>QHVT01000007.1 GCA_003223645.1 Acidobacteriota bacterium | reverse complement strand
AGAACCGCGAAAACCGACCGCACCGACCTCCGTGCAGTTTTCTCGACGCTCTTCAGCGGCTATCTTCTTGTCTCGGCCCGCACCATCCCCTTGAGTTCTTCGCGGCTCGAGGTCTCGCGCACGCCATCATCTCGCTCCTTCTGACTCGCTTCTGTCGCCGATCGCGAATCCTTCACAGCCTCTCAGGATGACGGGAAGGATGTGTGATCGAACTCAGCGAGTGAATACTTACGATGGCGCTGAGGAACCCATGCCACACATCACGATTGCTTTACCAGACGAATCGATGGTTTGACGTCCGTAAATTGTGGTAGAATGCGATCGTGCTCGAAGACAAGTTCCGGGCCGCGCGGCAAAAGCGCGGCCTCTCTCGAACGGCCCTCGCGCGGGCGGCAAACGTTCCCCGCAGCCAACTGATCATCCTCGAGAACGGCGGCAACGTCACACTCTCCACCCTCAACAAGATCGCCGAGGGGATCGGCGTCCGCCTCGAAGTCCTCCCGAAAGACGTGGACCTGGACGACGTGCTCCGCGTCGCGCGTGACCTGCAAGCCCTCTCCACGGCAATGCACGCCGCCGCGGGCCGGATCATCGAAGCCCTCGGCGGCGCTGCGAACCCCGAGACCGCCGCGCCGCCGCAACGCCCGCTCCCCGGCGGCAGCGGCGCCACGCGCCACGAAGCAGGAGTCGACCCCGAGCGTCTGGAACAGTTCGAGAGAATGCTGGACGAGGAAGCGAGGCGGGAGGCGGAAGAGGAGCACTGAGGGGGTCGGTGCTTCGCCCGCTTCCGCGCCCAAGGAAGGGCTGCAGCGAAGTGACCAGAGCCCGCCCGCCCCGGGCGCGGGCTCGGGCTCGGGCCCGGACCAGGGGGCGGGCTCACGCCCGCCCCCGGCGCCGACTCTACGCCTTTGCCTTCTTCATGTCCGGATCGAGGGAATAGGTCATGCCTCCGACGAGGATGCCGTCCGCATAGACCTCGATCCCGATCGAGCGCTGGCGTGTCTTCTTCACATCGGAGGCCGTGAAGTTCTGGCCGGTCTCGACGCTCAGGTGGATCTCACGCTTTGCGCCCGACTGGAGGCGGAACTTGCCGCCGTCGGTGTCGGAGAATGCAACCTTCCATCCCTTTTTCTCGAGGACCGTCGGAAGCGACACCTTCAACTCCATCATCGACACCTTCTTGTTCGGGTTGCCGGCGATGAAACTGAGTGCGTTGAGCGCGGGCGTCAATCCCTCGCTGCCGCCGCCGCCCGGAACGGGCTGCACGTTCCGCTGGCCGATGTTGTTGTCGTTCGGAACGAGGCGCCACTCCGGAATCGATTCGCCGGCGGTGAACTGATCGACGTTGCTCGGATCGCCGTTGGCCGACGCGATCATGATCAGGCAGTCGTGCCCGAAAACGTTCGAGATCGGCGACCACTTGAACGGCCCGACGATCTTCTCCTGCGCGTTGTTCCCGAGGAGCGTCCCTGCGGAAAGCTCCGGCGTCGCCATCGGCTGCAGATCGTTCGGCCAGAGCAGTCCCGCTCCCGGCTTGCAGTGGAAGCCCTTCACTTTGACGTTGTTCGCCGTCTGTGTGCCGCGATTCTTCACCCGGACGTAGACGAAGTTCGCCGTGCCGAAGACCGGCTGCTGATGGGTCGTGCCGTTGTCGGCGGCGTTGCGATTCCAGATCGCCGCCGTGCTCCAGTGATTCGGCTGATACGCATACTCTCCCTGGCGGCCGTCATCGATGTACACGTCCACGGCCGGCGGTTTCCCGCCGAAGAGGCCCTGTTTCTCGAACGCCCAGCGGATCACTTTGTTGTATGCGCCGCCGAAGATTCCTTCGGTCGTCCAATTGAGGAGATCGACGCCCATGAGCGCGTTGCACCATGTGAGCGCGTTGGCGGGATTCGTCGCCGGCGTGAGCGTGCCGATCGTGCGGAGGATGAGGTACAGCATCATGCGCGACGCGAATTTCCTGCGCTCGAGAAACGTCGAGTCGCCGCCGATGGAGCGATAGATGCGGAAGTGGGAGGTGGCCAGAATCTCTTCGCTGCTGTAGCCGCCGACGTCGTTCGGTCCGCCCCAGCCCCAGCCGGCGGCGACGGTGCGGTCGAAGCGGCGGAGATTGCTCGGGTTCCACGGCGCGTAACGGAAGCGGTCGGGCGCCTTCGACTCGGGATCATGGAAGATGGCCGAGAGCCCGTCGCCCGCGCTGTGCGAGAACCCGAAATTCGGCGAGTTGACGTGCTCGTAGAGCACCCCGTGTCCGCCGACCTCGTGCCAGAAAACGCGCGAGTCGCAGGCGCGGCCGAGGGGATTCCCCGTATCGGTCAGGTCGCCGAGCGCATAGCAGCAGTGATCGATGCCGCCCGCGCCGTTGCCGACGCAGTGGGCGTTGATGACCGTTCCGAGTCCGCGATGATCGACCTCGACGGGAAAATCGGTGCCGTCGAAATACGTCGCCTGCGGGAAGCCGAGGCCCTCGACGGTCTGGAAGAAGGTCTCGGTGTGATAGTACGCATTGACCGCGGCGAAGTCGTTCGTGCGGACGTTGAAGTCGAAGTTGGCGCCTGCCGGTTTCGTCGGCGCGGCCACGACCGGAGTCTCTTCCTCGCTCAGCGCCGTCCGCGATCCGACGAGCGACTGGACGCCGCCGACCGGTCCGTTGAGGTTTGGCAGCGTCACGCTCGAGCGCAACGGATTGAGCACCCCATTGCTCTTGTCCGAGGTGTTTGCGGCGTTGCCCGTCGCCGTGATCGGATCGGTGCGGAAGATCAGACCGGTCACGCCCGCCGCCATCGGCTGCAGAAAAAGGACGGTCTCGGTCTCCACTTCGACGAGCGCCTGCCACACGAGATCGCCCCAGGTCTGGTCGTTGAAGGACATGGTGACTTCGCTCACGAGGTAGTACTCCCCCGGCTTGATCGAGTCGGGCACGGGCTTCAGGTCGAACGGAAGTTTCGGAAGTTTGGCCTTCTTCCCTTTTGGAACCGTCTCGACGAAGTCCTCGATGCGGGGCAGCCGTTTCTTCGGATCGTACTGATAGATGTAGAAGCGGCCGCGGATCACGCGTGCGCGATCACGCGGTGCGGCGCTCTCGGCGGTTCCGGCCATGGCCACGGCCGCGGCCGCGGCAGGCTTCTCGCGGCCGAGGAGTCTGCGTACGAACGGCGCGGTCTTCGAGTCCTCGTCGCTCGGCACCATCGCGGCTTCCGCGGCGGCGCCCGCGGCGTGCTTGAAGATCCGCGCATTCTTCCGGATCGCGCGCTCGTTGGACGCGTCGTTGAAGATCCCCTGGAACTTCTTCACCGAGCCGTTCGCGGGAAGCTTCTTCACCTTCGGATGGTCGTGACTCGTGTTCGTCGCGCTGACGACGCGATACGGCCCGTGCTTGACCGTGACGGTCATGCCCGCGCCCCACACCGGAATGTTGTTCACGGTCTGCGCATACCCGACGGTCGTCGAGTCGAAGAGCGTTTTCTCCTCGACCACACGGAACTGAACGTCCTCCTGGCGCGGCGCGACGAACGACGCGCTTTCCTGCAGCGAGCGCAATTGCGCATCGGGCACGTCGAGAGCTCCCGCAACGGAGCGGACATAGTCCTCGGCGGCCTCGCGCGCCGTCTGCGGCGCCGCCTCCGACTCCCACAGCTGATCGAAATAGTTGATCTGCCGGATGCGCTGCTGATCGTCGACCGTGACCTGCGCCCGTAAAGCATCATCAAAACGCGTCTGCATGGCACGTCCCTCCGTCAAGGTAGTGACGGGAGGGAGGCAAACGTTACAGGGAGTCTCGTAAAATGTTTCCGGCTTCGACCTGGTAACGATGAAGGATGAAGGATGAACGATGAAAGATGAACGTCGCAGTCATCGTTCATCCTTCATCGTTCATCCTTCATCCTTCATCGTTAACGCTCTCGCGACCAATCTGCCCATGAAGATCACAGTCGGAACGGATAGGCGGGACACGGAGCAGCGCGATATTCAATGAGCGCGCACACGCAGGCTCGCCATCACGAGGGAAATCACCCCGGTCGTAATGAACACATCCGCCAGATTGAAGACCCCTGTTCGGAACGGCCCGCACCACACAAAGATGAAATCCGTCACCGCTTCCGATCTGAGGACCCGATCAAGGACATTGCCGAAGCCACCACCGATGATGAGCGAAACCGACGCCGCTCGCACCAGCGTGTGGCTCTCCGCGAAGAGCCACACCACTCCCAAACCAACGCGAGCGTCACGCCGCCGGTAAACAAAACCGGCCCTCAAGGCAGGATTGACGCGAGCGCCGAGGCTGAGGAAGACGCCCCGATTATCGGTGAGCATCAGTTGAACGCGCCCTCCCACCGCTCGTACCGAAGAAGAACCCGGCGAACCCCGCGCCCAGCCCTTGCTCGCCTGATCACAGGCGACGCTGCTCAATAGGAGGAATGCGACCAGCGCGGTCTGCAGGTTCTGGAAATTGGCGGGGGCATGGCAAAGGATATTGGAGGACAGGCAATCCTGCCTGTCAAGCTCTCGAGATCCAGGTCAGAACGGACAGACAAGATTGTCTGTCCTCCACTTGTTCGGCTCGGACTTTGAGTCAGGCGGCAGGTTTCGTCGGCGGTCGCCACTCTGGTGAGACCGGTGTAATGAGAGGGAGGCCCAGAAACGGCGGCAGTGTGTCCGGTAGATACTCTCCCCTTAATTCCGACTCTTCCATGAAGTATCTTCGTTCTCCCAGACGATACGCGGCGCAGTCGGGTCCGGCGAACCGTGCGAAGAATTCCGCCGTATTCGATTTGCGCCGCCAACCCGTGGGATCGATCCGTCCATAGCGCCATGGTTCCCGGTGTTGGTAGAAGTCTCGTCGCCTGTGTACCTTCACTGTCAGGACCACGCCGTCGCTGTGGGCGATAAGCCGATCGAGATCCGCTTCCCAACCGCGGCGTGGCTTCATCCACCGCTCCGAGGAGAGAGTCTTACGCCATTGCGACACGGCTTGATCGCGGAGCAGTAACGGAGACCTGCACGCCGAGATCTCACCTTCGAGCTCGTATCCCTCCACATAGGATTCGGGCCAATTGAGTGCCATCCCGCCCAGAAGAGCTCCTGCCGAGACCAGTAAGAGCATTCCTCCAAACATCAATGGGCGCCAGTTCCTCCGCGATGCCACAACACCAAGAGCGACGCCAAGCGCCACCCCGGCAGGACCTGAGAGGAAGATGCCATTGAGAGGCGCGGCCGTACCCATACCATCGACACTGAAATAGGACGGCCCAAAGCAGGAGCCGCCGAGCAGCCCGAACAATCCGACGACAGCCGCAGCCACGATGGTGCGCTCCATGGTGTCGGTGAAGTATAGGACGTTAGGCTGCCGGGCGGCGAGGACACGACCGGCACGCCCGCCCGGGGCGCAGGCTGGAAAGCCTGCGCTACACCGCTCTCCGTGATCCCCCTCACGGCCGGGAGATGCGATTCTATGGCCGATGCTCAACATCTGTACTATCTGACTAAGGACGACGCGTCGCAAGTTGTCCCCGTGCGTGATCGAACATCAGCCCATCGTATCGACACCGCGAGTTCGTGCGAATTGAATGGGCGGCTGTCGCTCCGCGTATTCGGCGAGATCAGCGCACGAAAACGCCGTCTCTGCCACTCCCCAACCGTCACCGGGTGTAACCTATGTTCCCGGTCTGTTTTGTCACCCATGTTCCCGGCCGCAACGCTCGAGTTGGGCGGCCGCGCTGAAGCAGGTCACGATCTGTTGCAAAGCTTGCAACGTGCAGTTGAAACCGCGACGCATCACTTCCGCGCCTGGTGGTCGCGAACGACTGGTCGACACGAGCGCGGACCTAAGGTGACGACGTGTGATTTATTGCTCGATCCGTACAAAGCTTACTGAGTCTTTGTTGAATTTGTTCTTGAAGCGAATCTTGATGTTCGACCGCGCTATTGAACTTGCCTGGACAAACTTGGAACGCTGGCAGCAAAGTACGATCAAGCGACGCGAGGACAGCATTACCTACAGCAACGACCTGGTCCTCGCTAAGGCGTCCCTCCTGACGTTCATTGACAGCAATTTCATAGGCCGTAACAAAAGGAATGCTCCCTTTGGGCAATTGGCGTCCCGTGACTCGGCGAATGTAGATGGCACGCACCTGACCCGGCTTCGCGACGACGAAATCTGCGTAAACCTCTGGATCGGCTTCGGTATCGTCGCCAATCAGGATGAACTTTGCTTGCGATGTAGCGTACAGAGCGCTCAGGCGCTCGGTTTTATAGCGCCTAACCGACGACAGCGACTGCCATATACTACGCAAACTAAGGCTGTAGGCCGGAAACTTGGAATCGCTTAACGCTTCAGTGATTTTGTGATCCAGAAGACGCGACGATCCGGAAATGAATCTCAGACGTTCGCCGTCCGAGCCAGGACCTAGCATTTGAGCATAGAGCTCAGGCATGCCCGCAAATACTAGTTCGCTGTGTAAAGCGCTGATTAACGCTCGCGCTGCATGACGCACGCCGGTTATTTTTACAGTATCGTCAACGTCGCTAACGATGACGAATGTATCCGCTGCGGTTGCGACGCTCGAGACGAAAAGAAGCGTAAACGTGACGCTAACAAACACCGACCGGTTAATCGATCTTTGAGACATTTTAGCTAGCCTCGGTTCATCACTATGGCTTTGCGAATCGCTATGGCTTGACACACCGCCTAGGTGAATAACAGAGCGGTTGCTGCTATGTTCGCCTCGATGGGGCCGACGTGAGGACCACAATCAATGTGGGTCCACGCGACCATGCCGTCAAGGGGTAATTCAGGAAGATAAGCCCACATTCCATGGTCCACGACGAATCCGCGACGGCTGGGATGCAGTTTGCCTGCCCAACGGCTTGAGCCTAAGCTGCACGGCCAGGGCCCACGTGCCGAAGCCGACGCGGCACGGCGGTTGCCGCGGAGCACGCGCGAAGACGCAAACCGCGACCTGCAACCGCCGTGACGCCATGATTCTTGTATGTTGACTAGCCGGCTCGGCCGACAGGCCAGCGCCGGGCCGTGACAGCTTCTGGCTCGTTAGCCGGCCCGGTGTTTGGGTCGTCCACGCTTCGACTTCGTGACTTCTTGCCTACCATACACGACGGTGAGGGTATCTCGAACCGCTTGAGCTATTGCGCCACGCAGAGGAAGGCGATGGGGCGCCTGCCACGAAGTCAAGTGTATGCCAGGGAGGACGTCCTTCGCATAAGGCACTTCTTTGAATCTGGTTCGCTCTTTAGACCGTGTCAGCCGATATGCGAAGTGCGTGAGACTCACGGTTCCGTTCGGCGTTGAGTAAAGAATGGCGTCCAAACCTATAATGCTATGACCAGCTACGACTACGTCGTTCTGCGGGCCGACCGTCCAATACGCCTGGCCCACGTCAATCGCGGCCGCCGACTTACTGCGAAAGACACTTTCGTAGTCTGAATACTTTTCGTGGCCCAAGTAGTTCATGAGCCTCTGCAGATGCGCGTCGGTTGCCCCGTGAATCGCGACGGCTGCAGCTAATGCCGCCGAAACTTCCGGTATCGGTGCGGGCGCGTCGCTGGTAACAAAGTGTATTACACCCTTCTCGTTGTCAAAGTGGTCGACGAATCCACCGAAGCGCACGGCAATCTCTTGGCAGATCTGCCTGAGGTGGCCGAGCCATTCAGAAGCGTGCGGCAGGCTGTCTACTAGCATGACGTTCAGCCGAGCATTGCGCAACGCAAAAGCGAGAGTCACGGTGCGGACATCAGAGCCAGCTGCAACGGGAATGTGTCGGGATGAAACGTGCCGAGGTCGTCTGCCATAGGCAGTACCAAGGATTGCTTCTATTCCTCTCGACCAGTTTTCCGTAAGGTCCACCCATTGGAGATCGTGCAACGTTTCTCCCGTGCCAATAGGACGCCGAGGGATTGTCGTCGGAGACAGTTTGACCGGAATGAACCAGATCCGCTCTGCCGTCCGCAAGCGAAGTTCCTCGATTGCGAGCGCAAGTTCTTCGTTCATGAACGATTTGTCCCGCTTGTAGTAGGCCGGAGAAAAGCAGGCGATGAATAGCCAGCCTTCTTGAATCGCCTTGCGTATGGCTTCGCGCCAGCGTTGGCCCGGCTGGAGTTCGTCACGGTCGAGCCATACCTCGATGCCCCGTGACCGAAGGTCACGCGCGAGGCGAGCAACCAATGGCTCGTCCTCCCGGACGTACGAAATGAAGACGTAGCGGCCACGGCCCATTCGAGCATAGTAATACTGAAGTTCACCGACGCTTGAATCGGTGCGCGCTGCGGTCCGGCTAACGGCGTGAGCCTAAGCTGCACGGCCAAGGCCCCGTGCCGAAGCCGACGCGGCACGGCGGTTGCCGCCAAGGAGTTGCGGAGCCACGACTGGCGAACTGCAACCACCGTGACGCCACTCACACTCGTATGTTGACTAGGCAGCTCGGCTGCCGGGCCAGCGCCGGGCCGTGTCGGCTTCCGGCTCGAGTTGGGCCGCGGGGATGTCTGGTCGCCTATTTTCGGTTCTTGAGGTTTGAAAGCAATGTTTCATATTGTTCGTGCGGGCCAATCCAAAACCAAAGAATAGCTCCCGGCTCACGTTGAATACCGACGGCGCGATAGTCGCCACCGACTCGGACGGACATGATTGCTCTGGTCGGATGCACGCGCTTATAGTGAAGACTCGGATGCCAGGGGTTGGCGCGAAACAATAGATAGGCCGCGACCGCCTGCTCACGCACATTCCGCGGAAGGTCAGCCAGAAGCTTACGGAATGCCGAATTAGCGCGAGACTTCAAAGCCTTTCCGGATCGAGTGGCTCAGTAAGGCCTGCTTCATCCTCGCCGATAGCTTCATCGGCCATTTGCGATAGCAGATTCTCCGATCGCGCGAACAGATCATCCCAGCGACGTTCCGACTCGAGTTCTGCAAGAATCCACGCACCGGCTGTCTCTTGCTCGACTTCCGGAAGCTTCGACAGTTCAGATACTGCTCGCTCCAAGACCTTACCCATACGTAGATTCTAACCCTTTCGCCGCCTCGATGCTTCCCCCTTGATAAACGGCACTCATACGTGCTGGTGGCGAAAGCGGCATGATCACTTTCTTCTATGGTCCTGCCGTAACGCACACAGGACTGACGTTGAGCACCCGGACACCCCGAACAGAACGGTGCACACGAACGAATGCACTGCACGCTCAAAGCCGAAACAACTCGACCGCCGGAACAGACCATGGACCGTCAGCAGAAGCGTTTCGATGAATTCCGGAACATGTTCAACAACGAGCGGCCGCACGAGACGCTCGGACAGAAACGTCCGGCTACGATCTACCGTCCATCGCCACGGCCGTATCCGGAGTCACTGCCGCCCATCGAGTACGCCGGCCACCTCGAGACGCGAAAGATCTCCCACAACGGCATGATGCGCTGGAAGCGCGAGCGGATCTTCACGAGCAAAACACTCACCGGCGAGTGGGTCGGTCTTGAAGAGATCGATGACGGCATTTGGTCGCTGTACTACGGACCGGTGCTGCTGGCCCGCTTCGATGAACGGGAGATGCGATTCTCTGGCTGATGCTCAACATCTGTACTGCCTGAGAAAGGACGACGCTTCGCAAGTTGTCCCCGTGCGTGATCGAACATCAGCCCATCGTCTTGACACCGTGTGTTCGTGCGAATTGAATGGGCGGCTGTCGCTCCGTGTATTCGGCAGATCAGCGCACGAAAGCCCCATCTCTGCCACTCCCCAACGGTCACCGGGTGTAACCTATGTTCCCGGTCTGTTTTGTCACCCATGTTCCCGGCCGTACGCTCGAGTTGGGCCGCGCGGCATGACCTGTCCCGCTTCTCTGTCTGGCGCGACTTCACAAGCAGGAGGTGATCTGAGAGAAGCTATGATGCGGGGGAACCATGATCTACCAAGCAGTAGACGTTTGCCGCGGGAGTTTTTACCTAGGGCGCGTGCATACGAATAGCTCGTAGGTTCCGGGCTCGATGTGCGAATGGTTCAAGAGCAGGGATCGCGCCTCGAAGCCGGCCGCGGTTAGCATCTGAAGCCACTGGTTGCGCCCAAAAAGCCCCTCAACGTGGTGGTCCATCTGAACGCGCAACGTACCATCCTCTTCGCGCATTAGAAACGCGTAGTCGATTACGTATGTCTCATCCTCCGGATTGGGATCCCATCTCCACTCGAGATAACGCAATGAGCGATGTGGACCGTCGCTACCTCCGTGGTCTGTCGCGGAGTTAAAGGTTTCACGAACAAAATTCGGTGCGAATAGCGCGGCGCCGCCCGGCCGGCAATGGATGTAGGCGGTATCCATGGCTCGGCGGAGATCGATTTCGCTTGTCATATAAGCGATGGCGTCATGGATGAAGAGGCAATCGAACGTTCGCCCAAGTCGGACGTGGCGCATGTCTCCGACATGATGCTCGCATTCCGGATTGAGCTTCCTACTCACAGCGATCATCTCTTGGGAAAGGTCAAGCAGAGTGATATCAAATTGCTTCTTAAGATGTGAGGCATTGTTTCCGCCGCCACTTCCTAACTCTAGGAGCGTACGGCACGGCCACTGGCATGTGCCAAGCAACTGCTGCTGATAGAAAGCAGCTTCTTCTGCATACAGGCCTGGTGGCGACAGAAGGGGCCACCACTCCGCGAGTTCGAAGTACAGTTTGGGCTTTGAGTGCGGTCCCTCGGCCGATGTGATCGCTACTTGCTCGTGCACTTCGTGCACTTCATTCCGCAACCGCTCTGACATTTGTGACATGTTGGCGAGCACTTATGGCATCTGCTGGCGTCCGCGTCAGCATACTGCTCGCAGTAGTCCTCTCCGAAATGAAGTGCGTAGAGTGCCTTGGTTTCTTCGAAACTTCTGCTGAGATTCCTTGCATCTTCCTCGCCTCGCATTCCGAAATACGGGAAGTGATGGAGAAAGTAACCGAAGAGATGCTCGCAATCCTTTGCATATGCGCGTGTGTCCAGAATGTGTTGGTGCCAGAATAGGTCGATGTCCTTGGTGGGTACGGCGGACCCATTGGGATCTAAACGAATCATACAAAGGTATCGTCGATAACGCTTTTCGACGAAGTCGACCTGGTCTTGGGTCCAGCCCTGCCCTTCTTCTTCATCCATTAGTTTTCGCTTGACCATATAAAGATCAACGGAGTCGATGTCCCTCATTACCTCCTCGGCTGTAAGTGAGAACGACAACACAGCTGCGGTGGCAGTCATAACTGACCTCCTCTTTCTTAGGGTGCGTTGTGGGCTCCGACGCCCGTCAGAACCGTACGCCCGTTTTCAAAGGATAACAACAACCAATTCTGGCGCATGGCATCTCTGCGACTGAACTGCTGCGCCGCGCCTCGCCCGCATGAGTGACGACGTCGTCCTTCGTCGGCCCAACGCTTCAGTTTAAGCCGCACGGCCGGGGCCCACGTGCCGAAGCCGACGCGGCACGCCGCCTGCCGCATGTAACTTGACGCGTTTGCGGGCGGCGTGCCGCCGTGATTCTAGTGAGTTGACGAGCCGGCTCGGCCGGCAGGCCAGCGCCGGGCCGTGTCGGCTTCTAACTGGAGTTGGGCAGCGGTTGTGCCGTCAGGTGCGTCGCCGCGTGCGGTGCGTTACTGACCTGGGCTTTTTAGCTTTGTTGATGGTCTTTGCGATGCGTGCAATGCGCTTACCTGGCTGGTCGTACATTTCCCTCAGAACATGTTCGATAATTTCATATGCATCCAGGATATCTTCTCGCGTGATAGCGGATGAATGCGCACCTGCGTTACCGAGCCACTTGATTGCCATGAGCTCATTCGCGAAGGCATTGCCGCACGTCGCTGATAGCTGGATTCTGGAGTGGAGCGAAAGGGGTCGTCTTTGGCCGTTCTGGATAGCGGTTTTCTTGATTCCCAGGTGGTCTAATAGCTTTTCGACGCTGGCGCGAACTCGGTTCGCGCAAGATTCGAGGTCACTCCAGAACGCCGAAAACGAGCGCTCGACCTGCTCACGAACCTCAGTAGGCACCGCCTCGGATATGTTGATAACGCGTAGCGGCGGCTGAAAGAAACGGGGAACCGATATGTCGAGATAATGGACATTGGATTCGGACAACTCGCTTGCAAAAAACACCTGTTCAACGTGTTGCTTGCCTGCTACCGCAATCCACTCGCCGCATCTACAGCTCAGCATGCAGACGAACCGCCGATCGGTCCACTCAGGGTCCCACGCCTCGTGATAGCCAGCGTTCTGAGATTCGATACCCTCGTAAACGTGGACCGTACCCGGCGATACCGTGAGAGTCTTTTGTTGACAGTTAGGACACGACCAAGGTACGACGCGTCTTTCAGCGAGCTCGAACTCTTCAGGCCAATCATCGCGACGCATCGGGCATTGAGTTTACCAGCAGAAGAAGCTCGACGGGTTTGGACTAGCGCGGCAGATCATGAAGAGATTGCGATTGTGGCGTGGTATCGCGAGGGAAGCCGATAACCCGCACACCGACTCGCGGCCGTCACGTCTGCCCAACGCCATACTCAGCTCCCCTCAAGTTCACGGAAGTATTCCGTCGACCATACATATCCTTCGACTCTCCCCCCAACGTGCTGTCCATTCCCCTACGCCTCTCCCCACGTGACGCTAACGCTCGCGAGACCGCGCAGAATGTCGCCTAAGCAAATTGGTCCATCGCATTTCGTGGCACAGCGTGTTTCGTTGTCCGCGATTTGACGGCGGTCCGTTCACGCGAATCGGCAGCCGCAGGCCTGTCGGGAAAGACAGATGTTCTGTTACAAACGACGAGCCTTCGCGAGGCCGTGCCGGCTCCCGCTCTCAGGGTGAGGGCCCGACGCAGTCGCTTCGCTCGTTCCAATGACATGCCCCTTCCCGTGCCCGCTCCCGTGCCCGCTCCCGCGCCCGGCGTGGGGAGCGTCAGCGATCCAATCGCGATTATGCGGAAGCGACCGGGCACGCCCGCCCCCGGGGCGCAGGCTGGAAAGCCTGCGCCACACCGCTCTCCGTGATCCCCCTCACGGCCGACTGCCCGCCCCGCCCGTACATTGGGTGTGGGTCGCCCATTTCCGCGTATTCTGATTCCAATTTCCGGCAGTTTTGGGTCCGTCACCGCCGCGCGGCCTGTGAGAGGGCGTGCGGGTGGTGGCTTTGCCGGGGGGTCCGAGGAGAGTTCATGAAGGGTCTGAGGGTCATCGCCTTCGGGACGATGCTGCTCGCTGCGACGGCCGCGATGGGGTCGGTGTTTACTTCCAACGGGGCGGGCGGCGGGAACTGGAACGCTTCCGCGACGTGGGGCGGTGCGGGCGTTCCGGGGTCGTCCGACCAGGTGTTCGTCACGTCCGGCGATACGGTCTTCGTCAATGACTTGGAGAACGCGACCTCGATCGCCATCGACAACGCCGCGACGTTGCGGATGGATGCAGGCGGCGTGTTGTCGGTCAGTGCCGCGGCAACGGCGCTTTCGGTCAATGCGCCCGCGACGACGGGCACGTCGACCCTCCAATTCGCCGGCGGCACGCTGACGGTCTCGAACGGCAGTCTCGGCGTCAATGGCGGCGGCAGCGGCGTGGCGAAGATTCAGTTCACGGCCACGGGCGGCATCCTGAGCGTCAAGAACGACCTCACCTTCACCAGCTCGCCCAATGCACAGATTGATTTCCTGAGCAGCGGCACGATCAATATCGGCGGCAATCTCGGCTCCGGCGGAACGATTACGAGCACGACCTCGACGTTCAATTTCAACGGCAGCGGCAGTCAGACGATCAACGGGCCTTACACGTTCTATAATCTAACGATCGCGAAGTCGGCAGGGACGGCGACGCTCAATGCGTCGACGTTCGTCAATGGCAATTTGACGATCTCCAGCGGTATTTTCGACGACGGCGGCAATCAGATTACGCTCAATGGCGGCGGCACGTCGAACGTCAATATCGGGTCGAGCGGCGTCCTGAAGCTCGGCAGCGGCACGTCCAATACGCTGTTTCCGATCAACGTCAATCCGTCGAATCTTTTCTTCAGCCCGGGCAGCGCCGTCGCGTATCACTCCGCACTGCCGCAGACGATCAATACGGCGATCACGTACCGGCGCC
This sequence comes from Acidobacteriota bacterium, assembly GCA_003223645.1. GTDB lineage: Bacteria > Acidobacteriota > Thermoanaerobaculia > Gp7-AA8 > Gp7-AA8 > QHVT01. The sequence continues at coordinate 333,679 of QHVT01000007.1, read as the reverse complement.
TCTTCGTGCAGACGATCGGCGGGCCGGTGACGCATTCGTTTACGGGGACGCTCAATGTCGCCGAGGATTTGAACGTCAATAACAACGGCGCGAACACGGCGACGCTGTCGGTGGGAGCGGCCACGCTCAATGTCAACACGGACATCAGCGGCGACGGTACGGTCAGCGTCGGCTCGGGATCGATTTTCGTCGGCGGAAACTGGAACAGCGCCGTCTCGATCTCCGCGGGATCGAACAGCACCGTGACGTACAACGGCGGCGGCTCACAAAGCGTGCGCGTCGCCGGCTATTACAATCTCGTCGTCAATAAGGGCGGCGGCACCGCGACGCTCGCCGGCGCGACGTCGGTCGCGAACAATCTCACCGTCATCGGCAGCGGCACGCTGGCCACCAACGGCAATCCCGTCACCGTCAGCGGCGCGTTCTCCAATACCGCCACGTTCAACGCCGGCTCGAGCACGATCATCTTCCTGGGATCGATCACGAACAACGGCACCATCAGCTCTTCCAGTGCGACGTTCCAGCTCAACGGCACCGTGCATCAGGTGTGGTCGAGCGGATCGAACATCACGCTGACCGGCCTCGCGATCAACAATGCCGCGGGCGCATCGATCGGCAACAACACCACCGTCAATGGCTCGCTGCTGCTCAATGGCGGCAACGTCAATCTCAGCGGATCCTTCTTCATCGACGTCCTGGCGACGGTGACGCGCAACAGCGGCTGGTTCCTCGGCCCGTTGACGATGGGCTTCAATCCCTCCCCCGCCCGCCGCATGCATCTCGGCACGTCCGCCGCGTATCTGCCGATCGACATCGACGCCGGCAGCGCCGGCACCGTGACCGCGCAGGCGATCGAGGGACAGCACCCGAACAAGACCGGCACGCGCGTCCTCGCGCGCTACTGGACGATTGGCGCGTCGACGGTCACACCGATCGACAGCCTCACCTTCAATTACAACGCGACCGACGTCACGAGCGGCGTCGAGATGCAGTTCATGCTCGGTCATTACAGCGGCACGTGGACGCGCGACGGCGACGTCGTCAGCGAGGCGCTGCACACCGCCACGCTCACGAACATTTCCACCTACATGGCCGACTGGGTCGTCGGACACGCCGGCAGCATGGGCGGCGCGGGCAAGCTGTACATCACGCAGGTGAACGGCGGCTCGAGTCCGTACGTGAACACGCCGTTCAGCGTGGACGTCCAGGCGCGCACGGACGACAACACCGCAAACGGCAACGCGTTCTCATCGTCGACGGTCGACGTCACGCTCGCCGCCGGAAGCGGATCGCTCGGAACCGCGAGCGCAAACCTGATCGCGGGCTCGAGCTTCGTCACCGTCTCCAACCTCACCTACGACACCGCGGAGTCGAACGTTCAACTCACGGCCGGAACGTCGTCCGGCGACGCGATCGACTCCGGCACGAGCGCGTCCTTCAACGTGCTCTCCGCGCCGACGACCCTCACCGTCACCAGCATCAACGACAGCGGCGCCGGCACGCTGCGCGACGCGATCGATCTCGCCGAAAGCGGCGGATGCGGAACGCCGTGCACGATCAACTTCTCGACCAGCGGCAACATCGTGCTCGCATCATCTCTGTCGACGATCACGCGCAGCGATCTCACCATCAACGGCTACAGCGCGCCCGGCGCGTCGCCCAACACGAACGCGTTCGGCCTTCCGTCGAACGCCGTCATCACGCTCTCCGTCGACGGCGCGAGCACCGTCACCAACGGCTTCACCATCACCGGACAGAACGACGTCATCAAAGGGCTCGCGATCAAGAACTGCACGAACGACGGCGTGCACTTCGGCGGCACCAACACGGGATCGAAGGTCGCCGGCTGCTTCATCGGCACCGACGCGACCGGCACCATCGCCGCGCCGAACGGGAACGGCATCGGCTTCACGACGTCGAACAGCGGCAGCGCCGGCGGCACCGCGAACGCCGATCGCAACGTCATCAGCGGCAACTCGATGTACGGCATCTACGCCGGCACGAACTCCACCAACATCGCCATGTACGGCAACTACATCGGCGTGAAGGCGAACCTCTCCGGCGCGCTGCCTAATGATGATGGAATTGAAGTCACGCAAGCGTCCACCGCCATGATCGGCATATTAGGCGGCGGAAATCTCATCAGCGGCAACAACGGCGAAGGCATCGAGATGCTCGGCAGCGCCAGCATCCTCGCCAACCTCATCGGAACCAACGGCACCGGCACCGCGGCCATCCCGAACGACTCCGGCATCTACCTCGGCGCGACGTCGAACAACGTCACGATCGGTCCCTCGGAACTGAACGTCGTCAGCGGCAACACGAACAACGGAATCGAGGTCCAGGGCACGAACATCACCGTCGACAACGCCTACGTCGGCGTCGGCCTGGACGGCGTCACCGCGATTCCGAACGGCGGCATCGGCGTGCGGATCTCCGGCTCCGGCGCGAACAACTCGATTGGTGCAACAGCGGCGAACAAGATCGCGCACAACACCGGCGGAGGCGTGAGCGTCGCGACGAGCGCGCTCGGGGTCGGCAACGTCATTCGCAAGAACGAGATTCATTCGAACGCGAACGGCACACCGGCGATCGATCTCGCCGAAGACGGGATCACGCCGAACGACGCGACGGATTCGGATCTCGGTCCGAACAATCTGCAGAACTTCCCGACCATCTCCAGCGCAGCGGTCATCGGCGGCAACGTCTCGCTTTCCGTGTCGGTCAACTCCAGCGGCGCGACGACCGGCACGACGCACTTCATCATCGACGTCTACAAGGCCGACTCCTCCTCTCCCGAACAGGCGCTCGAGTACCTCGGCAGCTCCGGCTGCGTCGCCGGACCGGTGCTCACGAATTACGCGTTCAGCGTGCCGGCCGGTACGACCGTCAACGGCAACAAGATCGTCGCGACGGCGACGAGCTACATGTCGTCCTGCGCGACGGTGACGGACGGCACCTCGGAGCTCTCCGCCGCCGTGACCGCGACGGGCGACATTCACTGGATCAACAGCAGCGGCGGCAACTGGGAGACGCCGAGCAACTGGAGCCCGGCAGCTGTTCCGACGTCGAGCGACACGGTTTACATCGACGCGAGCGGCACATACAACGTGCAGATCAACTCCGCGGCGACCGCGGGAGCGCTGCACGTCGGCACGGGCACGACCGGCACGCAGACGCTGACCATTCCCGGCGGCGCATCGCTCACGCTGTCGTCGCCGAGCGACGTCACGACGACGGGCAATGTCGCGCTGAGCGGAACGCTCACCGGCAGCGGATCGCTCGACGTCAACGGCGTGCTCGATTGGAACGCCGGCACGATCAGCGGCGTCGCCGCGCTCAACATCAAGGCCGGCGGCACGCTCAACGTCAACACCGCGTCGACGAAAACGCTCAGCCAGCGCCTGCTCACGATCCTGGCCAGCGGCAGCGCGAACTGGCTCGGCGGCACCTGGCTGATGCAGACCGGCGGCGGCATCGTCAACAGCGGCACGTTCGACATCAAGTGCGATCAGTCGCTAGCCGACAACGGCAGTGACGCCGGCGTTGCCAACAACGGCACGCTACGCAAGTCCGTCACCGCCGGCACGACCTCGTTCGTCAACGTCGACTTCTTTCACAACGCCGGCACACTGGACATCCAGACCGGCGCTCTCGACGTCGCGGCCGGATCCGCCGCGTCGGCGATCGCGGTCTCCAGCGGCGCGGAGCTGCTCATCAACTCCGACACCTTCACGCTCGCCACCGGCGCGTCGATGGCCGGCGCCGGAAAGATCCACGTCACCGCCGGCACGCTCAGCGTCACCGGCGCGAGCGTCAGCGTCGAACATCTCTACCTCGCCGGCGGGGTCGTCGACGGCACCGGCACGATCACCACCGGCTCGACCGGCTCGTATCAGTGGGACAGCGGCACGATGTCGGGCAGCGGCTCGACGATCATCGCCAGCGGCGGCTCGATGCTCATGACGTCGGCCGGCTCGAAGTTCCTCGCGCAGCGCACGCTCACGATTCAGAGCTCCACGACCGTCACGTTCGGCGGCACCGGTGCGCTCTTCCTGCAGTCGGGCGGCAATATCGCCAATGCCGGCATCTTCGACATCGTCGCCGACGCGACGATCGCCGACAACGGCTCGGCCGGCGCGATCGTCAACACCAACATTTTCAAGAAAACCGGCGGCATCGGCGGCACGACCGTCATCACCAACGTCACGCTCAACAACAGCGGGACGATCAACATCCAGACCGGCACGCTCGATCCCGCCGACGTCAACAACAGCGGCGCGATCGCGATCGGCGGCACGCTGCTCGTCAACTCCAACACCTTCACGATGTCGGGCAGCACGTCGCTCAGCGGCGCGGGCCTCCTGCAAGTGACGGCCGGCACGCTCACCGTCAACACCGGAGTCACGATCGCGAACCTGCAGTTCGACGGCGGCATCCTCAACGGCACCGGCGCGTTCTTCGCGAACGCCTTCACCTGGAACGCCGGCACGATGAGCGGCAGCGGCTCGACGTCGATTCCGCTGTCCGGCACCGCGACGATCGCGACGGCCGCGAATCACGTCCTCGCGCGCACGTTCAACGTCAACTTCGGCGCGAACGCGACCTACTCCGGCAGCGGTGCGATCCTGCTGCAGTCGGGCGGCAACATCGCCAACGCCGGCACGTTCGACATCACCAACAACGGCACGTTCGCCGACAACGGATCGGCCGGCGCGGTCGTCAACAGCGGCACGTTCCGCAAGTCGACCAGCTCCGGCACGGCGACGTTCTCCAACATCGACTTCAATCACACCGGAGGCACGCTCGACCTCCAGACCGGCACGCTCGATCTCGCGGCCGGCACGTCGAGCGCGCCGATCAGCATCGGCAGCGGCGCCGCGTTCCTCGTCAACTCGAACACCTATCAGTTCGCAACCGGCACCACCGTCAGCGGCAGCGGCACCGTCTATCTCACCGCCGGCACGCTCAACGTCACCGGCAACATCGCGATCCCGCAGTTCAACTACGGCGGCGGCACGCTCGACGGCACCGGCACGCTCTCGCTCACCAACACCGCGACTTGGGACTCGGGAGTCATGCAGGGCGGCGGCACGACGACCGTCGATCCGTCGGCGACGCTGACCATCGGCTCGGCCGGCTCGCACTTCCTCTCGAACCGCACGCTCACGACCGCGGCCACCGGCACGATCACGTACGCGAACAACGGCGCGCTCTTCCTGCAGAACGGCTCCTCGATCAACAACGCCGGCCTCTTCGAGATCACCGGCGACGGCTCGCTCAACGACAACGGCGGCGCGGCCAGCTCGTTCACCAACACCGGCACGCTGCGCCGGTCGACGAGCACCAACCCCGCAATGTTCAACAACATCACGCTCAATCACAACGCCGGCTCGCTCGACGTCCTCACCGGCACGCTCGATCTCGCGGCCGGTACGTCGAACGCGCCGATCTCGATCGCCGGCAGCGCGTTCTTCCTCGTCAACTCCAACACCTTCACCCTCGGCGCAGGCACGACCGTCAGCGGCGCCGGCACGCTCTCGCTCACGGGCGGCACGCTCAACGTGACGAGCAACGTCTCGGTGCCGCAGTTCGTGATGTCGGGCGGCATCCTCGACGGCACCGCGACGCTGTCGCTGACCAACACCGCCGACTGGAGCGCCGGCACGATGCAGGGCGGCGGCACGACCGCGCTCAATTCCGGCGCGACGATGACGATCAGCAGCGCGTCGGGACGCTTCCTCAGCAACCGCACGCTGTCCACCACCGGCACCGCGATCGTGACGTTCACCGGCAGCGGCGCGCTGTTCCTGCAGAGCGGCGGCAACATCGCCAACGGCGGCACGTTCGTCACCGACGTCGACGCGACGTTCGCCGACAACGGCTCCGCCGGCGCATTCGTCAACAGCGGCACGTTCCGCAAGCAGACCACGACCGGCACGACGTCCTTCAGCAATCTCGCGTTCAACAACAGCGGCGGCCTCGTCGACCTGATGACCGGCACGCTGTCGGTGCAGTCGTACACACAAAGCGCCGCCGGCACATTGAAAGTCCGCCTCGGCGGCACAGCGCCGACCGCGTTCAGCAAGCTCGCCGTGTCGTCATCGCCGAGTCTTGCCGGCACGCTGCAGATCACGCTCAACGGCCCGTATCAGCCGGTCGGCGGCGACACGTTCCGCATTCTCACCAGCCCAGGCGGCGCGCACACGGGCGACTTCACGCATCCGTATTCGTATCCCGCGCTCAGCGGCGGCCGTACGTTCAGCGACGCGTTCGACAGCACGGGTCTGCTCCTCACCGTCAGCGGCTTCGCCGATCTCTCGATTGCCAAGAGCGCGGCGTCAAACAACTTCCCGACCAGCGCTCCGATCATCTACACGCTCGAAGTCAACAACACCAGCCCCGACTTCGCGAACAACGTCTCCGTCACCGACACGCTGCCCACCGGACACACCGCCATCAGCGCCAACGGCAGCGGCTGGACGTGCAACGTCGTCGGCGCCACTGTCACCTGCAACGCCAACGCCGCGCTGCCGGGCGGCATCGCGCCCGACATCTTCGTCAACGCGACGACGCCGGCCACGCCGCAGACGTTCATCAACACCGCAACCGTGTCGTCGTCGAACGATCCGAACGGCACGAACAACAGCGGAAACTGGACGATCACCGTCGGCTCGCCGACCGTCGATCTCGACGTCAGCTCGCTCAGCCCCGCCTCGCCGGTCGCGCAGAGCACCGCGTTCACGTTCGACTTCATCATCAAGAACAACGGTCCGGCGACTGCGACCGGCGTCGTCTTCACCGCGCCGATTCCGCCGCAGATCACGTACAACAACGCGACGCCCGACCAGGGCTCCTGCAACTTCGCCTCGAACACCGTCACCTGCAACCTCGGCACGATCGCCTCGCTCTCCGCGCCGCACGTGCTCTTCAATCTCACCACCGGCACCACGCCCGGCACGCACTACGTGACCGGCAGCGCGACCGCGGCGGAGACGGATTCGAATGCGGCCAACAACTCGATCCCGACAGGCGTGCAGGTCATCGGCGCGACGCTCACCGTCACGAACACGAACGACGCCGGCGCCGGCTCGCTGCGCCAGGCACTCATCGACGCCGCGAACACGAGCGGCTGCCCCGCGCCCTGCACGATCGGCTTCAACATCACCGGCAGCGCGCCGTTCACGATCCAGCCGCAGAGCGATCTGCCGCCCGTCCCGGCGAGCGCGATCGTCGACGGGCTCACACAGCCGGGATGGAGCGGCGCGCCGGTCGTCATTCTCGACGGCACCCTCACCCCCACCACCTATCTCCTCACGCTCAGCGGCGGCAGCTCCACGGTCCGAGGCTTCTCGCTGGTCAACGCGACGAAGGGACTCTGGATCAACAGCAACAACAACGACGTCGAGAGCAACTACATCGGCATCACGCCGGCGCTCGCGGCCGCGGCCAATGCGTACGGCATCGTCGTCGACGGCAGCAACAACCGCATCGGCGGCACGAGCGGACTCGCGAACACGATCGCGCAGAACACGAACAGCGGCATCGTCGTCGTGACCGGCAGCGGCAACGAGATCACCGGCAACGACATCCACGCCAACGGCAGCATCGGCATCGACCTCGGCAACGACGGCACGACCGCGAACGACGCGACCGACACCGACACCGGCGCGAACAATCTCCAGAACTTCCCGACGCTGACCGCCGCATTCGTGGATGCGTCGAACGACATTCACCTGCAGTACAACATCGACTCCAGCGGCGCGGCGAACACCGGGAGCATCCTCGTCGAGTTCTTCAAGGCCGACTCCGCCGTCAGCGGCGAAGGTCAGACCTTCCTCGCGCGCGCCTGCTTCGCGTTCGACGCCTTCGGCGCCGGCTCGTCGTTCAACGCACCGTCCGTCGCGGTCGGCGATCCGATCGTCCTCACCGCGACCGCGTACAGCGACACCAACTGCACGACAATCTCCGACGGCACGTCCGAATTCTCGAACGTCGTCCTCGCGGCCGCGTGCAGCGTTCCGCCCGCGACGCTGAACGCGCCCGCGAACGCGTGCGCGAATTCGACAGCGAACGCCGCGAGCGTCACCGCGCCGACCGCGACGCAGTGGGATTGGACGGTCACCGGCGGCGCGCTCCTCAGCGGACAGAACACGCCGAACATCACGTTCAGCGCACCCGCGAGCGGCACCGTCAACATCAGCGTCACCGTGCGCGACAACAACGGCTGCCCGAACACGCAGTCGTCGATCGTCACCGTCATCGCCGCGCCCACGCCGACGATCACCGGCCCGACGACATCGTGCGCGGGATCTCCGATCACGCTCGATGCGGGCGCAGGCTACACGTCGTACTCCTGGTCGACCGGTGCAACGTCGCAGACGATCTCGGTCTCGCCGGCGACCACGACGACCTACACCGTGATCGTCAGCAACGGCACGTGCAGCGGCAGCGACACGCACACCGTCAACGTCAATCCGCTGCCGGTCGTAAACATCACCGGTCCGACGGCCTCGTGCGCCGGCACGCCGATCACACTCGACGCCGGTCCCGGCTTCGCGACCTATTCATGGTCCACCGGCGCGACGACACGGACCATCACCGTCTCGCCAACATCGACGACGACCTACAGCGTCAACGTCACCAACGGCAGCGGCTGCGCGGGGAGCGACACGCACACCGTTACCGTGGGCTCGGCGCCGGTCGTCAACATCACCGGCCCGACGACGTCGTGCGCAGGAACTCCGATCACACTCGACGCCGGTCCCGGCTTCGCGACCTATTCATGGTCAACCGGAGCGACGACACAGACGATCACCGTCTCGCCGACATCGACGACGACTTACAGCGTCAACGTCACCAACGGCAGCGGCTGCGCCGCGAGCGACACGCACACCGTCAACGTCAATCCTGCACCGGTCGTGAACATCACCGGCCCGACGACGTCGTGCTCCGGATCTCCGGTCACGCTCGATGCCGGCGCGGGATTCGCGACCTACGCCTGGTCGACCGGCGCAACGACGCAGACAATCACGGTCTCGCCGTCGTCGACGACCACCTACAGCGTCAACGTCACTAACGGCAGCGGCTGCGCGGGCAGTGACACGCACACCGTTACCACGAGCTCGCCCACCGTCAACATCACCGGTCCGGCGACCTCGTGCTCCGGATCTCCGGTCACGCTCGACGCGGGGCCGGGCTTCGCGGCGTACGCGTGGTCGACCGGCGCAACGACGCGCACGATCACGGTCTCGCCGTCGTCGACCACGACCTACAGCGTCAACGCCACCAACGGCAGCGGCTGCACCGCCACCGGCACGCACACCGTCACGCCGGGCGCGACGCCCGACGCGAGCGTGAGTGCACCGTTGTCGGTCGATGCGAATTCGACGAACAACTCCGCGAGCGTGCCGTCGCAGCCCGGCGCGACGTACGGCTGGTCGATCACCAACGGCACGATCACGAGCGGAATCGGAACGAACAGCATCCTCTTCACCGCCGGCGCATCGGGCGTGGTCAACCTCGACGTCACGGTCTCGATCGGCGGTTGCACCGCTTCGACCGCCGCCGGCATCACCATCGCCGGCGTCGCGCCGCAGTCCGACTTCGGCGTCGTCAAGCAAGGACCTTCGAGCGTGAAGACCGGCGAGCCGATCGCGTGGAACGTCGTCGTCACGAACAACGGTACAAGCGGAGCAACGGCGCAGATCATCGACACGCTGCCGTCCGGTGTCGCGGTGAACGCCGTGAACGGCGGAGCGTGGTCGTGCACCACGGCGTCGGCGCAGATCAGCTGCACCGGCTTCCTCGCCGCGAACGCGACCAACGCCATCGACGTCTTCGCCTTCGCGCCGTCGCAGCCGGGATCGATCACCAACAGCGTCGCCGTGCAGACGTCCGCCGGCGACTCGAACCCGAACAACGACACCGCGAGCGTCACGACGTCCGTCGTCGCCATCGACGCCCCGCCCTGCTCGCAGCCCGCGACGCTCGTCTCTCCGGCGAACGACGCGACCGTCACGAATTCGCTCGTCGAGTTGCGCTGGATTCCTGCCGCGAACGCAGCCGCATCGCGCGTCTGGATCTCGCGCAACGGCGAGCCCTTCGCGAGCGCCGGTGAGACGACCGGCGACTCGCTGATCACATACATCTCCGACGGCGAAGTGCTCTGGTACATCGAAACGCTCTTCGACGGCTGCGCCTCCACGCAATCCGCGCAGCGCCGCTTCGTCATCCCCTCCGGCGAATGCAACCTCCGCGCGCCGTCGATCCTCGCGCCCGCGAACAACAGCACCACCGCGAACGCACTGACCACCATTCAATGGAGCAGCGAGTCCGCCGCGATCGCGTACGAGGTCTGGATGTCGTTCGAAGGCGCCGTGCCGTCGCTCCTCGGCACGACCGCGAACACGTCATTCACCTACCTGCTCCCGCAGTCCGGCGCGTACGAAGTCTTCGTCCGCGCTCTCGGCAACCGCTGCGGAACGCGCGACTCGCAGACCGTGCACTTCCGCTACGAGCCGCCCGCCGAGTGTGCGAACCGCCCCCGCGTGATCCTCATCTCGCCGCTCGACGATGATCAGTCGACCTCGCCGGTGAGCTTCTCGTGGTCATCGAGCGCCGGCGCGACGCGGTACGAGTTGTACGTCGTGCGCGGAACGAACGCGCCGCAGCTCGTCGCCACGACGAACACGACTGCGACGACCGCACAGTTGAACAACGGCCACGTGCAGTGGTTCGTGCGCGCGATCTTCGGCGAGAACTGCTCGCCGATGGATTCGGAGCCGCGCGAGCTCGAGATCGTGAGCGCACCGAACGCGTGCGCCGCGATCCCGCCGCCCGTCATTTCCACGCCCGGCGAAATCTCCAGCGGCGTCGAGTTCCTGCTGCAGTGGACTTCGCGCCCCGGCGCCACCGCGTATGAGCTGCAGGTCGCGTCGAACAGCGACTTCTCGGGCGCGGAGACGTTCACGACGCCGACCACGATGCACGCGCTCACGCGCACGAACAACGGCAACGCGCCGCTCGCCGTTTACGCGCGCGTCCGCGCCATCGACGCGCGCTGCACGCCGCAGCCGGCCGTCACCGCCTACGGCCCGGTCGCCGCGATCTTCGTCCTGCCGCGCATCGGCGTCATCGGCAGCGTGCCGCTCGCCGATCCCGACGTCGTCCACTACACGATCAATCTCGGCTCCGAATTCGCGGGACAAACATTCACCGCGACTCCGACCGAGCCGTGGCTCACCGTCACGCCGAGCTCCGGCGTCGTCGCACCGGCCGGCACAAACCTCGACGTCACCGCAAACGGCGCAGGCCTCGGCGTCGGCGGGCACACCGGCGCCGTGAAAATCACGCTGAACACCGCGTCCGCACGCATCGCCGGCAACGCGACGACGAACGTCAATCCGTCGATCAGCATCAACCTCGTGACGCCGGTTGCGTCGACGCCGGCGAACACGCCGTCGCCCGACACGATGATCATTCCCGCCGTCGCCAACGCCGACGGCATCAACGCGCACTTCCAATCCGACGTGCGCGTCGCCAACACGTCCGCGCAGCTCATCAAGTATCAACTCACGTTCATCCCGAGCGGCGACTCCGGAATCACGAAAGGCGCGCAGACAACGTTCTCGATCGAGCCCGGCCGCACGATCGCACTCGACGACATCCTCCGCAGCTTCTTCGGCACCGGAACGTCGAACGCCGTCGGCGTACTGCAAATCAAACCGCTCACACCGACTTCGTCTTCAACGTCGAGCGCGGCGTTCGGCCCGCTGGCAAACCTCGTCAGCTTCGCGTCGTCCCGCACGTTCAACGTCACGCCGAACGGAACGTTCGGTCAGTACGTGCCCGCCGTTCCGTACGCGAACTTTGCAGACAAGTCGACGGTCCTCTCGCTCCAACAAATCGCGCAGAACTCCAAGACGCGCTCCAACCTCGGACTGGTCGAAGGCTCCGGCAATCCCGCCGACTTGTTGATCAAGGTCTTCGGCGGCAACGGACAACAGATCACGTCGTTCACGCAGCACCTCAACGGCGGACAACACACGCAGCTCAACTCGTTCCTCTTCGAGCGCGGCATCACACTCGAAGACGGACGCATCGAAGTACAAGTCACATCATCCAGCGGCAAAGTCACCGCGTACGCATCGGTGCTCGACAACGAGACGAGCGACGCCGTCCTCGTCACACCGGTCGCGCTCGGGTCGACCGGCAACACGAAGTGGGTCATCCCCGGAGTCGCGGACATCCGCAGCGGCTTCGCCGACTGGCAGAGCGATGTGCGCGTCTTCAACGCCGGCACCGAGCCCGTCGACGTGACGGCATCGTTCTACTCGCAGAGCGGCGGCGAGCCGAAAGTGCAAACGCTGACGCTCGCCGCGGGAGAAGTGAAGCAGCTCGACAAGATCCTGCCGAACTTCTTCGGTGTCACCAACGACGGCGGCGCGCTGCATCTCTCGACAGCGAAGGCGAGCCGCATCGTCGCGACCGCGCGCACGTACAACCAGACGAGCAAAGGCACGTTCGGACAGTTCGTCAACGGCGTCACGCCGTCCGAGGCGGTGGCGGTGGGAACGAGACCGCTGCAACTCCTGCAAGTCGAAGAGTCCCCGCGCATGCGCTCGAACGTCGGCTTCGCCGAAGTCACGGGCAAGCCCGTGAAACTCGAAGTGACGGTGACGCCGCCCGACGCGAAATTCGCGGCCGTGATCCAGGTCGACCTCGCCGCGAACGAGTTCCGCCAGCTCGGCTCCCTCCTCGCGGGCCTCGGACTCGGCGACACGTTCAACGCGCGCGTCAGCGTGCGCGCGATCAGCGGTGAAGGCCGCGCGACCGCGTACGCCAGCGTGATCGATTTGCAGACCAACGACCCGACGTTTGTGTTTCCGCAGTGAAGCTTGTGGAGCGGCGCCCGCCCCCGGGCGCCGCGATCTACCCATCGAGATCACATGATCCCGTTCGTCGCAACCCATGAAGAAGCTAATCAAGAAGAGAGCAGGTAAAAATTGTGATTCGCCCGTGGTCCGAAGATAGTTCCGCTAAGGTTTGCGGCCTAGCTAGCTGCGAAGCTGGCGAATCGTGGCGGCTAACTCACACAACGTGAACGTGACCTCTTACCGGTGGCGATCGCGCAGAAGGTCCCGATAGCAATACTCAGCTTCGCGATCGTCGCGGGAGTTCACCGTTTCTTTAGCTATCGCGGCATCTTGACGTTTGCCGAGAGATCATACGTATTGCTCGCCGGCCTCGAAGCCACGAATGTCCTCGATGAAGGCGTGTCGATGCAACCGCAACGATGAAGACGCTCAGAAGAATATAACCCCAGCCTCGTGCGCGCTGGGCATGATTTCGAAACCATTTCATACCGACTCACGACGACTTACGGTTCTGGGATTCGATATCGAATACGCCGACGATTCAACGGAGCTACAGCTCGCCGAAGTGTTGAACACCAATACGGGTCGCGTCCTTAAGTAGACGCTTTTTCGTGACAAGGCTATAGAAGCCGCTCTCATAAACGGATTCGATCACTTCGTACACCTCTTGATTCAAAAGAACAACGGGACGAGTAACCTGAAATTCTTTCCCACACGCATACACGACACCTGGCTTGCAGGCATGTGTGCCCATGTATTCTACTCGAGTCGGTCGCAAATACTTCCTAAACAAACGTGGTTCAACGGTGTTGAACGTGGGAGAGGAAGCGTTGACATCACGCTCAAATAGCTCGACCATACCGCCCATGTCGAAATACATGTACGTATTCGATTGCGTAAAGAGACGCACATACTCGAGAGCCTGAGCGCTCGTCGCGATCTGTACGTGGCCGAGCAAATTGTTAGGTTGCAAGACCAGAAATTCAGTGTCTCCGCAGTACAACATAACGCCTTCCGGAAACCGCGGCCAAAATCCGATCCATGAGGAACGTAATCTACAATTTTGTAGCGAGCTCAATGGAAGAGTCTTGGCCTCATATGAATTTGAGCTCGCGCCGACAAGCGCCGCAATACCGGATACTGCCAACACAACGTTTAGGATTACCAATTTGCGGTGTCGCATTTAAAGTCCTGCTTAGCCTTGGCTTTCAACATGTTAACGCGAAACAAGACGTCGCTCTTGCTAAGCGCCTGGCCGATATTCTTCATCAGACATTTAATCTCTGTCTGATAGCCTCGGCATTCCATATCATTTCGCTCATCGGGGGCCATCTCGAACTGATTCCAGCCAGCCGGCCTGGGCTTTCCGGAGGGATCCTTACATTGACCAGGGCAGGCGCCAGGGTTCTTCGTCATGAAATCGATGTGATCCTTTTCGTGCGCTTCCATGCAGCCGACGAATATTTGTTGCTGAGGCTTGACGTCCCAACAGATCGTAAAACCGCCATTTCCATCGCAACAGACATGCGCGCTCGGCGCAAGGCCCATCGGATCGGCATTCTTAATCGGATCTCCAAAAGCATAAGCAGAGCTATTAATACCGGCTTCATATCCGAGCGGATCTTCACTAACAAACCGTCCGAGAAACGCATCGTAATAGCGGGCACGATAGTAGTACACGTCTCCGGCGACAAGTTCGCGTGCCGTGTAACCGTACTTCGATGACAGTGCTCCTCCACTCCCGAACGGACGGTAGCGCGAGCCGTCGACCGGCGTACCGTTCTCCACCAGCGCGGTGATCGATCCAAGTCCGTCGACGGCGAAATACGTAACCGTGCCTGATATCGACTGACGGGCCAGGGGCTCGTCGACTCCCGGTCCGAAGATGTAATCATTGCGCGTCCCGTAGCCATCGCGTTCACGAACCCTGATTGATCAGAGACAGTGGAGCACCGGACGCGCCGGCGCGTGTGCGGCGGCCTTGCGCGTCGTATTCGAATACCTGCGGTCCGAAACTGGAGAGGCGATTGGCGTGGTCCCAAGTGAACGATCCGCTCGACCCGACTAGCATGTTGCCGTTCGCGTCATAGGTGAGTGTGTTGGAGCCGGTATACGATCGCAACCGCGTCGTGTTCTTGCCGGCGGCGTTCTGATCATATGTGAAGTTCACCAGCGCCCCGAACATCTTGGTGCCGGTGCGATTCACGATCGCGTCATAAGTCCATTCATCGGATGCACCGTCCGGATATAGCGCCTTCGTGAGCTGGTACATCGCGTCGTAATAGTACTTCGTCTGGCCGTTCGGCTGCCCGCCCGTGTTCGGAGCCGCGTTCGTGATTACGCTCGTCCGTTGGCCGAGCATCGTATAGGTGGACGTCGTCCAGTTGTAATCGTAGCCGTATTCGTAGTCGGCGACATTGCCCGACCCCGGCACGGTGTTCGATACGCGTGTCACTCGTCCTTGCAGATCATATTCGTATTTCCTTTGCTGCCCGTTCGGAAACGTGATGGCGTCATATTGCCCGTTCAGCGTATATGTGTACGAGAACGAACCCGGGATCGTGCTCGCGGTGATCGAATCGACCCCGCCCGCACCATAGCCATACGAAACCGTAATCGGAGGCTCGCTCGATCCGGACGGCGGCGTAACGGTGTAACTGGCAATCTGCGGCTGGCCGAGGACGTACGAATATGTGATCTGGTAACCGCCGAGGCGTTCTTCTTTCTGAAGCCGGAATCGCTCGTCGTATTCGATGACGTCTGTGTATTTGAGGATGCTGTTTACGACCTCATTCGCGCCGGCCGGCAGATTGCCGAGCCAACTGTAGTTCACGGTTACACTCGTTGCTGGATATTCAAGCTTCGTCATATGACCGAATGCATCATAGGTATAGTTGCGCACTGTTCCTCGTCGATCCGTGACTTGGGTCAGCGTGCCGGATTCGCCTCCGACGTATCGCTCGACGTTGCCATCGGGAAACGTGGTCGACGCGAGGTTGCGGTTTGCGTTGTATGCATAGATGGTCGCATTCGCGTTGGCGTCGGTGATCGAGTGCAGTAGGTTATATTGGTAGGACTTGAGGGTTGCATTGCCGGCAGCGTCGACGGACTTGATCAGCCTCCCCAGAGCGTCATATCCCTGCTTCGCAACACGACCGTTGGGATCAGTAACCACCGTATAAATCAGTCCGTCCGACAGGACGTAATTGTCATACGAATACGTTGTCGTGAAATTCAGCGTAGAGAATGCCGACGGCTTCGGCAACGTAACGGATGCTATGCGCCCGAGCGCGTCGTACGAGTAAGAGGTCGATTGTCCGGTGGTGTTCGTCGACGACGTCATTCGGCCGAGCGAGTCATAAGCGTACGCGACGGCGCCGGGCGAGGTGTAAACAGACGTGAGATCACCAGCTGCGTTGTAGAAATACTGTGTATCGACTCCGAAGATTGTACTGATCGCCACCTGGCCATGAGAATTGTAGGTATGCGAGGCGACCTCGTCGGCCGTCGTCCCATCCTTCCGAATCCGATAGACCTGTTTCAGCGCTCCCGGCGCAGGACTGCCTGTGAAATACGTGTATCTCGATCCTTGCCATGTCGCGGGCTGATTAGACTTAATCGAGGCCACCTGGTCGGGAAACGCCGAGTCGTAAGTGTAGGTGAACGTGACATCACCCTGTGCCTTGGTGGCAATGTTCCCGCGGAGGTTGTAGGTGTAGCCTGTTGAGAAGCCGAGATCGTCTGTTGTGACTGCGGGCTGTCCCGAAGCGTTGTAGGTGACGTGGTTCGTTATCTGCCCGCCCGCATTGAACGTGAATGTGCGCGTCCCAAGGGAGTGGGTCTTATTCACCGATCCGGCGGAGTAGGTGTATGTGTACTTCTCACCCGTCGAGGAGGAGGGATTGGCGTCGTTATACTCACCCTCGGTGTAGCTCTTTAATTTCCCGTTCGTGTACCACGCGATGTCGGAGATCACGCGATGCCAGCGATCCTCGATGCGACTGATGGCCGGTCCGAAGCGGCCGGCGATGTAGCTGTAGTATGTGCTTCGCTGCGACGAATCCGACGAAACGATGGGATCAGAAACACTGGTAAGCGTCGCAGCAGCCGATTCATAGAAGTACTTGACCGTCCGGCCGGTATGATCGGTCACCGACGCAATGCGGCCGTTCGGCCCCCAGGTGACGTCGACGTATCTTCCTGATCCAGCGGCATCGGCCAGCCGCTGCACACGCCCGTTTGCGTCGTACGTAAACGTGATCGCATTCCCGTAGTCATCGGTCACTGATTGCAGCGAGCCATCGGCGCCGAAGAGGTAGACAGTGCGCGAGTTCTGAATTGCTAGAGACCACGTGCTATTGCCGTTGTGAACGAGCGAGTCGCGCCGGCCGAACGGCGGGCTGAAGGTGCCGCCGCCCGAGTTCGTGAAGCGCGACACCGTGCCGTTGGGCATCAAGACGTTTGCCTCGTACGAGTACGTGTTCGGAGCGGATTGCAAATAGACGGCGTAGTACAGATGCGCGGTGAGGCTCGATGACCAGCCGGCGCCGAGCGGTCCGTCCGATGGTCGGGCGCTGTCGTAGCGCCGCGACACCGTCAGCGGGAACCCGACGGTCGAAATCTGTAGATCAGTCACCTGATCGACGTACGTACCGAAAGCGGGATAGCACGGCGAGGCCGAGCAGTTATGGCATTCGGGATCGCAGACCGGCGGATTCGTGTCGGGCGGCGGCGGCGCGGCGGGTTGCGACGGGGGAACGCAAAACGTAGCCGACACCGAGAGGGTGATACAGAGCGTACACACGGACAGCAGCAGGACACGGACCAGCTTCATTGTGTTCGATCCTTTATTCATAGCGCACCGTGATCAGAGGCTTGATCACCGTGGAGCTGCCAGCCGAATCGGTGACTGTGATCGTCGCTTCATAGACGCCAGGAGCGACCCATGCGCCATTGTCGGCGCGGCCGTTCCAGGTGAGCACGATCTGACCCGGCGACTGCGAAGCAGTTGTTAAGGTCCTCAAGATGGAGCCCCAGGCCATGTTCTTGAATTCGCCTTTGATCGTGACGGGTCTCGATTGGAACGTGGTTGCATTTATGCGAAACTCTTCGACGGATGGTCCCGCCGGATTGAATACCAGCCAGGAGATCGTCAGATTCGAGAGCTGCGGAGCCGTTCCGTAAACGAGCGTCAGATTGCGCGGCCACGTGTCATCGCGGCGAATCACCGTCAGGCGGTTTGATGTGCCGATGAAGAGGCTCGTAATGCTCTGGCCGTACCAGAGGAATTCATGCGCGCCACCCGATTGAAATTCGTTAAGGAAACAATTCAGTCCCGTACACGTGGCGTCGGTTTCGCTGCCGGATACTGCCTTTCCGATGACGATGAGCGGCGTCGTTCCGCTGCACGACGGCGGAGTTCCACTGCCGACACAGTAGTTCACACGCAAGGGCTTATTCACGTACGGATCGAAGGTGATGCTGCTGTCATCGCACGGGACCAGCGTAGCGTTGTCGTTGCGGCAAAGAGCGTACGGCAGTTGCGTTGCCGTCGTTCCGGCGTAATGCGTGCCGTCGTCCCAGGTGAAGCTGGAGCCGCTGGCGGAGACGGTCACGAAATATCGGTAAGCGCCATCCGCCACGAGCTGGCCGGCGTCGTTCCTGCCGTCCCAGGTGTCTTGATAGCTGCCCGCGCCGCGGACGCCGTTGAAGAGTGTCCGCACAGTTTGTCCGGTTGCTTCGGAGCGGATTGTGAGAACTTCGGTCAGCGTCGTGGGGACATTTGACGTGTACGTGACGGTTCCGCTGGTTGCGGCGTTCAGCTGATAGACATTTTGGGACGCAGTGCAGTCTGACAGCGTGGGTGCGGTGATCGTGACCGTGAACGAACCGTACGTCGAATTCGCGTGAGCATCGGTCGCCGTGCATTGGACCGTCGTGCTGCCGGGTGGGAATGTGGAGCCCGAAGACGGACTGCATGCAGGCGTGATCGAGCCGTCGATGTTATCGGTTGCCGAGACGGTATAGCTCACGACCGGGTTTCCGCTGGTGATGTTCGACGGCAGCGAGAGTGTCGGCGCGATGGTGTCGGTGACGACGACGAGGAACGTGCCCGTGGACGTTCCATAGCTGTTTGTCATCGAACACGTCACCGTCGTCGTGCCCATCGCAAAAGCAGAACCGGAGGCGTGGTCGCAGCTCGCGCCTCCTGCGTCGAATGACACGTTGGCTCCCGACGGCGAGATCGCCTCCGCGACCACGGCTTCGGGTAGCGTGAGAATCGGCGGGCCGCCGAACGTGGAGGTGACGACGACCGAGAATGTACCGGATGTCGTTCCGAAGCCATTCGAGGCGGAACAGGTCACGGTGGTCGCTCCGATCGGAAAGAGCGAACCGGATGCGGGATTGCAGCTCGCGCCTCCGGCATCGTAAGTGACATACGCGCCCGACGACGAGGTTGCATCGGCGACAACTACTTCGGGCAGCGACAACACCGGAGGTCCGTTTGCGGATCGCTCAACGATGGACAATATGGTCGGACCGATCGTCCGCGTGCCGTTCGTATCGATCGCCTTAACGCTGACGGAGTAGTTCCCGACGCTGTACGCCATTTCCAACGGAATCCAGACCACCAGTTGAGTTGACGAAGCTGTATTCGGTTCCAATTCGAAAACCTGCCCGCCAGGTGCGGTGAAGTCGACGAGCGTCGATGACGTCCCGATGAGATTCGTTCCCTGAAGCGTCACGAACGTTTCCTGACACTCGAGAACGTAAACCTGCTGCGGAGTGACGGTGAGACCTTGCGCGTGCGCGAACACAGTCGCTGCAAGCGCGAAGCACAAGAGGATCGCCCGCGGTTTCATCGAATGCCTCGCGTGGCGTTTGGCGGTTCATCTGTGCGTACCGCGATCGTGTTCGCGGCAACCGGTCCCCATTCGCTGTTCCAGTTGATCGACACGCGATGCGGTACCTTGGATCGGTCAAGCGGGACCTCGACGATCTCTCTCGGTTCGTCTCGCTCGCCGACCCGACGACCATCAACGAACAGTTCGAGCGTCGCAGGATGGCGGCGGAATGCCGTCGCGGTCGGACCGCCTACGGAGATCCGCAGCCGGAGACGTTTCGCGCCGGCCCACACCGCCCACACATGATCGGCCGGCGACCACGTAGCATTGAGCGGTTCGATCTTCAGAGAAGGCGAAATGTCATCTTCCGTTCGCAGTCCGGTGTGATGTCCGTGATTTCCCGGCAGCTTGAAAAAAGATGTCCCGCGTCGACTCGCGAGCGAGTCAACGAAGTGCCGCTCACGATTGCCGAAGGTCAGCACTGAGTTCTCCGGCAACGGACTCGCCGCAATCGCTATGACGAAATTGTCGAGATCCGGCACAAAGATCGCGCCGCTCTCGTCGTACCCGTTCCAGTGCTCGGCAATCGCTCCGTCAATCCGAGGCTCGCGATTGACGATCGTCTTCATCACCGGACCAACAAGTTTGTTCGTTTTCGGATCGAGGAACGCCGTTCCGGCTTGCACGTGAACGCGCGAAGGCCGCGGCAGTGTGTATGTCAGCGTGCCGGTGCGGCGGTCGTACGATCCGACGGCGATTGCGGAAACATGCGCGCTTGCCTCACCGGCGTCGTAGACATCGACTACGCCGTCACCATGCCACTCGATGCGGAACGAATACGCTTCATCGGCGACAAGCCTCCCGCGATCGTCGCGTCCGTTCCATGTGAAGGAAGTCGTTCCGCGCACTTGTTCGGCACTCGCAAGCGCTCGAACTGCAAATCCATCGCGATCGAGGACAAGCACCGATGCGATTCCTGATTTTGCGAAATCGACCGTCATCGTCACGTTCTCGTGCGCGGCGATGTTAAGCGTAGACCGATCGACGTGTGCCGACGTGATGACGTGAATTGGTTGCGCTCCAGCTGCAGTAGCCGCATACAGTAGGACTGCAGAGCAGATCAAGTCTCGTCGTCGCATCCATGCTCCTTGGGTGTTTCAGCGTCGCCACCCGGCGCGCAGAAATCTCGTGAAGCCGGGGACATAACCCGAGACTTCCGCTCATAAATTTGCTGCGGGAAACGACGTGCAGTCTAGCCATCAACCCGCCTAACCGTCAATACGACAGAAAAGTCGCACTTTTTCGCCATCGTCGAGCTAATCGGTCAGTTATCCGGATTATCTGGATCGAGATTGAAAGATCGCCCATCTGAATATCAGGGTTGCTCGCGGCCTCTCGCAGGCCCAAAGAATCAGAACCATGTCCTTATCTGCGGATGTCTACCTTGTCGAGTCGCCAGCATTCGACTTGGCGTCTGCTCGGCGCGGCAACACCCATGCGATTGCGCAGCTTCTCTTCGACGCGCGCGGAGTTCATTGAGCGAATACGCGCCCTGCGGCTCGAGATAGAATCGCCGAATCCCTGCGTGATAGGCGTAATCAACTTGAAGCGATTCGGGAAGCGCGATCTCGAGTAGTTCTCGAACGAGACTGAGCAACCTCCGCAGCGCCGCATCGATCATTCCGCCATATGAGCACCGGCTCTGCCGCGCACGTTCGAGGGCAGCCGACGTAGTGCGACAAGCGACCGCCGCAACTCTTCGAATCGTTTTATCGGCGCCGATTGCCACGACCATTGCTTCTGCCGCGCGTTGAACAGCATCTGCTGCGTCTTGCTGTATGGTTCGCACCGAGCACGCTCTACTCGACGTTTATTTCTTTCCATCCTCTTATTTCTTAGGCTCGCCGTCGCAGAGGGTTGGGATCGGGCCAGTTTCGTCACACCTTAGAGGAGAAATGCAGGAATCCCGCAAATCGGCACCGCCGGCACCGGCGAATCGCACGCAGTAACGTTCACATCCCCGGGAGAGCGGGCGCGTCGCAAGACGCGCCGCGTTTTCCGCTTGTTCCCCCGCGACACTCGTCGTCGGTCCCGCGGTGTCGACCTGCCGCATCGAGGTGCCGGCGCGTGAGCTCGTGCGATCCCGTTCGCACGTTCTCCGTGGATGCCGGCTAATCCCACCCGCGCCCGCGCCCGCTTCCGCCCCGGGCGGCGGCGCGACGAGTCGCCTACGCTCGCCCACCCCGGGCGCGGGCTCGGGCGCGGGCGCGGGCGCGGGCGCGGGCTGCGCCCTCTGG
The DNA here is from genome assembly GCA_003223645.1 of Acidobacteriota bacterium. Lineage (GTDB taxonomy): Bacteria > Acidobacteriota > Thermoanaerobaculia > Gp7-AA8 > Gp7-AA8 > QHVT01. Next base: position 311,659 of record QHVT01000007.1, on the reverse strand, counting down.
CGCGCCTCTGGGGGAACGGGAGGCGCGCTGGAAGCGCGCACCACTCCACTCACTCTCAGCTAAAATAGCCCGTTTCCACGCCACGAGAGGGGCTCCGAGGATTTTCTATGCGAAGTTTGCGCGCCGCCGCGGTCGCAGTCGCGTTTCTCCTTTGCAGTAGCGCCGTCTACGCCACGTCGGCGGATATGGCGATCACCAGCACCAGCGTCTCGCCGGGCAGCATCACGCTCGATACGGGCGACATCACGTACTTCGTCAACCTGTACAACTTCGGGCCCGACCCCGGCACCAGCGCCGCCTTTACCGCGAACCTCCCTGCCGGGTCGACCTTCGTCTCCGCCACCGCCACCCTCACGACGTGCGGCCAATCGTTGGGCGTCGTCACGTGCAACTGGGCGTCATACCCGGTCGGCTCAAGCTACACCGCGACCATCGTCGTGACGCCCGGAACCGCGGGCGCGAACACGCTGACCGCGAGCATCTCCGCGGCCGACCCCGACCCCAACGCGACGAACAACAACGGCAGCGGAACCGTCCCCGTCAACAGCCAGATCGATCTCGCCGTCACCGGTATCAGCGACTCGCCGACCGACATCACCCTCGGCACCGGCAACGTCCAGTACTTCATCAACCTCTTCAACTACTCGACGTCGAAGGCGACCAACGCACAGCTCACAATCACGCTCCCTGCGTCGTCGACATTCGTCTCCGCGACTCCGACCGGCGCCGGCGGAACATGCGGCTCGCCTTCCGGAGGCGTGCTCACTTGCTCGTGGGCCGACTATCCATCGGGCTCGAGTTTCTCCGTCACCGTCACCGTGACTCCGGGGGTTGCCGGCATCTCCGCGGCCGACCCCGACCCCAACGCGACGAACAACAACGGCAGCGGAACCGTCCCCGTCAACAGCCAGATCGATCTCGCCGTCACCGGGATCAGCGACTCGCCGACCGACATCACCCTCGGCACCGGCAACGTCCAGTACTTCATCAACCTCTTCAACTACTCGACGTCGAAGGCAACGAACGCGCAGCTCACAATCACGCTGCCTGCGTCGTCGACGTTCGTCTCCGCGACTCCGACCGGCACCGGCGGCACATGCGGCTCTCCCTCCGGAGGCGTGCTGACTTGCTCGTGGGCCGACTATCCATCGGGCTCCAGTTTCTCCGTCACCGTCACCGTGACGCCCGGAGTTGCCGGCACGAACACGCTGAGCGCGTCGATCGCCGCGGACCAACCCGATCCCGACAACGTGACCGCGGGTCATCTCAACAGCGACACCGAGCAAACGACCGTCAACAGCCAGATCGATCTCGCCGTCACCGGGATCAGCGACTCGCCGACCGACATCACCCTCGGCACCGGCAACGTGCAGTACTTCATCAACCTCTTCAACTACTCGACGTCGAAGGCGACCAACGCACAGCTCACGATCACGCTGCCCGCGTCGTCGACATTCGTCTCCGCGACTCCGACCGGTGCCGGCGGAACATGCGGCTCTCCCTCCGGTGGCGTGCTGACGTGCTCGTGGGCCGACTATCCATCGGGCTCCAGTTTCTCCGTAACCGTGACCGTCACGCCGGGAGTCGCCGGCACGAACACGCTGAGCGCATCGATCGCCGCGGATCAGCCCGATCCCGACAACGTGACCGCCGGTCATCTCAACAGCGACACCGAGCAAACGATCGTCAACAGCCAGATCGATCTCGCCGTCACCGGTATCACCGACTCGCCCGATCCGAGCACGCTCGGCGCGGGCAACGTGCAGTACTTCATCAATCTCTTCAACTACTCGACGTCGAAGGCGACGAATGCACAGCTGACGATCACACTCCCGGCATCCTCGGGCTTCGTCTCCGCGACGCCGACGGGCGCCGGCGGTACGTGCGGCTCTCCTTCGGGCGGTGTGCTCACCTGCTCGTGGGCGGACTATCCGTCAGGCTCGAGCTACTCCGTCACCGTCACCGTGACGCCGGGCGTCGCAGGCACGAACACACTGACCGCGTCGATCTCCGCGACGCAGCCCGATCCCGACAACGTCACCGCCGGACATCTCAACAGCGACACCGAAACGACGACGATCAATCCGAGCTCCGCGCCGACGATCACCGGCTTCACTCCGTCGAGCGGTCCGGTCGGAACGGTCGTCACGATCAGCGGCGCGAACTTCACCGGCACGACGCAGGTGAAGTTCAACGGCCTCGCCGCGTCGTTCACGGCGGTGAATGACTCCACCGTCACCGCGACGGTTCCGAGCAGCGCGGCGAGCGGCGTCCTCTCCGTCACCAACGGCATCGGCACCACCAACAGCGCCGGCAGCTTCACCGTCACGCCCGGCATCGCCGTCACGAACACGAACGACAGCGGCACCGGCTCGCTGCGCGACGCCATCGCGCAGGCCAACAGCGGCGCATGCGTCTCCCCCTGCACGATCAAGTTCCAGATCGGCTCGGGAGTGCAGACGATCACGCCGTCGTCGCAGTTCGCGAACATCACCGCCGCGAACGTCACGATCGACGGCACGACGCAGCCCGGCTACAGCGGCACGCCGCTCATCGAGATCAGCGGCACGAGCGCCGGCGCCACCTCGCGCGGACTCGTCCTCGCCGGCGGCGGCGCGACGATCAAAGGACTCGTCCTCCGCAACTTCACCGCCGCCTTCCCCTATGGTTACGGCATCTACATCACCAGCGCGAACAACAGCGTCAAGTCGAGCTACATCGGCACGAACGCCGCCGGCACCGCCGCGAGCGCGAACCGCGCCGGCATCGTCCTCGACACCGCCGCCGCCACGAACAACACCATCGGCGGCCTCACCGCCACCGACCGCAATCTGATCTCCGGCAACACGACCTCCGGCATCAGCATCGAAGGGAGCGCGTCGAGCAACAGCGTGATCGGCAACTACATCGGCACCGACGTCACCGGCGCCGCCGATCTCGGCAACGGCTTCAACGGCGTCAACATCGAGGGCGCGAACAACAACATCATCGGCGGCACGTCGACGAGTGCGCGCAACATCATCTCCGGCAACGACTCGCCGAACGTCAACATCTGGTCCAGCGCCAGCGGCAACTCGATCCAGGGCAACTACATCGGCACCGACGTCAGCGGAGCACTCGCTGTCGGCGGCTACTCCGGCGTGAACATCGAAGGGAGCGCCACCGGCAACTTCGTCGGCGGCACGTCCGCGGGCGCGGGGAACCTGATCTCCGGCAACGCCGCCGATGGCGTCCGGATCGACGGCAGCGGCACGAACGGCAACTTCGTGCAGGGCAACGTCATCGGCCTCAACGCCGCCGGCACCGCCGCGCTGGCGAATGCATTCATCGGCGTCTCGATCGGCGACGGCGCGCAGAGCAACACCGTCGGCGGCACGACCGCCAACGCGCGCAACATCATTTCCGGCAACGGCCGCCAGGGCCTGGCCCTCTTCAACAGCAACACCAACAACAACATCGTCCAGGGCAACTACATCGGTACGAATTTCTCCGGCAACGCGGGGATGGGCAACAGCTGGGCCGGCATCGGCATCTGGGGCGGCGCGCAAAGCAACACCGTCGGCGGCACCGCCGCGAACGCGCGCAACATCATCTCCGGCAACCTCCAGGACGCCGTGGCTGTCCGCGACGCGAACACGTCCTCGAACGCGATCTCCGGCAACTACATCGGCACCGACGTCACCGGCTCGTTCGCCATCGCCAACGGCTGGTACGGCGTCGACGTCTTCAGCAGTGCGACCAACAACACCATCGGCGGCAGCGTCGCCGGCGCGATGAACCTCCTCTCCGGCAACACGCTCGGCGGCGTCCTCGTCTCCGACGCCGGCACGTCCGGAAACTTCATCGGCTCGAACTTCATCGGACTCAATGCCGCGGCCAACGCCGCGATCTCCAACAGCGGCCCCGGCGTCTCGATCGTCAGCAGCGCCACGAACAACATCGTCGGCAGCTCCAGCTCACCCAACAAGATCGCCTTCAACAACAAAGGCGTGGTGATCACCGGAACCTCCAGCATCGGCAATCGCATCAGCTCGAACGCGATGGCGCAGAACACGTCGATCGGCATCGACCTCGCCAACAACGGCATCACCGCAAACGACGCGACGGACAGCGACACCGGTCCGAACAACCTGCAGAACTTCCCGGTCATCAACTCGGCGACGATCAGCGGCGGCACGTCACTCGACTTCAAACTCACCATCGACTCCAGCGGCTCGAGCCCGTCGCTCGGTCTCAAGTTCGAGCTCTTCAAAGCCGACACGTCGTCGCCGGAACAAGGCCTCACCTTCCTCGGCACGACCGCATGTCTCGGCCCGACGTTCTCCAACAGCGCATTCAACATGACGGTCGCCGGCGTCAGCGCCGGCAACAAGATCGTCGTCACCGCGACGAGCTTCACCGACAACACCTGCACGACGATCAAAGACGGCACCTCCGAGTTCTCCGCGGCGACGATCGTGACGCAGGGACAGGCCGCGCTCTCGATCACGAAGTCCGCGCCGGCCAGCGTCTCCGCGGGACAGACGTTCACCTACACGCTGCAGGTGAAGAACGTCGGCCCGTACTCCGCCGAGAACGTGAGCGTTTCCGACACGCTCCCCGCGGGACTCACGTGGAACTCGACCACCGCGCCCGGATTCAGCTGCAGCGCACCGCCCAGTATCGTGTGCACCGCGTCGTCCTTCGCCGTGACGACGTCGAACATCACGTTCAACGTCACCGCGCCGGCATCGCCCACGTCACTGAACAACACCGCTACGATCACTGCGACAAACGACTCCACCGCCGGCGACGACAGCAGCTCCGCCGTCACGACCGTGAACGCCGCATCTGCCGACCTCGCGCTGACGAAGTCTCCGAGCGTGGGAACGGTCGCGCTGAACGGCAGCGTCACTTACACAGTCACCGTTACCAACAACGGTCCTTCGCCCGCGAGCGGCGTCGTCGTCAGCGATCCGCTGCCGCCGGGACAGACCGCAACATCGGCCGTCTCGACGCAGGGCACCTGCACGACCGGCACGAACGTGAGCTGCAGCATCGGCGCGATGCCGAACGGCGCGACGGTCACGATCACGATCGTCGCGACGGCGACGCAGGGCGGCACATGGATCAACACCGTCACGAAGAGCGCGGGCGAAGGCGATCCGAATTCCGCGAACGACACCGCGTCCGCAACCGTGAGCGTGACGGGCTCGAACGCGCTCACCGTCACGACGTCCGCCGACAGCGGCAACGGCTCGCTGCGGCAGGCCATCCTCGACGCCAACTCCGGCGTCTGCAGCGCGATCTGCGCCATCAACTTCAATGTCTCGCCGCTCCAGCAGATCGCCCTGATATCCGCGCTGCCGGCGATCACCGCCACGGTCACGATCGACGGCACGACGCAGCCCGGCTACACCACGACGCCGCTCATTCACCTCGACGGCATTTCCTGCGGCGTGTGCAACGGCCTCACCTTCAGCGCCGGCCAGAGCATCCTCAAGGCGCTCGAGATCGGCGACTTCTCCGGCAACGGCATCGTCGTCACGGCGACGGCGACCGGCGTGCGCTTGATCGAGAACTCCACGCATGACAACGGCGGGCTCGGCATCGACCTCGGCAACGACGGACCGACCGCGAACGACGCCGGCGATTCCGACGCGGGCGCGAACAATCTCCAGAACAAGCCGGTCATCAACAGCGCCATCCTCGGCGGCGGCACGCTCTTCCTCGACTTCTCCGTCGACTCCTCGAGCGTGCTCGCGACGAACAGCCTCAAGGTCGAGTTCTACAAAGCCGAGTCTTCCGGCGAAGGCCTGCAGTTCCTCGGCTACGGCTGCTACTTCAACACCCGCTCGCTCGTGAACCAGACTCTGACCTTCGGGCAGGGCAGCATCACCAACGGCACGCCGATCGTCGCCACGGCGACGAGCTTCGCCGGCACGAACTGCACGTCGCCGTCCGACGGCACGTCCGAATTCTCCGCGTCCGTGATCGCTGTGAATTGCACGCCGCCTCCGGCCACGATCGGTGCGCCGTCCGGCGTCTGCCCCTTCTCCACCGGCAACAACGCCAGCGTCGCCGCGACCGCCGGCGCGACCTACGCCTGGTCGATCACCAACGGCACGATCACCGGCGGCCTCGGCACGAACGCGATCACGTTCGACGCCGGCTCGTCCGGCGCTGTCACGCTCAACGTTACCGTCGCGCTCAACGGATGCTCCGCCAACGGATCGCAGAACGTGACGATCCGTCCGACGCCGACCGCGACGTCGAGCGGCACCGCGACAATCTGCGCCGGCGGCTCCACGACCATCAGCGCCGCGCTCACCGGCACCGCGCCGTTCAACCTCACCTGGTCGGACGGCTTCACGCAGGTGGTCAGCTCCGGCACCACCGCAACGCGCAGCGTCTCACCGGCGTCGGGCACGAACTACAACGTCACCACGATCACCGACGCGTTCTGCAGCGGCACCGGCAGCGGCGTCACATTCGTCAGTGTGAACCCCGCGCCGACAGCGAGCGTCAGCGGCAGCACTTCGATCTGCGCGGGCAACTCCGCGTCGATCAGCGCGTCGCTCACCGGCAGCGCGCCGTGGAACATCACCTGGTCCGACGGCTTCACGCAAGTCGTCAGCAGCGGAACCACGGCGAGCCGCTCGGTCTCGCCGTCGTCGACGATCACGTACACGATCACGTCGCTCAGCGACGCATCGTGCAGCGGCACGTCGTCCGGTAGCGCGACGATCAACGTCAATCCCGCGCCGACGCCGACGATCACGGGACCGGCCGCGACGTGCGCCGCTTCGCCCGTCACACTCGACGCCGGCGTGTTCGCGTCGTATCTCTGGAACACCGGCGCCACGACGCAGACCATCACCGTCACGCCGTCGTCGACGACGACGTACAGCGTCACCGTCACCAACGGCGCCGGCTGCAGCGGCAGCGACACGCATACCGTCACCGTCAGCGGCGCGCCGGCCGCAACGATCACCGCGCCGGCTGCTGTCTGCGCCTCGTCGACCGGCAACAGCGCGTCCGTTCCGCCGGGCGCGACGTCCTACGTCTGGACCATCAGCGGCGGCACGATCACCGCGGGACAGAACACGCGCGCGATCACGTTCTCCGCGAACGCCAGCGGCTCGGTCGTCCTCGGCGTCACCGTCACGACCGGCGCCTGCACGGCGAATGGGTCGCAGACGATTCCGATCACCCCGCCGCCGACCGCCGTCATCACCGGACCGACGAACGTCTGCGCGAACACGACGTTCACGCTCGACGCCGGCAGCCACGCGACCTATCAGTGGAACACCGGCGCCACGACGCGCTTCCTTGCCATGACGCAAGTTGCCGCGAGCGCGACCTACAGCGTCATCGTCACCGACGGCGCGAGCTGCAGCGCGACCGCCACGCACACCGTGACCACCACGCCTTCGCCCGACGCCACGATCACCGCGCCGTCGCAAGTCGATCCGTCGTCGAGCAACAACGCCGCGAGTGTCCCGAACGCGGGCGTCGGCGCGACGTACAGCTGGTCGATCACGAACGGGACGATTACCAGCGGCGCGGGAACGAACAACATCCTCTTCAGCGCCGGCGTGAACGGTACTGTCGATCTCGATGTCACGGTGACATTCAGCGGCTGCTCGTCCAACGGCAACGCGCAGGTCTCGATCGGCACGCCGCAGTCGCAGCAGGCCGACCTCGCCGTCACGAAGAGCGCGCCGTCGAGCGTTCCCGCCGGCGCGTCGTTCGTCTACACGATCGTCGTCACCAACAACGGCCCCCTCCCTGCAACCGGTCAACTGGTTGACGGTCTGCCGAATGGCATCACCATCAACTCGATCGACGCCGGCTCGTGGAGCTGCAGCAACGCCAACGAACAGATCAACTGCAGCGGGACTCTCGCCGCTAACAGCAGCAACACGATCCTCCTCAACGCCACCGCGCCGCAGCAGTCCGGCACGATCACGAACAACGTCGTCGTCACCGGGCCGCTCTTCGATCCGAATCCGTCGAACAACTCCGCGTTCGTGACGACGAACGTCGTCGCCAACGTCACCTGCCCCACCACGCCGCCGGCACTGATCTCTCCCGCGAACGGTGCGTCGTTCTCGAGCGCGAACATCACGTTCCAGTGGAACGGCGTGCCGAATGCCGCCGGCTACGACGTCTACCTCGCGACCGCAAACGGAACGCCGGTGCTCATCGGCAGCACGAACGCGACGACGACGTCGCTCGCGCACTCCGTGCCGCCGGGCGATCTGACGTGGAGCGTCGTCGCGAACATCGACGGCTGTTCGCCGCGCCCGTCGCAGAGCGCAACCTTCAATTACACGCCGCCCGCGGAGTGCGCGAACGGTCACCGCCCAATCGCGATCGCGCCGCTCGACGGATCGACCGCGACCTCACCGGTCGACTTCGACTGGACCTCGCCCGCCGGCGCGACGCACTTCGAGTTGTACGTGATCCGCGGCAACGGCGCGCCGGCGCTTGCCGGCTCGACGACGGAAAGCTCACTCGCAAACGTCAACCTGGCACCGGGAAGCGTGCGCTGGTTCGTACGGGCGTCCTTCGCGCAGAACTGCTCGCCGCTCGACTCCGACGAACAGCGCCTCGAGATCGTCACGCCACCGGAGCCATGCTCTCCTCTCGGCTCGCCCGTCATTGCAACACCCGGCGAAATCTCCAGCGGCGTGCCGTTCCTCCTGCAGTGGGGCGAGATCGCCGGCGCCACCGGCTACGAGCTGCAAATCGCGCCAGCGGCCGACTTCAACAGCGCGGAACTGATCACCACCGGCGCGACATCGCATTCCGTGACGCGCACGAACAACGGCAACGCGCCCCTCGGCGTCTACGCGCGCGTCCGCGCAGTCGACGCGCGCTGCACGCCGGCGCCGGCGGTCGGCCCGTACGGACCAACCGCCGCGATCTTCGTCCTGCCGCAACAGCAGCTCACGACCGGCAGCGTTCCGCTCTCCGATCCGACGCCCGTGCACTACACGATCCATCTCGGACCCGAATTCGCGGGCCAGACCTTCACCGCGACTCCGACCGAACCGTGGCTCAGCGTCTCTCCGAGCTCCGGCGTCGTGGCACCCGCCGGCACCACTCTCAGCGTCACCGCGAATCCGGAGCTCCTCGGCGTGGGCACGCACAGCGGCGCCATTCGCATCATTCTGAATAGCGCAGCGTCGCGCATCGCCAGCAACGCGACGACGAGCATCAACCCGTCGATCAACATCAACCTGGTCACACCGGTGCAATCGACGCCCGCAAACACGCCGTCGCCCGATACGATGATCATCCCCGCAGTCGCCAACGCCGACGGCATCAACGCCCACTTCCAATCCGACGTCCGCGTCGCCAACACTTCGGCGCAACTCATCAAGTACCAGCTCACGTTCATCCCCAGCGGCGACAGCGGAATCACGAAAGGCGCACAGACCACGTTCTCGATCGAGCCGGGACGCACGATCGCACTCGACGACATCCTCCGCAGCTTCTTCGGCACCGGAACGTCGAACGCCGTCGGCGTCCTGCAGATCAAGCCGCTCACGTCGACTTCGTCTTCAACGTCGAGCGCCGCCTTCGGTCCGCTGGCGAACCTCGTCAGCTTCGCGTCGTCGCGCACGTTCAACGTCACGCCGAACGGCACGTTCGGTCAGTACGTGCCCGCCGTCCCGTACGCGAACTTTGCCGACAAATCGACGGTCCTCTCGCTCCAGCAAATCGCGCAGAACGCGAAGACGCGCTCCAACCTCGGCCTCGTCGAAGGCTCCGGCAATCCCGCCGACTTGTTGATCAAGGTCTTCGGCGGCAACGGACAGCAAATTACGTCCTTCACGCAACACCTCAACGGCGGACAACACACGCAGCTCAACTCGTTCCTCTTCGAGCGCGGCATCACGCTCGAAGACGGACGCATCGAAGTACAGGTCACGTCACCGAGCGGCAAAGTCACCGCATACGCATCGGTCCTCGACAACGAGACCAGCGACGCCGTCCTCGTCACGCCGGTTGCGCTCGGAGCAACCGGCAATACGAAGTGGGTCATCCCCGGAGTCGCCGACATCCGCAGCGGCTTCGCCGATTGGCAGAGCGATGTGCGCGTCTTCAACGCCGGCACCGAGCCGGTGGACGTGACGGCATCGTTCTACTCGCAGAGCGGCGGCGAGCCGAAAGTGCAGCCGCTCACGCTCGCGCCGGGAGAAGTGAAGCAGCTCGACAAGATTCTGCCCAGCTTCTTCGGCGTCACCAACGACGGCGGCGCGCTGCAGCTCTCCACCGCGACCGCATCGCGCATCATCGCCACGGCGCGCACGTACAACCAGACCACGAAGGGCACCTACGGCCAATTCGTCAACGCGGTCACGCCGCAACAGGCCGTCGCCGTCGGCACCCGCCCGCTACAACTGCTGCAGATCGAAGAGTCGCCGCGCATGCGCTCGAACGTCGGCGTCGTCGAAGTCACGGGCAAGCCGGTGAAACTCGAAGTGACGGTGACGCCTCCAGACGCGAAGTTCGCTGCAGTGATCGAAGTCGATCTCGCCGCGAACGAATACCGCCAGATGAACTCTCTCCTCTCCGGACTCGGCCTCGGCGACACCTACAACGCGCGCATCAGCGTACGAGCGGTCAGCGGTCAGGGGCGCGCAACAGCGTTCGCGAGCGTCATCGATCTGCAGACCAATGATCCGACTTATGTGGAGGCACAGTGAGGTCGGGGTGGGGCAGGCTTTTTGGGCTGCCTCCCAGGGCACAGGCTGGAAAGCCTGTGCTACACCGGGGACAGGATGGAAAGCTGTGCTACGCGCCGCGCGCGACTTTGATCAGCGCTTCCATGTGTGCGAGGTACTTTTCCAGCGCGCGACGGCCGGCCGCGGTGAGCGTGTACTCGGTGCGCGGCATGCGTCCCTCGAATGATTTCTTCAGCGACAGGTATCCCGCCTCTTCGAGCTTGCGCGCGTGCACGCTGATGTTGCCGTCGGTCGTCTTCAGGATCGCCTTCAGCTCGTTGAACGTGAGCGTCTGATTCACCGCCAGCGCGCTGACGATGGCCAGCCGCGTCTTCTCGTGAATCACGCGATCGAAGTCGGGGATCTTCGTCGTCTCGACAGGTTGTCTTGCTTCCGTGAGCTTGCGTGCCGTTGCTGTCTTAGCCACCGTAACTCCTTGCGATGATGAATCCGAAGATGATGTGCAGCGCGCCGAAGCCGGCGCCCAACAGGATGTTCGCGATTGCCATCGGCGTAAAAACGGTTGCGACGCCGAGGACCATGAAACAGGCGCCCATCACCGGGACGACGCGAATCGAGAACGCGCCGCTGCTGATGAAGGACGCGCCGTACAGCAGCAGCCACGTCGCCGGCAGCGCGCGGCGGAAGCCGTAGCGCGCGAGGAGATACGTGAGCACCGCCGCGGCGAAGATCGGCGCGAAGTAGCTGATGAAAAACCGCCGCGCCGGCGCGCTCGCGAACGAGACATTCGCGCGCCGCATCTTGCGCAGCATCGTCACGGCCGCGATCAGCGCCGCGACGATTGCTTCGGCGAGCCAGACGTAGACCCACTCGCGTTGATCGACCAGCGGCTGCGACACGATCGTCGCGATGATCGCGGTCACGCCGATCGCCACGCCGCCCCACCCCGGGATGGACGTGAACGCGCTCGCGCGCTCCATCGCATCGCGGATGTAGCGCAGATTGTTGAGCGCGTGCTGGTGAATCGGAGCCGGATCCGACATCGGCTGCATGATAGCGCAAAGCGCTTTATGGAGCAGCGGGGCGGTCGATCATCCACCACGTCTCGACGCCGCGCGTGACCAGCGCGATCGGATAGTCCGCGCCGTCGCGGACTTCGCGCAGGATGCGCGCCTTCGGCTCGCCGGCCGCGAGCACGAGCCGCAGCGCCGCGTCGCGGATCACCGGCTTCGTGATCGTCACGCGCCACTGATCGAGCCGCGGCACGAACACTTCCGCGGCGATGCGATCTTCGACGTCGAGCACCGGCGTGCCGGGAAAGAGGGACGCGGTGTGGCCATCGTCGCCGATGCCGAGGAGCACGAGATCGAGCTTCTCGATTCCGAGCGCGCGCCATTCGCGTTCGAACTCGACGCACGTGCGTGCGGGATCATTGAGTTCGGTTTTGAATCGCAGAAAGCGATGCGACGGAAGAACGCCGTCCGCGAACAATGTCCGCTGAATCATCGCGGCGTTCGACTGCGGATCGTCGAGCGGCACGTAGCGTTCGTCGACGACTACCCACGTGATTGCGCACTTCGCCAACTCGTCGCGCCACGTCGTTCCGCCGAGGAGCTCGTACAGCGGCTTGGGAGTCGAGCCGCCCGACAGCGCGATGACCGCGGAGTCGCGGCCTTCGACCTGCTGCACGATCGTTCGCGCGGTCCCGCGAATCAGCTCGTCGACGGAATCGAAGATGCGAAGGTTCATGGGGCGTTGCAGTTTATCCCGCGCCCGTCATCATGAGAGGCTGTGAAAATCCCAAAGCTTTGTGGCGACCGCTGCCCTCAGCGGTCGCGGCGGCGCTACGCGCCGCTGGCGCCGCCATAGGCGGCGCTGTGACCGCTGAGGGCAGCGGTCACCACATTCTCAGGAGTTTCTAAGCAGCCGCCATCCGCGCGGCCATTTCCGTCGCGACGCGCAGGGCCTTGACGTACACGCGATCCGCCTCGGGGCGTTTGAGCAGCCGCACGATGAGGTCCTCCACTTCGCGCGTTCCCGCGCGCGCGACGTGATCGATGGTGATCGACATTCCGTCCGACGCCGCGAGGACGACGTTGCGCTCGCGATCGACGCGCACCGTCGCGCTGCAATGGTCATCGAAGCGGATGTCGATCGACGAGATGCCTGGCTCCGTTCCCTCGCTCGCGAACTCGCAGCGCACCACGGTTCCGGTCTGCGCTTCGAGCCACGCCGCGTACAACACCGCCTCGGACCGATCTCCGAGCGATGCGCCTCCCCCGCTGACGACGCGCACGTCGCGCATCCTGCGCAGCAGCGCGCGCATCTGCGGCGGATCGAACAGCGCCGCGGTCGCCGTGCGCCATTCGTCGATGCGCGCCCAACTCAAATCCGCCGGCGCGGTGATCGTTTTCTCGGCGATGCGCGAGACGAGCGCGAAGTCCTCCGCGCTGTCGAACTGCGAGGAGTCGACGATCAGCCGGTCGGCGGGATCGAGCAGCGTCTCGACGTACTTCGGCTGCTCGCTCGGCAGGTCGCCCACCCACCACACCGCCACCGGCATGTCCGGCAGCAGCAGCGACGCGACGAGCGGCGGCACGTGCGCGACGCGCTCGCCGGCCGCGAGGATCGCGACTTCTTCGGAGCAGACCTGCCGTCCGTCGCTGATCGTGTGGCAGTTCGTCGAGATCCACGACGACAGCTCGTCGTTCCCGGAGTGCGGATCGGCGCGGATCACGATCGCGCGCTGCGGCACCGACGCGCTCGCGCGCCCGAGGATTTGCGTGGCAAACGTGTGCTGCTCGGCGTTCCACGTGTGCGCGACGACGTTCCACAGCGCGGCGCGCGTCACCGCGTCGTCGTGCTCTTCGCCTTCCTCGCGCCAGATGTCGGCGAGGCGCTTCTCGATCGTGAGCGCGTTGACGGGAATGTCGTCGCCATTGAGTGCTTTTGCCATTAGCTTCTCGGTTCCGCGGTCGCGCAGTTGCGCGGTCGCCGGGAACCCTCACCGCGTGACTGCGCAACCGCGCAACCGCAAATCACGGCCTTCGCCATCGTCGTGCGTCTCCTTCGATCAGCGCGTCCGCCTCGTCCGGTCCCCACGTGCCGGCCGGATAGAAATGCGGCGGACGCGGATCGCGTGCCCATCGCTGCAGCAGCGGATCGAGCCACGCCCACGCGGTCTCGATCTCGTCGCGCCGCGCGAACAGCGTCGCGTCGCCGAGCATCGTCTCCAGCAGCAATCGCTCGTACGCCTCGGGCGGCTCGGCCCCGAACGACGTCGCGTAGCGAAACTCCATCGTCACCGGGGCGGTGCGAATCGCGGGGCCCGGAACTTTCGAGTCGAATTTCAGCGAGATTCCTTCGTCGGGCTGGATGCGGATCGCCAGCACGTTCGGCTGCATCTTGACGCCGAGGCGGCTGAAGAGCGGGTACGGAGCCTGGCGAAAGAAAATCGAGATGTCGGTGACGCGCTTCGGCAAGCGCTTGCCCGCGCGGAGATAGAACGGCACGTCCGCCCAGCGCCAGTTGTCGACGTACACCTTCAGCGCCGCGTACGTTTCCGTGTTGGACGCCGGATCGACTTTATCCTCGGCGCGATACGCGGCCGCTTCTTCGCCGAGGACCGAGCCTTCGACGTACTGCCCGCGCACGGCGTTCTCGATCGGGCGCAGCGCGCGCAACACTTTCACTTTCTCGTCGCGCACCGAGTTGGCTTCGAACGCGACCGGCGGCTCCATGCCCACCAGCGACACCAGCTGCAGCATGTGATTCTGGATAATGTCGCGCGCGATGCCGTTGGCGTCGAAATAGTTGCCGCGCTTCTCGACGCCGATCGTCTCGGCGACGGTGATCTGCACGTGGTCAATGTATTGACGGTTCCAGAACGGCTCGAAGATGCCGTTGGCAAAGCGCAGCACGAGCAGGTTCTGAACCGTTTCCTTGCCGAGGTAGTGATCGATGCGGAAGACCTGCCGCTCGCGGAAGATCGAGACCGCGATCTGGTTCAGCGCGCGCGCCGACTCGAGATCGTGTCCGAACGGCTTCTCGATGATGACGCGTGTGTACGGCCCGCGCTTTTCAGGGTCGTTGACCATCGACGAGGCGGCGAGGTTCTGCGCGATGTCGTCGAAGAAATCGGGAGGCACGGCGAGGTAGTAGATCCGCCGCCCGCCCGTCCCGCGGGTCTTGTCGAATCCCTCGAGACGCTCGCGTAGCCGCGCGTACGCGTCGCGATCCGCGAATTCCCCTTGCACGTAAAAGAGCCCGCGCGCGAACGTCTCCCACACCGCGTCATCGACCGGCGCCGTGCGCGCGTGCTTATCGCAGGCCTCGCGCATCGTCGCGCGGAACTGTTCGTCCGTCATCTCCGCGCGCGCGATCCCGACGATCGTCTGTCCCGACGGCAACAGCCCGTCGTGCGCGAGCGAGTAAAGGGCGGGAATCAACTTCCGTTGCGTCAGGTCCCCCGACGCGCCGAAGATCACCAGACACGACGCCTCGGGGACGCGCTCCTGGTCCAACCCTTCGCGAAGCGGATTCGGCTCGAGCTCGACTGCGGTCATAGCCGGAGATTGTAGGCGCACAGGCTCAGAGGCTCATAGGCTCATAGGTCTGCTCTGAGCCTTTGCGCCTTTGCGCCCATGAGCCTCTAACGACTATGCTCGGGCGCTATGACCTGGCAATACACACCGCGCGTCGCCGTGATCCGCGGCCTCCGCACGCCGTTCGCAAAATCGGGCACGCATTACGGACATCTCTCCGCTCTCGACCTCGGCAAGCTCGTCGTCGCCGAGCTCGTGCAGCGCTCCGGCATCGATCCGTCGGAAGTGCAGGAAGTCATCTTCGGCAACGTCATCCCGTCGGTGAAGGCGCCGAACATCGCGCGCGAGATCATCCTCGGCACGGGACTGCCGCGAAAACTTCCGGGGTACACCGTCAGCAAGGCGTGCGCGTCGGCGAATCAGGCGATCACCGGCGCGTCCGACATGATCGCGCGCGGCTACGCCGACACCGTGATCGCCGGCGGCGCGGAGTCGCTGTCGGATGTGCCGATTCTCTTCTCGAAGAAATTCGCCGAAGCCTTGGTGTCGTCGACGAAACAAAAATCGATCGGCGGAAAGCTCGGCGCGTTCAAGAGCGTCAAGATCAAAGACCTCGCGCCCGACGCGCCGGCGATCGCGGAGTCGACCACCGGCCTCACGATGGGCGAGTCGGCCGAGAAGATGGCGAAGGCCAACGGCATCTCGCGCGAAGCGCAGGACCGTTTTGCATTGCAAAGCCATCAACGCGCCGCAGCAGCGACCGAGAGCGGACGATTCAAAGACGAAGTGATGACCGTCGTCGTTCCTCCGCAATTCGAGAACATCGTCGAGACCGACAACCTGATTCGCGGCGACTCGACGTTCGAGAGTCTGTCGAAGTTGAAACCGGTCTTCGACCGCAAATACGGCACGATCACCGCCGGCAATGCTTCGCCCCTCACCGACGGCGCCGCCGCCGTCCTCCTGATGTCCGAAGACAAAGCGAAATCCCTCGGCATCAAACCGCTCGGCTTCATCAGGAGCTACGCCTATGCCGCCACCGATCCATTCGATCAGCTGCTGCAGGGACCGATCTTCGCCGTGCCCACCGCACTCGATCGCGCGAAAGTGAAACTCGAAGACATCGGCGTCATCGAAATGCACGAAGCCTTCGCCGCGCAGGTCCTCTCCAACATCCAATGGCTCGCGTCGAAAAGAGTCGCACAGGAAAAACTCGGGCGCAGCGAGCCCGTCGGCACCATCGACCCCGAAAAAATCAACCGCACCGGCGGCTCGATCGCGTTAGGCCACCCCTTCGGCGCGACCGGCGCCCGCATCGTGACCACCGTGTGCAACGAACTGCAGCGGACCGGCGAGCAATACGGACTCGTGACCGTCTGCGCGGCGGGGGGGATCGGGGCGGCGATGGTTTTGGAGAGGGAGTAGGAGGCGCAGTCGCCGAGTCTCCTGGTCTCCGAGTTCCCCAGCGGAGCCGAACCGTTCGTCGACGAAGGAACGTATCGTTGTCCACGACATCATTGGTGGTGCCGTCGAGTGCAGCGACCGAGGTAGGATCGGCGCATGGACAACGAAGATCGGCTTGCGGAGATCGAGCGACGTTTGGTCGGTCTCGAGTTTCTTCTCCTCGATCCAATGGAGCAATTGAAGCGGCTTGAACACGGCGACAGCTCGATTGACGAAGCGCTACGTCGGGCCACCTCAGATTTGTGGCAGCTCGAGCGCCGAATCGACAAGCTCCATCCACCGAATCTGCAGTCGCAGCTGCGGCTCTTGAAAGAGGGCATCGAGAAGCTGCAGTGGGAGCATGCGGGACTCGAGGAGCGCATCAAGACGATCGAAGCATCTACGCGACGTAGAAGGTTTCCGCTCGATGGTGATACCGAGGTAGCATCGATCCGCGATGACAAATGAGGAATTGGTTGCCTACCTTGATCGACGGTTCAATAACCTCGAAAAGAGGATGGATGCCGGATTCGCGAAAGTCGATGAGCGGTTCGCTCAAGTCGACCAGCGGTTCGTACAAGTCGACCAGCGGTTCGTACAGGTCGACCAGCGGTTCGTGCAGATCGACCAGCGGTTCGTGCAGGTCGACAAGCGGTTCGCGCAAATCGACAAACAGTTCGCACAAGTAGACAAGCGGTTCAACCAGATGGACGAGCGATTTGCGCAAGTCAACAAACGCTTCATCAAGGTTTACAAACGATTCGACACACTCGGCCAAGAGTTTCGCCATCAGGTGCGCATTCTGGTCGAAGACTTCCAGAAGAAGTTCGGCGTAATGCACGACGCGTTCAAAATGGTCGACGATAAGCTGGGCCGCTTTAAGCAAGAAAACAAGAAGGAGCAGGACGCCCTCAGCAAGCGTGTATTGATCGTCGAAGCCCGCGGCCGCTAATCCCACCTCCCCAAATGCCCGCCGAGCTCGAAGTCATCGTCACCGCACGCGAAGAGTCGATCGGCGCGTTCACGGTCCGCCGCACGCTTCCCTCGGTGCAGCGGCGCATGGTGGGGCCATTTGCGTTTCTCGATCACATGGGGCCGGTGAGCGCGCGGATGAACGTGTTGCCGCACCCGCACATCGGAATCGCCACGCTCACCTATCTCTTCGACGGCGAGGTCCTGCATCGGGACAGTCTCGGCAACACGCAGGCGATCCGGCCGCGGGAGGTGAACTGGATGGTGGCGGGGCGCGGGATCGCGCATTCGGAGCGCAGCAACGCGGAGCAGATTGCGACGATGCACGGCATTCAGGCGTGGGTGGCGCTGCCGGAAGAAAACGAGGAGACGGAGCCGGGCTTCAGTCACTTCGACACGGACGAGTTGCCGCGACTCGACGAGCACGGCATCGACATGCGTCTTCTCTCCGGCTCCGCCTACGGGCTCGCGAGTCCCGCGCCTTCGTTCTCACCGCACTTCTACGTCGCCGGCCGTCTCGCGCGCGGCGCGCGCATCGCGTTTCCGCGCGAGCATCGCGAGCGCGCCGCGTACATCGCGACGGGCGCGGTTGAATTCGCAGGCGAGACGTACGACGCAGGACGCCTCCTCGTTGCAGCCGCAGGCGGCGAGCCGTTGCTCACCGCCGCGCGTGACACCGAGCTGCTCCTCCTCGGCGGCGAGCCGATCGGGAAGCGGTTCATGTGGTGGAACTTCGTTTCTTCGCGGAAGGAACGCATCGAAGAGGCGAAGGAAGACTGGCTCGCGCAGCGGATTCCACTTCCGCCGGACGACGATCGCGAGTTCGTCCCGCTTCCTCCCGATCTTCGTCCGAAGCCGCAGCCCGAGCCGATGTCGTGATTACAGCGGCAGCCAGTACGACAACTTCACCAGAAACACATCGTGCGACGGCGCGGTCGGAATCGCGCGGAAGTCGCGGCGGAAGCGGAAGTCGCCTAGCGGGACGACGTCCGCGCGCGCTTCGTTCCAGACGACGTACAGCGCGGATCCCGGGCGGAACTCCCAGCGCATGACGGCGCTGCCGCGGACGCTGCGCAGGTTGAAGTCGGGATCGGGGAACGTCGGCGTGTAGGGATCGTAGTCGCGCGTTCGCGCGCGGGCGAGCGTGTGGTAGTCGTGAAAGTCGCCGGAGGCGACGAACGGCTGCATGTAAAGCTGCAGTGACAGGCGCGAGCTGAGTGTCCAGTCGGCGCGCGTGCCGAGCTCGAAGGAATGTTGTTCGAGCTCGGAGAAGACGTACTTGTCGCCGGTCGTCGTCACGTATTGATTGAACGCGTGCGAGCGGTTGTAGTACGGCGTCAGGTTCAGCGTGAGGTTCGAGGCCGGACGATACGTGAGTCCGAGGCCGCCGCCGTGGACGTAGGAGCCGTCGCGGCTGTCTTCGAGGTGACTGTCGGCGTTGATGAAGAATCGCTTGCGATCGTCGCTGCCGACGTGCAGGTCGGAGCTCCAGCCGAACGGCGAGCGGACGACCGGTCCGCCGCGGGTCGCACGGTCGTAAAACGCGCCGGGCGTGACGAACAGCGACGCGCGATAGTTCCAGTAACTCTGCAGCGTACCGAACGTGTCGGCGAAGACGCCGCGCTCGATCGTGTCGCCATCGAAGTTGCGATTCATCCAGACGCCGGTCCACAGATTGCGCTCGCGAAAGCGCTTGTTCGGCTCCTGATTCACGTACTGCACGAGTGCGTGCGTGGAGATGATGTCGGTGCGCTGCATGAAGCCGGCGTCGTTGGTCTCGAATCCCGGCGAGTACGCCTGCACCTGGATGTTCGGCCGCCACAATCCCGTCTGCTTCGACAGCATCGCCCGCCCCGACCACCCGCTCAACGACGTGCGCGTCGGATCGAAATGAAACGACTCCGCGTCGGGCCGCTGGTAATAGCGCGACGAGGACTCCTGCGTCAGCGCGATCGCTTCCTTGCTTCCCGACACTCGCGAGCCCGCCGCCGTCCACTCGAAGACCCACGACTTCGCGTGCAGCCAGGTGTAGCCGTCCGTGCCGACGGTGACGGCGTTCTCGCGCAGCGACGGCTCCAGCTCTTCGGGCAGTCGTCGATTCACGGACGTCAGGAAAAGTCCGACGCGTGAGCTCGCGCCGATCTCTTTCGTCGTGCGCGAGACGAAGTAATTCGTCATCGGCTCGACTTGCTGCCGGCCGCTGAGCGATCCGTTGACGAAACGCGCGCGCTCGGCGTCGGTGAGCGCGTCGAGCACGCCGATCGCCCACGGTCCGACCTTGCCGGTGACTTTCGCAGCGCCGAGGATCGTCGTCTCTTCGGGAGCGGTCACGAAATCCGCGTCGACGCCGACCTGCGGCGAGCGGCCAATGCGCCGCGAATAGAACACGCTCGGAGGAAAGAAAAAGTTGAAGTGCGAGCTCGCCGGCGAGTCGCCGAAACGGAAGATGTTGAGTCCTTCGGTGAAGAACGGCCTCTTCTCGGGATAGAACGTCTCGAACTGGCTGAGATTGACGACCGCGGGATCGACTTCGACCTGTCCGAAGTCGGGATTGATCGTGCCGGTCAGCGTCAGGCTCGAAGTTAAAGCGTACTTGAGGTCGAGTCCCGCGTCGGCACGTTGCGCGCGCTGGTCGAGAAACGGATTCGAGTGATCGAAGCGGCTGCGGATGTCGGAGCGCGCGACGACGTACGGTACGATCTCCAGCGGACGCTCGCGATGGATGCCTTCCAGTCCGTCGAGGTCGGCGAAGTGCGAGACGAAGCCCGTGCCGCCTTTGCGCGTGTTGACGATGCGCACCCATTCGTTGTTGCGCACCGTGCGGCGCGTGATGTTGAGTCCCCAGACGTGGCTCGGCTTGTCGGGAAAGCGCAGCTGCGAGAACGGGATGCGCACCTCGGCGATCCACCCTTCCGGCGTGATCTTCGTCGCCGAGTCCCAAACGCCGTCCCAGCTGATGTCTTCGCTGATGTCATTGTACAGAACCGTGTCGACCTGCACGTTCGACGGCGTCAGCGTGAATGCATTGCCGGACAGCCGATCGTGCTGCGAGTCGATGTTGATCGAGATGAAGTCGTAGGTGCCGAAGTTGTCGCGGCGCACCAGCAACGCGGTCGGCTTGCCGGGGTCGTACATCATCATGCCGAAGTAGATGGCCTTGTCGTCGTACACGATGCGCAGCGTCGTCTTCATCGTCGGCGGCGCGCCGTCGGCGGGATCGTGCTGCGTGAAGTCGGTGAACTCCGGCGCGCTTTGCCACGCGGCATCGGAGAGATCGCCGTCGACCGCGATCGGCGACATCGCGCGCACGGCGTGCAGCGCCGGACGATCGGGCCAGTTGGCGGCGCGCGCGAGCGGCGTCAGTGCGATCAGAAGGACGAGCGAGAGTTTTCGATTCATGCGATGTGCTGATTTTGCATCACCCCCTCCAGCGAATGGATGTGACATCGCGCTAAACTCCCGGTGAATGGAAGTCATCCGCGCCGTTTGTCCCCACGATTGCCCCGACACCTGCTCCATGCTCGTCACCGTCGACGACGACGGCCGCGCGATCCGCATGGCCGGCGATCCCGAGCATCCGTTCACGCAGGGATTTCTCTGCACGAAGGTCGCGAAGTATCTCGAACGCACGTATCACGACGAGCGTTTGCTCCAGCCGCAAATCCGCACCGGCGCGAAGGGCGAGGGAAAATTTCGCCGCGCGACGTGGGACGAAGCGCTCGACCTGATCGCGGCGCGACTGCAGAGCGTGATCGACGAGCACGGCGCGCAGGCCATCCTCCCCTACTCGTACGCCGGCACGATGGGTCTCATTCAGGGCGAGTCGATGGACCGCCGTTTCTTTCACTCTCTCGGCGCATCGCTGCTCGAACGCACGATTTGCGCGAGCGCCGGCGCCGAGGCGCTGAACGTGACGTACGGAACGCGGATGGGGACCGATCCGGAAACCGTCGGCGAAGCGAAGCTGATTTTTTTGTGGGGCACGAACACGCTCACCGCGAATCCGCATCTCTGGCCGTTCATCCGCAAGGCCAAAGACAACGGCGCGAAGATCGTCTGCCTCGATCCGCTGCGCACGCGCACGGCGCTGGCGAGCGACGAGCACATCCCGCTGCGGCCCGGCAGCGACGGCGCGTTCGCGTTGTCGATGATGCACGTGATTTTCCGCGACGGCCTCGAAGATCGCGCGTACCTCGAAGCGATGACGCTTGGCTGGGAAGGACTGCGCGATCGCGTACTGCGCGATTACGCGCCGGAAAAAGTCGCGCACATTTGCCGCGTCGAGCCGTCGGTGATCGAAGACCTCGCGCATCGCTACGCGACGACGCGCCCGACGTTCATCCGCCTCAACTACGGATTGCAGCGACACGGCGGCGGCGGATCGGCCGTGCGCGCGATCTCGCTCCTCCCCGCCGTCACCGGCGCGTGGAACGACGTCGGCGGCGGATGTCTGCTTTCGACGAGCGGCACGTTTCACGAGCTCAACCTCTCCGCGTTGGAGCGGAAGGACCTCTCGCCTCCCGGTACGCGCATGATCAACATGACGCGCCTCGGCGAGGCGCTGACGAAGACCGACGATCCGCCCGTGAAGGCGCTGGTCGTCTACAACTCGAATCCCGGCTCGATCGCGCCCGATCGCGAGAACGTGATCGCCGGATTGAAACGCGACGATCTGTTCACCGTCGTCCTCGAACACTTCCAGACCGACACCGCCGACTACGCCGACGTGTTGCTGCCCGCGACGACGCAGCTCGAGCACGACGATCTGCACAAGGCCTACGGCCATCTGTACATGATGTACAACCGCCGCGCGATCGCTCCCCTCGGCGAGTCGCTGCCGAACAGCGAAATCTTTCGCCGTCTCGCCGCGCGCATGAATCTCGACGCGCCGGAGCTGCGCGAGAGCGACGAGACGATGATGCGACAGGTGCTGTCCGGGATGCCGTTCACGCTCGATGAATTGAAAGAGCGCGGCTCCATCCGCCTCGATGTCGGATCACCGCACTTGCCGTACCGCATCGGCGCGCACGTGCCGACGCCGAGCGGCAAGATCGAGATCGCCTCGCAGCGCGCGGTCGCGAAAGGACTCGATCTTCTGCCCGAATACGTGCCGCCGTACGAATCAGGCGAGCGCGATCCCGAGCTCGCGAAACGATTTCCGCTCGCGCTCATCTCTCCGCCCGCGCATTCGTTTCTCAACTCGACGTTCGTCAACGTCGTGTCGCTGCGCCGCTCCGCGGGAAAGCCGACGCTGGAGATTCACGCCGACGACGCGAAGCCGCGCGGGATCAACGACGGAAAGAAAGTCACCATCTTCAATGACCGCGGATCGTTTACCGCGGAGGCGGTGGTCACCGATCGCGTGCGGCCGGGAGTCGTGGTCGCTCCGTCGATCTGGTGGGCGAAGTTGTCTGACGACGGGCGCAACGCGAATCACACGACATCGCAGGCCGTTACAGACATCGGCAACGGCGCAACGTTCTTCGACAATCTCGTCGAGGTGCGAGTCCACTAATGATTCCGTTCGCCGTCTCCGTCGCGTTCGTGGTGATCGTGTGGCTCGCGATCGTCATCCTCAATGAAACGACCGGCCTCCTCAGCTGCGATCGTTTCCCGAATCCCGCCGCGAAGTACATCGCGTATCTGCTCCTCGGCGTGCTGATGCTGATGCTGGCGGTGATGATCACCGGCTCCGCGCTCGCGCCGCCCACGCTGAAGCAGCTCAAAGGCGCGCCGTTCTATTCGCTCTTCACGCTGCACTTCATTCTGCTCGCGTTCCTCCTCGGCTGGTGGCTGCTGACCGGCCGGCCGAATTTGCGGGAGTTTTTCAACATCCGCCACGAGAAGCCGGTTGAAGTCGCGGCGATCGGATTGAGCGTCGGCGTCGCCGGATGGATCATCACGATCCTCTTCGCGCTCATCGTGTCGCTGATCCTCCGCGCGACCGGCGTGCTCGATGAGCCGGGCGAGCCGCCCGCGGCGATCATCTGGATGGCCGCGCTGCCGCTGTGGAAGAAAGCCGTGATCGTCTTTACGGCGATGACGGTCGAGGAGCTGTTCTTCCGCTCGTTCCTGCAGAAGCGCATCGGCCTCATCGCGTCGACCGTCCTCTTCGCACTCGCGCATTTCTCGTACGGCAATCCGCTATTGCTGATCGGCGTGTTCGTGATCTCCACGATCATCGGCCTCGCGTTCTATCGCACGAAAAACGTGCTGCCTGGGGTGATCGCACATGGCGTCTTCGACGCAATCCAGCTCTTCGTCCTCGTGCCGATCGCATTCAAGCTGATGGGCGCGGGCGCGTGACGCCATGTCCACGTACGCCGAGGCCGCGCGCCATCTCGACAGCGACGACGCGGTCACGCGCGAAGACGTGCGGCGATGGATCGATTCCGGCGATCTGTTGACGTGGGGCGCGGTGTACGAGCTGACGCGCTCGCATCCTGAACTTCTCGGGGACGATTCCATCGACTTTTCGCGCCGCTATCTCTTGCGGTGCATCGAAGAAAATCCGCCCGGCGGCGATTACCTTCACGGCGGATACGAAGCCGCCTGGGAATTGGCCGCGTGTCTCAAGAAGTGGCGCAGCAACAAGGTACTGCGCGGCATCGCGACCGACCTCGACAAACTCTATCGCAGCGGCGACCACGCCATGCGCAACCGCATCCTCTGCGGCGTCCTCGAACACGCGTTCGAAGATGCGGCCGTACGGCCGTTCTTCGCAAGCTGGGAGCGCGATGAGGGTTTACGCGAGGCGTACAGGTTGGCGATGGAATGGGGCGCGGCGCACGAGGAGTAGGCGCATGGGCTCACAGGCGCATAGGCTCACAGAACTGCTATGAGCCTCTGAGCCCATGCGCCCGTGAGCCTTGTCCTCTACTGCTCGCTCACGACAACGCCATCCCCTTCAAACCGAATCTTGAATCCCACCACGCCCTCGGTCTCGATCATCACGTGCTCGAGGGACTGATCGTCGACGACGGTCGGGATGAGATCGCCGGTCCAGGCGACGAGCGCGTTTGACGAAATGGAGAGCGGGTACTCCTTCGTCACGCGGAGTGTGAGCGGCTCGATCGACGTCGAGATCGCGAGCGAGCCTTTGCCGAAGATTTTGACGGTGTCGATTTTTCGCTGGTATGACCCGTCGTAGATCGGCTCGACGCGGTAGGTCAGCGAGTCTTCGAGTCCGAGGAGGTTGCGGCCTTCGACGTAGATGAACTCGTCGTTGAGGTCGAGGAGGAACGTCTTGCGTCCCTTCTCGTACACGAAGATCTTTCCCTGCCCGACCGCTTTGACGAGCGTCTGCGCGGTGGTGCCGAGGAGTCCGGACTCGGCGACGAATTTGAGATTGCCGGAGTAGCTCGACACGGTGCCGCGCTTGACGTGGACGCTGCGCGCGAAGTTGATCTCGAGGAAGCCGTTTTCGTGCAGCGCAAACGTCTTCGACGCGCCTTCGATCTTGCGCGCGACGTCGATGACTTTCGCTTCGATGTGCTGTGTCTCGTCAACCGCGTCCTGCAGCTTGCGCGCGGCGGTGACGTGCGCGGGATCGGGCAGCGTGATCTTCGGAATCTCCGCGGTCACCGACGGAGTCGCGACTTTGCCGGGCTGCGTGCGGTGCTCCATCGCCGCGCGCGTGATGTCGTCGGTTTGGATCGCGGCGATTTTCTCGGTGATGACGCGCTTCGGCGCCGCTGCCGCGGGTTGCGTGACAGGCTTCGGCGCGGGCGCCGGCGGACGCATCTCCGCTTCGACTTCGCGCACGAGTTTGTCCGCGCCCGCGAATTTCAAATGTTCGAGCGCGTCTGCATATTTTCGCCGCTGCCGGTAAAGCAGTCCGAGGTAGAGATGCGACTTCGCGTAGTTCGGACGCAGCTCGATCGCGCGCCGCAGAAAATTTTCCGCTTCGTCGTGCTTGCTCTGTTTGAAGAGAATCAGCCCGAGGTTCGAGTGCAGGATGAAGACGTTCGGATTCTCGCGAATCAGTCTTCGATAAATGACCTCGGCTTCGGGGAACGCATTCGTCTTGAAATACACGAGCCCGAGCAGATTCAGCACGTCCGCGTCATCGGGCCGCAGCCGCTGCGCGGATTCCAGCTGCTGCCGCGCCTCGGCGTAGCGCCCTTCCTGAAACGCCTCCCGCCCGCGGTTGTAGTGCAGGAGGAAAACACCTTGATCGAATGGAGGCACGACTGCCGGCGAGCGCTCGGGCATGTGGCGGCGATTGTACCGTGGAGAAGGTGGAGCGGCGGCGGCTTCGGCCGCCGATTTTTCGCGAGGGCGTCGGCGGTCGAGGGCGGCCGCCGCTCCACTAGTTCGTCCCGAGGTACCTTGCGCCGGGCAAAAGTGTGGCCGCGATCGGCGGGACGAGACTCGCGCCGAATCCGCCGCGCAGCTTCGCGCCGCCACGTCGTCCGGAGAACGAAACCGCGCCGCCGCCGTAAGGACGGCCGTAATACACCGTCAGCGCGCGATGCACGTACTCGGTCGTTTCGTCATACGGCGGAATCCCGCCGTGCTTCTGCACCGCACCCTCGCCCGCGTTGTACGCCGCGAGCGCGCGCGAGAGATCGTCGTTGAACATGTCTAGGAGGTCGGCGAGATAGCGAATGCCGCCGTGAATGTTCTGATCGGGATCGTGGAGCTCGGTGACGCCGTAGCGGCGCGC
Organism: Acidobacteriota bacterium; assembly: GCA_003223645.1. Lineage (GTDB taxonomy): Bacteria > Acidobacteriota > Thermoanaerobaculia > Gp7-AA8 > Gp7-AA8 > QHVT01. The sequence continues at coordinate 285,353 of QHVT01000007.1, read as the reverse complement.
GGTCTCGGGGATGAGCTGCATCAAACCGCGCGCGCCTTTGTGCGACACGCAGAGCGGATTGAAATCGGACTCGACCTGGATGACGGCGCGCACGAGGACGGGATCGACGCGATATTTTTTCGCGTAGCGCTCGATGATCGCGTCGTACTTCGACCGGCGGTCGTGCCGCTTGGCCAGCCAGTTGTAATCGGTGCCCTTGCCGGAGCTCATGCCGCCGACGTTGTAGATGATCTTCTTCCCGTCCTTCTGCACTTTGAGGCGAACGTCTCCGCTCGCCACCGTCGCGACCATCAGGACGGCGACCCCCGCACCAATCATGCGCATTGCTGAGTCAGTTTATCCTAGTCCCCTGTTACGCGGTTGCTCGGTCGCGCGGTTTCGCGGGAGAACCGAGTGCCGCGCAACCGAGTGACTGCGCAACCGAGGATTCGGCCTCCGAGCCTCCAAGCCTCCCAGCCTCCAAGAAAGACTGGGAGGCCAGGAGGCCGAGAGACTGGGAGGCTCAATGTCGTTTGCACCGATTCAGCAGGAAGTCGACGAGTGGATCTCGCAATTCGAGGAAGGCTATTTCGCGCCGCTGCCGATGCTTGCGCGCGTCACCGAGGAAGTCGGAGAGCTCGCGCGCGTGCTGATGCATCACTATGGCGGCAAGAAGCCGAAGGAAGACGAAGACGCGGGCGACGTTGCCGGAGAGATCGCCGACACGATCTTCGTGCTGGTCTGTCTCGCGAATTCACTCGGCGTCGATCTCGACCGCGCATTCGCCGACATGATGGCGAAATTTCGCACGCGCGACGCGAATCGTTGGACGAAGCGGTAACGCTGCGCTATCATTGTTTCCATCCAAAAAAGGTCATGGGAACAGCAGCCGGAGTGCTCGCGCGAGCACCGCGGTCACTGAGTCATCAACATTGACAGCGTAGCCAAGGGAGAAGCGGTATGGACGGCCTCCTGCGTTCGCTCATCAAAACGGTGCGGCGGCGCCTTCGTGCCGACGAAGAAGTGACGGTGGAAGCCGTGACGAAAGAGCTCGGCTACACGCGTCAATACATCTCCGGCCGTTTTCATCGCATCACCGGCCGTCTGCTCAGCCAGTTCCTCAAAGAGAAGCGACTCGAGAAAGCGGCGCGGCTGCTGAAAGGCGGAACCCTCCGCGTCTCGCAGGTCGCGCGCCGCTGTGGATTCGACTCCGAGAACTATTTCCGTCAGCAGTTCCGCATCCGCTACGGCATGTCGCCGCGGCAGTTCCGCGCGAATGGAACCTTGCGCGCGGCGCCGCGTCGTCCGCAGATCGCGCTGGCGACGGCCTAACAGTCGGTTGCGCGGTTGCTCGGTCGCTCGGTTACGCGGAAACCGAACGCACTGCATTGCCGCGCAACCGCGTAACTGCGCGACCGCGCAACCGAAACTATTGCGGCGAGATCACCGTCACGTGCTGCGTGGTGTTGTTCGTGACTGAGACCAGCGCCCAGTGCGGACGAAGCGACGGCGCTTCGATGTACAACGTGATCCGCGATTTGTCGGGCAGGCGCGGGAAGAGCGAGCGGACGTCGAACGTGCCGAATCCCGGATCGGCGCTGTTGCACGGCGGTGCGTCGCATCCTTCGATTCTGACTGTCGCAACGGAGCCGACATCGCCCACGAACGCGCTCATCTTCACTTCGGACGCGCCGCCGTCGATCGCGTAGATGCGCAGCGTCGTGCGGTAGCGCGAGTCGAGCGGCACGTTCTCGATCACGAACTTTCCATACCGCGCGTCCTTCTCCCTCACCACACGCACCTCGGCTCCCCACGCGCCGTCGTCACGCGACGTATCGCGCGCGATGAGGCCGTAGTGCACGTCGTCCGAGATCGTGCGCGGCACGAACAGCACGAGACCCTTCGGACGATTGCCGAACTCGAAGAGACCAAACGTTCCGCCCGAAGGGACGCCGCAGTCGCCGACGTCGCAGAGAGTCGGAAACGCGACGCTCGAGAACCACTGCAACTGTGTGGAAGCGAGATTGCGCAGCGTTGCATCCGTCTGCCACTGCGATCCGAACGCGCCCGGGCCGAAGTAGAGGACGGGAATGAGCACGCGCTCGAATGTCGCTTCATCCGGCGTCGCACTCCTGTCGAGATAGCGCAGCGTCGACTTCACCGTGTACGTCGCGTCATTCACCTGCACCGATACGTCGACGGGACCTGCCGCGTGCGGCGGCAGGAACGCGATCACGGAACAGGGATCGACGTTGATCCGAACTTCCGCGCCGTCGACGACGACCTTCTTCACGTCACTCCCGTTCGCGACGCACAGGACCCGTGCGATCAGCTCGACCATGCCGCCCGTGGTGCTGACGAACGCGGGATTGAGTTGAAACGCCGACGCGCCCTCGGCGACGGTGATCGTCTTCGTGCCGATCGTCTGCAATCCGGTCGGCGAGTCGACGCGCAGTGTGACCTTATACGTGCCGGGCGGCAGCGCGCCAAGGGAGACGCGATCGGACCACGGGATGAACGCGGTGACGCAGCCGCCTCCGCGCGGCACGGTCCAGAGAACGTCAACGTCTTGACCGTTGCGCGTCACCTTCGCGTCACGCGGAAGGCAGCCGTTCCACAACGTGTCAACGCGAACGAAAACGCCGGACGCCGAAGTCGGCGCAACCGGCTCGATTCGAAACACATCCGCATAGGACGCAGCGGCAGCGAGAACGAGGAAGAGGAACACGATGCGGCGCATGACGCCAATGATACTAAATAACTATTTGAATGCGGATTCGACCCACAAATAGCGCAGCGTGTTCGCGTCGAACGTGCGCGCGCCGAGGAAGTAGCGAAAGAACATCACGGCGCGTTGCAACGTCGATCGCTTCGCTGCTTTCTGCGCGAGATAGTCGTGATGTTCATCAGCCGATGCGAACGTGTTCGCGCGAAGCGGATGCGTGAGACGCACGACCGTTCCCTGCACGCCAACGTCGCCGCGGCGCAGGAAATGACGTCGATGAAAGAGTCGCAGCTCGAGATCGTTCTGCGCGATGCGCAGCGGCTTGCCCGCGTAAATCGCGAGCGACTGAATCCGAAAGCCCCACGCCCGCCCTCCCGCCGCCGCACTCGCGATCTCCTGCGCGAGCGCGTCATCGATGGTCTCGCGCTCGCGGACGACGAGCATCCAGTCCGCGCTCGCCGCGTCGACCGCGCGATTGAGCTCCGCGCGATGATCGGTCAGCGCGTCACGCGGCGGAACATCGAGCACGAGCTGTTCGAGGTGCTCGAACGTTTTCGTGAGAGGCTCGAGATCCTCCGTGTGAACGTGGCCGAGGGTGATGATGGATAGGCGCACAGGCTCAGAGGCTCAGAGGCTCATAGAAACCGCGACTATGAGCCCATGAGCCTCTGAGCCTCTAAGCCTACTCCCCGAGGTGCTCGGAAATTCGCACGATGCGATGCGCGCGGCCGGTCGTCTCATCGACCTCGATGAGCGCGCCCGACAAGCGGATGTCGCGCTTTGCGACTTCGAGCTTGCGCGGCGTGTTCATCAGAAAGCGCTGCAGCGCTTCTTCCGGACGGAAGCCGATCACCGAGTCGTACGCGCCGGTCATGCCGATGTCGGTCTGGTAGGCGGTTCCGTTCGGAAGAATGCGCTCGTCCGCGGTCGGCACGTGCGTGTGCGTGCCGAGGACCGCGGACACGCGGCCGTCGAGATAGCGTCCCATCGCCTGCTTCTCCGACGACGCTTCGCCGTGAATGTCGACGATGATCACTTTCGCGGCGTCGCCGATCTCCGCGAGCTCGCGGTCCGCGCAGTAAAACGGATTGTCGATCGGCGGCATGAACACGTTGCCCATCAGCTGCAGCACCGCGACGTTGATTCCGCTCGCGGTCTGGCGGATGACTTTGCCCTTGCCGGGATTTCCGGCCGGATAGTTCGCCGGCCGCACGACCTGCGGGTAGTGCTCGAAGTTGTCGACGAAGTCTTTCTTGTCCCAGATGTGGTTCCCCGAGGTGTACGCATGGATCGGGAGCTCCGCGAGCTCCTCCATGATCGCCTCGGTGACGCCGAAGCCGCCGGCCGCGTTCTCGACATTCACGATCGTGAAGTCGACCTTCTCGCGGTCGGTCACCGGCTCGAGCTTCTGATGCAACGCGCGCCGGCCGGGCTGGCCGACGACGTCGCCGATGTAGAGAACTCTGATCATAGGCTCAGAGTCTCAGAGGCGCATGGGCTCACAGGGTGGCTCGTCGCTTTGAGCCTATGCGCCTGTGAGCCTGTGAGCCTACTTCGCATATTCAATCACCCGCATCTCCCGGATCACCGTCACTTTGATCTGTCCCGGATACTGCAACTCGCTCTCGATCTTCCGCGCGACATCCTTCGACAGCCAGATCGACTGCTCGTCGCTGATCTTCTCGGAGTTGACGATGATGCGAAGCTCGCGCCCTGCCTGAATCGCAAAGCTCTTCGAGACGCCTTCCATCGCGTTGGCGATCGACTCGAGGCGCTCGAGACGGTGCACGTAATTTTCGAGAATCTCGCGGCGCGCGCCGGGACGCGCGGCCGAGAGCGCGTCGGCGGCGTTGACGAGGACGGCCTCGACGGTCGTCGGATCGTAGTCGCCGTGGTGGCACTCCATCGCGTGAATGACTTCGCGCTTCTCGCCGTACTTCTCGAGCACCTGGCGTCCGAGCTCGAGGTGTGTGCCTTCCATCTCGCGATCGATCGCTTTGCCGATGTCGTGCAGCAATCCACCGCGCTTGGCAATCGTGTCGTTGACGCCGAGCTCCACCGCCATCAACGCCGCGAGCTGCGCGACTTCGAGCGAATGCACGAGCACGTTCTGTCCGTAGGACGTGCGGTAGCGCAGACGTCCAAGAAGCTTGAGGACCTCGGGATTGATGTCGGTGAGGCCGAGGGAGAATGCGGCGGCTTCGCCTTCCTCGAACAGCTTTTGGTCAAGTTCCTGGCGAACTTTCTCGACCAGCTCTTCGATGCGCGCGGGGTGGATGCGTCCGTCCTGCATTAGCCGTTCGAGTGAGATGCGCGCGATCTCGCGGCGGATCGGATCGAAGCCGGAGAGAATGACGGCTTCGGGAGTGTCGTCGACGATGAGATCGACGCCGGTCGCGAGCTCCAGCGCGCGGATGTTGCGTCCCTCGCGTCCGATGATGCGTCCCTTCATGTCCTCGCTCGGCAGGTCGACAACGGAGACGGTGTTCTCGGCCACGTAGTCCGACGCCATGCGCTGGATGGCCATGCCGAGAATCTTCTTCGCCTTCTGATTGCCCAGCTCGGTCGCTTCGCTCTCGATGCGCTTGATGATGTTCGCGGCATCGATCTTCGCTTCGTTCTCGATGCCGCGGATCAGCTCGCGCTTCGCTTCCTCGGCCGTGAGGCCGGCGACCTGTTCGAGCTTGTGCCGCTGCTGTTCGACGAGCGCGTCCAGCTCCGTTTCCTTCGCCTCGACGCGTTTCTCGCGATCGCCGACCGCGCGGTCGCGCTTTTCGACTTCCGCGATGCGGCTGTCGATCTGCTGCGTCTTCTTGTCGAGCGTTTCTTCTTTTTGCTGCAGGCGCCGCTCGACCGACTTGATCTCGTCGCGTTGCTTTTGCGCATTCCGGTCGAAGTCCGAGCGCATCTGGAGGAGCTTTTCCTTCGCCTCCAGATCGGCTTCCTTGACTCGTGAACCGGCCTGCTTCTTTGCGTCCTCGATGATGCGCTCACCGGCCGCCTTCGCCTCGGCGAGCTGCGCCTGTACGCGCCGCCGGGAGACTGCCGACCAGATGAGGGCGAGAACGACGGCGACGCCGATTCCGACGCCGGCCGCGATCAATCCCTGGATGATGTTCAAAACCGCACCTCCGCGATGGGAGGCTTGCGCGAGTGAGGAAGAATTCGGAGAACCCCGCCTGAGCCGTGTGGGTGATTCTTACCTGAACCTGTACATGACAGGTGGGCGCCCTACTCTTGCCGTTTAGGCTACCTTCTGAGCTCCCAAATCGGGACGAAGGCGTGCACGCGACTCGAGACGCGAGCTAACCCGGGATAAGAAGTACGGTTCAAGTGCTTGATCGAGCATCACGAACTCCGCAGGGGCTCCGAAAACTTTACAACCTTAGTTGCTCAGCCTATTACCTTGCTGAGACGATCCGATATTTCCTCCGTTCTCTCGATCCAGATTCCAGCGGCATCCTCCCGCTGTTTCCGGTATCTCGAGAACTCGTCGGCTATGTTCAAGGCCGCCAGGATCGCGATCTTCATGGGGTCGACGGTTGCGACCTGGGCCGCCACCTCGCGCATCCTGGTGTCCACAAACCGCGCAAGCTCCGTTAAATAGTCAGGATCCCCGTCTCCCCGAACGTGATACGTCTGACCGAAAATGTCCACACCGGTCGAGTCGTATTTCGCGTCCATCGAGAAGGTTACCTTCCAATGTCGCGGCGGATTATGACATGGCCGTCAATCTATAGAAACCCGATTTCCCGAGCCCGAGCCCGCTTCTGCCCCCGGGCCGGGGCCATGGCAGTCGCTTCGCTCGCCCCGGGCTCAGGCTCGGACGCGGGCTCGGGCGCGGGTACGCGATCAGAGCGCAAGACGGCGCTGCACCTTTTTTACTTCCCAGGTGGCGACACCGGCCCCGACCGCAAGCAGAAACAGCGCGGCAAATGTCTTCACGAGACCGCTGGCGGCCTTCGCCGCGACGCTGAAGAGCCACGCGCCGACAACCACGCCGCCGACGGTGAGCACTCCCGCGCGAATGGCGATACCTTTGGCGGTGTCGCGGAGAGACATGGGTTGAGTTTCGTTCATGATGAGAAGGAGAAGAGCAACCGGCGCGCCTAGTACAACGCACTCGTCGCAAGGAGTATCGCACTCGCCGCGAGGAACATCGCACTCGCCGCGAGGAGCATTGCACTCGCCGCGAGGAACATCGCACTCACCGCGAGGAACATCGCACTCGCCGCGAGGAGCATTGCACTCGCCGCGAGGAACATCACACTCGCCGCGAGGAGCATTGCACTTGCCCGCGAGAAGCATCGCCCTCGACTCCGCCATGTCTAAAAAGAGACAAATCTATTCCCTACAACACTTACGGCAATATAACCCCATCTTGCTTACGCTTCGTTACCGCCGTACATTACTTCCGTGTCGGTAACGGCGCACTCTTTCGAAACTCTCTTCCCGCTGCTGAATCCCAAGCCGGCGCAGGCGTGGCCCGCTCCGGTTCCCGATCTCCCCAGTGTAGAACGCGAGGATCTCGCGCGCCTTCGCGCTTCGCTCGCCGGAACCGCGGCCGCGAAGATGACGAACGGCGCGGAGCTGATCCGCGCGCTCGAAAAAGCGCGGCGCGATGAGTCGATCCCCACCACCCTCGCCCCCTTCGACGCGCTCCTCGGCGGCGGACTGCCGCGCGGAAAGATGGTCGAGCTCACGGGCCGCCGCGCCGCCGGACGCTTCTCCATCGTGATCTCCGCGCTCGCCGCCGCGACGAGCGTGGGCGAGGCGGCCGTGCTCATCGATCTCGGCGATCACCTCGATCCGCAACTCGCCGAAGCGAACGGCGTCGATCTGCGCCGCCTCCTCTGGATTCGTCCGGCGACGCTCAAACAGGCAGTGATGTGCACGGAAATGATCACGGCGACGGGATTCCAGCTCGTCGTCCTCGACACGGGACTGCATCCGATGCCGGGCCGCCGCGTTCCCGACGCCGCGTGGGTGCGGCTCGGGCGCAGCGCCGAAGCGCACGGCGCGGCGATGCTGATCTCGACGCCGTACCCGCTCACCGGCACCGCATCCGAGGCCGTCGTCGCCGCGAAACGATCGCGCACGAAATGGCTCGGACGCGGCAAATCGCCGCGCGTCCTCGCCGGTATCACCGTCGATCTCACACTCGAGAAACATCGCCATCTCAAACCGGGCGCACACGCGTCGCTGCCGTTGCTCGCGCCTGGCGCGATGGATGACCCCTCACCCGGCGCGAAGGGCAACACGGCAGACAGCCCTTCTCCCCCAGCGCCGAGGAGAGCGGGCATCCTGCCCGCCTCCCGGGGGCGGGCGGGACGCCCGCTCTCCTCGGCAGATGAGGGGCGACCATGACGCGCATCGCCTGCCTCTACGTCCCGATGTTCCCCCTCGCCGCGCGATTGCGCAGCGAGCCGGAGCTGCTGAGCGAAGCGCTGGCGATCGTCGAAGGCAACGGCAGCACCGCGCATCTCGTCGCCGCGACGCGGCGCGCGCGCACGAAAGGAATCCGCGCCGGAATGACGCTCGCGCAGGCGCGCTCGATTCTGCCGAAGCTCATCGCCCGCGCGCGTGACGCCGAATGCGAGCGCACCGCCCAGGAAGCGCTGCTCGAAGTCGCGGAGACGTTTTCGCCGCGTGTCGAAGATGCCGGCGACGGATTCGTCTTCATCGACGTCAGCGGCATGGGGCGCCATTTCGCGAGCGAGAAAGACCTCGGCGATGCCGCGCTGCGCGCCTGCGACAACATCGGACTTCCGGCGCGCTTCGGACTCGCCGCGAGCAAGCTCGCCGCGCGCGTCGCCGCCGAGCAGCCGAAGTCGCCGACGATCGTCGACGCGGGACACGAAGCAGAATTCCTCGCGCCGCTTCCGCTGGCGCGCCTCACGCCGCAGCTCGACGCCGCATCGACGCTGCAACGCTGGGGCATCTCGTCCATCGGCGAGCTCGCGCAACTCCCCGAGTCCGAAATCGCCGCGCGCCTCGGCGAGCTCGGACGCGAGCTGCACTACGCCGCGCGCGGCGTCGATCCGCGTCCGCTCATCCCGCGCGCGCTCCCGCCCGAATTTCGCGAAGGGATGGAGCTCGAGTGGCCGCTCGTCGCACTCGAGCCGTTCCTCTTCATCGCCAGCAACGCACTCGATCGATTGTCGAAGCGGATGGAGTTTCAGGGATTCGCGTGCAAGCGACTCGAGCTCACGATGACGCTCGAGCCCGACGGCTATCACGCGCGCGCGATCGATCTCCCCGCGCCGACGCGCGACACGAAGACCATGCTCACGCTGCTGCGCCTCGACCTCGAGAAGTCTCCGCCCGGCGCGGCGGTCGTCGGCTTCTCGCTCGTCGCACATCCCGAACGCCCGCGACGCGCACAACTCTCATTGTTCGGCCCCGCCGCGCTGTCGCCGGAAAAACTCGCGACGACCATCGCGCGACTCGTGTCGATCCTCGGCGAAGACCGCGTCGGCATGCCGATGAGCGTCGACGGCCATCTCCCCGAGCGCTACGCGATCGGCAACTTCGCGCCGCTTCCGCCGCCGGACATGAAACGCAAGCCGCGCAAGAGCGGAGGACTCGCCGCCGTGCGCGTCTTCCGTCCGCCGATTCCCGTTGAAGTCACGACCGACGACAAACAGATCATGTCGATCCACGGCGAAGGCGACCTTTCCGGCAGCGTGCGCACATCGTCAGGTCCGTGGCCGATCGAAGCCGAATGGTGGACCGAGAATCCGGCCGCGCGCGAGTACTGGGACGTCGAGCTGGACAAAGGCGGCATCTATCGTGTGTACGAAGGACCGAAAGACGCGGGCTGGTTCGTCGACGCGCGGTACGAGTAAGTCCGATTGCAGTCTTTGGAAGAGAATTCGCTACGGCGTGAGCGTCACGTGCATCGCATTCGGTGCCAGCCGCTCACGCGGCACATTCGCGTACTTCGGCAGCGCGAAGAAGTCGAACGGTCTTCCGCTATTGGAGAGCTCGGCGGTCGTCGGCCCGAGGAGAACTTCGATCGGGCCGGTCTCGAGAAGATCGCGGACTTGCAGCAGCTGGTTGCCGCGCGCAACCGCCGCTTCTTTTCGCATCGCTTGGTGCATCGCGAACACAGGCGGCGGCACGCGCACGCCGCCGATCACGAATCCGATGTGCCAGCTACTGCGGCGATCCGCGGTCGCGAGTGCGACCGTGAAGCTGCGCACGACCGCGGTTGGGAAGTGCACCTTGATCGCCTCGTGCCGCTCGACTTCCGGCGAGCGCAGCACCCACAGCGGATGCGACAGCGACACGACCGCCATCGTCTCGTCCGGCGCGTGCGCGTTCATGTAGATGAATGTTCCGTCCGAGGCGAGGTCCGCGCGCTCGGTCTCCGATCCCGCCGCTGAATACCAAACAACGACGCCGTTCTCGAACGCGCGATCGGAAATGATCTTTCCGTTGTTGCCGCGCAACGGCACGAGCTGCACGTCGATTTCTTTCTCGTCGCGCGCCGGCATCGTGAGCGCCTCGAGCTCCTGCTTCTGATAGCCGGGATGACTGACCGCGATGTGAATCTCGCGCACGGGAACGCCTTCCATAATGAAACGTCCATCGCCGTCGGTGAGCACCGTCTCCTGCATCACCACACCCCGCCGCTGCAGCTTCGACATTACTTCGTAACGCACCGTCGATCCGCGCAGCGGCTCGCGCGTGAACGTGTCCGTCACGCTGAGCGTGAGCTTGTTCGCGGGGATGTCGACGTTGTAGCGCGCGTTGGGGCGCATCGGCTCATCGGTGAGCACGATCGCGCCCGGCGAGCCGTCGCACGCCGCGACTTTGATCTGTGCGTCCGGAGGGACCGGCGAGCGCAGCACCGCGTGATACTCGTCCAATTCCGCGGGCGCGAATCCGTCGCCGCTCTGAAATTTGAGCTGCACCTTTTCGCCGAGCGGCTCGCCGCCGCGCGTGACGCTGCCGTATGCGCCGAGATACTGCGCGGTGAGATACAGCTCCTTCGACTGCAGCGGCGCGACTGTTGCCTGTCCGCTGATCGGCGGCAGCTTCCCGTAATGCATTTCCGCCCGATACGTGCCCGGCGCAATGTCGTCGAGCGTCACGCTTCCCATTCGCGGCAGCGGATCGAAGCTCTCCTGACGGATCGGCGCGCATCCCTTCGGATCGACCGGCTCCCCTCTCCGTTCCTTCGGACACTTTGAGATCGCGACCTCAACCAACGTCGAGTCATTCCGGGCTTCGCACTCGCCGAGAGTGTTGTTGAGCGCGATGAGATCCGCGCTGCTCCAGTGCACGGTGAGGCTGCCTGCCGCACGCACCATCAGCGGCTGCGGCGCGACCGTGAGCACGTTCTCGACTTTCACCGCGACGCGATCGTGCAGCCACCCGCGACCCTCGATCCGCAACTCCGCATCACCCGCGGGAACATCGCGGACTCGAAACAACGCGCCATGCAGAAAGCGAAGCGACGGCAACGGATCCGACTCGCGCGTACCCGCTCGCACGGCCGGCGCAACGATGCCGGACGCATTCTCGATCGCCGGCCGATCTTCATCCGGGATCTGCAGCCACCCCACCACCGCCGGCGGCCCATCCCCGCGCGCATCCACGCGCAACTCTTTCCCCGCCTCGATCGCCGCGACCGGAAACAACGCCACCGGCTTCGCCTTGTCCACGACGAACAACCACAAATCCTCATTCGCCGGCACACTCACGCGTTGTGTTTTTTCATCGAACGCAAACCCGCTCCCGCGACGCGGCACATAGATCACCCCGCTCTTCCCCTGCGGCAACAACGGCACGACCGTCGCGGCAGGCGCGAGCTCGAGCGAAACAACATCATTACTGTTGACGAACACCGGCTGCGCCGAAACCGCATCCGCCGTGCGGCCAAACACATTCCACATCCCCCTCGGAATCGCGCCGTCGCATACAACGTCCTGCGAAGCGAACCAACGCTTGAACGGATTCAGCGCATCGCCCGCACGAAAGCGACAAACCTCGCCGGCGACGGGCGCGCCATCGCGCGTGAGGGTGACGGTGGCGGCAGCCGCAGGCGTGGCGATGGCGAGGAGGATCGCGATGAGGCGGGACACGGAATGAATACGTATGGTGAAGGAGAGGCGTTTCGCGAGGGCTACAGGATGTATCGGAATGGAGGCATGGGCGGAAGACGATGAGGTGAAACGCTACTTCGGGTAGAGAAACGAATGAAGGCAGAAGGCAGAAGGCAGAATGCAGAAGTGAGAAATCAGGATATTCGCGAGCGTGCGTTTGAATTCGCGTGTCGTGTGATTCGATTGCATCGCGCGATGACACGAAAACGCGGGACAGATCGTGTCGCCGCGAATCAACTTCTGCGCTCGGGCACCTCGATCGGTTCAAATCTCGAAGAGGCGGAAGCAGCTCAGAGCCGGCCGGATTTCGTTGCAAAGAATCGAATCGCGCTGAAAGAAGCGCGCGAATCGCACTACTGGCTACGAATCATCGCCGCAACTGCAATGATCGCTCCGGCCAGTGTCCAACCTCTCGTTGACGAAGCAAATGAGATCGTCGCAATCCTTACGTCAATCGTAAAAAAAGCAAGCCTCCCCAAAACCCAAACTTCTTAGTTCTGCCTTCTGCCTTCTGCCTTCTGCCTTCTGCCTTCATGCCTCCTTACGTCGAACTCCGCGCCGCCTCCTCCTTCTACTTCCTCAACGGCGCCACCCTGCCCGAGGACCTCATCTACCACGCCATCCAAAACGACATCCCCGCAATGGCCATCATCGACAAGGATGGTTTCTACGGCGCGCCGCGCTTTTTCACCGCCGCGCGAAAGAATGGCGTGAAGGCGATCCTCGGGACGGAGCTGACTCTCGATGACACGGAGCCCGGTCTTCATGAGGCGCGTCCTCCTCGCAATGAGACGCTCACGCTGCTCGTCGAAAATCGCGCTGGCTACAAAAACTTGTGCAAGCTCCTCACGGCCGGCGCGCTGAGCCATCCCAAGCGCGAGGCGCGTTACGCGTGGGAATTGATCGAACAGTACGCTGAGGGGCTGCATGCGCTCACGCGGGCGGACGACGAGACGGTGCATAAGATCAGTGGCATCTTCAAAGGGCGCACGCATGTCGAGTTGCAGCGGCATTTCATTCGGGAGGAAGAGCATCACAACATTCGACTCGTCGATCTCGCGCAGCGGATGCGGTTGCCGGTCGTTGCGACGAACGGCGTTCGTTATGCGCGTCCCGAGGACAAGGAGTTGCACGATGTCCTCACCTGTATTCGCGAAGGAGTGAACGTCGACACGGCCGGACGGCTCCTCGGCATCAATCGCGAGCGGCACATCAAGAACGCGAAAGAGATGTCGAAGTTGTTCGCGGATTTGCCGCACGCGCTGAGCAATGCGTGGGAGCTGTCGAACATCCTCGCGTTCGATCTGCACGATCTCGGATATCAATTCCCCGACTATCCGCTGCCGCCCGGCGAGACGAATGATTCGTTTCTTCGCAAGATGACGTGGAACGCGGCCAGGGTCCGCTTCCGCCCGCTCACGGCGCGCGCGCAGGCGCAGCTCGAGAAGGAGCTGGCGATGATCGAGAAGCTCCAGCTCGCGGGCTACTTCCTCATCGTCTGGGACATCGTGCAGTTCTGCAATCGCGAGAAGATCCTCGTGCAGGGCCGCGGCTCGGCGGCGAACAGCGCGGTGTGCTACGCGCTCGGCATCACCGCCGTCGATCCCGTGAAAATGGATCTGCTGTTCGAGCGCTTCCTGTCCGAAGAACGCGGCGAGTGGCCGGACATCGATCTCGATCTGCCGTCCGGCGACCAGCGCGAGCGCGTCATCCAGCACGTCTACAAAAAATACGGCCAGCACGGCGCGGCGATGACGGCGAACGTGATCACGTATCGCGACCGTTCCGCCGCGCGCGAAGTCGGCAAGGCCCTCGGCTTCTCGCTCGAGCAGGCCGACAAGTTCTCGAAGATGGTCAGCACGTGGCACTTCGGCGAGATTCGCGAAAAAATGGACAACCTCCCCCAGGAGCTGTCGCGCGCGGGATTCGACCCGAATGATCTGCGCATGCAGCACTTCATGCGGCTGTATCTGCAGATCCAGAACCTGCCGCGCCATATGGGACAGCACTCCGGCGGGATGGTGCTGGCGAAGGGACGGCTCGACGAAGTCGTGCCGCTCGAGCCGGCGTCGATGCCCGGCCGCGTGGTGATTCAGTGGGACAAGGATGACTGCGCCGATCTCGGCCTCATCAAAGTCGATCTCCTCGGACTCGGCATGCTTGCCGCGATGGAGGAGATGATCCCGACGATCCGGCGCTGCGAAGGTAAAGAAGTGGACCTTGCGCATCTGCCGGAGAACGACCCGCTCGTCTACAAGATGCTGAACGAGGCCGACACGATCGGCATGTTCCAGGTCGAGAGCCGCGCGCAGATGGCGTCGTTGCCGCGCAACGCGCCGAACTGTTTCTACGACATCGTCGTGCAGGTCGCGATCATCCGTCCCGGTCCGATCGTCGGCGGGATGATCAAGCCGTTCTTCGATCGCCGACAGAAAAAAGTACCGGTCGAATATCCGCATCCGTGTCTCGAGCCGATCCTCGAGCGCACGCTCGGCGTGCCGCTGTTTCAGGAGCAGCTGCTGCGCATCGCGATGGTCGCGGCCGGATTCACCGGAGGCGAGGCCGAGGAGCTGAGGCGTGCGATGGGATTCAAGCGATCGATGGAGAGGATGGTGGAGATCGAGAAGCGGCTGCGCTCGGGCATGACGCAGCGCGGCATCGGCAGCGAGGCGCAGGACCAGATCGTGAAGTCGATCACGTCGTTCGCGCTGTACGGCTTCCCCGAGTCGCACGCCGCGAGCTTCGCGCTCATCGCGTACGCGAGCGCGTACCTCAAGGCGCACCACCCGACGTCGTTCTACGTCTCGCTGCTCAACGCGTGGCCGATGGGTTTCTATCATCCAGCGACGTTGGTGAAGGACGCGCAGCGGCACGGCGTGAAAGTGCTGCCGGTCGACGTGAACCAATCGGGATGGATGTGCCGCTGGGAAGACGGCGCCGTGCGCCTCGGCATGCGTTTCGTGAAAGGGCTGCGCGCGGAATCGGGACTGCGCGTCGAAGCCGCGCAGCCGTTCCGCGCCGCCGACGACCTCGCGCGCCGCGCGAAACTGCGTGACGATCAACTCACCAAGCTCGCCTACGCCGGCGCACTCGCATCGTTCGGCATGACCCGTCGCGCCGCGCTGTGGCAGGCGTCGTACGCCGCAAGAAATGCGGGCGAGATGTTCGAGGACGCGTCGCACGCGAACAACTCACCGCTCCGCGACATGTCCGCCACCGAAGAAACGATGGCCGACTACACGTCGATGGAGCTCACCGCCGGCAAACATCTGCTCGAACACTTCCGCCCGCAACTGCGCAAACAGGGAGTGCTCAGCGCGGCGGACTTGAAGAACGTTCCGAACGGCAGCCGCGTCACGACCGCCGGCGCGGTGATCGTGCGCCAGCGACCCGGAACCGCAAAAGGATTCGTCTTCCTCACGCTCGAAGACGAGACCGGACTCTCACAGGCGATCGTCAAACCGCAACTCTTCGCGGACGAACGATCCGTCATCCTCACCAACTCCGGCCTCATCGTCGAAGGCATCGTGCAGAACCAGGAAGGACAGGCGTCGGTGCGCGCGGAGCGTTTCTGGCCGTTGGATGGTGTGATGGACGTGTATAGCTACGACTTCCATTAGGTCGCAGCTTTCCCTTCTACTGGCGGTTGGCATAGACAAAGGTGAGAGTCAACCCGACAGCCAGGAACACAAAAGCAGCAATTGTGGCACTAGGTGTAGCTTTATGCTGCGCGATCTCCCACGCGCACGTAACTGCGCCGGCAAGGCATGCGCCACCGGCGGCGCTGATCAACGCCGACAACTTTCGACCTCGCCGCCGAATGATGTTCTGTGCAGCCATCTTGACGTATTGCGGCGAAATCGATGCCGAATCATGACGCCTCATGACTTGAACGGATTCCATGATCAAATCATCGATGTACCGCTCGACTGAGCTCTGGAATTCTGCGAAACCGTCAACGGCAAATGGTTCGCTCGGTACGCCCCGTAACTGTTTGCGTGCTGCGTCGGAGATAGATAAATTCATAAGCTTTTCCGTTCTTTCGAAATTAACCCCGCGTTAGCAATCGCGTCGCGATAGGCACCCATGGTGCGTTCCTTGATCCGTCTTACCGCCGCCCCCAATTCGCCCGTCGGACCGCGGGTCGCCGCCCTCCAGACAGTGGCAACGAGAGTCCCGATGGTTGCCGTCGCGAGCAAGAAGAATTCGCGTTCGGCAATGGCCGTGGCCAGGCCTGCCACGGATGCGACGCCGGTAAACGCTGTCGTCCCTCCGACGATGATGCTGACAATGATGCGGCTGGCCGCCTTATCACCTTCGACCAGAGCTTCGACCCTTTCGTAGAGATTCTTCGCCGGCCGCTCATACTTGATCAGCGCTCCGTCGAGTAGGCGTACTTCATTCACTGCCATGCTCAAATACCTCCTTCCTGGCGCTGCTTGTAGTCGAGCAAACGCTTGGGGAAGCCCGTGCCGAACCGATAGTTCGCCGGCTGATCGCCACAGTGATCGAGAATTGCGCGCCAGAATGCCTTCAACTCGTGCACCGGGGGGCGCGCAACCTTCTGCTTTGACGTGGGGACAGTGGGCAAAACTGCCGTTACGCTTGCCCCGTTGAGATCCAGGAGGGCTCCAGACGCCAAGTCGCGGGCGCGTTTCAGTTCCTGGCTGATCGACGATTTTTGAAGTCGCAGCGGCGTGCGCAGAAGAGAGTCATCACAATCCTCGAGCATGTCGCTGACGAGCACAATCTCCACGGTGTCTCGCAGGTCCATTGCTAGCTCGTCCGCCTTGCGCAACGCCCCCGAAACGCAGGTACGATCTCTGCCGTGCGCCGGACCACGGAGAACGGATTCGAGGCTCGCCGCGACCTGCTTACGCATTGACGCGCGTTGCATGTCAGCCGCAACCGCATCGCTCGTTGTTTGTAACTCCGGCAGTTGCCGATCCATGAGCGCGTTCGCGCGCTCGACATCTTCAAGAATCGGAAATACGAGAAGACGACCTCGCGGGGGAAGGATGTCTACGACTTTCTGCACATTTTCGATGACCGAGTGTTGTTCCTCGTCCGTGAGACTACGGGTCACATCAGCAAACACGATGAACGTGGTCGGTCCCAAGCTGGATGATGCCTTAATCGGAGTCGCCGCCCCGGAGTTGTGAGCGGCTGCCTTAACGGCGGTATCCGGCCCCGCACCACACGCCAAAATCAAGAACGCGAACGCCGAGAGCGAACCTCGGCTCATCGCGTCCTCACCTCCGGCATCTGCTCTTCCACGAGTGAAGACGCTGACTCGCTCAATTGCCGCTCCGAAATTCCCAGAAGGCGCTTCACAGCGAACTGCGCCCTCTCGTGAAGACGGCGACCATTGTGAATTGTCTCCGGCACTAAACGTCCGCGCGTAAATCCCTGCTCATAAAGGTATTCGGCCGCAGCGGCCACATCTTCGGCAGGAACCTGGCGAGCCGCCTTGGCATCATTCTCGAGACTGCGCAGATTCGCGTCTGCAGCGAGACTCTCGTGATTTAGCTCGTCGGCAGCCATTTGTGACTTTTCCCAAGTGCTCTTAAGGGTTCGGTACCGAACCACGCTTTCAATGCGGCTCCAGCCAACTGACGCACAGATGCCGCCGATAATAGGCAACGTGAGGGTTAACAGGATGAACGATCTCGCCGCCTCTTTTTGCATCTTCTCCGTTAATGCGGTAACGTTGAGCGGCGTCCCTGAGGCGGCGGCCGCACGCTGTGCTTCATGCAGCGATTTGATTCCCGTACGCAGTTGCGCGAGCGAATAAAGATTCCAGATCACGAGCGTAATTAGACCAATCAAGAGAATTGTTGAGAGGACCCTCATCCAGACATGTCGCTGCAGCTTCGGCTTGAAGAAGAAGTCGGCTACGAATTTGAAAAAAAGCCCGAGCACAGCGATACCGATGGAGAAGGCAAGCGGTTCCCACATCGACTTCCAGCCTTGGAAGAGAGACGTGAGATCGGCAATCTGCGCGTAGTTTGTACGAATATCGAGACCGTCCGCGGCAAGCAGCGACAGCGGGAGATCAGCGATCCACAGCAGTAGCGCGACGAAGCAGTAGACAATGCCAAGCAGCACTGAGTAACTGCTTGGACTTCCGAGGCGCTCCGTATCGACATCTACGAAATGGACGTAGATGCGTGATACCTCGCCTTCTGCGCGCTGGGCACGAGCCTGCGCAAAGTTACGTTCCGCTCTCGCCCGTTCAACCTTTTGTTCGATCGCGAGCCGATGTTCGTCACACCAGCGTCGCGCTCGGAATTGGTAGACCTCATATGTATGAGGCACTCGCACGCCGAGACGCCCATCAGTCCAGCCGCGGCGATACTCCACTTCTCCGTAAGTCATCGGTAACGGCTCGCCCGAACTGTGATCGTAACGCTCGTTACTGTCGATCCCGACAATCGGCCAATTGTTTGTATCGCTCATTTTCTGTCTTCTCCTGAATCCGGTGGCAACGCAGGCGGCCGCGTGCCGGGGCGTGAATTTGGCGTTCGCTGGCCATTCCACGACCGAACGCTTTGTCGAAGTGGCGCCGACGACGCGGCCTGGCCGCGAATGCGCAGCCACAATTCATTCGCCCCCTTGTCTGCCCTCGCGATCCACTCCTCGTCCTCGGCATTGAACTCGTCGATCCGGCCGAGCATGTCGGAAAGGTCGTTTCGGATTTGTTCGTGCCGCTCTCGGCTCGTCGCCTGCTCGAGTTCCTCGACTTTTTTGTCGGCCGCGCGTTTCGCAATTTCCAGATGCGCTTTCTGTCGCGTGAATCGATCTAGTTCCTCGAGAATCTCCGGTGCGATCTCGCTATCCATGATCTCGAATTGTTTCTGCGGTGGCTCGTGGCCGTTAGTGCGGACGCTCGTGAACCAGTGCGCTGGCGTCAGCCAGTAACGGACAACCTTCAACTTTGGCGGAGGCGGTGCGTACAGCGGGATGAATCCCAGACTCAGCCTAGCTGCAATGTTCTCGAGATGCTGCCGATCGCGCGCATAGCGTACAGCGAGCTCAGTACTTTGTTGCAGGAAAGCACCGGTGAATTTCGGCCGCTCCGGGCCGAATTGCTCGCTGAAAATTTGAGCGTTGATCGTGTCCAGCTCTTCCTGTGCCTTCTCCGCGTCTTTGTAGATGCCGTGATAGATCAAACCGTAGGCCAGCGACAGAGAGCCGAGAAGCATAAACAACATCCATGCACTCCAGCGCTTGTCATTCGCGATGACAGCGGCTAACGCAACAGCGAAAACGATTGCGCCAGGTGCCAGGACCATTTCCCACGAACGACGGAAGGTGGGACCACTCTCTCGCGGCTCGATGACCTTGATGATGTACATCATCATCACGGCAGTAGCCATCATCGCGATGGTACTGCCGATCGCGGTGTCCGCGGCCGAAGAGATGAATGAACGGAAGATGTCGTCCTTAACCTGCCCGGCTGCGACGAACGCGACGGCCATGCAGCCAATTAGAGCGTAAGGAACGAGCGCGAACAGACGCACAAATGAGCGACGAGTAATGGCCGGCTGTCCGATCGGATTGGCTCGCTCACGCTGGCGCCAGCGCCAGCGCGGATCGAGGCGATAGATCAATTTGTCGACGGCATAGGTAGTCACGAGCAGCAGCGCCAGTCCTATGAGGAACAGCAGCATGAGGGGCCAGAAACGCTGGAACCAGACCCATGGAGTATCGGCGAAACTGCGCGCGGTTTCGATAATCCAGTCGAGCGAGAAGTTCTCACCGGCGATGAGCTGCGCGAACACTGCCCCGGTTGCAGGAACCGATGCATAGCCGATCCACACCAGGTACCCGGCCACCGTGCGTGTGATGAGATTCTTGTTGAATGTCGCCGCTCGCGTTTGCGTTGCCTCAGCTAATTTCCGGGCATACTCCGCATCCTGTCTGAGAGCGCCGGCTCGTCTTTCGCGATCGCTCGCAGAGTCCTCCCATTGTTTCTTCCGCTCGACGTAATCGCCGAGCGCCGCGCGTTCGAGCTGTTCTTGTGCCTTCACCCGCTCCTCTTCGAGCTTCTGGATCTGCTCGGCTACGCGCTGCTTGGCTGCTGCGATTCTGCGATTGATCAAATCGCGGCGCCGTTTTGCTTCGGAAATCTCGACATCATCGATCTCCTTCTGAAGCGTACCTGCATCTCTTCGATGCACTTCCAGGTCCCGCAGCAGTTGCACACGCTCCTGCAATCGCAACTGGCAGAGCTCCACCTCATGCAACAGCCTCGCGCGTTTGCCATCGCCACGAGCGCGAATGGCGCTTTCAATGTCCGCCTGCAACGCATCAACCCAATCGCTCAGCCATGCTTCTTCGGCCGAGGGATCTTCGCTGAACGTTTCGAGAACAGTCGTCACGTCCATCACGTCTGCGAACGTCGCGATGGAAGTCTCGTTGCGCGATAACAGCTCGAGTGCCGACGCAGCCGCCTGCTCGATCGGCACGTCTTCGGTGTCCATGAGCTACTCCTTAGACGTGTACACGCACGTAATTTTTCTGATGATTCTCAAACCCAGCACTTATGGAGTGACGCCGCGTGGGAATTCCCTACCCACTTGTTAGGGAAGCGTGGGCCGCTGCGGTCGAAGGACGCGGTCCGGCATATTTCAGTCGGCGGGTCGAAGCGGCCAAACGAAGCCGTACAATGAACGCGTGAGTAGTACATCGGTCGTCCCGATCAAGTCGGAAGCCGCTCGTCCGCGCATGTCGTGGGAAGAGCTCGCCGCGTACTTGATCATCGGTGCGGGGACGTTGTTCATCCTGTACCGGCATCTCGTCGGCGCGCTGGTGTTCGGGCTGACGCTGTTCGTGATTCTCGATCGCCTCTCGAAGCGTTTTCACGGACGGATGTCGCGCGGGATCGTGCGGCCGCTCGCGCTGCTCATCGTCGCGACGGCAACCGGCGCGCTCGTCACCGCGTTCGTCGCGCTGATGATCCTGATGCTGCGCCGCGGCGCGGGCAGTGTGCCGGCGATGATGGAGCAGATGGCGGACATCCTCGGCTCGATGCGTCTCTGGTTCGGGGGATTGGGACGCGAGGTGATCCCCGAGGTCATGACCGATGCGGAGGATTTCAAACTGCTGGCCATGGGATGGCTGAAGGCGCACGCGCAGACCCTGCGCGCGGGCGGCCTCTGGATCGGCATCGGCATCGTGCACATGATCATGGGCGGCCTCCTCGCGCTGCTCGTCTTCTTCCGCCACGCAACGAAGCACGACGGAAAAGAGCGCGGGCCGCTCGCGAGTCATCTGATTGAAAAAGTAAAACACCTCACCGATGCGTTCGTGAAAATCGCCTCGGCGCAGCTCAAGATCTCCGCCGTCAACACGTCGCTCACCGGCCTTTACCTCCTCGTCGTGCTGCCGCTCTTCGGCATCCACATCCCGTTCGCCACGACGCTGATCGTGATCACGTTTCTGTGCGGCCTCATCCCCGTTCTCGGCAACCTCATCTCCAACGCCGTGGTCACGGTCCTGTCGCTGGGCGTCTCCGTGCCGACGGCGATCGCGTCGCTGACGTTTCTCGTCGTCATCCACAAACTCGAGTACCTCATCAACTCGCGCATCGTCGGCGGCGAGACCGACTCGCAGGCCTGGGAGATCCTCCTGGCAATTCTCGTCGGCGAGGCCGCGTTCGGTGTGAGCGGAGTGATCATGGCCCCGATCGCGTACGCGTTCGTCAAACGCGAGCTCCGCGAGTGGGGACTCGTGTAGGAAAGCAGAAAGCAGAAAGCAAAAGCAGAAAGAAGAAGGCCAAGGCTGCGTTTCTGATTTCTGCTTTTTGCTTTCTGATTTCTGCTTTTTCATGGCGCATAATTACGGGACGAGGTCCGACATGCTCAAACGATGGGTGGTGGTAGTCGCGGCGGCTGCCGCGCCGATGCTCGCGCACGCGCAGAGCGCGCTCATGCTGGCCGGCGGTGTTTACGAAGACCGGCCGTCGCTCGCGTTGCGCACCGATCTCGTGCTCCCGCTCGGCGGCGTTACCGTGAAGCTCTATCGCGACGGCGGCGATCACGCGCCTTCCGCGGATGACGTTCTCGTCGCATCGACGAAGACCAAAGCCGACGGCCTTTACGTGTTCCGCGCGGACCGCGGCGACTACTGGGTCGCCATTGACTCGCGCAGCATCCGCGCGGGCGCGTGGCCGGAGCAGACGTTCGGTCCGGCCGGCGCACTCTGCGCGCGTCCCGATGGAACGACCGTCACGATTCAAGCGGAAGGACCTTGCTTCGGCGGGCGCACCGCCGGGTCCGATGACGCGACGGCGCTCGCGACGTCCGAGCACGTCGCCGGCGTGAAGCTCGACGCTCCGCAGTCGAATGTCGACTTCGCGTTCAGCTTCGACGCCGTCACGTCCGCCATCGACGGCGAAAACATCCAGGGATCGTTCCGCCAGTTCGTCGTCAACGCCAACAATGTTCCCGGCCCGAATCGCATGCGCTTCGTGCCGCTCCTGCCCGCGGCCCAACAGCGCGATCCGATCATGGGCGTGCCGCAGCGCTGGTGGATGATCACGTTCAACACGCCGCTGCCGGAGCTGAAAGATCAGGACACGCTGATCGACGGCGTCGCGCGCAACTATCTCTCGCCCGCCTCCGCGACGAACGTTCATCCCGGACGCGTCGGCGACAGTGCGACGATCGAGCCGGAAGATCTTGCGGCCGATCGCCTGCAGAAGCCGGAGCTCGAGCTCGTCGTCAGCGGCGCGGAGGGAATCGTCTGCGCGTCGCGCTGCGCGATGCGCGACTTCGCCGTGCGCGGCGCCGCGAGTACCGTCGTGCTGCGCGCCGACGCGCGTCTCGAGCACGTGCTCATCGGCGCGTCGCCCGATGCGCTTCCGGCCGTGCAGCGCAGCAACGTCGGCATGCAGATCGAGAACGGACTGACGATCGCGCATCTCGTGCTCGTCACCGCTCAATCGAACGTCGGCATCGCCGTCGGTCCGAACGGACGCTTCCAGGGCGATCATCTCGACGTGTCGCGCTGCGGCGAGCCGACGAGCGGCGGCGGCCTCGCGCTGCTCTCGAACGGATCGGAGATTCACTCGTCGGTCTTCAACGAGAATCGCGGCGCCGGCATCGTCATCGGCCAGCCCGACGGCAGCCGTCCGGTGAGCGGCAACGTCATCGACGGCACGACCATCAGCGGCAACCAGGCCGGCGTCGTCCTCTCGCCCGGCGTCACGCGCAACACCGTCACGCGCAACGACATCATGTGGAACCGCCTCGGCGGCGTCACGGTCACGCCCTTCAACGACAACAGCGCGCCGCGCGAGAATCGCCTGAGTGCGAATCGCTACGACGAAAACGGACTGCGTCCGATCATCCTCAATCTGCGAAGCGACCCAAACATCCTCGCGCGCGCGTCCGCCTCCTGCGACCACATCACCACCGCCGCAAACCTCGGCATCTCCCCGCCGGTGATCACCAGCGCGCAAGTCGACGGCGACGAGAACAGCGTCAATGCGCGGGTCACGATTCGCGGACGTGCGTGCCCCGGCGAAGTCGTCGAGCTGTACCAGTCGTTCGCTACATCGTCCGTGCGCGAAAAGGTAGCCGAGATGCCGCGCATTCGCGGAGTGAAGACGGAGCGCGAGACCATCACGACGCAGGAGCGCGACGTCGCGCTGCCGTCGATCGGCGAGTTCAACTACATCGGCTCCGCCAACACCGCCAGCGACGGCACGTTCGAGGCGACGTTCCCGTTCAACATCGTGAAGCGCACCGAAGCGTCGGGCGAAGACGTCGACCGCGACACCGACATCTGGGCCCACGACGTGTTGCGCGCGGCAACACCAACCGAGCGCGCATTCTCCGCGGTCGCCATCGACGCGGCCGGCAACACGTCGGAGATGAGCGTGCGGCGGCAGGTGGAAAAGCAGGTCGCGACGAATAAGTGACGACGCAGTCGTCATCCTGAGCAACTTTGTGGTGACCGCTGCCCGCAGCGGTCACAGCGCCGCCTCACGGCCGCGCCAGCGGCGCGTAGCGCCGCCGCGACCGCTGAGGGCAGCGGTCGCCACAAAGTTGCTCAGGATGACGGTGCGGATCGTTCGATCTTCGCGGCCAGCACGAAGTCGCTCCGCGTCAGCCCGTCGACCTTGTGCGTCCAGATCGTGATGCGCACTTTGCCCCACGCCAGATGGATATCGGGATGATGTCCCTCTTCCTCGGCGATCGCGCCGACGCGGTTGGTGAACTCCAGTGCGGACGCGAAGTCCGGAAAGGTGAACTCCTTCTCGAGATGATGTTCGTCGACGACGTTCCATCCGCCGCCGAGGTCGTGTTGCAGCGAGCGCAGCTCTTCGCCTTGCAGCGCGGGCACTCCGCCGCGGCACGGTACGCATTTTTCAGCAGCAAGATCGGGCATGTCGCTTCTCCTTTGCGCGGCGTAGCGCGCGAATGCCTGCGGATCAACGCGATGACGAAACGCTTCCCTTCCATCGATCACGATTACCGGCACGTCGTTCGTGTAACGCCGCTGCAGCTCGGGATCGCGGTCGATGTCGATCTCGGTGACGTGCGCGCGGACGCCCGACATGCGAATGGCCGCCTTCGCTTCGTCGCACAGATGGCAGCTTGATCTGGTGTAGAGGATCACGTGCATGATGGCAGTTCGCTTGCTATGTGATTTTCCGAAGGCGTACAGAAGATTGTCGAATCCTAATAAAAAAATCCTGGTCGTGGACGACGACGATTCGATCCGGCTGATGGTCGAGCGCGTGTTGCGGCGGGAAAAATTCGAAGTCGACTCCGCGCGCGACGGCCACGAGGCAATCGAGAAGCTCGCGCACAACGAGTACGGAATGGTCCTGCTTGACCTGATGATGCCGCGCGTTGACGGCCACGGGGTGATTCAATACCTCGAGCATGAGCGCAACGCGCCGAAGCCGTGGGTCATCGTGATGACGGCCAACCTGCAGAGCGCGACCGCGACCACTGCCGCGAAGCCGGTCTTCCGCGTGCTCTCCAAGCCGTTCGATATCGAGCAGTTGGTCACGCACGTTTACGACGCGCACGAAGTCCAATGACGGGCGTCACTTGCGCGCGCGGCGGAACAGCCGCACCAGGCCGCGCGCCCCGCGATAGACGTACAGCCACGGCAGCGCGAAACGGCTGCGTGTGTGAAACGTCTGCTGCATGAAGTCGCGCGGCGGAAACGCGAGCTGCCGCAATCGCTCCACGCGCGCGCGCCACGGCAGAGCGCGCAGGTCGGCGAGCATCGCGCGGCCGTACGTGATCTCGCGATCGAGATAGACGCGCGACGGCTCGTCGCGCTCAATTTCTTCCCGCGACAGAAAATCCTCCGCGCGATCGTGCGCCGCGCGTCCGCACCATTCGTCCGCCAGCTCGATCGAGCGGATGCAGACGCCGGCGACGCGACGGTCGGCGGCGAGCCGCCAGAAACGCTCGTGCTCGTCGCGCGACATGCGGTCGCGCAAGAGCGCGATGTCGAAGAGCCAGATCAGGCGATCGCTGTCGTGATGATGCGCGACGCGATGGATGCACGCGAGCAGCAGCGCGTCGACGTGCGAGAGAGCGAGGGCGTCGATCGTTGGTACGTTGACCGCGCGCGCGCACAGCTCGTCGAAGCGCAGCGTCTCCGCGAAGAGCGCGGTGTTGGTGATGTCCCAGTGCACGTCGTACGCATGCTCGAGACCGTAGGCGTCGAGCCGCGAAAACAGCGCCTGCCGCACGCCGTGCTCGTCGCCGCTCGTCATTCGTTCCGCGAATCCGAGCTCGAGCAAAACCTCACGCGTCGTTTCGATTGCATCGCGAGAGATCAGTAGATCCGTGTCGCCGCGCGGGCGCAGCTCCGGCGCG
The DNA here is from genome assembly GCA_003223645.1 of Acidobacteriota bacterium. GTDB lineage: Bacteria > Acidobacteriota > Thermoanaerobaculia > Gp7-AA8 > Gp7-AA8 > QHVT01. Next base: position 259,683 of record QHVT01000007.1, on the reverse strand, counting down.
GGATAGAGGTCGTACGCGAGCGGCGTTCCTTTCATGAGAAGCGGAACAACGTCGCGCGATGCGAGCGCAGGGAGCACCGCGTGCAGGTCTTCGAGCCGCATCGCTTCGAGCACGGCCGCGTGCATTGCCTGTTCTCTCAGCCGCGGGACGCGCGCGATGGAGTAGACGAGCGGTGCGACGCCGTGCAGCGTGAGCGCGCGCGCTTCTTCGTCGGTGAGGTCGGGCCACTCCACGGCTTCGCCGGCGAGCGCACGGCGCACCGGCGCGGCGATGCGCTCCGGAATGATCGGCGTCTCCACGATGAAAGCGAACTTACTACAATCAACACTTGTTCCTCCGACGCGCGATCGCGCTCTCGCTGTGCGTCATCGCCGGCGCCGCCGTCGCGCTCGTCCTGATGCCGCGCATCGCGCGCGTCTCGCCTGACGACACCGCGCGTCTCTGCACCATCCTCGACGCGCTCCACTCCGATCGCACTCCCCCGCTCGTCCTGTTCGGCGACAGCGTCGGCCTCTTCGGCGTCGACACGCGGCAACTCGGCGGCTCGAATCTCTGCTCGCCGGCGCAGACGATCGGCGAAGGATTTCTTCTGCAGCAGGAGTTGCCGCCGAACGTGAACGTCGTCGTCCATCTCGTCACGCCGTCGATGCTCGACCGCAATGACGCGGTCGATCCCGATCACTACAACGCGATGCGTCTGTGCGGCTACACGCCTCACGTGGAAACGCGCGCCGTGATTGCGCGCGTGTTTCGATTCGATCTCGACCCGCATCCGCTCCGCGACCGCTGGTACGGCCGCCGTCACGTGCGCGCCGCGATCGAGGGATTCGCGCGCGATGTGCTGCGCGGACATCGCCCCGGCGGATGGCTGCCCGAACAACGGTTCGCCGATCTCGCCGGCGCGCAATTCACGATGAGCGCGTCGCAGGTGCAGATGCTGCGCGAGTGCGCTGCGCGTGCGCGGCGACGCTACCTTGTCGTGCTCGCGCCGGTCCATCCGCGACTGCACGCGCGCGTCGCTTGTCCATCCGGCATCGACTGCGTCGATTTGACGCGCCTGCTTTCGGAGCGGGAATTTCTCGATCCCATGCACGCGAATCCCGATGGCGCGCGCAAGCTGACGGCCGCGATCCGCGACGCGCTCGCGGCCCGCCGTTTGCTATTGAGAGAGTGAGGTTTTCGAGGCCCGATGTCACCGATCGCTCTCATCGCTCTCTTCCTTTTGATGGCCGTAGCGCTGGCGCTTTCGATCGCGCTGGCCTACCTGCCGATGCGCCTGCTGGTCGGACAAATGGCGCGCAACGTCCGCGAGTTCATCCAGCGGCAACGCGACCGCCGCCGCACCGAGCGCGACACGCCTGACCGGCGCCACACGTAGTTGGCCTCCTGGCCTCCTGGCCTCTAAGCCTCCTGGAGAACCGTTTTCCGGAGACTCGGAGCCTTGGAGGCCAGGAGGCTGGGAGGCCAGGAGGCTGAGAGGTCACAACGCCTTCGCGATCGTCTGCTCGAGCTCCGGATCGTTCTTCGGAATCGGGCCGTAGTGTTTCCAGAGGATCTTGCCGGTGCGGTCGAGCAGGACCGTCGTCGGCAGCACGCCGGTGTCGAGGATCGACGCGATTTTTCCTTCCGGATCGAGCGCGACCGGGAACGTCATCTTCTGCTCGGCGACGAATTGCTTCACGAGCTCGGCCGAGGAGTCGTCGACGCTGACGCCGAGGACTTCGAAGTTCTTCGCTTTCAGTTTGTCGTGCAGCGCCTGCAGCTCCGGGATCTCCTCGCGGCACGGCGCGCACCACGTGGCCCAGACGTTCACCAGCAGGACTTTGTCGCGCTTGCTGGCGAGCTCGAACTTCGAGCCGTCGAGCCACATCGCCGAATACTCCGGCATCGTCGCGCCGACGTCGGTGCCTGTCGCAGTCTGCGCGGGCGCAGATTTCTTTGGCGCTTCCGCGGATGTCGTCGCGACAGTGTTCTCCCGCGCTTTGCAGGCGGCGAGCACGACAATCAGTGAGAGAAGGAGAGAGAGTTTCCTCATGGCAGTTTGATGGTCTTGAAGTGGACGCGATCGTCCGCGGCCCACACGACGCCGACATTCTCCTTCGAAACCGCGATGCGCGGAAATCCGCGCGCGTCGCCGAGCTCCACCGGCGTACTCATGTGGGTGCCGCTGCCCTCAGCGGCACCGCGACCGCTGAGGGCAGCGGTCGCCACATTCACGCGTCGCGCGAACGCGATCGACTTGTCGCCGCGCACTTCGACCCACGTCACGACCGCCGACGCGTCGGAAAGCAGCACGACGTCGACGTGTCCGGATGCCTTGTTCGCGTCGACGCGCAGCGGCGCGCTGAATGTCGCGCCGGTATCGCTCGAGAACGCGGCATACACGCGCGGCTCGTCGTTCGCCGCGGTGAACCACGCGATCGCGACGCGCTTGCCGCTCGCATCGAGCTGCGGACCGTTCACCGGACAGCCGGCGATCTTCCAACCATCCGCGTGAATCAACTTCGGCGATGTCCAGCCCGACTTCGTGCGGCGCACGATGGCGATGTCGCGTAGTTCGTCCGCCGAGCGGTCGCGATACGCCACGATCGGACCGTCGCTCGTCATCGCCATCGCCGTCTGGCAGCAGTCACACACGCGTTTGTCGATTGCGACGTCGTTCGCAAACGGGAACGCGGCGTAGTGCAGCTCCATGTCGCCCTCCCCTTCCACGCCGCCTTTCAGTCCGCGTCCGTCGAGCCAGATCGCGTCACCGTTCGCATCGAGCGACACGAACCCGAACTCCGACACCATCGCCGGATGCGGCGTCTTCGCCGCGCTCCACGTCGCGCCGCCGTCCGTCGAGCGCGCAGCGTGAATCATCGAGCCGTGTCCGTTCTTCGTCAGCCACGATGTCATCATCGTTTTGCCGTTGACCGCGATCGACGGGAAGTCGGCGCGATTGACGAGCAGATTTCCTTTCGCGATCTCGCGCGGCGACGAGACTTTGTCATCGCGAATCGAGACGAAGCGGAACGAGTTGCCGTCGATGTAGCTGACGACGAATCCGCCGGAGCCGTCACCGGCGATGTTCGGCACCGCGCCTTTGAACTCGGCCGCATTCAATCCGACTGCAGCGATGAGACAGCAGAGCAATCGCCTCACAGTCCCTCTCCCGGTTTCGTCGGCTCCATCAGCAGCGCGTCGTTGACGCGATTGAAGTAGTTGAACAGTCCGGCCATCGCCGAGATCTCCACGATCTCTCCTTCGTCGTAGTGCGCGCGCAATCGCGCGAACAGCGCTTCGTCGATCGCGTGCGCATCGATCGTCAACTGCTTCGCGTATGCCAGCGCCGCTTTCTCCGCGTCGCTGAACGGTCCGCTCTCGAACTCCATCAGCGCCGCGCACTGCTCGTCCGTCGCTCCGTGCCGCGCAGCCTGCGCGGTGTGCGAGCGGTTTCAATACTCGCAGCCGTTGATGCGCGATACCAGCGTCGCCACGAACTCCTTCGTCCGCACCGGAACGGTTCCCGTGTTCGTGACCGCGTTCATGTGCGCGATCATCGTTTTCAGGATCTCCGGCCGGTGCGCATAGACGCGGAACATGTTCGGCACGTTGCCGCGCTGCTTGCCGACGTTGGTGTACAGCTCTTTCACGTCGGTCGTGACTTCGTCTTTAGTCAACTTCGTCAGTCGTGCCATAGCAAAAGCTCAAAGGTAAAAGGTAAAAGGTAAAAGGGTAAAGGTAAAAGTCGAAAATTTCCCGCGTCATCCTGAGTCGGCGAAGCGCGACGAAGGATCTCAAACTACGAAGAGCCTGCAATTTCGAGATCCTTCGGCGTCGATGCGCCTCAGGATGACGACGGATTCTACTTTTACCTTTTGCCCTTTTGCCTTTCGCCTAAAAAACAAAACGCCCCGCACGACGGCGGGGCGTTGCAGAAACCGGTCGAGTGAAAACTTACTCTTCGGTTTCGGTCTTGCCCTTCTTGATGACTTCCGGCTCCGCCGCCGTCGCGGCCGCAGCCTCGGCCGGCGCCGCCTCGGTGACTTCCGCGCGCGCATGCGTTACGCCGACGACCACCCGCTCCGGATCGTCCATCACCTTCGCGCCCTCAGGGACCTGGAGGTCCTTGATGCGGTAGTAGTCGTGATGTCCGAGGGGCGTGATGTCGACTTCGATGGCATCAGGGATCGCGTTCGGGAGACACTCGATGTGAACCTCGCGCAGCTGGAAGTCGAGGAGACCGCCTTCCTTCACGCCGATCGCCGTTCCGTTCAGATGGATCGGCACGGTCACGCGGACCTTCTCATCCATGACCACGCGCACGAAATCGACGTGCATCATCTTGCGCGATATCGGATCGATCGTCACTTCCTTGATCATCGCGTGGCGCTGCTGATCGGTGCCCTTCATCTGGAGCAGGAACACCGAGCGGATGCCGTGATCGCTCTTCTGGATCAGCTCTGAGATCGACTTGCGGTCGACCGTGATCGCCACCGGCTCGCGATGCCCGCCATATACGACCGCCGGCACGCGGCCTTCCCGGCGAAGCTTCTTCGCCACTTCCTTGCCGGTCGCCTCCCGGCGTTCCACTTCCAACGTCACCTCAGCCATGGTGCAGACTCCTTTGTGCGAAGCGCGTAAATGTCTGAGATTGCGGTGTTATTCCCTCGCGCTGCGCGCGATGGCGGCTGCGCTGATGGCAGGTGGCGGATGGCGGAGAACCGAAGTGCGACGTTCGCCATCTGCCGTCAGCTATCCGCCATCAGCGCAGCCGCCCTCCGCCATCAGCGCAGCCGCGCTCACATCTCAAACAGCGAGCTCACCGAATCCTCATCATGAATCCGCTTGATCGCCTCCGCCAGGAGCGACGCGATCGAGAGCGTCATCAGCTTCGAGCAGTCCATCTCCTTCTCCTCGGTCGGGATGCTGTTGGTGGCGATGACCTGCATCAGCTCGGAGCTGTTGATGCGTTGGATGGCGGGGCCGGAGAGGACGGGATGGGTGCAGGCGGCGGAGATCGACTTCGCGCCCTGGGCGAACAGCGCCTGCACGGAGTGGATGAGCGTGCCGGCGGTATCGATGATGTCGTCGACGATGTAGACGTCGCGTCCCGACACGTCGCCGATGATGTTCATCACCTCGGTTTGATTCGCGGCGATGCGCCGCTTGTCGATGATGGCCAGCGATGCGCCGAGGCGTTTTGCGTAGGCGCGCGCGCGCTCGACGCCGCCGGCGTCGGGCGAGACGATCGTCAGGTTGCTGGTCTCGATCGTCTTGAGCAGATGTCCGACGATGACCGGCGCGGCGAACAAGTGATCGACCGGGATGTTGAAGAATCCCTGGATCTGCGCCGCGTGCAGGTCGAGCGTGAGCACGCGATCCGCGCCGGCGTGTCCGATCAGATCCGCGGCGAGCTTCGCCGTGATCGGCACGCGCGGCTTGTTCTTGCGGTCCTGCCGCGCGTATCCGTAATACGGAATCACCGCGGTGATGCGCCGCGCCGACGAGCGCTTGAACGCATCGAGCATGATCAGCAGCTCGACGAGAAAATCGTTCACCGACGGCGGACAGGTCGGCTGCACGATGAACACGTCCGCGCCGCGCACGTTCTCGTCGATCTGCACGTAATGCTCGCCGTCGGAGAAGCTGTAGAGCGTGATGTGTCCCTGCTCGATGCCGAGGTTCGCGCAGATTTCCTCGGTCAGCGCAGGATGCGAGCGGCCGGAAAAAACTTTCAGCGCGGGCAAGGCGGGGGGATTATATCGATCACATGAGAAAGCGTTCACGGAAGTCGAAGGGCGAAATGCGCCCCGTTGCTCTGCGCAAGCACGTTGGACGGCCTTCACCGGACGAGATTACACAGGCGATCAATGCCGTAGTCGAGCAACTTGGTGACGACCAGGACGACCAGTTGGATTTTTTTGTGAAAGAGGCAGCCAGACGAACTCTGGAGAAAATAGAGTGGTGATTTCGCAGAGTGAGATGTTGCCGGCGGACCATGCTCGCCGGCCGGTCGTCGTGGTTCAGAGCGATGCGTTCAATCGAAGCAAATTGGCGACGGTGATTTGCATACCACTCACGGAGCTCATCTTCGCCGGAATCGACATCGTGCTGGGCCGTTAGATGGATGCCCTATCCCGCGCCATCCTCGAATCCGCGAGCGATCCCACGTGGATCATGACCCGCGATCTCGTGGTCACGGCGTTCAATGCTCCGTTCGCCGCGATCTGCGAACGGGTCACGAATGTTGCGCCGGAGGCGCCGGTCGCGCTCGACGCGCTCGTGCACGAGCCGGAGGCGAACGCGTGGTGGCGCGACGTCTGCGCGCGCGTCTTCACGGGACGGCACGTCACGGCGGACCGGCGGCCGTTCCTCGACGGGTCAAAACGGTACTTCACGATTTCCGGCATGCCGGTATTATGTGACGATGAAGTCGTGCAGGCTGTGTTCGCGGCGCGCGACGTCACGGAACGGAGCCGCGCCGACCCGGAAGAGCTGTTCGACCTGGCGGTCACGCGCATTCTCACCGAGGCGAAGCCGCTGGAGGCGGTGCTCGGCGACGTGCTCGAGTTCGTGTGCGAGTCGGATGGATGGGACTGCGCGGTGATCTGGCTGATCGAACCCGACGGACAACACCTCGCGCCTTCGGTGATCTGGACGCGGCCCGACATCGACGCCGGCTCGTTTCGCGAGCGCGTGAACGAGCTTCGCTTCGCGCGCGGACGCGGCATCCCCGGCAAGGCGTGGTCGCGCGAAGGACCGTTCTGGGTCCCCGATCTCATGGACGAAACGGGGTTCCTTCGCCGCGAAGTCGCTGCGCTTTCCGGGTTGCACGCGGCCGCCGCGGTGCCGCTGTATGACTCAGAGCGCGTCGTCGGCGTGCTGGAAATGGCGACGCGCGCGGTCCGTCCGATCAGCGACCGGCGGCAGCAGGCGTTGGGCCGTGCCGGAAAAACACTCGGCCGTCTCATCGCCCGGCGCCAGCTGCAGCAGATCGTCGAAAAGAAAAGCTACGAGTGGACGCAGACGTTCGACGCGATCGCGCTGCCGATCTTCATCACGCGGATGGACGGCACGATCATGCGCGTCAATCGCGCCGCGCGCGATCTCGTCGGCGGCGAGTTCAAGGACGTTCTCGGACGCAACATCGCCGTCAGCGGCGACGAGCCGTGGAAGACGCTCGCCGACACCGTGACATCGGTCAGCGACAGCCGCACGCCGTGCACTGCGCAAATCGCGGAACACGATCGCTACTGGGACGTGAACGGCGCGTGGTATCACTCGACGTTCGATGGCGAAGACCGCGTGATCATCGCGATGCGCGATACGACCGATCTCGTGCGCCTCGCGGAATCCGTCCGCCGCGGCGAAAAGCTCGCAGCCCTCGGAGAGCTCGTCGGCGGCGTCGCACACGAAGTGCGCAATCCGATTTTCGGCATCGGCATCACCATCGACACGCTGCAGCAGATGCTGCCCGACCGTCCCGACATCAACGAGCTCGCGGAGGTTTTGCGCAACTGGCTCGGGCGGCTGAATCGCCTGATGGAGAATCTGCTGGCGTACGGAAAGAGCTGGACGCTGAGCCTCGAAGAAGGATCGCTGGACAGCGTGTTGCGCGTCGTCGTCGACGAATGCCGGCAGATCGCCGCGCAGTCGAGCGTGCACATCGATGCCGAGATCGAATCCGATCTCGTGATGCTGCTGGATGCGCATCGCCTCGGCCACGCCTTCGAGAACCTCATCATCAACGCGATTCAGCATTCGAGCATGCAGCAGCGCGTGCAGGTCGCCGCGCGCCGCGACGGCGGCTTCGTCACCTTCGCGGTCCGCGATCACGGTCCGGGCTTCAATCCCGCCGACCTGCATCGCATCTTCGAGCCTTTCTTCACCAAGCGCCGCGGCGGCACCGGATTAGGGCTGTCGATTGCCCAGCGCGTCGTGGATGAGCACGGTGGCATCATCACTGCAGGGAACTCGCCCGACGGCGGAGCCGTCATCACGGTCCGCTTCCCGGTCTTCTCGTTATGATGGAAAGAGCTTTGATGTCGAATCGTCCCGACCGCATTCTCATCGTGGATGACGAAGAGTTGATCGTCCTCACGATGCGGAAGTACTTCGAAGGCCTCGGCTATCGCGTCGATGCCGCTCACGAGCTCGAAGAGGCGCAGGCGCTGCTCGCGAATCGCCGCTACGATCTCGTGATCTGCGACCTGCGATTGACCGGCATCGGCGGCGTCGAAGGATTGCAGATCGTTGCCGACATTCACCAGCGCTGCGCGAACACGCGCGTCGTACTGCTCAGCGCATTCGGCACGCCGGAGATCGAGCGCGAGTCGTACAACCGCGGCGCCGACGCGTTTCTGCACAAGCCGAAGTCGATGATGGAGATTGCCAGTGTCGCAATGAACCTGCTGGATCAAGGGTAGCCGTTCCGGTGACTGGCGAGAGCGCGCTCAACCGGATTCTGCAACCTGGCGGAATTACGCCGGTGTATCAGCCGGTGGTGCGCTCAAAAAACGGCACGGTGGAAACCTTCGGACTCGAGTGCCTCTCGCGCGGACCGAAGGGATCGAACTTCGAGCAGGCGGACGTGTTGTTTGAATACGTCCGGCTCAAACGCGAAGAATCGCTGGTCGATCGCGCCTGCATCTCCGAAGCATTACGCGGTGCGCGCATGCTCCCGGGTGCGCTGCGCCTCGGCATCAACGTTCATGCGTCGACGCTCGGACGCGACCACGGTTTCATCAACTTCCTGCGCAAGACCGTCGAAGCGGCGCAGATCGACGTCCGGCGATTGACCGTCGAGATCGTCGAGCACGCGCCGCCGTGGGACGGCGTCAGTTTTCTCGCCGCGATCGAACAGCTGCGCAAGTTAGGCGCGCAGATCGCCGTCGACGACGTCGGCCTCGGCCAATCGAATTTCAAGATGCTGCTCGACGTCAGCCCCGACTATCTGAAGCTCGATCGCTATTTCGTTGACGGCTGCGCAATCGATCCGCGGCGCCGCTCGGTGATCGGCGCGATCCGCCAGCTCGCTGCCGACTCGCACGCGCACCTGATCGCCGAGGGAGTGGAGAAGCCGGAAGACGCGCAGTGCTTGCAGAGCCTCGGCGTCACGCTGATGCAGGGCTTCCTCTACTCCAAGCCACTCACGCTGGACGCGGTGCGCGAGTATCTCGCGGCGTGAGCCGCCCCTCACTATGTGGCGACCGCTGCCCTCAGCGGTCGCGGCGGCGCCAAACGCCGCCGTCGCCGCCATGGCCGCGCTGTGACCGCTGAGGGCAGCGGTCACCACAAACCAACAGCACTTACGCCTGTTCGTCGTTCGTTGCCCTTTTCCCCGCTTGCGGGGAGAAGGTGGCCGAAGGGCGGATGAGGGGCGCTTCCGCCACGATCCATCGCGCGCGTCCCTGCCGCTTTGCTTCGTAAAGCGCTTGATCTGCTCGACGCCGCAACGATTCCAGCGAGTCGCCGGCGTGTGCGCTCGCGATTCCGGACGACACCGTGAACGGATAATCGGCGCCGTCGTAGCGGAACGGCGTGCGGGCGATGCGCGCGTAGATCGCGCGGACGACGTCGAGCGCAGCGCTCGCAGCTGCCGGCGGGAAGAAGACCGCGAACTCGTCGCCGCCGAGGCGGGCGAAGAGCTCGCCGGCGCGCAGCTCGGAGCGGACGAGGTTGGCGAACGTGATGAGCGCGACGTCGCCGGCGGCGTGACCGCGTTCGTCGTTGATGGTCTTGAAGTGATCGACGTCGAGCAGCGCCAGCGTGCCGCCGTCCACGAGCTGCGGCTCGACCGCGTCCTGAAAGTGGCGCATGTTGTACACGCCCGTCAGCGCGTCGTGCATCGCGAGGTGGCGCAGCTCTTCCTCGTCGGAGACGTTATGCAGCGTGAGAATCGTCGACGTCTCGGCTTCGCCCGCGAAGCGGAAGGGATTCGCGCTCGCGTCGTACGGCTGCCCGGCGATCTCGATGCGCCGCTCGTCGAAGCGGCCTAACGTTCGCCACCAGTCGCCTTCGAGATTCGGGAAGCGAAGCGCCGAACCGATCGCCATTCCGAAATAGAGATCGCCGAAGAGCTCCTCCGCCGCGCGGTTGACGTAGAGCAGCGTTTGTTCGGAGCTGATGATCAGCAGCGGATCCGGCACCGCGTCGAACGCGGCCTTCAGGTAATGCTGCTCCGTCACGTCCTCGAGCACGACGTACGCATACGCGCCGCCTTCGTGCGCGACCGAGTAACAGCGCACGTTCGCGATGCGCGCCGCGCCGTCGACGTAGTACACCGCGTACCAAGCCGTCCCCGATCCGCGCGCGAGCAGTTGCTCGATGCGCTCCGTCTGGGAGAACTCGATCAGCTCGAACAGCGCGCGTTGCGCGGCGCCCGGATTGCCGTCGAGGAACTGCCGGCGAAAACTGTCGCTGCCGTCGATCACGCGCGCGGTCGCGCGATCGACGAGGAGGCCAGGCAGCGGCGACGCGCGCAGCACGGCCTGAAACAGACTCTCCGCGCGACGCTTCGCGCGCCGCGACTCCGCCTGATGCAGTTCGCGATCGACGGCCGCCGCGAGTCGGGTGAGGCGATGCTTCAGCAGATAGTCATGTGCGCCCGCGCGCATCAAATCGACCGCCGTCTCCTCGCCGATCGCGCCGGAGACGACGATGAACGGAATGTCGAGCCCCGCGACACGATAGTGATCGAGCGCCTGCGGCGCGCTGAAGCGCGGCAGGTGATAGTCGCAGATGATGACGTCCCAGGTGTCGTTGCGCAGCGCGGCCTCGAACTGCTCCGGCAATTCCACGCGATGCGACTCCGGCTCGAATCCGCCGCGGCGCAGCTCCATCATCAGGTGCGCGGCATCGAGATCGGAATCCTCGACGAGCAGAACGTGCAGCGGCTTCTTCATACCGTCGTGAAATAGATCGTCGCGCCCTGGCCGACCTCTCCTTCCGCCCAGGCCCGGCCGCCGTGACGCTCGACGATTTTCTGAACCGTCGCAAGGCCGATTCCCGTTCCTTCGAACTCGCGCGACGAATGGAGACGCTGGAAGGGGCGGAACATTTTCGATGCGTGCGCGGGATCGAATCCCGCGCCGTTGTCGCGCACGTAAAACGCGCCGCCGGAGCTGCCGAACTCGATGCGCGCCGGCCTCTGTTTGCGCGTGAACTTCCACGCGTTCGACATCAGGTTCTCGACCACCGCGTGCAGCAGCCGCTGATCGCCGACCGTGCGCACGTTGTCGTGGATCTCGAACTGCACGTCGCGGTTCGGATCGGTCTGCTGCAGCGTGCCGGCGACGTTGCGCGCGATCTCCGTCAGATCGACCGGCTCGCGCTGCACTTCCGTTTGCGACAGCCGCGACATCTGCAACAGGCCTTCGATGAGGTCGCGCATCTGCACGCAGCCCTTGCGGATCCAGGCGAGGTAGTCGCGCGCCGTGTCGTCGAGGCGGTCGGAGTAATCGAGCTCGATCGCGTACGAGAAGCCGTCGATGCTGCCGAGCGGCGCGCGCAGGTCGTGCGACACCGAATAGGCGAATGACTCGAGCTCCTTGTTCGCCGTCTCCAGCTCGTTCGTGCGGCGGCGCAGCTCGACCTCGCGCTCCTGCATCTGCGTGAGTAGCTCATTGACCGATCGTCCGAGGGCGTCGAGATCGCGCTCTTCGACGCGAAGCGAATAGGTGTGGTCGCGCGCGGCTTTCTCCACAACGTCGGCGATGCGGCGCGCCGGAGCGCCGGCGGAGCGGGCCAGCGCGGTGCCGGCGAGCCAGCCGGCGATCAAGCCGATGAACGTCGCGATCGCGATGAGCAGAACCGCCTGCTGCACCTGCGGCGCGATCGCGGCGGGCGAAGGCTCGATGCAAAGCGTCGTGCCGTTTGCAGTCGTGCAGACGACGTCGGGACGGGCGACGCGCGCGGCGAGCGATGCGAACGCGACGCTGTGCGGCGCGCGCCGGTACTGTTCGATCAGCATGCCGTTCGCGCGGTAGCGCTTCGCCGATTCGATTGCGGGAAACGCCTCGAGCGCCTGCAGCGTACGCGGCGGCGACGCGAGGACGAGCGAGACTTCGTGCGCGGCGTTCGCGCGCGCGTCGCGCAACAGGATCCACGACGCCCCACCGCTTGCGAGGAGAGCCGCGGCCGCCACGAGGGAGGTCACGACCGGTACAATCTTCATGGCGCGACTGACACGCTTCTTGCAGGCGAGCCCTGCAAGAAACTCGCCCAATGCGCATCTGGCTCTCCCTCGGCGTCGCTGCGCTCCTGCTCGCCGCGCGCTGCAACAATCAGCAGGACGCGGTCGCTGCGGGCGTGCCGGAGTTGGAGCTGCGCGGTGAAGTCGGAACCGCCGACACCGCGGCGGCGATCACGTCGATCGACGGACGCGTCGCCAATATCGCCGTTCGCGAGGGATCGCTCGTCGAAGCCGGCGCGGTGATCGCGACGCTTTCCAACGCGACGATCGATCGCGATATCGCATTCGCGCGCGCGCAGGTCGCAGTCGCGGAGCAGCGGCTTCGCGAGGCGTCGCATCCGCGTCGCAGCAACGCGACCGTCAATCCGCAACGCGAGCGCGCGGCAGCCGCGATCCTCGCGAATCGCGAAGCGAAGCGCGATCGCTATCGCGAGTTGTACAAGACGCACGATGTCTCGAAGCAGGATCTCGAGGACGCGGAGAATGAATACTCGGCCGCGCTGCGCGACTGGCTCGCGGAGCGCGAGCGCGCCACGCCGCCGCCGGCCGTGCAAGCCGACACCAGTCTCCTGAAACTGGAATTGGAGAAAGCGCGCAGCGATCAGGCGCTCACGGAAGACCGGAAGTCGCTGCTCACGATCGTCGCGCCGATCTCCGGAACGGTGACGCGCGTGAACGCGCGCGCCGGCGAGAGCGTGTTTCCGCGCGACACGATCGTCGAGATCACGGACAACACGAAAGCGCAGGTGCGCGCGGCAGTCGCACCGGAGCTGACCCGCTACATCCGCACCGGCATGCCGCTACAGGTCAAGATCTTTACCGTTCCGCCGCGCCGCTTCAGCGCGCCGGTCCGCGCGATCGTGCCGGGCAGCGGCGGCACGACGACACTCGTCATCGATCTCCCGAATCCCGATCGCGTATTGCAACCGGGACAGCAGGCCGTGATCACGGTGAAGTGATGCACGCCGTTCTTCTTCTCGCCGCCACGCTCACGTTTCCCGACGCGCTCGAGCGCGCGCTGCACACGCGCGGCGCCACCGAGTTCTACGACACACGCGCGAGCGCGCTCGAATCGGCGCGCACGCTCCCGTCCATTCGCGCGGAGACCGGCGCGAGCAGCGCGAACGATCTCAATCTCATCACCAGCCGCGTCACGCGCGTCGACGCGCTGACCGCGCTCATAACCCTCGACTATCCGCTCCTCGGCAACTCGCAACAGGAGCTGCGCGACGAAGCCGCACTCCTTCGCGATCGTGCCGCGCGCGAAGAAGACGACGTCTTCCGCGACACACTCGACGCCTTCGCGCGCCTCTACCTCGCCGACGCGCGCCTCGACTCGCTGCGCGACAGCGCAGCGCGCGCGCGCACCCTGCGCGAGCACGCCGACACCATGCTCGCCGCCGGTCTGATCACGAACAACGTCGCCGCCCAGTGGCAGGACCAGGCGCTGGCCGCGGAGTCGATGCTCGTCGACCTGCAGCTGCAAAGACTCGACGCGGAAACGCGGCTCAAGCAGTTGATGGGCGATCGTTCCGAGGAACCGCTGCACGTCGTCTTAGACAGTGGAGCGGCGGCCGCTTCGGCCGCCGATTCCTCGCGAGATTCCGGCGCCCGAAGCGGGCGCCGCTCCACAGTGCAAGTCGAGACGCGCGGTCTGCGCAAACCGCAACTCCTCATGTCCGCCTTCGGCGGCGTCGCCAACGTTAGCGACGGCACGTTCGGCCTCTACGGCATCCGCTTCATGCTTTCGCTGCCGATGTTCGACGCGTCCGCGCAGCGGCGCATCCTGCAGGCGGAAGAGCGGTCGCGCGAGCGCGAAATCGAAGAGACCGCGCAGCGCAATCGCATCGAGTTGCTGCGCGTCGCGACATCCGCGAACGAGAAGCGCCTGGCGCTGCTCGCGCAGGCCGTCGACGTCGCGAGGCAGCGCGAGCAGTCGGTGACGCGCCTCGTGCGCGCGGGCGTGCGGGCGGAGGGGGATGCGCTCGACGCGATGAGCGAGGTCGCGCGGCGCGAGAGCGCGCTCGTGGAGGCGCGGGTGGAGGGGTGGAAGCTCGAGCAGCAGCTTCGCCGGGACCGATGACGCTCTCCGTGCTCATGACCACCGAGGGAACGTATCCGCACAGCGCGGGCGGCGTGAGCACGTGGTGCGACGCCCTCTTGCGCAACACGCCCGACATTCGATGGACATTGCTGCCGCTGATGATGAACCCGCACATCGAACAGAAGTTCGATCCGCCGCCGAACGTCCGGAAGATGTTGGGCGTGCCGCTGTGGGGCATCGAAGAGCCGGCCGAGTTCATCGCCGACATTCCGTTCGCGCAGCTCTACGATCGCAAGCGGCGCACGAGCAACGCCGACATCGAGCGCGAGTTCATCCCGCTTTTCCGCAAACTGCTGCACGTCATCTGCGCCGATCCGTCCGACTCCGAAACGTTCGGACGCGTGCTCGTTGCGCTCGAAGACTACTTCCGCGTCTACGACTACAACGAGACGTTCAAGTCGCGGCCGGTTTGGGAAGAGTTCAGGTCCTATCTGCACAAAGATCCGACGCTCTTCGATCTCACCGAATGCCTGCGCTGGCTCTATCACTTTCTCATCATTCTGAATGTCCGCGTGCCGCGCGTCTCCGTCACGCATGCGACCGCCGCCGCGTTCTGCGGCATCCCCTGCATCACCGCGAAAGTGCGTCACGGAACGCCGATGCTGCTCACCGAGCACGGCGTCTACCTTCGCGAGCAGTACCTCTTTCTCTCGCGCTTCCGCCGCCTTTTTTTCTGCAAGCAGTTCCTGCTCAACCTCATCACAGCAGTGACGCGCGCGAACTATCACTTCGCCGACGTCATCGCGCCGGTGTGTCACTACAACACGCGCTGGGAAGTCGCGCACGGAACGCCGCAGCAGAAGATCCGCGTCGTCTACAACGGCGTCGATCCCGATCTCTTTCGTCCCGTGCCGAAGCTGCACGGCGATCCGCACGTCGTCGCCACCGCGCGCATCGATCCGCTGAAGGACATCGAGACGCTGATCCGCGTCGCTGCGCGCATCAAGAAGACGCATCCGCGCGCGAAGTTCTCCGTCTTCGGCGCCGTCGCCGACGACGCGTACTACCAACGCTGTCTCGCGCTGCGCAAGCACCTCGGCGTCGACGACACGGTCAGCCTCGGCACCGCCGTCGATGACGTCGTCGAGGCTTATCGCGACGCTGACGTCGTGCTCCTCACCAGCATCTCCGAGGCGTTTCCCTACTCCGTCATCGAAGCAATGGCCTGCGAGAAAGCCGTGGTCGCCAGCGACGTCGGCGGTGTCGGTGAAGCGCTCGAAGGCTGCGGCGTGCTCGTGAAGCCGCGCGACGACGAAGCCTTCGCAACCGAAGTCGCGCGCCTCCTCGACAATCCCTCCCTCCGCCTCCGCCTCGGCACTCGTGCCAGGGCGCGCGTCATCGAAGAGTTCCGGCTCGATCATTCGATCGGGAAGTATCTGGATATGTACCGAGGGCTGGCGGCGTGAATCGCCAGGCTCAGAGGCTCATGGGCGCACAGGCTCATAGTTGGGCCTCCGTCATCCTGAGCCGCGCAGACGGCGAAGGATCTCGAAATTGCAGGCGTTTTCGCATTTCGAGATCCTTCGTCGCGCTTCGCCGACTCAGAGGCTGTGAAAAAATCTCCGTCATCCTGAGTCGGCGAAGCGCGACGAAGGATCTCAAACTACGCTCATCGCATTTTGAGATCCTTCGCTTCGCTCAGGATGACGGGATTTTTTCACAGCCTCTCAGGATGACGATTGGTGTACCGCTCCCCTATGAGCCTCTGAGCCCAGGCGCCTATGCGCCTCGGACCGTTGCGCGGTCACGCGGTCACGCGGTTGCGCAGCGCTGCGCAACTGCGCGACTGCGCGACTGCGCAACCGTGCGGGCGGTGGTGCAATGACGGCGCAGCCGCTCGACGGCGATCGTGCGCACGAGCTCGGGCAGCAGGTCATCGATCTGCTCGGCATTCCGAAGGATGAGTGGGAAATCGCGGCGCAGCTGGAAGTGATGGGACTGCGCGACGTAGACGCACGCACTGACTTCGGCGCGCGCGATCTCTTCGAGCTCGCGCGGCGGATCTACGACGGGTTCGAGGAAGGGCGCTTCCGCTGGTTCGTCGAAGGGGAGGATCCGGAGCGCGGCACGCCGCTCGTGCGTTTCTTCAAGAACTACCTGACCGGGCTCACGTTCTCGCTGCCGATGGCGCTGCAGGCCGTGACGATGCTGGTGTGGGGCTACGGCGTGTGGGGCGCGATCGCGATGGATCAGCGTACCGGCAGCGCGATCGCGCTCGGGTTCATCGCCAGCTACGTCATCAGCGGCGGCTTCACGCAGACGATCGTCCGCCGCGGATTGTTCTCGATGTATCAGGGCGAGGAGTCGCTCGCGCGATGGATCGCGCTGCGGGCGTGGTCGCGCGCGCTGCAGATCGTGCTCGCGCTGATCGTTCCCGCCCTCGCGTTCAACGCTTTATTTGGCGTGCTGCCGTGGACGATGGTCTTCATCGCCTGCGGCTACTACGCCGCGCTGGCGATTCTCTGGCTGAACTGGGCGCTCATCTACCTCGTGCGCAAGACGTGGCTCTTTCTCGTCACGACGGCCATCGCACTCGGATGCGTGCTCATCGCCGCGAAGTCGTTTTACGCGTCGCCGATCATGGCGAATGCGATCGGTCTCATCGTCGCCGACGCCCTCAGCTTCGCGCTCGCGCTCTATCACCTCAACGCGCTCGCGAAGCAAAAGAGCGTCGTCAATCCGCCGCGGCTCACGGTGCTCGTCTACAGCACCTCGCGCTATTTCCTGTACGGACTCCTGTACAACTGCTTCCTCTTCGCCGATCGCTTCATCGCCTGGACGTCGGCAACGGGACGCGAAGACTTTCCGCCGTACGGCTTCTGGCTGAACGTCCGCTATGAATTGGGGATGGATCTCGCCCTGATCGTCGTCATGCTCCTCTCCGGTATCGTCGAGCACGCGACGCAGCGCTTTTCGGAGACGCTCGTGCCGCGCGAGAAGCGCGTGCAGAGCGTCGACGTGTCGCACTTCGTCGATGCGTCGCGCCGCGAACATCGCCGCCGCTTCTTCGCGCTCTCCGGCGCATCCGTGATCGCGCTCTCGGTTGCGATCGCGGTCGCGCTGCTGCTGCGCAGAATGCCGTCGCTTCCGATTTACGCGCCGCTCCTCACCGCGACGACGACGCGCGTCTTCGCCTGCGCCGCGGTCGCATACGTCGTGTTCATGTTCGCGCTGCAAAATGTGCTCATGCTGCTGACGCTCTCTCGCATCGAGATGGTCGTGCGCGCCGTCGCGATCGCGCTCGCGGTGAACGTCATCGTCGGTTTTCTCGCGAGCCGCGCGATTCACTACTCCGCGGCCGTCCTCGGATTGCTCGCCGGCGCGATCACGCTGGCGCTGCTCTCGTCGCGCGCGATGCGCAAGGTGATCGATGAGTTGGATTACTACTACTACGCGGCCTATTAGATGGCAGATGGCGGATGGCAGATGGCGGACGGCGAACCCGTCGCGGCCAACCGCCATCTGCCATCTGCCATCCGCCATCCGCCATCAGCCATCTGCCATCCGCCATCCGCCATCTGCCATCCGCCATCTGCCATCCGCCATCTGACCATGTACCTCCTGCTCGGCATCGACACCGTAGTGCGCATCGTCGCGGCGATGGCACTGCTGTTCGTCGCCGTGCCCGCGTTGATGCGCGCGCGGCCGCGCGAGCTCGATGCGATGCAATGGTTCTGGTGGTGCTTCGCCGCCGGCGTCACGCTGCTCACGCTCGCGGGACAGGCGTTCACGCTGATCAACGCCTACTCGACCGCAACGCTCCTCTTGCTGCTCGCGGCCGCGGTGCTGCTCGTGCGCGCGCGGGTGTCGCAGCGGAGGCCGATCGCGCTACTGCACGATCTCTATCGCGCCGCGATCCTCATCTCGCTGAAAACGCTCGAAGGCCGCGTCCACGTCGCGCGCCGCATCCGGCGCATGATCCGACGCCGTCGCGCGCTGCACACGTCGTGGCTCGTCGCCGCCTGGGCCGCGCTCATCGCCATCGCCGCCGCGTTCCGCCTCTACCGCCCCTTCGTCACCGCGAACCTCGGCTTCTCCGACACTTACGTGCACCTCTACCTGATGCGCCTCCTGCAAGAGGGCAAACAGGTCGATCCATCATGGGGCCCGTATCCGCGCGGCATGCACTTCCTGCTGATGGCGATTCACGAGCTGACCAACGCCGACATGATCCTGCTGATGAATTTCTTCGGCGCGATCGTCGGCGTCTTGATGACGATCGCCGTCGCCGATACCGCACGCCGCCTCTCGCGCAGCACCATCGCCGGCCTCCTCGCCGGTCTGATCTTCGCGACGATGATCGGCGGCGCTCGCCAGTACTTTCTCCTCGGCGGCAGCATCGCCACCGACAACGCGACGGAAGCGCGATCCGTGCTGGCGATGCCGTATCGATTGCTCCCCGAAGGCGCCGAAGTCGACATCCTCGGCACCGTCTTTCAGCGACAGACCGCCACGCTGCCGCAGGAGCTCGCGCTGGTGTTTCTTTTTCCGGCGGTGATGTTCCTGCTTGGAGCGCGGAGGGCAGAGGGCAGATGGCAGATGGCGAAAAACGATTCTTCTGCCATCCGCCATCCGCCATCCGCCATCGCGCGCAGCGCCTGGCATCTCACCGGCTACTTCTTCTGCACCGCCGCGATCGCCGCCGTCCATCCGGGCGTGCTCATTCCGTTGGTGCTGCTTTCCGCGATCGCGATTCCGTGGATTGATGTCAAACGCGCGATCGCCGCCGGCGCGCTCGGCGTGCTCACCGGATCGACGTGGATGCTCGCCTATCTCGTCTACCCCCACGTCGGCTCGACGCGCGACGTCGCCAGCGCAAGCGGAACGGGATCGACGGTTGCGTACTACTTCCCGTTCCTTCGCGGCGGCGACATCGCGCACATCGTGACGTGGGTGTCGGTCACGCCGTTTCTGATCGCCTGTGTGGTGATCGCGATCGCATACGCCGCCTCGGTGTGGGGCAGGTTTTCTAACCTGCCCCCGGAGCGCAGGCTGGAAAGCCTGCCCTACACCGCACTCTGGATTCCACTCGCGGTGCTCGTGTTCACGCTCACGCACTTCGCGTCGCGCTTCGGACTTCCGGAGATCGTGGAGGTGCGGCGCAACGCATCGTGGCTCGCGATGTCGCTGGCAATCCTCCTCGGCATCATGCTCGCGGAGCTCGCGCGGACGCGCGCGTGGAAGCCGGTGGTCGCGGTCGTGCTGGTGTTGTGGCTGTGGCGCGTGCCGGTCGCCGGCGCGAACGAGAAGCTGATCAACTACTCCGGCTTCAGCGGCACGGCGCAGGCCGTGATTGACATCCAGCGCAAGCTGGAGCCGTTCACCTGGACGCTCGTCACGTACGGCCAGGAGTTCCCGATGGTCCTCGGCAGGGGCTTCCACATCGCCGCCGCCGAATTTCTCGAACAGTATGATCCGGCGGATGCGCGACTCAACATTCCGACGCGATACATCTTCGTCGCCGTCGAGAAAACGCCTCATCGATTCCAGATCAACAGCTGGGCGGCGAAGTTCTCGCGCACCGATCTCGAGCAGCGGCTGCAGACGTGGTGCTTCCTCTATCAACTGCAGCATCGCGACATGCACGTCTTTCGCGACGACGAGCACGTCCGCGTCTACATGATCGATCGCGGCGCGCAGGTGGGCTCGCTGTGACGGTGACGCGCCTTCTGCTGCGCACGCGCGCCGCCGCGCACATCGCGGCGGTCGTGCCGGCGTACAACGTCGCGCGCGAACTGCCCGAGGTGTTGCGGGCGATGCCGGCGCTCTTCACGACCATCATCGTGGTCGACGACGCGTCGTCGGATGACACGGCGGCGGTCGCGGAGCACTACTCGCAGATCGATCCGCGGGTCGTCGTCGTCCGCCACGAGAAAAATCGCGGCGTCGGCGGCGCGATGATCAGCGGCTTCAAACATGCGATCGACGCCGGCGCGGACGTCGTCGTGAAGATCGACGGCGACGGACAGATGCCGCTCTGGCTCGTGCCGGAGCTCGTGCAGCCGCTCATCGACGGCACGGCCGACTACACGAAAGGCAATCGCTTCCGCGACTTTCAGGCCATCCGTGCGATGCCGCTCGTCCGCCGCCTCGGCAACGTGATCCTCAGCTTCCTCACCAAAGCCGCGACCGGATATTGGAACGCGTTCGATCCCGCGAACGGCTTCCTCGCGATCCGCTGCGACGTGCTCTCGCAGATCCCGCTCGACAAAATCGATCGCGGCTATTTCTTCGAGACCTCGATGCTCAGCCACCTCTATCTTCTCGGCGCGGTCGTGAAAGAGATTCCGATGCCGGCGCGCTACGCGGGCGAAACGTCGAGCCTCTCGATCGCGCAGGTGCTCCACCAATTTCCGCCGCGTCTTTTCTGGTCGCTCGTTCGCCGGTTAACGATGAAGAATTTCGTCTACGACTTCAATCTCGAGTCGTTCCATCTCGCCACCGGCCTGCCGCTGCTGCTCGCGGGATTGGTGTACGGCGGCTATCACTGGTGGTGGTACACGAGCCGCGGACTCGCCGCGCCGGTCGGCACGGTCGTGCTGTCCGCACTGCTCATCACCCTCGGCACGCAATTGCTGATCTCCGCGGTGAATCTCGATCTGCAGGCGATCCCGCGCGAGCCGATCAACACGGGTCCAATCGTCAGGGAAGACGCGCGGCCACAAACGAGCGAGCTTTCGCCTCGAACTCCGTCCACGTGACGCCGAACCGCCGCTCGTAATACAAGCGCCCCGCGTGCGGCTTCGCGCGCAATCGCTCGATACTCGCAGGCCGCGTCCACTCTTTGCGTCCGACGATCAACCGCAGCAGCGCCTCCGGCAGCAACGCGATCCACGTGCGCCGCTGCGACGGATGAAAACGGCAGAGCAGCGCGACGTCGAGTCCTTCGCGCGCGGTGATTTTGCGCGCGGTCCAACCGTCGCCGAGGGGCGCGAACGAACGGAAGAGCTGACCGGGAGTCCGATGGCCGTGATACAGCGGCAGCTCGATGCACGGAAGGTTGCGGCGCGTCGCGAACGCCATCGCGACGAGATGCGACGCATCGTGATCCTGATGTCCGCCTTCCCACGCCAGGCAGTAGACAGCGTCGAGAATGGATGGCGGATGGCGGATGGCAGATGGCCGATCGCGAAGAGCCATCCGCCATCCGCCATCTGCCATCCGCTCGAGCATCTCGAACGCTCGATCGAGATGGTCCACCAGCGAACCATCAGGAAAGCCGAAGAAGTAGACACGCGCGAGATCGACGCCGATGCAGGCGAGCGCCGCGCGCGCCTCGTCATCGCGCACTTCGGGACGGATGCCGTCAGTGAGATATACGACGGACAACGCCCAGCCTTCCCGAAGCAGGTACTTCATGCGAGCCGCCATTGCGATCTCGTCGTCCTGGTGCGCGAGCACGAAGAGCGCGTGCGGCATCAGAGGTGATCCGTGTCCGCCCACGTCAGCGGCCACCGCTTCTGTTTGCGCGGCGTACCGAAGTCCGTGCCGAAGTAATTGACGAGAAATCGAAATCGATGCGGCGACGGAAGAAAGCCCGCGCGCACGAGCACCGGCAGCGCCGGATGCGCGAGCGTGATCAGCACCGCCGCCACCTGCGCCCCCTCCGCCCTCCCCTTCGCGAACACCTCGCGCAACAAGGCGCGCCCCGCGCGCTCTTTGCCTTTCGGCCAGCCGAGGTCCGCGATGGCGACGGAGTCGTGCCCGCGAAGCATGGTGCGGCGCGTGACGACGTACGCGTCGTCGTTCGCGTGGATGTCGTATTTCCATAGGGGGTTTTCGAGGAAGCGCCAATGGAGATGGGACGGGATGGGTTGCTCGGTCGCTCGGTCGCTCGGTTGCTCGGTCCCGCCCAGCCGCTGCGTAACCGCGAGACCGCGCGACGGCGCAACCACCAACGGCCTCACCAGCACGAACGCACGCGCGGCCGGCCGCCACCCGCCGCGCACCATCGCCGGCAGCACGGCCTCGCGAATCTGGAACGCGCAGCTGAAGTCGACGTCGTTGCGCAGCGTGTCGCGCGCGCATTCGACGACGCGGCTGAAGAGATGCTGTCGCCGGGAATCGGGATCCGTCATCGCATCGACGGCGAGCATCTTCAGCTGCGGCACAAATCCGAGGTGCGCGACGACGCGATCGCCGTCGACGGCGACGAAGAATCGTCCGCCCTGTCCGAACTCCCACTCCCAGAATCGCGGGTCCTGCTTTTCCGGATCCTCGCCCGCGAAGCAGCGGCCGCGCAGCGCGAGAATCGCATCGCGGTCGGCGCGCGTCCCTTCACGGACGTCGATCAAAATACGCCTCCGTCTCGATCGCCGCGCCGAGCGAGGGCAGCGTCACGAACGCCTGCGCGTGATAGCGCCGCGCGATCGCGACGATCTCCTTCACCAGCGAACTGTCGGCCGCGTCGACGTAATTCAAATGCTCGAACCGCACGCGCGGATATTTTTTCATCGCCGGCGCGATCAGCTTCCGCATCAGGAACGCGATGCTGTTCCATCGATCGGCGGGATCGTCCCACGGACGCAACACGAACTTCCCGTCGCGCGGATACGTGATCAGACTCTCGCTGATGTCCCAGTCGACGAACGGCAGCACGTTCTTCGCCTTGCGATAGCCCTGATTCGTGACCACGAGCTTCACGTCGCGCCGCAGCGCGCGCAGAAAGTCCGCGAACGCCTCGTCGTAATCACGCGACGGATGACGCCGCGCGAACTCTTTCATCGCGTCCGGATGCACGCTCTCCGACGTCGTCGCGTCGAGAAACACTCCGTCGTAGCCGATCGACGCGAGCTTGTGCGCGATCGCGTCCGCGCGGCCGCGCATCGCCAGCGGATCGTAGTAATACGCGTCCGCGTCGGTCGCGCCGAGGTGACCGCGCAGCGGAGTGCGATTCAACGGCGAGATCGAGCGCTGCCACGGCGTCGCGAGCGACGAATAAAACGCGACCGCCCATTCATACAGCGCGAGCCTGGTCCCGCGCCGATGCAGCTCATCGACTTGCGCGCGCGGCAGCGGATCGTGCGTGACCAGCACCTCGAAGCGCGAATAAAACGCCAGCTCGCGCGCCGTCAGCGGCGTCGCGTAATGGAACGCAATCCCTCCGCGGCGCACCTCCGCGTCGGCGGCGAACGACGCCGCGATCGCCATGCTCACGATGAAGGCTCGCGCCACGGAAGCAAGCTTACTCGCGCGACTCCACTCCCACACCCTCGCCGAACACGAGATGCCCGCCGAGATACGCGGACACGCTGGCAACGGCGTAGCCGAGAAGCGAGACGCCGATGCCGGCGCGCCGCGAGCCGGTGCGGCGCATGATGAGGGACGTCGTATAGAGGCCGACGGCGGTGACGTTGAGCAGCGCGTGTGCGACGCCGATCTTGCGCGCCGGCTCGTCGTCGACCTCCGACCAATCCGCGATCCCGGTGACGGCCGCGGCCAACGCGCCGGCGACGCCGACGCCGACAGCGAGATCGGCGGCATCGCTGACGCCGTCGCTGTCGCTCATCAACTCCACCGCGTCCATCGCCAGCGCGGCGGTCCATGCGCCGACCGGAACGTCCGTCAGCGCCGGATGGACCGGATGCCCGAGCCATTTTCCTTGCAGCAGATCGACGACACCGTCGCCGAGGTTTTGCAGAAGCTGGCGGACGGCGGGCTGCACAGCTTCGCCGAGGTTCTCCAGCCATTCCTGCTGTGCGACGAGGCGGACCGGAAGTGTTTGCGTCATGCGGAATCTGGCGAGCAGGTTGCGTACCATGGAGCGATGCAATCCGACGATGTGACGCCTTCTCCGCCGCTGCCGAATCCGCCGCCCGCGCGCCGCGGGTCCGGAAAGCGAGTCCTGCTCGTGCTCCTGCTGCTCATCGCGGCCTTCCTCGGCGGATATGTGCCGGCGACGTGGCACGCGCGCGCGCTGGAAACGACGCTGCACAGCAACGAGCTCGAGCTGCGGCTCGCGAATCTGCATCGCCGCCTCGGCGTCGCCGCCGGTGAGGCGCAGCGCAACAACTACGCGAGCGCATCGGCCGCGGCGCGCGAGTTCTTCGACGGATGCGGCGCGGTCGTGACGTCCGACGCGTTCGCGAGTCAGCCGCGTACGCGCATCGCGTTCTCGTCGTACGCCGCGCAGCGCGACGAGATCATGAGCCAGCTCGCGAGTGCCGATCCGCAGGTGAAGGAACGGCTCGCGAGCATGTTCCTCACGATGGACGGCGTGCTCGCGCGACGAGACTGAATCGACCGGATCTCGAAACGCCATATGTGGCGACCGCTGCCCTCAGCGGTCGCAGCGGCGCACCGCGCCGCCGGCGCCGCCATCGGCGGCGCTGTGACCGCTGAGGGCAGCGGTCACCACAACACGAACCGACTGGCGAGGCACGTGCAGCGTCATTGGGCCGCTGCATTGCGGTGGAACCGGAGATCCCGCGTCTACGCGCGGAATGAACTGCTCAGGACTGCAAAGGAGCACGCGAAATGAAAGGCGACGTCGTCGTGATCACCGGAGCGACTGCCGGAGTGGGACGCGCGGTCACGCGCGAGTTTGCGCGGCGCGGCGCGCGCATCGGGCTCGTCGCGCGCGGCATCGACGGGCTCGAGGCGGCGAAGCGCGAAGTGGAGGAGCTCGGCGGACAGGCGATCATCGCGCGTGCGGACGTCGCGAATCACGATGAAGTCGAAGCGGCGGCGCGCGCGACGGAAGAGGCGTTCGGTCCGATCGACATCTGGGTCAACAATGCGATGGCGTCCGTGTTCGCGCCGATCCGCGAGCTGACGCCGGAGGAAGTGCATCGCGTCACCGACGTCACCTATCACGGCGTCGTGCACGGCACGATGGCCGCGCTGCGGCGCATGCTGCCGCGCGACCGCGGCACGATCGTGCAGGTCGGCTCCGCGCTCGCCTATCGCGGCATTCCGCTGCAGGCCGCGTACTGCGCGGCGAAGCATGCGATCCAGGGATTCAACGACTCGCTTTACGCCGAGCTGATTCACGACCGCAGCAACGTGCGGCTGACGATGGTGAATCTTCCGGCGATCAACACGCCGCAGTTCGATTGGGTGCTCAGCAAGCTGCCGAATCGCGCGCAGCCGGTGCCGCCGATCTTTCAGCCGGAAGTCGCCGCCGATGCCATCGTGTGGGCTGCGTATCACGAGCGGCGTGAGCTGAACGTCGGATGGCCGACGACCAAGAGCGTGATCGGAAACAATCTCGCGCCGGCGTATGCCGATCGCTATCTCGCGAAGCACGGCTACGACGCCCAGCAGACGGACGAGCCGGAGACGGCGGGACGCCCGCACAATTTGTGGGAGCCGCTGCCGGGCGACCACGGCGCGCACGGGCGCTTCGACGATCGCGCGAAGCCGGCGAGCCTGCAACTCCTCGCGAACGTGAACCGCGCGCCGCTCGTCGCGGCGGGCGCGTGCCTCCTCGCGGGAATCCTGATCGCGCGGCGGCTGTAGTGACAATCGGTTACGCGGTGGCTCGGTTACGCGGTTGCGCGGCCCGTCCGCCCGCCCTGCAACCGCGTGACTGCGCAACCGCGCAACCAATCGCGGGAATCCTGATCGCGCGGCGGCTGTAGTTCTCTTCGGTGTCCGATTTCCTCGTGACGGTGGCCAGCTACTGGTTTCTCTCCGACGCGCTCGTCGCGCAGAACGCGCTCGACGCGGCCGGCATCGACTCGGTGCTCGACGACGAGAACATGGCCACGAACATCACCAACGCGGTGCGCGGCGTGAAGCTGCGCGTACGCAACATCGACGCGATCCGCGCCGGCGAAGTGCTGGAGTCGCAGTGCGAGTCGCTCGACGAGATCGAAGAGCCGGACGAGATTCGCATCGATCCGAATTCCTGTCCCGCCTGCGGCTCTCTCGACGTCGCGCGCAATCCGCGCCTCTCGCTCTTCGCCATCATCGCCGTCCTCGCCCTCGGCGCCGGTATCGCGCTCAACATCAGCGAGGCCGCCTTCTTCGGCGTCCTCGCCGCCGCGGTGCTGTTGTTAATCTCTGATCGCAATCGCTGTACGGAGTGCGGCGAGACCTGGAACTGATGGCAGAATTCGGTGCATGAGATTCGCAGCCCTTGCCACGCTTGTCCTCGCACTCTCCGCCGCCGCGCAGGAGGCCGCGCCCGTCAACTGCCTGAACGAGCCGCGGAACCTCGCCTACAACGACTTCTACAACGCGAAAAAGGCGGCCGACGCCGCCGGCCAGCAGCGCGCGTACGAGCTCGCGAAAGCATTCGTCGAGAACTGGACTTCGTGCTCCGATCAGTACACCGAAGCCGCGAAGCGATTCATCGGCTTGTACGAAAACGCGATGGAACGCTACAACCTCGCGCAGAACGCGTTCGGCGCGAAGCCCGATCGCGCGAAGGCATTCGAGATCGGACGAAAGATTCTCGCGACGGATCCCGACAATCTGCCGGCGCTGCTCGCGCTCGTGTACGCGGGACAGTCCGAGGCGACGGCGAAGAACGAAACGTTCGCGGCGGAAGCGTTGGGCGATGCGAAGAAAGCGATCGCGCTGATCGAGGCCGGCAAGGACTCAGCGTCGTGGTCTCCGTTCAAGAATCGCGAGGAGGCGCTGAGCTTCGTCACGCTGTATGCCGCGAATCTCTCGCTCGTCGCAAAAAATCCGGCCGCCGCCGTGCCGCTGTACGTCAAGGTCGCGTCGATCGCCGGTCCTCCCGGACGCGATCCGTCGATGTTCCTTCGTCTCGCCGCCGCGTACCAGCAATCGCAGCTCGACCCGATGCAGCGCGACTACAACGAGAAATTCGGCGGCAAGCCCGTGTCTGCCGAAGGCAAATGGTCGATCGATCAGGTCGATCAGGTGATCGATCGCATCATCGATGCGTACGCGCGCGCGATCAGTCTCGCCGGCGACAACGCGCGATACGCGGAGGCGAAGACGGCGTGGACGGACGCGCTGAAGACCTACTACAAGTTCCGCTTCGGCGACAGCATGCCGGGCTTCGACGATTACCTCGCGAACACGGCGGCTCGTTCTCTCCCCGAGCCGTACGTGCCGAAGCCCTACACGCCGGAGTCAGCGGCGCCGAAGCGCCGCTGACTCGAACACGCGCGACTATTCGGTGAACACGCAGGTGACGCCCTGCGCCTCGGCAGCCTTGCGCAACGTCACCCGGCAGACGAGCAGCTCCTGCGGCGTCAGCTCGACGAATGCGGGCGATCCATCGACGACGCTGCACGCGCCGGGAGGACCGTCGCTGATGATCGCCTCCTCACCGCCGACGACCTCGACGCGGATCTGCGTCGGAAAGATCGTGCACGACTGCACCCGGACCTGACCGCTCTCGATCTTCGCGAACAGCTCGAGCAGGTCGGCGCACGGGCATTTCGTCTCACAGGGGAACGGACGCCCTTCGGCGTGCTTCTCCCAGTTCTTGATCAGCTGCTGGCAGGCCGTGTTGGACGAGTGCTGGTTCGGATCGGTGCAGTCCTGCGCTTCGCAATACGCGTTGCAGAGACCGAACAACACGCCTTTCTCGTTGTCGCAGACCGTCTCGACCGACGGCGGCTTTCCGTCAGGCGTCTTCGCGAACGCGGTGCCCGCAATGAACAAAACACAAAAACACACGAGTACCCACGTGGACCTCTTCATGAATTCTCTCCTCTGCTGAAGCTGTTATCTTAGGCCCAGCGAGGTGGAACGACAAGTGAGTCCTGTCGCGCGTCATATTGGAATCGTCGGCTGCTCCGCGATGGGAGCGTCGCTCTGCTACAAAACGGTTTGCGTCGAAGGCGCCGCGGTCCTCGGTCCGCACAATCATCCCGAGGTCTCGATGCACACGCATCCCCTCGGTGCGTACATGGAGTGCATCTATCGCGACGACTGGCAAGGCGTCGGCGAATTGATGCTGTCGTCCGCGAACAAGCTCGCCGAGATCGGCGCGGATTTCCTGATCTGTCCCGACAACACGATCCACAAGGCGCTGCCGTACGTCGAGCCGCGCTCGCCGCGGCCGTGGCTGCACATCGCACGCGTCCTCGGCGAAGAAGCGGATCGCCGCGGATTCCAGCGCATCGGCTTGACCGGAACGCGCTATCTCGTCGAGAGCGACGTCTATCCCGAGAACTACGTGCGCCCCTCGGCGGAAGAGCGCGCGGAGTGCAATCGCATCATCTTCGACGAGCTGGTGTACGACATCTACAAGCCGGAGTCGATCGCGTATTTTCAGGGCGTGATCGAGCGGCTGCAGGAGCAGGGCTGCGACGCCGTCGCGCTCAGCTGCACGGAGATCCCGCTGATCATCAGCGACGCGAACTCGCCGCTGCCTACCCTGGATTCGACGCGTTTGCTGGCGCGAGCCGCGCTGCGTCGCGCGGTTTCGGAGTAGGACGAATAGGACAGATAGGACAGATAAGACGCATAGGACGTAGGTCCTATCGTCCTATCTGTCCTATTGGTCCTATCGGTCCTATCGGTCCTACAGCCTTCACCGGCGACAAGATCGCTTCGAGCATCGGCCGCATCTGCGCGAGCTGCTTCACGCGGATCACGAAGTCCCACGCGCTCTCGAATTTTTTCCAGCCCGTGCTGTAGCAGAAATGTTTGACGCAATGCTTGAGTGACTCGTGCGCCGATGACGCTTTGAAAATCGCGCTCCATCGATAGAACGCCTCGTACGCCCAGTCGTATCCGCGCTTCAGTTCCTCCGGCGTGAGGCTCGTCGGGTGGTAGACGACGTGGCGCGTGTCGTATAGATCCCAGTCGCGCGTCGCGACGCGGTTCTGCGCTTCCATTTCCGCGAAGAGCGCGGTGCCGGGATACGGCGTGAGGATGTGAAAGGTCGCGGTCGTGAGTCCGGACGACACTCCCCAATCGACGGTGCGCTGGAAGACGTCGCGATCGTCGTCGTCGAGACCGAAGACGAAACTGCCGTTGATCATGATGCCGAGACTGTCGAGACGGCGGGCGACTTCGCGATAACTGCGGCCGAGGTTCTGGCGCTTGCCCGCGCCCTGCAGCGCGGTCGCCGAGAGCGTCTCGAAGCCGACGAACAAACTGCGCAGCCCCGCCCTCGCCGCTTCTTCGACGACGTCGTCGCGCAGAATCGAGTCGACCGTCGCCGCGCCCTGAAAGATGCGGCCCATTCCGCGCATGCCGCGAAACAGCTCGCGCGCGAAGCGCGGATTGCCGAAGAGGTGATCGTCGAGGAAGTAGAGGTGACGTCCGGGAAGGCGCGCGATCTCCGACAGCGCAGCGTCGACGCGCTGCGTGTAAAACGAGCGCCCGCCTTCGAAGAAACCGTCCTTGTAGCAGAACGTGCAGTGATGCGGACATCCGCGCGACACGACGATGGAGTTGGGCACGAGATAGCGATGACGCTGAATCAGATCGCGGCGAATGGGCAGCAGCTCCTCGAGCGTGCGGACGGAAGACGCATAGCGCTTCTGCGGCGAACCGTTCGCGAAGTCGCGCAGAAACTGCGGAAACGTGTGCTCCCCCGGCCCGAGAAAAATCGTGTCCGCATGCGGTGCCGCCTCGTCCGGCAGCGACGTCACATGCAACCCGCCCAGCGCGACATACGCCCCGCGCGCACGATAGTGATCCGCCAGCTCATACGCGCGATACGCATTCGTGATGTACACCTGAATGACGACCAGATCCGGCTCATCGTCGAGCTCGAGCCGCTCGACATGCTCATCCTGCAGCGAGACCTCGACCTCCGGATCGAGATACGCCGCGAGCGTCGCGAGCCCCAGCGGCGGAAACAGCGAGTACTTGATCGGCCGCCAATACGGACTCGTCGCCTCGGTCAGCGCCGGGAGAATGAACTTCGCCCGTTTCACGAGCAAGTACTCTACCGCACAAAGTACCTTCCGTCATCCTGAGCCGCGAAGACGACTTGAGTCGGCGAAGCGCGACGAAGGATCTCAAAATACGAAGAGCCTGCAATTTAGAGATCCTTCGCCGTCTTCGCGGCTCAGGATGACGGAGCGGCGCATGCGCCGCTCCGTCACATCTCGATCTGCGCGCCCAGCTCCACCACCCGATTCGGCGGGAGCCGGAAGAAACGCGCGGCGGTTTCCGCGTTGCGCATCATGGACGCGAAGATTTTTTCTCGCCAGGAGGCCATGCCGCTCGGTCTCTTGGTGATGATCAGGGTCTCGCGGCCGAGGAAGTAGGTGGTGTCCATCGGCGGGACGGCCGGGCCGCCGTCGCGCGCGGCGAGGTCGAGGAGCGCCGGGACGTCGATGTCTTCCATGTATCCGTAGCGGCCGGTGATGCGATAGATGTTGCAGCCGAGGCTCTCGACTTCCAGGCGCTCGGCGTTGCTGAGGTGCGAGACTTCTTCGTTCTCGATCGTCAGGAGGATGATCGTCTGGTGCAGCACTTTGTAGTGCTTCATGCTGTGCAGCAGCGCGGACGGGACCACCTCGCGGTTGCGATGCATGAACACGGCGGTTCCGGGCACGCGCTGCGGCGGACGCGCGCTCAACGACTGGATGAACAGCTCCGGCGTGAGCGCGCCCTCGCGCAGTTTCGCCGCGAGCACCTGTCGTCCTTTACGCCACGTCGTCATGATCAGGAACACGAGCGCCGCGACGAGGAGCGGGAACCAGCCGCCGGCCGCGATCTTCGCGGAGTTCGCGCCGAGGAACGCGACGTCGGCGATGAGAAAGAGGAACGTGACGGCGCTGGCGGTCGCGACGCTCCATCCGAGGCGATCGCGCGCGACGACGTACGCGAGGATCGTCGTGATGATCATCGTCGTGCTCACGGCGACGCCGTACGCGCCGGCGATGTTGGTCGACGAACGAAATCCGAGCACGACCGCGATGGTCGCGCCCGCAAGCGCCCAGTTCACCGCCGGCATGTAGATCTGCCCGATCTCCGCGCTCGACGTGTGCACGATCTGCATCCGCGGCAGATATCCGAGCTGGATCGCCTGGCGCGTGAGCGAGAAGACGCCGGAGATGATCGCCTGCGACGCGATGACCGTCGCCGCGGTCGCGAGGATGACGAGCGGATAGAGCGCCCAGCCCGGCGCGAGGAGATAGAACGGATTCTGCGCGGCCTGCGGATTGCGGATCAGCAGCGCGCCTTGCCCGAGGTAATGCAGCATCAGCGACGGACCGACGACGCTGAACCAGTCGATCTGAATCGCCTTCTCACCGAAATGCCCGAGGTCCGCGTACAGCGCCTCGCCGCCCGTCGCCACGAGGAAGACCGCGCCTAACACGAGGAATCCGTGCAGGCCGTTGTTGATGAAGAAGCGGACGGCATGCATCGGATTGAGCGCGGCCAGCACCGACGGCTCCCACAGAATTCCACGAATGCCCATCAGCGCGAGGACCGTGAACCAGACGAAGATGACCGGGCCGAACACCATGCCGACGCCGGCGGTGCCGCGTCGCTGAAAAAGAAAGAGCCCGACCAGGATCACGATCGTGATCGGCAGCACGTACGGCTTGAAAAACGGCGTCGCGACTTCGAGTCCCTCGACGGCGCTCAGCACCGAGATCGCGGGCGTGATCATGCCGTCGCCGTACAACAGCGCGGCGCCGAAGAGCCCGAGGACCATCAACACGCGGCGGACTTTCTGCGAGCGCGCCTTGTCCATCGCCACGAGCCCCATCAGCGCGAGGATTCCCCCTTCGCCGCGGTTGTCGAAGCGCAGCACGTACACGTGGTACTTCACGGTCACGACGACGATCAGCGACCAGAAGATGAGCGACAGCACTCCCAGAATGTTCGCGTGCGTCACCGGCACGGAGTGCGTACCGAAGAAACACTCGCGGACGGAGTACAACGGGCTCGTGCCGATGTCCCCGTACACGATGCCCATGGCCAAAATCGAGAGAGCGAGAAGGCGCCGGCCGGACGGCTCAGCGCGATGATCAGCGGACATCCGCTTCGAGTGTAGCGCGGTATGTAATTGAAAACACGGATCTTAATGGTTTCTTTAGAAAGGCTACTTCAACGCCACGAACGCCAGCGACACCGTGCCGTCCGCGGCCAGCGTGATGTGGCGCGGCTCCGGCTCCTTGCGCATTCCTTCGTACCAGACGTGGACGATGTAATCGTCGGCGCCGAGGGTGTTCATCGTCAGGCGGCCGTTGGCGGCGGTGCCAAAGTACGGCGTCGGCAACACGACGATGAAGCCGCTCATCTGCTCGTGCACGTTGCAGCCGATGGCCACGACGCCCGGCTTGTCGAACTGGATCGGACGCGCCGGCTTGCCGATGTAGAGGGGGAGTTGGAAGCGCTTCGCGGGCGAGAGCGAATAGACCTGATGCAGCACGTTGTCGCTGTTCGGGAACTCGACCCAGGTGCCGACGCGCACCGGCAGGACGTGCGGCACGAACGTGCGGTTGATCTGGTCGATGGCCGCTACGGTGCGCGTCGTCGGAATCGGGTGAGACGGAATCGCGTAGACGACCGCGTTGGGAACGGCGCTGCCGTCGGCGTTCGTGATGTTGACTTCGAGCGTCGCGGCGGCCAGCGGAAGGGAAATCAGGAGGAGCGCAAGGGCGAAGATCGATCGGGACATGCCAACTATTAAACAACAGTCACGTATCATCAGACATGCTTCAGCGCTGGCGTGCAGTCCTCCTGCGACTGCTTTGTTGCATGTCGCTTTTCGTCGCGGCTGCTGCGGCGGACGCGATGACGCCGGTGCAATGGAACGGCTTCGCGCTGTTGCGTCCGCAAACGCCGGCCCGCGTTCCGCTCGACGGCGATGAGTTGTCGGCGCAATTTCAGCTGGGGCTCGACTGGCGTCCGTTCGCCGGCTTCGGCACGCACGTCCATCTCCTCGCGCGCAATCAAGGCGACGAATCGCGTCGCGGACGCGCGGGCATCGTCGAGGCTTACGCGGAAAAAAATCTGAACGTGCGTGAGGACCGCGTGCGCATCCTCGCCGGCGCATTCTTTCTACCGACGTCCCGCGAGAACGTCGACAGCCTTTGGGAGACGCCGTACACGCTCACGCCGTCGGCGCTCAACAGTTGGCTCGGTGAGGAGCTCCGTCCGATCGGCGTCGACGTTTCGTACCGTCATCGCACCGCAAAGGCGGGCACGTTCAGCGGCGGCGCGACGCTCTTCGGCGGCAACGACACGTTCGGCGAGCTCCTGATCGGCCGCGGCTGGGCGCTGCAGGACCGTTGGGCGCTCCTCGGCGAGCACGTCCGGGCCCGCCCCAACGCCTACACGTCCGTCTCCGCGGAAAACGACGACCGCCCCGGCTGGTCCGCGCGTGCAAAGTGGAACAACGACCACGGCACCATCCAGCTGACGCGCATCGACAACCGCTCCGATGCACTGCGGCACGGAGAGCTGATCGGCTGGGCCACGCGCTTCAACATCGTCGGCGCCGATTACACGTGGCGCGACTGGACGGTCGCCGGCGAAAGCGGATGGGGAACGACCGCGATCGTCACCGCGCGCGGCCGCTTCTCGTCGGACATCGCCGCCGGCTACCTCCTCGTGTCGCGCCGCTTGAAAACGTTCCGCGTCAGCGTGCGCGCCGACGAATACAAAGTGCGCGACGTGAGAGAGAACGCCGTGACCGCCGCGCTGCTCTGGGAAGC
Organism: Acidobacteriota bacterium; assembly: GCA_003223645.1. Lineage (GTDB taxonomy): Bacteria > Acidobacteriota > Thermoanaerobaculia > Gp7-AA8 > Gp7-AA8 > QHVT01. The sequence continues at coordinate 225,839 of QHVT01000007.1, read as the reverse complement.
GCATCCGCGTTTGCGCGCGGGCATCGAGGGCATCGCCGCGGCGGGACAGAAGCGGATGGCGGTGGAGCTGCGCTTCCACTTCTGAGAGTTCGCGCGGTCGGGCGGACGCAGCCATCGAATAACATATACATTCCGAGTCGATGCGTGTATGGTGAAGAGGCGTCGGGGAACCTTCCTCGCCTCTTCAGTCCGTCTGAACTAAGTCAGATTTTCTGGACTCACCCCTCTTAGCTTACTTCTCCGGATCGACGTGTCTCTTTGCGTCGGTACGCGTGAGAACTGCCGGCAGGCGCCGGCCAGGAGCTTCAATGAAACTCTACGTGGGAAATCTCTCGAAACAGGTCACCGATGCGCAGCTGCACGATCTCGCCATTCCGTATGGAAAACTGGTTTCGGCGAACGTCGCCACCGAACGGACCAACGGCGAGTCGAAGGGCTTCGGCTTCATCGAGTTCACCAGCGCCGATGAGGCGAACGCCGCGATGACCGGTCTCGACGGGCGCGACATCAACGGCCAGGCCCTCAAGGTCAACGAGGCCAAGCCGCGCAAAGACGCGCCGCGCTCCTGAGCTGAAGACGTCCAATGCCGGGAAAAGGGCCGCGCGCTGCGGTCCTTCTCCCGTAACTCCGGGGAGGACCTCATGGTGCTATGGCTATCGGTAATTGCGGTGGGCGTGGTTGCAGTCATCTGCTGGAATCTCTATCGCCGCGCCGGTGCCTCTCGCATCGAGGCGCTCACGGACAAACGGCGCGCGTCTTCGCGCATGGTCAGCGGCGCGGAGCTCGTCGAGGGCAGCCGCCATCTGAAGGTTGCGATGGCGCTCACCAACACGGACCTCTTCTACGAGAACGCCGATATGCAGGCGTCGCTCGACCTGCAATGGATCCACGAAGTCGAATATGACAACTGCCTCTCCACGGGAGCTGCCGTCGAGGGCGGCAAGGTGCTGCGGATTCGCTGTTTCGGCCAGCTCTTCGAGTTCATCCTTCCCAACGACCTCGTTCCGCGCTGGCACATGATGCTGCCGCCGCGGCGCCGGCCGGACGCGCCGGTGGCGGTGACGGCATGAGCGTACATGCGGACGTCATGCGAATCGCCATCAACGACCGCTCCGCGGAGCTGCGGGACCAGTTGCGGGAGCGGCTGCGCGACCGCCTGGCACGGGCGGCCCAACTGCGCTGCACGGAGCACGGCCAGCCCGTCGTCGAGGTCACGATCCACGGGCGGGAAAACGGCTGGTTCGACTCGCGATGGACCACGTGCTGCGCCGCTCTCGAGCGTCAGGCGACGTCGATCGTCAAGGACCGCTGTTGATCCTTTCCGATGAAAGCGGCATCCGCCGGCTCGCGGTCCTGGGCAATCACCTGCCGCGCCAGTGCGGCATCGCCACGTTCACGACCGACCTGAGCGACGCGATCGCCTCGGTCGAGCCGGAGATCGACTGCTTCGTGCTGGCGATGAACGACGGCCTGCAACGACACGCCTATCCCGGGCGCGTCCGCTTCGAGCTGCCTGACGCCGACATCGGTGCGTACACGCGTGCCGCCGATTTCCTGAACGTGAATGCGGTGGACGTGCTGTCGTTGCAGCACGAATATGGAATCTTCGGCGGAAAAGCCGGCGGGCATCTGCTCCCGCTCCTGCGGCAGCTGCGCATGCCGATCGTCACGACGCTGCATACGATCCTCGCCACACCGAATCTGCACCAGCGGCGAGTGATGGACGAGATCATCGCGCTCTCCGCTCGTCTGGTGGTCATGACCTCCGTCGGGGCGGAGCTTCTCCGCGACGTGCATGGCGTCGACGAGGAGAAGATCGACGTGATCCCGCACGGGATCCCGAACGTGCCGTTCGCCGGCAGCAAGAACCGCCTCGGCGTGGAAGGACGGCCGCTCATTCTCACGTTCGGGCTGCTCTCCCCCGACAAAGGCATCGAGCATGTGATCGACGCGCTGCCGACGATCCTTTCGCATTATCCCGACGCGGTCTACATCATCCTCGGCGCAACGCATCCGCACATCATCGAACATCACGGCGAGACGTACCGGCTGATGCTCGAGGATCGCGCGAAGCGGCTCGGCGTGGACGGCAACGTCATCTTTCACAACCGCTTCGTCAGCCAGGCGGAGCTCTCCGAGTTTCTGGCCGCGGCGGACATCTACATCACGCCGTATCTGAATCCCGAGCAAATCACGTCGGGCACCCTCGCCTACGCGCTCGGCGCCGGCAAGGCCGTCGTCTCGACGCCGTACGCCTACGCGCGGGAGTTGCTCGCGGACGAGCGCGGCATTCTCGTGCCGTGGAGAGATCCGTCGGCGATTGCATCCGCGATCGTTGGACTCCTCGACGATCCTGAAAAACGCATGCAGATGCGCCGCCGCGCCGCCGCCCACGGGCGCGCGATGCTCTGGCCGGCCGTGGCCCGCTCGTATCTCGATACGTTCGAGCGCGCGCGCACGGAAAGCGCGCAACGGGTGCGGACCGCGTTCCGCGCCAGCACGCTCGCGAATCGTCCCGTGGAACTGCCGCACGTGAATCTCGATCACGTCGCCGTCATGACCGACGACACCGGCATCCTGCAGCACGCGACCTTCAATGTCCCGCGCTACGACGAAGGCTACTGTCTCGACGACAACGCGCGGGCGTTGCTTTTGATGACGCTTCTCGAGGCTGAGGGAACGGAAAATCCGGCGGCGGTGCGCAAGCTGGCATCGCGCTATCTCGCATTCGTCAATCACGCCTTCAATCCCGCGCTGGGACAGTTCAGGAACTTCATGTCCTTTTCACGGCACTGGAACGAAGAGCAGGGATCCGAGGACAGCCACGGCCGCGCGTTGTGGGCGCTCGGCACGGTGGTCGGATCCTCCGCCGATCCCGGCCGGCAGAGTCTCGCCAGCGCGTTGTTCCATGACGCACTTCCGGCCGTCTCGGACTTCAGCAGTCCGCGCGCCTGGGCGTATACGCTGCTGGGGATCGAGCAATACCTGCACGCATTCGAAGGCGATCGCAATCTGCAGGCCTCGGGGCGATCGATCGCAGAGCGCCTGCTCGGTCTGTTCCGCCGCACCGACAAACCGGATTGGCCGTGGTGCGAGGACCGCGTCACGTATTGCAATGCGCGGCTGCCTCAGGCGCTCATCGCCAGCGCCTCGTGGATCGGCGACGCCTCGATGACGGCCGTGGGCATCCGTGCCCTGGAATGGCTGATGACGATCCAGCGGACGGCGGACGGCTATTTCGCTCCGATCGGAACGAGGGGCTTTTTCGAGCGCGGCATGGAGGCCGCGACGTTCGACCAGCAGCCGGTCGACGCGTGCGCCACGGTCTCGGCGTGCATGCAGGCATTCCGGACCACCGGAGACCATCGCTGGAGCGAGCACGCGCGCCAGGCGTTCATGTGGTACCTCGGCCAGAACCAATTGCACCAGCCGCTCTACGATCCGCGGACCGGCGGCTGCCGCGACGCGCTTCATGCCGATCGGGTGAATGAGAACGAGGGAGCCGAGTCGACGCTCTCGTTCCTGCTCGCGCTCACGGACATGCGCGCGGACGAGGTGCGCTGGAACGCCATGCAGGTGCAACCGGCCGAGCCGTCCGAGATGCTGATGGCCATGAGCCCGGCACAATGACGGGCTACGAGGTCCTGTTCCGGCGCGCCGAGAGCAACCCGATTCTCTCCGCCGCCCAGTGGCCTTACCCGGTACACAGCGTGTTCAACGCCGGTGCGACCCTGCTTCCCGATGGAACGACGCTTCTTCTGTGCAGAGTCGAGGACCGGCGCGGACACTCGCATCTTTGCGCCGCCCGGTCCGCGGACGGCGTCGGCGGCTGGATCATCGATTCGGAGCCGACGCTGCGTGCCGATCCGGAGAATCATCCCGAGGAACTGTGGGGGATCGAGGACGCACGGCTCACGTTCGTCCCGGAGCTCGGCAAATATGCGGTCGCGTATACCGCGTTCGGAAAGGGCGGTCCCGGCGTCTCGCTGGCGCTCACCGAAGACTTCGTTCGATTCGAGCGATACGGCCTGGTGATGCAGCCGGATGACAAGGATGCGGCGCTCTTGCCGCGGCGCGTCGATGGCATGTTCGCGCTCGTGCACCGCCCCATCGCCGACACCGGCGCGCACGTCTGGATCTCGTATTCGCCTGATCTGCGGAGCTGGGGCGGCCACCGGATGATGCTGCAGGCCCGGCGCGGCTCCTGGTGGGATGCGAACAAGATCGGCCTCTCGCCTCCGCTCATCGAGACCGAGCGCGGGTGGCTGATGCTCTATCACGGCGTGCGCCACACCGCGGCCGGCTGTCTCTACCGGCTCGGAGTGGCCTTGTTCGATCTCGAACATCCCGAGCGCCTGCTTCTGCGGGGCGACGAATGGATCTTCGGACCGGAGGCGCCCTACGAGAAGCATGGAGACGTCGCCTACGTGACCTTTCCCTGCGGCACCACCGTCGGTCGTGACGGCGACACGCTGAACCTCTATTACGGTGCCGCGGACACGTGCATCGCGATGGCGACCGGCAGCATCCGCGAGATCCTCGGATGGCTGGACCGGCATGGGAGCGAATAAAACAGGAGACGAAGGCGCATAGGCGCATGGGCGCATGGGCTCATAGGCTCATAGGCTCATAGGCTCATAGGCTCATAGAAAGCCGCTATGCGCCTATGCGCCTATGCGCCTATGCGCCCATGAGCCTGTACTATGGCACCGGCTCCGCAATAAACCGGTATCCCACCCACGGCTCCGTCACGATGTAACGCGGATTCGAGGGATCGGGCTCGATCTTTTTTCGCAGCGACGACATGTGCACGCGCACGGTGTCGGCGGTCGTGCCGGGCGCGTTGCGCCACACGCGCGCGATGATGTGCTCGATGAACATCGGCTTGCCGGCGTTCGAGGCGAGCAGTTCGAGCAATCCGTACTCGGTCGGCGTGAGATGAATGTCGCGTCCGCCCTGCGTGACTTTGCGGCGTTCGAGATCGATCGTGAGCTCGTCGAACGACAGCGTCGCGGCAGTCGCGGATGCGGTGCGACGCAGTTGTGCGCGGATGCGCGCGAGCAATTCGGCGACCGAAAACGGCTTGGTGACGAAGTCGTCGGCGCCGAGGTCGAGGGCGCGGATTTTGTCGGGATCGTTGCCGCGCACGGAGAGGACGATGATCGGCGTGCGCGACGTCGCGCGGATCGCGGAGATCAATTCGAATCCGTCGGAGCGCGGCATCGCCAGATCCGTGAGGACGAGGTCCGGCGCGTGCGCCGCGAACGCGCGCAGTCCCTCCTGTCCGTTGCCCGCCGAGACGGTCGTGTAGCTGCTGACGCGCAGCTCCGACGACAGCGACTCGCGGATCGACGGATCGTCGTCGACGACGAGGATCACCGGCGCGATGCTCACCGCGTCTCCTCCGGAAGCGGCGCCGCCGGCAGATCGACGCGCGCGATCGTGCCGCCGCCCGGGCGCGGCGTGATGTCGAACGTGCCGCCGTTCGCGGCGGCGAGGCTGCGCGCGATTTGCAGGCCGAGGCCGCGCTGCGCGACGTCGGCGGTGAGGGCGGGCGGAATGCCGGGACCGCGGTCGAGCACCTCGATGCGCACATCCTTCCCATGCCGCGCCGCGGTCAATAAGACGGGCGCGTCCGGCGGCGAAACGCGATGCGCGTTCTCGATGAGGTTCACGAGGATCTCCAGCGCCAGCGCGGGATCGACGTTCGCATCGGGACAATCATCGTCGACGTGCACGGTGAGGGGAACGGGCAGGTGTTCCCGCACGGCGTGAAACAGATCGGCGGGCGGCGTCGGCTCGCGCCGCGGCTTCGCGTTCCCTGCCTGGAGGCGCGCCATCGCCAGCAGATTGTCGATGCGCCGCCGCAGCCGGCGCGTTTCTTCGTCGATGCCGTTCACCGCATCGCGCAGCTCCCCGTCCAGCGTCGCCTTCCTCTTCAGCGCCTCGGTTTGAATCGTGATCGCCGTCAGCGGTGTCGTGAGGTCGTGCGAGACCGCGCGCAGCAGCGACGCCTTCAACGCCTCGCTCTCCGCGCGCGCGGCCTCGTGGTGCGCGGCGGCGACGAGACGATTGACGATCACCGAGGTAATGAGAAACGCCGAGAGCGCAAACCAGTTCGCGGGATCGTGAATCGCGAACGTGCCGAGGGGCGGGAAGAAGAAATAGTTGTAGCAGAGAGTGGCGATGATCGAGCTGACCGTCCCGACGAGCAGGCCGCCGCGCACCGACGCGAGAAGGACGACCACGAGGAAGGCGAAGCCGACGGTGTTCGCGTTGAGCCGCATCGCGCGGCCGCCGATCGTGACGGCCGCGATTCCGGCGAGCGAAAAGAGCCAGGCCAGCGCGCGGCGGGAGTGCACGCGCGCATACCTAACATGAAACGCGATTAACGAGACCTAAAGGTATGTGGCGACCGCTGCCCCCAACGGTCGCGGCGGCGCAAGCGCCGCTGGCGCCGCCATAGGCGGCGCTGTGACCGCTGGGGGCAGCGGTCACCACAACCCTTGGGGGCAGCGGTCACCACAACCCCTGGGGGCAGCGGTCACCACAACCCAACATTTAAGATTGACGTCAATGCGGTGACGGCACCTTCACTTCCGGCACCGTGATCTTCTTCGGCGGGTTCTTCGCCAGTTCGTCCATCAGCAACTTGATCGCGGCTTCGAGGGACGGATCTTTGCCGGCGGCGACGAGGTCGGGGCGGTCGTACACCTCGATGTCGGGCGACACGCCCACGCCTTCGATCGCCCACATCCCCTCGGTGTCGAGGAAGCGGAATTGCGGGGCGGAGATGTTGCCGCCGTCCATCAGATCGGGGTTCCCGGAAATGCCGATGAGTCCTCCCCAGGTGCGCTCGCCGATGAGCGTGCCGAGCTTGCGCTTGCGGAAGTAGTACGGCAGCGCGTCGCCGCCGGAGGCGGAGTAGCCGTTGATCAGCATCGCCTTCGGACCGACGTGCGAGTACGCGGGAGTCGCGGTCGGCTTCGTGCCGCGGCGCACCCAGTAATTGAGCACGGGACGATCGAGCAGCTCGATCATGCGGTCGGGAATGAAGCCGCCGCCGTTGTAGCGGTCGTCGATGATCAGCGCGTCCTTGTCGACCTGCGGATAGAAATTCTTGAACAGCTCGCGGTTGCCTTCCTCGCCGGTGTTCGGCAGATGGATGTAGCCGATGCGTCCGCCCGACGCCTTCTCGACGTACGCACGCCGCGACGCGACCCAATCGAGATAGCGGAGGTTCGTCTCCTTCTTGACCGGCCGCACTTTCTCTTCGTGCGCGCCCGCGGTGTCGGGCTTGGAGTTGACGAGCAGCGTCACGACGCGCGTCGCTTTGTTCTCGAGCAATCGGTAGAAGTTGTCGACGCCTTTCGTCGGCGTGCCGTCGACGGCGAGGATGTAGTCGCCTTCACGCACCTTCACGCCCGGCTCGGTGAGCGGCGAGCGCGATGCTTCCTGCCAGTTCTCGCCGGGGAAGATGTGCGCGATGCGGAAGGAACCGGAATCCGGAACGATCTCGGCGCCGAGGAGACCGTTGTCGACGCGATCGATGCCGGAGCCGGCGGCGGGAGAGACGTAGACGTGACCGGCGTTCAACTCGCCGGCGACCTCGCCGAAGATGTAGTCGAGATCGTTGCGGTTGGCGACGAACGGCACGAGCGCGCCGTACTTCGCGCGGATTCCCGTCCAGTCGCTGCCGTGCATGTTCGGGTCGTAGAACCAGTCGCGCAGGATGCGCCACGCGTCGGTGAACTCCTGCGCCCACTCCACGCGCGGATCGATCTTCATCTCCAGGTGCTCGAGCTTGAGCGCGGAGTCGGCCGGCTTCTGTCCCGGCTTCGGCACGATGATCGAGTAGCCGTTGGCGGTGCGGACGATGAGCTTCTCGAGATTGTTGGAGATGTCGTAGCCGCGGATGTTCTCGACGATCGTCTCTTCCTTGCGATCGTCGATGTTGTAGAACTTGAGCGTGCGCTGAGGGCCGTCGCCGGTCATGTAGAGGATGCCGTTCGACAGCGCGGCGAGCGAGTCGTACGAGCCGGACGGTCCGGGGACCGCGCGCACGCGGTTCTCGAAGCCGGCGGGATCTATTTTCACCTGGACAGCGGGCGTCTCGCCCGCCTCCCGGGGGCGGGCGGGACGCCCGCTCTCCTCTTTTTTCTCGGGCGCGGGAGGAGTCGTCGCCTTCTCTTCGTCGCTCTGCGGAAGGAAAAGCGCGGGGCCGTCGGCCGAGAGCGTCGCGACGTAGACGCGCTGCGGATCGGTGTAGACGTAGTTGAACTCCCACGCGCTGAAGGTGAGATTGAAGTCGCGCGTGGAGGTGAAATAGAGGTAGCGGCCTTTCGGATCGAAGACCGGCTCGGCGTCATTGGTGCGGCCGCTGGTGAGCCGGTACGGCTTCGCGTCGCCGATCGAGTAGACGTAGATCGCCGAGAAGCGCGCCTCGTTCAGTTTCGTGTAGGCGATCCACTTCGAGTCGGGCGACCAGCGGTAATGCGTGATGTCGCCGTACGGGTCTTTGTCGACGTCGCTGACTTTGCCGCCGGCGATGTCGACGACGCGCAGCGTTTCGTCCTTGTCGGAGAACGCGAGCATCTTCGAGTCGGGCGACCAGATCGGAGTGAAGCGCCACGCATGCGCGTCGTGCGTGATCTGGCGCTCGCCAACGTTGATGTCGCCCTCCCGGGCGGTACCGTCCGCGTTGCGCACGTAGATCTCATAGTCGGCGCCGTCGCGATCGCTCAGATACGCGATCAGTTTCCCGTCCGGCGACCACGACGCATCGCGCTCGCGGATGCCGGGCGTCTGCGTCTCGTTGCGGATCTCCCCCTCTTTCGCCGGCACGGTGAAGAGATCGCCGCGCGCGACGAAGAGCGCACGCGCGCCGCCCGGCGAGAGCGAGTACGACTCGACGTTCTGCTGCACGTTCGTGAAGTACGGGAGCGTCGTTTTGAAATCGCTGTAGACGTGGATCGGAATGCGCTCGTCTTTTCCGGTGGTCGAGTCGAATCGATAAAGGTAGCCGCCGTTTTCGTAGACGACCTGCGTGCGATCGCCGCTCGGCCAGAGGACGTCGAAGTCGGTGTGGCTCGTGACCTTCTTCGACTGCTTCGTCTTCAGGTCGTATGCCCAGAGATTGAGGCGCGCGCCGTCGGGACGATCGGAGACGAAGTAGATCGTGTCGCCGACCCACACCGGCTGATTGTCGGTCCACGGAGTGTCGGTGATTTTCTCGGCGCTGTTGTTCGCCAGGTCGTAGATCCAGACGTCCTGCGCGCGTCCCCCGCGATAGTGTTTCCACGTCCGGAACTCACGCTCGATGTGCGTGAACGCCAACCGCTTCCCGTCCGGTGAATACGATCCCGCGCTCCCCTCGGGGATCGGCAGTTTCGTTTCCATCCCCCCTTCGAACGGGATGACGTAGTGCGCCGGCATGCGATCGCTCCACGGCAGCCGATGCGGATTGAAGAGGATCGACTTGCCGTCCGGCGTCCAGTCGAGGACGCGGTTGTCGATGCCACCGCGCGGCGGAATCGGACCGACGTCGTTGTAGAACGTCAGCTGCCGCGGCATCCCGCCGTCGACGCTGATGACGAACACCTGCCGGCTGCCGCTGTAGTCGCCGGTGAAGGCGATCCATTTCCCGTCCGGCGAGAATTTCGGGAAGTACTCCATGCCGTCGTCGGAGGTGAGACGGCGCGCCTCGCCGCCTTTGGCGGAGGCGAGCCAGATGTCGCCGCCGTAAACGAACGCGACGGTGTCTCCGTGAATGTCCGGTTGGCGTAGAAGCCGCGTCAAATTGTTTGGATTGTTTTGTGCGAAAGCACCCGCGGAACTTGCAACGAGCGCGAGAATGGTGATGAGCTGTTTCATGAAGTGCTCCATAACACGCTTGAAGCCGCGACGTAAACGGAGGATGGCCATGAATCGCTGGGCTGTAGCAGGATTGATTCTTCTCGTCGCGTGCTCCACCGGCAGCGCGCGGCCGGCGGACGTCGCCGAGCCGACGATCGGCCTCGAGCTCGCACACGAGCTCTTCTTCGGATCGGGAGCCACCGCGCCGGCAACCATCGACGTCCACGTCCTCAACCGCGCCACCACCCCGATCCTGTTGCGCCGCGTCCAACTCTCGTCCCCCGGCATGACCACCTACGCGATCTACCCCATCACGCGCGACTTCCGCGAGACCATCCAACCGGGCGAAGTCAAAACGGTATCCATCTTCGCGACCGCAGAGACCACCGTCCGCCGCCCCAACGAACCGCTCACGCTCCGCGCGATCGTCGACTTTGCCTCGGCGGGAGGGAAGGTGTGGAGAGAGATGGTGATCACGCGGTAAAAAGCAGAAAGCACTGGACTGAGAGCAGGGAGATGTTGAGCAATCTCACGGCTTTTCAGCAAGTATGCTGAAAAAGTCAGTGTCATCGCTTAGCAATTCAGCATATGCGCTTGGATTGTCAGAGATCGGGCCTACGATTTCAGCATATTCTCTGAAAAACTAGAATGAGAGACTAAAAATCTCAGCAGAAATGCTTAGAATTTAAGCAAATTCGCTAGACAAGCCAGTATCGCCGCTTCCAGTTTCAGCACAAGCGCTAAGATTCTCAGATATCAGACCTGCAATTTAAGCATGTTCGCTGAGAAATTAGAATTGAAGATTGAGAATTTAAGCAAATACGCTGGCATTTAAGCAAAAATCGCTAAGATTGTCAGCGTTAACGCTTAGTAATTAAGCATACATGCTAAAATTAGCAGAAATAGTGCCTACAAGTCTAGCAAGTTTGCTTAATATGTAAGATGCGGTTGTGAGAAATTAAGCAAACTTGCTTAGTTTTTCATCAACGTATTTCGCTGACGGAGGCAACACTCATGCTGCTGCTCTACGGTATCCGTCTCAGAGGGCTGTGAAAAAAACTCCGTCATCCTGAGTCGGCGAAGCGCGACGAAGGATCTCAAACTACGAAGAGTCTGCAATTTTAGAGATCCTTCGCCATCTTCGCGGCTTCTAATGACCGCCCCTCATCCGGCCTTCGGCCACCTTCTCCCCGCAAGCGGGGCGAAGGGCAACAAATTCAATGCACTCTTAAAGTTGCCCCTCTCCCCGCATGCGGGGAGAGGGTGGCGCGAAGCGCCGGGTGAGGGGCGGTCATTACGATCGAGGTCTGCGCATCGCGCGGTGGGCCGGCTCAGGATGATGGATGATTTTTCACAGCATCTCACGATGCCGGCCGAGGACGGCCGCCGCTCCACGGTTTCCGGCGTATGGATCGTGTAGGGGCTGTTACACTAACTTCATGCCATCAAACGAACTTGTTGCCGACCGGGCGGTCGTTTCTCGTTATTCGTGGTATGCCCTCGCGGTCCTCACCGCGGTCTACGTCCTCAACTTTCTCGACCGCACGCTGATCTACATCCTCTTCACGCCCATCAAGAAGGAGATGGCGTTCAGCGATCTGCAGCTCGCGCTCCTCGGCACGACGTCCTTCGTCATCTTCTACACCTCCCTCGGCATTCCGTTCGGACGCGTTGCGGATCGGAGCTCGCGGACGAAGTTGATCGCGATCGGTCTCGCGCTGTGGAGCCTGTTCTCCGGGCTGACGGGTCTCGCGCACGGCTTCTGGTCGATTTTTCTCTGCCGCGTGATGGTCGGCGTCGGCGAGGCGACGCTCGGGCCGGCGGCGTTCTCGCTGCTGAGCGATTTCTTTCCTCCGCGGATGCGCGCGACGGTGACGTCGGTGTATGCGTCGGGCATCGCGCTCGGCGGCGGGCTCGCGTTTTTTCTCGGCGGATGGATCGGACAGAGCTACGGCTGGCGCTCGGCGTTCTACATCGTGGGCTTTCCCGGACTCGTGCTCGCGGTCGTCGTCTTCCTGATGCGCGAGCCTGCGCGCGGGCGCATGGAAATCGCGACCAACAGCGCGAGCGACTGGCGCGCGCTTCTTCGCTCCGTTCCGCTTCGCTATCTCATCCTCGGCTACTCGTTCATCGGTCTCGCGTCGAACAACATCACCGTCTGGGTCGGAACGTTCTTCGTGCGCGTGCACGGTCTCAGCCTCTCAACGATCGGCAACGCCGCCGGCATCATGTCGATCGCCATCGGAGTCCCGGTAATGATTTTTGCCGGCTGGTTTTCCGATCGCCTCGGCCGCGGACGCCGCACGCTCTTCACCGCATCCGCCGCGGCGCTCTCAGTTCCGCTGTGGATCGCGCTCTTGTTCACGAACGATTTCCGCGCGCTGCTTGCGATCAATGTCGTGCTCTATGCCGCCGCGATTCTGTGGGTGGGTCCGTCGGTCGCCGACGTGCACGACATCGCCGGCCCGAACGTGCGCGGACTCGCCATCGGCATTTTCTTTTCGGCGGTCAACATCTTCGCGTTCGCGATCGGCTCGCCGCTCATCGGCAAGCTGACGGACCGCCTCGGCGACATGCGCTACTCGCTGCTCGTCTGCCCGCTGTCGTGCGCGATCGGTGCGGCGCTGTTGTGGATGGGACGGCGTCGAGCGGCGATCGGAGTGGTGCGCGCCTCTGGCGCGCCCCCGCCCGAAGGCGCGCCGGAGGCGCGCACCACTCCGGCGGCGGCTCCGTCTACAGCCACTTCAGCGTGAAGTCGATCAGCTTCTCTTTCAGCTTGCCGACGTACGGCGGATACAGCATCTCGATCGCGCTGAATCGCGTGCGCTGATCGAAGACGCCGCGCGCGTTGGAGAAGGCCTGGAACCCGAAGTAGCCGTGTCCCTTTCCCATTCCGCTGTTGCCGACGCCGCCGAACGGCAGGTTGAGTTGATAGAACTGGACCAGCGCGTGGTTGATGGCGGTGCCGCCCGCGGTGGTGCGCGCGAGGATCTGTTTCACGATGCGGCGGCTGCGGCTGAAGATGTAGAGGACGAGCGGTTTTTCTTTCGACGCGATGAAGTCGAAGGCTTCGTCGAGCGTGCGATACGGAAGCACCGGAAGAAGCGGTCCGAAGATTTCTTCCTGCATCACCGCGGAATCGGGCGCGACGTTCGTCAGCACGGCCGGCGCGATCTCGCGTCCGCGGAACGTGCCGCCGGTGACGACTTGCGCGCCGCGCTGCACGGCATCGCGGAACAAACGCTCGAGCCGCGAGGCGTGCCGCTCGTTGACGATGATGCCGCGTGATGCGTCGCCGAGGGAGGCGATCGAGGTCTGCAACTTCTCGAGAAATGGGACGCGCACTGTTTCGTCGACGAGGATGTAGTCGGGCGCGATGCAAATCTGTCCGCAGTTGAAGAACTTTCCCCACGCAATTTTCTTCGCCGCCTCGTCGAGGTTCGCGCTCGCGTCGACGATCACCGGCGACTTGCCGCCGAGCTCCAGCGTCACCGAGGTCAGATGCTCGGCCGCGGCCTTCATCACGATCCGGCCGACGGCGGGACTGCCGGTGAAGAAGATGTGGTCGAACTTTTTCTTCAGCAGCGCTTCCGCGACCGGCGCGTCGCCTTCGATGATCGCGACTTCGTTCTCGTCGAACACTTCCGCGACGATGCGCTTCATGCATGCGCTCGACGCGGGCGTGAGCTCGGACGGCTTCACCATCACGCAATTTCCCGCCGCGACTGCCGAGACGAGCGGGCCAAGAGTGAGATTGAAGGGAAAGTTCCAGGGGGAGATGATCAGCACGACGCCTTTCGGCTCGTGCACGATCGACGAGCGCGAGCCGATGAGCGACATGCGCATGCGCGCGCGCTTCGGCCGCATCCACGAGCGAAGGTGGCGGATGGCGTGCTTCGCTTCGCTGACGGCCGGATAGATCTCGGAGAGATCGACTTCCGCGGCGGGCTTGCGATAGTCGTCCCACATCGCGGCGCGGATGTCGTCGCGATGCGCGAACATCGCGCGCTCGAATTTTTTCAGCCTGGCGACGCGCTGCGCCGCCGTCGTGGCGTTGACGGCGGCGCGATTCTGTCGCTGTGCTTCGTAGATGCGGTCGATGTGCTCGAACGAGGAAATGCGAACGACTTCGGCCGCTGCGGTCATAGGAGAGCGCGATTCTATCGCGCTTGACTATCCCGAGCCCGCGCCCGGGCTCGGGCTCCGCCTCTACGGGAACGTAATCTCCGCGATATCGGAAAACTTGTAGAACACGTTGTCGCCGGTCGTGTGATCGTGCCCGAGAAAGTCGACGGTGTAGCCGTCGCACGACTCCTTGAACGTCATGTCGTCGGCCTGGCCGCTCTTCTGCTCGACGCGCACGCGCTGCAGCTCGGCGTTGAGACGCGTGCAGCAGCTGGAGTTCGTGACGATCTGCGACGGGCCGGTGATCTTCTTGATGTCGGTGATCGGAACCGTCACGCGCGTGCCGTCGCCCTTGCAGAACTGCTGACTCGTCGTCGTGATGTATCCGCTGAAGAGAATGAGATAGCCGAACTTCACGCTGTCGTCGTCGAGCTGCACGGTGGTGCCGTTGGTGAGGCGCACGGCGATCGTCGGCCGCGACCGCAGGTGGAAGGTGAGCGTGAACGTGCCGTTGCCGGCGATCGTCTGCGTGTCGCTGTTGTAGCCGGTGCGGCTGGCGACCACCGGAACGTTGACTCCGATGCCGTTGACGTTGTTGAGCTCGAACGTCCCTTCCTTCGTGGTCGTCACTTTCAGATTGGAGATCGCAATCGTCGCGAAGGCGACGGGCAGCCCGGTGGTCGAGTCGACGACGCTGCCCTTGACGGTGGCGGTGAACGGGGCAGTGATCGGTTTGCTCACCGACCGGCGCTTCGGCGCGGCAACTACCGGAAGCGCGGCGACGAACATCAGGATGGCCGCGAGTCTCCACTTCGTTTTGGCGTGTGTCATGGGTCTCCTTCGATGAGAAAATTTCGGGCGGGATAGTAGCATCCGCCGAAACTGATACGGGCGAGCGAGTGGCAACGTTTTGGCTATACTCGCGGGCCGCGCAATCTGCGCAGCCCGCTTGTAAACACGAGATGGCGTGAACGGATGGCGGATGGCGGATGGCAGATGGCGATTCGAGACCGCCATCTGCCATCTGTCATCTGCCATCCATCATCTGCCATCCATTCACACCATCAGGGGGATTCGATGCGCCGACTTCTTGCGATCCTCGTCTTCATTTGCGCCGCCTGCACAACCACGACGAGGCCCGTCATGAATCCCACACCCGAGCCCGCCGCCGCTGCCGCGTCCGCCGCCGCAGCGACGGAGCCGGCACCGGCGCCGATGCCGCTGCCTCCGCCGGGCCCGACAGCGGAAGAGGCCGCGAAGTTCGTCGCCGATTCGGAAGCGCGCCTCGCCGCGATGAACGTCGACGCACAACGCGCCTCGTGGGTGCAATCGACATACATCACCGACGACACGCAGGTCATCGCCGCGAAGGAAAACGAGAAGCTGATCAACGCCGGCGTGGAGATGGCGAAGGAGGCCGCGAAGTTCGACCACCTGCAGCTGCCGTACGACATGCGCCGCAAGCTCGATCTCATCAAGCTCGCCCTCACCTCCCCCGGCCCGTCCGATCCCGCGCTGACCGCGGAAATGGCGCGCATCGGGTCGGAGCTCGAGGCGACGTACGGCGCCGGCAAGTATTGCCCGCCCGGAAAAACGGGCGACGACTGCTGGGACATCGGCGAGATCGAGAACCTCATGCGCTCGAGCCACGATCCGCAGAAGCTGCTCGAGGCCTGGCGCGGATGGCACACCGTCTCGCCGCCGATGCGCGACAAGTACACGCGCTTCGTGCAGCTGATGAATCAGGGCGCGCGCGAGCTCGGATACGCCGACGTCGGCGTGATGTGGCGCTCGAAATATGACATGAAGCCGGAGGCATTCGCGGCGGAAATCGATCGGCTCTGGAATCAGGTCAAGCCGCTGTACGACTCGCTGCATTGCTACGTGCGCTGGAACCTCACCAAAAAATACGGCGAGAGCGTCGTCCCTCCCGGACAGCCGATCCCCGCGCATCTCCTCGGCAACATCTGGGCGCAGGAGTGGGGCAACATCTACGACGTCGTCGCGCCGCCGAAGGCGAATCGCGGCTATGACCTGACGCAGATTCTGCAGAAGCGCAAAGACATCGACGAGTTGGAGATGGTCCGCTTCGGCGAGCGCTTCTTCATGTCGCTTGGCTTCGCGCCGCTGCCGAAGACGTTCTGGTCCCGCTCACTCTTCGTCAAGCCGCGCGACCGCGACGTCGTCTGCCACGCCAGCGCGTGGGACGTCGATGACGTCGAGGACCTGCGCCTCAAGATGTGCATCGAGAAGAACGCCGACGACTTCACGACCGTCCATCACGAGCTCGGACACAACTTCTATCAGCGCGCGTACAACACGCAGCCGTTCCTCTACAAAGACAGTGCGAACGACGGATTCCACGAGGCCGTCGGCGACACGATCGCGCTCTCCGTCACACCCGCGTATCTCAAGACCGTGAAACTGATCGACACCGAGCCGCCGGCGTCGGCGGACATTCCGCTGCTGCTGCGCGACGCGCTCGACAAGATCGCGTTCCTGCCGTTCGGCGTGCTGATGGACAAGTGGCGCTGGAAAGTCTTCAGCGGCGAGGTGACGCCGGCGAACTACAACGCGGCGTGGTGGGAGCTGCGCAAGCAATATCAGGGCATCGCGCCGGCCGGCGCGCGCGGCGAGGAGCTCTTCGATCCGGGCGCGAAGTATCACATCGCGGCGAACGTGCCGTACGCGCGCTACTTCCTCGCGCGCATTCTCCAGTTCCAGTTCCACCGCGCTCTCTGCCAGATCGCCGGGTACCAGGGGCCGCTGAACCGTTGCTCGATTTACGGCAACAAGGAAGCAGGTGCGCGCCTGGAGAAGATGCTGGCGATGGGGAAGAGCCGTCCGTGGCCGGAGGCGCTGGAGGCGCTGACGGGACAGAAGCAGATGGACGCCACGGCGATCGTCGATTACTTCCGGCCGCTGCTCGACTGGCTCGATCAGCAGAACCAGGGGAAGACCTGCGGCTGGTGACCTCGGTTGCGCGGTTACGCGGTCACGCAGTTGCGCGGCATCAATCGCAACTGTCCTCACCGCGAAACGGCGTAACCGAGTAACCGCGCAACCATGGCCGTGAACGTCGCCATCGTCTTCGCTCCCGATTTCTCCGCGCGTCTCCACCAGCTCGCGTTTCACACGCCGGTGTGGATCATGGAGACGGCGGCCAACCGCGCCGCCGCGGAAGAAGCGTGGCTGCGCCGGCAGGAGTGGCCGCACATCGATGTGACGCTGTTTCAATACGCCCACGACTGGCGCACGCTCTTCGCGATGATCGTCCTCCACCACGAAACCGTCGACTCACTCGAGATCATCGGCGCGCCTGCCGACGATGAAATGCGCGCGGCTCTCGCGAAAGAGGGATTTCAGCGGATCCAGGAGACGGCCGACGGCCTTCGCGCGAGGAAGTGACTTTGGACTGCGGCAGCTACGCTGCCGCTTTTGCACACCGTAGAAAAAAGCGGTGGCGCAGCCACCGCAGTCCAAAATGACGGCTCTCGGCCTCACTTTCGCCACATTCGCCGCGTCTACTGACTCATGATGGAAACGAAAGTCACGTACACGCTCGAACGCTGGATCGCGGCAATCCTCGGGTTGCTGTTCATCGTCCCGTTCGTCCTGCCGCATTAAGCCATTCCTCGCGCAACACGCCGTAGCAGACCAGGTCGACGTACTCATCCCACTTCTTCAGGTGCCTCCGCAGCGTTCCTTCGTACTGCATCCCCGCCTTCTGCAGCACGCGTCCTGACGCAGCATTCCGTCCGAAGTGCTGCGCGAAGATGCGCACGAGGTTGCGCTCTTCGAATCCGTAGCGCACGACTTCGATCGCCGCTTCCGACGCGTAGCCGCGATTCCAGAACGGGACGGCGATCCAGTAGCCGATCTCGGCGATGCCGTCGCCTTTCATCACGAGGCCGATGCCGCCCGCGACCTCGCCGTCGTCGATGGCGAAGTTGACGGTGCGATCGGCATCGAAGTCTTCCTGCTGCTTCGCGATCCACTGCTCCGCCGCGCCATCGGGATACGGATGCGGAATCATCAGCGTGTTGAGCGCGACTTCATACGCGCCGCAAAGTCGTTGGATCGCCGGCGCGTCTTCGAGCGCGTGCGGGCGGAGCGTGAGACGTTGCGTGCGGAGAGTCGGGCGCTTCATCGAAGTAATTCTCTAACACGACGGACGAGCTCTTTGTTTGCGTCGATGCCGAGGTCGCGGTCGCGGTCCATGGCGTCGAGCAGCGAGCGGAGCGAGCGATAGGCGTCGCCGCGATCGGTTTGAGCCGTTAGAAGCGCGCTCGGCTCTTCGCCGAGCCGCGCATCAATCCGCGTACGGACATCGCCGGAACGCATGATCTCGCGCACTTCGCGACGAAGTGCGAGCTCTTTCTTCGCGCGGGGAAACACAACAATCGCGATTGCTGCGACTGCGATCAACGCCAGGAACGCAACGAGTGGTGCGCGCCTCCGGCGCGCTTCCGAAGGCGCGCCGGAGGCGCGCACCACTCCCCCGCCACCGTCGGGTGCTGCGGCGGCGTTGAACAAAGTCTGCTCCTCGCAACGCAGCGTGTTGCGCGTCGCAGCCGAAGGCGTGAACACGTTCATTGTCATCGCAGGAATCGTCAGCGTCCCCGATTGCGACGGAAAAATCAGGAAGCGCCACTTGCGCGTCATCGTGACGTTGCCTTCTTCGTGCACGACGCCGGTCTCGCCGTTTTCGACCTGCACGTTTCCCGCGACCGCGCGCGCGAAGCGCGGCGGCGATGCGCCGCGCAGATTGCCGCTGCCCGTGACTGTCGCCTCGACGACGACCGGTCCGCCGTTGCGCTGCGTCACCGGCGCGCAACTCAGCAGGAGCTCGCCAACGGCATCGACGGGCGGTCCCGGCGGCAGTGGTTTGACGTTGATCGAGATCGGCGCGGAGCTGAACGTCGTCTCGACGAGATTGCCTTCGAAGATCGAGAACGGTCCGCGCAGCCGCTCCATCACCGCCGCTTCCACCGACATGCTCCCGATCTCCAGCGCGCCTCCGCGCAGCGGATAGAGCGCGACACGCCGCATGCGCACGCGCTGCATCAGCTGATTGCCGACATACACGCGCTCCGCTTCCGACGAGCGCGACTCCAGCTCTTCGCTCCAAAACTCGGCGAGCTTCGGTACGCTCACGATCTGCCAGTTCTCGACCGTCGCCGCGTTGTAGAGGTACCACGTGACGATCACCTGCTCGCCCATCCACGCGTCGCGCTTGTCCGCCTCGGCCACCATGAACAGCGGCGGCCTCCCCGTCGCCATCAACTCCCGCAGCACCGCCTCGGGGTCATTCGACGCCGCAATCCGGTCCGGCTCGACCTGCAGATTCACGAGCGGCAACGTGTCGCGCTTCCCGTCGCTCGACGTCAGCACGATCGGCCCCACGTGCGCAGCACCCGCCAACAACGGCCGCGCGCGATAACGAAACACTTTTCGCCGCACGACCTCACCGTTGATCCAAGCGAACTCCGACGACACCCACGGCTCGCCGACCAGCGCGAGATTGTCGAGCGGAATGTTGACCGAGTCCACGGAGGCGAAGTTGCCTTCGAGCGAAACGGTGATGGTGGTGAGATCGTTGAGTTGGAGGGTTTTGGGGTCGACGAGGAGGTCGTTCGCAAGTACAGATGAAGGCAGAAGGCAGAAGGCAGAAAGCAGAAGGAAGAAGATGAGGTTCCAGTTTCGAGGTTCGCCACTTCTGCCTTCTGCCTTCTGCCTTCTGCCTTCTGCCTTCATCTGACTACCACCCCACCCGCCCCTCCGCGTTCGCCTTCGCTTTCATCCGCCGCAACTCTTCCTGCTCCTGCTGTTGCACGCTGCGCAGCAGCGCCTCGAGATCGAGCTGTCCCTGCGGCTTTTGTCCGTTTGCGCTCGGTGTCGGTTTTTGTTGTTGCTGGTTTTTGCCGGCTTTGTTTTGCTGGTTGCCGGTAGTCGACGTTTGCGATGCCGATTTGCGCGCGAGGGCGATCTCGAGATTGCGTTTGGCGGCGGCGTGGTTGGGGCGGAGCTTGAGCGTCTCGATGTAGTCGGCGATCGCCTGATCGAACGCCTTCGAGGCGAGCGCGCTGTTGCCGCGATTGAAGAGCGCGTCGGAGCGCAGCGACGGATCTTTCATCGCCGCGCTCAGCGTCGCACTCCCCTGCTCGCGCTGGCCGGCGGCGATTTGCGACGTGCCGAGGTTGAAGGCGTTGCGCGGAGTCGGCGCGAGCTCGTTCGCGCGCTGAAACGACTTCACGGCGTCGCCGTACTGCTGCTTGTCGTATGCACGCGCGCCGCGCGCCGATGCAGCGTGCGAGTTCGTCTCGGTGAACCACTTGACGGCGATGGCGAGGAGCAGCGCGATCATTCGGCACCTCGATTGGCGAGCGAGCCGCCGAGGAGGAGGAAGAACGCGAGCGCGAGCGGCCATTGATAGCGATCGATCGGGATGCGCGCGTGCGTGATGTTGATGCCGCGCGGACGCGCGTTCGCGAGCAGCGGATCGAGAGCGTGCTCGGCGAACGGATTCGTGAGCATGCGGCCGTTCGTCGCCGTCGCGATCTCGCGCAGCGTTTCGTCGCGCGCGTACGTCGTCACGACTTCGCCGCGCGAGTCGCGTAAGGGACCGTTCGACGTCGGGATCGACGCGCCGGCCGCGCTGCCGATGAGAATCGTCGAGACGATGATGCCGCGCGACTTCGCGCGCGAGATCGCCTCGTCGGCGTGCGCGCCCTGATCCTCGCCGTCGCTGATCAGCACGATGTCGGCGTTGCGCAGCGGATCGGCTTCGATCAGGCGCATGCCGGCCGTGATCGCGCTGCCGACGTCGGAGCCGGGCATGCCGACTTCGCCGGGCTGCAATGTGTCGAGGAGCGCGATCACCGCCTCGCTGTCGCTCGTCAGCGGCGAGACGACGTCCGCCGATGCTTCGAACACGATCAGCGCGACGCGTCCCTGCTGCGCTTCTGCAAGCCGCTTCGCGATCGCCTTTGCCGCGGATAGTCGCGACGTGCCGACGTCGGTCGCGGCCATGCTGTTCGAGACGTCGATGATCAGCACACGATTCGCCTCGCGGGCGAGCAGCGGCACGTCGACGAAGCCGCGATACGGACCGGCCAGCGCGAGGATCGCGCCGAGGAGCGCGAGCGTGAGGAGCCACGGCCGAAGAACGCGCGCGGGATTCGCGACGCCGCGCAAATGTTCGGACGCGAAGCGGCGCGCAATGCGTTTGCGCAGGCGCTCGCGCGTGAAGAGAAGGAGGAACGCGAACGGAACGAGCGCGAGCAGCCAGAGCAGGTTCGCGGTACGGAAGCTCATTGCGTGCTCCCACACGCACTCTCTGTCCCGTGCCCGTGCCCGCGCCCGCTTCCGCGCCCGGGGTGGGGGAACGCAGTCGCTTCGCTCGCCCGCCCCGGGCGCGGAAGCGGGCGCGGGCGCGGGCTCGGGAGTGCACTCATGGTTGCCCCTCTCACGCCGGCACCTTCAGCCACAGTGTTTCTCCGCACAACAAAGCCAGCGCGAAGAGGACCAATCCCGCCGCGAGCGGATACGCGTACAGCTCGTCGATGTTCTGCTGCTTCGGCGGGGAGAGACGCGTCTTTTCGAGTTGATCGATGCGCTGCAGCACGTTCGACAACGCGCGCGCATCCGTCGCGCGATAGAACTCGCCGCCGGTCATCGACGCGATCGACGACAACGATTTCTCATCGAGCTCGCCGCGAATGTGCGTGTAGATCGTCTCGATCTGTCCGGTGAACGGATTCTGCCGCTTCACCGGAAGCGGCACCGGGCCTTCGCTGCCGACGCCGATCGTGTAGACCTTGATGCCGCTGCGCGCGGCGAGTTGCGCAGCAACAATCGGATCGATGGATCCGGAGTTGTTGACGCCGTCTGTGACGAGAATGACCACGCGGCTGCGCGTCTTCGACGTGCGCAGTCGATTGACCGACGTCGCGAGCGCGTGTCCGATCGCGGTCCCGTTTCCGTGATCGCCGATCTCGGCCTGATCGAGAATCATCTCCGCGATGCGGCGGTCGTACGTGATCGGCACGCGCGTCGCGGCGCGGCTGCCGAACGTGACGATGCCGATGCGGTCGTCCTGCCGCCGTCGAATGAACTCGGCGATGAGATCTTTCGCGACGGCAAAGCGGTTGCGCGGACGAAAATCCTCCGCGGCCATGCTGCCCGAGGCATCGAGCGCGACGACGATGTCGATGCCGTAGCGATCGCCGGCCGCGAGCCGCGTGATGCGTTGCGGACGCGCGAGCGCGACGATGAGCAGCAGCAGCGCGAGCGACTCGAGAAAGAACGGAATCGCCGACGTCATCGCGCGAACGCCGCGCGACGGCGCGACGAGCGAGAACGACGAGAAGCCGAAGGCGCCGACGCGCGCGCGGCGATCGAGCGCTAAAAGGAGGATGCGCGCGAGGACGACGAACACGAGCAGCAGCCAGAGCGGATTCGCGAAGCCCGTCATGACGCAAGCTCCAGCGCGCGGTCCGCAACCTCATCGAAGTCGCGCGACGGCGCTCCTTCGCTCGAAAATTTTTCCATGTCGCCCTGTCGCAGAATTTCGGCGACGACGCGCTCGTGCTCGGGCAAGCGCGGCACGAGCTCGGTGGTGGTGAGATCGCTGCTGAGTCCCGCGCGCGACTCCGCGAGGTACGCGCGCGTGGCGTCGGCGAGCGCGGCCCAGCGATGCGCGCGCGACGGATCCTCGCGCAGCGCGAGCACGGCGCGGCGATAGCGCTCGCTCGCGGGGATCGGCGGCTCGACGACGCGCACCGCGCGGCGCGACAGCAACCACGCCGCGAGCCATGCCGCGATTGCGAGAAGCGCAGCGATCACAATCGCGATGAACGGCGCGCGCGGATACGGCGACGCGCGCGGCGGCGTGAGCGGCGCCGGTTTCATGTCGTCGCCCTGCTTCAACACCGAGCGGACGGGGATTTTGAGATTTTGAAAACGAACGTTTCCGGTGACGCCGCTCAACACGATCGGCCTAGGAGTGAACGTACGAATGACGATGACGTAGTGGAGCGGCGGCCGCTCTCGGCCGCCGAATCGCGAGAATCCGGCGCCCGAAGCGGGCGCCGCTCCACTGATGACCTCGTACGACGGCGACGGATCGAGCCGTACCGGCTCGCTGAACGTGATCGTGATCGGATCGCCGACCGTCGGCGCGGGCGGAGAGAACGTTGCCGTGACGAGAGCGAGAACCAGAATCATACGGGGCGCCGGTGCCGCGCCGCACGCTCGCGGAAGAAACGCAGCAGATCGCGATCGTACGGAACGGCGGTGGAAATGGCGAGATGGTCGATGCCGGACGTGCGGAAGCGCCGAGTGAGCGTCTGATGTCGCTGCGCCGAGCGTCGTC
The DNA here is from genome assembly GCA_003223645.1 of Acidobacteriota bacterium. Taxonomy (GTDB): domain Bacteria; phylum Acidobacteriota; class Thermoanaerobaculia; order Gp7-AA8; family Gp7-AA8; genus QHVT01. The sequence continues at coordinate 202,483 of QHVT01000007.1, read as the reverse complement.
CGACGTCCGCGCGGCGCAGGTCCGTCCAGCGCGCTTCGCCCGACTCGAGATCGACGAGCCGCGCCAGTCCGCGATCGGGAAAACGCTCTTCGCGCGGATCGCCGATCGCGATGCCGATGACGTCATGTTTGCGATTCAGCCGCGCGAGCGGCTTCTCGAACGGCAGATCGAGAAAATCGGACAGCACGAGCACGACCGCACGCTTCACCGCGACGCGCTCGAGATAGCGCGCGGCGTATTCGAGATCGGCCTGCCCGCGCGGTCCGCGCAGCGCGGCGTCAACCGCCGCGCGCACGATCACCTGCGCGTGCGCGCGTCCGCGGCGCGGCGGAATGAACGCGCTCACGCCATTCGAGAACAACAGCAATCCCGCGCGATCGGAATTCTCGACCGCTGAGAACGCGAACACCGACGCCAGCTCCGCGGCGATGTCGCACTTCCGCCAGTCGACCGAGCCGAAGCCCATCGACGCCGACACGTCGATCGCGATCAACACCGTGAGATCGCGCTCTTCGATGAACTCCTTCACGTGCGGCACGCCGGTCCGCGCCGTCACGTTCCAGTCGATCGCGCGGATGTCGTCGCCGGCGATGTACTCGCGCACCTGCGAGAACTCGATCCCGCGGCCGTGAAACGCGGAGTGATAGTCGCCGGCGAATCCCGCGCGAATCAAACGCGCGGAGACGAGCTCGAGCTCGCGTACGCGGCGAACGATTGGCGTTCGAAAATCAGGCGCGCGCCGCTTGAACAGGCTCATAGGCTCATCGCCTCACAGGCTCATAGACGCCTGTGGCACGTGCTCCTATGAGCCAATGTGCCTGTGCGCCTCTGAGCCTCGTCACGGCACGGCCACCTCCGCCAGCACGCGATCGACGATCGCGTCCGCGCTCACGTTTTCCGCCGCGGCTTCGTAGCTGAGCACGAGTCGGTGCCGCAACACGTCATGCGCAATCCCCTTCACGTCCTCGGGGACCACGTACGTGCGACCGTCGATGAACGCGTGCGCCTTCGCGACGTGCGCGAGCGCGAGTGTCGCGCGCGGCGATCCTCCGAACGAAACGTACGGCGACGGTTTGCGCGTCGCCGTCACGATGCTCACGATGTAGCGGCCGATGCGCTCGTCCATGTGCAGGCGCGCGGCCTGCTGCGCGACGGCGCGCATCTCGCCGAGCGTGAGCACGCGCGCGGCTTGCCGCGGCTGCGCCGTCGGATCGAGATACATCGCCAGCATCCGCAGCTCTTCGTCCGCCAGCGGATACTCCACCTTCAGTTTCATCACGAACCGATCGACCTGCGCCTCGGGCAGCGAATACGTCCCCTCGTGTTCGATCGGATTCTGTGTCGCGATGACGACGAAAGGATCGGGCAGCGGGTACGACGTGTCGCCGATCGTCACCTGCCGCTCCTGCATCGCCTCGAGCAGCGCGCTTTGCACTTTCGCCGGAGCGCGGTTGATCTCGTCGGCGAGGACGAAGTTCGCGAAGATCGGTCCGAGGCGCGGGTTGAAGGTGCGGCCGGCCGGATCGAAGACCTGCGTGCCGGTGATGTCGGCAGGAAGCAGATCGGGCGTGAACTGGATGCGCTTGAACGACGCCTCGATGGCCGACGCGAGCGTCTTCACGAGCAGCGTCTTCGCGAGTCCGGGCAATCCTTCGACGAGCACGTGCCCGCGGATGAGCAGCGCGATCACGAGCCGATTGACGATCGCGTCCTGCCCGATGACGACCTTCGCGACTTCCGCGCGGAGCCTCGCGATCGTGTCGTGTGATTGTTCGATCGTGGTCATTGAGATGAGTCTATCCTCAGACCGTCATCCTGAGCCGCTGTGAAAAATCCCGTCATCCTGAGCCGCGCAGACGGCGAAGGATCTCTAAATTGCAGGATCTTCGTATTTTGAGATCCTTCGTCGCGCTTCGCCGACTCAGGATGACGGAGATTTTTCACAGCCTCTGAGCCGTCTTCGCGTCTCAGGATGACGAATCGTATGAAACCTAAGAAAAAATGGGGCCAGAACTTCCTCCGCAACCGCGGCGCTGTTGACAAGATCGTCACGACGATCGATGCGCAGCCGGACGAAGTGGTGCTCGAGATCGGTCCCGGCGAGGGCGTGCTGACGGAGAAGCTGATCGAGCTGCCGAATCGTTTGATCGCGATCGAGATCGATCCCGATTTGTTCGCGCGATTGCAGTCGCGCTTCGGCGACCGCATCGAATTGCGCAACGAAGACGCGGTCGATGCGGAGCTGCCGTCGTCGACGTTCCGCGCGGTCGGCAATCTGCCGTACAACGTCGGCACGCCGATCCTGCGCCGCGTGATCGCCGATCCGCACTGCCGCCGCGCCGTGTTCATGTTGCAGAAAGAAGTCGCGGACCGCGTCGTCGCGAAGCCGGGAACGGAGTCGTACGGATTCCTCACGCTGTACGTGCAGGCGTTCGCGACGGCGAAGATCGTCATGACGCTGGAGCCGCGCTCGTTCTATCCGCCGCCGAAAGTGCGCAGCGCGGTGGTGATGCTCGATCCGCGCGACCCCGGCCTGGCCTCGCCGCGCGACGAAGTGCTCGACCTCGTCAGCGCGTCGTTCCGGATGCGGAGAAAGAAACTGGTCAACAATCTGCTCGAGTGGAGCGGCGGCCGCTCTCGGCCGCCGAATCGCAAGAGTCCGGCGCCCGAAGCGGGCGCCGCTCCACTGGACCGCGAACAAATCCTCGCCGCGATGCAGCGCGCAAACATCGACGCCGAGGCGCGCGCGGAGACGCTGACGCTGCAGCAGTTCGACGCGCTCAGAACAGAAATGCGTAGCTGACCTTCGCGAAGATGGCGCGATTCGTCCGATCGAGATTCGTCGCGCCTTCATAGTTGTCGGAATAGCCGGCGAGAAACACCGTCTGCGCGTTGACGCGATACGAGAAGAGAAATTGCGTGAGCAGCTCGCGCGACTCGAGGGCCTCGGGGATCTCGCGCTCGAGGAATTGATACTGCAGAATCGCGCGCACGAACGTGCGTCCGTTGAAGTGATACAGCAGCCGCGCCTGCGGCAGATGCACGGCGTAGATGCGCTGTCCCTGCTTCGTGTCGAGTACCTGGTAGTCGTACGAAATCTCGCCGTAGACGTGGCGGCCGACGTTGAACAGCGCGTATGGCGAGAGCGTGACGTAGTCCGCCTGCTGGCTATTCGTGAAATCGATCACCTCACCCCAGCGCGCGGATGTGCCGAGGCGGACGTCGGGCGTGGCCTGGAACGCGGCGAAAAAGCTGTAGCGGAAGTCATGATAGGTCGTGCCGTCGAAAAACTCCTGATTCGGCGCGAGACCAAATTCGACCTCGCTCTGCTTCGGGCCGCGATACGTCATGCCGAGGTCGGCGCCCCATTCGTTCCACGCGCCGTCGTATTGGCGCGTGCCGTCGACGCCGGCGGAAAGATAAAGATCGCGAAACCACTTCGTCGGACCGCCGCGAATGCGCCGCTCCGCCTGCGCCGCGGCAAAGCGATAACCGACCTGCGTCGTGAATCCGCTGTCCGCGCGCAGCTCCGGCGAGAACTCGTTGTAGCGCGCGATCCACGTCCAGTCGCGATCGTTGTGTGAATAGCGCGCGCTGAGTCCGTAGCCGTCGAACGATCCGTGCGGCTGCGCGAATTCGGTCGCCAGCGCGCCGGGATACCTCGTGCGCGATCCGACGATCTGAAATCGCAGCGCATCCTTCTCGTTCAGTCGCTGATATCCGTCGCCGGCGACGACGAGATTGTCGTAGTCGTCGCCGCTGCGCGAGGTCACGAGTCCGCCTAACGTCGTGTTCTTGCCGAATTCGTGTCGATAGCGTCCGATGGCGGTCGTCGATCCGCCGGCGATCGACGCGAGCGACGACGACTGATCGCCGGGAATGATGAGGTTCGTGATCGCATCGCGCGCGAAGAGCAGGCCGTACGAATGCGGCCCGCTCTTGCCCGTCAGCTTCAACCCGCCCGCGGGATCGGCGATCGTGCGCGTGAAGACGAGCGGCAGTCGCGTCTCGAAAAAGTCCGCGCCTTCGGAGAAGAACGGGCGCTTCTCCGGGTAGAACAATGCGAAGCGCGTGTTGACGTCGAGCTGCGCGGCGTCGGCTTCGACCTGCGAGAAATCGGGATTGATCGTCGCCTGCAGCGACGTGCCGGGCGTGATCGCCCATCGCGCCGACGCGCCGGGATCGAGCTTGCTGTCACCGGGATCTCCGGACACGCCGGTGAGCGTCGGCGCGACTTCGATGTTTTTTCCGCGCGACGCGACGGCGAATCCGGTGACGTCGGGAAACTGGCAGATGAAGCAGCTGCGATGTGTGTCCGTCATCGTCGAGCGCAGTCGATGCGTAACGTCGCGCGGCCATTCGCGAACGGCGAGCAGTCCCCACGTCTGCGGCCCGCCGGTCGCGGGGATGCGCAGCTGCTGCAGCGGAATCGCGAGCTCGACAATGTAGCCGTCGTCCGTCAGTCGCGCCGCCGACTCCCAGATCGCGTCCCACGAAAAGTCTTCCGAATTCTCGACGTCGCTGTTGATCGCGTCGAGCTGCACGCCGAGGGGGTTCACGCGAAACTGATACGCGCGGCGATCGTCGTTGAACGGATCGATGTAGAGGCCGACCATGTCATCGCCGCCGCCGCTGTCGCGCTCCTGATAGCGCGCGCGAATCTTTTTCGGCTGCGGATCGCGCGCGCGGAACGCGGCATACAGTTTGTTCTCGTCGAACGTGATGAGCGCCGTCGTCTCGACGGGCGCCGGCGCGTTGTCCGCGGGATCCCACTCCCACGCGATCGGGATCGGCGTCGCTTCGCTCCACGCCGCTTCGTCGAGCTGCGCGTCGACGCGAATCGGCGACGCGGCCTTCCGCACTTCGACCGGGGCCGCGACGCTGAGCGCCGCGGCGAGCAAGACTGCAATCATGTTTCTCTCCTAGTCGTCGACGGGTCTGTGGAGCGGCGGCCGCCCTCGGCCGCCGGAGCATCGCGACATCCACTCGGGTGCGCGTCGTTTCGGCGACCGAGGGCGGCCGCCGCTCCATTAGTCTCGCGCGCCCGCTTCGATCAGTCGCTGGATGATTTCCTTGTATCCGCCGCGGCGCGCCATCATCAACGCGGTGCGCACTTCGCGGCCTTCATACGCACGCACGTTCACGTCCGCGCCGCGCGTGATGAGCAGCTCGACGATATACAGGTGATCGTGCCAGGCCGCCTGGATGATCGGGTTCTCGTCGCCCGGCACGACTTCATTGATATCCGCGCCGGCGTCGAGCAGGATTCGCACGATCTCGAGATGGCCTTCGCGCGCGGCGTTGATGAGCGGATTGCCGTCGCCGCGCGACGCGAGGTTCACATCCGCGCCGCGATCGATGAGATAGCGCACCAGCTCCTCATGCCCGCCCTTCGCCGCGCCGATGAGCGCGGTGCCGTCTCCTTCGGCGACGGTATTCACGTCGATGCCCGCGTCGAGCATCTCCTTGATGACGTCCATCCTCCCCGCTTCGCCGGCTTCGGCCATCCGCTCGCCGAACTGCGACCAGCGCCGCGCATGCGGGCGATCGCCATCGCCGTCGTTCGTCGCCGCGATCAGCCGCGCGGGCGCCACGGTGACGAGCATCAGGAGTGTGACGGCGATGACGATCGCGGCCGCGAACGTGCCGAGAGGTCCGCGGCGTTGCCGCGGATCGAGAAGGGCGCGCACGCGATCGGAGAGACGACTGCGTGAGGCCATGCCGAGGGCGGGGACGGTGGAGAAACGGACCTGCCGTGCGAGCGTGACGAGCTGGCCCGCGTAGTCTTCGACTTCGGGGAAGGACGTGACCACCGCGTCGTCGCACGCGCGCTCCGCTTCGAAACAGAAGCGGCGCCAGGCGACCCACACGAGCGGATGTGCCCAGTACAGCGCGCAAACCGCGCGCGCGAACAGTTGCGCGATCCAGTCTTCGCGCCGCACGTGCTCGAGCTCGTGGCGCAGCGCGCGGCGAAGCTCGTCATCGCTCCACGCACGCGCGCTTTCGGGAAGAAGGATCGTCGATCTACGGAAGCCGAACGTCAGCGGCACCGCGGTGTCGCGCGAGAGCATCACCAGCGCCGAGCGGCGAATGCGGCTCGCAAGCGCGAGCTCGTTCATGCGCGCGGTGCCTTCGAGCCAGACGTAGCCGTTCGCGGCCATGCGGCGAAGACGCGCGATGCCGAGGACGAGCGAAGCGAAGAGGAGCGCGGCGACGGTGACGTACGCGCGCAACGCGATGCCTTTCCAGTCGACGTGCTCCTTTGTGGCGACCGCTGCCTCAGCGGTCGCGGTGGGGCTGAGGACAGCAGCGGCCCCCACGGTCTTCGTCGATACTTTGAAATCCGTCGCGCTGTTGCGCATGTATCGCGAAGCGAACGGCAAGAGAAGGAGGAACGCGAACAACGCGCTGAACAACACGTGCTTCACCGAAGCGCGGACGCGCAGCGCCGCCGCGGCCGCGAACGTCAGCACGATCACGATCGTCGTCTTCAGCAGAATCATCAGAATCTCGTTCATGACCGCTTCCTCTCTTTCCGCGCACGCTCGATCTCACCCGCCATCCGATCCAACTCTTCCTCGGACCACTTCTCTTCGTTGAGCAGCGCCGTCATCGCCTGCCCCGCCGAGCCCTCGAAGAAAACCTGCACGAGCCGCTTCAGCGCCGACCGCCGCGCGGCCGTGCGCGCCACCGTCGGCGAGTACACGTAGCGAAGCCCCTTCTCGCGATGACGCACCGCACCCTTCGCTTCCAGCTTCGCGAGCATCGCCCGAACCGCCGAAGAGCTCGGCGGATCCGTCAGCCGCTCCCGAATCTCCTCGGCCGACGCCTCCGCGCCGAGCTCGAACAGCACATCCATGATTTCGCGCTCCCGGCGCGGGAGCTTGCGATCAGCGGGCATAGGTCAGGGTCCTCCGCTCGTGCTACGGACATAACATAGTGCTACGTTTGTAGCATGTCAAGAGATGGTCGGACTCAAACCTGTTTTTTTCCGGGTAGGGGATTGCTGTGCGCGGTCACTCCTATAGTGAGTCTGAGGAGGGTCTGTGAATCGTCTGTTGCAGAGTGTTAGCCGTTCGTCCCAGGAGTTTGCCAACGCAGCAGCGGCCGTCAATCCGCTCGTGCAAACGCTTCTCGACAATGCCGAGCGTGTGCGGGACGCGCACTTTGCTGCGCGGTCGGCCATGCTTCAGTCGCTCCAGGGACGAGCGCATTCCTTCGACGAAGAGTCGATCCGCTCCGGCGTTTTCACTCCTGTGCACGCATCCACCGCAGCCTGGAGCGATACCGTGTGGTCAGGCTTCGCTCCTCCATCGGGAGGCATCGGCATTCCTCGCCTGACGCGCGTTGGGGAGATCAGTCGCGACGTCACGTTGCCGGAAGCGCCACATGCACAACCCGTCACGATTCCCGCACTCGTGCCGATCATTGGCAAGGGCGGCTTGGTGCTGCTCGCGGAAGGAAAACAGCTCGATGCCGCGCGCGACGTGCTGCAGGCGATCGCAGTACGCATGATCGCGGCCCTTCCGCCCGGCCTCCTGCGATTGACGCTCGTCGATCATCTCGGCGTTGGCAACAACTTCGCGCTTCTGACGCCGTTTCACGAGGTCATTCGCGGACCAATGATGTGGCACGACCCGCGTCAGATCGCGAGCGCGCTCGATGCGCTGATCGAGCACATGGCGATGGTGACGCAGAAGTACCTGAAGACGCAGTACCGCGACATCGAGGCATACAACGCCGCGCAAGGCGTGGTTGAAGAGCCATACCGCGTGCTCGCGATCGCCAACTTCCCCGCGGGCCTCGACATCAATACCGCGAAACAAGTGATCTCGATTGCGCAGAACGGACCGCGGTCTGGGATGTACGTAATTGTTTCGGTCGATCGCAAAGCGGCGATGCCGCACGGGCTCAACCTCGCCGATCTCACCCGCTTCTGCACCGTGCTGGAAGGAACGGTCACAAGCGGATTCGTCTGGCGTCCGAACGTGCACGAACTTTCGGAAAACGCCGCGCGATGGGCCACCGACATCCTCGGACGCGGGCGCGTGGTGCTGGATGAGAAGCCGCCGACGGAGATCGTCGAAGCAATCGCCGGCCGCACCGACAAGCTGGCGGCGGACAAGCGATCGGTGCAGGTGCCGTTCGAGCGGATGGCGCACGAGAGCTGGTGGAAAGCAGCGACCGATGGGGAACGGCCGACGACCGCCGAAGGCATCTCGGTGCCGATCGGGCGGCGCGGCAGCGAAGATCAGCTATTCGAATTGAGCCGCGGCGCGGATGCTGTCCATCATGCGCTGATCGGCGGCAAGACCGGATCGGGCAAGAGCGTGCTGTTCAAGGTGCTGATCACGAGTCTCTGCACTCGCTACTCGCCGAGCGAGCTGGAGCTGTATCTCGTCGACTTCAAAGGTGGCGTCGAGTTCCAGATCTTCTCCGAATTGCGCCACGCGCGCGTCGTGGCCATCGACAGCGAGCGCGAGTTCGGCCTGAGTGTGCTCGATGGATTGCTGAAGGAAAAGAGTGAGCGCGAAGCGAAATTCAAAGCAGCCGAAGTTAAGGACATCGTAGCGTACCGTAAATCGGGCGGCGCGATGTCGCGCATCCTTCTCATCGTCGACGAATTCCAGAAGTTTTTCGAAGCAACTGACCGCATCGCGAGCCGTGCGCGTGCAGCGCTCGACGACCTCGCGCGCGTCGGCCGGAGCTTCGGCATTCACGTGATTCTTGCGTCGCAGTCAATCTCATCGTCGGCCGGCGGCGAGCTCGAAAGCGGAACGCTGAACCAGTTCGGATTGCGCATCGCGCTCACAATGAACGAGAGCGACTCGCGGCGAATCCTCTCTAAAGACAACGACGCCGCGAAATATCTGAGCCGCGCCGGCGAGGCGATCTTCAACGCGAAGAACGGCCTCGTGGAAGGCAACATCAAGTTCCAAGTCGCGCACATCGATGACGCGGAAGTCACCGAGCAGCTGCGCCGCGTCAACGAACAATCCGATCGCGCGGAGAAAGGCCGCAAGCCGCGCGTCTTCGAAGGAAACCGCGCGGCGACGATTCGCGACAACGCGAAGCTGGTGAGCGCGATCCTCGACGGCCCGCCGTCTGGACGGCGCTTCATCCCCGCTTACCTCGGCGAACCGGCGCAGATCAGCGACGACCACACGTTCGTGAAGATGCGCCGACAGTCCGGCGACAATCTCCTGCTCCTCGGACAACACGACGACACGATGTTCTCCATCTTCACCACCGCCGTCACCAGCTGGGCCGTCCATCAGTCTCCGCAGAGTGCGCAGATCTTCGTCTTCAATCTTGCCAACATCGACGACCCGCTGTTCGATCAGTTCGACTTCTTCCGCACGCTGCCGCAATCAGTGCGCGTGATCCGAAACCGCGACGTCATCGCGACCATCGCGCAGATCGCGGAAACGCTCGAAGAACGATTAAAGCAGGACGAGGACGCGCCCGAGTCAGCGCGGCAAGACAACATCCTCCTTGCGTTTTACGGCTTTCAGCGCGCACGCGATTTGGTGCGCGACGGCATGGCGGTGAAGCCTGTCGTAAAACAACTCAATCGCATCTTTCACGACGGACCGGAAAACGGAATCGCCACGATCCTCGCAGGCGACACCCACGGAAACACCATGCGCATTCTCGAGCCGAAGGACCTCAACGAATTCGGGGCGCGCGTTGCGGTCATCGGCAGCGACTCGGGGAAGATCCTCGGCGAGCATGCGTCGTCGTTCAAAGTCCGCGAACATTACGGCGTGCTGTACGAGCTCGAACGGCCCGACCTGCTCATGAAGTTCCGCACCTACGGTCTAGACCAACTCGACTGGCTGAAAAAACATTTCGCGTAATAGGAGAACGCAATGTCCTACGAAGTCGTCGGCGATCCCGATGAGATCCAGGGATTCTCGGATCATCTCAGCGAGTACTGCCGCTCCACGCTCGATTCTCTGCTCACGATCAAGGGCCGACTCGTGGAGATGGAGAGCAATCAGACGTGGGCGGACTCGCGCTATCACGCCTACCGCAATGACTTTGAAGAAGTCAGCGGCCGGATCGAGAGCTCGCTCCGCCATATCGAGGCCGAGCACGTCCCCCATCTCCGCTCGCTGGTCGAACGGCTCCGCGCGTACCATGAAGGGTGATCGAGACCATGATCCTTCTTGTTTGCAGCATCTGCAAAAAACCGCTGTCTCTCGATGAGACCAAGTTGCCCGCGCGCGAAGTGCAGTTCCCCTGTCCCTCGTGCAAGCACATGTTGATGGTCGACGGCCGCACGTATTCCGATCCGCGCCACAGCACCTCCCCCCGATCCGAACGGCGCGAAGAAACGACACCGACAGCGAAAGCCGGCAACGGGAAGGACGCCGTCGCGGAGAAATCGCTGGTCGTGGCGACGGAATGCACGTCGTGCAAAGCGACGCTCGAGATCGAGCAGGCGTCGCTGTCGCGCCACGATGCGACCGTTCTCAAATGTCCCTCATGCGGCACGATGCTGACGGTCGACCGGCGCAAACTGCAGGCGTCCGCCGGCGGCGGTCCGGTCGTTCGCGTCGCGAGCGCGACCTACAAGCCGCTGCCCGCGACTCCTTCACAGAACGAATTGGAAGGAGCGCGCGAGACCGCCGAATACGTGCAGGTGCTGAGCGACTTCTACGCGGGCGCCGAGCAATACCTCGAAATGGTCATCGAGGTCGGCAACCGCACGAATGCGCTGCGCGAAGCGCAGAAGCGCGGCTCGGATGCGCTCGATGCGATTGCCGTGCGCGCGCCGGCGCCGACGGATCACTACGTACGCGAAGCGGCGCAGCAGCCGAACTTGCGAACGGTCGACGGCGCGCTGATCACCGAGGCGTCGTACCTGCACCATGTGCGCGGCGTGACCGAGACGGCGGTGCGGCTGCATCCGCTGCTGCGCGCGCCGCAGCGCTACGCGCCCGCGATGGAGTGGCAGAAGGAGACCTACGCCGCGTTGCGCGACGCTTACGGGGCCGCGGTCTCGCGATCGACGAAGCTCTCCTCGCTGCTCGATCAACTTCGCGAAAAAGAAAAAGCGTATCGGGATGTCTGCGCGCGCCATCTGTCCGATCAACGCGCGTTGGAAGGAAAGCTCGCCGAACACAACGGGCGGCTGGGGAAGCTCTCGAACGACATCGAGGAGGCGGAGAAACAAATCAATTCCCTTGAGGACACGGCGAAGCAACAAGGTTGGAGGAGTCTCAAAGACGGCGGTGGATGCGGGGCTGCCATCGGTGCCGCCGTCCTAGCGATCGTCTTCGGCATTGCCGCCGAATCGGCCGGCGTCGGCTTCCTGATGTTCTTCGTGTTCGGCGGCATCATTGCCTATGTGATCTATCAATACGGCTACGGAAAAAGCGTGGATGCTCGGGTGAGCGCGAGCGCGAGACTGGGAGAGTTGCGCGACGAGCGCGACGCGGCGAGCACGGAAAATAAGGAGCTGCGCGAAAAGCTCGCCGATCATATCAAGATGGATCCGATCACCATCGCGCAGACGATCCCGATTGCGCAATGGTCGCCGGTCTTCAACGACGACCTCGATGCAGGAAAGCCGTCGCTCGTGGTCACGTCTCCCGCTTCTCCCCCGAGGCAGCACACCGAAACGTTTGCCGATGCCGCCGGTACGTAACGACGCACAAGCGATGGAGGAACTGGCGGCCGCGTTGAGAGCGTGCCGCGCGGCGATCCGCGACGGCCGGACGGCCTTGTATGCGCATCTCGTCAATTTGAATGAGTCGTGGGCCGACACGCGCTACAAAGAGTTCCGCGCGAGGCTGGAGATCGAACTGGACGTCATCCGCTACGCAAATGAAGACGATCTCGAGCAGCTCGAACACCGGCTTTACATACTGCGCGAGCGGCTGCTGCGTTATCACGAAGAATCGATCGCGCGAGGCAGCGCGTCAATCTTCGGCCCATCCGCGGCTGCAATCCCCATCGCCCGCAAGCCGACGCCGCGCGAGATCGAGTTGCAGCGCGCAGAGTACGAGAGCGCGTACCAGAGCGGCCGCCTCCGCATCGGTGAGCGCCTAGTCAAGCGGCCCATTCAGGTCGCGGCGATCTCCCCTCCGCAAAACGCCTCCGACTTCAAATGGGAACATCACGGCAACGACAAGGCGACGTACATCGAGCTTGCGTCGACATTCGCGGAGCTCACGCCCCTCGTTCAACAGGGCCATCATCTCGATGAGCTCAAGCAGCAGAACGATCGCTATCGCGCCGCCATCGATGCGTTTTGGAGCCGCAACGAGCCGATCAAGGTGGACCGCTTTCGCGATATTTACGTCGTTGAAGCGGGACGCCATCGCGTCGCAGCCGTGCTCGAGATCAGACGGTCGGACTTGCTCGAAGCGCTTGTCACGACCATGAACTCTCTGTGAATTCTGTACGCGCACGAATTGCGCATGAGGAACCCGGCGCTGCGCGATAGCGATGAATCGGAAGCGTCTGAACGAGTGATCACATGGGCAGGTCGTCGACGGCGATCTTCAACTCGGGAAGAGCTGACGATATGACCGTCTCTCCGGCGCGGAAGCGCTGCATGCCGGCCGGCGTATGCACTTCGATCGCGTGATTCACCAGATCGACGAGCCATACCTCTGCGATGCCGGAACGGAGATAGAGAGGAATCTTGGTGCGGCGGTCGTACATGAGCGACGAATCCGCCACTTCTACCAGGAACACGACTTCAGCAGGTGTCGGCTGTGACTCCGTGTAGAAATCTTTGCGAGGCTGCAAAACTGAGACGTCCGGGAGGGGCTCGGAGCGATCGTTGAGCCGGACGGGGTTTTGCACCCGAATCTGGGATGACATCAACGTGCGAGTAAGAAGGTTGCCAAACCGATCGACAACTCCCGCATGGCGCGATCCCGTCGGACTCATTTCGACGATCTCTCCTTCGATCAGCTCGACGCGATCGTCTGCTTTGAAAACGCCAGCATCAGCCATGCGGTAGTACTCCGCCACCGTGAATAGATGTGGGTCAACAAACGCTCGTGCGCTCATATGCATATTCTACGCGTCACCGCACCACCCTCACCACCCTCTCCCCCAGCAACTGCCCTGCCGTCCAAACCTCCACCCGGTATTCGGACGCGCTGTTCGCCGGCACGCGCACCGAGTCCCACACGCGAAATCCGCCCGGCCGCGCGGTGAAGCCGGCCACGCGCGATGCGCGCAGCACTTCGCCGTCGTGCAGGAAGCGGATTTGGATCTCGGCGGGGATGCGCTCGGGCGAGAAGATCGTCGCGACGGCATAGATCCTTCCGCGGCGCAGCTCGGACGCAGGGATGTCGCGGTCGAAGCTGTTCGGCATTGCGAGCGTGCGGTGATCGATTGCGCCGGCGAACGTGATGCGCGTGAGACGCAACGGCACGGGCGGGATGAGCGGGCGCAGAAGGCGAACGCCGATCAGCACGCCGAGGAAGACGACGATGACGATCGCGAGGCGGCGGCGGTCGCGCAGGTAGTCGCGGCTGGGCGCGAGGGCGAGCGCGGCGAGAAACGACAGCGCCGCGCCGAGGTAGCCGCCGTATTCGATGTGCGTGCGGAGGAGGAGCGGAAGGAAGAACTGCAGCGCGGAGAAGCTGACGAACGCGAAGAAGCCGACCGCGAACCAGCGATGCTCGCGCAGCAAGCGGTCGAACAGCAGGTCAAAGCACGAAAGCACGGCGAATGCGGCGAGCGCAATGACATAGAGGAAGTTCCACGAGCGGACGGTCGCGGAGTAGAAGTAGAACGGGATCAGGAAGAACAGCGTCTCCTGATACATCACGCGCGTGAGGTAGGAGACGAACGACTGCGCGAACTGGAAGACCCGCGACTCGCTCTTCGCAGCGAAGCGCGAGAGGAACAGCGTCGAGCCCCACGTCAGCGCGATGAAGAGGACGGCCCAGCGCAGAAATCCGTAGCGGTTGTGCGCGAGCACGAGCACGGCGATGCCGCTGATGAGCGCCCACGCGGAATGCAGCGCCCACAACAGGCCTGCGTACTTTTCGTGCAGCTCGCGCCACTTCATCGCAGTCGCCGTGGAGATTATCGCGCCGCGGCCGTGCCGGCGCTGAAACCGATTACATTTCCGTCAACGCGTGACCTGCCTCACGCAACCTTTCCCCTCCCGAACCGAATATGAATCGCATGATGAGTTACACGAATTGGCTTCGCCGCCAGGTCGCGCGACTCGAGAATGACATCCGGCGTCATTCGGTGTTCGAGAGCGATTCGCCCGCGACCGTCGCGCAACTGCGCGAGCTTCGTACGAAGGCGGTCCTCCACACGTTCATGAACCAGCAACTGCTTCGCCGGGAAGTGCCGCAGGTCGAGGAGTACGACACAAGGGAGATCGTGTTGGTCAGGAAGTGATTTTCCTGATCATCGCCCTGGCAGTCCTCCTCCCCTTCAGCTGGCTCACGTACCGCCAGCTGGCGCGGATCCATCCGCGGCGGGCGCGATGGGCGCTCGCCGCGACGATCGCCGGCAACTTGATGTGGCCGCTCCTGCCGTTCCTGCGCGTCTCCACGCCGGCGATGCGCCTCACGCGCGCGACCCTCGGCGCGTTCTGGTTCGCCTGGACGTGCTTCGCGATCGCGTACGCCGGATTCCTGTTCGTGCTGCTCCTGGCGTGGCTGCCGGTCCGCAAGCGCCGCACGTTCGCGGAGTTCGCGCGCTGGCCTTCGCGCGTCGTGCTGTCGATGATCCTGGTCGGATGCATCGTCGGCTTCTATCAGGCGATCGTGCCGCTGCGCATCGAGCGCGTGCCGATCGTCGTCGACCATCTTCCGCCGTCGCTCGAAGGCACGCGCATCGCGCTCCTCGGCGACCTGCACGTCGGCCTCTTCACGCGCCCGTCGCGCCTCGAGAAAATTTTCGCGACGACCAGCGCGCTGCATCCCGATCTCGTGCTCCTCGCCGGCGACTTGATCGACGACGATCCGTTCTTCGTCCCGAAGCTGCTCGACGGCACGCGCGCGCTCACGCCGTCGACGCCGCTCGTCGCCGTCCTCGGCAATCACGAGATGTACGGCGATCCGCGGCGCGTCATCTTTCAGCTGCGCGACAGCCGCATCCGCCTCCTCGTCAACGAGGGCTACGCGTTCCGCGATCTCTGGATCGCGGGCATCTCCGACTTCGCCGGCCGAGACGGCCTGCAGCCGGACTTCGCGAAAGCGCTGGCCGGCAAACCATCGTCATCAATCGCGCTTGCTCTCGCGCACCAGCCACGCGTGATCCGCGAAGCGACCGAGCGCCGCATCCCGATCGCGCTCGCCGCGCACACGCACGGCGGGCAGATGGGATTCCGTCCGCTGCGCTGGTCGCTCGCGGGTGTGTTCGTGCCGTATCACATGGGTCTCTATCGCGTCGGACCGACGCAGCTCTACGTGAACACCGGCACGGGTTACTGGCTGCTGCCGTTTCGCCTCGGCATGACGCCGGAGATCACGCTCATCGAATTGACAGCTCGGAAGCGATGAACTCCTTCACGTCCGCGCCTCCGTACAGCCGCAGCGTGAGCGGGCCGGACGCCGGCAGCTCGACGGCGTAGTCGACGGCCGGGCAGCAGCGCGACTCGTCGGCCACCCACTCCGCGACTTCGGCGACGGAGACGTGCGCGCGATCGATGGTGAAGGCGAAGCCGTCCGGCAGCTCGCGGCGCTGCGCGTGCTGGAGGATGCGTTTGCCGACTTCGAGATGACGCGCGCGCTGATCGGACGTGAGCGCGCCCATGTTGCACGCGAGGACGCGTGCCGGTTTCGGAACGTCCGTGGCGGCGAGAAGAGTGAGGAGCGGAAGAATCATGAAAAATCGCATGAATGCAACGTAGGACTTCAAGTACGCTTGAAGTCAAGAGGTGTGCGATGGAAATGAGCATCGGTGAGCTGGCGAGCCGCGCCGGGATCGCGACTTCGGCGATTCGGTACTACGAAGAGATCGGATTGCTGCCGCGATCCGCGCGCACGAGCGGGCGTCGCGTGTTCGACGACGAAGTGCTCGACCGATTGCTGGTGATCGAGGTCGCGAAGATGGCGGGCTTCACCCTGCGCGAGATCCGCCAGCTGTTCAAGGAATTCGCGCCCAACACGACGGCGGCGGAGCGCTGGAAGAAACTCGCGACGTCGAAGCTCGCAGAGCTGGACGCGCAGGCGCAACGCATCGAGACGATGAAGCAGCTCCTGCGCGCGGCGCTGCGCTGCGGATGCATCGAGATCGAGACGTGCGGACGCATCTTTCGCCGCGCACGCGCGTCGCAATGAGGTGAACATCCTCATCGCGCTCACGCTCCTCGCCGCTTCACATCGCAATCCGTTCCAGTACGTCGAGCCGCAAGTGAAAGTGGAGCGGCGGGCTCTCAGCCCGCCGGCCAAAGCACCGGCGCCGGTCGAAGAGCCTCGGCGGGCTGAGAGCCCGCCGCTCCACGAGGATGCGCCGCCGAAATTTCCCTATCAACTGATCGGCCGCTTCGGACTCGTGCGCGATCCGATCGTCGCATTCGTCGGCAACGGTCAGGTGATCACCGCGCGGATCGGCGACACGATCGACGACACGTTCGTCGTCCGCGGCATCGGCGTCGAGTCGGTCGACATCGGCTACGTCAACCGGCCGGAGACGCTGCGACTGCAACTCGACGGATCTGTGTGAAAGCAGAAAGCAAAAAGCAGAAAGCAGAAATGGCTGAGACCTCGCGGTATGCACAGACACTGATCGAATGACAACGCCTCATCCGGCCTTCTCCCTCCTTGCCGAGGAGAGCGGGCGTCCCCGCCCGCCCCCGGGAGGCGGGCCGGATGCCCGCTCTCCTCGGCAAGGAGGGAGAAGTGCCACAAACGAGGCGTGTGCCAAGTTGCCCCTCGCCCCGCTTGCGGGGAGAGGGTGGCCGAAGGCCGGGTGAGGGGCCGTCGTCGAAGCCGCAAAGTTACAGAACTCGCGACGCCTCTTTCTGCTCTCTGCTTTCTGCTTTCTGCCTTGCTTCAGTGAGCGCATCGCCGCATTCGCGCTCGACTTTGATCGTCGCGAGCTCGTCGCCGCGCGTCGGGCCGATGTTCACGATCGCGATCGGCAGCCCGCGCTCGTGTGCGCGTTTCACGAAGCGGAAGCCCGACCAGACGGTCAGCGATGATCCGACGACGAGCAGCGCGTCCGCTTCGTCGACGCGGCGCATCGCGTACGCGACTTTCTCCGGCGGCACCGACTCGCCGAAGAAGACGACCGCCGGTTTCAGCACGCCGCCGCATCGACGACAGTCGGGAACGCGGAACGCGCCGACGATTTCCTGCGCGACGTTCGCGTCGCCGTCGGGTGCGAAGTCCGCTTCATCCGCGTCGAGCGTGTGCCATGGCGCACGCGCGAGCCACTCCGCGTTCAGATCGCCAAGGCGCGATTGCATTTCTTCGCGCGGCGACTCGGCGCGGCAATCGAGACAGACGACCACGCGGTTGCGTCCGTGCAGCTGCACGACCGCGCGGCTTCCCGCCTCCTGATGCAGGTCATCGACGTTCTGCGTGATCAGCTGATGCACGCGACCGTCCGACTCGAGCTCTGCGAGCGCGCGATGCGCGGCGTTCGGCCGCGCGGCATCGAACCGCGGCCACCCGCGAAAACTGCGCGCCCAATAAAACCGGCGCACGTCCGCGCTGCGCACGAACGCGCTGTAGTAAATCGGCTTGTGTTTCGTCCACGCGCCGCCGGGACTTCGATAGTCAGGAATGCCCGAACGCGTGCTGCAGCCCGCGCCGGTGAGCACGGCGAGGCGTCGCGACGAGGCGAGGAAGTCGGAGAGCATCAAGGCTGGAAAAGATCGTCGATTTTCTTTGCCGTTGCAATGCCGCGTGTGGCGCCCGCCGATGCGGCCATCACGCACAGCACCGCGATCCACTGCGTCCAGTGCAGCGATTCCCGGAGGATGAGGAGGCCGATGAGTGCCGCCATCGCCGGCTCGAGGCTCATCAGGATGCCGAACACGCGCGGCGGAATCTTGCGCAGTGCTTCCAGCTCCAGCGAATACGGGATCACCGACGACAACAGCGCTACGCCGAATCCCGCAATCAGGACGCGCGGCTGAATCAGCGCCGCTCCGCTGTGGATCACGCCGAAGGGCACAGCGACCAGCGCCGCGATGACCATTCCGAGAGCCAGACCATTGCCTTCCGTGGTGTGGCGTCCCAGCGCTGCGCCGACCAGGATGTACAAACCCCAACACGTTCCTGCGGCGAGGGCGAACAGAAAGCCGACGAGGTTGACGTCGCCGCGCCCTTCCATCAGCAGGACGACACCGCCTGCCGCGAGCAGTGCCCAGAATGCATCCAGCCATCGCCGCGACCCGGCCACCGCCACCGCCAGCGGCCCGAGGAACTCGATGGTGACGGCGATGCCCAACGGGATCCGCGCCAGCGAGAGGTAGAAGCAGAGATTCATCGTGCCGAGAATCACGCCGTAGCTGAGCACGACGGTCCACGCGCGGCGATCGATGCGCAGAGACGGCCGCCACAACAGCATCAGCACCGTCGCCGCGAAGAACAGTCGCAACGCGACGGTCCCGAAGCTGCCCACGGCGCTGAACAGCTGCTTCGCCAACGCCGAGCCCACCTGAACGCTGACGATGCCGAGCAGGACCAGCGCTGTTGGCGGGATCGGGCCGAACGTACGTCGCGCGCTGGTCAAGGCTTGAACGGCTCTTCGATTTTCTTTCCCGTCGCGATGTCCGTCAGCGCGTAGATGAGCACGCGCGCGCCGCGCTGCAAATCATCGATCGAAATTTTCTCGTCGAGGTCGTGGCCGGGATACGGCTTGCCGGGGAACCACATGCCGAAGGCGATCGAATTCGGGAGTCGCTTCGCGTACGTTCCGCCGCCGATCACGCCCGGCTTCGCCTTCTTGCCGGTCGCGCGCGTGTAGTCGTCCATCAATCTGCGAACGAGCTTCGCGTTGGCCTTGAAGACCAGCGGCTCGTCTTCGAAATACCCCTCGCCGGCCAGAACGGTCAGCGATGCACCGGTGCGCGCGTTGAAGTCGCTCACGAATTTTTCGAGATACGCCTTCGCCTGCGCCGCGGTGCGCGGCGGGATGCGCCGCAGGTTGATGAAGAGCCGCGTCTTCGCCGGATCTTTCGTCGACGGTTTGATCGTCGCAACGTTCACGGCGTAGCGGCCCCACACCGGATCGTGGTCGGTGATGCCGAGTCCCGTGCCGTAGAGGTCCTGACCGGCGATGCGCGCGAACGCGAGCAAGTCATCCGCGCCGCCGGGCTGCAGTTTTCCTTCGAACACGCGTGCGAGCGCGACGAGCGCGTTGCGGCCGGCGGTGATGTTCATTCCGGAGTGCGCCGACTTGCCGTAGGTGACGATGCGCAACAGGTTGTTGACGTCGTCGAAGCCGGTGACGAGTCGCGTGCCCTCGGGCAATTTGCTCTTCGCGGCTTCGATGTCGGCGATCAACCGATCCCAATTCATCGGCACGCCTTCTCGCCACCGCAGCTTCACCTCGGCGTGATCGGGAACGATGCTCGGCGAGAGTCCGGCGTCCATCGACACGACGCTGTACGGAATCTTCGGCTCGCCGCGCTCGGCGAGCGTCGTGCCGAGGGCGAGGCCATCCCACGCTTTCTCCCCGATGATCACCGGGAACTCCGCGTCGAGCACGAGCGAGTAATCGGGAGGCGCGTGCGATTTCAAATACTCCGGCATCTCCGTCGCGGACGACTCTTCTTCGCTGCCGACGAGCAGACGAATCGTGTGCGTGCGCGCGACGCCGCTTTCCTTCAGCGCCTTCATCGCGAGCAGCGCCTGGATGAGCGGACCCTTGTCGTCGGCGCTGCCGCGTCCGAGGACGTAGCCGTCCTGGACGAGACCCGCGAAGGGCGGAAAGGACCACGAGTCTGCATCGACCGGCTGCACGTCGCCATGAATCACGAGCCCGAGGACCGGCGCGCCTTCGGGGCCGGGCAGCTCGATCTCCGTGATTTTTCCTGCGTCGCGAACGACGAATCCGAAGCCGGTCGCGGTCTTCGCGAGCCACGCTTTCTGGGCGTCGTGCGCTTCAGCGTTGTTTTCGTACGTGGGGAATTGGATGACCTCGCTCAGCAGCGGCACGAGCTGCGGCGACTCATGTTTGTCGTAGTGCTCGAGCACTTTGGTCGAGAGCGTGGTGGCGAGGAGCGCGGCCGTCAAAAACATAGTTCATCGTAGAATACCCACTCAATCGTCCATTCGTTCGCGGAGAGATCAATGAAAACCTTTTTGAAGGTTGTAGGACTCGTCGTGCTGGTCATCGTCGCGCTGGCGGCGATCGGTGTGTCGTACCTGTCGCTGAAGAAACCGGCACAGCGGCCGGCGTCGGCGGACAAGATCGAAGCGACGCCGGAGCGGATCGCGCGCGGCGAATATCTCGTCCGTCACGTGTCGCTCTGCCTCGACTGCCACTCCGAGCACACGATGGCGTACGCGCTGCCGATGAAGCCGGGACGCGAAGGCGTCGGCGGATTCGTGTGGAACCAGCAGATCGGATTTCCGGGCGTGCTCGCCGCCGCAAATCTCACTCCCGACACCGACACGGGCCTCGGCAAATGGACGGACGGCGAGATCATGCGCGCGTTCCGCGAGGGCGTCGACCGCGACGGCAAGGCGCTCTTCCCGATCATGCCCTACGGTCACTATCGCGAGATGTCCGATGACGATGCCATGGCGATCGTCGCGTATCTGCGCACGCTCAAGCCGCTGCGCTACGAGAAGCCGGCGAAGAAGCTCGATGTGCCGCTGAACTTCATCGAGAAATTCATCCCGCAGCCGCTCGCGGGCCCCGTGACCTCGCCCGATCGCAGCGATCCTTTGAAGTACGGCAAGTACCTCACGCAGATCGGCGCGTGCAGCGAATGCCACACGCCGCAGGATGACAAGGGCAGGCCGATCCCCGGAAAAGAATTCGCCGGCGGATTCGAGATGAAAACGCCGTGGTTTCGCGTCGTGACGGCGAACATCACACCGCATCCATCGACGTTCATGGGCCGCGCGACGAAGGCGGAGTTCATCGGACGCTTCCGCGCGTTCGCGAACTTCACCGCCGAGACCGCGCCGCCCGCGCCGAAGGGCAAGAACACGCTGATGCCGTGGATCGAGCTCTCCGGAATGACGGACGAAGACCTCGGCGCGATCTACGACTATCTGAAGACAGTGAAGCCGGTCGACAATCCGGTGAATTCGTTTCCGGACGCGAAGTGACGTGAAATCTGTGGCGACCGCTGCCCTCAGCGGTCGCGCGGCGCAAAGCGCCGCTGGCCGGCAGAGCCGGCCGGTGCCGCTGAGGGCAGCGGCACCCACAAAAATCTAAGCGACGCGAAAGATCTCACTGCACTTTCGCGAGCGCGTACACGACGGCGCCTGACGTGCCGAGGCCGGCGAGGGTGGAGAAGATGAGCGCGAAGCGCGGACGCTCGTGGCCGTGCGGGAGAAGATCGCTCGCGCCGAGGTAGAGCAGGAAGCCGGCGAAGAACGCGAGCTGGAATGCGACGGCGCGCGGCTCGATGCGAATCACGTTCGCGAACAGCGCGCCCGCGACCGGTGCGGTCGCGTTGACGATGAGCAGCGTCAGCGTCCGCCAGCGATTGTTGCGCGTGGCGAGCATGAACGTGACGGTGTTCAGGCCGTCGGCGAAATCGTGCGCGAGGACGGCCATGAGCACGATGAAGCCGACTTCGCGTCCGGCCTGAAAGCCGACGCCGATCGCGAGTCCGTCGAGAAAACTGTGGAACGAGAGCCCGATCGCGCCGACGAGTCCGACGTTGTGATGATGTCCCGGCTCGTCATGCGACTTCTCGCTGTGAATGATCGTCAGCTTCTCCAGCAGAAAAATGGCGAGGAAGCCGCCGATGATCGTCAGCGTCAGCGAGCGGATCGGAATCGATTCGCTCTGCGACTTGGCGACGACTTCAGGGATGAGATCGAGAAACGCGACGCCGATCAGCATCCCGGCCGAGAAAGCCATGATCGCGTGAAGGGATCGCTGGTAGCGGAATGCGAACCAGCCACCGGCGAGAGTCATCACGAACGCCAGCAGCGCCCAAGCCGCACTCATTGGCGCGATTCTATAGTGGAGGGCGGGCTTCCAGCCCGCCACAATCGACGGCGGGCGGCACGCCTGCCCTCCTTCAGGCGGCGTACACGCGCACGAGGACGATCGCGTCCTCTTTCTTGACCGTGGCGATCGACTCGCCGCCGTTCGGCGGCTTGGTCATGCTCACCAGCTCCGCGTCGCGCTCCTGCACGTAACGCTGAATCGCATCACGCTCGCTCGGCGCCTCGACAATGGTGTGAGCGTCAAACACAGACCGCGGTGTAGTCAGTACTCGCGCTTCTATCGTGTATTGCAAAGCGCAGCCTCCGAGTTTTTCGTCTACCGCAAAAGCGTGTTCAGCAAGGGACGGGCCAGGCGGGACTGCCGATGGCGGATGGCAGATGGCGGATGGCGGATGGCGGGCTTCGCCGGATGGCGGCTTCGCTGATGGCCACACCCGCGCCATCTTCTGCCCTCTGCCATCCGCAGTCCGCCATCTGCCATCCGCCATCAGCCGTCCGCCATCCGCCATCAGCCATCTGCCATCTGCCATCAGCGCAGCTGCCATCCGCCATCAGCGCAGCCGCCACCAGCCGACGGCGTAAAAATTGCTTGTGCCCGCCATATGGGTCCTGAAGGGCGGGTGTTGGTGGTCGATGACGAGCCGGCGATTCGTGCGCTCGTTGCGAAGATCGTCGAGCGCGCGGGCCTGCCGGTCGACTCGGCGCGAGATGGCGCGGAGGCGATCGAGAAGCTGGACGCGCAGGAGTACGCGGTCGTCGTCGTCGATCTGATGATGCCGAATGTCGACGGCTTCGCGCTGATCGACTATCTGAAGGACCGCAAACACGAGCGCCCCGCGGTGATCGTCATCAGCGCCGGCGATCCCGCGTCGTTCCGCCACCTCGACGGTGCGATGGTCCACTCCATCGTCCGCAAGCCCTTCGACATCGACGTCCTCGGCGATCTGATCACTGCCGCCGCGGAGTCGCTGCGCTCGACGAAGCAGAAAGGCGATCTGTTGCGGTTCCCGGCCGGGAACGCGTGCTGAGCCTCCGCACCACCAGCGCCACTGCCGCCCCCATCACCCCCGCCGCCACCACCCGCCGCACGGCCGGATGCAGCTCGATCGCTTTCGTGTAGACGCTGGTCTTCCGCGTTTCGTCAACAAATGGACCATCGATGGCGCTCTCGTCGGGTGAATGAAAGAGATTCGACTCGCCGGCGTCGCGCAGGGAGCTGTATTGCTGGCGGAACATGTTGCGGCGCTGGAGCATGTACCAGTCCATCATCCGCGGGCTGATGCGCTCGGCGATCGAGAGGAGCTTGCCCATCACGCCAACGAAGATCTCGCGCTGCGGGCGTTCCGCCGCGGACACGATCGCCTCTGCGACGAGTTTCGGCGGATAGATCACCGACACCGGATGCGGGCGCACGCCGAGCTTCGACGGTCCCCAGCGATAGAACGGCGTGTTGATCGATGACGGCAGGATCGTCACGACGTCGACGTTGGCCTGCATCGCTTGCAGTTCCATCCGCAGCGAGTCGCTGAACGATTTCACCGCGGCTTTCGACGCGGAGTACGTTGACAGCAGCGGGATCGCGCGGTCGGCGAGCGCGGAGGCGATGTTGATGATCACGCCTTCGCTGCGCTTCAGATGCGGGAGCGCGGCGCGGACACCGTACATCGGGCCGAGGACGTTCACGTCGATGACGCGGCTCATCTCCGCGGGCGTCATCTCTTCGATGAACGCCCACTCCGCGACCGCGGCGTTGTTGATCCAGACGTCGATGCGGCCGAAGCGATCGGCCGTCTCGCGCGCGATGCGCTCGACGTCGTGCCATCGCGACACGTCCGCGGGAATCGCGAGTCCCTCCGCGCCTTCGGCTTTCAGCTCGCGCAGCACGCGTCCCAGAGCGTCGCCGCCGCGGCTGGCGATCACGACGCGCGCGCCGCAACGCGCGAACGCGAGCGCGGTCGCATGCCCGATGCCGCTCGAGCCGCCGGTGATCACCACGACCGCGTCCTTCAAATCGCGCTTCACGCCCTGCAGTGGTCCAAAACGCGTGCCGCGGCTATTCTTCGGGCGTTCATGACACGACTCGAGCGGATGGTGCTTCGCATCGCGGTGTGCGTTGCCGGCGCGTTGCTGATGGGCCTGGAAATCTCCGCGTTCCGCATCATCGGCAAGTCGTTCGGCGCGGCGCTGCGCGAGACGACGGCCGTGATCTCGGTCTTTCTCGCGGCGATGAGCATCGGCTACTGGGCCGGCGGACGCGCGGGCGATCGATGGCCGCGGCCGTCTGCTCTCGTCACGACGCTCCTCGGCGCGGCGATCAGTTGTTTCTGCGTGCCGTGGATCGACGCGTGGGTCTCGCCGCGCATCGCCGCGTCGAGCTTCTCGCCGGCGACGCATGCGTTTCTGGCGGCCAGCGCACTCTTCGTTCTTCCGACGATTCTCCTCGCGGCGACGTCACCGATCGCCGTGCGCTTGTTCGCGACGAGCACGGGCTCGAGCGGCTCCAACGCCGGATCGATCTCGGCGATCTCGACGGCAGGCAGCATCGCCGGCAGCGTCGTGACCGCCTTCTTTCTGATCGACTGGCTGGCAAGCATCAACCGCACGGTCATCGTCGTCGGCCTCGGCGCCGCGCTGACGGCCGCGATGATCGCGATCGTCTCGCTGCAACATCGCGTCGTCGCGTCGCTGATGTCCGCCGCGGTCGTCATCGTCATCGCCGCCGCGTTCGCGGGCTCCCGCTCGATCGATCGATCACTCCTGGCTCCGCTCGCGAACACGCGCGTCGTTTACACCGGCGACAGCCCGTATCACCACATCACCGTTCGCGACCGCGGCCCGCTGCGCGAGCTGTCGTTCGACATCTCGATCCAGACGCGCATGTTGCGCGCCGATCCGTACGGTCCGGGGGCGGCGTACACCGATTTGCCGCACGTCTCGAAGCTGCTGCGTCCGAACGTGAAGCGCATCCTGCTGATCGGGATCGGCGGCGGCACGATGCCGCGCCACTTCATCCGCTATTACGACGACACGGCGATCGATGCGGTCGACGTCGATCCGCTCATCGTCGACGTCGCGCGGCGATATTTCGGGCTTCCCTCCGATCCGCGTCTGCGCATTCACATCGCCGACGGACGCCAGTTTCTGAAGCGCTCGAATGAGAAGTGGGACCTCATCATCATCGACGCCTACACGACGAATCGTTACGGCGACACGATCCCCGCGCATCTCACCACGCGCGAGTTCTTCCGCGAAGCCGGCTCGCATCTCACTCCCGGCGGCATCTTTCATTTTCACTGCGCGTTCCACCGCACCGCCCTCCTGCCGGCGATCGAGAACACGATGCGCGCGGAGTTCCCGCACGTCGCGCAGATGCGCGGCGAGATTCTCGGCAGCGACGCGCCGCTGCTCGAAGACCGCGACGCCGTGCTGCAGCGCGCGCAGTCGCTGCCCCCGCGCATCCGCGCGACCGCCGACTCCGCGCTCCGCCAGCTGACGACGGTCGCTCCGTCGAGCGGAGCGCTCGTGCTCACCGACGACTACGCGCCGGTCGATCTCCTCGCGCGCCGACGCTAACTGTGTGGTGACCGCTGCCCTCAGCTTACGTGGCGACCGCTGCCCTCAGCGGTCGCGGCGGCGCAACGCGCCGCTGGCGCCGCCAACGGCGGCGCAGTGACCGCTGAGGGCAGCGGTCACCACAAATCCACTTTGCGTCTGACGCAAACTCCGTTGGTGCGAGTTCTGCAATTCGCAAAAAAACCGGATGCTTCTGCGAGTGGTTGCGTCGGCTTCGTTGATCGCGCTCATCGGGTGTGCGCAGCGCGAAACGCACAGCACGCTCCCGCGCCTCGAGCGTTTCTCGACGCTCGCCTCCTCGTCCGCCGCTCCCGCCGCCGTCGCCGATGACGGGCAGTGGACGATGGCGCCGAAGGACTACGCGAACACGCGCTTCTCGGCGCTGAATCAGATCAACGCGAAGAACGTCGCGTCGCTGCAGGTCGCGTGGACGTTCTCGACCGGAATCCTCAAGGGACACGAAGGCGCGCCGATCGTCGTGAACAACACGATGTACGTCGTCTCGCCGTTTCCGAACCACGTCTTCGCGCTCGATCTCACGCAACCCGGCGCGCCCGTGAAGTGGACGTACAAGCCCGCGGTCATCTCGTCGGCGCGCGGCGTCGCCTGCTGCGATCTCGTGAATCGCGGCGCCGCGTACGGCGACGGCAAGATCATCTTCAACACGCTCGACGGCCAGACGATCGCGCTCGACGCGAACAGCGGCGCCGAGGCCTGGAAGACGACGCTCGGCGACTTCAACTCCGGCGAGACGATCACGATGGCGCCGCTCGTCGTGAAGGACAAAGTGCTCGTCGGCAACAGCGGCGGCGAGTTCGGCGTACGCGGCTGGGTGCAGGCGCTCGACATCCGCACGGGCCAGACGGTGTGGAAAGCGTTCGCATCGGGTCCCGACACGGACGTGCTGATCGGCGCGAGCTTCAAGCCGTTCTATCCCCTCGACCGCGGCAAAGACCTGGGCGAGAAAACGTGGCCGCCCGAGGCGTGGCGGCAGGGCGGCGGAACGATGTGGGGCTGGATCTCGTACGATCCCGCGCTCAACCTCATTTACTACGGCACCGGAAATCCGGGTCCGTGGAATCCCGAGCTGCGGCCCGGCGACAACAAGTGGACCGCGTCGATCTTCGCCCGCGACGCCGACACCGGCGAAGCGAAATGGGCGTACCAGTTCCAGCCGCACGATCACTGGGACTACGACGGCGTGAACGAGTCGACGCTGATCGACGACGACGCCCAACATCGCAAAGTGCTCGTCCGCGCCGAGCGAAACGGCTACGTCTACGTGATGGATCGCGTCACGGGACAGGTGCTGTCCGCCGATCCCTTCGCGTACATCACCTCGACGAAGGGCATCGATCTGAAGACCGGCCGGCCGCTCGAGGTGGCCGACAAGATCCCGAAATCGGGAAAAGTCATTCGCGATATCTGTCCCGCCGTCCCCGGCGCGAAAGACTGGAATCCCTCCGCGTGGTCGCCGCGCACCGGTCTCCTCTACATCCCCGCCGAAAACCTCTGCATGGACTTCGAAGGCTCCGAGGCGAACTACATCGCCGGCACGCCCTACCTCGGCGCCACACTGCGTTACTACGCCGGCCCGGGCGGACATCGCGGAGAGCTCGTCGCGTGGAACGTGCGCCAGCGCAGAAAAATGTGGGCGGTGAAGGAGCGCTTCCCTGTCTACAGCGGAACGCTCGCCACGGCCGGAGACGTCGTCTTCTACGGCACGATGGACGGCTGGTTCAAGGCGATCGACGCGAAGAGCGGCGACACGCTGTGGAAGTTCAAGACCGACAGCGGAATCATCGCCCAGCCGATCACCTACCGCGGACCCGACGGCAAGCAATACATCGCGATCGAGACCGGCGTCGGCGGATGGCCGGGAGCGATCGTGTCGAACGACCTCGACCCGCGCGACGCGTCAGCAGCGGACGGATTCGTCGGCGCGATGGCGGACCTGCCGCAGTACACGGAGAAAGGGAGCACGCTGTACGTGTTCGCGTTGCCATGAGAAGGCAGAAGGCAGAAGGCAGAAGGCAGAAGGCAGAACGAAGAAGCGCGCGAACGCACTTGCCGCTCGCACTTCTCACTTCTGCCTTCTGCCTTCTGCCTTCTGCCTTCATCTCCTGTCGCGCCAATCGAACCAACAACACCGATCTCGTCCAACTCCAAAAAGACGACGCCCAATGGCTCATGCCCGCGAAGAACTACGCCTCGACGCGCTTCAGCGGGCTCGATCAGATCAACGCGTCGAACGTGAAGAAGCTGCGCGTCGCGTGGACGGTCTCGACGGGACACGATCGCGGACATGAAGCGGGGCCGCTGGTCGTCGGCGACACGATGTATTTCGTCACGCCATTTCCGAACGATCTCATCGCCATCGATCTCAACAATCCCGGCAGCGTGAAGTGGGTGTATCGCCCGCGCGAGCTCGCGACGTCGGCACAGGGAGTGGCGTGCTGCGACGTCGTGAATCGCGGCGCGGCGTACGCGAACGGGAAGATTTTTTTCAACGCGCTGGACGGGCGCACGTGCGCGGTCGACGCCAAGAGCGGCAAGGAAGTGTGGGTCACGCACGTCGCGGACTATCCGCACGGCGAGACGATCACGATGGCGCCGCTCGTCGTGAAGAACAAAGTGCTCGTCGGCAACAGCGGCGGCGAGATGGGCGTGCGCGGATGGGTCACCGCGCTCGACGCGGAGACGGGCAAGCTCGCCTGGCGCGCCTACAACACCGGTCCCGACAAGGACGTGCTGATCGGCGCGAACTTCCACCCCTTCTACGATTCCGACAAAGGCAAAGACCTCGGCGTCACGACGTGGCCGCACGACGCCTGGAAGATCGGCGGCGGGACGATGTGGGGCTGGATCTCCTACGACCCCGATCTCGATCTCCTCTATCACGGCACCGCGAACCCCGGGCCATGGAATCCCGAGCTGCGCAAGGGCGACAACAAGTGGACCGCCGGCATCTTCGCGCGGCGTCCCGACAACGGGGAGGCGATCTGGTTCTATCAATGGTCGCCGCACGACACGTTCGACTACGACGGCATCAACGAGCAGCTTCTGCTGGATTTACGGATCGGCGGTGAGCCGCGCAAAGTACTCGTCCGTCCCGAGCGAAACGGCTACATGTACGTCCTCGACCGCGCCACCGGACAGGTGCTGTCCGCCGATCCGTACGCGTACATCACCAGCACGAAGGGCGTCGATTTGAAGACGGGACGCCTCATCAACGATCCCTCGAAAGCGCCGGGCACGAACAAACTCGCCAGCGACATCTGTCCTGCTGCGCCGGGCGCGAAGGACTGGCAGCCGTCGGCGTTCTCGCCGCGCACAGGATGGCTGTACGTCCCGCACCAGAACCTCTGCATGGAGGAAGAAGGCGCGGAGGTGAACTACATCGAAGGGACGCCGTACGTCGGCGCGAACGTGAAGATGTTCGCCGGCCCCGGCGGACATCGCGGCGAGTTCGACGCGTGGGATCCCGTCCTGAGAAAAAAGATCTGGAGCATCCGCGAAAACTTTCCGGTCTGGAGCGGCGCGCTCGCAACGGCGGGCGACGTCGTTTTCTACGGCACCCTCGACGGCTGGTTCAAAGCCGTCCACGCCCGCACCGGCCAACTCCTCTGGCAGATCAAACTCTCCAGCGGAATCATCGGCCAGCCGATCACCTACAAAGCACCCGACGGAAAGCAGTACGTGACGATCGCCGCCGGAGTCGGCGGCTGGGCAGGAGCGATCGTTTCGGGAGGACTCGACCCGCGCGATCCGACGGCCGCGCTGGGATTCGTGAATGCGATGTCGGACTTGCCGAAAGCGACGAACAAGGGAGGCGTGATTTACACGTTTGGGTTGCCATGAAGAAGGCAGAAGGCAGAAGGCAGAAGGCAGAAGTAAGAAGTGGCGCGTGGCGCGTACGACACATTCTTTCTCACTTCTGCCTTCTGCCTTCTGCCTTCTGCCTTCTGCTTTTCTCCTGCCACGCCGCGCCACCCGCGCCCCCCCCGCGCACCCTCCGCGTCTGCTCCGACCCCAACAATCTCCCCTTCTCGAACGCGAACGAGCAGGGCTTCGAGAACAAAATCGCCGACGTCCTCGCGCGCGACATGCACGCGCGCGTCTCGTACACGTGGTGGGCGCAGCGCCGCGGCTTCCTCCGCAACACGCTCAAGGCTCATGACTGCGACGTCGTTCTCGGACTTCCGAGCAGCATCGACATGGCCGCCACGACGCGTCCTTACTATCGCTCGACATACGTTTTCGTCTCGCGCAAAGACCGCAACCTGCACGTCGCGTCATTCGACGATCCGGTCCTGAAGAAGCTGCGCATCGGCGTGCAGATCATCGGCGACGACGGCGCGAACGCGCCGCCCGCGCATGCGCTCGCGAATCGCGGCATCGTCGACAACGTCCGCGGCTACACCGTCTACGGCGACTACTCGAAGCCGAACCCGCCCGCGCGCATCATCGACGCCGTCGCGCGCGGCGAGATCGATCTCGCCGTCGTCTGGGGACCGCTGGCCGGCTACTTCGCGAAGCGCGAGCCCGTGCCGCTCGACCTCGTCCCCGTCTCGCCGGAGATCGACCTCCCGTTCCTCCCCTTCGTCTTCGACATCGCGATGGGCGTGCGTCGCGAAGACGTCGCGCTGCGCAACGAGCTCGACACGATCCTCGAGCGGAGAAAGCCGGAGATCGACCGCATCCTCGCCGGCTACGGCGTCCCGCGACTGGACTTGGAGATGTGATGCGAAAGAGCACGACACCCCGAACTTCGACACTTCCCGTGCCCGCGCCCGTGCCCGCTCCCGCGCCCGGGGCGGGGGCAACGAGCGCAGCGAAGAAACGCCCCCCCACCCCGGGCACGGGAGCGGGCGCGGGCACGGGCGCAATGCGTTCACTCAAGGAATCACACCCCCTCATCCGGCCTTCGGCCACCTTCTCCCCGCGAGCGGGGCGAAGGGCAACAAATTCAATGCACTTTTTATGTTGCCCCTCTCCCCGCTTGCGGGGAGAGGGTGGCGCGCAGCGCCGGGTGAGGGGGCGTGCGTGCCTCAGTGAACGCCATTGCGGCGCGGGCACGGGCACAGGCATGACGCCCCTCATCCTCACGCTTTGCCTTCTCGCTTCGCTCGCGAGCTGCCGCCGCGAGCAGCGCCAGCTGCGCCACTCGCCGCAGGCGTCGACGCGCACGGGCGGCATCGTGCGCGATGCGGAGCTGCAGCCGGGACAGCCGTGGCCGGAAGTGACCGTGCGCAATGTGTCCGAGGAGCGCGCGTGGGACTTGAATGAAGGACAGAGGTTGTATCGCGCGTACAACTGCAACGGATGCCACGCCAACGGCGGCGGCGGGATGGGACCGGCGCTGATGGACGAGTCGTGGATCTACGGCAGCCATCCCGAAAACATTCATGACGTGATCGTCGAAGGGCGGCCGAACGGGATGCCGTCGTTCGGCGGAAAAATCCCCGACTACCAGATCTGGGAGATCACCGCGTACGTCCGTTCGATGAGCGGCCTCGTGCCGAAACTTGCGGCAACCGGCCGCACCGATCACATGCAGACGAAGATCTCCGAGCAGTCGAAGAAGGAGGAGAAGTGACGTCGTCGTCCTACCAGGACGCGCTGCATCCGGCCGGGCCGTACGCCAACACCATCGTTGGCGTCTGGTGGTTCTACCTCATCGTCTGCACGATCGTATTCGTCGCCGTCTGGATCGCGCTCTTCATCGCCATCCGCCGCGCGCGACGGCGAGTCGAGCCCGACACGCTCGCGCCGCGCGCGCCGCGCGCGATGATGCTCGCGCTCGCGGCCACGACCGGCCTGCTCCTGGCGATGCTCGTCTCCAGCATCGCCGGCGCGCGCGCGCTGTCGCCGCAAGGCAAAGCGGTCACGCGCGAGATCCAGGTGACGGGACATCAGTGGTGGTGGGACATTCAATATCTCGACGAGCGTTCCGACCACATCGCGCAGACCGCGAACGAGCTGCACGTCCCCGTCGGCGAGCGCGTGCGGATCATCCTCGCGTCGAGCGACGTCATTCACAGCTTCTGGGTCCCGAACCTGCACGGCAAACGCGATCTGATCCCCGGACAGAAATCGATCTTCGTCATCCAGGCCGACAAGGCCGGCCTCTATCGCGCGCAATGCGCGGAGTTCTGCGGTTTGCAGCACGCAAAAATGGCGTTCATCGTCATCGCCGAGCCGAAGCACGACTTCGAACAGTGGCTGGCGACGATGCGCGCGTCCGCCGCGCAGCCGAAGACCGCCGACGAACAGCGCGGACAACAAGTCTTCCTCTCGACGAGCTGCGGCATGTGTCACGCCATCAAAGGCACGTCCGCCGGCTCTCGCGTCGGTCCCGACCTCACGCACGTCGGCAGCCGGAGAACGCTAGGCGCAGCCGTGATCCCGAACAATCGCGGCAACCTCTCCGGCTGGATCGCCGACGCCGGCGGCGTGAAACCGGGCGTGCTCATGCCGCCGAATCCGCTCGATCCCGACGACCTGCATGCGCTGGTCGCGTATCTGGAGAGCCTCAAATGAGATGGCAGATGGCAGATGGCAGATGGCGGAAGAACGATGCGCGTGATCGTGCGCTCCGCCATCTGCCATCCGCGATCCGCCATCGGGTGGGAGGATGGCGATGATCGACCTCGAGCTGCACGTCCAACTCGCCGAGACGTGGCGCAAGCCGCGCGGGCTGTGGGGCTGGCTCACCGACAACCATCACACGACGATCGGGATGAATTTCATCGTCACGTCGTTCGTCTTCTTCCTCCTCGGCGGAATCGAAGCGATCCTGATGCGGACGCAGCTCGCGCGTCCGGAAAATCATTTCGTCACGAACGATTTCTACAACCAGCTGTTCACCACGCACGGCTCGACCATGATGTTCCTGTTCGCCGTGCCGATGATCGAAGGCCTCGGCATCTACATCGTCCCGCTGATGCTCGGCACGCGGCAGATGTCGTTCCCGCGTCTCAATCAATTTTCCTACTTCAGCTATCTCATCGGCGGACTGCTGCTCTACGCCGGCTTCTTCCTCAACTTCGGTCCCGACGCCGGCTGGTTCTCGTACGTGCCGCTCTCCGGTCCCGAGTTCGCGCCGGGAAAACGGATCGACATCTGGGCGCAGATGATCACGTTCACGGAGATCGGCTCGCTCGGCGGCGCGGTCAGCATGATCGCGACGATCTTCAAGCATCGCGCGCCGGGGATGTCGCTCAACCGCATGCCGCTGTTCGTGTGGGGCGAGCTGGTGACGTCGTTCATGATCGTCTTCGCGATGCCGGCGGTGATGGTCGCGAGCTCGATGCTCGCGTCGGACCGGTTGATCGCCACGCAGTTCTTCAACAAAGCCGAAGGCGGCGACGTGCTGTTGTGGCAGCACCTGTTCTGGTTCTTCGGGCACCCCGAGGTGTACATCATCTTCATCCCCGGGACGACGATGATGTCGACGCTCGTCTCCGCGTTTACGAAGCGTCCGGTGTTCGGCTACGTCGGGATGGTGCTCTCGCTCGTCGCGACCGCATTCGTCGGCTTCGGCGTGTGGGTCCATCACATGTTCGCGACGGGGCTGCCGGAACTGGGACTGAGCTTCTTCACCGCGTCGAGTGTGCTCATCACGATTCCGACCGCGTTCCAGGTCTTCTCCTGGATCATCACCATCTTCCACGGCAAGTTCATCGTCCGCACGCCGATGCTGTACGTCCTCGGCTTCCTCTTCATCTTCGTGATGGGCGGCCTCTCCGGCGTGATGCTCGCGTCGACGCCGCTCGACTGGCAGCTGCACGACACCTTCTTCGTCGTCGCGCACCTGCACTACGTGCTGATCGGTGGAATGCTGTTTCCGCTGATCGGCGCACTGACGTACTGGTTCCCGAAATTCACCGGCAAGATGATGAACGAGACGCTCGGCCGCTGGACGTTCGCGTTCTTCTTCGTCGGCTTCAATCTGACATTCTTCCCGATGCACAACCTCGGGCTGCACGGCATGCCGCGCCGCGTCTACACGTACCTGCCGACGATGGGCTGGAACAACCTGAACATGCTCTCGACGGTCGGCGCGTACGTCCTCGGGGTGGGCGTGCTGCTGTTCATGGCGAATGCGGTGATCAGCCTGCGCAGCGGAGCGATCGCCGGCGACAATCCGTGGGGCTCGTTCAGTCTCGAATGGTTCACGTCCTCGCCGCCGCCGCCCTACAACTTTCTTTATCTGCCGACGACGCGCGACCGCTATGAGATCTGGACGATGGCGGACGATCAGCCGCTCGTCACCGGCTTCCGCCCCGATCGCCGCGAAGTGCTGATCACGAAACTGATGGACGCGTTTCCCGATCACAAGATCGAGACGCCGCGTCCGACGATCTGGCCGACGCTGCTCGCGGGGGCGACCGGCATCGGCGTGATCACCGCGATCTTCACCCCGTGGGGCGTGCCGCTCGGGATGCTGCTCGCCGGCATCGCGCTCACGGGCTGGTTCTGGCCGAAGCCGCCGCATCACGAGCTCTTGGAGGAGCAGCCGTGAGCGAGACCGCGCCGGTCGGACGCCGCTTCGTCGACGTGTCCGAGCTGCCGATGTTCGCGTTCGGTCCGCGCGATCCGATCTGGTGGGGACTCTGGCTGCTGCTGGCGATCGAGAGCACGATGTTCGTGCTGCTCGCTTCGTCGTATTTTTATCTGCGCGGCAATGAGAGCACGTGGCCGCCGCCGGGCGTGCACCAGGCGCCGCTGTGGCTCACCGCGTTGACCGTCGTGGCGTTGCTCCTCAGCGTGATACCGACGTGGTGGGCGTTCCGCGCGGCAATTCAATTTCGATTGCGTCCGATTCAAATCGGATTTCTCCTCGGCACGCTCGCGAGCGCCGCCGCGTGCGTCACGCGCGCCTACGAGCTGGCGACGATCGGCTACAACTGGAACAGCCACGCCTACGGCTCGATCGTCTGGGCGATCTACTTCATGCACACTTTTCACCTCACGTCCGGCACGGTCGAGAACGCGGTGATGACGGTGCTGCTGTTCAAGGGTCCGGTCGAGAAAAAACTGATGCCCGACATCCGCCTGAGCTGCATCTACTGGTGGTTCGTCGTCGTGTCGTGGATTCCGTTCTGGATCGTGATCATGTTCGACAAGAGCTGACGATGGATCGAAGACTCTGGATTCTGCTGCTGCTGCCGCCGATCGCCTGGGCGATCCATCTGCAGGCCTGCTACTCGCTCCACGCGGAAGTCTGCGCATCGAACACGCGCGTCACGATGTGGGGCGTGTCGCTGCTGCTGTTCGCGATCGTCGCGTTCAACTCGGTGCGCGCGTACACCACCTGGCAGTCGATGCCGCAGCCGTACACGGGCGGCGGTGCGGGCGGCCCGGAGGAAGAAGAGCCGCGGCCGTTGAGCCGCGCGAAATTCATGGCCGCGTCGGCATTCTTCGGCAGTCTCTTTTTCGCGCTGCTGATTCTCGGACAAACGATTCCCACGGTGATGCTGCACCCATGCGATTAGTGTTTGACATCCTCGTCACGCTGGCGATGATCGCGTCGCTGACGCTGTATTTCCGTGGCGTCCGTTCCACGAAAGCGCGCGTCTACGAACCAATCGCATTCGCCGCCGGCTGGCTCACCATCTTCGCCGCGCTCGTCGGTCCGATGGACACGCTCTCCGACGTCCTCTTCGCCGTGCACATGACGCAGCACGAGCTGCTGATGATCGTCGCCGCGCCGCTCATCGTCATCGGCCGTCCGATGATTTACGGATTGTGGGGACTCTCGCCGAGCGCGCGCGCGAACGTGCTCGCGATCACGCGCGCGCCCGCCGTGTTGAAAACGTGGCGCGCGATCACCGGCCCCGTCGTCGTGCTCATCGTGCACGCCATCGTGCTCTGGGCGTGGCACATCCCGTTCGCGTTCGAAGGCGCGCTGCACAACGAAACCATCCACGCGGTGCAACACCTGATGTTCTTCGTCACCGCCGCGCTCTTCTGGTGGGCGATCATTCAGGGCCGCTACGGCCGCCTCGGATACGGCGTCGCCGTCTTCTTCGTCTTCGCCACCGCGATGCACACCAGCATCCTCGGCGCGCTGCTCTTTTTCGCGCACGGCCGCTGGTATCCGAGCTATCACTCGATGGAAGACCAGCAGCTCGCGGGACTGATCATGTGGATTCCGTCGGGCCTGATCTTCATCGTCGCCGGGCTCGCGCTCTTCGCCGCATGGCTCGGCGAGTCGGAGCGGCGCGCAAAGGCGTCGTCATTCACGACGCTGCTGATGCTGCTGCTTTTCTGCGCGTGCGCGAACGAATATCGCGGCGATCGCATCGCCGAGGCGAGGCAGCTGACGGGAGGAGAACCGGAGAGAGGGAAAACGGCGATCCAGCGCTACGGCTGCGGAACGTGTCACACGATTCCGGGAGTACCCGGCGCGAAAGCGACCGTCGGACCGCCGCTCGATCAGATCGGCGTGCGCACTTATCTCGCCGGACACCTGATCAACACGCCGGCGAATCTCATGAAGTGGATTCGCGCGCCGCAGTCGATCGATCCGAAAAGCGCGATGCCGGACATGTTCGTCACCGAACGCGACGGCCGCGACATCGCCGCGTATTTGTACACTCTGAAGTGATGATGAGATGTTCGCATCACACGGGGCACCTGCTCCCCGCACCGAGGAGAGCGGGCGTCCCGCCCGCCCGCGGAAGGCGGGCAGGATGCCCGCTCTCCTCTTTTCGATCGATATCCGGGCATCGCGCAGTGCTGGCGCTCGGAATCACACTGCTCTTCCTCGCCGCGTGCAAGAAATCGAATCGCGGTCCGCAGCTCATCGAGCAATACGGCTGCACGACCTGCCACACGATTCCCGGCGTCGAAGGCCATGGCGCGATCGGTCCCAGGCTCGAAGGCATCGGCGCGCGGCCGGCGATCAGCAACGGCAAAGTCCCGAACACGCCGGAGAACATGGCGAAGTTCATCCACGAGCCGGCGTCGCTCAATCCGTCCAGCAGCATGCCCGCGCTCAACATCCCCGACGCGGACGCGCAGGAGATCGCGGAGTACCTGCGCACGCTGAAATGAAACGCCTTCTCCTCGTCCTCCTCTTCGCTGCCAGTGCATTCGCCGATCATCTGTATGTTTCCAACGAGCGCGCCGGCACGATCCAAATCATCGACACCGCCACCGATCGCGTGATCGCGTCGCGCAACCTCGGCAACCGTCCGCGCGGACTCGCCGTCTCCCCCGACGGCAAGCGCCTCTACGTCGCGCTGAGCTGGTGGCGCGACGGCAAACATCCGCGCAGCGGACGCGAGGCGATCGTCGCGCTGGACACAAATACGTTGAAGACGATTCGCGACTACGTCGCCGCGACCGATCCCGAATGCGTCGCCGTCTCGCCGGACGGCAAACGGCTCTTCACCTCGAATGAAGACGCCGCGACCGCGTCGATCCTCGACGTCGCGAACGGAAAATCCGTCGCCACGCTCGTCGTCGGCACCGAGCCGGAAGGCGTCGCCGCGAGTCCGGACGGCAAATGGGTCTACGTCACCGGCGAGTCGAGCAACACCATCTCCGTCGTCGACACGGCGAAGAAACAGGTCGTCGCCAACATCCTCCTCGACCCGCGACCGCGCGCGACCGTGTTTACGCGCGACGCAAAACGCGCGTGGGCCACCGCGGAGATCGGCGCGAGCGTGATGCTGATCGACGTGACGAAACATCGCCTCGTGCAACGCATCAAACTCCCGAACACGCGCCCCGTCGGACTCGTGCTCACGCCCGACGAAAAACGTTTGTACGTCGCGACAGGCCGCGGCAACAGCGTCGCCGTGATCGACACCGCCGCGAAAAAAATCATCGCCACCATCCCCGCCGGCAATCGCGTCTGGGGAATCGCGATGACCCACGACGGCCGCAAGGTCTACGCCGCGAACAGTTTGTCGAACACCATCACGGTCATCGACACGGCCGCAAATCGCGTCGTCAACACGATCAAAACAGATGATGGACCGTGGGGACTGGCGCGCCATTAGCCACGGCGGCGGCGTCCCGCCGCCCCCTTTCTGCTTTCTGCTTTTTGCTTTCTGCTTTTTCGGGCATGACTTACGCAATCGGCTGAGAACGCCGTGAGTTTCATAGTTCAGAAGTCGCTGGGTAACAACTTCTTCCGCTTTGCCGTCGGCCGCCGCCGCGACGCACGATCGATCGACGAGAATCCCGAGCTGAGCACCGGATCGAACGGCGAGTTCATCCGCCACCGGCCCGAGATTTTCTACGCCGCCGACGTCCGCACGATTCGCTCCCCCGAGGTGCCGCCGCCGCGGTCCATCGCGACGCAGCCGTTCTGGAGCACGATGGTCGACGGCACGCGCCGCGGCTACATCATGCTCGGCCTGATCGCGCTCGGCGCGCTGCTCCTGCTGTTAGGCCTCGCCGTCGTGTCGAGCAAAGGCGCCGCCGGCGTCTTCTGGATCATCCTCGGCCTCGTGCTGATCGCGATCCCGTTTGTCATCACCCTGCAGAAGCGCCGCGTGGTGCGCGCGCACGACACGCGCATCCGCAAGGAGCGCGAGGAGCGCGACGCGCGCAACCGCGAGCTTCTCTCCGCGTACACCGCCGCGCTCGAGAAACTGCGCGACGATCCGAGCGACGAAGTGCTCGCGTACGTCCAGCGCGAGAACGAAAAACTCGATCTCCCCTACGCGATCTGGGCCGACACCGCCATCGGCACCGTGCTGCACGTCGGCTTCTCGACTCTCGCGCGCATCGGCGCCGACCGCGCCGCCGAGATCGCCGCGCTGATGGACCGCGCCAGCGATGCCGCGGGCCTCATCGCCGAGGATGCGCTGGCCGTGAAACAGGCCGTCTATTCGACGATCCTCTGGCACTTCCTCGCCGACGATCGTCTCGGCGAACAACAGCTGAAAGTCGTCCGTGCGATTCAGGAAGGATTCAAGATCAAACCAGACGACGTTCCGATCGACACGTCGTCCGAGGCACAGTTCATTCGACTACGAGGCATCGACCATCGCAACGCGCCGCGCTGCGAGTCGAAGATCCCGCTCGGACTCCACGAGTACTGCATGTACAGCGCGGAGATCCGTCCGACGGGAAGCCAGTCGACGACGAACCTTTACGTGACGAACAAGCGCGTGATGATGGACGGGCCGAAACACTTCGAAGTGAAAGTGCCGGCCATCGACGACATCCTGGTCGACGCCGACGCCAACCGCGTCACGATCCGCGCGTCCGGGACGAAAACGCCGATCGACTTCGTCGCCGGCGAGCCGATCTATCTCGGCGCGATGACGGACCTGGCCACGAGGTTGGACGACCGGCCGAAATCGTTCGCGTAGCTCGCCCTCACCCGGTTGCTCGGTTGCGCAGTCGCTCAGTTGCCCGGCGCTGCTTCCCCGCGCAACCGAGTGACCGCGCAACTGCGTAACCGAGGAAGGCGCTACGCCCTCACCCGGTTGCTCGGTTGCGTAGTCGCTCGGTTGCGCGGCGCTGCTTCCCCGCGCAACCGAGTGACCGCGCAACTGCGTGACCGAGGAAGGCGCTACGCCGTCACGCGATTGCGGCCTTCGCGCTTGGAGCGGTACAGCAGATCGTCGACGCGCTCGAGCAGCGCCTCCGGCGGTTCCACCGCGCTCGTCAGGCTGCAGACGCCGAACGAAGACGTGAGCCGGATCTCCTGTCCCTCGAACTCGAACGTCTTCTCTTCGAACATCTGCCGGATGCGCTCCGCCACTTTCGTCGCGACGTCGAGCGGCGTCTCCGGCAGCACGATCACGAACTCTTCGCCGCCCGTCCGCGCGAACACGTCCTGCGGCCGCACGAACTGCGAGACGATCAGCGACGACGTCGCGCGCAGCACGTAGTCGCCGGCC
Organism: Acidobacteriota bacterium; assembly: GCA_003223645.1. Taxonomy (GTDB): domain Bacteria; phylum Acidobacteriota; class Thermoanaerobaculia; order Gp7-AA8; family Gp7-AA8; genus QHVT01. The sequence continues at coordinate 162,948 of QHVT01000007.1, read as the reverse complement.
GCGTGTCCGAACTGATCGTTCACCTGTTTGAAGTTGTCGAAGTCGAACGTGATCAAACTCATCGGCTTCGTGTCCGAGGCCGTGTCGATCAGAAACGCGAGCCGCGCGACGATGTAGGCCTTGTTGTAAGCGCCGGTGAGCTGGTCGGTGATGCCGCGCGAATGCAGCGCCTCGGTGAACTCGACGTCGAGCAGCGAGTCGACGTACTTGAACACGCAGTTGCCGACCTTCAGCAGATTGCCGCCGACCAGCGGAACCGGATGGCGGATGCGCATGCCGTTGACGAGCGTGCCGTTGGTGCTGGCGAGGTCGTTGATCGTGACGGTGTCGCGCATACGCACGACCTCCGCGTGAATGCCGCTGACCGCGCGCTCGCGCAGGCGGATGTCGCACTCCGGTCGGCGTCCGATGATCTGCCGTCCCTGCCGCAGGCGAAACACCTGTCCCGGAAAGTCGCCCTCGAGGAGGATCAGCGCGGGCTCGTGCGTCTGCGCGCGCTCGATCGGATCCTGGAGGCCGAGGCCGTCGAAGCGCACCTCGGTCGTCTTGCGCGGAAGAGGTTTCTCATCTGCGCTCGCACGCACCGCGTTCCGGATTCGTTCGAGCATAGGCGTACCGAACAGTGTAATCCAACGATTTTGTGATCCACGTCACATCGGCAGTCCCCTTGCAGCCGACGGCGGCGTGAGAGAGACGCGCGTATCGACGTGGATCGAGCTGCAGGAGGCCCTGTTCGACAATTCCTGGCAGGACTCGCTCTCGCGCCATCGCTCGAACTTCGTGTTTCGCGGAGCCCCGCGTGCGAGCCACGGACTCGACACGAGTCTGCAGACCGGCAACTTCGTGGCGCACGAACGGCACCTCCTCACGAGCTTCCGCAAATACGCGGCGCGCAACGCCGTCCACGGCGACTTCGTGTGGAACTGGCTCTCGCTCGCCAAACATCACGGACTGCCGACGCGGCTTCTCGACTGGACGTACTCGCCGTACGTCGCGCTGCACTTCGCGACCAACGAGCTCGCGCACTTCAACGAAGACGCAACGATCTGGTGCGTCGACTATCGCAAGACCAACGACCTCCTCCCCCGCCCGCTGCGCAAAGTCCTCGACGCCGAGGACGTCAACATCTTTACCACCGACTTGTTGAACAGCGTTGCCACGACCCTCGAGTCGTTCGATGCGCTGGCGCGCGAAGACTTCGTCCTCTTCTTCGAGCCGCCGTCGCTCGACGAGCGCATCGTCAACCAGTTCGCGCTCTTCTCATTGCCGTCGAGCGCCTCCCTGCGACTGGAAGACCTCCTCGCACAGCACGACGACACCCACCGGCGCATCATCGTCCCCGCGGCATTGAAGTGGGAGATCCGCGACAAACTCGATCAGGCCAACATCACCGAGCGCGTGCTCTTCCCCGGACTCGACGGCTTGTCGAAGTGGCTCAAACGCTACTTCACCACGCGCCCGAGCTCATAGGAGAGCGGGCATCCTGCCCGCCTCCCGTGGGGCGGGCGGGTCCTTTGGACTGCGGCGGCTACGCCGCCGCTTTCAAGAGCATGCACGGAGCCCTATCAAAAAAGCGGTGACGTTGTCACCGCAGTCCAAAGCCCCCGCCCTACAATGCCGTGCATGAAATTCGCCGCGGCGTTTTTCGCCGGAGAAGTAGAGACGGGGACGGAGCCGGACGGGTTGGCGTACGCGGCGGACAAATGACGAATCAACGCGCAAAGTCTCGCCGTATGCCGCTCGTTCGCTCCGAGGAGGAGATCGTCCGGCAGGACGTCGAGGATGCGCTCGCGGCGACGCAGGAGGAGCGCATCGAGGCGATGGTGGCGCTGCTGGATACGGCGTACGCGTTGTGGGCTGTGAGAGGATTCGGACGTGACGAAGGACTTTGCCGATTTCCTCACCCTACTCAACAGAGAAGGCGCGGCCTATGTAGTGATTGGCGGGATAGCGGTGATCGCGCATGTCCCGTATCGGACGACTCGCGACATTGATGTGCTGATCGAACCGACGATCGAGAACGCGGAAAAAGTGCGTCGCGCGGTTGCCGCGTGGGGTTCGTTCGAAGAGACATACGACCCTCGCGATTTCATCTCCGGAGACATCCTGTCCTTCGGTGGTCTCATGCGCATCGACGTTCACAGTCGCGTCCCAGGCGTCACCTGGGACGAGGTCTGGAATGGGCGACTGGAAAGCGAGTTGCTCGGTGTCCCGACTGCATTTGCCGGCGTGGACGAACTGATCAAGATGAAACGCGCCACCGGAAACGCTGAGAAGGACCTTCCAGACGTGCGCCGCCTCGAAGAGTTGAGGGACAAGAAATCGCTGTGAGAAAGCGGTGACGTTGTCACCGCAATCCAAAGTCCCCGCCCTACAATGCCGCGCATGAAATTCGCGGCCTTTCTCGCGCTGACGCTTGCCTTCCCGACGCTCGCTGCTCCGGAGGCGAAGCCCTCCTTCAACCGCAGTCAGTTTGAGATAAAGCATGAGAAGTTCGTGCTCGACAACGGGCTCACGCTGCTCGTGCACGAGGACCACAGCGTGCCGATCGTCGCGGTCAATCTCTGGTATCACGTCGGCTCGCGCAACGAGAAGCGCGGGAAGACGGGCTTCGCGCATTTGTTCGAGCACTTCTTCTTCAACGGCAGCGAGAACTATCCGCACGGCTTTCGCGAGGCGATGGACGACCTCGGCGCGAACAATCGCAACGGCACGACCAACACCGATCGCACGAATTTCTTCGAGGATGTCCCGGTCTCCGCGCTCGAACGCACGCTCTATCTCGAAGCCGATCGCATGGGCTTCCTCGCCGCACAGATCTCGAAGGAGATGCTCGAGCGCGAGCGCGGCGTCGTGCAGAACGAGAAGCGGCAGGGCGAGAACCAGCCGTATGGCAAGGTCTACGATCGCATCAGCGAGATCGTCTACCCGTACTCGCATCCGTATTCATGGTCGACGATCGGCAGCATGGAGGACCTCAACGCCGCGCAACTCGACGACGTGCGCGACTGGTACAAGACCTACTACGGTCCGAACAACTGCGTGCTCGTCCTCTCCGGCGACATCACCCCGCAGCACGCGCTCGAGGTGGTGAAGAAATACTTTAACGGCGTCGCGCCCGGACCGCCACTCACGCGAGCCGAAACGTGGATCCCGAAATTCGATCACAACCTGCGCGACTCGATGTTCGACCGCGTCCCGCAGGCTCGCGTCTATCGCTTCTACCACGCGCCGGCGTGGAAGGACCTGCAGCTGCAATACGTGTCGCTCATCGCCGATGTGCTGAGCGGATCGAAGAGCGCGCGACTCGATCGCCGGCTGATCTACGACAAGAACCTCGCCACCGACGTCGCCGCGTTCATCTCCGACGGCGAGATCGCGAGTGGTCTCATCATCCAGGCGACGGTGAAGCCGGGCGTGCGGCCGGCCGAAGTGGAGAAAGAAATCGACGCGGTCGTCGCGGAGCTCGTAAAAAACGGTCCGACCGACGAGGAGCTGAAACGCGCGCAGTCGCGCAATCTCGCCGCCTACGTTCGCGGCACCGAGCGCCTCGGCGCATTCGGCGGCCGTGCCGACGTCCTCGCGGAGAGCATGACCTACGGCGGCAATCCGAACTACTACCTCGATCGCCTGCAGACGATGGCGACGGCGACGCCGGCCGAAGTGACGAAGGCCGCGAAGCAGTGGCTCGACACAAATCACTACACGATGGTCGTGCAGCCGTTCCCGCAACTGAGCGCCGGCAGCACGAGCCTCGATCGCAAAGCCCTCCCCATCCTCGGCGACGCGCCCGAAGTGAAGTTCCCGAAAGTGCAGCGCGCCACGCTGTCGAACGGACTCAAGGTGATGCTGATGGAGCGTCACAACGTGCCGCTCGTCAACGCGACGCTCACCGTCGACGCGGGCTCGGCGTCGGACAGCGCGAAGACTGCCGGACTCGCGGGTCTCGCGATGGACGTGCTCGACGAAGGCACCGATACGCGCGACGCTTTCAAGATTCAGGACGAGCTCGACGCGATCGGCGCGCGGGTCTTCACCAGCAACTCACTCGATCTGTCGTTCGTGTCCCTCTCCGCGCTATCGACGAACCTCGGTCCGTCGCTCGCGATCTACTCGGACGTCGTTCTGCATCCGGCATTCCCCGAAGATCAGGTGTCGCTGCTGCGGCAACAGCACATCACACGCATCAAGCAGGAACAGGTGCAGCCGCAGACCGCCGCACTGCGTATCGCGCCGCTGCTGCTGTACGGCGAGAACCACGCGTACGGCACTCCGTTCACCGGCACCGGCTACGCGTCGACGCTCGCGAAGATGACGCGCAGCGATCTCGTCGCGTGGCATCGCGCGTGGTTCCATCCGAACAACAGCACGCTCGTCGTCGTCGGCGACACCACGATGGAGAAGCTCGTGCCCGAGCTCGAGAAAGCATTCGCGTCGTGGAAATCGGGACAGGCGCCGGCGAAGAAGATCGACGCGGTGCCGCGCTCGACCGGCAAGAAGGTGTATCTCATCGACAAGCCGGACGCGCCGCAATCCGTCGTCGTCGCGGCGCATGTCTCCGAGGCGGGAGGACTGCCGGAAGACCTCGCGATTGAAACCGTGCTGCGCAACTTCGGAGGCATGTCGACGTCGCGCCTCAATCGTAACCTGCGCCTCGACAAACACTGGAGCTACGGAACGAGCGGCGCGCTGAACACGACGCGCGGACCGCGCCCGTTCCTCGTGATCGCGCCGGTGCAGACCGACAAGACGAAAGAGTCGATCCTCGAAGTGCAAAAGGAAATCGCCGGCGTCGCCGGCGCGCGCCCGATCGAGGGCGAAGAATTCACGAGCATCATGCGCAGCCAGGTGATGCGGCTCCCCGGCGCGTACGAGACACTCGGCTCGCTCAACGCCGCCGCCATCGGCATGCTCACCACCGGCCGCCCCGAGGAGTACTACGCCCAATACGCGAACAACATCCGCGCGCTGACCGAGACGAATCTGAACGACGCCGCGAAAAAAGTTGTGCATCCCGACGAAGTGATTTGGATCATCGTCGGCGATTTGAAGAAGGTGGAGGCAGGGATTCGCGAGTTGAACCTCGGCGAGATCGCGAAGGTAGATCCGGAGAAGCTGTAATCACCGTGTCATTCCGAGCCGCAACGACGGCGAGGAATCCCCTGCAGCTCGCGAGGCGGGAGATTCCTCGCCGTCTGCGCGGCTCGGAATGACACGTCAATTCACCGGCTCCGCCCGATCCCGCTCGCTCCACGTGCGAATCAAATTCACGTTCTGGAACCCGCGCGGCAGTTTCAGTCCGCGCTGCGCGCGTTTGCCGATGTAGCTGTCGAGGTCATCGCCGCCCTTGAGGTTCGTGTAGCGCTTGCCGGCGTGGACGACGAGTGTGCCGCCGGCCGGGACGACCGCGGTGCCGACGACTTTCTCCGGCGCGATCGGCGTGCGGTGCAGTTTGATCGTCTGCACGCCTTTGCCGCGCGCGAGCACGGGCAGCTCCGCGGCTTCGAACAACAGCAGCTTCCCTTCCGTCGACGCCGCGGCGATGAAATCCGTCTCGTAATTGAGAACGCGCTGCGGCCGCAGCACGCTCGCCCCTTTGCCGACGTTCACGACGGCTTTGCCTGCCTTCAGTCGCGTCATCATGTCTTCGAGGCGCGCGACGAATCCGTAGCCGTCGTCGGTCGTGAGCAGCCACAAGTCATCCGCCTCGCCCATCATCACGCCGATGAACGTCGCGCCGCCGGGAGGCGCGAGCGACGACGTGAGCGGCTCGCCGTGACTCTTCGCCGACGGCAATTCGTGCGCGGGGAGTGAATACGTGCGTCCCGTCGAGTCGATGAAGACCGCGAGCTGGTTGCTGCGCCCTTTCGCCGCGTGCAGGAACGCGTCGCCCGATCGATATTGCAGCGCGGTCGGATCGAGGTCGTGACCCTTCCCCGCGCGCACCCATCCGCGCTCCGACAACACCACCGTCACCGACTCGGACGGAATGAGCGCCGTCGCGTCCATCGCCTTCGCCGCCTCGCGCTCGACGATCGGCGACACTCGCTTGTCGCCGAATTCTTCCACGTCGCGCAGCAGCTCGTCGCGCACCTGCTTGCGCAAACGCGCTTTCGACCCGAGGATTTTCTCGAGCTCCGCGCGCTCGTCCTCCAGCTTCTTCTGCTCGCCGCGGATCTCCATCTCCTGCAGCTTGTTGAGGTAGCGCAGCCTCAGCTCGAGGATGTACTCGGTCTGCGCCTCGGTGAGCTTGAACCGGCTCATCAGCTCGGCCTTCGGATCGTCGGCCGTGCGGATGATGCGGATCACCTCGTCGATGTTGAGGTACGCGACCATCAACCCTTCGAGGAGATGCAGCCGCGCGTTGACCTGATCGTAGCGATACTGCAGGCGGCGCCGGACCGTCTCGATCCGGAACTCGAGCCATTCCTGCAGCAGATCCTTCAGCGCGTACAGACGCGGCCGGCCGTCGAGGCCGATCATGTTCATGTTCACGCGGTACGACTTCTCCAGGTCCGTCGTCGCGAAGAGGTGCGTCATCAGCTCGTTGAGATCGATGCGGTTCGAGCGCGGAAAAATGACGAGACGCGTCGGATCCTCGCGGTCCGATTCGTCCTGAACATCCTCGACCATCGGCAACTTCTTCGCCGCCAGCTGCGCCGCGATCTGCTGCTGTACCTTCGCGCCCGACACGCCCGCGGGCAGCGCCGAGATCACGATCTTGCCGTCTTCTTCGTCCCACTTCGCACGCTGGCGAATCGAGCCGAGGCCGGTCTTGTACATTTCGCGGATCTCCGCCAGCGGCGTGATGATCTCGGCGGCGGTCGGAAAGTCGGGACCCTTGATGTGTTTCGTCAGCTGCGCGATCGTCGCGTCGGGATTGTCGAGCAGCTCGATGCACGCGTTGACGACCTCGCGCAGGTTGTGCGACGGAATGTCGGTCGCCATTCCGACGGCGATGCCGGCCGCGCCGTTGAGCAGCACGTGCGGCAGTCGCGACGGCAACAGCTTCGGCTCTTTCAGCGTGCCGTCGAAGTTCTGTCCCCACTCGACCGTCCCTTGCTCCAACTCCGAGAGCAGCGATTGCGCGAACTTCGCGAGCTTCGCCTCGGTGTACCGCATCGCCGCGAACGATTTCGGATCGTCCGGCGAGCCCCAGTTTCCCTGTCCTTCGATCAACGGATAGCGCATCGAGAACGACTGCGCCATCAACACCATCGCGTCGTAGCACGCCGTGTCGCCGTGCGGATGAAACTTGCCGATCACGTCGCCGACCGTGCGCGCGGATTTCTTCGGCTTCGACGTGTACCCGAGGCCGAGCTCGGACATCGCGTAGATGATGCGCCGCTGCACCGGTTTCAATCCGTCCGCGAGGTGCGGCAGCGCGCGATCGAGAATGACGTACATCGAATAGTCGAGGTACGCCTTGCGCGCGAAGTCGCCGACGGCCAGCGTTTCGACGTCGGGGATGGTGGGCGGCGGTGGTGGAGTGAGGGGAAGCTGGTCTTTCGATCTGCGGGTGGCCATCGCGTCCTTTGACTCCTATACGTTACTAGACTTTCGACGCGTCAAGAATCGGTTGTTTGCGTTGATCGATTTGGCAGAACCGAGGTACGTTGCCCGGGTGGAGGTCAAAGCGACGCTGAGCTGGCATTTCCCCGCGACGCCAGTATTGTTTTTGGTGAAAGAGGTCGACTGGCGGAAGCGTCTGCGCGATGCCGTCGTGCGCAGCGGGCGAAAACAAAGCTGGATCGCGAAGGAAGCCGGCATCGCGCCGGAGACCCTCAGCCGCGTCCTCACGTCATCGCTTTCGAATCCGAGCTTCGACGTCGTCATCCGCATCGCGCGCGCGTTGAACGAGAGCGTCGGATGGCTGCTCGACGAGCGCGGCTTCTCACTTTCCACGGACGAGCAAAAGCAGCTGCGCGAAGTCGTCCGCTTCCTCGACGACATGCTCGCCGGCGCGACGCCGCATCGCGAGCGCCCTGAGTCCAACGCGCTCGCCGCGAGCGCGGAAATCCCACGCGCGTATCACGTCCGCGGCGCGCGGCTCGCGTACGAAACCTCCGGCGACGCGATGAGCGGAGCCGGAATCCTGGACGGCGACGTCGTCTACGTGCGCCCGATGCGCGGAACACGCGAAGCAAACAGCCGCGTCGTCGTCTGCCGCGTCGACGACGTCGAATACATTCGCGTGCTGGACGTGCGTGCGGGACGCGTGCGCCTCCTCAGCCGCAACGACCGCTTCGCGCCGATCGACGTCGAAGCGAGTCGATTCGAGTTGATCGGCATCGTCGTCGGTCGCACCGGCGCGCTCGCCACCGGCAAGTAATTCTTTGGACTGCCGCAGTCCAAAGCCGCCCCCACTTCATCCGCTCTCTCCGCGCTAACTTCCCGAGCCCCTGCCCGAGCCCGCGCCCGAGCCCGCGCCCGGGGTGGGCGGGCAAAATCACGTCACTGCCCGAGCCCGCGCCCGCGCCCGCGCCCGGGCTGGGCAGTAATCACGCGGGCGCGCGAGCAAATCACTTCACCCGCTCCCCTCGAATGTCCTTCCCCGCCTGCCGCATGATCAGCGCGCCGTTCACGAACGAGATCGTGCCCTCCCACATCGGCGCGTAGTACAGCGTCTCCGACTCCGGCAACAGTCCGGCTACGAATTGATCCTTCACCGACGCCTCGAGCCGGCCGTTCTCCGCGTCGTGTTTGATCTCCATCACGCGGCCGTCGTCGAGTTTGTACGTCCCGAGATATTTCGCGGCATGCGCGGCATCGATGTGCGAGACCTTGTGTGCGCGCGCGACGTCGTACGGCATTCCGAACACGATCGACGTCAGGTCACGCATGATGTTCGCGATGCGAATGCGGTCGAGATTCGAGAGCAGGATCACGATCGTCTGCGAATGCGGATAGAGATCGATCTCCGACACCATGCCCGGCAGGACGCCGGTGTGCGTGATGCGGTCGCGCTCGAAGCGCTTGTTGATGAGCCATCCCGACGCGTAGCCGCCGGGCTGGTTCGGCGTCAGCAGCTCGCGCACGAACGCGGCGTCGAGCGTGCCGTCGCCGAGGAGTGCGCGCGTCCATTGGTGAAGATCGTCGATCGTCGAGAGGAGACCGCCGTCGGCCTGCGGCGGCAGCTGCCGCAGCTCGGGGACGCGCCGCAGATGATCGGACGTGAGCTCGATTCCGCCGACGACGTCGTACAACGGCGCCTGATGCGTGTACGCCTCAGCGCGATTCCGCTGCACGCGCGTCCGGTCGATGTGCATCGTCGACGTCATCTTCAGCGGCGTGAAGATGCGCTCGCGCAGGAAGTCTTCGTACGACTTGCCGGAGACTCTCTCGATGAGGAAGCCGAGGATCAGGTAGGCGGTGTTGCTGTACTTGAATTTCGTGCCGGGCGCGAAGTCGAGCGGCTTCGTGCGCGCCCACTCGATGTTCGTCTTCGCCGAGTCGTCGTGCGCGAGCGCGGAGTAATACTTCTCCGAGCCCATCTCCAGGTTTTCCTCGTAATCGGGAATGCCGGAGGTGTGATGAATGAGCTGTGCGATCGTGATCGCCTTCCACGCGTCCGGACAGCCATCGAAGTAATGGCAAAACGGATCGTCGAGCTTGAGTTTCTGCTGCCGCGCGAGATCGTGAACGGCGAACGCCGTGAACGCCTTCGTCAGCGACGCGATCTCGAACTTCGTCTCCGGCGTCACCGGCACGAGATGCTCGAGGTTCGCGTAGCCGTAGCCTTTGCGCAGCAGCACCTTTCCCTCGTGCGCGACGAGCACCGCGCCGCTGAACTGCCCGAGCCGCGTGCGCGCGGTCAGGTATTCATCGAGGCGATCGGGAATCGTCTGTGCCGCGAGCGGAAGAGCGAGGAGGACGGCGAGCAACGTTCGCATGTCCGCCTTATACGTAAGTCTTCGTAGTACGCCGGTGACAAAACTCCAAACGACGGATTTTCGAACTACCATCCGGAACGATGACCGTGCCGTACACCCTCGACGAGATCGCGCGCACCACCGACGAGATGGTGGTCCGCCGCCGCTTCGATCAACGGAACCGCTTCTGGCTCCAGATTTTCCTCATCATCTTCGCGATCGTCGCGTTCATTCACACCGTCGCGCATCCCCGCACGAACACGATCTTCGACGTCCTCCTCGGCACCGCGAATCTCGCGCTCATCGCGATCGTGTTCTGGGTCGTGCGCAACTCGTATCGCGCGCATCCCTCCTTCGCGGGCCGCTGGCTGAGCAATCACGTCACCGCGACCGTCGTCTCGTTCACGATCACGCAATACGTCCTGCTGCTCGTCTACGCGCGCACGGGACAGAACTGGATGGGCTGGGCGTTCGCGTTTCCGTGGATCGTCGTCGCGATCCGGATGCACGTCGCCGAGCACGTGCTGCTGCACGCGGTGATCGCGGGCGGCGCGCTGCTCATGCCGTCGATCGTCGGCAATCCCTTCAAGCGCGACGACGACATCGGCTACTACGTTGGCGTCGGCGTGATCAACGCGATCGCGCTGGCGATCGAGCTGTGGGGCGCGTGGCGTCTGCGCCGCCAGCTGCGATCGGAGTGGACCGAGCGCCGCACCGGCGCGCGCGAGCAGATCCGCATGCGCGACGAGCTGCGCTACGCGCGCGAGCTGCAGCTCAGCATGCTCCCCGAGTTCGCGCCGGCGCTCGACTGGGTCGACCTCGCCGCGATCTCGATCCCGGCGACGGAAGTCGGCGGCGATTACTACGACTACTTCGTCGACGGCGATCGCGTCGCCCTCGTCTGCGGCGACGTCGCCGGACACGGAATGGCCAGCGGCCTCGTACTCTCCGCGATCCGCAGCGGATTCACCCTGCTGCGCGACGCGCTCGACAATCCGGGCGTGGTGTTGCGCCGCCTGCACGATCTCGTCGCGGAGACGAGCCGCAGGCGCATGCTCGTCACCGTCACCGTCGTGCTGCTCGATCGCGCGAAACGTCGCGCGATCATCGCCAGCGCCGGACATCCACCCGTCATCCTTCGCCGCGCCGACGGCTCCGTCGCATCGATCGATCTCTTCGCGCCGCCCCTCGGCGTGCGCCTCCCAGTCACGATTCCGCAGCGCACGATCGACCTCCTCCCCGGCGACGTCTTCGTGCTGCACAGCGACGGCGTCTACGAGACGCGCAACGAGGCGGGTGAAACGTACGGACTCGAACGTCTCGCCGCGCTCGTGCAACAACACGACGGCAGCGCGGAGTCGCTGCGCGACGCGATCCTCAAAGACGTCGAGTGTTTTCGCGGGAGCGAGCTGCAGGACGATGACGTGACGGTGGTTGTAGCCAAACTGTCCTGAGGAGCGCGGGCGTCCCGCCCGCCATCGCGGAGCGTCTCGCTCCGCGATCACCGCTATTCGCAGGTGATGTTGACGATCATGTCCCGATAATCCCCGGAGAGGATCGCCGCTTCCTCTGCCCGAATCGTCCACATCCCGCCACCTTCTGCCGGTGAGTCGATGCGCACGAAGGACTGGCTCCACCTGTTATGCCACTTGTCCCACGTCGAGACGATGACGATCGTGTCTGTCGGCTGGGCCGTTGCCGGATAGCGAAACGGCTCGAAGCCTTTCGCAGGGTCAGTACCGCGCACGGCGAGTTGATGAAACTCCGAGTCGTAAAGAATCGCGGCGTTTTCGTCCTTCGGCTTCACGGCCGAGAACGTGAAGTTTGCAAACCGGCCCGCGGGAATGACCACGATCATCGCGCGCATTTTTCCGGGGTTGAGTCTTGCGTTCTCGTCAGGGCCGAAAGTCGCCTGTGCCGGCGCGGTCAGCTCCAGCCGCGACATCGTCTGGCCGGGACAAAGGGGGATCGTGGCTTGCGGTTTTTCTTTCGCCTGAACGGGTGCAGTAATGATTAGAAAGACGAGGAAAGAAAGAGGAATGCGCGCGCGATCGCGGACCATGCCTCGATCATAGCACCCGAGTTGATGCCGAACTGATTGGGCAAGGCGGCGGTCTCGTTTCAGTGAGGGTCGCAGGACATTGAGCGGTTTCGGCGAGTTTGCGAAGGATCGGCTCCGCCTTCAGCTTTTTCGTGAACATCGTCCTGGACATGGGCGTTTTCCTTTCAAGGGACCGGGCGCACCGAAGTGCGCCCGGTCCAGACTACTTGTGCCGCGGGTTACGAACGCGGCTGGGGCTGCGGCTGGAGTTTTGAAAAAGGGCTGTGCGTGATCAATGGGATCGAAGCGCGGAGTTAGCCGTCCTGCGCGATCGCGTTCGCGAGCGGATCGAAACGTCTCACCGGCTTCTTCGTCTTCGAGAGGAAACGTCCGCGATGTCCTTCGACGGATAACGTTCCGCAGAACCCATCCAGCTTCAACCGACGCGCTGGCCCGCGAGCTGGGCGCGATGGGGCTGCTCTGAGTCAGCGCGCGCGCCGGTAGTGCATGGCGACCGCGCCGCTGCGGAGCGGCTTCGCCGAGACCAGCTCGAGCCGTCGCGTGCTGGGCAGTCCGCTCTGGTACAGAGTCGGGCCGTGGCCAGCGATCCTGGGGTGGACGAGGAACTTGTACTCGTCGATCAGATCCAGCCGGTCCAGCTCGGTCGCGAGCTTGCCGCTACCGAGGAGCACGCCGGCCGGGGTCGCGTCCTTGAGCTTCTGCACGCCCGTGCGCAGGTCGCCGGCGATGTGGTGGCTGTTGGTCCACGGGAAGTCCTTTCGCGTCGATGACACCACGTACTTCGGCTTGGCCTCCAGCTTGACCGCCCACTCGCGCATCGCCGGCGGCGCCTCCTCGTCGCCGCGGGCGACCGCCGGCCAGTAGCTCTCCATCATCTCGTAGGTGACGCGGCCCCACAGCATCGCCCCGCCCTCGTCCATGAGGCGCGTGAAGAAGGCGTGTGTCTCGTCGTCGGCGATTCCCTCCTGGTGATCGACGCAGCCGTCCAGGGTGACGTTGATGCTGAAGGTCAAGAGTCCCATGCGGCGAGTCTAAGCCACACAATCGCTCGCGGATGTCCTGGCGCCTGCGCTTGTCGGTCGATCTGCGGAAGCACGAACCGTACTCGCATGAATGGGATGCCGAAGGCAACGTCGTCGTGCAGCGGCCGGCCAGCGGTCACGTGACCGGCATCGAACCGATCCTGCGCGCGTGCGGCGGGACGTGGATCGCGCACGGCGGCGGCGCCACCGATCGTACGCAGGCCGATCGCACCTTCCGCGGCCGCGGTGAGCAAGCCGGCATCGTGGACGACCGCGGGTTTACCGCCATGGCAAGTCAATGCCGAGCTTTAACAGTGTCGCCTCAAGCTCAGTTCTCTCTCGATTCGGCCGAAGGTGCCCTTCACTATCTGATTGAAGGAGCCCATGTTCGGACGCGATCCGGCACGCAAGCTCTCGATCCGGAACAGACAGCGCATTGACTATCGCCGCCGCGATGCTCGACAACTGCAACGCGTTGAGCCGATAGTCTAGAAACGCTTCCCATGTGAGTGGAACCCATTTCGCGACGATCTCCTCCGCGATCACGTTCGCGTATGCACGGATTTCCTCCTGCGCATTGGGATCCATACGGAGCCGGAGAAAATGCAACAGGTTATGCAAATCCACTTTCCAGTATGCTTCCGTGTACGTGGATAGCGGAAGATCCTTCCGTGCCTGCTCACGTGCAACGCCAGCCGCCAGCCGCTCCTCGTACACGCTGCGCGATTGCTTCTGTACACGTCGCTCCGACTCCGTTAGGCGTTGACCAACGGCAGACGCTACGCGGCCCGCACTTCCTTGGCGGTTTCCCGGTGCTTGCAGTCGCCAAGCATCCGGTGCTGTGCGTTGCGCCGCGTCAATCGCAACAGAATACCGTGTCGAGTACTCATTCACATTCGCCGTCCGGTGCCTGATCCACTGCCGCCAGGTGTCCATCGGGACTCGCACGTGAAGCTTGAGTTCGCACATCTCGAACGGCGTCGTGTGCCAGTGTCGCATTAGATACCTGATCAACCCCCGGTCGTCGTGCACGCGCTTCGTACCCCGACCATATGACACTCGGGCCGCCTGAACGATAGCGGCATCATCGCCCATGTAATCAATTACGCGAGCGAAACCGTCATCGAGCACGCGAAAAGGCCGCCCTAAAATGACATCTATTGCGGGTTGGTTCGGCCGTGTGAGAGCTGATGGAGAATCCCGGTCAGTGTCGGTCGATTCTTTCGCACCGTTAGGTTGGCCTGTACGCTCACCACGCGTCGCGCGCGCGCGCTTCGTGCCGGGGGTCCGTCCACGTGATGAACCCTTGCCTAGCATGGGGGAATCTCTAGGTATGTTTGCCGTTCAGCTTCCGCGATCGACGCCAACGTATCGGGCCATCGTCCCAGATCCAGCGACCAGACGGCCGCCACACCAGTGCTGTACTCCGGCACGAAACCCTCTGGCGACGGATATTCGATGTGTATGTCGGGATGCAGAGATTTCACGACATGACAAGCCACAGCCTGCATCTTGCTTCCTGAAGGGGCCAGTAAGATGCGGTGATTCGCGGATAGGCTCCAATAAAGCTCCACGAGTAGTTGCACGGACTCACGGTAGTCCAAGGTCGATGTGGTTCGCAGCGGCAACAAACTATCGGACTCCGAACTCTGGGGGTTGTCTTCGTCCCATTCCGAGCGAACCTGAGCATGGATCCACGCCGTCGCAGCCTCTCGCCATGAATGCACTGGCGGTCGACCGTTAATCAAAAAGAGGCGACCGGGGAAAACGGTGTTCAGCAGAACCTGTGTTAGTACATCGTTGAAAGACATGAAGACCAATGCCGCCGTAGGCTGTCCCTGCATCGCCACGCTGGCCAGAGAGTCAACCCTCACCACACCATGCACACCAGTGAAGACTTGCAGGCTTGGTTGATGAATCTCATTCGCTAGTCGAGCCTGCTCAAACTCTTCTTTCGTCGGGCGGTATCGTTCAGCCTCAGCATAGAGCACGACGATGTGTAAACCGAGGCGTCGACACACATCCAGAACAAGCAATATTGCCAACTTCGACATACTCGAAATATCAACGAACACGCGCTCGGCATCGCAAACCGCGAGCCGTTCAGCCAAGCGCCTCTCGAAATCTCCCGGGCTGAATCGGTCGTAGATCAGAATATCGGTATCATCGATACTGACTCCCTTACCGGAGAGTACGGCGCGCACGTCCGTGAGCCGGTTTGTGAGATTGAGTGGCCGATAATCGAGCAGAATACCGCGCCCTGCCGCCGAGTCAGTGATCAGCCCGGCGATCGCCATCGTGCGATCCTCAAAACCGGGAGCATGGATTATAAGGTCGCGGCCGTGAAGCGTCAGGGTGTCGCAACGCGACATCACTGGCAGTCGACCGAAGACAATGCCTCGGCTCTCAGCATGTTCCGCGGAAAGCGGCTGCATTGTGTCACTCATCATCGTCAGGTCCCGATCCTGTGTCGTCGACCGAATCGCTGTCATCCAAGTCATCGTACTCGGGATCGATCTCTTCCTCGTAGCGTTCAACAAAGGGCATCGTCATTTGGTCGCCGGTAGCTCGTCGACCGACGAACGACGATTTAAAACCATCGGGAGATAACAGAAGCTGTGTGAACGAATCAGACGTAAGGGGGACGCTGTCTCGTTTCGATAGTGCAAGAGTGCAGTAGGGCAGAAGTAACCGGCGAAGGTACAGGCGTGGGACAAAGGTGCCTCGCACGCTCTTGCCACGGTTGTCGCGCATGAAAAGACCATACCGGATAAGGTCGCGATAGATCTCCAGCGCTAACCCGTCGATCCGGAACTCATCGACGATCTCCACCCGAAACGCCATACGCGGCACTTCACGGGTCGTGTTGCCCTCGGTGATCTTGTACATTGGGCCCAGAAGCAACTGCGTCGCTGCCGCGGCGAACGCCTCGACGATCGCTTTTAGATGATCGCCGTATTCTCCGCACAGTTTGTAACCGGGACGAACCGCCTGAACGCGAGCGAGCTCCTTCTTCATCTTCTCAGGATCTGTCGGTTCATTTCGCGTATGCGAATTCAGCCATTCGCCGCCCCGATTCCGAAATGCTCGGTCTTGAAGTGACGGATCGACAGGAAGCCGTAACACTGGGTCAGTCGCAGGCGTCGCCTTCAGCTGCGACGCTTGATCGATAACATCGGTGACCAATTGAATCATCGTTCGCGTATCGCCAGACCACAGGTTCGAAAACACGTCCTCGCCAAAATACCGAACTCGTCCGCGTGAACGGCCTCGTCTCTGAGAAACTCCGCTGACCGCTGGTTGCTCGGACTCTGCCTGGTCGTGAACTGACACGCGCAGGCGTCGCGCGAACTCCGCTTTCGACAGACCGTTACGTCCAAGGAAGGTCGAAAGTGACGCCCCACCTTCAGGCACACGGCGGTCGACCTGCAAACGCCGCGAGAACACTGCCTCCAGAAAAGCGAGACGTTCTGCGTCAGGTAGGAACAGCGATTCCTCGCCCATATCGACGAGCTGATAGTCGTCTCCGTCTTGGAGATTCTTGCCGGTTGAGTCTTCTGGGACAAACGTTGTCCACGCTTCGGTCGCAACCTTTGTCAGGAAGTCGGGTGAACGCTGCAATAGTAGGCGGTTCAGCACGCGCTGCATTGAAATAGACACACGCGGCGTGGAGAAATCATCCACAAAGAGGAGCACCGAACGATCTCCAATCCATTCGCATGCACCACGGGCCTGCTGCACCAAACGCGTCAGCCATCGATGCTGTGAAAGCTCCGCATAGCCAGGGAACGAATTCTTTCCGCCACCACCGCCGAAGGTCCACTTAATTTGCTCAAGTACAGCGCGGTATCGCTCCAAACGGTCTTCGCCGACTAGTAGCGTGTTGTACGTATCCGGAATGAGCCACCGTTGCACTAGAGCGAGCAAACTGTCTGGAGCGGGATCGTTGAGCCGGCCGGCGCGGGCCGACTGTACAGCAAGGAGATCTGCCAATATGCATAGGTTCGCGTAACAAATCAGTCGCTGTTCGTCGTCCGATGATGGGGCGTCCGGGAAATGGGCGAACGCATCCGCGAAGTCGTTCGCGTTCACATACAACGCCACAAAACGACTTTGAATCGGAAGGCCTGGCACTTCACCACATTCCACCACCAGCCGCTCGCTAAGACGTCGGAAGAGCATCGTCTTGCCACAACCACGCGGCCCAGTAACGACGGTTGGAATGTCGAGCGCGAGGATTTTCGACCGTGCCGGAACGGTGGGGACAAACAGTCGTTGCCACCACTCCCAGCGATCGCCGATCATTTCGCTCACCTGAAATTGACCGACCGAGGGCGCGTCAATGGGGACTGGGCCGGTAGGCCGCGTCGAACTGATTGGCGAAAGCGACGCGCGAGCCTCGCTTGTCTGAGCGCTCTTCCTGATGTCGGCTAAAACTCGAAGGATCTCAAGCGGTGTACGGCGCTCGGCTCCCGCGCGCTCTCTAAGCAGCTTCCCGAGATCACGCTGCATTGCTCGCAAGATCTGACGGTGAGTCGAAGTAGCCGTCGCATGATCGACATGCGAAATCATCGTGTTGATGATGTTCGCGAGCCCATCATAGTCATCCTTCGGCGTTTTAGTCCCCCCGGTGGCACCATAACCGAAATCGGAG
This sequence comes from Acidobacteriota bacterium, assembly GCA_003223645.1. Taxonomy (GTDB): domain Bacteria; phylum Acidobacteriota; class Thermoanaerobaculia; order Gp7-AA8; family Gp7-AA8; genus QHVT01. The sequence continues at coordinate 145,338 of QHVT01000007.1, read as the reverse complement.
ACGTAAACGGGCGCACGCGGTTGCAGAGAATCGTCAAGCCGTGCCGTCTTCTCATCGCCGATCAGGATATTGCCGGCATGAAGATCACCGTGGCGGACAACGCCATGCGCTTCGCACGCATGTAACACACGCAGGACAGACTCGACAAGTGCAATGAGAAAGCTAGCCGGAACCCTCTCTACACGGGCTAAGTACTGATGTAGATTTTCGCCCGGCGCAATATAGTCCCATACCGTATACTGGCACAGGTGAGTGACACCACTGTGATCGATCCTCGCTGTGCCTAACTCGTGGAAGTGGACCACACCCTCGATCAGTTCGAGGCTCATCACTTTCTTGACTTCGACTTCCCATCCAGGTCGGAGCTCGTCGAACACGAGTTTAACCGCGCGATTCACTCCGGGCATTGACTCGGCCAAGTCAGTGAGTTGGCTGCGATATACGTAACCGATGCGTCCCGCACCGACAAACTCAAGGAGCTTGTATTTACCAACGATCTTGCCCGCCAAGCTTCGACACCACTGGTCGTCGTTACGCCGATTCATGCGCTAGGTGTCCGTCCCAAAAGTTTATTCAGCGAGTGCCCCGGAACAACAACCACGGCCAGTCGCGGTGAGAAGCGCATGCCGCCGGTCAGCGCCTTGGCAAACTCGCATCGCGCATGGGTTCGCATTCCGCGGTGAGATCGCTCGAGTTGGTCATGCGACCGCAGATCAAGAATACTGAATATCCCAAGGAAAGCAATCAGCGGCTGTCTGCAATCACGCCGGCTGGCCGTCGGCCCACGCCGCGCGCGGTGCCGCAATCGTCCCGTTACAGCCTCGCCGCGCGGCCACTACCCATGGCTTCCTTCACACTGCTCGAAACACCACGTATCATCATCGACCGTGCCGCACGATCCATTCGACTGGGAAATGCTCGTCGCGTTTGCATACTTCTCACGCCGTTTTCCAGATCTCATGCTCGCCGCGTTCCGCGTTCCGGAGCTCGGCGAAGCACCAATACGGTCTCTGAGGTGCTGCCGGTGATTCCTCGTCGAACGCGCCGCTCGTTTGGGATCGTGTCCGCGTACGAAGAAACGAGAGAAAAGCGACGCTCTTTCAGAGCAATTTGAGTGACGGCATCGGGTAGATCGCTTCGGTCTTCACGACTGCATTGATCGCCGATCACGAGTACACAGTGGCCGCGAGGCTTTAGGGACTTATGCCAGCGCGCGAAGCATCGGTCCATTAGCGCAAGAAAAGATTCCTGATCGGGCGATACTACGTCATCGAGAGAATGCCAATCCTTGCAGCCCAGAAACCACAGTCGCAGGCGATTGTCTCTCCCGTAGTCGAGTTGACGCATGTAAGGCGGACTGGTGATGATTAGATCAACGCTTCGTGCGAGCTTCAGCTTCTGGGCCGGCGTTGAAAAACAGTGCCGCTGAAGCGCAAACTTCAGCTTCGGCTCTCGCCTGAACGCTCGCGTGACTTTCGCTTCCAGGCGATCAAGGATAGAACGATACGCATAGAGGTTGGGAAATTGTTGCCGCGGGAATTTCTTCACGCGCAGGTAAGGAACGGTGTGACTACTGGGGAAAGAAAGAAACCCCGGTCGCTGATGATGAAGGATACCCATGAGGCAGGCAAGCAAAAACCACCGCTCCTGCGTCAGCAAGACATCGGTCCACACAAGAATTTCTTTCAGTGTGTCGGGATGAAAGAAGTCACGAATCCAACGCGGAACTGTTCGGAGGTCAGGCCGAGCGCGGCGACGTGCCACCGATTTCGCGACGGCGGCGAGATCTGTAAGTGCATCATCCGAAGATTCATAGGGGAAGAGCTTCGCGCGCGTCAGAAGGTGCGCGTAGGGGCTTAGATCATTCGCTACTACATGGCACCCAGCTATCCACGCCTCGAGCGCGAAAGTGCCGCAGCCGGAAAACGGGTCGCACACAACGTCCCCAGGCTTCGCGTACTCTCGGATGAGCGCCGCAGCCATGGTGGATTTCGTCTTGCCGATGTAGGGCGCCAGTTGATGAAACGTACTCTCGGTGGGCCACGCACTGCCAGCCCATGGTGGCAACCCGTTGACTTTCGCCATGGTCGGCGGCATGGAGCCAGAAGCTCCAACGGTCCGGTGATCGGATGTCATCGCTTCGTTCTTCATCGCTCGTCGCGCAGAAAGAGATCGCGCGAGCGGATTGTATCGTGCCGCTCTCGCGATCACATCGCGCGATGCCGACACTCAAAATCGCTCGTGACGCAAGCACCGGCCAGTTCATCCCATTCCGCGAAGCGCGCTAACATCGTCATCACGTCGAACAGCGGATCGCGGCCGATCTCATTTCTTCCGCTCCCGAAATGCTGCTGGACCGATCCCGTGGACCTTCACGAACCAGCGGTGCATTGCCGATCGCGTCCCGAATCCGCTGCGCACGGCGATCTCTTCGACGGATAGCGGCGTCCTTCGGAGCAGCCGCGCCGCGTACTCAACCTGCTTCTTGCGCAGGAACACGTGCAGCGACTCGCCGAGAGCTTGCGCCGCCAACCAGCTGAAGTACTCCGGCGTCAGGTCCAGCGACTGCGCGAAGTCTTTCCCACGCGCCGGCTTCTTCCGCCGATAGCAATCCCGCAGGAAGTGTTCCGCCGCACGGTCCAAGCCCTGCTGATGTCCACGCGATGAATCTCACGCGCGCACCATCAACGCCAGCGTTCCCGCCATGTGGATGATCGCGGCGCCGATGACGGCAATCACGAGTCCTCCCGCCGGCAGGATCAGCGCCGCGGCCGCGACGTCGGCTGCGAACAATTCGACAACGCCGAACACGCGATCGGCGATGCGGCGCGAGCGGGCGTCGCGCGCGTATTGCTCGACGATCTCGTCGCGGCGCGCGCGATTCCAGAGATCGGCCGCGCTGGCGCGCGTCAGTTGCACGTCGCGTTGCAGCTCCGCGGTGAATGCGGCTTTCAGTTGATCGTCATTCATCGATCCATCAACTCCACGAATCGCTTCCGTGCGCGAGAGAGCAATACGCGCACGCTCAGCGCGCTCACGTCCATCACCTCAGCGATCTCGCGATGCGAACACCCTTCCGCGTACGCGAGCCACAGCAGCGCGCGCTCGCGCGGCGCCATGCGCGCGAGCACGCCGTTCACGTCGATCGAGTTTGACGCGTCTGCATGCGCGACGAGCTCGATCGTTTCTTCGCTCCGCTGCCGCGACCAGAGGTTCTTCGCGAGGTTCACCGCGATCCGATACAAATACCGCCGCCGCTCTTCGTCCGACCCGCCTTCGAATCGCGACCGCAGAAACCGGTAGTACGTCTCCTGGACGATCTCCTCGGCCGCCGCACGCGAGCCCGCGAGTCGCGCGACGAACTTCTCGAGCCGCGGCAGCGTGTCGCGATAGAAGCGCTCGAAGTCGCCGGCGCCGATCACTTCTCATCGCTCGCCTTGTCGCGGCGGTTGAAGATCAGCGTCGCCACGAGTTGTCCGAGTCCGGCCGCGACGAGAATCATCCCCGCCGCGCCGAGCGGCTTCTGATGGAGATAGCCGCTCGCGATCCCGCACGCGACGCCCGCGAAGATCACCTGCAGCGCGCGCTCGACCGCGGCGTGGCGATCGCGCACGCCGACGAGCACGTCGCGCAGCCATCCCCTTCCCCCCTCGCTTTCCGCCAGCCGGATCAACTCCTCGGCCGACAACTTCTCGATGAGCGCCCGCCGCAGCTCGTGCTGTTCTTTCATCCGGCGGCGGATGACGAACAGCAGTCCGCCGCCCGTCAGGACCAGGAACAGGATCGACGTGGCGACGGCGATCAGGTTGTCGATTCGATAGTCGGGAATCATGGCTTTGCGACTCGGGACGCGATCACGGTGCCGGCGCTCCCTTGCAGCCGGACGGATTTCTCGGCGAAGTCTACGCGCACCGACGAGCCGAGGCGCGGCTCCCAGGTCGTGTAGCCGCCTTGCGGCGAGGGTGCGAGCGCCGCTTCGATTCCTTCGGGCGGACTGAGACGATCGATCTGCACTTTTCCCGATGCGTGATGCATGACGCGCAGATACAAATCCCTTTTCTCGAAACGCAGCTTCACGAACGACTGCAGCTCGGGAACGCCGTCGCGGATGAAGGAGCGATAGTGCATCGTCGTGATGTCCTGCAGCGCGCCATGCATTTTCGCGCGCTCGAACACGGACGCGATCCATTGATGATCGTCGGCGCTGACGGCATCGAATGCCGCGAATTCGCCGCGGCTCGCCGCGAGGAGCACGTCTCGCGCGAGCGTGTCCTGCGAGAGACTGCCGGCGTCCGTGCCGCCGAGGAGCAGTGCGGAGATCGCTTCGGCGTCGCGGCTCACGGCGACGAGCGGACCTGTCGTTTGCACGACGTCGAATGTGCCGCCGCGCGGAAGTCGATACGTGCCGCCGACGCTCGCCGGCTCTTTGCGCGCGATCGACGGCGGCGGCATCATCGCCGCGCCGCTGAACAGCATCGCCTCGACGTCCGCGATGATGAAGTCGGCGCCGAAGCCGCTCATGATCGAGTTGTTCGTGATGACGACGAGCGTGTCTTCGTCGACGAACCAGTCGAACGTCACGACTGTCCCGACACCGCTTCCGCCACCGCCGTGATGAATCAGCTTCGTGCCGCGAATCGTCGGCGCGACGTACCAGCCGTACGCGTAGTTCTCCATCACCGGCGTGAAGAGTCTCCTGCGCGAGTCCGGCGTGAGCACGCGTCCCGCGCGCAGCGCGAGATACCAGCGATACAAATCCTCCGGCGTCGACAGCATTACGCGCCATGCGGCCGGACGATCGAGCGGATTCTCGAACTTCATCTCGCCCGGCAGCGCCGACGACGGAACCGTCCAGAGACTCGTGTGCGCAACATTGTCGCGGTCCCACTTCGGAATCGCGAAGCCGGTGAAGCGCATGCCCGTCGGCGCGAACAGCTCGCGATTCAGAAACTCTTCGAACGGCATTCCCGACGCGCGCTCGATCACTTCCTCGAGCAGCCAGTAGTCGAAGCTCGCGTACGACCACTCCTTTCCCGGCGGCGCAAGCAGCTTGCGCTCGGTGACGACCCAGCGGATGAACTCCGCGCGCGTGAGCTCGGGATGCTCGTCCCAATACTCGTCGCTGAAGCCGGCCGTGTGCGTCAGCACCTGATGCAGCGTGATGTTCTTCTTGTCGTCGGGGATGAAGTCGAAGAAGCGCGAGATCGGATCGCTCACGCGCAGCTTTCCCATCTCCTCGAGCCGCAGGATTCCGGCGGCGATGAACTGCTTGTCGAGCGACGCGATGTTGAACGCCGTGTCGCTGCGATTGACGATGCCGCGCTTCTTGTCGGCGAGTCCGTAGCCTTTGCGCAGCAATACGTCCTCGCCGCGCGCGACCAGCACCGCGCCGGAAAATCCGTGCGCGGCCAGGCGTGTGAAGTATTCGTCGATCGATGACGCCGCGTCCGCGGACACGACGCGCGCAAGAAAAAGAAGGAAGAGGAGCCGTCTCATATGTCGTTTCAACCCGCGAGACGGGATTTGGTTAACAGCCCCGGCGTAGTGCGGGCTTTCCAGCCCGCCTCCGGGGGGACAGGCTGGAAAGCCTGTCCTACACCACCATGAGACGGGATTTGGTTAACAATGACGCCGATGCAGCCGTCGCTGAATGAGATCGGACGCGACCTGCTGGTCGTTCCGCGCTGGCGCCTCGCGCTGACGCTCGCCACGCCGTTCGCGCTCGTCGCGCTCTTCTTCGTCTTCGCGTCGCGGCAGTGGTACGTCGCAGCGCTCGCGTGTCCGGTGCTCCTCAGCTTCCTCACCTACGGCTCGATTTCGCACGATCTCGTTCACCGCAACCTCGGCATTCCGCGATGGCTGAACGAGTCGCTGCTCAGCGCGATTGAGCTGCTCTCGTTCCGCAGCGGCCACGCCTATCGCACCGTGCATCTTCATCACCACGCGCGCTTCCCCGCCGAGGACGATCTCGAAGGCGCTGCGTCGCGGATGTCGTTCGTGCGCGCGCTGTTCGAAGGCATCACGCTGCAGCCGCGGCTCTGGATCTTCGCGATGAAGAAGAACGGACGCGATCGCACGTGGATGATCGCCGAGGCGTCGGCGGTCGTAATCGGACTCGGGATCTGCATCGCGATCATCCCGATCACCCCGCTCCCGTTCGCGTACGCCGCGCTGATGATCGCGGGCAGCTGGATCTTTCCGCTCGTCACCGCCTTCATTCCGCACGATCCGCGCGGCGGCACCGAGTTGCAGCAGACGAGACTCTTCCGCGGCCGCGTGCTCTCGCTCGTCGCGCTCGAGCACCTCTACCACCTCGAGCATCACCTCTACCCGCAAGTCCCGCATCACAACTGGCCCGCGCTCGCGCGCAGACTCGATCCGTTCTTCGAGCGCGAAGGGGTGAGACCGATTCGCTTGTGGTTTTAACGCACGCCGTCGCCGGATTGGTGGTCACGATTTCGGATTCCCGCGCCCGCGCCCGTGCCCGCTCCCGCGCCCGGGGTGGGCGGCTTCTCAGCTCATGCTCCACCCTGGGGCGCGGAAGCAGGCGCGGGCACGGGCTCCGCAGTACGATGCGCCCATGACGTTTCAACTCGGCGGCGATCTCTCCGTTCACCGGCTCGGCTTCGGCGCGATGCGCATCACCGGCAAGGGTGTGTGGGGGCCGCCGTCCGACGAAGCAGCAGCGCTCGCCGTGCTGCGACGCGCGATCGAGCTCGGCGTGAATTTCATCGACACGGCGGAGTCGTACGGACCGCATACGAGTGAGGCGCTGATCGCGAAGGCGCTCCATCCGTATCCGAACGATCTCGTCATCGCGACGAAAGGCGGCTTCGACCGCCCCTCTGCCGGTGCATGGGTCGAGAACGCGAAGCCGGAGCGATTGCGCGAAGAATTGGAAGGAAGCCTCCGCCGGCTGCGCGTCGAGCGCATCGATCTCTATCAACTGCATCGCATCGATCCGAAAGTGCCGGAAGAAGATCAGTTCGAGACGCTCGCCGCGTTTCAGCGCGAAGGAAAAGTGCGGCACATCGGATTGTCGGAAGTCGACGCGGACGCGATCGAGCGCGCGCGCAAATTCTTTCCCGTCGTCTCCGTGCAGAACCGCTACAACCTCGCCGACCGCGAATGGGAGCCCGTCCTCGACTACTGCACGCGAGAGAACATCGGATTCATTCCGTGGTACCCGCTGCAGGTCGGCAAGCTCGCCGCGCCGAAAGGCGCGCTCGCGCGCATCGCGCAGAAACACGACGCCACGCCCGCGCAGATCGCGCTCGCCTGGCTGCTCGAGCACTCACCCGTCCTGTTGCCGATTCCCGGAACGGCGAGCGTCGAGCATCTCGAAGAGAACATGGCCGCGCGGAAAATCCGGCTGTCGGACGAGGACGTTGCGGCAATAGGGTGACAGAGAAGATCCTTCACCCCTTCGTAACCAACCCGCCGCTCTATTTTCGCGTATGACAATCCAGAACAATCTCGTTCGGAAGGAAGAGGTCTATGCACGTATTTCGCGCGAAGGCGCTTGCTCTCCTGCTTCTCGTGGGGCTCACGGCGGCGAGCCAGACACGGGAACGCAGCACGATCCCGGATCAATACAAGTGGAATCTCGCCGACATCTACGCGTCCGACGACGCCTGGAGGGCTGCCAAAGAGGACTTCGTCGCGAAGATGGAGAAGGTCGGGTCGTACAAGGGAACGATCGCGGAATCGCCGGCCAGGATGCTCGCGGCGGCCGAGGCGATCACGAATCTCAACAAGGAGTACGGGCGGCTCTTCGTCTACGCGTCGCTGAATTCCGACACGGACACCCGAAACTCGACGTATCAGGCAATGAAGCAGGAGATGTCCCAGCTGGGGTCGACGTTTGCCGCGGCAACGGCCTGGCTGCAGCCGGAGATCCTGAAGATGGACGCGGCGGCCGTCGACAAGTTCCTCGCCGCGGAGCCGAAGCTGAAGCCCTACCGGTTCTTCCTCCAGGACCTGCAGCGCAGGAAGGCGCACACGCTTTCGGAAGCAGAGGAGAAGCTGATCGCCGACGCGAGTCTCATGTCGCCGGCCGGAAGCGACATCTACGGAATCTTCGTGAACTCCGACTTCCCGTTCCCGACGGTGACGCTCGCCGACGGAACGACGCGCCGGCTCGACGCCTCGACCTTCGCGGTCTCACGCTCGCTTCCGAATCGAGAAGACCGCAAGAAGGTCTTCGAGGCCTTCTTCGGCGCTCTCGGACAGTACCGCAACACTCTCGGATCGACGATGAACGCGAACCTGCAGGCGGACATGTTCACGATCCGGGCTCGCAAGTATCCGACGACGCTCGACGCGGCGCTCGACACCGACGACATCCCGACCAGCGTCTATACCAGTCTCGTCGACGGCGTGAACGCGAACCTGCCGACGTTTCACCGCTATCTCGAGCTTCGCAAGCGGATGATGGGGCTCGACGAGCTTCACTACTACGATCTCTATGCACCGCTCGTCTCCAGCGTCGACCTCAAGTACACCGCGGAGGAGGCGCGCAAGAACATCGCCACGGCGCTCGCTCCGCTCGGCACGGACTACACCGCCGTGATCGACCGCGCATTCAGGGACCGCTGGATCGACCTCTATCCCACGCCCGGGAAGCGCTCCGGCGCCTACTCGAGCGGCGGCGCGTACGACGTCCATCCCTACATGCTCATCAACTACAACGGTCAGTACAACGACATGAGCACCGTGGCCCACGAGCTCGGGCACACGATGCAGACCTATCTCTCGAACAAGAACCAGCCCTACATCACGGCCGGCTATCCGATCTTCGTGGCCGAGGTGGCCTCGACGTTCAACGAGTCGCTGCTGATCGACTCGATGCTGAAACAGATCACGGATCCGGCGACCCGTCTCGCGCTCCTCGGCAACTATCTCGAAGGGTTCAAAGGCACCGTCTTCCGTCAGACCCAGTTCGCCGATTTCGAGAAGGCCATCCACGACATGGCCGAGAAGGGCGAGCCGATCACCGGCGACGCCCTCGACAAGCTGTATCTCGAAATGACGCGCAAATACTACGGACACGACAAGGGCGTGTGCATTGTCGACGACGTGGTCAAGCACGAGTGGGCCTACATCCCCCACTTCTACCGGACCTACTACGTCTACCAGTACGCAACGTCCTTCACCGCGTCGGCCGCGTTGTCCGAGAAAGTCCTCAATGGACAGGACAAAAAGGGTGCGACCGCGAAATACCTCGCATTCCTGTCGGCCGGCGGATCGAAGTACCCGATCGACCTCCTCAAAGACGCCGGCGTCGACATGACGACGTCCGAACCGCTCGATCTCACGATGAAAAAGATGAATCGCATCATGGACGAGATGGAAGCGGCGCTCACGAAGATGGGCCGCTGAGCTCCTTGCCCGCGCGGCGGTGCGGACTCTCCGCACCGCCACATGGCCTGTCGTCGAGCCAATGGAGCACCGGCCGGAGGTCGCCGGGGGTAGTCTCCGACATCGAGCCGGCACAGGTCACTGGTGTACTTACTAACGGAGAAGCGGCCACGCTCGCCGAGAGTCGGGCATAGCGAGCTAATAACAGAATGTTCCACGGATTTACGTATGTGTTCCACGCACAAAAACGGGGCACTTTGCGACTCCGCGATGCGACGCCGGTATTCGTCGCGTGTCACGAGGTGATCGTACCGTCGTGGCCGGGGGCGACGGGCGAATCCGCGACTGGTAGAGCCATGTCCAATACTGGACATGGTTCTCGTTCGTCGGCGAGGACCCTCGAACCCGGCGCCTGCGAAGCGCCGGCGGCTGGAAGGAATCAGGCCATGAAGGGAACCTTCCTCGTCCTCCTCCTCGGCCTCGGTATGGGCGCCTGCAAGTAAGCACCGTCCGCGGCGTGCCGACACGCACGCCGTCGCGGAAGAGGTCCACCACAAACCGGATGTCGCGCGGCAGATCATCGCCTGGTCGTCGCCGTTGCTGAGAGCCGCAGCTCGCGTAGCGCGCGATCGCGCTCCTCGACCGCGAGGCAACCGCAAAAGCGGCGGACGCGAACGCTGCGCGCGGCAGGGCCATGATGTTGTACCGTGGTGCGTCGACCGCCGCGGCTGGGCTGGTCGTCCCTACCCGTGGTGATATCCAGGAGTCTTTGCCGTTCGAGGGATGCGAGCGACAATGAGCGAGCGGCGGACCAATACAGATGCTGACTTCAGCCTCAAAAGGGGCGTTTCGGATGACTCGCTCGAGCTTACAGCCAGAAGAGATCGCTGATCGTGCGACCGATGCGTACGGTAGACTCTGCGACCGCTTCGAAGCAACGGGAAGGTCACTAAACTTCGACTTCCGGCGCCATTGTGCTGATTGGACCGCGCGCGGCGACCATATGACTCACCGGCTCCACCGGTACCCTGGTCGGCTGACCCCGTATATCCCACTATTTTTCTTGGCGGTGCGAGGCGTCGCCGTTCCTTTCGGTCGGCTATTGGACCCCTTTGCGGGCTGTGGAACCGTTCTCGTGGAGGCACCGATCCACCCGGTGCACCCGATGCACCCGGTCGGTCTCGAAATCAATCCGCTCGCGCGCCTCATCGCGAAGGTGAAGACTTCACCGCTGGAAAGCCGCGCGATTCTCGATTCTTGGCTGCGGATCGTCGCCCGTTTTAACGCCGATACTTCTCGACTTGGCTTGCCAGATTTCCCAAACAAACGCCATTGGTTTACGCCATCGGTGGAGCGGCGTCTCGCTCGCGTGCTCCGCGCAATGGAAGGCTTACGCGACCCTAATCTCCGCGACTTCTTCCTGGTTGCCGCATCGTCAGTTGTCAGGCAAGTGGCTCTTGCCGACCCTGGCGTGAGCGTTCCCGTGAAAATCGACCCGAGAAGATTCCGCGATGCTGCAGTCCGAAGGGAGCTTCGTGCAAATCTTCGAGAGCGCCAAGACGCCGATGTCTTGACGATCCTCGACACCGTGGTCCGAAGCAACGCTTCGCGACTGCGGGCCTGGGTCGATGCGACAACCATTCCCGTGACCAACGACACCATCCACGGTGCGGACGCACGGACTTTTGCCACGGCCCCTTACATCGGCGCTGGCCGCCTAGGCCACCCAACAGGTGACTCCGTCTCCGGAATCGACCTGATACTTACTTCTCCGCCCTACGCTAACGCTCAGCGCTACACTCGATCTCTCAGGCTAGAGCTTTTCGTGCTTGGATATACAGCCAATGGTCAGGACGAGTCTGCTCTCGACCGTCTGCAGATAGGCACAGAGCGCGTTCCTGAGCGTGAATGGGCGAGTCTGTTGGAACCGACCGGCGCACCGAGCGCCGACGAAACTATCACGTCAGTACTCCGGCAGGATCGGTATCGTGCCGCTATTATAAGCAAGTATGTCCGCGACATGAACGTCGTGGTTAGCAACTGCTACGCGGCGCTTAAGCCAGGAGGGCACGTAGTTTTTGTCATCGGCAACAATCACGTACGGGGACACCTCCTTGATAACGCGGCGATTCTCGCCGAACTAGCCTCGAAGCTAGGTTTCGCCCAAACTCTGCGTATTCGCAACAAAATTCCGTCACGTGGCTTACTTACAAAACGGCATCCAACCGCCGGCGTTATCACCCACGAACACGTTCTGGTACTCCGGAAGCCGCCGGCTGTGAGCTAGAAGGCTTAGATGTTTAGCGTCGCAATCGAACTCGGAGCTGTCGGCACGCTTAGGCATTATCGACCGCTGCCAGTTTCCCCGGATCTTCGCGGTTATGCAGGCGAGCAATCGCAGATCCGGGCCGCGGTCGGAACCGAGGGTGTGTCGATTACAGGCTTGTCGGCCAGATATTGTCCGACTGGTCGTGATATCTACCTCGAAAAGGTTCTCAAGCTCGAAACACCTTCATGGCCGCGTTCAGTAATCGGCAAAGTTGTCGATCCGGTTTTGGTCGATCTTCACACGATCGGCATGGACCAACTGGATGACGCATTCGAAAAGTCCGTCCGAACCGGGCGAGCCGTCAGCTTCAGGGATCTTGAAACAAATATCATCACTGCCGCGGAGGACGCGGCACGGCGACGGCTTCTTTCTGAATGGACATACCCGGGAAAGCATCCTGATTTCCGAAACCTCACACTTGATGACTTCGCCGAGCGCATGGCCGGCGAGGGTGGCGCAGACCTGATTGCAAATACCCTCGCGGCGATCGTTGATTTAATCCGGCACGAAACGAAGCTTCTAATTGCCTATCTTCGTCGCTGCCGCCGCGGCCGATTCGGGCTCGGCTATTTCACGCCGTCAAGCAACTGGATGGCTGAGGCCCGGGCAGCCCTGACAAGGCTTCAGACTGGGGTGACCCTCGATAACAAAAGGTACCCTGCCCGAGTGTTCGGCGTACGGAACGGTGTGTGCCCGGATTTCCTTTACGCAGTCACGTTAGTCGGAGACCTAAAGACTGGCCCGTATGAACAGTTTCACGAGGGCGTCGCGATTGGTTATGCAATTTTTGCTGAATTTGCCTTGGCTCGGCGCATCAACACTGCATTCATACTGTCGATCGATCTCGACTTGACCGCAGGGAAACTACGGTCGCACCGAATTTATCGGATACGGGCCGATGATCAACAGCGCCAACGCTGGATTACCCAGCGAGACTCCGCTCTGACAATACTTCGGTCAGGCTCTGTGCCACCGCATCCCAGCGACCTTCAGCGGTGTAGCCGTTGCCCATATAGTCATCATTGCTGGGAGGGTGGCTATCCGGGCACCACACCGTTATTGCCCGCGCCACATTCTCCGGCAGCTTCAACTGCAGGCCTGCCATGAAGAGTGCAAGCAAAGCGAAGCCAAAACGTCGGCCGCCGAAGACGCCTCTCACGGTCCCCGTTTTGAAGATGCCACCGGACCTGACTCTGCCGGCGTTGCGCGTACTGCTGGACCACCGCACGCCAGAAGGGCGCCGTACAGCACTTGTCGCCTTACGTCCAGACATTCCGCCGAGAACACTCCTGAATGCGTACGTGCTTCCGAGCCTTGTCGAATTGCGGCTTTTTAAGGGCACACTTCGATCTGGACAGGTCACACGCTACGCCGAAGCGATAGCAACCGCAGACGATGAGAACGCACGTCAACTCATGGCGCGGCATCTCCTCGAGCTGGACGCGGCTCGCGTCGGTTTGGTCGGCTGGCTTGCTGAGGCATCCCATAAGGCTGAGAGGCGCAAAACTATGTTGAGACGATTCATCGAGCAGAGGCTCGGCCTGACTGGAGACGAAGCTATCAGTACGCTTGACCGGCTTGGGAAATGGGGCGGTTACTTGATCTTCTTTGGGGTAATTAGGGAAAACCCGACGGATAGAGGTGTAATCTGGACTGCTAATCGTCGCCACGTTGAAGCTCTCAGAACACCAGGTACGAACTTATCGGCTGCGTCGCTATCCAATCAAGCACGGCGCGAAGCCCTTCTCGAAGCATATTCAAAGGCAACTCGCAGGATTGGGACGCAACTGTATCTGCCTATCAACGTGCTGCGTGACGATCTTGGGCGCATCTTTCAACACTGCGGCACTCTCCTATCTGATACCCAACTTGACGAGATCATTCGGCAGGCACCTACGCTCCTTACGGAGCATTTTGTTTCATTCTCGCCATTTAGCGGTCCTGCTCGCGACGGCCTGCAGCTCGGAAATATGTACGCCGGCTTCGTGTCGGTGCGCTTCAAGCCCACTACAGATAAGCAGAGTACTAGTAAACACTAAGGAGGCGGCCTCGCCAATGTCTACAAAAGCATTCGATCTCTATCGACTTAAGGGGCAACCTTTCGAGCTGGGTCGTTATGACGTACAGCGAATTGGCCGCGATGTTGAGTGGACGCGGTTGCGGCAGATCGTGAACTTTGCGCAACAGTCGCGATCTCCAGTAAATGCTGTGCTCTTGGGAACGTACGGCTCAGGCAAGAGCTTTCTCTTGTGGCAGCTAGCCCGGTCGCTTCAACCAGCTACGAAATCACGAGTGTTGGGGTTGGGGCCAATACGTCTCGTTGACCCAGAACAGAAGAGGGATTTTACTCGCAGCCTCGTTTTGCGCCTCTTCGTCCGAGGCATGGATATCGAAAACGAGTTGGTTCCGATCTTGCGAAATGTAGCGGCGCCTAAGGCTGGGTGGCCGTCCGCTCTTCGCCCCTTTGTTGGTTTGCTGCTTGCGTTGACGCGCCCTGATGCCGCGGCCGTCGCTCGGAAAGTGTTGATCGGCAGCCGCATTCTTCGCAGAGAGGCTGAAGCGGCAGGTATCGCCGAAACGCTTCAAATTAGGACGTCGGACGATGCCATTGCGGTGATCCAGGCGCTTCAACTGGTGTTACATGCCGCCGGCGTCACAGCAATCGCGATGTTCATCGACGAAGTCGAGTACGTTGACGCCCTTCCCAGGGCGCAACGAGTGGCGGTACTCGACAGCCTGAAGCATCTTTGGGACCAGCAAGTGGATTTCTTCTCAAAAGGCGCGAATGCTGCGACATTGTTGATTCTCATGGCCGCCACTCCAGACTACTGGCATCGACTGAGGCAGCAGGTCATGATGGAAGGCGGCCGGGGGGAATCTGGAGTCGGAATAACCCCTTTCTTTGCACGCATTCGGGCGTCCGAGGTGGTCGAAATGCCGGCAGAGTTGGCTCCCGACGAAGCTAGACGGCTTATCGTGAGTCGTATGTCCGAAGCGCGAGATGGGCAAAAGAGGGACGAGATCATCCCGTTTACTGATGATTATGTCGATTACGCCTATCAACTGAGCCAGGGGTTACCGCGACAGATCATCGAGATCTGCGGAGTCGTGCTGGCTGAAGCTGCGCAACGGAAACTCAAGAAAATCGACGCGGACGCAGCCAGAAAAATTCTTAGCGATCTCCTGATATCGTACGAGCCGATCAGCGAGAAAGTGTCGTGATCGTGGCGAACAGAACTGATGCGCTACGCGCTGCGGCGACCGCGCGGTGGAAGTGAAACGGTTCGCGTACGCGTAGCAGATCGCGGTTTTGCGGATGGTGCGTTCTGTAGCCGCGGCACCCAGAAGTGCTAGCGTTTCCGAGCGCGTAGCGCGGCGATCGCCACAGCGATGCCTTCGCGAGTTTTGATCCCTCAGTCCAGACAGTCGTGCAACGCGAACCGAGTGCTGACCAAACAATCAGCGCATCCCAGACTCAGCGCCCATGCAGATCGTCACGTGACCAGGAAACCCGCCGGTCGCGAATGCCCAGGTCAAATCCCTTCTTCATGCGGGCAAGGAGACGCTTCCGCGAGGTTTCGTACTGTTCGTCTCGGACGGCCAGGCTTTCCAGTTCCTCGGACAAGAGCTTCGATAAGGACACACCTCGCTCGACCGCAAGATGCCGCGCGCGGCGGAAAACCTCCTCGGAGATCGTCAAGGTCACATTGCGGCGGCGAGCCGCGGAAGCCGCGACAGGTTTGGATGACCGCTTCACAGTTTCAGTGTAGCACTGGCACAGTGGGCTACTCGAGAATCTCGGCCCGATCCCCCTCTTCCGTTAGCCACACTTTGCGGTCGCCGGCGCGGTTCTTCGCCAGGAGCATGTCGATCGTGGCCGTCGCGCCGTCGACGTCTTCGAGCGTCATCTTCACGAGGCGGCGCGTGTTCGGATCCATCGTCGTCTCGCGCAGCTGCGAGGGGTTCATCTCGCCGAGGCCTTTGAAGCGCTGGATGTTGACCTTGCCTTTGATGCCCTCGGCCTCGATGCGCGCCAGGATTCCTTGCCGCTCCGCGTCGTCGAGCGCGTAGTAAACATGTTTACCGATGTCGATGCGATACAGCGGCGGCATCGCCACATGCACATGTCCCTCGGCGACGAGCTTGCGGAAGTGTTTGACGAACAGCGCGCAGAGCAGCGTCGCGATGTGCGCGCCGTCGGAGTCGGCGTCGGCGAGGATGCAGATCTTTCCGTAGCGCAGTCCGTCGAGCTTGTCCGATCCCGGATCGACGCCCAACGCGACGGCGATGTCGTGCACTTCCTGCGACGACAGCACTTCGTTGGAATCGACTTCCCAAGTGTTCAGGATTTTTCCGCGCAGAGGCATGATGGCCTGGAACTCGCGGTCGCGGGCCTGCTTCGCCGAGCCGCCGGCGGAGTCGCCTTCGACGAGGAAGAGCTCCGTGCGGCCGAGGTCCTGGGCGGTGCAGTCGGCGAGCTTGCCGGGGAGCGCCGGGCCGGAGGTCAGCTTCTTGCGCTCGACTTTCTTGCCCTGCTTGAGCCGCGTGGTCGCCTGTTCGATCGCGATCTGCGCGATCTTCTCCGCCTGGGCGACGTTGTTGTTCAGCCAGATCGAGAACGCGTCCTGCGTCACGCCGGAGACGAATGCCGATGCTTCGCGCGACGACAAGCGATCTTTCGTCTGTCCTGTGAACTGCGGATTCGTCATGCGCACGGAGAGGATCGAGCAGCAGCGCGCCCATACGTCTTCCGGCGCGAGCTTCACGCCGCGCGGCAGCATGTCGCGGAACTCGCAGAACTCGCGGATCGCCTCGGTGAGGCCGGTGCGGAACCCGTTCACGTGCGTGCCGCCCTGCGTGGTCGGAATCAGGTTCACGTAACTCTCACCCACCACTTCGCCGTCATCCGCCGCCCACACCACCGCCCAGTCGACTTCGTGATCGTGTCCCTTGAAATGCCCGACGAACGGCGGCTCGGGAACGAGCGTTGCGCCGGCGAGCTCGGACAGCAAATAGTCTTTGAGTCCGTCTTCGAAATACCACTCCTCGCTCTCGGCCGGATCGAGCTCGCTGATGAAGCGCATGCGCAGCTTCGGCGAGAGCACGGCCTTCGCGCGCATCACGTGCTTGAGCCGCGGCACGCTGAACTTGAGCGAGTCGAAGAACTGCTCGTCGGGCCAGAAGCGGACGGTCGTGCCGGTGTTGCGCTTGCCGACCTGTCCGACGATTTTCAATTCCTGTTTTTTCTTTCCGCCGGCGAACCACATCGAGTACTCGTTGCCGTCGCGGCGCACCCACACCTGCAGTTTCTTCGAGAGCGCGTTGACGACCGACACGCCGACGCCGTGCAGTCCGCCGGAGTAGCGGTAGTTCTTCTCCGAGAATTTCGCGCCGGCGTGGAGGCGCGTGAGGATGACTTCGACGCCGGACACGCCTTCTTTCGCGTGCCGGTCGACCGGCATCCCGCGCCCGTTGTCCTGCACCGACACCGATCCGTCGTCGTGCAGCGTGACGGTGATCTCGTCGCAGAAGCCGGCGATCGCCTCGTCGGCGGAGTTGTCGATCACTTCCTGCGCGAGATGGTTCG
The DNA here is from genome assembly GCA_003223645.1 of Acidobacteriota bacterium. Classification (GTDB taxonomy): domain Bacteria; phylum Acidobacteriota; class Thermoanaerobaculia; order Gp7-AA8; family Gp7-AA8; genus QHVT01. The sequence goes on along the minus strand of QHVT01000007.1, from coordinate 128,062 downwards.
GCCGCTCGGTGAGCGTGTACATGCCGGGCCGCTTGCGCACCGGCTCGAGCCCGGTCAGGACTTCAATGGCAGAACTGTCGTAAGTGGTGGTCATGTCGAATCGAGTGCCCGCATCCGCGCATCACGCTTTCCGTTCCTCGCGAGCAATGCGATTCTAGCCGAACGCGAATTTTGACAGGGAAGAACGACGGGAGTGTCTCTCCCATTGATAGAGGCCTCGACATGAACCGATTCCGTGCGAGCTTGTGCATCGCAGTGCTGAGCAGCGCTGTCCACGCGGCCGCGGCGACCAACCGGGCGGCCACGCCGCCGCAACCGCTCATCGTCATCACATCCGAAATCGTCATCGCGTCCGATACGCCGGCCGCGACAGGAACGATCACTCTCCAGAACAACAGCAAGAAAGACATTACGCCTCAGCTCACGATTGGACCGTTCTTCGCGGATCCGGGCGGGGAGCCGCTGCCGATCGTCGCCAAGCCCACGGCGAAGCTGATCAAAAAAGGGATGACCGAGCTCATCGCCGTAGAGCTGTCGAACGTCACCGAGCCGGGCCGCGCGAAGGCGGAGATCCGGAACGACGCGGCACCGATCGGCGAACTGCACGTGCTGAAGCGAGTGTTTGCCTTCAACGTCGCGCCGCTCGGGTTCGATGGGAAGCAACCGTTCCTGATTCACCAGATCCAGGGCCAACGGAGCAGCGTCACGCTCCTGAACCCGGATCCGATGACGCACTCGTTCGTCTGGTCGCTTCGCGAGGGAAGCCGCGAGCTCGCGCGCGGGCGCGTACCGCTGCTTCGTCCGAATGCCACGGTCGACATCGACATCCCGCGCGAGCCGGGCGACGGTGTCCTCGGGTGGCTCGAAGGGACGCTGCAGGCGCCGCAGGCGCCGGGCACTCTGCTCCTGCGCGCAGTCCCGCGGGGGCCTGCCGGAATCGGAGAATACTGGGTCTCGAAAGAGATTCCGGTGCAACTGCAGCGCACGACGGGTGAAGGAGCGCGCCGCGACTTCCCGCAAATGGGATTGATTCTCATTTTCCTGTTCCTCGGCGGCATCACCTCGCTCTACCTCACCTACTGGGTCCCGAACATGCTCAAGAAGAACGACGTCCGAGGGGAAATCGAGGACCTCACGCAGAAGATTCATCAGCTGCGCCTCACGCCTTCGACCCTGCGCGTCCTGCTCAGCGTCCGGCGCAACCAATTGCGGGCGCTGCTCGACTCGCGCGCCGTGACGAGTCTCGATTTTCCGCCGTTGGCAGCGGAGTGCCTGCAACAGGTGAAGACGCTGGAGCGCCTCATCGAGCTGACACAACGAATCGAATTCCTCCTGATCGACATCGAGCGCGAATGGGAAAGCGGAGCGATGAGACTGGGGCCGACGATCCTGCAGCGCAACAGAAGGCTGTTGCAGAAATCGGTCGAGCGGCTCGAGCAGGGGCAGCTCACGGAAGATGAGCTGCGCGCCGTCGAGACCGCGGTCGATCAGGCGAAACAAAGCCTGGGCGCGGCCGCGGAAGATCCGAAGCTCACGCAGGAAGTGTTCACGCGCGCACAGAACCTACAGAAGCGGAAGACGGCCCTCAAGCTCGACGAGCTTGTCGAGTCCGCGGTAGTGATGGCGCCCGCGTTGGAGGTCACGAAGATCGAAGACGTCGGATGGCCGGTTGGGTTCTGGAAGCTCGACTACGCCGTGACGAAAATGGAAGTCGCCGTGAGCGTGCCGGTGTCCGCGCAGCCGGAGCTCGTCAAGCTGCTGCGCACGCATTCGCTCGATGCATACCTCGAAGCAGTCCGGCTGGCGCGCCAGTTGCGCGAAGATCCCGGAGTCCCCGGACAATTGGAGCAGGCATTCAAGGACAAGAAGGTGCGCCTGTCGTTTCATCCGATACGGCCGGCTCTGAATTCACTCGTCACCTTCGAATTGGATGTCACCGACCCGGCGCTGAACGCCTCGGCGGCCATCCAGACGATTTCCTGCCACTGGTCTTTCGGCGACGGCTACCACGCGGACGGCTGGCGCGTGTCGCACTATTTCGCGCGGTCCGGCAAATTCAGCGTAACGCCGACGTTGACGGACCGGGACAATCATCAGTTCCCCATCGATCCCGTCACCGTGACCGTGGAGAAAGCCGGCGGCGATCTGATCGGCGCGCGCACGCGGATCGAGTGGATCCGGCTCATGGTCGCCCTGTTCGTCGTCCTCCTCGGCCTGCTCGCGGGCGCAAAGGAACAACTGGCAAAGCTGGATTTCGTAACAGGCCTCGTCGCGCTGTTTGCGCTCGGCGTCGGCGCGGATCAGATCAAGAACCTGCTCGCGCCGCGGACCGATAAGTAGCTTTATTCGGCACGTGACGGTCCGAGTCGCACGAGACGGCTCGGAACGTCACGAGAACTCAACTCGCCGCCGCGAACTGCTCCATCATCAACCGGTCCCGCAGCACACGGAACGCTTTCGCGTCCGCTTCCGCGGTCTCGGGATCGAGGAAGTACGCGACATCGTTGCGCACGCTCTCGCCGGCCGGGTTCTCGCCGTTCCATTCGAGGACGGCCCACTGAATCAGCGGATTGAAAATGTTGTGGTCCCAACCGAACGCCGCGTGGCGTTTGCTATACGCCTCGGACGTGCCGAGACTCTCCTCGCTCTCGCCTTTTTCCTGACGCGCTTTGTACTCGGCGAACGCCTTGGCATCGCGCTCAGCCGTGTGCGGATCGACGAAATACGCGATGTCGCGGCGCGGCGGCAGCGCCTGAGGACCTCCGAATTTCCGCCCGACACTCTTGCATTTCACGACCAGCCATTTCACGACCGGTTTCGCAATCTTGTGGTCCCATTCCAATGCGACGTATGGCATCTCGAGCCTCCTCCTACAACAACAACGTCTGCAACTACTGCTGGAAGGAGAAGCACCAAAAATGCCAGATGGATGTGCACTCTTCCGGACGAGCTTCCTGCCGTTCGGCAGACTCGTGCAATGCGGTTTGCAACATTGCGATGCGAACGGAATTTATGCGCGTCTCTCCTGATTAGGCGCTCGACTACGACAATCAATCACTAAGGAATTACATGGTTACTGCTATGCACCAGTCCACAAACTGCCCGGAGGAGCGCCGCTCGCGTCTGCTCGATGCGATGCCGGCCATTGCCTGGTCCGCGTCCGCAAAAAATTTCAAGTTCACGTACGTGAGCCCGGCAGCCGAGACGCTTCTCGGATATCCGGTCGAGCGCTGGCTGAACGAGCCACAGTTCTGGGTCTCGCATCTTCACCCTGAGGACGAGCACGTCGCCATGCTCTGCCACAACGAGACGCTGGCCTGCCGCGATCACGAGCTCGTCTATCGCATGGTCGCCGCCGACGGCCACGACGTGTGGCTGCGCGACTACGTGAACGTGCATTCCGTGGACGGAGTGGCGGTCGAATTGTTCGGCGTGATGGTCGACATCACGCGCGAGCATGCGGCCGAGGAGGCGTCGCGGGAGAGCCGCGAGAACTTCCGGCGGATGGTCGAGCTGTCGCCCGACTGCATCGGCGTCCACGTCGACGGAACGTTCGCCTATGTCAATCAGGCGTTCGTGCAGCTGCTCGGCGCGAAGAGCGAATCGGAGATCATCGGCCGGACCGTCCTGTCGTTCGTCGATCCGAGCAATCAGCAGGATGTACGCGATCGCTTCGGACAGCTCAATGCCGGCGAGAGCGTTCCGTACATTCGCGAGCGCATCGTTCGCGTCGACGGATCGCTGCTGGACGTCGAAGTCGCCGCGCTGCCGCTTCGCTACGGCAATCGCGACGCCGTGCAGGTCATCGCGCGCGACATCACCGAGAAGGTGCGCGCGCAGCAGGCCTTGGAAGCATCCGAGCAGCGCTACCGCGAGCTCGTCGAAGACGTCACCGACATCCTCTTCACGCTCGATCGCGAAGGCCGCTTCGTTTCGCTGAGCCGCAGCTTCGAGCGCAGCACCGGATATGGCATCGAAGAATGGATCGGCCGTCCGTTCACGGAGCTGTTCACGCCGCATGCGATGCCGCCCGCGCTGCAACACGCGCCCAACGACTCGCGGGTCATCCGCGAGTACGACTTGCCCGCGCGATCGGGAGAAGTCGTCACGGTCGAAGTGTCGCTGCAGCCGCGCTTCGTCGACGGCGTGATGTCCGGCACGATCGGCATGGCGCGCGACGTTACGGAGCAGCGCAACATCGCGCGCAAGCTCGAACAGGCGAAGCAGCTCAACAGCCTCGGGCAGGTCGCGGCGTCGCTCGCGCACGAATTCAACAACGTGCTGATGGGCATCCAGCCGTTCGTCGAAGTCATCGCGCGCAACGTTCCCGCCGCCCACGGCGTCGACGACGCGCTCGACCACATCCGCCGCGCGATCAGCCGCGGCAAGCGCGCGTCGCAGGAGATCCTGCGCTTCGCCAATCCGAAAGAGCCGCAGCTTTTCACCGTCGACGTGCGGCGCTGGCTGCCGGCATTTCTCGCACAGCTCGGCGCAGCGCTGCCGCCGTCGATCTTGCTCAGCAGCTCGATCGAGTCGCGCGTGCGATTCCTGCGCGGCGACCGCGAACATCTCGAGCAGGTCATCACGAATCTCGTCTTCAACGCGCGCGAAGCGATCACCGTTGCGGGCACGATCGACGTCGGCGTCTCCCTCGGCGCGGACGGCGAGTTCCTGCGCATCACCGTCGCCGACAGCGGCTCCGGCATCGCGCCGCAGATGATGGACCGCATCTTCGAGCCGCTGTACACGACGAAGCGCAACGGCACGGGACTCGGTCTCGCCATCGCGCGGCGCCTCATGGAGCGGCAGGGCGGCGCGCTGACGGTCGAGAACCGGCCGGAAGGCGGAGCCGCATTTCACGCGCTCGTCCCGGCCGCGGAGTCCGCGACTCCGGTCGTGCAACCGCTCGGTTGCACGACCACGGGAGTGAAACGCATCCTCCTCGTCGAAGACGATCACTCCGTCGGCGCCGGGCTCGAAGCGCTGCTGACGGCGGAGGGATACGAGACGACGTGGGTGCGCTGCGCGGCCGAAGTGTGCGAGGCCGCACGCCGCATTCAACCCGAGGTCGCGATCATCGACGTGAACCTGCCGGATGGAAACGGAATCGATCTCGTGGGACTGCTGCGCGTCGAGCACGAGGACCTGCCGATCGTTCTGTCGACGGGACACGTCGAGCTGACGATCGGCTGCGCGAAGAAACGGATCCTCGCGCTGATGAAGCCGTACGAGCTGACGGAGCTGCTCGCGGCGATCGGGACGGTGGCGGCGGCGGCGTAACGAAGAATTGTGGAGCGGCGGCCGCCCTCAGCCGCCGGTTTCTCGCGAGAAGTCGGCGGCCGAGGCGGCCGCCGCTCCACACTACAATCGAGCGTGTTCGAAAGCGTCCCCTCCGACCGCCCCTTCCTCGCGCGCTGGTTTCGCGACGCGGCACCGTTTCTCACCGCGCGCTGGTTATGGCTGCGCGCGCTGGGCGCGATTTTCTTTTCCGCGTTTTACGCACTCTGGTTTCAGATTCACGGACTGATCGGGCCGCGCGGGATTCTGCCGGCGCGCGACTACCTCTTGTACGCGAAGCAGGTCGTCGGCGCGCGTGCGTATTGGCTGATTCCTTCGGTGCTCTGGATCGATGCGAGCCGGACGGCGCTGACGCTGCTCGTCGTCGCGGGACTCGCGGCGTCGCTCGCCATCATCTTCAACTTGTGGCCGCGAGTGTCGATCGGCGTCGCGCTGATTTGCTTCCTCTCGTTCGTCAGCGCGGCGCAGGATTTCTCGGGATATCAATCGGACGGGATGCTGCTCGAGGCGGCGTTCCTTTCGCTCTTTCTCGCGCCGCGCGGATTTCTGCCGCGCATCGGCGCGCATGATCCGCCGACGCGCGCCGCCGTTTTTCTTCTGCAGTGGGAGTGGTTTCGCATCTACTTCGAGTCCGGCGTCGTGAAGATCCTCAGCGGCGATGAGCAGTGGCGCAATCTCACGGCGATGGACAAGTACTACGAGAACGGTCCGCTGCCGACGTGGATCGCGTGGCACGTGCAGCACTTCCCGCACTGGTTCCACGCCGCGACCGCACTGGTGACGTTGCTCGCCGAGCTGTTCGTCTGCTGGTTGCTGTTCATTCCGTCGAAACGCGCGCGCCTCGTCGCGTTCGCGATCACGACTCCGCTGCAGATCGGCATCATCCTCACCGCAAACTACGCGTTTCTCAACTATCTCGTCCTCGCCCTCGGCATCCTGTTGCTCGAAGACCGCGCGCCCGTCGAGATGCCGCAACGCCGCTTCGCGATCCCGCAGCTGATCGTCCTGCCGCTGATCTTCACCCTCTCGATCGCGATGTTTTTCACGCGCTTCGATCCGATCGCGCAGTTCCGCATCGTCAACAACTACGGCCTCTTCGCGGTGATGACGCGGCAGCGTTACGAAATTGAGTTTCAGGGCACGCGCGACGGACGAACCTGGATCGCCTATCCGTTCCGCTTCAAACCGCAGGACCCGCGCCGCGCGCCCGGCATTTACGCGCCGTATCAGCCGCGCTTCGACTGGAACCTCTGGTTCGCGTCGCTCGGCACGCCATCCGACAATCCGTGGGTGCTCGCGGTCGAGCAGCGCCTCATCGAAAACGATCCCGACGTGTTGCGTCTGTTTCGCGGCAATCCGTTCGCGAAGCAACCGCCGCGCGAGGTGCGCGCGGTGCTGTGGCAGTACTGGTTCACGACGCGCGAAGAGCGCGCGCGCACGGGCAACTGGTGGAACCGAAGATTGGTCGGGGTTTGGAACTGACAGTTGCGCGGTTACGCGGGAGAAGCGAAGCACAGACCGCGCGACGGCGTAACCGCGTACTACGGCTCGAGCGCCGCGCGCATGGCGCTCGCGAGCGTCGGCGCCGCGGGCGCAACCGGCGCCGCGATCGAGCGAACGTATGCGACCTTGCCGTTCGCGAGCGTCGCGTCGGGATTCACGACGCGTGACGGCGTCGCTTCGATCCACGACTCGAGCTGCTGCGGCGTGAGGTCGGGACGCTCGCCGAGGAGACGCGCGGCGATGCCGGAGATGATCGGCGCGGCGAATGAAGTGCCGGAGCGTTGGAATGGGCGGCGGCCGCGATAATCCTGCGGGCCGGTGATGGTCGCGGAAAAGATCGACTGCGCGGGCGCGAGCACTTCCACGCCGCCGCGGCAGGAGCCGTTCCACGCGGTGTTGCTCGCGGTCATGCCGCCGACGGTGATGACGCCGTTGATCGCGGTGCCGAGGGTTGCGGGGAAACGATCGATGACGCCGGAGGAGCCGCAGCCGCCGTCGACGTTGTTCGCGGCGACGACGAAGAAGAAGCGCTTGCCGTTCGGATCGGGATTGCCGTTCGCGTCGACGCCGCCGATCATGTCGCGGATTTTCTTCTCGACCGCCGCGTACGAAACGACGGGACCGCTCTGGCTCGTGCCGGCCAGCCGCTCGAGCACCCATCCGCTGATGTTCACGACCGCGGTGCGGAACGCAGGCGTCGACGGATTCCATGCGTGCTTGATGATGCCGTCGAGTCCGTCGAGATACGTGCGCGTCGTGGCGAGACCGCGCTCGTTCATGATCCTCACGCTCACGATCGACGCGCCGGGCGCGACGCCGATGTGGTTGCCGGCCGCGATCGACGCGACGCTCGTGCCGTGCGACGCCGAAGACAACTCTTCGAATCCTTCGAAGCACGGCGCGGTCGCCTTGTTTCCGCTCGTGCAGCGCGAGCGTCCGATGTCGACCGACGACGTCGTGTCGATGCCGGCGATCACGCGGCTGCCGCCGGCGCGCGCGAACTCGCCGTGCGACGCCATCACGCCGGTGTCCATCACGTAGATGACGCTGCCGGCGCCGCCGCTCGTGCGGTCGAACGCTCCGTCGAGCACGCCGCCGATCTGGTCGATGCGGTCGAGGTACCAGAGCAGCTCGCCCTCGGCGTCCGCGCCGCAGCGATCGAGCCGCGCGACGTTGTGCGTCGCGTCGATCGCCACCTCCGATTCACTGCAGTGAGTCGAGATCACTTCCGCGCGTGCGCGGAGAGAACCAACCACGACGATGAGCACGACCGCAAATCGGACGAAGACTCGTGGCAACCGGGACGCTCCCCTGAAATTTTTGGACGTCTTTGGACGAGACGCGAAATTACTGTGCAGGAAAAGCCGGATGAAGGCAAGATTATTTTCAGGTGAATCACCTGGCTCATCTTTTTCTGGCCGGTTCGTCCACAGATTCGCTGATTGGTAACTTGTCCGGCGATTTCGTGAAGGGCGTTCTCGGCGACGAGCTGCCGCCCGCGATCCGCGCCGGCGTCGTGCAGCATCGAAAGATCGACGCGTACACCGACGCGCATCCGCACGTCGGCGACTTCCGCCGCGTCATCGCCGCCGAGCACGGCCACTACGCACGCGTCATCGCCGACATCTTCATCGATCACTTCCTCGCCTCTCGCTTCGACGAGTTCGCCGGCGAGTCCCTCGAGAGTTTTCTCTCGCGCACGTACGCGCGGCTCGATCCGCACGAGGCGACGCTTCCCGGAATGCTGCGCGTCGTCTATCCGCGCATGCGCGATCAGCAGTGGCTGCTGTCGTATCGCACGCTCGAAGGCATCGAGACCGCGCTGCGAGGCATCTCGCGAAGGTTCTCGCGACAGCCGAAGCTCGCGCCGGCCACGCATCTGCTCGTCGACGCGCGCGCGGAGCTGGAGCGACGATTCGAGATCTTTTTTCCTGACGTGATGGAGTACGCGCGGACTTTGTGGTGATTCTTGTGGCGGCCGCTGCCCTCAGCGGTCGCGCGGCGCAACGCGCCGCTGAGCCGCCGCCAATGGCGGCGGTGTGACCGCTGGGGCAGCGGTCACCACAAATCATTTGCCGGTGAACGACGGCTTCTTCTGCGACTCGAAGCAGTCGTGCTCGAGGTTCGCCGCCGATCCTTCGCGCACGAACTCGCTCATCACCTTTTCCTGACATCCGCCCGTGTCGCCGGAGTGGCTGCCGTACTTGATGACGGCGTGCAGCGAGTTTTTGAGACCGCGCGCGACTTCGTCTCCGAAGCGCGGCGGCGTCGCGGGATCGAGCTCGCCCGACACCAGCAGCGTCGGGATCGCGGACACGAGCGGCTGATGGATCGTCGAGTTGTCGACGGCGCTTCCGTGCGGCCAGATCTTGCACGCCTCGTATTGCTGATTGACGCGGTAGGTGCCGAGGAACGTGCCCTTCGCGGCCAAGCGCGCTTTGGCGATCTCCATCGACGGCACGTCCTCGGTGCAGCTGACGGAGAGAAACAATCCGACGTCGACTCCTTCGCGGATGCCGCGCACGTACTTCAGCGCCATGTCACCGAACAGGACCCAGTTGCCGCGCGCCGCGTTGTAGATCACCTGCGGCACTTTCTTGTAGACCTCGGGTGAGTAGAGGAAATTGCGCAGCACTTCGCCGAACAATCCGCGGTTGATGTGCACGCTCTTCCCTTCCAGCGCGACGTCGATGCCTTCGTCGGCGACACGGTCCATCACCGTCGCATAGTCGTCGCGCAGTCGCGGATAGGTCTCTCCGCAATCCGCGTCGGCGAGGCAGAGATCGATCACGCGATCCAGCGAGCTTTGCGCGTCGGCGGCGAACGTCTCGGATATGTGCAGCGACGGCGGCACGACGCCGTCGAGGATCGCCGCGCGCACGTTCTTCGGATAGCGGCGCATGTACTCGATGGCGACGCGCGTGCCGTACGACGTGCCGTAGAGATCGATCTGTTTGTAGCCGAGCTTCTTGCGGACGGCTTCGACGTCGTCGACGATGCGCGACGTCGTGTACTGCGTCAGATCGGCGCGCTTCGCGAGCTGGTCGCGGCACTCCGTCACTTTGTCGAGCGGCAGGAAGTCGTTGAAGTACCCCTGCAGGTCTTTGTCGCTGCCGCCGAAGTCGCAGTGCAGCGGATTCGATTTGCCGGTGCCGCGCGCGTCGATGAGCACGATGTCGCGTCCCGATCCGGCGAACGTGCGCGTCATGTAGCCGGCCATGCCGGTCGCGGCGACGCCGGGGCCGCCGGCGAGCGCGAAGATCGCGTCGTCGTGCTTCTCTTTCGACTCGATGACCGAGACATTGAGGTTGATCGTGCGGCCGCCCGGCTTCTCCGGTACGTGCACGGTGAGCGCGGTAGCGAGGAGGATCGCGATCATGTCAGGTGCGTTATACGATGCCGGCCGTGAAGTCGTTGCAGGAGACTTTTGCGCCGAACAACCGCTGCTTCGGCTGCGGACCGGCGAATGAGAAGGGACTGCGCATCCGCAGTTTCGAAGAGGGCGACGAGCTTGTGTGCGACTGGCGCCCCGAGCCGCACCATCTCGCCTTCAACAACATCGTCAACGGCGGCATCATCGGATCGCTCCTCGACTGCCACAGCAACTGGACCGCGGCCGTGTATCTGATGAAGAAGCGCGGCGCCTCCGAGTTGCCGGCCACGGTCACGCTCGACTTTCACGTGACGTTGAAACGCCCGACGCCGATGGACGCGACGCTGCACCTCCGCGCACACGTGGTCGAGGCGAGTGAAGACCGCGCGACCGTCGAGGCGACGCTGGAAGCGAACGGAAAAGTGACGGCTACGTGTCGCGGAACGTTCGTGGCGGTGAAGGAAGGGCATCCGGCGTTTTTCCGGTGGTGACTCTCGTCATCCTGAGCCGCGCAGACGGCGAAGGATCTCAAGCTACGTATCCTGAGATCCTTCGGCGTCTTTGCGCCTCAGGATGACGGTGAGGATCACCGGCTTCTCATACGTCCGCTGACACCATTCGAACTTCTCCCGCACCTCGCGCGGCGCTTCGCTTGCGCGCGTGAATCCCGCGCTTGCGTAGAGCGCTTCCAACTCCGCGAACGGGATGCAGTACACGTCGCGTCCGCGCGCGTGGCGGAGGAGCTCGTCGATGATCGCGCGCGCGACGCCGCGGCCGCGGAACCGCTCGAACACGAGCATGCCTCCCAGCTCGCACGAGTGTTCGTCGACGTCGACGATGCGTCCGAGGCCTGCGGGCTCGTCGTCGATCGACGCGATCACGATGACTTCGTGCGAGAGATCGGACGGGAGGAATCGCACCTCGGCGTAGCGCTCGTTGATCCAACGCGCGTCGTCCGCGGTCGCGACGCGCAGCTTCACCCGTTCGCCTGCAGCTCGAACAGGATCTCGTCGATCGCGTCGGCAGCCGAGTCGATCGGCAGCACGCACGTCCCCGCGCCGCGATGTCCGCCGCCGCCGAAGCGCGACATCAGCTCGCCCACCGACGTGTTGCACGTGCGGTTGAAGATGCTGTGTCCCACCGCCGCGATCACGCTGCCGTGGCGCGGTCCCCAGTGCACGCGCAGCGACACATTGGCGTCGGGGAAGAGCGTGTAGACGAGAAAGCGGTTGCCGGCCGGAAGCTGTTCGATCTCGCGCAAATCCGTCACGACGACGTTGTTCAACTGGAAGCTGTTGCGCGAGAGCAGGGTCTTGAAATTCGACTGGTCGGCGCGCAGGCGGTCGATGCGCTCGCGCACCTCCGGCATCGCCAGCACTTCCTGAATGCTCTTCGTCTTCAGCGCCTCGATGAGCTTGTGAAAGTAATCCTCGAACTGACCGAAGCCGGTGCGGCTGTCGATCGTGTATCCGAGGAGGATGTACTCGCGCGGATTCTCGACATCGTCGGGAGTGAGGAGCGCGGCGTCGAGTCGATCCGTTTCATCCACCAGCGGCGCGAATCTCTTCAGCGCCGCGTCATCGGGATCGCGCTCGATGTAGTAGTCGTACACGAGACGCGCGGCCGACGGCGCGAGTCCGTACCGTCCCTTGTAATCGGCTGGCGGCTTCTCGTTGCTGTCGGTGAGGAGATGGTGATCGAACCACATGCCGCAGCGCGGGTCGTACGGCAGGTTCACGAGAATATCGTCCGGGCGAATGTCGACGCGCTTGTCGGTGATGTCCTGCGGGTGTACGAGCAGGATTTCGTCCACCGGCTCCTTCATCGTGATGATGACGGCGCCCGTGAGTCCGTCGAGGTCACCGCGGGTGACCAGCCGCATGCGTCGAGTGCCCTCCGAAAGGACTGTTTTACATCGCCGCTAGCGTCGCCGTCTACCTCTCGTTTTTGTGCGCTCGTCTCCGTCATTCCCGCGAAAAATCCACCAGAGCGCAAACGCGATCGCGTACATCAGCACGAGGCGGTAGAAGTGATTCGCGACTCCCCAGAAGTTGCGCGCGAACGAGCCGTAGTGAACGTTGCTCCACAATCCGAGTTTCGCGACGTAAATCGACATCACCTCGGTGATTGCAGCGCCGATGTGCGTGAGGCCGAGGAGCACGGAGGCGATGAGAAAGCCGGCGATGTTGCGATCGGAGAATGGACGCTTTCCGGTCGCGAACAACGCGGTCAGGAGGACGAAGTTGAACGTGAGGTCGCGCAGCGGAATCGCGGGACGTTGCGAACCGGAACCGAAGTCGGTGCGATCGACCGTCACGTACTGATCTTCTCCAGGACGTAGACGCGTGACCGGCGGTTTTTCGAACGTGCGCAGCGTCGCTTCCGCGCAGCGCGCAATGAGCCGGTCGTACTGCGGCGAGAGCAGCAGCCACACCGCGAGGCCGGCGACGAAGCCGGCGAGCGCCTTAACTACTAGTCGCCAATCGAGTGCGGGCAACGCGGCTGCTCCAGATCAAAAAGAAAACGATCGCGGCGAGGATGATGATGACCTGCCAGACCGCGGTGTGAAAAGAGTCGAAGTACTTCGGGTAATGCGCGCCGATGAGAAAGAGCGTGATGATGCGGACCGCGTTCAGCACCTGAATCGCGAGCGCGCCGAGAAGGAGACCGATCCCGCGCGACTTGATCGGAGCGGGAAATGCGCCGATCGACGCGAGCAGGATCAGCATCGCCTCCACGCCGTTGCAGCCGTTGTTGATATTCACCGCGAATTTCGATGACGCGATGATTGTGCCGTTCATCGTGACGCCCTGCCCCATCAGGTTCAGCAGCCATCCCGACGTCCGCGCGATCCACGCGGTGAACGGAACGATGACGTTGTCGTTCACGGGATTCCACGCGATCAGCAGATACGCGGCGATGAGGATGACGAAGAATTTGACGAGGAAGAGGACCTGGGGCCGTTGCATGGGCGCGCGCATTATAGGCCGCGCTGGTGTGGCACAGGCTTTCCAGCCTGTGCCCCGGGAGGCAGGCTGGAAAGCCTGCCCCACACCAAAAGCGCGTCAATACAGCCTCCCGATCAACGCCGCCACCGCCGTCTCCACGCGCAACACGCGCGCGCCGATGCTGACCGCCTGAAATCCGATTCTCTCGAGCGACGCGATTTCTTCCGCGATGAATCCTCCCTCGGGGCCGATCGCGAGCATGACCGCGCCTTCGACGGCGCGCGGACATTCGGCCTGCGCGTGCGGATGCGCGACGAGCGCGAGCGAGCCGTTCGCGATCGATGGCAGTTCGTTTTCGACGAACGGACGGAAGAGGCGGTGCAACGAAATGTCCGGCAGGATCGTGTCTTTCGCCTGTTCGAGCCCCAGCGTTCGTTGCAAGAGGAGGTTCTCGTGCGAGAGCTTCGGCGACTTCCAGTAACTCTTCTCGACGCGCCAGGCGTTGACGAGATGGATGCGCTTCACGCCGAGCGACGTCGCGGATGCGATCACGCGGTTGAGCACTTTCGGACGCGGCAGCGCGAGGATGAGCGTCAGCGGGATGGGCGGCGGTGGATCGCGGTCGAGCGTGACGCGCATTTCGAGCGCGTCATCGAGTCGCGTGACTATACCGCTTCCAATGCGGCCGCCGCACACGCCGACCTTTAATTCGTCGCCGGCGTTTGCGCGATGCACATTCATCACGTGCTCGAGCCGGCGGCCGCTGAGCCGCACTTCGTCGTCGGAGACAAAGTCGTCCTCGAAAAGAAGAATGAGATTCATGCGTAACCTTTGTGGCGACCGCTGCCCTCAGCTGTGGCGACCGCTGCCCTCAGCGGTCGCGGTGCCGCTGAGGGCAGCGGCACCCACAAACGTATCGCGAATGCGCACGAGACCCTATGGCAAGCGGATCACGAACGTCGGCCTTTCATACCAAATCTTTCCGCCGTGCAGTTCGACGAGCTCTTTTGCGATCGCGAGGCCGAGGCCTGTGCCGCCGGTTGCGCGCGAGCGCGAGGCATCGGCGCGATAGAAGCGATCGAAGATTTTTTCCGCGTGCTCGGGCGGCACGCCGGGACCGTCGTCGATGACGCGAATCTCGTTCGCCGTCGCGCGAATCTCGACCGTCGACTTCGCATGCGCGATCGCGTTCACGAGCAGATTGCGCAGCACCTGCACCATCCGCTGCGCGTCGACGCGCACGATCAAACCTTGCGGGACATCGTGGAGGAGCGCGGGCATCTTGCCCGCCTCCCGGGGGCGGGCGGGACGCCCGCTCTCCTCTACACGCGCATCGAGTCCGCTCACCGCACGCTCCACGAGCTCCGCGATCTCGATCTCTTCGATCTCCAATCGCAACTGCCCCGCCTCGGCGAGCGAGAGCTGCTGCAGGTCGTCGACGAGCCGCGCGAGCAGCGCCGCGTCTTCCTCGATCGACGCGAGCCACTTCTCATCCGCGACCATCACGCCGTCCTGCACGGCCTCGATCTGCGCGCGGATGTTCGTGAGCGGCGTGCGCAATTCATGCGCGACGTCGCTCACCATGTTTCTCCGCGCCTTCTCGTTCCGCTCCAGCGCCTCGGCCATGCCGTTGAACGCCGTCGCCAGCTCCGCGACTTCGTCGCGTCCCCGCACGTCGACGCGCGCATCGAGCTTTCCATCGGCGAGCGCACGCGCGCCCCGCGTCAGCTCTTCGACGGGCGCGAACACGCGGCGAAACAGCGTCATCATCACCGCGATCGCGAGCAGCGCGGCGATCGCGACTCCGGCGATGAGCGATCGATTCACGCTCGTCTTGAAAACGGCGTCGTGCGTCTGGGGCCGCGGGAGAAAGTACACGCTCGCATCTCCGATCCGCAGCGGCCTCGTCTTCACCACGAGCGACTCGGCGCCTCCGCCGTTGCGACGCGTGAGATGCAGCGTGCCGTCCGCGTCGCGGTGGATGTCGAACTGCGATAACTCCGGCGGAAAGCGCTCGACGATCTCGCCGCGCGCGTTGAAGACGACGCGCGCGGCGGGTCGCATGTCGCTCTTTCGCTGCGTGACGAGAAACTGATCGAACTCGCGCCTGACGGTGAGGCTCGAGAACACGCCCGCCGCCGCGAAGACCGCGGCGATGATCAGCGCCATCGCGATCGCGAGACGCCAGCGAAGCGAGCGCAGGATCATTTCGCGAACCGGTAGCCGACGCCGAAGACGGTGACGATCGCCTTGCCGGCATCGCCCAGCTTGCGGCGCAGATTCATGATGTGGACGTCGACCGTGCGATCGAGCCCGTCGTAGTCCTCGCCGAGCGCGCGCTCGACCAGCTCCTGCCGCGTGAACGTCCGCCCCGCCGCGCGCGCGAGCGTCTCCAGCAGGCGATACTCCGTCGGCGTCACGCCGATCGCTTCGCCGCCCACGAGGATCTCGCGTTGCGCTCGATCGATCACCATCCCGCTCACTTCGATCACGTCATCGTCCGCAACGCGCCGCAGCACCGCGCGAATGCGCGCCATCAGCTCGCGGGGACTGAACGGTTTGGTCACATAGTCGTCCGCGCCGAGGTCGAGTCCCGTCAGCTTGTCGTCCTCGGTCGACCGCGCCGTCACCATGATGATCGCCGCGTCGCCGTTCGCGCGCAGCGCGCGACAGACTTCGAGTCCATCCATCCGCGGCAACATCAGATCGAGCAAGACGAGATGCGGCTTCACATCACGCGCGACTTCCAGCGCGCGCACGCCGTCATCCGCAATCGCCACGTCGTAGCCCTCGCGCTGCAGGTACAACTCGACCGTCCCGCGAATCTTCGGGTCGTCTTCGACGAGGAGAACTTTCCTGCGCACTGATCGATGGTAGTCAGATTCGTGAAGAAGTTGTGAAGACAGGCGCATAGGCTCACAGGCGCATAGGCTCAGAGAGAAACCGCTATGCGCCCATGAGCCTTTGAGCCTCTGCGCCTTTGAGCCCATGCGCCTTTGAGCCTGTGAGCCTCTGCGCATATGATCCCGCCCCATGGACATTGCCGTACGCAAATCAAAGGATGTGACGATCGTCGACTTTCGCGGGAGGCTCGCGATCGGGGTGGGCGACTCGGTGCTGCCGCAGATCATCGCCGAGATTCTCGACTCCGGCGGGAAGAAGATTCTCCTCAATCTCTCCGAGATGGATTACATCGACAGCAACGGCCTCGGCGAGCTGGTGCAGGCGTTCCGCGACTCGCAACGCCGCGGCGCTTCGCTGCGCCTGCTCAAGCCGCAGGACCGCGTGACCAAGACCCTCCGCCTCACCAATCTCCTTCCGATGTTTCAGGTCTACGAGAGTGAAGACGAGGCGATGACGGCGTTCGCAGCGAAGGCATGAACATCGCCGCGTGGGACGCGTTCGCCGCGCGCGAGCCGTACTTCGCGGTCCTCACACACGCGCGCTACCTGCGCGAACATTTCGATGCCGCGGCCGAGGCGGAGTTCTTCGACAGCGGAGAAGCGTACGTGTCGGAGCTGTACGGCATCGTGCGTGCGCGCGTCGCGCCGCACTTCGCTCCGGAGACGGTGCTGGAGTACGGATGCGGCGTCGGACGATTGCTCATTCCGTTTGCACGCCGCGCGGCGAACGTCACCGGCGTCGACATCTCGCAGTCGATGCTCGACACCGCGCGCACGCACATCGCGAAAGCGGGCGTGACGAACGTCGAGCTGCAACGCGAGCTCCATGAGCGGACGTTCGATCTCGTCAACTGCTTTCTTGTCCTGCAGCGACTGCCGCGAGGCGAAGGCGTCGACCTGCTGCGCACGCTGACGAAGCGCGTGCGCGAAGGCGGCACCGGCGTGTTCCAGTTTCCGTATCGCGCGGAGCTCTCGCCGCTCGTTTCCGTCTCACGCAAGGCGCGCGCACGCGTGCCGGGCGTGAACGCCGCGATCAACGTGTTGCGACGAAAACCGGCGGCGGAGCCGTTCATTGAGAGCAACACCTACGACATCAACGAGGTATTCGCGATTCTGCAGGACGCGGGATTCGACTCGCCGCACGTGGTTTTCTCGAAGCATGGGGATCTGGATTCGGTGATCGTTTACGCGCAACGTCGGGCGCAGCTCGAGTCTGTGGAGCGGCGGCCGCCCTCGGCCGCCGAAAAAACAAACGTCCCAGCGATCGACGCCGTTCCGTTTCGGCGGCCGGGGGCGGCCGCCGCTCCACAAGTAATCGACGTAAAACAGATGATCGCCACCACGTCGATCGAAGAACTCAACCGGACCGCCGAGGCGTATTTCGCTTCGCTCAGCGACTGGGAAGATCACCTCGCCAAGCCGTTCTCGCGCGCCGAGGATGCGCCGCAGTTGCTGATCAACCTCGGCGTCACGATCCAGGGACTGAACCTCACTCCCGGAATGACCGTGCTCGAATACGGCGCGGGCACGGGATGGCTCTCGCGCTTCCTCGCGCAGCTCGGATGCAACACGATCCTGCTCGACGTCTCCCCCACCGCGCTGAACATCGCGCGTGAATTGTTCGCGCGGCAGCCGCCGATCGGCACGCGTCCCGAGCCGCGCTTCCTCGTCTTCGATGGACAACACATTGACCTTCCCGACGCGAGCGTCGATCGCATCGTCTGCTTCGACGCGTTTCATCACGCGCCGAATCCGGAAGAAGTGCTGCGCGAGTTCGGACGCGTGCTGAAGCCCGGCGGCATCGCCGCATTCGCAGAGCCGGGGCCGCTGCATTCGACGACCGCGCAGTCGCAGTACGAGATGCGCACGTATGGCGTCGTCGAGAACGACGTCGACATTCACGCGATCTGGGACGCCGCGCAGCGCCTCGGCTTCGCCGATCTGAAAATTGCCGCCTACAACGTCCCGCCCTTCCACGTCTCGCTCGCCGAGTTCGACGACCTCCTCGCCGCCGGCGCAACGTACGCGCGCTGGGCCGAGTCGACCCGCGCGTTTCTCCACAACGTCCGCGACTTCTTTCTGACAAAGGCGGGCGCGGAAGAAATCGACAGTCGTCATCCCGCGGGCCTGCGCGCATCGATCGACGCATCGATCACCGGCATGACGGTGCGCGCGACCGTGCGCAATATCGGCCGTGCAAAGTGGCTCCCCTCCGACGTTCTCTACGGCGGCGTCGTCCTCGGCGCGCACCTGTACGCCGAAAACGGACGGCTGATCCGCTTCGACTACGCGTGGCAGCCGCTCGATCGCGCGCTCGCGCCGCAGGAAGAGACGACCATCTCGTTCGACCTCGCGCCGCTCGATCCCGGCCGCTACATCATCGAGCTCGACTGCGTCGCTAACAAAGTGACGTGGTTCGCGCAAACGGGATCGACGCCCGCGCGGATCGAAGTCGACGTCACTTGATCGCCGGCGCGGCGTAAAATGAGATTCATGCGAGTGACATCTGGAAAGGTTGTATCCGGGCACATCGAGATCGAAGGTGAGCCTCTCGTCGACGGCTCGGTCGTGACCGTGCTCGCCCGCGATCCCGACGAAAGCTTCGAGCTCGATGCGGCTACCGAAGCCGAACTGTTGCTCTCTTTGGCTGAGGCAGATCGAGGCGAACTGATTCCGGCTGACGAAGTTCTGCGCTCGTTTCGAGATCCGGATTGAACGAGCGATTCGCGGTTGCCTTTACGCCGCGAGCATCGCGTCAAGTGGATCAGGCGAAGCGTTGGTGGCGCACGAACCGTACAAAGGCACCGGATGCGCTCGAGGAGGAGCTTCGCACTACGCTGGATTTGATCGCAACAACACCCAGCATCGGCGCGATTGCCCGGAACGTTGCGCTAGCGGGAGTGCGGCGGATTCTTCTCAATCGAGTCAACTACTTCCTCTACTACAGACCGAATAGCGAATCCCGCATTGTCGAAGTCGTTGCCTTCTGGCATGCACGGCGCGGCAGCGGGCCTCCGTTATAGCGCGCCTGCGCGGATTGAAGTCGACTACTCCCCACTCGCCACCCTCTGCCCGGCGCGGTCCGGCGCCGCCGTGTGCGGCGGCTCGCCTTCGCCTCCGCTCAATTTGCGGAAGAGCGCCCAATACACACTGACGCTGCGCTCGAGGACCCACAGCGGCGCGAAGAGGCATGTGCGCAGCGGGAAAAACGGCGCGGCGCCGAGGCGGCCGCGGACGGCCAGCGCGATCGACGTGAATGCGATCGTGCCGGCGTAGCCGGTCGCGAGTTGCAAACCTCCCGAGACCGCGAACAGGATCAGGAGCGGGATCAGCGACATGAAGAACGCGGTCTTGACCGGCAGCGCGAAGTCGTCGCCGGCGAGCTTCGGCCGCAGCGCGAGCCACTCGGAAAATGTGCGCGGCGCGCGGCGCACGAAGAGATCGGCCGCGGGATAGGTGTCGCTCCGCGCGTGGCGCGGGTTGCGGCGGAACGCGAACGTCTCGCCGTGATCGGGCTGCGGCTCGATGCCGCGGTGAATGAGAATCCGTCCGGCGTCGAGTCCGCTCCACCACGGAAGCGGATCGAGATAATCCTGCGGCTCGACGACGTCGTGCAGCTCGAGCAGCGCGCACATCCGCGTGATCGCATCCGGCGTGTAGCGAATGTCGTCCGCCGCGACGATCACCTTCTCGCACGATGCGACCGCCGTCGCCGCGCGCGTGAGATCGGACGGACCGCCCGGCATGTGCAAGTGCCGCCCGACCCAGCGCAGCGTGCGCGCGTTCGTCGCGAAGAGAAACCGCGGCGACGGATCGAGGATCACCACTTCACAGTCGAGGCCGACTGTCGAGAGGTAGCGCGCCAGTTCGCGAAGGTCGTCGGTCCGGTTCAGGACGACGACGTAACTGCATTTGTAGTCTCTCGGCGCGCGGCGCATCGCTTCGATCCATGAGCGAAACGAATGCCATGGCAAAACTCTTGCGGTCGCTTTTCGCCACATGAAAATCTGGCCAGGGAAGCCGTACCCGCTCGGCGCGACGTTCGACGGCGTCGGGACGAATTTCTCCGTCTTCTCCGAAGTCGCGGATCGCGTCGAGCTTTGTCTCTACGACGCGAATGGCGCGGAGACGCGCGTCGAATTGCCGGAGACCACCGCACTCATTTTTCACGGCTACCTTCCGAACATCGGACCGGGACAGCGCTACGGCTTTCGCGTGTACGGACCGTGGGATCCGGCGAACGGACATCGATGCAATCCGGCGAAGCTGCTGCTCGATCCCTACGGAAAATCAGTCGAAGGCCAGGTGCAATGGGACGACGCGGTGTTCGGACACCGCTTCGATGATCCCGACCAGTCGAACGACGCCGACAGCGGGCCGTTCATGCCGAAGTCGGTCGTCATCAGTCCGTACTTCGACTGGCAATGGGACCGGCGTCCGCGCACGCCGTGGCACCGCACGATCATCTACGAAGTGCACGTGAAGGGATTCACGAAGCTGCATCCCGGCATCCCCGAAAATCTGCGCGGCACCTACGCGGGACTCGCGCATCCGGCGGCGATCAAGTACTTGCAGCAGCTCGGCGTCACCGCGGTCGAGCTGATGCCGGTGCATCAGTTCATCCACGCGAAGCATTTGCTCGACAAGGGACTGCGCAACTATTGGGGCTACGACTCGGTCTCGTTCCTCGCGCCCCACAACGAATACGCCGCCAGCGGTCAGGCCGGGCAGCAGGTGACGGAATTCAAGCAGATGGTGAAGGCGCTGCACGACGCCGGCATCGAGGTGATCCTCGACGTCGTGTACAACCACACCGCCGAAGGCAATCACCTCGGTCCGATGCTGTCGATGAAAGGCATCGACAACTCCGCGTACTACCGCACGCACGAGGGGCGGTACTACATGGACTACACCGGCACCGGCAACAGCCTGAACATGCGTCACCCGCACGTGCTGCAGCTGATCATGGACTCGCTGCGCTACTGGCTGCTGGAGATGCACGTCGACGGGTTCCGCTTCGATCTCGCGGCCACGCTCGCGCGCGAGCTGCACGACGTCGACCGCCTCTCCGCATTCTTCGACGTCATCCAGCAGGACCCGGTCATCTCGCAGGTGAAGCTGATCGCCGAACCGTGGGACGTCGGCGAAGGGGGATATCAGGTCGGAAACTTTCCTTCGCTCTGGTCGGAGTGGAACGGCAAGTATCGCGACGCGATCCGCGACTATTGGCGCGGCTCCGATCAGATGATCGATGACCTCGCGACGCGGCTCACCGGCAGCTCCGATCTCTACGCCGACAACGGACGCAAGCCGTACGCGAGCATCAACTTCATCACGTCGCACGACGGCTTCACGCTGCGCGATCTCGTGTCGTACAACGAGAAACACAACGAAGCCAACGGCGAGAACAACCACGACGGCGCGGACGACAACCGCTCCTGGAATTCCGGCGCCGAAGGTCCGTCGCCCGATGCGCAGATCATCGCGGTCCGCGGACGGCAGCAGCGTAATTTCCTGACGACGCTCTTTCTCTCGCAAGGCGTGCCGATGCTGTTGGGCGGCGACGAGATCGGCCGCACGCAGCGCGGCAACAACAATGCGTACTGCCAGGACAACGAGCTCTCCTGGTACGACTGGCAGAACGTCGATGACGGACTGCTCGCCTTCACGTGCCGGCTCATTCGCTTTCGCAAGGAGCACCAGAACTTCCAGCGGCGCCGCTGGTTTCTCGGACGCTCCGTGCGCGGCGTGAGCGACATCGGCTGGCTCAAGCCCGACGGCGAGCAGATGACGGATCAGGACTGGAACAGCACATTCGCGCGGACGGTCGGCGTGTTCCTCAACGGACGCGCGATCCCGACGCCCGATCATCGCGGCGAGCCGATCGTCGACGACAGTTTCTATCTCCTCTTCAATGCGCACTACGAAGCGATCGACTTCAAACTGCCGAACTGTCCGTGGGGCGACAAATGGGAGTGCGTCCTCGACACGAACGAGATCGTTCCCGACTTTCGCGTGCGCCACGAATGGAATGCCGGCGACGCGCTGAAAGTGCAGGCGCATTCGGTGATCGTTCTGCGCCGTGCCGACTGAGCAACCTCGCGCGCGATCATGCGTCATACTTGGCGAGATGCGTGTCCGCAACATCGCTGTCCAGGCTGTCATCCTGATCCTCGCCGCCGCATCGATCGGCATCGTCGCGAACGCGTTTGCCTCGCGCACGCGGCGGCTCAACCTGCCGGGCTTCTGGCCGAACGCGCGGAGGGTGCCGCCGCGGGAAGCGGAGACCGGAGTGGTGCGCGCCTCCGGCGCGCCTTCCGTTCCCCCGCCCGCAGGCGCGCCGGAGGCGCGCACCACTCCAGCACCCGTGACCACAACGACGACGACGGCCGCGCCTGAGATCAAGAAAACGGCGGCCGAGGCGGCCGCCGCTCCACAGAAGCCGCCGGTTGCTGCCACACCGCTCCCCTCACCCACTCCCCCCGCCCCCGACATCTCCCGCTTTACTGCTCATCCCGACAAGCCGTATGTCGAGATCGCCTATGACGACGCCGCTGCGCTGCACGCGAAGGGCGTGCTGTTTCTCGACGCGCGGCGTACCTCGGTTTTCGAAGAGGGGCACATCACCGGCGCGCGATCGTTCTCGGTGTGGGAGTCGGACATCGATGACAAAGTGAACGCGCTCTTCAATGAACGCAGCGACCCGCGAGAACAAAATCTGCCGATCGTCATCTATTGCTCCGGAGGCGCGTGCGAGGACTCGCACATGCTCGCGCAGAAGTTGTGGGGCATCCAGTTCAACAACGTCTACGTCTACAAGGACGGCTTTCCGGACTGGCAAAAGCGCGGCGGCGCGGTGAGGACGGGCTCGCAGCCGTGAACATCCGGAGCAGAAAGCAAAAGGCAGAAAGCAGAAATCGGCAAGCGTCCCACGGCGTCGGCTGTCATTTCTGCTTTCTGCCTTCTGCCTTCTGCTTTATCGAAGACAGAGCGCATTCATGAATTTCAAACAGTGGTTGACCAGTCCCTGGCTGACCATCCGCGTGCAGCTCGCCCTCGGCGCGATCTTCGTCGTCGCCGCGCTGTCGAAGATCATCGATCCGCCCTCGTTCGCGCACATGATCTACAACTACCGCATTCTCCCCGCGGGCCTGATCAACATCAGCGCGTTGATCATGCCGTGGGTCGAGATCCTCTGCGGACTCGCACTGATCCTCGGCGTCTGGACTCGCCCCGCGCGCACGATCATCGCGCTGCTGCTCGTCACGTTCATCCTCGCGATCTCGTGGAACCTCCTGCGCGGCAACGCGATCGACTGCGGCTGCTTCGACGTCAGCGCGGCCGGCAGGACGTACGAGGAGCGCATTCGCGACATGTGGATCGTCGTGCTGCGGGACACCGGCATGTTGCTGATGGTCGCGCAGCTGTGGTGGGCGGAGCGGGTCCGCCCGACCACGGACGACCGCTCACAATAGCCCTGCATCCGACAGGTGATCTCGCCTGTCCTGGACAGGCAGGATTGCCTGTCCTCCACTTCCGCCGCACTCCAAAGGTTGCAGAAATGCAACCGCGCGTGATTAGTTTCTCACCGAGACTTTGAGACTTTGCGATTTCAACTCTCGCCCGGAGGCTTCATGCGTCTTACTGCGATCCTTTTGTCGACGCTCCTCGCTGCAGGAGCGTTCGCTGCCGTGAATCTCGATCAACTCAAAAAAGGCGACGTCGTCGACGGGTTCCGCGTCGACGCGATCTACCTCAACGACGCCGACAAGCCGCTCGGCGCGCGGTTCATCCATCGCCGCTCCGGCTTCACGCTCGACTATCTGCAGATCGAGTCGGTGCCGCAGGGATACACGTGGGTGAACTCGATCCCGGTCGACGATCAGGGCGAGCCGCACACGCAGGAGCACCTGCTCCTCGGCAAGGGCACGACCGGCCGCGCGTTCGCCGGGCTGGACACGATGTGGCTCTCCGGCTCGACCGCGTTCACGCAGCAGTGGCGCACGAGCTATCACTTCAACACGCAGGCCGGCAAAGACGTCTTCTTCGATCTCTTCGGGGCGCAGCTCAACGCACTGCTGCATCCGAACTACACCGACGAAGAGATCCGTCGCGAGGTGCGCAGTTTCGGCGTCACGTCGAATCCCGACGGCACGCTGCGGCTCGAAGAGCGCGGCTCGGTCTACAACGAGATGACGAGCTCCAGCGCGAACCGCTACCGCGTGCTGTTCCGCACGATGGGACAGCTCGTCTACGGCGGGCAGCATCCCCTCGCCTACAACTCCGGCGGCGAGCCGTCCGGCATCCGCACGCTGAAGCCGGAAGACATCCGCAGCTTCCACGCGGCGAACTACTACCTCGCCAACATGGGAACGATGGTCGCGTTCCCGAAGAACGTCACGGTCGACGAAGTGCTGACGCGGACCGACAAGATCCTGACCAAAGTCGAGAGCGAGCCGAAGACGCGCGAGTCGTCGATGGCAAAACCGTGGCCGTCGTTGAAGCCCGCGCCCGCGGGAACGATCGCGATCGACGAGTATCCGCATCGCAACGATCAGCAGCCGAGTCCTCTCGCGTTCGTCTGGCCGGCGACGCGGATGTCGATGTCGGCCGAGGACGTGACGCTGCTCGAGCTGTTCGGCGACGCGTTCGCCGGCGACGCGACGACGAACCTCTACAAGCTGTTCGTCGACAGCAAGACAAAAGTGATGGACCTCGGCGCGACCGGCGTGTTCAGCAACATCGATCGCGATCAGGGTCACGCCGTCGCGTTTGCCCTCGACAACGTCGCGGCCGCGAATCTCACGAAAGAAAAGATCGCCGAGGTGCGGCAGAAGGTGATGGATGAACTGAATCGCGTGGCCTCGTTCCCGGACAACTCACCGGAGCTGAAGGAATTCAACGAGCGCGCGTTGAGCCGCGTGAGCGAATCCGAGCGCCAGCTCGCGAACTTCGTCAACACGCCGCCGTCGTGGGGCTTCCGCGGAACGGGATCGGGGTGGATGGATCAGCTGCTGCTGCTCGAGCGCGTGCCCGAGTTCAAGAAATCCGTGACGCTCAAGCCGCAGATGGCCGACGTGCGCAAACAGCTCAGCTCCGGCAAAAACATCTGGAAGGACTACCTCGCGAAGTGGCAGCTGACCGGCGTCACGCCGTACGGCGTCGGCGCGCGCCCGAGTCCCGCGCTGTTGCAGCGCGAAGAGAACGAGCGCGTCGCGCGCGCCGATGCGGAAGCGAAGCGGCTCGCGGAAAAGTACGGCGTCACCGACACGCAGGAAGCGATCAAGCGCTATCAGAAAGAGCAGGACGCGGAATCCGCGCGCATCGAGGAAGAGGCGAAGAAGATCACGCCGCCCGAGCTCGTGAAGAACCCGCCGATGACGCTCGACGATCCACTGCAGTTCGCGACGCGTACGCTCGACTCCGGCATCCCGATCGTCACCTCCACGTTCGACAACATGTCCAGCGCCACCCTCGGCGTCGCCATCCGCGCCGACCACGTATCGCGCGAGCAGCTCCGCTACCTCTCGCTGCTCCCGCAGCTGATGACGCGCGTCGGCGTCATCGAGAACGGCAAGCCGGTCTCCAACGAAGAGATGGCCGAGCGTCTGCGCAAAGAGATCCTGCGTCTCGACGCGAACTTCTCCACGAACCCGCGCACGGAGCGCGTCGAGTTGGTGGTGCGCGGCGCGGGAATTGGAGTAAATGAGTCGAAGCGCGCGATCGACTGGATGTCGCTGGTGATGAATCATCCCGACTGGCGGCCGGAAAACCTCGCGCGCATCCGCGACGTCGTCGATCAGGCGCTCAGCGGACTGCGCAACACGACGCAGGGATCGGAAGAATCGTGGGTGAACAATCCCGCGAACGCATATCGGATGCAGTCGAACCCCGCGTTCCTCGCGGCCGATTCGTTCATGACTCGCGCTCACAACGCGCTGCGTCTGCGCTGGCTGCTGAAAGAAGCGCCGGAAGCGGATCGCGCGTCCCTCACGCAATGGTTCAACAATCTCGCGCAGCAGAAGGGATCGCGCGCCGATTTGAAGGCGATGCTCGCGAAGCCGGAGACGGTTGCGGGATTGTCGGAAGCCGCGACCGCGATCGCGAAAGACGCGGCGAAGGATCTCGATCTGACGCTGATCGAGATTCCGGACAGCAGCCTCGCCGCCGACTGGACGTATCTCGTGACCGCGTTGCGCGACGACCTCATGACGCCGCCGGCGCAGGCGCTCGCGCAGCTCGACGGCTTGCGCAACGCGCTCCTGCATCGCGGCAACGCGCGCATGTTCCTCGTGTCGTCGAAGGCGATTCAGAACGCGCTCGCGCCTGCAGTCGACTCGCTTGCGTCGTCACTTGACGCATCAGCCGTGCAATCCCTGAACGGCTCGTCCGGTGCGCCGATCGTCAATAAGCGACTGCACGCGCGCGATGCATCGGCAACGAATCCGGTGTATGTCGGTCTGCTCGCGCCGAACATGAAAGGCGGCGTGATCATCACGTCCGTTCCGAGCGCGCACTTTGCGGACGCGGACAACAAAGAAAAGCAGCTCGACTATCTCGCCACGCGTCTCCACGCCGGCTACGGCGCGCACGGCATCTTCCTCAAGACGCTCGCGAACGGACTCGCATACAGCAACGGCCTGCGCGGCAGCGTGCAGTCGGGTCGCACCGGCTACTACGCGGAGCGCACTCCCGAGATCCCGCAGACCGTGAAGTTCGTCGTCGACACGCTGAAGTCCGCCGAGCGCGACCCGCGCCTCGGCGACTACGCCGTCGCGCAAGTCTTCGGCGAGTCGCGCGCCGCGGCAACGTACGAGACACGTGCCGAATCGATGGCCGCCGATCTCGCCGACCGCCAGCCGCCCGAGCAAGTGAAAAAGTTCCGCGCGTCGATTCTCGAACTGCGCAAAGATCCCGAGCTCGGCAACAAACTCTTCGATCGCAAAGACGCGGTGTACGGACGTCTGCTGCCCGGCTACAACGTGAAAGGCAAAGACGTGCCGGACGCGATCTACTTCACCATCGGCCCCGACAAACAACTCGACGCGTGGGAGGCGTACCTGAAGATCGCCGAAGGCGCGGACACGAAGTTGTATCGGCTGTACGCGCGCGATTTTTGGATGCCGTGAGACTCAGGCTCACAGGCATATAGGCTCAA
The DNA here is from genome assembly GCA_003223645.1 of Acidobacteriota bacterium. GTDB lineage: Bacteria > Acidobacteriota > Thermoanaerobaculia > Gp7-AA8 > Gp7-AA8 > QHVT01. The sequence continues at coordinate 100,879 of QHVT01000007.1, read as the reverse complement.
GGGCTCATAGCTCCTCTGAACCAATGCGCCTGTGAGCCCATGAGCCCGGCCCGTGGGCGGGCGCGAGGACAATGAAAACAAACTTACGCATATTGGGTTGTCTCCCTCGGGATCGGTCTGTCTAACGGATATAGCGTGCTACCATGCCCGGTCCGCGTTTCAATAACTTTCCAGGAGCCGTCATGACCGCCGTCCGCCTGAGCGCACTCGCATTGCTCGCCGCGCTCGCGTCTTCCCCCCTTTTCGCAGCCGACGTGTGGGACAACAGCCCGCCGCTGACTGCCGATCCGAAAGCGCTGCTCGCTGCCGCCGAGGCCATTCCGGCGGGCGAAGCAGGCGCCGTGATTCTGCTGAGCGAGTCGACGCACCACTTCGACGAGCATGGCGGCGACGTCAGCACCGAGCGCGTGATCGTGCGCATCGTCAACGACTCCGCGGTCGACAACTGGGGTCAGGTGAACGCGCGCTGGGCGCCGTGGTATCAGGACAAGCCGCAGATCCAGGCGCGCGTCGTGTCGAAGGACGGCAGCGTGCACATGCTCGACGGCAGCGCGCTCGTCGAGGCGCCCGCGCCCGAAGAATCGCTGGACATCTTCAGCGACAACCGCGTCATTCGCGCGCCGCTGCCGGCAGTCGGCGTCGGCTCGGTCATCGAAGAACTGATCACCTACAAGTCGAAAGAATCGCTGTACGACGCCGCGTCGAGCGACGTCTTCTTCTTCGGCGGATATCAGCCGGTGCAGCGCGCGCGGATGGTCATTGACGCGCCGTCGTCGCTGCAGTTGCAGTTCGTCAATCAGTCGCAGATCGAGCCGCGCAAGGAAGAGAAAGACGGGCGGCAGCACATCGTCTTCGAGGGCGGACCGTACGCTTCGAAAGACGACTGGGAGTGGGACCTGCCGTACGACGTGTCGCAGCTGCCGTGGATCGGCGTCTCGACCGCGCATTCGTGGGGCGACCTCGCCAAGCGTTATTCCGAAATCGTAGAACGGCAGATCGCCGACGGATCGCTGGAGAAACAGCTGCGCGAGGCGGTCGGCAACACGACCGACAAACGCGAGATCGTCGCGAAGTCGCTCGCGTTCATTCAGAAACACGTCCGCTACGCCGGCGTCGAAGTCGGCGAGTCGTCGGTCGTGCCGCGCGCGCCGCAGATCGTGCTCGCGAATCGCTACGGCGACTGCAAGGACAAGGCGACGCTGCTCGTGGCGTTGCTGCGCGCGGCGAAGATCGACGCGCACGTCGCGCTCCTCCGCGCCGGCGAGTCCTTCGACGTCCCGCACGATCTCCCCGGCCTCGGCATGTTCAATCACGCGATCGTCGTCGTCGATCTTCCCGGCGGACAGCTGTGGGTCGATCCGACCGACGAGTACTCGCGCGCCGGCGAGTTGCCGCTGATGGATCAGGGACGCCTCGCGCTCGTGGCGAGCCTCGCCACGACTTCGCTCACGACGACGCCGCAGCTCGAGTCGACGTCCAATCGCATCTCCGAGACGCGCACGTTCACGATTCCCGAAGAGGGAAAAGCAACCGTCGTCGAAGTGACTGAGGCGACCGGCGCCGAAGAGTCGTCGATGCGGCGCTACTACGCGTCGAGCGATCGCAAGAAGTATCGCGAGCAGATGGAGGAGTACGCGAAGGACTACTACGCGGCGAAGGCGATGCCGAAGCTCGACGTGAACGATCCGCACGATCTCGCGTCGCCGTTCCACATCCGCATCGAAGCGTCCGAGGCGGCGCGCGGCCAGGCCATGGACGGCGAAGCCGCGGTGGCGATTTTCCCGAGCGGATTCGTGCAGAGCCTCCCGTGGTCGCTGCGCGACTTCGTCGACGAGAAGGACGAAGCGCAGAAAGAAAAGAAAAAGCGAAAGAACGACTTCGTCTTCACGCGGCCGTTCGTGCGCGAGTGGAAATATCGCATCGCGCCGCCGCCCGGATTCATCGCGCGCACGCTGCCCACGAGCGAGACCGTGAAGCTCGGCACCATCGCGCTGACGAAAGAGTTCACCATCGAACAGGACGGCACCGTCGCGGCGACGTTCCGCTTCGATACCGGCAAGCGCCGGCTCTCTCCCGCCGAAGTCGACGAGGCGAAGAAAGCGCTGAAGGACTTCGCGGACAGCAAGGCCGTGATGATCGGCTTCGATCAGCGCGGACAGCTCGACCTCGCGAAAGGCGACATCTCCGGCGCGCTCTCCGAGTTCCGCAAACTCGGCACCGTGCATCCGAAAGAAGGACGGCACCAGGTCGAGATCGCGAAGGCGCTGCTCGTCGGCGGCATGGGCGACGCGGCGCGCGAGCAGATCAAGAAGGCGGTCGCGCTCGAGCCGTCATACGCGCGCGCGTACCGCATGCTCGGCATCATCATGGAGCACGACCGCTTCAGCCGCCCGTTCCGCAAGGGCTTCGATTTGAAAGCGGCGATCGCCGCGTACAAACACGCGAAAGAGCTCGACCCGAAAGACGTGAACATCCGCGCGGAGCTGGCGAAGCTGCTCGAGTACGGTGAAGAAGGACTCGTGTTCGGCAAGAACGCCGATCTCAACGGCGCGATCGCCGAGTACAAGGCGCTCATCGACGACATGCACGAAGAGGGCTACGACGGCGAGCTGCACACCGCGCTCGCGCTCGCGCAGCGCTTCGATGAATTGCGCGAGCGCCTCAAGACCACGACCGATCCGACGCAGCAGAAACTGTGGCGCGTCGTCATCGCCGGCGTGACCGAAGGCTCGAAAGCCGCGATCCGCGAGGCCGGCAGCGAAGATCAGTCGCAGCGAAAAGAAATCCTCCGCTCGGCCGCGGGCGTGATGCTGTCGCTTCGCATGTACGCGCCGGCCGCGGACCTGATCGAAGAAGCGACGCAGGGCACGCCGAGCGCGGAAGTGCGTCAGCAGATCGAAGGGCTGCGCAAGGCGAAACACTACGAAGAGATCCCGCTGCCGAAAGGCGATCCGAAGAGCGTCGTGAAGAGACTCGTGACTGAGACCGTCGTGGCAGACATGGTCGCCGATCACGTCGCGACGTATTACGCGTCCGATGAAAAGGCGCTGTTCAACAGCGAGGCCGCGCAGGCGGAGTGGCGCGCCACGCGCGCGGCGCTCATCGGCAACGCGCGCAAGCAGGGACTGCCGCTCGAGTTCTTCGCCGACCTCGGCATGGGCTCCGTGCAGTTCCTGCAGGACGGCAGCGACGAGACCGGATATCGCATCCGCCTCCGCAGCCCGAACCGCGAGTCGGCGCTGCGCGAAGAGACGCTGTTCGTCGTCAAGGAAGGCGACGAGTACAAGATCAGCGCGACGACGAAAGCGCCGTCGCTCATCGGCTTCAGCGTGCTGCGTCTCCTCGATCAGGGCAAGCCCGAAGCGGCGCGGCAGTGGCTGAACTGGACGCGCGAGGAGTTCCCCGCCGGCGGCGGCGACGATCCGCTGGCAACGCTCCCCTTCTCGAAGTACTGGCCGAAGTCGAAGCCCAGCGCGACCGCCGATGAGATGCGTCTCGCTGCAGCGATGCTGATGCCGGCGAAGGAGCTGTCCGACCGCGCGATTCCCATCCTCACCGCCGCGCGCGACAAAGCGACGACGGACGAAGAAAAGCTGCGCATCGATCACGCGCTGGCGATGACCCTCGGCGCGCGCGAGGATTACGACAAAGCGCTGCCGATCGCGCAGCGTCTCGTGCAGGAAGCGCCCGATTCGGCCGGCGCCTTCTCGTCTCTGGCCGGAATGCTGACGAAGCTCGACCGCGCCGACGAAGCGACGAAGCTCGCCGAAGAACGGCTCGCGAAGATTCCGAAAGACGTCGATGCGCTGCGCGCGCTTGCCGGCGCGGCGATGAATCGCGGCGACTACGTCGCGTGCGACAAGTTCTATCGCCAGGTCATCGACGAGCTGCGCCCGAATGCCGGCGACTACAACAACGTCGCCTGGAATGCGCTCTTCACCGGAGTGAATCTCGACCGCGCGCTCGAAGAAGCGCGCCAGGCGATGCAGATGAACGACGCCGACTCCGCGCTCTTGCACACGCTCGCGTCGCTTTACGCGGAAACGGGCAAGAGCCTCGAAGCGCGCGACGCGCTCCTCGACAGCATGGACGCCGCCGGCCGCGAAGATCCCGCCGAGCACGACTGGTACGTCCTCGGCCGCATCGCCGAGAACTACGGCGCGATCGACGCGGCGATGGCCGCGTACAAGCGCGTCGAGAAACCGAAGACCGACGTCGGTTCATCGACGTACGTGCTCGCCGCGCGGCGGATGAAGGGACTGGGTACTCCATCCGCCGAACCTCGTCACGCGCAAAAACTCCCGTCATCCTGAAAGCGACTCAGAGGTAGCCTCCGAGCCTCCCGGCCTCCGAGGCTCCAAGGCCGCGCACCCCTGGGAGGCTGGGAGGCCAGGAGGCCAGGAGGCTGTGAGGCTAGATGACCGCTGAGGGCGGCGGTCACCACATTTTCAGGATGACGAGATGCCGCTTCTTCAACGACGAACCTGTGGAGCGGCGGCCGCTCTCGGCCGCCGGATTCTCGCGAGAGGTCGGCGGCCGAAGCGGCCGCCGCTCCACTAGATTCATTCCTGATGAGAGCTACTTCACGCCGTCGCGCAGCTGCTGCACATGCATCGCGCGCACGGGCGTCGTGCCGGCGACGAGTGACGGATCGGCGTAGCTGATCGGCGGCACGCCGATGAGACTTCGCGCCTGGTCGAGGCCCGTGCGCAAGTCGGCGATGTGCTGCGCGCGGATCAATTGGCCGACACCGATCGTCGGATCGGAGGCCAACGGGCCGAGGTTCGCGGCCGCGCGGAACGCGTTCACGGCCGTGCGAAGCTCCGTGATGTGCACCGCCTTGCTGAGCGTGGTCATCGCGATCAGCGGATCGTCGGTGAACACGATCGTCGTCGCTGCATCGACGTTGCTGAACGCCGACGCCTGACTCGCGGCGTCGACGGCGCGGACGATGTAGACGTACGTCGTCGATGCCGCGACTGCAGAATCGGGATACGACGCGGCCGGCGCATTCGACAGGAATGCATACGAAGACCCGTTGAAGCTGCGCCACACTTCATAGTGATCGGCGCCGGCGACGGCGGTCCAGGTGAGATTGACCTGCGAAGTGCCGCTGGCCGTCGCGATGAGATTCGACGGCGCAGACATCGAGCAGCTCGCGCTTCCATTCACCAGCGCGAGCGTGCCGAGGGATACGCTCTCCGACGTCGTGCCGGATTGATTCGAGAGCAGCGTGCTCGCCGCGTCGAGCGTCAACGCGGCGCTGCTGCCGCCGGTCGCCGATGGTTGCAGCGTCACGCTCAACGTGCCGATGAGATCGCCCGGCGCCGGCGCATTCAACGTGAACGGAATCGGATTCGTCGACTCCTGAAACGACACGATGTACGCCGTGAAACCGCTCCCCTGCGGCTGCGATTCGAACACCGGCGTCAGCGACGCAATGACGCCGCCGCGCTTGAACGTGACGGACGACACGAGCGACGTCGGATACATCACTTTGAACGAGATTCCCTGAATGCGATTGCCCGTTCCGGCGTCGGAGCCGAGGGGCGTGCCGCTGCGGTCGAGAACGTAAACGGGCACGGACGCGACGCCGCCGGCCGGCGCGGAGCCGGTTCCGACGGTGATGACGTCCTGCGCGCTCGCCGTGAAGACGGCGAACAGTATCCAGAGGAGCGGAGCGACCGTGCGGTTCATCGGAAAACTGCCACCGCGAGCCAGCAAGCCTCGTGCCCCTTCTGGCAGATCGTTTGCTGCGCGCGTACGCACAGGAGACCCGATGCGACGCCTCATCGCTGTGACGACGTTCACGTTTTGCCTTGCCACGTTCGCTTTTGCGGCGACGCTGCCCACCGGGTTCAGCGAGACGATCCTCACGTCGACGCTCAGCGCGCCGACGGCGATGGCGATGGCGCCCGACGGGCGGATCTTCGTCTGTCAGCAGAGCGGCGCGTTACGCGTGGTCAAGAACGGGACGCTGCTGACGACACCATTTGTCAGTCTCACCGTCGACTCGAGCGGCGAGCGCGGACTGCTCGGCGTCGCGTTCGATCCCGATTTTCTGAACAATCACTACGTCTACGTCTACTACACGACGCCGACGCCGGCGGTCCACAATCGCGTGAGCCGCTTCACCGCGTCGGGCGATGTCGCGGCCGGCGGCAGTGAAGTCGTGCTGCTCGATCTCAACAACCTCTCCGGCGCGACGAACCACAACGGCGGCGCGATTCACTTCGCGCTCGACGGCAAGTTGTACGCGGCCGTCGGCGAGAACGCGAACGGCGCGAACTCGCAAACCCTCACGAACCTCCTCGGCAAGATGCTGCGCACCAACTCCGACGGCAGCATCCCCGCCGACAATCCCTTCTTCAACACCGCGACCGGCAACAATCGCCTGATCTGGGCGATGGGGCTGCGCAATCCGTTCACGTTCAACGTCCATCCGCTCAGCGGACGCATCTTCATTGATGACGTCGGGCAAAACACGTGGGAAGAGATCGACGACGGACTCGCCGGCGCGAACTACGGATGGCCGAATACGGAAGGGGCGACGACGAATCCGCAGTACACGACTCCGCTCTACTCCTACGTGCACGATGGAGCGACGTGCGCGATCGCCGGAGGAACGTTTTACGCGCCGGAGATCCGGCAGTTCGGCGGCACGTACGTCGACTCCTATTTCTTCGCCGATCTCTGCGCCGGATGGATTCACCGGCTCGATACGAGCAACGCGTCGAACAACTTCGCGACCTCGATCTCGAATCCCGTCGATCTCCTCGTCTCCCCCGACGGCAGTCTCTACTACCTCACGCACACCGGAACGCTCGGCCGCATCCGCTCGAACAAACATCTGGTCGGCGACGTGAACAACGACGGCGAGACCAACAACAAAGACGTGTTCTATCTCGTCAACTACTTCTACAACGGCGGACCCGCGCCGCTGCAGGGCGGCGACGTCGACGGCAGCGGTCAACTGACGACTGCCGACCTCACCTACCTCGTCGCATACATCAACGGCCGCGGTCCCGCGCCGCTGTGATTGCAGCGCAGAGCGCAGTTCCTTCCGCCATCCGCCATCTGCCCTCCGCCATCTGCCCTCCGCCCTCTGCCATCCGCCATCTGCCATCCGCCATCTACTTCACGGCTTCACCCACTCCGCGAACTGCATCTCGCCGTTCTCGATCTTGATCATCGCGACCGGCTTGATCGGATTTCGGTCCGCGCCCATCGTGATCGTTCCCGACACGCCCTGATAATCCTTCACCGACGCGATGTGATCGCGGATCGCTTTGCGATCGAGCGATCCCGACTCGCGGATCGCGCGCGCGAGGATCTGCAGCGCGTCGTATCCGAGGGCGGCGTTGGCTTCGGGATTCTTCCCGTAGCGCGCGCGAATCTTCTTCACGAAGCCCCGCACGAGCGGACGCGGATCGCCGACGAAGTAGTGATCGGAAAAATAACAGCCGTCGAGCGACTTGCCGCCGATCTCGACCAGCGTCGGCGAGTCCCAGCCGTCACCGCCGACGAGCGGAACGTTGATGCCGAGGTCGCGCGTCTGGATCGCGATCTGTCCGACTTCCGTGTAGAAGCCGGGCACGAACAGCATCTGCGGTGACGTCGTCTTGATCGCCGTCAACTGCGGACGAAACTCCGTGTCGCCGCCGGAGTAACTCTGCTCCGCCACGATCTTGCCGCCGAGCTTTTCGAAATTCTCGCGGAAGAACTGCGCGAGTCCGACCGAGTAGTCGTTTTTCTTGTCGATGAGGATCGCGGCCTTGTCGATCTTCAGGCTGTTCCGCGCGAACGTCGCCAGCGCTTTGCCCTGATACGGATCGATGAAGCAGACGCGGAAGATGTAGTCGCCGATCTCCGTCACCTTCGGATTCGTCGACGACGGCGAGATCATCGGAACCTTGTTCTGCTCGCAGATCGGCGCGGCGGCAATCGACTGGTTCGACGAGTTCTCGCCGATCACCGCGATCACGTCGTCGCTGGTGATCAGCTTCGTGACGACGGACGCCGCCTGGTCGGCATGTCCGCTGTCGTCTTCGAGGACGAGTCGGATCTTGCGCCCGAGCACACCGCCCGCGTTGTTGATCTCCTCGGCCGCGAGCTTCACGCCCATCACCGTCGCGTTCCCGAACGCGGCCTGGTCGCCGGTCAGCGCAGCGTAGACTCCGATTGGAATATCGCTTGTCGTTTCTGTGGTTTGGGCTTCCCGGCCGGGGTGGCATGCCGTTGCTCCGAGGGCGACGGCGAGCAGGATGCGAGCTGCTGTTCTCACGGATTGCGTTCTCCCCCAGCGATCTTAGCTGAAAGGACTTACATGCAGGCCAACGATATCCGTAAAGGAATGGTCATCGTTTTCGACGGAGACCTCTGCAAGATCATGGAGTTCCGCCACCATACCCCCGGCAACCTGCGGGCGATGGTGCAGGCCAAGCTCCGCAATCTGCGCACCGGCAACCAGTTCGAGCACCGCTTCCGCTCGAACGACGACATCGAGCAGGCGTTCATCAACCAGCACGAGATGGAGTACATGTACTCCGACGGTCACGCGCATCACTTCATGAACACGGAGAGCTTCGAGCAGATCGAGATCAGCGAAGAAGACCTCGGCGATGCCGCCGCCTGGCTGGAGCCGGGCGTGAAACTGCAGGTGCAGTTCCACGAACAGCGCCCGATCGGCATCGAGCTGCCGAAGACGATGAGGGTGCGCATCAAAGAAACGCAGCCAATGGTCAAAGGCGCGACGCAGTCCTCGTCGTACAAACCCGCGACACTCGAGAACGGCGTCGTCGTGCAAGTCCCGCCGTTCGTCACCGAAGGCGAAGAGATCATCGTCGACCCGGTCGACAACCGCTACATCGAGCGCGCGCGTTAGACTAGTGGAGCGGCGGCCGCTCTCGGCCGCCGGTTTCTCGCGAGAGGCCGACGGCCGAAGCGGCCGCCGCTCCACTATGTCTTCCGTCCACTACCTCTGTCCCCATTGCGAAGCTCGGCTCGCCCGCACCGCAGGCGAGCCGCCTTCGGCGTGCGAGCGTTGCAACACCCCGTCTTCCGTCGTCGCGCCTCCTGAAAACGCGGTGATCGATCGCTGCGCTGCCTGCGATCACGACCAGCTCTATTTTCAAAAAGACTTCAACCGCAAAACCGGCATCGCCTTAGTCGTCCTCGGCGCGGCCTTCGTCCCGTGGACGATCATCCCCCTCATCGGCGTCACGATCCTCGACTACATCATCTGGAAAGTCGTGAAGGACGTGATCGTCTGCTACCAATGCCAGGCCGTGCATCGCGGCTACGCGATTCCGCCCGCGATCAAGCCGTTCGATCTGGTGGTGCACGACCGCCACGTGTACGGCGCGGCACCTCCGGGGGCGGAGGAGGGGCATTGATTCAGGCGAAGAGCTCGACGTTGACGGTAAGCCGCGATGCGGCTTTCGCCAGTCCTGCGTCAAGCGTGACGAGCGGCGCCTCCAGAACCTCGGCAAGCGCAACGTACATTGCGTCATAGACGGTAAAGTTCTGCCGCAGTTGCCATGCTCGTTCGAGCAAGAAATCCTGAGGGTGACGCGTAAGCCGGATATCCAGATATTCGCGAACGGCGGTATCGGCGAGATCGGGCGTGACAAAACCCGCCAGCACCGATCGACGAACCGCCTGAAGGACCTCGGGGTCGATCAAATGCGGCGCATGTAGCGACTCGTCATCACGGAACAGGCGCGCGCGCAGAGCCGGCGCGAGGGGCCGCCCCAAGAGGACGTCCGCCATTGCCGATGCATCAACGACGACCACGAATCCGTCGCTCGATCTCGCGGTCGCGGTTGTTTCGCTCTTCGCGAATGATGTGCACCGTGGAAGTGCCCGTTTTCACGGGAGGAAGCTTCGCGAGCCTGGCCTTCATCTCCTCGAGCGTCGGAACCTCCGCACTCTTTCTCAGTTCCATGAGAATGTAGTCCGACAACGACATGCCGGCCCTCGCCGCACGCTCCTTCAGTTTGCGGTGAATGTGCTCCGGCATATTCCTGACTTGAACCATCTTGCTCATGCTATCGAGCATGGATCCATGCGCAACGCATGTCAACATGCGCTGCACATGCAAATATCGCTTACCCGGTCAGGCAAGAGATGAACCTCTTAGGCGAAGAGCTCGACGTTGGCTGTGGTGAGCGAAGCGGCTTTCGCGAGGCGGGCGTCGAGGGTGATCAGAGGGATTCGATACGCCTCGGCGAGCGCGACATAAGCGGCGTCGTAGGCGGTGAAGTTGTCTCTCAGCGACCAAATGCGACCGAATAGCGGATCAATCGCAAAGCGAGCGATGACGAGCGTTGCGTAGGACGCGAACGCCGCGGCAGCATCATTGGCGTCCATCTCGCCTCTCAAGACGTACTTGCGAGCGGTCTGCAGAATCTCAAGATCGAGCACCGCAGGCGCGTACAGGATGACGTCTTCCCGAAGCAGCCTGCTGCGCAACTGAGGAGCGCGCGCGCCGTTCGTGATCAGGTCGAAAATGGCCGACGCATCAACGACGACGGCGCTTGATTTGTTCGTCGATCCGGCGGTCGAGCTCACGCTCTCTCTCCTCCCGGCCTTCGCGGACCATGTCGACCGACGAAGTCTTCGTGACAATCGGCGGCAGCGCCGCCAGGCGCTCCATGATCTCCTTGTTCGTGAGCCGTTCGGCAGACTTTCTCAGTTCACGAAGAGCGTAGTTCGAAAGCGACATCCCTTCTTCTGCCGCACGCGCCTTCAACTTGCGATGGACTGCTTCCGGTACATCCCTGATCTGAACCATTCTTCCCATCAATGTAATATCGATTCATGCTTGGCGCATGTCAACATGCATACTGCATGAACCCTCACATCGGCAGGTGCACCATCCTCCCCAACCACCCGCCCAACACCTCCCCGATCACCACCGCCACCACTTCGACATAGAGGATTCCCGTCGCGGCCATCGTGGAGCGGATGCGGACGGTGCCCCATACCATCGGGTACAACAGCAGCGGGATGATGAGGCCCCAGCCGGCGCGCATCCAGAAGAAGATGTCGCGGAACATGGCGGGCGCGAAAAAGAGTGCGATCGCGACGAGGAGGAGTCGCGTGATCGTGGTGATGAGCGTCGCGTGGGTGAGGCGTTTCAGCGGGTCGATGGGCATGCCGCGGACGACGAGGTACCAGTGGCCGAGGAGCATGGCGAGGTTGACGCTGCCTAACAGCGCGACGGATGCGAGCGCGCCGGCGATGCTCCATCCGATGTTCGGTGGGCGGATGGCGGTCTGGTAAGTGTAGACGGCGGAGACGAGATACGCGACGGCGAGCAGCGTTGCTGATGCGCGGTAGATCAGGCGTTTGGGATAGCGCAACACGAAGTAGACGACGAGCGTCAGCGCGACGGGGATGAGGTTCCAGCGAACCGCGATCGCGGACGAGAACGCGAGGACGCCGGTGGTGATGAGGACGAGCCGGTAAAACTTCACGCCGGCGTTGCGTCGGCCGACGAGCGGGAGGAAGAGGTACAGGCCCGCGGCGAGGTCGATGAGGAAAAGCGAGAGCAGCATTCAGCGTACCGCTTCGCTGGCGCGCACGAAGCGGAAGCCGCGCGCGCGAAGCTCGGGCAACTCCTCGGCTAGGACGCGCATCGTCGCCGGATGCGGATGGCCGATGCCGATGGCGAAGCCGTTCCGCTCCGCGGATGCTGCAAGCTCCGCAAGTTGTTTGCGCACGGCGGATTCGCGCTCGTCGTCATCGAGGAAGACGTTGCGCGCGGCGGTGCGCACGTTCATCTCGCGCGCGACCTCGGCGGCGACCGAGTTGCCGATCGTCCGCGAGTCGATGAAGTACATGCCGTGCGGCAGCGCGCGCAGCACGCTCTCCATCACCCGGCGATCGGTCGTCGCGCGCGATCCCATGTGATTGTTCATGCCGCGCGCGTGCGGAATCCTCTCGATGTTCTCTCGCGTCGCGCGCGCGATCTCGTCGTCGGACATCGATGTGAGAATCGCGTTGCGCCCGGGCGTCTCGTGTCCCTGCGGCTCCATCGGCAGATGGCAGAGGATTTCATATCCGCGCGCGTTCAGCTTCTCCGCGAACTCCGCGGCGCGATTCGCGTTCGGGAGGATCGCGCAGTTGACGTTCGGGTCGAGCGACATCACGCGATCGAGCGGCTGCCCTTCGAAGCCGAGGTCGTCGATGATCAGGACGATGCGCGGGCGGGAGGCGTGGACGCGCGGAAGGGCGGATTGTTCGGTCGTGGCGAGCTGCGGCGAGGTGTGAGGAGTCGGGGGTGAGGGGAATGGATGTGGAGCTGACGGAGAGAGCCAGCTCCAGACATAGAACAATGCGAATGCGGCGACGGGGATGAGCGTGAGGACGGCGATCGTGCGGAACGTCGAGCGAGCGCCGCCGTCCGGTTCCTGCGGCTCCCGCCGCAGCGTCACGCCGCCTTCTTCTGCGCTGCCGGCTCCTGCGCGCCGAACATCTGCAGCGCCTTCTTGAGGATCAGGTCCTCTTCATCCTTGTGCCGTTTCGTTCCCTTCGTCGCTCCTTCGTCGAGCGCCTGCGCCGTCAGGTCGACTACGACGTCCGGACGAATGCCGGCGTCCGTGATCGGCTTGAGATCGGGCGTCGTGTAATGCGCCACCGTCATCTGCACTCCGCCGCCGCTCGGCAGCGTGACGAACTTCTGCACGATCGCTTTGCCGTACGTCGTGATGCCGATGAGTTTTCCGCGGTTGTTGCCGCGGATCGCGGACGCGAACACTTCGCCGCCGCCCGCGGTCGAAACGTCGGCGAGCACTTCGACTTCGCCGTCGAACGAGGTGTTGCGGTCGGCCTGCCACTGCTTCGGCTCGATCTTGCGTCCTTCGAGCGAGGTAATGAGTCCGCTCGTGAGGAGATCATCCGCCGCCGTGATCGCCTCGTCCATCAAGCCGCCGGCATTGCCGCGCAGGTCGACGATCAGCTTGCGGACGTTGCGCTTGCGCGCGTCGTCGAGCGCCGCGCGGAACTGCGTCGCGGTGCCTTTCTCCCAATACGGAACGCGAATGTAGCCGACGCCGGAGATCGTGTTGGTCTGCAGCGCGACGGGGTGGAACGACGCCGACTGCAGCGTCAGCTCTTCGCGCTTCGTGTTGCCGCCGCGCAGGACCTGCAGCTTCACCGGTCCGTTCGCGCGCAACGCGTTGCGGATCTGCCAGAACGCCATCTTCGTCGTCGGCTGGCCGTTGACCTTCTCGATGAAGTCGCCGCGCTCGATGCCGGCCTTGTCCGCCGGCGAGCCGGCGATCGGCGCCACGACATACGCGTAGCCGAAGCGCTTCGTCACGACGAGGCCGACGCCGTTGTCTTCGACGTCGACGAAGCTCTTGTACGCGCTCATCTGCGACGGCGGCACGTAGTAGCTGAACTCGTCGATCGCATCGGTGACGCCGGTGAACGCGCCGTCCATCAGCTGATCGGACGACACCTGTTCGACGTAGTTGTTTCTCACGAGATCGAAAACCTCGGAGAAGATGCTGAGGTATCGATACACGCTCGACTTCTGCGCTCCCTGGCCGAACAGCGCGCCGGTGAGCAGCAGGATCATCAAGGCGACGGAGATGGAGAGAAATGCAATTTTCTTTTTCGTCATCATCGCAACCACTTTTGCGGGTCTTCCGGACGGTTGTCCTGGCGAATCTCGAAGTACAGATGGCCGGAGCTCGCGTCTTCGCTCTCGCCCACTCCTGCAATGTGCTGACCGTTGGCGATTCGCTCGCCGATGTTGACCAGCGGCGACTTCACGTTGCCGTAAAGAGAGAAGACGCGATTTCCGTGATCCAGAATGATCAAGTTCCCGTATCCCTTGAACCACTGCGAAAAAAGAACTGTTCCCTCGAAGACGGCGCGTACCGGCGTTCCGGGAGCAGCTTCGATTTTCAGGCCATTATTGATGGTTACGGTTGAAAACTTCGGGTTACGCTGCCGTCCGAAGCGCTCGATGACGGTGCCGTCGACCGGCCAGGCCAGCGCGCCCTGGACGCTGCGGATGTCGAGCTGCGGCGCGAGCCCGCCGCTTTTCTGCTGCGACAGCGAGTCGATGAGCCGCTGCAGCCGCCTCGCCTTTTCTTCGAGCGCGGCGAGCTGTTGCGACGTGCCGCTCTCTTCGGTTCGCAGCCGCGCGAGGACGATCTGCTTCTGCGTCACGGCGAGCGCGACGCTGCGGCGGCGTTCTTCGACGGCGATCTGCGTCTGATGCAGCGCCTGCAGACGCGCGGCGAGCTGCGTCTGCCGCGACGACAGCTCATGCTGCGCGCTTTGAAATCGCGAGACCGCGCGCGCGTCGTGCGAGACGAGGTAGCTGAGCATCGAGATCGCTTCGATCGGGTTCGTTTCGATGTCGATCTCGAGCACCACGCGCACGTAGCTCAGTCCGCCGAGCCGGTACAACGCGACGAGCCGCTTGCGCAGGTCCTCTTTTTGTTTCGCGATTCTCGGCACGAGCGCCGCGATCTCCGACTCCAGCGCGTGCTGTTCGTTGTCGAGCCGCGTCTCTTCCGCGGTCGCGAGCTCGAGCTCGCGCGTGCGGATGCCGAGCTCGAGATCCGCCTCTTCCAATTCGCGCGCCGCCGACTGCGCCTGCTGCCGCATCCCTTCGAGCTGCGCGCGGAGCCGCGTGATCTCGCGGCGGACGCGATCGAGATCATTTCGCTGTCCGCTGACCGTGAGCGAGAGCAACAAAATCAAGTGGAGGAGAGGCAATCTTGCCTGTCCTCTTTGCCGAACGTGCGTGCGGGACAGGCAGGATTGCCTGTCCTCCACGTTAGCTTCCATAGCGTCCGGAGAACTCGGACAGCGCCTGCTTCGCCGCCTGCTGCTGCGCTTCCTTCTTCGACGATCCCTCGCCGCGCGCGGTCAGGCTGCCGAGCTTCACCTCGATGATGAACGTCTTGTCGTGATCCGGCCCGACCTCGGCGACGACGTTGTAGTCCGGCAGCAACAGTCCGCGCGCCTGCGCGAGCTCCTGCAGCGCGGTCTTGTAGTCCTGAAAGAGCAGATCCTGCTGATCGATGCGCCGGATGTCTTCGGAGAACGCGCGCTCGATGAGCTGGCGCGCGGAATGGATGCCGCCGTCGAGGTAGATCGCCGCGATGAGGGCCTCGAAGAGGTTCGCCAGCAGCGAGTCTTTTTGGCGCCCGCCGGTTTTCTCTTCGCCGACGCCGAGGAGGATGACCTCACCCAGATCGTACGTGCGCGCCTTGCTGGCGAGACTCGGCGCGCTGACGAGGTACGCCTTCATTTTCGAGAGCGCGCCTTCGTCGAGATGCGGGAAATGCTGGAAGAGGAGATCGCCGATCACGAAGCCGAGGACCGCGTCGCCGAGAAACTCGTACGTCTCGTTGTGGCGGACGTTGTCTTCCTTCGCCTCGTGCGAGTACGACTTGTGCGTCAGCGCGCGGCGAAGATAATCGCGGCGCCCGAAAACGTACCCGATGCGCTTCTCGAAGTCGGGAAGATCGCCATCCAATCCCCTAGAGTATAGCGCTTCGGTCACAACACCCGGATCGGAAGCACCATCGCCTGAATGCCCTGGAATTGCAGTCGCCGCTGGATCGCGTGCGGCGTCTCGTTGTGCAGCAGCCGGTGATACCACTTCTCTTCGCGGAAAATCAGCCGGCCCATGAAGAAGATCGCGCGCGGAAATTCCTCCGCGAGCGCGAGGCAAAGCTCTTCGATCGTCGCCACGGCTTCCGTGCCCACCGCCATCCGATAGTCCGCTTTCAGGCCGTTCGCCTGCGCCCAGGCGATGTACTTGTGCAGATGTTCCTCGGTCGTTTGCTCCAGCCGCTCCAGCTCTTCGGCGCCTTTGAACGTGCCGGAATCGACGACGGCGGCGGAGACGAACACGAATTGTTTGAAGTAGCCGGGGAACGATTTGTGGATCGAGAGAATCTGATGAAGGCCGAAGCCCGAAAACGAGGCGACGCTGATGACTGCGACCGGCGCGTTGCGATCCAGCTCGGAAGGCCCCGCCGGCGCGATCTGCTTCGGCAGCGGAACGGTCGTCAGGATCTCGTCCAGTCGCTCGAGACCTTCCCCGATTCCGGCGTAGTGGGCGTGCACCCCGAATGCGAAGCCGATGACGACGCTGGTCACGACGACGGTGATCCATCCGCCCTGCGCGAATTTCTCGAACACGATCACGACGAGAATGCTCACGCACATCACGAGCCCTGTGCCGTGAATGGCGAGCTGGCTCTTCCAACGCGGTTCCTTCGCGCGATCCTTGATCCAGTGACGCGCCATTCCAAGCTCGGTGAGCGAGAACGTGATGAAGACGTTGATCGAATACATCACGACAAGCGTCGTGATGTCGCCGCGCGTGTAGAGGAGCGCCGCGATCGCAGCGAGCCCCATGAGATAGATGCCGTTCTTCGTGACGAGCCGGTCGGAGAGCTGGCTGAATCGGTGCGGCATCCACGAGTCGACCGCCATGTTTGCGAGAACACGCGGGCCGTCGAGGAATCCGGCTTGCGCGGCGACGACGAGCAGGAATCCTTCCGCGGCGAGGCTGATGACCACGAGCGCCGTGCCGATGCCGATGCCGCCGGCATGCCACGATCCGAAGAGCCGTTCGAGCAGCACGGCGTTCATCGTCTTTCCGGCGACCGGCGTTGCGCGGGTGAGGAGATAGCCGAACATGATGCCTCCCGCCGTGAGCGCCAGCGAGCACGCCATCAACGCCATCGTCCGTTTTCCGGTGCGCACACGCGGCTCGCGAAGCATCGTGACTCCGTTCGACACGGCTTCGATGCCGGTGTACGTGCCGCCGCCCAGCGAATACGCGCGCAGCAGCAGCAGCGCGAGCGGCCCCCATCCGAGGGTCTGCACCGATGTGTGGAAGTCGGACGAGGCGTCGCGGAAGACGGACGGGAGTGCGGTGACGTGCGAGCCGATCGCGTAGACGATCGCCACGACGTGCATGACGATGAACAGCAGGAAGATCGGCGTGAGGATGTTGACCGACTCTCGCACGCCTCGCAGATTGAGAAGGATCAGGATCGCGATCAGCGCGAGCTCGGCAGTCAGCTTGTACGCCGTGAGATGCGGAGGGAGAAACGACCAGATCTGATCGCATGCGCTGGCGATCGACACCGTGATCGTGAGCACGTAATCGACGAGCAGCGCGCATCCCGAAACGACGCCGGCGCGGTTGCCGAGCAGCTTCGAAGCCACGAGATATCCGCCGCCGCCTCCGGGAAAGTGCTGGATCAGGTTCGAGTAGGCGATCGCGATGACGGTGATCGTGATCGTCGTCATCGCAACGAGGATGATCGACAGGTGGTAGTGCGTGCCGAGCGCCTTGTACGCTTCCTCCGGTCCGTACGCCGAGGAGGACAGACCGTCCGCGCCCAACCCGACCCAGGCGAAAAACGCGATCAGCGAGAGGTGATGAAAAATCTCGGGATCGCTCACGTCGCGCGGCGGACCGATGATCAACCGCCGGATGCGTCCCATCAATCCATCGATTCGCGCCGCGCGAACATCGCCGGCGCGAAGATCCAGACGAAGAGGAAGACGTTGCGCAGCGCCGGCCGCGCGGGAGTGCCGAGAAGCGCGAACCAGCCGTGGTGGACGTAACTCTGGATCGACAGCTCGGCGACGATCGTCAGCAGCAGCCAGACGATGCCGACGAGCAACGCGTGATCGACCGTGGCCTCGCGCGCGGCGAGCCGCATGTAGACGAACGCGGTGCCGATGAGCACCGCGATCTCGCAAGCCGCGCTGCCGAGCGGCGAGACGCGGTCGAGCTGCAGATGCGCGGTCGCGACGAGAACGGCCGCAATCGCCCAGAACAGCGCCACCAATGCCGCGGCCGCGACGGCGCGACGACGGTTCGCCGCGATCGGTTCGACAGATCGAGTCATGGTGGTCATTCCCACCTCCTCGATCGTCACAACAGAGCGCTCACGCCGCGGTCGCTAACAAGCGCGAAAGGATCGGCGCGAGAAACCCTAAATGGTGGATGAAGAAACTATGAAGGCGCTGTCCGCCGTCACTCGATCGTAATCGGCACCGAATTTTTCAAGACGCACCCGTTGAAAGCTGCGCGTTGAGTGGGTTGCCCGGTGTAGGGCAGGCTTTCCAGCCTGCCCCTGCCCCCTGGGCGCAGGCTGGAAAGCCTGCGCTACACCAGGAAGTCGGCGCCAGCTCGCCGCAAAAAAGCGGGCGCGTCCTGCGACGCGCCCGCTTCGGGTCTCCTTACTGCGGGGTATGCGTGGGCTCCGGCGGTGTGGACGCCGGCGGGTTCGGCGGCGTCTTCGCCGCGCGCGCTGCCGCCTTCGCGGCCCGCTTCGTAGCGATCGCGGCCTTCGCTGCCGCCTTCTGCGCGGCTACTTCGGGCGATACAGGTCGGACGCGTCCCAGTGCACGGCGCATGTCGGCGACGTGCGGCGCCAGGTGGGCGGTCTTGCGTTGTTTCGCCAGACGGCGCGCCATGGCATACCGGTTCAGCGCCTCGGTGCCGGCGATGTTCCGCGCCGTCCTCGTGCTGTGCCGGAGGAACTGCGCCAAGGCCTCAAGCTCGTCCGCCAGCGGATCGTATGCGTCCGCGTAGCTCACGAGGTCCCGGGTCTCGGCGGGGGTCGCTCCGTCACCGCTCACAAGCGCCGTCTGGTTCGCGACGGCCACGTTCGTCAGCTCGATGAACTCGGACGAGACCGACGCGGCGGGGCTCAGCCGCCGGCTTTCGTCCGCGGACTCCGGCATGACGAAGTGCGGGATCACTTCCCGCCAGCGGCGGAGCTCCTGCACGCGCTGCTGCGCCGCTTCAGAATGGGAAATGGGGGTTCCTGTCACTTCTACAGTGCTCATAAAAATCTCCAATCTTCTCTCGAATGCTTGCGAATGGTCAGAGCAGGCAGTCGGAAAAGAGAGGAGGAGCGCGTCCCACAACACTGGATTGGGAACTGTCAGGGCCGCCGGGCGGGGAGTGCGCCGGCGACTGCGAAGGAAGGGAGCAATCCGATCCGCCACGCGGTGCTGACGGCAGAGCAGGAACGCGCGAATGGGCACCGGCCGCGGGGCCAGGATGATGCGCGGACGGGGGAAAGCGGAGCGCTCGGGCACGAGCGTCCCGTTGCGGATGCCGTCGAGCACGTCCTCGTGGCGGTCGAAGACGCTGCCGGCGCTCTCGGCGAGCCATCCGGCCATGAAGATCCAGCGCTCGGTCGCCAGGATGAGGAGCTCCGGCGCGTCGCCCGCATTCTCCGGGTCGCGGGCGATGCACGCATGCACTTTCGAGAGCTCGCGCGCCGCCTGCGAGAGCCGCGAGGAGGCGAGGAGGATCAGCTGTCCCGCCTTGTCCAGCTCCCGCGAAGAACGGATCGGCCGGCGTTGCGCACGGCGCTCGGAGGCGCCGGCGGAGAGCAGGCTGCGGCTGATCAGGTGAACGGAGCTGTCGAGAGCGCGGTGGAGGCGCCGGATCGGACGGACCCAAAGCCGCCGCCGCGGGCTCTCAGGCCGGCGTCGTTCCCGGCAAGTGCCGGCAGCGCTTTTGAGCGCCTGAGCATGGTTCCGTCTCCTCATGAGGGGGCCTCAACAGTCATGCTATATACGCATATTCCCTAAGAAAGTTACAGCTTGCTGAAAATGTCGCGCGCCAATTCGCGCGGTCCGATCACCATAGCCAAACCTCGTTAAAAGGTCGAGTCAGCCAGTATGACGTCCGCGACCCCATATGAGGTTAGAGCATGTCAACACGGAGGTCCGCGACCTCGATATCAAGCCGGACCATCCCAACATCGAGGTCCGCGATCTCGATATCGAGGTCGGACCATTTCGACACTGAGGTCCGCGATCTCGATATCAAGGTCGGAGCATCTCAACACCGAGGTCCGCGATCTGGATATCGAGGTCGGAGCATCTCGACACCGAGGTCCGCGATCTCGATATCGAGGTCGGAGCATCTCGACACCGAGGTCCGCGATCTCAATATCGAGGTCGGAGCATCTCGACACCGAGGTCCGCGATCTCGATATTGAGGTCGGAGCATCTCGACATCGAGGTCGGAGCATCTCGACACCGAGGTCCGCTATCTCGATATCGAGGTCGGAGCATCTCGACACTGAGGTCCGCGATCTCGATATCGAGGTCGGACCATCTCAACACCGAGGTCCGCGATCTCGATCTCGAGGTCGGAGCATCTCGACACCGAGGTCCGCGATCTCGATATCGAGGTTGGAGCATCTCGACACCGACGTCCGCGATCTCGATCTCGAGGTCGGAGCACGTCAACGACGACCTCCGCGAAGTCGTCCTCGGTGGAGGACAGACAATCTTGTCTGTCCTTCTACATGTCTCCGAGAGAAGCTGACGGGCAGGATTGCCTGTCCTCCACTGGTTCGTGATCACTCGATCGTAATCGGCACCGACACCGATTGTGACTTCTTCCCCGCGTCGCGCACGTCGAAGGCGAGGATGTACGGTCCCGGCGCGAGTCCCTGCGGGAGGAAGTCGAACAGCAGTTTCGTGGCGCCGTTGTCGTCGATCGGCGTTCTGCCGACGAGCGACAGTTTGGCGTCGCGCGCATTGCCGGTCGAGTCGGCGACGGTCGCGGAGAGCTGCATCTGCTCGCCGATGTTGTAGGTGAAGAGCGCGATGCGCGCGTCTTTCTTGCCGTCGACGACGACTGGATCGGCGGCGGGGATGAAGCTCTCGGAGACGTGGAACGGATACTCGGCGTTGCCGGCGTGCGAGTTGCCCTTCACCATGATCCACTTGCCCGGCTCTTCGAAGATGAACGGGCGCAGCACGGTCGGCAATCCGAAATCGGGAACGTGCAGGTCGACGCGCTGGAAGCCGTCGCGATTCGATCCGTGCACGCGCAGCAGCGTGCGGATCGCGTAGTCGCCGGAGGGAAGACTGAGCGTGCCGTAATACTTCATGCCGCTCTTTTTCAGCGCGTCGCCGGTCTTCTTGAGATCGAGATTGACGCGCTGATAGAGAAAGTCCTCGACCGATCCGCCTTTGTCGAACGCGTAGACGAAGATCTCCGCGTCGAGCGAATCGCCTTTGACGTCTTCGAGCAAGGGACTGCCCGGAATCTCGAGGATGACCGGCACCTGCGCGTTCGCGCCTTCGGCGGGGAACGGCGCGACGAGGACGTTCATCGCCACGTCGCGCAGCGGGATGTCGCTCATCATGATGTCGATCGCGGAGAGCGTCTGCTCCATTGCCGTGCGCCTGCCGCCCGCTTCGTAGTAGCCCGCGCGATGGAACACGCGCGCGGCTCCGGCGTCGCGCACTTTCACCTTCAGCGTGTGAAACGCGCCCGGGACCTTCGTGCGCGGCGCGCGGAACGCGAGGACGTACGTGACTTCCTGTTCTTTCACCAGGCGGTCGAAGCTGACGGCGAGATCGTTGTCGTTCTTGAAGACCTGTCCGCCGGTCGCATTGGCTAGGAGATAGAGCCCTTCGTTCGAGCTGGCCTTGAACCCTTCGCGCGCGTCGACGCTGGAGCGCAGTCCCTTGATGTCGATGCAGTGCAGCACGATGTCGGAGCGCTTGAAGATGTTGCCCATCTCGTCGAGCTTCGCGGCGGCGGCGCTGTTGCCGAAGCGGCGGTCGTTGTTGATCTTCCACGACTCGCCCTGCGTCGACGCGGCCGAGTCATCGAAGCTCTCGGTGCTGTTGAGCTGTTCCCGTCCGGCCAGCAGCTGCGCGTCGAATCCCTCGGACAAGAGAATGAGTTGCTTGCGTCCGCGCACGTTGTCGAGCAAACGCGCCACCCCGGCGAAGCTGTCGATCTGTGCTTCGACGCGCGCGCGCCGGAACGAATCGTCGGCCACGCGATTCATGCGGTCGATGTCTTTCGCGATGTCCTCGGCTTCCGCGGCGTGACCGGAGGCTCCGCCGCTGCCGGCGGCCGCGGCGCGCGAAATGTCGGAGTCGCTCGTCGGACCCTGCGCGAGCAGCAGCGGGTCGGCCGTGCGGAAGTACTTCGCGTTGCTCAACGAGTCGACGGCGTTGATGAGGAGATCGCGATCGGACGTGAACGCGGTAATGAGACGAAAGCCGCGCTCGACGCTGAACGACGAGACCGCGACGAGATCGCCGTCGCGCACGTCTTTGGCGATGAACTGCCGCGCGGCGTCGCGCGCACGGACGATCGTGCCAGGGACGGAGTTCGTGAGATCGAAGACGAGGAGGAAGCTGCGGCGCGCGACCGGATTGGCGATGCGCGGCGAAGAAAAATTCGCCTTTCGCTGCGCGGGTGCGGTGTCGACGACGTCGAAGTATTCGACGGCTCGCTTCTGTCCGTCGTCGAACACCTCGAAGTTGTCTTTCGTCAGGCCGCGCACGCTGCTGCCGTCGCGTCCGACGACGTTGACGGCGACCTCTACGACGGTAACGTCGAGCTGCTCACCGAACTTCTGCGACTGCTGCTGCGCAGAAAGCGGGAACACCAACGAGAACAGCGCCAGCACCGCGATGCAGCGTTTCATGCGAGCCTCCCCATCAAAGGGTCCGCGCGAATTTCAGAAGCGACGGGTCGCGCGGAAACTTCCGCAAGCCTTCCAGTGTCCAGTAGCGGGCGCCGTTCGTGTCTCCGACGACGCGCAGCGTCTGCGCGACGGCGAGGTACGACGGCGGCAGCGGCGAATTCTTCACGCAGTCGCGCATCAGCTGCGCGGCCTCGGGATAACGTCCCTGCGCCATCAGCAGCAGCGTCAGGTTCTTGTACGTCTGCACGTTGTCGGGGAAGAGCTGAATCTCCATCTTGAACGCGGCCTCGGCCTCGGCGTCGCGTCCCATGCGCGCCAGCGTGTCGCCGCGCATGAAGTTGAGATTGGTGATGGAGTGCTTCTCGTTGAGCGTCTTGTCGGCCTGATCCAGATACGCGAGCGCGGCCGCGTAATTCGCGCGCGTCTTCTCGATGCGGCCGAGCGTCATCAGCGCCGCGACGCGGTCCTTCTTCGACTCGAGCGACAGCCGCGCTTCCCGCTCCGCCTTCGTCAGGTCGCCGCGCGCGATCCACGAGCGCGCGAGCACTTCATGCGCCTGCCCCGGATGCACTTTGACGGCGAGCTCCGCGTGCTGCGCCGCGGCTTCGGGTTGATCGATGTCGAGATAGAGATTGGCGATGTCGAGCGCGTAGTTGACGGAGCTCGGCGAGAGGCGCAGCGCTTCTTTCGCCGCCTCGATCGCATCCTCGGTTCTGCCGAGGCGCGCCAGACACTGCGACTTGATCGACCAGAGATCGGTCATGCGCTCGTTCACCGCGAGCAGCTTTGTCAGAATATCGAGCGCTTCCTGCGACCGGCCGCGGGCGTTGAGCGTGAACGCCTTCTGAATCAGCTTGAAGTCTTCGAGCTTGTCCTTCGGATCGGCGAGCTGCTCGCCCGGCTTGGTCTGCACCGTGGAGCCGACGTAGCCGAGGGCGGCGAGCTTGGCGGCGGCCTCGGGATCGATCGCCGTCGGTGTCGTCGCCTCCTTCAGCAGCGGCTCGATCGCGCGCTTCATCGCCGTGTAGACGCGGCGGTTGTCCTGCATCACGTTCCGCGTCTCTTTCGGATCGGCGACCATGTCGTACAGCTCGGGGCGCGGCGCCTCGATGTAGTGATTCTTCCCGTCGGTGAGCGAATGCAGATCGCTCCAGCCGTAGTGAAACTTCGCGTAGAACGACTCGCTGTAGATGTTGCGCGGCTTCTCGTCGGTCAGCTCGGTCAGCAACGAACGTCCGGCGAGCTTCGACGTGTCGGCGCTCGACTTCGTCTGCTCGAGGACCGTCGGGAAAATATCGGCGAGCTGCACCGGCGCGGCGACGGTCGCGCCGGAGAGCTTCTGCTTTGGCAGCTTCACGATCATCGGCACCTGGATCGTCTCGCGGTAGAGAAACATCCCGTGCTCTTCTTCGCCGTGGTCGTACAACCCTTCGCCGTGATCGGAGAAGAAGATGATCAGCGACTTGTCGTAGAGGCCTTCTTTTTTCAGGAAGTCGATGTAGTCGCCGACGATCTGATCGACGTGCGCGATCTCGCCGTCGTACGGCAATGCGTACTTGCTCTTGTACGGCTCGGGCGGCTCATACGGCGTGTGCGGCTCGTAGAGATGGAGGAAGAAGAACTCCGGCTTGCCGAGGTTCGCGGTGATCCACGACTTCGCAACCTTCACCGTCTCGTCGCCGTTGCGCTGGACGCGTCCCATCGTGCGCGCGACGCTGACCGGCTCGACCTGATCGTCGTACATGTCAAAGCCGCGGCCGATGCCGGTGTCCCTGCGAAGGACGAACGCCGACACCGCCGCGCCGGTGGCGTAGCCGTTGGCTTTCATGACCGCCGGAAGCGTCTGCACGTGTTCTCCGAGTTGATAGCCGATGTTGTCACGGACGCCGTTCTCCGCGGGCAACATGCCGGTGAACACGGTGGTGTGGGAAGGGAGGGTGAGCGGGCAGTGCGAGTAGGCGTGCTCGTAGAGGATGCCGTCGTCGCGCAACGCGTCGAGGTGCGGTGTCTCGACATCTTTGTATCCGTACGCGGGCAGATGATCGGAGCGCAGCGTGTCGACGGAGATCAGAAAGACCGGCGTGCCGCGCGAGCCGGACGGAGCGGAAAGCTTGCCGCGGCAGGAAACCAGCGCTAGACAAAGCAGAACGCAGAACGCAGAACGCAGAGCGAAGAACGAAGAATGGGTGTGCGACCAATTTCTTCGTTCTGCGTTCTGCGTTCTGCGTTCTGCGTTCTCTGTCTTCATCACGGGCCTCTTCTTTCCTGCGACATGCGCCGCGCCGCTTCCGTTCGCATCGCGCGCGCTTTTTCGATGTCGCGCGCGTAGCGCTCCGGCGGCGCATTGCCGATGAACTGATTCAGCGCTTTCACGCAGACTTCCCACTGGTGCTGCTGTCCGGCGACGAGCGCGAGGTTGTACATCGCGTCGTACTGCCGGCGATCGAGCGAGATCGCCTTCGACCACATCGGAATGGCGGACTGGTACTGCCCTTCGCGCGCGTAGATCACGGCGAGCGTGTTGAGCGTGATCGGCAGGTTCGAATTGAGATCGAGCGCGCGCAGCAGATGCTCGCGCGCGGCGGTGACGTCGTTGTTCTGCAAGGCGACGACGCCGTAGTTCTGCAGCGACTTCGCGTTGGTCGGATCGATCGTCGAGATGCGGTCGAAAATCTGATACGCCTCGCTCGCACGTCCCGCGCCGGCGAGCGCGAGTCCGTAGGCGTTGAGGACGTCGGGATCTTCGCGGTCGACAAACGGCCGCAGCACATCGATCGCTTCCGGCGCGTTACCCATCTCGGTCAGGATCATGCCGAGGCGCATCTGCATCTGATCGTCGCGCAGACCGCGCGCATACGCGTCGCGCAGCACGCGCGCCGCGTCGGGCAGCCGCTCCGACTGCTGCAAGAGAAACGCGAGCATGTCGTAGGCGTTGGCCATGTCCGGCCGCTCGCGCACGACTTCCTGCGCCACCTGCAGCGCCTTCGGCACGTTGCCTTCTTCGTACGAGGCGACGACGTCGTGCATCTTGCGATCGATGGCGACGAGGTTCTTCGGATCGTCGGCCGCGGTGAAGTTCGACTTCTTCCCGCTCGCGCCGGTGATGTATCCGAGCGCGAGAAGTTTCGCGCGCTCTTCTTTCGACACCGCGCTCGGCACGACGTCGGTGCGGTCCGGCGCCATCGCGGTGAGCAGCGTGCGCAGCGCGTTCGATGCGCGGCGGTCGTCCGCATAGACATTGCGCGTTTCCTTCGGATCGGACGCGAGGTGATAGAGCTCCGGGACCGGGACGTCGATGAATTTTTTCTGCTGCTGGATCACGCCGGTGATCGGCGCCCATCCGCGATTGAGAAACGTCGAGAGCGACTCGAAGTAGCTGTCGTCCGCGCCGCGGTCTGCAAGCAGGGACGTGCCGGAAAGTTCTTTCGGCTTCTCGATGCCGACGCGCGCCAGGATCGTCGGCACGATATCGACGTGGCGCGCGAGGCGGTCGTCCTTCGACGGCGCGACGTCGCCTTTCTCGTAAACGAGCATCGGCACTTTCAGCGTGGCCTCGTAGGCGAAGAGTCCGTGCGTCATCTCGCCGTGCTCGCCCAGCGATTCGCCGTGATCGGCGGTGATGATGACCATCGTGTCGGGACGCGCGGCGAGGATCGGGCGGAGGAACTTCTCCAGCTCGGAGTCGGTGTACGAGATCTCGCCGAGGTAGGGGTTGTCGCGGAACTGTTCATCGAACGGCGGCGGCGGACTGTAGGGCGCGTGCGGATCGTACAAGTGGATCCACAGAAACTTCTTTTTCTCGGCGACTGTGTCGTACCACTTCCGCGCCGCCGCGAGCACTTCGCTGGCGCGACGCTCGTCGACGGCGAAGTCCATCGGGCGCGACGCCTCGTGGTAGCGATCGTCGTAGACGTCGAACTCGCGTCCCAGTCCGAAACGCGAGTCGAGCGGGAACGCGCCGACGAACGCGCCGGTGGCGTAGCCCTTCTCGCGCATCCAGTGCGCGATCGTCTTCTGCGACGGCGCGAGCTTGAATCCGGAGTTGTCGCGCACGCCGTGCTGGTACGGATAGAGGCCGGTGAGGATGTTCGTGTGCGACGCCAGCGTGACGACGTTGTGCGCGTGCGCGTTCGTGAACACGCGCCCGTCGCGCGCGAGCTCATCGAGGAACGGCGTCTTCACGCGCGTGTTGCCGGCGAAGCCGACCGAGTCCGCGCGCAGCGTGTCGATCGTGACGAGGATGACGTCGGGCTGCGTCGAATGGAACCGCGCCGCGATTTTCGTTTTCGGAAACGCCAGCCACCCCGCGAGCAGGAGCAGCGCGACGACGGAAAGGATGAGGAGAAGACGAGTGGAGCGGCGGGCTCTGTCATCCCGAGCGTGAGCGAGGGACCTGGGTGGGAGGGGCGCGTTGCGTGACCCCTCCCGCCCAGGTCCCTCGCTCACGCTCGGGATGACAGAGCCCGCCGCTCCACCTTTTTTTTGTTTGGCCATGCGAGGCCTCGAGGGACCGCGTTACTTCATCTGCTTGAGCAGATCTTTCGCGTCGTTCGCTTCGCTGCTGTCCGGCGCGAGCTGCACGACTTTCTGGAAGTCCGCTTTCGCCTCGGCCATCTTCTTGTTCTGCAGCGACGCCAGGCCGCGGTAGTAATAGCTCTCGCCGCGATTCGGATCGAGCGTCACCGCCTTGTCGAAGTACGTCCACGCGTCATCGAGGCGGCTCTTGTTCATGAACAGAATGCCGAGATTGATGAGCGCCGTCGGATCGGTCATCGTTCCGGCCGGAACTTTGTCGAGCAGCGCCTTCCCCTGATCGAGCTGTCCGTTCTCGAGCAGAAGATTGATGAGGAGCAGCAGCACGCCGGTGTTCGTCGGCTCCGCGTCGTAGACTTTCTGCAGCAGCGCGACGGACTGCTTGATGTCGCCGGCCTTGTAGTACGCCTGCGCGAGTGCCTGCTTGATC
This sequence comes from Acidobacteriota bacterium, assembly GCA_003223645.1. GTDB lineage: Bacteria > Acidobacteriota > Thermoanaerobaculia > Gp7-AA8 > Gp7-AA8 > QHVT01. The sequence continues at coordinate 73,429 of QHVT01000007.1, read as the reverse complement.
TGCAGGTTGTCGGGCAGGAGCGCCTGCGCTTTCTCGAACTCGGCGATCGCCTGTTTGTACAACTCTTTCTTCTGTTCCTCGGTCGGCTTCGCCGGCGGCATCGACATCGTGACTTCGCCTTCGATCACCTGACCTTCGGCCTGCTTCATCAGGTTCTCGCCCTTGCGCACCGATTCGACGGCCTCGGGCGGAACGGTGTTCGCGAGCTCGGCCGGCTGCTCGGGCTGCGGCGCCTGCACGGGCTCCGGCTCGAGGACCGTCTTCACCGGCGGATTCATCGCCGCTTCGTTGACCTCGATCGTTCCCTTTTTGATGATGTAGCCGGGCGCGTCGACGTCGATGTTCCAGCTGCCGCCGATCACGCCGAGGAGCGACCACTTTCCTTTCGCGTCGGTGGTGAGCGGAGCGGGACCGGTGTTGCCGGAGCGGATGGAGACGAGCGTCACTTTCGCGCCCTTGATCGCTTTACCGCCGGCATCGGTGACGACGCCGGAAACGCGCCCGCCGCCGCGCCATGCCTGCGCGAACGCAGCGCCGGTCGACATCAGGGTCACAACCAGGACGGCCAGCACGAATGAGAGTCTTCGCAAGTTCATTCTCCTGAGAGACGTTTTTGGGCCGCTGCGCGGATGAAGGAAATGGCGCTGGCGGGACCGTTTCGAGCAAAAAAAAACCCGCCGGGAAAATTCCCCGGCGGGTTTCTCGTAAGACGTTGATACGGCTGATTAGAACGTGAGGCGCGCGCCGAGGCGGAACACGCGCGGAGCCTGCGCCTCGGTGATGCGGTTCGCAGCGGCGTTGATGCCGGTACGCGAACGGAAGAGACGCGTGTTGCGCTGCAATACCGTCCGCGCATCGGTGACATTGAACGCGTCGACCGACAACGTCAGGCCAACCTGATTGAAGCGGAAGTCCTTCGCCAGACGAAGGTCGAGGTTGAAGACGTCATCCAGCCGGAACTGGTCGACATCGGCAACCAGCACCTGCTTGAAGCCTTCGCCGCCGACCGTGTTCGCGCCTGTGAAGACGCGGGAGACGTACGGAATCGGATAACCCTGACGGCCGATCGCGCTCGCGCCGAGGCTGAACTGCCACGGGAGCTGCACGACGCCGGTGAGGTTATACGACCACTTGGAGTTGATGTAGACGCCGCCCTTCGCGCCAGAACCGGTGCCGGAACCCTGGACGACCGCGGAGCCGTCGCAGTTGTTGCAGCCGCTGGTGGTGCGGAGAAGCGTCGGATCGGTGATGGCACCGGCGCCGACCTGCTGCGTCCAGTCATTCCACGAGAAGTTGCCGCGCAGCATCCAGTGATGCGACATGCGCTTCACTGCCGTCAGCTCGACGCCTTCGTACTTCTGCGTGTAATCGGGGAGATTGGTGACGACGCCGAACGTCGGCGTGGAAATGCCGGGCTTGAGGACGTACACCGGAGTGCTGAAGGCAGGGCCCTTGCAGCCGCCGGCGAGCACGTTTCCGACTTTACCCTTCGTCGGATCGGTGTTGACCGTGCAGGGCGGATAGAATCCGGTCGCGTTGCCGAGCAGCGTGTAGTCGGACGGGCTGTACCAGTTTTCCTGGCCCTTGGTCTTCTCGTAGCGAACTCCGACGAAGTCGTTGAGATTGCGGTGCGTGTAGTTCGCGCCGATCGTGAAGTCCGACATCAGCTCGTGCTCGAAACCGAGCACGTATTCGTCGGTGTGCGGCGGATTCATGTCGTTGTCGAAGCGATTGAGCTGCTTCGTGTGCAGCGGATCGTTCGGATCCAGGTGGTAGCTGCCGTAGAAGTACGCGCCGGTGAGAAGCGACGCGGCGAGCTCGGCGCCCGTGATGTGCTTGTCGTGGTTCGCGTCGGTGACGTTGTAGTAATAGAGGTACTGATAGGCCGACAGCGGATTGGCCAGGCCCATCGTGCCGGTGCCGAGCTGGTCGACGTAGCGGTTGTAGCCGCCGCGGATGACCGTACGGCGCGTGGAGCCGAGCGTATAGGTGAAGCCGATACGTGGGGAGACGCTCGTCCACTTGACCTCGTCCGGAACGTTGATCGAAACGGCCGGGAGCAGGTTCGGAACGTCGGGGTTGGCGACGGTGCTCAGAGCATTCGCGTGACCCTTCTGTTCGTCCCAGCGCAGGCCGCCCTGGATCGTGAGGTTGCCGAGGAGCAGCGTGTCGCCGACATAGAGGTCGTTGTACGTGCCCTTCGTGTCGCTGAACGCCGGGCGGAAGAAGTAAACGCCGCAGCAGTCCGGAGCGCCGAGATTGGTGAAGTCTTCGTAGAACTGGTCGGTCGGCCAGCTGCTCTGCGTCTGCTGCTTCACTTCGCGGAAGCCGGCACCGAACTTCAGTTCGTGATTGAGCGAGCCGGTTTCAAAGAACGCGGAACCGTCCGCGCGATACTGCGTCTGCGGACGCTTGATGAATGCATACGCGAACGAGCGGGACCACACGCCGGTCGCCGCATCCTGCACCGCGTTCTTGATGCCCGCGGCGCTGATGCAAGCGAGGTCGGTGCAGTTCTGACCGCTGTTCGGAACGAGCTGGAAGCCGCCGTTCGTCTTGGAGTAGAGACCCGTCAGGTAGAAGTTCGAAGAGAAGATGTGCGTGTCTTCGAGCTTGTAGTTGCCCTTCGGACCGTACTTGTCCTGATTCCACGTGGTCTCCGGCGGACGCGTCGGGCTCGCGTTGCGGCCGAACTTCGTCTTGCCGCTGTCCGTGTACAGGAGGACGGCGCTGTTGTTCGTGGTGATCTGACCGTTCAACTTGACGTTGATGGTTTCGAGCTTGGTCTTGTCGGTGAAACGACGGCCGACGTTCGGGTCGTTGACACCGAGGGGAAGCTGAACGGTCGTCGGCTGCGCGACGAAGAGATCGATCTGGTTGCGGCCATACGCGCCCCACAGCCAGAGACGATCCTTGACGATTGGACCGCCGAGCTCGAGACCGTAGTCGTCGACCGCGTCGATGGCGTTGAAGAAGTTGAGATACGGCTTCGCTTCCGCGCTGACGTCGCTCTCTTCACCATTGGTGTGGAAGTAACGGCCCGAACCACGGAAGTCGTTCGTGCCGCGCTTGTACACCATGTTGAGCTGCACGCCTGCCGTCTGGATGCGAGGATCCGTGCCGCCGGTCGCGACCTGGATTTCCTCGAACGAGTCGAAGTCGTAATACGCCGGGGACGAGCCGAGCGCCGACATGTCGGTGATGTTGACGCCGTCGACGTTGAACGTCGCCTGGTCGCCACCCGCACCTTTGCCGACGAACGACGACTGCTGTCCGGATTCGTTGCCGCCGACGTTGATGCGGTCGGTCAGAACGCCCGGAACCTGCTGCAGGATGACCCACGGGTCACGTGCAGTCGGGATTTCCTCGAGCTCGACTTTGGTCACAGTCGCACCCGTGCCCGTCTTGCGCGTGTCGAGCAGCGGGGTCTCCGCCGTGACGGTGATGGTCTGCTGGATGGTTGGCGCCAGCTTCATCGTGACGCTCGAGTTGCGTCCGATGTTGACCTCGACGGGAGTCGTGGAGATTCCCATGCCCGACAGCTCTGCTTTCAGATCATAGCGGCCGGGGGTAAGGCTGGGATAACGGAACGTTCCGTCACTTTCGGTGATCGCCACCTGCGGCGCACCACCGCCCGTGAGAGTCACCGTAACACCGGGCAGACCGCGGTTATCGTTGTCGACGACGCTGCCTGAGATGCTACCGGTGGAAATCTGAGCGAACGCGGTGCCCGTGACCAGGAACAACCCGAGCAACACGAAACTCAGTCGGCGTACCAAACGCCGGGGGATAAAGCTTGAATTCATACCGGCTCCTTTCGTTGATTGCGGGAACAAAACCCTCCCAGGTGACCGGACCTGGGAAACTTTTCGTAACAGACGCTAAGCGAACACGCTGGAGGCGCTTCATGCACGGAAGTAACCCAACCGCGTGTTTTTCGCAAATGCCGCGTCTTTATACACTTAAGCCGTCCGGCGAGGCAAGGTTCGGCTGGTTGGATTCAAGAGGTTGGAAATTCAGCGGCCGTTTTTTGAATCAGGAGCCGCCGCCGAACAGCGCCAGGTGACGGGTCAGCTCCACCTTCATCGACCCGTAATCGATCACCACCCGGAACTTCTTGAGCAGGTCCTGGCCGATGATTCCGAAGGCCTGCGAGTGCTCCGTCCCGTACAGCGGCAGCTCTCCGAACTTCCCTGCCCACTTGTCGACGCCGACTTCGACGTTCGCGATCTTCGAGCCGCGCTTTTTCGATCCGCCGAGCCCCTGCAGCGTCGCGCCGTGAATCTTCTCCGCGCCGCGCACCGGCGTCTTGATCAGCAGGTCCTTGTTCAGAAACGTCACCTCGGAGCCGGTATCGAGCACGAACAAATACCACGCGCGATGATTGATCGAGCCGTGCACGAACGGACGGAAGCCGACGTGGAAAAGGTTCTGATCGATCGCCGGCTTACGATCCTCCGCGGTGAGAGGCTGGAACACGGCCTCCCCTTTTCCGGCGTCGAGCTCGATGCGAAATTCCTTCAGCAGGTTCGCGCCGAGGATGAATCGCATGACGAATGATTCCTTGTTGCGCACGACGAACTTCAATGCCTGATCGGACATGATCGCGACCGGCACATTGGCGACGCGCACGCCTCCAATGCGCAGATCCTTCACGAGACCGAAGCGCACTTCGATCGGCTCGCCGAGGAGACCGAAGAAGGTGCCGCGAAACTCGCCGAGCGGGGCGACGCCGAGCTCTTTCGCGAGGCTCTCCGCGACGATCGAGAGCACCGCGCCGGAGTCGACGATGGCCGGTGACTGCTTCCCTTCCACCTCGATGTTCACGCGCGGAACTTCCGGTTTTCCGAACGCGAGCGGCACGCGCGCTTCACGTTCGCCGGAGAATTGATACACGCGCGTGCCGGCGAGCGACTTCAGATATTCGACGTGCCACTGCTTGACGGTCGTGCCGTGCTCGGTCGCCGCGAGCGCCCACTTTAATGCATCGCCGAAGTCGTTCGTCAGATACTCGAGTTGCGAGAGGCTCCATTCGATTTGTCCCGCCTCGGTGCGAAACGGATGGAGATCGAGCGCCTGCCTCAGATGCCTCCGCGCGTCGTCGAAACGCCCGCACGCCAGCTCCGCATCGCCCAACGCGGCGAGTTGCTTGAAGCTCGCACCCTCTCCCGTCTCGACGACGTCTTTCGCCAGCCGCGCGGCCTTCGCGAAGTCGCCGCGCTCGACGAGCACGCGGATGGAGTTCGACGAGTAGCGTTCCTCGGTCGGCAGAATGAACAGCGGCGTGATCGTGACGTCCGACCGCAGCGCGCAGCCCGCGAGCGCCCACGCGATCATCGCCACGGCTGCGCATCTCACCATGCTCCCACTTGGCGAATCCGTGGAGCGGCGGCCGCTCTCGGCCGCCGAATTCTCGCGAGAGGCCGGCGGCCGAAGCGGCCGCCGCTCCACCAGATCCGTCCTGGAAGAAGGACTAGCGCGTCGGAGCACGGGCTCAGGATGACACGGTTTCTTCGCGAGCCGCGTCGATGTGACGCGGACGTAACAGATCGGAAATCAGAAAAGCAAATGATCATCGCGATCGTCACCTGAAGAGCCGGTGAAAAAAATCCCCGTCATCCTGAGTCGGCAAAGCGCGACGAAGGATCTCAAAATACGAGGAGCCTGCAATCTAGAGATCCTTCGCCGTCTTCGCGGCTCAGGATGACGGATGATTTTTTCGCAGCCTCTGAGCCGCGAAGACAACGACAGGTTCTGCTTTCTGCTTTCTGCTTTCTGCTTTTTGCTCTCACTTCCGCACGTTGTTCGACGCGCAGCGATAGCCGCCGTTGAGGATGACGCTGCGCACGAGCGGCGGAAGGAGTTGCAGGTCGACGCCGGCGGCGCGAAAGCGCGCGACGACATCGCGGTCGACGGAGTCGAGGTAAGTCGCGAAGGCGTTCGCGCGAAGGCGCGTGGGAGTGGTGCGCTCGAACACCATGTTGTTCCAGCCGACGACGAAGTCGCGATGGACGAGGGTCGCGGTGTCGGCGAGAAGCGGGACCGGAACGAGCAGCAGCGGCAAACGCTCGACGGTCATGCCTTCGCGCTCGAGCGACTGCGCGATCAGGTCCACGAACGCGTCGAGTCCTTTCGCGCGTTTGGTGCGCTGCGCTTCGGCGAGCGCCGCGGGCAGATCGACGGATGACGCGATTCCGTACGCGGAGCGGAAGCGCGACCATTCTTCTTCGGACGTCGTGCGAAACAGCTCGTCATCGAGCGAGAGATCGGCGACGAACGCCGTCCACTTGCCGTCGCCGCCGGGAACGAGCGTGACCAGGGAGTCGAGATCGAAGTCGGCGCCGCCATAGATCACATCGATGAGGTTTTTCCGCGCCGCCCATTTGCCGCTTTCAGGAAGCGCATGAATGACGCGCACTTTGCGGCCGTACAACTTCTCCAGCTCGGCGATCGATTTTTTGCTGAGCGCGAGATAGTCGTCGATGCCTTTCGCGGTGTCGAACTGTTTGCGCGGAATCGCGCGGCGGCCCATTCGCTCGAGGTTGCGGACTTCGAGCGCGTGCAGCGTGATCCACGCGACGTCGGGCGTCAGCAGCACCTGTCCGTTGTGAAATGCCGTCGAGGCGACCGTCCACTCCATCTTCCCTAACGCGCGGTCGAGCGAGTCGCTCGCGCCGGAGATGATCTGCCGCGGCATGTTCGCGTCTTCTTCGCGTCCTTCCTGCAAATTCGGACGCATGAGAAACACGACGTTGTCATCGTGACCGCGCCGCGCAACGGTGAATGGATCGCGCGGCCACGGCGTGAAGTCGCGTCCGAACGAGTCGATCCAGTCGATGCGCAAACGCGCGAGCTTCTCGCCCACGGCGCTCTTCATCGCGTCGTCGGTGATGACGACGAGCCGCCGACCCGGTGTCGCCTCGCGTTGCGCGGTGAGAAAGGTCTCGACAGCAGCGGGGGTGAAAAACCGCGACGGAAGCACGAACACCGTCGCCTCGATCGGACTGTCATAGTCGCTGGGAATGCGCAGCGGCGCGCTCTCGAACTTCCGCGACGCGCTGGCGCGCGGCACGAGCTGCCACGCCAGCTCGACGCGCTCCGCATTGTCGAAGTCGAAGCCGATCGTCTCGTTCAGCTCCTGCATCTGCCGCTCCCGCAGCGCGCGCGCGATCGAGCCGTCCATCTCGCGCGGAATCAGCGGCAGCACGCGCGGACGGAATTTCGCGTCCTGCGCAAAGCGCACGGGATCGACGAGCTGATACGCGAGGAGCGTCGCCATGTCGACGCGCGTCCACGGCGCACCGGCGTCGGACAGCCGCCGCGCATTCGCCTTCGCCAGACCGACGACGAATTCACCGGCGTCCGCGCGACGCGCACACGACGGAGCGAGTGCAGCGCCGATCGCGTGCAGTGACGGCGGCAGCTGATTCGGATCGCGGAACAGCTCGCGCTCGAAGTCGTCCGCGCGCGTCGACGCCGCGAGCTCGCCCGCCCACGCACACGCCTGCTTCCCGAAATCCGGCGCGTCGGGATCGGGCGGAGGCGCAGCCGCAATCAGCGCGATCGCGATCGCGGCGATGAGGACCAGGCGCGAGACTGTCACGCGTGGAGGCTATTGCACATAGACCGGAATCGTGAATGCCTTCGACCACCCGCCGGACTTCGCCTGCACGGACAAATCGAGGGCATAACGCCCCGCGGCCAGTCCGTCAGTCTTGAGTCCGAGCATCACCTGCGCCGCCTTCGCCGCGTCCGGCCCCGTCGATTTGACGACGGAGACATTCACGTCGCGCATCGTGCCGTCGGCCATTTTCAGTTTGCCGGTGACGGCGAGATCTTTCGGGTCGACGTTGTAGAGGAACAGCGCGAGATGCTGCGGCGCTGCACCGGAGACCTGCCACGCATACGCCGGGATGAAACTCTCCGATGCCATGAAGAACGGATAGTCGTAGTTGCGTCCCGGCTTCGACGCGCCGCGCATCATCAGCCACACCCCGGGCTGCTCGGTCGCAATCGGCGTCAGGACCGTCGGCTGCGAGAAATCCGGCACGGTGAGATTGACGCGTTTGAATCCGTCCAATGACGCGTCCTGCATGTGCACGAGCGTCTTGATCGCATAGTCGCCGGGAGGCAGCGACAGCGTCCCGTAATATTTGAGGCCGCTCTTCTCCAGCGCCGGCCCGACTTTCGTCAGATCGAGTCCGAATCGCTGGAACAGAAAATCCTTCACATTGTTGTCGCGGTCGAACGCATAGACGAACAGATCGCCGTTGACGGCCTGTCCCTTTGCGCCGGCCATCAGGCTCTTGCCGTCGATCTCCACGACCACCGGGACCTGCGGGCTCTGTCCCTTGACCGGAAACGGCGCCGCAATGACGTTGGTCTTGATGCTGTCCATGCCGACGTCATTGAGAATGATCTCGCCGGCCGTCAGCGTGGTCTCGAGTCCTGAAGGGTTCGCGTTCGGCTCGTAGTAGCCGGTGCGATAGCTGGCCTTGGAGCCGGGTGTTCTGACCTTCAGTTTGAGATTGTGGAATTTGCCCGGCGTGTTGCCGGAGGCCTGGAAGCCGAGGAGGTAGACGACTTCCTGCTGCTTCAGGAGGGCCTGGAAGCTCGACGAGAGATCATTTGCATTTTTGAAGACCTCGCCGCCGGTGGGACGCGTCAACAAATAAAGCCCTTCATTGGAGGAGCGCTTATTGCCGGCGGCGGCATCGCTGTCGCCGCGCAGTCCCTTGATGTCGATCGCGTGCAACACGACGTCGGAGCGCTTGAGCACCTCGCCCATCGTGCTCACGGCATTCGTCGAGGCGGTATTGCCGAAGCGGTCCTCCATGTTCGCGAAATTTCCGGAGCCGCTGATCGCGTCGTCGTTTTCCTGCTGCGTCTGCGTGTTCGTGCCGGCCGCTTCGCGTCCCTGCACGAGGCGCGCATCGAATCCCTCGGACAGCAGGATGATTTGTTTTCTGCCGCTGACGCTGTCGAGGATGCGGCCGATGTTCGCGAATGTCTTGATCTGTGCATTGACGCGGCCGCGGCGGTATTCGTCGTCGGTGCGCGAGTTGACGGCATTGAGCTGCCCGGCCGTCTGCGCCATGTCGGCATCGTGGGAGCCGCCGCCGGTCCCGGCTTCCTCAGCGTCCATTTTCCCGGTGCGCTGGTCGAGCACGATCGCGGCAGACATATCGCCGCCGAGGGAGGAGGTTGCCGCGAGCAGCAGCGGATCGGCGGTCTTGAAGAATTTCGGATTGCCGAGGGTCATGATCGCGGCGGAGAGCGCGTTGCGGTCGGCGGTGAAGTTCGTGAGGAGCTTGAAGCCGTTCTCGACCGTGTACGTCGCGACCGCGGCGACGTCCGCCTGCGTCAGCTCGTCCTTGACGAAGCCGAGCGCCGCCTCGCGCGAACGTCCGATCGTCGTCGGCGTCGAGTTGGAGAGATCGAACAGCAGCATGAAATTGCGGCGCGCGGCCGGTGACGGCGTCCCCTTCTCCGCGGCGACCTTCGCGAGATCGATCTCCTCGAAGTGCGTGATCTCGCGCTTCTTCCCCTCATCCGTCAGCTCGAAGTCGGCGGCGGTCAGTCCTCGAATCGCGTTGCCCGCGCGGTCGTAGACATTGACCGGCACTTCGACGAGCGTGACCTGGATCGATGCGCCGCTGCGCGACTGCGCGAACGACGGCGCGCCGGACGTGGCGAGAAGCAGACAAATCGCGACAACGAATGGCTTTCTCATGGCTCTCCTGTTTGCAGATACGGTACTGCCGACTCCCACCTGTTGCCGTTACGGAACGGCGACAGGGATCGTGAACGCCTTCGACCACGCGCCGGATTTCGGCTGCACGGACAAATCGAGCGCGTACTGGCCGGCGGCAAGACCGTCGGCTTTCAGATCGAGCATCACCTGCGACGCCTTCGAGGCATCGGGTGCCGTCGCCTTGACGACGTCGAACCGCACGTCGCGCGTGCTGCCGTCCGTCATCTTCAGCTTGCCGGTGACGACGAGATCCTTCGGATCGACGTTGTACAAGAACAACGCGAGATGCTGCGGCGTCGCGCCCGAGATCTCCCACGTCGACGCAGGAATGAAGCTCTCCTGCGCCACGAGAAACGGATAACCGGACGTGGTTCCCGGTTTCGCGGTGCCGCGGACCATCAGCCATGTACCCGACTGTTCCGTCGCAACCGGCTGCAGGACCGTCGGTTTCGAGAAATCAGGCACGGTGAGATCGACACGCTTGAATCCGTCGAACGAGGACGACGGAATGTGGACGAGCGTCTTGATCGCATAGTCTCCCGGAGGCAGCGACAGCGTGCCGTAATACTTGAGTCCTCGGAGTTGTAATGCCGGCCCGACCTTCATCAGATCGAGATTGAATCGCTGAAAGAGCGAGTCCTTGACGTGATTCTCGCGATCGAAGGCGTATATGAACAAATCGCCGTTGACGGTCAGTCCGTTTGCACCGGCCATGAGACTCGGGCCGTCGATTTCCACAATGACCGGCACCTGCGGCGACTGTCCGCGCACCGGGAAGGGCGACGCAAGGACATTGACCTTGACCGCATCCATGGCGACGTCATTGAGCAGGATCTCTCCCGCCGTGAGCGTCGTCTCCATCGCCGATGGAGTCGCATTCGGCTCGTAATAGCCGGAACGGTAGCTCGCCTTCGCGTCCGGCTTTTTCATATCCAATTGAAGCGAATGAAATTTGCCGGGCGTGTCGCCGGATGCCTGGAATCCGAGGACATAGACGACTTCCTGCTGCTTGAGGAGCGCGTGAAAACTCGTCGAGAGGTCGTTGGCGTTCTTGAAGACTTCGCCGCCGGTCGGCCGCGTCATCAAATAGAGGCCTTCATTGGACGCGCGTTGGTTCCCTTCCGCCGCATCGCTCGAGCCGCGCAGTCCCTTGATGTCGATCGCGTGCAATACGACGTCCGAACGGCGCAGAAGTTCGCCCATGGTGCCGAGGGCACTCGCCGCCGCACTGTTGCCATAGCGCTCGTCGGTATTCAGACGCGCAGCGTGACCGGACATGGCAACGTCATTTTCATTCACGGTTTCCGCGACCGTGCCGGCCGCTTCGCGTCCCTGCACCAATTTCGGATCGAAGCCCTCAGAGAGCAGGATGACCTGCTTGCGTCCGCTGACGCTATTGAGAAGGCGCGCGATATTGGAGAACGTCTGGATTTCATGGCTCACGCGATTGCGCCGGTATTCTTCGTCCGCACGCGTATTGGAGCGATTGGCGGACTCGACGAACGGGGCGATCATGGCGTCCTTGGTGTCCGGCCCGATGATCGCGTTCGGCCGCTGCTCGATCGATTCGTATTCGCCGGTGTTCAATTTCGTTCCGCCGCGCTCCAGGGCGGGACCGGCCGTCATATTGCCGCCTGCAGAAGTCGCGGCGAGCAGCAGCGGGTCGCTGGTGTGAAAGATCTTCGGATTGCCGAGCGTCAGGATTGCGGCGGTGAGCGCGCCGCGGTCGGCCGTGAAGTTCGTGATCAGCTTGAACCCGTTTTCGACGCTGTACGTCGCAACGGCCGCGACGTCGGCCTCCGTCAGATCGCCCTTGACGAATTGCAATGCGGCATCACGCGAGCGCCCGATCGAGGTCGGCGTCGAATTCGAGAGATCGAACAGCAGCATGAAATTGCGCCGCGCCGCCGATGACGGAGTCTGCTTCTGCGCCGCGAGTTGAGCGAGATCGATCTCCTCGAAGTGCGTGATCTCGCGCTTCTTGCCGTCATCCGTCAGCTCGAAGTCGGCCGCCGTCAGGCCGCGGATGGCATTGCCCGCATGGTCATAAACGTTGACCGGCACCTCGACGAGCGTGACCTGGACGGCCGAGGAACTGCGCGCGGAAGACTGGCTGAAGATCGGAGTGGCGGCGAGGAGCAGAACGAGAGCAAGGGCGAGAGGTTTGTGCATGGGATCAGCGTCAAGATACCAATCGATCGCCGGAAATGACAAACGCCGCGATTCGCTCGCGGCGTTTGCGTGGCCCGCCTTCCGGCTGCCTACGAGGTTAGCTGTCGGATTCGGGCTGGAAGCCCTACCGGCTTTTGGCCGGATTCACCCCGGACGGTGGCAAGCCGTCACAAATCGGTTCCCCCGCTCCTCGGCGCCGAGGATTAGGCGGCAAGGCCGCCACCAATAGGGCGGCGAGAGAAGTGTACGCCGCCCCCGTGCCAAGTCAAGCGGGACCGAAGGCGCCGCCGCGGAACGCCGGCGTCGCCGATGGGCGGTCAGGCGGCGTCCCGCCGCCCGCGGCTTTGGCAGCAAGTGAGGGCAAACCCTTGAAAAGTGAGGGTCACACCGTCACACCCTTGAAAGTGAAGGCCTTCATCCTCGGGAAGTGGGGGTTGCACCCTCGAGAGGTGAGGTCTTCACCCTAGGAAAATTAGCGTGATGCCCTTCGATGGAGGTGTGCGCCGTGGAGGAAAGAAGCCCTCGCGGTCCCAAGGTGTAACGCGTTCCTCCCGCAGCAGGTTAACGATCTGAGGAGGAGGGAATCATTTCCCCCGCCGCACGTTCTCACATCGGCCTGCCAGAGGCGGTTATGGTATCTTCCGCGCCGCTCTCGCGCCTGCCCAGGTAGCTCAGTTGGTAGAGCAGAGGACTGAAAATCCTCGTGTCGGCGGTTCGATTCCGTCCCTGGGCACCAACCTCCCCACTCCAACGGACAGTTGTCCTGGCGCCGCCTAACCTCTATAGTGTCGGCGGTCCAAATAGGCGTAGGTCCACGCGCCCCCGAAAACGCGAAGAAAAAGAGTCTGCCATGCGCCCATTTGCTGCGTTCGTAGCACGTTCGATCTTTGTCCTTCTCGCCGGCACTTCCGCGTTGGCGGCAACACTCCTCCCCACGGGCTCCTCGGTGCCGGGAGAGGTGATCATCAAGATGCGATCCGGGATCTCTGTGCCCCAACTAAAGAACATCCAGGATATCGCGGACGCGGATCAGAGCAGGCCGATCGCGAGCACGAGCGACGGCACCATCTGGAAGGTCCACTCGCGCTCCAGGAGTGCGGAGGCGCTGGTCGACGCGCTCGATCGCGACGCCAACATCGAATATGTGGAACCGAACTACATCGTCCATTTGGAGGCGACGCCGAACGATCCGCAATACTGGTCATTGTGGGGCCTGAAGAATACCGGGCAGGTCGTTGGGTCGGCCGGGATCGCCGGATCCGATATCCGCGCCGAATCCGCATGGAACATTACGACCGGATCGGCATCGATCGTGGTGGGTGTCGTCGATAGCGGTATCGACTATACGCATTCCGATCTCGCGGCCAATGTCTGGAGCAATCCCGGAGGCAAGGGAAACGCCAACTGCGCGGCGGGAACGCACGGCTTCAATGCCCTGACGGACACGTGCGATCCGCAAGACGACTACTATCACGGCACCCACGTCGCGGGAACGATCGGCGCAGTGGGAAACAATGGGATCGGCGTGACCGGGGTCAATTGGACGACCTCGATCATGGGCTTGAAATTCATCGATTCCAATGGCAACGGAACGCTCGCCGGCGCGATCGAAGCGATCGATTTCGCCGTCCAGGCGAAAATCGACGGCGTCAACGTGCGTGTGCTGTCCAACAGCTGGGGCGGCTTCCCCTTCTCCAAAGCCCTGCTGGATGAAATCAATAAAGCGAATGCGAACGACATCCTGTTCGTGGCCTCCGCCGGGAACAACAGCTCGAGTAACGACAGTTTCGGCCATTATCCTTCGAGCTATGCCGCACCCAATGTCATCGCCGTCGCAGCCCTCGATAATCGCGACAATCTCGCCTATTTTTCGAATTATGGTTTGAGAACCGTTCACCTTGGCGCACCTGGCGTCAGCGTTCTGTCGACCACGCCGGGCAACAACTATCAGTATTTGAGCGGAACCTCGATGGCGGCGCCGCACGTCGCCGGCGTGGCCGCGCTCGTGCTCGCGCACTCGCCGTCATTCACGACTGCGCAGGTCAGGAGCGCGATCCTCGACAATACTGATCCGATCAACAGCATGATCGGAAAATCCGTGACCGGCGGCCGGCTCAATGCCGCCCGGGCTCTCGGTCTGCCTGCCGATCCCGGATTCAGGATCTCCGTGAGTCCGGCATCGAGAACCGTCGTCCAGGGCGATTCGACGACCTACACGATCACCGTGAATCCCATCGGCGGCTTCGCCGGTTCCGTGGACCTCTCGATCAGTGGATTGCCGAGCGGCTTCACGGCTGCATTCAATCCTACGCAAACCTCGACAACATCAACGTTGACGGTCACGACGCCATCATCGGCATGGACCTACTACGATACTCCGTTTACGATTACAGGGACCAGCGGAGCACTAGTCAGCGCGGTGGCCGCATCCATCTATGTGACTTCACCACCGGTACAGAGTCCCTGCCCGTCTTTCAGTCCGTTCTCCGCATATTACAGCGGAAACCAGAATTTTGCGGGCGCGGCCGGTGATTTCGACCGGGATGGATATCCGGACCTGGCCGGCGTCGACTCGGCGCAAAATCGCGTCACTGTCGTGTTTGGAGTCACCAGATCTCCGTCGGCAGTTTCGTATTCCGTCGGCACGACGCCGCTTGCGATTGCGACAGGGGATTTCAACCGCGACGGCAGACCCGATCTCGTCACCGCGAATGCCGGCTCGAACAATGTGTCGGTTCTTCTCGGCAGCACGAACAGTTCGTTTCAGAGTGCAACGAACTACGCGGCGGCCGGTAGCCCGTTCTCCGTCGCGGTCGGCGATTTCAATGGCGACGGGAAAAGCGACCTCGCCGTTGCCAACAATGGTACGGCCAATGTGTCGATTCTCCTCGGCTTAGGCAACGGCACGTTCCAACCGGCCGTCAACTACAGTACCGGCTCCGGCCCATTCTGGGTCATCGTCGCCGACTTCGACGGCGATGGACATCAAGATCTGGCCGTTCCGAACTTCAATGCCGCGAACGTGACGATCCTCGCGGGAAATGGAGACGGCACTTTTGGCTCCGCCGTCTCTTACGCGACCGGCAACGGACCGTCCGGCGTCGCTGCCGCCGATCTCAATCACGACGGCAAGCTCGATCTTGCAGTGTCCAATTATGGCGGTGACGACGTCGCCGTGCTCCTGGGAAATGGCGACCGCACGTTCCAGGCGGCCGTTCATTACGCCGCGGGACAGGGGCCGTATTTCGTGGCCATTGCGGACGTCAACGGCGACGGCATACCGGATCTGGCAACTGCGAATAGCGGCTCCCGTACTGCATCCATCTTCCTGGGAACCGGAAGCGGTATGTTTCTGGCCGCGGTCCAACACCCCACCGATAACGAGCCGAGCCAACTGGTCTTCGCCGATTTCAATCGCGATGGCAGAATGGATTTTGTCGCGCCCGGACAGGGTGCAGTCGCTTACAATTACCTCATCGTCCGATTGAACATCGGAACCTGCACAGCAAACTGCGGAACTCTGGCACCACCCGCCGACTCGGTCGCCGGAACGACGCCGGACGCGGTGGCAACCGGCGACTTCGACCGCGACGGCGATCTCGATCTCGCCGTCGCCAATAAGAGCTCGAACGATGTTTCCATATTGCCGGGCAACGGGACCGCGTCCTTGACTGCCGGAGCCACTACGGCAACCGGCACGTCTCCCGATGCCATCCTCGCCGCTGATTTCGACGCCGACGGAATGCTCGATCTCGCCGTTGCCAACCGCGGCTCGAACGACGTCTCCATTTTGCGCGGTAATGGCAACGGAACGTTCCAGACAGCAGTCAGCTACAGCGCGGGCAGCGGCCCTCGCGGAATTGCCACCGGCGATTTCAATCGCGACGGAAAAATCGATCTCGCCGTCGCCAACGACGGCTCCGGCAACGTCTCGATCCTCCTCGGCAACGGCAACGCCACATTCCAAACGGCCGTTCCTTACACGGCCGGCAGCCATCCCGCGGCCATTGCCACCGGCGATTTCGATCGCGACGGAAAAATCGATCTCGTCGTTGCAAACTCCGGCTCCGACAATGTCTCGATATTTACCGGAAACGGAGACGGAACGTTCCAGGCGGCGGTCAGCATCAACACCGGAACCGCCCCTGGTGCGGTTGTGGTTGCGGACCTCAATCGCGACGCTTACGACGATCTCGCCGTCGCGAACAGCGGCTCGAACAACGTCTCCATTCTTTTCGGCAAGGACGTTGGTTTTCAATCCGCCGTTTCTTATGCAGCGGGCAACAGCCCCGCGGCCGTCGTGGCTCGAGATTTCAATCTCGACGGTGTACCGGACCTGGCCGTCGCCAACAATGGCTCGGACAACGTCTCGATCCTGTCCGGGGTCGGCGCGGGAACGTTCAATCCTGCCATCAATGCCGGTACCGGCGATGCTCCAGCCGGTCTGCTCGCGGGCGATTTCAATCGCGATGGGAAGCCGGACCTGGTCAGCGCGAACAGCGGCGACTCCACGGTCTCGGTACTGCTCGACACTTGTCCAATTCCCGATCTCACGATCACAAAGACCCATAGTGGAACGTTCGCGCAGGGCAACACCGGGCGAACTTACACCATCACCGTGACGAACTCCGGCAGTCTGCCGACAAACGGCAGTGTGACCGTCGCCGATACAATCCCGTCAGGCCTCATCCAAACGGCGATCGGCGGCACCGGCTGGACTTGCATATTGTCCACGACCACTTGCACACGCAACGATGCGTTGGCTGCCGGCTCGAGCTATCCCGTCATTACGCTCACAGTGAACGTCGCAGGCAGCGCGGCGGCGAGCGTCACGAACAACGTCACCGTCTCCGGCGGCGGAGAGCTCAACACCGTCAACAGCAGTGCAAGCGATGTCACGACGATTACACCGGTGACCGACCTTGCGATGAGCTCGACGCATATCGGCAGCTTTACCCAGGGAGATACGGGTCGGACTTATCGATTGCTCGCATCGAACATCGGAGGCGTTGCCACAGCCGGAGCAGCGACGGTGACGGACAGCCTTCCGGCAGGACTGACGGCGACGGCAATCAGTGGTGCGGGCTGGTCGTGCACGCTCGCCACGCTCACCTGCACGCGGAGCGACGTGCTCGCCGCGTACACCAGCTATGCACCGATCATTCTGATCGTGAGCGTCGCCTCGAATGCACCGTCATCGGTTGCGAATACGGCGACCGTTTCCGGCGGCGCCGACACCAATGCGGGCAACAACACCGCAGTCGACCAAACGACGATCTGGAGCACGCAGACCTGCGGCACGTTCGGGACGCCGACGTTCTACGGCACGAGCAGCGGCGCCACGAATCTCGCCGTCGCCGATTTCAACGCCGATGGTAAAAACGACATCGCCGTCGCGTCTTACAACGGCGTGTCGATCTTCCTTGGAAACGGCGACGGCACCATGGGAAGCGAGAATTTTTATACGGTCAGCAACGGCACGTCCGCGATCGCCGCCGGTGATCTCAACCACGACGGAAATCTGGATCTGGCCCTCGGCAGCTATTATAGCTTCGGCGTGACGGTGCTCCTGGGTACCGGCGACGGGACATTCCAGCCCGCAATTTTCTTTCCATCGCCGTATTCCATCAACTCGCTCGTGCTCGACGACTTCGATCGTGACGGAAATCTCGACGTCGCGATCGGAACCAGCAACACTCCGGGTGTGGCAGTGCTTCTCGGCAGTGGTAACGGTGCACTTCGAAGTGCCGTGACCTACCAGGTGAATTCCACGCATGCAATCGGCTCCGCCGATTTCAATGGCGACGGCAATCCGGACCTCGTGGCGTCGTACTACGGCTCCGGCGGTGCCATCCTGATCGGAAACGGCGACGGCACATTCCAAAGCCCGGCGGCTTACAGCGGCGGATACGGCGCCGCACTCGCAATCGCGGATCTCAATCGCGACGGCAAACTCGATTTGGCGCTCGCCGGTTCGTATGTCGGCGATTCCGCAATTGTCCTGGGCAACGGAAACGGTACGTTTCAGTCACCGCTCACCATGGCCACTCCTTATGGGGCGTCTTCAGTCAAGGCTGACGACATCAACGGAGACGGAAACATCGATCTCGCCTTCGTGACCTCTTATTACGGCTATGTCGCGACCATGCGAGGCAATGGAGACGGCACGTTTCAGTCCGCCGACGTGACGAGTGTCAGTTCTTCAGCGACGAATCTCGCGATCAGCGACTTCAACGGCGATGGAAAAGCCGACATCGCTGCAACCGCGTACTATTCAGGCAAAGTGGCGATTCTGATGAGCGCCTGCCCCGATCTCACGATCACGAAGAGCCATTACGGCAATGCCATCGGCGGCCAGACCAATTTCATTTACACGCTTCGGGTGTCCAATTCCGGAGGCTCCAGCCATGGCAAAATCACGGTCACGGACAATCTCCCGGCCGGTCTCACTGCAACGAACATCTACGGGTACGGCTGGACATGCACGCTCGAAACGTTGACGTGCACGCGAAGTGATTCTTTGTCCGCCGGCCCTAACTACTATTACGATATCAGCGTCTTCGTCACTGTCTTGAGCTCCGCACCGGCCAGCGTTACGAATGTCGCAACGATTTCGGGCGGCGGCGACAGCAATTCCGCGAACAACAGCGCCAGCGATCCGACCACCATCCTGCCGAGCCCGGACCTCGCCATCGCGATGAGCCATACCCCCGGTGTTTGGGCGCAGGGCGATACCGGCAGGACTTACACCATCACGGTCAGCAATGTCGGCAATGCCGCAACGAGCGGAACCGTATCCGTCACGGACACTCCTCCGTATTACGGGATGTCGATCACCGGCATGACCGGAGCGGGTTGGTCGTGTGTTCTCTCGCAGGCAACCTGCACGCGCTCCGATTCATTGAGCGCCGGCAGCTCCTATCCCCCAATCACTGTTACGGTGAACGTCGGCTACAACGGCTTCCCTGCGAATAACGGCGCAGGCGTGTCGTCCAACAACTCCGACGGCAGCTATTTCAACAACTTCGTCAACGACTTCACCGCGATTCTTGCAACTCCCGTCGGCATCGAAGCTCGAGCCGTCTCCGTGAATGAAATCCGCGTCACATGGAGTTGGATCGCCTATGCGACAGGATTTCAAGTCTATCGAAGCTCGAATGGCAGTCCCTACACTCTCGTGGCGGAGGTACCGGCGGGCGCCAGTCAAGGGTTTCAGCTGCAGGACGGGATCGTAGCCAAGAATACGGCATACGTATACAAAGTCCGCGCGGTCAACGGCGCCACGGTTACGCCGTTCAGTAATCCGGAACTGGCCACGACCATCATGTTCACCGACGATCCGATCGGCTCGAACGTGCCCATCAAAGCGGCCCACATCACCGAGCTGCGAGCGGCGATCAATGCGGTGCGCGCTACCGCAGGTTTGCCACCGGCAACGTTCGCGGAGACGGTGACGGCCGGCGTCAGGATCAAAGCCAACCACCAGATGGAACTGAGGAATCTATTGGACGAAGCCCGCATTGTCCTCGGCCTTCCCGTCGTCGGCTACATCACCGATCCACAGTTGACGCCCGGCGTCACGATCATCAAGGGGGCAAACGTTCGGGACCTGCGGCTCGGAGTCAATTAACAGAACCTTCCGCCGCCCGGTCGCGTCTGAGGTTGCAAGGACGATGACCAATGCGACGAACTCTTACACTCTGCACTCTCCTCTTCTGCTGCAGTTCATTGTGGGCCGCCGACGCCGGTCGTTGGCGGATGAGCATTCTCGCTTCTGAAATCTCGCAGGGCGGAAATCAGCCGTGGTCGGAGGACCCGCATGCGGGGATTTCCGTCGGGCTCGCTTATGCGCCGGCGCCACAGTGGGATGTCGAGCTGACGGCGGGCTCGCAGTCGCACGTTTCGCCGTATACGCGTTTCCTCGTTGCTCCGTTCAGTGGTTTCCCTGTGCCCGTCACCGAGTTTCGCCGCTATCGCGTGCGGCCCGTGGATCTCACGGTGGCGCGTTATTTTCTGGCGGGACAGGCCGTCATGCCTTATGTCCGCGCCGGCTTGCGCTACGTGGACGCTCCGAACGATCCACGGCTAACCTCCGTAATCGCACCATTTCCAGGCGGGGCGCTCACAGTCCCGTTCACCATCACGGAAGGCTTCGGATTTCGTGATCGGGCGAGCGCGCAGGCCGGTGCAGGCCTCCGCGTTCGATTGACGGAGCGGACGGCGTTGCGCATGGAAGCGAATCGGTTACTTCGCTCCGAGGGAACGGATTTCGACCCGCTGACGCGGTATGCTGCCGGCGTCAGTTGGAAATTCTGAAGAAATTCTTCCTCGCAATCCTAATCACGGGCGCCGCCTGCACGACGGCGCCCGCATCGAAGACTCCCATCGTTTTCGTGCACGGCAACGGCGGAAATTCCGCACAATGGCGGGCACAGGTCGCCTATTTCCAAAAGCAAGGGCGGCCGGCGATGGCGATCGATCTGGTGCCGCCGCCGGACGGGAATCTCTCCCTTGCGGCGATGGCTGGATCGATCGATCGGGCCGTGCCCTGGAAGCGATTCTTCATCGCCGGTCACAGTTATGGCGGGGCAGTAGTGGCGACGTATGTGGCCGCGCATCCGGAGAAGATCGCGGGCGTGATTTATGTCGACTCGGCGGCCGGAAAACTGCCATTGACGGACAAGCAAAAGGAAACGATCGCCACGCGCATCCGCGCGGACAAAATGCGCTTCGTTCATGCGTGGTTCGAGCCGATGCTGAAGCCATCGTCATCCACCGTAAAGGAAGAGGTTTACAGTTCGGTCGAGCGCACACCGACCGAGGCCTTCATCGGAGCGTTCATGAGCCTCACCGTATTCGACGCGAAGGCGCTCATTGACGCGTATCGCGGTCCGCGGTTGGCGATTGTCGCCAGCGATCTGGAAACGCCGGCTTCGTTTCAGAATCAATTTCCCGAGATCGAGACGGTGCGGGTCTCAGGGGCCGGGCATTGGGTGATGCTCGATAAGCCGGACGAGGTGAATGTCGCGATCGATACGTTTCTCAGGAAAGCGGAGCTGCGCCATTGAAGCTGCACATCGGATCGGGACCGGTCGAATTGTTCGGCTGGATCAATGTCGACAACGTTCCTTACGACGGCGTCGCCGTGCTGAGCGATGTGCGCAATGGGCTTCCCTTCACAAACGTCGATTTCATTTTCGCCGAACATTTCATTGAGCACCTGACGCTCGCCGACGGATTGCAGTTTCTCAAAGAGTGCCGGCGCGCGTTAGCAAGAGCGGGCGTATTGCGATTATCGACGCCGAATCTCGATTGGGTTTGGCTGACGCATTACAAGCCTCCTTCGGAGATGACGCCGGAGGAGGAATTGTTCGGCTGTCTCGAGATCAACCGCGCGTTTCACGGGTGGGGACATCAATTTCTCTACAATCTGCACACGTTGACGCGCGCGTTGCAAACGGCGGGTTTCGCGACGGTTCAATCGAAGGCGTATGGCGAGAGCGATATTGACGAATTGCGCGATCTCGAGAAGCATGAGCGGCATCGCGATTTGCCGGGTGCGCCGTCCGTGCTGGTAATCGAGGCGACAGGACATCGCGAGAGCGACGGCGAATTCGAGCAAATCCTGCAACCGTATTTACGCGACGCGGTCACGCACTAGGATCGCCAGGTCGCGCAGCGGTTTCGCGTCTTTGCCTAAGGGCTCGATTGCGCAGAGAGAGGTCTCGACCAGCTCTGTGCTTAATTTGCGCGAGCCCTCGATGCCGGCGAGTTTTACGAAGGTCAGGCGTTGTTCGTCTTTGCCGACGTCTTTGCCCAGGACTTCCGGGACCGAGGTGACGTCCAGGACGTCGTCGGTAATCTGGAAGGCGAGGCCGAGGTTTTTGGCGAAGACTTCGATTCGCTGTAGTGGCGCGGGGTGGACGTTCGCGAGCATGGCCCCGACTGCCGCCGCGGCGACGAACAGCGCGCCGGTTTTTCGCGAATGGATGAATTCGAGGGTGTCGAAATCGAGGCTTGATCCTTCACTGTGCAGGTCGACGGCTTCGCCTGCAATCGTCCCGTTCCATCCGACCGCGTCGACGACGCGCTGCACGACTTGCTGCATCGGCCAGCGTCGCGGCGACAACTCGGCGTGGGTCTGCGCGATCAAGCCGTAGGCGTGATTGAGCAGCGCGACCGAGGAGAGGATGGCGAGGTCTTCGCCGAACTCGCGATGGAGTGCCGGCGCGCCGCGACGCAAGAGCGCGTCGTCCATCGATGGGAGGTCGTCGAGAATCAGCGATGACGCGTGGATCATCTCCAGGGCCGCCGCCGCGGCGACAAGTTTCTCCGCGCGGCAGCCGAACGTCTCCCCCACCGCGATCGTGAGCACGCCGCGAACGCGCTTTCCGGCGGCGCCGAGGGCGCGGCGGAGCGGTGCGTCGAGCGGTAACGGCGCGCTCGTCCGCGACGCGAGATCTTGTAGATAATGGTCAATGATCGCGCGACGCTCCGAAAAGTAGTCGTTCACCGGGGCGCATGGTACCGGTTACGCGGTTGCGCGGTCACGCGGTTGCGTCATGTATCATCGAGAAGTCTATGAAACGGCGATACTTCGGACGGACTCAGCAGATGTGGGTCCTCCTTGTTGCCTGCATCGCTCTCTTCGGCATTTTTCTCTGGTTCATCCCTGCCATGAGCTGGCATCTGTGGTGGCAGGCGATGCTCGCCGGGCTGGGCGCAAGCCTCTTCTGCATCGTCATTTTTTCGCTTTGGTTTCGCCGCATCCTCGTGCGCCGCGAGGGGATGATCAAGCTGATCGACCGCGTGACGACGGGCGATCTCTCGCTCACCGCGCGCGACATCGTCGACGAAACGCAGTCCGCGAAAATGGCGAACGCGATGCGCGCGCTCGTGGCAACTCTCGAGCGCACGATCCGCCGCTTCGGCCAGCTCGCCGCCGACGTGTCGAAGGCGAGCGCGCAGATCAGCAACCGCTCGCGCATCCTCGCGCGCAGCGCGTCCGATCAGTTGTCGTCGACTGAAACGACCTCCTCTTCCGTGACGCAGATCCATCAGTCGATCAACAACGTGCGCACGAGCATGGAAGAGCTCTCCGCGAACGCCGAGGAGACGTCGACGTCGATCCTGGAGATGTCGGCGTCGATCGAAGAAGTGAGCCGCATCGCCGACACGCTGGCGGAATTCGTCGAGCAGACGTCGTCCGCGATCGAAGAGATGATCACGTCGATCAACGAAGTCGCGACGAACACGGAGTCGTTCTCTTCGTTCGCCACGCAGACCGCATCATCCATGGTGGAGATGAATGCGACGACCGAGGAGATCCGCAACTCGGCGAAGCAATCGTCGGAGCTCGCGCGCTACGTGAAGGACGCGGCGAACGAAGGACGCAGCGCCGTCGAAGGAACGGTCGGCGGCATGCGCAAGATCCAGGTCGCGGTCGAGGAAGCGAAAGGCGCGCTGACCGATCTCGCCGAGCGCTCGCAGGAGATCGGCGACATCGTGCGCGTCATCGACGAGATCGCCGGACAGACGAACCTCCTCGCGCTGAACGCCGCGATCATAGCCGCGCAGGCCGGCGAGCGCGGACGCGGATTCGCCGTCGTCGCCGACGAGATCCGCGATCTCTCCGAGCGCACGTCGGTGTCGACGGAAGAGATCCGGACGCTGATTCAGAACGTGCAGAAAGGCGTCGGGCGCGCGGCCGAGCAGATGACGATCAGCGCGGATCGCGTCGGCGACGGCGTCAGCCTCACCGCGCGCGCTGCGCAAGTCCTCGACAAGATTCTCGAGCTGACCGATCGCTCGACGAGCTCGATCTCGGAGATCGCGCGCGCGACCGAGGAACAGGCGCGCGGCAGCGCTGCGGCGACGGCGGCGATCGAAGAAGTGACAAAGATGGTGCAGCAGACCGCGACTGCGTCGCAGCAGCAGTCGCAGACGTCGCGCAAGATCGGCATGCAGGCGTCGATGGTCAGCGACTACACGAAGCACCTCAAGCGCGCGATGAGCGAACAGGAAACCGGCTCGCGCGCGATCAGCCGCGCGATGGAAAACATCATGGGGCTCGTGCAGAACGTGCTCGAGTCGTCGTCGATCCTCGCGACGGAAAGCTCCGCGATCGTGAAGTCGATGGATGTGATCAAGCAAGGCTCGCGCGAGTCGAGCTTCGGGGTGTCCGACCTCAATCAGATGGCGAACACGCTGAGCCACGAGTCGACATTGCTCAAGCAGGAGCTCGCGCGCTTCACGCTGCCGGCGCCGAATCGCGGCGGCGCGATCACCGCGGCGACGGTCCTGTGGCAACAGCTCACGCTCGATCCCGCGCGCACGTCCGCGTCCGCCCTCGGCTATCTCTCGAGGGCGATTCACGCGCACCTCGTGAAGTATGGCGACGGCGCGGAGCTGATGCCCGACCTCGCGGAGCGCTGGGAAGTGCTCGACCAGGGATACGTCTATCGCTTCCATCTCCGCCGCGGCGCGCGCTTCCACAACGGACGCGTGATCGAGGCGCGCGATGTGTACGAGTCGTTCCTGCGGCTGCTGCTGCCGGAGATGAAATCAACCGGTGCGTGGATCATGCGCAACGTACGCGGCGCGAAAGACGTGCTTGATGGAAAGACGCGTACGCTGGCAGGACTCGTCGTGCCCGACGCGCACACGATCGAGTTTCATCTCGACGAGCCGATGGCATTTTTCCTGTCGCTGATGACGATGCACGAGAGCGGCGTCGTCTGCATCGACGACGCGCGCGATCCGGAGCGCTATCGCCTCCTCGGCACGGGCGCCGGTCCGTTCAAAGTCGCCGAGGCGGTCGAAGGCAGTCACGTGAAGTTCGTGAGGCATCGCGACTACTACGTGCCGGACATGCCGTATCTCGACGAGCTGACGTTCCGTCTCGATCTGCGCAGCTTCCGCGACATGGCCGAGGCGTTTTTGCGCGGAGAGCTGGACGTCGCGCACGGGATTCCGCCGAAGATCGTGAACGACGTACGCAATGATCCGCGCTATGCGCCCTACTTACTCACGACCGTTCAACTGCACACGAATTACCTCGGATACGACACGTCGGCGCCGCCGTTCAATCGCGTCGAAGTGCGGCAGGCGGTGAATCACGCGATCAATCGCGAGCGCATCAACGAGCGCGTGTACACCGGACTCGCGGTCGTCGCGGAGTCGCTGCTGCCTCCCGGTCTCCTCGGATATGACGAGCGGCTGCTCGGCCTCCCCTACGATCCCGATCGCGCGCGGGCGTTGATGCGCGCGGCCGGATACGGATCGGGATTCACGGTGGAGTATCGGACGTGGGACACGGACGAATTCAACAACTCCGGGATGGTGCCGCTGATCGTCGAGGACCTTGCCGCGATCGGGATCAAAGTGAACGTCACGCCTCACTCCGCGACCGAGGCGCGCGCGCCGATCAATCAACGCGGGCATGGACAGATCTACTGCGCGAACTGGTACGCGGACTTTCCGGACTCGGACAATTTCTTCTACATCTTCTTTCACTCCGAGGCGACATCGGCGGTTCGCGGGCTGTACTTCCACAGCAACGAGCTGGACGCGAAGATCATGGAGGCGCGGCGATCGAACGACGTCGAGAAACGCGGTGCGATTTATCGCGGCCTGAACGAAATGGTAGTGAAGGAAGCGCCGCTCGCGCCGCTGTTCCACGAGCGCCTGTTCGTGCTGCACAAACCGGAGCTGCGCGGCGTACGGACGTCGCTCGTGCCGCCGCCGGCGCGGTATTACGACGTGTGGCGGGAAGAGGGGTAAGGGCGAAAGGGAAAAGGTAAAGTAGCTGCGCCTTAGAACTCAGCTCGTAAGGAGATACGCCATCAGAACCGAGTTTTCGCCCGCGTTTTCGTGACAGTCGCGATCACGTCCTGGAGATCATCGCCGGTCCAACCCGGAGCGTGCTTGAGCAGAGCGGCCGCGGTCGAGCGCCGGGCATCGGCAGGAATGGCAACAACCGTTCCGGACGCTCTGCGGCGTCGCGCGGAGGTTCGCTCGCCCTTTTCCACACGCGGCTTCGCTGTCTTCATTGAGCCCCTCCTTTCCAGATGTCTCCTAGACTATACGACTTGAAACTGAGAACTCATCTCGCGCTGCTCACGGTGGCGCTCCTTTTCTCCGCAAACTACATCCTCGCGAAATTCGGCATGCGCGAGTTTTCGCCGCTGTCGTTCGCGTGGCTGCGCATCGCGGCGGGCGCGATCGTGATGGCGGTCGTCGTTCGCGATGCGGAGCCGCTCGCGCGCGAGGACTCGGGACGCGTGTTCGTCTACGCCGTCCTCGGCGTCGCGGTCAATGCGACGCTGTTTCTCGTCGGACTGTCGATGACGAGCGTGCAGGTCGCGGCGGTGCTGATCACCGCGATTCCGGTGTTCACGCTGGCGCTGGCGATTCTGCTTCGCTACGAGCCTCCGACGCTCACACGCATCGCCGGCATCGCGCTCGCCGCGGCAGGCGCGCTGCTCGTTGTCGGAGGCGAGAGTCTGCACGGCTCGCGCACGTCGTTCATTGGATCGCTGCTCATCGTGCTGAATTGCTTTTCGTACGCGCTCTATCTCGTGATCTCGAAGCCGCACATGGCGCGGTTATCCGCACGGCGCGTGGTCGCGCGGATGTTTCTCGTGGGCAGTATTCTGCTCCTGCCGGTTGCAGGATATTCGCTGGTCCACGAGCGCTGGTCCGCAATCTCGCCGCGTGCGTGGATCGTGCTGGCGATCGTTGTCGCCGGACCGACTGTCGTCGCCTATCTGTTGCAGGCGTGGGCGTTACGGCACGCGGACAGCTCGTCGGTCGCCGCGTACACCTATGTCCAGCCGGTCCTGGCGTCGTTCCTCGGCGCGATTTTTCTGGGCGAGCACATCCGCCTCATCGTCGTGCTCGCCGCGGTGCTGATCTTCATGGGAGTGTGGCTGGCGGGACTTACGGGGGTTGCGCGGTTGCGCAGTCGCGCGGTTACACAGCAGAATCAACCGCGTAACTGCGCGACCGAGGAACCGAGCAACCGCTAGTACCCATCGCGTAAACGAAATCCGCTTCCGTCCGTCGAAATCACGTGAGAAGCAACGTGGCAGCGTTCCGATTGAACGATCCCGGCAGTGCACCTACCGACCGCGAGCTGATCGACCGGACGCTCGCCGGCGACGGCAATGCTTACGGGACCATCGTCGAGCGTTTCCAGCGGCGCATCTACCGCGTCGCGTTCGCCATCGTGCGCGATGAAGTCGAGGCCGACACGGTCACGCAGGACACGTTCGTGCAGGCCTACACGCACCTCGCGCGTTTTCAGGGGCGCTCGGAGCTGGAGACGTGGCTGACACGGATCGCGATCAACCGTTCGAGAGATGCGCTGCGCCGCCGCAAGTTCGTCAGTCTCTTCACGCGCGACGAGGATGACGTCGAGACGATGATCGAGCCGGTCGACGACCGTCCCGATCCGGAGCGGCAGATTCTGTCGGTGCAGCTGCGCGCGGCGATTCTGCGCGCGGAAAAATTGTTGTCGTCGCAGCAAAAAGTGATTTTCCGATTGCGTCATTATGAGAATCTGTCGCTCGAAGAGATCGCCGAGCACCTCGGCCTTCGCGCGGGCACGGTTCGCGCTCATTTGTTTCGCGCCATCCACAAGGTACGCAGAGAGCTTGCGGCATGGCGGTCCCAGGGAGGTAGCGATGAAGCAGCATTACAGTGAAGCCGATCTGCTCGAGACGTATTACACGCAGCCGGGCGACTCGATGCCGGTGATGATGCATCTCGCCGAGTGCGGCGAGTGCGCGTCGCGCTACGAGCGGTTGGAGAAAAAAGTGCGCGGCCTCACGGCGTGCGAGCACGAGAAGCCGGAGACGTTCTGGGCGCGCCAGCGCATCTCGATCATGCGGCGGGTGGAAGGACGGCGGTCGGTGCCGGTGATGCGCTACGCGGCGGCGGCGGTGTTGACGCTGATGCTCGGCGGATTGGTGACGTGGAAGGAAGCCTCCAAGCCTCCCAGCCTCCCGGCCTCCGAGGGGCCGACGGTGACGGCGGCGATGGAATATGAACAGCCTTCGATGAGCTCGGATCCGTGGCAGTCGGAGGAGTTGAAGGATTACCAGCCGGTCGTCGCGTGGGAGTCGTGGGTCGACGCCGAGACGAAGAGCGGAGATCATTCATGACGCGACGGGTCTTGTTTGCTGCGCTGTTGATCGTCGCGGCGTCGTTCGCAAGCCCGCAGAATCTGCCGCCCGGAAAATGGTGGCAGCGGCCGGAGATCGTTCGCGAGCTGCAGCTGTCGAATGAGCAGCAGGACAAGCTCGACGACATTTTCCGCACGGCCGCGAACGGACTGATCGACGCGAAGGGCGAAGTCGAGAAACTGCAGATCGCGTTGCGCGGCGAGTTGGACAAACCGCAGATCCAGCGCGCGGCCGTGCTGCGCATCGCGAAACAACTCAACGAAGCGCGCGGCCGCCTGTTCGAGCAGGAGATCGCGATGCTCGTCGACATGCGTGCGGTGCTGAACGATCAGCAGTGGGCCAAGATGCGCAACGCCCTCGATCGCCCGCGCGATGCGATGCGCGAGCGGCTCCAGCAGCGACAGCAACAGCGGCCGAAGATGCGGCCTTAGGGCTGCGCTCGTTTGCGGCTGCGCATGGCGGGATTGCGGCTACGCCGCTTCGCCATCTGCCATCAGCGAAGCTGCCCACCGCCATCAGCGAAGCCGCCATCAAGCGCAGCTAAAATGCAACCGTGCTCGATGTCGCGCTGCGCAACGTCTCGTTTTCGAACATCCTCCGCGACGTCACGCTGACGTTTCCCGCCAGCAAACACACCGCGATCACCGGGCCTCCCTCCTCCGGCGCGTCTACGCTGCTGCGCATCGTCGCTGGTGCGCTTCGTCCTTCGCGCGGCGACGTCCTCATCGGCACGCGCGCCGTTACCGATGTGAAAGCTTCGCGGCGTCCGCTGTTGTATGTCACGTCCGACATCGACGTCGCGGGACGCTGGAGCGTGCAGCATGCGCTCGTCGCGGCCGTCCGCGCGCGCACGCTCGACCGCGAAGATCGTCATCGCGAATACGCGCTCACGGCGGAAAAATGGGAGCTCGCGTCGCTGCTGGAGCGGCGCATCGACTCGCTGTCGTCGACGGAAGTCGCGCGCGTGCATTTCGCGCGCGTCGAATTGCTGCGGCCCGCGATCGTCGTCGCCGACCGCTGGCTCGAACGAACATCCGGCGAGCTCGCCGACATGCTGTATCGCACGCTGCGCGTGATCGGCTCGACTGTCATCTCCGCGCCGTCAACGCACGCGGAGCTGGCGTTCAGCGATCAGATCGTCGTGCTCGACGAAGGACGCGTCGTGCAGACCGGCATGGCCGCGGAAGTGTTCGCGCATCCTGTCAGCGAGGCTGCCGCGATTGCGACAGGCGAAGCCGACGTGGTGCCGGTCACGATTCGCGGCAACGTCGTCGAGTCGGTGATCGGCGCGTGGGAGCTCGCGAGTCCGCCGTTTCAAGGCAGCGGCATCGCGATCGTGCGCCCGTCCGATTTCGCGCTCGCGGAAAAAGGAGAAGACTCCGATCTCATCTTCGGCGTCGAAGAAGCCGGCTTCGCGGGCGGACGCTGGATCGCGCACGGCGTTCTCAGCGGCAACGTCACGCTGCGCGTCGAGCTGCCGGCCGGCGCCAATGTCCACAAGGGCCGCCTCCTCGCGTTGCGCTACGACCCGTTGCGGTTCACGCTTTTGCCTCGGGAAATGGCTCCGTTGCAGGCCACGGTTCCCACGGATGTGGTGCCGCCGCTGAGCGAAACGCGGTAATCGATGCGCAGTTGCGCGGTTGCGCGGTTACGCGGTCCCGCCCGCCCCCCGCGGGCCAGGCAACCGCGCGACTGCGCGACCGCGCAACCGCATCTCCGGCGCGCCATTTGCAGCGCCCGCTGGGACGCCGCATTTTGCAGTCCCCGTAGGAGTATCCGAATTGATCCGTGCGCGCAGAACGCCGTTCAAGCTCCGCAAGCTGCTCGTCATCGACGACGACCAGAAGCTCATCGGCTACTACCGGGAACTGTTGACGCCGTATGGCTTCGAAGTGCTCGTCGCCTTCGACGGCGAACAGGCCATCCCGCTCGTCGAGACGAATCCCGACATCATGCTCGTCATCCTCGATCTCTCCATGCCGCGCATGGACGGCCGTCAATGGCTGCGCTGGTTCCGCACGAAGAGCAAAGAGTCGCCGGTCATCGTCATCACCGGCTACAAGCTCGAGCCGGCGGATGAAGACCTCAAGCCGTCGGTCGTGCTCGAGAAACCGTTCCACGTCGCGGAGCTACTCGACCTCGTGGGATTGTTCTGCGGATTGGGAACGCCGATCGCGACGCCGAGAGACATCACGGCATGACTCGTGATGTAGCCGTGATTCGGAGGAATCATGGCTGCCAAAAAGAAACCGACTGACGCGATCGCGTTGTTGAAGCAGGACCACGAGAAAGTACGTGGACTTCTCGGCCAACTCGAGTCCGCGTCCGGCGCGCGCCGCGCGAAGCTCCTCACCCAGGTGGAGCAGGAGCTCAAGATCCACACGCAGGTCGAAGAGGAGATTTTCTATCCCGCCTATCGCGAAGCGGCTCGCAAGAAAGAAGACAAGAAGCTGTACTTCGAGGCCGTCCAGGAACACCACGTCGTCGATCTGGTGATGCCGGAGATGAACGACGGCGACACGCCGGAAGAGCTGAAGGCAAAAGCGAAGGTGCTGAAGGATCTCGTCGAGCATCACGCGGGCGAAGAAGAAAAAGAAATGTTTCCGCGCGCACGCAAGGCGCTCGACCGCGATGAGCTGCGCGAGCTCGGCGAGCGGATCGAAATGAGGAAAGAGGAGTTAGGAGGCTAACGCCGACTGCAGCTGCGCCGACGGCGGATGACCAAGCGGCGCAGCCGCCATCTGCCATCAGCGTAGCCGCCATCCGGCGCGGCGCTGGGAGTTCGCGCAGCAGAAGCGACGATCTCAGGCGCGTTGCGCCGCTCGAAGCCGCATTCGTGACGTGGCGGCAAGCAGGCCCGCAAGGCGGAGCAATCACGCAGCCGCCCGTGGCGGCTAGCTCTGCGGATACGCGCAGCTCTCGATCGACTGCAGGTCGAGCTGCATCGACGCGATGCTCTGCGAGATCTCGATGCGCACGGGAATGCGGCGCTCGTCGGCGGACAGCCACACTCTCACTCCGCCCTGCCACTTCTTGCCACCCGGCGCGTCGACGATCGCGAACTCGCGTACGATGACGCGCTTGCCTTCGATCGTCAGCGTCGTGTTCTGCGCGCCCGGCTTGAAGATGACGGGATACTCGCGACCGTCGGTGTAGATGTTGGTCTGCATCGGCGCGTTGAGCGTGTGCGCGTGCTGGCGCAGGAAGTAGATCGCCGTCAGGATGTCGCGCGTTTCCTGCTGGTCTTTCGGCAGCAGCTTCACGCGGTTCTCGACTTCCTCAGGCGTCTGCTTGCGGATGCGCGCGAGCCGCTTCACGTAGTCGAAGATCGTCCGCTCGTTGCGCGACTTCTTGCCCCATTCGTAGCCGTGATACGTCATCAGCGTTTTCGTGTCGCGATCATCGATCTGCGACTCGTACGAATAGAAGCCGCCCTTCTTCCCGTCCGGCGCGGTGATCAGGAGCTCGCTGTGAATCGCGTGGTCTTCGCCCTGCGGGTAGGTGTTGCGGAAACTGCCGACGCCGCTGGTCGGGAAAAAGATGCCGGCCAGGAAGCGGATGCCGCCCTTGAGGCGCCACGAGTAGCGCAGCTCTTCCACGTTCGTGTCATTGCACGTTCTGTCGGCGGCAAATGCCGAAGCAGACGCGAGCACGAGCGCGAACACAAGGATGAGGCGTCGGGTCATCTTGATCATTGGACGCGTGTGAAAACAAAAGGTCCCCGATTGATATTCACGGCTCACATCGCCGCGATCGCGTTCTCGACCTCATCAATCACGTAGTCAGGCGTCGACGAGCCGGCCGTCAGGCCGACGACTTTCGCGCCGTCGAGCCACTGTTTCTCGATGTCGTCCGCGCCCTGGATCAAATACGCGGGCTTCGACTCGCGGCAGATTTCCCAGAGATGCTTCGTGTTCGCGCTCATACGGCCGCCGATGATGATGATGACGTCGACGTCGGGATCCTGCGCGAGGACGCGCGCCGCGTCCTGATTCTCTTTCGTTGCGTAGCAGATCGTGTCACCGCGCTCGACCTGGTTCGCGCGCCTCTCGATCACGCGCACCACGTCCTCGAACTCCTCGGCATTCAACGTCGTCTGATAGAAAATTTTGATCTTCTCGTACGCCAGCCAGTCGATCGACTCCGCCTCGTCGATCTTCGAGACGATGTGATACGTCGACGGATCGAGGTCGTTCGTGTAGCCGATCACTTCGCGATGCTTCGGATCTCCGATGAAGACGAGGTGATAGCCCGCCTCGAGAGCCTGCTTCGACTCGCGGTGGATGTCGTAGACGAACTTGCACGTGGTGTCGAGGATCTTGAGTCCGTGGTCGCGCGCGCGATCGTGAAACGACGGTGGCACACCGTGCGCGGAGAAGACGATCGTCGGCTCGGCGACGGCGACGATGTCGTCGACGGTCCGCACGCCGAGGTTTTCCATCTCCTGGACGACGCGCTCGTTGTGGACGACCTGCCCGAGGATTGCGCCGCGGCCGCCGGCGGCGGCGAAACGCTTCACCTTCAGATCGGCGATGCGCACGCCGCTGCAGAAACCGTACTTCGCCGCTCGTTTCACTCTCATCGTCGAAGGTGAACAGCCGCCGAGACTCTACAATGCCCGCGCGTGTCCACGGAAAGGCTCTTCACTCCGCGGTTCGCCGCGCTCTGGTTTTTCCAATTCGCAACGTTCTTCGCGGCGTTCCAGCTCTTCCCCGTCATCCCCTTCCGCATTCTCGCGCTCGGCGGGACGAAAGCGGAGGCCGGATCGTTCCTCTTCGTCTACACGCTCGCCAGCGCCACGGCCGCACCGATCATGGGCGCGATCGCCGATCACTTCGGTCGCAAGCGAATGCTCGTCGTCGTGTCGCTGCTGTTCATCGTCTTCTCGCTGCTGTACGCGGTCGTGCAGTGGCTGCCGCTCGTGCTGATCGTCGGCGTGGTGCACGGCTCGCTGTGGTCCGGCATCCTGTCGTCGGCCGGCGCGATCATGACGGACTACATTCCGCCGTCCCGACGGACGGAAGGATTGGCGTATTGGGGACTCGCGCCGACCGCGGCGATCGCGCTCGCGCCGATGGCGGGATTGTTCGTTTACAAAATTGGATGGCTCGCGCTCTGTCTCGATCTCGCGGCGATCTCCACGTTCACTTCGATTTGGGCGATGCGGCTTCCGCATGAACAGGGACGGCGGGCGGAGAGGCCGTCGCTCCACCTCAGGAATCTTTGGGATTGGCAGGTCGTGCGCGTGTCGCTGTCATTCACCGTCATCTCTTTCGGCTACGGCGGGATCACGAGCTATGTCGCGATCCTCGCGAATGAACGGCACATCCAGCCGGAGTCGCTCTTCTTCACGGTCTTCGCGATCGCCGTCGTGATCACGCGCGTCTTCACCTCGCGCCTCGGCGATCGCTTCGGTCCGCGCGTGCTGCTCTATCCGGCGCTCGTGCTGATGCCGATCGGACTGGCGCTGCTGGCGCGCGCATTCACGCGTCCGCAGATGATCACCGCGGCGGTGTTCTTCGGCATCGGCATGGGCGCTTCGTTTCCCGCGTTCATGACGCTGCTCGTCGGCGCGACCGATGAACAGAACCGCGGCCGCACGTTCGGCAGCGCGATCTGGGCGTTCGACACCGGCATCGGCATCGGCTCTCTCGCCATCGGCGCGATCGGCCAGCATCGCGGCCTCGGCACCGCCTTCACCATCGCCGCGGCGCTGAGCTGCCTCTCGATCCCGATCTTCCTCCTCACCACGCGCCGTTTCATGCGTGGCATCGGCGTTGCTGAGAACGTCAGCGATGCCGGAACCTGAGAAAGAAAACGACGAGCACATGGAGCGTCGCGTGGTCTACGAGACCGTCAGCTCGACGTCGACGCGTTCGAACGCGGTGACGTTCGTGATCATCGCCGTGATCGCGATCGCGCTGATCGTCTGGGTCGTGATGCAGATGCGTTGACGCGGAGAGATGCGGGCCTGGGTGCCGGGTGCCGGGTGCCGAGTGCTGGGTGCTGGGTGCTGAGCAGAAGCGTTACGGCTCAGCACTCAGCACTCAGCACCCGGCACTCAGCACCCGGTACTCAGCACTCATGCACCGTTAGAATCCGCGCATGCTGAACGCATTCGTACTCGCGGCCACCTTATCGCTCGATCCGCGCGCCGCGGAGCGCTTCGCGAACCTCGCGCTCGCGTGCGTGCACAAGGAGTATCCGAACAAGATCGCGCATGTCCTCAACTCCGACAAAGGCGTCGCGCCGCCGCGCGAGCTCACGCCGGCGTTTTACGGATGCTACGACTGGCATTCGTCCGTGCACGGGCATTGGCTGCTCGCGCGTTTATCGCGCCTCTCGCCTGATGCATCGTTCTCGAAAACCGCGCGCGCGGCGCTCGAACAGAGCATCACCGCCGAGAACATCGCGCGCGAAGTCGCGTACCTGAATCGTTCCGGCCAAGCGAGCTTCGAGCGTCCGTACGGACTCGCGTGGCTGCTGCAGCTCGGCGGCGAATTGCGCGAGGCGAACGATCCGCTGTATCCGATTCTGAAGCCGCTCGAATCCGCCGCGGTCGAACGATTGAAGACGTGGCTGCCCAAACTATCGACTCCGATTCGCTCGGGAGAGCACAGTCAAACCGCGTTCGCATTGGGACTGATGCTCGACTCGACGACGGACAGTGAGTTCGCGAGTCTCATTCGCTCGCGCGCACGCGCCTTCTACGCCAACGATCGCAACTGCCCGCTCGACTACGAGCCGTCCGGCGAGGATTTTCTGTCGCCGTGTCTGGCCGAAGCGGATTTGTTGCGGCGCGTGATGGCACCGGGCGAATACGCGAAGTGGCTGACGCGCTTCATGCCGAAGATGACGCTCGTTCCCGCGATCGTCACCGATCCGAGCGATCCGAAGCTCGCGCATCTCGACGGACTCAATCTCAGCCGCGCGTGGATGCTCGAAGGAATCGCGTCGGGATTGCCGAAGAACGACGCCCGCGTCGCGACGCTCCTCGCGTCATCGAAGGCGCACGCGAATGCCGGACTCGCGTCCGTCACCGGCGAACATTACGAAGGCGGGCACTGGCTCGGCAGCTTCGCGGTATATCTCGTCACGAAGCGGGGGATTCGGTAATGGCGCCCGTTAACCCGGCGCGGAACCTGTCCTAACCTCAGAACCTGTGGAGCGGCGGCCGCTTCGGCCGCCGATTGTCGCGAGAGCCGGCGCCCGAAGCGGGCGCCGCTCCACTGGATCGGGCGAGGGCACGATCATTGTTTTGTTACACACCCGAAGGCCGGATGAGGGGCGACGCAACAGAGTCATTCCTTCTTCTTCCGCACCCGCAGCGTCGCGGACGTCAGATCGAGATCGGCTTTCGAAATGACTTCGACGTCGCTGAATTCTTTTTTCAGCGGCTCGATGAATTCCTTCGCGTTGCCGGCGATCACGACGTTGAAGTTTTTCGACGCGAGGTGCGACGTCGCGAACGACTTCACGTCCTCCGCCGTCACCGCCTGCGCGCGCGGCACGTATTGATTGATATCGCTGAGCGGCTGGCCGTACAGCGCCAGCGCGGCGACGCGATTCACGATGCCGCTCGTCGTCTCGAGCGAGAACGCGAACGAGCCGATCACCGCCGCTTTGCGCGGCACGAGCTCCGTCGCCGGAACATCGGTCGACGCGAGGCGATCGATCTCGACGCGCATCAAATCGGCGAGCTGCGCGGCCGACTCATGTTTCGTCTGCGCGGCGGCGATGAACGGACCGACGTCCGCGCGCATGTCGAACGAACTGGTCGCGCCGTAGCTGAGCCCGCGCTTGATGCGCACTTCCTGATTCAGGCGCGACGAGTAGCCGCCGCCGAGGACCATGTTCGTGACGACGGCCTTCGCGTAGTCGGCGTCGGCGCGGCGGATGCCGCGGCCTGCGATGACGACGGCGGAGTTGCCGGCTTCGGGCATGTCGATGACGACGACGCGCGGTTTCGATGTGTCGCTGGCGCTCTTTTCGGCGGGCTGAGAGCCCGCCGCTCCACTTTTCCACGAGCCGAACAACTTTTGGGCGAGTGTGAATGCACTTTCAGGTTTGACGTCGCCGGCGAAGACGAGGAGTGCGTTATCGGGATGGTAGTTCGTGCGGTGGAACTTCACGAGATCTTCGCGTTTGATTTTCTCGAGCGTCGACGGGAGGCCGGCGAGGTTGTGTCCGTACGGCGCGTCGCCGTAGACGAGGCGTGCGGCGACGAGCGACGCGATCTCGTCCGGCTGTTCGAGCGTGACTTGCAGCGAGTCGAGCGTTCGCGCGCGCTCGCGATCGAGCTCCTTCTGCTTGAACGTCGCGTTGCGCGCGACGTCGGAGACGAACTCCATCGCCTTCTCGAGGTTCGACGACATCACGCTGACGTCGATCGACGAGCTGTCCCATCCCGCGTTCGCGCTCATCGTCGCGCCGAGGGCTTCGACGCCTTGCGCGATCTGTTCCGCGGTGCGCGTCGTCGTCCCTTTCGTCAGCACGTCCGCGGTCAATTGCGCGAGTCCGTCGCGTCCTTTCGGATCCGCGGCTGCGCCGGCTTTCACCACCAGCCGCGCCGCGACGAGCGGAATGCCCGGCTTCGGCACGACGATCACGCGCAGTCCGTTCGCGAGCGTTTTCTCCACCGGCTGCGGCACTTTCGTTTCGCGCGGGGCGGCGGGCGGCGGCGGGCTTTGGACTGCGGCAGCTGCGCTGCCGCTTTCCATGAGCACAGCGAAAAGCAGTGCGGAAATCACTTCTTCTCTCCCTGATCCGTGTACGTGATCACGACTGGTTTTCCATCCACCAAATATTTCTTCGCCACACGCTGCACGTCCTCCGCGGTCAGCGACTGCAGTCGCGTGAGGCTCGTGTTCACCGCGTTCGCGTCGTGGTCGATCGCGATCGCCTCGCCGAGGTCGAATGCTTTCCCTTCGCTGGTCTCGCGCTCGCGCAGCTCCGAGGTGAGCATCAGATTCTTTGCCTTCTGCAACTCCGCGGCAGGAATCGGCT
This sequence comes from Acidobacteriota bacterium, assembly GCA_003223645.1. Classification (GTDB taxonomy): domain Bacteria; phylum Acidobacteriota; class Thermoanaerobaculia; order Gp7-AA8; family Gp7-AA8; genus QHVT01. The sequence continues at coordinate 36,310 of QHVT01000007.1, read as the reverse complement.
GCGATGCAAGCGACGCGATCTGCTCGCGAATGATCTTCTCCGCTTCGACCGGCTGATGTCCGCTGGCCATGATTGCCCCGACAGCGAACATGCCGAGGTCTTCGCGTAAATCCGCTTGCGAAAAGACTTCGGCAGCGATCTCGCCGCGCACCAATTTCTGCTCCAGCCGCGACGAGTCTCCCTCGGTCAGCAGCGTGTTGATGACCGTCAGCGGCACCGCGTCTTCGTTCGAAGCCGCGGGCGTCAGCCACGTGAACGCGACTGCAGGCAGCGGAACATTGGCGCCGTGTTCGGCGACGCGCTTCTCTTCCGTGCGCGGCGGCTCCGGCACATTTACGTCCGGCATCGGCGTCGAAGGTTTCGGTACGGCGCCGAGATATCGATCGACCCATCCATCGAGCTGCTGCGAATCGAAGTCGCCGGCGACGATCAGGATCGCGTCGTCGGGACGGTAATACGTCGCATGAAACGAGCGCACGTCGTCGAGCGTCGCCGCGTCGAGCTCCTCGATGTTGCCGATGCCCGGACGTCGATACGGATGCTTCACGAACGTGTCGGCCGGCAGAACGTTGAAGAGCATTCCGTACGGCGGCGCGAGCACGCGATAGCGATACTCCTCCTTCACGACGTCGCGCTCGGACTTGAAGTTGGCCTCGTTGACGTCGAGCGATCCCATCCGCTCGCCCTCGGCCCACAGCAGCGTCTCGAGATAATTCGATGGTACGACTTCGTAATAAACCGTCGCGTCATCCAGCGTCGTCGCGTTGTTCGCGCCGCCGACATCCTCGGTGATGCGATCCATCATCTCCGACGGCATGTTCTTCGTGGACTTGAACATCATGTGCTCGAAGAGATGCGCGAACCCGCTGCGATGCTCCGGATCGTCCTTCGACCCGACGCGATACCAAACCTGAATCGCGACGGTCGGCGTCGAACGATCCTGAATCGCGTAGACCTCGAGCCCGTTCGGAAGCGTGCGGTGGCGATATTCGATCGGCGGGATGGAAGTTGCCGCACGCGAGGTGGCGGCGACGAACAAGAATAGAAGTGTGAGGCGACGCATACGCGGATGGTATCGCGCCGAAAGTCGTTGTGATTGCTTCATGTTGGCAACGATTGAGTTTTGTATTGACAAAATTCAGGGATCGGATCCAAACTGTTGATCGGGGTGATCTATGACGAACAGCAGCGTCGAGATACGAGGAGCACCAAATGCTGCAACCCAACTCCGTAAAGATCACAATGCTCTTTCCCTTGTTCGCAAACGACCGCGCTCCCTTCCCGCTCGAAACGTGGAAGTGGTGGTCCCGTAGCATTATTGCGATCGGCGCCTACCACGAATTCTTCACCCGAGGAGAGTGGGAAGGTCAGTTCGAGCATCACCGCTGCGTGACGATGATTCTCGAGAGCGACCAGCAGTTCGAGCAGGTGGAGGCGTTCTTGCGGGAAGCGCGCGAAAAGTTCGGGCAGCAAGTCATGTATCTCGAGGCGGCAAACGTCTACTTCCAGTTAGTCTGATGCGATACAAAAATCCCGAATCCGGCGCGTTCATTACTCTCGGCGAGCTCAGTCCCGAGCGCAAACAGTTCTTCGAGCGCGCGCTAAAGCTGTTCCGCAGCAACGCGAGCTGGTTCGCGTTCGAGCAGATGGCATTCTCGTTTTACTCTCCCCTCTTCCACGGCGTCCGCAACCGAGCCGAGGTCGTCAACGATCCGCTGTTCGAGGCGTTGCAGGACATGTGGCTTCAGCTCGGCATCAATCAGGGCTTCATCGCACCGCGAGGCTCCCATGACCGAACCACCGAAACGAAAACGAGGACGCCCGATCCGCACAGTCCGTCGGTTATCCGTGACATGGCGTCTCCCGGCAAATCTCGTGGTGCTCGTCGACGCCGTCGCTAAGGCCGAGGGGATCACGACCACGGCCTGGGTCGAGCGCGCAATCGAGCGAGCGCTGGCCTCGCGTTACTCGTAACGAAGCAATCGCGACGGCTTGATATCATCTGCCGATTCCATTCGAGGGAGACAAACATGGCGACGACCGCTGATTTCGTGGGGACGTGGTACTTCCGCGGATACCCGGCGAAGCCGTGCACGATTCGGCTGGCGAGTGCGACGCGCCTGCATGTGCGCGACGAATGGGGAAAGGAGTTCGATGCGCGAGTCGATGGCAGCGCGATCATCGCCGAGAACCAACCTGGCTATCCGACGGGCGTGATCACGAGCGACTTGCAGACGATCCAGTGGTCGAACGGCGAGCCCTGGAAGCGAACTCACTCGTAGCGCAACGCTTCCACCGGATTCATCTCCGCCGCCCGCGCCGCCGGGTAGATTCCGGACACGAGGCCGACCGCGACGGACACGCCGGTCGAGAGAGCCAGCGACGAGACGGTGATCACCGTCGGCCAGCCGGCGTAGGCGGCGACGATACGCGCCAAGACGATGCCGATGATGATGCCGGCGATGCCGCCGATGAGGCTGATCGCGAAGGATTCGACGACGAATTGCGAGCGGATGTCTTTGCGCGTGGCACCGATGGCGCGGCGGACGCCGATCTCGCGCGTGCGCTCGAGCACACTCGCGAGCATGATGTTCATGATGCCGATGCCGCCGACGAGGAGGGAGATGCCGGCGATCGAGCCCATGACGATGTTGAAGATCTGCTGCGTCTTTCTGCTTTGCGCGAGCAGTTCTTCGGGAACGACGATCTCGTAGTCGTCCGCGCCGCCGTGCAGGCGCTGCAGGAGCGGCTCGATGATCTCCGCGGTCGCGCGCGTGGAGACACCCTCCTTCACCGTCACGAGCAGCTCGTCGACCGGCGCGTCGAGCGGATCGCGGTCGAACTTTCGCATCGCGGTCGTGACCGGGATCCAAATCTCTTTCGACGTCGAGCGCGATGCCGTACCTTTCGCCGCCGGCTCGGGATCATTCGCGAGCACGCCGATCACTTCGAGCCAGACATCATTCACTTTGAGCTGCTTGCCGAGGACTGCGCCGTAGCCGAAGAGCGAGCGGCGGATCTCCTGACCAATGACCGCGACCTGTGCATGCTCGCGCTCGTCCTTCGCATCGAAGAACCGTCCCTCGGCGAGTCCGACGTCCGCGACGTCGCGATAGCGCGACGAGATGCCGAACACTTTTCCCTTCGTCTTCGCGCCCGGCGCCATGATCTTGTACGGTTTCACTTCGACGCGCGGCATCACGCGCTCGACATTCGGCACCGCTTCCATGATCGCCTCGCCGTCGCGCAGCGAGACGCCCAGCGATTTCTTGCGCAGCTCCGCGCGCTCCTCCGGCTTCACTTCCTTCGCGCGCACGAGCACGTTGCGAAGGCCGAGTCGTCCGATTGCGTCGAGCGCTTTCTGTTCCGCGCCCGCGCCGATCGACAGCATCGCGATCACGGCGCCGACGCCGAAGATCATGCCGAGCATGGTCAGCGTCGTGCGCAACTTGTGGACGGCGAGATTGCCGATCGCGGTGGCGAAGGTTTCATCGCGCATCGGTCACCTCTGCGCGTATGCGCGACCCCTCATCCGGCCTTCGGCCACCTTCTCCCCGCAGGCGGGGAGAAGGGCGACAAACGCGTGCGTTGTTGCCCCTCGCCCCGCTTTCGGGGAGAGGGTGGCGCGTAGCGCCGGGTGAGGGGCGATCACTAGCGCGCATCCGTCACCGTCGCCCGCTCGTCGTCCTGCTTCTCCGGATCCTCGAGCGCGATCTCGTCGCCGTCGATGATCCCCTTCGTCACCACCACGCGGCCGGCGCTCGACGAGCCGATCGTCACCGGCACCGGCTCGAACTTGCCGTCCTTCTTGCGATAGACGAGCTTCTTCCCTTCCTTCTCGAACAGCGCCTGCCGCGGAATCGCGAACGCGCTGGCCTGATTCTCGACTTCGAGGACCGAGCGCACGCGCGTGCCGGGCTTCATCGATTTCGGATCGCTGCGATCGAGATCGACGGTGACGCCGAAGTACTGCACCGGCTGGCGCGGGATGCGCGGCCGCGCGACTTTGTCGACCGAGCTCACTTTGCCGGTGAACGTCGCCGACGCATTGGATTCGAGCGTCACCTTCGCGATCTCGCCGACCGCGAGTCCCGCGGCGTCGGCTTCGAGCACGAACACTTCGGCTTTCATCGTGTTCATGTCCGGGATCTCGCCGATCGGCTGGCCGCGCCACATCGAGTCGCCGACGCGCGCCATGTCGCCGCGCCAATTGCGCGTCAGCACGAGAATGCCGTCATGCGGCGCGACGACCTGCAGCGCCTGCAATCCGTCCTCGGCCTGTTTGATCTTCAGTCCTGCCTTGCGATCTTCGATGGCGATGAGATCGCGTGCGATGCCGGCGAGGTTGTCGCGCACCGTGAGCACTTCTTCCGCGTGCAGCTTGCGATTCGACGCGAGGTCCTGATCGAGCTCCGATTCGATGCGCGCATAACGTGAGAACACCTCGGCGTCATCGAATGTGAATCGCTTCGCTGCTTCCAACTCGCTCTGGGCGAGGCTCGCGTCGCGGCGCAGATTCGTATGCGTCGCCTTCGCGTCCGCATTCGTCGACGTCAGCTTGTTGCCGGCGGTCTTCCGATCCTCGTTTCCGTTCAGCAGCAGGTTCTCGAAATCGGTCGCGTCGAAGCGGACGATCACGTCGCCTTTGTGCAGGAGCGTGCCATCGTTCGCGATCCACGCGACTTTCATCGGCGCACTGGCGTTGAGCGGCGCGCCGAGCGGCGTCGCCTTCACGGCTTTGAGCGTTCCTTCCGCCGTCACGAAGCGCTTGAACTCCATGCGGTGCACACGAAAGGTGGCGATGTCGTTGGACGCGCGTCCGCATCCCACGAGGAACATAGCGACGACGAGCAATCGCCTCACGACTGCCCCTCTTCGTCGTTCGCCTTCGAGACGAGCACGCGATCGTTCGGCTGCAGACCGCTGAGCACTTCGACGAACTTGTCGTTCTCGCGTCCCAGTCGAAGCGGGACGAGGCTGACGGAGAATGCGCCGCGGCGATAGACCGAAGGACCGTTCGACGAAACGACGATCGCCTCGCGCGGCACGAGCACGGCGTTGCGCGCGCGCGTCAGCTCGATCGTGCCGGTGAAGCGCATGCCGGGACGCATCTTCGCGGCATCGGTCTTGTCCAGCTTGATGTCGACGCGCAGCACTTTCAGCGGATCCTGCGTGGCTTTCTTTTGCTGCACGGTGCGGCCGGCGGTGACGATCGTGCCGTGAAATTCTTCGTCCGGATGCGTGTCGAGCCGCAGCGCCACGCGCTGTCCGACGACGACGCGTCCGGCATCGACTTCATCCACTTCGCCTTCGCCTTTCATCCGCGTCAGATCGGGGATCTCCATCACGCGCTCGGCCTTCCAGCAGTTGTCGCCGACTTTCTTTTTCTCGCCGCGCCAGTTGGTCGTGTAGATCACCGTGCCGCCGCGCGGCGCTTTGACGGACATCTGCTCAATCGACTGACGCGTGCGATCGACGATCGCGCGCGCGTCCGCCTGTTTGCTTTCGAGCAGCGCGATGCGTGCGGTGGCGGCGCGCTCCAGGTCGCCGAGGCGCGACTTGATCGCGGACGATTCGCGCTTTGCGATTGCAAACTCGATCTCCGCGGTCTTGCGATCGTTGATACCGACCACGTCGGGCGGCCCTTCGAGTTTCAATTGCGCTTTGCGCAACCGCGCCTCGGCTTCGGCGAGCTTGAGGCGCTCGTCTTTGGTGCCGAGGGAGAGATCGTTGCGTTCTTTGTCGATCTGCTTGCGCGCTTCGTCGGCTTCCGCGCTCTTTTCGTCGAAGCGGCGTTGCAGCTCCGTCGTGTCGAAGCCGAGCACCGGCATTCCCTGCTTCACGTCGGCGCCTTCGGGCGCGAGGAATGCGATCTTGAACTGCCAGACGTCGGTCAGCGGCGGAGGGCCGAGGGCCTGCGTCGCTTCGGATGCGAGCGTGCCCGTCACTTCGAAGCCGGTCACGAGATCGCCGCGCGTCGCGTGCACCCACGTCCCCTGACGATCGGCGGCGAGCTTGTTGCGCAGCGTCCAGCCGCCGAAGAGGAATGCCGCGACGAGCGCGACTGGGATCGCGATGCGTAAACGACCGGTTGCGCCGTTACGCGGTCTCGCGGTCACGCGGCGCCACCACCCAACTGCGAGACCGCGCGACTGCGCAACCGATTTTTCAACCACGTTTCGCCTCCACGACCGGCGCGAGCTCGCGCCCTTCTTCGATGCCGCCAATCGCGATGCAGTCCTGCCCGTTGCACGGTCCGAGCTTCACGCTCTGCGTCTTTCCGTTGGTGAAGTGGACGACCGGTTCGCTGCCGGAGAAATCGATTGCGGCGCGCGGCACGAGCAACGCGCCGCGCTTCGACTCGCGCTGCACGACGACGCGCGCGGAGAGACCGGGACGCATGCGCGAGGCGTCGAGGCGATCGAGCGCGATCAGCACTTCGAACTGCCGGCGCAGCGACATCCTTCTGCTTTCCTGCGCGACCGCGGAGATCGCGCTGATGTGTCCGTGATAGGCAATCGACGGATAGCCGTCGAGCGTGACGGTGACGGGCATTCCGTTCGCGATTTTTCCGTCGTCGACGTCCGGGAGCGCGGCGTTCACGCGAATGGTGGAGAGATCGGGCAGCAGTGCGATCGGAAATCCTACGAACACCGGATCGCCCGACTGCAGCTTGCGTCCTTCCCACGGATGATCGCGGATGACGACGATGCCGTCGCGCGGCGCGCGCAACACGAGCGCGCCGATGCCCTCTTCCGCGCGCGCGATCTCGCGCCGCGCCTTCTCGATGCGCAGGAGAATGTTCTGCCGGTCGGATGCGACTTGCGTCCGTTTCGAGCGCACCACGTCGAGCGATTTGTCGTACTCCGTCTTCGTGCGCAACAGCGCGGTCTGGTTCTCTTCGAACTGGCGGCCGGACAGCAGGTCGCGCGGTACCGAGGCCTGCAGCTTCGCTTTGTCCAAATCCGATTTCTTCTTCTCGGCGTCGAGCTGTTTCTCCTCGACGTCGGCGGACCATTGCGCCTCGCTCTGCTGCATCTCCTGCAGCGTCTGCGTCAGCGTCTGTCGTTTTTGATCGAGATCGGCGGTCAGCTCGCTGTTGTCGAGCTCCGCGACGCGGTCGCCCGCTTTGACAGCGGAGCCGTCATCGACCATCCACTTGATCGCCGTCTGCCACGACGGCAGCGGCGGCACCGCGAGCGTGTCGCCGCGCGCCGCCTCCAGCTCGCCGGACAGTACCAGCTCGCTCACGAACGGGCCGCGGCGAACGCGGAGCTCGCGCGCGGTGTTCTCTTTCTCCGAATACCCGGAGAAACAGCCGGCGATCAGAAGAACCGCGATCGACCAATGTTTCATTTATTCACTCAGACGAATCTTAGGCTTGGAGGTTTGTCACGGTTCGTTACAATTCGTCACCTCTGATGACCGCGGCCCTCGTTCCGTTCTCCCCCGATGCGCGTTTTGCGCTCTCGCGCATCGAGTCGCCGACCGACGACTTTGCGTCCGACGTCCGCGCCGGGCTCACCGCCACGCCAAAATCGCTGCCTCCTCGCTGGTTTTACGACGATCTCGGTTCAACACTCTTCGACGCCATCTGCTTCCTGCCCGAGTATTACGTCACGCGCGCGGAGACCGAGGTGCTCACCTCCTTTCGCAACGAGATCGCGGTTTCCTTCGGTCCGCAAGTCCGGCTGGTCGAGCTGGGCAGCGGCATGGCGCGAAAGACGCGCATCCTTCTCGACGTCCTTGCAGCGCGTCAGGGCGACATCGAATATGTGCCGGTCGACGTCGATGCGGCGATCCTCGAGCGCAGCGGCCACGATCTGTTGAGCGAATATCCGGCGCTGCACATTCGCGCGCTCTGTTCCGATTTCTCGCGGCCGTCGATCCCGCTTTCCGCCTTCGCGCCCTCGCGTGCGCGCACAATTGTCCTGTTCCTCGGATCAACCATCGGCAATCTCGATCCCGATGCCGCAATCGCGATGCTTCGCGATTTGCGCTCCGCATTACGTCCGAACGACGCGCTGTTCCTCGGCGCCGACCTGCGCAAAGACCGCGCGACGCTGGAAGCGGCATACGACGATCCGCTCGGCGTCACCGCATCGTTCAATCTCAATCTGCTGCAGCGCATCAATCGCGAGCTCGGCGGACACTTCGAGCTCGCGTCCTTCAAGCATCGCGCGTTCTATGACGAAGTGCGCGGCCGCATCGAAATGCATCTCGTCAGCCGGCGCGCACAGCGCGTCCGCATCGATGCTCTTGACATTGAGATCGCCTTTGCAGACGGCGAGACGATTCACACCGAGAACTCCTACAAACACGACGAGGCGACGCTCCGGACGCTCGCGAGAGAGAGCGGATTCACGATCACGAACACGTGGACCGACGCGCAGCGCCGCTTTGCAGACGTGTTGATGATCGCGTCCTAGAAAAAATGGGACGCCACAATCCGTAGAACTACCCTTCCATCGATCGGTGTCAATGCACTGCGCAGAATAGGTCGGCTGGCGTTCGTTTCGGCATCCGCACGCGCCGCACTGTGCACCATCAATCGCTTGTGCGCGCTTGAAAACAGCGCGCGAACAGTCGATTGCGCAACCGCGTTGCGCACTCGATTGCGCCGTTTTCTGCGCGTGGTAGCCAGCCTTCGCGATGCGCCGAAATGCATGTTCAATACTGAACAGACGCAGCATTCAGTGGAACAGACAATCGCTGCGCTTTAGAGCAAATGCCCACCTCAGACACGCGCGCCGAAGCGACATCCCCGTTCCTGAGAGAACTGTTCGACCGTGACTCGCTATCGCCGGTTCGCGTGCGAGTCGAAGCACAGCGATCGATCTACGCGACAGGCGACGAGGATGACGCGTTGTACCTGATCGAATCGGGTCAGGTGAAACTCCTCATGTCCTCCGCGGCAGGGCAGGAGTGCCTGGTCGCGATCTACACCGCCGGCGACGTCTTCGGCGAGTCGTGCCTCCAGGGCACCGGCAAGCGCAACGAAACCGCGTCGGCGATGCAGGCCACGGTCGTGCGACGCGTCTCGCGCCGCGAGTTCCTGGCCGAGGTCTATCGGTCCAATGCGTACGAATCGCTGATCCGCCACCTCGCGGCGAGACTCGCCGAGCGACAGACCGCGATCTTCGACCTCGTGACGATGGACGCCGAGCGCCGACTCGCGAAAGTCCTCCTCGCCTTCGCCGAAAAGCTCGGCGCACCCGACGGCCCGTACCTCCGGATGCAGGAGCGCATCTCCCACGAAGACCTCTCCCAGATCGTCGGCACCACCCGCCCGCGCATCACCAAGTTCATGCAGGGCTTCCGCAAGGCGGGATTGATCCAAGGCAAGCGCGCGATCGTGGTGGACCGGGAGAAGGTAAGGGAGTTTTTGGAGCAGGAGTGACTTGCTACCCGCCCCACCCCGGGCGCGGGCGCGGGAGCGGGAGCGGGCGCGGGCGGGTGGAGGCGGCGGGGACGCCGCCTGATCAGCCAGCGTGGACGCCGGCGTTTCCAGCGCATCGGGACCGCCGCCGTCCTCGGCGGCTGGACGGTACGCGCCCCCGCGTCCCGGTGTTGGTGCCGCACCCGCGCCCGCTCCCGCTTCCCGCTCCCGCGCCCGGGGTGGGTGGGCGCAAAAGCAAAGAGGTCGGCGGGCGCAAACCAACGGGGTGGGCGGGCGCAAAGCAGCCAAACATGTCCACTTCTGAACCGCGCCCCACCCCCCGCTTACGTATCCTCGCACCGCTTCGGAAAAGCTGTCCCCTCACCATGAATCGCGTTTCCCCCGCCACTCGTCTGCACGACCTCGTGGTGGTGAACGACCAGTCGGGCGTCGAGTGGCGGGCGGGAAACGCGATCATCGACTCGGGGCGCATCGTCATCCGCCCTTCCTCTCATCCGCCCCGCACGCTGTTCGCGAGTCGCGCGAGCACGTTTACGATCTCGGCCGTCGACGGCGGGAAACGCGCGCGCCGCTTCGCCAACGTGGTGCTCGATCATGACGCCACGGTGCCGCGACAGCGCTACGTCTTCGCCTGAGAATGCAGCGGCGCTGGACGCTGTTTCCATCGCCGGTTATCATTCGCCACCTCTTGTGCCGAGGTAGCTCAGTTGGTTAGAGCACCAGATTGTGGATCTGGGGGTCGCCGGTTCGAAACCGGCCCTCGGTACCAAACCCCCTCCTGATGTCAAACACCGCAAACAGCGTCGAGCCTCGTTTGAGCCGTGGTCTGCGCGACCTCCTGCCGAACGAGATGCTTGCGCGGCAGCAGATGGTCGACACGATCCGCCGCGTCTACGAGCTGTACGGCTTCGTGCCGCTCAGCACGCCCGCGATCGAATTCCTCGACGTCCTCTCCGGCAGCGCCGGACAGGAAGCGCAGCAGTCGATCTTCCGCGTGACGAATCCCGAACGCGAAGAGCTCGGACTCCGATTCGATCTCACCGTGCCGCTCGCGCGCGTGATCGCGCAGTATCGCGAGCTTCCGCGCCCGTTCCGCCGCTACCAGGTCGCGTCGGTGTGGCGCGCGGACAAGCCGGACAAAGGACGCTTCCGCGAGTTCACGCAATTCGATCTCGACTCCGTCGGCGTCGAGAGCGAAATCGCCGACACCGAGATCCTCGCCGGCATGTGCGACACGCTGAAAGAGCTCGGAGTCGGACGTTATCTCGTCCGCTTCTCCAGCCGCGCGCTGCTCAATCTCGTCCTCGACTTCGCGAGCATTTCGCACGAGCAGGGCGTCGATGTGTTCCGCGTCCTCGACAAGCTCGACAAAGTCGGCGTCGAGAAAGTGCGGCTCGAGCTGATGGAAGGCTACAAAGACGAGTCGGGCGACATCATTCGCGGCGTCGGCATTTCGCGCGATCAGGTCGATCGCATCGAGCGCTTCCTCGCGATCCAGGCGACGGAGCGTCGCGACGTGATCGCGCGCGTGCGCGAGTTGTTCGCGAGCGTCGAAGGCTCGTCCGAGAAAATCGATGTCGTCGACCGAATCTCGAATCACCTCTACGCCCTCGGCTACGGCGACGATCAGGTCTCGCTCGATCTCTCGATCGCGCGCGGACTCGCGTACTACACCGGTCCCGTCTTCGAGGCGATCCTTCCCGACGCGCCGCAGTTCGGCTCCGTCTTCGGCGGCGGCCGCTACGACAATCTCGTCATGCGTTTTCTCGGCGAGCCGATCCCCGCGGTCGGCGCATCGATCGGCGTCGATCGCTTGCTCGCCGCGCTCATCGCGCTCGATCGCATCTCCGAACGCAAGTCGACAGCGAACGTGCTCGTCGCAAACATGGATCCGAGTCTCGCCGGTGATTACATTGCCATGACGTGGGAGCTGCGGCGCGCCGGCATTCCGACGGAGCTCTACCTCGGCACCGCGAAGAGCGTCGGCAAGCAGCTCAAATACGCCGATCAGTGCGAGATCCCGCTCGTCGTGCTTTACGGCTCGAACGAAAAAGAACAGGGCACCGTCACGATCAAGGACATGATCGCCGGACGCGAGCGCGCGAAGCCGGCAGCCGACCGCAAGGAATGGCTCGCTCAGCGCGCAGGACAGCAGGTGGTCGATCGCACGAAGCTGATCGACGCCGTGCGGGACTTGCTCGCGTGATCACGACCCCTCACCCGGCGCTCGGCGCCACCCTCTCCCCGCGAGCGGGGCGAGGGGCAACACGGTCAGTAGCGCTTCTCGCCACGCGCCGAGGAGAGCGGGCATCCTGCCCGCCTCCCGGGGGCGGGCGGCACGCCCGCTCTCCTCGGTGCGTGAACAACGTAGCTGAAGGCGTCAAATGATCGCGCTCGACGGCAACTCGCTCACGATCGAGCAGCTCGTGCGCATCGCGCGGCACGGCGAAGAGGTCGCGTGCGATCCGTCGACGCGCGAGCGCGTCGCGAAGAGCGAAGCGCTGATCGCGCGCGTGGTCGAGAACTATCGCCGCGCGTGGGAGGCCGGACAGTCCGTTCCGCACGACTACGGCATCACGACGGGATTCGGCGAATTCAAGAACAAAGCGATCGCGCCGGAAGATCTCGTGCAACTGCAGCGCAATCTGCTGCTGTCGCATTCGGTCGGCGTCGGCGAGAACACGGATCCCGACGACCTCGCGAATTACTTTCCCGCCGAGGTCGTGCGCGGTGCGCTGGCGACGCGGCTCAATGCATTTCTCAAAGGACACAGCGGCGTCCGCGCGAAGCTCGTCGAAGTCGTCGAAGCGATGCTCAATCGCGGCGTGATTCCGCTCGTGCCGCTGCGCGGCTCCGTCGGCGCGAGCGGCGATCTCTGCCCGCTCTCTCACCTCTTCGTCACGCTCCTCGGCGAGGGCCGTTTCTACATCGATGGAGTGGTGCGCGCCTCTGGCGCGCCCCCGGGAAGCGCGCCGGAGGCGCGCACCACTCCAACATTCCACGACGCGAGCGATCTCCCTGCGCTTCTCGGCATCGACGCCGAGGAAATGAAGCCGACGTTCAAGGAAGGACTCGCGCTCGTCAACGGTGCGAATTTCTCCGCGGCGATGCTCGCCCTCGCGGCATACGACGCGCAGCGGCTCGCCGATCTCGCGGACGAAACGGCGTCGCTCACACTCGAGGCGATGGCCGGCTGCACGCGCGCGCTCGACGCGAAAGTGCATCACGAGCGCGGACACGACGGACAGATCGAGAGCGCGGAACGAATGCGCGACATGATCATCGGCAGCCGTCTCGTCGAGCGCGCCGGCGCGGTGCAGGACGCGTATTCGCTGCGTTGCGCGCCGCAGGTGCACGGCGCGACGCGCGACACGATCCGCTTCGTGTCGACGATCGCAAGTCGCGAGCTCAACGCCGCGACCGACAATCCCCTATTCTTTCCCGAGGATGACGATCCGTTCGACATGCAGTTCCGCGCGAACTGGCCGGAGTGGTATCGCGGCGATCAGCGCATCGCGTACTCCGCCGGAAACTTTCACGGACAGCCGCTCGCACTCGCAGCCGACTTCTTGACGATCGCGGTCTGCGAGCTTGCAAACATCAGCGAGCGCCGCACGCAAATGATGCTCGACGGCGCGCACAATCGCGGCCTGCCGCAGAATCTGACGACGCGACCCGGCGTGAACTCCGGACTGATGATCCTGCAGTACACCGCCGCGTCGATCGTGTCGGAGAACAAAGTCCTCGCGCATCCTGCATCGGTCGACTCCATCCCCACCGGCGCGAACGCGGAAGATCACGTGTCGATGTCGACCCACGCCGGCCGCAAGTTGCGAACCGTGATCTCCAACGCGCAGGCCGTGATCGCGATCGAGCTGCTCACCGCCGCGCAGGCGATCGAATGGCGCGTCGTCTTTCAGTACGACCCGAATCGAACCACGCCGCAGCTCCTCGACCTCGAGCACGCCGAGGCACAGGCGCGGCAGTTCGAGGAAGCGGTCAGCGATCGCGCGCACAACATCGCCACGCAACTCGGACGCGGCACGCGCGAGCTGTACCTGCGCGTCCGCAGCGCCGCGCGTCCGGTGTTCCGCGACCGCCCGCTGGACGGCGACATTCGCGCGGTGCGGCGCGCGATGTTCTAGCGCTTCTTCGCCGCGATCCGAATCACCTTCTCGACGTGCTTCCGCACCGGATCGCCGGCGCTGCGCCGCGCTGCGAACCGCGGGAGATTCAGATACTCGACTGCATTCTTGTAGAAGAACCGTTCGCTGTACTGAGCGAGCGGCGGTTTGCTGAACGCCTGCGCGAACGCTTCGAAATAGCGCTGGTGATTGCGCAGCCGCTCGATCATGTGCCAGTCGGTTCCGTACACGATCCGGTTCGCGAGCCGTCCCTGCGAGCGATCGATCTCCTGCGCCATCCGGCTGATGAACGCGTTGCGTTTTTTCACGTCGAGGATGTCGGGATGAAATCCGAATTCGAGATAGACGTTCGGCGTTTCGGGATCGCCCGCCAGCGCGACCGCGCGCTCGGCGAATGAATTCGGCCAGAGCGCCGGATCAAACCACGGCCCATCGCCGCCCGCGTGCGCGAGACAGAGGCGCAGCGTCTTCCAATTCCTGTCCGCGCGATGCAGCACGTTGCGCCAGTACGCCGGATCGGCGCGCCGTCCATATCCCGGCCGCGCCTCCATCCCCTCGGGGGTGCAATGCGCGAAGAGCGGAACGCCGCGATCGGTGCTCGCGAAGTCATACAGCGGATCGTTCATCGCCTCGTCGGCCTGATATCCGCTCGGCGGATAGATCTTCACGCCCGCCGCGATGCCGTTGTCGATCGCACGCCGCACGATGTTGATGTCGTTCGGCCGCTTCGGACTCCACGCGACGAACGTGAGAAGGCGTCCCTTGTTCGCGTCGACGAGCCGCTTCATCCGATCGAGTTGCTCGCCGACGAAGTCGTAGTAACAGTCGCCGGGATCGTAGTAGTGCTGCATGTCCATCATGTGATGGACGAAGAGATGCACGTCTTTCCCGTACGTCCCCAGAAGGCGATCGACAATCACCTGCTCGCTGTGCGTAAGGAAGCGCAGCCAGTTGAGATAGTCGCGCCCCGTCGCGAAGATGCTGTCGCGTTCCGCCTTCTCCACCTGCGCGAAGAGCCGCTCGAACTGCGCCTGCGCGGCCGCGTCATCGAGATCGCCCGTCGTCGTTTCTTTGATCGATTTCAACGAGCCGGGACCGAGCATCGCCAGCGCTTCGCGCACGTCGGGATCATCGATCAGCTCGGGCGGCGTTGCCATCGCCAGCGCAGCCGCCGGATTCGCCTCGGCCACCGCGAGCGACTCCGGCGACAGCAGCGCGAGATCTTTCGGCGACTGCAGCGCGGCAGGTGCGTGTCCGATCTGATCGCCGGTGCGCCAGTTCAGGAGCTTGGCGATCCCGCGGGCGATGATCTTCGGCAAGTGCCCGCGCTGATGCAGCACTCCGGCGATGGGAAGGTAGCGGACGTTGAAGACGTGCGTGTGCAGATCGATGCGTTCCATGTTGGAGGAGAGCCGAAAGACCGCAAACTCCCTACCTCATTCAATTTGCCACCTTGGACGCCGATCTCATGGCGGGCGTCCTGTCGCCGACGTACATCAGAACGCTGCCGCGCACCGATGGCTGGTCGACACCGCTGCTGTTCGAAGTACACCGCGGCGGCAACGGCTACGCGGTCGGATCGGCCGGGCCGAACCGGACGTCGCCGGGGCTCGCTGCTCCCGACGCGGATGACATCGTGTTTCGCGACGGCGCATTTACGCAGTCGCCCAAAGGTATCCAGACGCAATAGGAGGAATGTCATGTTCTGCTCACAATGCGGCACAGCCGCAGATGGTGGCGCCGCGGCCTGCGTTCAGTGCGGTCTCGCGTTTCAGCCGGCAGCGCGTCCGGCGTTGAACGCCGATCGCGCCGTGGCGGCATCCAAAGATGCGGCGCGCGCCGTGAAACTGCTGCTCAGCGATCCGGTCGGCTCGATCGGCGCCGCGTACGAGGCATTGACGGCCGGACAGGCGCGCGACGTCGGCATCGCGTTCTGCGTCCTCTTCGTCGTGTCGTGTCTCATCGCGATCCGGCTCGTCGCGCGTTACTTCGGTGGCTTCTTCTCGATCGGCTTGAAACAGATCCTGCAGATGACGCTCGCGGCCGCGGTCCCCGTCATCTGCATCGTGGCGATCCTGTTCGGGTTCGAGATGCTGTTGTTGAAGAAGAACGATCTGCTGCGCGCGATTTTCGCGGGCGGAGCAGCGCTGCTGCCGGTCGCTTTTTTCAACATCACCGCCGGCATCCTCGGCGCGTCGAACGGCGAAGTGATCGCGATCGTGGCGGTGTTCGCGTTGTGCTACACGATCCTGCTGCTCTACGCCGGATGCCGTGACGTCCTCAAAGTCTCGTCTCCTCTCGCAGCAGTCGGTGTGCCCGTCATCCTGCTGGCGACGGGCTGGCTTACCAAGATCATCCTCGCCTCCATCTTTTGATGGCCGCGAGGGCGTCACCCCTCGCATTTCTGCGGGATGACCCGGTTCCATCATGTCCTCCTATGCGCCCAGCTTCACGTTGCGAAAGTCGACGCGATGCCGGTTGTCACCGTCGAAGCCGAGCTGGAATACGACGTACTCCGTCATCGCGGCCGATACGTCCGGGAGGAGCACCGTGCCGCGAATCGTGATCCCGTTCGGGATCGTGATCCTCGGATTCGTGTCCTCGTCGCCGCCTCCCAACGTCCCGCGCTGCGCGCCGACCTGCTGTCCGTGTGGATCGATTCCCCGCGAGTTGATGGAGTCGCCGTTGTAACCGGCGGCCTGCAATCGGAAGTCGCGTTCCTGCTTCGTGTTCGTCACCTTGAAGCGGCATTCGACGTTGCCGCTGACGCGGACGCAGCCGAAAAAGTCGATCCCGAAACCATCGGCGTCCGCATGCCCCCGGGCTGCCTCCGGCCACGGGTCCACTTCTGACGTCGAAGAAACCGGAACATCGGTGGTCGACGGCACGATGACGCCGGCACGCGTTTGCCGCAGTTGCTGGAGCTGGCGGTCGCGCACCGCCACGTCCGTTTCCAGTTGCGTGATCCGGCCGATCTTGAGCTTCATTTCCTGCCGGAGCGCCTCCGCTTCGTCGCGCAATGAATCGCGATCCCGTTTGCCCGCCGCGATGATCGTTCCGCTGGCGAGAATGACCGCCGCGAGCACCGTCGCAATGGCGGCGATGATGGCGTCCTTTCGGCGCGGCGAGCTCTTTTTCGGTTCCCCTGTTGCGGGAGTCGTCATGAGGATCAGCCCCTCCTGCCTTCAGGAGTGACGGCCTAAACGATTTCCCTACCCTGCCTCACGAAGCCCACTCCGACGTCAGATCCGCGAGTGTTCCGGAAAACGAATTGCAATCGAGATTGCCGCTCGAGTCGCCGGGGATGCCGGCGATGCTGTTCGGCGTGAGATCGACCGAGCCGTCGGTGTATTGCCACAGCCAGTACGTCGACCAGCTGGCCTGCACGGACGGCGACGACGAATAGTCGGCGAGCCAGAGGCGGTGCGAGCCGAAGTACGAATTGATCGTGCTGCCGAGGTCCTGCTTGATCAGACTGCCGCTGTACAAGACCGCCTTGCGGCCGAGCTGCTGCTCGATCAACTCGAGAAACTGCTGCGCCTGATCGAGCGTCATCTGATCGCCCGAGTACGGCTCGAAGTCGAGCGCGACGAGCGTGTTCGCATCGGGTTGCGCGATGGTCAAGAAGTTGTCCACCTGTTGCGTGACGTCCGCGTTCGAGCCGAAGTGATACGCGCCCCACAGCAACCCCGCGTCGAGCGCGGGCTGCCGGCGGCTGGCGTACGCGGAGTCGGATCCCGTCGCACCCGTGGTCGCCTTGTGAATCACGCCCCAGAGGCCGGCGTTCGCGGCCTGCTGGAAGCTGTTCACGGTGTCGAGATGGAACAGATCGACGACGCGGAAGTTGATGGATGACATGGAGAGACGCTAACACATCAATCGCCGACGCCCGCCCCCCCCGGGCTCGGGCGCGGGCGCGGGAGGGCGAACGTAAACGTTCGCCCTATCTCTGGAACGCGTAGCTGACTTTCGCGAACGCCTGCCGGTTGCTCTGCTCGAAGTCGCCGTTAGGGCCGGCGACTTCGTTGAGGTCGCCGACGCCGACGTAGAAGACGGTCTGCCAGTTGAGTTTGTAGGCGAACAGGAGCTGGGTCGCGAGATCGCCGCTGTGTTGGTGGGTCGGGAAGCCGTAAAGGTTTACGTCACGATTCGTCCGCTCGTTCTGGATGATCGCGCGGAGGAACATGCGCGCGTTGAAGGTGTAGGACGCGCGGAGGCGCTCGACCTGGGACGTGAAGAGGCGGTCGTCGTGGATGTTGAGCCAGCGGAGGCTCGTGGTGAGGCCGAGTTGCAGGTGATTCGTGGGACGCAGCGTCGCGTTGAAGTTGGTGCTCGCGCCGCGGCCGAGACGGTTGTTCGTGAAATCGACTTCATCGCCGACCCAGCCGTCGAAGCTGATGTAGCTGATGATGCGGCTCACGCCGAACTGCACGTTGTAGTAGACGCGATCGCGATCGAAGACCGCCGGGCCGTTCGCGACTTGTTCGTGCGCGAGGCGGATGCGCGTGAAGGAGCGATGCTTGCCGTCGGCACCGAAGCCGGCCGCCACGAGGCGGAACAGCAGGTCTCCGCTTTGCGTGTTGTCGTATTCGCCCATCGCGAAGGTGCGGATGCGGCTGAAGAATCCTTTCGGCCGGAACGTATGTCCGTACTCCGAGTAGCTGCCGCGCCATCCGACTTGCGGCACGAAGCCGTTGTCGGCGCGGAAGTCGTTGCTGTAGTCGTTGTAGTTGACGTAGAAGTCGTTCTTCGCGCTGGAGAACTGATACCAGCCGTACCCGCCGTGTCCGTTGAGTTTCCGTCCGTCCCATTCGCTGGAGAGCTCGGGACGATCGGGCGTGACGGTATTGCTCATGAGGAACTGGCCGGTGAAGGTGTGATGCTCGCCGAGGCGCCACTGGAAGTCGGGGCCGAACACGCGGTTGTGCGCGCCGCCTTCGGACTCGCGCGTGGTGCCGAGGAAGCTGATGAACGAGCGTCCGAAATCGCGGCGCACGCGCCCGATCGCGACGAGCGAAGAGAAATCCTGCGGCGCGAAATCCGATCCGAATGCGGACGGAATGATGATCGATCCGCCGCCGCGGTCCTGCGCGACGAGCGCGGTGTACGCGTACTGTCCGGTCTTGCCCGTCGTCCGCGCGCCCCATCGCGGCGCCGTCAGCGTGCGCGTGTACACGGCCTGAATCGGCGTCGTGAAAAGCTCGACTCCTTCGAGGAAGAACGGGCGCTTCTCGGGGAGGAAGATCGCGAAGCGCTCGTTCGTCGAGATCACTGCGACGTCCGACTCGATCTGCGAGAAGTCGGGGTTGATCGTCGCGTCGACGGCCATGTCGGCGGTCGGGTTCCACTTGAAATCCATGCCGGCGTCGGTGCCGACCTGGTGATTCACGAGGTCACTTCCGAGTCCGTTGCGCGGCTCGCTGAACTGGTGAGTGGTCACGTACGGCGCGGCCACGAAGTGATCGCCGGACGGAAGTCCGTGCAGGTTCGTGATCTTGCCGAAGTTGCAGACGAAACAATTCACGTCGCGCGGCAGCTTGCTGGTGAACATCTGATAGCGGCGGTCGCGCGGCCAGTTGCGATAGAGCGTGAGTCCCCACGCCTCGGGGTTCGGATTGTCGTAGCGCACCGCGGAAAACGGCACGCGCATCTCCATCGTCCAGCCGTGATCGTTCACCTTCGCGGCCGAGTCCCAGAAGAAATCGGGCGAGTTGTCCTCGCCGTTGCCGGCGTCGTCGGTGATCGCGTCGTATTGCACGCCGCGCGCGGTCACGAGGAAGAGGTATGCGGACTTTCCGTCGTTGCGCGTGTCGACGATGATGCCGGCGTAGTCGTCGGTGTTGCCGCTGATGTTGTCGTGGTCTGCGTAGGGCGCGATGATGTCCGACGGTTTGTTGTCATACGACTCGATCGCGACGTAGAGAAACTTCGAGTCGTACGTCACCCAGCCGACCGTCTTCACCTTCGGCTCGACGTTGTCGCCGGGATTCGTCTCGTACCACGTTTCGTATTTCGACGCGTGCTGCCACGCGGCGTCGGAGAGATCGCCGTCGACGACGACCGGGGTGTCGGTGCGTTGGACTGCGACGGGGGGCGGCAACTCCGCAAATGCTGCGGCGGCGGACAGGAGCAGGACTGCTGCCGGGGTGACTAATGCCTTCATCGAAAACTCCCCTTCAACGCGTGTTGTACGAAGATATTCGTAAACTGGACGCCGGGGTTGCAAAGAAGTTAGTCAACGAACTGTGAACAACCGTCACGCGAGGTGATCGAGAAGCCGCGCAAACAGGCGGTCCCAGGCACGCTGAAAGACGCTGTCGCTCTCGAATCGTCCAGCCCGATGCAGTGAAACGAGTCCCTGCGCCTCGGCCCACAACAAGAGCGAGACGTCGAGCGGATCTTCGACCTTCATCTGCGTCAGCAATTCGACGACGACGTTCGCGGTCGGCGACGCGCCGCCGGCGATGTCACCGGGAAAACGGCGCGCGCCGGGACGCCGATGGAAGAACATGAGATCGAAGAGCGCGGGCCGCTCGAGCGCGAATGCACGAAACGACTCGAAGACCGCGAGGACACGCGTGCGCGGCGTACGCTTCTTCGCCGCGTCGCGAAATTCGGCGGCGAGCTTTTCGAAGCCGCGGTTGGCGACGGCGTCGAGCAGTTCATCCTTGCCGTTGTAGTGACGATAGAGCGCGGTCGCACTGATGCCCAGCTCGTCGGCCATCCGCCGCATCGACAGCGCGTCCGCGCCTTCGGTGCGGTAGATCTTCTCCGCCGCGTCGAGGATCCGCTCGCTCGTGTGCTGCTGCGCCATGGGCGACGAATGTTAACACCGTTAACGACCATCGCTGCAGTGTCATCCTGAGCCGCGGAGACGGCGAAGGATCCCCCGCGAACGGAGCGCTGGTCGTGCTTCGGCGGGGGATTCCTCGCCGTCTACGCGGCTCGGAATGACACACCTACGTCGCGTCGATGATCACCAGCTCCGGCTTCGCGTGCTTCGCGCGGATGCGCAGGATGCGTCCGGTCAGGCCGAGGAGCAGGCCGGCGGCGGTGGCGATGCCGGTCCATTTCCACGGATTGCTGCGGATGGTTTGGTCTACGTTCATGCAGAAAGTAGTTGCGAGGAAAGTGCCGGAGCGCTTATCCTGCGCCCTCCACACGCACCGGGCGCGTCGTCCCTCCTCTGCAACCCAAAACGACGCTATGAAACGAATCATCCTCATCATTACTCTTGCTTTGTCCGCACTCTGTCTGCCTGCGAATGCGGCTATGGTCCGCGTGGTCTCCATCGACAACGGACGCACGATCACGATCGACGACCACGGCACGCGCACGACCGTGCGGCTGGCCGGCGTCACGATCACCGATGAACTGCACGCGCGCGAGATGCTTCGCTGGACGATCGGCGACGCGTGGGTCATGCTCGAGCGCAACGGCGACGACGTGCTCGTCTATCGCTCGCCCGACGCGCTGTTCATCAATCGCGAGCTCGTGGTGCGCGGCTTCGCGCGCGCGACGCTCGCCGGCATCGAGCCGGAGCATCGACTCGACGTCACGTACCTCGGCGAAGTGAATCCCGGATCTAATGCGGCGCCGCAATCCCGTAGCGGCACTGGTACACGTCGCCGCTCTGCAACTGCACCGACACCAGCACCGGCAGCTCGTTCGCCCCGTTCCCCATCCTCTGTGCGTTCGGGTCCTGCTGCATCCCGTGCCCCGAAACCGGAAGCTCGAAGTCGTGGTCCTCGTCCTCCGGGATCGTCACGTTGAATTTTCGATAGGTCGGATCGAGGCGATACGGAACGAGCTCCGTCTTCTGCGGCTCGACGCGAATGTTGCTCACGGTGATTTCCTTCCGCGAGTCGTTCGCGACGTTCACGATGAACGTCAGCCGGTCGTTCATGTCTTCGCCGGTCGTGCCCCAGCCGCTGAGCCCGACCATGATCTCGACGCCGCCGTGCTGGCAGTCGTTGATCGTGTTGTCGACCGGGATGCCGAACTGGTCTTTCGGATTGGTCGAGCAGGCGGCCGCGGCGAGAAGGACGAGCGGAAGCAGGGCGAGCCGTTTCATGTCCCCGATTTTCGCACGTCCATTGCACACTTCGGTGACGGAGGATCAAACATGGCCAACCACGGATTCGGCGGCCCTTACGCGCGCGACGATCACTTCGGCGGACTGGGCGACGAATATGCGCGCGACCGCGGATGGAGCGGCGGCGGCCGCGCGGAGGACGTCGTGCGCGACGTGCACCCGCGGCGCATCAGCTTCCGCGGACGCGGACCGAAGAACTGGAACATGGACGAGCGGATCCGCGAGGCGATCAACGACTGGCTGACCGATCACGACGCGGTCGACGCGACGGACGTCGAGGTCGAAGTGGCGAACGGCGAAGTGACGCTCAACGGCACGGTCAACAGCCGGTATGAAAAACGGCTGGCCGAGGATGTGGCGATGCGGTGCCGCGGCGTACACGACGTACACAACCGGCTGACGATTGCAGACCGGGAAACGCCGGTGGGAAAAGCGAGCGAGTAATTCGTTCCTGTGGAGCGGCGGCCGCCCTCGGCCGCCGGATTCTCGCGAGGGGCCGGCGGCCGAGAGCGGCCGCCGCTCCACAATCACCGCGGAAGCCGGGAAACGGCAGTGGGAAAAGCGAGCGAGTAGTGACTCTGGTGTGGGGCAGGCTTTCCAGCCTGCCCTCCCGCTCCCCCTGGGGCGCAGGCTGGAAAGCCTGCGCTACACCGGAAGGCGGAATTGCGACACTGCGCCGACCGGGCTTCCTCCGCGCGTGTAATTCTGTTCACTGAACAGAATCTCATCCCTCGACACAATCACGACTGTCGACGCGCGCGTGCCGTAGCGATTGCCGGCAATGAACACTTCCTCTTCGATGCGGCAGGTATTGCGAGGTGTTCTCAGGAATTGCAGCAGATCCATTGTGAGATCGGCGGAGCTCGCGAGCATTGTAGACATCGCATCGACTGCAATCGCCGTCTTCGGCCACTGTTCATTCGACGGCGCATTGCTGAATCCGTAAATGCCGGGATCGAGCACGCGCGGCGCATCGTCGCTCGCCACATACACCACCGTCCCGCCGGCTTCGCCTGCAATCAAATGAAATCCGGCGTAATGCTCGAATTCGATCGACGCCGCGAATGCCTCCGGCGTTTCGTTGCCGGTCACGAAGGATCGCACCAGCAATCCGCGCGAACGTCCCTTCGGCATCGCGCCGCGCAGATTCGTCACCGCCGCGAATCGGCCGTTGCGCGCGATCGCCAGCCACGAGCCGCCGTACAGCGCGTCGCGTCCGCCGACGACCTCCGGCGCATCCTCCCAGACCTGCGCGACGCGCGTGTCGCGCTCGTAGTCCTCGTCGCGATTCGCCGCCAGGACGAACGGATACTTCTCCGAAGCGCGATGCGCGAGCGCGATCAGGCACATCGCGCGGAGTGTATCCGTGATGCTAAAGTTCAGGCGGATCCGATGTTCACCATCCTCATCGTCGACGACAACCCGTCGTTCCGCATGCAGGCCGCGCGTCTGTGCGAGCGCGAGGGATTCGGCACCGTCACCGCCGGCAACATCGCCGAGCTGATGCAGGCGCTCGCCAGTTCCACTCCCGATCTCGTGCTCATCGACATCGAGCTCCCTCAAATCCCCGGCCACCGCCTCGGCTCGCTCATCCGCGCGCGCCGCCATGTTCCGATCGTCCTCGTCTCCGCGCTCAGCGAAGAGCGCGTGCGCCGTCTCTTCGAAGCCTCCGACGCGGACGGCTGGATCCTCAAGCCGCTCACGCGCGACAAGCTCATCGCCGCCGTCACGCGCTTCGCGACCAAGCAACCCGAAGAGGCGCAGCCGTCGCGCGCGGCCGAGCCCGCACCGGCGACGAGCGACAAGCCGTATCGCGTGCTCGTCATCGAAGACGAGCACGTCATCGCCGCACGCATCGAGTCGGTGCTCGACAGTATCGCGTCCGTCACGCTGGTTTCCGAGGGCGACATCGCGATCGAACGGCTCACGCATGGACAGTACGACTGCGTGCTGCTCGATCTCGCGCTGCCGCGCCTTTCCGGCTTCGACGTCCTGCGTTATCTGATGATCCGCAAGCCGGAGTTGCTGAAGGCGACGGTGATCATGACGGCCGCGGCGGACGAGTCGCTGCAGTTCATCGATTCCGCGACGGTCGGCGGCATCCTGCGCAAGCCGTTCGCGATCGCGGCGCTGTCGGACATCGTCGCGTCGATTGCGAAACGGTAGTTGCGCGGTCGCTCGGTTACGCGGTCGCGCGGCAAAAGCGCCAGCCAATCGCCGCGCAACCGCGCGACTGCGCGACCACGCAACCGCGTGGTAACGTTCGCCGCCGATGAAAATGCTCCCCGTTGTTTTCCTCCTCGCCGCCACCCTTGCAGCACAGGAAGCCCCTCCTCCGCCGCCGGCGATTCCCGCCGCGTACTGGCCCGAGGCGAAGTCGAAGGAGATCCTCGACAAGACCGTGACCATCCGGCTTGCGCCCGATTTGTCGGCGCTGCCGGAGAACGAAAAAGCAGCGCTGAAGTATCTGTTCGAAGTCGGCTCGATCATGCAGCGGCTGTATGAATCCGAGCGGCATCCCGAAGCGCTCACCGCCTACGAGAAGCTGCGCAACATCGACGCCCGCCTCGGCAGCCCGCCGCGCACGAAGAACCTGCGCACGCTCTATCGCCTCTTCCAGGGACCGATCGCGACGACGCTCGACAACAAACGCGAGCCCTTCCTCGACGTCGCGCCGCCGCGTCCCGGCAAGAACGTCTATCCGCTCGACGCCACGAAGGAGGAGCTCGACGCGTTTCTCGCGGCGCATCCTGAAATGAAGAGCGGCATTCTCGACTCGCGCACCGTCGTGCGCCGCGAGACGAAGTCCAACCTCGGCCTCGACATCAACGGACTGCAGGTCTATCCGATCATGCGCACGATGCATCCGTACGCGCTCGAAGGACTGCGCTCGCGCCAGCACGATGCCGACGGCAAGAACTTCTACGCCGTGCCGTACGCGCTCGCGTACGCCGACGACATGATCGGCCTGTACAACCAGCTGATCGAGGCCGCGATCCGATTCGAAGACACGGATCCCGAGCTCGCGCGCTACACGTGGAACCGCGCGCGCGATCTGCTGTCGAACGACTACGAGAGCGGCGACGCGTCGTGGGTGACCGGCCGCTTCCAGCGCCTCAACTTCCAGCTCGGCGCGTACGAGACGTACGACGACGCGCTGTACGGCGTGAAGGCGTTCCACAGCATGAGCATCCTCATCAAGAACGAGAAGGCGACCGCTGATCTGGTGAAGGCGCTCAGCGGATTGCAGTCGATCGAAGACGCGCTGCCGTACGCGCCGCACAAGCGCGTGAAGGAAGACATCCCGATCGGCGTGTACGAGGTGATCGCCGACTTCGGGCAGGCGCGCGGCACGAACACGGCGACAATCCTGCCGAACGATCCGCTCATGGCGCGTCGCTATGGACGGACGATTCTCCTGCGCGAAAACATCATGCGCCACCCGGAGATCGTCGCCGCCGACCAGCGCGTGTGGCGCGCGGTGACGGCGAGCGCACATGCGAACGACTACGACCCCGAGGGATCGATCCAGCGCACGTTGTGGCACGAGATCGGTCACTACCTCGGTCCCGACGGCGAGGCGCTCGCCGAATATTCGGACTCCACGGAAGAGATGAAAGCGGATCTCGTCTCGCTCTTCGCGTTGCACAAGATGAATCA
This sequence comes from Acidobacteriota bacterium, assembly GCA_003223645.1. Lineage (GTDB taxonomy): Bacteria > Acidobacteriota > Thermoanaerobaculia > Gp7-AA8 > Gp7-AA8 > QHVT01. Next base: position 11,010 of record QHVT01000007.1, on the reverse strand, counting down.
TCCGGCGCTGCGCGCGATCGAAGCGTCGGGGATCCGCCGCACGCTCCTCAATACGAAGCCGCGCAGCGACGAGCCGTACGGCACGATGCAGCTGATCCAGTTCAACTGGTTCCTCGACAAAGGACTGCTGACGTTCGATCCGAAAACCGCGCAGCTGTCGATTCACTACGACCGCTACAACGACGCCGTGAATTCGCTGCTGACCGAAGTGCTCAAGCTGCAGAAGGACGGCAGCAAGGATGCGGCGGCCGCGTTCTTCCAGCGCTGGACGGCGTGGACGCCGGAGCTGCACGACAAGATCGCCGCCAAGGTGCGCACCGCCCAGGGAGCGACGCGATTCCGCCTCGTCACCTACGCGGCGTTGGGAGAGTGATCGAATGATGAAGCGACTGCTGGTCGGTTTGTTGTTGGTGTCCGCGTGCGCAACCGCACCGAAGCCGGCTCCACCTCCACCTGCCAAAGCGGCGGCTCCGGCCGCCGCGGTCCAAAGTTTCGACGGCTTCATCCCCCTCCGCTGGGACGCCGACAACGGCAAGCTGATGATAGAGATCACGCACTTCAACGAAGAGCTGATCTGGCAGGTGTCGCTGGCGTCAGGCGTCGGCTCGAACCCGATCGGACTCGATCGCCATCAGCTCGGCGCGACGCACGTCATCCGCTTCGAGCGCATCGGCCCGCGCGTGCTCATGATTGAGCCGAACTACACGTATCGCGCGCTGTCGGACGACGCTTCCGAGCGTCGCGCGGTCGAAGAATCGTTTGCGCAGTCGGTGCTCGCGTCGTTTAAAGTCGAGTCGACGACACCGAACGGCGTCCTCGTCGACGCGACTGATTTTTTTCTCAGCGACGCGCATGGCGTCGCGCGTCGTTTGCGCGAGGCGCAACAAGGCTCGTACTCGCTCGACAAGAATCGCAGCGCGCTCTATTTGCCGCACACGAAAGCGTTCCCGCGCAACACTGAAGTCGAAGCGACGCTGACGTTCGCGACCACCGATCGTCCCGGCAATCTGGTACGCGACGTCACGCCCACCGCGGACATCGTGACCGTGCGCGAGCATCACTCCTTCGTGCAGTCGCCGCCGCCCGGCTTCACGCCGCGCCGCGCCGACTCGCGCGTCGGACTCTTTGGTGTCGACTTCTACGACTACGCGTCGCCCTTCACCGGTCCGATCTCGAAGCACTGGATCGCGCGGCATCGCCTCGAACCGGGGCAGTCGATCGTCTATTACGTCGACAACGGCGTGCCCGAGCCGATCCGCAGCGCGCTCGTCGAAGGCGCGTCGTGGTGGAACCAGGCCTTCGAGGCCGCGGGATTCCCGAACGGATTCGTCGTCAAGGTGCTGCCGCCCGACGCCGATCCGCTCGACATCCGCTACAACATGATCAACTGGGTGCATCGCTCCACGCGCGGCTGGTCGTACGGCGGCGGCGTGATCGATCCGCGCACCGGCGAGATCATCAAAGGCAACGTGCTGCTCGGATCGCTGCGCATCCGCCAGGACGTACTCATCGCGCGCGGCCTCATGCCGGTATACGACGAGCTCGACCCGAAAACATCGCCGTCGCTCATGGCGCTGGCGCGCATCCGCCAGCTCTCCGTGCACGAAGTCGGTCACACCCTCGGCCTCGATCACAACATGGCCGCGTCGACGTACGGCCGCGCGTCGGTGATGGACTATCCCTCGCCGAACATCAAGATCACGGACGGCAAGCTCGATCTATCCGACGCGTATGCAAAAGGAGTCGGTCCGTACGACATCGCCGCGATCAAGTACGCCTATCAGCCGGTGAAGAGCGACGAGGAGCTCGAGGCGCTCGCGAAGGCGGTGCCGCTCTTCGTCTCCGATCCGCACTCGCGTCCCGTCAGCGGCGCGCATCCCCTCGGGTCGGTATGGGACAGCGGCGCCGATCCGATCGCGACGCTGCGCCACGAAATCGAAGTGCGCCGCATCGCCCTCGATCAATTCGGACTCGACAACCTCGACAAAGGCGAGCCACTCTCCGCGCTCGAAGTGAAACTCGTCCCGCTCTTCCTCCACCACCGCTACCAACTCGAAGCCGCGGCGAAATCCGTCGGCGGCGTCTACTTCACCTACGACATGAACCCGCCGCGCGTCGTCCCCGCGAAACAACAGCGCGAGGCACTCAGCGCGATTCTCGAAACGCTGCAGCCGTCGTTCCTCACGATTCCGCAGCGCCTCATCGATCTCATCCCGCCGCCGACGTACGGCTACGGCGAAGCAAACACCGAACGCTTCCCCCGCCGCACCGATCCCGCCTTCGATCCGGTCGCCGCGGCGACGACGAGCGCCGACATCACCGTCTCCGCACTCCTCGACCCCGCGCGCTGCGCGCGCCTCACCCAGCAAAACGAATTGCCGCTGCGCGAAGTCCTCGACTCGCTCATCGACATCGCATCGCGCGAAGGCCGCATCACCCGCGCGACGCGCACACTGATCTTCGTCCGCCTCGCCGAGCTCGCCGCGAATCGCGACGCCGACCCGCAAGTGCGCGCCGAGGCCGGCGAAGCGCTGCGACGGCTCAGCGCGCGCCTGACACCGGTCAGCGACAGCGCAGAAAACGCGCATCGCGCGATGACCCGCGACGACATCAAGCGCTTCCTCGAGCGCCCGGCCGAAGCGTGGCAAGCGCCGAAGCTGCCGGAGATCCCCCCAGGCCCACCAATCTAGGAGAGCGGGCATCTTGCCCGCCTCCGGGGAAGGGCGGGCGGGACCTGTTCGTCCTATCTGTCCTATTCGTCCTATCCATCCTATCTGTCCTATCGTTCGCTAACCTTCCGAATTTCAACCACCAAAAACGGATTCAACGCGCTCCGCGCAATCGCGCGCGGCATCAGCCGGAAATACAACTCCCCCACTCCGCCGAACGCTCGCCCGTACCAATGCCGTGCCGCCTGGCGAAACTGCAGGCGCTTGTACGGCGACAGCGCCTCGACGCGCGCGTCCGGCGCAAGCGACGCGATCTCACGAAACGTCGGCAAAAATCCTTCGCGCAGCGAATGGAAGCGCGCGGATCCGGGGGCGTCGCCGTGCCAGAAGTCGATCGGAAACGCGCCGTTCGGACAGTCGATGTAGATCGTCCTGCCGACGCGCAGCAGCTCGCGTAAGAAACGCGCGCGCAGCTCGTCGCGATCCGCGCGCGGCGCGACGCCGTAGCGCGGGACCGACGTCTCGTCGACGCCGATGTGCTCGATCACGCCGGACGAGATCACGACGTCGAAGAAGTCGTCCGCGAACGGCAGCGACAGCGCGCTCGCCACCACGAGCCGGTCCCGATGCTCCCGCTCCCGCCACTGCCACTTGCGCAACTGCGAGAGATCGTTCCCCCACGCATCGAGCCCGCGCTCGTTCAGCAGATCGACCGACACGCCGTTCCCGCACCCGCAATCGAGCACCCGCGCACCCGCCTGCAACTTCGGCAAATAGAAATCGAGAATCCGCCGCCGCGTCCCCTCGACTTCGAGCTGCAACCCTTCCAGATGCTCGCACGTCAGCGCAGTCGACTCATCAAACCGGTCGTAATACGCCCCCTCGGCGAAATCGACGATGCCGTGATCGACGGGATAACAGCGCGCGCAGTTCGGACAGCAGCGAACGACGTCGAGAGCAACCCTGCAGTGAGGACAGACCATGTTTTCGGGGAGGGTACCAGCACGTTGATTGGTGGTGCGCGTTTGTCGCCAGTCGCCCGTTCGTTCGTGCACCGGCCGGGAAGGCAGAAGGCAGAAGGCAGAAGGCAGAATTGAGAAAGCACTCCGATACGTTGGGCGGGTGGGCTTCTCACTTCTGCCTTCTGCCTTCTGCCTTCTGCTTTCTGATTTAATACCGATCGAGAGGGTCCTCCCCCCATGAGCTATCTCGGTCCGCTGCGCCTGCATTTCTCCGGTCGCTTTCAGACCGATCCGTCGACGGTGAACAACGACGTTCGTCATTACAACAACGCGACGTTCGAGCCGCGCTTTCAGGAGCCGCAGGACGACGAATTGGCGAACGGGTGGTGGAACCCCGACGGGATGGGGAACTTCCGGCTCGTCGGCTGCCGCGTGACCATGGTGTCGTACGCGGACGGAAAAACATCGAAGCGCGATCCGGCCGTCGGGATGTGGATCATCGACGCGAACCAGCGCGTCGCGGGAAAGCTGGTCGACCTCGATCCGCAGCAGCAGCTCGTCTCGCAGATCTGGGGAATGATCGTCCGCCTCACCGACCGGAAGCACGAGTACTTTTCCGGCGCCTACGCCAAGGCGCCGTTCACCGACATCTGGTGGGGCCGCGCGAAGAAATCGGGATCGCAGGGCGACACCGGCGCGGGCTCGATGTACCAGTCAGTGATCGGCCCGATCGCATGGGGTGACACGAAGCGCTCGCGATTCCTCCGCGAACTGCGCGCCGCCGCACCCGACGGCTTCCTCTCCATCAAGTTCAACCTCGACGGCTACAACATGAGTCCGGATTCCGCTTCGTTCACGATGGGACGGCTCGTCGGCACGATCGGTCCGTGGTCGGCGAACGAGCCGAAGCACTTCGTCATCGGGCGGCAGCTGTTGCCGCAGATCGCGAACCACACGCCCGCGGGCTCGATGAATTTCATGCAGGCCGTCGTCGACGAGAAGACCAAGCGGATCTACGCCGACTTCGGCAACGCGCTGCCGACGACGACGCCGGGCGGCCCGCTGATGCCGATCGGCACGCTGGACCTCGGCTATCTCGACCGCCACAACAACTTCCACTCCATCGGTAAGGTGGACTACCGGCAGCGCGACTGGTACCCGACGACCGCCGGAATCCAGAAGTTCCCGCGCAATCGAAAACTCTCGCGCGCTGAAATGGCGGCGCTGAAGAAATACCGCGTCGCCGTGACGCAGAACGAAGAAGTGATCGTCCAGGAAAACACGAACGGCTGGTACCAGCGCGCCGACCAGTTCGTGTTCCGGCTCAATCCGGACGAGAAAACGGACGTCCACTTCTGGGCGACGCAGTACGGCAAAGCGCTTGCCGGCGCAAAGCTCCTCATCTTCTTCGACTCCAGCGGACTGCAGCCGGGCGGCAACGCCAAAGACGGCATGGGCATCCCTCCGAAATTCGGCATTCCCGAGTCGGCGCTGAAGTTCGACCGCATCATCAAGACCGGCGCCGACGGGCGGGCCACCCTCACCTTGAGCGCATTCAGTCCGAAAAGTCCGCGCGGCTACATCGACGGCCAGGTCTACGGCATCCGCTACCTCATCACCGACGTCGCGAAGGCGGTGAAAGACAATCCCGCCTTCGGATTCAATCCGTCCGACTTCCTCAGCGTCCTCGTCTACGACACCTTCAGGCCCGAGCCGCCGGTCACGTGGACGAACCTCGTGCCGATCTTCCAGCAGTACGGAAATCTCTATCCGATCATGGACGGCATCATCGACTTCACGTCGTACGACAGCGTCGTCGCGAACGCGCACCTCCTCGCCTTCGCGTTCGGATTGCCCGTCGAGGACCCGAACCACATGCCCGTCACGCGCGATCTCTCCCGCGACAAAACGAAGGCGATCCTCTCGTGGCTCACGACTCCCGGCGCGGACGGCAAGCCGCTCCCCGGCACCGGAGCGCCGCCGGAGATCGCGACGCTTCCGTGGGAGTTCGCCGAGCATGCGGCCGAGCTGGCCGAGCACGCGATCTCCGTCGGCGCGACGCCGCAGGCCGGCGCGAAGTCGTTCGCGATCCACACGCGCATGGGCATCCACCTTCCCGACGATCTCGACTGAGGCAAGACGATGCTGCTGATTGAAAAACGCAAGATCGAATCCGTCGCGCAGGTGCGCGCCGCGCTCATCGGCGCGATCCGCCTCGAGCTCAGCACGCTCCCCCCCTACCTCACCGCGCTCTACTCCATCGTCCCCGGAAAAAACGTCGAGATCGCGAAGATCATCAAGAGCATCGTCCTCGAGGAGATGCTGCACATGTGCATCGCGTGCAACATCCTCAACGCCGTCGGCGGCCGACCGCCCGTCAACGCGCCCGGCTTCCCGCTCCACTATCCGAGCGAGCTGCCGATGGGCATCGGCGACGAGCCGGGACATAAGTTCATCGTCGGCCTGAAGAAGTGCTCGATCGAATTGATCCGGGACACGTTCATGGTCATCGAAGAGCCCGAAGATCCTCTGCGCTTTCCGACGACGACGCCCGAAGGACCGACGACCAGCAGCGTCGTCGACTATCGCACCATCGGCCAGTTCTACATCGCCATCAAGGAAGCGATCCAAAAGCTCGGCAACTCGATCTTCACCGGCGACGAGAAGCTGCAGGTGGCCGGCTGGTTCCCACCGGACCAGTTGTTTCCCGTGACCAACGTCGAGCGCGCGTCGCGCGCCATCGACGTCATCATCGAGCAGGGCGAGGGAACGAGCACGAAGCCGGTCGACATGGACGGCCAATACGCGCACTACTACCGTTTCTCGCAGGTCGTCGAAGGCAGGCACCTCGTCGTCGACCCGAGGATTCCGAAGGGATACTCGTACAGCGGACTGAAAATCCCGTTCGATCCCGACGGCGTCTATCCGATGATCGACAACCCGACCGAAGCCCCGCTGCCGCGCAACTCGCTCGTCGCGCGCTACGCCGATCAATTCGACGAGACCTACACCTCCCTCCTCAACTCCCTGCACGCCGCCGTCAACGGCGAGCCGAAAAAGCTCGATACGGCGATCGGCCTCATGTACGCACTTCGATTGGAAGCCGAACAGCTGATGACCATAAGCATCCCCGGCCGCAGAAAACATGCGGGGCCACGCTGGCGGTTTCTGGGATAAGCAGAAAGCACGGTGCGTCGTAGCGACGCGCGTCGTCCTTTAGATCCGCTTGATCGTCGCGAGCCACGCCGCGACGCCGTTGTTGTGGAACCTCGTCTGCAGCCGTTCCGGCTCGATGGCGATGATGTTCCATCCACTGAATGCAGCTCGCAGCGCTTCCTGACTGACGGGGTGCGGACCGAGGTCCGCACCCTCGTCGCTGAAACACAACACGTACAGCGTTCCATCGCGCGCGGTCACGGACGCGAGGCTCGCGACGTATCGCGGCCGCTCTTCATGGTCGAAGGTGTGGAACAGTCCGCAGTCGAGCACCGTGTCGAACGTGCGCTTCAAATGTTGTAATTGGAGTGCGTCGGCTGCAGCGAATTCGATCTCGATGTTGCGGTCGCGCGCTTTCTCTCGCGCGATCGCCAGTGCGGTTTCCGCGACGTCGACGCCCGCAACAGACAATCCCAGCGACGCGATGTGAAGCGCGTTCTCGCCCGTGCCGCATCCCGCATCGAGCACGGTTCCCGCGAATGCGCCTGCGGCCGCCAAACGCACGACCGCCGGCTGCGGCCCGCCGATGTCCCACGGTGCGGGGCCGTCTCGATACGACGCATCCCACGGCAGTCCGGTCATTCGCTCGTGACTCGTTGGAGGGCGGTACTGGAAACGGATCAGGTGCTTCTGCACCTTCCCCAGTGCGGTGCGCGGGATCGCGTCGACGCGTACGAAGCGGCGCGGCACTTTGAACGACGCGAGTTGTTCGCGGCAGATGCGCTCGAGTTGAGCGGCGTCGAAATCGCCGGTGATGTACGCGACCGGGACTTCGCCGCGGATCTCGTCCGGCTCTCCGACGACTGCTGCTTCGCGGACATGTTCGAGCAGCATCTCTTCGATCTCGCGCGGATAGATGTTGAAGCCGCCGGAGATGATCAGATCGCTCTTCCGGCCAAGCAGCGTGTAGTAGCCGTCGTCTGAAACTTCGGCGAGATCGCCGGTGCGAAAGTATCCATCGCTCGTGAACGCCGCGGCGGTGGGGTCGGGACGTCGCCAATAGCCGGCGAAGACGTTCGATCCGCGCACCTGCAGCTCGCCGTCGACGATGCGCACGGAAATGCCCGGCAGCGGAACGCCGACGGTTCCGGCGCGTCGCTCGCCGGCGTACGGGTTGCTCGTGTTCATGAACGTCTCGGTCATGCCGTAGCGCTCGAGGATCGTGTGGCCGAAGAGGGCGCGGAATTGTTCGAGAACGTGCGCGGGCAGCGGCGCGGAGCCGGAGACGAAGAGGCGCATCTTCTCGCCGATCGCGCGCGCGGCATCGGGCGGCGTTTCGAGAAGACGCACGTAGACGGTCGGCACGCCGAAGAAGAGCGTCGGCTGAAAGTCAATAAGTTGATCAACGGCCGTGCGGTGGTCGAAGCGCTCGAGGAGGCGCATGCGGCAGCCGCTTGCCAGCCACGCGTGCAGTCCGTTGCCGAGGGCGTGGATGTGGAAGAGCGGGAGCGGCAGGAGGAAGCGATCGCGATCAGTGATCTGCCAGCACGTCGTGAGGTTCACGGCGTTGGAGAGGAAGTTGTCGTGCGTCAGCACCGCGCCCTTCGACGCGCCGGTCGTGCCCGAGGTGTAGATGATCGCGGCGGGCGTGTCGCCGTCGAGCATGACGTCGGGCCGGCGATCGTCGTCGGAGGTGAAGAGATTGTCCGCGGTGATGACATCGCGCGGCTCGGCGTCGTTTGTGATGTGCGCGATCTCGCGCTCGCGATAGAGGATGTTGATCGGGACGAAGATAACGCCGAGCTTCACGCAGGCGAGGAAGAGATCGATCAGCTCGATGCGGTTCGCGAGGTAGACGCAGAGCCGGTCGCCTTTCGCGAATCCGCGCGCGATGAGCGCGTTCGCGACGCGATTGCTGCGCGCGTCGATCTCGCCAAACGTGTAGGTCGTTCCCTCCCACTCCAGCGCCGGCGCGTCGCGCCGCGCGCGGAGCGAGAGGTCGAAGAGATGCAGGAGGTTCACGCGGGCATCATCGCATCACCCAGGTGTGGGGCAGGCTTTCCAGCCTGCCTCCCGGAGCACAGGCTGGAAAGCCTGTGCTACACCGATTACGTTCGCGAATATGCGCCGACAGTCGCGATGCCGAACACGAGGCCGGATTCTCGCGAGAGGTTGGCGGCCGAAGCGGCCGCCGCTCCACCGGGTGTAGCGTAGGCTTTCCAGCCTGCGCCCCGGAGCACAGGCTGGAAAGCCTGTGCTACACCCGATCACGTTCGCGAATAGGCGCCGACGGTCGCGAGGCCGAACACGAGGTGGGTCGCGATTGGTCCGCTGATTTGCGCGGCCGATTGCTCTTTCGGCGACGGCAGTAGGCCCGCCTTCGGAAGCCAGCCGAGATAGCCGGCGGCCCAGGTGCCGAGTCCGAGGAGCGCGCCTTCGAGCATCACGTTGTGCGGACGCTTGCGCAGCGCTCCGTACAATGCGCCGAAAGTGATCCCGTATCCGAGCTGCATCACCTTCTTCGCGACCGGCACGGCCTTCTCCGGAATGTCGATCGGCGCGTGCTCGAGCATGAAGTCGGCGGGATCCTGGCGCATCGGCGGCTTCGTCGCCGGCAGCAGCTTGCCCTGCACTTTCATCGCGTTCTGAATCGCGAAGGTGCCGGCGATGCCGGCACCCGCTCCGCGAACCAGGCGAAGGAAGAGAGAATCGTGTTTCATCGCCGCACCGTTTCGCGCACCGCCGTCGTCTCGTGCGAGAGCGAGCTCGGTGCATCGAGATGCGCGCCGTCATCGACGCCGACGCCAAGGCGGTCGACGAGCTCACCACCGAGCCAGCCGGTGATGCCGCCGAGGCCCGTCGCGACCGCGGAGAGAATCACCGGCAGACTGCCGGGATTCGCCGGATGATCGCGCCGCAGCCACCAGCTGGCCGCGAAGAGTGCGACGACGATGACGTTGCCGACGCCGTGCAACAGTCCGATGCGTTTTGCGCGTGTGCCGCTGGGGATGGCGAGAAAGTCGATGAGACCAAACACCGCCGCGACGAGGCCGCTGATCACGCCCGCCGCGATCATGTACCACGCTGCCTGAAGCAGTCCCGGATGATCAGTCGTCAGACCGATCACGTCGAAAAAAAGCGATGTCGCCAAGAGGCCCAGCGGAAAGACGATGAGCATCTGATGAATCGGATGCCCGAAGAGTTTGGCTCTGCTTTCCATGTCTAACCTCCGGCTTGGAAAAGTGCAACGAGAGAGCCAGAAGAAAGCAGAAGGCAAAAAGCAGAAAGCAAAAGGGTTAGACGCGAAACCACACGCCCGGATAGTCGGTGACGAGACCGGACTCATCGACGGTCAAAAGCGCCTCAAATCCGCTGGCCAGCGATTGATACAGGACATGCGTTTCGTCGACGCGCGTGTATCGCTGCGCGAGCGGCTCGAGCGCGAACGACGGGAAGCGAAGCCACGCGGCGGTGACGAGCTGCGCATCGCCGGCCTTCAAATCGAGGCGGCAGATGGGAAGAAGGTTCGTGACCGGACTGAAGTTGAGATCGATGTCGACACACTCGCGCACCGCGTCGACTTCGGCGCCGTTCATCGTCCACGTAGCGCCATCGACGCGAATGTCGACATCGATCCGCCGCTCCCCCACCCAACCGCGCACCCGCGCCTCGGTCGTGCGCCACTCCGCATCGAACGCAATCTCGTAATCGAGGCTGACGGGATTTGCGTCATGCGCAAACACGGATGTACCGGCGAGCAGCCGCGCCGTTATGCGCGCGGCTTCGTGTCCGGGGCGATCGACCCATTGCCAGAGGATTGATTTCATGACGTTTCCGTGTCGTACACGTTAGCCGACGAGTCGCACGATCATCGCGCACCAGCAGGGAAGGCAGAAGGCAGAAGGCAGAATTGAGAATCACACCCGGCGGGCGGGTTTCTAACTTCTGCTGCGAAACAGCATCCGGGCGAAAAGATACACGTCGAACGGGCGGGCGCGAAGTCGGTCCGCCAGCAGAGATGCGTGCGGGGCGAGCGCGACGCGAATGTTCAGCGCATGCGGCTACGCTTGCGCTGGAAGGAGCTCGACACGGTAGCCGAGACGCTCGAGTTGGTTCACGAGCGCTTTGCTTTTTGATTCCGCGGAACGCTTGTCGAGCCAGTCCCCTCCGAGCTCACGGTAGGGCTTGTTGTCACGAATCATGTGGTAGATCGCGACGAGCAT
>QHVT01000042.1 GCA_003223645.1 Acidobacteriota bacterium | reverse complement strand
ACTTTTCCACAGCACGCGCGAATTCTTCACACCCTCTGAGAATGTGGTGACCGCTGCCCTCAGCGGTCACAGCGCCGCCTCACGGCGGCGCCAGCGGCGCGTAGCGCCGCCGCGACCGCTGAGGGCAGCGGTCGCCACAAAGCTCTGGAAATTTTTCACAGCCTCTGAGCGAAGCGAAGGATCTCAGGTTATGGAGCCTGAGATGCTTCGTCGTCTCACGCGGCCCAGCATGACGGTGCGCCTCTCGCCGATTTCTGCTTTCTGCTTTTTGCTTTCTGCTTTCCGCTGTGCATGAATCTGGCAATCGGCTGCAAGCCATGGGAACGGCGATAATCACGCGCCATGGGAAAGCGGCAGGTGCACGTGGTGCGGGTCAGCAAGCCCGTCGCGATCGCGTTGCTCGCGCTCACCACGGCGGCGATGATCGGTCTCGTCTGGTTCCTGTCCGGCAAGGCCTACGCCGCGAACGCGCATCCGTTTCGCGAGTTGATCGCGCGCTTGCTCAGCTCCGAGCGTCCGCTCTCGCGCGGACTCGTGCTCGCGCTGGTGATGCCGGTGACGGCGAACATCCTGCTGTTCGTGCCGTGGGGCTTCTTCGCATTCGTCGCGCTCGACACGAAAACGCGTCCGCGCAAATCGTCGTACGCGATCACCGTGCTCGCCGCGTTCGCGTTCGCCCTCGCGATCTGCCTCTGGGAGCAGTCGCTGCCGACGCGCGTGACCGCGCTTCCCGACACGATCTCCAACGCCGTCGGCGCGCTCGCCGGCGCAGCCCTCGGACACGCGCGCAAGAGCGTGCGCGTGCGATTCGCGGTGTGAGAGGTAGTTGCGCGGTCACGCGGTCGCGCAGTTGCGCGGCAACCGAGCGACCGAGCAACCGAGCAACCGGTCGGGAGGGCGGCCAGTGATTCTCGTCGTCGAAGACGACCCGCAGGTCGCGCGTCTCATCACGCTCGTCCTCCAGCGCAACGGCCGCGACGCGCTGGTCGTCGCCGACGGGCAGACCGCGCTCGTGCATGCGCAAAAGGCGCGGCCGGAGATGATTTTCGCCGACCTCACGATTCGCGGCATGGGCGGTGCAGCACTCTGCAGCGCGCTCAAGTCGCGCGACGATACGAAGCACATTCCGTACGTGATCCTCTCCGGCGATCGCGACATCGCCGAAAAGGCGCGCGTCTGCGGCGCGGACGATTACATGGGGAAGCCGTTCGAGTTCGATGATCTGATGCGTCTGGTGAACAAGTATGCAAGAGCTGAAGGCTGAGAAACCGCCCGAGTCGCCCGCGGGCAGCGATCCCGTTCTGCGCCTCATGGAACGCCTCGGCGACGAAGGCTTCACGACCGAGCAGGGCCCGGAGTGGTGGGACGAATACGGCGAGGTGATCTATCGCCGCGAAGAACACCTCCCGCTGACGAAGGGCGAGACCGTGTTCATCTTCACGCGCGTCGACGAGATGAACGACAAGATTCTGCGGCAGACGTCGGAGTCGGTCGTGCACACCTACCGCGCGAAAAATCCGCTGCAGATGGCGCTGTCGGTGCTGCAGTCGACGACCGTCTATCACTGCCTCGTCGTCAGCGGCGATACGCCGCACAACGAAATGCTCGACGCCTACATCACGCGGCGCGGCGGCGCGACGTTCATTCCCGTCATCATCATCCCGGCGATCAACGAAGTCGTGTACCCGCAGATCGAAGACAAAGTCGGCGTGATGAAGCCGCGCATCGAATACCTGCAATACCTCCTCGGCGAGCGCCGCGAGACCGTCGCCATGCACCGCGCGACCATTCAGGCGATGTGGATCTCGGCCGCAGTCGTGCTCGTGCTGGTGATCGCGATCGTCCTTTCGTTCGTGACGTAGTGGAGGACAGGCAATCTTGCCTGTCCGGACAGGCAGGATTGCCTGTCCTCCACTCCTATAGAATCGCCGGCCGATGTCCGATTTCCCCATCCGTCCCAAAGACGTCTTTGACGAGATCCGAAAATCAGTCGTCGGACAGGACGATGCGATCCGCGAGATCTCCGTGGCGCTGGTGAAGCATCTGGTCGGACATCCCGCGCCGAACATGCTGATGATCGGCAACTCGGGATCGGGCAAGACCACGTTGATGCGCGCGGTCGAGTACTTCCTCGCGAATCATGGCGAGCTGCGCGAGTTCGCGAACATCGTGCGGATGAACGCGAACGTGCTCGCCGAGGAGCGGCAGGGATACGGACGCGCGGTCCTCGGCCGTCTGTACGCGAATGCGCGGAAGATGCTCGGGCCGGACGCGACGCCGGACGCGATCGTGCGCGGCGTGGAGCGCGGGATCGTGTTCATCGACGAAGTCGACAAGATCCGCTCGATTGTCAGCGGCGCGCCGAACGTGCGCGGCATCGTCGCGCAGGAAGCGCTGCTGACGCTGATGGAGAACGAGAACGTCGAGTTTGAAGCGGACGGATGGTCGTTCGTCATCAACTCGTCGCACATCCTCTTCGTCGCCGGCGGCGCGTTCGAGGAGCTGTACGAAAGCGTGCTGCGACGCGCGACGATCGGACAGGACGTGACGCCGATGAAGCCGGTCGTCGTCGTCTCCTCGTCCGGCGAGGTCCGCGAAGAGCTGCCGTTTCACCTCGGCGACTATCTGAAATACGACGATCTCTTCCGCTACGGGATGACGCCGCAGTTCATCTCCCGTTTCGAGTCGATCGTGGTGCTGAACGATCTCGCCGAGGGAGATCTGGCGCGAATTTTCGTCGAGCCGGAGCAGTCGATTTTTCGGACATCGCGCGAGTACTTCAAGCGCTTCGGCATCGACCTGCAGATCACGCGCGGCGCGCTCGTCGCGATCGCGTGGGATGCCGCGCGGCAGAAACGCGTCGGCGCGCGCGCATTGCGTGAAACGTACCGCCGCGTCATCCGCGCGCTCGAGTTCGAGCCGACGGCCGGCGGCACGCTGACGATCGACGAAGAGATGGTGAAGCGCGCGATCGCAGCGCGCGACGGAGGAGGCGCACAGGCTCATAGGCGCACAGGCTCATAGAAGCCCTGTGAGCCTATGAGCCTATGAGCCCATGAGCCTATGACAGAGCCCAAGAAAAGCTTCTTCGACAAACTGAAACGTGGGTTGTTCATGACCCACACGGAAATCATCGAGAAGATGAAGGAGTCGCTGACTCCCGACCTGCCGATCGATCAGTCCGCGATCGACAGACTCGAAGAAGGGTTGTTGGGCGCGGACGTCGGCGCGGAGCTGACGATGTCGCTTGTCGGACGGCTCGAGCAGCGCGTGCGCGACGAACGGATCACGAACATGGAGCGGCTCACGCAGGTCATTCGCGAAGAGACGCGCGCGCTCATTCCGCAGCGCAAAGCGTCGACGATCGAAATCGATCGCGCGCAGCCGTTCGTGATCCTCGTCGTCGGCGTGAACGGCACCGGCAAGACGACGACCATCGCGAAGCTCGCCGCGCGCTGGAAGAACGAAGGGAAGTCCGTGATCCTCGGCGCAGCGGACACGTTCCGCGCGGCCGCGATCGAGCAGTTACAGATGTGGGCCGATCGCGTTGGTGTTGCGCTCGTGAAACACAAGGCCGGATCCGATCCGGCGGCGGTCGCGCATGATGCGGTCGCGGCGGCGAAGTCGCGCAACTCCGACGTCGTCATCATCGACACCGCCGGTCGCCTGCACAACAAATCGCACCTCATGCAGGAGCTGTCGAAGATTCATCGCGTGATCGACAAAGAGCTCCCCGGCGCGCCGCACGAAACGCTCCTCGTCATCGACGGCACGACCGGCCAGAACGGCGTCAGTCAAGCCGCGGCGTTTCTCGAAGCGGCGAAAGTGACCGGCATGATCGTCACGAAACTCGACGGCACCGCAAAAGGCGGCGTGATCCTCTCGATCATGCGCCAGTTCGACATCCCGGTGAAATTCGTCGGAGTGGGCGAGGGCGCGGACGATTTGATCCCGTTTGACCCGCAGGATTACGTCGATACGTTGTTTGCGTAGCCTCCCGGCCTCCAAGCCTCCCGGCTTCCTAGTCTGCACTCACACCTTATCGTCATCTTGAGCCGCGTAGACGGCGAAAGATCTCAATCTACGTAACTTGAGATCCTTCGCCGCGCTTTGCCGGCTCAGGATGACGTTTGACACTTGCTCCACGCCTTTTCAGATGCTGTGAGAAATGCGGGCTGGAAAACTGGGAGGCCAGGAGGCCAGGAGGCCAGGAGGCTCATCGCGGCATGGCGTGGAACTGCACGCCGATCACGATCACATTGATGTTGTATCCCGGATTGCGATCGCCCTGAATTCCGCCGTTCGAGATGTGGCCGAAGCGCCAGCCGGCGATGATGCCGTAGCGCTCGCTCGGATGGAACGTGACTCCGACGCCGCCCTGCGAGAGGAAGTTCATGCGAGACGTTCCGGCGGGCACGCGATAGCGCGACCAGAGCGGACCGGACGACAGCTCGACGAACGGACGCACGCGCGAGTTGAGGCCGCCGAAGTGGCGTCGCACGAAGAGCGTCGATCCGATCGCCGGCACGTCGCGGCTTCCGGGGCCATAGTTGTCGTTGTATCCGTTCTTCAGCTGGCGGATGTTCGCGACGCCGAACGTCGTGCCGAACTCGACGCGCGGCGAGATCGCGTGTCCGAGCTCCAGGTTCGCGGTCTCGATGTCGGCCTGGCCGATGCGGCCGGTCATGCTCTTCCCCGCGCTGCCGAAAAAGTTGACGCGGTTGAAGTACTGCGCCTGCGACACAAGCGGAGCAAACGCCACCACGAGCACAGCGAGCGAACGAACCATGCGCAGATCTTACAGGACTACGATTCGCCAGGGTTTTCGGATTTGGGCGGCAACTCCAACTCCAGATCGGGTCGCCGCGGACCGTCACCCATCTCGCCCTGATACGCCGCGAGCGCCGTCTCGCGCGTGAGATGCGAGTAAACCGTCCCGCCCGGATACGCGATCATGTTCGGCCCGTGATCGCAGAGATCGAGACACGAAACCGTGCAGACGCGCGCGACCGATTTTCGTCCGATGTTCTTGTTGTGCGCCTTCAGCTCGGCCTGAATGCACTCGCCGCGTTCGATCCCGCGGTCCGCGCGATTGCAGTCCTTGCCGATGCAGATGACGAAGTGTTTGAGGGGATATTTCATTGGAGTTGAGAATTGAGAATTGTGAATTGTGAATTGTGAATTGTGAGGCCTCTCAATTCACAATCCTCAATTCACAATTCTCAATTCCTAGCCCGGCGCCACGAACTTTCTCCCCGCATCCAACACGTGTTTCAAATCCTTGGGACTGCACGCCTCCGCGTACACGCGCGCGACCGGCTCCGTTCCTGACAGTCGGAACAGCAGCCACGATTTCTGGTCGAAGAGCAGTTTCACGCCGTCGGTCGTGTTGACGTTGCGGACTTCGAGGGAGTTGATTTGTTTGGGAGGGTTGGCGAGTTTGTTGGCGAGGGATTCCTTGAGCTGCGGCGTGAGCTTGAGGTCGATGCGTTTCGAGTAGAAATGGCCGAATTCTGCGTGCGTCTCTTCGACGAGCTGCGCGATTTTCTTTCCGGTGCGCGCGACCATTTCCGCCACGAGCAAACACGCGAGGATGCCGTCCTTCTCCGGCAGGTGGCGGTACATCGACATGCCCGCGCTCTCTTCTCCACCGAGGGCGATCTTGTCGGCGAGAATCAACTCGCCGATGTACTTGAAGCCGACCGGCGTTTCGTACAGCGGCACGTCGAGCTTCTTCGCGATCGCGTCGATGAGATGCGTCGTCGCCACCGAGCGCGCGAGTCCGCCGGGGATGTTGCGATAGCGCTTCAGGTAGACGGCGAGCAGTGCCAGGATTGTGTTCGGCGAGACGAATCGATTGCGATCGTCGATGATGCCGAAGCGATCGGCGTCGCCGTCGGTCGCCAGTCCGAGGTCGTAGGTCTCGTCGTTGACGATCTTGCGCAGCTCGCCGAGGTTTTTCTCGTTGCATTCCGGCGAGAAGCCGCCGAAATACGGATCGCGGAAGTTGTGAATGATCTTCACCTCGACGCCCGCCTCGAGGAGGAAGTAGTCGAGGTAGTCGCGCGAGGTTCCGTACAGCGAGTCGATGGCGATGCGCAGTCCGCTCTTGCGGATCACGTCGATGTCGACTTTCTGCCGCAGCTCGGTGAGATAGCGGTTCTTCGGATCGATCTCTTCGATCAGCTCCGTTTTCTCGTAGACGTCGAGCCGCTCGTTGATCTGCTGCACCGCATGGATCTCGGCTTCGATCTGTTTCGTGACCTCGGGGAGCGCCGGCGCGCCGTTCGACGTCGAGAATTTGAGGCCGTTGTACTCCGGCGGATTGTGCGAGGCCGTGAAATTGATCGCGCCCATCGCGCGGCGGCGCACCGTCTCGAACGAGACGCACGGCGTCGGCACGTCGCGCGTGCAGAGGAACGCTTTGATGTCGTTGAAGGCGAGAATCTTCGCCGCCTCCAACGCGAACTTCTCGGACAGGAATCGCGTGTCGTACGCGACGATCACGCCCGATCCCTGCTGCCCGCTTTTCTTGAGGTAATTGGCTACGCCCTGCGTGGCAATCCGGACATTCTCGAACGTGAAATCCTCGCCGATGATGCCGCGCCAGCCGGAGGTCCCGAATTTGATCATGAACGCACTCTCCCGCGTGGGGGACGGAACGTTAGCACATCGCGTTCCTCGGTTGCGCGGTCGCGCAGTCGCGCGGTTCCGCGGCGCATGAAACGGCGTTCTCCCGTAACCGCGCGACCGCGAAACCGCGCAACCGGTTGAGCTTTGGCCTGTTTTCCGCAATCATCGATCCGTAATGTCCCGGCCGGTCGTGTTGATCGCGGATGATGACGAGGAAGTCGCTGCGCTGCTGCGGATGTACCTGCGCTCGCTCGACGCGGAGATCCTGATCGCGCGCGACGGTGAGGAAGCGCTCGCGGTCGCGCAGACGCGCCTTCCCGACGCGGTGCTGCTCGACGTGATGATGCCGAAGCGCAGCGGATGGGAAGTCTGCCAGGCGCTGAAGGCCATGCAGCGCACCGCGCACATCGGCGTCATTCTCATCACCGGCCGCGGCGACGTGAAGGATCGCCTGACCGGGCTGCAGGTCGGCGCGGACGACTATCTCGTCAAGCCGTTCGATCGCAACGAAGTGCTCAAGCGCGTCGGCAACGTGTTGAAGCGCGGCGGCGAAGACAGAGACGAAGCGACGCAGGCGGGACGCACGATGCTCGAGGCGATGCTGCTCGATCGCGCCACCGCGCTGCCGACGCTGCCGGTGGTGCTCGATCGCGTCAAAGAGATTCTGATCGAACAGGGCGAGATCGGAGTCGTGTTCGTCGACATCGAACAGATCGAGGCAATCGAAGCGGAGTACGGATGGGCGTTCTTCGATGAGCTGCTGTGCAATGTCGGGCAGATCATCTCCGCCGAGGCGAAGAAGCGATTCTCGAATGCGATCGTGACCTGTCATCGCACGGGCGGATCGAGCTTCTACGTGTTTTGTGAAACGCGCGGACAGGACCTCAGCGCCGAAAACGCATCGGAGCGCGTCGCCGGCGATCTGCGGCTGACGCTCACCGAGGCGACGCGGCAGCGGTTTCCGAACGTGCAGCCGGAACAGGTCGGATTCTTTGTCGGGTCGGCGCGCATCGACTATCGGCCGCAGATCCGTCTCGAGCGGCAGATCTACAGCGGCATGCGCATCGCCGCCGACGCCGTGCGCGACGCGGAACAGCAGCGCAAGAAACAACTGACGCGCGAGCTGCGCGACATCATCCGGCGCAAACGCGTGACGACGCTTTTCCAGCCGATCGTCTATGCGTCCGACACGCGCATGTTCGGCTACGAGATCCTCACGCGCGGCCCCGGCAACTCGTCGTTTCGCAACTCCGACATGCTCTTTTCGTTCGCGCGCGAGACGAAGCTGGCGTGGGCGCTCGAGGCGATCGCGCTCGACTGCGCGCTGCGCCGCATGCGGCAGGTCGATCTGCTCGACCGCAAGTTCCTGCTCAATCTCGAAGCGGAGATGTTCGGCGAGTCGGAGTTCCGCATCCACGAGATGGTCTCGTTTTTCGCCGCGCATCGCGGGCACTTTGTCTTCGAGTTGACCGAGCGCGCGGCGATCGAAGACTACGCATCGTTCCGCGAACTGCTCAACGAATTCCGCGAGAAGGGCATCGAAGTCGCGATCGACGATGCCGGATCGGGATACGCGTCGCTCGAAGCGATCGCCGCACTCGCGCCGGACTATCTCAAAGTCACGAAAGGACTCGTCTCCACGCTGGCCGACGAGCCGATCAAGCAGGACCTGGTGAAAATGCTGGTCGAGCTCGCAGGAAAAATCGGCGCGAAGACCATCGCCGAGGGCATCGAGACGCAGGAAGAATTCGAGACCTGCCGCGACCTCGGCATCGATCTCATTCAGGGCTACTACATCGCCCATCCGCAGGAGGACGTGCACGCGGCGGACGCCGAGGTTGCGGAGTCGCGCGCGATGCGAGAAGCTGTGCCCGCGACATGATCGTCCATCTCGTCGACGGCACCTACGAGCTGTTCCGCCACTTCTACGGCCTGCGCCGCTTCAGCAAGAAAGATCCGCCGTTCGGCGCCGTCGCCGGCGTGCTGACGACCGTCGTGATGATGCTCGAGCAGGGCGCGACCCACATCGCCGTCGCCACCGACCACGTCATCGAGTCGTTCCGCAACGACCTTTGGCCGGGATACAAAACCGGAGCGGGCATCGACCGCGCGCTGTGGGCGCAGTTCCATCCGCTCGAAGACGCCCTGATGTCGATGGGCGTCGTGACGTGGCCGATGGTCGAGCTGGAAGCGGATGACGCGCTCGCGTCGGCCGCGCATCTCGCGAACCGCGACAAGCGCGTCGAGAAGGTGAGCATCTGGACGCCCGACAAAGACCTCTCGCAATGCGTCGTGGGGACCCGCGTCGTGCAGGTCGATCGCAAGAGCGGACAAGTGCGCGACGCCGCCGGCGTCGAGAAAAAATTCGGCGTCGCGCCGCAATACATCCCCGACTACCTCGCCCTCGTTGGCGATGCCGCGGACGGATACCCGGGCATTCCAAAATGCGGAGCGAAGACGGCCGCGCGCCTCATCACCAAACACGGACCGATCGAAAAGTTTCCGGCGGGTGTCCTCGACGACGCGAACCGCGAGAACGCGCTGCTCTTCAAAACACTCGCGACGCTGCGCACCGACGCCGCGCTGTTCGATGACACCGACGAACTGCGCTGGCGCGGCCCGACGTCAGCGTTCCCCGCGGTGGCGGAAGCGATTGGCGACGCGAGACTCGCGATTCGTGCAAATAAGCTGGCGGGGAAATAGTCACCCGACTACATCGATATAGTCGGTGGGAGTCGACGATGTAGTCGGTGGGAGTGCAACCATGTAGTCGGCTGTGGCCGTGAATCTAGTCACATGGAGTCACGAATCTAGTCGAACTCACTGAGAGAAATAGACTTGGGCAGTTGGAGGACATAGTCGGGTGACTGGAAGCATGGACTCGTCAAGATTCACGAACGTAGTGAAACTGACCATTTTTGCAGTGAGGCGACCAGATCGTTCTACTCGACCAAGTAGATCGCTGACTCCGCGGCACTAGATCGTTCCGATCGACCGAGTACATCGATCCTATCGAGTGAGTAGACCGTTCCATCCGAGCGAGTAGATCGCTCGACTCGAGCCACTAAATCGTTCCAGTGGCAGAGGTAGATCGCTGGAGTCCCGGCAGTAGATCGTTGTAGAAGACGGACTACATTCATGCAAGACGTCCGCATCGTTTTCCTGGGCACGTCCTCGGGCACACCGACGCGCGACCGCAACGTCTCTTCGGTTGCGATCGTGCTCGACGGCACCGTGCTCCTCTTCGATTGCGGCGAAGGCACGCAGCATCAACTGCTCCGCGCACCCGTACGCAGCGGCGCGATCGAGGCGATCTTCATCACCCACCTGCACGGCGACCACTGCTACGGATTGCCCGGACTCCTCGCGACGATGTTGCTCAACGGACGTTCGCAACCGCTCACACTCATCGGACCCGACATGCTGCGGCCCTACATCGAGAGCATGCTCGCGACGACCGATCACCATCCGATTTTCCCGATCGACATCGCACCGCCGCCATATCGCGGACGCGGATTCACCGTCGTCGCCGCCCCGCTCGAACATCGCATCCCCGCCTTCGGCTACTGCGTCATCGAAGACGACCGTCCCGGCGCGTTCGACGTGGAGAAAGCCCGCGCACTCGGCATCCCGCCCGGCCCGCAATACCGCGAGCTCATCGAGAAACAGGATCCGCGCGTCGTCGGTCCGTCGCGACGCGGCCGGAGAATCGCCTACTGCACCGACACCCGCCCGTGCGCCTCGGCCATCGAGCTTGCGCGCGGAGCCGACGTGCTCATTCACGAAGCGACGTACACAAACGACATGGCTGCCGAGGCAGACGAGCGGCGCCATTCCACAGCCGCAGGCGCGGCGCGCATCGCCGCGGACGCGAACGTGCAGCGCCTCATCATCACCCACTTCAGCACCCGCTACCGCGACGCCGAACCCCTCCTCGCCGAGGCGCGCGCAATCTTCCCGAACACCGATGCGGCGAGCGACTTCGCTTGCTTCGACATCGCCGCGCCCCTATAATCCGCCGACCCAAACGGCCGGAATGATCCGCGCCGGGCTGCCGTTAGCAGCGATACCTTCCCGTGGGGCCATAGCTCAGTTTGGGAGAGCGCCTGAATCGCACTCAGGAGGTCGTCGGTTCGATCCCGATTGGCTCCACCACATTTCGAAGATCCGATGGAAAACGGCGGCCGAAGGAGCGCCGTCTTAGTTGCGCCACTCGATTCATTTTGACGGCGACAGGGCGCTGACGAGATTCGCGAACCCGTTCCTTCCGAAGACGGGGACGTGGTGAAACCGGCTAATCGACGGTTCGATCGAGCACGGTTCGAGCAGGGCGGGAACAAAGAATCTCGCACCGATCAGTTTCTTGTCGACTTGGCGCAAGGCAAGGTTCACTTCCAGGCGCATCACGCCCTCGCGGCCGACCGAACTCGCCGAAAGGAAGAAGACGAAGTAGTGTGTCTCTTCAATGGCTTTCTCGATCTCAAGCTTCCAGTCGTCTCCGCCGCGGAGCGATTTTTCGTCCATCCACGGGAGGTAGCCTCTCTTCACCAGCCGTTTGTGCAGGCTCGAGACGCGCGCGAGGTCCACCTTCGCATAACAGAGAAAGACCTTCGTGGGAGGTCGCTTGTCATTCAGGATCCGCTTGATCGCCGTGGGAAGGGTATTCAGACGTTCTTTCAGGACGTATTTGAGCGCGCCGCGCTGCGCGCTCTCGAAGGCGACCTCCGGATCGCGCTCATCCGAGATCATGATCGCCCGCAGGTCGGGAACGCTCTTGCGCATCCGCGTCAGCAGATCCAGTCCGGACGCACCGCCCGCCAACTTCACGTCGATCACAACCAGCGCCGGGCTGATACGGGCGAGCTTTCGAAACGCATCGTCGGCATTCTTCGCGGGCGTCGGAGTGAACTCTTCGGCGAGGATGTCCAGCATCGCGTCGAGCGAGGCCGGATCGCTGTCGACGACCAGCACGGATTCTCGCGACGGTTGATCCGCGGACGACCGCTTCCGCGCGCGCGACGAGCGCGTGCGGACGGTCGGGACAATGGTGGCCGGAGCGACTCCAATTGCGTCTTGGAATGCGCGACGGATGCCACTCCACGACATCGCGCCCTTCGAGAGAAACCGAAATGCTCCCAATGCGAATGCCTTTTTCTCGACTTTCGCTTCCGGAAGACCCGTGAGCACGATGACTTTTCCAAACGTCATCCCGCGCTCGCGCGCTTCGGTGAGGACGTCGAATCCAGACCGGTCGGGAAGCTTGAGATCGAGCACGATGACGTCGAAGGCGTTCGACTCCATCAACTCCAGCGCTCGCGCTCCATCCTCGGCCTCGCTGAAGACGCAGTCGAACCCGGTCAGCACGTCCCGCAGCATGCTGCGGATCTGGTCTCGGTCATCGACCAACAAGACTCGCGTACGCCGCGTCATGATCTGTCTTCGCCGCGTTCCACTCTCGGGAGCCGGATCACGAATCGCGTGCCGCGTCCGACTTCGCTGGAGACATCAATGCTCCCGTGAAGCACTTGTAGCTGAGTCTTCGCCAGCCATAGCCCCAGGCCATTCCCCGTCCGTTTGGTGGTGAATTCCGGGTTGAAGATTTTTGGCAGGTACTCGGGCCGGATTCCGACTCCGTTGTCCTCGACGGAGACTTCGGCCACCCCCCGTTGCCTGCTAACGGCCGTGGCGATGCGAACGAGACCGGGCCTCGTTCCATCGAGGGCCTGAAATGCGTTGAGAACGATATTTCGGATGACCTGTTTGAACGGCGTCCGATAAATGTTGCAGAAGATCGGCTCCTCGCTCAGGCCGAGCTCCAGATTTCCGTCGTATCGATCCAATGTCGGACCGAGCTCGCGAATGGCCTCGGTGATCATTTCATTGAGGTCGAACAGTTGCTTCTCACCCATGCGGCGGGCGGAAAACCCGCCGAGCTCGTTCGCGAAGTCCAATGTCTGCTCGGCGACGTCTTGCAGTCGGGAGAGCATTTCGATGACGCGTGCATTGGGCGCATCGAGCTCGGCGCGGACCGCGTCGACGGTGACCGGGACGACGCCGATGGTGTTGTTGATTTCATGCGCAACGGCGCTGACGAGCAAGGAGAGAGCGCGATTGTGGTCTTCGACGGCGTGCTCCTCCCTCTTCAACGCCTCGTTCGCCTGAGCATTCGTCATCGCCACTACGACGTAGGAGGCGAACGTACGAAACAGCGACAGATCGTCCTCCGTGAACTCGCTCGCCTCGCCGACCTTGTTGATGACTTTCATCACGCCGACGATCTCGTCTTTGGCTTGCAGCGGCACGACCATGACCGAGGTGATCCGCGTCGGCTCACCGTGACGAGAGCGGAGGACCTCGATGATCTCTTTGTCGTACTTCCCGTTGTCGACCGAGGTTCTTCCGATAAGCGTGGCCTTTCCGTCGCGGGCCACCCTGCCAGTGATTCCCTCGCCCAATTCGTAGGACGCTCTGGCAAGACGGCTGTCGGATGGAATACCGAACGATTCCTCGAGAACCAATCGCTCACCGCTATCGTCCCGCAGAAAGAGCAGACAGATCTCGGCCTCCATCACCTGCGCCATCTGCTGGATGGTCTGCCGCATGACCTCTCTGAGGTCGCGCGCGGAGTTGATGAGTCGGCCTACGTTGCCGATGGTTTTCAGTTGCTGGAACTGGCGGTCCTTTTCCGCGACCAATTCCGCGTTCTGAATGGCCACGGCGAGATGTGTGGCCGCGATTTCCATTGCAGTTCGGCAGTCGACGCTAAACCCGCGGTCGAGAAGAGCGAAAGGATTACGGGCGGCCGTCTGTGGGTCATAGAGAGCGGACCTCTTATTGATGGCGCGCAGCACACCGCGAGGTCGGCCGTCGATGCGAATCGGGACGCCAAGATAATGCCGCACTTCTCCCGAGGGAATGTTTTTCAAGTACACATCGCGATTCTCAGTGTCAAATCGGTCGTCGTCGACCGCGGCCGCGGCCGTCTCCTCGTTCGGGAGATGGAATGTTTCGTTAATCGAGTAAACCTTCCCAGTCAGGCTTTGCCCTGCCGCGTACGTCTCGATCGGGTCCCGAACCATTCCATCGCCGCGCCGCTCCGCGCACAACTCGAGTAAACCCGTTGCGTCGTCGTAGAGGAAAATCGAAACGACTTCGGCATTGATGACGCGGGCGATCCTCCCGGTGACAATGCTGTAGACCGAATCGAGGCTGTTCCTGGTGCGCAGGCTGTCGTTAATCTCATAGAACATAGTTCCGATCTCTTGAAGATCGGAGCTCGCCTCCTGTCGTTTGCGATCCAGCCAATCTGCAGTAATGGCGAGCGAGGCCTGCGCGGCGAATTCGTCCACGATTTGCCGTCGCGCTTCCGTGAAGAAACCTTCGTGCTCGCTGCTGATATTGAGCACGGCGTCTACCTGCTTCGCGAAAATGCGTGTCGAGATGGGCACGAGATAGGCCGATCTGATGCTTTCCCAGTACTTCCGTTCCGCTTCTGTCATGCTCGGTTTACTGAGCGATGCCTCTGCGAAGATTCTAAAGTCCGGGTCATCTTGAAGGTTGCTAAATACCTGCACCTTCGCCGTTTGAACGACTCGCCCGGAAAAAAGCTCGCCTTTGGCACGAGGCCGCTCGAACACCACGCGTTGATCCTCGGCTCCCGCAAAGCCTTGGGTGAAGTAGTCGCCTCGACTGAAGTCGTAGAGACGGATGTGGCATGTGTAACCGCCGACGGTCGCAAGGACGGAGCGGCAGATCAGGGCGAGCGTCTCTTTCAATGGCGCAGGCGCGTTGATCGTTTTCTCAACCTCCAACAGCCTTTCGAGCTTGGTATGAAGCTCGGCCCGCTCGATATCGGCGAAGGCCTGCTGGATCGAGAAACGGATCGATTGCGCGGAGTCGTCCGCTTTCATCAGGTAGGTGAAGACGTCATACTCGAGCGCACGTTCGGCGCGAAGCAAGCGCTCGTGGGACGTCAAGACAACGACTCTGTACTCCCACGCGCGCGGCTGGATGTACTCCAGAACATCCGCGCCGGAGCTCGAACCGAGGTTGAGGTCGAGAATTACGACGCGGAGCTGAGGGTTGGCGTCGATCTTCTCGATCGCTTCCGCGGCGGATGCGGCTTCCACGAAGCGATGCCCCTTCTTCGGGAACAATCGAATGACCGACTTGCGGTACGCCGCATCGTCTTCGACGATCAGGATCTCCCTGGTCATGCGATCTCCGCCGTCGCAGGGCGTGGGAGCGCGAGCGTCACGCAGGTGCCTTCCCCTTCACGGGACTCGAGGTCGATGCGACCGCGGTGGCGTTTCATGATGTTTCGCGCAACGAACAGCCCCAGGCCAGTAGCGGACTTGCGTGTCGTGAAGAACGGCTCGAAACAGCGCTCTCTCGCGACTTGGTTCATGCCGCTACCATTGTCACGCCAGAAGAGCAGGACTTCATGCTCGGTCAAATGCGTCGCGATCCCGATCGATTTGTCGTGCCGGCGCCCATCCAGAGCGTCTCGCGAATTTTCGAACAGGACCTCGAGGACGAATTGAATCTGATCCGAATCGGCAAAGACCAATACCTCATCTTCGGGAAGGACGACAGAGAAATCGATTCGCTCTGTCGCGCAGAACGCTTGAACGCTGGAAGCGAATCGCGAGACACTCGATGTCAGTGAAAGGGCTTCCTCCCCCGGCTGCCCGCGACCCGTCATCAACAGCAATCGTCCCAGTCGGTGCAACACCGCGCGCCCCGTCTCACGAATCATGTCGCACGTGTCGTTCACCTCGTCGCGACCGGCGGCGCGGTGTTCCGACTCCAGGACGTCTACGCAGTTCAAGATGAGCGCAATGTCGCGCTTGAAATCATGTGCGAGAGACGAGGCGACGCGCGAGAGGTTGCCCAGCGCCAAGGTCTGTGCTTCGGCGTCGATCTTCTCCCGCCATAACTGGAGACGATGTTGCCGCAAAGCAGCGAGGCGCTCGATTGGCGACTTGCGTGTCATCGTGAATGTTCACTCGGACGTTGGCTCACGCATGGTAGCGCGTCGGACCTTCGAACGAACTGAGGAGCGAACGATTGCTTCATCCTCGGCGGTTGGCGAATCGCCGGGTCGCCTTCGACTCGGATGCCGTCACCCGTTCTCGAAGATCGAATTGCGCCGAAGCCGGTTCGTCGTCGTCGAGATCACCACGCCGCCAACGAGGTTCTAAGAAATCTCGTTTCCCCTGCACGACGCTCCGGTCCCCACCTTCCAAGACGACGCATTGCTCGTTCTGCTCGATCGTGTTCCTGCAGATCGTGGTGGCTCCCACGCCCGGCCCGATCGAGATCCCCCGCCGCGTGCCACGAGAGAGTTGGCTTTGTTTCCACAGACCTCGGTCCATCTATGGTTTGCCCGTGTCTCGCAGTATGGCTAGTATGGGTCCGTGAAGACGACGATCGAAATCAGCGATGCCTTGCTCGATCGAGCCAGGCGACATGCCAGAAGAACCGGGAGACCGTTGCGGGCGGTGGTTGAGGAGGGTCTCCGGGCAGTGCTGGAGGAAAAGCGCGTGCAATACACGCTGCCTGACCGAAGCGTGGGGAAAGCCGGAGCACCAAACCCGCTCATTTCGATGTCATGGCAGGATGTGCGTGACGAGATCTACGGCCGGCGGTGACGTTTGATTGCGGTGGACACGAACATCCTCGTGTAAGCGCATCGCCGCGAACCGGCCGAACATGCCGTTGCGTACGATCTGATGCGGTCGCTTGCCGAGGGAGGCGATCCATGGGCGATTCCGTGGCCGTGCATTTATGAGTTCTTCAGTGTCGTGACGAACCCGAAAATCTGGAAATCGGTTGCGAGTAGTCCAGACCAAGCCTGGGCACAGTTGACCGTATGGATGGAGTCTCCGTCAATTCGACTCTTGGCCGAGCCCGACTCCTTTCCCGCCGTTCTGGCGAGATTTGCACAGCGAGCGCGCGTTCGCGGTCCCCTCATTCACGATGCGCGAGTGGCTGCCATTTGTCTCGCCCATGGTGTCGAAAAGCTGATCACCTGCGATCGGGATTTCACGCTATTCCCCGAGCTGGCGACAAAAAATCCGTTTATCTGATAGAGGTCGCGCCCGTCACGTGGATGGTTCCTCCGACGGCCGCGACGAGTTGCGCGACGATCGATAATCCCAGTCCCGTGGTGCGCTCGCCTGCGGTCCCTGACTGGACCAGCCGCACGAACGGCTCGAAGATCGTGTCGAGTTGATCGGCCGGGATGCCGATGCCTTGATCCTTGGTGTCGAGGTGCAGCGCGTCCCCGTCTAAGAAAAGAGCTTCGAAAGGACAGGGTGGAACAGTGAAGCTTCTGGCTCTCAGATGCTGAAAGCTGATTCGCATGCAAAGATCTGAGCGTCAGACCTGCGATGACGTACGGAAGGTCGCGGCTTCTGGCGCTCAGATGTTCGATCGAAGAAAAGAGCTTCGAAACGACAAGGTGGAACAGTGAAGCTGCTGGCGCTCAGACTCGAATAGCTGATTCGCATGCAAGAGATCTGAGCGTCAGATCCGCGACGTTGCAACGGAAGGTCGCGGCTCCGGCGCTCAGATGTTCGATATAAGAAAAGAACTTCGAAAGGAGAGGGCGGAGCAGCGAAGCTTCTGGCACTCAGATGCGGAAACCGTTGCGCGCAGTCGTTGAGGAAGGTCTCCGGACACTGCTGGAGGAAAAGCGCGTGCGATACACGTTGCCTGACCGAAGCGTTGCGAAAGCCAGAGGGGGCCAATCCGCTCATTTCGATGTCGTGGCAGGACGTGCGTGACGAGATCTACGGTCGGCAGTGACGTTTGATTGCGGTGCACACGACGAGCTAGATACCGGGAGGTGGTTTCGACCGACTCAGCTTCACCAATCAAACGTTCCTTCGCCGCCGACGCGCGAACGTCGACGTTTTTGTGTGTAGAGACTGCCGCCACGCGCTATCATGAACTGACTAGTTCGATGACTAACTGACAGGGTTGGCAACGTGGCGCGAAAAGAATTCACGACGTGGCCGGTGCAGGACGCCAAAGCGCGCTTCAGTGAATTGCTGGAGGCGAGCATCACCAAAGGGCCGCAGATCGTCACTCGGCGAGGAGTGGAGATGGCCGTCCTCGTACCCGTCGATCAATGGCGGCGACTGGAAGAAACGACACGCCCGACATTGAAGGAGCTTTTGCTCTCCGCGGCACCGCGAGTGGAGATTCCCGTGCCGTCGCGCGGAGCTCGACGGCGGCGAGCAGCGGCTGCGTTGGATTGAGAGAACTTGTATCTTCTCGACACGAACGTCATCTCCGAATTGCGCAAGCCGCGTCCGCACGGCGCGGTCGTCGCTTGGGTCGATCGAACGGCGAACGAGGATCTTCACCTCTCAGCCGTGACGCTGGGCGAGTTGCAGGCGGGTGTGGAAATGACTCGTGAACAGGACCCGGACAAGGCTGCCGAAATCGAGGCCTGGATCGATCTTGTCGCGCAAACCTGGAACGTTCTTCCGGTCGATGCCCGTGTCTTCAGGTCTTGGGGGGTGCTCATGCACCGGCGTCCCGATCACCTGATCGAGGATGCCCTGATCGCCGCGACGGCGATCGTGCACCATCTGGTCGTCGTGACGCGAAACGTTCGTCACTTCGCTGTCTTCGAAGTCGAGACATTCAATCCATTTACGACGAAGTGAAGACTCCGGAAACGTCGGACGCTGCGCTCCCGCCCCACGCGCAGGTCACGAACAAGCGACGCGAGGAGCGCTACCGCGAGACCGTCCGCCCGCGCGAAATCGCCCGCACGGGAGGCGCCGAATGACCGAACATGCGCTTTCTCGCCAAAACGTCGATAGCGAAGGTCTCCGCGGCCCTGTTATTCTCTGGAACGGTTCCTGAGAGTGGCCTTCCCACAAGCTTCTTAGACGGACCGATCTCTGATCGGCGGTCAACGCCACCAGGCATCCTCGTCCTGAAGATTCGCGCGTTGGACAACAACCGGCATGTCATCCGCAAACACTTCCAGCGTTCGATTCGCACCCACTACAAAACGCACGTCGCATCCTGGTTGTCCGTCGGCGTCGGCATCGATCATGATCTCGCCGAGAAATTTGACTTCCGAGTTCCCGATAATGGATGACCTCATTCCTATGTTTTGGTAGAACCGTAGATTGAGCTGGCCACTGTCTGGAACCATCTCTCGTCCATAGTGGCGCATCACCTGGATCGGATACTTGCTGCCGCGGGGAATGATGACGTCGTACTTTGGTACGAAGGCCTCCTCGAATGTCTCAACACCGTAACTGTGGGGTAGCGATCGGCCTTCATCCATGAGATAGACGCGCGCATCAGGGGACATGAGGCGATCCCTCATAGATCCGTAGAGAGCAGCGCCTTTGGCCACACAGACCTTGAGATGCTCCTCTTCTAGCAGATCGCAGCTCGGTTTCACAGAAGGAAAAAGGCCGCGGACATGCTCACGCACTGTTGGCAGCAGGCTCTGGCGGCCAGTGTGTAAGATGTAGTCAATATCGCTATCGCGCAGGTTAGCCAGATTAAGAACAGTGGCGACGAGGGTCGAGCATTTGCCTAGGACCGGCTGTAACAGATTGCGCAGTGTTGATTGGTCCATGCTCCCGACCTTGACAGGTTCTGTGGCGAACCGTGTGCTTCCATCGACAATCCGCAAGACCATAGCTGAAGGGATTTCTATCTCTACTTGTTCCTGACGGCCCAATTCCACCTTCACTGCCTCGGCGAGATCCTTCCATCGGCTGCGGGCGCGTAAGATTTCCATCCAGACTGCTGACGTCCAGTGATCGCGCTCCTTCCGCTCGGCGAGCTCCTTGTAGCTAAGCGCAATAAGTGCGGAATCAAAAGCCAGATGTTCGCTTCGACCGACGCATCGCCTCAGCAGATCATTCATTAGAATTAAATCGATAACATCTCCACCGATCGAGTTATCTCCAACATTCGCTAGGATTCGAATAGCCAATGACCCACCTGCACGGCTTACCACCGCCGTGGAAACGTCGAGAGTTCCTCCGCCGTAGTCGAACACGAGGAGCCGCAGACCATCATTGCTGTCAATAGCGCTAAATATTTCCGCAGAGTTTTCATGCTGTCGGAGGAAGTCGATGTAGTAAAGAACCGCCGCGGCAGGTTCGTCGAGGATCACACCTGCATTCGTCGCCTCACCGAGCCTCGCCTGCGCGGCACGCACAGCACGGCGCGCACTCTCTTCTTCAATGTCGAGCCCGGCCGCACGACAGGCGTCAAGCACTCCGCAAATCTGCAAATCAAAAAAGTTTGCGGGCACTGTGATAATCGCTCTCTGGATGCTGTAGTAGGTTCCCGTATCCCGGTAAAGCTTCTTCTCCGCGAGTTGTATGAGTTTGCGAATGATGAGCGACGCGAGTTCACTAGCGGAGAATACTCGGTCGAAGAATTGCCGTTCGTGCGAGTGCCCGAGGATTCGCTTGATCGATCGAACCGTTCGCTCTGATGCGATGTCGGCTTCGTTTCGCGCCGCCTGTCCAATCTTGTAGGTATACGCGTCCTCGAACACGAGTACGCTCGGAATCAGGTGCGAGCCCGACAACTCGTCCTGAACTAGCTCCACGCGGTGTGTCTGGGGGTTCAGAACCGCGACGACTGAATTTGTGGTACCGAAATCGATGCCGACGTAGTCAGGATAAGGGCGGGGCTGGATGACATCGACCACTACGCCTATGGTCACTGCTGCCCGATCGCGCGTGTGAACAGTGACGGCTCCTCTGTGCGCTCCAGACGTAAGACTATGGGGCCTACAGACGACGGCGAACGTATACGTTTCGCTGGCACCCAATATGAACGGAATACTGTTGGCGAGCACGGATAGCCACGGCTGATTGCTTTCAATACCAATAATCTCAACGCCAACCATACCGCGATTTTCAATTCGGACAGTCTCATAGTAGTCGTGTCCCGACAGCGCACGCGCGTAGTGGATCGCGGCGGGCAGCATCGAAAGGGTGCGTCGAGCGGCCTCCTCCGAAGGGCGTTGGTCGGGGTCCTCGCCAATGGGTGCCGTGCTTTCCACGCGGGAAGGTCGCGCTACTGCATTAGTTGGCAAGGGCGCCAGGCAGACAGCACAACGATCGTTATGCGGGACCTCGCTGTAGCAGACTTCGCATTGAATCAAATCATGAGCGGGAGCGGTCTTCGGTGCAGTTATTACATTGCGCGAGTTGGCGCTGGCTTCAAGTTGCACTCCTCGTCTGCCAATCGTTGCCGTGTCCCAATCACGCCGCGGGAATATTGTCACCTTCACCATTTCATCCGCGAACATCACGGTGGGTGGTGGCGCGCCGCGCTCGGCGCAATCGATCAGAGCATTCGGTATGCCGCTACCTTGCGTTTCGACGAGGCGAACCCAGCGCAGAGCGCTTGACAACCGCTCGTTACGGGCCACTGGTTCCGACATCAGATCTGCGAGCTGCAAGTCGAGCCGCTCCGGTATGGAGCGCGCGGCCCATCGCCCAGGGCTTACGATTTCGATCTTGTCTTGGAAAATTCGCACATGAGTGTGCCGCTTGCTTTCGAGATAATCGCGGTGACAAAGCGCGTTTGCTAATAGTTCTCGTAGGCATACCATCGGAAACTGAAACTCAGGCTGTGCAGCGACGGAGCCGAGAGGAATGGTGTCAGTCTTATCAATCCGATTCTCGATGAAGGTCATCGCGTCAAGCAGTTGCGTCATGATCGGACCAACAAACTCTCGCCCGTCCTGCCCGGCCGTGCGATCGGGTCCGGAGTAGTGAACGCATTGAATGTAAGCACTTCCGACAGTTGTCGCGGGTGCTGCTGAAAACAACAGCACGCCTGCGCCGTAGAGCCGGCGGTTCACCGCTAGGTTTGCTTTCGCAAGAAATGTGTCCGCATCTAACGTGTCCGGCAACTGAAACTCGCGTATGTCCGGTCGGAGTCTCTCGCGAAAGGACCGCACGGCGACATTGGAGTATTCGACAACACGCGTCAGCCAACTATCGAAGTCGCCAGTTGGCAGGTCGCTACCAGTCCTTGCCGGCTCATCGTCCGCGCTACCGTTTGCGGGGAAGTGGTGTGCTAGCGCTTTGCGCAGTTCATCCAAGCCACTCCGGCGGTCAACGCTACACTCGGCTATCTTGGCGCTGAGCCCAACCGCCTCGAGGTCAGCATCCGAATCCATGCGAACGGGGAAGATGCGGGGGCGACCGTTCGTGTTCACAGCCTGCACGTGAGCCACGACCTTCCTCAACCACTTGCTTCCGGCTGCGCGTGCGGTCCCGCAAATCACAACCGGACCGCCGAGCGCGAGTCGTTCGGAGAGTTCCTTTACCACTACGTCGCCAACCAAGACTTGGCCGGTATGCCACACGACGTAGCCGAATTCTCCTATTGACTGCGCAAGGGTTTGCGCCTCAGCAGCCTCCTCAGGGGCGTGGAGCAGGACTACCGGAACGATATTCCCAGTGCTCACTTGATTGCCTTGAGGAGATCGGCTACGCCTTGGTCCCAATCGGTAATGAGATCAGCGTATTTGGTGCCTGACAGGATGGCAGGAGCTTCTTTTCCTGAGAGCCGAGCGGGCAAAATTTTTACGCCAGCCCCGTTCATCTGCCGCGCCAACGTGGACATCCACTCCTTGTTCATCCACGGGGCCATACCGGCAGACGAGTAGCACGTCACAAGGTAGGTAGAACGTTCGAGTCCTTCATTGATCCGTTCGACGAGGTCATCGCCGACGGTGACTTCCCACGTGTCGAGCCACACCAGATGGCCAGCGCGCTTCAGGTCCGCAGCGAGTTTCTCGGCCAAGTCTGCGTCCGTGCTTCGGTGACTGATGAAGACACTTGGCATGGCAAAACCTCCCAGTCAAAGAGTACCGTGTTTGGCGCGATTCCGGAGAGCCGTAAGCGATGAAACACAGATCTCGGGGCGCACGGCGCACGCGCTGCAATCGGGTCTTCCCTGACGTGAGGACAGGGAGGTCTGGTTCGTCGACGTCAGTCGGAGCCCACGCCCGCTGCGTCGCGGCTCTGCGCGAATGCGCTCGGCGTCACCACGGTGTGTCCTTGACGCACCCTCAGTTGCTCTGAGCGGCGAGCGATGTCGCGCTGACTGTTCTCGCGGGCATCCCCACGCAAGAATGTTGAACACCGACTTGGCTCGAACAGATCGTAGAGGCTCTTTATGGTACGCGCTTCTTCCGCTGCTGCGTGTGAAGAACATTTCCCAGGGATCTTTCTTCTTCTTGAAGAGCTTCTTGCGCAGCGCAAGGGTTGCGTAGGCGATGCGCGAGAGAATGACGAGCGCCCCGAGGCAGGAAAGCCCCGCCCCGATCCCCCGTGCCGACGCCTCCGGATCAGCGTGACCGGGAAGGGCGGGTACGGACGGGAAGAAGAGGCCCGCGATAAGCGCTGGGAGCACCGCGAGTACGAGCAGACGCCCGCGGCGGCGCGCAACGGTCCGCTGAGCTTCGTCTTGCTGAGCGGGAGGCTCAGGGACGAACAGGCCCACGGCAACGTCGAGGAGGAGGCGAATCATGCAACCTCCCATAGAACCGAGGGGGATCAGCGGCGAGAAGTGAGAGAATGGCGGTTCGATAATCGGGAAGAATGCTCCACCAATCCCCTTAACGGACTCCCCTCGGCGGACGCCTGCCGGCGCGCGGTATCATGAACTGACTAGTTCGATGACCAGCTGACAGGGTGGGCAACGTGGCGCGAAAAAAAGAATTCACGACGTGGCCGGTGCAGGACGCCAAAGCGCGCTTCAGTGAATTGCTGGAGGCGAGCATCACCAAAGGGCCGCAGATCATCACTCGGCGAGGAGTGGAGATGGCCGTCCTCGTACCCGTCGATCAATGGCGGCGACTGGCAGAAACGACACGCCCGACATTGAAGGAGCTTTTGCTCTCCGCGGCACCGCGAGTGGAGATTCCTGTCTCGGCGCGCGGAGCTCGACGGCGGCGAGCACCGGCTGCGTTGGATTGAGAACTTGTACCTTCTCGACACGAACGTCATCTCCGAATTGCGCAAGCCGCGTCCTCACGGCGCGGTCGTCGCCTGGGTCGATCGAACGGCGAACGAGGATCTTCACCTCTCAGCCGTGACGCTGGGCGAGTTGCAGGCAGGTGTGGAAATGACTCGTGAACAGGACCCGGACAAGGCTGCCGAAATCGAGGCCTGGATCGATCTTGTCGCGCAAACCTGGAACGTTCTTCCGGTCGATGCCCGCGTCTTCAGGTCTTGGGCGGTGCTCATGCAC
Source organism: Acidobacteriota bacterium (assembly GCA_003223645.1). Lineage (GTDB taxonomy): Bacteria > Acidobacteriota > Thermoanaerobaculia > Gp7-AA8 > Gp7-AA8 > QHVT01. Next base: position 1,667 of record QHVT01000042.1, on the reverse strand, counting down.
CGGCGTCCCGATCACCTGATCGAGGATGCCCTGATCGCCGCGACGGCGATCGTGCACCATCTGGTCGTCGTGACGCGAAACGTTCGTCACTTCGCTGTCTTCGAAGTCGAGACATTCAATCCATTTACGACGAAGTGAAGACTCCGGAAACGTCGGACGCTGCGCTCCCGCCCCTCCCGTCGAACTCCACTTCGCCCGTCGCGAGCTTCACGGAGAACCTGGCCCACCCCATTGGCCATGGCTGGCGCGCTTCGCCCACCAGCGCGTCGGGGGCGAGGGACATTCGCCGGAATCCTCCGGAGCTGATGGTGTCCGTTTTCCAGAGGCGGCCGGTTCTTCCGAAGGCCTCCAGGGTCGTGCCGTTGTGAAAGACGACGTACAGCGTCAAGGGGTCGTCCTGCATCGCGTCGACGACTTCCGTGCCGATCGTCTCCACGAGCGTCCGTGACTTCGCATGGATGACGTAGCCGGCGCCTCCCGCGGCTACGAAGAGGTGTTTGCCGTCGGGCAGCATGGAGACGATGCTGACGTTCGTGTGACCGCGCTCGAAGCTGCCGATCCACGACGCTTTGCCGGTCCCGATGCGCATCAACAGGCATTCGCGTCCCGAGTCGCTGCCCTGCGGCGGGATGGCGATGACCGTTTCCTCGGGGGACGGAGGAGAGGTCAGGAGCTCGGCCGCGGCCTCTTCATAACGTGCCTCGACGGACGGATCGGGCGCCAGTTGAACGCGCCGGGGCCGCGGGGTCCTCTGCCGGCGTTTGTGAAAATGTCGCTGGTATCCGAGCCATGCCAGGCGCAGCACGTGCCGGTATCGGCGTGCGGCTTCACTCCCGGGACCTTGCTCCTCCGCCGACTGCATGGTCTGGAGGACGAAGGCCTCCATCGTTTTCTGGAGCTCGGGGGGACTTTCCTCCAGAATTCGGGCGAGGTCCCGGGCGATCCGTTTGAAGTCTCTGACGCTCTGCTCGAACATCTCGTCGCGCCGGGCGGTCCGTTCATAGATGGCCGCGAGGTCCTCGGCGGAGTGAAGGTTCTTGTAGCGCGGCTCGGTTTTTCCCTGCCGCAGGCGTGCGGCCTCACGGCGCAGCGCACGAGGCGTGTGCACACCCCGAGTGTCCGCGGCAGGAGGAGCAAGCTCAACTCCCGCACCGGTACGGATCTGATGTGCTATCCAGCACGTCCATACCGCCGACAGCCGCCAAAGTCGAAGATCTTGCGAGCTTCGGCCTTGTATCAACCAACTTACACCCGTATGAACCGGATGTCAAGAGGATGGAGTATGGGCCATGGTCCCACGTGGGGCGCTGGCTGTCCGCAGTGGGGCGCGGCATGTCCCACGTGGGGCGCTGGCTGTCCGCAGCGGGGCGCGGCATGTCCCAACGTGGGGGCGCTGGCTGTCTGCAGTGGGGCGCGGCATGTCCCATGTGGGGCGCTGGCTTGTCAACGGCCATCCTATTTTCCCCCCGGTTGGCCAGTTAAAAATCCCCCCTTGGAGATGGTTATTGTGGTGTGAGACGGAGCGTGGTTGCTTCGTCTCTGCCTCAGGCTCTCTTTTCCCAGTGGCAGGGGCTGTGGGAGCTGTGGGAAACGCCGACGGGTTCATGTCGGCGTTTTCCAAGTCCTGTGGGAAGGCGCGGCCTCATCGCGGCTTTCCATAGGACGGC
>QHVT01000041.1 GCA_003223645.1 Acidobacteriota bacterium | reverse complement strand
GGACAGCGAAGCGGTCAAGCAATGGCGCCAGAGAATGACCACCGATGAGGCCAAACAGATCTACAAAGAACGAGCAGCGACGGCGGAGTTAGTCAACGCCCAGTGCCGTGCCCAAGGTCTATGGCAGTTCCTCGTACGCGGAACGGAAAAGGTGCGTTCGGTCGCGCTGCTGCACGCAATCGTCAATAATATGCGCCGCGGGTGGGCGTTCGCCTAACCAGAACCGCGAAAATCGACCGCACCGACCTCCGTGCAGTTTTCTCGACGCTCTTCAGCGGCTATCTTCTTGTCTCGGCCCGCACCATCCCCTTGAGTTCTTCGCGGCTCGAGGTCTCGCGCACGCTCATCTCGCTCCTTCTGACTCCCTTCTGTCGCCGATCGCGAATCCTTCACAGCCTCTCAGGATGACGCGGGCGGCTTTTTACAAAGCTTAGACGGACAACGCGCGCGCCGCGGCCCACCTTGAACATCAAGGAGGCACACACTGATGTTCAGGTCTCTCACCCTCGCGATTTCATTGCTGTTGACCGCCGGCCTATTCGCCGATCAGCTTGCGGTCGACGAACTGCACGCGCGCGTTCTCGAGGCGACCGGCGCGGAGCGCGTCGCGCTCGAAGCGCAGCTCGACAAAGCGTGCGCGCAGAAAGACTGCGTGGCGTCGCGTCTCTACTGGACGACGGACGCCGAGGAGGCGAAGCGCGTTGCGCAGCAAACGGGAAAACCGATTCTTGCGTTGTACGTCCTGGGCCGGCTGGACGAGGAGCTGAGCTGCGCGAACAGCCGCTTCTTCCGCACGACGCTCTACTCCGATAAAACGATCGCGTCGCTGATGCGCGACGACTTCGTGTTGTACTGGCACTCTGTCCGTCCCGTGCCGAAGATCACGATCGACTTCGGCGATGGCCGCAAGATCCAGCAGACGATCACCGGCAACAGCGCGCACTTTCTGCTCTCGCCGGACGGCGCGGTGCTCGACGCGCTGCCGGGTCTCTATTCACCCGCCGAGTTCCGCGCGCAACTCGTGAAGTGGACGGAGTTGAATCGCCGCATCGCCGGACGCGAGGACGCGGATGCCGTGCTGCGCCGGTATCACCAGCAGCAGTTCGACGAGGCGAAGGCGCGCTGGATGGCGGTGAGTCGCGAGACCGGAATCCGCGCGGTCTCGTCGCGCAAATCCTCGGCTCCGATCACCGCCGAAGCGGCGACAGCGATCACGGCGAGCAAAGCGATGGTCGATCGTCCGGTACTTGCGGCGATGAAATTGGCGGCAACGTTGCGTTCCGTGCAGCCCACGGAGTGGGAGACGATCGGCGCCTACGAGGCCGAGACCGTGCGGTTCAGTCCTGCCGCGATCGAGCTGATTCGCAAGAAGCAATTCGGCGACGACGCGCAACCGCCGCGCGGCGCCATGGAAGCGCTGCTCATGAACCTGAAGAGCAGCGTCGCCGCCGACACGATCTTCAACGAATGCGAGCTGCACGCGGCCGTTCACTCCTGGTTCGTGCGCGGCGAGGTGCCGGACCTGGCGTCGCTGAGCAAGCGCGTCTACGACGAGCTGTTCCTCACTCCCGACTCCGATCCGTGGCTCGGCCTGAAGTCGCCGACGATCTTCAACGCAATTTCGAACTGACGTGACACGCCCCTCATCCGGCCTTCGGCCACCTTCTCCCCACAAGCGGGGAGAAGGGCAACGAGGGTGGTGGCCCCTCGCCCCGCTTGCGGGGAGAGGGTGGCGCGAAGCGCCGGGTGAGGGGCGCTCTCGCGTTACTTCAATTTCGAACTGACGGTTTTCGCCAGCTGCAAATGTTCCTTCAGCGTGGGCAGCGTCTTCGCGGCCCACGCTTTGAGGTCGCTGTCCTGCGCGGTCGTCGACGCCTTATCGAATTCGGCGACGTCCTTCTCGTGGTCCTCGACCATGTGCTTCATGTACTGCTTGTCGAAGTCCGCGCCGCTGAGCGACGAGAGGTGATCGAACGCGTCTTTGTGCTCCCCCCCGAGCTCGGTCGGCAGCGCGACGCCCTTTGCGGTTGCGAGCTGCTGCAGCTCTTCGTTTGCCTTGGAATGATCCGTCACCATCCGCTGGCCGAAGCTCTTCACGTCGAGGCTCGATGCCTTCGACGCCGCGAGATTTCCCATCTGCACTTCCGCGAGTCCGCCCATTCCGGCCTTCGACACGAACTCCTTGTCGTCCGGCGCGAGCGCGCTCGACGTGCCGCCGGTGGCGCCGGTCGTCGTCGCGGTCGCGGTCGACGTTTCCTGCGCGGCTTGCGCGGTGCCGGTCGTTTCAGTCTGCGGCTCGCCGGCTTTCTCGCGGCAGGCCGTCAGCAGGATGAGAAGAGAGAGTGCGGCGATGATGTGCTTCATGAGCTCGCGTGGATGCGAATCTCGTGCAAAAGCGCCGATGCGAGTTTTTCGTAATCCGCAAACTCATTGTAGAGCTGGGCAGACACGCGCAGGACGCGCCCCGGCCACGGCATGATCGGGACTTCGATGCGATGCTCGAACAGGAGGCGATCCTGCAGCGCGTCGCGCTCGCCGTCCGGCAGAATCACGGAGGCCATCGAGCCGATCATTTCGTCGGGCGCCGGTTTGTCGAATTGCAGCGTGTCGCATAGCAGATCGCGTGCGCGCAGCGCGAGCTCGCGATTGCGGCGCATCACTTCCGGCCAGCCGCCATCGACCAGCGATGCAACGGTGCGCAGCGCCTCGGGTATGCACAACCATGGCGACGGATCGGACGTCCCGGTCCAATCGAACTCGATGAGAAAGCGCGAGCGATCCGTGCGCGGCGAATTCGCGCCATGGCTGATCGAGACCGGCCGCACGCTCGCGCGGCGGTTCTCGCGCACGTACAAAAACGCCGCGCCCTTCGGCGCGCAGACCCACTTGTGCAGGTTGCCGGTGTAGTACGCCGCGCCGATCGCGCGCAGGTCGAGCGGCAAAAAGCCGGGCGCGTGCGCGCCGTCGATGAGCGTGTCGACGCCGCGTGACTGCATTTCACGCACAAGGCGCTCGACGGGAAAAATGAGCGCGGTCTGACTCGTCACATGATCGAGCATCAAGAGGCGCGTGCGATCCGTGACTTTCTCCAGCACGCGCTCGACGACGACGTCGGGCGACGCGATTGGGAAGGGGACGTCGACGAGCACGATCTTCGCGCCGGCAAGTCCGGCGACGAACTCCAGCGCGTTGCGCGCCGCGTTGTACTCATGCGTCGTGACGAGCAGTTCGTCGAACTTGTCGAGATCGAGCGAGCGGAGGACGGCATTGAATCCGGCGGTCGCATTCGGCACGAAGGCGAGCCCTTTCGCATCGGCATTCAGAAACGCGGCGAGCTGATTGCGAGCGTCGTCGAGCAGCGGCTCCAGCTCGCGCACGAAAAACCGCACCGGCTCGCGCTCCAGCTGCGCGCGAAACTCGTTCTGCTTCTCCAGCACCGCCCGCGGCGTCGCGCCGAACGAGCCGTGATTCAGATAGGTGATGTTCGGATCAAGTGTCCAGTGCTGCTTCATAAATCAGAAAGCAGAAAGCAAAAAGCAGAAGTGCTCAAGATGACCGCGGCATCATATCGGCGAGTCGGGTCACGCCTTCGCGAAACACGTCTTCCCGAGGTAAGAGCGACACCACGAGATGGCCCTCGGGGAAGTCGAAAAAATATCCCGGCTGCACGAGCACGCCGCGATCGAGCAGCTTCAGCGCGAATTCTTCATCCGGCATCACCCGCGGCACGCGAATCACCGCCGACCACCCACCCTCGACCGGCAATACTTGCGCGGCCGGCATGTTCGCCGCGCGCAGCGTGGCCAGGTTCGCGCGAGTCCGCGCGCGAATCGCCTCGCGGATTTGCGGCGCGATGCGCAGCAGCTCCGGCAGCGCCACCTGCACCGGCGTCGCGACGGAGAGGAAGTTGTCGGCGATCAGCTCGAGCGCTTCCAGCGCTTCGCGCTTGCCCGGCCCGCTCACGCGAATCCAGGCGAGCTTGAAGTGGGGGAGGCCGGCGGACTTCGACAATCCTCCCAGCGTAAACGTGAGCACGTCGTTCGCCGCTGGAGTGGTGCCCGCCTCCGGCGCGCCTTCCGTCTCCCAAGGCGCGCCGGAGGCGCGCACCACTCCACGATCTTCCAACGGATAGTCGATGAACACTTCATCCGAAATGATCGGCAGTCCACGTGCCGCGATCCTGCTCCACTCCGTATTCGTCACGAACGATCCCGTCGGATTGTTCGGATTCACGATCACGATCGCGCGCGTGCGCTCGTTCGCCGGCAGCTCGTGAATCTCCCATCGCCGATGAAACTCCAGCGCGAACGGACGCAGCTCGATGAGCTCCATCGACGCGAGATGCTCGAAGAGCGGATACGACGGCGACGGCGTGAGCACGTTGTCGCCTGGATCGGTCAGCAGTTTGAAGAGGAACGAATACGCCTCGCTCGTCGACGCGGTGAGGATGAAGTCGTCGGGATCGAGGAGAGCGGGCGTCTCGCCCGCCCCCGGGAGGCGGGCAGGATGCCCGCTCTCCGCAAGCGCTTCGCGCGCGCTCCGCAGTCCGCGCGGATCGGGATCGTAGGACGCGCGCGCGGCGCGGCCGAGGATGTCCGACAACTCATCGAGCGGATAGTCGATGCCCGCGCGCGTCGGATTCGTTTCGGTGAGATCGAGAACGTCGCCGCGTTTGCGGCGCTCGATCGTGAGGCGGTTCAGCGGGGCGTGCCATTCGGCGCGCTTGGAGAACACGACGCGATGTTACTCGCGGCGGCCTCGATCTCCTTACGCTCGCTGGCGCGATTTTCCGGCACGGCATCGATCGCCTTGCGGAACGTCGTCTGCGCTTCCTCGCACGAGCCGCGCGCGAGGAGAATGCGCGCGAGCGTGTCGAGACGCATCCACGCGTCCGGCGCGTTCACCGTCGCCGCTTTCCGCGCCAGCGGCTCCGCCTCGGCCACTCGTTTCTCTTCGTACAACAGCCACGCGAGATTGTTCAGCGCGTCCGCGGACTCGGGATTGATCTCCAGCGCCTTGCGGAATGCGTCTTCGGCGGCGGCGTTGCGGCCGAGCTGACGTTCGGCGTTGCCGAGGTTCGTCCAGGCGACGAGAGAAGTCGGATTCTTGTCGAGGATCTCGCGGTAGGCGTGTGCGGCGAGCGCGAGCTTGCCTTGTTCTTCGAGTTGCACTGCTGCGCGCAATGCCGTTTCGGTCGGATCGGCGGGGCGGATCAGAATCGCGGCGTGCTTCGTCTGCTTCCACGCGGACTCGAGCCGCTCCATCCGCGCCCATCGCGCTTTCCCGTCGCCGAACTGCACGCGAAACAGGTCCTGCGATTCGTCATAGCCGTCGATGACGACGTAGTGGAAAAAGTCGTAACTCTTCCCCGGCGCCTGAATGACCTGCAACATCAGAATGACCGGATGTCCGTCGCGCAGTTCCGACTCGATGAGAGTGCGGTCGCCGGTGACGAGCCGCGACTCGAACCCGCGCTGCCGTGCGGCGAGCACGAGATCGATCGACATCACGCCGCCACGCGTCTTCGGCAGTGCCGCGTCCCACTCCTTCATCGTGCGCGCGTCGCCGTAATGCTGCAGCACGCTCGACAGCGCGCCCGCGCCGCACGACTCGATGCCCCACTTCTGCATCGGCACGTTCGTGACGACGGATGCGGTGGGGGAGGAGCGGCGGGAGATGGGGGTCCAGTAGACGCAGGAGGAGAGCAGAAAGCAGAAAGCAGAAAGCAGAAAGGTGAAGCGAATTGTGAATTGTGAATTGGGAATTGGGAATTGAGAAGCAAGGCGGCGCATCATCGAGCTCTGATCTCCGGCGGTATTCAATCCACAATTCTCAATTCACAATTCCGGGCGAGCGCCGAAGCGCTCGCCCGAAGTCAGCCCTGCGCCGGGAACGTACATCACGCCAGCGCGATAACGAGGATCAGCGCTGCCAGCGCTCCGATTCCGATCCAGATCCACTCCTGCTTGGTCATGCCGGCAGGCTGGAGCTGCTCGAGGTTCTGCGCCAGCTGATGCAGATCCTGCGGCGACATCTGCGCGAGCCGCTGATCGATCTGCTCCTGCGTGAATCCGTGCGCGGTGAGCACGGCCGCGACCTGATCGTTCGCCGCGATCGAGCGGACCGTCGTCAGATCTGCATCACGCGAGTCGAGGCTCTGATTCGCCGCGGTCTTGGATGGGACCGGACCGGCCAGAGCAGGAATCGCCGCGAAGGTCAACAGAAGAGCTACCACGAAGAAAATGGACAATGAGAAACGCTTGGACACGAACTTACCTCCTTATTTTTCCCGGCGCCCCGGACGGCCACGCGCCGCCCGAAACGGCTTCGGCTGCTGGATCAGCACGTAGCGTGCCTGAGGGCGTCGCTCGATGGCTGCTTCGTTGATGGCTGCTTCGCTGGTGGCGGCTGTGCTGATGGCAGATGGCGGATGGCAGATGGCAGATGGCGGATGGCAGAGGGCAGATGGCGGAAGGCAAGAGTCGAACTGCACGTCTCTCGCATCCCTGCCTTCTGCCCTCCCGCCATCCGCCATCCGCCATCTGCCATCTGCCATCAGCGAACCGCCATCAGCCGCAGGCGCTTCGCTATACTCGCCACGCCCATGATTCGCTTCGAAGACATCCTCGACAAAGTGGAGTCGTACAAGCCCGACTTCGATGAGGAGCTGCTTCAGAAGGCCTACATTTTCTCGGCGCGGGAGCATCGCGGGCAGGTGCGGAGCTCGGGCGAGCCCTATCTTGTCCATCCGCTGAACGTGGCGTACATCCTCGCGGACATGCGGCTCGATGAGACGTCCATCGCCGTAGGACTGCTGCACGACGTTCTCGAGGATACGCTCACCACCAAGGAAACGCTGCAGACTCTTTTCGGCGACGACGTCGCGGAGCTCGTCGACGGCGTGACGAAGATCTCGCGCTACGCCTACGTCTCGAAGGAAGAGCAGCAGGCCGAGACGTTTCGAAAAATGTTGCTCGCGATGGTCGGCGACCTGCGGGTGGTGCTCGTCAAGCTCGCCGACCGCCTCCACAACATGCGCACGCTGCAGTTCCTGGCGGAAGAAAAGCGGATCGCCGTCGCCAAGGAAACGATGGAGATCTACGCGCCGATCGCGAACCGCCTCGGCATGGGCAACATCAAGGGCGAGCTCGAGGATCTCTCGTTCCGCCATCTGCACACGCGCGAGTACGACGAGCTGCACAAAGCGGTCGAAGAGAAAATCGCCTTGTCGGGCGACGTCGTCGAGCGCGTCAACGACACGCTCGCGCAGAAGCTGCAGGAGAACGAGATCGAAGGCGAAGTCCACGGCCGCGTGAAGTCGATGTTCTCGATCTGGACGAAGTTGCGCCGCCAGGACATCGACATCGGCCAGCTCTACGACTACCTCGCGTTCCGCATCATCACTCCCTCCGTCAAAGACTGTTACGCGGCCCTCGGCATCATTCATCAGATGTGGCGTCCCGTCCCCGGCAGAATCAAGGACTACATCGCCATGCCGAAGCCGAACTTCTATCAGTCGCTGCACACGACCGTGGTCGCGGAGAAAGGGCAGCCGTTCGAAGTGCAGATCCGCACGCGCGACATGGACCTGATCGCGGAGCAAGGCATCGCGGCTCACTGGAAATACAAAGAAGGGCGCGTCGGCGCGCATCCCGATGACAAGAACTTTCTCTGGCTGCGCCAGCTCGTCGAGTGGCAGCACGACATCAAGGACCCGCGCGTCTTTCTCAACTCGCTGAAGATCGACCTCTATCCCGACGAGGTCTACACGTTTACGCCGAAGGGCGACGTGTTCGCGTTTCCGCGCGGCGCGACGCCGCTCGACTTCGCGTTCCGCATCCACACCGACGTCGGCAGCCACTGCGTCGGCGCGCGCGTGAACGGAAAGCTCGTGCCGCTGCGCACGCATCTCAAGAACGGCGACATCGTCGAGATCGTGACGAGTCCCACGCAGACGCCGAGCCGCGAGTGGATCAACATGGTCGCGACCTCGCGCGCGAAGCACAAGATCCGTCACTGGCTGAACGCGGAGCAGAAGCATCGCGCGATCGAGCTGGGGCGCAAGCTGATGGAGCGCGAGGCCAAGCGCTACAAAGTGCAGTGGCGCAAGCTCGTCGCCGAGAACGCGCTGGACGGCGTGCTCAGCGAGCACGGACTGCCGCGCCTCGACGACCTCTACGCCGACGTCGGCTACGGCAAGATCACCGCGCGCTCCGTCGTCGAGCGCTTCGTCACCGACGAGCAGAAAGAAAAAGGCCCCGCACCCGAACAGCCGGCCGGAGTCATCCAGCAGGCCGTCCGAAGAATTTTCCCCTTCTCGTCATCCGCGACGATCAAGGTCAAAGGCTACGACGATCTCCTCACCTATCTCGCGAAGTGTTGCAACGCCCTGCCGGGCGAGCCGATCGTCGGCTACGTGACGCGCGGCAAAGGCGTCGCCGTGCACAGCGCGAACTGTCCGAACGTCAAGAACCTGATGTTCAACCCCGACCGCGAGATCGCCGTCGAATGGGCCGACCAGCGGCAGGCGCAGTTCCAAGTCGAGCTCGAGATCGTGATGGACGACCGCCAGGGCATCCTCGCGCGCGTCGTGCAGACCATCGCCAACCTCAAGACCAACATCCGCCAGATGGAAACGCGCAGCGGCGACGGCAAAGCGACAGTGGAGCTCGTCCTCGAGATCGCCGACCTCAAACACCTCGAGCGCGTCACGCGGTCCCTGTCGACGCTCGAAGGCGTCGTGCGCGTCGATCGCAAATACAACATCCGCCACGCGACGGCGTGAACCGCCCACGACGAACCTCTGGAGCGGCGGCCGCCCTCGGCCGCCGAATTGCGCGAGTCCGCAGCCGAGCCGCGCGGCGCTGACATTCAGAGCCGAGCGCCGACAACGTCAGCAAACTCACTGACAAACGAAGCTCGCGGCTCTGACGCTCAGAGCCGAGCGCTGACAACGTCAGCAAGATCGCTGACAAACGAAGCTCGCGGCTCTGACGCTCAGAGCCGAACACTGACAATGTCAGCAAGATCAATGACGAACGAAGCTCGCGGCTCTGACGCCCAGAGCCGAACACTGACAACGTCAGCAAGATCGCTGACAAACGAAGCGCGCGGCTCTGGCGCTCAGAGCCGAACGCTGACCATGTCAGCAAAACCGCTGACGAATGAAGCTCGCGGCTCTGGCGCTCAGAGCCGGTATGTGAAGAAGCGAGCGAAATTGCTGACGAACGCAGCGCGCGGCTCTGACGCTCAGAGCCGGGATGTGAAAAAGTCAGTGAAATGACTGACGCAAGAAGCGGGTGGCTCTGGCGCTCAGACCCGCGAAGCAGCGATGTAGCTGAAAGAGACAACGCGCGCCAAGTAACCGTAACCATCAATCAGCGCGGCTTCCAGCGACCCTATTGGGCGGTTGATTTCTTCGGAATGTAGGTCACACCTGGCACATTCTCAAAGTCAGAATCGCTCGTCACAACTTCAGCATTGTGCGCTTGAGCCGTCGCGAGAACGATCGCGTCTGCCATTGGCAATTTATGGGCGAGGCTCAGGTCGGCGGCGGTCAAAGCTAATTCATTGGAGAGCGGAATGAGTTGTGTCTTCTGCATTGCTGCCACCGCGTCCACTGCGTCTTCTTCCGAAAGCAGTCGCTTCGCGTGCTTGTAAACCTCGTAGACTACGATCGTCGGTGTTAATACTTGCTTTGGCTGCCGAAGATGAGCGGCGTACACATCAGCGAGTACGCCATCCGTCAGAAACTCGAGCCATCCGGATGAATCGACAACAATCACAGACGATCCTTCTTTTCACGGAAGCCGGTGATGGGTATACCACGCAAGATTCCGCGGAACGCCGAGATCGGCCGATCCGGCACCAACATGATCACGTTGCCCTTGCGTATGACCTGCATGTCTTGCCCCGGTCGCAAGGAAAGCCCCTCTCGAATTTCTTTCGGAATGACTACTTGATATTTTGGCGAAACGCGTGTTTTTGGCATTCTGTCACCTACGTGGACCTATCGATCGACGAATCGTAGCACGCAGCGCAATGTGCCCGCATAACCCGAGCCAGAAGCCGACACGGCCTGGCGCTGGCCGGCGAGTCGGCTTGTCAATACACAAGAATGAAGGCGGCATGCCGACCCTCTCGTTCCGCTTTCAGCGGAGCGAACGTGCAGGCGTCACGCCGCTTCGGCTTCGGCACGTGGGCCTTGGCCGCGCAGCTTATGGTGATCCCAGAGAGAGCCCGACCCCGAGTTACGCCAGCGCTAGGTCAGCATCGTCGCGATAGAATAGAGAAGTGACATCGCAGGGCAAACACATCATCGACGAGTTTGAGGCGTTGCCCGACGCAGCCAAGCGCGAGGTCCTCGGCGAGCTGATTCGGACGTCTCGCTTCATCGAGTATCCGCAAGTTTCCGAGGACGAGCTGGTCTCCGCAGCCGACGAACTCTTTCTCGAATACGATCGTCGCCAGTGGTTATTACGCCGACGACACTAAGCACAAGCCGCAATGACAGCGAGGGGCGGCACGCGGCGCCCGATCCGATGCGCCGGTCATGGGCATAGTGAGCTATCCTCGTGCCGTGCGCATTCTCGGCGCGGCGGTCCTGCTCTTCGCCACCACACTCGGCGCATCCGAGCCGGCCGCGGACTCACGGCTGGTGTTCATCTGGACGTGGGCCGGCCGGTGTGGGACGCCGCGGTGCGTGGAGGAGGAGCGCCGTTTTCTCGCCGAGGTCGACGTCTTCTATCAGATCCGGACAGGCGACACTACGACAAGCGTCGAACTGCGCAAGGACGGCCGGCTTTACGTCGACAAGGTTCCGATGAATCTTTCGTCGAAGCAGATTGCGGCACTTTACGCCGCTCTCGACGGAGTGCGCCGCGATCTGGAAGGAGGTTCGACCTGGACGCAACGCGTGCGCGTCCTTCCGGATGGCGGCCTTTTCACCCTCGCCTTTTCGCTCGACACGCAGCTGCACGTCGTGGATGGCTCCAAGGACTACACGAGGAAGGAATACGTTCCGCTCCTCAATCTTCTCCAGGTTTACGCGGAGCCCGCGGCGGCCTCCCGCATCATTCCGCGCGAGGACGAGACGCGCATCATCGGCTATCGCATCCGCCACGACATGCCCGACCATCTGGCCCTCGAGGTCGAGTACTTTTACGACGGCTCGAAGGGCTCCCACGTCTTCGTGGGCGCCAATCCGGTCAACGAGACAGGCGTGGTAATGACCGGTTACCGTCCTAACCAGCTCCAGAAGGGACGCCACACCACCTGCACCGTGGTTTCCACCTACAGCGAATCGCCGGAGCGATTCAGCAGCGACATCATGAAGATCGAGCTCTATGTCGGCGGCGGGGAAGTGTTCCTCGAAGACTTCGTCCCGCTCCGGAAGAAGTGGAGCAAGGTGCCGAGCCCCGACCTCCGGTGCTGCGACGCCTGCAGCCGGGGCTGCCGGGAATAGTAAGGACAGCCCCCCTCATCCTTCTCCCCGTTTGCCGAGGAGAGCGGGCATCCTGCCCGCCTCCCGGGGCGGGCGGGACGCCCGCTCTCCTTCTTGCGGGGCGTCACGAAACCGGAACAAGCGGCATGAAGTGGCGAGCGGTGGCGCCCGGCCGCTCGCCTTCGCCGATAATGCGCGGCCATGCGTTCGATCTTCACCGCGCTCGCCCTTTCGATCACCTTCGCTGCGCTCGCCGAGCCCGCGCTCTTCGAGCCCTCGCTGTCGCCCGACGGTAAGACCGTCGCCTTCGTTTCCGGCGGCGACATCTGGACGGCGCCGGCGGGGGGCGGGGAGGCGCATTTGCTCGTCGCGCATCCGGCGTATGACTCGCGTCCGCTCTTTTCGCCGGATGGAAAGTCGCTCGCGTTCATTTCGACGCGCACCGGCAATGGCGACATCTATGTCGCGGATCTCACCACGAGCCAGACGCGCCGGCTGACGTATGACGATGGGCGGGATGGGCTCGATGCGTGGTCGCGCGACGGGAAGTGGATTTACTTCTCGTCCACCGGCCGCTCGGCGGACACGCTCGCGAACGACATCTATCGCGTCGCGGCCAGCGGCGGGACGCCGATGATGGTCACCGACGAGCGGATGCACAATCACTATCACGCCGCGCCGTCGCCGGACGGCAGGTCGCTCGCGCTGGTCGGCTACGGCAGTGTGTCCGCGCAGTGGTGGCGGCACGGGCGCAGTCACATGGATGAAACACAGTTGTGGCTGATGTTCCTCGGTTCCGCGGTTGCGCGGTCTCGCGGTTCCTCGGCGAGTACCGCCGGGTCGAATCCTGCGCAACCGAGCGACCGCGCAACCGAGCAACCGAACCAATACCGCCAGCTCGCGGGCGACGGCGCGAAGCAGGTCTGGCCGATGTGGACGCCGGACGGGGCGCGGCTCTTCTATATGTCGGACCGCGACGGGAACGAGAACATCTGGACGATGTCGGTCGCGGCCGCGGATGCGAAGCAGGTGACGGCGTTCCGTGACGGGCGCGTGCTCTGGCCGTCGATCGCGTACGACGGGTCGGCGATCGTGTTCGAGCGCAACTTCGGGATCTGGCGGCTCGATCCGGCGAGCGGGAAGGCGAGCGCGATTCCGATCACGCTGCGCGGCGTTGCGGCCGCGCCGGCGATCGAGCATCGCAATATCAACGATCGCTTCAGCGAATTCGAGCTCTCGCCGGACGGGAAGAAGTTCGCGTTCGTCGCGCGCGGAGAAGTGTTCGCGGCGCCGACGAAAGACACCGGCAGCGCGACGCGCGTCACGAATACGCCCGGCCTGGAGTTTCATCTCATCTGGTCGCCGGACAGCAAGTCGATCGTGTACGTCTCCGACCGCGACGGCATGCCGCACCTCTATCGCTACGACTTTGCGACGGAGAAGGAGACGCAGCTCACGACAGGCGACAGCTCGGATCTCGTTCCGCGCTTTTCGCCGGACGGGAAGCTGCTCGCGTTCGAGCGCAATCATCGCGAGCTCGATGTGCTCGACCTCGCGACAAACCAGGTGAAGACCCTCGCGAGCGGGCACTTCGATCCCGCGCCGTACGTCAGCACGCTCACGTACGACTTCTCGCCGGACTCGAAGTGGATCGCGTTTCTCGACTACGACGCCGCGACGCTGTTCTCGAATGCGTTCGTGGTTCCGGTCGCGGGCGGCACGCCGCGTGCGGTCTCGTTCATCGCGAACACGAACAGCGACTCGCTGGTCTGGAGCCGCGACGGCAAGTTCCTGCTGCTGGTGACGGGCCAGCGGACGGAGACGGCGCGCATCGCGCGCGTCGATCTCGTGCCGGCGACGCCGAGGTTCCGCGAGGAGCAGTTCCGGGAGTTGTTCCAGTCGAAGCCGTCCGAGGAGAAGGCGGCGGCGGAAGTGAAACCGGCGGAGAAGAAAACAGCGGCGGTGGAGATCGAGTTCGCCGGCATTCGCGATCGCGTGCGGCTGATTCCGGTCGGGCACGACGTCGGCGAAGTCGTGGTCAGCCCCGACGGGAAGTGGATCGCGTACGCGGGCGCGGTCGGCGACGACCAGCAGGTTTACGTCTACTCGATCGACGAGCTGTCGGACGATCCGGGCTCGCCGAAGCAGCTCAGCTCCTCGAGCGGGAGCAAGCGCGCGCTCACGTTCACGCCGGACAACAAAGAGGTCTGGTACCTCGACAACAACAAGGTTGCGGCGGCGACGATCGATCCGGCGAAGGCGCGCAACGTCGGCGTCAGCGCGGAGATGGACGTCGACTTCGCGCGTGAGAAAGAGGAGGCGTTCGCGCAGATGTACACGTACCTGCGCGACAACTTCTTCGACCCGAACATGAACGGCGTCGACTGGAAGGCGTGGCGCGACCGGCTCGCGCCTTACGTCGGCGCGGCACTGAATGGCGACGAGTTCCGCCGGCTGCTGGTGCTGATGATCGGCGAGCTGAATGCGTCGCACACCGGTGCGAATCCGCCCGGCAGCGCCACCACTCAAACCACCGGCCGCCTCGGCGTTCGCTACGATCGCGACGAGTACGAATCGCACGGCGCGCTGAAAGTGCGCGACGTCATTCCGCTGTCGCCCGCGCACGTCGGGAAAATTCAAACGGGGGAGTACATCGTCGCGATCGACGGCAAACCGGTCACCGCGTCGACGAACATCGACGCGCTGCTCGAGTACAAGAACGGCAAGCGGACGGTCGTCAGCGTCGCGTCATCCGCCGCGGGCACGGATCTATCGAAAACAACAAAGCGCGACGTGATCGTGCAGCCGATCGACGGACCGTCGGAACGGCGCCTCACGTACCTGGCGTGGGTGAACTCCAGCCGCGACTACGTGCATCGCATCAGCAACGGGAAGCTCGGCTACGTGCACATGTACAGCATGTCGTTCGACGCGCTGCAGAAGCTCTATCTCGATCTCGACGCCGAGAACCGCGCGCACCAGGGCGTGGTGATCGATCTCCGCAACAACCACGGCGGATTCGTGAACGTCTACGCGATGGACGTCTTCGCGCGCCGCAGTTACTTCACGATGACGCCACGAAACTTCGACACGCCCTCCGGCGCGCGGACCGTGCTGGGGCAGCGCGCGCTCGAGAAGCCGACCGTGCTGGTGATCAATCGCCACACGCTGTCCGACGGTGAAGACTTCACCGAGGGCTACCGCACGCTCAAGCTCGGCAAAGTCGTCGGCGAGCCGACGGCGGGATGGATCATCTACACGAGCGACTACACGCTCGTCGACGGCACGTCGCTGCGCTTGCCGAGCGTGCGCATCCGCGACACGCGCGGCCAGGACATGGAAATGCATCCGCGTCCGGTCGACCGCTTCGTCGCCCGTCCCCTCGGCGAAACGGCCGCGGGCAAAGACACGCAGCTCGACGCGGCGGTGGAGGAGTTGTTGAAGGAGCTGAAGTGAGACGGTTGCGCGGTTGCTCGGTCGCGCAGTCACGCGGTGCCGCGCAACCGAGGGACCGCGTAACCGCGCAACCGAGGATTACCGCGCCGCTTTTTTGACCGCGCCCGAGCGGATGCAGCGGGTGCAGACCTGCATGCGCTTGACGGCCGAGCCGACCATCACGCGGACGCTCTGCAGGTTCGGCATCCAGCGCCGGCTGGAAACGTTGTGGGCATGGCTGACGCGGTTACCAAAAACCGGCGCCTTGCCGCAGACTTCGCACATCTTTGCCATTGTTGACTCCCTCAAGTGAAAACCGAAAGGCGGTGGATTCTAACGGCCGGCCGGGTCCCGCGCAACCCGCGGCAGGGTCGAATCCGCCGCTAAACGCGCGTGGCCGTGCCACTTATCTAAATCTTGTAGAGTTGACACGTTAAATTAAACGTTGTAATTTCGCTTCACCTTTAGACATCCCGGAGCTTGTGAGAAGTCAGTGTGAGTGTGAGATGGATGGGGTGAGCGGTGTTCTTCTCAAAGAGCAAAAATGTCGTCGGCCTTGATATCGGCTCCTCAGCGGTAAAACTCGTCGAGCTGAAGGAGAAGAAGGGCGGACAGTATTCGCTCGTGAAGCTGGGAACCGAGCGGCTGTCTCCCGAGGCCATCGTCGACGGGTCCATCATGGATTCCTCCATGGTGGTGGAGACGATCCAGCGGCTCAACATGGAGCGCGCTGTCAAGAATTCCAATTACGCGACCTCCCTGTCCGGCCACTCCGTCATCATCAAAAAGATCACGCTTCCCGGCATGTCGCCCGAGGAGTTGTCGGAGTCGATCCAGTGGGAAGCAGAGCAGTACATCCCCTTCGACATCAATGACGTCAACCTCGACTACGTCCCGCTGAACACCCCCGGAAGCGGCGACAACATCGACGTCATTCTCGTCGCGGTGAAGAAGGAAAAGATCAACGACTACACGTCGGTGATCAGCCAGACCGGAAAAGTTCCGGTGCTCGTCGACGTCGACGCGTTCGCGATCCAGAACTGCTACGAAGTCAACTACGACCTCGAGTCCGGCAAGGTGCTCGCGCTCGTCAACGTCGGCGCGTCGGTGACGAACGTGAACGTTCTCTCCGGCGGCACGTCGATGTTCTGGCGCGACATCACGTTCGGCGGCAACCAGTACACGGATGCGATTCAGCGCGAGCTGAGTCTCTCGTTCGAGCAGGCCGAAGAGCTGAAGCGCGGCAAGCCGGTCGCCGACTACACGATCCAGCAGGTCATTCCGATCCTGAACTCCGTCTCCGAGGATTTCGCGGGCGAGCTTCGCAAGACGCTCGACTTTTTCACCGCGACGTCCGGCGCCGAGCGCGTCGACGAGATCGTTCTCGCCGGCGGCGGCGCCGGTGTGCTCAACCTCGACGCGATTCTGCGCGACAAGTTCGGCATTCCGGTCTCGATCATGGATCCGTTCCGCAGAATCACCGTCGACGAGAGCCAATTCAACCCCGAGGAACTGGCAGAGATCGCGCCGAGCATGGCCATCGCCGTCGGCCTGGCCATGAGGAAGTTGGGGGACGCTTGATCAAGATCAACCTGGTGCGGGAAGGGCGGGCGGTTCGCGGGACCGGTGTTGCTCCTGTTGCGGCCGCGGCCGCCGTCTCGACGCCCGGCGGGGCGTCGAACGTCAACAACATCATCGTCCTCGCCTTCGTCGTCCTCGGTGCGCTCGCCGCGGGCGGCTACTACGTCTATTACAACCGCGCGCTGGCGGAGAAGCAGGCGGTCGTCGAGCAGAAAGCGCTGGAAGCGCAGAAGCTCGAGGCCATCATCAATGAAGTGCAGGACTATCAGCGCCGCAAGGACAGCCTGCAGCAGCGCATCGATCTGATCAACCAGCTCAAGCAGAATCAAAAGGGTCCGGTCCGGATCATGGACCAGATCAGCCGCGACCTCCCCGATCTGGTGTGGATCGACTCGATGGACATCATCGGCGGACGCATCGCGCTCAACGGCCGCGGTCTCAATCCGAATGCGATCGCGCTCTTCGTCGAGAACATCAAGAAGGATCCGTACTTCGAAGAGCCGTCCCTCGGGACGATGACGCAGATCTCCCAGGTTCCGCTCGTCTATTCGTTCGACATGAACTTCGCGTTCACATACGCGCCGAAGACGGCCGCGCCCCCGCCGGCTGCCCCGGGAACGACGACCGCGGCACCGGGGGCTGCACCGGCGGGGCAGTAGGAGAAGTCGATGGCGCTGACACTGGACGACAAACCGAAATGGATGGCGATGCTGGTCGGCCTGCTCCTCGCCATCGGCGCGGTGGTGGCCGTCGAGTACATGAAGGTGAAGGACATCAAAGGGGAGATCGCTGCCGCCGATACGAAGATCGGCGAGCTCGAAGAAAAGATCCAGCAGGGCCGCGCCGCGGAGCGCAAGCTCCCGCAGTTCCGCGAGGAAGTGAAACGCCTGGAGCTCGAGCTCGAGAAACTGCGCCGCATTCTGCCGTCGCAGCGCAACACCGAAGAGATCATCAAGAAGATCAAGTCGCTGGTCGATCAGGGCGAGTTCACGCTGCGCCGTTTGTCGTTCCCCGCGCTGAATCTGAATTCGCCCGATCCGTACACGGAGTGGCCGATCTCGGTCTCCGTCGACGGCCGCTATCACGACCTGGCGATCCTCTTCAATCGCCTCGGCAATTTCTCGCGAATCATGAACGTGGAAAACATCGGCATCCGCGCGCTGCCGAACCAGGAAACCAAGACGATCTCGTCGGACTTCACGGCGAAGACGTTTGTCTACATCGAGCCGAAGGCGCCGGCTGCTGCGCCGAAGCCGGGCGGGCCATAGGGAGAGGATGAGGATGAAGCGCTCGAATTTCGCGTACTCGCTGCTCATCGTCATCGTCGCGGTGGCGACTGTGTTCGCGCAGACGCCCGCGCCGCCGGCAGGCACGACCTCCGGCACGACGTCGAGCGATCCGACCACGAGCGGCACGTCCGAAGTGCAGAAGACGATCGAGGAGATCCTCGAAGAGCCGACGACCACGGACTCGTACCGCTACGACCCGCAGGGACGCCGCGATCCGTTCCGCTCGCTGATCGGGCCCGCGCCGAAGCTCGAAGGCGGACAGCGTCCGCCGGGCGTGCCGGGATTCATGATCGACGAGATCCGGCTGCAGGGCATCTTCAAGACGCGCCAGGGACTCGTGGCGATGATCAACGGTCCGGACAACAAAGGCTATCTGATCAAGGTGGGAGACAAAGTTTTCGACGGCGAAGTCATTCGCGTTACGGGCACGTCCGTCGTGTTCCGGCAGGAAGTCAACGATCCGACTCGCATCGAGCGCTTCCGCGAGGTGGTCAAGGATCTGTCGCCTTCAGGGAAGAGATAGGGGCGGCGCGGAGGCAGGGCTGGAGTGGAGGGCGAGATGGTGAAGGTGAGAAGTTTGAGAAGAGCCAAGCGGATCCTGGTGATGGCTGGCGTGCTTCTGTTCACGGTGAGCGCCGCGGAAGCGCGGTTGTTCGGATCGAAGAAAGCGCAGAAGCCCGCCGACGCCGCGCCGATGCCGAGCACGCTGTCGCTCAATTCCGTCGAAGTCGACGGATCGCGCGTCGTTCTGCGCACCAGCGGCGCACCGGCTTACACGTCCTACAGTCCTTCGCCCGGCGTGTTCGTCGTCGACCTCACCGGCACTTCGAAAGGCACCGCCGTCCTGGTCCCGTCCACGCTTCCTCCCGCCGTCGCTTCGCTTGCGGCGGACGACGTCGTGGAGATGGGCAGTCACCTCACGCGCATCACGATGCGCTTCACCGAATCGGTGCATCCGGAGACGGCGGCGGTCGACAACGCGGTCATCATCACGATTCCCGCGTCCGCGATTGCCATCGAGTCCGCGCCGGCGCCAGCCGATCCGCTGCCCGCGGTGGTCGCGACTCCCGAGCCTGCGCCGGCAACCGTCGCGGAGACTCCGGAACCGCGCGCCGAAACGATCGAGCCTGTGGCTGCCCCCAGCGGCACCGCGACCGCTGAGGGCAGCGGTCGCCACAATCAGACCGGTGCACTTCCGCGCGCGCGGTTGGTGCAACAGATCGCAGCGAATGCGTCCGACGGCTCGGTCGACGTGCGCATCTCCGCCGACGGCTCGCTGAAATACAAAGCATTCCGCCTCGAACAGCCGTCGCGCCTCGTCATCGATCTCGACGGCGTGAAGAATGCCGCGAAGAAGGGCGCGGTGATGGTCGACGACGAAGTCGTGAAGCGCGTGCGCATCGCGCAGTATCAGCCGACCGTCGCACGCGTCGTCATCGACCTCGCGCACAAAGCTGAATACACGATCAACAATGACGGCGACGAGCTGCGCGTGTCATTCGGCGCAACGCCGATCGCGAAGTTCGAGCCCGCGCCTACGCCAGCAGCAACGACCATCGCGGTCGTCGAAAAACCGGAACCGGTTGCACCCCAGCCGCAGGCACAGCCTGCGGCGACGCCGCGGCAAGCTGCGGTGACGCGCCACGACGACATCCCGGCATCCATTCCGGTGATCGCGGAAAAAGCGGAGTGGAAAGTTCCGCCGCCCGCGTCGAAGGGCGCGCGCAAAGTGATCAGCGCGCCGGTCGATCAGGCGCCGCCGGCGACGACTCCGACGCAGACGACCACCACCACCAGCGAAGACATATTCAATGAGCCGGCGGTTCAGCGCGCGGCGGTGACGCTGTCCGGCACGCGCACGCTGAGCGGCGGACCGCACGTGTTCACCGGCGAGCCGATCTCGCTGAACCTGAAAGACGCCGACCTCAAAGACGTGCTGCGCACGTTCGCCGAGCTGACCGGTCTCAACATGGCGATCGATCCCGGCGTCGGCGGCTCCGTGACCGTCGACTTCCAGGACGTTCCGTGGGACCAGGCGCTCGACATCATCCTCCGCCAGAACGGACTGACGTTCATCCTCGAAGGCAACGTGCTGCGCATCGGCACGATCGACCGCATCGCGGCCGAGACCGCGGCGCAGCGCCGCCTCGCCGACGAAGAGCGGCTCAACGTTCCGCTGACGACGCTCAGTTTCAAGCTCTCGTACGCGCGCGCCACGGAAGTGCAGGCGCTGCTGCGCGATCTGGCGTCGCCGCGCGCGCGCATCATCGTCGACGGCCGCACGAACCAGCTGATCATCAGCGAGATCCCGGCCTATCTGCAGACGATGCAGAACCTCCTCACGACGATCGACATCCCGACGCGCCAGGTCATGATCGAGGCGCGCATCGTGGAGAGCACGCGCACGTTCGTGCAGCAGTGGGGCTTCAACTGGGGCTTCAACGGCGATCTCGATCCGGCGCTCGGCTCGGGCACCGGTCTCGTGTTCCCGAACCGCGTCGGATTCACCGGCGGTCCGTTCGACTTCTCGGCCGGCAAGAACGTGCTCTCGTTCCACTTCTTCGACGTTCTCGGCGCGTTCTCGCTGGACTTCGCGCTCAGCGCGGCCGAGGCGCAGGGCTACGTGAAAGTCGTCTCCGCTCCGCGCGTGACGACGCAGGACAACACCGCCGCGCAGATCACGAGCGGCGTGCAGATCCCGATTCAGACGCGCGTCAACTTCACGACCACCGTGCAGTACATCGACGCGACGCTGCAACTGCAGGTGACGCCGCAGATCACCGAGGCCGGCACCGTGATCATGGACATCCAGGTGCAGAAGAACGAGCCGGCGACCGGCTTGTCGATCGCGGGCGCCGCGGGCACGCCGCTCACGACGCGCACGGCCAAAACCAGGCTCATGGTGCGCGACGGCGGCACGGCCGTCATCGCCGGCATCTTCCAGACCAAGGACAATAAATCGGAGTCGCGGATGCCGTTCGTCCACAACATTCCGATCCTCGGCGCGCTGTTCCGGACCCACGACATCAATACATCTCACGACGAGTTGCTCATCTTCATCACGCCGCGCATCGTGAGAGGGTGAAGTGAGGGAGGGCGTTTTCATGACTATGCTCAAACAAACGAAAGTGATCGTCGCCGCGGCGGCGCTGGCCGCTGCGATGTTCGGCTGCAGCGGCGAGCTGACCAACAGCTCCGCTCCGGTCGACCTGGTCGTGACGAATTCGCAGAGCGTCTCGCAGATCGATCTCGCCGGCGGCACGGGCTGCACCGGGACGATCGGGACGATCAACCTCCAGGTGTTTCCGAAGAACACGCAGGCGACCGGCACTTTCCTGCAGGTGCGCGTGACGCGCTATCGCGTGTCCTACCAGCGAACCGACGGCGGACGCACCGTGCCGCAGACGTTCGTGCGCTCGACCGACCAGCTGCTCTCCGTCGGCTCGGCGGCGACGTCGCTGAGCGGCTTCGTGGTGCTCGAAGGCGATGCGACGCTGCAGGCGCCGTTCGCGTCGCTCCTGCCGCAGAACGGCGGACGCGATCCGGACACGCAGCGTCCGGTCGTGAAGATGGATGTAATCGTGGAGATTTTCGGCGAGACGCTGAGCGGCGACCGCGTATACGACGCGACGCGCTTCCCGCTCGACTTCTGCTATTCGTGCGGCGGATGTAACTAATGGCTCTCGGCAACGAGCGCGTGGGTGTGTGAGACGTGACGGGGGTTCTTAACATGTTCAAGATCAGAAATCGGAAATCCTGGATCGCGCTGCTGGGCATTCTGTTGTTGTTCGCAGCGTGCAAAGGGGAGACCCCGACTGCACCGCCCGCGGGCGGCGGAAACAACGGCGGCGGATCGCAGCCTCCGAGCAACGTGACGCTCACGCTCTCGACTTCGAATGCGAATCCGATCATCGATTCCACCGTCACCATCACCGCGACCGTGGCGCTGAACGGAACGCCCGTGGCGAACGGCACGGCCGTCGAATTCGTCACGTCGTTCGGTACGTTCATCGACGTCACTCCCGCCGTCACCTCGCTCATTCGCACCACGACCAACGGCGTCGCGACCGTGAACCTCACGTCGCCGAACGCCGGAGTCGCGCACGTGACGGCCACCGTCAACAACGTGACGCGCAGCGTCGACGTGACGTTCAAGACCGTTGCTCCGTGTATTCCGCCGGACCCGCGCTGCCCGGTCAGCACGGCGCCGACGATCACCAGCGTGGATCCCAACGTCGGCAGGCCGCAGGGCGGCGAGATCATTCACATCAGCGGCACGAACTTCTTCGGCCCGGTCCGCGTCCTCTTTGACCTCGGCACCGGAGCTCCGGTCCAGGGCTTCGTCACGAACGTCACCGACACGGGCATCGACGTGATCACGCCGGCCGTGAACCTCGGCGCGGGACAGCAGCTCGTGGCCGACATCATCGTCGTCACGCAGGTCGGCAGCACGACCGAGGGCCGCGTCGTGGCGAACGATGCGTTCACCTTCCGCAACACCGCGCTGACTCCGGTCATCCATTCGATCTCGCCGACGTCGGGACCGATCAACGGAGGCACGCGCGTCACGATCTTCGGCGAAGGCTTCCAGCCGCCGGGCGTGCAGGTATTTTTCGGATCGGCGGAGGCGCAGGTCGTCAGCGCCGATTTCGGCCAGATCCTCGTGATCGCGCCGGACGCGCGTTCCACGAATCCGAATGGATCGGGTACGGCGACCGGCCCGGTCGCAGTTCGCGTCGTGAACATCAACTCCAACACGCGTGGTGATTCGCCCGAGCAGTTCCGCTACGTGGCGAAGATGCAGATCACTGCCGTCAGTCCGCTCGTCGGGCCGGCGGTCGGCGGCACGGACGTCACGATCGACGGCGTCGGCTTCGACGCCCCGGTTCAGGTGCTCATGCTCGTCGGCACTCCTACGCCGATCGAGGCGCAGGTGATCCGCGTCTCCGGAACGCAGGTGCTCATCCGGACGCCGGCGCTTCCCAGCGCCTGCGCGGGCGGGCAGGGAGCAATCTCGGTGACGAATATCGAGAACGGCGACAGCGCGACGTCGTCGAATATCTTCACGTTCATCTCCGTCACGCCGCAGATCACCAGCGCGTTGCCGAATCCGGTGACGGCCGGCACGTCGCTCACGGCGATCGTGGCGAATCCGGGAACCGGACCGCTGGGATCGGCGACGATTCGCTTCGACCTCGGCAAAGGCGCGGGATCCCCATTCACGATCATTCCGAGCCCGTCGACCATCACGTCGGCGTCCGGCAATCAGAACTTCAGCATCGCCGTACCGCTCACCGGCTTCACGTTCCCGTCGGTGGCGTGCACGGTCGGCGGTCTGGGCGGACCTCCGGGAACACAACCCGGACCGGTCGATGTGCCGCTGACGTTCCGAAACGTGACGACCGGCTGCAGCGACACCATCACGGTCACGGTTGCGCCGGCGAGCCCGGTGTGCACGCAGGCGCCGGCGGCTGCGTCCGTCACTGCTCCGGCGACGGGATGCGCGACCGCTACTGCGACCGTGAGCACGACCGGCAGCACCTCGATCACGATCCGGAACAGCGCCGCACCGGGCGCGCAGAATCTGACCGTTACCGCGGGTACGCCTACGGGACCGTTCACGATTGCTCCGAACACGCAGGTCTCGATTCCGCCGGGCTCTTCGAGCTCGTGGAACGTCACGTTCACGGCGCCTGCGACTCCAGGATCGAGCGCCGGTTCCGTCACGTTCGCGACGAATGATCCCAGCAACCCGAGCATCAACGTCTGTCTGCAAGGCAACGCAACTCCCTGACGCTCTTTTCAGCACACGTTTTCCGAGCCGCCCCGCACATGCGGGGCGGTTCGCGTCTGATACGGTTAGAATTCGGGTCCCGCGATGGCACCACCGGCGAACGCGAAGATTGAAGAGCTCCGGTTCCGTCTCAAGACGGACCCGAAGAGCCGTCTCTTTTTTCCGCTGGCCGAAGAGCTGCGCAAGAACGGACAGACCCTGGAAGCGGAGCAGGTGTTACGCACCGGCCTCGTCTCGCACCCGACCTATCTCTCCGCATGGGTGAGCCTCGGCCGCGCGCTGCGCGAGCAGAAGAAAGACGCGGACGCGATCGAAGCGCTCACGCGCGCGCTGCAGCTCGATCCCGGCAACGTCGTCGCGGCGCGGCTTCTGGCCGACACGCACTTGGGCCTCGGCGACAAAATCGAGGCGATCAAGAAGTACAAGCTCGTCCACGCGCTCATGCCGGGCGACGGCGAGGTCGAAGGAATCGTCGCGACGCTCGATGCAGAGTTGAATCCGCCCGCCGCGGCCGAGCCTCCGCCTCCGCCCGAGCCTGAACATCACGCGGTGAACCCTGGAAAGATTCTCGAAGCCGGCGACGAAGTGCAGCCGATCGTCTCCGAGCTCGACATCGACGATCGCGTCGCCGCTCCTCCTCCCGCGCCGCCGATCGAAGAAGAAGAGTCTCCCTTCGATCGCACGATGCCTCCGTTCGCGGAGTCGTCAACGCGCGACATCGAGCCGATGCACGTCGCGCACGAAGAGAGTCCGTTCGAAGAGCCGCTCTCCGACTACACCGCCGCGGCAATGACGGTCGAAGCGCCGGTCGGCATGCACATCGAAGAAGCGCCGCCCGCGGCGGAAGTTCCCGCGCCGGTCACGATGCCCGAGCCGCCGGCGGAAGACGTCACCAGCACGATCACGATGGCCGACCTGTACGCGCGCCAGGGACTGACCGACGACGCGCGGCAGATCTACGAGACGATCCTCATGCGCGATCCGGACAACGAGGAAGTGCGTGCGAAGCTCGATGCGCTTGGAGTGGTGCGCGCCTCCGGCGCGCCTCCGTCCCCCGAAGACGCGCCGGAGGCGCATACCACTCCGGCGAAAGTGGCGCGGCTCGAAGGCTGGCTGTCGAAAGTCTCGCGCAAAGAGGTGCGCGGTGTTTAAAAATGTTCTCGCCGGACTGCAGCAGCGCGTGGACGGCGCGATGGCGGTGAGTCTGATCGGACTCGACGGCATCGCCGTCGAGACCATCAACGATCAGAACGTTCCGCTCGACGTCCTCGGCGCGGAGTTCGGCGGTTTCATCAAGTCCATCCGCCACGCCAACACGGAGCTCAACACCGGCGAGGTGCTGCAGTTCGCGCTGGTGACCGAGAAGTACATTACGTTCCTCTCCGAGGTCACGCCCGACTACTACATCCTGCTCGTGCTGCGTCCCGACGGCAACTACGGCCGCGCACGATTCGAGTTGTCGAAGGCGAAGTATTTGCTTCGGGACGAGTTGATTTGAGAGGTAGCCAGTTGAATTTCAAAGAGATTCTGGAGCTCATCGACAAGGTCGCCGAAAGCGGAATCGCCGGCGTCGAGGTCGAACAGGGCGGAACGAAAGTCCGCATCGAAGGCAAGCAATCGCATTCGAAAGTGTTCACGTACACCGGCGAAGTGAAGCCGGGCGAGTCGCACTCGATTCCGATGGCTGCGCTCCCGCCGCCCGCACCCGCCGCCGCGGCACCCGCGCCGTCGCCGCAAGCCGTTCCTGCCGGAACGCACGTCCTCACTTCGCCGATCGTCGGCACGTTCTATCGCTCGGCCAGTCCCGACTCCGGTCCGTTCGTCGAAGTCGGCTCGCGCATCAAGAAGGGGCAGGTGCTCTGCATCATCGAGGCGATGAAGCTGATGAACGAGATCGAGTCCGACGTCGACGGAGTCGTCGCCGAGATCTACCCCTCGAACGCGCAGCCCGTGGAGTTCGGTGAGCCGCTGTTCGCCATCCGAGAAAACTCCTGATGTTCTCGAAAGTACTGATCGCCAATCGCGGTGAGATCGCGCTCCGCGTCATCGCCGCTTGCAAGGAGATGGGACTCAAGACGGTGGCCGTGCATTCGGAGGCCGACCGCGACTCGCTCCACGTCCGCTACGCCGACGACGACGTCTGCATCGGCCCCGCGGCGTCGAAACAGAGCTACCTCAACATCTCCAGCATCATCGCCGCCGCGGAGATCACCGGCGCCGATGCGATTCATCCCGGCTACGGATTCCTCTCCGAGAACCCGCACTTCGCGGAGATCGTCGGCGAGTGCCAGCTGACGTTCATCGGCCCGCCGCCCGAGGCCATTCGGTTGATGGGAGATAAAGCGCGGGCACGAGAGACGGCGAAGAACGCCGGTGTCCCGATCATCCCCGGCAGCGAAGGCTCGGTGAAGACGGTCGAAGACGCGGCGGCGATCGCGCATCAGATCGGATTTCCCGTGATTCTCAAGGCCGCGGCGGGCGGCGGCGGACGCGGCATGCGCATCTGCTGGAAAGAATCCGAGCTGCAGAGCCAGTACGAGACCGCGCGCAACGAAGCGGAGCGTGCATTCGGCGATGCCTCCGTCTATCTCGAGAAATATCTCGAGCGTCCGCGCCACATCGAGATCCAGGTGTTCGGCGACACGCACGGCCGCGTCGTGGCCCTTGGCGAGCGCGAATGCTCGATCCAGCGCCGGCATCAGAAACTGATCGAAGAGTCGCCCTCACCCGCGCTCGACGACGCCACGCGCAAGCGGATGAGCGAGGCGGCGGTCAAGCTCTGCCAGGCCGTGAATTACGTCAACGCCGGCACGATCGAGTTCCTCTACCAGGACGGCGACTTCTATTTCATGGAGATGAACACGCGCATCCAGGTCGAGCACCCGGTCACCGAAGAAGTGACAGGCATCGATCTCGTGAAAGAACAGATCCGCGTCGCCGCCGGCGAGCCGCTGTCCGTGCCGCACGGAGAGTTCCGCCTGCGCGGACACGCGATGGAGTTCCGCATCAACGCCGAGGACCCGGTGACGTTCGCGCCCAACCCCGGAAAAATCCGCGAGCTCCACCTCCCCGGCGGCCCCGGCGTGCGCGTCGACACCCACGTCTACCGCGACTACGTCGTCCCTCCGCACTACGACTCGCTGCTGGCGAAGCTCGTCATCCGCGGCAAAGACCGCATGGAAACCCTCGCCCGCGCCCGCCGCGCCCTCGAGCAATTCGTCATCGAAGGCGTGAAAACCTCGATCCCGTTGCACCGCGCGATCCTCAACAACGAGAAGTTCATCCGCGGGGACATATCGACGAGGTTTATGGATCACTTTACGTTCTAGGGGACGTGCGCGTGCGCCGGCTGTGCGTGCGTATGGGCTGGCGGCGTGATCGTCGCGCACGGCCTCGGAACGCAGAAGGCAGAACGCAGAAGGCAGAATTGAGAAACCCGCCCCCTCGCGTGGTGGCCGTTTTCGGGCGTGCTTCTTACTTCTGCCTTCTGCGTTCTGCCTTCTGCATTCCCAGCCCGTGCACCTAACGCGGCCTGGGATCTCGGGTGCACATCGCCTTCGAAGAGGGGACGCAAGCGCAGTGGCTGCACGACGTTCTGAAGCCGTACGCCGAGCGCGTCGTGGTGTGCAACACCCGAGGTCGCGGCACGACGGACAACAAGAGCGATCGAATCGACGCCGACCGTCTGTCGGAGCTGTTGCGTCTTGGATCACTCAAGTCCGTGTTTCACGGCGCCAGCGGACTGTTGACGCTGAAGGAGCTGGTCA
>QHVT01000040.1 GCA_003223645.1 Acidobacteriota bacterium | reverse complement strand
ACCGATGGTACGGTCATTGTCACTTTTCCACAGCACGCGCGAATTCTTCACACCCTCTGAGAATGTGGTGACCGCTGCCCTCAGCGGTCACAGCGCCGCCTCACGGCGGCGCCAGCGGCGCGTAGCGCCGCCGCGACCGCTGAGGGCAGCGGTCGCCACAAAGCTCTGGAAATTTTTCACAGCCTCTGAGCCGCGCAGACGGCGAAGGATCTCGCCCGACGCAAACTTTTCGCATTTCGAGATCCTTCGGTGTCTTCGCGCCTCAGGATGACGCGGCGAATAGCGCGACGATCTTCTGCAGTCCCGCGCGATCCTCTTCATCGAACGAATCGAATTCGCTCGAGTCGACGTCGAGCACGGCGATCAGCTCGCGCTTCGCGTCGAACACCGGCACGACGATCTCGGACTTCGAATTCGGATCGCAGGCGATGTGGCCGGGGAACTGGTTCACGTCGGGAACGATGATCGTCTCGCGCTTCGCAGCCGCCGTGCCGCAGACGCCGTGTCCGAATTCGATCTGCAGACATCCAAGCGTTCCGATGTAAGGTCCGACGATGAGGCGGCCGTCGCATACGCGATAGAAGCCGGTCCAGAAGTAATACGGGAAGCGCTGCGCGAGGAGTGAGTTGACCGTCGCCATGAGCGCGATCTCATCGAGCGTGTCGCCACCTTCGTCGCGCCACACGGCGGTGATCGCATCGTAGGTTTCGGCGTAGGCGGCGCGTTTATCGTCGATAGACTTCATCGTATTGACGCGCCGAACGCTCCCACGAGAAGTCTTGTTCCATTCCGTGCGTCTGCAGCGTCTTCCACGTCGCGCCGTCTTTGAAGTTGAGCATCGCCAGCCATGACGCGAGTTGCAGCTCGCGTGGATCGGCGGCAACGAAGCCGAATCCGTTCGCGACGTCGAGGTTCGTGCCGTCGTACGGAATCACCGTGTCAGCGAGGCCGCCCGTGAGTCGCACGATCGGGATCGTGCCGTAGCGCAGCGCGTACATCTGATTGAGGCCGCACGGCTCGTAAATCGACGGCATCAGCAGCATGTCGGCGCCGCCGTAAATGCGATGCGCGAGCGCGTTGTCGAAGCCGAGCCAGACCTTCGCGCGATCGCGGAAACGCTCGCCGAGGTAGGCCAGCGCATTCTCGAGATCAGGCTCGCCGCTGCCGAGGATCAGGAGCTGCGCGCCGGCGGCGATGAGGCGGTCGAAGACAGGAAGCAGAAGTTGAAAGCCTTTTTGTCCGACCAGGCGCGACACCGCGCCGATCACCGGAGTTTTCTGCGAGAACTTCAGGTCTGCTTCTTTGAGCAGCGCGCGCTTCACGCGCGTTTTCTCGCGCAGCATCGTCTCGTCGTAATTCACCGGCAGATGCGGATCGGTGAGCGGATTCCACTCGTCGGCGTCGATGCCGTTGAGGATTCCGAGGAACTTGTAGTTGATCGATCGCAGCACGCCGTCGAGTCCCGCGCCGAGCTGCGGCGTCATGATCTCGCGCCCGTAATTCGGCGAGACCGTCGTCACCTGATTCGCCAAGAGGATCGCGCCCTTCATCGGGTTGAGCGTGCCGTAATGCTCGAGCGCGTCCGGCGCCCAGTAGCGCTGATGCAATCCCGTCAGCGCGAACGCGCCCGGTCCCGCGATGCCCTGGTAGTTGAGGTTGTGAATCGTGAAAACGGACTTCGCTCGCTGAAACTGCGGAACGCTGCGCAATCCCGAATCGAGATAGAGCGGAAGCAGCGCGGTGTGCCAGTCGTGGCAATGAAGCACGTCCGGGCGAATGTCGAGGAGCTCGCACGCGCGAATTACCGCGCGGCAAAAGAACGTGTAGCGCAGCAGGTAGTCGTGCCAGCCGTCCGGCGCGTCGGAGTAGATCTGATCGCGCTCGAAGAAAAAATCGTTCGCGACGAACACGATCGGAATGTCGGTCCCCGGCAGCGACGCCCGCAAATACGTCGCCTCGGCGATCCAATTCGCCCATGCGATCACCTGCGTCGGCATCAGCGGATGCAGCGGCGCGCCGCTCTTCTCGAACCACTGCCGCGCCTGCCGATAAAACGGCATGAAGACCACGACGTCGTGTCCGAGCTTCTGCAGCGCCTTCGGCAGCGAGCCGCACACGTCGCCGAGGCCGCCCGTCTTGGCGATCGGCGAGACTTCGGCGCTGGCGAAAACGACTCTCATGAGATGACGATCGCAGCGTATCCCACCACATGCGAATAGTCGCCGTTGATGTCGCCGCTGGTCGCGTGCTTGATCAGCTTCGCTTCGCCGGCGCCGAGCTCGTTCGCCGCAATGAGCATCGCCGTCGTCGGGATAAAGCCGCACATCGAGACGTCGAATTCGTCGACGACGCGCCACAGCTCGCGCGGATTGCGCGCGAGCACCTGATCGATCGCCAGCTGGTCTTTGCGCAGCGTCGACTTCTGGTCTTCGTAGTGATTGAGATCGGAGCTCGCGAGGATCGCGATGTCTTGTTCGCGGACGACGTCCGCGATCGCGCGTCCGATTTCTTCCGCGTAGTCATATCGATGCGCGCCGAGGCAGATCGGCACGAACGTGAAGTCGCCTAACACGCGCTGGAGAAACGGGAGCTGCACTTCGAGCGAATGCTCGCGTGCATGCGCTCGGGTGTCTTCGTGCAGCAGAGTCGTGCGCGACATCAACGCGTCCGCGAGTTGCGAGTCGATCGCGACGTCTCCCAGCGGCGTGCGCCACGCGCCTTCGCGATTGATCGCGGCAAAGTGCCCGGCGCCGGTGTGATTCGGACAGAGGATGATGAGCCGCTTCGGCAAGTCCGCGATCGCATACAGCGCAGCGGCGACGTGGCCGCTGTACATGAGACCCGCGTGCGGAACGACCGCGCCGATGAATCGCGTCTTCGCGTCGGCCTTCGGATTTTCCGCGAAGCACGCGTCGACCTGCGCGCGCAGCCGCTCGGGTGTTCCCTCGTAAAACGTGCTGGCCACGGCCGGCTGACGAATATTCATCGCCAAAGTTTCCAGTTTATCCCGCGCGCAGACGCGGGATCTCCGGTGATACCGCACGGTGCGCGCCACAGGCATGTTTGTCGCGGCCGCACCATAGATGCCGCGTCTACGCGCGGCATAAACTTCATGGAGCGAATTCATCGCAAAAAGATAATGCCGCCGGGGATCGGCGGCATTATCGGACGGGTTGGACTGATCGCTTCGCTCGATGCGTCGGGGCGTGTTGATTGACCCCTTACACTTACCAGGTGTTTGGGAGGGTCTGGTTCCTGCCTCGACGAATCTTGAGGGGAAGCTCGCCTCCCGTCCCACCCATCCGCGAGCGTTCGAAATTGCACCACGCGTGCCTGCTTTGATGGTGTGGCGCAGGCTTTCCAGCCTGCGATCAGGGGGGACAGGCTGGAAAGCCTGTCCCACACCGTGGATCTACCGCGGGAAACTTGGTGAGTACAACACCGCATTCAAAAACACCGGCAGCGTTCCTCTCCAGAAAAGACGGAAGATCGGGTCGTCGGCGAACGTGATGACTTGGCCTCGTCCGAACGGCTCGCTGACGACGTAGACCGATCCTTTCAAACGATCGATCGACTCGGGCCAGGCGACGCCGGAGATGAGCGGGTCTTTCGCGTCGATGGTGATGATGTTGTCGACTTTGTGCGAGACCGGGAGGAACGCGTCGGTGCCTTCGATCAACACGGCCGGCGAGCGCGGCACGCCGAAGGTCAGGAACGAGCGATCATTCATCGTCGTGCGGAACGCGGAGCCGGGAACGCGATAGTCGTTGTAGCGCTCTTCGACTTTGTCCTTGTCGTCGTCTTTTTTCTTCGGCGGCTCCCACGGCTTCAGCTTCGAGACTTCGACGTCTTTCTCGCGCAGGAACGCGTTTGCGCCTTTGACGGCGACGATCGTTCCGCCGTCGCTGACCCAGGCTTTGATTTTCTCGACGCCGCGCTTGCCGAGGCGGTCGGCGTAGCTGCCGTCGGGGAAGACGAGCACGTCGAAGTCGTGGAGATCGATGCCGCGCAGCGACTCCAGCGCGAGCGTGTTGTGCGGGATCGGCGTGTCGATGTCGAGCGTGTGCCAGAGCATGCCGTACGACGTGGCGTTCGTTCCCGGTCCGCCGACGAGTCCGATCTTCGGCTTTTTCACATGATGAATTTTTTCGGAGCCGAAGGCGGTGCCGCCCGACCATCCCGACTCGAGCGGAACGACGGCGACAGCGCTGTCTGACACGAGCTTCGCCAGCGTTGCATCGAGCGTGTCTTTGTTGTTGCCCTTGAGGATGATCATCGTGCCGCGCGCGAACGAGCGGTCGCCGACCGCGACCTCGCTGTCGCTGACGCTGAAGTTGATGTCGTTGTCGAGGAGGCGTCCGGCGAAGCGATAGAGATTCGGATCCATGCCGTCGATGAGATAGCCGTAGGCGCCGTTGCGGAACGCCGGCGGCGCGGATTTCTGATACGCGGCCGTGCCGGTGACCGGCGTCGCGGCCTCCCACGCCTCGACGTTCATCGCCAGCGGCAGCGACCACGTCGTGAGGTCATAGAAATCATCCGGCTCGTCGGCTTCCGCCTTCTCGCGCTGCGCTTCGACGTAGCCCTTGCTGAACGCGGGCGCTTTTTCGAGCAGCGTGTTCGCGAGTCCGCCCAACGGCTGGCGCGTGGAGACGACGACGGTGCCGGCCGGGAACGCGTGCGACTCCGCGTTCGCGCGATCGACGCGCGTCGCCTTGAGCGTCGACGGCGCGGAGAGCATCTCGACGCGGACGTTCTGCTTCTGCAGCAGGTCGACCAGCGTGTTGAAGTTCGGCGAGCCGGGGACGATGAGGAACACGTTTTCTCCGCTGTCGATCTGCGCGCGCGCAGCCTGATGCGTGTACTTCAACAGCTGCTCGCGATTCTGCGCGGCCGTGCGCACGGTCGTCATCGCGGTGGTGAAGTGGCGCTGCACGCGATCGGAAAGACGAAGGATCGTTTTGTCGTCGCGCTCGACGGCGACTCCGCCGTGGCTGTGTCCCGCGACTTCGTAGGTCATGCCGACCGCGCCGTGCAGCGACGGCCAGGAGTCGCCGTAGCCGGGGTAGAAGAGGTCGAAGCTTTCGGCGACGAAGAACGGCCAGTTGCGCTTCGAGAACTCGGCGGCGTTCGCGCGTCCGAATACATCGAGCCACTCTTCGACGTCCTTCGGCAGATGCGCGTTGATCGGCTTTGCGTCCGGCGGAAAAAAGTACGTCGACTGATATCCCATCTCGTGAAAGTCGACGAACACCTGCGGATACCACTGCGTGTACGCGGCCACGCGCGCCTGCGTCTCGCGCTGCGACAGCCACGCCCAATCGCGATTCATGTCGATGAGGTAATGGTTGAAGCGCCCGCCCGGCCACGGCTCCTGGTGCTCGAACGCGTCCGGGTTCGGATTCGGCTTCGCGCCGACGG
This sequence comes from Acidobacteriota bacterium, assembly GCA_003223645.1. Taxonomy (GTDB): domain Bacteria; phylum Acidobacteriota; class Thermoanaerobaculia; order Gp7-AA8; family Gp7-AA8; genus QHVT01. The sequence continues at coordinate 22,532 of QHVT01000040.1, read as the reverse complement.
TGCGCTTGAACCAGCTGACATAGCGCTCGCGCCCGTCCGGGTTCTGCAGCGGATCGATGAGAACGACGAGATCGTCCAGCACCTTCGGCTCTTTCACCAATTGATACGCCGTCAGCATCGCCGCCTCGGCCGACGACGACTCGTTGCCATGCACGCCGAACGCGAGCCAGACGATTGCGGGTGTCGACTTCGCGATCGCCGCCACGTCGCCTTCGCCGTTCGCGAGCAGCGCGGCATTGCGACGGATGTCGTCGAGCGCAGCGCGATTTTTCGCCGACGTGATCGTCGCGAGGACGAGCGGGCGATGCTCGTACGTCTCGCCGATCTGCTGGAGCGTGATGAGACTCGAGCTCTTCGCCAGCGCGTTGAAGTACTCGAGGATGCGATCGTACGAAGTGAAGCGCTCGCCGATCGGGTATCCGAGAAATTCTTCGGGCGACGGTTGTGCGGCGGCGATGAACGCGGCGAGCAGGAGGACAGCGCAGAACAGAACGCGTCGTGTCATGAGCGCGGATTCTATCGGTTGAGCTCGAAGATTGCGTATGACGTGTCTTCGTAGACGCGGCGCGCGCCGCCGCGCATGAAGTCGTGCAGCAGCGCGTGCGACTGCGGCGCGACGAACAGCAGGTATTCCTTCTCAACCATTGACTGATACACAGGCGCGCCGACGCGATACCACGGCTTGTGAATGACGATGTGCGTGATGTGCTGCTCTTGCAGTTCTCGCGCGAATTCGGCGGGTGTGCGGAATCGCGCAAGGTACGCCGCGACGCGCGGGCCATCGAGATTTCCGGCGGCGAGCGCGCGGCGATCGAGGTGGTACGTGCGGTTTTCACCGAGGAGCAGCAGCTTCGCCTCGGGCTTCGTGTGATCGGCGATCCAGGCATACGCGGGAACGAAATCGCGCGTGCGCGCCAGGTACGCACTCTCCGATTCGAGTCCGGCGAGATACGGCATCACGCTCCAGCGCGCGACGAAGATGAACGCGAGCAGCACGAACTGCGCGGCGATGGCGATGCCGGCGAGCGACGCGAGCGCGACGCGAACCGCGCGATTGCCCGCCTCCCACGCGCGGACGGTGACGATGCCGCCGAGGAGCGCGAGCGGAACGAGCGCGAGGATCATGAGACGCGAGGTCGGCGCGAGCGTGACGAGCCCGATGAATTGGACGAGGCCGAGGAGAAAGAGATCGACGACACGGCGATTGCGCGAGAGCAGCGCGAGCGGCGACAGAAGGATGAGCGCGGGGAGGAGAATGCCGAGCGCGTCGTCGACGATCGCGGGGTGGAAGATGTCGTAGCCGCGCGCGAGCTCGGCCCAGCCGCCGAGGGAGGAGCGGTACTCGGCGATGGCGGGACTGTTCGGCAGAAGGAACGGCGCGATCGGCGAGCCGGTCCAGATCCAGTTGCGGATGTAGAAGAACGAGCCGGTGGCGAATGTGATCAGCGCCGCGTGGAGGAGAGGCAATCCTGGCTGTCCGGACAGGCGAGATCGCCTGTCCCCCACCGTCCGCCAGATCGCGATCGCGACGAAAACGACCGCCCACGGAAGCGCGGTGTATTTGGTCGACAGAGCGCAACCGAGAGCGAGCGCCGCGACGTCGAGATTTCCGCGCTCGAAATGGAGAAATGAGAGAAGGACGAGACCGATCATCGCCCACTCCGCCCACGCCCACCCGGCGGTGATCGCGAGCGCGGGCGTCCATGCGAATGCGGCGGTGATCCACATCGCGCCGCGCTCTTCGAGATCGCGCGCGGTGCGGTAGATGACGCGCAACGCGAGCAGATAGATCACGAAATGGACGAGCTTCGCGGCGATGCCGCTCGAGACTACGAGCGCGCCGAGGTCCGCCATGTAGACCGCGGACGGGAAGTACGAATCGGAGTTGAGCGGCAGCTCGAGCATCCGCCCGAACTGCAAGTACAGATGCGGAACAGCGAGCTTGTACGTCAGCTCGTCGGGCGTGTTGACCGGAGTGATTGCGCCGAGAAACGCGAGCACGATCGGAGGAATGAGAATCGCGATGTTCGTCGTGATGCGAAGCGCGAGCACGTGACGCCAGCCGGTGATCGCGCCGTAGATCGCGAGGAGAATCGTGATCGTACCGATGACGACCGGCGTGGCGAAGCCGGCGATCGACACCACGGAGAGGACAAGGCCGAAGAGAGGGATGCCGAGGAGGAGCGCGTCGCACGGATCGGGAGATCCTTCAGCATTGTGGGTGCCGCTGCCCTTGTGGGTGCCGCTGCCCTTGTGGGTGCCGCTGCCCTTGTGGGTGCCGCTGCCCTCAGCGGCACCGCCGGCTTCGCCGGTCAGCGGCGCTTTGCGCCGCGCGACCGCTGAGGGCAGCGGTCGCCACATTCTGGGGATGGCGCGAAGCGCCAGAGCGCCGACCGCGTATGACGCCGCGATCACGAGCAGCGCGCCGACGAGCGGATCGAGCAGGCGCGTGAGAAGAAATCCGGGGAGTGTGAAGCGCGTGAGAAAAACGGCAGCCGTGAGGATCGCAGCCCCGAAGGTGGCGACGGTCAGGGCGTCATTCGTTAACCGCGACTTCATCCTCGATCGCTGCATTCGACTTGGCGTGAATGCCGAGCCGCTTCATCATCTCATTCAGCGTCGAGGGTTTCACCTGCAACAGCTCGGCGGCGCGTTTCTGCACGCCGTTCGCGAGCTCGAGAGACTGCAGGATCATCGTGCGCTCGTAGTTCGAGACCGCGTCTTTGAGCGAGATGCCTTCCGCCGGCACGACCATCGCCGGCTGGTCCGTGCGCATGGGATAGCGGAGGTAATCGGGCAGGAGCTCGGGCGTGATGCGATCGCCGGTGCACAACACCACCGCCCGCTCGATCGTGTTCTCCAGCTCGCGCACGTTGCCGGGCCAATAGTGATCCATGAGGATGCGCATCGCGTCGGGCGTGACTTCGCGCACCTTGCGCTTGTTCTCTTCCGAATACTTCTGCAGGAAGTGCTGCACGAGAAGCGGGATGTCTTCGCGTCGCCGTCGCAGCGGCGGGAGCTGAATCGTGATGACGTTGAGGCGGTAGTAGAGATCCTCGCGGAATCGCGAGTCGGCCATCAGCTTGTGCAAGTCGGCGTTCGTCGCCGCGATGATGCGGACGTCGACTTTGATCGTGTCGACGGATCCGAGTCGCATGAACTCTTTTTCCTGGATCACGCGCAGGAGCTTCGCCTGCGTCTCCAGATTGATGTTGCCGATCTCGTCGAGGAAGATCGAGCCGGAGTCGGCGACTTCGAAGAGGCCGCGCTTCGTCGCGATGGCGCCGGTGAACGAGCCCTTCATGTGACCGAAGAGCGAGGACTCGAGCAGTTCCGGCGGCAGCGATCCGGAGTTCACGGTCACGAACGCGTTGCGCGCGCGCGGGCTGGCGTGATGAATCGCCTTCGCGACCAGCTCCTTCCCCGTGCCCGACTCGCCTTGAACGAGAATGTTCGAGCGCGATGGAGCGGCGAGGCGGATGAGATCGAACACCTTCCGCATCGTCTCGCTCTTGCCGATGATGTTGGAGTACGAGAACTTGTCCGACAGCTCCGCTTTGAGCCGCTCGTTCTCGCTCGAGAGTCTCCGCTGCTCGAGCGCCTTGTTGACGGTGAGCACGACTTCTTCGTTCTTGAAGGGCTTCGGGATGTAGTGAAACGCGCCCTGCTTCATCGCCTCGATCGCGCCGTCGATCGACGAGAACGCGGTGATGACGATGACCGGCAGCGCCGGATTGGAGATGCGCACGGAGCGCAGCGTGTCGATGCCGCTGATGCCGGGCAGCATGACGTCGAGGATCATGAGGTCGACGTCTTCGGTGTCGAGAACGTTCAGCGCTTCTTCGCCGGTCGATGCGGTGACGATGTCGAATCCCTCGCGGCGCAGCACCGCGTCGAGCACGTCGCGCAGCACTTCTTCGTCGTCGACGATCAGAACGCGCATCTGATTCATGCGACCGTCCGCGCGCGGGGCAGCACGATCGAAAATTCGGCTCCCTGGCCGGGCGTGCTCTGGACGGTGATGTCGCCGTCGCTGGCGGTGATGATGCGGCGGCTGATGGCGAGTCCGAGTCCCGTTCCGCCCTGGCCGCGCTTCGTCGTGACGAGGGGCTCGAAGATGCGTCCGAGCATCTCCGCCGGAATGCCTTTGCCGTCATCGCGAATGCGAATCACTACGCGCTCGTCCTCTTCAACGGAGATCCAGATGTTTCCGCCTTCCGCGACCGCATCGCGCGCATTGAGCAAGATATTCGTAACAACCTGCTGCAAGTCGTGAACGTTCCCGCGCACCTGAATCCTCGGACTCGGCGCGATGTGCACGTTGATCCGCTTCGCTTTCAACAAGTCTTCGTGCAGCGCAATCGTCGCGACGACGAGATCGTCGACGCTCACCAGTTCGCGCGAGCGCGGACGGTTCGCAATCAGGTCGAGCAGATTGTTGACGAGATGCGACGCGCGGAACGACTGCTGTTCCATTTTCTTCAGCAGCCGGTATTTCGGATCGTCTTCCGAAGTGTCGGCGAGCAGCAGCTGCGCGTACGACGAGATGCCGGTGAGCGGCGTGTTGACCTCGTGCGCGACGCCGGCGGCGAGGAGGCCGAGGGAGGCGAGACGTTCCTTGTCTTCGAGCTCGCGCTCGAGGCGCACGCGATCGGTGATGTCGCCGATGACGAGCACGCGCGCGCCGTCGGCGACGTCGCCGGCGGAGAGCGGGCTCACCGTGACGGTGACTTCTTTCTCCACGCCGTGATGGTTGATGAAGCGCGTCGAATGCGTGCGGCCGTACGTGTCGCGCAGCTCGTCGTACGGCGGGAAGAGATCGTGGATCGACTCGTACGATTGATCCGCGCCGACGAGCTCCCAGAACGCGTGATTCGCGGTCAGCACCGTGCCGTCGCCGGAGACGACCGCGATCGCGGAGAGCGATGACTCGATGATGTTCTCGTTGTACTCCTTGAGCGAGCGGATCTCTTCGAGCTGGCGCCGCAGTTTTCCGTAGAGGCGCGAGTTCTCGATGGCCAGCGCGATCGGCGCGGTGAGCGTGCCGACGAGATGGAGATCGTCGCGCGAGAGCGGCTCGTCATTGCGGCGCGTGCCGAGGAGCAGGTGGCCCTGCAGCTCGCCGCGATTGCGCAGCGGAAAGACGTAGCGATAGCCGGCCGACAGAAGTTGCCACGGCAATTCGCTTTGATCGGGAAGCCGCGGCGCGGTGAGCACGATCGGCCCGTCTTTCGGAATCGTGCCGAAGTCTTCGGCGCTTGCGCGTCGCGGCACACCGGGCTCCGGATCGTAGATCAGGAGCAGCGGACCTTCGCGCATGTAGAGGTTCATCCGCTCGATGTGCAGCGTGCGCTGCAGGCGCTCGCGCATCATCGCGATCAGCTCGTGCACGTCGTGGAACGTTGCCAATTCCTGCGCGAAGTCGGACATCGTGCGGCGATGGCGGTACGTATCGCGATCGAGAATCATCTCGATCACCGACTCGATCTTCCCCTTGACCGGAATCAGCACGCCGGCGATGAGCAGGCCCGACGTGAACGCCAGGAAGTTGCGCTCCATCGACGAGCGCTCCTCGATCACGCGCGAGAGAATCACGTTGACGGTGGAGAACGCGATCATGCCGAAGATGAAGGTGACGGAGTACGCCAGCACTTCTTTGATCACGACCTCGACGTCCCACAGTTTGTACTTGAGGATGGAGACGGCGAAGGCGAGCGGGATCAGCGCGAGCGGCAGAATCGAGAGCGTCGTGAGAATCGGCCGAACGGTTGCGTTGAAGATGACCGGGATGATGTAGATGAGCAGGAACGGAAGGAAGCCGAGCGCGAGCCCGAGGTAGATCCACTTGATCTGCTTCTTCCCGACCTCGGCGGCGCGGCGATACGTGAACGCGAGCGCGACGACGGCCAGCGTGAAGTAGAGGCCGAAATTGGCGAGCTCGATTTTCTGAAGAATGAGCAGCGTCGTCCGCGGCGTCGCAATCGCGACGGCGTTGTCGAAGATCAACAGATCGATCGCCCACAACGCGATCAGCACCGGCGGCACGTACAGCCACGCTATCCATTTCTTCTCGCGCAAGAGCGGACGCGGGAAGAGCAGGAAGAAGTTGAGCGCGAGCGGCGGCAGGAAAATCATCGCCAGCTCTTCGATCATCTGCAGGAGCTTGTAGCTCCAGTCGATGTCGCCCGCGGGCGTGTAGACGTAGACGATGAACGAGAGCAGCGTGACGAAGTAGAAGAGGCGACTGTGATTCGTCCCGCCGCGGAACAGCGTGAAGAGTCCGATCGCGAGGTAGAGGAATCCGATGAAGCTGAGGATCAGATACGGCGTGTCGATCTTCAGTTCGGGCGGACGGTAGGCGACCGTGACCATCTGCTCGCCGCGCTGAACGAGCATCGGCACCGACTCGCCGATACGCCGCAGCGTCTTCTGCACACCCTCGACTTCCGCCGTCGGCGTGCCGGCGATCACGAGAATCGCGTCGCCCGGCCGCAGCCCCGCCTGCGCCGCGCCGGTGCCCGGATCGACCGTCTTCACCACGATCACGCCGTTCTGGCGAATGAACGTGAAGTCGATCCGCTCGAACGAAGAGCGCTTGCGCTGGAACGACACGAACGCACCGAGGACCACGCCGACCGTGAGGAGGGCAATCAGTGCGTTCGCGAAGACCGATCGGCGCATAGTGTGGCGGGAAGGCCGCATTCAATGGAGGTGCCGCGGAGAAAACCGCGCTAACCCGTTGATCCATAACGTTGAACTCGACGACGGATTTCCGAATGGATAGGCCGCGGGTACGGCGGGTTGGATTTTAGGGGTCAGAAATTTGGAGTACGGGGAAGCGACAGGCGTCCCTCAAGAGACAAACATCGCAATTCTCCTTCCGTCGCCTTCGGCTGCAGAGATCCAAAATCCCCAACCTGCAAAGCGCGAAGTCGTAGCGCACGGGATCCGCGGGGTCGAAGCGCGCGAGAGCGTCGGTCAACGCACGCGCCGTTTTCCAGTCGGCGGATTTGCGGTCGTTCAAACCGAGAAAGGTCGCGATGCGGTGGACGTGGGTGTCGAGAGGCATGACGAGCTTCGCGGGGTCGGCGAACGTCCAGAGGCCGAGGTCGGGGGAGGTGCGGCGGATCATCCAGCGCAGGAAAAGGTTCATGCGCTTGCAGGCGCTGCCGTCGTTCGGGGAAGTGAGGAGGTATTCGATGCCTTCGACGCGCAATGACTCGACGAAGCGCGCGAGTGACGGCGCGATGTCGCTGTCGTTCGGGTCGTAGCACTTTTCGAAGAGTGCGCCTAACGAGCCGTGCTCGCGGATCGCGCGCGCGATCGCGGAGAAGAACGCGACGAGATCGGGAGTCTTGTGGAAGCGGTGCGCGAAGTGCGCGAAGCGGCGCGTCGCTTCGCGCGCATTGAAAGACGACAAGTATCGATACGGCGACGGCGTCATCTTAGAGAGCACGGCGCCGATATTGGCGACGATGATGTCGGCACGGCCGTAAGCGAACGCTGCCGCGGTGATGCCGGCGATTTCCTGGTCGAGCGGGTCGTCGTATCGGAGAACGAGCTGCAGCGGATCGGGCTCGATGGTCGAGAGGTCGAACGTCGCGACGAGAGTGTCGAGCCGCTGCTTCAAAACATCCGCGTCGACCGGCTTGCGCCTTTTCATCGCTGTGTTGAGCGGCAACATCCTTCGCGCTGGAACTCTTCCGTCCTTCCGGCGTCATACTGGTTGTCATGAGACAGTCGATCTTTGCGCTCGTTCTTCTGGGGTTTGTGTCGCCGTTATATGCGGCCGTTACAGGGACATTGATGACGCCCGAGGGGCAGCCGCTCGCCGGTGCGCGCGTGACGCTCACCAGCGTCGAGTCCGTCGAGGCGCGGCGCACGCGGCTCCTCTCCGCGAATCCCGATCCGGTCGCGCTTGCGTCGACGCAGACCGACTCGAGAGGCAACTTCACGCTGGAGTCGCCGAAAGAGCCGGTCGTCGATCTCCGCCTGTCCATGCGCGGCTACGAGCCGCAGCAGCGGCGCATCGAGCGCGATGAAGACACCGGCGCGATCGTCTTGCAGAAGGTCGAGCTGAAAACCGGGACGGTGAAGGCGAACGGCAAGCCGGTCGCGAACGCCGCGGTCGTCATCGGCTACAACAGCGCCGAATATCTCGTGAAAACGGACGCGCAGGGACGCTACGAAGCGCCCGATCCGAAGCGCGCGCGCGTCATCGCCGTCCTCCATCCCGACTACGCGGTCGCCGAAGACGTTGCGACGGGGATGAACGGCAACATCGGGACGCTCGATCGCACGCTGAACGCACCGGCCACGCTCACCGGCAAAGTCGTGCGTGAAGACGGAAAAACTCCCGTCGCCAAAGCGACGATTTACGTCGACGGCTGGCCCCTCGGCGTCAGCGGCGACGACGGCACTTTCACCGTGTCGCGCGCGCCCGCGAAGTGGACGACCGTCACCGCGCAAACGGCGACGCTCGTCGGCACGCGAGCGCAGGCCGCCGGTCCGCTCACGATCCGCGCGTCGAAGGCGGCAACGGTGACGGGACGCGTGATCGACTCGAAAACGAAAGTGCCGGTGGCCGGCGCGGTCGCGCGCCTCAACACGCGCGGCGGCGGCTTCCGCCAGAACGACACGGGGTGGAGCGCGATCACGGACGCGAAAGGCAACTACACGATCAACGCCGCGCCCGGAACGTACATGGCGAGCATCGCCCATCCGGCGTACTCGCTGAACTCCGTCGACGTGACGCTCGTCTCCGGTCAGCCGACGTCCCAAGAGTTCGCGATCTCGCCGCTCGCGCGCGTGAGCGGCGTCGTGTTGAACGACGAGAGAAAACCGGTCGTCGCCGCATCGATCTCGACGCAGGACGTCCGCGAAGGCATGGACATGCCGCTTCGCATGGTGAGCGTGTTCAGCGCTCCCGCGGTCTCGGGACCGGACGGCCGTTTCTCGGCGCGCGTGCGCGTCGATTCCGACATCAAGCTGAAAGCGACCAAGAAAGGCTTCCCGCCGGCGACGTCGGACACGCTCAAGCTCGCGCCCGGCGAGCGCCGCGCGAATCTCGTGCTGTCGATGCCGAGCGGCATCGCCGTCAGCGGCAAAGTGACGGACCGCGACGGCGCTCCGCTTTCCGGCGTCGCCGTCACTTCAGCGCCGACGCCGACCGGCCAGCGCGGAATGATGCAGCGCATGGTCATCGGCGGTTTCAATTTCGGCAACGACGATGACGCGGTGAAGACGGCGAGCGACGGCACGTACACGATTCGCGTGGCCGAAGGAACGCACGATTTCACGTTCCGCCGCGAAGGGTTCTCGACGAAGAACATCCGCAGCAAGTCGATCGCGATGGGCAACTCGAACACGGTCGATGTCTCGCTCGATCCGAGCGTGGAGATCACCGGCCGCATCACGCGCGGCGGCGTGGGCGTCGCAGGGGTGAACCTGCTCAGCCTCTCGTTGGGGGAGGGCGACTCGAGCGACGCGTCGAGCGGTCCCGACGGCTCGTTCACGCTGCGCGGGCTCTCGCCCGGGAGCGTGCGCGTGATGCTGCGCAAGGAAGAAGAGATGGTGAGCGATCAGCGCTCGCTGACGGCGCCGGCGAAGGACGTCGTCATCGAGCTGCCGGCCGGCACGACGGTGAGCGGACGCATCGTCGACAAATCGACGCACAAGCCGGTCACACAGTTCCAGGTCGGTGTGTCGACGTCACGGAGCGGCGGCGGAATGATGATGCTGGCGCCGCCGATGATGCGCAGCATGACCAGCGACGACGGCTCGTTTTCGATCGACAACGTGCCGGTCGGCGCGATCAACTTCGTGGCCACCGCGCCCGGCTACTCGACCTCGCGCCTCAATCTCAACGCCGAGGAGGGAAAGCCGATCCGCGGTTTGGAAGTGGAGCTCGACACCGGCGTGAAGCTCGTCGGCAAGGTGACGGCGCCCGACGGCACGCCCCTCTCCGATGCATCCGTCAACATCGGATTCATGGGCGGACCGGGGATGAACATCAACCGCATGACCGACAAGCGCACGGTCACGAGCTCGAGCGGCGAGTACGAGATCGAAGCGCTCGAGCCGGGCGAAGAGACCGTGTCGATCTCGCACTCGAAGTATCTTCCGGAGCGGAAGACCGTCGAGCTGAAAGGGCGCGAAACGCGTCTCGATGTGCAGCTCTCCGCCGGCAATCGCGTGAGCGGCATGGTGGTGACGGAGTCGGGTGCGGCGGTGCCGGAGGCGGACGTCGAGGCGATGACCGCGGGCGGCGCTTCGCGTCGCGGAAAGACCGACGCGAGCGGACGATTCGAATTCGACTCGCTCTCGCCCGCGCGCTATCAGTTCAACGCGTCGAAGATCGGATATGCCGACGGCGTCGTGCGCGACTTCGACGTCGCGGCCGGCGCGCCGGTGCGCATCGTGATGAAGAGCGGCGGCATCATCACCGGCTTCGTGCGCGGACTGCCGGAATCGGAGCTGCCGTCGACGACGGTCGAAGCGCGCGGCCCCGACGGCAACGCCGTCGCGACGGTCGACTCGACCGGCGCGTTCAAGCTCGAAGGCGTTCCCGCCGGCACGGTGACGGTGCGTGCCACGATGATGGGAAGAGGATTCGGGTCGCGCAAAACATCGCCGTCGCAAACGGTGGAGATGACGGCCGGCGGCTCGCGCCAGCTCGACATCGAGTTCCGCAACGACACCGCGGTCAAGGGACACATCCGCCGCAACGGACAGGTGCTCGACGGCGCGGTCGTCACGTTCTTCCCGAAACCCGGCAGCTCGCAACAGACGCAGGCGATGGTGACGGCCGACGACCAAGGCAACTACACGGCGACCGGCCTCGACGACGGCGACTACTCGGTGATCGTCGCTGACTCGAAGCGCTTCGCGTCGTACAACACGACCTACACCGTGCGCGGCGGCGGGACGTTCGACATCGACTACACCGCGCAGCCGCTGCGCGGGCGCGTCATCGACTCGACGGGCAACGATCCGATCAACGAGGCGAACATCACGCTGCGCGCGACCGGCGGAAGCGGCTTGTCGATGCGCTTCGGCGATCGACTGACCGCCACCGACACGAACGGCACGTTCAATCTCGATCTCGTGCCGTCCGGAACGTACACGGTCACGGCATCGAAGCAGGGTTACGGCACCGACGTGCGCGACATCACGGTGACGGACGGCAGCACGACGGACGACGTCGAGCTGCACCTGCACAAAGAAGAAGGCGTGACGCTCAAGATCGTCGACCGGCGCGACGGACGCGCACTCAGCGGAAACCTCGTCGTGTTCGACAGCCAGGGGCGCCAGATGCCGGACCAGCGCTCGTTCTTCCCCGGCATGGGCGGAGGTGAATCGACGGAGGATGTCACGGTCTCAGTCGCGCCCGGCAATTACACCGCCACGATCGGAGCCATGGGCTACGGCACGCAGCACGTCTCGCTGCGCGCGCCCGGCAAGCAAACCATTTCTCTCGCGCCGGCCGCGCGCATCATCGTGCACTCGAAACACTCCGAGCCGGGAATGCGCATCCGCCTTCTCGACCCGAACGGAGTGCCGTATCCGAAATGGAACGTGCAGCCGCAATCGACCGGCCTCGTTCCCAGCCCCGGCGCAACCAACATCGAGTCCGTCGCCGGCGGCACCTACACGCTCCAACTCCTCGGCGCCAACGGCGCGGTGCTGGACACGAGGCAGGTGAACGTGGCGGACGGGCAAACGATCGACGTAGACATTTGAGTCGCTGAGAAGCGCGGGCCCCGAATTCGTACTGGACGTACTGATTCCGCTCCAACGAGCCGTTTTAAATTGCGCGATGGAAGAGCCGGGCGGTTCGGGCGCCCGGACTTCGACGCTATTTGCAGCAGGTGCTGGGTCTCGACTCGGGCGGCGGAAATGGCGGGCGCAATTCGTCACCGTGAACAACGAGCCCGAGTCGCCATTCAACCAGCCGAATCATGACCGTGATGGCGGATGGAGACTTTGTCGCGCTGCGTGATTGCGGGTGAGGTGTAGCAGCAAACACCGAGATGCCGAAGACGAGACATCCAACTATGGCAAAGAACCGTTTCATGCTGACCTCCGTTACCGCACGGCCGGTCAGCTCTCGCGCGAATCGTATCGCGCCGCTCGTTCTACATGGTTTGCAACGGCATCGGCGGCAGGAACTCCACCGGCCGCTGGTTCATGACGCGGTCGACATATTGCGCGACCGCGACGACGAGATCCGGCGTCAGGAGCTCACGCGCAGCGCCATCGCGGAGATAAGCCAGGGCAAGCGCCGTGAGCGTGTGACGGCGTGTCGGTTCCCGGCGCTCCAATCCGATTGCATCGGATGCCAGATCGCGCGCCAATTCAATCGCGGCCTCATGCCGGTTTGCGATCATCAACGCGCGAACAGCATCGATGCCGACTCGAATCGCGGCATCGGTCTGTCCGGCCGCTCCGAAACCGCGCCTTGCTTCCTTGAGGAGGGGAGCTGCCTCATCTGGTTCGCCGCGTGTCAACAAGAGAAGCCCTCGCAGCCAGTGATCGCGAAGCAGGTTCACGGCGCTGGCGCGTCTCTCGTCCATTGAAGTCAGGATATCGAGATCGCTGTATAGGTCATCGTCAGCGCGCCCGCCGCGGACAGCAGCGGCGACGTAATTCCCAAGTGCATCTGCACGGGCGGCATCGTCATTCGCCGAGATGGTTGCGAGGGCCTCGCCGAAGATCGCGGCAGCTTCCTCATACCTGCCCTCCCGGTGAGCGAGCATCCCATGCGCTGTTCTCACCTGCTGCAATCGCGCCGGATCGCGGCGTTCGAAAACCCGTTCGGCTTTTAGGAGAAGTTCTCGACCTTCCTCCGGTTGCCAAATATCCGGCTCGATCGCGAGGAGAGCACGCGACAAAAAGATGATCGCGTTCGACAACTCGGGATCGGACGTTGCCGCCGCAGCAGCCGTGGCGCTGGCAAATGCGTTGCCACAGAGGTAATACTGTCCTATCTCTCGGAGCAACGCGGTGTGATACCGCCAGGCATCGAAACGTAGATCTGCAATGTCTGGCCGATCCCCGATCATTCGCTCGACAATGATCGTTGCCGCGTTTGAATACGCGACCGCGAGTCCCGTGCCGCGCGCCGTGTACGCCAGCGTGAGGAGTCGCCGCACGAACCCCGTCCGGTGAAACCGCGGGTCGCGTACGACCCGATACCAATGTGCCTGCCGCTCCGCCGAAAGCTCGGCCAGCAACGCGTCGATCTGGCGCAGCTCCAGCGACAAATCATCGATCCCGCTCGCAATACACCGGCGAAGCAACTCGACCCGACGCGCGCAGTCGTGGCACCCCGCTGCGTGCTCGCGATCACGCGAGTCCACTTCGTCCTCATCGAGGGCGATCTGCGCGAGCACGTCGGGGAGCGGACACCCGCTCACTTGCGTCTCCGCTTTCGCTTCGCGCGCAGGCTCTCCAGCGCGAGGCGGATGACTTCGTACTCCTGCAGCGAGAGCGACATCAGCTCGTCGATCAGCTGGCGCTGCTCGGGCGAGAGCCGCCTGAATCCCACTGAACGCGGGATGCCCTCCGTGCGAATCTCGACGCCCAGCTCGTGAGGCCGGACGTGAAGCGCGGTGGCGAGGGCGGATGCTCGTTCGCTGGAGACTTCTTTGGAGACTCCCTTCTCGATGTTGTAAATCGAGTTGCGATGCATGCCCGCCAGCTCGGCCAGCTGTCCCTGCGACAAGCCGCGCTCCTCGCGCAATTCGCGCAGCCGGGATCTCGCCATCCTGCTCGCCGCTCGTTTGTGGCTCGTGCGCGTACGCGCCGACGGACTTCGCATGCGGAGCCTAATGGTGCCTCGGCTCGAACCCGGACGCAAGAGCTCCGTAAGTAATGGTGCATAGATGTATTGCCATGCAATTGTGAATGCGGCTACACTCCTCCACCGGGCTGGCGAGACGGATGAAATCCCTGAAGGATGCTCAGGATTCAGGCACCCCCGTTCGTCCCGAACACGAACGAGGGCGACTGAGAGCCGGCACCGGCGGTCGCGGAGAGCTGGACCGTGCAGGGTTCATAAAGACGCGGCCGGCCGATGCTGCGTTGCATTCTAACGAAAGGGCAGGCGTCCGTCTCGCTACTCCCCTGCACCGTGTCATGCAGGCGCGCGGCATTTCTTCGGGCCGGATCGTGGCCTCATTACAACAACGCCTCGGCGACGAAGCACCCGACACGAAGCAGATGCTGCGCTGGCGCAACGGCCTCACCGAAGCGCGCCGCAAGAACATGGTCCGCGTGTTGTGGGCGATCCGCGTGGCGGCGAAGGACCCATCCATCCGGATCGAGGAGGTGTTCGATCTCGATCCGGACAGCGCTGCGAATTGGGAGGATTGAGCCCGGCGGCTGGACGGGCGGCGGCTCGCCGCTCCGCGGAGGAATTGATCGAGAAGTACGGGGTGCAGCACCTCCGGAACGAGGTCTGAGAGCGCGGTGGTATCGTATTTTCCATGCACGCTGACCAGATCGCGGAGATCCGGCGCTACATCGAGTTTCTCAACCGCGGGCGCGAGGAGGCGAATGCGCTGTTCCGCGAAATGCTGGCGCTTCCTTCCGAGCGATGGGACGACTGGCTGGCCGGGCATCCGGCCGCGCTGTCCGTCCCGCTGTTCCACGTGTTGTTGCGGCATGCCAGGCGCCTCATCGGCGACCGCGAGCAGAACCATGGGCTCGCGCTGACGGAGCTCGTAACGCGCCACGTCGATGCGGTCACGGTTCCTCCCGAAGCGGAGTTGGCGCTCGACTCTCTGAAACGGAAAGCGTGGTCCACCCATGCGCGCGCGCTGCTCTCCGCGGGCCGCCTGGAGGAGGCATTGCACGTGACGGAGATGGATCAGGATCTGCTGGTTCCGTGGGATCAGCCGCCCGCGACCGAGGACGACATCCGGCGCGTGGAGGAATTGATCGAGAAGTACGGGTTACATCATCTCCGAGAGCCGTCCTGACGGGGCGCCGAGTCCATCAAAATGTGAGCGCTTCGCTTTGATGGGTGTCTCGGTCGCTTTCATGCGGCCATTTCAGGGTGTGGAAACCGCCGTTTCCGTCACTCCTAAGATGTGAGCACACGACCGAAGCAGAAGCCCGAAGCAGAGGAAAAGCCGGCCAAGCCGCTGGTTGCCGACGGGGGCAGCAAGAGCGACATCGCGCGGGCCAAGGAGCTGATCGAGAAGCACGGGTTGCAGCGGCTTCTTCACACGAAACGCTGAGCGCGCGGTGTATCGTATCGGCCATGCGCGAGGAAGACGTCGCGAGGGTCCGTGCGTTCGGCGAATGGCTGGCGAGCGGATGTGAGAACGCGAACCGGCTGGCGGCGCAGATCCTTGAACGGCCCACTGCCGAGTGGGATGCATGGCTCGCCGCGCATCCGGAGGCGGCGACGCTGCACACGCTGCAGGCGCTGCTGGATGCGGCGCCGGGCGACGTCCGCGCCCTCGCGATCGCGCGCCTCGTATTGCGTTACGCCGGCGAGGTCGCCGCACCGCCGGATGCGGAGCTGGTGCGTCCATTTCTTCGCGAACAGGCGCTCCGTGAGCTTGGCCGGCAGTTCCACGCGTGCGTGCAGCAGAATCCCATGGAGGCGCTGGCCATCACGGAGCTGGCGGTGTCCGCCGCCGATGCGTCGGTGTCTGCGCCGCTTGCCGCCTATACGTGGAGAGATCATGCGATCGCCCTGCGCCTGCTGGCCCGGTACGAGGAGTCGTTCGCGGCGCACGACCGTGCCGAACGGATCCTGCCGCCCGGCGAGCGGCACGATCCTGCCCGCGCGAACGTCCTCTTCGCGCGAGTGGCCACGCTCCAGGAAGCAGGGCGGCTCGACGAGGCGATGCCGCTCCTCCGGCAGTGCCGGCGCGTGTTCGAACAACAGGGAGACCGCCGGGGACAGCTGTTCGCCGACATCAGCGAGGCCGTGCTGCTGCACCGCAAGGGGCGGTACCGCGAGGCATGCGAGATCGGACGCTCGATCCTGCCGGCCGCGGAAGAGCTGGGCGATCCGAGTACGGTGGCGACCATCCATAACAACATCGGTCACGCGGCGATCGAGGCCGGCGAGCTCGCTCTCGCGAAGTCTCACCTGTCGGAGGCGGCGCGGCTGTTCACACAAATCGGCGAGCCTCTTCAGGCGGCGCGCGCGGAAATGGGCCGCGGGCGTCTCCTGATCCGCGAAGGCCGGATCGAACAGGGCATCGAACGGCTGCATCGCGTCCGCGAGGAGTTCCTCCGGCACAATCTGGTCGAGGAGGCGGGATTGTGCGGGCTGGACATCGTGGAAGCGCAGCTGGCGCGCGGCGCGGCGGTCGAGGCGGAGGCGTTCGCGCGGCAGATCGTGCGCGAGTTCACGGCCGCGCGGCTCAACGCGCGCGCGATCACCGCCCTCGGCTACCTGAGCGAGGCGATCACGGCACGCAAGGCATCCGAGGCGACCGTCCGGGACGTCGGCCGCTTCATCCGCGCGCTGCGAGCGAATCCCGAGCTGGAGTTCGTGGCTTAACGACCGGCATTGATCCCATCGACGATGGCATCGATCCCATCGATCCTGGCATTCATCCCATCGGCGATGGCATCGATCCCATCGATCCTGGCATTCATCCCATCGGCGATGGCATCGATCCCATCGATTCCGGCATTCATCCCATCGGCGATGGCATCGATCCCATCGATCCTGGCATTCATCCCATCGGCGATGGCATCGATCCCATCGATTCTGGCATTCATCCCATCGGCGATGGCATCGATCCCATCGATTCTGGCATTCATCCCATCGGCGATGGCATCGATCCCACGATTCTGGTATTTCATCCTTGGCTCCGAAGGACCCGAGAGTGTTCGATATAAACAACGATGATCACATCGACGAACACGATGCGATTGGGGACACTCTGCTACTTTGGGATGACGCAAATCAGCTCGGGTACCGAAAGGCCGTTGGCGCTCAAGGTTCCAGTTCATCGTAGTGCTCGACGTGCATGATGTTCAGCACGCCGTCTTCGATGAAGAAAAAGACGCGCAGCCGAGGCAGCCCGGCCGCACCCGTCGTAATGACCGCTCGCATGCTGGTTCCCTCGAGCGGCGCTACCCTCTCGGCGCGCGCCACAGCCACGAAGAGCAGCAGTCCCAGCGCGAGGTGTGTGATCGGACAGCGTTCCAGCCGCAAGAAGGAGTCGTAATACGGGTCGAGAAATTCGACGCGTGAAAACACAGGCGCTCTCTCTCTGTCTGCGGCGGCGGATCCGGCGCGATGACTATGGTACCCGGAGGCGTGCTCAGGCGCACGTCAGGCGTCGGACCGGCGCTTGTGTTTTCCCTGGCGCACCATCTTTTCGAGCCGCTCCGCGGTCCGGCGCTCGGTCTCGCTTCCGGTGCCGCCGTAGTGAACCGCGCTGTCCGGCGGGTGAGCCGTCTGCCGCGCCGGGGACGCAGGCTTTGTGGAGATGACCCCGAGAGCGGCGACGAGACGCTTGGTGACGTCGAACAGGTCGAGCACGGCGCGGCGCGCCTCGTCGAGGTCCTCGTTCGCGGTGACGATCTCCATCCCGCCGAGGATCACTCGATTCAGATTGGGGATCACCTCGGCGATGCGGCGGAGCGTATCCAGCGTCACGTTCGCCCCCCGCTCGAGTGCATACACCTGCTGACGGGGAACGTTCGCCATCCTCGCCACTTCACTCACGGATAGTCCGGCTTCTTCACGCGCTCGTCTCACGTCGTCTTCTAGCATGTTCTCATCCTAGCACGAATGACATTTTTATAGAACGGCATAAAGTCTCAACCGGAAAATTACGTCGTCTAGTCCCGAGAACTATTGACAATTATAGCTGACGACGCTACATTTGCTGCGGGTCCCGATCTTCCAAGGCTTCTGCAGAGCCGATTGCCCGCCGCGTTTCGGCCAAAAACGTGGGCCGGTAACCCTCAACCACCACCGCGTCGTCCCGCGCGTAGCGTTGCTGCGCGGTGGAAAGGAGAACTTGTATGACTACGACAAATGCCACCATCCCCGACGCCACCGCAGCGGCCGAGCCGTCCGACGGCGCCATCACCCCCGTTCCGCATCAACCGCCCACTCTCACCGTCACGCAGTATCAGCAGCTCGCCGCAAAGTTCATGGCAGCGCTGGACGAGGCCGCGCAGATCATCCCGAACATGGAGACCGCGCACACTTCGACAGCGGACTTCGTGCGCGCATACCAGAACGTTCCGGTCAAGTTTCTCGCCACCACGACCTCGGGTGTCGAGCAGAGCGCGGAGCTTCAGGGCGTCAAGAAGTTCGACGTTGCCGCGGCCCGCGACACGCTGCAGTTCCTGGATGCGTTCGGCCCAGGTCTGGACAAAGCGAGCGCCTTGAAGAAGAAGCTTCAGTTCACGTTGAACTCGCGCAAGGCATCGCTGGGTTTCGATTCGCTGCAGATCTACGACATCGCCAAGGGCCTTGCTCGCGATCCCGACAGCGCGGACCTCGAGGCGCTCCTCGAGAACATGAGGCGCGATCTCGGCCGGAGCGGCCCGAAGACGCCTTCGGCGCTCAAGAAGGTTGGTCCGACCCCCGGCATCGGCGTTCCCACGCCGCGGCTGTTGGCCGAGCACAAACCGGGAGGGAGGACGGATGACGATGCCGAGCCGCGTGGCTAGACGCGGCCCGGATCGGACACGCACCCCCCAGTCGGCTAAGAGCAAAGGAGCAACAGTGTCATGCGGAACATACAACACAACCATGTCTGCGGCGTCGTCCCGTCTCACATCCTGACGCGGGTCGCCGAGCACACGGAAGATGAGGCAAGCGGCACCGCCCGCGCCACGCTCGAGCACATGCGCGAGCTGGCCACGGGCCGCGCGGCTACGCTCATCGAACGTCCCACCGCAGCAGCAGCGCCGGCATCGGCGCGATCGCGGAAACGCCGCCACGTCTTCGACGCGCAGTACACCTTCCGCCTGCCGGGCAAGCTCGCCATGAGCGAGAACAAGCCCCGCAGCACGGACGTCGAGGTCCAGGAGGCCTACGAAGGCAGCGGCGCGACCTACGATTTTCTCTACGACGTCTACGGGCTCAAGTCCATCGACGGCCGCGGAATGCGTCTCGACTCCACCGTGCACTACGGCACGTCCTTCGAGAACGCGCTCTGGACCGGCCGGCAGATGGTCTACGGTCACGGCGACGGACGAATCTTCACACGCTTCACCGCATCGGTCGACGTGATCGCCCATGAGCTGACGCACGGCGTGACGCAATACGCCGCGGCTCTCGGCTATCACGGCCAGACCGGTGCGCTCAACGAGCATCTGTCCGACGCGATCGGAATCATGGTCAAGCAGTACCTGCTCGGCCAGAACGCGAACGAGTCCGACTGGCTCATCGGCGCGGAGATCCTCGGTCCCGCCGTGAAGGGCGTCGCCGTCCGTTCGATGGCTGCTCCGGGCACCGCCTACGACGATCCGATCTTAGGCCGTGACCCGCAGCCGTCGCACATGCGCGACTAACGTCGTGACCACCGAAGACAACGGCGGCGTCCACATCAACTCCGGCATTCTCAATCACGGCTTCTACCTCGCCGCACAGGCGATCGGCGGCAAGACGTGGGAGGTGCTGGGGCGGATCTGGTACGCCGCGCTCACGGAGCGGTTGAAGCCCGAGGCGGATTTCGCGGACTTCGTGCAAGCCACCGTCGACATTGCCGGAGAGCTCTACGGCAACGGCGGCCACGTGCAACGAACCGTCTACGACGCCTGGGCGGCAGTCGGCCTGACCGCTCCCGTTGTCGGCTGTTCGACCCACCACACCGCCATTCCCCGGCCGCGTCAGCGTGCCGCCGCCGTCGCGCGACCCTCGAAGTCGCGCCGCCGGTCCGCGCGCTGACGCCCTTCCTCTATTCACCACACAACGAATGTTCTGAAAGGAGAACCATCCTATGAGTACGAATTCCAAAGAGCAGTCCGAAACCACGATCAAGAACAGCAAGCGCGCCGTCGATCGCAGCGTTCGCGCGCTGATGCAGGAGATGGAAGCCGAGAACACTCTCGTCGCCGAGACGCCGCTCTCGCGCCTCCAGAAGGTGCTGAAGATCTACCGGGGCGTCAAGCCGCTGCTGGCGGTCCTCGGCAGTCTCCCGCTCATCCCGTCCACGTGGCGCGCCGCCATCGTGATGTTCGATCAGGCGCTCGAAGCGCTGTCGGGCGTCGGCGGCGAGATCACCGCGCAGTTCAAGGCCGGAAAGGATCTGGTGGAGCAGGAATGAACGTCCGCCGCACCTGACCATCCACGCAGTTTGACCGGTGGGGCGCGCGCGCGCGCTCCACCACTGATGGAGAGAGAACGCACATGAACATCAAACCGTATCCGCTCAAACGCGGCCAATGGTTCCCCAACATGACCGAAAAGAAATTCGTCGTCTGGCACGGCACCGCCGGCCGCACGTCGCATACCCCCATCTCCGGCGGCCCCGCCAAAGCCACGACTTCGATCGACGGCTGGAACACCGCATCCGACCGCGTCGGCGCCCCATGGCTCGTCGACCGCGACGGCACGATCTACAAGACCTTCGAGGACTCCGCCTGGATCTACCACCTCGGCCTGAAGGGAACGAGAGGCCGCTACGACAAATCGTCCGTGGCGATCGAGTTCGCGAACGAGCTCGCCCTCGACCTCGACGGCGACCGCCTCCACGCCTTCGGCATGAACACCCCCGACACCCGCTACACCGGCCCGTTCCTCACCTACGACTGGCGCGGCCACCACTACTTCGCGCAGCTCGACGAGGCGCAGGTCGACGCGGGGATCGAGCTCACGCTCGACATCTGCCACCGCCACGACATCGAGCCGGCCTTCTATTACCCCTCCACCACCTACGACTTCCCTCGCTGCTTCCAGGTAGCGACGATCCTCTGCCACTCCAACTGCCGTGCGGACAAGACGGATCTTTGTTTGCCGGAGTGGGTGTTCGAGAAGATTGAAGGGGCGGGGATCAGGCTGGTGTCGTAATGCTTCACTCGATGCCGCGCCGTTTTCGGCGGCGCGTGCATCGACCATCGAAGCAGCTCCTGATCATAGACGCACTATGGCCTTTTGCATTCGCCTTGCTACGTGTCGACATCGCCGCGATCCATACATATCCAATAGCGGGTAGAAATTGCTCGCGAGACTGTCGTAATCAGGAGTTGGGCCGCCGCAAGAACAAGTTTTCTCGTTTCGTAAGGGACCTGTAGGAGGCAGCATAAGGTCCACTACCATCGAGTGCGACAGCAGCATGGCTGCGACACATGTGTCACATTGATGATGCCGGCGAGACACAAGCTAGGAACAGAGCATCGTATCGTCGTGCACAGACGCTCACCCTACGGCGGAACGATTCGAGATCGCTTCCGGTGCCTCCTCCGTTTCAGGGTTCGCATCATTTTCCTGTACCCCTCCAAAAAAGCCATGCCAACTACGAACGCAACCGCTTTACCGCCGTAGTTATCCAGGAATTGTTGAGTCCAGAGACGAGGGCTGACGCTGACATGTATGTGATGCGTCTGAACAAGAACGTCGCGTGTCTTTTCGAAGCCGCCAACTGACAATACTGCGGTAATCTGCATTACCAGTTCGCGCTCACCAGGCTGTTGTGGTGTCACCAGCCAGTTCCACTCCGTATGCTTTCCGCCGCCAATGAGTTGCTCTTCCGAGCTAACGTTCTGAATTATGAAACCGACGCCGCTTAACCGGGCCTTCATAACCGGTGTGATTCTCGCCTCGCGCCACTGACGGATCACGCCCGGCGGTAGACCTTTAAGAATATCGTCCGCATCCATCGCCCTTGCGAGCCTCGCAACAACTCGCGCCGTGTCTCCTTCCACCATCCGATCAGGTGCCACGAAGGCGCCAGTACCACTCGCGAATTGGCGGAATCTGCTATCAATCTGTGCAAACGCCGTCGGTATATTTCCCTCTATCACCTGCGGCGGCGAAGTTGCGTTTGGTACCAACTGCCACCTTTTCACGACGCCGACGTCGTTCACCACCTCGTCAACAGGCACCGTTAGAACCAGGGTCGTTCGTGAAGTGTTGAGAACTGCCACAGTCGACAATATCGCCAGTACGAGTAGCAGAAGGGTCACGGACGGGGTATATAGCGGGCCGCGCATGCAAAGAATTTTACACGCCTATCGCAAAATGCCCAACATGCTGCCTTGGGTACATATCAGAAACCAAATTTAGCTCTGGTCTGGTCCGGCGCACGTTATCCGTCGTGCGAGGAACACACTTCGTCGCGGTTGGCCTCACTGCGTCCATGTGTTCATATCGTATGAAGTCATCGTTGAACATGCGTCACGTCGCAGCGCGGCCTAACGCATATTGAAAGCACGCTCCCTCCTGCTACCGTGAAGTCTGCGGACAACAGGAGCAGGAAAGGAGCGGCGGCCATGAAACAACAGGCAATTCAGTATGTGGCTCTCGATGTCCATCAGGCAACCGTGGTGGTGAGCGTTCGGGACGAGCAGGGGTTGGTGGTGATGCGGGCGAC
>QHVT01000026.1 GCA_003223645.1 Acidobacteriota bacterium | reverse complement strand
ATGGAGAACACCGAGCATGAGTTTGCGACGGAAGACTGTACCGCCCACCCAGAAGCATCCGCGATCGTCCTCTTCGGGTCGGAAGGAGCTGATTGCAAAGGAAAAGACCGAAAAGCAATCAGTGAGGAAGAGAACCGTCCTTGACAATCGCTTTCATAGAACCGTCCTTGACAATCGCTTTCATAGAACTCGAGTCGAGAACATGGAGCGCGCGAGTCGCGCGAAAGACGAGTTCCTCGCGATACTCTCGCACGAGCTGCGTACACCGATGACGGCGACGCTCGATCCAGCCACGCTCGCCGCGGAGATTAAGCGGTTAGCGCGGTAGCTCGTCACAATCTCCCTTCCCGTCGACCGCTGAAAGGCGCATGTAACGATTTGAAGGGTGGAGTCACTATCAGGTGAAGCGGAAAGGGTCCTATGAAGCCGCCACTGATCACGAGTGCGCTCCTGCTGTTCATCACGGCGGCCGCGGAGGCTGCGACCCCGGCACGGGTCCGGACCGCGACGGCACCGAGCATTTCGCTCGACCAGCCGGCATTGACGAGCCGCGCATTGCCGAACCAGCCGCCCAGGCAGATCGCCATCGCTGCGGTGCGGAGACGGGCGCAGCCTTTCGCCGGCCGGATGGAGCCGGCGGCGAGGGCGCAGGTGCGTATGTTGGCGGCACCGCGCCTCATCGAGCGCGCGAGCATCGACAAGGTCTCAGTCATCGCGCGCTTCCCGGTCGTGCGTGGGCTGCAGACCGGCGCGATCGTCGCCGCGGCGCGGGCCGATGTGCCGCTGCTCGCGCAAATGCGCACCGGAGTTTCGCCGGGCCACCTGCCCGACTTCGGCGCGATCAGGCTCGCACTGATCACCGAATTGGCGGTAGCCAACAACCCCGATCCGGCCACCTGGGGCAAGTTCCCCGAGGGCGGCGGCCTGAAGCTGCAGACCGCCGTGTACAACGGTCAAGCCACCGAAGTGACGTTCCTGGTGCGGACAACGCTGCGCGGCAACGCGACGCCTGACACCGTGCCGAGGCACTACATCCTGCAATACGTCGTCCTCGGCACCGCGGTGCCGGCCAACAACGCTCCGGGGCCGTGGCAGAGCCCGGCCGGCCTGGTCCTGTCGGTACCGGCCAAGGCCAAGGTGCAGGCGACACCGGCGACACCACTCCATGCCGCTCCGATCGCGGGATATGCTCCGAAGAGGTCGGCGTTCGGTTACTTCGTCGCGACTCTGCCGCCACCGTTCTTCAACGCCCGCATGTCGCCCGGTTCTTTCTATGTGCGTGTGGTGCCAGTGGCCGACCCAGCTCCCCGACCTGCCGTCGCGCCGGATCAGGCCGGTGCGCGCCGCACCCAGGCTGGTTCGCGTCCGCTGCCCGACGCGGAGCTGGCGGACCAACTGCGCCAACCGGTACCCGCGCCCGTCGCCCATCGCCCGTCCTCAGCAGTCAGCCGCGGCGCGCCGTCGAACTGGGTCCGGATCGACGTGCCCGGCAGTCTGGTCTCGCTGCAGTTCGCCGCGGCACAGAAACAGGCCGAGCAGGCGAAGATCAACCAGGAAATCGCCGAGCAGAAAGCGGCCCAAGAAGAAAAGCGGAAGGCCGAGCAGGCGACCAAGGACAAGGCCGCTGCCTTGTGGATCGAGAGGTTAGGGGCGCAGATCAGGATCAAGGACGGTTACGAGGTGGAGGTGCTGTCCTACGTCCCGCCGAAATTCCAGGACGACAGCGAAGCCGCTGAGAATTATCTGACACTCGCCACGGACATCAACTGGAGCGCCGGCGGCAAGGCGTTCGTCTGGGGGCGGGGCGAGAGTTATCAAGTCGGCTGGGCCCTGAACCTCCTGCAGAGCAACGTCGGTCCGGTGCAGCAGCTGTGGCTGCTCACGCAGGGGATCATCAACGGTCTCTCCGAGGGCTACGAGACGGCCAAGAACACGGTCGTCGGCGTGGTGGCCGACGCAATCTCCGGCAGCGGCATCTACCAGTGCCTGCAGGCGTGCCGGGCGACGCTCAAGAAGGCGCTGGAGCTCGCCTTGAGCTATTGCGGCATTCCACCCAGCATTCCCAGCACGCGCGAGCTCTACCGCGAGGGCTCGAACTACCTCGCCGCGAACCTCGCCAACGCCATTGTCGAACAGAGCATCGGCGTCGAACTGCCGGCCGGCGAGATCACCGATAAGATCAAGGCCGAAGCCAAGGACCTGGCGCGCGAGAAACTGTATCAGAGCTCAAAGAAGGGCATCGCCGCACTGGTCGCCCAACTCGGCTGCCCGGCCCCGAATGAGCCCAATTGCGGCATGGTCAAGAACAATCCCTATTCCTGGGGTATCCCGGACCCCTATTTCCGCAGCCGTCCGGCCATGGTCTACCTCCGCATCAAGCCCAAGCCGGGCGCGAACCTGGCTGGCACTTCTCCGTATTCACTGGAGTTGGAAGTCTCCGGCAGTTTCGTCTCGCCGCCGTCCCTTCCGCTGCGCTATATCCCGCCCGAAGGCATGGTCGTCCCGGTGGTGCTGACGCCGAAAACCTACAACTGGACCGTGGTCGGGCATCTCACCAAGAACACCTGCGACTGCGGCCAGCCCGTGTACATGGCGGGGCACAGCACCACGATCAAGATCTACACGATCCACACCGTCCGCAGCGAGACCGGGAACGCCGATTTCTCCACGCTGGAGAACTGGGCTACGCTCGATTTCGACGGCGCCTTCGTCCAGGACTTCCAGGACGGCGACATCTTCAACGGCTACAAGGGCGAGCTCAAACAGCAATGGGTGGTCCTGCCTTGATCCGCAGCTTCCGCCTGCGCCTCGCAACGGCTCTCAGCCTAAGTACTTCATTCGCTAAATCCGATCACAGAACCATCGCACCGTCATGCTGAGCCGCAGAGACGGCGAAGCATCTCAAAATACGTAACTTGAGATCCTTCGCTACGCTCAGGATGACGTGTGACTGAACTTTGGCGAATGAAGTACTAACTACTCCATTCGCTACGCGCTTAGCGCGATAGCGCGTCAGCCGACTTCATCGGCCCGCGCGATGCCGCGCTCCGACCACTCGCGCAGCATGTCCCGCAGCTTGCGATCGATTTTCCTCCCCTCCTCGCGCATCTGATCGCCGAGCTCGCGCATCTCACCGCCGAGGTCGCGCATGCGGTCGCCGAGGGCGCGCATCTTTTCGCCTTGCGCGCGCATCTGGCTGCTCAGCTCGAGCATGCGCTCGCGGTTGTCGGGATCCCCGGCCAGGCGCGACTGCTCGCGGCCGATGCGGGACTGCTCGCGGCCATACTCCGATTGCTGCCGCCCCAGCTCCGACTGCCGGCGGCCGAGCGCCGACTGCTGACGCCCCAGTTTCCGCTGCGGCTCGAAGAGCCGGTCGACCTCGTCCAGCGCGGCGCGGTCGAGGACGACATAGCGCTTGCCGTCCAACTCGTACCAGAGGAAATGCCGGCCGTAGTGATCGCGCAGCGTCTCCTGATCGACGTCGTATGCGGCATGGCTGCATACCTGATCGCCGTCGACGAAAACGTAGTTGCCGTGCACGCCGGCAATCGGCGAAAGCGGCGCGAGTGGCGCCAGCGGTGCCATCGGCGCGGGCGGCTCCGGCGGAACGGGCGGTTCCGGCGGCGCGGCGAATTGCAGCAGGGCGAACAGCGCGAGCATGGCGAGGCTCATGGTCATCGTCTCCTCATCTCTCTTCGACGTCCGCGACGGCTACCGCGTTAGAGGCTTGGCCAGGCCCGAGCGGATCGCGTCATCGATGAGCATCCAGAACCGCAGTTCGGCCTCGCGTTCCAGCTCTTGCTCTTTCTGGTCGAGCTCACGCTCGCGCCGCGCAACCACCTTCATTCGCGCGCGGAGCTCGGACAGCCGTTGCTCCTCGGCCGCGGTCCGGTGATCTTGATCCTGGAGCTCATCGATCTGGTCATCGAGCCGCGACTCCTCGCGGCCGACGGCCCGCTGCTCCGGCTGCAGCGCCATCTGCGGCGAGAACACCGCCAGCGTCTGCCGCTGCGTCTTCTCGTCGACGATGACGTACTCGCGCCCGTCACGCCGCACCCAGATCCCCTTGTTCGGGATGCGTTTGACTGCAGCCTCGATGTCGCGGACGCTGGCGCCGCTGATCGTCGAATAGTTGCCGATGGAAATGACGTAGGCGTCTCGCGGACTGCCCACGGCCGCGGTCGCGAAAAGGAGGATGAAGAAGAGTCGCATGACCATTCGACGGCCGCCGCGGCGGCGCGGTTAGCCGCAGCTCGTCACCATTCGCTCTCCTGCTCGTCACTTTCTGACACCTCACGCCACTATTTGCATTGCATGCTGGCGTTCATGCGCTGGATCATCGCGGCACTCCTCGCGGCCATCTCGCTCACCGCGTTCGCCGACAACACCAATCCCGCCGTCTCACCCGACGGAAAACGAATCGCGTTCGTTTCCGATCGCGACGGCAACGAGAACATCTACGTGATGGATGCCGACGGCAGTCACGCCGTGCAGCTCACGAAAACCGCCGACAAGAAAGGACCGCCTGTCTGGTCGCCGAACGGCAAGACGCTGCGCTTCTTCGTCTCGAACAAAGATCTCTCCCACATCTACGCGATCGACATGAAGAAACGGACCGTGAGCGAGATCGGCCAGGTCCCTGGCCGCGGCGCGCGCATCTCCAGCGACGGCAAGCGCGTCTTATGGGCCCTCGGCACCTGGACCGCCGTGCAGTTGATGGAGTCGGACGTCCACGACGCAAACGTGCGCCAACTCAGCGACGGCAAGTCCGTCATCTGGAGCCCCCGCTGGTCACCGGACGGACAGCGAATCGCGTTCACCGCCAACCCGACGAAGGACGACGTCAACATCTTCCTCATGAACGCCGACGGCTCCAACGTCCAGCGACTCACCCACTTCACCGAACACGCGCAGAGCCCCGCCTGGTCATACGACAGCACGCGCATCGCGATCCAAGCCGACACGAAAGACCGTGCACACATCTGGATCGTCAACCTCGCCGACGGAACCGCGAAGCAACTGGCGCCGCACGACGAGCCGTACATCGACGAATTGCCGGCGTGGTTTCCCGACGGAAAACGAATCGCGTTCACGAGCAATCGGAGCGGAAAGCTCGAGGTGTGGACGATCAACGCGGATGGGAGCGGATTGACGCAGCTGACTCACTCGCCGTGAGAGACTGTGATGTGGAGCGATGGGTTGCCGCCAATGGCCTTCACTTAAGGAATCACGGCCCCTCATCCGGCCTTCGGCCACCTTCTCCCCGCAAGCGGGGCGAAGGGCCACAAATTCGACGCACTCTTTAAGTCGCCCCTCGCCCCCTGACGGCTTTGCCCGCCGAGTCTTTCGGGCGGGCTAAAGCCAATGACCCCTAAGCCGCCCCCTCAGCCCGCCGATCGTCCGCACGCACGCAATTTCGGCCCGCAGGAAAAGCAAACGCTTCGCTTCGGAGACCGATAGCATTCGTGTTGGGCTTCATGCCTTTGCGTGGAAGCTCGATCGTTGTAGGTGGGAGCGAAGTACTTCGCAGGAGTCACGCGACGCGTCGGAAGACGCTGCAGCTCCGGGGGCTCGAGTCCCAATCGTCGGAAATTCATTGAAATAGGCTGAACTCGAATGGG
Organism: Acidobacteriota bacterium; assembly: GCA_003223645.1. Classification (GTDB taxonomy): domain Bacteria; phylum Acidobacteriota; class Thermoanaerobaculia; order Gp7-AA8; family Gp7-AA8; genus QHVT01. Next base: position 105,079 of record QHVT01000026.1, on the reverse strand, counting down.
AATGGAAGGAGGCGACAGTGCCCGTCAAACAGTGTATTCCAGAGTTAGGCGCACACAAGAACGCTACATGGCAGCGCGGCCCTATGCTATCGTAATCCCTAGTATGACGATTGTGATTTTCGCGGGTGCCGGCGCTTCAAAGGCGGTCAACCCACGCGAATACCCAGCCACCGTCGAGTTTTTTGAGCGACTACCTGAAACTATCAAGAGTCAAGCGATCTTCAAGCGGGTCCTCGAATATCTCACATCCAACTCGGAAAAGACGGAAACGGTCGACGTTGAGCGGATTCTGTGGGTACTTCGCGAACTAGACGCTTTCATCGGGCAGGCAGCGGACGCGCGAAGTGTACCCGGCTGGTTTCTTCGAGGTGACCGACTTGGAGTATCTGCGAATCTCAGTAACCTGTTAGACCCTGCCCCAACCATCCGGCAGAAAGTTTCAGCGTTGGTGGATCACATCAACGCGCGCGTTTATGATTTCTACGCTCGGCCGCCAGAAAAATACGAGCTTGAGACAAACTGGCTCGCCTTGCTGCGCCCCTTACTCGGATCACGCCAGCCGATTGAGCTGTTTACAACGAATTACGACATCAATATCGAAGTAGCGCTACAGATCCTTAAAGAGGACAACTCTATCCAACAGCAGATACAGACAGGTCGCGGCTCTGGCGTCTACCCATTGCTTGATGAGTCTCTCTGGGCGCGTGGTGTTCAAGAGCTGCCTCGACCTGTGGGTCTTTTAACAAAGTTGCATGGTTCGGTCGATTGGAGTCGTGGGTCACAGGGAATCTTCGTGGGTGATCCACTCTATAAAGGATCACACGAGAAGCAAGTTATTCTGTATCCAGGCTTTAAAGGCACACCTGCAGTGGAACCATTTGCACTATTTCATCATTACCTCGCTGGTGCAGTTGCAAAAGCGTCGGCGATCATATTCATAGGTTTTGCCTTTCGTGACGACTATATCAACCAAATCCTAAGCCGTTTCACGTCCTCCTACGCCAAACTGTACATAATTGATCCGGCGGAGTCTCTCCCGGGCGTACCTTATCCGCAAGAACGGGTAATGCACCTAAAATCGTCGTTCAGCGAGAGCATAGTCGCCATATCACGTATCCTGAATGCATTGATCGCTTCGAATCGCGGCGCCTGACTCGAGCGTACGGCCGAGAAGATGGGTGACAAACAGACCGAGAACATAGGTTACGCCCGGTGGCGCTCGGGAATCGCTTGACGGTTGCTTTCGTGCGCTGATCTGCCAATACGCGGAGCGTCAGCCGCTGATTCAATTCGTACGAACATACTCTGTCGATACGATGGGCTGATCTTCGATCACGCAGGGACACGGCCTGCGACGGGTCGTGCTTTCTCTGCCAGCGGACTCGAACGCAAGTCGGTAAATCTCGTTACTGCCCAGCCCTTAAAGGCTTCGTCTTGCGCGTCGGACACCCAGCAGCATACCCTTTGCTCATGGCATTCGAGGCATGCCCGTACTGTCTTGCTGACGTTCGCGTTACCTGGTGGGACCACTTCGTGGGTCTCGCAACGCAATGTCGCCAATGCGGCGCATATTCGGGACCGCCCTGGTCGCTACGCCGAATGGTGACCGTGCTGTTTGCAAGTCTACTCGTCAATGGCCTCGTAATTTTTCTCGTCGCCCGCCCTGCCAGAGCGTTAGTTTTGTTGATCTTCTATGTCGGCAGTGTCGCAGGTCTTATAGCAGCGTCGTCGGCGTCACAAAGTGACGGCTTGTTTTTCACGGCTCTTGTCGCCGTCATTCTGGGACCTATGTGCATTTCTGCTGTCGAGTACTACTGGCATGCAAAGTATCTTGCGGATGCACCAATCGTGGCGTCGCGGTGGGCGGCAAGTCAGAGTAGCCTCGATCAACTCCCCGATTCCTCTGATAAGGCAACAGCATTCGTGCAACCGGCGCCGCAGTTCCTCGGCACCGCTGATATGGAGCGTCTTCGAAATGAGATCGAGATAGCGATATTCCATCACACCGATCGCCTTGCCTTCTTGGCAGCGTTTTCATACTTCGTTGCCTCGTTATGCGCGGGAGTGGCCCTTCTCGAGAACAACTGGGTATCTCTATCTTGCTCGTTCATTCTTAGCGGGCTGGCCTACTCTGCCAAAACGCATGAGAGTAGAGTTTTCGCGCTTCTGTATGTAGCTCTCGCCGCTGGTATCTTTGCGAACGCGGTCCGAAATTCGGTGTTGGGTGTGGATGATGGCTCGAGCTGGCAAATAGCCTTCGCAATATTCGTTCTGGGGCTGGGCACGACAGCAACTACCGTTGCCTTGGCGCGGCTCCGGCGCATTCGAAGGCGAATCCCTCTCAAGCCCGCCGAGCATCTGCGCGATTAATCATGGCCGCCCAACTCGAGCCAGAAGCCGACACGGCCAGGCGCTGGCCCGGTCGGCTTCGGCACGTGGGCCCTGGCCGTGCAGCTTAGGCTCAAGCCGTTAGCCCGATGCAACGAACCTTATCGTTTCCGGCTCGAGAGAAAAACCGAAGGAATGGACCTGGCGCACCAAGAACGCGGTATCGTTCCACGCGTGAGATTCGAGATCGTCAGCGACATTCGCGCGACCGAGATCATCGCCTCGGGACACGGCATTCACATCCTATCTCGGCTGGTTCGTCTCTACGGACGCGCCAACTGGCGCAAAATGAAAGGGTTAGCAACTGTGCGGCTAGAGGATGGTACGATTACTGAAGCCGAAGTCCATTGGTTTGAAGCGCACGGCATCGGCAAGCGCAGAATGAAGATCAAACGACTGATTGAGCAGGTATGAGCGAAATCGTCAGGCAGTTCGCAGTTTGCGTGCGAAACGAGGAGCATGAGGAGTCACTTGAGCTACGCAAGATCTACGAAGTCCTCGAAGATCTGACCGCGGCCAAGCACAACATGATCCGGGTTATCGACGAAGAGGGTGAGGATTACCTCTATCCCAGGGACTGGTTTCTTTCGATTCAGCTGCCGCACAATATAGAGGAAGCGATCCTCGACATGACGCACTCGTAAGGTGTGGTGTATGCGGCGTTCGCCCATAGCCTCCTTTCACGAGATGGCCACATAAGCTCCGATGCAGCCAGTACCTGGAGTCATGGCCGGCAGATTCGCGGAACAGTTTGCCGGCGACAAGGTCGAGTTTTCAGCCGACGAAATTGTGGCGTTCTTCCGCCTCTACTCGTCACTGGTACCGTCGCTTGAGGCTACGATGCGGCCTACCCGGGCAGCTTTGTTTGTTCGATCATTGTACGCGCTGGACCCAACTCGAGACAGAAGCCGACACGGCCCGGCGCTGGCCCGGCAGCCTAGCTGCAACCGTTTTAACTTAAGAGATTCCACAGCGGGATCTCGGGGTGCGGCCTGACATCCGACATGTTGAAACCTCCATTCGGCCGGTCAGGCTAAAGCCCGCCGCTCCACCGTCATCCAGAGCTGGTGGAGCGGCGACGAATGATCGAACGCCTTTGTCGCAGGTGGACCGATGACGACCGTCTTTCCCGCTCCCCTATTTCACCCCATTCCGCACCTCGGTGAAGTCGACGGCGCGCACCGGCGTGACGCCGGACGTGAGTGCGTTCGTGAACGAGAGTGAGGAGAGCAGGAGGGCGGCGCGCGCATCGTTCAGGGCGGTGCGCAATTCCGTGATGTGGACGACCTTCACTCCGACGCCGGACGGACTCGGATCGGCGAACGAAAACGTACCGATTCCGGCCAGCGTACGCATCGCGTTCACGGCGGTGCGAATCTCGGTCAGATGCGCGGCCTTGATCACCGTGCTCCCGGTCGTGAAGGGATCGTCGGTGAAGATCGTCGTCGTCGCTGCATCGAGGTTGCTGTCCGGAGACGGTCCGCCCGTACCGGTCGCGCGAACTTTGTAGAGATAGGACGTGTTGGCGGTTCTTCCCGAGTCGGGAAACGGCGGCGCGGCCGGCGTCCCGGCAGTGGTGAAGCTCGTTCCGTCCGTGCTGCGCAGAACTTCGTAGCCGGTGGCGCCGACGACGGTGTTCCAGTTGACGTTGACGGAGGTGGTGCTGGTGGCCGTGGCCAGGAGGGACGCCGGTGCGGCCAGCGCCGACAACGTCGCCTTCCATACCCCGCGGCCGTACGTGGACACGAGCAGGACGGCGGGGGAATCGGAGTACCAGTTGAGGTCCCGCACCTGCACGCTGGCGGGGCCCTCGTTCGTGGCGCTCCAGGTCGCGCCGCTGTCCTCGCTGGCGAAGAGACCGACGGCGGTGCCGACGTAAAGCCAGGAAGCGACGGTCGGATGCTGCTGGATGGCGAAGACGCTGGCGGACGGGAGGCCGCTCACGTTCGCCCAGCTGCCGCCGCCGTCGGGCGTGGTCACCAGGCGATTGGCAAAGAAGCCCGCCATCCCGATGTAGACGCGCTGGGCGTTGGTGCGGTCGATGAAGATGCGCAGCTTGTTGCCCACCGGCACGTTGGCGACCGGCGTCCACGTCGGCGTCGCGTCGGTGCCGTTGGCGGTCTTGTAGACGTTGCCGTTGTTGTAGGCCACCCAGATCACGTTCGAGTCGGTCGGGGCGACGGCGATCGCGGTGACGACGCTCCCGACGCCGCTGTGAATCGCCGTCCAGGTGGGGGGTGAGCCGGCGGCGACGTTGTTGGAGCGCCACAGCGACGCCGCGCCGGCCAGCATCCGGCTCTGGTTGTTCGGGTCGAGCACGAACGGGGCGACGAACATGGAGTTGCCGGTGTAGCCGCCGCAGCTGATGTCGGTGATGCCCTGGCAGATGAAACCGTTCGTCACGCCGCCGTCGGTGCTGCGGTGAATGCCGAGGGCCTGCGTCGAGCCGTAGAGGATCAGCGGATTCGTGGAGTCGGCGGCGGTCGTCGAGCCGTCGTGCCCGCCGAGAGTCGCGAACCGCCAGCGCTGCGTGGGGTCGCTCATCGTCGTGCGGTAGTAGCGCGAGGCGACGTCCTGGGCCCCGAAGATGACGTTCCCGCCCCTCCCCGCCGCCGTGTTCACCTCCGTCACCACGATGCCGTTGACGGAGAGATACGCTGGAGGCGTGGTGAACATGGTGTCGATGTCGGTCCAGCGATAGAGGCCGCCGTCGTCGAAGAAGTAGCCCTTCTTGTTGCTGGTGCCGTTGTAGCCGGGATCGCCGACGATGCCGTGGGAGTCGGCCCACCCGAAATTCGACTTGGTCCAGGTCGGCGAGGGCACCGAGGCGTCGTTCGTGATGGCCAGCGCCAACTCCGAGACGGCGAGGTGGTTGGCATTGGCCGGATCGACCCACAGACCGCCGGTGTAGAAGAGGGTCCCGGCAAAAAAGTTCGAGGGCGGCGTGATCGGCGACCACGACGTGCCTCCCGTCGCCGAGCGCTGGAGCGTGGTGTTGAAGGAGTTGTCGAGCGACAGCGCGTACAGGATGCTCTGGTTCGACGGCGCGAACGCGATGCGGGTGTAGCTCGCGGTGGAGGCGGCGATGGTGTAGGTGTTGTAGGTGGAGCCGTCGGTCGCGACCTTCACCGTGCCGTCATGCATGCCGATGGCGCGGAGATTTGCGTTCGCGGGATGGATGGCGACGCTGTTCGCGCGGGTCGTGGTGATCTTCGTCCAGATGCCGCCGCCGTTGACGGTGATGTAGGCCCCGCCGAGCGTCGCCGCCAGCACCGTGTTCGAATCGGTCGGGTGGATGGCGAGCTGAAAGACCAGGGTGAAGTCGACGTTCGTGGCCGGCGACGTCGCCGCGAGCAGCGACCAGTTCGTTCCGCCGTCGATCGACTTGTAGATGCCGACGCCGGGAAGGCCGGTGTGCGACCCCTGCGGTCCCGTGGCGGCATAGATGGTCGAGGGATCGCCGGGCCGCATGGCCAGCGACGAAATGGAGAGCGACGACAGGAAGTCGTTCGAGGCCTGCCAGGTCGTGCCGCTGTCGGTGGTCTTCCAGATCCCGCCGCCGTCGGTGGCGGCCCACATCGTGTTCGTCGAGGTGGGGTGGATCAGGAGGTCGTTGACCCGTCCGACGGAATGCTCGTAGCCGTTGAGGCTCGTCCAGCCCGCGGGGCTGGCGGGCGTTCCGGCGCGTTGCGGAGCGAGTTGCCCCGGCCGGCCGCCGCCCCGCACCAGCGCGTTGCGCTGCTCGAGCGCGCGCGCCAGACCATCGGGCGGGATCCGGCCCTGCTCGTCGCCGAGCATGAAGCGAATCCACTCTTCGCGATGCTCGCGCTCTCTACGCTCCTGCACCGCCTCGTCCCCCTTGGCCCGCCGCGATCCCGGCGGCGCCGGCTGCTTCATCCGCTTCGGTTTACGGCCGTGCTTCGCCTCGGCGGGCATGCCGACGGCACACATCACGAGCAGCACCAACAGGACAGTCAAAGTCCGGCGCATTGATTTCCTCCGATTGTTTGGACCCGCGCGGATTGTACGCCCTTATTGATTGCCGGACCTAAAATCGACCAATGACCGGAGGAGCGTGTCATTCCGAGCCGTCTTTGCGGCTCGGAATGACATCGCGCCTGAGCTGCTACTCGATCGGGATGACGAATGTCCCCTGGTCCGAGCTCACCACCAGCACGCTCGAGTCGTCGAACAGCCGGACCACGCGGACCGACAGGCCGCTATCGTCAGCCCGCGTTCCGCTGCCAATGAGCCCGCCCGCGTCCGCCGTCGTCTGGCTGCTGCCGCTGCCGCTGTCGGATCGTCCGCCGCTGCCCAGGACCTGGCCGTCCTGGCTCGACGCGGTGAATCCGCCGCTGCCTACTGTCTGGCCGGCGGCGTTGCCGCTGCCCATCACCTGGCCGCTGTCCTCGGTCCGCGTTCCGCTGCCAATGAGCCCGCCCGCGTCCGCCAAGGCCGATCCCGCGACGCAAAGCGCCGCGGCTGCTACGATCAACATTGCTCGTTTCATATTCGCTCTCCTTTCGACCCATGTATACGCGCAGCTCCGGCGTCCGGCGCACACGGGTCTGTTACGCGGGATGAAGGGGCGCGACGGCGTGACGAAGACCCGCCGTGGCGTGACGAAGGTGGAGCGGCGGCCGCCCGGCCGCCGACCTCTCGCGAGAAACCGGCGGCCGAGGGCGGCCGCCGCTCCACAGATTCGTCCTCGGAGGACGATGCTGCGAAACGTTACGGCTCGTCCGTCGTCGGATCCGTCTCCGCCTCCGCTGCCGGCAGCGCTTTCAGCGCCTTTTTCGCGAGCTTCGCGACCTTGGCCTCCGCCCTCACCGCCCGCTCCACCGCCCTTTGCGCGAGCTCCTCGGGCGATCGTTTCCTGGTGCGTCCCAGCGCACGGCGCATGTCGGCGACGTGGGGCGCGAGGTGCGCCGTTGCCGGCAGTTTCGCGAGGCGCTGCGCGAGGGCGTACGTCGTCAGGGCCTCGGTGGCGGCTTGGTTGCGCGCGGCCGTGACGCTGTGGTCGAGAAACTGCGCCAGGGCCTCGAGCTCGTCGACGAGCGGGGCGTAGGCATCGGCGTAGGACATGAGGTCGCGGACTTGCGCCGGCATCGCGCCGTCCGCGCGCATGAGCGACGTTTGGTTCGCGACGGCCACGTTCGTCAGCTCGATGAACTCGGGCGGGATCGCCGCGACGGCGCTCAGCCGCTGCGTTGCATCCGCGGCCGGAGGGATGACGAAATGCGGAATCTGCTCGCGCCAGCGGCGCAGGTCCTCGAGACGCGTCTGCGCGGTTTCGGCGTAACCGGGGGTCGGGATTGTCGATACACCTCTCTCGATCGTGCTCATCCAAGCACCCCTTTCTCTTCTCGGAGTCTCTCTCTCTGAGATGTCGGTGCCTATGATGCAGCAAACCGTGCCCACTGACGACCAAAAGCACCCTTGCACTGTCCTGAGTTACCTATTTTGGTGGCAAGAGTGGCTTTGTAACAGACATCAATCGCTTTGGCGAAGCCATTGATTGCTTCTGCGAAGCCATTGATTGCTTTCGTGAAGCCATTGTTTGCTTCCGTGAAGCTATTGTTTGCTTCCGCGAAGCCATTGATTGCTTCCGCGAAGCCATTGTTTGCTTTCGTGAAGCCATTGTTTGCTTCCGCGAAGCCATTGTTTGCTTCTGCGAAGCCATTGATTGCTTCGGCGAAGCCATCGTTTGCTTCCGCGAAGTCATTGATTGCTTTCGCGAAGCCATTGTTTGCTTTCGCGAAGCCATTGTTTGCTTTTGCGAAGCCATTGTTTGCTTTTGCGAAGCCATTGTTTGCTTTTGCGAAACTATAGATTGCCTAGGACATCGCTGCCTTGATCTGATCCTTGTGCGCCTCGACGAACTGATCGAATGTTTGCATCGACGGATTCAGCGAGCGCGCGAGATTCACGTCGCGCAACGCGAAGAACGCGTCGTCAAAGTCGCGGTAGTACTGGAACATGTTCCCCATCTCGTCCGCGCCGGGGAATCCGTAGCCGCGATATTCGTCCGCGCCGGCGGCGTGGTAGTGGATCGGCGGGAGATCGAGGGCCTTCGACAACTTCGCTCCCATCTCGTCGACCGTCAACGCTTCGCTGTAGATGCCGACGCTCTTGCCGATGTACTGCTCGCCCGCTTTGAAGATCGCGTACGCGATCTTGCCGATGTCCTCGGCGGCGATGCCGGCGAGTTTCTTGTCGGCCATCGGGAACGCCCAGCTGTAATTACCGTCCGCGCCTTTCTTTGGCGCGAGGCCGAACGAGTAAAGGTTGTCCCAGTAGAACGTCGTCAGGAGATACGTCACCGGCAAGTCCGCAAAGTACGCATCCGCTTCCGCCTTCGCGTCGAAGTGCGGCACGCGATAGTTGCCCTGCAGCATCGGCATGCGCTGGTCGTCGGGCGACATCTGCTTGCGCGTGTCTTCGAGAGTCGACCAGATCACGTGCTTCACACCCGCGGCGCGCGCGGCGTCGGCGATGTTCTTCGCCTGCGCCGTCTCCTTCTCCGCGGAGAAGTGCTCCCAGAAATTCGTCACGGCGAACACGCCGTGCGCGCCCGCGAACGCTTTCTTCAGACTCTCAATGTCGTCGATGTCGGCGGCGACGACCTCCGCGCCTTGCGCCGCGAGCGCGCGCGCTTTCTCCTTACCCGGATCGCGCGTGATCGCGCGGCAGGCGAAGCCGCCGGAAGCGTCGGCGAGGATCGCGCGGCAGACGGCTCCGCCCTGGGAGCCGGTGGATCCGAGAACAGCGATGATTTTCTTTTCGGCCATGCGCGCAACCTTATCGCATCGGCGTGCTAAGGTGTCGCAGTTCCCGTAAACCTCGGTTGCTCAGTTACGCGGTTGCGCAGTCGCGCGGTCGCCGGCCCTTTCGAAATGCCGCGCAACCGAGCGACCGAGCGACCGCGCAACCTGTAAGGAGATCGCATGCGCCAGTCCCGCGTCACGGTGCTCCTGCCGGTGGTGTTCCTTCTCGCCGCGTTCCGGCTCGGAGCGGAAGACCGCACGCTCCTCGTGTCGGGAGTCTTCGCGGATTCGTCGATCGTCGGACCGGTCGTCCGATTCACGACCGGCGAATCCTCTCTCACGCTCCTCGGCGGAACGCTCGAGGGCTCATGGGTCAAACGTCAGTCGGCGCGGCGCGGATGGCTCTTCTCCGCCGACGTCACGCCGTTCAATGCGCAGCTCAGCAATCGCATTTACGTCGAAGGCGAGCGAGCGCACGAGCTCGAGTACGAAGCCGCGTCGCATCGCATCCGCGCGGGATTTCGTCTCACACCCAACGACCGCATCACCACCGACATCCAGCTCGTCGGGCTGCTCGAACGAATCACCGACATCGACGACGCACGCGTCCGAAGTTTCTGGGAAGGCCCGTTCGTCGGCCTCGACGTGTCCCACGCCTACCAACACCTCTCCACCGAGAGCCCGCTGATCGGATCCTTCAACGGGTTCACCGCCGGCGCGCGATTCGAAGTCTTCGCCGGCCCTGAAACATGGTCGCGCGTCTCCATCCATCAACGCAGCGGCATCCAGCTCGGAAAGATCCACCTGCGGCAATCGCTCCTGGCGATGAGCGGAAAAAACCTGAACGTCGTCAACCGAACGCTCATCGGCGGCTCATGGGACGTCCTCGGCGAGACCGCGATGTACGGCCAGCGGTTCGGCGAATACCGCGTCGCGCGAGGCGCGCTCGCGAATGTGGGCGCCGATTACGTGCTGCCGCGAAACTGGCGAGTCGGCGTTCGCGGCAGCTACCTGCGCAGCGACGTCGCCGATCTGTACGGTACTGCGATCAACGTCAGCAAGATCTGGAAGACGTTCGGATTCAACGCCGGCGTCGGGAAGCCGCAGGCGAGGAATGGGAAGTCGGACGCGGTCTTCTACGTGGCGGTGATTGCGCCGTTGTACGCGAAGTAGGCGAAGTGAGTTGCCGGCCTGCCAGGGTAGAATCGAGAGATGGAGACCGCTAAAGACCAGGTTCAGCAGATCCTCGAGAAGCTTCCCGAGGATGCGTCGTTAGAGGATATCCAATACCACATCTATGTCCGGCAGAAGATCGAACAAGGACTCGAGGATGTGGCAGCCGGACGCGTGATCAGTCACGGCGAAGTGCAGCAACGGCTGGCGAAGTGGCTCACGAAATAGAGTGGGCCGAATCCGCCGAGTTTCACGCTCCCTCGATGCCGTGATGCATCCGTTGCTCTCCCAGTTACGCATTTTCGTCGACTATCCGATTCGAGCCCCTTCAGCCTAACGACTCGCGAGAGTACACTTGTCAGACTAAGAGGGAGTCTTTCATGGCCATTCCCAATCGTGTTGCCGAACGCCTTTTCTCCGGATTGAAGCGTTTCCAGCCCATCCTCTCTTCTGCCAAAGCGCGGGACGTGAACGAGTCCGATACCTCCATGATCGTCACGGACCTGCTCGCGGAAATCTGTGGCTATGACAAGTACAGCGAAGTCACCCGAGAGCTCTGCATCCGTGGCACTTTCTGCGATTTGGCAACGCGAATCGACGGCAAGTTCCAGATGCTGATCGAGGTGAAAGCGATTGGGCTCGAGCTCAAAGACAGCCATGTGAAACAGGCAGTGGATTACGCCGCAAATCAGGGAGTCGAGTGGGTGGCGCTCACCAACGGTCACCTCTGGAAGGTCTTTCGCGTCCTCTTTACCAAACCGCTCGACGCGGAGCTCGTGCTGGACATCGACCTTCTCCTGCTCAATGCGAAGAGCGCAGCAGACCTCGAGAACCTCTACCTCATCACCCGGGAAAGCATGCTGAAGTCGGGTCTCTACGCCTACCACGATCACCTTCAGGCGACGAATAAGTTCTACCTGGCCGCAATCGTTCTGAGCGATACCGTGCTTCATACCGTACGCCGCGAACTGCAACGGTTGTCCGATGTCAAAGTCGACGTCGAAGAACTTCGCGAGGCGCTGAAACAAGAAGTGATCAAGCGGGACGTGCTCGAGGGCGAAAAAGCCGACGGCGCCCGCAAGAAGGTTGCGAAAGCAGCGACCAAATTGCTTCGCATTCGCAAGGACAAAGAAGACGAAACTTCGGACGGTGACGGGACCAATGGCGGAGATGTCTTACCGTCACGCGAGCGAGAAGAGACAGCGTAGTGGACATTCAAATATGTTTCGCTATGTGGCGACCGCTGCCCTCAGCGGTCGCGGCGGCGCAAAGCGCCGCTGGCGCCGCCATAGGCGGCGCTGTGACCGCTGAGGGCAGCGGTCACCACAACCCAACGTTTCAAGATTGACGCTCCACTAGATCATCCGCATCGTTCCTTTCGGCGGCCGAGGGCGGCCGCCGCTCCACTGTCTTCCCTCTATCTACGAACATTTTCGTTGACACCGTACGAAACATTTCGTAATCTCCGGCGTACTAGACCACGGAGGCAGGCATGGGCGACAAAATCCCTCGACCGACCGACGCGGAGCTCGCGATTCTCAACGTGCTCTGGCTGCGCGGCCCGTCAACCGTCCGCGAAGTGCATGATGCGCTCAGCTCCACGCACGACACCGGCTACACCACCGTTCTCAAGCTCCTGCAGATCATGACCGACAAGGGACTCGTCGACCGCGACGAGTCGGCGCGCGCGCATGTGTACAAGACGCGCTACAGCGAGCAGCGCACGCAGCGCCAGCTCCTCGGCGATCTGATCGACCGCGCGTTCCGCGGCTCGCCCGCGCAACTGGTGATGCAGGCGCTTTCGGCGACGCGCGCGAGTGCCGAGGAGCTCACGGCCATCCGTCAACTCCTGGAGCGTATGGAAGGAGACGCGAAATGAACGCGACGCAGCTCTTCACCAACCCACTGGCGCAGGCCATCGGATGGGCGCTTCTGCACTTGCTCTGGCAGGCCACGATCGTCGCCGTCATCCTCGCCGCGACGCTGTCGCTGCTCAAGCGCCACAGCGCGAACGCGCGTTACGCCGCGTCGTGCGGCGCGCTCACGCTCGTCTTCGCGATGTTTGTCGCGACGGCATATCGCGCGTACGAGCCCGCGGCTCCTTCGATCGGAGCGGTGAGCGCGACCGATGAAAAGATGGTTCCGGTCACGCGCGTTCCGGTGCTCCTCGCGCAGGCGGCGACGGAGTCGTGGCGCGATCGCGCGATCAGCTTCGCATCGAGCGCGCAACAGTACCTGCCTGCAATCGTCGCGGTCTGGCTCCTCGGCGTCGTGATTCTTTCGTCGCGACTCCTCGTCAGCTGGGCGCGCGCGCGGCGGCTCGCGGTTCGCGGCACGAAGCAAGCGAGCGTGCAGTGGCTGCACGCGGCGCGACGTCTCTCCGACGCGCTCGGATTGCGCCGCGCGGTGCGGCTCGTCGAATCGGCGGCCATCGAAGTGCCGTCGGTCATCGGCTCGCTGCGTCCCGTCATCCTGCTCCCCGCCGCCGCGATCGTCGGCATGACGCCGGAACAGATCGAGATGGTGCTCGCGCACGAGCTCGCGCACATCCGGCGTCACGACTTCCTCGTCAATCTCCTGCAGGCCGTGGTGGAGACGCTGATGTTCTATCACCCGGCGGTGTGGTGGATGTCGCGCCGCGTGCGCATCGAGCGCGAGAACTGCTGCGACGATCTCGCGGTCGCGGTGTGCGGCAATCCCATTCAATACGCACGCGCGCTGACGCGGCTCGAAGAGCTGCGCTCGCATGCACCGGCGATCACGGTCGCCGCCAATGGAGGATCGCTCATGGATCGAATTCGTCGTTTGGTTGCAGATCGCGCGGAGTCAACCGGCTCGACTTCGCGCTGGGCGGCGGCGGTGGCGATGTTGTCCGTTGTCATCATCGCCATCGCCGTTCCGTCTCTCCCCGCGCTCGCGGAGCGCGACTCGCACACGAAATCAGCAAAAGCGGCAAAGCCGGCGCCGCCGGCTGCACACGTGGAAGTGGTCGCTCCTGCGCCTCCCGACATCGCTCCTCCCCCGCCTCCTGCAGAGCCGGCGACACCGGCTCCTGAAGCCGTGGCGGTCGAGGAAGCGTACGGCGACGTCGACATCGATATCAACGACGACGATCCGGACATCACGATCACTCCGGTTCCCGTCGTCGCGCCGGTTGCCGTTCCCGCGCCGATGGTGAACGTGCGGCCGGCGATCGCTCCGCGCATCCACGTGAGGACGCCGATGCCGCCGACCCCGGCGGTCGCGCCTCTCGCGAGAATGGCGGTGGCCGACGCGATGGCGCAAGTGCAGATGTTCCTCCCCGACGGCGACAATCGCGAGCGCGGCAGTGACGGCAGGATGGGCAAGAACGGCAAGCTCACCGTCGACGAGCTGATCATGCTGCGCAATTCCGGCGTGACGCCGGCGTACATCGGAAAGATGCGCGCGATTTTCCCCGACGCCACCCTCGGCCAGATCGTGCAGCTCGCACAAATGGGCGTGACGTCGGAATACGTCGCGAATATGCGCGCGGCCGGCGTCGACATCAAGACCACCAGGGACGCGCGACAGCTCGCGGCGATGGGCGTCACGACGGCGTTCGTGAAGAAGCTCGCCGACGCCGGCTACTCGAACCTGTCTGTCAAAGAATTGACACGCCTCGCCGCGGCAGGCGTCGACGACGAGTTCATCCGCGAGATGTCGAAGTACCGCGACAAAAACTGACGCGTCGCGGACGCGTCATCCTGACCCGCGCCCGCGTCCGTGCCCGCTTCCGCGCCCGGGGCGGGGGAACGTCGCTTCGCCCGCCCACCCCGGGAGCGGGCGCGGGCGCGGGCGCGGGCGCGGGCGCGGGTCAGGATGACGACGGCGGCAAACAAGGAGAACCCCCCAATGCGAAAACTCACACTTCTCGCCGTCGCGCTGAGCGCCGGCCTGGCGGGAGCTGCCCTCGCGAGCGACATTCACGGCGCATGGACCGCCAACGCCGATCGCGAGCGTCCCGGCCGCATGTACCTCGGCTACACGCGCAATCGCTGGAATCACAACGGCGACACGCTCAACGTCGCGGATCTCTCCGGCCTCACGTCTGCGCAGATCGACAGCGAGAGTTCGACGCCGGTGCAGTTTCAGCTCGCTCGCGAGGCCGGCACGATCTCGTTCGAAGGGACGTTCAAGCGCGGCGACGGTGCGGGACAGTACTCGTTCCAGCCCAACCGCGCGTTCATCGACACCCTGCGCGGCCTCGGCGTCGACTTCGTCCTGCGCCGCTACGGCGGTCAGGATGACGACGACACGCTCTTTCAACTAACGATGCAGGACGTTTCGTCGTCCTTCATTCGGACAATGCAGGCTCTCGGCTATCGCGAAACGCTGACCACGTATCACGAGATGCGTATCTTCGGCGTGAACCCGCGGTTCATCCAGGACCTCAAAGATGCCGGATACGAAAACGTTCCGGCGCGCAAGCTGGTCGCGCTCCGCATCGCCGGAGTCGACCTCAACTTCATTCGCAAAATGAACGACATCAAGTGAGCACGTCATGAAACGAACGTTCGTCATCACCGCCGCACTCCTCTTCGCCGCCACCACCGCCTTCGCCGACCTGCACGGATCGTGGACCGCCAGCGTCAGCGATACCAAGCCCGGGCGACTGCACATGAACATCACCCGCGGCAACAACCATCAATTCGGCAACTCGATGAACATCGCCGATTTCACGAACTTGACCGAGGGGCAGGTGAACAGCGGCGTGGCCGCGCCTGTGCAGTTTCAGCTCGCGCGTGACGCCGGCACCGTCTCGTTCGAGGGAACGTTCAAGAACGGCGACGGCGCGGGACAGTGGACGTTCGCGCCGAGCCGCAGCTACGTCGCGTCGATCCGCGCCCTCGGCGTCGACTTCGACGACGAGAAGACCGATGAAGACGATCTCCTCGGCTACGCGCTCCTCGACGTCTCGACGTCGTACATCAAGTCGATGATGAGCATCGGCTATCGCGAGTCGATGGACAAGTACACGTCGATGCGCATCTTCAACGTCACGCCGGAGTACGTGGCCGAAATGCGCGACGCCGGCTTCGACCACCTCTCCGCCGACGATCTCGTCACGACGCGCATTCACAAAGTCACACCCGACTACATCCGCCAGATGCGCGCCGCGGGATGGAAGCTGTCCCTCGATGAGCTGGTGTCGACGCGCATCCACAAAGCGACGCCGGAGTTCGCGGAAGAGATGCGCAAGCTCGGATATCCGGACCTCAGCTACGACGACCTCATCGCCTTCCGCATCCACAAAGTCACGCCCGAGTTCATCAAAGACCTGCGCGAGCTCGGATACGACCATGTGTCCGCCGACAACCTCGTCTCCATGCGCATCTTCAAAGTCACGCCCGAATACATCCGCGACCTGAAAGCCGCGGGCTACAGCGGGATTCCGGTGGAGAAATTGATCGACATGAAGATCCATAGAATCGACATCACGAAATTGAAGTGATGTGAGGCCTGCATCTCGTCCACGTTATTGTGGAGCGGCGGCCGCCCTCGGCCGCCGAATGCTCGCGAGAGGTCGGCGGCCGAGGCAGCCGCCGCTCCACAACAACCGCGCGCGAAGCGCCGTTGCCGCCGCCATCCGGCGGCGGTGTGACCGCTGAGGGCAGCGGTCACCACAAATACGTCGTCACTTCGCCTTCATGCCAGCGCGCCCTTGCGAAACAGTATCAGAATTCCTCTTTGCGGGTCGTCGTACATGTTCCGAATCGCGTCCTAATTCGCACGGATTGAACTCTCAATATCGCTTGTTCGGCAGTTCCCCAGTTTCAGCCATACAAGTTTGGGAGGAAACCCTTCCACCATTGAGAGCTCCGAGAAGTCAACATCCTTCGACACGACAATAAACTCGCGTTCGCGTGCGTATCTCCAGATGACTGGATCGTCTACTTCATGGAGATTCAGCTGATAGACGTGATTTGAGTCAGGAAACAGGTCGTGCAATAGTCGAATGAGACCAGGCGAGATGTTGTGATCGAAGAGCAGCTTCAATCGTTTACGACCAGCATTCGGTGCTCACGTTCCGCTGCATAAGCCAAACAAGCGAGGATGTCTTCATGCGTCAGGTATGGAAAGTCCTGTAATACTTCCTGCTCGGTCATGCCTGCAGCCAAGTAAGACAGGACATCATAGACAGTGATCCGCATCCCACGAATGCATGGTTGTCCGCCGCGTTTGCCCGGTTCGATCGTGATGATGCCTTCGTACGACATGATGTTTTCCATTCTACGAGATGAGCGTTTAACTTCCAAGCGGTGTTCGGATCAGCCGATTCGCTCCTCCAGCTTCGAAGGTAATAGGCGGCGCCGTACGAGGGTAGAACGTAGCGAACTTGTAGATCGGCCGCTGCTCAACCAATTGATCTGTCTTCTCGGCATAACCTATGAACACGCGCTGGCAATCGAATCGCGTACACCGAAAGATAAC
The DNA here is from genome assembly GCA_003223645.1 of Acidobacteriota bacterium. Lineage (GTDB taxonomy): Bacteria > Acidobacteriota > Thermoanaerobaculia > Gp7-AA8 > Gp7-AA8 > QHVT01. The sequence continues at coordinate 88,298 of QHVT01000026.1, read as the reverse complement.
CTCAACGGCTGCTGCGTTGGTGGCCCGAGTGCGTAGGCCTGAAAGGGCAGCGGACAACCGTAAAATGGCACAAGGGACACGTGTTCGGATACTCGAATTCGCCCGGCCAAGATGAGTTGCCCATAGAATTGACAGACGGTATGATCGTAATCGTAATCATGACAATATCGTGTCGTCCAGGGCGCGAAGTCAAATGCAAACAACGGCCATGGCTTAAGGTCTTCACACACTAAGTTGGAGGCTGGGTGAAACGGCGCGCGTTGCGTAACATCAACTCGTATAGCTGGTGGTAGTCGGCGAACCGATAGGCAAGGAACTGTGCAATGTGGTCGGTGGTGACTTCGACGAAGTGAACCTCTCCGCCTATTCCCGCTCGTTCGTCTTTCGGCAGCTTCTCGTCCGCAAGGCGTTGACGAAGCATGATCTCCGCGAATCCTGCTACTCCATCGCGGAAGATCAGATCTTCCGCTCCTTCAATTGCGGACGGATATCCGGGCTTGACCACTAAACACTCACGATGGGCTTCACGGAGAGCAAATCCTTCAGCTGCGGCGAACGTTTGACCTACCATCCGGCCAACCCTATGATCCCAGCCGAAGTGATAGATAGTGGTTTTCATGTCGGGCGGGAGCCTCACCTTGACCGCGAGTTCGGCGAGCCGAGCGGGCGCGTGCTCTCCCAACCATGGCAAGTCAGGAACTACTATCTCGAACTGCAGCGAGAGGTACCAATTTAGGAGAAGGTCACCTGCGCCAGTGCCACAAATCACGCCGCGTACATGAGGGAGAAGGAGTATTTTTGTCGCATACTTCAAGGGCTCACGATGTGTGGTTGACATGAGCGTATCGGCAGCAACACAGAGCTGTTTGTCGGTTAAGCGATAGATCAATGAACTCATCACTGCATTTTAAACATATCGTTTGTCGGCCTAACACGCAATTAGGAAGTGACGTGAGGCCTGCATCTTGTCCACGTTCTTGTGGAGCGGCGGCTGCCCTCGGCCGCCGAATGCTCGCGAGAGGTCGGCGGCCGAGGCGGCCGCCGCTCCACAACAACCGCGCGCGACGCGCGTTGCCGCCGCCATCCGGCGGCGGTGTGACCGCTGAGGGCAGCGGTCACCACAAATACGTCGTCACTTCACTTTCACGCCGGTCAAATACCGGATGTCTCCCCCGCCCTGCACGAGGCGGAACGGCTCGATGTCGATGGTGTCGTCGCGCATCACCACGACGAGGCCGCGGCTGATGCCCATTGGGCCGGCGGCGAAGTAGCGGACGCCGATGTGGTAGGTGCCGCGCTCGAGTTTGCTCGTGCGCACGACTTCGGGGCCGAGGCCTTGCGTGATGTCTTCGTAGAGCGAGAGGCCGGACTTCGTGTCCTTGTGGCTGTAGTAACACTCCTCGCCTGACGGATCGACGACGTGGAGGTCGACGTCGTTCGCGTCGGTCTCCCACGCCAGCGTCACGCGCAGCGCGTCGTTGCGATCGAGATCGACGCTGTGATCGTGCGCGCGCTGGGCGATCTCCTCGCGGCGTGACGGATCTTTCTTCAGCCAGGCGCGGTAGACGTAGCCGAGCTCCTCGTGGATGACGCGCTGCACGTTGCCGTACCACTGCGGGAAGTTTTGTTCCGTCGCCGACTCGAGGACGCGCGCCGCTTCTTCGATGCGGCCGTCGCGCCACAGCATCAGCGCGAGGTGGCGATATCCGTTCGCGCGGTCGGGACGCACTTCGAGCGCCTTGCGCAGCGGCGTCTCGGCGAGCTTCGCGCGATGCGCGCGCAGCAGCAGGAGTCCCGCGCGCTGCAGCAATTCGGTTTTCGCGGGCGCGACTTCGATCAGCGACGCGAACGCGCGCGCCGCTTCGCTCTCGTTGCCGAGCTGCTCGTCGGCGAGTCCGAGGACTTCGTAGACCTGCGGATTCTCGGGATCGTACGGCTGCCAGCGCAGCGCGAGCGAGCGCACGTCGTCCCATTCGCCCCAAGCGCCGAGCGCTTCGCTGAGTTGGTTGTACAGCTCGCGGTCGCGTGGATCCGCTTTCAGCTTCGCCTGCAATTCAGCGATCTGCTCGCGCGTCGGACGCGCGGGATGCGTCCAATCCGCTTCGCGCTTCTGCTCCGCGATGCGCGCGGCCGGAGGCGGCGGCGGAACCGGCGGAGGCGGAGGCTCTGCGATCGTGACGGGACGCGGAGCGTCGCGGCGCGCCGACTCGCTCGCAATCATCATCGGCGCTTCCGCCGGTGCCGGCGCCGCTTCCGGCGACGGCACTCCGCTGATCACGCCTCCCGCCACCCCGCCCACCACACCACCCGCCACTCCCCCTTCGACTCCGCCTTCCACTCCGCCGGCGACGCCCTGCACGTCGCCGTCTTCCTCATCCGTTGGCTGGCTCACGGGAGATTGCATCATCGCCGCCGGCGGCGCGGTCGCTGCACGCTCACGCCGGAACGTCTTCACCTGCGGGGCAGGCGGCGGCACAACCGGCGTTGCGATCTGCTGCTCCGTTCCGCGACGATCGACGCGTCCGATGCCGCCGGCTTCGATCGTGAGGATCGCGGACAGCGCGCGGCGATCGAGTCCGAAGCGCTGATAGTCCCATTCGCTTTCGAGCACGAGCATCGTCGTGCGCGGAATGACGACGCGCTGCGCGACGCTGACGCGCACCTGCTCGGTTGCGAGCGCGCGTCGCACCGCATCCGACGGCTCGTTCGCTTCGCGCTCGGCGAGGTAATCGAGATACGCGCGATACGCCTCGCGCTCGAGAAGCGGCGCGAACTGCGACGCGACGCGCGTGACCGGAATCGGCGCGACCTTCGGATCGCCGCCCGCTTTCACCTTGCCGAGGACGAGCAGCTCGTCGCCGGCGGCGACGTCGTCGAAGTGCGACGGATAGACCCACTCGGCATCGGCATCATCGATGTCGAGGCTGACGCCGAGCGGGCGGCGGAGATCGGATGCGGCATCGCGAGCGCGCGCGGCGAGCGAGTCGGTGAACGGAACGCGCACGACGCGGCCGCGGCCGGCGACGAGCGCCTTCGCGGTCTGCGCGTCTTCGCGGCTGCCGAGAACGAGCGCGTGGACGACGGCGTTCGGCGGAATCGACGCGATCGCGGACTTCACTTCATTCGACGCCGTGCTGCCGAGCGTCGGAACGAGATCGGATGCGATCACGATCGCGCGCGACGGATCGCTCTTCGCGCTCTTCGCGGCGTCGGCGAACAGTGCACCGAGGTCCGTGCCGCCGAGGAAGAGACGCGCGCGGAGCAGATCGCCGGCGTGCTGCGAGATTTCCGTGGCGAAGCCGTTGGCGAGGGGGACGATCTCCTGATCGAAGGCGACGAGCTGCACGTCATCGGTCGGAGGAAGCGCGGCGAGAATCTGTTCGATCGCGCGAATGCGATGCGGGGCGCCTTCGGCTGACGACGCGGACGTGTCGATGTAGAAGCGCCAGCGCGACGGCGCCGATGTGAGATTGCGTTTGGCGATGTTCGGACGCAGCGCGGCGACGTAGAAGTCGCCGGAGCGAAGGATGCGCGCCGAAGGCGCGTCCTCGTTTTTCAGCGTGAGAACGATGTCGCGGTCCGGCGTCCAGTCGGTCTGATCGAAGCTCGTCACCTGCGCGCTGGACGTCGTCAGCTCGCCGCTCGCCTGCTGGGTGGGAACGGGAGTGACGAAGCCGCGGAACGTCAGCTTGTTGACTTTCGACATCCCGCGCAGCGGCAGCGAATACGTGCGCACGCCGTCGTGCATCGGCAGGAGCGCCGTGTATGACAGGAGCAGGCGCACCGTCGCGCCTCCCTCGATCGGGAAAATGCGCGCCGAAAAACGATTCCCCTGATCCTGCTCGAGGAGCGCCGGGTCGCGCATCTGGTGCAGGAACGACTCGTACACCTGATTCGCGCGCAACCGCTCCACGACCTCCCCTTCCATCAACTGCCCGTTCACTTCCTTCGCGAAGCGGCTGATCGCCGCGTTCGGCGGCAGCGTGCACGTGAAGCGCCCTTCGATGCGCCGCGACTGCGGATTGCGGAAGCGCAGTTCCAGCTCGGTGAGCGAGAGCATCCCGTGAATCGCGGCGCGAACGGAGAGATCTTCGAGGACCAGCTCCTGCCCGTCGGGATCCGCAAACGTGATCGGCGCAGGCGGCGGCGCGATCTTCTCCGGCGGCGCCGGCGTAATCACCGCCGGCTTCGCCTGCGCGACGGCGGGAGGAGTATTCGGCACCGTCGGCGCAGCGCCGAGGAGGAGTGCAACGAGCGCGGCGAGGACGAGAGCCGCGCCGAGGGTGAGCGACCGAGCGTAAGTGTTCATGGGGGGTTAGACGGAGTTGACGGCGGAGAGGAAACCAGAGGGGGGGCGGGGGGGGGGGTGCGGGGTGCGGGGTGCGGGGTGCGGGGTGCTGGGGGCGGGGTGCGGGGTGGTGGGGGCTGGGGGCGGGGTGGTGGGGGCTGGGTGCTGGGGGCTGGGGGCTGGGTGGTGGGTGCTGGTGCTGGGTGCTGGGTGCTGGGTGCTGGGTGCTGGGTAAAGGCTTGCTACTCAGCACTCAGCACTCAGCACTCAGCACTTCTAATGCCGCACGCTCCTCCGCCGGTTATCGCTTCGCGAAGGCTGCCAACCGAGTTGCACGACCTCGAAATCGCTCCCCTTGATCGCTCCGAATGCGGGATTGAGCACGTCGTTGTCCCAGCGGGTGTCGTAGGTGCCGGTCACGTAGAGATCGGTTCCGTTGTCGGCGACGAGGAGGCCATAGGTCTTCATCGCTTGGAAGATTTTGCGCATCGGCTCGGGGAATCGGGAGAGGTCGACGCTCGCCTTGAGTCGCAGGCGCGCGCCCATCGGCAGGGCGCCACTGGTGTTACCGGCGCGGTGCGAGGCGGGGAAGACGTAGCCGTTCGTGTGGCGGACGGTCACGCGGAAGGCATGGCGGATCGGGTCGGGGCCGTACACCTCGTCGTAGCGGATCAATCCCGGCAGGATCGCGAGTCCGGCGGCGTCCGCGCTCGTCCAGCCGTCGGGGCGGCGCGCGTTGGAGTCGAGAGGAAAGATCGCGCCCGATCCCGCTTCCCAGCGCGAGCCGGTCCAGTGCAGCGCGTACAACTCGTAGAGGATGCGCAGGTCGCGGTCGACGATCAGCATATGGCGATCTCCGTCCGCGTCGGCGTCCCCGCCCGCCAGCCCGCCCTCGATCCATCGCTGCTGCGACTTCGCCTCGTTCGGAATCGGATAGCCTGGCGTTCGTCCCGGCGCGGCGTAGTCGCTCTCGTCGTCGTAGTCGAACGTCACCGGCACGAGCGGCTGGGAGCTCGCCACGATGACGTAGGGCATGCCGTAGATCGGCGCGGACGGGTCGCCGCTGTCTCCTCCGAAATCGGGATGCATGCCGCGCCCCGCGCCGAGGTAGGTGATGAAGGCCGCGCTGTTCGGATCGACCGGCGCATGGGTGATGTCGGCGTTCCACCAGTTGTCGAGCGGGAACAGCGGCAGCGGCGGCGGGAGCGCGCCGCCGCGAGCCGGTGCCTGCGCGAACGCCCCGAGCGCAAGGAGGGACGCCAGGAGAAGTGCGCGCAATCGCATCGCATTCATTGTCGGACCGTGGTTCGCGTGCGCGTGTGGGCTGCGTCACGATGGATCAGGTGAAAGGTAAAAGGAAAAAGGTGAAAGTGCTCCGCGAGCGCCATGCTCAAGGTCGAAGGCGCAGCTACTTTTACCTTTTCCCTTTGCCTTTCACCCTTTCGTCTAAACGACAATCCATCTGCTGCCGCGTCCGTCGCGTACATCGAACGGTAGATTACAATTCGGCCCCGTCATTTCCAGGGGGAGATTCATGACCGGTATCCGCAGAGGATTCGCGGGGCTCGCTTTGGCCCTGCTCGCAGTTCTCGCCGCGCAGCCTGCACTCGCGACGACGTATTACGCCGACATCAACGGAGGTCCGTAGGCCGTCAACACGACCTGGCACCTCGGCTCGAACTCGGGACCGGTGGCGTCCGTGGGTAATTATCCCGGCTCCGCGGCGGGCGACACGGCGATCATGGACTTCCAGGGCGAAGTCATCACCGTCACGACGATCGTGCCGAACGCGGTGACGCTGAACGAGAACAACGTCTCGATGTTTCTCAAGGTGAACGCCGGCGGCATGCTCCCGCTCACCGGCAACTCGTTTGTCGGCAGCAGCGCGATCCTCGAGCTGAACGGCGGCACCGTGAGCAACGCCGGTACGCTCGACATCCAGCTGAACAGCGGACTGACCTTCACGTCCGGCACCCTCACCGGCAGCGGACAAACGAACATCGCGTTCGACGCATCGCTCCCCGCAATTCTCACGATCGCCGGCGGCACGCTCGACGGCTCCACGGTCAACGTGAACGGCAAAGCGAAGCTGACCGGCTCGTGGTCGATCAACAACAACGGGGTGATGAACATCTCCTCGACCGGCATTTTCGACATTCAATCCATCGGTCAGATCAACAGTACCGGCGGCGGCGCGATCAACAACAACGGCAAGGTGGACAAGACCGCGGGCGCGGGCGGCACGAACATCGTTCCGCCGCTCAACAACAACAACCTCGTCAAAGTGCAGGTCGGCGATCTGGTGATGAACGGGTCGCACACGGGCGGCACGTTCGACATGGCCAGCGGCTCCTTCCTCGAGCTGGCCGGCACGATCAACGGCACGTGCAGCGGCACGGGCGCGGGCGGCATCAAGATCGTCAACACGTTGACGGTCGCTTCCGGAGCAACGTTCAACGTCGTCAACATCGGCATGGCCGGCGGTACGATACAGGGTCCGGCCGCGATCCCGGAGAGCCTGGTGACGGTCAGCGGACTCGCGAGCTTCGTCGGCGGGACGTGGACGCGCAATCTCGACGTCGACATCAACGGCGGCGCGACGATGAATTTCCCCGGCACCGCCGCCGGCACCATCAGCAACAACTGCCGTCTCCGCAACTTCGGCACGATCAACATCAACGCCGGCGCGTTCTCATTGGCGATCGACAACGCGGCCTATCTCGACAACCACACCACGCTCAATCTCGTGGGCGACGTCACGATCAACTCCGACGGCACGAACAACGCGCGCATCGACAACGAGAGCGGCGCCAGCCTGTTCAAGACGGCCGGCCTCGGCACCGCCATCCTCAACGTCAGCATCAACAACGGCGCCGACGTGAAGACGCTCAGCGGCAGCATGAAGTTCAACAAGGGCGGCACGCACGCGAACGCCACGTTCTGGGTCTGCGACGGCTGCATCATGGACTTCGCGGGCGGCACGCACACGATGAGCGGCGTGACCATCCGCTATATCAACTTCAACGCCGGCGCGATCGTGAAGCTGAGCGGCGCGACGTTCGACGTGCAGAGCTCCTCGCAAGTCGACGCCAACGATTTCGTCCACACCGCCGGCGCGATCACGGGTCCCGGCGACTTCACGATCTTCGCGAACTACAAGTGGAGCGGCGGCACGAACTCCGGCAGCGGACAGACGCAGCTCGCGTCGTTCACGCATCTCTTCGACGGCGCGACCGGCACGATGTTGATCGACGGCCGCGACATGACCATCAACGGCACCGTCACCTACACGCCCACCGGCACGAACTATCTCACCATCAACAACGGCGGCTCGCTCACGAACGGCAGCGGATATGTTTTCACGATGACGACCGACGCGCCGATCAACAGCGACGGCACCGGCACGTTCGACAATGTGGGCGGACTCGTTCAGAAGACCGGCGGCAGCGGAGTCGCGCGCATCGCGGCGATCTTCAACAACACCACCCCGGTCATCATCATCGGCTTCAGCCGCGGGCTGCAAGCGAACGGCGCGGTCGGCGCGACGCTGAACGTGACTTCGGGACAGGTCGAGCTTTACGGCGGCGGCACGAATACCGGCACGCTGCTCGTGCCGAATGCCTCCAACGCCATCATCATCGAAGGAAACATCTATCACTTCAACAGCGGCACCACGACGAACTCCGCGGACCTCGGCGTCATCCGCGTCGACGGCGGCGAGTTGCAGCTCGGCGCGTCTCTGTCGCTCAAGAACGTCGAGCTGTTCTCCGGCACTCTCAGCGGCAGCGATCTGACGATCACGAACAAGCTGCACTGGACCGGAGGCACGATCCTCGGTCCCGGCACAACGACGATCTCCAACACGGCGTCGCTCTCGCACCTCGCGCCGACTCTCCCGACGTTCCTCGACAACAGCACGCTCGACGTCTTCGGCACGGCCGACTACGAAGGCAGCAGTCTGACGCTCAGGAACGGCGCGACGATCGAGAACGAAGTCGGCGCGACGTTCAACACCCGCGACGGCGCGATTCTCAACGGCGCGGGCGCGAATGAATTCGACAACGACGGCACGCTCAAGAAAAACGCCGGCGTAACCGGCATGCGCTTCGACGTGCCGGTCGTGAACAGCGGCACGGTGAGCTCCGAGGTGAACGGGCAGTCGTTGATCTTCGCGGGAGGGGGATCGCAGAGCGGCGGCACGCTGACGACCACCGGCACTGCACTCATCGACTTTTTCAGCGGTACCTTCGCCGTCAACGGCGGCACGCTCGCCGGCACGGGCCAGCATCGCGTCAACGGCGGCATACTTCAAGTGAACTTGAACCTCGGTCCGCCGGCGATCGCGCTCTCGATCACGAACGGTTCGGTCGATATCGCGAGCGCGATGACGTTCCAGGTCAACTCGCTCAATTTCACCGGCGGCACCGTCAACGGCCCCGGCACGCTGCGCGCGTTCGGCGGCTCGATCGGCAACACGTCGACGACGACGCTCGCGAATGGCGCGACGCTTACACTCGCTGGATCGGCGTTCAGCTACAACGGCGATGCGACGAATCATCTCGTCATCAACGACACCTCGAAGTTCAACAACGAGAGCGGCTCGAGCTTGTCGATCACGACGGACGGCGCGATCACCGGCGCCGGAACCGCGGCCGTCACGAACAGCGGCACCTTCAAGAAGACCGGCGGCGCCGGCACCGCGACGATCAGCGTTCCGATCACCAGTTCCCTCGGCAGCATCGGAGCGACCAGCGGAAACCTGCTGCTCACTGCCGGCGGCACGATTGCGACTCCGATCGACACCGGCGCGGCGGCGACCGTCACGTTCGGCGGCGGCACGTTCTCGCTCAACTCCGGCGCGTCCGTCTCCGGCACCGGCACGATCGTCGTGCAGGCGGGCCAGGTCGACGCCAACGCCGCGCTCACGATTCCGAAGCTGACCTTCAACGGCGGCACGATCGGTGGATCGGGAAGCGTTGCCGTTTCGACAACGCTCAACGTCCTCGGCGCCGGGACGAGGGCTCTCAACATTGCGTTGACGAACAACGGCACATTCAATATCGATGTCACGCTGCCGGGCAGCGGCTCGGTGCTGAACAACGGTACGTTCAACGGAAACGTCCTCGCCAACATCTCGTTCTCCCCCGCCTTCACGAACGCCGGCAACGCAAACTTCCTCTCCGCCGAGATCGCGTTTCAAAACGGCTACTCGCAAACCGCCGGCACGACCACGATCAACGGCGGCACGTTCTCCACGATCACGCCGGCGTCCTTCACCGGCGGAGTGCTGCGCGGCGTCGGCACGATCAACGCTTCGATCACCAACAACGGCGCGACGGTGCAACCCGGATTCAGCCCCGGCATCCTCACGATCGCCGGCAACTACTCGCAGTCACCGACCGGCACGCTCAACATCGAGCTCGGAGGAACCGCGCCCGGCAGCGGCTACGACCGCCTCGCCGTCACCGGCAGCGCGACACTCGCCGGCACCGTCAACGTCACGCTCATCAGCGGATTCACGCTCAGCGGCGGCGACATCTTCGACGTCGTCACCTACGGGTCGCACAGCGGCATCTTCTCGCCCGAGAATCTTCCCCCCTTCCCGAGCGGCACGTTCTCTTCGATGTACACGCCGTCGGTCTACAAACTCCTCGCGACCGTTCCGGTCGCGGGCGACGTCGCCGTCACGAAGATGGGTCCGTCGAGCGCGAGCACGGGAAATCTCATCACCTACACGATCGTCGTGAAGAACCTCGGCACGAGCCCGGTCGCCAACGTGATCGTCAACGATCCGACGCCGGTCGGCCTCACGTTCGAGTCGAACAGCGGCGACTGCACGAACGCGTTCCCCTGCGCGCTCGGCACGCTCGCCGGCGGCGCGGTCCGCACGATCGTCGCGACCTATCGCGTCGCCGCCAGCGCGGGAACGATCACGAACACCGTGACGCTCAGCGTCACCGACACGAACAACACCAACAACAACGCGTCGGCATCGACGGCGATCGCCTGCCCGAACATCACGCCGACGAATCTGCAGCCGAACGGCGCGGCCGGAACTTCGGGCACGCTCACCTGGAGCGGCCACACCGCGCAGGTCTACGAAGTGTTCCTCGGACCGAAAGGCACCGGCTGCACGACGTCCGTCGGCAAGGTGACGACGAATTCGTTCAACTACATCGGCCTCCAACCGAACACCGACTACGAGTGGCGCGTCGTCGCGACGTTCGAGTCGTGCCCGGCGCAGAGCAGCTCGTGCGTGACGTTCAAGACCGACGACTGCAACACGCTGCAGCCGCCGCTCGCGCGCGTCGTCGGCGAAGCGACATCGCAGAAGACCTACAGCGTCGAGTGGGACGCCGTGCCGGGCGCGACTCGCTACGAAGTGGAAGAAGCAACGGACGTCAACTTCTCCGACGCGGACCTGGCCGTCGTGAACCAGGGAACGACAGCGGCGTTCAGCCACGACGTCACGCAGCCGAAGGCCTGGTACTACCGCGTGCGGGCGATCGGCGCGTGCAACAACACGGCGGGACCGTACTCGATCCCGATCCGCGTCGTCATCGTCCCGCCGCCGTTGCCGACGGACAAGAACCCGACGTTCAACATCCCGGTCGGCTCGCACGATCTCATCACGCACAAGCTCTTCATCCCCGGCCAGCCGGGACAGAATCTCTTCTACACCGCGCACGCCGATCGCGAGTGGCTGTTCGTCACGCCGCCCGCCGGCGTGCTGCCGCCGGACGGCGTGCTGCTCGACGTCATCATCAATCCTGGCGAGCTGCCGAACGGCACGTTCACCGCCACGATCATCGTGGACATCAACAGCGGCACGAGCGGCGGCCTCGCCACAAATGCGACGACCAAGACCAGCATCCCGATCAATGTCAACTTAGTGACACCCGTGACGCCAGTGCCGTCGAAGAGCGGACCGTCGCAGTTCTCGCTGATCGTCCCCGCGGTCGGACATCTCAGCGGCATCGACTCGGCGTGGCAGTCCGACGTCCGTCTCACCAACGCCGGCTTCAAGGCCAACAAGTACCGCCTCACCTTCACGCCCGCCGCCGGAACCGCGAACGGAGTGAAGACGACCGACGTCACCGTCGACGCCGGCGCGACGATGGCGCTCGACGACATCGTGCGCAACTGGTACGGCTTCGGATCGCTCAACGACGGCGAGAGCGGCGCGCTGGAGATCGTGCCGATCGAAGACGCGGCCAATGCTTCGCTCGTCACCGTCGCCGCGAGCCGCACTTACAACGTCACGGCGAACGGCACGCTCGGACAGTTCGTGCCCGCCGTGCCCTTCCCCGCCTTCATCGGCAAAGCCGCGCAGGGCGGACTGGCGACGATTCTCAGTCTCCAGCAGATCGCGCAGTCGAACGCCGTCCGCACGAACGTCGGCATCGTCGAAGGGCAGGGCAAGACCGCGAACGCGATCGTCAGCATCTTCAACGCGGCGGGAACGAAACTGCTCGATCTCCCGCAGACGCTCAACGCCGGCCAGCAGCTGCAGTTGAACGGCCTCCTCGCGCAGAACAACATCACGCTCACCGACGGCCGCGTCGAAGTGAGAGTCAGCGGCGGCGACGGCAAGGTAACGGCCTACGCGTCGGTGATCGACAACGGCACCGGCGATCCGTCGCTCGTCGGCGGCGTGCCGCTCACGCAGGCCGGCTCCGCGAAGTACGTGCTGCCCGGCGCGGCGAACATCAACACCGGCTTCGCCGATTGGCGCACCGACATGCGGATCTTCAACTACGGAACGGTTCCGCAGAACGCGACGCTGACGCTCTTTCCGCTGGACGGCAGTGCGCCAAGAGCGACGGACGTCCTCGCCAAAGTCGGAGAAGTGCTGTCGCTCGACAACGTCGTGAAGACGCTCTTCAACGGCGAGAACCTCGGCGGCGCCATCCGGATCACCACGCCGCAGCCGGCCAGCTTCATCATCACCGGCCGCACGTTCAATCAGTCATCGAAAGGCCAGTTCGGACAATTCATCAACGCCGTGACGCCGGAGCAGGGCGCGTCGAACGGCGGACGCGCACTGCAGATCCTGCAGGTCGAAGACTCGCCGCGCTTCCGCTTCAACGTCGGCGTCACCGAGCTCTCCGGCAAACCCGCAACCGTCGAGATCCAGGTGGTGCTCCCCGACTCGAAGATCACGCCGGTCATTCAAGTGCCGCTCGGCGCCAACGAGTCGAAGCAGTTCAACGTCATCCGCGATCTCAACCTCGGCAACGTCTACAACGGCCGCATCTCCGTGCGAGTGGTGGGCGGAGACGGACGCGTGACCGCGTACGGATCGTTGATCGACGAGTTGACCGGCGACCCGGCGTTCGTGCCGGGCCAGTAGGACCTTTAGGACATCGTAGGACTCATAGGACGTGTAGGACGTCCTATGAGTCCTATCCGTCCTATTTGTCCTATCAGTCCTATACGTCCTAGTCCTACGGCGACCGCACCGCGCGCTTCTTCGCCTGCGGCTGCGTGTCGTGCAGGCAGATCACAATCATTCCACCGTCGGTCGCGGTGATGAGGATCGGCATCTTCTCGCTGTCGATCGACGAGAAGCGCGCGGATGCTTCTCCCATCGTTCCGAAACATTCGGCAAGGAACGGTCCGTCGTCAGGGATGTCGACCACGCCGATCTCCATCCGCTTCAGCACGACCCACGGATGCAGGGCGCTTTTCGTCGGCAGGATGATGATGTTCGGATCGCCGTTCGACTGTGCCATCGCGGCGATCGCACAGCCCCACGTGTCGCACGGCGTGGCGATCCATTTGAAGCGCGGCTGGGACTCGGCGGTTTGTGCGGCAAGCGGAAGCGCCACCGCGAGGAGCGCGGCAAAGATCAGTCCGTTCAGGGGTTTCATCGATGTGATCTCCGCCACACGCGCTTTGAAACACCCATGCCATCTTGCTCCGAATAACTAGGCCCGACTTTTTCATGACGGGCCGCCGGAGACTCTTTCTCATGTTCAGAAAATCCCTCCTGTTTCTCCTGGCGCTCGCGGCTCTCGCTCCCGCGGCGCTGGCAACATCTTTCATCGTTCCGGACGATGACGAGATGATCGGAAAAGCGGACGCGATCGTCGTCGGCCGCGTCGAAGGCAAATGGGTCGACGCGGCCCGGTTTGAAACGATTTACGAAATCCGAGTCGAGCGCGCGCTCAAAGGCGGCGACCGCGCCGACGGACTCGTGCGCGTCGTGTCACCGGGCGCCGAGCTCGACGGATACGGCGTCTACGTTCCCGGCGCGCCGCGCTTCGATCCGGGCGAGCGCGTCCTCCTCTTCCTCACGCGCGACCACGCGCGCTGGATGACGACCGACCTCACGTTAGGCAAATTCAAATTCGAAACGTCGACCGCCGGTGCGAAGGTGCTCGTGCGCGACGCGGAGAACATCGTCGGCTGGGATCGTAACGGCGCGGAGCACGTCGAGCACGTGCGCCGTGAAGCGGGGTTCCTCCACTTCATCGAAGAGCGCATCGCCGGACGCCGTCCCGCCGCCGACTACTTCGTCTCGCCCGGCTCGGTGATGCTTCAGAACTCGGTACAGGAAAACGCGATCGGCGCGCAGCCGAATGCACCTGCGTTTCCGCCGTACACCTACACCGACAACGTCCAGTTGAACGGCGCATGGATCGGCACGCGCTGGTCGAACATCAGCGCCGGCGTCACGTTTTACAAACGCAGCGAGACGAACATCTCCGGACTCGCCGACGGAGGCGCGAGCGTGATTCAGAACGGACTCGCGTCGTGGAACAACGAAGCGGGATCGAACATCAACCTGATTTACGGCGGCAACCGCGCCGGCACGCCGTCGTTGAATCAGGACGGCATCAACGTCGTCGAATTCAACGATCCCCAGGGACGCGTCGCAGGCTCGTGGTCGGGCTCCGGCACGGTTGCCACCACCTTCATCTCCTACTTCAATCCGCACACCTTCGCGAGCACGCAGTGGTGGAGCATCCGCGACGCCGACGTCGTCTTCCAGGACGGCTTCCCCGGCACGAACGCCGCGTTTCCGACCGCGATGACGCACGAGCTCGGACACGGCATCGGCTGGCGCCACTCCAACGCGCACTTCATCCGCTCCACCGGCGCGGATGAACCGTGCAACGCGAGTATCGAAGAATGCTCGAGCAACGCGATCATGTATTACTCGGCGGTCGCCTCCCTCGGCTACACGCTGCAAGCGTGGGACATCAACGCGGCACAGGCGGTGTATCCGGGCGCGGGAGGCGGCACGTGCACGCCGCCGTCGATCACCGGCCAGCCGACGTCGCGCGCGATCACGCGCGGACAATCGACGACGCTCACCGTGGGCGCGAGCGGCACGACGCCGCTGTCGTATCAGTGGTACACCGGCACGACCGGCAACACGAGCTCGCCCGTTCCGAACGGCACCGGTTCGTCCATCACCGTTACGCCGTCGGCGACGACGAGCTATTGGGTTCGCATCAGCAACGCCTGCGGCTCGGTCGACAGCAACACCGCGACCGTAACGGTGAATGCGCCGCCGACCGGAGTGCGTCAGAAGACGCCCGTCGATTTCAACGGCGATCGCGTCTCCGAGTTCGTGTTGTTCCGCAACGGAATCTGGATCACCTACAACCCGTCGACCGGCGCCGAGGTCTCGCGCGTCAACACCGGAGCCATGCCTGGCGGAATTCCGGAGCCGATGGATTGGAACGGAGACGGACGTACGGACTACACCGTTTTCCGCGTCGGACAGGGCTGGCACATCTACAATGCCGACGGCACGTACTTGCGAGGAATCTGGATTCCCGACGCCGGCAGCATCCCCGCTCCGGCCGATTACGACGGCGACGGAAAGGAAGACTTCGTCGTCTATCGCAACCAGACCTGGTTCAAGTACGACATGAACACCGGCGCGATCGTCTGGTCCGTCTTCACCGGCAACTCCGGCAACGGCATTCCGGTGCCGATGGATTACGACGGCGACGGCACTGCCGACTTCACGGTCTACACGCAGGGAACGGCCTGGCACTTCTACAACGACAACGGCACGTATCGCGGCGGCATCTGGCTCGGCATCGCCGGCGACATTCCGGTTCCGGGCGACTACGACGGCAACGGCACCGAGGAGGCGGTGATCTACCGCAACGGATCGTGGATCTTCTATGACCCGAATTCGTTCGCGCTCGTCAAGACCGTCTGGGCGGCCGCGAACAGCTACAACGGAGATCCCGTGCAGCCCACGCCGCTCGACTACGACGGCGACGGCTCGGTCGACCTCGCGGTGTACGGCGCGACACCGTGGCATACATACTTCGACAACGGAGGCTATCGCGGCGGCATCTTCACTGGAGGCATCCCCGGCGACCTCGCGCTGTCGCGCCGGGATCATCCCGATCCGACTCCTCCGTGATTCGAAAATCCGCAACTTCCATCGTTCACGGGCGGGCGCACTCGCCCGTGAACGTGGCCCCAGTGATGTGAATTACGCCTCGGCCATTTGCTCGGCAACCTGGCGCTTCAACTGCGGCATGTTCAGCATGAGCGACTTGGTAATCGAGATCCTGCGTATTTTGATCGAGGCCACCGCCGCGCCGAATGTGATCTGGACCCGGTCCCTCACTAACACCGGCGTACTGCCGATCTTTTGTCCGTCGACATACGTTCCATTCTTGCTGTCCAAATCCCTGAGGAAGCACACGTCGTCACCGTCGTGAATCGTAATGGCCGCGTGGCGCCGGGAGATCGTGCCGTCGGTCAGCACGACGCGTGAGTCGGGCGCCCGGCCGATCGAATTCTCTCCCTTGTACAGCGGATAGCTCGTCCCTCCGCACATCAGCATCGCATGGACGGTAGCCGGAGGCTCCGACGCAACTTCCGTGCTGAACGCGTAACCGAAGCCGTGAACGGTGCGGATGTATTGCGATGCGCGAGCGTTATCGCCAAGCGCGCATCGAACCTCATTCACGATGCCGGCGAGGTTCGTCTCGCTGACAAATGTCGACGGCCACAGTGCGTCGTAGAGATCCTGCCGCGAGAGCGCGCGCGGCCGGGCCGCGAGCAACAACTGGAGCAACTGCTGCGCTTTGGGAGAAAGATGCCGTCCGGTTCCGCCGCGAACCAGGAGCCGCGACTCACTGTCGTACGTGAACTCACCGAACTGGAATACAGCCTGAGTCTTACTCATGACACCCTCGTTAAGGAATTTGGGCCGGCGAGGGTACCACATCCCTACCGACATCCATAAGTTCCCCACAAAATAGCAACATCAGACCATTCGCTACCGGCCTGCACGGCTTTCATACGATGAGCGCCAATCGTTGTTTCTTCTGATATTTGCATGATACGCCGAACATGCGGAACGCCATGAATTTCCAATGTTAAGCCAACATGTTAGGCCGCCTTAGGCCTGAACTTGATACGTAGCAGGAGGGTTCTATGCGTTTCAAACTCCGTTTGTCATTCATCGCGGTGGTGTTGTTCGCCATTCCGCTATCGAACGCGCTCGCGCAATGCCGGACCGCCGTCCGCGGCGGAAATGATGACGTCAGTCATTTCTGGCGCCTGGCTGAAACCGATCCCGTGAATCATCCGAACGATTGGAACAGCGATGTCAATCGCAATCTCGCCGACTATGGCGTGATCTTCGAGGAGGCTCGCACCGAGGACTGCTCGGCCGCGGCGGCGGTCGCGCTCTATAAGAAAATCAGCGAGACCCTGGTCAATGCGGACGCGAACGGCGTCTCGCGTTGGCCGCAGCACGACGACCAAGTGGATACGATGGTGTCGGCCTACGGCGGCTGGCTCGAAGGCGCGGGCGTGGGCCTGATCCACGCGACCGGCCTCGAGCTCGGCGCGCGAGGAAAGTTGACGGTCGCACTCCACAACAAGATCATGTCGATCAACTATCCCGGCAATATCGACGCTCACTGCGGATTCGACGCCGACCAGTGGAAGACCAATAACGGCTGCATGGACGATTTCGCAGTCGCAGCGCATGCTTGGGCGTGGATAGGCGCATATCGCAAACGAAGCCCGTACAACAGCGGCTGGCTGGAAGTCACCTTCGCACGGCAGAATATCGCCGCAGCGCTCTCCGGCGACAAGGCCGTATGCATCACCGCGAACCGGCCGGACGGCACGTACGACGTCGGTACCAACCCCGGCGGGGGTACCAACCTCCGCGGGCCGTGTACGGGGGCGGTGTCGGATCTCCCCCCCAACGGCGACGCGATTCCGGTCGGTCTTCACGGCGGGGACGCGATACCGTATGGGTTGGGGCTGATGACGAGCATCAGCAGCGCGGCGGTAGGCATGGACGTCGCCGGCGCGCCGATCACGCTCGAACCCGACGAGGCCAAGGTCGCCGAAGCGCTGCGCACGAACGGCCGCGCGCACACGGTTTACAACGGATCCGCCAATACGGCGGTGTTCGGGATCGACTGCGTCAAGTTTTCCAGCGGTAGCAATTCGGGCTACGTGACGATCAGCCATGACTTCGCGTGCAATGATAATTACTACCTCGGCGGTGGCTACCAGCCGAAAATGTTCCCCATCTACGATTTCTATCAGAGGTATGTGCCGAATACGAATGCTTCAGCAGATTACAACTTCAGCCAGTGGGACGAGGGCGGCCAGTTCAGCGGTACTGGCTTTTTCGGACCGGGACGCAAGGCGGTCTATAAGACGATCGGTCAGGACTGGGTGTACCCATCCGGACGCGCCGGTCTCCTCTCGGGGGAAGTGAATCGCGTGTCCCTGCGGACGGTAAGCAATGTGCATTATCTCCGCGCGGTGGGCGGCGGCGGAACGTCGGTGGACGCGGCCGCGACGTCGGTCGGTACCTCGGAGCGGTTCGGCCTGATCGATCTCAATGGTGGAACGCTCAATCACGGCGACCTGGTGCAGATCCAGGTGAATAACGGGCAATGGGTCGTCGCCGAGAATGGCGGGCCCGGCGTCGTGAACGCGAACCGCACCGAGCCGGGCGGGTGGGAGACGTTCCAGATTCTCAAGACGAACGGCACTGGCGGCGCGATTACGAGCGGCACCACGGTCGCGCTGAAGTCCGGCTACGGCTACTACGTGGTGGCCGAGGGCGGCGGCGGCGGCGCCATCAACTGCGACCGCACGGCGATCGGTCCGTGGGAGACATTTACGCTGACGATTGATACGTGGACTAGTTGCACTGTTCCCTCGATTCCGGCGCAGCCGACATCCCAAACGATCACCAGCGGACAATCGACGACGCTCAGCGTCGGCGCGAGCGGCACTGCGCCGCTCTCGTATCAGTGGTACACCGGCACGAGCGGCAACACGAGCTCTCAGGTTCCGAACGGCACCGGCCCGTCCATTACCGTTACGCCGTCAACCACGACAAGCTATTGGGTCCGCATCAGCAACGCCTGCGGCACGGTCAACAGCAGCACCGCAACCGTGACCGTGAATGCGCCGGTGACCGGCATGCGCCAGAAGACGCCCGTCGATTTCAACGGCGACGGCATCTCCGACGTCGTGTTGTTCCGCAACGGAATCTGGATCACCTACAACCCGTCGACCGGCGCCGAGGTCTCGCGCGTCAACACCGGAGTCATCCCGAACGGAATTCCGGAGCCGATGGATTGGAACGGAGACGGACGGACGGACTACACCGTCTTCCGCGTCGGGCAGGGCTGGCACATCTACAACGCCGACGGCACGTACTTGCGAGGAATCTGGATTCCCGATGCCGGCAGCATCCCCGCTCCCGCCGACTACGACGGCGACGGCAAAGAAGACTTCGTCGTCTATCGCAACGGAACCTG
Source organism: Acidobacteriota bacterium (assembly GCA_003223645.1). Taxonomy (GTDB): domain Bacteria; phylum Acidobacteriota; class Thermoanaerobaculia; order Gp7-AA8; family Gp7-AA8; genus QHVT01. The sequence continues at coordinate 69,224 of QHVT01000026.1, read as the reverse complement.
GACGAAATACGACTTCAATACCGGCGCGGTGGTCTGGTCCGTAACGACAGACTCCTTTGGCGACGGGATCCCGGTTCCCATGGACTTCGACGGCGACGGCCGCGCGGAGTTCACGGTCTTCAGGCCGGGGTTGAACTGGCACTTCTACAACGAGGACGGAACCTACGTTTCGGGGATCTGGATCGGGTTTCCGGACGCCGTACCTGTGCCTGGAGACTACGACGGCAACGGCACCGAAGACGCCGTCGTGTTCAACAGAGGGTACCCGGGGTGGCTGTTCTACAACATCAGCCCGGCACAGTACGTTCGAACCGTTGCCACTCCCGGCGGAAGCGTGGACGGCGATCCGATTCAGCCGGCACCGCTGGACTACGACGGTGACGGCTCGATTGACATGACGTACATGAACGGCGGACCGTGGGACTTCTTCCTGGATGACGGCTCGCTTCGCAACGCCTTCTGGACCGGTGGATACGTCGGTGATCTCGCGATGTCGCGGAGGTCTCACATCAAGAATACGCCGTAACGGTTAGCCTCCCGGCCTCCAAAGCCTCCCGGCCCCCTAAGAGGCTAGGAGGCCAGGAGGCCGGGAGGCTATCGATCCAGCGGCGGGCGGGCGGCTCGCATCTCGCATCCCCGAGGAGCGCGGGCATCTTGCCCGCCTCCCGGGGGCGGGCGGGACGCCCGCTCTCCTCGCGCTTGTGAAAGTTTTCTCTAGTCGCATAGAATCGCCGCGCCTACCGAGTAAGTGATGCCTGTTCAAAACGTTGACAATCCCAACTCGATCATCCCCCGCAAGTCCGCCACCGCTCCCGGTGAGGGGGCGGAGAAGGGTCTCATCACCCTGCCCGGCGAGTCGGAGCGCGAGGTCGAAGGGATCGGCGGTGCGACGTACCTGACGACGAAGCTCGATCAGGTCGTGAACTGGGCGCGCGGCAACTCGCTCTGGCCGCTGCCGTTCGGCACCGCCTGCTGCGCGATCGAGTTCATGTCGATGGTCTCGTCGCATTACGACATCGCGCGCTTCGGCGCGGAAGTCGTGCGCTTCTCTCCGCGGCAGGCCGACTTGATGATCGTCGCCGGCACGATCGTCGACAAGATCGCGCCCGTGCTCAAGAAAATCTACGAGCAGATGCCGGAGCCGAAGTACGTGATCGCGATGGGCGCGTGCGCGACCTCCGGCGGCTTCTATCGCGCCTATCACGTCGTGCAAGGCATCGACGAGATCATCCCGGTCGACATCTGGGTGCCGGGATGTCCGCCGACGCCCGACGGTTTGATGTACGGCATTCTCAAGTTGAAAGAGAAGATCGAGCGCGGAGAGATCCGCAGAGGATAACCAGATGGCAGATGGCGGATGGCAGATGGCGTCTTCGTTCTGCCATCTGCCATCTGCCATCCGCCATCCAAATCTGTCATGAGCACCCTCACGAAATATAGCGACATCCCCTACACCGGTCCCGCGCCGACGAATCGCGAGCCGTACGTTCCCGCCGACGCGGAGAAGATGAACGCCCGCGGGGCCGAGATCGCGAGTCGCATCAGCGGCGTCACGCAGGAAACGGGACAGGATCTCCCCACGTTCGTCGTCGACAAAGAGCGCATCGTCGACGTGCTGCGTGCGCTCAAACACGATCTGAAATTCACGCTGCCGCTCGACTGCTTCGGGGTCGACTATCCGCGGCGCGAGCAACGCTTCGACATCGTCTATCAGCTCTACTCGATCGAGAACAACGAGCGCGTTCGTTTGAAAGTGCGCGTCGGCGAAGGCGAGAGCGTGCCGTCGAGCCTGCCCGTCTACCAAGGCCTCAATTGGTTCGAGCGCGAGGTGTTCGACATGTTCGGCGTGAAGTTCGACGGACATCCGAACCTCCGCCGCATCCTCACCCACGAGAACTTCCAGGGCCACCCGCTGCGCAAAGACTACGATCCCGCGCAACGCTGGCTGCTGACCGAAGAAGGCGTGGCGAAGATCATCCCGCAGATCGATCCGCGCTTCGCGCAGGAAGAAGCCGAATCGGATTTCGAGCGCGTCACGCTCAACCTCGGACCTTCCCATCCGGCGACGCACGGCACGCTGCGCATCGTCGTCACGCTCGACGGCGAAACGATCGTCGGCGCCGACACCGAGATCGGCTATCTCCACCGCTGCTTCGAGAAGATGTCGGAGACGCACACCTATCAGCAGGTGATCCCGTTCACCGACCGCCTCAACTACTGCTCGGCGATCATCAACAACGTCGGCTACTGCATGACCGTCGAGAAAATGCTCGGCATCCAGTCGCCCGCGCGCGCCGATTACGTGCGCCTGATTCTCTCGGAGCTGATGCGCATCGGCGACCACCTCATCTGCATCGGCACAAACCTCGTCGACATGGGCGCGCTGACGAACTTCTGGTACCTCTTCCAGCCGCGCGAAGAGATGTACGGCCTCATCGAAGCGTGCTGCGGCGCGCGGCTGCTTCCGAGTTATCTCCGCATCGGCGGACTCGCCGTCGACGTGCCGCCGAACTTTCTCCAGATGACGCAGAAGCTCGTCGACTCGATCCCGCGCTTTCTCGACGACGTCGACAAGCTCGTGCGCACCAATCGCATCTTCCGCGATCGCGTTGAAGGCATCGGCCCGATCAGCGCCGAAGACGCGCTCGACTTCGGATTCACCGGTCCGTGCCTGCGCGCCTGCGGCATTCCCTACGACGTCCGCAAAGCAAACCCGTACCTCGGATACGAGACCTACGACTTCGACGTGCCGATCGCCGACGGCGGCGACACGTATGCGCGCTACCTCGTCCGCATGGAAGAGATGCGGCAGTCGCTGCGCATCATCCAGCAGGCCATCGATCGCGGATTACCCACCGGTCCGGTCATCGTCGACAATCCGTATGTCGCGCTGCCGCCGAAATCGAAGGTCTACAACGAGATGGAGTCGCTGATCTATCACTTCAAGCTGATCATGCACGGCATCCAGCCGCCGGTCGGCGAGACGTACTTCCAGGTCGAAGGCGGCAACGGAGAGCTGGGCTTCTACATCGTCTCCGACGGCACGAAGAACCCGTACCGCGTGCGCGTGCGCCCGCCCTGCTTCGCGATCTACCAGGCCTTCACGAAAATGATCACCGGACAGACCATCCCCGACGCCATCGCCGCCCTCGGCTCGCTCAACATCATCGCCGGAGAACTGGACCACTAATGCCGATCACGCGCGTCGCACCCGGAGTCGTGAAAGTCGTCCCCGACAAGATGACGCTTTCGCAGCGCACGTATCTGCCGCAGGTCATCGGCGGCATGCTCGTCACGATCCGGCACCTCGTGAAGAATCTCTTCAACATGAAGAAGCTGCCGATCATCTCGTATCCCGAGGTCAAGCGCGTCTACTCCGAGCGCTTCCGCGGACGGCACATCCTCACCTCGCGCGAAGACGGCACCACCCGCTGCGTCGCCTGCTACATGTGCTCGACCGCGTGCCCCGCCGAATGCATCACCATCGAAGCCGGCGAAGACCAGCGCACGCGCGAGAAGTTTCCCGTGCGCTACGACATCGATCTCCTGCGCTGCGTCTTCTGCGGCTACTGCGTTGATGCCTGCCCCGAGGACGCGATCTACATGACCCGCGATTACGAGATGGCCATCGACACCCGCGCCCGCGCCGTGGTCGGCCTCCGCGACCTCGTCGTCCCGCCGAATTTCCCCGTCGAGCCGATGGGCTGGCGCCCGTACTACGGCGCGATGGACAAAAACGGCACCGCCGGCGGCACCGGCCGCGGCCAGGAGCTGCGCAGCGCTCCGTACGCGGATGACGCGCCGCCGAATCCCGACGTCTACCGCGGCGCGTAGAACGCGCGCGCGATCGCACGCGCCTCGTCGCGGAACCGATCGCCTTCCATGTTCGCGATGATGGCCACCACGATGCGCTGGCGCGGCGCGAGCAGCAGGTAGGCCGTCCCGCCGATCGCCGCGCCGCTTTGCGCCGCGATCGGACCGAGCACGTCGTCCTGCGCGACGCCGAAGCCCATCGCGAAGTCGCTCTTCGACTCCGTCATCTTTCGCAGCGACTCCGCATTCACGATGCGGCCGCCGAGGAGCGCCGAGCCGAACGCGGCGAGCTCGGGCGCGGTCGTGACCAGCGAGCCCGCGCCGAACTTGCAGGAGTTGTCCACCGGGCGCGCCACCCGCACGCGGCCGAAACGCGCGGGCTCGTAGAACACCGTTCGTGCGTTCGCGTGCTGTTGCACTCCGATCTCGTCGCGCAGCAACCCCTCGAATGGACGATGCGCCGCCGTCTCCAGCACGTTGCTGGCAAGCACGTAGCCGAAGCTCGAGTACTCCGTGCGCGTGCCCGGAGTAAACAACAACGGATCGTTGATGAACGGAGCGAGCGCCTCGCGCGTTGACGTGCACGGATGACTGCTCACGCTCAGCCACTCGTTCGACTTGTAGTGACGGATGCCCGAGGTGTGGTTGAGGAGCTCCGCCAGCGTGATCCCGTTCGGGCGAGCCGGCTTGTCGAGATCGATGACGCCGCGCTCCTGCAGACGCATCGCCAGCGCCGCGGTGAGCGGTTTGTTCACGCTATAGATCCGCGCGGCGTCATCCGCGCGCATCGGCGTGCGCGCGGCGATGTCCGCCCAGCCGAAGCCGGAGGTCCAGACGGTCTTGCCGTCCACCGCAACGGCGACTGCGATTCCCGGCAGCTTCTGTGCGCGGCGGAGCAGGATCTCGGTCGACGCCCGAATCGCTTTCGCGAACCGCGCATCGGTCACACCGGGACTCTCGGGCGGCGGCGGAATCGAAGTGCCGCAACCGATCAGAAGGACCAGCGCTACTGTGACACCGTGTAACAGTTTCAGATGAGGCGATGCGTGTTGCTGACTCATTCGTTCATTACTCCTTATGCCGGAAGTACTCGCTGCTGACGCTCTGGCGAATCGCCGCCAGCGCCACCGAGGCCTCGCGGCGAACGGCCGGATCGGCCTCGCGCGCGAGCATGTTTTCGAGCGGGATACTCGCAGACGATACGTTGATGTCGCCGAGGGAACACGCCGCGGCCGCACGCACGACCGCGTCGGAGTCGCGCAGGGCGGCGATGAGCGCCGCTTCTTCATGACGGCCGATTCCGCGCGGGTGGCGCAATTCACCCAGCGCCCACGCGGCGTTGCGGCGCACAACCGGATTGCGGTCGCGCAGACGTTCGGCGAGCGGCTCCGCGGCGATGCTACTCAGCGACGCCAGTCCGATCGCCGCGACCTCGCCCGGCGATGGATGCACGAGCGTCGAGCGCGCGGGCGCCCATCCGTCGCGGTTGTAGTCCCATCGCGGAACCGCGGCGGTCGACGCGTCATCGCCGAGAGCATCGATCAGTATCGGCAGCACTTCGTCGCCGCGTCCCTGCCAGCGCGCGAGTCGGAACAGCGCACGCGCGCGAACGCCGGGATCGGGCGAGCGCGTGTCCGCGAGGAGCGGCTTTGCCGCCGCGAATGACGTGAGCCTCACCTGCCAGTCGAACGCCGCGAGCGTGAGCGGAACGATCAGCAGGGCGGCCACGCGAAACGCCGGACGCCGCGGCTTGACCAGCCATTCGACGCGAGCGGTGAGCGACACCGAGCCCGCCATGTTCGCCGCGAGCGGAACCCGCCGCGCCGCCGCCTCCGCGATCTCGATCAGCGTCTGCGCATACACGCGCGCGTCTCCGCCGGCCGACGCCGCGGCGGCGTCACTCGCCAGCTCGCACGCGGCGCGCAGACGGCGGCGGGCGATCCAAGCCCCGGGCGCGAACCACATCGCCGCGCAGATCGCCCACCCGAACGTCATCCAAAGCGAATCGCGCTGCCGCACGTGCGCGAGCTCGTGCGCGATCGCCGCGCGCAGCTTCGCGTCTGCCCAATGCTCGCTCGCGCGCGGCAGAAGGATGATCGACCGCATCACGCCGACCGTGCACGGCGCATCGACGGCCGCGAACGCAATCATGCAACGCGCGCCGAGCTCGCGCGCAACGCCGACGATCCTCGGCAACGCCGGCACCGACGCGCGGCGCAGCCCTCGGAACGACAACAGGCTGATGATCACGAGCAACGCGACGCCGGCTGCGCCGAGCCAGTAACCGACGACGACTTCCACTCGCCGCGAGTCGTGTCGATATCGAGGATGCTCCCACGGTTGTGCATCGGCGATGCGCACGTCGTTCGCGGCGAGCTGCCGCACCGGCGCAGTCGTGACGATGCGCGGCAATGACGGCTTCCAGTCGACCACCGCCGCCAGCGCGACCGCGGCGATCGCGAACAACGCCGCGAGCCAGAGGCGGCGCACGTGCCGCGCGTCGCGGAGAAGCGTTCGCTGCGCGACTTCCGCGGCGGCGACGATGGCCAGCGTCCGCAGCGCGATCTCGGCCGCGAGGCGGAGGTCAGTCATCGCGCGCCTCGCTTTCCAACTGCGCGAGACGCTTCCGTGCGGCGTCGAGCTCCTTCCGCGACAGCATGCGCGACTCCACCATTCCGATGAGCAGCGACTCCACCGCACCGCCGCAGATGGACTTCACGATCCGCCGCGCCACCGCCGCCGCGGCCGTCGGCCGCTCCACCGCCGCGCGGAAAATGAAACGCTTGCGCTCCCGCTCGTGCGTGACATACGACTTCTGCTCGAGCCGCCGCAGCAGCGTGCGCACCGAGGAGTCGGTCAGATCGGCGGGCAGCCCCTGCCGCACCTCGTCCGCGGTGGCCTCGCCGGCGCTCCAGAGGATCTCCATCACTTTCGCTTCCAGCGGAGAGAGCTCGGGGAGGTGCTTCTTCCGGCGTGCGGCCATCCGTGACACAGTGTAACAGTTCACCGATGACGGCGCTGTGAACTATGATGTCGGCGGCTTCGCATCTTCTCCATGAAACCGCTCCAGACCACGGTCGAAGAAGTCCTTCGCCACGCGATTCAGTCCGAGGTCGAGACGCGCGCGTATTTGCAGAAGCTGTCCGAGCGCGCGGGGTCGGCGGACGTGAAGAAGCGGCTGCTGCAGCTCGCCGATCTCGAGCTCGTGCATCGCGCGAAGCTGGAGCGCAAGTATCGCGAGATGATCGGGCAGGCGCCGCCGAATCCGGAGCCGGTCGTGGTCGACATCCCGCCGGAGCTCGTCCAGCTCGACATGGCGCGCGCGCTCAAGCTCGTGCTCGATCACGAGCGCGAGTCCGAGAGTTACTACCGGTTCATGTGTGAGCGCGTCCCCGACACGACCGACCTCGGCCGTCTGTTCATGGAGCTCGCCGAGATCGAGTGGAAGCACAAGACCGATCTTCAGGCCGAGTACGACACGACCGCGCCGCCCGATCAGTTTCTGATGGATATCTAGAGTCCGCTCAGAGGCTTAAGACGGGCACACGGCTCGCAATGATCAGCGGCAGGAGGTCAGAGAATGACGTCTCTTCTTGCCAAGAAAGCTCAGGCGCTCGTGCTGAGCGGCGCGTTGCTGCTGCCGGCCGGAGCCGCGATGGGAAACGACTGGAGTAAGAGCGACAGCCGCACGAAGGGAACGGTGGTCGGCGCCATCGCCGGCGCGCTCGTCGGCGGAAAGAAAGGCGCAGTGGTCGGCGCGGCCCTCGGCAACGGCGTGCAGGCGGTCCGGCACACCAAGCACCGTAAAAAACACCGCAGACATCGCCAGGTGGCGCGTCGGTATCGGTAAGACTCGTGGAGCGGCGGCCGCCCTCGGCCGCCGAAAAGCAAGCGTACCGATGATCTGCGCCATTCCATTTCGGCGCCCGAGGGCGGACCGGCCGCCGCTCCACTGGTGTAGCGCAGGCTTTCCAGCCTGCGCCCCGGAGGGCAGGTTGGAAAACCTGCCCCACACGACACCTGGGGCAGACCAGCGCGGGCGCCGCTCCACAGTGCACCGGGTAAGGTACCGCGCTGCAGTAGCCCACAAGGGAGCAGGGCTTCAAGAAGCCTCGGGCAACCAGCGCTGCCGGCCGTGCCGGCCAAAAAACAGCAGGCGAGACAGCGCCACGCGCGCTGCTCGCCTGTCTGCTCTCTCTCATACAACACGCTGCCGGTTCTCGATTCGGAGCGCTGTATCGCAGTGAATAGTACGGATGCGAAGTCATCCCTCCGCGTCCTGCACCGTGAAACTTTCGGAATTGCTCCACGTCCGTGACCCGCAACGTGATTGTGTCGTCAGGCGTCGCGTCAGAGAAGCGCAAAACGATAAAATCGCACTCCCATGTCCGAGATCATCTACCTCGACAACAACGCAACGACCCGTGTCGCCGACGAAGTGCTCGCGGCGATGACTCCTTTCTATCGCGAGCACTACGGCAATCCGCACGCGATTCACTCTCTCGGACGGCGCGCGCATGACGGCGTCGAAGCCGCGCGCGCCGACGTCGCCGAGCTCCTCGGATGCAGCGCCAGTGAGGTCATCTTCACCAGCTGCGGCACCGAGGGGAACGCGATGGTGATTCGCGGACTGCTCGATCGGCATCCGGATCGGCGGAAGATCGTCACGAGTGCGGTCGAGCATCCGTCCGTGCTCACGCTGCTGCGCGCGCTGGAGCGCGAGAACGTCATCGAGCTTGACGTCGTCCCCGTCGATCAACAAGGCGTGATCGATCTCGGTCGCATGAACAAAGCGATCGACGATCGCACGCTGCTCGTCTCCGTGATGCTCGCGCAGAACGAGACCGGCGTCATTCATCCGATTGCGAAGATCGCGGGGATGGCGCGCGCGCGCGGCGCGCGCATGCACGTCGACGCGGTGCAGGCCGCGGGAAAGATCCCGATCTCGCAGAAAGAATTGGACGCCGACTTCATCACCATCAGCGGCCACAAATTTCACGCGCCGAAAGGAATCGGCGCGCTGACGATTCGCAAAGGCATTGCGCTGCAGCCGCTGTGGTACGGCGGCGGACAGGAGCTCGGCATGCGATCGGGAACCGAGCCGGTGCCGGCGATCGTGGCACTCGCCGCGGCCGCGCGGCTCGCGCGCGAAGCCCTGCCGGTGTACGGCCGCGTGCGCGCGCTGCGCGATCGCCTCGAGTCCGGCATCCGCGCGCGCGTCGAAGACACGTCGATCAACGGCGTCACGCAACCCCGCCTCGGCAACACCGCGAGCATCGCCTTCCACGACGCGAAAGCGGATGAAGTCGTGCGCGCGCTCGACGCCGAAGGCGTGTGCGTGTCCGCCGGCGCGGCATGTCATTCGGGAAGCGTCGAGCCGAGCAGCACGGTGAAGGCGATGGGCATTCCGCTGCGCGCGGCGATGGGCGTCGTACGTTTCTCCCTGTCGCGCTACACGACCGAGGCGGAGATCGATCGCGCGGTCGAAATTGTCGGTGAAGTCCTTGGCGCACGAATGTTAAAATAACTCCCGTGCGTCTCATTCTCCCGGTACTCTTCGCGCTCCGACTCTTCGCAGCAGGACATCCCATCGCGCCGCGGCCGCTGGTCGCCGCGCCTTATCCGATCCGCACCGGCTCGACGGCATTCGCGTCGGGACGATTTCTCAGCGCGTGGGTCTATGACACGCGCGGCGCCGGCGCACACATCGTCGGCGTGTTCAGCGATCGCGACGGAAAACGCATCTCGCCAGCATGGTTCACGATCGTCACGGCGATCGATCCGCCGGCGTACCTGCAACTCGTCGCGACCGGCGACACGTACACGCTGCTGTGGTGGAGCAGCGCCACGCCGTTGCACATCGTCAGCGTCGATGCGAACGGAGTCGCAACGCGCGACGTCGCGACGTCGCTGAAGTTCACGTACTCATCCTTCTTCGCGTGGAACGGCACGCACTTCATCGCCGTCACTCCGAATCTTTCTGCAGGCCAAGCCGTGATCTTCGATCGCGACGGCGCGGTGCTGCGCCGCGAACCGCTCGCGTCTTCGTATCACGCGCACGCCGCGCCGTCGGGCGACGGCTTCATCACATTCGCGGCGGGATTCAACGGACTCTTCGCGCAGCGCGTCGCGGTCAGCGGCGAGTCGCCGCGCTGGAAAATGGATGACGGCGCCGGACGCGCGGACGACTATCACCCGTTATCGGTGAAGTCCGTCGCGCAATCGAACGGCGACGTGCTCGCGGTCTGGATCACGCGGCGCTTCAACGAGACGCCGGAGCTGAAGAGCGCCGTCGTGCGCGACGGTCCTCCGTCGCTCATTCGCATCGTCGCGAAGAGCAATGTCGTGCCGCTCGACGTCGTCGCGCTCTCGGGACGCGAGCGCATCATCCTCTCCGAATATCCGAACCTCGCCTACATCGATCTCAACACGAATCAAATTCAGCCCATCCCACTGAAGGAGTCGCTCGGCCCGTCCGCGGTCGCATCGAACGGCGACACGACGCTCGTGCTCAGTCTGAATCCGGAAGGATTCAGCACGACGTCGCACGTCCGGACGATCGCGATCGCATCGAACGGCGACGCGAAGATCGACGTCGTGTCGCTCGCCCCCGCGCGTCAAAGCGATCCGCTCGTCCTCGACACGCTCGCCGTCTGGACCGAGTCCTCCGCCGATGCGACGTCGATTCGCGCGGCGCTCCTCGGCACGCCGGTGACCTCGACGATTCTCGAGAACGCATCGCTCGACATGCAGAGGCTCGCGCCGAACGGCAGCGAGATTCTGCTCCTCGCGCGCCGCGGAAAGCAGTTGCTCGGTCTGCGCGTGAAGAACAACGGCGAGCGCTTCGATCGCGAGCCGTTCGTCATCGGCGAAAGCGATCACCCCGGTTTCTCGGCGGCGGTGTGGGTCGGCGATCGATGGGTAGTCGCGTGGACGAATCATCTTCGCCTCTTCACGGCCGAAGTCGGACCGACCGCGGTCGTCGGTCCGTCGCGCGAGCTCACGTTCGCGACTCCCCTCCCCGACAACTGGTCGCGCGGCGTGCACAGCCCGTCGCTCGCGTTCAACGGACGCGACGTCGTGATCGTCTGGAACGAAACGCAATACGGTCTGCGCTCTCCGATCCCGGAGATCTTGCCGGATGCAAACCCGTACGTCTTCGCCGCGCTTCTGAAAGGCGGCGAGCCGATCGAACTGGCGCGCCAGTACCTTCGCCACACCATTGCATCCGACGGCTCCGACTTTCTCGTCGTCTGCGATACGACCTCGATCGTTCTTCGCGCGGACGCGACCGGCTTGCACGCCGATCCGCCACGTACGTTCTTCGCGCATCCGTACTTTGCCGCGAACGACATGCTGTGGAACGGCAGCGAGTACGTCGTCGCCTCGCGCTACGGACCGTTCTCGAAAAACCTCATCGTTCGTCATCTCGATCGCAACGGCGTGCCGCTGCTGCCGCCGCTGTACACGAGCGTCGCCGCGCCCGACTTCGCAGCCGCCTCATCGCCGAGCATCGCGTCATCGATGATCGCGCTGCACGAAGTCGCGATCGCCGGTGACACGCAGCAGGCCGTCAGCTATCTCGAGCGCGACATGGGACCGTTGCCTGCGCCGCCGCGCGCGCCGAACGTGACGGTCGCAGCGCAAGGCGGGAACATCGTCGTCAGGTGGGACGCGGTCGCGGGCGACGTCGAAGGCTACGCCGTCGAAACCCGAACGACGAGCGGCGAGCTCACGCTGGCGACCCTCGTTGACGCGAACGTGCACAGCGTGACGGTGCCGATGGCCGCGGCGGTGCGCGTGCGCGCATTCAATGCGGGCGGCTATTCGCCGGGATACGAAGTCTCGATCGAGCGCCGCCGCAGCGCACGACATTGAGGACCAGTGGAGCGGCGGCCGCCGCTCCACAGTTCGCAGCTCAGATGCGATGATGCCAATAGCCTGGTTCCTTACTGTGATGAGCAACCGCCACGATGACGACGAGACGATCTTTGACCAGATACACGACGGTATACGGAAACCGCCAAGGGAGAGCGAACTCCCGCGTCCCAAGCTCGCCGTTTTGATACCGCGTCGGTGCCTCGGTAATCCGGGAGATCGCCCGATCGATTTCTTGTGCGAACGTGACGGCCGCGAGCGGACTTCGGTGGCGATAGAACGCCTTTCCTTCTCTCAGGTCTAAGCGTGCATCGGGGTGAAACTTCACCCTCATTTTTCGGCGAAGAGCTCGTCGCGGACATCTTCCCAGTCAAGCAACTCGACTGTTCCCTCGTCGATCTCACGAATTCGCCGTTCGATTTCTCTCGACCAAGCCGCCTTGACTGCAGCAGTAGGAGCAGGGTCGAGGCTTTCGATCATGATCCCGGCAAGTGTTGCCCGATCAGATTCAGGCAGCTCGACAGCGTCCCGGATGAGTTCCTTTAAATCCCGAGCCATCGTCTTCCTATCCTACTGCGATTCAACCCTACAGCACGATCGTATACCCGAGCGTCTTCAAATCCGGCATCCGATCGAGATACACGTGGCCATCCGTGTGGTCGATCTCGTGCTGAAAAATGCGCGCGGTGAAGTCTTCGACCTCGACGTCCATCGGATCGCCGTCGTGGTCGTAGCCGCGCAGGCGGACGCGCTGGTAGCGCGGCGTTTCGCCTCCGAGGAATGGGACGCTGAGGCAGCCTTCCCAGTCGGTGATGCGGTCGGTGCCGACCGGCTCGTACGTCGCGTTGAAGATCGCGCCCGCGCTCAGTTGCTTCACGCCGCGCCGCTTCGCCACGCGCTCCTGCACTTCGAACACGAAAATGCGCAGCGGCAGGTGCACCTGCGGCCCGGCGAGGCCGACGCCTTCGTACGCGTGCATCGTCTCGACCATGTCCTCGATGAGCGTCGCGAACTTTCCTGCTTGGATGTCTTTGAGCTCGAGGTCGGACGCCTTCTGACGGAGTACCGGATGTCCGAGTCGCGCGACTTTCAGAATCGACATGCGCGCAAGTTTATCGCTCACTTCGACTTCGTAAGCAGTTTGATCCCCTCGCCTGCCGACGGACCGAGCGTCACGTCCTGCGGCAGAAAATCGCCTTCGGCCCACACGATCTGCTGCTTCGCCAGCTGCGTGGATAATCTCTTCGTCGCGTCGCGCAGTTTGTCCATCGTCGACACGTCCTCGATCGCGCCCCACGCGCTCGCCCCGTCCGGCATCTTGTCCGGATCCGCGAGCGACCAGACGTACAGCGGGACGCCGACCTGATCGAGATACGCGCGCGCGGCCGCGGGAGTGAGCGCGCTCGAGTCGCGGTAGTTTGCGTCGAGGACCAGCACGACGGCGCGTGCACGGCGCGATCCGAGCGCCTGCAGTCCCGCGACGGCAACCGCGTCGGCGTATCGAAGCTGCGACGAATCGGGCGCGGAGATGTGCGAGAGCCACCAGCGCAGTCCGTGATCGCCGGTGTGCACGGAGCGCGACGACGGAAAGAGCGCGGCCTTGGTCTCGCCCGCTCCCATGCTCACGGTCGGCCAGAGAAAGCGAATGTTGTCGTCCGCGCCGAGGTGCACGTCGGACGTATCGCGATCCTCGGAAACGCCGGTCATCATCGCCACGTTCATGCTGCTGCCGGAGCGGCGATGCACGCGCGCATCGACGTCGAGCGCCATCAGCGCTTCTTTTTCCGCGGGATGGCGGACGAAGATCACTTCCGCGGAGACTTTGTCGACCGCCATCACGCGCACCGGCCTGCCGCCCGCGCGCAGCAGATCGGACGTGTCGCGTTTCGGCGTACCGCTCACCTCGACCGCGACCGCCGTCAGCTGCGAGTCCGATTCCGCCGCGAGCGACGCGCCGATCAGCGTCGTCGCTTCGCCGGAGTCGCCGCCCGGCGTCACGACCGTCGCGCGCAGAATGTGCGGCGTGCTCGAAAGCGGAGGAAGCGCGACGCTCAGGTCTTTCGCGACCGTGAGCGGCACTCCGTCGAGATCGACACTGACGTTTCTCAGGTTGCGGCTGGCGACGCTGTTCCACACGACGCGCGCCTTCCGCGGCACTCCCGCGCGGTCGTGCTCCACCACGATTCTTGCCTCGGTCGTCGGCCGCGGTACGTTGATCTTCTGCTCGATGCTCGCGATGCGCTCGCCGGACGCGTCGTATGCGATCGCGCTCAGACGATGCGGAACGAGCGTGCGTCCGAGATTCACGCGCGCGGTCCACGGCGCGGACGCGAGCGTCGCGACGGAAGCGCCGTCGAGACGCACTTCGATGCGCTTCACTGCATCGGTGGCCGACAACTTGACGTCGGTCGGACCGAGAGCCAATCCGAGGAACAGCGTGAGGAACGCGATCGTATCCATCGTGGCACACTACAAACGGCCATCGCGCGCGTCGAGCAGTCGAGGACGAAACGGACTCGCGGCGATCTAGAGCGGATCAGGAGCGGGACCAGGTGTGACCGACAGGCGGCGCATGGAGATCGCGATCGCCAGCGCGCACACCATCAGCGCCGCGCCGCCGTAAAACGCGCCCGCCGCTCCGGCGAGGTCCCACAGAAATCCGGAGAGGATCGGTCCGATGAAGCGCGCCAGCGAGCCGACCGACGTCGCGAGGCCGAGGAGACTCCCGCGCTCGCTCTCCGGCGCGACTTTCGAAACCAGCGACGTCAGCGACGGGTAACAGAGTCCCTGTCCGATGGCGATGAGAAACGCGACGACGTACAACAGCGGCACGCGATCGATCGATGGCACGAGCGTGAAGCCTAGAGTGAACGATGCGGCGCCGATGATGATCAGCGTAGTCTCGCCGACCGACTTCGCGAACCTGCCGATCAACCCGCCCTGGATGCCGGCGACGATCACGCCCATGAACAAAAAGAAGTACGCCATGTCGATCTGGCGGAACCCGAATCGCTCGCGCGCGTGCAGCGTCACGCCGATCTCCATTCCCGCCACCGCGAGCAGCGTGAGAAAGAGGGCCGCGATCAGCGAGGTGAGGAGACGGTTGTGAATCATCTCGCTCCAGATGCGGCGATCGAACTGCGGCGGCAGTCCCGAGCGCGGCACGAGATCGGCCGGCTTCGACTCGACGAGCACGGTCATCGCGACGACGAACGCGGTGAGCGAGAGCGCCGCTGCCGCGAGTCCCGGTAGAAGATTTCCGTGGAAGTGATGATGCGTGCCGAACGCGGAGAGGAATCCGCTGAGCGGCGGCCCGAGGATGAACCCCATTCCGAACGCGGCTCCGATGAGTCCCATCCCCTTCGCGCGATCCTCGTGCGTCGTGCTGTCCGCGATGTACGCCTGCGCCGTCCCGATGTTCGCGCCGCCCACGCCCGCGATCACGCGCGACGCGAACAACACGCCCAGGCTGTGCGCGAATGCGAAGAGGAGATAGCCGGTGAAACTCGCGGTGAGACTGATGAGCAGGACCGGACGGCGCCCGATGCGATCGGACAGCCTCCCCCACATCGGCGCGAAGAAAAACTGCATGATCGAGTAGATGCCGACGATTGCGCCGACCGCGATTCCGCTCGCACCGTACTCACGCGCGTAGAAGGAGAGGAACGGAATCACCATCCCGAACCCGATGAGATCGATGAAGACGGTGAGGAAGAGGGCGAGCAGCGAGGCCTTGCGCATGAGGAGCGGGCCATTTTAGATGGCAGACGGCGGATGGCGGATGGCAAAAGCGGTTTTCGCCATCTGCCATCTGCCATCCGCCATCTAGAATCTGCGTCGTGCGCTTAGTCCTCTTCGACATCGACGGGACGCTGATCACCGACCGCGGTGCGGCGCGCGACGCATTCGGGTCGGCGCTCGATGCCGTCTACGACTATCGCGGCGATCTCTCGCGTTACGATTTTTCCGGCCGCACCGATCCACAGATCGCGCGCATGGTGCTGCGCGATGCCGACTGGCGCGACGCCGATATCGACGCACGTCTGCCGCAACTGTGGGACGTGTATCTCGCCGGCCTCGCGCGCAACGCGACGCCCGAGCGCGTCCGCGCGCTGCCCGGCATCCGCGCGCTCGTCGGCGAGCTCGCGTCGCACGCGTGGGTGATCCTCGGCCTTCTCACCGGCAACATCGAGCCGGGCGCGCGTCTCAAGCTCGGCGGCGCCGCGCTCAACGAATACTTCCCCTTCGGCGCCTTCGGCAGCGACTCCGCCGATCGCAATCAACTCCCGCCGGTCGCGATGCAACGCGCCGCGGAGATGCACGGCCATCGCTTCCGCGGCAGCGAAGTCGTGATCATCGGCGACTCGATCTACGACATCCGCTGCGGCGTTCCGTACGACGCGATCACGATCGCGGTCGCATCCGGAAAAACTCCGGCGGAAACACTACGCGCCGAGAACCCCCGCTTCTTTTTCGAGAACGCGGAAGACCTCGGCGCGCTGATGTCTGCGATTACCGGGCATCACAGGCTCACAGGCTCATAGGCTCATAGGCTCATAGGCTCACAGTACGTACTCTCTATGAGCCTATGAGCCTATGAGCCCATGTGCCCATGTGGCCCATGCGCCCATGCGCCTCTACCTGCGGTATCGCTCGGGAATCCGCACGCGTCCGCTGACGCGCTCGTAGTCGATGCTGCCGCTGCCTTTCGAGCCGACGGTGAAACTGCCGCCGATGTCGGCGACTTCGATCGGGCCGGAGCCGTCATCGTCGATGAGGACGTCGCGCTTCACGTTGGCGATGGTGATTCCGCCGGAGTCGTCGTTCTTGATGTGAACCTGACCTTCGACATTCGCGACGACGATGCCGCCGGAGTCGTCTTCGATCTCCACGCTGCCGTTGACGTGCTTGATGTCGATGCCGCCGGAGTCGTCGCTGATCGAGACATCGCCGATCACCGCGTCGATCGCGATGTCGCCGGAGTCGTCATCGATCTTGACCGGTCCGCGCACGTTGATCACTTCGATCGAGCCGGAGTCGTCGTCGATCGTCAATGCGCCGGTGTTCGCGGTCTTGATCCAGCCGCTGCCGTCGTCGATCTTGACCTCGAGTCCGACCGGCATCGTGACGGCGAAGTCGAGGCGCGCCTGATAGAAGTTGAAGACGACGGTGCGATCGGGGATGTGCGCCTCGATGTAGAGCGTCGAGCCGGAACGGTGTTGCGAGAGTGTGATGCGGTCGAGGAAATCGTCGTCCGAGGTGCAGGCGGTGCCGGTGGTGGCGATCTGCGTTGCGCCCTGCACGCCGTCGACCTTGAGCGATCCCGCCTCGGCGTGAATGACGACCTTCGTCACGCCGCTCGCCGGCGCCGTGAGGTTGCGCGGCGCGGCGTGTTTGCAATCATCGTCGAACAGTCCGCCGGCGAATGCCGAGCCGGCGGCGAGAATCATTGCGGTCGCGATCGCTGCTCTTTTCATGCGGGCTCTCCTCCCTCAGCCGATACGGAGGGCTCCGCGGAAGGTTTCACTTTTTCCTGGGCGGACGCGCTGCGATCATCTTCACGGCGCCCCCGAGCCGGCGCGCGCGCGTCTCCGGCTTCTTCGCGCCCTCGATCGCTTCAACGTGCTCGCGCTGATGCGTGAACGGCAGCTCCTGCCATCGCTCCCACGCCGGCGGCGCCGCCTTCAGCGCTTTCACGAAGTCCGCCGGCGGCTTTACTTCGCGCTTATCCGTGTCGAGATCGAGCCGCACTTCGACGCTCTCGTTTCCCTCGAGCCCGGCCGCCTCGCGATTGCTCTTCCGCAGCGGAATGCATACCGTGCCGCCCATCGCCGCGATCGTGCTGCGGTACGTGTAGCCGTTCACCGTCACCTTCACCGGCGCGCGCACTTGTCCGAAGACCGGCTTCGGATCGAACGGCACCGGGATGTAGCACATCGACTCGTCGCGATGGATTTTCGTTTTATACGTCTTGCTCGCCATCAGTCCGATCATACTGCGCGCCCGTGGATCTCGAGACGTTTCTCAAGCCGCTGTACCAGGACCTCGACGGAGTCTCGCGACTCGACGAAGTCGAGCGCATCGCGAAGATCGCGCGCAGGCTCTACACTCCCGCCACGACCGAAGAGGCGCGCGCGTTCGATCTGCTGCTGCGCTTTCATCGGCTCGGCAAGTGGCTCGACAAAGTCGGCAACGTTTCACGCACGATACTCGCGGTGAATGGACTCACCGACGTCGAGTTGCGGCAGACGGCGATATCGATTCAGCGACTCGAGGATCCGGTGACGGATGCCGAGCGCGCGGTCGCGGCGGCGGTGATGATCGATGCCGCGGGCGTACGCGGACTCACGGAGCTATTCACGCGGGCGCGGCGCGAAGGAAGCTCGTTGATGGATGTGCTGCGCTCCGCGCTGTCCGACGTCGCCGTGCCGGACTGGCTGTCGCCGCGCGCCGAGGAGTGGCTGCATGCGCGGAGAGAGTCGCGACGCGAGGTGTGCAAGCGACTGCTCGAAGAGCTAGCGCTTGACGACCTTGCGTAGGAAGTCGTCGAGCACGCGATAGACCGCGGCCGGCTGCTCGGCCCATGGAAAATGTCCCGCGTCGTCGATCATCTCCACGCGCGATCCCGCCAGCGCGTCGTGTAGTTCCTGCGCCGTCTCCAGCGGATCGCTCTTGCCGTGGATGATGAGCACCGGCACGTTCACTTTTTTCAGAGCAGGCCGAAGATCGAAGCCGGGCGTGATCTGGCCGACGATCGGCCAGAACGCTTTGTCATTGAATGAGTCTTCGTTCAACGCGTCCGCGAACGCAATCGCTTTCGCGCGATCGTGAAAATACGGCGGCGTTCGCGCGCGTGTGATCTCGAGGATCGCCGCCTTGTGGTCCTTCTGCAGGTTCGCGTATCCCTCGGCGACGCGCTTCGTGTCCTCTTCGGTCATGCGCGCCGTGTGATTCGCGGTGAACTTCGCGACGCCCGCGGTCGTCGGTCCGCCTGCATCGATCAGCACCATCGCGTTCACGCGATCGGGATGCTCCGACGCGTACAGCATCGACAGGATCCCGCCCCACGAGTGTCCGACGAGCGTCAGCTTCTCGACCTTCAGCGCGCGCCGCAGCGCTTCGATGTCGGCGACGAGCTTCTTGTGATCGAGTGTCGTCGCGTCATACGTCTCCAGCAGCGACCTCCCCGTCCCGCGCTGATCGAAGAGCACCGCCTTGTAGCGGCGCTCGAGATGCCGCGCGATCGGCAGCATGTAGTCCGACGAAAATCCGGGACCGCCGGAGAGCAACAGGATCGGAACGCCCTTGCCGTGCGTCTCATAGAACAGAGTGACGCCGTCGTCGGATTTGAGCGTGGCGGCGGCAAGCGGGATGATCATCAGAACGCAGAACGCAGAGCGCAGAATGAAGAACGAAGAACGACTCATCTTCTCAATTCTACGTTCTGCGCTCTGCGTTCCGCGTTCCTGCGTACAATCGAGCGCGTGAGATTGCGCCTCGCGCTCCTCGCGTCGATCCTCTTCGCGGCGCTCCCCGCATTCGCGCACGGCGAGCAAGCGCTTTATCCCTTCATCGCCGCCGGGATCATCGTCCCGATCGTCTTCGTGATCCGTGCCGCATGGTTCAACGGCCGAGGAACGGTCGTCGTTCTGGCGGGGTCGGCGCTGCTCGGCGCGGGACTCGTGAGGCTCACTCCGAAGTTCGGGTGTTCGATCCTGTTCGCACCATCGATCGCAACACTCTTCGTCTCCGCCGTCGTGTATCAGTTCGATTTCGCAAGGAGCGCGGGCGTCCCGCCCGAAACTGACGGGCATTCTGCCCGGCAGTCATCCCATGAACCGCCGGACGAGACGTCCGGATGACCGACTGGATCGCCGTCACCTGCCCGTACTGCGGCGAGCCGTCCGAGCTCGACGTCGAAGACAGCGGCTGGAGCCGCCAGTCCTACGTGCAGGACTGCCCGGTGTGCTGTCAGCCGTGGCAGGTCGAGCTCACGCGCGATGAGGAGGGGGACTGGAGTGCGGTGTTGCGGACGGGCGACGAGTGAGGCTCACAGGCGCATAGGCGCCTAGGCTCATAGGGGGTTGAAGACTCCTGTGACGCCTCTGCGCCTCTGCGCCTATGAGCCTATGAGCCTATGAGCCTCGTAACACTCCCGCCTCACACACTCCCTCCACCACCCGCTCCCCCGCTTCGTTTTCGATCCACGCGTCGATGACGAGGCGGTGTTTCTCGCGGTCGATGGAGCGGATGGTGAAGTGCGCGGTAACGGTGTCGCCGACGTAGACCGGGCGGAGGAACGCGAGCGTTTGCGAGCGATAGATCGCGCCGGTGCCGGGAATGAACATTCCGACCATCGTCGAGAAGAGCGACGCGGTGAGCATGCCGTGGAGGACGCGGCGGCCGAAGCGCGTCGTCGACGCGAAGGCGTCGTCGACATGCAGCGGATTGACGTCGCCGGTGATGGCGATGAACCGCTGCACATCTTCCTCGGTGAACGTCTTCGTGAACGACGCGTGCTGTCCCGGCGCGAAGTCGTCGATGCGCGCGCTCACAACTTCTTGAGCCGTTCCTTCCAGCGCGCCCACGCGGCGTCGCGCGCTTTCTTGTTCGCGGCGTACGCCTCGCGCGTTTTCTCGTCCGCGTCCGCCGGCGGCGGAGGCGCATCGCCCGCGCGCATGAAGCCGTGTCCCGCGCCTTCGTACGTCACGACCTCGTATTTTTTCTTCGCCGCCGCCATCAGCTCCTGCGTCTTCGGCACCGTCGCGCCGATGCGCGCGTCGTTGCCGGCGTAGAAGCCGTACACCGGCGCCTTGATCGCGGCGATCGCTTCAGGCGACTCGGGACTGCTGCCGTAAAAGACGAATGCGGCAGCGAGACTCGGACGATTCGTCGCGAAGCGGAACGTCTCCGTGCCGCCCCAGCAGAATCCGGCGACCGCGACTTTGCCGTTCGCCGCCGGCAGTTTCGAAACGTAGTCCGCGACGGCGTTGAGATCGGCGGTGATCTGATCGGGCGGCAGATCGCGAATCGCTTTTCCGACGGCCTGTCCGTCTGCGAAAGAACTGGTGCCGCCGCCGTTCGGTCCCATGCCGGAGAGGAGATCGGGAGCGATCGCGAGGGATCCGGCCGCTGCCAGCTCGTCGGTCAGCATCTGCACCCAATCCGACATTCCGAAGATCTCGTGGATGACGACGACCGACGTCGCTTTCTTTTTCACTTCGGGATAAACGACAAACGCGCTGACCGTGCGATCGCCCGACTTGATGTTGACCCATTCGCGATGCCGCGGCGACGCCTCGAGCGCCTGCTTCGCCCACGGCTGGCCGGCCTGCATCGGCGGCACCGGAGCAGCGGTCGTCGTCGCGGGCGGCATCTGATGCTCCATGTGCTCCTGCGCGACCGCTGCAACCGAGATCCAAAGAATCGCAATTGCGAACAACGCCTTCTTCATCGATTCCTCCAACGATCCGACTTCGCATCGTGTCATTCCGAGTCGCGCAGACGACGAGGAATCCCCCGCCGAAGCACGACCAGCGCTCCGTCGGCGGGGGATCCTTCGGCGTCTCGCGCCTCAGGATGACAGCTGAATTACACGCCTTCGACGACGATCATGTTCGAGCGCGCGCAACTCTCGCGAACCTTCTTCGCCTCCGCGTACTCCGGCGACGCGCGCCACGCCTTCGCCTTTTCGACCGAATCGAACTCCAGCACCACCAGCCGCCGCGGCATCCAATCGCCGTCCAGCACCTCGCTCCTCCCGCCACGCACGAGGTACCGTCCGCCGTGCGCGGAAATCGACGCCGAGGCGAGGCGTTTGTAGTCTTCGTAGCGAACGGGATCGGTGACTTCGATGTCGACGATGATCAAGGCAGACATGCGGTAAATCATATTCGCGATCGTGATTGCGGTCGTTGCGTGTCATCGCACGGAATCATTCAACGCCAAGCCGCCGCGTTCGCTGCCGGATCGGGCGTTTCCTCCCGCGCCCGCACGGGTTGCAACCATGAGGAGTGTGCGAACGCGCCTCAGTGCCTCACGGAGCGCAATTTCGGCGCGACGACGGTGAACGCGGCGGTTTGTGTCCAGCTCACGCGATTGTCGTGCGTGTCTTCGAATTCGATGCGGAGGTCGTAGGTGCCGAGGGTGGTGGTTGCGGTGGCGAGATCGGCGCGATAGACGTCGCCGTTCGGGATGCGGCCGAGGGATGTGGTGGTGCCTTCGTCGGAGCCGTCGAAGATGGCGGAGAGTTGGTGCCACACGCTGGTGCCGGTGACGCGATAGAACGCGTGCGTCGACTCCGTGCGCAGCGGGCGCGTTCGTGAGTTGGATGAGTAATCGAGGTCGGCGGCGGAGAAGCGCAGCGTTGCGTTGCTGCCGACGATCAAGCGATCGGCGATGCGTCCGAGTCCGTTTTCGATGCGCAGCGACGTCAGTGTCGGCGCGATGAGATCACCTGGATCGTCGCCGAATTTCACTTCGAGGTCGCCGTGCAGCGGCCCGTTGCGTGTCGCGACGAAGCGATCGCCGGGCTGCGCGATCGGTCCGGGCCCGAGCGTGAGAACGTCGATCATTCCCGTCGCGCGCACCGCGTTGTCGGCGCTGAACATCGTCCACGACGTCGCGTTCGTCGCGCCGGGAAGCCATTCGCCGAGAGGGCCGGTGAAGCCGGGCCGCAGCCACTCCGGTCGCACGCCGCTCGTGGTTCCGAAAAATGCGAGCGGAAAGAACGGCGACGCGCCGATGGTCACGTCTTCGTCGTTCGCGATGCGATATGCGATCGGCGACGGCGTGAGGTCGGTCGACGTCAGGCCACCGCTGACTCCGCGCAGTGCGGGCAGCAGCACGTCGGTGCCGCCGAACACGATTCCCGACGCGCCTGCGCCGGAGTCTTTCGTCGTGTAGTAGTCGATCGCGACCGGCTGCGTGACGCGATGATCGAAGCAGTGCACCGACGTGAGATCGAGCAGCTTGCCCTCGTTTTTCACGCCGTTGTTGACGCACGTGGATACAAAGTAGGGATCGAGTCCTCGCGCGTTGAGGCGCAGCCGCGCGTGTGTGTACGCGCTGCTGTCGGTGGTCAGCGTTTTCGACTCCGTGATTCCGTTGAGCGGCGCGTGTTGCACGTTGTACGCGCGGCCGTCTGCGAGATCGCTGAACGCTTCGAACGGATAGAGCACGAAGCCCGGCGACGCGGGTGACATCAGGATCTTCACCCAGCGGCCGAAGTAGTAGTCGATCTCGTCGCTGCGCGCGCCTTTGTGATAGTCGACGGCGAAGCTGAGGATGTAGCCGGCGTCGATGTCGCGCGCGAGACGGCCGAGGTGTGAGCCGAAGCGGTCGTGGGCATCGAGATTCAATTCGAGCGACGCGCCGCTCTTGCGCAGCGCGACTTCGCCATCTCCCGCCATGCTGCGATCCTCGGCGATCACGAACCGCACCGTTGCCGCGTCGGCGTCGGTCGAATTCAGAATCACGTCCCACTTCGAGTCGGGCTTGCCGAAGAATTCCGCCTTGCCGAGGTCGTAGAGGATCGGCGTCAGCGTCGCGTCGCTGGAGAGCGCGGTCACGCTCGTCGCGGGCGCGTCGTACGTGACGGTGAGCCGCGCGGCGCGCGCGACGATCCACGGCAGCGCGAATTTCTCCGCGCCGCGAAACTCGATGTCACCGCCGAGGACGACGTCGGGCGGAAACGCGACCGCGGCGTTGTCGATCGTCAAACGCAACTCGAGATTCTGCGACGCACCGGGCGCGAGATTGAGCAGCGGCGGCGTGGCGATGATCGTCGCGCCGGTCGGAACGTTCGTCGCGATGATGTCGAACGTTTGCGCGGTCGTGCCGCGATTCGTCGTCGTCATGCTGCGCGTGATCGTCGCGCTGCTCGTCTTCCCCGACGCGAGGCCGAAGCTCACGCCCGCGCCGTCGATGAACAGCGTGCCGGCGTTCGCGCGCGCGGCATCAGCGCGTCCGGCCGCGCGCGCGATCGGCGAGCCGGCCACCGCGCCCGCGGTCATGATCAGCACGCTCTTGATGTCGACCGGCTTCCAGTCGCGATGCAGTTTCAGGAGCAGCGCCGCGACGCCGGCGACGTGCGGCGCCGCCATCGACGTGCCGGTCATCGAGACGAGTCCGCCGCCGCGACGCGCGGAGACGATCTGCGATCCCGGCGCCATCACGTCGGGCTTCATCGCCAGCGATGCGGGCGACGGACCGCGCGAGCTGAATGACGCCACCGCGCCGGCGTCGTCGATCGCGCCGACGGTGATCGCGGTGCGCGCGGTGCCGGGACTGCGCACCGATCCGAGCACCGTCTCGTTGCCCGCGGCGACGACGACGATGACGCCGGCGGCCGTCGCTTTGTCGACCGCCTTCGACGGAAGATCGTCCGCGGTTCCGGCTCCGCCGAAACTGAGATTGATGACGTCGAGATGATCGGCGGGATTGCCGTCTTTGTTCGGATCGATGCTGCGCTCGATCGCCGCGATCATGTTGGACTCGAGTCCGCGTCCCATCGCGTCGAGCACTTTGTACGCGACGAGCGTCGCCGCCGGCGCGACGCCCGACAGCTCCGCGGAGTCGGCGGCGATGATGCCGGCGACGTGCGTGCCGTGCCCGTTGTCGTCCATCGGATCGGCGTCGTCGTTGACGAAGTCGTAGCCGCCGGCGACTTTGTGTCCCGCGCCAAATCCGTTGCCGAGCGCGGGATGCGTGTAGTCGACGCCGGAGTCGAGGACGCCGACGACGATGCCTTCGCCGCGCGCCGGCAGCGAGACGGCGTTGACGCGCGTGCGCGCGTCGATCGGGGTGTCAGTTTCGATCGCGCACATCTTCACGACGCGGTCGGGATAGACGGCGCGCACGTACGGAAGACGACGCAACGCATCGGCATCGATCGATTCGACGGCCGCGCCGAACATCGCGAGTCGATACTCGCGGCGGATCGGACTGATCGCGTGCGCGTGCTTGTCGATCTCCGCGACGTCGCGCCGGAATTGTTCGAACGTCGCATTCGGACGGAACTCGACAATCCATCCAGCAGGCCATCCAGCAGGCCATCCCGCCGGCTGCGGTTCCTCCAAATGAAGATCGACGCGGTCACCCGCGTACAGCACCGTTGCGAAGAGGAGAAACGGGAGGCACAGCCGTGACATCGGAGCGATGCCTAAGACAGCGCAGCCACGCGAAAAAGTTCATGCGACCGGCGTCACGAGCATCACGTTGCTGTAGTCCGCGATCATCGGCATCGCAATCGACTCGAGCTCGTTGACCCACAAGTCGCCCTGATAGAACTGCGCCTTGCGGCGGTCGCGATCCACCAGATCGGAGAAGCCGCGGAACCAGACGATGAGGTCTTCGTCGTCGAGCGCGTCGAACGGGCCGTATATCGCCATGCCGAGGCGGACGTGCTCGTCGAACGTGCGCTCGCGGAGGAACTCGGCGAAGCGGCGGCGCGCGCCGGGGACGATGCGATATTGCCGCAGCTCGAGGAGCGGCGACTCCGCGATGCGCGCGAAGTGTTCCGCCTCGGTGATCGTCGATCCGACCGCCGGCGCGAGGCGGATCGTCCGCGTGCTGCGGACGAACGTCTGATCGGGAAGCGGAGCGTGAGGCGCGCGCAGCCAGACGAACGTCTCCTGGTCTCGGTACGCGAGAAATTTTCCGAGGACGCCGTCTGGCGACGCCGACTCGAACCGTTGCAGCCGGTTCCAGCGGCGCTCGCTTTCCAACGTTTCAATGTGCAGATCGACTTGCATGTTCACCATTCCCAAGGAGAGCGGCCGTCCCGGCCGCCCCCGGTGGGCGGGCGGGACGCCCGCGCTCCTCGGCAATGCTACGGAACGCGGTGGACTGCTTCAATGACCACATTCTGCGGATTTGATATAACCACTTCCTCCGTCATCCTGAGTCGCGAAGACGAAGAAGGATCTCGAAATGCGATGCGCGACGTTTGAGATCCTTCGCCGTCTCCGCGGCTCAGGATGACGGGCAAACACATGCTCCTCCCCCTCCCTAAATCCGGTCCGCTGTACCGCCGCATCTACGAAGCGTTGCGCGACAAGATCCTGAGCGGCGAGCTGTCCGCCGGCACTCCCCTCCCCGGCACGCGCACGCTCGCGAACGACCTCGGCGTGTCGCGCATCGTCGTGCTGTCGGCGTTCGAACAGCTCGTCGCCGAGGGGTACATCGAGTCGACGGTTGGAGCGGGATCGCGCGTGGCCTTGCAGGTGGATGGAGTGGTGCGCGCCTCCGGCGCGCCTTTGGGCGGAGGCGCGCCGGAGGCACGCACCACTCCGGTCATCTCGCACTACGCGCGAAGAGCGCAGCGACTCTCGCCGCAGGAGCCACCCGGACAGCAGCCGCGCCGCGCGAAAGGCGCGATCGATTTTCGCTACGCGACCATTGTCCCCGACGCGCGCACGGTCGCGCTCTGGCGGCAGGCCATCGCGCGTGCCGCCGCGGAGCCGTACGTCGACTATCCCGATCCGGCGGGTCTCCCTTCGCTGCGGCGCGTGCTGGCGACGTATCTGCGCGAGCAGCGCGGTGTGATCGCGGACGCGGACGACATCGTGATCGTCGGCGGCGCGCAGCAGGCGATCGATCTCACCGCGCGCGTGCTGTGCGATCGCGGCACGCGCATCGGCATCGAAGACCCGCACTATCAGGGAACGCGCCAGGCATTTCTCGCAGCGGGCGCGCACGTGATCCCGTGTCCCGTCGATGACGAAGGTCTGCGCGTCGATCGCCTCGGACACGCACGCGCGGTGTGCGTCACGCCGTCGCATCAGTTTCCAACCGGCGCGATCATGAGCGCAGCGCGACGTCTCGCGCTCTTGCAGTGGGCGGACAAGCGGCGCGCGTGGATCATCGAGGACGACTACGACTGCGAGTTCCGCTACGGCGTCGGCGCGATTCCGGCGCTGCAGGGACTCGACGGCGGCGGACGCGTGATCTACGTCGGCACGTTCGCGCGCACGCTCTTCCCCGCCCTGCGCCTCGGATACATCGTCGCGCCGCGCGCGCTCCGCGACGCGTTCCGCGCGGTCAAGTGGCTCGCCGATCGCGGCAGTCCGGCGCTCGAACAGCAGGCCGTCGCGTCGCTCCTCGAGTCGGGCGCGTACGAGTCGCTGCGCCGCCGCGGCGTGCGCGCGCTGACGGAGAAGCGCGATCGCATCGTCGCCGCGATCCGCGAGCATTTCTCCGACGACGACGTGATCGCGAGCGGCGAGGCGTCCGGCACGCACATCTTCTTGCGCTTTCGGCATTTGCGCGCAAATGCAACCGAACAGTTGCTCATCGCGGCGCGCGACGCCGGCGTGCTCGTGTACAGCGGACGTCCCTACTACCAGCGCGCGCCGCGTCACGCGACGCTGCTCCTCGGCTACACGACCGTTGCGACCGCCGACATCACGCGCGGCGTGCAGCGGCTCGCCGCAGCGTTTTCTTCACTGTGACTTCCTTTTGCAACTCTGACAAGACTCGCACGGGCCTCACGCGCTACGTTGGCGCCCGAAAGGAGACACACACATGAAACGAGTAGCAATCACGCTGATCGCGCTGTTCATCGCGTCATCGCTTTTCGCTGGCGGCAAAGAATGCGAGATGAGGGCGAAGGGAACGCCCGTCACGCTGACAGGAACGCTCACGCACAGCGGAAGCGGCGACGAAGCGAAGACGGTATTCCACGTCGCGAACACGTCGCAGAATTACACCGTGTGCGAGCAGACGAAGGCATCGATCCTCGAGCAGACCAGCGGCGCCGGCACATATCGCGTCAAAGGAAAGGTCGTGAGCTGCAGCGGACACGAAGAGCTGGTCATCGAGTCGGCGCAGAAGATCTGATTCCCTCTGGAGCGGCGCCCGCCCTCGGGCGCCGGAAAGTCACACGCCTCGTATGATGTCGTAACCGTTTTCGGCGGCCGAGGGCGGCCGCTGCTCCACTGATTTATCGCTCCAACAGCGCGAGTAAATTCGCGGGCTCGACGGGCTTCAGCAAATGCTCGTCGATGCCCGCGAGTCTCGACTGTTCGAGGTCCTCGGCCTGTCCATATCCGGTGAGCGCGATGAGGCGCGCGCCGCCGCACTCCGGCAGCGTGCGCAGCTGGCGCGCGACGGCGTAGCCGTCCATTCCCGGCAATCCGATGTCGAGCAGCACGACTTCCGGCGCGAAACGCTTCGCTTCCGCGAGGGCGGCCGGTCCGTCACCGGCGGTGCGAACGTCGTGTCCGCTGCGCGTCAGCATCAACGCGAGCACGCGGCGCGCGTCGGCGTGATCTTCGACGAGCAGCACGCGCCGCGCGCGCGATCCGGCCGGCGCTTCGTGGCGCAGCGGTGTTTCGATGGCCGGCGCCGGCGCGATCGGCAATCGCACGACGACCGTGCTGCCGTCCTCGCTGCTGCGCACGTCGATCGTGCCGTCATGCAGTGCGATGAGGTGCCGCACGATCGTGAGTCCGAGTCCGAGGCCGCCGGAGCGGCGGTCGGGCGGCGGCGCGTTCATGCCCGGCCCGCTGTCGCGCACGCGCACGAATCCGTGGCCGTCGTCCTCGCCCGCCGCGACGTCGATGCGTCCGCCGATGGGCGTGAACTTCGCCGCGTTGTGCACGAGGTTGGCGATCGACTGCGTGAGCCGCGTCGGATCGGCATCGAGCCACACGGCCTCGGGATCGATGCGGACGAAGAGCTGCTGCTTCTTTTCATCGATCAGATGGCGCCAGATGTCGACGGCGTCATTCACGACATTCGCGAGCAGCACGCGGCGGCGCTCGAGACGCATCTGGCCGCGCGCGATGCGCGAGACGTCGAGGAGATCGTCGACGAGACGCGCGAGGTGTTTGGACTGGCGGCGAATGACGTCGCGCGCGACGCCGGCGTCGGAGGAGCCGAGGAGATCGGTGGCGTGGAGGATCGGCGCGAGCGGATTGCGCAGCTCGTGCGCGAGCATCGCCAGGAACTCGTCCTTGCGGCGATCCTGCAGACGCAACTCTTCTTCGAGTTGCTTGAGTCGCGTGACGTCGATGTCGACGCCGATCAGCCGCTGGTCCTCGATCGCGACGCCGCGCGCGGCGATCCAGTGCAGCGTGCCGTCTTCGCCGAGGCGGCGGAAGTCGACTTCGAACGAATCGCGCGATGCGATGGCGGCGTCAACGCGCGCGAGATCGTCGGGATGCACGAGCTCGCGATAGAACTTCTCGTCCGCACTGCCGGCGTCCCACTCCCACGCTTCGATGCGCGCGCCGCTCATCGCCATCAGCAAACGCCGCTCGCTCAGCTCCGCGCGCTGCTGCGCGTGTTTGTTCTGTTCCGCGATCGCGCCGAGAAACAGCGACGTCGTCGCGGCGACGGCGGTGAAGATTTGCAGCAGCACGAGACCGTGCTCGGGGCCGGCGTTGCCGAACGGTCCGATGCCCGATGCGGTGCCCCACACCGCGATCGCGTTCGCGATCACGGCGGCGGTCGCGGATCCGGCGGGACCGAAGCGCAGCGCGGCCCAGATGAGAAACGGGAAGACGATGTACTCG
Organism: Acidobacteriota bacterium; assembly: GCA_003223645.1. Classification (GTDB taxonomy): domain Bacteria; phylum Acidobacteriota; class Thermoanaerobaculia; order Gp7-AA8; family Gp7-AA8; genus QHVT01. Next base: position 40,014 of record QHVT01000026.1, on the reverse strand, counting down.
GTGGCGATCAGCGACGGCGAGCCGAAGAAAACAACGAGGCTCGCGATGATGACGCCGGCGAAGAGGATCGCGCCTTCGCTGACTGCGCCGCGGCGACGCGGCAGTCGATCGCGATCGCTCCAGACGAGAAGCGGCGGCGCAAAGATCAAACCGCCGAGCGCATCGCCGAGCCACCAGATCCACCAAAGCGTCGGCGCGCTGCTCGTCGACTGCACGCCGCCGGTCGTCAGCGACGCGACGCCGATCGTCGCGCTGATCGCCGGACTGACGACGATCGCGCAGAGCAGCGCGAGCACGTCGCGCACCCGCGCGAGACGGCCGTCGAACGCGAAGCGGCGCAGCAGCCACGCGCCGGCGAGCGCTTCGAGCGTGTTGCCGATCGCGACTCCGGCGGCGACGGCGAGCGGCTCGTTCGCGGTGGCGTTGGCGACGAACGCGCCGAGAAGAATGCCGGGAACGGCGCGGCGGCCGAGGCGAAGAACGACCACGAGCGCGAACGCGGTCGGCGGCCAGACGGCAGTGACCTGCTCCGCGCGAAAGGCCAGCGCGAGACCGAGCTTCGCACACGCGACGTAGCAAATCGCCACGCCGAGGGTGACGAGGAGACTCCGGCCGGTTTTGGACACGACTTTGGTACGGATAGTTTACGCCTGCGCGATTGTTTCCATCAGACGCAAATCGTCCGCGGAGAGCTCGAACCGCTCCGCCGCGAGATCTTCGCGCATATGTGACGGATCGGTCGTGCCCGTCAGCGGCAGCATTCCGACCTGCTGCGCGAAGCAGAAGACGACCTGAGCCGGAGTCATACCCGTGCGCTCCACGATCTCGCGAAAGGCGCGCGTGCGCAGCTCCGCGACATTCGCGGTCAGCAGCGAGAAGCCCTGATAGACGATGCCGCGTGCGCGGCAGAAGCGGCGCACGTCACGGTCCCACATCGTGCGCGCGAAGCAGCGGTTCTGCACGAACCTCGGCTGTACGCGCGCCTCCGCGCAGAGCAGCTCGAGCTGATCGAGCGCGACGTTGCTCACGCCGAGGAAGCGCGTCTTTTGCGCGTCGTGCAACTCCTCCATCGCGCGCCAGACGTCGAGATCGTCCTGCGACAAACCATGACGACGCGACGGACCATGCAACACATACGAGTCGATCGCGTCGACCTGCAAATGCTCGAGCGAGCTCGCAAACGACTGCCGCACCTGCATCGCGACGTCGGCGTTCGGATCGTACGGAAGGCGATGATCCTGCGAGTCGATGTACGTGAACTTCGTCTGCAGGAAGAGTTGCTCGCGGCTCACGCCGCTCGCCTTGACCGCTGCGCCGACGGCCGCTTCGAAGTAATGCCGCCGCTGATTCGCGGTGTCGATGCCGCGAAAGCCGGCCTCGATCGCGAGCCGCACGCAGCGCTCCGTGTCGTCTTCTTTCCAGGCGGTGCCGTAGAGGAAGGTAGGGATCATCGGCGTCATGGTAATCTGCCGTCCTTCCCACAACATCGCGAGAGAGGAGCTCCATCATGACTCTGCCCAGCCAGGGTGTGATCGCAACCTATTGGATTCCCGACGTCGGGATCGGACCGCAGGACAAGATGCAGCACGTACATGTGCCGCTGCTCGACGTCCTGAAGTTCCCCACCAACGTCGTGTTCCTTGGCTTCGCCAGGTTCACATCTCAGAGCACGCCCTATCTCACGATTCCCGATGAGCTCATGAAGGAGATGACGCTGCAGCCGGGGCAAGCCCGCACGAACGTGCAGGAGCTGCAGGCGGCGGGCATCAAGGTCCTCTTGTCGGTGCAGGGCCTGCGCGGCTACGGCTGGGACAACATCAGCGATCCCGCGGGCTTCGCGAAGTGGGTGCAGGAAGTCGTCATCGAGCAGTACGGCCTCGACGGGATCGACATCGACAACGAGTGGAGCGACGTCACCGACAAGTACCAGGATTTCATGAACGCGATCGGAGCTCTGCGCGCGTCACTGACCGGATCCTTGCTCACGAAAGCGCTTTGGACGGACATGCAGTATTTCAAGACGCCGGTCGCGGAAGGATTCCCGAACGCGGGCCGCTATCTCGGACAACTCCTCGACTTCGGCGGGGAGATGACGTACACGGGCGACGTCAGGTCCATGGCGAACAGAATCGCGTGGTACCACAACGTCGTCGTGAACGGAAAGAACGTCGGAATGGGTTGGAACCAACTCCTCATCGGCGTGCAGGCCGGGCCGGACGGCAAGTCCAACTTCACGAACATCGACGTCGTCTACGACGTCGCGAAGTGGAGCGTCGAGCCGGTCTCGGACCGCAAGTCCACGCCTCCGATCCTCGGCATCATGCTCTACACGTTCTCACAGGACATCCAGCAGTTCACGTACAAGGAGCAGAACAAGAAGATGTTTCCCGATGCCGATGACCATCAGTGGCACCGGACGATCGTCGCGGGAATTACGGGAAAGCCGAAACCGGATCATTGATCGGCGCGTATGCGCATCTCTGTGGAGCGGCGGCCGCCGAAACCGAAGCGCTTAGAGACGGCTTGTTGCTGCGCTCCGGCGGCCGAGGGCGGCCGCCGCTCCACAGATTCGTCGTTGAAGGAGAACGCCGGTGATTACGCTCGCGCCGCTGCCACCGCCGCCACGTACTGCCGCGCCTTCTCCGTGATCGACGCGGCTTCGCCTCGACGCAGCGCGGCGAGGTCGACGAGATCGGCACCGACGCCTAACGCGAACGCTCCTGCAGCGATGAAGTCGGCGGCGGTTTTCAGATTGACGCCGCCGGTCGGGAGCAATTCGATTTGTGGCAGCGGGGCTTTGAGCGACTTGAGATAGCTGGCGCCACCGAGGGCGTTCGCGGGAAAGACTTTTACTGCATTCGCGCCGGCGCGCCAGGCGGTGACGATCTCGGTCGGCGTGAGCGCGCCGGGAAACACCGGCACTTCGAGGCGGCGGCAACGTTCGATCGTCGGGATATGGAGCGCGGGGCTGACGATGAAGCGCGCGCCGGCGTCGATGCATTGCTGTGCGGTGTCGGCATCGAGCACGGTTCCGGCACCGATAAGGGCTTCGTCGCCGAGGCGTTTGGACAGCTGACTGATGATCGCGACGGCGCCGGGAACGGTGAGCGTGATCTCGAGAATCGGGATGCCGCCGGCGCGGATGGCTTCGACGGCGGCGAAGGCCTCGTCGGCGGACGCGGCGCGCACGACGGGGACGAGGCCGACTTCGCGGATGCGTTCGACGACGTTCATTGGCGCGATTCCTTCCCGCTCCCGCGCCCGTGCCCGCTCCCGCTCCCGGGGTGGGGGAAATCGTCGCTTCGCTCGCCCCCTCCCCGGGCGCGGGAGCGGGCGCGGGCACGGGCGCGGGTTGCGAGCGTCATCGGCTCACTCATACTCACCGGCTTACGCGGGCGGTCCCGCCCTTCATCACGCGCTCGACTTCGGCGAGTGTGGCCATGCTCGTGTCGCCAGGTGTCGTCATGGCGAGCGCGCCGTGGGCGGCGCCGCATTCGACGGCCCATTGCGCGCCTTTCTCCGCGAGAAAGCCGTAGATCAGGCCGGAGGCGAAGGAGTCGCCGCCGCCGACGCGATCGAGGATCTCGAGATCGGCGCGCGGCGTCGCTTCGTAGAAGGCACCGTTGTGCCACGCAATCGCGCCCCAATCGTTGATCGTCGCGGTGTGTGCGACGCGGAGTGTGGTCGCGATGACTTGCAGCTGCGGATAGGACTCGCGCACTTTGCCGATCATTTTCTGGAAGGCTTCTTTCGGCAATTCGCCGAGGTGTTCGTCGACGCCTTCGACGTCGAAGCCGAGGGCGACGCTGAAGTCTTCTTCGTTTCCGAAGAGCACGTCGACGAGGGAGACGAGCTCGCGATTCACGGCGCGCGCCTTTTCGGGGCCGCCGATTCCCTTCCACAACGAAGGTCGATAGTTGAGATCGTAGGAAACGATCGCGCCATGTTTGCGCGCGGCTTCCATCGCTTCGCGCGCGACGTCGGGAGTCGTTTCGGAAAGCGCGGCGAAGATGCCGCCGGTGTGGAACCAGCGCGCGCCGGAGAGGACGGCGTCCCAATCGACGTCGCCTGCTTTCAGCTGCGAGACGGCGGTGTGTCCGCGATCGGAGCTGCCGAGTGCGGCGCGCACGCCGAAACCGCGCTCGGTGAAATTGAGTCCGTTGCGCGCGCGGCGTCCGACGCCGTCGTCGGCGACCCATCGCAGAAATGAAAGATCGGTTCCGCCCTGCAGCATCAAGTCTTCGACGAGGCGGCCGACCGCGTTGTCGACGAGCGCAGTGACGATCGCGGTGCGCATGCCGAAGCAGCGCCGCAGTCCGCGCGAGACGTTGTACTCGCCGCCGCCTTCCCAACATTGAAACGTGCGCGTGGTCGAGACGCGGCCTTCGCCCGGATCGAGGCGCAGCATGACTTCGCCCAAAGAAACGAGATCGAAGCGGGCGTCCTCGGGGGGCTTGATGTTCATTCGACCCCTCGCGTACCCGCGCCCGAGCCCGCGCCCGCTTCCGCGCCCGGGGCGGGGGATTCGGTCGCTTCGCTCGCCCCCGCCCCGGGCGCGGAAGCGGGCACGGGCGCGGGCGCGGGTTGGGCAACGCGAGTCGGGATCTTCATTTTCTCGACGCCTCGAGTCCCGATCCGCCGGTTGCGTATTCGGGTTGCACGTTGACGACGCCGAACTGGCGGTCGACGTCCTCGCGATTCGCGGCCATCATCCAGAGGAAGTTGATCGTACCGCCGGGCGCGGAGACGTTGGGGTGATAGCCCTGCGGCATGATCACGACGTCGTCCTGCTTCACGACCGCGACCAACTCGGGATTGCGCGGATCGTTGTAGACGAGCTGCAGTCCCCATCCCGGCTCCGGCATCTCGATATAGAGATACGCCTCCTCGGCGAGCCGCGCGTGTTCATGCGGCGGCCACGACGTCCAGTTGCCGGGCTTCGAGAACGTGACGCCGGCGAGGATGCGTCCCGCTTCGACGTTCTTGCCGATGAGAATGTTGAGCGTGCGTTGCGACGAAGGACCGCCGGTGTCGAAGTGCAGCGCGGGATCGTTCTGGACGTCGGCGAAACGGATGAATTGGAGCGGATGATGCGCTTCGACGGGTGCGGCGACTTCGGCGAGATCGCAGGTGCCGGTGACCGTGACTTCAGTGTCGCGGGGGATGTAGAGGGCGTCGTATTTTTCGAGTTCGAAAGTCTCGCCGGCATCGACGCGTGCGTTTCCGCGCAGGCAGATCAATGCGGTTTCGCGATCTTCTGTGGAAAACGCGACGGACTGTGGAGCGGCGGCCGCTTCGGCCGTCGGGGTTTCGGCGCCCGAAGCGGGCGCCGCTCCACTCAGAACGATCCGGCCGTAGTACAAATGCTGCGCGGCGGTGGTTCCGGGTTTGACGGAGATGTGCCGTCCGCGTTGGCTGGCGGTGTCGCGTACGACGCACGTCGTTGCATCGATCGCGGGGAAAGTCATTTCTTGATTTCTCCTTCGGTGATGACGCGCTCGAGGGTGAGGTCGACGGCGCCTTCGATGATGTCGCCCTGCGCGACGCCGCGGAAGACGCTGTCGCGCACGACGATGTTTTTCAGCGGCGCCTGTTCCAGCCCGCGGATGTAGATCGCGTGTTTGCTGCTCTTCGACGTCATGCGCTCCACGCGCACGTTGCGCACTTCGGGGATGAACGGTCCGGACTCGGGTGGCTCGTAGCGGAGGTCGATCTCGATCGGCGCGAGCTTGACGTTGCCGATCTCGATGTCGCGCACGAAGACGTTCTCGATCACGCCGCCGCGGACGGTGTTCGTCTTGAGGCGCAGGCCGCGCTCGAGGTTCGGGCTGTCGAGCCGGCACTTCTCGGCGAAGACGTTGCGCGCGCCGCCGCTCACTTCACTGCCGATGGTGATGCCGCCGTGACCGTCGCGCATTTCACAGTTGCGAATGACGACATTCTCGACCGGCACGTTCACGCGGCGTCCGTCGTTGTTGCGTCCCGACTTCAGCGCGATGCAGTCGTCGCCGGTGTCGAAGACGCAGTTCTCGATCAGCACGTCGCGCGAGCATTCGGGATCGCAGCCGTCGTTGTTCGGTCCGTGCGAGATCACGGTGATGCCGCGCACGATGACGTTCGAGGAGAGCGTCGGATGCGTGACCCAGAACGGCGCGTTCCTGATCGTCAGTCCTTCGATGAGCACGTTCCTGCAACGATACGGCTCGATGAACGTCGGGCGCAAAAAATGTCCCGCGCCGAACACGCGCTCCGCGACCGGCACTCCGTCCTGCCCCATCCTGAAGAGCGCGTTGCGGTCGGCGAGCTGCGGCGCGGGAACGTCGGCGTTTTTCGTGACGTCGTCGCGCTTGCCGGTGACGACGCCTTTCCACGGCCACCAATGCTCTTCATCCGCTTGTCCATCGAGCGTGCCGTCGCCGGTGATGGCGATGTCTTCGCAGTCGAGCGCGTAAATGAGCGGCGAGTAGTTCATCAGCTCGACACCTTCCCAGCGCGTGAGGACGAGCGGGTACCTGGACGTGTCGCGCGTGAAGCGCAGCGTCGCGTCTTTCGCGACGTGCAACTCGATTCTGCTTTTCAGATGAATCGGCGCGACTTCATAGTCGCCCGCGGGAACGACGACGCGTCCGCCTCCGGCTTTGAATGCGGCGTCGATCGTTTTCTGGATCGCGCCTTTCTTCACGACGAAGTCGCGGCGCGGGATGTTGGGAGGACCGATGCGCGCGAGGATGTCGGGCAGCGCGTCCCACGGATCTTGTGGAGTGGTGCGCGCCTCCGGCGCGCCTTGGGGCGGGGGCGCGCCGGAGGCGCGCACCACTCCGAACGCGATGCCGGTGCCGGCGATGAGCGTGTTGCGGAGGAGCGTGCGGCGCGTGAAGTGTGGGAAAGCGGCAGCGTGGCTGCCGCAGTCCAAAGAAGGCTTCACGGTTTCACCTCGACACGCACCGGCGAGCGCAATCTCTGCACGAACTGATCGACGTAGCGATCGAACGCGTCGCGGTTCGCGAAGTCGCCGCTGCGATCCCAGCCCGTGCCCACCCAATACGGTTGCGGCGTCTTCGTGACAAAGAGTTGATTGCCATCCGCTTCCGCAACCTCGGCCTTCGGATCGAACACGACCGCGCAGCCGAACTCGCCGTTGTTGTTGGCGACGGAGTCCCAGGCGCGGAGGATTCCGTGATCGCGATCGATCCGCATGTTCTGCGTCTGCGTTTTCTTGATGCCGGCAGTGTCGGTGACGTTGCTCTCGAAGCGATTGAAGTTTTGTCCCGCGTCGAGGGTGATGCGCTTCGTTTCCTTGAAGTCGGGATAGTACAGCTCGAAGATCAGGCGAATCGGGCCGTTGGCGAGGACTTTCGAGTCGCGGAAGTTTTTCGACACCACGAGCTTTCCGTCGCGCCACACTCCCCCGCCGCCGCAGCCGCGGCTTTTTCCGGCCGAATAAAAATCGGCGCCTTCGCCGGTGTCGCGGTGATAGTCGTCGACCAGGTACCAGTCGTTGATCACGAGCCGTCGCGTGCGTTTGAGCCAGACGTCGACGGTGCTCGACGTCAGCGGCTCTTTCTGCCACGTCTCCAGCGCCGCGCCGTACATGCGATGCGCGACGCGATCGTTTTCCCACGCGAAATCATCGAAGCGCTCGCGCACGAATCGTCCGTACACGCGAAAGTCGGCGCGTTTGTAGACGCGCTTCTCGCCGAGTCGCAGCTCGAACGATTTCACGCCCTTCGGCGGCATGTCGGTTTGAAAAATCAACCACCCGTCGATCGATTGTGCGAGGACTTCGACGCCGTTCTCGTACACGTGAACACGCGTGAGATCGTCGCCGAGCGGCGCAAGCGAAGCCGCGCTCACCTCGACCGTTTCGGACGGGCGCGCGAGGTCGAGATCATTGCGAACGATGACGGTGGTGGCGGCGGAGACGCTGACGGCGGCTCCGAGAGCCGCCGCCAGGTAGCAAAATCGGTTCACACGGTCTCTCGTATCAGAACGTCAGCTTCGCTCCAAGCTGGATGTCGCGCGGATTGTTGCGGTCCTGGTTCACAAGACCGAACGACGCGCTGGTCGGATCCTGATTCGGATTCCAGAGCACCGTGTAGTTGAGCGCGTTGATGACTTCGATGCGCACCTGCAGATCGATGTCCGAGGGCAGACCGAAGGTCTTGTAGACGCCGAGGTCGAGGAGATGGAGATTGTCGGTGCGGACGTTCGGCAGCGTCGACGGGAAACGGCGAACGGTGTTGCCCATCGAGATGCGCTGATCGCTGCGGCGCGTCGCGGGATTCGGATCGAGGTAGAAGCCGGAGAGATCCCAGGCCGGGCAATCGAGACCGGCCGTGCCGCCTCCGGGGCAGTCGCTGCCGATGTGAGACACGAGATCTTTCGGATTGCGCGCAGGGTCGTAGTAAAGGTTGCTGCTCCACGTCAGCGGGAAGCCGTCCTGATACTGATAGGTCGCGCTGATCGTCCATCCGCCGAGAATCGCGTCGGTAATGCTGTTCCAGTTCGAGCCGTAGCGCGAGCCGTGGCCGAAAGGCAACCGGATGGTTGCACCAAGCGTGGCGCGGTTCGGGCGGTCGTTCGGAGAAATGCGGCTCTCCAGCACGTCCTGCGCAGGATTGAGGAAGCTGAGTCTGTCGGTCGTGCGCGAGCGCGTGTACGTCGCGATGAGCGAGTTGCCGCTGCGGAAACGCTTGTCGATGCGAAGCGATCCGGCCTGATAGTGATCGGAGCCGGTGTACTCCTCGAGGATGATGCCGGTGAACTGCGGGAACGGACGGAGGAGCTGTCCGCGCGTGGTGGTCGCGCCGTTGAGTCCCGTGCCGGGAAGCAAACCGGTGAAGGGATTCGGAACCGACGCGCTGAGGAACTGTTCGTTCGCGGTGTCGCGCTGCGTCGCGGTCGAGAGGTACTGGAACGGAATGCCGTCGATCTCGCGCTGCACCGGGAGGTGGCGTCCGCGCGAGTCGACGTAGAACGCTTCGGCCGACCAGCCGCCGCCGAAGTCGCGCTGTCCGCCGAGCTGCCAGCGCGTGTAGTACGCAGACTCGCGGTGCGCGGGCACGATCGTGCCGAGCGAGGCGCCGAGTCCCGTGGCCGCGCCGAGCGATGCGCCGGTCGGCGGCGTGAGCGCGGTGAAGCCGGGGCTGCCGATGTCGGCGAGGAAGGTCTTGCCGTTGTCGAGCGTCGAGATGATGCCGGTCGGCTGCGAGAAGCCGATCTGATTGCCGGCGTCGAAGTAGTAGTCGTAGCTGAAGAGACCGGCGCCGCCGCGAAGGACGGTGCGGTCATTGATGAGATACGAGAACGCGGCGCGCGGCAGGATTTTGTGCAGGTCGTTGTAGATCGGACCGTCGGCGAATTCGAGTCCGCCGTTGACCTTGAAGGCGCTCGCCGCGATTTCCGGAATCGGATTCGCCGCGTATTTCGCGAGCGCCGCCGCCGCGATCGGACTCGTCAGCGTTGAGTTGAATCCCCGAATGTTGCGGTCCTGCGCTTCGCGCATCGCCTGGTCGTACTCGATGCGCGCGCCGAGGTTCAGCGTCAGCCTCTGATTGACGGACCAGTCGTCCTGCGCGAAGAGCGAATGCGAGACCTGGCGATAGTCGGCGTTCGCGGCGATCTCGAACTGGCTCGGGCAGCAGCCCGACGGGCTGACCGTCGCGGGAGCGCCGGTGCCGGTCGTCGGAATGCCGAGAAGAAACTGCGCCCACGACTGCGGGATCACGTTCGTCGCGCCGGAGTTGTTCGCACGCGTGTAGGCGCCGTTGAAGTGATAGCGGCCGGCGCCGTACGGCGCGGAAGTGATGTTCCAGCGCTGGTTGCGCAGCTCGTAGCCGGTGCGCAGCGAATGCTCGCCCATGATCCAGCTCGCGGTCGGCGTGAGCGAGATGTTGGTGAACGGACGGCTGAAGCCTTCGCCGAAGTCGGAGCGCTGCGAGCCGAGAGAGGCCATGCGCGAGTTCGCGTTCGTCGAGCTGAAGCCGCCGAACGTGATGAAGGGGAGGTATTTGTATCCGTTCATCAGCGACACGACCTGCGAAGAGAATCCGAGCGCGGCCGGATCGATCTCGCCGCCGGCGGTGCGCCACTCGCCGAACTGCGACCAGGCGCCGATCACGTCGAGCGCGAGCGACTCGTGGATGAGCGTCGTGTAGCCGAGCGTCGCGCCTTTGTTGCTGCGATAGTCGAAGCCCTGCGTGACGAGGAAGCCGCCGATCTCGCCGTTCCCGGTCGCGTTTTCCGCGCCGAGCGCCCAGTTGTAGCGGTCTTCCTGCCGCTTGTTCCAGTAGGCATTGAGGAAGAGTTTGTTCGCGCCGTTGAAGTTGTGATCGCCGCGCAGCAGCACGGCGTTGTAGTCGTACGGCCGGAGCATATTGGTAAAGTAGTTGTCTTCCAGGCCGGGACGATTCGGCAGCGGATAGAGCGCAGCGTAGGCCTTCGCGATCGGGTTGATGCGATTCTGCGGAATGATGTTGCCGGCGAACGCGGTGCGCGCGTTGTTGCTGCCGGTCGACGTCAGCGGGTCGAAGACCTGATTGCCGGCGCCGGTCCACTCCGACATATCGCCGGCGCGCATCTTCGCGGTCGGCACGGTGTACGAGGACGGCTCGGGCTGGATGTCTTTCAAGTGCTCGAACGACACCATGAAAAACGTGCGGTCTTTGATGAGCGGACCGGAGAACGTACCGCTGTAGCGGTTGTACTCGCGCGTCGGTTTGTCCGCGCCGGCGCGCTTGGTGAGCAGCGGCGTTGCGGAGCGCGCGTCGGAGCGATTGAAATAGGAGACCGCTCCTTTCCAATCGTTCGTGCCGCTCTTGAGCGCGAGGTTGACGGTCGCGCCGGCGGTGTGGCCGGACTGCGCGTCGAACGCGTTCGTCTGGATCTTGAACTGCGAGATCGCCTCGGACGGAGGCGAGAAGCCGACCACGCCGTTGTTGTTCGCGGCGTTGAAATTGTTCGGCGAGACGCGGTTCGGCGCGCCGTCGAGCGTGAACTCGTTGCCGCCCTGCGCGCCGTTCGCAACGAGGCCGGCGAGATTGCCGTTGTCCATCGGACGCGAGAAGTGCAGGTCCGACGAATCCATCACGCCGGGCGCGAGCCGCGTCAGCATGTACGCGGTGCCGTCGCCCAACGGGAGCTGCTGGATTTGATTGCTGTCGACGGTCGTGCCGGTGACGCCGCTCGTCGTGTCGATGATCGGCGCGCTCGCGGTGACGACCATGACCTCCGACACCGAGCCCTGCTCCATCTTGAAGTCGACGGGAAGCGTCTCGGCGACGCGGACGGAAACGTTTTTGCGCTGCGCCGTCTGCAATCCTTCGAGCTGTGCCTGCACGTCATAGGTGCCGGCGTTCAGGTAGCGCACCTGATACGCGCCCCTCGCGTCGGTGACGGTGGTGTTGGTGACGTTCGTCTCCGTGTTGCGGATCGTGATGGTGACGCCGGGCAGGAGCGCGCCGCTCGCGTCTTTCACGGTGCCGCTGACCGCGCCGCGAAAATCCTGCGCGAAGATGGGAAGGGTGAGAATGAACACGCAAGCGCTGAGCAGGCCGATTCGCTTCATTGCATCTCCTCTTCGGGCTCTGGTTCGATGAAGTGTGTTATATGACCACTGAATGCTGATAGTCAAGTGTTGTATGACCAATTTCCCGCTTTTTGCCGTTCTCGCGCTATCGATTCTCGCGAATGACGCCAGTTTGGTCATACCAATTTCAACAGGAGCGCACACGGAAGGCGGCATCGACGGAGCCGTTTTGCGCGTGACGACGCTGGCGGCGAAAGGCCCCGGATCGCTGTGCGAGGCGCTGGAAACGGACGGTGCGCGGCTGGTCGTCTTCGAAGTCGGCGGCGTGATCGATCTCGGCGGGCGATCGCTTTCGGTGAAGCACCCCTACCTCACGATCGCCGGCCAGACCGCGCCCGATCCCGGCATCACGCTGATCCGCGGAGGATTGGTGATCGAGACGCACGACGTCGTCGTGCAGCACATCGCCGTGCGGCCGGGCGACGACGGACCGAAGCCGTGGGCGCCGGACGCGATCAGCGTGACCCGCGGATCCAACGTCGTGATCGAACATTGTTCGGCGACGTGGGCGATCGACGAGAACCTCTCGACGTCGGGACCGGGCGACGTCGAAGACTCCCGTTTGACGGCGCACGACATCACGCTGCGCAGCTGCTTGATCGCGGAGGGACTCTCGCACGCGACCCATCCGAAAGGAGAGCATTCGAAGGGGACGCTCGTGCACGACGGCGTGCGCAACGTGCTGATCGAAGGATGCGTCTACGCGCACAACCGCGAGCGCAATCCGCGACTCAAAGGCGGGACGCTCACGACCGTGCGCGACAACGTCATGTACAACTGGAGCGCGGCCTGTGTCGGCGTCGGCGCGCGCGGCAACCAGAAGATGCTCGTGCCCGCGCAGGCCGTGCTCGTTGGCAACGTCGCGATCGCGGGCTCGGACACGAAGGGGAAAGTGTTCGTGAAGAGTGTGGATCCGGGAGGGATCGTGGCGATGCAGGACAACCTCTTGTTTGGCGTAGCGGAAGCGGACGACGGAGTGGTGCGCGCCTCCGGCGCGCCTTCGGGCGGGGACGCGCGAGCAAATGCCACTCGCGCGCTTCGCTCCGCGGGCGCGCGCGCCGCGCGCCGCGATCCGATCGACGCGCGCATCGTGCAGTCGATCATCCGCGGCGACGGTCACATCATCGACAGTCAGAACGAAGTGGGCGGCTATCCGAAACGCGAGGCGACGAAGCGCGCGCTCGTCGTTCCGAAGGATCGCCGCGCGTGGCTCGCGAAGCTGTCGAAGGAATTGCGCGAGGATCGGCAGTTGGATGTCGCGCCGTTGTGGAAGCGGCTGGGACGTCCGTCATCCTGAGTCGGCGCACTGCGCGATACGCCAGACATCGATCGCAATGACCGCCCCTCATCCGCCCTTTCGGGCGGATGAGGGGCGTGTCATTAGAAGAAGCCGCATCGACGGCGAAGATCTCGAAATTGCAGGTTCATCGCACTTGAGATCCTTCGTCGCGCTTCGCCGACTCAGGATGTTAAAAAATCGTTGTTGAAGACGGAGGAGGGCGGCCGTCCCGGCCGCACGCGTCGGGTGTCTCGCCCGACGCGCTAGATCGCGGAGCGAGACGCTCCGCGATTGCGGGCGAGACGCCCGCGCTCCTCAAGCGACGAGGGATTTTTCACAGCCTCTCAGGATGACGCGACGATTTATCGCTCCATCTCCAAACTCGCGAAAATGAACGGCCCGACCGCCTTCGGGTCGTTGCTGCGCACCGGCTCCGTGACGTAGTAATCAAAGGTGCCGGAGCGATAGCGCTCCCCTTTCTCGGGATCGCCGCCGAGGCCGGCGACGGCGCAAGCCTGATTGATGTTGACGACTCCGTCCTCAACGGTGATGAAGTTCTTGATGATGCCTTCGTACGCGCGGCGCGCGGCAGTGCGATAGGGCGGATCGATGTAGCCGAGGCGTGTGGACTTGAGGAGAGCGAAGGCGAACATCGTGGAGGCGGAGGACTCGAGATAGTTGCCGTCGCGTCCCGGCTGATCGACGACCTGCCACCACACCCCCGTGTTCGGGTCTTGCACTTTCACGACCGCTTCCGCGAGCCGCTGCAGGATAGCGATCAACTCGCCGCGGCGCGGATGATCGAGCGGCACGTAGTCGAGCGTTTCGACGAGTCCCATCGCGTACCACCCCATCGCGCGTCCCCAGAATGCGGGCGAGCGTCCGGTCGTGGGATCGGCCCACTTCTGCGCGCGCTTCTCGTCCCAGCCGTGAACCAGCAGTCCCGTCTTCTCGTCGCGCGCGTGCTTCTCCATCAGCACGTATTGGTTGATCACGTCGTCGAACAGCGCGGGCTCGTGGAACGTCTTCGCGTACTGCGCGAGAAACGGTGCGCCCATGTACAAGCCGTCGAGCCACATCTGATACGGGTACCGCTTCTTGTGCCAGAACCCGCCCTCGGACGTGCGGGGATGCTCGCGCATCTGCTGGCGCAGCGTCTCAATCGCCTCGCGATACTTTTCGTCTTTCGTTTTTGCGTACAACAGAAACAGCGGCTTGCCGGGATTGATGCGATCGATGTTGTAGTCGTCTTTGTTGTAGCCGCCGCGAATCGTGCCGTCGGGAGCGATGAACGCGTCGTAATACGACTTGGCGTAATTGAAGTAGCGATCGTCGCCGGTGCGCTGCGCGACGTCGAACATCGCCTTCATCACCAGTCCCGGCGTGTACTCCCAGCGATTGCCGTCGACGGTCGACGCGTCGGGATTGCGCTTCATCACGGCGTCGGCCATGCGCGTCGACCACGCGCCTTGCGGCTTCCTCAAATTCGCAGCGCGGATGTGCGGCGCGAGCGACGGCACGGCGGCGCGCACTTCGCTCGCCATCAGCGCGCCGATGATCGCGCTCCCTTCGGCATTGAGATGCGTCTTGTCGATCGTTCCGTCCGTTTTCAGCGGGCCGATCGACGCGTCGCCGAACTCGCGCGCTTTTACATTGAGATCGATGAGCGCGACGTTCTTCTCCTTCGCGACTTCGCGCGTCATCTCCGCGTACTGTGGAAGCACCGGATCGTCGTAGCGGCGCGGCAGCGACGTCACGAGGATTGGCTCCGCGCCGATGGCGCGCGCGTCGTCGACGTAGCGCGCCATGTTCGCCTTGAACGTGGGCAGATCGGTCTCGCGATCGCTCCCCTTCCCCGGCTCGTCGTTGTGTCCGAACTGCAGGAGGATGTGCGTCGGCTTCCGGCGCAGCACGTCGTTCCAATGACCTTCGCTGCGATACGACTTCGAGCTGCGTCCGCCGCGCGCGAGATTCCACACCGCCGCGCTTTCCGCGACGTACGACTTGAAGCCGCGTCCCCATCCCTGCTTCTCCGTCACCGTCGAGTCGGCGACGAGCGCGATGCGCGTCGTGCGCGGATCGGCGCGGAACGTCCATGTCGGTCCGTCATCGATGCGCCACTCGTACGTCTTGCCGGGTTGGAGCGGACCGGTGTCGAATTTAGATTCGTGAACGTCTGTGCATCCCTCGTGTGGCGCAGGCTTTCCAGCCTGCGGCTGAGGGGCAGGCTGGAAAGCCTGCACTACACCAAAGCAAACGCGCTGCGCACGTCCCGAGCCTTCGCCCGAGCCCGCGCCCGAGCCCGCTTCCGTGCCCGGGGTGGGGGCGAGCGAAGCGACGAAGTCCCCCACCCCGGGCGCGGAAGCGGGCGCGGGCGCGGGTGAAGGGCGTGCGTTGCGCGCGCGCGTCCAGCGCAGCGTCACTCCCGCTGGATCGACCCACCGCCAGCCGTTTTCGGGACGCGGGATCGACGCGAACGGCAGCACCGGCGGCAGCGACGCCGGATCCCAGCGCCCGCCGAACGTCCACGGCGCGGTGATGTCTTCGTCGCGCGGCGCGCCGTCGGCGGTCTCGAGGTTGTCGGCGAACCACGCGTAATCGCCGCCGTTGCGATGGGCGTTCTCGAAGTAATAGCGCGCGCCCCACTGGATCGGGTCGGGCGCGGGCGGCGCGTAGATCGCGCGGTCGGCCATGTTCGACGAGAACGTGACGTCGACGAGATAGAACTGCGCGTCGCGATGATTGCGGCCGAGGGGAAAGTTCGGGATGCCGTCGAACGAGGAATGGCGAATGACGAACTTCTGATCGCGATCGCGGCTGCCGTCGTGCCAGATGCTCGCGTTGTCGTTGTGGCCGAAGAAGCGGCTGTTGGTGATGTACGCCCAGCCGCGCGGACAGACGTAGTCGACGTGGCCTTCGAAATACGAATCACTCGCGTACGTCATGCCGGTATCGTGGTTCCACGGACTGAACGTGTCCCCGCCGTCGGCGATCACGTTCGCGTGCAAAACAGCGAGGCGATTCGCGCGACCAAGAGAACGAATCGCGAACTGATGATCGTTCTCACCGCCGTGCGTGCGGCCGTAGTCGTTGAGGACCGTGAGATTGGCGACGATGATGTCGGTCGCGCCGTCGGCGATGTTGACGACCGCCGCGCCGTAGTCATCGGGGTGCGACGTGCGCCAATTGCGCCGCAGCTCCGCAAACTCGATCCGCGTCTTCTCGCGATCTTCTCCGACGAGCGCGATGTGACTCTTCGCGATCATCAGCTTCTCGCGATACGCGCCGTTGCGAACCAGGATGATGCGATCGTCGTCGTTGTCCGCCGGAATCGCGTCGATCGCTTCCTGGATCGTGCGGAAGTCGCCGCTCCCGTCCTGCGCGACGACGAGACTCGCGTTCTCCGCCGGCTCGAACGGCTCGACGTGGAACCAGTCGAACGTGCCTCGTCCGAAAATGCCGACCTTCGCGCCGATCCACTTCCCCGGCCGCACGACGAACGCCTTGCCGATCGGCTTTCCGTCGACGCTGAATCGCGCGACCGCTTCCGGCGCGATCGTGACTCGCAATTGCACGGGCTTGTTCGCGATCGGCTGCGACGCCTCTCCCTGATTGACGACGAACCCGCTCTTCGTTCGCGCGATCGCGAGCTCGGCGGACTCCGTCCCCGAAATCACGAGCCCCGCGCGCTCGCCGACCTTCAACGACGAAGGATCGACGAGCGTCGTCGCATGAAACGCCGGCGCGCTGAATTTCTGCAGCAGCGGCGCATCCGAGAGCCGCAGCTTGCCGTTGCGCAGCGAGTAGGCGTCCTTCGGCGGATTTCCTTCCCATTGCCACTGGAAGCCGATCGAATTGAATTCGTCCGAAGTCTGTGGAGCGGCGGCCGCTTCGGCCGCCGGATTCTCGCGAGGGCCGGCGGCCGAAGCGGCCGCCGCTCCACTGGTTTCGCCAACCCGCGCCCGCGCCCGCTTCCGCGCCCGGGGCGGGCGGCGAGCGAAGCGATCACGTTCCCCCACCCCGGGCGCGGAAGCGGGCGCGGGCTCGGGCGCGGAAAGGGTTTCGATCTCCGGCCAGTCATTCACCCACTTGAGCCGCTGCCGATGGACGATCCGTCCGTACGCGCCGCGATCCTGAAAATGCACGAACCAGTCGTCAGACGTTCCTTCGACATAGGCTCCCTGGTGCAACCCATCCTCGAGAATCACGCGATCCTCGTACGGCCCATATACGCTCTTCGAGCGCAGCACCGTCTGCCATCCGCGCTTCACGCCGCCCGCCGGCGCGAAGATGTAGTACCAGCCGTTGCGCTTGTAGAACTTCGGACCCTCGATCGTCGGATGGCGCTCGCGGCCGTCGAACACGACCACGCCGTCATCGACGACGCGCGTGCCGTCAGAGGTCAACTTGTTGACCGTCAGCACGCTGTTGAAACCGGCGCGGCTCTTCGCCCACGCATGCACGAGATAGACGTTGCCGTCGTCATCCCACAGCGGACAGGGATCGATCCAACCCTTCGCTGCTTTGACGAGCGTCAGCGGCGCCCACGGCCCGCGCGCATTCTTCGCGCGCGTCATGAAAATCCCGCGATCGGGATCGCCAACGTAAATCCAGAACCAGCCGTCGTGATAGCGGATGCTCGGCGCCCACAAGCCGTTGCCGTGGCCTATGAGGTTGCGCGGTTGCGCAGTTGCCCGGTTGCTCGGCGCCGCGTCACCGCGCGACTGCGCAACCGCGTAACCCCAATCCGGCAACCGTTGCACCGCGTGGCCGATGATCGTCCAGTGCTGCAGATCGGGCGACTCCAGAATCGGCAGCCCCGGAACGGCATCGAAGCTCGACGACACCAAGTAATAGAGGTTGCCGACGCGGATGACGTCGGGGTCCGAATAGTCGGCGAAAAGAACGATCTCTCCGCTCGCGTCTACCGCAAGCAGAACGAAGACGATCGATAAGGTCAGACCAATCCGTCTCAAAATGACGCGACTCCGTCGCGAACGGCTGTCGATGCTACCCTCACCTTACGAAATTGGTCAATCCAGTGTTGACAACTGCATACTGGTGTAGAGAATTGGTAAAGCCAATGAGGCGGATGGCGGATGGCAGATGGCAGATGGCGGGAACGCAGCGCGCGCTCTGGCCATCCGCCATCCGCCATCCGCCCATCGGCCATCGGTTTCAACTATGACAAGCAAACCCGACTCGATCGAAATCCAAACTGCCGATCAGGTGGTCCGGCACGTCGCTTTATTGATCGAACGCGGCGAGCTGCGGCCCGGCGATCGGCTCGTCCCCGAGCGCGAGCTCGCCGAACAGCTCGGCGTCAGCCGGCCCACCGTCCGTGCCGGACTGCACGCGCTCGCCGCGATGGGCGTCACCGAGTCGCGACAGGGCGCCGGCACGTTCATCACCGGCGGTCCCCCCCGCCTCGGCGCCGGCCCCTTGAGTTTTCTCGCCGCGCTGCACGGTTTCACGCGCGATCAGATTTTCGAAGCGCGCAAGGTCCTCGAGGTCGGCGCGGCCGGACTCGCCGCCGAGCGCGGTCTCGCCGATCGCCTCGCGCCGATGGCCGAAGAAGTCACCGGCATGTTCGCGGCGCTGAGCGAACCGCAAACGTTCCTCGTGCACGACGTCCGTTTTCATCGCGCCATTGCCTCCGCCTCGGGTAACCCCGTGCTGCTCGCGCTCGTCGAGATGATTTCCTCGCTCGTCTACGAACAGCGAAGACTGACGGTCGAGCACGCGATCGACTTGAAAGAGTCGGCCGAAATGCATCGCCGCATTTATCAGGCGATTCGCGATCGCGATCCCGAGCGCGCGCGCGTCGAGATGACGAAACACCTCGACCTCGCGCGCGCCGCGCAAGCGTCCGAAGAGTTGCCGCTGCCGGCCGGCGTGCTTCCTTCGCAAGTGATGGGCAACGCGTGAGCGACCTTCCGCTGAACGGACGCGTCGCCGTCGTGACCGGCGGCACGTCGGGCATCGGACTCGCGCTCACGCGCGGACTCGCCGACGCCGGCGCGGACGTCGTTCCGACTTCGCGCCGCAAGGAACAAGTCGATGCAGCAGCAGACGAAGTCGAACAACGCGGACGACGCACTGTTCGCGTGACGTCCGACGTCGGCGATCGCGCGTCGCTGCAAAACGCGCTCGCGCAAACGACAGAAAAGCTCGGCAGCGTCGACATCCTCGTCAACTGCGCCGGCATCACCAAACGCACGCCGACGCTCGACGTCACCGACGCGGAGTGGAATTCGATCCTCGAGACGAACCTCACCGGCACATTGCGCGCGTGTCAGGTCTTCGGCGCGCACATGCTGACCCGAGGATATGGACGCATCATCAATATTGCGTCGCTTGCATCGTTCGTCGGCCTCTTCGAAGTCGCCGCGTACACCGCGAGCAAAGCCGGCGTCGCCGGACTCACGCGCGCGCTGGCCGTCGAATGGGGAGCGCGCGGCGTAAACGTCAACGCCATCGCGCCCGGCGTCTTTCGTACGCCGCTCAACACCTCGCTCCTCGACGGCACCGAGCGCGGAAAAGAATTTCAGCTGCGCACCCCGATGCGCAGATTCGGCCGCGTCGAAGAGCTCGCGCCCGCATGCGTCTTCCTCGCCTCGGAAGCCGCGAGTTTCGTGAACGGCGAGATCCTCACGGTGGATGGAGGATTTCTCGCGAGCGGGGTGAATCAGTGAACCGGGGTTGCGCGGTCGCGCGGTCGCTCAGTTACGCGGCGTCTCACCGCGCGACTGCGCAACTGCGCAACTGCGTCCTCACGGTGGATGGGAGATTTCCCAATCCCGCGCCCGTGCCCGCGCCCGCTTCCGCGCCCGGGGTGGGCGGCGAGCGAAGCGATCACGTTCCCCCGCCCCGGGCGCGGAAGCGGGCGCGTGCGCCGAAACGCGTTGTCGAAGGAGGAATCGCGTGAGCCCAAAAATCACCGAAGTCCAGGTCCGGGACATTCGCTTCCCCACTTCCCTCGACATGGACGGCTCGGATTCGCTGAACCTCGGCGATTACTCCGCCACGTACGTCACCGTCCACACCGACACCGGCCTCACCGGCAACGGCCTGACGTTCACCAACGGTCGCGGCAACGAGATCGTCGTTGCGGCCGTGCATGCGCTCAAGCATCACGTCATCGGCCGCCGTCTCGCGGAGATCACCGGCAACCTGAGCGGCTTCTTTCGCGACCTCACCGTCGACAATCAGCTGCGCTGGCTCGGTCCCGAAAAAGGAATCCTGCACATGGCCACCGGCGCGCTGATCAACGGCGTGTGGGACCTCTGGGCTAAGCGCGAGGGGAAGCCGATGTGGAAGCACCTCGCCGACATGTCGCCCGAGCAAATCGTCAACGCGATCGACTTTACCTACATCACCGACGCACTCACGCCCGACGAAGCGCTCGCGATTCTGAAGTCGCGCGAGGACGGCAAGGAAGAACGCGAAGCGGAAATGCTGCGCGACGGATTTCCCGCGTACACGACGTCGACGGGATGGCTCGGATACTCCGACGACAAAGTGCGCCGTCTCTGCCGGCAGGCGATGTCCGACGGCTGGACCGCGTTCAAGATGAAAGTCGGACGCAATCTCGAAGACAACATCCGCCGCGCGGCGCTGATGCGCGAAGAGATCGGCAGCAATCGCCTGCTGATGATGGACGCGAATCAGTGCTGGGATGTCGGCGAGGCGATCGATCAGATGAAAGCGCTCGCGGTATTCGATCCGTGGTGGATCGAGGAGCCGACCAGTCCCGACGACGTACTCGGACACGCCGCGATCCAGCGCGCGATCACTCCGATCCGCGTCGCCACCGGCGAAGTCGTGCAGAACCGCGTCATCTTCAAACAGATGCTGCAGGCCAACGCGATCCGCTTCCTGCAGGTCGACAGCTGCCGCATGGGCGGCGTGAACGAAGTGCTTCCCGTTCTGCTGATGGCCGCGAAGTTCGGTGTGCCCGTTTGTCCGCACGCCGGCGGCGTCGGCTTGTGCGAATACGTGCAGCACATCTCGATCTTCGACTACATCGCGATCGGCGCGAGTCTCGAGGATCGCGTCTGCGAATACGTCGATCATCTGCATGAGCATTTCGTCGATCCCTGTATCGTGAAGAACGCGCGCTACATCGCACCGACGCGTCCCGGCTACAGCATCACCATCAAGCCGGAGTCGCTCGACGCGTACGAATTTCCCGGCGGACGCGTGTGGCGGAAACTGCAGGGGGTGGCGTGATGACGTCGGACCGCGGGCGAGACGCCCGCGCTCCCCGGGGTGTTTCGCAATGACCACCGCGACCACCAGCGCGATCGTCACCATGGACAAACGCGGCTACGTGCGCTGGACCGTCTGCGCGCTCCTCTTCTTCGCCACGACGATCAACTACGTCGACCGCTCGGTGATGGGGCTGCTCGCGCCGACGCTGCGTCACGAGATCGGCTGGACCGACTCCGCTTACGGCAGGATCAGCGCCGCATTCACGCTCGCCTACGCGATCGGCTTTCTCTTCGCCGGCTGGTTTATCGATCGCATCGGCACGCGCATCGGTTATGCCGTTTTCCTGATTGCCTGGTCTCTCGCCGCCGCGGGACACTCACTCGCGGCGACGGCATTCGGCTTCGGAGTCGCGCGCTTCGCGCTCGGACTCGGAGAGTCGGGAAACTTTCCCGCCGCGATCAAAACCGTGGCGGAATGGTTCCCGCGACGCGAGCGCGCGTTCGCGACCGGCATCTTCAACGCCGGCTCGAACGTCGGCGCCATCCTCGCGCCGCTCGCCGTGCCGTGGCTCACGCTCAACTGGAGCTGGCGCGCGGCGTTCGCCATCACAGGCCTCATCGGACTCGTGTGGGTGTTCTTCTGGTTGCCGCTTTATCGCAAACCGGCCGATCATCCGCGGCTCAGCGAGGCAGAGCGCGCGTACATCGAGAGCGATCCGCCGGAACCGAAAGTCGTCGTCTCCTGGCCCGAGCTGCTGCGACACCGGCAGACGTGGGCGTTCGCGTCCGGCAAGTTCCTCACCGACGCGATCTGGTGGTTCTATCTCTTCTGGTTCCCGCTCTTCATGAACGACACGTTCAAGTTCGACCTCAAGACGATCGGCTTGCCGCTCGTCACGGTCTATCTCGTCGCCGACTTCGGCTCGGTCGGCGGCGGCTGGCTCAGCTCTCATCTCCTCAAGCGCGGATGGTCGTCGAACGCTGCGCGCAAAACGGCGATGCTGATTTGCGCGCTGCTGATTCTTCCGGTGGCCATGGCGCCCCGCGTCTCGAACGGCTGGAGCGCCGTCTGGCTCGTCGCAGTCGCCGCCGCCGCGCATCAAGGTTTCTCCGCGAACATTTTCACGATCGCGTCGGACATGTTCCCGAAGCCCGCCGTCGGCTCTGTCGTCGGCATCGGCGGTTTCGCCGGCGCCATGGGCGGCTTCTTCATGAACCTCGGCGCCGGCTGGTTCCGCGAACATCAAGGCAGCTACATCACGATGTTCACCATCGCCGGCTTCGTGTACCTGATTGCACTCGCCGCGATTCACACGCTCGCGCCGCGGCTCGAGCCCGTCCGTCTGCGCACCGCGTCATGAAGCAGCCACCCCTCATCCGGCCTTCGGCCACCTTCTCCCCGCAAGCGGGGCGAAGGGCCACCACCCCATGGTTGCCCCTCGCCCCGCTTGCGGGGAGAGGGTGCCGCGAAGCGGCGGGTGAGGGGCCGCGGCAGGAACGATGAACAACTTCATTCACGACGACTTCCTCCTCGAGACCGGCGTCGCGCGCGATCTCTATCACCGCTGCGTCGCTGACTTGCCGATCATCGACTACCACTGCCATCTGCCGGTCGAGCAGATCGCGACGAATCATCAGTTCCGATCGATCACCGAGGTGTGGCTGGACGGCGATCACTACAAGTGGCGCGCGATGCGCGCGAACGGCGTCGACGAGCGCTATTGCACCGGCGACGCGAGCGACTGGGAAAAATTCGAAGCGTGGGCGCGCACCGTTCCGGCCACGCTGCGCAATCCGCTCTATCACTGGACGCATTGCGAGCTGAAGAAACCGTTCGGCATCACCGAGCTGTTGAACGAGCGCAGCGCGCGATCCATCTTCGAGCGCTGCAACGAACAACTGCGTGATCCGAACTTCACGACGCTGGGCTTGCTGCGCCAGTTCAACGTCGCCGTCGTCGCGACGACCGACGATCCCGCCGACACACTCGATCATCATCAGGCGCTCGCGCGCCGTCCCGATCCCGACACGCGCGTCGTTCCGACCTGGCGTCCCGACGCTGCGCTCGCAGTCGAAGACGTGAACGCGTGGAACGCCTGGGTCGATCGACTCGAAGCCGCGGCCGGCGCATCGATCGCAACCTTCGACGAATTCATGGACGCGCTCGAGCGACGTCACGCGGCCTTTCACGAAGCCGGCTGTCGCGCGTCCGATCACGGACTCGAACAGATCTACGCCGATCCCGTCAGCGACGCCGAGGCCGCGAAAATCTTCGCGCGTCTGCGCTCGCGCAAACCGGCGGAAGACGCGCATGGATTCAAGTCCACGCTGCTGCATCTCTTCGCGCTGATGGATCACGGCCGCGGCTGGGTCCAACAGTTCCACCTCGGCGCGCTGCGCAACACGAGCTCGCGCATGCGACGAACACTCGGCGCCGACTCCGGACTCGACTCGATCGGCGACTTCGAACAGGCGCGCCCGCTCGCGCGTTTCCTCGACCGCCTCGACTCCACGAATCAGCTCGCGAAGACGATCCTCTACAACAACAACCCCGCCGACAACGAAGTCTTCGCCACCATGATCGGCAACTTCCAGGACGGCTCCGTCCCCGGAAAAATGCAGCAAGGCGCGGCGTGGTGGTTCCTCGATCAGAAGGACGGGATGGAAGCGCAGATCCGCGCGCTCTCGAACATGGGCCTCTTCGCCCGCTTCGTCGGCATGGTCACCGACTCCCGCAGCTTCCTGTCGTATTCACGACACGAATACTTCCGCCGACTCGTCTGCAACCTCCTCGGCAACGACGTACGCGACGGCCTCGCTCCCGATGACCGCGAAGCCCTCGCGCGATTGGCCGAGGACGTGTCGTTTTTCAATGCGCGCGAGTATCTGGGATTGGAGTTGGGGCGACTCGGCGCGGACGTGCAGCGCGCCGCATGACTTTCCCGTGCCCGGGCCCGCGCCCGCTTCCGCGCCCGGGGTGGGGGCACGCAGTCGCTTCGCTCCCCCACCCCGGGCGCGGGCTCGGGCTCGGGCCCGGGACGATGAGGCGCGCGACATGATCCTCGACGCCTTCCGTCTCGACGGCCACTCCGCCCTCGTCACCGGCGCTTCGCGCGGACTCGGCGCAGCCATGGCCGATGCGCTCGAACAGGCCGGCGCGAATGTATTCCGCGCTTCCTCCTCGATCGCAGACCTCAGCGACCGCACGTCCGTCGCTTCGCTCCTCGATCGCGCGGGCGACGCCGACATCCTCGTCAACAACGCCGGCATCATCCGCCGCGCCGATCTCGTCGACTACAGCGACGAAGACTTCGACGACGTCATCGAAGTCAATCTCCGATCCGTCTTCGCGCTCTCCCGCGACTTCGCGCGACGCCTCGTCGAAGAAAAACGCAGCGGCAAGATCATCAACATCGCGTCGATGCTCTCCTTCCAGGGCGGCATCCGCGTCGTCGCCTACACCGCCGCGAAAAGCGCGATTCTCGGCCTCACGCGCGCGCTCGCCAACGAGCTCGCGCCGCACGGCATCAACGTCAACGCCATCGCCCCCGGCTACATGGCCACCGACAACACGCAGGCGCTGCGCGACGACCCCGTCCGCAGCCGCGACATCCTCGCGCGCATCCCCGCCGGCCGCTGGGGCACGCCCGCCGACCTGATGGGCGCGGTCGTCTTCCTCGCCTCGCCAGCCTCGTCATACATGCACGGCTCCGTCATCGCCGTCGACGGCGGCTGGCTGGCGCGGTAGGCGCGCGGTGGCTCGAGCAGTGGAGATGACGTGCTTTTGGACTGCGGCGGTTAACGCCGCCGCTTTTCCACACCGATAACAGCGTCGTCATCCTGAGGCGCGGAGACGCCGAAGGATCTCTGAATGCGAAACGTCTGCGTATTCGGAGATCCTTCGCTGTCTGCGCAGCTCAGGATGACGGTGTCATTGTTGTAGACGGTCTGCTGCGCCGCGCTTTCATACGGTGTACAAAAGCGGCAGCGTAGCTGCCGCAGTCCAAAGAAGGCGGCTCACGCTCAATCCGAATCAACGAGCAGCCGCGATTTCCAACGCGGCACTGCCTGTTCACGTGACACCGTGGGAAACGCCTCGAGAAACTCCTCCAACGAGTCTCCAGCTTCGAGATAGACAAAAAGACTTTGCACTGGAACACGCGTACCGACGAACACCGGGGTGCCTCCCATGATCTCGGGATCCGAATGGACGACTTGGCGCGGATCGGTCACGAATTCAATAGCAGCCCCTCCTCAAAACGTTGTCGAAAACTCACAGCAATTCGACGACAGGTGATCTAAGAACGCGTTCATGAAACGCGTCCTTCTCGCCCTCCTCTTCTTCGCCCTCACCGCGCACGCCGACGTTCTCGCATTGCGCGCGAAACGGATGCTCGACGTCGAGCGCGGGGTGATCGTGAACGATCCGGTCGTCGTCATCGACGGAGACCACATCAAATCGGTCGGACGCGAGGTGCCGAAGGACGCGCGGGTGATCGATCTCGGGGACGTCACGCTGCTTCCCGGGCTCTTCGACATGCATACGCACCTTTCCATCGGGCGTACGCCGGACACGAAACCGGCCGACTATTACGGCGGGCCGGTCGATCACGCGCTGCAGGCGTCGATGAATGCGCGCGCGACGCTGATGGCAGGCTTCACGACCGTCCGCGAATGCGGCGCGAATGATTTCATCGACGTCGCGCTGAAGCGCGCGATCGAACGCGACGTCGCGGTCGGTCCGCGCATCACGCCGTCCGGCTATCAGATCAGCATGACCGGCGGTCACGGCGACAACACCGGCTATCCGCCGGGCGAGTACGAGCTGACGCCGAAGCAGGGCGTCGCTGACGGTCCCGAACAACTGTTGTACGCGGTGCGCTATCAGATCAAGTACGGCGCGGAAGTCATCAAGTTGATGGTCACGGCGGGCGTGATGGGCTACGAGCGCACGGCCACGGCGCGGCAGTTTTCGGATGAAGAGCTGCGCGTGGTCGTCGAGGAAGCGAAGCGCAACGGTTTGCGCGTCGCCGCGCATGCGCACGGAACGGAAGGCATCCTCGCGGCGCTCCGTGCGGGCGTCGACTCGATCGAGCACGGCTCGATGCTCAACGACGAGGCGATCGCGATGATGAAAGCCAAAGGCGTCTATCTCGTGCCGACGATCTACCTGACTGAAAGAGACGAGGAGGTCAAGGAGGAAATGCCGGCGGTGATGCGGGAGAAAGGCGCGGCCGTCGGCGCAGCGGCGCGGCGCAGTTTTCGCGCGGCGCTCGACGCCGGAGTGAAGATCGCGTTCGGCACCGATGCGGGCGTGTTTCCGCACGGCCTCAACGCGCGCGAGTTCTCGACGATGGTAAAGCTCGGAATGAAACCGGCCGACGCGATCCGCGCCGCCACGATCTCCGCCGCCGCGCTTCTCGGCGTCAGCGATCGTGGCGCCCTCGCGTCGTCGAAGCTCGCCGACATCATCGCCGTCCGCGGGAATCCGCTCGACGACATCAAGACGCTGGAGAACGTCGTGTTCGTGATGAAAGGCGGCGTCGTGTTCAAGGGCCCAGCTGCGCCGCCATCCGGTCCGCCAGCTGCGCCAGCGCGCGACTGAACCCGTCGGCGATGTTCGCGCTGTCGAGCGACGCGATCGGCAGCTCGATGCGCTCCGCATGCGTGACGTTGTTCAACGTCCATCGCGCATCGAGCGTGACGTTCGCGTCCGGCCCCGCCGCGAATTCGCCGAACACGACGCTGATCGAGCGCGTCATCCCTGCCGGCTTCAGTTGTCCCGGCAGAATCACCATCCCCTCGGGCAACCGGCTCGCGAGATCGAACGCCAGCGTGTGCAGCACCATCGGCTCCAGCGACGCCGTCCACTGCTCCGTGCCGCGGACGTCGAGCTGATGATTCGCCTTGCGGACGACGATGTCCTTGCGATCGAACCCCGGCGGCATCTCGATCGAGTCGATCGCGACGGGAACACCGCGCGCGGCAACAACGGCGGTGGTTGGTGCGATGCGCTCGAGCGAATAGAAGTTGCTCTTTGTGCGGGAGAAGAAACTGCAACCGGTCACGACGAGCGAAAGCAGTACGACGCTCACTTCTGCCTTCTGCCTTCTGCCTTCTGCCTTCATTTTCTTCCCTTCAGCAGCGCGTCCGGATTTTCCTCGAGGTACGACGCCAGCGCGCGCACTGCTTCGGCCGCGCGCGTCAGCTCTTTCACCAGCGCGCCGATGTCGTAGTTCTGCCGCGGCGCGTTGCCCATCAGTTGCTGTGCGCGCGCGGCCGCGCTCTCCGCCGATCCGGCCGCGTTGCGCAGGCTCTCGACGATCGGTCCGATGTTTTCGCGCCCGACGGCCGTGATCTTTTCGACGTCCGCGAGCGAACGATTCAAGCGCTGCAGGCTGTCCTGCAACGTCGGATCGTTGAGCAATGAGCTCGCGCGCGCGGTGGCGCTGCGCAGATTGCCGGCGATCTCTTCGATCGGCAGCGCCCGAATTCGAGCGGCGATGTCGCCGATTGCGCCGAGGGCGGTTTCCAGTCCGCCGCCTTTGCCGGAGGACGGAATGATCGGCGGCTCGACTTCGACGACAAGACGTCCCGTGTTCGGCGCCGCGACCGTCTCCAGCGACACGCCGCTCGCGCCGGGAAGCACGAGACTCGTCGCCAGCGTCGCACGCATGCCTTTCCGCACGAGCTGTCCGAGGGCGTCATTCATCCGCATGCGCAACTCGTCGCGCGTCGCGACGTGCGCGTCGATCTCGAGCAGTCGCGGATCGATCTCGATCGTCACCGGCGTCAACAGCGTCGCGCTCTCCGGCACGTAACGAAGCCGCACTTCGCGCACGTGTCCGACCTCGACGCCGCGCATCCGCACCGGCGTCCCGGTATCGAGTCCCTGTACCGCGCCGTTGAAATAGGTGACGTACGTGAGATGCGGTCCGTCGGACGTCGCCAGCGCTGCCGCTTCCGATTCGTACAACTCGAAGCGCGTGCCGTTCACGACTTCCGGTCCCGGGAACAACTCCGGCGTGTAAAACGAGACGGGCGCGTTGAGCAGTGCGCCGAGGGAAGTACCGGACGTCTGCAGTCCGCCGCCGCTCAGCGACACGCTGATTCCGCCCCCGCGCCAGAAGCGCGTCGACTGCCGCACGTAACTCGCGAAGCGTTGCACGACGAACGCGTGCACGAGTGTCACGCCTTTCGCGGCGTCGTATTCGGAGCCGAGGATGCGGCCGACGCGCATGCCCTGGAACTGCACCGGCGATCCGATCGACAGCGCACCGAGTCCGCGCGCTTCGAGCAGCACCGTCCTTCCCGCTTCCGCCGGCGCGAGCACGGGCGCGTATTCCTGTCCCGCAAACTCCCGCGTCTCGCCGCCGACGCCCGGCGCGATGCCGACGTAGGTGCCGCCGAGGAGACCGCCGACGCCGCCGCTTTCGAGTCCGGGCTCGACGATCCAGAACTTCGTCCCTTTGCGCAGCGCGTAATCCATCGACGCATCCATCGAGATGCGCACGAGCACCGATCCGCCGTTCTCGTCGACTTTGATCTTCTGCACCGTTCCGACTTTCGCGCCGCGGAATCGCACCGGGCTGTATCGATCGAGTCCGTGCGCCTCGGCGAATCGAACGGTGATGTCGCCGCCGCCGAAAAATCCGTAGCGGACGATCAGGAAGCCGACGAAGAACACCGCCAGCGCGGGGACGATCCACAACCACGGCGTCCACTTCGCCACATACGTATGCGCCTCGGGATGCTCTTCGCGGCGCCGCTCTTCGTCGTGATGGTCGTACTCGCTCACGTCAACTCTCCGGCGCTCTTCCACATTTGTCGCGGCTCGAAGAAACGCATCGCGAACATCAGGAGCGCGATCAGCAGGAACAGCGGCGTTGCGCCGGGGCCGGCCACGATGTCGTCGATGCCGCGATAGTCGACGATCGGCGCGGCGAGCGCGGCGACGAACGGGATGATCATCGGCCAGCGCACCAGCCGATGCAGCACGCGATACGCGCGCGTGCGGATCACGAGGCCGTGTTTGTTCGGGAAGCGGACGCGCGCGAGCAGCCAGATGAGTCCTGTCAGGACGGTGATCGGCACCGCGACTCCGGCGACGAGCACGATGACGCCAATCTGCCAGTAGCCGTGATCGGCGAGGAGCTGCACGGTGCCGATGACGGTGTGCTCGAGCACGCCGGTGAGCTGATCGTTCACCATCACCGCCGCGCCGTACGCGGGAATGCAGAGCGGAATCGCGGCCGCGACCGCGGTGACGGCGGGAATGTAGCGCGGCGCGATCGGGCGATCGAGACGCGAGCCGCAACGCGGACAGGAATCCCCCGATCGTCGCTGCGGAGCCGCGAGCTCGCAGACATCACACGATGCGACGTGTCGATGCGGAACTGTTTCCGCGTCGGCATGAATCGCGTTCCACACCGCGCGCCGGTCGAGCGATCGATCGCCGATGATCACGAGGATCGCCACGACGAGATAACACCACGCACCGATGCGCACGACGACGTCCGCGGGAATCGCGGCGCGCACGTATGCAACCGCGCCGGCGATGACCACGACGTCGGTCATGCTCCAGATCCGCAGCTCTTCGCTCCAGCGAAAAATCCGCCCCCGCTGCCACAGCGGCCAGCCCAGGCGCAGCGACGTAAAGACGACGATTTGAAACAGCGCGCGCAACGCGGGAAAAAGAAACGCGAAGAAGAGGAAGCCGAACGCGAACGGGAACCACACCTCGTGATAGATCGTGCCCACGCTGGAGACGAGGCGGCTCTCTTCGAAAAGCAGCTTTTTGAGCGACGAGTCGAGCAGCGGCATGAACACGGCGGGCGGCAGAAGAAGAAAGATCGCGATCGCGCACGCGAGCGTGAGATCGAAGCCGGTGGCCGACCGTTTCGCCAGCGTGCGATCGCAGCGCTGACACTCCACGACGCCGCCGGGCGGCAGGTCGGGAATGTGCTGCAGGGTCCCGCAGTCGGCACACGAGATCGTCACGGGCGGCTGTGGTTGCAAGACAAGTTCCGGGCTCATTCCCGCGCCCGGGCCCGCGCCCGCTTCCGAGCCCGGGGTGGGAGGAGCGACGTTGGTCGCTTCGCTCGCCGCCCACCCCGGGCGCGGAAGCGGGCATGGGCCCGGGCGCAGGAGTGTCGCCGCTCTGCAAGCGTTCGCGATCGAGACAGTGTTGCATTCAGAATGCCGACCATGGACATCCTTCAGGCGATCGGAAGCACCTCGATGGTCCAGCTGCGCGGCGGCATCTTCGCGAAGCTGGAATGGGAAAACCCGACCGGCAGCATCAAAGACCGGATGGCGCTGGCCGTCATCGCGCGCGCCGAGGCGGACGGACGATTGAGGCCGGGCGACACGGTGCTCGAATACACCGGCGGCAGCACCGGCGCGTCGCTCGCGCTCGTCTGCGCGGCGAAAGGCTATCGCCTGCGCATCGTCACATCGGATGCGTTCAGTCCGGAGAAACGCGATCAGATGAAGGCGTTCGGCGCGGAGCTGACGATCGTGCCGAGCGAGGACGGACGCACGACGAAGAAACTGATCCTCGACATGATCGAGACCGCACGCACATTGAGCCGCGAGCCGAACACCTATTGGACCGACCAGCTCAACAATCACGATGCGATTGCGGGCTACTTTCCGTTCGCCGAGGAAATCTGGACGCAGACCAATGGTGAAGTCGACGCGTTCGTCCATTGTGTCGGTACAGCAGCGTGCCTGCGCGGCGTCGCGACGATTCTCAAACGCTACAAACCGTCCGTGAAAATCATCGCCGTCGAACCTGCAGAATCTGCAGTGTTGTCCGGCGGACAACCTGGCCCGCACAAAATCGAAGGTGTCGGGATCGGCTATACACCGCCGCTCTGGGATGCATCGCTCGTCGACGAGATCATCGCGATCCCGACGAATGACGCGAAAGCGGAAGCGCGACGCCTCGCGCGAGAAGAAGGCGTGTTCGCGGGAACATCGTCCGGAGCGAACTCGCTCGCGGCGCAACAGGTGGCCCTAACGTTGAAGCCGAAGGCGACGGTGGTAACGTTGATGGCGGACTCGGGATTGAAGTACCTGAACACGGACGTGTACAAGCGATGAATGTTCATTCCTGGAATTTCATCAAGTGCACGCGGCTCTTCGCATCGGTCCAAGCCGAGGCGATTCCGTCTTTCGCGGCCTCGTAGAGATAGACGCCGGCTCTTCCGCGCGCGGTCACGACGAGATGATCGGGAATCGTCGCGCGCTGCATCTCCCACGCCTTCGAGACCACGATGTCACCGCCGGGGAAACTTTCACCGCCGAGCACCCTCAGCTCGAGATCGTAAAAACGGCCCTCGCCATTTGGGGCGAAACCGACATCACACCCTTCGATGCTCACGATGTAAAACGCAACACGTCCCGCGGCGTCACGCGCGGTGGTGAGCGCACCCGTGGGGCTTTGTTCGTAAGTGAGCGCGTCGGGATCGACGCCGAAATCTTCGGCCACGGCAGCAGAGGGCCAGCCCATTCGGATGCCGTCGCCGGCCCGCCCCACTACACTGGCGACGACCTTGCCACGCGAATCCTGTACGCTCTCTCGAACGCGCCGCGGCGCCTCGGTCGTGCAAGTCCAGGTGAGATACCTGGGCAGCACGATCCGTGAGAAGAGCTCGTCGCTCGTGTATTCGAGACGAGCCAGCACGGTGTCATCGGCCAACACTTCACAGGTCCGATCCTTGCGATCAAATACCGAGGTAAGCTTTGGCAGACCCGCCGCTTGAACTTCCTGACGACCCGAGTACTTCACGGAGAGACTCAGTTTCTCGTTGACCCGCACCGTGACGCCGGACGTTTCCTGTGCATCTGCACTGGCATAGAGGTATTCGACGACGACACTGTCCGTGCCTTCGAAACGCACTACACGTCCCGTGGAGTCCATGATCATCACGCCGCTATCCGTCACCTCTTGCGTCTGCCCCGGCGTTTGCGCCAATGAGGCGATCGAAAAGATCAGGGCGATTCCGATAGTCAATGTCCGCATGCGGCACTCACTTGCTGGTTGAGCTGTGCGCTCGTCGGCTGGCCTGCCATCGGCGGATTCTCGCCCTGGCCGAGCGAGTGCATCATTTCGTGGATCAGATAGACCGCGTTCCATCCGTCACTCGTGCTCGAACTCAAGAACGTTCCGCAGACGGCGACTTGCGACTGACCCACCTTCGTGCTGGCTTGGGCAAAGTCCGCACAATCCGTCGAATCGCCACCTACGTATGTGAGATACTTCGTCAAATAAGCGCCCGGATCGGTATATTTCCGATTGTGCATCACGTCGATCAATGGCTTCGACGTCTCACCAGGCACGGTTCCGATTCGATTGAACAGCGCGAGGCATTGCTGATTCTGCAACTTCTGCTGCGCTTTTTTCAAGGCGCGATCGACCGCCGCTTTCAGTTTCCCATCCCTGACCTGATTCCCGGTCTTGCCGGGCGAGCCGCCGCCGCCGACAGGTGGACCGGCAGGTGGAAGGCCGCCTCCACCGCCGCCTCCACCGCCGCTTCCGCCTCCGCCTCCATAGTCGTCCTGATACTCAAACCAAAAAGTGTTCCAACACTGGCCGCCTGCGCACACCGTAGCGATGTGCCGCACATAGGAATTGGTCCTCATCTTTCCCGTCCGTACGGATTGAGACGCCATGCGGCGAGAGCTTTCCGGCTCGGTCGTGAGACGGCCAAAGTGGGTCACGCCGGCGGCGTCATTCCAGACACCGTAAACAGCGCCCTCGGCCGGCCGATCGTTATACATGCCCGTGGCACCAGCGGCCGTCATGACGATCTGAGTCGGGGCGACGCCGGCGACCTTGATTGAGGGATCCGCCTCAAACTCTTCGGTGGCGCTGTAGTTCGGCGTGAAGTCGTAGAAAACAGGTGTACCACCTGGTGTGTACCCGACGCGAAACTCTCCCACGTCGACCAGATACAGCTTGACCTCTCCCGTCGTCCAATTGCGCACCGTCGTCAGTTGCCCGTTTGCACTGCGTGTAAACGTCAGCGTCTCCGCCCAATTTGCGCCCAATCCGAGTTGTGTTGCAACCGCGTCCAATTGCGTCGGTGCGACGCGCATGGCATTCGTCCCACCCGCCGGCGAAGCACTGACCAGCAGAGTACCGTCGCTGCCATAGACCGTTTGCGACACGAGTTCGGACGGCGTTGTCGGCGGCCCCCATGACGGCCCTGATTCCGCCTCCGGCGTCGTATCGAGATGCATCGACAGGCCGTTGCTCAGCGTGACCGCGCCCACATGCCCGGATTCGCCGTAGACAAATGACGCCACCGGGATCGGAGGAGGCGCGTTCACGCCCATCTCCCAACTACCGTTGTCCATCGACATACCCGGATACAACGTGGCCGTTACAGTGCGGCCGTGCGCGTCCGCTGAATGGAACAGCGGTGGCATCGGCGCCGCATAGAGCCATCCGCCGCCGCTCCCGTCGGTCCCGTAACTCAAAGTGAGCGACACGCCGCCGACAATCACAGTCATCCCGGACTGAGTGCCAGAAAGGTCATAATGATATTGAATGACGCTTCCGTCATCATTCGTCACCGAGGCGACTTGATCTCCATTCATGTTGAGGGTGTAAGAGCCGCCATGGCTGCCGGGAACGACCTCGTCGTCAGCGGACGCGATCGGGATCCACGCGACGAGAAGAAGGACACAGCTGGCGAAAATTCTCCAGATATGCATAAGTGCGCCATTGTACACATACCGATTGCGGTCGCAAACAAAGCTTCTTCGGCATGGAATGCCGCCATGGCGGGAAGAGCCGCGATCCAGTGGGATTGCGGCGCCGCCGAAAAATTCTTCGACGACCTGTTCCTGCGGGATCGCTCCGCGATCCCACGTAATCCGCTGATTCTCGGGCACGAGCCACGCGACTGCGAGCTGGTCGCACGCGCTGCGCGTCAACGCGTCGTTCGCGGCCGCGTTTCGCTATCTCATCCCGCCCGTCGCCGTGCTCATCGGATGCGTTTGGCTCGGCGAAGTTCCAGGCCTGCCGACGATCGCCGGCGGCGCGCTCGCGATCTTCGGCGTTATGCTTGTGCGCCGCACATGAACGCACGCAGGCTCGGCTCCTACGACGTCTTCCCGATCGCCCTCGGATGCATGGGCATGTCGGGGATGTACGGCGCGGCGGATGAGAACGAGAGCATCGCCACGATTCACGAGGCGATCGATCGCGGCATCAACGTTCTCGACACCGGCGACTTCTACGGGATGGGACACAACGAGATGCTCATCGGCCGCGCGATTCGCGACCGGCGCGATCGCGTGCTGCTCTCGGTGAAGTTCGGCGCGATGCGGGGGCCCGACGTCGCGTGGCTCGGCTTCGACGCGCGTCCCGTCGCGGTGAAAAACTTTCTCGCGTATTCGCTCACGCGACTCGGCGTCGATCACATCGACATCTATC
Organism: Acidobacteriota bacterium; assembly: GCA_003223645.1. Lineage (GTDB taxonomy): Bacteria > Acidobacteriota > Thermoanaerobaculia > Gp7-AA8 > Gp7-AA8 > QHVT01. The sequence goes on along the minus strand of QHVT01000026.1, from coordinate 5,485 downwards.
GTCCGGCGCGTCTCGATCCGAGCGTGCCGATCGAAGAAACGATCGGTGCGCTCGCCGAGCTCGTGAAAGCGGGATGGGTGCGCGCGATCGGATTGTCGGAAGTCGGCGCCGACACGATTCGCCGCGCGGCGGCCGTGCATCCGATCAGCGATCTGCAGATCGAATACTCGCTCGTCAGCCGCGGACCGGAGCGCGCGATCTTTCCCGCGCTGCGCGAGCTCGGCATCGGAGTGACCGCCTACGGAGTGCTGTCGCGCGGACTCCTCAGCGGATCGATGCCCGCGCAGAAAGGCGACTATCGTTCGTTCATGCCGCGATTCCGCAGCGAGAATCGCGAGCAGAACCAGCAGCTGATCGACGCGTTGCGCGACATCGCCGCCCAGCACGACGCGACGCCGGTGCAGCTCGCGATCGCGTGGGTGCTCGCGCGCGGCGAGAACATCGTTCCGGTCATCGGCGCGCGGACTCGCGCGCAGCTCCACGACGCCCTCGGCGCGCTGTCGATTCAACTCAGCGCGAGCGATCTCGAACAGATCGAGCGCGCCGTTCCCGCCGAGGCGGTTGCAGGCACGCGCTACGACGAACGGCAGATGCAACAACTCGACAGCGAACGCTGACGCTGTAACGCTGGTGCAAACTTCACGGTTGACGCCGCTGACACAATGCGCGGCTCATCGAATAATCTCCGCACGGCGGCGTGTTGTCGTCCGAGTCCTACCAAAGTTCATCGCAAACCGAGAGGAACACTGATGAAAACGAGGCTTCTTGTCTTCGCGATCGCATTGATCGCACTCCTGTCTGTGGCTGCGATCGCCGAAGAACCGGCGACCACGACCGCAGCCGCACCAGCTTCCACTCCGACGGCGGCGCAGCGCTTCGGAACGTGGGGCGTCGATCTCAACGGCATGGACACGTCCATCAAGCCGGGAGACGATTTCTTCAAATACGTGAACGGCAAGTGGGTTGCCACGACGCAGATCCCGCCCGATCAGACGCGCTACGGCGCGTTCAACATCCTGCGCGATTTGTCCGAGGCGCGCGTGCACGCGATGCTCGACAAATGGGCGGCCGACAAGAACCTGAAGGCCGGCTCGGACGAAGCAAAAGTCGCGATGTTGTATCGCTCGTTCATGGATGAGGCAGCGGCCGAGAAGGCCGACTCGAAGCCGATCCAGCCGATCCTCGACGCGATCAAGAAGGAACAGACGCGCGCGGACGTCGCGCGTGCCATGGCGCGCTCCAGCGCCGGCTTCGGCCGCTCGTTCTTCGGCGCGTTCGTCGGCGACGACGCGAAGAATCCCGATAAGAACGCGCTGTACGTCGGACAGGCCGGCCTCGGTCTTCCCGACCGCGAGTTCTATCTGCGCGACAACTTCAAGCCGCAGAAAGAGCGCTACCAGAAATACGTCGCCGACATGCTGACGCTCGCCGGCTGGGATGAGCCGGAGAAGAACGCGGCCGACATCGTGGCGATGGAGACGAAGATCGCCGAGGCGCACTGGACGCGCGCGGAAAGCCGCGACCGCGACAAGACCTACAACCTGATGACCATCGCGGAGCTCGAGAAGGCCGCGCCGGAGTTCCCGTGGTCGCTGTACTTCAAGGAAGCGGGCCTCGAGAAAGCCGACAAGGCCGTCATTCGTCAGAACACCGCGCTTCCGAAGATCGCCAAGATCTTCGGCGATGCGCCGATCGACACGCTGAAAGCATGGCAGGCTTTCCACGTCACCGATGACGCGGCGGCGCTGCTGTCGAAGCGTTTCGTCAACACGGAATGGGAGTTCCGCTCGAAGTTCCTCAACGGCGCGCAGGAACAGCGCCCGCGCTGGAAGCGCGCCGTCGCGGGCGCGGAAGGCGCGATGGGCGAAGCGATCGGCCGCACGTATGTCTCCGAGTACTTCCCGCCGGAGTCAAAGGCGAAGATGGAAAAGCTCGTCGCCGATCTCCGCCTGGCGATGAAGGGCCGCATCGAGAATCTGACGTGGATGTCGCCCGACACGAAAGCGAAGGCACTCGAGAAGCTTTCGAAATTCGGAGTGAAGATCGGGTATCCGTCGAAGTGGCGCGACTACTCGAAGCTCCAGGTCAAAGAGGGTGACCTCATCGGCAATGCCGAGCGCCTCGGGAAGTTCGAATGGGAGTACAACGTCGGACGGCTGAACAAGCCGGTCGACAAGGCCGAGTGGGGCATGACGCCGCAGACGGTCAACGCGTATTACCAGTCGACGAAGAACGAGGTCGTCTTCCCGGCCGCGATCCTGCAGCCGCCGTTCTTCGACCCGAAGGCTGACCCCGCGGTGAACTACGGCGCGATCGGCGCCGTGATCGGACACGAGATCACGCACGGATTCGACGACCAGGGCCGCAAGTCCGACGGCGACGGCGTGCTGCGCGACTGGTGGGCCGCCGACGACGCGAAGAAGTTCGAAGAGCAGGCCACGAAGCTCGGCGCGCAGTACGAGTCGTTCGACTTCCCGCAGCTTCCCGGCATCCACATCGTCGGCCGCAACACCATGGGCGAGAACATCGGCGACCTCGGCGGCATCCTGATGGCGCTCGATGCGTATCACATCTCGCTGGCCGGCCAGCCCGCGCCGGTGATCGACGGCTTCACCGGCAACCAGCGCGTGTTCCTCGGATTCGGCCAGGTGTGGCGGACGATCGTGCGCGACGACGCGCTGCGCCAGCTCATCATGACCGACTCGCACTCCCCCGGCATGATCCGCGCGTTCGCCCCCCTGCGAAACGTGGACGCCTGGTACGAAGCCTTCGGCGTCAAGGAAGGCGACAAGGAGTACGTGAAGCCGGAAGAGCGCGTCCGGATCTGGTAGTGGTTTCTTCGTAGCGCGGCGGCAAAGCCGCCGCGCTACTTGTTTCTGCGCGCCGTGAACCGCTCCGGCGCAATCGCGAGAACGGGACACGCGGCAGCAGTTTCCGGTCGGACGTCACGAGCGGTACTTCGAGATCGGACGCAGCGACGACGAATTGCGCGTCATACGCCGACAAGTTCCGCTCCGCCGCAGTTTCGAGCACATCGATTCCGGATGGCTCGACTTCATTTCTGCCAAAGATTGCGCGCGCAATCTGCCACGTGTCTCCGGCTTGCGCTCGCGTCAGAATGCCTGCCCGCACTGACGTCGCAAGCACGTTCAAAAGTTCGCTGCGCCAGAGAGTGGGCAACATCCACTGACCGTTTTCACGCACACCCCTCGGGCCACCGCCGTGTACTCACTCATGATCAGCAGATAGGCGACGAGGTTCGTGTCCGTGACGATCAACGATCTCTCCGGCGCGCGCGGTCAATGATTGCCTGCGTGAGCGGCCGTTTTCCCTGCGCGCGCAGCCGATCAATCTCCTCGATCGTCGGCGGCCCCGATCGGTCATCAAGAACCGACTCGAGAATCGTGATCGCCTCACTGCTCAGACTCCGCCGATGCGCCTGCGCCCGCACCTTCAGCTTGCGATGAAGTTCCTTCGGGAGATCTTTGATGAGCAGTCCAGCCATAATATCGAAAGTATAGCAATTCGATGGTGCTCCTACGCGAGCTTCTGGCTCGAGTTAGACGCCGCTACCACTATCGATGTCCCTTTGACCTTGATCGAATGGGCCTGCGAGCTCCGACACGCGAGCCAGCGTCCGGATTCCTTCCGAGATGATCGCGGCGGCGTTGCGGAGTTGGACACACGCCGCCGTTCGTGACGTTGTGGTTCTGTTTGTTTTGTAACGATAACCACCATTCCGTCACTAACAGACAGAATCGGTCCGGCTTCATCCTGAAAGGAATGAAAATGCGAGTGTCATCGGCATTCTTGTCTGTTCTACTCTTCATCGGCTTCTCGGCGCAGGCGCCGGCATCGAATGCACAATCCGCTCCCTGGTCGTGCCCCGGCAACATCGTTAAGAACGGCGGCTTCAATTCGAACACTGTCATCATCGGTGACGGCTCGATGCCGCCCAGTAGTACCGCCTTCTGGACAGCGGCCTACGGCACCCCGCAATTGCAGAGTGGCGCCGGCTGTCATGATCCCGATTACGTCAGCTTCTGGGGGAACAAAGTTGTCGGCGAGGCGATCCAGCAGCCGGTGACGTTCGTAGCTGGTCGCACTTACTCTATCGAGTTCTGCGGCCGATTTCACCCCGACCCGAATAAGCCTCTTTCGACGTTTGTAACCATCGCGCTGCGCGCCTCGACTGGGCCGCTGACGGATCCATCGTGCCCCACTGGGACGTGCGAAACTGTGATGACGACGAGCAATATCGCATCTACATCCTGGGGTACCTTCAAAGGCTGCTTCACCGCGGCCCATAATGAATCGCTCCTTACTATCAGCCCATCGAACGGCTCAAGCATCAACGACGGCGCTCAAGTCTCATTCGGCCAGATCGACAACATCTGCATCCGGGAAGTGCAGCCGCCGGTCATCGATGGTCCATCCGACACATGTACCAAGCCGTCGACTTACTGTGTGAAGCCTCCCGCCACGGGGCCGTTCACATGGTCGGTCCCCGGGACATTCGTTCCGGTGACGGCTGACGGATCCTGCATCGCTGTCACTTGGGCGTCGAACAGCGGCGGCTCGATCCAAGTCACTTCGAACGTGAATGGCTGCCCGATGGCATCGAACTTCATCGTGCACGCCTGCCCGCACCCGATCTGCTGCGACTCGATCAGTCCGACGCTCGTTACTTCGGAGTCGTACGGAGACGCGACGTTAACGGTCGCCATGAACGCTGGCGGACAACAGGCGACGCTAGTGAAAGCGACGGTGTTGGGCGCATGGCACACCTTCCCATCGGGTTGCGGGATGCCCAGCCCCATTACCGCAACCGCGGCGTGGACGTCGACTCAGCCGCCTTCTCCCACTGGCTGGAATCCCGCCTCGGTGCCGTTCCTCCATGGCAATCAGATTGTTTGGTCGTCGAGCGGACATGCGCTCGGGCCCGCCCCGTTCGCAATGACGTTCGATCTATCGCCAGGCACAGGATCGTTCAACTGCAATGACTCGATCACCATGGTCATCGAATTCGAAGCTAACTTCTCGGGCACGCCCACGCAACCATGCCGCACGTGCACGGCCATCCGTCAGTTCACATTTGGCAGGTGTCCGTCGTGCCGATGAGCGCGTCGTCGGGGGGCGAGCAATCGCCCTCCGCCGGCTACGCCACATACCACTGCATCGAGTTTTTCTTTAGTGCGTCTATTCTAAGTGCGTCTAACGGTTTGAGCCTAAGCTGCACGGCCAGGGTCCACGTGCCGAAGCCGACGCGGCGCGACGGTTGCCGCCGAGGAGTGGCATGCAACGACTGGCGATCTGGTCGGGTAGACCGAGGCGATTACTCGCCCCGGCCCCCCTGAAGATCCGGACGTGCGGGACTCCCGCATCCGGCTCCGCGAATCACAGGTTCACTGTTCACACAGCCCAATTCGTTATCCATTGAAGTTGCGGTTACACCCAACAACGAGCTCAGTGTCTCGGGGTGTTT
>QHVT01000025.1 GCA_003223645.1 Acidobacteriota bacterium | reverse complement strand
CGCTCGCTGTCTACGCTTCACGGCTCGGATTACTCCGATTCGAACACCGCGCAAGACTCGCTTCCCACTGGCGGCCAACCTTATTGGGACAGGACTCTCACCTGCTGGGTTGCATTAAGAGGTTTCCGCTCTGTGTCTTCAACTCACATCGTTTTCCCCTCCTCGAAGCTTTTCCTGGCGCACCAACCGCCGTGACTCCGCAACGCTGGTGAGTTGACTAGCCAGCTAGGCTGCCGGGCCAGCGCCGGGCCGTGTCGGCTTCTGGCTCGAGTTGGGCGGCGCCCGCCATAGCCTCTCAGCATCAGCGCACGAGCTTGTTATGCTGCTCTTGATTCAAACGACGGCCCGTTGCGTAGGAGCACGATCTTGCCCGTCACACCGCCCGCCCCGAGCAGCTCGTGCGCGTGCCTCGCCTCTGCAAGTGGGAGTCGCTCCGCGATGAGCGGCTTGATCTTCTTCTCTCGAAGGAGGTCGAACAGAGTGATCAAGTCCTGTCGGAACAGTGCAGGCCTTAGCCGCTTGAGCCACTGAATGCTGTAAGTCACCACGCGCTTCCGTCCCGGCAGAAACCAGCTGCCTACAGTGTAGAAGGCGAACATGGCGATCGCGCGAAAACGATGACGGCCACCTGAATCATGCGAAGGCAATCGCCCGCCGCGCAGCGAGCCAGTGAGGCCGTAGGCCACGACCCTGCCGCCCGAACGCAGTGCTTTGCGCGCACGCCAGATCTCGCTACCGCCTAGACTGTCGAAGACCACGTCGACACCATCGCCCGTGAGCCGGTGAATTTCAGTTACGTAATCCTGAGACTGATAATCAATCGGCGTGGCGCCCATATCGGAGACAGCCGGCGCACCTCGCGACGAACACGTGCCGTACATCTCAAGGCCGGCGAGGCGACCGAGCTGCAAAAGTGCCGAGCCGACGCCGCCTGCTGCGCCTTGAATCAAGACGCGCTGCCCTAGTCGGACATCGGCAGCGCGATGCAGCATCTGATAGGCAGTGATGTAATTCAGAATGAGGCTCACAGCCTCTGCGGGATCCAGTCCGTCCGGCACCGGAATCAGCTCCCGTTGCGGCAGGCAGACGAATTCCGCGTACGCGCCGCTGATCGGGAGCGCGGCAACCATCTGGCCCGGTTCGATTCCAGAGACGCCGTCGCCGAGCCGATCCACCACGCCGACAAGATCCCAACCTGGCGTGAAGGGCAGCCGGGGCGTCTCAGGGTGAATACCCTCGCGCATCATCAGATCGGGCAATGACACACCCGCGGCCAATACTCTTACCCGCACTTCACGGCGCCTCGGCTCGGCGCAGTCTTCTTCGACCACATGAAGCGCATCCGGCCCGCCGTACTCGGTAACAATGATGCGTGTGCATTTCATCGACACTTTGTCCCAAAAGTTTTCGCGGCCACGCCAAATTCGTAGCACCTCGCCTACAGCGTGTCAGTGCCGTAGCGCACGAGAGGCTGTGACGCAGAGGGAGTGACACGTGCCAACGCATCGCCGTTTGACGCCAGTTTGCGTCCGCAACGGCTTGAGCCTAAGCTGCACGGCCAAGGCCCACGTGCCGAAGCCGACGCGGCACGATGGTCGCAGCGAATGAGTAGAAGTCGACGAGTCGCTAACTGCGACCAGCGTGACGCCGTGATTCTAGTGTGTTGGCTAGGCAGCTAGGCTGCCGGGCCGAAGCCGGGCCGCGTCAGGTGCACGCAGGGTACAGACCGGGCACATAGGTGACAAAACAGACCGGGAACATGGGTGACACTTGTCCTTCGGAAGGGAGGGCGTGTGATGCCATGGGGAGGTAACCGGTCCTGCGAAAGAACGAACGCGATTCATCGAGACTTATCTCAGCGGCCTATACTCGATTACCGAGCTCGCCGAGCGCTTCGGCGTGAGTCGTCAGAAGCTGCATAAGTGGCTTGCCCGGCACAATGTCGACGGCATGAAAGGACTCGTCGATCGATCACGCGCTCCGGTGCACATTCCGCATCGGACCAGCGAACCGATGGTCGAACAGATCCTTGCGTTCCGCCGACGATTCCGCACTTCGGACCGCGCAAGATCCTCGCGCGACTCGCCGAATTACATCCGGCTCTCGACTGGCCGGCGCCGAGCACCATTGGCGACATTCTTCACCGTGCCAGCCTGATCCAGCCTCGTGAGCGACGCTCGCCGCCTGCCCATCCATTGCGCGTACGCAGCGAGCCAACCGAGCCCAATGACCTCATGACCGTCGATTACAAGGGGGCACTCTTCCTCGGCAATCACGTCTACTGTTACCCCCTGACCGTGGTCGATCACGTGAGCCGTTATCTGCTTGCTTGTGATACGTATCCGTCGAACGAAGGGCCGCACACGCGCCGTGCCTTCGAGCGCATCTTCCGCGAATACGGGCTGCCTCGAGCGATCTTGTCCGACAATGGCAGTCCGTTCGGATCTCCCGGCCTGGCAAGGCTTTCCCGGCTATCGCTATGGTGGATCCGGCTCGGCACCGGTTCGAACGGATCGTGCCAGGACATCCCGAACAGAACGGTGCACACGAACGAATGCACCGCACGCTCAAAGCCGAAACAACTCGACCGCCGGAACAGACCATGGACCGTCAGCAGAAACGCTTCGACGAGTTCCGTCACCTGTTCAACAACGAGCGGCCGCACGAGACACTCGGTCAGAAACGTCCGGCCACGATCTATCGTCCATCGCCGCGGCCGTATCCGGAGTCCCTGCCGCCCATCGAGTACGCCGGCCACCTCGAGACGCGGAAGATCTCTCACAACGGCATGATGCGATGGAAGCACGAGCGGATCTTCACGAGCAAAACACTCACCGGCGAGTGGGTCGGTCTTGAAGAGATCGACGACGGCATCTGGTCGCTGTACTACGGACCGGTGCTGCTGGCCCGCTTCGATGAGCGGGAGATGCGATTCTATGGCTGATGCTCAACGTCCGTACCGCCTGAGAAAGGACGACGCGTCGCAAGTTGTCCCCGTGCGTGATCGAACATCAGCCCATCGTATCGACACCGTGTGTTCGTGCGAATTGAATGGGCGGCTGTCGCTCCGCGTATTCGGCAGATCAGCCCACGAAAGCCCCATCTCTGCCACTCCCCAACGGTCACCGGGTGTAACCTATGTTCCCGGTCTGTTTTGTCACCCATGTTCCCGGCCGCACGCTTGAGTTAGCCCGCGTTTCGGAAACCGATTTGCCGTTGCCGAATTTGTTTTGTTCGTCTCTTCCATAACCAAATGGCAATCGGTATGAACACCGTCGTTGCGAGCCATTGCCAGTAAGTGGATAAGAAACCACTGACTACGGCATTCGGATTCACCAGCACATCGACTGATCTGGTTGTGACGTTCGCAACGCTCGCTTTTTCACCCAAGCCGGGAATGGGCGCTAGAACGATCGTAGTCAGGTGGAGCTGCCGCTTCCCCCACTTTTTGGGAACGATCTTCCATGCCCATTCGTAGCGACCATTACGCAGAAACTGATCCGTCGGCGATAGAGCTTCAATATCAAATCCACTGCCCTTCAACTCGGCGCGCATTACCAACGAGACATCCTGACGCCAACTCAGTGTTACTGGGCCGCCAGTCATCGGCATTCGAAGAATCGCGTCATCAGGGTTTTCAACCACACGAAGTGTTACAATCTCGGCGTTACCTTGAATCATTTGCGGCTTCGGGTTAAAGGCTGCTGCACCACTCGCTATCCAGTTGCGAACTCGCTCTTCTGGGTCCACTGCCGTCGTCAAAGCGTCAGACCATGAAGGGCCGCTCGAAATGCTCACAAAGGTAAGGATCGGCGTCAAGAATACCATCATGCCCGCAATACGAACGGCCCAACGAGTGCGTGAGCTTGGATGCCGCCTATTTGCCGAGACTGTGATACTAAGCGCGCTTCCGAAGATTATGGGAGTTATAAGCAGTAGCAGGAGAAACAGAAGAGGCGTTGATTCTTCGAACGACCACAGACATGCCGCGGTGGCAACAAAGATCACGAAGGTTGTAACTGTGGCCACATATGCTGGGCGGTTGCGCAGGCGGGAAAGTATTTTGAAGGCGGCAGCCGCCAGTACGGCAAAGAGTGTCAGCGCCACGAGGCTAGCCGTTAGTAGAGACATCGACATCGGTTTCACTCCCGCGCCGGTTCTGGCAGCGCCCAACTAGGAGTGTCACTTCAGGCCTTCATCCCTACCCTCGTCGGGCTAACTCTCTACTTACCAAGCGGCTCTTATCGCGCTTCGGCGACTGCGACCCTAGCTTTAGCGAACGTAGTACAGACTTGTGACCATCGATTCAGGTGCTGCTGGATCGTTTGCGCGAGCAACAGGTCGATCTGTTCCGGTGCGGCCGTATCAAGATACTCCAACACCGCCGTGGCTGAGGATTGCGGTAAAGATGTCTCGCCCGACGGCAGATAGCGAAGAACTGCCTCCAGGAAGTTACGCTCATCGACGGGGAGGTTATGGGTCTTCAATTCCTGAGCAAGTGTTTCTAGCTTTCTACGAACGGGTTCAAATTCACGTCGCCGTTGACGAATCTGGGTCTTGGCCGCCTCAACCCTTGCTTGTATTTCTAACTCCGTGTTCGGCCAAGAACCGGCGAACACCTGCGCCTGCTCAAACATGGCGATGTAGTCGCCATGGACGGACAACAGATCGTTGAAAGTCGGCTCGATTACGCGGTCGAAGACTGCTCGCCTACCCTCGATGCGGCCCTTCGCGAGAGCGATGAGACGCTCGATTACCTGCAGGAGTGCTTCAAGGAGCATCGATCACCACCCTGGAAACAAACGGCAAAGTCGTGAGTTGTCGAAGGACCGACAGACCGCATCGTTTATATTCAGTCGGATCTCCTTGCCACGGATCGGTCGTGTCCCAGACGGTAAACTCGCGAGACGTGAACTCGCGGAGTTCCTCAGCGACTTCAGGATCCATCGCTACGACGTATGTATATGTCTGTAAGTCAACCTCCGCGAGGCCGCGGGGGTTGTATTCTGGAATCTGAATACCAAAATCACATCGCAAACTCTTAAGTGTTGCGGTCGTGTCCTCAGGCCGCATGGGATGGAGACCAACCGACTCGAATCGCGCTAGTGTTCCGTAACGTCGTTTCCCGAAGGCCTCGGCCATCACGCTACGGCAAGTGTTTCCCCAGCATACAAATAGCACCGATATGCTCGGCTCATCCGGCATGTAACAATCATACACCCGCGTGTCCGCCTAACTCTCTACTTACCAAGCGCCAACAACACTCCTCTCACAGACCAGGCACATTCTGCGGGCTGCTGCCGGCGCGTTGTGTAATCGGCTGCTGCGATCTTTATGTGACGTGTAGTGTCTGCGAGGCTGCGTGATCTGTTGTCGAATCGAGAGGTTCCGTCGCGCAGCGTGCCGCACGGGATTCGGCTGTCATGGGCGCGCGGTCGTCGATGCCGGCACGTCTGCGCGAGACCGACGGCCATGCGGGAACGAAGATCTCGCCCGGTCGTGTAGGACAAATGGTGCTTCAAACTGGAGCCGGCGGGGTTCGCGCTCCGCGGGTTGTTTGCTGGAGCAAAACGGCGGCTCCTGACTAAATGGTCGAAGCGCCGCAACCCTGAGACCATGGGTCGCCACTGTGAATTTGCGGCTTCTCTTGCGTAAAAGCGGGCGCGCCATACGGCGCGCCCGCTCGGGGTTTACTGCAGGCGTCGCGGCATCACGAGGGCTGCTGCGTCGTCGGGGCCGGATTCGCCGGCGCGGTCTTTGCTGACTTGGCCGTCGCCTTCGCCGTCGCCTTGGCCACCTTCGCCGTTGCCTTTGCCGCTCGTTCCGTTGCTTTTTGCACGGCTTCCTCGGGCGTCAGTTTCTTGACGCGTCCGAGTGCGCGGCGCATGTCGGCCACGTACGGACGAGGTGGGCGTGCTGGGACTTTTTCGCCAGTCGTGCGCGAGCGAGGTGGTCATCAGGGCTTCGCTGCCGGCCGTGTTGCGGGCGGCGGTGACGCTGTGGCGGACGAACTGCGCGAGTGCCTCGAGCTCATCGGCGACGGGGCTGTATGCGTCGGCATAGCTCATCAGGTCGCGGATCTCGGCCGGGGGACTCGCTCCTCGCGCACGAGCGCCTTCTGGTTGGTGACCGCCACGTTCGTCAGCTCGATGAACGCCGCCGGAACGGACGCGGCGATGCTCAGCCGCTGTGTCGCGTCCGAGGGCGCTCGAGCCGAAAAAGGCTGCTAAAGATCTCAAAATACGTAGCTTGTTCTCCTTCGCCGCGCTCACGGAAGTCAAAATGACTTCACCGAAAGGATCGATGCTTTCGCCGAAAGCAAATTGACTTCACCGAAAGGATCGATGCTTTCGCCGAACTCAAATTGACTTCGCCGAAAGGATCGATGCATTCGCCGAAAGCAAATTGACATCGCCGAAAGGATCGATGCTTTCGCCGAAAGCAAATTGACATCGCCGAAAGGATCGATACTTTCGCGGAAAGCAAATTGACATCGCCGAAAGGATCGATGCTTTCGCCGAAAGCAAATTGACATCGCCGAAAGGATCGATGCTTTCGCGGAAAGCAAATTGACATCGCCGAAAGGATCGATGCTTTCGCGGAAAGCAAATTGACATCGCCGAAAGGATCGATGCCTTCGCGCAAGTCAAAATGGTCCGGGTCGAGCTGTGCGGCGTGCTCGAACGGGAAGCCCGGGAGGAGCATGATGGCGGGGCGATGCACGCCGCGCATGTGCCCGCGATCGCATCGCGCGACACTGCCGTTACGTGCGCATAGCCCCGGTCAGTCCGCGGCGCCCCGCGAGACGCCCCACCTCATGCGCGAGGTCCACTGGATCGATCGGTTTTTGCCGGAACACGTCGAAGCCTGCGGCGCTGATTCGCGCTTGCTCGCCGGGGCGGCCGAGAACGGTCAGCGCAAGCGCCGGCATTGCCTTTGCGCGCTCTTCGCGCGAGCGCAGCTCCGTGAGGAACGAACAGCCGTCGAGATCGGGAAGAGCGATATCGCAAACGAGCACGTTCGGCTGCCACGCCTGGGTCAGGCTGAATGCTTCCGTGGCGGTGCCGGTGCATTGCACTTCCGCCCCGCACTGCCGCAGCGCGGTCGCGAGCACTTTCCGGTTATCGACTTCGTCTTCGACGATCAGCACTCGTACCCCGTCGAGCCGCGGCAACTCCGACGATCGCGTGCTCGCATCGCGCTTGACCATTTCGCCCGTGCTGACCGCCTCATGGAGCGGCAAGCGGACCGTGAAGGTCGCGCCCTTGCCCACGCCTGCACTGGATGCAGTCACCGCTCCTGCATGCATCTCGACGATGTGGCGCGTGATCGACAGTCCGAGACCGAGTCCGCTCTGGCGCTCGGTGCTCTCGTTGTCGCCCTGCCGGAACCGCTCGAAGACATGTGGCAGCAGCGCCGGCGCAATCCCGCGGCCGTTATCCACGACCTCCAGCACGCCCGTGGCAGCCTCGCGATGCAGCCGCACGTGGACCTCTCCGCCTTCAGCCGTGAACTTGATGGCGTTGGCGATCAGGTTCCCGATCGCCTGCTGCAGCCGTGCAGGGTCGGCGAACACGACGTATGCGTCGTCCTCACATGCAACGGCGACCGTAATCTGTTTTGCTTCGGCGGCCGGACGGGCCATCGAGACCGCGCCTGCGACGACAGCTCGCAGGTCCAGCGATCGCAAGTCGAGTCGCAGCTTGCCCGATGCGATGCGCGACTCGTCGAGCAGGTCCTCGATCAACTTCGCCTGCGCCAACGCACTCCGTTCGAGCGCGTCGAGCGCCTCGTGCCGGGTCTGTTCGTCGAGTCCGCCCAGCGCAAGCATGCGCGTCCATCCGAGGATCGATGTCATCGGCGTGCGCAGCTCGTGCGAGACGATGGCGATGAATTCGTCCTTCGCACGGTCCGCATCGCGCATCGTGCGCAACTCATCGTTGGCCTGCTCGTTCTCGCCCCGGAGGTGCTCCATGCCGATGAGCTCCGTCACGTCTTCAACGGCGTGGATGATGTACGCGACCTCGGCGTCGATGACCACCGGTGTGTTCACGGGCTTCCAGTAGCGTTCCTCAAATCCGCCACCCTGCGATTCCGGTCGCCGGATGTCGTACTTCTGCACTGGCATCGTGTGCGCCACCCGCGTCGCGAGCACCGTCTCCAGCGAGGCGTGCAGATTCCGCGTGCCCGTTGCTTGCGGGTCGTTGGGATTGTCCGGGAACACGTCGAACATGTGGCGGCCGACGATCTCCTCGCGCACCGTCATGGTTGCGGCGAGGTACGCGTCCGTGACCGCCACGATCGTGAAGCGCGGATCGAGCACCAGGAACGCGCCCGGAGCCGCCTGGAGGATGCGGAGCAGATCAACGGAGCCGATCATTGCACAGTTGTCCAACACGCAAGGACGGGTGAAATGCCCTGCCGTGTTCGCTTGGGCGGCTTGCACTGTTTGTGCGTCCCACCTGATCGTGAGCATCCGGGTTCTGGTCGTCGACGATGACCCCTCGATTCGCCTCCTCGTTGCGCGCGTCGTCGCGCGCGCTGGGTATGCGGTAACCGAGGCTGTCGACGGCCGCGCCGCGATCACCGCGCTGCAGGCGGAACGCTTCGATGCCGTCGTGCTCGACCTCATGATGCCGCATGTCAACGGGCTCGAGGTTCTCGCATTCGTCAACAAACATTGTCCCGCGCGACCCTGCGTGATCATCACCTCCGCTGCCGACGCGCGGTTGCTCGCCGCTGCCGATGCTCCCGCCGTGGCTGCCAAACTGCGCAAACCATTCGATATCGCCGAGCTCCTGGCGGCGCTGCACTCCTGCATCACGCAGGGCGCGCCGTAGCTGTCGCCGCGCAACACCGGTGTCGTTTCGCGAACTCGGTATTGGATCGATGGCCAAATCCCTCCTTGCAGCCGCTGAGATTCATGCATGGCGTGGGCCGGACGGACGCGCCTGCATGGTAAAATATGTACATCTACATGTACATGAGCTACACACATGACCAAGCAACGATCCATTGCCGAAGCACGTAATACGCTGCCCCAGTTGATTCGCGAGGCGGAGAGCGGCGAATCGATTGAACTGACGCGACGCGGCGAAAGCGTCGCCGTACTCGTCGGACGCCGGCAATACGAGCGCCTCACCGGAAATGCGCGGCGGTTTTCCGAGGCTTTGGACGAGTTCAGGCGCGAGATCGACGTCGCCGCGTTGCAGATCGATCCGGACGAGATCTTTGGCGGCGTGCGCGATCAGGATCCGTGATTCGAAATAAGCGCGGCCAGAGTCGCTATCGTGTGCTGGGACGAACGGATGCAGGTCGGCCGCTCGAACTCATCGTCGTTGTAAAAGGCGCTCGCCAGTTGCGCTGCATAACAGGCTGGGATCTATGACTTCGCGAAAACGTAAACTGACAGACGACGAAATTGAAGCGGAAATCTTGGCAGATCTGAACGATCCGTCTGCATGGAAAGCTCCCATCTATGTTCCTCCGTCGAAGTCACCGCGTCCGGCATGGCTCGTTCTCGGCAGACACCTCGAGCTCTCAGCGCGTTTTTATGTTCTCTCAGTTCTGCATCGGCTAGGCGCGGAAGCAAGTCTTACAAGCTCGCACCATGAAAATATTCATATAACCGTCGTACAAGCGCCAGGCCGCGCGCTGACCATCGATGTAAAGACTCTGCTCGGAACAACAAAATGGTTCGTACAACCATTTTCTGCGCGCAAGAACCATTACATTGCTTTCGTGCTATTTTCTCGCAAGGCGACAGAATTCCCTACGCTCACTCCAGACGTTCTTGTATTTCCATCCAGCACCCTTAAAGTGCTTTTGGCCAATAGCAAGTCCTCGCGGGTGAATATTCAGACTCTCGCAAAAGAACTTGGTGTGTCGAACCCTTGGCAGCAACTGTTGCAAGATGCGGCCTAACTCCAACGCGCGGCCGGCCCATAGGGAAGCTCTGCTCGATTGTCTCGTGTCATTCCGAGCCGCGAAGACGGCGAGGAATCCCCCGCCGAAGCTCGACAAGCGCTCCGTCGGCGGGAGATCCTTCGCCGTCTTCGCGGCTCAGGATGACACTTGTGTACCGTTGTCAATCCCTCTCCCCGCCCGCGTCGGTCTCCCCGATCCGCTCGTCCCACGGCGTCGACTGGATCTCGGCCACTTTGCCGCCGACGAAGAGGATCAGGCCGTCCATTTTGCGCATGTAGTCGGTGATGTAGCTCCACTCTTCGATCGACACGCCGTCGTAGCGCAGGCGCGCCGCGCGGCGCTCGGGCGAGCCCATGATGCGTTGGACTTCGACGAATGTCTGTCCGATGCGCACCTGGTTGATGTGCTTCCGATTCTCCTCGGCGAGCGCGAACGCCCGCCGAGGAATGTTGACGGTTGAAGCGCAGCCGATCGCTGCGACGAGCGCGATGAGTAGCACACCCGCGGTGTAGGGCAGGTTTTCCAACCTGCCCCCCGGGCGGCCACACGAAATCAATACCATCCGTCCCCCGCGGGATTGACGAGCGCGCGCGCGACGCTGGCGCGGATGGCGTTCTCCTGTGCCGCGCGATCGAGTCCGCCGCGGACGACGACGTAGCGCATCGGCAGCTCGGTCGGATGGAACTGCGAGTGATACGACAGCCAGTCGCGCGAGCCGCCGAGCGATGCCTGCATCGACGGATCGAGCATCACGACGTAGAGCACGTTCGGATCGATGTGCTGAATGCGTCCCGACTCGACCGCGTTCGCGAGCGCGCGCTGCACGTCGAGATCCATCACTTCGCCGCTCGCGATCGACAGTGCTTGTGCGCCGACGCGGAAGCCGAACGTGCGGACGCCGTAGCGATCGAGGTCGCGCACTTTGTCTTCGCGATCGATGCCGCGTCCTTCCGCGAGCACGGCGCGCTTGTCCTGCTCCGTCCAGTTGCCGGCGAACAGGAAGCGGATCGACGGATCGTCGACGACCGCGCCGCCGTGGAAGAGGACGTCGCCGACCGCGTCGCCGCCGCGATAGACGTGCACGCGTCCGCCGTCGTCGTCGAGGATCATGTCGGCGGGCCAGACGATGTCGGGAATGCCGTCGTCGTCCGCTTCGATCGGCGCGAGCGAGGCCGCGCCGAACGTGATGTCGAGGACGGGATGGACTTCGATGCCGTTCGGCGCGACGCCGGTCTGCCCGTGCAGGAAATCCCAGAAGCCGACGCCCTTGAGCGTCACCGCGGTGCTGGTTGTCTTCATCGACGTCGTCGCGGTGAAGCGCGCGTCGAACTGTGCGCGCGCATGCGCGATGCCGGTGCCGAACGGACTGCCGACGCCGACGCAGTTGCTCGCCGGTAGCTCGGCGATCATCGTGCGGCCGGACGAGTCCTGGATGACGAGGTGGTAGTCGGAGTCGGACTCGCGAACGTATTTCGTCAGCGTCGCGCTGAGCCGGTACTGCGTGGTCTCGCGCGGCGCGACGCGTCCGTTCGAAGGGAGGGACGCCGGTCGTGTGGACTGATAGAAGTTGTAGATGGTGGAAGAGATGTAGGTGCTGAGATCGACCGAGGGCGCCTGCGGATCGGTGCCGGTCTTCACCGACCAGCGCTCGACGCCGCATGCCGCGTGGATTTCCGATACAACGAACAGAACGAGCGGAACGAGAGAGAGGTACCTGCGCATCGGGGTCGCCTCCTGACGTGTCGTTTTGTGTGGTCGATTCAGAGTAAACGATTTTCAGCGGCGGCGAAACGGATATGCGAGTTGTCCGATGAGACCGAATGGCGTGACATCGCCACGCGATGCGCGTATGGTGAAGTCATCGCCGCGGAATCTTCCGCGGCCCTTCAGTCCGTCTGAGCTAAGTCAGATCTCTGGACCCAACCTCTTAGTCTCCTTTCTCTCACGCCTCACGGGAGAACGCCGGCCCGGCCGGCACAGGAGTCCCATGAAAGTCTACGTAGGAAATCTATCCAAGCAGGTCACCGATGCGCAGTTGAGCGACCTGGCGACCCCGTTCGGGACGCTGGCCTCGGCGAGCGTCGCAACCGACCGTGCCAGCGGCGAATCACGCGGCTTCGGATTTCTCGAGTACAACAATGCCGACGAAGCGCGCGCCGCGATCACGGGCCTGGACGGCCGCGACGTGCAGGGGCAGGCGCTGAAGGTCAGCGAAGCCCGCTCGAAAAAAGACAACGCGCGCCCGTAAGGCCGCAGCGGAGGCGCAGAGGCTCTGCGCCTCCGTTCACGTCTTCTCGAAGCAAAGGAGATCTCTCATGGCATGGCTTTCCATCGCGGCCGGCATCATCGTCGGAATGCTGATTTGGAACCTGTATCGCCGCTTCGCCACGGACCGCATCGCCGAATTCAATACTCGCCGGCGCGCCACATCGCAGCTCGTCGGCCGCGGTGAGCTCGTCGACGGCAACCGCCATCTGGACGTCGCGCTCGCGCTCACACCGTCCTCGTTCATCTACGAGAACGGCGACATGCAGGCGTCGCTCGATCTGGAGCGTGTGGAGGCGATCGAATACGACACCGAGCTGGTGACCGGCCTCGCCGTCGCCGGAGGAAAAGTCCTGCGGCTGCGCTGTCACAGCAACACGTTCGAGTTCGTGCTGCGCAACGACATCGTGGAACGCTGGAGCACGATGCTGCCGGCGCGCGCCGCAGCGGTCTGACCGCGCTCGCCCGCAACGTTCGGTGGTACGTTGTCGGGCGATGTCGCGAGTCTTTTTCATCGCAGCTCTCCTTCTCGCCGGCTGCCGGTCGTTCACCCTGAATTACGACACGCCCGTGGACGCAACGCTGCAGAAGCGCGTCGAAGCGATCGATGCGCGGCTGCGCGAAAAGTACGGCATCGCCGCCGATCAGACCGACGTCGGCGTGCTCGATCTCCGGCATCCGCGCGTGGCGATGATCCATCCCGATCACATCGAATACGCGGCGAGCGTCGCGAAGATCGGCATCCTCCTGGCCTGGTTTCAACTGCATCCCGAAGCGGCCACGAGTCTCGACAAGGAAACCGAGCACGAGCTCGGACTGATGGTGAAGCCGTCGAGCAACGAGATGGCCGCGAAGTTCTCGCGCGCGATGGGACTGCGCGAGATTCAGAACGTGCTGAACTCGTACGGCTTCTACGACGCGAGTCGCGGCGGCGGACTGTGGGTCGGCAAGCACTACGGACCGAACAGCGAGCGCATCGGCGATCCGGTCGCGGATCATTCGCACGCTGCGACCGTGCGGCAGCTGCTGCGCTTCTACTGGATGCTCGACCGCGGCCAGCTCGTCTCCCCCGCGGCGTCGAAGAAGATGCGCGAGATTTTTCTCTCGCCCGACATTCCGCACGACGACCACAAATTCGTGAAAGGTCTCGCCGGCCGCGACGTCACGCTGCTGCGCAAATGGGGATCGTACGAAGACTGGCTGCACGACACCGCGATCATCGAGGGACCGCGGCGTCGCTACGTCTTGGTCGGACTCACGCACCACCCCGCGGGCGACTCGTATCTCGAGGAGCTCGCGCGCGAAGTGGATGACTTGATGATCACTCCGCCGAGGTGATCTCCGAGATCTGCTCGGCCTTTCCGCTGGCAACGTCGTAGTACGCGATGATGATTTTCACGGTTCCGGCCGCAAGCGCCTCCTTGATGACGGGGCTTCGCGCGACGAGGCCCGCGGCGTATTTGGCGTTCTTCTCCGCGGCGGCGCGCAACTGCTCCGGCGTCGGCTTGTCGGATCGCTCGATCCCGGAGTCGCGAATCTGCTTGACGAGCGCCTTGAGCTGATCCGTCAGGCCGCTGTCGTCCTTGGCCATGGCCGCCTTCACCGCACCGCAGTCGCTGTGCGCCATCACCACGATGAGGCGCGTCCACTTGTTGGCGACCGCGTATTGCAGGCTGGCGATGTCGAACGTGCCCGGCGTGTTGCCGGCGACGCGCACCACGAACAACTCGCCGACCGTGCGCACGAAGATCAGCTCAGCGGGCACGCGGCTGTCGGAGCAGGAGAGGATCGAGAACGGCGGCGCCTGCGACGCCGCCCAGGTCATGCGCGTTGGCGGAAGGCGCGGGAAATCGGCGTCGCCTTTCACGTAGGCAGCGTTGCCTTCGGTCAGCGCGGTCCACAAGACGTTCTGCGCGGCCGCGGACAGCGGAAGCAGAAAAAGGGCGACGACGATTAATTTACGCATGGACACATTGTACAGGCCGCCTCGGTGGGGGGGCAGGCCTGCCCGCCCGGGGCGCAGGCTGGAAAGCCTGCGCTACACGGGGGCGCAGGCTGGAAAGTCTGCGTTACACGGGGCGCAGGCTGGAAAGTCTGCGTTACACGGGGCACAGACTGGAAAGCCTGTGTTACACGAGGGAGACGCGCGCTTCGCGTCCTACGAACTTTCCGTATCGCTTCGCCTCCCGCTCGATCGCGCTCATTTCGCTTGCGCTGAATGTGCGGAACGGCGCGATCGTGATGTCGACGGTCGTCTTCCCGAGCGTGCGTTTCCACGTTCCTTCGACGCGGCCATCGATCACGAGGACGGCGTTGAGCAGTCCGCCTCCGCCGTTGATGTGCTTCGCAAACCGCGGCTCGATCATCGCGGAGCGGTCTTTGTAGCCGACGGTGAATTCGTCGAACGGCGGAAGGAGACGCACGGGCGCTTTCTTCGCGCGAGGCGGCGCGTTGGGGATCGTCTTGCCGGCGAGCGCGATCGCTTCGTTCACTTCCTTCATCGTCAGGCCGGACCACCACATGAGATCAGCGGCGGTCGCGGGTCCGTGGCCGGTGAAATAGCGTCGCGCCAATTCGGCGAGCGATTCTTCGCGCGTTCTGCGCGACGGCTCGGGGATCCATTCATCGAGCAGGACGAACGTCGGCTGCTTGCCGCGTTTCGGTCCGAAGCAGATGTGCTGCTCGTGGGCGATCGCGAAGAGGATGTGCAGTCCGCGGCTGTCGCGCGTCGCAATCTTTTCGCGTTCGAGAGCCGTGTAAATCTCCGATCGCGTCAGTGCGTGTCCGCCGCGCAGCGCGCGCTCGATGATCGTGCGGCACCTGCGCAGCGTCGCGGCATCGAGATCGAAATCGCGTTCGAGGCGCGTGCGGCTTCGCTTCAGGACGCGCGGCGCATGGAGCGCGAGCATCCACCGCACGTCCTCCGCCGCGACGAAGTGCAGCGTGCCGCGCATCGGCCAGCAGCGGACGATCTTCCGCTCCGCGACGGCGCGCTCGACGTCGCTCTCGCCGCCGCCGCGCATCCGCGCGCCCACCGCCCAGAGCGAGCCGAGAATGTCCTGCGCTTGCATCGCGCCGAGGTGAGAGACGACTTCGTGCGGCGTCGCGCGCGCGTTGCCGGCGAGGAGTTGGCTCTCCATCCGGCGGACGGCGATCAGCGATCGACCCACTTCATCGTCCGCTCGTTGTATCGCGGTCCCGAGATCGCTTCCGGCGCGAGTGCCGCGTCGAGCACCGACGTCTCGCCCGGCGTCAGCGTGATGTTCGCCGCGGCCGCATTCTCCTCCAGATACTTGCGCCGCTTCGTGCCGGGGATCGGCACGACGTCGTCGCCTTTCTGCAGCAGCCATGCGAGCGCGATCTGCGCGGATGTCGCGCCGTGCGTCTTCGCGACGTCGCGCACGACGCCGGCGGCGCGCATGTTCTTGTCGAAGTTCTCTCCCTGAAATCGCGGATCGCCTTTCCGGAAATCTCCGTCGGGATATTCCTCCGCGCGTTTGACGTTGCCGGCGAGAAATCCGCGGCCGAGGGGGCTGAACGGAACGAGTCCGATGCCGAGCTCGCGCAGCAGCGGAATGATGCGCTCTTCGAGATTGCGCTCCCACAGCGAGTACTCGCTCTGCAGCGCCGTCACGGGATGGACAGCATGCGCGCGGCGGATCGTGTTCTCGCCCGCTTCCGACAATCCGAAGTGGCGCACTTTCCCCGCGCGCACGAGATCGGCGACCGTCCCCGCGACGTCTTCGATCGGCACTTCGGGATCGACGCGATGTTGATAGAGGAGATCGATCGCGTCGATGCCGAGGCGCTTCAGCGATCCGTCGACCGACTTGCGAATCTGCTCCGGCCGGCTCGTGACGCCCGTCATCTTGCCGTCTTCGATCTTCCAGCCGAACTTCGTCGCGATCACGACGTCGCTGCGCCGTCCGCGCAACGCGCGTCCGACTAGTTCTTCGTTGATGTACGGTCCATAGACTTCGGCGGTGTCGAAGAAGTTGACGCCGAGGTCGATGGCGCGATGAATCGTCGCGATCGACTCGGCTTCATCGGCCGGGCCGTACGACTGGCTCATGCCCATGCAGCCGAGCCCCATCGCGGAGACCTCGAGAGCAGCGAGACGGCGCGTTTTCATGGGAGGAAGCATAGCAAGTGGCGCTGATTCGGTCTTACGACTCCAGTGGAGCGGCGGCCGCCCTCGGCCGCCGGGTTCTCGCGAGGCGTCGGCGGCCGAGGGCGGCCGCCGCTCCACAGGATCGGGCGAGGGGCAACCGAGGAGAGCGGGCGTCCCGCCCGCCCCCGGGGGGCGGGCAAGATGCCCGCGCTCCTCGGCGTGGGGTATCACGCGGACGTTGCGCCGATCACTCCGCCCATCACCGGCAGCACGATTCCGGTGACGTAGCTGGAGCAAACGGGCGCGGCGAGGAAGACGTAGGCGGGCGCGATTTCTTCGGGCTGCGCGGGACGCTTCATCGACGTGCCGTGTCCGAAGTCCTTCACTTTGAGTCCGGGCTTGTCCGCGGGATTGAGAGGAGTCCACACCGGTCCCGGCGCGACGGCGTTCACGCGAATGCCGCGCGGCGCGAGGTTCGTCGCCAGCGACTTCGTGAACGCGTGGATCGCGCCCTTGGTCGACGAATAGTCGAGCAGCGCGGCGTTGCCGAAGATGCCGGTCTCCGAGCCGGTGTTGAGGATCGCGCTGCCTTCGCCGAGGTGCGGCAGCGCGGCCTGGGTCATGAAAAAGTAACCGTAGATGTTCGTGCGGAACGTGAGATCGAGATGGTCTTCCGTGATGTCTTCGATCGTGTCGGCGTGCTCCTGGAACGCCGCGTTGTTGACGAGAATGTCGAGCGAACCGAAGGCATCGACCGTGCGCTGCACGGCCTCGTGGCAGAAATTCGCATCGCGCACATCGCCGGGAATGAGCAGGCATCGCCGCCCTTCGTCGCTTTCGATGACGCGCTTCGTTTCTTCGGCGTCGACCTGCTCGACGTCGAGATAGACGATCGCGACGTCGGCGCCTTCGCGCGCGAAGAGCACCGCGACCGCGCGGCCGATGCCGGAGTCGCCGCCGGTGATGATCGCGACTTTGTCTTCGAGCTTGCCGCTGCCGCGATAGCCCGGCGCGCGATATTGCGGGCGCGGCTTCAGCTTCGCTTCGATGCCGGGCTTCTGCTGATGCTGCTTCGGCAGCGGATTCTCCGGCTGCCTGCGCGCGCCCGCCTGCACGGCCTCGTCGGATTTTTTGTGCGATGACTTCTTCGCGTCGATGCGGCGCTGCACGGTTCGTTGTTTGGCGACAGTTGCGTTCGTTTTTCGAGTGCTCATCGCACGATGCGCAGTTCGAATACCATGCCGACGTGGATCTCGATGGCTATCTCGCCAGACTCGGCATCAGCGAGCGCCCCGCACCGTCCGCGGAGTCGCTGCGGCGATTGCACGTCGCGCATCTCGCCGCGTTCCCGTTTCACAACCTCACGATCCAGCGCAACGAAGTCGTCGACATCCACATCGATGCGATCACGCGTCGCTTTCTCGTCGACGGCGGCGGCGGCTACTGTTTCGAACAAAACACGCTCCTCGGCACCGCTCTGCGCGAGCTCGGCTTCGACGTGACGACGCTCCTCGGCCGCGTCGGCATCGCCGGCAATAAGGCGCTCAACCATATGCTGCTGCGCGTCGACGTCGACGGCGAGTCGTGGATCGCCGACACCGGCTTCGGCGGCGAAGGTCCGCTCGAACCGATTCCGCTTCGCGAGGGCGTGCGCGTCACGCAGGACGGAATCGACTACTCACTGCGTCGCGACGCGCATCACTGGATTTTGCTGATGCATTACGGCGACGTGACCGAGGAGCTGTACGAATTCTCCGGCGCTCCGCACACGAGCGGCGACGTCGAGATCGTGAACTACTACACGTCGATGCATCCGGCGTCGATCTTCCGGCGCACGCTGACGATTCAACGCGTCACGCCGGAAGAACGACTGATCCTCCGCCCCAAAGTCGTCACGCGCTACAGAAGCGGCGTGCGCCGCGACACACCGATCGAGCCGTCGCAGGTGCGCGCGTTCGCGCGGGAGCTGTTCGGGATCGAGTTGGGCGACGGGCCGCTGCTGTTCGAGAGCGTCTGACCTTCAGTTGCATTTGTTGCTCTTGCCGCAAATCGCATTGCAGACGCGCTGCAACGCTTTCGTCTGGCTGCTCGACGGCTTCACGGGATAACCGGTCGGATCGGCGACGAAGAAGTGTCCGGTCGCAAATTCGAGAACACCCTGAAAGTCGCCGATCGCCTCGCCCTTGCTCCAGTGTGCCCAGATCGCGTGGATGTCGGTGCACGTCTGCCCTTGCAGCGGCGTGGCAAGTTTCTTCACGGCGATGATGAACGGACTCTCGCCGCTTCGCGTCGGCTTGTAGAACCCTCCTTCTTTCGATCCGTACCAGCGCAGGATGTAGCCGAGGCACAAGCTGCTGCGCGATCCCCTGCATTGAAAGGAATAGACCTGGTCGATGAACGGAACGATCCGCATGTCCGCCACCGCGATCGCCTGCAGCGCCGCGATCTCCGTGGCGATGTTGGGATTGCAGACGGTGTTCTGACAGATGACCAGCCCGGCCTGGGGGAACTGCACGAGCCGGCATCCGAACTTCTGCGAGCCTTCCGTCAGCGGATTGCACTCCGTGTCGTAGTTGAACGCGATCGGTTGCGGCTGGCTGTTCAGCCAGGCCTGCGCATCCGTCATGTCGTCGGCGCGCGCGATGCCGGTGAAAACGATGAATGTGAACGCGAGAACGAATCTGGATTTCATCAATCTCTTCTCCTTAATAGAGGAGAAGATTTAATTCAGGAATTCCCTACCCAACGCGCACGGGCAGCGGAAACAGCGACAGGCATCGACAGGTTCGGCACGCCATGAATGATCAACGGCGGAATGAAAGAGTTTTAGGTTCAGTGGAGCGGCGGGCTCTTAGCCCGCCGTTCTTCTTTTCCGGCGGGCTGAGAGCCCGCCGCTCCACCAAGTCTCATCAGCGCGATCATCGCGGGAACGAAGTCGCGCGTTTCTCCCGGCAACTTGTCGACGATGCGATAAAAGTCCGCGTCCGTTCCCTGCTCGCCTCCCGCCACCTCGGTCATCGCGCGCGCGACGCGGTTTTCGCCGCTGTTGTAGGCCGCGGCGGCGAGGTACCAGGAGCCGAATCGGTTGTAGAGGTACGAGAGATACGACAGCGCGGCGTCGGTTGCTTTCGCGTTGTCGCGACGCTCGTCCGTCGTCTCGTCGACTTTCAGCCCGTAGCGGCGGGCGGTGTCGGGGATGAGCTGCCAGATGCCGATCGCTTCGTCGCGCGAATGCGCTTTCGGGTTGAAGCCGGACTCCGCCATCGCGAGATAGATGAGCCCGGGCGGCAGTCCGCGGCGGCGCAGTTTCTCCGCGATCATCGACTCGACTTCTTTCTTGCGCGTGAACGCTTCTTCGATCTCGGCGCGCTTGTCGCCGGTGGTGAAGCGCTCGACGAACGCGTCGACGCGCTGATGCGGGATATCGGGAAGAACGCCGCGGTCGGCAACGATCGCGGCGAGGAACACGAGGAGGATCATCGTGCTCTTACAAGAGCAAGCTACCGGCCAGCGGCGACGATTCTCTCGATCAATTTCGTGTCGTCCGGCAGCAGGCCCGAGTGTGGCAATCGCGTTGTGAGCTCGCGCCAGGACGGCTCGAGCTTGAATGCCTTCGCGAAAATCGGCAGCGCTTCGTCGACGCGCTGCATGTTCACGAGCGCGACCGCGTGCCAGTACAGCATCTCCGCGTAGCGGCTCTGCGGAATGCCGCTCGTCGTCGACGCGATCTGTTCGGCCGCGCTGTATTCGCGCAGCGCCGCCTCGTTGTCCTTGTGCTCGACGGCGAGGTCGCCGGCGTTCATGTGGTTGTACGCACGCTGCAACGCCACGAGGCGGCGCAACTCGTCGAGCGGCTGCGGAGCATCGTCGACACGCAAGTCGAAGACGCGATCCTGCCACGGACGTCCCGTCGACTTCGCCGCGACGACGATCAGCGCGGCCGACTGCTTCCCGCGAATGTCCCCGCCGACCGACTGCGCGGCATCGAGCGCGGCGAGCATGCGATCGGCGAGATCGCCTTTCGCTTCGGCGTAGGCCTTCGCCATCGCCGGCCACACTTTGTCGTTCGACATCAAATTCGCCTGCACGGCGAAATCGCGGCCGACGCTGATGCGGCCGCAATTGAGATCGACGTTGCTCGTCGCATTTCCGGCGATGCCGCCCGCGGCGATGATGTCGCGCGATCCGGTGAACGTCGCGACGTTTCCCTGCGTGTCGATCATTCCGACCTGTCGCACATCGCACGCCGCATCTCCGCTCAACAACGCACGCAACGTGTCCGGCGCGCTCTTTCCCGCGCGCAACAGATCGAGGCCGAGCTTGCCGTACGACGGATCGACGAAGCTCTGCGTCGCCACCGCGCCGACTCCCGCCTCCGCCCACGGCACGACCTGCCCGACCGAGAACCAGTGCGACTGCACCGCCACGCCGATCTCACCCGTTTGCGGATCGCGCGCGACGATGGAGAAGGTGTGGACCGGCCGAAGCTGTGCGGCGAACGGATGCGTGAGGAGGAGGAGGCAGAGCAGCGACTTCATGGGCGCCGATTCTAAGGCTCATGAGCTTACAAGGCGCATGGGCTCACAGGCTCATGGGCTCAGAGGGGCTATGAGCCCATGAGCCCATGCGCCTATGAGCCCATGCGCCTCCGGGGCTATGAGCCCATGCGCCTATGAGCCCATGCGCCTCTTTTGCAATACTCCCCCTCGTGTACCGCTATCTCCGCTATGTCCCGAAGAACCACATGAGTCGCTTCATCGGCCGGCTGATGCACGTGCGCTGGCCGAAGCCGGTCGCGCGGCGCCTGGTGCACTGGTTCGCGAATACGTACGAGATCGATGTCGACGAAGCGCAGCACCCGGCACATCACTATCCGTCGATCGGACACTTTTTCATTCGCGATCTGCGCGAGGGTTTGCGTCCGATCGAGGGTGATCTCGTCTCACCCGTCGACGGCACGCTGCGCGGCTTCGGCGAGATCGAGAACGGCCGTCTCGAACAGATCAAAGGGAAGTCCTACACCGTCGCGAAGTTCCTCGGCGATGCAACGCTCGCGCAGCGATTCGAGCGCGGCGTGTTCTTCAACCTCTATCTCTCGCCGCAGGACTATCACCACATCCACTCCCCCGTCGGCGGCGGGATCACGCGCAGCAATCACATCCCCGGCATGCTCTGGCCGGTCAATGACTGGTCGATGGCCAACGTCGACGAGCTGTTCTCGATCAACGAGCGCGTCGTGACGTACATCGAGTCGGATCACGGACTCGTGGCCGTGGTGATGATCGGCGCGACGAACGTCGGCAAGATCTCCGTCATCTACGACTCCTTCATCTCCAACGTCGCGCGCGCGACCCAAGCCACGCGCGCATACGATCCTCCCGTCGCGATCCATGCCGGCGACCGCCTCGGCACATTTCACATGGGCTCCAGCGTCGTCGTGTTGTTCGAGCCGGATCGCATCGATTTGCAGCGCGTCCGCCTCGAGGCGGGGAAGAAAGTGCGCTACGGCGCCGCGATTCTGCACTCGCACTGAGGGACTTTTCGCGCGGATTGCGCGATATCCAGCGAGGGCCAAACATCATGAAGACCTTGCTGCTCGCCGCGTTGCTCGCGGCCAATACGATTTCTCTCCCCGAGTTGAAGCCGTCGGAGTGGTTCGACGGAAAGATGGGCGGGACGTTCGGCGCGAAGACCGTGACCGCGTTCGCGAAGACGAATCGCGTCGCCGTCTCCGGATTTCGCGTCGTGTTCGTGACGCACAACGAGGCGCACGCGTTCGTCGGCGCGACGTATCTGCCGGGCGGCGTCGAAACGGGATCGGCGCGCTCGAAGATGGAAGTCGATCTGCGCGGCGTCGACGACGCGACGATGCAGGCGATCACCGACGAGGCGTACAACACGTTCCTCGAACAATTGAAAGCAGCGGGACGCGAAGTCGTCGTGCCGGACGCGGCGAGCTTCGCCGAATTCAAGACCATCCCCGTGCCGCAGCCGGTCGACAGCGGATATCTGAAAGGAAAAGCGTTCAGTCCGACCGGCATGCCGCTGTGGTGGCAGGTCGGCGACTCGTGGGGCGACGCGGGCCTCGGCCAGAAAAACATGCGCGCGTTCAATAAACAGTCCGAGGCGCTGAAGGCGCCGGTGTCGATCGCGCCGATGATCGTGATCGACTTCGCGCACATGCAGTCGAGCGGCAATCACGGCGGACTGATTCACCGCACCGCGGAAGTCGGCGCGTCGCTGGCGATGAGCATCCCGACGTTCTCCACGCGCGTCGTCCGCGCCGAGCAGACGCGCTACGGCGGAATCGTGTTCAAAGGAGACGACGGCGCGCTGACGCTGAAGAAAGCGCTCGACACCGACATCGAGTTCGCGGAGATGTTCATCGTCGATACGAAGAGCGGCAAGGTGCTGGGACCGGTCGTCGACAACGTGAGCAAGAAGCAGACGCGCGTTGCGGAGACGACCAACGAAGCCTACGCGACCGCCGCGCACGCGGTGCTCACGCAGGCGACGGGCGCATTTGCGAAGTTGTTTGCGGAGAATCCGGTGAAGTGAGGCTCAGAGGCTCAGAGGCTCAAGGGCTCAAAGTCTCATAGAAACTCTTTGAGCCTATGAGCCCGGGAGCCTATGAGCCTCATACAAATCCACCACGATGTCCGGCATCCGATGGCCGAGTTGTGCGCCGGTGTAGCGCGCTTCCCATTGCATGCCGAGGCGTGCGGCGACGCGCTTCGAGGGCTCGTTGTCGGGATCGATGATGGCGACGACGCGATTGCGGCCTAACGTTACGAGAACGTGATCCATCGCCGCGCGTCCCGCCTCGGTCGCGTAGCCGTTTCCCCAGACGTCGCGCGAGAAGATCCAGCCGATCTCGAGATCGCCGGTCGTGCCGAGGGGCTGCGTGCCGGCGAGACCGATCAGGCGTCTGCTGGCTTTCTCGATGACCGCGCCCATGCAGACGTCGTGTTCCGCGAGCTGGCGCGCCTGCCGCGCCAGCCATTCATCCGCCTGCGCGTCCGTGTACGGACGCCCGCCGGTGAGGTAGTGCATCACCTCCGCGTCCTGCATGATCGCCATGAACGCGGGCCGGTCTTCCGCTCGCCAGGGGCGAATGGTCAGGCGAGCGGTTTCCAGACCGAACAACTACTTCTTGTCCTTCTTCGCTTTCTTCTTTTCCTTGCGCGTGTTCATGCCTTTAGCCATGACGTTTCTCCTTCAGGAGAACAATGGTAACGCACCGCGAGAACTCCCGCGCCCGCACCCGTGCCCGCTTCCGCGCCCGGGGTGGGGCGCGCAGCGCGTAATCACGATTGCATCGCTTCGCTCGCCCACCCCGGGCGCGGAAGCGGGCGCGGGCTCGGGCGCGGGCGCGGGCGCGGGCGCGGGGGCGGAAGCTTCGCTAGGTGCGCAAAACTCCGGCGCGTTCGTACACCTTCGCTTCGATGAAGACGCCGACGAGCGCCGGATCGAGCAGCCCGTCGTTCATCTCCATGCGGAGAATGTCGAGCGCGCGCTCCGTGGGAACGGCGCGTTTGTATGGGCGGTCGCTCGCGGTGAGCGCGTCGTAGATGTCGGACACCGTCATCATGCGCGACTGGATCGGGATGCCGCCGGCCGTGAGTTTGCGCGGATAGCCGCGGCCGTTGAGTTTCTCGTGATGCGCGTAGGCGATGTCGGCGACGGACGCGAGGTCGCGCGTCCACGGGATCTTCTGCAGGAAGTTGAATGTGTGCGTGACGTGGCTCTCGATCTCGATTCGCTCGGTTGCGTCGAGATTGCCTTTGCGGATCGAGAGGATGCGCGCTTCTTCGGGATCGAGGAGCAAGCGGCGCTCGCCGCGGATGTCGGTGAAGTCGAGCGTCGCGAGTTGCCGGAGGTAATTGAAGTCGCCTTCCGGCAGCACCGTCGGCTCGTTCGACTGCGCGATGAACGCGAAGTCCTTCTGCAATCGATCCAACTCGCTTTGCAGTTCCGCGTCGACGTTCGAAGAGAACGCGTCGTATCCGTCGCGTCCGTGCTGCAGCAGGTAATCGATCTTCTTGCGATTCGCCTCGTTCTCGACCGACTTCATCACGAACTCGAATCGTCCGCGCACGATCTCGATCTGATGCGGATAGAGCTTCTTCTCCTTCACCAGCACCTGCTCGCGCACGCCGACTTTCCCGAAGTCGTGCAAGAGCGACGCGTAGCGGATCTCGCGCACCTGGTCGCCGGTGAAGTGGACGTCGCGATACTCGCCTGCGTCCATGTGATCGACGACGCGCGCCAGCTCGACGGTGAGATCGGCGACGCGGAACGAATGACCCGAGGTCGTCGGATCGCGCTGTTCGATCGCCGTGACGGCAGCGGTGACGAATCCCTCGAAGAGGCGTTCGATCGATTCGTACAACAGGTTGTTCTCGACCGCGACCGCGGCCTGGCTCGCCAGCGCCCTCATGATGTCGGCGGTGTCGGCGTCGAACGCGATCACGTTGTCGGGGACGAGCTCCGCGTTGAGACGCTTCGTCACTCCCCGCTTGCGCCGGTTGATCAGCTGCAGCACGCCGATCGTCTCGCCGACGTGATTCGTCATCGGAAAGACGAGCAGCGACTTCGTGAGATATCCATTCTTTTCGTCGTACGTGCGGTTGATCTCGTACTCGACGCCGGCCGGCAGGTTGTACGCGTCGTCGATGACGAGCATCTCGCCCGTCATCGCAACGTAGCCGGCCAGGCTCTTGCGCGTGATCGGGAGGATGCGCTCTTCGAACGCCTCGACGTCGATGGAGTCGTTTTGCGCGAGCTTCCAGCGCAGCACTTTCTTTCTGTCGACTTCGTCGAGCAAGTACAACGATCCGGCGTCGGCGCGTGAGAGCTCGCGCGCTTTGCCGAGGATCATCGTCAGCAAAACGGAATGATCGCGAACCGTCGAGAGCGCGGCGCCGACTTCGGCGACCTGCTGCAGCTCGCGCGTCCGCTCGCTGAGCTGCCGCTCGAGCTGATCGGCGCGCTGCTTCTGATAGAGGAACTGGAACGCGCGCTTGATCGCGCCGAGGAGCGCGGAATCGGTCGGGTCTTTCGGGAGGCCGAGGTAAACGCTTTCATCCGAGAGCCATCGCGGCTGCTCGGCGAGGCCGACGCCGACGACGGCGGTGCGTGTGTCGAGCGCGAGCGTCTGGCGGTCGCCGTCGACGATCGCGAGATCGATGAGCACGACGCGCAATCCCGGCGTGTCGCCCAGCAACAGTTGATCGAGCGCCGTCAGACGTCGCGGCGCGATCGACTCGCGCGTCAGCGCGTCGGCGTAGCGGGCGATCGGAAACACGTCCGAGTGCAGCAGCGTCAGCGAAGGTGTCATGACACGAACGGAGCCGCAATTATCGCATCACTGCGTCAGCCGCAGCTGACACTTCTGTCCGCTCGCGTCGACAGTTGCCGGCATCGCAAAACGTAAACCATTGAAATCTCAGGCGGCGCCATCCGGCACGCCGCTCGCTCAACGGCGGCGCGGAGGCTTCAAGTGAAAATCATTCGAATCGTCGCAGGGCTCCTCGTCTTCGTCTGTTCCTTCTCGCTGTTCGCGCAGTCCAATGAAATCGGCGTGTTCCTTTCGCAGCCGCACATCTCGTCCGCATCGCTGGGCGAGCTTCCCCCGATCAGCGCCGACGTCGACTTCGACGCCAACTCCGGATACGGCATCAGCTACAACCGCTATTGGAGTCCACACTTCTCGACCGACTTCGCGTATCACAAGCTCAACGCCGATACGACGCTCATGCTGAACACTCCGGCTGGATCGTCATCGTTCGACGCGGGCGACATCGATCTGACTTCGATCAGCGCGATCGGTCAGTTTCACTTCGGCCTCGGCCGATTCGTTCCGTACGTCGGAGCGGGCGTCGCGCGCGTGAGCGGCGAAGCGAATGGTCCGGACGATCCGACCGATCCGACATCGGAAGTGACGTCCGACGACTTGGAAACCAAGACGCACTTCGTCGCCAACGCGGGCATCGACTTCCGCATCACGCCGATGATCGCGCTGACGGCGGACGCGAAATATTTTTCGTACGACGCGATTGCGAAAGACGATCCGCTGGCCGAGGCGATCACGCTGCATACCTATATTTACTCGGCGGGCGTGAAGTTGCGGTTCTGACGGACATGGTGGAGCGGCGGCCGCTTCGGCCGCCGCTCTCGATGGCATTCAGCCGTGTCAACGCGTTCGCGCCAATAGCAGGTTGGCTTGATACCCGATGCGATAAATCGCCGTGTCGCCCTCCGCCGTGCCAGTCAAGCGAATCCGCACAACCCTGCTGGTGCGCACTTCGGCAAAAGATTGATCGAGTGCCAACTGGAATCCCGTATCGTCATCGGTTCCCATGGATGCCAGGCAGGAATAGGCTGTGCTGTATAGGAGTACGTCGTCATCGCGCAACTTGTAGTCCGTGTCGATGAAAATCTCGATGTCCGTCGGCTCCCGGCCGTTTCTGAAGTCCTCATCCGTGTCGAAGCCTTTGAGCGTGATACCGTTGATGCACACCAGGAGATTCGCACGCCCCGGCCCTTGAACCGGAATTTCCAAGTGCCTCGCGGCGGTGACCTCACCCATGTCGGCCGCGATTTGAATGCGTTCAATCATGCCTAACCTCCTAGTGAAGACCAATAAACTCGCGTGCCTCGAAATCCACCGGCCGTTCCACGGAGTGCGCGGTGCTCAGTGTTATCGGCGACGGGCCCGAGACCTGGAAAAAATTGAAGGGTGCCTTGGAGTTGAGAATGACGAACGCACCAGGCTTGGGCTCTACCGTGACGGTGAGCGCCACTCCGAGCGGAAGTCCATTGATGACGTAATCGATCGCCATCATCGCTCCCTGTCGAACGACTCCGCCCGTTGTCGCGCCCACACGCTCAACTTTGCTGATGGTCCCTCCAAATCCACCCGGAGAGCCCGGTTGCGGCTGCATGGATAAGGCATTGATTTGAAAAAGGTCGTGTTCGGGCCCGGCAAAGAGGAGGAAGTGCGGGTTCCATCGGATGGTGCCTGCGATCGTTCCGCTATCAGCATCGAGAAATACCGTTGCCTGGTACGCGAAACGGTTGAGGACAGAGCGATCGCCCATTACCGCGATATTGCAGACAAGCAAGAGCTCGAGGTTCGGGCCGGTGATCACTTTCACATCGTCAGTCGCGAAGACGAGATCGGAATCGCTGTTGAAGATGCTGGCCAAGCCAACTGTGGCCGCATATTTCGGATCGCGCGTGTTCGCCCGCGCGTTGAGGTCGATCGTGATCTCCTGCCCGTCAAGCTGCCCATTCGACTCCAAGGCAGGCATCGCGATCCCGGTGAAGATCAGGAGTCTGGCCGGCGGCGTCCCGACGAACGCCTCGAGTATTCTCTCGCTGACGACTTGCTGTGGATTCTTTGAATTCAGAAACAGCGGCGGCATGATGTTCATGCTTAGAAGGCCTCCATATCAATGGAAGCGGTCACTGCGCGCAAATCCCGCCACGCGCGTGCACAAAAGTTCCGCAACGGTCCGGCAGTTCCGGCGCCCCGGGCACCGATACCGAATTCCTTCTATATGGTTCGGGTATAATTTCGGAACCGAGGGCGAGAGCGAGTGACCAAGGAGCCGGGCGCAGTCACGGAGTTGCTGCAGCAGTGGCGGACTGGCGACCGAAAGGCCGAGTCACGACTGTTCGAAGTGCTGATGCCCGATCTGCGCAGGATCGCAGCACGCCTTTTTCGGGGGGAACGATCCGGCCATACTCTGCAGCCGACGGCGCTGGTCAACGAGGCATTCTTTCGCCTCGCCAGAGCAAAGAACATCGACTGGCAGGACCGCGGCCATTTTCTCGCGATCGCCGCGGTCATCATGCGCCGCCTCCTGATCGACCATGCCCGCAGCCACCCGGAGGTGGAGTTTCTGCCGTTGGAAGGACTTCCCGAGGGGCTCCTGGCGGAATCCACACCTCTGGAGCAGGCAATCGCAATGAACGCCCTTCTCGACGATCTCGGTCAGGAGTCGCCGCAGCAACGCATCGTCGCGGAGCTCAAGTTCACCCTCGGATTCACCGATGAGGAGGCGGCTGAAGCACTGAATCTCAAACTGCGCACGCTGCAGCGCGAATGGCTTCGGGCGCGTAAGTGGATGTTCGAGCGACTGACCGGCGAGCGATCATGAACAACACCTCAGTGCGAGACGACCAGGTCATGACGCTGCTCGCGACTGCGCTCACCCTCCCCGACGACGCGCGGAGCGACTATTTACAGGTCGCTTGTCAGGGAGATGAAGAGCTTTTTCACGAGACCCGCGATGCGCTCGAGTGGGAAGAGCGGATGGGCGGGTTCCTCCGCAAGCCGTGGATGGCCCTGCGGGATCTCGAACGCCCGTTCAAACCGGGACAGGTAGTCAACAACCGCTTCGAAATCATTCGTGAGATCGGTGAAGGCGGTATGGGCGTCGTCTACGAAGCCTTCGACCGAAAACGCGGCCAGCGCATCGCCTTCAAGTCCGCCAAGCTCGGATTTCGCCGCCTGCTCTCCCCCGAGCTGGAGTCGGCGCTCAAAGTGCGTCACCGAAACATCTGTCTCGTAAACGAAATCCATACCGCGGAGACCGACTACGGCGAAGTCGATTTCCTCACGATGGAACTTCTCGATGGTCCGACTCTGCACACGCGCTTGTCGTCGGGGGAACGAATCGA
This sequence comes from Acidobacteriota bacterium, assembly GCA_003223645.1. GTDB lineage: Bacteria > Acidobacteriota > Thermoanaerobaculia > Gp7-AA8 > Gp7-AA8 > QHVT01. Next base: position 59,131 of record QHVT01000025.1, on the reverse strand, counting down.
TCGGCAAGAGGCGCTGGAGATTGCGCGCCAACTCTGCGCGGGCCTGGCCGAGGCCCACAAGATCGGAATCATTCACAAGGACCTCAAAAGCGCGAACGTGATCCTGAGCCATTTGCCCGACGGGACTCCTCGTGCGGTGATCACCGACTTTGGACTGGCCGGCGAGCCCGCACTCGCATCAGAAGATCTGGCCGGCACGCCTCAATATATGGCTCCCGAATTGTGGCAAGGTGCTCCCGCGTCCAAAGCCTCCGACATCTATGCCCTCGGCGTGATCCTTTACGAGATGGTTGCGGGGAGCAAGCCCTTTGAGGATGAACCGACGCAAAGTCGTCTCACAATGCGTCCTCCGCCACCCAGCAGCCGGGCGAGGATTCCCGACAAGCGTTGGGATGCGGCCATCCTGCAGTGCCTGGATCCTTTACCGGAAGCGCGGCCGTCCGACGCGACCGGGGTCTCCGACGCCCTCGGAAAACGAACGTTCCGGAAGGCGCCGCTGGTCGCCGCGATCATGCTCCTCGCGCTCGGCGGCGTTGCAATGCGCGGGCCGCTGCTCAGGTTTTTCGCGCCGCCGAACGTCCGGCTGGCGATTCTTCCAATCGAAGGTGCAGCAGACGTCGAAGCGATCGGAAACGGGGCGCTGATCGACGTCGCCGATCGCCTGCGGCATCGAACCGGGGCGCCGACGCTCGTGGTGATCCCTGCTTCCCAAAGCCTGGACAACAACGTTCATACGCCAGAGCAAGCGAGTCAGACTCTGCACGCAACGCACGCCCTGCAGATCGCGTTGCGCAAGGAAGGGAACGACCTCCTCGCCCGAGGCACCGTCATGGATCTGGATACGCAGACGCGCCTCGGTGAAGTATCCGGGCGCTACTCTCTTGCGAATGCCGGTGATTTGCCGGCAGCGTTGACGGGTATTGTTTCCAAGGCGCTGGGTTTGCGTGGCGGGCCGGCAGACCCGATATCGCCTTCTGCCTCCGCTCCGTACCTCCAGGGTCTCGGGTACCTGCGCCGTGACCAGCATAGTTTTGACGTTGCCATACCGCTGTTTCAACAGGCGGCGCGCCTGGACCCGCATTCTCCATTGCCGCGAGCGGGCCTGGTCGAAGCCATGCTCCTGAAGTACGGCGACACGAAGGAGCGTCGATGGCTCGACGAAGCTGGTCGAGCGCTGCAGGCGGCTGAAGCGCTCGACCCTGATTCCGTTGCGGTCCTTCTGGCCGAAGGCCGCTTCGACGTCAGCGGAGGCCGGTACGAAAAGGCGGTGCAGGATTATCAGAGGGTGAGAGATCTACAGCCGCACAACGTCGAGGTCCTGCTGCGAATGGCGGAGGCCGACGATCACCTGAATTTTCGCAAAGAAGCGATCGAGAACTATCGGAGGGCGATTGCACTCGAACCCGGCTATTACGAATCCTATGAAGAGCTCGGCGTATTTTTTTACCGCCGCGGTGAATATGTCCAGGCTGCGGAGCAATTCCGCAAGGTGATCGAACGCGCTCCCCGCTTCTACAACGCCTATACGAACCTCGGTGCGACATTGAGTGACATGGGACAGGACGACGCCGCTGTCAATGCGTTACTCACGTCAGTCCGGATCAAGGCGACCGCGAGGGCCCTCAACAGTCTTGCGGCTATCAAGGCGTACCAGAAGAAGGACGCCGACGCAGTCATTCTTTACAAGAAGGCGCTGGCGCTGAATCCCAACAGTTACCTCTATCTGATGAATCTCGGAGACTCCTGCCGCCGCGAGGGTCGAGGAGAAGAGGCTCGCGACTGCTATCGCAAAGCGAGCGAGATCGCGCTGGAGGAGTTGAAGGGGGACCCGCGAAGCGGTTACACACGTGTGTACGTCGGCTATCTCGCCGCGAGACTGGGCGATGCAGGACGAGGCCGCGAAGAGATCGATCAGGCCCTGCAATTGTCGCCGACCGACAAGTCTGTAATCCGTCGCGCAGTGCTGACGTACGAGATGCTCGGCCAGCGAGACCAGGCGCTGGCGATCGCCGGCACGGCGACGAAAGACGTACTGGGCGAGCTCGACCGCCATCCCGACTTGGCGGACTTTCGCCAGGATCCTCGCTTTATCCAGTTGAAGAGAGAAATGCAAAACGGAGGTTAATCGCTCATGAAACGCCCAATCATCGCGCAGACTCCCCGGCATCACGACATCCGGATCAATCTCATTCATGGAGCGGCTGTGCCGGATATGGCCGGAGCAGATGAGCTGCGAGTCGACGACACCGTCAAGTACTTCAGCCCCGACGGCAAGGTCCGCGTGGTCTTCGAAGGCATCGGCCCTTTTGGAACCGCCGTTTCCGAGACGGTCCTCGACGGCGAGAGGCGGACGCTGAAAACAGCGGGGAAGTTCTTCTGCCGGTGTTTCATTACGCCGACCGGATCGACGACGGAGATTGGCTGGTCCCCGGCCACGCCGGAGTCGGGCGGCGATCACGACGTCAAGCCATAAGGGGGAAAGCCCGGGCAACGTAGAATGCGCCGCATGCGACGCGCATTCGTTCTCGCGCTTCTCCTCTTCGCATTTGCCGCCCTCGCCGATCAGCCGTTTGCTCCGGACCGCCGTCCCGATGAAGGCGACGGTCCGTACAAACGGCTGGTCATCCGCGGCGCGACCGTGATCGACGGCACCGGCGCTCCCGCAATCGGGCCGGTCGACATCGTGATCGAAGGGAATCGCATCACCGACATCCGGACGGTCGGCTATCCGAAAGTCGAGATCGATCCGGCGCGGCGGCCGAAAGGCGGCGACCGCGAGATCGACGCGTCGAAGATGTACGTGCTGCCGGGATTCGTCGACATGCACGGACACATCGGCGGCGAAGATCAGGGCACGAACGCGGAATACGTGTTCAAGTTGTGGATGGCGCACGGCGTGACGAGCGTGCGCGAGCCGGGATCGGGCAACGGCGCGGCGTGGACGATGCACGAGCGCGATCGCAGCAATAAAAATCAAATCGTCGCGCCGCGGATTTTCCCGTACGTCTTCACGACAAATTCCATCTGGGACGGCGGCTTGATCAACACGCCGGAGCAGGCGCGCAAGTTCGTGCAGTGGGCGGCCAAATCGGGATTCGACGGACTGAAGGTCTTTGGCGCCGGCGATCCGATTTACGACCCGCAGATCCTCCCCGCTCTCCTCGACGAGGCAAAAAAGCTCAACCTCGGATCGACGACGCACCTCAGTCAGATGGGCGTCGCCCGCATGAACATCCTCCAGGCCGCGCGCCTCGGACTGCGCGGGATGGAGCACTGGTACGGCTTGCCCGAGGCGCTGTTCGATAACCGCACCGTCCAGGATTTTCCGGACGACTACAACTATCTCGACGAGCAGCACCGCTTCGGCAACGCGGGACGTCTGTGGAAGCAGGCCGCGCCTCCCGGCAGCGCGAAGCGGAAGGAAGTGATGGACGAGCTCTTGAAGCTCGACTTCACGATCGATCCGACGTTCACGATCTACGAGGCGAGCCGCGATCTCATGCGCGCGATGCGCGCGGAATGGCACGACAAGTACACGCTGCCGTCGCTCTGGAAGTTCTATCAGCCGAGCCGCAAGGCGCACGGCTCGTACTGGTTCGACTGGACGACGCGCGACGAGATCGAGTGGAAGAACAATTACCGGATCTGGATGGACTTCATCAACGAGTACAAAAACCGCGGCGGACGCGTGACGACCGGATCCGACAGCGGATTCATTTTCAAACTGTACGGCTTCGACTACATCCGCGAGCTCGAGCTGCTCGAGGAAGCGGGATTCCATCCGCTCGAAGTGATTCGCGCCGCGACGTTGAATGGTGCGGAAGTGCTCGCGGCGCCGAAAGGAAAACCGCCCGAGTTCGGCGCAGTGCGCATCGGCATGCTCGCGGACCTCGTCTTCGTCGAAGAAAACCCGCTGCACAATTTGAAAGTGCTGTACGGCACCGGCGCGCTGCGCGTGAACGACACGACCGGCGAAGTCGAGCGCGTCGGCGGCGTGCGCTACGTGATGAAGGACGGGATTTTGTACGACGCGAAGAAATTGCTGGCGGATGTGGAGAAGATGGTGGCGGAGGCGAAGAAGAAGTGATTCTCGCTTCGCTCGCCGCCCACCCCGGGCGCGGGAGCGGGCACGGGACTCGGGAAGGTATCGCTAGAATGCGCACTTCAATGTCGTGGGAACCGGTCATCGGCCTCGAAGTGCACGCGCGTCTTTTGACGCGCACGAAAATCTTTTGCGCGTGCGCGACGGAATTCGGCGCGCCGCCGAATACGAACGTTTGTCCCGTCTGCCTCGGGTATCCCGGCGCGCTGCCGGTGCTCAATCGTAAAGCGGTCGAGCTGGCGATGCGCATGGCGCTGGCGACGGGCTGCACGATTCATCACCGCTCGATCTTTGCGCGCAAAAACTATTTCTATCCCGATCTCCCGAAGGGTTATCAGATCTCGCAGTTCGATCAGCCGCTCGCGACGGGCGGTCGCGTGAATGACATCCACCTGCATCGCATTCATATGGAGGAAGACGCCGGCAAGTTGCTGCACGAGCGCGACGCGTCGCTCGTCGATCTCAATCGCGCCGGCACGCCGCTCATCGAGATCGTCAGCGATCCCGACCTCAGAAGTGCTGAACAGGCCGTCGCGTATCTCACCCGTCTGCGGCAGATCCTCATGTACACCGACGTCTGCGACGGGAACATGGAAGAAGGATCGCTGCGCTGCGACGCGAACATCTCCGTGCATCGCAAAGGCGAGCCGTTCGGAACGCGCTGCGAAGTCAAGAACCTCAATTCATTTCGCTACGTCGGGCGCGCGATCGAGCACGAGATCGAGCGGCAGATCAAGGTGATCGAGGGCGGCGGAAAAGTCGCACAGGAGACGCGGCTCTTCGACGTCGCGAGCGGCGAGACGCGCGTCATGCGCTCGAAAGAAGAAGCGCACGACTATCGCTATTTTCCCGAGCCCGATCTCTTCACGCTCGCTGTCGACGAGGCCTGGATCGAAGACGTCCGCTCGTCGCTGCCTCCCCTGCCGCACGAGCGCGCGGAGCGATATCAGCGAGAGTACGAGATCAGCGCAGTCGACGCCGAGCAGCTCGTCGTCACGCGCGCACTCGCCGATTTCTACGAGTCGACCGCAGCCGAGTCGAAGAATCCGCGCGGCGCGGCGAATTGGGTCCGCAACGAAGTGCTGCGCGTGCTCAACGATCAGAAGATCGAAGTCGAGCAGTATCGGGTCACACCGGCAATGCTCGGCCGGCTGATCCAGCTCATCGACAGCGGAGCGATCGGCGGGAAGTCGGCGAAGGAAGTATTCGACGAGATGTCCGCAAGCGGAGAAGCGCCGGATGCGATCGTCGAGAAAAAAGGGCTCGCGCAGATCAGCGACCCCGCGGCGATTCGCGATGCAGCAATGCGCGTCGTCGAGAAAAACGCCGCGCAGGTCGAGCAGTATCGCGGCGGAAAACAGCAGGTGTTCGGCTTCCTCGTCGGCCAGCTGATGAAGGAGACGCGCGGCAAGGCGAAGGCCGAATTGGCCAACGACATCCTGCGCGAGTTGCTGAACGATCGTAACTAACGGCCGCGCGAAGCGGTGCTATGATGCGCGCCGTTCATTTGCCGTAATTCCCTCTAAGACAAATCACTTAGGAGGTCCATTTGCGATCCCTCAGATTCATCCTTGTAACCATCCTCACGTGCCTCGTGAGCGCGGCGGCATTCGGCGCCGGCTTCTCGATTTTCGAGCAGGGCGCGAAGGCCAGCGGCATGGCCGGCGCGTTCGCCGCGACGGCCGACGACCCGAGCGCGATCTTCTACAACCCCGCCGGTCTCGCGCAGCAGCGCAGTCTGACGGTTCTCGGCGGCGCGACGTTCATCAACTTCACGAATGAATTCGTCGGCGATCCGAACAGCGACTTCACGTCCGGCGTCGAAGGGAAATACGCGCGTCACACCTTCGTCCCGCCGAACGTCTACGCGACGATTCCGATCGGCGGGAATCTCACGCTCGGCCTCGGCGCGTTCTCCGCGTGGGGACTGCGCACCGACTGGGCCACACCGTGGGCCGGCCGATTCATCTCGCGCGACGCCGATCTGAAGACGATGTCGTTCGAGCCGGCGCTCGCCTGGCAGAGCTCCGACGGAAAAATCGCCATCGGCGGCGGCGTCGAATATCGCCGCGGACGCGTCATCCTCAATGCCAATCGCGGCACGCTCAATCCGTTCACCGGCCGCTTCGTCGACGTCTCCAACACGCGTCTCGAAAGCGAATACGCCAACGACTATTCGTATAACGCCGGCATTCTCTGGAAGACCGACCGCTTCCGCTTCGGCGCGTCCTATCGCTCGGACATGGATCTCGAGTTCAAAGGCAAGGCGGACTTCCAGCAGATCTCGACCGGCAACACGCAGCTCGATGCGCTCGTCGCGTCGCAGCTTCCGCCCGATCAAACGATCTCCGGCACGGTGCTTCCTTTCCCGTCCGTCACCGCGGTCGGCGTCGCGTTCAAACCGACCGATCGCTGGGAAGTCGAGTTCGACGTCACGCACATGACCTGGAGCCGCTTCAAAGCGCTGACCGTGAACTTCGACGTCACTCCGTCCGCGAACTTCACACGTCCGCAGAATTGGGATGACTCGTCCTGCTATCGCCTCGGCGCGAACATCAAGGCCACCGACGAATGGGACGTGCGCCTGGGCGCGCTCTACGACGAGAACCCGCAGCCGACGGAAGCCGTCGGTCCGCTGCTTCCCGATTCCGACCGCATCGGCGCGACCTTCGGCTTCGGCTATCACCACGGTCCGTTCATCGCCGACGTGGCTGCGTTCATCCTGCACTTCAAGGATCGCAGCACGAACGGCCTCAATGCGGACGGCTTCAACGGCACGTATCAGACCGACGCGACGCTCTGGAGCTTCAACGTCGGCTACCGCTTCTAAGAAGGAGATCCCATGAAACGCATCAAATTCGCAGCGGCAGTTCTGATCGCAGTCCTTGTCGCAGTTCCGATGTTCGGCGCGCGCGGCGCGGCGAACTTCTCGCACCTCGTCACGCTCGGCGACAGCTACGGCGCCGGCTTCGAGAGCGGCTCGCTCAACGAGCGGCATCAGGTCTGGAGCTGGCCGGCCATTCTCGCCAAACAGCTCGGCTACAGGATCTGTCCGCCGACCGCCACCGCGGCCGACAACTGCTTTGCCGTTCCGCTGGTGTCGTTCCCCGGCATCGGACCGGAGCTCATTCTGCAGAACCTCTCGCCGTCGATCGTTCCCGCGTCTTCCTCGAACGGCACGCCGCTCATAACGACGTTCGGACGTCCGTACAACAACCTCGCGGTTCCGGGCGCAACGCTCGCCGCGCTGCTCGCGCTCAAGGGCAACGAGCCGGCGACGAACACGCCCACGACGTTCGGCCAGTTCATTCTCCGCGGCCTCGGCACGCAGATCGAGCAGTCCAAAGCGCTGAACGCAACGTTCATCGCGATGTGGATCGGCGGCAATGACGCGCTCGGATCCGTCCTCGCCGGCACCGACCAGGGACTGACGACCACGGCCGACTTCACCGCGCGCTACAACGCGATCCTCGACGCGCTCATCGCCGCGAATCCGAGCGCCGGCATGGTCGTCGGCACCATTCCCGACAACGTCAACTCGCTCCCGATCGTCAACACCATCCCGCCGTTCATCGTGAATCCGACGACGCGCCAGCCGGTACTCGGACCGGACGGAAAACCGATCTTCTACATCGCCGATCTCGGCAACGGAACGATCGGACAGCTTCCTCCCGGCAGCTTCGTGCTGCTCACCGCGCAGACACGCCTCTCGTCCGGCTTCGGCTTCCCGCCGGTGCCGCCGTTCAACGCGCTGCCGAATGCAGGCAAGCCGCTGCCGGCCGGCGACGTCCTCACGCCGACCGAAGTGGCGAACATCGTCGCGCGCGTGCGCGAGTACAACACCGCGATCAACGCCGCGGCCGCGGCGCGCAGCATCCCGGTTGCGGACATCAAAGGACTGTTCGACAAAGTGACGCTCGATCCCGCCACCGGCGCGGGCGGCTACACCGTCGGCCCGATCAAATTCACGAACGCATTCATCCAGGGCGGCTTCTTCAGCCTCGACGGCTTCCACCTCACCGACCTCGGATATCTGCTCTTCGCGAACCAATACATCCGCGCGATCAATCAGGGATACGGCACCGAGGTCCCGCTCGCGAGCATCACGCAGCTGTTCTCGAACAACGGCGCATTCTTCCCGGACAGCTCGTCATCGAGCGTCCAACTCAGCGAATCCGCTGCGAACCAGATCACCAACATGTGGGCCACGCCGGCGATCAGAAAGTTGCGCGCGGTTCGCAATCACTGACACGCACTCGCGAAACCTGTGGAGCGGCGGGCTCTTAGCCCGCCGTTTCTATTTGGACTGCGGCGGCTACACCGCCGCTTTCTGATACCAATCACAACATCGTCATCCTGAGGCGCGGAGACGCCGAAGGATCTCTAAATGCGAAACGTCTGCGTATTCAGAGATCCTTCGCTGTCTCACGCAGCTCAGGATGACGGTTTCATGAACAGCGAGTTTTTGAGATGTTCGGCGTAGCTGCCGCAGTCCAAAAGAGTTTGGCGGGCTAAGAGCCCGCCGCTCCACTGAATCTCTACGTTCCTGCCGGTCGTCCGCGCGGCGAAGGCTTCGAGATGTCGATCATCGCCATCCGCTCCTTCTCGTCGTACCAGCAGTGGAAGCGTTTGATGCCGGGAACATCGATGTCATAGAAGCGGAAGAAGCTCGGCACGTGCAGCGACGTCGACTTGTCGGACTGACGAATCTTTGCGGAGCCTTCTTCCTTCCGATCGAGCGGACGAATGCCGATCACTTTGCGTTTCTTGTCGTAGTAGAGGTTCGCGCTGCTCTTGCCGCGCAGGCGCAGCATGTTCGCGACGGGAGACGGAAGGCGGATGAGGCGCGATTGCACGATAGTCGCCGAGGCCGGGAAGCGCTCGAATTCAGGTTGCGGCTCCCATTTCTCAAAAGCCATGATGCGACTCCTCACCCATCACAGACCCCTCTGACGTCGGTGGCACGATCATAAATTCTGGCAGCATTTTGTCAACAATTAATCGCACGGGTTTCGCGACTCGAAAACGTGCGTTCCCGGAAACTTTATTCTGAGCAAACGGATATCGTGTCCAAAAACCACACGCCTGCCGAGTTCGCTATTTTTCGCTAACTGATTGACAGGATTGGACTACCAGGCAGGGATGCCGGCGCGGTCGAGGGCGTCGTTCTCACTCTTGGACGCGCGCTCGCGGATGAAGGCGATGTGCGGAAGGGCCGAGCACCAGTCACTTTCGTGCTGTAACGAATCGCGTAACAGCCTCACCGTGCCGAGAAAATCGCCGGCCAGATAGGCCGCTTCGGCGGCCAGTCCGATGTACGTCGTGCGCGCTCCGCCGGCGCGCTCCGCGCGCTCGATCAGCGTCTCCGGACGCACGAGTCCCTCTTCCACGAGCTCGATCGCGTCGGGCGTCAGACCCCACTCGCACGCGCAGAGAAAGAGCAGATTCCCTTCGACGCGGCGCTTGCGCAGATGACGAATCGCGCTGCGCTGCCGAAGATAAATCAGTTCCGGCGGCACGAACTGCATCAGCTCGCGCCAGCGAGCGAGCGACGGATCGATGCAAAACGAATCGAGCAGCTCGATCCAGTCCTCCGGCGTCTCGCTCAACGTGTCGAGCATCTCCTCGAGCTTGTCCGCGTCCGGACATTCAGGACGCGCGAGCGCAACACGCGCAACTGCCGAGGCCTCTACATTCATCCCGCGCGACGCCAGCAACGACACGAGCGGCAACGCGCTCCCGCCGTTCAACCACTCCTGTTCGGCATGATGCCGTTCCGCGTCATCGACGATGTGCATTTCGAGCGGTGGAATGTACCACCGGAGGCGGCGATCATGCCGGACGTCCAAAAATCGAGGGCAGCCCTTATCGGAACGTCACGAACGGCTCGATCGTGAGTGCGATGGAGCCGAATCGCTGCGTCGCGATTCCTCCCGCCGGTACGTCGAATTCTTTCGAGCGATCGATGCACGTGTATGTCAGACGCGTCCAGTGCCAGCGCACGGAGACGCCGCGGCGAAAGTCGGCGACGAAGCGCTTCGAGCCGTTGGCTTTCGGGCCGTCGCGGAAGAGACCTCCGTCGAGCGTCGCGTTGAAGGGCACGAATCGGCCTTCGCCTCCGACGAACACGTAAGCCTCGAACTTGTGTGGACTGGTCAGACGCGTTCCTCCGGCGGTCGGTCGGATCGTGACGGCCGGAAGTCCGCTGACGTGATATCCGAGGCGGATCGTTCCGCCGGCGCTGACGTTCGTTTGCGGTGAGCCGAGAAGCACTCCGAACGACGGCACGAAGTCGAACACTCCCTCTTTCACGTCATAACGCCGCATCTGCTGATACAGCAGCTCGAGCATCGGCTCGTTCTTCAGCTGGTTGTGCCAGCCTTGCGGATCGTTGTTGCTGAATCCGAGATCGTTGTGCACGAACTTCTGCGTCCCCTGCGCGCCCGCGCCCGGTCCGAGGATGCCGACCTGCAGCTCGAAGGCGTGACTGAGCTTTTGATCCGCATCGGTGATGACTTCGGTGAGCCCGCCGTACAACACGCCGGCCCATGGACGATCGAGCGGCTGCGGCGCGGCGATCGTGATGATCTGCGGCGTGTAAAAGTTTTGACCGAAAGCGACGCCGATCGATTCGATCGGCTGCACACCGTCGATGCCGGCGCGCCGCCACACCGCATCGCGGAACGTTTTCGGCCAACGCCACTGGATGACGCCGTCCTCGAATACCGCCGAGTAGCGCACGCCGTTCGTGTAGAAGCGGTCGCTCTTCCGGCCGATGCCGAAGTTGTCGTTCTCCCAGGAAAGCGTCGACGAGTTGAACTGCGCCGAGGCGCTGGTGGCAGCGAGCAATAGAGCCGTGACGATGATCAGCTTTCGCATCGGATCCTCCCTCATGCGTTGAAATCGGCCGTGAATCCTTTGAATGACGTGTTCTTGCAGCTCGCATTGCGGCCCATGCCGAATTGCGCAAACGCTCGACGAATCGCGCTCTCGATTGCCGCGGCCTGCGGCGCATTCAGTCGCGCATTCGCGGAGAGCAGCGCGTCGCGCGCGTGCAGGAACGTCGGGTTTTCTTTCAGCACCTTCATCGAGTCGACGACGAGGCGCCACGCGGTCTCTTCCAGTGAGAGCGTCCGCAGCTCTTCGTGCATCCGGACCAGCGCGGCCGCGAAGATGCTTCCGGCCGTGTGCTGCTCGTCGAACCCCTTCGCGCCGAGCTTCGTTACGTCCGAAGTGAATCGGTCATACGGATGCGGACGCACGCCGCCGGCGATTCCCGATGCGAACTCCGCGAAGGTGAATCGACGCGCGTTCGGCGGCCGATAGAAATTCAGAATCGTGATTGCGAAGTAATCGCTCCACGCTTCGCCGAGCGCGAGCGGCTGCGGCTGCGAGAGCGCCGTTTTCTTGAGCCGCCCCGAGACCAGCCGCTGCGAGACGCCGTGCGCGTATTCGTGGATGACGACGCCCGCGTCGAGCGCGGTGGGGCGACCCGTCGACGGGGGGTTGTCATTGCGCCACAGGCCGAGGCTCAATTCGGCGGGCCCGCCATCGTTCTGCGCGCGCATGTTCGCGTTGCCCTGCGCGGTCGTAAAGATGCTGACCACCAGCCGATCGCCGGCCTTGCCCTTGCCGCCGAAGTTTTGCTGCTGGAAATTTCCGTCCTCCTCGCCGAAGCCGATCAGCGAGAAGAAGTCGTGCATGAAATTGCAGACGAAGAATGCGTTGACCGCCTGCTCTTCCAGCGAGCTCGCGGCGGGTGTGAAGCGGCGCCCGGCCGGTTCGATCGTCGACGGAACGACGCATTTGTTCACGCCGACCCGCATCTCGATGTTGTTGCCGAGCGGCTGATCTTTCTCGACCCAATCGCGGAACGGCTGCAGCGGACGAATGCCCGCCGGATAGTCCGCGAGCGGTCTCGGAAACAAACTGTCGACTGCCGGCTCGCCCGCGCTGAATGGAAAGACGCGCGCGATGCATGCGCTCGCCGCCTCGGCCGCGCAGTCGAGGACGCGCGGCTGCTTTCCTGTCGCGGAGACGACGATCGTGAAATCCGCGACGTGTTTGACGACAAGCGAGACGAGCCACGCCAATTGCGGTTGGTCACCGTCGCGAAAAATCGCGAGATTCGCCTGCACCGGCGCGTCGAACGCGCCTTTCGCCAGCACCGTCGGACGGTTCGGCATGGGAAACGCCGACATCACCCGCGATCGATAGCGAAGTCGATCGACCGGCTCGTGTGGCGTGTGACATCGCTGATCGCTTCCGCGTCGCAGATGGCGAACCGCCGTACGTACCGCGGCCTCGACGCCAATCTCCGGCACGACGTCGACGTCGTCCGCAGCGACCAGCGGATCGCCGTCCGCTTTCACATCGCCGTTCGCACCGACTTCGAACACGATCGAGTGCGGATAGATGGACAGCCCGCGATGCTGTTGCTGCCCGTGAACGCTGTACGCGTCGCCCAGGAGATGCTGCACGTGAGGATCGAGTTGGATATCCCCGATGGCACGCGCATGCTCCTCGGCTGCTCGAAACGCACTGGCTGAGCTCACTGTCACTACCTCTCAGAGCAGTAGTGACGATCGACCTCCAAACGTTTCAAATAAGATTTGACAGCCCAGCCTGGTTAGATACAATAAATAATATGAAACATCTTGCGATGCCGCTCGCTATTCTGCTTTCGCTGCCGTTGGTCGCTCAGAAGAGGCACTCCGTGGGAATGCCAGAGGTCGATTCCGGTACCGCGATCACCATCAGTTTCCAAGGCACCGTGACGGATGCGGCGACCGGGCTTCCGGTGGCCTTCGCCAACATCACGACGGACAAGGGAACGCACCTCTATACCTCTCGCTTCGGAACGTTTGCGTTCAGCGCCGTGAGCAAGGTCGGCGACGTTGACGTCACGGCCGGCCGCACGGGATATGACAGTTCTACGGTTCGGGTCAGCGGCGCCGGAACGCACGAGTTGAATTTCCGCCTGCAGAGCAGGCACGCCGCCATCCTCCGAAAAATCGACGGCACGATCGTCACGCTCGACGACGACAGCGTGAAATTCGGCTATATCGTCCCTTTCATCGCCTATCAGACGGCGACCGGAAACAGTTTCTGCATGACTGACGGAACGCAGGCGAAGATCCCGGTGGCGCAGATGACGCGCATCACCTCGCTCGGAACTTCGGTGCCCGGTTCGTGCTGCCAGAATCCGGCGCAGCGAGTTCTGCTCGAGCTTCGCGACGACAGCATTCACGACGCGACGTTCATCGACTCCTGCTACGGCTACTCGGTCGATCTCATCGCCCGGGATCACGCCACAGGCGACGTCGTCTTCGTCCCGTTCGCCGAAGTGTCCGAGATCGTTTTCCCATAGCGTCCACCTTCACCGAAAATACGCCCGGTCCAACGCCCGATACTGCACGGCCTCGGCGACATGCGCGGATTCGATCTGCTCGCATGCGCCGAGGTCGGCGATCGTGCGCGCGACTTTCAGGATGCGATCGTGCGCACGCGCGGAGAGGCCGAGGCGTTCGACGGCGGAGACGAGCAGGCGGCGTGAAGATGGGTCGAGCTCGCAGAAGCGGCGCATGTGACGCGATGTCATTTCGGCATTCGACTGAATCGATGCGCGATGAAAGCGCTCGCGCTGAATCGCGCGCGCCGCTTCGACGCGCTCTCGAATCGACGACGACGGCTCACCAGGCACAATCGTCGTGATCTCGTCGCTCGTCAGCGCCGGCACCTCAACCTGCAGATCGATGCGATCAAGGAGTGGTCCCGAGATCTTCCCAAGATAACGGGTGATCTGCATCGGCGAGCAAATGCATTCGCGCCGCGCGTCGTTGAAGTAGCCGCAGGGACAGGGGTTCAGCGCGCCGGCGAGCGTGAAGCGCGACGGGAAGGTGACGGTGCGCGCCGCGCGCGCGATCGTGACGGTGCCCTCTTCCATCGGCTGTCGCATGACTTCGAGCGTTTCACGCCGAAATTCCGGCAGCTCGTCGAGAAACAACACGCCGTGATGCGCGAGACTGACTTCTCCCGGCCGCACGTTCGCTCCTCCTCCGACCAATCCGGCCGTCGAGATGGTGTGATGCGGCGCGCGGAATGGACGGCGCGACAACAATCCGCTTCCCGGCGGTAGAAGGCCGGCGACCGAATAGATCTGCGTCGTGACGATGGCTTCGTCCAGCGAGAGGCGCGGAAGGATCGTCGGCAGCCGCTTCGCCAGCATCGTTTTTCCCGATCCCGGCGGGCCGATCATCATGATGTTGTGTCCGCCCGCGGCTGCGACTTCGAGCGCGCGCTTGGCCTGCATCTGTCCGCGCACGTCCGAGAAATCGATTTCGGCCTGCGTTTGATCGATGGCAGCGATCGGAGTCGTCGCCGCGATCACATCCTCTCCGCGGATGTGCCGCAGCAGCGCGAGCAGATGCGGCGCGCCGACGACGCGGATCCGCTGCACCGCAGCCGCCTCATTCGCGTTCGCCGCCGGGACGATCAACTCGCGCACCGAGTCGTCCGCCGCGAGCGCCACCGACATGGACAGCGTCCCGCGCGCCGGCGCGATCGTTCCGTCGAGTGAAAGCTCTCCGACGAAGACACGTCCTGCCACATCTTCGCTGCGAAGCTTGTCGACCGCGTGAAGAATGCCGATGGCGATCGGCAGATCGAATCCCGACCCTTCCTTGCGCACGTCGGCCGGCGAGAGATTGACGACGATGTGTCGCGAAGTCGGCCAGAAGCCGCAGTTGATGAGAGCCGAAACCACGCGCGCGTATGACTCGCGCACGGTCTGATCAGGAAGACCTACGAGGCTGAAGCTCGGCTGCCCCGAATTTCGGGCATCCACCTCGATGACAATCCGTACTGCATCAATTCCGAGTGTCGCTGCACTCCACACTTTCGAGAGCATGGCGCGTTTCGACCCGCGGAAGTCCCTGATGCCGAGGCTACCTCGGAAAGTTCGGGGACGTCAAACCAAAGATCGCTCCCCTCTCCACGTCGCTGCAACAGCGCGAACGCCGCCGGTGTCCTTCCTAACGACGAGCGAGAGAGATGAGCGACGACCGTTTCGAGGACTTGTGTGTGCGCTATCGCGGTCCGCTGGTGCGGGAGCTCATGCGGTTCGGAAGACAGCGACAGGAGGCCGAGGACATGGCGCATGAAACGCTCCTAAAAGTTTGGAAGCACATCCATCAGGTGAAGCAAGGGTCGGAGTGGACGTATCTGCGCGTCGCGGCGAATCGCGTCGCGCACAACGAACATCGGAGGGCGAATGCCGCGAGGCGCGGAGGGGGCGCGAACGTGTCGCTCGACTCCGTCGAAGAAACGACGACGAATCACAAGGCGGAATCGCAGGCGATCGCGCGCGTCGACTTCGAGCGGCTGCAGCGATCGATCGCGGACGTGATGAACGCGCTGCCGCCGGACACGCAGCTCGCGATCGTGCTGCGGCATCAGGGATTCAACTCCGCGGAGACTGCGAAGAGACTCGGACTGACCGCAACCGATGTGCGGTCGAAGCTGCATCGCGCGACGGAGCTCTTCCGGAAGCGCCTCGGCGAGCCGCCGGCCGGACTGCGATGGCTCGATTTGATCGGAGAACCGCAATGATCACGAAACACGATTGGGACCACGCACTGGATCGCTGGATCGCCGGCGAGCGCGAGCGGCTCGGCGGACCGCCGTCGCCGGAAGAAGTCGTCGCGTTCACGCGCGGCGAGTTGCCGCCGCGCGAGACCGCGCGCGTGCGGGCGCTGCTCGTCTACTACCCGGAGCTCACCTCGCTGCTCGACGATGCCATTCCGCCGCAACAGACGTGGCGCTATGCGCGCATCGCGAACATCGCCGCCGCCTTCGTCATCGCGGTGCTGAGCATCCTGCTCGTGCAGCAGGTCCGGCAGAACCGCGAGCCGTTCGCGTATGCGTCGCGGCACACGCTCGACCTGCGGACCTCGCGCGGCAGTGCGCTGCCGCAAATCTACGTGCTGCCTGCAAACGAAGAGCAGTATCTGCTCGACGTGTTGCTCGCGGAAGACCTGCCGTACCGCGCCTACCGCGTAGACATCTTCGACATGCGGCGATCCGACATTGTCTGGAGCACGTCGGATTTGCGCGCGCCGTTCTCCATCGCTATCCGGCGAACGTTTCTGCGTCCGGGAACCTATCGAATGGATGTCTACGGCATCGCAAACGGAAAAGCCGAAAGCGTCCAGCACTGCTGGCTTCGCGCACGGTGAAGCGAAGGAGATCGCATGATCAGGATATGGAAGCCGTTCGCTGTCGCAATCACGGTCGTCAGCGCGGCAACGGCGGCGATGCTCGCGCCTCACGCGTCGACGATGACTCGATCGATCCGCCGATTGCCGATGCAACAACAACAACACGTTGCGACGGTCTCGCGATTCGATCGCACGCAATCGGCCGCGCTCTTCGTCGGCGTGCGCCGCTTCACGAAAGACCGCACGATCGATGTTCCGTATGCCGTCGACGATGCGGTCGATCTCGCGTACACATTCGCGCTCGATGCGCGCGTCAGTCTCGTGCCCGCCGAACGCGTCGTCCTCGCGCTTTCGGGCACACCGCAGAAAGAAGAATCGCAGCATCGACTCGACGAACTAAAGAAAGCGGGCGCGCAAATCGAGAATGCGGATCCGAGCGACATCCTCCTGCTGCTGCAGCAGCAAGCCGCGGCCGCGGGACAGGACGGGATGTTCATTCTCTCGATCTCGAGTCACGGCTTCGTTTGGGAAGGGACGCCGTACATTCTCGGCTCGACATCGTTGTTCCGATATCCCGACACCGCGCTTTCGACCACGCGCATCTTCGACATCGTTGCGACTTCGGAGGCGCGGCGGTCGCTGCTCTTCATCGACGCGTGCCGCGAGCGCATCGCATCCGAAGTCCGCACGCCCGGGCCCGATCCGCGAACGGCGGCGCCGCTCATCGACCGGATGACGCAGATCGAAGGACAAGTCGTGTTCTACGCCGCGGCGCCCGGCCGGTACGCGTATGACGATCCGAAAAACGGAAACGGCGTCTTCACGCGCGCCGTGATCGAAGGACTCCACTGCAAAGCCGCCGCCGCCGGCGTCGTCACGGTGGACACGCTGCGACGCTATGTCGAGCGCGAAGTGCGGCAGTGGATTCGCGCGTATCGCGATCCGTCGATCGGTGCCGCGATCCAGGTCAGCATGGAAGGCGACACCGATGACATGCCGCTGGCGATCTGCTCGCAAGAGGATCTCAACGATGCGGCGTCGGTACCCGCAGCGAGTACGTCGCGACCCTTTCTTCTGTCGCGCCGGTGATGCCTGACACGACCACTTCGTACGTGCCCGGCCGGAAGAAGCGGCGCGACACGAGCAGCGTGAACGTCTCGTCGTCGCGGAGCGCGAGCGGCTCGCTCTTCCAGACCGTGCTGCGCGACGCGGCGTCGACGAGCTCGAGTCGATACTGCTGGTACTCGTTCTGACCGATCAATGGGACGACGAGAAGCACGGACTCGCCATGCGCCGACAGCGTGGCCGCTTCCAGACCTCCGCCGCGCCGCCCGTCAGGGAAGAGCACCTGCTGTTCCGCCACGACGCGCGGCTCGGCGAGTCGCTGATTGGCCTGCCACAGGGATGCGCCGAGGACGACGGAGATCGCGGCGGCGACCGCCGCGGCGAAGCGCCAGAAGTGCAGCACGCGTCCAGGCTGACTCACCGGCTGCACGGGCTTCTGCATCTTCTTCTGCATCGCGGCCCAATGAAATTCGTATTCTGCGTCCGTCAAATAGTCAGGATCACCGCGCTTCGCGCCTTCGGCAGGGAAGGGCTCGGTCAGCGTACGGACGAGATCGGGATGACAGAGCAGCCGCTCGCGCACGGACGCTTCTTCTTCCGGCGGCAATTCGCCGCGCGTATATGCGAGCACTTCGTCCGCCGTCGGCGGCTCTCCCGCTCCGCGGCGATCCTCTTCTCTGAGCTGTCGCCCCACCGCCTGCCAATCCGCTTTCGTGTTCATCCTTCATCCTCCGGGAGCGCAGCCTCGTCTCCCAGTTTTGCGCGCAGCTGCCGTTTCGCATCGCGAAGCCGCGACTTCACGGCATCCATCGTCGTGCGAAGCGCCCTCGCGATCTCGTCGTACTTGAAATCATCCAGCCAGAGCAGCACGCATTCGCGCTGGCCGTTGGGAAGCGAGGAGATCGCGTCATAAAGCCGCTTTCTCCGGAGCGCCGCCTCCTGCCGTTCGGCATAATCGGGTTGTTCCGGCGCCGGAGGCTCGTTCGCAGTGAGCTCGGGATCGTCGATGTCGACCGTTTTGGCATTCCGCTTCTGCGTCTTTCTCGAGCGAATCCTGTTGTACGCGACGTTGCGGGCGACGCTTTCGAAAAACCCCCACTCCGCATCGCCGCGATATTCATCCATGGCCTCGTAAAATCGAAGAAAGGCTTCCTGCGCGAGCTCTTCCGCATCTTCTTCGGCGAATCGAAAGGCCCGCACATAAAAGCGGACGACGCGCCAGTAATACTTTTGATACAAGGTCTTGAAGCGCTCGTGCCGGTCGCCGCCGTTTCCGTTTCTCATCGCCCGATCTCGTATCTTATGCGGTGCGTGAAAAGGCTCGGGATCGTCGTTCTCATTCTGGTCTGCGGTACTTCCGCTTGTAAGGACACCGAACCGAGGCAGGTGTGGCGAACGATCGAACCGCGGCTGACGCAAGCGGAATGGCAGCCATTTCGAGCCGTTCCGGCGACACCGCCGTCGACGGACGAGCCCTGCCCCGACCTGATCGATACGCACAAAGACGCGCTGCGCCTTCTCGAGTCGCGGCCGCAATGCACCGACAGCGCGATTGCGGCGCTGCGGGTATTTGCGCACAGCGATGCCCATGCGCTGTCCGACATCGCCGCCGCGTATTACGTGCGCGCGCAACGCGAACAGCAGGACTCCGATTTGCTGCGCGCGCTCGAAGCTGCGGAGCGCGCGACGGCGGCGATGCCGGACGATGCCACTGCATTGTTCAATCTCGCTCTCATTCAGGAGTCCCTTGGATTCTCGAATGATGCGATGACTTCGTGGAACGCGCTTCTATCGAACGATCGATCGGGGTGGGCCAACGAGGCGCGCGATCACTTGCATCGCCTCCGCGCGCCGATTCCTCATTGGAACCGCGGCGAGGTCGCCGCGGCATTGAAACGCCGCGACCGCACGGCCGTCCGCAAACTCATTGCGCCTTTTCCAAGTCCCGCGATGGACTATTTCGAACAGGACGTCCTGAAGAGTAAGGATCCCGGCGCGGCGAACCTTCTCGCCGAGGAATTGTCGCGGCGCCTCGGCGGCGATCCTTATGCGCCGGATGCCGCGCGCGCGATGACGCATCCGCGCGATAGTCCGCTTCGCCTCGCCGCGGAAATGGATCGCGTACTGCACCTCCCCTATCGCGCCGGTGCGACCGCGACGTCCTTGCAATTGCTCGAGCCATTGGCCGAGGAAGCGCACAAACGTCATTACGAATACCTCGGCGCGAAGATCCAGGCACTGCGCGCCTACATCTTCATGCGCGAGAGCCGCCATCTGGATGCGATCACGAATTACGACGCGGCATTCAAAGTATTCGAGCGATTCGGCGACACGGAGAAAGTCGCCAGCATTCATCGCAGCCGCTGCGGAAGCTATCGCGAGCTCGGACAGAGCGAGCTGGCGTGGCACGAGGGACTGCAGGCGCTGCGCTACGTCTCACGCACGGTCCATCCACGGATTCGCAATGTGATTTTCGGCGAGGGGGCGAAAACCGCGGCGGAACTGCACTTCCCCGCGATCGCTTTACGCTATGAAAACCTCGCGCTGCGCATGGTGCAGGATGCGTTTCGCGAGCAGCCTCCGGAAGGCGTCGAAGACTACAAGACCAACGTCGCCGCGCGAAGGCGCTCGCGCGCCGACGTCGAATTGCAGCTCGATCGCTACAAAGACGCGAGCGACGACCTTGCGGAAGCGAAACGGCTGGCGGAGAAACCGAAAGACGCGACCGTCCTGAGCGCGATTCAGGCGCAGATTCACGAAATCGATGGCCGCTCTCTGCTGCGCGTCAATCCGATGCGTGCCGTCGCGGCATTCAGCGCGGCATTAGCCATCGTTCCGCAGGACGAGGCGCGCACGTTTCGCGCGTCGCTCTACGCGGAGCGCGCCGAGGCGGCGCAACTGGCGGGACGCGACGGCGACGCGCAGCGCGACCTCCAAAACGCGTTGCGTGAATTGCGCGGCGAGGAATCGCAGATGCTGGCCCGTCGCCGCCCCGGCGAAGGTGAGCCGTACTGGAGCGCATACTTCAATCGTTTCCGCGAGACGTACGATCGATTGATCCGCCAGCTCGTCGACCGCGGGCAGTGGGAGCCGGCCTTCGATTACGCCGAGCGCTCGCGCGCGTATGAGCCGCTCAATCTGATCCTGCAGCGCGGCGTCGCGCCGGAGTCGTTCCGCCGGCTCGTGCCGCACGGCGAGCCGATGAGCCTCCGCGCGGTCCAGCCATACCTCGACGAAGGGACGTTCCTTCTTCAATACACCGTCCTGGAAGATCGCACGGAGACATGGATCGTGTCGCGCGACGGGGCGTCGCACATCACGCAGCGCGCGCGGCGAAAAGACGTCGAGCGCTGGAGCGACGAACTGCAGCGCGCGAGCAGGCAGCGCGACGATCCGACCTTCCGCCGCGCGTTGCAGCCGCCGTTCGCGGAACTGCTGCGGCGGCCGCTTCGTGACATTGCCAAATTGCAAAACGGCAGAGTTCCGAGGCGTCTCGTGATCGTCGCCGACGGCGCCATGCACGGCCTTCCGTTCGCGGGCCTCTACGATTTCGACACGAAACAGCACCTCATCGAGAAGATGCCGATCGAGCTCGCGCCGAGCGCGACGCTCTACGTGTTCTCGTTGCTGCGCGACGAAGAGTTGTCGTCGTCAGAGCCGCCGACCGCGCTGCTGTTCGGCGATCCGAACTTCAACAGCCAGCTCGATCTCGCGCGCGGACTCAAACGGCTGCCGCGCGCGAAGTCGGAAGTGGAGCGCATCGCCGGCGCATTCGGCGCGCTGGCAGTCGTGCGCACCGGCGACGCCGCGACCGTTCCGGAATTTCTCGCGCTCGCAAAAAACAAAGCCATCGTGCACATCGCGGCACACGCGATCGTCAACCCGTCGCAGCCGTGGCACTCGGTGCTGCTGCTCGCGCCATCGAAAGGAGACTCCGGCGCGATCGACGCCGAGGAATTGTTGAGGAACCTGACTCTCGATCGAACACGCCTGGTCGTGCTTTCTGCGTGCAGCAGCGCGGGCGGGCTTCCCGTTGGTTCCGAAGGTGTGGCGCCGCTGGTGCGGCCGCTCATCACGGCCGGTGTTCCCGCCGTCATGGGCACGTTGTGGGACGTCGAAGACGCCACAGCGGAGCGGCTCTCCGTGTCTTTCCATCGTCATTACGGACAGGGCGACGACGCTGCAGAAGCCTTGAGGGCCGCGCAGCTCGAAATGCTCCGAAGCGGAAACCGCGGACTGCAGTCGT
Organism: Acidobacteriota bacterium; assembly: GCA_003223645.1. Taxonomy (GTDB): domain Bacteria; phylum Acidobacteriota; class Thermoanaerobaculia; order Gp7-AA8; family Gp7-AA8; genus QHVT01. The sequence goes on along the minus strand of QHVT01000025.1, from coordinate 37,500 downwards.
TGCTGGCGTGGGCTCCGTTTCAGGTGATCGGTCACGCATCGTCACCGTTCGAGTCGACGCAAGAACGACAGAGCAACGGAGGAACACACCTTGGAGTTCATCGTACGAATCCTTTTCACCGGGATGATGGCATTCATCCCCAATAGCAACGGCACGCAACTCGACGTCGTGCTGCTCAATGTCGGCCACGGCCATCAAATCTCCGACGGCACCGGCCTTCCCCACCACCAACCCATCATCATCACGCGCGCCGGCAGCTGCACCGGTACGTGCCCGACGCGCGACGCGACCATCGCCTCGTACCTCTTCAGCGACAAGACCATCGACTCCGCGCAGGACGCGCTCGAAGCGGCGGTCGCCGGCGGCGGCGCGTGGCAACTGTCCGGTACGGACGTCTCGGTCGTCAAAGGCAGCAGCAGCGATCCCGCGCTGCCCGCGCTCTCGTTCACGAGCGGCGTCCGCTCCGGAATCATTCCGACGACGTCGGGTCAGCGCGAGGACATCAGCTGGCTCGCCCAACTGAGCGAGATCTGCCCGACCTGCGGTCTCGACTCGTCGGTCACGGGCAACTCGCCTCCGACGGGACTCGTCGCCGCGCGCATTCATCTCACCAGCGGCAACGTCTTCACCTACGAAGTCGCGCGCATCGGCAGCGACGTCACGCCGGTGCGCTTCAAGCGCCTCGACGGATCGGGCAGCGCGTCGACGTATTCGCAGGCGATCGCCAGCTGGATCGGCGTCGACATCGTCGTCTCGGGCGACAGCATCAAGCTCGACGAAGCCGACTTCGGCGGCACGCCCGGCCGCACGATGACGCTGACACCGGACGAAGACAATCACGTCGAGATCGCGGTGCTCAATCTGCCGCCGCTCGTCCCCGCGTTGCCGAGTGCGACACCCGGCGTCGGCCGGCACTTCGAGCGCTACTACGACCTCGCGGCGAATCCGCCCTCGGCGTCGTCGCGTCTCGTGCCCATTCCCGGCGCGGCACCCGGCACGACGTACTCGCAAGTCACGTGGTCGTCGATTCATCCGGCATCGACGCTCTGGTCATCGCTTCTCAACGCGCTTCGTCTCAACGTCGATCGCAGTCCGTGGGAGATCGCGCTCTGTCCACCGCTCGAGCCGTGAGGCTTTTCACCCGGGCCGCCGCTGCAATCGGCGGCGGCCCACTTTCGATGGAGGTACGTGAGATGACGCGCATCCTTGCAGTGGCGCTGACCATCGCGGCCTGGATGTCTTCGTGCGACTCGAATCAACCGCGCATGAAAAGCAACGAGCACGTCGCCGCCGCGGACGCATTCACGAGCCGCTACGCGCGCTCGCGCCTCGCACGCTGGAACGTGCAGGCGCACGCCGCCGGCACGGACTGCGGCGTGTTTTTCGTGCAGACGAAGATCGTGATGGAAGACTCGATGGTCGAGGCGCTGCACTACGGCGGCGGCGCGTACGACGTCTATCGCGGCGGCGTGCAGCAGTATTCGCACGACCGCGCGTTCCGCGGCGTTGCCTATCGCGACGGCTCGGGGCGGATGTGGACGTACGGCGACGTCACGACCGGCGAGGCGCTGGCCGCCTGCCGATGAAACGCGTGGCGCTCTTCGCACTGTGCGCGCTCGCGTTGCACGCGCACGCCGCGAAGCGCGCGCTGCTCATCGGAATCAACGACTACAGCGCAGCGAAGCCGCTGCGCAATCTCGACGGACCGCGCAACGACGTCGACGCGTTGCGCAGGATTTTGATCGATCGCTACGGATTCGAAGAGAGCGACGTCGTGACGCTGATCGACGGCGAAGCAACCGGCGACGCGATTCTTCGGGTTCTCGAGGTTCTGGGCGACTCGTGCACAAGTCGTATTCCCGTCATCCTGAGCCGCGAAGACGGCGAAGGATCTCAAAATGCGAAAGCGTCGCATTCCGAGATCCTTCGCCGCGCTTCGCCGGCTCAGGATGACGCCTCATGTAGAGGTTCCCTGGATCGCGACGTCGTCCTCTTTTACTTTTCCGGCCACGGCACACGTGTCGCCAACACGCACTCCGATGAGCGCGACGGCATGGATGAAGCGATCGTCGCGGCGGACGGGCGCGAGATTCGCGACAAGGAGTTGCGCGCGCACTTCAACGCAATCGTCGATCGCGGCGCGCGGCTGACGATCGTCCTCGACAACTGTTTCAGCGGCTCCGGCGCGCGCGGCGTCTCTCCTCGGATTGCGCATCGCACGCCCGAACAGCGAGGAGCGCTGGTGCTCAGCGCGACGCAGGACTTCGATCGCGCGTGGGAGACGCGCGATGAAGAGAAACACATTCACGGCGCATTTTCATCGGCGCTCGTGCGCGCGATGCGCGAAGCATCCGCCAATGCGAGCGCGAGCGAGGTTTTCTTGCGCGCACAGGCGCGAATGCGCGCGGAGACTCCCTTTCAGCAGCCGGTGATGTCCGGCGATGCGCGCGCGCGTCTCGCACCTTTTCTCGGCGACGCCGCGGCGCGCAGCGGCGAACGCACGTTCGTGTTCGTGGAACGAGTGGTGCGCGCCTCCGGCGCGCCTTCGGGCGGGGGAACGAAAGGCGCGCCGGAGGCGCGCACCACTCCAACAACCGTCGTCGTGCAGGGCGGGCGGGTGCATGGGTTGGCCATCGGCAGTGAGCTGCGCGCCGATGACGCGCTCCTGCGTGTAACCGCATTGATCGGCGCCGATCGCAGCGAAGCGTGCATCGAAGCCGGCAGCGCGCAGCCCGGGATAATGCTCGAGGTCTTCGAACCGCGTCCGCTTCGCGATCTGCGCGGACCACGCGGCGAGGCGCGGCTCGAGCTGCAGCACGCGCGCGACGGCGTGCTGATCGAGGGCGAGCAGTACGAGCTCACGCTTCATAGTCCGTCGTCGTCACGTTTTGTCTACGTCTTTGCGATCGACGGCCGCGGCGAGAGCGTGCTGCTGTATCCGCACGACGGCTCGGTTGAGAACCGGTTCGGCGCGCGGCAGGACGTCGTGCTCGACGCGCGATTCGAAGTCGCGCCGCCGTTCGGCGTCGAGACGTTCGTGCTCCTGACCTCCGACGAGCCGCTGTCCGATCCGTGGGTGCTCGAGCGCGGCCCAACGCGCGGGCCGCCGGAGACGTGGTCGGTGGAAACATACGTTTACCGATCCGTCGCCGCAAAAAAACGCCACACCCGTCCCTCTTCAGTGTCTGAAGAGAGGACCTCCTCTCCGAGCGGGATTCGCAGGACCTCGAATACTCCTTCGAACACTCAACCGGCGGATTTCGCCGGACGAGGAGGTCGACTTCGGAGGGACATGAATGGCGCAGTACAAGTACCGCGACAATGTCATTCAGTCGAGCAGCGCGGCGTTCGATACGCGCCACGCTCCGTGCACGGTCGCGTCGAATCCCGGCATCTACCGCTGCGTCGTCTGCGGCGAGGAGATCGTGATGGGCAAAGGGCGCACGCTACCCGCCCCCGACCATCACGAGCACGCGCAGGGGCAGCCGAAGATCGAGTGGCAGATGATCGTGTTCGCGGAGCAGAGCAAGTAACGAGCTGAAACGTTTCCGCCGCGTTCGTCACTATCCAGACGGAGGGGTAGTCATGGACGCCATCGGAAAAATGGTTGGTCTTCTCGTTCTCGTGATGTTCGCGGTGGACTGCATCGTCTCCGCCGCGCGGTCGACGCTGGCGTGGGAGCGCCTGCGCCGGCTTCAGAAAAACGCTCACGTCCTGTTCCGCGACAAAGTTCGCGCGCAGACGCGTCAGACGTTGATTCTCAACGCGCTGACGGTCGTGCTCTGTCTTGCCGCGGTGAACTTCACCGCGCTGCGCGTCGGCAGGACCATCAACGCGGACAGCGTGCCGCCGCAGCTCGACGTGCTGCTGACGTCGATCGTGCTGATCGCGGGCATGGACCGCACGCGCGACTTGCTGGCGCGATTCAAAGGCGTGGTGGAGTCCGCGCCCGCGAGGAAAGAAGTGCCGGCGGCCCGCATCGTCATCGATAACGAGAACCACGCGCGGCTGCGCGAAGCGGTGTAGCTCATGGCCGAGATCACCATCCTGATCGACGACTCCGCGGAACGGAAGCGGCGGAAGCGGCAGCGCTGGATCGAGATCGCGATCGTATTGGTCGTGGTCTCGATTCTGCCCGTGCTGGGGTCGCGGTCTCCGGGGGCGGGGGTTGGGGTTGGTAGGACAGATGCGACGACTACGACAGATAGGACAGATACGACAGGTACGACAGGTACGACAGGTACGACCGATACGACCGCCACGACACAGGGTCCCGATACTCCCGTAGTGCCCCCGCCCGATCGTGAACCGCCGCAGCAGCCACAGCCTTTTACCGTTACACCGGCAGCAATCAACTTCAACGCGCGCAACGTCCCCGCCCAACTCGTCACCATCAAAAACGCGGAACACGTCGTGCTGCTTAAAGCGAACGCGAAAGACTTTCTGATCACCGACAACTGCGGCGCCGGCGCGCCGTGTGTTGCCGCCATCGTGTTCGCGCCGACGACCGAAGGTCACCGCAACGGTAAACTGACCGTGATCGGGAACGGCAGAACAAAGACCGTCAGTCTCTCCGGCTACACGCCCATTCCCCCACCACCCCCGCCGCTCTGCACCAGCAACCAGCCCGCGATCGATCCGCCCGACGTCCACTTCATCGGCACCGGCCGGCGCACGATCACGCTCTCGAATCCGCATCCCTGCGCGCTGCGCGTCGAGGCCATCAACTTGATGAACGCCGATCGCCCCGGCCGCAAGGCCTCGGGTTACAAATTGATCGGCGACGCGAGTTGCAAGCGTGTCCTGCAGCCGGGCGAGCGCTGCTCGTTCGACGTCGCGACGAGTCCGTGGCACTTCACGCCGCGCGCGACGATCGCCGTGCAGTCGAGCGCCGTGACACCGTAGGCACGCGTCACGCACAATACGCGCGCATGCGAATCGCGGTACCGCACAACACGACGAAGACGAAGGCTCACCAGGTCGTCGATCGAAAGGCGCAGCAGCTCCTCGGCCAGTTCGGCGACAAGGCCGACGACGTCGAGCACGACTGGCGCGGCGACACGCTGTACTTCAAAGGAAAGGCCCGCGGAATGTCGGTCGGGGGGACGCTGGAGGTCACGGATGCAGCCGTGGTGATCGACGTGAAGCTCCCGCTGCTGGCGAAGCCGTTCGAGTCGCGCATCCGCCAGACGGTGGAGCGCGAGCTCGAGTCGCTTTTCAAGACTGCTTAGTCGACGTTCAAGATTTTCTTGAGCGCATCCACGTTCGGATCGACAAACATCCGGCCGTCGACTTCCACAGCCGGATCTTCTCCGAGGTGATGCGTATACGCCTTGTACTCCTCGGAGCGCACGAGCTCGTGCTCGACGCGGAACTGCCGGAGAAAGCCGGCCACCAGGCTGGTCTTGTGTTTCAAACTTCCGGGGAAGAACCTCACGGTCATTCGCCTCCCCTCCCTTCACAATTGGACAAATGCTAAAGGTAGGCCCGTTTCGGGCGGGTGTCAAACGACGTGAGGGTCGTCACACGGCCACCGCTTCGCGATATTGGATCTCGTAGAGCCGGCGATACAGGCCGCCGTGCTCCATCAACTGGTCGTGCGTGCCGCGCTCGCGAATCTCCCCGTGGTGGAACACGAGGATCGAATCGGCGGAGCGAATCGTCGACAAACGATGGGCGATGACGAGCGACGTCCGCCCTTCGAGGAGCGTCTGGATCGCCTCCTGGATCAGCAATTCTGTTTCGGTATCGATCGAGGATGTTGCCTCGTCGAGGATGAGCACCGGCGGATTGAACGCCAGCGCGCGGGCAAACGAAAGCAGCTGTTTCTCGCCGACCGACAATCCCGCTCCGCGCTCGCGCACCTGCGACGCGTAACCATCGGGCAATCGCGAGATGAAGCGATCGGCCTGCACGCGCAGCGCCGCGGTGCGGATCATCTCCGGCGAGATCGCGGGATCGGCGAGCGAGATGTTGTCGGCGACGTTGCCGGTGAAGAGGAAGAAGTCCTGCTGCACGATCGCGAACGATCGCCGCAGCGACTCGAGGTCGTATTCGCGGAAGTCGATGCCGTTGATCAGGATCTCGCCGCGCTGCGGCTCGTAGAAGCGGAGCAGCAGCGACGTGACGGTCGTCTTTCCCGCGCCGGTGTGGCCGACGAGTGCGATGCGCTCGCCGCGATTGACGCGGAAGGATACGTTCTTCAAGACCCAGTCCGGCGCTGTCGCTTCGGCGGCCGAGGCGGCCGCCGCTCCACTGTCGTTATAGGCGAACCAAACGTCGCGGAACTCGATCGACTCGAGGTGCTCGGCCTTCAACGTTCCCGTCGACGTGATGTGCACCGGCGTATCGAGCAATCTGAAAATGCGCTCGCTCGCCGCCATCGCCGCCTGCAGGATGTTGTACTTCTCGGACAGATCGGAGATCGGCTGATAGAAGCGCTGCGAGTATTGGAAGAACGCGACGAGCGCACCGACGGAGAGCGTTCCCTGGATCACTTTGCCGCCGCCGTACCAGACGATCAGCGCAACGCCGATCGTCTCGATCAACTCGATGACCGGATAGAACACGGCGTAATAGAAAATCGACTCGATGTTCGCGTCGCGATGTTTGCGATTGAGCGCGTCGAACTTCTCCGCTTCTTTCTCCTCGCGATTGAAGAGCTGCACGGTCGACATGCCGGAGATGTGCTCCTGCAGGAACGCGTTGATCGCGGCGATGCGCGCGCGCACTTTGCGGTACGTGACGCGCGCCCCGCGGCGGAACCAGATCGACACGAGCACGATGAACGGCGTGATCGAAAAGAGCACGAGCGCGAGGCGCCAGTTCATCCAGAACAGCACGCCGACGATGCCGAGGAGGACGAAGATGTCGCCGAAGATCGCGACGAAGCCGGCGGTGAAGAGATCGTTGAGCGCGTCGACGTCGGTCGTCACGCGCGTCATCAGCCGTCCGACCGGATTGCGGTCGAAGAATTGGATGTCGAGCCGCTGCAGGTGCGTGAAGATCTGCCGCCGCAGGTCGTACATGATGTACTGGCCCATCAGGTTCATCAGCACCATCTGCGAATAGAGAATCGCGAAGCCGCCGACGAGCGTGAACAGATAGACGATCGCGGTGAGATTGATGCCGCTGATCGGATCGAGCGCCCATCCGTGCGACGCGAGCCAGTCGCCGGCGCGCCTGCTCACACCCATCGGATTCGCGCCCTGCAGCGGCTTCACGTAGAGATCGATCGCGATCGCCGTGATCGCCGGCCCCGCGATCTCGAAGAGCGACGAGACGATGACGAGAAACACCGAAAGCGCCGCGCGGAAACGATACGGCTTCAGATACGCGAAGAGACGGCGCGCAAGCCGCGGATCGAACGCTTTCGCGCCTTCGTCTTCGTGTTTCTCGATGTCGGCCATCTCGTTCTTTCAGTTTATCCCGCGCGCAGACGCGGGATCTCCGGTGCACGAACGATGATCGTGCGTCGGAGCGATCTGTCGCGGTTTAACCCGAGATCCCGCGTCTCCGCGCGGGATAAACTGGAGGAACCGCAAATCATGCAATCTCCTCCAGCTCCGCCTCGATCGTCTGCCGCCTGTACAAGTCGGCGTAGTAGCCGCCTTTCGCGACGAGCGCTTCGTGCGTGCCGCGCTCGACGATGCTGCCGTCGTCGATGACGACGATGTGGTCGGCGTCTTTCACCGACGACACGCGATGCGAGACGATGAGCGCCGTCCGCCCCTTTCGAATCTCGCGCAACGCGCGCAGGATCTTCTCTTCGGTCTGCGTGTCGACCGCGCTCAGCGAGTCGTCGAGGATCAGGATCAGCGGCTCGCGCACGAGTGCGCGCGCGATCGCGGTGCGTTGTTTCTGTCCGCCCGACAGCGTGATGCCGCGCTCGCCGATGACGGTGTCGAGTCCCTGCGCGAAGGTTGCGACGTCGCCGGTGAGTCCCGCTTCTTCCGCGGCCTCCGCGACTTCTGCGGCGCTCGCGTTCGCGCGGCCGAAGCGGATGTTCTCGGCGATCGACTCGGAGAAGAGAAACGTCTCCTGCGGCACCATGCCGATCCAGTCGCGCAGCTGATGCTGCGGGATGGTCTCGATCGGGATGCCGTCGATGAAGATCGTTCCCGGCGGCGGCTCGAACGTGCGCGTGAGGAGCGAGAGCAGCGTCGACTTGCCGCTGCCGGTGCGTCCGACGATGCCGACGGTCTCGCCGTGGCGCAATGAGAGATTGATGTCGCGCAGCACGGCGCGATCGGCGTACGCGAACGTGAGATCGCGAATCTCGAGATCGCCGCGCGGAGTGGTGCGCGCCTCTGGCGCGCCGCCGCCCTCAGGCGCGCCGGAGGCGCGCACCACTCCAGATACGTCAACGCCCGGCTCGACCGACCACACTTCGTGCAGTCGCCGCATCGAGGCCATGCCGCGCTGGAAGAGATTCATGACCCATCCGAGCGCGATCAGCGGCCAGATCATCTGCGCGAGATAGAACTGAAAGGCGACGAAGTCGCCGAGCGTCATCGTGCCGGCGAGAATGCGGCGCCCGCCGATGAAGAAGACGAGCACGAACATCACGCCGATGAATGCGTGCAGCGCCGGATAGAACGTCGCCGTCAATCGAATCAGCGAGCGGTTGCGCTCCACGTACTCGTGGTTCATCCGCTTGAACGTCTCGATCTCGCTCGCCTCCCGCGTGAACGCGCGCACGACGCGCACGCCGGCGAGATTTTCCTGCACGCGCGCGGAGATGTCGCCGAAGTAGTCCTGCACCGATTTGAAGCGGACGTGAATGCGCTGGCCGAAATACTTCACCAGTCCGGCGACGACCGGCACGGCCAGCAGCGCGATCATCGCCATCATCGGCTCGATGCGCAGCATCATCACGAACGATCCCGTGACGACCAGCAGCGACGACACGGAATGCATCACCGCGGGACCGATCAGCATGCGCACCGAGGAGAGATCGTTCGTCGCGCGCGACATGAGGTCGCCGGTGCGCTGCTCCTGGTAGTAGCGCAGCGGCAGGCGCTGCAGGTGCGCGTAGAAGTCGTTGCGCATGTCGTATTCGATGTTGCGCGACGCGCCGATGATGATCTGCCGATGCAGGTAGAGAAACACGCCCTGCATCGCCGCCGCGCCGATGAGCATGAGGCCGTAGCGCACCAGCATCCCGCGCGTGAACGTGCCGCCGATGGCGTTGACCGCGCTGCCGATGATCAGCGGCTTGAGGAGCGAGAACGCCGCGGAGCCGAGCACACAGGCGAAGCCGAGGAGAAGCGTTCGCCGGTATTTTGCGAAATAGTGGAGAAGGCGGCGGACGGGAGTCATCGGGCGAGACATTGTAGTGCTGTGACATGAACGACACTTGCCAACGACCGCGCGCGGGCTTATTCTTACAGCTGTAAGCATGAACAGGAAAGACCTTCACGAGCTCACCGACCTGCAGATCGCCATCATGCAGGAGGTCTGGAGCCGCGGGACGGCGAGCGTCACGGACGTGCACGACGCGCTCCTCGACAAGACCGGCCTGGCGAAGAAGACGATCGGCACGATGATGACGCGGCTGGAGAAGCAGGGATTCCTCGCGCATTACGCCGACGGACGCGAGTTCATCTACGAGCCGACGGTTACACGCTACGAAGTGGGGCGCGCGAAGATGCGCAACGTGCTCGACCATCTGTTCGGCGGAAGTTTGCCGGCGCTGGTGAGTCACGCGCTCGAGGCGAAGGACATCGCGCCCGGCGACGTCGAGCGCGTGCGGTCGCTGATCAGCGATTGGGAAAAGCGGGGAAAGAAGGAGCGCAAATGAGCGCAGTCACGATATGGGGTGTCACGTATCTGATGCACAGCACGCTGCTGATCGCGGTCGTCGCGATCGTCGCGCGCTTCATTCGCTCCGCTTCCGTTCGCGACACGTTGTGGAAGGTCGCACTCATCGGCGGAATCGTGACGGCGACGCTGCAGGTGCTCGCGCCGGTCGAGCGCATTCTTCCCGCGCGTGTACCGCAGCGGATGCAGGTGACGATGCCTGCTCCCGAATCGACCGTCGTCGCAACACCGGTCGTCGCAACACAACCGTCACGCGTCGATCGCACATCGCTCGCTGCCATCGCGTACGCGCTCATCGCGTTGCTCCTGCTCGCGCGCATCTTCGTCGGCCGCCGCCGATTTCTCGCAGCCGTTGGCGATCGAACGGAACTGCTTCTCGGCCCCGCGCGCGAGCTGCTCGATGCACTCGCCGCGCGCGCGCGTTGCACGAAGCCGATTCGTCTCAGCACATCGGAGTCCGTCGCGTCGCCGGTGGCGATGCTCGGATGGGAGATCGTGATTCCGTCCGACACATTCGCGCGTTTGAGCGCGGAGCAGCAGGAGACGATCCTCGCGCACGAGCTCGGACATCTGCTGCGGCGCGATCCGCTCTGGCTCACGCTCGCGGAGGCTGTGAAAGCGCTGCTGTTCTTCCAGCCATTGAACTGGCTCACGGCCGCGAAGCTGAAAGAAACCGCGGAGTTTCTCTGCGACGACGCGGCAGTGCTGCAGACCGGCAATCAGCGCGCGCTCGCGGAGACGCTCGCCGAGCTCGCGTCCAACATCGCACCCGCGCCGCCCGCCGTCGCCGCGATGGCGGAGGGCGGCTCGAATCTCATCGCGCGCGTGCAGCGCGTGCTGCGGGCGCATCCGTCCGCGCCGCTCCCCGTCAGCGTCCGCTTCGCTCTCGCCCTCCTCGTCCTCGGCGCAATGGCGCTCTTCGCGCCCGCGTTCGGCATCGTCACCGCCGCCGCTGCGACGACGCGAACGCCGGGACAGGCGAACGACTTCACCGATGCGAGTCTTCGCCAGACGTTCGAAGGACCGGACGGCACGACGCACGTGAAGTTCGTCGCGCACGAAGCACAGGTGGCGCTCGACGGTTCATGGGTGCGCTTCAACAACTCCGGCGGATTCGTGCGCGTCGACCAGGAAGCGGACCGCGTCACGCGCCACATCGAAGTCGTTCCCGGTCCGAGCCTCGACCCGAAGTACCGATACGTCGTGAACGGCGACGAGAAGCCGTGGTGCGACGACGCGCGGCGCGCGATGATCTCCGGCTTTCTCGCCGAGGAGGCGTACGACGGCGAGACGGCCCATAAGAACTCGACGTGGGCGGCGAACTATTCGCGTACCGACGACGACGGCAAAGAAGTGAAAGCGCACATCCAACTGGACTACGACAACGCCACCGGCGCGCTCGACGTGAACACCAATACGATCGTGCAAGTCATCGAGACGTCGTCCGCCGGCAAACGTTCCTTCGTGTTCGATCCGCGCGGCGCGCGCTGGATCGGATCGTGGAGCGGCGTCACGCGCGAGACCTGGCTGCGCCGGATTCTGCGCGACGCCGGCGCGAACGAGAAAGTTCTCGACGCCATCCTCAACTACTAATTGAAGCGGAGCGGCGGCCGCCCTCGGCCGCCGGACTTTCGCGAGCGGTCGGCGGCCGAGAGCGGCCGCCGCTCCACTCCCCTACACATGTAAGGAACCATCATGAGAATCGTCATCGCTCTCGTTGTCCTTGGCATCCTCCGCCGTCACGACCGCGCCGACGGCGACTACATTCGGCTCGCCGCGCATTACTCGGCGGTCGCGCAAATGCAGAAGCTCGCCGAAGGCGTGCTCATCGCGCCGCGATGGGTTCTCACCGCCGCGCATGTCGGCGCGGAGCTTGCGCCGGCGGGCGCGTTCGTGCAGTTGAGAGGGAAGCGGTATCGCGTCGCGGCGGTCGTCATCGATCCCGACTGGCTCGCCGACGAGCGGAGCGGACACGACTTCGCGCTCGTGCGGCTCGAAGACGCAGTCGAAGGAATCACGCCGGTTGCGCCGTACAGCGGCAAGAACGAAATGGGAATGACCGTCACGTTCGTCGGACGCGGTGCGACCGGAGATGGTAACAGCGGCCCGTCGACCGAGGACGGCGTGCTGCGCGGCGCGACAAACGTCGTCGATCGCGTCGACGAGAACGTCATCGGCTTCACGTTCGACGCGCCGCCGCGCGCGACGAAGCTCGAAGGCATCAGCGGTCCGGGCGACAGCGGCGGGCCGGCGATCATCGAGCATGACGGAAAGTCCTGGACCATCGGCGTCAGCTCCGCGAACGCGAGCGAGCGCGGCAAGAGCTGTCGCTACGACTCGCACGAGATTTACGCGCGCGTTTCGTCGCATCGCGATTGGATCGAGAAGACGATGCGCGATGCGCCGACCTCGAACAACGGCTGGAGCAAAGCGGTGTGGACGAATGAGCTTCCGGCCACTCCCCTCGCCTCGCGTGCACGCGCATTCGTCGATGCGGTGCACGGCGATGCCGCTTCGATGCGCGCGTTTCGCGTCGCGAATCGCACGTCTGCATTTCTCGAGTCGCGCCCGGAGGCGAAGTTCGTTGCGACCGAGGCGGAGTGGCTCTCGAAATTTCGAGACGCGCGCCTCGCAGGCTATGCGACCGGCGACCAGAAGATCGCGATCTTCCTCACGAGTGGAGCGGCGGCCGCCTCGGCCGCCGAAACGTGGTTCTGCCTCGTCTTCCACGCCGGCGAAGACGCGAAAATCGGCGGCATCTTCGAGAGCGAGATCATGGCTCCCGCAGCGGCAGCCGCTTCAACTCCTGCAGCGTGATGCGCAGCACCGACCCGAGCGTGAAACCGGTCGGGAAGCAGTGCGGGATGCGCATGCCCGCGCCGGAGAGCTCGAGGAAATCGAGCGGCGGCTTGCGCCGCGCGAGGACGTACACGAGCTTGCGCGGCAGGTCTTCGCGGTCGTCGACGTTGAGATGCAGCGGCTGCAGGTAGTAGCCGAAGTGCATCTCGCGCAGCGCCGGCATGCCGCCGGCGAACTCCGGCAGCGTTACGCTGAGCGTGAGCGCGCCGAAGATCCAGTTCTCCTGCGCGAACTCGCCGCGCCAGTGATCCTCTTCCGTTTCGCTGAGATGTTCGAGTCGCATCAGAGGCTCGTGAGAATGCGCGCGAGGAGCAGCAGCGCGGCGATCGCGATGTAGAGGATCGGAACCGTGCGTTGATTGTGAACGCTCATGCTGAATCCCTCGCACATTGTGGTGACCGCTGCCCCCAGCGGTCGCGGCGGTGCAAGGCGCCGCTGGCGCCGCCATCGGCGGCGCTGTGACCGCTGAGGGCAGCGGTCACCACATGACTAGTCCGCCCCATACGGAACCTCGCGTCTTCGGAAGATAAAACACGCCGCGACAATCGCGATCGCCGCATTCGACGCAATCATCAGCAGCCAGTGCCAGTCGAGTCGCGGCGGTGCGTCGGGAAAGAGATTGCTGTTGATCGACGCAAGGATGCGGTCGACGATGTCGTGTGTCGCCAGCCACGCGCCGAGCGTGCCGCTCATCGAGCGGAACATCGAGACCATCCCCTGCGCGACGCCGAGGCCGATCATCAGCACCATGTAGATCACGATGTTGAAGTACGCGCGCGTGAAGCTGGCGAAAAAGACCAGCAGCGCGCAGATCAGCAGCGTGTCGACGAACGTGTTGATGAGGATCGCGCCGATGATGTCGAGACGCACCGCGCCGACCCACAACACGCGGCCGAGCAACTCGAACGAGAACGCGATCAGCGCGGCGATCCAGATCGCGCTCACCACTCCCGCGACGCGCGACACAAGATAGACCGAGCGGTTCACCGGCTTCGTCAGAATCAGCTGCAGCGTGCCCGACGAGAACTCGGGACCGATCGCCGTGCAGCCGATGATGTACGCGAGCAGCGACACGAGCGATGGCCACGCCGTGCCCGGCCGGTCGAAGCGCGCGAGGCCAAGCGAAATGATCGCGAGGAGCGCGACGAAGGCCCAGTACGCGATGCTTGTCACGCACCGCCGCACGGTCTCCGCCACCACCACCCCGTTCACGCCACACCTCGTGATTGGATGGCAGATGCCAGATGGCAGACGGCAAGCCAACCCGCGGTCCGCCATCCGCCATCCGCCATCCGCCATCTATTTCTCACGCCACACCTCGGAAAATGCCCTCGAGGTCGGCCGTGTGCTTGCGGACGTCGATCACGCCCGCGCCCGTCGCGATCACCTCGCGCACCATCTGCGCGATGTCCGCTTCCGTCTCGACCGTCGCGATGACGACGTTCTCCTTCGGCGCGTTTCCGGCGATGCGCGCGATCGCGTTCGCGTCGAACCCCGGCAGCATCGTGATCGCGATGACGATGCGATCGGCGTGGCGCAGCGTCTCTTCGCGTCCGATCACGCCGCGATTGAGGAAGAAGACGCGGTCGCACACCTTCCCCACTTCCGCGAGCTGATGCGAGTTGAGGAGCACCGCCGCGCCGCGCTGCTTCTGTTCGGCGATGAGATCGCGCACCAACAGCACGCCGTTGGGATCGAGTCCCGACGTCGGCTCGTCGAGAAAAAGAAAGTCCGGATCGTGGATCAACGCCTGGCACATGCCGATGCGCTGCAGCATGCCGCGCGAATATTGCGACAAGCGGCGATCCGCGGCGCCGGCGATGCCGAGCCGCTCGAGCATCGCACGCACTTTTGTTTCGCGATTGCCCACGCGCGCGAGTCCGGCCATGTAGCGAAGGAACGAGTAGCCGGTGGCGCGGCGATCGAAGTTCATCCGCTCCGGCACGAATCCGGTGCGCCGCCGCACGCGCAGATCGTCATTCGGCAAGCCGTCGATCGTGATCTCGCCCGCGTTCGGATGAAGGAACGCCAGGAGACACGACATCAACGTCGTCTTCCCCGCGCCGTTCGGTCCGATGAGACCGACCACTTCGCCCGGCGCGACGTCGAGGTCGATGCCCTGCAGCACCGCGTGCGAGCCGAACGATTTTTTCAGCGCGCGGACTTGCACCCCTCGCTCTGCTCGGGGCAGGCTCCGGCTCATTGCGACTTCCGCGCGCGCAGACTTTCCGTGAGCTCGTCGATCTTCGCCTGGTGAAAGTCGTTTACGCGCTTCTGCAGCTCGTCTTCGGCACTCCCCTCGAGATCCTCGGTGTACAGCTTCTTCAGTTCGCCGCCGAGGTAGATCTTCGTCTCGATGCGCCACGCGGGACGGGCAAAAAACTCGGTTTGGATCGTGAGCTTCTTCGCGCCGACGTCAAACGCGTCGAGGCGGCCCATGGGAGGAGACTGCGGCTCGGACATCGAGCGTTAGTGTAGCGTGAGGCTACAATGAACCGATGCGCGGAGTTCGATACGTTACGGACGAGGAAGGGAACCGCGTGGCCGTGCTGCTCGATCTCGAGCAGTGGGCAGACGTGTGGGAAGACTTTCAGGATGTCCTCGTCGCTCGCGAACGAGAAGGCGAGCCCTCGAAGTCGTTGGCGTCATTCGACGCGGAACTGCGAAAAGACGGCCTTATCGGGGACTGACCACTGACGGGTTCGCTCACCGCTCCCTACGCACGCTGCGCCGGCACTTCGCCTCCGCGCGGCTCTCGATCTGCCGCACGCGCTCTCGCGAGAGGCCGAGGATCTCGCCGATGTCGCGCAAAGTCAGCTCGTCGTCCTGGAGGATGCCGTAGCGCAGTTTCACGATCGTTTTTTCTTCGAGCGTGAGCGAGTCGATGGCCAGCTGCACGCTTCCCTGCTGGCGCAGGTTCTGGAGGAACGGCATGCGGTCCTTCGCGATGTCGGGGGTCACGCTGTCTTTGCGATCGTCGAGCTCGTACCAGTAGTGCGGCCACGCCTTCGGGTTCGGGTTCGTGTAGAGCACGAGGACCGCGAGCTCGCTTTCGTTGATGTCGAGCTGCGCGCAGACCTTCCGCTTCGCGCTCTCCAACACGCCGGTCACGTTCTCGACGGTGCGGTTGAGGAAGTCCGCGAGCTCGCGGATGCTCTTCGGCACGTTGTCGCTGACGCCGTGGCGCAGGGAGAGCACGAGCCGCTCTTTCGGTGAGAGCTCGGACATGTGCGCGAGCAGTTCTTCGCGGCGCGACTGGTCCTGCATCTCGACTTCCGCGGACGGAATCGTGGTCTGCTCGATTACGTCGCCGAGCTCGGTGTGTGAGCCTTCGTCGAGCTCGGCGTTGAGCGAGTAGTTGTCGGTGTTCGCCCGCAGCAGCGTCTGGATCTCTTTGACCGTGACGCCGAGGCTCTGCGCCAGCTCGTCCGGCGTCGGGATGTGATTCCCCTCGGTCATCGCCGTCGCGATCGCCTTTTCGAGGCGATACATCAGGTTCGCGCGCTTCGGCGGGAGGCGGAACGCGCCGGCCTGTTCGGACAGCGCGTGCAGAATCGCCTGGCGGATCCACCACACCGCGTAGGTGATGAACTTGACGTTCTTGTCGGGGTCGTACTTTTTCGCGGCGTGGATCAGTCCGATGTTGCCTTCGTTGATCAGATCGAGAAAGAGCACGTGCGCGTTGCGATAGCGCTTCGCGTACGACACCACAAACCGTAGATTCGCCTTGACCAGTTCTTCGAGCGCGGACTTGTCGTTCTGCTGGACGCGGCGGCCCAATTCCTTCTCACGCTCGGGCGTGAGACGGGGGATTTTCGCGATTTCCTGCAGATATTGATTGAGGAGATCGTACGACTCGTCGCGTTCTTCGTAGCGGGCCATTTTGGAGGACGAGAATTCTACACCGGGTCATCGACGCACGGCCGTCCTCTACGGACTTGCGAAGTTGCGCAACTATTGCCTTGCGTATCGCGAAACACCGCGCGGATCGCCGAGCTCGCGCGCGATGATCGCCGCATCGACGTCGACGCGGACGAGCACCGTGTCGTCGTCGTCATGCGTGAGGATCATCAGCTCCATCCGCGCGCTGTTCGGCTGCGAGCGCGCGTAGACAAAGCTCCACTCGCCCGACTTGCGCGACCACACGCGCACGAGCGGCGTGTAGCCCTCCCCGGCGTTCGATTGCATGAGCGCGCGCATCTCCTGCGGATCGACGTCGCCGCGCCCTTCGTACGTGACGAGCTGGAAGTCGTGCACGCCTTTCGGACGCACGACCCACACGAGAAACCGCGCGATGCCGAGTCCCGGCAGCCAGCGGCGATGCATTCCGTGGTGGCGATCGATCGCCCGCGCGACTTCGCCGAATCCGGCGTACGTCGGGAGTGCGGTCGCGAGGAAGAGTGCGGCGCAGAGGAGTCGCTTAATCACGGTCTTTCCCCTTCGAGAATTTCGGGATGCCGAACTGTCCGGAGAGATCGGCGAGGCGGTCGATGTCGATCGATCCGACGATGTTGACGACGGTGAACTCGCGCGGCTCGGCGGAGATGATGACGAGTCCCACGATGTTGTCGCCGCGCATGTCGGCATAGATGTTCACGTTGTCCTTGGTCTTGCTGCGGACGGTGACGAGCGGCTTCCACGTCGGCCCGAGCTGCGACTTCACGCGATCGAAGAGAGTGCGGTCGTACATCCCCGACTCCGGGAACTCGTAGCTGCGGACGTAGATGCCTTCGAGCTTGCGCACGATGTCGCGCACGGCGCGCTGGTCGGGATCGTTGTCGGAGAGGAATCGCGCGCCGAGCTTCAAGAGCGACGCGTCGAGTGTCACGTCGACGACTTCGTCGGCCTTCTCCGCGAGTCCGGGGAAATCGAGATTGATCTGCTGTGCCATCGCGGGAATCGCGAGGAGCGTGAGAGCGAGAGTGAGAATGAATTTACGCATGTCCTTCGTGTCTCCTTGTTTTCAGTGCGATCCGATCTGACGCACCTGCTGCTGCGCGTACGCGGCCTTTTCGCTGGCGATGCTCATCGCGCGAAGGAGCTGTTCCTTCGCCTGCTCGCCTTTGCGGATTTCGTGAATGCGATAGCCGCCCAGCACCGCGGCGAGCATCACCGTGGCCGCCGCCGCGCGCCACCACTGGAGCGGCGGACTCTTGGTCCGCCGTCGGGTTTCGGCGGGCTGAGAGCCCGCCGCTCCACCGATGCGCTGCATCACACGCCCCGCGAAGCCGGCCGGCGGCGGCTCGCGGCGCAGTGCGCGTCTCAGATCGTTGTCGAGGTTCATGGTTGCTGTTCTCCAAGTCTTCTACGCAGCGACTGCAGTGCGCGGTGCAGATGACTCTTCACCGTGTTGACGGGTAGCTTGATGATCTGGCAGATGTCGGAGGGATCGAGATCCTCCTGATAGCGGAGCGTGACGACGACGCGCTGGATGTCCGGCAGCTCGTCGAGGAGCGCGCGCATCTTGCGATCGAAGAGCGCATCGCTGCGCTTCTCGGCGGCGCGCAACTCGCCCGCGTCCTCGAGACTCACGGCTTTGAGCCGCGTGCGGCGCGTGACGTCGATGCAGCGGCGCGTCGTGACCTGGCGCAGCCAGAACAGCAGATGCGCGTCCGACTCGATCGTGCCGAGGTTGCGATAGAGCTGCAGGAAGACATCCTGCGCGATCTCTTCGGCGCGTCCGCGGTCGTTGAAGAAGTGATACGCGAGGCTGTAGACCATGGCTTCGTGCTGCTCGACCAGTTTCGCGAAGGCATCGTGGTCGCCGCTCTGCGCCTTCGGCAGCATCGACGACGATGCTGCAGCGTCAGCGGTCTCAGCCACGATTGCCGTCATCCTGCACCCTTATACGTAGGATCGCAGAAATCGATGCAGGGGCATTCCCGCGCCCGAGCCCGAGCCCGCTTCCGCGCCCGGGGTGGGCGCGCGAAGCGCGTCATCGCGGCAGCATCGCTTCGCGAACCCCCACCCCGGGCGCGGAAGCGGGCTCGGGCTCGGGCTCGGGCTCGGAAACGAGCGGTTTCATAACGTCATCACCATCACGCGATCATTCTGCACGTCACTGCCGACGACGTACGGGTGCGAGCCGCGGTCCACGAATCCGCACTTTGTATAGAACGCGATCGCGCGCGGATTGCGCTCCCACACCCCCAGCCACAGCGTCGCGCCGCCTAACGCGCGCGCGGCGTCGATCGCTTCGCTCATCAACGCCTGCGCGATCCCGCGTCCGTGATACGGACGATCGACATAGAAGCGCGCGATCTCGACCGGCAATTCGCTGTCGACGCACGCCGGCGCGGGACCGCGCCGGATTTGCACGAAAGCAATCGGAGTGTTGTCCGACTCGACGAGCAACGTGACTCCGTCGGGGTCTTCGATCTCGCGCCGCTGAATCGCTTCGCTGTACGAGCGCGCCGCGTGCGCGGCGATGTCGTCCGGCGAATTCTGCGCGCCGAACCATTCGGCAAACGTGCGCTCGGCGAGCTCCGCGACCGTGGCCGCGTCGGCGGACACCGCGCGGCGGATCGTGAATCCGCCCGGCAGCGTGTCAACGAAGTGATGACGCGAGGAAAACATGGTGATGAAATGCGTCGCCGGTCGCTTGTACGAACCGCGCAGCAACCTTACGATAGCTGTCAACCCGGACAGGCGAGGAGGATGCGATGAAATTGCGAGTCATCGTGGCGACCCTGGTCCTCTTGACGAGCGTCACTCTTTCGGCGGCGATTCCGACGATCGAAAGCATCGAACCAACCAGCGGCGCGGTCACAGGCGGAACGGTCGTGACGCTGCGAGGGAAAAACCTCATCGGCTCCGCACTTCCCTGTCCCGTGCCTCTCTGCAGCGGCAAGCCGTCCGTCAGCATCGGAGGGAAAAAAGCCGAAGTGGTCGAAGCAGCAACGGACGGCACGTCGATCAAGATCAAGACGCCTCCGAATGCCGGCGGGACTTACGACGTCACGTTCAATCCGCGAGAGGCCGGCTCCATCACATTGGGATCCATCCAGATTCCGTTCACGCAGCAAACGGTCACCGTGAACGACGCGTTCACCTACGGAAACGGAGGATACGAGCGCTTCCTCGTGCCGTTCTACGCGGCGGGCGAAGTCCCCGGAGCATTCGGCTCACGCTGGGTCACGGAGCTGGTCGGGTGGAACCCGCATCCGTTTTCGGTTGCGGTCTACCAGGTGCCGCCGGCCACGACCCCAACTCCGTTCGAGCCTCCGCCTCCGGATTGGGGAGCACCGCTCTCGTCCTTTCGCCCGCACCTGACCCACTCCGGTCCGGCATTCCTGCACGTTTCCGGCAGCAGCGCGCTTGCGTTTCACCTGCGCGTGCGCGACGTCAGTCGCCAAAATGAAAGCTGGGGAACGGAGATCCCGGTGCTCTCCGAGCGAAAGGCGTTCACCGGCGAGCCGATTCTGTTGAACGACATCCCCTACGGCAGCGACGCTCGCGTGATGCTGCGCATCTACGACTTCGACGGACCGACCGGCGGAGACGTCGACGTCGAGGTGCACTTCAACGACGGCACCGGCAGCCTCAGTGAACCGTTCGCGCTGGCGAGAGTCGATTTCCCGGGCGGCGCCTACCAACAGTATCCGCCCGCTCCCGGCTACATCGAAGTGGACCTGACCTCGGAGCTGGCCGGCCTCCCGCTCACAAACGTCACCAGCCTTCGCGTGTCCGTGAATAGTCCACACGTTGACAAACGTCTCTGGGCATTCATCAGCGTGACGAACAATCGCACGCAGCAGATCACGACGATCACGCCGCAGCACTAGGAGCTTGCGCGGCAGAAACGAGATCTCAGGCGCGTTGCGCCGCTCGAAGCCGCAGGTCGTGACGTGGCGACAAGCATGCCGCAAGGCGGAGCAATCCACGCAGCCGCCCGTGGCGGCTAGCGCGATTGCGTGCGCGTACACTTCGAGATCGCGGGGCTGCTGGCGCGGCCCTGAAGCGCCTTCGGCGCGCAGCTGAACGGGGCCGACGCAGCCGGCGGCCGCCCCACCACCGCCCACCCGCCCCGAACGACAATCGGCCGCTCAATGAGAATCGGATGCTCCGCCATCGTCCGCAACACCTCCTCGTCCGCCGTCCCATCGCCGAGCCCCAGCTCCGCGAACACCGCCTCCCCCCGCCGCACGATCTCGATCGGCCGCACCCCAAGCAACCGCACAACCCGTCGCAACTCGTCGACGGAGAGAGGATCGCGAAGATACTCCCGCACCGGCAGTTCGATGCCCGCCTCGCGCACAAGCGCCAGCGCAGCGCGGCTCTTACTGCAACGGGGGTTGTGGAGGAAAGGTCGGTCATGGGGGAAGGATGTACGCGGGGGCTTTGGAGTGCGGCGGCATTCGCCGCCGCTTTGGGTGGGCGGGGGCTCGGCGCGGCCCGAAAGGGCCGCGCTAACATGCGTCACGCAATCGGTATCTGCATGCCGAAGTGATCGACAGGTAACCATTAAGTCTTGCTTAACAGTTCGGAAAGAGGATCGCGGCGGCCGTTTTCCTACTCACTTTTGTACTGCGGCGGCACCAGCCGCCGCTTTGCAACGCGCCGGAGGCGCGGTTGCGGTCATCGCTGAGGAAGAACCCCGATCTCGCGATGAGCAGCGAGATTCTCCTCGAGATCCGCCTCAAGCCCGAACAAGACAGTGTGAACGCGGGAGATCATTCCGCCAGCGTCTTCAGTAGTGCATCCGTAGCGTCGCTATAAAACTCAACATTGATCTTTGTTGCTGCATCGTCAGGTAGCGCGAAAAGTTGCTTACGCGCGCTGATCGGCATCAGCAGTGTCCCCGCCTGTTTGTCGATCGCCATCTCAGCCAGTTCCACCGCGTTCGGGAGTAACTCGGTGGAGCCGCCAAGATTCAGCGGTCCTACGATCACAAGTCCGCCCTTCGCGCATTTGCCAAGTAACGCGCCGGACAGTGCGATCAACACCGGCAGACCCAGGCCCGCTCCGCTCTTGTCGTTATCGATGGCGCGCATCTGGATCGAAAACTCGTGCGTCTTCGGGTCGCGATCCCCGACCAGCCGCTTCGCCTGCGTATACAGGTTCTGTTCGGCAACCTTCACGCTCTCGCGAAACTGAGGGGGCACCGGTGTATTCAGAATTCTCACTCCGCTTCCGGTATTTGTCGTCACCTCAACACGGAAGAGTCCTGCCGACGTGTCGACTCCTCCGGGACTCAGTGCCCACACCTGTCCCGGCGGGAGCGGATCGGTCTCGATGGCCGAATCACTGTGCAACTCCGGGGTGGCGACGAACTGCTCGACCCCGTCAACGCCGAGCGTGTAACTGAATGCGCTATTGCGGAATTCGCTCGGAAAGATCCGCTTCTGTTGCTCTTTCACGCGTCGCCGCATCTCGAGTGCCGTGCGCACGATGCGATCCAGCGCCTCGTCAGGAACGCCCATTTCGCGATCGGGAAAGAGCAGCTTGACCAGCCCGCTCACCGTCCTTTGCACCGCCTCGATATCACGTCCGGACAACGCACCACCCCAGAAAACGCGGTTCTGCAAAATCTGAACACGACTCGTCGTTCGCAATCTCGTCCAGCACTCGCTCAAGAAATCGCTCACAAGGCCGAAGTGACTCGTCAGATGGTCGTTCGGATTGATCTTGGGAAAGTCCCAACCGGGCAAATACGCGTGAATACGGTCCTGAAATGCAGTGTCCTGCCTCATTTCCGCCGGCAGCGGCGTGAGAAGGTGACCGATCCGCTGCTGGTGCATCACGTCGACGTCGAGATTGCCCACCATGACGATGCCTCCTTCAGCGCGGATACTTTCCTTCCCGCGGCTGAATTCTCCCGAGGCCATGTACCCCTTCATGATGTTCACGCCGTCCTTCTGATCGAAGGAGATTCCCGAGATCTCATCGAAACAAACGACGTCGTACTGGCAGACGAGCCCGCGCTGACCGCTGGCGTTGTTGACGAACATCTTCGCCACCGTCGCCTTGCCACCTGAGATCAGATGTGAGTACGGGGAGATCTGCTGAAATAGATGGCTCTTTCCGGTGCCACGCGGCCCGAGTTCCACCATGTTGTAGTTCCGCTCGACGAAAGGAATCATCCGGAGGAGCGTGACCAGCTTCGCCCGCTCGCTTAGCACCGTCGGCTCCAATCCGATCGAGCGGATCAGAAAGTCGCTCCATTCTGCTGTGGTGAATGCG
Organism: Acidobacteriota bacterium; assembly: GCA_003223645.1. Classification (GTDB taxonomy): domain Bacteria; phylum Acidobacteriota; class Thermoanaerobaculia; order Gp7-AA8; family Gp7-AA8; genus QHVT01. The sequence continues at coordinate 14,637 of QHVT01000025.1, read as the reverse complement.
CGTCGCGCGCTCGCGAGTGTATCGAGAACATCTGATTTCGACAGTTGAATCGGTCGGAGCTGGGCAACTCCGAACGCTCTGCCTCCACCCTGTTCCTGCCCGATGGTGCCGTCGTACGACACCGTAACCTCGGCGTAGAAGCCATCGGTGAGCATCCGCTCGTTTTCTTTCACCAGCTGGTCGCTGATGCGGACATCGCGCAGGTTCAAACTTGGAAGCTCCGCGACATAGCAGTCGTTCTTCGTGTCGAGACGAGCGCGAATGAGATCGATCAGGCGCACGCTTCCCTCTTCGCGTGCCCGTGACTTGAACAGCTCCTCGTCGCCCGTGCGCACCGTGCGGTTCTTCAACTGCGACTCGACGACCTGCAATCCTTCCTCGATCTCCTTCGGATCGGTCGTCGCGCAGTAGCGGCCGAGCATGAACTCGACGACGTATGTCGGCACCGGATACTGCCGCGCGTATTGCCGAACGAGATCCTTGCGCACGAGGTATCCATCGAACACTGATGCCGCAACTTGATCGAGATGGTCCATCGTCACGCTCATCAGTCTCCTCCGATCGTCGTCGCCTGGTAGTCGGCGACGCCGCCGTCTTCATCGAGCAGCACCACGAACGCCGCTTTTCCTTCGTTCGCGTCGTCGAGCACGAGCAGGTCGGCACGACCATCCATGACGTCTCGAACTGCTGCAGCAGCCGTCGAAGTCGCGTCTTTCCGATTCGTGCGCAGATCGAGTCGAAGTCCGGTTGCCGCATTCCTCACCGTCACACGGCACCGCATCCCTCGCCATTCAACTCGATCCAGCTTTGCGATTACTTTCGGCGTAGCGGTTTTCACGGTGATCTCCGGGACCACACACTCCTGGAGACTGATTCCGCCATGTGCGTATTCGTGCCCGGCTTGGAAGGCGTGAATCCCGGGAGGAGACACGATCGACACGTAGGGGTCCCAGTGCCATCCGTAGCTGTCAAGCTCCGCCTTCGTGCCCGGCTTCACGGTCGCGCACCGCGACCATCGAGACTCCGTAAGGTAGGCCGGCAGCTGATGCTTCGGCAATCCGCCGGGCAGGAGGAGCCAGCCATGGTCGGTCACGATTTTTACTCTCCAGCCAAGATCGGTCAGGCAGATCGTCTGCTCGACGATGCGCTCCAACTCCTCGTCAATGTGCCGAACCATCTCCACGCCGAGATCGTGGCCTCTCTCGTCGAGGTGCCCGATCTCCATCCAGCCGATCGACCGTTCGTTTTCCGGGCCGGCCAGGGCGTCGGCATCGAGCACCGCCACGCCCCGTGCATGCATTTCATCGCGTAACTTCTGCGCGATCACAGGCTCGCCGCTGGTCGTGAAGACGGGCTGGAAATCGGATGCGTCATGACCGGCGCGGAACGCGCCGACGAGTGGCACGATCGCCGGCTTCGCCGTGGCGGTCACGGTGGGCAATGGTGCAATCCGGTGGCTCTTTTCCACGGCGAGTCCTCGCGCGCGCAGTTTCTCCACGAGCGTCATACTGAGGTCGAGACGGAGCCCGTCGACGAAGAGCACGCAGGCACCCCCGTGACTGGGTACGGGTGCGTCCTTCACCATGTCCGTTGGTCGCGTCCTTCCGATCAGTTCCTGAAACCGCCGCGCACTCGCATCCGCCCAGGGTTCGTAAAGATTTCGCGCGACCTTTGCGATGAGGTCGTGGTCGGCTGGCGGCACGGACAACGAGACCGCGTCGAGCAGAGCGCGGTCGCATCGCCAGCCATCATCCGCGTATTCCGCCGCTGCATCGGACGCAGTCGCGCCTCCCGGGGTCTTCGAAGCGAGCGAGGCGAGCCGCGCAAGCGGCTCGAGAGCAACCGCGAGCGGCGATTCCCCCATCAGCGCCCAAACCTGCTCGCGTCGCGGCGCGTGCTCGGCATCGAGCGCCTCGATGCGCGAACACGCCACGGTATGCGGCTCGACGAGCAGCGCGCGGAGGTCTTTTCGCAGTGAGTCCTCGCGAGCGGTATTGCGGGCAGGATCGCGAGCGCCCGTCAGCAGCGAATGGCGCGCACCGCGCAACGCGATGACTACTCCGGGGTAAAGCCGCGGCGCCTCGCAGAATCGCGCCCACACCTGATCCCATTTTCCTCCCCCTTCGGCAAGCCGCGTTGCTGCGACGGCAACGTCGTCCTCCTCGGGCGAGAAACCGAATGATGAGCGGCAGAGACTCACGAACGACGCCCACTCCGCGTCGGGCATGCCGGCACGGAATGACTTCGCGCTGGACATCCATCGCAACAGATCGCGAACTGGATCACCGACCGCGAGCCCATCGAAGTCCTCGGCATCGAGCCGACGGTCCTGCAGACTGCCAACATCGACATCACCGAGCCGGGGCAGCGCGCGCAACAGCGCCTCGCGCGTGCGCAGATCCTGCGCGATCTCGAGCCGGAGATGCGAGATCAAAAAAGCCTCGACGGTCCACTCGCGTCCGTTTTTCTGATGCCACGTCGTGCCGCGATACTGCAACTCGACGAGCGGCTGCAATGCAATCGGACAGTCGGCGCCGGAGCGGAGCTGCTGTCGCCATACGTTGGGGAGGTAGAAGATCGGCGTAACGTCGGAACCGAGCACTCCCGGCACCGTGCGGTCAACGATGCAGCGGAGCCAGATCGACGGACCAGTGCGCGTCTCGATGTCGTAAGCACCGAGCGTGAAAAGCGGCATCGTTACACGGAACTGCGGCATCAGACCGAGCCACTGGCGCTCCGGATCGGGCCAGAGGATCACAGCAGGACGCGCGACTCCGTCACTGCCGCGGCCAGCTGCGTCGAGCTGCCGCACGAGTGCCTGAAGCAGCGTATCGCCGGTCATTGTCGAGAACCCCTGCCTGCCATCATTGTTATTACCTGATCCATTACCCGATTGATCGAGTTGTTACCTGATTGTGCTGAGACGCCGCCATCGGGCACTCGGACCACGTCCAAGGCACTCCACGAGACCTTGTGCTCTCTGCGCCTTCAGGACATGCCGGATCATGTCGACGCTGACGCCGGGGCACTCCCGCTGGAGATCGGCAATGCTGAAGGGAGCGTCCGCGCGTTCGATGGCCGCAACCACGATCTCGCTCTTTTCACCACGGCGCGCCGCAGTCTCGCCGACTCGTGTCTCGAACTCCCGATACGCTTCCTTCAGAACGTAAAGCAGGTAGTTGATGTACGGCCACGGGTCGTGCACGCCCTCGTGCCAGCCTCGGGAGGACTCCTCCAGAGTCTCGTAGTAGCGCTCCTTATTCAGCTCGATGACTCTCTCGATGCTGACATACCGGCCGACTTCGACGCCGCTGTGGTAGCACTGAAGAAGCAGGAGGAGTCGCGAGACTCGCCCGTTGCCGTCGCGGAAGGGATGGACACAGAGGAAGTCGAGATTGAATGCCGCGAGCGCGACCAGCGGCGGAATGGGTTGCTGGATGACGTCCTGCCACAAGGTGATCAGCTCGCGCATCGCCTTCGGAGTCGAGCGCGCCGAAACCGTTTTGAACCGAAGGCGCGATCTCCCGTCCGGGAGTATCTCGACGATGTCGACGTCGTGGGACTTGTACTCACCCGCGTCTCCCGACCGACCGCGAGACATTCGATGCAGCTCGAGGATCGTTTTCTCGGAGATCTCGAGGCCTTCCGCCGAGCCATGGATGAGTCGCAGGGCGTCGCGGTAGCCTCGTACTTCTTCTTCATTTCGGTCGCGCAGGGCAGGCTTTCCGAGGACCACAGCCCGAACACGCGACGGATCGATCTCCACCCCTTCGATGCGGTTCGACGCGACGGCGCTCTCGATCATCGCGTGCTCGCGTAGCGCCTTCAGTCGCTGCGGCGCCTGACGTGTGAAGAGCTGCTGCCTGCCCTTCGCCTCGGCGAGGTCCGCCAGATACCACGCCGTTACCATCGGGATGTCGGCGAGATTCGTCACCAATCGACGCAGCGTCGTCATGGATTCACGCTTCGTCATTTCTGCCTTTGGATTGCTCGCGCGCTCTCCTTGAATGCGCGCGCATAGTGCAGATCGTTCCAGCGGTTGCCGTCGAACGTCGAGCCGCCCTTGAAGTCGACCGTCTGCTCGTCCCAGCCCCAGAACCAAGGGAAGTCTTCCTTTGCGCGGGTGGCCTCGTTTCCGCGATCCTTCTTCCATTTGATGTTCGGCGTCATGCGAAGAATGCAGGCGTTTTTTGCTTTCGCGTTATAGAGCCTCGCATTCATGAAGGGGCGGATGTTCATGCGGACACCGTCGGTGATGTCGGGATCCCATCCGATCGGCTGTTCGTGCAGCGGCTTCCAGCGAATGAAGAGATCGTAGGGCGGCTCTCCTTGGAGGATCTTCTCGAGCTCGCCCGCCAGATGCTCAGCGGCAGCAAGCTTGAGATCGGCCCCTTCAACCCCGCGCTTCTGATCTCCGCGCTGCCGCTCAATCCAGTCGCCCAGGTAGGAATAACGGAGTTTTTCGAGCGTCTTTCGCCCTTCGCCGTTCGGCGCCGCGAGCTTGTGATAGTTCACGAGCCCACTGAAGCCATCCCTCACCCCGTCCCAGATCTGCCAGACGAACGGACGCTGATGGAAGAGATCGCAGTGTTGAACGAAGAAGCCTTCGCGCAGCCACTCTTCGAGTGACCTGCCACCGTAATTTTCCCGCTCGAGCAATTCGTTGAGCTTTGCGGGCGACCATTCGGTGCCGTAAGCATCAGCGAGCAGCGCACGAAGACGATCGGCTGCGCCAGCTTCGCCCTTGGCCGGCGTAAGGCAGACTATTCCGTCCGGGTCGGCGTGTTTTTCTAAGCCATCTCCGACAAGCTCGGGGCAGTCGGGAAAACTTGTGCCGGTTTGCCTCGGCCAGCTGTAGGAGACAAGTCGAGCAATGGCAGTTTGGAGTGGAACATCACTACCATTCGGCCGGCCGTCAAAAAGCCACTGTGTCGGACTGCTCGAAAACGATGTGGGAAGCCCCGTGGGATTGTTTTTGTTAGCCAAATCTTGCCATCGGAATCGATCGAACGGCACTTTCACAAGTGTTGCGCTGGTTACGTTTACCTTCTGGTCAAGCCTCCGCACTGAATTGCGAAACTCGTCGGACTTGCAGAACTCCCATATGGCTGGAAGATCCTGAGGATCTTTAGGAACTACGTTTGCGATAGTTTGTTCAAACATTTCGCCGGTCGCGAGAGTTGTCGCAAGGTTTCCCATCAGGCGAACAGATACACCTCTCCTGCCCCATGCCGGCTTACCTTGAACTCGCGCTTTGGGGTTTTCGAAGTGAATTCTCCCGTTCTCCGGCCATACCATTACTAAGTGACGCCCTCCGTAGGTCTCGCATTCGAGAACCCCCGTTTGATATGGTCGAACAGACTCGGAAATCGATGGAAACTCCCAAACGCACAAGCAGAAGCGTTCGTTATCGCCCACATGCATTCCGACGTAGGATTCTGCGAAATCACGTAAGAGAGACCCTTTCGTTTGATCACCAATAACGATCCTTGCGTCGGGTCCGTTACGCAATTCAGCTTGGCTGCACACCACGAGATCAGCGGTCTTCTCTGAAACGAACTCGCCGCGAAGAAGTGCAGCCTTGTTCTCTTGATCTTTTTCGAACGATACGTCCAAACCACACATTCTTGCATCGCGGCTAGGCTCGCTGGATATGAGCACTACCAGTGCAGTAGTTGCTGCCCACCAGTTCATATCCCTGAATGCGTTCGCGCCCAGGCGCGCTGCCATTGGCCACTGATTTCTAGCAAGCAACGACTCGCGTTGAGCACGATATGTCCCCAGGAACAACCAGTTTTGTGGCGTGACCATAGCGGTCGCTCCTCCGGGGAGGCAGAACGCAAGAGACCGTTCGATGAAACAATTCGCAAGATCCGCCTTCGCCTCTGCGTGAATGCGTTCGCAATATGCCTTTAGTTCTTCGTTTTGCTTCCCCCGGCCCAGATAAGGCACGTTCGTCGCAACTAGCGTAAAGCTGCCACTCAACGTAGCCGCAGCCCCGACGATCCCCCTCGCCGTCACTGCCAGTTCCCCAACTCGCTCGTCTTTCTCCTCCAATTCAAGCACCGTCTGCAGGAGTGGACGGACCTTTTCAAAGTTGGCCGTGAAGAGGTCTCCGCCGACCCGACGAGTGTCGATTAGGCTGCCGAGAATGCGTGCCTGCGCGAACAGTTTGTAGAGTTGCCGCAGTGCTTCGCGCACTTGGTCATCATTCCCCGCAAGCGCGATCCACTCCTCCTCTTTCGCGTGAATGCCGAGGCCGGAGCATGAAAGGTTCATCGAAGGTATTGCACAGTGACCCACGCGCTTCCAAGCGGCCAATGCGACGTTGAATGCTGCGATCTGTGTGCAACGTGGATCGATCTCCAAGCCGAATATGTTCTTCTCGATGACCGCGAAAACCGCGTCCTGCTCGCTGAGCTGCTCCTCTGCAATGCGCAATGGCACTAGGCGCGCGAGCATCGCCACGATGAAGTGCCCCGAACCCATGCAAGGGTCCAGACACGTTACTTCCTTTGCCGCCTTCGGCCACCCGCCGAACGTTCCCGCGGCCGGTGTCCAGCGGCCTTCGTTTATGAAGAACCGGAGATAGCTCCAGGGCGCGCCCGGCAACGCGACGGCCGCACGCAACTCCTCCTCAGTCATTGCCGCGGCTGCGAGATCCGGATTTTCGGCAAGCTTCTTCCCCGCCCACCACGCGCCGAGGGTATTGTCGAGGAGGAAATCGACCATGTAGTCCTCGGTGAAGAGCTGCGTCACCGCCGGCAGCTCGTCCTCCCCGATCTTCACTCCCCTGGCGTTGACTTCGTCCTTCTTTTCCGCCTGCCAGAATTGATAAACCCAGCCGAGCGAGTCATCGGCGAGAAAGACCTCAGGCGGCAATGACTCAACGATCTCCTCCAGCTTGAGCTGCGCCTCAGGCGGCAGCGTCACTTCGAGCGCCGGGTCGCCGTTCCGGAAGATCTGCGGCAGCATCCGCTGGGCCCACCCAGCCGCGAGATCGATCCAATCGGCATTCTGCGGATGTGCCAATTCGCGTACTTCGTCGATTGATACTGCCATGCCCGATGTTGGCTCGATGAGAAGATCGTTCTCTGCCAGGAAACGCGCGAACAGCATCCGGTGCCAGTGCTCATACGCGATCTCACTAGAGAGATGCTCGATCGCCTGCGTGCCTTTCTGCGCGTCCAAGTTGTCGCCGAGCTGTCGCCCGTGCCGGCGCAAACGGTTGCGCAGCACACGCTCCTCCGGCTTCATGCTCGGCCATGGCTCGTGATGTGCCACCGCAAACCCTTCGAGCGCCTTACGAGCGCCCTCATCGGCGACTCGTCGTCCCTTCCTCACCGCGTTCTCGAGCTGTTTTCTCAGATGCCTCGGCAGTGACGCCATGCATGGTTCTCCATCAGGGTATCGACTAGACCAGAACCGGCCCATCCTCAATTGCCTCGAGGAGAGCAGTCCTCTGCTGGTCGATCCAGGTATCGACGTCCTTTCGCGTGTGAAGCGTCGCACTCGTCAGACTGACTCGTCGGACCTTCGGTTCGAGCAGTCTTGCGGCTCGCTCGATCGCGTTCTGGACGCGCGAGCTGAGTGCATGCACGTCGGCCTCGCGCGCGGAGAGCGAGCGTCGATCGAGAGAGGCGAGCAGCGCATCGGTCGACGAGACGTCGAGCGGCTCCGGAGGTGCCAGCTGAACACCGGCGAAAATCTCCCGACGCTGCGCCTCGGTGAGCTTTTTCCACACGTCCGTGGCCGCCAGTGATGCCGTCTTGTCGTCGTGCGCGCGCTGCTGCTCGGCCTGGAGTGAGAGGAGTTTCGCTCGGAGCAGGTCGCACAACGCTTTGAGCTGCGGTGAAACCGGATCGTGAGGCTGCAGCAGCAGACGACCGGCGAGGATCGCCTCGATTTCCTCCATTATCGGTGTTGCATCAGGAAGGTCGCACGCATGCGCGGCAAGCCGGCCGAGAACCTTCCAGCCGGGAAGCCTCGTCGCGATCAGCTCTGCGCTGGCTTTCCATTGCGGAACGTTGGTCTCCAGTTCGGCTGCCGCGTTCGCGACGGCAAGAAGCTGCTGCGTACCGGTGGCAGCACCAATCTCGTCGAAGCGCAGCCAAACGGGCGGAGGTGGCATCGGCGGCTCTCCACCGGCGGCCGCGATCGTAATCTGGAGCGCGTGGACGAACTCAGGCCCACGCGCCTGCTCCTCGCCCGATTTGCACGCCACTCCGACAAGCGCAAATGCCTTTCGCACAGCGAGCTTCTGTAGCACGGTCAGCGTCGTCTTCTCGACCCGGAACTCCGCCTTCGCGATCTTGTTCTGATCGAGCTGTCCGGGGCGAAGAACGACACCGTTGAGCCTGACCGACAGATGCTCGTGGCGGTGCAGAGCAAGCAGCGCCGCGTCGATCGCATCCTGCGGCCAGCCGAACGGGCTGCTCTTCAGTTGTTTGCGCACTTCGGTTCCGCTCGACCCCGCGCCGATCGCGATCAAGACCTGCTGAGACACGGCGTGCTGTTCGACTGGCCCGGTGTAGCCGAGAGGCTGGAAGGGATGTTCGGCACCATCGCGGGCCCGCTTCACCGCAGCTTCCCAGTTGGAGGTCGATCCGTCGGCATCCTTGAAACGCGGAAAGAGGCGAATCAACGAAGCCATCGCGGCCTCGCGCAGTTTTGCCTCAAGCGTCAGGTCATGCAGCTCGTTGCCTCCGCCTTGAAATACCTTCGCGCTGGCGACAATCTCCGTGATGAGTTTGTCCCGCTGCGCCTTGGATTGCGCACGCCGCGCCTCCATGCTCTGCCGCGCCTCGGCGGCAGCGGTGCCGCTGCCGATGTTCCCTTTTGCATCGATGGTCTGGGAGGCAGCTTCCGTTTCGATGATGGCGCGATTGAGAGGCTCGGCGGATTTGTTCGGAATGAACGTGATGATCAACGCACTGTCGGAGCCCGCCGCGCGTGCCGCGTCGCGCACGTTCTTCTCCGAGTCCGACCATCCGTCGCGCGCCCAAAGAACCAGATGATCCTCGCCAGCGGGCATAGACTGGTCGCGTCGCACGGAAAGCGAGCGTCCGATTTTTGCCATTCCCTGCTTGATCGCGAGCTGCCGCACCACTCGTTCCAGCTCGGCGTACAGCAATTCGTCGCGTTTGATCTGCAGCTCGCCCCGGGTGCTATCGCGAAACTTCGCCTGGCGGGAGAGAAACTCGCGATTCCATTCGGCACCCTCCTTCGTCTGAAGGCGCACCTCGCCATCCGGCATCTGCATGAGCGTCGCATCCTTCACGAGCTCTTCGATGCGGGTTGCGATACGCGCGCGCAGTTTGCCGTTCTCGGCGCGTATATCGTCAACGAGCAGGTCGGCGATGTGATCCGCCTTCGCGCGAACGCCGATATCGGCTCCCACTTCGCGAGGCAGCTTGCCAATCAGGAATACGAGGCCGCAAATCCTGCGCGCGAGCACGCCTTCTTCCGTGCCGTCCTTCGACAGATCGATGATCCGTTCGTTGATCGTCCGATCGAGCACCTGCGTTTCGACCATGTTCGGAGCGAGTGACTCGTACAATTCGTCGCCTGGAATCACGGCGCCGAGTGGTCGATCCGACAACTTCGCTACGGAGTCGTGCAGGATGCGAAGCTGCGACCGGAGCTGACTTTGCGTACCGGCGGCGTCGACAACGCGGAAGCATTGCTCCCAGAATCGCCGGCGGACCGGCAGGAGCGGGTAGTCGTCGACGATCGTGACACGGTCGGCTGAGACCTCCCCTATCGAGGTGCTCTGAAGTTGCCGTGAGACTTCCCCGGAATGCTTCTCGATGACGTCCTTGATGCTCCCAATGGCGGTTGGTTTCTTGCGAAGCAGAACCTTTCGAGTCACCGTCTCGACATCGGTGTCCGACAGCGAGATCATGATGCTGAAGCGGTCCGCCAGCTTGCCGAGATTCGATGTCTGGCCGCTGAGCGCACTCTGTCCGGCCGCAACAATCATCACCTTGCTGTCGAACTGTTTCGAGAGTGCCTCGGCCACTTCGGTGATCACGGTCGAACGATCGTGAGAGTCGCCGATGTACTGTTGGACCTCGTCCAGCACGATGAGCGTGCAGGGCATCCGCTTGTTGCGTGACCGGAAGAAGAGCGCCTGCTTCGCGAGACGCACGAATTCATCAGTGGAGAGATCGCCCGAGAGCGGCGAAAACTGCGCTTTCAGAATCTCGCGCGCCTGCGCTTCGGACGAAGCGAACTGCGGATCGGCCTCCAGGATCGCGCGCTGCAGTTCCTTGCTTGCGTAAAGATTGAGCAGTACCGATTCGAATGACCGGCCGTTCCGTTCAACGCTCGCGCGGACCTTTTCGAACAATCCCTCTTCGTGCAGCCACAGCGCGCATCGCGCGGCGACGGCGGAAGATGGCAGTCCTGCACCACGCAGAATGATCGACAGGACGGCGACGCGCACATGATCCGACCCGCCCAGGAGTGTTCCCGCGGCGGCGAAAAGTCCGCCTTCGCGCTTGCCGGCAGTATCGAGCTCGAGGAACAGCGCTCGCAGCTCGGAAGGAATCTCGGGAGGAAGTGAGCGAGCAGTCGATCCATCCGAGAACTCCGTGTTCTGCCAGAGGTGCGCGAGCATCTTTAGAAGATGGGACTTACCGCTTCCGAAGAATCCGCTGACCCAGGCGCCCTTCTGGCTCGTCTTATTGAGATCGCTCAGATACGAGGAGATGATGCGATGCATTCCATCGGCGTATTGACCTTCGCAGACGAACGTACTGAGCTCCCCCTGGAGCTCCTCGCTTACCCGTTCGCCGCCGTCTTCGGTGAGACGCGCCTGCCCGTTGTTGATCAGCCGGTGCTTCGCCGGATCGCGCTGAAGGATGTCGCCAACGTTCATTCGTCTTCCCCCCCGTCCAGAAGAATGGGCACAGCCATGTAGTTGAAGCCATCAGCAGCGTCGAGAAGCCTATATTTGTTGTTCTCGAATTGACCTGGATAGAAGACGAGAAGCCGGCCCTGGATTTCAGACTCGACGAGCCGCAACACCGCCGACACTCGCGCCAGACCGAATAGTGACCCGGCTCCAAGGAGCGCGACGACAGAGTTTTCACCGCAAGCGCGCAGTGTGGATCGGATCTCTTCGGCAACGACCGCGGGGAACTCAGCCTCCAGACGAAGCGCGAGGTCCTCGGGATATGCGAAATACGATTCTGCGTACTCATCTGCACCAAGCCAGCGCGCGAACGCCGCCGCGACATCGACTTCGCACCATTCGTGGTTCGCATCGCGGGCCGCTTCTTCGAAAAGGCCTTTCCGCTCGCGCAGCGTGCGCTCCAGCTCTTTGTCGTACACGATCATGATCATGCGCTGCGAGCCAGCGATCGTTCGCTGCCACCGCGTCGCGATGTGTCGTCTGAACTTCTCCGCGAGCGCTTCGATCCGGCCCATGTGCTATTCCACGTTTCCTGAGGGATCGAGGCGGCGAAAAGAAATTTCGACGACGCGGTCAGCGATGCGGATGTCGAGCAGACCGATGCGCTTCGCCGCGAGTGCGAGCTCCGTCGTCTGAGTCACGCTGGAATCGAGAACTCGCGTCCATGGAGAGTCGAGCAGTTCTTCCCCTCGAAAGCCGGAGATCCAGCCAAGATACAAAGCAAATGCAATTGCACCGGGCGTCGGTGTAACCCGAGCGCGACGCTTGAACGTTCTTCCCTCGAGGTGTCCCGACTGAGCCCACGAGCTGGAGACGTTGCGCACGACCTTTTCGAGCGTGGCCTCGCTGAGCCGGCCTTGTACCGCTTGGCGGATGGACTCCTTCACCGGGTCCTTGCGGTACTCCTCGCCCGGTCGAAGGTGCATGACGGCAGGTGCGCTGGCGGCAAGAAGAGGGTCACGCGCAATCGCGACGAGAAGCGCCAGTAGCGGACGTGCTTTCTCATTTGCAAACCAGAGGCGACGCAGTAGCCTAAAAAGCGGGATAGCCGCGTCCAGACTGTAGAGCTCTCCTAGTCGCTGATTGCTGAGCCGCCGCGTCGAGGCCGTTGGCTTGTCGAGGCAGTTGCCATCGATGACCGCGGATGCGTAGTCGGCGCGAGTGGCGGAGGCAGAAGCAGATGCCAGCACCGCGCTCAGCTCGGCCAGCATCATTGTTCTACTCGTGTGCGTGCCCTTGTCGCCGAGACGGAAGCCGACTGCTGTCAGCGCCGAAGGAGCGACGCGAGAAGTAATGAAAGTACTCATGTCCGAAGGGCACGGTACTCCCGTCACAACCAACCGTCAACATCGACATATTTTCGCCGGCAAGTTTGCCGGCAAGCGCATCATTCAATACAAATACTTTAGAAACAACAGTTAACGGCGTCATCCGTTTTGCTGACAACGCAAAAAACAAGCACGGAGGGTTATAAGCGTCACGGCTCGGCCAGCTATCTCACCGACGTAGGCCTCGCAATCGGGTCACGGCGATGGCGAGGCGTTGCAGTGGCCGGAGTAACCCGCGCGTAGCAGCTGACGCGCCTTCGGCGCGCAGCTGAACGGCAGAGGAAAGGTTCGACGCTGGGCGTTCAGCCGCACGCCGTAGGCGCGTCAGCTGCTACGCGCACGTTCTACGTGCCGCAGCCGGGCGGCAATGACTCCTCCGATGAATCCGAAGAAGTGGCCGCTCCAGGAGATGCCGTAGGCTGGAATGATGGACCGGATCATCGCGGCGCCATAAGCCACTGCCACGACGAGCGTGATCACGGCGGAAGACAAGCGCTGGTCGAAGACCGTCCGGACGAGCAGGTATCCGAATAAGCCGAAGACGATGCCGCTGGCGCCGATGTGCTGCGCGTTCCCGGCGCCGAATGCCCAGGTGCCGGCGCCCGCGATCACCACGCATGTGAGGACGACGAACACGAACTCGGGGACGCCGCGCAGCAGGACCAGACCGCCAAGGATGAGAAATGGGATGGTATTGGCGATGAGGTGCTGAAAGCTGCCATGGATCCACGGCGCTGCCGGGATGGCCTCGAGGCCGGACAGGGTTCGCGGAACGATTCCGTGTCCGAGGACGGAGCCCGCGCCGGGAACGAGGACGTCGAGCACATGGACAATCCACATGGCTCCCACGACGGTGCCGAGGGTTCCTGCACGCATCTGCGGCGTATCCGGCACCGTGGTCATCGTCTGCCGAAGCCGCTGATCAATCCCATTCCGCCAGCCACTTTTTGATCTCTGCCTCTGGAAACGTCATCCGGTCTCCTGTCCCCGCTTGCAAGTTTATGCCTTCGAGCAGGTCGCGCAGCCAGGCCACGGAATCGACGTTGATGGCGCGCCGTGTCCGAGTACACGGAGTGGAGCGCTTCCAATCGGGCCAGGCTCACTTGCAATCGCGCTGGTTTCACTTGCAACCGGCGTGTTTTCATTTGCAACGGGCCTGTTTTCGTTTGCAACCGGCCTGTTTTCGTTTGCAACCGGCCGTTTTCGTTTGCAACCGGCCTGTTTTCGTTTGCAACGGGCCTGTTTTCATTTGCAACGGGCCTGTTTTCGTTTGCAACCGGCCTGTTTTCGTTTGCAACCGGCCTGTTTTCGTTTGCAACCGGCCTGTTTTCATTTGCAACCGGCCTGTTTTCGTTTGCAACCGGCCTGTTTTCATTTGCAACGGGCCTGTTTTCATTTGCAACTGGCCTGTTTTCATTTGCAACTGGCCTGTTTTCATTTGCAACCGGCCTGTTTTCGTTTGCAACCGGCCTGTTTTCGTTTGCAACCGGCCTGTTTTCATTTGCAACCGGCCTGTTTTCATTTGCAACCGGCCTGTTTTCATTTGCAACCGGCCTGTTTTCGTTTGCAACCGGCCTGTTTTCATTTGCAACGGGCCTGTTTTCATTTGCAACGGGCCTGTTTTCATTTGCAACCGGCCTGTTTTCGTTTGCAACGGGCCTGTTTTCATTTGCAACGGGCCTGTTTTCGTTTGCAACGGGCCTGTTTTGGTTCGCAACCGCGCTGTTTTCGTTCGCACTTGCACCGAGCTGGTTTCATTCGCTCGGGAAGCGAATTCACCTCGTTCCCATCGGGGTTTCCAGAGTCTCACACCTCCAGACGCCGTGCGGAGCGCGTGGAAATAACATGTTTCACATGCGATGTACTTGACACAGCAACCATGCGGACCTATATTCGTGATCGGTCCGGTCCGGCGCTCATGGCTGCTGCAGCAACCATTCGCCGGTATGCCCGCCCGGGCGTGGACGCCGGCACCGTGAAGGTCTGTGGGCCCAACCAGCAGCCGCAATTTGAGCCGCTGCCGTTGATCCCCTCCTCGCGCTCACCGCTTGCCCCGCCACAGCTTCATCGACAGAAAGGAGTTTGCCTATGACCGTCCTTTGACCCGTCGCATTTCTCATTCACAAGAATTTCGACAATGACAATAAGAAAAGGAGATTGAGTATGAGTAACGTACAACTGGAACCGGCCCAGGCGCCGGCAACCAATCGATTCACCCCCGATGCACAGGAGCGCATGGCGCGTCTTCGCGCGATGGCCGCGGAGTTTCCCGACGCGGCGGAGCCGCAGACGCTGACGCCGAGTGACATCCGGCTCGCCCGCTACACGTCCGTGGCGTCGCTGGAGAAAGCGGCGCTCTTCGCCGAAGCAGCGCCGGGCATGGGTGCCCCC
>QHVT01000039.1 GCA_003223645.1 Acidobacteriota bacterium | reverse complement strand
GCACGAAGGGGCGCTGCTGTTCGGCCGCAGCCTGAACGCCAGCGCCGACAACCAGACGTGGTTCGGGGATACGGTCCACCCGGTCTTCCTCGTCGGGACGCCAGACATCACGGTGCAATCCGATCTGCGGTTCGCCCGGGACACGCGGGCGATCTTTGGTGACATCACGGGTATCGGTCTCGGCGACATCGACGGCCAGATCCGTATCGGTGGCGGCGCCGACCATCTGACCTTCCAGGTCCAGAACGGTGTGGAGCCCGAGGTCGGCGCGATCGGCTGGTCGGATAACAACTTCGTTGTCGGCACCAAAGGCGGGGTGCGTGGCGGGACCGGGCGTGATGTCGTCATCGGCGCAGCGGCTGGCGCTCCGAACGGTATCTACCTCGCGACTGAGGACGCCGCGCGCTGGCAGATCGATCCGGCTGGTCTGCTACGCCCATTCGTCGATGCCACCTACGACATCGGGACACCGGACTACCACGCACGGAGTCTCTATCTCTCCGGATACGTGAACTTCGGTACCGATGCTGATGAAGAAGGCTTCGGGATCCGCAACAATGCCGGGACGATCGAAGCCAAAAACGACGGTGGGGAGTGGGCTGCTCTCGGTTCAGGCTCCGTGCCTGGCGAGGACACACAAGTCCTGTTCAACGACGGCGGGGCGCTCGGTGCTGATGAAGGGTTCGCCTTCGGTAAAACGAATCGCATCTTCCAAATAACTGCCGTTACGAATATCAACTTGGGGGTTGTCTCAACACCTAATGATGGGTCGACGACGTGGAGCTACGCCGTCATCGCCACATTCGACGATGGCTCAACGACCGGCGCGTCGGCATCGAGCAACGCAAGTGACGGCCCGGCCGTACTGGACGTGGGCCACTTCAATACGGTGACTTGGCTGGCACAAGCCGGTGCGGTGAGTTACAGCATCTATCGCGTCGCGCTCAGCGAAGGCACGCCATCGTCACTCGGCTTGATCGGCACGACCCCGGATCTCACATTCACCGATACGGGTATTGAAGGGGATGGCTCCGCACCGCCGACGAATACGACCGGACGGGTTGTCACGAACATCGCGCAGTTGAGCGGCCCGCTCGTCTCCGACAGCGACACATTGACCCTCGGCCTGCCAGGGGCGCCGACCGCCGATCAGACGATCCAACCAGCCGCGTCGACCAGTGGAAGTGGAGCCAGCCTCTCCTTGAATGGCGGGACTACTCCAGCAGGGTCAAGTGAAGTCGACGGAGGCAGCGTTGTCATATTTGGCGGAGGCGTCACCGACACAGGTGCGGGAGGGGCTGCTTTTTATACGCATGGTGCGTCGGGTATCAACGGCGGGAGTCTCGAATTGTATGGTGGTTCTGCGGGAGAGGGCGGCGCAGCAGGCGTCATCCAACTTCATAGTGCTGCCGTCGCCGACGCCCCCATCACTGCGCCCGACTTCATCGTCTCCGGCTCCCGCTTCAAGACCGACACCGTCGACGGCCACACCGCCAGCCTCTCCGCCTACGACGTGGACGGCGCCGCCTACGTCGACTTCATCCAGTTGACCAACGGCAACACGCCGACCTGCGTCGTCAAGGCGACCGACTTCAGAGCCAGCAACGACGCCAGCGGCGTGGATGCCAGCATCGTGATCCCGGCCGTTGCGACGATTACGGTCAAGAACGGCCTGATCACCGCCGTGGTGTGAGATGCCGAAAACCGCCGAGGACTACGCCCGCGATCTCATCGGCTCCCAGGCGATGCAGATCATCGGCCTGCGCGCTCAACTCGACGCCGCCCAGGCACAGATTCAGAAGTTGGAGAAGGCGCTCTTCGAAGCGAAGGGCGGACACGAACCGTTGCGCGCCGTTGAACGGGCTGCCGTCGAGCGCACGACCGAGACCGGCTGACGCTACATGCCCGGCGGCGCTACCTCCGGCACGGCGACGCTCATCACGTCACTTCCTTACAACGACGCCGACACCGTCCCGACCACTGCCGGGCTCTGGTACCGCTACACCGCGCCGGCGAGCGGGATCCCGAACGCGATCAGTGTCTTTGCCTACGCCGCGACGCTCTCGAATCAGCGGCTGCGCGTCTTCTCTCCTGATGCAGTTACGGCGTATCCGGCTTCCGACCCCGGGAACTGGGTCAACAGCCGTCCTCTCCAGATCATGCTGGAGGCCGGTGTCACCTACTACCTCAATGTCTATAACCAGACCGGCGCCTATACCCTCTCAGTTATCGCCGGACCAAATGACTTCGTACCTGTCGGGGCGCTCCTCGTCCCCAACGACGTCCCAAATTACCCGGCCGCGATCCTCTCAGCGACCGACGGCCACGTCCTCCGCTTCATCCACCCGTTCCCCTCCGGCGAAACCGCTGACGTCGGCGCCTCCGGTCCCACCACCGGGCGCATCCTCGCCCACAGCCGGAATTTCTTCCAGGATCCTCTGGGGCCGCAGACCGGCGGCGACGGGCACCTGAAGCTCTACTCCGCTCAGTTCGAGCTGCTGGCCGATCTGCCCTATATCCCGCTCGGTGATTCCTTCACCGCCCCGATCCGGTGGGGCCGGACCAGCGGGTTGTTCTACGTCATGCAGGCAACCGACCCCCTGAACGGGGGAGACGGCTCGGTCACCACCGTCACCGCTGACGGCGCATTCGGTCCGACGACGTGGAACCTGTCGAATACCTGGAACGTCGCGAGCATCGCTCCGTCCGGGAGTGAGACCATCCTCTACGGCGCCAGGAACACCTTCGGGACAATCAATACGCTGGCGCAGTGGGATCTGGTCAACAACGTCGCCTTGCCGGATCTCGCCCCAGCCGTGTCGAGCTTCCGGATTCAAGACCTGCTGGTTTTAGGCGACGACACGATCCTGGTCGCCTATGTCTGGTTCGTCGCCAACCACACGCCAATCCTCCGGCGCTATGCCCCTGACGGCACGCTCCTCAACACGTATACCCTCACCGGGAGCCAGTCGACAGAGGTCCGTCTCGCACGGGCGTTGAACGATCCGGTCTCGTTCTGGGTCTGGACCCGGACCAACGCGACTGAATCCCTCTCCGGCCCGACGACCCTGAACAAATTTTCGAACCTGCAGGCTGACGACGGGACGATCCTCCTGACCTTCTCCCAGCCGCAGTTTACGCACGGAGGCTACCAAGGCGCCAAATCAGCTACACCGCTCGCCCGCTTCGGCGCCGCCGAGTCGTGTCCCTTCCTCATTCTCCGGGAGGAGATCCCGCCGGCCGCCCCGATCGAGCCGCCGGAACCGCCGCCTATGCCGCCAGCCTGTGTCCACGCCTGCGTCGTCACCGACCCGGCGCCGATCTCCGGCGGCGGCCAGGGCTGCCGCGCGCCGGATGCGCCGGCCGTCGAATGTGACTGAGATGCGATAGGCTGCCTCAATGCCCTTCCAGAACATCACCCTGGCCGCCCTGCAGGCCCGTCTGGCGCAACGCTACGAGCAGGCGACCTTCTGGGCACCCGCCTCGGCGCAATTCGCCCTGAACGAATCCCTGCGCCTCTGGAACCTCATCACCGGCATGGCTCGCCACACGGTCAACGTCCTGACGGTCGTCGACGATCCCTACATCGTGCTGAACATCCCGGCGACACAACAGTGGCTGAAGGTGACCCGCGTCAGCGTGCCGGCGCCGTTCCGCGAGCTCAACCCGACCTCGCTCGCCGGGCTCGATGCCAGCTTCCCAGGCTGGGAGAAACAGACGACGCTGACGGCTTCGGGTGTGGGGACGGCGCCGCGGTACTGGGCGCCGGCCGGGGTGACACGCCTTGCTGTATTCCCGGCTGACACGGCCGTTATCAACGGTGGGAATGGCCCGCGAACACTGGCCGTCGATGGCATCTCCTGTGCCAGTGTCCTGGTTGCTCCTGATGACTTTCTCGACCTCGGCGACGAAGAGCTGACGGCGATCCTCGGCTACGCGCTGCATGTGCTCAGCTTCAGCAAGGGCGCCGACGCGCTCGCCGGGACCAGGCCGCTCTATCTCGCCTTCCTGAAAGCGGCGGCGGATCGCAATGCGGTCTTTGCGGCGTCGAGCTTCTACCGCAAGATCATCGGACTCGACTGGACCCGGCTGGCCTACCCGCTCCGGGCTGCATCATCAGTGGCCGCGGCTGACCAACTGATCGGAGAGGGCGGCAATGGTAGCAATGGACAGCGGGGCGGGCGAGGCGGGCAGGGCGGACAGGGCGGGCCAGCCGGCCAGCCGGGCGTATCACCTGGCACCTGAGCACCACCGCAGAAATGGTACCGAGCGGCGACAGGTTGAGCGCCGTCAACCATATCGGCCGTCTCCCGAATCGTCGGGGCCAGACCGGTCACCAGAGCCGCCAGAGCCGCCCGACATCGAGGCATTCAACCGCCGGTTCGAGGACACGCTCAAGCTCGTCGCAGGCGGGAACGATCTACTGGAGGTCACCTACCGGTGTCTGCGCCTCGCGGCTGATCTCAACCGGATCTACCGGACGAAGGGGCAGCCCTACCAGCTGGCCGATTTTCCGCTGGACGACCCGGTCATCCACACCCTGCGCCAGCAGGCCGACAACCTGGAGGTCTTCCTGAAGATGCAGATCGAGGCGATCACGCAGGAGAGCCAACGTCACGAGGATCACGAGAAGCGCAAAGGACGCGAGGAGCGCAAGGGACGTGGAGCACGCTGAGCGCAAAGGACGCGAGACGCACAAGCTAGAATCACCCGATGCCGCTCGCCACGACGACCGACGCCGACGTCCTCGCTGACCTCGAGTGGCGGCACACCGAGGATGCCACCTTCAGCTCAGGGCTCTGGACGCTTCCGGAGATCGCCAACTACCTCACCGAGCGGCAGAACCGGTTCAACGCGGCAATGGGGCTGGTCTTCGCGCGCGGCACCATCGTCGTCGACGCCAACAGTAAGGCTGCACTTCCGGCCGACTGGATTGCAACGCGGCGTGTCTCCTGGCAACCCTCTTCAGGCAGCCTCGCCGGGCGCGCCTTCTCGGTCAACCGCGGCGACCGCTTCACCGACTACGCGGTGCACCAGGCCGGCGCGACCCAGCCGCTCTCCTATGACGACCACAGCGGCGGCACGCGCGTCCTCGAACTGCTGCCGCCGTCCTTCGCCAGCTCCGGGAACATCGATCTGCTCTATGTCTCGACCCTGACGGCGCTCGCGCTCAACCCGGCCACGCCAGTCGCCTTCTCGGTGCCGGTCGACTTCGTTCCCTACCTGGTCTACGGTGTGATGGCAGACATGCTCGGCAAGGCCGGCCGCGGCCAGGATCTCGAGCGGGCCAGATACTGCGCCGCCCGGTGGGAAGAAGGGCTCGCGCTCGCCGCGCTCCTGCTGGAAGGATTCGCCTGATGGTTTGTGCCTGTCTCGATCTGACGACGCTCAGTCTCTTCGTCAGCGTCCCGGTGATCTCGACGCTCCTGTTCCTGTGGATCGTCCGCGAGTAGCAGGGAGCAGCAGGAAGCAGCAGGGAGCAGCATTGCAGCTCGCGATCTTCATCGTCATCCTCATCTTCGCGCTGGTCGCGGCAACCGCGTGGTTCGATCGCGATCGAGATTGAGGAAGTAGCTGCTTGAGGAAGTAACTGCCTATGCCGCAATCTCCCCACCCCGTCCAGTCCGCTCCCGAGTCTCCGGCGCTCGATCACCTGCCGTTCGAGTCCCTTCCTTTACCGATAGGCAACGCCGGCGGCATCGACCTCATCTCGCAGGTCGACCAGCTCCCACCCGGCGGCTTCTCGCGGCTGACCAACGCCGTTACCTCGCCCGGCTCCGGGATCCACACCCGGCCCGGGCTGACGCTCGCCGGCACGCACGACGTCGTCCAGCCGATCCACTCGCTTGTTCGCATCAACGATCCGTCAACCGATCCGGCGCTGAACTACTACGTCACCGGGATGGGGACGATCCTGCGGTGGGCACCGTCGGGCACGCCGCCCGTGACCGTCCAGACCGGCTTCAGCGGCAACCCCCTCACCTTCGCCGTAGCGCCGGACGAATTCAGCCACACGCCGTTTGTCTACGTCGGCGACCGGACGCAGATGAAGAAGGTGAAGGTCACGACCGGCGCGACCTATCCGATCGGCCTCGCGGCGCCGGCTCAACCCGCCACGGTCGTACCATCGACTGCGCTCAAGACCGGGATCGCCGCCTTCGACACGAGCGACTCGACTGAAGCCGGCCGGTGGCACAAAGGTACGCTGACCCAAGGCGCCGATGCACCGGCGATCACCGACATCGCTTCGACAGGAACCATTACCGGGACCGGCGGCGTGCTCATCACCACCAATCCTGGTTCGGTCGCCGGGGGGTATCTCTCCTATGCCTTCTGCCGCTTCCAGCTGCCCGACGGCAGCAACGCTCCGCGTGACCTCTCAGTCCTTCCGGGCGGGATCGACGTCACCGACGACGACATCATCCACGTCTGGCTGAAGTTCAACCGGCCGGACCATGTGCAGGAGGTCCGGATCTATTTCCAGTGCAGCCCGTTTCAGGACGATACGCTTCCCGTCGAAGACAAGTACCCGGTTCCCGGAATGCCGCCCATCGCCGGGACGGGCTACGACGTGGCCGGCATCGCCGGTGCGGCAGCCTACATGCGGGCGTTCCGTCCGAGCGATTACACGCAGTTCGTCGCGGGCGCGGCGACGGCGCTCGACGCGGCGAGCACCATCCGGACCAACAGCCTGCTGGCCGGCTTCACCGAGCCTGCGACGAGCAGCGCCGACAGACCGAGCGACGTGCTGCATCCGCCCGGCGAGACCACCTGGTCGCAGCAGGGCGCGCCGGCCGGATCGACGGCATGGACCGAGTACGGAAAGATCGGCGTGCCGCTCCGGCGCTCCGATTTCATCAAGATCGGCACGGCAGGGGCCCCTGGAACCGACTGGTCGACGATCTATGCGATCTGGATTGTCCTCACCACCCTCGACAGCTTCGCCGTCGACTGCGGGCTGGACGACTGCTACCTCACCGGCGGCTACGACCCGGACACATCCGAGCCGGACTCGACCCCGTATGACTATCGCCTGGTGAACTACGACACGGCGACCGGCGCGCGGTCGAACCCCTCGCCGGTGATGACGGCCACGACCGACGTCATCCGGCAGAAGGTGACGATCACGCCGGCTGCTGCCTACGGCGTCGCCTCAGTCCGGCAGGAGGCGTACCGGCGGGGCGGCAGTAACGGCGGCGACTGGTTCTTCGTCTCGGCCAACGCGGCTGACGGCGGCGACATCATCGACACGGCCAGCGACACGCTCGCCGCGGCCTCTCCGTCTCTCCTCACCGACAACGACCAGCCGGTCACCACCGTCGCGGCCGACGGCTCCGCGATCTACGCGCAGCCCGTGCAAGCGATCTTCGGTCCGATCGAGGGGTATGTCTTCGCCTGCCGCGATCCGAACCGGCCCGGCACGCTCTACTGGTCGAAGCGTGACGAGCCCGATCACTGGCCGGCGGCCAATCATCTCGAGACCTGCCCGGCGTCTGAAGAGCTGATGAACGGCGCCGTCTATGGGGCGCAGGGGTTCGTCTTCTCGCGCGAGCGGCTCTACTCGATCCAGGTCGACCTCAGTGGCGGCAACGTCGTCACCCTGCCAACCGACTGCGACAAGGGCATCGTCAGCTACACCGCGTTCGCGGTCGGCCTCGGCGGGATTTTCGGCGTCAGCCGGCACGACGTCTTCATCACCACCGGCGGCGCGCCAAAAGTCCTATCCAAGCTGATCGAACCGCTCTTCAACGGCGAGACCGTCAACGGCTACCTGCCGATTGACTTCCACTACCTCACGGCGATCCGGCTCGCGGTCTACGGCGACGATCTCTGGTTCGGCTTTCAGGACACCGGTGGCAACCGGGTCTGGTGGGTCCACTCGCTGACCTATGACACCTGGCGCTTCGTGCAGTTCGGGCAGCCGGCCTGGCTGGTCTACCCGGAGCCGGGCGACAACACCACGCGGCAGCTCGTCGTCGGCGGCACCGGCAAAGCCTATGTCCATCGGGGCGTGACGGACGACGCGATCGGCATCACGGTGGCCGCCCGCACCAACGCCGACGTCTTCGGCAAGCCCAGGCAGGAGAAGCTGCTTGGCGACGTCGCCGTGCGCGCGCAGATGGCCGGCGGCACGCTCACGACGACCGCCCGGCTGAACGCGGACACGGTCGCCAACGTCGGCGTCGCGGTCGTCGGTGCGGCGACGCTCAGCCGCTACGTCTTCGATCTGTTCGGGACCACGCCGCAGCACGCCGACAGCCTCAGCTTGGAATTCGGCTGGACGACTGACGTCAGCATGAGCGAGCTACCCTACATCGACCGCGTCACCATCGACACCGCGATCCAGCCCGCCGTGACGATGAACCGCGCGACGACGTGGCAGCCGGTGAACAACGTCGGTGAAGGCTTCGTCATCGGCTGCTACATCGACTCCGATACGGGTGGCAGCAACCGGACGATTCTCGCGGAAGGCTTGCTGAACGGCGCCACCGTCGCGCTCGCCACGCTCACCGTCAACTCCAATCACGGCCGCCGGCAGTGGTTCTCGTGGCCGGCGCAGCATGTCGACATGGTGCGGCTGCGTCCGACCGGCGATTGCGTGAGCTGGATGCTGTTCGGCCAGGGCTGGATCTGCGACCCCGAGCCGCCCCGCATCTCGAAGTGGAATTCAAATTTCGAAGACGAGAGCGACCAGTACCTCACCGGAGTCGACCTCACCGCCGACACGTTCGGCACGACCAAGACGATCGAGATCCGCGTCGACGACACACTCGTCAAAACCACCACGATCAACTCGACTGGCAAGCGCGTCCACCACATCACGATCCCGTGGACGCGCGGGCACATCTTCAATTTCCGGGCGACAGACGACAACATCGGGCTGCTCTACAACCACAAGTGGTATCTCGATCAGGAGCCGACCGAGCTTGCCAACCTCAATCAGAACTACACGGTCCAGGGCACGCTCGCCGACAAGTGGTTGAAGTACGTCATCGTGGAGATCGACACCTTCGGACAAGACAAGGCACTCGAGATCGAAGCCGACCACGTTGTTATCCACACCGAGATCGTCAACACGACGAACCGGCACGTCCTGCAGATTGCGTTTCCTGAAGTGCTCGGGCGCGTCTTCCGTCTCTACCCGACCGACGACGTGCCAGCCCGTCTCTACAACCTGCAGTGGGGATTCGACCAGGAGCCGTATGCCCTGACCCGGTTTGAGTCACAAGAACAGCCGGATGGAATCCACGACTATCACATCCCGATCGACGGGCAGATCGCGATCAAATCGACTGCGCCGGTGACGCTCACCGTCACCGGCTACGGTCAGGACGGTGTCGCGCTGGGCGGCTCCCACGTCTATACGCTGCCATCTACCGGCGGTGTCAAGGCCATGCTCAGCGCGCACACATTCCTGACACCGCAGAAGGGGCTGCTCTTCAAGTGGCTGTTCACCGCCTATGCCCCCTTCTGGCTCTATACCGAAGAGAGCTGGTTCACGATGCAGGGACTCAGTGGCGGACCGACGAGCAGGGTATTCGTCGCCGGCAACGATGATCTCGATACGGCCCGCGAAATGCGGGATGCGTCCCTTACAGCGAGCCGGATAGGCGGCGCCATCCGGAGCGTCTGATGGGCGGTTACAACTTCCTCACCCAGATCCGCGACAGAAGCGTGCGCGATGCGCTCAAGTCTCTGATCGATCGCGTGAACATGCTCGAGACCCAGGCCGCCACGATCGGGACGCTCACGAAACCACTCGACACCAACCTCAACGCAGCCAATCACCGCCTCACCGCAATCGCCAACCCGACGGCCGACACCGATGCCGTCAACTACATCACGCTCAAGCGCTACGTCGATGCCCGGCTGGTCGCCTCCGGCCTGACGGATGCCGCCGGCAATGCCGTCGCGCCCACCGACACCGACAACGGCCAGACCGCGGCAGGCATCGCGGCGGCCGGCGCCGACGGTCACCCGGCCGTGTCAGGGCTCACGGCCTATAACGCAGGTCTGATCATCGGCGGCGTCGCGCACGAGTTCCCCGCCCTGGTCGCACCGGCTGTGGACGAAGCGACATTTGACGCCAACCGGCTGGAGCTGCTCCGGCGCACGATCTGGCATTTGATCCTGTTTGGCTTCACGGCGGGCCGGCAACAGAACCCGAGCGGAGTGCTTTCGACCGACAAGATCGCGCTCATCGAAGACGGCAACATGCGGAGCTTCGACTTGTATACCGGGACGTTCGACGTGGGGATGACGGTGCAAGCCCTGCAGGTCTATCCACCGCATCTTTCAGCCGATGACGGGATTGCCGACTAGAATCAGCGCGATGGTCCGGATGGCCTGGCGATGATGGATCGCTACCGCGCGCGCCTGCTTCCGCCCGGGGAGTGGCACCGGCTCGATCCGCAGCTCACCCCTTCGCTCGATCCGCACCGTGCCCTCATCGTCGTTGTTGAAAACGAAACCGGCAACATCGTCGCCCGGTGGATGGCATTCGACACCGTCGCTCTCGAAGGGCTTTCGATCGATCCGGCCTACCAGAAGCATCCCGGCGTCGCGGCCCGGCTGATGCAGGCCATGACCGCCGCGCTGGTCGAGCGTAACATTCCCCAGGCGATTACGATGATCACCGCGCCCGAGGTCGAACGGCTCGCCGGGCGGCACGGATTGACTCCCGCGCCCGGCCGGCTCTGGGTGCTCGATCTGCGTGGGTTGCTCGAAGGCGGACACGAAAGGACAGGCTGACTATGCCGGCTGTTCCGTTCATCGTGCAGGGCGGCCTGGCGGCCGGGTCCGCCATCGCCGGGCACTACGCCAGCAAGTCGGCGGCAGCCGGCGCCATGAATCGCTCCCCGGAAGAGCAGGCCGCCCTCGCCCGGCAGAGTCAGGCCGCCACACAGTCCGCGCAGTTCGGCAACCAGTTCAGCAGTCTTGCGCTGCCCCGCGTCGGCCAGGCGCTCAACTACTACGGCACGCTTCTTGGCGGCAACCGCGCCGCCATCCGCGGCGCCGTCGCACCTGAGACACAGGACATCAACGAAGCCTACCGGGGGGCCGATACCAGCCTCGGCCGGACCTACATCCAGGGCGGCCAGCGCGAGCAGGCGCTCGCCGAGAACGCGCGCGCGAAGGCCGGTCAAATCTCTCGGCTCATCGGTGGCGTGCGTCCGATGGCGGCACAGGGGCTCAGCCAGCTGGGCCTCGGTGCGGCGCAGGCCGGCCAGCAGCAGCAATACATCGGCGGACTGCTCAACCAGGGGCTGCTGCAGCAGGGCTTCCAGAACCGGCTCCTGGGACAGCAGGCCGGGGCGAATGCCGCGGGGCAGTGGGGCGGGCTGTTCGCGCGGCTGTCGAGCGCGCTCGGGCCGCTCGGGCAGAAGAACGCAGGGACCGGAGGGACCACCAGTGGGAAAGGTCCAGCTATCCCGAGCTACTTCTTCAATCCGAGCACGCCGACCGCTGAAGGGCAGGGTGACTTCTACCAGCCGACAGGCGCGTGGGGGTAGGAGGAAGTCGAGGGAGTAGACGATGGCTGACGGGCAAGGCGGCGGCGGCGGGCAAGGCGGCGGCGGCGACTTCTCAGCCTACGGCTGGGGCCAATCCCTCTCGGACATGCTCGGCGGGTATCTCTCCGAGACCGACAAGATCCACCAGGAGAACGAGCAGCGCAACCAGTTCAACGCGCAGCTCGAACAGCGCGCGCTCGAGCATCTCGCCACCTCCGACGAGCCGACAATCCGGGCGTCAGCCGTCACCGCCATGCTCACGCCACGCAAGGCGGGTCCGGGCGTCTTTGCGAAGTGGTTCAACCAGCAGCAGGCGCATCCGGCCTTCGACCAGGTGCAGACCATCCTCGGCCAATCGGGTCAGTCACCGTGGCTGACACCGGCGGGGAAAGCCTCGGCGGAGTACGAAGGCGCAACACTCGGGAGGACGAAAGGGATCTTCGGCGCCTACAAGCAGTACACCGGGCAGGAGCCGCCGCAGGGGTTTGTCGAACGGACCCTGCAATCAATGGCCGGCGGCGCCCAACGCAACCTGCCGCTGCAGTCCGGCAACATCGGACGCAAGGGACCGGACGGGAAGGTCGTCTACGAGCCCGGTTTCTTCGATCCGTCGAGCGGCGAGTATTACGACCAGAGCTACACGCCGGTGTTCGACGCCGTCGACTTCCGGCGCACACAGACCGGTTCGTCCGGTGCCGGCGACTACATCTGGCGGCAGCGAGCCGACGGCAAGTACGACGTCCTGCACAAGAGCGATCCGACCACGGTCCTCGGCACGACTGACCAGCCCTATCTGATGCCGCCCGGGCCGGCGCCTCTGCTCCTGCAGCCAGGACCGAGCGGCGAGCCGGCGCAGACCGTCGTCGGCGGACGCAAACCGGGTGAAGCCGCGGTCGCCACACCTGTTCCCGGCACCGGCCGCGCCCCTGAATCGCTCCGCCAGACCTACGACCGGCTGAACAATCTCAAGAAGGAAATCGAAGCCGGCGCGCAGAAGGAAGACCCGAACATCCTCGGCCGTGATCGCTCGGTCTGGGAGCCGGCCCTCGAGTTCTATGCACGGAAGAACGGCTACCAGAGCTACGGCTGGATCGTCGATCAGCTGAAGCAGATCGACGAGCAGCTGCGGCAGCGCCCGCAGGACCAACAACAGCCGCAGGCCGGCGGACCACCTCCCGGTCCGATCACACAGACGGCAGCTGCAGGTGGACGAGGCGGACGAGGCGGACGGACTGCACCAGCAACAGCAGGCGCCGGCCGAGGAGCCAGTCAAGGCGCCGGCGCCGGACGCACCGGCAGCGCCACCACCACCGGCTTGTCGAACATCGACGTGCAGAAGGTGCTGGAGCTGCTGCGGCAGCCGAAGCCGCAGGGGCAACCGCAGGGGCAGCAGCCGCAGCCATGAGCCGCGCGATCAACGACCTCGCCCCCCGCTTCCGTCCCATCGCGTGTGAGCTGCTCGCCCGGATCGTGGAAGCCGGCATCCCGGTCCTCATCGTCGAGACGCTCCGGACGCCGGAGCAGCACGCGATCAATCTCGCCAACGGCACGAGCTGGACGGAGCATTCGAAGCATCTCGACGGCCTGGCGATCGATCTCTGTCCCTACAAACTCTATGACCTGCACGGTCCCGACAAGTTGGAATGGCGGACCGACGATCCGGTGTGGGCGGTGATGGCGACGATCGGTCGAAAGCTCGGGCTGCGGTGCGGCTTCGACTGGAAGCAGAAAGACTGCGGCCACTTTGAGTTCGTCGATCCGCCCGGGAAGCACGCCTGATGCCGCCGCAGCTACCCGAGGGACCGAAGCGCACCGAGGACATCGACCTCAGTCAGAATCCGCTCGCCTCCGCCGAAGACTTCGCGCGCGTGATGCGGCAGCTGTATCCCAGCCTGGCCGCCGAGCCAAACGATTACCGGCTGACGCACGCGATTCTCCAGGTCAAGCCGGAGTTCCGCGCGCATGTCGTCGATCCCGGCGGCGAGGAGGATCTCGGGCTCATCGGGCCGCCACCGCCGCCGATCGCCGCGCCCGGCGAGCCGGCACCGAAGCCCGAGACCACCCGGCTCTCGAAAGCCGAAGAGACCCGGTTCCAGAAGTGGGCGGCCGCCAACAAGATCACCGACCTCGATCATCCACAGAGCTTCTACGACTACCGCGGTTACTGGAAATCGACCGGCGGCAAGCCTCGCAAACCCGGCGACCACTTTCCCGACACGTTCAAGCAGCACGGCCATCCGACCTTCTCGGTCGAATCGCAATACGCCACGCCGAACGACCCGACCGCCGGGCGGTGGCTCGGACCGCCTGGAGAGGAGCGGTATCAGGGACCAGGCGGCGAGATCCAGCCGGAAGGGATTCCGAACCCGACGCAGTTCGAATATCCGGTCGAGGGGCTGGCGGGCGTCGAGCAGCGGACCCGTGCGTTCGTCGATCGGCTCGGCACTCCTGGCCGCCCGCGCGTCGATCCTCGCACCGGGCTGACCTACCAGCCGCGAGTACCGTTCGCCAGCACCCTGGCAACACCCGTGACGGGTGCGCTCCACGCCGGAGCAGAGCTCGGCGCCATCAACCTGCCGCCGCCGCCGCCAGGCTTGTTGAGCACGCCACCATCGCCGCAGGAGTACCGCCGCCTGCTCGGGCAGCCACAGAGCTACGCCGACATCATCGCGGCCAGCAACGCCGCGGCGGCAAACCCGCCACCGCCGCCGCAGACCGGTTCAGAAGTCGCGGGCCATCTCGCCGGTGCCGCGCAAGGCGGGCTGGAGATGATGACACTCCTCATTCCAGAGGGGCTCGCCGCCGCACCCGCAAAGACACTCGCCGGCCTCGCCATCGGCATCCCGCTGTATCACGCACAGCACGCGGCGGGTGAAGCGCTCGGCATCTCACCCGGCTACAACGACCTGCAGGCCACGCTCGGATCGATTGTGGGCGGCTGGCTCGGCGCCGAACGGATCGGCGGCCCGCTCGGACGGGGGATCGAGTACCGACGCAACCTGCGCGACTACCGGCGGAGCCTGCCCGAAGCGCGCGCGCAGATCACCGCCGAGTGGCAGTCAGCCATTCAGGATGCGGCGAGGGAAGCCAACTTCGCGGCTGCCCAGAAGATTGCGGTCGAGCGCGGCCGGCGCGGCGCCTGGCTGGGTCAGTTCGATCTCGATACGCAGGCCGGGCTGGATGACCTGCACAGTCTCACGCCGGAGGAAGCCGCAACTCTCCCGGAGCACTACTGGCAGCGCTGGCTCACGGCCAACACGCCGGCGGAGGTCACACGCGAGACGATCCCGGCGGCCAACCGCGTCATCCGCGCCGATCAGCTCCGCAAGTCTGCAGACGAAGTCGGCGACCTCACCACCGCAACCAAGGCCCTCTACGACCGAGCCGAGCGCCTGGCGAAGCTGAACGCCGCTCGAGGTCTCCAAACAACCGATCCCAGCCAGACCTACGACCCCACGACACGCGAACCGAGAACCCCGTTCGAATACTTCGACCGGCTGAGGACGCTCACCGGCCAGCAGGCGCTGCCCGGCTACCAGCATCTGTCCGACTACCTCGACATCTTCCAGAAGATGAGCGTCGAGCAGCAGCGGCAGGTCGCTGCGGGCTGGGAGTATCCGGGTGCGGAGAAGTACTACCCGGAGTGGCCGCCGCCGGGCGCGCCGCCGCCTGGATCGAACGGGCCAGAAGGCGGCACGGGCGGCACGGGCGGCACACCACCGACACCACCAGGCACCACCGGTGGTCCTCCGACTCCGCCTGAGCCGCCGACCAGTGCCGGTCCGCCCCCGCCGTTCGACCTCACCCCGCCCGGCGAGACGCAGGAGCAGCCGCGGCTGCCCTTCGAGCGACGCTCCCGACTCCGCGAGCAGCGCAGCTACCTCGCCGCGTATCGCTATACCGCCGGCCGGATGGCCGACGAGATGGAGAACGTGATCTACGAGAGAGGTGGGCTGGTCAACGACCACCTGACCGGGAACTACTACTACGTGCCGCCCACGCCAGGGTCGCCGATCTACCACGACGTCGTCGGACGCGAGACGCGCAACCCGCCCAGCCGGAACTACATCACCTCGATCATGCGGGCGTTCGCCGACAGCGGCGGGGCGCGGTCGTCAGACGGCCTCGACACGATGACCTTGTCGCGCCTGCGGCAGAATCTCGGCTTCAAGACCGACCTCTCGGCGAGAAAGGCTTACGACAACTGGGCTGACGACGTGCACCGTGTCGTGGATCAGAGGGCCCGGCAGATCCACGCGGATCCCAGCTACAACTTTCTGGGGCAGGAGGGGCGGGCGCCGGAGCCTCCCACTCCACCTCCTACGCCGCCGCCCGGGCCGATCGCCGAAGAGAAGATCCCCGAATTCATGCAGGGGACCGAGCCGCCGGAGGAGACCGACGAGCCTGGGGTGAGCGGCGCTCGCGTCGAAGGCCCGCCAGGCTATCTCCCCGGCGAAGGACGCATCCGTCTGGGTGGCGTCAGCGCCCGCGGTGCCAACATCCTTGGCACATCGCTCTACGAGCACGAAATGTTCGAGACGGTCGCACGCGAACTGCTCCAGAACGCGCTCGACGAGCCCACCAGCCACGTTGTCGTCCGCATGTCAGCTGGCAACGCACAGACAACGCCGTGGCTTGAAGTGCATGACGATGGTCCTGGAATGACGCTCGATGAGCTCGAAACCGTTTTCTCCAACGCCTTCGAGAGCGGCAAGGGCAGCGACGTCAGTGCCAGCGGCGGCTTCGGGATCGCGAAGATGGCGCCGCTCAAGGGAGCGAAGAGCTTCCAGGTGACGTCAATCGTTGACGAACGGGTTCCACCGGAACAGCAGCAGGCGACTGGCTGGCGCCGTATTGTTGACGCGTTGGGTGTGCCGACGGCGTTTGAACGCGTCATCCGAATGAAGCACACCTGGATCGGGACGAGCGAAACCGTTGCCGGCGAGGCCGGTACGGAGCGCACGTCCGTTCAGGTCGCCAATGATGTGCCGACCGGCGTCAGCGTCAAATCCTGGTTCCCGATGAATTCAGTCAGCCGGTCGCACCTGGCGCGTGTCGTCAACCGGCTCTACTCGATCGTCGGCCACTCGGCGAACCTGCCGCAGCGCGTCCGCTTTGAGATCCATGAACCGCTCGACTATCCGCAGGGCCAGATCAACATTCGTGGCAAGGATGTCGAGCCGCCGGCTCCCGGCAACATGCAGCCGATCGAAACCCGGTCGGCGCCATTCGGCGAAACCGTGCTCTACAAGCCACGCGAGGTGGTGACACAACCGGGCCTGACGTCCACGCCCGGCGGCGCGCCGACCTACGAGCCGAACATCATCGCACCCCGCACAGGCGTCGACGTGCACGTCCTCAACAATGGCCGCTACGCCTTCACCGATACGGTCGGCACCGGGCTCGGCTCACCGGAGTTCCAGCTCCCGAAAGCCGTCGTCGTCGACATGCGGGTCAACATCCCGGAGGGGCAGGAGGGCTACCCGTTCACGGCCAGCCGCGACCGTCTACGCTGGCAGGCCCAGAGTGCCGTGACTGACTTCGTCCGAGAGACAGTCATCGCCCCGGCCAGGCAGTTCTATCTGGAGGCGATCAACCAGGCATTCGACAACATCCCGACGCTGCCGGGCACTGGATCGGTCATCTATGACGTCGGTAAGCGCTACACACCGGCCGAATACGCCGAGGTCACCAACCACCCCTACATCCGCGGCTTCGCTCGAGTTGTCGAGGATGGCGTCCGCGAACTGTCCGCCCATCTCTACCCGGACCGCGCCGGCCAGGTGAAGAAGACCGGCCTGCTGTTCCAACGCGATGATCGCGGCAGCAGCCTCGGCGGCCTGAACATCAAGCGTACGCCGGCCAACACCGATTCAGAGATCGCGATCACCGTCAACCCCTTCACGCCGTTCTTCCATGACAGCCCGGAGAACGTCAGTGTCGAGCAGATGGCCGGTGAGCTCTGGCACCTGATCCTGCACGAGACGACACACGTCAAAGTACGATCAGAGGGTGCGGGCTTCACATTTGAAGAGGTCGTCAACCAGGGCAAGGCCAAACTCATCGAACGTCACTATCTACCGCAGCTCGAAGCGCTGCTGAAAGACACGGTCTACGATGCGCTCGAACCCACCGAGTACCCCTACGGCACAAGAGGCACGTACCGTCCAGACTTTACTCAGCTCCATGAGCGATTCCTTGAGAGTCGACGGCGCGTTGCGGGCCAGCCTGACCCTCTCTTCGATGCTCAAGGTCAATCAACAGGATCCGCGGCTGAACTCCGAGGCGAAGGCGGCGATGCGGCGGATCGTGGGCCAGGTGGCGGAGAAGCTGAATTTGCAGGTGCCGGGGCTGAACGTCCCGGCGGTGAGCCAGAACCAGAGTCAGCGCCAGCCACCGAGCCCGGAGCCGAGCGGCCCGCCGCCGCCCCTGTAGGCGAGGGCGAAGGCGAGGCAGCGGCAGGCGCGCCGCCACCACCCGTCACCGAGGAGCAGCCCTCTCTCCCCGGCGCCGAATCAGTTCGTTCGACCGAGAACCCGACCCCCGAGTTCGAAGCCCCCTTCTCGCTCACGCCAGAGACCGCCGAACCGTCCACTCCAGCCGGCAGCAAGCAGCCCACTCTCTTCGAGCGGCTCAAAGGCGAGGAAGGCCACCTCATTCTCAACGCCAGCCCGACCAAGTCCTCGATGTCGCGCTGGCTCGATCGCAACCGGGACGAGCACGGTGACACCGACTGGTTCCAGCAGGCTGAGGACGCGCTCAGAAGCGGCGACCCGGAGACCGCCTGGCACATCGCCGGCATCGCGGCGGCTCAATCGCAGGGCGGTCCGGTCGCCGCCACACCGCTCTCAGGCCAGACCCGCGAGAGCGCGCGCGACAGCCCGCCGCTCGATCCGAAATCCCCTGAAGGCAAGGCAGCACGCGCGCGCGCCGAGGCGCTCCTGGGCAAGCCGCTCCCGAAAAACGTCGGCGTCAACGCCGCGGGCTACGTCGTCTTCGGCACCGGGAAGAAGCTGCGTGCGCTCACCGCGCCGGCCACCGATCTGCTCCTCGGCCGGCAGCCGGTGAAGTCGATCATCGACGCGGCTGACCCACAAAAAATCGTCCTGGTCGAAGGCAACCGGGACACACAACTCAGGCTCTATCGGCAAATCGCCGACCAGATCATCAGCTCGATGCCGCGCGACGTGACCAACGCGCTGACCGACCTCCTCGACATCAAGGATCCGACCGAGCTGGCGAAGCACTACACCCGGACCGTCTCGAGCTGGGGCCGTGGCCTCCGGATGCTCAAGGACTGGCAGGACGCCAACTGGCAGTCGATCATCCATCTGACGGAGGAAGGGCTCGGCGGCGACGTCATCCCGATGGGCGCCGACACGGCGAGCGCCTTCACCCGCTGGTTCTACGAGGAAGCGACGCCAGCCCAGATCGCCGACTGGGAGAAGGTCAGCGGCTTCAAGTGGCCGGACAACCTCCGGCTGGAAGGCGAGCAGCGCACCCGCAGCCGTGCGGCCGAGACCTATCTCAAACGGTGGTGGACCCGGAACGAGCAGCGGCGGGCACGCCGCGACGCGACGGCGAAGACCCTTGCCGAGATTGCCGGCGACAACGCCATCGATCGCGCGGTGCTCCAGAGCGCGCTCGAACCGGCGGGCGCGAAATCACGCGGCACGCTCGACGCGGTCGAGAACACCAGCCGTGCCTTCTCGATCAGTCAGGTAGCGACGATGATCCGCAACAGCTGGACGCAAGGCGGACGCTACGGCACCGGCGTCCTCGACGACACGCTGGGCGGAATCATCTCGATGGGCCTGGGCGACATGGCGAACGCCGAGCGGCTGCTCACGCGCGCACGCGAGACAGCGGTGAACGTCGTCCGGCCCGGGACATCTGCTCTCCCGCTCCTCAAGCACCCGTGGGAGAACAGCCTGCAGGCGATCTACGACTTCACCGCCGAGCGCCTCAAAGACCTGCCGGAGGGCGATGCCAGGCGGACGCTCGGCGTCCTCGACGAGTTCTCGCCGCGCGCCGCCACCTTCCTCGGCAGCCTCACGCTCGAGCAGGGCGGCGAAGGCGTCCCGGGCAAGGGACCGGTCTCAAAGAACTGGTTCCTCAACAAGCTGCTCGATCCGCGTGTCCGGAATGTCGTCACGGTCCTCAACCGCGTGCAGGAGTTCACCTTCCGCGGCATGGTCTTCGACGCGACGATGCGCGAGCAGCTCCGGGCGCTCGGGCACGACCCCGACGAGGCGCTCGCCGGCGATCCCCGCGAGACGCTCATCGATCTGCTGGGCGAGAAGCAGGTCGACCGCATGGTCGGCGCTGCGGTTGCGCGCTCGCTCGACTACACCTTCGCCGCCAATCCCTACCCGGGATCGATCCCGGCGCAGATCATGGAAATCTTCACCGGCAAGGCGTGGAGCCCGCTCGCCCGGATCGGCTATCCGTTCCCGCGCTTCAACCTGGTGAACGCGCCGCGCTTCCTCTGGGACCACGCCCCCGGCGCCTTCGTTATCGACCTGCCGGCGCGCTACGCCAGTCTCCTCAGCGGCGGCAAGGGCATCGGCCGGCTCGCCCGCGGCATGGAGGGCGCCCAGATCGAGCGGGAGTTCCTGCCGAAACTGAACGCGAACATCGGCCAGGCCGAGTACGACATGGCGACGGCGCAGTCCGACTTCGTCAAGGCCAGGGTCGACGCCCGGCAGGCGGCCAGGCAGCTGAAGGTCATGACACGCAAGGCCGAGCAGCAGGGGATGTTCCCCGAGCTGCACCAGGATCTGATGGACCTGCACGCGCGCCTGATGGAGCGGGTCAAGGCCGGCGAAGAAGCACAGGGCCGTCACCGCCGTGCGGTCGACGAGCTCAGAAACTTCCGCGCGCAGGAGAAAGTCCTCAACGAGAAGCTGATCAAGATCAAGGAGATCGGCGCGCCGGCGTCGATGGCCGAGTACTGGGCGCGGCAGGCGACCGGCGCATCCATGTTCATCGCCGCCTACACGATGCGGGACCAGGAGGGCCAGGAAGATACGAAGTGGTACGAGTACAAAGTCGGCGACCACACGATCGACCTGCGCCCGTTCGCACCGTTCGTGCAGTATCTCCTCCCCGCGGACATCGTCCGGTCGGTCTACAAGGAGACCGACTGGGACGAGGCGCACGACCACGTCGCCGACTACTACAGCCAGTACCCGGACCGGAAGGGGAACCCGTTCTTCGCCGCTGAAGCCTGGGCGAACGCGCTCGAGCAGTCGTATCACGGCAAGTACACGCCCGGCGCGCTCGGCCGCGAAGGCGCCGCCGCATTCCTGTCGATGAGCCCGGCCGCCGGCCTGACCTCCAGCCTGATCGACCTGGTGCTCGGCCGCTGGGAAGGCACGCCGCGCGAAGGCATCGTGCAGAAGGCGAGCGGGGTGCTCCTCGGCGTCATCGGCCAGTTCCTCGGCCGCTTCTCGGTGCCGGCGCAGATGCCGAAGGACGTCATCGGCCAGTTCAGCGAGGAGGAGGCCAAGGCCCGGATCCCGCAGGAGACGACCGTCGAGAACCCGCACATCACGGCGCCGGCCTACGAGCCGTTCCTCAGCCACATCCCGTTTGCCAGCCGCGCGATCCCTGAGAAGGTGAGCCCGCTCACCGGCGAGCCGATGCGGGCCGTGAACCCGATCCTCCGGGTCACCGCCGGACTGACCGAGCGCGAGCGCAACCGCTTCGACGCCGAGATCAACCGGACGGGTATCTCCTACGCGGCGATGGTCCCGAGACAAATAGGCGACCGGGAGATCGACAACGTCGTGGCGAAGAAGTTTGCCGAGGTGCTGGCGGATAAGATCGGGCCGAAGCTGCTCGACAACGAGAAGTACCTGAGCGCGACGCCAGACGTGCAGCGCACCTTCATCTCGAAATACATCGGCCGGGCGAAGCTCAAAGCCTATGTCGAGGCAGGAAAAGAACTCGACCTCACCGCCCGCGAGACGATGCAGAAGCTGGGCCCGCGCGCGGTGGAGCAGCGGCGCGAGATGATCCGGCACTGGCTCGACACGCTGAAGAAGGAGACGCTCGAGGACCACCCGGGAGCAGGAGGGCCGGCGGCGAGTGCGCCGGGGGAGCCGGGAGAGCCGATTCCGGAGCCGTTTCTGTCGGGGGACATCCCAGGCGTAGGAGGACCGCCACGCGGATTAGGTGGTCCGCCTCCGCCGCTCTAGGGTTACTTCGCAGTTACCGCAGTTACTTCGCAGTTACTTCGCCATCCCCAGCGACAGGATCTTCAGAATCAGCGGCGTCGCGCTCTCCTCGACCTTCTTCGCGGTCTGCTCGGCGTCCTTCACGACCTGATTGATCTGGCTCTGGATTTTTTCGGTGTCGTCCTTCTGCTCTTGACGCAGCTGCTCAACGGCGTAGAGTAGTTGATCGAGCTTCGCGTTCACCGCCGCGAGATCGGTTGATCCGGTGGGCTGAGGCTCTGACGGGCTGACTGGAGCCGGCATCGGTACCGGTGGCAGGGTAGGCAGTGCCGGCTCCAGCGGCGGCGGCTCGCGCCAGTCACTCGCCAGCCGCCTCCCCGGTTGAATCATCCAGTGCGGCGTCGACGGTCCCTCTCGTCCCGCTCCCAGCACATCGACCACCGTCCCGTCGCGATACATGATCGCGTCGACCGCGAACCCCCGACAGTTGTTCCCGCCTTTGGCAATCAGCCCCGCTCCCTCCGCTGCAAGAGCAATCGCGACCCGGCGCGTCACTTCCCAGCGGTTGCACTCCGGCTGGCTTGGGTCCGGTCCGGGCGCGTCCGGATCGAGGTGGAGTTCGTTGACGACCTGCGCCTTTGCGGCGGCGACGATGTCGGTGTGATCGATCGCGTGATCGATCGCTTGCAGGCCAAAGGGGTAAGCCGGCGTCGCCCAGAGCAGCCCGACGACCAGGACGAGCCACGCCAGCAGCATCAGGACGACGGCGTCCCAAGGGTTGTCGCCAAATCGGTGAGATCCTCCCATTGATCCTCTTCCTCCGGCAGATGAAAGGGTTCGCGGACCGGACTCGATGGAACCTTGTCCATCGGCGTGATGTCAACGTCTTCCATTCGTCCCCAGTCCCGGCCGATCTTCAACGCGACGTCGATCCGGAGCGAGTCGCCGATACCCCACACTGCCGGGCACGGCTGGCGCCACTCCGGCCGGCGCATGACGTCGACCGCGCGTCGAATCAGCCGGTCGCACGCCTGGTCCGGACACTCGAACAGCATCGAGTCGTGGATCGGCATCCGGAACGGCGTCCTGCCGTAGTAGAGGTCGCCGATAAAATCCTCGCTTTCCGGATGCAGCAGGTCGAGCTGCGCCTCCTTCAGCCGCCCCGCCGCGATCGACTGCGGGTAGAAGGCAATCGCGCGCTTCGCATCCTCGCCCTGGATGACTTTGAACGGCCGGCTGTTCAACAGGACGATTCCCTTGGGTCGGCCGCTGGCGTCAATCAGCCCGCGCTTCTGTGCCCACGCGACCGCCTTGCGGTACTCCATCTGCGCCAGCGGCTTGTAACCGAGCACGCCCCAGAACCAGTGGCGGTAGCCATACGGGTGGTGCCTGCCTGAGCGCGTCAGCAGGTCGTGGTCGTCTATCGGCGGGCCGCCGAGATAGCCCAGGCGCTGCGCGGTGTCCTTGACCCAGTCGTGAAACTCCTTCAGCTTCGGCGCGACGGCGTAGTAGAGCGCCTGCACTTCCTCGGCGTCTCTCAGTGCCGGGTAGACGTCGGGGAACTGCTTCCACATCCCAAACGAGGTCAGCCCATACGCATTGCCGTGGACGCAGCGCTTCGCCTTGTCGTAGGTGAGCGGGTGCTTCTTCTTGATCTCCTTGAAGTAGAGACTGAGGTCGGCGTTGCTCCACCCGAGCGAAGCCGGCTTGCCGAGTAAGTGACTCGCCAGGTAGGCGTGCACACCGAGATAGGCGAGCCGGATGTAGTCGGGGTCGCCCATCATCCAGCCGGTCTCGATGGCTTCGATCCCGGAGTAGTCAATTTCTATGAGTCGGCATCCAGGCGCGGCGACGACGCAGTGCCGGAACCCCGCAGCGAGACTATCCGGACCGGTCTTGTCCGCGACGACGTTCTGCAGGTTCGGGTTGACGCAGCTGTCGCGCAGCGTCGACGGCCGGTGCGTGATCCAGGGGTGCAGCCGGTTGTCGCTCCAGATCCGCTTCCGCGCACCTATCACGTAGGTCGCGTCGACCTTCTTGACTGCCTTGTAGTCGAGGATGTCTCGATACACCGGGTTGCCGGTTTTCTTCCACAGCTTGTGGAGCGTCTCTTTGTTGCCGGTGTCTCTCCGGGTCTTCTTCGCCTTGCCCGGCTCCTCGCCAGAGTCTCGAATGAACCGGATGATCTGCTGGCTGGCGTCGGGGTTGAACGGGAGCTGCCAGAACCAGCGGCGCTCGCGCCTGACGACTGTGACGACCTCCGGCTTCGGCGGCTGCCCGTCGGTGAACAGGTCCGGCTCGACCAGATATTTCGGGCACTTGTGCTTCGGCCCGACGCCCTTCTCCTTGCCGCAGGTCTTGCAGACCTTCACGGCGACGTCGATGGCGCGCTCGACGAGCGTGATCCGTTCGGCCAGGTAGTCGGCCTTCGCGGTGTCGCCTTTCTCACGCGCCTTGCCGAAGAGCCCGGCCGGTGGCGTCGGCGGCTCGCCATTCGGTCCGGATTCAGGCTTCAGCTCGTACCCTCCCTTCGGCTTGAGCGTCCCGGCGATGTCCGAGTCACCGAGCGCCGCCAGGCGGGTTGCTGCTTCGCCCTGGAGCTTGTCGTGGAAGGCATCCAGCGTCGGGACATCAATCAGCAGCCCGACGTCGTGCGCCGGCCTGAGACAGTACTGCTCCCGTAGATGCGTGTGCCGGTAGAACGCTTCCCACATCCCTGCATCGAGTAAATCCTTCACGATGCCGTGGCCGCAGCGGACCGTGTGGATGCCGTCCCAGACGCCGTACTCGGCTTCCTTGCCCTTCTGCTTGCCCAGGTGCTTCCAGGCCCTGCAGACCGAATAGAGCGGCGCCCAGAAGCCCAGCCCCAGAGGGACGTCGCTCTGCAGGTGATGCGCGGCCCACATCAGATCCCAGATCTCACCCCGGCCGATGACCTGATGTCCGGCGAGCCGCAGCCGTGGCTCGTCATACGCCTTGTGCCACATCAGGACGGTGCCGGCCTGAGCCAGCAGGTCGTTGATGAACGGGATGTACGGTCCCTCGTAGGGCACCGTCATGCCCTCGTCGCTGCGGTAGGCAAAATTGACCCGGTCGATTTTGGTCGAGGTATCAGTCGTCGTGAGCTCGCCTTCGTCCCGGCCGCCGGCTTTGTCCGGCGTCTCGATGTCGACCGCGAGCCAGACGCCTTCGGGGTTGCGCTTCAGCTCCTCGAGGTAGACCGACGCCCAGAACCTGAAGGCGAGCGGCGAGGGATCGAGGTGCAGCGTCGCTTTTGGAATGAGCGGCGCGACCGGTGAGCCAGGGCCGCCGCGGGCGATCGACCTGGCGCGCTCGAGATCGAACCGGACGACGTCGGTGAGGTTCGTCGCGCCGCGCTGGATGTAGCTCGGATGGTAAGTCGGGACCACGAACTTGCCGGCGGCCGGCCCGTATTCCGCCTGCTGCACGGTCCCGTGGAAGTCCTGCACGCGCACGCCCTCGACCCCCCAGAGGTCGAGCACCTGCCGGAGTGCAACAGCTCCCAAGGTGACGATGACCTGGTGCGGCTCGGCGAGGATCGGCGAGAGGTATTGCGAGCAGTGCGACAAGGCGGAGTGCTGCCACGGCGCGCCGTCGAGCCAGTCACCGGGCGGCTGGCAGGCGACGCAGTTGTGGATGCGGACCGTGTCGCGGTTGATGCCCGCACGCTGGAGCAGTCGACTGAGCGTGCCACCCGCAGCGCCTACGAACGGCAGCCCGGTGATCGCCTCGGCCGTGCCGAGCCCTTCACCGACGAAGAGGATGGGCGAGGTCGGCGGGCCGACCGGGTAGGAGAAGCCGAAGCCTTTCTCATACAGGGTGCAGGATTCACAACTCGGAGGCTTGGCGAACTTCGGCTGGCGCATGGGCAGTTACGGACGCTTCTCTTTTCGCCATCGTCGAAGGACTGCT
Organism: Acidobacteriota bacterium; assembly: GCA_003223645.1. Classification (GTDB taxonomy): domain Bacteria; phylum Acidobacteriota; class Thermoanaerobaculia; order Gp7-AA8; family Gp7-AA8; genus QHVT01. Next base: position 3,816 of record QHVT01000039.1, on the reverse strand, counting down.
GCAATCCACTGCCGGAGTTGCTGGTTGCCGTCGACTTTCCATCGGCGCGGATACTTCTTCACGGCGTCTCCTCCGGCGGCGCGGCGCCGGCGGGCTGCTTCTTCGGCGTCGCGGCCTTCACCATGCCATCGTGCTCAAGGGCCATCCGAACTCTGGCGATCGTGTTCGCGAAGTACACCGACCGTGCGTCCGCGAGGTCGGCGGCCACGACAATGACCCGGCGCCCGTTGCCGATGTCGAACACGACCGCTTGCTGATCGTCGCTCACGGCTCCTCCGGTGCGGCGGCGCGGGCGGGGTCGTTCGGGGTAATCAAGCCACTCCACCGAAACAGCCAGTACGCGAAGGCGTAGACTTCATCGTCTGGTTCGCATGACAGGCTGGCTCGATGCGCCCGCCATAAGGTCATCGCCTGGTCTAAGAGTGCACGCGCGGTCGGGTCCATACACGCAATCATGATCGGACCGGCATGGCGGATCGAATGATTGCCGACCATCGACTCCCCTGCGGGCGTCGGCGCGGGCGGCGTCCACGTCGGCAGCCCGAGATACGTCCGCGTGTCGTGACAGAGCTGGCATTCGCAGCGCGTCGACATTCCTTCCTGATCGGCGGCTTGGCAGTGATTGTCGAGGTACCGCTTGAGCAGCTTGTCCGCTCCATCCTCCCCGGCCGGCCCCGTGCGCAGGGCGGCCTCGACTTCGGCCCACGGCACCCACGGCCCTTGCGCCTGCCGCTCAAAGACGGGTCGATCGCCCCATGCCGTCAACGTGAACCGCTGCTGCTCCAACCGCCGCAGGGGGTCGCTCATGGCGTTCGTTTCTCCAGGATTGTGGTGTTCGTCACAGTACCGCCAGTCTTCGATCGCGCCAGCGTCCATGGTCGGCCAATCGTCCTGATGGTCGGCAAAGCTCATGGCGTCTCCTCCGGCGCGGGGCCTTCCAGCAGACGCAGTAATCGGGCGGCTTCCTCGCGGCTGAGGGGGCTGGTCGCCGATTGGGCCATCCACGAAATCAGCGTGCCGATGGTCGCTTCGTGTCGCGCGACGCGCTGGGCTACGTCCGCGGACTCCCCCAGACGCGCCACGAGCAGGGCGTGCCATTCCGTGACGGCGCGATCCGCTAGGCGTTTCGTCTGCACGCACGCGGTCAGCACGTCATCCCAGGTCGCGTGGTCGGTGAGGTCGAACACGGCGCGGAGCGCCGTCACCCAGCCATCCGGCGGCACCTGGTCGCGGCGTCTCGGCTGATCGTCGCTCACGGCTCCTCCGGTGCGGCGGCGCGGGCGTGAACATGGGGTTGCGCCGTGCGCCAGCAGTCGCCACAGAGTTCCGCGCCTGGGAGATCCGTCCAGCGCAGGCCACACCCGACACAGCGATGGTGGTGCGCGACATCCGGCGCGGCGGCGTGTGCCTCACAGAATGCCTCGTCGCGCGCCAGTGCCTCCATCGCCAGGCGCGGGATCGCGTGTGCGGACGCGCCGGTGGCGCTGAGGATGTCGCACAGGGCCTCCCGCAGCGCGTGGGCGCGCGCTTCATGGTCCGGCACCGCGCGCAGGGCGGCCTCCTCGACCAGCAATAACTCGTTGACGAGCGTGGAGAGCGCCTCGTCGACCAGCAATAACTCGTTGACGAGCGTGGAGAGCGCCTCGCCCCACCGTTCGCGCGCCACGGCATCGGCCTGGTGCAGCATCGGGGTGCTCCGAATATCGTCACGCAGATTTGCCAGCCGCGCGCGCAGGGGAATGCGTTCCATTTCATCATCGGTCAATGTCGGTTCGGTCATAACGTCTCCTGTAGCAGCGCGGCGAGGCGACCGACGAAGCATGTCGGCGCGTGCCCATCGACCTTCACGATGAATTCGCAGTAGCCGCAGCGGTCCTCGATCCCGGCAACCGATTCGGCGTCCACCAGCGCCGCGATCTTCGCGCGCAGCGCGTCATACCGGCCCGCCAGCATCTCGAAATCCCGAATCATCTGGGCCTGGGCGTCAGCGTCGATCATCAGGGCGTCTCCTGTTGGCAATCAGGGCACCCGTATACCGCGATCAGGTGACGACCGAGCCGATGATCGCAGGCGAGCGCCTCTCCGAGGGTGAAGTGCCGCTGCCCGCAGTCCCGACAGCGTGGAGTGTGCGTGTCCCGATCCGAGAGCCGATCCAGCGCCGCCGCGACCCCGACCGGGCGCGCGATGAACGACGGCGGACGAGTGAGTCTCCTCACGGCGTCTCCTCCGGCGTGGCGGGGCGGGCGGCTTCCAGCGCCCTCATCACATTCGACCGCAGTCCTGCGTGCTCGCAGAACCGGACGATGTGTTCCCACTGCACGAGTTCGTCGCGGCGATCGATCTGATCGGACGGCACTTTCGAGAGTCGCACGATGAGCCGCCGCGCCAGCATGTAGCAATCTTCAAGCGACATGCGATATTCGTTTTTGCCCTCCGGCGCCGCACGCAGGGCGGCCTCGACGTCGTTCGCGCAGTCGTCATAAGCGCTTATCCGGTCGGGTTCAACCCGCCACGCTGCAATCAGCGCCAGCAGCCGCGCGCGCAGGGGATCGATCACGGCGTCTTCAGCCCTCGATGCCAATACAGCACCTCGCTCCTCGGCGTCACCTTGAACCACCGGCCGCAGACCGGGCAGCAGCCGCGCATGTGCAGCCCGGTGTCGCGGATGTCGGTCGGGCGCATCCCGCTCCCTGCACAGCGGCTACCGGTCAGCCGGCGCCTCCCGATACGCGATCACCGTAAAGTAAAAGCCGTCCTCTGGCCCTTCGGTCAGCACCGCGAAGACGACGCCGCCTTCCTGCTCAATCGCGTTCAAGATCACGGCGAGATCCTCGTGACTGGTGACGTGCCGCACATACCAGTGTTTCAACGCGGCGCCTCTGCCGGCTTCGCCTGGCACTCCACGACCGAGTGAAACTCCGGCGCACCGCACCGCGACGTGTATGTCACGATGTCCTGGCCGACGGCGACGGTCATCGTGCAAGGAGTTGTCACGGTCGCGACGTACAGTTCGTGGGTGGTACTGTTCGCCGGGCAGTGGCCGCAGGCGTCCGGCGGCACCGCGAGCGCCAGCAGGAGCAGCGTCCAACTCAGCGCGCGCATCAGCAATACCGCAGCGTCACCAGGAACACCACTGCACCGAGCAGGAAGTAGGCGACCGGGTGGCTCGACAACTTCAGGTGGTCCGCCAACTCCGATAACTTCAGCACTGATAACTTCAGCACCGTCGTCTCAGCCCTCGAAGACAGGCGGCGGCCGGTTGTGCGCCCAGCCGATCGTGGCGGCGTAGCCGCAGGGGCAATCGACACCAAACTCCCAGGGCGATATGCGGGTCACCGCGACCGGACGGCGGCAGCGCTCGCAGGGTTCCTGCGCCGGCTGCACCCTGGACGGCTGCGGCTTCTGTGGCTCCTGTGGCTTCTGTGGCTCCTGCGGCTTCCCGACCTTAGTGGTGCCGGTCATACTTTCCAGCCCGGATGGCGTTCTGCGTGTCTCTGCCGACCGGCTTGAGCTGCGCCAGCTCCCAGGCTTCGCGCTTCCGGGCGCGGCGCAGGCGCCAGCGCAGGACGAGGCGGCGGAGCCAGCCGATCAACGCCATTACCAATTTTCATCCGGCACCCGACGCTGCACGTCCACAATCCCCGCCCGCAGCTCGGCATACGCATAGATCCGCAGCTTGTCGCCCATCATGTCGAGCACCTGCGGGATCATCGGCGCGACGTAGGTGATCTGCCCGTCCTCGGAGAAGACCGCCATGAAGGTGTCTCTAGGCTCGTTCAGGTTGCGCTGGATCTTCACCACGCCGGCCCACTGGAG
>QHVT01000006.1 GCA_003223645.1 Acidobacteriota bacterium | reverse complement strand
ATCTCAGCAGATGTGCTGATATTCTCAACAGGTTTGCTTAACGTCTTGCAATGATCCCTTCCAGTTTAAGCAACTTTGCTGACATTGCAAGTTTTTACCGTACTGAGTGTCAGCACAACTGCTGACACATGAAGTGCAAATGCATAGTTTTTTAGCAAGTATGCTGGGATCATAAGCATGTTTGCTGAGGTTGTAAGCATATTTGCTAACATCATTGGTTGATTTGCTGAGATTTCCAGCACATCCGCTGGGGATTTCCTGTCCACTCGTCAGATTGCCAGCATATCTGCTGAGATTTCCTGCGCGCTGCTGGAGATTGCCAGCACGTTCGCTGAGATTACTAACAGGTTCGCTGAGATTTCCTGCGCATTGCTTGATGATTCAGCGGATTTGCTGAAAATCTCTGGTGGTGAGATCCGCGATCGACGCGCCGGTCACGGGAGGTTGAGTTACGCGCCTACGAAGTCACTTCGCCCGCGCCTTCTTCACCAGCGCGATGTATTTCGGATCGTCTTTTCCTTCGAGCAGTTTCGCCGCGGCCTCGGCGCTGAGGCGCGCGCCTTCGCCGACCAGCGCCTCCGCGGCGCTGAGGTTGTCGACGAGGAAGGCCATGCTCAGCGGCGTGAAGCCGGCCGTGGTGCGGAACTTCATGTCCGCGCCGGCCTTGACGAGGCGGTGCACGATCGATCCTTCGCATTGCTGCGCCGCGACCATCAGCGCGCTCAGCTCACTCTCGCCCGGGACGTTCGCCTTTGCGCCGTGGGCGAGGAGGACTTCGATCATCGTCAGGATCGTCTCCGTCTCGACGCGCTTGCCCGCGCACGAAGTCGCGGCGAGGTGCAGCGCGGGGTGGATGAGCTCCGGATCGTTGACGTCGACGCCGGCGGAGAGCAGCGCCTCGGCGAGCTCCGGATTGCCGTTCATGATTGCGCCGACGAGGTTCGTCTGATCGACAGCATACCGCTCGCCCTCGAGGTACCGCAGCGCTTCCTCGCGCGTCATCTTCGGGACGTTATCGGCAGAGGGGGCGGCAGCGGCGGTGACGGCGGCGAACAACAGGACGGCGGCGGTGACGATGCGCATCGGCGTGCTCCTCACTTCGCGGTCGCGCGTTTGATCAGCGCGAGCTTCGCGGGGTCGTCGGGTTTCTCGAAGAACAACTGATCGATCTCTTTCCTGCTCATCCGCGCGCCGTGCGACACCAACGCCTCGGCCACGCTCCACCGCCCTTTCGCGAATGCGATCTTCAGCGGCGTCATGTCCATGACGTTCTTCGCGTGGATGTCTGCGCCCGCGGCGATGAGCCTCTCGACCACCGGCACCGGGCAGTCAACCGCGAACAGCAGGATGGTGTTGTCGTTGCCGTCCTTCCACTTCAGGTCCGCGCCGCGCGCGAGGAGGACGTCGATCGTGGCGATGCGGTCCTCGGCCGGCACGTCGTCGAAGCAGCTCACCGCGGAGCCGAGCGGGGAGCCGACCATCTGCGCCGCGTTCGCGCTGATGCCGGTGTCGAGCAGCGCTTCGACGACCGCGGCGTCGCCGTGCATAGCCGCCTCGCCGAGGCTCGACGGGACCGGGCGCGTGCGGCTGCGTTTCAGGAGCGCGAGCGCGGCGAGCTCCTTGTCCGCGATCGCCGTCGCGGCGACGGGCAGCGACGTGACGCCGCGCGACTCCTTCCAGTTCTTCAGCAGCTCGCCGCGGAAGCGGATCGAGCTCGCGGCTTCGCTCGGATCGGCGTTGGCGATCGCGATCGCCTCGTCGAACACCGCATCCGCGACGTTGAGATCGCGCAGCACCATGAGCGCGGCCTCGCGGACGCTCTTGTCGGTCTTGCTCTTCGCCACGGCGAGCAGCGCAGGCGGCGCGTTCTCGCGCAGCCACGTCTTCACCATGGCCGGGCTGTAGCTGTCCCATTCGCCCACGGCTTCGATCATGTCGATGATGTCGTCCTGCTCGGACGCGTTCTTCGTCGACACCAGACGATCGAGGAGGGGAGTGAAGTCGCGAGCCGGATCGATCGAACCGTCCGCGACGGCCGCCGTCGCCTTCGCGATCATCGCTTCCACCGCCGGCGGCTTCGCTGCGTAAACGGACGCCGCCCCCAGGAAAACCACCAGAAGCGCGGTACGCATGAAAAAAGTATACCGGTTGCGGTGCATATCGATCCTGACGATCGCGTGTTGATCCGGCGGCCGGAGTACGGGCGCCGAAGCGCTGAAGAATGTGGGGACGGGGACGGCTTTAGTCTGCATTTCTCACACCTTGCCGTCATCTCGAGCCGCGTAGACGGCGAAAGATCTCAATCTACGTAACCTGAGATCCTGCGCCGCGCTTCGCCGGCTCAGGATGACGTTTGACACTTGCTCCACGCCTTTTCAGATGCTGTAAGAAATGCGGGTGAGCGAAGCGCCGTCAGTCGGAGATGATGTTCCCGAGGATCTTGCCGCCGAGGCCGGCGATGCCGCGGGACTCGTCGCGGTGGCTGCCGATGGCGGCGGCGACGCGGTTCGCGAAGCGGCTGAACGGGAGCGTTTGCAACACGATGTGTCCCGGTCCGGTGAGCACGGCGTAGAACAGACCTTCGCCGCCGAAGAGCGCGTTGCGGAATCCGCCGACGAACTGGATGTCGTAGTGGACCGTCTCCGCCATCGACACGATGCAGCCGGTGTCGACGCGCATCGTCTCGCCGGGCGCGAGATCGAACTCGATCATGTTGCCGCCGCCGTGCAGGAACAGGAGTCCGTTTCCGCTCAGCTTCTGCAGGATGAAGCCTTCGCCGCCGAAGAGTCCCGCGCCGAAGCGTTTCGTGAACGCGATCGAGAGATCGACGTTGCCGATCGCGCAGAGGAACGCGTTCCGCTCCGCGAGGATCGTGTTGCCGCGCAGCTCGATCGGAAAGATCTTGCCCGCAATCGGATTCGCCAGCGCGAGCCGTCCGTCGCCGCCGTTGCAGCGGAAGACGCTCATGAACATCGACTCGCCGGCGAGGAACTTGCGCATCAGTCCCTTCATCACGCCGCCCTGCATCCGCGCCTGCAGCTCGATGCCGCTGCTCATGTACAGCATCGATCCCGCCTCGGCGTACAACTCCTCGCCGGGGCGGAGCGTGACTTGAAGCGCTTGCATGACATCGCCGGTGATCTTGTAGTCCATGGGTTTGGTCCTCGCGTTAACGATAAGGATGAAGGATGAATGATGAAGGATGACGGATGACGGATGAGCGATAGAGGCTAATTCATCCCTCATCCTTCATCGTTCATCCTTCATCGCTAATGGTTTCATATGATCGCGCCGTGCCCAAGACGCTCCTCGACTCGCTCGCGAAGCTCTATCCCGATTCATCGAAGACCACGCTCCGCCAGATGCTGCAGTCCGGCCGCGTGCGCGTGAACGGCGAGATCGAGAAGAACGCGAAGCGCGAGCTTGAGTCCGACGAGATGATCGACGTCACTCCGAAAAGCGTGCAGCGGGCGTTGCCGCCGGAGCTGTCGATCCTCTTCGAGGACGAGCACGTAATCGTCGTGCTGAAGGCCAACGGGCTGCTCACGGTCCCGACGGAGCGCGAACGCGACACGACGGCGCAGGCCTATCTGAATACCTACCTCGGCGCCATCGGCGAAGAGCGCATCCACGTCGTGCACCGCCTCGATCGCGAGACCTCCGGCATCCTCGTTTTCGCGAGACACTTCGCCGCGCGCGAGGCGCTCAAGGAACAATTCGCCGCGCATACGGTCGATCGGATTTACGTCGCGATCATCGAAGGGGCGATGTCGTCACCCGCCGGAACGTTTCGCTCGCATCTGCGCGAGATGCGCGACCTGAAAATGGTCAGCGTCAAAGCGCATCCCGACGCGAAATTCGCCGTCACGCACTACCGCACGATTCAGTCGGCGAACGGCTACTCGATGCTCGAGATCACGCTGGAGACCGGCCGCAAGAACCAGATCCGGGCGCACCTCTCCGAGGCGGGACATCCGATCGTCGGCGATCGGATGTACGGGAGCGAGGTGAATCCGATCGGCCGCCTCGGATTGCACGCGAAGCTCCTCGGCTTCGACCATCCGATGACCGGCAAGCATCTCGTCTTCACCGCGCCGGTTCCGAAAGCGTTTCGCGATCTGTTCCGCGGCGCGGTTTCGTAACGGAATCCTCGGGTGTCCGTATTATTGTGGAGACCCGCGCATGAATCGGATGCCACGAGCGGTCACGTCCCTGGAGCGACGCGTCACCGCAGTGCTGTGCCTCCGTCAGGCGTTCGTCTGGCTTTCGGCGTGGGCGATCGTCTTCGGCGTGATCGCGCTGGTCGCGCGCTTCACGCTCGCCGGGTCTCCGCCTCCGCTCGCATTTTTCGCCGCGCTGCCGCTCATCGCATTCGCCGCCGCGTTGCACGCGCGCCGCATGCGCCCGTCGCGCGACTCGCTGGTCGCATTCCTCGACGCCGACGTTCATTGCGGCGGACTGTTGATGGCGTCGACCGCGGTGCCGCTCGGCGAATGGAGCGTCGACGTCGATCGCATCCCGAAAGTGAAATGGATGAACAAGCGACACGTGATCGTCGCGCTGCTGGCGATCGCGTTCGCCGCGGCGGCGATGCTCATGCCCGCGCGTGCATCGCAGTCCAAGAAGACGCTCGACATCCGCCGCGACGCCGAACAGTTGCAGAAGCGCATCGATCTGCTTCGCGAGGAAAACGTCCTCACCGACGCGCGCGCGGAGTCGATGACGAAGACCGTCGACGCGCTGCAGCGCGATGCGGAGGCGGAAGATCCCGCGAAGGCGTGGGAAGCGCTCGACAGCATCGCCGAGGCGACGTCGCAGGCGGCGAAAGAGGCGGGGGAGGAGGCGCTGCGCAAAGGGGAGTCGCTCACGCGCGCCGAGGCGATGGCGCAGGGACTCGCCAGCGACGCGCTCGATCCGTCGCAAGTCGCGGCAGGCATGCGCGAGATGTCGAACGAATTGCAGTCGTCGCAGAACGAGGCGAAGGAACTGCTCGCGAACCTCCCCGCCGAACTGCGCGATGCGATTGCGAAGAACACGCTGACGAAAGAGCAGCTCGGGAAACTCGCCGGCGTCGCGGGAACTTCGAAAGAGAAGCTGCACGCGATGCTGAACAAGCTGAGCAACGCGGGGCTCATCGATCCGAAAACGCTGCGGCAGTTCGAGAACGGAACGAATCCCGGCGATCGCAGCGAGCTTGCGCAATTCCTCAAGCAGCACGGCAGCGAGACGAAGTTCTCGACGACGATCGGCCAGTGGTGCCAGGGAAAACCGGGACGCGATCGCGGACGCGGCGACGCGCCGATGTTCTTCGGCGAGCAGGCGCGCGAAGACGGCGCGTTCAAAGAACAAACGCTGCCGCCCGCAGCAGCCGCGGCGCTCAGCGGATCGCAGCTCGTCGCGGTCAGCGCCGCAACGCCGCAAACGAAAGACGCGCAGCGCTCGACCGGTGGCGCGCTCGCGAACGCACGAGCAGGATCAGGATCGGCGTTCACGACCGTCGTGCTGCCGCGCCATCGCGGAACGGTCGAGCGCTTTTTCGAAAGGAAACCGTGAAAGGACGGTTGCGCAGTCGCGCGGTCTCGCGGTTGCTCGGCGGTTTTGCCGCGAGCCTGAGGGACCGCGTAACTGCGCAACCACAAAAACCATGAGCGACGTACTGATGCAGCCCGCCGAGCTTCGCGTGCACGCGGAGCGCGCCAACGCCATCCTCGACGAGCTCGATCGCATTCTTCTCGGCCGCACCGATCTCCATCGCATGGTCGTCATCGGCATTCTCACGCGCGGCCACATCCTGCTCGAAGGCGTTCCGGGCCTCGGCAAGACCGCGCTCGCGAAAGGGCTCGGGGACATTCTCGGATTGCAGCTCAAGCGCGTGCAGTTCACGCCCGATCTCATGCCGGGCGACATCCTCGGCACGAACATCCTGCAGGAAACCGCGGGCGGACAACGGCAGCTGCAATTTCAGCCCGGCCCCGTCTTCACGAACATCCTGCTCGCCGACGAGATCAATCGCGCGTCGCCGAAAACGCAGTCCGCGCTGCTCGAGGCGATGCAGGAGCACGCCGTCACCATGTTCGGCGTCACGCGTCCGCTGCCGTCGCCGTTCTTCGTGATGGCATCGCAGAATCCGATTGAATTCGAGGGAACGTACCCGCTCCCCGAGGCGCAGATCGACCGGTTTCTGTTCAAACTGCAGGTGCTCGGACTCGATGCCGACGTGCTCGACGAAATCATCTCGACGCGTCGCCGCGGCGAGCCGCCTGCGCCGCGCATGACCGTCACGCCGTCGGAGCTCGACGAATTGTTCGCTTCGGTCGATCGCGTGTTTTTGCCGCGCGCGGTGTCGCGCTACATCGCGCGCCTCGTGGCCGCCACGCACGGCAGCGCGGTCGAGATGATCGCGAAGTACGTGAGCCTCGGCGCGTCGCCGCGCGCCGCGATCGGCTTGGCCGAGTCGGCGCGCGCGCTCGCGTTGCTCAACGGACGGCCGACCGTCGGCTTCGACGACGTGAAGCGCGTCGCACACGCCATCCTCAATCATCGACTGATCCTCAGCTATCGAGCGCGGCTCGACGGAGTCAAAGCGGACCAGATCATCGATGAGCTGCTGTCGAAGATCGACGAGACCGAGATGCGACTGCCGGACGACGTCGTGGTGCGAGGGAGTGCGAATGCGTAACGCGCGCCCCTCATCCGGCCTTCGGCCACCTTCTCCCCGCAAGCGGGGAGAAGGGCAACAGGGTGGTGGCCCCTCGCCCCGCTTGCGGGGAGAGGGTGGCGCGAAGCGCCGGGTGAGGGGCGCGTGCGTGATCGCAATCCTCTTCGCGCTCGCGACGATCGCGTCCGCCGAAGAGTACGGACCGATCGCGATCGAGCAGCTGCCGTCGCTCGGTCCGCCGCGCAACGGCGCGTATTGCGAGTCTCGCTTTCTGATCCGCAACGATTCGGCGCAGCAGCACACCGTGCGCATCGACATCAAGTCGATGGTCTTCATGATGTCGTCCGGTTCCACGCACACGTCGCGCGAATTCACGATCGCTCCGCGGTCGAGCGAGTCGCTGAGCCTTCCCGACTTCGTCGCCGCGAACGCGATCGGGTCGGGCGACGCGATCGTGACGATCGACGGCCGCGACCAGCGACAGCATCTCACCGTCACGAGGCCCAACGTCGGCGACTGGAATCGCGGCGGCGGCTACGTGCTCATCGGCCGCGAAGTGCCGCAGACCCTCGTCACGTTTCTCTTTCCCGATTACACGAGCGGCCTGCCGGTCCGCGCCGACATTCCGCCGAGTGGCTGGAGCGATCAGTGGATTCAATACGGCCGCTTCGACGGCGCGATTCTCACGCCGCGCGACTGGTCGGAGACTCCGCCGCCGGTGCGCGCGGCGCTTCTGCAATGGGTCTCCGCCGGCGGCACGCTCATTTTTCTCGGACGGCCGGACAGCTATCCGTCGCTCCGTCCCGCGAACGAGATCACGGAGTTTGCGGCAGGCCACTATGGCTTCGGCACAGTCGTCTTCACAGGCAATGAGCCGTTGTTGAACGAGGAGCAGGCGAAGCAATTGCGCGCGCAGTGGCAACGGGCGCCGCAGGGGACGCAGGCAACCGATCAGCTCAACGCGTCGATGCCGATCCTCGACAGCAACAACGTTCCGATCGGCGCGATGTTCTCCCTGCTCATCGTCTTCGCCATCACCGGCGGTCCGGTGAGCCTGTTCGCGCTGGCGAAAAAAGACCGCCGCATCTGGATTTTTCTAACGCTGCCGCTGCTCGCGATCGGAACGGCGGCGATCGTCGTCACCGCGCTGATCTTCAGCGAAGGGTGGGTGCGCGTGCAGAAGACGACGGCGCTCACGCTGCTCGACGAAGGGCGCGGCGAGGCGACGACGATCGGCTGGACCGGCATCTACTCGACGTTCGCGCCGAACGGAAAGGTGCGCTTCGACTCCACGAGCGAAGTGCGTCCGTTCTTTTTTGCGAAAGACGCGGCGACGGATTGGACGGACGGACAGCGATTCATGTCCGGCTGGATCGCCAGCCGCGTGCCGAGCCACTTCGCGCTGCGCAAGGTCGAAGCGCGGCGCGAGCGCATGCCGATCCGCGTGGATGGAGGGAAAGTGTTCGCGCTGAACGGACTCGGCGTGCCGATTGAGGAATTGCACGTCGAATTGGAGAACGGTGCAATCTATCGCGCTGAGCATATTCCCGCGGGGAAAGAGGTCGTGCTGAAGCCGATGGGGAAGAGCGCCGTCGTGGACACCAAAGATCCATCAGCGTTGTACGGCTCGTCGGCGACGTGGCATTCGCTGGCCGGACGCGTGAAGAACGAAGTGTGGGACTACCTGACGCCGGGGACGTACATCGCGGTGATCAAGCGCTCGCCGTTTGTCGAGCCGGCGCTCGAGAACGCGACGAAATCAACTTCCGACACCGTCGTGATCGGACGGAGCGCGCATGCGAGTTGAAGTCCGCGGTCTGCGAAAAGACTTCGGCCGCACGACCGCGCTGGACGGCGTGTCGTTCTCGTTCGGTCCCGGCGAGGTGATGGGATTCGTCGGACCGAACGGCGCGGGGAAGACGACGACGATGCGCATCCTGGCGACGCTCGACGAGCCGAGCGACGGCGACGCGCTGCTCGACGGCGTCTCGATCGTGCAGGAGCCGGAGCACGCCCGCCGCTCGATCGGATTCGTCCCCGACGCGCTGCCGACGCACTCCGACATCACCGTGCACGAGTATCTCGACTTCTTCGCGCGCGCGTATCGACTGAACGGCGCGCAGCGGAAACAGGTGATCGAGAGCGTCGAAGAATTCACGAACCTCACCGGCATCCGCCACAAACTGCTCAAGGCGCTGTCGAAGGGAATGAACCAGCGCGTCTGCCTCGCGCGCGCGCTCCTGCACGATCCGAAAGTGCTGATCCTCGACGAGCCGGCGGCAGGACTCGATCCGCGCGCGCGCATCGAGCTGCGCGAGCTGATTCGCGTCTTCGCGACACAGGGGAAAGCGATTCTCATGAGCTCGCACATCCTCACCGAGCTCGCCGAGATCTGCACCGGCACCGTGATCATCGAGCGCGGACGAATCCTGCGCGCGGGCACGCTCGGCGAAGTGCTCTCGATCAATCGCGAGAAGCGGACGCTGATCATTCGCTCGATCGGCCGCACCGAGGAATTGCAGCGCGCAGTGCTGGAACTGCCCGGAGTCGTGGAGGCGCAGCCGGACGATGACGCGGTGCAAGTCGAGTTCGCGGGAACGGAAGAAGGCGCGAGCGACTTGCTGACCGAGCTTGTGCGACGCGGATTCCGCATCGCCGAGTTCCATCAGCGAGGCGTCGATCTCGAGCAGGTGTTCATGGACATCACCACGGGAGGCGTGCAGTGAAGCGCGGTTACGGTCTTTCGCGGTTGCGCAGTTACGCGGTCTCGCGGTTGCGCGGCAAAAGCGCGTGCGTTTCTCGCGCCGAGCAACCGCGCGACCGAGCAACCGCGCAACCGCGTCTCTCTGCGCAACCGCGCAACCGCGCGACCGCGCAAGCGGGCACGGGAGGTGGTTCATGAACCGCATCGACGACTGGCTGAATCCGATCGCCGTCAAAGAATTGCGCCAGGCCGTGCGCGGACGTTTCGTCGCCGTCGCCGTGATTCTCTCGCTCATCGGCCAGCTCCTGGCGATCGCGCTGCTGATGATCACGACGTCGCTTCGCACCACCGTCGCCGCGGGCTTCGCGCCCGCGCCCGGCGCGATCGTGTTCATGGCGCTCTACAGCGTCCTCTTCACCATCTGCATTTTTCTCATCCCCGCGTACACCGGCATCCGCATGGCCGCCGAGCGCGGGGACACGCACACCGATCTCCTGTTCATCACCACCATCCGCCCGCGCACGATCGTGTTCGGCAAACTGATCACCGTCGTGCTGCTGGTCGTGCTGATCTTCAGCGCGTCGCTGCCGTTCCTCGTGTTCTCCTACGTCCTGCGCGGCATCGATCTCTTCTCGATTCTCGTCCTTCTCGCCGTCGCCTTCGTGGTCGTCATCAGCCACTCCGTGCTGGCGCTCTTCCTCGGCGCGCTCCCCGCGTCGAAGCCGTTCAAGGTCCTGGTCGCCGTGGCATTCTTTCTCGGCACGTTCGCGACGTTTCCGATGGTCTTCGCGTTCGAATCGCAGCTGTTGCGCTCCGGCTTCGGCGCCACCGTCCTCTACGGACAATTCCTGGCCGGAGTCGGCGCGTTCCTCGCCACGATGCTGGTGATCGACGCGATCCTCATCGTCGTCACGATTGCGCTCATCACGCCGGCGGTGGCGAACCGCGCGCTGGCGATTCGCGTGATGCTCGCGGTGATGTGGGCGATCTCGCTCGGCGCCGCCGCGCTGGCGACGCTGGCGATGGCGCGCGACGAGCTCCTGCGCCTTTGGGCCGTCTACTTCATCACGCTGATCTCGCTGGTGCTGCTCTCGGCGAGCGGAGAGCGGGAGTCGTGGGCGCCGCGCGTCGCGCGTACGATTCCGAACAACCCGCTGCGGCGCGTGCTCGCGTTTCTCTTTTACAGCGGCAACGCCGGCGGCGTCCTCTGGTCGATTCTCTTCTACGCCGCAACCATCGTGTCGTACAACTTCATCGAAGTGCTGGTCGCGGGCGCCGGGCGCTTCAGCATCGACATCACGCGCGCCCTCGTCGACGCCGCGCTCTGCGTTCTCGCATACACGCTCACCGCGACGCTCATTCGCCGCAAGTTGCTGTCGCGCATTCCGCCGCGCGTGACGTGGGCGATCGCGCTCTCCCTTTTCGTTTTGCTCGCGTTGATCCCGGGCCTCATCGCGCTGGTCATCGACGCGCAGTCGAAGCAGCTCGGTGAGCTGATGCAGCTCGCGACGTTCGCGAATCCGTTCCCGATGGCGTCGCGAACCGGCGAGCTGCGCGACTTCCGCACGCTGTTCCTCCTGATCTGGGCCGCGCTCGCGTTCGCGTTCAACGCGCGATCGTTCATGCAGCAGGCCGCGCGCTTCCGGCGCTTCGACGTGAAAACCGCCGCGCCGATCGATTGGGCCTCGCCGCTGCGCCTCGGGGAAGCGAGACCGGAATGACCGGCAGCGAGCGCGCGGCGATCGCGGAAGGGGAGCGCGTCGGCTCGCTGCACGTGCTCGTGCCGCCGCGCGCGATCGCGTCCGGCGCGGGCGGCGCGCGCATCAGCCGCCGCGCCGGAGGCTCGCTCGAATTTCGCGATCATCGCGACTACGAGCCGGGCGACGATCTGCGCCATCTCGACTGGAGCGTGTTCGCGCGCAGCGACCGCCTGACGGTCAAGCAGTTTCACGAAGAGATCAGCCCGTTCGTCGAGATCGTCGTCGACGGATCGCGATCGATGGCGCTCGCCGGCACGCGCAAGTCGGAAGCGACGCTCGCGATCGCGGCGATGCTCGCCGCCGCGGCGATCAACTCTGGCTTTCCGTACGCGCTGTCGATCGTGCGCGAGCGCTTGCATCGCATCGCTGGCGGAAGCGCGCGGCCGTCGTCGTGGGAGCCGATCGCGTTCGACTACGCGGGCACGCCGGCGGGCGCGATCGCGTCCGGCGCGCGCTCGCTGCGGCCGCTGAGCATGCGCTTCTTCATCAGCGATCTGTTGTGGCCCGGCGAGCCGCAGGCGGTGGCGGCGGCGCTTGCGCAGGACGCGACGGCGACGGTGATCATCCAGGTGCTCGCGTCGGAGGACGCGAATCCCGATCTGCGCGGCGGATGGCGCGTGCTCGACGTCGAGAGCAACGAGTGGCGCGAGATTTTCTTCGACGCCGCGGCCGCGGCGCAGTACCGCGACGCGTTGTCGCGGCTGCGGGAGTTGTGGGATGAAGCGGCGCGCTACGCGCGCGCGGTGGTGACGCGTTGCATCGCCGAAGACGTCGAAGGGAAGCTCCTGTTCGACGATCTCGCGGCGGCGGAGATCCTTCGGCCCGCATGGTCCCGTTCCTGACGTCGCCCTTCGCGCTGTTCGCGCTTCTCGCCGTTCCGGCGCTGGTCGCGATCTATCTCTTCCAGCGCCGCTATCGCGTGCGCGACGTGTCGAGCCTCGTGCTGTGGGACGCGATCCGCCAGCCGAGCATCGGCGGCCGCACGCGCGAGCGCCTGCAGCTTCCGCTCACGTTCTGGCTCGAAGTGCTCGCCGTCTTGTTGCTCGCGTTCGCGGCGGCGCAGCCGCTGCTGCCGAAGTGGTCGCACTCGCGTCCGCTGGTGATCGTCTGCGATGACTCCCTGTCGATGCAGGCGGGGAGCGCGCGCGAGAAAGCGATTGCTTCGGCAAAAAGCGAATCAGCGAAGCGGCAATTTTCGCCGGTGCGCATCATCGTCGCCGGCGCGACGCCGCGATTCGAGCGCGACTTCGCGCAGTGGACGTGTACCTCGCCGTCGTCCGATCTCGATGCGGCGATTGCGCTCGCGGCGTCGGCAGCCGGACGCAACGCGCTCGTGCTCGTCCTCACCGATCACGCGCCCGAGCGCGCGATCGATCCTGGCCGCATCCGCTGGCGGGCCTTCGGCGCTCCACTCCCGAACCTCGGCTTCGCCTCCGCCACGCGCGCCGGCGATCGCATCCTGCTGGAGATCGCAAACGATTCTTCGTCCGCGCAGTCGACGACGCTGCACGTCGTGCGCGACACGCGCATCGAAGTCCCGCCGCATGCGCGGCAACGCGTGCAGCTCACGCTTCCCGCAAACAGCGGCGCGATCCAGGCGACCCTCGGCGACGACGCTGCGCCGTTCGACAACCGCGTGACGCTGCTTCCCGATCATCGCCCGCCGATCCGCGTCACTCTTCGCATGTCCGATCCGAAGATTGTCGAAAGCGCGTTGCGCGCGACCTCGCGCGTGACGATCGACGCGGTTCATCCGCAACTGACGATCGGCGACAGCGCATCCACCGATGAATGGAGCGTCGAGCTGCAACAGGGTCGCGGAGGCGCGGCCTTCGTCGGGCCGTACGTCATCGATCGCACGAGCGCGCTCACGACCGGACTCGCACTCGACGGATTGGTATGGGGCGCAACGCGCGGGGCGATGCAAGGACAGCCGGTGATCCTCGCCGGCGATCAGCCGCTCGTCACGATCGATCAGCATCACCTGCGCATCCGCTTCGATCCGTCGATCTCGAACCTGCATCACGCGCCCGCGTGGCCCGCGCTCTGGTGGAACATCATCGAGTGGCGCGCCGCGCAACTTCCCGGCCCGCGCAGCGCCAACGTGATCCTCGGCGCAAACGCGTTCGTGAATCTCGAATCGAGTGACGCCGAAGTGATCGCGCCGGATGGCGAGCGCCGCAAGCTCGACGCGCGCGACGGCACTGTCGTCATCGCTACCACGCAGCCCGGCATCTGGCGAGTGGGCAACTATTCGTTTGCCTGCAACGCGCTCGCGGCCGGTGAAACCGATTTCTCGCACAACACGAGCGGCGACTGGGGGAAGTGGAACGACGAAGCACTCGTGTCGGCGGGCTTCGAGAACGTCGCTTGGATCCTGCTGCTGATCGCACTCGCGATTCTCGTGTTCCATCAGAGAATCAGTGGAGCGGCGCCCGCTCCGGGCGCCGGGATCTCGCGAGTAATCGGCGGCCGAAGCGGCCGCCGCTCCACAGGAGCCGCTTCGTGACGTTCAGCGATCCCATTTGGCTCCTGCTCGCGCTGCCGCTCGCCGCGGCTCTTTGGTTGTGGCCCGCTGTGTCGCGCACCGTCATGGTGTTGCGCGTCATCTTGCTCGCGCTTGTCCTTCTCGCGCTCGCGGGTCTCGCGTTGCAGTTGCCGGGACGCGAAGGCGTCGTGGTCGTGGTCGCGGATCGCAGCCGCTCGATGCCGCAGACTGCGGGCGCGAACGAGCGCGAGATCGTGAAGACGATCGAGTCGAAGCGGCGCGGCGAATCGCGCACCGGCGTCGTGTCGTTCGGACGCGCGGCGGAGATCGAGCTGTTGCCGGAAGGCGCGCGCTTCGGCGACTTCCGCATGCGCGAGGCCGAGGACGGATCGAACCTGCACGACGGCATGCAGACCGCGCTGTCGATGATCCCGCGCGACGTGCCGGGACGCATCGTCGTCATCAGCGACGGTCGCTGGACCGGCCGCGATCCTTCCGCCGCCGCGCTTCGCGCCGCCGCGCGTGATGTTGCGATCGACTATCGCGTCGTCACGCGATCGAGCGCGGCCGACGTCGCGGTGGAGCGCGTCGACGCGCCGACGGTCGTCTCGCCGGCCGAGTCGTTCGTCATCGCCGCGACGATCGACGCGCCGCACGAGACGACCGTCACGATCGCGCTGAAACGCGGCGCGACGACGATCGCATCCGGCGAGCATCATCTCGTCGCAGGGACGAATCGCATCGCGTTCCGCGATCGCGCGTCCGCAGCCGGCACGCTCGCGTACACCGTAGACGTCGGCGTGACCGGCGACGATCCCGTTCCCGAAAACAATCGCGCGCGATTTCTCGTCGGCGTCAACGGTCCCAAGCCGGTGCTCGTCGTCTCCGGCTCGTCATCGCATCTGCCCGCGCTCTTGAGATCGAGCGGCGTCGACATCGCGACGCCCGCGCAACCCGACTGGTCGCTCGATGCGATCTCGAACTACTCCGCCGTCGTGCTCGAGAACATCCCCTCGCAAGGCCTCGGCGTCGGCGGCATGCAGACGCTCGCATCGTGGGTCACGGAGAGCGGCGGCGCGCTGATGCTCACCGGGGGCAAGAGCTCGTTCGCGGCCGGCGGCTATTTCAAGTCGCCGCTCGATCCGCTGCTGCCGGTGTCGATGGAATTGCGGCGCGAGCATCGCAAGCTCGACATCTCGATCGTCATCGCGATGGACCGCTCCGGCAGCATGGGGATGGAAGCGAGCAACGGGCGGACGAAAATGGAGCTGGCGGATCTCGCCGCCGCGCAGGTGCTCGATCTCCTCTCGCCGCACGACGAGCTCGGAGTCGTGGCCGTCGACAGCAGCGCGCACATCATCGCCGACCTCGATCCGATCGAAGGACGCACGGACCTGCGCAGCCGCATCATGAGCGTGCAGTCGGCCGGCGGCGGCATCTTCATCTACGAGGCGCTGTCGACGGCCTCGAAGATGCTGCTCACCGCGCGCTCGTCGACGCGGCACATCATCCTCTTCGCCGACGCTGCCGACTCCGAGGAGCCGGGGATGTATCGCGAGCTCCTCGCGCAATGCGCGAAGGCGAACATCACCGTCACCGTCATCGGCCTCGGCACGCCGAAGGACTCCGACGCCGAGCTCCTGCGCGACATCGCCGCGCGCGGCGGCGGCCGCATCTTCTTCACCGAGGACGCGAACGATCTGCCGCGTTTGTTCGCGCAGGACACGTTCATCGTCGCGCGCAGCGCGTTCGTCGACGAGCCGGTCGCGCAGCGCACGAGCGGATCGCTCCTCACGATCGCGGGACGGCAGTTCAGCGGCATCCCATCGATCGGAGGCTACAACCTGACCTATCTCAAGAACGGCGCATCCGCGGCAGTGCTGACCGACGACGAACATCACGCGCCGGTCGTCGCAGCGTGGCAGGCGGGGAGCGGCCGCGTGCTCGCGTACACCGGCGAGATCGACGGCGCGTACACCGGCGCGCTCGCGAAGTGGCCCGCCACCGGCGACTACTACACGAGCCTCGTGCGCTGGACCGCCGGCGCGCGGTCGCAACTGTCGCAGGACATGCTCGTCACGCAGCGCGTCGAGAACGGCGTGTGCGACATCTCGCTGCAACTCGATCCCGAGCGTTCCTCGACGAATATCACCCGCACGCCGCGCGTGACGACACTCGCGGGAATGCCGGGCGGCGGCGCGCCGGCGATCACGCGCGCGGAGATGACGTGGCGCACGCCCGACGAGCTGGGCATCGAAGTCCCGCTCGACGGATCGGCGACGTTCCTCTCGTCCGTCGACGTCCCCGGCGTCGGCCGCGTCACGCTCCCACCGGTCGCGTTGCCCTACTCACCCGAGCTTGCGCCTGCGGCTCCAGGCGAGGGACGAGCCGCACTCGAGCGCATCGCGCGCGCGACGGGCGGAAAAGAGCGCATCAACGTCGCCGACGTCTGGCGCGATCTGCCCGTGCGACGGCACAGCATTCCGCTGCGGACGTTTCTTTTGCTTGCGGCAGTAATCGCGTTGCTCGCGGAGGTGATGGAGCGAAGGATGCGTGTGTTCGGTGCGTGGACGCCCGTAGTGCGTGTTTCCGGCGTACGTCCTGTGGAGCGGCGCCCGCTTCGGGCGCCGGTTATTCGCGAAAAGCCGGCGGCCGAAGCGGCCGCCGCTCCACAGGAAACGATCGAGAGCCCGCTTGTCGACGCCCTCGAACGAGCGGGCAAACGTGCGAAGCGAAAGACTACGTGAAGCTCACCGCGAGCTTCGATCCTTCTTCGCGATAGATCGAGTCGACGAAGCGGATCACGTTCGACTTCAGCGCCATGAACAGGGACGAGACGCGGATGCCGCCGCCGAAGAAGCGGACGCCGCGCAGGAGGTCGCCGTCGGTGACGCCGCTCGCGCAGAAGATGATGTCGTTGCCGGACGCGAGCTCCGCGGTGTCGTAGATCTTGTCGTGATCGGTGAAGCCCATCGCTTTCAAACGATCTTCCTGCCACTTCTCGAGCGGCGCGAGGCGTCCCTGCATCCGTCCCGCGAGGCAGCGCATCGCGGCCGCGGTGAGCACGCCTTCCGGCGCGCCGCCGATTCCCATCGCCGCGTGCACGCCCGTGCCGCGAACGGCGGCGGCGATGCCGGCGGAGAGGTCGCCGTCGGTGATCAGCTTGATGCGCGCGCCCGCTTCGCGGATGCGCATGATGAGATCGTGGTGGCGCTCGCGGTCGAGCACCGTGATGGTCAACTCATTGATGTCGCGGTCGAACGCCTTGGCCATGCGTTGCAGGTTCTCTTCGACGGACGCGGCGAGGTTCACCGATTCGGCGGCGGTCGGCCCGACGACGATTTTGTCCATGTAGATGTCGGGCGCGTTGAGGAGGCCGCCTTTTTCGGATGCCGCAATGACGGCGATCGAGTTCGCGGAACCGGTCGCACAGAGGTTCGTCCCTTCGAGGGGATCGACGGCGATGTCGACTTCCGGATAAATCTCGCCTTCCGTCCATCCGCGCCCGAGGGGCTCGCCGACGTAGAGCATGGGCGCCTTGTCGCGCTCTCCCTCGCCGATGGTCACCGTGCCGCGCATTTTCAGGCGATTGAGCTCTTCGCGCATCGCCTCCACGGCCACCTGATCGGAAAACTTGCGGTTGCCGTAGCCCATCGTGCGCGCCGCGGCGATGGCCGCCTTTTCCGCCGCGCGGAGAAATCCGATTTCGAGACTCGATTCCATGACGCTCCGATCCCCAGGATTTTTTGCGGCGTGAACTGTAACACCTAAATCGAGCGCGCGATGCGCGCGCCGATCGCGGCGATGCGGCCGTCTTCGTCGCACGACGGATCGTAGGACGCGAGGACGAGTCCCGCGATCGTGAAGTGCTCGCGCGCCTCCTCGATCACGCGCAGCACGTCGTCGGGGGAGAGCCCTCCGCCGACGGCGTAGGGATTCGCGCGGCCGAACTGCGGATCGATGACGTCGAGGTCGACGTGCACGAGGATGCGGTCGGCGTCAATGCCGGCGAAGTCCGGCGTCATGCGCACGCCATCGCGTTCGAGCGCCTCGCGCTCGCCGGGGCTGTAGTTGCGCGAGCCGATCTGGATCGTGCGCGACGGCGCGACGGGCGCGAAGCCGGGAATCGTGTGCGCGAGGTTGTGGAAGCAGCGGCCGGTGAGAACGGCGAGGCACATGCCGTCGAGAAAGCCGCTGTCGGTCGTGTCGGGAGTGTTGTAGTCGCCGTGCGCGTCGAACCAGAGGACGGCGAGACGATCCGTGCCGAGGCCTGCCGCGGCGCCGATGGCGGAGCCGCAGTTGCCGGAGAGGACGACGGGGAATTCGTTCGTCTCGCGAATGCGCGTCGCAAGCGCGCGATACAACTCGAACGCGGTCGTGATCTCTCGTCGGAATGGACTCGCGGGCTCGATCTCATCCGCGTCGACGCCCAATTCCTGCGCGAGACGGAAAGGGCCCGCGCCCATGCGCAGGCCCTTGTATCCGGAGTCGTACGGAACGGTGAAGTAACGCGTCATCGTCATCCCGAGGCGCGAAGACCATTGCGCATTTCCAAAAGCTTTGTGGTGACCGCTGCCCTCAGCGGTCGCAGCGCCGCCGATGGCGGCGCCAGCGGCGCTTCGCGCCGCCGTGACCGCTGAGGGCAGCGGTCACCACATTCCCAGGACGGCGGCTTTGCCGCCGTCACTTCTTCGCGGTCGCAGCCACCGCCGCTGCTTCGCTCAGCTCCCGCTCCTGCTGCGCCGACATCGGCGGGTTGTAGGCGGGGATGCCGGTGACGGTGTGGCCGATGATCAGGTTGTGAATGTCGTGCGTCCCCTCATACGTATACACCGACTCCAGATTCATCATGTGGCGGATGACCGGGTATTCGTCGGAGACGCCGTTCGCGCCGAGGAGGTCGCGGGCCATGCGGGCGCACTGCAGCGCGATGTTGCAGTTGTTCATCTTTGCCATCGATACGTGCTGCGGCTTCAAGACGCCGCGCTCTTTCATGCGGCCGGCCTGCAGCGCGAGGAGCTGTCCCTTCGTGATCTCGGTGATCATCCAGGCCAGCTTGTTCTGCACGAGCTGATGCGACGCGATCGGCTGTCCGCCGAACTGGATGCGCGACTTCGCGTACTCGTTCGCGGTATGAAAGACGCTCATCGCCGCGCCCAGCACGCCCCACGCGATTCCGTAGCGCGCCTGCGTGAGGCAGCCGAGCGGGTACTTGAGGCCGTCCGTTTCCGGCAGCACGTTCTCGAGCGGAATGCGGCAGTCTTCGAAGAAGAGCTGCGACGTCACCGACGCGCGCAGCGAGAACTTCCCCATGTGATACGCCGTCGTGAAGCCGGGCGTGTCCTTCTCGACGAGGAAGCCGCGGATCGTTCCTTCCGCTTTCGCCCACACGATTGCGACGTCGGCGATGCTGCCGTTGGTGATCCACGCCTTCGCGCCGTTCAGCACCCACGAGTCGCCGTCCTTGCGCGCGTGCGTGCGCATCGCGCCGGGGTTCGATCCGAAGTCGGGCTCGGTCAGGCCGAAGCAGCCGATCTTCTCGCCCGCGGCCAGCTTCGGGATCCAGTAGTCGCGCTGCTCTTTCGAGCCGTACGTGTAGATCGGATACATGACCAGTCCCGACTGCACGGACGCGAACGAGCGCAGGCCGGAATCGCCGCGCTCCAGCTCCTGCATGATGAGGCCGTAGGCGACGGGGCCGAGGCCGGGGAGATCGTATTCGCTGATCGTTGCGCCGAAGAGACCCATCTCCGCCATCTTCGGCACGAGGTGATGAGGAAACTTCTCTTCGCG
The DNA here is from genome assembly GCA_003223645.1 of Acidobacteriota bacterium. GTDB lineage: Bacteria > Acidobacteriota > Thermoanaerobaculia > Gp7-AA8 > Gp7-AA8 > QHVT01. The sequence continues at coordinate 449,657 of QHVT01000006.1, read as the reverse complement.
ATTCGCGTGCTCGATGATCGGCAGCACTTCCTCATCGACGAAATCGCGAACGGTCTGGCGCACCATCAACTCGTCTTCGGTGAAGAGCGAGTCGATATCCATGTAATCGACGCCGGGGAAATTAGGCACGGTGAGACTCCTTGCGTAGTTTCCTCGATGATATCGCGTTCCCTTCCCGCGCCCGCGCCCGCGCCCGTGCCCGCTCCCGTGCCCGGGGTGGGTGGGGTGACTTTTATCGCTGCGCTGAGCCCCCGCCCCGGGCGCGGAAGCGGGCGCGGGCGCGGGCGCGGGATCGCGAGAGGCTACTTTCTCGCGAGAAACAGCAGGTGCGGATGCGGATACCCAAAATCCACGCGCTTCGCGTGTACCTCGCGAAAGCCGATGCGTGTCAATCGCGCGATGAACGCCTCGCTTCGCTCGTAGTCGAACGCGTTTGCCATCGTGATGCGCAGCAGTCGCATCGAGATCCATTCCTGCGCGCGGTTCCATCGGTTCTTGACCGATGCCGGGTCCATCTCTTTGATGAGCAGCGTGCCGCCCGGTGAGAGTCGGTCAAACAAGCGCGCGAGGAGAGCGTCCCAATCCGAGATCGGGATCGCGTAGAAGACGTCGAGCATGGCCACGACGTCGAAGGTGCCGCGGATAGCATCGTCGTAGGCGACGACGGATCGGACACCTTCCACCGATCCGAATTTGCGCAGGTCCGGCTCGACGGCAACGACCTGCGGGACTCCACGCGCGGCAGCAAGGCGGGAGAAGAGGGCGTGGCCGGCGCCGACTTCGAGCAGCGAGCGGGCATCCTTCGGGATCGATTGCAACACGCGCGTGAACGGGCAGGTGAGAAAGCGAATCAACGTGTGCAGGCGCGTGCCGGGCGGCCTCTTCCGGTAGGCGCGGTACGTTACAATCGTGTTACGGAGCAATCCCATCGTCCAATCTCGAAGACCCGACTGGCGGCTGTACGCGGGCGCGGCTGTCGTGCTCGTCTCGCGTCTCTTGACGTTCCCACGCACGCCGTGGGAGCTCGATGAGTTTCATTTTCTCGAGGCCCTTTCCAGGTTCGAGCCGCTCCGCCACCACCCGCATCCGCCCGGCTACCCGCTCTTCGTGGCTCTTGGCAAGTTCGCCAATTTGCTCATTCCCAATCCCTTTGCCGCGCTCGTCGCGCTGAACATCGTCGCCTGCGTCGTCGGCTTCGCCGCACTCTATCGCGCCTTCCGAAACTACGTCGACGACGCCGACGTCGCGCTGGCCGGCTCTCTCATTTTCTATCTGTCGGCGGGGATGCTGATCCATGCGACGCTCGCGCTCGCGGACGCGACGGCGCTCATGTTCCTCGCGCTGACGTTTCATTCTCTCAGTCAGCCGGGAGTGGTGCGCGCCTCCGGCGCGCCCACCGAAGGCGCGCCGGAGGCGCGCACCACTCCGGCTCTGACGCCGGCGGTTGCATCGGCTCTCTTCGCGTCGGCGTCGATCGGCTGCCGTCCACAGCTCGCGATTCCGCTCGTGCCCGCGCTCATCGTCGCGCTGTTCCTCTGCTTTCGTACGTGGAAGCAGCGCGCGATTGCGATCGCCGTCTTCACCGTCGCATCGCTGATCTGGCTCGTGCCGTTGATTCAGGCGACGGGCGGGTGGAAGGGATTCACGAATTACGAGCTCGGGCAGGCGCGCTATTTCGCTGCGCACGACGCCGCCGCTTCACGCGGATCGAAGACGCTCCTGCGCATCGCCGCGCGATTCGTGCTCCGCGCGTGGGGCTCGTCGATCACGATCGCATTGATCGGTCTCTTCGCGGCGATCGGCGTGATCCCGTTTCTCCGCGGCTGGCGCCGCTCGATCATCCCCTTCGTCGTCTTCACGTTCGAGCACCTCGGCTTCGCCATCGCGGCGATGGATCCCGCGGACGCCGTCCGCTACTCGCTCCCCGCGCTTCCGCTCTTCGCCCTCCTCGCCGCACTCGGACTTCGCTTCGTGCGCATTCCGTGGTGGATCGGAACGGCGGTCATCGTGGGACTGTCCGCGTGGTACGTGAGTCCGATCGTCATCGATCGCGTGACGACTCCGTCGCCGATCGTCGCCGCCGCGCGCTACGTGAACGCGAGCGTGCCGCGCAACACGGTCGTGCTGTATCAGGCCGGCACGCGCTCGCACGTGGAATGGCTGCTGCCGCTCTATCGCTCGCGATTTCTCGAGCGCGCGATGCTCGATCTCTACGACCAGCCCGCAACGCCCGCGGTGATCATCCTCGACGGCGGCTCGGTCGATCGCGACGCGCGCGTGTTCGCGTGGCACGAGAGCAACGCCTACGTGAAAATGACGCGCAACTTCGGACTGCGCGTCAGCGTCGACCCGCTGCGGCCCGAAGAGCGCTTCCTCGAAGTGTTCGGCGTGCATCACCTCGAGGCGACGGCGAACGAAGGGGAGTGGCGGTGGCTCGGACCGGAGGCGACGATCCGCCTGCCGCAGCTCGGCCGGAAAACGGTCGCGTTGCAATTCAGTCTTTCGATCGATGCACCGTACGAGAGCAATGCGGTAGAAGTGCTCGTCGACGGGCAGCGGGCCGCGCAAGTGAACGTGCCGAAGAAACCGGTCTGGGCGATCGTGCCGTTCGGAAAAGAAATCACGATCCGTTCGGCGCGCTCCTTCCGGCCGGACGACGTGCTTCACAACCAGGACCGGCGCCGGCTGGCCGTACAACTGACGCTGTTCGAACAACGCTGATCTATCATCAGCGAAAGCTGATCGTCATCATGCCTGTCGTGGCCCGGCCGTCCGTCTCGCTCGTCATTCCGATGTTCAACGAGGAGTTGAACATCGAGCACGCCGTCTCGGCGGCGGTCGAAGCGTTGACGAAATACTCGGACGACTACGAGCTCATCATCGTCGACGACGCGTCGACCGACGACTCGCCGGCGATGGCCGCGCGGATGGCCGAAGAGAACCCGCGCATCCGCGTGCTGCGCCACGAGAAGAACCGCAAGCTCGGCGGCACGATCCGCACGGGATTCGCCGCCGCGACGAAAGATCTCGTGCTCTACATGGACGCCGACCTGCCGTTCGATCCCGACGTCCTCGGCCGCGCGATCCGCGCGATGCACGTAACCGGCGCCGACCTGATCGCCGGTTACCGTCACGACCGCACGATGGAAGGGCTGCGGCGCACGATCTACTCGTACGTCTACAACACGCTCATCGGCGTGCTGTTCGGCTGGCCGCACCGCGACATCAACTTCTCGTTCAAGCTCTTCAAGCGCAGAGTGCTGCAGAAGATCGAGCTCAAGTCCGAAGGATCGCTCATCGACGCGGAGCTGATCGTGAAAGCGAAGAACCGCGGCTTCGCCATCCAGCAGATCGGCATCGACTACTTCCCGCGCATCCGCGGCACGTCGAATTTGTCATCGCCGTCGGTGATCTTCAAAATCCTGCGCGAGCTGGTGAAGCTCTATCCGGAGATGCGCAGGCGGCAGAACCTCGCAGTTGATCCCGCGACCAATGAAACCATCAACGATCATGTAACCAGAGATCCCGCGTCTTCGCGCGGGATAAACTAGAAAAATCAAACGCCTGCTGATAGTCACAGCGGATGACGTCGGCCTGCATCGCGGGATGACCGACGGCGCGATCCGCGCGCATCGCGACGGCATCGTCACCGCGTGCAGCATCGTCGCGAACGGCGCGGCCTTTGACGACGCGATCGAAAAACTGCGCGGCGTCCCCTCGCTCGAAGCCGGCGTGCATCTCACGCTCGTCGAAGAGAAGCCGCTGACGTGCATTCGCTTCCCGCGCAAATACACATCGTTCGTTCCGCTCTACCTCGCGCGCGTGATCTCGATCGGCGCGATCGAGCGCGAGCTGCGCGCGCAAATCGAGAAGGTTCTGGCGACCGGACTCAGGGTCACGCACCTCAACGGACATCAGCATCTCCACGTCCTGCCGCGTATTTTCGAAGTCGTGAAGAAGCTCGCGAGCGAGTATCTGATCGACTACGTGCGCATCGTGAACGAAGGAGCGGGAGTGGTGCGCGCCTCCGGCGCGCCTTTGGGCGGGGGCACGCCGGAGGCGCGCACCACTCCCGCCCGCCGCGTCGCCATGAGCGCCCTCAGCTTCCTCGGACGTCGCGCAAGAGCCGGCGGCCGAGGGCGGCCGCCGCTCCACAACGATCGCACGATCGGCGTCGCCGAGGCCGGCCGTCTGCGCGATGTCATCGCGCTGTTCGATCGCGTCACCGAGGGCGTGACGGAGCTGGTTACGCATCCCGGCGTCGCCGTGCGCGGCTACGATCACTGGGACTACGATTGGGACGACGAAACGCGCGCGTTATGCGATCCGCGTCTGCGCGGCGAGCTGGCGAAGCGGGGCATCGAGTTGGTTGCGCCTTCCGTGATACGTTCGGGTCAATGACGAAAAGAATCGCCGTGATCCCCGGCGACGGGATCGGACCGGAAGTGATCGACGCAGGTATGCGCGTCCTCGAGCGCGTGAATGACGAGCACCGCCTCGGGCTGGAGTTCACGCACTTCACCTGGAGCGCCGACGAATATCTGCGCACCGGCGTCTCCATGCCGCCCGGCGCGATGGAAGACATCCGCGATCACTACGCCGCGGTCTATCTCGGCGCATTCGGCGACCCGCGCGTTCCCGACATGAAGCACGCCGCCGACATCCTCCTCGGCATGCGTTTCCAGCTCGACCTCTACGTCAACTATCGGCCGGTGAAACTGCTCGACGAGCGTCTGTGTCCGCTGAAAGGGAAAGGTGTTGCCGAAATCGACTTCGTCATCTTCCGCGAGAACACCGAGGGCGCGTACGTGGGGATGGGTGGAGCGTTCAAGAAAGGGACGGCCGAAGAAGTGGCGGTGCAGGAAGACGTGTCGACGCGCAAAGGCGTCGAGCGGATCATCCGCTACGCATTCGAGTACGCGAAGAGGACCGGACGCAAGTCCGTCTGCATGTCCGACAAGAGCAACGTCATGCGCTTCGGCGGCGACCTCTGGGTGCGGACGTTCGAGGAAGTGGGGAGGGAGTATCCCGGCATCGAGCACTTCCACATGTTCGTCGACGCGCTGACGATGCAGATGGTGCGCGCGCCGGAGATGTTCGACGTGATCGTGACGAACAACATGTTCGGCGACATCGTCACCGACCTCGGCGCCGCGCTGCAGGGCGGCCTCGGCGTCGCCGCGTCCGGCAACATCCATCCCGGCCGCGTCTCGCTCTTCGAGCCCATTCACGGCAGCGCCCCAAAATACGCCGGCAAAGACACCGCGAACCCGATCGGCGCGATCCTCACCGCCGCGATGATGCTCGAATACCTCGGCTTCTATGAAGAGTGCTCTCTCATCGAGCGCGCCGTGACATCCGCGATTCTCGACCACGAGACCACGAAAGACCTCGGCGGCTCGCTCGGAACGCGAGCGGCGGGCGAGGCGATCTTGAAGCGCCTCGGGTAGGGAATCATCGCGCGTACAACGCCGCGACCATCGCTAACCCCACAAGGGCGTAAAGCGCGCGGTAACGCGCCTGCAGACGGGAGACGCTCGCATACGTGAGTCCGTCGCGCAGGGCCTCGTGCGACCAAAGAATCTGAATCGGATACAGCACGACCAGCGCGGCGAGCGCGCGCGGAAGAATTCCGTTCAGCGCCAGCAGGAGAAAGAGAATCTGCGCGGCGCTGAACAGGACGAGGCTCGCGGCGAACGTGCGACGCGGACCGAAGCTGACGGCGTTGGTCGTGATGGCGTTGAAGGCGTCGCCGTGATAGTCGCGGGTCTCCTGCGTCAGATGGCCGGCGGCGAAGATCAGAGCGAAGAACGTGGCGATGGCGACGCCGCGCCCGTCGATGGCGTGACCGAGCGAGTAGCCGAGAAGAAAGTGCAGGATTCCGCCGGCGAGATGCACCGCGGAATTGAGAAACGGTCTGCCTTTCCAATGGAGTCGCGGCAGGGAGTAGAGCGCGCTCAGCGTCGCGATTGCGAGCGATAAGCCGAGAGTGATCGGACCGAGGCGGCTGAAGAGAAGGAGACTCGTAATCAGCAGGCCGGTCGTGAGAATGCCGAGCTCCGCGCGTCCGACACCTCTCGCCGTGAAGACGCCGGCTGCTTTGTTCGGATCGGCGAGATCGGTCGTCAGGCCGGACCAGTCGTTGAGCATGAAGATGTGCGTCACCAGAAACACGTTGGCGACGACGAGAGCCGCCAGCGTCCCCATGTGCCGCGAGGGGTGGGGAATCGCGAAGGCGGCGCCGAGGAGGGGCGGGCCTTGAAGCACGAGAATGTCGAGGAGGCGAAGGCGTGAAAAGTAGCGGAAAACCGAGGCCTTAGTGGCCGGAATCGGGAGAACCGATGAATTCATATTCGTGATAGAGCCTCAACCAGAGCGCGTAGCCGGCGTCTTCAGACCAGTAGTACCGCGAGACACTCGCGGTCAGATCATTATGGTAGAGGAGTGGGGGACTCGTTCGTAAGAGGAAAAAGTCGTTCGCTGCGAGATCGCGCAGAATTTCGTGGATGCGTTCGGCGTCGGGCGCTGACGTTCCGCTCAGAGGCTGTGAAAAAATCCCCGTCATCCTGAGCCGCGCAGACGGCGAAGGATCTCTAAATTGCAGGCTCTTCGTATTTTGAGATCCTTCGTCGCGCTTCGCCGACTCAGGATGACGGGGGATTTCTTCACGGCCGCTCAGCAGCAGCCGGACGACATCGACCCAGATCTGCTGCCCCGAAACGTCCGTGTGCATCCGCGACTCCGGCAACTTCAGATCGCAGCCGGCGCGGCGGAGGTCGGGAAGTCGCAGGATCGGAATCAGCGGCGCCTTTCGATAGTAGACCCACACGCGATCCTGATCGACGACGGGACGGAGCGCTTCACACAATGCGCGTCCGGCTTCCGGTCGCACGTCCGACAAGAGCAGCAGCAGGTGCATCTGAATGGCGATGTCCGTCGGATTCGGATCGCGGCCGGGATCGAGACATTGGTAGGCCTCACGAGGTGCGAGCCACGTGCGATAGAGCCCCTCGGGTGTTCGATAGCGATCGATCGTCGCCAGTGCCGCCGTCAGTTGCGTGCGATCGGCGCCGGGAGCGAGTCGCCAGACGAGCGTCGTGTCGTCGGTGTCCGGCGTGATCGCGCATCCAAGCGTTCCGATGCCGGGAGCGTCGGGCAGACCATGAAAGCGCACCAGTCCGCCGGGCTCGATCTGTTTCGTGAGGTGCCGGCGTGCGCGCTGCAGACTGTCTGTGAGTCCGTTCGCGCTCGCGAGAGGATCGAGCAACTCCACGAGCAACGCGGTGAGAAACGTGTTCATCTCCGGATGCGGATCATGAAAACTCGTCCCGCTCGTGTAGGCGGTCAGCCAGTACCCCGGTGCCTGCTGGTGCTCTCGAATTCGTGACGCAGCGCTCCTCGAGCTGGCTTCGAGATTCTCGAGACTGAACCTGCGCTCGTACAGGTATCGTCCTTCACCTTTGGCGTTGGTCCGTGCGAACGCGGTCACGTAGTGATCGCCCGGAGCGAGACCGGCGGTGCTGAACGGAATGCGCCAGCCGGCGGGACTCGCCTCGTGCAACGCATCGCGAACGTCCGGCCGGTCGAAGAATATCTTCGTGGTGACGGTCTGCCGGCCGTCGATGATGAGGGAGACTCGCGCGGGCGTCGCGTGGCCGATGAGCGCCCATCCGCTGGCGATCGCTTCCTGCCGTGTCGTGACATCGATGGCGTCGAGACTGCCGCGCGTCCCGGCCAGCGACTCCGCGGGCGCGAGGCCCTGCTTCAGCGAAGCGAGAAACGGTGCGTTTCGCCAGTTCCACATCGCACGCATCCCGCTGTCGGTGAAGAACACCCAATCGGTCATGCCGGTGTAGCAGAAGGCACCGATCGCCTGGATCAAGATCGCGACGCCGACTGCCGACAGAAAGAGCAGCCGGCCGGCGCCGCGCAGCGCGCTGACAACCGGGACCAGCATCCACATCAGGAACGGCAGAAGGTCCGTCATGTAACGCGGACCCCAGGAGACGCCGGCGCGCCAGTCCGCCTTGGCGTAGAGCAGGATCTGCAATACGACGGCAATCATCATCGCCATCGTGAGAGCCCGCTGCCGGCGATCACGCGGCAGGTGCCGCCACGCGAGAACGAGGAAGACGAGAAAGGGAGAGAAGACGAGCAGCCCGCGCGTCGGACTGACGAGCAATCCGCCGATCCCGGAGAGCAGGTCGTGATGAAAAAACTCTGGCCTCCCTTGCACCCCGTAGCCACCGGCGAGATTGCCGGCGACGCCGAGGTTGTAGAAGAGCACGAGGCCGGCCGGCAGCGCGGCGCCGGCGGCGAGGAGCGCAGCGCGGCGCCGGCCCGCCCAGAAAAGTGCGTACGCCCCGAGAGCCGCAGCGAGGATGACATCGGGCGGGCGGTTGGCGGCGATGAGGCCGCACAACAAGCCGACGGCAAGTGCTCGCGGCGCAGTGCATGGTCCGGTGACGAGCAGCAGCGCGCCGATGACCAGGAACTGCGCGATTCCGTGCTGCCACAGAGCCTGACTGCTGATCACCCAGGTTGTCGTACCAAACGCATAAGCGATCGTGAGCAGCAGCGCGACCGGTCCTGTCGTACGTTTTCGCAGAAGAAGATAGAGAAGCGCCGCGGAGAGTGCAGCGATGAGAGAAGCGGAGAGCTTCTCCATCACTTTCGCCACATGGTCCAGCCGCGGGTCGCTCCAGCCACGGAGGTGCAGGTAACCAACCGCCGGAAGGTAGAGCGGCGCGATGAGCACCGGCAGCGTGACGGGGTACAGCGAGATGACGTGGCCATTCGGGAGGCGCACCATCCAGAACGCGGTATTGCCTCGTCCCTGCGCTGCCACGATCACGACCGGATCGAGAAGGACGGTGTGATTTTGCAGGATTGCGAACGGCAGGTAGCGCGCCGGATACGTATCGCCGGCAGGGATCGCACGACGGTTGGCGTTGTAGATCAGCAGGCAGCAGAGCCCGATGAGGAGGCTTACCCGCCCTCTTCGCATTCCAACGATACCCAGTACCGCGCCTTGCGCGGCGTCGCCTCGCCCGTGCTCACAACGTTCTCGAGTTTACCGCCGACACTCTCGATGATGCGAGCAGAAGCCCGGTTGTCTTCATCGCACGTAATCAACACCCGCCTCAATCCTTCGGCGCACGCGAGCGTCAGACCTTGCCGCAGCATGCTCTTCGCGTAGCCGCGGCCGCGAAACTGCGGCAAGACCGCATATCCGATATTGCCGCCGATCAGCAGCAGGCGCTCATTCAAAACGCGCCGAAACTGAAGACGTCCGACTACTTCATCGCCGGCAAAGCCGAACATCGTGATCGACGGCACCCAGCCGTCCGGCAGCCGCTCCCCTCGCGCCTGCGCATCGAGCAGCCGGACATATTCGCCGACGCCGGCAGCGGGATCGAAGTTCGGCGCGAATGTCGTCGCCTCGTCGCGTGGCCACGACGCAATCGCGCGAACGAAGACAGCTTCGTCATCCTCGCGAAGTCGCCGCAAAACGACAGGCTCCATGATCAGGGGATGATAACGGAGCCGGCATCGCCGGCTCGGGAGCCGTCTCCAGTGGAGCGGCGCCCGCTTCGGGCGCCGGGATCTCGCGAGAGCCGTCTCCTGTGGAGCGGCGCCCGCTTCGGGCGCCGGGATCTCGCGAGAGCCGTCTCCAGTGGAGCGGCGCCCGCTTCGGGCGCCGGGATCTCGCGAGAGCTGGTCTCCTGTGGAGCGGCGCCCGCTTCGGGCGCCGGGATCTCGCGATACCTCGGCGGCCGAAGCGGCCGCCGCTCCACTGGAATCGTAGACGGTCAGTCCCGATACACCATCCCCGGCCCTTCCGGCGACAGGCCGTGCCACCGCCCGCCCTCGCCGGCGAGCTTGATCTTCCAACGGCCTCCCTCATCGAGGAGCACGAGCGGTTGCCAGTATCCCCAATGCGCGTACCTCACGACGAAGACGACGTACGCGTGCTTGCAGTCGGGGCTGAAGACGGTATCGGGGAAGTAGTAGAACGTCTTCGGCTCGCGTGCAAAATGCGCGTCGGTATACGCGCGCAACGCTTCCTCGGGAGAGCTGCCGGTAAATGCGACGTCCAGGCGGAAATGCTTGAACGCGTCTTCTTTCGTCCACTTCTGGATCAACGGTTCATCGTTCGGATCGAACCAATAGATCAACAGATTCTTCGCGCGCTCCGCGGGCGATACGCCGTACTCATCGTCGGCGACTGCGAACGCCTTCGACTGCGCGATGGTCAGCAGATCCTCCCGCACCGCTCCGAGATGTGAGTAGTACTGCTCGATGCGCTCGTCGAAGTCGTTCGAGTTGAATGCGCGCCGTCCTACGAGATCGAGCAGGAGCGACAACCGGAGCACCGGATCCGCCGCGCGTTCGACGTCCGCAAAAAACGCGTCGTCGATGACGCGATTCAAAACGATCGACTCCCCTTCGACCGTTCCGCCCGACCATCGCCGCCACATCAGGAAGCTCGGCGCGTGAATTTCGAGACCGATGGCGTCTTCCGCGCGCGTCTCCGCCGCGATCGCGAACCGCCCGCTGTCGTCGGTCGCACCTTTCGCGAGCTCGTCGAATTTCGTTTGACCGTCGACCGTGCGAATCCGGATGACGATCACCGTCGCGCCGGCAACCGGCTCATCGAGACTGTTGCGGACGATGCCGCCCGCGATCGAAGACTCGCGGCCGATCGCCTTCTCCGCCGCGCGATGTTGAAGGACTCGCGCGTAGTAGAGCTGCGCCGCGTCCGGATCTCCGGCAGGCGCGGACAAGGCGCCGAGGATGAACGCCAGCAAGACGAGACGTCGGAAGTACTGAAAATCTATCACTGCGTTTCGCGCCTGATCACAAGATCCCAACGAGGATTGTTACTGCGAAATTCATGGTCGCACTGTTTCATTCGCGCGCCTCGCGACCGTGCTGATCGCCGGCGGGTACTCTTTCATCACCGGGTTGTGTCCCCAACGGATTCGACGATTCGGCGAGCGTCATCGGCAACAGAACCGCCAGGACGTAGATGAGTTGGCGAAGACGGAAGAGCGTCCCGAAATTCGTGACGCTGTAGATCAGCGGACCGGCGGTGATCAGCAGCAGCAGCAGGAAGAACACGAATGCCGGCGAGAGGCTTGCGCCCGCTCGCAACCGCCGGATGCACCACGCGATGGCGATCACGATCGTCGCGTCGAAGACGAGCGTGTCGATGTCCGCGAAGAACCATAATCCGCGGCCGCCGCCGATACGCACGAGACCGGCCGGCTGCGCGACCGTACGCGGAAGGAATGTTGCCGCGAGTCCGGCCGCGAACGACCGCGCACGGCCGCCTTGCGCCAGCAGAGGACCGGCAATGATGTGCGTCCCGCCGCCGGTCTGGTCGAAGTTCATTCGCGCGTGTTCCGGCCGGGCGATCCTCCTCTGCACGCGCCGCAGCTCTTCGCCGCCGCCAAGGCGCGTCACCTGTGTCAACGGAAGAAGGAGAAGCACGCCGAGAATCGCCGCATCCCAACGGCGTCCTCGCGCGGCAACCATCACCACGAACGGAACGAAGAGCGCACAGATGAACACGGCCATGTATGCGCGCGTCGCGGCGATGGCGAAGAGCACGGCGATCATGGCCGCGGTCCAGGCGAAAAACCGCCGCCAGTCGATCGCCCGCTCGCGCCTCCATGACAGCTGCCAGTGATCGAGCAGTTTCACCAGTGCCGCGAGCAGAAAGCAGAACAGCGAGTCTTTCAACGGCTGCGTCGACCAGAGGATGTTCGATGGGTTGAGCGCAAGAGCGACAAGAGCGATTTTCGTGTACGAGCTGCGCCCGCCGAGATCCTCGATGAGCAGCGCCGTGCCGAGGTATGCGAAGCAGTTGAGAAGGATCGCCGCGGAGACGACGTTTCCGAATGCCAGCATCCAGTACGCGAAGAACTGTACGACCGGAATGGACGCGGCGGCGCTGCTGCCGGTGAGAACGAGCTCGTTCGCGGCTCGGTAGTAGAAGGCGCCATCGAGCGAAAAGAACCAGAGGCCCTCGCCGATCTGCAGCGAAGAGGCAATCGGAAGTCGCAGCCAGGAGATCCAGAAGAGGGCTTGCGCCGCGAACGCACGCAGGAGAAATCCTGCGGCCGTGATCCGGCTGGTCGATCGCCGCGCCAGCCGCCAGAGCGCGTAGCAGGCAATGCCGGTGAGAACCGTCTGGCAGACGGCAACGATCATGCGCGGTCTCGGGCTCGCTCCTCGGCGAGGATACGCGCGCGCTCACCTCCAACGCGCCAACGGCCCGTGTAGCGGGCAAGATCATACCGGCGGCCCGCCGGACGCCCGCGTTCGTACACCAACAGTCCGAAACGGCCGGCGTTGACCGCGATGACGGAACTGCCGGACGAGAGCGTCTGCCAGGCCCGCCACATCCCTTCGTAGAGATAGATGTCGTCGAGAATGATCAGAGCCGTGCCGGCGAGATGCCGTGAGATCGTCTCGACGTAATGCAGCGTCGCCGCTTCTTCGTGATGTCCGTCGACGAACGCGACGTCGACCTTCTCGCCGGTCTCGGCGAGGCGGTCGAGCGTAACGACCAGCGTTTCCTCGAACGCGCCGACGATGACCTCTCCACGGTCCGACACCGCCGCGAGGGATTCTCGAGCAAGCAGGGCAAGCGGCGGCGAACCCTCGAGCGTAATGACGTGCGGGCGGGAGCGGATGGAGGCGAAGTACGCGCTGGAGATGCCGACGCAAGCACCCATCTCCAGGATCGTCTTCGCATCGAACGCCTCGGCGCAAAGGTGCAGAAACACTCCCCAGCGCTTCGGAACGCTGACCGAGGTCGCCAGGTGATCCGACGTGACGACAGCGTTCGTTTTCCCGGCTCGCTCGGCCAGCCGCACCGGCCCGAGCGCGCTGTCTGAAACAGCGAACCGATAGGCCTCGGGGCGCGCAGCGATCTGCGCGCGCAAACCCTCGATCGTGCACGCTGCCTCTTCCGCGGCCGCGGGCGCCTCGCCGCTGAACAGAAACCGGAGCGCCGGTGCCAGCCGGGCCGGCAACCCGTCCTCGATCATTCGCTCGAGAGCGCGCGCGCCGAATGGCGCGAGCAGCCGTTCCATGGTGCCGCGAACCATCCGGCGCGGAACATCGAGGAGAGTCCTCACGCCTTCGGCTCCTCGAACAACGCCGTCGTTTCCGCAACTGCTGGATCGGACAAATTCACCGCGGCGCGTATGCGCCGTCCCGTCTTCAGCATGACCGCGGCGATCCACGCCTGCGAGACCAGCGTGACGAAAAATGCGACGTTGTATGCGATGCCGAGTGCGAGCGCACCATGCCGGCGCGCCAGAAAAAACGTAGTGATCAGCGCGCATCCCCACAGCAGCGACTGCAGGACCTGTCCCCACGCGTCACCGCTCGCCACGAGCGCCGATCGCAATGCCGCCGACAGCGACGCGAGCACGGAAGAGAGCGCGAGGAGGCACAGCACGAGCGCTCCCGACGCGAAGCGGGAGCCGTAGGCGCCCATGATCCAGCGCGCGAACACCACCACCGGCAATGCGATCAACAGTCCCGCGCCGAAGGCGATGAGGAGCATATCCCGCAACAACCGCTTGAAATTCGCGGTCTCGCCTTGCGCGAGCAGGCTCGTGAGGATAGGCATGGAGGGACGTGTAATCTGCGTCGGGACCATGAGCACCGCGGCGCCCCACGAGTACGCGGCGCTGAACACGCCCACCGCGGCCAGACCGTCCGGGCCGCGCGCCAGAAGCGCTCGCGCAAGCCACGCGAACGGCTGCGTGCCCAAGCCGAAAAGAGCGGAGGGAAGTACCAGGGTGCGAAGGAGCGGGAGCTCCGCGGTCATGCGCTGTCCCCGGCGCACCACGATGCCGTGCGCGCGACAGATCGCCGCGAGCGCGCGGCGCCGGAGAATGTACGCCGCGGCCGCGGCGAGGATCATACCGAAGACGGCGCCGCGCACGTGGTCCGCGTACGCGCCGCCGACGAGCAGGGCGGCGGTCAGCACGCCTTCCGCGGCGAGCAGCCATCCGCCGACGGCGAACGCTTCGAAGCCGTTCAGCGCGCCGATCTGCACCGCGCCCATCGACGCGAAGAGGACCGCCGGAGCAATGAGCGCGAAGACCGCGGTGAGATGCGGCATGCCGAGTTGACGCGTGATCGGCACGGCGAGCACGAGACAGAGGAGGGCCGCAACCAGGCTGACGATCAGACTGAGATCGAAGAGAACTCCCAAAACGCGGCCCGCGCGTTCCGCATCGGTCCTGCGCAGTTCCGCGATCGCTCGCGAGGCCGCCACGCCGAGGTTCGCTCCGGAGAGGAGCGTGAAGGTGAGCAGAGTCGTGCGCGTGATCGCCAACTCGCCGAATCGCACGGCCCCCAGGAGTCGTGCCGCGCCGATGGACCCCAGCATCCCCGCACCGAGCTGCACGCTGGTTCCGGCCATGGTCCAGAAACTCGCATGCGCCAGACGCCGGCGCGGGGTGGTCATCGAGAGACCGCGGGGCGGTCGTAGTCCGCATTCGCGCGCGATCGTGCATGTTCCATCGCGTCCATCATCCTTTCGATCTGCCGTGCCCAGTCGAACTCGCGTGCCAAGGCCATGCGGCGCTGCTCCGCATCCGGAGTGTTCCGCGCGAGCTCCGTCCGAAGCGCGCTCGCGAATGCCTCGGCATCGCTTGCAAACGACATCATCCCCGGGTGCGCCGCGGCGAACGACACCAGCTCCGGCAGCGGTGTGGCGACGACCGGCAGACCGGCCGCGAAATACTCCTTCAGCTTCACCGGCATCACCGCCGCGGTGAAACGGTTCAGCACATACGGCAGGATGCCGACGTCGAACCGCACCATCAATTCGATCACGTCCTCATGCGGCATCTCACCGAGCAGATGAACGTTGGGGAGAGCTGCGAGCTCGCGCGTGTCGGCGAGGTGCGGCCCGGCCAGCACGAAATTCAGATCCGGCGCGAGCCTCGCGACCCTCGCCGTCAGATCGAGGTCCGTCGCGCTGCGCAGGCTGCCGGCGAAACCGATCACCGGCCGGCCGATGGTGTCGAGGAGATGGGGACGTTGCGATCGCAAGGCTCGCGCGCGGGCAAACTCCTGGCAGCGGACGCCGCTGACGAGCAACTCCACGTTCGCGGAAAGGGTTTTGGCCATTTCGTACAGCTCATGCGACGTCACCAGCACGAGGTCCGCCTCGGCGAACAGCTTGGCCTGGGAAGTCGCGACTCGGCGCGCTGCCGGCGAGCTCTCGGCCAGGTCGTCGATGCAGTAGTAGACGGCGAGCGACGGCTGCAGCGCGTGGATAATTTCCAGCGCCAGCGGCGTCGGCAGAAATGTGATGACGATCAGCGGTCCGCCGGCACCGGTGCGCTCCAGCCACCGGCGGATGACCCGCCGCAGAATGCCGCGGTTGATGGCGGTGGCGGTGCGTGAGTACGGGAACGTCAGGAGCAGCGGCGAATAGATGTCGATCCCGCGCACGGCTTCGGCACGAAGGCCGCCGCGCGCGCGCCACCAGTTCGTCAGTCGCGACCAGAGCCGCGGCAGGTCACGCCATTGCGCGCTGCGCACACCGCTGTTCTCGATGAAGAGCACGCGGTTGCCGGAGGCAGCGAATCCGAGGGCGACTTCCTGCGGGTTTTGCCGATTGAAGTCCCAGTCGATCGATGAAAGACAGATGATGTTGGCGTCGCGCAACACCCGTCTCCTAGGCCGGCGTCTTCCCGTGCGTGGCCGCTGTGAGCGCGCCGGCGAGCTCGATCGATCGCGTCGCCGCGGAGACCATGACGAAATAAGGGAGCGCGAGCAGTGCGATTCCGATCTGACGGCGATGTCGCACCATCCGTGCCCAGTCGATGAACAGCCGGCGCGCATAAATCGCCGGCAGCGCCGCGGCTCCGAGCCGCCGGAACAAGCGTGTGCCGCGAAGCACGGCCTGCTCGTCGAGGCGGTAGACGACCACGCCGTCGTAGCCGCGGTCGAAATGCTTGCGTGCGAAGCCGAGGCCGCGGATGTCCAACCCATGCGCCACCGTGGCCCGCGGTTCGTAGACGATGCGCGCGCCCGCGGCACGCAGTTGATGGAAGAGAAAATAGCAGCCGCCGTTGCGCCGGATGCGCGCATCGAACGGGTGCCCGAGCAGTACCGCGCGGCGAAAGGCGAGGTTGTTGATGTTGAACCCCGATGCACCGTCATCTTCGCCATGCACGTAGGCGAAGTCGGGAATGGAGAAGGTCCGCGCGGTCAGCGAGCGGCCTTCGTATCGCGTGCAGCCTGCGACCGCTGCAACATCGTCCTCGAACCGCGAGAACAGCACCTCGAGCCAGTCGGCCGCCGGCACGCAGTCGCCGTCGAGCAGCGCGATGAAGTCGCCCGATGAGGCCGCGGCGCCCGCGTTTTTCGCCGCGAAGTAGTTGCTGGCATTCGACGACACGAACTTCACGTCCGGGTATCGCTGCCGCAGCTCGGTCACCGTGCCGGAGGAGACGTTCTCATCGATGACGACGATGGTCTCGATGCGATCGCGCGGATACGTCTGCCGCGCGATGCCGTCGAGCGTGGCCTGGAGATCGTTCGCAAGCGATCCGGTGGTCGAGTCGAAGCGGGCCGTGATCGTCTCGACGACCACCGAAACGAGCGCTCCGTTCATGCGAGGAGCCGCCCTCCGCGCACCCGGACGTGATGAAGCACGAACGCCGCGGTCCATGGCGCCGTGAGGAGGCCGGCCACTGCCGCGGCCGTGCGCCAGGCGAGCCGCAGCGGATGCGGCGTGTTGCGGGCGCGCCTGCGAACGGCCGCCAGCGCGAGCTGCAGCGCGAGGTTGAAGAGCAACTGCCGCAGCAGCGCGCGCTCCTTCCGGCCGGTGGCGCGCGCGAGCTCGTCGAAGAAGAGACGGATGCGCGCCTCGAGGGCGCGGCCCAGATCGAAGCTGAGGCTGCCCGGACGAACCGTGTAGTGCGCGACCGGACGATCGACGTAGTCGATCTCGTGGCGCAGTGCGATTCGGAACCAGGCCAGATAGTCCGCCGAAAGAGGCGTCGTCTCGACGAATCCTCCGATCTCTTCGAGGCAGCGGCGGCGAACGAGAGTGGTGATGGTCGGAACGAAATTGCATCGCACCAGGCCGCGCGCGGCGTGTCCGCGCCGCGGCGGCGCGGCGCGGAAACACGACAGCTCCGTGCGGGATCCGCCCGGCTTCACGTGGATGGCGTCTCCGAACACCAGCCCCACTTCGGCGCGCCCCATCAGCGGAACCTGCAACATCAGCCGGTCAGGAAGCCAGACGTCGTCCGCGTCGAGGAACGCGATCCATTCTCCCTGCGCGTGACGCACGCCGAGGTTGCGAGCCGAATAGACGCCGCGGTTCGGTTGCTCGAGCAGCCTGACCCGGTCGCCGAAGCTTTCGATGATGCGGCGCGTTCCATCGGTCGAGCCGTCGTCCACGACGATGAGCTCGACGGGCCGGTACGTCTGCGAAAGCACGCTCTCGATCGCTCGCGCGATCCACGCCTCGCCGTTGTAAACCGGCAGGATCGCTGTCACCAGGGCCTCGATCACGACCGCGGGATTGTACGCGAGTGTCATCGTTCCTTGTTAGGGCGAAAGGGAAACGACGCGCATGATTTTGGCTGCGCTCGCCGTCCCGGACATGGATGGCGGTTGGAGTATCAGAGGTGATGCCGTGCTACGCCAAAACGGCTACTCCCGCGTCACCAGCACGAAGGTGCTTCCTCCCAGCAGCTCCCTTCGAAAATGCTGGAGTACGTTGAACCGCGGAGGGATCTCGCCGCGGCGGGTCGTGCCGCTGAGGAGGATCGGGAGGCGGAGGCCGCGCTCGGGGATGGCGAACGGCGGCGTGGCGGCTTGCCTGACGCCGGCTGCGAGGTAGAGGCGACTGGTGTCGTACGCATCGATCGACTTGCCGAGGACCTTGCGCGCGGCTTCGAGCTGGTCGGTGGTGGGGGTGGTGATCTTCAGCGGGGATCGTTCCGGCAGGGAAAACGGCGGCATGTCCCTCGGCAGGAAGAAGGCGAGGGCGGAATCGGGGCCGCCGAGGAGCTCGAAGGAGAGCGTGGTCTCGTTCGATGGCGGTCCGATGATGTCGAGGATCGCGGCCGACCAGGGTGGCGGGGCGGGGCCGGGCGGCTTCGGCGGGGCGTCGACGATGTGCAGGTTTTTCAGTCCGGTGCGTTTGTCGAGTTTCACCAGCGCGTCGACGTCGAAGATCTTGTGCGCGGCGGGAATCGGATCATCGGCTGAATCGACGACCAGCAGCAGGCATGAATGCGTGGGCTGTCCCATCGGAGTCAGCCAGTCCCACTCCAGGACGGCCGGCAATGTCGGTGTGACCGTTACGGTCTTGGCTGCGCCGATGGGATGCCACGGCGTGTTCGGGACCGCGGAGTTGCCGGGGAAGGCGGTCCAGAAATCGTTCGGCAGCGGCGGAACCTTCGCCGTCGAGTCGGCGAAGATGAGCTTCACCGTCACAGTCGCCGCCTTGATGCCTCGGTTGTGAACCTGGGCGAAGACGTGGTTGACGTTGCCGCGCTCGGCGTTGCGGTGAACGAGCTGGGCCTCGAAGACCACGAAGTCGACCGCGCTGGTGGCGTACTGGTAGGACAGCGGGTTGCCGAGGAGCGCGTCGACTTTCATGTCCGCGCACATCCAGTGGCGCTGCGGATCGCCGAGGTCGATGAACTGGCCGATGTTCTTGAACGCGGCGGGAATGCCTTCCGGCGCCAGCCCCCGGCCGCTGTCCATCATGTGATGACGCACGTAGATGTCCACGTCCGGCAACGACGCCACATCCACCCGCCTCTCCCAGACTCCGCGGCCGTGAGTCGCCGCGCGCAGGAGATGCGACGCGCCGTGCAGACGCATGTCGTAGACCGCGGTGTTCGGGAGACCCTGGCCGAAGTTCTCCCACTGCCCGCCGGCGTTCATGGTCCTGAAGACGCCGATGTCGGTGCCGACGTAGTAGGTCGACGGTGCAGCGGGATCGATGACCAGCGAATTCGCCGGAACGTCCGGAATCGCCGTGACGCCGCTGCCGCTGACGTCCGTCCACGCCGCGACGCCGCTCTGCGGCACGATCCCGCTCCAGACGTGACCGGTGCCGTAGCCGGAGACGACGACGATGACGTGCGCGCTGTCGTTCGGCATCACGCCGATGTCCCAGACGAATCTCGCCGGAAAGGGAGCGGCGTAAATCGGCTCGGCCGCCCAGTCGACGCCGCCGTTCATCGAACGGACGGCATAGACCTGACCGTGGATCGACGCACAGTAGATCAAGGTCTTGCTGACGAAGTTGATGGCCGAGATCGAGCCGGTGTTGCCCGGCAGCGGGACGAACGTTGGCCAGCCGCCGGTTCCCTGTGCCTTGTCGATGAAGAGGACGCTGGTGCCGAAGGCGATCCAGTCCGGATCTTCCGCGCAGAGCGCGTAGGGCGGATAGAAGAGCGGCACGCCGCTGAGACCCGGCGAAATGTCGGTGAAGGTGAGGTACTCGCCGGCCTGCGTCGAGCGCTCCGGCGAGGCGTAGTAATGCTCCAGGAGGACGTTGTGGGGATTGTTGAAGTCGACGGCCGTGAAGCCGCCGTCTCCGCCCGAGGCCACCGGAAAAACGGTGCTGTTGCGGAACTGCTGCGTGCCGTTGTCCTGCGTGCCGCCGAACAGCACCGCGTCGGACGTGGGGTGGTGATCGAGGAACTCGAACTGCGTGATGCAGAGACCGCGGTTGATGCCGTCGCTCCACGAGCCGCCGCCGTCGGACGACTCGTAGATTCCGCCGTCCGTTCCCGCGTAAAGATGGAGATGGTTCGCCGGATCGATCGCGAGGAAATGATGATCGGCGTGGGTCGTCCCCTGTCCGATGATGCCGCTGCTCCAGGTCATGGCGACCGGGTCGAACGTGAACTTGTTCAACTGCGGGATGCCGCTGAGGTAGACGATGTTGGGATCGACAGGATCGATGGCGACATGGTTGCCGTAGTCGTAGGTCGTGCAATTCACCGGCGCCGCGCCGGTCGGCTGCCAGTTCTGCCCGCCGTCCGTCGAGAACCAGAGCTCGCCGGAGACCGCCGCCATCATGCGCAGCGGTTGCGAAGGTGAGAATGCGATGCTCCCTCGAACCTGGGTGAGGGGCAAAGCGGCGGGAACCTGGACGAACGCCGGGCTCACGCCGTTGGCATTCGTGCTCCTGTAGATGCCGCCGTTCACGAAGTAGGTGAAGGCGATCGCCGGATCGGTGGGATGGAGGACGATCTCCGTGCTGCCGGTGAAGGTGCCGGGCACGATCGGGGGGAGGCCGTTGGTGACCGGCGTCCATGACGTCCCGCCGCTGTCGCTGAGAAAGAGACCGTTCGACGTCGCGGCCCACACGCGGCTCGGATTCGCGGGATGCACGGCGATGCGGAAGAAGGCCCCACCGGTGAACTCCGCCTGCCCGTAGAGGTTCCAGCTCGTCCCGCCGTTCGTGCTCTTCAGAAAACCGGCTCCGTAGTAGCTTTCCTGCGTCGAGTCGGGGACGTTGACGACATAGAAGATGTTGCCTTCTCCCGTGCCCGCGTAAACGGTCTGCGCGTCGTTCGGGGCGAGAGCCATCGCGCCGATGGCGAGCGACATCTCGTCGTCCGACATCGGCGCCCATTTCTTGCCGCCGTCCGTCGTCTTCCAGACGCCGCCCTTGGCCGCGCCGATGTACATGGTGCCGGCGGCGGTCGGATCGATGAGGATGGAGCTGATGCGTCCCGTCCAGAACTGAAGGTTCTTCGCGTAGGGCGGACCGTTGGTGGTGGACATCGGCCCGACCTGCACCCAGTTGCTGGCGCCGGGAACGGGCTTGAGCGCGGGCGGCCCTTGTTCTTTCCCCGGCCGGCCGTGACGCTTCAATGCCGCGATGCGCCGCCGGGCGAGGAACTCCCGCTCGTTGCCGGCGCGAATGTCGGCCTCGAGGCTGCCGATGCGGAGATGCGGCTTATCGATGGGGGTGCGGATTCCTGGGAAGTATGATCGATGGAAAGCCTTGGACCAAATCGCGGCCGTGTTCGCCATCCCTGAATCGGATGCATCCGTCCCCGAGCCGGGCCCATCCATCCCTTCGTTATTGTCTGTTCGCGCCGGGACTGCCTAACGTGTGTCCATGTCGATCCGCAGGCATTTCTCATTGCTCCCGCTCACTGTCCTGTTCACGGTTCTCCTCGCGATGGCCGCAACCGCGCGCGCCGAGTGCGGCGCGAACGAGCCGATTCCGTGCGTGAACCAATGGCGGCGGTGGGAAACGTCGATCACCAGCCACTCGGATTACATCGGCGACGGATCGCTGAATCCGTCGCGGGATCTGGTCCTGACCGTGAAGTTCACCCAGGTGGAGGGCGGGTCGCTCACCTATAACGCCAGGGCGTTCTGGTATGGGCTCGACGCGAATGGCCAGCTGAAGCCGAACGGTCAGCCCTACGGCAACACGTTTCGCATTCGCGGAGCGTTTCCGCCGGGAAAGTGGAATTGGCTGCTCACGTGCGCGACGCGCAGCGACGCCCGTCCCAACACACCGAAATGCGAGGACGACGACTGGCTCGATCACGTCAGCGGGCAATTCAAGGTGGCGGAGGCAGGCGGCGGTGTGCTTTACACCAACGGCTTACTGCACGTCGAGAAGGTCAATCCCGATCCGCCGGCTCTCGTCTTCGACAATAAGGAGAGGTTCTTCTGGCTGGGCGATACCGTCTGGAATGCCAACATCGGGATGGACAACCCCGCGGATCCGAGCCACACGCCGGATTGGGACGAATTGGTCGGCGGTCGCGAGGGGTTCAGCATTCTCCAGCTGGGTTTCGCTCCTCTCGACTTCCTCAACCAAAAGAATCCGGCGCAGAAGCCTTTTGTGAGCGTCGGCGGCGCCAACTGTCCCGCGATTCCCACGCAACCCACCGATCCTCCTTCAGCAGACCAGTTGGTCGACAAATGCCACCGCTTCAACCCGATCTGGTGGCGGGCGCTGGATGACAAGGTCGAGAAAGCCAACGCGCACGACATCGTCGTGGTACTTGCGGGCTTCATCGATCCGATTACCGGCAAGGCGAAGCAGGTTCAAGCCAACAAGACCGAAGCAACGTACTTCGCCGAGGCCGTCACGGCCAGGATGCTCGGGAATTTCGTCATCTATTCGCCGGGCTTCGACCACCGGCTGAGCTGCCTCAAGGACAACATCCGGACAGTCGGCAAGGACATCGGAGCTGTCGATCAGTGGAAACTAGGCAACAAGCAGCGATCGATTCACCCGATCGGCAACCACACTGCCGGCAATACGAGAAAGGAGGATTACAAGGATACCGACCGGACCAAAGACGGGTTCCCGCACAAGGAGTCGTGGCTCGATTTCCAGCTGTTCCAGAGCGGCACGCCCAACAAGACGCCGCCGGTGCCGACTCTCACGAACACTTGTCCTGATCCTCCCGCCGACGCAAACGAGCTCGAGACCATGACCGACCGGGCCGTGAAGGTGGCCGACTTCGTGAGCAAGCTCACCCCGGTGAAGCCGGCAATTAACGGCGAAACGGTCTATCCCGGGACTGGGCCGCTCGACACTCTCAACATCCATACGCCCTATCGTGCGCGGCAGACCGCGTACTACAGCATGCTCTCCGGAGCGCAGGGCTACACGATGGGCGTATGCAGCGTGGTCAACTGGGGTCTGCCGAGCTTCGGCTGTCCCGGCGAATGGGATCCGCAGCAACTGGGCCGGCAGAATCCCGGTGTTCTGCGGACCATCGGTTCGACGAGGATCCTGCGATCGTTCTTTCAATCGCTTCCCGTGTCGTGGCTCCAGCTCAAGCCGCAGTCGAACCGCATCTGGAACCAGCCGGGGCCCGTTGAAAAGCAAATGGTGCTCGCGTTTGCCGGCAAAAAGGTTCTTGTGGCGTATCTGCCGAGCGACGTCACGGAGGCCCAGATCAACTTCAATATCTCGGGCGGCGTCACGGGCCTGAAAAACGCCACGACATGGCCCACATCCCTCTGGACCGCCAACTGGATCAACCCGCGAACCGGCTTATGCCAGATCGACCCCAACACGAATCAGTGCAAGGCTGTGAAGCCGCCCAACCCACCTTCGAACATGAAGGGGATTTTCACATTCACGAAGCCGGGCGGGAGTGTCGATCCACTTTCTTGTGAGCAGTACACCTCGGCCACCACGCCCGACTGCAATGACTGGGTGCTGAAGATCACCAGTGCGAAGTCGACCGTCGCCCCCACCTCCGGCGCCCAGATTCAAATCGTCAAAGACGCGGGGCTGACGGTGCAGGTCACCGACTCGTTCGGAAAAGCCCTCGGTCCGCAGGTTCTCGACGACGGCAGCAGCGGCAATCCCGTTGCGCCGCAGATCGCCACCGAGGCCGGCGGCACCAGCATGGTGGTGTGGCAGACCGGCATGGGGCCGAGCGCGAAGATCCTCGGCCGCATCCTCAACGACCAGGGCGTTCCGGTGGGCGGCCAGCTCGAGATCGCGAGCGGGACGACGGCGTCGCCCGGCCATCCGTCGGTCGCCGCTCTTTCGAACGGCGACTTCCTCGTCACCTGGGCGGGCGCCGACCCGAATCACTACGGACCATGGATCAGGACGCGCCGGTACATCCAGAGCACGCACCAATTCGCCCCGGCCGAGCTGCCGGTGGCGTGCAGCTTCGTGGCGGGTGACTATCCGCAGGTCGCCAGCGCCGGTTCCATCGGCGGCTACGTGCTCGCGTGGGAGATCACCGAGAACAGCGGAATTTATGTCCTGAAGGTCGACGCGTCCGGCAATAAGAGCGACGCGCGGTTTGCGGAAGTCGCCGATACGTCGGCAGTCATCGAAAACTTCGAAGTGACGGGCTCCGCGATCATCGTGAGCTACGGCCTATATGCCGAGGATGGCACGCTGATCGGGGCCGACACTCCTGCGGTGACGTTGCAACCCCGCTCCTCGTGCGGCCTGCCGCCGCTCGCTTTAGCCGACGCGTTCTCCACCGACGCCAATCAGGCCCTGACCATCGGCCTGCAGGAGTTCCTGGCGAACGACGCGCCGGGCGTGACGTTCCACCATGCCGACCCCAAATGCGTGGTGAACGGGAGTGTCTGCACCTACACGCCGCCGTTCGGCTTCACGGGCAACGACACGTTCACGTACACGGTCGTCGACGCGGCAGGCCGTCAGGGTTCGGCGGCCGTCACGGTTGCGGTCAATCCGCCGTTGATGGCCAACCCCGACAGCTTCAGCATGGAAGGCGACTCATCGCTGCAGATCACGAGCACGCAGCTCCTCGCCAACGACTCGGCGGATGCGAAGTTCGGGGGCGTTCAGAACCCGGTCCACGGGATCGTCAGCTGCGTCGGTAGCGATCCGGCGACGTGTACTTTCACTCCTGACGCCGGCTTCCGCGGAACGGCCAGCTTCGAGTATCTGATCTCGCGGGACGGCAACCCGCCGTTCACGATCGGCACCGTGACGATCACGGTCACCGCGCCGTCGTCGATGCAGATCACGTCGCGCTGCACCGACGGCGTATGCGTGTTCACCGCGCTCGCGCCGAATCCCAACGCCGTCAGCCTGTACATCTGGCGCTTCGGCAACGAGCCGTCCGGCGTCGACGCCTACAAGGTCAATCACCGCTTCATGGCCAGCGGGCTATACACCGTCTCGGTGATCGTCACATACCACTTTGGTCTCCCGCAGCAAACAGGCTCGACGACCGTCGACATCCACTACGCCCCCGCCGCCGACTGGACCACGCGAGTCAGCGGCCTCGGGTTCAACCTGGATGAGTTCAAGCTGCTGATGTTCCCGTTCGGATCGACGCCGGCCATCAACTGGAGTCCGAACGCCGAGGATTGCTACAACCCGGCGGACGGATGCGGCAGCGTCTACATGAACACCGACACTTCGTGCGACTTCCAGAACTGCCGCCTGTACGGCCTCTACAGCCATGCCGGCGTCTTCGACGCCACGCTGCGCATCATGAATGCGGGGCAGATCCTCAAGGAGTATCCGGTCGCGTTCGAAGCGGTCAACCACCAGCCGTCTCCGACCTTCACGGTGTCACGTCCCAATCCCAACGTACGGAACTACAGCTTCACCAGCGCCGACGGCGGCGACGACGGACCGTTCCCGTTGACGTATGAATGGGACTTCGGCGACGGAGCGCATGGCACCGGGTCCGAGGACCGGACGCATTTCTATGCGGCCCTCGGCACCTATGACGCGACTCTGACCGTCACCGATGGAGATGGCCTCATCGGGTCATTCACCAAGACGATCACGGTGGCCAACGTTCCGCCCGTTCCGCGCGCGACCGTCAACTGCAGCGGCTCGATTTGCGAGCTGGGCGGGGAGGGGTCGACCGATGACGGCTCGAACATCACCTCCTGGAATTGGGATTTCGGCGACGGCACGACAGGATCCGGTTCCCGCGTCGTCCACCAGTACGCCGCCGGCTGCTACAACGTGACGCTCACCGTCAACGACGGCGACGGCGGAAGCGCCTCCACGACGCTGAAAGTCGTCGCCGGGCCGCCGCTCGTTTCGACCAACACCAGAGTCGTGGTCGATGCCCACGTGCAGTCGTACTTCAGCTCCGCCGGCGGCGTCACCGCCTGGAACACCACCAACGGCAATCTGAACGGCATCCTCGAGCCCGGAGAGACGGCCGTGGTCGAGCCGACCTGGCCGATCGCGCCGTCGGCGCAGCAGCTCCCGGTCAGCGCGTTCGGCGTTCCGCCGTGGGGCAATGACTACGGATTCCGCGATACCGCTCCGTGGTACGACATCTCCGCCGGCGTCTCCGACTGCTGGTCCCTCGGCCACTGCTATGCCGTGTTCATGCTGCCGCAGTTCGCGCAGACGCGGCCGGTGCATGCCGACATTCAGTTCAACGAGACCAACCTCACCACCGGCCAGCCGACGCCGGGCAGCCCGGTCACGATTCACGTCGGCAAGAGCTTTACCGACGTGGAGAAGACGGACTGGTCGTACGCCGGCATCGAGTCCGTGCTGCACTTCGGCGTCGACACCGGCTGCGGCGGGACGCAGTTCTGCCCCGGCACGGTCGTCACGCGTGGCGAGGTCGCGCGCTGGCTGATGAAGGCGGAGCACGGCGGGTCGTATCAGCCGCCGGCCTGCACGGCGGCGCCGTTCACCGATGTTCCGTGCAGCCATCCGTTCGCGGCGTGGATCGCGCAGGTCAAGGCCGAGGGGCTGACGAGCGGGGTAGGCGGGGGCAACTACGCGCCCGATCAGGCCCTGACTCGCGCGGAGGCGGCCGTGTTCCTCCTCCGCACGAAGATGGGAGCGGCGTACGTTCCGCCGGCGTGCTCGCCCGACTTCGGCGACGTCGCGTGCACTACCGGCACTCCGCATTGGGCAGCCGCGTGGATCAGCGACGTCAAGGCACGCGGCATCTCCAAGGGCTGCGATCTGACGGAGTTCTGCCCGAACAATGCGGTCGACCGCGCGCAGGCCGCCGCGCTCTTCGCCAAGACGTTCGGATTGCGCATCGACACGCTGCAATGTCCGATCGTGACCAACAACGGGTTCGATTTCGTGCCGTCGCACGTCGATCTTCAGCCGATCGTCGACATCACGTTCAGCCCGAACCCGGCGGTGGTCGGCGGTCCGTCGACCGCGACGATGACGATCGGCGATCCGCCTCCCGTGTCGACCGACATTGCACTGTCGATCGACAGTCCGGCCGCGAGCGTTCCACCGACCGTGACGGCGCCGGCCCTCGGCACATCGGCAACGTTCGCCGTCACGCCGGCGAACATCACCGTGCGCACCACCACGCACATCACCGCCACGTATCTCGGCTTCACGAAGACCGTGACGCTCGACATCTGCACACAGCCGCCGTCGATCGGCGCGCATCCGACGTCGCGCATCATCGACAACGGCGAGTCGACGACGCTGTCCGTCACGGCGTCCGGCGGCGGCGGACCGTTGAGTTATCAGTGGTATGAGGGAGTCACCGGCAACACCACGAAGCCGGTGCCGGGCGGGACGAACAGCACGCTCACCATCACGCCGTCCGTGACGACGAGCTATTGGGTGCGCGTCACCGCGACGTGCGGCATCAAGGACAGCAACACCGCCGTCGTCACCGTCTGCAACCCGCCGCTGATCCCCGGTCCGCCGCTCGACGACGTCGTAGTCATTGGCAACACCGACACGCTGACCGTCACCGCGACGGGAAGCGATCCGCTCACCTATCAGTGGTACGAGGGAACGAGCGGCACGACCACCAACCCGGTCGGCACGAATGCGCCCACATTCACCACGCCGGCGATCAACGTCGCGCATTCGTATTGGGTGCGCGTCACGAGCACGTGCAACGGCATCAAGACCAAGGACAGCCCGACTGCGACCGTCACGCCGGTCACGCAGATCACGCGCCGGCAGATCGCGG
The DNA here is from genome assembly GCA_003223645.1 of Acidobacteriota bacterium. Taxonomy (GTDB): domain Bacteria; phylum Acidobacteriota; class Thermoanaerobaculia; order Gp7-AA8; family Gp7-AA8; genus QHVT01. The sequence continues at coordinate 422,211 of QHVT01000006.1, read as the reverse complement.
CCAATACGGTCAACTCGTTGACCAGTATCACCACGAACTGGACGCGGCCGACGCAGCCAGGAAGCCTCCTCGTCGCGGTGATGAGCTCGAGTCACGTCGCTGCTGTCGGCGCCTTCGGCGTTCCGGCCGGATGGCAACAGGCCGCCGGCTACGAGTGGAACCACCTCAAGACCACCATCTACTACTACCCGAACAACCCGGGCGGACGAACCGCGGAGACGATCACCACCGCGAGTTTCCGCGAGTCGGTGCTGCAGCTGATCGAGTACGTCGGCGCGACGGCATCGCCGCTCGACGTTACCGCGTTCGACGGCGACAACGCGCCGCGCTCCGGCATCGTCTCCACCGGCACTCCCGGCTGGCCGACGTCGCAGGCGAAGGCGGTGATCGTTTCGGCGCTGTCGACGAACGCGCTCGCGCATTTCACCGCCGCGACGAATGGATTCGCGAAGCTCGACGAGCGCTCGGTCTTCACGATGCTCACCGCCGCCGTGCACGAGCGCATCGTCACCGCGGCCGGCGCGTACGGTCATGACGCGACTGCCGACAGCACGAGCGAGTGGCTCGGCATGGTCGCGGCGTTCAAGTCGATCGACGGCTGCACGACAGCGCCGGCGATCAGCGCCCACCCTGCGTCGACGACCGTGAACGCCGGCTCTCCGGCCCTGCTTTCCGTGACCGCAACCGGCAGCAGCCTGCAGTATCAGTGGTACCAGGGCACCGCGCCATCGATGACGACGCCGGTGACCGGCGGCAACGGCGCGACGCTCACCGTCACACCGGCGTCGACGACGAGCTACTGGGTCCGCGTCTTCAACGCGTGCGGCGCCGCGAACAGCAACACCGCCACCGTCAACGTCTGCGCGGCCCCGGGCATCACCGCGCATCCGCTGTCGCAAAGCGTGACGTCTGGATTCTCCGCGACGCTTTCGGTGACGCCGAGCGGCAGCGGACCGTTCAGCTATCAGTGGTACGACGGCGCGAGCGGCACGACCACCACGCCGGTCGGTACCAATAGCGCCACGTTCACGACGCCCGCGCTCACAGCGAACAAGTCGTACTGGGTGCGCGTGACCAGCACGTGCAACGGCACGGCGAGCGTCAACAGCAACACGGCCGTGCTCACCGTGAGCGCGGCGAACCAGATCGCGCGGCGGCAGTTCGCCGCGAGCACCGCGAACTCGCAGACCAGCATCACCACGAACTGGACGCAGCCGACGCAGGCCGGCAGCCTGCTCGTGGCCGTCGTCTCGGCGCAGCACAACGCCGCCGTCGGCAACTTCACGCCGCCCGCGGGATGGCAGCACGCGACGAGCTACGAGATGGCGAACGTGAAAGCCGCGATCTACTACTACCCGAATCATCCGGGCGGCCGCACGTCGGAGACATTCGGCGTCGCCGGCTTCCGCGAGCTCGTCCTCCAGCTCATCGAGTACACCGGCGCGACCGCGGCGCCGCTCGACAAAGTCGCATTCAACGGCGACATGCTGGTGAGCGGGGGAGTCGTGTCGACCGGTACGACGTCCGCGACTTCGCAGGCGAAGGAAGCGGTCGTCACCGCGCTGACGATCGCCGGCGCGGCGACATTCACCAGTCCGACGAACGGATTCACGAAGCTCGACGAACGCTCCGTTTTCACCATGATCACCGCCGGCATACACGAGCGGATCGTTTCGACCGCCGGCGCGTACGGTCACGAAGCCAACGTCAACGCGAACACGCAGTGGGTCGGACTCGTGGCCACGTTCAAGTCGCTCGATCTCTGCAGCGCCGCGCCGTCGATCACAACGCAGCCGGCATCGACGACGACCAGCAGCGGCGGCACCGCCACGCTCAACGTCACCGCAACCACGAGCGGCGGCACGCTCAGCTACCAGTGGTACGAAGGCGCGAGCGGCACGACCACCACGCCGGTCGGCACCAACAGCTCGACGTTCACCACGCCCGCGCTTACTGCAACGAAGTCGTATTGGGTGCGCGTGTCGAATGCATGCGGCTCGGTCAACAGCAGCACCGCGACGGTGACGGTGTGCAATGCAACCGGCATCACCACGCAGCCGGCGTCTCTGACGATCAACAGCGGCGGCACGGCCACGCTCAGCGTCGTCGCCAGCGGCACTGGTCCGTTCACGTATCAATGGTACGAAGGCGCGAGCGGCGTAACGACGACCCCGGTCGGCACGAACAGCGCGTCCTTCACCACGCCTGCGCTGACAGCGACGAAGACGTATTGGGTGCGCGTCACCGGCACATGCGGCAGCGCGAACAGCAGCGCCGCGACCATCACCGTCTGCGCGCCTCCGGGCGTCGCTACGCAACCGGCGTCGCAGACGATAAGCAGCGGTGCCACGGCTACGCTCAGCGTCGTCGCGAGCGGCACCGGTCCCTTCACGTATCAGTGGTACGAAGGCGCGAGCGGTGTAACGACGACACCGGTCGGCACGAACAGCGCGTCCTTCACCACACCCGCGCTCACGGCGACGAAGTCGTATTGGGTGCGCGTCACCGGCAGCTGCGGCAGCGCGAACAGCAACGCCGCGACCATCACCATCGCGCCCGCCCTTGCACGCCGCCAGTTCGCCGCCAGCACCGCCAACTCGCAGCAGACCATCACCACCAACTGGACGCAGCCGACGCAGGCCGGCAATCTGCTCGTGGCGATCGTCTCCGCCGAGCGGTCGTTCTACCCGATCGCCAACTGGCAGCCTCCCACCGGCTGGCAGCTCGCGGTGTCGTACGAAATGACCAACGTGAAGACGTCCATCTACTACTACCCGAACAACCCCGGCGGCAGAACGTCGGAGACCTTCGCCGACGGCGGCTACTTCGACGACATGATCCTGCAGCTCGCCGAATACACCGGCATTGTCACCGCGTCGCCGCTCGAGAAGACCGCTTTCAACGGCGACCAATCCAACAGCGGCTTCGTCGACACCGGCTACACGGCCCAGACGTCGCAGGCAAAAGAGCTCGTCATCACCGCGCTGACGTCCCACTCCATCACCGACTTCTCCAGCCCCTCGCAAGGCTTCGCCGAGATCGACGACCGCAACCAGGGATTCGGATTGCTGACCACCGCCGTCCACGAAAAGATCGTGACCACCGCCGGCTCGTGGGGCCACTCCGCACAGGTCGGCAATCCCGCGGAGTGGGTGGGGGTGGTGGCGACATTCAAAGGGCAGTGATTGCGGTTGCGCGGTTGCGCGGTCACGCGGTTGCGCAGCCGCGTGACCGCGCTACGACGAGCCTTTCCGCGCCCGCGCCCGCGCCCGCGGGAAAATCGACGCTGACGTTAAGTTGCCCCTTCCCCTGACTAACCAACGAATCCGGTGGAGCGGCGGCCGCTCTCGGCCGCCGAATTGTCACGCGGATTTCGAATAACGTCGCCCGCCCACCCCGGGCGCGGAAGCGGACTCGGGCTCGGGCGCGGGAAAATCGACGCTGACGTAAGTTGCCCCTAGCCTGATCAATAAACGAATCCAGTGGAGCGGCGGCCGCTCTCGGCCGCCGAATGTCACGCCGGGTTCGGCGGCCGAGGGCGGCCGCCGCTCCACAGATTCGTTTGTAGGCGAGGTCGGCTCACGAGCTTTCATCGACAGCACGATTGAAAGGCGCTGCATCGATCGAGCTGACGGTGATCAGCAAGATCGAAAGGCCTTGCTTCGATCGAGCTGACGCGGTGAGCTCACGAGCTTTCATCGACAGCACGATCGAAGGGCGCTGCATCGATCGAGCTGACAGCGCTCAGCAAGATCGAAAGGCCTCCCATCGATCGAGCTGACGCGCTCAGCACGATTGAAAGGCCTTGCATCGAACGAGCTGACGCGGTCAGCTCACGAGCTTTCATCGACAGCGCGATCGCTGAGCGCTGTAGCGATCGAGCTGACGGCGACAGCACGATCGCTGGGCGATGCTTCCATCGAGCTGGCGCAATCAGCTCCCGAGCCTCGCATGCACTCTTCACGATGTGTGGCATCAATGATCGCAAGGCGGTGGCATCATGCCTTCATGTCCGACGACGATCCGCGGCCGGACGATCCGGAAACGAAGCTTGCCGTGTCTGCGTCCGAGCTCCTCGTGATCCCCGGCGATGCCGCGCCGCTCGTACTGGCGGATCCCGACAGGCTGGTGGAGGCGCTTCGCTATCTGGCGCAGCGGATCCCAGGCTTCACCCAACTGTCGACCGAGGAGGAGCGCAAGCTGACGCGCGTCGCGTTCCTCGATCCCGAATTCCTCGAAGCCGGCGTTCGCGCCGGACGTGCCTGGGACGAGGCGAAGGGCGTTACCGGCCTTTCGGGAGAGGAGATGCGCGACCTGGCCGAGGAGAACCGCCGCTGGGACGAGCTGGAAAGCACGGTCCGCGCGTTCCTGAAAGGCATCTCCGCGCGCAACCGAAAGGAGCGCCACCGCCTCGGCGACGCGATCCTGACGATGTACGGGATCCTCGGCAGGACCATCAACCGCGAACACAGCCGGCACCTCCGCCCGCTCTACGAGGAGATGAAGCGCGCCTACATGCGAAGCCGTAGGCATCGCGGTAAGGGGGAGGGAGGGGGGAGCGGATAAGACGGGGGAGGAATGAAGGTTCAAGGTTCGTTCAACACTTTTTTCGCGACATGTTCGACGCGCGTGCGGAACTGCGAGCCTTCGGGCTGGCCCTCCACGGCTCGCAACGCGCTCTCGGCTTCGGCAAATGCCGCTTTCGTCTCCCCCAACCGGTGAAGCACATTCGCAAGCGAGACCCGTGTCAACGCGGTGTAGGGGTGATCGTCGCCGAGAGAGCGTTCGTGCGCAGCCAGCGCCTCCACGAATAGTTCATGCGCACGTGGAAGATCACCGGCATCGCACACCATCATTGCGAGATTGAAGCGGCGGATCGCCACGTGCGGATAGTTCCGCTTCGGCCGCCAGTCGCTCGCGAGAAATCCGGCGCCCGAGAGCGGGCGCCGCTCCACAGGATTTCGAAAGCGGCAGCGTTCGCTGCCGCAGTCCCCGAAGGCATGTTCAATCAGCAAATGGAATTGATTTGCGACGCGCTTCCACGCGGCGCCAGAAGAAGTACGACAGTCCCCACAGCACGCTGGTGAACGCCGCCCAGCCCCACACCGCCGGGGCGTCGCCGACGGAGAAGTGGGCGATGAGCGCAGAGCCGAGGGTGATGGCGAAGCCGGCGTAGGCCCATTCCTTGAGCCGCGACGGCACAGGCGCGAGCAGCAGCACCACGCCGAGGAGCTTGACCCAGGAGAGCTCCACCCGGAAATAGCCGGGGAAGCCGAGGTGCGTGAACATCTCCGCCACCTGCGGCAAGCGCAGTTGCGCGTAGGCAGTGAAGGCCATCTGCAGGCAGAAGAGCGCAGTGACGATCCAGAAGGCGATGAGCAATCCCCTGGAGCGGGGAATCGCGGTCTCGTTGGCGATCAGGGCCGGGTTCTGCAGAGTCGATTCCATGGAATTCTTCCTCCTTTGTTCAACGCATCTCGATGCCGAACTGCTTTGCATACTCGGCGTGCAATCGCTGCCAGCCGTCCACTTTCATCGCGTCGGGACCGGCGGTGCGTCCGATGGGCCGGCCGTCGAGCATTCGATCCAGTACGTCGAAGCAGACGTGCCATCCGGCGGCGCCCATGGCGATGAATCGGCGATCGATGTTGGTCCAGAGCGTCAGGCGCGTGCCGTCGCCTGAGGCTTCGAGCTGCCAGCGCATATCGAAGCCGCCCCAGTTGTACTCGAGCAAATGGGGAGCGTCGGCTCGCGTCACTTTCGTTTCGGTCACGTGCGGCGTCGGCGCTCCGACTGTCGTGAGCTTGACCGTGGCTCCGGCCGCATCCAGATTTCCGTCGGCATCAAAGGGTGCCCATTCGCGCAGATGCTCCGGCTGCGTGATCGCGCGCCAGACTTTCTCCGGCGGATGGTGCAGCTCTCTGACGAGAACGAGCGTCCATCTCTCTCCGTCCTTCTCGACGTGCGCTCCGCGCGCGGGACCCGGTGTGTACTGCGCGTGTTCGGTCATCTACTTCTTCCTCGTCTTCTTTTTCTTTGAGGTTGGCCGATCCATTTGCTCGAGGTGGCGCTCGAGAGCATCGAGGTGACGGGACCAGAGCCGGCGGAACGGGGACAGCCAGTGATCGATCTCCTGAAGCGGCTCGGGATTCAGCCGGTACAGACGCCGCTGCGCGTCCACCGTGGCTTCCACGAAACCGGCATCGCGCAGCACGCGCAGATGTTTTGACACGGCCGGCTGCGACATCCCGAGCTGGCGCTCGATCTCTCCGACCGACTGTTCGGACGAGATCAGGAGGCTCAGGATCGCGCGGCGATTCGGCTCGGCGATGATTTCGAATACGGATTCCACGCTCGCTAATATACGTTGAAGGTAATATACCTGTCAAGGCATATTAATGAGAGTTACGCGGTCACTCGGTCGCGCGGTTACGCGGAGCGGCCGTTGCGACCGCGCGACCGTGCGACCCCCGGAACCGCCCCGTCCGCGGGCGAGACCTCGATCCACGTGACGCTGCCGCTTCGGTGCTGCGTCCGCTTCTCTCCGGGGACGTGATGCCCCGCGATCAGATCGCACGTTCTTCCACCGAAGAGCCTCGTCATCGATCCGCACGTTCCGATCTGGTCGAGCAGTTGTTCCATCTTCTGGCGCACGGCTTTCTCGCTCAGCGCCGTCTCCTCGAGATCCGGCCGACCGTTGATGGAGCCGTGCCACTTCGATCCGACCTTCTTCGTCGCAATGTCCGCGTTCATCACGAGAAGCTTGCGGAGATCCGGCGATCGAGGTCAACGAAAGGAAAGGTTGCACCCGCGAAGGGGTGGATCGAGAGGCGCGTTTTCTACGGAACGTGGACGCGTACGCGTAGCCGTGGAGTGCGTCCTCGCGAGGCGCCGTTCTGTCCGCGTTGGAGGAGCGTCGGGCCCGCGCACGCAAGTCTTCACGAGAGCAACCGCATGGCATGCGGACCGCTCATCCGCGCAGCATGAAGTCGATGGTTGCGCTCCTCTTCTTCGCCGTGCCGCTGTTCGCGCAGGAGGAACCGCGGACCGTGCTCGCCGTCGGCGGCGAGGTGTCGTGGGGCATCGGCGTCAACGGGCGGGCGGTGGGATTTTCACTCGCGCAACCGCATCCTCACCTCACGATCGCCGCGCGTCTCGGCAACGGAGGCGGGCACGCGTACTTCGAGGCGTACCTGATGCGCAGGGTCGGTCCCGGAGCCACGGAGGACGATGAGGTGGCCCGCACGTCGCTCGATCTTTCCTATCCCGCCCTCGGATGGATCACGCTGTTCGAGGACCTGGATCTCGAGCGCGGCGTCTACTGGCTCGTCATCGCGAAACCTCGCGACAAGGCCTTCAGCTCGATCAACTGGATCGCCGCCAGCCCGATGGTCCTCGAAACCTCCTGCGGCGGCGTCGGCTACCTCGGCACCAGGGCCTACACCTTCCTCAGCGATGCCGCCGAGTACATCCCCGCCTCGAAGTTCGAGAAGGAGATCGACCCGTACGGGTTCCAGATCGCGCTGACCGAGCCGTGGGAGGAGATCGCGCGCCCGTGATCGAGGCCGGCACTCGCGGCAGCTAGCCGGTACGGCCGGCTGCGTGGATTGCTCCGCCCAGGGTTGGGTTGTTGGTGGCATGCTATCGCGGTGTGGTGCGGGCTTTCCAGCCCGCCCCCCGGGGCAGGTTGGAAAACCTGCCCTACGCCTCGCGGCATGCTTGTCGCCACGTCACGACCTGCGGCTTCGAGCGGCGCAACGCGCCTGAGATCGTCGTTCGTGCCGCGCAAGCTCCATAGTGGCCGTTCGTTCCATAGGGATCTATATTTATGGACACAACGCCTTGAATGCCTTCCGTTGCTGAGAGTAGGGAACCCCCATGCCAGGATTCCGGAGTGCGCTTCAGGTTGTCACGCGCCCTCGGCGTTTGGTTGTCATCGTTACCCTGCTGCTCGCTGCCTCGGGTGGCCTTTTGCGCGCGGAAGGGAAGCGGTCATTCGTGGCGGGAGTCAACTATCCCTGGATCGCTTACGGCCACGATTTCGGCAAGAACGCGTGGGGGCACGACGGGCTGATCACGAGCGGCTGGACGTATCAGACCTGGTTCGATAGTCAGGGTCTCGTCGATACGCGTGTCTCCACGAAAAAAGCGCGGTCGGGAGCGGGATCACTCGAGATCACTCCGGATCTCGTCGGAAAGCATCCGACCAAATCGCGGGGAGAGGTGTACATCGATCTGAACAACCACAGGCCGCCCGGCACGCCGGTCCCCATCGATGTCCGGCATGCGACCGTGAGTTGCTGGTTGTATCTGCCCCGGGGAAGTGCGGGCGACGCCCGGAGGGCGCCGAATGGCGTGCAATTCTTCTTCAAGAGCGGCAAGGGTTTCAAATCCCACTACACCGTTTATCAGAACATCAGCGGCGATCAGGAGGAGCGATGGGTACGGTTTACCGCGGATGCATCGACGGGAGAATCCGACGCCGAATACGATCCAACAAAAGTGGTCGCCGTGGGTCTGAAAATCGGAATCAACTCCGACTCCGGGGCAACGCTGACGGCCCCGATCTACGTCGACGACTTCGTCATCGGCACCACGCCACCGATCACCTTCGATTTCGAGCAACTGGAGATCGACCGCGACTTCGCCATCTTGCAGCAGGCCCTGGGCGGATGTTCCACGCCCGCGGTCCGCGTCTTCGTGTTCACCGACGGGCGCGCCTCGCCGGAGCTCACATTCAGCGATCAAGTGACCGGTCTCGACGAGTATTTCTTCCAGGATTTCGATGCACTGCTGGAATCGGCCGCACGGCACAAGCTGAAGATCATTCCGGTCCTGCTGGACTTTCACTGGTTCGACGCGGCTAAAGACGAGAATGGCGCGCAACTCGGCGGACGATCCAACGTCATTCGCAATTCGGTGCGGAGGCAGTCCTTCCTCGAGAACGCGCTCGAGCCGCTGGTCCGGAGGTACTGCGGCAATCCGGCGATCCTGGCCTGGGACGTGATCAACGAGCCGGAGTGGGCGACGAAGGAGCTTCCCGACAAGCCGACGGTGGACGCGGTGCCGTTGGCGGAGATGCAGGAGTTTGTCCGCGCCGTCGCATCGACGATCCATTCGTCCTGTCCGGGACAAACCGTCACGGTGGGGAGTGCGCGCAGACAATGGCTGCAATCCTGGAGCGGTCTGGGATTGGATCTCTATCAGTTTCACTGGTACGACTGGATGGCGGCCGCCGAACCGTTCCCGTGGCTGCCGTATGCACAACTGGCGCTCGACAAGCCCGCCGTCGTGGGTGAGGTAGCTACCGCAACGACCGGTCACACCACGCAGGACTTTTTGATGTCCGCCGCCGACAGCGGCTATCAAGGCTTGCTCGTGTGGAGTTACCGCGCCGGAGACGACCGGTCCGACTATGCCAACGCTCGATCGATGCTCGAAAGCTGGTGTGGCGCGATTCCGCGGCGTCGCTCCGTCCGCTCGTCGAACGACTGAAGCGAAGGAGACGTGCGGCGGCTGCGCCGCCGCACGTCGAAGGCTTACCAGTTGATCGTCACGAAGCCCAGTGCGCGCCGGCCGAGGATGTCGCCGCCGAAGGCTTCGTAGTGTGCGTCGTCGAAGACGTTGCTGACGTCGGTGCCGAAGCTGAAGCGTTGGGTGATGCGGTAGCTCGCGGCCAGGTTCACGACGTCGTATTGCGGGACGGTTCCGACGAAGATGCCGGCCGCCCATGGGAACTCGTCGACCCAGCGATACGACACTTTCGCGTTGAACTTGTTGCCGCGCCAGGCGAGGCCGAGGTTGTATTTCTTCTTCGGCGCGTTCGGGAGGAGCTGATCGCCGATCGCTTTCGACTTCACGTCGAAGTCGAAGTAGGAGTAGTTCCCGTCGAGGACCCAGTTGCTGCCGATGTAGTAGTTGACGGCGAGCTCCGCGCCTTCGGTGTCGACCTTGCCGGCGTTCGCGTAGGAGAACACGACGGCGGGCTTGCCGTTGACGGTCGTGAGTCCCGAGTAGTTCACCGGGCCGAGTGCGGCTTTGAGGAACGCGGTGACGCCGGCCTGCACCGCCGGCGGAATCGTCGGGATGTTGGTCGGCACGGTGTACGGCGCGTACGCGGTGTTGACGCCGGGGAGGAGGTCGGTGACGAAGTCCTCCATGTGGCTCTTGTAGAGGTCGAGGGTGAGGTAGACCTTGCCGCCGTAGATGCCGGCGTATCCGAGCTCGTGGCTGCGCACTTTCTCCACGTTCAAGGCGTTGTTGCCGCGCGCGACGATCGGCAGCGGGCCGAAGCCAAGGGCGGCCAGGGCTGGGGCGAGCGGCGCGGTCTGCGGATTCAGCGTCGCGGCGCCGGCGAGGTTCGCGGGCGCGGCGGCGGGAACGGTGAGGAACCGTTCGGAGTAGTTCGGGCGCTGGAAGGCGCGGTTGTAGCCGTAGCGGAAGGTGTGATTGCCGACGTTGTAGACGAGCGCGCCTTTCGGTGAGAACTGCGCGTCGTACAGGTTCGAGTCGTCATAGCGCGAAGCGGCGACGATTCGGAGATTGTTCGTGATGTTGAAGTCGAGCTGTCCGAACGCGCTCTGCGCCTTCTCGGAGTGCGGACGATCCATCAGCGTCTGGACGCCGGCGTCGTTCGAAGTGTCGACGTCCTGACCGTTGTACGCGACGCCGAGGACGACGCGCGATTTCTCTTTCATGAACGACCAATTGGTCTGGATCTCGCCGTGGATGTTGTGCGAGTCTTCGAACAGCCCCGCGCCGGACGACAGCGCGATCTGGTTCTTCGCGCGGCGGGCGTCGTAGTAACCGCTGAAGTTCCAGTGCGGCATGTTGTAGTTGAGGCGCGTCCACGGACGCTTCACGTCCGTCACCTGCACGCGGCCGATGCCGGTCTGGAACACCGGACCTCCGAGCGTTGCATATCCGCCTTCGACCGTGAAGACGTTTGTATTCGGGAAGTACTTGTCGAGACGAAGTCCTCCGAACTTGATATTGGTGTGATCGAGCTCGAGCGGACGTCCTTCGAGGCGCAGGCCGGGATACTCGACGCTGACGTTGCGCGAGCGCGCCCAGTCATCGCTTTCCTGGTATCCGCCGACGACGCGATAGAACCAGTCGCTACCGAATCCGCCGGCGTGGCGGATGTCGCCGCGGCGCGTGTTGAGGTCGCCGGCGGAGAGCATCACGCGTCCGCCTTCAGTGTCGCGCGGCGCTTTCGTCGTCATGTTCAACACGCCGCTGAACGCGTTTGCGCCGTAGAGCGCGGAGCCGGGTCCGCGAATCAGCTCGACGCTCTGCATCTCGTCGAGCGGAAACGAAACGGCGGCCCACTCTTGCGATCCGAGGAATGCGATCGCGGGATCGCGGCCGTCGATGAGCGTGAGGATGCGGCGGTTGAGCGAGCTGTTGAAGCCGCGCGCGTTGAAGTTCGTGTCATAGAGGCCGCTCTGCGTGAAGTCGACGCCGGGAGCGGTCTCGATCATGCGCGGCGCCTGTCCCGACGGCGCGATCGCGGCGATGTCTTCCTGCGGGACGACCGTCACGGCCGCCGGCGCCTCGGTCACACGCTCGGTGCGGCGCGATGCGGAGTAGACGGTGATCGTCTCGGCGATGCTCAGGTTCCAGTCGACTTTCTTGTCGACCTTCGTCGTACCGCCGCTCTCGACCGTGACATTGTTCTCCGTCGCGACCTGCTCGCCCGCGACGAACTGCACGGTGTAGGTGCCGGCAGGGACGTTGAGATGGAACGAGCCGTTCGGCTCGGTGAGCGTTCCCTGCGACGCTTCGATCGCATTCACGATCACGCCGCCGATACCCGTGCCGTCCCCGCGCGTGATGCGGCCGGTGATGTGGCCCTGCGCGGCGAACAACGGGGCGGCGAAGAGAACGAGCAGAACAGCAATAGACAGCCGACGGACAGACCACAAACGGGGCATGCGCAAATTCCTCCTCAGACGTGCTGGAGCCGAATGGACGTACTTAGATTGTGCGGGGAAGGTAGCGCGGGGCGGGCGGGGGAGTCAACTGAGAGGCGGTGCTGAGTGCTGGGTACCGGGTGCTGGGTGCCAGGTGCTGAGTGCTGAGTGCTGGGTGCTGGGTACCGGGTACCGGGTGCTGAGTGCTGAGTGCTGGGTACCAAGTGCTGAGTGCTGGGTGTCAGCGTGCTGAGTGCTGGGTACCAGCGTGCTGGGTATCAGGTGCTGGGTATTGTGTTAGGAGCCTTCAATACGCAGCACCCAGCACTCAGCACTCGGCACTCAGCACCCAGCACTCAGCACCCGGCACCCGCCACTCAGCACTCAGCACCCAGCACCACACCGCCCTACGACTGTCCCGCCAAATACAAAATGATCAGCACGACCATCAGCACCGCGAAGATCGTCAGCGTCACTTTGATCCACGACCATGGGGCGTTGCCGCTCACTTTTCCCGTCACGCCGTTGACGAGGAAGCGGTACGGCTTTCCTCTGTAGTCGTACGCGGCGATCCAGACGGGCAGCAGCGCATTCTTGTATGCGAGCGCGGAGAAGGTCGTGTTCACTTGCAGGTTGCGGTGTGTGTCGCCGGGGACCTCGCTCGCGCAGGCGGATTGGATTTCGTTGCGCATGCGCTCTTTCGCACTCTCGAGCGCCTCGGGTAAGTCGATCGCGTTTTCTTCGGCGAGGAAGCCGGAGAGATATGACGGGTCGTAGGGCGTGAGATCGGCGGTCGGATACGGCTCGATGTCGCGGCAGAGCGATGAGTCGAGTCCGCGCGACGCGGGGACCGGCACGTCATCGAAGAATTTCTCGAGCTGTCCCGACGCCGGCTCCCATCGCACGCGCTGCTCCCGATGCCGATTCTGTCCGCTGCCGACTTCGACGTAGTAGTAATAGCCGGCTTCTGCCGTCCACCACGAATTCGTCGCGGCGTCGAACGTCCAGAAGGGGATGTACGCGCCCTGGATCGCCGTCATGCGCGACGACGATTTCAAATCGTTCGGACGAAGCCAGAGTCCGTGCAGCCAGTTGCGGAAAGACTGCAGCGCGCTGTCGCGCGTGACGCGGAACGGCAGCAGTCCTTCCGGGCGGACGACCTTCGAGTCCGCAGGCGCTTCCACGACGGCCGTCGTGCCGCAGAACGCGCACGAGCTCGCGGACACGAGCGGATCGAGCGTCGTGTGCGCGCCGCAGCGTTTGCAGACGATGACTTTGCGCTCGGCGCCCCATCCGAGGTCGCGCGGCGCGCGCAGCGCGGCATCAACGGACTTCTCGCGAATTGCGTCGCCGCTGCGCGCGACCTCTTTCTTGAATCCGCAGTACTCGCATCGGAGACTGGTGACGCCGGGCTCCCAGCGGAGATCGGCGCCACAGTTCTCGCACGGAAATTTGCGGACTCTCGCTTGCAGTGCTTCGGCGGTCATGGCTTCTTCGTAACCTGTGGAGCGGCGGCCGCTTCGGCCGCCGACCTCTCGCGAGAATTCGGCGGCCGAGAGCGGCCGCCGCTGCACTTGTTCATTTCGACGGAGGCGGCGGTGGCGGAGGCGGCGGTGTTCCTCCGCCGAGTCCGAGCTCCGAGTACGACTCGAGCGGCGCCCATCCCGATGCGCCGGGATGCCACGCCGACGTCGATGCCGCAACCTGTCCGCTCTGAATCATTCCTTTCAGCGCGTCGTCGGTGTACGGGCCGTAGGTCTTGCCGTCGATGGCGAGCGACCAGCGCGGTGTGTTGGCAGCGCCGCCGGGAGGCGGAGGTGGTGCCGTGGACGATCCGGGCGGCGGAGGCGGTGCGTTGAACGCGCTGCCCATCGTTTGTCCGATCGCCATTCCTGCGCCGAGGCCCGCGCCGATGCCGGCGACACCGCCGGGATTCGCGGCCGCGATCTTGATCGACTCCGCGGTCTGCATCTGCGCGTATTGGCCGAGTCGATCGCCGAGGACGCCGAGCTTCGTGCGCTGATCGATCGCGGCCTCGACTTCTTCCGGCAGCGAGATGTTGTCGATGTTGAAGCGCGAGACTTCGAGTCCGAACTGCGCGAATGCGGGACCGAGGTCTTTCTGCGACAGATCGGAGAGCTCGCGATAGCTCGACGCGAGATCGAGCGCCGCGATCTTCGACTCCGCGATGATGTCGGAGAACTGGCTGATGATCGTCGAGCGCAGCTGCCCGAGGATCTCGTCGGTCGTGGTGAGGCCCTGCGTGCCGACGATCGTCGTGAAGAACGCTTTCGGATCGGCGATGCGCAGCGCATAGGTGCCGAACGCGCGCATGCGGATCATTCCGAATTCCGCGTCGCGCATCATCACCGGATTCGACGTCCCCCACTTCAGATCCGTGAAGATCCGCGTGTTGAAGAAGTACACCTCGGCTTTGAACGGCGACTGGAACCCGTACTTCCATCCGCGCAGCGTCGTGAGGATCGGCAGGTTCTGCGTGGACAGCTCGTAACGGCCGGGTTTGAAGAGATCGGCGACCTGACCTTCATTGATGAAGATCGCGGCCTGGTTCTCGCGCACCGTCAGCTGCGCGCCCATCTTGATTTCCTGGTTATAGACCGGGAAGCGATACACCAGCGTGTCGTTCGAGTCGTCGAGCCACTCGATGATCTCGATCCATTGGTGACTGATTTGATTCTTCAGATTGTCGAAGAAGCCCATGTAATGAAACCTCCGAAAGTGTGAGCTTGTGAGTGTAACGCGTCCGGCTGTCATCCCGAGCGTGAGCGAGGGACCTGGGGCTCGGGTGGCGGCACGAAGCTCGTGCAACGCAGCGCCGCCCGCCCACCCAGGTGCGTTCAGGTGTCATCCCGAGCGTGAGCGAGGGACCTGGGGCTCGGGTGGCGGCGGGAAGCTCGTGCAACGCAGCGCCGCCCGCCCAGGTCCCTCGCTCACGCTCGGGATGACATTCCGCGTGTTTCCGGTTTAGCCGTCCCGTATGTTGAAAAAGCTCGCACTCTTGCTGCTGCTCGCCGTCCCCGTGCTCGCCGATGAAGGCATGTGGATGCCGCAGCAGATGCCGCATCTTGCGGACAGCCTGCAGAAGCTCGGATTCAAAATCGATCCCGCGCGATTCTCCGACCTGACCGGTGATCCGCTCGGCGCGGTCGTCTTGATCCCCGGCTGCACGGCGTCGTTCGTCTCGCCCGATGGGTTGATCGTGACGAACCATCACTGCGCCTTCGGCTCGATCCAGCACAACTCGACGCCGCAGCGCGATCTCATCACCAACGGCTTCCTCGCGAAAACGCGCGAGGAAGAATTGCCGGCCGCGCCGGGAACGAAGGTGTGGGTGACGACGAACATCGAAGACGTCACGAAGCGGATGACGGAGAACATCGACGCCAGGACGCCGGACGCCGGCCGCGCACGGACGCTCGACCGCCGCGAGAAAGAGCTCGTCGCGGAGTGCGAGAAGCCGGGCGGCCTGCGCTGCAGCGTGTCGTCATTTTTCGAGGGCTCGCAGTACCTGCGCACGACGCGCATGGAGCTGACCGACGTCCGCCTCGTCTACGCGCCGGCGGAAGCGATCGGCAACTTCGGCGGCGACATCGATAACTTCGAGTGGCCGCGCCACGTCGGCGACTTCTCGTTCTATCGCGCGTACCAGAACGGCAAGCCGTACAAGCCGGCGCACTGGCTGAAGCTCGCGACGAGCGGCGTCAACGAAGGCGATCCGGTGATGGTCATCGGCTATCCCGGCCGCACGTTCCGCTACAAGACCGCGGACGAAGTGCGCAACTATCAGGAGTTCGTCTACCCGGTGAACATCCGCTACTTCAGCGAAGCGTTGAAGATGATGGAAGACGCGGGGAAGAACGATAAGGACGCGAAGATTAAGAACGCGTCACGCATCGAAAGCTTCGCGAACTCGCTGAAGAACTATCAAAGCGTGAGCGAAGGCTTCGCGAAGGACCACATCTTCGAGGCGCGCGTTGCGCGCGAAGAGCAGATGAACACGACGATGCGCAGCCGCAACACGACGCTCGACGACATCGCGGCCGCGAATCACGAGAAGCTGCGTACGCGCGAGCGCGACCTGATTCTCGACTGGCTCCCGCGCGCGCAGATGGTCGGGCAGGCGTTCAACATCGCGCGCGTCGCGACGGAGCGTCCGAAGAAAGACATCGATCGCCTCGCGCGCTACCAGGAGCGCGAGTGGCCGAGCCTCTTGCAGTCCTCGGTGCGCGCGCAGCGCACGCTCGAGTTGCACAGCGATCGCGCGATCCTCGGCACCTTCCTCAATGAGGCCGCGAAGCTGCCCGCCGATCAGCGCATCAAGCCGATCGACGATGCCGTTGCCGCAGCGGCCAGCGTCAACGCACTCCTCGACAGACTCTACGGCTCGACGAAAGTCGCGTCGCAGGAAGAGCGCGCGAAGATGCTCAATGAATCGACGGCGCAGCTCCGTGCGCGCAATGACGCGATGGTCGACTTCGCGCTGTCGCTCCTCCCGCTGCTCAATGCGCGCGAAGAACGCGACATGGCTTGGAGCGGCGCGATGATCCGCCTCCGCCCGCGCTACTTCGAATTGCTGCGCAACATGAGCGGCAACGCGCCGATTTATCCCGACGCCAACTCGACGCTGCGCATCACCTTCGGCCGCATCGCAGGCTATCGCCCGAAAGACGCCACGTGGTACACGCCGCAGACGACACTGCGCGGCGTGGTCGAGAAAGAGAAAGGGGAGGAGCCGTTCGCGAGTCCGAAAACGCTGCTCGACGCCGCGAAAGATCCGAACAGCATGGTCGGACATCAGGACCCGGATCTGAAAGACGTGCCGGTCAACTTCCTGTCCACATGCGACACCACCGGCGGCAACTCCGGCTCACCGACGCTCAACGCGAATGGCGAGCTGGTCGGCCTCCTGTTCGACGGCAACTACGAGTCGATCGACGCCGACTTCCTCTTCCACGAAGCCGACACGCGCTCGATTCATGTCGACACGCAGTACATGCTCTGGATCATGGACGCGGTCGATCACGCGGATCACTTGATGAAGGAGCTTGGCGTTCGATAAGCTACGGCCGCCTCTCTGATTCCCTAAGGAGTTCCCAAATGTCCGGCCATAGCAAATGGAGCACGATCAAGCACAAGAAGGGTGCTGCCGACGCGAAGCGCGGCAAGGTCTTCACGCGCATCCTGAAGGAAATGACGGTTGCCGCGCGCCTTGGCGGCGGCGATCCGATCGGCAATCCCCGTCTTCGCGCGGCAGTGGCCGAGGCGAAGGCGAACAACATGCCGAAAGACAACATCGAGCGCGCCATCAAACGCGGCACCGGCGAGCTCGAAGGCGCGACGTACGAGGAGATCACGTACGAGGGTTATGGTCCGGGCGGCGTCGCGATCATCGTCGAGGCGCTGACCGACAACACCAATCGCACCACCCCCGAGATCCGCCACATGTTCGAGAAACACGGCGGCAACCTCGGCACACCGGGCTCGGTGAAGTTTCAGTTCGAGAAGAAGGGCTACTTCGCCGTCGAGAAGAGCGCCGCCAGCGAAGACAAGCTGATGGAAGTCGCGCTCGAAGCGGGCGCCGACGACCTGCAGAGCGAAGACGCCGAGGTGTTCGAGATCTACACGACGCCCGACAACTTCGAGCCGGTGCGCCTGGCGCTCGAGACGAACAAGATCCCGACCGTCGAAGCGAAGCTCGGAATGATCCCCGCGAATTACGTCTCGCTCGACGAAGCGAAATCGAAGTCGGTCATGCGTCTCCTGGAGATGCTCGACGACCACGACGACACCCAGAACGTCTGGTCAAACTTCGACATCCCCGCGGAGATGATGGAAACCGCTTAGCCCGGCACGGCATTCTCAGGCTTTGGGTTGTGGTGACCGTGCCCTCAGCGGTCACAGCGCCGCCGAATGGCGGCGCCCAGCGGCGCGGTGCGCCGCCGCGACCGCTGAGGGCAGCGGTCGCCACATAGTTCAGCGACGACGCGTGGCCAGCACCGCGACGACTGCCGCGATCGCCAGCGCAGCTCCCGTGGAGAACGCCGCGCGCGGCGAGATCTCCTGATACATCACGCCGAAGATCGCCGTTCCCGCGAGGACGCACATTCCGTTGGCGAGGTAGTAGATGCCGAAGGATTTTCCGCGCGCGTCGGCGGGAACGAGATCGGCGATCCACGCGCGCTCCGCGCCTTCGGCGAGCGTGAATGGGATCGCGTAGACGATGAAGAGGACGAAGAACGCGGTGAGCGTGCGCGCGTAGGGAAACGCGGCGTAGATGATCGCGTACGACGTCCATCCCGCGACGAGCAGCCAGCGGCGGTCGACGCGATCGGAGAGTCCGCCCGCGGCGGTGGTGAAGAGCGACTTGATCACGTGATGCGCGGCCCACAGCAGCGGCAGCAGCGCGGTCGTGACGCCCATCGCGTGCGCCTGCAGCAGCAGGAACGCGTCGCTCGAGTTCGCGAGGGAGAAGAGCGCGATTGCGAAGATGGCGTGCGTGAACGTCGAAGGTAAACGCGTTGACGATTCGCTGCTCGGCGTCGTGCGCGGCTCGCGCGGCTCTTCGCGCAGGAACACGAGCAGCAACAGCACCCCGATCGCGCCCGGAATCACCGCGAGATAGATCGTCGTGCGCAGCGACAAGCCGATTCCGCTCATCACCAGCATGGCCATCAGCGGACCGATGACCGCGCCGGTGTGGTCGAGCGCGCGCTGAAATCCGAACGCACGTCCGCGCTCTTCGCGCGGCGTGACGTCCGAGATCATCGCGTCGCGCGGAGCAGAGCGGATGCCTTTGCCCGTGCGATCGATGAGACGCGCGGTCAACACCACCGGCCACATCGTCGCCGCCGCGATGAGCGCGCGCGACGCCGCCGCGAGCGCGTATCCCCACACGACGAGCGGCTTGCGGCGCTGCAGTCGATCCGACCACGAGCCGGCGAAGTATTTGAGAATCGACGCGAGCCCGTCGGCTGCGCCCTCGATCAGCCCGATGACCGCCGGCGACGCGCCGAGGGTCGACGTGAGGAAGACGGGGAGGAGCGGATAAATCATCTCGCTCGCGGAGTCGTTGAGGAGCGAGACGAGGCCGAAGAGGAGGACCTGGGGTTTTAACTTCCGTTGCGACACGGGTGCAAGGATAGCGAATGAAGGCAGAAGGCAGAGGGCAGAAGGCAGAAGTAAGAAATGAGAACGGCTAACTTCTCACTTCTGCCTTCTGCCTTCTGCTTTCATCCTTCGCTTAGAATGCGCCCGACTTTCCGAACAGGAGTTCTGACATGGCAATCAAAAAGGTGGGCGTGCTCGGCTGCGGCCTCATGGGCTCGGGCATCGCTCAAGTCGCGGCGCAGGCGGGATATGACGTCGTCGTCCGCGAAGTGGAGCAGAAGTTCATCGACAAGGGACTCGGCGGCATCCAGAAATCCCTCGGCAAGTTCGTCGAGAAGGGGAAGATGGCGCAGGCCGACATGGACGCGACGCTGTTGCGCCTCCAGGGAAGCACGAGCCTCGAGGCGCTCGCCGACTGCGACATCGTGATCGAGGCGATCATCGAGAACGCGAAGCTCAAACGCGAGACGTACGCGGAGCTCGACAAGATCGTGAAGCCGGAGGCGATCTTCGCGTCCAACACGTCGTCGCTGACGATCACCGAGCTCTCCATGGCGACCGCGCGTCCGAAGCAGTTCGTCGGCCTGCATTTCTTCAATCCCGTGCCGCTCATGAAACTCGTCGAAGTCGTGCGCACGATTCTCACGACCGACGAATCCTTCAACACCGCCTACGAATTTGCGAAGAGCCTCGGCAAAGACCCGGTCTCGTGCCGCGACAACTCCGGCTTCATCGTCAATCGCCTGCTCGTTCCCTACATCCTCGACGCCATCCGCGCGTACGAAGAAGGCGTCGGCTCGATCGAAGACATCGACAAGGCCATGGTCCTCGGCTGCAACTACCCGATGGGCCCCTTCCAACTCCTCGACTTCGTCGGCCTCGACACGACGTACTACATCACCCACGTGATGTACGAGGAGTATCAGGAAAAGCGCTTCGCGTCGCCGCCGCTGCTCAAACGCATGGTTCTGGCCGGCCGCTACGGCCGCAAAACCAATGCGGGTTTTTATGACTACGCGGACGGAAAAGTAATCGGTTCTTTCTCAGGTCTTTGATTCTCCCGCGCCCGAGCCCGTGCCCGCTTCCGCGCTCGGGGTGGGGGCACGAAGTCGCTTCGCTCGCCACCCGCCCCGGGCGCGGGAGCGGGCACGGGCGCGGGCACGGGAAGAGAGTGCACAGCAAATGGAAAACATAAAAACAGAAAACAAAGACGGCATCCTGATCATCACAGTTGATCGCCCCAAAGTTCTCAACGCGCTCAATGCGCAGACAATCGCTGAAATCGGGGAGGCGTTTCATGTGGCGCGTTTTGATGAAGCGGTCAAGGCCGTCATCCTCACCGGCGCCGGGGAAAAAGCCTTCGTCGCCGGCGCGGACATCAACGAGCTCGCGCAGTGCAACGCGATCACCGGAAAGACGACAGCCGAAAAAGGGCAGCGCATTTTCATCGCGATCGAGCGCTTCCCGAAGCCGGTCATCGCCGCCGTCAACGGCTTCGCTCTCGGCGGGGGATGCGAGCTCGCGCTCGCGTGTCACATTCGCATCGCGTCGGAGAACGCGAAGCTCGGGCTGCCGGAAGTCACGCTCGGGATCATTCCGGGATACGGCGGAACGCAGCGGATGGCGCGGCTTCTCGGAAAAGGGAAAGCGCTGGAGTTGATTCTGAGCGGCGACCGCATCGATGCGAGCGAAGCGGAGCGCATCGGACTGGTGAACAAAGTCGTCCCGCTCGATCAGCTGATGCAAACGTGCGAGGAGCTGGCGCGTCGAATCATGTCTCGGGGACCGCTCGCCGTCACCGCCGCGATCGAGGCCGTCATGAGCGGCAGTGAAATGCCGTTTGAAGAGGGACAGTTCCTTGAAGCGACACTGTTTGGGTTGCTCTGCGCGACAGAAGACACGAAAGAAGGGATGAAGGCGTTCATCGAGAAGCGGGCGGCGCAGTTCAAAGGCGCGTAGGTTTACTTGATCCCGCGCGCAGACGCGGGATCTCCGGTAGCACCGCGCGACACTCGCCTGTCGGGTTGATCTCGAGATCCCGCGCCTGCGCGCGGGATAAACTGTGAAGAGTGACGATGGAAACCCTCGAGCACCTGATCTACGACTGGAACGTGCAAGGCGAGCAACCCGCGAAGCCTGCGCGCAAGGTCGAGTTTGACGACGAGACCCTGCGCGACGGGCTGCAGTCGCCGTCCGTCACCGATCCGTCGATCGAGGACAAGCTCCGCATCATCCACTTCATGCACGCGATCGGCGTCGACAACGCCGACATCGGTCTGCCCGGCGCGGGACCGCACGTGCAGCGCACGGTCGAGCGGATCGCGCGCGAGATCGTCGATCAGAAACTCTCCGTCTATCCGAGCGCCGCCGGCCGCACGCACGAGAACGACATCAAGCCGATCATCGACATCTCGCAGCGCGTCGGCATCGCCATCGAGGCCGATCTTTTCATCGGCTCGTCACCGATCCGCCAGTTCGCGGAAGAGTGGGACCTCGACTGGATCATCGCGCAGTCGGCGAAGGCCGTCCGCTTCGCGACCGACAACGGCATCCCGGTGATGTACGTAACAGAAGACACGACGCGTGCGACACCGGAAGCGATCGAGAAGCTTTACAGCGCCGCGATCGACGCGGGCGCGGTGCGCATCTGCATCGCCGACACCGTCGGTCACGCGACGCCGTGGGGCACGCGCAACGTCGTACGTTTCGTTCGTCAATTAGTGGACCGCTTGAACCCGAACGTGAAAGTCGACTGGCACGGACATCAGGATCGCGCGATGGGCATCATCAACTGCATCGCTGCGCTCGAGGCCGGCGCGGACCGCGTGCACGGATGCGCGGCCGGCATTGGCGAGCGCGTCGGCAACACGCCGATCGATCTCCTGATGGTCAACCTCAAACTGATGGGGTGGATCGACAACGATCTCACCGCATTGCCCGAATACGTGAACTTCGTGTCACAGGTGACGCGCGTGCCGTTGGACGATCGTTATCCGGTATTTGGGCGCGATGCGTTCCGCACAGGGACCGGCGTTCACGCCGCGGCGATCATCAAAGCGAAAAAGAAGGGAAGCGAGTGGCTCGCCGACCGTGTTTACAGCGGAGTTCCGGCGGGAATGTTCGGTCTGCAGCAGGTCATCGAAGTCGGGCCCATGTGTGGGCTCTCCAACGTGATCTATTGGCTGGCCGCGCACGGTTACCCGCAGGAAGAAGAGCTCGCAAAGGATATTTTCCAACTTGCAAAGTCCACGAACCGCGTATTGACGGATGATGAGATCCGCTCGACCGCGGAGCGATGGAAGGAGAAGCAGATGGCAGATGGCAGATGGCAGATGGCGAAAAGCGAGTCGTAAGACTTGCCATCCGCCATCCGCCATCCGCCATCCAACAATGCCCGAGTGGCGGAATGGTAGACGCAGAGGTCTCAAAAACCTCCGGTTGCAAGGCCGTGCCGGTTCGAGTCCGGCCTCGGGCACCACGAATTCTCGATCGATCGACAAAACAACTATGCGCCGACTCTCGACTCTGCTGTTCGCCTCCCTCATCGCCACCACCGCGTTCGCGGCGACGAAAAATGAAACGGATCCGCAGCTGAACCGCGACTTCGATCGCGCGCGGCACATGATCCTCAGTCCCGCCGCACCGCTGACCGAACAGGACCGCGCCGATCTGCTCGCGGAAGGAATCGAGATCCAGCGGCCGCTCACCGGCGGGCGCTACATCGCGCGCGTCGCGCCTTCGGCTCGATTCGCTGAGGATGCGCGGATTGCGTCCGTCGAACCAATGACGGCGGAGCACAAGATTTACGGCTCCGCGCGCCGCGCGGGCGACGTCACCGTCATCTTCCATCAGGACGTCGCACTCGACGACGCTCGCAAGTCGGTGCTCGCCGCCGGCGCCACGCTCGACGACTTCTTCACGTCGAACTACGGGCCGTCGCACGTCGTCAACGCGCGCATCGCGCCGTCGTCGCTCAACGCGCTCGCCGCCGATGAGAACGTGCTCGCGATCTCCGGACGCATTCGCTCGCACTTCGTCGAAGACAACGCGATCGCCGCGCAGCTGTCGCATGTGACCGACGTTTATGCGGCGCCGTACAACCTCAGCGGAGCGGGACAGATCGTCATGGTGTCGGAGCTCAGCGACGCACAGAGCACGCACCCCGAATTCGGCGGACGCCTCGTCGCAGGCGGAACCGCGCAAAACGGACAACACTCGACGCACGTCTCCGGCACGATCGGCGCGTCGGGCGTGAATCCCCTGGCGAAGGGAATGGCGCCGAACGTTCAGATCCGCGAGTTCAACGTCGGCGGATCGATCGGCAGCCATCTCCACGCGCTCAATACGAACCTGGCCGCGCTCCATCCCGTCGCCAACAACACCTCCCTCGGATTCCCACTCGGCTGGTGCGACCAGTGCGACACCGACATCCCGCTGTGGCTCGATCAAGATGTGTACTACGGTGCGTACGATCCGGGCGCGACGCTCGTGTACGACGACATCACCGCGACGTACGGAACGCTGCTCGTTTTCTCCGCCGGCAATGACGGACAGTTCCCACAATTTCAGAGCGGATGGCGCGAGCACTATCACGCCGACGACAATGGCGACGCCGATACGACGAAGGAATTCTGCGTGACGCTCAACGGCAGCGGCACCGATTGCCCGGCCGTCCCGTGCAATGCCGGATGCGAGCTGGTGATGCATCACAACCAGACGCCGTGGGACACGATGACGGTCACCGGCGCCGCGAAGAACGTGCTCGCCGTCGGAGCGCTGCAGACGACGACCAATCCGCCGTCGATCGCATCGTTCAGCTCGCGCGGTCCGGCGAAAGACGGACGCGTGAAGCCCGACATTACCGCGCGCGGACGCAATCTCCTGTCGACGTGGCCGGGCAGCACGTACCAGACGCTGAGCGGCACATCGATGGCCTCGCCGGTCGTCACCGGCATCTCCGCGCTTCTCGGCGAGCAGTGGCAGAAGACATTCAACGGCAAGGCGACAGTCGCGGAGCTCCGCGGCGTCATCCTCGCCGGCGCCGACGACCTCGGCAACACCGGTCCCGATTACATCTACGGCTTCGGTCTCATCAACGCGAAGGCGTCGGCGGACCTCATCATCGGCGACGGCGGCACGCGCGGCCAGATCGCGAACGTGAACATCTCGCAGGGCACGCGCGTCGAGCGCGCCGTCACCGTCACCGCGACGCAGAAGTTGAAAGTGCTCGTGACGTGGGCCGATCCGACGGTCGTGCTTCTCGGCAACGATTCGTTCCAGGCCAAGGCCCTTGTGAACGATCTCGACGTGCAGGTCATCGGACCGGACGGCACGACCTACCTGCCGTACGTGCTCGACAAAGTGAACTACGAGAATCCCGCGACGAAGGGCGTGAACAACACCGACAACACGGAGCTGGTCGAGATCGCGAATGCGACTCCCGGCGTCTACCGCGTCATCGTCACCGGCTCGAGAGTGAATCAGGGTCCGCAGACCGCGGTCGTGATCACGAACGCGAAAGCCGCTTCCGTCACGCCGTGCAGCGACCTGCAGGAGCCGAACAATTCGGCCGAGAGCGCGTGGGGCAACGTGCCGCCGGGAACGCTCAGCGGCGCAATCTGCAGCGCGGGCGACGTCGACTTCTTCAAGTTCCAGGCGACGAAGTTCGGTCCGATCACCGCGACGATTCAGGCCGGCGACACGCCGCTGAAAGCGACGCTGTCCGGACAGGACGGCTCGACCTCCAGCGTCGACATTCCGGCGGGACAGACGAAGACGGTCAGCCTGCAGTACGGCAGCGGCAGCGCGCAGGCGCCGGCATTCAACGTGACGCTGAAGATCGAGGCCACGGCGGCGATCGGCTCGAACCCGACGTACAAGCTGACGCTCGCATTCGGCCAGTTCGCAGGAACGAAGCATCGCGCGAGCCATCACTAACGACATGCGCGTCCTCGTTTTCGCGTTAGTCGTCTCCCTCAGTGGAGCGGCGGCCGCTCCGGCCGCCGACCGCTTCACTGAGGACAAGATCCAGCCCTCCGCGTACCGCGCGGCCGCGCGCGCCGAAGCATTCGCGCGCGTCAACGTCTACTTCAAGGACAATGTGTCGTTCGACGACGCGCGCGCGGCGATTCTCGCCGCCGGCGGCGCGCTCGACGACATCTTCGCGACCGACTTCGGATCGACGCGCGAGATCACGGCGAAGATCGCGCCGCCGTCCTTGAACGCGCTCGCGAACGATGAGCGCGTGCGGATGATCGGCGGCTCGCGTCACTTCCAGTTGAAAACTCACAACGCCGTGTCCGCGTCGCTCGCACACGTGACGGAGTTGCAGGCCGCGCCGTATGGATTGTCGGGCGCGGGTGTCGTCGTCTCGCAGTTCGAGCTCGCGGCAGGGCAGTCGTCGCACATCGAGTTCGGCGGACGCTTCAACGTGATGACGACGGGCGGCGCGACGGGCGATCAGGCGCACGCGACGCACGTCGCCGGCACGATCGCCGCGTCGGGCTTGAATCCCTCCGCGAAAGGAATGGCGCCGAACGCGACGATCTATCAGTTCAAGGCGGAGCTCGGACCGAACGGCGAGGCGCTCTACAACGCGACGAAGACCAACGAGCTCGCGTCGCGCGGCGTCGTCGCCGACAACAACTCCTGGGGATTCGTCATCGGCTGGAGCGCGCCCGTCGGCGGCTATCCGGTGTGGGACAACAACTCCGAGTACTTCGGTGCGTACGACTATGAATACTCCGCGCCGCTCGATCAGATCTCGCGCGACAAGGGAGTGCTTTTCGTTCATTCATCCGGCAACGAAGCGGATGACGGCCCCGGCGGAACATGGAACGAGCATCGTCATCGCAACGCGTCAACCAACGCCGTGATCACCGATCAGGTCTTCTGCTACTCGAAGAACAGCAGCGGCAGCGACTGCCCGTTGCCGTGCACGAGCTGCGAGACGACGAAGCATCACGCGGCGCAGCCGTTCGACACGATCTCGGTTTCCGGTTCCGCCAAGAACGTCCTCACCGTCGGTGCCGTCAGCACAAACGTCGAGATCCTCGGCCTCAGCTCGCGCGGTCCAGCGAAAGACGGACGCATCAAGCCGGAAGTCGTGGCGCGCGGTGCCAGCGTCTTTTCCAGTTTTCCTACCAATTCCTATGGCAGTCTGTCTGGTACTTCGATGGCAGCGCCGGTGGTCACGGGAGTGGCTGCGCTCGTGACCGAGCAGTGGCGCCGCACGTTTGCGACCAATCCGAAGCCGGAAGAGCTGAAGGCGCTGATCATCGCCGGCACCAATGACCTCGGCAATCCCGGTCCCGATTACACCTACGGCTTCGGCATGGTGAACGCGAAGGACTCGGTCGATCTCATCGTCGCCGATCACGGCGCTCACAATCGCATCCGCTCGATCACGCTCGCGGACAAACAGCAATTCGAGATGCCGGTGGTCGTGCAATCGACGCAGAACCTGCGCGTCGTGTTGCAGTGGCCCGATCCGCCGAAGTTTCTTCCTGAAAATCAGGTCTCGACTGCACCGGCGCTGGTGAATGATCTCGATCTCAAGATCATCGGACCGACCGGCACCACGTACTTGCCGTACGTCCTCGACAAGAATCACGTCGACGCCGTCGCCACACGCGGCGTGAACACCATCGACAACACCGAGATGGTCGAGATCGCGAACGCCGCTCCCGGCGCGTATCGCATCGTCGTCACCGGCACGAATGTTCCACAGGGACCGCAGAGCGCGACGATCGTCACGACCGCGCGCGGCGCGCGTCCGTGCGCCGACGTGCAGGAGCCGAACGACACGAGCGCGACCGCATGGGGCAACATCGTCGACAACGCGAAGATCTACGGCGGCTTCTGCACGGCCGGCGACGTCGACTTCTACAAGTTCCAGTTGACGTTGAACAGCACGACGCTCGTCGACATCCACAACACCGGCGACACGCCTCTGCGCGCAACGCTCACGGGCGGCGGTCAGTTCGCCATCGTCGACGTGCCGCCGTACTCGACGGGCGCGGTTCCGCTCGGAAGCAAAGTGCCGGGAACGACGATCACGTTGAAGATCGAGCCCAACGGGACACTGGGCGTCGAGCCCGACTACTGGTTCCAGGCATTCTTCGGACAGGCAACTCCGCCGCGCGCTCGCAGCGTGCGACATTAGATTGCTCATGTGATGACCGCTGAGGCAGCGGTCACCACATGCAGCTCCACTACAATCCGCGTCGTATGGCGTACAACACACTCCTCGTCGAGCTTGCCGACGGAGTTCTCACCGTCACTCTCAACCGCCCCGAGGTGCACAACGCGTTCAACGATGAACTGATCGCGGAGGCGGTCGACTTGTTCGAACATGTCGACACCGATGCGGCTCGCGCGATCGTGATCAAGGGCGCGGGCAAAACGTTCTGCGCGGGCGCGGACCTGAATTGGATGTCGCGCATGGTCGCGTACACGCGCGACGAAAACGTGCGCGACTCCTCGCACGTCGCGAAGCTGTTCGCGCTGATGAATTCCTGTCCGCTGCCGATCGTCGGACGTATTCAGGGCGCCGCGATCGGCGGAGGCGTCGGACTCGCCGCGGTCTGCGACATCGCGATCGCGATGAGCGACGCGAAGTTCGGACTCTCCGAAGTGAAGCTCGGCATCCTCCCCGCGCTGATCTCACCGTACGTGATCGCGAAGATCGGCGAGACGCACGCGCGCGCGCTCTTCCTCACCGGCGAGCGCTTCGAAGCGGAGCGCGCGCTGCGCATCGGACTCGTGCATCGCACCGTCGACACGATCGAAGAGCTCGACGCTGCGGTCTACGAAACGGTCACGCAGCTCAAGACCGCGGGACCGGAAGCCGTGCGCGAGTGCAAGAAGCTGATCGCACACGTCGTATCGCACGAGCTCGTCGATGCAATTCCGTACACGATCGAGGCGATCGCCGAGCGGCGCGTGTCGGAAGAAGGACAGGAAGGCATGAAGGCGTTTCTCGAAAAGAGGCTGGCGTCGTGGATCGTGAATTAGGTTGCGCGGTCACTCGGTCGCTCGGTTGCGCGGCAAATTGCCACCCACCCGCCGCGCAACCGCGTGACCGAGCAACCGCGCAACCGAAAGCAGCGCAACCGCGCGACCGAGTAACCGAGCAACCATGATTAAGCTCATCGTCCCCAATCGCGGCGAGATCGCCGTGCGCATCGCGCGCGCCTGCCGCGAGCTCGGCATCGCCTCCGTTCTCGGCTACGCCGAAGGTGATGACATCCGCTTCACGCAGCGTTTCTTCGACGACGCCGTCTCCCTCGGCAACTCTTATCTCGACGTGAACCGCGTCATCGACGCCGCGCGTGCGTGCGGCGCGGACGCGCTTCATCCCGGCTACGGGTTTCTCTCCGAGCGCGCGGAGCTCGCCGCCGCGTGCGAGGACGCCGGCATCGTGTTCGTCGGACCGAAGGCGACGTCGATCGCCGCGATGGGATCGAAGGCGCAGTCGCGTCATCTCATGCAAAAGCTTGGCGTCCCCGTCGTGCCGGGCTACGACGGAGACGAGCAGTCGATGGACGCGCTCCTGCGCGAAGGAGAGAGCGTCGGATTTCCGCTGCTCGTGAAAGCATCGGCGGGCGGGGGCGGGAAGGGGATGAAGATCGTACGCGCGTCAAATGAGCTGCGCGCCGCGATCGAGTCCGCGCAGCGTGAGGCAATGAAGGCCTTCGGCGACGATCGCCTGCTGCTCGAGCGCTACATCGAAGAGCCGCGCCACGTCGAGTTCCAGATCTTCGGCGACGCGCACGGCAACATCGTCCATCTCTTCGAGCGCGACTGCTCGCTGCAGCGCAGGCATCAGAAGGTCGTCGAAGAAACACCCGCGCCGCGCTACAGCGACGAGCTGCGCCAGCGGATGGCGAAGGCCGCGATCGCGGCAGCCGCAGGCGTCGACTATCGCAACGCCGGCACCGTCGAATTCATCGTCACGCCGGACAACGACTTCTACTTCCTCGAAATGAACACGCGCCTGCAGGTCGAGCATCCGATCACGGAGCTCGTCACCGACGTCGATCTCGTGCGCGCGCAACTTGCAGTCGCATCCGGCCAACCGCTGCCGTGGAAGCAGAGCGACCTGCAACAGCGCGGACACGCGATCGAGGTGCGCGTCTACGCCGAAGACCCCGACGATCGCTTCCTCCCGCAAAGCGGCACCATCGCGTACTACAGCGAGCCGTCCGGCCCCGGCGTGCGCGTCGACGCCGGCGTCACCCGCGGCAGCGAGATCGGACTCCGCTTCGATCCCATGCTCGCAAAACTCATCTGCTTCGCCGAAACCCGCGACGCCTGCATCGACCGCATCGCCCGCGCCCTCCGGGAGTACACGATCCTCGGCACGAAGACAAACGTCTCCTGGCTTCGCCGCGTCGTCACGCATCCCGCTTTCCGCGAAGGCCTCGTGAGCACGCGCTTCTTCGAAGAACACGGCGACTCGCTCCAGCCGCAGGCGAGCGAGGCCGCGCCGCTCATCGCCGCCGCCATCGCGAGCGCGCCGCGCGCGATCGCAACCGGCGCGCAGCGCCGCGTGAGCGACGTGTGGAACACGGTCGGCGCGTGGGGACGCTGAGCGTTTTCTCCGGCTTCCGTTTTGCTTACTATATATGGCAAGAGGGAGGTTCTTACTTATGTCGCGTGTGCGCGTTCGTCTTTCGTTGCTCGTCGTCGCTTGTCTGCTGTCCTGGAACATCCACGCCGGACAGATCCGCTTCGTCGCGACTCTCACGGCGTCGGCCGTGGACGCGCAAGGCATTTTTCACGTCATCGATGGCGTCGGGACCGCGACCGGCATCACCGGCTTCACGTCGCTGCAGGGGATCGCTCCGTCGATGTTCACGTTCAAGTTCCACGTGAGAACGGCCAGCATGAATTTCAATCCGCAGGCGGGCGACTTCGTGGTGGTGCTTGCTCCCGATCCGGGCGTGTCTCACACCAGCGAATTCTTCGTGAACGGAGGTCTGATCGCGCATACGTCGGACGCTTCCTGGATCTCGACGGGCAACGTCGTCACCAACCGGGCGCAGTCGCGCTCCCGCGAGCATCTCAACAGCGCGACCGGTCATCCGTTTCACACCGAAGTGCTTTCGCAGACGCGCGGCACGGGCGTGATCTCGGTGACGTTCGATCCCTATCCGCCGGCGCAGCCGACGGGAGTGTTCCAGGTCACCGGCACCATCACGACGACGTTGCCGTTCGACGTTCGCGTTGAGCCGCAGCCTGCTGCAGCAGGTGAAAACCTCACGATGATCGTCTCCGGCGAAGCGTGCCGGGCCTCGTACTCGGCCGCGGAGCTTGCCGCCGGAGCCGCGACCGTCGTTCGTCCCACCGAATGTTTCGATGCGCCCGCCGCGTTCACCGCGCGCGTACCCCTCGGCGCATTGCCCGCCGGCGCGTACAAAGCACGCGCCGTGGAAAACGCGGGCACGCTCGACGGCGAGGTGGAGTTCACGGTCAATCCGCGAACCGATCCGCCGGCAGAAATTTGTGTACCGGACTCCGACACGCTCTGTTTGCGCGGCGGCAGATTTCGCGTACGCGCCTCGCTCGAAGAGCAGGCGCTGCTCGCTCGATTCGGAACGCCGAAGGCGCGTCTCCTGAGCTTCGAAGGCGGCGCGTTTTCTTTCTTCTCGAGCAGCAACCCCGAACTGTTCGTCAAGGTGCTCGATGGATGTGCAGCCAACGGATCGTACTGGCTCTTCAGCTCCGGCCTGACGGAGCTCGGAGCGTCACTGCAAATCCGCGACATGCAGACCGGCGCGGAGCGGACGATCTCGAACGCGCACGGAGCACAGTTCCAGTCGCGGACGGACGTCGCTGCATTTCGTTGCTCGGG
This sequence comes from Acidobacteriota bacterium, assembly GCA_003223645.1. GTDB lineage: Bacteria > Acidobacteriota > Thermoanaerobaculia > Gp7-AA8 > Gp7-AA8 > QHVT01. Next base: position 391,311 of record QHVT01000006.1, on the reverse strand, counting down.
TTAGGAATTTGCGCGCCAGAAACGACGATCTCAGGCGCGTTGCGCCGCTCGAAGCCGCATTCGTGACGTGGCGGCAAGCAGGCCGCAAGGCGGAGCAATCCACGCAGCCGCCCGTGGCGGCTAGGGACGTCCGAGACTCTCCGGCGAACGCACCCGCCCCGCCACCCCGCACAGAATCAGCAGCGTGACGACGTACGGGACGGCGAGCAGGATGTGGAACGGGATGCCGCGGTTCGCGGCCTGCAGCGCGTACTGCAAGGCGGCGGCGAGGCCGAAGATGGCGGTGCCGAGGAGGGCGCCTTTTATCTTCCAGCGTCCAAAGATCACGATCGAGAGTGCGATGAAACCGCGGCCGGCGGTCATGTTTTCGGCGAAGCCGCTGGAGAGCGCGAGCGACAGGTATGCGCCGCCGATGCCGACGAGGAGTGCTTCGATCATCAGCGCGGCCCATCGATGCATACGGACGGAGCGGCCGGTCGCGGCAAGCGCTTCGGGATTTTCGCCGCATGCGCGGAGGCGCAGGCCGAAGGATGTGTTCCAGAGAATCGCGCCGAGGATGAGCGGAGCGACGATCCATGACAGCGCGGAGACGATGTCGGTGTGGAGTTGCGGGATCGGTCGCTGGAATGCGGCGACTTCGCGGTAGACGAAGCTCGTGCCGCCGAGGGCGAGGAGATTGATGGCGGTGCCGGTCACGATTTGATCGGCGCGCAGCGCGATCGCGAAGACGCCGAAGATCGCGGTGATGACCATCGCGCCGGCGATGCCGCCGAGGAATCCGATCGTCACGCTGCCGGTCGTCTGCGCCGCGAATGCCGCGGTCATCGCGGCGGTGAGCATCATTCCTTCGATGCCGAGGTTGATGATGCCGCCGCGTTGGACGAGGAGCTCGCCTTCGACCGCGAGCAGCAGCGGGATCGACGCGACGATCGCGATCGGAATCGAGTTAGCGATCAGCTCGTACATGTTCGAAAACAATCAGCGTGAGAATGACGACGGCCTGTCCGAATGTCGCGACGCCGGCGGAGATGCCGGCGGCGCGTTGCAGCTCGCCCGCGCCGGTGACGAGCGCGCCGAAGAAGAGCGACGACGCGATCGTCGCGAGCGGATGCAACTGCGCGAGCAGCGCGACGGCGATTCCGGAGTAGCCGTAGCCGGCGGCGAAGCGCTCGAAGAGACGGTGCGTGACGCCGAGGAGCTCGATGCCGCCGGCGAGACCGGCGGCGGCGCCGGAGATGGCCATCGCGCGTGCGAGTTGCGCACCGACCCGGATGCCCGCCCATCGCGCGGCGTTGGGATTGAGTCCCGTCGCGCGCAATCGCAGTCCTGCCGCGGTGCGATACAGCAGCCACCATGCGAACACACTTGCGGCGAGCGCGATGACGATGCCGAAGTGCACGCCGCCGATTTCCGGCAGCGCGACGTGCGCGAGATCGGTTTGCGGATATTGCCCCGCGTGCTCGCGCAGCGGTCCGTTCACGCTCCATCCGAGCAAATGAATCGCGGTGAAGTTCAGCAGGATCGTTGTCAGCACTTCCGGCGCGTTGCGCCAGAGACGCATCGCGGATGCGATCGATGCCCACGCCGCGCCGGCGAGCATCGCCGCCGCGAGCGATGCGACGATGCCGAAGCGTGAGGCGACGAGCGCCGCGAGTCCGCCGACGATGAACTGTCCTTCGCCGCCGATGTTCCACACGCCGGCGCGAAAGGCGATCGCGACGCTGAGTCCCGTCAAGAGAAGCGGAACGGACTTCAGCAGCGTACTGGCGAGCGCGAAGCGCGATCCGACCGAGCCGCTCGCGACGATCGAGAGCAGCGACCACGGCGAGTGGCCGAACAGCGCGCCGGAGAAGGCGAGGAGCACGATCGCCGCGGCCGCAGCGATGACGGCGACCGCGAAGCGCCTCACGCGACTCCCGCCATGAGTGAGGCCACGCGCGTCGCGGCTTCCGACGGCGTGAGCGGATCGGAGAGACGTCCGCGATAGATCACCTGGATCGTGTCGGCGAGTGCGAACGCCTCGTCGAGGTCGGACGTGATGAGGAGAATGGACGCGCCTTCGACTGCCGCGGAGCGAAGCTGCTCGTGCACGAAGCGCGTCGCCTCGATGTCGAGTCCGCGCGTCGGCTCCGCGGCGACGATGCGCTTCGGCTTGCGATCGAGCTCGCGCGCGAGGATCACCTTCTGTTGATTGCCGCCCGACAGATCGCCGGCGCGCTGCAGCGGACCGCTCGCGCGAATCGAATATAGCGCGATCATCCGCTCCGCGTGCCTCGCCGCTTCGCGCGCGTTCCAGCGCTTCGCTTTCAACGCCAGGTTCTCCGCGATCGTCATCTCCGCGACGATCCCGTCGCGCGTGCGATCTTCCGGAATGTGCCCGGCGTCGCGTTCCTCATCGCGCAACTTCGCCGCGAGCTCGGCTTGTCCGTTTCCTGCGACTCCGACAATCGCTGTGATCCTTCCCGCGGTTGCGCGGTCGCTCGGTTGCTCGGTTATGCGGCCGACCATCGCGTTGGCGAGGTCCCGCACGTTCGTGTCGCGTGCCGCGCTCTCCGCAATCACCCGCCCGCCGCGCATCACGACGATCCGGTCCGCCACTTCGAGAACTTCGGGAAGTTTGTGGCTGATGAACACGACCGCCGCGCCTTCGGCTGCGATGCGTCGCATGACGCGAAACAATTCCGTGGTCTCGTTTGGCGTGAGGACAGACGTCGGCTCATCGAGGATCAGCGTCGAAGGCTTGCGTGCAATCGCTTTGATCAGCTCGAGCTTCGATCGCTCGCCGACCGAAAGCTCCGCGACGAGTCGCGATCCATCGCGCAACTCGATGCCTGTGCTCTCGATGATCGCCGACGCTTCACGCTCGATGATCCGCCGCGTGGTGAAACGAAAGCCGCGATGGGTGAGCGCGAGGTTTTCCGCGATCGACAGCGCGTCGACGAGGAGGAAGTGCTGATGCACGAGCTCCGCGCGTCCTTCGCGATTCACGCTGCCGCCGTCGGCGTCGATCTCGCCCGCGGCGATGCGCATCAGCGTCGTCTTGCCCGCGCCGTTCTCGCCGGCCAGCGCGACGATCTCTCCGTTGCGCACGTCGAGCGAAACATCATCGACGGCGCGCGTGGCGCCCAATGTTTTGGTGATGTGGGAGAGGTGGATCATGTGGATGGCAGATGGCAGATGGCGGATGGCAGGCGATCGGCGCGTTTCCGCCATCTGCCGTCAGCCATCTGCCATCAAAAACCAGCCGGCGGTTTCAGCGTCCCGGCTTTGATCTCGTTCGTCAGCCGATCTACTTCGGCGATCGTCTGCGGCGAGATCGACGCTTTCAGTTTGTCGTTCCACTCCAGCCGCACGATGTTGTTGTTGAAGCCGAAGTGCTGCTCGCCGGGCTTGAATCGCTTTTCCTTCACGATCTTCGCCATCTCCACGAACGCCGCGGGCACGTCGACGACTGCCGAGGCGACGACGTAGTCGGGCGCCATGTCGGTCTGGTTTTTGTTGGATCCGAAGCAGCGCACTTTGCGCTCGGTGCAAGCCTGGAACACGCCGCGCCCCGCTTCGTTGGCCTGATGGAAAATGAAATCGCATCCGGCGTTGATGAGCGACAGCGTCGCGACTTTCGCCGCGCCGACGTCGTCGAAGTTGCCGGTGTAGATCGTCTTCACCTCGAATTTCGGATTCACCGACTGCGCGCCCGCTTTGAAGGCGACGAAGCTGGAGTCGATCGACGGGAGATTGATGCCGCCGACGAGTCCGGCCTTGCCAGTCTTCGACTCGCGCGCGGCGATCACGCCGAGGAGATAGGTCGATTCTTCGATTTGAAAGCGCATCGGTGAGACGTTGTTCGTCACCGTGTTGCCGGAGCTGGTGATGAAGATCGTGTTCGGATACTCGGCGGCGGCCTGCTTCGCCGGCTCCTGGTACTCGAAGCCGTGGCCGAACGCGATGTCGAAACCCTTCGCACCGTAGGAGCGGAAGCCGTCGAGCATCTCCGGCGGCGTCTTCGTCTCCTGATTCGAGACCTCGGCGCCGAGCTCGTTTTTGATGCGCTGCAAACCTTCGTATGCGATCGCGTTCCATCCGCCGTCGTTGATCGATCCCGGCGTGAGGAGGCCCGCTTTGAACGGCTTCGCAGCGGGAGCCGGCGCAGCGGCAGAAGGAGCCGCGGTCTCCCGCTGCTGACAGGAGAAAACTGCAAACAAGACACAAACAAGAAGAGTTCGTTTCATCGCGGCGGATTGTATTGAAAGCAGAAAGCAAAAAGCAGAAAGCAGAAAGAACACCGCCAATGCCTGTCAAAGCCACCGTTTTTGCTTTCTGCCTTCTGCTTTCTGCTTTCTGCTTTCCTGTGATACACCGCTCGCCCAAGGAGAGAAGGCCATGGACGATATCGAACGCACCGACGGCGACTTTGAAGATGAAGACGAACAGATCGAGCAGATGATCATCGAGAACGGCATCCTGCTGCACAGCCTCGCCGCGCTTCTCGTCCGCAAAGGCATTCTCAAGCAGGAAGAGATCGACGCCGAGATGGACCGCCTCTACGACGAGATGGAAGATTTCGAGCAGCAGTGACCGTTTCCGCTCGCGACTAGCACGTACTGGAGACCGAATGAACATCCGCAACATCGTTCTCGCGGCGGCGGCCGCGGCCGTAGCAGTCAGCGCCTCCGCGCTCACACCCGAGCACGCCGCATTCGGCAAGGGACCGGCGGCGGTGCTGATGACGAAGGAAGAGATCGCGCAGTGGAAGGCGGTCTCGACGGACGACGCCGCGGAGAAGTTCATCGCGCTGTTCTGGGCGCGCCGCGATCCGACGCCGTCCACGCCGCGCAACGAATTTCATGAAGACTTCGACGCGCGCGTCGCGGCTGCGGACGCGAATTTCACGGAAGGAAAAACCAAAGGGTCGCTGACCGACCGCGGCAAGGCGCTGATCCTCTACGGCCAGCCGTCGAAGCTCGAGCACAGCGGCGCCAATCTCGTCGCGCCGCACACCGGCACGACCGCGAGCGATGTCGAGGACGAGAAGCAGGGCGCGGAGATGTACATCTGGACCTATGAAGGCGACGCGACCAAGTCGATCTTCACCGCGCCGCGCACGCAGCTCCGCTTCATCGACCGCCTCGGACGTCACGAGTTTCGCATCGAGCGCTCGCTCGACATCGGCGGCTCGCAGCAGCGCGCGATCGCGGCGGCGATCAAGCAGCCGAACCTCACCGAAGTCCCGACGTTCGCGGCCCCGACAGCGCAGCCGGCACCTGTGCCGATCGCGCAGGTCGTTCCGAATCCTCCCGCGCCGACGGAGCTGACGACGGACGCGTTGAAAACCGCCGTCGCCGAATTTAAAAAGAGCGGCAAGAGTGCAAAGCCGATCTACGCGACGACCGGCGAATATCTGACCGGCGAAGGCATCGACTTTGCGCCGGTGCTCCTCTACATCCCGCAAGGGTCCGCGCCTGCAACAGGCGCGACGTTCTTCGGCGTCGTCGAAGACGCGAGCGGCAAGAACGTCGCCGCCTTCGAAGAGCCGGCGAAGCCGGTCGCGACGAAGGACGACTTCTTCCTCGACAAGTCGCTCACGCTTCCTCCCGGAAAATATCGCGGCTACTTCGGCGTCTCCGACGCCGGCAAGGTCTCGCTCGTCGCGGCCGACATGGAGCTGACCGGACTCGCGAAGGACGCGACGTCGTCGTCGCAGCTCATCCTCGCCAACAATATTTATCCGCTCAGCGCCGCGCAGGCGCCGACCGATCCGTATGCGTTCGGCGGACTGAAAGTCGTGCCGAAGGGCGACCGCACGTTCCGTCCCACGGATGACCTCTGGTACTTCGTCGAGCTGCGCAATCCCGGCATCGCCGAAGGCGAGACGGAACCGAAGGTGCAGGTGAAGCTCGACGTCGAAGGCACCGACGCGACGGGTAAGAAAACGAAGATGACGGCGCCGCCGTCGGAAGTCGCGGCGACACCGGTGAAGGGCGTGCCGAATCACTTCGCGATCGGCAGCGCGATTCCGCTGCAGACGTTCAAGCCCGGCGACTACACGTTCACCGTCAAGGTCATCGACACGGTGAAGAAGAGCTCGTACTCCCTCAAGGAGACGTTCAAAGTAGTCCAGTAACGTACAATCGTCCGATGCCCTTTGCCAACGTCCAGGAAGCCGCCGAGATCTACCGCCGCGGAGAGTTCGTCATCATCGTCGATGACGAAGACCGCGAGAACGAGGGAGATCTCTGCATAGCCGCGGAGAAGGTCACGCCCGCGGCGATCAACTTCATGGCCAAGAACGGCCGCGGACTGATTTGCCTCGCGTTGACCGAGGAGCGTTGCAACGAGCTGGATCTGCCGCTGATGGTCGAGAACAACACGACCAACTTCGGCACGGCGTTCACGGTCTCGATCGAAGCGCGCGGACGCGTGACCACCGGCATCTCCGCGGCCGATCGTTCGGAGACGGTGCGCGTGGCGATCGATGCGAAGACGCGTCCGCACGATCTCGCGCGTCCCGGTCACGTGTTCCCCCTGCGCGCGCGCAAAGGCGGCGTGCTCAAACGGGCAGGGCAGACCGAGGCGTCGGTCGACCTCGCGGAAATCGCGGGCATGAATCCGGCCGCGGTGATCTGCGAGATCATGAATGAAGACGGCACGATGGCGCGGCTCCCGGACCTCCGCGAGTTCGCGATTCAGCATGGCCTCAAGATCATCTCCGTTGCCGACATCATCAAATATCGGATGCAGACGGAGCGGCACGTCCACTGCCTCGCGTCGCCGACGCTGCCGACCGATTACGGCGACTTCCGCGTGTACGCGTACAAGAGCGACATCACCGGCGAAGAGCATGTCGCGCTGGTGAAAGGCGAGATCAGGGAAGACGACGACGTGCTGGTGCGCGTCCACTCGTCGTGCCTCACCGGCGACGTCTTTCATTCGACGCGCTGCGACTGCGGCGATCAGCTCGACCGCGCGTTCGCGCTCATCGAGAAGGAAGGCAAAGGCGTCGTCCTTTACCTCTTGCAGGAAGGGCGCGGCATCGGACTCGTGAACAAGCTGCGCGCGTACGAGCTGCAGGACCAGGGCGCCGACACGATCGAGGCGAACGCGAAGCTCGGCTTCGCCCCCGACATCCGCGACTACGGCACCGGCTCGCAAATTCTCCGCGACCTCGGCGTTCGCAAGATTCGCCTGATGACGAACAACCCCGCGAAGTTCGTCGCCATCGAAGGCTTTGGCCTCGAGATCGTCGAGCGCGTGCCGCTCGAGATCGCGCCGTCGCAGACGACGCGAAAGTATCTCGAAGCGAAGAAGAAGAAGCTGGGCCACATTCTCGAACTGGTCTGAAGTTTATCCCGCGCGCAGATGCGGGATCTCTCGTCATACCGGTACGATCAATCCGAACAAAGCGAGCCGCGCGGTGCCACCGAAGATCCCGCGTCTTCGCGCGGGATAAACTGAGGGTATGATCCGCGCCGCATGTCCCACACCGGTCCGATTTTAGAAGGCCGCGGCGACTCCGACTACGAGCGATACGTCCGCGTCCCCGAGCTGCTCGACCTGCAGAAACCGATCGACAAACTGTCGAATCCGGAAGAGCGCCTCTTCCAGGTCACGCATCAAACCGCGGAGCTCTGGCTGCATCACATCGACTACGAAGTGAATCGCGCGGCGGCGGCGATCGATGCGGATGAGATCGAGCTCGCCGCCGATCTGTTGAACCGCTGCCGGTTGATCGTCGATCTGCTTCGCGAACAGATCCTCATCCTCGAGACGATGGCGCCGGTCGACTATCACCAGATCCGCACGACATCCCTGGGACGCGGAAGCGGTCAGGAGTCGCCGGGATTCAATCGCCTGCTCGATGTCGGCAAGCGGATCTGGCCGCGCTTTCGCGAGGCGATCGCGCGCAGATCGATCAGCGTGATCGAGATCGAGCGCGAGCCGCGCAAACACTACGCGGCGTTCCGGTTGCTGCAGGCGATGATGGACTACGACGAGTCCTTCATCAAATGGCGCTTCTCGCACATGCGCCTCGCGTTCCGGATCATCGGCGACAGGGTCCTTTCGTTGAAAGGCGTTCCTGCCGCGCAGCTCGACGCGGGCACGCGCGAGCCGCAGTTCCCGGAGTTGTGGTCCGCGATCAGCGAGCTGACGATGGAGCACAAGCCGAGTTACTGATGACGCCGTCGCCTGAATCCGGTCGCACAGTCTGGTCCGTATCACGCATGGTTTCCTTTCTCGATGACCGTGTGTCGAACGTTCGAGGGGGACGTTGTGCGCACGGTCAGGCCGCCATAAAAAATGTGTTTTTGGGAGTGACGTTTCTTGGCTAAAACTTTCGGTTTCAGGTATTACCAATTGGGTTGACGGTGAACAGGTCGATCTGTATATTCGCTCACCATTGCCTGGCGCAGGCCGGGAAGCAGCCTGACAGCGCCCCCTGCAGAAGTCTGCGATCACCTATCAGGGAGTTCGGAATCAAATGAAAAAGAAGCTGTGCCTTTTGATGGCACTTTCTCTTTCCCTATTAACTCTGGGCGGATGCCGGAAGGTCCAAGCCCGGATGGAGATCCGCGACGCCAACGACGCGTACACGCGCGAAGAATGGGCGACGGCTCTCCAGCACTACCGCAAGGCGGAAGAGCTGGACAACAGCTTCCCCGAGCTCGATCGCATGATCGGCTACTCCCTGATCGGTTTGTACGTTCCGGAAGACAAGTCGGCGGCGAACGTGAAGAACGCCGACGCGGCGGTCGTCAAACTGCGGCAGTACCTCGCGAAACAACCCGAGGATCGCATCGCGCGCGAGGCGCTCATCAATCTCTATCTCAACGCCGACCGCATCACCGATGCGATCGGTTACTTCCAGGAGTGGATCAAGACCCACCCCAACGATCTCGAAGCCGTGCGCTCGGTCGCGACGCTCTATGCGAAGCAGGGTGACTTCAACCAGTCGCTGAACTGGTACGCGAAGATCACGATGCTCGACGCCAAGAATCCCGAGGCGTTCTACACCTACGGCGTCGTTTGCTACGAGAAAGTCGCCAAGAATCCGCCCGCCGACATCGGCGAGCGGCTGGCCATCATCGAAAAAGGCAAGGTCGCGCTGCAACGCGCGATTCAACTCAAGGCGGACTACTTCGAGGCGATGGTCTATTACAGTCTGCTGTTCCGTCAGCAGGCTCCGCTCGAGACCGATCCGGTGAAACAGCAGCAGCTCGTCGCCGAAGCGAACCGCATTCGCGACGAGGCCATCGCGATCGTCCGCAAGAAGAAAGCCGAGGCCACCGCGGCCGCAGGCAAACAGGGTTAAGTACCCAAGCGAGAGACGAACATGTTCGAATCTACAGTCGTCGAATCGAAAAAACAGAAAGTCGGAATTCAAAAGTATCTGACTCTTCCGGTGTCGCTGGGGCTGCACGTCGTCGTCGTCGCCGGATTGATTTTCGGCGCGGTCTGGAACGTCGAGTTCCCGACGAACTCTCCCGCGCAGGTCGCGCAGTACTCCGTCGCGGCCGCGCCTCCGCCTCCGCCTCCTCCACCGCCGCCGCCCAAAGCTGCGTCGGTGAAGCCGGTCGAAGTGAAGCCGGTCGAAATCCCGAGAGATCTCCAGAACCTCGCACCCACAGTCGTCCCTGATGCAGTGAAGCCGGTCGAGACGGCATCGACCGAAGCAGGTGTTGAAGGTGGTGTCGAAGGCGGCGTCGAAGGCGGCGTCGTCGGTGGTGTGGTCGGCGGAGTCGTCGGCGGCATCGTGACCGATACCGCGCCGCCACCGGTGCAGACCGCACCGTTGCGCGTCGGCGGCGACGTCAAGGCGCCGGTCGTCATCAACCGCGTCGAGCCGCACTATCCGGAAGTCGCGCGCAAGGCGCGCATCTCCGGCATCGTGATCGTCGAGTGTGTCATCGACAAGAACGGCAACGTGCGCGACGTGAAAGTACTCAAGCCGCTGCCGTTCGGTCTCGATCAGGCCGCGGCCGAAGCCGTGGAGAAGTGGAAATTCAAACCGGGCACGCTCAACGGACAGCCGGTCGACGTCATCTTCAACCTCACCGTCAACTTCAAACTGAACTAAAAATTTCGATCCGGCACCTCGTCGAGGTGCCGGACGCGTAACGGAGGGAACTGCTTTATGGATATGAGTCTCAGCTCGCTCTGGGTTTCGATGTCGCCCATCGCCAAGGGCATCGTCATCATCATGGCTATCATGTCGATCTACTCCCTGTGGGTCATGATCGAGCGCTTCATCGTCTTCCAGAAAGCGAAGACCCAGTCGCTCAAGCTGCTCGGCGCGCTCACGAACCTGCTCACTCGCAGCGAGTACGGTCAGGCCATCGAGGTGACCAAGAAGTACAAGAACTCGCACCTGGCCAAGGTCATCGCCGCCGGCCTGCTGGAGTTCGAGGCCTCGCGCCGCGACAAGCGCACCGCCGACACGGAAGTCGCCGTGGAAGCCGCGCGCCAGGGCATGGACCGCACCGCCATGATCACCGTCGCCGAGCTGAAAGAGAACCTCGGCGTGCTCGCCACCATCGGCGCGACCGCGCCGTTCGTCGGCCTGCTCGGCACCGTCATCGGCATCATCCACGCCTTCGAGAAGATGGCCACCTCGGGCGGTGGTATCGCGTCGGTTTCGGCCGGTATCGCCGAGGCCCTCATCACTACCGCGTTCGGACTCGGCGTTGCCATTCCCGCGGTGTGGGCCTACAACTACTTCCAGAACCGCATCGATCGCTTCACCGTCGAGATGTCGAATTCCGGCTCGGAGATGGCGATCTACTTCCTGAAGGAAACTGGCGGAAATGAAAAATCGGTGGCATAGCTCGGTCGGCAAGTTTCAGAAGACCAATCTGAACGCCGACATCAACGTCACGCCGCTGGTCGACGTCTGTCTGGTGCTGCTGATCATCTTCATGGTCGTCACTCCCATGCTGCAAAAGGGTGTAGCCGTGAATCTTCCGGTCACTACGCAACCGGAGAAGACTCCGGATACGGAAAAGCAGCTGCAGATTTCCGTGAAGGCGGACGGCTCGGTCTATCTGGGACCGAACGTCATCCGGAAGGACGAAGTGGAGTCGTCGCTCAAGGAGATTTATCAGCATACGCCCGATCGCGAGATCGCGGTGAAGGGCGACAAGCTGGTGAAGTACGGCGACGTGCTCGACGTGTTGAAGGCCTGCCGCGAGGTCGGTTTCAATGACGTCGGTCTGATCGCGCAACCGAAGGACTCCGTTTCTGCCGGAGGAGCTACTTAACATGCAAGTCGGCGGCAGCGGTAACGTAAAGTCGGACATCAACGTCACGCCTCTCGTGGACGTTGTGCTCGTGCTTCTGATCATCTTCATGGTTCTCACGCCGGTCGTGCAGATGGGCTATCTGGTCAAGGTCCCGCCCAAAGCACCCGCGAACCTCCCTCCGTCCGCGGTGCAGGACCAGATCGTTCTCCGGCTCGGCCAAAACAACCGCGTTCTGATCAACAAGGAAGAGATGGGCATCGACCAGTTCCCGAACCGGATCCGCGAGATCATGCGCGGGAACCCGGCCAAGATGGTGTTTTTCTCCGGCGCGCGCGACGTCGACTACGACAGCACGTTGAAGTTCCTCGACCTCGCCCGTCAATCCGGCGCGAAGAACATCGGTATCATCGTCGAGGACCCGACGGCCTCAGCGACGATTCCGCAATAGCGCATATTTCAGTTTGAAAGTGAGCGGCGGGCTTTCAGCCCGCCGTTTTGTTTTTGTCCGGCCGCGAACGATGCCACTCGCAACGTTCCTGTGGAGCGGCGGCCGCCCTCGGCCGCCGGATTCTCGCGAGAGTCGGCGCCCGAGGGCGGGCGCCGCTCCACAAGTCGCCGCGCGTCGGTTTCATTCAGCGCGGGACAGCCGGAGATCCCGCGTCTACGCGCGGGATAAATTGGAAAGATCCGGCAACACGAACACCCGCCGCGCCAGATCCGAATACAGCACCTCGCTCGTGTAGTACCGCTCCAGAATCGACGGCTTCCACGTCAGCAGATCCGCGTTGTCGCGCGCGAACGACGCCCAATCATCGTGCGACGCGAGCGCCATCCGCTCGCGGATCAGCACGAGGTACGCCCAGGTGATGGTCTCGTGATAGAGCTGCGGCGATCCGTTGTGCGACGCGAAGCGGCGAAGGTTGTCGACGAAGCGGCGCAGCGCGTCCGCCGGCGACGCCTCCTCGCGCAGATACTCCCACGCCACCTGCACGTGCTGCGGGTGATGGAACTCGGAGGCGGGGAGGGTGAGGTCCTCGAAACGCGTGACGAGCTCATTCATCGCTGCTTCTTCTCCACGAGCTTGTGCGCGTCCGCGCTGGTGAGATCGAGTCCGTAGACCTTCTTCAGCTCTCCGATCTTGCGGATCGATTCCTTCCCGAACGGCGCCTTCCCTTCGAAGGTGTGCAACACGATTCCTTCGAGAAGGTCACCCAGAGAGATGTCGTGATACTCGGCCAGTCCCTTGAGCACCTTCATGAGCCGCTTTTCGATGCGGACGCCGATCTGCTGGCGCTCGATTGTTTTTGTTGCCATGGGACCATGGTAACAAGTTACCAAGGTCCAAAGCAACCAGGACCGCTCTGAGCGTTGTGTTGCTCGTCATCCTGAGCCGCGTAGACGGCGAAGGATCTCTAAATTGCAGGCTCTTCGCATTTCGAGATCCTTCGTTGCGCTTCGCCGACTCAGGATGACGATTTGTATAGAGGGCCGCTGGAGCGCATTCTTCGATATTGAAGCGCCAGTCCGATCACGACCAGCGTGGCGTACACGATGAAGAAGCACCAGTTCGCAGGACCGGAGTGCCCGACCGACTCGATGTGGAATCGCGACTCGATCCACGACCAGAGCGGCATCAGCAGAAACGTCACGACGAACGTAACAGGCAGCGCGACGAGCGCGATCGCGACGACGCGCGCGACGATGCGGATCACGACTTGCGCCGGAATCGGCGGAACACGATCGCGTCGAGCGAGAACTTCCCGCCGCCCGTGAGGAGCAGCGAGAGGCAGATCGCGAACAGCGCCAGCGGCAGCTCGATCCCGTGCAGCGCAACGAAGATCTTGATTGATCCGGGGGGAACCTCGTACAACGCATCGGGAAGCTGCACGATGAATGCGGCCACGAACATCGTCGCGGCGAGGAGGAAGGCATCGAGACGGGTGAGAAGTCCGACGATCAGCAGGACCGCGCCGAGGAACTCGGACCAGGCGGCGAGGTGCCCGAGGATCGAGGGGATGTGATAGTTGGCGGCGATGTCGGCGGCGAACGCGCCGGCGCCCTTGCCGCTGATCTTCGACCAGCCGTGGGGAATGAAGATCAGTCCGGCGGCGAGCCGCAGGACCAGCGCCGCGATGTCAGGGGCGAACTTCCTCATGCGACCTCCGGGCTCGGCGCGGTCCGTCGAAAGGCGATCGCCCTCGATGGCTATCTCGGTCCGCTCTTGTTGTTCGTTTGTTTCTATGTTGCCACATTGTTCCTGTTCCGGTGGCTTGCGTTTCAGCTCGCGGGTCTCATCGCCGTCACCGTCGCGACCACGCTGACCATCACGATCTGGGATCGCCGACAGTGGCCCCTCGGCTTGTTCATCCCGCCGCGCGCTGCCGCGCGCGAATTCGCGATCGGAATCGCGTGGGGCGTTCTTCTCATCGTTGGCGGCGCACTGCTGATCACACTCTCGACTGAGGTACGGCACGCGCCGGGGCGTGGATTTCCGTGGCGCGAGCTCATCACGCTCTTCATTCCCGCGGTGCTGCATGAAGAGATGCTCTTCCGCGGCTATCCATTTCAGAAACTGCTGCGCGGGAATCGTCCGTTCGCGTACATCTTCGTCGCGCTGATCTTCGCCCTGCTGCACGCCGGCAACCGCGGCGTCACGCTCCTCGCCCTCACGAACGTCTTCCTCGGCGGCATCCTCCTCGGCCTCGCCTACGAGCGTTACGGACATCTCTGGTTTCCGATCGGCCTCCACCTCGCGTGGAATTTGACGAGCGGACCGATTCTCGGAGACGAAGTGAGCGGCTTCACCGGCGAGGCGAGCGTGTTCATCGAGCGCGGCGGCGGCGCGTGGTGGATGACGGGCGGGCGGTTCGGGATGGAAGGGAGCGTCTGGATGACGGCGGTCGAGATCGTTGCGATTGTGGTGCTTTGGAAGATGAATGCAGAATGCCGAATGCAGAATCGAGAATGAAGAAATCGGGGTAGGCGAAATTCTGAATTCTCAATTCTGCATTCTGCATTCTGCATTCTGCAGTCATCTGTTTTCGAAGGAGCTTCATCACTTGAAAGACATTCTCATCGTCAACGGCGCACGCACGCCGATGGCCGAATACAACGGACACTTCTCCGACATCAGCGCGATCGATCTCGGCGTCATCGCCGCGAAGGAAGCGCTCACGCGCAGCGGCTTCGCTCCTGAGGACATGGACCACGTCATCGTCGGCAATGCGCTGCAGACTTCCGGCGACGCGATCTACGGCGCGCGCCATGTCGGATTGAAAGCGGGAGTTCCGAAACACGTTCCCGCGCTCACCCTCAATCGGCTCTGCGGCTCCGGCATCCAGTCCGTCATCAGCGCGGCCGAGCAGATCGAGCTCGGCGAGGCGACGAGCGTGCTCGCCGGCGGCATGGAGAACATGACCCAGGCGCCGCACGTGATTCGCGGCGCGCGCAAAGGATTGAAGTTCGGCCAGTCGTCTATGGAAGACTCGCTGATGGTCGCGCTCCTCGACACCTACGCCGGCCTCTACATGGCGCAGACGTCCGACAATCTCGCGCGCAAGCACAACATCTCGCGCGAAGCGCAGGACGAGTACGCGCTGCGCAGCCAGAAGTGCGCGACCGAAGCCGCGAATGCGGGACGGCTGCAGGAAGAGATCGTGCCGGTTCCGGTCGGACGCAAAGGCGAGACGATCACGAGCGACGATCACCTCCGCCCTGACACGACGATCGAAGGACTCGCCAAGCTCAAGCCTGCATTCGCGAAAGACGGCTTCGTCACGGCCGGCAACGCATCGGGAATCGTCGATGGAGCAGCGATGCTCGTCGTCACGACTGCAGACAAAGCGAAAGAGAAAAACGCGCAGCCCCTCGGACGCATCGTCTCGTGGGGCATCGCCGGCTGCGATCCGGAGATCATGGGCATCGGTCCCGTGCCCGCGACGCAGATCGCGCTCAAGCGCGCCGGGATGAAGCTCGACGACATCGATCTCATCGAGATCAACGAAGCGTTCGCCGGACAGATCCTCGCCGTCGCCAAAGAGCTCGACATCGACAAGGAAAAGCTGAACGTCAACGGCGGCGCGATCGCGCTCGGACATCCGCTCGGCGCGTCCGGCACGCGGCTCCTGCTCACTGTTTTGTACGAGTTGCGTCGCCGGCAAAAGCGTTACGGTCTCGCTTCAGCCTGCATCGGCGGGGGGCAGGGGATTGCCATGATCGTCGAGCGTGTTTAGATTCGCGCTCGTGAGAACTCTTCTGGTCGGCTTGCTTCTTTGGACCGCCGCGGCTGCGCCGCCGCTTTTGAAAGCGGCGCCGAAGGCGCCGCAGTCCAAAGTCACGCTCGACGTCAAAGACGCCGACGTGCGCGACGTCCTGCAGTCGCTGAAAGCGCAGTGTGCGGTCAAAAATATGATCATCGACAAAGAAGTCCCCGCATCATCCGCGACCTTCTATCTGCGCGACGTTCCGTGCGAGACGGCGTTCACAGTCGTCTTCCACACGTTCAGCCTCGCCGCTGCGCCGATCGAGAACTCCGTTCTGAGAGTGAGCCCGTCGCGATGACGAAGCGCACGATCTTCCGGATCGCAGTGCTCGTCCTCCTCGTCGCCGCGTTCGTCGCGATCTGGTTCTCGCCGCTGCGCGCGCAGCTCACGCGCGACCACATCCGCGTCTTCGTCGAGCATCTGCGCGGACTCTGGTATGGACCGATCGCATTCATCCTCGCGTTCGCCGTCGGCTGCGTCTTCGCGATTCCCGCGTCGCTCTTCGTCGTCGCCGCCGGCTTCATCTGGGGGTGGGTCTTCGGCACGATCTACTCGATCATCGGCGCCACGCTCGGCGCCGTCGCATCCTTCTACGTCGGCCGCTTCCTCGGCACGGGCGTCCTCGATCGCTTCGGCAGAGTCGGACGCATGGTCGCGAAACAGGTCGACCACGCCGGATTCAAATCGCTCCTCATCCTGCGCAACATCCCCGGCATCCCGTTCGCCGTCCTCAACTACGGCGCCGGCGTCGCGGGTGTGCGCATGCGCGACTTCCTCCCGTCGACGCTCATCGGCATCACGCCGTCTCTTCTCGTCTTCACCTACTGCGCCGACGCCGTCTTCAACGGCTCGATGAGCGAGGGAGAAGTGGTGACGCGACTGCTAATCGTGTGCGGGTTGATGTTGACGATCATGTTGTTGCCGATGCTGGTGAAGCGGCTCACGAAGCGGTCCGCCACTGCATCCGATCTTGTGCAGTAACCCGCACAACCCCCTGTGCTACACTGACTGACCCGCGCGTTGTCCAGCGCGTGATTGCGCCATGATCGAAATCCAGATCCACCCGAGCGACATCCGCCGGCGCGTGAGGTACTTCTTCCTCGACCGCCGTCGTGTCGTCACCGGAATCGTCGTGCTTTCGATCGTGCTCGCGGGCCTGATCGGCTCGATGGCCGCGGCGCCGACCGTCATCCGCCGCGTGTACAAGGTGAATTTTCTCAAGGAGCAGCGCGAGGAGCGCGACATTCAGCGCGAGCGATTGCGCGAGAACGTCGTGCAGATGTCGAGTCTCGAGCGAAGCCTCGAAGATCAGCGCATCCGCGTCGAGAAGTTGATGACGGTCTACGGCCTCGACCGTTCCCTCGGACAGGGCGGTTTCTCGACTCCGATGCGCGGGCACGTCGCCGACGAGCCGCTCGATGACGGGCGCCGACGCGAGATCTCACTGCAGACCGCGATGCGCCGTCTGCAGCAGCAGCTCGACGTCGTCGCGCGCTACGAAGCCGAGAACGCCGACATCGTCCGCCACACGCCGTCGATCCTTCCGCTGCCCGCCGATCAGTTCGTGCTCACATCGCCGTTCGGCAATCGCGTCTCGCCGTTCACGCGCGCGGCCGACTTTCACAAAGGACTCGATCTCTCCGCGCCGACCGGCACTTCGATTTACGCCACCGCCGACGGCGTCGTCACCTTCGCCGGCCGCGTCCCCCTCGGCACGAGCGTGAACTGGTGGCGCTTCGGCAACGTCGTCACGATCAAACACTCCGATCGCTTCATCACCATCTACGGCCACTGCGACACCGTGAAGGTGCGCACCGGCCAGGAAGTGCGGCAGGGCGACACGATCGCCACCGTCGGCTCGACGGGCTGGAGCACGAACTCGCATCTGCACTACGAAGTGCGCACCGATCTCGAGCTCGCCGATCGCTTCGATCCGATCGATCCGCGCATCTACATCCTCAACTATCAATGGAGCAACGAGGCGCTGCTGCTCATGCGCGCGCGTGCCATCAAGGAGTACCGCAACTTCGATCCGCTACCGACAGCGTTTACCGGCTCTGGGAAGAGGAGGTCGTGAATGAGTACAGCCGGCGAGGCCAATTTTCCGACGATGATCATCCCGCGCGGGACGGAGATCCGTGTGAACACGCACGGACAGCTGTCCATCAAAACGCCGGGAAACCTGGTGATCCAGAACTCCGGCGTCTATTCAGAGATTGAATCGACGAACGGATCGATCCGCATCGAAGAAAACGTGACGGTCGAAGCGGTAAGCATCCGCGCGGGGCAGGCCTGCTTCATCCAGGGCACGCTGACCGCGTGGAAAGTGCACGCGAAGAAGATCACGCTCGAAGATCGCGCGCGCGCGTTCATCATGCTGCAGGAGTCCGAGCACCTCGAGCTCGCGAAGTCGGCGCGTCTCGTCGGCAACTTCGCGAACGAGAAAGAGCTCTTCTTCATGATGGGCAAGTTCAGCCCGCAGCTGAAAGAGCTCCCCGGCGCCGTCGACATGAGCGGCGGCAGCCAGCCGCGCGAGATCTCCGAGAACGTGCGTCCCACGACGCTGAAAGTTCCGGCGGTGACGAATCCCGGAACGCCGACGGAAGAGCAGCATCTGCTCGCGGCGCAGGTCGCGCTCGAGAAAGAGATCATGCGCGCCGACCTCTCCGGGCCCGAGTCGGAGGCGCTGCGCGAAGTGCTCTTCGGACTGCGCGAGCGCAACGTCCAGCGCGTCGGCCTGACGTGGCGCGATGCATTCGCCGAGGTGCGCAACCCGAGCGAGAACGTGCGCAACGCGTACGATCATCTCGAGAAGTATTTCGGGAAAGTCTCGTAGGGGTTGTGCGGTCGCGCAGTTGCGCGGCAGAACCCACCGCGAGACCGCGTAACCGCGAAACCCTAACTCTGCGCCCACCATGGGAGAGGCGGCTCGCGACGGCGCGGCCGCCTAAATCCGCCGAACAAAAACACGAGCAGGATTCCTGACACGAAGCCGCCGATGTGCGCGAAGTAGGCGACGCCGCCGGCGTTCTGCGCGTCGGGCACGCCGAGCGATCCGATTCCGCTGAAAAACTGCAGCACGAACCAGAGGCCGAGGATGAACACGGCCGGCAGCTCGCGAACCGTGATGAAGAAGATGATCGGGATCAGCGTGAGCACGCGCGCATGCGGCCAGAGCAGCAGATACGCGCCGAGGACGCCGGCGATCGCGCCGGACGCGCCGATCGCGGGGAGTTGCGATGCGGGACTGAAGACCGCATGCGCGAACGTCGCGCCGAAGCCGCAGAGGAAATAGAAGAGCAGATAGCGGAAGTGGCCGAGGCGGTCTTCGACGTTGTCGCCGAAGATCCAGAGGTAGAGCATGTTCGATGCGATGTGCAGGAAGCCGCCGTGCAGGAACATCGAGATCACGATCGAGTAAACATCGGCGGTCCAGTAACCGGGAACCCAGAAGCGCTTCGGGATGAATGCGACGCGCATGATCTCGTTGTCGAGATACGGACCGAGGCGCAGCTCCCACAGGAAGCCGAGAATGTTCGCGGCGATGAGCAAGTAGTTGACGATCGGAAACGTGCGGCGGGGATTGTCGTCGCGCAGCGGAATCATGAGCGAAAGCGCTCCGCGGCCGCGGCGGGATCGATGATCTCGACGAACGTGCCGGTGCCGAGCTCGAGTCCGGCGAGGGTCGTCATGCGCGGAAACAGATCGATGTAAAAGTGCGGCGTGTTCACGAACATCCAGTTGTAGGCATCGCTGAGACTGCGCATCGCCCGCGAGGCATCACGCAGCAACGTTGCCAGCTCGTCGAGCTCCGCATCGTGCAGCTCGCCGATCGACGCGGCGTGTCGCTTCGGCACGATCCACTGCTGATAGGCCATCGACGACGCATGCGGCGCGAACCACGTGAACGCGCGCGTCTCGCGGATGACGTTCGGCTGCGCCTCGCACAGCGGACATGCGTTCGCAAACGCCGCGCGCTCATGCTCGATGCGTGGCGGCACGAACGGCAACGGGATGAGCTGCGAATGCACGTGCGCGATCGATGATCCCGCGCGCGCTCCTTCGTTCTTGAACAGCGCGACGTACGCCGCGTCGGCGTGCGCGCGATGGCGCTGCGCGTACACGTGCACAATCTCGGGATTGTCGAACTGCGCGTCATGCCGCGGCGACTCGATGATGACTTCCGCGCCTGCGATCGGCGGGTACTTGTTCGGCACGACCCGCACGCGCCACGGATTGCCGACGCGCAAAATCTCCGGCGGCGTGTCTTCTTCGTGTCCCGCGCAGAACGGACAGCGCGCGTCGTCCTCTTCATCGCCGAACGCGTGCGGACGCGCGGCGCGCTCCGGCGCGAACAAAATCGGATCGCCGGTCAACGGATTGCGCCGCACCGACGTCACTGCGAGCGCTCCATCTTGTTGGCGATGGCAATACGCTGCGCGACGCCGAGGAGTGCGAAGATGATGATCGCCAGCGACATCCACTCGACGATGCGCAATCCGCCGAACGCGATCGCCGACCAATCGTTGTCGTACAGGATGGTCGACACCGCGGGATAGACGATCAGTCCGAGAACGAACTCGCCGCGGCCGACGCTCCCGTAGTCGCGCTCGCGCCACGTCGCCTCCAGCTGCGTGCCGATGTAGCCGTTGAGCGTGACCGCGATCATCGCGGCAAGCGCGATCTCGACGCGCACCTCGTTCCCGAGGAGCCAGCCGCTGAGCAGCACCGTGTCGCTCACGCGATCGGCGAAATGATCGAGAAAATCGCCGTAGCGCGACGTCTTCTGCTGCACGCGCGCGACCATTCCGTCGAACGCGTCCGCGAATCCGCCGATCGACACCAGCACGATCGCGAGCAGAAAGAATCGTCGATACAGCAAATACGCCGCGCCGATATTGATCGCCAGCGCGAGCAGCGTGATTGCGTTGGGCGAGAGCGGACAGTGCCGCGCGAGCGGCTCGAACCAGCGATGGAGCCGATCACGCCACGGATTCATTTCGACGACAAGGAATCCATTTCCTGAAATTTGTTCTCGAAGGACGTGACCTTCCACTCGCCGTCGCGCTTCTTCAGCTGCACGGTCTGCCGCAGCTTCGCGTACATCGCGGGTCGCAGCGCGGACTCGACGCCGGGCGGATTGAAGAGCACCGTCTGAATCGCGTGCAGCGTGACGGTTCCGTCGCTCGCTTTGTCTTCCGACTCGACGTTGTAGCGCGAAGGGAACAGCGTCTGGAACATCGCCGGTCCCGCGCCGATCCGCTCCTGCGTTCCCATCGTTGCGACCTGCTGCTCCGAAAGACCATCGCTCATGCGCGCGGCAGCAGCGTAATTGCGCTTGAGAATCTCGTCAGCGAACTGCTGATAGCGCTTTGCCGGTCCATGCGATCCGAACTGGCGATAGGCGAGGAACGCGCCGCCCATGATTAGGACCACGACCGCGGCACGCTTCATGGGGAGGATTGTAGTCTCGCCGCGGTTACGCGGTTACGCGGTTTTGCGGCTTTGAGCTGTTGCCGAGCAACTGCGCGACCGAGCAACCGCGCAACCGCGACTAGTAGATCACTACTTCATCACCGACGTTCGCGATCGCGTAGAGGCGCGCGATGTCTTCGTTGCTCAGTCGCACGCAGCCGTGCGACACGCTGCGGCCGAGCTGCGAGACGGCTTGCGTGCCGTGCAGCGCGTAGCCGTCGCCGAGGTTGAGGCGGTAGTCGCCGAGAACGTCGGGGAACTCGCGCTGGTGCGTGCCGACCGGAGGGATCACGATCGCGCCGCCGCGCACGATCAACTCTCCGCCCGGCAGCGGCGAGCCATTCGACATCACGTCGTGGTCGCTGACGTACAAGTCGCCGAGTCGCTGGCCGCGCGAGAGATGCACGACGTCGAGTCCGTTCTCGCGTGCCTGCTCGATGAAGTGCCAGTCCGGCGGCACCCACATCGGATGCTCTTCTTTCGATTGAATGCGAAAGCGTCCGACCGGCGTGCGGAAGATGATCGTCTCGCTGCCGCTGCGCAGCGTCGTTCCTTTGCCCGTCGAACAGACGGCGTCGAACACGAGCTGTCCGTTTCGACGCGCGTAGACGTGGTTCTCTTTCGTCGACACGGTGATGACGAGATTCGTGTCGCGCAGATCTTCGATCTGTTTCTCGGCCGACGTGACCTCCGATTGCAGCGCGGTGACCTGCGTCGAGCGCTTCGACATCGTCTCCTGCATCTGCTGCACTTGCCGTTTCACTTCGCCTTCGATCGCCTCGTCGACGGCTTCGTAGCGCCGCAGCTTGCGCGCGTCGGCGAGCGTGATCGCCTGCGTCGCCGCCGCGTATCCGAGGATCCCGAGGGCCAGCACCAAGAGCGCCCACGATCCCAGCAGTCCGATCCACCTTCGCATTTCTGTCCTCCGGTTGCGCCGTTACGCGGTCACGCGGTTGCGCAGCGAGGATCTGCTGCGTAACCGCGCGACTGCGCAACCGAGCGACCGTTTCAATAGATGTACACCGGGGTTCCTTTGTGAATGCGCTCCCAGATCGCGGCGAGCGCTTCCTCCGAGACCATGTACGAGCCCGGCTTCGGCCCGTGCAGCGGACTCGCTTGCGACGGCGGCGTGTGAATCACGTAGCCGTTCGGTAAAAACAGCACGTACTTTCCGAGACCGTCCGCGATCGTCGGACGCGCGGGATCGAGCCACTCCGGCACGCGCCACGCGTAGTCGACGATCTTCGCTTCGACGGGGAACGCGCCTTTCAGCGGGATGAACGTCCACGTGTGTCCGTTCGCGTTGATCGTCTTCGACTCGCCGATCGCGACGTCGTCTTCGCGCAGGATCGTGCCGCCGTAGTAGAAGCGCAGGCGATGCGAACGCGAGTCGATCGAAAGGTAAAAGTCTTCCGACTTCAGACTCGCGACGAACTTCATCCGCCCTTCGAGCTCATGCTGCAGATCGTTGCGCGTGAGAGCGAGCTTCGCGAGCTCGTCTTTCATCCGCGCCGTATCCGCCGGCGTCCGCGCCTCCTCGGCGAGCACTCCCGCGAACTTCGTCGACACGCGCTCGCGGTCGTAGCGCGCGTACAGAAATCCTGCAATGCCGAGGAGAAGTACGAGCAGGTTCAGCCAGAGCGGGGGACGAGGAAACGACCGCCTCTCCGGCGCTCCGGGCCTAACGGAAACGCGCCGCATCTGGGTGGTTTCTATCGCGAGCGGCGTGCCAAGATTTTCAGGAATATGGTGTTATATTCGATTCATGTCCACCGCACCCGTTCTCGCGCCTCCGGACAGGTCGCTAGACCCCGATCAGCGCGTGATTCTGCAGGACATCGACTGGTGGCAGTTCGAAACCTTCCTCGCAATCCGCGGCGATCGTGCCGGAGTACGGGTGACCTACCTGGAGGGACAACTCGAGATCATGAGTCCATCGCGAAGCCACGAGTTTTACAAGACGTTGATCGGTCGCCTTCTCGAAACCTATGCGGAGGAGAACGGGATATTTTTCAATGGTTACGGTTCCCTCACCATGCGCAACGCTCCCAAGTTGCGGGGAATCGAGCCGGACGAGTGTTACGTCGTCGGAGCGGAGAAGGAAAATCCTGATCTCGCGGTGGAAGTGATTTGGACACGCGGAGGACTCGATAAGCTCGACGTCTATCGCGGTCTCGGAGTGAGAGAGGTTTGGATCTGGAAAAAGGAAAAGCTAAAGGCGTACGAGCTGCGCGGTGATGCGTACGTCGAAATCTCGAAGAGCGTCGTGATGCCCGGGCTCACGCCTTCCTTCATCGAAGGCTTCCTCGACTACGAAGACCAAACCGAAGCCGTGCGGAAATTCCGAAGGGCGGTGGCTACGCCATCGCCCTCCTGAAAGCAACCACTCGCAGCAGCGGGTAGTGTCCTAATTTGACCGGCTCAGTTCGTTGCGGCATCGAGGGTGCTCCTGATCCATTCGGAAACGTTCTTACCGCTCGCCTTCGCCGCCTTCTCGACTCGTCGGAGCAAGTCAGGATTGAACCGCACCGGAACGATGTGCGCCTTCGCGTGACCCTTCGCCAACTTCGGACGGCCCGGTTTCTTAGGCTTCGGTTGACTCACTGTTCTCTGAACTCCTGCACGATAGCGGCTCGCACCGCCTGCCGTGCTGATTCGATTGGATGGCTGTGCAACACCGTGACGTGTCGCCGTGGCGCTGCGGGATCGTCGGTATCGTGCGCCCATGCGTAGACGCGGCTGGCCGTTGGATGTCCGTGCAGATCGAATACCTCCACGACTCCCTCCCAAACCGTTTTCCCTTTGAACACCTCTTTGACCGGCACGCTCTCGACATGCGCCGCGTCCGCGCCGTGAAGGCGTCGGATCACGTCCCTCAGTTCATCGAGGTAGGTCATGCGAGCGCGATCTCCACTAACTGACGCACCGTCCACGGCGACGATACAACCTCGGCAGCCATCGCGGGAGTGCAGCGAATCGTTTCGTGGCGCTTCACGAGTTGTAATACGCGAAGTGCAGCGCAACCGCCGCTTCAAAGTTCTCCAGTTTCTTGCTGAAGGCATGCGTGAGCCGGGTCAGTCGGCGCATGTGCTGGCGCGTCGTGGCGTTCAGGCGCTCAACGTAACTGGTATTTGCCGCCTTCATGTCGGGATCGCCCTGCACGGCGCGCTTCTCTACAGTCAGGATGCGCGCGGCGCTGTAGCGGCGCTCCGGCGTTTTCGACTGATCTTCCGTGTACGTCTTAATGACCTGCGCGTAATCGACGTCGGCACCGAACGCCAACTCCACGGCTTCAACGTACGCCTTGAGACCATCAGAGGAAAGCTGCACGCGATTGCTCATGCGCGAGGCAAGGTCCGCGACGAACGCGTTTGCCGTCTCGCTATCGCGCTTTCCGACCTTGAACGCCGGAACGAGTTTGGTTTCGGAATCGATCGCGCAGAACGTCCACGCATCGCCCATGGAAGGATCATCAGACGGCGCAACGTGGCGCTGTTTCTTACCGATGTATCCCCAAATCTCATCCATCTGCAAATGCGTGCAGGGAAGATCGCGCATGATCGCGTCCAGAATCTTCGCGCATCCCTCTCCGACCTTCACACCGAGACGCATGATGGTGTCACGGTGGACTCCGGTCATACGCTCGATGGAGCGGATGCTTGATCCCTCGGCGAGTGAGCCGATGATGACGGTTTGCTTCTCGACGTTGAGGACGTTTGCCATATGAGTAAGTGTATTACAACAATCTATGTTTGTCCAGAGTTTTTGTGCTACAGTTAACAACAGCGAATCATACGAACAGCACCACAACCCTCAACGCTAGTAGGACAGCCGCGACATGAACGGTCAGAACTCCGACAAGAAGGCTCCAGTCAGCGCTAATAGGATGCCGCCGACTGTCGAAACTCCAGCCAGCGATACGAACCCCAAGACTCCCGAGGATAAGATACGCGATGCCCTCAGCAAATTTGAAGAACTTAGCGCCAAACTTCAACAGCAAGGCCTCGAAATTCAGCGACGTAGCTTTAACTGGACGCGTGGGGTAGTGGTAGTCACCGCCGTCTACACTTTTTTCGCTGCGCTTCAATGGTGGACGATGCGCTCCCAACTCGCCGAAATGCACGGCACGAGCGTACAAACTGACAAATTGATTACCGCCGCTAACGCCATCTCTGACCATCAGAAGCAGATGGTTGCCGACAATAAAACGAACCTCGCCCAAAACAAGGCGGCGATCGAGAACACGCTGAAGGAAAACCGCGAGGAACTTGCGAAGCTGCTGGGCGAAAACCAGAATGTGCTGAAAACCAATCTTGCGCAAGGTAGGGCCGCGCTTGACGCGAGTATCAACGCCTCTCGTTTGGATCAACGTGCGTGGCTTGGTGTCGATAATATTAAGGGAGAATTGGTTGTAGGTTCGCCGTATAAGGCAGACGTATCGATTAGAAATACAGGCAAGACTCCAGCACTGCACGTTCATGCTGATTTTAAACTGGAAGTCACCCGCCCCACCGAGAAGCCTTCTTTTAAATACGATGACATCGTTGTTGGCGTGCTTGACAGTCGCGGCGTCATCGCGCCTACGGTTCCGTATCACCTCAGTACATTTCCGATTCAGGACAAAGCGCACCGCCCGCTCGCCATGACCCAAAGCTACATAGACGAGATTGCCAACGGTTCCGCGTTGGTATGGGTGCACGGGCGTGTAGAGTACAAGGATGTTTTCCGCCATCCGCACTGGCTGACGTTCTGCTATCTCCTGTCGCCGCAATTTAAGACATTTGACGTCTGTAATGAGCACAACGACACAGACGAAACACAGTTGAAATACCGATAGCCTGTCACGCCGCCGCAAGGGTAATTCCTCCCTCGACTTGTCCAGGATCGACAGTTGCGCGGGCAGCGACGGAGTAGCCTACAACTTCATGCGCTTCAACGTCGCTACCGTGAACTCGCTCAGTAACTCCGACGCATCGACTCTGAGCGCCCTCGCCAGCTTGAGGAGAACGGTCAGCGTCGGCACGTTCTCCCCGCGCTCGACGAAGCCGACGTAATCCGCCGTCAGATTCGCCGCTTCCGCGAGCCGTTCCTGACTCAGGTCGCGCTCGTTCCGAAGTCGGCGCAACGTGTCGCCGAACCGCTGCCCTTCCGGGCTCCGTTCCTTCCGACGTGACATCACCCTTTACCCTAACCATAGATCGGTGTAACCTCCATCCCACTATAGTTAGGTGGGAGGCTTCGATGGACAGATGTCAGCGCATCCGTTCGCTCTTTCTCGACCCGGCAGAGTCGTACACTCTCGGCGAGGTTGCGCGCCTGACGGACACGCCAGTCCGCGCGCTGCGGCGGGAGGTAGCGGGCGGTGACCGCGACGCGGAAAGGGTGCGCGGCCGATGGCGCTTCCTGTGGCGTCAGGCCGTTTACGTGGCGATGGAGCGATGGACGCTTGCGGAGATAGCGGACGCGCTTGGTGCGGACGCTGCGCGAGTCCTGCCGCCCCTGCTGGCCCTTCGCGCCGTCACCGTCCGGCTGCCGGAGTTCATCATTCTGGCGCTGGAGACGGTTGCTGGAGAGCAGCGGATGACGCTGGACGCCGCGCTGCACGGCGAGCTGATTGACTTCGCCGGAACGATGGCCGAACGGATGGACAAGGTTGCGCCGGGATACCGGGAGGCGTACTTTTTCCCGGGCCGTCCAAATTAGGACACTACCCAGCAGCGCCATGGCTGTGCAGCACTGGCAGCGACAGCGCGAGGGCGATGACGGCAAACCGCCGCATATCGGCTGCAAAGCCCACGTGGATCGGCACCGAACGCGCAAACACAAACGGTTAGGAATATGTTGCGACAGGCTCGGCTTTGACTGAGATCGTTAGGAGATCTTGCAGAAATGGCGACTGAAACCAAATCCATTCAACAGCTCACCGACGGCGACTTCGACAGCGTCATCAACGCCGGGAAGCCCGTGTTCGTCGACTTCTGGGCGCCGTGGTGCGGCCCGTGCCGGCTGATCGGCCCGGTCGTCGAAGAGCTCGCGCCGAACTACGACGGCAAGGCCGTCATCGGCAAGATGAATGTCGACGACAACCCCGTCATCGCACAGCGTTTCGGCGTGACCTCGATCCCGACGCTGATGATGTTTAAGGACGGCAAGCTCGTCGACCGCATGGTCGGAGCGGCGCCGAAAAACGCGCTGCAGAACTTCATCGACCGCAACCTCTAAGCAACCCTTTCGCGGGTTGCGCGGCGCGTCCGCGCGCGCGACCCGCGTCTCTCCCACCCGATCCCACGTCGTGAGCTCGCGAGCCCACCGGTTTGCATCGCGAACCCCGTTGTCGCGTCGTCCGCAACCGCCGCGCCACTCGCTTGTGCCGCTCGTATGCAGTGATGGCGATTACCCGGGATGACAAAGATCGATGGCATCGCGGCCCGTGGACGCGCTGTTCACAAGCGCGTGAGGTGGCGCCTAAGGTCGTCGCTGCACAATCCCTTCAGACTCCCGTCAATCGTCGTGACGCATGTTTGCTCCATATTGACGGATGGGAGTAGGCCGACCTACATTCGCTCGCAGAGAGGTCTTCAATGCAAAGGTCGAATGTCATCGCGGCCGCGTTCGCGCTGCTACTCGCAGTCAAAGGTTTCGCGCAGGCGACGGATCACACGATCCTCATCGACTGGAATCCGCAGATCAGCACCGAAGGCTGCAGATACTTCGAGGGAACGAGAAACATCGCGTTTATGGACACCGCGGGCTCGAACTGGAGCTACTTGAAGGTGCGGATTCCGCTGAGAAGGGCGAGCTGATTTTCAGAACCGAGCCGCGGAAGTTCGCGTTCGTGCTCGTGCCGGCGATGTCGCAGAAGCTCATTCTTCACCCGAAGCCGGGCGACACGGATCTCTCGCCGTTCCAGATCGTTTCGAGCCAGCCCGGAGGGAAGCCGCGCTTCCGATTCCGCGGCGCCGTGACTTCGAATACCGCGAGTCCGGAAGCGGACGTCTGGCTGCGCGTCGCCGATCCTCCAGACACCGCGCTCTATGTACCGCAGGCGCAGCGCGTGCCGGACGACAATCGCGACCGGTACGCTCGAGCCGAATCACCAGTTGCTGGTCATCGCGTCGGATGAAGCCGCGGGCGACGCCTTTGGACCCGATGCAGGACTCACCATCTCGGAGGTGGATGCCCGGACGTCGTCGTGGGTATTCTGCGACACAATCGACCACGCCTTGAGCGGAAACAATGCGAGCGACGTGAGTCTGTGGGCCAAGAAAACGGCAGCTCACGAGATTGCTCACCAATGGAGGACGAACGGCCTGTGGAATCTGTTCGATCACTGCCCAACTACGACGAAGGTCTGGGATGATCCAAAGATCTATTGCCTGCTCGCTGCATATGCCGATCCGGGCGCCGGTACTTTCTCCCAGCGCATGAACGGAATCGCTCGTTTCCACTTCCTGACTTTGCCGGGCGGCGGAATCCACTCGGAATATCTCGAAATTCGCAAGCGGCGCGACCCGTTCGAGCCGTAAAAGGAGGGATGATGAGATCGATGCTTGCAGCCGCGGTGGTGATCCTCTCAGCCGTCCTGGCGCCGACGGGCCAGGCAGCGACGCCGGTCGAGGCCAGGCTGACGCTTCCATACGATCACGTTCTTCCGGGTATCCCGTTCGACATCGTCGTCACGTATACCAATGTTTCGGATCGGCCGGTCACGATCAGCGGGGCCGAGGCCACCCTGGTGGTGACCTTCCCTGGCGGTGAAACGAAGGTGATGCACAACCCGGATCCGGAGGCGCACGATCAGTGGACCCTCCAGTCACTTCTGCCGTCCCGTCTCCAGCCAGGCCAGTCGATGCAGCAGGCGGCGAGTTGGGACCACGGTATTCCGAGTTGGTTCATCTATCCGTCATTCTCTGGTCCCGGAGCCTATGGCATCGCCCTCGAGTTGCGCGTCGGCGATGAGTTTTTTGACCCGATCTGCGCCGTCCGCACGCCAACGGTCGCGATCACCGTTATGGAGCCTGTCGGGATCGACGCGGAAATCTGGAAGCGTATGCAGACCATATCGGATGGCAAGTGGTCAGACATCTCGTTCCAGGCGACCAAGCCGGGCATGGCGCTCGCCGATGAGATCCGCCAGTTCCATCCGGAATCGGGGTATTACCCATATGTCCTTGCGCTTCGTGCGCTCCACCGTGGCGACAGGAATTCTATCCCCGCTCTGCTTGAGGCGGCCGACAGGTTCGAAACCTCTCCCGCATATCCGTACCTGCTGAAGGCCGCCGCGGATTCTGGGCGCTACGAGGCATGGACAGCAGAGCGGCGTGGAGACGAGACCGAGGCAGTGAAGTACTTCAAGTTCGCGCAGAGCTACTACCGTGACGCGCTCGCCACCAAGAGCATTGCGGTTCGCGCCGAAGCGGAACTGGGCTTGCGGCACACCGTCGAGGGATTGGATCGAATGGCCAAGAAGGCTCGCTGACGATTGGTCGATGCCAGTGACACAGCACCGCTGGTATGTCTGCATCGCCGTGATCGCGCTCTCGCTCGCGAGCACCCGAAGCATCCGCGCCTGCCAATGTCTACCACCCCCGGCTCGCCAGACGTTTCTCAGTGCCGAGATCCTGTTCACAGGCCATGTCACCAATCGCGAGGTGACGGTCACGGATGGTTATCCTTACCCCCATCCTGTCTCGACGGTCGAGGTAACGCAGTGGTTCACCAAACCGCTCGGGCGATCGATCGTCGTTCACGTACAGACTTCCTGCGGTGATTTGTTTGCGGAACGAGACTATTTAGTCCAGGCCAGATGCGAGCACGGACAAATCCTGTTAGAGGGCTGCCTTTCCCCGGAGTTGTCTGACAGGTTCGGCGAGACACGTCTTCGGCAGATACGCCGTCACGCGTGGCACTGGCGCCTGATTCGTCCGTTGTGGCGCTTGTGGGCTCGCTGGTGGCACGGATACAGATTCGACACGAGCGTATGCGCAGAAGCAGCGGCTGCGCGTTCTCAATGACGCGTCAACGCCGCGCGCGCCGTCTCGCGACCTTCTGATGCTGCTCGTAACGCCTTCGCGCCGCCGCGATCTCCTCCGCGTCCGGCTGCAGCTCGAACAGATCGAGCGGCGAGATCGTCTCGTCATCGGTAATTGCGATACACGCGGCGGTGTAGGCGCGGATCATGCCCGCGGTCGGCTCGACTTCCTTCATCGTTTCGAGACGTGGAAGATTCATTCCGCGCTTCTACGCGAGTCGGGACGCTATGAGGAGTGCCGCATCGCTCTTGCCGCAGCAACGGAAGCGGCGATGCACGTTCGGGATGTGGAGTTGGCAGATGCGTCGATTCTATTGTCACGGGCGTTGCTGGCCATCGAGCGCGATATTTGGTGTCCTGACGACGCAAGAGCACTCTTGGATGTCGTAGAGCCGATCTATGTTCGTCGCGATTGAGTGGATGGCTTCGCGCGCGGAGTACGCGTGGATTACTACTTTATCGGAGCGGCGATCCCCGTTCCGTTGAGGTCTGTCATGAGGTATTCGTTCGAACTCCTGAGAGCGACATCGCTGCCTGGCACGATGCGCTCAGTAATTTGTTGTGGGCACGCATCGAAAATGGAGACGCCGCCAGCGATATCGATGAATGCCTGGCGGCTCTCGAAGTGGATGACCGGCGTCGAAACGCAACCGCTCTCCTCGCGCGTGATTACTGGCTGCGTGGAAAGCTCCTTGCGCTGAGGACCGAACATGATCCGGCACTCGATGCGTTCGCTGACGCGACGGCGAAGTATCAGCTCTTAAACAACGACGATGCGCTCGTTCGTGTGGGAATCGACGCGGTGGCATCAACGGTCGCGCTCGAACGATACAAGGCCGCGATCTCCATATGTCGATCTCTAGCCGAATACTCGACCCGGTTGGATCGGAATGAGCCGACGCGCAGGCGCGGGCTCACTGCTGAAGTCATGACGTACTTGCGCGAGCTCGCCCAGCAATATGCGCTGACCGAGGACGTGGTATTCGACGTTCGCCGATACATCTTTCGGATCACGTATCAGCGTCCGTTCCCCTTCCGGGCGCCGATCTCACCGCTGACCGTGTAACATCGCCCGCGAGAGTGGACCGCCTGTTCAAGGGGGTCTCACATGCGAAGGCTCTTTTCCGGCGCCTTGCTGCTCATTGCTCTTGGCTCCACACCCGCACTCGCGCGTTCAAACGATCCGGGCGACCGCCATGACGGCTTCTTCGATCGCATTGCGCGGATTATCAGGAGCGTTTTCACGCTACAACCTGACGATGACGGGATGCGACCACCGCTTCCGTGAAATTGCCCCGGCGCCGACACGCCGGGATTTATCACTCAAGAATCAGAAGAACGACGTCCAGCGCAGTGCTGCGACTATGCGTACGAGTCGGCGAAGCGACGAATCACCACTGGATGATCCCGTGGAATGCTCGCGCTCGGCGTCGCGCTGAGCCGCGCGCGCAAGTGAGGCTCCGTGTATCATTTTGGGAAGCATCGACATCCCAAAAAGCCGGAGCCTCCATTGTCATTCATCCGAATCTTCGTCTCTTCGCCCGGCGACTGCGAGCCGGAGCGCAACGTCCTCGATGAAGTGATCGCGCGCATCAACGAAACCGAGGGGAATCTGACCGGGCGTCAGCTCAAGCTGTTCAAGTGGGAGGACAACGTCATCCCGCGCCTCGGGCTCGCGCCGCAGGACGTCGTCGACGACCAGACGCCTCTCTGCGACATCTACCTCGGCATCATGTCGTCCCGCTTCGGCGGCGGCGGCAAGCGCGCGTCGGGTACGGAGAAGGAGTTCCGCAACGCGCTCGAGAACGTGAACGCGAAGACGCAGGCGTGGATGCTGTTCTATTTCAACGATGATCCTCCGCAGCCGAAGTCCGTCGCGGCCTCGAAAGAGCTGACGCGCGTGTTCAAGTTTCGCGAGGAAGTCGAGAAGCTCGGCATCATCGGAACGTATTCGGGAGTCCGCGGCAGCGAGAAGGGATTCTTTGAACGGGTGGAGCAGCATTTACGACAATTGCTCCAGCGGCCGGAGCTCTCGACCGCGAGACTCTCACCAACGTCCCTTCGTCCGAGCCGCCGCGAGCTGGTGATGTCGAAACGGCATCTGCGCTGCGGCGTCACGAAACATCCGCCGCTCGCCGATTACCAATTCACGAATGACCGGCAAGTCACGTTCAGCGGCTACTACGTCGATCTCGCGCGCGACGTCGCCGCGCGCACCGGACTGCAAGTGGACTTCGTTCCGATTCAATGGCAGGAGTTCACCAGCGACATCTTCGCGAAGCCGGTCGCGGATCCGCGCGCGATCGATCTCGTGCTGTCGGTGTTCGAGACTTCCGAGCGCCGCGACTACGCGGACTTCACGTGCAACTTCCACAGCATCGACCTCTGCGCCGTCGTGGCGGACGACAGCAAGATCCAGACGCTCGACGATCTGCGCGGCATGCAACTGCGTTGGGCGGTCGCGGAAGGGGAGGCCGGTTGGGAGTACGCCGTGCGCGAGCTCCGCATCGAGTCGTTCAATACGATCGTGGTGCAGAATCCGGACATCGGAACTGCGCTCAGCATCGTGAGTGCGGCGGCCGGCGATGTCGCGGTCGTCGATCGAGTGACTGCCTACCGCTACATCCGGATGCATCCGCAGGCGAAGATCCGTCTGCTCAAAGAGAGCGTATTGAAGTTCAAGAACGGCATCATGGTGCCGCGTCAGGATCCCGACTTCGAGGCCTGGGTGCGCGACGAATTCTCGACGTCGCGCAGGTCGCCGCAGATCGCAGAGTTGGAGAGTCAGATGATCACCGACTGCGGCGGCGCCGTGACGAAATATGCCTGATGCCGTTGTACTGGGGATCGGGCATGCCACGCGCGATGACATCATCATCGCTCCCTCCGGAGAGATCGACGCGTTTCTGCGAACGCATGCGCCGGACGTCCACGTGCGGCTCGCGATCTCTTCCGAGGAACGCGAGGCGTACCGGCGATTCGCGGCGGAGCGAGGGCAGCAGCGATGGACGCCGGGAGGAACGGTTTCGAACACGCTCTGCGCGGCAGCATCGGCGCGCGTTGTGGGTGCCGCTGCCCGCAGCGGCACCGCGACCGCCGAGGGCAGCGGTCGCCACAATGCCGCACTGCGTCCCGGTCCGATCCGCTGGCACGGCCACGCCGAATTCGACGACGCGATTCTCAGCGACGCCGGACTCGCGCATCTGCGCGCGTGGGGAGTCGCCCTCGAGCCGGTGTGGCGAAAGGGATTCACGCGCGAGGCCTACTGCCTGATCGAAGAGACGACCGGCGACGTGCGGCAGATCGCGATCTACGAACACAATGCGCAACTGCAGGGCGATCGCGATTTGCAGCCGTGCGATCTGTTGGTCATGACGCTGTGCGATGCCTTGGCCGCGGACGATGCGCTGCTCGATTTCATTCATCGCTGCGATCAGCTGGCACTGTTGATTGCAGATTGGCGATCGCCCGCGCGTCTCGAGCAGTTTGCAAATCTGCGATTCCTGATCGGTCAGCGGCGTGACTTCGTGGAGCTGGCATTGCAGGACGAGAGCTCGCTGCGCTTCGCATCCGTCGTCGCGAACGTCGAATGCATCGGCACCGACGGCTCGCGCCCCGTGGTCTGGAAAGAGCGCGGGGCACGCGACGCGATTCATTTGCCGCTCGAGAGTGCTCCATCGGCAGTGCACGTCCTCGGCGCCGGCGACGCGTACGCCGGCGCGTTTCTCGCCTGCCGCATCGACGGTGCGAGCGTCGACGATGCGCATGCCATGGCGCAGGCGCAGGCGCGCGCGGCGATGCAGTCGCCGTCGTCGCACGTCCCGCGCAGCGACGACCTGAATGAGATTTTTCCCGCGCACATCGAGCGGCGCAGTTCCAGCACGACCGAGGCGTCGTTCGCGACGCGATTGCACCTCAGTCCGGGGCTCGTGATCACGAGCTGCGGACAAACGGGAATCGATCAACTCGCGCTGCAGACCGCGCGCACGTTCGGTGTGACGGCGTTCGCAATCATGCCGGAGGGAAAGCGCACCGAGTGCAGCGAGCTCGGAGAAGGCGGACCCGATCGTCTCGACGGCGCAACGATTCTCGAGCTGGCGACGCCGAGCTACCGGTTCTGCACATGGGCGAACGTGTTCGCGAGCGACGGAACGCTGCTGCTCGACTACGCGCAATCCGAGGGGTCGGAGGAGACGAGGAAAGCGGCGAGGTGGCTGGGGCGGCCGGTACTCGAGTTGCGCGGCGTTCCTGCCGACGACGTTGCCGCGCGCGTCGTCGAATGGCTCGACCGTCACGCGGTGCGCGTTCTCAATTGCGCCGGCACGCGCATGACCCGTCTTGGCGACACCGCGCTCGCCGAAGCGCGCGTCATGTTGCAGCGCGCGTTGCTCGCGGCTGCCGCGGCGATCGCGCGTCGCGATTGCGCGATGCACGCTGTGGATCTCGCTGCGTCCGCGGAACGAACGCCGGTGATCGTCGCCGCGCCGAACAGCGCGGTGATGCGCTCGCTGTTGCGCGCGTTCTTCGATGACGGCGGCATTGCCGCCGGTCCGTTCAAGTCCGGCGAGCTGACGTGGAACATCACGTCGCATGCGCTGCAAGTCGTCTTCGCGCGATCGCGCGATCTGCCGGCGATGTTGCGGCGCGGATGGGCCGGCTACGCGATCTTCGGCGAGGACGTGCGACTCGAGGACGGCGACCAGATCGAAGCACTCTTTCCGCTGGGCGTCGATCCCTGTCGCCTCGTCGAAATCGGCGATGGTGAATCACGCAGCACGTGTGCGTCCGCGTGGCCGAGTGTCGCGCGAGACGTGATGGATCCGGCAATCGATGTGGTGCCGGTCACCGGCTGCGTCGAAGCGTGGCTGCGCACCGGCGCGATCGACTGCGCGATCGACACGTATCAGACCGGCCGCGCCGTCGAAGAGAACGGTCTGCGCGTCGCGCGGCAACTGAAGACGGTGCACGCGTGGATGCATCGCCGTGCCGCGTCCGCGCCGGTCCACCCGCTCATTGCAGCATTTGCGCGCTGGCTGCACGCGGCGTAGCGTCGTCCGCGTACTCCTCATATCGCTGGATGGCGATCGCCACGAGCAGGTCGAGCTCGTCGCTCCGCGGATAATCGAGCAGCGCCTTGCCGTGAAAGTCGGGCACGCGAATGTTCGCCGCGGAGTCGCTCCACTTCACGTTCACGTCCGCGTAAAAGCGATCGATGGCGATGCCGATCGCGCGCACGACTTCGGCATCCACGAGCTCGAAGCGAAAGCGGTCGGCGAGACTGACGCGCTGCAGCCCGCCGAGATGGCGTCCGATCGCGTCGCGCAGCGAAAGCGCGGGCATGTTCGGCAGCGCAGCGAACAGCGCGTCGTGCATGATCGCCAGCTGACAGCAGTAGCGCTGCGCCATCAGATCGGAATGGAAATCGGTGACGGCGGTGATGCGCGGCCGGTTGACGGCGAGCGCCGCGGCGACGATGTAGCGCGCCCACGTCCGCAGCAGCGGCAGCTCCGCGTCGACCGAGCGAATGATCAGCGTTCGCGATGCGTCGAAACCGGTCGGCACGGTGAAGCGGTCGTAGTCGACGATCTCGATCGTGCGCGCGACGTCGGCGAGCGCGCCATCGAGCGCATCACAGATCTCGCGCACCAGCGGCTCGTTCCCCAACGGCGACGGCGTGCGCAGGAGATAGATGAAAAGATATCGGAGGTGGGAGGAGAGATACTTCGCCGATCCGGTCAGCTCGAACCCGAACGGCGCAATCGCCTCGCTGCCGACGCGTTGCGCCGCGGCGGCAACCGCCCGGCGCCACTCGCGAATCGGAAATCGCGCATGCCCGCTCATCGATTTCGCGCTGTTATACCGTGATCCGCGTGAGAATCGCCGTTTCCGGCACGCACGCCTCGGGGAAGACCACGCTGATCGAAGACTTCCTCGCCGCTCACGCGGACTATGCGTTCGAGCCCGAGCCGTACGAATGGCTCGATCAAATGAGCGACCCGCCGGCAGCGGACGACTTCTATCGCCAACTCGAGATTTGCGTGGAGCGGCTCAGTACACACGAGCGCGGAGCGCGCGTGATCGCGGAGCGCAGTCCCGTCGATTTTCTCGCGTACCTCCGCGCACTCGACGCTCGAGACCTGATCGAGCCCGCGTTGGAGCTCGTCGCCACCGGCATGCGCCACGTCGACCTGCTCGTCGTCCTTCCTCTCAATGACACCGATCGCATCGATGTACCGGAGTCCGAGGATCCGGCACTGCGCGAAGCGATGAATGACCAGCTGCTCGAGATCATCGGCGGGTACGAGCTCGGTTGCGCGATCATCGAGATCGCGGGACCGAGGGATGTGCGTCTTGCAGTACTCGAGCGCGCGGTTGCAACACGGTAAGTCGGAGTTGGGCTGACCGGGTGAAGTTTCGGATAGAATCACCCGAGCGATGGAAGAGAGACGACCGACCGCCGACTTCGTGGTTGAAAAACCAGGTGGAGCCATACAGCTCGTCGTCGAGGCGAACAACACCATTGCTCCATCGCCGGAATGGGCAGGAAGATTCTTGCGCAACTTGCTCGTGCATGCGCAGATACCGCCTGCTCCATTCTTCCTGCTAGCCCTTCGGGATCACCTATATCTGTGGCGTCATCCAAGCGGTGAGGCTGGGCCGCCCGAGTTTGAAGGAGACACTGCGGTTGCTCTTCGGCCATATCTTCTCCGTCTCCATGGTTCTCTTGACACTCTCAGCGAGCGCAGTTTCGAAGCGCTGATCTACGCTTGGCTGAGTGACGTCGTTGCAGGAATGCCGGAAGCCGAACAACCTGCATGGCTTCGGGACTCGGGGCTTATTGAATCAATTCGTGATGGTGTCATCAGGTCCCAAGCTGCGTGATTGTCTACGCGGAAACTAACTTCCTCCTTGAGGTGGCATACCTTCAGGAGCGCCGCCAGAGTTGTGAAACGATCCTCGCGCTGGCAAGACGCCGTTCAGTGGCTCTCGTGATTCCGGCATTTTCCGTCGCAGAAGCACGTAGCACTTGGGACATCCGCCTTTCGGAAAGAAATATTCTGTTGCGAGATCAGCTTCAGCCGCTCATACGGCAGCTCTCTCGTTCACAACAGTTCGAAGCACTCCCTGAGACGTCGAAAGATCTCCTCGCCGCAATAGTCGCAAGCGGCGAAGAAGCGCGCGGCCGCCTTGAGCAGGCAATTGCTGTTATCGAAGAACATGGCACAATTGAGCCACTATCTACCGAAGTTCTCATAGCTGCCGTAGAACTCGAGCGTCGATGTTCCCTTTCGCCGCCTGATTCCATTGTGCTGGCAAGTGTGATAGCGCACGCGAAGTCAACACCAGTCGGGCCGAAATGCTTTGTAAGCCAAGATCGAAAGGGTTTCGCCAATCCCGCAATCTACGATGAACTCGCTCACTATCAGTGCAAGGTCCTTGTCAATTTTGAGGATGCGGTAGGTTACATTGAAAGCGTCTTACGATCGGCCGGCTAACTCCTGCGTGCGGCCGAGCCTGCTCGTCAACATACAAGAATGAGCGGCGGCACGCCGGCCGCAGTTTGCGACTCGTCGGATTCGACTCATTCGCTGCGGCCGCCGTGCCGCGTCGGCTTCGGCACGTAGGCCCTGGCCGTGCAGCTTAGGCTCAAGCCGTTGGGCGACCTCTAAGGAATCCAAGGCACGCGGAAGATCGCTTTCCAATCGTACTGGAACGTAATATCCGTAGACATGCTCGTGGCATCGAACAGCAACCGATATCGTTTTAGAAGCTCTTCGAAAAAGCTGATCGCCTTGTCAACGTCGGCAAAGGTTGGGAGATCCTCCGGCTTCTTTTCTTCGTGATGAGCGATCGAGGAGTCTGCCAGCGCAACGATCTTCGAAGTTAACTGCTGCATCGCGTCAAGTTCGCGCTGAATATCGTCAGGACTCGGCTGCTCCTTCCCGGGTCCAACCAGCATCTCGTATTCCGCCTTCACGTGATCCGTCATGATTCCCAATTCCCGAAGCTGCTGCGAAAAGACGTCGTCGTCTCTATACAACTTACGGTATCGCTGACGCGACACGAGAGATGCATTGCCCTTCACGAGCTTCAGGAAACGGAAGAACGAAATAGCGCGGGTGTCGCTGTCGGTTAAGCGGCGTACCGACATTGCGACGCCGGACACAAACATTTCTCTCATCCAGCGATAGAATTCACTGGAGCGATGTAATTTTGGATTAGCCCGAATGATCGCCTGGGTCTCGTCCCAGATGCGGTAATCCATTCTCAGTCGCAGCACTTGCCCGGATAGTGTCTTCAGCCACTTTTGCGCGGTCTCGTGATCTGCCGCATCGTTCGTTGACATGCCGTTATTTTATGGCTCATGAGGCAGATCTGACGTGGTCCCTTCTTGTCGTACCACCTTTCTGCCAGGCCACTTTTGCGCGAATTCCTATTCATCGAGTGCACGCGCCGCTTTCACGCAAGAACATGACAGTGCGAGCGGAAGCCTCCACCGTTCCGTCACTTCCACTTTCGATTTGCCCTGTACCCTACGGTGCATGCCTCGGATCCTTGTCCTCTCCCTTCTGCTTGCCGCGACCACACTCCACGCCCAATCGAATGACATCGAGCTGCGTGCGCAGCCGCTGCCGAGCGGCGCGGCCATCGTGGAGTTTCAGCGGATTCCCGGGACGACGGCCGCGGCGACGTTCGCGCGATTTCGCGGCGACGTGATGAGCACGGTCGAGCGGCATCCGCACGAACAAACGGCGACGCCGGTGATCCGCTACGAATACGTGCAGGCGATCTTCGGCGCGGCGATCGATGTGCCGCGCGAGTCGCTCGATGCGATTCGCCGCCTTCCGTACGTGAAAGCGGTGGTTCCCGATCGCGTGGTCACCGCGTATGCGGCCGGCGATGCGAAACCCACGGCCGCGGCGATCGACGCCGCCGCTCGCGTGAATGCGAGCTCGCTCGCGACGCGCGGCGACGGAATCCGCATCGGCGTGATCGACACCGGCATCGACTACACGCATCCCGCCCTCGGCGGCGCATTCGGCCCGGGACACAAGGTCGCGGGCGGATGGGACTTCGCGAATAACGACGGCGATCCGAAAGACGACGCCGGTCACGGCACGCACGTCGCCGGCATCATCGCGGCCGACTCGCCCGAGATCGCCGGCGTCGCGCCGGGAGCAACGCTGTACGCGTACAAAGTCTTGAGCGCGCAGGGAAGCGGATTGCAGTCGAACGTCATCGCGGCGATCGAGCGCAGCATCGATCCGAATCAGGACGGCAATCCTTCCGATCACCTCGACGTGATCAATCTCAGCCTCGGCGGTCCCGGCACCGCCGACGATCTCGTGTCGCATGCCGTCGACAACGCAACGGCCGCGGGCGTGATCGTCGTGGTGGCGGCGGGCAACGCGGGCCGGCCGGACTCGATCGGCAGCCCGGGCACGGCGCGCACCGCGATCACCGTCGGCGCGGTGACGTCGTTCGGAACGGTCGCGACGTTCAGCTCGCGCGGTCCGTCGCCCGCGCTCCTCGGATTCAAGCCGGACGTGATGGCGCCCGGCGTCGCGATTCAATCGACCTACCTCAGCGGTCTCATTGTCGCGATGGACGGAACATCGATGGCAGCTCCGCACGTCACCGGAGCGGCGGCGCTGCTGCGCAAACTGCATCCGGCATGGACGCCGGCGGAGATCAAGAGCGCGCTCGTGACGACGGCGATGGCTGTCGACGACGCGGCGCTTGCGCGCGCAGCGGGACGCATCGATGTCGCACGCGCGGACACGGCGACGACGTTCGTCGACGGCGCCGGCATCAGCTTCGGACTCGCCAGCGGGAAGGGCGGCACGTTCGAGGCGACGCGCAGCGTCACGCTCACGAATCGCGCGGCGGACGCGCGCACGTTCGACGTCGTCGCGACGAATGTTCCGGCGGGAGCAACGTTCACCGCCACGCCGGCAACGCTGCAGCTCGCGGCGGGTGAGTCGAAGTCGGTCGATTTGCGGCTCGTCATCAACAACAGCACCGTTGCGTTTCCGGCGGCGTCCTTCATCGACGGAAACATTGAGTTTCGCGGCGCCGCGCCGTTCGCGCTGCCGTGGTTCGTCGCGCGCGCCGCGCGCGTGACGATCTCCTACGATCAGCCCGCGGTGAGCGCGCTCGCGCTTTCGGAGAGCACGGCGAAGGTCGTGTTCCTCTACGACGAGGGGAAGGCCGAGCTCTTCACGCAGCCGGACACGCGGTGGGATTTTCTGATGCTGGCGTATGACACGAGCGCGGTGCCGTACGCGGCGCGCATTGCATTCGCGGAAAATCGCACCGCATCCGGCGACAGCGAAGTGGCGCTGCATCGCGCCGACACATCGGCGGAAGTCGTCCTCGACGCGCGCGACCAATTCGGCACCGCATTCGATCAATTGCCGGCGCAGATCAATCACATCCGCACGCTTCGCTTCGTCTACGCGAAGCTGCCGGCGGTCGCCGTCACGCTTCAAATTCCTGCCACCGTTCCGAAGCTGTTTTTCTCTCCGGTCTCGCCGACGTTTACGTTCCATTTGTTCGACGCGTACTTCGATGTGACGCACGGCCGCGCGTACAACGTGCAGTATCCGCCGCTCGCCGGCGTCGCGCAGTCGGCGACGATGAGCGCGGGACCGGCGACGTACAAACATGTGCGCGTTCGCTTCCCGCAACCGAAGCAGGGACCGAACGCCGTGTTCGCATGCCTCACGACCGGGGTGCGAACGCCGTCCATCGTCACGGAGAGCCTGAGCGATTGTTCGCCGGTCGAGCTCGGGCCGCAGATGATCCTCGATTACTTCACGACGATGGAGTCGGGCGTCGGAACGTCGGGCATCGACTTCGACATGGGAAGTACGGCGATCGGAAAGCTGCGCGGCATCGACGGCGCGATCGTTTCCGTGCCGTGGGTGTATGCGTCGCCCGCCGCCTATCGCATCTCGGACGGCGAAGAGCTCACGCTCGGTACCTCACCGCTCTACGCATTCTCGTTCTTCGGCACCGCGCCGAATCGCTACATCGGACTGGTCCCGGGGTTCGTCGGGCCGCTCGGCGAGTGGTATCGCTACGTCACGCAGGACACGCCGTGGGTCAGCTACAACGCCGCGAACGCGCAAGTCGCCGCCGGCACATACACGAATCTCACGACCTGCGATGAAGGTCCATGCGATCCCGGTCCCGCGCCGCAGACGGGCGGCCGCTACGTGGCCGCGCGCGACGACATGAACATCGCCGGACAGCCGTCGCGCGGCGAGGTGGAGGTGCGCTTCGGCAGCGATCCGAACGACCTCGACGCGCCCACGCTCACCGCGCTGCGCGTGTTGAACGCGCAGGGGCGACTCGCCGAGAAGCTGGAGAAGAACAGCAACGCGTCACTCTTCTTCGCCGCGGGCGACTACTTCTATCCGCCCGCCGACCAGCGCAGCAAGCTCGGCTCGACGCGCGAGTTGAAACGCGAGGCGACCAAGGTGTTCTATCGCGCACACGGATCCGCCACTTGGACCCCGCTGACCGCCGTCCATCAAGGCTCCGACCTCGGCGACGTCGCGCAGTTACGCCGCTTCCCCGCGGGCGAGATGTATCGCACCGATCTCGCAGCGGTCACCCGCGCGGGCGCGGATTCCGTCGACTTGCGGATCGAGATCGAAGACATCGCCGGCAATCGGACGACGTGGACGCAGTCGCCGGCGATCATCCTCTCCGGCGACGCGGGGCAGCCGCCGCCGCCCACGGGGAAGCGCCGCTCCGCGCGGCATTGAGCCATTGACCATCGGAACGCCGGCGTCTCGCTTCCATTGGTGCTCCATTCGCTAATTCGACGATACAGAAGTTCCGTCGTCCTGATGAGGATGTGGTGACCGCTGCCCTCAGCGGTCACAGCGCCGCCTCACGGCGGCGCCAGCGGCGCGTAGCGCCGCCGCGACCGCTGAGGGCAGCGGTCGCCACAAAGCTCTTGGAAATTTTCACAGCCTCTGAGGATGTGAAAAAATCACCGTCATCCTGAGCCGCGAAGACGGCGAAGGATCTCGAAATTCCAAAAGCCAAGATCCGACGATCTCCGCGAGTACGTTAACGATGAAGGATGAATGACATTTCGGATCCTTCATCGATCATCTTTCATCGATCATCCTTCATCGTTCACTGCTCTTGCGATGTGTTTGAATACGCACATCTCCGCACATTTCGAGATCCTTCGGCGTCTTCGCGCCTCGGTGATCGCGCTCATTTCGGCGGCTGGAGGAGGGTGGGCGGCTTCAGGTTGGCGAGTCCGGGCTGCTTCTGCAAAAACGAAGTGGCCTGCGCGACGTCGGCGGGTGTCGCAGACGACCAATACTTGAACGCGCAGTTCTCCGCGGACCAGGTGTTCGTCGTAACGATGTACGGAACCGCCTGCACGCCCGATGGAACGGGGATGCACGTGCAGGCGATGTTCTCCTTGCTGTTCGGGTCGTTCGGGTTCGTGGATGGTTTGCAGCTGACGCCGAGGCACCAGGCCCACGTTTGATTGGCCGCGGTAGAGTCGCATACCTGATAGGCAGTGGTCGGGTGGTAGCGCGATTGAAGATACGTCGCCGTCGCGTCCTTGCAGGACGCCGCTTGCGATCCCGCCCATAAGGTCGCCGAGTAGCGCGTGTCCTCGACGCACCAGCAGGTGTAATTGCCGTCCGATTGCAGCGCGCACTTCGCCTCGGTGCAATTGGCGAACGGCGCCGGCGGACAGTACGCGAGCTGCGGCGGCTTGGTGGCGCACGCAAACGAGAGGACGACGAGGAGGGGAGCGACTCGACGGAGCATCGGGCCCACCTTTCTGCTTACGGAAAGAATAGTACAGGTCAGGCGCGCGCCCGTTTTCGTGACTTCGATCGCGCGCCCTTCGCGCCCCACGCGTGCGCCCATTCGCCGATCGCGTCGAGCGCGGCGGCGAGCGCGCGTCCTTTTTTCGTGAGCGCGTATTCGACCCGCACCGGCGTCTCCGGCACGACCGTGCGGCTGACGATGCCGTTCTGCTCGAGCTCCTGCAGCCGCTCGCTGAGCATGCGGTCGGTGATGTCGGGGATCGCGTCCCGGAGCGTGGCGAAGCGGCAGGAGGAGCGGAGGAGGAGGTAGACGATCGCGCCGGTCCAGCGCTTGCCGATCAGCTCGATCGCCTGGTGGAACTGCGCGCAGAGCTCGGGGGCTTTCGCTTCCATAGTTTTTCCAACGTAGCGCTTTCCAGAATAGCCGTAAGGCGCTGGGAATTCCAATGCGGCTGACTGGCTTATAGTCGCTAACTAAAGTATAGTCACTACGAAATAGGAGGTCACATGGCACAAGGATTACTGGTTCTGCGGCTCATCTTCGGCATCGTCATGGCCGCGCACGGCGCGCAGAAGCTCTTCGGCTGGTTCGGCGGATACGGTCTCAACGGCACCGGCGGCTACTTCGAGTCCCTCGGCTTCCGCCCCGGCCGCTTCTTCGCCTTCGCCGCCGGCGCGAGCGAATTCGCGGGCGGCCTGCTCGTTGCGATCGGCCTCTTCGGCCCGATCGGTCCGGCGCTCGTCCTCGCGACGATGATCGTCGCCGCGATCACCGTCCATTGGAAAGGCGGCCTCTTCGCGAACTCCAACGGCATCGAGCTGCCGCTGCTCTACGCCGCCGCGGCGATCGCGATCGGCCTCACCGGCCCCGGCGCGCTTTCGCTCGACGCGCTGCTGCGCATCGACACTTCGCTTGCGTTGAACGCCGCGATCCTCACCGCAGCCGCTCTCGGCGGCTTCGCGAACCTCGCGCTGCGCCGGCACGAGCCCGTCACCGCATAACCGATTCGTAACGGGAAGAAGACATCGCGCGACTATGATGTCGCGCGATGTCGAAGCGAGTCCTTCTCTCCCTTCTTCTCATCGTCACCGCCTTCGCCCACGCGGCGACCGTCGATCCGTCGCTGTTCCAGGATCTGCGCTGGCGTTTGATCGGTCCGTTTCGCGGCGGACGCGTGCTCGCGGTCACCGGCGTTCCGAACGAGCCGGAGCATTTCTACTTCGGCAGTGTGAACGGCGGCGTGTGGGAGACGCGCGACGCCGGACGAACGTGGCAGCCGATCTTCGACAGTCAGCCGATCGGTTCCATCGGCGCGATCGCGGTGGCGCCTTCGAATCCGAAAGTGATCTACGTCGGCAGCGGCGAATCGGACATGCGCTCGGACATCGCGCAGGGCAACGGGATGTATCGCTCGACCGACGGCGGCAAAACGTGGTCGCACATCGGCCTCGCCGACTCGCAGCAGATCGCGCGCATCCGCGTGCATCCCTCCGATCCGAATCTCGTCTACGTCTGCGCCCTCGGACACCCCTACGGTTCGAACACCGAGCGCGGCGTGTTTCGCTCGCGCGATGGCGGCGCGACGTGGACGCGCATCCTCAGCCGCTTCGACGCCGGCGCGATCGATCTCGCGTTCGAGCCGGGCAATCCGAACGTGGTGTACGCCGCGCTGTGGGAAACGCGCCGCCCGCCGTGGAGTGTCTATCCGCCATCGAACGGACCGGACGGCGGCTTGTTCAAGTCGACGGACGGCGGCGACCACTGGACGGAGATTCGCGGCAACGGGTTTCCGGAGAATACAGGCCGCATCGGCCT
Organism: Acidobacteriota bacterium; assembly: GCA_003223645.1. Taxonomy (GTDB): domain Bacteria; phylum Acidobacteriota; class Thermoanaerobaculia; order Gp7-AA8; family Gp7-AA8; genus QHVT01. Next base: position 346,678 of record QHVT01000006.1, on the reverse strand, counting down.
CGCCGTCGCGCAGTCGAATCCGCAACGCGTGTACGCGATCGTCGATGCGAAAGAAGGCGGGATGTATCGCTCCGACGACGCGGGCGCGCATTGGACGCGCACGTCGAGCGACACGCGCGTTTGGAGCCGCGGCTGGTATTTCGGCGAGATCACCGTCGAGCCGGAGAACGCCGACGTCGTCTACTCGTGCAACGTGAATCTCTTTCGCTCGGACGACGGCGGCAAAGTGTTCGTGCCGGTGAAAGGCGCGCCGGGAGGCGACGACTATCACACGCTCTGGATCGATCCGCAGTTTCCCGCGCGCCGCATCCTCGGCGTAGACCAGGGCGCGGTCGTGTCCGTCAACGGCGGCCTAACGTGGACCAGCTGGTACAACCAGCCGACCGCGCAGCTCTATCACGTCAGCACCGACACGAGCTTCCCGTACAAGGTCTACGGCGCGCAGCAGGACTCCGGCGCGGTGAGTCTGCCGAGCCGCACGAACACGATCGACGGCATCACGATGATGAACTTCCGCGAGACGACCGCGGGAGGGGAGAGCGACAACATCGCGCCCGATCCGAAAGACGATCACATCATCTACGGCGGCCGCGTCGATCGTCTCGACCTGCGCACGCAGCAGACGCGCTCGGTCGATCCGACACTCGCGCATTTCGAAGGCAACGAGCGCCGCACGTGGACGCTGCCTCTCGTCTTTTCCGTGCGCGATCCGCGCGTGCTCTATTTCGCGAACCAGCGTTTGTATCGCACCGAGGATGGCGGGAATCGGTGGACGATCATCAGTCCCGATCTCACGCGCGAGGATCCCGGCGTTCCGCCGAATCTCGACGCGGCGACGGCGGCGCTGCATCAGCAGACCGGTCCGCGACGCGGCGTGATCTACGCGATCGCGCCGTCGCGCGTCGCCGATCACGACCTCTGGGCCGGCACGGATGACGGTTTGATCTGGCGCACGCACGACGAAGGCGCGCACTGGCAGAACGTCACGCCGGCGGCGCTGACGCCGTGGTCGAAGATCGGCATCATCGACGCGTCGCACTTCGACGCGGAGACCGCGTACGCCGCGGTCGACCGCCATCGCCTCGACGATTTTCACCCGTACATCTACCGCACGCACGACGGCGGCAAGTCGTGGAAGCTGATCGTGAACGGCATTCCTGCGAATCACGCGGTGAATGTCGTCCGCGAGGACAGCGCGGTGAAAGGCTTGCTGTACGCCGGAACGGAGCGCGGGATTTTCGTCTCGTTCGATGACGGCGAAGCGTGGCAGCCGCTGCAGATGAATCTGCCGGTGACGTCGGTGCGCGACATCGACGTGCACGGCAACGATCTCGTGATCGCGACGCATGGGCGCGGCTTCTGGATCATGGACGACGTCACGCCGCTGCGGCAGCGCGTTGGTCAACGTCCGTACCTTTTCACGCCGGCGGCCGTAGTGAGACTCCGTTTCGCGGGATTCACCGGCACGCCGATGCCGAAGGACGAGCCTCTCGCGTCGAATCCGCCGGCCGGCGCGTACATCGACTATGTGCTCGACGCGGCGACGCCGGTCACGCTCGAAATCTTCGACGCGCAGAACGCGCTCGTGCGCCGTTACAGCAGCGCCGACGCGCCGCCGGAGATCGATCCCGCGAAGCTGCGCACCGCGCCGGAGTGGTTTCCGATGCCGGTAATGCTGCCGGCGACGCCGGGGATGCATCGCTTCGTCTGGCCGATCCGTCTCGCCGGAACCCGCGGCGTGTGGAGCCCCGGCATCTGGGCGCCGCCGGGCGACTATCGCGTCGTCCTCACGGTCGGCGATCGCAAGCTCGAACAGCCGCTGCGCATCGATCCCGATCCGCGCGTGAAAGTGCCGATGTCCGCGTATGCCGAACAGTTCGCGCTCGCGAAGCAGATCGACGTGTTGCGCTTCGCTCTCGACGCGGCGGTCACCGAGTCCGAGTCGCTGTACAAGAAGACGACCGGCGAGCCGATGCGGAAACGGATCGAAGAAGTCGCCGGTCTCAGTGCCACGTTCGGATCGACGAGCATGCCGAACGCACCGCCGCCGAAAAACCTCCGCTTCTATCTCGCCGCGATCGAGAACGTGCTCGACGCGGTCGACGGAGCGGATGCAGCACCGAGCCCCGACGCGCGCGAAGGCTTCGCGAAACTGAAGCCGGAAGTCGAGCGCGCACTGAATGCATGGAAGGAGATTGCTGGCAAATGAACGAGCTCGAACGATTCATCGACGTGTGGGACCGTGAGGCCGCGAAGACCGTGAAACTGCTGCAGACGATTCCGAAGGACCAATACGACTATCGCCCCGACCCCGAGGGACGGTCGATCGGAGAGATGGCCTGGCACCTCGCGGAAGGGGAGGCGTACGGCTCGTTCTTCGCTGCCAAAGGCGCGTACGCGATGGACGAGCGCCCGCCGGGAATGCAACGTCCGAAGTCTGTCGAAGCGCTTGCGCCGGAGTACGAGCGCGTGCATCGCGAAGCGCGCGAGCGTTTGAGCGGATACACGGCCGAAGATCTCGACCGCCCGATCAAAACGTTCGGCGGAGACGTGCCGATGCGCGATCACCTGTGGGACTTCATCGTGCTCCACGGCGCGCATCACCGCGGCCAGCTCACGATGATGATTCGCCAGTCGGGCGGAAAACCGGCCGGCATGTTCGGACCGACGCGCGAAGAGTTCCCGTTGCCGAAGCCGAAGGCGTAGCACTTGCCGCCGTCGACTTTGTGGGTGCCGCTGCCCTCAGCGGCACCGCCGGCTTTGCCGGCCGGCGGCGCTTCGCACCGCGCGACCGCTGAGGGCAGCGGTCGCCACATGCTAAACTTTCCTTGATCCGCTTCGTCATGCATCGGGCCCTGGTTCTCGCGATAGCTGTCGTTCTCCTCGCCGCGCCGCTGTGCGCGCAGGAGAAGCCGCTGCATCATTTCCTCCCGATCGAGGACAAATCGCACGTCTCGCTCGCCTACGTCTGGCTCGACATCGCCGAAGAGGCGACGGCGCGCGAGGTGGATGCGAACGGCGCGCGGCCGACGATCGTCTCGCGCACGCTCGCGATCTGGGCGACGGCGATGTTCGATGCGTGGGCCGCATACGACGCGAAAGCGGTGGGATCGCGGCTCGGCGGCAAACTGCGCCGCCCCGAAAACGAGCGGACGCTGGAGAACAAGAAGAAGGCGATCAGCTACGCGTCGTACAAGTCGCTGCTGTTCGTCTATCCCGAAGCGAAGGCGTATCTCGACGGCGAGATGAAGAAGATGGGATACGACCCGGCGAACGAGTCGGTCGATCCCGCGACGCCGGAAGGCATCGGCAATCTCGCGGCGCAGGCGGTGATCGACTACCGCCGGCACGACGGCGCAAATCAGCTCGGCGACGAAGCGGGCGGCAACGGCAAGCCGTACGCGGACTACACGTACTACGTGCCGGTGAATCCGCCCGACAAGATCATCGATCCCGATCGCTGGCAGCCGATCACGTTCAAACTGAAAGACGGCCGCCAGATCACGCCGGGATTTCTCACCCCGTTTTGGTATCGCGTGAAGCCGTTCGTGATGGAGAGCAGCTCGCAGTTCCGCCCGCCGCCTCCGCCGAAGACGACGACCGACGCCGACGCGCTGAAGAAAGAAGCGGCGCAGGTCCTGACGTACAACAACTCGCTGACGCATGAACAAAAAGCAATCGTCGAGTTCATGCGCGACGGCCCGCGCTCGACGGGACAGAGCGGGCACTGGCTGCGCTTCTCGCAGGACGTCTCGCGCCGCGACAATCACGATCTCGACACCGACGTGAAGATGTACTTCGCCGTCGCGAACGTCGCGTTCGACGCGTTCATCTCCTGCTGGGAGACGAAGCGCTACTACGACTCGTCGCGGCCGTGGACGCTCGTCCACTATTTCTTCAAAGGCCAGACGGTCAAGGGCTGGGCGGGCGTGAAGGGCGGCGTGCGCGACATGCCGGCCGAGGAGTGGCATCCGTATTCACCGGAGTCATTCGTCACGCCGCCGTTCCCCGGCTACACGAGCGGACATGCGACCGTCAGCGGCGCGTGCTCGAAGACCCTCGAGCTCTTCACCGGCACGGACAAGTACGGCTACTGCGAGAAGCGCAAACACTGTGAGCTGACCGAGGACAATCCGGGTGAAGAGATGACGCTCGATTTGCCGACGTGGACCGCGACCGCCGACATGGCCGCCCTCTCGCGCGCGATGGGCGGCTATCACATCCCCGTCGACAACAACGTCGGATTGAAAGTCGGACGCGAGATCGCGGTGTGGAGCTGGCCGAAGTACCAGGCATATTTCGACGGCACCGCGAAAGTGCGCGATTAGGCGAAGCGGCGAGGAGGCCCGGCGGCGTCCTCGCCGCTGTCGTCAAAACGACTCGTCACCCCCATCCGCAAAGCCCGCCGCTCCACTTGAAATCGCGCGAAACAGTGGACGTGTTAACGTAGATTCGTGACCCCGTAGCTCAGCACGGATAGAGCAGGAGTTTCCTAAACTCTTGGTCGGAGGTTCGAATCCTCTCGGGGTCACCAATGATTCTCAATCCGGCAAATCGGGCAGAGCGAACACGAACACGGTTCCTCCCTGCCGGAAGTACTTCCAATCATCCGGCACGTTGGTCCGCTTGTTCTGCACGTACGACGGGCTCTCCTCCTGTTTTGCGTCTTTGGGCTGCGCGGCGTTCGGCAGGCTCTGTCCGGCGACGCCTCCTGCCGAGATGGCGATGTATTGCTTCCCTTTGACCGAGTAGGTCATGGGTGCGGCGTTGACGCCGGAGCCGGTCTGAAAACGCCACAGCATTGCGCCGGTTTTGGCGTCGAGCGCGTTGAAGTAGCCGTCCGATTCGCCTGCGAAGACCAAGCCTCCCGCGGTGGACAGGGTGCCGCCGATGGGATGCGGATCGGTCGGGTGACGCCACACGACCTTGTCGGTGTTGACGTCGATGGCCACGAAGGCGCCGACCGGCTGAGGGAACGGCGGCGGCGGAATGATGGCGAATCCTCCTACGTCCAGCTTCGAGATTTTCGAGCCGAGGTAGGCCAGCTGGGCGACGCGGCGGCACTCCTGACCTTCCGGCGTCGGCGGCTTGGTCTTCCATTCCTGCAAGGTAGTCGGCACGCGGCAGAACACGACTTCCTTGTCGATGGCCGACACATACACGTAGTTGAGCTTCGGGTTGAACGAGAGCGGGCTCCACTCCGATCCGCCGCTGAGCCCCGGCGACACGAGCACGCCGTCCAGCGTCGGCGGCGCCCACATGTTCTTGTGCGTCACGAATGGCGGGACGTTCTTCGGCACCGGCTGCGTTTTGGCCGTGGCCTGTTTGGGATCCTGCGGCACTTCGAGGTTCATCATGTCGATGAGCGGCTTGCCGGTCTTGCGGTCGAGGATGTAGAACCAGCCGGTCTTCCCCGCGGCGCCGACGGCTTCCACCGGCCGGCCGCTGATCGTGGATGTGAAGAGCACGGGCGGCGAAGCCTGATCGTAGTCCCAGATGTCGTGGCGCACCTGCTGGAACGCCCAGCGCAGCTTGCCGGTATCGGTATCGAGCGCCACCACGGAACAGCTGTGGAGGTTGTCGCCGGCGCGCAGCTCGCCGAGGAAGTCGGGATTCGGATTGCCGGTGCCGAAGATCACCTGCCGGTTGGCGACATCGATCGTGGGATTCATCCACACGCCCACGCCGCCGATCTCGTAAGGAAACTTGCCGCCGGTTTTCTTATTCGGCCAGCTGTCGCCGCCCGGCTCGCCCGGTGCGGGGATGGTGTACCACTGCCACAGCAGCTTGCCGGTGTTGGCGTCGAAGGCGTGAAAGCGTCCGCGCGTGCGGTATTCGCTGCCGGCCGCGCCGAAGAAGATCTTGTCGTCCCATACGATCGGCGCCGCGGTCCAGCTGTAGCCTGCTTTCAGCTCGAGCACCTGGACCTGCCCCGGCGTCTTCAGAATGTTGTCGGTAAACGTCTTCACGCCGGTGCCGTCGGCGGCATTGAGCGCGATCAGCCGCCCGTCGAGCGTGCCCATGTAGATCCGGTTCTTGTAGAAGGCCAGGCCGCGGCTGTTCTGACCGCAGCAAAGCTTGAGCTGTTGATCGATGCCGGGAGCGATCGTGCCGAGGATGCCGGTGTCGACCTTGATTTTCGGATCGAACGCCCACTTCAGCGCGCCGCTCTCCGCGTCCATCGCATAAATGATGTCGTTTCCGGTCGAGACGTACATCACTCCAGCGACGACGATCGGCGTGTTCTCGAACGACATGTTCGGATTGGCGATGCCGGTCTGGAACGCCCACACGGGACGGATCTGTTTGACGTTGGCGGCGTTGATCTGGTCGAGACTCGAGAAGCGTTGGCTGTCGTACGTGCCGCTGTACATCGGCCAGTCAGCGCCGGTGCCCTGCGCCAGCGCGGCTACGGAAAGCATGGACCAGAGGATCTGAAGGACGACGGACCATCGACGCATACAGTTCTCCTTTCGCTCCTGACTAAGGAGAGTCGGGAGCGCCGTAGTTCCCTACCACTGGGGTGGATAAGGGGGTGAGTCAGGTCGTCATTGACATGCTCCGACCTCGATATCGAGATCGCGGACCTCAGTGTCGAGATGCTCCGACCTCGATATCGAGATCGCGGACCTCGGTGTCGAGATGGTCCGACCTCGATGTCGAGATCGCGGACCTCAGTGTCGAGATGCTGCGACCTCGATATCGAGATCGCGGACCTCGGTGTCGAGATGCTTGGACCTCGATATCGAGGTCGCGGACCTCAGTGTCGAGATGCTCCGACCTCGATGTCGAGATCGCGGACCTCAGTGTCGAGATGCTCCGACCTCGATATCGAGGTCGCGGACCTCAGTGTCGAGATGCTCCGACCTCGATATCGAGATCGCGGACCTCGGTGTCGAGATGCTCCGACCTCGATATCGAGGTCGCGGACCTCGGTGTCGAGATGCTCCGACCTCGATATCGAGATCGCGGAACCTCAGTGTCGAGATGCTCCGACCTCGATATCGAGATCGCGGACCTCGGTGTCGAGATGCTTGGACCTCGATATCGAGATCGCGGATCTCGGTGTCGAGATGCTCCGACCTCGATATCGAGATCGCGGACCTCGGTGTCGAGATCGTCCGACCTCGATATCGAGATCGCGGACCTCGGTGTCGAGATGCTTCGACCTCGATATCGAGATCGCGGACCTCGGTGTCGAGATGCTCCGACCTCGATATCGAGATCGCGGATCTCGGTGTCGAGATGCTCGACCTCGATATCGAGATCGCGGACCTCGGTGTCGAGATGCTCGACCTCGATATCGAGGTTGCAGACCTCAGTGTCGAGATGCTCCGACTTCGCAGCTGGGGTTGCGGACTTCCTCATTGACTGACTCGACCCTGAGGTCGAGGTAGTCGATACACCGATCGGTTGAGTAACTACTTGATTCGTTGTCACTTAACTGCATTGCGGTATCTCAGTAGAGTGAATTTGTTGCCCTTCGCCCCGCTTGCGGGGAGAAGGTGGCCGAAGGCCGGATGAGGGGCCTGTGATTCCTAAGTTCAGGCCATTGTCTCCAGAGAGATGATCGCGGTTGCGCGGTAGTTGGATGCTGCGTCCGGTGCGGCCGCGCGCCAGCGGCGGCGGTCGATCTCGAACTGGAGGCGGTACGTCCCCGCGCCGAGGGGCGTGTTCGGGACGATCAGCGCGCAGGTCTCGTCACCGTTGGAGAGGACGCTCGCCTGGACCGGCGTCCAGACCACGGGGCTGGGGGAGGGAAGGGGCGGGAGCAGCGGCTCGCCGTGAGCGTCGAGAATGAGGAGGTCGCCGGGGTTTGGGACGCCCAGTTCCCGCGGCCAGCGCGCGGTGTCATGGCCGCGCTTGGCGATGAAAGTCTTCGTCCGGCCTTCGACGTCGAACACTTCTGCGCTGATGCGGCCGCGGATGACCACCGCCCGGAGAATCCGTCGGGCGCGGACGAGCTGTTTCGGCGGGCGCGGCGCGATGAAGCGGTCGCCCTCGAAGCGGAATCCGGCGAAGAACGCCTGTACCTCCGCCGGGAAATCGTGCACGTGCGGCGGCCACGGAGTGCCGGCCGTTCGCTTCGAGATCGCGACCGTGACATCGCGGCTGAACGGCAGCGGCTCATCGCTTTCCAGCAGCAGGAGCGAAGTGGCGCCGGCCTCCTCCCAGCGGGTCAGCGCAAGGATGCGCGGATCGTCGCGAAGCGGGAGGCCGAGGGAAGTGGTCCAGGTCTCGAAGAGCCGCTGCCGCGTTTCGAGATCGGAGCGCTCGGTCATCACCAGGGGGATCTGCGCACCGGTGCGCGTGATCAGATCGGCGACCATCGCGGACGCCGTTCCGACGTCGCCGGGCCGGAGGACGCCCACCACGCCGTCGAAGCTCTCGATGTGCGACGGGAAGTCGTCGTAGCGGCTGGTGTGGGCGTGGAAGCGCCAGGCATCGAGTCCGCTGACGACGAGGCGCGTGAACCGGCCGCCGCCGCGGGAGACCAGCGCCAGGCGCCCTTCGCGAATCGCGCCGAACGCGCCTTCGACACTGCGCTCGCCAGCCGTGGCGCGAATGCGATCGTCGAACGCGATCACTGCGAGCGTCACCGGACCGGGTGCGGCGCCGAGGGCGATCGGCGGAGCGAGATCGCGAGTCGTTGCGCCGTCGCGCTCGATCAGCCGGAGCGTTCCCGCCGACGAGAGTAGAGCCTCGACGCATTGCGAACCGGAGAATGCCACCGCCACGCCGGCCTCGCCGCCGTCGGGATCGACGGTCGCCTCGACCTGCACGTGGCGCCAGCCGGTCTCGCCGAAGACGGCGTACTGCGCGGCCGCCGGCTGCGGATCGGCCGCGACGCGCATCGCGCCTTCATCCGAGCGCCATACCGCGGGAGAGCCGCTCGCAGCCGATCTCGTGAACGCCGTCGCGTCGGCCGGCTCGAACGCGACGCGATCGACGAACGGCGCATCCTTCTGGCGCAGGCTCACGCGTAGTTCCTGATCCGCTTCCCATCGCGGCGTCGCGTCCGCGGGCGCGCCCGGATCGTACGGCTCGTGCACGAGCACTTGCGACGGATGCAGACCGTCGCCCGGGTTCGCACAGCCGCCGGGCCGCCGCATCATCGCTTCATAACGAACCACCAGCGGCTCGATCGACGGCGCGGTCCGTTCCGTGGTGTGGAAGACCACGGTATCGAGCACGATCGGACGGCGCGGTCCGACCGGCGGCGCGGTGCCGCGATGCGCGACGACCCAATCCGGCGCCGTCTGCGAGAGCCGCTCGTATCCCATGACGCCGCCGACCTTCTCCACGGCGAGCACCCATTCGAGAATCTGATTCGCTTCTTCCGCGGCCGACGGCGTGCGATTCACCGGTACGACGATGTTGAAGCGCTCCGTGAACGCGACCACGAGCGGCTCGCGGCGATAGAGCCGCACCGCGCCCGGTCCCGGGTAGCGCGACTCCACGTACGGCTCGATCTCGTCGCCGACGCGCGCCACGGCGTTCAGTCCGGGCAATCCCTTCGTGCGGAAGTACGCCTTCTGCTCGACGGTGGTGTCCTGCGCACCGCTCCGCTCGTGTTCCAGGCCGATGCGCACGCGCACCGTGACTTCGTAGTCGCGGTTCGGCAGCCACGCCAGCACGCCTCCGCCGTGTACGCGGTCGTCGGCGTTTGCGCAGCGGTACACGCGCAGCGCGTCGTCGAGCTCCTCGCGCACCGTGCGGTAGCGCACGCGCAGCAGCTCGACGTCTCCCTCGGTCGGCTCGACGTCCCCGGTCTTGCGAATCAGCAGCGACGTCATGCCTTCGGCGAGGCGAATGCGGATCACCGGAGGTCCGCCGGCGCTGAGCTCGAGCTCCTGGGACGCGAGCAATTTCAGTCCGTCGAAGGCATCGACGACGAGGATGTTCTTCGAGTGCGCGGGATCCCAGTACGCGAAGATCTCGCAGACCGCGACGCGCTCGTCGAATGACGCGACGGCGATCGGGCCGGCGGGACGCGGAGGCACATGCACCCACGCGGGAAAACTCCCGGTGGGCGCGTTTTGCGGAGGCGCGACGACGGGCGGCAACCCGCCTTGCCAGTGGAACGTGCTGCTGCTGTCGGTGAAGCGCTGGAATGCGGGCGCGCGCATGCCGTACGCAATCGCATCGAAGTCCACCTCGTGCCAAACCGTGGGTCGCCGCGGCGGATGGCAGCACGGCCAGCCGGGGAACGTCGTCGATGCGACGTCGTCGCCTTCCGGACTGTACACGCTGAGCGAGTACGCCGTGTCCGCGTTGATCAGCAGCCGCCGCGTGTCCGTGCGTCCCTCGCGAATCACGTCGACGTCCCACTCGAACCGGACCGAGGACGTGAACACCGCCGTCAGGTCGTCGGCCGAATCGATGTGCGTCGATTCCGGCGTGATCAGGTCCGCCCACACTCCCGCGCCTGCGCCGAACCGTTTGCGGCGGCGGATCCCGATCTCCACCAGCTCATAGCGCAACTCGATGTCGCCTGATTTCTGTGTGCCGGCGCCGGCCGGCGTCTGGGGAACGATCGCGACCGGCGCGTCGAGCGAAGGCTTGAAGTCGAGCGCGATCCGCGAGTCCGTGGCAACCGCCTCCAGCGCATCGAATCCATTCGCGCCCACGATCGCCGGGCCGGTGGCTCGCAGCTGATCGAGATCGTGGACCGCCTTTTCGTCCAGCGTCGATCCGACGAGAGGCGTTACGCCGATGGTCAGCGGGCCGCGCGTCGCCGGCGGCAGCGCGCTCGCGCCGACGAGCGGCGGCGAGGCGACTTTCAGTTTTGCAACGTCCGGCGCGCCCGAGGTTTTCTCGAACCGGATCGTGACATCGGGCAACCACCACGGCGTCCCGATGCGGAACATGAAGCTGAATCGCCAGTAGCTCGGCGTCGTGTCGAGCTTGTCCAGCTCGATCTCGATCGATGCGCCGAAATTGATGAAGTGGAAGATGCGGATGCGCACGCCCGCTTCGATCCGCACCAGCAGTCCGGTGTCGTGGGTCTCGCTATGCCACGGCTGCCACGCCAGGGTGAGAACCGCGTACAGCTTGAGCTTCCCGACTTTGAAATCGATGCTGCCCTTCGCCCCCACCACGCCCGCGATGACGTGCGGGCCCTCGGGCATGTCGACGTGATGGACACAGGCCGCGGCCCACAGCTCGGCGTGCCATCCGGTGAGCCACTTGAAGCGGAAGCTGAGCCACGTGGCGGGATCGGCGTACTGCCCGAGGGCGATCACGTCGATGTTGCGGGCGAGGAAGAGCGTCCCGCTCAACGTCAGGCGCTTCAGCGCCTGCTCCAGATTTTCGACCCCGAGGACGTTGTCGAGCCCGAGGTTGATCCCGATCTCCGCCGCCCACGAGCCGCTCTTGAAGTCGATCTCCAGCACGCCGTAGGCGATCGGCTTCTTGCTCTTTCCGAGATAGCACTCCATCGCCCCGAACATCCCCGCTTCCTCCGGGCTGCTGTGGACGAAGAAGAAGATGTCGAGCGAGACGAACTTGGTGCCGGCGAGGTGGAAGCGCGCACCTGCGCCGAGCGCGAAGGAATCGTCGTGGCGCTCCCATTTCGTGAGCTTGCGGTTGAGCGGCAGCGTGATCGCGTCGCCGTCCGACTTGTACCAGCGGAAGAGGCGCAGCGGGTTCGGATTGCCGTCCGGCGGCGGGAGGCGGGGGCGCATGTTGCCGGCCACCAGCACGCGCAGGTTCGTCATCTGGGCGGAGCCCAGCGGGATGGCCGTTCCGATGTAGAGGCTGAAGAGCCAATAGGTGAAATTCTCCGCACCGCTGGCCTTGCCGTAGTAGAACTGCACGCCGAAGTCGAGCTTCTTTTTCATCAGCTCGAAGCGCGCGTTGAGGCCGAACGCGAACTCGTCGATGTGGGTCCCTTCGATGAAGTGCTCGGAGATCATTCCCGTGCCTTCGAGCTCGACGCGCTTCGTGCGGATGCTGAGACTGATGCCGTCCAGCAGGATGTCGCTGGCGGTGTCGTCCTGATCGCCGAGCAGGAACTGCAGGCGGTGCAGGTGAACCCCTCCGCCGCGCTGCTGCGACTCTTCACTCGCCAGCGGAGCGGGACCGGCGGGCTCGCCCGCCGGCGGCGCGTCCTCGTTCTTGCGCGCCGAGCCGATGCCGAAGTCGATCCCGGCGGAGAGCATCAGGTAGTTCGCGCCGTTCGTGGCGGTGATGACGCCGACCTCTTCGACCTGGAGCCGGAACGTCCCGAGCGCCACGACGTCGATGCCGTCGGGGTCATAGAGCGCACCCAGCGCGAGCCCGCCGAGGTACCAGCCGAAGTCGTGCAGGATCGAGGGCTGATCGGGGAAGCCCTTGTCGCGGAAGGCGAACTTCTTCTCCGCGCCCACTTCCTTGATCTCGAAGTCGGCGAGCAGGATCAAGCGATTGGCCCAGCCGACGTCGCCGAGCGGGATCACGATCGACGGCCGCTCTCCGACGCGTCGCGGGTCGGGCTCGAAGAGCGAGTAGCCGATCTTCAGGCCGATGAGGCGGACCTCGCGGTTGAGGATCCGGAACAGGCGCACCCGGTTCTCGATCGGGATGATCGCCGTCGCGATCAGCACGCCGTCGTCGTTGTAGTCGATGCCGAAGGCCCAGTTGTTTTGCGGACTGCTTCCGGCGACGAGTACCGCTTCGATCTCGCCGAGGGCCTGCGGCTCGCCGGTGGTCTGGACCACGAAGCGGAAGATCTTGAGGTGCCAGCTGCGGATGGGGATGTCGACCGGCGCGGTCTGCAGCGCGTACTCTTCGCCGGCCGGCGCCTGGAGATCGAGCACGACGCGCCGCAGGCCGAGCCGGAAGTGCACCGGGATCGGCAGCGGCGACATGAACGCGGGGAAGGCCATGTCTTCGATGACCGGCTCGATCTCGTTCTGCTCCGGCAGGGCGATCGGATCGAGGGGAGAAGGCCGCGTCGTGGAGATGCGCTTGAGCACCTCGGCCACCGGTTCGGCCTTGCGATCGAGCTCGATCGCGCGGAAGGTGTAGAGCCCGGTGATGACGCCGGAGAACTGCACGGCGTCGAGATCGTGGCGCGTCCACTCGACCGGAAGCTCCGCCTGGTGCTGCAGCCGCGGCGACGGGATCAGCTGCAGATCGTGCAGCGCCTCGCATGGAAGATCGAGGAACGCGCACGGCCCGATCGTGATCGGCATCTGCGTGTCGACCGAGAAGTCGAAGCCGGCGGTCATTCGCACGTTGACGCGGACGAAGATCGACGATGGATCGAAGTCTCTGAGCGTGATCTGCAGCGAGTCGGGATCGGTCGCGTCGAACGGCGCGGCGGTGGTGGTGACGTCGGGAAGATCATCGACGTCGGCTTGTTCCTTCGTGCGCTGCGGACGGATGAATCCCGGCGGCAGCCGGATCTCGACGGGAATTCCCTGGATCGCGACGTCGACGCCATCCTCGGCGTTCTGCGTGACGGAGACCTGCGCCGGCACACCGCGCGTCTCCTGCAGGAAGAAGGCGACGTCCGGCATCTTGGCGATAACCAGCGGCATCGGCAGCGTCGTCGCGGGTGCGCCGACGTGCAGCTCCGCGGTCAGGCCGACCGCTCCGTTCGCCGCACCCGAGCGCACAGCCTTGAAGAAGAGGACGTCCTGCAGGTACTGCATCAATCCGAGATAGGCGCTCGTGTCTCCGAATGCATCGCCGGTGAACGGCTGAACTTCTTCGCTGGGCCATTTCGCCGCGGCGGCCGCGAGCTGTTCCGGCAGGCTCAATGCCCGATCGATCGCGAGCAGATCGAAGAAGCGGATCACGGCGTCACCCCGGCCTGCACCCGCCACGGTCCACCGGGAGGAGAGAGGATGACGTCGCGCGTGGCGGCGCAGGCCCAGAGGCGCACCTGCTCGTCCTCGGGCGTGTTCACCGTGACGATGCGCCACGGTCCGTCGCGCACGACGTCGGCGTCGGCGAGCGACTTCACTTGCGGTGCGAGGAGCGTTCCGTCGGGAAGGCGGAGGCGAACGCGGTCGCTCGCGGTGCCGCCCGCCGACGCGACGCGAAGGATCTCCGCTTCCGCGCGCGGTGCCGCGGAAAGCACCGGATGCATGAACACGAGAAGGTCCGTGACTTCGCTTCCGCCGCCGACGCGCAAGACGACGCGCGACGGACCGCGCTCGATGCGCACGGGCGCGGCCACCGCGCTCGTTGCCGGAATGCGCACGATGACGCGCAGCGTCAGCCCGTCGGCCGAGAGATGTCCCGCGGCATCGGCGAGTCGCAGGCGATAGACCCATCGCCCGCCGCGGTTGGGAAGCGTTTCGTCGAAGGCTGCGAGCGCGATCGGCGCGGGCGCTGCGCCGCGGAAGAGGCGCGCGCGATAGGGGTGGACCGAGGCGAGGTAGACGACGAATCGATCCTCGAGCGCGGGCACGCTTCCGCCGGAGAGCGCGGCGACGATCGCCGCGCGATCGGCGGCATTCAGAACGACGACTTCCTGCTCGGCGTCGCCCGGCTCCGGCGGATCGACGACGCGCGCGATCACGCGCGGGCCGTCGGCGCGATACGCGCGGAACACTTCGTCGTCCCCGACCCGCTCGGGTCGCACGAGCGTCGCCGGCGGCAGCGGCGCGTGCGATGCGAGATCGAGCGCGAACGTCATCGGCCGCGGGCCCGGCTCGGGCGTGACGATCACCGGCACCGGCGCGAGCGACGGTGCCTCGACGATCGCCGGCCGCCCGTACCACCTTCCCTCGCAGCGGACGCCGGCGATCGGACTCTCGTTGCCGGGCCGCATCGAAGCCGGGGCCATCGGATCGGCGACATACGTCTCGGCGTCCGCGGAGCTCACGCCGACATGGATGACGTCGGCCGGCTGTTCGGCCGAGAGCGTCAGGAGATCGAAGAAGGTTGCGATGTAGACGGTGCGTGCGTCGATCGGCTGAATCTCGACGCGATCTCCCCAGAACGCGGCGCGGGTCTGTTCCGGCGTGAGGCGGATCGGCATCTCGATCGGGCCGGCGTGCGGCGCGACGTACGCTCCGCCGGCATCGCGCTCGAGGGCGCGCAGCGAGAGGACGGTGGATGGTCCCGCGCCGTGTGTGAGTACGCGGAACTGCGCGCCGGCCTCGATGATCGTGCCCCGTGCGGCATCGGCGATGAATGCGCGGTCGCCGCTGATCGCTGCATCGAAGCGATCGTCGCCCTGCGGCACGACGCCGAGGATCGTTGCGCGCACGCGGCCAGGCGAGCGGCGGTTCGTGTAAACCCGGAACTCGCGCGCAAACGGATCCTGCTGTCGCTGCTCTTCGTGCCAGCCCCACGTCAGCACGATCGCGTTGTCGTGCGCGCCGAGGATCGCTCGCTCGGCATTCGTGAGATCCGGTGCGTCACGAATGAGAACACGAGCCTGCACGCCCGTGAGCGCGGGCTCGCTCATTTGATCCGCAGACGTGAGGTCCGGCGCGGCCGGCAGCGGGGGAGGGATGTGTTTCTCCAGCCGCAACGCCGTGGTCTCGGTCCACGTCGCGCTCGGACGGCCGATCGGATCGACGGCGCGCACGCGATAGCGGTGAAACGTTCCCGGCGGCGGCGCGGGACGCGGAAGGTCCGTCGCGTCGCTGCCGTCGTCGTTGAAGTCGAAGACATCGCGCCAGAAGAGATCGACCGATCCCGCCGCGGACGTGCGCACCTCGGGGAACACCGCCATGAGATCGACGCCCGGATGAATCGGAGGGGTCTCCGTTCCGTACGACCGATCGCCCGCCGTGTAGTTCTCCTTGTCATCGTCCACCGGCAGCCAATCGCCCGGCGGCGTCGCGATCTGCCGATGCTCGATCTGAAAGAGCGCGGCATCGAGCGGCGGCGCGGCGTCGATGTCCGGCGGCCATCCGATGATTCCCGGCCGCGGCGCCGGCTGCCAACGGATCTCGAAGCCCAGTGCATGCGCCGGCGGTGTGGGCGCGCTCGGCTGATCCCCGGTCTGCACCGTCTGCGGCTGTTGCAGGTTGTCGATGCCGGCGAAAAGCGGTGGCGCGGGCAGCGGCGCATCGACGAAGTCGATCGGCCCCGTGAGCGCGGACAGCAGCACGTCCTCCGTCGCCGGCATCGCTGCCCCGGTCGGAATGCGGATCGATTCGAGAAATCCTTTTCCGGCGAGGAGCAGCTGATGGATCGGCGTCGGGAAGAGCAGTTGCGCGCGCGGTCCCGGCGGAAGCGGGTCGGCGGCGCCCGGCGAAATCCACGGCGCGCCAAACGCGTACTTCAGATCGTGTCCCGGCTCGACGTCCAGCTCGAGAGCGGAGACTCCTTCCGGAAAATCGATGACCGCGCTCCAGTCGTTCAGCGACGGCACCTGCCACCACGGCTCATTGCGCGGCGCGAGACGCACGCCGCGACGTGTGACGCGCAGCAGGGCGCCGTCGTCGCTCGCCAGCTCGACGACGCGCGGCTGCGGGAAGCGCAGCCGGACCGCGCCGAGGTACACCTCCGACGCGAGGGCGGTGCGCGACGGCACGGTGTGAAATCCGAAGACGCGATGAAAGACGTCGGTGGTCGGGAAGCCGCCGGTCACTCGGTACTCGTAGGTCTGTCCGGCAACGAGCTCGGGATCGTCGTCGAACCACGCGAATCCGAGGATGCGGCGCCAGCGGGGATGGATCAGCGCGGCGCGGATCGGATCGAGCGTGCAGAGCTCCTGCGGATCGGCGTCGGGCGCATCGCGCATCAGCAACGCGAGGTCGATCGGCCGCGGCGGACCGTCCGCGTTCACGAGCGCGCGCAGCTGTTCGTTCAGAGACTCGAGCTCGGCGGGGTCCAGCGACTCGCCCGGCAGCAGGCGCGACTTCGCTTCCGCGAATTCGTCGCTCGCGCCGGCGAGCGACGGCATCAGCTCGCGGATCGGCAGCTGCAGCTTCTTGACGACGGGCGCGTCGTCCCAGCCTTTCGCATCCTCGGGCAGCACGCAGACCTGCAACGTCTTCAGTCCGAGCGTGTACAGCACGACCTTGTCGATCTCCGGGGCGGAGAGGTCGTGCCTCGCCAGCGCGGAGATCACCGCGCCGCCGGCGACGGTTTTGCCGTCGCGCAACGCGATGGCGAACGACGCCGACGCTTCGACGATGAGGCGCACGAATGACTGCGGCGCGTTCAGCTCCAGCGTGATTACTTCGCACGCCGGATTCGCGGCGCTCGAGAACGCGAATGCACCGAGCGGGCGGATCCACTGCCCCTGGCGGAGCGTGAGCTCGCCGTGGCGGATCCGCAGCTCGCGCCGCGCGCGCAGCCGTTCCACATCGGCCGAGGGAACGGCGACGCAGTCGAAATCGCCGCGCCCCTTCTCGAACTTGCGCCGTTGGATCGTCCAGCCCTGCGGCGAATAGAGCCACGCGCGCGGTCCAGCCCAGAGGACGTGAATCCCTTTCCGCTCGGAGGAGACTTCCGCGATGGCGTGGACGAACAATCAGAGATCCTCGTAGAGCCGATGCGGATCGACGAAACTGGTCGGGTCGGCCAGGGAGTTCCAGAGGTTGTCGCGCGCGTCCTCGAGAACCTGCTCGCCCATGAATCCGGCCAGTTTCAGGACCGTCTTGAAGACGTCCATGTCCCCGGCGGCAAGAGTGATGTCGTGGATCTCGAACTGCGCTTTGAGGTTGACCGAATCGAGAGGCACGAACCGGTTGCCGAGCCACGGCGAGCGGAGGAGCGCGTCCGCGCCGCCCACCGGATCGGCGAAGAGCACGGCGCCCATGGCCGGAGGAATGCCCGCGTGCTCCGCCCACAGCGCGGTGCGCATCGCCCGCGCGGGGTTGTCCGGCGCGGCGGCGAGGCGCTCGGGAATGGCGAACGCATTGATCTCGCCGTCCCAGAAGAAGCCGCGCCGATTGAGATTGGCCGAGCCGATGGAAACGAAAATGTCATCAATCATCATGCATTTCGCGTGGACGTAGATCGACCCGAGGCGCGCGTGCGTCACGGGCGCGTTCTCCTTGTGCGCGCGCGGCGTCGCGAACCAGTGCGTGGCGTCGTTCGGAGCGTTGGCGCGCATGACGTCGACCTCCATCACCTGCTGGCCGTCCACCTCGATGCGCCTCGTGTCGTAGAGGAACATGACCTCGCCGTCGATCCACAGCCAGAACGGCGACTTCGGGACTCGGACCGCGGGCGCCAGGCGGAAGGTCGTCGTAGCCGGGTCGATCGCGTGGACGAGGCGCGTGCGGCCGACGCCTGCGACCAGCGTTGCCTTGTCGAGCCGCGGCCGGCGATGCGGAACTCCGACCATCATCCTCGATCCCCACGCGTCGCGCAGCTGGGCGATGAGGCGCCGCCACCGCGCCTCTCCCCACGGCTGATCGGCGACCGCGGGCATCAGAATCACCAGCCGCTCGCAATGCGACGCCGCGTTCAGCAGCGCGGCGTGATACGACCCCTCGGACAGGTTCGGAGGATCGGTCGTACCGTCGTAGACGAAGTACTGCTCCTCGATGTAGATGCAGCGCCGTGCCTGCCGGATCGCGGCGAGCAGCGTGTCGTACGTCGAGCGCTCGCCCTGCGGTGAGAACGGAAGCCCGGTCGAGTTGCCGTCGGGATTCGGGCCGGGGTAGGTGCGGCCGACGCGCGCGATGTGCCGCTCCGGCCGCGCGCGAACCTCCGCCGGCTCCGGCGCAGGGATTGCGGTCCGCGTCGTGTTTGCGCGCACGCGGTCGAAGTCCCAGCGCTCGTTGAAGGAGTCCCATGCGTCGCGCACGATCGGGCCGGTCAGGCGGCAGTGGATGTCGTGATAAAGCTCCGGCCGTCCGTGGCCCGGCGCGTCGAGCCGGTTCCTGTTGATGTCGATGCCGCCGAGGAACACGGAGTATTCCGTGACGCCGGGCGCGGACTCGAACTTCACGCACTGCTGTTTGTTGTGCCAGACGCCGACGTGATCGGTGACGTCGTCGAGGATGAAGTTGCGGACGAAGCCCGGCAGGAACTCGATCGTCGGCAGGGGCAGAGGGTTGTCGCGTACGCGGACGGGATTGCGCGCGTGGATGGCGATCGGATCGCCGGTGACGAGAGCATTCGTCGGGGCGAGCAGCTCGCCCGATGGCTCGAGGAAGTCGAGGATCTCGGGGATGCGTGCCGAGAGGAGGGCGAGCAAGGGGCTCGTGATCAACAACGGCGCGAAGAGCGAAAGGATGAAGCCCGTTCCGTCGTTGCTGAACTTCTTGGTATAGCCGAGAAAGAACGCGACGAACGACGGCGCCACCAACAGGAGGGCGATGAGCTTGATGATGTTGGTTTGAAAGTGGTCGAAGTTCTCCTCGTCCTGCAGGAACTTCGTCGCCAGCATCCGCACGTCGCCCTGGCCGGCGATGATGGCCTCGGCGATCTGCACGAGGTCGCGGCCGTCCTGTTCGTCGAGGGTGAAATGGTTGAAGGCCCAGCCGGCGAACTGTGCGCCGTGTCCGGGATGTCCGGCGCGGTCGAGGTCCTGCACCAGCCGGCGGAAGGCCGGGATGCCGTCGATGAGCGGCTCGAAGTGCGAGCCGGTGCGATAGCGCTCGATCAGGCGCGGCGTGGACGGCGCCGGATACCACGCGTCGAGGTCGGTGATCTGGAGATGCAGGGTGGCGCGCGTGCTCGATGGGGGAATCGCCACGTATCCGTCTTCGAACGACGCGGCGTCGAGCTCGAGGATCGACTGTACCGGGATGGCGTCATCGCCGAAGAACGCGCGGACCTCGAACTGCCGTCCGGCCGGCGGGGCGAAGAGCGAGTCGAAGCTGCCGAGATGCTGGGCGGCGACGATCGCCTCGAGATCGAATTCGCCCGGCTGCAGCGTGCGCTCCCAGGTCGGATCGGCGTCGCCGGAAAGGCGGATCTGAAAGGTCACCGGGCGTAGCTCAGACGTTGTCGGATTGCGATGGTCCAGGCGGCCCGCGTGATCGACGACGATGATCCGTCGCTCATTCGCGAACGGTGTGAGCATCGTGTGCCAGGCCTCGGACGAGCCGACGATCTGGTCGATGATCGCGATCCAACCCGACGGCGCGCGGGTGACGCCATCCGGAAACACCGCTCCGATGAACGCCGTGCCGGGACTGGTGACGTTGCCCAGCTCGGAACTGATCGCGACCAGATCGTCGTCGGGCGGAAGGGCGAAAGGAACCCCGAGGTAGAACGTCGGAACGCCGCCCAGCGCCGCAAACAGCGCCCGCGCATCGCCACCGAACGGAAGCGGCGACAGCTCGAGCAGAGTGGTGATGGAGCTGGTTCCCAGCGGTGGCACATCGATGCGCCGCACGGCGGACGTGGCCGGCGCGAAGATGGTCAGCTGCGTCGCCGCTGGCTGCAATGCGGACAGGATCACCGTGGACGTGGGATGCCGGGCGACCCCGGGCCGGAAGACCGGGTCCCCTGCGGCCCGCACGGGATCAGGAAGCACGACTAACACCTCCCCGACCACGTTCGCACCGCCCGCGAGGATGGGAAAGACGCCCGCCATATAGTCCTTCCTGTCATCCTATCCGTTTTTCCATGAATCCGGCAGGAACTGAAAGCGATCACGATCCGGGGTGCAAACCGGAAGGCGCCGGGGATCAAAACGGCGGACGAGAGGACTACCGTAGCCGGAGGCGTGAGCCTCCCAGCCTCCGAGCTTTCATGGCGATGCGATTCAACGTCCGCACTTCGTCGTGATGCGGGCCGTGAACTTCACCGACCGTCGCGTCGCGCCTGCCGATGCGCGCCTGGTCCTGATCGATGTACTGCTGCGAGAGCTCGAAGGTGATCTCGCCTTTGCGCGGTTGATTGAGCGCATTCGTGTCGAGCGGACACGACGCAGATCCGCAACTCGCGTGGAGTTGCGATGCGTAGAGAAGAACAAAGAGAGCGATGGCGGACAGCCAGCGGCTCATGGTTACCGGCTCCCTCCAGGCGCGCGGTGCTGGGTGCCAGGTGCCGAGTGCTGAGTCTCATCACGCAGCACCCAGCACTCAGCACTTTTTTTGTACGCAGCACTTTTTTGTCTAGCGTTGGCGATGAGCGGCAGCGCGTTCTGCGCGATGAACAGCATCGCCACGAGGACCGCGAAGGAGGCGTTGCGGCGAGACATGAAAAGGGCGGACGTTTCCGTCCGCCCATTCACTATAGATCAGTACAGATCGTTCTTTCCGGCGAGGTCGTCGGCTTCGAGCGTGCGGTTGTTGAAGTTGCACGCGCTGACGGAGGGATACATCGTCGCGCCGACGACGGTGGTATGGCCGAGGCCGATCACGTGGCCGACTTCGTGAGTCATGATGCCGTCGATGTCGTACTCACCGCTGCAGCCGTCGCTCTCTCTCGATGACGTGTAGTCGTACCTCGTGTTCGTGTAGATGTCGGCGTCATCGATGTAGGTGGCGCTGCCTTCGGTGTGGTAGTAGCCGGTGAGCGTCGCGGCGAGGCAGGAGCCGGTGCAGATGTGGCCGTTGTTGTTGAGCGTGATCGTCGCCGGCGCGGTGCCGCGCACGGCGGGAGAGCTCGTGGTCGAGGAGCTGATGATGCCCCAGGCCTTGATCGCGCCGACGACCGCGGTCACGCCGCCGTCGCTGTCAGTGATCGTGCTGTTGCCGGCGGTGTAGACGCGCACCGTCACCGGCGTCGTCTTCCAGACGCGGCGCGGCGAGAGAAGTGTGTAGGCGAAGGCCGGCGACGCCATTGCGGCGACGACGACGGTGGTGATTGCGAAAGCGAAAAGCGATTTCTTTTTCATCATTCTCCTCAATAGAGATCATCCCGCGCGGCGATGTCGTCCGCGGCGAGCGAGCGCGGTGCGGTGTTGCACGCGCTGATGGACGGATACATCGTGGCGCCGGCGACGTTGGAGTGTCCGATGCCGATCACGTGGCCCACTTCGTGGGTCATGATGCTGTCGATGTCGTACTCGCCGCTGCATCCCGCTTCGCGCGAAGAGTAGAGCGGCTGGCTGGTGTTCGTGTAGACGTCGGCGTCGTAGATGCGGTCGTCACCGGTCTGTGAGACGTAGTAGCCGGTGAGCGTCGCGGCGAGGCAGCTTCCGGTGCAGAGACCGCCGCCGTTGCTGTTCAGCATGATCGTTGCCGGCGCGGTGCCGCGGACGGCGGCCGAGCTGGTGGTCGAGGAGCTGATGATGCCCCATGCGCGGATCGCGTTGACCACGGCGGTGACGCCGCCGTCGCCGTCGGTGATCGTGCTGTTGCCGACGTTGTACACGCGCACGGTGACGGGTGTCGTCGGCCAGCGGCGGCGCGGCGAGAGCAGCACGTAGCCGAAGGCGGGCGAAGTGATCGCCGTGACGATGAGGGTGACGAATGCGAGAGCGAAGATGTTTCGCGTCTTCATGACTCGTTCTCCTCGCTAACTACTGGCGCGCACGCTCCGTGCGTTCGACTTCGAGGCCGGCGCGCGCCGCGTCCACCATTGCCGCGAATTCATCGATCGTGAGGGCGGGTCCCTCGATCGCGTTGCTCTTGGCGCCGTGATCGGGGTGCCCGAGGCGGTCGTCGCCCTGCTTCACAGGATCTTCGACGAGGAGCTGCACGCCGTCGCGATCGCGCACGAGATACTTGCCCTGATTGAACGCGTGAATGCGGAAGTCGCTGCCGTCATCCCAGCGGGAGAGCATCAGCACGACGTCTTCGCCGCGGCGCAGCATCGGGAAGCCGATCGCTTCCTGCGTGTAGTCGCCGACGGTGCCGCCGGCCTCGCGCACGACGAGCGTGTCGGGCCCGGTCGTCTCGCCGAAATAGCGACTCACGCGGACCATCGCGTACGTGAAGATGACTTCGTGCGCGTCATCCCACTGGCTCCACGTCTTTTCGACGTTGCCGCGGACGACGTATGTGGACTCACGAGCTACCTGGTCGAAGGGAAGGGTGATGAACTGGGATGCCGAGAGCGGAACTGCGAGAACCAGCAAAAGCCCCATGACGATGAGAGATCGACGATGCATCAAAGCCTCCTCCAATTAAGTTGTGACGAAACAGGAACCGCTCTGTTCAAAGGGCGGACCAACGGAAAAATGTCTAAGCGTAGAGAGGAGAGTGAGTTCCGCGCGGGTCCGAAAATGAGCCCGCGAGCGAGATTTGACCCGCGGTTTGCCCACTTTGTGACCCGTTCGTCGTGCTACGACCGCACTGTGCGATTTCGTAAACGGCAGCAGCGAGGCGGCTTAGCCAATTTTCTACAAGTGGCAGATCGTTTGCGCTTCGGCGAAGCCGATTTCTATGACCAGCGACACGCTGCTCCCTCTCCGCGCCGAAGAACGCGAGCTGCTCAGCGGGCATGTGGTCGTGATCGACGATCGCGCGTCGGTGCTCTTCGCTCCCCTCGGCGTCGTTGGCGAAGGCGACTACGTGCGCTTCGCGCTGCACTACTACGCGCGTGCATTGTTCGAGCTCGTGCGCGTCTCGCAGTCGGCGCGCGATCTGCCGGCGCTGATCGATGCGATCACGTCGACGGGACTCGATCATGGCGCGGACGTCTTCGCGCTCGCCGGCTTGTCGGGATCGCTCAGCCGCATCCTCGACGACCCGCAGGCGAGCGAAGCCGATTGTGTGCTTTTCAGCACCGCGCATCGCGAGTTTCATCTGCGCGGCGACTTCTCGCGGCTCGACAGCCGCACGCTCGTCCGCTCGGTGATCGCCGTGATCCAGGCCGTGCTCGAGCGCGTCTCGGTGGAGATGGCCGACCTGTTGACGAACGCGCTCGCGAACATGAACGCGTCCTACGGCGTCACGCATCGCTATTCCGACGCGCACAGCCTCGACCAGGTGCCGTCGAACGCGTTTCACGCGGCGGCGTTTGTTTAGGGCTGCGCCGGTTGCGGCTGCGCTGATGGCGGTGGGCGGCTGCGCCGATGGCGGATAGCAGATGGCAGATGGCAGATGGCGGCTGCGCTGATGGCGGATGGCGGCTGCGTTGATGGCGGATGGCGGATGCGTTGATGGCAGATGGCTGCTGCGCAGATGGCAGATGGCAGATGGCGGTGGGCGGCTGCGCTGATGGCGGATGGCGGATGGCAGATGGCAGTGTTGCCAAGCTTTTTCCGGCCATCGGCCATCTGCCATCCGCCATCGGTAACATGGCTCGCTGCATGCGCCGTCTCGCGATCCTCATTCTCCTCGCGTACCCCGCGTCCGCCGCGACGGTCACGGAAAGAGTCGTCACGCGCGCGAACCCGAAAGAGACGTACACGCTCGTGCTTCCGAACGGCTACGACGCGTCGAGGAAATATCCGCTGCTGTTGATCTTCGATCCGCGCGGGCAGGCCACGTCTGCTGCGAACGTTTTCAAAGAGGGCGCGGATGAATTCGGATGGATTCTCATCAGCTCGAACGGCACGCGCAGCGACGAGTCCTGGGAGCCGAATGAGCGCGCGATCAACGCGCTGTGGCCGGAGATCTCGCGCTATCCGGTCGATCGCAATCGCGTCTACGCGACCGGCTACTCCGGCACGGCGATGGCGGCGTGGCAGCTCGGCATCCAGCTGAAAGGTCTCGCCGGCGTGATCGCGGTCTGCGGGCGTCTCGTCGACGAAGCGCCGCCGAAGGACTTCAACTTCGCGAACTACGGCTTCTCCGGCGTGCGCGACTTCAACAATCGCGAGATGCGCGCCGTCGACGATCTCCTCGAGCAGCTCGGCAAGCCGCATCGCTTTCAATCGTTCGACGGCGGTCATGACTGGCCGCCGCCCGCGCTCGCGCGCGATGCGTTTGGATGGTTCGAGCTGATCGCGATGAAGGAGAAGCGGCGTCCGGTCGATGAGACGCTCGTCGCGAAGCTGTACGCGCGCGATCTCGCGTCGGCGAAAACGCCGCGCGACTATCGCGCGATCGTCGAGACGTACGACGGCCTGCGCGATGTCGCCGAGCCGCGCGCGATGCTTCAGAAGCTCGAACGCGATCCGGCGGTGCAGCGCGCGAAGCAGGAAGAAGAAAAGTGGGACGCGTTCGAGGCGGAGTATTTCCGCGATCACATCGCGCGCATCCCGCAGATCTTCGCGATGCTGCGGCAGCGCGACGTGGCGCACGCGCCGGCGAGTCTCATGCGCGAGTTCCAGATCGAGGAGATGAAGAAACGCGCGGCGAAGCCGGGAGCCGAAGGCGCGGCGGCGCGGCGGATTCTCGAAGCGGTGTACGGACAGATGGCGTTCTACGTCGCGCGGCAGTTCATCGAGCGCGGCGAGAAGGATTGGGCAGCGGCGGTGCAGAAAGTGGCGAGGGAGATCTTTCCGGATCGCTGATTGGCCCTTTGTTCGCAAGTTATTGCGACCGATGATGGCCTGGATCCTCGCTGCAACCATTCTCTCTGCTGATATCGAAGGACTGCCCGCGGAAGCGCCGCGCGAAGGAACCGTGATTACCGTCGATCTCTCGACGAATCAGGCTTATCTGTTCCGCGACGGAGAGCTGATTCGCAAGTCCGCCGCCGCCACCGGATCGGAAAAAATTCTAAAGCAGGGGCGCCGCGTCTGGTGGTTCCGCACGCCGCGCGGGCGCTACAGCGTGCTCGCAAAGATCGCTGATCCGGTGTGGCACAAGCCGGACTGGGCGTTCGTCGAGGAAGGGAAGAAAGTCCCGCCCGAAGACTCGCCGCTGCGCCAGGAAAAAGGGAAGCTCGGCAAATACGCTCTCGACCTCGGTGAGCGCGTCATGATCCACGGCACAAACGAGCCGTGGACGATCGGAAAGAAAGTCACGCACGGCTGCATCCGCCTCCCGCACGACATGCTGTCTCTCTTATGGAAAGAAACGGATGTCGGCACGACGGTCGTGATTTACGAGAGTCAGATTTTGGATCGGGCGATGTCGTCGAGCGGGTTGAACGACCTGGAGATGAGGTAACTCACTTCCCCTTCAACTTCGCCCGCTCCCGATCCTCACGGTCGCGCTTCAGCACCGACACGATCAAGTACATCGCAGCGATCGCGGCCGCGACGTAACCCAGCACGGCGATTCCCGGCAGTCCGAAGAAGCGGAACGACGTCGGGACGCGCATCATCATCGCCGACGAGATCAGGAGTGCCGCGATGACGACTCCGACGGTGATGCGGTTCGCGATTTTGTGAATGCCGGACAGAAACTCCTCGGCCTGCGAGAGCTTGATTCCGAACGTGAGGCGGCCCGCGGCGGTCATGTCGATGATCTCGCGCGCGCGGTGCGGCAGATCGAGCACGAGCTGATTGAGATCGAGAAGCGCGGGATAGAGATTGCGCGGGTTGAATTTCTGCGCGAGCTTCGCGCCCAACAAATCCTCGGCGTAGCCGCGGATCACGCGCTGCGGGTCGTAGTCGGGATCGAGCTTCTTCGTGATGGCGTCGAGATGCAGGAGCGTCTTCGCCAGCATCGTCAGCTCCGGCGGCACGATGAGCTCGTTGTTGTTGGCGATCGCGATCACGTTGAACATCAGCTGTCCGGTGTTGATGCTGCGCGGACTCGAGTCGTGCACCGCGGCGACGATCGTGGAGATGTCGCGATTGAATTTCACCGCGTCGAACCGCTCGCGCGTCTGCGACATCCGCACGCACGACTCCGCCACCTCCGTGCCGCGATTCGATGAGATCGCGAGCAGCAGTTTGATCACCTCGTCCTGAAACTCCTGGCTGATGCGCGCGACCATGCCGAAGTCGAGCAACACGATCTCCGGCTTGCCGTCGCTCTCGCGAACGAACACGTTGCCGGGATGCGGATCGCAGTGCCAGATACCGTCGACGCAAATCTGCTTGAGATACGCGCGCGTCAGTGTCTCGGCGAGCGCGGCGTAGTTGTTCTCGATCAGCGCCAGCGGCGTGAGCTTCGAGACTTTGCGTCCCTTCACCAGCTCCGTCGTGAGCACGCGCGCCGAGGTGAAGTCGTGGATGACGTCCGGAATGTAGAGCTGCGGAAACGACGCGAGGTTCACGCGCAGCGTCTCCGTGTTGCGCGCCTCCTGCAGGTAATTGAGCTCGCTGTACATCGCGAGCTTGGCCTGCTCGATCGACGCGACGAGATTCATCTTGCGGCCGATGTCGGTGTGACGCTCGAGATCGCGCGCGATGTCGGTGAACGCCTCCAGGTCCTTGTGCACCTGCTCGGCGACGTTCGGCCGCTGCACTTTCACGACGACTTCGCGTCCGTCGCGGAGCATCGCGCGGTGCACTTGTCCGAGGGACGCGGCGGCGAGGGGAGTGGACTCGAATTCCGAGAACGCTTTCGAGATGCGTACGCCGAGCTCTTCTTCGACGATGTGCTCGACGTCGGCGAACGAGAACGGCGGCATGTCGTCCTGCAGTTTTTCGAGCGCGTCGATGTACTCCTGCGGCACGATGTCGGGACGCGTGGAAAGGAGCTGCCCGAATTTGACGTACGTCGGCCCCATCTTCTGCAGCGCCTGCGCGAACGCCTCCGCGCGCGCCTTCACGTCCGATTCGATCGCCTCGCTTTCCACGCTCGGCGCGAACAGATCCTCGGCCGACAGGTTCAGGCGAAAGTCTTTGCGGCCGTACTTGGTGAAGAGCACGAACAGATCGCGATACGCGCCGATGTTGCGAGGTTTGAGCATCAGAGGCGAACTGTGCAAGCCTCCCGCCCACCATCCGGTTACGCGGTTGCGCAGTCACGCAGTTACGCGGGCGGGCGGGGTCCGCGCAACTGCGTGACCGAGCGACCGCGCAACCCTCCCGCCCACCCAGGCTCATGGGCTCATGGGCGCACAGGCGCATCGTCACGAAGCCAACTGTGAGCCCAGGAGCCTATGAGCCTCTGAGCCTTACATGCTACGATTTGGCGATTCTTCATCAGTCCTCACGAGGAGCACGAATCGTAATGGCCAACTACCGCACTCTCTTTACCTCGGAGTCTGTCACCGAGGGGCATCCTGACAAGATCGCGGACCAGATCTCGGACGCGATTCTCGACGCCGTTCTGGCCGAAGATCCGGTCGGCCGCGTCGCCTGCGAGACGCTCGTCACGACAGGCCTCGCGATGATCTCCGGCGAGATCACCACAAAGACCTACGTCGACTTCCCGTCGATCGTGCGCAACACGATCCGCGAGATCGGCTACACGCGCGCGAAGTACGGCTTCGACAGCGAGACGTGCGCGGTCATCTCCTCGATCGATCCGCAGTCGCCCGACATCGCGCAGGGCGTCGACACCGGCGGTGCGGGCGATCAGGGACTGATGTTCGGCTTCGCGGTCCGCGAGACGCCGGAGCTGATGCCGCTGCCGATCCAGCTCGCGCACCGTCTCGTGCGCCGCCTCACCGAAGTGCGCAAAGCGGGCGACGTCGATTTCCTCCGTCCCGACGGCAAGTCGCAGGTCACGATCGAGTACGAAGGGAAGCGCCCCGTGCGCGCCAGCGCGATCGTCATTTCCACGCAGCACTCGCCGAACGTCAGCAACCGCGACCTGCGCGACGCGATCATCGAGAAGGTGATCACGAAGGTCGTGCCGGGCGAGCTGATCGACGACCGCACGGTGTTCCACATCAATCCGACCGGACGCTTCGTCATCGGCGGACCGCAGGGCGACACCGGACTCACCGGACGCAAGATCATCGTCGACACGTACGGCGGACGCGGACGCCACGGCGGCGGCGCGTTCTCCGGAAAAGATCCCACGAAAGTCGATCGCTCGGCGTGCTACATGGCGCGTTACATCGCCAAGAACATCGTCGCCTCGGGCATCGCCGATGAAGTGGAAGTGCAGCTGGCGTACGCGATCGGCGTCGCCGATCCGGTGTCGATCTACGTCGACACGTTCGGCACGGGAAAGATCGATCAGTCGAAGCTGGTCGACCTCGTGCGCGAACATTTCCAGATGACGCCGCGCGGCATCATGGAGTCGCTGCAGCTGCGCCGCCCCATCTTCAAGAAAACCGCCGCATACGGGCACTTCGGACGCACCGAGCCGGAGTTCTCGTGGGAGCGGACCGACAAGGCGGAAGCGCTGCGCGCCGCCGCGGGAGTGGACGCAGTCGCCGCGGTTTGATTCGCAATTCCGATTCTCAGTGGAGCGGCGGGCTTTTAGCCCGCCGTTTTATTTTCGGCGGGCTGAAGCCCGCCGCTCCACCAATTTTGGTACCCTCATCACAGCATCCGGTCGCAGGCAACCCATCATATCGAGAGCCATTGTCCATAACCTTAGGGAGGATCCCGTGATCTCTTGGCGTTTCCGTCTACTTCTCTGCTCTCTCTTCATCCTCATCGCGGCGGCCGCGTTCGCGCAGCCCTACAGCGCGTACCTGGTCCGGAGCGGGGGCCACGGCTACGTGGAAGTGCCGCACAGCAGCGACTTCAACTTCACGACCGGCTTCACATTCGAGGCGTGGGTCTCCGGCTCGGACGGTGGCGCATGCTCGGGCATCGCCGGCAAAAACTATACGCAAGCGTGGTGGATCGGCGTTTGCGGCACGACGTTCCGCTCGTACATCAAGGGGACTTCGAGCCTGTTCGACGGCGGTAAGGTGCCGGCCAACGAGTTCGTTCACATCGCCGTCACGTACGACGGCGCGGTTCGCAAACACTATGTCGACGGCGAGCTCGTCGCGTCGCGTGCGGAGACCGGGCCGATGACCACCAGCACGTCGCCATTGCGGCTGAACAGCGACGCGGCCTATGCGTTCAGCTATGCGACGACGCTGGATGAGGCGAGAATCTGGAACGTCGCCCGTACGCAGGCGCAGCTCCGCGACGGGATCAATAAGACGATCAACGCGCCGGAGCCGGGACTCGTCGCGGTCTATCACCTCGACGGCAGTGCCGTCGATTCGATCGCCGGCCACAGCGGAACGACGAATGGAACCGCCGCGTATCTGACCGCCCCGGTCGCGCTCACTTGCGGCTCGACCACGTCGTCGGCACTCTGCCTCACGTCGAGCCGCTTTCAAGTGACGTCGAAATGGTGGCTGGTTGGCACCGATACGCGCGGCAACGGCACCGTTGTTCCGGGCTCCAGCTCCGGCTCCGGCCTGTTCTGGTTCTTCGGCGCCGACAACTGGGAACTGCTCGTGAAAGTGCTCGACGGCTGCGGCGTGAACAGCCGCAAGTGGGTCTTCTCCGCAGGAACCACCGACCAGCACTACTCGCTCATCGTCACCGACGTGAGAAGCGGCGTGACGAAACGCTACTTCAATTACTCCGGCCAGGCCGCACCCGCGATCACGGACACCGACGCGTTCGCCACGTGTCCGTAGGTTAAGAAAGTGAAGGGCGTCCGCTTCGGACGCCCTTCCCCGGCCACTCCACCAACTTGCGGTAACGGCGAAGCTGCGCCAATATCGTTCCATGGCCAAGCCGTTCCGAATGAAAACCGTCGGCGTCCGCAAGGTCGATTCGCCGGACGTGTGGGAGGCTGTCCGGCAATTGACCGAGACCGCGGAACGAATTCGCGGAAGCCGGGCGCTCGTGCCTCGTGGTGTCCATCGTTTTACGACGTTTGAGGAGGCGAACGAGTGGATGATGGAGAAGATCGCGAGTACTCACGCCAGCCGCGGCCGGAAGACCTCACGAAAATCTGCGCGGCGTTGAATCGGGAAGGCGCGCGCTACATTCTGATTGGCGGCTTCGCCGTCATCGCGCGCGGACTGGAACGGCCGACGAAGGACATCGATTTTCTGATCGATCCGTCAACGGACAACGTGGAGCGGATCAAGCGCGCACTCGCGGTCCTGCCGGATAACGCCGTTCGGGAAATTCACGCGGACGAGATCGAGCGATACGACGTCATTCGCGTGGCGGACGAAGTCGTGGTCGATCTCATGGCAAAGGCCTGCGGCGTGACGTGGCAGGATGCCGACGCCGATTCGGAGGTGCTGGAGCTCGATGGAGTCGAGATTCCGATCGCCGGAATCGAGACCTTGATCAGGACGAAACAGACCATCCGCCCCCACGACGCAGCAGATCGCGAGTTCCTGGAGCGGCTGCGCCGGCGATAGCAATGCTCACTCGAACATCGGCATCGCCGCGTTCTCCGGACTCTCCAGGTCCGCGATGAGCGCAGCGATGCCCAATTCGCCTTTCCACAACGAATGTGCGCGCGGTGCTGCGTTTTCAACAGTTTCATGAACCGCCGCCGATGCCAGTGTGAGAAATGCGGGCTAACCATGGGCTAACCAAGGGCTAACCAAGAGATTCCGGATTGGTGATCTCCACCAGGGGCTCGCCGCGTTCGATCAACGCACATGCCGTAACGAATGTCTGCTGCAAGACTTGCTTGAGGTAGGCATTTGAAGTGTTTCCGCACCGAACCCACAGAATTTGCGGCGGTGGTCCGACTCGTTGTTGAAGCAGGACAAAATCTTCGTCTTTCGTCAGGACGACAACGTTTGATTCGCGTGCAGCGTTGAAAATCTCGAGATCTTTCCTATGCACCATTTGTAAATGGCGCAGGCTGAATGCTTCAACTCCGAATGCGTTCTTCAGCCACGGCGCCAGCGCGGGTGACAACTGGGCGTCGACCCAGATGATCACGCGACCAGCACCGGATGATCGAGCCGGCGCGAGGCAAAGCGAAGCGCAGCCTGCAGGTCTTCGGCTTCGAGATCAGGCATTTCTTCCAGAATCTGTTCAGCCGTCAGTCCTGCTGCGAACAGATCGAGCACGTCGCTGACGCGAATGCGCATTCCGCGAATGCAAGGACGTCCTCCGCATTGCTCGGGATCGACGGTGATTCTTTCAACAATCATGGTCACGAAAAAAGTATAGCAATGCTTACTCGAACATCGGCATCGCCGCGTTCTCCGGACTCTCCAGGTCCGCGATCAACGCAGCGATGCCCAATTCGCCTTTCCACAACGAATGCGCGCGCGGCGCCGTCGTGTGCGCGACGCCGGCGGCGTGATTGGCGAGTTGGCGGGCGCGGGAGAGCCATTCGCGATTGCCGGTGTGTTTGTACAAATTGAGCAGCGCGTACGCGCGGCCGGCGGTGCCGCAGCAGAGATCGCCGAGGGCGACGGGTTCTTCCCAGGCGTTCCATGCGGCGAGCTCGGCGAAGGAGAGGAATCGTTCGTCGCGCAGTGCGTCGTAGGCGGCGGTCCAGGTGAAGACGTGTCCCGCGGCGCCGTTGCACCAGCCGGGCATCATGTCGTGCGCGCCGCCGCCTAGCTGGCGCGGCCACCACGCGCCGCGTCCGCGCGCGATGCGCAGCTCGGCGAGTTGTTCGAGCCGCGATGCGACACTCGACGGCAGCGGCGTCTTCGATGCGAGCGACCAGCGCAGCGTGGCATAGAGGTAGCCGCTCCATCCGTGCGCGACGCCGAGGTACGTGTCGCGCGGCTGCTCGCGCAGCGGGGGAAGAGCGTCGAGTTTTCCCCAGAGGTCGCGCAGGACGGCGTCGCCGAGGGATTGCACTTCGTCGGTGATGTCGCGGAGGAGCGCGCAGGCCAGCAGAGCTCCGCTGCGGCCTAACGTGAGATCGAGGTTGTCGCAGGGGCGTTGCGACGCGTCGATGAAGGCGAGCGTGGCGTTGCGCTGCGTGGTGCGGTCATTACGCGCGAACGCGAGCAGCGCGGACGTCGCGTGCAGGCCGGGCGGACAGTGATACGGCGAGATCTCGCCGACCATCTTGCGCGGCGCGTCTTTCTCGTCGTACCAGCCGTCATCGTTGCCGAGCTGCGTGAGCGCGCGCGAGCGCCACACTTCGGCGAGCGCGAGCAGCTTCGGATCGTCGCGCACGATCGCGATGCGCAGGAGCCCGAGCGCGGCGCCCGCCGCGCCGTAGTTGATCGACGCGTGCGGCGTCGGATAGCCGTTCGCGAACGTTTCTCCGCCGCGCGAGAGCATCGCGATCTCTTCGTCAACAAGTTGACGAGCCGCGTCGCTCAGCGCATCGTCGCTCGGCTTCGCCGCGCGTAGCGCGTCTGCAAGAGCGCGCATCGTCGGAAAGCGCTTCTCCGGATCTTTCTCCAGCGCGCGAAACAAAATCGCCTCGACTTCCGGCCACGGCGCAATCCCGCGCGCCGCGAACGGAATCGGCGCCTCGGTCTCGGCCTGCCGCATCATCTCTTCGCGCTCGAGCCGGAAGTCGACGTAGTGCATGCCGGTGATCAGCTGATACATCAGCGCCGCCGCCGCGTACTGCTCGCCTTTGAACGACGCGGGGCGGTGATGTCCGTCGCGCACGCCGGCGAGGTATTCGGGCTCGTAAAACGCGTACATTCCGCCGCGGCTGACGCGATGCGTCGAGTGTCCCTCGATCTGCGAGAGGCCGAAGTCGATGAGCCGCACGCTGCGATCGGCGGCGACCATGATGTTGCGCGGATGGACGTCGCCGTGCACGACGCCGCGCTCGTGCAACTCCGCGTACGCGTTGGCGATCGCCGTGATGAGCGCGAGCATCGACGCGCGGTCGTGGCGTCCGAACGACGACGCGACGCCGGAGTCGCTTCCTTCGCACCACTCCGTCACGAGGTACGCGCGCTCTTCGTGCTTGCCGCTGTCGACGATCCGCGGCGCGACGCTGCCGTCGAGCCAGCGCAGCACTTCTTCCTCGTTCGCAAAGGACAAAGGAATGCGTGCGATCTTCATCGCGCCTTCGGCTCCGTCGCGCCGCACGCGATAAATCTCGCTCTCTTCCATCAGGTGCACGCAGCGGACGATCGTCCATCCCGCCGCGGCCGCGCCGTTCTCGATGAGCGGACGCAGCTCGCTCTCTTCTTTCGCATCGGCGGGAACCAGGACGTGACTGCGCAGGAATCCGTCGAGGTGCGGCAGCAGCTCGTCGAGCCACTGCGCCGGATCCTTCGACAGCTCCTGGCTGTTCCTGATCACCGCGTCGACGATCGTCGTCGGCTGCCGGAAAAGTTTCAGCAGCGACGCCGTCTCGCCGTCGACGATCTGCGACGGCACGCGCCCGTGCATCCGCGAGACGGTGTAGTCGCCTTCGTCGTATTCGAACTTCGCGCGCACTTCCGGCGCGAGGTCGGTGACCGGGACGAGGATGACGTCGCTGCGCAGGACGAGCGGATCGGCGACGTTCATGCGACCGATCTCCACAGCGTTTCGTCAGGCGTCCAGGTGTCGACGTCGACGCCGTGCCGCCGCACGCGCTCGATTGCAAATCTCCATGG
This sequence comes from Acidobacteriota bacterium, assembly GCA_003223645.1. Classification (GTDB taxonomy): domain Bacteria; phylum Acidobacteriota; class Thermoanaerobaculia; order Gp7-AA8; family Gp7-AA8; genus QHVT01. The sequence continues at coordinate 312,661 of QHVT01000006.1, read as the reverse complement.
CTCGACGACCGGACGCGTCGCGCCTTTCGCAAACACGAGCGCGGCGCCGAGCGTGCGCGCGAGCCAGAGACGCCAGCTTTCGCGTTCGAGCCAGCTCAACGCGCGCTCGGAGTCGGGCGGGTCGACGCCCCACGAAAGCAATCCGTCGGTTTCGAGTGGTGCGGGCCTCTGGCACGCCTCGGTTCCAGGGCGCGCCGGAGGCGCGCACCACTCCGCCGTGAACGGCACGCCATGCGCGGGACATCCGCGCAGCTCGCTCATCAGCGCACGCCCAGCGACGTCGAGATCATCCTGCGTTCCGAAGTAGGCGATGAGTTTGTCGGGACGCAGCAGTCCCGCCGCGTCGTGTCCGATTTTCATCTGCGATCCGGGGATGTCGGCGAGCACGCGAACGAGCGCGTGAAACGCGTCGGCAATCTGTCCGGGATGCGGACTCACGTATAGCTTCCACGTGACGCTGTCGTTTGCGGGACGGCGAACGAGCGCCTGCCATGAGATCCAAACGCTTTCGGGACTCGCCGGCGTGCGGATCCAATTGCGCTCGAGCAGCGATGCGGTCGGTCCCTCGCTTGCGCCGATGCTGCGCAGCACCGCGTCGCGATCGGGAAAGCGCGACTCCCATACACGCGTGCGCGGCATGCGGTGGTAGAGATAGAGCGCGTTGGTGATCGCCGCCGCGTCGCGCGTCGACAAGTCTTCGGCGTGCTGCAGCGCTTCGCGCGAGAGTCTGCCGATGCGGCCGCGATCGATCGCGTCCGGCAGTTCCGACGCGACGATGCGAAACGCGTCCGCGCCGCTGCAGAACGCGCCGCCGATCTCGATCTCGAGAATGCCGTCGAGGATGAGATCGATGATGTCCTCGCGATACGGCGCGTCGCTCATCAGCGATGCGTCGAGTCGCGACGGCTCATCGAGCGATGCGAAGAGCTGCGCGGTTTGGCGTCCGACGGACTTCAGGCTCGCCGATCCGCCCACGCGCGGCACGAGCAGCCCGTAGAAGTCATCGTCTTTCTGCAGCTCGCGAAATGCGTTCTGCTGCTCGGGCGCCAGCTCATCGAAGCGCTTCAGGTCGAGCGCGCGGCTCGACCTGAAGCGGGAGGATGTCCAGGTTTGCATCATTTCTTCTTGAGATTCGCCCTCGCTGTCTTGAGACGGTCGAGCTCCGCGTTGATTTCTTTCTCGCGGGCTTCGATCTCCTCGACCGACTGCGGCCCGAGTTTCTTCTCCGCCTCTTCGAGCGCCGCGAGCTGCGCGGTGAGCGCCGTGCGGATCTGATTGATCCCTTCCTGCGTCAGTCCGCCGCCGCGCTTCCACGGATCACCAAACGATCCGCCGCACGGAGTCTGCACCGTGCCGCCGCAGTGCGGCGTCCACGGATCGATCGTCAGGACCTTGCACTGCGGTCCGATCGGCGAGACGCCGCAGAGGCTGAATGCGCGATGCGTGCAGTCGCTGCAGAACTGCGGCGAGGTGCCGCAGATGCTGAACTGCTGCGTCGTGCAGTCCGTGCAGAAGGTGCCGCCCGCGCATTGCGTGCCGGCCGCGCATTGAATCGAGCCGCCCGCGCACGGCGATGTCCCGCAGATGCTGAACTGTTGCGTCGTGCAGTCCGTGCACGGTCCCGGGGACGTCCCGCAAAGACTGAACTGCTGCGTCGTGCAATCCGTGCACGGCTGCGGTGACGTTCCGCAAATGCTGAACTGCTGGGTCGTGCAGTCGGTGCAGCCGGGACCGGCCGCGCGCGCCGCGCCGAACTGTGCGCCGGGAGTCGTGCCGCAGATGCTGTACGGCACGGTGGTGCAGTCCGTACACCAATGGGTCATGTAACACCCGCCCCCCGGACCGATCTCCATCGGCCCAAATTCTTTGGGGACGACGGTGACGCCGAGGTCCTTTACCTTGGGCATAGATCCTCCTTTTCGTTGGTGAGGCTGAAAGGGGCCTCACGGAAGGAGAGACATTATTGCAGCAATCAGGATCAAAGTGGAGGGGCGGTTATCACGCGCCCGCCCGCCGGGCGCGGGAGCGGGCACGGGCGCGGGAGCGGGAACCAGTGGAGCGGCGGCCGCCCTCGGCCGCCGAATCGTTCGCGGGAATCGGCGCTGGATTCACGCCAGCGTCACCGTTCTACACAACGGCTCTCGCAATTCGTCCCGCCTCTCCAACCCGCAGACGATCCGAACGGCCCGCGAAATACCTGGCGTTGATCTCATTCGCGCCCAGATCCTCCACGGCACTGAATCCGATGTTGCTCAACAAGCGATGCAGATCTCGAGGAGTGAAGAACGTCTTCCACGGCTCGCCGATGGCGGCGACGCGGCTGGCCATGCGGTCGAAGACCAATCGGCCGATGAAGTTCAGCGAACTGCGAGGGATGCCGTAGTCGAAGACGATCTCTGTTCCGGTTGGGAGCGCGGCGATGTATCGCAAGGTCGTCTCGATTGCCGGAAGTTCCAGATACGGAATCACGCCGAGCCAGGCGAATACCGCGGCCTTCTGCGGCTCGAAGGCGCTCGAGGCGAGTGCTTCACCAAGCGAGCGAACGGATAAATCGGCAGGGATCAGGGAGACATGGTTCGGCAGCGCGATGCCCGCCGCCGCCAGCCGTCGTTTCTTTTCCGCCTGCGTCGCGGGGTGATCGATCTCGATCACGCGAGTGTCGGGATACGGATTCCGATACGCAAACGTGTCAAAGCCCGCTCCGATGAGGACGTACTGCGAGACGCCGTGGTCGATCGCCGTTCGCAGCGTGTCTTCCGCGAACCGGCTCCTGACGGCCAGGAACGCCCGCAGCGGCGTTGCAATGGGAGAGCGATCGTATGCATGCGGCGCAGCGCGGATGCGAGCAGCGACATCCGGCTGCAGCACGTCGAACGCCAGCGGATCACGAAAAACAACTGGATGGTCGAGCAGTTGATGGACCGCTCGACGCTCGGCTACGCGTTCAGCCGTGCGGCTGGCCTGATTTCGTTCCACGGCTAGATCACTACTCGATACCGAGGAGAGCGGGCGTCCCGCCCGCCTCCCGGGGGCGGGCGGGACGCCCGCTCTCCTCCGTAGGCTACTAGATCGGTGGCAGCGCCGCTCGCAATCGAAGGATGTCCTCGATGATCGCGCGCGCGGCGTCGGGACGCAGTTGCGTCGTGCGATCGGAAAGGGCGGCGGGCGGGTTGTCGTGCACTTCCATGAAGAAACCGTCCGCGCCTGCGGCTGCAGCGGCGCGCGCGAGCGGACGCGCGAACTGCGGGGTGCCGCCGGTCTGCTTTCCTTCGCCGCCCGGCTTCTGCATGGAATGCGTGATGTCGTAGACGACCGGCGCGCCGAACTCGCGCACGATCGGAAACGCGCGCATGTCGACGACGAGGTTCTGATATCCGAACGAGCTTCCGCGCTCGGTGATGAACACCTTCTCGTTTCCGACTTCCTTCCCCTTGTCGAGGATGTTCTTCGCCTCCTCGGGCGACAGGAACTGTCCCTTCTTCACGCCGACCGCTTTTCCCGTGCGCGCGGCCGCCGCGACGAGATCCGTCTGCCGGCAGAGGAACGCCGGAATCTGCAACACGTCGAGCACTTCCGCCGCGGGCGCGGCCTGCCACGGCTCGTGAATGTCGGAGAGCAGCGGCAGTCCCGTCTCTTCCTTCACCGCGCGCAGCAGCTCCAACCCTTTCTCAAGTCCCGGCCCTCGAAATGATTCGATCGACGTCCGATTCGCTTTGTCGAACGACGACTTGAACACGAGCTGGATCTTCAATTCATCGCGCATCTTCGCGAGCGTGCGCGCCATCATCAGGACATGCTCGCGCGACTCGATCACGCACGGGCCGGCGATGAAAAGGGGAGGGTTGTCGCCGCCGAAACGGATGTCGGGGGTGATCTCGATGGTGCGGGTGGTCCATTGTTCTACTGGCTTCGCCATGCGAGGGGCATGTTATCCGATCACCCGCGACCGAACTTCCGTCCACAGTTTCAGCGCCAGCTCTTTCCGATCGCTCGCCGTGACCGTGCCGCCGAACTCGATCGATGCGTCGATGCGCGGCATCCGCAGCAATCCGAGGAGCTGCGATTTCACGTCAATGTCGCCCCACCACGCGACACCTTCCTGCTCGTAACGGATCACCGCGAAATGCACCGGCCGTCCGCTGCGCGCCGCGCCTTCGAGGAGCGCGGATTTGAACGGCAGCACGTCATGTCCGTCGCTGCTCGTCGACTCGGGGAAGAGGGCGACGCCGCGGCCCGCGCGCAGCACGTTCTCCATCTCGTCGCCCACGCGGAGCGGGTCGCGGCGCGATTTGCGATCGATGAAGATCGTGCCGCCGCTGCCGACGATCGCGCGCATGACCGGCACGCGGTCGAGCTCCGACATCGCCACGAAGACAACGTCGAGGGACTGCAAGATCACCACGACGTCGAGGTAGCTGATGTGATTCGAGACGAGCACGAACGCGCCGGACGGCGGCGTGCCGCGGATCGTGGTGCGCATGCCGAGGCAGCGCGCCATCGCGCGCGACCACCAGCGGATCACGCGCGTCCGCCAGCGGATGCTTCCGCGCGTCAGCAGGACACCGATTTGCAGAACCACGAACAGCGTGGCAGTCGAGACTGTCATCGCGAAGACGCGCGCGGCTGCGCGGATGTTTCTCCTCAAGTACATGTTTGTCCCTACGCTTAGAATACGGATGGGGCTTTTCCCATGACATTGTCTCGTGGGACACGGCTTGGGCCATACGAAGTCACTGCTTTGCTCGGCAGCGGGGGCATGGCCGACGTGTATCGCGCGCGCGACACGCGCCTCGGGCGCGACGTCGCGATCAAGATTCTGCCGGACGACATCTCCGCGGATCCGGAATCGCTGGCGCGCTTTCAGCGCGAGGCGCGGACGGCCTCGCGGCTGAACCATCCGCATCTCGTCACGATTTACGACATCGGCGCCGAACAGATCGGCGATCGCCGTCTGCATTACATCGCGATGGAGCTGATCCGCGGCGAGACGCTGCGGTATCACTTGCAGCACGAGCCGCGCGAGGTGTTGCTGCGCTACATCGCCGACGTCGCGGACGCGTTGGCAAAGGCGCACGACGCGGGGATCGTTCATCGCGATCTCAAGCCGGAGAACGTCATGGTGTCGGACGACAATCACGCCAAGGTCGTCGACTTCGGCCTGGCGAAACACGCGGCCGGTTTTCGCAGCGACGAGCGCATCGCCGTGAATCTCACCGAAGAAGGACTCTGCGTCGGGACGCCCGGCTACATGGCGCCCGAACAGGCACTCGGTCTGCGCGATCTCGACGGCCGCGTCGACATCTTCGCCCTCGGCTGCATCCTGTACGAGGCGATCGCGAAGGAGAATCCATTCGAGGGCGAGACGGCGATCGATACGCTGCATCGTATTCTCCATCACGATCCGCCGCCGCTGGCGGACGTCGCGATCGAGGCGATCGTGCGGCGCTGCATCGCCAAGGATCGCGCCGGTCGTTACACGTCGATGCGTGAAGTCGCGACGGACCTGCGAAACGCGATCGCCGCTCCGGCCATTCGCACGGGTGGACTCAGAAAGTCACCGATTGCATCGATCGCCGTGCTGCCGTTCCACAACCGGAGCGGCAGCGAGGAGATGCAATTTCTCAGCGACGGGATCCCGGAAGACGTCGTGCGCAGCCTCGGGCGAATTCCGACGCTGCGCGTCATCGCCAGCTCGTCGGCGTCGCGTTTCCGCGACACGACCGATCCGCGTCAGGCGGCGAAGGAGCTGCACGTCGAGGCCGTGCTCGTCGGCAGCGTGCGAACGATCGGCGGCACGGCGGTGCTGGACGCGGAGCTCGTAAAAGCGTCGGACGGCACGGCGTTGTGGGGGAAGAAGTACACGCGGCAGATGACGGATCTCGTCGCGCTCGAAGAAGCGATCGCGCGCGACGTCTGCGACGAATTGCGACTCGAGCTCTCCCCGCCGACGGAGCGTGATCCGCGCCCCGAGGCGTACGAAGCGTATCTGCGCGGGAAGCGCGAGGTCGCCAAAGAGACGGCGCCGGCGCTCAAGAAAGGCGTCGCGTATTTCTATCAGGCGATGGAGCTCGATCCCGAGTATGCGCTGCCTTATGCGGCGGTCGCGCTGGTGTACGGACGACAGGCGATGCTGGGCATCGCGCCGACGCGCGACTCCGTGATGCAGCAGATCGCTCTGGCCCGTAAAGCACTCGCATTGGACGAGCAATTGCCCGAAGCGCATCACAATCTGGCCGTCGCCGCGCTCCTGATGGGCGACATGGCGCAGTGCACGCGTGAGCTCGACCGCACGTTGGAGCTCAATCCGAATCATGCGCAGGCGTATGTCGACCGTTCGGTGGCGCTCGTCGGCGCCATGCGATTCGAAGAAGCCGAAGCGGCGCACAGAAAGGCGCGCGAGCTCGATCCGCTGTCCTCGCGCGTGATGTCCGCGTACGCCGGCCGCCTGTTCCTCATCGGACAATGGGACCGCTGCGTCGCGATCCTGCGCACCGCGGCGGAACAGTTTCCCGAGACCGGGCATGTTCGCGCCTACCTCGCATTTTCCTACTCATTTCTCGGACGGCACCGCGAAGCAATCGAATTGATCGACCACACGGCGCTGGAGACGAATCCGAATATTTTCGTTTGGAAGGGAATCATCCTTGCCCGCGCGGGCCGGGTTGCTGAAGCGCGAGCGATCGCCGATGAGGTCGACGAGATCGCTCGAACGCAATTTCTGCTGACCTACCACCGCGCCATCCTCCATCTCGAGTTAGGCGACGACGACGCCGCGTTCGCGTTGCTCGAGGAAGGAATGCGCAGCGGCGAGTGGTACTGCAACTTCGCCCGCCATGATCGGACGCTCGAACGCCTTCGCTCCGATCCGCGCTTCGACGCGCTGCTGGAGAAGTACCGGCCGCCGGCGCTCGCACTGGTCTGACGAAACGGACCTCGTCGCGCCGGCCGGTCAACTCCGCTGAGCATTCGCGCGTTCACTTACAATGAACGCCGGCCTTCCCATGACGCTCAAATACGGAACGCGGCTCGGGCCGTACGAGGTCACGGCCTTGCTCGGCAGCGGCGGAATGGCCGAGGTTTATCGCGCACGGGATGTGCGCCTCGGCCGCGAAGTCGCGATCAAGATCCTGCCGGAGGAGTTGTCCTCCGACGAGGAGTCTCTCTCGCGATTCACGCGCGAAGCGCAGACGGCTTCGGCGCTGAATCATCCGCATCTCGTCACCATCTACGACATCGGCGAAGTCGATGTCGGCGCTCAGCGGCTGCATTACATCGCGATGGAACTGATTCGCGGCGAGACGCTGCGCCACCATTTCGCGCACGCGTCGCGCGAAGTCCTGCTGCGCTACATCGCCGGCGTCGCCGACGGTCTTGCCAAGGCGCATGACGCCGGCGTGGTACATCGCGATCTCAAGCCGGAAAATGTCATGGTCTCGGACGATGACTTCGCGAAAGTCGTCGACTTCGGACTCGCTAAACATGTGATGGGCTTCGCGAGCGAGCGAAGCGCCGAGCGTCTCACCGCCGAGGGCTTCTGCGTCGGCACGCTCGGCTACATGGCGCCGGAGCAGGTTCGCGGGCAACGCGACATCGATGGCCGCGCCGACATCTTCGCCCTCGGCTGCATGCTGTATGAGGCGATCGTGAAAGAGAACCCGTTCGACGGCGACACGCCGGTCGATACGATGCATCGCGTTCTCCATCACGAGCCATCGCCCTTGCCCGATCCGGTTCTCGATCCGATCGTGCGCCGTTGTCTCGCCAAGGACGCCGCGCATCGCTACAGCTCGATGCGCGAAGTCGCCGCCGAGCTGCGGAAGGCGATGACCGCGCCGCCGTCCTCTACGGACTCGCTCCCGCGGATTCACAGCGCGCGGAGGCCGGCGATCGCCTCGATCGCGGTGCTGCCGTTTCACAACCGCAGCGGGAGCGAGGAGATGCGTTTTCTCAGCGACGGAATTCCCGAAGACATCGTGCGCGACCTCGGGCGCGTCGCCGGCTTGCGCGTCATCGCCAACTCGTCGGTGTCGCGCTTCCGCGAGACGACGGATCCGCGGCAGGCCGCGCGCGAGCTGCAAGTCGAGGCGGTGCTGGTCGGCGGACTGCGCATGATCGGGGACAAGGTGGTGATCGACGCGGAGCTCGTCAAAGCCGCGGACGGCAGCGCGCTTTGGGGAAAGAAGTACACGCGCGAGCTGACGGATGTGATCGAGCTGCAGCAGGAGATCTCCCGCGATCTCTGCAACGAGGTACGGCTCGAGCTCGCGCCGCAGCGCAACCGCGCGCCGCTGCCGGAAGCGCACGATGTTTACCTGCGCGGAAAACGCGAGATCGCGAAGGAGACGCCGCCGGCGCTCAAGAAGGGAATCGAGCAGTATCACCGGGCGATCGAGCTCGATCCCGAGTACGCGCTGCCGTATGCCGCGTTAGGCCAGATTTATGGACGCATGGCGCTGCTCGGAATCGCACCGACGCGCGATTGCCGGCGGCAGCAGGCGGCGCTCGGGAACAAGGCGTCGTCGCTCGACGAGTTTCTGCCGGAGGCGCATTTCGACCTTGCCGTCGCGGCATTGCTGGCGGGAGACATGCCGGAATTCGAGCGCCGCATCGCGCGCGTGCTGGATCTGAATCCGAATTTCGCGCAGGCGTACGCCGAGAGGTCGCTCGCACTGGTATCCGCGCAGCGATACGCCGAAGGTGAAGCCGCGTATCAGAAGGCGCGCGAGCTCGATCCGCTGTCGCCGCGCGTGATGACGGCGTACGGCGGGCGACTCGGCGTGATGCGGCAGTGGAACGAATGCCTCACCGTTCTGCACAATGCCGCCGAACAGTTTCCCGACTACGAGCACACGTATGCCTATCTCGGACTCGTGTACTCGCAGATCGGCCGGCCGCAGGAGGCCATCGCGACCATCGAGCGCGCGCCCGCGGAGACGAGTCCGCATATTTTGATCTGGAAGGCGATCGTCCTGGCGCGCGTGGGCCGCATCGCGGAGGCGCAGGAAATCGCCGACCGCATGGATGAGCTGGCGAAGACGCGGTTCGTGCTGACGTACTGGCGCGCGCAACTGCGCGGCGAGCTCGGCGACCGCGACGCTGCATTCGCGCTGATCGAACAAGGGCTTCGCGACGAAGACTGCTTCTACATTTTCCTGCCCTCCGATCCCGGGATGGATTGTCTGCGCTCCGATTCGCGGTTCGCCGCGATGCTCCAATTACGCGAGGACGCATTTCGCAGGACGGCGTCTGCGCCAGCTCTATCCGATCGTTCGCGGTGACGGTGCCGGCAAATTCGATTGTCGCCGATGAATGCTCCCGCGCGTCAGCACGACGCCGGTTTGCAGGATGACGAACAGCACCGCGGTCGACACGACCATGGCGAGGACGCGCGCGGTGGCGCGGATGTTACGAAAAGTCGCATTTCTCCTTACATCTATTTTGGTGCCTCCGCGTACAATGTGCGCGGGTCCTTCTCATGACATTGTCACGCGGTACACGGCTGGGGCCGTACGAGGTCACCGCTTTGCTCGGCAGCGGCGGGATGGCCGAGGTCTATCGGGCGCGCGACACGCGCCTCGGACGCGACGTCGCGATCAAGATTCTTCCGGACGACATCTCCGAGGACGCGGAATCGCTGGCACGGTTCAAACGCGAGGCGCGGACGGCGTCGCGGCTGAATCATCCGCACGTCGTCACGATCTACGACATCGGCTCCGAGGCGGTCGGCGATCGCTGCCTGCAGTACATTGCGATGGAGCTGATCCAGGGCGAGACGCTGCGGCATCACTTGAATCACGACTCGCGCGAGGTGTTGCTTCGATATCTCGCGGACATTGCAGACGGTCTGGCGAAAGCGCACGACGCAGGAATCGTGCACCGCGATCTCAAGCCGGAGAACATCGTGGTGTCGGAGGACAAGCGGGCGAAAGTCGTCGACTTCGGGCTGGCGAAACGCGCGGCCGGTTTCCGCGGCGACGAGCGCAGCGCTGCGAATCTCACCGAGGAAGGGCTGTGTATCGGCACGCCGGGCTACATGGCGCCCGAACAGGCGCGCGGGCTGCGCGACCTCGACGGCCGCGTCGACATTTTCGCCCTCGGCTGCATCCTGTACGAGGTCATCGCCAAGGAGAATCCGTTCGACGGCGTAACGGCGATCGATACGCTGCACCGCATCCTTCATCACGATCCGCCACGGTTGCCGGAGCCGGAGATCGACGTGATCGTCCGCCGCTGCATCGCGAAGAATCGCGACGATCGCTATGCGTCGATGCGCGAAGTCGCGGCGGCGTTGCGAAGCGCCAGCACTCCGCCCATTCGCTCGAGCGGAATCAGGAGGCCTTTGATCACGTCGATTGCCGTGCTGCCGTTCCACAACAAGAGCGGCAGCGAGGAGATGCAATTTCTCAGCGACGGGATTCCGGAAGACATCGTGCGCGACTTCGGCCGGATCGAGGGCCTGCGCGTGATCGCAAGCTCCTCGGCGTCGCGCTTTCGCAACACCGCTGATCCCCAGGACGCGGCGCGAGTGCTCAACGTCGAGGCCGTGCTGGTGGGCAGCGTGCGCGCCATCAATGGAGTGGTGTTGTTGGACGCGGAACTGGTCAAGGCTTCCGACGGCACTGCGTTATGGGGAAAGAAGTACCGGCACGATCTGACCGATCTCATCGCGCTCGAAGAAGCGATTGCGCGCGATCTCTGCGAGGAAGTACGGCTCAAGGTCGTTCCGCCGGCGAGCCGCGCGCCCGACCCTGAAGCGCACGCCGAGTATCTGCGCGGACATCGCGAAGCGACGAAAGAAACGGCGGCCGGGCTGGCGAAAGGGATCGAGTATTTTCATCGCGCCATCGAGATCGACCCCGAATACGCGCTGCCTTATGCCGCGCTCGCGCACCTGTACGGACGCGAGGCCCGGCTCGGACTCGCTCCGACACGCGACTGCATCCAGCCGCTCGTTGCGCTCGCGGAAAAGGCGTTGTCGCTCGACGAGTCGCTTCCGGAAGCGCACTGGAATCTCGCCGTGGCCGCGGCGCTGACGGGCGACGATGAGGAGTACGAGCGGCGCGTCGCGCGCGTTCTGCAGTTGAATCCGAGTTTTGCACCGGCGTACATCGAGCAGTCGACCCGCCTGACGCATGCGAAGCGATTCGTCGAGGCCGAGGCCGCGCACCGGCAGGCGCGCCAGCTCGATCCGCTCTCGCCGCGAGTCATGACGGCCTACGCCGCGTACCTCATCATCATGGGGCAATCGGAGCGCGCACTCGAATTGCTCCACAATGCGAAGGCCCAATTTCCTGAATCGGACAATGTCTGGGCGTACGTTGCCTTGGCGTCCATGCATGCGGGACGCATCGACGAAGCGATGAGTTTGATCGATCGCATCCGGGCGGACGTGAATCCGAATTTCGAGTTGTGGCGAGGCGCCATTCTGGCGCGTGCCGGCCGCATCGCCGAGGCGCGCGCAATCGCCGATCGCGCCGACGAACTGGCCGGCACGCGTTACGTTCTAACGTACTTCCGCATGCGCCTGCGCGCCCAGCTCGGCGATTTCGATCAGGCGTTTGCGTTGATCGAGAAGGGAATCCGCGAAGGGGAATGGTGGTATTCCTGGCTCGCAATCGATGTTGGTCTGGAAGCGCTACGCGGCGATCCGCGGTTCCCGGAGATGCTCCGGAAACGAGCCGAGGCGACCCGCATCACACGCCCGTCGCCTCTCCGGGCATCTTCCGGCGGCACTTTGCTGCGCTGATGCGCAACGCCAGCGCTTCCATCGGGACGCCGGCAACTGTCCTCCACTCTAGTTTTCCGATGCGTGGGGCGTACGAAGGATCATTGGACGTCTCCGCCGGCAGTCAGGCAATCCTTCAGCCGCGTCCACCGCTGTAGTTCCTTTGCGTTCTTCACCGCGCGGTGGACCGCTTCTTTTTGGCCCACGAGAACGACGTACCGCGACGCGCGCGTGACGGCGGTGTAGAGCAGGCTGCGCTGGAGCATCATCGCGTGCGACGTCAGCAGCGGGATCACGACCGCCGGAAACTCGCTGCCCTGTGCCTTGTGGATGGTCGTCGCGTACGCGAGCTGGAGCTGATCGATGTCGGTGCCGTAATACTCGACGAGCACGCGGTCGAATTCCATGATCACGGTGTCGCCGTCCGCGCTGACCTCGCGCACGATTCCAACGTCGCCGTTGAACACTTCTTTGTCGTAGTTGTTGACGGTTTGCATGAGCTTGTCGCCGCTCGCGAACGTCCGCCCGGGCACGGCTCGCGCGGGATTGAGCGTCCGCTGAAGGACGGCATTCAACTCATCGACGCCGGCCGGGCCCTTACGCATCGGTGCCAGCACCTGCACGTCGCGCAGCGGATGAAGGCCAAAGCGATTCGGAAGCCGGTTCGCCACGATGTCCACGACGCGGTCGCGCGCCTCTTCCGCGCTCCGGGCGCCGAAGAAAAAGAAATCACTTCCTTCCTCATTCGATAAATCGGGATCGTTTCCCGCGTTGATGCGATGCGCGTTGGCGATGATGCTGCTGCCGCTGCCCTGGCGGTAGACCGTCTTCAGGGACGCGACCGGCATCGCACCCGACGCAATGATGTCGTGCAATACCTGCCCCGGTCCGATCGACGGCAGTTGGTCGGCGTCGCCGACGATGAGCAATGACGTTCCCGGCTCTATCGCGTCGAGCAGCGCTTCGAACAGAGGCACGTCGCACATCGATGCCTCGTCGACCACGATCAGGTCACAGCCGAGCGGCCGGTCCTTGCCGCGCGCGAATCCCTCGTGGCCGGGACTCCACTCGAGCAGCCGGTGCAGCGTCTTCGCGGAATGACCGGTCTGCTGGGAGAGCCTCTTCGCGGCGCGTCCGGTCGGTGCAGCGAGCGCGACGTCCAGCTCCCGCTTCGCCGCGATCTGCAGGATCGCGTTTACGACCGTGGTTTTGCCGACGCCCGGTCCGCCGGTGATGACGCAGACGGGATTCGTCAGGGAGAGCCGGACCGCGCCGCGCTTCTCGTCCGGCAGTACGAAGTCGGATTCGACGTCGTCGATGAGCGCGTCGAGCTCGCTCTCGTCGAAGAGCGCATCGGCGAAAGCGAGCTCTTTGAGCCGCCTGGCAATGCGAGTCTCGGCTTCGTACAGGCGGCGTGTGAAGACGATGCCGGAATCCGCGATCAGGACACGTTCGCGGAGCAGCTCGTCGAGCAGGCCCGACGCGAGCGCTGTCTCGCACTCGAGGAGCGTTGCCGTTTTCGACAACAGCTCTTCGCGCGGCAGTCCGCAGTGACCGGAGTTTCGCGCGTCGCGAAGCACGTGCAGCAATCCGGCGTGGATGCGATACGGAGAATCGCGCGCGATGCCGACCGAGCCGGCGATTCCGTCGGCGATGCGAAAGCCGATGCCGCTGATCTCCTGTGCGAGCTGGTATGGGTTCTGGCGGACGATCGTCAGTGCGGCGGGGCCGAATACTCGTTGGATCCGCACCGCGCGTCCCGTCCCGATGCCATGCTCCGCCAGCAGCGCCGCGAGCCGCCACACATCGCGCTTCTCGCTCCATCCCTTTCTGATCGTCTCCACCTTCGCGCGTCCGATGCCGGGAACCTCGAGCAGTTTCTCGGGAGCGTCGTCGAGCACGGCGACGAGCTGTTTCCCGAACTTCGCCGTGAGACGTTTCGCGAGCGCCGGCCCGATTCCCGGCACGCGTCGCGATGCGAGATACCGCGTCATCGCCTCCGCGGTCACCGGCAGCAGCGGCGCGACGCGGTCGGCTTTGAATTGCAGGCCGTAGCGAGGATCGACGACGCGCGCGCCTTCTGCCTCGACTTCATCGCCTGGCTCGAGAGGTGGAGACACAGCGACCAGCGTGACGAGCGCGCCGTGTCCGTCGCGCAACTCCGCGACGCAAAACCCCGTCACGGCGCTGTAATGCCGGATGCGCTCGATGATTCCGGTGAGGCGCTCCGGCATGACGGCGACTTCTTACACCTCGACTTCGTTCGTTGGCTGCGCCTGCACCATCGTCGTCTTGTTCGCATTCTTGTACCCGCGCGCTGCCGCGATGAACGCGCGGAACAGCGGGTGCGGCGCGGTCGGACGCGAGCGGTATTCGGGGTGGAACTGGCAGCCGACGAACCAGGGGTGTCCCTGGAGCTCGATGATCTCGACAAATTTTCCGTCGGGGGAGATGCCGGTGACGTGGAAGCCGCGCTCTTCGAGGCGCTTCACGTATTCGGGGTTTACTTCGTAGCGGTGGCGGTGGCGTTCTTCGATCGAGTCGACGCCGTACGCGTCGCGCACGAGCGATCCGTCTTTCATGTCGCACGGGTATTTGCCGAGGCGCATCGTGCCGCCGAGGGCGTCGACGCCGATGAGATCGCGCAGCTTGAAGATGACTTTGTACGGCGCTTCGTCGTCGAACTCGGTCGAGTTCGCGCCGACCATGCCGCAGACGTTGCGCGCGAACTCGATCGTCGCGCACTGCATGCCGAGGCAGATGCCGAAGAAGGGGATGCGCTTCTCGCGCGCGAAGCGGATGGCGCGCAGTTTTCCTTCGACTCCGCGCGAGCCGAAGCCGGGACCGACCAGGATTCCGTCGACGTTGCCGAGATCGCCGTGATAGCCCTCTTCCTCGAGCGACTCCGAGTCGATGTAGACGATGCGTACCTTCACGCCGTTGGCGATGCCGCCGTGCGTGAGCGCCTCGTTCAGCGACTTGTAGGAGTCGCCGAAGTCAACATATTTACCAACGAAGCCGATGCGCACCTCGTCTTCCGGATGGCGCATCTTGCGCACGATCTCTTCCCACTTCGTCAGCGAGCCGATCTCCTCGTGCGGGAGATGGAGTTTGTCCAGGAGGATCTCCGCGAGGCCTTCGCGCGAGAACGCGAGCGGCACCTGGTAGATGTAGTCGACGTCGTACGCGGGGATGACGGATTCCTCTTCGACGTTGCAGAAGAGGCCGATCTTCTTCTTCATCTCGTCGGGGATCGTGCGCTCGGAGCGGCAGAGGAGGATGTCGGGCTGAATGCCGATCTGGCGCAGCGTCTGGACAGAGTGCTGCGTCGGCTTGGTCTTCAGCTCGTCGCTCGCTTTGATGTAGGGGATGAGCGTGACGTGGACGTTGAGCGCGTTGCCGCGTCCCGCTTCGAGGCGGAACTGGCGGATGGCTTCGAGGAAGGGGAGCGACTCGATGTCGCCGACCGTTCCGCCGATCTCGACGATCACGACGTCGACGCCTTCGGAGACGTCGCGGATGCACTTCTTGATCTCGTCGGTGATGTGCGGAATCACCTGCACGGTCTTGCCGAGGTAATCGCCGCGGCGCTCCTTCTCGATCACCTTGAGATAGATGCGTCCGGTCGTGTAGTTGTTCTTGCGCGACGCGCGCATCGAGGTAAAGCGTTCGTAATGGCCGAGGTCGAGATCCGTCTCGGCGCCGTCATCGGTGACGAACACCTCGCCATGCTGGAACGGCGACATCGTTCCGGGATCGACGTTGATGTAGGGATCGAACTTCTGGATGGTGATGCGGAAGCCGCGCGCCTCGAGCAGCGCACCGATCGATGCCGCCGCGATGCCCTTGCCGAGGCCGGATACGACGCCGCCGGTGATGAAGATGTATTTGGTGCTCATAGTTTCGCGCCTCCGTTCAATCGATGAAGGCAGAAGGCAGAAGGCAGAAGGCAGAAGTAAGAAACGCTCGTGCCAAACGAGCCGTTCTCAGCTCTGCCTTCTGCCTTCTGCCTTCTGCCTTGGGGTTGTTTTTCAGGGGGAGAGAGTTTAGGTACGTCGAGTGTGTTTCATTCAGTGTGAGCCATCGGCTCACGCCCGTCCCTCGCAATCACGCATGCAGTCTCGCAAGTTCTTCCTCGACGCGCGCCACATCCTCGGGGCGATCGACGCCCAGGTGCGGCTTGGTTGTTTGTAGCACGGCAATTTTAAAGCCGTGTTGCACTGCCCGCAACTGTTCTAACGATTCGGCGCGTTCCAGCGAGGAGGGCGGGAGAGCAACGAAGCGCTCGAGCACGGAACGGCGATAGGCGTAAACGCCGATGTGGTGCAGCGCGGTTTCTTTCGTTGCGATCGGCGCGCGCGAGAAGTAAATCGCGTTGCCGACCGAGTCGACGATGACTTTCACGACGTCGCGCGCCTGGAATTCGTCATCGGTTTCGAAGGGACAGGCCAGCGTTCCCATTCCGGAGATCGAATTCGAAAGGCGATCGATCAGAGCGTCGACCGAGGTCATGTCGATCAGCGGCTCATCGCCCTGCACGCTGAGGATGATGTCGAACGGCTGCTTCTCGATCGACTCGATGAGCGGCAGCGCCGCCGCGCAACGATCGGTTCCGCTCGCGAAGTCGCCGTCCGGCTTCACGACCTTTCCGCCGAACGCGGCGACGTGCTCGAAGATGCGATCGTCGTCGGTGGCGACGTACACCGCGTCCGCGCGCTGCGACTGCGCCGCGCGGTCGTACACGCGCTGGATGAGCGAGACGCCGGCGATGAGCGCGAGCGGTTTGCCGGGGAAACGCGTCGACGCGTAACGCGCCGGAATTACAATCACCGCCCGCATGTCGGTCTCGAATTCTAACGCGACACCCTTCGGGCACCTTCTCCACGCGCCGAGGAGAGCGGGCGTCCCGCCCGCGCCCGGGAGGCGGGCAGGATGCCCGCTCTCCTCGGCTTGCGGGGAGAAGGGCGCGGGCAATCGACCAACGTGCCGAGTTGCCCGATGAGGAGGGTGCGGATCAGCGCATCCGACCGCGATTTGATGCGGCGGCTGACGATCGTACTCGCGTTCATCGTCGTCTTCACCGCCGCGTTCGCGAAGCTCAATCACGTCTACTCGCAGAAATTTCTCGCGACGACCGGTGTGGCGCAGTGGATCTTCGCGGAGCACCCGCTCAGTTCCGGCGAGCCGGTCGCGTTCTTCGCCGCGCGCGACTTCACGTTGCCGGCGAAGCGCTACTACACCCGCCTCAAGATCGCCGCGGATCCCGAATATCAGTTGTTCGTCAACGGACGCGAGATCGCGGGGCGGCGGGTGGGCGATCAGCCTGACCTCGATCTCTACGACATCTCCAGTCTCGTGCAGACGGGACGCAATCGCGTCGTCGTCGCCGTGCGCGCGCCGCAGGGCGTCGGCGGACTGCTGGTCTCGATCGACATCGCGCCCGAAATTCAAAACTGGGTCGTGAGCGATCGCGACTGGTCCATCTACAGGCGGTGGAGTCCGGACTTGCTCCTGCGCGACGTGCCGGAGTTACACGCACAGTCGCCGATGATCATCGGCGCGCCACCGATCGGACGGTGGAACTACCTCACGCTCGTGCCGCGAACCCTCGAGCCGCTGCCGTCGAAGCTGATCGAGCCGCGCCAGTCATTCCCGAGACTCGCGCTCGTCCCCACGATTCGCACGCGGGAAGGCGTCGCCGTCGCCATCACCGACCGCGCGCGCGCAACCGTCTTCGACTTCGGCTTCACCAGCGGCCGCGTCCGCGTCACGCGCAACAGCGACCACGGCGTCAGCCGCGTCCTGCGCCTCCGCTTCGCCAACATCCCCGACGAGCTGGGCCTGATCGAGTACAACCTCCGCCCGCTCGTCTTCGCGCCCGGCGAGCGCACCGTCACGACCACCGAGGCGCACAGCTTCCGCTACGTGATGGTGTTCGGGCAGGGGGTGGGGGCGGAGGTGGTTCAGTTTATCCCGCGCGCAGACGCGGGATCTCCGGTTGTACCGCGATGAGCAGCACGATCGACGCGGATCGAGCGAGCACCGTGTTCGGTGCTCGGATGCTCGCCTGTCAGTTTATCCCGCGCGCAGACGCGGGATCTCCGGATCCACCGCGATGAGCAGCACGATCGACGCGAATCGAGCGAGCGCGGTGCTGCGTTCTCGCTTGTCGGAATGTTTTGCGCGGTGTACCCGGAGATCCCGCGTCTGCGCGCGGGATAAACTGAAGATCAATAAATCACGTTCCGCACAAAGTAATCCGACTGCGAGATCGTGCGGTTCACGAGCGCCTCGGCGTCGCCGCGCGACATCTGGAAGCGTCCCGCGGAGCCGCCCACGCCGGTCTTCATGAACAGCTCGACGCTGTCGATGCGTGCGTCTTCGATGCGGACCATGAGCAGCGCCGTTGCGGAGATGGCGTTGAAGACGCGGTCTTCGGTGTCGACGGTCAACTCCGCGCGGATGCTGTGCGCGCCGGTCGAGGTGATCTTGCGCTCGAAGATGCTCATGTTGTCGTAGGCGCGCTCGAATTTGTCGATGACGGCGGCCGAGACGCC
This sequence comes from Acidobacteriota bacterium, assembly GCA_003223645.1. GTDB lineage: Bacteria > Acidobacteriota > Thermoanaerobaculia > Gp7-AA8 > Gp7-AA8 > QHVT01. The sequence goes on along the minus strand of QHVT01000006.1, from coordinate 294,379 downwards.
GCCGGAGCTGCTCGCGGTGGGCGAGGGGGTGGAAGCCTGCTGTTGCTGCGCGGCTTTCTGCTGTTGCGGCGTGCGGAGTTTGATTCCGCCGAGGGAGGGCTGCCGCGGTGCGGTGCTCGTGGTCGGGGGAAGGTTCGTGTTGAGGTCGACGATGCCGCCGCTGGTGATGCCGAGTTTCGTCAACTGCTCGGACTTCGGCACGTCGATGAAATTCGGATCGACCTGCAGCGACTGTCCGTTCTCCAGGAGGATCAGCGCCTTGCCGTTGACGATCGTCCACTTCTGTTTCGCGTTGTAGTGCGTGCCGTCTTTCATCACGACGACGTACGTGGCGAATGCGTTTGCGGCGAAGAGCGTCACGAACGCGAACAGGGCGAGTGCTTTCTTCATGGCTGAGGTCTCCGGAATCAGCAGTCGAATCACTGGTTATAGACAAGCAGCGGTGTACCGCCGCTCGTCTATGAGCACGGCGAAGCTGAGCTTCGCCTTTGGTTATACTAACCGACCCGCGCAAACGCCGTGCGGGCATCAGATAGTTCCAGGAGTTCCCAGATGCTGGTCGTGATGGAGGCCGCGGCGCGGCCGGAGCAGATCGAAGCAGTCGTTCGCCACATCGAGCGAATGGGCTTTCGCGCGCACCCGATCCCGGGCGCGTTCCGCACGGCCATCGGCGTCACCGGACACGGCGGCAAAGCCGATCCGACGATCATCGAGAACTTTCCCGGCGTCAAAGAAGTCATCCCGGTCTCGCACGCCTACAAGCTGGTGAGTCGCGAGGCGAAGCCGGACGACACGATCGTGACGGTCGGCGGCGTCGACGTCGGCGGAAACGGCATCGTGGTGATCGGCGGTCCGTGCGCGGTGGAGTCGCTCGATCAGACGCGCATCGTGGCCGAGCGCATCAAGGAAGCGGGCGGACAGTTGATGCGCGGCGGCGCGTACAAGCCGCGCACGTCGCCGTATTCGTTTCAGGGACTCGGCGAAGAAGCGCTGGAGATTCTTGCGCGCGTGCGTGAGGAGTTCGATCTGCCGGTCGTCACGGAGGCGATCGATCACGAGTCGCTCCAACTCGTCGAAAAGTATGCGGACTGCATTCAGATCGGCGCACGCAACATGCAGAACTTCTCGCTGCTCAAGAGCGCGGGACGCGCGCGCAAGCCGGTGCTGCTGAAGCGCGGCATGGCCGCGACGCTCGAAGAGCTCCTGCTGTCGGCCGAGTACATCATGGCCGAGGGCAACTATGAGGTGATGTTGTGCGAGCGCGGCGTGCGCACGTTTGCCGATCACACGCGCAACACGCTCGACCTCTCGATCGTCCCGGCGATCAAACGCACCAGCCATCTGCCGATCCTCGTCGACCCGAGTCACGGGACCGGCAAGCGCAACAAAGTCCTGCCGATGTCGCGCGCGGCGATCGCCTGCGGCGCGGATGGACTCATCATCGAAGTCCATCACAAGCCGGAAGAAGCGCTGTCCGACGGACCGCAGGCACTGTTGCCGGAGGCGTTCGCGCAGCTGATTCGCGAAGTCGACGCGATCGCGCAGGTCCTCGGTCGCTCGCTGCAGCCCGCGCTCGCGGCAAGCTAGTGCCGCTTCAACATTGAAAAACTGAGTGTCATCCTGAGCTGCGAAGACAGCGAAGGATCCCCCGCTTGCGGGAGCGAGCAGCGTCGTTTCGCGGGGGATTCCTCGCCGTCTTCGCGGCTCGGAATGACACAGTGTTTCAATGTTGACGAAGCACTAGTGGAGGACAGGCAATCCTGCCTGTCCCGCCTCTCCGCGAATGATCGTCAAAAGGACAGACAGGATTGTCTGTCCTCCACTTTCCGGTAGGGATTTTCCGTCCCCGGTCACTCCTAAATACAACTGAGCATGAAGGCCTCCACGGTCGTCACGCGTGGAGCGGCGCTCGCGGGACCGCTCGCCGTGCTGGCGATCCCGAAGTGTCCGCTCTGTCTTCTGCCGCTGCTCGCGGCAGCGGGGATCGCGCTGCCTTCCGCTCCGCTGCTCGACGCGCTTGCGATCGCGTTCGTCATCGTCGTCGCGTTCACCCTGAAGCCGCGCGCGCTTGCAATCGGCGCGGGCGCGATCATCGCCGTCGGACGCCTCGCGTCCATTCCGTTGCTCACCTGGATCGGCGTCGCGTTGATGCTCGTCATCACCGCGATGCGAGTCATCCGCCATCGACGTTGCGAAAGGAGCAGTCATGCCTGAAGGTCCGGACACCAATGAACGCGCAGTGAGTCTCCTCAAACGCGCACCCGATCTCCGCGCGATCGACACCGCCGCGGCGATCGCGCCGAAGGCGCTCGAAGCGCTCGGTCCGCAAAAAGATTTCGCGCCGAACGCGCCGTTCTCGCTCTTCGTTCCCGCGCACCAGGAGCTTGCGGTGCAAGAAGCGGCGAACCTGATGGAGATCGCGAACAAGGATGGCCTCGACGCCGTGCTGCAGCACGCGGAAATGCTCGCCGACACGACGAGCACCGAGCTCGCGCAGTGGGCGCTGATGATCTTCATCACGCATCACCCCGAGGGACAGAAGCTGCCGATCCCGTCGCTCGAAGAGCGCATTCCTGAATCAGTGAAACCTTCCTCCCCGACGCCCGCCGCTCCGGCCGCGCTCGAAGCCCTCGGCGCGAGCGGCAGTGAGGCCGCGCTCGACTGGTATCGCGAGGACGCGCAGACGAACGCGCATCACGAGCGATGGCACGTCGTCTATCCGTGGGCGGGCGTTCCGAATCCGGCGAACCCGAGCCAGCGCACGCTGAAGGACCGGCAGGGCGAGTTGTTCATGTACATGCACGAGCAGATGCTCGCGCGCTACGACTGCGAGCGTTTGTGCGCCGGGCTCTCCGCGCCGACGGCGCGACTCGACAACTTCAACGATCCGATCCCCGAGGGATACAAGCCGCTCTTGCGCGGCTACGACAATCGCGAGCCGAACGCGGACTTCGCCGACTCGGGTGCGCCCGTTCCCGAACTGCCGACGTGGCTGTCGAATCTCTTCGGCGACTCGGGAAAGAAAAACGCGACGCTGAAAAAGCCGAACGGCACGACCGTCGCGGCGAACGCCGATCTCCTCGGCGACTCGATCGAGGCGAACATCGGATCCGTGAACGACAGTCGCTACGGCAACGCGCACAACATGGGACACGTGCTCATCGCGTTCATCCCCGACCCCAACAGCCAGGACCAGTTCGGCGGCGTGATGCGCGATCCTCGCGTGGCGATCCGCGATCCGATCTTCTATCGCTGGCACCGGCAGATCGACGAGATCAATTACCAGTGGCAGGAGAAACAGGACCCGCAGAATTTCGCCGACGCGCCGAAGGTCACGATCCGCGACGCGGTCAGCGGAACGGCGGGTGACGGCGCGAGTCCCGACATCGCGGTCGTGCAGGCCAGCAAGGTGACGGGCGATCCGCAGCAGTTCGCCGACACGAGCTTCGGCGGCGCGAAGTGGGACACGGTCGCCGCTGATAGCGCGATCGCGACGAAGACGCTCAAGACGACGATGAAGCAGCGCACGATCGGAGGCTCGACCGTGCAGTACCTCGATCACGAGGACTACTTCTATTTCATCCGCGTCAACAACGACACGAACGCCGAGCTCACCGTCACGCTGCGCATCTTCCTCGTTCCCGTCGAGTGGGCGGACCAGCGCAGACAGTGGATCGAGCTCGACAAGTTCCAGCAGAAACTGAAGGCGGGACGCAACGTCGTCGCGCGCTCGAGCAAGCTGTCGGTCGTCGCGAAGAAGCCGGCGACGCGTCCCGGCGATCCGGTTCCGCCGCGTGAGCCGGGCGCCGATCCGAACTACTGCGACTGCGGATGGCCGTACACGCTGTTGCTTCCGCGCGGTACACGCGCGGGGAAAGACTTCCGTTTGCTGGTTGTTGCGACCGACTGGAGCATCGACAAAGTCGAAGTCGAAGGAAAGTGCGGCTCGATGAGCTTCTGCGGCAAGAAGAACGTTCCGTATCCGGACAAGCGGCCGATGGGCTATCCCTTCGATCGCCACTGGCCGGCCGCGATCGCGAAGACGATTCTGGCGCAGAAGAACATGGCCGCGCGCGACATCAAGATTCAGTGGACATAATGGCGCTCGATGTCCGACCTGCAGAAACGCGTCGAGGACGCGCTGCGCGAGACTCCCGAGGAGGAGGAAGCTTCTCTCTTCTCGGAGTATCGCGACTCTTCGTCCGATCTGACGGAGAAGCTGATGCGCGCGGCGCGCGTGGGCGGGGCGGAGGCAGCGCTCGACGAATTCGAAAAACTGCGGCCGGCGGAGAACATCCGCCGGCTGCAGCGCGCGCTGATGGAGTTCATCGTTCACGATCCGTCGGCGGCGGAAGCGGGGCTGCGCATTCCGTCGCTCGAAGAACGCGCTCCATGGAAGGTCGCCCATGACGTTGATCCTCGATCGACGCAATGACCTCGGCGGCGCGCCCGGCATTCACGCGCTGATCGGCGGCGTCAGTTTCTATCGCCATCTGAAAGACGGCGATCCTGCTGCGCAGCCCGCCGATCCGATGTTCGACCTCAAACAGCTCACGTCGACCGCGATGAGCGCGTATCTCTTCTACAAGTGGCTGCTCGCCGCCGATGCAGCGAAGCGACTGCCGCTGCCGCTCGCGACGGTGCATCTGTTGTTGTCGCCGTCGGCCGACGAGCTCGCGAAAGAAGCGGAGCTCGCGAAGGCGGAGCGTTGCTCGCGCAAGAACTTCGTCACGAATCTGAAGGAGTGGCGCTCGTTCGCGAACGATGCGGACGCGATGACCGTTCTGTATTTCGCGGGTCACGGCGTGCAGCGGCGGCAGAACGACTCGGTGCTGCTGCTCGACGACTTTGGCGATCCCGACGCCGGCGGATCGCTCGTTAATACGGCAGAAGTCGCGCAGATCATCGCGGGCATGGCGCCGCCGAGCGACCTCGCAAAAAAAATCGCCAACCGGCAGCTCTACTTCCTCGACGCCTGCCGCATGCCGGACAAGGAATTCCAGAAGCGCGACTGGATGAACACCGGCGACCTCTGGAACATCGACAAGAACAGCCGCGACGATCGCTCGCAGCTCATCTTCTATGCCGCGATTCCCGGATCGAGCGCGTTCGCTGTACGCGGCGGGCAGACACTGTTCAGCGCTGCGCTGACGGACTGCCTCGATCGCGTCGCTGCCGTGCCGTCCGAGGATGACGATGCGCGATGGCGCGTCACAACGGCGTCGCTCAAGGCATCGATTCAGTCGGCGGTGGACGCTGTGAACCTGCAACACTCCGGCGAGCAGCAATGCCTGCCGATCACCGTCGGCAGCGACATCGTCATCGCGTACTTTGACGAGTCGCCGCCGGTCGACTGCGAAGTGCGCATCGATCCCGACACCGCGGCGAAGCTGTGCAGCTTCAGCGTGACGGCACCGGGCGCGCCGCCCGCGTATCAAATCGACAAGGTCACGCCGAATCCGCTCGGCTTCAATGTGAAAGGCGGCTTCTACACGTACGACGTGCAGCCGGCCGACGCGACGCTGAAGCCGTTCAAAGGCGGGACGATCGTGAAGCCGCGGCTCCCGCGATTCCAGATGAAGGTGAAGGTGGGCGGATGACCTGGCTCACGTTCCGCGGTCCGTTCGGCAGCAAGCGCTTCGAGAACGCGAGCGTGCCGGTGCTGATCCACACGCCGGAGCTGAAGCTCGTGAAGACGATGATGTCGTCGGAAGGCGCGTCGCTCGATCCCGGCACGTACGTCGTGACCGCCCGATTGCCGGCCGGACAGGAGATCGTACGCGTCTTCGAAGCGCGCGCTGATGTTCCGAATTGTTCGGTCGACTTGCGCGGCGAGGACGAGCAGACGCCGCCGGTCGAAGCCGCGGAAGTGCCGGCGTACGTCGCGCAGCAGCGCGCGCCGAATCCAGTCGTGGCGAAACGCGTTCGCCGCCGCTCCTACATTCGCAAGCCCGATCCGAACGAATTCGCGTTGTCGTCGCCGATGCCGAACGACGTCTGGATCGCACCGCAGCCGGCAGGTGTGCTGCGCTGCTTCGCCGGCAATCCGCTGCGCAAGACGCTCAAAGAAATCGCGCTGCCGATCGCGTCGACGCAAAAGTCGAATGACATCGTCGAGTACGTGATCGCGCCCGCCGCGGAAACGCGCTGGGTGCAGTGCGTGCAGCCGTCGCGCGCGCCGGTCAACATCGCGCTGCCGGTGTCGCGACATCACGGATGTATCCTCACGATGCGCCGCGAAGCCGATCGCTTCTGGATCGACATCCACCTCGAAAACGCCGACGCCACGCTGCTCCTCGGCTATCAGCAAAATCGCGCCGCGCGCGAAGAAGCCGTCAGCGCCGAGCGCATGCTCGAGCAGAAGCTCGACGACCCGATCGCTGCGATCGCTGCCGCGTACTCGCTGCTGCGCAGCGGCGAGCTCGATCGACTGCACAACTGGTCGAAGCACCTGATGGATTGGATGCCGTGGATTCCCGACGGCGCCGCGATCCGCGGCGAACACCTCGCGCGCCTCGGCCAGCACAAAGAAGCGATCGACGCATTCCTCGCCATCCCCGACCGCGGCGTTCCAATGTTCTGCGACGGCTTGACCTTCGTCATCGATCGCCTGCGGCTGTACTCGCTGTCCGGCGATGCCCCTCCGAGTGCGAAAGACGCGCACACCCAACTCGCCGAATTCGCGACGTGGGTCGACTTCACCAAAGTCGTCACGACCTACACCGGCATCAATCCCGCGAAGCCGGAACCAACCGTGTTCAAGGGGACGCTGCCCCCGGGGACGGACTGCGCGAAGGCATTCGAGTGATTGTCGCGTAGGTAGAATGGCGATATGCAAATCACATCCGGCAGAGTCGTCGATGGCCGAGTCGAGTTGGAAGCGGAGCTACCGGAAGGAACCGAAGTCACGGTTCTGGCTCGAGACTCGGAGGAAACATTCGAAGTCGACGCGGAGCTGGAAGCCGTACTGCTGGAATCGATCGCTCAGGGACAACGCGGTGAGCGCATCTCTGCAGAGGAACTGTTTCGCGAAATGCGAAGCCGTGAATGATCGAGCCACTCACCCTGCGAAAACGTTCGAGCAACCGGTGTGGCGCAGGCTTTTCAGCCTGCGCCCGGGTGGCAGGCTGGAAAGCCTGCCCCACACCGATGACCATCGCATAGACTTCCGCGCCGATGCGCCGCACCAAGATTCTCGCGACCCTCGGGCCGGCGAGCAGCAGCGAGGAAATGATCGAGCGCCTGCTCACGACCGGCGTCGATGCCTTTCGCCTCAACTTCTCGCACGGCAAGCATGAAGAGCACGCGCGGCTGGTGCGCACGATCCGCGAAGTCGCGACGGAGCTCGGCCGCTACATTCCGATCGTCGGCGACATTCAGGGACCGAAATTGCGCATCGACGACGTCGACGGCGTGATCAACCTCGAAAACGGACAGGCGTTCGTCATCGGCACCGAGCCGATCCTCGGCAATCAGCGCGAGGTCTCGACGTCGTTCACGCCGCTGCCCCAGGAAGTGCGCATCGGCCAGCGCATCCTCATCAACGACGGTCTCGTCGAGCTGATCGTCACCGCCGTCGATTCGACACACGTCACGACCCGGGTGCTGCATGGCGGACCGATCTCATCGAAAAAGGGGATGAACTTTCCCGACTCGGAGCTGTCGATCCCCGCGATCACCGACAAAGACAAAGTCGACGTGAAGTTCGCGGTCGAGCAGGGACTCGACTACATCGCCGCATCGTTCATTCGCCGCCGCAGCGACATCCTCGATCTGCGCGCGCTCCTGCACGCGCACGGCGGCGACGAGATGCACGTGATCGCGAAGCTGGAGAAGCCACAGGCGATCGACAACCTCGACGACATCCTCGAGGTCAGCGACGGCGTGATGGTCGCGCGCGGCGACCTCGGCGTGGAGCTGCCGCCCGAAGCCGTGCCGATCATCCAGAAGCAAGTGCTCGTGCGCGCGAGCCGGTGGGGGAGGTTTGCCATCACCGCGACGCAGATGCTCGAGTCGATGACGGTGAGCTCGCGGCCGACGCGCGCGGAAGCGTCCGACGTCGCGAACGCGATCTTCGACGGATCGGATGCGGTGATGCTGTCGGCAGAAACGGCGTCAGGCAAGCATCCGATCGAAGCCGTGCAGATGATGGCGCGCATCGTCTTCGCCGCCGAGGCGAATCGACTGCGCGGAACGTACGACTGGGAACGCGAGCCCTTCCGCAAAATCTCCGAGGCCGACGAATTCACCGACGCGCTCGCCGGCGCGGCAAACTACGCGGCCGAACAGCTCGACGCGAAATACATCGTCGTCTTCACGCAAACCGGCTTCGCCGCGCGCCTCATGTCGAAGTTCCGTCCGAAGGTTCCGATCATCGCGCTCACGCCGTCGAGCTGGGTCGCGCGACGGATGAACCTGCTGTGGGGCGTGCAGTCGTTCGTGCTTTTGCAGACGGGCGACTATCACGAACAGATCGTCGATCGCGTCGACGAGTTCCTGCTCGCGAAAGACATCGTGCGTCCCGGCGATCGCCTCGTCATCCTGATGGGCTCGCCGATTTATCAGCGCGCGAAGACGAATTTGTTGCGCGTCCATCGCGTTCGCGTCTGAGCCTCCCGTGCAATAGCCTGACACCGTTCAGTTACGGCTGAACCGTCCGTACCCGAACAGGTGTACGATTCCGGACAGCAAATCCAGCGGGAGGAGGGCGGGGTGCGTTTTTTGTAGGCCCGAGTTGCATGGAATCCAGCGGAGGAGGCTTATGCGTCGGTTTCGAGCTACTGCCCTAGCAGCCGCCCTTGCGGGTCTCATATCCGTTACCATCGCCGCGCCTGCCCAGCCCGCGGCACCACTGCCTGCGGTCCTGCAAGTCCTCGGCACCGTCACCAACGCCGCGCATCCGGTCGGCAACGCCCTCATCATCGCCCTCAACCTTCAGGACTTCGTCTCCACACAAACGTACTCCGCATCCGACGGCAGCTTCTCGATGCCGGCGCTGCGCGCCGGCATCTACAAGATCATCGCTGTCAAGCAGGGCTTCATCCCGGCGATCGCGACGATCATTCCGACCAGCCCGAAGCACCGCGTTGCGCTGAAGCTCGAAGCGGACAAGGGAAAGAAAAACGCGAACCAGGAAATCTGGGAGCTGCGCGGCTCGCTGCCGGCCGACGTGCTGCGCGAGATCGACCAGGTCATGCAGCCGGTGCAGACGTCGTCCTACGAGATCCCGCGCATCCGCGGCGAGTTGTTCTCGCTCACCGGCGTGAGCAATCAAACCGCGAACCCCGCGTTCGCGCAGACCTCGGTCGGCGTGCAGGGACGTCTCAACGAGACGCTGCAGGTCGGCATCCGCGGCAACATGCAGCGCTTCGAAGATCCGAACGACGAAGTGCGATTCGGAACGCCGATCGCCGAGTCGAGCGACATGTCGGTCGAAGTGCGCTCGTCCCCGAGGAACGCCTATCGCGTCGCGTCGACGCGCAGCTCGTGGAGATACAACGACGGTCCCGACGGCGCGCGCGAAGCGGACATCAGCGCGCACAACTTCGAGTGGCGGCACGGCGACTCGCGCGTGCAGGTCCGCTACTTCGAGCAGGAAAATCTCTTCCGCGACACTCCGGTCGGATCGAATCTGATCGAAGTCTCCGGCGACATTCCGTTGATGCAGACGCGCAAGAGCGACCTCGGCGTCGCGGTGCGCGTCACCCAGGAAACGGTCCCGAGCGCCGCGCAGATCCTGCGCACCGCCGACATCACCGCGAACGGAACGTACACGCTCGTGCCCGCGCTGTTGGTGCACTACGGGCTGTCGAGCCGCATCGGTGTCGACGGACAGGAATTCGCACCGCGCACCGGCGCGGAGTGGAAGCTGACCGAGAAGACGTCGATCATCGGCTCGGCGATGCTGAAAGTGCTCGACCGCGATCCGGCGGCGCTCAATCTGCCGTCTCTCGTGTTCTTGTCCGAGGATGCGCGCGTGCTGCCGAAATATACGTACACGTTCGGCATCGTGTCCGGCAAGGACGATGGCAACCGCCTGACCGCGATTGCGACGATCACGGCCATCGATGCGCCGCTGCGCGTCGTCTTCTCGGATGCGTACGATCAGTTCTGGGACGGCCTCTACGTCGAGACCGGCGACATCCGCCGCGATCTGCGCGTCGCCTATCGCCACGAATTCGGCAACCGTTTCGCGGTCGATGTCTCCACGACCGCGGGCACGGCGACGCGGAACGATCCGACACAGCGCAATCGCGAAAAGACGTACGTCGTCGGCGATCTGCAGTCGACGTTCAATCCGACGCGCACCACGCTCGCGGTCTCGTATCGCGAGATCGAGCAGCCGCGCGAAAACGGCGTGGAGAGCTACCACACCGAGCGCATCAACGTGCGCATGGCGCAGTCGCTCTACCTCCCGATCGACATCAAGCTGCTCCTTGGCCTCGAGCTCGCGCGCGCCGACAACTCGCCGTACCTCATCGACACGCTCACCCCCGAGGGAACGTCGAAGAAGTACATCGGCGGGCTGGCGCTGAACTTCTGAAGAAGCCGACGCGCGAAGATCTCGCGGCCGCCGCGGGAAAAACGATTCGGGACGTGATCGCGCCCGATCTCGACGTCCTCTTCTGGGGCATCAATCCCGGCTTGTATACGGCTGCGGTCGGACATCATTTCGGTCGTCCGGGAAATCGCTTCTGGCCGGTGCTGCATCGCGCGGGATTCACGCCTCGATTGTTCGCGCCGTCCGAGCAGCGCCAGCTGATCGCACTCGGATACGGCATCACCAACATCGTGGCGCGTGCGACGACTGCCGCGGACGAGCTGACGCGCGACGAGCTCGTGGAAGGCGCGCGCATGCTCACGCGCAAGGTGATGAAGTTTCGTCCGCGCTATCTCGCGATCGTCGGCATTGGCGCATATCGCACTGCGTTCGATCGTCCGCGTGCGAAGCTCGGATTGCAGGGCGAAACAATCGATGCGACGAAAATCTGGGTGCTGCCGAATCCGAGCGGCCTCAATGCGAACTACCGGCCGACGGAGCTCGTGGAGTTGTTCGCCGAGTTGCGCAGCGCGGTGGAGAGGAGATCGTGATGGAGCCGGCGCTGCTTGGGCACCTGTAACGCGATTAAGATGCCGTCATGACGCTGCAAGGCAATGCGCTTTCCGTATCTCTCACCGTCAAGGATCTCGAACAGAGCCTTCACTGGTATCACGACGTCATCGGCTTCACGGTCAACGAGAAGCATGAGCGCGAAGGAAAGCTGGTCGCCGTCTCGCTGCAAGCCGGCAATGCGCGGTTGCTCATCAACCAGGACAACGGCGCAAAGGGCTGGGATCGCGCGAAAGGCGAGGGATTCTCGATGATGATCACGACGGATCAGAAGATCGACGACATCGCGAAGGGGATCGTCGACGCCGGCGGCACTCTCTCGACCGAGCCCGCCGACATGCCGTGGGGCGCGCGGATGTTCCGCGTGCGCGATCCGGACGGATTTCTTCTCACGATTGCTTCCGAGCGCGCGCCACGCGCGCAAGCGTGACGCCGCCGAGGATGAACAGCATGCCGGTGACCATCGGGATCGTGATGCGCTCGTGCAGCACGAGCGCGCCGGCGATCGCGGCGACGGCCGGCTGGATGTAAGCAAACAGAGTGAGCCGGCCGGGCGGGATGACGCGCAGTGCATAGGTGTACGCGCTGAACGCGATGATGGAGCCGAAGAGTGTGAGGTAGGCGAGTGCGATCGCGCTCCGCGCGGTGATGTGCGGCAACGGTTCCGTGATGACCGCGGCGATCAGCGTGATCACGCCTCCGGTGAGCATCTGCATTGCCGGTGCAATCGCCGGTGCGACGCCGGACGGCTGGTACTTCGCGCGGAGCGTGCCGAGGTTCCAGGCGATCGTGTAGAACTGCATCGCCAGCGTGCCGATGAGGAGGCCCGTGCCGGTCGACGGCTTGGCGATCGCCGGCGCGACGACGGCGATGACGCCGCAGAAGCCGGCGACCAGTCCCGCGATGCGCATCGACGTCAAAGGCTCACTGCGAATGAGAAAGCGCTCGAGCAGCGCCATCCACAGCGGCAGCATCGCCGCGAGCAGCGCCGCGAGTCCGCTGGTGATGTGATGTTCCGCGAATGCGACGGATGCCGTCGCGAACGTGAAGAGCAGAATGCCGGTGAGCGCCTCGTGTCCCCACTGCGACGCGCGGCGCGGCAGCGGATTTCCGCGCGCGAGCGCGATCCCGAGGAGGATCGTACCGGCGATCGTGAAACGGAGACCGGTGAGATAGAGCGTCGGAATCGTCTCGATCGCGACGCGGATCGCGAGAAACGTCGTTCCCCAGATGATGCCCATCGCGGCGAAGCAGAGATTCGCCAGCGCGCGTTCGCTCACGCGCGGCACTGTACGCGACGCATGAATCGGAATCGATTACGTGCGAGGTAATGAATGTATCTGTGGAGCGGCGGCCGCTTCGGCCGCCGACCCCTCGCGAGAAATCCGGCGGCCGAGAGCGGCCGCCGCTCCACAGGCACGCGCCCGGCCCGTTCATGTTTCGTTCATCCGCGCTTCTCCAGAATGCGCGACCATTAAGGAGGAAGACAACATGAAGTCTTCAAGAATCATCATTCTCTCGCTCGCGGTTCTCCTCATCGTCTCGTCCGTATTCGCGGCCACGACCAAAGCCCCGGCGGCTGCGAAGTCGCATGGCAAGAGCGTTCACGGCACCGTTGCCAAGCTCGACGAAGGCGCCAAGACGTTCGACGTGAACGCAGGGAAGAAGTCCACCATGGTGCAGTGGAACGATGCCACGAAGGTCACCGGCGGCACGCTGAAGGACGGCGAGACCGTCACCGTGAAGTACATGGTCCACGACGGCAAGAACGTCGCGACGTCGGTCATGATCGCGGCGGCGAAGAAGAAGTAACCGCGGCCGGAAGGCGGACGCGGAACAGCGCTCCGCCTTCCTCCGCATCCAGGACCTCGACCGTTCCCGCATGAGCGCGCACGACCTGATCGACGATCGCCAGTCCGAGGCCGGAGCCTTCGGGATGCCTGCGCCGGGCGTCCGCCAGCCGGACGAATCGCTCGAAGATCCGCGCGCGCTCCGCCGCGGGGATGCCGGGTCCGCGATCGGCCACGCTGATCTCGCAAGCCTTCTCCAGGTTTCGGCTGGCCACGCGGACCCGGCTTCCGCCCGGCGAATAGCGGACCGCGTTGACGACGAGATTGGCGATCGCGCGGGTGATGCCCGCGCGCTCGCCGATCATGCGGCAGCCGCTGCGCTCCTCGCGATCGATGGCGATGCCGCGCTCGCGAGCCAGTGCGGAGGCGGAAGTCACGGCGTCATCGACGGCGTCGTCGACGTCGAATTCCTCGTGATGCCGGACGGCCGCGGCGTCACCGCGCGCAAGCTCGAGCAGGTCATCGACTTCCCGCGCCAGTCCCGATGCGGCGCGGGCGATCGTCTCCTGCGCTTCGCGCGCCTCGTCGGCCGCAAGATGGCCGCGCGCGAGCTCCTGCGCTTCTGCGGCGATGACTGCCGCCGGCGTCTTCAGCTCGTGCGCAACGTCGGAAACGAGCCGCCGCTGCGCTTCGAATGAAAGCTGCAGCCGCTCCAGCAGCGCATTGATCACCGCCGCGAGGCGCTGAAACTCGTCGCCGGCCGCGGGAACGGTGACGTGTTGCGAGAGATCGCGCGCGGTGATGCGCTCCGTGAATGACGTGATCTCCTCGACCGGATGCAGCGCGCGGCGCATCGCGATCGTGAGCACGAGCGCCGACGCGAGAAAGCCTGCGATCACGAGAATCGCCAGCACGCCGTCGACGACGTCGAGCGTGTGCGACATCGTTTCGATCGAGCGGAAAATGACCAGCGTGGTGCCGGTCGCATTCTGCGCGAGATGCGCGACGCGGAAGCGGCAGATGCGGCGCTGCCCCGTGAACGGCTCGCGCGCGGTGAACGGCCGCTCGTCGTGACGCGCGAACGCGCGGAGGTCGGGGAGGCGCGCGTGCCGCGCGAGATCGCCCGTGGCCCCGATGATGCCGCGATCGTTGAACAGCACGGCCGCGTGATGCTCGAGTCGATAGACGAACGTGTTCGACTCCATCCCCGCGCGCAGCGCTTCGTGCGACAGCTCCGCGACGCCGCGCAGCTCGAGATCCGAGCCGATGGCGACAGACAGCGTTTCCACCTCGTCGTCGAGATCGCCGATGAGAATCGTGCGCAAGATCGTGCGCGCGGCGACCGCGGAAAGCGCGAGCACGACGAACGTCACGACCGCACCCGTCGCGGCGATGCGCGCGCCCGCTTTGCGAAAGCGAATCACGCCTTGCTCCGCATGCGATAGCCGAGCCCTCGCACGGTCTCGATCACCTCCGGGTCGATCTTGCGTCGCAGGCGCGCCATCAATACGTCGATCGTATTGCTCATCGGCTCCTCGCGCTCGCCCCAAGCCTGCTCCATCAAGTCCTCGCGCGACACGACCGCATCGGGCGCGCGCAGCAGCGTCTCCAGCAGACGAAACTCGCGCGCGGTGAGCGCGATCGGCACGCCGCTCTTCGTCGCAGTCCGCTTGAACGGATCGAGCTGCAGCGTGCCGGCGACGAGGAGCTGCTGCGGGCGCCGCTCGTTGCGCCGCAACAGCGCCATCACGCGCGCCGCGAGCACGTCGACGTCGAACGGCTTGCCGACGTAATCGTCCGCGCCGTCGCCGAGCCCTTCAATCGTCGAGCGCGGATCATCGAGTGCCGTCAGCATCACGATGCCGTTCGCGAATCCCCGCGCACGCGCGTCACGGCAAAGCTGCACGCCGTCACCGTCCGGCAATCGACGATCGAGCACGAGCACATCGTAAGGATGCAGCGACAGCAACTCGTCCGCGGCCTCGATCGAATCCGCCTCATCGCAGGCGAGATTCAACCGCGTCAGCGTCCGCCGCACGATCTGCCGCAGGCGCTCGTCGTCTTCGACGATCAGGGCACGCATGGGACTACGTTAACGCAGGTTGACTTTGTTGCCCTCTCTTCGCTCGGCTGGATTGCCGGGTGAGGTAGGGGTCGCCTTCTCAACGTCACTCCTCAATTGGTGCCGGACGAAAGCGGACTTCGTGACAGCGGAAACACGTCTTGTGACGGGGAAGCGTTCTTCCTCGCTCAGTTGGACGTGATCGAACGTGTGATCGCATTTACCTGTCGCAGAGCGTTCCTCGCAGGTGAGGACGCGGAGGATTTCGGCTCGTTCGTCAAGCTGAAGCTGATCGAGAACGACTACGCAACGTTGCGAAAATTCGAACAGCGATGCACCTTCGCGGCATACATTTCAATCGTGGTGCAACGGCTGTTGCTCGACTACCGTGTGCACCTTTGGGGCAGGTGGCATGCTTCGGCCGAGGCAAAACGTCTGGGCGAACAGGCGATCGCCGTGGAGTCGATGCTCGTTCGCGACGGGATGACGATGGCCGAAGCGCTGCCGATCCTCCGGTGCAGGTGGCCCCAGCTCACGGAGAAGAGCATTGATGAGATCTTCGCACGTTTACCCAGGCGTTCGTCGAGGCCGCGCACAGTCGACCTGGAGACGGCGTGCGATGTCGCAGACACGACCGCGGTGAACGGAGCATCATTCGAGAAGACACACTTGGAATTGGCCGGGACGATTGCCATGATCGTACGGGAAGCCATGCGGTCCTACAGCGATGACGATCGGCTCCTCATTCGTCTTCGATTCGAGACAGGTATGAGCATTGCGGAAATCTCTCGAGTGTTGGCGGTCGACCAGAAACCCCTCTACAGGCATCTTCAGCGGCTATTGAGAGATCTTCGATTGCGTCTTCGCCGGCGCGGTGTCGATGCGGATGATGTAGAGGAGATCATCGGCAGCGGCGGCGTCGGCTTCGATTTCGGCTTCGATTCGGGAACTCCGCCGGCAGGTCCGTCTCATCATGAAAAGGGCGAGAATACAGGAGAGGACGAGGCAGAATGATGGTCGGGCTCGATCCTCGCGTCTGCCCGCCGGCGGAGATTCTGGGCGCATATCTCGAAGGAAAAGTCGACGCCCCGACCCGCGCTGCAGTGCAGCGGCACGCCTCCGCTTGTCCGCATTGTGTCTTCGTCATTGGAGAGGTGAGCCGGTATCTTGCGAACAACGACGACGCCGGCGGTGAGGAAGAGACCGAGGAGCCGGCCCGCCGGCGGTTATGGGGCGCTGCGGTCGCAGCTGCCATCGGGTTCGTGTGTCTTTTGGTGGGGTCATGGTTCATCGCGAAGTCGCGCGATCCGCTCCACGATCTGCGGGTTGCCGCCGCAGCTGCGCCGAGTCGTTCGATGCAGGGCCGCTTGGACGGATTTGCGTACTCTCCATACCGGGCACCTCGATCCGATGCCGCTTCCGACGACACGGCGTTACGGCTGCGAGCAGAGCATCTGACCGGTCTCGAGGGAGAAAACGCCAGCGCGTGGCATGCTCGGGGAATTGCAGCGCTCGTGTTGCGGAAAAACATCGCCGCCGTTGTGACGCTCCAGAAGGCAGTCGCGTTGGCCCCGCAGCAGGCGGGATACTGGAGCGATCTGTCCGCCGCGCATCTCGCGGCCGCGGAGAAAGGAGATCGGGCGCAAGTCCGGGCTGCAGTGCAAGCCGCGGAGCGCGCTGTCGCTCTCGATCCCTTGCTTCCCGCCGCACAGTTCAATCGTGCCGTCGCTTTGCAATCCCTCGGCCGCAATACCGAAGCTGCTCAGGCATATGAACGGTATCTGATGCTCGATCCGGCGTCTCCTTGGAGCGCCGAAGCTCGCATGCGCCGCTATCTCCTGCCGCGGTAACGAAGATTTCTTGAGAAATCCCTGAGCACGTCCGTCTTCCGACCAGAACGAGATCTGAACGCGCCCCGATCTCGTTCGAATAGGAAGGAGGACGTCATGACCAAGAAGGCTCTAGTCGTCGGTATCGACAAGTATGAGCCCCCAACGCGCCCCCTGAAAGCAGCTGTTGCCGAAGCGAACAACTGGGCGGATCTTTTGAGAACGAAGTACGGCTTCACTGACATCAGGATGAGGCCGGACTCCTCGGCGACAAAGGCGGTAATCCTGGATGATCTCGAAAACTGGCTTTTAAGTGGTGCGATGACAGGCGACCAGCTCGTGTTTGTGTTCTGTGGCCACGGTACCGTTGTTCCAATCGGTGGACGAATGGCGGACGAGGCCTTGCTGATGTTTCATTCCCCAAACGGCAATCGAATCGCGGCGGCGCTTACCGATTCCGAGGTATCTGCGGTAGTAAAGAGAGTAAAGCCGCCACCGGATGCCTTAATCACAATTATCCTCGAATGTTGCTTTGCTGGTGGGTTTGATCCCGACACTGTGGCGGCGGATTTCGACGTCGGTCCACCGGATGCTGACATCGACGCTCAACCTCTTTTCGAAGCGCTCATTGACGACACCGAACTCTCGACCATTCTGACGATACATCGCTTCAGTTCGCTGTGGGATAAAGGCATTGAAGTGGCGACCGTCGATCTGCTCGTCGTCGCCGCCTGCGAAGAGGGCAGATTCGCTCAGCAATTGCCGGTTGTGAGCGGGTTTCCTCCCCATCTGCTTTTTAGTAGCCGCGCTATTCCTGCACTGCGGCAAAACTTCAAGCGAACATACTTGCTGCTGCTGAAAGCAATCAACCCTTTGGCTTCGGACCAGCGCGCCACACTCCTCGGCAACGTACCGCGGCGTCCGCACCCGTTTCTTACATAAAGAAAGGAAAACACTCATGCGCACTCTCACCGTCCGTATTGCCGGCACTGCCTGCTTTGCCCAACCACCAGAAGACAAACTGCCTAATGTCGCAAGGCGGCTCATTCTGCCATTCGACAATCTTCCCGACGTTCCGGAAATCAAGAGGCATATTCCTTATGTCGAATTCCCGATTGCCGGTATGTATCCGACGAGTCGTTCCGAACTAGGCGTCAAATACCAACATCCCCCCGGAGCCGGACAAATCGATTACGCTCGTTATGACCTTTCACATCACGTCATCAAGATCGAGAACGTCGTGACGAGCGACGTCGAGATTCAGAATTCTTTCGAAGAGCATGTACCGAAAATGACGACAGTTCACCCTGGTCTCGACCCTCTGCCGGTGGATGAATGCTTTGGGGAATATCCTGATGACGCCATGTTTTCGGCTTTCTTCGACATCACAGGAGGCTCTCTCTATTCTGGTTCGCTGTATGAATTCATCACTGTTTATAAGCGACGGAGCGGTACGATTACATCAAGTCTGCAGACCCCCGAAGATGTGTTCCTGCTGCTACAGATCGATTCCGACGACGTGATCCTGACGTTCAAGAAACGCGATGTGCGGGATGTACAGGTCCAACTCGGCTCCGACCAAAATCTCATCACAATCGGGAATCAGCCTCTTGCAGATATTTTTACGACCGGGTCCGGTGACGATGTCGAACATCACTTCCACCTCTATTACAACCTCGCAAGGGAGGGAACGGTCGGTAGCGACCCGCCGCTCCCGAGGATCGACGCCGATCCTGTCAATTCCTGTCCCGTCACCGGCTGGCCGTGAGTCGCGCAATCTGGCCTGCTAAGCTCTTCGACAAAGAATGAGCCTGTCGGGAAAGCGCCGGCCGTCGCGTTTGGCGGCGTGGATGGTCGTAATCGCGTGTTGTACCGCCGGCGCAGCGCTCATGCTGCGCCGGCCGATCCGTCATTGGCGGCTGAACGTTGCCTTCAAGCAAGCGATTCTCCTCGCGAATGCGAACCACTCACTGGGTGTTCCGTTGGCGTGCGATGGCGACCGGTTCGCGTCCGCAACAGTCGGAATTCTGCCCGCTCCACGGACTCTGTTGGAGGCGGCTGAGAAACTGGCAAACATTGATTCCGATGACGCGATCCGTTCGGCGCATGCGTTCGGTGTAGCGAATCTGATCACCGGCCGGCCTGAAGACGCGGTCAGACGTTTCGAGTCGATTCCACAGAATCGACGCGATGCTTCGGTGTGGACAAATCTCGCTGTCGCGGAAGTGATGGTCGGTACTGCGCTGAGTGCACGCGAGCATCTCCTCGCTGCGCTCGCCGCCGCCGATCATGCCCGAGTACTCGACACAGATGCCTCGTCGCCGCTTTTTCTCCGCGCCCGCGCGTTGGAGCTTCTCGGACTGCGACGAGCAGCGTCGGCAGCGTGGCGGCATTATCTTCTCCGCGACTCGTCCTCGTCGTGGGCGGCCCTTGCGCGCGCACATGCAGCGACGCTCGATAAAACGACTGACGACAGTACCGCCTGGCAAAAGGCGACTGCACACTTCGAGAAGCTATCCGACGAAGAACTGGCCCGGCTTACCCGCACCTATCCGCAACAGGCGCGAACTTATGCAGAGAGTATCTACCTCTCCGCCTGGGCGGATTTCGTCGAAGCCGGAAATCTTGGCGCCGCGTCGGCCATGTTGTCTCGCATCGCCGTCATTGCCGAAGCGTTACGTCTTCGCAGCGGTGAACAGTTCTTGACCGATGTTTTGCGATCCATCGACTACGCTGCCGCCGCGCCCGATGCGAATCGGTTGCACGTCCATGCGAGGGCGTTTCTGCGCTATCGAAGCGGAAGGTACGCCAGTCGCGATCAGAATGCCGGACAAGCACTTCCAGCTTATGAGGCGGCAACGCAGCTCTTCGCCTCCGTGGACAATCCAATGGCGGCGATGAGCGAGTGCTACACCGCCATCGCGCTGATCGACGAAAACCGGGCACCGGAAGCACGGAGGCGTCTGATAGCTTTGATCACAGCGGAGCGCGCGGCTCGATCGCATCATGACGCACTTGTCGCGTTTGCTCTGTATCACGTTGCGCTTTGTGACGCAGCAGACGGGAGTTGGAGCGAAGCGCTTACTGCCGCGGGTGATTCGCTATCGATGTTCAACCGTCTCGGCGAGTTCGGTTTCGCCGGGACCGTCGAGGCACTCATCAGCCAGTCCTATGACTTCCTGGGACAACGCTATCTTGCATTGAGTCGCGGCACGCACGCGCTGACGCTGCTCGCTCGGTCGGGCGACTCCAGACGCATGCGCATCACCGTCGGCGGGTTGTCTCGTTCGGCGTTGCGACACGGTGAATGGGAATTGGCGCGGGTGCTCATCGGTACCGAACGGACGACCTTCAGCGGTTCCATCCCGCGCGACGACTGCGACATGTTCCTGCGCCTCGCTGCCTCGGAATATCACCTCGGTCACACCAGGGAGTGGCGGAGCGCGCTCGCCGAGGCGCACAAGGAAGCCTTGAAAGTATCTGATCCGGCGATTCGTCGGAAGCTCATCGCCGATACCGATGCCGTTTCCGGCTCGCTGATTCGACGCCAGGATCCGCGCCGAGCACTCTCCTCTCTTTCCGCGGCCATCGAGTTTCAGGAGGGTGCCAAGCGCGCTCTCTTATTACCCGAGCTCTATCTGCAGCGGGGCCGCGTCAGTCGAGATCTTGGCCGACTAGACGATGCTCAACGGGATTTCGAACGCGGCATGGAGCGCCTTGAGCAGCAGAGAGTCCATACTCCGGACGCCGATCTTCGCGCAGGCATCTTCGACGACGCCGGCGAGTTGTTTACCGACGCCGTGTCGCTGGCGCTGGCCCGCCACGACGCTGCCGGTGTCTTCGGATACGTCGAGCGCGGACGTGCCCGTGCCATCCTCGAGGAAATCTTTGCGAAAGAGGGCAAGGGATCGCTTTCGCGTCCGATCTCCATCGACGCGCTCAGAGAGTCTTTGCCGGCCGGCTCGCTCCTCGTCGAATACCAGATTCTGGAGGATGCGATTGCCATCGTTACCATCGACCATGCATACGCGATCCTGACGCGAGTGCCGATCCGTCGCGAAGTCCTGGAACGCGAAGTTCAGTCCTTCATCGATGCTCTGACCGAGCACCGCGACAGAGCGATCGTCGATGCATCTTCTCGAACGTTGTACGAGTGGTTGTTGAAGCCTCTCCAGAAGCAGCTTTCGCGATCGCGCTCGCTCATCGTGGTACCCGACGCAAAATTGCAGCAATTACCCTTTGCAGCCTTGATGAATGGAAGTACTGGTCGGTATCTCATCGAAGATTACGTTCTGCTCACCACTCCAAGTGCGTCGGTTTATGCCGGCGTGCATCGCTCAGGACCGTGTCCCACGACACGGTCTCCTTCCGGCGCGGCTCTTTTTGCAAACCCGCTGCTCGCAGGCGGGCCATTCGAGAATCTGTCGTTGCTCCCGGCTTCGGAACAAGAGGTGAATCGCATCGCGCGCATGTACAGCCGGCAGATCGTCGTGACCGGTTTGCACGCGACGGTATCCCAATTCATCTCGATCGCCGACGCCTATGATGTTGTCCACTTCGCCGGTCACGCGGTGACTCGGCCCAGTGAACCGTGGCACTCGGCGTTGCTGTTTGCACCTGAAGATGGTGGAGGCGGTCTTCTGACCGTCCAGAAGATAGCCCAGTTATCGTTCCGGCACATGCGCGTGGTCGTGCTTGCATCTTGCAGCACGCTTCGAGGTCACACTGCGGGCGTTGAAGGCGTTCCGAGTGTCGCACGCGCGTTTCTCGTAGCGGGAGTACCGTCTGTCGTGGGTACACTCTGGGATGTTGACGACAACGAGATCGGTCCTCTCATGGCAATGCTTCATGACCGGCTCGTGAACGGTGCTGCACCCGCGGACGCACTTCGGGCCGCGCAAATCGGGGCCCTGCGGAGTGACGTTTTGGAATTCCGTCATCCCGCGTATTGGGCCGCGTTCCAGCTTCTCGATTCACTTGGCTGTACCTCTGACGAGTCCGCGAGAAATACGAAGCTCTAGAAGGGATCCTCTTCGAGGAATAGCACAATTCCCAGCGCGATCGCGAGAGCGGAATTGTCGTCCCGGAGGTGCTAAAGCGCGATTGTATAATCGAAATGGTTCACTCAATCCGTCCATAGGGAGAAGACGCTCATGGCGAACGATCAACAAAAGCTGGCAATGACCCAGCCTTCCACCACCACTCCCGATCCGTTTGCCATCGCCTATCTGCAGCTCTGCGAAGTCTCGTACTTCGATTTTGCGGAAATTGCGGCGGGGGTCGCTGCGCTGCGGCCGCTCGATGCAACCGGCTCGTGGCAGTGTGTCTGGGGACCGGCGGAGAACCACGACAACGCGAACCTCGTGTTCGTTGCGGCGTACACCATGGCCGCCGGACTGCCGCCGACGTTCGCCGCCGTCGTCACGCGCGGCACGGACACCGATGTGAATGACGCGTGGGGCAGCGTCGAAAATATCTGGGAGGACTTTGACATCGCGCATCAGGTTCCGCTCCCTTGGGCGCCGGACAATCCCGCCCGAATCGCCGGCGGCACGGTCGACGGATTGAAAGCCATCGAGAGCTGCGCCATCGGCGGCCAAACGCTCGTGCAGTTTCTCGGCAGCTATCTCTCTGCTCCGGCGAACGACAATCCGGTCCTCGTCGTCACCGGCCACAGTCTCGGCGGCTGTCTCTCCTCGGTCATCGCGCCGTGGCTTCAGAACGTGCTCGCGAGTCAGTGTCCCAACCTGCACGTCGTGCCCGCCACGTTCGCCGGGCCGAGTGCCGGCAATGCCGCGTTCGCGAGCTACTTCGATTCGAGCTTCGGCTACTCGATGCGCTACGTCAATTCGCTGGATATCGTGCCGAATTGCTGGGCGAGCATCAAAGACGACGATGACGTCTATGCGGCGTCCGGCATCAAAGTGCCGGACCTGATCTATGCCGCCGTCGTCGGATTCACGGACATCATGAAAGCGACTCACGTCAGCTATGCCCAGCCGGCGACCGGCTTCATTCCGTTGACGGGAGTCCCTTCCGGCAGCACCAATTGGTATTCCGAGGCGGGATATCAGCATCCCGCCGTGAACTACATGAGACTCCTCGGCGGTACATCCGTGTCGGCGCCGCCGGCGCCGGAGACGGCGGCAGCAAAGCATCCGACGCCGAAGTCGCGGCTGCGATCGCGGTTGGGCTCGATCGAGAGTTTCGTGAAAGAGAAGATCTGACGCGGGTTACTGCTGTTCGCCCGTCGCAAATCCCGGCCGGATCTCCTCCACCAGCTTCGAGAAGCGGAACGACAATCCCTTCGTCACCACGATCTGCTTGAGGTAATTCAGCGACGTGATCGCCGCGGGGATGCCGGAGATCGTCGCGGGGATGGACGCGAGTCTTCCAGCGAGTTGGATCGTTTTGTCCATTCGCGTGTATTCGCGGTTGCGGAGGTCGGCGCCCATTTCGCTTTGGTAGGCGAGGGTCAATAGATAAATGTCCGCGATCAGTTCGCGGAAGCGCATCTCGCTGCCCCAGGCAAAGCAGTTTCCCTCGCGCACGTTGTCGAGGAACTCCTGCGGCGTCTCGCCCTTCGCGACGGTGTGCACCTTCGCGACGTGTTTCAACGTGTGCGCGTCGGAGCCGCCGACCATCGAGATGTGCTGGCCGTGCGTTTCCTTCACGTGCTGCACGAGCTGCTGCACCATCTTGTTGTGATACGACGCCATCGCGCCGTTCAGCACTTCGAAGACCTTGAACATGTCCAGCAGCTCGGCGATGTAGCGCGCCGGCACGTTCTTCATCCGATAGTTCTGAAAGAGATGGTTGATGCCGAACAGCAGCCGCTCCGATTTCATGTACGGAATCAGCTCGCGGATGTCCGGCCGCAGCCGCTGGATCTCGCGATGCTGCGCCTCGTTCAGTCCCCACACGCCGATGTGGATGCGCTGGCTCGTCTCCGGGAAATAGGTCTCGACTTCTTCTCCGATGAAGAAGTCCTTCATGTCCGGCCACTTATTGAGGAGATACAGCGCGCCGTCGATGGAGTCGTGATCGGTGAGCGTGACGAACGACATGCCGCGCTCTTTCGCGATCCGATACACGTCCTCGGGTGCGTTGTAGCAGTCGCGCGTGTTCGCGCGCTTGAAGTACTTGAAGATCGAGAAGCGGCTGTGGCAATGCAGATCCGCCCGCTTCAGCGCCGGGTCTGATAGAAAAGGCTCGCTCGCACTCGACATTCGATCGTTGTCCGACGGCTTCTGCTGCCAGGAACGTGCCGTCGCGCTCGCAGTGTAGCAGCACTTGTTCACCTCGCTTTGAGCGCGATCGCGGCGCGCAATTCGCTTCACGCGATTTCTTGTTGTGTGAAGCGACTACAATTGCGGCGCGCGCGGACGGCGCCGGCTAAGCAATGGCCCAATCGAATCGCGGGAAACCGCAGTTGCCCAACAACTCCCAGGACTGGATGGACCTCGACGTTCCGAGCCGGCTGCCGATCATCCCCCTCGTCTCGTCGGTGCTCTTTCCCGGCGGCGTGCTCTCGCTGCAGGTCGGCATCGACCGCAACGTGCGCCTGCTCAAGAGTCTCCCCGACGATCAGAACCTGATCGCCGCGTTCTGTCAGAAGACCGGCGACAAGGAGAATCCGCGCGCCGAGGATCTCTCGCAGATCGGCGTGCTCGCGGCGATCGTGCAGCGCCTGCCGCTCTCGTCCGATCGCTATCAACTCTTCCTGCAGGGCCGCCAGCGCGTCGAGCTCGTGCAGATGCTGCAGAACGAGCCGTACTTCGAGGCGCAACTGCGGGAGGTCGCGCCGCGCCCGATTCCGAAGGGCGTGAAGACGGACTCGCTGATGAACAAGGCGATGACGCTCTTCGAGAAGCTCGTCGAGAGCGACTCCAAGTATTCGAACGAGCTGCTGAACATCCTGCGCATGAACGTCAGCGAAGGTCCCGACACCTTCGCCGATCTGCTCTCGTCCTTCGTCAACTTCCCGCTCGAAGAAAAACAGTTGCTGCTCGAGACGGTGAATCCGATCGAGCGCATCGAGCTGCTCATCGACTGGATCAATCGCGACCTCGGACGCGCGACCGTCGATCGCGAATTGCAGCGTCAGATTCAGACCTCGATCGATCGCCGCGATCGCGAGAACTATCTGCGCGAGCAGCTGCGCATCATTCAGGACGAGCTCGGAGAAACGAACGCCGCGGAGCGCGAGGCGGACACGTACCGCGATCGCATCGAGACGCTGCCGATCATCGAGGATCACAAGACGACGCTGCGCCGCGAAGTGACGCGCATGGGGCAGCTCTCGCAGTCATCATCGGACTACGCGGTGCTGAAGGGACATCTCGACACGGTGCTGCAGGTGCCGTGGACGCAGCACACCGAAGATCGACTCGACTTGCAGAAAGCGGAAGAGATTCTCGACGCGCGGCATCACGGACTCGACAAAGTGAAGGAGCGCGTCCTCGAGTTTCTCGCCGTGCTCAAACTGAAGGGCGATCTCAAGGGACCGATCCTCTGCTTCACCGGTCCTCCCGGCGTCGGCAAGACTTCCCTCGGCGCAGCGATCGCCGACGCGCTCGGACGGAAGTTCGTGCGCATGGCCGTCGGCGGCGTCACCGATGAATCGGAGATTCGCGGACATCGTAAGACCTACATCGGCGCGATGCCGGGGAAACTGATCAGCAGCTACATGCAGATCGGCGTGAACAACCCGCTGATCATGATCGACGAGATCGACAAGATCGGAAAAGACTTCCGCGGCGATCCGTCGTCGGCGCTCCTCGAAGTGCTCGATCCGAAACAGAACCACGCGTTCGTCGATCGCTATCTCGAGATCCCGTTCGATCTCTCGCACACGCTCTTCATCTGCACCGCGAACGTGCTCGACATGATTCCGAGTCCGCTGCGCGATCGCATGGAAGTCATTCGCCTCTCCGGCTACACGGAAAACGAAAAGCTCGCGATCGCGGTGAAGCATCTGATCCCCGAGCTCCTCGAGAATCACGGCCTCACCGCCGATCAGGTGAAGATCGACGAAGACGCGATCCTGCTCATCATTCGCGATTACACCGCCGAAGCAGGCGTGCGCAATCTCGAGCGCAACCTCGCGACGGTGCTGCGCAAGATCGCGCGCAAAGTCGCGAGCGGCGACGAGGAGACGAAGACGTACGAAGTGAAGACGGACGACATCGAGGCGTACCTCGGCCTCGTGAAGTTCGAGCACGAATTCGCGGAACGGCATCCGGAGATCGGCGTATCGACCGGACTCGCCTGGACGCAGTTCGGCGGCGAGATCATGTTCATCGAGGCCACGCGCATGCCCGGCACGGGACGCACGACCGTCACCGGCCAGCTCGGCGACGTGATGCGCGAGTCCGTACAGGCCGCGTACTCGTATGTCCGCTCGAAGGCGCACGAGATCGACATCCCCGAGAAGAAGTTCAGCGAGCACGACATCCACATCCACTTCCCCGCCGGGGCGATCCCGAAGGACGGTCCGTCCGCCGGCGTCGCCATCGCGACCTGCATCGCCTCGGTGATGGGAGAGCGTCCCGTGCGCCACGACATCGCCATGACGGGAGAAATTACCTTACGCGGCAAAGTGCTTTCCGTCGGCGGGATCAAAGAGAAAGTGATGGCCGCGCACCGCGCGAACATCAAGACCGTGCTGCTGCCCGAGGGCAATCGCAAGGACATCTCCGAAGTGCCGGAGGAGACGAAGGCGGCGCTGAAGTTCGTCTTCGTGCAGCGCGTCGAAGACGTCTGGAAGGAAGCGCTCATCCCGCTCTACATCATCAAGGACCACGACCGGAAGTACGACGAGCGCGAGTACCGCGCGGAGCAGCGCGAGAAGACGGATCGCGCGACTGAGCGGGCCGAAGGGCGATG
This sequence comes from Acidobacteriota bacterium, assembly GCA_003223645.1. Lineage (GTDB taxonomy): Bacteria > Acidobacteriota > Thermoanaerobaculia > Gp7-AA8 > Gp7-AA8 > QHVT01. The sequence continues at coordinate 267,700 of QHVT01000006.1, read as the reverse complement.
AAGCTCGTGATCGTGAGAGGTCGTGAGAAAAACCGTCATCCTGAGTCGGCGAAGCGCGACGAAGGATCTCAAAATGCGAAACGTTTGCGTATTTTGAGATCCTTCGCTGCGCTCAGGATGACGGCTGGTTTCGAGGGATACGAGATCGGATGAAGCGCGGCTGTCTTGAAAACATAGTGTTCGGCGCCGTGCTTCTGATCGTGTTCGGCACGAGCACGTACTTCTGGTTCACGTTCTTCGTCAAAGGCCGCTCGCTTCCGACGCCGAACCTCATCGGCCGGTCGATCGCTGACGCGCGCGCGGTCACGCGCGATCTCGGCGTCGAGCTGGAAGTCGATGACGCCCATCGCCGCAACTCCGACAAAGTGCCGCTCGGCAACGTCGTCTGGCAGAACCGCACGCCCGGCGCGACGAGCCTCATCAAGCGCGGCTCGACGATTCGCGTCGAGCTGAGCGCGGGACCGCTCGTGCTGCGCGTGCCCGACTTCGCCGGCATGACCGCCGGCACCGCGATGCTGCGCCTCGGACAACAGAACATGAAGCTGAACACCGTCTCGTACGTCGGCGCCGACGTGAAAGGCGTGCTCGAAGCCGATCCGCCGAAAGGAACCGTCGTCGCGCCGCAGACCGCGGTCGCGCTGCTCGTCGGCGTGCCGCCGCCACCCCCGCAGTACGTGATGCCCGATCTCATCGACCGAAGACTCGACGCCGTCCGTCCCGCGCTCGAAGCGCGCGGCCTCACCGTATCGACCGTGAAATACGAGGCCTATCCCGGCATCGCCGACGGCATCATCATCCGCCAATATCCGCTGCGCGGCTCCCCGGTGAGCGGCCGCGACGGAATCTCCGTCGTCGTGTCGCGGCAGGAGGAGACGAGTATCATCGAGTCGCCGGCGGCGGGACCGGCGCCGGGAGGACCGGGGTGAGGGTAGGGTGACAGGTACAGATGCTCCGTCATCTCGTGCGCGCTTCGAGGGGAAGGGTTGCGCGCACGGTCCAGGAATGCAGAAGGCAGAACGCAGAATGCAGAATTTAGAAACACACCCGGATTGGCCGGCGGGCGGGCATCTCAATTCTGCGTTCTGCGTTCTGCGCTCTGCATTCTTGGTCTGTGCTCGCAAATCCATCTTCATTTCTGCCTTCTGCCTTCTACCTTCTGCCTTCTCATCCCCATGATCCGCATCGCCCCATCACTCCTCTCCGCGGATTTCGCGCGCCTCGCCGACGAGCTCGACACCGTCGCGTCCGCCGACCTGTTGCACCTCGACGTCATGGACGGCCACTTCGTGCCGAACCTGACGATCGGTCCGGCGATCGTGAAGGCGTTGCGCGCGCGCACGAAGCTGCCGTTCGACTGTCATCTGATGATCAGCGATCCGCAGAGATACATCGATCGCTTTCTCGACGCCGGCGCGGACATGATCTCGATTCACATCGAGGCCGAGCCGCATCTGCAGCGCGCGCTGCAAATGATTCGTGACGGCGGCGCGCTGGCCGGAATCGCCATCAATCCCGCGACGCCGGCGGAATCGTTGTCGACCGCGATCGAGTTTTGCGACTACGTTCTGGCGATGACGGTCAACCCCGGATTCGGCGGACAAAGATTCATAGAACCTGTTGTGCCCAAGATTCGTCATATCTCCAGACTCATCCGCGAGAGGGGACTCCGTGTGGAGATCGAGGTGGACGGCGGCGTCGACGCGAAGACCGCGCCCCACGTCGTCGCTGCCGGGGCGACGATTCTCGTGGCGGGTTCGGCAGTTTTCGGGGAAACCAACCGGGCGGATGCAATCGAACGGATACGGAGCGCTGTTCACACGGTGAGCGCCTAAGCCATTTGAGGCAAAAGGGAAAAGGTAAAAGGTAAAAGGTGAAAGTAGCTTCGCTGAATTCAACGACTACACCCGTCATCCTGAGTCGGCGAAGCGCGACGAAGGATCTCAAAATACGAAGAGCCTGCAATTTCGAGATCCTTCGCCGTCTACGCGGCTCAGGATGACGGATTGATCATCACGTTTACCTTTTACCTTTGAACTTTTGCCTGAATCCGGAGGACACTTGAACTTACGAAAACTCACGATCGCGATCGGTTTGGTGCTGATCGCGGCCTGCCATCACGGACCGCGGCAGTTTCGCGTCACGGTCGATCCCGAACTGCTGCGGCTCTCGCCGGACCAGGTCTGGGCGCGCGCGGAAGATTTCTACGCGCATCACAAGTGGCAGCGGGCGCGCACGTACTACACCTACCTTTACGAGAACCACCCCAACGAAGTCCTCGGCCGCCGCAGCCTGCTGCGCGTCGCCGACACGTACTACGAGCAGGGTGATGCGGTGAACCTCGTCGAGGCGCAGTACAAGTATCGCGATTTCGTGAACCGTTATCCGACCAGCGAGCAGGCCGACTACGCGATGCTGCGCATGGCCATGTGCTCGTACAAGCAGATGGAGCGGCCCGACCGCGACCAGGGAAAGACGAAGGAAGCGCTCGAGAAGTTCACCGACATGCTGCGCACGTATCCGAACAGCGCGCTCAAGGACGAGGCGACCGCGCGGCGTCAGGACGTGCTCGACCGCCTCGCGAAGCACGAGCACCTCGTCGCGCGCTTCTACATCAAGCGCCACAGCTGGAACGCGGCCGTGCAGCGCCTCAACTTCCTGATCGACACCTATCCGAACTACGGCGATCGCGCCGGCGTGTTCTACGACCTCGGCACCGCGCTGCATTCCCTCGGGCGCAAAGGCGAAGCGAAACTCTACTTCGAGCGCGTCGTCACCGAGTTCCCGCAGAGCGACTACGCGGACCGGGCGAAGCGACGTCTCGGCGACAGCAATAAAGCATGAAGAAGCCGTTGTGGGCCGCCGCCGCGCTCCTTTTCGCCGCCGCCTGCGCGTCGACGGCGCAAGATGACGCCGTCGCGCCGGTTCCGCAGCCGCCGGTCGAAGACCCGCGCGTCGGCCAGCTCCAGACATCAGTCACGGAGCTGCTCGAGCGCATCGATGTGTTGAACGATCGCATCGCGCGCCTCGAAGAAGCCGGCGTGGTGCGCGCCTCTGGCGCGCCGCCGTCCCCCGAAAGCGCGCCAGAGGCGCGCACCACTCCGGCGACCACACCACAAGTCTCGCGTCCGTCCGCGCCGCTCGTCGCAGCTCCGCCGCAGGGCGCATTGGCGAGCGCCAAAATCGCCGACGATTATCGCAAGGCGATCATGTCCTACGGCCGCGGCGCCTACGCCGAAGCGCGCCAGGGATTCCAGGGCGTCCTCGACGCCGATCCCGCCGGCGACCTCGCCGACAACGCCCTCTTCTGGATCGGCGAAACCTACTTCGCCGCCCGCGACTACACCAACGCGCTGCGCTACTACGCCCGCGTCACGACCGACTTCGCCGACCAGAACAAAGCCCCCGACGCCCTCTACAAAACCGCCCTCGTCCACGAGAAAACCAGCGACCTCGCCCTCGCGCGCAAGACGCTGCAGCAAGTGATCGAGCGCTACCCGTATTCGACATCGGCCTCGATGGCGAAGCAGGAATTGCAGCGGATCAGGTTCTGAGGGCCTCCCGGCCTCTCAGCCTCCAGGCCTCCTAGGGAAGCTCTGACCACATCTGATGCACGTCATCCTGAGCCGCATAGACGGCGAAGGATCTCGAAATTACAAGCGTTTCGCATTTTGAGATCCTTCGCCGCGCTTCGCCGGCTCAGGATGACGACTTGTGCAGAGGTTTCCCCTGGGCGGCCAGGAGGCCAGGAGGCTCGGAGGCTACAATACCCCCCGCATGGCCGAAGAGACTGAAAGTGGAGCGAGTCTGCTGGCGCGGCGCGAGTATGCGCGCGCGGTTCCGCTGCTGAAGAGAGAGCACGAGAAGTATCCGTCGAATCCGCGCATTCGCTTGCAGTACGCGGACGCGCTCGCGGGCGCGGGGATGACCGCGGAGGCGGTCGAGCAGTACGAAGCAACCGCGAAGTACTACGAAGACAACGGGCTCACCGTGCAGGCGATCGCCGTTCGCAAGAAGGGCGAGAAGGCGGGCGAGCATCTGAAGAAAGACGAAAGCGCGGCAGGGGTGAGCGAGCCGCTGTTCGGGGCGCGTCCGCTTCCGCAGAGTCCTCTCTTCGAGATGTTGAATGATGATGAGCGCACCGCGATCGTGAAGGAGATGGAAGTCGAATCGCACGACGAGGGGAGCGTCATCATCAGCGAAGGCGATCCCGGATCGTCGATGTATCTCATCGCGTCCGGCGAGGTGAAGGTCTACACGCGCCTCGCCAACAAGAGCGCTCCCGTCTTTCTCGCGCGCCTCGGCGAAGGGGATTTTTTCGGAGAAGTCAGCGTGTTGACCGGGAAGCCTCGCACGGCGACGATCACCGCATCGCAGCGCACGGAGCTGCTGCGGCTCGACAAGGAAAAGCTGGACGGCGTCCTGTCGAAATATCCCGGCATCCGCAAAGTGCTCGAAGACTTCTATCAGAAGCGCGCCATGCACACCGTCGAGGCGATGATCGAAAGCCTGAAAAAGAAATCATGAGTGTTCTGGCAATCCGAAAATACGGCGACGATGTACTGCGTCTTCCCGCGACGCCGGTCGATGCGATCGACGAGTCGCTGCAGAAACTGATCGACGACATGATCGATACGATGTACGCCGCGCCGGGTGTGGGCCTCGCCGCGAACCAAGTCGGCGTCGCGAAGCGGCTGATGGTGATCGATCTCTCCGTCGGCAAGCGTCCCGGTGAGTGCCACGTCTTCATCAATCCCGAGATCATCGAGTCGGAAGGGGAGATCACCGAGGAAGAGGGGTGCCTGTCGATTCCCGACTTCGTCGAGATCGTGACGCGTCCGGAGCGCGTGAAACTGCGCTACACCGATCGCAACGGCACGACGCGCGAGATGTGGGGCGACGGCCTGATGGCGCGCGCGATGTGCCACGAGATCGATCACCTCAACGGCACGCTCTTCGTCGATCACCTGCGCGGCTTCAAAAAGGATCGCATCCTGAAGAAAATCGCCAAGCTGTCGAAGTCGGGGATGTGGTTCTGATTTCTCGGAGAGCGGGCGTCCCGCCCGCACCGATCGGGCATCCTGCCCGATCGGTTTCGTAGAGCGCGCCGGGCGAGAGACGCCCGCGCTCCTCGGGTACAATCCGCCGCGATGAGAACGAGCGCAATCGTGACGGAGATTCAGCCGCTCGCACCGAGCGTGCTGCAGATCACCGTCTCCTTCAACGACGACTTTTCGTTTCAGCCCGGCCAGTGGGTGAACTTCCGCTTTCCGGAAGGCGTGTCGCGCGCGTACACGATCGCGTCCGCGCCCGAGCGCCCCGAGGCCGTGCAGTTGTGCGTGCGCATCGGAGCGGGAAAGGGCGGCGAGGCCTTGCGCAAGTTGGAAGCCGGCGCGGAAGTCTCCGTCGACGGACCGTACGGCGATTTCCTTCTGCCGGACGACGACGATCGCGGCGTCGTCTTCCTCGCCGGCGACGTCGGCATCGCGCCGATTCGCAGCATTGTGCTGCACATGCTCGCCGTGAAAGACCCGCGCACGATTCACGTTCTGTACGAGCCCGACCAACGCCAGATTCTCTACGCCGGCGACTTCGATCCGCTCGCACGCGCCGGCCAGATCGTGCACGAGAGCGGCCCGATCGAGATCCTCGTCGAACGCAATCGCGCCACGATCAAATCATCGATCGTCATGGCCGCCGGATTCGATCCGTTCCTCGACCGCGCGCGCAAAGCGCTCGAAGGCATTCAGGCGGATGCGACCGCGATGATCAGCGAGACGTTCGGGCCGCAGCCTTGAGGCTCGCCCGATGGCGAGTGCGGGGATGGCGGCTTCGCTGTTGGCGTGACTCACTTGGTTGTGGATGAGGGCTCGAACCCGCGACCTCCGGGCGTGACAGGGGCGGAGGGCTAACGCCCCGGATCAGTTTCTCTCGGGAGCGCGTCTCCTGCAGCGTGAACGTGCCGTCGCCGTTGTCGTACGCACCAAGGCCGTCGGGAGAGCCGACCAGGCGATACGGCGTGCCGTCCGGTTTCAGGTTCACCGAGTCGCCGACGGTGAGCAGCGACATCGTCAGTACGCCGTCCGCGACCGGCACGACGTACGACGCCGCGGAGTTCGACGGCGCCTGGATGGCGAGTGAAGCGCAAGAAGGAGAACTAGCACGGTCGATGATTAGCGGCGGCGGTGGCGCATGTCGCCACCGCCGCCGTTGGTCCGCAGTTTCAGCGCGCGAACGGATTGGTGAGAGAACGAATCGTGATGCCGAAGTAGACGTTGGGCGCCCACGTCTTCTCTGTGAGATCGCTGTTCTCGAGAATGGCTCCCGTCTTTTCGTAATACTCATTCTCTTCGTACTTGCCTTTCAGCCGCTGCTGCTGGTGCAGCATCAGACCGGCGGAGATGGCGAAGTTGTGGTTATAGGTGTAGGAATACCCGAATGTCGCGGAGATCGTCTGGAGGTCGTAGCCGATTCCGAACACCGGCGCGTGGAACCAGTCCTTTCCGGCGTCTTTTCCGCGCATGAAGGTGAACGTAAGCGTCGGCACAAAGTCGAACGCCTCGCGGTCGCGGTTGCGTCGGATCTGATACGTGTTGCCGCCGAGGGCAGCGGATGTGTAGCTCGCGTCGCGATTGGGCGCGAGGAGGATCCCGTAGCCCGCGAGCCAGTCACCGCGCCGGCCGGTGGTGTACGTCCGCACCCAGGTCGTGTTGTTGTCCTGCCGGACAATGGTGACGGTGAGCATCTCGTTGCGGCCGACCGAGACCGGGCCGAGGACCTGCTCGATCGAGTTGAGGTAGGTGTCGATTCCCGTGCAGGCGTCCCGGAGAACGCGCAGCGGAGCGGTGATCGCGGCCCACGCGGTCTCGTTGGCGACGCCGGCGACCGCACCCTGGGCGGTCGTCAGCAACGCGGCGCACCGTTGGTCGGCATAGGTGACCACGTTGGCGCATCCGGCCGTGTGTCCCCACGCGCGGATGTCGATAATGGCGGCCTTCTGTTCCGCAGGGGTGCTCGCGTTTGTGAATCTGGTCGTGGCGAGCGCCAGTAGGCGAGCGCACGCCTGCGCGATGTTGAGGGTGCAGGCCGGTGTCAGTCCGCTGGCTCTCGTGGTGTCGGTGCTGATCCGTGCAGCGAGGGTTGCTCCGTCCTCGTTTGCGACGCCCGTATCAAGGTCAGTCTGAAGTTGGGCGCAGGTGGGCGGGAGAGGCGCAGCTGCAAGGGGGCCACCCGGAAGTGCAGCCGGCGCCGGCGTCGCGGGCGGCGTCACCGCTACCTTCGCCGCTGCGATCGAAATCGGCGCCTCGATCACCGGCGAGATCACGGAAGTCACGTTGTACTGCTTGCCCGGAATCACGTTGATGATTCGGATTGTGTAGTCGCCGGGCGCCACCGGCAGCGCGATGGTCCCGGTGTCTTTGAGATCGATCGTCAGTTCGTTCTGCGCGAACGCAGCGGATGCGGCGAGGGCCAGGGAAAACGCGAGCACGACTTGTTTCATCGGGAACTTCTCCTCTTGCTGTGGGAGAGACGGAGAAGGTGTTTTCCCTAGCGGGACACGAAAAAGTACGTGCCCCCTTCGTCCCCACCTCGGCCACCACCGTGAGCTTCGGGTTCTGCTCGCGGCCCGCGCGCGGGCGGGGAGTCGGTCACGCGCTCGCGGATGCGCGCGACGAGCGACTGCACGCCCGCGACGTCATCGCCGGGATCGCCGAGGACATCGAGGAGGGCCGGCGGTGAAGAGCGAGTGTTTCCGTCGGCGGATTTGAGCACCGGGGCGTCGCCGCCGGAGCTGATGACGATGCGCACTTTTTTTGCTTACGCACGTCCGCGTTGGCCGTTTCTGGTAATTCGATTCGCCGAGACGACCGTGTGGAACTTTCCGTACCTTGCGAGCGTGAGCGGGTGGATGCGTTGATGGAGAAGGAACGCGGTGGCGAAAAGCGCGAGCGCGACTACGCCGAAGATCGGGTAAGCCACGAAAACGGACGCGCCATGGCGGGTGGCGTCGTCGGCGTGACGGTTCGGCTCGATTAATGTCGTTCTCGCCTCCGTCTGCGGCGTGATGACCACGGTCTTGTCCGCGAGCGACACGACGGGCGTCGCGCCCGCGTGACCGACAGCCGCGTCAACGCGGGTCGCGTTACCCCGCCGGATTCGTGAGCGAACGGATGTAATTCCGTCGTAAACGTTCGGTCCGTAGGTCATCTCCGGCGCGGACATCTCGAGATCGCGCCAGTTGCGCACGCCTCCAGCTAAGCTAAGCGGGGTGCCCGCTGCGTCAACCGTCATTACTTCAACCTCGAGGAGTAAGCGAAGGATCTCCGTGGGGCCGCTTGGAAAGCGGCCCACACGCCCGTATTACGACGGCGGTACGACCGAGGCCGCGAGTGCCGATTCGTGCAGATCTGCCGCCCCTCCTCTCCCGGCGTTCGCATCACCGTCATCCGGACCGGCGCCAATCGTTAGGTTCATGGCGGCATGCACCGCGGCCTCCACATCGAGGAACGTTCCCACCGGCTTGCCGGGATCGCTGATCACGGGGGTTCCGGTGCCATTGAGGATGGACCGGATCTGTTGATGTGTGAGGGCTGAATTCACTTGCAGCATGAGCGCCGCTGCGGCGGCGACTTTTGGCGTTGCACCGGAGGTGCCGCCGAAGCCGGCTACGTAGGCATTGTCGGCACTCGAGCCGCAAGTCAGGTCGTGGGAAGGATCACCGGGCGCGGCCACAGTGACTTGCGGTCCCCAGTTGCTGAACGAGGCCCGCACGTTGTTGACCGGATGGAAGGCGGTCGCGCCGACCAGGATTGAGCCCGTCGGCGGAAAGGGATTCCCGGTGTCATCGAGACCCGCATCCCGATCGCCGTTGCCGGCAGCGACGCAGACCACGACCCCTGCGGCGATGGCCGCGACGATGGCCGCGCTTACGGACGGCACCTGCTCATAGTTGCCGAACAGGCCGGTCTGCACCTCCAGGATGATCACCTTGCGCTTGCCGCCGCTGTTGGTCGCGGTGACGTGGTCGATCGCGCGAGCCCAGGAGTTACCTGGGAGCGCCACACCGGGGCCCGAGTCCGCCTGGATCGGCCAGATCGAGGCGCCAAACGCAATACCAGCCATGCCGAGCGAATTCACTGCCGCAGCCGCCAGTCCGGTGACCCCCGTACCGTGGGAGATCGATCCTCCTGTGGTTACGTTCGTTCCGCCGTCGAAGGAATTGAAGGCCTGAGACAGGTCGAGTTGCGGCGCCAACTCCTGATGTGTGATGCGATATCCCCAGTCGATGTCGGCGAGAACTATGCCAGTGCCGGAGGACAGCGACCAGGCTCGGTTGGCCTTCGTCCGGAACGCGTACCACTGGCGCTCCGGAACCGCCAACTGATCGTTCGTTCCCACCAACGGTTCACTGAGCGGAAGCGCGGCGGGAGGAATGGCTTTGGGCACCGGAACGGCGCGCTCGATCTCCGGCAACTCGCGGAGCTCCGCCGCGATCTGCCCCAAGTCGGCCTCCGCCGGGAAGCTTAGCTGGAAGAAGTTGGCCCGATCGAGACTGGCCGGGCCCTCTGCTTCCGCCGTCGCAGGACTCGCAGGCTGCGCGGCGATGGCAGCCAGCCGGTCGGATGGGATGCCGAAGCTCGACTCGACCGCCTGCACCCCATGCCGCTGCAACACCGACTGCACTCTCGTAGGAACGCCGCCTGGTGGCGCGATGCCGGCGATCTGCGGCAGCATTTCTGCGGCCCCTCCCGCGCGGAATTGCACTTCGATGAGTCCCGGCTCGAAAGCCGTTGCCGCGGCGCTCGGTGCCGTGGGCTGGGGAAAGCGTGCGTCATTTACCGGGGTAGGTTCGAATACGATGTCTGTGTCTTCGTTCTCGGCCATGAAATTTCTCCTCAGAAGCCTTCCCGTTGGCTCGTCTTTGAATTGTTAGAGGGCCACCAATCACGTTCTTCCCGGCTCAATGTCTCTCTCAACGCGCTCAGCGGCATTTTCCGCGGTCGCCGGATTTTCGTTGCCGTCTCGGTAAATAGGGAACGGCTACACCTCCGGGTGTGCGCCGTTCGCGTTGAACGGAACGCAGCGCCTTTGCGCGCGCTCCTCGCGTCACGCTCGCCGCTGTTCCGACGACGGGCCGGCCCATTTTCGGCCAGATGGTCCACGCTTTTTTTTGTGGAACACTCGCTCCGAAACGTGAAACATCGCATGCTTCCGCGGCGGTTTCTGCGTAGGTTTTCGCGTCCCAGAATCGCGATCTTGTAAGAGCGGCGGCTCATCAAGTGCGTATTTGGGCGGGGCCGACGGGACTCGAACCCGCGACCTCCGGCGTGACAGGCCGGCGTTCTATCGAACTGAACTACGCCTCCCGAGGTCGGCAAACAGCGGGACGGTAGCCGCGCCCCGGAACGACAGCAGACGCTGAAGTCGTTCGCTGAGGTTTCGAGCGCGTGCATCCATCTCCGTCAGCGAATGTGCTGAAAACGACGTTGTGATTTGCCTTGATGTAAGCGAATGCGCTGAAATTCTCAGCACACTTGCTGAGTTTTCAATGCAAACGCTTAAATTTTAAGCGCGTTATCTTAAATCGCGAGTGCGATCCCCGATGATTTCAGCATGCATGCTGAATATCAAGCTGTGACTCTGATATTTTCAGCGCATCTGCTGAAATCTCGAGCGCATTTGCTGGAAACGTCAGCATACTTGCTTAGTTTTCAGTTGATACTTCTGATTATTCAGCGCTCTTGCTGAAGTTGCAAGAGCGATCTGTCATGATGCTAGCGCGCATGCTGAAACGGAAAGAAATATCCTGACTTTTTCAGCGAGTTTGCTTAAATTGTCAGCATGCTTACTGAGGAGCGTGACCGTTGCTCAGCGCATGATTTGATCAGAAGGGGAGCCATCCGCCATCAGCGCAGCCGCAGTCCGCCATCAGCGAAGCCGCAAACAGCGCAGCGCTTGCGCGTCAGCGCAGCCAGCCCGGCATGATCCCTCTCCTCCGCGCTTCCTCGCGGAACTCGTCGAACGCGCGCTGTGCGCGCGTCACTTCGAGCTCGGCGCGCGGGATCGCGTCGAGGGTGTTGGTGAGCTGGATGGAGTCGTAGGTGAAGCTGCTCGGTTTGTAGCCGAGGGCGGTGAGTTGGAGGATTTTTCGGCGGAGCTCTTCGGCGCGGGTTTGGAGCAACTCCAGCTCTTCTTTCGCGCGGCAGATGGCTTCTTCGTGGGCGCGCGCTTCGCGGCGCCACGCCCATTCGTCTTCTTCGGAACCTTTCTGCTGCGCGGCGGTCGGTGGCGGCGGCAGCGGCTCGGGGCGTTGTTGCTGCGGTGCGACGGTGCCGGAGTGGTTTGCTTCCAGCTCGGCGAGGAGGCGTTTGCGATCCTCTTCCGACACTTTGAACTTCGTCTTCGCGACTTCCGCAGTTTGCGCGTTCGCGCTCGCGTCTTCGATGCGATCGATCTCGATCGCGGGGAGCGAGTAGAGCGTGCCTTTCGCGCGGAAGGTGACGACGCCGTTCTCCTCCTTGACCGGTCCGTCGGCGATGATGCGATCGCCCGACCGCAAGACCAGCGTGGACGAGACCAGGAGGAACAGGATCGGCAAGAGGTTCATGGCATCTAGGGTAAACCCAATTGCGCTACGCTAGAATCCAACCCTTTGACGGTTACGCGGTTGCTCGGTCGCGCGGTTGCGCGAGCCAAGTCCGCCGCGTAACCGCGCGACTGCGTGACCGCGCAACCGAAACATGGGAAGTAGCATCCACATCCATTGGGTCCTGATCGCCGTCGTTTGCGGCGTGCTTTACCTGATTTTCGATGCGCTGCGGTCGTTTGCGCTGCAGCTCAGTCCCGTCCGTCTGCGCCAGCTCGATCTCGAAGACTCGCACACGGACGTGCCGCTGCAGGTCTCGCTCGTCGTCGGTGTTTCGGCGACGATGATGATCTTCGACGAGATCGGCGTCGGCTCCGCGGTGCTGCGCTCGATCCTGATCTGGGGGCTCGCGGTCCTGCTCTGGAAGTTCGCGCTTGCGCTCGTGCCGGAAGACACGGGCGCATTGATTTTGCGCGCGCTCGTTCCGTTCTCGCGCGGCAGCTACTACCTCTTCTCACCGGTCCTCTTTCCGCTGCGCAAGATGCTGGAGCGGCGCGAGCGCGCCGAACAGGCCGAGGATGAAGAAGAGGACGTGACCCAGGAAGAAGTGCAGGCCTACATCGACGTCGGCGAGGAATCGGGAGTGCTCGAGCCCGCGCAGGGAAAATTGCTGCAGTCGATCGTCGACTTCGGGGACCGGCTCGCGCACGAGATCATGACGCCGCGCATCGACGTGCTCACGTTCGACGCGCGCAAGCCGATCGACGAGCTGGCGAAGCAGTTCAGCGAGTCGAAGTACTCGCGCATCCCGATTTACGAGACGAGCATCGATCAGATCACCGGGATCGTGCACATCAAGGAGCTGTTCGACGCGATCCTGAAAAACGAGAAGCGCACCGTGCAGGAGCTCGCGCGTCCGCCGTACTTCGTGCTGGAGACGAAGAAAGTCTCGGAGATGCTGCGCGAGTTTCAGAGCGAGCATCTGCAGATCGCGGTGGTCGTCGACGAATACGGCGGCACGGCCGGGATCATCACGACCGAGGACATCATCGAAGAGATCGTCGGCGAGATTGCCGACGAGCACGAGGACGAAGAAGCGACGGTCGCCGACCTCGGCGACAGCACATATCTCGTCAGCGGCAGTTTGCACGTCGAAGACCTCGAAGAAGAGCTCGACGCCAATCTCTCCGGCGACGACTACGAAACCGTCGCCGGTTTGATCTTCACGACGCTCGGTCACGTGCCGAAGGCCGGCGAGTACGTGAACAAGAACAGCTTTCGCTTCATCGTCGAGCGCGCCGACCGCCGTAAGATTTATCGGGTGCGCGTGACGAAGGATCCCGACTGGCAGGCGGAAGGCGAGGACGAGGAGGAGAGGGAATGAAGGCAGAACGCAGAAGGCAGAGGGCAGAAGTTAGAAGCGAGTGTGCAAACACGATCCTTCTTCGTTCTGCCTTCTGCGTTCTGCCTTCTGCCTTCATCTGCTGACCATGTCCAATCCTCGTTTCGGCATCGCCGCTCTCGTCGGCCGTCCCAACGCCGGCAAGTCGACGCTCCTCAACCGCATCCTCGGACATAAGGTCTCCATCGTTTCCGCGAAGCCGCAGACGACGCGCAATCGCATCGTCGGAATCCTCAACGATCCGCGCGGGCAGATCGCGCTGCTCGACACGCCGGGGATTCATCGTCCGCTGCACAAGCTGAACGTGCGGATGATGGATCACGTGCGCTCGGCGTTGTCCGAGGCGGACGTGATCGCGCTGATCGTCGACGCGTCGGAGCCGTTCGGAAAGGGCGATCAGTTCGTGATCGATCTTTTGCGCGAGGAGAAAGAGCGCGGAGTGCGCGCCCCCGGCGCGCCTTCTGAAAGAGCGCCGGAGGCGCTCACCACTCCACAAAATTGGTTCGTCATCCTCAACAAGATCGATCTGTTGAAGAAACACAAACTGCTGCCGCTGATCGAGCAGTACAACGCCTTCGGCATCTTCGACGAGATCGTTCCGATCTCCGCGGCGAAAGGCGAAGCCGTCGACGAGCTGATCGCGCTGCTCTTCCAGGCGGTCGCTCCCGGCGAGGCGGCTTATCCGAAAGAGGACTACACGACGCAGCCGGAGCGCTTTTTCGCCGCCGAGATCGTGCGCGAGAAAGTGCTGCAGCACACCTCGGAAGAGTTGCCGTACACGACGGCGGTCGCCGTCGAACGCTACGAAGAAGACGAAGAGAAAAACCTGATCAAGATCTACGCGACGATCGTCGTCGAGCGCGACTCGCAGAAGCCGATCGTGATCGGCAGGCAGGGCGCGATGATCAAGCGCATCGGCACCGAGGCGCGCGTCGAGCTGGAGTCGATCCTCGGCGCGAAAGTCTTTCTGGATTTACATGTGGCCGTGCACGAGCGCTGGCGCGAAGACGAGCGTTTTCTCGGCGAGCTGGAATGGCCCCTCGGCTGATCTGAAATCGTTTACCATACGCGCCCAGAGCCGTCTTTTTTTCATCACAACATCATCGAGGAGGTCGTATGTCCGCTTTCTCACGCGTTGTTCGATCGATTCTCCTGTTCTCTCTCTTCCTCGCACTTCCACTGCTCGCACAACAGACGGGCGCTCTTCATGGACGCGTCACCGCCACCGACGGATCGGCGCTGCCCGGCGTCACCGTCGAAGCGAGCGCGAACGTCCTGCCGACGCCACGCACGACGCTCACCGACAGCAACGGTGAATACCGCATGCCGCAGCTCATTCCCGGCAACTACAAGCTGACGTTCACGCTCGCGGGGATGCAGACGGTGTCGCGGAATGTGTCGGTGCAGCTCGGCCAGGACATCGACATCGACGCAGCCCTCGGCATGGCCGGTGTCGAGGAGACGATCACCGTCACCGCGGCCGCATCGCTCGTCGACAAGGAGTCGACGGAGCTGCAGAGCGGCCTCGGCGAGCAGCAGATCCGCGAGCTCCCGGTGGCGCAGGACTACAAGGACCTGCAGAAGCTCATCCCCGGCGTTCAGGTCACGAACGACGACTTCCGCGGACCGAGCGCCGGTGCGAGCGGCCAGGACAACGTCTACAAGTTCGACGGCGTCAACGTCACGATGCCGCTGTTCGGCATCCTCAACGCCGAGCCGGCAACGCACGACATCGCGCAGGTCACCGTGGTGAAGGGCGGCGCGAAAGCGGTCGACTTCAACCGCGCCGGCGGCTTCCTCATCGACTCCGTGAGCAAGTCGGGCACGAACAAGTTCAGCGGCGAAGTCAGTTACCAGCTGATGAACAACGGCTTCATCGCGGACCAGGCCGGCAGCACGAACTCCCGCTACCTCGAGGATCGTGACTGGACCACGGTCAGCCTCGGCGGTCCGATCATCGGCGATCAGCTGTTCTTCTATGGCTCGTACTACCGCCCGACGAGGGAGCGTTCGAACCAGGCGAATCTCTACGGCGATCTCCCGAAGTACGAGAGCACGCGCAACGAGGAGTTCGGAAAGCTGACGTGGACGCCGGCGCAGTCGTGGCTGATCAACGGCAGCTACCGCTACTCCAACCGCAAGGACACCTCGGGCGACGACTTCGGCACACGCAACGCCGGCACCACCGGCAACGGCAGCGTCACGAAGTTCCAGGTCGGCACGCTCGAGATCTCGGACGTGATCAATACGCGCAGCTACGCCACGGCGAAGTTCACCGACTATCGGAATCCCGGGATTCAGACGGCCGACCACAGCGTGAACGGCGTCACCATTTCGACGGCGCTCGGCACGCATCTCGACATCAACAATCTCGACACACTCGGCCGTTTCACGGTGCCGGCTCCCGGCAGCAACGCCGCGGCCAATGCCTTTTTTCAGGCGTACATCGACAAGTACGGTTACGTGCAGAACGGCGTCCGCACGGGCGGCGGCCGCGTCGGCTTCGGCCCCTTCTTGAACGATGACGACGATTTCTATCGTAAGAGCGGCCAGGTCGGTTACAACCTGACGCTCGGATCGGCGACGCAGCACGACCTCCACGCCGGCTATCAACGCTACGAAGATTCGGAAGATCGCTTTCAGACGTCGAACGGCTGGGGCGACATTTCGATCCAGGGCGGAGCCACCAACTGTACGGCCGCGGTCTGCGGCTCCGTCAAACCGATCTTCTTCACCGCGTTTTTCAGCCCGCAGACCACCGGCGCCGTGCCGACGATCCATTCCGAGTTCCACTCGCAGGCCTTCGAATTCAACGATACGATCCGCATGAACAACTGGTCGTTCAACGTCGGCGTGATGGCGAGCAACGACACACTGTACGGACAGGGATTGGCGAAGGCGAACAACCTCGCCGGCTACACCAAGTCGCCGGGCACGAAGTACAAGATGTTCGAGGTGCCGTGGCGGAAGATGATCCAGCCGCGCCTCGGCGCGACGTGGGCTTACAACGGTTCGGACACGCTGTATGCGAGCTACGCGCGCTACAACCCAGCCGCGAACTCGGATGCGCGCGCCGCGTCGTGGGACCGCAACCTCGTCGGCTCGATCAACGCCTACTTCGACGCCAGCGGCAACCTGATCGGCGTCGATCCCGTCACGTCGTCGAGCGGCAAGCTCTTCGTGCCGGACATCGATCCGCCGCAGGTCAACGAGTACATGCTCGGCACCGCGCAGCAGATCAACAACCACTGGTCGGCGCGTCTCTACGGCCGCTATCGCCGCGGGGACCACTTCTGGGAAGACGTCCCGAACAACTCGCGCGTCTGCTACAAGGTCGGTCCCGGCGCCACCGGCGGACAGTGCATCGCGACCTCCGTTCCGTCCGACGCACCCGGCGGCGTGCCGCGCCAGCCGTACATCCCCGACCTGCCGGCGCGCCTCGCGGCCATCGGCAGCGGCAGCTCGTACGTCATCGCGGAGCTCGACGGCGCGTTCACGAAATACTACGAGGCCACGGCGGAGTCCGAGTGGAACAGCGGACCGATGTTCATCCGCGGCTCCTACACCTGGAGCCACTACTACGGCAACTTCGACCAGGACAACACCACTGTCGTGAACGACGCAGCCGCGTTCATCGGCTCCTCGTTCATCGGTGACGGCGCGGGACGCCAGGTGTGGAACAACCGCTACGGCGATCTGCGCGGCGACCGCCGCCAACTGCTCAAGGTCATGGGCACCTACACGCTGCCGTGGCGCGCGAGTGCCGGCGCGTTCTTCAACTACCAGTCGGGCCAGCCGTACGAGCTCTGGAGCTTCCTGCCGTACAACCCGGAACTGACGACGTCGTCGAGCGATTCGAGCCGCTTCGCGGAACCGGCGGGGCGGCGGCACACGCCGTCGCACACGAACGTCGATCTGAATTACACGCAGAACCTGCCGCTGCCGCGCGGGCTGAACCTGCAGTTCGTGTTCGACATGTTCAACCTGTTCGATAAGCAGACCGGATACAACTTCGAGAACCGCGTCGGCACCCTCGGCACGTGTACCGCGGCCGGCCCCGGCTGTCTCGCGACCGAGATCAACGACGCGCCATTCGTGAAGACGCCGTTCGCAAGATCGTTCTATGGCCCGCGGCGGTACCAGCTGGGGCTCAGAGTGCAGTTCTAGTTCTTCTCTGAGGTTCTTGTGGAGCGGCGGGCTCTTAGCCCGCCGTTTTCATTTCCGGCGGGCTGAGAGCCCGCCGCTCCACAGTTCACTGAAACAACTGCTCCCTCGCAATCAACTCACGCGTCGTTGCATCCGCGTGCGCGCGCGCCGCTTCGATGCGCGCACGCGCATCGGGCTCGTGCAGCAGCACGCTCACTTGCGCGCGCTTGAATAGCGCCATCGCGTAGCCGGGATGCGACGGCGGGACGCGGTCGAGCGCCGCGCGCGCATCTTCGAACCGCCGCGACGCGAGGTACAGCACGCCGAGCTCCAGATCGTGTCCGCCCGCTTTCTCGAACGCGTCGATCGCGGCCGGCGTCTGCCCGAGCATCATCGCCAGCTGGCCGAGATCGGCGAGCTCTTTTTTCGTCGGCGGACGGAGTGAATACAGCTTCTGCCGCAGCGCGAGCGCGTCTTCGTAACGCTGCTGCCGGTCGCGGATGATGATGAGCGCCTCCAGCGCCGGTACGCGATCGGGCGACTCCGCGACGACCTGCTCGAGCAGCGGCGCCGCCTTCTCCCAATCCTTGGCGCGCGCGTAATGCATCGCGAGATACGCGCGCACGTCCGGCGACAGCGGCGCGATCCGCTGCGCGTCCTCGAATGCCGCCAGCGCCGCGGCTTCATGTCCGAGGGCGGAATGCGCGGTCGCGAGACGCAGCGCGGCGTCGAGGTTGTACGGATCACGCGCGCGGATCTGTTCGAGCAGCGGAATCGCGTCGCGGTATTGCTCGCGCACGAAGAGACCCGACGCGCGGTCGAGAATCGGGAAAAGTGCAGTCATGTCGGCGGGACGCGGCGCGTCCTTGCGGATGACCGGCTTCACTTCCGATGCGACGTACCCGAGGCTCGCGAGCTTGCGGCGCTCTTCGGCGTCGGAAGGAGTCGCGGCCGCGGCGGTTTCGATCGATGGAATCGGATAGTCGTGCAGCGTCGCGCGCTGCTCGCGCGAGAGCGCCGCCGTCGATGCGAGATCGTGCGTCTCTCCCGGATCGGCGAGCACGTCATACACCTCGAGCTTGCCCGCGAAGATCGCCTTGCGGCTTCCTTCGAGCGCCATCACCTGCGGCTGCCATCCGTAATCGAGGAACGGCTTCATCGCCTCGCCGGCGAGCACTTCCGGCTTCGCCTTGCGCAGTGAGCTCTCCGAAGAAATGCCGGCCCAGTCGGCGATCGTGTCGAACACGCGCCGCGTGCTGACCGGCGTGTCGATCGCGCCCGCGGAGACGCCGGGTCCCGCGACGAGCAGCGGTACGTGCATCGTCGCCTGATAGAGAAGATTGCCGTGCTGCGCTTCGCCATGCTCGCCGAGTCCCTCGCCGTGATCGGCGACGACGACGATCGCACCGTCGCCGAACGCAGTCACGAGACGTCCGAGCTGCTCGTCCATCGCCGCGACTTCGCCGAGGTATGGATTCTTCGCGAAACGTGTGCGATACGGCTCGGGCGGCGTGTAGGGATAGTGCGGTTCGTAGTAGTGGACCCACAGAAACAGCGGACGATTCTTCTCGCTCTTCAAGAACGCGATCGCGCGGTCCGTCGTCTCGCGCGCCGTCCGCTCCGCGAGTCCGGGCGGCGTGTCGTCGTCGTAGAGGTCGAAGCCGCGCGCGAGACCGAAACGCCGCGCCAGCGCGAACGCGGAGACGAATGCCGCGGTGCGATAGCCGGCGGCGTGCAATCGCTCCGAGATCAGCGCGCGCGATTCCTCGAGACGGCGCGCGTTCTCGTGCACGCCGTGTCCCGCCGGATACAAGCCGGTCATCATCGAGGTGTGCGCCGGCAGCGTCTGCGGCACCGCCGTATACGCCTGGCGGAACAGGAGCCCTTGCTTCGCGAGCGCGTTGAACGACGGCGTCGCGTCGCCGATCGCGTCCGCGCGCGTGGTGTCGAGGGTGACGAGGAGGATGGAGGGACGTGCGGACGCGGGTGCGGGTGCCGATGTGATTGATTCTTTCCGGCAGGCGGTTAAAATCGCCGGCGCAATCAGCAACAGACAAACGAAGGAGGCCCGTCCAGGAATGACTCGCATTCTCTCTCTCATCACCGTTCTCGTTCTCATCGCTCTCCCGGCCATGGCGATTACGTATGGTACCGACGATGGCAAGCTGCATCCCGAAGTCGGCGCGCTGGTCGGACATTTCACGTCCGGCACGTTCCCGTATTGCTCGGGGACGCTCATCTCGCCGACGGTGTTCCTCACCGCCGCGCACTGCGACCTCGGCGTCTCGAGAGTGTTCGTCACGTTCGACGAACATGCGGACGCGAATTCGAAGCTGCTCTCCGGCACGTATTACGCCGATCCGCTGTACAACCAGGCACAGAGCGATCCGCACGATATCGCGGTGGTCGTGCTCGACAAGCCGGTCAAAGGCCTCACTCCGGCGCGCCTTCCGGCCGCCGGCTCGCTCGACGCGCTTTCCGTCGGCGCGCCGTTCACGCCGGTCGGCTACGGCGGACAGGAGCCGACGAACGAGATCGGTCCCGGCGGCGACGTGATCACGTATCTCGATTCCCGCGAATACGTCAGCGGCAGCCTCAACTCGATCAATCCCGCGTGGCTGCGCCTCTCGCAGAACATCCACACCGGCGACGGCGGCACCTGCTACGGCGATTCCGGCGGCCCGAACTTCCTCGGCGCGAGCCGCACAGAGACCAACATCGTCGGCGGCACGACGATCACCGGCGACTCGTTGTGCAAAGCGACGAACGTGATCTATCGACTCGACACGGCTTCGGCGCGCTCGTTCCTCAGCCGGTTCGTCGCGCTCCCATAACACTCCCGGTGTAGGGCAGGCTTTCCAGCCTGCCCCCGTAGGACAGGCTGGAAAGCCTGTCCTACACCGGGGGAGCGGCATCAAAGAAGACGGGTGTGAAAGGCGATTAGTTCTTTCGATCGAACTGCGTTTCCCGCTTCTTCAACGCGTGCAGTCGTTCGAGAAGAAACATCTCCGGTACCGCTTTGTCCTGCAGCACGCGTGCAGCGACCATCTCGCCGAGAGCGGGGGACAACTTGAAGCCGTGTCCCGATCCGCCGCCGGCCAGCCAGACGTTGCTCGCGTGCGGGTGGCGATCGATGATGAGGTTTCCGTCGGGGCTGTTTTCGTATTGGCAGACTTCGGCGGCGATGAGCGGGGCTTTGGTCATTTCGGGGAAGCGCTCGGCGATCAGCGTTCGCGCGCGCATCAATCCCGCTTCGCTCGGCTTGCGTTCCTGCGTCGTCGGGTCGACGACTTCGCCGCGGGTGTCGTCGGCGATCTTGAAGCCGCGGCCGTGAACGTCGGGGATGCCGTAGAAGATCCGCTCGCCGAAGTCGATCCAGATGGGGAAGCGCGGCGGCTGATAGCGCTCGCTGCCGCGCGGCGTGCCGAAGTAATAGACCTCCTGGCGCGTCGGGCGAATCGCGTCGCCGACGACGTCGGGAAAGAGCTTGCCGAGCCAGGGGCCGCAGGCGAAGACGAAGTGATCGGCTTCGAGTCGCGTTCCGTCTTCGAGGCGCAGCGATTTGAGCGAGTCCGTCACATTCGGCATCGCGTGCGCGGTGCGATACGTGCCTCCGGCTTGCGTGAACGCGTCGCGCACGACGCCGCACGCGCGCCGCGCGGACAGCGCGCCCGCGCGCCGCTCGAGCCATACCGACTTGATTCCGTTGAACGAGATCTGCGGATACTTTTTCATGGCGTCGGCAACGCTCAACTGATCGACGGCGAATCCGTTCTCGCGCATGACCGGCAGCGACGAGCGCACGTACGCGTCGTCGCCGCGATGCATCCAGAGTGCACCGGTATCGGTGTACAGCGTCGGATCGAGTTGCAGCCACAGGTCGTACGCGCGGCGCACCATCTCGACATAGACGCGGTCGGCGCCGTAGATCGCGCGGATCACGCGCGTCTCGCCGCCGGAGCTCGAGCGCGTGTTGCCCGGTCCCCACGAGTCGATCAGCGTGACGTCCGCGCCGAGACGGCGAAGATGCAGCGCCGTCCACGAGCCGAACGCGCCCGCGCCGATGACGGCGACGCGGGGAGGGGAATCCGCAAACGCACGCATCGCGAACGGCGTAGCGGCGGCAACGGCAAGAAAGTCTCTTCGCGAAAACATTGAAGTGGAGCGGCGGCCGCCCCCCGCCGCCGGAAAGTGCGGAAACGGCGGCCGAGGGCGGCCGCCGCTCCACAGGAAACGATTAGAAGTTGAACCTCGTGCTGACGCCGACCGTGCGCGGGATGTTCGTCATATACGACACGCGCGCGCGGTCGCCGCGCTCGATGTCGAGGGCCAGGAACGCGCGCTCGTCGGTGATGTTGTTGACGAAGAGCGCCGTGTCCCACGCGCCTTTGAGAACGCCGACGCGCACGTTCACGGTGTCATACGCCGGCAGTTTCGGATTGAACGTAAAGATGTTCTGCGTGTACGGTCCGCCGATGTCGCCGGGGAACGACGAGATGTCCACGGTTCCGAATCCGACTTCCTGATCGGAGATCTGCGTGTAGCGATCGCCGATGTGCTGATAGACGCCGGTGAGGTATCCGGCCATGCCGGAGTGCATCTGCCAGCGGTACGTCGCCGCGGCCGCGAGCTGAACCTCGGGAACGGACGGCAGGCGGTTGCCGCTCTTGATGCCGGCGACGACCGCGCCGGTCGACGATTTGAAGTCCGACTTCAGCTCGGAGTTGTTGAAGTTGCCGGAGATGGCGAAGTCGAACGAGTCGTTCGGCACCGCTTCGAACTCCGCCTCGACGCCGGTCGTGCGCGCCTTCGGCACGTTGACGACGATGCGCGACGAGCACGAGCCCGCGGTCAGCGTCGCCTGCAGGTCCTTGATGTCGTTGTAGTACGCCGACGCGTTGAACGTTCCCTTGCCGCCCATCACCGTGGTCTTGACGCCGGCCTCGTAGTCCCACAGCGTCTCGTCGCTCCACGCGTTATGGCCGCCGTAGATCACGAGATCCTGCGGCGTGCAGAGCGGCAGGTTGAGCGGATCGTTGATGCCGCCGAGGCGGAAGCCCTTCGACACCTGCGCGTTGAGGCGCGTGTTGTCGCTCAGCTTGTAGCTGAGAATCACGCGCGGCGCGAAGCCGGTCGCGTTGACGCCGCCCACGGCGTCCGTCGGATCGGCGAAGATTCCGTCGAAGATCTGTTTACGGTCTTCCTTGAAGTCGTAGTAGCGCGCGCCGGCAGTGATGTCGAGCTTGTCGGTGACGGCGAACGTCCCTTCACCGAACAGCGCGAACTGGTTGTAGTCGTAGTGCAGATCGGACTTGAACAGCTCGTCCGTATTCGCGATTTTCGTTCCCTTGGTCGGCGTGATGGCGGCGCAGATCGCGGCGCCGGTCGCCTTACACGCGGCCTCGAATCCGAGGACCGGCAGGTTCTGGCCGTAGTCGCGCTTCGAGTCGCTGTAGAACGCGCCGGCGACCCAGTTCAGTTTGTTCTTGCCGTTGCTGGAGAGACGCACTTCCTGCGTCCACGACTTCGCGCCGGTCTTGTCGTAGAGCGGCGCGTTGATCGTGTAGACGCTCGCGGGAAGCGCGAAGCTGCCGCCGGTGATGCTCGCGGTCAGCGCCGTCGCGTCGCGGACGACGAGGATGTCGCGATCGGTGTACGACGTGATCGCGGTCAGCGTCGTCTTGCCTAAGTCGTAGCTGAGATTCACGTCGCCGAGGAGGAACTTATCGGTGAACGGCTCCTTGAGCTGCGTGAACTGTTGGCGCTCGCCGAGATCCACTTTCGGACGCGTCGTCGTGACCGGATTCGCAAGGATGTTGAACACATCGATGCGGTTCCAGCCGTTCATCTTCACGTCCTGATAAAGGATGCGCGGCGTGATCGACCACTTCGGCGCCGGCTTGAAGAGGAACGCGACGCGCGCACCTTTGCGGTCGCCGTCGTTCACTCCTTCGTTCACGGTGAGGTTCGGCTGCACGGCGTCGATGAAGCCCGCGTAGCGCGTGTAGTAGCCGACCGCGCGCATTGCCGCGTTGGCGCCGAGGGGCGCGTTGATGGCTGCTTTCACGCTGCCGCCGAAGTCGCCGCTGGTGTTGTTGACCGAAACCTCGCCGGTCTTCTCGTCGCTGCCGAGCGTCGGCTGATTGGTGATGTAGCGAACGGTGCCGGCGAGCGAGCCCGACCCGAACAGCGTGCCTTGCGGTCCGCGCAGCACTTCGATGCGCGACATGTCGAACAGATCGACGTCCGGCGTGAAGAGCGAGAGCGAGATCACCGACTCGTCGAGGTAGATGCCGACCTGCTCTTTGACCCCCGGCTGGTCGCGGATGATGCGGCCCGCGGAAACGCCGCGCATGCCGACCTGGCTCTGGCCGGGGCCGGCGTTTTGGACGTTGAAGCCGGCGACGTTGACGGCGACGTCTTCGAGCGTCTCCGCGCCGCGGTCGCGCAGCTGCGATTCCGTCGGCGCCGCAACCGAGATCGGCGCTTCCTGCACCGTCTCTTCCTGCTTACGCGCGGTGACGACGATCTCTTCGGAGGTCTTCGGTTTCTTTTCCTCTTCCGCCGTCTGCGGTTGCTGCGGCGGCGGCTGTTCCTGCGCGAACAGCGGCACCATCGGCAGTGCGAGGACAACGACGAGGACGACGAGAACGGGATTCATTGACCGGGCTTTCATTACGTGCTCCCTTCCGTTCCTATATAGGTTTTGGCTGTGAGGTCGATTGTGGCGGAGTCAGCAAGGGCGGTCAAGTTTCGCCGCGGCTCAGAGGTTGTGAAAATTTCCAGGAGCTTTGTGGCGACCGCTGCCCTCAGCGGTCGCGGCGGCGCTACGCGCCGCTGGCGCCGCCGTGAGGCGGCTCGTGACCGCTGAGGCAGCGGTCACCACATTCTTCTAATGACAGCCCCTCATCCGCCCTTCGGGCACCTTCTCCCCGCATGCGGGGAGAAGGGCAACAAATCTCGATGCTCGTACATGTTGCCCCTCGCCCCGCATGCGGGGAGAGGGTGGCGCGAAGCGCCGGGTGAGGGGCGGTCATTACGATCGAGGTCTGAGCATCGCGCGGTGGGCCGGCTCAGGATGACACCTGGATGATCAGCAGTGTCACATCGTCCGCTTCAGTTTTCGGATCGCGCCATTGCCGCACCGCGCGTGCGATGTCGTCCGCGCCTGCGCCGTCTCGGATCATCGCGTGCAATCGCTCTTCCCCGAATGCCTCTCCCTTCGCATTCAGCGCCTCGGTCACTCCATCGGTGTACGCGACGATGCGGTCGTGCACGCGCAGTTCGATCGACTCCGCGGTGTACGGCGCGTCGAAGCGTCCGAGGACGACGCCTTGGCCGCCGATCTCGCGCACGTCGCCGTCGCGATGCAGGAGAGGCGAGGGATGGCCGGCGTTTGCGACGTCGACGCGACGCTGCTCCATGTCGAAGAAGAGATACGTTGCCGTGACGAACACGCGCTTCACTTGTCCGCGCAGCGTGCGGCTCACCGCGCGCAGCAGCGCCGGCGGGTCGTGCGCGAGCGGCGCCTGCGACGACACCGCGATCTTCATCATCGACGCGACCAGCGCGGCCGGAACGCCGTGGCCGGAGACGTCCGCGACGATCGCGCCCGCGCGCTGTTCGTCGACGCGCAGCACGTCGTACAAATCGCCGGCGACGGACGACGCGGGATCGTACAGCGCGTGAAAGCGCAGTCCCGCGACGTCCGGCATCGTCGCCGGAAGGATCGACTGCTGGATCTCGCGCGCGGTCGCCATCTCGTTCTCCAACGCGACACGTGCGCGCTCGCCGCGCAGAAATTCACGCGTCGCGGCGAAGCCGAGAGCGAGCACGAAGATGATGAAGCCGATGTGCTCGCCCGTATCGCCCCACGGCAAGAGGCCCAGCGGGGAGAGGTTGTTGCCCAGCGCGAGGAGCGTGAAGATCAACGAACCGGCAAGCACTACGCGCAGCTCCGCCGGCCACCAGCGCTTCTCGCGGAGCAGCACGTTGTACTGCAGAAGCACCAGATTGATGATGATGTTGACGCCGCCGAGAATCACGAGGACGTTGTTCACCAGCTCGAGCGATTGGGGCCGGCCGCTGATGAGATCGGATGCGATTCCGACCGGGGCGAAGATCATGAAGATCGCGAGCTGCCAGCGCAGAGTCGACTTCCAGCCTCCGCCGATCAGCCGCCGCGCGAGCGCCCATCCCGGAAGGTTGATCATGTACGTGATCCACGCGGATGCGTAGAGCATGAGCTGCGCGCGCATGCCGAGGGCGAAGGGGAGGTGCGAGTCGGCGAGGAGACGCGCGCCATACAGGGCGGACATGAGCCCGAACCAGAGCAGCGTGCGTGTGTCGCCGCGGCGGATGACCGACGAGGCGAGGAGCGCGACGAGGCCGATGACGAAGAGGATCGCGCCCGCGATCATGTCGCCGAGGTCTTCGCGCAGCGGCGTGATGGCGATTGCGTGCATGGCGGCCGGCAGCTCATCGCGCGCGGCGAGCCAGGGCGCACCGCCGAAGTACGGATCACCGCGCGGATGCTGCACGCGCACGTACAGCGTCTTCCCCGCCGCATCGGCCGGCAGCGCAACGACGTGAATCGTCATGCGATCGTGCACGCGCTCGTCGTCGAATTGATAGATGCGCTGCTGCTCGACGAAGACGGACACGTTGCTCGCATAAAAACGGAAGACGAGCTGCGCGTCCGGCGGCGTCGTCGACGGCAACTGCCTGCGAAACCAGAGATCGAGCTCCGGACGCTCATCGACCCGGACGCTCCAACCGGCGGCCTTTCCGGGCGGCGTCGCGCGCGGCGGCGTCACGGCGACAGTCCACCCGCGATCGAGCTGGACGAGCGCGAGGACGAGAAGCGCGACGCACCGCACCGCAACACGTTACCATCGCCCGCATGCTCAACTACGTCTGGTTCGGTCTCATGGCGATCGCATTGATCGTCGCGGCGTTCACCGGCAAGGCCGATGCGGTGACGAAGGGCGCGATGGATTCCGCGAAGACGGCGGTCGAAGTCGCGCTCGGCCTCATCGGAGTGCTCACGCTCTGGTCCGGCATGATGCGCGTCGCCGAAGCATCGGGACTCGTGACGCTCCTCGGACGCGCGCTGCGTCCCGTCATGCGCCTGCTCTTCCCCGAAGTGCCGGCGGAACATCCCGCGTCCGGCGCGATCGTGCTCTCCGTCGCCGCGAACATGCTCGGCCTCAACAACGCCGCGACGCCGCTCTCGATCAAAGCGATGGAAGAGCTGCAGACGCTGAACGAGAACAAGGACACTGCGACGAACCCGATGGTCACGTTCATGGCGCTCAACACCTCGGGCGTGCAGCTGATCCCCGCGACGATGATCGCCATCCTCGCGCAGCAAGGCTCGGCGAATCCGACCTGGATCATCGCGCCCTCGCTCGTCGCGACTGCGATCGGCACCGCCGCCGCGGTGATCGCCGCGAAGCTGTTGCAGCGCTTTTATCCGAGTGGAGCGACGGCCGCCTCGGCCGCCGAAGAGGTGCAGAAATGACCTGGTCGATCATTGGCGATGCAATTCGGCTGACGCTCGAAGGCATCTCGCGTTGGGCAATTCCTCTCCTCCTCGTCGCGATCCCGCTCATCGGGATGATCCGCAAGGTGAAGGTGTACGACGTCTTCGTCGACGGCGCGAAAGAAGGATTCGAAGTCGCGGTGAAGATCATCCCGTTCCTCGTCGCCATCCTCGTCGCCATCGGCATGTTCCGCGGCTCCGGCGCGATGGACTGGCTGACCGGCGCATTGCATCCCCTTCTGAACGCCGTCGGATTTCCCGCCGAGCTCTTTCCGCTCGCCGTCCTGCGGACGCTCACCGGCAGCGGCTCCCTCGCCTTCGCCACGGACCTCATCAAAACGCACGGCCCCGACTCCCTCCTCGGCCGCATGGCCGCGACGATGTACGGCAGCTCCGAGACGACGTTCTACGTCCTCGCCGTCTACTTCGGCGCGATCGGCGTGAAGCGCACGCGCCACGCGGTTCCCGCGGCGCTCATCGGGGACGTCGTTGCGGCGATCGCTACGGTTGCGGTGTGTATGTGGATGTTTTAGGCCTGGACACGTAGTAGATCACCGCCCCCACCGCGATCGCGATCGCGGCGGCGATCAACTTCGGTGCGTTGAGGTTGTACACGAACACGAGTCCAACGATCGTGCCGAGGATCGGCACGATCAGGCCCGGCGTGCGGAAGCCTTCGTTCAACTTGCGCAGACGCGGCACGGCCAGACACGTCACAAGGTACGTCGTGAGACGCGCGACGGCTGAGAGCAATGCGAGCGTGCGGAAGGATCCGCTGAGCGCGAAGGCGAGAGCCGCGATGGTGTGAATGACGATGGCGATGGTCGGCGTGTGGAAGCGCGGGTGCACGAACGAGAGCGGCCCCATGCGGCGATCGAGCGACAGCGCGTACAGCATGCGCGAGCCTTCGAGCATCGTGCCGGAGTTCGTGCCGGCCATCGACAGCAGCGCGCCGATCGTCACGATGATGCCGCCGATCGGGCCGATGATCTCCGTCGCCGCGGACGCGATCGGCGTATCGCTCTTCGACAAGTCGGGCAGCGCCGACATCGCGCCGAGCTGCACGAGCACGTAGATCGCGGCGATGGCGAGAATGCCGATGAGCAGCGCGTAGGGGAGATCCTTCCGAGGATTTTTGTATTCGCCGGCAGGAACGCCGAGGTTCTCGAAGCCGGCGTACGCGAACAACATGAACAGCGCCGCCTCACTCCAGTCCACTTTGCCCTGCGGCAGCGCGAACGATCCCGGCAGCGGATTGGTCTTCCACGCGACGAGCGCGATGACGATGAAGCCGATGAGCGGCACGAGCTTGCCGAACGTGAAGACGTAAATCGACGCGGCGCCGTAACGCACGCCGATGAAGTGGATCGCGGCGAGGAACAGAATCGAGATGGTGATGATGGCCGCGCGCGCGAGTCCTTCTTTCAAGGAAGGGACGAGCAACGCGAGCGCGATCACGAATCCGTTCGACAGCGACGCGAGCGACGTGACGCGCGCGAGCCAGTTCATCCAGCCGGTCTCGAATCCGATGAAGTCGCCGAACGCCGTGCGCGCATACAAATACGCGCCCCCCGGCTCGCTGAAGTGACTCGCCGCCTCGGAGAAATTGAGCACGAGGATGAACACCGGAATCGCGAACAGCAGCGGCGCCCACAACGAGAACCGCCCGAGGAGCTTGTACGACTCGTAGGGGAGAAGGAACACGCCCGAGCCGACGACCGCGTTGATGCACATCGCGACGAGGCCCCAGAACCCCACTGTTCTAATGAGTTTTGCGGTGGATTGTTCCGTCATCGGCACTCCTCGCGTTTACACATGAAGGCAGAAGGCAGAAGGCAGAAGGCAGAAGGCAGAACGAAGAGGTTCTCACTTCTGCCTTCTGCCTTCTGCCTTCATCTCTTAACGTACCCTCTCCCCCGAATCGCCCGCCCCGGCAACGCTCCCGTTATCACCCCATCCCGCAGCACCGCCACCCCATTCACGACAACGTCCGTGATTCCCTCGGAAAAATGATGCGGGTCTTCGAACGTTGCGACGTCGTGGATCGTCGCGGGATCGAAGACCACGATGTCGGCCTTCATCCCTTCGCGAAGGATTCCGCGATCCTTGAAGTGAACGCGCGACGCGGCCTGCGACGTCATTTTGCGGATCGCTTCTTCGAGCGTGAGCAGATGTTCGTCGCGTACGTACTTGCCGAGGATGCGCGGGAACGTGCCGTAGGCGCGCGGGTGGACGGCGGCGTTTTTCTGGCGCTCGCTCGTCGCCGCGCCCGCGTCCGAGCCGACGGACACGAACGGCTGCTTGAGCGCGTAGCGCATGTCGTCTTCGTTGATCGAAAAGAAAATCACGCGCGGCGACGGCTTGCTCTCTTCGAACAGTTTGATCAGCGCGTCTTCCACCGGCACGCCCATCTCCGCCGCGATCTGCTCGATGAATTTCTTCTCGTACTGCGCGAGCGACGGCGCGTAGATCTGCGAGACGTAGATCCCGCGCTCGCCGCGCTTCGCGAACTGCGCGCGAAACGCCTCGGCGATCCGCGCGCGGTCTTCCGGATTCGCGAGCCGCTTCTGGAAGTCGTCGTAGCCGCCTTCCAGCGCCCAGTTCGGCGCAAGCGTGCTGAGTCCCGTCGACGACGCGGCATACGGATAGATGTTCGCCGCGACGTCGATCCCTTCGGCGCGCGCCGCTTCGATGCGCGCGATCACCTGCGGCATGCGCCCCCAGTTCGCGCGCCCGCCGACTTTGATGTGCCAGACGTTGACCGGAATCTTCGCCTCGCGTCCGATGCGGAACGCTTCGTCGAGCGCGTCGTCGATGTGATCGCCTTCGTCGCGGATGTGCGAGAAGTAGACGCCGCCGTATTTCGCCGCGACGCGCGAGATGTTGATCAGCTCCTCGGTCGTCGAATACATCGCCGGCACGTAGATCAGCGACGAGCCGATGCCGATCGCGCCGTCGCGCATCGCCTGATCGGTGATGCGCTCCATCTGCTGCATCTCGTCGGGCGTCGCCGCGCGATTCATCTCGCCGATGATCATCTCGCGCGGATTCGACGAGCCGAGGAGCATCGCGAAGTTGATCGTCGCGCCTTGCCGGTCGATCGTGTCGAGGTACTCGGCGAGCGTGCGGAAGCGGCCGGACGTCGCCGGCCCCGGCGAGTTTCCTTCGCCTCCGATCTCGGTCGTGACGCCCTGCCGCACTTTCGCCTCGAGCGTCGGGTCTTCGAGGACCGAGGTTTGCGACCAGCCGAGGAGATCGATGAAGCCGGGAGAGACCATGCGCTGCTGCGCGTCGATGGTCGACTTCGCGGGCTCGTTGGCCAGATCGCCGATCGCGACGATCGTGTCGCCGCGCACGCCGATGTCGCCGCGGAACCACGGCGCGCCGGTGCCGTCGAGAATGCGGGCGTTGGTGATTTTCAAGTCCATCATTTTTGTTGTCGGGCGTGTTGCGCAAGAGAAAAGGAGCAACGCGAGTGCGAGGCTCAGAGGCGCATGGGCGCACAGGCGCAAAGCGCGCGCAAACAAGCTTCTGTGAGCCCCTGAGCCTATGAGCCTATGAGCCTGCCTCATGCCATTCCCCTCACCAGATCGTCGATTTGCTGCCGCTCGCGGATCAGTTGCGCGTCGTCTCCGTCGACGAGGACCTCCGGCGGAAGCAGCCGCGCGTTGTAATGCGACGCCATCGAAAAGCCGTACGCGCCGGCGTCGCAGAAGGCGAGGAGATCGCCGACATTCACGCGATCGATCTTCCGCGTGACCACGTGTCCGCCCTCGCGCGTGAACACGTCCCCCGACTCGCAGAGATTGCCGGCGACGACGACTTCGTCGCGCGCGATCGAGTCGTCCCAGCTCTCGCGCAGCGATGCGGCGGTGCCGCGCGATGCGTTGAGAATATGGTGATATGCGCTGTACTTCGACGGCCGCACGAGATGGTTGAAGCCGGTGTCGACTCCGACCCACTCGACGCCGGCGCTGATCCGCTTCGTCGTCACGCGCGCGAGCAGCACGCCCGACGATGCGACGATGTAGCGGCCTGGCTCGAGGATCGCCGTCAGGTTGCGCGCACGCAGAAACTGCGCGGCGATCTCCGAGAGCCGCGCGCCGTAGTCCGCGATCGGAAATTCGTTTTCGCCGGGACGATACGGGATCGACATCCCGCCGCCGAAGTTGATCCAGCGCAGTTGCGCGAACGACGTCGCCAGCTGCAACAGACGCGCGGCGGAATCGATGAGCGGTTCCGGCGTGTCGACGCCCGAGCCGATGTGCGCGTGAATCCCGACGACCGTCCGTCCAGAGTCTTCGACGAGCATCCGCGCCGTCTCCACCTCGGCCAGGTCAATCCCGAATTTCACGCTCTCGCCGGCGGTGATGACGTCGGCGTGATGTCCGGCGCCGACGTCCGGATTGACGCGCAGCGCGATCGGATTCGGCAGATCGAGCGCGAGACAGCGATCGATCTCCGAGAGCGAGTTCACGTTGACGACGATGCGCGGATCGGGAATGGCGCGCAGATCGGCATCGGAGACGTTCGAGCACGTGAACCAGATCTCGTCCGGCGTGAACCCCGCGCGCATCGCCAGATGAATCTCGCCCGGCGACACCGCGTCGCACCCGAACCCCTGCCCGCGCACGAGGCGCAGCAGCGACAGATTGCTGTTCGCCTTCATCGCGTAAAAGGGCTGGAAGGGGAGGCCGGCGAATGACTCGCGCACCTTCGCGATCTGCGCGCGAATCACGCTCGCGTCGTAGATGTAGAGCGGAGTGCCGAAGCGCTCCGCGAGCGCGTAGGTAGCGATGTTGCCGATGTAGAGCGAGTTGGACCGGTACTCCATCTGACGGCGCGAAGTGTAAGCGCGAAGGCGCAAAGGCTCAAAGGCGCAAAGGCTCAAAGGAGAACCGCGGGCGGGTGGCGGCCTCCTTTGAGCTTCTGAGTCTTTGAGCCTCTGAGCCTTTACGCCTGTGAGCCTTTGAGACTTTGCGCCTTTGCGCCTACCATCCCGTCATGCAGCAATACTTGTCGCTCGTCCGCGAGATCCTCGATCACGGCGCGCCGAAAACCGATCGTACCGGCACCGGCACGCTGAGCATCTTCGGCCATCAAATGCGCTTCGATCTGGAGCGCGGCTTTCCGCTCGTGACGACGAAGAAGCTGCATCTTCGCTCGATCATTTATGAGCTGCTCTGGTTCCTCGCCGGCGACACGAACGTCCGTTTTCTCAACGAGAACAAGGTGACGATCTGGGACGAATGGGCGGACGCGAACGGCGAGCTCGGTCCGGTGTACGGATACCAATGGCGCTCGTGGCCGGCGGCGGACGGACGCCACATCGATCAGATCTCGAACGTCATCGCCGAGATCAAGCGAAATCCAGACTCGCGTCGGCTCGTCGTCAGCGCGTGGAACGTCGGCGATCTCGACAAGATGGCGCTGCAGCCGTGCCACGCGCTCTTCCAGTTCTACGTCGCCAATGGACGTCTCTCCTGCCAGATGTATCAACGCAGCGCCGACGTCTTTCTCGGCGTCCCGTTCAACATCGCGTCGTACGCGCTGCTGACGATGATGGTCGCGCAGGTGTGCGAGCTCCGTCCCGGCGACTTGATCCTCACCCTCGGCGACGCGCATCTGTATTCGAACCATCTCGAGCAGGCGCGCGAGCAGCTCGCGCGCGATCCGCGTCCGCTGCCGTCGATGAAACTGAATCCCGACGTGCGCTCGATCTTCGATTTCAAGTTCAGCGACTTCACGCTCGAGAACTATGATCCGCATCCGGCCATCAAAGCGCCGATCGCCGTATGAGCCCCATTTCTAATGACCCGCCCCTCATCCGCCCTTCGGGCACCTTCTCCCCGCATGCGGGGGAAAGGGCCACTCGGCAGCAGTCTCGTTTGTTGCCCCTCGCCCCGCTTGCGGGGAGAGGGTGGCCGAAGGCCGGGTGAGGGGCGGTGCCTGCGAGTATGAGAATCTCCATCATCGCCGCCCTCTCCTCGAACAACGTCATCGGGCGCGACAACGATCTGCCGTGGCACCAGTCGGCCGATCTGAAGCGCCTCAAGGCGCTGACGATGGGGCATCACATGATCATGGGCCGCAAGACGTACGAGTCGGTCGGACGTCCGCTGCCCGGCCGCACGTTCGTCATCATCACGCGCGACTCGGGGTACCGAGTCGAAGGCGCGCGCGTCGTGCATGCGCTCGAAGACGCGATTCAGATCGCGGCGAATGACGAGGAGCCATTCATCGCCGGCGGCGGCGAGATTTTCGAGCAGGCCATTCACCGCGCCGATCGCATGTACCTCACGCGCATCCACGCCGACCTGCAGGGCGACGCCTATTTCCCCGACTTCGACGACGTCGGCGAATGGCAGCTCACCGACTCCGAACACTTCGACGCCGACGAAAAGAACGACTATCCCTACTCGTTCCTCACGTACGACCGCATCGCCCCCGCGGGACACGCCATTCCGGAGGAGGGATAGGCGAGGCACATGGGCTCATAGGCGCATAGGCTCATAGTTGGTTGTCGTCCTCTCCTATGAGCCTGTGCGCCTGTGCGCCTATGCGCCTGAATCATGTATTTTCGGTGATGCCGGTTGCGCAGTTTCGCAGTCGCGCGGTTGCGCAGCGTATCCTTCGCCGCGCAACTGCGTAACTGAGCGACCGCGCAACCATGTACTTCCGCCTCCTTCGTGAAAATCGCGACTTCCGCCTGCTCTACGCCGGCACGCTGATCTCGCTCGGCGGCGATTGGTTTCTCACGGTCGCGCTCGCGGATCTCGTGCTCCAGCTCACGCACTCGGCGACGCTGGTCTCGCTGGTGCTGCTGTCGCAGACACTGCCGATTTTTCTTTTCACGCCGCACGCGGGACATCTGATCGATCGCATCGATCGCCGCAAACTGATGATCGCGACCGATCTCGGGCGCACGATCGCGTGTCTTCTTCCGCTCCTCGCGCGCTCGCCCGCGACGCTGCCGATCGCATTCGCGGGCGTGATCCTCATCTCGATCGGCTCCGCGTATTTCGAGCCGGCGTCGCAGGCCGCGCTGCCGAACATCGTCAAGCCCGAAGAGCTCGGACCGGCGAACGTGCTGATGTCGTCGACGTGGGGCACGATGCTCGCCGTCGGCGCGGGCATCGGCGGCGCGGTCACGGCGATGTTCGGCCGCAACGTGTCCTTCATCGTCGACTCCGCGAGCTTTCTCCTCTCCGCGTTTTTTCTGTCGCGCATGCGCGTGCACTTTTCGGAAGAGCGCGGACACCACGAGCGTCCGCCGCTCCTCGAGTCGATCCGCGAGACCGTCCGCTTCGCGCGCGAGAAGCCGCGCGTGCTCGGCCTGCTCACCGTCAAAGGCGGCTACGGCCTCGGCGCGGGCGTCGTGGCGATGGTGAGCGTGTTCGGCAGGGAAGTGTTCCACGCCGGCGCGTTCGGGATCGGCGTCCTCTTCGCCGCGCGCGGACTCGGCGCGCTGTTCGGTCCGTTTCTTGTGCGCGCGGCTGTGCGCAAAGACGACGCGCAGTATCGCGCGATCGCGTTGTGCGTCATCTCCTTCAGTATCGGCTACACCGCGCTCGCACTTTCGCATTCGCTCATCGTCGGCTCGATCGCCGTCTGCTTCGCGCACCTCGGCGGCGGCGCCGCATGGCAGATCTCGTCATACGGCCTGCAGCGCGAGACGCCCGACTTCATCCGCGGCCGCGTCTTCGCCGCCGACTACGGCTTCGTGACGCTGACGATGGCAATCTCCAGCCTCGGCGCGGGCCTCGCGTCCGATCATTTCGGTCCGTTCGTCGCCACCGTCAGCGCGGCCACGCTCTCGCTCCTTTTCGGAATTGTCTGGTCTGTTGCAACATGGCGTTTGTGGCGGAGGTAATTTGAGCTCATGAGAACCCGCTCCATCGCCGTCGCGTGCATCGTTTTCTGCGCTCCGCTGTTGCTCGCGCAAGTGAAAGAAAGCGTGACCGTCGAAGTGGTCGACGTTCCGGTGTACGTTTTCAACACCAGCGGCCCGATTCGCAATCTCAAGAAGGACGACTTCCAGCTCTTCGTCAACGGCAAGCCGCAGGCGATCGACTATTTCGACGTCGTCGATTTCACGGCCGTGCCGCAGGAACAGAAGGCGTCGCAGGTGGCGATCGCGCCGCGCGACCCGCGCGAGCGGCGCCTGTTCCTGCTTTTCTTCGATCTCGTCTTCACGCGGGTCGAGGCGATCGGCCGCGCGCAAAAAGCGGCGGTGGCGATGATCGACCGCGCGTCTCTCGCCGACTACTTCGCGATCGTGACGTTCACGCACAACAACGGCGCGCAATTCATCGTCCCGTTCACGAACGACCACGCCGTCGCGCGGCGTGCGGCATTGACGCTGAGCGACAGCCCGTTCAAGGATCCGCTTGCGCTCACCATCTCGGCCGCGGAGCGGCAGGCCGTTGATGGCAATCGGCTCGACGACGGCGAGATCATCATGCAGACGACCGTCAATACACTGCAGCGCGAAACAGCGGACTCCGCGAATCGCATGATGCCCCTCAAGCGGCTCATCGAAGACCAGATCGCGGGATTCGATCTGATCGGATCGCGCCTCGCGCAGCTCGAAGGCTACAAACACTTCGTCATGCTGTCCGAGGGATTCAATCCGAATGCGGTGTACTCGAATCCGTATGCGACCGACAATGCGACGACGGACGCAATGAAAGGGATGTTCGACACGTTCCGCCGCGCGAACGTCGTCATCGACGCGATCGACCTCGGATCGCCGGATCGCAATTCCTTTCTCAATGACGCCATTCGCATGATGGCCCAGGAAACCGGCGGCCAGTTCATCCAGCACACGAACGATTTCAAGACCGCATTGAACGTCATTTCCGATTCGACGGCCTACGGCTATCGCCTCGGCTTCACCATGCCCCGCAACGCGCGCAAGGGCGACAACAAGATCGACGTCAAGCTGCGCAATGCCCGGTCGGGCGCGACGCTCTCTTTCCGCCGCGGCTTCTCGAAAACGATGGAGCCCGCGAATCCCAGCGACGGCCTTCGCCTCGCCGACATCATCCTCAATGACATCCCGCAATCCGGTCCGGCGCCGAAGATCTCCTGGCGCGTGCGGCCGTTCATCGACATCGACGTCACTCCCGAAATGGTCGCCAATGGCCCGGTCGAGCTGCTCTGCTACGTCTTCGACTCCAAAGGCGCGGTCGTCGACTACAAACAGCGCGACGTCCCCGCCGCCGGCGTCGTGCGCGGGAAATTGGAATTGCCGTCGGGACAATACGTCGTGAAGGTGCTGATGCGCTCCGACAACACGATCGGATTCGCGCGGCAGGCGATTGTGATTCCGTAGCGGTGTGGGACAGGCTTTCCAGCCTGTCCCCCCTCCCGGGAGGCAGGCTGGAAAGCCTGCCCCACACGGCCCGCGATCATTGCGGTCCGTTGTAAACGTCGACCGTGGCGGTGACGTCTCCCGTATTGTCCGCGTTGTTGATGTCCCAGTAATACAGGGAGAGTCTCCCCGGCGCGAGGACCGTCATCTCGAGTCGCGTGCCGACGCCGAAGTACGTCTTGCCGTTATCGAGACTGCCGACCAGGCTGCCGTAGAGAAACGAGAAATCGCCTTTGGTGAACGCGCCGAAGTTGCCGCCCTGAGGGTTTCCGAGTCCATTGGCGTTGGACGTCCGGTTTCCAGATCCGGCGCTCCAGGTATCGTCCGGCGACGCGGTGATGGTGAGCAGCTGCCCCGGGTTGACCGCGATGCCGGTGTTCAGCGGAGCGCCGCCGCTGACGCTGTTGCTGTTGGCTTTGACGACGAATTGATAGGCCATGATCGTGATTTCCTTTCGCTCAAATGATGTGTGAGGTTGAACACTCACCAGGATAGTGACGAAAGAGCCCGGAGCGTTTCATCGATCTGTTACCGTGGGTCCATGCCCGCTGCCGGACCGACGCCGCCCGAAGGGCGGATGGCGTTTTCGCTGCTCGTCGCGTTGTTCTTCGCGGGGTTTGCATTTGGATCCCTTCACAGCGCCGCCAGGGACTACCGATGGCGAAACGCGAGCGAGGTTCACGGCGTTTTGGTGAAGCAGGGCAATCGATATCACTATGAATATCGACCGAAAGGCCAACCGGCAGTCAGTGGACCGCAATTGCGCGACGAGTCATCGAGCAAGCCTGACGGTGTCGTCGATGATTGGGTGCCGGTCGACTACGATCCGAGGCTTCCCGAGCAACTGCGCCGCCACTATTCGAAGGGCCGCGCGTCCACGAACTACGGACAGTTCCTCATCACCGCAAGCGCCGGTACGGCGTTCGCCATCGCGTCGCTGCTTTGCGTCGTGGCATTTCTGCGGGCGTGGTCCGATAAGCGAAACGCTGCAACCCTGACTCCGAACGCGCCGTAGAAGATGACGGGAGGAGTCTCGATGGCCCGGTATGCAAGGCTCGCGGGAGTACTGTTCCTGTTGTCGATGATCGGCGGCGGCATCGGCGAGGCGTATGTTCCGGGAAAACTCATCGTCGCTTCCGACGCCGCGTTGACGGCCGCGAATCTCAAGAGCTCCGACTTCCTGTTCCGTTTCGGATTCGCCGCGTATCTGATCGAAGCGATCTGCGACATCGGATTGGCGTGGGCGTTTTACGTATTGTTGCGGCCCGTCCACCGGGAGCTGGCGCTTCTGGCGGCATTCTTCGGCCTCGTCTCGACGGCCGTTTTCGGTTTCGCGGAGCTGTTCTATCTCGCGTCGTCACAGCTATTGTCCGACGCCGGCTATCTGCAGTCGTTCTCGGTCGACCAGCGCAACACGCTCGCGCTGCTCTCGCTCAAAACCTACAACCTCGGTGCGGCCGCATTCATGGCCCTCTACGGAATCGCGACGCTGCTCCGCGGCTACTTGATCTTCCGCTCCGGCTATCTTCCGAAATTCCTGGGCGTTCTCTTCGCGATCGCCGGCTTCGGATTCATCGCGCGCAATTTCCTGCTCCTGCTCGCGCCGCAATATGGATCGCCGTTCTTCCTGCTACCGATGTTCCTGGCCGGAATAGTCGCGACGGTCTGGTTCCTTGCGAAGGGTGTGAGCCTCCCGAGCGCAGCGAGGGATCCCCGGCATTAGAACGCGTGATGCTCCGTCGGCGGGCGATCCTTCGTCGTCTTTGCGGCTCAGAGGTTGTGAAAATTCCAAGAGCTTTGTGGCGACCGCTGCCCTCAGCGGTCGCGGCGGCGCTACGCGCCGCTAGCGCCGCCGTGAGGCGGCGCTGTGACCGCTGAGGGCAGCGGTCACCACATTCTCAGAGGCTGTGAAAAAATCGTTGTTGGAGACGAAGGAGAGCGGCCGTCCCGGCCGCCCGCGCTCCTCAGGCGACGAGGGATTTTTCACAGGCTCTGAGGATGACACCGATTTTTTGACAGCCTCTGAGGCGCGGAGACGCCGAAGGATCTCTAAATACTGCGCCGCCGCTTTGTATACGGTGTCCAAAAGCGGCAGCGTAGCTGCCGCAGTCCAAATCACGCCGCCGGCACGCTCGTCGCCGCCGCGACCAATCGCTCGTGCAACAGGCGTCGCAGGTATCCGCGGCGCGCGCCGATGGACGCGGACAGCGGGCCTAAAAGGAAGTAGGACCAGCCGGCCCAGGCGTGCCCGCGGGGAAACAGTACGGCGATCGATGACGACAGCACGCCGACGCTGATGTACCCGCCGAAGATCCACATCGATGTGACGGTGTCGTGCACTTCGTATTCATTGAGCTGCAATTCGGCGCGGCGGTGCCAGGCATGGGCATACAGCAGGAGCAGCAGCGAGAAAATGCCGGCGTAGCCGAGGCCGTAGATGATGAAGAGCGTGACGCCGTCGCCGCCGTGCGGACTGATCGTGCCGGTGACGATCGAGAAGATGAACTTCAGCGGATAGACGTAATACAACACGAGGAACAGCAGCATCGTGTTGATGACGATCGTGTAGTTGTCGGTGAGCGCGTAGCGGCGGAAAAACGTGTAATGCGCGTGCCAGATCCACATCAGCACGGCGAAACAGATCGCGAAGCCGAGGAAGCCGCGCATCTCGTGCATCAGCTCTTCATAGGACTCCGGAACTTCGAGCGAAACGACGATCAGCGTCAGCGCGAACCCGAACACGATGTCGCTGAACGCCTCGATGCGCGACACCTCGTGCGCGCGAAGGCGGAACGGCACACTCTCCTGCATGCCGGCAATGTA
Source organism: Acidobacteriota bacterium (assembly GCA_003223645.1). GTDB lineage: Bacteria > Acidobacteriota > Thermoanaerobaculia > Gp7-AA8 > Gp7-AA8 > QHVT01. The sequence continues at coordinate 228,825 of QHVT01000006.1, read as the reverse complement.
GCGCGCGCGGCGCGGCGTGTCCCGTGACGAATGTCAGGCTTACGACGTGACAGTTATTTGATAAGATGGGCGCATGCTCCTCGCCGCGCTCTTCGCCTTCCGAAATGGCGTTTTCATCGCCGTGAATGTAGTCCCGCGCGGGAACGGCGGGCGGTCGCAAATAGGTGACTTGCCTTGTCTACGTCCGATGTCATGCACTCCTCAATCCTAACGGACGCTGTCCGTTTTGAGAGACATTTCTAACAAAAGATCAGCGCGTCATCTCAGCGGATGACACGAGGGTCGCAAATCGAGAGACTGTCTCTCACCGCGAGACGTGAGTGTCTTCAATCGAAAGACTGTCATCTCACCGCGAGGCACGAGGGTCGAAAATCGAAAGATTGTCCTCTCGCCGCGAGACGTGAGTGTCTTGAATCGTGAGAACGTTTCTCCGCGGATCACGCGTGTGACTCGATTTGTCGCGGCACGGTCTCAAATCGTGAGAGCGTCCTCTCGACGCGAGACGTGAAGGTCTCAGATCGTGAGAACGTTTCATCCGTGGATGGCGCGTGTGAGACGATTTGTCACCGCACGGTCTCAATTCATTAGAACGTCATCTCAACGCGACACGTGAACTTCTCGAATCCGGAGAGCATTTGATCCGCATCACGCCGCCCCTGCCAACGCGCTCTGAGCGATCATCTGCTCCACCGTCCTCCGCACGTTCGGCTCATAGCGGTCCTGTGCGCGCGAGAAGATGTCGATGGCGCGTTGGCGGCCGCCGTTGACGGACAAGAGCGTCGCGTAGATGGACGGGATCCAGCTGTTTGGGCCGCCGTGCATCAATACGCGCTCGATGGCTGCGTTGGCGGCGGTGTAGCCGGTGATGATGCTGAGATTGAGGAACGCGAGCGTCGGGGTCTCGCGCAGGCTCATGCCGAGGGCGGCGTCGAGAGCGGCGAGGCGGGTGCGGGAGGTGTTGGTGGGGAGGAATTGGAAGAAGAGCGTAGTCTCGGTCTCGGTCCAGCCCTGGACATTGATTGGCGCGCCGGCGACGAATGCGTTGACGCGATTGAGGACGCGATTGTAGAGCGCGGATTGTTGCGTCACTGTGCAATTGGCGGGGATGCCGGTGAAATAGATCCACTCCATCACCTGCGCTGTCGTCAGGCGCTCGCCGCCGACGTGATCGCGCAACAGCGCGATGAAATTGCGGTCGTCGGTCCAATGGAACTTGTTTCTTGAGAAATAGTCGTGGAGGAAGGCGTCGAGCGTCGTCCGGCCGAGAACGTCTTCGAGCGTGCGCATGAAGATCTCGCCCTTGGTGTAGGAATTCGTGGCGAAGCCGTCCCAGGGAAAATTGACGCGGTTGTGGAGAAGGGTTGCGCGCGGATCGGTGGCGAATTGCGCGCGATTCTCGACGTTCTGCCGATCGACGAAATAGTAGAACTCGACGCGATCGCCGGCGTTCATCTCCTCGAGAATGCGCAGCGTCAGATACGACGTAATGCCCTCATTGAGCCAGACGTCGTCCCACGTCGCCAGCGTCGTCGCGTCGCCGGACCAGGAATGCGCGAATTCGTGCGCCATGAGACTCTTTGATTCCACGATGGCGGGATGATTTCCGCTGACGGCGCCGAATGGGCTGATGAAGTTCAGCATCGGGTGTTCCATGCCGCCGGCGACGAACGTGGGCGGCATCAGCACGACGTCGTGTCGCGGGAATGGAATCGGTCCGAGGATCCGCTCGCCGGCCGCGACCATCTGCGGCATGTAATTCAGCTCGGAAATCGCGGCGTCCATCAATTCCGGCTCGGCGTAGACGCCGGTGCGCTCGTCGAAGGCGTGATAGTCGAGGCGGCCGACCGCGATCGCGATCAAATACGGCGGAATCGGTTGCGCCATGGTGTAGTGATAGACGCCGGTCGCGGTGGTCGCGCGCGGATTGTTGTCCGCGCTCATCACTGCGAGATGCGTCGGCGGCACGTGCACCGTGGCGTCGTACGTCAGGCGCATCGCCGGCGTGTCCTGAATCGGAATCCAGCTGCGCGCGCCGACAGGCTCATTGAGTGAGTAGAGGTACGGCTGCACGCGTCCGTAACTCTGCGCGGCCGTGTTCCAGAACAGTCCCGACGCGCGCGGATCGGTCGTGTACTCGATCGTGACGCGCGTCGTCGACGGCTCGATCGGGATCGTCAGCGCGGCGCCGAACGTGCCGTCCGTCTCCCGCGTCCACGTCGCCGGCTTGCCGTCGTCGAGCGTGACGCGCGAGATCGCCAGTCGCTCGCTGTCGAGAATGAGCTCGCGCGCGTTGGTCAGATTCTCGATGTCCAACACCGCGATTCCGCGAATCGTCTGCGTGGCGAAATCGACGGTGAGATCGAGCGACAGGTGATGCGTCGTCACCTTCAGCGGCTGCGAGAACGAGAAGCGGTCGTGCAGCGGCTGGTCGAGCGGCGCGGTCTCCGGCGGGCGCACCGAGCGCTGCTTCGCGGCGAAAAGGAAGACGAACGCGAAGATCGCGAGCGTGGTGCGCCGTTTCATTGCAACCGAACTTAGCATAGGGTATTGTTATTTGCATGTACCGCATGACGCTTTGTTTCCTCTTCGCCACAACGCTTTTCGCCGCCGACGTGCGGTTCGGACCGGAAACGCGTATCGCGTCGCCGCTCGACATCGGTCCCGCGGCCTTCAATCAGGAGCAGCCTGCGGTCGCGTCGAACGGCCGCGATTTCGTTGCCGTGTGGATCGATCGCCGCGGCGACGGCCTCGCCGGCGGCGACGGCACCGCCGACCCCAACACCGCCGCTCCGCTGTACGCGACGCGCATCGGAACCGACGGCCGTCCCGCCGAGCCACTCGGCATCCGTCTCGCCGAGGCCGCGCGAGCACCGCATATTGCGTCGGCGGGCGACGGGTATCTGATCGCCTTCACCGCGAACGGATCGAACGTGCTGCGCGTCGACGAGAACGGACATCCTCTCGCGGACGCACGGCGACTCAGCGCGACGCGACAGCCGCAGGCGATCGCCTCGAATGGTGCAACGTACTTGTTGTTCGAGTCGCCCGGCGTCGTCGCGACGCTGCTCGATCGCGACGGTGCACCGCTGACGACGATCGACGCGACGTTCGGAAGCGTGTTGTGGGCCGGCGCGTACGACGGACGATATGTCGTCGTCGACGTGCCCGCGGGATGCGACGGCGGCTGCAAGGGCGCGCCGCGACTGAACGTGATCAACGGAAGCGGCAGCGTACTCTCGCGCGTGTCGCTGCCCCTCGTTCCGCTGCACAACGAGAGTCTCGCCGCGGTGGCGTCGCGCGATCGCGTCGTCATCACATCGACTTCGAGCCTGGCCGACAGCTTCGTGATGGCCGACTACGAAGGACACGTCGTCCGTCCGCTCCTTCCCCTTTCGTTCGAGTCCCATCCGGACCAATCCGGCGTGCAGTGGGACGGCCGTGATTTCCTTCTCACGTACGGTCCCACCTACAGCGGCGCCGAATACGGCGTCTTCGCGCGACGCATGGCGCCGAACGGCGACCTTCTCGGCGACCGCTTCCTCCTCGCAAGCACGCTGCCGTTATTCGCATCGAACGTTACGAAGCAGTTGATGATCTGGAGCGCACGGGACGTGTTCGGGCGTGCGGCCGACGATTTCGCGTCGCTGGCGAATGCGCCGCAGGAGTCGAACCTCATTTCCTCCTCGCCGGCCGCGCAGTACGACGTACACGTCGCCGGGAATCTCGCGGTCTGGCGCGACTCGAACGGCGCGATCACGGGGACGCTGAATGGAAACGCGGTCCCGATCACTCGCCTTGGTTGCTGTCTGAGCCACCCTGCGATCGCGATGGGAAAGAAGAACTATCTCGTCGCATGGCGATTGCAAAGTTCGCCGGCGCTCGACCCCGGCTTTGCATACGCGAGAGTTCTCGCGCGCCGCGTTGCATTCGACGGCACGGTCCTCGATTCGACACCGCTCGTGCTCGCGACGAGCGGGCCTACCGACGACGCTCCCGCCGTTACGTACGACGGCAACGCGTTCGTCGTCGCAGCGGTCGCGGCCAAGCTGCACATCGCGCGCGTGACCGATGACGGCGTCATCGAAGAGCAACGTGACCTACCCACCGGCGACCAGTTGAGGTGGCCGACTCCCGTGATGACCGCTTCGCGCCTGCTCATTGCCCACGCGTCCGTACGATTCTCGGAGCAGTGGTCGATCGGCATCGACGGCGCTCCGCTGTTCGTCGACGCGGGCACCGGAGGTGCGAGGCGCGTCGCCGCGGCGACAGATCGCAGTCGCGTCACGCTCGCCTGGATGACGCTCGAAGGATCGACGTGGACGATTCGCGTCGCACAGCTCAATGCGGAGGGACAAGTGATTGCCGGACCGCGCCGGCTGCGCGACATCGACGGCATTCCGACCGATACGATCGAGCTCGCGTGGAACGGCTCCGAATACGTGCTCGCGTGGAACGACAAAAGGGGACGCCTGCGCGCGCTGCGTCTCAATCGATTTGCGGAGGCGATCGACAGCGAGCCGTTCGACGTCACGCAGCAGCCGCCGTTCTCGCGCTTCTCGCTCATGCCGTCGCCGGCCGGCGTGACGTTCGGCTACGACCGCGTCGACCTCGAGAGCGCGGGCGTCACGCGCGCGTTCACGCGCACGCTCGAGCGCACCGAGAGCGCGCCGCCGCGACGGTCGGTTCGGCACTGAGGGGCTCCATGCTAATCTCGCGCGCCGAATGATCCTCCGTTCTTACGACGGCAAGTCGCCGCGCCTCGGGCAACGCGTCTTCGTCGCCGACAACGCCGCGCTCATCGGCGACGTGGAGCTCGGCGACGATTGTTCGATCTGGTACGCGGCGACGATTCGCGGGGACGTGAATGCGATCCGCATCGGCGCGCGCACGAACGTGCAGGACAACTGCACGATTCACGTCACGCATCTCGATTGGCCGACGGTCATCGCCGAGGAGGTGACGATCGGGCATGGAGCGATCGTGCATGGATGCACGGTGCAGCGCCGCGCGCTGATCGGGATGGGCTCGCGCGTCCTCGACGGCGCGGTCGTCGGCGAGTCGGCGCTCATCGGCGCGGGCGCGCTCGTGCCTGAGGGGATGCAGGTGCCGCCGCGAACGCTCGTTGTCGGCGTGCCCGCGCGCGTGAAACGTCCGCTGACCGACGAAGAGCTCGCGCACCTCGACCGCTCGTGGCGCAATTACGTCGAGTACAAGGACAAGTCCCTCAAAGGCTGAACGCGGCCAACGAGCCGGCGAAGAGGATCGCGACGATGCCTGCGACGGTGAGCGCGAGCATTGGCGCGAGACGGCGATCGATCGGCGGAACGTTCACGTTGCGCAGGAAGAAAACGTACGCGACGCAGGCGAGCAGGATTCCGGCGATGACGTCGGCGAGGTAGTGCTGCTTCGTGTACAGCGTCGAGACGCCGACGAGCGACGCGCAGACGATCGATCCGAATCCGAGGCTGCGATTCACGCGATACGACGTCAGCGCCGAGACGAACGAATGCGCGACGTGCAGCGACGGGAAGCAATTGAACGGCGGATCGGCGCCGTAGAGGAATCGCAGTCCCCATGCGGCGAATCCGTTGCCGCTGATGATCGCGGGGCGCAAGGCCATGGTCGGGTACAGCAGGAAACAGACGTACGCCGTAATCCAGATCGACAAGTACGCGAACACGGTTTGGCGGATGTGATCCTCCTGCCGCACCACGAACACCGGCAGCAGGATCAGGAAGAGATAGAGCGCGCCATACAACAGCGCCCACGCGGGCACGAGCGGAATCGCGCGATCGAGTGCGATCGCCGGCACGTGATGCACGCGATCTTCCGTCCACTCGGCGATGAAGATGTAGAAGGGCACGAGCGAGACGAGGAGGACCATCCAGACACTGACGGCGTAGGGCCGCGTCAGCGACTGCACGACCATGCTCCATCGGAGCGGGACGGCGTCGTCGGTCACAGCGGCGGCTTTCCGGAGAACGTCGCGGCCTTCGCCTGCACTTCGTTGATGTAGTCGGCGGCTTCGCCGCGCGTCTTCAGCGAGCGAACGCGCGCGATCGTTGCGCCGCGCGACTCTGACGGCGACATCGCCAGGTCATAACGCAGCGCGATGTGCAGGAAGCCGGCGAGATTGCCGGTGATCGGCGCGTTGTCATCCGCGACGTGGCGATCGTCGCGCGTTGCGGCCTTCGCAATCGGCTCCGGCAATGTTTTCGGCGCGTCGCTGCGCGCCGCGGTCGCGAGCAGCGGCAGCAGATCGCTCGCCGCCTGGTCGCGCGCCGTCAGCGGCGGGACGCCGAGGAGTCGCGAGAAGCACGCCATGATCTCGCCGTAGTTGCCGGGCGCGCTTCCTTCGTGCGGCGAGGGAGACGATGCGTAGTCGGCGACGAAGCCGCTGTTATTGATCGGCGGATACGGACCGCCCGCCGGATACGTCGCGCCCGGACCGGCGAGCTGGATCAGCGTATCAGTGAACTCGTGGCCCGGATCGACCGGCATCTGTTGCGGGGCCGGTTGACTCACGGCGTAGGTCGTGCCGTTGTACGCATTCGACTCCGTGCCGGCCAGTCCGTCGATGGTGGTCGGAGCGCCGGTCACGGCATCGGTGCCGGTGATGCCCGATAAACCGAGCATGTGATCGAACGAACGGTTTTCCAGCATCAGCAGAAAAACGTGCTCGAGTTTGCTCATATCCATTAAGGATAGAGGGTTTTTTGGTTGTCGAATCGATTGACGTCGACGCGCGTGAAATAGGGATCGGCGATCGCGAGGTCGGGTTTCTTGTCAGCGATCATGACGACCGTGTTGCGTCCGCGATGCAGCGGCTGATGCGCGACGACGATCGGTGTTTCGTCACGCGCGAAGAGGCCGATCTCGATCGACTCGTCGAAGCGGAGGTTCGTGTCGACCGTCATCGTGATTTCGTAGCGATTGCCGATCGGCTTCACGCTCGTTGACGTGAGCCGGATGTCGTAGAGCACGATGTCATTCAGCCACTGATCGATGAGCCGATGATGTTGCGGCGGCGCGACCGCCTGGATGTGACGCACGAGATCGGCGAAGTGCGGCTGATGTCCGGCTCCGCCTTGTTCGTTCGCGAAGTTGCGCAGCGCGCGATGGAACGTGGTTTCGCCGAGGAGATCGCGGAGCGCGTACATGACGATCGAGCCCTTGCGATAGTAGAGATACGGTTCGTCGGCGCAGCGCGACAGCGGGACTTCGGATGACGAAGGAAGTGGGCCAGGCGCCACACGGCCGGCGAGGTAGAGATCGAGCTCGTACGCGAGCGATTGCCGCACGACGTCGCGCCCGTACTTTTTCTCGAGCACGAGCAGCTCGCAGTATTTCGCGAGTGACTCGACGATCGCGCTGGCGCCGGGCGCGTCGGGGGGCGCGACGCGATGTCCCCACCATTGATGCGCCACTTCATGCGCGACGCGCCGCGTCACGAGATCGATGCGCCTCGGGTCGCGCGCGTCGATGAGGAACGTGCGGTTCTCCGGGAGGACGATGAGGCCGTGCGTCGCGAAGCCGCCGGCGCGCAGATACGCCGGCACTTCGGCGAGGCGCAACACGCGCAGCGGATAGGCGCCGAAGGCTTGTTCGAAGAGGCGCTTCGACTCGATGGCCGCGCCGAGGATGCGCGCGGCGTTGACGGGATGCGCGTAGTACAGCTCGACGCCGTTCGCCTTCGCGACCGCGTATTTCGCGGAGACGATCGCGAAGACGGAGTGCAATGCTTTGTGGGTGCCGCTGCCCTCCGCGGCACCGCGACCGCTGAGGGCAGCGGTCGCCACATAGTGAAAGTAGCGGCGGTCGTTCGCCGAGGTTGCGCAGTCGCGCGGTCTCGCGGTTGCTCGGCGGTTTTGCCGCGAGACCGAGGGACCGCGTAACTGCGCAACCACAATCCACTGCTTCACGAGATCGCCGGACGTCAGCGCGATCTGATCGGCGTCGGTGGAGATCGTCATGTCGAAGGCGATCCATTCGTCGGCGACGGCGTCTTCGTCAGGACGCTCGGCGATCGGCGCGAGTCCGCGCTTCTTCCGCTGCGCGGCGTCGCGGATTTCGTAGCCGCGGCGATAGCCGAGAGTGGGGAAGACGCGGCGATCGAGGAGAAAGGTGCCATTGGGGACGATCGTCGGATCGTCGGGATGATCGCAGGTGAGATCGAAGCGGAGCTCCGCGCGCTGGCCGGGTTGCAGCGGGTGATCGAGGCGATACGTGTGCATCGCGAAGCGGTGGTCGTCGTTGATCAGCGTCGCGCCGGAGAATGACATCGATGCAACGCGCGCGTCGCGGCCGACGGCCACGAGCACTTTGTCGATTGGCGCTTTGGTCTCGTTGGCGAGTTGATACGCGCCGGTGATGCGATAGCGGCGCTCGCGCGGGTACAGCGACACGTTCGCGGTCACGCCGATGACGCGCGGCTGCGGCAGCGGGCGATAGGTCTTCTCGTATTCGGCTCGCCAGTCGAGCGTCGAGACGCTTCTGCTGATGAAGAAGCCGTTCATCGACGAGTAGTCGACCGACACTCCGGAAAGCGTGTAGACGCGACGAAGACCGATCGCGACGAGGAGCACCAGGAGCATGCCGGCGTATTTGTTTGGGCTGATGCGCTGCACCAACATCGCGATTGCCGCGAGGAGGATGAGCGGCACCGCCGCGAGGCACGCGAACGCGAGCATCACGTCCGGCTCGAAGTGCGTGTAGCCGCGCATCACTTGCACGACCGCCGCGGCGAGCGTGCCGCCGGCGATGAGCACGACGATGAGCGTGCCGAGTGCGATCCACTTCGCGAGCGCGAACAGCGCGCGCGGCGCCGGCGTCGCGTCGATCACTTCGGCGATCCCGATCATCCGCTCGCGCCAGACGATCTCCGCGCTGTACCAGATGATGAGGATCAGCGCGACGAGCGTCAGCGGCTGCTGGATCGTCGTCAGGATGAATCCGGTGACCGGATAGGCGACGGTGCCGTACTCGCCGCTGAGATCGGAGACGATCTCCATGAAGGCGAGGCCGAGCCAGAGGAGCGTGAGGAGGGCGAAGGGGATGGTCAGCAGCGATGAGCGACGCTCGAGCTTGAGCGTGGATCGAAGCGCGCGAAAAGCATTGAACGAAGTCGGGACAGGCGCGTAAGCGCCTTTGGACTGCGGCGGCTCCGCCGCCGCTTTTTCATACTTAGAAGAAAGCGGCAGCGTAGCTGCCGCAGTCCAAAAGCGATACACGAGCATCCACACCAGCGCAGCTGCACCAATCCAAACCACGCGATTCAGCAGGAACGTTCCGGTCAGCGACACGACGTGCACGTTGCGCACGGCCGGCGTCCAGTAGCGCGTCTGCTCGAAGAACGCCGCGAGTCCGAATGGATCGAAGAGCGACGCGCCCGCGGCCGTATCCGCGCCGGCGACGCTCGATGCCATCAGCGGCGAGTTCGTGAGCGCGGCGGCGATGAAGTAGAAGACGTAGATCGCGACGGCGCCGACGACGGTGGCGATCATGCTGCGCGTCAGCGCGGCGACGCCGAAGAGCAGCGCGGCCGCGAAGAGCATGCCCGGAAGGACGAGCACGACGAGCGTCCAAATGTAATGAAGCGGCGCGATCGCGCCGATGCGCGTCGCGTCCTGCCACGGCATCGCCAGCGCGATCAGCATCCCGATCACCGTCGCGCTGAACGCGGTGAACGCGGCGAGAAACGATCCGGCGAAGCGGCCGAAGAGGAGCGGAAACTTTTCGACCGGCGTAGAGAAGACGATCTCCTCCATCTGATACTCGCGGTCGCGCACGACCGCGCTCGCGCAGAAGACCGCGATCGCGAAGATCGCGGTGAGCGAGAGGAGCCCGAGGGACTCGGCGATGGTGTAAGGGGAGTTGATGTTGATGTTGTCGGGGCCGAAGCCGGTCGCCGTCAGCGCGAAGCCGAGCGTCGCGTAAATCAACAGCGCCGCGACAAACGAGATCTGTCGCATGTGATAGCGCCACTCGAAGCGCACGATGTCCGTCAGCAAGCGAGCACCGAGAAATAGACGTCCTCGAGCTCGGGCGCGATTGGCTCGAAGTCGGGATCCGGCCTCACATCCGACTTCACGTGAATCCGCGTCTCGCCGCCGAAGAGATGCGTGGAGATGACGTTGCTGTACTCCGCGACGCTGCCCTTCGGCACGGTCTTGCGCCAGATCTTTCCTTCGAGCGACGCGATCAGCTCCGCCGGTCTTCCTTCGACGAGCCCGCATCCGCTCGCGAGCACCGCCATCCGCTGACAGAGATCGTTCACGTCGTCGACGATGTGCGTTGACAAGAGCACGACGACGTTCTCTCCGATCTCGCTCAGCAGATTGTGAAATCGATTCCGCTCTTCGGGATCGAGACCCGCCGTCGGCTCGTCGACGATCACGAGTCGCGGGTTTCCCAACAGCGCCTGCGCAATCCCGAACCGCTGCCGCATCCCGCCGGAAAACGTGCTGACCGCGCGCTTCCGCACGTCCCACATGCGTAGGCTGCGGTTGCGCAGTCTCGCAGTTGCGCGATTGCGCAGCGTAGCCTCGGCCGCGTAACCGCGTAACCGCGCGGACCGCGTAATCGTCCATGGGTTTACATCACTTTACACACCGCGCCCTAGCGATCGGCGCATAATCGATGCGTGGCCATGATCCGCCGCACCGTTCTGTTGTGTGCGCTTGCGCTGTGCGCACGCGCCGATCGGGTCGCGCTGATCTCGTTTCAGCGCGTGGTGATTCCGCAGGACGTGCCGGCGCATCTCTGCAGCGCGATCGCGCAGGATCACCAGGGGCTGCTCTGGTTCGGTACGCAGGGCGGGCTCGTTCGCTACGACGGCTTCGAGTTCCGTGTGTTCCGGTCGAATGCCGGCGATCAGTCGACGATCGCGGGCAACTATGTCCGCGCGCTGCTCGTCGCGTCCGATGGACGATTGTGGATCGGCACGTTCAGCGGCGGTTTGTCGGTCTACGATCCGCGCACCGAAACGTTCACGCGCTATCAGCACGACCCGCGCGATCCGCGCACGCTCGCGTACGACCGCGTCGAAGGACTCGCCGAGACGCGCGACGGCAGCATCTGGATCGCGACGACGGCCGGACTCGATCGACTCGATCCGAAGTCGGGACGCATCGAGCATTTCAATCACGACGCGGACGATCCGAAGAGCCTCGCCGACGATCGCGTGCGCGGACTGCTCGCCGATCGCGAGGGACGGTTGTGGGTCGGCACGCGCGACGGACTGCAGCGGCTCGACGGCGATCACTTCACGCGCCTCGGGTTCGACGCGCAGTACGTGATCAAGTTGTTCGAAGACGCGCGCGGTCGGATCTGGATCGGCACCGAGGAACATGGAGCGGCGGTCCTGGATCCGAGAAGCGGTGCGATGACGCGGCTCCTTCCGCGTCCGGAAGATCCGAACGGTCTCAGTCACTACTGGGTGTACGGATTCGCCGAAGGGGCGGCCGGGGAGATGTGGATCGCGACGTTCGGCGGCGGGATTGACGTCGTCGACGAGGCGTCGCTCGGAATCATCGATCGGCTGCAATCCGATCCGTTGCTCGAAGACGCGCTGCACGACAACCGCACCGGCGCGATCTTCCGAGACCGCAGCGGCGTCGTCTGGGTCGGCACGTGGGGCGACGGCATCGTGCGCCACGATCCGCGAACGCGTGCGTTTCGCGCGCTGCGCTTCAGCCCGAATCGCGCGGACAGGCTCACGCATCGCGCCGTCGTGCGCGCGATGGAGATGCGCGACGGCACGATCTGGGCGGGCACGAACGGCAACGGCATCGACGTCTTCGATCGCGATCTTCATCGCATCAACGGCTTCCGCGCGAACGCGAATGATCCGAACGCGCTGAGCGACGGCAGCATCACCTGTCTCGCGCAATCGGACGACGGCACGATCTGGGTCGCGACGCTGAACTCGATGCTGCATCGATTGCGTCCGGGTGTAGCGCAGGCTTTCCAGCCTGCGCCCGGGAGTCAGGCTGGAAAGCCTGCCCCACACGGGGGATTCGAGCGCATCGGCGCCGACAAGCTTCCGGGCGGACCGATTCGCACGATCGCGTTCACGAGCGACGGAATGGTGTGGGCGGGCGCGGCCGAGGGAATGGTGCGCATCGATCCCGCGACGATGACGACGCGTATGTATCGCAGCTGGCCGGGCGCGGCGAAGTCGTCGCCGGCGATCGAATCGATCGTTGACGCGCGCGACGGCACGCTGTGGGTCGGCACGGACAACGGCCTCTATTCGTTCGATCGCAGGAGCGAGACGATCGTGCGCATCGCGCGCGACCCGAGCGTGCGCGGCGCGCTGCCGGACAACTGGGTTCCCGATCTGATGATCGCGCGCGACGGCCGCTTGTGGGCCGGCACCGCCGGTGGCGCGGCGGTACTCGCGGAGTGGAACGGACGCGTCGCGCACTTCGACAACCTCGCGACGAAGCTTTCGCGCGCACCGTCCGCAGCAGAGGAGTTGATCGAAGACGCGGACGGAATGCTGTGGGTCGGTCCGCGATTGCGCGTCGATCCGCGCAACTGGACGGCGCGTGAGCTCGCGTCGGCGGACGGAGTCGCGTTCCGCAACTTCTTCATCGCCAGCCGCGCGCGCATGCGCGACGGCCGATTGCTGTTCGGATCGCCGGAAGGTCTGCTGATCGTCGATCCGTCGAAGATCACGCACACTGCCGCGGTGGTTCCGATCGTCGCGACCGGATTGCGCATCGAAGGAAACGCGCGCGCCGGCGCGGCGGCGCTGCATGCGCTCACGCTCACGCCGGCGGAGCGCAGTTTCACGCTCGACGTCGCGGCGCTCGACTACACGTCCTCGACGCGACGGCGGTATCGCTACAAGCTCGAAGGGCTCGATGCCGATTGGACGACGGCGGGCGAGTCGCAGCGGTCGATCACCTACAGCCGCCTGCCGCCCGGCACGTACACGCTGCTCGTCGGCGCCACGAACGCGCGCGAGCTGCGGCTGCCGATCACCGTCCTGCCGGCGTTCTATCAAACGCTCTGGTTCCGCGCGCTCGCCGCGCTCGCCATCGCCGCGCTGATGTACGGCGCGTATCGGCTGCGCGTGCGTCGCATCCGCGCGCGCGCCGCGGAGCTGGAGGTGCTGGTCGCGGAGCGGACGAGCGAGTTGAGCGCGGCGTACGAGCGCATCGAAGAGGCGAGTCTCACCGATCCGCTGACGCGTCTCCGCAATCGGCGCTATCTCGAGCAAACGATCGGTGCCGATCTCGAGCTGGCCGCGCGTGGCGAAGGCGATCTCGTCGTGATGCTCGTCGACCTCGATCACTTCAAGAGCGTGAACGACAAACATGGCCACGCCGCGGGCGACGCCGTGCTCGCCGAGCTCGCGCGCGTGCTGCAGCGCACCGTGCGCGCGTCCGACACGATCGTGCGCTGGGGCGGCGAAGAATTCCTGATCGTGATCCGCTTCGTCGACCGCGCGCTCGCATCCGAGCTCGCCGAGAAAGTGCGCGCGAATGTCGCCGCGCACGAGTTCCCGATCCCCGACGGCACGATCCTCCGCCGCACCTGCTCGATCGGCGCGACGGTGTGGCCCTTCTCGCGCACCGCGAGTCGCGCCGTCGCCTTCGAACATGCCGTCGACATCGCCGACATCGCGCTCTACTCCGCGAAACACAGCGGCCGCGATGCGTGGGTCACCGTCGCCTGCGGCGAGACCGACCCCGCCGCCGCCGCCGACCAATTCCGCAGCGATGCCAGCGCGGCGGTGGGGCGGGGGATGGTGGTGGTGGAGTCGTCAGCGCAGGCGCTGGAGATTGCGATTTGAGGAGACTCTGCACAACTGTCATCCTGAGAGCCTGTGAAAGAATCCCGTCATCCTGAGCCGCGCAGACGGCGAAGGATCTCTAAATTGCAGGCTCTTCGTATTTTGAGATCCTTCGTCGCGCTTCGCCGACTCAGGATGACGGAGATTTTTTCACAGCCTCTGAGCTGCGAAGACGGCGAAGGATCTCCCGCCGACGGAGCGCTGGTCGTGCTTCGGCGGGGGATTCCTCGCCGTCTTCGCGGCTCGGAATAACACGAGACAATTGTGCAGAGCTTCCTTTAGCGGATCACATCTCGTGCGGCGCGATCGGCAGGACCCTGGCGAAATGCGCGAAATCCTTGTCGGTCGTGAAGATCGAAAATCGTTGCGTGATGCGACGGCGCAAATCAGGAAGTCGGTATTCGAGCCCTGAACGCCAGAGACCAGATCGGCGTATCGACCAGCACCTTCATTTCTTACGCCGCTGCTTCTTGTAGCTGTACTTGGGATCAAAATCGATCGTTCCGAAGAGCTTCAGGATCTTTGCCTGCTTCCGCCGCTGAATGTATTCCGCGAGCGCGTCGGTGACGGTCGCTTTCTTCGTGCGTTGGCCACCGACGCGGCGCGCTTCTTCCAACAGCCGGTCGTCGATTGCCAGGTTCGTCGGCATGCCCTCAGTTTACACATCTTCGTGTGTAGGCGCAGGTGTGGCGCAGGGTTTCCAGCCTGCGCCCCGGGGCAGGCTAGAAAGCCCGCCCCACACCAGCGAACTCCGCTTCCCGCGTAGGGAGAGTGTCGGGATCCGCGCGTGATAATATCGAATTACTTCCCGCTTCGGTCAATCCACGCCTCTAAGGTCGAAAGGACTCAAAATGGCCCGTCAACAGTTTTCTGTGTGGATCCTCGTTTGCCTGATCGGAACCAGTGCCTGGGCGCAGACAGGAACGTGCCCGTCACCCGTTCCTCGGCCGACCATTCCCGCGAACCCTCTCTTAGTCGGCCACACGAATTTCTTCTGCCCGGTGAAGATCTACGACTTGAAGAATGATCCCAAATCCAGCGGCAGTTTTCCGGCTGGGCTCAAGTACAACGTGTACAGCGCGGTCGGTTATGAGCTGGCCAACAGCATGATGCTGGTGGGGCCGTCCGGCGTCGTCATTGTGGACACGCTGGGCGAGGAGACCTCCGCGCAGGTGGTCGCCGACCTGTTCAAGCAGCGCGTTCCGACTCCCGACGGCAAACTTCCGGTCAAGGCCATTATTTACACGCACAACCATATCGACCATATCTCCGGCGTCGACACGTTTGTGCGCGCATCGGGAAAGAGCGCGTGTCCGCCGCAGGACCCGTCCAAGGTCCAGGATGGAACTTATACTGCACGTCCCGATTGTGTCGAGATTCTGGGACAGGCCAACATCATCGACGGTCTGACCCAGACCGCGACGCTGTCCGGCGCGGCGATCAATCCGCGCTCCGCATACATGTACGGAGCGTATCTCGGCCCGAACAACGGCGCGAACCGCATCAATGACGGAATCGGCCCGCAGGTCAATAGCGGCGTCTCCATGTTCCGATTGCCGTCGCGCATGTTCAACCAGCAGATGGAATTCAACGTGGCGGGCCTGACCCTGCAGCTGGTTTATGTCCCCAGCGAGACCAATGACGAGCTGATGGTCTTTGTGCCGGACAATAAAAACGGCGGTTCCGGCGACGGAGGGCTGTTGTTTTCCGCGGAGGTCATTCAGGGACCTTCGTTCCCGAACCTGTACAGCCTGCGCGGAACCTCTTATCGCAGTCCGGCGACGTGGTACAAGAGCGTCGATACGCTCCGCAATTACAACTCCTGGTGCATGGTTCCGAGCCACGGCGTTCCCCTTTGCGGAGCGCAAAACGTGCAAACGCTGCTCGTCAACTTCCGCGATGCCGTTCAATTCACGCACGACCAAACCGTTCGTTACATGGATCAGGGATTTACACCGGATGAGCTGGTGAGCAAGGTCATTCTCCCTGACTATCTGATCACGAATCTCATGAGCCTCCAGCCGGCAATGCCGGCCGCGAACATGGATCCGCAGGACTATCTGCGCGAATTTTACGGGTCGGTGCGCCAGGGGGTTCGTGAAATCTACTTCGGCTATCTCGGCTGGTTTCCGGGCGATCCGGTGGAGCTCAATCCCACGCCTCCGGTGGAAACCGCTGCCGGCTATATCGCGCTGATCGGCAAAGACAAATTGCTGCAGGAAGCGCAGCACGCACTAGCGCAGCAACAGTATCAGTGGGCTGCCGAGCTGGCCACGATTCTGATCCGCGTCGACCACGAAGACATGCCGGCGCGACAAGTCAAAGCGAATGCCTTCCGCCAGCTCGCGACACAGGTGACGAACCCGAACTGGAGAAATTGGTACATCACGTCGGCAGAGGAGCTCTGTTTTCAGCCGGCGGGTGGCCCGGGCTGCACGCCGTTTCCGCATCCTCCGATTCCCGGCGGACTGACGTCGGCGGGATTCATCGCCAATCTTCCGCCGGATAAATGGGTCTCGTCCTGGACGATCTGGCTCGAGCCGAACGACACGACACAAGCCTCCCTCGGCTTCCTGTTTCCTGATGAAGGGCCCGGCTTCCCCAAAGAACAATACGTGCTTCAGCGCGACAAAGCGGTGGTTCGCTTCATTACGACGAGCTCGAAAGAATTCAATGCCGCATGGAATGCCGCGAGTGTGCAGGTATCGATCACCCGGCCGAACCTCCTGACTCTTCTTCAAAACGAGGACACGCTCATCAACCAGAGGAATCAGACGGCCTTTACGACGGCGATGTACAACGGCTGTACTCAGAGTCCGAGATTGGTCGAGGTCATCAAAGGAACCTGTGATGGGCTCAAGCAGTTCACGGACATGTTCCAGCAGCCTCCGACACAATCGCCGCAGCTGACGCTTCGATAAAAAAAGTCATTAGGAGGAAACCTGTGTCCACAGCCCAATCAGCGATCGGGATGGATGTCGATGTCGCCGTCATCGGCTCGGGATTCGGAGGCGCAGCCGTTGCGTGCCGACTCGCTAAAGCAGGAAAAAAAGTCGCCGTTCTGGAGCAAGGAAAAGAATATCCGACAGGGCGCGGCGAGATCGAGACCACAGGAAGTGGATTAGCGACCGTTCGCCACGGACATTTCTGGGTCGACATCGGAGCGGGGATGAACGTCGTCCGCGGAATCGGCGTCGGCGGCGGATCGCTGCACTATTTCGGCGTCCGCCTGCGGACGCATCCCGAAATTTTCGACAATCCGCGCTGGCCAAAGTCGGTCAACCGAAAAATCCTCGATCCTTATTACGACATCGCCGGCGAAATGCTGCAGGCGTCGGAAACCAAGCCGAATCCGGTCATTGGACCGCCGCCGCGCAGCGCGGCATTCATGCTGGCGGCGAAGAATTGCCGCCGTTGCGTCAGCGAGCCGCGCTACGTTCCGATCGCCGTCAATACCGGCATGGAGCCGGTCATGACGGAAGCGGGGATCCCGCAGACTCGCTGCGTCTATTGCGGCGAATGCCTCATCGGCTGTCCGCCTTCGCAGAGTTTCGTCGGCAACGTCAACGCACGCGCCTTGCTGACGTTGAATTATCTCGCCGTGGCGCGGAAAGCCGGCGCCACGATTCATCCGTTGCATCGCGTGCGCGTCGTCAGGAAAGTCGACGATCACTTCGAAGTCGAGATCTTCGTGCTCGATCCCGGCATGCGCGACCGTGAAGAAGACGAAACCGGCCGCATCGGAATGTTGCGCGCCAGGCAGGTCGTCCTCGCCGCCGGCACGATGGGATCGGTGGAGATTCTGCTGAAATCGCGGGAAGCCGGGACGCTTCCTCCGATCAGTCCGATGCTCGGCAAGAACTTTTCCGGCAACGGCGATTTCCTCATCCCCAAAACGATCAACACCCCTCAGGATCTGGCTCCGAAGGCCGGACCGTCCATCACCGTCGGCGCGGATTTCAGTACAAAAGACCTGAAAATCTTCATTGAGGATCTCGGCCTCATCCCGTTCCTCGAAGCAGTCATGGGCACCCGCAAGCTGACGGTCAGCACGTCCGACACGCACTCCCTCGGATATCTCGGCATGGGCACCGACGCCGGGAACGGCGTGCTGACTCTGCACAATGGGCGGATCCGCCTGAATTGGGACCCCACCGACAGTATGCCGCTCTATCGCGAATTGACGGCCTGTCTCAAAGAGTTGAGCCAGCAGCTTTCCGGCGACTACTCCGCGCCGGAAACCTACAATCCCATCATCGGCACGGGCCTGCTCACCGCGCATCCCCTCGGCGGCGCCGTCATGTCCGACACCGCGGATGGCGGCGTCGTCAATCCGCAAGGCGAAGTCCACGGATGCCCGGGCCTGTTCGTCGCCGACGGCTCGATCATTCCGACCGCACTGGCAACCAATCCTTCCTACACCATCAGTGCGCTCGCGGAGCGCGTTGCGTTCTGGATGCTCCACAAACGGGAGATGACGAAGAAAGATCATGGCAAGTTCTAATCAGGACGCGCAGCACGACTACATCATTGTCGGCTCCGGCGCCTGATGCAGGGATCGCCGTACGTAAAGCAGGAGCTGATGCCCGGTGCGAATATCCAGACCGACGACGAGATCAAACAATGGGTTCGCAACCAGGCGTGGGGACATCACGCGTCCTGCACGTGCAAGATCGGAGTGCCCACCGATCCGACGGCCGTGCTGGACAGCAACTTCAATGTATTCGGCACGAAGAATCTGCGAGTCGTCGACGCCAGCGCGTTCCCGCACATCCCCGGTTACTTCATCGTGCTGCCGATTTACATGATTTCCGAAAAAGCGTCCGCCGTGATCATCGCGGCGGCGAAGGGCCAGTGAGCGGCCGCACACCGAGGAGAGCGGGCGTCCCGCCCGCCCCCGGAGGCGGGCAGGATGCCCGCTCTCCTCGGCCATGCGGGGAGAGGGTGGCGCGAAGCGTAGGGTGAAAATCGAGACCTGTGCATTGCGCCGTGCACCGGCTCGACGCCGAATCGCTGTGCTAATCTCCCGCGCCTGATGAAGAGCGGCACGTTGCGAAAGGAGCACGCCGGACAAGCGGTCGTGCTGAACGGGTGGGTGCAGAAGCAGCGCGATTTCGGCGAGCTGGTGTTCGTCGATCTGCGCGACCGGAGCGGGATCTGCCAGGTCGTCGTCGATCGCGCGCGCGGCGCGAGCGAAGAGCTGCTCGCGGCGGCGAAAGAGATGCGCTCGGAATTCGTCGTGCGCGTCGAGGGAACGATCGTCCAGCGTGCGGACTCGCAGAAGAATCCGAAGCTGCCGACCGGCGACATCGAAGTCGTCGCGATGTCGATCGCGATCCTCAATCGCGCCGACACGCCGCCGTTCATGATCGAAGATGACACGGACGCGGCCGAAGAGCTGCGCCTGCAGTATCGCTATCTCGACATGCGCCGCCCGTCGCTCGCGCGCAATCTCGTGCTGCGCCACAAGATGCTGACGGCGACGCGCAACTATTTCGACCGCAACGGATTCATCGAGATCGAGACGCCGATTCTCACGAAGTCGACCCCCGAGGGCGCGCGCGACTACCTCGTGCCGAGCCGCGTGCACAAGGGAACGTTCTACGCGCTGCCGCAGTCGCCGCAGATTTTCAAACAGCTGTGCATGGTCGCGGGACTCGAGCGCTACTTCCAGATCGCGCGCTGCTTCCGCGACGAAGACCTGCGCCGCGACCGGCAGCCGGAGTTCACGCAGATCGACGTCGAGGCGTCGTTCATCGACGAAGAGTTCATCT
Source organism: Acidobacteriota bacterium (assembly GCA_003223645.1). GTDB lineage: Bacteria > Acidobacteriota > Thermoanaerobaculia > Gp7-AA8 > Gp7-AA8 > QHVT01. The sequence goes on along the minus strand of QHVT01000006.1, from coordinate 209,247 downwards.
ATTCGATGACCGAGGGCTTGCTCGCCGAGATTTTTCCGCTCGCGGACATTCCGGCGAAGCCGCCGTTCCCGCGCATGAAATGGCAGGAGGCGATGGACCGCTACGGCATCGATCGCCCCGACACGCGATTCGGAATGGAGCTGATCGACATCACGAGTGTCGCGCGCGGCATCTCCATCTTCGAGTCCGCGCAAACGATCCGCGCCATCGTCGTTCCGAACGGCGCGTCGTTCTCGCGCAAGCGCATCGATGACCTGACCGAGGAAGCGAAGAAGCTCGGCGCATCCGGACTGGCGTGGGTCAAGTTCAACGCCGAGCGCAACTCGTCGATCAAGAAGTTCCTGTATGAGACGACGTTCGATGCGCTGCGCAACGCGCTCAGCGCGAACGAAAACGATCTCGCGCTGATCGTCGCCGGAAAGCAGACCGTCGTTTGGGACGTGCTCGCGAGTCTGCGCCTGCGCGTCGCGAAGGACGAGAAGATGATCCCGGCGGAGACGTGGCACTTCCTCTGGGTCACCGACTTCCCGCTGTTCGAATGGGACGAGGAGACGCAGCGGTACTTCGCGCGGCATCATCCGTTCACGTCGCCGGCGATCGGGCATCTCGATCTCGTCGAGACGGATCCCGGCAACACGCTTGCGCGCGCGTACGACGTGGTGCTGAACGGGCTCGAGCTGGGCGGCGGATCGATCCGCATCAATCAGCCCGAGGCGCAGAAGAAAATGTTTCGCGCCCTCGGCATCAGCGACGACGACGCGCAGACGCGCTTCGGATTTCTGCTCGAAGCCTTTCGCTACGGCGCCCCGCCGCATGGCGGCATCGCGTTGGGCGTCGACCGCATCGCCATGCTCATGGCGCGCGCCGAGTCGCTGCGAGACGTGATCGCATTCCCGAAAACCGCGCGCGCGCAGGATTTGATGTGCGATGCGCCGGGGGACGTTGATCAGAAACAGTTGGATGAGCTGGGAATCGCTGTGAAGCATGATTCGTCATCCTGAGCCGCGCAGACGGCGAAGGATCTCGAAATGCCAGGCGTCGCATTCTGAGATCCTTCGTCGCGCTTCGCCGACTCAGAGGCTGTGAAAAAATCGGTGTCATCCTGAGCCGCAAAGACGGCGAAGGATCCCCCGCCGACGGAGCGTCAAGCGCTCTTACGCCGGGGATCCCTCGCTGCGCTCGGGATGACACATTTTTTCACAGGCTCTCAGGATGACGGTGGACGCGCATGACTCCATTCATCACGATCACCCAGGCCTCGGCCGCCTATCCCGTCTATGTCGGCCGCGATCTCCTCGATCATGTCGGCGAGCTCGTTCGCGCGCGCGGCCGCGTCTTCCTCATCACCTCGGAGGCGTTGCGCGATCGATTCGGGGAGCGCGTCGCGCTGTCGTTTCCGAACGCGACGATCCTGGAGATGGACGAAGGGGAGGCCAACAAGACGCTCGACACCGCGGCGAAGATCGTGACGCTGCTCCTGGAGTGCGGCGCGAAGCGCGACTCGATGGCGGTGGTGGTGGGCGGCGGGATGATCGGCGACACGGCCGGATTCGCGGCGTCGATCTTTCTGCGCGGGATCGATCTCGTGCACGTGCCGACGACGCTCCTCGCCCAGGTCGACAGCTCGATCGGCGGCAAGCTCGCGGTCAATCATCCGAAGGGGAAAAATCTCATCGGCAGTTTCTTTCCGCCGCGCGCGGTCGTCTCCGACACCGCGGTGCTCGACACGCTCCCGCCGCGCGAGCGGCTCAGCGGAATGTACGAGGCGCTCAAAGGCGGCGTGATCGGCGACGAGTCGCTGTTCTCGATGTTCGAGAGCGACGCGATCGACCTGCCGCCGGAACGGCGGCCTGCTGAAGTAATGGACGAAATGGTGCGCAAGGCGATCCGCGTAAAAGCGGAGATCGTGTCGGCGGACGAGAAAGAAGCGGACCTGCGCCGGCTGCTGAACTACGGCCACACCATCGCGCACGGCATCGAGGCCGCGCTGCATTACGAAGGATTGACGCACGGCGAAGCGGTCGCGTGGGGAATGATAGGCGCGAACGCGATCGCGGTGCGGCGCGGTTTGCTGCCGAAAGACATCGCGTCGCGCATCGAGCGCGCGATCCTCAAACACGAGCCGTCGCCGCTGCCGCCGCTCGACAAGAACGAAGTGCTCGCCGCGACGGAGCACGACAAGAAGAACACCGGCGACGCGCGGGTGATGGTGTTCCCGCGCCGCGTCGGCGACTGCGTCGTGGTCAGCGACGTGACTGCGGAAGAAGTCGCCTACGGAGTCGATGCGGTGTTAGGCTAATGTCGTGCATCTCGTCCTGGCGCTGCTCCTCGCTGCGACGTACAACGAAAAACTCGACGTCCGGCTGCACAGCGTCGATGTCATCGTCACCGACGCCAAGGGCGATCACGCCGGCGGACTGACGGCGAACGATTTCGACATCCTCGAAAACGGCGTCCCGCAGAAAATCACGAACTTCGCGGAGTATGCGGAAAAGCCGGCGGCCGAGGCGGCCGCCGATCCACTTCCGCCGCGACATTTTGCCGTGTTCATCGATGAGATGACGTTGCATCCCGTCACGCGCCGAAGGCTCGTCGCGAGCATTCATCAGTTGATCGATCGGATCTTGCGCGTAGGCGATGAATTGATGATCGTGCGTCCGGCGTCGAGTGGGACGTTCACGTCCGATCGCGCGGCGATCGACACGGCGCTCGCGAAGGCGATGGAGGACAGCAAGCTCGATCTGCAGTCGCCGCGGGTGATTGACGACCAGCGCTTCGTGAATTCGATCAGGTCCATGAATCTGAGCAAGGCCTCCCGTCTGATGGCCGAGCGGCAACGGCAGAAAATCGAGCAGCGTCTCGGAACGATCCGTGCGGCCGTGACGACATTGTCCGAATTGCCGGGACGCAAGTTCGTCATCGTCGTCACCGAGTCGCTGCCCGCACAACCGGGACGCGAGGGATGCGCTATCGGAAATCATGTCGCGAAAGCGGCTCCCGACGTCCCGGGCGAATACATGCGCGCCGACTATGTCGACCTTACCCCCGAGTTTCAGGACATCGCGCGCACGGCGAGCGCGAATGGCATCACGATCTACGGGTTCCAGCCCGAAGTCGGTTCGCCCGTCGCCCCGGTCGATACCGCCGGACATCCGGACGCGGGCGCGGCGCGCGCGCTCGCCAACAGCGAAGACGGCATGAACGTCCTTACCGAGCTGACCGGCGGCACCTGGTATCGCGGCGACACGCGCGCCGACGACGTGATGCGTCAGGTCGCGCTCGACATGCAGTCGTATTACTCGCTGGCGTATCACACGCAGGGGCAGCTCGAAACGGCCCTGCGCGTTGAAGTGCGCGTGCGCAATCATCCCGAACTGCACGTGCGCACGCGCAGCGAGACCATCAACAAGTCGCCGCGCCGCGAGCTGACGGATCGCGTGGTCAGCAGTCTGATCGCCGCCTCGCCGCGCAACGATCTCGGCATCAACGCACATCCGGCCGGCTCGAAGCGCAACGGGAAACTCGTATCGACGACCGTCGACGTCGTGATCCCGATCGAGAAGCTGACCTTCGAAGAAGAGAACGGAGTGCATCGCGCGCGCTTCACCGTGCACTACGCCATCAGCGGCGAGCGCCTCGACTTCGTCAGCGGCGTCGATCGCGAGCAACTCGTCGAGATTCCTGACACGGATTGGGAGCGCGCGCGATCGCAGCAGTGGACGCATTCGCTGCACTTCAACACGCGGCTCGGTCCGCATCGTCTCGCCGTCGGCGTGCTCGACTCCTCGTCGATGACGTGGGGCATCAACGCGCTGACCATCGACGCCAAATAGAAAAATGAAAATCCTTCCGCTCCTCGCACTTCTCGCGCTGCAGCAGGCGCCCTTCGTCGAGCAGATCGAAGTGCGCATCCACGACATCGACGTCATCGTCACCGACAAGACCGGCAACGCCGTCGAAGGGCTGCGCAAGGAAGACTTCGAACTGCTCGAAGACGGGAAGCCGCAGCCGATCACGAACTTTGCGGCGTATTCGGAGAAAGCCGCGACGCAGATTGCAAACGCGCCGGCGGCCGAGGCGGCCGCCGCTCCACAGGTGCCGCCGCCGAGGAAGATCGTGTTCTTCGTCGACGAGATGAGCCTCACCGAACAGGTGCGCAACTCGCTGGCGAAGAACGCGTCGGAGATGCTCGAGCGCACGATGCGTCCCGGCGACGAGGCGATGGTGATTCGTCCCGCGAACCTCGGCGACAAAGTCGGCGTCGAGCTCACCGGCGATCGCGAGTCCGTCCGCTCGACGCTCGCGAATGCGATTCAGGCGCAGACGTACCGGCCGGACGTCGGCTTCGAAGGGGAGTTGCGGCGCTTTCAGCTGGAGTCGAAGCGTGCGAGTGCGCGCAAGGAATTGCTGGAACTCCGTCGCCGGCACGCGGCGGTCGTGCGGCGTCGCGTCGAGAATCGATTGACGACCTTGCGCGCGATCATCGCGACGATGGCAACGCTCCCGGGCCGCAAGGTGCTGGTGACGTTCACCGAGTCGCTGCCCGCGACTCCCGGTCTCGAGTTCTTCGACGACAACACGCCCGGCATGCCCGCGCAGTTCGACATCTCCGATGCTCCATTTGAAACGCCGTCGGAACATGTTCCGCCTGCCTATCTCGATTTGCGGCCGGTCCTCGACGAGCTCGCGCGCATGGCCAGCTCGAACGGCATCACGCTCTACGGCATTCAGCCGGAGTTCGATCTGCGACTCTCATTCGGAGACGACGACAAGTCGCTCAACACGATCGCCGTGCAGCGCGCGCTGGAGAACACCGCCGACACGATGAATATCCTCACCGGAAAAACGGGAGGGAAGTTCCTGAGGGGCGACACGCACGCGGACGAAGTCCTGCGCACCATCGAGCGCGACGTCGCGTCCTACTACTCGCTCGCGTACCGCGCCGGCGACGACTACGACAAAGCGCACAAAGTCGCCGTGCGCGTGCGCAATCATCCCGAGTACAACATCCGCGCGCGCAACGAGGTCACCCGTAAGTCGCCGCCGCGCGAGATGACGGATCGCGTCGTCGCCGCGCTCGTCACCGCGAACGTGCCGAACGAGCTCGGCATCGCCGCGCGCGCGAACCCTCCTGTCAAAGAAAAGCGCGGCGGCTACAACGTCGACGTCGATGTCGGCGTGTTGATCGGCCGGCTTTTGCTCTTGCGCGACGGCGACAAGTATCGCGGCAAGTTCACCGTCCACTACGCCGTCACCGCGAGCGACTCCGACTTCGTCAGCGGCATGGATCAGGAACAGGTCGTCGAAGTGCCGGTCGCGGAGTACGAGACCGCGAAGTCGAAATGGTGGCGCCACACGCTGCACATGAAGATGGGGGCGGGCGAGCATCACATCGCCGTCGGCGTGCTCGACGGACTCGCGCAGCGAGCGGGGATGGCCACGCTGAAGGTGGATGTGAAGTAGGACTTTGTAGGACAGATAGGACGTATAGGACATCGTAGGACGTCCTATCTGTCCTATACGTCCTATCTGTCCTACAAAGTCCTACGCCGCCGCGCGCCGCACCGGCAACCGCAACACCATGCTCGTGCCGACTCCCTCGACCGAGGCCACCGACACTTCCCCGCCGTGCGCCTCGACGACCTGCTTGACGATGTACAGTCCGAGGCCTGTGCCGGAGCCGCCGCGGATCGACTTCGTGCCGCTCTGCTTGTACTTTTCGAACACCGCCTGCAGCTCCTCCGCCTTGATCCCCATTCCGCTGTCCGTCACCGTGATCACGATCGCCTCGGCCACATCGCCTTTGCGCTCGATCTGCGCGCCGACCGACACGAGTCCCTTCTGCGGCGTGAACTTCAGCGAGTTCGAGATCAGGTTGATCACCGCCTGTGTCAATTTTTCGACACTGCCGATGATCTGCGGGACGTCGCGTCCGTGCGCGCTGAGGAGAAACACTTCGTCGCGCCCCGCGACCGATTGCAGACTGCGCACGGCGCGTTTCAACACGCCCGCCACGCGCACCGGCTCCTGCTCGACGACGAAGTTGCCGGACTCGATCTTTGAGAAGTCGAGAATCTCGTTGATCAGATTCATCATCCGCTCCGACTCGCGCTGCGCTTCCTGCAGGAGGTCGGCGTACATCGTGTCGAGCTTCGTGTCGGCGGAGAGGATGAACTCGAGCGTGCCCTGGATTCCGGAGAGCGGTCCGCGGAGGTCGTGCACGATCTGCGCGGTGAAATCGGACTTGGCCTGCTCGGCTTCGCGCTCGCGCGTCACGTCTTCGAACGAGAGCGCGACTGCCGGCGTCTCGCCTTCGGTGACGCGCAGAATGCGATCGACGCGATACACGCGTCCTTCGATCTCGACGTCGATCGTGCGAAGGTCATCGCCTTCGACGAAAAATCCGTGCAGCCATCCCCGCTCGCCGGCCACCGCGCGCGCGGCTTCCTTCAGCCACTGCGCGGCGTCGCTGCCGAACGTCTCGTCGAACGCCTGATTTTTGTAGTCGACACCGCCGCTTTCCGTGACGACCGCGATCGGCTGGGGGAGATGATCGAGGAGCACGCGCGAGGTCGTCATTGCGGCACCGTGATGGCGCGCTCGGCCTGCAGCTTTGCCAGAATGAAGACCGTGTTGAAAGGGTCGAATGGGCTGAGCAGGATCAACTTTGAAACATCGAGCCTGCCGTCGATGAGCGACACCAGATATCCCTCCTGCGCGTTGAGGTTGAAGCGGTCGAAGTTGGACATGAACTCCGCGCTCAGCTTCGGCACCGCCTGCATGCCTTTCGGATGCGCGAGAAAGTCGCGCACGATCGTGTTGCGCACGATCTCGACGTAACCGCGCAGCGAGAGGTCGCCCGGATACGCGCTTCGCGCCTCCAGCAACTTTGCGTACGTGTGCCACACCCCGTGATGTTTGAGAGAGTCACCAATCAGCCGCGACCAGTCGGGCTTGGAATTCGAGAGGGGTTTCGCGGACATTTGGAGGGCGTAGTTTATATTGGGTTGCGCGGTTACGCGGTCGCGCCGTTACGCGGCGTTTGCGACTGCGCGACCGAGCAACCGAGCAACCGAAATGTCAGATCACCAACTCGCGCCCGCCCCTCCGCCCTCGCGCCGCAAGTCGCGCCTGCTCCTGCTGCTCGTTGCGGCCGGCCTCGGCGTGCCCGCGGGATTTTTGTTCGCGCATGCGGTGCGGATGCCGGCGGTGAAGACGCTCGCCGACTATCAGCCGGCGATCATCACGCGCGTGTATGACCGCAACGGCGTTCCGTTCGCGGAGTATTCGATCCAGAAGCGGATCGTGATTTCGAAGCGCGAGATGTCGCAGAACTTCGTCAATGCGGTCGTGGCGACCGAGGACTCGGAGTTTTACAAACATGGCGGCGTCGATCCGAAGGCGATCATCCGTGCCGTCGTCAAAGACGTGATCGAGCGGAAGAAAGCGCAGGGCGCGTCGACGCTCACCCAGCAGCTCGCGAAGCAGGTCTACCTCACGCCCGACAAGACCTTCCGCCGCAAGATCAACGAGATGTTCCTCGCGATCCAGATCGAAAAGGACTTCACCAAGGATCAAATCTTCGAGCTGTACGCGAATCAGGTGTACCTCGGCCACGGCGCGTACGGCGTCGAAGCGGCGTCGCGTTTGTACTTCGGCAAGCACGCGAAAGAGTTGTCGATCCCCGAGGCGGCGGTGCTCGCGGCGATGATCCGGTCGCCGATGTACTACAGCCCGATCACGCACATCGATCGCACGAAAGTGCGGCGCGACTACGTCCTCGGCCGGATGCTGAAGGAGAAGTTCATCACCGCCGCCGAATATCAGCGCACCGTCAACGCGCCGATCATCCTCGGCACGTACAAAGACGAGGCACCGCGCATCGGCGCGTACTTCTCGGAAGAGATCCGGCAGTACATCGAGCGCAACCCGGCGTTCGGCGTCGAGAACCTCTACAAACGCGGACTGAAAGTCGACTCGACGCTCGACCTGCACATGCAGCAGATCGCCGAGACGTCGCTGCAGCGCGGACTGCGGCGTTTCGACAAGCGTCGCGGCTTCCGGAGACCGGCGCGCAATCTCGTCGCGGAGGGACTCGATCCCGAAACGTATCGCGATCCGAGTTGGAGCAACGAGCCGTACGCGGTCGATCGTTTGTATCCGGCGGTCGTGCTCGAAGTGACAAACGATCGCGTGACCGTGCGGCTCGCGCACGAGCGCATCGACCTCGACGCGAAGTCGTGGGCGTGGACGAGCAAGAAGACGCTCGCCGGCGTGCTGAAGCGCGGCGATCTCGTGCACGTTCTTCTGTCCGAGGAGAGCGGGCGTCCCGCCCGCCCCAGGGACGCGGGCAAGATGCCCGCGCCCCCTGCGAAAACGACGGAGCGGAAGTGGATGCTCGATCAGATGCCGCTCGTGCAGGGCGCGATCGTCGTCCTCGACGTGAAGAGCGGCGAGATCCGCGCGCTGGTCGGCGGCTACGACTTCCAGATGTCGAAGTTCAATCGCGCGGTGCAGTCGCGGCGGCAGACGGGATCGTCGTTCAAGCCGTTCGTGTACGGCGCGGCATTCGAAAAAGGGTTGACGCCGGCGGACACGCTGTTCGACGCGCCGGTCGCAATCCCGGTCGGCAATCAGACCTACGCGCCGAAAAATTACTACGGCAAGTACGCCGGCATCGTGACGATCCAGCGCGCGCTGGAGTTGTCGATCAACGTGCCGGCGGTGAAGACGTACATGATGGTCGGCGGCGATCAAGTCGTCGACTTCGCGCGCCGCTGCGGCATCACCGCGGATCTGCCGAAATATCCGTCGCTCGCGCTGGGCGCGGCGGGCGTGTCGCCGGTGGAGATGACGGCCGCGTACAACGTCTTCGCCAACAACGGCGTGCTGGTCAAGCCGCACTACCTCCGGAAGATTTCGGATCAAACCGATCGCGTGCTCGAAGCGCCGCCGGCGGAACTGTCGGAGGCGACGTCCGCGCCGGTCGCGTACGAGATCGCGTACATGCTGAAGGGCACGATCGATCGCGGCACCGCGTACGCGGCGCACACGCTCGCGGATCCGCTCGCCGGAAAAACGGGAACGACCAACGGCTACACTGACGCGTGGTTCATCGGCTTCTCGCCGGAGTACACCGTCAGCGTGTGGGTCGGCTACGACGATCCCAGCAAGTCGCTGGGCGGGGGCGCGACCGGCGCCGACGTCGCGCTGCCGATCTGGATCGACGTGATGAAGCAGTTCGAGACGCAGAAGCTGCGCGTTGCGAAGGCGGACTTCGAAGCGCCGCCGGGAATCGTCGTCGTGCCGATGGACCTGCGCAGCGGACGCCGCGGCGTCGGGCCGTGCGAGCGTCCGGTGATGCAGGCCTTCGTCGCCGGACAGGAGCCCGACAAAGACTGCAGCGGCGCGAGCGTCGAAGTCAGCAAATTGCCCTACTACCTGCAGAGACCGTTCTACGTCCCGAAGGAAGCCGAACCGACCCAAACCACACCCGATGCGTCCGCGCAAACGGGGGAGGGGGCGGAGTCACCGGCGCCGCCGACCGCGACGACGGCGACGACTGGAACGACTGCCACTACGAATACGAGTGGAAATCAGTAGTTGCGCGGTCGCTCAGTTACGCGGTTGCGCGGCCCCAGCCGCCCGGTTGCCGCGTAACCGCGCGACTGCGTAACCGCGCGACCGAAGACTACTTCTTCGCCGCCGGCACGTACTTCGTGATCATGTCGACCATCTTGTCGCGCGTGAGCGGCTTGCGCATCCATGCGTTCGCGCCGGAGCTGGGGAACATCTCTTCGAGCGCGCGCTCCGGAAGGTCGGAGATCAGCACGATCGGGATGTCCTTTTTGTTCGACTGCGACTTGAGCACTTCGCTGAGGCGATTGCCCTTGATGCTCGGCAGGTTGACGTCGAGGAAGATGATGTCCGGCGTGTTGCCGGCCAGGACGTGGTTGAACTCGATCCAGCTCGACGCCGTCAGGACGAGGCATCCTTCGCGCTCTAACAGCGCGCGGCCGAGCTTCAGGACGAGCGGGTTGTCATCGAGGATCAGGACTGTGACGTTCTCTGCTGGACGCATTTCGCGCACATGATACCCTCGACCGGGATGGCTGTTGAACCGCGGATTCATCGTCCCGCCGACTATTACTCCGGCCCTTCGCCGGCGCGCGTTCTGCCGTCCTGGGTGTCGTCCGGATGCGGCGCGGCGTCCGTGCTGGTCCTCGTCATCGTCTTCGCCGGCGGCGCCTACCTCGCGCACGGCGGCTTCACCGAGCTGATGGACCTCGTGTTCGGAATGACGATGGGCGACCTGCGCGGCATGTACACGAAAGACGTCACCGCCGCGCAGAAAAAATCGCTCGACGATGAGATCGAAACCCTGCGCACGAATATGCGCGGCGAGAAAATCACCGTGCAGAGCCTCCAGCCGCTGTTGAAAGACATCCAGAAAGTGTCAGGCGACAAGAAAGTCGACGCGCGCGAAGTGGAGCGGCTGCTCGCGGAGGCGAAGAAGATCAATTCGCGGGCGAAGAAGAAATAGACGCCGGCGGACCGGTGTACCATCCGCGCCATGAGCGAACATCATCCCGCGGTGTCCCCGCAGGAAGGAACCGACGAGAATTCGCTCACTTCGTCGGTGCTGACCTCTCCGGCGGACGACCTTCTTCGTGACGCAGTCGCCACGACGCTCAAAGCCGATCCCCCGGCGCGCGGAGATCTCTTCGCAGAGCTCTTGGCCGGCATCCGGGACCTCATGGGTCAGCAACCCCAGGAGAGGCCATGGACCTATTCGGAACATGCAGGCACGGACGGCTCGCGGATCTTCCGCGGCGGCACCGGGCGGTCGATCGTCGTTGATCCCGGAGGCACGATGTGGCGCGCACGAAGCTACGAAGACTTTCTAACGACGTATACGATCACCGACACCGACTGCACCATTGCCTCGCTGACGCCGTTGTACGAGGACATGAAGCGCTATCCGATTGAATAGCAGTGGAGGACAGACAATCCTGTCTGTACTGACCCATGACCGTCCAAAATCGTAGCTAGACAAAGAGAGAGCTATGCTCCGTCGTCCGATCCGCACTGCCATTCTTGCACTCTGCTATGTGATTTCACTCCTCGGGGTCGCGCCGTCTGCTCTCGCTCGACGATTCGAGCTGCGTCCGAACGCCACCTCTACGCCGCCTTCCGATTCTCACACCCGTCCGGGTACGCCGATGGACGAACTCCTCCGGCGAGCGGCCGGTCATCCGATATACGTGATCGTCGGCCTCAAACTCGACCGAGAGTGGGTACCCGATGGGCTCTTGGACCCGATAGCGCGAAGCAACCAGCACGCGGCTATCGCGCTGGCCATGGAGAGCTTCCGCAATCGCTATGCTGACCGTGCGAACCTTGAGATACGCGATTTTTCACCGATACCATACGTTTCCTTTATGGCCGACGTCGATCTTCTCGTCCGGCTCAATCTTGATTACTCTGTCGCAAGTATCGAAGCCAATGACAGCGGATCCGGAGGCCTACACCAGACGGCGACCAAAATAGGCGCGACGACCGCGTGGACCAACGGTTTCGTAGGGACGGGTCGTACGGTTGCAATCATCGATAGTGGAGTCGAGAAGACACATCCGTTTTTTGGGGAGGCCAGGTTCGTCGCCGAGGCATGCTATTCGTCGAGCTTCGCCTCGAATCCGCGCTCGGCGAGCGTCTGCCCAAACGGCCATAGGGAGATGACCGAAATGAATGCTGGCGTAAACTGCAATGCCACGATCAGCGGGTGTTGGCACGGTACGCACGTTGCGGGCATCGCGGCCGGCTCCTCAGATGTGGATAACATCTGGGGCATCGCCAAGGGCGCCAATATCATTTCGATCCAGGTGTACCACGCAAATCTCGATGCGAGCGATTGTAACGGCGATCCGGCGCCATGCGCCCAGTACTTTAATATTGATCTTCTCGATGCCCTGAAGCAGGTTCACACCATACATCTGGAGCATCCAGAGTACAAGATTACGGCTGTTAACATGAGCCTCCAGCAAAGAGATCCCGCCTATCCCTCCAGGTTCGTGTGCCGCAACGATAACCCTTCAATGCAAGCCGCAGTCACTCTGGTTATCTCCGACGGCATTGCGGTCGTCGGCATCACGGGCAACTATGGCAATAAGAACGCTCTGTTCATGCCCGGTTGCCTTGAAGGCGTAATCGACGTTGGGGCTACGACCAAAGATGACACGGTGTGGTCATTCTCCGACAGCCACGCCGAAATGAACTTGCTGGCACCGGGCGATGGCAATGCCGCCAATGTTGGCATTACCTCTTCCGTACTCAATAGAACCTTTGATTGGGCGCGCGGTACCTCCATGGCCGCGCCACACGTAACGGGTGCATTGGCGCTCCTTAAGCAAAAATCGCCCAACGCCTCGATAGCGACGCTCCTGCAGGACTTGGTATCTACTGGCGTGCCAATTACTGACACGAACGGTGTTACCAAGCCACGCATTAATGTTTGGTCAGCGCTCACTGCTGATCATACCGCACCGACCACGCCTGCCGGCCTTACTGCAACGGCTACGTCGACCACGACCGTAGTACTTTCATGGAATGCCGCGGCCGACGAGCATGGTGTGAGCTATTACAGCATTGAACGCCGAGCGACCCGCACTGACGCATTTTTGCAGATCGATACAGCTAACTCGCCAATCTACACCGATCATACGGTTACCGCGCAGACGACATACCAATACCGGATTGTCGCGCTCGATACGTCGAGCAACGCATCTGCGCCGAGCAATCTAGACCTCGCTACCACTGTTTCCTATTCCGACGATCCGCTGACGCCAACCACCACAGTCATCCGCGCGGCTCACATCACCGACCTTCGCGCGGCGACGAACAGTATTCGCACATTCGCTCTGCTCACTCCTGCAGCGTGGACGGATGTGTCGCTCGTCGGGATTGCGGTGAAAGTAGATCACGTGCAGGAACTTAGAGCCCGCCTCGGAGAAGCCTTCTCCGCGATCGGGCTGACGCCGCCCTCGTACACCGATCCTACGCTCACTCCAAATACTACGGCTATCCGCGCCGTACACTTTACCGAACTCCAAGGAAATACCAAATGAGATCAGGCGCTCTGCGATGTGTTGCTGTCGCTATTTTACTAGCCTTGCCTGCCATCGCGCTGGCTCAAGCGGACGTCGCCATTACGCACTTTGTTGGATCCTCCGATGCGTCTGGTTGCGGAGGCGGCAACGGTTGCGGGAGCGGACCATATACCGTAACGCCCGGTGGGCATGCGCTCTTCTATCTTGAGGTAACGAACGCCGGCCCGGGTGTCGCGAGCAACGTGGTGGCAACCGTAACGTTTCCACCCCATACGACGGTAGATCACATCACGACTCTCTTAGGTGCTGCAACATGTACATCGTCGTTGGTAGGCCCCAATCCAGTCGTAACTTGTACTCAGTCTTCTCTCTCGCCGTCTGCTTCCTTCTCGGCGAACATACAGCTGAACCTCAACGTGGATTATCCATGGCAAGGTGGCCTAAGTGCATCGGCCTCCGTAACGGCTGCCAGTCCCGATTCGAACTTGTTCAACAACAACGCAACGGCTAATTTATACGTCGCGCCGCCGACCGGTGCAGCCGTTGCGCCGATATTAGACGTTTGGTCCGCTACGCTGCTAATCGCCGTTCTGGCGCTTTCAGCCCTGTTGCGCATCACGAGTCAGTACTAAGACTAAGTACGGCAATAAACGCCAGTCACTCATGGCGCCAACGCCCGCGAAGTCGCCTCCAAATACGCCATCCCGAATCGCCGGTCGGGCTCCAAGTGCGCGCTTTCGGCCCATTCGTTCCACGCATTGACGAACACGAAGCGGTGCGCCGGGTCTGTTAGGCGCGCTTGTTGGACGAGCTCGCGGAGCCAGCGTTCGTAATGCGCGGGGCTTGCGCCGTGGAAGATCGTTGCTTTGTGGCGGAGGCGGGCGGTGTTGTCCCACGACGGGGTGGCGGTGCGGTAGCGGCGGTACGAAGGGGCCGGGCGGGACAGCATGCGGTCGACCATCCGGGTGTAGTCGCAGACGTTGCCGTCGAATTTCGGGTCGAGGCCGGGGACTTCGCAGCGCAGGTCGAGCATGTCGTCCATGTGCGGCGGAAATTCGACGGCGGCGTCAAAGCCGAGGGGTCGGGGGTCGGGGAGGCCGAACGTGATTGCGGCGACGAGGTGCAGGTTCGCGAGTCCGTTTGCGCGCGCGGCTTCGCGCCAGCGCTGGGTGGTCGCATAAGGATTGGGCATGTCGAGCGGGCGATAGACGACGAACATCGGATTGCCGTTGACGCGGATGTAGCGTTTGTCGTGGAAGAACGGCGCGAGGTCGTCAATGAGCGCGCGATCGAGATCGGGACTGTAGGTCTGTTTTAACAAGACGCGCTTGTCGCCGCCGTCCCAGCGTCGCGTCCAGGTCTCGTTCGCCCAGGAAATGCAGAACGGAAAATCGGGGCGGCCGGATGCGAGCACTTCGTCGAGGGGGCGTTCCAATAGTCGCCGGCCCGCGAACCAGTAATAGTGATAGCAGAAGCCGTAGACGCCGTACGCGCGCGCCAGCCTGGCCTGCTGTTCGCGCGTTTCGGCGAGTCGCAGGTCGTAATAGCCGAGGCGCTCGGGGAGGTGCGGCTGATAATGGCCGTCGTACAGCGGCTTGCCGCGCGTGACGCGGCTCCATTCGGTATATCCCTTTTGCCACCACTGATCGTTTTCCGGAATCGGGTGGAATTGCGGGAGATAGAACGCGATGAGTTTCACGTCCTCATTGCGCTGCGGCGCGGCTTCGTCCGATCGCCATGCGCGGCGCGTAATGTGATCGTCGAGATGAAATTCGGCTAATGCGTCTTCGCCGCGCTCAATGACGGCGAATCCTTCGTACACCGTCACGCTGCGGATCAATGTCTTCGAACTGCCGGTCGCTTCGAGCAGCTCGCGCACGAGACGGCTCAATCCTTCGTCGCTGCCGAGGATGAACGATGGATCCTGAAATCCCGCGTCGTGCTCCCAGGCCCAGTCTTCAATGATGTACAGGCCGCCGGGCGGCATGAGCGGGAAGATTGTCTCGAATGCTGCCTTGGTCGGCGCGTACATGTGCGAGCCGTCGTCGATGACGAGATCGACGACACCGTCCAGTTCTTCGTCGACGATGCGACGCAATCGCGCGCGATCGGCCTGGTTCGTTTGCCAGTGCGTTTTGATTCGCGCTTCGAGCCGGTTGTTCGCGACGTACTCGCGAAAGTACGCGCTGTCATTGCGATCCTGCAGATCGATGGCGACGAGTTTCTCGAGCGGAAGGTGCTCCCACCAGAATGCGGCGCTTCCGCCGTCCCAGATGCCGATCTCCAGCATGTGCTTCGGACGAAAGTCTCGCGCCGACCAGAAGCGCTCGTACTGATCGACGAGTGCTTTGGTCTTGTAGAAACCGAAGCAGCGATCGCCGAGGTCCCAGTTGTTGTCGTTGCGCGCGTGCTCGATGCGGAAGACGAGATCGCGCAGGAGGACGCGGTCGTCGAGCCAGGTGAGGTTCTCGAACATGCGCGTCACGCCCGCCGCACGGACAGCGTCGTGGGATCGTAAAACGTGGCGGACGGCGTGCGCTGCACGATGCCGACGCGATAGTCGCCGGGCGGCAGTTCGCGGATTGGAATCGTGCCTTCGAAGCCGCAGCGCTCCGGGTAATCGGGAAACGCGCTGACGACGTCGGGCCGCGCGGTCCGCTCGAACACGCGATAGACGCGGTCTTCGCCGCCGGACGTCAGCACGAGAAAGAGGTCGACGACGTTCGGATCGGCGACTCCGGAGTGCGCCCAGCCGCGAAACGTGACGTGATGTCCGTCGAGCATCACCGGATCGGCCGTTCCGTGAATCTGCGGTCCGATCAACGTACCGATCGCATCGACCGAAACGCGGCCCGGCGACGCCTCGAACACTCGCGGAGAAATGAGCACGCCGCGCTGCATCGACGATCCGTTGCTGTTCGACGTCACGAGCGCGGCTTCGATCAGCGCGGACAATTCGTCGCGCGAGCGCTCGTGCATCGAGACGACCTGATCCAGCTCGCTCAGCAATCGACCGGTGTCGCCGTTCACGTTTCCGAGCGTGTCGCGCAGCCGCCGCACGAGAACTTTGCCGCTCGACAGTCCGCGTGTCGCACGACGCGTTGCGTTGAGAAACGCGCGGCCGTCGCGATCGTCGGGCTCGAGATACGCACCGTCGCTCCACGCGTTCCAGCCATCGATGAAGACGAAGTCGGTTTGTCTTTCGAGGATCGAGCGCAGCCAGAGCTCGTAATGCTCGACGTTCGTCGCGTCGAACGGCTCGCGCTGCGCGACGACGGTGCGAATGAATTTCGGCGGCGCATGTCGCGTCAGCGCGTTCGCGGCGGTTTCGCGATACGACTTCGCGCGATGCATCGCCGGCGCTTCGAGCAGGGAGTCGAATCCGATGTCGTCGACGAGGTCGGTCGGAATCGGCTCGACCGCGCAGAGGTGCATCTCGCCAACGCCTTCCGCCTCGGCGATCGCACGCCACTTCGCCGCGGTCATGCGTGGAGAGGGGAGTGTCGCGACGTCGGCGACGATGAAAAGCGGACGGCCGTCGCGTCGCACGTAGCGCGGATCGCGAAAGTGCGGCAGCAGCTCGATGAACAACTGTTCGGCGTCTTCATCCGAGATCGCCGCGCGGTCTTCGTTGCGCCACAAAATGCAGTACGGAAAATCGGGACGTCCGGCCGCGAGTACATCGCGCAGCGGCGCGTCCCACTTCGATTGCACGAAGCAAAACGCGTCGATGCCGTGCGCGCGGGCGAGCGCCGCCTGCGCCTCGCGCACCTCGGCGACGCGCGGATCGCAGAACCCGAGGTCGGCCGGCAGCGGACGCGGAGGCTGCGCGGCCGCGAGCTGCGACCAGACGCTCTCGCGCTCTCCGTTCTCGTAAAACCGGGAGTCGTACAACGCGATGACGCGCACATCGCGATTCACTACGCGTGGCTCAGGCATGTCGTTCGTCTGCTCTCCCGGTTTTCGCGCCGCGACGACTGACTGGCCGAAGGACGCGCTGTTGTCTTCGAGCTCGAGGAGCTCGAGTCCGGCGTTCGCGACTTCGGCGCGGACGATCTCCGATCGCGCGAAGGCAATTCCGTAGTCGCCGCCATAGTTGTCTCCGCGCAGCTCACACGCCGCGAAGCCGTGCTGCTCGAACGCGTGCACGACTTCGTCCCGCTGCGGCGGCGAGTAGTTGCCGTACACCTCCATCTCACCGGCGCGCCACGAATCGAAGTACGTCTCCGACAGAAACGTGAAGACGACGATGCCGCCCGGGCGGAGCATGCGCTGCCACGCGCGCAGCGTGCGGCGCCAGTGGTCGAGCGGCGTGTGGGTGAGGAGCGAGATGCAGACGACGACGTCGACGTCGCGCGGCAGTTCGTCTTCATCGGGACGCCAGCCGGTGACGACCGGCACCGCGCCGAGCTCGCGCTCGCAAAACGCGACCGCGTTCGAATCGATGTCGCACGCGTAGACCACCGCGTGCGGCGTGCGCGCCTGCAGCACGCGCGTGATGCGTCCGTAGTGCGACGCGAAGTCGGCGACCGCGCGCGCATTCGCGAGGCCCTCGTGTCCGTGTTTGTGAAGGATCGACTCGATCGCGTCGACGATGCCGCTGCCTGACTGGAGATAGAGCGGAAGACTGCCGGTCAATTTCATGATCGCGTCGTCGGCGGAAACCGTCGCGTTCACGCGCGCCGGCGCCGACGCGATCGTTTTCTCGACACTGCTTTGCGCGTGTCGCCGCTCGTTCGTCCATTCGATGCCCGAGGCACGAAGCAGCGCGAACAGCTCGGGATCGACGTCCGCGAGGCTCTGTCCGCGCGACGCGTCGAGATCATTCGTGAACACCATGAAATCGTGAAAGAGCTTCGGATCGAGCTCGTGCTCCTGCTCGAGCAGCGTCGCCCAGGCCTGCACGACGGCGCCGTTCTCCGGCCGGCAGTCTTCATCGAGATACGCGCGCAGCCGCTCCGCGGCGATGCGGCGCACGCGCGGCGGAAGATTTTTCTCGCTGAGGAAACCCGGATTCGTGAGGACGTTGAACGTCGCGTCGAGCGCGCGCTCGTCGAAAAATCGAAAAAGCTTTACCGCGGAGAGCACATTCGTGTTCTGCATCGTCGGACTGACGATCGTTCGGACGTGGGGAACTCGCACGAGCCAGTCGAGGTTCTGCACGAGCTCCGTCCACTTCGCTCCGCTGCGCAGATACTCGAAGAGCGGTCCGTGTCCGTCGATGCTCACGCTGACGATGAAATTGCGGAACGCCGGCGCGAGCCGCTCCAGCTCCGCGCGCTGGCGCGTGCCGTTGGTGGTGAGCGTGAGGACGACGCGCCGCGACCAGCCGCGGTCGACGAGCATCTGCAAAAAGTCCCAGACTTCCTGGATCAGAAACGGCTCGCCGCCGAGGAGGGAGAGAAGGATCTCATCGTCGCCGTCGAGAATCTCCGCGAGCCGCTCGGGATCGCGATACCACGCGGCAGGGCCGCGCGCGATGCGATACGAATCGGGGTCGTACCAGGCGCGATGCACGGGATCGGCGGCGATGCGCGAGCTCGACTCCGGCCAGCAACTGCGGCAACGCAGATTGCACGTGTTGCCGAACTGCAGTTGATACCACCGCGGACGCGTTTCGAGACGATGTCCCGCGGCCGCCGACGCGCGCATGAATTTCACGAGCGACCAATCCGCGCCGGTCGTGTAATGAATCGACTCGCCCATGATGCGGCGCAGGCTGAGCGAGCCCGCGTTCTCGTGCTCCCAGCAGATGCGGCAGGCGTCCGGCTTCTCGCCGCGCGCCATCGCGCCGCGCAACTCGACGATCTCCGGCGCGTTCCAGATTTTCTCGATCGAATCGATCTTCGCGTTGGCGAGACGTCCATCGACCGTCAGCGCGACCGGCGCCTGACAACAAATGATCGGCGTACCGTCGGGACTGATGTCGAGGGTGGTGAAGGGAACAACGCACGCGGTCTTGGACATGGCGCTGAAAGGAAGGGGATTATAACGGCCC
The DNA here is from genome assembly GCA_003223645.1 of Acidobacteriota bacterium. Classification (GTDB taxonomy): domain Bacteria; phylum Acidobacteriota; class Thermoanaerobaculia; order Gp7-AA8; family Gp7-AA8; genus QHVT01. Next base: position 190,143 of record QHVT01000006.1, on the reverse strand, counting down.
ACCGCTTGTACTTTCCCGCGCCCGCTTCCACTCCCGAGCCCGAGCCCCGAGCCCGCTTCCGCGCCCGGGGTGGGGGAGCGAAGTGACTGTGTTCCCCCCCCCACCCCGGGCGCGGAAGCGGGCGCGGGCGCGGGCTCGGGAAAGTGTCCAGCCCGCGTTGGAGAGCAGCGTCCTCATTCCAGATAGCGCATCACGACGGTGACGGCGCCGAGGACGCGCAGCGATTCATCCTCGATGAGCGGTGTGTAGGTCGCGTCCATGACCGCCCGGCGCCCGTGCTTCCCCCACCAGCGGCCGAGGAACAGGCGTTCGCCGAGCGCTGCGACGACGAGCTCCGCGGTCGCAACATGATTCCTCGGCTCGACCACGAGCAAGTCGTCTCGCTGAAGATCCAGCCCCGGCGGAGTCGAGGCGACACGGTAGATGATGTCGCTCGTCTCGACCCGCGCCCACGGCACCTCGACTGTCGTACCTGCGCCGGCGCGATCGAGCGGCGCACCGTGAGCGATCGCTCCTGCGATCTGCACGACGGCCATGACATCGGGTTTGGCCTGTGCTCTGCGGCGCGTCAAGGCACCCTGTCGAAGCTCATCCCCAGCGCTCCGGGTCGAGCCGCCACGGCCGTAGCGCGTCTTCCGGCGCCAACGCGAGCCCCGCGCTGCGTGCGGCGGTGACGATCTCCAGCGCCGTAACCGGTCCGACGTTCTTCAGGCAGCGGAGCGATCCTTCGTTCCAGTACGCCAGGTCCGCGACGGTCTCGATTCCACCCGTGCGGAGCGCACTGCGCGCCCGGCCGGAGAGCTGTGGCAGGACATCCAGAACGCGGGGGCTATTCACGCGGAGAATGTCCGGCGATGAAGGAGTTCATGAACATGACGCGCTTCCCGCGTCTGTTGTAGCGAGGTTCGGCCGTGGTGCGGCCTCGCGTTTTCTGACGACAGGGGCGGAGCAGACCTTCGTATTTCCTGACCGTCATCAACCAGAGGGTAGGAAACGATGAAGTTCCGTCACCCCTCAAAGGAGAGTGGGATGCAGCAGGAACCCCGCGAGGTGAAGTACACGACGCCGGTGCTGCCGGGGAAGACCGGTGCGCCCGCGTCGTTCGAGGAGGCGTACCTGCAATTCGCGCCGCTCCTGCGAAAGATCGCCGTAAAGAAGTTCGGCATCCCCGTAGCCGAAGCCGAGCCGCTCGTCCACGACGTGTTCGCCACCTACTTCACGAACGCCGGCGAGGTGCATGACGTCGGGCCGTACCTCATCGGCGGCATCTGCAACGCGGCGCGCCACCATCTGCGGCGCATCGGCGCGCGGGACGCGATCTTCTGCGACGACGTGCCGTGCGCCGCGGCCCCGACCGAATCCATCCAGCTCGAAGTCGAGCGCAAGCTCCTGCTCCGCCGCCTCCTCGCGCGGATCGGGAGCCGCTGCCGCGATCTTCTTCATCGTTACTACCTCGTCGGCGAAGACACACGCACGATCGCGAGCTCGCTCCACTTCAAGCCGATGACCGTCCTGATCTGCCTTTCCAAGTGCCGGAAGCGCGCGCTCGAGGCCTACCACACCATGACGGAGAAGCCGCGGACATGAGCCATATCCCTGAAGGAGAGCTGGCACTGTACGCCGCAGAGCCCGAGTCGATCGCCGAGGGCCGGCGCCGCGAGATCGAGGCCCACCTTGCCATGTGCCCGGAGTGCCAGGAGGCACACGACTTCTTCGTGATCCGCGACGACGAAGCCGACGAGGCGCTCGGCGAGGACGACACGTGGGAGCCCATGATTGGTTCCGCAACCTACGCCGCGCTGATGGACTACGGGGCGCGGGTCGCTGAAGAAGACCGCGAGGCGGAAATCCTCCTCAAGGAGTACCTGGAGAATCCGATCCGCTTAGCGTGGGATGCGCTCACTGCGAAGCGGCGGTACCGCACGGGCGGCGTGGTAAGGAAGCTCAACGCGGCGGCACACGCCATCCACAAGAGCAAACCGCAGATTGCGCTCACGCTCGCCGATGCCGCGGTCTCAGTAGCGGAGGTATTGCCGGACGACCTGTATCCTTCCTTTGCGGTCTACCAGCTCCGCGGCGCGGCGTGGAAGGAGCGGGCGAAAGCGCAGTTACTCCTTGGCCAGTTCCCACATGCTGCCGAATCCCTCGACCGCGCCGAACGTGCCTACCGGAAGACGCCCCACAACGGTCTCGGCCTCGCCATCATTGCGCTCCTGCGCGCAGGCGTTTTGTACGCTCAACTTCGCTTTGATGAAGCTATGGCGATCGCGGAGCATGCCGAACTCGGGTTTTCGCACGCGGGCGACGAGAAACGGCGCATGGACGCGATATTTCTGCGGGCCAGCATCATGTTCGAGGCCGGAAACCCCAACGGCGCGCTCCCCGTCTTCCGCCGCCTCATCGAGCACGGTGAGAACACGCAGAACGCTCACTGGATCGCCCTCGGCTCTTACGCCGCGGGCAACTGCGAAGTGGACCGCGGCAATCTCGCCGAAGCGAGCTTGCTTTTTCACCGCGCGATCGTCATCTTCCGCGAGCGCGGACCGAAATGTGAGCGGCTCTTAACCGAGTGGGGCATTGCTCGCGTGGTCTTTCAGGGAGGCAAGCTCGCAGAGGCGATCCGCCGCATGCGGGACATCGCTGCCGAATTGGAAGCCGGAGGCATGGTTACGTACGCAGCGTACGTCGGGCTCGACATCTGCGAAGGGCTGCTCGCGCTCGACCGCCATAAGGAGATCGTGGTCCTCGCGCAGCATATGTTCGCGGTCTTCACGAACGCCGGAATGCTTACGGGCGCGCTCGCCGCCATCGCCTACTTGAAGGAGGCCGCCGCCGCGAAGCGGCTGACGAAGGCCGGCATCGAGCACGTCCGCGTGTTCCTCCGCCGCGTCGAGCTCCAACCCTCCTTGCAGTTCGTTCCGCCCCGTCCGCCCTCTAGCTAATCCGAGGGTTCAACAATGAATCTGGTGGAGCGGCGGCCGCTTCGGCCGCCGGCCTCTCGCGAGAATTCGGCGGCCGAGAGCGGCCGCCGCTCCACCAGATTGCGGTCGCCACATAGCGACGCTATCTCGAGCACCAGTGCGCGACGGCGGCGAATCCCAGACGAAGATTCCATATAAAGTCCGCCTCCCTCGGCCACTCCTCCTGCGAGGGTGCCCTCCCGAACGGCCGGCCGGCAGACCGGCGAAGGAGGGTTTATGCGACGTGTCTTCAAAGGCGGAGCTGTCCTTGCGCTCATCGTCATCTTCGCGGCACCCGCGCTCTACGCGGACGACCCGCCCCCGCTGAACGATCCGCCGGGCGTGCGGATCGCACCGCCAACCGGCGTGACCTCGGCGGAGCCTGTGCCCGATCCGCCGGGTGTGCGGATCACGCCACCGACCGGTGTGACCTCGGCGGCGCCTGCACCAGAACCGCCAAGCGTGCGGATCGCGCCTCCGGGCGGCCTGATGGATCAGGACTTCTTCGAGCTGTTCTGGGTCTGGTTGCAGGTGCGCATCGGGCCGCCGATCGGCTGAGACGAACATCGCTGCGCTGCGTCGACTTTGACACGCGAATCAAGTGGTTTGATTCACGCGTCAAACGACCTGCCCCGCGAAACAAGGTGCTTGATTCGCCCGACACCAAGCTCGCTCCGCGCGACAACAGGCCTGCTTGGCGCGGCAGCGAGCTCGCTTCGCACGGCAAAGGGGCTTGATTCACACGACAGCAAGTTTGATCGGCGATCCATCGACTTTGATTGGTGAGGCAATGGAGCTTGATTGTCGCGACATGGAGGCTTGATTGTCGCGAAATGACAATTGATTGTCGCGACAGCACCCTTGCCTCGCGAGGCAAAAGGTTTGGCCCCTCGCGCCTTGCAATTCGACGTGCGAGGCTGGCTTCTTGTCACGCCAGGCAAGGAATCTTGTCTCACGAGGCAATGGGGCTGGTCTCGCGCATCAAACGACTTGCCGCGCCAATCAAAGATCATGTCGCGACAATCAAGCACCTATGTCACGAGAGGCAAGGGGTCTTGTCTCGCCCATCAAAGCTGTTCACTCGGCAGGCAGACGCTTTGATTGGTGATTCAAAACGATTGACCCATCTGATCCACATACCGGCGGCCGAAGCGGCCGCCGCTCCACAAATTGCCGTGGTCCAGCCTGAACCCACTGCCGAAAAAGCATCTTTTCCTTTCAAGTTGACGGTAGGGGCAGCTTTGCCTCGGTCACTCCCAGATCAGGAGGACGTGACGATGGGCCCCTGCCGCCGCGATTCACCAGCGCACCGGCACTCTCTCACGCCGGCCGGTTCTCCGGGCCGTCGTCACGTCTGTCCGTTCAGCGTCTCGCTCGATCGTCCAAATGCCGTAAACGCGCTCAGCTCGAGTTTTGTCGTCTTTGGGGTGTGGTGAGATCGCCGCTTCGTCCATAACCTCGCCGTCGAGCGCTGCGACCGGCGTGGGAAGCGAGAACTAACGCCTAACAGGTCCATCATCACTGAATTTAATGTCACTAGACAACCTACTTGTCGGCCAGTTAGATTACAATTCGTGTCCCCGTAAGACCATAGCGCCGGTTATACGGCCCAGGAGAAGGAACATGCGATCCGTATCACTATTGATCTTCTGCGGACTGTTTGCGCTTCCGCTATTGAGCGAGGAATTACGCCAACAGCCGGGAACGAGAGAGAAAGCAGCTTGGCAGTGGACCCTCGAAGAGCGCCTCGCGCGCCGCTTTGATGCGAAGCGCGCGGCGGCTGAAGATACCTCGGCGCGCCATTCTGTATCAGTCCGTCAGCGGCTGTTCGGTGGGGTTGACGGTAGCGAGACACCGGAATTGCTGATGCCCAATGAGCTTTTCAGCTCCCTATTGGGTGGTTTGGAGGGGAGTGACCACTTCCGCGAAACCTCGCGATTGATTCTGCAGGAGGGAATTCGCGCATTCGGTTGGGATGACGCGAGGTTCTGGCGAGAGCTGGAGACCCTCTGCTCGACCTATCTCACCCTTTCCCGAAAGCGTGTCGACCTTCCGGCGGAGCCGAATCTGGCTGACGAGAGCTCATCGGTGTCAAAAGAATACGTCGAACAACTGGATAAGGACGTGTGTGCAGCTCGCGTTGCCGCATTAGCCGATGCGCGGCGGCACTTCGGAACGGAGGCATTCGATCGATTTCTTTACACGGTGGTAGCGCCTACGCTGCGCGTTGGCTCCGACACGCCCGGTGAATCGTCTGCGCAGCATCTTCTCTTCCTCGAGGGCGGTTGCAAATGAAGCCGCTCCGCACATTTGCGAGGTTCGTTGTCGCCACCGTCGCTCTTGCCGGTATTCCGTCATACGCCGCCAGCATTTCGATGACTTGTACTCTGACGAAGAGCAGCCACGATTTTTTGAATTCGCACGGCACGGCGAGATACATGAACGGCTCCGGTAATTACGTGAATCATGAAATGGACGGCGACCACATCATCATTTCGCCCTGGCCGTATCCTGCTTGTTCCTATACAACATGGCGCACAACGACGGAATGGGCAGGTGATCTTACGTGTGGCGGCCAGTCCGGTTTCTGCTACCGTGCACAGGATACGGCCTATGCAACGGACGATCCCGACGTGGAACAAGGCATGGGCAGCCCGAGAAGATGCATTGATGTCGATGTCGAGCCTCCGTGCGAATGGTCAGACTGTGATGGGCCACCGGAGAATTGCCCGCTCATCGTTAACCTCGACAAAGGACCATGGAGGCTCACGGGCCTCGAGAATCCGGTTGCTTTCGATATCGACGCGGATGGGAATCCCGACACGATCGGTTGGACTGCTCGGGGCTCACGGCTTGCTTTTATCGCGCTTGACCTCAACGGGAACGGCAGAATCGACGACGCACGTGAGCTTTTTGGCAACCATACGCTGCTGCCGAATCACTCCGAAGCTCCTGACGGCTTTGTGGCTTTGGAGCAGTACGACTCGAACAATGATGCGGTGATCGACCAATCGGACGCTGCGTGGCCGCGTCTCCTGCTTTGGATTGACGCCAATCACGATGGGAGGTCCCAGGCTGCGGAGCTGAGCGCCGTCAGTTCGACCGACATCGTCGGCCTCGGGGTTCGATATAGAAGCATTCGGCGGCACGATCAGAGTGGAAACCTGCTTCGCTACATGGGCGTCGTTTCCATGAAAAACGGTAAGCAGCCTTACTACGACGTATTTTTCGTGGAACGTTGAAATCTTTGCTGCGGGAATTGCTACACTCGATCCGTGATGGCCGGCACCTCTCTCGTCCTACTGCTGATCACCGCCATGCTTGGCGTCATCGGACTGTTGGGCAATTTCCGTAGTACGACCACGGGTAGATTAACCGGACGAGGCTATTGGCTTCTCGGAGCCCTTGTCCTTTGCGCGGCGTTTGGGATCTCCATCGTTGCGCGTCAGAGATATCTGGCCCGAATGCTCACTGAGAAGCGGCGCCAGGATATCGAAATGCGTAGCCGTATGAGCAAAGAACTGCCACCGGTTCGAAAATAAGAGTGAACATGCCGGTGGCAGCCGAGCGTGCGGATACGACCGCCAATGGGTGGGTCCAACCTGAACCCGCCACGCGAAAAAGCCGTCTTTCCCCGTCAAGTCGACGGTAGGGGGAGCTTTGCCCTCGTCACTCCCAAATGAGGAGGAAGTGACGATGGCTCCTGCCGCCGCGCCGCAACAGCGCACCGGCACTCTCTCACGCCGGCCGGTTCTCCGGGCCGTCGTCACGTCTGTCCGTTCAGCGATGACGACCAGGCGCAAGCAGCGGAAACCGCGAACCTTCACCCACGTCCACCGCCAGAGGCTCGATCGCGCGGTAACTCATTATCTCGAGGACTGTTACGTGAAGAAGACCGCCGCGCGGGTCTCCGAGCTCGCGGCCTTCCTCAAGCGGAGCCCCGAGTACCTGACGCGCACGACGGCCTCGATCGCGGGCATGACGCTGCGCGAATACCTGCGCCGCAAGCAACTCGAAGAGGCGGAGCGCCTGATCCTCGAGACGCCGCTCCCGATGCGCGAGATTGCCCTCCATGCCGGATTCGGGACCACTTCGACCTTCTATCGCTGCTTCAAAGAGGCGTACGGCATGCCGCCGGGAGTCTTTCGTGAGGTCAGAAAATGAGAAGCATGAATCAAGCGGCCGCGGACGCGCGCCTGTTCGCCGAGGCGCGAGCCGGCTACCGTTGGCTCGTTCGTTCGCGCTTGATCGTCGGTTCGAAGGAGGCATGGCAAGAGTTTCTTGCGGGCTACCTTGCCATGGAGGGTTTCTACCGGGCACGCGACGCAATGCGGTCCACAGAAAGATGTGCGTAGCGGAATGGAAGCGCGGTTGCAAATCGATAAGATAACGACCGCGCGCCTCCTTCTCCGATCACACGACGCGGCTGTCTTCGCGGGCTTGGCGGCGGTGGTACTCGATCACTTCCAAAGCGATCGGTATGCAACGCGAACAGATACGTGCGTGTTGATCGGCGCTCGTCGCAACGATCGCTCTGTTCCGAAATGAAAATCGCGATCGGCGTTCCGGCTTTCCACAAAACGAGCAATTTCCAGCCGCTGAACTCGTGGTCGTCGAACGAATTTCCGAAAGACAGACGTCGCAGATGGAGACGTCGGGTCCCAAAGCCACTGAATTGCGTTCACGGCGGCAGAACGTACAAAGCATCGCATCCTTCGACGGGCGCCGCAGACCGCAGCGCGCTGCAGATCTATCACGCAACGATACCTAGACAGAAGAAAGGCGCCTAGTGATGAAAAATGGAAATGGGGTTGCAACTCGATCAGATAACGACCGCATGTCCGGGGTGAGGGAACACAGTCGCTTGGTTCCCCCACCCCGGGCGCGGAAGCGGGCTCGGGCGCGGGAGCGGTGGCCTCTCGGCCCGCTTGCGTGCAACTCGATAAGATAACGACCGCATGTCCGAGTTCCGTCTCATTTCTCCCTTCGAGCCGCAGGGCGATCAACCCGAGGCGATCCGCCAGCTCATCGAGTCGATCCGGGCCAACGAACGACACCAGGTCCTCCTCGGCGTCACCGGCTCCGGAAAAACATTCACGGTCGCGAAGGTGATCGAGGCGATCAATCGGCCGACGCTGGTTCTCAGTCACAACAAGACGCTCGCCGCGCAGCTGTACCAGGAGTTCCGCAATTTCTTTCCCGACAACGCGGTCGAGTATTTCGTCTCGTACTACGACTATTACCAGCCCGAGGCGTACATCCCGCAGACCGATCTCTACATCGAAAAAGAGATGACGAAGAACGACGAGATCGACAAGCTGCGGCTCGCGGCGACGAAGTCGCTGTTCGAGCGGCGCGACGTGATCATCGTCGCCTCGGTGTCGTGCATCTACGGCATCGGCGATCCGGATCTCTACTTCGGAATGCTGCTTTTCTTCGAGCGCGGCGTGGAAAAGCCGATGACGCAGTACCTGCGGCGGCTCACGGAAATGCAGTACGAACGGACGCCGTACGATCTCGCGCGCGGCAACTTCCGCGTGCGCGGCGACGTGCTCGAGCTCTGGCCGGCGTACGAGGACGACGCCGTGCGCATCGAGTTTTTCGGCGACGAGATCGACAAGATCACGCGCATCGATCCGGTCACCGGCCGCACGTCGGATCGCACCTACGATCGACTGGCGATTTATCCGCGCACGCACTACGTCACGCCGCGCGAGCGGCTGATGGAGGCGATGGAGAACATCCGCGTCGAGCTCGATCAGCGCGTCACGGAGCTGCGCGCGAACGATCGGCTGCTCGAAGCGCAGCGGCTCTCGCAGCGGACGATGTTCGATCTGGAAATGATCGCGGAGCTCGGATACTGCAACGGAATCGAGAATTACTCGCGCCATTTGAGCGGCCGAAAGCCGGGCGAGCCGCCTCCTACACTGATCGATTACTTCCCGGATGACTTTCTACTCGTCGTAGATGAGTCGCATCAGACGATGCCCCAGGTCCGCGGCATGTGGGGCGGTGACCGCTCGCGAAAAACGACGCTGGTCGAGTACGGGTTCCGTCTGCCGAGCGCGATCGACAACCGTCCGCTGTCGTTCGACGAATTCGACGGCAAGCTGCAGCAGATCATCTACGTCTCCGCGACTCCCGCTGCGTACGAGCTGGAGAAAACGGGCGGACTGTTCGCGGAGCAGGTGATTCGTCCGACGGGCCTCCTCGATCCGGAAGTGATCATCCGGCCGGTGAAGGGGCAGGTCGACGATCTGATCGGCGTGATCCGCGAGCGCACCACCAAGGGCGAGCGCGTGATGGTGACGACGCTGACGAAGCGGATGTCCGAGGACCTGACGCGGTACTTGATGGAGCTGGGCATCAAGGTGAACTACCTGCACTCCGACGTCGAGACGCTGGAGCGCATCGCGATCATCCGCGACTTCCGCATCGGCACGTTCGACGTGCTGGTCGGCATCAACCTCTTGCGGGAAGGCCTCGACATTCCGGAATGTTCATGCGTCGCGATCCTCGATGCGGACAAGGAAGGATTTCTCCGCTCGCAGACGTCGCTCATCCAGACGATCGGACGCGCCGCGCGCAACGTCAACGGCGTGGCGATCCTCTACGCCGACAAGATCACGGATTCGTTGCGCTGGGCGATCGACGAGACGAATCGCCGCCGCGCATTGCAGCGGAAATACAACGAGGAGCACGGCATCGAGCCGGCGACGATCATCAAGTCGATCGACTCCGATCTCGTGCGGATGGCGAATCTCGACTACTACGACGTGCCGCTGCCGGGACACCGCGCGAAGCTCGGCCTCGAAGAGAACGAAGACATCGACAAGGCGATCAGCCGTCTGACGAAAGAGATGAAAGAGGCGGCGAAGAACCTTGACTTCGAGCGCGCAGCGGAGATTCGCGACAAGGTCCGGGAGCTGAAGGAAGTCAGGATCTTCGTATGAGACTGCACACCACCTCACCGGTGTTTCTCGTCGCCGACGTCGCCGCGACGATCTCCTGGTATCGCGAGAACCTCGGCTTCGACGGCTTGCCGTTTCCCGAACATCCGCCGCACTTCTTCGGGATCATGACGCGCGACGACGTCGAGATCATGCTGCAGCAGCTCGACGGCTACGAGAAGCCCGACGTCTACGAAAAGCGCGAGGGCGGCGTGTGGCACGTGTACGTGCGGATGGAAGGCGTGCGCGAGCTGTACGAGCAGGTCTCGCAGCGTCCCGGCGTCACGTTGCTCGAGCCGTTGTGCGAGCAGCCGTACGGGCAGGTGGAGTTCGTCGTCCGCGACCCGAACGGTTACGCAATTGTGTTCTCTGAGCGGAAAACTTAGCGTACACTTTTCGCGCAGACCCCAAACCCGCCAAAAAATTTGAGAGAGAGGTGCCCGGATGAATTTCCACTGGGCAATGATCAACTATCCGGACGGCCGCGTTGCGCGCCTGCCGCCGAACGAGTTCTACTCGATCCCGCTGGGCGAGCGGATCGAGCTGTTGACCTCGAGCCGCATCAAGTTCGAGCGCGACAATCAACTGATCTCGCCGCTCGACGCGCTCAGGAAAAAAGCATGAAGCGCCGGTCGTTCATCCTCGCTGCGCTGTTCGCCGCCGCGTTGATCTGGATCGCGACGATCGGCGCGGCGTTCCAGGCGATCCGCAATTTCGAGACGACGCCGGGACGCGCGGCGATCGCGCCGCGGGCCTGGCCGACGTCGAGCCGCGTGCAGCGCGCATCCGGCTGGACGCTGGTGATGCTCATCCATCCGCACTGCTCGTGCAGCCGGGCCAGCGTCGAGGAGCTCGAGGCGGTGATCGAGAGCGTGCCGGCGTTGCGGCCGACGGTTCTCGTTTATCGCCCGAGCGATTTCCCTCGCGGATGGGAACAGACCGAAGTGGTGAAGGCCGCGTCGCATCTGCAGCGCACGCGCGTTCTGATCGACGACGACGGCCGCGAGGCGCGTCTCTTCGGCGGGTTCACCTCGGGGCAAACCTTTCTGTACGACCGCGACGGGAAGCTGCGCTTTTCGGGCGGCATCACGTCGCTGCGCGGACACGCGGGCATCAACCGCGGCCGCACCGGCGTCATCGATCTCATCCGCTCGCGTTCCGCGCGCGCCACGCATCCCGTGTTCGGCTGCGCGATCACGAGCACTACCGCGAAGGAGACGAAATGAACGGCAACGAGCGAGTCGCAGCGCGTGCGGTGAGTTTGCGTGACCTGCAAGTCAGCGAGCGTCGAAAAAAAGTCGACAAGATGTTTGCGATGCTCCTCGCGATTCAATATGTCGCCGGGATCGTCGCGGCGTTCGTCGTATCGCCGTACGCGTGGGCGGGGAAGGAGCGCGTGCTGCACATCCACGTGCTGATCGCGGTCCTCGCCGGCGCCGGCATCGTCGTTCTGCCGATCCTGCTCGCGTTCTTCGAGCCCGGCAAAGCAGTCACCCGTCACGTCATCGCCGCGTCGCAGATGCTCATGTCGGCGCTGCTGATTCATCTCACCGGCGGCCGCATCGAGACGCACTTTCACGTCTTCGGGTCGCTCGCGTTCCTGGCGTTCTATCTCGACTGGAAAGTACTGCTCACCGCGACGACCGTCGTCGCCGCCGATCACTTCGCGCGCGGAATCCTCTGGCCGGAGTCGGTGTACGGCATCGCCAATCCGGAGTGGTGGCGCTTCCTCGAGCACGCGGGGTGGGTCGCATTCGAGGACGTGTTCCTCGTCTGGATGTGCCTCATGAGCCTGCGTGAGATCGACGCGTCATCGACACGGCAGGCCGAAGTCGAAGAGCTGCAGGAGCAGGAACAGCTCAAGACCGCAGCGCTGGAGATGGCGCTCGCGGAGCTGCAGGCGACGGCGTAGGGCGGCTGCGCCGCGCGGGCTTTCGCCCGATGGCAGATGGCGGATGGCAGATGGCCTCGCCACCCGCGTTCTGCCATCGCCGTAGTCGGGTGACTGAATCTTTCCAGGAGAGCGACGGGATTTTTCTAGTCGGGTGACGAGCTCGATCTAGTCGGGCGATTACATCTTTCCAGTGGGGCGACCAGATCGATCCGGTGGCCGAACCACATCAGCGCAAGTTCCAGAACTCGGAGGTGAACCCGAGCGACGCGAACACCGCTTCGGTTTCCTCGAGCGTGCGCCGGCGCCAATCCGGTGCGCGGCGGTCTTCGCCGTACCAGATGCGCGCGAGCTCCCATCCTTTGTCGAGCGAAATGATCTCGCCGCGCGGCATCTGCCACGACTCGCACCATCGATCGACGTGTTCTTCCGACCGGAAGAAGAGCATCGTCTTTCAGTTGAAGACGATGTCTTTCCACCACGAGCGCGCGGGAATCGCGAAGTGCATGAGCCCTTCGCCGATCACGCGGCCGTCCTGGACGCGGACGCGCGCGGACGTGCCGCAGTCGGCGCAGCTCGTGTCGACGTCGGCGTCGCAGTTCAACATCGCGGGGATGCCGAGGGCGTCCCAGATGCAGTTGCCGTAGCAGGAGAGACCATTCGCGTTGACGGCGAACGGCGTCGGAACGGCCGAGAACGGATTCGCCATCAGGATCTCGCCGCTGTCGCGCTGCACGACGAGCATGCGCGCATCGGCGAGGCGGCGGAACGACGCGAGAGACTCGGACGCGTCGATCTGCAGCTCGTTCGCGACGCGCGTGGATAGCGGAGGGAAGCCCTCGCGCATCGTGACGTCGTAGACGGCGGCGCGGACGCGGCGGTCGATTTCCTCGTTGTTCACCGGCAGATTATCGCACATGGCGAAGCACTTGCTTCCGCACAGTTCGTTGGCTGTGCATTGGAAGGCAATCGCCCGGCGGACCGGCGTGGTCCTGATCCCGTTCATCACGGGCGTCGTGGTCGCGCTCACTCTGTTCGCGTGCTGCTGTCCCGGAAAACTGGCGCGCGATCAGGGGGCGGAGCCGGTGCCGTCGCCGCCCATCGGCGTCGCGCATTTCGATGTGCCGAAGGACGCCCTTCCCGCCGCGCACACGCAGGCGGAAATGCACAACGTCCTCTTTCACGTCGACCGCACGATCGTCCTCAACATCCATTCGCTGCGCGGCGAATTCTTCGACAAGGTCGAAGGCCAGCCGCTGAACTTCGACGACAAGAAGTCGTTCATCGTCAAGATCTTCAAGGCGCGCATCGGCGTGAGCGGACGCGCACTCACCGATCTTCTGAATCACTACGTCTTCAACTACGAAGGCACGCCGCTCAAACAGCTGTTCATCGAGGTGCACGAGGGGAGGCTCGTGCAGCGCGGGATCATGCACAAGATCCTCGACATCCCGTTCGAGATGACGGCCGACGTGTCGGTGACGGACGACGGCTGGATGCGCATCCACCCGATCGACATCAAGATCTGCAATCTCAACGGCGAGCTGCTGATGAAAGCCTTCGGCATCTCGCTCGACAAGATCCTCAAGAAACTGCCGAACGGAGTGAAGGTCGAGAAGAACGACTTGCTCATCAACGCCACCGCGATCCTCCCGCCGCCGGTGATCCAGGGACAACTGCGCGACATCGAACTGCACGAAGGCGAGCTCGTGCAACTCTTCGACAGCAACGTCCACGCCGCCGCCCTCGACCCACCCGACCCGCAGGAAAAGAATTGGATGTTCTACGAGGGCGGCACGCTGCGCATGGGCAAGCTGTATTTCGTCCGCGCCGACATGCAAGTCGTCGACACCGACCCGCGCGACCCGTTCGACTTCTTCGTCGACTACTACAACAACCAACTCGTCGAAGGCTTCGTGCGCAACCAGCCGGACTACGGGCTGAAGGTGTTCATGCGCGACTATGCCGACATCGGGAAGCCGCGGCAGCCGGGGGAGAGGGCGGCGGGGGATTGAGGAGCGGCAGACCGACCGGCTGGATTGCAGCGATCAACTGGAACGGATCTCAGCATGCACCCAGCTCGACGGGCTGACCAAGAGCGCGGATGGATGCGCGGTCCACGACGTTCATCTCGCTTCGTTCGCTCGCAGAAACAGATACATCAGGAGCAGCGATGGGCCGCCACGTCGGCCGGTGACAGATAGGGCCTTCTCATGGAGAGGTAGGGCTTTTCAGGCGGCGACCTCTCCTTAAGTATGGGCCGCAAAGAACTCGCGTCGGAACACCCGTTAGAACGCGCGGCGGACGCGTATCTTGACGAATGCTTTTCGAAGGAAACGGCGCCGCATGTGAACGAGCTCGCTGCACGCCTTGGCATGACGGCACCTCAGTTCAGTAGAGCGTTCGCCCGGCAAACGGGCCTCGCCCCGTCCGCGTACCTGAAGGCGGCGACCATTGCCCGTGCTGAACACCTGCTGAGGACCACGGATCTCCCGCTGAACGCAGTCGGGTATCGCTCGGGGTTCGGTACACGCACCACGTTTTTCCGGGCCTTCAGGCGCGCGAAGGGCGTTACTCCGGTGGCATATCGGAGAGGGCATGAGGACGCGAGCGGAACTGCAAATAATGTAACTAGACGCAAATAAGTTCTTTCCCGTACCATGCGCTCAGGCGGATTTCCACACCGTCGCGCAACACTAATCACCTAAAAGAAAAGGCCTCCTAAATGGTTCGTAACCTCATGATACTACTGTGTTTTATGAGCGCCGGCGTTCTCCCGGCGTTCGCGGAAGCGCCGGTCACCACGGCGCGAAGCCGCTCAGAAATCGCTACGTCGTAACATTCAAGGATGATGTTTCCGCAAAGCAGGTTGATCAGCTCGCGAAAGCACTTTCGCATCAGCACGGCGGGCGACTTCTGGCGACGATGAAGTACGCCGTACGAGGCTTCGGCGTGGAACTGCCGGAGGGTGCGGTCTTCGGGTTGAGTCACAACCCGCTCATCAAGCTCATCGAGGAAGATCAGTTTCTCGAAATGAGCGCGGGAGAGACTCCCACGGCGCCGCGTGAGCACGAGAGGCGGCAGTTCGACTTCAGGGGCACGATGGTGCCGCGGAAACCCATCGAGACGTCAACGTCAAGCTGCCCGTGGAATGCGGCAGGCTATTACGTCTGCATGAACGGGTATGCAAACGATGTTTACTGGAATCTGGACCGGATCGACAACACGGGGCAGCTCTACGGAACGAAGGCGTACGCGTATAACTCGATGGGTACGAGTGTCCGAGCGTATGTCGTCGATTCGGGCGTCTACGCCGCACACCAGGAGTTCGAGGGCCGTGTGGTTTCGGGTGCGAACATGATGGTCGATCCCGATATCGCTGATAGTCCAGAGCTCGGCGATTCTGAAGAAAGCGCGATCGCCCTCGATTATGCGCTAGAGACGAACCCGTGCGGCGGTTGGGTGGCGGGTGGCGATGACGCGGGAATCGGACATGGAACGGCGGTGGCGTCTGTAATCGGCGGCAATACGACCGGTGTGGCGAAGAATGTGACCATCGTTCCGGTCAAAGTCGTGAACTGTGCGGGCGCGGGATCTATGCTTGCGATGGCGCGCGGCCTCGATTGGATCTACAAGGACATGAAGTGTCCCAACAAGACGCCCGTGAATGACGATCCCGACAGTGACTCGCAATGCCAAGCACGCAGCAACCGCGCTGTAGTGAATATGAGCGTGCTTTTCACTTCGAATCTCGCGAATATCTATTGTGAAGATCCTCACAATACAACCAACAGCCCGATAGGGTACAGCTTGTGTATCTCTTCGATCGAGCATGAGGTGAATACGCTTATCGGAGGAAACATCCCGGTCGTGGTTGCGGTCGGCAACCAGAATGATCACAACTGTACTATGACGCCGTCGCGCCTCGGGTATGGCAACGAACCGGTCTATGACCAGAACGGCAATCTCGTCGCTGGCATCGCGAGCACGTACCGCACGATCACGGTAGGCGCAACCGCGTTCGATCCGTCAACGAACACCGACCAGCGGTGGAGTTGCATCGATACGCCCGCGCAATGTCCCCAACCGTGGGATACGTCCTCGGATCCGGGATCGAACTACGGCCGCTGCGTGAGCATCTGGGCGCCCGGCTGGAAGGTGAAAGTTGCAGGCGCAGGCAGTTCGACGAGCTACCGCAGCCCGGGTAAGCCGAGTACGGGAACTTCTTTCGCGACACCGCTCGTCACGGGTGCGGTGGCCAGGTTGCTGCAGTGGTATCCGACGCTAACCCCTCAACAGATCTGGACCGAGCTCGTGAATCGTGCGAATCAACGCGTCAATCCGCCGGACTTCGATCCCTTGAGTACCGTCTTCAACAATAAGCTGCTCTATATGTCTCCGTTTGAATAACGACTACAGGAAACTGCCATGAACATTCGAATTGCGTTGAGCCTGCTCGCCGCCGTCGCACTGCACGCCGGTGCGCAGGAATTCGACAAAGTGCTTCTACCGATCGCTCCGCAGCGCGTGGAAGGCGCGTTCGGATCGGCGTGGGTCACAGAGCTCGCAATCACCAACCTGAGCACCACTCCAATCCGAGTGTCGCGATTGCCGAACTGTTTTCCGATCTGCGTACCCGACCCGCTCCCCGGGAAGGCGACGGTATTCGTCCCGAATCTGGTGCCGGCGTCGAACCTCATCGGTCAGCTCGCAATGGTTGAAAAAGGGCGGCTCGCCGACGTCGCGATGACGCTACGATCGCGGGACACTTCCCGGCAGTCGGAAACGTGGGGCACTTCGATTCCGGTCGTCGCACCGAACGATCTCTTTTCGCGAACCTTCGGTCTCTCGGACATCCCGATGGAAACGCAGTTCCGCGCGACTCTCAGAATTTACGACGTGAACGCGGCCACGCCGCCGCGGGTTCGGGTTCGTTACTATGAAGTACATCCGCTCGGTACGGCGGCGGTGGCGGATGAACTGGTCGCCGAGGTGGAGCCATCATTTTCGATGCCGTTGCCGGGACAGATCGAGGCGTTCCCGGCGTCGGCGGAAATACCTCTATGGCTTGATCAGGAACTTCTGAAGCATAACCGCATCCGGATAGAAGTCGAGCCGCTGGACGGAGCACAGGAATACTGGGCATTTGTGAGCATCACGCATAATGTGACGCAGCACGTCACGCTGATTACGCCGCAGCCCTGAACATATTTTTTATACCGTCAGCAAAGAGCGGGCTATAAGCTCGCTCTTTTTGTATTCGGTTGCTCAATGACTTGCGTTCGGACGAGCGCGGCAAGTCCGCACAATGACGCACCACTAAGTGAAGCTCTACACAATTGTCTCGTGTCATTCCGAGCCGCGAAGACGGCGAGGAATCCCCGGCGAAGCACGACCAGCGCTCCGTCGGCGGGGGATCCTTCGCCGTCTTCGCGGCTCAGGATGACACTTGTGCAGAGTCTCCCTTAGTGCACGTCGCGCAGCGCTTCCCGCACGCGCGTCAGTCCTTCTTCAATATCGCGCAGCGACACTGCTCCCGCGCTGAGGCGGAACCAGCCGTCCTCTTCCTTGTTGCCGAAGGCCTGGAAGGGAACGACGGCGAAGCCGGCTTTCTCGAGGAGGAATTTGCGGATCGCTTCGTTCGTGCCGAATCGATCAATGAGGTCGAACTGCGCGGAGAGGTAGATCGCGCCTTGCGGCTCGATCGCGTTGACGGGCAGTCCTTCGCGGCGCATGGCCAGGAGGCCGTCGTAGAGGGCGTCGAGGCGGAGTCGCAGCTCGCGGATCATGTGGTCGTGAAAGGCTGCGATCTCGTCTTTCTGTTTGAGGAACGCGGCGACGGCGATCTGTTCGGGCTTCGGTGCCCACGCTCCCATGTGGCCGATGATGTCGCGCATGCGCGATGCGACGGCGGGCGGCGCGACGGTCCAGCCGACGCGGAGTCCGGTCGCGGCGAAGGCCTTCGAGATTCCGTCGATGAAGATGGTCCACGCTGCCGACTCGGGGACGAGCTGCGGCGGTGTGTAGTGATGGTTGTCGCCGAAGGTCAGCATCCAGTAGACCTGGTCCCACATCAGAAACAGCGGGCGCTGGCCGGTCGTCGCGCGGCGCTCGTTTTCTTCGACGACGAGACGCGCGATCGCTTCGACTTCGTGCTTCGCCATCACCGTGCCGGTCGGATTGAGCGGCGTGCAGACGGCGATGAGGCGCGCGTCCTTCACGTGCGGGCGGATCATCTCCGCGGTCGGCATGAAGTTCGTGTCGGCGCCGACGACCAGCTCCACCGGCACGCCGCGCATCAGGTAGGTGTAGTGATTGTTGTTCCACGACGGCGTCGGATAGATGACTTTGTCGCCGGGATCGACGACCGAGGCGTACGCGGCGTAGATGACGGGACGCGAGCCGCCGGCGATGAGCGTCGACTCGAGCGGATACTCGAGATGCAATTCCTCGCGGTACAAATCGATGACTGCTTTTCGCAATTCGAGCGTGCCGTCCGACGGCGGGTAGTTCGTCTGTCCGCTCGCGAGCGCGTCGCCGATCAGCGACTCGAGCAGGCGAGGGATGCGAAACTCGCTCGGCGAGAAGTCGCCGACGGTGAGGTTGACGACGGAGCGTCCGGCCGCGGTCAGCGCGCGCACTTCGCTCGCGATCTTCAACACTTCGGATCCGATCAGTCCCTGCGCGAGGCTGGAGAGCGATCCGACGGTCGCCTGGGTCAACGTGTCAGTCATCGATTACCTCGGCCGCGATTGTACGCGCGATGAATCTTCCAGAGGTCGCGCAACGCGCGGAGGAAGTCGGTTGATTTCACCTTCGATCCCTTGACGTCGTGCCACGTCTTGATCGGCAGCTCGTAAATCGCCTTCGCGGCGGCGTCGCGGCCGCGCTGCCGCACGAAGCGGGCAATGATCTCGACGTCGAAGATCCAGCGCGAGAGAAACGGCTCGCCGAAGATCTCGCGCATCGGCACGCTCGCGCGAAAGAGCTTCGCGCCGCATTGGGTGTCGTACACGGCGAGTCCGAGGGAGGAGGAGATGAGCGTGGCGCCGACGCGGCCGAAGTAGTGACGCGACGGATTGCGGCTGATCGAGCGGCCGAGAAGACGGACGCGCGCAGCGAAGACCATCTCGATCTCCGGCCTGGTCGCGAACACGTCGAGAAACTCGGGCAGCTCGCCGAGCGGCGTCGCGAGATCGGCGTCCCAGAACCCGACGAAGTCGGGCTTGCGGTCGAGCGCAGCGAGGATGCCGAGCCGCACCGCTTCCGCTTTGCCGCGATTGCGATCGAGATCGAGAATGGAGAACCGCGACGGATTCTGGTCGCGCAGCGACTCGAGAAGACGAAGCGTGTGGTCGCGGCTTCCGTCGTTGACGAGGAGCATCTCGATGCGATGCGCGGCGACATCGAAGTTGCGCAGCGCGTCGACCGGCAGACGATGCTCTTCGTTGTAGCAGGGAACGACCAGGATCAAATGCACGGCGCGCATTCTAGTCGGGCTTGCAGTTTATCCCGCGCGCAGACGCGGGATCTCCGGCGGCACCGCGCGTGGTTGCGTTGTAGGGACAAACCCTGTCGGGATAACCATAGATCCCGCGTCTTCGCGCGGGATAAACTATAGAGCACTGACTCGTCAACAACTTGACCAGTCACCGCGCTGACTCATGAACGTTCTCTCGATCGAGACACCCACCCATGGCCGAGTCTTGTACGAGCCGCGCGCGCCGGAGCGCCTGCTCGTCGGCTTCCATGGCTATGCCGAACTGGCGGAAACGCACATTGCCGAACTGCACAAGATCGAGGGCTCTTCGACTTGGTCGCTCGCGGCCGTGCAGTCGCTGAATCGCTTCTACACGCGGGCGGGTGAGGTGGTGGGGAACTGGATGACAAAGCTCGATCGCGAGCAGGCGGTCTCCGACAACATTGAATATGTGCATCGCGTGATCGCTGCGCTGCCGCCGGCGAAGACGCTCGTGTTCATCGGGTTCTCGCAGGGTGCGTCGATGGCCGCCCGTGCGGCGGCGGCGATGAGATGCGATGGATTGATGATGCTCGGCGGCGACGTCCCTCCCGACGTGAATGCCGAGGAGTTGCCGCCGATGCTTCTCTCGCGCGGCACGAGGGACGACTGGTACACGGACGAAAAGTTCAAGAAAGACTTGAGCTTTGTCGGTAACCGGGCGCAGCCGCTCGTCTTCGAAGGTGGACACGAGTGGAGTGACGCGTTTCGCGCCGCGGCCACCGAGTTTCTTCGCGGGATCGAGGAACGCAGAACGCAGAGCGCAGGATGAAGAGGTAGAAGTTCTTCGTTCTGAATTCTTCGCTCTGCGTTCTGCGTTCTCTGTCTCCGAATGTCGTCCCGCCTGGACCGCCTGAAAGCGCGCCTCAAGGAGATCCCCGACCGCCCCGGCGTCTACCTGCACAAGAACGCCGAGGGGCAGGTCATTTACGTCGGGAAAGCGCGCAATCTGAAGAACCGCGTCACTTCGTACGTGGTTGGGAAAGGCACGCGCGCGCATCCGCTGACGAACGCGCTGATCCCGGAGATCGACGACATCGACTTCGTCACGACGAACAACGAGCTGGAAGCGATCCTCCTCGAGAACAATCTCATCAAGACGCACCAGCCGCGTTACAACGTCCTGCTTCGCGACGACAAAACGTACCCGTACATCAAAGTCACGATGTCCGAGGACTACCCGCGCGTCGTCTTCACGCGGCGCGTCGATCGGAAGAAAGGCGATCTCTTTTTCGGTCCGTTTTTCGCCGGCACCGCACGGCGCATCCTCAAATTGGTCGCCGATCAGTTCAAGCTACGCAGCTGCGACCTCGACATCGCCGAAGGGAAGAGCGCGCTCACGCGTCCCTGTCTCTACTACGACATGCACCAATGCCTCGGTCCGTGCATCGTCGGCCTCACGACCTCGGAGGAGTACCACGAGATGGTCGACGACGTCGTGCTGTTCCTCAGCGGCAAGTCGAAGGAGCTGCAGGACCGGCTCAGCGCGCGCATGTATCGCGCGGCCGAGGAGGAGAGCTTCGAGCTGGCGACGTACTATCGCGACATCATTCGCACGGTCGAGCGCATCCAGGCCGAGCAGCAGGTCGCGTCGGCGCAAGACGAAGAGATGGATGTGTGGGGACTGTACGAAGAAGGCGGCGACGTCGCGGTGCAGCTCTTCGTCATCCGCGACGGCAACGTCGTCGATCGCCGCGAGCTGTTCTGGGAGAAAGTCGCCGACTACCGGCCGGGATATTTTCTCAGCGAGATCCTGCAGCGCTACTATCAGGACAATCTCTTCATCCCGCCCGAGATCCTGCTTCCGTTCGACGTCGAGGAGAAGGAACTGATCACCGACTGGCTGTCGACGCAGTCGCGCCGCAAGATTTCCGTGCGCGTGCCGCAGCGCGGCAGGGGCGTGGACCGCGTCGAGCTCGCGAATCGCAACGCGCGCCTCTCGCACGAGTCGCGTTTTCGAAAATCGCAGCAGGATCGTCTGCAGATCGCCGCCTCGCGGCTCGCGCAGATCCTCGGCTATCAGGATCGCGACATCCAGAAGATCGAGTCGTTCGACATTTCGAACATTCAGGGCAGCGACTCGGTCGCCGGAATGGTCGTTCTCGACCGCGGGAAGTTCGACAAGAACCAGTATCGCGTCTTCAACATCCGCACGGTCGTCGGCGCGGACGACTTCCGATCCATGGCCGAGGCGGTCGATCGGCGGTATCGACGCCTGGTCGATGAGGCGAAGCCGCTGCCGGACATGATCCTGATCGACGGCGGCCGCGGACAGCTCAACGCCGCGCGTGCGGCGCTCACGAAACTCGGCATCGAAGAGCTGCCGATCGCGGGACTGGCGAAACGCGAGGAAGAGATTTACGTTCCCGATCGCGTGGACACGATCCGCCTCGATCGCCACGATCCGGCACTGCAGCTCCTGCAGATGGTGCGCGACGAAACACATCGTTTTGCGGTGTCGTCCCACCGTCGCCGCCGCGCGAAACGCACGCTGCACAGCGAGCTCGATGATCTGCCGGGCATCGGCGAGAAACGCAAGCGATTGCTGTTCGAGCGATTCGGCAGCGTGTCGGCGATCCGCCAGGCGTCGGCGCAGGACTTGATGAATGTGCTGGGGCGGAAGGTGGGGCAGACGTTGTGGGACGAACTGCATGGGGAGGCGCATAGGCTCATGGGCTCATAGGCGCACGGGCGCATGGGCGCACAGGCATGGGCTCATAGCTTTTCTTTGAGCCTTTGCGCCTGTGCGCCTTTGAGCCTGTACCACGTGCGATAATCCCGCCGCAATGCTGGAAGGCGAAATCAACGAAATCAACTTAGTCGAGCGGCTCGTGGAGTTGTGGCGCGAGCAGTTCACCGGCGCGATCCGCTTCGAGAACGACGGGATCATCAAGATCCTCTACTTCAAAGGCGGCGACGTGCTGTCCGCGAGTACGAACGATCGCGCCGATTCCGTCGACGAGATTCTGATGCGCGCCGGCAAGGTGTCGCGCGAGCACGTGAAGCAGGCGCTCGCGAAGCGCAAAGAAAACGAGACGCTCGGCGACGCGCTCCTGAACCTCGGCTTCATCACGCGCAAGGAGCTGACGTGGGCGCGGCGCGTCCAGGTCGTCGGCGTGATCCGCTCGATCACCGCGTGGCCGGCCGGCCAGTTCACGATCGTCGCGGACTATCTGCCGAAGCGCGACGAGGGCACGCTGTTCCCGCTGCCGCAGGTGCTCGTCGAGTTGATCGTCACGGATCAGGACCGGCAGAAGTTCGAGCGCGCGATGGACGGCGGCGACGCGGTGTTCGCGAAGACCGCGGAATTCGACGACGTCTTCCGCAAGCTCGGACTGAATGAGCAGGCCGAGGGGATCGTCAAACACATCGATGGAGAGAAGTCCGTCGCGCAGGTTGCGACGGCGTCGGGCGGCGATTCGTTCAACGTCTACAAACTGCTGAACGCGCTGGCGACGCTGCGCGTGTTGAATCGCGTCGACAGCGCGGCCGCACAGCCCGACTTCACGCTCGACGACGAAGAGAGCGGCGCGAGTTTCAGCTGGAGCGAACCCGCGGAGGCGCAGCCGTCGCCGACGTTCGAGCTCGACGAAGCGGAAGCACTGCATCAGCCGACGCTCGAGATCCAGGCGCCGCCGGAAGCGGAGCAGGCGAGCGGTGCCTCGGCGTGGGATGAAGAAGAAGAAGCGACGCATGTGGTGGCGACGCCTGCACCTGCACCGATTTCGGTGGAGAAGATGCCGGCGTGGGATGTGCCGCCGCGCACTCCGGCGCCCGCGCCGATTCCGGCTCCCGTGCCGCCGGCGGCGGAAGCGGAAGAAGAGCAGTGGGGATTCGACGAGGCGCAGCTCGAGACCGTGCGGCGTGCGTCGACGACGACATCGACGCCGAAGCCGAGTGCGCCGGCGAAGAGCGGCCGGCGGTACGGCTTGATCGTCGCGTTGCTCGCGATCTTCATTCTCGCGGGAGCGGGATACGCGGGCTTCGTGTATTGGCAGAAGCAGCAAGAGCCGCCGACTGAGGTCGTGATGCGGCGTCCGGCGCGCGGGCCCGTGGTGACGCCCGCTCCCGTGACGCCGCCGGTCACTACGACGACCGCAGTAGTCGAAACCATGGCGACCGCGACGCAACCGACGACGACTACGCAGGCACCCGCGCCGGCACCGGCTCCCGCACCACCGCCCGAGACCGCGGCATTGCCGCGCATCATTCCGAAGCCGGCTCCCGTCATCGCGTCGACCACCGCCGTATCAACGGACGCCGTGCGCACGCGTTACGACGCGATGGCGCGCGACTTCGCGGCGAATGCATCGGGCAACTTCACGGTGCAGATCCAAATCCTCTGCGAGCCGTCGAACATCGCGAAGGTGTTGAGCGCGGGAGGCAGCAACATCTGGTTCGTCCCGCAGCAGATCAAAACGCGCTCCTGCTACCGCGTGTTCTGGGGCCACTACAACACGCGCGATGAAGCGCAGCGCGCGATGTCGGCGATTCCCGCCACGTTGCGCGATCCGAGCGCAGCGGTGAAGCCGGTGCCGAAAGGGTGATGGCAGATGGCGGACGGCAGATGGCAGAAGCGGCGACGTGCTGAATCGCCATCCGCCATCTGCCATCCGCCATCCGCGTAGCGCCCATGCCCTGGCTGATTGACGGGAGCAACGTTCTTGGAGCGATGCGCGTCGATCGCCACAGCGACGAGGCGAAGCGCGGCCTCATCCGTCTCCTCGGCGCATTCGCGCGTGCGAAGCAAACGCGCGTCACCTGCATCTTCGACGGTCCCGAGCCGCCGAGCTTCGCGCGTCACCTCGGATCAGTCATGACCGTGTTCAGCGCGCCGCGCACTGCGGATGAGCTGATCATCGAGCGCGCGTCGAGCGGGCGCGGCTGGAATGTCGTGACGTCCGATCGCGCGCTCGCATCGCGCGTCGAACGGCGTCAGGTGCGTGTCGTTCAGCCCGCAACACTCATTCGAGAGATGGAGCTCGCGGCGAGCGGGAGCGAAGCGGGGGAGGATGACTGGGCGGCGTACTTTTCCGATCCGAAAAACCGCATCGATTTTTGATGTCGGCGCGCCGACATTCATTCTAACTATTTAAATCAGCAGTGATTTAGCTGAAAGAATTTCGGCGCGGCAGGCGATGTTATTCTGCCCGCGTGAAGTGACCCGGAGAATCGCGGAGTCGCAAGGCTCCGAGGAAAGTCCGAACTCCCACGGGCAGCAGGCTGGCTAACGGCCAGGCGCGGCGACGCGACGGAAAGTGCAACAGAAAATAAACCGCCGATCACGATTCGCAAGAGTCGTGAGGTAAGGGTGAAACGGTGCGGTAAGAGCGCACCGCGTCCCGCGTGAGCGGCGACGGCATGGCAAACCCCCTGCGGAGCAAGACCAAATAGGGACGTGATGGAACCGCCCGTTTCCGTTATCAGCGTCCGGGTAGGTTGCTCGACCGCCGCGGCAACGCGAGCGGCAGATGAATGATTCTCGTCCCGACTCCGAGCGCAAGCGAGGAGAAGGGAAACAGGATTCGGCTTACAGGGTCACTTCACGCATTTTGAATTGAGAATTGTGAATTGAGGATTGAGAATGTTCGAGTGAGCTCTCAATCCACAATCCTCAATTCACAATTCACAATTCAACTGACCAAGCCTCGCGCGCTGCCGTCGCATGCCCACATCGCCGTCCTCGCCGCCTCCGGTCCGAGCGAGCTGTCGCGCATCCGTGACGCCGCGCGGTCGATCGAGCAGCGCGGCCATCGCGTCACCTTTGCGCCGAACATCGACCATCGCTATCGCGGCTATCTCGCCGGCGATGACGACGAGCGCGCCGAAGAGTTAAACCGTTTCTTTAGGTCTTCCGAATTCGATGCATTCTTCTTCGCGCGCGGCGGATACGGCGCGATGCGGATTCTCGACCGCATCGACTACTCCGCGATTGCGAATGACCCGCGCCCGGTCGTCGGATTCAGCGACGTCACCGCCCTTCATCAGGCGATCGCGATTCACGCCGGCGTCGGCGGATTTCACGGACCGATGCTCAATCTCGATTTTCACGACGGGCTGTCGCCCGAAAATGAAGAGTGGTTCTGGTCGATGCTCGCCGGCGCAGCACCGCTGACCCGCGTCTTCGATGCACAAGATGTTGTGCAGGAAGGCGAGGCCGAAGGAGCTCTCTTCGGCGGCTGCCTCTCGCTCACGACGGCGCTCACCGGAACGCCGTACGACTTCTGGATCGAAGATGGAATCTGGTTCTGGGAAGACGTCGACGAGCCGGCCTATCGCATCGACCGCATGTTGACCCACCTACGGCTGTCTGGCAGAATGAAAAAAATCCGAGGTGTGATCATTGGAGCGCTGAAAAACTGCGGAGACGGCGGGGAAACTCGTACTCTTCTGCGCGAATTTTTCCAGCCCTTCGACATTCCGGTCGTGCAGAACCTGCCCTTTGGCCATCATGGCAACAATCTCCTGATGCCCATTGGTACGCGCGTGCGCGTGAGTACCGGCGATCGCACATTCTCGGTAATGGAGAAAGCTGTTCGGTAACCGATGAAAGCGGTCTTCAAAACGACGGGCGGCGGTGGCGGCGGCAAGGATCCGGTCAGGGATTCTCAGCTGGCCTTCGCCTCCGGGGAGTACATCTTCCAGCAGGGCGACCTCGGCACGGAGATGTTCATCATCCAGGAAGGCGCCGTCGACATCATCAAACACATCGGCGGCGAGTCGCATCTCCTCTCCCATCTGGAGAAGGGCGACTTCTTCGGCGAGATGGCGCTGCTCGAGGCGCTGCCGCGGAGCGCGGACGCCGTCGCCGTCACCGACGTCAAAGTCGTCGCCATCAACGGCTCCCGCTTCGACGAGATGCTCCGCAAGAATCCCGAAGTCGCGGTACGCATCATCCGCAAATACTCGAAGCGGCTCCGCGAGGCGAACACGCTGCTCGAGAAACTCGCCGGACGCGAAGTCGACGTCGACCACGTCTCGATGGACGCGACGCGGATGGCGCCGCAGCCGAAGGCGAAACGGCACCGCGTCATCGACGAGGCGTCGGGCACGGCGTTCCACTTCAGCAACGGCGACGAGACGACCATCGGCCGCGCCGATCCTGTCACCGGCATCCTTCCCGACATCGATCTCACTTCGGTCGACACGAACCGCTCGGTCTCCCGCCGCCACGCCAAGATCGTCAAGACCGGCGACGACTATCACGTGCTCGAGGAAGTCGGCACCGTGAACGGCACCTACGTGAATGACCAGCGCATCCCGACCGGCGTGCCGGTCATGTTGCACAACGGCGATCTGTTGAAGATCGGATTGATCGCCATGAAGGTCGTTTTCGACTAGGTGGAGCGGCGGCCGCTCTCGGCCGCCGACCCCTCGCGAAAATCCGGCGGCCGAGGGCGGCCGCCGCTCCACAAGACGTAGAACGTTGAAGTTCGCGCACAATTGAGATCGTGGCGCCCATCCAACCAGACACCCACGTCCAGTTTCTCAAAGGCGTCGGCGAAGGCCGCGCGCAGCTCCTCGCCGGCGCCGGTATCGAGACCGTTCGCGATCTCATCTTCTTCTTTCCCTTCCGCTACGAAGATCGCCGCCATCCCTCCCGCGTCCAGGACCTCGGCAAGCTGATCGACACGCCGGTGCTGCTGCGCGGCCGCGTCAACTCCGCGCAGGCGCGCGTCTCGCCGCGCAAGCACATGCAGCTCTTCGAGGCCGTGCTCGACGACGGCAGCGGCTCCGTCAAGTTGATCTGGTTCAACCAGCGGTTCCTCGCCGATCAAATCAAGCGCGGCGACAAGCTCGCGGTCTACGGCATCCCGCGGGTCACCGGCTACGGCGGCGCGCTGACGATCGAGAGTCCGGACTGGGAAAAATTCGAAGGCGCGGAGGAGGAGGAAGGGTCGATCGTCCCGATCTATTCGAAGATCGGCAACATCGCGCCGAAGGCGCTGCGGCGGCTGATCTTCACCTCACTCGACGCCCTGCCGCTCGTCGACGATCCGCTGCCCGACGACCTTCGCGAAAAACTGGGGGTGATCGATCTGCACACCGCCATTCGCGCGATTCATCAGCCGACGGAATTGAACGACGAATTTCTCCGGCAGCGGTCGCCCGCGCACCTGCGCGTGATCCTGCAGGAGTTCTTCACGCTCCAACTCGCGCTGCGCGTCCGCCGCGCGAACGACGAAGTGCAGGCGAAGACGCGCACGATCGTGATCGACGACCGCATGCGCGACGAAGTCAAACGCATCCTTCCGTTCAAGCTGACGACTGCACAGAAACGTGTGCTACGCGAAATCGCGACCGACCTGCAGTCATCGAAGCCGATGTACCGCCTGCTGCAGGGCGACGTCGGATCGGGAAAGACGATCGTGGCGTTGATCGCGGCGATGCTGATGATCCGCAACAAGCAGCAGGTCGCGCTGCTCGCGCCGACGGAGATCCTCGTCGAGCAGCATTACCAGCGCATCCGTCAACTACTTGACCACTCCGTCGCGGTCGCGCGCGCCACCGGCTCGATGGGCGCCGGCGAGCGGCGCACGCTGATTTCCGGTTTGCGCGAGGGCTACATCCAACTCGTCATCGGCACGCACGCGCTGCTCGAAGAGCGTGTGAAGTTTCAATCCCTCGGACTGGCGATCGTCGACGAGCAGCATCGCTTCGGCGTCGAGCAGCGGCAGAAGCTTTTTGCCAAAGGCGAAATGCCGGACATCCTGGTCATGACCGCCACGCCGATCCCGCGCTCGCTCGCGCTCGCGATCTACGGCGACCTCGAGCTGTCGGTGATCGACGAGCTGCCGCCTGGTCGCCAGCGCATCAAGACCGCCATCCGCGCCGCGCACGAAGTCGATCGCGTGTACGACTTCATCGACGGCGAGATCGCGAAAGGCGCGCAGATCTACATCGTCTATCCGATCATCGAGGAGTCGGAGAAGTCGAACCTCAAACCGCTGACGTTGGGCTTCGAGAAGACGCGCGAGCGTTTTCCGAAACGCCGCGTCGCGATGATGCACGGCCGGATGAAGTCGGACGAAAAAGAAGAGACGATGCAGCGCTTCAAGCGCGGCGAGATCGACATCCTCGTCGCCACGACCGTGATCGAAGTCGGCATCGACGTGGCGAACGCGTCGATCATGCTGATCGTCGACGCCGACCGCTTCGGCCTCTCGCAACTGCATCAGCTGCGCGGACGCGTCGGACGCGGCACGCGCAAGTCGTACTGCATCCTTCTGCACGACGAGCGTGCCGCGGCGGACGCGCTCGATCGTCTGCGACTCTTCGAACGATCGCGCGACGGCTTCGAAGTCGCCGAGCACGATCTGCAGATCCGCGGTCCCGGCGAATTTCTCGGCACGCGGCAGTCGGGCGCGCTGCGCTTCCGCATGGGCAACATCCTCCGCGACTACGACCTGATGGAAAAGGCGCGCGACCTCGCGATCACAACGATCGACGAAGGATTACCGCGCGCCGAAGATATCGCGCAGAAGCTCCTCGGCGTCCCCGTGCCGGCCGCGACCGCGAAGGATTGAACTCGCGCGCGCCTTTGCCGTATCACAATGTCAGGATGCTCACGTTTTTCCGTCGACTCGCTCGCGTGGTGATCCGGCCGCGCACGACGATGCGCGAGATTCTCGACGAGCCGCGCGATCGGATGATCGTGCCGCTGCTTCTGCTCGCGACGCTCGCCGCGTTCGCCGGCGACCCGAACAACAATGTGCGCAAAGGCCTCGCCGCGACACCGTACGCGTGGCTCATCGTCATCTGCGCGCTGATCGTCTCCGCGCTGGTGGTGTTTCTCGCGTTCTATCTCTTCTCCTGGATCGCGTACATGGCCGGACGATTTCTCGACGGGCAGGGGAGTCAATCCGCGGTCCGCTCCGCGCTGGCGTGGGGATTCGCGCCGATCATCTGGGCGATGCTCTATCGGATTCCGATCGCGCTCTTCGCTTCGCCCGAGACCGAAGTGATCAAAGCGGGCGACGTCGCGTTCCGCCTCCGTCCGGCACTGATCGGCGGCAGCTGCGCGCTGGCGCTGATTTTCGGATTGCTCGAGCTGGCGATGATAGTCGCGTATGTCGTGGTCAGCAGCAGGACGTTGGCCGAGGCGCATCGATTTTCGGCGTGGAAGGGATTTGGGACGCTCGTGATCGTCGGGATCACGCCGCTGGTGATCATCATCGCGGCGGTGCTGGCGATCCGCTGACGGGAGGAAACGTGATGACGGTCGACGTGCTGACGTTGCTTTGCATCATCGGAGCCGCGCAACTGTTCGTGATGGCGGTCGTTTTCTCGCCGTCGCACTCTCTTTCGCAACGCTTCTTCGCCGCATTCGCCGCCAACCTCGGCGTGATCATCGCCGGCTCGACGTTGATGGACTCGGTGCCGCAGCTCTCGCGCACGCACGTTCCGTTCAACTATCTCGTCGGTCCGTTGTTGTTTCTCTTCGTGCGAGCGACGCTCACGGGAGAAGCGGGCCGGCACGCGTGGATGCACGCGATTCCCGCCGCCGCGTGCGCGGTCGCTCTCGCTGCTTCGCACCCGTCACGCATGCTGCTGCTCGTCGCGCTCGTCATTCAAGGCGGCGCGTATCTCTTCCTCATGTTCCGGATGCTGATGCTCCACGATCGCGCCGATCGCACGCTCTGGATTGCCGCGTGGACGTTTGCGGCGATCTGGATCGGCGCGGCGGCGCGGCTCACCGGCGCGATCTCGCCGCGCGTGATTCCGTCGCTGCTCGCGTGCGGCGCGGTGCTCGTCACCGGCGCGCTGCTTCGCGGCCGGCTCGCGGAGCGTCGGTACGTGCGCTCGACGCTGACCGATGAGCGCGCCGGCTCGATGCTGCGGAAGCTGCTCGAGCACATCGAGCGCGAGAAACCGTATCTCGATCCCGAGCTGTCGCTCGACGCGCTCGCGCAGCAGCTGGCGATTCCGTCGAAGCACCTCTCGCAGATCATCAATCAGCAGCTCGGCCGCAACTTCAACGACTGGATCAACACCTGGCGCATCGAAGAGGTGAAGCGGCGGCTCATCGACCGGAAGTCGAGTCACTTGTCGATCGTCGCGATCGGCGAGGCGGCAGGCTTTCGCTCGAAATCGACGTTCAACTCCGCGTTTCGCAAAGAAACGTCGATGACGCCGTCCGCGTACCGCCGCCGTCGTCCGGATTGACGGCGAAGACGTCCGGAATCGCGATTCCGGGCAACTCTCGCGTCGTTCTTCCGTGATGAGGTGGCGGAGGAAACGATGCAACGACTCATTCTCTTCATCTGTCTATTACTCGCGTGTAGTGCGAACGCCGCGCGCCTGCCGATGCTGCAGCCGTGCGAGGCGAACAAGCCAGCGCTCTGCGGCACGATCGAAGTCCCCGAAAATCGCGCGCGGAAAAACGGCCGGACGATTCCAATTCGGGTGATGGTGATTCCGGCGAGCGATGACAAAGCAGCAGCGGAACCGATGTTCGCTCTGACCGGCGGCGGACCGGGCATCGCGGCGATCCCGGAGGCGAGCTCGTGGATCGCCGACTTTCCGGAGATCGCGGCGACGCGCGACGTCGTCTTCTTCGACATGCGCGGAACCGGCGACTCGAACGCGCTCGACTGTCCGCTCGGAAGCGCGAACGCGGCCATCCGCGGATTTCTCGGCGGCGACTTGCCCGCGGACGTGATCACGGCCTGTCGCGAGCAACTCGCGCAGCGCGCCGATCTCACGGCGTACACCACCGCCGCGGCCGCCGACGACATGGACGCCGTGCGCCGCTGGCTCGGATACGAGCGCATTCACATCTACGGCAGCTCGTACACCGCGCGGCTGGCGATGGTGTATGCGCGGCGCTATTCGAAACACGTGCGCACGGTCACGATGAAAGCCGTCACGCCGTTCGCGATTCGCAATCCGCTGCACGTCGCGGAGGCGGCGCAGGCATCACTCGATCGCGTCTTCGCAGACTGCGCGGCCGAGGCCGCGTGCCGCGAGAAGTATCCCGACCTCGCGGCACAGTTCGCGAGCGTGCTCGATGCTCTTGCGAAGCAGCCCGTCACGTTGACCTTAAAGAGCGGACCGATCGAATTGACGCGCGACATCTTCGCAGGCGCGATTCGCCGCATGCTCTACAGCGTCGACACGCAACGTTCGCTTCCGTTCGTGATCGCATCGGCGGCGCGCGGCGACTTCGCGCCGCTGCAACCGCTGCTGTCGGCAGGCGAGGCGATCGATCGCGTGCTCAATGTAGGTTTGTTCCTCAGCGTCACCTGCGCGGAAGACGTCGCGCGCTTCACTGACGCCGAGGCGATCGAAGCGGCGCGCGGAACGTTCAGCGGCGCGACCTTGCCGCTCTCGCTGTCGCGCGTGTGCAGGCAATGGCCATCCGCGCGGATTCCGCGTGACATGGAGAAGAAAGCGAATGTGCCGGCGCTGATCATCTCCGGAACGCTCGACCCAGACACGCCGCCGCGATGGGGCGCGGAAATGCAGCGTCTGTTTCCCGGCAGCGTGCACATGATCGTCGAAGGGATGGCGCATTCGGGACGCCCGCGATGCGTGCGCGACGTCGTCACGAAGTTCGTGCTCTCCGGCTCGACGAAGAGTCTCGACACGGCGTGCGCGAAGGAGGAGAAAAGACCCGCGTTCGCGATCCGGTGAATTTGCTACACTGCGCCGTCATTTTGAAGCCGATGGCGGATGGCAGATCGCGGATGGCGTAGAGCTTCTGCCATCCGCCATCTGCCATCCGCCATCCAAACCCGAGAGTTTCCTTTGACTTCATCACCCCAACTTGTCCTCAGCGGACTCCGTCCGACGGGCCGCGTGCACCTCGGCAACTATTTCGGCGCAGTCAAAAACTGGGTGGAGCTGCAGGACCGTTATCCCTGCAACATCTTCATCGCCGACTGGCACGCGCTGACGTCCGACTACGCCGACACGTCGCGCGTGCGCACGTCGACGTTCGAGGCGACCGCCGATCTCCTCGCCGCGGGCATCGATCCGCAGCGCAGCGTTCTCTTTCTGCAGTCGGAAGTGAAAGAGCACGCGGAGCTGCATCTCTTGCTGTCGATGATCACGCCGCTCGGCTGGCTCGAGCGCGTGCCGACGTTCAAGGACCAGCAGCAGCAGCTCGAAGACAAGGATCTCAACACCTACGGCTTCCTCGGGTATCCGCTGTTGCAGACCGCGGACATCATCGTCTATCGCGCGGCGTTCGTGCCGGTCGGCGAAGACCAAGCCTCGCACCTCGAACTGTCGCGCGAGATCGTGCGGCGCTTCAACAACTTCTACGGCCCCGTTTTCCCCGAGCCGCAGGCGCTCTTCACGCCGACGCCGAAAGTGCCGGGACTCGACGGCCGCAAGATGTCGAAGTCGTACAACAACACGATTCCGTTGACGGCATCGGCCGATGAAGTACGCGCGCTGGTGATGACGATGTTCACCGATCCGAATCGCGTGCGCCGCAGCGATCCCGGCAATCCCGACATCTGCAATCTCTTCCAGTTCCACAAACTCTTCTCCAACGCGGAGACGATCGCGCGCGTCGATCACGAATGCCGCACGGCACAGATCGGCTGCGTGCAGGACAAGAAATTGCTCGCCGACATCATCATCGAGGCGCTGCGCCCGATCCGCGCGCGCCGCGAAGAGATCGACCGCGATCCGTCGATCGTGTGGGACGTGCTGCGCGACGGAAATCGCAAGGCGCGCGAGCGCACGGGCGAGACGCTGGAGCTGGTGCGCAAGGCGATGAAGATCGATTACCCGGAGCTTCGATGAGCGAAGAAGAAATGAGTGGAGCGGCGGGCTCTCAGCCCGCCGAAGACGAACGGCGCACTAAGAGTGCGCCGCTCCACGAAGAAGAAGAGCAGGACGAGTCGTCGTACCAGGTCACGCTGCCGTCCTTTCACGGACCGCTCGATCTTCTGCTGCATCTCATCAGGAAGCACGAGATCGACATCTACGACATTCCGATCATGCTCGTCGTCGAGCAGTACAACGCGTACCTCGACGCGATGACGGAGCTCGATCTCGACATCGCCGCGGACTACATCTACATGGCGGCGCTCCTGATCAACATCAAGTCGCGCATGTTGCTGCCGCGCGACGAGAGCGCGGACGATCAGATCGAGGATCCGCGCAAAGAGCTCGTCGACCGGCTCCTCGAATATCAGCGCTTCAAAGCCGTCGCGGAGACGTTCGCGGAACTCGATCTCGTGCGGATGGGAATGTGGTCGCGCCCGCGCGTGCCGCTGCCCGGCGAAGAGCCGCAGGAGATGGACATGAGCGAGGTCGGTCTCTTCGACCTCATCGACGCGTTCCGCACCGCGCTCGTCCGCTACAAACAAAACCATCCGCAGTCGATC
Source organism: Acidobacteriota bacterium (assembly GCA_003223645.1). GTDB lineage: Bacteria > Acidobacteriota > Thermoanaerobaculia > Gp7-AA8 > Gp7-AA8 > QHVT01. The sequence goes on along the minus strand of QHVT01000006.1, from coordinate 156,478 downwards.
TCGCTGCAGCGGACGGTTCACAAAGTCTCGGAGAAGATGTCCGAGCTCTACGCGAAGCTGAAAGAAAAATCGCCGATCCGCCTGCAGTGGTTTCTCGAAGGCCGCGACCGCGACGAACTGATCGCCATATTTCTCGGCATGCTCGAGCTGGTCCGCCTCGGCGGCATCTCGCTGCAACAGAAAGGAACGTTTTCGGAGATCGTGGTGTCGCGGATGGAGCGCGAGATCGATGAAGAGGCGTTCAAGATGTACGACTAGGACGGCTTAGGACAGATAGGACGTATAGGACTTCTAGGACGTCCTACAAGGTCGGCGGAGAGCGAAAGCAAAGGAAACGATGGAACCCAACGAACTACGAGCTGCGATCGAAGCTGTGCTCTTTATCAGCTCCGATCCGATCAAGATTGACGAGCTCGCGGACTCTTTCGACGAAAGCAAGGACGCCGTCGCGACGCAGCTCGATGAGATCAAGCGATTTCTCGACGAGCATGCCGGCGGATTCATGCTCGAGCAGACAGCCGGTGGATGGCGTCTCGCCACGCGACCGGAGCACGATTCGATTCTGAAGAAGCACTTCGCGAAAAAAGGCGAGAACCGGATGTCGATCGCTGCGCTGGAAACATTGGCGATCGTCGCGTACCGGCAGCCGATCACCGCGCCGGAAGTCTCGGAGATCCGCGGAGTGAACTCGACGGCTGTCATTCGCACGCTGCTCGAGCGCCGCATGATTCGCGTGTCCGGACGCAAGAACGTCGTCGGCAGTCCGTTTCTCTATCGCACGACGAAAGAGTTCCTCGTGCATTTCGGACTCAACGACATTCGCGATCTGCCGCGCCTCGAAGAATTCGGAGATCTCATCGGCGAGAACATCAACGAAGATCTCGTGACCGCGATTCAAACCGCGGAGACGAACATCGAGAACGCGGAGATCGTGGAGGAGAATGTTGAAGAGGCGGTCGAAGAAAGAGTCGAAGAAGAACAACCGATCGCCGTTGCAGTCGAAGAAACTCAGTTAGAATCTTTTGCGAGCGACTCAGCAGAAGAAGAGTGATGCAACTCGACAGGCTGCAGAAGATCATCGCCCATGCGGGTTTCGCGTCCCGCCGTGAAGCCGAGGCGATGATTCGGGAGGGACGGGTCACGGTGAATGGCCGTGTCGTGACCGCGCTTGGAACGAAAGCGGATGCCGATCGCGATCACATCAAAGTCGACGGCAAGCTGATCACGCGCGCCGAGACCCATCGCTACATCCTCCTGTACAAACCGAGAGAAGTGACGTCGACGGTCAACGATCCGGAAGGACGCAAGACCGTCGTCGATCTCGTCAAAGGCGTGCGCGAGCGCATCTATCCGGTCGGCCGTCTCGACTATCAATCGGAAGGATTGCTGCTGCTCACCAACGACGGCGACCTCGCGTTCAAGGTCTCGCATCCGAAGCATGGATCGGTGAAGACGTATCACGTGAAGGTGCGCGGCATCCCCGACGAGCGCATCGTCGGCAAGCTGGAGCGCGGCATCACCATCGACGGCAAGCGCACCGTGCCGTGCGAGATCCAGCGCATGAAGACGACCGGACGCTCGACAGGCCGGGGCGAGGACGAAGGCAACAGCTGGTACGAAGTGCGGCTGCGCGAAGGGCGCAATCAGCAGATCCGAAAAATGTTCAAGGCCGTCGGACATCCGGTCTCGAAACTGCGCCGCGTCGCCATCGGACCGATCTCCGATCCGAAGCTGACGCCCGGGTCCTGGCGCGAGCTCACGAAGCATGAAGTGAAGATGCTCGCGACGATGCAGGAGGCGCCGAAGGCGAAGCCGAAACCGAAGCGAGTGGTACGCGCTGCCGGCGCGTCCCGGAAAAAAGGCGCGCCGGAGGCGCGCACCACGCGCGGCAAGACCACGCGCAAGAAAGCTGCTCCTCCGAAGCGTCAGGCCCGCCGCGCGCGATGACGACCATCGTTGCCATCGACGGCCCGTCCGGCGTCGGCAAGAGCACGGTCAGCAAACTCGTCGCGCGCGCGCTCAACCTTCCGCACATCGACACCGGCGCGATGTATCGCGCGATCGGACTCGCCGCGCTGCGCAACAACATTGATGTTCGCGACGCGGACAAACTCGAACAGCTCGCCGGCAACGCGCAGATCGAGTTCCTCCCCGGCGATCCGCCGCGCGTGCTGCTCGACGGCGACGACATCACCGGCCTCATTCGCACGCCCGAGATCAGCATGGCCGCGAGTCACGTCTCCGCGATTCCCGCCGTGCGCCGCGTGCTCGTCCGATTACAACAGGCGTTAGGGCGGAAACACGGCGGCGTGCTGGAGGGGCGAGACATCGGCACGAAGGTTTTTCCCGAAACGCCGCACAAGTTTTTTCTGACTGCGCGCGCCGAGGTGCGGGCGCGGCGGCGCTATGACGAGCTGATCTCCAGGGGGGAGAATGTCGACTTCAATGCCGTGCTCGCCGAGAGCGTGAAGCGCGACGAGCAGGACTCGACGCGCGCCGATTCGCCGCTCATGTACGACGAGTCCTACAAAGTCATCGACACTTCGGACCTGACAATCTCTGAGGTTGTGGCACGAATTGTGGCGGCCATTTCTTGACTCCCTTATAGCCCCCCGCTACACTGCCAAATCCGGCGTGCATAACAACTTAGCGACGAAGTTAGGCTCGGCTGCGCGATGCCGCGCAACCCGGAATTATTTAACAGGGGGTTCCCCGCTCAATGGCGTCCAATGACGAGAAAACGAAACCACTCCAGCCGCGCCAGGCGGACAGCAGCACCAATCTGGAGAATCTCGGCATGGACGAGCTTCTCGACCTTTACACAAGGCCGACTCTGGCAGAAGGCGAGATCGTCAAAGGGCGGGTCATCAAGATCACCCCCTCCGATGTCGTCGTCGACATCGGCTACAAGTCCGAAGGCCTCCTTCCGGTCAATGAAGTGACCGGCTACGACGGCCAGGTGCGCGTCAAGCGCGGCGATGAGATCGAAGTCTTCATCGAGCGCTTCGAAGACTCGTCCGGCTACGTCGCACTGTCGCGCGAGAAAGCCGCGCGCATGCGCGTGTGGGACGACATCGAGGCCGCGTTCAAAGCCGACCAGGCGATCAGCGGACGCGTGATCGATCGCGTGAAAGGCGGACTGCAGGTCGATGTCGGCGGCATCAAGGCATTTCTGCCGGGCTCATTGATCGACACCAAGCCGGTCAAAAATCTCGATGCGCTGCGCGGACACGAGATGCAGTTCAAGATCGTCTCGTTCGACAAGAAGCGCAGCAACGTCGTGCTGTCGCGCCGCGCGATCCTCGAAGTCGAGCAGGCCGCGGCCAAGAAGACGACGTTCGGCCGCCTCAAAGAAGGGGAGCTCACGCACGGCGTCGTGAAGAACATCACCGAGTACGGCGTCTTCGTCGACCTCGGCGGCGTCGACGGCTTGCTGCACATCACCGACATTTCCTGGGGCCGCGTCGCTCATCCCTCCGAATACTTCAACGTCGGCGACGAGATCGAAGTCGTCGTCCTCAAGTTCGATGCCGACTCGGAGCGCGTCTCCCTCGGATACAAACAGAAGTCTCCCGATCCGTGGTCCGACGTCGCCGATCGCTATCCGCTCGGCAGCCGCGTGAAAGGGCGCGTCGTTTCGCTGACCGACTACGGCGCGTTCCTCGAGCTCGAAGAAGGCGTCGAAGGGTTGATCCACGTCAGCGAGATGTCGTGGACGAAAAAGATTCGCCATCCCGCGAAGATGCTCAACATCGGCGACGAAGTCGAAGCCGTCGTCTCCGACGTCAACATTCCGAATCGCCGCATCTCGCTTTCGTTGAAAGCGCTCGAGCAGAATCCGTGGGACACGATCTCGCAGCGCTTTCCGGTCGGCAGCGTGATCGACGGACGCGTGCGCAACCTGACGGACTTCGGCGCGTTCGTCGAAGTCGAGGAAGGCATCGACGGACTGATTCACATCTCCGACATGTCGTGGCACCGCCGGCTCAAACATCCGAGCGAGGTGCTGAAGAAGGGCGACGTCGTGAAGGCGCGCGTGATCAACGTCGACGGCGAGAACCAGCGGCTGTCGCTCTCGATCCGCGAGTTCCTGCCGAACGAATGGGACAACTTCGCGAAGATCCACAACGTCGGCGACGAAGTCGTGGGACAGATCTCGAAGATCACCGACTTCGGTTTGTTCATCCGTCTCGCCGACGGCGTCGAAGGACTCGCGCACGTTTCCGAAGTGCAGCGCGACGCGCGGCAGAAGCTCGACAAGCTGTTCCATCCCGGCGACGGAATCCGCTCGCGGATCATCAAGATCGATTCGACGGAGCGGAAGATCGGCCTCACCACACGTGACGTCGAGCCGTTGTCGCCGGAAGAACAGCCGCATCACGACGAAGGGCACGAAGAGCCTCTCGAAGAGCCTCTCGAAGAGCATCCCAAAGAGCATCCCGAAGAACCTCACGAAGAGCCTTCCAAAGAGCATCCCGAAGAACCTCACGACGAGCCCGCGCCGGACTCCTCGGAACCGCAACAGAGCTGAGCCACGGATGTCCGAGCCTTCCACGCCGACGCCCGCCGCACCGCCACCGCCGCCGCGGAAATCGCGAGCGCCGATGTTCTTTGCCGGTGCGTTGACCGGCTGCGCGGTCGTCGTCGCGGCATTCGTGTTCCTCTTCGTGATGATCGCCGTCTACGCGAAGGACGAAGGCGACTTCTCGTTCGGCAACGAGAAAATCGCGATCGTGCCGATCGAGGGCGAGATCCTCGACGCGCGCGAGACGCTCGACCTCCTGCACAAATACGCGAACAACTCGACGGTGAAGGCGATCGTCGTCCGCATCAACAGCCCCGGCGGCGCGATCGCGCCGTCGCAGGAGATCTACGCGGCGATTCGCGCCATTCGCGCGAAGAGCAGGAAGCCGATCGTGGCGTCGATGGACAGCGTCGCCGCGTCGGGCGGCTTCTACATCGCCGCGGCGTGCGATCGCATCGTCGCGAATCCGGGATCGATCACCGGCTCGATTGGCGTGATCATGCAGTGGTTCAACACGAAGGACCTCGTGCAGTGGGCGAAGTTGAAGCCGGAGACGATCACCAGCGGCGCGATGAAAGCCGCGGGCTCGCCGTACCGCGATCTCACCGATCAGGAGCGCGCGTACTTTCAGCACATCGTCACGCAGCTGCACTCGCAATTCATTCGCGCGGTGGCCGAAGGACGCAGCGGAAAGTTGACGGTCGCGGACGTCAGCAAAATTGCCGACGGCCGCGTGTTCACCGGCGAAGAAGCGCTCGAGCTGAAACTGATCGACGAGCTTGGAACCATCGATGACGCGGTGCACGACGCCGCAAAGTCCGCGGGCATCAAAGGCGAGCCGGCGAAGATCTGGCCGAAGCGCCGCGAAGCATCTCTGTTCGATCTCCTGACCGGCAGCAGCGACGCCGAGAGCCTGATCCAGAAAGTCGTCAGCCGCAGACTGCCGCAGTTCCTGTACAGGTGGTGAAATTGAAGATGGCAGATGACAGATGGCGGATGGCGGAAGAAACGGGGCTCATGCTCCGCCATCCGCCGTCCGCCATCCGCTATCTGTTCTAGGAGGCACAACTTGGACGAACAACTCGACAACGACCATGAGCTCGAACCGGAAGACGGCGAAGAAGAGCATCCCGGCGCCGGCGTGATGACCAAGGCCGAGCTGGTCGACGAAGTCGCGCGCGTCGTCCAGCTGACGAAGAAGCAGGCCGAGACGATCGTCAACATCGTGTTCGACTCCATCGTCGACTCCCTCCGCTCCGGCCAGAAAATCGAGCTCCGCGGCTTCGGCAGCTTCCGCCTCCGCAGCCGCAAATCCCGCACCGGCCGCAACCCCAAGACCGGCGAGAAAGTAGAAGTGCCGTCGAAGAAGATTCCGTACTTCAAGCCGGGGAAAGAGTTGAAGGAGTTGATCAACAAGACGTTGGGGGAAGGGGAGGCGCCCGGCGCTGTTGGTGCGAGCGATTAATTGAGAATTGTGAATTGAGAATTGGGAATGGGCTTCGCGGCCCGGTCTCAACTCACAATTTCAATTCCCAATTCTCAATTCGCTTCTCATGCACATCCTCTTCACCCCCTGGAGATACCCCTACTTGACGGCACCCAAATCCGAGTCCGGTTGCATTTTCTGTAACGCTGCCGTCTCGGCGAATCCGCGGGACACGCTCACGCTGTTCCGCAATGCGACGGCGCTCGTGATGTTGAATCGCTATCCCTACACCAACGGCCACGTGATGGTCGCGCCGATCGCGCATGAGGCGCGATTGTTCGACAGCACGGATGCGTCGCTGCGCGCGCTCATTCGTCTTACGGCGGAAGCGCAGCGGATTTTGTCGGACGTGTATGCGCCGCACGGCTTCAACGTCGGGATGAATTTCGGACAGGTCGCGGGCGCGGGCGTCGCCGATCACTATCACGTGCACATCGTGCCGCGCTGGAACGGCGACTCGAATTTCATGACCGTCACCGCGCAGACGCGACTCGTTCCCGAAGACCTCGACGTGACGTTCGACAAGCTAACGCCGCGCTTTCAGGAGATCGCGCTTCCCGAATGAACGCGCGCGCGATCACGTCGATGCTGCTGGCCTACGTCGTCCCGGGCGCCGGCCATTTCTATCTCGGCAAACGCGAGCGCGCCATCGCCTTCTTCGCCATCGTCGTCGTCCTCTTCGTCCTCGGCCTCTCCATCGACGGCACGATCTACACGCTCGCCGAGGCGCATGATTCCGTGCTGCGCAAGCTCGCGAGCATCGGCTCGATGGGCGGCGGCGCGATGTACTTCATCGCCCGCGCAAAAGGCCCGCACGGCGACATCACCTCGTCGACCTACGAATACGGCACCGCGTTCACGCTCACCGCGGGTTTGATGAACCTCCTGCTCGTCCTCGACTGCTACGACATCGCGAGGGGGAGGAAAGAGTGAGCCTCCTGCGCAGCCACATGGTGCTGATGTTCCTCTACGCCGTGCTGGCCGGCCTCTTCTTCGCGCTCTTATGGCGCCACGAAAAACGCGAGCGCGTCCGACTCTTCCTCATCATCTTCTGCTCGCTCTTCTTCGGCGGGATCCTCATCGGTTGGCTGATGTTCCCGGCGCCGTACAAATGAAACTCGCCCCTTGTCATCCCGAGCGTGAGCGAGGGACCTGGGCGGGCGGGGCAGGGAGGCATGATCCTGGCGCCCCGCCCGCCCAGGTCCCTCGCTCCGCTCGGGATGACAAGGAGATGCGATGAAACTCGCCATTGTCGCCGGCGAAGCATCCGGCGATCTGCATGCGTCCGAGGTCGTGCGCGAGCTGAAGCAACTCGGTCCGGCGCTGGAGATGTTCGGCATTGGCGGCGATCTCCTCGCGCGCGAAGGGATGCAGCTGATGCATCACGCCAGCGAGCTCGGATTCATCGGGATTTTCAACGTCCTGCGCCATCTGCCGATGTTCCGCCGCATTTTTCGCGAGCTGATCGAGCGCCTCGAGATCGAGAAGCCGGACGCGGTGCTGCTCGTCGACTACCCGGGGTTCAATCTCCGCGTCGCGAAACGTGCGAAAGAGCTCGGCCTGCGTGTCGTCTACTACATCTCTCCGCAGGTGTGGGCGTGGCGGAAGGGACGCGTGCGGCACATCGCAAAGTACGTCGACCGCATGATCGTCCTCTTTCCGTTCGAGGAACAGTTCTATCGCGAGCACGAAGTGCCGGTGACGTACGTCGGACATCCGCTCATCGAACAGCTCGCGCACGTGAAGCGTCCGTCGCGCGGCGATGAGCTGCGCCTCGCGTTGTTGCCTGGATCGCGGCGGCAGGAGATCAACGGACTGCTTCCCGCGATGCTCGATGCGGTGGCGATTCTGCGGCGCGAGCGCAAAGTGAACGCGTACATCATCCAAGCGCCGACGATCGATTACGACGAGCTGCTCGCGATCGTGAAGACGAAGGACATCGACGTGCCGATCCTTCCGCACGATCGGGGCGAAGGCGTTGCCGCCGCCGACGTCGCGCTCTCCGCCTCCGGCACCGCCACGCTCGAGTCGGCGGTCCTCGGCACGCCCGTTGTCGTGATGTATCGCCTCAGCCGCGCCACATATCTCCTCGGCAAAGCTGTGGTGAAGCTACCGAACTTCAGCCTCGTCAACATCGTCGCCGAAAAAGAAGTCGTACCGGAACTGATGCAGAGCGAAGTGAACGGCGAGCGCATCGCGTCCGAGGTGCGGAGAATCGTGGCGCCGGAAAACTACGAGCGCATTCGCGCGGAGCTCGCGAAAGTGCGCGAGAAACTCGGCGAGCCGGGAGCGAGCAGGCGAGTCGCCGAGGAAATTCATAAGATGGTGGCGGGATGAATTGCCACAGTGTCATCCTGAGCCGCGTAGACGGCGAAGGATCCCCGGCGTCCGGGCGCTGCTCGCTCGGTCGGCGGGGGATCCTTCGCTGCGCTCAGGATGACGCGCGAACGGTCGAACGATGAAGGTCCTGCGGCGGCTCTACCGCTATCTGAACCAATACAAAGCGTGGGCGTTTCTCGCCTTCGGCTCGATGATCATCTTCGCGCTGACGCAGACCGTGCTCGCGGCGCTCGTGCAGCCGATCGTCGACGACGTGCTCACGCCGCCGGGCGTGCATCGAGTGGTGCGCGCCTCCGGCGCGCCTTCGGGAGACGCAGAGGCGCGCCTGAGGCGCGCACCACTTCCGATTCCTGAGCCGGTCCTTCGCGCGAAGAAAAATTTTACTGCGTGGTGGAGCGGCAATCCCGCGAAGAAGTGGCGGCGCGTCCTGACCATCCTGCTGCTCGTCTTCGTCGTCCGCGCGTTCACGTCATTTCTGTCGGAGTACTCGTTTCAGAAAGTCGGACTCTCGACGGTGCGCGATCTGCGCAATCAGTTGTACGAGCGCATCATCCATCAGAGCCATCGCTTTTTTTCCGAGCGCTCGACCGGCGAAATGGTGAGCCGCGTGGTGTCGGACGCCGACGCGATCCAGGCCGCGGTATCGACGCGCATGGGCGATCTCCTTCAGGAATCGATCACGCTCCTCAGCCTGATCATCTACGTCTTCATCAAGAACCCGGTGCTCGCGCTGGTCAGCTTCGTCGGCGCGCCGCTCATCATCGCGCCGGTCGTGCAGTTCGGAAAGCGTTTGCGCAAGACGACGCACAAGTCGCAGGAACGGATGGCCGAGATCGCGACGCTGCTCGAGGAAACGATCCGCGGCGTGCGCATCGTGAAGGCGTTCACGATGGAGCCGTTCGAGATCGGGCGCTTTCACGAGGCATCGCGCAAACATCTGCGCTGGAACCTGCGCGCGCAACGCGTGCAGGCGCTGACGTCGCCGGTGATGGAATTGCTCGCCGGCGTGTGCATGGTCGCGCTGTTCGTCTACGCGCAGTCGCGCATCGCCGCGGGACGCTTGACCGGCGGCGAGTTCGCGAGCTTCCTCACCGCGCTCGCGCTGATGTACGCGCCGATCAAGAAGCTGAACAAAGTGAACTTGTCGCTGAACACCGCGCTGTCGGCGGCCGAGCGCGTGTTCTCGATGCTCGACGTCCCGAATGAAGTGCAGGAGAAGCCGGACGCCGTCGCGCTGACGTCGGTCGGCAGCGGGATTCGCTACGACGACGTGACGTTCAGGTACGACAGTGGAGCACAGGCAATCCTGCCTGTCTCATCTTCCTCGGGACAGGCAAGATTGCCGGTCCTCCACCATGTGAAGCTCGATGTCGCGCCCGGCGAGATCGTCGCGATCGTCGGCGGCAGCGGCGCTGGCAAATCGACGCTCGTCAATTTGCTGCCGCGCTTCTACGACGTGAACGAAGGCCGCGTCACGATCGACAACGTCGATCTCCGCGACGCGACGTTGAAGTCCGTCCGCAGTTTGATGGGATTCGTGACGCAGGAAGTGATCCTCTTCAACGACACCGTCCGCAACAACATCGCCTATGGCCGCTCCGACGTCGACGAGCAGCAGGTCATCGACGCCGCGAAAGCCGCGAACGCCCACGACTTCATCACGAATCTGCCGCGCGGCTACGACAGCGTGATCGGCGAGAGCGGCGTGCTGCTCTCCGGCGGCCAGCGCCAGCGCCTCGCGATCGCGCGCGCGTTGTTCAAGGATCCGCCGATCCTGATCCTCGACGAGGCGACGTCCGCACTCGACACGGAGTCCGAGCGGCTCGTGCAGCAGGCGCTCAACAACCTGATGCGCGGCCGCACGACGCTCGTCATCGCACATCGTCTCTCGACGATCCGCAGCGCGCACAAGATCGTCGTCCTCGATCGCGGCGAGATCGTCGAGTCGGGAAAACACGAAGAGCTGCTGGCGCGGCGCGGTGTCTATCGGAAACTGTACGACCTTCAGTTCGTCGATGATGAGCGGCCCGCGGGGGCCGCCGTATGAAGGAAGGCCTGATCGCATTCTTAGGCGCGATGTTCATCAAGGCTCTTCACGTAACGGTTCGCAAGCGCCACGTGAACCCCGAACACATCCTCGACACGAAGCAGTACATCCTCGCGTTCTGGCACATGCACATCATTTCCGCGTTTTTCTCGTACTGGCGGAACCCGATGACGGTGTTGCTCTCGAGGTCGAAGGACGGCGAGCTGATCGCGCGCTGCGTTCGCTGGTTCGGCGCGACTTCGGTGCGCGGATCGTCGACGCGCGGCGGAAGCAGCGCGATCAGGGCGGTCATCCGCGAAGCCAGCCGTGGAACGAACTTCACATTCACGCCCGACGGCCCGAAGGGCCCGCCGCTCATCGCAAAGGACGGCGTGATCTACGCCGCGAAAATGACCGGTCTGCCGATCGTGCCGATGGCCCTCGATGGGAAGCGGAAGAAGCGTCTGCGATCGTGGGACGGGACGCTGATTCCACTGCCGTTCTCGAAGCTGACGTACGTGTATGGTGCGCCGATCACGGTTCCGCGCGACGGAGACGTGGAAGAATGGCGGAAGCGTCTCGAAGACGCGTTGAACACGCTGGTGGACGAAGCGGAGAAGATGGTGAACGAATGATTCAGTCAATGACCGGTTTCGGCCGCGCGTCCGGCGCGCTCTCGCCGCGCTACTTCGCGACCGTCACCGCGAAGAGTGTCAACCATCGCTTCCTCGAAGCGAGCGTGCGGCTGCCCGAGTACATGTGGGACATGGAGGCGCCGCTGCGCGCGCTCGCGTCCGAGTTTTTCTCGCGCGGCAAGCTCGATCTCTCCATCCGCATCCAACGCACGCAACAGCCCGAGTACAACGTTCGCATCAACACGCAGATCGCCAACACCGTGATCCCGCAGCTCCGCTCGATCGCCGAAGAGCTCGGCCTCGGCGCGTCGCTCACCGGCAGCGACCTGATGCGCGTCCCTGATTTCCTGCAAGTCGAAGCGATCGACGCGGAGATCATCGATGAAGAACGCGACGCGCTGACCGCGCTCGTGCGCGAAGCATTCACGCAGATGACGACGATGCGCGAGCGCGAAGGCGTCTCGCTGCGGAACGACATCGCCGCCCGGGCCGCGTCGATTCGCAAGCTGCGCGAAGAGATCGCCGCGCATCGCGACGAAGTCCGCGCGGAAGTGCTCGCGACGTATCAACAGCGCGTGCAGGAGCTCGCGTCCGCGGCCGGCGTCGACGTCGCGCAGGACCGCATCGCGCAGGAAGTCGTGATCATGGTCGAGAAGGGCGACATCGCCGAGGAGCTGACGCGGCTCGCGCATCACCTCGATCAGATCGAGAAGGCGATCGGCGGAAAAGAAGCGGCGGGGAAGAAGCTCGATTTTCTCTCGCAGGAAATGCTGCGCGAGATCAACACGATGGGCTCGAAGTCGCGCTCGGCGGCCATCCGGACCGTGGTTGTAGAATTGAAAACCGAGGTCGAGCGCATCCGCGAACAGGTCCAGAATGTCGAGTAATTTTCATCCCGACGGGACGTTATTCATCGTCTCTGGTCCCTCGGGCGCGGGCAAGACGACGCTCATCAATCATGCGCGCGAGGCGCTCCTGCCGATCGGCATTGAGCTTTATTTTTCCGTTTCGCACACCACGCGAAAGATTCGCATCGGCGAGGCCGAGGGGAAGAGTTACTACTTCGTCTCGAACGAAGCCTTCGAGGCGATGGTGCAGGGCGGGGAATTTCTGGAACATGCCCACGTTCACGCGCACGAATACGGTACTTCGCGAACCGAGGTGCTGGGACGGCTCCAGGACGGTCAGGATGTCATCCTCGATATCGACTATCAGGGTGCGAAGCAGATCGCGAACGATCCTGATTTAGAGCCGCGATCGTTGAACATCTTCATCTTTCCGCCGTCGCTGGAGATTCTCGAACAGCGGCTGCGGCAGCGCGGCCTCAACAGCGAAGAGGAGATCCAGCTGCGGCTGCGCAAAGCGATCGACGAGATCGACGAAGGCAAGGACTTCTACGACTACATCATCATCAACGACAATCTCGACGTCGCCACGGAGTGTTTGAAGGCGGCGATCATCGCGAAAAAGTTGCAGACCAAAACCGCGCTCGAAGCCATTCACGAAATGGCCGAGCGATTGAAAGAAGAGGACCGCAATGGAAGGAATGCCCGAAGGAATTGACAGCAAGTTCCGCTACGTGCTGCTGGTGTCGAAGCGCGCGGAACAGCTGATTCAGGGAGCGCAGGCGCGCATCAGGAGCCGCCACGCCAAGCCGACGCGCGTGGCGATGGAAGAAGTCGAGAAGAACGTGATCAAGTGGCAGCTCTCCGCGCCGGTGGAAGAGACGACGTCGCTGGATAACGAATAGCTGTGAAGCGGCGGCCGCCTCGGCCGCCGACCCCTCGCGAAAATCCGGCGGCCGAGGGCGGCCGCCGCTCCACTAGAGAGACGTGATGAACATCGTACTCGGCGTTTCCGGCGGGATCGCGGCGTACAAAGCGCCGGAGCTCGTCCGTCGATTGCAGGACGCCGGCGCCGATGTTCGCGTCGTGCTCACACCCAACGCGGCGAGATTCGTCTCGCCGCTTTCGCTTGCGGCGGTTTCGAACCACGGCGTGATCATCGATCAGTGGGGCGACGCGTCCACCGGCGGCGTCGATCACATCGAGCTCGCGCGCTGGGCGGAGCTGCTGCTCATCGCGCCCGCAACGGCGAACATTCTCGCGAAGCTCGCCATCGGTATCGCCGACGACGCGCTGACGACGTACGCGCTCGCGCATCGCGCGGCGATGATCGTCGCGCCGGCGATGAACACGTTCATGCTGCAGCACCCGACCGTGCAGCAGAGCATGGCCACGCTGCGCGCGCGCGGAGTGGAAGTGCTCGATCCCGACAGCGGACTCCTCGCGTGCGGCGACGAAGGATCGGGACGCATGCCCGACGTACCCGAGCTCGTCGAGATCGTGAAGTCGCATTTCGCGCAGCGCGACCTCAGCGGCAAGAGCGTGCTCGTCACCGCGGGACCGACGCGCGAGCCGCTCGATCCGGTGCGTTACCTTTCGAATCGCTCGTCAGGAAAAATGGGATACGCGATCGCGGACGCGGCACGACGTCGCGGCGCGACGGTGACGCTGATCTCGGGACCGACTGCGCGTCAGGAGCCGCCGGGTGTCGCGATCACGCGCGTGCGCACCGCCGATGAAATGCATGCAGCGGTGATGGCCGCAGCGGCGCAACATCAAATCGTGATCAAGGCCGCGGCGGTTGCCGACTTCGCGCCGGCGGAAGTCGCCGATCGCAAGATCAAGAAACGCGAAGGCGTCGACGAGCTGACGATCAAGCTGCGCAGGACGCCCGACATCCTCGCCGACGTCGCGAAACTCTCGCCGCGTCCGTTCATCGTCGCCTTCGCGGCGGAGACGAACGACGTCGAAGCGAATGCTCGCGACAAAATGCAGCGGAAGGGCGCGGACCTCATCGTCGCGAACGACGTCGCGAATGAGTCGATCGGCTTCGACTCCGATCAGAACGAAGTGCTCGTGATCGCGCGCGACGGAACGGTGACGCGGCTGGCGAAAGCACCGAAGAGCGTCATCGCCAACCGCGTCCTGGATCTCGTGGTGCGTCAGCTCACGCCGATTTAGCTTTCGCGGGACGCGCGCCGAGCTGCGACTACCTCACAAGAAGGCTGGGCCAACCAGCGCTGCCGGCCGTGCCGGCTCAGTTGTTGTTGTCGTCGTCGCCGTAGCCTTCGCAGTTCAGCAGCTCGTCGTCCGTCAGCTTCCAGTAGTGGTCCGAGCAGAGGTGCACGTTCTCGACGACGCACTCGTCGCCGTCTTCATCGACGACTTTGACGTCGTAGTCGTCGCACGGGATGTTGTTCAGCGTGAACGACTCTCCCGCCTGAATGATGTTGTCGCCCAGCTGATCCTTTCCCCAGTGATTCTCGGAAGCCGCCGAGACGAAGAGATGATGGATGTCCCACTTGCTTCCGTTGATGATCTTCACGGACGACTTTGGAGCTGCGACGAGCGGAAGAGACACGAGGAGCGCGAGCGCAAAAAGCGGCAGTCGTTTCATAGGTACTTCCTTTCTCTGCTGAACCCCTGGACCCGTTCGAGTATAGAGGATAATCACGCGCATGGACGTCCGCGGCGAGCTCGCGTTGTTGAGGGAGTTTGGGTACACGCATCTGGATCTGCAGGGTTCCCCGGTTGCGCAGTCGCGCGGTTTCGCAGCCGCGGACGCCGCACAACCGAGCGACCGCGCGACCGAGCAAACGTTCGACGAACTGCGCACGCTCGCGCACGACTGCACGAAATGCCGCCTCGCCGGCACGCGCACGAACGTCGTCTTCGGCGTCGGCAATCCGAATGCAGACTTGATGTTCATCGGCGAGGCTCCCGGTCGCGATGAAGACATTCAAGGCGAGCCGTTCGTCGGTCGCGCGGGGCAGTTGCTCACCGACATCGTCAAGGCGATGAAGCTGACGCGCGACGACGTCTACATCGCGAACGTGATCAAGTGCCGTCCGCCGGAGAATCGCAATCCCGAGCCCGACGAGCTCGACGCGTGTCGTCCGTTCATTCGCCGGCAAGTCGAGTTGATCCAGCCGAAAGTGATCGTCACCCTCGGCCGTTTCGCGCTGCAGAGCCTCACCGAAAAGGCGTACGGCATCACCGCCGTGCGCGGGCAGTGGCTCGAGTACAACGGCGTGAAGGTGATGCCGACGTATCACCCCGCGTATCTCCTTCGCAATCCCGCCGCGAAAAAAGAAGTGTGGGCGGACATGAAGAAGGTGATGGCGGAGCTGGGGTTGTGATGGTTGCGCGGTTACGCGGTCGCGCGGTCTCGCAGCAATTTCTCGAAGCCGCGCAACCGCGCGACTGCGCAACCGCGTAACCGCAATGCCCGGCCTCTCCGAATTCGCGCAAATCGCGCTTCCCGTCGCGATTCAGGAAACGCTCACGTATCGCATTCCGGACGCGCTGCGCGACTCGGTCCGCCTCGGCTCGCGCGTCGAAGTTCCGCTCGCATCGAAGCTGACGACCGGTTTCGTCGTCGGCCTGCTCGACGAAGTCACGGTCGAACAATCCAAACTCAAAAATATCCGCGCGGTGCTCGATGACGAAGAGCCCGCGCTCATTCCCGAGATCATCGAGCTGTGCCGCTGGGCCGCGGAGTACTACATCGCGCCGCTCGGCGAGATGCTGCGTGTCTCGCTTCCAGCAAACATGGCCTCGCGCGGAAAACGGCAGGCCGTCCTCGTCGATCCGGATTCCGATCAGATCCTCGACTCCGATCGCACGCTCATCGAAGAACTGCAACGCCGTCCGCTTCCGCTCTCCGCGATCTTCGACGATTTGAACATCTCGCGATCTGCTGTCGCGCGCCTGCGCGATGCAGGCGTGATCGCTCTGCATGAACGATTTCGCGACGCCGAAGGCGTGCGCTACGACCGCTTCGTCGTGCTCGAAACGATGCCGGGCGGATTGACGCCGAGGCAGCAGGCCGCGGTCGACGTGCTGCAGTCGCGCGGCGGTGAGTTGTCGGTGCGCGCGATGGAGCACGCCGGCGCGAGTGCCGCGGTGCTCTCCGCGCTGGCGAAGAAAGGCGTGATCCGCATCGAGCGCCGCGCGCGACGACACACACTCGATGCATTTCTCGCGGGACTCGACGATGCCGCAGCAGGGGAGATCCGCTATTCCGCGGAACAGCGCGCCGCGATCGAAGCGGTGCGCGCGACGCTCGGCACGTTCGCGCCGTTTCTGCTCGAAGGAGTCACCGGCAGCGGGAAGACCGAGGTGTACATCGAGCTGATGAGAGACGTGGTGAAGCGGGGAGAGCAGGCGATTCTGCTCGTGCCGGAGATCTCGCTCACGCCGGTGTTTGCGGCGCGATTGAAGCAACGCTTCGGCGATCGCATCGCGATCCTGCACAGCAATTTGTCGGCGAGTGAGCGCTTCGATCAGTGGTGGCGCGCGCGACGCGGTGAAGTCGACGTGGCGATCGGTCCGCGCTCCGCGCTCTTCACTCCGTTCCAGCGCCTCGGACTCCTCGTCGTCGACGAAGAAGGCGACGGCGCGTACAAGCAGGAAGAGTCGCCGCGCTACAACGCGCGCGACCTCGCCGTCGTGCGCGCGCAGCTCCGCAAAATCCCGATCGTCCTCGGATCGGCCACGCCGTCGCTCGAGTCGCGCGAGAACGCCGCGCGCGGCAAGTACACGCTGCTGCGCATGACCAAGCGCGTCGAAGCGCGTCCGCTGCCCGACGTGGAAATCGTTGACTTGCGGCAGGAGCGCGGGGAGAAAGACGACAAAGGATTCGTCATCTTCAGCCAAACGTTGAAGAGCGCGCTGCGCGCGACGTTTGACGCCGGCGAGCAGGCGATCCTGCTCATCAATCGACGTGGGTATGCGCCGTATCTTCTCTGCCGCGAATGCGGACATGAATTCCGCTGCCGCGACTGCAGCGTCACGCTCACCGTACATCGCCGCGCGGGACAGCTCATCTGCCACTACTGCGGACTGCGCAAGCCGATCCCATCGAAGTGTCCGCTCTGCGGCGGCGAAGTCCTGCAGCCGATCGGCTTCGGCACGGAGAAAGTCGAAGAGCGCTTTTTTCGCGAATTTCCTGATGTTTCCGTGGAAGTGCTAGACCGCGACTCGACGCGCAAGAAAGGCGCGCTCGTTGCGATCCTCGATCGCTTTCGCCGCGGAGAGACGCGCGCGCTCATCGGCACGCAGATGCTCAGCAAGGGGCATCACTTCCCGAACGTCACGCTCACCGGCGTCCTCAACGCCGACTCGATCCTCGGCTATCCCGACTTCCGCTCCGCCGAAAAAACGTTCTACCTTCTGACGCAAGTCGCCGGTCGCGCGGGCCGTGGCGAACTGCGCGGAAAGGTGATGATCCAGACCGCCTTTCCGACGCACTACGCGATCCAGCACGCGCTCCAACACGACTACGAAGCGTTCTACGAAGAGGAGATCGGCTTCCGCAAGACGTTTCACTATCCGCCCGTCACGTCGATGATCGCGATCCTCTTTCGCGGCGAACAACTCGACGCCGTCGAGCGTGCAGCCACCGAATGCGGACGCATGCTCGAAGAAGCCGTGCAGCCGGTCGCCGGCACGCGCATCCAGGGACCCGCGCCCGCGCCGCTCGCGCGCATCAAAGGCGTGTGGCGTTTTCAAATTCTTTTGCGCTCCGCGCAGCGAACGGCATTGCGTCGCGCCGTCGAAGCCGTCATGCTGCCGCGGAAGTGGAAAGGTGTGGATATCGCGGTCGATGTGGACCCGTTGAATATTCTTTAACGATGGCGGATGGCAGATGGCGGATGGCGTGATTTAGCCTCGTTCTCTGCCATCCGCCATCCGCCATCACGCTCCAACACCGCGAACGCCTACTATTGAAAAGCCCATGCTCCCCGAGCTCGTCTTCGTCACCCGCCTCCTCGGACTCGTCACCGGTCAGCAGCAAGTCGCAGTGCAGGTCGATCCCAGCGTGAAGGCTGTCGGCATTCTCATCGACGGCGAGCGCAAGGCCACGCTACGCGCGCCGTGGCGGCTCAACGTCAGCTTCGGCGGCGAGTTGATTCCGCACGAGATCACCGCGATCGCTTACGACGAGCACGGGAACGAAGTGGGGAAGGACACGCAGCTGGTGAATCTCGCCCGGCCGGCGGCCGAGGCGGCGATTGCGCTGGTGCGCGATCCGGATAGCGGGCGACTGCGCGCGACGGTGCGATGGCAGCACATCGCATTCGAGAAGCCGAACAAGATCGAGTTGCGGCTCGACGGAAAAGTGATCGGCAAAAAGGCGACGACGCTGCTGCCCGCGCTCGAGCCGTACACATTGCACATGCTGCACGCCGACGTGAAATTCGACGGGTTTACCGCGACGAAAGAAATGGTCTTCGGCGGGATGTACAGCGAACAGATGCCGGCGGAGCTGACCGGCGTGATCGCGACCGAGCACGATCAGTGCTTTCAAAGCGGAGACGCGAGGGTGCGCGCCGCGGCGATCGAGAATCCGCAGGCGACGGTGATTTTCGTTCGCGACAGCAGCGCCGCGATGGCGCGATCGAAGCTGCCGATGGCGACCGGCGCGAGCCGCGAAGCAACGAACGCGCTGCACAAACCGTTCATGCTGCCCAACGCAAGCCTGCGCATCTTCTGGCCGACGTCGCGGCAGATCGAAGGCGACATGGCGACGACGGTGAATCTCTTCGACCGCTCCGAGGCGTTCGACGGATTGTTCGGCACGCATCGGATCCTCGCGAACGTCGGCGGTCCGACGCGAACCGATCAGCGCTACGCCGACGCCGTCTCCGTCGCCGCGGTGACGGCATTGGTCGACGCCAAGCGGCGCGCGGTCGTGCTCGTCCTCAACGGCGAGCACGATGACAGCCGCCACGATTCCGGTGTCGTGCGCCGCTACCTCGAGCGCATCGGCGTCCCGCTCCGCGTCTGGTCGCTCGTCGACATCACACCGGAAATGACGGCGGCGTGGGGCAAGATCACGGAAATCACCTCGATTCCGAAACTGATCACGGCGACCGAGGAGTTGCGGAGGATGCTCGAGGAACAGCGCATCGCGTGGCTGCCGCTCGAGCCGCTCGACGCGTTGAAGGCCAAGCCGGTGGCGTGCGCGCGTTAGCGCTCAAAATACGATGCTCGTCGTTTGAGATCCTTCGACGGAGGAGAGCGGCCGTCCCGGCCGCACGCGTCGGGCGTCTCGCCCGCGCTCCTCAGGCGACGAGGGACGACTGGTGGAGCGGCGGCCGCTTCGGCCGCCGAGCTCTCGCGAGAATCCGGCGGCCGAGAGCGGCCGCCGCTCCACAGACTCGCAGTTGAAGAGAACTAGCGTTCTTGAGCTTCAGATCCACGCAGCCGCCCGTGGCGGCTAGCGCCGCTGCGACAACACTTCGTAATCCTCCGTCCGGAAAATCTGCTCGATCACTTTCCGCAGATCGTCGGGCGGCACCAGCGGCTTGCGCGTGTCGAGGTTCAGCCACAGCCCGTGCGTCGTCACGCGCGCGACGCGCGTGCCGTCGAGTTTGAAGAATTGATTGACGAGGCGGTAGCGGCCGTAGTCCTCCGAGAATCCGGATGACTCGAGCGTCACGCGCACGGGCTCGAGGAGGCGCAGCTCGCGAAAGTATTCGAGATCGTCGCGCAGGATGACGGGACCGAATCGTCGCGACTCGAACTCGCGCATCGAGAAGCCGTACTCCTCGAAGAAGAACATCCGCACGTCCGCCGACGCGTCGAGGTACGCGGTGTTCTTCATGTGACCGTTGAAGTCCATGTCGCCCCAACGCGCGTACAGCGTCTTCGAAAACGGCTCGGACATCGCTACGCCATCGGCCGCGCGTCGAGCGGTGTTTGCAGCGTCACCAGGCCCTCGTACATCCGCTCGTCGATCGACGGATCGATCGGGCGCACCAGATCGGTCAGGCGATGCACGTGATCGATGACCGCGAGCACGGACGCCCACAACGGCTCCGCATTCGAGCGCTCGAACGTCTGGAACGGGAAGCGATGTCCGAACGTCGCGCTGTCGACGGAGCTCAGCATCGAGATCGTGTGATTCATCGTCCAGCGCAGGCGCGCGCCGATCTCGGCGGGTGGATGATGATGGTTCAAGCGCGCGCGGCGCACGACGTCGCCGATGCGCTCGATCGAGCGGCAGAGTCCACGAAATTCGTGATCGATCGTGTTGTGCAGCGGATGCTCGGGCGCGACGTTCGCGCACGCGTTCCACAACAGATCGATGCGCCGTCGCAGATCGGAGTCGAGCTTCGGCACGATCCACGACAGCGCCGGGACGTGGCGCATCCGCTCGTTCTCCGCCCATCGTTCGTGCGGAGAAGCGTGCGCGTGTTCTTCGGTTGCGGGGGTGTCGGGTGGTTCAGTTGCCAGCGTCATCGTTCTTTGTTAGGGTCACGCCCAATGAGCGCCGACCCCACGCAATTCGACGAGCCGATCCTTCGGATCCGCCGTCGAATCGAGGAGCTCTCCGCAATCGAACCAGAGCCTGCGCGCGATGCGGAGATTGCCGAGCTCGAGACGAAGCTTACCAAAGTCGCCCACGAAATCTATTCGAACCTTACGCCGTGGCAGAAGACGCTCGTCGCGCGCCACCCGCAGCGGCCGTATACGCTCGACTTCATCGCGCTGCTGTTCGAGGACTGGACGGAGATTCACGGCGACCGCAAATTCGGCGACGACGCGGCGATCGTGGCCGGGTTCGCGCGCTTCCGCGGACATCCCTGCTGCGTCGTCGGTCATCAGAAGGGCCGCAATACGAAGGAAAAGATCTTCCGCAACTTCGGACAGCCGCGCCCCGAGGGTTTTCGTAAAGCACTTCGCGTGATGAAGCTCGCGGAGAAGTTCAAGCTGCCGATCTTCAGTTTCATCGACACGCAGGGCGCATATCCCGGCCTCGGCGCGGAAGAGCGCGGACAAGCCGAAGCGATCGCCGTCAACCTGCGCGAGATGGCGGGGCTCACCGTGCCGTTGATCATCGTCGTGATCGGTGAGGGCGGCAGCGGCGGGGCTCTCGCTCTTGGAGTTGGCGATCGCGTGCTCATGCTGCAGCACGCGGTCTACTCCGTCATCTCACCCGAGGGATGCGCGGCAATTTTGTGGAAGAACTCGTCGGCGGCGCCGGACGCTGCGCAAGCGATGAAGATCACGGCCGAGGATTTGAAGAAGCTCGGCGTGATCGACGAGATCGTCGCGGAGCCCGACGGCGGCGCACACGCCGATCCCGCCGCGGCCGCGGACACGCTCGGACCGTACCTCGAGCGCGCGCTGAAAGAACTGCAGAAGCTCAAGCCCGCGCAGTTGGTGGACGAGCGGTACAAGAAGTTTCGGAAGATGGGCGTGTTTGAGAAATAGGCTCATGGGCGCATAGGCTCATGGGCTCATAGGCGCATAGGCTCATAGGCGCATAGGCTCATAGAGGTGCTGTGAGCCCGTGAGCCTAGGCGCCCGGGAGCCTCTTCTCTTCGTGGAACCGGCATGCTGCGCTAAGCTCGTGTCACGTTGATCCACGACCTCTGGAGCGTCCTCCCGCCACCGCCCGACACTGCTCACATCCCCGTTACGAATCCGACGCTGCGCGCGCTGCTAATTCGACGCGGCATCGTCGATGACGATTCGTTCCGCCGCTTCACCGCGCCGGCGCTCGGCGATTTGCACGATCCGTCTTCGATTCACGGAATGGATCACGCGTGCGAGCGCATCACGCGTGCAATTCGCGACAAGGAAGCGATCGTCATCTACGGCGACTACGACGTCGACGGCGTGACGTCGATCGTGATGCTGCGCACGGTGTTGCGCACGCTCGGCGCCGACGTCGACTTCGTCGTGCCGCATCGCCTCGTCGACGGCTACGGTCTCAAGATGGAAGTGCTCGACCGCGTGCTGCACGAGCGCAACGTGCGGCTCGTGATCACGGTCGACTGCGGCATCACCAGCGTCGAGCCGGTGCAGCGCGCGATCGAGCGCGGCATCGACGTCATCATCACCGATCATCATCTGCCGCCGGGCGTGCTGCCCGAGGCGGCCGCGGTGCTGAATCCGAAGCAGCCCGGCTGCGAGTATCCGTTCAAAGAGCTGGCGGGCGTCGGCGTGGCGTTCAAACTGTGCTGCGAGTTGATCAAGCGCGGCGGCAAGAAGATCTCGATCGAGTCGCTGCTCAAGATCGCCGCGATCGGTACGATCGCCGACGTCGCGCCGCTCGTCGGCGAGAACCGCACGATCGCTTCCCTCGGACTGCACGCGCTCGCCGACGTCCGCAACCCCGGCCTTCGCGCGCTGCTGAAGCGCCTTGGACTCAACGGCCGTGCTCTACGAGCGGTAGATGTCGGATTCAAAATCGGACCGCGCATCAACGCGGCGGGACGTCTCGCCTCCGCGAACACGGCGATCGATTTGTTCGCGGCGACGGACGAAGACGCAGCGTGGCAACTCTGCGCGGAGCTCGATCGGATGAACTCCGAACGGCAGGCGATCGAGCTCCAGGTGCGCGAATGCGCGGAGCAGCAGATTGCGCGCGACCGGGAGGTCGCCAACGATGTCGAGCGCATTCTGGTTCTCGCCGGCGAAGGGTGGCATCGCGGCGTCCTTGGATTGACCGCAGGCCGCATCGCGCAGCGTTATCACCGTCCGACGCTGGCGATGACGATCGAAGGCGATCTCTGCATCGGATCGGGACGCAGCATTCCGACGATCAATCTTCATGAAGAGCTGTCGAATGTCGACGATCTCTTCCTCCACTTCGGCGGCCATGAATTCGCCTGCGGCTTCTCGCTCGCCACGAGCAATCTCTCCGCATTGCGCGAGCGTCTCCACGCGCGCTTCGAGTTGCTCGACGAGTCACTGTTCCGCCGCGAGGCGCGCGTCGACGCAGTCCTCACGCTCGCCGGCATCGATCACAATTTCATCGCCGCGCACGAACTGCTCCAGCCGTTCGGCGCGGGCAATCCGCAGCCGCTGTTCATGATCCGCGACGTCACGATCACCGGCACGCGCATGTTCGCCGAGGACTGCAGCGAGCTGTCGCTGGAAGACGCGACCGGCCGCGGAGTGGGCGTGTTGTGGCCGAGCGCAAAAGAGCTCGCGCCGCAGCTCGTGCGCGCCGTCGATTTGCTTGTGCGCGTCGAGCCCGACAAGTGGAACGGGGGAGGGCGGGTGGAGGTGGTGGACGTGCGGGCGGTGGAGGGTATCTGACCGATGGACAAAAAATTCGAAGAAGCGATCGTTGCGATGAAGGCGAGCGACGCCGCCCGCTTTCGCGAGATCCTGCGTCGCGATCCGAAGCTGGCGACGTCGCGATCCTCGAAAAGCCATCCCACGCTGCTCCAGTGCGTCGTGCTGGACGCGATCGATTCTCCCGCGCTGCGCGAGATGGTCGCCGCGCTCATCGATGCCGGCGCGGAGATCGACGAGCCTCTCGTCGCAAGCTGCAGCATGGACAACGTCGACGCCGCCGAAATGCTGTTGGACGCCGGCGCCGCGATCGACGGCACCGGCGGCTGGTCGCCGCTCGAAGAGGCGCTCTACTGGCGCAACCTGCGCGCCGCCGATCTCCTGCTGCGCCGCGGAGCGTCGCTGCACAATCTCCGCATCGCCGCGGGACTCGGCCGCGTCGATGTGATGGAAACGTTTTTCAATGCCGACGGCTCGCTGAAACCCGAAGCGGGCGGGATCAACTGGCCCTGGCAAGGAGCGCGCGAGATCGAGCACAGCAATCTCGACAGCGACGTCCGGCGGCAGCTCGCATCGAAGGTCAGTGCCTGGACGCACGACCGTCAGAGCGTCATCGACAATGCACTGCTCTACGCCTGCATGCACGATCACATCGCCGCGGCGGAGTACCTTCTGAAGAAAGGCGCGCACATCAATGCGATCGCGGACGGCTTCGACTTCTCAGGCACGGCGTTGCACTACGCCGCGCTGAATGGACACCGCGCGATGGTGGAGTTCCTGCTCGCGAACGGCGCGGACCCGACCATCCGCGATCCGAAGGTGAGCGCAACGCCGGCGGGGTGGGCGGATCAGGGCGGGCATGCGGAACTGCGGGATTTTCTCCAGAGCGACGTGAATCGAAGCGCCGGCTGATCCGGTGGCGTCCCGCCGCCGCGTCACGGTCTCTTCACTTGGCCCGCCGCTGCGCTGCGTACGTTTGCTCCGATTCTCTCCACGTCCGCTCGAGCAGATCGGGACCGAAGCGTCGCGCGATCTCGGTTTCCATCACTTCGTTGTACGTGATCCAGCCTGCTTCCTCCGTTGCGTCGACGACGCAACCTGCGACGCCGTGGTAATCGATCGCATATCGCTTCGCGAGGATGTCGCGATACACCCTCACCGCCGGCATCGGCAATCCCCATGCCTTCAGCCCGAGGTGTCCGTCACGGATGTCGCGCCGCGCTTCCGATCGTCCGGCGAGCGCCGCGCGAAAACTTCTAGCGAGTGCGATCGGCCGGTCCGTGACTGGATACGGCGAAGATGCCTTCCACGCCGCCTGCATGTCGGTCACATTGGTGAGCACTAACGCCGCCAGCACGAGAATCGGGCTGAGCGCCGCGAGCACGCCGACTGCAATCGAGGAGCGTCTCACTTCATCTGCAGCGCCGGCTTCACATACCCGCGATGACACGTCGTGCAGTTCACCGCCGGTTCCGTGTTGTCGATGTTTTGCATCTTCACGAGCATGTCGTTGATCTGTCCCGTCATGTTCATCATCTCGCGCGCGGCGAGTTTGGGGCGTTTCTCGTCGGCTTCCCAGCGGTCCTCGACGTGGCAGTGATCGCAGTCGACGCCGAGGGCGCGGCTGTAGCCCATGTCCATGATGCGCAGCAGGCGCGCGGCGGGGACGTCCTTCAGCAGTTTGACGTTCTTGAAGACCTCTCCGGCGGGCAGGTTTTCTTTCCCTTTGATCGAGGCGAGCAGTTCCGTGACTTTGGGATTCTCCTTCGGCGTTTCGGAGATGGCACCGGTCGCGAAGAGCACGAGGAGTGAAGCAACGAGGAAGCGCGTGGTCATAGCGTGATCCTACGATGCTGCCGGAACGAAACGGAAAACAAACGTGTTACGTCGCATCGGCATGCAGCGCGTCGTCAAGATTTTAAAGGTCGTGCTGCCGATTCTCATCGTCGCGTTCCTCGGCTACATCTACCTGAGCTTCAATCACGCGAAGACGCCGCACCGCAAAGAGCCGGCCGACGGCGAGACGTCGGCGCGGCCGGGCGACAAGAGCGTGGCGAAGTCCGAGAAGTTTCACGACGTGCAGACGATCGGCGGCCGCGTGGTGATGGAGATCGCGGCGACGCGCGTCGTGGCGTTCGAGTCGCGATGGAACACGCTCGAAGGCGTGAGCATGACGATCTATCGCGCGAACGGACTCACGTACCAGCTGTCGTGTCCGAACGCGGAGTTCAACAGCGACACGAAAGAATCGAATGCGAAAGGGGGCGTGAAGCTCGTGTCGAGCGACGGCGTCGAGATTCACACCGCGGAGATTCACTTCGACGGCAACCGGCTCACGAACGACATCCCCGTCCAGTTCCGCATCGATCGCTGGAACGGAAACGCCGGCGCGCTCGACCTCGACGTCGCGGGCGAGACGCTGAAGCTCTCCAAGCAAGTCACCGCGGCGATGACGCCCGCGCAGCCGAACGAAGTGCCGATGACGCTCCAGGGAGCGGAGAGCATCTTCCATCGGCGCGAGAACACCGTCACGTTCAACAATGCCGTCGAGATGAATCGCGGACCGGAACATGTGAAAGCCGACTTCGTGATCGGCCGCTTCACGCAGGACCACAGCCGCCTGATCGGACTCGACGGCAACGGCAACGTGAACATCGTGATGTCGGGAAATCCCGCGCCCGGCGAAGACCTCGGCGGACGCAAAGAGATTTTCTGCGACAACTTCAACACCGAGGTCGGGCCGGACGGGCAAATCGCCGCGATCAATGCGCGCGGCGCGGCGACGCAGGCGCACGCGATCCTCGACGGTCCGCCGAAACGCGACATCGTCGCGTGGACGTTCCGCGTCGCGCTCGCGAATCGCGCCGTGCACGAACTGAAAGCCGACACGCAAGTCGTGATGAAAGAGCTCGGTCCCGCGCCGCGCGATGTGAAGGCCGAGCACGTGACCGTCAACTTCAATCCGGCGACGCATCGCGCGAGCTCCGCGTATCTCGAAGGCGGATTCCACTACACCGATCCGAAGAACACCGCCTCCGCATTCCGCGCGAACTACGACATCGACGGCGATCGCATTCTGCTCACCACCGATCCCGGCTGGCAGGCGACGGTCGTCTCCGACGGAAACGTGCTGAAGGCGAAACAGATCGAGTTCTCGCCGCGTGCGCAGACCGCGCGCGCGACCGGCTCCGTCATCGCGGAGCTCGCGTCGAAAGGGAAGCAGCCGACGGTTTCCGCCGACGCGACGAATCTCTTTCCCGCCGGCAAGCCGGTCTACGTCAACTCCGACGAGCTGATGATGCGGCAGGCCAATCGCGTCGCGGTCTTCACCGGCAACGTGCGCGCGTGGCAGGAGTCGAACACGCTGCTCGCGAACGAAATGCAGGTGACGGGCGGCGGCGATCAGATCACGGCGAAAGGCAACGTGCGCACGCTGCTGTACAACACCGGCGATCCGAAACGCACCGTGCCGG
This sequence comes from Acidobacteriota bacterium, assembly GCA_003223645.1. GTDB lineage: Bacteria > Acidobacteriota > Thermoanaerobaculia > Gp7-AA8 > Gp7-AA8 > QHVT01. The sequence continues at coordinate 129,889 of QHVT01000006.1, read as the reverse complement.
TGAAGTCGACGAGCGACCAGATGATCGCGCGCAAGAACGATCGCCGCATCGACCTCACCGGCAACGTCTCCATCGTCGACACGCCGCGCACGCTGAAATCGGAGAAGGCCGCGTTCTTCTTCGACGACAACAAAAAGATCCAGCGCATCGAAGCGGAGAACAACGTCAACGTCGCCGATGGGACGACGCAGCGCAAGGGAACCGGCGACAAAGCCGTGTACCAGGTCGACAAGAAAATGATCTACGTCAGCGGCTCACCGGCGACGATGACCGATCCGAGCGGATCGATCGCCGGACAGCAGATCGTTTTCGATTTGACGCGCAACCGCGTGCAGGTCGTGAGTCCCAGCGAGGAGACGAAGGGAACGTACAAGCATAGTGGGTGAACGCAGAACGCAGAACGCAGAATGAAGAGTTAGAAACTTCTTCGTTCTAAATTCTGCATTCTGCGTTCTGCGTTCCACCCGCCCGCGTTCTGCGTTCCACTCGCTCGCGTTCTGATACGCTCCCGCATCGAATGACCGACCCGGCGCGTCTGCGCCTTTCCGCCTCGCATCTCCTCAAGGTTTACAAGCGTCGTAAAGTCGTGCGCGACGTTTCGATCGAGATCCTGCAGGGCGAGATCGTCGGACTGCTCGGTCCGAACGGCGCGGGCAAGACCACGACGTTCTACATGATGGTCGGCCTCGTGCGGCCGGACGGCGGCACGGTGATGTTCGGCGACGAAGACATCACCGAGCTGCCGATGTATCTGCGCGCGCAACGCGGCATCAGCTACCTGCCGCAGGAGCCGTCGGTGTTCCGCAAGCTCACCGTCGAAGAAAATTTACTCTCGGTCTTCGAGACGATGAGCCTTCCGCGCGCGGAGCGCGAGCGAAGGACGCAGCAACTGCTCGAAGAATTCGGAATCACGCACATCGCGCGGAGCCGCGCTTACGCGCTTTCGGGGGGTGAAAGACGGCGCGTCGAGATCGCCAGAAGCCTCGCCATCAACCCGGCATTCATATTGCTAGATGAGCCGTTTGCAGGAATCGATCCAATTGCAGTGTTCGAAATTCAACGTATTGTTTCGCAGCTTCGCTCCCGAGGAATCGGAATCCTGATCACGGATCATAACGTGCGGGAAACATTGAAGATCACCGATCGCGCCTATATCATCAAAGAGGGCGAAATCTTCCGGCAGGGAGTGCCGGAAAGTCTCTCGGCCGACGCGGAGGTGCGGCGAATTTACCTCGGAGAGACGTTCAACCTGAACTGACTATGGCACTCGAACAAAAGCTTCATCTCAAGCTCAGCCAAAAGCTGATCATGACTCCGTCGCTGCAGCAGGCGATCAAGCTGCTGCAGCTGTCCAAGCTCGAGCTCTCGGAAGTGCTGAACCAGGAGCTGCTCGAGAATCCGCTCCTCGAAGAGACGGCCGAAGAGGCGAAAGCCGAAGAGACGCCGGCCGAGGAGTCGGACGCGGCGAAGAACAACACCGAAGAGCCGCCGAAAGTCGAGACGAAGACCGAGGAGGAGAAGAAAGACTCCTTCGAAGAAATCGACTACGACGCGTACTTCCAGGACTACATCGAATACGGCTACAACCCGCGCGGGATGGGGGAGGAGCACGAAGAGTTCCCCATCGAGAACACGCTCACGCGTCCGCCGAACCTCTCCGATCACCTGACCTGGCAGCTGTCGATGTCCGACGCGTCGCCGCGCACGAAAGAGATCGCGAACTTCATCATCGGCAACATCGACGAAGACGGATACCTCCGCGCGACGAACGAAGAGATCGCGGCCGCGGTCGGCGCGGAGATCGAAGAAGTCGAGACCGCGGTCAATGCGGTGCAGTCGCTCGATCCGATCGGCGTCGGCGCGCGCGACCTACGCGAATGCCTCCTGCTGCAACTCGCCTTCATGGAGATCGACGATCCGCTCGTCGAGATCATCATCCGCGACCACTGGGAAGAGTTCATGCAGCGGAAATTCGTCCCGCTGGCCAAAGTCCTCGGCATCGATCTCAAGACGCTCGAGGGCATCGTCGAGATCATCAAGCACCTCGATCCGAAACCAGGGAGGAAATACTCCAATGAGCGAGCGATCTACGTCGAGCCCGACGTCTACGTGCACAAGGTCGGCGACGAATACGTGATCGTGCTCAACGAGGACGGCATGCCGAAGCTGCGCATCAACAGCGGCTACCGGTCGATGCTGCACTCGATGGATTCGAAGCAGGACGGCGAGACCGTCAACTACATCAAGGACAAGATCCGCTCCGCCGTGTGGCTGATCAAATCATTGGATCAGCGGCAGCGGACGATCTACAAAGTCGCCGAGTCGATCGTCAAACATCAGCGCGAGTTTCTGGAGCGCGGCATCGACTATCTGCGGCCGCTCGTCCTGCGCGACGTCGCCGACGACATCCAGATGCACGAGTCGACCGTCTCGCGCGTCGTCTCCAACAAATACATGCACACGCCGCGCGGCCTCTTCCTGATGAAGTACTTCTTCCACAGCGGAATCGATTCCGATACCGGAGAAGACATCTCCAGCCTGACGGTGAAGAAGAAGATTCAGGGCTTCATCGAGAACGAGGACCCGCGCAAACCGCTCTCCGATTCCAAGATCATGAAGATCCTGAACGACGAAGGCATCAACATCGCACGACGAACCGTGGCGAAGTATCGCGACGAGCTGAACATTCCGTCATCCACGGATCGCAAACAGATTTTTTGATTCGTTGCAAACACGTGGTGCTGGGTGCTGGGTGCTGAGAAGACCCTGAGCACCCAGCACTCAGCACTCAGCACCCTTCTGAGTCCGCTCAGAACGACGTGAAAGCGAGGTTCTATGGCAACCGAGATTTCCGGGCGCAACTACGAGATTCCCGCCAATGTGCGCGACCTGGTCGAGAAGAAGCTGGCGAAGATCCAGGAGCGCCTCTTCGACGACGTCATCGACGTCCGCGTCGTGCTGCAGGTCGAGAAGTACCGCAACATCTGCGAAGTGATCATCGTCGGCAAAGAGCACGACGTGAAGGCCGTGCAGGAATCCGGCGACTCGATGCAGGACGCGATCAATCTCACGATCGATCACCTCAAGCGCCAGGCGCAGAAGAACCGCAAGAAAATCCGCGACCATCACCGCCGCGACGGCAACGGCCGCCAGAACGTGACCGAGTGGGCCGTGCAGGTCCTCGAGCCCGGCAACCTCCGCGAGACCGGCGATCACAACCGCCCGCGCATCATCAAGACCAACAACCTCGCCATCCGCCCGATGTCGATCGAAGAAGCCGCGCTGCGGCTGGACGACTCGAAGAACGAGTTCATCGTTTTTCGCGACATCGACACGGATAAGGTCTCGGTGATCTACAAGCGGCGCGACAACAACCTCGGATTGATCGCGCCGGAGTTCTGACCCGCGCGCACCAACCCAAACTCCCGCGCCCGCGCCCGTGCCCGCTCCCGCGCCCGGGGTGGCGGAACGGTCGCTTCGCTCGCCACCCACCCGGGCGCGGAAGCGGGCGCGGGCACGGGCGCGGGTTGTTCGACGCGAGCACGGGTTAGTATTGTTGGGTGCGCGACGAAGACTTCATCCCTACCACCGTCGCTTCGCTCCGGTTGGGCGAGCTGGATGACCTTCTGCTCAAGCTCGTCACCGGCGACGACGGGTTGAGTCGCGTGATCGCGCGGCCGCGCGTGCAGAAGCCGGGGCTCGCGTTCGCCGGCTACTACGAGTACATCAAGCCGTGGCGCGTGCAGATCATCGGCGCGTCGGAGACGAAGTACCTCGAGAGCCTTCCGCCGCGGCTGCGCGAGAAGCGCATCCGCGACGTCTCCGGCCTCGACATCTCCTGCTTCATCGTCACGAAAGGCATCACTCCGCTCGACGAGTTCCGCGTCGAATGCGAGAAGCGCAGCGTGCCGCTGTTCTCGACGACGGCGATGTCGTCGACGACGATCACGCGCACGACGTACTTCCTCGAAGAGACGATGGCGCCGCGCGTCACGATGCACTCCGGCCTTCTCGACGTCTACGGCATCGGCGTGCTGCTCCTCGGCGACAGCGGCATCGGCAAGAGCGAATGCGCGCTCGATCTCGTCTATCGCGGCCATCGCCTGATCGCGGACGATCTCGTGATCGTCAAACGCCATCCCAACGATGTCCTGCTCGGATATTCGAACGACATGCTGCGCCATCACATGGAGCTGCGCGGCATCGGCATCATCGACATCAAGGACCTCTTCGGCGTCGCGTCGACGCGTGACGTGAAGCCGATCGACATGGTGGTGAAACTGGAGAAGTGGGTCGAAGGCACGCAGTACGACCGCCTCGGCATCACCGGCGAGACCTACGAAGTTCTCGGCGTGTCGAAGCCGTACGTGCGGTTGCCGGTCGCGTCGGGACGCAACCTCGCGCTGCTCGTCGAAGTCGCGGCGCGCAATCATCTGATGAAGCTGCAGGGCTACGACTCCGCGCGCGAGTTCACGCGGCGCATCGACGAGCAGATCGCGCGGCAGGGCGAAGCGCTCACCAACACCCTCAAGTAGCATGAAAGCGCCCGAGTACCTCGTCGTCATCACCGGCCTCTCCGGCTCCGGCAAGAGCTACGTCCAATCGACGCTCGAGGACCTCGGCTTCTACTGCACCGACAACCTGCCGATCGAGTTGATCGAGCCGTATCTCGAGGAAGTGACGGCGCACGAGCACGCGAACCGCGTCGGCATCGTCGTCGACGTCCGCACGCACGACTTCGCGACGCGCTTCCCGAAGTTCTATCGCGAGCGCCTGCAGAAGCTCGTGCCGAACACGGTGCTCATCTTTCTCGAAGCCAGCGAAGAAGTGATCGCGCGCCGCTACTCAGAAACACGGCGTCCGCATCCGCTGGAAAAAGACAAGCCGCTGATCGAGGCGATCCAGGAAGAAAAAGAAGCGCTCACCGAAGTGAAGTCGCTCGCGAACCTGACGCTCGACACGTCGCAGTTTTCCGTGCACGAGCTGAAGGCCGAGGTCATGCGGCGGTTCAAGATCTCCGGCGCGGAACAGTCGCTGCTCGTCACGATCATCACGTTCGGATTCAAATACAGCCTGCCCTATAACCTCGACCTGCTGTTCGACGTGCGATTCCTTCCGAACCCGCACTTTGTCGAAGCGCTGCGTCCGAAGACCGGACTCGATCCGGAGATCGTCGAATACCTGAAGGCGCAGCCGGGATACGAAGAGTTCTATCGAAAGCTTCTCGACTTTGTCACGTACACGCTGCCGGGATATCGGAAAGAGATGAAGAGCTATCTCACGATCGGCATCGGCTGCACGGGCGGGAAACATCGCTCCGTCGCGATCGGGCAGCGGTTAGGCGAGGATCTCGCTGCGCTCGGCTACAGCGTCGAGATCGTGCACCGTGATTTCAAGCGGTGACCGTCCGCCCCTTCAATCCCACGCGCCAGAACGTCCACGCCGTCGCGATCCCCGACGCCACCGCGAGCACGGGCAAGAGCACGATGTCGAACTTCGACACGGGGCGAGTCTGCATCAACGGCGTCGCGATGAAGGGGAGACCTCCCGCGAGCACGGCCACGACCAGCGCGGTTGCGAGCGACGGCACGCGGCGCGTGTTGCGCACGTAGATGACGACGCCGATGCCGATGACGAGCACGTAGAACGTGCAGATGATCGCGGCGTACCACGCGATGAGCGACGCCGCGGTCGCCGCGCCGGCGAACGTCTTCTCGTTTTCGTTGCCCATGATCGGAATCATGAGGATCGAAACGAAGAACGCCGTCGCGGCGCCCGCGGCAATTGCGAGAGGGAAGGCGAGTGGGAAATTCGGACGGCTCACGCCGTCATCTTACTGAACGTTGATGCGAATCTGCTTCGCCTTCGCTTCTTCTTTCTTCGGCACCGTGATCTCGAGAATGCCGTCGCGATAGCTCGCCGTGATGCGCTCCGGATCGACCGTGCGCGGCAGCGTGAACGAGCGGCTGAACTTTCCGTACGTCCGCTCCACGCGATGCCACGTCACGTTCTCTTCCTTCTGCAGCGCGCGCTCGCCGCGGATCGTGAGCAGGCCGTTCTCGAACTCGATCTCGATGTCTTCCTGCTTCATGCCGGGCACTTCCGCGCGGACGATGATGTGTTCCTGCGACTCGGCCACGTCCACCGGCGCAGACCAGCTGCCGCTGACGAGATCCTCGTCGCCGAACGCAAACCGGGCGAACGGCTCGATGATGCGGTTGATCTGATGCTGAAGGTTCTTCACATCGGGATTCGGGCTGGCAAAACGAGTCATACAGTGTCTCCTTAGTGGATGATGCTCAAGTCTGATTTCCATGCGCGCGAGTTTAACATCTGAATATGCGCGTATGTCAATCAGATGTTGTTACAAAAGTGAAGCGGCGGCTGCTCTCGGCCGCCGAAAATGAGCAGTGGCCGGTCCTCACAAGCGCATGTTTCGGCGGCCGAGGGCGGCCGCCGCTCCACAAGTGCGGTTATCATGCGCTGTTGGTTCGTGGGAGGTAGGTCGCTTGACCGGGGCATTGATCGTTACGCATGGCAACCTTGCGTATGAGTTGTTGAACGCAGCACGACAAATCGAAGCAGACGTCACCGGGATCGAGGCGGTCCCGCTGGAGTGGAGCGATACGGTCGACGAGGCGCGCGAGAAAATCGCCGCCGGCCTCGCGAAGCTCGGTCCCGATCGCGGCGTCATCATCTTCACCGACATGTTCGGCGGCACGCCGAGCAACATCAGCCTTTCTTTCCTCGACCTCGGACGCGTCGAGATCGTGACCGGCGTGAACCTGCCGATGATCGTGAAGTTCGCGATGATGAAGCAGGAGGCGAAGGACGTCGCCACGCTCGCGCACGTGATCAGCGAGAAGGGATCGAAGGCGATCCGCGTCGCGTCGGATTTCCTCGCCGCCGTATGAAGTTGGATGGCAGATGGCAGATGGCGGATGGCAAAACACGCAGCTGGGAGATCTGCCATCTGCCATCCGCCATCTGCCATCCGGGCGGGATGGCGTGATGGTCACCCGCGAGGTCGAGATCAAGAACAAGCTCGGACTGCACGCGCGTGCCGCGGCGAAGCTCGTGCACACCGCCGCGCGTTTCAAATCCGACATCAAGATCCGCAAAGGCGATGAGGAGGTCGACGGCAAGTCGATCCTCGGCATCCTCCTTCTCGCCGCCGGCCGCGGCTCCGTCATCACGCTCAAAGCCGACGGCGAAGACGAGCGCGACGCGCTCGACGCGATCGAGAAGCTGATCGAGGCGAAATTTGACGAAGTAGAATGAGCCGAATGCCCGCGGCTCAAACACGTTCCGACATCCGCACGCACAAGGGCATCGGTGTGTCACCGGGCATCGCCATCGGGCGCGCGGTGATCGTCGAGAAGCGCGTCGCGTCGGTCTATCGCGTGCCGATTCGCGAGGACGAAGTGCCGTCCGAAGTCACGCGGCTCCTGGAGTCGCTCGAGAAGACGCGCGACGAGCTGTTCGACCTCAAGCAGAAAGTCTCGCGCTCGATGGGAGACGAGTACGCACAGATCTTCGAGGCGCACGCGATGATCGTCGGAGACGCCTCATTTGCCGACAAAGTCGTGCAGAAGATCGAGAACGAGCAGGTGAACGCGGAGTGGGCGCTCGCCGAGGTGCAGGAAGAATTGCAGGCGCGCTTCGCGAGCTTCGAGGACGACTACCTGCGCGAGCGCGTCGCCGACGTGAAAGACGTCGCCGAGCGCGTGCTCGTCAATCTGCAGGGCATCTCCCATCACGACCTCTCCGAGATCACGCACGACGTCGTGATCCTCGCCGACGACCTCACGCCGTCCGACACCGTGCACTTCAACCGCCGGCCGATCGTCGGCTTCGCCACCGAAGTCGGCGGACGCACGTCGCACACGTCCATCATCGCGAAGTCGCTGTTCATGCCCGCAGTCATCGGCGTGCCGCGCCTCACGAAGATCGTCGACAACGACGAGCTCGTGATCGTCGACGGCTACGAAGGATTGATCATCGTCAATCCGACGCCGGCGATGGTGCAGGAGTATCAGAGCCGCGTCTCGCGTCACGAAGAAGCGGAAAAGAAGCTGCTCGAGAATCGCGAGCTCGCCGCCGAGACGAAAGACCATCACGAGATCTCGATGCAGGCGAACATCGAGCTGATCGAAGAATTGAACGACGCGCAGAAATTCGGCGCGCAGGGGATCGGCCTCTATCGCTCCGAATTTCTCTACATCTCGACGAGCCCGTTCCTGCCGACGGAAGAAGAGCACTTCAACGTCTACCGAAAGCTGGCCGAGGCGACGGCGCCGAACTGGTGCGTCATCCGCACGTTCGACCTCGGCGGAAAAAAACTCGCGCGCGAGATCATCGGCTCGAAGGAAGACAATCCCGTCCTCGGCCTGCGCGCGCTGCGTCTCTGCATGCAGCACCGCGACATGTTCAAGACGCAGCTGCGCGCGCTGCTCCGCGCGTCCGCGTACGGAAAGATCAAGATCATGTTCCCGCTCGTCTCCGGCGTGCAGGAGCTGCGTCAGGTGAAAACGCTCGTGCGGCAGATCCGCCTCGAGCTCGACGCGCAGGAGATTCCGTACAACAGAGACCTGCAGATCGGAATCATGATCGAGGTGCCGTCGGCGGCCGTGATCGCGGATCTGCTCGCGACCGAAGCCGACTTCTTCGCCATCGGCACGAACGATCTCATTCAGTACTCGCTCGCCATCGATCGCGGCAACGAGAACGTCAGCTACCTGTACGAGCCGCTGCATCCCGCGCTCTTGCGGCTCATCAAAGGTGTGATCGACGCCGGCAAGCGCGCCGGCATTCCGGTGTCGATGTGCGGCGAGATGGCGTCCGATCCGCTTTACGCGATCGTGCTCCTCGGCCTCGGCCTCGAAATCTTCTCGATGAATCCGAGCTCGATTCCCGTCGTGAAGAACGTCATCCGTTCGGTGCGTTACAAAGACTGCAAGCGCATCGCCGAGGCCTGCCTGAACAAGAAGACTGCGCAGGAGATCGAAGAATTCATCATCGAGAGCGTGGCCATGCGTTTCCCCGAAGGACTGGCCAGCAAGAGCCTATGAGCGATCTGTTCTCAATTCACGACATCAAGCGCATCCCCAAGCCGTGGGGCTACGAGCTGATCTTCGCGCACACCGACCGTTACGTCGGCAAGATTCTGCACATCAATCGCGGCGAGTCGCTGAGCCTCCAGTTCCACGAAATGAAAGAAGAGACGCTGTACGTTGTGGACGGCGAGCTGCGGCTGACGATCGAGCACGACGGCGACCGGCGCGAGTTGACGTTGCGAAAGGGCGAGGCATTTCACATTCCGCCGCGTCTGATCCATCGCATGGAAGCGCTCGCCGACACCGACGTTGCCGAGGTCTCGACGCCGGAGCTCGATGACGTCGTTCGACTCGAAGATCGCTACGGCCGCGTATGAAACTCCTCCTCGTTGCGTTGCTCATCGCGTCGCTGCAAAGCGACACGACCGCGCTCGTCGAAGCTTCGAAAGAAGCGAAGGCGAAGAAGAAGAGCGGCACGACGACCACGAAAGTGATCACGAACGCGGACGTGAAGAAGTCGAAAGGGAAGCTGACCGAGCTGTCCCCGTCGAAAGCGAAGACCGCCGAAGTCAAGCCGGAACCGTCGCTGATGGAGAAGCAGGCCGCCGAACGAACGGCACGGCTCGCGACGGAAGCGAATCGCGCGGAGCTGCAGTCGACGATCGACGCGCTGGAAAAAGACGTCGCGGCGCTCGAGGCGAGCTACTTCGCAACGAATGATCTGGATGATCGCGACAACGTGATCGCGCGACAGTTCGCGGAGAAGAAAGCGAAGTTGGACGCGGCGAAGAAACAACTTGCGACGCTCAGTGGAGCGGCGCCCGCTTCGGGCGCCGAATTCTCGCGAGCACCGGCGGCCGAAGCGGCCGCCGCTCCACAGAAGCCATGAAAACGTTCTTCATCGAAACCTGGGGCTGTCAGATGAACGAGCTCGACACGCAGCGCTTGTCGGGCAATCTGAAGTTGCGCGGGTACAAGCGCGTCGATGAAGAGGCGAACGCCGATCTGATTCTGCTCAACACCTGTTCGGTTCGCGACAAGGCCGAGCAGAAAGTGTTCTCGCACCTCGGACGCCTGCGCGAGTTGAAGCGCGAGCGCGACGTCACGATCGGCGTCTGCGGCTGCGTCGCGCAGCAGGAAGGGAAGCGGATCCTCGAGCGCGCGCCATGGGTCGACTTCGTGATGGGCCCGGGCAACGTCGGACATCTCGACGCGGTGCTCGAAGAGGGGAGGCGGCTCGCGATCGATTTCCCCGAGGACCGCAACTACGACTACCTCGCGCTCGACCGCACGTCGCCGACGAAGGCGTGGATCACGATCATCGAAGGCTGCAACAAGAACTGCACGTTCTGCATCGTGCCGACGACGCGCGGCCGCGAGGTCTCGCGTCCGTTTGATGACGTCGTCGCCGAGGCGCGTGCCGCCGTCGAGAGCGGCCGCGTCGAGATCGAGCTCCTCGGGCAAACCGTCAACGCGTATCGCTGTCCCGTCACCGGAAACGATTTCGGCGCGCTGCTCGGCGCCGTCGCGGAAATCGAAGGCGTCGTGCGGCTGCGATTCACGACGTCGCATCCCGCCGAGGTCAGCGACTCGATGATCTCCGCGATGCGCGATCACGCGAACATCTCACGCTACCTGCACCTGCCGGTGCAATCGGGATCGTCGCGCGTGCTGCGCAGGATGAAACGGCTGTACACGCGCGAGAAATATCTCGAGACCATGGCGCGCATTCGCAAAGAGATCCCCGACATCCACTTCTCGACCGACATCATCGTCGGCTTCCCCGGCGAGACCGAGGAGGACTTTCAGGAGACGCTGTCGCTCATCGAAGAAGTCGGATACGGATCGCTCTTCGCGTTCAAATACTCGCCGCGACCCGGAACGCCGGCGCTGCGCATCGGCGCGGCCGTCGACGAATCGATTGCCGACGATCGTCTGCAGCGTCTGTTTGCATTGCACGAGCGCATCAAGCGCGAGCGGCTCGAGTCGTATCGCGGACGCGTCGTGCCGGTAATGGTCGAAGGACCGAGCAAGCACGATCCGGCGATGTTGTCAGGCAGAACCGATGACTACTGGGTCGTGAATTTTCACGGCGACCCATCGACGCCGCTCGGGAGTATCCTTGGCGTGCGCATCGATTCGGCGCAACATCACACGCTGCGCGGGGAGGCCGTCGCATGAACGATTTGGTTTCGATGACGATCAAGGGATTGATGCTCGATCCCGTCTCGAACTCTCCGATCGTCGTGCTGAAGGACGACGACGAAAAGTTTTTCCTCCCGATCTGGGTCGGCATCTTCGAGGCGAACGCGATCGCGCTGCAGCTCGAGAACATCACCACCCCGCGTCCGATGACGCACGATCTTCTCCGCAACATGATCAACGAGCTGGAAGGGGAGGTCACCCGCGTCGTGATCAACGACCTCCGCGACTCCACGTTCTTCGCGCAGATCCGCATCCTCGTCGGCGGAAAGACGCTCGAAGTCGACGCCCGCCCCAGCGACGCGATCGCGCTCGCGCTGCGCACCGAGGCGCCGATTTATGTCGCGCAGTCCGTCCTCGATCAGGCGCAGACCATCTCCCCCGACGGCGAAGACCAGGACGAGAAGATGAAGAAGTGGTTCGAGAACCTCGAGCCGGACGAGATGGGCAAGTACAAAATGTAGTACAAATAACAGTATGCGACTCTCGCGTACTGTCTTGATTTGGGCGATTTTCGCCCGAATCGCTGCTGCCCAGTCACTCTCCTTCAGCGAACCGTTCGAGATTCCAGCGAAGTCGAACGTGCGCGCAGCCGTCACGGAAATGGATGTGGCCTCGAACGGGCGCGGGTTCGTGATCGCCGGCCGGTTCTCGGGGCGATTGATCACGACTGCCGTCAGTCCGCACGGAGAGCCGGCGCCGCCGGCGCTCCTCTCGTTCCTCGGAAACTCGCCCGTGATCGCGAGCAGCGGCGACGGATATCTCGCCGTATGGAAAATGGACTACCGCATCGCGGTGGCGCAGCTCGACGCCAATGGATCGAAGACTTCCGAATCCATCGTCGCAAGAGACCAATTGATTCTCGACGGAGAAGCCATTCGCCTCGCGGCGACGGATGACCGCTATCTGCTTCTTTGGTCGGTTCGTTGGGATTTGAAGCGAACGCTTCGTGCCGCGATGTTCGATCGCGCGGGGCGGCAAGTCTCGAACGTATGGTCCATCGGCGAAATCGAAGACGTGGCCCTCGGCGTCGCGCGCGCGGGATCCAATTTCATCGTCGCGTGCCACACCACGCGCGGGATCGAGACGTTTCTCATCACCGCGGACGGGATCACGGCCGCGCAGCATGTCATCGCGTCCGGCGCGTCACCGCTGAGCGCACTCTTCGTCGTAACCACGCCGCTCGGTGCGATGGTTCTCTTTTCGCCGCAGACGGGCGGCACGTACGCGATCTCGCTCAACGATCGCGGTGAATCGAGCGATCTGCCGGAACCGATCGTGAGCGGCACGATCTTCGACGCGATCGAGGTCAACGGACGGCCGGTGATTCTCGTGCGCGATCGCTCCGGCGTGAGAGCGTTTCGGATTCCGTTGTTGGGCATCGCGCGCGAGCTCAGGATCCCCGCTGTTTCGACCGAGGCAGTGATCGCGTGGAACGGTGCGAACGTGTTGATCGCGCGTGGTGCACCTGTCGCCGAGGTGATGCTCGCGACGATCGATGGACGGGCGATCTCGAACGCGACGGCATTCGCATTCACTCCGGTCAACCAGTCACCCGTCGACGCCGCGACGGCGGGTGGAGTCGATCTCATCGCCTGGCGTGAAACGATCATTGGACAACCGTCGTACATCGAGACGCCGAAAGCCGGGCGATTCCGGAACGGCGTGGCGCTCGACGGCCTCGGCCTGCAAGACCTTCGCTACGACTACCTCGCGAGCGACGGCACGTCGACGTTTCTCGCTGTCGGCGGTCCATATGCGTCCGTCCTGGCGCAGATCATTCCAGTGGAAGGAGCGCCGTCGCGGCCCATCGTCCTTGGCGCCGGCACACCGCTGGACGTGATCTGGGACGGACAGGACTTCATCGTTTTCTGGCAGGACGCCCATCAAAACCTCGACGCTCCCTGCTGGCCCGTCGAGTCGGTGCTGTACGCCGCGCGCGTGCGGCGCGACGGCACGGTCGTCACGCCGGAGGGAGGCTTCGTTCTCATCCCGCACGTCGGCCATATCTATTCGCTTCACGCGACTCCGACGCCGGCGGGATTCATTCTCGCGTGGCACATGATTGCGGCGTACCGGCCGGTCACATGCATACAGATGTATCGATCCCACGTCGCCGCATACTCGAGCAACTTCAGCCGGCTCTCCGACATCGATCTGCCGGTCGAGTCGGCAAAGGAGAGCTGGATCCTCGCCATCGCCGGAGACGGCAACGATCGCGCTCTCGTTGGCGCGACGACGTTCCTTCTCGGCTACGCCACGTCGTATCAGCGCGAGACATTCGTGGTGAATAGCCATGGCGAGCAGCAGTTTTTCGCGAAAAACGGTCCTCACGCCGCGATCTGGACTCATGGAGCGTTCGTCATGATGCTGCCCGGCGATGAGCGTGACGAAGCCGTGCTGTGGGACGGAGCAGGGACGTTCGATGACGCCCGTCTGGCGTCACCGCCGGTTCCCGTCGATGTGAAGCAAAGCGTGCCGATTCTCGCCACGTCTCCCGACCGCACGATCGCCGTCTATCCCGTCCGCGTGAGCGATCCGCTCCGCTTCGATGTCACTCGCATCATGCTTCGAGAGATCACCGTGCTTCCCAAACCGGAAGCGGCTCCGTAGAATCCCACCGGCCCACATGATCATTACCGTAGCCAACCAAAAAGGCGGCGTCGGAAAGACGACCACCGCCATCAATCTAGCTGCAGCCGTCGCGAACAAAGGGTTGAAGACCCTGCTCGTCGATCTCGATCCGCAGGCGAATTCGACGATGAGCTACGTCGACGCGCGCGCGATCACGAAGTCGATGTACGACGTGCTCGTCAGCGAGGAGATGGAGTTCAAGGACGTCATCGTTCCGACGTCCGTTCCGAATCTCTCCATCGCGCCGTCGCGCATCGCGCTGGCGAAGCTCGAGTCGAAGCTCATCGGCGATCTCGACGGCCCCTTTCGTCTCAAAGACCGGATGAAAGATGCGCCCACCGAGTACGACTATATTTTCATCGACACGCCGCCGACTCTCGGCATGATCACGGTCAACGCGCTCGTCGCCTCGACGCACGTCCTCGTCCCGATCCAGTCGTCGTACTTCGCGCTCGAAGGGACGGACGATCTGCTCGAGACGATCGAGAAGATCAAGGCGCGTCCGAATCCGAATCTTCAGCTCCTCGGCGTCGTGATCACGATGCACGACAAGCGCACGACGCTCGCCAAAGACATTCACGATCAGATCGGACAGGTCTTCGGCGATCGCCTGTTCAACACCGTCATCACGAAGTCGATCCGCCTGGAAGAAAGCCCGGCGTACAGGGAATCGATCTTCACGTTCGCGCCGAAATCGAGCGGCGCGAACGAGTACTACTCGCTGTCGGAGGAGTTGCTGTCGCGAGTATGAGCGCGAACGCAGAACGCAGAATTCAGAACGAAGAGATTTCTCAATTCTTCGCTCTGCGTTCTGCGTTCCTCGAATCATTTCGCAGTGCGAAAGGACCCCCATGGCTAAACGAGGACTTCCCGAGCGGACAGGCATGCGCCACGACTCGCATTACGTCGACGAGCTGACGCGGCGCTCCGGCCGGCACATCGGGTCGATGCTGCCGATCGAGTTCATCGAGCCGAACGCGGAACAGCCACGCACGCAGCTCGGCAACATCGAAGAGCTGGCGGCGAGCGTGCGCGAGAAGGGCGTGCTCGAGCCGATCCTCGTTCGTCAGATCGGGCCGAACCGCTATCAGATCATCTCCGGCGAGCGCCGCTATCGCGCGGCGTCGCTGGCGGGACTCGACGAGATTCCGGCGATCGAGCTCGACGTCGACGACCGCGAGCAGCTCGAGATCGCGCTCATCGAGAACATCCAGCGCAAAGACCTGACGCCGTTCGAAGAAGCGGAAGGCTTCGCGCTCCTTCAACAGAAATTCGGATACACGCACGAGAAGATCTCGCAGGTCATCGGCAAGTCGCGAACGACGATCACCGAGACGCTGCTCATCAACGAGATCCCCGACCGCATCCGCGCGATGTGCCGCGAGGCCGGAATCTCGAACAAGAGCGTCCTCGTGCAGGTGGCGCGCGCGAATTCGGAAGAGGCGATGGAGAAACTCGTCCGCTCGTTCGGAGCAGGGGAGCTGTCGCGCGACGACTTGCGCAAGCAGACCGCGACGAAGCCGGAGCCGAAAAAAGCGGGACGGCCGAAGAACTATGTGTTCGCGCTGAAGGACAAAGCGCTGCCGTTCACGCTCAATCTCGCGTTCAAGAAGCCGAACGTCGAGAAGGGCGAAGTGATCGAGGCGGTGCGCGAGCTGCTGCGGCGGTTGGAGAACGAGCGTTAGGCATCGATAGAATGCGGCGTATGAAAAGCCGCCTTGCGCTCGCTCTTCTTCTCGCAATCGCAATTCCCGCCTTTTCTCAGCAACGATCAACGCCGCCGACTCCGACTCCGCAGAGCACCGAGCCCGAGCCATCTGCACGCACGCAGCAGATGACGCAGGAGCAGCAGCAGCCGGCGCGAGAGCGCGAGCGAACCGAAACGCCCGCGCCCGCACCAGTGGGAGGCGGCGGCGCACAGAACACGAACTTTCACTTCGACATGAAGGAGACGCCGGCGAGCGTCACGCATCATTCGATCAACGTCGGCGGCAAGGCGCTGAAGTACACCGCGACGGCGGGCCGCATGCCGATCAAGAACGGCGAGGGTGTGACCGAGGCGCTGATGTTTTATGTGGCGTACACGGTGGATGGAGCGGATGCGGGAACGCGTCCGCTGACGTTCGCGTACAACGGCGGCCCCGGCTCCGCGTCGATCTGGCTGCACATGGGCGCCCTCGGGCCGCGCACGGTCGTCATGGATCCGCAGGGATTCATGACGCGTCCGCCGTTCCGCATCCACGACAATCCGTACACGCCGCTCGATCGCACCGACGTCGTCCTCATCGACGCGATCGGCACGGGATGGAGCCGCGCGGCCGATGCGGCGGCGGCGCGCAAGTATCAGAATCCCGACGGCGACGTGCAGGCGTTCGGCGAGTTCATTCGCATGTACATCTCGCGCAATGAGCGCTGGAGCTCGCCGCTGTATCTGTTCGGCGAGAGCTACGGCACCACGCGCTCGGCCGGCCTCGCTGGTTACCTGCAAGGCCGCGGCATCGTGTTCAACGGCATCGGGCTGTTGTCGATGGCGCTGAACTTCCAGACGCTCGCGTTCTCGCCGGCGAACGACGCGCCGTATCCGTGGAACGTGCCGACGTACATGGCGATCGCGTACTGGCATCACAAACTCTCGCCGGAGCTGCAGGCGGCAATCGATCGCTGTCAGACCGACCCCGACGCGCCGTGCGCGCCGATCCGCGAAGCAGAAGAGTGGGCGATCACCGACTACGCGGCTGCGCTCGCGCGCGGCGATGCAATGACGGCGCAGCAGCGGGAAGCCATCGTGAATGGTCTCGCGCGCTACACCGGTCTCACGAAGGCGGTCATCGAGGAGAACAATCTGCGCATCGACGTCGGCACGTTCGATCACGAGCTACTGCTCGATCAGCGTATGCGCGTCGGACGGCTCGACGGCCGCTACGCGCTGCCCGAGCCGGCGTTCCCCGGATCGCGTCCCGCAGCGCAGGGCGCGCCGACCGATCCCGCGTCGATCCAATCGACGCCGCCGTTCACGATGACGTTCCACAACTACATGCGCACCGAGCTCAATTACAAAACCGACATGCCGTACTACACGTCCGCGCAGCAGTCCGGCATGTTCCTCTGGAGCTCGACCGGCACGACGCAGGCGCCCGGCGGTCCGCAGGGATTTCAGGAAACGATCTCACCGCTCCGCGTCGCGATCGTCGGCAACCCGTTCCTGAAAGTCCTGGTGATGGAAGGCTTCTACGATCTCGCCACGCCGTACTACCAGGCCGAGTACACGATGCACGAGCTCAGTCTCCCCGCGAGCTACCAGAAGAACATCAGCTACGCGCGCTACTGGGCCGGACACATGGTGTATCTCGAGCAGAAATCCGCGGCGAAGATGCAGAAGGACTGGGACACGTTCATCGATCAAACGTCGCGGTGAGAGCCGCCAAGCCTCCCCATCTGTGGAGCGGCGGCCGCCCTCGGCCGCCGACCTCTCGCGAAAATTCGGCGGCCGAGGGCGGCCGCCGCTCCACAGATTCCTCGTTGAAAGAGGCGGTGAGGCCGGGAGGCTATACTTGGCGCTCATGCCGGGAAAAGCGAAGATCCTCGTCATCGACGATGACGACAAAGCGCTTGGCATCGCCAGGCGGCAGCTCGAGGCGGCGGGCTACGACGTCATCACGTCGGAGTCCGCGCTGAAGCTGCCGGTCATCGTGCAGCGCGAGAAGCCCGATCTCGTGCTGCTCGACGTCGAAATGCCCGCGCTGCGCGGCGAGCACGTGCTCGAGCTCTCGAAGATGTTCGACTTCCTGCGCAACATCCCGATCGTCCTGCATTCGGCGAAGAGCGACGAAGAGCTGCAGGCGCTCGTCGCGAAGTCGAGCGCGCGCGGATACATCCGCAAGACCGCGAATCACCTCGCGTTCATTCAGCAGATCGAAAAGTACGTGCTTGACAGCACGCAGGGCGGAGCGTAACCTCCGCCGCCAACATGACGCTCGTTCACCACACGCTGTTCCTCGTGGGCCGAATGATGATGCGTCGCCCGGGCGCGACGGCGTAGCTCTACGCCTGTCTGCTGACCCGGGTTCTTCCGCGCTCTCCCGCATCCACGTAACGCACCGAACCTTGCGGAGGAAAACAATGTCCTATCGATTCGATACCCGTGCGATTCACGCCGGGCAGCCCGATGACGCCGTGACCGGCGCCGTGACCACACCGATCTACCAGACCTCAACGTTCCGCCAGACGGAACCGGGAGTGAACAAAGGCTTCTGCTACGCGCGCACCGGACATCCGACGCGCAGCGCGCTCGAGGAAAACCTCGCCGGGCTCGAGGGAGCGCGGCACGGACTTGCATTCTCCAGCGGCATGGCCGCGATTCACGCCGTGCTGTCGCTGCTGCGGCAGGGCGATCACGTCGTCTCGACGCAGGACCTCTACGGCGGCGCGTGGCGCATCTTCACGAAAGTGTTCGCGCGCTTTGGCATCGAGTTCACGTTCGTCGACACGACGTCGCCGGCAAACGTCGAGGCGGCGATCCGTCCCAACACGAAACTGCTCTGGCTCGAGACGCCGTCCAATCCGCTGCTGCATGTCACCGACATCGCCAGATGTTCTGCCATCGCTCGTGGGAGCCGAATTACCACGGCCGTCGACAACACGTTTGCCACTCCTGTCCTGCAGCAGCCGCTGCTCCTCGGTGCCGACATCGTCGTGCATTCGACCACGAAGTACATCAACGGCCACAGCGACGTCATCGGCGGCGCCGTGATCACCAACGACGATGGTCTTTACGAAGAGTTGAAGTTCCTGCAGAACGCAGTCGGCGCCGTTCCCGGACCGCAGGACTGCTACCTGGTCCTGCGCGGCGTGAAGACGCTCGGCCTGCGCATCGAGCGCCACTGTTCCAACGCCGAATTAGTCGCGAAGTATCTCCTCGCGCACGACCGCGTGCGCCGCGTCTACTACCCGGGACTCGTCGATCAGCCGAATCACGCCGTCGCGCGCCGGCAGATGACGCGTTTCGGCGCGATCGTCTCCTTCGAGCTCGACGCTGGCATCGACGAGACGCGCGCGTTCACACGCCGCCTGCAGCTTTGGACGCTCGCGGAAAGCCTCGGCAGCGTGAAGAGTCTCTTCTGTCATCCCGCCACGATGACGCACGCGTCGGTCGAGCCCGACGTCCGCCGCAGCGTCGGCATCAGCGACAGCCTGATCCGCCTTTCTGTCGGACTCGAAGACGTCCGCGATCTCATCGACGATCTCGAACAGGGCCTGGCGCGTACCGCCGGCGTTCCGCATTCCGAGGAGGCAGTTGCATGAAGCGAATCCGCATCGGGCTCCTCGGATGCGGCACGGTCGGCGGCGGCTTCGTGCGGCTCGTCAACGCTGAACGTGAACGCATCCGGACGCGCTACGGCGTCGACCTCGAGATCACGCGCATTCTCGTGCGTGATCTCGACAAGTCGCACGCCGGCGTCGATCGTGCGCTCCTGACCACGAACGCGCTCGAAGTCATCGACGGCGACTGCGATCTCGTCGTCGAAGCGATCGGCGGCGTCCACACGGCCGGCACGTTCGTGCGCCGCGCGATCGCGCGCGGCCGCGACGTCGTCACCGCGAACAAGGCGCTCCTCGCCGCGTGCGGGCGTGAGTTGTTTCGCGCGGCGGCCGAGCGCGGCGTCACGATCGGATTCGAAGCCAGCGTCTGCGGCGGCGTGCCGGTCATCGGCGCGCTGCGCCGCGGTCTCGCCGGCGACACCATCGAGAGCATCACCGGCATCCTGAACGGCACGTGCAACTACGTGTTGAGTCGCGTCGAACAAGGCGTGTCGTTCAGTGACGCAGTCGTGCACGCGCAGGAGCGCGGATTCGCGGAAGCGGATCCGTCGCTCGATCTTTCGGGACAGGACGCCGCGCAGAAGCTGCGCATCCTCGCCGAAGTCGCGTTCGATGCGCCGGTGCACCGCGAAGTCGTGCGCGGGATCGCGTCGGGGACGCGAGGGAAATTGATCGCCGAGGCGCGGCGGGTGGCGGGAGGAGTGGAGCTGCTGGTCGAGCCGCGGCGCGTCGGCATCGATCATCCGTTCGCGCGCGTCATCGACGAACAGAACGCCGTCGTCATTCGCGGGAGGGCGGTGGGGGAGGTGTTCCTCAGCGGCAGGGGAGCCGGCTCGATGCCTACGGCGGCCGCGCTGCTTGCGGATGTTCTCGAGTGTGGATAGGAACGATAGGACGAATAGGACGAATAGGACCTGTCCTACAGTCCTATCCGTCCTATTCGTCCTAGTCCTATCCAGTCAAAAAGCGTGATAGCGGCAGCGCCCCGCACTGCCGTAGTCTCACGCGATGCGAAGAACACTCGCGCTCGTCGCACTGATTGCGCTTACGACCTGTCATTCGCGCGAAAACGCGGTCGCCGATTTGGACGCGCGGCTCACCGCCGAGACCGCACGGCTCGAAACGGCGCTCCGCGCGATCGACAAGACCACGCTGCCGGAAGACATCGCCGGCCTGATGAAGGGGTACCAGGATTCGTTCGCGCGCATTCGCGGCACGAAGTCGCCGATGCTGCGGCTGTATCGCCTGCGCGATACGTTCATCGGCATCGAGAACCTGGCCTTCTTCGCCGCCTACCGCAAAGCCGGCGACGATCTGGCGACGCTGAAGAATCTCGTCGCGTCGCGCCGTCCCGCGTATTACGCGAAGCAGAAATCGTCGGACGGTCCGCTGCTCTATCGCGCGCTCATCGAGCAGGCCGCCAATCGCGCGCGCGTGCTGTACCTCGCCAGCGCGCCGTACGCAAAGATCAGTGATCCGATGTGGGGCGGTCTCTATTACCTCGGCGATGCCGAAGGCAATCTGAAGTTCCGCGACTTCGTCGCGTCGCTGCCGAACGGCGTGGCACGCAACGACGAGCCGCGCGCGGATCATCAGCGCATGATCGCCGCGGCGAACGATCTCGAGAAAGAGACGCTCGCGCTCTTCGAAAAGAATCCGGGCGCGGGCGGTGCAATCTCGCCGAGCGCGAAATTGAAAGAAGCGCGCGAGCTGCTCAACGCCAACCTCGATGAAGGCGCGACGCTCGCACTCGTCGAAACGAAGCTCGCGCTCGTGCGCAGAAAGGCGGAAGCCGATCCCGGGTTCGTGCACGAAGGCGCGAAGCCGCCGGCGCAGGCGAAGGATCCGGACGAGAGCCTTCCGGCGCTGTTGCAGTCGTACGTGAAAGAAGGACCGGCGCCCGTGCCGGTGCTCGTCGCGCGCGACGTCGTGCCGTTCTACGCGACACTCCTGCAGCCGCTCGCCGCGAAGAACGTCGTCGCGGCCGCGGCGGTCACCGTCACGCTCGTCCGCTGGCCCTATACGTGAAGCCTCTCCGATCCGGCAAGTTTGCTGGTTCAGGAAGTCATCAATCGCTACGCAGGACGCGCGCGCTTCGTGGTCGAAGACCTCGGCGCATCGAAGCTCGCCGACCGTTTCGGCGTCGACAAATACCCGGCCATCTTCGTCGACGAGTCGCTCGTCGCGCGGCCGGAGGATTTCTACGCATGGGGCGGACCGGCGACCGGCAAGTATCTGCCGTGGAATGACGTCGCCAATCGCCGCAAATTCCAAACCGATCTCACGCGCATGATCGACATCCGCCTCAGCGGCGGCACCGTCGCGTCCACCACGACCAAGCACGCGGACATCGAGCGATACCTTCCGAACACGAAGGACATCGACTTCGCCGCGTTGCGCGGCAAACCGGTGCTCGTCGAATTCTGGGCGACGTGGTGTCCGCCGTGTCTCAGCACGATGACCTGGCTGAAGAAGCTCGACCCGAAGGACGTGACCGTCGTCGCCGTCGCCGTCGACTCGCCGCAGAAAGACATCGACGCGGTGGTGGAGAGGCTCAAGCCCGCCGCGCGCGTCGTCGTCGGATCAGCCGAACTGCGCGCCGCCTTCGACGGACCGCCCGCGGTACCGACGATGGTGCTGGCGGATGCGAAGGGGAAGATCGTGCGCGTGTTCTACGGAGCGCCGGCGAACCTGCACGAGGAGATCGAGAAGGCGCTCGCGAAGCTCTAGTTGTGGTGACCGCTGCCCTCAGCGGTCACAGGCGCCAGCGGCGCTTATCGCGCCGCCGCGACCGCTGAGGGCAGCGGTCGCCACATAAAGCATGGCGTAATTAACATAATCCATCTTATCAGACGCTGCGGAAAAGCATCCCTTACGCGATCACCAAAGGCGAATCGCCGCTTCGCCGCGCTCATCGGCAACCGATGCGGTTGCATCGGTTGCCTATAATCCCTCTCGACGATGCGCATCCTCAGCCGCTACATCTTCAAGGAGATGGTGACCCCGACCTTTCTCGGGTTCATCTTCTACACCTCCATCATCCTCATGCAGCGGCTATTCGACATGGCCGCGATGATCATTCGCCGTTCGCTTCCCGCGTCGGCCGTCGGCAAGCTGCTGCTGTATTCGATGCCGCACATCATCGTGCTCACCGTGCCGATGTCGCTGCTCTTCGGCATCCTCATCGCCGTCGGCCGCCTCTCCGCCGACTCGGA
This sequence comes from Acidobacteriota bacterium, assembly GCA_003223645.1. Classification (GTDB taxonomy): domain Bacteria; phylum Acidobacteriota; class Thermoanaerobaculia; order Gp7-AA8; family Gp7-AA8; genus QHVT01. Next base: position 107,463 of record QHVT01000006.1, on the reverse strand, counting down.
GATCGTCGCCATGCGCGCGCTCGGCATCTCCACGCGCACGATCTACCGGCCGGTGTTCCTCTTCAGCTTCTCGATCTTTCTGTTGAACCTTTACTTAATCAACTTCGTGATGCCGCGCGGCAACAAGCAGTTCGTCGCGCTGCGCGCGGAGATCATGACGTCCTCGGCCGAGAAAGCGATCAAGCCGCGCATCTTCTACGACCAATACGCAAACCTCATGATTTACGTGAACGATGTCGATCCGGCCACCGGCCAGTGGAAAGGCGTGTTCGTCGCCGACAACCGCGCCGACGAGTCGCGCGACATCGTGACGCCGCAGCAGGCCGCGAACGCGATCGCCAACGCGCCCGCGAGCGACAAAGCGAGCATCGCCGCGCTGCAGCAGCACGCCTCGGGACAGCGCGTGATCGTCGCGCGCAGCGGCAATCTCTCGGTCACCAAGCCGACGAAAGACATCTGGATGAATCTCTACGGCGCGGAAACGCACATCTGGGACCCGCGCCGGGCCGACCGCTACGACCACACGCGCAACGAGACGCAGCGCATTCTCCTGCCGTCCGGCGGCGGCGACTTCGCGATCTCGCAGATCGCGCGCTCGCTGCGGGAGATGACGCTCGGCGAGCTGCTGCGCCAGGAGCGCGAGCTCGGACGCAGCGCGACGGCCGAAGACCGCATGACGCGCAACATGGCGCGCGTCGAGATCCACAAGAAGTTCGCCATCCCGTTCGCGTGCATCGCCTTCGGCGTTCTCGGGTTGCCGCTCGGCATCACCAATCGTCGCGGCGGAAAAAGCTCAGGATTCTCTTTGAGTGTCGCGATCATCCTTTTCTATTACGTCGCGCTGAACAACGGCGAACAGCTCGCCGTCACCGGAAAGATTCCGCCCTGGCTCGGCATGTGGGGCGCGAACATCATCCTGCTGCTGCTCGGCATGTACCTCCTCAGCCGCGCGAATCGCGACATCAGCTCGTCGCGCGATCGGGGAATCGTGCGGCGGATGGTGGGCGCGATCGCGTCGAAGCTGCGCCCGCGCAAGCCGTCGTCGTCGGCGACGGTCGACGAAGGGCCGGGACTCCTGAGCCGCCTCGACATCACCTTCCCGAACATCCTCGACCGCTACATCCTCCGCGAGTTCATCAAAATCCTCGCGCTCGTCCTCATCTCCGTCATCGCGCTCTTCGTCATCGTCGACTACAACGAGATCGCCAGCGACGTCCGCAAACACGCCATCGGCCTGGAGACGCTGCTCTCGTACTACCGCTTCCAGATCTTCTACGTCCTCAACTGGACGCTGCCGATCTCCGTGCTCGTGGCGACGCTCGTCACGTTCGGCATGCTCTCGAAGAACAACGAGGTGACGGCGATCAAGTCGAACGGCGTGTCGCTCTACCGCATCGCACTGCCGATCCTCGCGGTCGCGGCGGTGGTGAGCATCTTCGCCTACCTCATCCTCGACTTCGTCCTGCCGTACGCAAATGAGCGGGCCGGCGAGATCAAGAACAGGATCGAAGGGAAACCCGCCGCCACGAAGGCCTCGGAGCAAAAGCTCTGGTACCTCGGCAAGGGCCGCTACATCATCAACTTCCTCTCCTACGACCGGAACAAGCGCGAGCTCTCGCAGGTGCAGGTCTTCGAGCTTCATCCGACCGACTTCCGCATGACGCGCCGCGTCTACGCGAGAGTCGCGCGCTGGAACGGATCGGCCTGGGCGTTCGAGGACGGCTGGATGCGCTCCTTCACCGACGACGGGCGCTCGACGTTCACCCCGATCACGACGCCGCTGGCGCTGTTTTATCCCGAGACGCCGGAAGATTTCGCGTCCGACGTGAAGCCGCCGGACCAGATGACGTACGCGCAACTGCGCCGCTACATCCACGCCATCCGCAACTCCGGATACGCGGCGGAAGAATTGACGGTGAAGCTCTACGCGAAGACGTCGTGGCCGGTCATCAGTATCGTGATGGCACTCATCGCCCTGCCGTTCGCGTTCCGGATGGGCAAACGCGGCGCCCTCTACGGCATCGGCATCGCCCTCATCCTCGGCATCTTCTACTGGATGATCTTCGCCGTCTTCACGAAATTCGGCGAGGTGGGGAACCTGCCGCCGCTCCTGAGCGCGTGGAGCGCGAACATTTTATTTGCGCTCGTGGCGATCTACATGTTCTTACACGTCGAAACGTAACGGAGCGGCGGGCTGAGTACTCCATTCCCGTCATCCTGAGCGAAGCGAAGGATCTCAAGTTACATATTTTGAGATCTTTCGCCGTCTTCGCGGCTCAAGATGACGGTAAGTTAGCCGGAATGCTTCGGTGCTTTCGGCGATGTCAATTTGCTTTCGGCGATGTCAATTTGCTTTCCGCGATGTCAATTTGACTTCGGCGAATGGATCGATCCTTTCCGCGATGTCAATTTGATTTCGGCGAATGGATCGATGCTTTCCGCGATGTCAATTTGATTTCGGCGAATGGATCGATGCTTTCCGCGATGTCAATTTGATTTCGGCGAATGGATCGATGCTTTCCGCGATGTCAATTTGACTTCGGCGAATGGATCGATGCTTTCCGCGATGTCAATTTGACTTCCGCGAGCTCATCGATCCCACCAAATGTGGTAACTGAACGTCGAACCAACCTCAGATCGCGTTCACGATCTCGTCCGACAGTCCCTTCCACTTCCGCAGATACTCGCGGCGGTCCGTGTTGTACTTCGCGACGAGCGCGTTGTATTCGTCGAGTCTCCCCTGCCGCTCGTACATCTTCTTCGGCTGCAGGTAGTCCGCGTCATCGATGCCCGGGACTTCCGTCGCCACGAGGTAGCCGAAGTCGGGATCTTTCTCCCACCGGATCGTTCCCTCGGCGATCGCCTTCACGACCGCCGACGAATGCTGGATCTTCACCTTCTTCGAGCCCTCGGCTTTGCCGTCGCCGCCGATGGCGCCCGTGTTCATCAGGTACACGTCCATCGGGTTGTCCTTCATCAGCTCGAGCATGCGGTTGCCCTGGAACGCGTGCAGCAGCGGGAAGAACGGGTTCGTGCCCGGCACGCGCAGCGACTTGCCGGCTTCCGCCGCGCCGCCCGCGCTCGTGCCCTTGGTCTCGCCGAGCATGAAGTACGCGGCGGCCAGCGGGCCTTCGAGCTTCGCCACCGCGGGGATGATGTTCTCGTTGCGATTGAGGATCAGCAGGAAGTCGGCTTTCGTGAGCTCGCGCGCGTCGGCGGCGCCGGCGATGTCCTGCATGCGGATGACCGCGCGTCCGTTCTGCGTGTACGACGTGTCGAAGTAATCGATCTTCCCTTCGTCGTTCTGCGACACGTTTTCGAGATACGCATGCTGCGACGCACACGCGTGGTAAATCGTCGGCTCGTCGTTCGAATTGAGGCCAAACGTCTTCGCGAAGCAGCCGTTCTCGGTCGCGTATACCTTCCCGCCCGGCATCAACGCGCAGAAATCATCCTGCACCGGCTGCGAGTCATTCTGCTTCGTAAACGTCGTCGTCGTCTTCCCCGTCCCGGACAGTCCGACGATCAATCCCACGCGCTTCGTGTTGCCGACCGGAATCACCTTGCACCCCGAATGCAGCGCAAGCCCTCCCCGCTCGTACACGAGCTTGTTCCACATCCGCAGCCCGCCCTTCTTCGACTCGCCGAAATAGTCCGAGTTGAAGACGCGCGTCGTGTAGTTCTCCAGGTCGACCGCGATCAGCCGCTCGTCCGGATACCCCTCAGCCTTCAGGTTCGGCGTGTAGATGACGGTCAGCTGCGGCTCGAAGTGCTCGAACTCTTCCGGCGTCGCCGGGTAATAGAGGATGTGCTGCATCGCGGCGATGTTGGCGTTCGCCTTCTCGATGACGAGCCGCGTCGGGACGCGGAACTGCGGATCGTTGCCGATGTATCCCTCGACGACGAGCATGTCGCGCGTCTTGATGTAGTCGTTCTGCAGCTGCGCGACGCGTGCGTACTCGGCGCGCGTGATGGTCTGATCGGAATGCTGTTCGGGAGTGTCGGTGGCGACGAACGTCGACAGCTTCGAGCGCGAGACGACGCGCGTTGCGACGTTCAGATTGCCGAACTCCGTGTTGCGCGCATTCGGCATCTCCGACGCGAACTGACGGAGCTGTTCCGGCGTCGGGTTCCACACCACTGACTTCGCCTCGATGGGCAGCGTTTTCTCGTTTTTTTCTGAGACTTTGACGGAATGCCGTGCCGTGGGCAGATTCGTAGCCGTCACCATGTCGCTCATGCTTGGGATCCTCTTCCGTTTGATGTCGGGTCAAGCTGGGCGCAAGGATCGCGCCGATGTTCCGGAGCGCGGGATTCTACAGCAGAATGTGCAGTGCATGGATACGCTTCAACTCGCCTACGACGCCCTTCGCCTCCGCATCACCAACGTCTTTCCCGATCAGGTGCGCGCCGCTGTCAATGCGCTGACCGACGAGCAGATCTGGTGGCGGCCGAACGAGTCTTCGAACTCCATCGGCAACATCGTCCTCCACCTTTCCGGTTCGCTCGATCACTACCTGAATCACAACCTCGGCGGTCTCGACTTCACACGCGACCGTCCCGCCGAGTTCAACGAGCGGCGCACGATCCCGAAGGCCGAGCTCCTCGCGCGATTCGATGAGATGGTCGCGAACGCACAGCGCACGTTCGACAACCTCACCATCGAGCGGCTCGGCGAGCCTTCGCCGGAGCCGCGGATGGCAACGATCGTGTTCGAGGACATCGTGAACATCGGCGTGCACGTCGCGAATCATGCCGGGCAGATTCTCTGGATCGCGAAGATGCTCGAGGCGGGCGCGATCGACGAAGTCTGGATGCGCACGCACAAGGACCACGTCTGGAAGCCGAAGGCGTAATGCGCATCGCAGTCGTTGGAGCCGGAGGCGTCGGCGGATATTTCGGCGGCAAGCTCGCCCACGCCGGCGTCGATACGATCTTCATCGCGCGCGGCGCGACGCTCGACGCACTGCGAACGCGCGGCTTGCGCGTCGAGAGCATCGACGGCGACTTCACGCTCGAGCGCGTGAATGCGACCGAGGACCCGTCGTCAGTCGGCATCGTCGACGCGATTCTCGTCTGCGTCAAAGCGTGGCAGATCCCCAAAGCCGCGTCGCGACTCGCGCCGATGATCGGCCCCGACACGATCGTCGTGCCGATGGAGAACGGCATCGACGCGCCCGACGTGCTTGCGCCCATCGTCGGCCGCGAACACGTCCTCGGCGGGTTGTGCGGCATCGTCAGCTTCGTCGCCGAGGCGGGCCACATCAAACACATCGCCGCCGAGCCGTTCGTGATGTTCGGCGAGTTGGACAATCGCGAGAGCGATCGCGCGATCCGTCTGCGCGACGCGTTCCGCAACGCGAAGGTGAAAGCCGACGTCCCGCACGACATCCTGCATTCGATGTGGACGAAGTTCCTCTTCATCGTCCCGATGAGCGCGATCGGCGCGCTGACGCGCGTGCCGATCGGCGTCTGGCGCACGATGCCGGAGCTGCGCGCGATCGCCGAAGACTCGCTGCGCGAGATGATCGCGATCGCGAAGGCGCGCGGCGTCGATCCCGGCGACGACGCGCTGCAGCGGACGATGGAGCGCTACGACAACATGGCGCCGAATTCGACGTCGTCCTTGCAGCGCGACGTCCTGGACGGCAAGCCGTCCGAGCTCGACGCGCAGATCGGCGCGGTCGTGCGCCTCGCGCGCGAAAGCGGCGTGGCTGCGCCTGTGGCAAGCTTTCTTTATTCCTGCCTGTTGCCGCAGGAGGAGAAAGCTCGCGCGTAGGACGAATAAGACGGATAGGACGAATAGGACCGATAGGACCCGTCCTGTTCGTCGTATCGGTCCTATCTGTCCTATCCGTCCTATAAACTCCCCCCGTGCATCCCGCGATCGCCGAAGCGAAGCGAGTTCTCGAAGTCGAGGCGGCCGCGATTCTCGGCGTGATCGATCATCTCGATCAACATTTCGTCGATGCCGTCGAGCTGATCGCCACCTGCAACGGCCGCGTCGTCACGATGGGCCTCGGCAAGTCCGGCATCATCTGCAAAAAGATCAGCGCGACGCTCGCGTCGACCGGCACTCCCTCGTTCTTCATGCATCCCGCCGAAGCCATTCACGGCGACCTCGGCATGCTCGTCAAAGGCGACGTCGTGCTGGCGATCTCGAATTCCGGTGAGACCGAGGAGCTCGTGCGATTGTTGCCGCGCATCAAGAGGATTGGTGCGGAGATCGTGGCCATTACCGGCAATCCGAAGTCCTCGCTCGCGCGCGTCGCCGATCATCACCTTTCTGCCGCGATCTCGCAGGAAGCGTGTCCCCTCGGGCTCGCGCCTACGGCCTCGACCACCGCGACCCTCGCTCTTGGCGATGCGCTGGCGATGGCGCTCCTGCTGCGGCGTGGTTTCAAGGAAGAAGACTTTGCGTTCCTCCATCCCGGCGGAAAACTCGGCAAGCAGTTCCTCGCCGTGCGCGATCTGATGCACGCCGGCAAAGAGTTGCCGCTCGTGCGCGAGTCGACGAGCATGCACGACGTCATCTACGAGATGTCGAACAAAGGCTTCGGCATCGCGGCCGTCGTCGACGACGAAGGAAAACTGCGCGGCGTGATCTCCGACGGCGACCTGCGCCGGCTCTTGCAGAAAGACGAACAGGTCCTGCGTCATACGGCCGGCGAGTCGATGAAACCGAATCCGGTCACGATCCGCGCCGACGAATTGGCGTCGGCCGCGTTACAAATCATGGAACAACGCAAGATCACCTCGCTCTTCGTGGTGGACGACGGAGGGCGGGTCGAAGGTATCATTCACATCCACGATCTCTGGGGTCTCGAGCTTTTCTGATGGATGAAAAAGTAGTCCTTCGCTATCGCGACGGAAGAACGGAGCGCGCGGCGCTGGAGCCGATCGATCCCTCCCGCGAAGTGTTCGTCGTGCGTCACGACGACGGCTCGCAGGGAGAAGTTCCGTTCAGCGACCTGAAAGCCGTCTTCTTTCCGCGCACCGTGCCCGATGAGGCGCTCGAGCCTGCCAGTGGATCGGAGATTTCCATCGAGTTCAACGACGGCGAGGTCATCCGCGGAACGGCGCATTACAACCCCGAGCGCAACGGATTCTTCCTTTTTCCCGCCGACCGGACGAAGAACGACAGGATTTTCGTCGTGAATAGCGCGATTGTTGCTATCGAGGTAGAGAAGCTCTAGCAACAGGTGTCATTCTGAGCCGCGAAGACGGCGAAGAATCCCCCGCCGACGGAGCGAGCATCGTTCTGCGCCGGGGATCCCTCGCTATGCTCGGGATGACGAATGGAGGAACACTTTGCGACTTACAACACTCTTCGCCGCGCTCGCGCTCGCCGCCACGCTCACCGCAGAAACGATCGAGCTCGACAGCGCTGCCGGCGCGATGTCGAACATGGAAGCGAGCTTCACGCATCGCTTCACCGCCAAAGGATTCAAGAACAGCCAGGTCGAGAGCGGCTCCGTCGTCTTCGGCTCGCTGCCGAAAATGCGCTGGAGCTACACGAGCCCCGAGAAGAAAGTGTTCGTCTTCGACGGCTCGCAGTCATGGTTCTACGTCCCCGCCGACAATCAAGTCACCCTCGGCCGCGTGAGCGACGCGCAGAAAGGCGAGCTGCCGTTCCTGCTCCTCGGCGATCCCGCCGCGCGCGCCAAACACTTCATCGTGAAGCAGACATCGAAAAGCGGCGCGATCGTGACGACGCTCCAGCCGCGCTCCGCGTCCGCCCTCGTGCGCAACGTCGTCGTCACGATCAGTCCGTCGACGCACCTCATCTCGCGCATCGAATACAGCGACCGCGAAGGCAACCGGACCTCGTTCGATTTCTCGGGATATCATCGCCGCGCCGCCTCAGCGGCCACGTTCCGCTTCGATCCGCCCGCGGGGACGCAGATCGTTCACGCAGACTGATCCGATTTCCCGAGCCCGAGCCCGCTTCCGCGCCCGGGGTGGGCGGTGAGCGAAGCGATCCAAACGCGATCACGCGCTGCGCGCGCCCACCCCGGGCTCGGGCTCGGGCTCGGGATAAACTAAAGCGAGATCGAGCAAAGGACCAGCCATGCCACAAGACTTTTCCTTCGACATCGTCTCCAAGACCGAAATGCAGGAAGTCGCAAACGCTGTGCAGCAGGCGCAAAAAGAGCTCGCACAGCGTTTCGACTTCAAAGGCAGCAAGAGCTCGATCGAGCTGACGGCGGAAGAGCTCATTCTCGTCAGCGATGACGAGGGGAAGCTGCGCAGCGTGAAGGACATCCTCGAGTCCAAGCTCGTGAAGCGCCACGTCTCGCTGAAGGCGATCGACTATCAGAAGCTCGAGGACGCGGCGATGGGCACGGTTCGTCAGCGCGCGAAGATCGTGCAGGGCATCGAGATCGAGAAAGCGAAGGCGATCGTGAAGGCGATCAAGGACGCGAAGCTGAAGGTGCAGGCGTCGATTCAGGCCGACCAGGTGCGCGTCACGGGGCGCAGCAAAGACGACTTGCAGCGTGCGATGGCCCTGGTCAAGGAAAACGACTTCGGGATTCCGCTGCAATACACGAATTACCGGGGTTGAACTCGAGCGGTTGAGCGCTCAGCACCCTATCGACTATCCTGTCCGCCGCGTGACCTCTTCACGGACTCTCAACGGTCAGACTGCCTACGCCGACCGGCTCCTCGACCTCATCGGGCCGAAGCTCGAGCTGGTCGAGGATGAATTGCGGCGCAATTTTCAGTCGCAGATCCTGACCATTCACGAAGTCGGCGAGCACATTCTTGGCGGCGGCGGAAAGCGCCTCCGCCCTGCCCTGCTCCTCCTTGCGTCGCAGATGCTCCGTTACGACGGCTACCGCGACGTCATCTACGCGGCCGTCGTGGAGTTCATCCACACCGCGACGCTCGTCCACGACGACATCATCGACGAAGCCGACGTCCGCCGCGGCCGCACCTCCATCAACTATCGCTGGGGCAACAACCTCACGGTCCTCGTCGGCGACTATCTCTACACGCACTCGATGAACATGGCGCTGGCCGAGGGGAACCTCGACATTTTGAGGTTGCTGTCGAACGTGACGATCCGGATGATCGAGGGCGAGATACTCGGACTCGAGCAGAACGGCCGCGCCGATCTCTCGATCGACGACTATTTCGACATCGTCAATCGAAAGACCGCCGCGCTGTTCGGTGCGTGCTGCCGCATCCCGGCGTATCTCGTCGACAGCTCCGAGTCGCACGCCTCGTCGCTCTTCAACTACGGCGTGAACCTCGGCATCTGCTTCCAGCTGATCGACGACCTGCTCGACTTCACTTCCAGCACCGAAGTCCTCGGCAAGCCCGCGCTCTCCGATTTGAAGGAAGGGAAGATCACGCTGCCGCTGATCCTCGCCACCCCGCGCGCAACGGTACGCGAGCGCGAGCTGATGGCGCGCGTCGTCTCGAACAAATCGTTCGAAGGCATCGATTCGTCCGAGATCATCGCCATCGTCAACAAGTACGACACCCTCGAGCAGACCCGCGAGTACGCGCGCAACTACGCGAACCGCGCCCGCGTGGCACTCGATCCCTTCCCGGCTTCGCCGGCGAAGGAAGCGCTGGATGTGGCTCTCGATTTCGTGCTGGATCGGGACCGGTAGACGAGGCTCACAGGCTCATGGGCTCACAGGCTCATAGAAAAACCGTACTCCCGTGAGCCTATGCGCCTATGAGCCCAGGAGCCTTCTCACGAGGGACCGGTGAGTCGGTTGCGCGGTCACGCAGTCGCGCGGTTACGCGGAGCGGCCGTTGCAACCGCGTGACTGCGCAACCGCGTAACCGTCAGGACAGCATCTCCATGATCTCCGACATCGCGGCGCGCGCGCGCGTGTTGACGGCCTGGTCATTGCCGTTCGCGGAGAGGCGGATCACCTTGTTGTACTGGTCGATCGCGGCGGGGTAATCGCCGAGGCAGCGGTGATAGATCTCGCCCTTGCAGAGCTTGGCCTCGAGATTCATCGGGTCGAGCTCGAGGATCTTGTTGAGGAAGATCATCGCCGTGTCGTACTTCTGTTCCTCCATCGCCATCTTGTAGCGAAGGCGATAGAGCGCGACGAGCTCGTGGTCTTTCGGATCGATCCACGCACCCGGCAGGTAAGTGAGCAGCGTGGAGATCAGCCGGTTCTTGAGCGCCGGCCCATTCGAGCGTTTGACTTGAAGTCGATCCCGCGTCATCACACCCTCCCGACTCGAATTGACAACATCATAAGTGCGGATCGCCTGATCGTCAAGCAGTTGACCAAGTGATGGAATCGCCGTCTGGATACCGGTTAAATAGGTAAGCTGTTCTTTCTGGCGATAATAGCTGCTACAATTCCGACCCCCGAGAGAATAAGGAGGCCTCTATGTTTCCGATGCAGCCAACGTTTCCGATGCAGCAAACGTTTCCCCCGCAGACGTTTCCTCCCCAGACGTTTCCCCCGCAGACGTTTCCTCCCCAGACGTTTCCTCCAACCGGCCCGCTGACGTTTCCCCCAACTGCAGGCGGAGGTGGCCCGACCTTCCCGCCACCGACGTTCCACACGTTCCCGCCGCCGCCGGTGGTCCACTTCACGTTCCCGCCGACGGTCACGTTCCCGCCACCGATGCTGCATACGTTCCCTCCGCCGCCCGTCGTTCACTTCACGTTCCCGCCGACGGTCACGTTCCCGCCACCGATGCTGCATACGTTCCCGCCACCGCCGGTGGTTCACTTCACGTTCCCGCCACCGACGTTCCACACCTTCCCTCCGCCGCCGATGCTCATCCACCAAGGCCCGACGATCCAAACGTTTCCGCCGCCGGTGGTGCACACGCTGCCGCCGCCACAGCTCGTGTTCCAAATGGTGCAGCCGATCATCCAGGTGCCGCAGATCTTTGCGTTCCCCGGACCGCAGCCGATGATGGTTGCGCCCGGACCGGCTCAGGCACAAGGACAGGTCGGTGCGTTCACGCTCTTCCCCAACCTCGTCGTGGCGCCGCAGATTCATCCGCTGTTCACGCCGCCGCAGGTGGTCATCGCACCGCAGATTCATCCGCTGTTCACACCGCCGCAGGTGGTCGTGCATCCGCAGGTCTTCCCACAGGTCTTCCCGCAGGTCGTGGTTGCACCGCAGATCCATTTCCCGTTCTTCGGTTGATCCATACTTACGCGTAGTCGATGAAGGGAAGGGCCCATCCGGGCTCTTCCCTTCGACTCACGTCTCAGAAAGGAGACCGCGGAATGGATGAAGGTGTGAAGGGTGATGTTCCGAATGCATTGAAGCAGTTCATGACCGAACTGGCCGGCAACGTCGATCGCCTCGGAGATTTCATTGCCGATCCGAAAGCCGCCGCCGACGCCGCGGGGTTGAGCGACGAAGAAAAAGAAGCGCTGTTCTCCGGCGACCAGGGACGCATCTACGTCGCGCTCGGCGGCATCTCGATGACGCAGACCGATGCGGACAAGAACGCCGCCGCCGCGCCGCCGCAGCCCCAACCCCAGCCGCCGCAGCCGCAATATCCGCAGCAGCCGCAATATCCTCAGCAGTATCCGCAGCAGTATCCGCAGCAGCAGCAGCAGCAATATCCGCCGACGTACTATCTCTGTTACGCGGGAGGGGGTCGCTATGCATGACGAACAACTCGTCGTCATCGGCACCGGCATCCGCACGATCGGCCAGATGACGACCGAGTCGATCGCCTGGATCAAGAAGGCCGACAAGGTCGTGTACATCGTCAGCGATCCGATCGCGGAGAACCTGATCAAGACGCTGAATCCCGAAGGCGCGGAGTCGATGTATCAGCTCTACGCCGAGAATAAGCAGCGCATCGACACCTACAACGAGATGATCGAGAAAGTTCTCGGCTATGTCCGCGAAGGCAAGCGCGTCTGCTTCGCCGCATACGGACATCCCGGCGTGTTCGCGTATCCGACGCACGAGTCCGTGCGGCGCGCGAAGGCCGAGGGATTCAAGGCGCGCATGCTCCCCGGCGTGTCGGCCGAGGATTGTTTGTTCGCCGACATGAACATCGATCCGGCGATGTCCGGATGCCAGTCGTACGAGGCCACCGATTTTCTGATCAACGGCCGCATGATCGATCCGTCGAGTCACGTCATCCTCTGGCAGATCGGCGTCCTCGGCGACGCCACGTTCAAGAAGGTCGCGTACGACACGAAAGGGTGGCCGCAGCTTCTGCAGAAGCTCTTCCAGTATTACAGCCCGTATCACGTCGCGTATGTGTACGAGGCGCCGCTGTTCCCCGGCGTGGAGCCGGTGATCCGTCCGACGTCGCTGATCATGCTCCCCTACTCCGGCGTGTCGGCGATCTCGACGCTCTACATTCCGCCGGGCCAGCCGCCGCGTCCCGACTACGCGACGGCGTATTCGCTCGGTTTGATGCAGTACCCCGGCGCCGCGCATCAGCAGCCCGCGCAGCAGCCGCAACCGAACGGACATCAGCCGATCGCGCCTCCACCCGCGCCGCCGGCACCGCAGCAAACCACTTCCGATTCGCAAGAGTGAGAATTGCGCGGGACGTTGTAGTCCCGCGCAACTCGCTTCTGGACGAGGCGCGCATAGGCTCATGGGCGCATAGGCTCATGGGGGCTTTGCACATAAAGTCCCGTTTCTAGCCGACATTATGTGCAGCCAGCGCACTTTGTGTGCAGGTTGAAAGTCCCGGCACCGTCACGCCTAGCTCAAAGATCGAGTGTACCAGCGTGCGGATGTTGTGCGCGATGACGAGCAACAGAACCTCGTTTCGCTGCGCGTCGAAGCCCTTGCTCCGGATCGTGTCCGTGAACACGCGCTTCATCATCGAGAACGTGCTCTCCGAGTTGCTGCGCTGGTGGTAGTGCGGCAGGAACTCATCCACGCGGTAGTTGTACAGGTGGAACAGCTTGCTCCACGCGGGGCACTTCTTGTCATCGATCGCGTTCGACTTGAACGGGATGAACGGCTCCGCGCCGAGTGCCGTCACTGCCGTGACGTTGGCGCGTCCTGAGTAGGCTTTGTCCGCCGAAATCTCGGTCATGGTGAACGTCTTCGCTCCGTCCTCGATGAGCGGAATGAACTGCGTCGAGTCGTGCCGGTCGCGATCGGTCACCGTTGCGCGAGCAATAACGTTCGTTTTCGTTCCCACGAGCGCGTGCAACTTCACGTAGTTGCGGAACGTCTGTTCCTGCCCGTACTTCGCGGTGAAGTGTCGGTAGTAGCACTGAGTTCCGAAGCCGGTGGAGTCCACGGCGAACGTGCTTTCCACGGACGCAAGAGGCGCGGCCGATGCCGCGATCAGAGCGTGCAGAATTGGTTCGATGGTCGGGTCTTCGATGACGCCGAGGACGCTGTTGAAGTGCCACGCCTTGCCGATGAATCCTTTCTCTGCCGCATCGCGGAGGTCGGACATGAAGCGACGCGCGCTCATGCCGCTGTAGAGTTTGAAGCACGCGGAGAACAGCGCGTCAGAGATCGGAATCGAGGGACGGCCGATGCTGCGCACCGGCTCGGGAACGGCAGAGCAGAGATCGCGGAGCAGGTGGAGAAACAACTCTTTCTCCGCGCACTGCGCCGCGTTGTACGCGGGCCAGTCCTGCGAGTAGGTAACGCGCATCGCGCGCGTCTCTGTGATGGTCGTTTCACCGTCGGGTGTGGTCATGGTTTCGCGTTTCAAAAAGAACTCAACGGCATAGCCGTGTTTGCAGATCGTTCGACGCAGTTCAAAGTCCGGGCAGGTGCAATGGAACGTGTCCTCGCTGCGCGTCACGGTGTACTTTCCGCTTAGCGTTTGCGACGGCACGATCCACGCCTCGCCCTTCGTCTGAATCCTGAGCGTTGCTGCGATCTGAAGTCCTTTTTCCTGACGCGGTTCCATGTTCATGGCCTCCGATGTATGTAGCTACAATGTACTTCCAACGTGTCACTTTGTCAAGATGCGGCGCACTTGACAAAGGAGCATTTTGTAGCTACGTTGTTATCACCATGAAAGACAAGAAACCAGCGAGACCATCGGCGGGAAAGAAACGCAAAGATGACGTGGTCCGCATGCGCATCCCGGCAGATCAGAAACAAGCGCTCATCAACGCTGCCGCTCGCGAGGGTCTGGAGTTGTCCGCGTGGCTGCGTCAGCTAGCGCTGCGCGCGGCGGGGGCGCTGCCGATGCCACCGGACCGGAAGCGTCGAACTTGACGCAGACAAAGCGTGACGCTCACTCGCGTTGACCCACGACTAAATGAGCGGCCCCTGTCGGATCACCCGACGACAGGCTTTCAAGTGCGTATCGCCCACTTGGAAATTCAACTTCTCGGACGGGTAACCCTGCGGCCTTCAAAGCTGCAAGCACTTTAGGTTGGACAACGTTTCGCGGATCGGTTTCCAGGACAGATAAAAATCCTCGCCAGGTTGCCAGCTCTATCGCGCCTGCGTTCCATTCACCCAGTACGACGTCAAATCCGCTGGCTTTGAATGCCGCAATAAACTCGTCGCGGTAGTGCAGCGTCTCACGCTCCGTGCCGATCGTTGTAATCCGTATGTAGACGGGTTGCGGGTCATCGTCGTAATCCGGCTGCTGTTTCTCCCACTTCCTGATTTCGGACATGCACTCGGACATGACGTGAATAATCGCTTTCCGTTGCTTTCCATTTAGCTCCCGGTCGCGCTGAGAGGTCTCTAACTCCGCTACACGGCTTTGCAAATCCGCCCGGACGCCGTACACCCTTTGTCTAATTTCTGCGTTTCTGGCTCGCCAGTCAGCTTGCCGCAAAGCCGCCGTATGCTCTCGCAGTGCCGCAACCGCCGCAGAATCATCGGGAAGTATTGGAGCGCCGGCGGAAGCGTCCTTCGTTGGATGAGCTGTCCGGTAGTGGGCCACCCATGCTCCATAGCCGGCGATCCCTGCGAGCACGAAAAACACCACCGCTAGGCCCAAGGCTATATCGTGCGGAATAGGAGAGATGAGCATCAGAAAGCCCATCCCGAAAGCGGCGAACGTGAAGGCCGCCCCGATCCATGCACCCGACGAAGCTGCAACGCGCATTCAAGCAGCCTACCTCCCCATGGCAAAATAGGCGCGGAACACCCTACTCCTCGATGAGCTTCCCCGCCCGTACTTCGAGGGCACGCGCAATCCTGAGCAGGACAAGGTAGGACGGATTCGCAGTCCCGCCCTCGATCCGGCGCAAATGATTCTCGTGAATCGAAGACTCCTCCGCGAGTCTTTCTTGCGACCACCCGCGCGCCGTCCGGAGTTCTCGGACTCTCGTTCCGAGGGCGCGAAGCCGTTGCGTGTCCGAGGGCATATCTCGGAAGCAAGGGAACACTATTGTGTTGCTCGCTTCCAGACAGTATGCTGTCGCTCCAACATAAAAGGAACTCGCGCCGTCGCGCTGTTCGCTGGGGAGGATGGTCATGGACTCTCGCTTTCAGGGTGTACCCATCGTCGTGCTGATCGACTCGAAAACGAACGAGGCGCGCTGCGTCAACGGCCTGCACATCCAGACGTTCACCGACAACCCGCTCGGAGATCGAGAGGGAACGCTCATCACCTTCGCCAGCGGCGACACCGTGACCGTGCGGGAAGACTTCGATGCAGTGGTGGACGCCTTCTCGAACGACCGGCAGGACGGGTAGCGATTGTCTAAAAGTGAACAACCGGACGAGTGGCGGGTGCGCCTCCGGGAAGCTGTCGATCGCACCGGCAAGAAATACAGCGCCGTCGCGCATGCGGCGGGCATCGCGCCAGCGACGCTTTCGCGCATCTTGACGGGAACCATGTACAAGCCGTCCTTCGATACCGTGATGAGGATCGCGCGCGCGACCGGAGAAAGCGTCGGCTGGATTCTCGGGGAGCGGGCGTACGCGTTCTCGTACGAACAGCGCGAACTGTTGCGCCGTGCCGCTGCCACCATCAGGAAGGTGATCGGCGACGCGTAGGGCCCGTGCGGACTTTATGTGCAGGCTCACGACTTTATGTGCAAGGTAGACTTTGTGTGCAAAGCCGCTCATGGGCTCACAGTGGTTATGAGCCCCTGAGCCTGTGCGCCCCTGAGCCTCGGCTATGAGCCCCTGAGCCTGTGAGCCCCTGAGCCCCGTCTGCTACCATCCGCGCATGCGCATCGCCGTCTATCCCGGCTCGTTCGATCCGCTGACGAACGGCCACCTCGACATCATTCGCCGCGCGACGAATCTGTTCGACGTCGTCGTCGTCGCGGTGCTCGAGAACGAGGGGAAATCGCCGCTGTTCACGGTGCCGGAGCGGATGGAGCTGATCCTGCGCTGCACGGACGGCATGCGCGGCGTGGAAGTGCGCTCGTTCAGCGGACTCCTCGTTGACTTCATGCGCGGACTCGATGCGACCGTCGTCGTGCGCGGCATCCGCGCCGTCTCCGACTACGAGTACGAATTGCAGATGGCGCTCATGAATCGCGAGCTGCACCCCGGCGTCGAGACGATCTTCATGCTTCCGTCCGTCGAGTACACGTTCGTCGCCTCGCGACTGGTCAAGGAAGTGTTCCGCCTCGGCGGCGACATCTCGCACCTCGTCCCCCCACCCGTCCTCGACGCGTTGCGCGCGCGGTTAGGGGTAACAACGACTTAGACCTAGGTCCTAAAGGTCCTACCTGTCCTATAGGTCCTATCTGTCCTATAGGTCCTAGGACGAATAGGACAGATAAGACGAATAGGACCTATAGGACCATAGGACTGCGCCGTCACGTGCTTCGTGGGTCCAGCGCGTCGCGAATGCGCTCGCCGATCACGTTGAAGGCGGCGACGGTCGTGAAGATCGCGAGTCCGGGAAAAAGAATCAGCCACCACGCGTACTCGATCTGGCTCTTCGCGTCGGAGAGGATGCTGCCCCACGATGCTGTCGGCAGCGGAACGCCGAGGCCGAGGAACGAGAGGGCGGACTCGGTGAGGATCGCGTAGGCGACGCCGAAGCTCGCGGAGACGAGTACAGGCGCGATCGCGTTCGGCAGCAGGTGGCGGAAGATGATGCGCGCGTCGCGAGCGCCGCTCGCGCGCGCGGCCTGCGCGAACTCGAGCTCGCGGATGCGCAGGAACTCGGCACGGATGTAGCGCGCCTCGTTCGTCCACGTCGTGAGACCGAGGGCGATCATGATCGTCATGAGCGACGGCCGGAACAGCGCGACGATGCCGAGGACGAGAAAGAGAAACGGGAAACAGAGCACGACTTCGATGAGCCGCGACACGATCCAGTCCGCCGCGCGTCCGTAATAGCCGGCGATCGCGCCGAAGAACGAGCCGACGACGACGGAGATGAGCGTCGCGAAAAATCCGACGGCGAGCGAGATGCGCGCGCCGAACATCATCCGCGCGAGGATGTCGCGTCCCAGCTCGTCGGTGCCGAGGACGTGCGCCGCGTCGGGTGGAGCGAGACGATGCGAGAGATCGATGGCGTCGGGATCGATACGCCACACCGGCGCGAGAAGCGCGATCAGCGTCATCAGCGCGACGTACACGAGCGCGAACAGCGCGAGCTTGCTGCGGCGGAATCGCGTCCACGTCTGCGGCGACGTCATCGGATCGATTCTCCGAGACGCAGGCGCGGATCGGCGAACACATAGAGGATGTCGGCGAAGAGGCCCGCGATGAGCGTGATCAGCGCCGTGATCAGGGTCATCCCCATCACCGTCGGATAGTCGCGCGACAGGATCGCGTCGTAGTACAGCATCCCCGCGCCGTCCCACTGGAAGATCTGCTCGACGATGACGCTGCCGGAGATGAGATACGGAATCGTCAGACCGAGCAGCGTGATGAGCGGGATCAGCGCATTGCGCAGCGCGTGATGCCACAGCACCACCCCCTCCCCCGCCCCCTTCGCGCGCGCGGTGGTGATGAAGTCCTGGCGAATGACTTCGGTCAGCGCGGACTTCGAGAAACGCGCGAAGATCGCGAGCTGCGCATACGCGAGCGTGATCACGGGCAGCACGAGATGCTTCGTGCGATCGAGGAGGAAGTGAAACGTGTCGAGCTCGCGGAAGTCGTCGCTGTTCATTCCGAACAGCGGGAGGATGTCCAGCTTCACCGAGAAGATCTGCATCAGGATCAGCGCGACCCAGAAGCTCGGCAGCGAGTACAGGAGAAAAAAGAAGACGGCCGACGCGCGCTCGGTCGCGCGGCCGGAGCGCGTCGCGCTCCAGAGTCCGATCGGGATTCCGAACAGCGCCGCGAGCACGAATGCCACGATGTTCAGCTGCAGCGTGTTCGGAAGTTTCTCGAGAATGCGCTCCGTGACCGGGCGGCGGTCCTGCGTCGAGCGGCCGAAGTCGAGCGTGACCGCGCCGCGCAGCCAGTAGAGATATTGCGCGGGCAGCGGCTCATCGAGGTGATACTCGCGCTTGATCGCGTCGAGCGTCGCCTTCGGAATCGTGGTGACGCCGGCGTGGCCGATGTAGAACGTGATCGGATCGCCCGGGACGATATGGATCAGCGTGAACGTCGCGACGGTGATGCCGAAGAATGTGAGGACCGCGTAGAGCAGACGACGCAGAAGGTATGCGCCCATCGCCCTACTTCTGCGGCGCGCTCGCGATCCACCATCCCAGCTCGCCGGGATACCAGAGGAACAATCCGTAGCCGGGACTCGCGTCGACGCCGCGCACGCGTTTGTTGATCCCCCACTTCGCCGACGCCTGCACCACCCACGTATACGGCTGATCCTCGGAGAGCACTTCGTGCAGCCGCCAGTACAACTCTTTGCGCTTCGAGCGATCGAGCTCGCGCCGCGCGGCGTCGATCAGACGGTCCGCTTCTGCGCTCGAATAGAACACGAAGTTTTGTCCGTGCGGCGGCATCGATGCGGAGTGGAACAGCGCGTACGGATCGGGATCGGGATCGAGGTCCCACGAGAGATACGTGGCGTCGTAGTTGCCGCCGAGAACGCGCTGGATCCCGGTCGCGCCGTCGGGCATGAGGATGTTGACGCTGATCCCGACCTTCTTCATCTCGGCCTGCACCATCTGCACGAGCTGTTTGCCGGTGGCGCTGCCGCTCAGCGCGAGGAGATCGAATTCGAATTTCTTCTGGCCGTTCTCGAGGACGCCGTCGTTGTCCCGGTCCGCCCATCCGAGCCCGCCGAGGATTTTCTTCGCTCCCTCGGGGTCATAACGGATCACCGGCACGTTCGGGTTGTACGCCCATTCGTCGGGCGTGAACTGTCCGCTCATCGCGCGCGCGGTGCCGTGATAGAGATCGTTGATGACCGCGTCGGTCGGAATGCACATCGACAGCGCGCGGCGCACGCGTTTGTCCGCGAACAGCGGATTGTGCTCGTTCCAACCGATGTAGTTGTAGTTCAGCGTGTAGAAGCGGCGGAAGTCGATGTAGCGATTGAGCACCGGATCGTTGTGCTCGCGGAACCAGGTGTCGGATGCGATCAGCGTCTCGTCGATCTCCTGCTTCTTGAGCGCGTTCCAGGCCGTGCCGTGATCCAGGATGGGTTTGAAGATCACGGTCTGAATGTGCGGCTTCGTTCCCCAGTAGTCGGCGCGGCGCTCGAGGACGATCGCCTTGCCGACGTCGCGCCGCACGAGCTTGTACGGCCCGCTGCCGACCGCGGTCGCGATGTAGTCGTTGCGGAAGTCGCCTTTCGAGTAGACGTGCTCGGGGAGGACAAAGACGTCCTTGAAGCGATCGAGCTGCGTTGCGAGCGGCTCGCGGAACACGACGTCGATCGTGTGATCGTCGACGACTTTCGTGTGGGCGAGATCGAGCAGCTCGAACGATCCGGAGATCTGCAGGGCTTCGCTGTTGGGATCGACGATCTTGCGCAGCGTGAACAGCACGTCGCTCGCGCGCACCGGAGTGCCGTCGGAGAACGTCGCCTTGGGATCGAGCTCGAAGTGATACAGCTTCCCGTCTTTCGAAACCTCCCACGACTTCGCGAGACCCGGCACCGGCTGCAGGCCGCGGTCGATGTAGATCATCGGCGTGAAGAGATAGTTCGCGACGTACGTGTCGTAGCGGCCATGCGCCGCGACGGGATTCAGCGTAACGATGTCGGAATCGAGACGACGGACGAGCGTCCCGCCATCTTGCGGCGTGTCATCGACGACCGCGGACGTGGTCTGCTGCAGCGCTGTCGGTTCCCGCTTGCAAGCGAACAGACAGAGAGCGAGCAGGAGGGACAACCAGGTGAGGGGACGCTTCACGGGGAATGATTATAGGAGGATCACACGCAGTGTGCGTCGGCCGCATGGCCGGCGCTGGTATGGGAGCCGGCCGACCCTAGATGCGCGTTCACGGCTTGAACACCTTTTCCGCGCACCGGCCAGGAATGCAGAACGCAGAATGCAGAAGGAAGAATTGAGAAGCACGACCACCCCACGATGCTTCCCGGGCGGGCTTCTCAATTCTGCATTCTGACTTCTGCGTTCTGCATTCGGCTGCCGTGCGCGCAACATCATGTCGGCATCCAAACACGCGCCGAGCCCCAACCCGCGCTCCAAAAAATTACCGCAACGTGATCGCCTGCGTCCCCACGTTGTAGTAGCCGTCCACCGCGCGCACGATCACGAATTTTCCGGCGACGGCGTTTCGCTTCAGCACGTACGTTTCGTCGCGCGAGTCGGCGATGCCGTCGGTCGGGGTCATGCGGATCCACTTCTGCGCGTCGGCGGAGTATTCGACTTTGCCGACCGGTGAGGCGTCATCCGTGATGTGGACGACCACGTCGTCGCCTTTCTCGCTGACGGAGATCGACGGCGGACGATTGTCGACGAGGAACTCGACGCCTTCTTTCGTGTCGGTCAGCGGCGCGTCGGGATTGTCGGTTGCGTCGGTGACGGTGAGGCGCAGCTCGTATTGTCCGTCGGGAAGCTGCGACGTGTCGAAGTTGAGCTGCGTCTCGTCCATGTTGTCGCGGAGGCGCAGCCAGTTCGCCGCCCCCTTCTGCCGGAACGCGAGCGAGTAGCGAAGCGAGTCGCCGTTGTCGTCGGACGCGCGCCACGTCACGGTGCGATAGCCCTTGCGGAACACGCGTTTGCCTTGATCGGGAGTCGATCGGTCGCGCGGATTGTCGAGGCTCGCGAAGATTCCGTACTCGTCGGGATTCGTCGCCTCGACGACTTGCGGCGACGCGGGATACGCGGAGCCGATCAGCACGACCGCGGGATCCTGCACGGCGATCGCGTCGATCTCCGGCGCGACGTTGCGATTGATGTAGCCGAGTGTCAGTTCATCGACTGCCGCGTCATTCGCCGGCTTCGGCATCGTCAGCTTCCACTGCACGTACCGCGCGGCCGGCGCGGTCACCGTTCCCTCGATCGTCGACTGCGGCGTGCTCCAGCTGCTCCACGTCGTGTCGGGCGTGCGCGTGTTGCCGCTGCGGAACGAAACGCCGACGCCGCCGTCGGCGAGATTGCGTCCGATGATGCGGTAGTGGCCGAAGCGCGAGAAGCGCTCGACGTCTTTCGCGACGGAGCGGAACTCCGCGTTCTGCGCGAGTCCGTTCTCGAGGCGATACACCGCGCCGCTGTTCGTCGTGGTGATGAATGTCGTGCTGTTGCTGCTCGAGATCGAGACGACCTGCTTCTCCGGCGTCGTGGCGATCAGCGCGAGCTCGCCGTCTTTCAGTTCGTAGATGCGTCCGTTCGGGCCGGTGCCGATCAGCACCGTGCCGTTGTTGCCGCCGCTGATCGCGTAGATCATCTCGCGGTCGAACTTCCGCACGCTCTCCACGAATCCGTCCGCACTGATCCTGTACACCTCGGCGCTGCCCGCCTGCGACGCCGCGGCCGCCGGCGATCCGCCGTCGTCGAACGAGAAGCTCACCTCGACGTTCGCCGTCGCTTCGCCTTCTTTTTTCGCGTCGCCTGACGGCTGCGCGCCCTGCTGCTGTTGTTGCTGCTGCTGTTGATTCTTCGGCTGCGCCTTCGCCGGCACGCTGCTCGGCAGCACGTTGCTGACTCCCGCTGCCCAACCGACGCCATTCGTGTCGACGTAGATCGCGCTGATCTCGTTCAGCGGCGAGTCGAAGAGCGCACGCGCCGATCCGTTCGCCGCGATCTCGTAGATGCGTCCCTTGCCGGAGCCGCCGGCGAGGATGCTGCCGTCTTTTCGTTCGGCGATGGAGCGGACGTGCGTGTCGGTGGAGTCGTAGAGAACTTTCCCCTCGCCTTTCGGAGTCACGCGAAAGAGCTTTCCTTCGACGCCGGTGGCGACGGCGAGATCGCCGTTGCTGAGAGGCGCGATCGCCCAGATGTACGCCGACTTCGGATCGTAGAAGACCGTCCCCTTTCCGCTCTCCGGATCGATGCGATAGACCTTGCCGTTCGGCGAGCTCCCGGCGTAAAGCGCGCCGTCGCGAAACGCGACCGCGTAGATCTCGGGCTCGGGCGCGGTATAGAAAAGTTTCAGTTCCTCGCCGCGCAGGCGATAGATCTTGCCGTCATTGCCGGTGCCGACGAAACGATCGCCGTTCGGTGCGGTCGTCTGCGAGAGCACGAACGGATCGGTTAGCGTGGCGATCTTTTTCATCGCCGGCGCGGGACGCAGCTCGCCGCGCGACGTGATCGCGAATCCTTCCGTTTCGCCGGCCAGAAAATCCTCGGCGGAGTTGACGCGCCAGAACTGCGGCGCAACGGCGAACGCGTTGAATGCCGCCGCAATCGCGGCGATCACGAACAGAACTCTACGCATGAACATCCTTTCGATACAGCGATCAGCTCTTAGCCAGCAGCTCTCAGGCATCACGTCATCCTGAGCCGCGAAGACGGCGAAGGATCTCAAAATTGCAGTGTTTCGCATTTCGAGATCCTTCGTCGCGCTGCGCCGGCTCAGGATGACGACTCATGGGCAACGCGTTCTCCAGCCTTTAGACTCCTACGAGCCAGGACCTAAGAGCCAAGACCTTCAACGTTTTCAGATTTGTGGACGGACTTCGAGATCGATCTTCGTCGCGCCGTCGATGATGTAGCCGAGGGAGCGCGACTGCTGTCCGGCGGGATGGTACTTCACCGGAGCCTGCGCGCCGTTCGACGTGTCCGCGGTGACGACCGCGCGCATCGACGGCGGGAGATTCGGCAGATAGACGCCCGACGTCACCGCGCCTTCGGCGCTCGCGTAGAGGCCGACCGAGAGATCGGTCGACGGACGGAGACGCTGCAGGACGCCGAGGACCTGCTCGAGCGTCCGCGGATCGGGCGGTACGAGCGTGAAGTCGACGGCATTCATCACCGATCCGCTGCCGACGAGGAGATACGCATTGCCCGCCGGCTGGTCATCCGGAATCTTGACGTCGAGCGTTTCGACGAACGACTCGCCGCGGAACGGCTTCAACACCGCCCGCACTTTCACGGTGTCGCCCGGCGAAACGAATCCTTTGTCCGGCGTCACCAGCGACGCTTCCATCAGCTTGGCGATCTTCAGTTGATCGTCATGGCGGATGTGCACCTTCACGCTCTCGACTTCCGCATCGCGGAACTCGTTCGACATCAGATAGCCGGAGACGATCGCGAGGTACTGCGGAATCGACTGCCGCGCCTGTTCGCCCGCCCACCCTTCGCGCAGTTTGATCGGCTCGAAGCCTTTCAGCTTGATCTCCGATTCGAGAAGCACCGTGCGCTCGCCGGCCGCGCGCTGCGCGTTCGCGATCACGGAGTCCGTGACCATCGCCAGCATCAACGGCGAGAGACGCGAGTGGCGCACGACGTCGACGTGATAGACCTTCTCCGGACCTGCGCCGTTGAGCGTGACTTCGACCGGGATCATCTGCGGCTCCTCGCCGAGGACGCCCATGATGCCGGCGGAGCGATCCTGCCGCAGCACGCCGACGACGGGACCGGTGTTGGAGAACTTGAACGAGCTGGCGAGACTCGGCAGGACGGTCACGATCTCCGACGTCGCCATCGGAAAACTGATCTCGCCCATGTCGAGGAACGGATGGCCGAACGCGTAGATGCGATTGCCGTCGATGTAGGTGACGGTGCCGGTCGCGGCGACGGTGAAGTCGCCGGTGAGCAGCGCCGCGCCGATCGGATCGCCCATTTCGAACGTCGTCTTCGCGGGAGTCGTCGTAGTCGAGCTCGACGTCGCTCCGCTGGGAGTCGCGACGAAGCCGAGTCCTTCGAGTGCGGGCGCGAAGCGCGCGATCGTTTCGGGAGCGAAGCTGGAGAGCGAAAGCGGCAGGGCGATCGGCCGCGCACCGTTGACGCTGCTCATTGCGGACGGCGCGAGTCCCTTCACAAGTGTTTCAAAAGCGCCATCGGTTTTGCGGCCGCTGATTGCTTTCAGGAACTCGCTGCCGCTCATGCGCGGCGTCGCGCCCGCCAGCGTGGCGCCCGCCGGCGCGGTGCGCTGCGCGATCTTCATCATCTCTTCGATCGGCGTGATGCCGGCGACCGGCTCTTTCGCGAACTGCCATGCATACGCAAGCGCGCCGATGACTTTGCCGTCGATGAAAATCGGCGAGCCGCTCATGCCGGCGATGATGCCGGTGCGCCGGACGACGGGAGAGTCGATCTGCGCGAGGATGAGGTTCTGATCCGGTCCGATGTTGTGCAGCACGCCGAGAATCTCGACGTCGAACTTCTCCACCTTCGTGCCTTCGAAGACGGTCAGGCCGTAGCCCTTCATCCCCTTCTGCACTTGATCGAGCGGCATGCGCTCGGCCGCAGTCGCGGCTGCACTGACGGCGAGCAGAAGAGGGATAAGGATGAGGCGGAAGTTGCGCACGCTCGTTTGAACCACCAGTGAGGTTAGTCCATTTCGCGTGCCAGGGGTTTGGGTCTTCAGTTTATCCCGCGCGCAGACGCGGGATCTCTGGTAACACCGGCAGGAACTGTCCGACAGGCGAGAACGCACCAGTGCGACCGCATAACACCGGCAGGAACTGTCCGACATGCGAAAACGCACCACTGCGACCGCACGATCCGCGCCGATGGTGCCACTCGCGGCGGTATCACCGGAGATCCCGCGTCTGCGCGCGGGATAAACTGAAAAGCGCTATTCGTAGCGCAGCGCTTCGATCGGATCGAGCTTCGACGCCTTCGCGGCGGGGTAAATGCCGAAGATGATGCCGATCAGCGCGCAGAAGGCGAATGCGCCGGTGATGGCGATGATCGGTGTGTGGACGGGCGGCAGCGTGGTCCATCGGCCGATGATGAAACGTGCGATGTTGGCGAGAAGAAACCCGCCGGCGACGCCGACGAGGCCGCCGATCCCGGAAAGCGCGATCGCCTCGATGAGGAACTGCACGAGCACGTCCTTGCGCCGCGCGCCGAGAGACTTGCGGATGCCGATCTCGCGCGTGCGCTCGGTGACGGAGACGAGCATGATGTTCATGATCCCGATCCCGCCGACGAGCAACGCGATCGCGACGATGCCGCCCATGACCATCGTCACGCCGCCGAGGATCGACGAAACAGTTTTGAGAATCTCTTCCTGCGCGAGGATGCGAAAGTCGTCTTTCGCGTCCTTGGCGAGGTGATGCTGCGAGCGCAGCGCGTCCCTCACCTGCTCCTTGGCGAGATCGAGATCGGCGTCCGGCTGCATCTGGAACGCGAGGATCAGTTTGCGCATGTTCTCGCGTCCGTACGCCGACGTCGCGGTCGAGAACGGGATCAGCACGACATCGTCCTGATTGTTCCCGAACGTCCCCCCCTTCTTCTCCATCACCCCGACGACCGTGTACTGCGTGTTGTCGATGAGGATTTGTTTCCCGATTGGATAGTCGCCGAGATTCAGATCTTCCTGCACCTGCAGCCCGATCACCGCGACGTGTTTCTTCTGCTCCTCATCGACCGGCGTGAAGAACCGTCCATGCTCGACCCAGTGATTGAGAATCTCCTGATACGACCCGTTCACCGCATACAACTGCACGCGATGCCGCTGATTGCCGGACTTCGTCTCGACATTGGTCATGAACAGAGGCGTGAAGTCCTTGATCGCGGTCGTGTGCTTCCGAACGGCAGCCGCATCGTCAATCGTGAGATCCGGCATCTTCTGCAAAAACGGATTCCGCTGCTCACCCGGATCGGGATACACCTCAATGTACTTCGACCCGATGCTCTCCAGATCGTTCGAGATCTTGTACTGCAGCCCCTGCACGATCGAGACGACCGCGATGACCGCGGCGACGCCGATCATCACGCCCAATACCGTGAGGATCGACCGCATTTTGTTGGCGGCGATGGCGCGGAGGGCGATCTTTAGGTTTTCTAAGAACATGGTCGTTAGGTGCTGGGTGCTGGGTGCTGGGTGCTGGGAGATGTTTTGCGCTTGGCTGATTGACCTTCCATGATGACGCGAAGTCGGCCGATCCGACGAGCACAGGTTTCGGCTTCGGCGAGAACGGAGGCCAGCGTCATCTCGTCGATGTAGCCAAAGTCAAATGCCAGATAAAGCTCCGATCGCACCTCGCCGCACGATGCCTTCGCGATTCGGAGAAAGTAGGCAAACTCGCGAGGACTGTAACGTTCGAACCCTTCCGCGATGTTCGATGAGATGGAAACCACCGCGCGGCAGATCTGATCACGGAAACCGAAATCGCGCGCGAATGGACCACTTCTGGACGCTCGATAAATGTTACCCGCCAAGGCACGAGCTTCTTGCCAAATCTCGAGATCTTCGAATCGTTCGATCTTCTTCATACAACGATTCTTCAGCAAATGCGCGACTTCAACAAAACTCTACTCCGCGTATCTCAACTCAGCACCCGGCACTCTGCACCCAGCACTAGGCAACAATCTTCCCATCCCGCAACCGAATCACCCTTGCCGCCTCCCGCGCCACATCATCTTCATGCGTCACCAGGATGATCGAGTTCCCGCGCGAGTGCAGTTCGTGAAACAGGTCGAGGATCTCGCGTCCCGTTTGTGAGTCGAGGTTGCCGGTCGGTTCGTCGGCGAGCAGCAGTGACGGGCGGTTGACGAGCGCGCGGGCGATGGCGACGCGCTGGCGCTGGCCTCCGGACAGTTCGTTCGGTTGATGGCTCATCCGGTCGCCGAGGCCGACTGCGGTCAGCGCTTCTACGGCGAGCTCGCGCCGTTCCTGGCGCGGCACTTTCGCGTAGACGAGCGGGAGCTCCACGTTCTGCAGCGCGGTCGTTCGCGCGAGCAAATTGAACGTCTGAAAGACGAATCCGATTTTCTTGTTGCGGATCGCGGCGAGCTCGTCGTCGTTCATGCTCTCGACCGGCACGCCGTCGAGGAGATAGCTTCCCGACGATGGGGTGTCGAGGCAGCCGATGATGTTCATGAGCGTCGACTTGCCCGAGCCCGACGGTCCCATGATCGCGACGTATTCGCCCTGATCGATCTCGAGATCGACGCCGTTGAGGGCGCGGATCGTTTGCGGACCGAGGTCATACATGCGCGTGAGCTCATGCATTTTGATCAGGTGGACGGGTGCGGGCTCGGGGAGAGCGCTCATTTTTTATCCTTGTTGTCTTTGTCCTTCTCGCCGGACTTGGACGTCGTCTTCTTCTCTTCCTTCGTCACTTCGATGTCCGCGCCGTCCTTGAGGCTCTTGAGCGTCCGGAACGGACCGGTGATCACGGGGGCGCCTTTCGCGACGCCGCTCAGGATCTGCACGTGCGTGGCGTCGCTGATGCCGGTCGTGACTTCGACCTGCTTGGCCTTGCCCTGCGTGGCGAGGAAGACGTACTTCTTCTTCGGCTGGTCGTCGTCGCCGCTCTCGTCGCCCTTCGCGCCGGGCACGCGCTCGACGACCGACTGGATCGGCACGATCACCGCGTGGGGCGCGCTGTTGGTGACGATCGCGACCTGCGAGGTCATGCCCGGACGCAGACGCTCGTCCGAGTCGTCGATGGCGATCTTGACGTTGAAGAAGCGCACGGCCGACGCGCCCGCGCGTTGCGATGCCGAGCTCCCGATCTCGACGACGTGGCCGTGGTACTCCTTGTCCATCACCGCATCGACTTTGATCTTCGCGGGTTGTCCGAGTTTCACCGCCACGACTTCGCCTTCCCCGACTTCCGCTTCGACGAGAATCTCCGACAGATCGGCAATCACGGCGATCACCGATCCCGGGTTGTTCATCGTGCCGGTAACGACGACTTCGCCTTCGTGCGCGTTCAGCTGGACGACCTTGCCGTCGATCGGCGAATGAAGGGTCGTGCGCTCGAGATCGGTCGTCGCCGATCGCAGTCCTGCTTCCGCTTCCTGGATGCCCTGATCTGCGGCCGCAACGCCCGCGCGCGCGTTTTCGTACGCGAGCCGCGACTGATCGAACAGTTCCTGCGCCTGGATCCCCTGTTTCGACAGGTTCTGCGCACGCTGATAACTCGACTCGGCCGTATGGAGCGCCGCACGCGCGCGCTGCGCTTCCACGCGTCGCGACGCCAGCTCGGCGGTCAGGCGGTCGCGCTGCGCGACGTACAGAAAGCGCTCCAGGTCGACGAGCTTCTGTCCCTTTTTCACCGTGTCGCCTTCATTGAAGTAAAGGCGCTCGATCTTGCCGACGATGTGCGCGCTGATGTTGACCTTGATCTTCGGGTCGATCTCGCCCGGCGCGCTGACGAGCGCCTCCAGCGTGCGCGTGCCCGCCGGCTCGACGTACACCTTCTCGCGATCCGGTCCGCCGCCGCTGATGCTGGCGATGACGATGGCGGCGACGAGCACGAGCCCGCCGCCGATGAGCAGCTTCTTCTTCACGAACTAGCCTTCATCCGCGCGGCGCCGAGGGCTGCGATCGCTGCTTTGGCGAGGATCACGATCGCCCACAGCGAAATGATGATCGTCGCGGCTTTTGCGCGCGACACCTTCGAGCAGATGGCGAAGCCGATGATGAGCAGAATCAGAGTCCAGATCGTGAAGATGTCGATCGCGGACAACAGCGAGTAGAGCGCTGCGTGCTCTTTCATGTTCACGAGGAATGCCGGGTTCGACTTGACGATCGTCGCGATGTGCGTCGGGTCCCAATTTCCGGGACGCGCCGCGATGATGATCGCCAGCACGATCCCATACAACACCATCGGGACCCACGAATAGAGCACCGTGGATAAGGCCTGTTTGAAGGTCTGCTGCCCGCCGAAC
Source organism: Acidobacteriota bacterium (assembly GCA_003223645.1). Classification (GTDB taxonomy): domain Bacteria; phylum Acidobacteriota; class Thermoanaerobaculia; order Gp7-AA8; family Gp7-AA8; genus QHVT01. Next base: position 78,470 of record QHVT01000006.1, on the reverse strand, counting down.
AGTTTGAAGGCGAGGAACAGGACGCCGGCCAGGATCAACCACATGATGATTCCCAGGATCGGTCCAAACCAGCCGAACACTTTGCCGATGGTCTGCGTGATCCGCGTCATGCGGTCGATGTCGCTCTGCGCCATGTTCGGGTTCTTCGCCTTCATCGCCTCGACCTGCTGCGCCGTGACCGCTTCCCAATCGATCTTCGGAATCGTGAAGAACGCGGTCGCGTAGCTGATGAGGATGAAGACGATCATCGGCATCAGGAAATCAGGCTTGCGCGCGATGTCCTGAAAGGTCTCGACCGGGGAAATGATGACGCCGATGAAACGCTGAAAGAAATTCCTGGGCGGCGGAAGAGGAAGGGTCGGGCTTTGTAACGCGTCCGCGTTCTCGCTCATTTTGGCTGTTCCTCCAATTTCACTCTGGGTCCGTAGTTCAGCCAATTGTAGCGATCAAAGAACGTGGTCTTCCAATCCGGCTCTCCGGGGAGCTCGGGCTGTTCGACCGTGATGTTGTGGATTTCGAGGATGTCGCCGACCGCGCGGTGATAGGCGGCGACGGCCTTGTTGTAGCCGACCAGCGAGAACAGCTCGCGCACGCGCGCGTCGGAAAGCTGCTTCTGCACTTCGAGGACCTGGAAGTTCGTGGTCATGCCGTTCTCGTAGCGCTTGCGCTCGGCCTCGACGTTTTTCTCGGCGGCGTCGCGCGCGGCACGTGAGGCGGCGATGGTGCGGCCGAACGTTTCGATCAGGCGCGCCGCGTTGCGTACTTCGACGGTGATGTTCTGGCGCGTCTGCGCTTCGAACGTCTGCGACTGCTTGTAGTCGAGCTGCGCGGCGCGTGCATTCGCGCGCGCGCCGATGTTCATCAGCGGATATCCGAAGTTGAAGCCGACGCTCCAGCTCGGGAAGTCGCGGCCGAAGAGTTGCGAGAGCGTGCGATCGTAGCCGGTCGACGAAACGACGATCGGATTTCCCGCAGCGTCGACGTCGAGCGTCTTGCCGGCGACACCGGCGACGCCGTATCCGACGGTGAAGTCGACCGTCGGCAGCGTCTGATTGCGCGTGTAGATCGCGTTGACGCGCGCCGTGTCGGTGCTCAGCCGCTGCTGCGTGACTTCGGGACGATTCGCGAGCGCCTGCTCCACGGCCTGATCGAAATTGACCTGCATCGCGTTGTACTCGATGTTGCCGGTTGGAATGATCGGACGGTCCCACTCTTCGCGCGGAAGATTGAGCAACTGGCGGATGCGGTCTTCCGCATCGCGCACCGACGAGACGGCAGTGACGAGCGACTCCTCGGTCGTTGCAATCTGCACGTTCGGCTGGAGGATGTCGAGCGGCGCCGACGCGCCGACGTCGATGCGGATCTGCGTGATACGCGCCTGATCGCGGGCCAGGAAGAGCGCTTCCTTCACGACTTCCACGTTGCGCCGCGCGTACGCGAGATCGAGGTAGGCCTGCTCGACGGCGGAGACGGTATCCATGATCACCGTGCGGAACTGCCCCTGCGTGATGCCGAGGTTGTTGCGCGCGATGGTGATGCCGCGCTTCGTGACGTCGACGCCGAAGTCGCGGAGCAGCGGCTGCGTGAAGTTGAAATCGAGGCTGCTCTTATAGGCCGGGTTGATGTTCACGAAGCCGCCGACCGCACTCGACCGGGAGTTGTCGAATCCGAACGAGTAGGTGCCGCCGGTCGGCAGGAGCTGGGTCACTCCGGCGTTCGCAAGGATGGAACGGTCGGCGCTCGTCTGCGTCGCGCTGGTGGTCGGGCTGTTCGAGCTCGAGAGCAGCACGCGGCCGTCCGAGAAGAAGTCGAACACGCCGTAAGTACTGCGAAGGTTGTAGCCGGAGATGCGCGTCTCGTAGTTCTCGATCTGAACGCCGAGGTTCTGCTTCATCGCGGTGCCGAGCGCCTCATCGAGGGAGAGGTGCAAAGCGCGCGGATTGTCTGCGTCGCGGTCGGTCTCGGCCGCCACCGCCTCGGTCGTCCGCGGCACCTGCGCCTCCTGAGCGATCAGCGCCGTCGCTGCGAGCAACATCATCAAAGTGGTGATCAACCGTCGAACAGCGGTCATGCAAGTCCTCCCAAACACGCCTTTTGTACGTGATTCCGCGCCATTGGTTTCCGACGGCGCGCATTCTAAGCTTCCCGGTGGGTAATACGCACGGGTAGCGCTTTCGTTGACCCAGGGTTGGAGGCGCACGGGCGCAAAGGCTCACAGGCTCAAAGCTATGAGCCCATGAGCCCATGAGCCTATGAGCCTCTCCGGATCCGCTGCCGGAGCGAATTCGTTGACCTGAGCTCCGGGCGCCACAGGCGCAAAGGCCACAGGCTCAAAATCTATGAGCCCATGAGCCTATGCGCCTTTGAGCCTCTCCGCGTCTGCCGCCGGCAGCGGCGCTCCGGCGAAATGGCAGGCGGCGAAGTGTCCGGGCTTGTGCTCTACGAGAGGTGGAACCTCCGCGGCACAAATCGGGAACTGCGCGATCGGGCAGCGCGTGTGGAACACGCAGCCGCTGGGAGGATTCAGCGGCGTCGGGATGTCTCCCTTGAGGAGAATGCGCGTCTTCCGCACGGTCGGATTCGGGATCGGCACGGCGGAGAGGAGCGCTTTGGTGTACGGGTGCAGCGGATCTTCGTAGAGCGCGGCGCGGTCGGCGAGCTCCATGATCTTGCCGAGGTACATCACGGCGACGCGAGTGGAGATGTGTTCTACGACCGAGAGATCGTGCGCGATGAAGAGATACGTCAGTCCGAGCTCGTCCTGCAGGTCCTGCAGAAGATTGACGACCTGCGCCTGCACGGAGACATCGAGCGCGGAGACCGGCTCGTCGAGGACGAGGAACTTCGGGTTCGTCGCCAGCGCGCGCGCGACGCCGATGCGCTGCCGCTGACCGCCGGAGAACTCGTGCGGATAGCGCTTGCGATAGTCGGGACTCAGTCCGACTTTGAGGAGGAGCTGCGAGACGCGATCGCTGCGCTCGCTCGCGGACAAGCCGCCGTGAATGATCAGCGGCTCGGAGACGATCGTGCCGACCGTCATCCGCGGATTGAGCGACGCGTACGGATCCTGAAACACGATCTGCATGTTGCGCCGCATCCGCCGCATGTCGCCGCTGTCGAGCGAGAGCACGTTCGTGTCCTCGAACACGATCTCCCCGTCGGTCGGCTCGATGAGGCGAAGGATGCAGCGTCCGACCGTCGTCTTCCCCGACCCCGACTCGCCGACGAGCCCCAGCGTCTCACCCCCCGACACGCCGAAGCTGATGCCGTCGACCGCCTTGACCTGCGCAACCACCCGGCCCAGCACACCTCGTTTTACGGGGAAGTATTTTTTGAGATCGCGGACGATGAGGAGCGGCTCGCCCCTGCCGAGAGGGAGTTTTGGGGTTTGTTGAGGTTCAGCGGCCATCGCGAACCTTTCCGAATGAAGGCAGAAGGCAGAAGGCAGAAGGCAGAAGTGAGAAGGCCTCGACACGCAAGCGCGCGCCCGGCACGCTTCTTACTTCTGCCTTCTGCCTTCTGCCTTCTGCCTTCATCAGCTTCTCTCCGGATCCGCCGCATCCCCATGCAAATAGCACCTTGCCGTCTGCGCCGGTCCCACCTGCATCAGCGCCGGCTCGCGTCCGTAGCAAATCTCCATCACGTCGGGACAGCGCGGGTTGAACTTGCAGCCCTGCGGCAGCGCGGTCAGCGACGGGACCATGCCGGCGATCGTCGGCAGTCGTTTGGCCGACTCTTCTTTCACCACGCTCGGCAGCGATTTCAAAAGTCCGCGCGTGTACGGATGTCCGGGGCGCTCGAAGAGATCGAGCACCGGCGCTTCTTCGACGACGCGGCCGGTGTACATGACGATGACGCGCTCGCAGAACTCGGCGACCACGCCGAGGTCGTGCGTGATGAGGAGCACGGCCAGGCCGAGCCGCTTCTGCAGCGACGCCAGCAGCTCCATGATCTGCGCCTGGATCGTGACGTCGAGCGCGGTCGTCGGCTCGTCGGCGATCAGCAGCTCCGGATCGCAGGAAAGCGCCATCGCGATCATCACGCGCTGCCGCATGCCGCCGGAGAGTTGATGCGGATAGTCGTCGAGTCGCTTGACCGGATCGGGAATCGAGACGAGGTCGAGCATCTCCCCCGCCAGTTTCCACGCCTCTTTCTTCGACACCTTCCGATGAATGCGGATCGCCTCGGCGACCTGCGCGCCGATCTTGAACACCGGGTTCAGCGAGGTCATCGGCTCCTGAAACACCATCGCGATGTCGTTGCCGCGCACCGCGCGCATTTGTTTTTCGGGGAGCGGCACGAGATCGCGGCCCTTGAAGCGGACCTCACCGGCCGTGATTTTTCCCGGGACGGCGACGAGCCGCATGATCGACATCGCCGTGACGCTCTTGCCGCATCCCGACTCGCCGACGAGCGCGACCGCTTCGCCGCGCCGCACGCTGAACGAGACATTGTCGACCGCGTGCACCACCCCGTCCGACGTAAAGAACGAAGTGCGCAGCTTGCGGACTTCGAGCAGCGGATCGACGTCAGCGACAGCCGTCACGCGGCGGATGGTAGCAAGAATGGTGACATCCCGGTCTTTCGTCCCTGCAAATGTAGCTTTCGTCCCTGCACCGATCCCCGCGTCGCGAGAACGCTGTAGCGTGGAGTGTTGTCGCAGGAATTCAAGGCGCCGCCCTTTTTGCAGTTGGTGATCGCGTTTTTATTGATCGCCGTCTACTTCACCGCGCAGGAATGCGCCGCCCACCTGTTCCTCGGCATGGCCGCCGCCAATTGCGTCCGCGTCCTCGTGCATCAGTCGCTCAAGGGCTTGTTGTGGGCCGTCATTACGCAGTGCATCTTTCAGTTCCCGCGCTTCTTCCCGATTCCGCTCTCGCCGCGCACGGTCATCGGCGTCTTCGCGCCGACCGCGATCGTCGTCGCCTGCCTGAGCACCGGCGCCGATTACGCGCTCTCCGTCCTGCTGCGCGACCAGCCTGACGGTCTGGGCCTCGACCACATCGCGTACACGCGCTTCCATCGCGCGCTCCTCGACGCGGTCATCGTGTTCGGCGTCGTCTACGCGTTGCGCGCGCACGAATTGGCGACTTGGCGAGCGACGCGCACCGCGACGCTGGAGTCGCAACTCGCACAGGCGCAAATGCGGATGCTGCAGTCGCAGTTGCAGCCGCATTTTCTGTTCAACACGCTGCATTCGATCACCACGCTGTTGCATCGCGCGCCCGACCGCGCGGACCGGATGATCACGCTGCTCAGCGATCTGTTGCGGATGTCGTTCGCGAGCGCGGAGCGGCACGAGGTGCCGATCAGCGAAGAGCTGGAATTTGCGCGGCGGTATGTGGAGATCCAGGAAATCCGCTTTTCGGATCGCCTCTCCGTCGAATGGATCGTGCAGCTGCAGCATCAGGACGTGCTCGTCCCGCCGTTTCTGCTGCAGCCGCTGATCGAGAACAGCGTGAAGCACGGAATCTCGCACTCCGACGACGGCGGCGCGATCCGCGTCGAGATCAGCGAGGACCATGCGTCCGTATTGATCCGGGTGTCGGACACCGCGGGCCAGCCTGTGTCCCACCCCGAGGTTCCGTCGGACGGGGTCGGCATCAGCAATATGCGCGCGCGGATGTCGACGCTCTATGGACCGGAAGCGAGCATTCAGCTGGAGAAGAATTCTCTGGGCGGAATGATCGTGACTGTCGTCATTCCTCTCGTCCGCGTTCCCACGCGAAAAAGCGCATTGCGGGTCCGCTGAAAAACTTTCGCGCGAGCCGCAGCCGTGTATACGCACACCAACGCAAAGCGTTGCTGTTTGGAAACACGTTATTAGGCATTTTCGCGGCAGGATGGAAACACCATAGTTCAAGACGTCTGGAGCTTCGATCCATGCGCACCGCGATCCTCGATGATGAGCCTCTCGCCCGCGAACGACTGCGCGATTTTCTGAAGCGCGAAACGGATGTGGAGCTGGTCGGTGAATATCGCAACGGGACGGCATTTCTGCGCGAGCTGACGACGTCGCGGCCGGAGCTCGTATTCATTGACGTCGAAATGCCGGCGCTGTCGGGTTTTGATGTCATTGAAAGAATGCGCTCGACGTCGTCGCTTCGGCCGTATGTGGTGTTCGTGACGGCGTTCGAGTCGTATGCAGTGCGGGCGTTTGACGCCGAGGCGACGGACTATTTGCTGAAGCCATTCGACGCGCAGCGGTTCGCGCGCATGCTCACTCGGGTGCGCAAACTGTTTGCGCGATCTTCTGCACCACCCAATAGCACGCCCGATCCGAAATTGATGCGCGTCGCAGTCAAAACCGCGGGGCGCATTCAATTCGTGCGGCTGGACCAGGTCGATTGGATTGAAGCGGCCGCGAATTACGTGCGATTACACATCGGACACGGCTCGCATCTCTTCCGCGGATCGATGGTCGCGCTCGAACAGCGCCTCGATCCGTCGCGCTTCGTGCGCATTCACCGCTCGACGATCGTCAATGTCGATCGGATTACAGAAATGCATCCGTCGTTCGCGCGCGAGCACATCGTCGTATTGCAGGACGGCACGAGGCTGCGCCTCAGTCCCAATTATCGCGACAGGCTGGAAGCGCTGGTCGAAGGATTGTAGGGATGGTTCTACAATCCGGCGCTCGAACGCACGGCACGCCGGCGGATGTTGGGGCTGCGGTCGATGACGATGTCGTGCACGCCGTCGAGAACGTCCAGCCGTGGCGCGACGAACGTTCCCATCGCCGCGCCGCTCGCACGATTGAATTTCACGACACTGTCGCCATTGAACGAGCCGACGAGCAGATTTCCATCCGGAGCCCAGGCCATGTAAATCGCGACGTCGAGACCCGATCCCTGCGCAAATACCGTTTCGGCGCACGTTTCGGGATTCACGCGGACGACGCTGTTGCGCTGCGCGGTCGCCGCGTACACAAATCCGTCGTCGCCGAACAGTACACCCGTAATCGTGCCGTGCAGCGTGCGATTGGAACAGCGGCGGACGAATTGTCCGTCGCGAAAGAAATAGACGGCATTGCTGATCGCGCCGCCGACGGCCATCAAGCCGTCGCTGCGAATATCGAGTCCGACCGGCCCGACGAGCGTGTCGCCCTCCGCCGCCACGCCCTTCAACGCGCCAGTTTTGCCGTCGAAGCGCAAAATCTTATCGATCGAGCCTGCGGCGACATACAGATCGCCGTCCGGTCCGAAGACAATGTCCCTCGCACCGGCAAATGCAGTCGTGTCGATGAAGCGATCGATGAGTGCGCCGGTTTTCCCGTCGTAGCGCAGAACGACTCCGGTGTCGCCCAGTCCCGCGTACAGCCGCCCGTCCGGTCCGAATGCGAGTCCATTCGGGTTCTGTAATTCGCCGCCGGACGCAAATACGCTCTTGAACGCGCCGGTATTGCCGTCATAACGAACGATGCTGTTGCTGAAGCGGCCGGAGACGAGGATGTCGAGCGCGCACAACCGTGTAGTCATGACGAGCGCAATGAGGAAAGAGCGGAACATGGATCGACGATAATCCGTGCGCACGTACAACAGGTCGGACCGGTGTCAGAGGAAAGTCATGGAGTTGTAAGAAATCACACTCATCCTGAGAGGTCGTGACGAAATCCCGTCATCCTGAGTCGGCGAAGCGCGACGAAGGATCTTAAAATGCGAATGCCTGTAATTGAGATCCTTCGCCGTCTACGCGGCTCAGGATGACGAGGTCTCCGGCGTGAGGACGAGTCGGTAGCCGAATCGCTGCACCGTGAGGATGTGCCGCGGCGTGCGGGGGTCGTCTTCGAGCTTGCGCCGCAATTCCGCAACGTGACTGTCGACCGTACGCGTAATGACGGAATCGGAGTATCCCCAGACGTCGCGCATCAATTCGAATCGCGAGACCGCACGCTCGCCGCGGTCGAGGAGGGCAATGAGCAGGTCGAGCTCTTTCGGCGTCACGGCGACGATTTTCCCGCCGCGCGTCACGGTGCGCGCCTCGCGATTCACCGTGACGTCGCCGAAATGATCGATCGGCCGCGGCGGAGGCGCGGCCGCTCTGCGGATCAGCGCTTCAACGCGCGCCAGAAACTCGAGAATGCCGAACGGCTTCGTCACGTAGTCGTCGGCGCCGAGCTTCAGTCCGCGCACTTTGTCCGCCTCTTCTCCCCTCGCGGTCAGAATCAGCACCGGCATGCGCAGGCCCGCTTCGCGCACCGCGCGAAGGACGCGAAATCCGTCGCTCTTCGGCAACACGAGATCGAGCACGATCAGCTCGGGCGCGAATCGTTTCGCCGCTTCGAATCCCGCATCGCCGTCCGTCGCGACTTCCACCTCGTATCCTTCGATCTCGAGATTCGTGCGCAGTCCGAACGCGAGCTCCTCGTTGTCTTCGACAACCAGAATTTTGCGAGTCATGTCGGCAGCTCCACCACGAACCGCGCGCCGCCGCGGCGTCCGTCTTCCACGAAGTAACGTCCGCCATGTTTCTCGACGATGTCCTGCACCACCGCCAGCCCGATCCCGCTCCCGGTGTGATGCGTCTCGCGATCGCGATCCATGCGATAGAACTTGATCCACACGCGATCGCGCTCCTCGGCCGGAATCCCCGCTCCTTCGTCGTCCACCGCGATGCGCACGAACGAATCCGCCGGCGCGACTTCGATCACCACCGTCTGTCCGCGCCGGCCGTAACGCACCGCGTTGTCGAGCAGATTGAGGACGATTTGCTTCAGCGCATCCTCATCGACCGGCGCGACACACGGCTCGCGTGCGCACAACTGCAGCGTGTTCTGCTTCGCGGCCGCGAGTGCCGAAAACGAATTCACCGCGTCGCCGACTAGCGCGCAGAGGTCGTGCTCGATGCGCACGACGCGCAACTCGCCGCGCTCGCCCTGCGAAAACGCGAGCAGGTTCTCGACGAGATTCGCGAGCCGCGCCGTTTCGCGGCGGATGATCTCCAGCGCGCGCTGCCGATCCGATTCGGAACGCAGCCTGCTCAGCGACAGCGTCTCCGCGAACATCCGGATCTGCGTCAGCGGCGTGCGCAGCTCGTGCGAGATTCCGGCGACGAAGTCGGATCGCACGCGATCGAGCTGCCGCGCGCGGCGCACGACGATGAGCAGCGCGCCGAACACGCCGGCCGTTGCGATCAACATCGCGATCGACGCGGCCGGATGCGACGACGGAATGCCGCCGGGGACAACCGTCGCGACAGCGCGCGGCGAGAGCGAGCACTCGATCGTCGCGCCGCGCAGCGTCGTCGCGATCGCCGACGGCATCATCATCCGCTTTCCGCGAGTCGGGTCGAATCGCCCCGGCGTCGCGAAGAGCACGCGGCCGGCGCGCGAGATCGAAAAGAAAAGATCGCGCTGCGTCAGCCTCTGTTCGAAGATCGCGGGAAACGGCGAGCGGCGTTCCAGCGCGCGGCCGGCGAGCTCGCGCAACCCGTCGTTGCGCACCAAGAACGCCGGGATCCTGCGCTCATCGAGAAACGCCGACGCGTAAACGAGGAAGTGCTCGCCGTCCGCGAATGGCAGCGTGATGACCTGATCGCTTCCGATCCGCGGGCGCGAGCGCGCGATGCGCTCGAGATGCTGCAACACCCACTGCTGCAGCTCCGGCGGCAGCGGCGGCTCGACCGTGCGCGTGTTGAAGTCCGCGAGGAAGATGCGCTCCGGAATGCTCCCTGCCTCGCGGTTGCGCACGAACGGCGTGGCGCGCACGTCGTCGACCGAAGGCACGCGTCCCGTGCGATCGACGCCGTCGACGATCTCCTGCCGCACCGGCGCGAACCCGAAGTATTCGTACTCGAACAGCGTCCGCCGCACGAGCTCCTCGGCGATCATCGCCGCGTACGCCTTGATCGCGCGCTCGGCCACGAGCCGCCGCTCGCGCTCCGCGATGATCGTGCGCCACGTCATCACCGCCGCGAGCACGAGCGCCGCGGAGAGCAAGCCGCCGATCACCTTCATTGCAACGCGAGCGTAGCAGCGCCGCGCAGCGGCGAAACGGCGCGCGGCCTTTCCTTACAAAGCTCTGACATGGATATGGACTGCGGTGGCTGCGCCGCCGCTTTGCTATACGACTATACAAAAGCGGCAGCGATGCTGCCGCAGTCCAAAGGAACTAGCGCCGCCGGAAGCGCGCAAGGAACGAGCGCACTTCGCCGACTCCGAGCAGCGCCGCGACGACAAAGTACGTCACTCCGAAGATGCTGCTCGCGGCGATCGCGCCGGCGATCGTGTGAAGCGGCACGTGGCGCAGCAAATGACGCAGTGCGAGTCGATCGGCGGCGACGCTGATCGCGCCGGCGGCGATGGCGGCGATCCAGAGTCTCAACTCGAACGTGCCCGCCGCCTCGATGCGGCCGATGCGCTTTTGCATCGCGCGGCGCAGCAGGAGGAACTCGACCCAGCCGGCGACGCCGGCGGATGCGGTGAGGCCGACGGCACCCAGAGCAACAGTTCCGCCCTGGACTTTCGGAATCGGCATGTGCAGCAGCTCGATGAGGTCGACGATGACGAAGCGCAGCGGAAACGCGAAGAGATATCCGAGCCCGCCGGTAAGGATCACGCGCACGGTTGCGAACTTCAGCGGCGTACGCGTGTCGCGCAGCGCGTAGAACGCCGACGAGTACAGACGGCCGAGGGTCGCGGCGAGGAGACCGACGGTCGAGCCGGCGAGGATGTACCAGACGTAGCGCGTGACTTCCGGCGTGAATTTGCCGGTCTGCAGAATCGCGCCGATGAGGAGATCGCCGATCGCGACGAACGCGACGACCGTCGGCACGACGAAGAAGGAGATTTGTCGCAGTCCGCGTGCGAGCCGCCCGCGCAGCGCGGCCTTCACGCTCTCTTCCTCCCCCACCTCGCCCGCCATCTGCGGCAGCTCGGCCGCGGCGACGGACATGCCGAAGAGTGAGATCGGCATCAGATAGATCGTCTGCGCGTACGTCAGGCAGATGACGGCGCCGGACGGCAACAGCGTCGCGATGATTTGATCGATGTATGCGCTGAGCTGCACGACGCCGCGGCCGACGACGATCGGCGCGAACGATCGAAACACGTCGCGGATCTCGTCGAAGATCGAGAACCCGAATTTCAGGTGCTTGGCCGATCGCAACACGAACGGCAGCTGAACGCCGAGTTGCAGTGCGCAGCCGACGACCGTGCCCCAGGCCAGCGCGATGACGAGATCAAATTCGTGCAGGCGCGTTCCGAAAATCACCAGCGTCGCGACCATGGCCGCGTTCCAAAGCACGGGCGCGACGTAGGAGATGAAGAATTTCTTGTGACTGTTCAGGATGCCGAGGCACCAGGCGGAGAGGACGAGGATCCCGGTGCCGGGAAAGAGGATGCGCACGAGCCTGATCGTGAGGAGCCGCACCTCGCCTTGGAATCCCGGCGCGATGAGATCGATCAGCCACGGCGTGAGCAGAACGCCGAGAAGGACGAAGATCGACGTGGCGAACGTGATGATCGTGGCGATCACGCCGGCGACGCGCCCGGCCAGTTCTTCTTCGCCGCGCGCGAGCGTCCGCGCGTAGACGGGAATGAACGACGCGGAGAGCACGCCCTCGCCGAAGAGATTCTGCAGAAAATTCGGGACTTTGAGCGCGGCGGCGAACGCGTCGGCGGCGCGGGAGTTGCCGAGGTAGTGCGCCATCACGCGCGTGCGAATGAGGCCGGCGATGCGGCTCAAAAGGATCCCGGCCGCGACGAGCGCGGCGTAGCCGCCGAAGCGTGCGCGCGGCTTGGGAGCGGTTGCGGAGTGAACGTCAGACACGGCGCGTTAAGATACACGGTCACGCAGTTACGCGGTCACTCGGTTGCGCGGCACCGCGTAACCGCGCGACTGCGCAACCGCGCACTGACATGTCCGAACCTCAACCCATCCGTATTGCAGGCGCGGGACCATCCGGCCTTGCCGCCGCGATCGTGCTCGCGCGCGCAGGCCGCGCGGTCGAGGTGCACGAGGCGAAAGCGGACGTCGGGACGCGCTTCATCGGCGACCTGCAAATCATCGAGTCGGCATCCGAGCGCGAGCCGGTGCCGGACTTTCTGAAGCGCATCGGCATCGACACGAACTTCTACTTTCGTCCCGCGGACTGGTCGACGTTTTACGACGCGCGCGATCGCAAGCGGACGGTCCGCAGCAACGAGCCGTACGGCTGGTTCATCCGGCGCGGCGCCGAAGACAACACGCTCGATCGCGGTCTCCTCGCGCAGGCGAAAGCCGCGGGCGTGAACGTGATCTTCAACAGCCGGCTGCAGGACGCGGACATCATCGCCACCGGTCCGGCGTCACCCGACGGACTCGCGCGCGAGATGACGTGGCGCCCTGCAAAAAGTGACGACGAACCGGAGCGCATCGACGTCTTCTTCAATCATCACCTGTCGCCGGGCGGCTACTCGTATCTCTTCATCCTCGACGGCATCGCCACGTTCGGCTGCGCGATCGTCGCCGACTTCAAGAAGATCGACGAGTACTTCGATCACTCGCTCGCCGCCGCGCAGCGCGTGCATCCGTTCGTGATTCCCGCCGAGACGCGCACCGGCTACTCGTACATGAACTTTCATCTGAAGAACCACGCCACAAAGGGCGACACGCGCTACGTCGGCGAGGCCGCAGGGTTTCAGGACTATCTCTTCGGCCTCGGCATCCGCTACGCGCTCACCAGCGGCTGGCTCGCCGCGCGCAGCATTCTCGAGTCGCGCGACTTCGATGAGCTCTGGACGCGCGAGCTCGGAGCGAAGCAGGAGACGAGTCTCGTCAATCGATTTCTGTACGAGGCCGGCGGCAACACCGGACTCTCGATGTTCGTGCGGCAGGCCGCGAACGCGAAAGACTTCCGCGGATATCTCAATGGATGGCATCAGCGCCGCTGGTGGAAGGCGCTGCTCGCGCCGCTCGTGCGCCGCGTGTGGCACCACCGCGGCCGCTGCCAGCACAAGCCGGGCGAGCATTGGTGCCGCGCACGCGACACGGAAATGAAAGTGCCGCCGCTGGGACCGGTGCCTGGAGTGGTGCGCGCCTCCGGCGCGCTTTCGGAAGGCGGGCCGGAGGCCCGCACCACTCCGGAGGTGCAATGAAGATCGACGAGGCCTACGCCTACTGCCGCGCGATCGCGCACAAACACGGCGCGAACTTTTCGGTGGGCTTTCGTTTTCTGCCGAAAGTGAAACGGCGCGCGGTGTACGCGGCGTATGCGTTTTGCCGTGTGGCCGACGATATCGTCGATGACGACAGTGGAGCGGCGGCCGCTTCGGCCGTCGGCCCTCGCGAGAATTCGGCGGCCGAAGCGGCCGCCGCTCCACAGGTTCTTGATGAATGGCAGCGCGAGCTCGATCGCGCGTACGACGCGTCAGCCACCCACCCCATCACCATCGCCCTCGCCGACGCGCTCCAACACTTCGACATCCCGAAGTCCGCATTCATCGCGCTGATGGACGGCTGTCGCCAGGACCTCGTGAAGTCGCGCTACGAAACGTTCGACGAGCTGCTGCACTACTGCGATCTCGTCGCGACGTCCATCTCCGACATCTCGCTGTCGATCTTCGGCTATCGCTCCGACGCTGCGCCGGCGCATGGACGCAGTCTCGCGACCGCGCTGCAGCTGACGAACGTTACGCGCGACATCGGCGACGATCTCGCGCGCGATCGCATCTACGTTCCGCTCGAAGAACTGCGCCGGTTCGGCGTCGCGGAACAGGACGTCTTCGCTCGCGTCGAGAACGTGTCGATGCGGCAGCTCATCGAGTTTCAACTTGATCGCGCCGAGCAGTACTTCCGCGATGCGGAGCCGCTGCTGCGCGAGCTCGCGTTCGATGCGCGGTTTCCGACCCTGCTCATGGGCGGCGTTTACGCAACGGTGCTCGCGAAATTGAAGAAGGATCCGTTCATTGCCATCCGCAAACGCCTCTCGCTGACGCCGCTGCAGAAAGTGCTGGTCGTCGGCACGCGCGTGCTGCGTCCGCATTTCGTCTGAAACTCCCTGATAATTAAAACCGTCGTATCTGTCGAATGAGGTTTCGCCTGCTCCTCGCAGTCCTGTCGTTTGCCGTCAGCGCCGGCGCACAGGAAGCTGTATCGACGGTGATCGTGCCGGTGGTCGGAACGATGATGGGACCCGGCGTGCTCTGGAAGACGACCATCGAAGTCGTGAACGACACCGGCAGTCCCGTCAACGTCGCGATGGATCTCGTCACCGCTCCCGAAAATCCGGTCGCCTTCTTCGACCTCGGGCCCGGCGAGTCGAAAACCTTCCCCGACATCATGGCGACGTTCCCCACGGTCCCGTTCGCGCTCTCGCCGCTGCGCGTCACCAGCGACTCGCGCCGCGCGCTCACCGTCCGCGCCACCGTGTTCGGCATCCACAACGGCGAGATGACGAAGCCCGAGCCGATCGCCGTCTACAGCGGCCTCGCCTACTACCCGCTGCGCGCGCTCGACAACCTCTCCTTCACCGACAACTACCGCACCAACATCGGCCTCGTGAACTTCGGCGAAACGCCCGCCGAGTTTCTGCTCGCGCTGCAACGCATCCCCGGACGCAACCTCGCGATCTCGTACATCACCGTCCCGCCGACGTCCCTCGTCCATCGATCGATCCAGTCGCTCTTTCCGACGATCTCGCAGGGTGACGACTTCACGGTCGTGATCGAGAGCGCGTCGCGCGAGACCTATGTTTATGGATCGGTGATCGACAACGAGCACACGGGCAGGTTCGTGCAGCCGCGGGTGGCCACCAGATGAAACGGTTGCGCAGTTGCTCGGTCGCGCAGTTGCGCGGCATTCAACCGCGTGACCGCGCAACCGAGCAACCCGTAATCAGCTATCCTTTCCCGCCGATGAGCGACGAACCCGAATACTTGATCTGTCTTCAGTGCGACACGCCGACGTATCAGTTCGAGTACGTGAAGGGAAAGCTCGCGCAGGTCGTGTGCAACACGTGCGGCGCGGATGATCCGTCGGATTTTCTGACCGAGGCCGAGCTCGAGGAGCAATCCTGAAAGTCCCGATCGTCATCGGCATCGCCGGCGGAACGGGATCGGGGAAGACGACGGTCGCGCGCTCGATCTACGACCGCGTCGGCAAAGACCGCATCGAGTGGATCTCGCACGACTCCTACTACCGCAACTTCGACGGCCTCTCGCCCGAAGAGCGCCACGGCATCAACTTCGATCACCCCGACTCGCTGGAGACGGAGCTGCTCGTGCGTCATCTCGACGTGCTGTCGAAAGGCTCGTCGATCGAAGTGCCGCTGTACGACTTCACGACCCATGCGCGCAGACCGGAGACGACGCGCGTCGAGCCGCGCAAGGTCGTCATCGTCGAAGGAATCCTCGTCCTCGCCGAGTCGGAGCTGCGCAAGCGGATCGACATCAAGTTGTTCGTCGACACGCCCGCCGACATTCGCTTCGTTCGGCGCCTGAAGCGCGACATCAACGAGCGCGGACGCAGCGTCGACTCCGTGATCACGCAATACGAGACGACCGTGCGTCCGATGCACGAAGAGTTCGTCGAGCCGTCGAAACGCTACGCCGATCTCATCATCCCCGAGGGGGGTGAGAATCAGGTCGCGATCGAGGCGATCATCGCGAGGGTGGAGCATTTACTAGCGTAGGCGCAGGGGCTCATAGGCGCACAGGCTCATAGTGGAACGATCTCCTATGAGCCCATGAGCCTCTGAGCCCATGAGCCTCTGAGCCTCTGAGCCTACTTCAGCCGCCACCACAAAAACGCCAACTCCTCCGCCTGGTTGTGTACCTGCTCGTGCAACGGCTCGCCGCCGGAGTGTCCGGACGAGACGTGGTAGCGGAGCATGATCGGATTGTCGGACGCGTTCGCGGCTTGCATCATCGCCGTCATCTTGCGCGCGTGCAGCGGTGCGACGCGCGTGTCGGAGTCGCCGCTGATGAAGAGCATCGCCGGATACTTCGTCCCCTTCGTCACGTGCTGATACGGCGAGTAGGGATAGATCCACTTGAAGTCTGCCTCGTTGTCGGGGTTGCCGTATTCGGGGACCCAGAAACTGCCGACGAGGTACTTGTGATAGCGCAGCATGTCGATGAGCGGAAAGCGGCAGATGACGGCGCTCGCGAGGTCGGGATGCTGCGTCGCGAACGCCGCGACGAGCAGTCCGCCGTTGCTGCCGCCTGCGACGGCGAGATGTTCGGATGATGTGTAGCGCTCGCGGATCAGGTACTCGGCCGCGGCCGCGAAGTCGTCGAACGTGTTCTGTTTCTTGTCGAGCATTCCGGCGCGATGCCACGCCTCGCCGTACTCGCCGCCGCCGCGCAGATTCGCCACCGCGTAGATGCCGCCCTTCTCCGCGAACACGACCGCGCGCGGCGAGAACGTCGGCAGCTGGCTTTGCAAAAAGCCGCCGTATCCGCCGAGGTAGGTGGGGTTGGTGCCGTTTTTCTGCAGGCCTTTCTTGTAGAGCATGAACATCGGGACGCGCGTGCCGTCCTTCGACGGATAGAAGACCTGTTCGACGACGAAGTCGTTGGCATTCACCGGCGCGTTCTGTTGCGCGAACATCGTGCGCTCGCCTTTGGCGACGTCGTACTGATAGACCGTCGGCGGAACGTGGATCGAGCTGAATCGCAGGAACGCGACCGGCTCCTCGAAGCTCCCCTGCATGTCTTCGAGATTTCCGTACGTGTCGAAGCGAATCGTGTCCTGCTCATGTCCGTCGAGGTCGTAGCCGGTGATGCGCGGCTGCACGTTCTCGAGGTAGCGCACGTACACGCGTCCGCCGGCGACGGTCGTTCCCTGGATCGCGGCGTTCTTGTTTTCGGGAACGAGCTCGCGCCAGTTCGTGCGCTGCGGGTGCTCGATGTCGGTGATCATGATCCGCTCGTTCGGCGCGTTCCAGTTCGTCTGGATCACGAGTTTCTTGCCGGCCAGAAACGCGACCGAGCGCGCGTCGAGATCGTTGACCACCGTCGCCACCGGATCGGCGTCGCTGAGGTCTTCGACGTAGATCTCCGTCTTCTTCGGCGCCGATCCGTGAAAGATGTGGATCAATAGATAGCGGCCGTCGGGCGAGAGACTGCTGAAGAGGATCTTGTCCGCGGTGAGCTTGTCGCCGAACAACATCGTCTCGCCGCCGCCCGCGACGTCGCGGTAGAACAGGCGCATGCCGTCGCGCGTCATGCGCGTGAAGAAGAGGCCGGCCTTGTCGAGCGTGAGGAAGTTGACGCTTTGATAGCGCGCTTCCGGCAGCGGCTGCCCGATCGTTTTCTTTTGCTTGACGTCGAAGAATCGGACTTCGAACTCGTCCGCTCCTCCCTGCCGCACGCTGTACGCGAGGAGCGATCCGTCGTTCGAGACGTCGGCGATGTCGACGCTGATCGTGTGGCTCGTGCTCATCGGTGCCGGATCGATGAGCAGCTGGTCCGGACCGTTCACGCTGTCGCGGACATAAATCGAATAGAGGTCCTGTCCCGCCGCGCGGCGTTTGTAGAAGTAGCGTCCGTTGCGATACGTCGGAAAGTCGAACTGGTCCGTGCTCATCAGCGCCGTGAGCCGCGGCACGAACTGCTTGATCTCCGGACGCGTGCCGAGAAGCTGGTCGGTGTAGGCGTTCTGCTTCGCGATCCAGTCGCGGACTTCCGGCGCCGTCTGGTTCTCGAGCCAGGCATAGGGATCGGTGATGTCTACCTCATGGAGAGTCTCCGCCCTCGGCCGCACTTCTGTCTGAGGCGGAGGCGGGATTCGCTGTGAGGGTTTTGTTGAGGGAGCGGTCGCACAGGCGGCGGCGAGGAGGGCCAGAAGAGTTATTGTCGATTTGCGCATGAACCAGATTCCTTTGCGGCTGTGCAACTTACAACAAGTCGGGCCGTTTGCGGAATCGGCGGGCGCGAGCGGCGGTTGAAGCGTGTCGGCCCGGCAGACGAGAAAGTCCACAGGTTGACTGATTCGTTTGGCGGACCGTAGAATAGCAGCGCTACACGCGCCCACAGCTCAAGCCGAAGGGGGGGAGATTTCGGGGATGCCTCTCGTACACGTCAAAGAAGATGAGACTTTCGAGAATGCGCTTCGCCGCTTCAAGCGGAAATGTGAGAAGTCGGGGATTCTCTCCGAGCTGAAGAAGCGCCAACACTACGAGAAGCCGAGCACGAAGCGTAAACGCAAAGCCATCGCAGCCCGGAAGAAGGTGCTGCGCAAGCTTGCGGAAGAACGGCGTACCGGTTATTGATCGTTCCAAGACTCCAGCAAGTGAACGCCCGCGAATGGATCGCGGGCGTTTTTGTTTTATCCCGTCATCCTGAGCCGCGAAGACGGCGAAGGATCTCAGAATACGCAATCGTTCGCATTGAGAGATCCTTCGCCGTCTTCGCGGCTCAGGATGACGGAACAACATGGATTCGCTAAGCACCCTCGAGTTTGATCGCGTCCTCACGCTCATCGCCATGGAAGCGAAGAGCGCGCCGGGAAAAAGTGCGGTCGCGCGGCGCCGTCCGCACTCCACGATCGCCGCGTGTGAAAACGCGCAGGCCGATCTCAGCGAGATCGTGCGGTACGTGCACACCGAGGGGCTGCTGCCGCTGGCGGGACTCACGGAGCTCGCGCCGCTCTTTCAACGCGAGAGCGTGCTCGAGCTCGATGAATCGTGGCATGCAGTACGCGCCGTACGCGCAACGCAGGCCATGCGCGAGGCGCTTGTCCGCACCAGCGGCTTCCCTCGCCTCTCGACCCTCGCGACCGAAATCCCCGACCTCGGCGAAGTCATCGCCAAGACCAACAAGTACTTCACGCGCGACGGTAAGCTGCGCGAAGACGCGTCGGTCGAATTGCGCGCGATCCGTTCGAAGGTGCACGCGAAGCGCGCGGCGATTCAACGGACATTGAATGACGTGATGAATCGCAGCATCGACGCGATTCAGGAGCCGCTCATCGTCATGCGCGGCGATCGCTACTGCGTCCCCGTGCGCAGCGATCATCGCAACGCCGTGCCCGGCATCCTGCACGAGCGATCGGGATCGGGCGCGTCGTTCTTCATCGAGCCGATGGCGGCGATCGAGTTGAACAACGACCTCGCCGATCTCCTGATCCAGGAGCGCGAAGAGATCGCGCGCATCACGAAGTACATCGCGCAGACGCTGTTCGATGCGAGCGAAGCGATCCTCGACGCGGTGCGCGTCTCCGGCGAGCTCGATGCGCTGCAGGCGTGCGCGGTCTTTCACGACACGACCCACGGTTCGCGTCCGGCATTCAGCGCCGACCGCGCGCTGCACATCATCGACGGACGTCATCCACTGCTCGACGAGCGGCTCGCGGAGGCGAGACGCGAGGCGTTCGGCGAAGAAGAATCGGATCGCAGCGTCATTCCGCTCACGATCGATCTCAATGCGGACTCCCCCGCGCTCGTCGTCAGCGGTCCCAACGCCGGCGGAAAAACCGTCGCGCTGAAAACGGCGGGACTGCTCGTCGCGATGGGCATGAGCGGCCTCCCCGTTCCCGCCGCCGACGGCACGGTGCTGCCGTGCGTCGACGCGCTGCACGTTCTCATCGGCGATGACCAGAGCGTCCTCGAACATCTCTCGACGTTCTCGGCGTATCTCGTCCGCCTCAAGCGCATCCTCGGCCGCGCCACGAAGCGCTCGCTCGTGCTGCTCGACGAATTGGGATCGGGCACCGATCCCGAAGAAGGCGCCGCGCTTGCGGCGAGCATCATCGAGCATCTGCTCGAGACCGGCGCGCTCGTCATCGTCACGACGCACCTCTCCGCGCTCAAGAGCTTCGCGGTCAACGACACGCGCATCGTCAACGCGTCGATGGAGTTCGACTCCGCGACCGGACAGCCGACGTATCGCATGATCACCGGCATCCCCGGACGCAGCCGCGCCATCGAGATCGCGAAGATGATCGGCCTCCCCTCGTCCATCATCGAAGGCGCACGCGAGCGCCTCGGCGAACGTTACGGCGAAACCGACTCACTGCTCGCGACGCTGCAAAAGAAGATGTCCGAGATCGTCGCGCAGCAGGACGCGCTCGCATCGTCGCAGCAGCAGCTCGAAAGCGAGCGCGCGTCTCTCGCCGACAAACTCGCGCAGCTGGAAAAAGAGCGCGCCTCCCTCGCCGTGAAGTACCGCGAGGAGCTGGACCGTCTGCGTGACGACGTCACGCGCACGCTGGCGAGCGAGATCAAGTCGCTGCGCGAGTCGCGGCCTTCGAATGTCAACGCGCCTGAGGTGGTGAAGAGCGTGACGAAGTCGATCGACAAAGCGCTCGAGTTCATCCCCGAGGAACAGCGCGAAGTGCATGTCGGCGACCGCGCGGAACATCGCAAGTTCAAAGTGACCGGCGATGTGATCTCGATCGACGGAGGCAAAGCCGTTCTGCTCGTGAGCGGAAGAAAGATGACGGTCGACGTGCGCGACCTGATCACGAAGGCGAGCGCCAAACCCGCCGCACCAACGCGCACGCGTGCGATGCAGCGAAGCGACGACACAGTCGTCATCGCCGCGGAGCTGAACCTGATCGGTCAACGCGTGGACGACGCGCTCGACGAATCCGACAAATTCCTCGACCGCGCGCTGCTCGAAGGCAAACAAGCCGTGCGCATCATCCACGGCTTCGGCACCGGCACCCTGCGCAAAGCGATCCGCGAGCACCTGCGAAAACATCCGGCCGTGCGTTCTTGGAGACCCGGCGCGGAAAACGAAGGTGGGGATGGTGCTACGGTGGCGGTGTTGGACACGTAGGGTTTCGCAGTTTCGCGGTCGCGCGGTCACGCAGCACCGCCGCGCAACCGCGTAACCGCGTAACCGCGAAACCTATGGCATTCGTAGACCTCAACGACAGCGTCATCAGCCAGGTGCGAAGCTCCGCCGACATCGTCGACTTCGTCAATCAAGTCACGCCTCTGAAGCTCGCCGGTAAGTCGTACAAAGGGCTTTGTCCTTTTCATCGCGAGAAGACGCCGTCGTTTCATGTCGATCGCGACAAGGGACTCTTCTACTGCTTCGGCTGCGGCACCGGCGGCGACGTCTTCAAGTTCCTCACGTTGACGGAGCGGTTCACGTTCCCCGAGGCCGTCGAGCACGTGGCGTCGCGCTACGGCATCGAGCTGCCGAAGAAGAAGCGCACGCAGCGCGAGAACGACAAGGACGATCTGCTGGAGTTGATGGATGACGCGTCGGAGGCATTTCATCAGGCGCTGGAGTGGACGCCGAACGATGCCGACGATTACCTCAAGAATCGGCGCGTGCCGGCGGACATCATCAAGAAATACGGCTTCGGATACGCGCCGGGATCGTGGGACTACATCCTTCGCCGCCTCAGCCAGAAGCACGGCGAGAAGCGGCTTGAAGCGGTCGGCCTCGTGATGGCGCGCAAGGAGAAGACCGGCTACTACGATCGCTTCCGCAATCGGCTCATGATTCCGATTCACTCCGACACTGGCGCGCTCGTCGGCTTCGGCGGACGCTCGCTCGACGGCAGCGATCCGAAATATCTCAACTCGCCCGAGTCGGATCTCTTCAACAAATCGCGCCTCCTCTACAACCTTCATCGCAGCAAAGACGCGATGCGCCGCAACGATCGCGCGATCCTCGTCGAAGGCTACTTCGATGCGATCGCCATCGATCACGCCGGTATCCCCGGCGTCGTCGCGTCGATGGGCACGTCGCTGGCGGCCGGTCAGGCCTCGCTCCTGCGCCGCTTCGCGCGACGCGTCGTCATCGCCTACGACGGCGACGATGCCGGACGCAATGCAACGCTTCGCGCGGCGCAGGTGTTGTTATCGGCAGGACTGCACGTGGAAGCGCTCGACCTGCAAGGGGAAAAGGATCCCGACTCGCTCATTCAGAAACATGGAACGGATAAGTTCCTTGAAGTGCTGTCGAACGCCAGCGACATTTTCGAGTTCGGACTGCGCGAATGGGCGTCCGATGCGGGGCAACTCTCCGGGAGGGAGAAATCCGAACGCGTCGAGCGCTTCGTACCTCTCCTGTCCGCCGTCACGGATCCGGTCGTCAGAAACGAGGGCGCGCAGCGGATCGCCGATGCATTCCGCCTCGAGTTCGAGACGGTCTGGTCGCGCGTGCGCGGCAAGGCGAGCACGGCGCCGAATCAGGAGCGGCAGCTCTCCGCACCGCAGAGCACGGCGGAGAAGTTCGTGTTGACGGCGGCCATTCAGGGGCGTCTGACGCCGAAGCAGGCCGGCTGGTTGCGAGAGGAGTTCTTCGAGGATCCGAGCTGCAAAACGCTGTTTTCGATCATCAAAAATGATCTGGTCAACGACGAACCTATTGATTTTCACGCACTTGAGACCCAACTTAGGGGTGAAGCAGAAGTTGCACTGCTTGCGGAGCTCAGCCTTCGCGACGACATTGACGATCGCACGCTCGAACGCCTCGACGAGAATCTCCTCCCCATGGAGCGTAGCCACCTCGATCGGCGGAAACAGCAGATCCAACGCGAGATCATCGACGCTGAAAAGAATGGAGACCTTGCCCGGCTTGACCAGCTGGTCACCGAAAAGACCGAGCTGTCCCGTATGTTGAGCAGCCTGAAATAATTATCGTCCCCAAAAGATTACGCCTGTGTCCACGATGGACGATACTTTGGCCGGCTTGTCAAGTCCCTTTTGACCATCCAGCCAAGGCCTCGTCCGGGGGGGCCGAAGAGTGCTGACAGCGCAACCCGCTGCCTGATTGCGAGGAGCGAACGACATGACGACACGCCTGCGCACTTCGAGTCTCGAACCGGAATCCACTTTTGAAGACGAGGGGGTTGTCGACTTGAGCGTGGAAGAAAAATATGCGGAAGTAAAGCAGCTCATCGCAATCGGGAAAGAAAAAGGCTTTCTGCTTTACGACGAGATCTACGAGGTCCTTCCGGAAGAGATCACCTCTCTCCCCGAGGAGCTCGATGAGATTTACATCCGCTTCAATGACCTCGGCATCGACGTGCTCGAGGACGCCGAAAAGCCGCTGCAGACGACGCCGAAAGGCATCGTCACCATCGACGGGACCATTGAAGAGAAAGAGATGGACCAGCGCGAGGAAGTCCAGCAGGACATCATCGCCGCCTCCAGCGGAATCGTCGACAAGACCAACGACCCCGTCCGCATGTATCTGCGCGAGATGGGAACCGTCAAGCTGCTCGACCGCCAGGGCGAAGTCGATATCGCCAAGCGCATCGAGAAGGGCGAGCGCAAGGTCTTCAAGGCGCTCTCCGCGAACAAGATCATTCGCGACGAGATCCTGAAGATCTATGAAGCCGCGAAGAAAGACACGCGCGTCATCAAGGAGACGATCGATCTGGCGATGCCGGATGACGACGGCACCGTCGAGGCCACCAACGGCGACGGCGAGCCGAAGATGCCCGCGGCGACGGTGAACAAGATCCACGAGATTCTCGGAATCTTCGAGAAGATCGTGAAGCTCGACAAGCGGATCAAGGACAACGTCGCCAAGCTCGCCGACGCGAAGAAGCTCTCGCAGCGCGCGCTGCAGAACGCGCAGCGCACCGTCGAGCGGCTCGAGCTCGAGCTCGCCGACGAACTGCACCGCGTCGACTTCACTCCGGCCACGCGCAACCGGATGATCAACAAGCTGAAAGACATCGACAACGAGCTGGCCCAGGCGGTGTCGATGATCCGCAAGGACGAGCAGGCGCTCAAGCGCGAGAAAGATAAGACGCGCCGCGACTTCTACCGCCGCCGCTTGCAGAAATATCAGGAGAAGCTCGCCGAGCTGGAGACGTTCTACGGCGTCTCGCATGATGAACTGAAGAAGACCATTCGCGAGATTCGTCAGGGCGAAGAAGAAGCGGATCAGGCCAAGCAGGAACTGATCGTCGCCAACCTCCGCCTCGTCGTGTCGATCGCGAAAAAGTACACGAACCGCGGACTGCAGTTCCTCGACCTCATTCAGGAAGGCAACATCGGCCTGATGAAGGCCGTCGAGAAATTCGAATACCGCCGCGGCTACAAATTCTCCACGTACGCGACGTGGTGGATTCGCCAGGCCATCACCCGCGCGATCGCCGACCAGGCCCGCACGATCCGCATCCCCGTGCACATGATCGAGACGATCAACAAGCTCACGCGCACCTCGCGCGCGCTCGTGCAGGAGCTCGGACGCGAGCCGCAGGCCGAGGAGATCGCCGAGCGGATGGACATGCCGGTGGCGAAGGTCCGCAAGATCATGAAGATCGCGCAGGAGCCGATCTCGCTGGAGACCCCGATCGGAGAAGAAGAAGACTCGCATCTGGGCGACTTCATCGAAGATCGCGGCGTGATCTCCCCCATCGATCACGTCATCGTGTCGAACCTCAAAGAGCAGACCGGCAAAGTCCTCCGCACCCTCACCCCGCGCGAAGAGCAAGTCCTCAAGATGCGCTTCGGCGTCGGCGACGGAGCCGAGCACACCCTCGAAGAAGTCGGCCGCTCCTTCAACGTCACCCGCGAGCGCATCCGCCAGATCGAATCGAAAGCGCTGCGCAAACTGCGGCACCCGTCGCGCTCGAAGAAGCTCCGCCCTTTTCTTGACGCGACGTTCTAGTCGCGATAACCGTCATCGCATCAAGCCGAAGGCGACCCGAGAGGGTCGCCTTTTTTCGTTGTCAGGTCGGCCCGCCTCGCGACGGTTGTAGAATGAATTCGTGACCGACCACGAGTTGAAGCAACTGCTGGAAGTCACCCAGGCGGAGACGCGCCGGCTGTTTGAGCAGACCGCGGAGCGGCTCGCGGCCGAGAATCGACGTTACTTCGACATCTCGACGGAAGCTTTCAAACACGACGTACATCTGGTCGCTGAGGCCGTCGCCCAACTCGATGAAACAATGCGCCGCGAAGTGGATCGCCTGGATGAGAAACTCGATCGTGGATTCGCGGAAACGCAGGCAATGATCAGGTTCTCGCATGCCGAGCTCGAACGGCGCGTGCGATCGCTGGAACAGGCGTTTTCAGATCTCCAGTCCCGTGTCGAACGGCTGGAAGCGACGACGCACTGAGTCACACCGCAAGGGTCGCCTTTTTTGCGTCCAGCGATACTTCCTTCCCCAACAGGCGTACCATGACCCCGTTCCGATGAACGAAGAATGCGATGACCTTCGCGACGGCGAGCTCGCGCCGAAACGTGTCGAAGGCGGCAATCTGCCCCCGGTGATTCACGACCTCAACCAGCCGTTGAATCAGGAAGATGAACGCGAAACCGACGAGAGCCACGATTGATTTGAAGCAACCATGGAGAGCCCGGTCATGAGGAATGAGAGATCGATCCCTGCCTATCTCGCCGCAGCTGCCCTGTCAGGCCTGTTGCTGTACTGCAATCCCAAGACTGAAACCACCGGAACCACGACGACGACCACGACGACGGCGGCCGCGGCCGCGGCGCGTCCTGCCGCCGCGCAGACGGAAGGGAGAGTGGATGTCAAAACCGGCGAAGCGAAGCCCAACAAGGTGGAGGGCGGAAAATATCGCCCGGTCAAGCCGAATTTGACTGAGAAGTTCAATGACGAAAAGCTGGTCGTCGTGCCCAAAGGACCGGACCGCGGCAAGATGCGTCCGGAAAACAAGGAAATCACGCCGAAGCCGGCGCCCAAACAGCAGAGCACACAAGAGCCGGTCATTTTCCACACCAACACCCCGATCAAGGACGCGACGCCCAGCGCCCACATGTTCAATCCCGAGCCGAGCGTCGCCGAAAACGGCAAGATCGTGATGACGACCGGCAATTTCTGGATGTCGTTGTCGAAGGACGGCGGCGCAACGTTCAATAGCGTCAATCCCACGACCATCTTCCCGCAGGATTACGGCGGGTTTTGCTGCGATCAGGTGGTGACGTACGTGCCGCGCCAAGACCTCTTCGTATGGCTTCTCCAGTACCGGACGAGCGCGGGCAAGAACGCGATTCGCATCGCCGTGCAAAAAACCTCGGTCGTGAGCAGCAGCAACGGTACGGCTTGGACCTATTGGGATTTCACGAACGATATTTTTGCCGCGAGCGGAACTCTCGACTACAACGACATGAGCTTCGGCAGCACCAACCTCTACTGGACGAGCAGCGTGGGCGGCGCCTCCAACCGCTATGTAATTCGTGTTCCGCTGAGCGAGTTGGCTGCGATGGGCACCATCCATTTCCAATTCACCGGAGCCACGCAAGCGACCTGGTCACATGTGTCGCAAAGCGGTTCGAACGGCGTCTATTGGGCCGGCCACGTCGACAACAGCACGCTGCGCGTCTACAGCATGATGGACGCCGACGGCTTTTACAGCTGGCGCAGCGTGCCGATCAATTCCTGGCCGAACGGAACATCGTCGTCCATTGCGGCAAATGGAACGGATTGGCTGCAGGATGCGGCGCTGAAAACCTATGTCCGCGCCGCGGCCGTGCGAGGCAATAGCGTCTATTTCGCCTGGAATGCGGCGAAAGGAGGCGGCTTTCCGCAGTCTCACGTTCAGATCGTGCAGATCAACACCGGCACCTGGACGCTCCAGAGCCAGTTTCAGATCTGGAATCCCGCGTTTGCGTTCGCCTATCCCTATTTCGATATCAATGCCGAAAAGGGCGAATTAGGAATGATCGTCGCCTTCGGCGGTGGAACGTTCAACGCCAGCAGCGGCGTCGGCGTCTGGGGTGACTTCGTCATCTATTACCCTCGACTGAGCGACGTCAGCCAGAACAATTACGGTCACTATCACACCGTGCGGCGGTCGGCCTCGAACCCGATGCAATTCGTGGCGGCCGGTTACACCCATCGCCCCGACTCCTCGGTTCTGCCCTACTACGTGCGCTTCAGTCATTGAGCTGATGCCGCAACGGGGAGCCGGCGCGCCGGCTCCCCCTCATGCGTCCGAATCGCGGAAATCACGTCCGTCGTTGCGGCGACCGTGGTAGTCGCGACTCGCGGCAGACGGGTCGTATCGATCAACAGCGTTCCTCTCTTGCGATGCAACCTTGGATCTGTCGCAAATAGTCGGCTTTCCCAAAGACGTGATCCATGGTTGATGACCTGCACAAACCGGTTGATATCGATGATAACCATGGATGCTATCTTCGCAGAACCATCACGCATCCCTGGCAACCAAGGAATGCAAATGCGGCAACGAGGAACATCTGCATGGCAACCAAGGAATGCATGGACGATAACCAAGGAACGCACGCATGAGAAATGAATCGTCATTGATGACAACCAAGGAACGCACTCAAACCCAGCCAAGTGATAATTCAATCAACCTTGGTTATCACGCCACTATCAAATGATTCCCTGACATGCAATCCTTGGTTATCAAGCTTTCAATCGGCAGTTGCCTGATTGGAATCCTTGGTTATAATCAACGGCACGATGCCTCGATCGAGATCCGTCCTCCCCGATGCGCTCCGCTTCGGACAGCTCATCAAAGACCTGCGCCTGCAGCGCGGTTGGAACCTGCAGAGCTTCGCGCTCAACTCGCACATGACTGCCACCTATCTCGGCCTGCTGGAGCGCGGACTCAATCTCCCCAGCCTCACCTGCGTCATCAATCTCGCCTTCGTCCTCGGCGTAGATCCGGGTGAGCTCGTCCGCCACGTCGCCGCCGGCCGCCCCCGCACCCCGCCCGCCGTCCTGCCGCCGCTTCCGGACGAGCAGGCGTAGCGCGATGTTGCCGAGGTAGGGAATGATCCCCGCCCGTCACTCCGAAGTGTGGGAGATCCCCTGAACAGCCAGCCGCCGACCGGCACCGTCACCTTGATGTTCACTGACATCGTCGACTCGACGGCGTTGCGCGACACGCTCGTTGAGGCGCACGGCGGGAGCGACGGGAATCGGTTGTACCGCGAGCGGTTCCTCGGTCCGCACAACGAGCGGATCGGCGCCCTTCTCCGGGAACATCACGGATTCGAAGTGAAAACGATCGGCGACTCGTTCCTCATCGCGTTCGCCGAGGCGGAGGACGCGGTTCGCTGCGCGGTTGCCATCCAGCGGAGCCTGCGCGACGAGCCGATTGCCGACGCCGCGGGGAAGTCGCTCGCGGTGCGCATCGGAATGCATACCGGGGCGGCAACGCTCGTGACGCGCGACGGGAAATACGACTACGACAGTGACGCGGTCAACATCGCGGCGCGCGTCGAAGGATTGCTCAAGGGCGGCCAGCGAATCTATTGCTCGGGCGAGACCAAGGCACTCGCGAAGACCGCTCCGGGCCTCCGCTATCACAGCTACGGTTCGTATCAGCTCAAAGGCGTCTCGGAGCGGATCGAGATCTTCGACGTGCTGTGGGACGACGCAATGCAGCCCGCGCCGCCGCCGCAGCCGCACGAACGGCTGCCGAATCCATGGCTGACGTCGTGGGTCGGCCGCGAACGCGAGATGACCCTGCTCGAAGAGGCGTTGCGCGCGGACCGGCTGGTGACGCTTCATGGGACCGGCGGCGTCGGCAAGACACGGCTGGCGATCGAGACGCTCCTTGCGCGCGGTGCCGGCCTGCCGCGCGAGCTGGTGTTCGTGTCGCTCGAGACGAAATCCGATACACCCGAAGGTCTCCTCGGTGCGCTGCGCGATGCGCTTGGACTCACCGAGGTGGACGCGGCGGACTTCGACGCGCTCTGCAGACAGTTGCACGGCACCGAGCGGCTGTTGCTCCTCGACAACTTCGAATCGGTGATGAGCGCCGCGGGATTTGTGCCGCGGGTCGCGGCGACGCCCGGCGTGCGCGTGCTCGTCACGAGCCAGCGCGCTCTCGAAGTGCCGGGCGAGCGCGTGGTCGATCTCGAGCCGATGGAAACGAAGACGAAAGACGACCTGACGGCGCTGGAGAGTTACCGCCTGTTCGTCGGTCTCGCGCAACAACGCGACAGACGGTGGCAGCCGAATGATGACGTCGCGATGAGGGAAGTCCTCATCGCGACCGACGGGCTCCCCTACCTCATCGAGCTCGTCGCTGCCGTCGCATCGAAGCGCCAACTCCAACACCTCGCGGCGGACTTGAAGACGCGGCTCAAAGACGTGCGCGCGCGGCACGTGCTCGCCGAGCGGCATGCGAGCGTGCAAGCATGTCTCGAATGGGCGCTCGAGCGCCTGCCGGCGGAAGAGCGTGAGGCGCTGCCGCGTCTGGCCGTTTTCGCGGGCGGCTTCGACGATAAGGCCGCCCTCGGCGTCGCTGAAACTCCGCTCCCAAGCCTCGACGTCCTCGTCGATGCGTCGCTGCTCCGCTTCGATCGCGAGACCGGACGCTACTCCGTGCTCGCCACGACGCGCCAGTTCGCCGGTGAGCGCCTCGCTGAGGACGAGCAGGCAAAACTCGCCGGCGCGCACGCGCGCTGGTTCATCGAGCGCCTCGATCAAGCGGACGACGCGTTGCGGGCAAAAGGGGGCGAAGCGCAGCGGGCCGCACGGAGATGGATTGACACTGAATACGACAACGTGCAGCAGGCGGTGGGATGGGCGGAGGCGCGGGAGCCGGAGCTCTTCGCGCGTGCTGTTTGGGCGTACGGCATTTACCTCAACCAGACGTGCCGCTTCACGGAAGATGTCCGCCTGAACGAAGCGCGTCTTCGTCGATTGAGCCTCGAGTCGGATCCGGACGCGTGGGCCAGGACGCAGAACAACCTCGGAAGCGCGTATTGCTCCTTGCCAACCGGAGATCGGAGCGAGAACGTCGCCAAGGCTATGGCTTGTTTCGAGGCCGCGTTGCATGTGTGGACCGAGCGTGAGGGGCCGGCAGAGTGGGCGACGACGCAGAACAATCTCGGAAACGCATATTGGTCCCTACCGACCGGCGATCGGAGCGAGAACCTCACCAAAGCCATCGCCTGTTACGAGGCGGCCTTACGCGTCTGGACCGAGCGCGACTTCCCGGCGGATTGGGCGCTGACGCAGAACAATCTCGGGACTGCCTACTGGCGAAGCGAGAACCTTCCCAAGGCCATATCCTGTTACGAGGCGGCATTGCGCGTCCGAACCGAGCGCGAGTTCCCGGCGGATTGGGCGATGACGCAGAACAATCTCGGGAATGCCTACTCGCGAAGCGAGAACCTCGCCAAGGCCATCGCCTGTTACGAGGCGGCGTTGCGTGTCTGGACCGAGCGCGAGTTCCCGGCTGATTGGGCGACGACACAGCACAACCTCGGCGTCACGTACCAGGAGATGGCGGCCGGCGAGCCGGGACACAACCGACGGCAGGCGATCTTATGTTTCGAGTCCGCCGCACGTGGATACGCCGCGGTTGGGCTCACGGACAAAGCCGAAAAAGCGAGGCAACATGCTGCCGCTCTTGCAGGCAACGCAGGATGATCAGCGCGTCCAAGAATCCCGGTCGCCCGCGCACGGCCGTACAATGCATCCTGATCGCGGAAACCACCATGCGCCGCACGACTCTATTGCTAGCCGCCCTCATCGCGACAAACGTCGCCGCTCAAGTCTCGCCTCAGTACCTGAACTGGGGAAACAGCGCCATCCGCTATCTCATGATGAAGCACGAGAAGACGGAGTGGGCGGCGCTGCGGACCGATGCCGAGGCGAAGGCGTTCGTCGATCTCTTCTGGGCGCGCCGCGATCCCACTCCCGATACGCCGGTCAACGAGCTGCGGCAGCAGATCGAGACGCGCATCACCGAAGCCGACCGGCGCTTCCGCTTCGGCAAGACGCCGGGCTCGCAGACGGACCGCGGCCTCGTGTACGTCCTCCTCGGCGAGCCGAACCAGATCGTCACGGCGGTGCGGCAGCCGTTTGGGTCGACCATGCCGCAGTTCCAGCGGATGGTCAACGTCCATTCGTGGATCTACAGAAATGCAGCGGCCGAGCGCGTCACCGGGACGAAGTCGATGGACATCGGGTTCCGCTTCCACGACGACAAACTCGCGGCGCAGTTCGAGCTCGACGGACCGTCGCAAAAGGTGTTCGACGAGACGACGCTCACGATCGCGAAGAGTGTGCTCACGCGGCCGTTCATGACCGCGGAAGATCTGGCGTCCGGCGGAGAGTCGGGCCGCACCGTGCCCTTCCGCCTGATCGTCGTGGCCGACAGCACGATCGCGTACGACGTTCTGAGGCGCGCGCAGGAAGGCGAGAATTTCTCCGACCTCGCGCGGAAATACTCATCGCAGCCGTCTGCACAATACGGTGGATATGTCGGCCGGGTCCCGTTCGCCGATCTGACGCAGGACTTCAAAGTGGCGTTCACCGGCAAAGAGCCGGGAGAGACCTTCCTGGTCGCGCGCAACCCGCAGTACGCAATCATCCGCCTGCTCACCGATGCGGAAGCCGCCGCCGCCGATGCCGCGATGCCGAAACCGCAATAAGTCGAACGCCGAGCGCCAGGGAGACTCTGAACAAGTCAGAATGTCCGTCATCCGAGCCGGCCCACCGCGCGATGCGCAGACCTCGGCCGTAATGACCGCCCCTCACCCGGCGCTTCGCGCCACCCTCTCCCCGCATGCGGGGCGAGGGGCAACATGTACGAGCATCGAGATTTGTTGCCCTTCTCCCCGCATGCGGGGAGAAGGTGCCCGAAGGGCGGATGAGGGGCTGTCATTAGAAGAATGTGGTGACCGCTGCCTCAGCGGTCACAGCGCCGCCTAATGGCGGCGCCAGCGGCGCGCAAGCGCCGCCGCGACCGCTGGGGGCAGCGGTCGCCACAAAGCTCTTGGAAATTTTCACAGTCCATGAAGACGGTGAAGGATCTCGAAATTGCAGGGCTTTCGCATTTCGAGATCCTTCGTCGCGCTTCGCCGACTCAGGATGACGCCTTGTTCAGAGCGTCCCCCCATGAGGGGCATCGATCTGAGGTTAGGTTAGAAGATTCGATCAGCGCGCGTGCGAGAATCACGTCATGCCCCTCGATCTCTCGACGCTCTATCCGGTGGATGACCTCGGCCACCTATACATCTCGCCGGTCATCAGGGATTGGTCGATCGTCTCGTCCTACGGCATCGACACGGTCATCGATCTCGAAGGTGGTCTCGACGAATGCATCCCGACGGCGCCGGGTGGATGTCTGTACGTCTACTTCCCCATCTTCGATGAGGAGCTCCCCGACCTGCAAAAGCTGGAGGCGATCACCGCGCTCGGCGCGCATCTCGTCGCGAACGGGCGTCGCGTGCTGTCGCATTGCGGCATGGGATTCAATCGCTCCGCTCTCGTCGCCGGCCGCATCCTGAATCGCCTCGGCCTTCCGGGTCCGGCCGTCCTCGATCGACTGCGCGCGCGGCGGCCGGGCGCGCTGTTCAACGAGATCTTCGCGGCGCACATCCGCGAATTGCCGTAGCGCATCACGGCAAGATCGCAAACGCCCGCGCCGGGAATCCGAAGCCGTTCTCCACCTTTGGCCAGGTGACGACGATGACCGCGCCGGTTGCAGGTACCTGGTCGAGGTTCGCCATCGCCTCGATCTGAAAATGGTTCTGCTTCAGGATCCACGTCTCCGACTCCATCGCGTCCGTCGTGTCGGTGTCGAGCGAC
Source organism: Acidobacteriota bacterium (assembly GCA_003223645.1). GTDB lineage: Bacteria > Acidobacteriota > Thermoanaerobaculia > Gp7-AA8 > Gp7-AA8 > QHVT01. Next base: position 46,083 of record QHVT01000006.1, on the reverse strand, counting down.
TCGTGACCGATCGCCGTCACGTTGCGCTCGTCGAAGAGGAACTTGATCGCGGCGAGCGACCATGCCGGAAACGGACTCCGTTTGAAGTGCTGCGGGTTGCTTTCCCACTCTTTGCCCATGTCCGTGCGCAGCGCGGCGAATGCGCCGGCGGGAATGCGCCCGTGCACTTTCTCCCACGCGGTGATGTCGCCGACGCTGAGCGCGTGATTCGGATCGGTGGCGAGCATCGGAGTGATGTCGAACACCACCAGCGGCAGGATCATGTCTCTCAATGGGATCTGATCCATGGTCAGGCCGTCGCCGCGGAAATGCGCCGGCGGATCGACGTGTGTGCCGTACTGGCCGACCAGCGAATAGAAGGTCGTGCGAAATCCGTCCTGCTCGATCGTGAAAGGGCGGTGCGTCTTCGGATCGCAGGCCGCGCTCATCGTCGCCTGCCCGAAGCCGCCCCACACCGGCGTCGTCGGACTGAAGGAGTGCGTGAGATCGACGAGCTGCTTGCTCCGGATGACGCGCAGCGCGTCGGCAAGCGTCGGCTCCGCCGCAAGCGCAGCATTCGTGAGAGAAACGATCAAACAGAGCGAACGGACGAGAGTCATTCGATCCTCCTCTTTCTATTTTCTGTTATACCTTTCGCTCAGTGCTCCGTTTCCTCGTCCTCCTCCTCGTCGCACTCCCCTCCTTCGCCGCGCAGCCCTATCACCTGCAGCTCGAAGCGTCTCCCGCCGCCGTCTTCCCCTACCTCGGCAAGTTCGGCACGATCGACCTGCACGTCTACGCGCGCGGCGTGCGCGCCGAGACGTTCTGGCTGAACGGATTCAGTCGCAGCGGCGATCGCGCGGTGACGGTGATGAATCCGCTCGCGCGGATGTACGTCGACGTTCCGATCTCCGACATCGCGTCGACGCTGACGAAGATCGCCGGAGCCGCCGGTGCGCTGGAGCGATCGATCGCGCCGGTGCTCGAGCGTCCCGTCGGCGGCACCGTCAACAAAATCGCCGCGACGCGCTATCGCCTCACCTACGGCCCGACCGGATGGATCGACATCTGGACGACGAACGCGATCCCGGAAAACGCGCAGCTGCGCACGCTCGTCGACCAATTCGTGCGCGGCATCTCGCCCGGCACCGCCAACGTCTCGCGCGCCATCCGCGGCACGCCGATCTACGTCGAGCTGAACTTCCGCCGCTTCCGCAAAGTCCCGCTGCTGCGACTCAAGAAGCTGACGTTCACCGCGGACGACGAAGACGACGCGCTCAAGCTCGGCGCGTTCTACGTGCGGCACGCGTTGTTGGAAAAGCTGTTCTAACCGCCGGCATCGCCTCAGGCACCAAACGTGCTGATGAGACAGCCCGGAGGTGGCCATGCTTCTCATAATCGCCATCATTCTGCTCGTTCTCTGGCTCGCGGGTTTCCTCGCCTTCCACGTAACATCAGCGTTCATCCATGTGCTGATCATCCTCGCGATCATCGCGTTCATCCTGCACTTCTTGCGCGGCCGCTCGGCGCCGTAGCGATTCCGCGGTACGCCAGTACTCGTATTCGTCGAGACGATCTTGGTCGATGTACTTCATCGCGATCGCGTCGGCGCGTTCGGATTTGAATCTCACGAGTGCGAAGGCGAGATCCGCAGCTGGTTTGGGCGCACACGCCTCGGTATCGAAAAAGGGCGGATTTGGGCATCCGTTGGTGGCTTTGATGAACGCGCTTGACGTCGACAACGAGATCGAGTTGATCGCAGAGATCGATGACCTGGCGTCCTATCTTCAGCGCATCCCGGCAGATCTTCGTGAGTCGGGTGCCTTCACTCCTTATGAAGTGCGGCTTCGGCAATTGCTGGAGAGCTTGCTGACCTTACGTCTAAAACAGACACTCCATCGCTATGAGTCGGGCGTAATTGCGATGGACCAACGCTCGACGTATGAAGAGGTCCGCCAGTGGGTCCATTCAGCGGAGCGTCGCCATGAGGAAGCAGCTCACGACTATTTGCGTATGGTGGCGCTTCTGAATGATCTTGTGAGCGCTCAAGAGCGCCGATGAAACGCCGTACCACTGCCCTTGCGATTGCGTGTTTGTCGATCGGATTGCACGCAACGTCCGCCGGCGTCCCCACCGCCATTTCCTGGCGCAAGCTCCAACCGGGAGTCGAGCTCGCAACCAAAGGCCAGCTCTACATCGTGCGCGTCAATCCGGCAGTCGCAAAGATGACGGTCGCCCTTTCCTCCGAGACGCATCAAGCCCCGCAGACGGCCGCGAAGTGGTGCCGAACCTCACGCCTCGCCGTCGCGATCAACGCCGGCATGTTCCAGGCCGACCACAAATCCAACGTCGGCTATCTTCGTCACGGCCGGCACTTGAATAATCCACAGTGGAATGACTATCGCGCTGTTGTGGCGATCAAGTCGGAACGGCGCTCTTTGGCTGGATCTCGATTCCGACGGAACAGAGCGGGCCGCGGGCTACGACGTCGTCATTCAAAATCTCAGACTCATTACGAAGACTCGCAAGAACGTGTGGGCTGCAAATGACAGGCGATGGAGTGAGGTGGCATTGGCGATCGACAATAGTGGCCGCCTCCTCTTCCTGTTCTCGCGCGCGCCATACTCGATGAAGGATTTCAACGCTCTGTTGTTGAGTCTTCCTCTGAATATTGCCGGTGCGATGCATTTAGAGGGAGGCCCGGAGGCAAGTCTCTCAATTCATGCCGGCGGAGTCGATCTCGATCTCGCGGGAAGTTATGAGACGGGTTTCTGGCCGGACGACAGCAATGAACGGCAGTGGGCGATTCCCAACGTCCTCGGCGTCACGCGTTCTCCAACTCCTTGAACTGTTCCTTGTCGATCGCCTTGTCGTACGCGGCGCGCGCCGTAATGCGCCCGGCTTCGTACAGGCGGCGGATCGATGTGTCCATTTCCACCATTCCCTCGCGCACGCCCGTTTGAATCGCCGACGTGATCTGCGAGGTTTTGCCTTCGCGGATCATGTTGCCGATGGCCGGAGAACTGAACAGGATCTCCAGCGCCGCGACGCGGCCGCCGCCGGCCTGCTGGAGCAGCTGCTGCGCGAGCACGGCACGGATCGTTTCGCCGAGGACGTTGCGAATGCCTTCCTGCTCCCCGGCGGGAAAGACGCTGATGATGCGGTCCATCGTCTTCGCGGCGTTGTTCGTGTGCAGCGTCCCGAACACGAGCGTCCCGCGCTCCGCCGCCGAAAGCGCCATCGAGATCGTGTCGAGATCGCGCATCTCGCCGACGAGAATCAGATCCGGATCTTCACGCCCTGCGGCCTTCAGCGCTTCCGCGAAGCTCTTCGCGTGCGTCCCGATCTCGCGCTGATGGATCAGGCACTTTTTGTTCGGATGCACGAACTCGATCGGATCTTCGATCGTGATGATGTGCAGGCTGCGCGTCTCGTTGATCAGATCGATGATCGCCGCGAGCGTGGTCGATTTGCCGGAGCCGGTCGGTCCGGTGACGAGCACGAGGCCGCTGCGGATCGACGCGATGCGCCGCACCTGTTCGGGCAGACCGAGCTGCTCGATGGTCATGATCTTCGTCGGAATCACGCGGAAGACGGCGCCGGCTCCGCGCTGCTGGCGAAAGAGATTCACGCGATAGCGCGAGAGTCCGGGAATCTCGTACGAGTAGTCGGCGTCGCCCGTCGCGACGAACAAGTCCCACAGCGACGGCGGCGTGATCGGCTGCAGCAACTCCGTGAAATCGGTCTCAGAGATCATCCGGTAGCGGATCGTCTCCATCGATCCGGAAGCGCGCACCATCGGCGGCCGTCCAACCGTGAGGTGAAAGTCCGACGCGCTGCGGTCGTTCATCAGTCGAAGGAAACGATCGATCTTCTGCATTGCCAGCTACTGCCCTTTCAACAATGAACTTCAGTGTCAACCTGAGCCGCATAGACGGCGAAGGATCCCCCGCCGACGGAGCGTTGATCGTGCTTCGGCCGGGGATTCCTCGCCGTCGTTGCGGCTCGGAATGACACGCAAGCTCGAAGTTGACCAGACATTAGGCGCCCTTCGTCTGCATGAGAAATTCCGGCGACACGAACGACTCGAAGTCCTCTTTCTTCTGCGCCGCCATGTACGCCACCTCGGCGGTGATGGCGTCGCGCTTCAGCAGGTCTTTCAACGCGTCATCGAATGTCGACATGCCGATCGACTTCCCGATCTGCATCGCCGAGTGGATCTGAAACGTCTTCTCGTCGCGGATCATGTTGGCGATGTTCGCCGTCCCCTTCAGCACCTCGAATGCCGCGACCTGCTTGCGTCCTTCTTTCGCCGGCAGCAGTTTCTGCGCGATCACGTAGCGCAGCGACTCGGAGAGCGACGCGCGGATCTGCGGCTGCTCATCGACCGGGAAGCTCGCGATGAGCCGGTCGATCGCCTTCGGCGCGCTCGTCGCGTTCAGCGTGCCGAGGACGATGTGGCCGGTCTCGGCGGCGGTCAACGCGAGCGACACGCTTTCGTTGTCGCGCAGCTCGCCGATCACGATCACGTCCGGATCCTCGCGCAGCGCGGCGCGCAATGCGCGCGAGAAGGACTGCGTGTGGCGTCCGACCTCGCGTTGATTGATCAGGCAATTCTTGAACGGATGGACGAACTCCACCGGATCTTCCATCGTCAGGACGTGATCGCTCCGCGTCTCGTTGAAGAGATTCACGAGCGCGGTCAGCGTCGCCGACTTCCCCGAGCCCGACGGCCCGCAGATCAAAACGAGTCCCTGGTGATAGCCGGCGATCTCCGCGAGCTGCGGCGGCAGGCCGAGCTCGAGCATCGTCGGCGGCTTCTCCGGGATGACGCGGAAGACGGCGTTGTAGCCTTTCTGGTCGACGAAGATGTTCGCGCGATAGCGTCCCGCCTGCGGGATGAAGTACGTGAAGTCGATCTGCTGATGTTTCTGCAGCGCGTCCCACTGCGGATCTTCGAGGATCTCCCTGAGCAGGGACTCGGTCTGCTGTGCGGTGAACGTCTCCTGCTGCACGCGCAGCAGGTCCGCCGCCATGCGCACGATCGGCGGCTGGCCGACGGAGAGGTGGAAGTCCGACGCTCCGCTGTTTCGCGTCGAGATCAGGTACGTGTTGAGTCGCGGCTCGCCCTGTCTCGACCGCGCGGCGAGCGCTTCGCTGCGTACCGCTTCGATTTCCTCGCTCTTCTGGGTGCGCTGCGCGATCTCTTCCAGAATGTCGACCGCGCGCATGCGGACCGATCGCTCGGCATCGTTCGTCGCGATCTGCTTGAGCGCCTGCAGGACCTGCGGATGATTGAAGTTGCGCAGCGCCTGCATGACCTCGATGCGCACGTTCGGCTGCGGATCGGCGAGCATGCGGCCGAGGGCGTTGAGAGAGCGCGGATCGGCGATGTGGCCGAGCGCTTCGACCGCCGTCCACTTCACATCGGGATCCGCGAGCGCCGCGACGAGCGCCTCGACCGCGCGCGGATCCTTCATCCGCCCGAGCGCCTCCGCCGCGGAGATCCGGATCCACCAGTCGGGATCCTTCAGCAGCATGATCGTTGCGGGCACGAGACGCGGATCTTCGAACGTGCTCGCGACGGCGATGGCCGCGGCGCGGATGTCTTCGTCGGGATCGCTCAACAACTCGATCGTCGGTTCGACGACCTGGCTGCCGAATGCACGGATCGACTCGAGCGCGCGATCGCGCATGAATCCGGCGAGCGTCTTCGTGAAGCGGACGTAGCGCTTCACGATCTCCGCGGGATTCGGCATGCCGAGAAGGATCTTCATCACCGCGGTGCGCGTGCCGGCATCGCCGGACGCGACGAGCGGCAGGAGCTGGTCGGCGAATTGCGGCGGCTGCGTCGCGGCGGCTTTCGTCAGTGCGTCGATGAGCAGTTGCTGCACGGCGTAGCCGGCGTTCGGCAGGTGCTGCACGAACAGAGGAACCGACGTTGCCGGAGCCTGCGCGGCGAGGACTTCGAGCGCTTTTTCACGGACCGGCGGATCGGGATCGGTGACGAGCTTCTGCCACCGCGCGATTCCCTTATCGTCCATCGGATACGCCGCCGCGCGTGCGAGATACGCGACGCGATCCTCGGCTCGGCCGGCCGCCGCGAGCTGCCACAGCAGCGGCTCGATCGCTTTGTCCAGCGGCGCGTGGAGCAACATGCGCCGCGCGAGCTCCTGCGTCTCGAGCGCGTCCTTCGTCGGCTTCTGCGGATTGTCGATCAGCTGCGACAGCTCAGCTTCGATTCCCGGGAGTCCGAGCGTGAAGAACTGCGCGGCCGCGGCACGAAACGCCGGCTCCGGCTTCATCCGCGCCTCGGCCACGAAGAGCGCGAGCGTCCCGGGATCGCGCAGCCGCAGCAGAACTTTCGCGCCGGCGTCGCGAAACGCGCGGTCGGGACGAAAGAGCATCCAGACCACGTCACGGGCATCGAGATCCTGCGCCGCCCCAAGGCCGGCGAGCAGCGCATCACGCTCCTCGGCCGAGGCAAAATCCTTGGTCGCGAGACGCTTCAGCGCGTCTTTCGTTTGAGATTGAAAGAGGGCCATTTCGGACGCGCAGAGTATAAGGCGATCGGTGTCATGAACCGCATCCGTGTCCATCGTGACAATGCCAAATCCATTGAGGGCTTCGGAGCATGATCTCTATCGGAGCCGCCGCGCGCAGATGTCGCAAACGCTCGAACAGGCCGAGGCGCGGGCGTGGCAGGCGACGTACTGAATCGATCCTCCCCACCTGATGAGAATTGTGGTGACCGCTGTTGTGGTGACCGCTGTTGTGGTGACCGCTGTTGTGGTGACCGCTGTTGTGGTGACCGCTGTTGTGGTGACCGCTGCCCTCAGCGGTCACGGCGCCGCCTAATGGCGGCGCCAGCGGCGCTCGCGCCGCCGCGACCGCTGAGGGCAGCGGTCGCCACAAAGCTGTCAGGATTTTTCACAGCCTCTGCGCCGCGCCTCTACCCTACGCAAGCGTATACTTCCTGCCATAAGGAGGACCATCCCATGGCTGGAACATTCGTCATCGAAAAAGGCGCCGCCGGAAAATACCGCTTCAACCTCAAAGCCGGCAACAACGAGATCATCCTCACCAGCGAGACCTACGAAGCGAAGGGCGGAGCCGAGACCGGCATCGCGTCCGTGCGCAGCAACTCGCAAAACGACGCCCGCTTCGTCCGCAAAACCGCCAGCGACGGCAGCCCCTACTTCCTCCTCACCGCCGACAACGGCAAGACCATCGGCAAGAGCGAGATGTACTCGTCGGCGCGCGCGATGGAGAACGGGATCAAGTCGGTCGCGACGAACGCGCCGGATGCGAGGGTGGTGGACAAGAGCGCGTAAACTGACTCGTTGTCCTTTCGCGAGATCCTCTCCGCCATTCGCGCCACGAACGGCACCGTGCCGGAAGTGCGAGCCGTGCGGCGAAAGTATTCATCGCAATTGCGCGAGCTCTCCGGCGACGCGATGCTCGCTCTTGCGACGAAGCTCGCGCGTACAGGCGACGTTCTCGCCCGATTCGCTGGATATGAGCTCGTGCGCTTTCACCCCGCCGCGTTCGCGCTCCTCGACGCAAACGCAGTCGTCGCCCTCGGCGAAGGAATGGACTCATGGGACGCGGTCGACGCCTTCGGATCGATCATTTCCGGTCCCGCGTGGAAACGCGATCAGATCGGCGACGCGCTGGTGATCTCGTGGGCGCGCGCGAAGGACCGCTGGTGGCGTCGCGCGGCGCTCGTGTCCACGGTGACGTTGAATCGTAAGCCGCCGGCGAACGATCACGTGCAGCGCACGCTTGAAATTTGCGCCACGCTCGTCGACGATCGCGACGACATGATCGTGAAGGCGCTCTCCTGGGCGCTACGCGAATTGAGTAAGGCAAATGCCGACGCGGTGCGCCGGTTCGTGAACGATCATCGCGAATCCCTCGCTCCGCGCGTGAAACGCGAGGTCGGCAACAAACTCACGCGCGGGACGAAGCGCTGACCCGCGCGCGCAATCCGTCCTTCATCTCCGGCGGCGTCTTGCTCCAGTCGAGATCGAAGTTCTGCGGCGGGAGCTCCCACGTGTAGCCGCGCAACAGGACCGCGGTGAAGACCGCCATCATGAACGTCGCGAGGTCCAAGCCGGGGCAGCGATGTCCGGTCACCGGTCCCGCGCCCTGCGGCACGAAGGCGTGCTCGTGGCGTTTGTCCTCCGCGCGCTCGGGCGAGAAGCGATCGGGATCGAAGCGTTCCGGGTTCGTGTAGACGCTGTGCGTGCCGTGACTCGGCATCAGCGCGAAGAGCAACATCCATCCCGCCGGAATGGTCACGCCGTCCAACGCCATCGGCTCTTTCGTTTTGCCGAAGACGACCGGGACGATCGGACACACGCGCTTGACTTCGTTGATCACCTGCATGAGGTACGGCAGCGCGCTGTACGAGTCGGACGACTGCACTTCCTTCGCCAGCCGCTCGCGCACGTCGGGATGCAACGTCAGTTGACGCACGATCGCCGCGAGCTCAGCCCAGATGATGAAGCCGGCGATGACGATGTGGTGCAGCTCGAGAGCGGCTTCCTCATCGCTCACCGCGCCCGACGCGAGAATGCGCGAGAGCCCGTCATTCGCCGGCGCGGCGCGTCGCTGCCGCACCGCGCGGCGCATCGCGTCGAGAATGCGATCCCGCGCCTGCAATGCCTTGCGATACCGCGTGCCGGGAAGATTGATCGGCAGCGCGGCGAAGCCGTTCAGGAGAATGATGTAGTCGCGGCGGAGCTGGTCCATCTCGTCGCCACGCGGCATCCCGATGATCGCCGCGCAGATGATCTCGATCGAGAGCTTCTTCAACTCGTCCACCCACCCGATCTCCCCTGCTTTCGCCCAATCCGCGAAGTAGTCCTTCGTGGTCTTCTCGATCACCGGCAGGTACGACGCGAGCGCTTCGCGACTGAACGCTTTCAGCACTTCGAGCTTACGCGCTGCGTGCACTTCCCCGTCGAGCAACGGCAGACTGCGGCCGCCGAAAAGCTCCTGCACGTGCGGCGGCATCGAGCCCTCGCGCATGACGGTGGACGAGTCGATGAACCGTCCGGCCGCATCCGCGCCGGCGATGACGGCAGTCTTTCGCCCCAGCACATTCGACCGAAAGACGCGCCCGCCATTCGCGGCTAGTCGCTTTTCAATGAAGCCAAACGGATTCTTTGCGAAGTCGAGCGTCTCGCCGAGGAGCGGCAAGCCGTCCCGGCCGGGAGGAAGTGTGGTCATGATGGTGAAGGATACGCGCATGGGCGGGTGGCGGATTCATCTGGCACGCAACGGCACCTCCGTTGCTATTCATGGTTGTGCATCAGAAAGGAGCCACACGACATGAATCGCAGAGACCGCACTCCCGAAGAGGCCGCAATCGAAAATCGCGGAAAAGGGATCGTCAAGCAGGTGAAGGGCAACGTGAAGGAAGCGTGGGGCGATCTGACCGACAATCCGAAGACGGAGATTGAGGGGAAGGTCGACCGTGCGGCGGGACGGGTTCAGGAAGGGTTCGGCAACGCCATCGATCCCAACCGTCGCCGGCGCTGAGTGCCTGTGAAAAAATGTGTCATCCCGAGCGCAGCGAGGGATCCCCGGCGCTAGAACGCTTGACGCTCCGTAGGCGGGGGATCCTTCGCCGTCTTCGCGGCTCAGGATGACACGGATTTTTTCACGGCCGCTGAGTCTCGCAGTTGCCATGGCGCAGGGGTGTAGTCTTAGCGGCCAATGACAGCCGGTCCGTTGTCCATCGCACCGCGTGAGGATCAGCTGTGGCCCACGCTCACCCCTGCGCAGATCGCGCGCATCGAGAAACACGGGAAGCGCCGCGCGGTGCAGGCGGGCGATGTGCTGATCGAAGCCGGTCAGGAGGAGTTTCCGCTCTTTGTCGTCCTCGACGGAGTGGTGGAAGTGGTGCGGCCGGCGTGCGAGGGCCAGGACGATCAGGTCGTCGTGACGTATCACCGCGGCTCGTTCAGCGGTGAGCTCAATTTACTCTCCGGACGTCGTCCGGTCGCGACCGCTCGCGTCGCGCAATCCGGCGAAGTGATCGAAGTGCAGCGCGATGCGTTGCTCGCGCTCGTGCAGACCGACGTCGAGCTGAGCGAGATCGTGATGCGCGCGTTCATTCTGCGTCGCGTTCTCCTCCTCGAGAAAGGTCTCGGCGACGTGCTGATCCTCGGCTCGGAATTCTCCGCGCGCACGCTGGAGGTCCGGGAGTTCCTCTCGCGCAATGCGCATCCGGTGACGTACGTCGATCTCGATCGCGACGCGATGGCGCAGGAGATCCTCGATCGCTTTGAGGTCTCGCCGGACGACATTCCGCTCGTCATCTGCCGCCGCGAAGTCGTTCTTCGCAATCCGACCAACTCCCAGATCGCCGACTGTCTCGGATTCAATCAGGCCATCGATGTCGACGAAAGTCACGTCCGCGACGTCGTCATCGTCGGCGCCGGGCCGGCGGGACTCGGCGCTGCGGTGTATGCGGCGTCCGAGGGACTGGACGTGCTGATGATCGAAGCGAATGCGCCGGGCGGCCAGGCCGGATCGAGCATGCGCATCGAAAACTATCTCGGATTTCCGTCCGGCGTCACCGGACAGGAGCTCGCGACGCGCGCGTTCACACAAGCGGAAAAATTCGGCGCGCAGATGATGATCGCCAAAGGCGCGGTGCGGCTCCGCTGCGACAAGCGGCCGTACGCGGTGGAGATCGACGACGGCACGCGCGTCACCGCGCGCACGATCATCATCGCCACCGGCGCCGAATATCGCAGCCTGCCGATCGAGAACCTCTCGCGATTCAACGGCGCCGGCGTCTACTACCTTGCCACGCCGATGGAGGCGCAGCTGTGCAAAGGCGAGAAGGTGCTCATCGCCGGCGGCGGCAACTCGGCCGGCCAGGCAGCCGTCTACCTCGCCGACAAGTCGGGCGGCGTGATCATGGTGGTGCGCAAGGGAGAGCTGGCCGACAGCATGTCGCGCTATCTCGTCCGCCGCATCGAACAGAGTCCATCGATCGAAGTGCGCACGCGATGTCAGATCACCGCCGTCGAGGGCGACAAACATCTCGAGCGCGTGCGCTGGCGCGACAGCGAGACCGGCTCCGAGTCGGTGGAAGACATTCGCCATCTCTTCGTGATGACGGGCGCCGTTCCGGCGACAAAGTGGCTCGACGGCTGTCTGTCACTCGACGAGCGCGGCTTCCTGAAGACCGGCCCCGCGCTCACCTCCGAAGATCTCACTACCGCGCAGTGGCCGCTCGCGCGCGGGCCGCACCTGCTCGAGACCAGCCGCCCGCGCGTGTTCGCGATCGGCGACGTCCGCGGAGGAAACATCAAGCGCGTGGCGTCAGCGGTCGGAGAGGGATCGATCGCGGTGGCGTTCGTGCATCAAGTGCTGCACGAATGAGCGTCGCTCACTCTTGGAACTCGTAGTTGGAAGCAAAGCCATCGAGTCCCGTGAGTCCACGCCCAGGATTGCCATCGTCACGATGATGACGAGCAGCGCCAGCCACCCCGTGTTGACGCCTCCCTCGCCGCTCCGCAGATGCTGCCGAGCGAAAACTTCGCCGCGGCCACTCGCCTTTGGTTCGTATCGGAGTGATGTTGAACTGATCAGCGCGTAAGCCGCTCGATTGCGAGGTTCAGCATGCGGTCGTCGAAGAGGCGGAGTTTCCGCTCCCCTGCTCCGTCACCGCCCGGCCACGCCTCGAGACCAGCCTTGATGTCCGGGAGACTGGCTGTTCTCCCTTCACGCGCGAGCAACCAGTCGACGGTGGCGAGAAGCTCCATTCCAAGAGGCGACTCGAATCCATCGATCCGCCTGGAAACACCTTCCAGCGCAGGGATGTAGGCGGACGCCTCGGACTTGATGTACGCCGCGACGACGTCTTTCTTCGAATCGTTGAACGCGATGACATCCGTGGGTTTGGCATCCGGGATTCTCAGATGGGAGCGCAGATAGCTCCCGTCCAATCCATCGAGCAAGTGGTCCAGGCGATTCGCGTACGGACCGTAGCGATTGGCCGAGAATTGCAGATCGAGTGGATTGGGCAACGCCAGACTTTCGATCTCACGCTCGAGAAACCATGCGAGCTTCTGAATCTCGAGAAGCGAGCACTCGATGCCGAGAATCCAGTAGCGTCGTACGAGCTCCGCGATGAGGGCGCGCGCAGGGGTCAGCTTCTCCACGCCGCTGCGCTTCGCTACGTTCTGATATTCGCGGGTCGGCTCGTACACGACGATGTCCACCTCGGCGAGATCGGCGAGGGCTCGCTCGATCATCGGCCGGACAACGCGCCACTCCAGACCGCCGTTTCCACATCCCAGCGGAGGAACGGCGATCGAGCGGACGCCTTTCTCGAGGATCACGCTTCGGAGATTCTGCAATCCCGATTCGATCCACTCCAGCCGAGTCTTTCCGCGCCAGTGTCGTTTCGTCGGAAAGTTGATGATCCACCGGGGAGCACCCATCATCGCCGGGCGTTCCGTTACGAACATGCTGCCGGTCCGGATCTCGCCGCGCCTCGATGCGGCCTCGTATTCGCGGAAATTCGCGGGAAATGCCTCCTTGAACATGAGCGCAATTCCCTTCCCCATGATCCCAACCGTATTTACGGTATTCACCATCGCGTCGGCGCCGGAATCGAGCAGGTTGCCGGTGGTGAAACGAATCATGAGAAGTACCACTCCGCGCGGTGAACGAACTTCACCTGGACTCCAAGTTCGCGACAGGCGGTCTCCAGCTGTGTCTTGATGGCAGCAGTGTAGCAGCCGATGCCGAGCAACGCCTCGACGGGAACGAACCGATACGCGAGGGCTTCGGCCTGATACCGCTCCACCTTGTCAGGCCGCTCCCGATCTCGCTGAAAGTCGCGCCGTTGGAGTGGACCGAAGTCTACGACCACGCCGAGTTGCGCCGGATCGTCGAAGAATCTTGCCGTCCGGAGGTACGCGTGCCGGTCGGTGTAGACATAGCGCACGCTGTTCGACCGGAGAGCATCGAGCGAGCTCACGAGCACAACGATTTCCTCATTGTTGCGCTGCTGGATTCCTGCGTAGCCTGTCTTGATGTTCAAGAGCATCGGGCTGTAGGGTGTGAAATAGAACGGAATGTAGTCCGCAAGAGTTCCGCCCGGAGCGATGTCGACCTCTCGATTCGGGCGAAGCGCGATGAGCTCAGGGTTGCCAATCGAGACGTGGTCAGGATCGGTAATGCCTGAGCTTTGGCAGTGCAGGCCATTCGTCAGAATCCAGGGCAGGTTGTCTCGATGCGTGATCCGGAAGATCAACCCCTTCTCGGGAGTGAGCGTCTGGCTGAACGGCAGCATCGTAGCGCGTCGCGATTCACAGGAAGATAGCATCGAAGCGGCGACGGTGTGGGGGCAGGGCTTCTACCCTGCCTCCCGCCGTGGGGCGCAGGCTGGAAAGCCTGCGCTACACGTTACGCCGCGCTCGCCGCCGGCATCTGCATCGCGTCGAGGTCCGCGAGCAATGCGCCCGCGTCGGCGTAGCGCTCCTTCGGATCTTTGGCGAGGCACTTCATCACGATCGCGTTCACCGCCCGCCCGATGTCGGGACGGACGTCGATCGGCGGCTTCGCTTTTTCGGTGATGTGCGCGGTGAGGACGCCGGTGAGGGATGACGACTCGAAGGGGCGGCGGCCGACGAGCATCTCGTACATCAGTACTCCCATCGAGTAGACGTCGCTGCGCGCGTCGAGTTGTTTGCCCTGCACCTGTTCGGGGCTCATGTAGTGCGGTGTGCCGACGATCAGTCCCTGCTGGGTCATCGCCGCCGTCTCCGACGCCTCGGCCATGCGCGCGATGCCGAAGTCCATCAGCTTCACTTCGCCCTTCGCGTCGATGAGGACGTTCTGCGGCTTGATGTCGCGGTGGATGATGCCCTGCTCGTGCGCGGCCTGCAGTCCGCGGCAGATCTGGCGCGTGAGGCCGACGCTGGCGCGCGCGGGCATCTGCCGCTGCGGCGCTTCGTCGAGGAGCTCGGCGAGCGTGTAGCCGCGCACGAATTCCATGCTGATGAAGTACACGCCCTCGGATTCACCGTAGTCGTACGTGCGCAGCACGTTGCGATGGGTGATCTTGCGCGCGAGGCGGATCTCGCGCTTGAAGCGCTCGAGGTCTTCCGGCGAGCGGCTCATGACGTCGCCCGGGAGCGTCTTGATGGCGACGGTCTCGTCGAGCTGCGTGTCATTGGCCTTGTAGACGACGCCCATTCCGCCGCGGCCGATGATCTGCTCGATCTTGTAGCGATTCGCGAAGAGATGTCCGGCCGCCAGATCGACGTTCGCATATTGCGGCGCGGTGACGCCGGCGTTCGTCGAGTCCATCCGCAGCGTCGCGTCGCTGTCGCTGCCGATCGATCGCATCATGCCGGTGGTCATGCTGACGAGCGGCAGCGCCGCGACCGGCAGCGGCTGCGGGAGCCATTTGAGCTTCACTTCTTCGCGCGTCGCGGCCGAGAGCACTTCGTTGCCGGCAGCTTGCGCGGTCTCGTACGAGACATACGCGAAGCCGTTCGGTGCGTGCCAGGCAAAGAGGAGCGCGAGGAGCGGGGCGTTGCCGACGGTCGCGCGTCCGCGCTCCGCGTCGAGCGAGACCGAGCCGCTCACGAATTCTCCCGTGGCGATGCCGACACCGATCGCAATCGGAGAGAGCTCCTCGTTGATCGCGCGCGCCGCGCGAATGGCGTGAATGATTCCGCGCTCGCCGTGAAACACGGACACGAGGCGGTGGCCGTTGATCTCGCGCACTTCCCCGTCCTGCCGCGCGACTTCACGCTCCTGCGTCCGCATCGCGCGCTCGATGCTCTCGATCACGGCCGCCGCATCGCCTTCGCCGAACACTCCGCGCAAGTCGGTGACGAGGATCGTTCCCTCTTCCGAATGTGCCGGCTCTTCGACGCGCGCGACCACCGGCTGTTCGGCCGACTTCTCCGCCATCTGCGCGTAGAGCTCTTCGAGCTCCGCTTTGTCGCGGAGGGAGTTGATCATCTTGCCGAAGGAGCGCCCGAGGATGCCGACTTCGTCGTTGCGCTTCACGTCGGGACTGACGCTGTAGTCGCCGGCGGTCACCGCTTGCGCGATGCCGGCGAGCTGCTCGATCGGACGCGTGACTCGTTTCGCGATGAGCCAGGAAAGGAGGAACGCGAGGAGCAGCGCCGCGCCGCCGCCGATGAGGAGCGTCTGTTCGATTTCCTTGAAGGGTGCGAGCTCGCGATCGAGCGAGCGGAGGAAGATCGCGGTGCCGACGACGTCGTTGCCGGCCAGGAGCGGCTCGCTGGTGAGGATGTAGCGGCTCTGGTCGACGGTGATGGTGCCGGTCTTCATTCCGCTCATCTTCTGCATGCCGGTGCTCGGCGCATTCGACGAACGAACCGGGCTGCCGTTCTTCGGCAAAAACACGACGCCGGCGTTCGTCGAGTCGGCGATGCGATTCGAGAACTTGTCGTCGATCGCATCGCCGTTGATCACGTAGCCGATGCGAATGCCCCGCGCGCCGGCAGCGAGGGGCGCCACCGCTGCGTGATACAGCTTGCCGTCCAGCGTCAGCACTCCCGACGTGTACGGCACGCTCTGATCGTCGACGATGCGTCTGACCAGCGGCACCTTTGCGTAGAAGTCGTCTTTCCCGCCGCCGACGACTCTCGGCTTGTCCGTACGAGAGACGAGCACACCCTGATCATCGAGCAACAGCATGACGTCCGTTTTGAGCCGGTCGCGCTGTTCGAGCAGCGTGTCGTCGATGCTGTTGTAGTCGATTTCTTCCGCGGGCGGCGGAGCCGAGGATGGTGTCGTGCCGGCAGCGGGAGGAACCGGAACTTCCGCGGGAGTCAGCGCGGCCTGAAAGGAAGCGTAGTAGTTTTGATCACTGCCGAACAGCACGGTCACGTTCTGCAGCCGCGCGAGCCGCTGCTCCTCGAACGAACGGAACAACTTCGCCGCGCCGGTGATCGACGTCCGCACGGTCTCGTTCGCGATCGCGTTCGCGCGCTGGATGGTGATGCCGACGGCAACGCCGACGACGATCGCGATGAGGAGTGCCGTCAGTCCGAACAGCTTCCAGACCAGCGGGACGCGCGGCTTCTCGACCGCGTACTCTTTTTTCTGAGGCTCCGTATCGGCGGAGAGAGTCGCGCGGTCGATCGTGTGCGCCGTCAATCAGTACTCCTTCGGCGTGCGGTAGGCCTGTCCGAATTTGTTGGTGTGCTCGAGGAAGCGGAAGTTGCGGCCGTCGATGGTGAGGAGCGTCGGCCCTGCGATCGTGCCGTCGCCCTTCACTTCAATGTCCGACGCCGCGGTACCGCCCTGCTCGTTCCACGCGGTGACGCGGTACTTCCCTGCCGGGACGTCGAACGAGTAGTTGCCGTTGACGTCGGTGAAGCCGTAGTACGGCGTCGTCATGACGTGTACGACCGCCGACATGTTCGGATGAACGTTGCAGTAAACATTGACGACGCCCGGCGCATCGAACTTGTGGTCCTTGCCGGCGCCGCGGCGGTAGAGGCCGAGGTCGAAGGTGTTGCCGGGAGTGAGGGAGAAGAGATTGTGGGCGATCGGATCTTCGTTCGGGAACGCGACCGTCGAGCCCGCCGGCACGGCGAGGACGTGCGGAAGAAACGCCTTGCTCCGCGTCGTCATGGTGAATGCGGACGCGGGACGTTTCGGCGAGCGCCCCATCGGCTCGAGCCACACCAGCGTTTCATTGACGACCGGCTTCTGTCCGCGCTTGGTGAGAAACATGACCTTGCCGGACACGACGGAAGCGTTGAGGCTGCTGGAGATGAGCGCACCGATAGCGAACGCGAGGAGGAGACGTTTCATAGGGCAGAAGACTCCGGGAGCCGAAAAGTGTAGCACACGGATTTGTGCGGCGGCACGGTCGTTGAAGTAGAAATGTCGTGCGAATTTTCGTTGCGATTTCGACCGAAAAACGTATCCTATTAACCATGCACGTGAAGCGAGGGGAGCGCGCGGGTTGCAATGAAACCCTTGCGGATGCTGTTTGCTGATTCAGTTACGTGCGAGTGCGGCGACCGGCCGTATGGCCGATCGAAGATCCGCATGATCATTGAAGAAGATTGAAACCGACATCGAGTTCCCGCTCCTCCCTTCCACCCCGGGGCGAGTAGGAGCGGTCGATCCGGTCCGCAGCGCCGGCGTGGTTGGGTCACGGCATGCAGCGTGTCGCTTGTTGCGGGGCCGCCGGAAATTCGTGGGGGAGGAGGTACAAACATTCGCATGGATAGTTCCAATACACCTGAGGGGGCTACGACTTCGTAGCGAACCTACCCCGGAAGGGCGCCCGTAAAACGGCGCCCTTTTTGTTAGAAAGATGTTTCGCCGCCGAAAAGAACCCGCGATCCACTCGCGTGGCGCAAGTCCGCGATTCCGGTTCAACCTTCGAATACACATCGAAGCGCGTCTGATTTTTACCTTCCTCCTCTCGCTGGGGCGAGTACGTTCGCTGAAGCAGCGCTTCGCCTCGAGAATCTGCGCACAGTCCTGGATGTTCTCGACCGCCTGACTCCGGACGCCTATTCGCAATTTCTCGGCGCATATTGCCGCGACGGCTTGTCGCAGTTCGGCGAGGGCTGGCGTTACGCCGACATCAATACGATCCTGCACACGCTCGCCTCCATGTTGAAGCCCGCTCGATATTTAGAGATCGGCGTGCGGCGCGGACGAAGCATGGCCATGGTTGCCGCCGTAGCGCCTCATTGCGCGATGACAGGCTTCGATCTCTGGATCGACGACTACGCG
Source organism: Acidobacteriota bacterium (assembly GCA_003223645.1). GTDB lineage: Bacteria > Acidobacteriota > Thermoanaerobaculia > Gp7-AA8 > Gp7-AA8 > QHVT01. The sequence continues at coordinate 28,326 of QHVT01000006.1, read as the reverse complement.
GGCATGGACAATCCCGGTCCCGATTTTGTCCAACGCGAGCTCGCCGCGGTCGGCTTCCGCGGCTCGCTTGATCTGATCTCGGGCAACTCGCACGAGACCGTGCCGCGATACTTCCGCGAGCATCCCGATGCGTACTTCGACCTGATCACCGTGGACGGCGATCACACGCTCGAGGGTGCTCGTGAGGATCTGAATACAGTCATCCCGCGGCTGGAGATTGGCGGTGCTCTTGTCTTCGACGACGTGAGCAGCCAATACCACCCCTACCTTGGCGCGCTCTGGGACGAAGTGATCAGCGATCGCTGCCGATGGTCTTCGTGGCGCTTCGATGATGCAGGCTTCGGGATCGCATTCGCCATCAGGAAACAGTGAGCGCCACAATCTCCACGAACTTCTCGCCGCAGGCATGCATTGCCTTCCGCAGGAGCGGCTCGGCCGCTCTTTCCTGATCGCGATCGGGACCGGGGCGAAGAACGGCCGCGAGCTGCGCCATGGCGGAGCCCCACCCTTCGATGTCATCAACGCCGGCGAACCATGCCTCGCGACCGGCGAGTTGTTCTCGATGTACGGGAAACTCGCTGGCGATGACCGGCTTGCCGATCGACTTCGCGTCTTCAATCACCGTCGACCATCCTTCGAAGCGCGAGGGCTGGAGCACGGCAAGCGCGCGGCGCATCACTGCAATCTGTTCCGCGCGCGGAAGGAGTCCGAGAAATCTCACCTGCTTTTCAATCGCGGCGGTGCGTACCTTTTCGGCAACTCTCGCGAAGTAGTTCATCCCGCGAAAGTCATAATCGCTGCCGGTGAACGCGACATGCAGGCACACGCCACGATCCCGCTGCATCTGCACGGCCTCGACCACCGCGAGGTGGTTCTTGTGCTCGGTAAATTGATTCGAGACGACAAAGAATGGCTCCGTCAAGCCGATCGAGTCGCAATACGAGACAGGGTCGATGCGAAACCACTCCTCGTCCGGCACGCTGCAGAAGCGCAGGATCTCGCTGCGCGAGACGTGTCGCGGATAGAACCGGGCCAAGTCACGTAATCCGAACTCACTGCCGACGACGATGCGCGCCGCACCGTCGCTGAGCTGCGTATACGAATCGGCGATGTTCGTGTAATGCGCTTCGTCGTACAGATCGCGGAGATGTTCGTGCTGAAAATCAGGAATCCAGAAGATGTACGGAATCCCCTGATTTGCGGCGAGCGGCAGCGGAAACGTGACATCGATGCCGGCGAAAAGATCGCGTGCGTCGCGAATTCCCGCGATCGCACGCTTCGCCTTGCGGAACAAGCGGCCCCCAGCCGTCGGTGGAAACGCGACCGCTCGCCGCTGATCTATCAGTGATCGGACTTCGGCAAACGGATCGCGGTCTGGAATCGCGCCCCAATAAACATCGATCAGGGCGGCTTGCCGCTCGCGCGGAAGAGAGCGAATGCACCTGACGAGATGCTGCAGGTAGTGACGTCCGCCCACCCAATAGCCTTCGACGTCGACCGGCGTAAGGCCGACATTAAACATCGCGGCGGATCCACTCGATCGTGTTTCGCAGCGCGTCATCGAGGCTCCACTCCTGCGACCAGCCGAGGCTGCGGAGCCAGGCAATATCGGCGACCCAGGCGACGGGCAACCGCACTACCCGCTCACCGGTGAAACGCGGAGGCGCCGTGCACCCGGCGATCGCGCAAATGCGGCTCGCAAGCTCGGCGATCGTCGTCCCGGTGCCGGACGCAATGTTGATCGCTTCGCCATCAAAAGCGGCGCGCTCGGTGACGGTGGACAGCGCACCGGCCACGTCGGCGGCATAGAGATAGTCGCGTACCTCCTCGCCAGTACCGAGGATCGAGGCGTCGCCTGCCAGTGCGCGGCACGCGAGATCCCATACCGCCAGTCGCCGCTGACCCGGTCCGAACGTAGAGAATACGCGCGCCTTCACGACGGGAAGGGCGAAGATCTCGTGATATTCATCGCACAGCAACTCCTGCTGCAGTTTGTGAAAGCCGTAAGGCGAGATCGGAGCGAGAGGCGCATCCTCGCGCACGGGCAGCTTGCTCGGCTCTCCGTATACCGCTGCCGAAGACACGAGCAGCATCCGCGCACCGCGGCCTTCGAGACGCATCGCCTCGAGAAGACGCGCGGTCGGCAAGACGTGCTGCTCATAGTCGGCCAGCGGACGGCGCATCGACTCCGGCACACTCGCCGGAGCGGCCAGGTGAATGATCAGATCGGGCCGGAACTCATCGAGTAGTGTCGCGATACGGTCCGCGTCCGACAGATCGCTGAGCTGAAAACTGTCATACAGTTCGGCCACGTCGTCGGGGCCGGATCGGCCCATTCCGATCGTCCGCCAGCCGTCGCGCCGGAAGCGTTCAGCGACGTGCCGCGCGAGAAAGCCTCCCGCTCCGGTGATCACCACGCGTTTCGCGGTCACGCTTCCTCCGGCAGTCGCTTCAGAACCTGCATCGGATTACCTGCAACCACCGTGAACGCTTCAACGTTGCGTGTCACTACTGTTCCTGCCGCAATCACGGCGCCGCGCCCGATCGTCACTCCTTTCAGAATCACCGACTTCGCGCCGATCCAGACATCGTCATGGATCGTGACCGGCGCCTTCTCGACGCCAGCGAAGTCCAGTTCGATCTTCCGTTCGAACACGTCACGCGCCTCTTGTCTGCGCGCACCCGCCCTGAGCGAGTGCGAGTTGTTGTCGATGATGTCGACCATATGGGCGATCAACACGAAGTCACCGATGGTGATCGCGTCTGCAGCCCAAAGATTCGAGCCGGGACCGAGATAGCAGTCGCGCCCGATCGTAATCCGCGAATGCGCCGTGAGTAGCCGAACGTGTCCACGAATGTTCGAGTGGTCGCCGATATTCAAATGATCGCGCGGCGCGAGTGAGGTAACGTCAGAGTCCGCGAACAACTTGGCGCTCGACGAGATGCAGCCGAGCTCACGCAGCTGCCGTTCGCGGCGGTCACTCGGAAACTGTTCGTTCAGATGTTCGAGGCGCCGCTGAATGCGCAACAACAGCGGATCGATCATCTTCCAAACCAAACGTCCGATCATTCGCTCATTCTCGTTGCAGCGACCATTCCGCATCGAGCCAGACATTGCCGCGGTCGGGAATCGTCAACGAAGCGAGATTCTCCTCCATCTCTTCGCCAACGACGATTTCGAACTTCCCGATCATGCGCAGGTGATCGGCGAATGCGCCGCGGGTTTCGTCAGTAATCCACGCTTCGAGATAGTAGATCCCGGGCAGAAAATTCGGCTGCGCGAGGACGCAGTCGCAGTGCCCTTTTCCCTCGATGGCTTCGATCGTCAGACCACCTTCGAGCGTATTCGTGAGAAAAATCCGTTCGTTGTGCGGATTGAGGATGGACAGCCCAACGTACGGCGCGGCGACACGTTCGGCACACTCGTAACGCAGCCGGATCGCGAAAGAGGTGCGGAATGGAACGACGTCAATGCGTGCGCCCTCTCGTGACAGCAGGTCGATGCCAACAATCCGAGCGCGGCCTGTCCCCTGCCGGTCGGGAAAGTCGCGCAAGTCATTGGAGCCGAATGCATCGGTCCGATCGGAAAGGTAATACGACACCACTTCACGCGGAGAGCCAAGCCTGGCGAGTTTTCCTTGGCTGATCAGGGCCACTCGCGTGCAAAGTCGCTCGATCGACGACAGGTTGTGGCTCACGAACACGACCGTCCGTCCGCTACGCGCGACTTCGTTCATACGTCCGAGGCAGCGGCGCTGGAACTCGACGTCGCCGACGGCGAGGACTTCGTCGATCAAGAGGATCTCGGGAGTGAGGTGGGCGGCGACGGCGAATGCCAGTCGGACATACATGCCGCTCGAGTAGCGCTTGACCGGCGTGTCGAGGAACTTGTCGATCTCGGCGAAGGCGACGATCGCGTCGAAGTTGCGGCGTATCTCGGCGCGGGTCATGCCGAGGATTGCGCCGTTGAGGAAGATGTTCTCGCGGCCGGTGAGCTCGGGATGGAAGCCGGTGCCGACTTCGAGAAGCGATGCGACGCGTCCATGCAGGACGGCGCGTCCTTCGGTCGGCTCGGTGATGCGGCTCAGGATCTTGAGCAGCGTCGACTTGCCCGCGCCGTTGTGTCCGATGAGGCCGAGCGCCTCGCCCTGTGCGATCTCGAAGTTGATGTCGCGGAGCGCCCAGATGTCGCGTGTCTCCGGCGTGGCCTCGCGGAAGCGGAACATCCCGGCGATGCGCTCGCGCAGCGTCGCGTAGTCGGCGCGATGCGCGCCGATGCGGTAGCGCTTGGAGAGCTGTTCGATCGAGACGCTGGGAGTGCTCATCAGAGGATGTCGGCGAAGCGCCGCTCCACGCGCCGGAAGTAGTACGCACCGCTGAAAAGAAGGCTCACCGCCACGACGATCGACCACACCAGCGGCAGCGGCGCGATCGGCGTTCCAAACAACGCCCACCGAAACGCCTCGGCGATCCCCGTCATCGGATTCAGTTTCGCTACGAACTGATATTTCGCCGGAAGCGCGGACAGCGGATAGACGACCGGCGTCGCATACATCGCGATCTGCAACACCCACGGAACGAGGATGCGGATGTCGCGGTACTCGATGTTCAGCGCGGCAACCCAGAGGCCGGCGCCGAGGGCGAACACTCCGGCGAGGATCAGGACCAGCGGCGCGAGGACGACGTGCGGAGAAGGCGCGACGCCGTACCACATCATCGCGGGGATGAGGAGCAGCGCCGCGATGACGAAGTCGACGATGTCGCTGACGACGTTCGAGAGCGGGACGACGAGTCGCGGAAAGTACACTTTCGAAATGAGATAGGACGCGCCGATGAGGGAGTTGCCGGCGCGGTTGATCGCGCTGGAGACGAAGCTCCAGATGAGCGTCCCCGACAAAACAAACAGCGGATACGGCACGGAGGTCCCGGTCCCGATCTTCGCCACGCGATTGAAGAGCAGCGTGAAGATCAGCATCGTGACGAGCGGCTGACCCATCACCCAGATCGCGCCGAGGAGCGTCTGGCGGTAACGGACTTTCAGGTCGCGCCAGGCGAAGATGTAGAGGAGCTCGCGATACGCCCACAGCTCGCCGAAATCGATCGAGCGCCAGCCGCGCGTGGGGCGGAGGACGAGCGTGCGAGCCTGGGTTGTCACGGGGCGATGTTAGTCGAGATATTAGTCAAGCCGGGGCACCGCCGCGCGGCCGTCGATCAGCGGGATGGGCGGGAGGTGCGGCGCGAGGATCGCGCGAAGCTGCTCGCGCAACGCCTCGACGGAATGAAACTCCGTCCGCAGGATCTCGTGCAGCGCCTCGACCTCGGCCGCGCGCAGCCGCGGTTTCTTGTCGAGACAGGCATTCGTCTTACAGCGATTCGTGCAGTACTTGCGCGTCTTCCGAGTCCGCGGAAACGGCGCGCCGCAATATGAGCAAGTGTCCACACTCCCCTCCCGGCCCGTTAATCAACGCCGCGAATCGCATTTCGCACGTTGCGCCCCTCACCCACGCGCTTCAGAACGTCGTGCACACAATCCGTTGCACACCGCACTGTAGCGAATGTTGTGCACATGATCAATGGTGCCCCGCGCCCGCGCCCGCGCCCGCTTCCGCGCCCGGGGTGGGGGCAACGGAGTACAGCGTCAACGCTGATTCCGTGTGTGCTCGCACGTATGCCTGTGGAGCGGCGGCCGCTCTCGGCCGCCGGATTCTCGCGAGAGGTCGGCGGCCGAGAGCGGCCGCCGCTCCACTAGTTTTGTGATTGAAGGCTCAGTCGTCGCTTCGCTCGCCGCCCACCCCGGGCGCGGAAGCGGGCGCGGGCTCGGGCGCGGGAACTTCTCGCGAGCAAGCAACCGCGTTGTGGTGCCCCGGGCCGGAGTCGAACCGGCACGCCCCTCTCGGGGCAGCGGATTTTAAGTCCGATGCGTCTGCCATTCCGCCACCGGGGCCTGTGGTGTGGTTGCGCGGTTGCCAGGTTACGCGGTTGCGCGGCGAATCGTCTTTGCCGCGCGACCGAGCAACCGCGTAACCGAGCAACCGCACGGATGATAACCGTACCCGTTCAGATATGATTCGCCCGCCATGACCACCACCATCGAGCTCGCCCCCGGCACCCCGCTCACGGTGCTTTCGGAAGAAGAACAGATGTTCCAGGAGAGCGTGCGCGACTTCGCAATCGAGAAGATCCGCCCGCTCGTTCCTGAGATGGATCACGCCGCGACCATGCGGAAAGATCTCATCCAGAGCTTCTTCGAGCTCGGCATCATGGGCATCGAGGTTCCGGACCAGTGGGGCGGCGCCGGCTCGTCATTTTTCAACGCTGTGCTGGTGGTCGAGGAGCTGTCGCACGTCGATGCCTCCTGCGGCGTGCTCGTCGACGTGCAGAACACGCTCGTCAACAACGCCATCATCCGCTGGGGCAACGAAGATCAGAAGTCGAAGTACCTCTCCCTCCTGGCCACGGAGAAGGTCGGCGCGTACGCCCTGTCCGAGGCGGGATCGGGATCGGACGCGTTCGCGCTGGCGACGCGTGCCGAGGACAAGGGCGACCACTGGGTGCTCAACGGGCAGAAGCTGTGGATCACGAATGCCGCCGAGGCCGAGATCTTCATCGTCTTCGCCAACGCCAATCCGGATGCGGGCTACAAGGGCATCACGGCGTTCCTGATCGAGCGCGACTTCCCCGGATTCCAGGTCGGCAAGAAAGAGGACAAACTCGGCATCCGCGCGTCGTCGACGTGCGAGCTGATCCTCGAGGATTGCCGCGTCCCGAAGGAAAACGTCCTCGGCGAAGCCGGCAAGGGCTACAAGATCGCCATCGAGACCCTGAACGAAGGCCGCATCGGCATCGGCGCGCAGATGCTCGGCGTCGCGCGCGGCGCGCTCGAATACGCGATCGCGTACACCAAGGAGCGCCGCCAGTTCGGCACCCGCATCGCCGACTTCCAGGGCGTCCAGTTCCAGATCGCCCAGGCCGCGACCGATCTCGAAGCCGCCCGCCTCATGGTCTACAACGCCGCGCGCCTGAAAGACGCCGGCCGCCCCTTCCTCCGCGAAGCCGCAATGGCGAAGCTGTTCTCCTCCCAAGTGGCGGAGAAAGTGACGTCCCTCTCCATCCAGCTCTACGGCGGCAACGGCTACACGAAGGAGTACCCCGTCGAGAAATTCTGGCGCGACTCCAAGGTCGGCCAGATCTACGAGGGGACGAGCAACATGCAGCTGGCGACGATCGCGAAGACGATTCTCACGGACCGGCTGTAAGACCGACGAACGCCCGGAGAGGCTCCCAGAGATGGGGCCAATCTTGTCTGTCCGTTTGAAATCGTTCCGAGAGCCGGACAGGCAGGATTGCCTGTCCTCCACTGGTTCTCGACTGCTTTGGGTGCTCGCTCTCCGGTGTGGGGCCGGCTTTCCAGCCCGCCCTCGGGGGGGCAGGTTGGAAAACCTGCCCTACACCGATGACGCGCGCTCTCGCTGCCGCCGCGCGAGGCGCTGCAGGAAATCGGCGACGACTCCTCCGCTCGTCCGGCGCAGCGAGATGATGTAGACGGCGATCGCCACCGCGCCGCCGAGCCAAGCCAGCGTGCCGTATTCGCGCTGGCCGGGATAGAACGGCCAGAGGAGAAACAGCACCGAGCCGATCACGCCGGCGAGGAGCAGCAGGACGCGTTGATACTTCGGCGCGTCGACGTCGCGATTCGCGGTGAGCGTGATCGCGTCGTTCGCCCACGAGATCGTGCACTCGACCGAGCCGCTGCTCGGCACGCCCCTGCGAAGCGGCAGCGTGAAGTCGCGCGCGTTCGTGATCGTGCCGCCAAAGAGATCGACCAGCTCGCGGAACGACTCCTCGATTCCTTCGAGCGGCACGCCGTCTTCGATCAATTCGATAGCCATTGTTTTCTCAGCTCGCTCGGCCCGGTGATGCGCAGCGTAATCTGCGGACGCGGATCGGGACGCGCTTCGAGCGCGAGCGTCTTCAAGACGCCGGCGCGCGAGATCAGGAGCTCAACTGGAGTGGTACGCGCCTCCGGCGCGTCTCCGGGCGGGGGCGCGCCGGAGGCGCGCACCACTCCGGCCAGCGCTGTCTCCAGTGCGCCCTCGCTGTTGATGCGCGTGCCGTCGAGCGAGAGCATCTCGTCGTTCGGCAGGAGTCCCGCGTCCATTCCCGCGCCGCCGCGCAGCACGCTTTCGATTGTCAGCAAACCGTCGACCATTTTCACCTTTGCGCCGAGGGAGGAGCCCGGGCGCGGAGCGGACGCGAATGCAACACCGGCGGCGGCGAACAATTCCGCGTACGGCAGCGGCTCGACTCCGTCGACGTAGCGCGCGAAGAAGTCGCCGACGTCCGCGACTTGCTCAACGACCCGTTCTACCGCGTCCTCTTCGAGAATCTTTTTGTCCCACAGCAGCAGGAGCACGTCGTCGAGCGACTTCGCGCCGTTCGTCGCGCGGCGAATCGTCAGATCGAGCAGCATCGAGACGATCTCCCCCTTCGTGTAGAACGAGTACCACGCGTTCGCGTGATCGTGCATTTGCGCGGGATCGCTGAGCCAGCCGTCGAAGCTCGCCTGCGAAAGCGGCAGATGCAACCGCGCGGGCAGACCTTCGAGCGTCTCGATCTCCTTGCGCAGATGCTCGAGATACCGCACCTCATCCCACACACCGCCGCGCACGAGCGACAGATCGCCGTAATACGACGTCAGCCCTTCCATCGCCCACAAGAGGCGCGTCGGTGTTTCGTTCCAGTAATCGTAGGGATGGAACTTGGCCGGCAGCATCCGCTTTACGTTCCATGCGTGGAACAGCTCGTGCGCGCTGATGGACAGCGTGCGGTCGTCCGCGGTGCCGAGGGCACTGCGCTTGAGGATGATCGAGCACGAGTCCTCATGCTCAACGCCGTGCCATTTCTCGCGGACGTGATAGAGAAATCGATATTCGGAGAACGGCAATCCGCCGAAGAGCTGCGCCTGCGTGCGGATGATCGCGCGCGTGGGCTCGATGTACTGCTCCGTGTCGAACCCCCGGTCATCGCGATAGATCATGTGAAACCGCGCCCCCGCTTCGTCGAAGGTATGCCGCGTCATGGTCGCGGCGGCGATGATCGGCGAGTCGATGAGATAGTCGTAATCGCGGGCAACGTAATTCGTGTCATCCTGAGCGGAGCGAAGGACCCCCGGCGAAAGGACGCTGCTCGCGCTGCCGGCCGGGGGTCCTTCGCCGTCTTCGCGACTCAGGATGACAGCGTATTGCAGTTGCGACTCGATCCTCCACTCCGCCGGCGCCGCGATCGTCAGTCGATGCTCTTCGCTGCGCAGTCCGTCCACGAGCATGAACAGATTCGAGCCATTGATGTACACCTCGTCGTCGTCGAGAAACGACGAACCGGCATCGAGCACGCCCGCGTAGTAGCGATACGTGACCGTGACCGCCTCCCCCGCCCGCGCATCCACGCGCCATGAAGACTTCGCCTCTTTCCGGATGCGATGCTCGCCCGCTGTGCACTCCCGCACGTTCGCCGCGTAGTTCTGAATGAGATAACGGCCGGGACGCCAGGCCGGCAGAAGCAGACGCGGCGTATCGGCGGGTGCGGTGAAGCGAAGGGTGATCTCGAGGAGCCGATCGTGCGGGTTCGTCCAGCTGACGAGATAATGCGGCATTCGCGCGGGGGGATAGTAGCCTCCAAGCCTCCTGGCCTCCAAGCCTCAAAGGAAATCTTGGAGGCCGGGAGGCTCGGAGGCCTGGAGGCTCCGCAACGTACGGCTAAATCCCGCGCGCGTTTTTTACGTAGAAACCTAAGACGATGACACTGCCGCTCCTGGCGACCGTGGTCTTTGCATCGCTTCTCATCGCGTGGCTCGTGGAGTTTCGCCACCGCGAAGAGCTGCTGCCGTCGCTGCAGCACTCGCGGCACGTCCCGCCGGTGATCGTGATTCTCGTGGCGGCGTTGATCGGAATCGCGATCGTCATCGTGCCGCTGGCGTCGCTCGCGGAGTGGCCGCGCTCGACGCAGGTCGCGTGGATCGGCGCGCAGACGTCGGATCGCACGACCGGCATGCTCTCGATCGGTGGCGCGGAGCACTCCGCGATCCTCGGCTGGCCGAACGGCAACTTCCTGCCGGAAGTCCAGATCGCGCCGGGCACGGACGGCAACCTGCACCTGCGGACGCGCGGCGGCGAAGCGCTCGTGCGCGCCGGCAGTGAGTACGCGAACGGCGACAAGATCACGCTCGGCGGAGGCGCGAAGCAGATCGGCAAGTTCTCGATCGAGCTCGCGCGCACCGGCTGGCTGCGGCGGCGCAAACTGAAAATCAGCCGCACGCCGGTCGCGGAGCCGCTCGTCGTCATCGATCCGCCGCCGGTGCACGCGACGCGCGTGCGCGTGCTCGACTCGCTGCTCGTCCCGCGTCTCAACGATCTGCGCCGCGACGGCTCGATCGATCTCGCGACGATTCACGCGCTCGAAGAGTGGGCGGGCTCGCTGCGCATTCTCATGCCCGACGATGACGAGCTGCGGCTGGTGATGGACGGCGAAGCGTGGCGCGAGCTTGCCATCGCGCCCTCTTCCAAGGTCGAGATTCTCTGGCCGCGCCGGCGCTTAGGCATGCACGTCGCCGCCGACGGCGGCGCGACGCGCGTCTCGTTCGAGCCGCCATGGACGCGCACCACTTCGCTGCCGCCGCTGCGCGACGGCGCGAGCTCGCTCTCCTTCGCGCGCGAGGCGGCCGTCGGCGAGAACACGTTCCTCCTTCCGCTCGGCCACGGCGCACCCGACTTTCGCCACGACGAGGCGGTGCAGATCTCGCCCGCCGGTCTGCCGCGCTTCCGCGACGGAAGGGATCACGTCCCCGCTGCGCGACCCGATGCGCCGCGATGGATGAAGAGCGGTGGCATGCTCGCCGCGGCGCTGGAGCCGAATCGCACACTCTCCACCGTCGAGATTCCGCTGCGTGCGGCATCGTCGCGCGGACTGATCCTCACCATCGCGATGGTGCGCGATCTTCCGACGCCGCGCGCTCTCTTCCTCGCGCTCGTCTCCGCGTGGCTCGCGCTGGCGCTGTTCGTCGCATCGATCGCGTTCGGCAGCGCGCAGCGGCTGCGCCTTCGCGATCTCTGGTGCATCGGCGGCGTGCTCGTCGCCGTCTGGACGCTGCTGCTGTTTCGCGTGATGCTGGCGGTGCGTTATCTCCTCGCGCCGGCCGCGGTCGACGAAGTGACGGTCAAGGGTCTCTCCGGCACGCTCGCGTCGCTCGTGATCGTGCCCGGCCTGATCACGCTCGCCGTCCGTCTGTGGCTGCATCACCGCCCCGGCGTTCCGCCGAGCGCGCGCAGCAGGAACGTCACGATTTTTGTCGCGCTGATCTTCGCCGCGCTCTCCGCGATCGAGCTCGTCGTGATGCCGAAGCAGGTGCTGCCGAATGCCGCCGCCCGATTCGGCTCGTCTCCGCTCGATCGCATGCTGCTCGTCGTCTACCTGATCGCCGCGATCGCGATCGTCAGCGCGCTTCCGATCCGCAACTCGCTCGCGAAGCTCTGGCAGATTCCCTATCGCGTCATGCTCGAGATCGGGCGCACGTTCTGGCGCAACCTCGGCGACGCGGGAGTGGTGCGCGCCTCCGGCGCGCCTGAGGGCGGGGGCGCGCGCACCATTCTCCCGCAGCCGGTGCTTCACGTCTGGAGCGCGTTGCGCCATCCGGCATTGAAACGCCCGTTTCTGATCTGGATCGCCGGCTCGATCGCCATCCTCGCGCTGTCGCGCCTCGCGCCGGAGTACACGCGGCAGATCGTCGCGCCGTTCTGGATTCTCGGCATTCCCGCGCTGGTGCTGCTCGCGCGTCCGCTCGCGCTCACCGAGGACGCGTTGCGCGTGCTCGACGCCGGAGCAGCGGTCGCCACCGAGCCGGCGCTGCCCGACACGATCGCGGCGATTGTCCTTCTCGCCTTCGCGCCGATCGCCGTCATGTTCGCCGCCCTCGGCGACTTCGGCGCGATCTACATGGTCCTCGCCTTCCTCCTCCCGCTCGCGTTGCTGCTGCTGCTCACGCCGGCGCTGCGCATGGCCGGAACGCTGCTGATCGTCATCGTCACCGGCGTCGCCGTCGCGTATTGGGCGCTCCTCGGAACGTACGCGGTCGCGCCCGGAATGACGGAGCACATTCTCAGCCGCGTCGAGGTGATGAAGCACGGCTCGTCGGCGCAGGAGTGGCTGCTCGATCTCGAAGCTCCGTCCGCCGGCGACGCGAAAGCGGTGACCGCCGCAAACGTGCGCAATGCGCTGGTGCACGAGTGGGAGCACCTGGCGATGGTCCGCAAAGGCGGATGGTTCGGCCTCGGGTTCAATCGCGCGCCCGCCGAGCAGTCGTTCATTCGCCAGGACACGATTCAGTACGACAGCGTGTACAGCTTCTTCGTCGTCGGCGAGCATGGCGCGATCGGCGGATTGCTCCTGCTGGCGATCTTCGCGGCGCCCGCGCTTTTGTTGTTGATGCGCCGAAAGAGTCTGCGCGCCGGCGACATGCTCGCGCTCGTGATCGCCGCCGCGCTCCTCGGCGAGGCCGCCGCGCACGCCGCGATGAACGTCGCGCAGCTTTGGTTCTCCGGACGCAACCTGCCGCTGCTCGCGACGTCGTCGAACTCCGACATCGTCCGCTGGGGCATTCTTCTCGGCCTGATGTGTCAGGCGCTGCTCTGGTCTTCGCGCCTGCACGCAGATTCGGCCGACACGATCCCGGAGGCGCTGGTCACACGGAAAAATGTCTTCGATCCGGCGTTCGCGTACGCGGGACGGCGGCGCGCGCGGCACTTCGCATTCGGCGCGATCATCGCCGCGGGCGCGATCGCCGCGTTCGTGACCAAAGACTTCGCATGGCTCGCCTTCGCCTGCGCGATCCCGCTCGCGATCGTGCTGCGCACGCGCGAGGTCGCGACGCTCGCGTTGCTGCCGGCGATTCTCGTCATCGTGCTCGTCGTCCGCGGCTCGGTGCGCGCGATTCGCTCCGACGAATACGACGTGCTGACGTGGTCGCGCCTTCTCCGCCGCGTCGACGAGCTGCAGGATAACGGCACGCTGCACTTCGATCCGTCGACGAAACGGATCTCCTTCCGCGGCGCGGACGGCAAGATGACGGATCGTCCGTCGGGCGCGACGCTGCTCGAAGCGGAAGTGTTGCGCTTCAACGCCATGCCGGAGCGCCTGCGGATGAACGGCGGGCGCGAGTCGCTGCCGCCCGCATTCTTCGACGTCGCGTCGCCGAACGACTACTACACGCGCATGTTCGAGCTGTGGCAGGCGGAGTCGGAGCGCGCGGTGCGCGAGCGGCCGAGCGTCTTCACGATCAACCGCATCGAAAGCGAGAGCGAAGGCGAGCCGGAGCTGGCGTACGAGATCACCGGCAATCCCGATTTCAATGTCGTGCATTCGTTCGCCGAGGACTTGAAGGAAGAGCAACTGCAACCGGTGTCCATTCGCGGGCGCAGCGGGCCGGTCGAGATCCTCGGGCGCGCGTGGGTGATGGGACATTGGGTCTACGCGCCGAGCGTCGACGCGCGCCGCCTCGGACTCGGATGGATTCACGACGCCGGCGCGGCGCTGTTTCGCGTGCGGAGCGGACAGCGCGCACGCGCGACGCAGCTCACGCTCGATGCCGATCTGCAACGCGTGACGCAGGCGACAGCGGAAGCGGCGGGACGCGAGCTATTCGGCGGGTTGACCGCACAGCGCGCGCCGGCCGCGCTGCCGCCGCGCGTCGCCATCACGATCATGCGCGCGACGAATGGCGAGACGCTGGCGATGGGCTCGTGGCCGCGGCCCGCGTCCGGCGATCGATGGAGCTCGCAGACGGCCAGCGACGGGAAACAAACGTGGCGCGAGTTCGAGCCGCCGGTCACCTGGCTCGAAACGTCGGCGCCGCGCGCGCTCGCGTCGCACCACGCCGTCGATCACAACTTCACCGCGATCGAGATGGGCTCCGCGGCGAAGCCGTTCTGGGCCACAGCCGCGCTGACTGTTCATCCGAGTCTCGATCGCCAGCTCTTCGTGCACAACGGCGACTGCGACCGCGTCGCGAACCAGCGCTGCTACGAGCGACAAATGTTCGGCGTCGAGATGGCGAAGAAAGGGTGGCAGGTCGCGGCGTTCCCGCGCTGGATCGACTTCAGCACGTATCTCGCCGCGTCCGACAATCGCTATCACACGCGACTCGGGTTCCTCAGCCTCGCGCGCGAGAACGCGAACGCGATCGCCGACGACGGACGCGGACGCTCGATCAGCGGACGCGAGTCGCTCACCGGCAGCTCCACGCCATGGAACCGCTATCCCGCGCTCCCCGACTCGACAGAAAATTCACGCGATCACGCCAGCCATCTCGCCGATCTCCATCAGCAGCCGGTGGCGACGAAGATGCGCGACCTCTTCGGCGCGCGCACCGGAGCGCCTCCGCCCGAAGGCGATCAGCGACGCTACCTCCTGTCGTTCTGGTCGGGCGACGAGCGCGACGACCTGCGCGCGAGCAACGGACTCGAGCCGATGGCGGCGATCAGTCCGGAAGCGGTCGACCTTCGCCTGAATCGCATTCACGACACCCGCGAGTTCGTCGCCGTGCTCCTCGGCGGCGCATCGAGCCGCTGGTCCAACATCGCCGCGGCCGCCGCGTTCTCGTCGTGGGCGATGCGCAAGCCGGTCGTCCCGCACGTCGTCGCGCGCGACAGCGCGACCGTGCCGCTGCCGTCGCGCGCCGCCGCATTCGACGATGCCGCGAACGCGGCCGCGCGAAAACTCAGCACGGGACTCAAGCGCGTCATCGACGACGGAACGGCGATCTCCATTCGCAACCGCCTCGCGCCGCTCGCCGCGCAGTATGAGATCTACGCGAAAACCGGAACGCTCTCGACGATCGATCGCGACCGTCCGACGTCTCGCATCATGATCGTGATCATCAAACGCAACGCCGATGGAACGCCGCGGAATGCGATTACTCTGTCGTTCGTCGCCGAACGATCCTCGCCCGGCTTCGCGACCGCGCAGGCCGGCCGGTTCATCGAGCGATATCAATCGGAGCTGGTGCGGCTGCTCGAAAGTGAAGGAGCGGGACGATAGCGATGGCGGAGGTCACCACGAAGTGGACGAAACACGCGCGCTGTCCCATTTGCGGCGGATCGTATTTTCGTCACGTCCCCCTCGGCCGCGCCGACACGTGGCACCAGCAGCTCGCGAACCAGCCGCAGTGGAAGCGCTATCGCGGCCTGCCGGAGAACGCCGAGGTCGCGTTCAACGAGCCGCGCCTCGCGTGGGACCAGCCGACGTTCGACCTCGCGCCGGTTGCAACGCAGCACGTGCGCTGCGCGAACTGCGCGTCGCTGCTGCCGCCGCAATTTCTCGGCGAAGCGAAGTCGCGCGTGCTGCTCATCACCACCGGCATGCCCGAGGCGGGAAAGACCACCTGGCTGAAATGCCTGTTCAATCCCGCGCAGAAGAAGCATCTCATCGCCGAGCCGACGAGTCTCATCAGCCGCGATCCGTACTACTACATCGAGCCGTACACGATCGCCAATCCCGATCCGCGCACCGCGATCCCGATCCTCCTGCACGGCATGCGGCTGACGTTTCAGCGCCGCGCCATCGACATCGCCGGCATCGACATCAAGGGCGAAGTCTTTCATCAGCGCACCACCACGCCCGACAAGTACATGCGTGTCCTCGACATCCTGAAGAACCTCCGCGCGATGAAGTTCGCGGAGCTCTTCGTCATGTTCGTCGTGCCCTTCGATCCGACGCGCTCGCGCCAGAACATCGGCCAGCTCACGTCGCACCTCACGAATGAGCCGGGGTCGCGCGGCGCGTGGCAAGGCGTGATCTGGACGCATCTCGATCAGGCGCAACTGCGTAGCGCGGAGGATCTGCTCGCATTTCTCGCAAGCAGCAACGACGCGGCAGCACTCGCGCAGCGCGTCATCGAAGGCGCCGACAACGTATTCGACAGCAAGTTCGTCGCGGCGACTGCTGATCTCGAGCGGCTCGTGCAGCAGAAGCAAGGCTGGACAGCGAACCTCGATTTGCTGGAGAGTCTGACCTGGCTCCTCTACCGGATCATGATCGCGTACAACGCGCTGCCGGCGCGCTTCCATCACGGCAATGCCGAGTTCTATTACACGTTCATGGACGGCCTCGGCGAAAAGCTCGTGCATGCCACGATGCGCGTCGCCGCGGCGCTGTTCGCCGCGTGGGACAACGCCGGACGCGGAGACTTTGCGCCGATGATTCGCGAGTCGATGATGCCGGGAACGGAGCTGCGCTTCCCCGTCCTGCCGTGCGGACTCGAGTTCCTGCAGACCGGCGGCGACGGCGACGACGGACTGCCGGTGTGGGGCGACCTGCTGCTGCTCGAGATTTTGAGGCGACATGGCTGAGAGCGAGTTTCGCGAGCTGCGCGGCGACTACGTCGCGAACAGCGGGCAGTCCATCAGCCTGCGCGAGTATCTCGACTACTTCGAGCCGTTGGGCAGCGCGCTCTCGCGATTGCCGGACGGCACCGGCGGCCCGTTCGTGCATCAGTTCACCGTCGGCGGCGGCCGCACGATCGGCGCGATCGGCTGGGTCGTCAGCGCGGCCTCGAAACGCTTCGGCGCATGGACGCTGTGGGGACTGTGGACCGATCGCGCGATCCCGCCCGTCGCGCTGCCGCTGTTCTGGCCCACGCTCTCCGATCCTGCAAAAACGACGGAGCTCGTCGAGCGCGCAAACGATCAGGCCGAACGTCTCTTCGATCGCAAACGCTGGCCGAAGCTCCTCGAACAAATACAAACCCATCGACTGCGCGACGACACGCTGCGCGGCGCGCTCACGAACGAGCTCGCGCGCGCATGGTCGGTACCGCCGCCGCATCGACGCGCGATCGAAGTCGAGCTCACTCCGCAACTGCTCGACCTTCTGCCGTGGCTCTACATCCTCGGCCCCGTCGATCCCGCCACCGCGCACCTGCAGCCCGGCCGCTTCAACGGCGCCGGCTATCAATGGATCCTCAACGACCGATACGACCCGCCGCGCAGCGCAGCCAACGCATTCGACGTCAGCGACCTCGTGGAGAACGCCTCCTCGGACGTCGTGACCGCGTGGCGCATGGCGCACGAGCTACGCACCCAACGCGGACGCCCCGCCCCGAAACCGCGAGCGAAATCGAAACCGGTGGAGACCAAACCGATGCGCGAAACGACGACGCCCGCTCCCGAATCCGCGCCCGCCCCCACATGGAAAGAAATGATCGAGCCGGCGTTCCAGATCGTCGTTCTCGTTCTGCTGCTCTGGATCGCCTACAACGTCTACGTCATTCGCAAAACAGTCACCGCACAACCCGATACCACTGCCACGACGACCACAACCAGCGCACCAATCGAGGAAACCACCACCGAGCCCCCACGCGCCCCCGCGCCGGTGGAATCACGCGTATCGCGCATCGCCACCACCCTCTCCACCCGCCCGCCCCGCAACATTCGCATCGACAACACGGTCCTCGACGAAATTGCCAAAGGCGCTACCGGCGCAGAGAGCAAACTCGCGCGCGTAGGAATCGAAATCTTCCTCCGCCGCAACGCCTGCTACACACGCACCGAAATCGTCGACGGAAAATTCTCGACCGCCGAACAGCGCGCCATCCGCAGCTGCGCCGTGCTGCAGGACGAGAAGCTCGTGAAAACCGGCATCGACCCAGACAACGAGCGCACGCTCGCCTGGCTCGAGCGCATCCTGGCACCATAACCCCTTTGGACTGCGGCAGCATCGCTGCCGCTTTTGTATACCCGTATAGAAAAGCGGTGGCGCAGCAGACCGTCTCAAAAACTCGCGGCTCATAAAATCGTCATCCTGAACTGCGTGAGACAGCGAAGGATCTCTGAATACGCAAACGTTTCGCATTTAGAGATCCTTCGGCGTCTCCGCGCCTCAGGATGACGGACTCAGGATGACGGACTTGTGGAGTGGCGGCCGCTTCGGCCGCCGACCTCTCGCGAGAAATCGGCGGCCGAGAGCGGCCGCCGCTCCACTGTTTTTTTTCACACCATCTCAGGATGACGTGTTGTGATTGGTATAGAAAAGCGGTGGCGCAGCCACCGCAGTCCATAGCAGAACCGACCTTGACGATTGCCGTTTTTCAGCGCACCATGCGCGCGGTCCGCTCACTTCAGATAATTGTATGTACCGCTCGCTCGTCTTCGGCTTCCTCTGCGCTCTCTCCATCGCTGCTGCTGTGACCGGCGATCCCTGCCCCAACGTCACGTTCACTCTCAAGCAGACACTGAGCGGCTACCTGTCCAGCGTGGAGAACCTCCACACGACCGACTACGATCACGACGGAAAGCTCGATCTCATCGGCACGATCCGCGACGCCAACAACGACGCGAGTCTTTACTCGTGGCGCGGCGTCGGCGACGGCACGTTCGAGACCGCCGTCTCTCTCGGCGCGACGCAGGTCCTCGATCTTCAGATCGTCAACGTCAACAACGACGCCTACGACGACCTCGTAATAGCAGATGGCGAGTTCCACATCTCGGTGCGCCCCGGCGGACCGAGCGGATTCGGCTCCGCCATCGTCAACAATCTCGACGTTCTCCCGTCCGACATCCAGATCGGAAACTTCAACGAGGGAGACAGCAACGTCGATCTCGTCGTCTCGACGTTCGGCGTGTTTGTCTTGTATCGCGGCAATGGCAACGGCACGTTCACCGAGGTCCGGCGCGTCACGAACGATGCGAACGATTGGACGACGGACAACACGGTCGCCGATTTCGACAACGACGGCCGCTTCGACGTCGCGCTCGCCCGGCGCATGAGCGAGCAACTGCAGGTCTACTTCCGCAACGCCGACGGAACGTACGCGTCGCCGGTCTCTCTGCCGGCCGGTGCCTGGCCTGCAGCGATCGCGACGGCCGACTTCGATCACGACGGCTTCACCGATCTCGCGGCGGTGAACTGGGACGACGGCATGATCAACGTCTACCGCAACCTCGGCAACCGTACGTTCTCACGTCAGATCCTGAACGGGAGGATGCCGGGTCTGTCCTACGGCAATCTCAATTCGATTCAGTTGGTCGACATCAACGCCGACACGCACCCCGACATCATCGCCGGCCCGGCCAACGGAACCGCGGTCGTGACGTATCTCGGCGAAGGCAACGGATCCTTTCGCTCGGCGACGTGGTCCTCGCTTCCGAGCACCGTCACCGGCTCCATCGTCTGGGGGAACTTCGACGCCGACAGCGATCTCGAGCTCGCCACGGGCAGCTATCAGCAGCTCTTCATTCACGACTATTCGTGCGCATCGCAGGTGATCGGCTATGACGTCAACCGCGTGATCTCGACGGGGCAGACGGCGAAGTTCCGCGCCGCCGTCGCAGGGATCTCTTCGAGCATCCCTGCGCCGCTCGGAACAGTTACCTTCAAAGAAGGCGCGACCACCTTCGGCACCGTCGACATCGACGCAACCGGCTTCGCCTCGCTCGACTACGCCGGCCTCGGCGCGGGCGATCACACGGTCACTGCCGTATTCAACGGCAACTCCGTAGTGAGCACGGCGACGTCCGCGGGCTTCCTCGAGCGAGTCGTCACCACTCCGAGCTCGATCATCCTCACAATCAATCCCTCGACGCACGCTGAGCCGTTCGACGTCTACGCGACGATCATGCCGCGGGGCATGAGCGCCTACGACTATTACAGACTCACGATCGACGGCATCGCCGAAAGTGCGAATCGCTACAGCTCCATCCCCGCCCAACTGACTCTGAACGCCGGCCCGCACACGATCTCCGCCGAATATCCCGGCGGCTTCTTCGATCCTCCTGCGAGCTCGCTGGTCTACAACTTCACGACGGCCAAACACTCCGTGACGCTCGCGAAGAGCGGCGACACGAACGTGCGCCAGGGAACGGCGCACACGATTCAGATCAACACGAATACGCCGACGTCACCGACCGGCTCCATCACGCTCTTCCGCGGAGCGACGCAAGTCGGCAGCGGCGCGATCACGAACAGCGTCGCGACGATCACCGCCACACTGCCGCGCGGAGCTTACGAATACACAGCCGTGTATGCCGGCGACGCGAACTACCTCTCCGGCTCGACGTCGTTCACGCTGACCGTGATGCCCAACTCGCCCGGCACCATCGATGCGCGCGCATCCGGCCTCACCGTCTTCGTTCCTGCGCTCGTCCCGCAAGGAACCACAGCGACGACGATGTACCGGCGCGTTCATGGAACGGTGCCGTGGTCGGCCGTCGCCAGCTGGTCGACAGGCTCGCCGTTCGACAACGGTCCGTTCACGTATGGCGTCGTCTACGACTATCGCCTCGACGCCACGGTCTCCGCTCAAATCCAGCAATCCAACATCGACACCGCGGTCATCTATACCGACCCGACGCTCGATGCCGGCGTGACGCCGATCAAGCTCGCGCATTTCACCGAGTTGCGCGACGCGATCAACGCCCTCCGCGCCACCGCCTCCCTCCCGCCCTTCGCATTCGACGGTACGTTCGGCGCGGGCGCAGTGATCCGCGAATCGCACATCAGCGCGCTGCGAACAGCAGCGACCGAGGCGCGAGCCGTGTTGGGAATGGCAGCGCCGGCATTCACCGACGCATCGCCGGCTGGTGCGAACGTCAAGCGCGTGCACATCACGGAGCTGCGCGACGCCGCGGACTGAGACCTCCGACAGTAACCTCGATCCCCGCTTTACCATCTCACTTCATATGAAACAGATGCTGTTCGCCGCGTTGCTTTTCATCCTCGCCCGCCCCGCATTCGCCTGCATCAACACCTACGGTACGGACCTGCACGGAAACACCGTTGAAGCGGATAACCTCGTCGGCGAGGACCTCGTCCACTACCTGATCGATCATCCCGGCCCCGTGAAGTGGCGGTTCGAGAAGGCGAGGCGGATCTTCACCAGCGATACATCGACCTACCAGCAGCGCAACGACTACGCCGCCGTCCTCCTCCATCTCGGCGAGACGCACGAAGCCCTGCGCATCCTTCTGGG
Source organism: Acidobacteriota bacterium (assembly GCA_003223645.1). Lineage (GTDB taxonomy): Bacteria > Acidobacteriota > Thermoanaerobaculia > Gp7-AA8 > Gp7-AA8 > QHVT01. The sequence continues at coordinate 7,313 of QHVT01000006.1, read as the reverse complement.
CATCGAGCGGACCAATCCGGGGCTCTACGCAACGGCGACGAATCTCGGCACCGCGTACGAGCTCGCCGGCGACAACGTCCGCGCCTTGCACTGGATCCGCGAAGGCATTCGCCGCAATCCCGGCTCGCATCAGGGAACGGAGTGGCTGCACGCGGCGATTCTCATCGCCAAGCAGGCCCTGGTCCAAGATCCCCGTTATTTCGCCGCACACTCGGTGCTGAACATGGACTTCGGCGAGGCCGCCGTCCCCCGGCGTCCGGCATGGGTGCCCCTCGACAACTTCCATAAGGCGCTCAGTCTCGAGAACACCTCGGAGGCGATCCTCATCCAGCTGCACGAGCGCCTGCAGTTCGTGAAGCCGCCCGATCGGGTGGTGGGCGATCTCCTCTTCGACTACGGCAACCTGCTCATGCTCACCGGCACGATGGAAAGCGCGAGCGCGGTGTACGACCTCGCGGTGCAATACGGCGCCCCGCGCAGCACACTGGCGAAGCAGCGAAAGGCCCATGCCCAGGGACTCATCAAGCGGGCGAAGAAGGCATAAGCAACGGCAGCCGCCGCCCTTCGCGATCACGCCACCGGCGAGACGCGCTCTTCCACCGGCGCGAGAATGCCGCGCTCGATGTAGATCGGGCGCACGTGGGCCACGAGCTTCGGCCGGCGAACCAGCCCGCGGCGAGAATGCACACGATCGCGCCGATGACGATCGTGCGCGGCGCTCCGATGCTCTCGGCCGCCGCGCCGGCGGCGAGACTGCCGATCGGCGTGGTGCCGAGGGTCGGCTTTGCCGGCAAAGCCGTGAAGCGCGATATGCCGCCGACACGTAGTTCCTACGGTCAGAGGTGTCCGGCGCCTTGCGCGAGGATGGTGTCGTACGCGGAAGCGCGATCGTCGGAGTTGCTGATCGTGCGAGCCACGGCGGCGGCGTTCACGATCTGTCCGTGCCCGGCGATCCCGTCGACGATCGTGACGAGGAGCTCGTCCTTCTGCCAGTCGGTGGGAGCCTTAGCCGCCAGCGCGCGTGCACGCGTGAACTCTCCAGCGATTGTGAGTTGTTCGACGATGCAGTCGACATCGGGCTTGGACTGTCGCAACTCCAGCCCGATCGCCTCGTCGAATAGGCGCACGCTCTCAGCGGGTGCGTTTGGATACGCAGCCGCGGCGAGCATGGCCAGACCGCACGGTTGCTGGTCGGCAGTCATCTTAATCGCTTCCTGGCGTCCCCGCACGAGCTGACGATGCCTCCCGAAGATCGGGATCACGTCCTCGTATACGTAGTTCGCGCGAGCGCGGTCCGCTATCTTTGCAACTACGCGTGAGGCGTCCTCGGGCCGGTTGGCCCCACCGACACCGTGACCCTCTCCTTCGACCGCCCGCCCCTCGGCACGCCGCGCAAGCGAAGCTCGTGTACGACATTCGCTCCTTCGGCGAGTTGGGGACCGCGGATTTAGTCATCAACGGCCAGCCCGCCGGCCAGCTGCCCCCGCCGGAGAGCGTGCCTGGCGCAGTGTTCGCGGAGTGGGTCCATCGCTCCGTCGACATCGATCCGGCACTCCTCCAGAACGGCAGCAACAGCATCGTCATCCATCTCGACGGTGCCGTGCACCTTGACCGGTTGCAGATGGAGTTGTCGTACGCCGGTGCGAGCAGCGTCATTCGCCTCCGGCGCGTAGTTGTGTGAAGTGATCATCGGTGAAGAAGATCGAGATGCGCGTCTCGATCTTCTTCGCCACGCTCGGTGACCTCCGGTCGTCAGGCCGGAGGGCGCGAGCGCGAGCCCCGTCGGCCCCGCCAATCTAAAGCACTCACCAACTGCCACGTGGGCTTCTTGTACTCTATGGAATGCAACGTCTTGGGAAGTCGCAAGCTCTTATTCCGTGAGACCGGAAGCATGCGAATCTCATGCGGCGTGGAACATCACACACCATCCCCCAATGTTCCACGGAATAGGTGCTCAATAACTGTGTAACTGCAAGCGCGAACAGCGATGCGATTGGCGGCTTTGAGCATGGTGCGATGGTGCTGCGATAACTATTCTTCAAACACAAAGTGGTTCGGGAGCGAGGGAAGCGTTGAAGGTTGTGGGCACTTTCACCGCACATCTTCGGCAGATCGCGTAAATGTCTTGCGATGCTGTTACGATCGTTCCGTGCTGCAGAAGACCGCCGCGATGTGGTACAGCCGCGCGGCAGCGATTAAGGGAAACGCGCACGCGCAACGACTCCATCCATCGCCCTGCCGCTGGCACGGCGAGCAAGTGAACAGCCGATCGTCCAGCGCGCTGACATTCGTCAGGTGCGGAATCTCGCGGCGAAACAGCAACGCATGTCCGACCCGCGCTTCTGATCACATCGACCTGGTAATACGCGAAAGCGCGCAACGATCACGCCGGTAAGGGGACACGTTGCCTCTTGGTACACTACCTTCATCGCAAACAGAGGCGGCCCAATGTCCGAGGACTTCAAACGTGAGCTCGTGGAGAGGCGGAAGAACGTTATCCCTGTTGTCGGTGCCGGCGTGTCGCTATACGCCACTCAGGGCGAGCCTCTCGCTTCATGGAAAGGATTGCTCGCAAACGGCTTGCGGCGGTGCCAGGACGTGGCCGTGGACCACAACATCGATGATGCTTGGGTCGCGGAGCGTCTGAAGCAGCTCGAATCCCCGCTTGTCGACGACCTGCTCTCGGTCGCCACTCTGGTGAGCCGCCTGCTGCGCAGGAAGCCGGAAGAATATCGACGCTGGCTGCGCGAGACCGTGGGAGCGCTCGTCGCAAAGCATACTGACGTCGCCGACCTGCTTCACGGCGCAGGCGTGCCGATCGCTACCACGAATTACGACGGCTTGTTAGAGTCGATCACCGGGCGAACTGCGATTACGTGGCACGAACCCGCGCGTGTGTTCGACGTCCTGAACGACCCTGCGCGTGCCGCCAAGAGTATTGTCCACCTGCACGGATATTGGGATGACTCCGACTCAGTGGTACTTGGCATCGACAGCTACGAAACTCTCCTCGGATCGAAGCAGGCGCAGACACTTCAGCAGCTGCTGGTGGGGTCCCGAACGCTACTCTTCATCGGCTTCGGCGCGGGTCTGTCTGACCCAAATTTCGAGACGCTGCTTGCGTGGGTCTCCAGTTCGTTCGAAGGGGTCGACCACATTCACTACCAACTCGTGCGCAGCGGCGATATTGACGCCGCGCGAGCTCGACACGGATCACACGTTCGCGTGCTTTCGTACGGTGAAAACTTCACGGATCTGCCAGCGTTTCTTAAGTCGATCTTCGATGCGGACAACGGCGCCGTCGTAATTCCTCCGACCCCAGCGCAAAAGCGTACAGTGCCGCCGCCGCCGAATTTTGAGGCTGACGATTGTTATGTAACGCGTTTCGTCGGTCGCGAAAATCTTCTCGGCGCGCTCGATGACGCGATGAAGGGACTTACCGAACGAGCCGCCGGCCGGGCGCCGTCGAGTTATGCGGCAAATGCACAGCTGTTCTTCCTCCACGGGTTCGGCGGCATGGGTAAAACCTGGCTGGTGCGCCGCGCGTCGATCGAGGCGCATAAACGCGGAATTGCCGTAGCCATGATCGACTGGGACGATCAGGTCTGGCGAACTCCGCTGACAAAGCCACCAGTGATTCCGGCCGAAATGTTTGCTGCTATCGCCGAGCGCCTCGCGCAGGTCCGTGGCATTGAGGCGCTCAACGTGTACTGGGATGCCGAGGCAGCCGTGCGCGAAGCGGCTGATGAGCATTCGTCGCTTCGGTTCGAGTTCCAGAATATTCTGGTGACGCTCGCGCGCTACGGCGATCGCTGGCGCGAGTCGCCGGAGGTAACGATCGCGTCGTCCTCGGATAAACGTTACGCGAAGCGGGTCTTCCTGATGGAAGAGCAGCTGAAAAACGCCAACACTACCGCCGAACACGTGCGCGGCAGCCAGCCGCGTAGCAGGCAGATGTTCGCATTATGGGCGGCGGAGGCACTGGCGTGCGACTCCTCCGATCCACGCATTGCGCCGAGCCTTTTTCTCGGCAACGCCCTCCGTCGCTGCGTCGAGGCTTCATGTGTCACGCAGCCGCTCATGTTCATTTTCGACACGTGCGAACTGCTCAGCGAGGAGCTGGACGGGTGGCTTCGCTACGTAATGTCGCCGCCTCTCGTCGCGGGCGCACACCTGCTGCTGCTGATCGGCAGCCGCATTGCTCCCGATGTCGGGTTGCCACTTGGCTCGAAGGACGGATGGCTCCCCACTGTTCCGACCGCGCGCATTCGTCTGCAGCGGTTCGACGAGGGCGTTCTGTTCACCGTCGGCGATGTGACGCAGATGCTCGCGAAGGTACAGCCCCCCGTCTCGTCGGATCCGGTGCTTGCGGAATCGCTCAACCGCCTTTCGCGCGGCGTTCCGCTCGTGCTGCGCGTCCTGCTCGATCTTCACGAGCAGGGCTCGGACGTCCTTCAGACCCTCGGGCACATCGACGACGCTGACACCGATGGCGATGAATCGGAAGCGGTGCAGAAGGCGATCGAGACCATCAGTGACCGATTTCTACTCCACCTGCAGAATCGGCCCGAGCTCGCCGGCGACTTCCGCGACATCATCGCCATTGGCCTGCTTCTTCACCCGACGCCTGAAGTGCTGGCGCGCTATTGGGGTATCGACGATGCCCGGCCACGGAGCCGGTACCTGGCGCGGCGACATTCGATCCTCGCCAGCGGCGATTTGCACGAGACCGTTCGAGCGTTCATCCGTTTGAACTGGCGGGTGGCTCCGCCGCCCGACCTGCCGAGCGTTGCTCAACGATTGCGAAGCGTGCTCACAGAGCAGGTTGTGCCGGAACCGCTGCCGCCGAACCTGCGGCTCGAATTGCTGAACCTCCAGAGCTGGCTAGATACGGCCGGCTTCTATGCCGATAGCTATCGGGCCGCGATCACCATGCTCGTGCAGGAAGAGCCGGTCGAGGAGTTACGCGCGCTGGTCGATGAGACCCGTCCGGCGACACAGCAGGAACGGGACACGAAAGAGAAATTGACACGTTTTCTGAATGCTGCCGAATGGTTCGACATCGGAGTCGACGATCTTAGAGCCGTCGAATCGCGCGTTACGGCCCGCTGGAGCGAGTATGAGCGTGCGTCACTCGATCTCCTGACTGCGCTCGGTCTGAGCGAGTGGGACCGCCATGCCGAAGCCATTCAACGTTACGAACGGGCGATGGAGTTCTTCAAGGGCAATCCGCCGCTGCGAAACCGGGTGGCGCGCAGCTACCTCCTCAGCGCCGCATTCGTCGGATTCTCAGGAGAAATCGCCGGAGCGGCTGCGCGCGCCCTGGATTGGGGAACGAGGCTGGAGGGCGATCCGGATTGGCGGATGATCGGCATGCTGGCCGCGACGGTTCCGCGTCCCGAACAGGCCAAAGCCGCTTTCGAGAAACTCATCAGCAGCGGCCGTGCTGACGATGTCGTATGGCATCAGCTGGGCCATATCCATGCCCAGTCGGGACATCATGGAGATGCGATCCGCGCCTTCTCCCACGCAACGCGACTCGATCCCAACGACGAGGGTAATTGGGTCTGCCGCGCGCGATTTCAACTTTCGATCGGAAAGAAGCGGCTGGCCCTACGATCGCTCGAACGAGCTCTGCAGGCAAACCCGTCCTCTGTCAAGGCCATGCTCTCCTTCGCTATTCACGCTCGCGACCTTCCAGGACGAGAAGAGCAGGCAGCCGAGGCCCTTCGAAAAGTGAAGGATTACTCGGGCAACGACGGTAGCACGCTTAATGACGTAGCCTGGCAGCTGTATCTGATAGACGAGATGGCGGACGCCGAGAGCTTCGCCCTCCGTGCCGTCGAAGCGCGTCCGAAGGACATTCACAGTGAGCACACCCTCGCTACGATCCTTCTGAAGCGAGGGAAGTGGACCCAGGCACAACCGTACATCACGCACATCGCTCAACTCAACGACATCGAGCCGCCGCCGCTTGGCGAAGAGTACTTCGTGCCGATGATGGCCGAGTCGTTCAAGCAGCAGTCACAGGCAACGCTGGACGTCGTCGGCACGCTCAAAGTTCCGCTGTGGCGGTCCCTTGTCCTCGCTGTGAATGAGGCATACGCAGGCGGGAGCGGTGTGTTTGCGGACCAGCCGCCTACCCTGCGCGAGAAGGCCGCAGTCATTTTCGCATCGCTTCGAAGCTGACGGTCCCTCGCACAGAGGAACTCAGAGGCGGACGGAACCGTTGTACGAGATCATCTGGGGCTATGTGATTGGATTAGCAACTAAGCGGCCTTGCATCAGAGCGGCGTCCAGCAGGCTTTCCCGTATACTTTTTTCATGCGTACCGCACTTCTGGTGGTTTCCCTGGGCGCGGCGTCCGTCTACGCAGCGAAGCCCCCGGTGGTGGAAGCGATGATCGCGAGGGCGACGGCGGCCGTCGCGGATGGTTCGATCGATCCGGCGCGCGACTTCACTCCCCTCCTCGATCGTCTGGTGTCGACGAAGAACGCGTCCGAGCAGGACGACATCATCGACATGATCGAAGCCCTCGGCGAATGGGACAGCTACAGCCCGGCCATGGTGAAGACGTGGCTGCGCGAGAACGCGCCGCCCGCGCTGCTCGCCGTCGCGAAGAGCGAGACCGACAAGAGCGTCCGCGAGGCCGCGCTGATGGTGCTGCGCGATCTCAACGTCTCCGATGCGGTGTTCGACGAGGCGATCGCGATCGCCAACGCCGATCCGAGCGAAGCCGCGAGCTCGATCCGCTTCCGCGGCGAGCTGCTGAAGAACTGGAAGGAGTCGCGCGGCGTCACGTCGCTGCCCGTCGCCGCGACGGCGATCGCGGACAAAGAGCTCGCCGCGCTCGCGCTCCTGAAACGCAGCCGCACGCGCCCGGTCCCGTCGAGCCTCGGCGAGGCGGCCATGCACGGCGACGCCGCGGTCGTCGAAGCGCTGCTCGACACCGGCATCAGCGCGAACGCGGCGCAGATGGCCGGCTCCCCGCTCGGCTCCGCGGTGAGCTGCTTCGACGACGTGCCGGCCGAGGACCGCATCGCCACGATCGACGTCCTCCTCGCGCGCGGCGCGGACCTGAAGTGGAAGGACGGCAACGACAACACCATCCTGCTGTTCGCGGTCGACTGCCCGGTGCCGGTGGTCGAGAGGCTCATCGCAGCGGGCGCAGACATCCGCGCGAAGAACGTCATGGACATGACGCCGCTGAAGATCGCATTCGCGAAAGGGCGGTGGAGCGTGGCCGAGGCGCTAGTGTCGCACGGCGCGCGGATGAGCAGGAAAGAGATCGATCAGTTGTTCTTCGAGAAACC
>QHVT01000024.1 GCA_003223645.1 Acidobacteriota bacterium | reverse complement strand
CGTATCGCTGCCGCTGTCCCATGGCCAATCAGTTCCTCCTCCACGGTGCCCTTTGGCACCGCGTCGAGCATCTCTGATCCTTCTTGTTCTTGCACGGACTCCCTCCTTCGTCGTTGCTCCAGGAGGGGGGATTTTTAACTGGCCGGATGGGGGGATTTTAGGGTGGCCGCCGACACCGATAACCCTGGAGGCTCTACCGATAACCTTGGAGGCTCTTCCGATAACCTTGGAGGCTCTTCGGAGAGCCCTCGGGCCTCGACCTTGAGCCTTGGGGGGGCTCAACCGTGAGCCCTCAAGGCTCGGCCTTGAGCCTCCGGCACGCACGGCTAGGGAAAGATCCCTCGTCGCCTGAGGAGCGCGGGCATCTCGCCCGCAATCGCGGAGCGTGTCGCTCCGCGATCTAAGCGTCGGGCGAGACGCTCGGCGCGTGCGGCCGGGACGGTCGCTCTCCTTCATGCGGCGATCCCAAATTGGGTGCGGCGATCCCACCGTGGGTTCGGCGACGCAGTCACCCCGAGCGGGCGCGCCGGAAAGACGCGCCCGCTTTCAGCCCTCAGGTCATCAGGGGCATAGTGTCGCGTCGAGCTGAATGGCCTCGATTCCGGCCGCGCTTCCCACCAGCATCGAGTTGGTCGTGAGCGTCGCTTCGATGTAGTACGCCTTCTGCACGAAGTCGAATGCCGGCACACGCGCGTCGCAGACATCGGCCATGTGGTACCCGTCCTGCGCGGGAACGGCGTCGCTGTCGAAGGCCAGGAGCGTTGCCTTCGCTCCGGTCGCGATGTCCACCTCGATGAGCTGCGCGGTGACACGGGCGCCCTTGCCTGCGTCGAGAAAGCGGACCGCCATCCTGGCGCCTGTCGTTCCGAACAGCCCGTCCACCGCCGTGACGTTGTAGCGAATGACCGCGCTGTCGGTCTCGTCGGACCCCGACGTACCTGTGGTTCGCATCTGGCCACTGGCCTTCGGCGGGAGGACGACCGTGCCTTTCTGCACCACGGCGCGGTCGAAGAAGACTTTGCCCTCCGATGTTTCATCGAGGGTCCCCGCCGAGCCGACGGTCGTCCAGAATCGATCACCGTCCGGCGTACCCGCCGAAGCACCGAGGGGAACGAGCAGGACACATACGGCGAGCAGAATCCACTGAATCTTCGAAGATCTCATGACATCCTCCTTATCTCCGTAAGCGCAGAACGAAGAAAAAGAGGGACACGAGATCCCTCACCGCAGCAAATACTCCTGCAGAAATATCACTGTCAGATAAAACTGGATAATCGGATTTCCGCCGTTTCCGAAAGCCGTGTCCCTCGTCGTTCGCGAGCACGTACCACAACTGTGTTCGGTTGACGCCGGCGCGCTATCGAAGACTTACTTCACCTCCGCCGCCGCGCTGTTGATCGAGTCCCACACTTCCGTGCGCTCCGCGGTGTCGTGCGCGGCCGCCATCGCTTTGTCGAAGTTCTCCTTCGCTTTCGCGGCGTCGCCTTTCGCGGCGTAGGCTTCGCCGAGGCCGGCGTAGATGCGCCAGAGCTCACTGCTGGCGGGATGGGCGGTGGCGTAGTTGTTGAGGTATGCGATCGCTTCGTCGTATTTCTTCGCGCCGACGAGCGGGCCGTAGCCGAGTCCGATGGTTTCGGCTTCGGTGGCGATCGATTTCGCGCGCTCGCGCAAATCGGCTGCGCCTTTGGCGTCGCCTTTCTTCTCGAGCACGGCGGCTTTCGTTCGCAGCGTGCCGCTCGTCGTGGCGAGCGACAACGCGTGATCGGCATACGTCGACGCGGTGTCGGCGCTGCCGTTGCGCAGCTCCCATCGCGCGGCGGCGGCCCACGCGTTTGCGTCCCAATGTTTTCCGCCGCGCAGCGTCGAGGCGATGTTCGCGCGCATCGTCGACGTGAGATCGACGTCGATCTTCATCGGCACGCGCAGTTTTTCCCAGCGCAGCGACGCGATGGCGGAACTGTTCGTCACGTCGTCGAACGTGTAGACGAGCCGCTCCTCCGAATTCTCCGTCGCCTGCGGCGTCACGTTCACGCGCAACGCGTCCTCGGACGGGTCGTAGTTGTACACCCCCCAGTCGCCGGTGAATTTGCTGAAGATGATCGTCCACTGCGACGCGCTCGGAATCGCGTAGAGCGCGTACGTGCCGGCCGGCAGGTCCTGCCCCTCGATTTTCACCGGCGTCGAGAACGAGATCGTCGTGTTCTCGTTCGCGCCGGTGCGCCACGGCGTGCCGTACGGAACGAGGCCGTTCCAGATGCGGCGCTTGTTGACCGTGGGACGGTGGTAGGTGATGTTGACGTCGGTGATGCCGATGGCCTGACCGACGCTCGCCGCCGGACTCGCCTCCGGCGCGCGAATGGCGCCCTGGCCGAACGCCGACAGCGTCGCGAGAAGAAGCGCGGTGGCGATTGCAGTCTGTTTCATGCGCGGGATGCTATCTCACCGGACTGTGACGTGTTGCTGCTAACGTGTGAACGGTTGCAACGTAGGATCGATCAGTGCGAACGCTGCTCATCATTCTGCTGGCGACGCCGGCTTTCGCGGTGGAGCGGCGCCCGCTTCGGGCGCCGGATTCTCGCGAGACCTCGGCGGCCGAAGCGGCCGCCGCTCCACAGACCCCCTTTCGGATCGATGCTGCGGCCATGCGCGCGGGCGACGTCGTGTTGCTGCCGCTGATCTGGGAGTTTCGCGCGACGCCGCCGGTCGCGATGAGCACGGTCCTGCCGACGCATCGGATTCCGCCGGAGTGGACGGGCGACGGCTGGTTTTCCCTGACGCTGGACGTTCCGAACGAAATCGTCACGCTGCCTCTCGCTCTCGACATTCGCACTCTCGGCACCGCCGATCTCTATCTGGATGGAGATCGCCTCGGAGTGCGCGCGCATGAAGAAGCGCCGGTGCAGCTCCGCTTCGAGCGCGCCGGACGGCACGAGCTCGCCGTTCATTACACGAATCCTCTTTACGAGCGCCTGTCGCGCGTCGGCTGGCACTCCGGATTCGTCACGCGCATCGGGCTCGCCGATTCGGTGCATCGCGTCAACATCGCGGCCAATCGCCAGGCGTCCTTCCCGGTCTGGTTCTTTACCGCGGTGTTTCTGTCGTTCGGGCTCCTCCATTTCTGCCACTGGGTATTTCAGCGCGACGCCATCGATCATCTCTGGTTCGCGGGACTCTGCTTCACGAACGCGCTGCTCGCGTTCTTCCTCTTCTACAAGCCGCTGACGACGAATCCCCGCTTCATGCTTGTCTCCGAGCCGGCGATGAACATCGGCGGCCTGCTGTTCGGACTCTTCGGAGTGCGCTTCGTGTACGGACTCTTTCCGTGGCGCCACGCGAAGCGCGTGTTGCGCGTGATGGTGGTGATTGCGCTGCCGATCGCGGTCTGGACGATGTTCGACACGTATCGCGCGCTGCCGTTCGTGTTCGTGTTCATGCTGCTGAGCTGCGTCGAGCTCGGGCGCGTCGTGCTGACGGCCTGGTCGAAGGGCGCACAGCTCATCGGCGTCGGCGTGCTCACGCTCGCTCTCGCGTTCACGCTCGCTCTCCTCCGCAACCTCGGCATCCTCGCGCCGAAGTTTCTCCCCGGCGGCAACTACATCGCGTTCACGTCGATGGTCGTGTTGATCGCCACGATGTCGCTCTACCTCTCGCGCGAGTTCGCGCGCGCGCAACAGCAACTGATGCAGCGCAAGCTGCTGGAAGCGGAGTACCAGCGCAAGACGAGCGAGCTCGAAGAAGCGCGCGCGCTGCAGATGTCGATGCTGCCGCGCGAGATTCCGGAGCACGCGCGGCTCGACATCGCGACGTGGATCGCGACCGCATCCGAGGTGGGAGGCGATTACTACGACTTCGCCGTGAATGAGGACGCGCTGCTGCTTGCGATCGGCGACGCCACCGGACACGGCATGCGCGCCGGCACGATGGTGACGGCGACGAAGGCGCTGTTCGGCGGACTGTCCGGCGAAAACCTCGCCCGCGAATTGACGGAGACGAGCCGTGCCCTGCGGCGGATGAACCTGCGGCGCGTCGCGATGTCGCTCACGCTGGCGCGCTTCGATCACACGCAGATGCTCGTCGCCGCCGCGGGCATGCCGCCGGTCTACGTCTGCCGCGCCGATCACAAGATCGAGTGCCTCGATCTCCCCGGCTCGCCCCTCTGCACCGTCGACTATCCGTACCGGCAAATCGAAGTGCCGCTGGCGAGCGGCGACTTCGTCGTGTTCATGAGCGACGGACTCCCCGAGCTGCGCAACGAAGACGGCGAGATGGTCGGCTACGACCGCGTGCTCACGCAGCTGGAGCGCTCCGCGGCGAAGACCGCCCGCGAGCTGATCGGCGAGCTGGTCGCGTTCAGCGAGTCGTGGCGCGGCGCGCGCCCGCTCGACGACGACATGACGTTCGTCGCGGTGCGCGTGAAGTAGCCTGGGAACGTCAATCTTGAAACGTTTCGGTTGTGGTGACCGCTGCCTCAGCGGTCATAGCGCCGCCCCATGGCGGCGCAAGTGGCGCTCTCGCGCCGCTGCGACCGCTGAGGGCAGCGGTCGCCACAAGGACGTGTAACGAAACGCCCTGCACCGTCACTATGGACGGTGAATGAGATAATCGCGCGGGTTCGCATGTCCGAGCCGGGAGTTCTTGCCAGTGGGCGTTTCACCATTCAGCGGCGGATCGGCGCCGGAGGCATGGGTGTTGTCTACGAAGCCTTCGATCGCGAGCGCGGGCACGTCGTCGCGCTGAAAAAACTCCTCGGCACGGATGCGTCGGCGATCTATCGGCTCAAGAGCGAGTTTCGCGCGCTCGCGGACGTCGTGCATCCGAACCTCGTCCGCTTGTACGAGCTGGTCGGCGAAGGCGACGAGTGGTTCTTCACGATGGAGCTCGTCGACGGCGTCGACTTCCTGCAATCGATCCGCGGGCGCAGCGCCGCGGCATCGCAGTACGACGACGAAACGACCGAGCGCTCGACGATCATCAGCGACGCCGGGCTGGAGATGCTCGATCTGCAGAAGACGCCGAAGATCGACACGCCGCCGCGGGAGCCGCCGGCGATCGAGGCGGCCGCGATCGACTACAAGCAACTGCGCCGCACGCTGCGCCAGCTCGGCGAAGGCGTCGCCTCGCTGCATGACGCCGGCAAGCTGCATCGCGATTTGAAACCGTCGAACGTGCTCATCACGCCGGCGGGACGCGTCGTCGTTCTCGACTTCGGGCTGGCCACCGACGTCGCGGGCTTCGACAAGAAAGTCACGTTCGGCGGAACGCCCGCGTACATGGCTCCCGAACAGATCGCCGATCTGCCGGCGAGCGAAGCGAGCGATTGCTACGCGATCGGCGTGATGCTGTACGAGGCGCTGACCGGCACGCTGCCGTTCACCGGCAACTTCTATTCGATGCTGATGCAGAAGCGGACGACCGATCCGCAGTTTCCGCTGGGCCTCATGCGATCGATCCCCGAGGACCTCAGCAAGTTGTCGATCGATCTGCTGCGGCGCACGCCGGACGATCGCCCGACCGCGCGCGACATCGTGACGCGCGTCATCGATCAGCAGGAGCGCCAGCGCGCGTCCGCGATCACGCTCATGCGTCCGCGCGAGACGCCGTTCATCGGACGCGGCGCGGAATTGAAGCAACTCGAGGCCGCGCTCGAAGCAACGGAGCGCAACACGCCGGTGACGGTGCTCGTGCGCGGCAAGTCGGGCATGGGCAAGACCGCGCTCGTGCGCGCGTTTCTGCACGAGGCGCAACATCAGGATCCGTCGATCGTCGTCTTCAGCGGGCGCTCGTACGAGCAGGAGTCGGTGCCGTACAAAGCGGTCGACAGTCTGATCGACGATCTCGCGCGCTACCTGCGTCGCGTGACGACGCTCGAGGCGAAAGCGCTGTTGCCGACGGACGTCGCGACGCTCGCACGACTCTTTCCCGTGCTGCAGGAGATTGCGCCGGTGCAGAAGGCGCGGCGCAAGGCGCTGGAGATTCCGGACTCGGTCGAGTTGCGGCGCCGCGCATTCGCTGCATTGCGCGAATTGATGTCGCGCATGACCGACGAGCATCGCGTCATCCTTTTTCTCGACGACGTGCAGTGGGGCGATCGCGACAGCGCGGCGCTGCTGGCCGAGTTGCTGCGGCCGCCCGATGCGCCGCCGCTCTTGCTCGTCGCGTGTCATCGCACCGAGGAAGCGGAAACGAGTCCGATGCTCATCGAGCTGAAGAAACTGCGCGAGACCGAAGGCGCGCTCGGCGACCTGCGCGAGATCGAAATCGGCGAGCTGACGGCGGCCGAGGCGCGCAACCTCGCGCGCTCGCTGCTCTTGCCCGATGCGAGCGAAAGCTTCGATCGCGTCGAGTCGATCGCGAAAGAAGGCGGGGGGAGTCCGTTCTTCATCGTCGAGCTGGCGCGATTCTCCGAGGCGACCGGCGTTGTCGCCGCGGACGTCGAAGGAAGCGGCGCGGTGCTCGACAAGCTGATTCGCGCGCGCGTCGGACTGCTGCCCGAAGTCGCGCGCGATCTGCTGGAGATCGTTTCCGTCGCCGGACGTCCGATCGTGACGACGGCCGCGAATGCCGCCGCGAATCTGCGCGCGGACGATGAGGCAATGCTCGCGCGGCTGCGCGCCGATCATCTGCTGCGCACGCGCGTGCGCAGCGGGCGCGACGAAGTCGACGTCTACCACGATCGCATTCGCGAGGCGATCGTGCACGCGCTCACCGCGGAGCGGCGGCGCACGTTGCATCTCACGATCGCACGCACGCTCGAAGAGCACGGCGCCGGCGATCCCGAGGTGCTCGCCGTTCACTACCTCGGCGGCGGCGAGCCCGCGAAAGCGGCGGTGCACGCGCTCGACGCCGCGGAACGCGCGAACAAGGCGCTCGCGTTCGAGAACGCCGCGCATTTCTTCGGCATGGCGCTCGGCCTCGAAGGCGGCGAGCCGCGGCCGGAGTTGCTGACGAAGCTCGGCGACGCGCTCGCGAACGCGGGACGCGGCGCCGACGCCGCACCGTACTATTTTCACGCTGCGAAAAACGCCGATCCGGCGACGCGGCTCGAGCTCATGCGCCGCGCGTCGGAAGGTCTGCTGCGCGCCGGCCACGTCGACGAGGGCCTCGGCGTGATCAAGAACGTCCTCGCGTCGATCGGCCTGAAGATTCCGGCGACGCCGCGCGCGGCGGTCATCGGCATCCTGATGGGACGTCTCCGTTTGAAACTGCGCGGACTGAAACACAAAGACCGCGCGGAAGAACTGATCCCGCAGTCGGAGCTGACGCGCATCGACGTGCTGTGGGCCGTCGTCACCGGGCTCGCGCGCATCGACAACATCCGCTCCGCGTACTTTCAGCCGATCCACTTGCGCGAGGCGCTGCGCGTCGGCGAGCCGTATCGCATTGCGCGCGCGCTGGCGACCGAGGCGGCGTTTTCGTCGACGAATGGCGAGAAGGGGAGGAAGCGGACGGAGAAACTCGTGTCGAAAGCAGAGCGCAGCGCGCGGCAGGTCGCGCAGCCGCACGCGCTCGGAATGGCCGCGATGGCGCGCTCGCTGGAGAGCTATTACCTCGGCCATTTCCGGGACGCGTTCGAGAAGGCGGAAGAGGCCAGCGAAATTCTTCGCGAGCGCTGCACCGGCGTGACGTGGGAGATCAGCACGACGGTGAATTACGCGCTCTCGTCACTGACGTACCTCGGCGAGATGGCGCAGCTCGCGCAACGCGTGCCGCAGCGCCTGCGCGAAGCGGAGGAGCGCGGCGATTTGTACGCGGGCATCGATCCGGTGTGCCGTCCCGGAATCGTGTATCTCGCGAATGACGAGCCGGAGGCGGGACATCGTGCGTTGCGGCAGGTGATGGACCGCTGGACGCTGCACGGATTTCACCTGCAGCACTACCTCGAGATGCTCGCCGAAAATCAGATCGACTTGTACAACGGCAACTGGGCGTCGGCGTGGCGGCGCGTCGAAGAGCGCTGGCCGAAGATGAAGGAGTCGTTCCTGCTGCGCGTGCAGTTCATTCGCATCGAAGGACTGCATCTGCGCGGACGCACCGCGCTCGCGGCGGCGAAGGGCGGCGGCGATCGCGGGCTGACCGAGGTCGCGGAGCGCGATGCGGCGGCGATCGAGAAGGAAGGCGTCGCGTGGTCGCTGCCGTTCGCGACCGCGTTGCGCGCGGGCGTCGCTTCGCTGCGCCGCAAAAAAGAAGTCGCGGATGATCTGCTTGCGAAGGCGGCGCGCGACTTCGAGAAAGCGGAGCTGATGCTGTACGCGCACGCGGCGCGCATGCGGCGCGGCGAGATCGCGTCGCTGCCCGACGTCAAAAATCCGGAACGCCTGCTGGATGTGCTCCTGCCGGGGTTCTGACCTGCGCGACAATTGCGCCCTGGTGAGTGGAGCGGCGGCCGCTTCGGCCGCCGGCTCTCGCGAGAATTCGGCGGCCGGGAGCGGCCGCCGCTCCACAGGAGACGAAGGCTGATCGTCCTCGCCGACGTCAAAAATCCGGAACGCATGCTGGATGTGCTCCTGCCGGGGTTCTGACCTGCGCGACAATTGCGCCCTGGCGAGTGGAGCGGCGGCCGCTTCGGCCGTCGGCCCTCGCGAGAATTCGGCGGCCGGGAGCGGCCGCCGCTCCACAGGAGACGAAGGCTGATCGTCCTCATACATGCGATCGAGATCGCGATCTTCGCGGCACTCTGCTACGGCACCGGCCGCGCGCTGACGGCCCGTTTGCCTGGAGTGGGTGGCGCCGTGGCGTTGGGGGTGGGGCTCTGCGCGTTCGCGCAGGTTTTGTTCGTGGTTGCTGCGCTTGGGATGCTCACCCGCATCGCAGTGTTCGTGTTGCTCGCCGTGATGGCTCTCCTTTGGACCGCGGCGGCTGCGCCGCCGCTTTCAAAAGCGGTGTGGAAAAGCGGCGGCGTAGCCGCCGCAGTCCAAATCCTTCCCTTCCTCCGCGCGCTTTATCCGCCTTCGGCTTACGACGAGACCATGTACCACTTGCCCTATGCGCGTTTGTTTGCGAACGCGGGCGCGCTCGTGTACGCGGACAATCTGCGCTTTCCGGTGTTCCCGCAGCTGAACGAAGTCGTGTTCTCCGCTGCGCTGCTCGTGTCGGACGATTTGACGGCGCAGCTCACGCAGTGGCTTTGCTTCGTCGCGATCGCGTTCGCGATTGCATCCCTCGTCGACGGTCCGCGCGCGCTCTTCGGGATGGCGATCTGGTTCGCGGTTCCGCGGGTGAACGAGGCGGCGTCCGTCGCGCACGTCGAATGCGGACTGACGCTCGCGGTGACGCTCGCGTTCGTCGCGTGGATGCGCTGGCGCGAGACCGAACATCGCGGTTGGCTGTTCCTCGTCGGCGCGTTCGCCGGCATGGCCGCGGCGACGAAGTATCACGGACTCTTCTTCGTCGCGTTCTTCGGCATCGCGCTCCTCGCGCTGCGCAAGTTTCGCGCGATCGCCCTCTATGTTCTCGGCGTGCTCGTCGTCGCCGCGCCGTGGTACATCCGCATCACGGCGCTCACCGGCAATCCGGTCTTTCCGTATTTCGGCGCGAACGACTGGGGCCTCGATCTCTCCTCGTCGCTGCAGACCGCGGATTACTTCCACCCGCCCGAGCTGCGCGAATGGATCTACCGCAACTTCTTCATCAATGTCCGTCCGTGGATCCTTGCGCTCGCTCCGTTCGCGGCGATCGGCGCGTACGTCGACAAACGCCTGCGCATCCTGTTCATCGGTGCGCTGTCGTACATCCTCGTCTGCTGGCGGCTCGACTCGCGGTTTCTGCTCATCGTCATCCCGCTGCTCGCGGTCTGCGTCGCGTCCGCGATTCCGCAGCGCGTGAAAAAGACAGCGATCGTCATCGCGTCGATCGTGCTCCTTCTCCCGGTGATGCGCTGGAACGTTCGAGAGCTCCAGCGTGAAGGCCCGCTCGTGCGCACGAGCGCGCAGCGCGATGCGTATCTCGCGCGAAAATCCTGGCCGTACGCCGCGCTGCGCGCGATCGACCCGCAACACAGCGTGTACGTGCTCGACGGCGAGAACGCCGCGTACTACGCGCGCGGCCGTTTCGTCGGCAACTGGTTCGGGCGCTATCGCTACCCGCTCGTGCTGCCGTATTTGCAAAAGCCCGATCTGCTCGCAGTGTTGCTGCGCTCATTCGGCGCGCAGTACTTCGTCGTCAAACCCGACGCGGGATTCACGCCGTCGCGCGCATTCGAGTTGGTCCGCGCGGATCAGCGATCGCTCACGTATCGATTACGCGAGTGATCGGAAGCCGCACTCCGCCTCGTCGAGCGGCTCGCGCCTGCGATCGATGCGCGTGATGATCCACGCGTCGCCGCGGCGCTCGATCTCCACGATCACCGAGGCCCACATGCCTTCGTCGAGGTTCTCCGACCAGCGAAAGCGCATGCCCGGCTCCGGCGCGCGCCCGAGTTCACGGAGATGTTGCTCCGCCATCTCGATCAGCTCCGGTCCGCCCTTGTGGTCGCAGGCCATTCGCAGTGAAGTTTATCCCGCGCGTAGACGCGGGATCTCTGGTTCCACCGGGTCTCATCCATGCGGATGAATCGTTTCAGTGCCATCCGAGATCCCGCGTCTGCGCGCGGGATAAAGAGAACGATATGCTACCCCCATGAGAGACGTTCATTCGTTCGCACGTCCCGACGAGGCGGTGGTGCGCCACATCGCGTTGAATCTCGAGGTCGACTTCGAGCGGCGCGTGCTGCGCGGCATCGCCGAGGTTCGCTTCGAGAAGACGCCTGAAGCGCGCCGGCTCGTGCTCGACACGCACGGACTCACGATCGACCGGATCAACATCGACGGCGGCGGCGAGGCGACGTTCGCGCTCGGCGACGAAACACCATTCCTCGGACGCGCGCTGACGATCGACGTCGACGAAGACACCGAGGTCGTGTCGATCCATTACGAGACCTCGCCGGACGCGGCGGCCGTGCAGTGGCTCGCGCCGGCGCAGACCGCGGGCGGCAAGCATCCGTTTCTCTTCACGCAGTCGCAGGCGATCCTCGCGCGCACGTGGGTGCCCTGCCAGGACTCGCCGGGCATTCGCATGACGTACTCGGCGACGGTCCGCGTTCCGAAGGAGCTCATGGCGGTGATGAGCGCGGAGAATCCGGTCGAGGCGAACGACAGCGGCGTGTATCACTTCCACATGCCGCAGCCGATTCCGTCGTACCTGCTCGCGCTGTCGGTCGGCGATCTCGCGTTTCGCCGGTTCAGCGACAACAGCGGCGTGTACGCGGAGAAGCCGATGATCGAAGCGTCGGCGTACGAGCTCGCCGACACGCCGAAGATGATCGAGGCCGCGGAGAAGTTGTACGGGCCATATCGCTGGGGGGAGTACGACGTGCTCGTGCTGCCGCCGAGCTTTCCGTTCGGCGGGATGGAGAATCCGCGGCTCACGTTCGCGACGCCGACGATCCTCGCGGGCGACCGCTCGCTGGTGAGCCTCGTCGCGCATGAGCTCGCGCACTCGTGGTCCGGCAATCTCGTCACAAACGCGACATGGAACGACTTCTGGCTCAACGAGGGATTCACCGTCTACTTCGAGCGCCGCATCATGGAGGCGATCGCCGGCCGCGATTACTCCGAGATGCTCGCGCTCCTCGGTTATCAGGATCTCGTCGCCACCGTCGCCGAGCTCCCGCCGCGCGACACGCATCTCGTCGGCGATCTCGAAGGGCGCGACCCCGACGACGCCGCGACGAAGCTGCCGTACGAGAAGGGCTACTCCTTCCTGCGCCTCGCCGAAGAGACCGTCGGCCGCGAGCCGTGGGACGCGTTCCTGCGCGAGTACTTCGACCAGCATGCCTTCCAGTCGATGACGACACGGGGCTTCCTCGATGTGCTGAACGCGCGCTTCCCTCAACTTGACGCGACCATCAACATTGATCAGTGGGTCAATGGACCGGGAATCCCGCCGAATTGCCCGAAGATCCACTCCGACGCGTTCGTGAAAGTCGAAGAGCAGGTGCGCGCATTCGAGAGCGGCACGCCGGCGTCGAAGCTCGCGACGAAGCAGTGGTCGACGCACGAATGGATCCACTTCCTCCGCCATCTCCCGAAGACGCTCACGCGCGAGCAGATGTCCGGGCTCGACGCCACGTTCCACTTCACCGACAGCGGGAACTCCGAGATCCTCCATGAGTGGCTGCTGCAGGCAATCGATCACCAATACGAGGCCGCGTACCCTGCGCTGGAGCGCTTTCTCCTGCGGCAGGGACGCCGCAAGTTCCTCAAGCCGCTGTACCAAAAGCTTGCCGAGACACCGGAAGGACTCGCACGTGCGCGCGCGATCTACGCGAAAGCGCGACCGATGTATCACGCGGTGTCGTACCGTACGATCGATCAGATTTTGAAGTGGAGTGTGTGAGGGGCGCAGAGGCTCAAGGGCGCAGAGGCTCAAAGTGGCCCACCGCCCAGCCGCGAGCAACGTGGACTGTGGTGGCCCACTTTGAGCCTTTGAGCCTCTGCGCCTTTGAGCCTTCATGAGACCATAGCCGCCGGTCCAAATCGCGTTGAACGGAGATTGCGAATGGAAGCAGCCGCGGAATCGAAGTCCCTCCCCGAGAACGCCTACCTTCCGCTGAAGGAAAACGAGGAGTACATGCCGATGGTTCCGGCCGAGCAGGCGCCGCCGGAGGCGACGGGCCGCGCGATCGGATGGGGATTATTTCTCTGCATCATCTTCACCGTCGCGTCGGCGTATTCGGGGCTGAAGGTCGGGCAGGTGATGGAGGCGGCGATTCCGATCGCCATTCTCGCCATTGGTCTCGCGCGCTTGTACGCGCGGCGCTCGACGGTGCTCGAGAACGTGATCATTACCAGTGTCGGCGGCGCGGCGGGTTCAGTCGTCGCCGGCGCGATCTTCACCCTTCCCGCGCTCTACTCGCTAAACCTGAATCCACATCCGGTGCAGACCATTTTCATCTGCCTGTCCGGCGGCTGCCTCGGCGTGTTGTTTCTCATTCCTCTGCGCCGTTACTTCGTACGCGAGATGCACGGGCAGCTCCCGTATCCCGAGGCGACCGCGATTACGGAAGTGATCGTGACGGGAGAGAAAGGCGGCTCGCAGGCGAAGCTGCTGCTGCAGGCGACCGGCATCGCCGCTGTCTACGAGTTCACGGTCGGCACGTTCCTCATTTGGCGCGAGAACCTCAACTTCCAATTCATCGCGTTCATGAAGAAGCTCGCCGACAAAACGAAAATCGTGGTCGGCTTCGATGCCACACCGTTCATTTTGGGACTCGGATACGTCATGGGGTTGCGCTCGTCGATGATCCTGGTTGCGGGCGGCATCGTGGCAAACTTTGCCCTCGTTCCCTTGATTTTCATGATCGGCCAACACGTGCCGGGCGCCGTCTATCCGGGCGACATTCCGATCGGTGAAATGAGCGCCGCGCAGATTCTCCGCAACTACGTGCGCTACGTCGGTGTCGGCGCAATCGCCACTGCAGGCATTTTCGGAATCATCAAGTCGCTGCGCGTGATTTACGGCTCGTTCAGCATCGCCGCGCGTGCGTTCAAATCGGATCATCATCTGCACAACGACCGCACCGACCGCGACATCTCGATCATGACCATTCTCATGGGCGTGATTCTCGGCGCGCTCGGCGTCGCGATCTTCTTCGGCACGCTCCGGCCATCGGCCGTGGTGCTGGCGCTCGGCCTGCTCCTCACGCTGCTGTTCTCGTTCTTCTTCACGTCCGTCGCGGCGAACGCGATCGCCACGACCGCACGCAATCCGGTATCGGGCATGACCATGCTCACGATCATCATCTCGTCGGTCGTGCTGCTGCAATTCGGTCTTTCCGGGACGACAGGAATGTTTTTCGTGATGGCGATCGCGGGCATG
The DNA here is from genome assembly GCA_003223645.1 of Acidobacteriota bacterium. Lineage (GTDB taxonomy): Bacteria > Acidobacteriota > Thermoanaerobaculia > Gp7-AA8 > Gp7-AA8 > QHVT01. The sequence goes on along the minus strand of QHVT01000024.1, from coordinate 75,851 downwards.
GTGTGCACCGCGCTGTCGGTTTCCGGCCAGACGATTACCGATCTCAAGACCGGATACTGGCTCGGCTCCACGCCTGCGGCGCAGGAAAAGGTGAAGTTCTACGGCGTGATCGCGGCGGCGCTCGCCGTGGGCTTGACGATCGTCATGCTCGCGAAGGTCTACCAGTTCGGCGAAATGGCGCCGGGCGACACGCGTCCCGTGCTAGAGGCCCCGCAAGCGTCAATCATGAAGGCGCTCGTGCAGGGATTCATGAATCGCCAGCCGATCGCCTACATCCTGTTCCTCGCCGGCGCGTTGATCACCATTGCCATGGAGATGCTCGGCGTTCCCGCGTTGATCTTCGCGCTGGGGATGTATCTTCCGCTCAATCTCAACACGCCGGCGCTGGTGGGCGGTTTTCTCTCGCATCTGGTTCAGAAACGATCGGAGCGCGAAGGCGGCGCCAGAGGCCGCACGATCCGCGAGCGAGGCGTGATCATTGCCTCGGGACTCATGGCGGGTGGCGCACTGGGTGGAGTTCTGGGCGCCTCGTTACGTCTGTTCAAGTGGTACAAGCCGACGTTCGAGGTCGAACGGCTCCGGACATTTTTCTACGACAATCAAACCGCATCCGAGCTCGTCTCGCTCGTGTTGTTCGTGGGATTGTGCGTCTACCTCTGGGTGGACTCGACGCGCAAGAGCGCGTACGTCGAGGAGTAAGTTTCTTTGGACTGCGGCGGCTTCGCCGCCGCTTTTGTATACGGTGTGAAAAAGCGGCGGCGAAGCCACCGCAGTCCAAAAAGGACTAAACCGCGTCCGTCAGGTCCACGCCCAGTCGCTGCTTGAGGAAGACGCGCGCGGGACGCGTGTTCTCGCGGAACCAGTCCCAGGCGCGCTTTGCGCGCGGGTGTTCCTGCACGTACAACTCGATCGCGCGCTTGCGCTTGGTGTTGTTGCCGAAGACGTAGCGGATTTCTTTCTCGCGCATCTTCGTCAACGCGGTGTCGAGCTCCGCGTAGAACTCTTCGTCGCCCTGGAAGTACATCGTCTTGAGATAGCACATGTGCGGGGCGACGCACTGTTCCTTCAGGATCTTGAAGCGCTGCGGCGTGTACGGCTTCCTGCTCTTCATCAGCAGCACTTCGCGCATCTCGTCGCGCATCAGCTGGAACTCGGGACCGTTCCAGTGATCGGCGAACTTCGGCTTGTCGTTCACGTTGCCGAGCGGCTTCACGGTCGGATTGAGGAGCAGGCAGCACGGACGGATGTCGCCGTTGCCGGTGATCGCCGCGCTGTACCAGGCGAAGAAGCAGCCGCCGTTCTCGCCTTTGAACGACTTCGCCACCGGAAAGTTGTTGTGCGGCACGGTGCCGACGCGGTCGCGCGTGCGCTGCAGCATCTCGTTCCACTGCGGATACGGAAAGTCGATCTGCAGCAGGCGCTCTTCTTTGTCGCGGCGGAGGATCTCTTCGATCTGCGGCTCGGCGACTAGGTTGTCTTCGAGATGCAGAATCACCGAGCGATCGATGCGCTCGAACGGAATCTCGAGCACGGCGTTGATGGCGATGCGGTCGGGATGCAGCGAGCGTCCGAGCTCGTACATGTCGACGATGCGGTTGACGTTCTTCCGGTCGATGAGGAACTGCACGACGATCGACGGATAGATTGAGTCGCCGCGCGCGGCGACGAGGTTGCGGATGTTGGCCAGCACCTTGTCGAACAGCGCCGGCTTCACCTGCATCATGCGCGCGTAGTCGGCGGCGTCGACGGCATTGAGCGAGAAGATGACTTCGCGCGCTTTGCCGTTCACGAGCCGCGTCGCGACGTCGTTCGTCAGCGCGACGCCGTTCGTCGTCACGTTGTCGATGATGACGTTGCGCGACGCGAGATGATCCATGACGTTGAGGACGTCGCGATGAAACAGCGGATCGCCGCCGCCGGAGAGGCGAACGGACTTCAATCCGCCTTCAGCCAGCTCGTCGATGAGATCGGTCAGCCTCGGGAGAGGAATCGAGTCCTTCGTCCGCAGGTCCTGCTGATTGCAGAAGTAGCAGGCGACGTTGCAGCGGTCGGTGAGGTCGAGCTCGGCGTGCACCGGTCCGCGCGTCGGTTTATTCGCGACGATCGCCTCGATGATGTCCCGCTTGCGTTCGCGAGACACTTCTGCCCAACCGTGAGATCCCCTCATGCGTGCACCGTAATGTTACGGGAGCGAGGGGTATTCCGTTGGGGTTGCAAGCGGTTGCGCGGTCACGCGGTCGCGCGGCAGAGGCTCAGAAGCCCGTGGCCTATGCGCCTGCTCAGGAACCGCTGCGCAACCGCGCAACCGAGCGACTGCGCAACCGCGACTGCAACTACTCGTATCGCAGCGCGTCGATCGGGTCGAGCTTCGAGGCTTTGCGCGCCGGGTAGAAGCCGAAGAAGATTCCGATCGTCGCGGCGACGACGAACGCGACGATGATCGCCTGCGGACTGATGACGATCGGCCACTTGATGACGCGCTCGATCAGCTTGGCCACGCCGACACCGAAGAGCACGCCTAACAATCCGCCGAGGACCGAGAGTGTGACGGCTTCGAACAGGAACTGCAGCAGCACGTGGCGGCCGCGCGCGCCGATGGCCATGCGGATGCCGATCTCGCGCGTGCGCTCGGTGACGCTGACGAGCATGATGTTCATGATGCCGATGCCTCCGACTGCTAGCGACACGATGGCGATGCCGAGGAGGAGGTTGCGCATCAGTCCGACCTGCTGTGCGTTGGCCTGCGCCATCTCTTCCTGCGAGCGCATCATGAAGTCGGCGTCGCCGCCCGGCGGGATGCGATGCCGCTGCCGCAGGAGCGCGTCCATCTGATCCATCGCGTCCTGCACCTGTTCCGCGGACGCGGCGGAGACGATGATCATGCCGATCTTGCTTTGTCCGCTGAGGCGCTTCATCACCGTCGTATACGGCGCGATGATGAGGTCGTCCTGATCGGAGCCCATCATGCTGCCGCCTTTTTTCTCGAGCACGCCGACGACTTTGAACGGCACATTCTTGATGCGCACGATCGAGCCGACCGCGCCGCCGCTGGGAAAGAGATTGTCGGCGACGGTTTTGCCGAGGACGGCGACTTTCGCGCCGGAGCGCACGTCGCCCTCCGTGAAAAACGAGCCCTCGTCGATGTTCCACGAGCGGATGTTCGGCCACTCGACGCCGACGCCCTGAATCGACGTCGACCAGTTCAACTCTCCCGCGATGACTTGCGCCGCGGTGCGCGTGTTCGGGGAGACGTATCCCACCGCCGGCGCCTCGCGTTTGATCGCTTCCGCGTCTTCCTCGGTGAGCGTGGAGTTGCCGGTGAACATGCGCGCGCCGCTCTGCGTCGACGTGCCGGGCATGACCATGATGAAGTTCGATCCGAGGGAGTTGATCATCTCGGAGACCGACTGCGCGACGCCCGCGCCGATGGCGACGGAGACGATGACGCATGCGACGCCGATGACGATGCCGAGCGCGGTGAGCAGCGAGCGCATCTTGTTCCGCGCGATCGATTTCAAGCCGACGACGGTGATGTTGCCGAGGCGAACGATGGAATTGCGCATGATGGTCTCCTAGGACTGATAGGACGAATAGGACATATAGGACTGATAGGACTGATAGGACATCCTATGATTTCCTATTCGTCCCATCTGTCCTATCAGTCCTATTCGTCCTATCTAGCTACCGGTGCAATCGGTGCTTCAATTCCCTTCCTTGCGATTCGATCCTGCATGATCCGCTCGTCCTGCTGAATCTTTCCGTCGCGCACGTGCACGATCCGCTTCGCGTGGCGCGCGATGTCGGGCTCGTGCGTGATGAGCACGATCGTTTTTCCGCTGTCGTTCAGGTCCTGGAAGATGCCCATGATCTCGAGGGACGTGCGCGAGTCGAGGTTGCCGGTCGGCTCGTCGGCGAGGACGATCGCGGGACTGGTGACGAGCGCGCGCGCGATCGCGACGCGCTGCTGCTGTCCGCCCGAGAGTTGCGACGGATGATTCGCCTCGCGTCCTTCGAGTCCGACGCGATGCAGCGCGTCGCGCGCGGCCTGCTTGCGATCGCGAGTCGAGCCGTCGAAGTCGGCGTAGAGCAGCGGCAGCTCGACGTTCTCCAGCGCGGACGTGCGTGCGAGGAGATTGAAGCTTTGAAACACGAAGCCGATCTTCGCGTTGCGAATGATCGCGCGCTGATCGCGGCTCATGCGCGAGACGTCTTTGGCGTCGAGGACGTACGTGCCGCTGGTCGGGCGGTCGAGGCAGCCGATGATGTTCATCAGCGTCGACTTTCCGGAGCCGGACGGACCCATGATGGCGACGAACTCCCCTTCGTTGACGGTGAGGTCGACGCCGTCGAGCGCGCGAACGTCGACCTCGCCGAGATGGTAGATCTTGACGAGGTCACGGATCTCGATGACTGCCTTCGGACCATTGAAGTTGGGCTTCGCCACGGGCTAGCCTCTCCGGCCGCCGCCGCCCGGACGCGCACCGCCTCCGCCGCCGCCCATCGGCGCCGCGCTCTCGACTTTCGAGGTCGCGAGTCCGACGACGACGTTGTCGCCCGGCTTGAGATTGCCGGACACCACTTCGGTGAAGCGTCCGTCGGAGATGCCGGTGCGGATCTCGACAGGCGTCAGTTTTTGCTCTTTGCCCGTGCCGGTCTGCACGTACACGGTCTGCATCTTCGGCGCGTTCGCGCCTCCGCGTCCGCGGCGTCCGCGCGGGAACTGGCTCGCGGCGCCGGCGGGACCGCTCTGCTGTCCGCTCTGCGCCATGCGGCGCATCGCGTCGCCGCCGGTCGACGTCGTCGCCGCGGGGGCGCCTTCTTCGGTCGGCGGTTTGAATCGCAGCGCGGCGTTCTGCACGCGCAGCACGTCGCGTACGGTCGCGACGTCGATCGTCACGTTCGCCGTCATCTTCGGACGCAAACGTTCTTCCGGATTCGCGACTTCGATGATCACGGGATAGGTGACGACGTTCTGATTGACCTGCGCGTTGTAGCGGATCTGCGCGATGCGTCCGCGGAATTCTTCTTCCGGATACGCGTCGACGGTGAAGCGCGCGAACTGTCCGACCTTCACGCGGCCGATGTCGGACTGATCGACGTCGGCCTGGATCTGCATCTTCGTCAGGTCCTGCGCGATCTCGAAGAGCGTCGGCGCCTGGAACGACGCGGCGACCGTCTGTCCGACTTCGTACTGTTTGTCGACGACGATGCCGTCGGTCGGCGACGTGATTTTCGTGTAGCGCAGATTCGTGTTGGACTGGCTCAGCGCGGCTTGCGCCTGCGTGGTCTGCGCGCGCGCGCCGTCGTACGTCGCCTTCGCTGCATCGACGTCGGCCTGCGGAGCGAGACCCGCGGCGGAGAGCCGCCGCTGACGGTCATACTTGATGCGCGCGTCCTCGGTCTGCACCTGCGCGCGCGTGACGTCGGCGCGCCGCTGTTCGACCTGCTGCTCGAACGGCGTCGGATCGAGCTCGGCGAGGAGCTGTCCCTTCTTCACGCGGCTGTTGAAGTCGGCGTAGAGGCGCGAGATCATGCCCGACACCTGACTGCCGATCTGCACGGTCTTCACGGCAGACACCGTGCCGGTGGCCGTCACGGTCATCGTGATGTTGCCGCGATCGACTTTTTCGGTTTTGTACTGTGTGTTTTTTGAGCTTCGTCCCTTGCACGCGAGCACGGCCGCGGCGATGACGAGCGCAACTGCTTTTCTTCGCATCCCAACTCCACCATACGACTCGGATGGGCGTTCGTTGAACGGCGAAGTCTAGCGCGCAATGTGCCAGGGGATGTGACGGAGGGGAAAACGGGGGCACTCCCGGGCTCATAGGCGCACAGGCGCATAGGCTCACAGTAGAGCCCATGAGCCCATGAGCCCATGAGCCTATGAGCCCATGAGCCCATGAGCCCATGAGCCCATGAGCCCATGAGCCCATGAGCCCATGAGCCCATGAGCCTATGAGCCCATGAGCCCATGAGCCTATGAGCCCATGAGCCCATGAGCCCATGAGCCCATGAGCCTTGTGTCCCGTGCTCAGTCCACCTTGAAATCCGCGCGCGCGTTGTAGCTCTTGATCGAGCCGTCCGCTTCTTTCGGCGCGTTGAGGTCCTTCAGCTGCACTTCGATCGAGTACTGGCCGGGCTCGAACGTGCCGGGGTCGAACGCCGGACCGACGAGGAACGTGTGCGGGCCGGTCTGCGTGAGCGAGGCCGGCTCGGGCGGAAGGCGATGCAGCACTTTGCCGTCGCGCAGGATCTTCACGCCCATCGTGAGCTGCGGGTTCTGATCGCCCGCGGGGTTGGAGACGACGGTGAAGAACGAGATCTTGTCTTTCGCGCTGAAGTGATGATCGCCCTTGACGGCGTACTTCGTAGCGACGAACGTGAACGGATCGAGCTCGAGCTGCTTCTCGAACGACTCGACCTGCGCGCTCGGCAGCAGCTGCGACACGGTCGTCTCGGTCGGCGCGGGGACCGTGAAGTCGGCGTGCCGATTGGCGAGCAGCGTCGTTCCTTCCGGCGTGAAGAGCGCGAACGCGCCGCTGTACTTACCGGGAGGAAGTTGGAAGGAGTGATCGATGTAGCGGTCGCTCGACGATCCGTAATTCTTCAGTGGGGCCGGCTCGCGCACGGCGGCGACCTGTTTTCCGCTGGCATCTTTGACGAGGCCGACGAGCAGCACCGACTTCACGTCGGCGAATGCCTTCGCGGCCTGCGGGAGATAGAAGTTGACGGCGTAGAACGGCTTCTCTTTCGCCGAGATGTACGAGTCGGCATCGAAGAACGCGCCGCCGAGATCTTCCGCCGCTTTCCAAAGCGGATCCTCGGCCTGCGGCACAACCGCCGCGACGGCCATCGTTGCAGTCGGCGCGGGAGCGGCTGCCGCGACCGTGGTTGCTGCGCGGCTTCCGTAATACTCCGCGACCTTGCGCAGGAAAGGCTCTACAACGCCGAGGTTGTCGATGACTTGATTGCCGCGTCCGGTGTCGGTTTGGAAACTCACGACGAGCTCGGGGATGGCGATCTCCTTCGGCAGACGATCGTGCTTGTAGATCCAGCGCTGCGTCTGGATCGCGCCACGCTCGACGCTGTTGTTCTGTCCGATCGGCCTCGGGTCGAATCCCTGGACTACTGTGCTGCCGCGCTCGTCGGTTTGTTCACGGCTCGGGCTGCCGAGCATGATCCAGACGCGTCCTTTCGGTGTCTTCGCGCCCGGAACGTCCGCCAGCGAGAACATCTGGTCTGCGCGCTCGATGCGAGCGTGCAGGTCTTTTTTGAACTGCTCGCCGTGCTTCGACCAATACTCGGCGATGAAGCGGTCGGCGTCAGTCTGCGTGATTACGGACTTCTTCCACTCGTCCCGTTCGGCGTTGGTGGTGAAGTATGCCTCGGGAGAATTGATCCAGGCGTGGAAGTCGTAGGTCTGCGCGAGCGCGCATAGCGGAAACAGCACGAGCACAGCGGTGATGCAACGGCGCAATGTCTTGGTCATGGTTTTCCGATCCTCAAAAAAACGGGGGCCTTCCGGCCCCCGTCACCCGTAATGGTATGAGGAACAACTAGAACTCGAAACGCACTCCCACTTCGTAACGGCGCGGGCGCTGGAACGAGGTGTAGCGGAGGAACGTCGGCGACAGACGATTGGGGCCGCTCTGCTGGTTCGGATCGATCAAGAGTTTGGTGCCATTCAATGGGTCGCACGTCGTACCGTTGGCGGTCGAGCAAGCGCGCGAGCCGGCGTTGCCGTTGATCGTCAGACCGAGCTCTTTGTTGAGCACGTTGATGACGCTGCCGATGATGCCGGCCTTGACCGGTCCGATCTGGAAGTCCTTCTGGAGCTGCAGGTCGAGCTGTGAGAAGTGCGGGAACCGGCGCGAGCCGCGCGGCTCGAGGAACTCCGTACCGAGGCCGAAGGCGTTGGTCTTCGTAACCGTGAAGGCCGTGCCGCTGTCCCAGTTGTACGATCCACCGACGGTGAAGTCCCACGGCAGGCGATAGTAGCCGTTGACTTTGATGCGGTCCTTGGCGTCGTCCGGTGTGTAGCCGTAGTAATTGATGGAAGTGGTCGGGTATACCTCAAACGCGCCGGACACGTTCTGGCCGGCCCCGTTGTCGTTGGCGGTGGAGCCCTGCGACTTGCCGTGCGTCCAGGAGACGCTGATGTCGGAGTTGCGCGACGGCTTGGTGTCGACCTTGGCGATGAGCGCCTGATACTTCGACTGAAAAACGCCGCACCGGCCACCCGGGCAGGCGGTGAAGGTTTCGGCCGGGAGCACGTGGCTGAAGTCTGGATTCGAGTAATCAGGGCCGACATCGCCGAAGAATATCCCGAAGAGGTTGTGGCCCGTACGCTTCTCGGCGGTGAGGTCCACGCTGGTGTTGCGGAAGATGCGCTGCGTGAAGCCGATGCTGTACTCGTTGCTGAACGGCGCGTGGAGATTCGGGTCGACCTCCAAGCCGCCGGGCGAGATGGTGTTGGACGTGTTCACGAACGTGCCGACCTTGCCGGCGCAACGGTTGCCCGACAGTGTCGTCGCGGTCGCGCAGAAGGTGAACAGGCCGCTTCCGCTGTATCTGACGTTCAGGTTGTTCGGCAGCGTCAGCTGGTTCTCGTCGACGATCTTGCCGCCGAACGCGTGGATGACGGAGCCGCCGTTGTTGAAGAGGTCATAGGCGAGACCGACGCGGGGCTGGAGCAGCTCGAACGCAGGAACGGGCTTGGACGACTCCCAATCGACGTGGTCGTAACGAAGACCGGCGCGGACCGTGAGCTGGGAAATCGGATTCCACTGGTCCTGAACGTAGAACGCCTGCTGCTTCGCGTCGGCGCCGAGGGCCGGGTTGCGAACGCTCACCGTCGCGCTGACGGGAACGCCGCCGCGAACGGTGTAGGTCACGCCGCACTTGACGCTCGCGTTGCCCGAGAGCGTCGCGCAGATGTTCGCCGGCATGCCGGCCAGCGTGTTCGGATCGCCGGTCGTGTAGTTGAAGCTGTTGAAGCCGCTCTTGTCGAATGCGATACCAGCCTTGAGGGCGTGGCTGCCGAATCTCTCGAGGTAATACGTGGTCGAGAGCAGGAGCTCGTCGCGATGGCTCTTGCGGCCCTGGACGTTGTTGTAGTTGCCGCGATTGATGGTGGTGTCGAGATCCGTAAACCGGATCAATTCGAAGTTGCCCGACATCGGTTCAACCGCGAGCGAGGCCGGCGTGTGGGAGATCGCGCCGCTGACGAGCCAGCGCGAGCTGAGCACGCCGTCGTAGTTCAAGCTCATGTTCTTATTGTGCTGCGACTGAAATCCGTCGGCCTCGACTCCGGTCGTCGCGAGCTGGGTGATGTTGGCGATCCTGGCGTAGCTGTTGGTATGGCGCGCGGCGAAGGTGTGGTTCGACCACGGGGTGAACGTCACCTTGGCGAGCGTGTTCCAGCCTTTGAAGTCGCGCGGACCCGGCTGCACACCGAGCGTGTTCGCGGCAACGCGGCTCGTGAACGGATTGTGCGCGCTCGCGAAGAACCACATCTTGTCCTTCATGATCGGGCCGCCCAGGGTGGCCTGCGGCTGCTTCGACTTGTCGGTAATTGCGGCCTTGTTGAAGCGGAGAGCCGGTGCTGCGGTGACCGGGCCGCCGAAGAACGTCGGCGCCGCGACGTAGGTCTTGCCGGTGGAGGTGAAAAAGTCGGGATCGAAATAGCGATAGTCGAGGCTGCCGGAGAAGTTGTTGCCGCCCGACTTGGTGATGACGTTGACGGTGCCGCCCGAGGAGCGGTACTCAGCGTCTTTACCGAAGGCCAGGACGTTGACTTCCTGGATCGCGTCGAACGCCATGTTCGAGGCAAACGTGTGCGTGACCGGGTCGGTCAGCGCGTTGATGCCGTCGATCATGAAGGTGTTCGAGTTGATGTTGTTGCCGGCCAGGTTGACGTTGCCGGTGCCGACTGCTTCCGGAACCGACTGCAGCGCATTCTGATAGCTGCGGTTCGCGGAACCGACCGACGAGTATTTCAGGCGATCTTCCTTGAGGTTGGTCGTCTGCTGCGTCTGCGTCGGGTCGACGACGATCTGGCTCGCCGTGACCGTCACGGTCTCGGAGACCGCCAGCGACATCTGCACGTCGATGCGCGTGGTCTGCGTGGCGTTGATGCGAATGCCTTCACGCACCTGCGACTTCACGCCGGAAAGCGAGTAATCGGCGTGATAGATGCCCGGAGGCAGCAAGGGAATGAGGTACTCCCCGTTCGCCTCCGTGACCGCCGTGCGCGTGCCGATCAGGACCGGTGACGTCACCGAAACCGTCACGCCAGGAAGCGCGGCGCCGCTCGTGTCGGTCACCGTTCCCTGCAAAGCTCCATTGTTGATATTGGTCTGTGCGAATCCTGCTGGAGCGAGCAGGACCGACAGTGCAAGCGCGAGGCTGCAAAGACGGAACAACGTTCTCATGAATCCTCCTCCTGTTGTTTAAACCCGTGCGGCGGTAAGGGCTCCGCCGCAATGACTCCCGATTTGGAGCGTCAGTTTGCACGATTTTTACCGTGAATGCCAATCTTTTTGAACTGATTGGCACAGCTTGACTTATCACGATTTTGCACTTTCCGCCGTCGCTCGAATATCCAAAGTTTTGACGTGGTTAATCCAGGGATTTGATCCCATTCGTGGGACAGCAGGCGAAGCCATCCGCGACCTGCGTGCTATGCTCCCGCGCGATTTTCGCGAGGTCAGACACGATGGCTCTCTTCTCCAAGGATGTCGCGCCGCCCAAACCGGCCGTGCGCAACGACGCGCCCGTGCAGCCGGGCGGCTCGTTCATCGGTCCGAACGTGACGGTCGAAGGGACGATCACCGGTTCGGAACCGATCGTGGTGGAAGGAACGGTGCGCGGCAAGGTGAATCTCACCGCCGACCTGCGCGTCGGCACGAAGGCGCGCATCGAGGCCACTGTGCACGCGCGCAACGTCCTGATCGAAGGGAAACTCACCGGCGACGTCTCCGCGGATGACCGCGTGGAGCTCGTCGCCAGCGCGACGGTCGACGGCAATATCAAGGCGCCGAAAATCATTGTGGCCGAAGGCGCGAAATTCCGCGGCTCGGTCGACATGGGCTCGAAAGTGCCGCACGAAACCGCCGACGCGCAATCCGCAAAAACGAAATAGATCTTCCGGAGGCAACAATGTCCGCAGTCGAAACCAACACCTTCGCGCAGAAATACCAATTGCGCGAGACGCGCGAGTACTCGAATTACATTGACGGCCAGTGGGTGAAGTCGAAGTCGGGAAAGACGTTCGAGAATCGCAATCCCGCCAATCAGGATGATCTCGTCGGAACGTTCCAGGAGTCGAACGCCGACGACTTGAACGCCGCCGTCGACGCGGCTTCGCGCGCTTACGAGTCGTGGCGCCTCACGCCCGCGCCCAAACGCGCAGAGTTTCTCTTCAAAGTCGGCGACATTCTCAAGCGCGACAAAGACAAGATCGCGCGGGAGATGACGCGGGAGATGGGGAAGGTATTCGACGAGACGAAGGGCGATGTACAGGAAGCGATCGACATGGCCTTCCTCGCCGCCGGCGAGGGCCGCCGCCTCTTCGGCGTGACGACTCCCTCCGAATTGCACAACAAGTTCAATATGGCCGTGCGCATGCCTCTGGGCGTCGCCGGTCTCATTACACCGTGGAATTTCCCGATCGCCATTCCGGCGTGGAAGGGCATGGCCGCTCTCATTTGCGGCAATACAGTGGTCATCAAGCCCGCGTCGCTTACTCCATTGTCCGTAATCATGCTCGCCGAGGCATTGGAAGAAGCGGGATTGCCGAAAGGCGTGTGGAACGTCGTGACCGGCGGCGGACGCGAAGTCGGCGAGCCAATGCTCAACAACTCCAAAGTGCGCGTAATTTCTTTTACGGGATCGACCGACGTAGGCCGCGACATCAATGTCGCCTGCGCGCCGACGTTCAAGCACGTTCATCTCGAAATGGGCGGCAAGAACATCATCATGGTGATGGACGATGCCGACGTCGATCTCGCGGTCGATGGCGCATTGTGGGGCGCGTTCGGCACGAGCGGCCAGCGTTGTACTGCGGCCTCGCGCGTGGTCGCGCACAATAAGATCTATGATGAATTCGTCGAGAAGCTCGCGGCGCGCGCAAAGAAATTGCGCGTCGGAAACGGTCTCGATCCGAACGTCGACATGGGACCGAACGTCTCGGCGGGTCAATTGAAGACCGTCGAGTCGTACGTGAAGATCGGCAGCGACGAAGGTGCCAGGCTCGTGGCCGGCGGGCACGCATTACGCGACGGCGATTATGCGAAAGGCTTCTTCCATGAGCCGACGGTGTTCGCCGATGTGAAGCCGACCATGCGCGTTGCACAGGAAGAGATTTTCGGACCGGTCACCGCGGTCATGCGTTGCGATTCACTGGAAGAGGCGATCGAGATCGGCAACAGCGTCAAGTATGGTCTGTCGTCGTCGATTTATACGCAGAACATCAATAAAGCCTTTACGGCCATGCGCGATATGTACACCGGCATTTTCTATGTGAACGCGCCGACGATCGGCGCCGAAGTGCATTTGCCGTTCGGCGGCACCAAGGAAACCGGCAATGGCCATCGCGAGGCCGGCGTGGCGGGCATCGACGTGTTCTCGGAGTGGAAGTCGATTTATGTCGACTACTCGGGCAATCTGCAGAGGGCGCAAATTGATACGGAGCTATAAGCGCTTCGCTGCAATCGCCGCTGCTGTATTGTGCAGCGGCAGCGCCTTTGCCCAGTCGAACGCCGACCGCATCATCGATTATGAGCTGGCGAACTCGCGTGCTTACGAGACGCTTTCGCATCTGACCGACAATATCGGTCCGCGCCTGTCGGGATCGAAAAATGCCGGCCTTGCGGTGACGTGGACGACGAAGACGTTGCGCGACTGGGGCCTCAATGCGCAGAACCAGGCCGTGATGGTGCCGCACTGGGTGCGCGGCGTCGAGCACGGCAGCCTCGTCTCGCACAATGACCAGAAAATCGTGCTCACCGCCCTCGGCGGCAGCATCGCGACTCCCGCGAACGGCATTACCGCTGATGTCATCGAAGTTGCGTCTTACGACGAGCTGGCGAAACTCGGACGCGCAAAAATCGCCGGGAAAATCGTTTTCTACAACAGGGCGATGGACATGCAGATGGTCGAATCGGGGCAGGCGTTTGCGGCGTACAGCGAAGCGGTGGAGTTCCGCTCGACCGGTGCGTCGCACGCCGCCGAATACGGAGCCGTGGCTTCTGTCATTCGCTCTGTCGCCTCGGCGTCGCTGCGCACGCCGCACACCGGCGCGATGCGCTACGACGAGAAGCAGCCGAAAATCCCTGCCGCGGCCATGACCACCGAGGACGCCGACCTCGTGCATCGTCTTCTCGCCAAAGGAGAACGCGTCCGCCTGCATCTCGTGCTGACGCCGAAGACGCTGCCCGACGTCGAGTCCGCAAACGTGATCGCGGAGATCCGCGGCAGTGAGCATCCCGACGAAGTCGTCCTGATCGGCGGCCACCTCGATTCCTGGGACCTCGGCACCGGCGCAATCGACGACGGCGCCGGCGCGGTGATGGTCATGGAAACGCTGCGCGTATTGAAGGAGCTCGGCATCCAGCCGAAACGCACCATCCGCGGCGTCCTCTTCATGAACGAAGAAAACGGACTGCGCGGCGGCCACAAATACTTCGACACCGCGGCCGCGCGCGAAGAAGTGCACAAGCACATTGCAGCCATTGAGACCGATGCCGGCGCCGCACCGCCTGTCGGCTTCATTACGACGCTCGAAGGCGCAGCGCTCAGTCGCATGCAAATCCGCGCGCGCGTATTGAGTCGCATTGCACCAATCGTATTCACGAGCTCCAAACACACCGGCGCCGACACCTCGCCGCTGACCGACGCCGGCGTCCCCGGCTTCGGCCTCGTCCCCGACCCGCGCCATTATTTCGACTTCCACCACACGCCCGCGGATACGCTGGACAAAATCGATCCGAAAGCGCTGGCGCAGAACACGGCGGCATTAGCGGCGCTGGCGTATTTGATCGCGGAGGATGGGCTCTAAACGCTAGGACGTGGCCCTTCAGCCTCTCCTTCGGTCACAGCCTCCTTCGCAAACTCCAGTGCCGCGATTGCCTGCTCTCGAGTCACCGACGGAAACGAAGCCAGAAACTTGTCGAGTGAATCGCCTGCCTCGAGATAGTCGAAGAGGTTATAAACCGGAACACGAGTGCCGACGAAGACGGGCGTGCCGCTCATGATTTCGGGGTCGCTGTGAACGACATCCTGCGCCAGGTTCATCGGGCTATTTTAGCGCCGGACCATTAGTCAATGCCGCACCGTCACCACCGTTGACGCGCTCGTCGCCGCTTCCGTGTCGTCGGTCGCATCGACGCGCAGCTCCGCTTTCAACACATCGATGTAGCGCTCGTCCGGAACGTCGCGTCGCGGTGCGAAGTGGTAGTGCAGTTCGCCGTGCGCGGGGATGGTCGTGGAGTAGCCCATCGCGCGAATGCGATTGGCGTCCCACGACTCCTGGCCGACTTGCAGCGCGCCGGCGAACACCGTCGCGCTGACGTTCTGCACGTTGATCGGGCGGCCGCCGGTCTCGCGCAGCGTCACGTCGCAGGCGAACTCCCACAGCGTGCCGCTGATGTGTTTCGCGATGATCGGGTTCGGCGCGACGTCAATCGCGACGGCGCCCTGGCCCGGAACGGACGTGACTCCGGTCCGGGCGCTGTGGCACGCGGCGAACGCGAGAACGAGCAGCGCGGCGACGGCGCGTCTCATTTCATTTGCACCATCATTTCATCTGAACCAGCCCGCACGCGATGCGCGGGCCGGCGTTGCCGCTCGGCTGCGTGGTGAGGTCGTCGGGATTCGCGTGGAGGATGACGGCGTGGCCGACGACGGAGTTCGCGCCGGCGGTGACGGTGACGCCATGCAGCGTGCGCGTCTCGTTCACCATACCGTCCGCACCGGCTTCGACGTTGCCGAAGTCGCCGGCGTGATGCGACGCGGCGCTCGGCGCTCCGTGTGGCGCGCCGGTCGGGTTGAAGTGTCCGCCGGCGGCGTTGCCGTTGTCGCCGCAGTCGCCTTTGTCATGGAGATGAAATCCGTGAATGCCGGGCGGAACTCCGGTGAGATGGATCACCGCCTGCACGGAGCCGTCGGCCATCTCGGTGAAGGTGACGGTGCCGGTGGCGGTCGAGCCGCTCGTCGATCCGAGCGTGGCGGTGGCGGTCGGACGCATCGTCGATGCGCACGCGCCGAGGACGAGGAGTGCGATGGAGACCAGGACGAACTTCTTCACGGACCCTCCAATTTCAAAATGATCGTGACTTTCGTCCCTGCGGGCGGAAGCCGTTCGGGGATGGATGCATAGACGACGCCGTTGCGGACGTAATCGCGGATCGTGTGTGCATGATTGCCGATCGCGCCGCCCGGACACGAATAGAGACAGACGATACATCCGCTCTTGAAATCCTTCTGAAATTTCTCGTTGCCGCCGTAGCGGAAGTCGAGCAGAGGCTTCGTACGCAGACTCTCGTCGATCAGCTTCGCGAGCGGAATGCGTCCACCCGAGCCGCGCCATTCGACGAAGACCGATACCCGCGTTCCTTCGACGCGTTTGTCGGGCTCGTGATTGTCCGGATCCTTACGCGCGTTCCAGCTGTCGGGCGTGAGGTTCTCGCCGGCGTGCGCGCCGAGAGATTCGAGCGCGGCGCGTACGTCGTGATCGCTCGCCTCGCTGACGAAGAGCGCCCACGTCTTCGACTTGCCGCCCTTCCAGACGATGGCGTGATGTCCCTGCACGCCGAACGGTCGCGACATGGCATTCGGTTGAACGGTTGCTTCGAATCGCACTTCGTGATGCGCGCGATCGACGACGGGAGTGCCACCGCCCGCAGGCGCGCCGGAGGCGCGCACCACTCCGCTCGCCAAGACCAGCGCCAGGATCATTGCGACCACGCCGCGATTCTTTTTCCGAGCGATCCGAGCCAGCTCTTCGCCATGTCCTGGTAATACAACGACGCGGCTTTCTGAATGCCATCCGACAGCGACGGATACGCGGAGATCCGCTGCGCGAGCTCGCTGACCTTCATCTTTTTGCGCCGCGCGAGGACGATCTCTTCGATGAGCGTCGACGCGTTCGGCGCCATCACATGCGCCCCGAGAATGTTTCCCTTCGCGTCGCAGACGAGCTTGATGAGTCCCTGGTACGCGCGATCGACGACCGCGCGGTCGACGTCGTGCAGGTCGACGCGATACGTGCGCACGGCGTCGCCGTGTTGCTCGCGCGCCTGCGATTCCGTCAGTCCGAGGTGCGCGACCTCGGGGTCGGTGTAGAGCGCCCACGGCACGTTCGAGTAGTCGATGGCCGACTTGCCGGGGAACAGCATGTTGCGCACGAGCTTCACCGCCTCGTACGCCGCAACGTGCGTGAACTGCAGGCCGCCGTGCACGTCGCCGCACGCCCAGATGCGCGGCACCGACGTCTGCAGAAAACGGTCGGCGACGACGTACGAGCGCTCGACTTTCACGCCGGCATCTTCGAGTCCGAGGTTCTCCGTGTTTCCGTGACGTCCCGAGGCGACGAAAATATTCTGGGTCGCGATCTCGCGCGACTCGCCCTTCTTGTTTTCGACGCGCGTGGAGCTCGCGCTGACGGACTTCACCGCCCATCCAGTCAGGATCTCGATGTCTTCGCGCTCGAGCGTCTGCCGCACGCGCGCGATCACTTCCGCGTCTTCCTTGTTGATGATCTCGTCGAGCATCTCGACGACCGTCACCTTCGCGCCGAAGCGCGCGAAGAGCTGCGCGAACTCGATGCCGATGTAGCCGCCACCGAGAATCAGGATCGAGGACGGAAACTCGTCCTGTTCGAGAAACGACGCGTGATCGAGATAGCCGCGCTCTTTGAGTCCCTCGACCGGGGGCACGGACGTGCGCGAGCCGGTGGCGATCACGATGTCGCGCGCGGCGAGACGGCGTCCGTTGACTTCGACTTCGTTGCGCGAGACGAGACGCGCGTTGCCTTCGATGACGTCGATGCCGAGCGCTCGGAACTTTTGCGGATCGTCGTGGCGGCTGATGTCGCGACGCGTCTCGCGCATCGCATCCATCACCGACTTCGGCGTGATGCACGGCTCGGCGCGCTCAAGTCCGAAACGATCCGCGTGCCGCATCTGATGGGCGAGCTTCGCCGACGCCACGAGCGCCTTCGTCGGCACGCATCCCGTCCAGAGACAATCGCCGCCGAGCCGCTCGCGCTCGATCATCGCGACCTTGCGGCCAAGGCGCGCGCAACCCGATGCCGTCACCAACCCCGCCGTCCCGCCGCCGATGACGACGACGTCGAATCGCTCCATGGCGTGGAGTTTATCGCGCTGCGCGCAATGGCGGCTGCGCGGATGGCGGGAAGGATGGCGGATGGCGGATGGCAGATGGCGGATCGCAGATGGCAGATGGCAGAAGCGTCGGGTGGGTGTGGCCATCAGCGAAGCCGCCATCAGCGCGAAGCGCCGCCATCTGCCATCCGCCTCGGCCATCTGCCACCTGCCATCCGTCATCCGCCATCCTGCTCTTGCCGGTAGCTGCATAAATGTTATTTAATGCAATCGAAATCAAGAATAAGTATCTGGAGGGCGTTGCACCGATGAGAAAGGGAGTCATCAGCGCAGCAATCATTCTTCTGTCCGCCGCTGTCTTCGCGCAGGAGCGGCCCGTCGTGGAGTCGATCTCGCCGCGTTCGGGCCCGCTGCAGGGCGGCACCACCGTCACGATTCGCGGGAAGAATCTGGCTCCGTTCATCCCGGCCGCGCGCGTGATGAAACCGGCGTGTACGCCGTGTCCCGCGGCGCCGCCGGTGGTGTTGTTCGGAGGGAAGAGCGCGTCGGTGCAGTCGTATACAAACGAGGAATTGGTCGTGAAGACCCCGCCGAATTCGGGCGGTGTCTACGACGTCGTGGTCAGCAATGCGTACACATTTTTCGGAGGCCCGATCGACGCGCAGGCGCTCGTGCTGCCGCGCATGTTTCAGTACGGGACGAATTCGTACGACAAGATCCTGGTGCCGGTCGTCGCCTATCGTGTGGCCGGTGCGTTCGGCTCGATCTGGTCGACGGAGCTCGTGGGACGCAACGACAACGAGCGCTCGATCGTGGTCGGACAATACTTTTCCGATCTCGTCGAGACATTGACGCCGCCGCTGTGGCGCGGCGCGGACGCGAAGTCGACCTTCCGTCCCGTGCTCGTCCCGAACGGCGCGGCGTTTCTCTATCACGAGCACATCGACGGCAGCCCCGGCACGAAGCCGCTCGCATTCAGTCTGCGCGTGCGCGATCTCTCGCGGCAAGCCGACAGCTGGGGCACGGAAGTTCCGCTCGTGCGCGACGAAGACGCGTTTGTCGCGCGGCCGATGGACATGTTGAACATTCCGTTCGAGCCGGAGTCGCGCATCACGCTGCGCATCTACGACTTCGATGGCCAGATCGGCGGCAGCGTGCCGGTCTTCATCCGCAACAACGAATCCGACGCCGTCCTCGGATCGACGATCGTCTCGTTCGCCGAAGGCGTCCTGCAAAACACGCCGCCCGCGCCCGGACTCGTCGTCCTCGACGTCAAACCGCTCGTCACGAATGCGAGCGGCGTCGAGCGAATCCGGATTCAAGTCGGCGACCCGAATCTGCAGAAGCGACTGTGGGCGCTCGTGTCGGTCACCGATCTCGACACGCAGCAGGTAACGATCGTGACGCCGGTGAAGTAGCGCTTCGCGCGATGGCGGCTGCGCTGATGGCAGACAGCGGATGGCAGATGGCGGTTTTGGCGGACTTTGCCATCGGCGCAGCCGCCCACTGCCATCAGCGCAGCTGCCATCCGCGCAGCTACACGTACACGCGCACGTTCCGCTCGCGCGGACCATCGAGCTCGATGAAGTAGACGCCTTGCCATCGTCCGAGGGCCAACTTGCCGCGCTGATACGGCCAGGTCAGCGAGCAGCCGATGAGCATCGAAAGAAAGTGCGCGTCGGAGTTGCCTTCGCCGTGATCGAACTTCACGTTCGGAACGAGCGCGCGCAATGCCTTGACGAGGTCCGTGCGCACGTCGGGATCGGCGTCTTCGTTGACGGAGATCGCGCACGTGGTGTGCGGGACGATGATCGTGCAGATGCCGTCGTCCGCACCGAGCTCCGCGAGCGCGGCATTCACTTCCGAAGTGATGAGCAGAATCTGCTCGCGCTCGGCGGTGCGGACGCGGAACGTCGTCTCCCTCACGGTCCGATCATATAATTGCGCCTACACCAAATCGGGCATGCCATTCTTCTGCATCCACTGCAAGTCGGACGTCGATCCCAAGTTCAAGGCCTGTCCTTACTGCGGCGAACCGATCACCGACTTTCTGCGCCGGTATCTCGAGCATCCGCTCGACGGGAAGTACCAGATCCTGTCGTGCCTCGGCATCGGCGGAATGGGCGAGGTCTACAAAGTCCTCCACGTCCACCTGAACGCGATCCGCGTGATCAAACTGATGCGCACGAACATCGCGTCCGATCCCGGCGCGCACGAGCGGTTTCAGCGCGAGGCGCGGCTGGCGACGAAGATCCAGCATCCGAACGTCGCCGCGCTCTTCGATTTCTCCACGCTCGAAGACGGATCGATGTACATGGTGTGGGAGTACATCGAAGGCATCAACCTGCACGAGCTGATCGATGAGCGCGGGCCGCTCTCGCCGCGCTACGCCGCGCAACTCGCGTCGCAGGCGCTGCATGGACTCGAGGCGATCCATCGCGCCGGCATCGTGCACCGCGACGTCAGTCCCGAAAACCTGATGATCACGCGCGGCGACGACAACGAAGAGCGCGTGAAGATCATCGACCTCGGCATCGCCAAAGGCGCGAGCGGCGAGGACGACAAGACCAAGACCGGGATGTTCGTCGGCAAGTGGAAATACTGCTCGCCCGAGCACCTCGGCATGCTGCAGCCCGGCGAGCGCATCGACGGCCGCGCCGATCTCTATTCCTTCGGCATCGTGCTGTACGAGATGCTGACCGGCGTTCCGCCGTTCCAGGCCGACACGCCGCACGCGTATCTGATGATGCACGCGTCGCAGCCGCCGAAGCCGCTGCGCGACGCGAACCCCGGTGTCACCGCCTCGCCGGAGCTCGAGTCGATCATCCGCCACGCATTGGAAAAAGATCGCAACAAGCGATTCCAGTCCGCGCGCGAGTTCGCGCAGGCGATCGATCGCATCGCGCCGTCGCTCTCCGCCGCCGCGGGCGCACCGCCGCCTCCTGCGAGCGTTGCGCAGAAAACAGACGAAGCGACGCGCGAGTCGCCGCCGCGCGAGTTGCGCAACGAGGCGACCGTCGTGGGATCGGGCGAAGCGCCGACGCTCGTGACGACGACGCCGGCGCTGCCCATCACGCGGAAGCCCATCGCAGAAAAGCAACTCGATCGCGTGACGATCGGCGTTCCCGCGCCGGCGCAGCGGAAGAAATCGCGCGCGCCGCTCATCGCGATCATCGCCGCACTCGCCGCGTTGATCGCGGCCGGCACGTGGATCCTCACGCGTCCGAAAAAAGCCGACGTGCAGGAAAAGCCGGTCGTCGCCGCCACTCCCGCGCATCTCGGCATCAACGCCTTTCCGTGGGCGGAGGTGACGACGATCCGCAACGTCGACAACGGACAGAACGTCGAGCTCGCGAAACAGATGGTGACGCCCGTGCCGATCGACCTCGCGCCGGGCCGCTACGAAGTCACGCTCTCGAATCCGAACTTCTCCGCGCCGATCAGGAAAGTGGTGTCGATCGCCGCGGGAACCGATCAAACGTTGAACGTCCAGTTCACCGATCCCGCGACCGTTACGATGCCAGACTTCGGAGGAGCGAAGTGAACATGCTTCGCGAGGCCGTTTGTGGGTGCCGCTGCCCTCAGCGGCACCGCCGGCTTTGCCGGCCAGCGGCGCTTCGCGCCGCGCGACCGCTGAGGGCAGCGGTCGCCACATGGGTCGTCCTTCTTCTCGCGCTTCCCCTCCTCGCCGCCGAGCCGTGGGTCGACGCGTACAACCGCGGCGTCACGGCGGTGAACGCGAGCAACTACAAAGTCGCCGCGACGGAGTTGCAGAAGGCGATCGCGGCGATGCCGAACGAAGGCACGTCCGTTAAAACGCGCGCAGCGTTCATCACCTACGTCCCGCACTTCTGGCTCGGCATCGCGAAGTACAACCTCGGCGACGTCGACGGCGCACTCCGCGAATGGCGCACGTCCGAAGATCAGGGCGCGATCGGGAAGACCGAGTACTACGCGACAATGAAGAACTGGGTGTCGCGCGCGCAGGCGGAGAATCGGCGGCTCGCGCAGGGCGCGGCATCGGGCGCGAAGAAGTCGGCGTCGGACGCGATCAGTGCGGCCGTGCTCGCGCAGACGAATGCGCTGTCGGCCAACGCCGAGCGGACGGACAGCTATCGCAATGCCGTGCGCCTGCTGCAGGACGCGAACTCGCAGTACAACCGCGGCGGCACGGACATCGACGCGTACAACGACGCGGCGCAGAAGGCGTCGAAGTCGACGTCGCTCTTCGACGCGGCAGCGGACGAAGCGCGCAAGCAGAAAGCCGCGCGACCCGCAATTCCGAAGCCGCAGCCGGCGAAGCCGCAACCGCAGCAGCCGGGCGAATTTGTCGTGCCGTTCAACGATCAGCCGAAGGCGGAGCCGCCGAAACCGGAACCGCCGAAGCCGGAGCCGCAAAAGCCGGTCGTGGCGGTCGACACCGCGCCGCCCGCGCCGGTGATCACGAAGTCGCAGGAGGAAGCGTCGACGGCGTTGCAGCAATATCGCCGCAATCTCTCGAGCGCCGGCCGCACGACGAAGAGCAATCCGAAGTTGCAGTCGTACGTGCGAACGGCGACCGGCGACGCGGAGAAATTGCGGAAGCGGCTCGACGCCGCGAAAGGCAACATCGACTTTCAGGCGGTCACGCAGCTCGCGAATACGCTCGACGTCGCGCTCGCGAAACAGATCGCAGATTCGAAAAGTGGTGGAGCGGCGGCCGCATCGGCCGCCGAAACGCCGGCGGCCGAGGGCGGCCGCCGCTCCACCGATCTCCGCGATGCGTATCGCGCGTTCGCAACCGGCGATCTCAACGCCTCGGAAAAATTACTGACGAACATCATCGCCACGACTCCGAATGCCGAGGCGCTGCTGCTGCGCGGATGCGCGCGTTATACGCGGGCGCTGCTCTCGCGTACGCCGGACGCGCTCCTCACCGCCGCCACCGCCGACTTCAAGGCGGCGCTGCAGCAGAACCGCGCACTGCGACTCGACAGCCGCGCGTTCTCGCCGAAGCTGATCGCGTATTTCGAAGGCGTGCGCAGCGGGAAGTTGTGATCGACGTCAACGCCGCGGTCGGGCGTCTCCAGCAATACGCGCGCATCACGCCGTTCGAGCGTTCGCTGCTTCTCTCGCACGATCTCGCGTGCGACGTGTTCGTGAAAAACGAAACCGTCTCGCAGATCGCGTCGTTCAAATGGCGCGGCGCACTGAACGACATCCTTCGCGAGAAGACGACGCGCGGCGTCGTCACATCGTCCACCGGCAATCACGGACAAGGCGTCGCCTGGGCCGCGCGCGCGGTCGGCGTGCCCGCACACATCTTTCTCCCGCTCGGCGCCAACGCCACGAAGCGCGCGAAGATCGAGATCCTCGGCGCAACGATTCACGACATCGGACACGATCTCGATGGCGCGAAAGAAATCGCGATCGAGTTCGCGCAGCGCGAAGGATTGCGCTTCATCGACGACGGCGACAGCGAAGGCGTGATCGAAGGTGCGGCGACGATCGGCACCGAGATCGGACGCGCTCTCGATCAGCTCGACGTCGTGTTCGTGCCGATGGGCAGCGGCTCGCTCGCCGGCGGAGTCGCGATGGAGGTGAAGGGGTGGCATCCGAATGCGCGCGTGATCGCCATCCAATCATCCGGCTCACCGGCGATGGTGGAGAGTTTTCACGCGCGCAAAGCGATCGAGCGTCCCGCGAACACGATCGCCGACGGCTTGATCTGCCGCGTCCCCGCGCAACTCGCGCTCGACTCGCTGATCGAGTTCGTTGACGACGCCATCACCGTCTCCGACGACGAGCTGCTGTGCGCCGCGCGGATGATGATGCTGCGCGCGAACGTGCTCGTCGAGCCGTCCGGCGCAGCATCGCTCGCGGGAGCGCTGCGATTCGGCGAAGAGATTCGCGGAAAGGCGATCGCACTCATCGCCACCGGCGCGAACGCGACCGCGGAGACGCTCACGGAGATCATGGCCGCGGTGTAGCGCCTGCCCCACACGGGGCTCACTTCATCAACTCAACGCCGCTGGCGACGAATGACAGCTCGCGCGCGGTGCCGTCCTCGTTGCGCTTGAGCGTCGCGCCTTCGTGCTCGAGGTGGTCCGCTTCTTCCTTCGACAGCGTCTTGATCTCGATCACGCCGGCCATCTTCGCTCTCATGCCCTTGCTGTCCTTCGGCACGAAGAAGCCGTAGTCCTTGAACGTCACGCGCACGCCGTCTTTGCCTTCGGCGGGCACGATCTCCATCCAGCAGCCCGCCTGCTTGCACGCGGCCTTCACCACGCCGTCGGTGACGACGGTCGTCTTCGTGAAGTCTTCCGGCTTGTCGAGCACCTGCGCGAGCGGCGTGACCTTCGCGTCGGCAGGGATCGCGTCGCCGCGCTTCACGACGTCGCCGGCGAGCGCAGTGGTGGCGACCGACAACAGGACAACCAAAGCTAACTTTTTCATGGTCCGCAAATGATAAGGGCCGCCGGTGAACGGCGGCCCTCAAACGTGCGACAAATCGATGGCGATTACGCCTCGGCCGAGCCGATGCGCATCGCGTAGAACGAGCGATAGACGAACACCATCGCGATGAGGAGGAAAATCGCGGAGAGGATCCGCGTGAGTCCGCCCTGTCCCGCCTTCGTCATCTCGACCGCGAGCTCGACGGCGAGGAGGCCGAAGAGCGTCGTGAATTTGATGACCGGGTTCATCGCGACGGATGACGTGTCCTTGAACGGATCGCCGACCGTGTCGCCGACGACCACCGCCGCGTGCAGCGGCGTGCCCTTCATTTTCAGCTCGACCTCGACGATCTTCTTCGCGTTGTCCCACGCGCCGCCGGCGTTGGCCATGAAGATGGCCTGGTAGAGACCGAAGAGCGCGATGGAGATGAGGTAGCCGATGAAGAAGAACGGCTCGAAGCAGGCGAATGCGAGCGTCGAGAAGAACACCGTCAGGAAGATGTTGAGCATGCCCTTCTGCGCGTACTGCGTGCAGATCTCGACGACTTTCTTCGAGTCTTCGACCGACGCTTTCGTCGCGCCGCTGTCGAGCTTGATGTTGGCCTTGATGAACTCGACCGCGCGATACGCGCCGGTCGACACGGCCTGCGTCGCCGCGCCAGTGAACCAGTAGATCACCGCGCCGCCGACGACGAGTCCGAGGAGGAACGGCGGGTGGAGGAGCGAGAGCTTGTCGATGTCGGTGGTGAGCTTGTTCGTCAGCATCACGATGATCGCGAAGATCATCGTCGTCGCGCCGACGACCGCGGTGCCGATGAGTACCGGCTTCGCCGTCGCCTTGAACGTGTTGCCCGCGCCGTCGTTCTCTTCGAGGAAATCCTTCCCCTTGTCCCACGCCGGTTTGAATCCGAAGTCGCGCTCGACCTCGGCGTCGATTCCGGGCAGCGTTTCGATCGTCGAGAGCTCGTACACCGACTGCGCGTTGTCCGTGACCGGGCCGTAGGAGTCGACGGCGATCGTCACCGGGCCCATGCCCAGGAAGCCGAAGGCGACGAGACCGAACGCGAAGATCGCGGGCGCGATCATCAGCGCGGCGGTGCCGGTCGGGAACATGCCGCTGATCCACGCCGCGATGCCCATGAGGCCCGCGATGGCGAGTCCCATCCAGTAGGCGGAAAAGTTTCCGGCGATGAAGCCGGAGAGGATGTTGAGCGACGCGCCGCCTTCACGCGACGCGGTGACGACCTCGCGCACGTGGCGCGACTCGGTCGAGGTGAACACTTTCACCAGCTCGGGGATGATCGCGCCGGCGAGAGTGCCGCAGGTGATGATCGACGAGAGCTTCCACCACATCGTCGTGTCGCCGCCGAGACTCGGGATCATCAGCTTCGAGACCACGAACGTGACGCCGACCGAGAGGATGGAGGTCAGCCAGACGAGTGACGTCAGCGGCGACTCGAAGTTCATCTTGTCGGCGTTGCCGAAGCGCGCCTTGGCAACCGCTTCGTTGAGGAAGTACGACACCGCGGAGGTGATGATCATCAGAACGCGCATCGCGAAGATCCACACCAGCAGTTGGACCTGCACGGAGGGATTCGTGACCGCGAGGAGGATGAACGTGATGAGCGCGACGCCGGTGACGCCGTAGGTCTCGAAACCATCGGCGGTAGGACCGACCGAGTCGCCGGCATTGTCGCCGACGCAGTCGGCGATGACGCCGGGGTTGCGCGCGTCGTCTTCCTTGATGTTGAAGACGATCTTCATCAGGTCGGATCCGATGTCGGCGATCTTCGTGAAGATGCCGCCGGCGATGCGCAGCGCCGCGGCGCCAAGGGACTCGCCGATCGCGAAGCCGATGAACACCGGGCCGGCATAGTCGCGCGGCACGAAGAGCAGGATCATCAGCATGATCACGAGCTCGGTCGAGATCAGCAGCATGCCGATCGACATGCCGGCGCGCAGCGGAATCGAGTACGTCGGGAACGGCTTGCCGCGCAGCGACGCGAATGCGGTGCGCGAGTTCGCGAACGTGTTGATGCGGATGCCGAACCATGCGACGCCGTAGCTGCCGGCGATGCCGACGAGGCTGGCCATGAGAATGATCGCCACGCGCAGCGCGTCGAAGTGACGCAGCACGCCGAAGTAAACGACCATGATCGCGCCGATGAAGACTTCCAGCAGCAGGATGAATTTGCCCTGCGTGACGAGATAGGTCTTGCAGGTCTCGTAGATCAGCTCCGAGATCTCGCGCATCGAGCGATGCACCGGCAGGTTCTTGAGCTGCATGTACATCACGAGGCCGAAGAGCAGGCCGAGAACGCAGACCACCAGGCCGCCGATGAGCAGGCGGTTGCCGGGCATGCCTAAGAACTGAACGCTGCCGAGATCCGGCAGCACCAGACTCGCTTCCGACTTCGCCTCTTCCGGCGCGCCGGCCAGCTTCGATTCCTGCGCGGCCGTCGCCGGCACGCTCGATGGGTGAGGCTCCTGCGCGACGGCGACGGCGCCGAATGCGAGGATACCGATCAGCGCGACGAGCAGAACGCGCGTATACCAGGACTTCATGATTCCTCCGTGTTGGGTTTGAAACCAGACCCGAACGGGAGAGGGCTCTCCCATGGCTGCGGGTCCTTTGGGCGGGCGGATTGTAGAGGATTAGTCGCATAGTCGCAAAGTCGCATAGTCTCAGAGGAGACCTCCGCCCACCCGTGCCGGTTACGGCGGTGGGGTTGAGGCCTCCTGGGAGACCAGGAGACTCGGAGACCCGGAGACTCCTAGTGCCGCGCGGACCGTCTGCGCGGAGGAATCAATCGCGTGCTTTGCGTCGACGGCATGTATCGGGTGTCGCCGGAGTATTCGATGAGCAGTGTGTGCGTGCTCGAGGCGACGTTCGGCAGCACGATGTCGGCTGTTGCAACGCCTGACGCATTGCTCGCGAGCGTTGTTTGAATCGGCGCGATGATGCCGGCCTCGCTCACTTTGATCGTGCCGGACGGACTCGCCATCGGTGAGCCGGTGACGACGAGATGAAGCGTCGCATTCGCGCCGGCCGGCGACGCGTTGTCGGTGATGGTGACGACTCCGCGTGTCGCGATCATGTTCCATGAGAGCTGCGACGGCAGAAAGTTTTCATCGCCGGAGTAATCGACGGTGATCGCATTCGTGCCGATGTCGGCGAGATAGAACGGAACCTTCAATCCGTACGGATCGGGAGTCGCGGGCAGCGTTCCGCTGCCGGCGACATGACCGTTCGCGGTAATCGTGACCTGCCCCGTCGCCGTGCGCCCGTTGTCCGGGGCGGTCGCAATCGTATAGATCGTCATGATGGACGGCTTGTCGTAGCCAAGGGTGAAATCGCTCGAGGATGGACGGATCGCGCCCGGCCAGCGCGGTTTCGATCCGGGCGCGACGACGTCCACCTTGAGCGTCCCCCACGTGTTGGCCGGTGTGTAGATGCGGATGGTCGCGCTTCCGGCGCTCAGCCCGCGGGCGATGAAGCTCACCACTTTTTGTCCTGACGCAATCGCGACCGTGGCAGGAACGGAAAGCACTGCGGGATTGGACGACTCCACGCTCACCGACGTTGTGTTGAACGGAGTCTGTATCCAGATGTTCGCCTGCGCTCCCGGAGTCAAGTAGAGCGCGTCCATCGACACGTTACTGTTGTTCGTCCAGGAGACTCGGTTGTTGGACGGATTCGGATCACGCTCCCGTGCGCTCGCGGTCGCGGTGAAGTATTGCTGATACCCGAAATCGCGGTGCTCGACGACAGTCACCGGCGCGACACCGGGCTCGACGTCGCGAACGGCGGTCGGACAACAACCGTCGCTCGAGCCGTCGTAGGGAGTCCTGGTCACGAGCGGCTTGATGTTGGTTGCCGTATTCGGCCCTTGATTCGCCGCCTTGACCCTCACGGTGTAAGAATCGAAGATCGAGTAATCGAGTGTCAGGCCGAGGTCGGCGGCACGATCGTTGTCCTGAATGATCGCGAACGCCGAGGATCGCGCGAGCGGCGCGTTCGCATTTCGAAGCTTCACGAAGAACGTCTCTTCGCCCTCGGGTGTCGCATCGCCGCGCACGACGACGTCGAAGCTCTTCGACGTCTCGCCCGGATTGAACGTGAGCGTTCCCGACGTCGCGTCGTAGTCGCTGCCGGCGCTCGCGGTGCCGTCGGCGGTTGCGTAGTCCACCGTCACGGTTCGCGTGAGCGGCGCGGAGAGCGTTGCAGTGAAATGCGCGGTCGTCGTACCGGAGTCGTTCTCCGCGATGCGAACGTCCTGCATCGTGAGGTGAGGCGGAAGCGTGAGCGACCAGAGCTCCTTCCCGGCAGCCGTGGTGATCGCAACGAAGTACAGCCGGTCGCCCGCACGAGCGAGCTTTTGCGGAAAGCTGCCGGCCGTTCCCGGCTCCACATCCGCCGCGAGCCGCGTTCCCTCCGTCGTGCCGTCCGTCACCCACAGCTCGGTGCCGTGCGTATCGTCGGCTGCGCTCATGTAGACGCTGCCGTCGACGCTGATGAGCGCAGACGCGTTGGATCCGGCGGTGCCGGGATTGATGTCGCGCAGGAGATGCGTACCTTCCACCGTTCCGTCACTGACCCACGGCTCGAGTCCGGTCGCCGTGTTGTTGACGAGGAACACGATGCGATCGCCGACTGCGACCATTACCACGGAGAAACCTCCGGTGTACGGTGTCGCCGGAAGGGCGAGCGTTCCGGCGTCCGTGCCGTCGGTGACCCACAGTTGATTGTTCAGGATGAAGAAGAGTTTCGTCTCCGCCGCGACGAAGTTGCTGCCGACGCCCGTCCGCACCACGACCGTGCCGTCGTGCGTTCCGTCCGTCCTCCACAGCTTCTCGGGACCGACGCCGGTAGCGTACGAGGTGAAATACCCGTGACCGCCCATGCCCCCGATGAAGTTGACGTTTTCGGGAAGACTGGAGACGACGTTGAACGTCCCGCCGGGTGTTCCGTCAGTCACTCGCAGCACTTTGGCGAAATCTCCCGTAATGAAGAAGAGGCGTCCGGCGATCTCGGAGTACGCATAGCCCCCGGGACCGAGCGCGGTTGCCGGTGCGTTGGAGCCCAACGGCGCCGCGTACAACTGGTTCCCGGCCCCGGCGATGATCGTGTCACCGAGCACGGAGACAATCCCCGGCGTGCCCGGAAAGCGGCTCGCAAACGCCGCGGCCGGCATTGTGGTTTCAGGCGTACCGTCGCTTTGCCAGAGTTTGTTGTCTCGGGAGAAGAACAACGAATGGCCGACGGATTGACGCGAACCGTACGTGAGCGGTTCCAGTACTTTCAGCGTGCCTTCCGGTGTTCCATCCGTTCGCCAGAGCGAGCGTGATCCTATGTCCGTGGGAAAGCCGTCCAGACCTTCCCAGGCATCGAAGTAGAGCCAGTCTCCGGCGGCGACGAGATTCTCGGGTTCCGATGACGGCGCCGGATCCGGCGCGATGTTGAGGACCATCGACGTGCCCGCGTCTGTGCCGTCCGATTTCCAAAGCTCGTCCCCTTCGAGCGGACGACTGCCGCCAAAATAGAGAACGCCGTCGATGAAGGCGGGCGGCCCTGCGACCGCCGGCCGCGGCTGTGTGGTTTTCACCTCATGCGTGCCGGCTTCCGTGCCATCCGTCACCCACATCGTGGCGAGTTTTCCGTCGGAAGCCGAAAAGAAAAGCCTGTTGCCGGCCACTGTGAACGAAGCCGGAGAACTGTTGTCCTTTCCCGGCCGGATGTCGCGGACGAGTTGCGTTCCAGCATCCGTGCCGTCGGTTTTCCAAAGCTCATATCCCGTCGACGGCGTCATGGCAGTGTAAAACGCGTTGCCGCCGATCACGGCGTACACAGGAAAGTAGATCGAGCCAACGGACCCTGGAACGATGTCGCGAATCATCCGCGTTCCGGCGGACGTTCCGTCGCTGATCCACGGCTCGAGACCGTGTTCCTCGTCCTCCGCAGCGAACAGGACACGGTTTCCCAACGCCGTCGCCATTTGCGCGGAGAATGGCATCGAGCTCTGAGAGCCCGGCCGGATGTCCGCGAGCATGAATGTTCCCGCCTCGGTGCCATCGCTCACCCACGGCTCATCGCCTGTCTGCTGCGTCAATCCGACGAAGAAAATGCGCGAGCCAGCGACGAGGAGATTTCTCGGACGGGCAACCGATTTCACGACGACCGTGCCGGCCTCCGTGCCGTCGGTCTTCCACAGCGCATCGGTGGTGGCGAAATAGACCGAGTCGCCGAGTTGGACGAACGATTGCGGTTCGGAGCTGGCCGTTCCCGCTTTGAGGTCGCGAAGGAGCCGCGTTCCGCCCGGCGTGCCGTCGGTGATCCAGAGCTCCCTGCCGTTCACCGGCTCGAATGCGGAGAAAAGCATCTTGCCGTGGTAGACGATCCGGTCACCGGGATTCGACGAGCCGGTGGAGATGTCGGCCATGAGTCGAGTGCCGGCGGTCGTGCCGTCGCTCATCCACAGCTCCGTGCCGCGGCTGTCGAATGCGTTGAAAATCAGCGTGCCGTTGACGATCGTGAATCGCGACGGTAGTGACGAATTCTGGCCGGGATAGATGTCGGCGAGTTGCGACGTGCCGGCCGCCGTTCCATCGGTCGTCCACAGTTCCCGTCCGGATGTGGACGTCCACGCCGCGAACACGATGCGCGAGCCATAGCGGATGAAATCGCTTGGGCCTGACGACGAGGGGGCGGCGTTCCGGATCGTGTTGATGTCTTTCACGAGCTGCGCGGTCTGCGCGTACAGCGCGAACGGTGCAAGGAACGAGGCGAAGAGTGCGAGGACGATTTTTTTCATGGAGGGCTCAGTGGCGCGCGCTGTGGCGGCGCGGCGTGACGACGCGGATCTGCTGCGAGCCGGCGTTATAAAACGCATCGCCGAGGTACTGCACGGTGAGCGTCGGCGATGCGGGCAGATTGGTGAGAGTGGCTTGGGCGGTGGAGGTTCCGCCGTTCAATGAAGACAGCGCAACACGCGTGAGCTCCGTCGAGCCGAGAAGTACTACGAGCGTGCCGGTCGGTGAAGCCGCAGGCGATCCAGCAGCGTTGACCGTCAGCTTGTACGCGGTTCCCGTCGCCTCGAGGCCGCCAGTGAGAGTGACGTTGCCTTTGTTGATGAAGATCGAGCCCTCGGTGCTCTGCGGCAGAAACGCAGCATCGCCGCTATACGCGATTCGCCATTCGTTTGCCCCCACCGAAGGCAGATAGACGGGAAAGACGATTTCGCTGGGAGTGGTGCCGGATAAGGTCCGCCGCGCGAGCTCCTGCCCTGCGGCTGTGACGGTAATCGTTCCGGTGGCGGAGGCTCCGGTCAACGGCGCGCGGCCGGTGGGCTTCACTGTCACTGTGGCCGGCCGGTCGAACCTGGCCGCTGAGAAAGAGATCGACAGATTGACCGCACCCGGCCAGCGCGGCGTCGTGCCCGGGGCAACGACCGTGACGAGGAGCGGCGCGGTGATGGGTTCGACGCGAATCGTGGACGTGCCGGGCTTGAGCGCAGTAATGTCGAATGTGCCGTAGTGCTCGTCCACTTTCGTGACCGCAGGCGGAACCGCGATCACGGTCGGATCGGAGATCGTGATCGTAGGATTGGCCGAGTAAAGCTCTGTCGTGATGGTTGCGGTCGCCCCGGTGGTGAGATACGCGGCATTCATCGCAATTGTCCGGCTGCTGTTCACCGTCCACGAGGCGCTGTTGTTCGAAGTTTGCGGGTCGCGCTCCTGCGCGCTGACGATCGCACTGCGGTAAGCCTGATCCGACGAACTGTACGGACTGCCGGCGAGTGCCGACTTGCCTGCAGCGAGCTGCGGAATCGAACAGGTCCAGCAATTTTGTCCCGTGTAATCGGACGTCGTCGTCATCGTGATCTTAATGTTAGTTGCTGCGCGCGGACCGGCATTGGAAACGAGGACCGACTCGCTGAGGTAGCTGGAGTTGAGGAAGGAAGGAACGATGCTGACGTCCGCTGTCTGATCGTCGTCGGTCACGACGCCGGTGGCAGCGGCTTTCACCAGCCGGGCGCCGTTCGCGTCGCGCAGCGCGAGGAGAAAGCTCTCATTGTCTTCGACCGCCGTGTCACCGATGACGCGGACGTCGATGGTCTTCTCCGTTTCGCCGGGGGAAAACGTCAGCGTGCCGGCAGCCGCCTGGTAGTCCTCGCCGGCGCGCGCGGCACCATCGGCCGTTGCATAGCTCACCGTGACGTTTTGTGACGACGCGGGATTCAACGACACGACGAAGCGGGCAACACTCGTTCCCGTGTCTCCCTCGGTCGCGTGCGTGTCGGCGACCGACAGCACCGGCTCGGTCAGCGGCAGCGCCCACAGCTCGATGCCCGCCGTCTCCGTCTGCGCGCTGAAGTACAGCGTGTTGTGCACCTTCGCGAAGCCGTACGGCGAGGAGCTCGCCGCTCCCGGGTTCAGATCGGCGACCATCTTCGTGCCTTCGGCGGTGCCGTTCGTCACCCACAATTCGGTTCCGTGTACGTCATCGGGCGCCGCGAAATATGCGTTTCCATCGAAGCTGCCCAACTGCGTACGAACCGCGCCGAGCTGTTTGAGGACGCGAGTGCCGGCCGGCGTCCCATCGCTGCTCCACAATTCAGAGTCGTAGCCGCCGGGTACGTCATGCTGCTTGATGAACACGACTCGATCGCCGGCGGCCTTGAAATCAGTGATCTCCGTCGATGGCTCCGCGCCGACGTTGACGAGCTCCATCGTTCCGGACTCGGTGCCGTCGCTCACCCACACCTTGCCATTGGATTCGAAAAACAACTTTCGTTGGGCGGCAGCGTAGTGCGGCCCCCACAAGACGTCGCCGAAGGGAAGGTCCTTCACTTTCACCGTACCGTCGAAGGTGCCGTCGCTCTTCCACAACGCCGGCGGCTGCTGATCGCGCTTCTCCGCGATGAAATAGATGTTGCCCGCGGCACTGGTAAGAATGGTGTAGTTGCTGAAGCCCTCGACTCTTGGAACGACCGCCCGCGTACCGGCGGTCGTGCCGTCCGTCATCCATAGACCGTAGTCATAGAGCTGGCCCATGCTGGCGTAGAAGGCGTACTGTCCCGCCACTTCGATCAAGTCGTGCGGATAAAAAGAGCCGAGTGGAACGGCCGGAGCGTTGAGCGCCGCCGCGGTTTTCCAGAGCGAATTTCCGGCGTTGACGAACAGCGCGTCGCCGAACGGATAAATCGCGCTGGCCGGCGCTCCGCCGAAAGGCGGCAGGAGATAAGCGGCCGATTTGGTTCCTCCCGGCGTTCCGTCGTTGAGAAGGTAATTGGTGCTGTTGTATCCGTCAGGAAAAAACACGAAGGGGCCAACGGCCGTTAACGCGGTGTTCGTTCCTCCCGGGTCCCCCACGGGAAACGTTCCGGCCTCGGTGCCATCCGATCTCCACAACGTCGTTTCGGGCTGATTCGGATTTGTTACTTTCCCGCGCGTTGCATAGAAGAACAGAAGATCGCGCGCCGCCGTGAGCTGGGATGGCGTCGACGAAGGAACAGGATCGGGTGAGAGATTCGCGATCATCCGCGTTCCCGCTGACGTTCCATCGGAAACCCATGGCTCGGTTCCCGTCAGCGGAGTGGCTCCGCCGAAGTAGAGCTTCCCGTCGACCGGCCAGAGCGACCCGGGGTTCTGGGGTCCGTCGGCTCCTTGAACGGCATGCGTTCCGGCGGTCGTTCCGTCGGTCACCCAC
Source organism: Acidobacteriota bacterium (assembly GCA_003223645.1). GTDB lineage: Bacteria > Acidobacteriota > Thermoanaerobaculia > Gp7-AA8 > Gp7-AA8 > QHVT01. The sequence continues at coordinate 42,363 of QHVT01000024.1, read as the reverse complement.
AGCCGCGCGTCCGCGACGACATAGAGCTGCGCGCCGCCGGCGACGAAGAATGGATACGAAGACGCGGCGCCCGGCACGAAGTCGACGAAGAGTGCCGTCCCGCCTTCCGTGCCGTCCGTGACCCATAGCTCGTTCCCGTGTTCTTGATCCGCGGCGGCGAAATATGCGCGGCTTCCCAGCGTCGTGAGCGATGCAAAATCATGGTCCCACATCCCTTTGGGACCGGGAATCAGATCGCGGAGGATGTGCGTGCCGGCCGCGGTTCCGTCGCTGATCCAGAGCTCGCGGCCGTGCGCGTCATCCGTCGCGGGAAACAGCAGGCGATCGCCGAGTCGCGTGAATTCGAGCGAGGAATAGTTCGTCGTCAGTCCTCCGCGGGTCCCAGGCACGATCTCCGTCACCATGCGCGTGCCGGCTTCCGTGCCGTCGCTCACCCACAACTCCCAGCCTGTGGCCGCGGTAAAACCCTGAAGGAAAATCAGGGAGCCGACCACGCGGAAATTGCGCGCCGTCATCGTCACGACTTTGATCGTGCCGGCGTCGGTACCGTCGGTCTTCCAGATCGCGCCCGCGGCGTAGAAATACACCGTGTCGCCGAGTTGGGCGAAGTACGTAGGCGAGGACGACGCGTTTCCCGGCTCGAGATCGCGCACCAGACGAGTACCCGCTGCAGTTCCATCCGTGATCCAAAGCTCGCGTCCGGAGACTCCGTCGTCGGCGCTGAACAGCATGCGGTTCTTGTAATGAATCCTCGACCCCGGCGACGCCGAGTTGGGACCGGGGTTGAGATCGAGGAGGCGATGCGTTCCGGCCGCGGTTCCGTCCGTCGTCCAGAGCTCGATTCCATGATCGACGTCGCGTGCGGTGAGGAGCAGCGTTCCGTTCACGACCGTCAGAGAGCTCGGATTGGAGCTGGCGCTGCCGGGAATGATGTCCGCTACGATCCGCGTGCCCTGGCTTGTCCCATCGGTGCTCCACAGCTCCGTTCCCGGCGCATCGGTGGTGGCGACGAAATACGTCCTTCCGTTCCATGCCGTGAATTCCGTAGGCGCCGACGATTTCGCCGACGGCAAATACGTCGTGTTGATGTCTTTGACGAGATAGGGCGTTTGTGCACAGAGGGAGAACGAGAGGAGGACGAGGAGGAGGACGATCGTTATGCGCATGGGGAAGGACCGGCCGCGATTGTAGCGCCGTTAGGCTTTTGTTAGGAATTCACCCTTCACTCCCGAACTCCCACCCTCATCTTTTCGGCTTCGCCTAGCAAACACTTAGCAACCGCGCCTCCGCCGCGTGCCTACATTGCGTCACGGAAAGGACATCACCTATGACTGCAATCGAAACTGTCGTCGACCGGAGCGTGACGGAAGCGCTGGAGACGATGATGCTCATCCGCACGTTCGAGGAGAAGTCGGCCGCGCTGCGCGCCGCGAACCTCTCGCCGAACATGTGCACGTCCGTCGGGCAGGAGGCGTCGGCCGCCGGCGTCATCAAGAACCTTCGCGAGGACGACTTGATCCTCACCAATCACCGCAGCGCCGGACATCTGCTCGCGCGCGGCGCGGAGCCGGGGCGCATCTTCGCCGAGATCATGGGCAAGAGCACCGGCTACTGCAAAGGGAAGAGCGGCTCGCTGCACATCTCGGTCAAGGAGCTCGGCGTCGTGCTGACGTCGACGATCGTCGGCGGCGAGCTGTCGCTCGCGCCGGGAGTCGGACTCTCACTCTCGATGTCGAAGAGCGATGCCATCGCCGTCGTCTTCTTCGGCGACGGCGCGGCGACGGAAGGCATCTTCCACGAGTCGCTCAATCTCGCCGCGGTGTGGAACCTGCCGGTGCTGTACGTCTGCGAGAACAATCAGTGGCAGGCCTACGTGCATCGCAAAGAGACGATGCTCGCCGATCACGTGAGCGAGTTCGCGCGCGCGTACGGCGTGCCGTCGAAGACGGTCGACGGCAACGACGTCGAAGTCGTACTCGACGCCGCGCGCAACGCGGTCGACTACGTGCGCACGATGCGCAAGCCGTATCTGCTCGAGACCTACACGTACCGCGTGCGCGGACACATGGAGCCGGACGATCAGGCGTACGTCGACAAAGAAGAACTGGCGTCGTGGAAGCGCCGCGATCCGATCTCGCTCATCCAGTCGCGCCTGCAGCGCGATGGCGAGCTGACGCAGGACGAGATCGACGTGATGTGGCAGCGCGTGCAGCAGCGCGTCGAAGACGCCGCGCAGTTCGCGCTCGACTCGCCGTACCCCGGCTTCGACGAGATGACGACCGACGTGTACGCATAAACATCGGAACGCCGGCGTCCCCGCCGGCTGACCCGGCGGCGTCCTCGCCGCTGGAATGAACCAGGAGAACACCATGAGAACGATCACAGCAGATGAAGCGATCACCGAAGCGCTGGTCGAAGAGATGCGGCGCGACAGCCGAGTCATCGCGTTCGGCGAAGGCACCGCGACGAAGGGATACAAACTGGTCGAAGAGTTCGGAGCCGCGCGCGTGCGCAACACGCCGCTCGCCGAAGGGATCATTGCGGGAACCGCGGCGGGAGCGGCGGCGACGGGACTGCGTCCGGTCATCGATCTCCTCTTCGCACCGTTCCTCACGTTCGCGATGGACGAGATCGTGAACAGCGCCGGCAAGCTGCGCTTCCTGTCGGGCGGACAGTTTTCGTTTCCGCTCGTGACGGTCGCGCGCACCGGCGGCGGCTGGGCGGTCGGCGCGCAGCACAATCACAACAACGAGTCGTGGTTTGTGAGCTCGCCGGGACTGAAAGTGGTGATGCCGTCGACGCCCGCCGATTTCAAGGGGCTCCTGAAGAGCGCGATCCGCGATGAGAACCCGGTCGTTTTCTTCGCCGACATCGGACTGCTCTTCGTCCCCGGCGAAGTTCCCGACGGCGATCACGTCGTGCCGATCGGCAAGGCGGACGTGAAGCGCGAAGGCTCGGACATCACGCTGATCTCTTACGCGAAAACGGTGCAGAAGTGCCTCGAAGCCGCGAACGTGCTGCAGGAGAACGGCGTGTCGGCCGAAGTGATCGACCTCCGTTCGCTCAAGCCGCTCGACGAAGCGACGCTCCTCGCATCGGTGCAGAAGACCGGACGCGCGATTGTCGTACACGAAGCCGCCGGCCCGTGCGGCGTCGGTGCGGAAGTCGCGGCCATCATCGCGGAAAAAGCGTTCGGTGCATTGAAAGCGCCGGTCGTGCGTTTGACCGGACCTGATGCGCCGGCAGCCGCGTCGTTCCCACTCGAAGCCGCGTACGCGCCGCAGGCGGATGCGATCGTCGCGGCGGCGACTCGCAGTTTATCCCGCGCGTAGACGCGGGATCTCCGGTGACACGCCCGCTATTTCGCCTGTCGGACTGATTCTGCCGATGGAACCAGAGATCCCGCATCTACGCGCGGGATAAACTGATGGGAGCGAGATCAGCCAGGATCTAACGCTCCACCAACTCCAGCTCCGCATCGACCACCAGCGAGAAGCGCCCCCGCCCTGTAGACGCGATCTGCACGGCGGGGAGCTTCTCGCGCAGTCGCGAGCGCAGCAGGATCAAACGCGTTTCGAGATTGTCTTTGAGATCCGGCAATCCCAGCGATCGATCGAGACGCAGCTCGCGATTCGTGAATGCGGTGCGTCCCGCGCGCTTCCACTCCGCGAGCAGCTTCCACAAGATGCGGCCCGGAACGTTGCGGATCAGATATTCGCCGTCGAAGAAAATCGAGTCATCGTCGCGATAGTAGGTGAGGGTGTGGCGTTTGATCGGAGATGGCAGATGGCGGATGGCAGATGGCGATTTCTGCGCGCCGTCTGCCATCTGCCATCCGCCATCTGTTTCTTCCTGCTGCAGCACGCGATCGATGCCGAGCGCGATCTGATTGCCGATGATGCCGAGGTAGGCTTCATCCCATTCGCCGAAGGCGAGAGGATCGCGGCTCTCGGCGGCGAGCACACCGGTCAGGCGCTCGCCGACCGTCAGCGGAATCACGAGCGCGCTTTGCGCATCGGCGAGTCCCGGCAGCGGAATTTCCGGACGCAGCGTGCGTCCGCCTTCGCCCGACAACAGCTCGCGCCGCACCGCGCGTCCGTAGCGCAGACTCGCATCGAGTCCACTGATGCGCAGCACGCGGCGTTCCGCGGCGACCGTTCCGATCAGTCCTTCCCCGAACACGACCTCCGCTCCGACTCCGCCGCCGTAGCCGCGGCAGGAGATCGTCACGAGACGGTTCGCGCTCTCGTCGTTGAGCAGCACGATCGTGTGCTCGAATCCGAAGTAGACCGCGAGCGCGTCGAGCGCGGCGGCGAGGAGCGTCTCGAGATCTTCCGCGCGATTGATACGCTCCGACACGAGCTGCAGTCCGCGCAACTCCGTGCGAAAGCCGTCCGTCGGCGAGATTGCGTCAGCCGGTGACGCCGCGCCGGTGAGATATCCCTCCACGCGCTCGATGCGCTGCACCTCGAACACGTCCGCGCCGATCAAACGAAAGACGCCCGACATTCCGGTGTGCGACGCGATCGCCTGGATGCGCAGCGCCATCGAGTCGAAGAGCGCGCCGCTCGTCTCCGTGCGCAGAAAACGAAGCCGCAGGCGATAGGCCTCGAACGTGACGGGATCGCACACTTCGATGCAGACGTGCGGGTTCTCGGCGATGTTGCGGCTGGTCTTGTTGAAGAACTGCCGCGAGAGCGCGACGTGCTGCTCGTCGATGACATGCACCTGGCTGAGGTACGTCACGTTCGGCACGCCGTTGCGATCGGCGGACGCGATGATGCTGGGGATGACGCCATGAAAGCAGCGGGAGAGCTCCGAGAGTGTCATCGAAGGGCAGTGCCGGCTTTCGGACCCGGAGTCTGATCGAAGATCTCTTCGATCGTGACGTCGATGGCGAACGCCGGCCAGTGGGCGAGGCGGCGCGTGGTGTGGCGCGGCAGTCCGATCGATTCGAGCGATGCGGCGAACGCTTCGATGCGCTCGCGCACGAACGCTTCGTCTTCCCTCGGCGCGAGGCGCACCGCGCGCGTCACGCCTTTGATCTGCGTCGTCTCGTGCGTCGAGACTTCGCTGCAGGCGACGGCGAGCCGTCGCGTCGTCGCGATGTTCGCCATCGTCTCGTGACTCGTCGCCGCGGGGATGTAGACCGTGACGGTCTCGAAGTCATCGTTCGTCTTCATCGCCACCGCGCGACAGGTCGCGGGAACCCGCTCGCTGTCGGCGGTGCCGACGATGATCGACAACCCGCTCTGCACGCACTTCCGGAGCCGCTCCGAGACCATGCGCGCGCATGATAAAGGCTCAGCGGAGAAAGGCTCAAAGGCGCAAAGGCTCAAAGGCGCAGAGGCTCAAAGGCGCAGAGGCTCAAAGAAACACCTATGAGCCCCTGAGCCCCTGAGCCTATGAGCCTTTCCTGTGGCGCAGCTTCCGGGCGTGTCGCGCCTCGGCCTCGTCGATCGAATGCGACTGCGTGATGCGGCTGTCCCGCTTCGACATCTCGGCGAGCCGCTGATAGTGCGTGTAGAGCACGTTCAACTCCTCTTCCGACAGATCTTCGACCGAGATGAGCCGGTTGCTTGCTCCGTCGAGGGCGGCCACGATCTCATTTAGTTTCAGCTGCACCGCCAATGCACTTTTGTTCTGCGAGCGCTGAATGAGGAAGACCATCAGGAACGTCACGATCGTCGTGGCGGTGTTGATCACCAGCTGCCACGTGTCGCCGAAATGAAAAATGGGACCGGTGACGAGCCATACGACGATCACGCCGGCGGCGAGGGCAAATGCGGCCGAAGAACCGGTCTTTTCCGAGACCCAACCCGCGAGTCTCGACAAAGGCCCGGACCTGGACTCCGTCGAATGACGCTGTTCATCGCTCATTGAGAATTGGGCCCTTATGTGCGCTTGGGAACGATCAACAGCAGGCCGCCGGCAGCAATCGCGACGATGCCTGCCCAGAGCGGGATGTTGACGGTCCGCTTTTCTTTGACCGACAGGTCGAGCGGGCCGACATTCAGCTCGTGAGTCGCTTTCGTATAGGAGAACTTCCCGTACACGAGTCCGGCGATGCCGGCCACGATCAGAACGATGGCGACGATCTTGAGGGGACTCACGATCAGATCCTCCGCCCCGAGCGACGGCCTGTGAAGAGACGCACCACGAAGAGCAGCAATACCGCGCCGACGAAGGCGACGATCAGGCTGCCGAGCAGCCCGCCGCCGAGCTCCACGCCGACCTTGCGGAAGACGTATCCACCGAGGAAGGCACCGATGACGCCGACGATGATGTCGCCGAGGAGGCCGAAGCCATTGCCTCGCATGAATTGTCCGGCGAGCCAGCCTGCGATCGCGCCGATGATGATGAACCAAAGTAATGCCATGAAATCCTGCTTTCTGCGACGTGTGTTATCAGTGGCTCGAAACTCCGGCGGCTACCAGCGGAACGTCGCTCGTCGCCGGGCTGAATCGCAATGATGGCGAGTCAGAAATTTCGGACCGAGCTGCGCCGGAATGGCCGCTCTTGTCGTAATGCGGGATGTTGACGGATGCGACTCACCGGCGGCCTTTCGGCTGCACCGCCGGCAGGAGGTTGCGTTTGGATTTGCCGTCCTGCTCCCTCGACGCAGCGAGTGTTGCAGCAGTCATGTCGTCGGTGAGCAGCACGATCTTCTCGATGATCGTCGAGACGCGCTGGAGAAACTCCGGCTTCATGCCCGCCAGCCGATCGATGAGCGGCTTCAGATGGCCGATGTCACCGAGATCGTTGGGAAGGAGATTGCCGGGCTTTTCGCCCAGGGCTTCGACGATGCAGACGAAATCCTCGAGATACAGCCCGCGCTGATTCGATTCGAGCCTGGCCAGTTGCGCGGGTGACATCCCCGCACTTCTCGCCACCTCGGCTTGTCCCCGGCCCTTCGATTCGCGGAGCTGTCTGAGGATCCTTCCGTACATGACAATCCGGCGATGCACGATGGTTGCCATATTGGAAATTTAGCAACGAGTGATGGCCATTTTGGAAACGTGAGCTAGGAGCCTGCGCGGCAGAAACGACGATCTCAGGCGCGTTGCGCCGCTCGAAGTCGCAGGTCGTGACGTGGCGACAAGCATGCCGCGAGGCGGAGCAATCCACGCAGCCGCCCGTGGCGGCTAGAACGGCACGATGACCGTCATTCCGACGACCCTGTACCAGTATCCGTCCGCGGTGGCAAAGCCCGCCGCGCGGTTGTAGGACGCATGCAGAACCAGGCGCGTGTCTTTGCACAACGTGCCTTCCGTTCGCACCTCTGCGAGCAGAGTCGTCTGCCGGAAGTTGTGATCGATCTGCTCGCGTCCGGCCGCCACGGTTCCGGACCACAGCCAGCCGCCGGAGCGCTTGCGCATGGCCAGGCCGGCTTGCCACTCGCGGTAGCGGCCGGGGTTGAAGTATGCGCCGCCGACATCGATCTGGCTCGTGTCGTACTGCCGCCACCGAAGCTGGGCGCTGAGGCCCTGTTTGGGAATCAACATCCAGATCAGCCGGCCGCGAAGATGCACGCGCTCATTTCCATCGGAGAAGCGCTGATATCCGGCGAGACCGATCGCGGTGAGGCGCGGCGTCAGCTGCCGCTCCGCGCTGACGCCCGCGAACGTGTACGCGGTCGCGCGATCGAGAGCGTGCTGCGTTTCGACGAGATCGCCGGCCGCGAGGAGCTCGATGCCGGTACGCGGCGAGGGGCGCAGACTCCAGGTAGCGTCGCCGATCAGGCGGGTGCGCCCGGCAATGCGCACGACCCCGGCCTCGGCGATCGTGCCGGCCAGCGTATTGCGATCCTGGTTTCGCCAAAGAACGAGGATGGCCGGTGCATCGCGGCTCCACCCCGATTGGGCGTAACGCGTCGTCTGCGCCGCAATGCCCATGTAATGGAAGGGCGACTCGTAGTCGAACAGACCACCGCTTCGCAGTCGCAGCGCATCGAAGTGCTCGGCGTCGCTGCTGGCGTTGATGTCCCCCGTGAGCGCCGTCTGCGCCTGAGCGCCGCCGGCCGTGAGAATTGCGAACAACACTGCAGAGAGGGCTCGTGCGCGGAGCGTCATTTCGTGCCCCACCTCTTGCGCAGCCCGAGCAATTCCGAGACGTAGCCGGCCACGCTGACCGGTTGCAGAATCAGGCTGTAGCCGAAGACATAGATCAGAAGCCCGGCGACGTTCCGGCGCACGCGCAATCCCTGCGCATCGAACATCTTCACGCTGATGCAGTACATCAGGACGTTCATCAGCAGCGCCATCGGCAACAGCGCCAGCGTCATCGGCCCCGCCACCCAATACACGCCGAAACAGGCGAGGATCAAGCCGGGGATGAAGGCCACGGTGTAGACGAAGTCGAGCCACGGAAACAGAAGGTTCCAGCCGACGAAGAACGTCGACATCCGCGGAACCAACAGGATGCCGGGATGCCGGCGGAACGCTTCCATCATTCCGCGCGCCCATCGCTGCCGCTGCCGGGCAAAGACGTTGATCCGGTCCGGCGCGTTGGTGAAGCAGCACGCATCCTCGGCGTGACCAATCCGCCAGCCGCGCGCCAGCATCGCCCAGGTCAGTACGATGTCCTCGCCGACGCATTCCTCCCAGCCGCCCACTTCCTCCAGCGCGCTGCGCTCGTACAGCGAGAATGCGCCCTGCGCCACCAGGGTGCCGTGAAACAGCGACTGCATGCGCTTGATGGCGGCGATCCCGTGGAAATAGTCCCACTCCTGTGCTTTGGTGACCCAGCTCGCGCGTGAATTGCCCACCAGCATCGTGCCCGCCACGGCCTTCGTACCGGGAGGGTCGCTCAGATAGCGCTCGACGAGATTGCGCAGCGCGTTCGCATGCAGGCTGGAATCGGCGTCGAGAGTGATGATGAGATCGAACCGCGCCGCGGCGAGACCACGGTTCAGCGCCGCGGACTTGGCGAGGTTCGCGGTCTGCCGCAGCAGCCGCAGCCACGGATGACGCAGCCGTTCCACCACACGCACCGTATGATCGGTGGACCCGTCGTCGATGACGAGCACCTCGAAGTCGCCCGGGTAGTCCTGGCGCGAGAGCGATTCGATCGTCTCGAGGATCAAGTGCTCTTCGTTATAAGCAGCGACCAGAATGCTGATGCCGGGGTAACGGTCGAACGCGCGGCGCGCCGGCCGGCGGTCGAGCAGAAGGCTCGCCGCCAGAAACGCATTCATCAGCCCCGGCACGAGCGCGATGCCGCCAATCACGAGCAGCGCGACTAGCCAGTTCGTCAGATCGGCAAGGTCTCGGATCCACGGCAGCGCAATCCACGCCGTCAGCGCGAACCAGATCAGGCTCACAGCCATCGCCAGTGCGAATTTTGTCCTGACGTGGAGATAAGCGATGCGATCGAAGGAGGGCTCGATGGGGGCCGGCGGCCGGAGGGCGCCGGCATGGGGATAGGACCTGCTCAAGGTGAGATAGCCATTGAGCCGTACGCTGCACGAACCTCGCCAACTAGGCAATGTCATTAAGAATCATTGCCAAATCGGAAACGACGGTGTACACTGATGGAGTTACATCTGTACACGCCTGATCCAGTCGGTTGTGACAGGCGCGCATGAGTCGGCTGCCATCTCGGCAAACCCCGTGCGCGTTCCGCGACCGCCTCCATCCTCAGACGTTCTCGAAAGGATGGTCCATGGCAATCCGAGCTCGCAGCCCGGCGAAGCCTCCGGCGTCACAGCAGGTCCCCTCTCTCCCGGAGGAACACCCTCGCAACGGAACCGCGGTTCGGGTGGCCGGCATCGGCGCATCGGCCGGCGGTCTCGACGCCTTCATCGAGCTCGTTTCCGCCATACCGGCCGGGACCGGACTGGCCTTCGTACTGATCCAGCATCTCGATCCGCGCCACCACAGCATGCTCGTCGACATCCTGGCCGGCGCGACGGCGATTCCCGTTCAGGAAGTGACCGACGGAATGCGCGTCGAGCGCGACCACATCTACGTGATTCCGCCCGATAGGGAGATGACGATTCAGGACGGCGTCCTCCGGCTGAAGCCGCGCACCGCGAAAGTGCCGCATCGTCCGCTGGACAGCTTCTTGTCCTCGCTGGCGAAGGAGCAGAAGAGCGGCGCGATTGGCGTCGTGTTGTCCGGCAATGACGCGGACGGAGCCCTCGGACTGCAGGCCATTCACGAGGCGGGAGGGATCACGTTCGCGCAGAGTCCCGAGAGCGCGAAGTTCGATGTCATGCCGCGCGCGGCGGCCGTCGCAGCGGACTTCGTCCTGCCGCCGGCCGGCATCGCGGAGCGGCTGGTGCGCATCGTTCGTCATGACGCTTCCCCTGAAGACAGACCGGCCGTGCCGGCGACCGCCGCGGAGTTCGATCGCGTTCTCGAGCTGCTGCAAAGCCGCCATCCGGTCGACTTCAGCCACTTCAAACGGGCCACCATCGAGCGGCGCATCCTGCGGCGCGTGCTCCTCGGCAACCACGACAGCCTTGGCAGCTACAGCGACCTCCTGGGGAAAGACGGCGCCGCCGTCGAGGCGCTCTATCAGGATCTGCTGATCGGCGTCACCTCGTTCTTTCGTGAGCCCGCGCGTTTCGATGCGCTCAAGAGCGTCGTCTTTCCGGCGCTCGTCGAGAACCGCGGAGCCGAGGACAACCTGCGCATCTGGGTGGCGGGATGCTCGACGGGCGAAGAGGTTTACTCGCTCGCCATCACTCTGCTCGAGTTTCTCGACGATCGTCCGCATGCACCGCGGATCTCCATCTACGGGACCGACATCAACGAGCAGTCGCTGGCGAAGGCGCGGGTTGCGTCGTACACGCAACATGCACTGAGCGGCGTGAGCGCGGTGCGCCTGGCGCGATTCTTCACGCCGGTTGCGGGCGGCTACAAGATCACGAAGTCGCTGCGCGAGCTTTGTACTTTCGCCGCGCACGATGTCAGCCGCGACCCGCCGTACTCGAGGGTCGATCTCATCACCTGCTGCAACGTGCTGATCTACTTCGATTCGGAGCTGCAGAAGAAAGCAGTCGCGCTCCTCCAGTACGCGCTCGCGCCGGGCGGCTTCCTGATGCTCGGCAGCTCGGAGAATCTGCGCGGCACGACCAATCAGCTCACTGCGGTCTCGGCCAAACCGCTGATCTACCGCAAGCGCGAGATCCCGGATGCCTTGGCGACGTTGGACGTCAGGCCTCGTGCACCGCGATCGAACGTTGCCGTCGCATCGTCGTCTCCGCCCCCCGGCAGCCGCGCCGGAAGCGCCGCCCCCGCCGAAGATGATTCCTTCCTCGCCGCGCATCTCGCGCCGTGCGGTGTGCTCATCAATGAACGGATGGAGATCACGCGCATCCGGGGCAACGTTGCGCCGTTCATCGCGCTGGAGCCGGGCGATGCATCGCTGGACCTCTTCGGCCTGGTTCGGAATCACGAAGTATTGGCGGTGCTACGCCCCGCGGTCCGCCGCGCGTTCCGCGAACAGGTCATCGTCAGCAGGAAAGACATTCTCGTCGCGGAAGGCGACGTTCGCCGCGGTGTCGCGTTCGACGTGATTCCGTACGGCACGCCTCCGCCCGGTCACGACCGCTGCTGGATCGTCTTCCGCAGCACTCCCGCCGGCGGAACGACGCGCAAAGTGGAGACGGCCGGCAGGCGAGGGGAGATCGCCGGTCTGCGGCATGCGCTCGCGGCCGCAATCCACGATCGCGAGCAGCTGGCCGACGAGGCCTCCGCAGCGGCCGAGGAAGCGCAGTCGAGCGATGAAGAGCTTCGCAGCACGAACGAAGAGCTGGAGACGGCCAAGGAAGAGCTGCAGTCGACGAACGAGGAGCTGAGCACGCTGAACGATGAGCTTCGGCTCCGCAACATGGCGCTCGTGAGGATGAACGACGACATCGAGAACGTGCTCGGCGCCGTCGAGATCCCGATCCTCTTTGTCGGCATCGACCTGACCGTCCGCCGTTTCAACATCACCGCCGGCTTGCTGTTCAACCTGCGTGCGGATGCGATCGGCCGGCCTCTCCGCGAGGCGAAATCGACCCTCGACCTCTCTCATCTCGAGAAGCTCGTCGGAGCAGTCGTCGAGACGGCCACCGCCGCCGACGTCGAAGTGCAGGATGCGGCCGGCGAATGGCGGCTGTTGCGCATTCGTGCGTATCGCACCGCGGGGGGAGAAATCGACGGCGCGATCGTGGCCGTCCTCGACATCAACGTGCTGAAGAAAAGCGTCCTCGTCGCCGAGGAAGCGACGCGTGCCGCCGACATGCTCTCCCAGGCCAGCGCTCTCCTGGCGTCGTCGCTCGACTACGAGACGACGCTCGAGTCTCTGACGCGCCTCTCGACGTCGGCATTCGCCGACTGGTGCGCGGTGGACCTCGTCAATGAGGACGGCACGATCCGTCACCTGACGGTCTCGCACGCGAATCCGGTGCTGCGCGACCTGGCGCTGCAGTTCCAGGAGATCGCCTTTCGCGAGCCCGAGCACGCACCGGGCGCGCCTCAGGCGCTTCTGCTGCGCAAGTCGGTGCTGCTCACCGACATTGCCGAGTCGCACCTGACCGGCCTCCAGCCGGAAGCGAAGATCCTGCAGCTCATCGGCGCGCTCGGCGTGCGGTCGCTCATCAGCGTGCCGCTGATCGTGCGCGACAAGGTACTGGGCACGACGACGTTCTCCTCCTCGCGCCGGCGGTACGACGAGGTCGACCTGCAACTCGCCGAAGAGTTGTCGCAACGTGCGGCCGTGGCCATCGACACGGCCATGCTGTTCCGCGAGGCGGAGAGCGCAAACCGCTACAAGGACGCATTCCTCGGCACCGTCGCTCACGAGCTGCGCACGCCGCTCACGTCGATCATCGGCTGGGTGCAATTGGCGAAGAGCAATCCGGACCTGCACGCCGAAGCCCTCGTTCGCGTCGACGAAGGGGCCACTCTCCTGCGAACGTTCATCGAAGACCTGATCGACGTCACGCGCATTCGGGAGCAGAAGCTGAGGATGGAGATGACGGAGATCGATCTGGCGGCCGTCGTCCGGTCGGCCGTCGAGATGACCGCTCTCAGCGTGAGCGCTCGCGAGATACAGCTCCGTTCGGATCTCGTGTTGGACCCCGCGCCCTTGCGCGGCGACCGCGTGCGGTTGCTGCAGGTCGTGTGGAACCTGCTGAGCAACGCCATCAAGTTCACGCCGGCCGGAGGCGCCGTCGACGTCCGGCTCGAGCGGGACGGGAACAGCGCGCGGTTGTCGGTCATCGATGACGGCGCCGGCATCAGCGCCCACTTCATTCCGCACGTTTTCGACTTGTACCGTCAGGCCGATGCGACGGGCCGTCAGTTGCCGGGACTCGGGATCGGTCTGTCGATCGTCGCGCAGATCGTCAAACTTCACGGCGGGAGCGTGCGGGTCGAGAGCCCGGGCCTCGGCCGTGGCTCGACGTTCACCGTCACGCTGCCGCTGCTCGATTCGATGCTCACGGCAGACGCCGGCTCTTTCCGGCAGGGGCGCCGCTCCGGAAGACCTCGACGAGCCGATGGACGCCGTGCAGTGACAACCGATACCAAGGAGCGCTCATGACCAGACAAGCCGTTCGACTGACCGCCGGCAGAGTTCTTCGCAGCGACGATTTGATTGCCGGGGAGAAAGAGGTGGCCGCGGAGATCCTTCGGGCCAACCCTGATTTCGGGAACCCTCATGCCGTCCGTTGCGACTGGTGCCATGAGATCCGAACGCTCTTCCGCGACGAGAGTGACGGTCCCTTCAAGCTCATGGAACGAGGTTGGCTTTGCGAGCCGTGTAACATCAGGGCAGCCAGCCAGGAAATCAAGTTCTGAAACCGCCGTTTGACGAAAGGAGCTTCACTTGAAGCGAACGTATATCAGCCCCGTGACGATCTTCGCGATCGCGGCGTTTCTCGTCGTCGCATCACCGGCAACCGCACAGATCTCCCTCGGCACTGCGCAGAATTTTGGCGTGCTCGGCGGATCTACCGTCACCAACACCGGCGCGACCACGGTCAACGGCAACGTCGGCGTCAGCCCCGGCAGCGCGGTAGCCGGCTTTCCTCCTGGTGTCGTCGTCGGGGGGGCGATCCACAGCAACGATGCCGTGGCGATGCAGGCGCAGAACGACCTCACAACGGCCTACAACAACATCGCGTCGACGCCGTGCACGGTTGATCTGACCGGCCAGAATCTCGGAGGATTGACGCTGACGCCGGGCGTCTACTGCTTCTCGTCGTCCGCCCAACTCACCGGCGCGCTGACTCTCAATGGCCTCGGCAATCCGAACGCGCTGTTCCTGTTCAAGATCGGGAGCACGCTCACGACGGCGAGCGGCTCATCCGTCACGGTCATCAATGCCGGCAGCGGTTGCAACAATGTGTACTGGCAGGTCGGCAGCTCCGCAACGCTCGGAACAGGCACTTCGTTCTCCGGAGACATCCTGGCTCTCACGAGCATCACGCTCACGACCGGCGCCAACACCTCCGGCAGAGCGCTGGCGCGAAACGGCGCCGTTACGCTCGATACCAACAACGTGCATACCTGCGGCCCCGGTGTCGTCTGCCCGATCATCACCGTGAATCCGGTGACACTGCCGAACGGTGTGGTCGGCGTTCCGTACAACCAGATCGTCTCCGGGTCCGGCGGGACAGCCCCGTATGCGTTTTCCGTATCGAGCGGCACGCTGCCGCCGGGTCTGATTCTCAACTCCGCTACGGGAGCGATCACCGGTTCACCGACTACCCCCGGCACGTTCACGTTCACGATCACGGCGACCGACGCGAACGGCTGCTCGGGAAGCCGCCTCTACACGATCGGAATTGCCAGCAGCCCGACCTGCCCGGTCATTACGCTGAGTCCCGCCACGCTGCCGCCGGGCATGCTCGGAACGCCCTACTCACAGTCGGTCACCGCGTCGGGAGGAACCACGCCGTACACCTACACGATCGCCAGCGGCGCGCTGCCGGGCGGCCTGTCGCTCAACCCGGCCTCGGGCCTCATCAGCGGTGTGCCTGTGCAGACGGGTTTCTTCAACGTCACGATCCGTGCGACCGACGCGAACGGTTGCATCGGCGCGAGATCTTACACGTTGACGATTCTTCCCGCGGCCACGATTCCGGGCGCGCCGACGCTCGATGGGTTTGCGCTGGCGATCCTGATTGCTCTCGTCACCGGCGCCGGGCTGTTCGCCATGAAGAGATTCTGATCACAAAGGAGATATGGTCACATCCGATCGTCGCAGTGAATATCGCCCCAATTCGCCGTCGCGCCGCCGCGTGCGCCGTCCGGCGCTCTGGTTCAACCTCCTCATATTGTTGTCGGGCGTCGCTGTTCTCGCCGGCGCGTGGCAGCATCGCCTCCGGCTCGACGCGAAGTTCGATCGGATCGTGCGGACGCACGCCGCGTCGCCGTATCCGCTGGCGAAGATCCGAAGCGACCTCGCGTCGATGGAGCTGAGCCGCGAGTCGCTCGACCGCGAGCTGACCGGGCGCCTGGCGATGACGCGGAGTTTTGACGCCGCGGAGTTCTATCTCGCCATCGACACCTCGAGCCACAAGCTGCGGCTGCACTTCGGACCCGAGATCGTGCGCGAGATGGATGTCGTCATCGGCGAGCCGCGCGTGGTGACGGCGGAGGGAAAGCGCTGGCAGTTCGTCCCTCTGAAAGGGGGCGTGACGGTGATCGGAAAGCTCGTCGATCAACCGTGGGAAGTTCCGGCCTGGGCGTGGGCAATGCGGAATGCGCCCATTCCAAAGGTTCCGGCACAGGTGCCGGGCGGACTTGGGAAGTACGTGGTCCTGCTGCCGAACGGGTACGTCATTCATTCGCCGCCGTCTGCGGACAGTCCGCTCGCCGGCGCGAAACCGGGCTCCTTCATGATCGCCGAGGACCAGATGCGTGCAATCTGGCCGCGGATCTCGGCTACTACACGCGTCTACATCTATTGAGAACATGACATGAAACGATCGTTGGGATTCCTCGCATCATGGGCGCTGCTCATCATCGCTCTCGCCGTCTGCTCGATCGCCGCCGCCGCTGAAGCGATGAACCTGCGCGAGATGCGCCGCTTCCGCCGCTTCGAGGTCGTCGACGAGCTGATCGAACACGACCGCGGTGCCATGTTCCGTGCGCTCCGAGCGCAAACGGCCGAGCGTCAGGCCGGGATCGATTCCGTCACCTCGAAGCTCTCGGACGCCGGTACCGCGCTGCGAGATTTCGAGGATACGGATCAGACCATTCTCGTTTCCACCGCGGAGAACAAGGTGTACGTCCGACGCGATCGGAACATCATCTTCGAAGCTGTTTGCTCGACGGGAAAAGGAACGACGCTGGTCGATCAGGGCAGGACCATGGTCTTCGACACGCCGATCGGTAAATTCAGAATCGTGTCGAAGGAAGAGAATCCGGTCTGGGTTCCGCCCGACTGGCACTATGTGGAGGAAGCGCGCAAGTCCGGTCTTCGCGTCGTTCGCCTCAACCGCGGTGATTCCATCGATGCGGCCACGGGAAGCGCGCCCGCGCCTGTCCGCGAAACCGGCGTGTGGGGCTGGCTTGGCAGTGAAAAGACACCTCCCGTTTCCGAACGTGTGCTGAGAGTGAAAGGCGACACCGTCGTCGAGATCAGGAACGGCGTCGAGCGCGAGCTTCCGCCCGGAACGATGATCCGCGCCGGGAACGCCCTCGTCATCCCGCCCGTCGGCGTGAAGCAGCGCAGATTCGACAAGGTCCTCGGCGCCTTTCGCCTGAACCTCGGCGACGGATACGCACTGCATGGAACGCAGCAGACCACCCAACTCGGCCGCTCGGTTTCCCATGGTTGCGTTCGCCTCGGCGACCGCGACATCGCCACGCTCTATTCCATCGCCAACATCGGCGACGAAGTCGTGATTTATTGAGGCGGCGATCTGAGCGAGCCAATGCGGGCGCAGTCTTGCATCATTGGAGGGCATGCTTGTGAGTCGAGCCTTTGACGAGATCCGCGTGTTCGAGGGAGTTGCAGAGCGAACCGGCGTGCAATTTGAGCGGGATACCGTGCGCCGCAGTGATGCCTGTTGCCGGAGCATGACGGAGCTGATCAGAAAAGGACGCGCTTCCGGCGACGGCTATTTCTATCTTCCGTTCGGTCTCTGGCCCGCCGGCACGGAGAGTTTCGAGCTTCACAAACAATGGGTCGTCCAGGCATGACTCCCGGGACGCAGCGAATGGGCGTTCCCGCCAATCGGATCCTCATCGTCGATGACGATAAGAGCATTCGATTGCTGCTCGTGACCTTCCTGAGGCACCGAGGCTTCCGATTGCTGGAGGCGCGCGACGGACGGGAAGCGCTTGCGGAGATGCATGCCGGCAACATCGATCTCGTGGTCATGGATCTGATGATGCCTGGAGTATCGGGCATGGATGTCCTGCGCGAGCGAGCCACCGATCCCTCGCTGCAGCACATCCCGATCATCGTCATTTCCGCAAACGATGGATACCGGACGAAGGCCGACGTCTTCGACAAGGACGTCTGGGCCGTGATTACGAAACCCTTCGAGCTCGAGGCTCTGTTGGAGGCCGTGACGACGGGCCTCGTACAGGCAAACATTGCCGCCCCGAGCGCCGCGTGAATCTCAATGGATAAAATATATATTTATGTAGTATTCCTCGGGCAGGTGTAGTACTGTAATTGCGGCAACAACGAATCCGCGGTCTCTACGGCATTACGCCGTTTCTTGCTTCAGACCGCGCTCTGGCGTCCTTTCTCAAAGCCACACAATTGAAGCGGGTGCTCTTGTCTATTTGCTGCCGCAGTGCAGGCGGCTTCAAGGCGCAAGCTCCGCAAAGAGAAGCTCGCGAATCGCCGCCAGTGCCAACAAACGTGTGAAAGGGTGAAGTCTGCAATCCCTCCAAAAGCAGACGCGAACGCAACTGAAAGGATTCATTCATATGAGCAACTTCGTTCCGACCGGTAGCTACACGAAAACGACCAAAAATACGACGTCGACACTGTTCTGCCAGGCGCAGAAGCGCGATCAGGCGTTCATCGGTGCAGGCATGGATCTCACCAATCTGTCGTCGGCGAACATCGAGAACCTCGACGGATTCCTCGTCAACCAGGCGGGCGGCACGCAGAACGGATACGTTCCCGGCGGCAGCTACACGAAAACGTCGCGCGGCATGCAGGTCATTCTGGCCGGTAACGCGCAGAAGCGCGATCAGTCATGGCAGTGGTCCACGCTCGACATCACCAGCCTCCCGGCTGGCAAGACTGTGTCGAACATCGACGGCGTGCTGACGGTCGACTAATCACCCCGGCAACGCCAGCCACACAAAAACGACGGCCTTCCGGCCGTCGTTTTTTTTTGGCCTCTGCGCCTACTGATTGATCGCCGTCTGCGGCGCCTGAATGTGAATCTCCACGCGCCGGTTCAGTTGCCGTCCCTCGGCCGTGTCGTTCGTCGCTTTCGGGCGCATCTCGCCGTAGCCGTACACGATCACGTTCGACGACGGCACGCCGTGCTCGATCAGGTAGTCGGCGACCGCTCCCGCGCGCTGTTCGGAGAGGCGCTGGTTGTGCGCGTCGCTGCCGGTGGAATCTGTGTGGCCTTCGACAATCACGCGGTTGTCGGGATACTGCGAGAAGTTGCTCGCCAGTTCGTTGAGCGTGGTGCGCGACTGCGAGCGCAATGCGGACGAGTCGACGTCGAACAGGATGTCGCTCGTCAGGCGCACGTCGATCTCGCCGGTGCCCGGCGCGTGCTCCACTTCCACTCCTTCGATCTGCTTCAGTTCCTCGGCCTGCTTGTCCATCTTGCGGCCGATCGCGCCGCCGATGGCCGCGCCCGCGGCTGCGCCGACGACCGCGCCGGTGCGGTTGTTGCCCGTCTGATTGCCGATGATCGCGCCGGCGATCGCGCCCGCGACCGCGCCGATCGTCGCGCCGCGCTTCGTCTTGCGATTCTGATTGGGAGCGGTGTCGTTGGTGCTTGCGCACGCGAGCGCGAACGCCGTGACGATTGCCAGGATCAAACTCTTGCGTAGCATTTACAGCCTCCTAAAAGAAAAGACGCCCTTGCCGGGCGTCTTTCGTTTCACATCCTATACCGCATGACGTTTCATTACGCGTTGTTCGCTCGGACGTAAATCTCGACGCGGCGGTTACGCTGGCGGCCGCTGGCGGTCGAGTTCGACGCCTTCGGCTTCGATTCGCCGTAACCGTAGGCATCGACGCGCGAGCTGCGGACGCCGAGGTTTTCCAGATAGCTGGCGACGGAACTGGAGCGGCGCTCGGAGAGGCGCTGGTTGTACGCGGCCGAACCGGTCGAGTCCGTGTGACCCTGAACGTTGATCGTCGTGTCGCGATACTTGTTGAACACGTCCGCCATCTCGCGGAGCTCATCGCGCGAGGACGAGCGGAGCGACGCCGAGTCGAAGTCGAACAGGATCTCGTTGTTCACCGTCACGCGCAACTCGTCGTCGCTGGTACGCGTCACGTCGACGCCTTCGATCTGCCGGAGCTCGCGCTCCTGCTTGTCCATCATCGCGCCGACAATCGCGCCCGTCGCGGCTCCGACCACGCCGCCGATGACTGCACCGCGTTTCGCGTTGCCGCTGCCGCGGTTGTTATGAATGATCGCGCCCGCGATCGCGCCGGCTACGGCCCCGATCGCTGCGCCTTTCTTGGCCTTGCTGTGCGGGTCCACGGTCTGTGCGAATGCCGCGGTGGACATGAACGCTGCGAGCAGGACTGCGATGAATCTTTTCATGATGCCTCCCTGGTTCCTTCCCTTTGTCTGCCCTCCTCATCGCAACGGCCCTGCCACAATGCGATTAAGTATGGAAGTTAAGCTGCTGCGCGGTGATACGATGACGCTCATGCCGCCCGAGCGCTCGATGCGCGACGTGCTCAGTAACCTATTGAAATACGGTGACTTGTCGTTCCGCGACTTCGTCGAGATCGTGCTCTATCACCCCGGGTTCGGCTATTACACGGCAGGCCAGAAACGGGTCGGAAAGGAGGGTGATTACGTCACTTCGCCCACGCTCAGCCCGGTTTTTTCGTATGCAATCGGCAACCTCGTCCGCGAATTCATGAGCCGCTGCGAGGGCGAGGTGTTCACAATCGTGGACATCGGCTGCGGCGGGGGCGAGCTGATCCGCGCGCTGCGAGAAGAAATCACTGATCCGCGCGCCAGATTCTTCGGGATCGATCGCCCGCAGACCATTGAGGAGATTCCGACCGACGGCACCCACTTCATCATTGGTAATGAGCTGTACGACGCCTTCCCGTTCGCCCGACTCGTCCAACGCGGCGAGCATTTGCACGAGCTGTGGGTCAACGATCAGCTCGAATGGACCGAGCGCGAAGCGACGACGAGCTACGAAGACTACTTCGCCGAGCGCGGCATCACTCTCGAAGACGGCCAATTCGCCGACGTTTCGCTCGAATGGGAGTCCTTCCACGCGGACGTGATCAAACGCTTCGACCACGCGCTCCTCGTGACCATCGACTACGGCCATCCAGCAACCAAACTCTTCCACCCCCGCGCCCGCCGCTTCGGCACCGCCGCCGCGTACGCCCAACAGCGCGTCACGCGCGATCTTCTTGCGAACCCCGGCGAACAGGACCTCACCGCACACATCAACTTCACCGACCTCGAGCGAGCGGGCGAGCGCAACGGCGCGACGGCGTTGTTCTTTGATCGCCTCGCAAAGTTCCTGTTGACGTTGGACATCACGAGCCACGCGCTGTTGCGGCCGGATGGCGGATGGCAGATGGCAGATGGCGAAAACGTTGATGATGCATCTGCCATCTGCCATCTGCCATCCGCCATCAATGACCTCCAAGCCCGCGACGACGCACGACGCCTGATCCTTCCCGACGGCATCGGCGAAGACCAGCGCGTGCTCGTCCAGGCCAAAGGAGTACCGCTCGACGGCTGGTCGTTTCAAAGAAGGCTATTCTGAAACGCTCCGACTGGTGAGTAAACGGGCCCGAGGCTAGGAGCCTGCGCGGCAGAAACGACGATCTCAGGCGCGTTGCGCCGCTCGAAGTCGCAGGTCGTGACGTGGCGACAAGCATGCCGCGAGGCGGAGCAATCCACGCAGCCGCCCGTGGCGGCTTCCAAAAGAAACTGTTTTAGTTGACTCTGCGATGGCGGCCATTAGAATGACCGGCGGTCGCCGTAGCGAGCAAAAAAGATGGCCAACTATTCGGTGCTGCTGATCGCCGCGCTCATCGTCATCTCCGTGCCGGTGTTGACCCTTTTCATCATCACACCGCTGATCCGGGCGTCGCGGCCGGGCAAAGTGAAGCTCGAGCCGTACGAGTGCGGCATCGCTCCGACCTCGACCGCGTTCGACCACCGTTTCTCCGTCCGCTACTTCCTCATCGCCGTCCTTTTCATCGTCTTCGACGTCGAGACCGTGTTCCTCTTCCCGTGGGCCATTCGCTTCAAACAGCTCGGCTGGTTCGGAGCGGCCGAGATGGCCGTCTTCCTGGCGATCCTCCTGGTCGGCTACTTCTATGCGTGGCGGAGGAAGGTCCTTTCATGGGTCTGATCGAGAGCCGCTTCGACGAGAACGTTCTCACCAGCACGGTCGACAAGTTTTTCAATTGGGCTCGCAAGTCTTCGCTTTGGCCGATGCAGTTCGGCCTGGCCTGCTGCGCCATCGAGATGATGGCCGTTCTCGATCCTCGTCATGACATGGCGCGCTTCGGCGCCGAAGTCTTCCGCGCCACGCCACGCCAATCCGACTTGATGATCGTCTCCGGAACCGTTACCGAGAAAATGGCGCCGATCGTCCGCCGTTTGTGGGACCAGATGCCCGACCCGAAGTGGGTCATCGCGATGGGCTCCTGCGCGACGTGCGGCGGACCGTACGACACGTACGCGGTCACGCAGGGAGTCGATCGACTGATTCCCGTCGACGTCTACATCCCCGGATGCCCGCCGCGCCCCGAGGCGCTGATCTGGGGATTGATGGAGCTCCAGAAAAAGATCGAGAAGATGCACGTGCTGCGCAAAGGCGGCGAAGCGTACGACTTCGCGCGCGCGGCCGTGCGCGACGCATTACGCCCGGTGCATGAAGGACCGGCGTTGCGCGCGGAGCAAGCAGCGCAGCTGAAGCCCGCGCCGGTGTCCGGTGTCAAACGCGCCCCCACACCTCCGGCGCCACCAAAACCCGCGCCCGCGCCCGCGCCCGCTCCCGCGCCCGGGGCGGGCGGCGAAGTCACCGAAGCCGAGATCCAACAAGCCGCCGCGCCCGAGATCGTCGCTCCCGACGTCGCCGAAGCCGGCGCCTCTCCCGCCGTTCCCTTCCATCGCGAAGACCTCATGCTCACCGAGCGCATGCAGCTCGCGAACGAGATGGGCGGCAACCTGGAGACAAAGCTCTTCGCCGCGATGGCGCAGACCGACTGCGGCGCGTGTGGATGGGACTGCGAAGGCTACGCGCACGCCATCGCGACCGGCGAGACCGACGACATCTCCCTCTGCGTTCCCGGTGAAGTTGAAACGCTCGACATGCTCAAACTTCTGATGGAGGAGGCGGGCAAGCCGTTCAGCGGCGCCTGACATAGTCAATGTCCGAACTTCCTCCGACCCCGCCGCCGGCTGCGCCCGCGGCTCCGCCAGCAGCGCCCGCGGCTCCGCCGGCAAAGACCGTCGACGACATCAAGCGCGATCCGATCGTGGCCTCCGCGGTCGCGCGCGTGAACGACGCGATCCTCGACGCGAAAGAGTTCGCCGGCGAGATCACGCTCTTCGCCGACCGCGACCGCATCGTCGAAGTCTGCCGCGCGTTCAAGGACGACGGCTTCGTCTACCTCGTCGACCTCGCCGGCGTCGACTACTCGAAGTTTCCGAACCACAGCGGATTGCGATTCAGCGTCGCCTACATGCTCTACTCGTTCCAGAAAAACGCGCGCGTCCGCCTGCGCGTCTGGACCGACGCCGACACGCCCGTGCCTTCGGTCACCGGCGTCTGGAAGACCGCCAACTGGCACGAGCGCGAGACGTTCGACATGCTCGGCATCCAGTTCTCCGGCCACCCGAATCTCGAGCGCATCCTGATGTGGGAAGGCTTCAACGGCCACCCGCTGCGCAAAGACTTCCCCATCCGCGGCATCGACACCGGCGCGCGCATCTACCCCGAGGTGTTTCCCGAGGGCGGCGGCCCCAAAGCCGGCTCGACCGGCAAGCCCGCCAACGACGTGAACGTCTACAAAGGCGAATGGAAAAAGTACGGCACCTGGCCGGCCGCCCAGATCGGCGGCGCGCCGAAGCCCGCAGTGGCCGCTGCTCCCAAACCGGCGCCGAAGCCGGTGGCGGCGGCGCCGGCGGTGGAGGAGGGCGAATGAGCGGTTACGCAGTTACGCGGTCGCGCGGTTGCGCGGCATGCGAGCCGCTCGCGCCCTGCGCAACCGCGCAACCGCGCGACCGCGCAACCGGGAGGTCGGAAGGTGTTTGACGTCCACGAAATGGAAGTCAACTTCGGCCCGCAGCATCCGTCCACGCACGGCGTGCTGCGCGTTCTCCTGAAAATCGACGGCGAGCGGATCATCGAGGCGAAGCCGATCATCGGCTACCTCCATCGCGGCACCGAGAAGCTCTTCGAGCACATGGCCTATCCGCAGTGCATCCCGCACACGGACCGCATGGATTACGTTGCCTCCGCCACGAACAACCTCGGCTTCGTCGAAGCCGTCGAGAAAATCCTCGGCGTCACGAAGCTGATCCCGCGCCGCGCGCAGATCCTGCGCGTGATCCTCTCCGAGTTGCAGCGCATCTCGTCGCACCTGCTCTGGCTCGCCACGCACGCGATCGACATCGGCGCGATGACGCCGTTCTTCTACTGCTTCCGCGAGCGCGAACAGATCCTCGATCTGTTCGAAGCATATTGCGGCGCGCGCCTGACGCTGAACTGCATGCGCATCGGCGGCATGCCCGAAGACGCGCCGCACGGCTGGCTCGACGAAATCGAAGCGTTCTGCGCGAAGTTCGACGCCGCGGTCGACGAATACGAGTCGCTCCTCACCACCAATCGCATCTGGAAGCGCCGCACCGTCGGCATCGGCGTCCTCTCGCCCGAAGACGCGATCGAGTGGGGCATCACCGGCCCCCCGCTGCGCGGGTCCGGCGTCGAATGGGACCTGCGCCGCGCACAGCCCTACGAGTGCTACCCCGAGCTCGAGTTCGACATTCCGATCGGCAGGAACGGCGACACCTACGACCGCTACCTCTGCCGCATGGCCGAGATGCGCCAGTCGAATCGCATCCTCAAACAATGCATC
This sequence comes from Acidobacteriota bacterium, assembly GCA_003223645.1. Taxonomy (GTDB): domain Bacteria; phylum Acidobacteriota; class Thermoanaerobaculia; order Gp7-AA8; family Gp7-AA8; genus QHVT01. Next base: position 18,123 of record QHVT01000024.1, on the reverse strand, counting down.
CCGCTCATCAAACAGACCACGCCCGGCGATCTGAAAGCGAAGATCTCGAAAGTCATCCGTCCGCCGGAAGGGGAGGTCTACCACTCCATCGAAGCGCCGAAAGGTGAGCTGGGGTACTACATCGTTTCTGATGGGAAGACACAGAACGCTTACCGCTGCCATGTGCGGCCGCCGTCGTTCGTGAATCTGCAAGCGTTACCGATGTTGGCGAAGGGGCACCTTGTTTCTGATTTGGTGGCGTTGATTGGGACCATTGACATCGTGCTGGGAGAAGTCGATCGATGAAGGCAGAAGGCAGAAGGCAGAAGGCAGAAGTTAGAAGTTGCTCGTGGCACACGCGCGGCAGCGACTTCTGCCTTCTGCTTTCTGCCTTCTGCCTTCTGCCTTCATCCGGGCGGGAGGGCGTCCGATGAACACGCCTCTCATGCACTACCTCGTCTGGCCGCTGGTGAAGTTCCTCATCGCCTTCATCATCGTGCAGGTGCTCGTCGCCGCCATGAACTGGATCGAGCGCCGTCTGCTCGGTCTCTTCCAGGCACGCCTCGGCCCGAATCGCGTCGGCTACAAAGGCTTGCTGCAGATCATTGCCGACCCGGTCAAGTTCCTTCTCAAAGAAGACATCGTCCCGGCGAGTGCGGAAAAAGTCGCGTACTTCCTCGGGCCGATCCTGCCGCTCATCCCGGCCTTCATCGTGTTCTGTCTGATCCCGTTCGGACCGCCGCCCACGTTCACCGTCACGCGCGTGAACGTCGGACTGCTGCTGATTCTCGCGCTCACGTCCACCGGCGTGTACGGGATCATCCTCGGCGGCTGGGCCTCCAACAACAAGTATTCATTGATGGGCGGCCTGCGCTCCGCCGCGCAGATGGTGTCGTACGAAGTGCCGTTCGGCCTTTCGATCGTCGGCGTGCTGATGATCTGCGGCAGCCTCGATCTCGTCACCATCGTCCGCTACCAGGAAACGAACGCCTGGAACTTCCTTCCGCAGATCGTCGCCTGCTTCATCTTCCTCGTGGCGATGAATGCGGAGAACAACCGCACGCCGTTCGATTTGCCCGAAGCGGAGTCGGAGCTCGTCGCGGGCTATCACACCGAGTATTCGGCGATGAAGTTCGCGTTCTTCATGCTCGCCGAGTTCTCGATGATGATCGTGAACTCCTGCCTCATGGTCACGCTCTTCTTCGGCGGCTGGACGCTCGGCATGTTCGGCATCGGCCTCACAACCGATGTGCTCAGGCACATGGGGATGTTCGGCGGCATTCTCGGCACGCTGATCTTCGTCACCAAGGTGATGCTCTTCATGCTGATCTATGTCTGGTTCCGCGCAACGTTCCCGCGGTTCCGTTTCGATCAGCTGATGGACCTCGGATGGAAGTGGATGATTCCGCTGGCGCTCGGCAACATCTTCGTCACCGCCATCTTCATCCTCGCCGGCCAGGAGCGGCTGATGTACTGGATCGGCATCGTCTCCATCGGACTCGCCGCAATGTATCTCTTCAAGCCGAAGCCGAAGCGCGCGGCCGCACCCGGAAAGGTCGCTCATGCAAGTTGAGTATGCGAAGGCGAAGTGGTCCGAGAAGTTCCTCGTGCTCGATTTGCTCGAGGGGCTGAAGACCACGCTGCGGGAGCTGTTCAAGCCGAAGGTGACGATCCGCTATCCGGAAGAGCGGATGGAGCCGGCCGATCGCTTCCGAGGAATGTTCAAGTTCTCGTATGACCGCTGCATTGCGTGCAAGTTGTGCGCGGTCGCGTGTCCGATCGACATCATCTACATCGACGTACACGACGAGATCATCCAGGAAGGCGAGAAGAAGAAAAAGGTCAAGGTCCTCGACCGCTACGACATCGACGTGAAGCGCTGCATGTTCTGCTCGCTCTGCGAAGAAGCGTGTCCCACCAAGCCGAAATCGATCTGGCTCACGACCAAGACCTACGAGCTCGCAACCTACGACCGCAACGATTTGTATTTCAACATGCAGGAGCTGGAGTACTGGGACGACCGTCCGAAGTTCACCGGCCTTCCTGAAGACGACGACGTGAAGCGCATCAAAGGACAGAAGCAGATCGCCGGAGGAACGGAGTGAGCCGATGTCATTCCGAGCGTAAGCGAGGAACCTGGGCGGGTGGGGCTTCGGCTCACATGCCTCGCAGCGCCGCCCACCCAGGTCCCTCGCTCCCGCTCGGGATGACAGGAGAACGCGCTTAGATGGATGCCATCGCCTCCAACGCGCCGCTGGTCGTCTTCATCGTCATCGGGACGATCGCCGTCGCGGCGTCCTTCCTCGTCGTGATGATGCGCAACCCCGTCCACTCCGCGCTCTTCCTCCTGCTCACGTTCCTCTGCGTGGCCGTGCTGTTCGTCATCAAGGCCGCGGAGTTCGTCGCCGCCGTGCAGGTGCTCGTCTACGCCGGCGGCATCATGGTGCTGTTCCTCTTCGTCGTCATGCTGATCAACGTGCGGCATCTGCCCGACGAGAAGATGACGACGAGCTACACCCTCGGCGGCATCGGCGTCGGCGTCGCGATCTTCGTCCTCTTCTTCGCGGTCGTCCGCACCGGCGCGTATCACGACGAAGCGCCGAACGCAGCGAAGAAACTGACGACGGTGCGCGAGCAAGTCCTCACGCAGCATCCGACCGATCCCAACAAACTCGTACGCAAGTGGCGCGCGAAAGACAACCGCAACGCGGAAGCCATCGGCATGGCGCTCTATCGCGACTACCTCGTGCCCTTCGAAGTCGCGTCGCTGTTTCTCCTCGTCGCGATGATCGGCGCGATCGTGATCGGCAAGCGCGAGCTGTCCGCCCTCGAAGAAGAGACCGCGCCCGACTACATGCTCGAGCGCGTGGAGACGGAGAAAGAAGTGAAGGATCTCGTGAATGCGAATTGAGAATTGTGAATTGAGAATTGAGAATGCGATGGGCGCGCTCGCGAGTACGCCGCTCTCAATCCTCAATCCTCAATCCTCAATTCGCCTCCAACGGAGGCGCCCCATGCCTAGCACCGCTCAGTACCTGTGGATTGCGAATGCAAGGCGGCGGTCCGCGCGCTGGATCCCCACAATCCACAATCCTCAATCCTCAATCCTCAATTCGCCTCCAACGGAGGCGCCCCATGCCTAGCACCGCTCAGTACCTGATGCTCTCCGCCACGCTCTTCGCGATCGGCATCGTCGGCGTGATCATCCGCCGCAACATGATCACCGTGCTGATGTCGATCGAGCTGATGCTCAACGCCGTCAACATCAACCTCGTCGCTTTCTCCCATCGCCTCGCCGACCTGCAGGGGCAGGTCTTCACCATCTTCGTCATCACCGTCGCCGCGGGCGAAGCCGCGGTCGGACTCGCGATCATGATCCAGTTGTACCGGCTCCGCTCCACCGTGAATGTCGACGAGGTGAAAACGCTGCATGGGTAACAGTTTCGCAGTTGCGCAGTCTCGCGGTTGCTCAGCAAACGCGCCGCTCGCGCGCCGCGCAACGGCGCGACCGCGCAACCGAGCAACCGAGGAGTGCCATGTCTAGCGCCCTCCTCCTCGTCGTCCTCCTTCCCGCGATCGGCGCGCTGATCAACGGCACGCGCGCGTTCCTCGCGCCGCACACGCCGAAGAACAAGACGACCACGAACTTCTTCGCGCTCGCCACGACCGCGCTCTCCGCGCTCATCGCCACATGGATCGTCATCCAGAGCGCCGGCAGTCCGTGGCAGCACGTGTACTTCCAATGGATTCCGACCGGACTCGGACACGCCGGCGCGCTTCTCGCCAACTTCACCGTCGACTTCGCGCTGCGCATCGACCACCTCTCGTCGACGATGCTGATGATCGTGACCTGGGTCGGCTTCCTGATCCACGTCTACGCGACCGGCTACATGTCGCACGAGAAGGGCTACACGCGCTTCTTCACCTACCTCAATCTCTTCATGTTCATGATGCTGTTGCTCGTCCTCGGCGCGAACTACATCGTCATGTTCGTCGGGTGGGAAGGCGTGGGTCTCTGCTCGTACCTGCTCATCGGTTTCTACTACGACAAAAACTTCGCCGCCGACGCCGGCAAGAAAGCGTTCATCACCAATCGCATCGGCGACTTCGGTTTCATCCTCGGCATTTTCCTGATCTTCAACACCTTCGGCAGCGCCGACTACACGAGAGTGTTCGCGCTCGCGAGCGCCGGCGGTCACGCGCAGTACGGCGCGATCGCGACGGCGATTTGTCTGCTCCTCTTCGTCGGCGCGTGCGGCAAGTCCGCGCAGGTTCCGCTCTACGTCTGGTTGCCTGACGCGATGGCCGGACCGACGCCCGTCTCCGCGCTCATCCACGCCGCCACGATGGTCACCGCCGGCGTGTACATGGTCGTCCGCTCCAACGTGCTGTTCCGCCTCGCGCCCGACGCGATGCTCGTCGTCGCGATCATCGGGGCGGTCACCGCGATCTTCGCCGCGTCGATCGGACTCGCGCAGAACGACATCAAGAAAGTTCTCGCGTACTCCACCGTCTCGCAGCTCGGCTACATGTTCCTCGGCGCCGGCGTCGGCGCGTTCACCGCGGCGATCTTCCACGTGATGACGCACGCGTTCTTCAAAGCATGTCTCTTCCTCGGCGCCGGCTCGGTGATTCACGGCTGCGGCGGCGAACAGGACATGCGCAAGATGGGCGGCCTGCGCAAGTACATGCCGCGCACGCATTGGACGATGCTCGTCGCGACGATCGCGATCGCCGGCATTCCGCCGCTCGCCGGATTCTTCTCCAAGGACGAGATCCTCGCAAACGCGTTCCCGCATCACAAGTTCATCTGGCTCCTCGGCGTCGTCACCGCCGGCATGACCGCGTTCTACATGTTCCGCCTCTACTTCATGACCTTCCACGGAACGTATCGCGGCGCGCAGGTCGAAGGCATCGAGACCTCCGAGCCTGAGCACGGCGGACATCACCTGATCCCCGATCAGCGCCACCTCGATCAGGGCGACGAGCACATCGACAAAGCCCACGGCCATCACGTGCACTCCCACGAGCCGCACGAGTCTCCCTTCAGCATGACCGGCGTCCTGGCCGTCCTGGCCGTCCTGGCCGTCCTGGGCGGTCTTATCGGACTCCCTGCGGCGCTCGGCGGAGCCCACCCCACCTGGTTCCAGCAGTGGCTCGCGCCCGTCCTCCTCCCGATCGGCGGCGAGCACTTCGAATTTCACGAAGCCGCACTGTCGACGGAGTACATCCTGATGCTCGTCTCCGTCGCCGTGGCGGTCCTCGGCATCTTCCTGGCGTGGCGCTTTTACAAACGCGATCCACTCTGGTCGACGCTCAAGCGGCTCGCCGCGACGTTCGCGCCGATCCACCGCGCGCTCGAGTCCAAGTACTACGTCGATGAGCTGTACAACGCGACGGTCATTCGAGGAACGGTGCTGCTGGCGCTGGGGCTGTGGTGGTTCGATACGTGGGTCGTCGACGGAATCGTCAACGGCGTCCGCCACCTCACCGTGTTCTTTCTCGGACACGGCTCGAACCTCTTCGACAAATACGTCGTCGACGGCGCGGTCAACGGCGTCGCCACGACCGCGCGCGGCGGCTCCATGATGTTCCGCCGCGTCCAGAGCGGCCTCGTACAAAACTACGCGCTGATCATGGGCGGCGGGATCGTGTTGATTGCTGTGGTGTATCTATTCATGAAGCCTTGAGGGAGAAAGGTCTTAGGTATTAGGTCTTAGGTCTTACGGAAACCTCTGAACGAGTCGTCATCCTGAGCCGGCGCAGCGCTGCGAAGGATCTCAAACATGCGACTGCCTGCAATTTCGAGATCCTTCGCCGTCTGCGCGGCTCAGGATGACGTGAATTCCTAAGACCTAAGACCTAATAGCTAGAGCGGAGCGTAAATGGGCATATTGAACATCATCACCTACATCCCCGCGGTGGGCGCGCTCGTGATCCTGTTCATGAGCAAGAACGCGACGCGCACGATTCGCACGATGGCCACGGCCACCGCGGTGATCGACTTCCTCGTCTCGCTCTGGCTCTGGCCGAACTTCGACAAGACGAAGCTCTTCCAGTTCCGCGAGACCTATCGGTGGATCCCGTCCCTCGGCGTGAAGTACGAATTCGGCATCGACGGCATCGCGCTGCTGCTCATCCTGCTGACGACGTTCATGGGCATCATCGCCATCGTCTCGTCCTACAGCGCCATCAAGTTCCGCGAGAAGGAGTACTACATCCTTCTCCTCCTCCTGCAGACCGGCATGCTCGGCACGTTCTGCGCCCTCGACTTCTTCCTCTTCTACGTCTTCTGGGAAGTCATGCTCGTGCCGATGTACTTCATCATCGGCATCTGGGGCGGATCGCGAAAGCTCTACGCCGCCATCAAGTTCTTCCTCTACACGCTCGCCGGATCGGTGCTGATGCTGCTCTCGATCCTCGCGTTGTATTTCTTCAATGACGGCGGCATCGACTTCCTCCACATCAAAGGACTCGGCAATCCCGGCACGTTCAGCGTGCTGCAGTTCCACAACATCGGCCACCTCATTCCGCCGCAGCTGCAGTTCTGGATCTTCCTCGGCTTCTTCTTCGGCTTCGCCATCAAGGTGCCGATGTTCCCGTTCCACACCTGGCTGCCCGACGCGCACGTCGAGGCGCCGACCGCCGGCTCGATCATCCTCGCCGCCGTCCTGCTGAAGATGGGCACGTACGGCTTCGTGCGATTCGCGCTGCCGATTCTTCCTGATGCAACCAAACAGTTGCTCGTTCCGATCGTCGTGCTCTCCATCATCGGCATCATCTACGGCGCGCTCGTATCGCTGGTGCAGAAGGACATGAAGAAGCTCGTCGCTTATTCATCGGTCTCGCACCTCGGCTTCGTGATGCTCGGCATGTTCGCGCTGAACCCGATCGGTCTGCGCGGCTCGGTCCTGCAGATGATCAACCACGGCATCTCGACGGGCGCGTTGTTCCTGCTCGTCGGCTTCATCTACGAGCGCCGCCACACCCGCATGATCGCGGACTACGGCGGGCTCGCGAAGCAGATGCCGATGTACGCCGCGCTCTTCCTCATCGCCGCGCTGTCGTCGATGGGACTCCCCGCGCTGAACGGATTCATCGGCGAGTTCATGATCCTCCTCGGCGCCGCGAATTCGACCGCCTTCGGCACCATCTCCTACGCCGCGTTCGCCGCCACCGGCATCGTCCTCGGCGCCGCGTACCTGCTCTGGCTCTACCAGCGCGTGTTCTGGGGACCGCTCGACAATCCCGCCAACCAGAACGTGCCCGACGTCAACAAGCGCGAGCTCGGACTGATGCTCGCGCTCATCGTGATGATGGTCTGGATCGGCGTCTACCCGACACCGTTCCTCGACGTCGTCGAGAAGCCGGTCGACTACATCGTCAGGAAAGTCGATCCGAAATACTTCGACAAACAACAGCTCACGTATCCGTCCACTGTGGCGGCCGCTGCCCCGTATCCGTCCACTGTGGCGGCCGCTGCCCCGTATCCATCCACTGTGGCGACCGCTGCCCCCAGCGGTCGCGGTGCCGCTGAGGGCAGCGGCACCCACACACCTTCCGAGGTCGCCGAGAAATGACCTGGGGCGACACGATCTACCTGTTGCCGGAGATCGTCATCTCCATTGGCGCGTGTCTGTTGCTGATCGCGCCCGTGATGCGCCGTGGTGGTGGAGTGGTGCGCGCCTCCGGCGCGCCTTCGGGCGGGGGAGCGCGTACCGCCAAATGGACGATGCTCGCCATCCTCGTCCTCACCGCCGTCGCCGTCATCGCCAGCTCCGGCCTCGTGGCCGACGTCGCGCAGACCAAAACATTCGCGTCGATGTTCGCGCTCGACTCCTTCGCGATCTTCTTCAAGCTCCTCTTCATCGCCACGATGGCGATGCTCGTGTTGCTCTCCGACGACTACCTCGCGGCCTCGCGCTACTCCGCCTGGGAGTACTACTCGCTCCTCTCGTTCGCGCTCTGCGGCATGATGTTCATGGTCTCGGGCGTTCACCTCGCGGCGATCTACATCGGCCTCGAGCTGTTGTCGCTGTCGAGTTACATCCTCGCGGGTTACTTCAAGAACGAATTGAAGAGCACCGAGGCGGCGATGAAGTACTTCGTGCTCGGGACGGTGAGCTCGGCGATTTTGTTGTACGGGATCTCGCTGATCTACGGCGTCACCGGCACGCTCAACCTGATGCGCATCGCCGACGCGATGTCGACCCTCGTCACCAACGACGCGCTGATGTTCGGCATCATGCTGTTGGGCGCGGGCCTCTGCTTCAAGATCGCGGCGGCGCCGTTCCATGTCTGGACGCCTGACGTATACGAAGGCGCGCCGACGCCCATCACGGCGTTTTTGTCGACGGCATCGAAGTCCGCCGCCTTCGCGATCTTCGCGCGCATCTTCTACGTCGGCATGCACCACTTCCGCCTCGACTGGCAGGTCGTCCTGGCGATCATCGCCGCGCTGTCCATGATCATCGGCAACCTCGCCGCCATCACCCAGGACAACATCAAGCGCATGCTCGCGTACTCGTCCATCGGTCACGCCGGCTACGTGCTGCTCGGCATCATCTCCGTCAGCGAGATGGGACTCTATGGAGTGCTCGTCTACTCCGTCGTCTACGTCTTCGCCACCCTCGGCATCTGGGCGACCGTGCTGATGCTCTCGAAGCACGAGTACGCGGGCGAGCAGGTGAGTGACTTCGAGGGACTGCATCGCCGCGCGCCGCTGTGGGCGTTCGCGATGATCATCTTCCTCCTCTCCCTCGGCGGCATTCCGCCGACCGCGGGCTTCATCGGCAAGTACTTTCTCTTCTACGCCGCCGTCGGCGCGGGATTCGGATGGCTCGCCATCGTCGCCGTGCTCATGTCGGCCGTGTCGATGTTCTTCTACTTCCGCATCGTGATGGCGATGTACCTGCGCGACGGAGACGGCCAGGCCGAAGTCGTGTCGAGCGGCGGACTGAAACTCGTCGCCGCGATCTGTCTCGTCGTCACCCTGCTCTTCGGAATCCTTCCCGGACCGCTCGTCGAACAAGCGAAGATCTCGGGTGGATGGGTCGCTAAACGCGTGGCGGCGAACAATGCCCAACGATGACGATAAGAACCGCCGCGACTTTCGCGCGCTCGCCGAAGCATCCTCCATCGGCTGGATGTTCCCGATCGCCATGGCCCTCGGCTACTTCTGGGGCCGCGGCATGGACAAACTCTTCGGCACCTATCCCTGGCTGACCGGCATCTTCACCTTCCTCGGCATCGTCGCCGCCTTCGTCAACCTCTTCCGCCTCGCGAAGAATGCTCCCTGAGGAACGCCCGCTCCTCCCCGCGCGCGTTCCCGAGCCCGAGCCCGCGCCCGCGCCCGAGCCCGGGGCGGGGGCGAGCGAAGCGACTGCATTGTCCGCCGCCCCGGGCGCGGAAGCGGGCTCCGGCCCGGGCCCGGGTTTCGCGGCTGCGGATGATGAAACCGAGTCCCGCGCCGTCATCCGCCGCATCAAGCGCACCGCCGTCATCGCCTACGTCGTTTTCGCCGTTTTCTCGTGGATTTCGGCCGGTTTTCGCGGATTTCTCGGATTGACTTGTTCCGCCGCCGTGACTATCATCTGCTTCCTTTGGTTGGAGGAGATCGCGCAAGCTCTGCTCCAACCGGCGGCACACCGGCGCAACGCGCGAAGGCTTACGTTTCGTGCCATTGGACGGTTCGTTCTTCTGGGTGTGGCGCTCCTGGTCACGATCACCGTAGCTCATTTCAACGCTGTCAGTGTGTTGCTGGGGTTCTCGATCATCGTGGTCGGGATCATGGCTGAAGCTCTATACGCGGTCTTTCGAAACTGAATGGAACACGAACACTCGATCCTCTACGCGCCGTTCAACGCCCTCTGGCACAAGCTCACGCCTTACGCGTGGGACGTGCCGGACCACGTCATCATGGCGCTGCTGGTGCTCGTCATCAGCTGCGTAGTCTTTCCGATCATGTCGCGCCGCATCAGCCGCGACAACCCGAGCACTTTTCAGCAGTTCCTGGAGCTCACGGTGAGCGGCCTCAAAGGCATGCTCAACGACATCATCGGCCACGGCGGAGAGCAGCACCTCTACATCATCGGCGCCTTCGCCGTCTTCATCTTCATCGGCAACATCTTCGGCCTCTTCTTCTTCCTGCAGCCGCCGACCAGCAACGTCAACACGACGTTCGCCATGTCCATCACCGCCTTCCTCTACTACAACTGGCAGGGCATCAAGGCGCAGGGACTCCTGCATTACCTGGCGCACTTCGGCGGACCGGTGTGGTGGCTCGCGCCGCTGATGTTCATCATCGAGATGATCGGCAACTTCGCGCGCATCCTCTCGCTGGCCATGCGCTTGTTCGGAAACATCTTCGGCGAGCACGCCGCGGCCGGCGTGTTCATGGGCATGCTCCCGTTCGTCCTTCCCTGGCCGATGATGGGACTCGGAATCTTCGGTGCCTTCCTGCAGACCTTCGTCTTCATCATGCTCAACATGGTCTACATCAGCGGCGCCACCGCAACTGAAGAACATTGAGAAACTGGATGGCAGATCGCAAATGCCAGACGGCGAACCAACTTCCCGGTTCTGCCATCCGCCATCCGCCATCTGCCATCCGCAATCTGAATCTGCAACTCTTAAAGGAGGAGAATCGAGTGAACAAGAAGCACATCATCCTGCTCGCCCTGCTGGTGCTCGCATCGGTCTCGGCGTTCGCGCAGACACCGGTGGATCCGGCGTACAACCATCCCCAGGCGGGTGTCGTGCGCTGGGGCGTCATCGGAGCGGCGTTCCTGCTCGGCCTCGCTGCGGCCGCGGGTGCCATCGGACAGTCGCGCGCCATCGCCGCGTCGGTCGAAGGCATCGCCCGCAACCCCAGCGCCGGCGGCGCCATCCGCACCGCGATGATCATCGGCCTCGCGCTGATCGAGTCGCTGGTCATCTACGCGCTACTCATCGCCTTCCTCGTCTTCAAGCTGTAATCGATCCGCGCGCATCGACCCGAAAGCCCGGCCCGCTGCAAAGCGGCCGGGCTTTTCGTTTTCAGGCAGCCTATTTGCTCAGTCAGCTGTCCGGGAGGTAACGAAGTGAACTGGTTCAACCTGTCGTTCATCGGATGGCTGATCGTGATCGTCGCGCTGGCCCTGGTCGCGTGGAAGTTCGACGTCGCGCCGTTCTGGATCGGAGTGGGCGCACTCCTCCTCGTCGGCGTGGGTGTCATCACGTCGGTGAAGCACTCGAAGCCGCGGATCTGATCGCGCTGCGAATCGCGTTACACGGTTCGCAGCTCCGCCGCCGCTTCGTGCCCGCTCGCCGTATCTTCTTGCGGACGTGCACGCTGAAATGCGCCTTCGAAATACGCCGGCTCGAGTCCGGTTGCCCAGTACGCCACATCCTCCACGGACGGTTGGGTCGTCTCGGCGTCGGTCGTGAAACGCCGCCCGTCGCGTCGCCGCGTGAACACGATCCACCCCTGCCAGGTGTCCGCGGGCCGGCTCCGTCCATAGACGTGAATGTCGTACGCCTCGCCGCTGCCGTCGATGAACGGCGTTTCGAATGTTTGAAGGAGTTGTTCCATCGTCGCCTTTCCTGCCGCGGCTCCTCTCGCTTCCGCCCTGCAGATCATGCACATCCCCGGCCGACCGCCGCCGCGGAAGCGGATAGAATGAATGTCGAAGCGGATAGAATGAATGACGCATGAAATACAACCAAGCGTCGTACAAACAGTCGCACAACTCCTACGACCGCGACGAGGACTCTCACCAGTCCCTTCTGTTCCACCCGAACGATCCGGGAAACGCCGGCTGCCGCGGTCTCGAATATGACATCTGGCGGCACTCCGACAGTTCGAATGGCCGGTCGCTCGGATACTTCACCGTCGCGCACAGCACCTCCAGCGGGCCGCCCTTCGCCAATTACCTCGGCTACCTCTTGTCGTGGCATCTCGCCGACGTCAACCATGACGTCGTGTTCGTCACGGTCGACATCAAGAGCAGCGGCGGATCCAAGGAATCGTTCCCCGACGAGATCGACAACTACATGCGCGAGTGGTTCAACGCAGGTCTCATGTACACGCCGGGGATGCTCTCGCCCGACAACTCCGACTTCGTCGCCTATGTCAAGGCCAACGGCTGGCCCGAAGTGGACACGCTGCGGGGCAAGTTCATTTTCTGCCTGAGCGGCAACTCCGACTGGAAGACATACTACGCTCAGACCAACCCGCTCGCCCGCCTCTGCTTCGCAGACAAGGACTTCGACGACGGCAAGTCCGTCACGGTTCCGACGACCGGGCAGCAGATCATCTTCTCGTCCAACCTCTACAGCGACAACTTCGAAACCTGGAAGAAGAGCATCACCAACCTGCGCGCCGCGAACCTGATCGCGCGCGGCTACGTTCTCAACAGCGACGGCATCTGGGACAAAGCGAAGCAGGCGAAGCTGAATGCCTTCGCCACCGACAAGATCACCGGCCACTCCTGGGCCCACGTCGGTTCCACCCCGTTCGTGCAGCTCTGAAAGTTCGAACCAAAGTCCACCCCTCCTCCGCCCCTTTGCTGTTTTATATCCACCTTCTCCCGCCAAGCGGTGCGAAGCATCGCTCTGCATGCCTTGACGTAGGCCCCGGAGCCAGGAGGGAGACGGAGTGACATCGATCCTTCTCTCGTCGGCCGCACGAACGCGTGCGGCGAAGGCACGATTGATATGGGGCCATATCAATCGTGACCCCGGCGACCTCACGAACGGGTGCGGGGGACGTGTGATTGATATGAGGTCATATCAATCGTGACCCCGGCGAGCCTGTGATTGATATGAGGCCATATCAATCGTGACCCTGGCGACCTCACGAACGGGTGCGGGGGACGTGTGATTGATATGGGGTCATATCAATCGTGACCCCGGCGAGCCTGTGATTGATATGACGCCATATCAATCGTGGCCTCGGCGACCTCACGAACGGGTGCGGGGGAGGTGTGATTGATATGGGGTGATATCAATCGTGGACACGACGGACATGTGATTGATATGACGCCATATCAATCGTGACCCCGGCGACCTCACGAACGCGTGCGGCGGATGTGTGATTGATATGGGGTGATATCAATCGTGACCACGACGGACGTGTGATTGATATGAGGGCATATCAATCGTGGCCTCGGCGACTGCTCGGACGGGTGCCGCGGACGTGCGATTGATATAGGGTGATATCAATCGTGCCGCCACGGTGTGGAGAGAGTCTGCGTTCGTGACGCCGTAGAGCCGTGCCGCGACCGAATCGATGAGATTGGGATCAAAAATACGGCACGGGCAGACAACCCAGTCTTGGCGTGGTCCGTTGCTGTTCGAACTGATCGTGCAAACGCCTTTTGACTTTCAGGCTTGACGCACTTCCGAGCAGGCATCGCATGGCGTATCCGAAAGCCATGAGCAGTGCACCGAAGGGCAGTGTCATCATGATGATCAGTTCCCCCTTGGCGCTTCTCCCTTGCCGAATGTCAAGCTCCGCACCGTGAAAGCTACTGGTGAAGGCTTCAATGGTTAGGCGTCTGGCGTCTGTCGCAAAAGCCAATCTCTCGTAACGACGGCCAGACGGCGATTCGGGACTAAAGTCCGCGAGCTTGTGCAAGCGCCGAGCGTACGCGACATAGGCAAGCGTCGCCGGGCCGTAGGAATAAGGAGCCACGTGCCGGAACGGTTCGCTTGTCGGTCCGCGAAGTAGCGAAAAAAGTGTCGAGTACAATCGGCAAATGCCGCGAATCAGCCGGTTCTTCGGAATCGTGATCACGATGTACCATGATGAACATCCGCCAGCCCACTTTCATGCTCGTTACGCGGGAAAGGACATTCAGGTGAGAATATCGGACGGTTACGTCATCGGGCAGTTCCAGCCGAGAGCTCAAGGCCTGGTGTTGGAGTGGTGGCGCCTTCACCGGGAGGAACTCGAAGAGAACTGGCGGTTAGTCTCGGAAGGCAAGGAAGCGAAATGGATCGATCCGCTGGAGTAGACACCGTGAACGACGTCGTCGAAGTCCGCTATCTTCATGACTACACTGTGTGGTTGCGGTTTGAGGACGGAACCGCGGGAGAGGTAGACCTTCGCGAATCCCTGCGTGGGCCCGTCTTTGAACCACTTCGCAAATTGGAGTACTTCAAGCAGGTAAGCGTGGACGCCGAAATCGGCACTATTGTTTGGCCAAATGGCGCCGATATCGCTCCGGAAACCCTGTATCGGCGAGTCCGCGTGGCGGTCTAACTCGAGCGTGCGGCCGGGAACATGGGCGACAAAACAGACGGGCACGTAGGTACACCCGCTGACCGTCGGGGAGTGGCAGAGATGGGGCTTTCGTGCGCTGATCTGCCGACGCGCAACGGATGCAGACCTACATGAGCGTGAGGCGCGAACGGCTCGCCGTGGAAGTCGATCTGCCGTCGATCGAGGGTTGATCGGGAAGGCGTCCGACAGGTCCGTCTCGCCTCGGAAGCGTGTATCATCATCTGGCCATGAGCCGACCGGCCACACCTGCGCCGCAGTCCGAAGAGACGGAAGAGTTCACTCGCTTCGACCGCATGATGCGGTCACTGTTCCGAGTCGATAGGCGTGACGTGCCTAAGCATGAGCCGATGAAACGGCAGAAGGGCAGCACCGCGCAGCAGTGACCCTCTTAGCATCGGCTATCGCCTTCCTTCTGGCGACGACAGCGGCCCAGTAGACTAGCACCGCCGAGAAACAGCAGATAGAAAAGCGCCAACAACCCAAACCCCAGCCAAGCCTTTCTGGTGCGCAAGCTGACAATACCCCACAATCCGACGTAACACGCGGTCGCGAGACGGCCCGCACCGATCAAACCAAGAATGACGCGCAGAAGGCGTCTTGGCTTAGCGACTTCAAGATCGGCGACGCCATCAATCTTGCGATGGTCTTGTTTACTGGAGCCTTTCTTTTCTACACGATTCGCATGTGGCGCGAAATGGTTCGGCAGAATGTAAGCGCAGAAAAGGCTTATAAGGAAGGCGCACGCGATACTGAGGAGAGCCTGAGACTGACGAGAGAGAGTAACGAGACGGCGTTGCGCGCAATCGAGATAGCGAATAAACAAATGGTTGCCATCTCTAATGCCGTTCGCGCATCCGTCGTATTCGGAGGAATCAGCAATTACGACATCAATACTGCCAAAGAGACGGTTGTAGTTGCTGGACTCGTAAATACTGGCCTGACTCCAGCCCTGCACGTTCGGACTGCGTATGGAGAGGCCACACTTACTACATCTCTCCCTACCGATACTGAATGGGAGGAAATTAAGCGCGTGGTGAAGTCTAGCGCCAGCGCCACCACTATAGGTGCCGGTAAGTCGATGGAGTTGCCGATTCCATTGCCGCCCTTGAACTCCATTCAGAAGGCCGCGCTCGGGAAGGGACTTATGGTTCTCTATTGTGTTGGCCGCATTGACTACAGGGACATTTTCGAGGCAAATAGGTGGGTAACGTTCTACGTCGTGCTTGATCCGAAATGGGGACGCTGGGTCATGGGTCCTACCCATAACGAGCAAGGCTAGACCCAGCCATACCGCGAGCCTATCACGCCGTCGCAAGGGTAGCCCCTCTCGACGTCTGCGTCCAAGTAAGTTAATGCCCTAACTTGAGCGTGCGACCGGGGACATGGGTGACAAAACAGACCGGGAATATAGGTTACACTCGGTGACCGTTGGGGAGTGGAGAAACGGGGGCTTTCGTGCGGTGATCTGCCGAATACGCGGAGCGACAGCCGCCCATTCAATTCGCACGAACACGCAGTGTCGATACGATGGGCTGATGTTCGATCACGCACGAGCCAGAAGCCGACACGGCCCGGCGCTGGCCCGGCAGCCTAGCTGCCTACGTAATCCTCCAAGGTTGGGTGGCGTCACGACAGCTGCAGTTCGCTCCCGCCGAGTGCGCGTTAGTCGCGGCAGCCGTCGCGCCGCGTCGGCTTCGGCATGTGGGCCCTGGCCGTGCAGCTTAGGCTCAAGCCGTTAGGCCGTCCGCGGCCACAACGCTCCGCGTCCTTGTAATCTTTCGGTCGATCGGACGACGAATGGTGTGTGTACGCTTCCCCCTCGCAGCTGACTTCCTCGCGAGATTGCGGGCCGCGACCAGCAAACCGCGTCTCCGCCACGCGCAAATGTGCTGCATTCGGCCCCTTCACACCCACCCACCTCCCGCGGTAGGCCGAATGCAGCACATTTGCGCTTCACACCCGCCCGCCGCATGCTCGTCGCGGCCCTGAGATGTGCGCACCGCCGCCCTTGCGCGTCGAACTCACGGCTCGCTGCCATGACACGGCGGTTGCAAGTCGCTCCTGCCGCTACATCATTAGTCGCGGCAACCGCCGCGCCATGGCAGCGGCTTGAATTCGGCGCGCTCACACCCGAAGGCGCTGCTCCCACACCGCACAAAGGCTCCAGCGTCGGGTAGGGAACAGGCAGCAGCCGTCACTCCTTAAGAAAGACCACTGGCGGAGGTAGGCTATGCCACGCAATCACTTGCCACTGTTGCTCACAAGTTTCGCTGTTTTCTTGGTTGCAACCGCATGTGCGACGAAGGAGGGGGACGGGGGGCTCGTCGGCCTAGTCAGAAAGGCGATACCAGGCATCGCGGAGCATGGCGCGGTGACAATTATTATTGCCATCATCCTGGTCGTAGCCGGCATATGTTGGCGTATCGTATTAGCCATAATGCGACGAACGGCTCCCGTTCGTCTGCCGGTGAAGTGGAAAACAACCATCGATCGCGGCACTGGTACTGGTGCGAAGGAGCATGAGACAACTACGCTACATCAGTTTGGACCGTGGGTTTGGGGAAAAGCGACTACTAAGACAACCCCGCCGCGCACGTACCGACTTAGCGGTCGCATATGTGGGGGCAATCTTTGCTTGCGCTATCGTGAAGATGGAACTTTTGATGTCGGTGCAGCACTTCTGGCGATACGCCCGGACAGGACAATGAACGGCATTGAGGTAGGCGTAGACAGCGAAAAGAATGTCGTTGCGTCCTTCAACTACATATGGACGCCGGCCGACTAATAGGGATGCATCATCAAATTCGCGAGATTGTGAGAGTTAATTGTGATCAGATGCCAGCGCATGACAACGGAAACTATGCCGGATGCCTACCAATTGCTACAGAAGTTCCTGCGCGAAGATACACATTATCTTGACAGTAGCAGCGCCTACGGCGATCGCGGAGACGAAGCGCTTCAAAATTCGCTCAGGCTATTCGTACATCGTCCGGAACTGGGATTTGTATGGCTCGCACTTGACGGCGCCGTTCCGCTCGCCGTGTGCGTAATTTCGCTCGCGATATCGACGTCTGCCGGCGCGCTTGTGGCGAAGCTCGATGATGTCTTCGTGGTGAGTGGTAGGCAGCGATCGGGCGTCGGCACAGCTTTGCTTGACGGTCTCAAGCGAGAGTTGCGCGACTTTGGCGTTCGCCGAATCGATACAAGCGTCCATTTTGATAATCCGGAGGCGAAGAGCTTTTACACAAAGCACGGCTTTGTGCCTTTGCACGAAGAACGGCTCGCTTGTAGTCTCTAATTTCCACAAGCGTCTAATGGCGGCCTAACTCGAGCGTACGGCCGGGAACATGGGTGACAAAACAGACCGGGCACATAGGTTACACCTTGCGTGTGTTTGTCGACGATACGACGACGGATGTTTGAGGTGTTGACGATGTCAATCCGCGGAGCGTCAGCAACTGGTTCAAGTCGCACGACAGGCTCTGTCGCCACGAGGTTCGATCTTCGATCACGTGGGTGGTCAACCGACGATGCGTCGTGGCTCCGCGACATCGACGAGCGATCGTCTCAGCCATAGAACCTCATCTCGCGCTCGTCGAAGCGAGCGAGCAGCA
The DNA here is from genome assembly GCA_003223645.1 of Acidobacteriota bacterium. Taxonomy (GTDB): domain Bacteria; phylum Acidobacteriota; class Thermoanaerobaculia; order Gp7-AA8; family Gp7-AA8; genus QHVT01. The sequence continues at coordinate 264 of QHVT01000024.1, read as the reverse complement.
CCGGCCCGTAGTACACCGACCAGATGCCGTCGTCGATCTCCTCGAGGCCGACGTATTCACCACGCAGCGTCTTGCTTGTGAAGATGCGATCGTTCTTCCAACGCATCATCCCGTTGTGCTCGACTTTGCGGGTCTCCAGATGCCCGGCATATTCGATCGGCGGGAGCGCTTCCGGGTATGGTCGCGGTGACGGACGATAGATCGTCACCGGTCGCTTTTGGCCGAGGGTCTCGTGCGGGCGCTCGTCGTTGTAGATGTGGCGGA
>QHVT01000050.1 GCA_003223645.1 Acidobacteriota bacterium | reverse complement strand
AGTCGGAATGTGGCGCGGTGGCTGTAGGCTGAACATATCTGTTACCGCCTCTTTCGTCTGGCGGTGCCTTAGTGGTTCAACCTTGACTCCGTTTCCACATTCCGCTCATCGAACCGGACAGGCGGATCTCCCGCATCCGGCTCTCGGACAAAACTTCACGCCTTCACCCACGACAGGTCGTGCCCAAGCCGGCACAGGCGTACGAGCCCGAAGTGCCCGTAAAGGTGCGAGAGTGGATAAGTTCCGCCCTTACTTCGCCTGACCTTGTGCTTGATGCGCAACCACCGGCGCAACCGCACAGCGGAGTAGTTGTCGAGCGCTCGATACGCCTTGGTGACGGTTCCTACTTCGAAGTAGTTCGCCCATCCGCGCAGCGTGCGGTTCAACTTCTTCACCAGCTCTGTGGTCTCTTGCCATGTCCCCGTCCGGACGGTCAGCGCGTGAATGTTATCCACCATGCGCTTGATGCTCTTCTTCGATGGCCGGAACCCCAAATACGCCTTGCCGGTTCTCGCTGAATACATCCGCCCGAACGTGTACCCCAGGAAGTCGAACTCTCCTTCCGGTACCTTGCAGATTCGTGTCTTCTCCTCGTTGACCGTGAGCTTCAGCTTTCCCATGATCTCGCGCAGTCGCTGCAAGGCCTCTTCGGCTTTGCCCTTTCGGCACAGGATCACGAGGTCGTCGGCGTAGGTCACGATGCGAGTGCCGAGGCTTCGCTCCAGCCCGAACATCTTCCATCCCAACACGAACCGGCGCATGTAGAGGTTCGCCAGCAATGGTGAGATCGGTGATCCCTGCGGAATGCCGCGCCGGTTGTCCCGCGCCTCGGTCGTGCGTGTCTTGCGTCCTCGATCGTCGGTTTCTTCCACGGGACATTCCAGCCACATCTTGATCAGATGCAGCACGCGCCGATCTACAATCCGGCGCGTTACCGACTTTAGAAGTTCGGCATGCGGAATGCTCCCGAAGTAGTCCGCGAGGTCGGCGTCGACGACTTCCGGGTGGCCTCGGTATAACAGCCCTTGCACCTCGACCACCGCCTGTTGGGCGTTGCGCCCGGGACGGTAGGCGTACTGCTCTGGTGGAAGGTCGGCTTCAAAGATCGGTTCCAGCACCAGCATCGCTGCTGTCATGCATACCCGATCACGCAAGGTCGAGATGCCCAGCGGCCTGAGTTTGCCGTTGGCCTTCGGGATGAACACTCTTCTGATGGGGTCTGGTCGGTAAGTCTCCTGCCTGAGCGCAAGCGCCAGTTCGCCAAGCCACCGTTGCACTCCATACGCTTCGATGTCCGCAAACTCTTGCCCGTCCACTCCCGGTGCGCCCTTGTTGGAGCGGCACTGGGCATAGGCATGAGCCAAGATGTCGTCGCGGCTGATCTTGTCGTAGAGAGCGTAGAAGCGGTAGCCGGCTTCTGCCTTCGCTTTCGCGTGCAACGCCTTCTGCAGTTTCTGAACACTCTTCGGAGTTGATAGGTTACCCAATCTCCAGGTCCCTCACTACGTGTTGCGTTCGTCTTGAACTGAGGTCCCTTCCCTCCCCCGGCATTACCCGGCTTCCGCGGTACTGCGAACCTCTCCGTCTCCCCAGGGCGCCCGGCCTGTCCCTCGCGGGCGTCCGGTTGGTCATCGCTGACCGCACCTTGGGGTCTCCCGTGTTGCGCGCGCTTTCCTTGTGTACATGCTGTCGCCACTACCCCGGCGCAGCGGCTGGGCGTACTACTTCGCTCATTCACTCCCAGCCGTGTCAGCCTTCCCCGAAAGGGTTGTCGGGTCGGCCTGCGCATCGTCCTTTTCGAGGCTTGCTCGGCGTTCACTCGCGTTACGGCCTGCACACTCGCGCTGTCACCAATGCGTGACACGCTTTCCGAAGGCTTCAGCTATTTCGTCACCTCCATAGCTGCTCCGGCTGCTTCCGGCTGGAGCGATTGCCGGGTGGGTCTTTCACCCACTGGAAAGCGCCGCCTTCCACGGCGCACACCCAACTCGGACGTTAGCCGCGTCCAAATCTCGCACGGCAGCGAGACGCTGACTTGATGTTCACCAATGCGATATGCTCCCCTGGAGGTGGTTGGGCCAGCGGATGCAATTCGATCGATTGAAGCGGCGCGAGTTCATCACGCTTCTCGGCGGCGCGGGAGCGTGGCCGCTCGGCGCGCGTGCGCAGCAGCCGGCGCTGCCGGTGGTCGGGTTTCTCAGCGGGGTGTCGCCTGGGCCGTTCGCACAGCGAACTTGCCGAGATGCGAAGGCGCCTTAGTCCGACCCCGTGCCAATGATCCCCGCAATCAAGGCCATGCGCACGAGATCGGACAGGGTCGCAGCCTGCATCTTGGTCATCAGATTGGCCCGATAGATCTCAATCGTTCGTGGGCTGATCCCGAGATCATACGCAATCTGCTTGTTGGCGTGTCCGGCCACGAGGCCCTCAAGGACATCGCGCTCGCGCTTCGAAAGTCCCCCGAGGCGGCCCTCGATCTCGCTGCGTTCGGCGTCGCGTTTGTGGTCCCTATGCAGCGCGTCGAGCGCGGAGCGCACGGAGGCTAATAAAACTTCATCGTCAAAGGGTTTCTCGAGAAAATCGATTGCCCCGATCTTCATGGCCTCCACGGCGAGAGGCACATCTCCGTGACCCGTGATGACAATCACCGGCACGGAAAGCCTGAGCTCTTGCAGTCGCCGCAACAGATCGATGCCGCTGAGCTCAGGCATTCTGACGTCGGTAATAACACAGCCTGCCTTGATCTTGGCCGCAACATCCAGGAACGCCGTAGCCGAATCGTAGGTCTGAACGTCGATGCCAGCTGTGCCCAGCAGAAAGGCAAGCGATTCGCGCACAGCCTCGTCGTCGTCGATCACGTGGACCATGGCACTGTCAGACGGCATCGCTCAAATCCTCATGACTGACGGCCCGCAGGATGAAACGAAAGATCGTGCCGCCAGCGGGATTAGGGACGGCCTCGATGCGCCCGCCGTGAGCCTCTATTAAACCCACGCCCATGCCGTGGCGCTTGGTGGTGATGAAGGGCTCGAATAACTGAGAGCTCATTTCCGGCGCGATCCCACTGCCGGTATCCGCCACGCTGATGCAGATCGTGTCGTCGCTGCTCTGGGCCGTTGCAATGACGAGCTCTCGTTTTTGCGAGAGTTCCATGGCCTCGATGGCATTGCGCAGCAGATTGAGCAAGACCTGCTGGATCTGCACCTTGTCGGCAAGCACGAGATCGACTGCCGGGTCGAATCGAAATCGCACCGCGACGCCAAGATCCTTGGCGCCTACGAGCGCTAGCGCGCTGGCCTCCTCGATAAGCTTCTTGACGTTTTCGACCCGGCGCTCGCTCTCGCCGCGCGCCACGAAGTCGCGCAGGCGGCGGATGATCTGCCCGGCGCGCAACGCCTGATCTCCGGCCTTGTCCATGGCGTCGCGCAACAATGCGGACTGATCGTCGGGACGGTTCTCGAGCAGCCTTCGCGAGCCCTTCATGTAGTTGGCAATCGCCGACAGTGGTTGGTTGAGCTCATGCGCCAGCGCCGACGCCATCTCGCCCATGGCGGTCAATCGGGACATGTGGACGAGCTCGGATTGCAATTCCTGAAGTCTTGCCTCTGTCTGCTGCCGCTCTGTCAAATCGCGAATGAAGCCGGTAAAGAACCGCTGATTGCTCGACCGCATTTCACCGACTGCAAGCTCCATTGGAAATGTCGACCCGTCCCTGCGCTCGCCGACGACAACTCGGCCGATTCCGATGATTCGCTTTTCTCCTGTGCGCAGATATCGGTCGAGATAGCTGTCGTGGTTCTCCCGGTAAGGCGTCGGCATCAGGAGTTTGACGTTTTTTCCGAGCATTTCCGCGGCGCTGAACCCGAACAACCGCTCGGCGGCCGAGCTGAACGACTGCATGATCCCGCGCTCGTCGATGACGATCATCGCATCCGGCACGCTGTCCAGGATCGACTGCACATGAGCTTCTCGCCGCAGCGCATCTCGCGCGCTCGCGGCAGCCCGCATACGATTGCGCTGCAGCTGATCTCCGCTCCAGGCAATTCCCACGCCGATGACTGTGAATGCGATCACGTTGACGATTTCAGGGGTCGACAACTCGGGCAACCTCGTACTCACGACCAGACCGAGCGCTGCGCTCAGTCCTGTCGCCAGAAGCCCAGGCCCGAGGCCGCCAATGGCTGCGGCTAGCAAAACGGCCGGCACGAAAAACAGATACCGGGACTCGTCGTGCAGCATCGGTGTGAGCATGAAGCGGACGACGAAAGCGAGTACCACCGCGAGTGGCGCCAGCAC
>QHVT01000005.1 GCA_003223645.1 Acidobacteriota bacterium | reverse complement strand
CAGCAACGATTCGAGATCCATTGGGACCAGTCGCATCTGGGCCCGATTCACTTCCACCACTCGCGCTTTCGGCTCTTGCTTCTCGCTCATGAACCGATGGTACGGTCATTGTCACTTTTCCACAGCACGCGCGAATTCTTCACACCCTCTGAGCCGGCGAAGCGCAGCGAAGGATCTCAAGTTACGTAGATTGAGATCTTTCGCCGTCTACGCGGCTCAAGATGACGATAGCGCAGACCGAGCGTCGAGCGCGTCGTCGAGCGTCTTCGCGAGATTGCCGCGCGTGAAGCTCCGGCACGAACGATCGCGTGCACCGCCCGGGCGCTGTTCACCTCACCGCTGGAGCGTCAGAGCCTGCACGCGCGCGTCGTTCGGCAACGCCTTCTTCACGGCAGCGAGAATCTCGGAGGGCTGCCGTTTCCCTTCGAGGCGTGGGACCTGCGATACGCGGATCGATCCGCCGCGATCGACCGCGACGACGAAGATGTTTCCGTCAGCCAGGTTGAACCGGCCGCCGCCGCCTTCCAACGTGTCCGCGAGCAGGTACCGGCGGACGACCGTAACGGGCTGCGCCTCGAACTGCTTCACGCCTCGCTCCAGGTATGAAAGGCGAAAGGTGTGCTTCCGGTCGTCACCGCCGCTTGCGTACTGAAAGCCGTAATCGACGCGCGGCGGATCCCATTGCGGCACGAAGAGAACGTGGCACAGCGGGACCGGCTCGTCGCTTCCCTCGTAGACATAGTGCGAATCCAAGTGCGAGCCATGTCCGAACGACGCGGAATTCCCGGACGATCCGCGCCTTCCGTACCCACAGCCGGCGGTCACCGCAAGCAGGGCAACCACTGCGAACAGCTTTCGCGACGGCATACCCATCTACGCCTCCGCTTCCTCGTGCTCGTCCATGGGCGGCGGCTCGGGGATCTCGGCCACGGCTTCGAGCGGGACGCGTTCCCGCTCGAGGTACGGCGGCGCTCCGCCGGACATCATCACGTTCTTGCGGTATTTCTCGAGCCGCTTGAACAGGTGATGCAGGTCGTACGTGAGCCGCATCACCGTTCGCCGCAGTTTGTATTTGACGCGGCGGAACGCGTCGAGATCGTCGCCGCGCAGCGTGGCGAAGAATGACTGGATCTCTTCAATGCGCCTGCGCACTTTCTCCAGGTCTTTGTCCTGGATGTTGAGAAACAGCTCGTCTTCGCCGATGAGCAGCGGCTCGGTGCCGCTCATCTGATCGTCGAACCATTTCCAGAGCTGGATCAGATCGATGCGGCGGCCTTTGGAGAGGAAGCGCGTCTCGAGCAGGTCCTGCCGGAAATAGCCGAGGAGCTTGCGGTCGTCGGTCTTGTTGAACTCGTCGTCGGAGACGTTACGGATGTTCCAGACACCGTAGCGGATGATGTCGTTGCGCGTGCTGCGCAGTTGCCGGATCACTTCTTCGAGGATCTTGAACGGGAGCTGCGCCAGCGTCTGCGCCTCGGCGATGGGGCGTTCTGACATGGCGGCGCGGAGGATATCACTGCCCAAGAGTCGTTGCGGCGTCGCCGGTCACGTTGTCGATCATCGAGGCAAACGCGCGGCCGGTTCCGGAGAGAAAGCGCACGAGCGCGCGGCCGTTGGTTACGCGCGGCGTGACCGCCAGCTGCGCGATGCCGCGCGGCGTGTCGAGCGTGCGGCGGTCGATCTCATGCCCCGCGCCGTCGAAGAGGATGACTTCCGCGACGGCGGGCTCGTTCGCGACGAAGCCGACGTTCGTTCGAAACGCGTCGGTGCTCTCGATGAAGACGAGATGCTGTTCGGCGGGACCGGCGGGATCGACGAACGGCACGTACTCGCTGGCCGCGCCGTTGACCATTCGCGTGGCGGTGAGCTCGGCGAACGGCGGGATCTGCGCGACGAGGATGCCGGAAGTATTCGTTTTGCCGAAGGTGTCGCGCAGCACTGACGGGAACAGCCGCTGGCCCGCGAGCCGGCGCGTGACCGTGCCTCCGCTTCCGTCGACGAATGTGACGTCGGTGCCGCTGGTCGGACCGAGCAAGAGATCGCTGCGCCACGCGTTGCCGTTCACGCCGGCCGTGTCGGCGACGGGCGCGATGCGCGTCGCGGTTGTCTGGTGTCCGCGCACGGCAGGGATGAACATGGCGTCGCCGGTCGTGTTGTCGATCTCGGTGATGTACGCCGCAACGCGCGCGCCGGGCGTGCTCGTCTCGAGGCTGTAAGTGAACTGGAAGAAATTCGGGATGGGCAACTGCGTGTGTCCGTACGCCGGCACATCGATGCTGTGCAACTCGAGTCCGAAGGAGAAGCGAACGGTTGCCGGGACGCCTGCAGTCTCGACGACTCCGATGCGAACGCGGCTCGTGGAGAGCGGGAAGAACGTCGCAATCAGTGCGCCGTCGTTCGCGCCGATCGTGTCGAGATTCGGCGGCACGGTCTGCCCCACCGTCCCGCCGCTCGTGAGCGGCACGTACGTGCGGCTCATCGCGATCACGTCGCCTAAGACTTCGAGCGAGCCGGTGCCGGACGTGTGAAACACGCGCTGCACGACGTCGTCGTACGCGACGGTCTCACCGGGCGCGAGGACGACGTTCACGGCGGAGAAATTCGCGCGGCCGTCGTCGCCGTCGCGCGTGAAGATGAGCGTCGCCGTCTTCTGCGCATTCGACGGATTCGCGATGCGCAAGTCGCTCGCGAAGAACGTGTCGCTCTCGCCGAAGCGATGTCCGACTGCCGGAATCATCTGCGTTCGCGCGTCGCGCGGGCGCTGCGGCGCGGGCGCGTCGCCGGCGAACTGGATGACGAGGTCCCACGACTGCAGCGTGCCCGCGTCCTGCAGGATGAGATCGACGACGCGCAGCGTCCACGTTCCCGCCGCGCTTTTTCCGCGGAAGACGTCGAGCGGCGACGCCGGTGTCGCGTCGATGCCGTACGTCACGTGAATGTCGCGCGCGCGATCGGTGGAGATCTGCTGCAGCACCGCGCTCGTGCCGTCGGGCGCGACGAGCTCGATGCGGAGATCGCCGCGCGAGGGATGCGCGACGTCGACGCGCACGAACAATTTTTCGATCGCGCGCGGATCCGTGATCGTCACGTGCGACGCAATCCCGTTCGGCTCCGCCTCGGGAATCGGAATCGCGCGCTCGCCGCTCGGATAATGCGTCCATTCGCCGCGCGGCACGATCGCGCATTGATCGGCGGTGAGGATTTCGCGCGACGCCATCGCCGCGCAGATCGTCGTCGCGTGCGAGCCGCCGTACAGCAGTTGATCGGCGTCGATCATTCGCCGCGCCATCACCGCAAACGCCGGCAGCGACGGCGCGCCGAAGATCGACTCGATGACGATCGTGTCGGTGACCGGCTTTCCGATCGCGAGAAAAATCTCGCGCAGCGCGGACGACATGATCTGGCCGTTCTCGTGCGGAATGCCCGGCCCTTCGATGCGCTGGTAGTCCGCCATCGTGTGCGGACTGTCGAGGCGGCGCAGGCAATCGGTGTTCGGGGGATTGCCGCACAGCTCCGCGGAGTCGTCGGTCCAGCAGCGCGGGTCCCAGTCGGCGAAGCAGAACGGATCGCGCCCTGACTGCACGCGCTGCGCGTAGTGATTCGACCACGCCCAGTAATCGCCGAACGCCTCGCTGAACGCGCGCGCCTCGCTGGAGAACGTTCCGTTGAACGAGCCCGGCGCGATCCATTCGTGAATCGCGTGACCGTATTCGTGCACGACCAGATCGCCGTCTTCCGCGTCGTCGACGCCGCCCGTGCCGAAGAAGAGCGTGCCGGTACCGGGATGAAACGGATCGGCAAGAAAGAGGGAGTTGTCGAGACCACTGCGCGCGTGCGCGTCCGTCTCGATCGGATACGGCGCGATCGCGCGGCGGCCCGTGTATCCGATCGATTGCAGATAGCGCTGCGCGGTATCGATGTGAAAGTACGCGTTGACGTCTTCGAAGCCGTCGTCCGCGCGATTGAACAGGAGCGAGCCGCTCGCGTCGGACGGCGGGACGGCGGGTGCCTGCACGTCGACGAGCGAGATGTATGGACCGCGCAGCGGACCGCTGTCGGCGACGTCCTGCAGCTGCACGTTTTTGTACGCGGCATCCGGAATCACGTTCGCGTCGTTGCGGTCCTGCAGCGACGGATCGTTCAGCGCGACGACGGGATTCGGATCGAACACGCGCGCGGGCTTCGTGGCGTTGAAGAAGAGCGGGATGCGGCGCAGAAGCGCGCCCGATTCGGCGTCGTAGTCTTCGAGGTAGTGTTCGTCGATGACGCGGTGCGCGATGCGTGAGCCCGCCCATCGAAGTGGAGCGGCGGCCGCTTCGGCCGCCGGGTTCTCGCGAGAATCGGCGGCCGACGGCGGCCGCCGCTCCACGGTGCAGGGCGTCGTGACGTAATCGTCCGTCGGCAGACCGTCGACGTATTGACGATAGCGGCAGTGCGTTCCCGTCAAGGACTCGCGGACGAGCTCGAGTCGCAGGTCGAGTGCGAACGCGAACGCGAGAGAAAGGAGCATTACGTCGCGACCGCGCGCGGGGGCTCCGGCGAAGACGCGACCGCGGGATGCTCGGCGGCGGGCAGCGAGAAGTAGAACGTCGTCCCCTGCCCTTCCTTGCTCTCCACCCAGATCGTTCCGCCGTGGCGCTCGATGATCTGCTTGGTGATGTAAAGGCCGAGTCCGAGGCCGCCGTAATTCGTCGACGAGACCTGGCGGCCGCGATGGAAGCGCTCGAAGACCTGCCCGAGCTCGTCGGCCGGAATGCCGATGCCGCGATCGCACACGGCAGTGAGCAGCGAGTCGCCTTTGTCGTCCACCGCGACGGTAATGTCGCTGCCGTCGGGCGAATACTTCACCGCGTTCTCCAGCAGATTGCCGAGGACCTGCTCGAGGCGATCGCGATCGCCGGTGACGACCTTGTTCGCGCTCGGAACGCTGACGTGGAAGCGCCGGTCGCTGACCGCGGTGTGATGGCGATGCACGACGTCGCGCACGAACTGCGACCAGGAAATCTGATCGCGGCGGATTTCGAGACGGCCGGTCTCGATGCGCGACACGTCGAGCAGCTCGAGGATCAATCGCGACATGCGATCGATCTGGTCGAGCGCGATGTCCAGATAATCCTCGGAGGTATTGAGGTCGCCCTCTTTGATCAGCATCTTCGCGAGCTGCGTGTAGCCCTTGATCGACGTGACGGGCGTGCGCAGCTCGTGCGACGCGATCGAGAGGAACTCGTCTTTCAGTCGCGACAGATCTTCGACCTTGCGCCGCGCCTCGACCTGTTCGGTGTAGAGCTTCGCGTTCTCGATCGCCAGCGACGCGCGCTCGGCGAGCACTTCCACGAGCGGCAGCTTGTCGTCCGTCATCGCGCGGTCGGGATCGTTTGCGGCGATCACCAGCGCGCCGATCATCTCGCGCCGCGTGCGCAGCGGAAGGATGAGCAGCGACGCGAGCTTCATCGGAGCCGAGTGATACATGCTGCCCGGATTCGTGTCGTCGCCCGACGGCCGCACGTTGGTGGTGAGCGACGGATAGTTGGTGGCGATGACCTGTCCGATCAAACCCTCGCCGACGATGAGCGGCTGGCGATAGATGTAGGACCACGCCATGCCGAGGGAGGCGATGTCGCGGTGATAGATCGCGGCGACGCGCAGCTCTTTCGCGTCCGGCTCTTTCAAAATGACGGCAGCCCAGTCGCCGAGCACTTCGGCGACGCGCTCGGCGATCGCCTGCGTGACCCAGGCGGGATCGATGTTCGAGGAGAAGAATGCGCCGGCGTCGGCGATGATCTGCGCGCGCTCGGCCTGCAGTTGCATCTGCTCTTCGAGCGCGCGGCGCTCGGTGATGTCGCGGAACATCACCAGCACGCCGGTGATCTTTCCGTCTTCCTGCAGCGGCGTCGCGCTCATCGAGACGCTGACGCGCGCATCGTCGCGTCCGATGACGACTGTCATTTCGCGAACGGCGCGTCCCGTCGACAGCGCCTGCGCGGCCGGCAGTTCGCCCGGATCGAGCAGCCGCCCGTGCGCGTCGCGGAAGTTGTAAATATCGGAGTGACGGAAGATCGGAACGCCGATCGTGGACTTGCCGAGGAGCCGCTGCGCGGCGGGGTTGACGTAGACGGTGCGCCCTTCGCCGTCGACGAGCATGACGCCGTCCGACATTCCGCCGACGATCGCCTCGGTGCGTTTTCCCTGACGCGACATCGAGTCGCGCAGAATTTGTTCAACGCGCCAAGTCGCAAGACCGCCGGCGACGATCATGCCGATGCCGAAGAAGACGACGGCCATCATCAGCCATTGGCGGATGTTGTCGATGCGATCGGCGGTTTCCCTCTGTTCGCTGCGGACGCGATCCGTGATGATCCCGGCGTAATCGGGCGCACCGCGTTGAAACGCGGCGGTGCTCTTCATGGTCTCCACTGCGGCGTCCGTCGTTTTCTTCTCGGCGTCGAACTGGTCGATTTGCCGGTCCGTGAGCTTCTTGACTTCTTCATAGTGCTGCACGAATTCGTGGAGCTGCTGGAGATCCCGGGGCTCGTCCGTTTGAGCAGATGCCCGTTCCTTCGCCTTATTGAAGTCCTTGAGCGCATCACCGTACTGCTGAGTAAAGGAAGTTTGACCGGAGATGATGTATCCGCGCGCCGCTGCCACCATCCCATTGATCGCGTCGTCCATGTCGCGCACGGCGTCGATCAAGGGACGCTGCTTTTGCACGACCGTGGTCTCCTGCCGCTGCTCCATCCGCAGCACGGCGATCGTGAAAGCCACGCCCGCTGCCGTGAGCAACGCAAGGCCTGCAAAAGCGCCCCAAAGCATTCGCCTGATGGATGGAGACATCGCTACCCGCGGCCCTGGTTGCAAAATCGACGCCGATGGTAATCTAACTCACACGGAAGACTGCCACTTACGCATGGAACACCGCGTGCACGAGGATTCGCCATGCCCGACCTCCTGAAAAAGTACAAACAAATGCGCGACTTCGGCGATACGCCGGAACCGTCGGGCGCAAAGACGAAAAAGAAAACAAAGCTGCCGCTCTTCGTCATTCAAAAACATGACGCGACGCGACTGCACTACGACTTCCGCCTGGAGATGGAAGGCGTCCTGAAGTCGTGGGCCGTGCCGAAAGGTCCGTCCTACGACCCGTCGATCAAGCGACTGGCGATGATGACCGAGGATCATCCGTACGACTACGCGTCGTTCGAAGGCGTGATCCCGGCCGACAACTACGGCGCAGGCAACGTCATCATCTGGGACCAGGGCACGTGGGAGCTCATCGAGCCGGGCGACGATCCGGTGAAAGCGCTCGCAGGCGGCAAGCTCACGTTTCGCCTGTACGGAAAAAAAATGTTCGGCGAATGGGCGCTGGTGAAGATCAAGGGACGCTCGACGGGAAAAGACAACGAGTGGCTGCTGCTCAAACATCGCGACGCGTACGCGAACGACAAAGTCGACGTGACGGAAGTCGCGCCGCGCTCCGTCGTATCGAATCTCCTGGTGGAAGAAGTCGGACCGGAGAACGTCTGGATCAGCAATCGAAAAGCGGCGTCGCGCAAACCGCCGACACTCGCGTCGAGATTGACTAAGACGAAGAAGACGACGACGGCGAAACGACCGCCGCGTCGTGCGACGCCATCTCCAGCAGCTTCCGCTCGGAGTCGAAGCTCGCGCGCCGCAGCGCCGCGCTCAGCTCGACCCACTCCACGTCGTCGACTTCGCTGAGCTGCGGCTGGAGCTCGCCGGCGACGTACTCCATCAGATAGAAGTCGACGCGCTTCTGAATCAGCGTGTCGCCCGCCCGGAAAAAGTACTCGATGGTGTCGAGCGGCTTGACGATCTTCGCTTCGATGCCGGTCTCTTCACGCACTTCGCGCAGCGCGGCCGCTTCCGAGGTCTCGCCCTCGCCGACCGCGCCTTTCGGCAAACCCCAGCGCGTGCGATTGCGCGTGGCGATGAGCGCGACGTGAGGAAGGCCGTCGCGGACGGCGATCACGGCACCGCCGGAGGAATGCTCGCTGCGCGTTTTCCGCCTCGGAGGACCCATTCCGGACATTTTACGGTGATGCGGCCGCTCGTCGCGCTGGTTTGTTCGCAATAAAAGGCGTAAATTAATCGCGACGCACGCGCACGCACACACAATCGCGAATGAGGAGATGAGTATGCCGGATGTTGGGACCATCACTCTCGTTGGTGTCGTCGTCCTGGTTGTCATGGTGGTGCTCTTTCTGAAAGTCCGTCAGAAAGACTTGCTCGGCGCGATGATGACGAAGCGGCAGGCGGGCTCGAAGCTGGTGAGCCGCGCCGAATACGTCGAAGGAGTCGAGAGAATGCCGGTCGCGCTGGCGCTCGGCGCGGATTCGCTGTACTACGAGAATCCCGATCTCGAGGCCTCGTTCGACCTCAACCGCATCGACGAGATCGAGTACGACGACGAGCTCTCGACCGGCAAGAACATCCCCGACAACCTCACCGTTCTGCGTCTTCGCTCCCACGGCACGATGTTCGAGTTCCTCCTGGAGAAGCCCGAAGGGAAGAGGTGGATGGAGGCGCTGCCGCCGAAGACCACCCAACGCCCGACGGCGCACGCCGTCTGATCGGAATGGTCCGCCCGTAGCACCTGTTGGAAAACGGCCGCAACTGTCGGGGTGTAGCGCAGTCTGGTAGCGCACCTGCTTTGGGAGCAGGGGGTCGGAGGTTCGAATCCTCTCGCCCCGACCAACGGCGCGGCCCTCGCGGGCCGCGAATTGAGGGTGAAGGATTGAGGATTGAGGAAGCGCACGAACATGTGCTCCGTGAACTCTTCCTCAATCCTTCATCCTCAATCCTCAATCCGCGGCGCCAGCCGCGCTCGTCCCCGTAGCTCAGTCGGATAGAGCAACAGCCTTCTAAGCTGTGGGTCGCAGGTTCGATTCCTGCCGGGGACGCCAATTCAAATCATCCCGAATAGAAGACGAAGGGTGCCCAGTAGCGGGCATTGCTATAAACGCTGTTCGAACGAACCAACGACAGCTTCGCCTTACGCAAAGCCGCCGCGGGATCGACCCCGGTGACGGTTTGTGCGTAAAAGCGATCCATGAGCATCGGCGTCGCACTGTCGTTCACGTCCCAAAGCGCGGCGATCACATTCGCGGCGCCGGCGTGTAGGAAAGCCCACGCCAGGCCGACGAGTCCCTCGCCCGTGTACGTGCGTGTTCCCGCTCCGTGGCAGCTCGAGATGGTGACGAGCCGTGCCGAGAGCCGCTGCTGCACGACGTCGCGCGCAAGCAATTTGTACTGGTTCGCGGAATCACGGCCAAGGATCACCGCCGATTCGAGCGGGCGTGTGCGGAAGGCCACGCCGTGCGCGACGAAGTGCACGAAATCGAACGTCCCTGGCGACGCGCCACGGTACGCGCTTGGCGTCGCTGCCGGTCCATCGAGGACCTTGCGCTCCGACGATGCGAAGTGCCGCTTGATCTGGCTCATCTCCTCGTTCGCGCGAGGCAATGATGGATACGCTGGATCAGGAGACGGCGGGTTGCCGACCAACAACATCTTGCGAGGACCGGCGTGCAGTGGATGACGCCGCGTGAGCACGCGCACCGAGCTGGCCTCGGTGATCAACGCGTCCTCGATCCAATAGTGAGGGGTGGGTGCCGGCACCACGAGCGTCTCGAAATTCAGCGCGTGGAGCGCGCCATCGGCGATGATGATGACTCGTTGATCGCGCTGCTGCGTGCGCGACGCGGGAACGAGCATCGTGTAAAGCCGCCGCCCGGCCTGGCCGCTCCTTTCGAGCGATCCGCGTTGACCTTTGAGATCGTTCCGATACGCTTCGACGGCGTCAGCAATCTGCGCATCCGGCGCGAGTCGTTTTGCGCGAATTTCCGTCGGCGTGATGCTCCAGACGTACGAAGAATGCGGGCCGAGCCAGTACGAGAGAATGGTCGCGTTTTGCTGGATCGCGCCATCGCGCAGATCGCCGATGCGCGGCAACGAGCGCGCCTTCAACGCGTCGTCGAGAGCATCGACGCGTAGGGCTTCCGTCGTCTCGAGGGCAGCGACGATGCGCTGTTGCTGCACGAGAAAATCGATGTACGCGTTGAAGATGTCCGCGGTGACATTGAAGAAGCTGAGCCGCAGCTCGGCGTCCTCGATCGTGCGGCGTGTTTCACGCACCGTATTGATCGCCAGGCGAAACTGCTCGTCGGCATCGGCGACGCGATTCGCTCTCGCGAATACCTCGGCGAGGTTGCCGCGTGCTTCCCACCGCGTGGTCGTCTGCACGGCACCTTCGATCACACGATTCAGAATCGCGATCGCTTTCGGGGCGTCGCCGGATGCCGACGCGATGCGAGCGGCGATGATGAGCGACCGCCGTTCTGATTCTTTATCACCCGCCGCGCGCTTCACTGCCAGCGCTTCGTCGTTGTAGCGACGGGCCGCGTCGATGTGTCCGGACTCCAAAGTGACCGCCGCCAGATTGGCAAGGATGAATCCGAGTTGCGGGTGTTGCTCGCGACGCGCGATCTGCAGGGCTTCGAGAAAGTACTTCTCTGCGCCGGTCCAGTCGTGTTTCTGCCCGCGCAAATTTCCGAGCTGATTCAGCCACGGCACGCGCAACGCTTGCCCTATCCGCGCTGCCGTCGCGTCGCCGAGGGTGAAGTATTCTGCGGCCGTCTCGTAGTCGCCCACTTCGGTGTAGGACCATCCGAGATTGCCCAAGATGGATTGGACAAGACTGTCATTTTTCAGCGACTGCGCTGCGGCGAGCGCTTTTTCGCCCACGGGGATGGCATCGGAGTAGCGCTGCGCCTTGGTGTATTGATACTGCAACGCGGCCAGTACCCGCGGCTCGACGCGTTGCTTTCCGTATGCACGTGCCGCGACGACGGCTTTGTCAGCGTATTCCTCCGCTTCCTTCAGATCGGAAGCGCTGATCGTCATCGCCGTGTAGACCTCGGGGAGCATCTGCCGCTGGTGTGCTTCGGCTATCTCACGTGCCTGTTGCAGGCGCCGTTTCGCTTCCTTGGCATCGCCCGACTGAATCGCAGCGTTTCCCAGGACCCACAAACGCCTGACGGCCGGCTCGCTGGTACGCAACGCCGGCGGCAATTCCTGCCTCAGCACCTTCCGCACGCCCTCTTGATCGCCACGCGTGTGCAGTAGCTCCGCGCGCATCACGCGCAACGCCCAGATCGTCTCGTCGTTGCGGGCACTAAAGCGAGGCAGCGCATCATCGATGATGCGCTGCGCTTCGTCCAACTGTGAGCGGATCAAGGCCTGGCGCGCATCGCGCGCCGCTTCTTCGGCCGTTTTTGGTGCCGCCGCCGGCGCTCCGAGGAGCAGGAGCGCCAGCAGCGACACCGTCGCGGGTCTAGCCGCCGCCCGTAGGAGGGCTGCCATTTCCCTCAAGGTATCCTCCCGTGAGATCTCCGCTGTCGCCGCCACCGATGCTCATCACCGAGAAATTGCGTCCGTCCGTATCGCCGGCAGGCGGACCACTGCCGATCTTGATGCGCAGCAGGCTCACCTGACGCTGTCCGGGTTTGAACAGGAATTCGCCGAAATGCGCTCGACCGACGCCCGGCACGTCGATCGCGTGGCCGGAATGGGTAAGCGCAACGCCGTTCGGAACGACGAGCTCCTTCACCAGCGCGCCGCTGATCGGCTCCCGCGGGCTCGGATTCTCGATCACATCGAGCAATGCTGTAGGCGTAAGACCGAACCGCGCGGCGTAGTTGTTCACGTCTCCGTTCAAAGTCGCCTGAACATCGCGAAACATCGGCGCGCCAGCCAGGTTTCCGTCGAGCATCGGGATGATTTCCGCGCCGTCGATCGAGATGCCGCGATACACGAGGCTGATTTCGAACGCCGAATCGGGGAGATTCACGTCGCGTGTCGATGAGAGCGTCGCGCTCATGAGAGCGATCCTCAGTCGATCGAAAATCGTGAGGTTGGTAATGTAGACGTCGGAGTGCGTTGTGAAGATCGTATCGCTCACCTCGGAACCGAAAACGCGGCTCTCCGCACGGGTGAACGAGATTCCGTTCGCGTTGTAGTTTTCGACGACCGCCGAACCGTTGCCTCCAGCCGGTGCCAGCACGACCGACGCGAGGCTGGGAAGGGTGGTCTTGACTCCGCCGGACCTCAGCACGCCGCCGAGACCCAGGGCGTTGGCGTGGAAGTTATATCCAAGCATGGCTACCTCCTTATGGTTTCTCTCTGCTTATCGGACTGTTAGTGGTTGCGTGGTGATCTTGGTGCGGTTGCCATCCTTCACACCTTCGATCACCAGGACATAGCTGCCCGCCGGCAACGAGCCAGGCAGCAAAGTGATTTGATCTCTTTGATTTTTCGCCTGCTCTGCGCTCACCGTAAGGCTCTCGATAGCGCGTCCGGCGGAGTTGCGAAGCAGGATTTCGTAGCTGGAGAACTCCGGTGCGAGATCGACAGGGAGCGCGAGCGGCTTCCCTGCCGGGAGTGTGATCGGTGTGCCACCCCGTGAGGCACCAGTCGGAATGGCGTCGGAAAACTCCGCGAGCTGCATGACCGGCGCTGGATTTGACACGACGACCGGTGCGACCGGCCGCATCATCATCAGGATCCCATTCACCATCAACAACACCGCCGCGGCCGCGGCCGGGATCCAGGCTTTCCATCGCAGCGGCATCCTTACGACATTCGTCGTGGTCACCGTCTCGCGCGCGACGCGGCGGCCTGCCGCCATCATTCGCGCGCTGTCGCGTACGCCTTCGGAGCAGACGCGGCAATCGAAGTAATGTTCTTCGAACGCGTCGCGCTCTTCCTGCCACATCTCATCGAGTGTGTAGCGCTCGACGGCCTGGCTTTCTTTTGCTTCCGAATGATTCATTGCTTCCCTCTAAGCAGATAGTGACGCTCATCACGAAAACGTTTCATCGAGCGTCCGGCGGGAAGTGGGAGCGGAAGTGTTCCTTCGCCCGATATACGAGCACGCGGAGATACTTCCGGTCGACGCCGAACTTCCGGCAGACCTCGTTTTTGGCGACTTCCTCGAGAAACAGCGCGCACAGAATTTCGCGGTCGCGCGGTTCCAGTTGTGCGAGTGTGCGCCGGACCGTCCGAGTCGTCTCCTCGCTCAGCAACTCTTCTTCCGTCGTTCTGGTCGTGGCCTCGTCGAAAGACACGCGCGCAAATTGATCCGACTTGGTCTCGATCCGATACCACTCCATCAGCACGTAATTGCAGATCGAGTTGACGAACGAGCCGAACTTGCGGCCGTCCTTCACCTCTGCCAGCTTGTCGAGCGTGCGCAGGAAGACTTCCTGTCGCACGTCATCGATCGCCTGCATCGTGTCGAGCCGCTTGCGCAGCTTGATCAGCAGAAGCTCGCCGAAGTACGAATAGAAATGGGCGCACGTTTCCGAGTCTCTCTCGAGCAGACGGCGCACGTACTCGTCGTCGAACGTGTAGAAATCCATTGGCGGACCTTGTGAGGCCTAACTTTACTGCAATTGGTGCGGAAAAGTTCCTTTACTTCCGGCGGCGGCTCAGGATCTGCCGCAATGCAGCATGCGCGATGGCCACCTCGACGTCCCGCTGCAACACCGGAACGTAATGCCCGGCGAAGGCCAAGTCCGGTGCGGTGCCGAAGTACTGCTCGACGCGACCGGTGATCGCGTCGAAGTCCGCGGGAGTGAAATCGACGCGCGCCATCTCATCGATGTCGACGATCAGCGACGTGACGGGCTTCAGCCACGCGAAGTGCGGATCTTCGTTCAGCAGTTGGAGCAAGTGGTTCGGGCCGTTGACGGGAGCGACCATGGATGCGTAGTCGGCACGCGCGGATTCGATGAGCGCGCGATGGAGCGGAAGAAGTTTCTGCGACAGCTCGCGCAGCATCGCGCGCATCTCCGCACGCTCCGCATCATCGGGCGTGTGCATCGTGCGCGCGTAGAAGTCTTCTTTGCGCATCAACAAATCACGCCTCCACGGTTGGCTGGGGAAGGGTGGATCAGGCAGTAGCCAACCGTAGAGGCCGTGAAAGCGTGCTGACAGCTCCCAGGAGTCACAAGGATACATCCGGCAATCGGCATGCCGCAATGCTTGCGACGAAGGATGCGCCGGCACTAGAATGCCCGGCCGTCTCGCGCAGACATGGCTTCATTCGCAGGCGTTGCCGGCCGGAATGATCCACTGCCAGAGGCGGTTAGCGTTCCGTGCTCGCACCCATAGCTCAATTGGATAGAGCATCTGACTACGGATCAGAAGGTTAGAGGTTCGAGTCCTCTTGGGTGCACCAAATCCGTTTTCCAATCTCGCGGCGGGCATTGCAGCCCGCCGTCGTACTCTTTGACAGATGAATCAGGCGCAGTGGCAGTCTGAATCAATGGCTGAAGCCCTCGCGCTCGCCGAAGAGTCGGGCGCGGAAGGCGAGATCCCCGTCGGCGCGGTCGTCGTCGACCGCAACGGCGCGATCATCGGCCGCGGCCGCAATCGCCGCGAGTCCGGTGATCCGCTCGGACACGCCGAGCTCTACGCGATTCGCGAGGCGGCACAAACGATCGGCGACTGGCGGCTCGAAGGAACGACGATGGTCGTGACGCTCGAGCCGTGCGCGATGTGCGCGGGCGCGCTCGTGAACGCGCGCATCGAGAAGTTGATCTTCGCCACCCACGATCCGAAGGCCGGCTTCTGCGGCTCCCTCGGCAATCTCGTGCAGGACGCGCGTCTCAATCATCGCCTCGTCGTCGAGACGGGATTGATGGAAGAGCGCGCGCGGCAATTGCTCCAGGATTTCTTTCGCCAACTGCGCCAGCGCGACAAAACGGAGAGGTGGCAGAGTGGTTGAACGCGGCGGTCTCGAAAACCGTTATACCTTTACGGGTATCGGGGGTTCGAATCCCCCCCTCTCCGCCACCCGGCACGGCCGGGTGCGCATGTTGGCCCAGCCCTCTTGAACGCCTACGAACCAGGCGTGCGTTTCGCGAAAAGTTTCATTGACACGAACGATCCACGGAGAGATGGCCGAGTGGCTTAAGGCGCACGCTTGGAAAGCGTGTGTACGTTAACAGCGTACCGTGGGTTCGAATCCCACTCTCTCCGCCACCGGGCAGGGCCCGGAGCGTTGGTTGGCCCAGCCCTCCACACGCTTGATTCATTGACCGAACGATTCGCAACTCAACGTAGCCGGTCATGCCGGCTGGGAGGAGCCCGGGTCCTTTGCAGCAGGCGCACCGAACCTCGTCAGGTCCGGAAGGAAGCAGCGATAAGGTGCTTCACCTGCGTGACAAAGTCCGGCCTGGGCTCTTCCGAGCCGGCATCCATCTATACTCACGCCCTCATGTCCTATCAGGCGCTCGCGCGCAAGTACCGGCCGCAAACCTTCAAAGATATCGTCGGACAGGAAACGGTCGTCCGCACGCTGCAGAACGCGATCAAAGACGGTCGCATCCATCACGCCTATCTCTTTTCCGGAGTGCGCGGCGTCGGCAAGACGACGGTCGCGCGCATTCTCGCGAAGGCGCTCAATTGCGAGCACGGTCCCGCCGCGGAGCCGGACAACACCTGCACCATCTGTCGTGAGATCACCGAAGGCATCGATCTCGACGTGCGCGAGATCGACGCCGCGACGTACACCGGCGTCGACAACATCCGCGAGCTGCGCGACGTCACACAGTTTCAGCCCGCGCGCGACCGCTACCGCATCTTCATTGTCGACGAAGCGCACATGCTCAGCGCGCCGGCGTGGAACGCTCTCCTCAAGCTGATCGAAGAACCGCCGCCGCACGTGATCTTCATGTTCGCGACGACGGAGATGCAGAAGGTTCCGCAGACGATCATCTCGCGCGTGCAGAAGAACATTCTGCGCAAGATCACGCTGCCCGATCTCATCGCCCGGCTCGCGCAGATTTGCAAAGCCGAAGGCATCGAGGCGGACCGCACGGCGCTGGAGATCGTCGCGCGGCGCGGCGAAGGAAGCGTGCGCGACTCGCTGTCGCTCCTCGATCAGATCATCGCCTTCAGCGGACGCACCGTCAGCGCAGAAGACGTGGCAACGATTCTCGGACTCTCGGACACGAACTTCTTCGCGCGCATCGTGACGCACATCGCCGATGGCGATCACGCCGCGATTCTCGAAGCCTTGCAGGACGCCTCCGACGGCGGCCGCGATTTCAAGATGCTCTATCGCGATCTGCTCAACTTCGTGCGCAACTTGCTGTTGCTCGCGGGCGGCGCGAACGAGGCCATGCTCGCGGCTTCGCCTGAAGATCTCGCGACATTGCATTCCGTGGCGAAGACGCTCTCGTACACGGAACTGCTGCGCATCGCGAACCTGCTGCTGCGCGACGACGAGACGGTGAACAAGGCGGAGCATCAGCGGCTGGCAGTGGAGATCGCGTTGCTGAAAGCCGCGACGTTCCCGCGCTTGCGCGCGGTGGAAGAAGCGCTGAGTGGATCCGAACCCGTGGAGCGGCGCCCGCCTCGGGCGCCGGAACCGGCAACGAGGCAAACGCGCAAAGCTCCGGCGGCCGAAGCGGCCGCCGCTCCACCGGAACAAAACCCGGACGACTTTCTCACGCGTCTCCAGAAAACACGTCCCATGCTCGCCGGTTACGCCGCGGCCGCAAAGTCGTTCGCGAAAGAAGGGAACCGCATCATCTGGACGTTCGACGATCGCGACCTCGCGCAGCCGCTCATCGATGAGCGCGCGTCGCTCGAACAGTTGGCGTCGGAGGTGTACGGCACGCGCATGGATGTCGCGATCGAGACGGCGACGGAGAAACCGAACGCGCGTCGCGCCGAAGACAAGCCCTCGCCGCTGCGCGACGATCCTGTCGTCCGCGCATTCCAGAAGCACCTCGGCGGCGAGTTGATGAAGGAGAAACGATGAACATCAAACAACTGATGAAACAAGCGCAGCAGATGCAGGAGCAGATGCAGAACCAGATGTCGAACATCCGCGTCGAAGGCACAGCCGGCGGCGGAATGGTGAAGGCGGAGATGTCGGGCAACAAAGAGCTGCTCGCCATCACCATCGACAAAGAAGCCGTCGATCCGAACGACGTCGAGATGCTGCAGGACCTCGTCAAGGCCGCGGTCAACGAAGCCGCGCGCAAGGTCGACGAGGAGATGAACTCTTCCCTCGGCGCGATGACCGGCGGGATGAAGATTCCCGGTTTTTGACGTCGTCGTTCAGGCGACCCTAAATCTATGACCGCGCCGCCGCTCGCGAATTTGATCAACGAGCTCACCAAGCTCCCCGGCGTCGGCGGCAAATCGGCGGCGCGGCTCGCGTATCACATCCTCAAACGCCCGACCGTCGAAGCGGAGGCGCTTGCCGCCGCGATCCTCGACGTCAAATCGAAAATCTTCCGCTGCTCGATCTGCAACAACATGACGGACGTCGAGCCGTGCGCGCTCTGTTCCGATCCGCGCCGCGATCCATCGCTGCTCTGCGTCGTCGAAGAAGCCTTCAACATCCAGACGATCGAACAGACCCGCGACTTCAAAGGGCAGTATCACGTCCTGTTAGGCGCGCTCTCGCCGCTGAAAGGAATCGGACCGCAGGACATCGACGTCGCGGGACTCGTGCGGCGCGTGCAGAACAGCAACGTGCATGAAGTCATCATCGCCACGAACCCGAACGTCGAAGGCGAAGCGACCGCGCTCTACATCGCGCAGCAGTTGAAGCCGCTCAGCGTGCGCACGACGCGGCTCGCGTTCGGACTTCCGGTCGGCGGCGACCTCGAATATGCCGACCAGGTCACGATGTCGAAAGCGCTCGAAGGGCGAAGAGAAATCTAGGCGGTGCAACTCACGATGTGCTATACATTTCCGTCCCGTCCTTCGGGTAGAAACTGGTGAATGAATGGCCGCTCCTGATCTCGTGATGTACGAGGAGGAGTACCAGCAGATCAACGATTGCCTCCATCGTCTGCAGGTCGACTCCAACTCGAAAATCGTCTTCCTGGTCGATAAAAACGGCCAGCAGATCGCCGCGCAGGGTGACATGCGCGGCGTCGACGCGACATCGCTCGCTTCGCTGACCGCCGGCAACGTCGCCGCGACCGACGGCCTGGCGAAGCTGATCGGTGAGAAGGAATTCTCCATCCTCTTTCACGAGGGCGAGCGCGACAACATCCACATCTCGCTCGTCGCCCAGCGCGTCATTCTCGTCGTGATCTTCGACGAGAAGTCATCTCTCGGTCTCGTCCGCCTCCGCGTGAAGAAAGCGTCGCAGGAGTTGGAGCGGACGTTCGAACAATTGCTCAAGAAAGCGGAAGCCGACCGCGGCAATCTGCACAACCGCTTCGACTCGCCGTTCGCTGAGATCACGGACGAGGATATCGACAGCCTGTTCAGCGAATAGCGCCAATGACGTTCATCAATTACGCCGCGCGCGAGATCAATTGCAAGATCGTCTATTACGGTCCGGGTCTGTGCGGCAAGACGACAAACCTGCAGTGGATCTACGACAAAACCAATCCGCAGGCGAAGGGCAAACTGATCTCGCTTGCGACCGAAACCGATCGCACTCTCTTCTTCGACTTCCTTCCCCTCGACCTCGGCACGGTCCGCGGTTTCAAGACGCGCTTTCACCTTTACACCGTTCCCGGTCAGGTCTTCTATGACGCGTCTCGCAAGCTGATCCTGAAAGGCGTCGACGGAGTCGTGTTCGTCGCCGACTCGCAGGAAATGCGCATGGAAGCGAACGTCGAGTCGATGCAGAACCTCGACAAGAACCTCAAGGAGCAGGGCTACGAGCTGAAGGCGATTCCGTACGTCTTGCAATTCAACAAGCGTGATCTTCCGACGGCACTGCCACCCGATGAGATGTACCGCCAGCTCAACTTCAAAGGCGAGCCGACGTTCGAAGCGGTGGCGATGAACGGCACCGGAGTGTTCGACACGCTCAAGGCGGTGGCGAAGCTGGTGCTGAACGAGTTGAAGAAGAAATAGTGGACGCGCATTACCGCTCGCTGTTCAACTCGCAATTCACTCCACAACTCTACGAAGACTACAAAACCGATCTGCAGCGCCGCGCGCAGACGAAGATCGACTTTCGCCTCGCGGAGACGCCGCTGTTTCTCTCCGACGATTTCCTGCGGCGCGCGACCGAAGGCGCACAGGCGATCGTCGAGCAGCTTTCGAATCCCGAACTGATCGCGAAGATGAAAGCCGCGGTTCCCGAGCGCTGGAACACGCCGGGGATGGACGCGCTGCCGAATTTCGCGCAGGTCGACTTCGCGGTCGTGCGCGACGGCGACGCGCTCGTGCCGAAGCTCATCGAGCTGCAGGGGTTTCCGTCGCTCACGTCGTTTCAAATCCTGCAGCGCGACTCGTGGGTCGATTCATTGGCAAAGCTCGATGGATTAAATCGCGAATGGTCGTGCTGGTTCTCCGGCCACGACCGCGCGTCGTTCCTCGAGCTCACGCGGCGCACGATCGCCGGCGATCACGATCCGGCGGAAGTGATCCTCATGGATCTCGATCCGCAAAAGCAGAAGACGTACGTCGACTTCGCAGCGACAAAGCTACTGTTCGACGTCGACGCCGTCGATCCGACGACGCTCACGAAGCGCGGCAATCAACTCTTTCGCGGCAACACGCGCGTGAAGCGCATCTACAACCGCGTCGTGTTCGATGAGCTGATCAACAAGGGCGTGCAGCTGCCGTTCGATTATCGAGACGAATTGGACGTCGAATGGGCGCCGCATCCGAACTGGTACTGGGTGTGGTCGAAATACTCGCTGCCGTTCCTGCGGCACGAGTCCGTGCCGCGCGCGACGTTCCTCTCCGATCTCGACGCGATTCCCGACGATCTCTCGCGCTACGTGCTCAAGCCGCTCTTCTCATTCGCCGGCGGCGGAGTGAACGTCGAGCCGACGCGCGCCGACGTCGACGCGATCCCCGAGGCCGATCGTCACGCGTGGTGTCTCCAGGAAAAAATCGAATACGAGCCCGCTCTGCAAGCTGCCGACGGTGGCGGAGTGAAGATCGAGATTCGAATGATGCTTTTGCGTCCCGACGACGAGGCGAAGCCGATCCTCTCGCAGAATCTCGTGCGCCTCTCGCGCGGGAAAATGCTCGGCGTCGACTTCAACAAGCAGTTCACGTGGGTCGGCTCGAGCATCGGCCTGCACTGACGCCTTCTGGCCCAAAACGTGATTCTCCGCAACGCGATGCAGGTCGAAACTGCCGCGCCGCTGATTCCGCCGCGTCCGACGATCGACAAACTTCGCGACGTCGCCGCGGAATGCAAAGCGTGCGATCTCTGGAAGACAGGAACGCAGACGGTGTTCGGTGAAGGGAAGCCGTCGTCGCTCATCATGTTCATCGGTGAGCAGCCCGGCGACAAAGAAGATCTCGCCGGACGCCCGTTCGTCGGCCCCGCCGGCGCGCTTCTCGACAAGTCGCTCGAAGAAGCAGGCATCGATCGCGCGAAGGTCTACGTCACGAACGTCGTGAAGCATTTCAAGTGGGAGCCGCGCGGCAAGCGGCGCATTCACAAGAAGCCGAACGGCGTCGAGATCACCGCGTGCCGTCCGTGGCTGCAGGCCGAGATCACCGTGATCCAGCCGCGCGCGATCATCTGCCTCGGCTCCACCGCCGCGCAGGCCGTCATCAGCCCGAAGTTTCGCGTCTCCGTGCAACGCGGCGAGTTCGTGCAGTCGGAGCTCGCGGAGTACGTGACGGCGACCGTGCACCCGTCGTCGATCCTCCGCGCGCCGAGCGATGAGATGCGACGCATCGAGCGCGAGCGCTTCGTCAATGACCTGAGAAAGATCCGCGCTGCGCTGGGGGCGATCGCGGCGTGATCAGCGGCTGCAACTCCGACGCGCGATAGCGTTCGAGGTCGTCCCAGGCGCGTTCCGCGAGTGCGGTCAGGCCCGCGCGCTCGTAGCACGTCGCGCGGATGCGCAGGTGATCGCGCGTCCAGTACGGATGCGGCTCGACAGCGCGCAGCGCGGCGATCGTCGTACTGCCGCAGCCGTCAAATACCGTTGCGAGCTGGATCAGTGCGGCGCGGCGCAGGTCTTCGTACAGCTTCGCGGAAAACGGAGTCGATAGCGCCTGATAAAAGAGATGTGCGCGATCGGGATTCGTGCGCGCGATCTCGATTGCACGCTCGATCGTCGTGCCGAGAACTTCCGGCTGTCCCCACGGCTGGTGATGCCACGTGTCGAACGCGCGCGCGATGTAACTCGCTGCCTCGTCCGCGCGTCCTTCGAAAAATCGCAGCTCGCCGATGATCGCGTCCGCGTGTGCCGGAAAATACGGGCGGATTGCTTCGGCGCGCGCGACCGCTTCTTCATCGCCGCGCTCGGCGAGCTGCAGCGCCTCGCGGATGCGAACGTCGAGCGGCGGCGGCGCCGGACCGATCTCTCCTCGCATTGCCAGCGGACGGTTCACGTTCAACTGTCGCGACACCGTCGCCAGATAGTTCGCCAGCGACAGGTCGTTCACGTTACGCGCGAATCCGAATTCGATCACCGTGCGGTCGTCAGTATTCACCGCGTTCGTTTCCGCCGCGGCCGCGCGCGCGAAGGTTTCATTCGCCACGAGCCGCGACAAAAAACCTTCCGGTGAATCGACTTCCCACGCTTTTTGATACGCGGTGCGATACGGCTCGCTCGCCAGCCGCGCGCGCAGCGACGCGGCGTCGATCACCACCGGCTCGGCCGACGCGAGCAGCATCAGATCGTTGCCCGACGTCCGCCACGTCTGCACGTGCGGAAACACGCTGGTGATCGTCGCGTAGATCGTCTGCATCGTTCCGCTGTCGATCCCGTACATCTGTACCCATTGCACGAAGTAGCCGCCGCGATTCAGTCGATTGCGCGCGGCTTCATAGAAATCCTGCGTGAAGAGGCTGGCGATGCCGGCGCGATACGGATTCGACGGCTCCGACGCGATCACGTCGTAACGCCGGCTCGACGCCATCAGCATTTCGCGTCCGTCGGCGATCGCGATGTGGAGCTTCGGATTGTGCATTGCTCCGGCGTTGACTGCTTCGCAGGCACGCGCCACGTCGAGAATGACCGGCTCGATCTCCGCGACGTCGACGCGCTCGATCGACGGAATCGCTGCCAGCCATCCCGCGGTGCTGCCGGTGCCGAGCCCGATCACCAGCGCGGACTTCGGATTCGGATGCAGCGCGGCGGCAGCGAGGCCGAGCATGACCTGGTTTCCCGCGTCGCCGACTGCCGAGCCGTCCGCTTTCCCGTTGACGATGAACGCGAGATCCGTGTCGGCGATCAACGCGACGCTGCTCTCCCGCCCGTCGCGATCGAACACGATCGGCCGGCGCGAGCGCGTCATCCACGAATACAGCTGGTTGCGCACGCGCGGCTGCACCGAACGTCCTACACCGATTCCGCTGTGACGCCATACCGCCGTCGGTCCCGTCGCGAACACGCACGCGACTGCCGCGACGGCGACGATCGCCACGCGCCACGCGAAGGCCATCGCCAGTGCAGCCAACAGCACGATGACCAGCCGCCACACACCCGGCGCCGACAGCAAAGGAATCAGACCGAACCCGCCGGCCAGCGATCCCGCGATCGCGCCCGCGGTGTTCCACGCGTACGTCGCGCCGATCTGGCGGCCAACGTGCTCGCGGCCGCGCCCGAGGAGCGCGATCAATAGCGGGAACTGCACGCCGGCGATGAATGCCGCGGGAAACACAACGATCATCGTGATGATCGTCCACGCGAACACGTAGCCGCCGAATCCGGTCACCCCGAGGTTGCGCAGGACGTTCGCGAGGATTGCGATGCGATCGCCGAGCGCGAACGGCACCGCGATCGCGAGCGCCTCGAGCGCGCTCGTGATCGCGAACGCGCGCGCCGTCGCCGCGCGCCGCCGGAAAAACGCGTACGCCACACCGCCCGACCCGATCCCCGCGAGCGCCACAGCGAGAATCAATCCGAACATGTACGTCGTCCCGCCGAGAATGGGCGAGAGCATGCGATACCAGACCAGCTCCATGAGGAGAAAGGCGAAGCCGGTAACGGCCGAGGCGGCGTAGATGTGGAGCGGCGAGCTCTCAGCTCGTCGTTCGTTCTCCTCGGCGGGCTGAGAGCCTGCCGCTCCACTTCTCGCCATCTCTCTCGCAACGATTCCCACGAGCACATTCACCAGCACCGCAATGAACAGCGTCTCCCGATTGCCGAACGTCTCCAGCAAAAAGAACGTCGACAGCAGCGTGCCGGCGACGGCGCCGAGGGTGTTCACGCCGTACAGCAGCGCGACGGCGCGTCGCCCTTCATCGTCATTTGTCTCGACGGCGCGCGCGGCGGCGGGGAGCGTGCCGCCCATCAATACGGTTGCCGGTCCGAGGACGATGATCGACAGGACGAGTCGCAGCAGCGTCGCGACCGCGGTTCCGAGCTGCGGCGATCCGCCGCTCGCGAAATAGATCTTCGCCGCGACGAACAGCAGCAGCGGCGAGAGCGCTGCCGCGCCCGCAATCAACAACTCGAGATTCGCATAGAACGCGAGCGGCCGTTCTTTCATGTCGGCGCGCTTGCCGAGGAGAGCGCTGCCGATGCCGAGGCCGGCCATGAAGATCGCCAGCACCGCGCCGGTCGCGTACGTCGACGCGCCGAAGATCAGCCGGAACTGGCGCAGCCACACCGTCTGATAGATCAGCGCGCAAAAGCCGGAGCAGAACAGGAGGGCCGCGACGCGGAAACGCTGCGTCATCACTGCGTGCACGCGTGCTCCCGCATCGTGGCGACGAGCGCGTCGCCGATCGCGGTCAGATCCTTCGGCATCGGCAGCGGGCTGCTGATCCATTCAGTCGTGTACTTTTTCGCCGCGATCGTCAGCGCGAGGTCGTACTCGATCCGGTCGCAGCAGCGATTCTCTGGCGCATAGGACGGTTTCCACTTCTCCGGATGCGCCGCCGCGAGCAGCGACTCGTAGCGCTTCAGCTCATCCGCCGTCGCCGTCCGCGTGCACGTCTTTCCGTTCGGCGTCGTCACCCGCATCGCGCCCGACGATTCGATCGTGATCGCTCCGCTTCCTTTCCCGGTGAACCCGCCCGACGTGACGAGCTCCAGCTTCCACGGGCGCGGGACCGGCGCCGCGGCGCAGCCGAACAAAACCAGCAGGAACAGCAGGGTAGAGCGGGAACGCATCGCGGCATTCTCCACGTTGTAGAGTTTGCACGCAAAATTCGCACGAAAATGTGCGATTTCTTGCGTGTCGGGATCGCACCGTCTACACTCGCCTCACCACACGAATGTCCGTCCGAACCGCCTTTTTCCCGCCGCGCCTCTCCTCGGCGAACGTGCTTCCTGGGAAATCGAAATGTGAAGGAGCAGGCTCATGAACATCCCCACCGACAAACTCAAAGCCGCTGAAACTGCGCTCACGCAGATCGAGCGCCAGTTCGGCAAAGGCTCGATCATGCGTCTCGGCGCGAAAGAGTTCGCCGCCGTCAGCTCGATCTCGACCGGATCGATCGGCGTCGACGCCGCCCTCGGAATCGGCGGCGTTCCGCGCGGCCGCATCGTCGAGATCTTCGGACCGGAATCGTCCGGTAAAACGACGCTCTCGCTGCACATCATCGCCGAGGCCCAGAAGACCGGCGGGCTGGCGGCGTTCATCGACGCCGAGCACGCGCTCGATGCCGAGTACGCGAAAAAACTGGGCGTGGACATCGACAACCTCCTCGTCTCGCAGCCCGACTCCGGCGAGCAGGCGCTGGAGATCGCCGAGGTGCTGGTGCGCTCGGCGGCGATCGACGTGATCGTCATCGACTCCGTGGCCGCGCTCGTGCCGCGCGCGGAGCTCGAGGGCGAGATGGGCGATCATCAGATGGGTTTACAAGCGCGATTAATGTCACAGGCATTGCGCAAATTAACCGGTGTTGTTTCTAAATCAAAAACGTGTCTCGTTTTCATCAACCAAATTCGCGAGAAGATTGGAGTGATGTTCGGGAACCCCGAGACGACCACCGGCGGACGCGCGCTGAAGTTCTATTCGTCGGTGCGCCTCGACATCCGCCGCACCGGCCAGATCAAGGAAGGCGAAGAAGTCGTCGGCTCGCGCGTGAAGGTGAAGGTCGTCAAGAACAAGGTCGCCGCACCGTTCCGTCAGGCGGAGTTCGACGTTGGCTACGGCGAAGGCATTTCCAAGACCGGCGAGCTGCTCGACATCGGTCTCGAGAACAAGATCATCGAGAAGTCGGGCTCGTGGTTCTCCTACGGCGACGTGCGTCTCGGGCAGGGACGCGAGAACGCCAAGCTGTTCATCAAGGAGAACGGCGATCTCTCCGGCGAGATCGAGCAGAAAGTCCGCAAGTTCCTCGGCATCGGCGGCCCCGAGCTGACCGTGATCGAGGGCGGCGAGGCGGCAACGCCCGCCAAAGCGGAGCGAATGGTTCGGAAGTGACGCGCCGCAAGGCGCGTCACCCTTTCATCTCGCGCGAATCGTGATGTCGGAGCCGATCGTCCAGAGACGGACGTGATTGGCTCCGGAACCGCTCTTCCCGGTTCCCGTGAGTACTTCGACTTTGCGAAACCAGTGATGGCGCGTCGACTTCGTGAACTGCAGCGGGAAGTCGCTCACGATTCGGTGCTGACGGCCATCGCGGTCCTGTTCGAGCTCGACCTGGAAGTCGGCGGCGAAGTCTTTCGGCAGCGTGACTTCAATCCTGCCGCCCATCGACGAGATTTTGATGTCGCGACCGTTTCCGGCGTTGAGCACTTCGACTTCGACGTTGCCGCCCATCGTGCCGGCATCGAGCGATCCCTGCAGGCGATCGACGCTGATGTCCCCGCCCATCGTTTTCGCGGTGACGGTTCCGTTCGCGTTCTTCACGCGGATGTCGCCGCCCATCGTGCGCAAGACCGCGCCGTGCGGCGCGTCCGAGACGCGGATGTCGCCGCCCATCGAATAGCGAACGATCTTCGAGCCGGCGAAGGCCAGGACCGGAACGAATAGAAGCGCGACTGCAGTTTTCTTCATGACTCTTCAACGTTGCGTACGGCTTGCTGGTTAACATGTTTCCGTGCGCCTCGATCAGGCCGTCCCGCAGCGTTACCCGCAGATCTCCCGCCGCAAGGCGCGCGAGTTGATCTCGCAGCGGCGCGTGCTCGTGAACGATCGGCCCGTCGGAGTCGCGTCGCGCGAGGTGAGCGAGCGCGATCGCATCACGATCGTCGAGGACGTGCCGGACATCGAGATCCTTCGCGAAGAACGCGACTGGCTCGCGGTGAACAAACCCGCAGGACTCGCGACGCAGCCGATGCGCGATCGCAAGCAGCGCTCACTCGAAGAACTGCTGCGCGTGAAGTATCGCGACATCTTCGTCGTGCATCGCATCGATACGCAGACCAGCGGTGTGGTCGTGTTCGCGCGCACGCGCCAGGCGGCGGCGCGATTGTCGGAGTTGTTCGCGTCGCGCGAAGTGCACAAGACGTATCTCGCGATGATCGAAGGCTCTATCGATCACGACGTGCTGACGATCGAGTCGCCGATCGGCGGCAAGGACGCGCACACGATCGTTCGTCCGCTGCGGCGCATCGGCGAGACGACGCTGATCTCAGCGGAGATTCGTACCGGCCGCACGCATCAAATCCGCATCCACCTGAAATCGATCGAGCGTCCCGTCGTCGGCGATCGGCGATACGGCTCGACGATCTCCGCTCCGCGCATGCTGCTGCACGCGTGGCAGCTCGAACACGCTTCGCTCGGAACCGTCACCGCGCCGCCACCGGCCGACTTTCCTTTGCTTTGATACGATCCGCCGCACTATGGAAGACACGATCATTCGTGCAACCACGGTCGTCTGCGTGCGGCGCGACGGCCAAGTCGCGTTGGCCGGCGACGGACAGGTCACGGTCGGCAACACGGTCATGAAGCACGGCGCGGCGAAAGTGCGCCGCCTCTATCACGACAAAATCCTCGCCGGCTTCGCCGGCTCCGCCGCCGACGCGTTCGCGCTCTTCTCCCGCTTCGAGGCGAAGCTCGAGGAGTATCGCGGCAACATGGAGCGGTCGGTCGTCGAGCTCGCGAAAGACTGGCGGATGGATAAATACCTGCGGCAGCTGCAGGCAATGCTCATCGTCGCGAACAGCGAGCGCGCCTATCTCATCTCCGGCACCGGCGATCTCATCCAGCCCGACGACGGCATCCTCGCGATCGGCTCCGGTGGCCCGTTCGCGCTCGCCGCCGCGCGAGCGCTCATCGCACATACGCCGATGACGGCGGCGCAGATCGCCGAAGAGTCGCTGCGCATCGCGTCGCAAATCTGCATCTACACAAACGACAACATCACGGTCGAGAGTCTCTAATGGTCATCCACCTCCCAGCACCAGTCGACGACACCGCGCTCAATACCGAGCGCCTGACACCGAAAGAAATCGTGCGCGAGCTCGACAGGTACATCGTCGGCCAGAACGCGGCGAAGCGCGCGGTTGCCATCGCGCTGCGCAATCGCTGGCGCCGGCAGCAGCTCCCCGCCGACATGCGCGACGAGATCGCGCCGAAGAACATCATCATGATCGGACCGACCGGCGTCGGAAAAACCGAGATCGCGCGGCGGCTCGCCAAGCTCACGCGCTCTCCGTTCATGAAGATCGAAGCGTCGAAGTTCACGGAAGTCGGCTATGTCGGCCGCGACGTAGAGTCGATCGTCCGCGACCTCACCGAGATCGGCGTGAAGCTCGTGCGCGATGAAAAGAACCGTGCTGTGCGCGATGCCGCGGAGCGCAACACGCGCGAGCGCATCCTCGATCTGCTCCTCCCCGACTCCCGCCCGCCGCGCGCGCGACCCGCGTTCGTCAACGCGCCCGAGTCCGAGGAGCCGAACGTCGAGACGCGCGAGAAACTCGGCCGCTGGCTCGACGAAGGAAAACTCGACGAGCGCGAGATCGAAGTCGAAGTGAAGGAACAGCAGTTCCCGTCGTTCGAGATCTTCACGCCGCAAGGCGTCGAAGAGATGGGCGTGAACGTGAAGGACATGCTCCCCGGCCTCTTCGGCGGACGATCGAAGCGAAAGAAGATGCGCATCGGCGAGGCGCGCGAGATCCTGATCCAGGAAGAAGCCGAGAAACTCGTCGACCAGCAGAACGTCGCGCGCGAAGCGGTCGACCGCGTCGAACAAAGCGGCATCGTGTTCCTCGACGAGATCGACAAAATCGCCGGACGTCAAAACGCATCCCACGGCCCCGACGTCAGCCGCGAAGGCGTCCAGCGCGACCTCCTCCCGATCGTCGAAGGCACGACCGTCAATACGAAGTACGGAATGGTGAAGACCGACCATATCCTCTTCATCGCCGCCGGCGCGTTCCACGTTTCCAAGCCATCGGATCTCATCCCCGAGCTCCAGGGCCGCTTCCCGATCAGAGTTGAGCTCGAGTCCCTCACTGAAGGCGACTTCGAACGAATTCTGCGCGAACCGAAGAACGCACTGACGACGCAGTACACCGCGTTGCTAGCAACCGAAGGTGTGACGCTGACGTTCAAAGATGATGCGGTGCACGAGATCGCGCGCTACGCCGCGCTGGTGAACGAGAAGACAGAGAACATAGGTGCACGAAGGCTGCACACGATTCTCGAGCGACTGTTGGACGAGCTGTCGTTCGACGCGTCTGACATGGACGGCCAAGCGGTTCTCATCGATGCCGAATATGTTTCGCGTGTTCTTGCCGACGTGGTGAGAGACGAAGATCTCTCGCGCTATGTATTGTGAAGGTCACTGGTGAACTAGCTGACATCAAGTAAACCAGTTGACCATGAAGCGTCAGGACTTGAGCACGGCGCCGCCACGAGCGCTCGGAATACCGCTACCGTAATGGATCTATCGGCTGACGACTATCGGCTCACGAATGACGCGAGTTATATCGATATCGCGGGTTGCGAAATCGTGATTGCACTCCAGAATGAGGTCGATTGCGTCCTTGAGATTCTCACGCGCCTCTTCAAGTGTCTCGCCTTGTGAAATCGCACCAGGCAGCTCTTCGACGAATGCCGTATAACCACCTTCCGGTGCCTCTTCGAATACCGCTGTGAACGTCAGAGTCATCGACATGAGTTATGACATTGTCTTCTTGAACGCTCTCGCCGACGCCAAAATCAACACCGCTGAAATCACGAGCAGCGCGAAGACCGGCTCCCATAGGTCCGAAAACGCCGCTCCGCGAATCACGATTCCTCGCGCGATCCTGATGAAGTGCGTCGCCGGCAGCAAGTACGAGATCACGCGCAGCGGCGCGGGCAGCGATGCGATCGGAAAGATGTAGCCGGACAGAAGCACCGACGGCAACAGAATCCCCATCGCCATTTGCATCGCTTCCATTTGCGAATGCGCTCGCGAGGAGATGAGCAGGCCAAAGGACAACAGCGCGAGCAGGT
The DNA here is from genome assembly GCA_003223645.1 of Acidobacteriota bacterium. GTDB lineage: Bacteria > Acidobacteriota > Thermoanaerobaculia > Gp7-AA8 > Gp7-AA8 > QHVT01. The sequence goes on along the minus strand of QHVT01000005.1, from coordinate 569,971 downwards.
AGACAGACGAGAGGCTTAACAACAAAACTATGCTCCCGTTAAAAGGGACTTGGAAGAGGAAGCGCATCAGTAACAGCACGACGATGAGCGTGGAGTAGGCGACGCCCATGTACGGGAGAATTTTTCCAAGCACAACCGCCAGCGGCGAGACAGGGGTGACCATCAACTGTTCGAGTGTGCCGCGCTCGCGTTCTTTGACGATGGCGAAGGCGGAGAGGATGGTTCCGGAGAACGTCAGCAGGATCGCGATGAGGCCGGGGATGAGCAGGTTGGCGCTGCGCATGTCGGGGTTGAACATCATCACCGGATGCGCGTCGATGCGCGGCTGCACGTGCGTCCGTTGCAGGACTTCGCGAATCGAGTTCTGCAATACGACTCCGTTTGCAGCGGACAATGCCTGCGACGCGACGCTGGAGTCGGAGCCGTCGATGAGGACGAGGACATCGGCGTCGCGGCCGCCGGCGAGGTTGCGCGCGTAGTCGGGCGGGATTTCGATCGCCACTTGTGCGTGGCCCGCGACGATCGCCTGCTGCATTTCCCCGCGCGACGTCACGTAGCCCTGCACTTTCAAGAGCGACGTCGCCGCGAATTGTTCGACGAGCCGGCGGCTTTCCTGCGTCTTGCTCTGGTCCCACACGATCGTCGGAATGTTTTTCGCGTTCATGTCGATCACGCCGAAGAGGATCAGCTCGAAGATCGGCACGGCTAGCGCGAACATGAGCGTCATCCGGTCGCGCATCATCTGCGTCAGCTCTTTCCGAAAGATCGCCGTAAATCCGTTCACGCGCGCACCTCGGTGAGCCGCACGAATACGTCCTCCAGCGTCGGCAGGATGTCCTGCACCGAAACGCTGCCGATGCCGAACGCCTCGAGGTCGTGATCGATCCTTTCGTTCGAAACGTTTTCGTCCACGAGCAGATGCAGCGACGTGCCGAAGATCGTGACGGCGCGGACGTACGGCAGCGTGCGCGAGGACGCCATCAGCGCGGCCACGCCTTCGCTCGCCACCGCTTCGACGCGCCGCATCCCCTCCGGCGTGACCTCGGGCAATTTCTTGAGCTCGGCCGGATGTCCGCTGACGATCAGCTTCGACAAATACAAATACGCGACCGTGCTGCAGCGCTCCGCTTCATCCATGTAGTGCGTCGTCACGAACATCGTCACGTCCTGCGCGGCGAGACCGAACAGCAGGTCCCACAACTCGCGGCGCGCGACGGGATCGATTCCCGCCGTCGGCTCGTCGAGGAACAACACGCGCGGCTGATGCATGAGCGCGGCGGCGAGCGCGAGCCGCTGCCGCCAGCCGCCGGACAGCGCGCCGGCGAGCCGGTCGCGATACGGCGCGATGTGCGTGAGCTCGATCGCCCACTCTTTTCGTTCCTTTCGCTCCGCTCCGCGCAGCCGATAGATCGAGCTGAAGAAGTCGAGGTTCTCGTCGACGGTGAGATCGCGATAGAGCGAGAAGCCCTGCGAGACGTAGCCGATGTGGCGCCGCACTTCTTCGCCTTCTTTTTCGACGTCGAGTCCATCGACTTGCGCGTGACCCGACGTCGGCGCGAGGAGGCCGCAGAGGATGCGGATGAGAGTCGACTTGCCGGATCCGTTCGGTCCGAGGAGACCGTAGATCTCGCCGCGGCGGACTTGCAGCGTGACGTTGTCGAGCGCGCGCACGGTGCCGAAGTCTTTCGTCACGCCCTGCACGTTGATGCCGGCGCCGTTGTCGGTCACGCGTGTCCTTTCACGCCGAGGTCGACTTCGGCGGCCATGCCGGCCTTGAGGCGCGAATCGGGATTCGTCACGACCTTTACGCCGTACACCTGTTCCGCGCGTTGCGCGCGCGTCTGCACGTTGCGCGGCGTGTACTCGCCTTCGCTGGAGATTGTCGACACGCGGGCGGGGAACCAGACTTCCGGCCACGTGTCGACGCGCACGCGCACCGGCATGTTCACGTGCACCTTTCCGAGGAGCGTTTCCGGGACGTAGATGCGGACCCAGAGCTGCGACGGCTCGAGGATCTCGGCGACGCTTTGATTCGGCGCGACGATGTCGCCGGGCCGCAAGCCGAACGACTGCACGACGCCGTTGACTGTCGATCGCACGACGGTCTCGTCGCGCTGCTTCGTGAGCGTCGCGAGGTGCCGCTCCTGCTGCTCCGCTTGCATGCGCGCGATCGCGATGTCTTCTTTGCGCGTTCCCGCGCGTAACACGCGCAAATCCTCGGCGGACGTCTTTGCCTTCGTCGCCGCCTGATCGAGCATTTCCTTCGACACGATTCCGGCCGAATACAACGACGCGAGTCGCCGCCGCTCGCGCTCGTCGTTCGACGCGACTGCTTCCGCTTTGCGGATCTCTTCGTCGCGCGGTCCGTTGATCGCCTTCGCGAGGTTCGCGCGCGCCGTCGCGATCGCGGCCTGCTGCTCGGCGATCTGCCTGTCGAGCGTCTCGGTCTCCAGCGTCACCAACACCTGGCCAGCGGCGACCTGCGAGCCTTCATCCACGTGGACGCGGCTGACGCGGCCGCCGACGAGCGAGCCGACGTTGACTGTTCGCGCTTCGAGCGTTCCGGCCAGGACGAGCGGCTTCGGCTCGCGTTGCTTTCGCACGTACAACAGCGCCGCCGCGACCGCGGCCAGCAGCACCAGCACCGCCACGACGCGGAGCAGAACGTTTGGATTTGACGGCAAGAGCACCTCCGGTCCAGAGATCGACGAGCGCGTCGAGGTAGTCCTCGAGCGAAATGGCGGGCGTCACGGCGAGGATTTGGTGGATGAAGACGTACGACTGTAGTTGTCCGAGAAAGAGGAGCGCGTAAGCGCGAGGATCGCCGCGGCGGATCGTGCGCGCATCGATCGCGCGGCGGAAGTAGTCGCCGACCACCGCGAGCACGCGCCGCGGCGGAGCGGTCTCTGCGTGCGCATCGAACGGGACGACGAGCGTCGTCTGCCGCGCGGCGAGATGCATCTGTACGGCGATCGCGGAGCGGATGATCGTGCTGATGAACGGCACGAACTGTTCTGCGAAATCGCGGAGCACATCGCGCGGATCGGCGGCACCGTCGACATGTGCGAGCTCGGCGACGAACGGCGGAATCTCGATCGAGCGCGCGCTCATCGCTGCCGCGAACAGATCCTGCTTCGACGGGAAGTGACGCAGGATCGCCGCCGGCGTGACGCGCAGCGTCGTCGCGATGTCGGCGAGCGTCGTCGCCGCGAATCCGCGCGCGGTGAAGACGTCGCGGGCCGAGTCGAGAATTTGTTGGTGGCTGATCCGCGGCGGGCGTCCCATCGTTAGTAAATATACGTATGTTTACTAACTCGGATTGTCAAGGCGCGGTGGAGCGGCGGCCGGGGGCGGCCGCCGCTCCACAGTTCTGGCTTAGAAGGAGACTTTAGCGGCCAGCTGCATGATGCGCGGGCCGGCGGAGACCGTCGGGATGCCGAACGTCGCGGACTTCGTCAGCGTGTTCGACGTCGCGTTGTACGAGTAGTAGGTGCGGTTGACGTTGCTGACGTTCGAGCGGTTCAGCAGGTTGAATGCTTCCCAGATCAGCTGCACGCGCACGCCGCCGAACGCGAGGTCGCGCGTGATGCGCGGATCGATCGACAGCTGCGACGGCAGGCGCAGGGAATTGCGCCGGAATCCCGGCGCGATGTCGTTCGAGAGGTTGCCGTCGTTGTTGAGATCGGCGTTCACGACCGGCGTGTAGGGCTGGCCCGTCTGGTAGCTGGCGATGCCGCTGATCGACCAACCCGAGAGCAGCGTATGCGTCCACCCTGCTCCGAGCTTCTGCGCGTACGAGTCGAGCGACCAGATACCGCTGAGCACGACGCGGTTGCGCACGTCGTTGTCGCCGTAGGTGTAGTCGGTATCGAAGTTGCCGGAGTCGGAGGCGAACTTCGCGTCGTCCGTTCCGGGAACGACCGCCGTCGCATCGGGTTTGTCGTCCTTCACGACGCCGTACGTGTACGCGAGGCGCGCCTGCCAGTTGCGCGAGAAGCGCTTCTGCACGTCGAACGTGAGGCCGTCGTAGCGCGAGCGTGCGCTGTCCTGGAACTCGATGATGCGTGCGAAGCTGCTGAACGGCCGGCCGAAGTACCGCTTGATCGATACGGCCGATCCGTTGGCGACGTTGACGCTGAAAGGGTTGGGATTGCCGATGTTGATGTCGGCCGAGCGCGAGAGGTTCTCGCCCATCACCATCTGGTACGTGACGCCGACCAGCAGATCGGTGTTGAGCGAATGCTCGACGCCGAGGCTGGCCTGATGCACGGTGGGATTCTCGTAGTGCTTGTTGAACACGAGGATCGTCGGCTTCGGAATCGTCGCGCCGGTCGGAATCGACGTGTAGACGTTCGGATACGCCGGAATGAGCGCGCCGGTGAAGGTGATGGTCTGCACGTTGATCCCGTTGTTCGAATGCGCGGTGCCGATCATGATCGCGGGCGTGCGTCCGTAGAAGATTCCATAGCCGCCGCGCACGACCGTGCGGCCGTCGCCGCCCGGCGTCCACGCAAATCCGAGGCGCGGACCAAAGTTGTTGTCGTCCTCGTTGATCACGGAGGTATCGATGCCGTGGCCGAGGAGCTCGATGTCGGGGTTCCTCACATCGGGCTGCTTGATGCTCTCCTTGTCCCAGCGCAGTCCCGCGGTCAGCGTGAGGTCGTTGCGCACGTGGAACTCGTCCTGGATGAAGAAACCGAGCTCGGTGATGTCGGGATGCGTCGTCGCGCCGCTCGTGCCCGGACCGGCGAACGCCTGCAGGAATCGCGATGGCTTGTTGTTCGCGAGATCGGCGAGACTGGTGAAGCGATAGGTGCCGGCGAAGTTGCCTGGAAAATAGTTGAGAATGTTGTCGTGGCTGTAATCGAAGCCGCCTTTGAGCGTGTGTTTGTTGAAGAGACGCGTTGCCGTGTCGGCGATCTGCGTGCGCTTGATGGTGGTCTCGCGCGGGCTGAACGTGTTCTGTCCGAATCGGAAGATCGTGACGCCGTTGTGCAGGACCTCGGTTTCCGGACCGGAGAAGTTCGCCGCGCCCGGCTCGCGATCTTTCGCGTACTGCGCGCGCACTTCGTTGAAGAAGGACGCGCCATGAGCCGACGAGAACACCCCTGACAACGTGTCGGTGTTCACGAGCGAGTTGCCGGTGTGCTCGACGGAGTTGATCGTAGCGCCGTTCTCGTAGTTCTTGCCGGCGAACTCCTGCCGGTTGTAGCGCATCGAGAGATGCGTGTTCGACATCAGCTCGTGATCGGTCTTGATGAGGTACACGTCCTGGTCCTGACGGCGGACATAGTCCTCCGCGTGCGTCTTGAGGATGTCGTAGCCGCGCTGATCGTCGGGCGTCGCGATCGCGACCGCTCCGCCGCCGCCGATGATGACGGGATTCGGCAGATCGTTGCGCTGCACGTCATAGTTGACGAAGAAGAAGTGCTTGTCGTGCTGGATCGGACCGCCGGCGGAAAAGCCGTACTGATCGAAGTGATAGGGACTCTTCGCGCGATTGTTGATCTCGTTGATGTAGTCGTTCGCGTTGTAGCGCTTGTCGCGCAGGAAGTAGAAGAGCGTGCCGTCGAGATCGTTCGTGCCCGACTTCGTCACGACGTTGATGACGGCGCCACCGGCGCGGCCGTACTCGGCCGAGTAGGCGTTGTTGTTGACCTGGAACTCCTTTACCGCGTCCTGCGAGAACTGGTACGGCGCGCGGCCGGAGCCGGTGCGGCCGAGGGTTTGGCCGAAGAACGTGTTGTCATTGTTCGCGCCATCGATGACGAGCGAGTTGAGCGTGCCGCGCTGTCCGGCGAAGCTGATGTCGCCGGCGCGCACGTCCTTCACCACGCCGGGCGTCGTGAGAACGAAGTCGATGAAGTTGCGTCCATTGACCGGCAGGTTCTGAATCGATGTCTCGTTCACGACCGAGCTCACTTGTGTGCGCTCCGCTTCGACGAGCGGAGCAGCGGCCGTGACGGTCATCGTCTCGGCGACGCCGACTTTCATCGAGAAGTTGATCGTCGTGTCGCTGCCGACGTTGACGACGACTTTCTCGCGGACAACCGGCTGGAATCCTTCCAGCGTCGCTTCGACGCGGTACGCGCCGGGCATCAGGAAGCCAATCTGATAGGCGCCGACGCCGTTCGTCACTGCGCTGCGCGCGACGCCCGTGGCGGTGTTCGTCGCAGTCACGGTGACACCGGGAAGTGCCGCGCCGGAGTCATCGTGCACCGCGCCGGAGACGGTGCCGGTGCTGCTCTGCGCAAATGCGCTGCAGGGAATCAATAGACACACAAGGATCAGTACGGTGAGACCGCGTAGACGCATGGCTAGCTCCTTCGGTTGCCGCATTGGTTGGACGACTGTGCCGTCAGAATATCATTCCGATCATGAGCATCGCCACGATCAATCCGGCAACCGGAGAAACGATCGCCACGTTCGAACCGCTCACGGCGGAAGCGCTCGAGGAAAAACTGCAGCGCGCACTGTTTGCGTTCGGCGTCAATCGCGCACGATCGTTTTCCGAGCGTGCGCGGCGAATGAATCGTGCGGCGGAGATTCTCGATTCACGCGCGAACGAATTCGCGCGGACGATCACGCTGGAGATGGGAAAGCCGGTCAAGGCGGCGGTGGCCGAGGTGCAGAAGTGCGCGCTCGTGTGCCGCCACTACGCGGACAACGCGGAGCGCTATCTCGCCGACGAGCACGTGCCAACGGAAGCGAAAGACAGCTACGTGCGGTTCGAGCCGATCGGTCCGGTGCTCGCCGTGATGCCGTGGAACTTTCCGTTCTGGCAGGTGTTCCGCTTCGCGGCGCCGGCGCTGATGGCGGGCAATGTCGGACTGTTGAAGCACGCATCGAACGTGCCGCAGTCGGCGCTCGCGATCGAAGAGATTTTTCGCGAAGCAGGATTCGATCAGGGCGAGTTTCAAACGCTGCTCATCACGTCCGAACAGGTCGCGGCCGTACTCGACGACGAGCGCGTGAAAGCGGCGACGCTGACGGGCAGCGAGCCGGCCGGCGCGAGCGTCGCGTCGAATGCCGCGAAGCGGATCAAGAAGAGCGTGCTCGAATTGGGAGGGAGCGATCCGTTCATCGTGATGCCGTCCGCCGATCTCGACGCGGCCGTGCAGACCGGTGTCAAAGCGCGCATCGTGAACAACGGACAGTCGTGCATCGCAGCGAAGCGATTCATCGTGCACCAGTCGATCGCTGACGATTTTCAATCGCGCTTCGTCGACGCGATGAAATCGCTGCACCTCGGCGATCCGATGGAGGAGTCGACCGACGTCGGTCCGCTCGCGACGCCGCTGATCGTGAACGACATCGAGAAACAGGTCGACGCCAGCGTTGCCGCGGGAGCGAAGCTGCTCGCCGGCGGAAAGCGCGTCGGCGATCGCGGCAATTTCTATGCGCCGACCGTGCTCGCCGACATTCCGCGCGACGCGCCCGCGTTCGGCGAAGAAACGTTCGGTCCCGTCGCGTCACTCTTTCGAGTCAAGAACATCGACGAAGCCATCGCGCTCGCGAACGCCACCACGTTCGGCCTCGGCGCGAGCGTCTGGACGCGCGACGGCGGCGAGCAAAAACAATTCGTCGAGCGCATCGAGTCGGGACAGGTCTTCGTCAATGCGATGGTGGCGTCGGATCCGCGCGTGCCGTTCGGCGGCGTGAAGCACTCCGGCTTCGGACGTGAGCTCGGCGTCTACGGCATCCGCGAGTTCGTCAACATCAAGACGATCTGGATCGCGTAGAACGCTCGAGCGCGAACGGCGCATTGGGGTCGGCCGTTTCGCTGCCGTGCACGCGGAACACGCAGCGGCCGTCGCCGTTCTGGAACTTCTCTTCGCGCTCGACGCGCACGCCGAGGAGCCGCGTCAGCGCGTTGATTGAAACGCTGCAGAGCGCGGGGCGGCGCATCGCGGTGTTGTAGAACGGACAATTGCGCTCGATGAGCCGGAAGTCGCCGTTGACGCGCTCGACCTCCATGTACGGATCGTCTGCGAGATACCAGTTCTTCAGCGCGTCGACGCGCTCGGCGAGCGGGAGATCGTGCAACACGGCATACGACTGCACGCGCTCGTCCGCGACACGCGCAAGAACGCGCAGCAGCGCCTCGTCGCCGAACTCGTCGGTGACCGCATCGATCACGGCGACCGCGAGCGCGTCGTAATGCTTCGGGAAAAGATGATCGCCTTCGGCGCTGAGCCGATACGTCGTCGCGGGACGTCCGGTACGCGCATGCTCGCGATGCTCGACGGTCGCCTCGACCCACCCTTCGCGATGCAGTTGCAGCAGTTGCTGCCGCACGGCCTCGCCGGTGATCTTCATCTCCTCGGCGAGCTGCGCGATCGTGGCCATGCCGCGCTGCTTGAGCGCGATGAGGATTGTCCGTCGGCTTTCCGGGAGCTGGCTGAGGGTGATGATGGAGTTAGCCCCTTCTCTGAAAGAGACTAACTGTATCGGACGTCACATCATTTCGCAGTGGCGAGCGCGGGCGCGCCGTAGCGCTGCGTGGCGAAGCCGAGAATGGCGCCGACGATGCCGCCCGGCAGCATGATCTCGAAGAAGTACTTGCCGCCGCCCATCGCCACGATCGCGTACGCGAGCAGCAGGCCGACGAAGAGTCCGAACGCGAGTCCGGCCCAGAGGTTCTGCACTTTGCGCGCGAACCATCCGGCGGCGATGCCGGCGATCACGCCCTTGATCGTCGATCCGATGATGATGCCGAGCATTTGCGATCGCGCTTCGGGCGTGAACCACGCGGTTGCGCCGTCGAGCGCGCCCAGGACTGCGCCGAGGATGATGCCGAGAAGAATCTTGTTCATGTCTGCCTCCGTTGAATCGATTCAACGTTCGCGCTGAAGTCTTTAACGGTGAAACCAAAGCAGCAGAATCGCGCGCATGATGAGGTACGTGAGCAGCATCGCCGCGAGCGCGCGATGGCGTCCCAAAAATCGCGACGCGCGCTCGAATATGTTCTCGCGATACGCGCTCACCGGCTTGTGATCGAGATGGCGCAGTACGTCGTCGCCGAGCTCGCGCGCGCCGGCGTAGCGATCGTCGCGATTCGCGGCCATCGCCTTTGCGCGAATCGCGTTCAGCGCGCGCGGAATGTTTTCGCCGACGAGAAACGCGAGGATCGCGCCGAGCGCGTACACATCCGATCGCGCGTCCGCTTCTTCGCCGCGCGTTTGTTCCGGCGATCGATAGCCATCCGTACCCGCAACGGCGGCGACTCCCCAATCCATCACCAGCACCGCGCCGAACTCGCCGACCATCACGTTCTGCGGCTTGAGGTCGCGATGCACGACGCCGTTCGCGTGCGCGAATGCGACCGCCTCGCAGACGCGCGTGAAGACGCGCAGCAGATCGGTGCGGCTGCGATCCTCGCGCGCCCAGCGATCGAGGCGCGAGCCGCGCACGAGCTTCATCGTGTAGTAGCGGCGTCCGTCCGGAAGCGTGCCCGCGTCGTGCACGGGAACGATCCCCGGATGTTCGAGGCTCGCGATGATGCGCGCCTCGGAGCACCAGTCGGCGTCGACGACTTTCATCGCGACGTTGCGCTCCAACGCGAGATCGCGTACCTCGTACACGACGCCCATTCCGCCGCGTCCCAGCTCGCGAATCAGTTCGTAACGCGTTCCTGTCAGGTCGGGGCACTCCGTGACTTCGCGCAGATGCGTGACCGCATCATCGGAGAGCCATCTCACTTCGCGACTCCCAACAGCGCGCGTGCTTCGGATCGAAATTCTTCTTCCGTCGCCGTCACTTCGCGCAATGCATCGAGCACGATCTCGCGAAAGCGACGGCGCGCCGCGGCGAGATCATTCGTCACTTTCGTCTCCGTGATGCCGAGTCGCTGCGCGAGCTCGCGATACGAGACCGAGCGGTCGTCGTCGAGATCGTAAGCCTCGAAAATCGCGAACTGCGTCTCGCTGCATCGCGCGCGCAACCGCTCCACCGCCAGCGCGAACACGCTCCGCACCCACTCGCGCTGAAAGTACTCCTCGGGCGTCACGCTCGCCGACGCATCGCGTCCGATCTCCAGCTCCGCCGATTCGAAGTCGAGATGCACTTCACCGCCGCCGCGCTTCAGCCGCTGCCCGGCCTTCCATTCATTCGCCGCGTGGCGATCGAACAACAGCCGCAGAAACGTGCGGAAGCTTGCCTTGGACGCGTCGTACGCCGCGAGCGATTCCTTCTCGAACGCACGCGCGAAGAAGCTCTGCGTCAGGTCTTCCGCGTCCTCGCGCGTGCGACGGAACGCGACGCGCGCGTACTTGTACAGCGGCTTCCAGTAACACGCGAGCAGCGTGTCGAACGCGCGGGTCCGCTCGGCCGCATCGCCGCTGGAGAGCGCAACGATCACACTGCGGCGGGTGGTGGGAAAGGGGGCGATGGTCATGCGGACGCGGCATCAGAGTAATCGAAAAACGAGACAATGCGCCCGATGATGCTCTATCGCGATCTCATCCCGTGGTACCGCCTCGTCGACCCGCACGAAGATCATTGGGACGAAGCGACCAGCTACATCGAAGCGTTCGCGCACGCAATCGTTCCGCCCGTGCAAACGCTCCTCGAGCTCGGCGCCGGCGCGGGAAACAACGCCTTCTATTTCAAACAACGCTTCCGTTGCACGCTGACTGATTTGTCGGAGGACATGCTCGCGCTCAGCCGCGGACTGAATCCCGAATGCGAGCACGTCGCCGGCGACATGCGCACCCTCCGCCTCGGCCGCACCTTCGACGCCATCATGATCCACGACGCCGTGATGTACATGACGAGCGAGGAGGACTTGCTCGCCGTCGCGCGTACCGCCTTCGAACACACGCGCGCCGGCGGCGCAGCGATCTTCGCGCCCGACTACGTGCGCGAGACTTTCCGCGAGAAAACAAATGTGATCAGCGGCGACAGCGGAACGCGCTCACTGCGCGGCATCGAATGGGCGTGGGATCCCGATCCCGCGGACGACACCTACCGCGTCGAATACGCGTTCCTGCTGCGCGACGGAGACGCCGTCACATCCGTGCACGACACGCATATCGAAGGATTGTTTTCGCGGGAAACGTGGACGCGGATTCTGACGAGCGTCGGGTACGAAGTGGAGCTGGTCGTGCGTCATGACGAGGACATGACGGATGAGGTGTTTCTCGCAAGGAGAACGTAGCGCCGCCCTGGCTCCGGCAGTAGGACTCGAACCTACGACCCGCGGATTAACAGTCCGCTGCTCTACCAACTGAGCTATGCCGGAGTACTGGCACTACAACGAGAGGGCGCGGAACTTAGCACCGCGCTCTGCCATGGTCAAGGCAGGCGGGCGGTAGAACGCCCGATGTCCCGGAGCGATTCCCGCAGGCGCGCCAGCATTGCGGGCTCGTCTTCGTACTCGATCAGCGTGATATTGCGGTCGCCGGCGACCATCGCCGTGCAGCGTTTGGTGTGCGCGCGGCGGTAGAGGCAGATCACCGGGATGTCGTGCAGGTAACGCGCGGCCGCGATCTCGTAGCCCACTCCTGTCGATGGCATCGACACCTCCGCCAGGAGCACGTCCGCTTCCTCGATCCAGCGCATGTCGCGCTCGAAGATCACGCCCGGATCGAGCGGATCGCCGGCGTCGGAGACGTGTTCCGCGGCAACGGACCCGGCGAGCACGTGGAAGCCGTCGTCCTCCAGCGCGTCGACGATGCGGCGGTAGAGCGCCACGTCCGCGCGGCCGCCGCTGATGGCACCGGACAAGTAGATCGTCATCGTCACGGGAACGCAGTCTACAATTCGCGCCGCATGTCGCGGGAGATCGTGATCAATGCGACGCGACACGAGTCGCGCATCGCGGTGCTCGACGAAGGACAGGTCGTCGAGCTGTGGGTCGAGCGCACGCGGCATCGCACGATCGTCGGGAACATCTACAAAGGCCGCGTCACGAAAGTGCTGCCGGGGATGCAGTCCGCGTTCGTTGACCTCGGTCTCGAGCGCGATGCGTTCCTCTACGTCTCCGACGTGATCGAGGATCTCGAAGAGTACGAGAGCGAGTCGCCGGACGAACTGCATCTGGACGACGTCACATCGCATCGCCCGGAGGCGTCGATCGCGGATCTGTTGCGCGAAGGGCAGGAAATCGTGGTGCAGGTGTCGAAGGACACGATCGCCGGCAAGGGCGCGCGCATCACGAGTCACATCACGCTGCCGGGACGATTCCTCGTCTACATGCCGACGGTGAATCACGTCGGCGTTTCGCGGCGCATCGAAGACGAAGCGGAGCGCACGCGGCTGAAAGAAATTCTCGAGAAGGTGCGCAACGGTAATCACGGCGGCTTCATCGTGCGCACCGCCGGCGAAGGCCGCGGCGAAGAAGAGTTCCTCGCGGACCTGCGCTATCTCACCGATCTGTGGGACCACATCAAGCGGCGCGCGGAAAAGTCGTCCGCGCCGTCGGCGATTCATCACGATCTCGATCTTGTCCTGCGCACGATTCGCGACGTGCTCTCGCCGGAGTTCAAGAGCGTGTGGGTCGACTCGGTCGATCAATACCAGCGCATCGTCGAGTTCCTCGATCAGATCCAGCCGCAGCTCGTATCGCGCGTGCGTCTCTTCCGCCGCGACGAGCCGATCTTCGACGAGTTCGGCATCGAGCCGGAGATCGCGAAGGCGCTGAAATCGAAAGTGTGGCTGAAGTCCGGCGGCTACATCGTCATCAACCAGACCGAGGCGCTGGTTGCGATCGACGTGAACACGGGCAAGTACGTCGGGAAGAAGAATCTCGAAGAGACGGTGTTCCGCACGAACCTCGAGGCGGCGAAAGAGATCGTGCGGCAGATTCGACTGCGCGATTTAGGCGGAATCATCGTGCTCGACTTCATCGACATGGAAGACGTCTCGAATCGCCAGAAGCTTTTCGAGACGCTCGAAAACGAGATTCGCAAAGACCGCTCGAAGACGAAGATCCTGCAGATCTCGGAGTTCGGCCTGATCGAGATGACGCGCAAACGCGTGCGGCAGAGTCTCGAGCGCTCGCTGACGCAGGCGTGCCCGTATTGCGGCGGCAGCGGGCGCATCAAATCGAACACGACGATTGCGCTGGAGGTCTGGCGCGAGCTGATGAAGCTGCGCGACCTGCATGAAGGACAGGACGTGATCGTGCGCGTGAATCCCGTCGTTTATGGGTCGCTGCACACGGGCGATCCGATCTTCGAGGAAATCGAGCGGACGATGGGCATCCATCTCGTGTTCAAGCCGGACGAAGCGCTGCATCACGAGCAATTTGACGTGATGCGGATTTGATAACGGATGGCGGATGGCGGATGGCGGATGGCGGATGGCGGATGGCGGATGGCGGATGGCGGATGGCGGATGAAGGCATAACTCGGTTCTTCGCCATCTGCCATCCGCCATCTGCCATCCGCCATCTGCCATCGTTCTCCCGGCATGTCGCATGCACTAAAGCGTGCGTTGCAGTGGAAGAGACCTTTTCAAACCTCGCCGCGTTCCTGAACAGTCTGGATGCCGAGGGGGAGCAGAAATTCGAGCTCTCCCACTCGCTGGTCATCATTTGTCCGGACTGTGGAAAGAATATCGCCTTCCGCGGGCGCTGCCCGAAGTGCGCCGGCAACAGCTGGATTCCGGCGGGACACACGGGCGGGATTTTCGAGAGAGTGAAAGCGCAGCGATTGCGGCGGATGATCGGGGAGGAAGAGGTCACACTTACAGGCTCAAAGGCCCAGAGGCTCAAGGGCTCAGAGGAGACCGACAAAAACGAATCGCTTTGAGTTGTGACTATGCGCCTCTGAGCCCTTGAGCCTCTGGGCCTAGGTATCCAGTCCTTCCCGCAAATACTCTTCTTCCACGAATTTGCGGAACAACTCTTCGTACTCGGGCGTGCCGTGTTTCGGCGCGTGACGCGCCATCGCGGCGATGCGTTTGCGCGCGTTCTCCTCGCGCTCTTCTTCGCGGCGCAGCTCGTCGGTGAGCGCGTGTGCCATGGCCTGGCGCACGACTTCGCGATCCTTGAGGAGAATGACGGCCTGCGAGCGCGCCAAGGCGTCGAGCAGCTCTCGCGCGAGTTGATTCAGGCGTTCCCGCGACGGCCGCACCATACGCACAAATTCTAGTGCACCGGCTCCTCGGACGCTCCGTCATCTTCAGGAACGCCGTTTTCGTCGGGAGCACCGTTTTCGTCGGGAGCACCGTCTTCGGGCTGTTCTTTCTCGACCACCTTCACCGCCGCGACGACGCGATCGTTCTCGTCGAGCTTCACGATGCGAACGCCGTGAATGTTGCGGCCCTTCGCCCGAATCGACGACACCGGAACGCGGAGGATCATGCCCTGCTCGCTGATGAGCAGCAGCTGGTCCTCTTCGAACACGACCGCCATTCCGGCGACTTTTCCGTAACGCTCGGTCTTGATGTCGATCACACCGTAGCCGCCGCGATGCTTCGTCGGATACGCGGACACGGGCGTCTTCTTGCCGTAGCCGCCCTCGGTCACAGTGAAGATGTATCCGCGTGTGCCGTCGCCGACGACTTCTGCCGATTCATCTGCTTCGACTTCCGTCTCGACGTCGTCTTCGACGACCGCGCCGGCGGGAAGAACATCCATCTCGACGACGTGATCGTCTTCGCGCAGCGCGACGGCGCGCACGCCGGCGGCGCCGCGTCCCATCGGACGGACATCGGCTTCATTGAAGCGGATCACGCGGCCGCCGGCCTTGCCGACGAAGATGTCGGAGTTGCCGTCGGACAGGCGGACGGCGTAGAGATCGTCGCCTTCGCCGATGTCGATCGCGATGATTCCGGTAGAGCGGACGTTCGAGAACGCCGCGAGCTCGGTCTTCTTGATCTTGCCGCCGCGCGTCGCCATCACGACGTACTTGCCTTCCGTGAAGTCGCGCGTCGTCAGCAGCGCGCGCACGTTCTCTCCTTGCTCGACCGGCAGCAAATTCACGATCGCCTTGCCGCGCGCGTTCACGCCGACTTCAGGGGTCGCGTGCACTTTCAGCCAGTACATACGGCCGCGATCGGTGAACACCAGCATGTACGCGTGCGTCGACGCGACGAAGAGATGCTCGACGATGTCTTCTTCTTTCGTCTGCATGCCGATGCGGCCTTTGCCGCCGCGGCCCTGCGAGCGATACATCGACAGCGGCGAGCGCTTGATGTAGCCGCCGCGCGAGACGGTGATGACCATGTCCTCGTCGGCGACGAGGTCTTCGATCGAGATCTCGGTCGTGTCGGGGATGATCTCGGTGCGGCGCGGATCGTTGTAGCTTTCTTTGATGTCGCGCAGCTCGGTCGAAATGATGTCGAGGATCAGTTTCTCCGAGGCGAGGATCTCTTTGAGACGCGCGATCGTCGCGAGGATTTCCTGATACTCCTGCACGAGCTTCTCGCGCTCGAGACCGGTCAGGCGCTGCAGGCGCATGTCGAGAATCGCCTGCGCCTGGATCTCGGAGAACTGCCAGCGCGTGACGAGACCGTCCTTCGCCTCCTGCGGCGTGCGGCTGCCGCGGATCAGCGCGATCAGCTCGTCGATGACGTCGAGCGCTTTGACGAGTCCTTCGAGGATGTGCGCGCGCTCTTCCGCTTTGCGCAGGTCGAAGCGCGTGCGACGGACGACGATCTCTTTGCGATGCTCGACGAAGTGCCGGAGGATCGTCGGGAGGTCCATGACCTCCGGCTTGTTGTTGACGATCGCGAGAAAGATGATGCCGAACGTCGTCTGCATCTGCGTGTTGCGATACAGGTTGTTCAGCACGATCTCCGGAATCGCGTCGCGCTTCAACTCGACGACGACGCGGATGCCGTCGCGATCCGACTCGTCGCGCAGATCGGAGATGCCTTCGATGCGCTTCTCGAGCACGAGATCGCGGATCTTCTCGAGCAGGCGCGCCTTGTTCGTCATGTACGGAACTTCCGTCACGACGATCTGCTGCTTCTCGCTCTTCTTCTGCGTCTCGAAATGCGCCTTCGCGCGCATCTGGATGATGCCGCGGCCGGTCGCGTAGGCCTGGCGGATGCCTTCAATGCCGTGAATGAAGCCGCCGGTCGGAAAATCGGGGCCCGGCAGGACGGTCATCAGCTCCTGCCATGTCGCTTTCGGGTTGTCGATGACCATCAGGCAGGCATCGATCACTTCGCCGAGGTTGTGCGGCGGAATGTTCGTGGCCATGCCGACGGCGATTCCGGATGATCCGTTGACGAGGAGGTTCGGATACTTCGCCGGAAGCACCGAGGGCTCGGACATCGAGCCGTCGTAGTTCGGAACCCAGTCGATCGTCTCTTTGTCGATGTCGTCCCGCATCAGCTCTTCGGCGAGCTTGGTGAGACGCACCTCGGTGTAGCGCATCGCCGCGGGGTTGTCGCCGTCGATGGAGCCGAAGTTTCCCTGGCCGTCGACAAGGCGATAGCGCATCGAAAAGTCCTGCGCCATGCGGACGACGGTGTCGTAGATCGCGCTGTCGCCGTGCGGATGGAATTTGCCCATCACGTCGCCGACGATGCGCGCGGATTTCTTGTACGCCTTCCCGGACGTGTTGCCCTGCTCGTACATGCCGTAGAGGATGCGGCGATGCACGGGCTTGAGACCGTCGCGGACGTCGGGCAGCGCGCGCCCGATAATGACGGACATTGCGTAGTCGAGATACGACCTGCGCATCTCGTCTTCGATGTTGACGGGAACGCGCTCTTCGTTGATGTGC
Source organism: Acidobacteriota bacterium (assembly GCA_003223645.1). Taxonomy (GTDB): domain Bacteria; phylum Acidobacteriota; class Thermoanaerobaculia; order Gp7-AA8; family Gp7-AA8; genus QHVT01. The sequence continues at coordinate 553,289 of QHVT01000005.1, read as the reverse complement.
GGGTAATCGGTATCGGCCATCAGATATCCAGGTTTTTCACATCAAGCGCGTTGTCCTGAATGAACACGCGGCGGGGCTCGACCTGGTCGCCCATGAGAATCGTGAACAATTCTTCGGCGCCGACGGCGTCCTCGATCGACACCTGCAAGAGGCGCCGCGTCGCGGGATTCATCGTCGTATCCCAAAGCTGATCGGGGTTCATTTCGCCGAGGCCTTTGTAGCGCTGAATCGTGAGGCCTTTTTCGGCGAGCTTGTAGATCTGCTCGAGCAGATCATCGACGCTCGTGTAGAGCGTCGTCTCTTCGCCGTGCTTGACGGTGTAAGGCGGCAGTCCGAATGCGGAGAGCTGCTCGTGCGCTTTCACCATCTGGCGAAATTCGTATCGTCCGAGGACTTCGGTGTTGATGACGATCGTCTTGCCGCTGCCGTTGCCGGTAGCGATGAACTGCAGGATCGGCGTTTCGGTTTCTTCGTCGGTCAGCGCGCGCACCTGCTCGAAGCCGGCCTTCGCGAGCGCGTCCTGGACGCTGCGCATTTTCTCGTCGTCCGCAAACGCGGTGCGATCGAAAAAGTGATGCGCGGCCAACACGTCGAGCGCAGCGCGCGGAACTCCGCGCGACGCTACCTTGCGTGCGTGATTGCGATACTCCTCCATCCGCTGGAGCATGTTGATGAGCGCTTCGCCGCGAATCGCCAGTCCACCATTCGGGGTGATCTCGACCGATTCCGCGATGCGTCCCATCAGGAAACGCGATTTCTCGGTCTCGTCTTTGAGGTACGTGTCTTTCTTTCCCTGCGAGACTTTGAAGAGCGGCGGCTGCGCGATGTAGAGGTGACCGCGCTTGATGACTTCCTGCATGTGGCGGAAGAAGAACGTGAGGATCAGCGTGCGGATGTGCGATCCGTCGACGTCGGCGTCTGTCATGATGATGATCTTGTGATAGCGGAGCTTCGCGACGTCGAAGTCGTCCGCGCCGATGCCTGTGCCGAGGGCCGTGATCATCAGACGGATCTCCTCGGAGGACAGCATCTTGTCGAGACGCGCTTTCTCGACGTTGAGGATCTTGCCCTTGAGCGGAAGAATCGCCTGGAAGCGACGATCGCGTCCCTGCTTCGCAGAACCGCCGGCGGAGTCGCCTTCGACGAAGAAGATCTCGCAGAAGCGCGGATCTCGCTCGGAACAGTCGGCGAGCTTGCCGGGAAGTGACGCGGAGTCGAGCGCGCCTTTGCGGCGCGTCAGTTCGCGCGCTTTGCGCGCGGCTTCACGCGCGCGTGCGGCGTCGATGATTTTCTCGGTGACGCGCTTCGCCTCGCGCGGGTTCTCTTCGAAATGCTCCGCGAGTCGCTCGTTCACGACCTGCTCGACCCACGTCTTCACGTGCGACGACACGAGCTTGTCTTTCGTCTGCGACGAGAATTTCGGGTCGCGGACTTTGACGGAGATGACGGCGGTGAGACCTTCGCGGATGTCGTCGCCTTCGAGCGAGAGCTTGAGCTTCTCGAGGACGCCGCTGTCGACGACGTATTTGTTCACGGTGCGCGTGAGCGCGCCTTTGAATCCGACGAGGTGCGTGCCGCCGTCGGTGTTCTTGATCGTGTTGGTAAAACAGTAGATGTTCTCGGCGTAGCCGTCGTTCCACTGCATGGCGATCTCGACACCCTCGCCGTCTTTTTCATCGCGGATGAAGATCGGCGACTCGTGCAGCGGCTCTTTGTTCTTGTTGAGGTCGCGCACGAACGAGACGATGCCGCCTTCGTAGCAGAAATCGTGATGCTTCTCGGTGCGCTCGTCGCGGATGGTGATGAACACGCCGGAGTTGAGGAACGCGAGCTCGCGGAGACGCTGCGAGAGCGTCTCGTAGTTCATCTCCGTGACGGAGAAGATCTCGTTGTCGGCTTTGAACGTGACGCGGGTGCCGCGGCGCGTCGTCTTCTCCCCTTTTTCCAGCGAGCCGATGGGAACGCCGCGCTCGAAGCGCTGACGATAGATCGCGCCGTCGCGATGAATCTCCAGCTCCAGCCATTCGGACAAGAAGTTGACGACCGAGACGCCGACGCCGTGCAGGCCGCCGGAGACTTTGTACGAGTTGTTGTCGAACTTTCCGCCGGCGTGCAGCTCGGTCATGATGACTTCGGCCGCACTGCGTCCTTCTTCTTTGTGAATGTCGACGGGAATGCCGCGGCCGTTGTCTTCGACGGTCACGGAGTTGTCGACGTGAATCGTGACGTTGACCTTATCCGCAAAGCCCGCGAGCGCCTCGTCGATGGCATTGTCCACGACCTCGTAGACCATGTGGTGCAGGCCGCTGACGTCATCGGTGTCGCCGATGTACATGCCAGGGCGCTTGCGCACCGCATCCAGTCCCTTGAGGACTTTGATGTCTTCTGCTGTGTAGTTTTCTGCCGCCATTCAGAGTGCTCTTTCCTGGGGTTTCCGGGGAACTGTCCGCGGGTGAGTGGGCGCCGTCACGGCGGCCGGAATCGCGTCAGTTTTTCGCTACGATGGGTAACGTCGAATTGTAGCCGGAAAATTGCCGGAAACAGCCGTTTTCAGGCGAAATCACGCGCGGCTGTAACTCGCCCGTTTTCAAAGGTTAGGCGGCGGTGCGGGCCGGTCGTCAGCGCATCGAGAAAGGCTTCCTTGGCGGACGTCGCGAACAGCTGAGTTGCAACCGGCAATTTCGTCAACAAATCGTGCAGGATTTCGAGGTCGAGCTCGGCATCGATGTCGTCGAGAAGAAAGAGCGGCGCGTCGTCGTGACGGCGGCGGAAAAGCTCCAGCTTCGCGAACTTGAGAAACAGCACGATCATCTTCTGCTCGCCGCCCGACAACACTTCGCTCGCGGGACGTCCCTCGAGGACGAACTCGACGAGATCGCGCTGCGGACCGGAGAGCGTCATCCGCGCGCGAATTTCCTCGCGCCGCTTGTCTTCGAGTGCATTCGGCCTGTAGTGCATTTCGAGCGCCGCGATGTGATAGCCGTGGCGTTTCACGATCTGCGCGAATGCTTCGCCGAGATCGTTCGCGTACGCTGCGCGCGCGCGATGCACCGGCGCCGCGGCTTCGCGCAGCTCGTTGTCCCACGCGTCGAGCGACGCGGCCGACTGGCGATTCATCGCGATGTCGGCGAGAAGCGCGTTGCGCTGTTTGAGCGCGCGCATGTAGCGCGCGAACTGCTCGAGATAGGCGGCGTTCACGCTGGCCGCGCCGCGATCGAGAAATCGCCGCCGCTCTTCCGGCGTGCCACGAATCACTTCGAGCCGCGCGGCCGAGTAGGCGAAGACGCTCATCGCGTTCAGATACGCGGCGAGCGTGACCTTCTCGCCGTTGATCATCAGCACGCGGCGTTGCCCTGGAGTGGTGCGCGCCTCCGGCGCGCCTACGGGCGGGGGCACGCCGAGTCCAACCGAAAGGTTCTTTTCGAGATCCGCGCGCTCGAGCGCTCCGCTCACGAACACATTGCTCGCGCCGAATCGAAAGAGACTGGCGATGCGCGAAGTACGAAATGACTTCGTCGTCGCGAGAAAGTAGATCGCCTCGAGGAGGTTCGTCTTTCCCTGGCCGTTGCGGCCGACGAGGATGTTGGTTTGCGGATGAAACGCGGTTTCCGCGTCGCCGAGATTGCGGAAGTTCTGCGTGGTGATGTGGCGGAGGATCAACTGTTTGCAGTTTATCGCCGCTTTCGGTGCTTCAGTTTGTCCCCGCGCGTAGACGCGGGGATCTCGGTTACACCGGCAGGGTATGGCCTATGGGCAGCGTTCGCGCGGTGGAACCGGAGATCCCGCGTCTTCGCGCGGGATCAACTAAAACACGGGATCAACTAAAACCTACGCCAGCCGCATCGGCATGACTACATACAAGTAGTCATACGGCAGGTCCTCCCCCGACGACGCCGGCTTGCCGATGCACTGACTGTTCTCGTCTTTCAGATCGAGCGAGACACTCGGCGTGTCGGCGGCGCTGAGGAAGTCCATCAGGTACGCGGCGTTGAGGCCGACGTAGAACGGCTGTCCGGCGTAGTCGATGGGAACGGTCTCGCGCGCGTCGCCGAGCTCGGGATTCGTCGAGGACACTGTGAGCTTGCCGGGCGAGAAGTCGAAGCGCACGGCGCGCGTGCGCTCGTTGGCGACGAGCGAGATGCGCTTGATCGTGGAGAGCAGGCGATCGCGGTCGACGAGCACGTGGCGGTCGTTGTCGCGCGAGATCACTTCCATGTAGTTCGGAAAGTTGACGTCGATCATGCGCGCGAGAAGGCGTCGCTCGCCGGCTTCGAAGAAAAGTTGATTCTCCGAAACGCCGAACTGCACCGTGCCGTCCTCCCCGCCCGCTTCGAGACGCAGAATCTCGTCGAGCGCTTTGCGCGGGATGAGAATCGTGAGATCGGTTCCCTTCTTGCCTTTCGCGCCGGTGATGCCGGACGGGAAGTTGATCAGCGCCATGCGGTGTCCGTCGGTTGCGACCATCTCCATCTTGTTCGGCTGCACTTTGAGCAGCGCGCCGTTGAGCTGGAAACGCGTCTCTTCGTGCGTGATGGCGAACTTCACTTTCGCCACCATGGTCTTCAGCTCATCCAACGGCATCGTGTAGCCCTCGGACACGTTGACCGTCGGCAGCGTCGGGTAATCCTCGGCGGGGAGGCCGAGGAGACGGAACTTGGCGGTGCCGGCCTCGATGAGGACGGAGTTGTTCTCCTGCATCGTCATGTGCACGTCGTCCTCGGGCAGCGAGCGGACGATGTCGAAGAGGCGCTTCGCTTCGATCGTGGCTCCACCGGGCGTAGTGATGCGCGCGGCGCAGGAGCTGAGAATCGTGACGTCGAGATCGGTCGCGGCGATCTGCAGTCTTCCGTCCGCGGCTTTCAGAAGAACGTTCGACAGAATCGGAATCGTCGAGCGCTTCTCGACCACTCCCTGACAGAGTTGCAGTTCCTTCTGCAGATCCGCTTTTCCGACGGTCAGCTCCATTTGCTCTTCTTCCTTCAAACCGACTCTAGTTCTCTTGTAGAGGTAGTAGCAGGCAGTGTGGATTTCGTCTGATTACGACGCAAAGATTTGAAAAGTATAGCAGTCGCGCTTCTAGAAAGTTGTGAGTCGTTGTGCGGAAAAGCATGCGCGTTTTCCGGTCTTTTCCGCATTCGCGGACCTTCACCGTGCGGCATGAAAAAGCATCCTCATCTTTTCAACGGTGGTTTCCGCAGCGGCTGCGGAAATGAATCAGCGGAACTGTTTCGACAGCATCTCCACCGTTCGCGCGAACTGCTGATCGCTGTCGAGCATCTTCTTGATCTGCTGCACCGAGTACATGACGGTCGAGTGGTGCTTGTCGTTGAAGAGCTTTCCGATCTCAGGGTACGAGAGATCCGTCAGATCCTTGCACATGTACATCGCGACCTGACGCGGAAACGCGATCGTCTTGGCATTGCTCTTCGCTTTGATGTCGCTGACCTTGAGGCCGTAGTGCGCGGCGACGATGCGGAGAATCTCGGTCGGCGTGATCGGCTTGTTCTCTTTCGAGAGAACGTCTTTCAGCGCTTCCTGCACGACCTCGATGTTGATCGCGTTGCCGGTGAGCGAGGCGAATGCGACGACGCGGTTGAGATGTCCTTCCAGCTCGCGAATGTTCGAGCGCACACGCTCGGCGATGAAGAGCGCGGCGTCCTGCGGGAGATCGATTTTCTTCTCTTCCGCTTTCTTGCGGAGGATCGCGACTTTCGTCTCGAGATCGGGCGCCTGGATGTCGGCCGTCAGTCCCCATTCGAACCGCGAGCGCAGCCGCTCTTCGAGCGTGGGGATTTCTTTCGGAGGACGATCGGACGTGAAGACGATTTGTTTTTGCGCCTCGTAGAGCGCGTTGAAGGTGTGGAAGAACTCTTCCTGCGTCCGCTCCTTGCCGGCAATGAACTGGATGTCGTCGAGCAGCAGCGCGTCGACGGAGCGATAGCGATCGCGGAACGAAGCCATCTTGTCGAATCGAATCGACGCGATCAGCTCGGTCATGAACGACTCGGCCGACATGTAGACGACTTTCATTTTCGGACGCGAGCCGCGCAGTTGATGGCCGATGGCCTGGATCAAGTGCGTTTTGCCGAGCCCGGCGCCGCCGTAGATGAAGAGCGGGTTGAAGGAGCCGCTCGGATTTTCGGCGATCGACTTCGACGCCGCGTACGCGAGCTGATTCGAATTGCCGACGACGAACGTTTCGAACCGGTAGCGCGGATTGAACGTCGCGGTGGGGAGCTCTTCCTTGGGAGGAGCGATCGTGATCGGGAGGTCGTCGTTCAGAAATCCGTCGACGACGAAGTGGACTTGCAGCCGCTCGCGGGAGATCTCGTTCAGAAATCCGCGGATCTGCGTGCCGAAGCGCTCACGGATCTCGTCCACGGCCCGTTGCGACGGCACGGCTACGTCGAGCGTGTCGCCTTTTTGCGATACGAGCTTGGTCTGGGCGAGCCAGTTCTCATAGTCTGACCGATCTACGACCTGCTCGATTCGGGCAAGGACTTGAGTCCACGTATTCATGAGGGGAAGCGGGCTATCTCCTTGAGAATCCACAGCTTTTCCACAGTTGTGGAAATTCTGGAGCCTTTTCAGGGGGGAGCGAGTCTAGCACCAACAAGGCAGGTGGGGAAGGTACTTTTTTGGATGGCAGATCGCAGAGGTTTTCGATGGAGGATGGCAGATGGCAGATGGCGGTTTTGCCATCCGCAGTCTGCCATCCTTCATCTGTTTCGCGCTCCGCCCTCCGCCATCTACCATCTGGAATTTCCCCCTCTCTCAAGGGCGTTTGCGCGCACGGCCGGAGGACCGCCGTTGACCACCTGTCCTCTGCCTTCTATACTCACCGCTTTCTTTTCAGAGGGTTAGCAAATGGCATCGAAGCGTACATTTCAGCCGAACAACCGGCGTCGCAAGCGGACTCACGGTTTCCTCGTCCGCATGCGCACCAAGGACGGACAGGCCGTCCTCTCGCGCCGCCGCCGCAAGGGCCGCAAGCGCCTCGCGGTTTGACGCGGGCGCTCGCGGGTATCCGGTGGAACCTTCCGGCTCGGAGGCTTTACCGAAAGGGAAGCGACTGGCGAAGCGTCGCGAGTTTCTTCGTGTCTATGAAACGGGCCGGAAAGTCGTTTCCCGCTACGTCGTCTTGTTCTTCGCCGCCAACGAGTTGTCGCTCTCGCGCATCGGCATCACCGCGACGAAAAAGATCGGGAAAGCCAACATTCGCAATCGACTGAAGCGCTGGACTCGCGAAGTCTACCGGCGGCAACGCGAGCCGCTGGGAATCGACCAGCGCTCGGTCGACGTGGTCGTCAACGTGAAACCGAACGCCGCCGACGCGTCTTTCGCCGACTACAGCCGCGACCTCGGGCGCGCGCTGCAGCGCGTGGTGACGGACGCCGGCAGCATGCGGCCATGAAGCCGATCCGATCCGCGGCGCTTCTTCTTCTGAGAGCCTACAAGCGCTTCCTCTCGCCGCTCCTTCCGCCGATGTGCCGCTTCGAGCCGACCTGTTCCATGTATACGATGCAGGCCGTCGAGAAATACGGCGCCGCCCGCGGCGTCTGGCTCGGCATGCGGCGCCTCGCACGCTGCCATCCGTTCAATCCTGGAGGTTGGGACCCCGTCCCTTGAAATGGAAAAACGTATTTTTCTCGCGATCGTCATCTCCATCGCCTTTTTGTGGGGCTGGGCGGCGCTCGCGCCGAAGCTGTTCCCCGAACTGGCGAAGAAACCGGAGCCGCCGAAGCCTGCGGCAGTCCAGAAAGCGACGACAACTGCCGCGACGACCAGTGGCGCCGCGGCCGCCCCGTCCGCCGAGGTCTCCAGGACGCCCGAGGCGGGCATCACTCCACCGGTTGCGCGTGTCGTCGCCGAAGCCGAAAAGCGCACGATCATCGACAGGCCCGAATACACAGCGGTGTTCAGCAATCGCGGCGCGCAACTGATCTCGTTCCAGCTGAAAAAGTACGCGCGCAAGCACAGCAAACTGCCCGTCGAGATGGTGAAGGCGCGGCGCGAGAAGGGTCGCAGCGATTATCCGTTCGCGATCCAGGCGCAGGACAAAGCGTTCGCCGCCGGCCTGAACACCGCGCTCTACACCGTCGGCGAGCGCGATGAGCGCGGCGATCACATCGTCGAGTATCGCTACTCCGACGGGAAGACGACCGCGACGAAGACGTTTCGCTTCACGGCGAATCCGTATCTCTTCGACTTCAACGTCGCGATCGCGCCGCCGGTGCCGTATCGCGTCGTCATCGGTCCCGGCATTCGCACGCTCGATCCGGAAGAGCAGGACTCGCGCATCGTCACGACCGGCAACGGCGTCGTCGAGCGCGAGAACAAGTTCCGCATCATCCCGCGCGAAAAAGGGGAGCCCTATCGCATCTTCGACTCGGCGCAGTACATCGGCCTCGCCGACAACTACTTCCTCACCGCGCTTCGCGTGAAGACCGGCGGCGAAGGAATCCTTCGCCGCCTGACGCTCATCGACGCCAAAGGCAAGAAGATCCGCGACGACTTCTACGCCGGGGTTAACGCTGTTAACGGAGTCGTGGCCGGCGACTCGTTCTTCGGTCCGAAGGAGACCAAGCTCCTCGACACCTACGGCTTCGGCGACGCGCTGCAGTTCGGATGGCTCGGCGTCATCGCGCGCTTTCTCCTCGGCGCGCTGGTCTGGCTGAACCGCTATACGCACAACTACGGCTTCGCCATCGTCGTGCTCACGATCGTCCTGAAGATTCTTCTGTATCCGCTGCAGCACAAGCAGAACGTCTCGATGAAGAAGATGCAGAAGGTCCAGCCGAAGATCGAGGCGCTGCGCGCGAAGTACAAGAAGCACAAGACCGACGCCGAGCAGCGGCAGAAGATGAACACGGAGCAGATGCAGCTCTATCAGAAAGAGGGCATCAATCCGATGGCCGGCTGCCTGCCGCTGGTCGTGCAGTTGCCGATCCTGTGGGGCTTCTACAGCCTGCTGTCGCACGCAATCGAGCTGCGCGGCGCACCGTTCATGCTCTGGATCCACGACCTGTCGGACAAGGATCCGACGTACATCCTGCCGATCCTCATGACGGCGACGATGTTCCTGCAGACGTATCTCATGCCGGCGACCGGCGACCCGTCGCAGCGGCGGATGTTTCTGATCATGCCGCTCTTCTTCGGCTTCCTTTTCAAGGATTTTCCGTGCGGGCTTGTGCTCTACTGGCTCGTGCAGAACATCTTGACGATCGTTCAGCAGTTGATCATGAATAGATGGTGGAAGGATCATCCTGCTGAATTGCAGCAGGCATAAACGATGAGCCAGCGTTTCGAAGGACGAAATCTCGAAGAGGCGTTAGAGCACGCCGCGCAGACGTTGGGAGTCGAGCGCTGGAAGCTCACCTACCACGTACTTCTCGAAAAGCGCGGATTCCTCGGCGGCACGAAGCGTGTCGTCATCGAAGCCGACGTGAACGACGTCGCGGCCGATCCGGCCGTTCCGGCTCCGGCTCCCGCTCGCGCGGCCGTTCCCGCTGCCGCGGCCGCGCCGCAGGCCGAGTCGCGCCCGCCGCGCAGTGATCGCGGCGGCCGTCGCGGAGGGCGGGGCGGCGGTGGTGGTGGCGGCGGTGGCGGTGGACGACGCGATTCCGGCGGCGACCGCGGTGGTGATCGCGGCGGCCGCGGACGTCGCGGCGGAGGAGGTCGCCGACCGCACCAGGATGATTTTCAGCCGGGCGACTTCGAGCGCTTCATGGGTGAAGTTCCGGAGCAGGGCGAAGAGTCGGACGCCGCGCGCTCGGTGCGCGAATGGTGCGACGACGTGATCGCGCTCGCGCGGCTCGATCTCGTCACGCGCAGCGAAGAGAACGACGAGCAGATCACGATTCGACTGTACGGCAGCGACTCGCGCCGCGTGATCGATCGTCACGGCGAGCTGCTCGATGCGCTCCAGGTGCTGACCAACAAAGCGCTGACCGGACGACGCGTCGAGAAAGACGTCGAGCTCGATTGCGAGGGGTTCAAGAGCAAACGCACCGAGGATTTGGGGGCGCAGGCGAAAGAAATCGCGGATCGCGTGCGGCGTGACGGGCGGGAAGAACTATTGCCGGCCATGACACCGATCGAGCGGCGCATCGTCCATCTCGCGTTGCGCGACGACGCAGACGTGACGACCGTCTCGCGCGGCGAGGGCTTCTACAAACGGGTGGCGATCGTTCCGCGCGGCGACGAACCGGCAGGCGAGACCGCGGACGCTCCGCCGGAGCAGTGAGCGCACCGTCGGAGGGCTGATGGCAGAGGGCAGAGGGCAATCCCACCCGCAACCGCCCTCTGACCTCCGCCCTTCGCCCTCCGCTCCAAGCGCGTTCGACACGATTGTCGCCCCGGCGACGCCCACGGCGCGCAGCGCGCTGGCCATCATCCGTCTCGACGGGCCGCTCGCAATCGGCATCCTGATGTCGCTCTCGCGCAGCGCCGCACCGGCGCCGCGCAACGCCGCACTCACGCAGCTGTTTGTCGACAACGAGCTGTTCGACGAATGCATCGCCATTCGCTACGAGGCGCCGCATTCATTCACCGGCAACGATCTCATCGAGCTCACGCTGCACGGCAACCCGTTGCTCGTCGAGCGCCTCATCGCCGCATGCGTCGCGTTGGGCGCGCGGATGGCCGAGCCGGGCGAGTTCACCGAGCGCGCGGTGCTCAACGGCAAGATGGATCTCGTGCAGGCGGAGTCGATCGCGGATTTGATCAACGCGCGCACCGCGCTGCAGGCGAAGCTGTCGCTCTCGAATCTCGAGGGAGTGCTGAGCCGCAAGGCGACAGCGATCCGGCAGACGCTGCTCGAAGTGATCTCGCGACTCGAAGCCGCGCTCGATTTTTCGGAAGAAGGCTATGAGTTCATCGCGCGCGACGAAGCGCGCGCGCGAATCGAAGGTGCGCTGCGCGACGCGCACACGCTCGCGGAAACGTATCGCCGCGGAAGTGCGACGCGCGCGGGATTGTCGGCGGTGATTCTCGGCCGTCCGAACGCCGGCAAGTCGACACTGCTCAACCGCCTCGTCGGCAGCGACCGCGCGATCGTGACGCCGATTCCCGGAACGACGCGCGACATCGTGCGCGAGACGATCGAGATCGGCGGCCTTCCCGTCACGCTCGCCGACACCGCCGGCCTCCGCGAAAGCGCCGACCTCGTCGAAGGCATCGGTATCGAGCGCGCGCGCGAAGCAGCGCGCAGCGCGGACATCGTGCTGTATTTAGTGGATACCACCGCGGGCTTGACGGAAGAAGATGCTCGCGAACGACAAGTACTTGATGGAAACGAGCTACTTGTCTACACAAAGTCGGATGTCGTGTCTGGTGGAGCGGCGGACTTTAGCCCGCCGGCCCCGGAAAACGGCGGGCTAGAGCCCGCCGCTCCACTCGTTGTCAGCGCCGTCACCGACCACGGCATCGACGAGCTCCTGCGCCGCCTCGACGTCCTCGTCCGCGAACGCTTCGCTGCTCCGGAAGGCGCGCTGGTGAACGAGCGGCAGCGAGTCGCCGTCGCCGAATGCGAGTCCGGCCTGGAGGCCGCGCTGAGCTCGATCGAAAGCGGCCTCGACGAACAGATGATCGTGGTCGACCTCTACCGCGCCGCAAACGCCCTCGGCGTCCTCACGGGCGCTATCACCCGCGAAGACGTTCTGTCGGAAATCTTTGGAAAGTTTTGTATCGGCAAGTGATGTTCCACGTGGAACATGCAGACCGCATTCGACATCGTCGTCATCGGCGGCGGCCACGCCGGGGCTGAGGCCGCGCGCGTCGCCGCTCGCGGAGGCGCTCGCGTGGCGATGGTCACGATGCTGCGCGATGCCATCGGTCGCATGTCGTGCAATCCCGCGATCGGTGGTCTCGCCAAAGGCAACCTCGTCAAAGAAATCGACGCCCTCGGCGGCCTGATGGGCGAAGCCACCGATCATGCCGGCATTCAATTCAAGGTGCTCAACCGCTCGAAGGGTCCGGCGGTACAGGGACCGCGAGCCCAGTGCGACCGCGATCTTTACGCGCAGGCCGTGCAGGACATTCTCGCCGCGGAACCGAACCTCACCATCGTCGAAGGCTCGGTCACTTCGCTCGACCGCAACGGCGTGACTCTGCAGGACGGCACGCGCCTCAACGCCCGCGCCGTCATCGTCACCACCGGCACGTTTCTCCGCGCGCTCATGCATTCGGGAGAAGTGAAGACGACCGGCGGCCGCTTCGGCGAGTCTTCCGCGGAGACGCTCTCCGATTCGCTGCGCGCATTCGGTCTGCGTCTCGGCCGCCTCAAGACTGGAACACCGCCGCGCGTCGACAAGACCACGGTCGACTTCTCGCGTCTCGAAGAAGCGCCCGGCGACACGCGTCCGCGTCCGTTCTCGATTCTCACCGATCGCCTCGAGCAGCCGCAGATCCTCTGCTGGCTCACATACACGAGCGCATATGCGCACGAGCTGATCCGTGCAAATCTTCATCGCGCACCGATGTACTCGGGACAAATCAACGCGACCGGTCCGCGCTACTGTCCGTCGATCGAAGACAAGGTCGTCCGTTTCGCGGAGAAGGAACGGCATCAGGTCTTCGTCGAGCCGGAAGGCCTCGCGCACCCGTGGCTGTACATGAACGGCATCTCGACTTCGCTGCCGCCTGATGTGCAGGACGCGGTTGTCCGCTCGCTGCCTGGATTCGAGTACGCGAAGATTGCGCGCTACGGCTACGCGGTCGAGTACGACTTCGTGAATCCCGAGCAGCTCGACGCGACGCTGCAGGCCCGCGGCGTCGAAGGACTCTTTCTCGCCGGCCAGATCAACGGAACTTCGGGCTACGAAGAAGCGGCCGCGCAGGGACTCGTGGCCGGCATCAACGCGCTGCAGTACGTCCGCGGAGGGGAGCCGGTCGTGCTGCGCCGCGATCAGGCGTACGCCGCGGTGATGATTGACGACCTCGTCACGCTCGGCACCGAGGAGCCGTACCGCATGTTCACCTCGCGCGCGGAGCATCGTCTCCTGCTCGGATGCGACTCCGTCTACGAGCGGCTCTCTCCCGTCGCCGACCACCTCGGTATCCTCGACGACGAGCGCAAGCGCCGTATCGACGCGCGTCTTGCGCGGATGCAGCGCGCGACCGGCGCGGCCGTGGCTGATCTGTATCCCGATCGGGAAACGAACGCATGGCTGCGTGAAGCCGGCATCGAGCTGACCGCGCAGACCACGATCGCAAAGCTGACGCAGCGGCCGAGTCTCGACATCGACCGACTCACCGAAGCGGCGGCGAATGCACAACCCGAATTCGCGGACGCGTTTCGCGCGCTGACGGAAGAGGAGAGGGAAGGCGTCGTCAGTCGTCTCCGCTACGCCGGCTACATCGAGCGCCAGCAGCGCGAGGCGGAGAAAGCGCAGAACGACGACGAGGCCGCGATCCCGCGCCAGATGTCGTACGCGCTCCCCGGCCTATCGCGCGAGATGGTCGAGAAGCTCACGCGCGTGCAACCGATGTCACTGGGGCAGGCGTCGCGGATTCCTGGAGTTACGCCCGCCGCGGTCGCGATTCTGCGAATGCATCTGCGGCGACGGGAGGCTCGACCGAGAGCCCTGGAGGCTCGTCCGTAAGCCCTGGAGGCTTAACCGTAAGCCCTGGAGGCTTAACCGTAAGCCCTGGAGGCTTAACCGTAAGCCCTGGAGGCTTAACCGTAAGCCCTGGAGGCTTAACCGTAAGCCCTGGAGGCTTAACCATAAGCCCTGGAGGCTTAACCGTAAGCCCTGGAGGCTTAACCATAAGCCCTGGAGGCTTAACCATAAGCCCTGGAGGCTTAACTGTAAGCCCTGGAGGCTCGACCGAGAGCCCTGGAGGCTCGTGTGGACCAATCGAAGACTCCGCCGGACGTTGGAATGCCTCGTAGAATCGTATCGATGTCCGCCGAGGCGATCGCAATCTATCAAGCCGAGCTCCTGAAGTGGAACGCGAAGGTCAATCTCATTGGCCCGGAGGCGCGCGAGCATCTCGATGAGCACATCGCCGAGGCGGTTGCGGCTGCGGAGATCCTGAAGCCGCGAGGCGAGGTGCTGGACTTCGGATCGGGTGGGGGATTGCCGGCGATTCCGATGGCGATTCTCTCGCCGTACGCGCGCTTTCACCTCGTCGAGGCGGACCAGAAGAAGTGGGCGTTCCTGAAGCACGTCGTACGTGAATGCGGATTGAACTCGCAGGTGCACGGTGATAGATTGCAGCGCCTTTTGGGGCGACTTCCTGCAAGTCTGCGGTTTTCTCTCGTGACCTCGCGCGCTGTCGGCGCGCCCGAAGGGTGGGTGCCGACGCTGAAAGATCACCTGCATGACGGAGCGCGCGTCGCGCTTTTTCAAGGCGCGCCCGACACTCCACCGATGGAAGGATTTCATGCGGAACCCCCGGTGAAGCTGCCGAGAGGCGAGTCCAACTACTTGGTGCTGCTCACGTTCCACGTGGAACAGTCATGACAAAGATCGTCTCGCTCGCGAATCAGAAAGGCGGCGTCGGCAAAACGACGACGGCGATCAATCTCGCTGCTTCGCTCGCCGCATGTGAGCGCAACGTGCTCCTCGTCGATCTCGATCCGCAGGCGAATGCGACCTCCGGCGTCGGCCTGCCGAAGACCGACGAGAAGTCGATGTATCCCGTCCTCACCGACGGGATGAACATCCGCGAGATCATCCGCGAGACCGAGCTGCCAAACTTCCAGGTCGCGCCCTCCTCGGTCGATCTCGTCGGCGCGGAGCTCGAGCTCTCCGACGCCATCGGCCGCGAGTTCCATCTCCGCAAGGCGCTGCAGGAAGTCGCCAAAGACTACGACTACATCCTCATCGACTCGCCGCCGTCCCTCGGCCTCCTCACCATCAACGGCCTCACCGCCGCCAACTCCGTCCTCGTGCCGATGCAGTGCGAGTATTTCGCAATCGAAGGCATCGCGCAGCTCATCAACACGATCGACCGGGTGCGCGACATGCTCAATCCGCAACTCGAGATCGAAGGCATCGCGCTCACGATGTACGACGAGCGGATCAACCTCGCGCGGCAGGTCGCGGAAGAGGTGCGGACCCACTTCGGCGACAAGGTCTACCGCACCGTCATCCCGCGCAACGTTCGCTTAGGTGAGGCGCCGTCGTTCGGGAAACCGATTATCCTCTACGACATTCGCTCGCGCGGCAGCGAGGCCTACATCAATCTCGCGAAGGAATTCATCCAGCGCGCGGAGACGGGTCGGCAATGAGCACGCAGAAGAAAGCACTCGGCAGAGGACTCGGAGCCTTGATCCCGACGCGCGCGGCCGAGGCGCCGCTTGCGAGCGGACTCGCCGAAATCCTGGTGGAGCAGATCACGCCGAACCCGTATCAGCCGCGCAAGACATTCAATGAGGCGTCGATCGAAGAGCTCGCGCGCAGCGTCCGCGAGCACGGCATCGTGCAGCCGCTCGTTGTCACGCGCATCGGCGATCACAAGTATCGATTGATCGCCGGCGAGCGCCGCTTCCGGGCAGCGCAAAGAGCTGGGCTCGGCAAAGTACCTGTCGTCATCAAGGAGAGCACGACCGACAGCGACGTGCTGCAGATCGCGCTGATCGAGAACATCCAGCGCGAGGACCTCAACCCGATCGAAGAAGCGAATGCCTACCACCAGCTCCACGAAGAGTTCGGACTGACACAGGAAGAGATCTCCAAACAGGTCGGCAAAGAGCGGTCGACGATCGCGAACTTCCTCCGGCTGATGAAACTCCCGGAAGGAGTGAAGAAGCTGCTCGCGTCGGGACAACTTTCGATGGGACACGCACGCGCGATCCTCGCCGTCGCGTCGCCGAAGAAGCAGGAACAGCTCGCCGAGCGCGTGGTGAAGCGCAACCTCAACGTCCGGCAGACCGAGATGCTGGCGGCCGAGAAATCGCCGAAGGCAGCCGAGCCGGAGAAGCAGAAAGATGTCTTCACGCGCGACGCCGAAGACAAGTTATCAAGGACTTTACGTTGCAAAGTAGAAATCGACCGGAAAAGGCGCGGCGGAGTGATTCGCGCGCGCTTTGGAAGCGAAGAAGAGCTGATCCGGCTGGTCGATGAAATGATGGGGAGACGGAGATGAAGGGCAAGACAGGCGAACTCAACGGATTCCTCGATCGCGGATCGTCGTTCAAGGGCGAGCTCGAGTTCGAGGACACGATGCGCATCGACGGAAAGTTCAACGGCAAGATCACGTCGAAGAATGAGCTGATCGTCGGCGAGAGCGCGCACATCGAAGGGGACTTTCACGTCGGACGCATCGCCATCAGCGGCACCGTCGTCGGCAAGATCATCGCTGACCAGCGCGTCGAGATTCACCGCAACGGCAAGGTCTATAGCGACATCGACACGCCAGCGCTCATCATCGAAGAAGGCGCGATCTTTCAGGGCAATTGTTCGATGGGGGACAAGAAGCCGGCGAATGTCACCAACATAGCCGCGAAGGGGTAGCCGCCTTCGGCGGATTGAGAATTGAGGGTTGAGGAAGTGGTTCTAACTTTCTCAATCCTCAATTCTCAATCCTCAATCCAGCCGCGAAGACGGCTGACGAGGACGATCACTTCCGGGATCGTGAACTCGTCCTCCGGCCCGATCACGTCTTCCCACTCGAGATCCCACGCCGCCGACGTCCGCTCGGCGCGTGTGGAGTCGGTGAAATTCAGCTCGCAGATGTCGCCGATGTACTTGCGTCCCTCGCGCAGCGGCAGGCCGAACGTGCGGCAGACCAGCGGGCGGTGCTCGTACATCGTGCACGCGCCGCTCTCGTCGAGCAGCGGACAGGGCGTCGACTTCGTCTGCTCGAAGAACGCTTCCTTCTCCTCAGGCGTACACTCGCGGAGATTCGGCGCCTGCAGCTCCAGCGCGCGGCGGATGATCTTCTTCCGCCGCATCGGATGCAGTTGCTCGAGTCCTTCCGCGATCACCGGCACGTCGCCGGACCCGATCTCGAAGAGGCCGTAGCAGCAAAGCGAACAGCCGCGCCCGCACTGGAGGTTCTGAGGCTGCTCGCGCATCACCGACGCGAAATGCTCGTCGGCGCGGTCGAGAATCGCTCGGTAGTTCTCTTTCATCGGTCGTTGTGCTATAAAACGCGCGCTTTTTGGGGATATTCGCGCGCCTGGAGCCCTCCCGCGCGGCCCCGAGGCCGAGTTTCCCGAACAACTATGCAAATCAGTCTGACGCCCGACTACTCTCTGCTCGCGATCCTGGTGATCTTCGTGATCAATTACCTGGTCGTGCGCACGTTCTTCCTCAAGCCCGTCAACGACGTGCTCGAAGCGCGCGACACCGAGACGAAGACGGCCGAGAAGCTTTACGAAGACGCGATGGCGCGCTTCCAGGACGCGACCGAAAAGATGGAGACGCAACTGCACGCCGCGAAGCGCGAGGCCGCACACCTGCGCGATCGCTTCCGCGGAGAGGCCGGAGCGCAGCGGCAGCAGATGATCGACCGCACGTCCGGTGAGGCGAAGCAGATCGTCGCCGAAGCGGATGAGAAGCTGACCAGCGACGTGAAGGTGGCGCGCGACACGATCGTGCGCGACTCCGAGTCGCTCGCGCGGCTCGCCGCCGAGCGCATTCTCGGGAGGGCCGTGTGATGCGCAGACTGCTCCTCATGCTCGTTCTTCTCTTCGCGCCGCTCGCGTTCACGCAGGAGCATCCGCAATCCGGCGATGTCGCGCACGGCGCCGAAAAAGCCGCGCACGAGACCGCGCATCCGGACGAGGCGCATGGCGGCGAAGGCGAGGCGCCAAAAACATACTTCGGCATCCCCGCCTGGATCCTGAAGCTCGCCAACATGCTGCTCTTCCTCGGCGTGCTCGTGTACTTCGTGCGCAAGCCGCTGAAGTCCGCGATGTCCGAGCGCAGCGCCGCGATTCGCCGCGCCGCCGACGAAGCGAAAGAGCGCCGCACGAAAGCCGATCAGGTCGCGAGCGACATTCAGGCGCGGCTCGCTGCGATCGAAGGCGAAGTCCACGCGATTCACGAGCGCGCGCAAGCCGAAGGCGAGCGGCAGAAGCGCGAGCTCGTTGCCGCCGCCGAGGCGGAGGCCGCGAAGATCCTGCAGACGGCGCGCAACGAAGTCGACAACCGTCTCAAACACGCGCGCCACGAACTGACCGAATACGCGGGACAGCTCGCCGCCGAGCGCGCCGAGCAGATCTTGCGCGAGAAGATCAACGATGACGATCAGAAGCGCCTGTTCCAGGACAGCCTCAGACAGGTGAGCGAGGTGCGGTCGTGACCGGATGGCAGAACGCAGCGTTCATGAGATGGCAGATGGCAGATGGCAGATGGCGGAAGAACCAACGGCGAGCTGCATTGCTTCTGCCATCCGCCATCCGCCATCTGCCATCCGGACAGGCGGTGGCGCGATGATCCGCCGTTTCGCGCGTCCCTACGCGCGCGCCATCATCGACGCCGCCGGCTCCGCGCAGAAAGCGAACGAGATTCGCGGAGAGCTGATGCGCTTCGAGTCGTCGCTGCGCGCCTCGGCCGAACTGCGGGAGCTGTACGCGAGTCCGGCGTTCGACGAAGCGACGAAGCTCGGCGTCACGCAGAAGATCGCCGCACGCATGCGACTCTCTGAGCTCGCCACGAAGACGCTCGAGGTGCTGGTGCGCTTCCATCGCATCAACGACATCGGGGCGATTCTCGCCGCGCTCGCGGCGTACGTGAATCAGCAGCTCGGCGTCGCGGTCGCCGAAGTGCGCAGCGCGAAGCATCTCTCCCATGACGAGATCACGCAGCTCGCCGACACGCTGGGAAAGAAAGTCGGAAAGAAAGTCGAGCTGGACATTCGCACCGATCCGTCGCTTCTCGGCGGCTTCGTCGCCCGCATCGGCAGCGAAGTATGGGACGCCTCGGTCATCGGCAAGATTCACAAATTTCAAAGAGTCATTAGCCTGAGCCATTAATCGGAGAACTTTATGGCTGTCGATTTGAGGGCAGAAGAAATTACAGAGATTATTCGTCAACAATTAACCGGCATCGGCCGCGGCATCGACGTGTCCGAAGTCGGGACGATCACGTCGATCGGCGACGGCATCGCTCGAATCTACGGACTCGAGCGCGTCATGGCCGGTGAGCTGATCGAGTTCTCGCACGGCGTCACCGGCCTCGCGCTGAACCTCGAGGAAGACAGCGTGGGCGTCGTGCTTCTCGGCGAATACCAGGAGCTGAAGGAAGGCGATCAGTGCAAGCGCACCGGCCGCATCATGTCGGTTCCGGTCGGGCAGGCGGTCGTCGGCCGCGTCGTCGATCCGCTCGGCCAGCCGCTGGACGGCAAAGGGCCGATCAACACGACGGAGTATTACCCGATCGAGCGCCTCGCGCCCGGCGTCATCGACCGCAAGCCGGTCAAGGAGCCGCTGCAGACGGGACTCAAAGCGATCGACGCGATGATTCCGATCGGCCGCGGACAGCGCGAGCTGATCATCGGCGACCGTCAGACCGGTAAGACCGCCGTCGCCGTCGACACGATCATCAATCAAAAAGGGAAGAACGTCATCTGCGTGTACGTCGCCATCGGGCAGAAACGCTCGACGGTCGCGCAGGTCGTGAAGACGCTCGAGCAGTACGGCGCGATGGACTACACCATCGTCGTCAACGCCTCGGCGTCCGATCCCGCTCCGCTTCAGTATCTGGCGCCCTACGGCGGCTGCGCGATGGGCGAGTACTTCCTGTACAACGGCCAGCACGCGCTCTGCATCTACGACGATCTCTCCAAGCACGCTGCCGCGTATCGCGAGATCTCCCTGCTGCTCCGCCGTCCGCCCGGCCGCGAGGCCTATCCCGGCGACGTCTTCTATCTCCACTCGCGCCTCCTCGAGCGCGCGTCGAAACTGTCAGACGCCAAAGGCGGCGGCTCGCTGACCGCGCTGCCGATCATCGAGACGCAGGCCGGCGACGTGTCGGCGTACATCCCTACCAACGTCATCTCCATCACCGACGGACAGATCTTCCTGGAGACGGACCTCTTCCACTCCGGCGTGCGTCCCGCGATCAACGTCGGCATCTCGGTCTCCCGCGTCGGCGGCTCGGCGCAGGTGCGCTCGATGCGCTCGGTTTCCGGCACGCTGCGCCTCGATCTCGCGCAGTACCGCGAGCTCGCGGCGTTCGCGCAGTTCGGCTCGGACCTCGATAAAGTCACGCAGGCGCAGCTCAATCGCGGCAAGCGTCTGGTCGAGATTCTGAAACAGGGGCAATACCAGCCGCTGCGCGTGGGGCTCCAGACTGTCTCGATCTACGCCGGCACCAAGGGCTTCCTCGACAACCTCGCGGTCGACGCGGTCCGTCCTTTCGAGGCCGCGCTGCATCAGGCGCTCAGCGACGAGAACGCGGAGCTGCTGAACCGCCTGGAGACTTCGCCGAAGTTCGACGAGTCGCTCGAAGGCGATCTCCGCAAGGCGATCACCGAGTTCAAAGAGCAATACATCAAGGACAACGCGAACGTCCTCGCGGCCTAAGAGCTGGGAGCCAAGACCTAAGAGCTATGCCTAGCACCATCGATCTCAGACGCCGCATCCGCAGCATAAAGAGCACGCAGCAGCTCACCAAAGCCATGAAGATGGTGGCCGCGGCAAAGCTCCGCCGCGCCCAGGAGCGCATGTTCGCCGCGCGCCCGTACGCCGCGGGCCTGCGCGAAATGCTGACTTCGATCTCGACGCGCGTCAACGTGAAGAAGCATCCGCTCCTCGCGGAGCGCGAGCGCGAAGACAAGGTCCTGCTCATCATCGTCACTGCCGATCGCGGATTGTGCGGCGCGTTCAACACGAACGTCATTCGGGGCGCGATGAACACGATTGCGGAGAAGAAGTGGCCGGAAGTGCAGCTGCTGCCGATCGGCAACAAATCCAACGCGTTTTTCAGACGCCGCTCGCTTCCGCTGCGGCGCCAGGGACTGCAGTTGATGCAGGCGCTGGGGCACGACACGGTGCGCGAGATCGCGACGATGATCACCGAAGACTTCATCAACGGCGATCTCGACGCGGTCTACGTCATCTACAACGAATTCAAATCGATCATCGCCCAGAAAGTGACGCTGGAGCGGCTCCTGCCGCTGCAACGCGACTGGGCCGAAGGGCAGGAGCCGGAGATCGAGTATCTCTACGAGCCCGGTCCGGAACAGATCCTCGGCGAGCTCTTGCCGCGGCACATCGAATTCCAGCTCTATCGGATCCTGCTCGAAAGCGCGGCCGCGGAACAGGGCGCGCGCATGACGGCGATGGAAGCGGCGACCAAGAACGCCGGCGAGCTCGTCGACTCCCTCACCCTCAACTACAACCGGATTCGCCAGGCGCAAATCACCAAAGAGATCATCGAGATCGTTTCGGGCGCCGCGGCCGCGGGAAAGTAACGGAGATCACGAATGGCAAACGAAACCCAGCAGATCGGCAAAGTCGTCCAGATCATCGGACCGGCAGTGGACATCGAGTTTGCGGAAGGACATCTTCCGGCGATCTACAACGCCATCCGCGTCGTCGACAACGGTGAGCTCGGAAAAGTGCCGATCGACGTCGTGGTCGAAGTCGCGAATCACATCGGCGAGAGCCAGGTGCGCTGCATCGCGATGAAGCCGACCGACGGCATGGTCCGCGGCATGAAGGCGATCGACAGCGGCGCGCCGATCAAGGTTCCGGTCGGCCGCGAGACCCTCGGCCGCATCATGAACGTTCTCGGCGAGCCGGTTGACGAACGCGGAGCGATCAACTCCGAACATCGGTGGTCGATCCACCGCGAAGCGCCGTCGTTCGAAGACCAGGCCACCGGCATCGAGATGTTCGAGACCGGCATCAAGGTCATCGATCTCCTCGAGCCGTACACGAAGGGCGGCAAGACTGGTCTCTTCGGCGGCGCGGGCGTCGGCAAGACCGTTCTCATTCTCGAGCTGATCACCAACGTCGCCAAGCAGCACGGCGGCTTCTCCGTGTTCGCCGGCGTCGGCGAGCGCACGCGCGAAGGCAACGATCTCTATCTCGAATTCGAGGAGACCGGCGTCATCACGCCCGGCGATCCGTCGAAGTCGAAAGCGGCGCTGATCTACGGACAGATGACCGAGCCGCCGGGAGCGCGCCTGCGCGTCGGCCTCACCGGCCTCACCGTCGCCGAATACTTCCGCGACCAGGAAGGGCAGGACGTGCTGCTCTTCATCGACAACATCTTCCGCTTCACGCAGGCCGGCTCCGAAGTGTCGGCGCTCCTCGGCCGCATGCCGAGCGCCGTCGGATATCAGCCAAACCTCGCGACGGAAATGGGCGAGCTGCAGGAGCGCATCACGTCGACGAAGAAAGGCTCGATCACATCGGTGCAGGCGATCTACGTTCCCGCCGACGATCTCACCGATCCCGCGCCGGCGACCGCGTTTGCGCATCTCGACGCGACCACCGTTCTCTCGCGTCAGATCGCGGAGCTCGGCATCTACCCCGCCGTCGATCCGCTCTCATCGACTTCCAAGATTCTCGATCCGCGCATCCTCGGCGACGAGCACTACAACGTCGCGCGCTCCGTGCAGGCCGTGCTGCAGAAGTACAAAGACCTGCAGGACATCATCGCGATTCTCGGAATCGACGAACTGTCGGAAGAAGACAAGGTCATCGTCGCGCGGGCGCGCAAGATCCAGCGCTTCCTCTCGCAACCGTTCCACGTCGCGGAGCAGTTCACCGGCATCAAGGGACAGTACGTGAAGATCGCCGACACGATCCGCGGCTTCAAGGAAATTGTCGAAGGCAAACACGACGACGTGCCGGAGCAGGCGTTCCTGCTGCAGGGCACGATCGAACAGGTGCTCGAGAAAGCCGAGCAGATGAAGCGCGAGGCGGCGTAAACCGATGGCGGATCTCCCGACCAAGATCAACCTCACGATCGTCGCGCGCGAGCGGAAGATCATCGACGCCGTCGTCGACGAAGTGATTCTGCCGGGCTACGACGGCGAGCTGGGAATTCTCCCCGGCCACACTCCCCTCCTCGCGCTGCTGAAGATCGGCGAGCTTCGCTATCGCAGCGGCGCGACGTGGAGCCGCCTCGTGATCTCGTGGGGATTCGCCGAAGTGCTGCCCGAGCGCGTGATCGTGCTCGCGGAGCGCGGCGTGCTGCCGTCGGAGATCGATCGCGCCGCCGCCGAAGCGGAGCGCACTTCGGCGGAGAAAGAGCTCGCGTACCTTTCGTCGCACGATCCCGAATTCGCGATCGTCGAAGCGCGGCTCGAGGAATCGGTCGCGCTGATCAACCTCGGACGCGAACACTAACCTCGGTTACGCGGTCGCGCAGTTACGTGGCGGACTTCGACCGCGTGACCGCGTGACTGCGCAACCGTACCTTCCGGCAATCCGTTTGCATTAAGCTCGGCTCGGTTCGAAAACTCATGGAACCGTGGCTCGAGACCTTCGCGCGCGCGAACTTCCGCCGCAGCGCGGACACTGCGCACGATCTGAAGACGCCGCTCAACGTGGCCGTCCTCAATCTCGAATTGCTGCGCATACGGCTGCGCAAGATCGCCGGCGACGACGAGAAGATCGATGGCTACAGCGCCGCGATCGAGACCGAGCTGCGGCGCATGGGCCACATCTTCGACGTCTTCTTCCTGCTCTCCACGCCACCGAAAAACGAAGAGCCGCCCTCGAACGTCGACATCGCAGCCGCGGCCGGCGCCGCAGCGGCCTCTGCCGGATTTGCGTGGGACGCAAATGAAACGGCGGTAATTCTCGCGCACGAATCGAGAATCCGCGAGGCGATGAAGCTGTTCTTCGAGAGCGCTGTAAAGCTGTTTGCCGGAGGCGATGTGCATCTCGTTGCCGGGTGCCACGACGGATGCTACGCCGTCGCGATCACGGGCTCGCCCGCGACGGAGGGGCTCGAACTGACGAAGCTGTTCAAGCTGTATTACACGGACCCGCAGGGCAACGCCGATCTCTCGCTCGCGGTTGCAAGGCTCATCGCCGAGACTTATGGTGGTGAGCTGAACGCGTCCGAGGATCGTGATAAGGTCACGCTGCGGTTCACGTTTCCCCTGGGAGAGCGATGAAAAGAGTCCTGATCGTTGATGATGATCGTGCCACCAGTGCCGGAATGGCCGACGTCGTAGAGGAGTGGGGTTACGAACCGGAAGTCGCCGACACGGTGAAAGCTGGCTGGAACTCGATCAACAAGCTCGTTCCCGATGTCGCGATCGTCGATCTCAAACTGCCGGACGGCTCCGGCCTCGACCTCCTGCATCGCGTCAAAGAAACCTATCCCGACATTCCGGTCGTGATCCTCACCGGTCATGCGACTGTCGACTCGGCAGTGAAAGCGCTGAAGGTTGGCGCCGAGGATTACGTCACCAAGCCGGTGGACCTCCCGCGCCTGCAAGTCATTCTGAAGTCGGTCGAAGACAAGCAGATGATGAAGCAGGAGATCCTCGAGCTGCGGCGCCAGCTGCAGAAGATGGGATCTCTCGGACATCTCGTCGGCAAGTCGCCGAAGATGCAGCGGCTCTTCGAAGAGATCGAGATGGTCGCGAACACCGACGCCAACGTCTTCATCGTCGGCGAGTCGGGATCGGGCAAGGAAGTCGTCGCCAACACCATCCATTCGCTTTCCAGGAGACGCAACAAACCGTTCATCGCCTTCAACTGCGGTGCGATCTCGCCGACGCTCATCGAGTCCGAAATCTTCGGACATGAGAAGGGCGCGTTCACGAACGCGATCAAGCGCCGCGAAGGCTACTTCGAGCTCGCCAAAGGCGGCACGGTGTTTCTCGACGAGATCACCGAGATGCCGATCGAGCTGCAGGTAAAACTGCTGCGCGTGCTCGAAGAAGGAAAGTTCCGCCGCGTCGGCGGCAACGACGAGATCAACATCGACGCGCGCATCATCGCCGCTTCTAACCGCGATCCGCAGAAAGCGATCCAGGACGGCAAGATGCGCGAGGACCTCTACTACCGGTTGAACGTCTTCCCCATCGAAGTGCCGCCGCTGCGGGAGCGCCTCGAAGACATCCCGCTCTTTTCGCACTTCTTCCTGCAGAAGCTGAACGAGACCGAGGACAAGAACGTCGACAAGATCGACCCCGACTTCATCGAGGCGCTGCAGGCCTACGAGTGGCAGGGCAACGTGCGCGAGCTGCGCAACGTGATCAACCGCGCGTTCATCATGGCGCGCACCGACACGCTCACCGTCGAGTGCCTCCCCGACAAGCTCGCCGGCAATCGCCGCAAACGCTCCAAGAACAGCGTCACGATTCCGCTCGGCCAGCCGATGGAAGAAGTCGAGCGCATCGTCATTGAAGAAACGCTGCACATGACCGACGGCGACCGCCGCCGCACCGCCGAGATCCTCGGCATCTCCTACAAGACGCTCTACAACAAAACGAAGAAATACAAGAGCGCCGGAGTCGACGGCGACGGCGACGACGAAGAAGAATAGTGGAGCGCGGGGCTCTCAGCCCGCCGAAAATCCCGGCGCGCTAAGAGCGCGCCGCTCCACTACTTGTAGCGTTTTCTCGCTCCTTCCCTTTCCCGTGATAGGAATATCCGGCGTTCAGAAACGCATTCGTCACCTCCGCAATGGCCAAAAACCTCGTCATCGTCGAGTCTCCCGCGAAAGCGAAGACGATCAACAAGTTCATCGGAAGCGACTATCTCGTCAAAGCGTCGGTCGGACACGTCCGCGATTTGCCGAAAAGCGAGCTCGGGGTGAACGAGGAGACGTTCGAGCCGACGTACGAAATCCTCGAAGGCAAAGAGAAGGTCGTCAGCGAGCTCAAAGCCGCCGCAAAAAAAGCCGACACCATCTTCATCGCCTCGGACCCTGATCGCGAAGGAGAAGCGATCGGCTGGCACGTGATGAACCTCCTCGGCGGCGAGTCGAAGAAAGTCCGCCGCATCCTCTTCCACGAGATCACCAAGAACGCAGTCAAAAAAGCGATCGAGCATCCCGGCGAGATCGACATGAACAAGGTCAACGCGCAGCAGGCCCGGCGCGTGCTCGACCGTCTCGTCGGCTACAAACTCTCGCCGCTCCTGTGGGACAAAGTGCGCCGCGGCCTCTCCGCCGGACGCGTGCAGTCGGTGGCGATGAAGATGATCGTCGACCGCGAGGAACAGATCAAAGCGTTCGTCCCGGTCGAGTACTGGTCGTTCGCCGCGAAGCTCGAAGCCGGCACGCCGCCGCAGTTCGTCGCGAAGCTGTCGAAGATCGACGGCAAGAAGGCCGAGGTCCCGAACGAGGAGCTGGCGCGCAAGATCGAAGCGACGCTGAAGAGCGGCAAGTTCATCGTCAGCGAAGTCGCGCGCAAAGAAAAGAAGTCGTCCGCCGCGCCGCCGTTCATCACCTCGACGTTGCAGCGCACCGGATACGCCCGTTTCAAGTATCCGGTGAAGCGCACGATGCAGATCGCGCAAAAGCTCTACGAAGGCAAGGAGCTCGGCAACCTCGGCTTCGCCGGTCTCATCACCTACATGCGCACCGACTCGGTCCGCATCAGCGACGACGCCCTCGGCGAAGTCAGACAATATATCGCCGCGAAATACGGCAACGATATCCTGCCTGAAAAGCCGAACGTATATCGTGTCAAAAAAGCTGCACAGGCGCAGGAAGCGCACGAGGCCATCCGCCCGACGTCGATGGACCTCGATCCCGAGAAGGTCAAGGACTTCCTCACCCGCGAGGAGTACAACATCTACAAATTGATCTGGGAGCGCTTCGTCGCGTCCCAGATGAAGCCGGCGATCTTCGACGTCACCGACGCCGACATCGCGGTCAACAACCTTACGCTTCGTGCCTCGGGCGAAGTGCTCAAGTTCGCCGGCTTCCTGGCCGTCTTCCGCGACGTGAATACGGACGAAGACGAGGACGAGGAAAAGCCTGACGAGAAAGCGCTGCCGCCGCTGAACGAAGGCGACGTGCTCTCGCTGATCAATCTCGACACGAAACAGAACTTCACGCAGCCGCCGCCGCGCTACACCGAGGCGACGCTCGTGAAGGCGCTCGAAGACAACGGAATCGGGCGCCCGTCGACGTACGGCCAGATCCTCACCACGATCCAGGCCCGCGACTACACCTACAAGCACGACGGTAAGTTCCTTCCTACGCACCTCGGCACGCTCGTGATCACGCTGCTCAAACAATCTTTCGGCGACATCATCGACGAGGGCTATACCGCGCGGCTCGAAGAAGAGCTCGACGAAGTCGAAGACGGGAAGCGCGAGTGGAAGGACTTGATGAAGGAGTTCTCCCTCAAGTTCAACGTCGATCTCGGCCGCGCGGCGACCGAGATGACGTCGGTAAAAGGCACCGGCGTCGAGACGGATGAAAAGTGCGAAACCTGCGGATCGCCGATGGTGATCAAGTTCGGCCGCTTCGGCGAGTTCCTGGCCTGCTCCAACTATCCCGAGTGCAAGACGACGAAGGAGATGGCGAAAGGCGCAGCTGCCGAAGCGACGTCGGACGACGAGCAGATCATCTGCGACAAGTGCGGCAAGCCGATGGCGCTCAAGCGCTCGCGTTTCGGCCAGTTCTTCGCCTGTACCGGCTATCCCGACTGCAAGAACACGAAAGATCCGAAGCTGATGAAAGCGGCGGCGAATCTGCCGTCCGAGCCGCAGCCGCCGTGCGAGAACTGCGGCAAAGAGATGGTGCTCAAGAGCGGCCGCTACGGCCCGTTCTACTCGTGCTCCGGCTATCCGGAGTGCAAGACCATCCGCAAGATCGGCGGCCGCAAGACGACGCCTCCGAAGCCTACCGGCGTGAAGTGCCCGAAGTGCGGCGAAGGCGAGATCGTCGAGCGCATCTCGCGCCGCGGCGTCTTCTATTCGTGCAACCGCTATCCGAAATGCGAGTTCACGCTGAACAACCGCCCCGTGCAGCGTGAATGTCCGAAATGCCACGCGCCGTATCTCCTCGAGAAGGAAACCAAGCGCGAAGGGCAGATCGAGTACTGCAACAACCCGGAGTGCGACTACCGCGCGCCGATCGCGCCAGCAGCAGCCGCAAACGAGTGAGCATCGAAGATCCGATCGAGATGGCCAAGTGGCGCGCGACGCCGGCGGTCGAAGGCCGCGCCGCAACGGATGCCGATGTGAAAGCCGGATGCGCGATCTTCGCGGTGGACGGCGAGCCTGTCGATCTCGATCTTCCCGCCTGCGCGATCGTGCGTGAAGAAGGCGTCGGCGAGCCGACGCCGGTGATCGTGATCCAGGCCGAGCGCATCGAAGACGGCAGCGTCGCCATCGGCTATCGCCTGCTCGACGGCGGATGCGGAATCGCGTCGCTGGAAGACGTGGAGTTGCTCAGCGAGCCGGACGAGCGGTTTCGTTGAGTCTCGGCTTTTAGTTATCCCGCGGCTTTTAGTTTATCCCGCGCGCAGACGCGGGATCTCCTCGTGCACGAACGCTGGTCGCCCATCGGAGCAATTTGTGCCGGTGCACGGAGAGATCCCGCGTCTACGCGCGGGATAAACTGAAAAAAAGGGAAGCTCAGCGCAGAAACGCACGTACGGCCGGCGAGATCAGGTCGTAGTCCATCAGGAACGTGTCGTGGCCGTTCGCGGAGATCATCGCTTCGTGATGCGCCTCGATGCCTAACGCGCGCATGGCCGCGGCGACGCGCTCCGTTTCGATCGGCGGAAACAGCCAGTCCGTGTCGAACGAGACGAGCAGCGTGCGACCCCTCCATCGCGCGAACGCCGTCTTGAGATCGCCGTACTGTTCTTCGAGATCCATCTCGTCCATCGCGGCCTGCACGCGGATGTACGAGTTTGCGTCGTAGAGCGCGGCGAACTTCTGTCCCTGATATTCGAAGTACGAGTCGATCTCGAACTGTCGCGTGTTGCCGCGCCGGCGGCGTCCGAACTTTCGTTGCAGCGACTCTGCGGAGAGATACGTCATGTGTCCGAGCATGCGCGCGACCTGCAGTCCGCGCAGCGATTCCCCGGCACGTTCATCATCGTCGTAGTAATCGCCGCCTTTGAAGCACTGATCGGCCTCGATGATCTTGCGGCCAAGGATGTGCCACGCGATGCCGGTGACCGGGACGGCAGAGCCGGTGGCCATGGCGATGATCGAGTCGGAGAAATCGGGATACATCGCGCACCACATCAGCACCTGCATTCCGCCGAGCGAACCGCCGGCGATGGAGCGGAGATGCGAGATGCCGAGGTGATCGATCACGATCTTCTGCGACTGCACCATGTCTTCGATCGTCGGCCACGGATAACGCGAGCCGTACGCTTTGCCCGTCGCAGGATCGACATTCTTCGGCGCGGTCGTGCCGAACGGCGATCCCGGCAGATTCACGCAAACGACGAAGTACTTGTCGAGATCGATCGGCTTGCTGAATCCGACGAGTCCGTCCCACCATCCCGGCTTGTCCTCCGGCGCGTACTTTCCCGCCGCGTGCGCGCTCGCGGAGAGCGCGTGACAGACGAGGATCGCGTTCGACTTCTCCGCGTTTAGCGCGCCGAACGTTTCGTACACGATCGTGAACGGCGAGATCACCTGGCCGTGCGTGAAGCGGAAGCCGTCCGGCAGCACGAGCTCTTTCGGCGGCTCGCTGATGAAACTCTCGTCCGGCATGGAGCGGGGAGTTTATGGTGCTTTCGGGACGACAATCCAGAGCACGATGTAGACGATTGTTCCGGGGAACGCGACCGAGAGGATCGACGCCAGCACGTAGAGCACGCGCACCATCGTCGGGTCCCACCCGAGCCATTCGGCGATCCCGCCGCAGACGCCGCCGAGGATCTTGTGTCGCTGTGATCGATAGAGGGGCATGTTGTCTCCGGTTTCGCAGTCGCGCAGTTTCGCAGTTGCGCGGCAACAGCCATCGCCGCGTAACCGCGTAACTGTTTATCCCAGCTCCCGTTTGAGCTGTCCCTCGTAGATACGGCGAACTTCGTCGATGGTTGAGATCTGCTCCGGCGTTTTGTCGTCGCGGATGCGCACGATGCGCGGGAAGCGCAGCGCGTAGCCCGACTTGTGGCGTTTCGACTCCTGGATGCGGTCGAACGCGATCTCCAGCACGATCGTCGGCTGCACTTTGAACACCGGCCCGTGCTGCTCGATCGTGGTCTTCTTGAAATGCTCCGTCATCTCCGCGATCTCCGCGTCGGTGAGGCCGGAGTACGCCTTGCCGATATTCACGATCTCGTTGTCGCGCAGCACGCCGAACGTGAGATCAGAGAGCACGTTGCGCCGCTTGCCGTTTCCCCACTGCGCGTACGTGACCACACAGTCGAGCGTCGCCAGCGCCTTCTTGTACTTCAGCCATGACTTGCCGCGCCGTCCCGGCGTGTAGATCGATTCCGGATCCTTGACCACGAGCCCTTCGTTCGCGCGCGCACGTGCCGCGTCGAACAATTCATCGACGTGCTTCGCGTCGCGGACGGGCGACTGCTCCGAAATGCGGATGTGGCGACCGCTGCCCTCAGCGGTCGCGGTGCCGCTGAGGGCAGCGGCACCCACAACGACGTCGCGCAGCCGCGCGAGCCGTTCGCGCAGCGGCAGCTCGAACAACACTTCCCCATCGAGAAACAACAAGTCGAACGCGAAGTACACCACCGGCGCCTCTGCGAGCAGCTTCTCGCTCACCTGTCTTCGTCCGAGGCGTGTTTGGATGACGGCAAACGGAAGAATGCGATCGCGGAACGCGACGATCTCGCCGTCGAGAATCACTGCACGCCCCAACGAACGCGCAGCAGATTCGAGCTCGGGAAAGCGATGCGTCACGTTGTCGAGCGTGCGCGAGTAGATCTTCACGTCGTTCCCGTCGGTGTGAATCTGCGCGCGGATGCCGTCGTACTTGTCGTCCGCAATCGCGTCGACGCCCAGCGCGGCAACGATCTCGGCCGGATCCTCTTCCGGTTGCGCGAGCATGAACGCGAACGGATGGAAGAGCGACATCTTCGCGCTGTCGAGCGCATCCGACTTCGCGAGCAGCGCCGTCGCTCCGATGTCGCCGGTGAACATGTTCGCGCGGCGCACGGCGTCGAGCTTGCGTCCGAACGCCTTCGCGATCGACGACTCGACGAGTCCTTCCACGAGTCCGATGCGTAGCTCCCGTGTCAAAATTTTGACAACGTACCGTGCGCCCTGTTTGTCGACCTTGCGCAGCAGTTCCGCCAGTACCTCTTTCTTCGCGATCGCGCCCTGCGTCGCCGCGATGCGCTCGAAATACTCGCCGAGCTCAGACAGCGTGATGTCGCGCGACGGATCGTCGGCGAACGACTCCGCCACCGTGTCGCCCGCGTCCGCATACTTCGGCCACGCTTCCCACACTTCCTCGACCGATCGCCCGCTCGCTTCCGCGACCGCCTCCCCGATCGCCGCACCCCCCACCCCCGTCACGCGCTCCTCGCGCCGCGCGAATGGCGAGCCCGAGAAAAACACCACCGCGCGCTCCAGCGACGCGTCGTCGAGCGAAGCGAGGTAATCCGCGAGAATCCGTTCTTTCTCGCTCTTTTTCGTGGTTGCGGCGATTGCGTTTGCAGTGGCAGTGAAGTCGGAAAGCATTGATAGAATCCGCGCGCCATGAAAACCAAAGTCACCGTTGTCGGCGCTGGAAATGTCGGCGCCACTGTAGCGCAGGGAATCGCTCTCAAGGAGCTTGCCGACGTGGTGCTCGTCGACATTGTCGAAGGAGTGCCGCAGGGCAAGTCGCTCGATCTCGCCGAAACCGCGCCGGTCGAGAAATACGACTCGATCCTCACCGGCACGAACACATACGACGGAACGGAAAACTCCGACATCATCGTCATCACCGCCGGCCTGCCGCGCAAGCCCGGCATGAGCCGCGATGATCTTCTGTGGAAGAACGAGGAGATCGTCGGCGGCGTGACGAGCGAGGTCGTGAAGCGCTCGCCGAACAGCATCCTCATCGTCGTCTCGAATCCGCTCGATGCGATGTGCGAAGTGGCGCGCCGCGTCTCCAAGTTCCCGCGCGAGCGCGTCCTCGGCATGGCCGGCGTTCTCGACTCGGCGCGCATGCGCGCCTTCATCTCGATGGAGCTGAACGTCTCTGTCGAGAACACGCACGCCTTCGTTCTCGGCGGTCACGGCGACACGATGGTCCCGCTGCCGCGCTACTCGACCGTGGCCGGCATCCCGATCACCGAGCTCATTTCCGCAGAGCGCATCGCTGCGATCGTCGACCGCACCCGTACGGGCGGCGCCGAAATCGTGAACCTGCTCAAGACATCCGCGTGGTACGCGCCGGG
The DNA here is from genome assembly GCA_003223645.1 of Acidobacteriota bacterium. Lineage (GTDB taxonomy): Bacteria > Acidobacteriota > Thermoanaerobaculia > Gp7-AA8 > Gp7-AA8 > QHVT01. Next base: position 521,084 of record QHVT01000005.1, on the reverse strand, counting down.
CGCGTCGACGGTGGAGATGGTCGAGGCGATTCTCAAAGACAAGCGCAAGATTCTGCCGTGTGCCGCGTTCCTGCAGGGCGAGTATGGCTGCAACGGCCTCTTCGTCGGCGTGCCGGTGAAACTCGGCCGCAACGGACTCGAACAAATCATCGAAATCGAGCTGCAGGAAGATGAGGCCGCCGCGCTTCGGAAATCTGCGGATGCGGTTCAGGAGTTGGTGGATAAGTTGAAGACTGCGGCCTAAGATAGCTTCAAGCGTCATCCTGAGTCGCGCAGACGGCGAAGGATCCCCGGCCGACGGAGCGAGTCACGTGCATTTGCCGGGGATTCCTCGCCGTCTTCGCGGCTCGGAATGACATGCGTCCGGTCCACCACTATGAAAAAGCTCGTCATCGACATCGAGACGGTCGGCATTCCCTGGGAAGAGAACGACCCGTACGTCCGCGAATATCTAATTAAAGGTTTGTCCGAAGGCGACGCCGAGGAGGCGCGGCGGGCGGGCGGACTCTCGCCGTTTCGCGGACGGATCGTGGCGATCGGCGTGATCAACATCGAAGACGGCCGCTCATGCGCGCTGTACGAAGTGCCGGGACAGACCGAAGTGAAAACGGAGCGCGTCGGCCCGCGCACGTACATCTCCGGCACCGAGAAACAGATTCTCGAGAAATTCTGGGGCTTCTTCGAGAGCGACTCCCGCTTCATCTCCTTCAACGGCCGCCAGTTCGACGGACCGTTTCTCATGATCCGCTCCGCGATCAACGGCCTCGTGCCGAAGCGCGATCTCGTCGGATATCGCTACGGCTTTCATCCGAACTGCGATCTGCGCGAGACGCTGAACTTCTTCGGCACCGTCAACTCACGCCAGTTCAAGTTCAACCTCGACCTCGCATGCAAGGCGTTCGGCGTCGAGACGTCGAAGAGCGAAGGCGTCGACGGGCGCTCGGTCGAGACGTGGTATCGGGCGGGACGGCATCGCGAGATCGCCGACTACTGCCTCGAGGACGTGCGCGCGACCGCGGAGCTGTACGAGAAACTCGCCGCGACGCTGCTCATTTTCAACAACGACTTCAAGACGTCGGATGAGAAAGACCAGCGGCAGAAGCTCGCCGACAAATCGGCCGTGCAGCTTCCGATGATCGGCATGATGCCGCCAGAGCCGCCGCTGTCCGACGAAAGCTCGTTCATCGATTCCGTTACGCAAACGTCGCTCGCTCTCGCAACCTCGCTGGAGGAAACCGAGCCGGCCGTGGAAGTGATGACCGGGAAACATCAGGCGATCGTGCTCGAGAAGCTCGCGCCTGCTCCGCTGCCGCTCGACGACGACATCTGATGCAGGTCTACCGCGCGCGCGTCTTCACGCCGGTGGCGGATCCGTTCCCGAACGGACCGGACGCGACGTATCGCTACTGGGCGAGCGGCTTCCTCGCCGTCGACGACAACGGCCGCATTCACAGTGTCGGTGATTCCTCCGAGAAGCCCGAAGGCACCATCATCGACCTCGGCGACGACGCGCTGATCACGCCCGGCTTCATCGACACGCATCTGCATGCGCCGCAGCTCGAGATGATCGGCTCGTACGGCGGACATCTCCTCGAGTGGCTGAACCGCTACACGTTTCCGACCGAGCGCAAGTTCGAAGATCCCGAGCACGCGCGCGAAGTCGCACTTGCCTTCTACGACGAATTGCTGCGGCACGGCACGCTCGCCGCGCTCGTCTTCTCGACGATTCATCCGCAGGCGACGGACATCTTTTTCGAAGAAGCGGAGCGTCGCGGATTCCGCGGAATCATCGGCAAGACGATGATGGATCGCAACGCGCCGGACTATCTGCTCGACGCGAGTCCGAAGCAGTCGTACGACGAAAGCCGCACGCTCCTGCAGAAGTGGCACGGACGCGGACTGCTGCACTACGCGATCACTCCCCGCTTCGCGCCGACGTCGACGCCGGAGCTGCTCGAAGCCGCGGGGCAGCTAAAAAAAGAATTTCCCGACGCGTGGGTGCACACGCACATCTCCGAAAACAAGAACGAAGTGCTGTGGGTGCAGTCTCTCTTTCCTGAAGCCGAATACGCCGACGTCTACGATCGCTACGGATTGCTCGACGAGAAGACCGTGCTTGCGCACGGCGTGTGGCTGACCGCCGAAGAGCTGCATCTCCTCGCGGCGCGCGGCGCGCGCATCTCGCACTGCCCGAACTCGAATCTCTTCCTCGGCAGCGGTCTCTTTCCTTTGTTCCGCGTGCTCGACTCCGGCGTGCACGTCGGGCTTGGCAGCGACATCGGCGCCGGCACGACGCCTTCGATGTTCAACGCCATGGCCGACGCGTACAAAGTGCAGCAGGTGCAGAACGTCTCGCTGAGTCCGTTCCATCTCTGGTACCTCGCGACGCTCGGCGGCGCGCGCGCGCTGCGTCTCGACGACGAGACCGGCAGCCTCGAGCCCGGCAAGTCCGCCGACTTCATCGTCATCGACCCGCACGGCACGCCGCTGCTCTCGATGCGCACCGGCCGTGCCGCCTCCCTGGTCGATCTTCTCGCCGGCCTGATCTTCATGGGCGACGATCGCGCGGTGAAGCGAAGCGTTATTGCCGGGAAGATCGTCTCAGAGAGGTAAAGGAACCGGCACTGAGCGTTCCTCGGGCGATCATCGTGGCTAAGCCTTGGGCAACTAGCGGTGCCGGCCGTGCCGGCTAGGCGCGCGGTTTGCGCTTGTAACTCTCGAAATGGAGGCTTTATGACCCGAAACCTGCGTATTTCCGCGGTTTTCGCGATCCTTGTGTTGTCTGCCGTGTCCTCTTTTGCGCAAAACAGTCCGTCGTACGGGACGAATGCGCTCGTCGGTTCGGTGATCGACGTCGATTCGGGACAGAACCAGTTGCAGGTCGAATCGGACAGCAATCCGGGATCGCGCATTACCGTCGAGACGGACGCGGTCACAACGCAGTACCGCGGCTTCGGCACCGTCATCAACAACAAACCCGAGATCTTTGTCGGGACGAAAGGCTTCTCGAACGTCCGCCTCGGTGACCGCATCGAAGTGCGCGGCTCGAGCCGCGCCAACGGCATCGTCACCGCCGACACGGTCACGCTTCTCGGCCGCAGCGTTCCGGCATCGCCGACCGGCGTCGGTGACACGCGCTCGCCGACGTCCGTTTCGACGCCGACCGACGTGCGCCCGACGACGAGCGCGACGACAAACACCGTCGAAGGAACGATCCGCCAGATCAACGTCAACGAAGGACGCATCGTCATTCAGACGCCGCAGCGGCGGATGATGACGGTGCGCACGTATCGGAACACGCCAGTCGTCTATCGCAATCAGACTTACCAGGTCGCGAACCTCGAGATCGGCGACGCGATCCGCGTCGAGATCGATCCGCGCGATGCGCAGCTCGATGAAGTCGGTGCGCGGCGCATCGAAGTCACGCGCTCGGTGCAGGAGAACGACACCGGACGTACCGGCGGCGTGGTGACGACACTCATCGGCACGGTGACGCGCAGCGAGTCCGGACTCGACTACGCGTACGTCGACGACGGCCGCGGCGAAGTGCGCGTCGACATGAACGAAGCCGAAGATCCGAACGGCTCGCGTGTGCACGCGCGCGATTTGCACGCCGGCGATCACATCGAGATCACCGGCAGCTTCAATCGCACCGGCGACATCTTTCTAGCGTCGACGGTGCGCATCACCAGCGGCTCGCGCGTCGAAGTGCACGCGCCGATCTCCTCGTACTCGCTCGTCACGATCACCGCAACCGTCACGGAAACTCTCGAAGACTCCGCGACCCTCGGCATGCGCGATCGCGACGCCAATCGCGACTTTCGCTTGTGGGCCGCCGAGGATCTGGTCGTGCGAATGAAAGCGGCGAACCTGACGACGACGGCTTCGGCGCTGCGCGTGAACGACATCGTGCTGCTGAAAGCGTTCCGCGATGCGGACGGAAATCTCATCGCGCAGACGATGAAGCTGCGCAATCGCTGAGGTGTTGGAGTGGTGCGCGCCTCCGGCGCGCCTTTTGGGCGGGAGGCGCGCCAGAGGCGTGCACACTCCAGGCACATCTAACGCTGAGGTTGCCCCAAGCGAGCAGTGGAATAGTTATTGATACGTCAATGTCGGACACATCGAGCAAATGCTGACACGATCGCTACTTCCCGGAGTCACGAGTGACTCCTGCCCGCCCGCGATCGTCTGCGACGCGCGCGCGGCGATGCGCAAGGCGCGAAGGCGCGCGTTGTGGCGCGACGGCGTGCAGGTCGCGTTGCTGCTCGCCGTCGACGCGCTGTTCGTTCGCTGGCCCGAGTCGCGGCTTCCGTTCGCCGGCCGCGCGCAGTCGCTGACGCTGCTCTCTTTCATGAACGCCGCGATCGGCGCGCATGTCTGGCTCGCGCGCACACTGCCGCGCTGGCGCGCGCGGCTCGTCGCCGCTACGTGGTCCCGCTCGGAGCGTGAGAAGTTTCGCCGGCGAGTCTGAGCTACGGTGCGACTGAAGGTGCCTGATCCGCGCGAAGATGGAGAAAGTCGATCAGCGCCGAACCCGGCAGAAAATAGCCGTAAAGATCGTAGAAGTTGAACCGCTGAATCATCGGCTGCCAATCATGCGTTCCGCGTCTTCTGCCGCGGTGATGTCCGCAGCAATTTGCTGCGCAATCGCGCTCGCGTCATGCTCTCGCGCGGCGGGGACGACGATCGACGCCACGCGCTGATGTCCGCCGCCGCCGAAACGCTGCGCGATTTCCCCGAGGTGGACGCTTTCGAACTCGCGCCAGGGATTCCGCATCGTCGTGACCTTCGTCCCGTGATCGCCACGCACGACTCCCACCGAGTAACGCGCCTCGGGAAAGAACAGCCACGGCGCATAGCGGTTCAACATCACGCCGTGCGCGTCGACCTCGAAGAGAATGATCTCGTTCCGGACGCGTACCGTGTCGCGAAGGCGATCGAGACCCGCCTGCGAAAGGCTTGCAGTGCGTTCCGCCCGCTGTCGAACGTTCGGCGACTCCGCGACTTCCCGCAAATCGCGATCACGAAGCGCGCGCACGAGAAACGCGCAGTAATCGGCATCCGCAACTGCGAGACTCGCGGAGATCAGCATGTCCGGCGTGTCCGTCGACATGGCCTCGTGCACCGACTGATACGCCGCCGCGTCAATCTTTTCTGCTGCCTGCATCAGATCAGCAAAGCGCGGCGCGCGAAAGCCGAATCGATTCTCGAGCGTCCGCCAGAGCAGGCCGGCGCACGAAGGCGCGTCCTCGTCGTAAATCCAAAGAGGATTCGCGTCGCGCTGAAACATAGAGCGCGATCGCTCGTCGAGAAAGCTCGTCGTGTGATGATCGGCCCAGAACGACGCGCGCGGGTGAAAGAGAAAATCGACGACGGCCATCCGGTCGCCGGGATCGATCGACAGCCACTTGGTGCGCACGGAGTAGTCGACCGGTCTCAGCTCGATGCCGGACCAGCCGTGGTGGGTCGTCAGGAACTCGGATGCGATGACCGCGGACGCGATTCCGTCGAAACAGGGAGCGTGGAAATAGAGAACTTCGTTCGCCATCGATTTCCGATCACTCCGATTTTACCGCCGCCGGTTCCCCGGCTCTCGCGATCACGAACTTCTGCAGCAATAAGCCGACAAGAACAAGCGAGACCGCAAGCCCGAACAGCGACGCCACGCGATAGAGACCGCCGAGCTGCGCGAGGTCGTGCAGAAAGCACTTCAGCACCGTCACGAGCAAGAGGCCGAGGGCGGCGATGCGCGCGACGCGCGAGCGAAGAGCGATGCCGATGATCAGCATCGCCACCGCGAACGCGGCCCAGGCGATCGTGTACGTAAGATCCTGGCTGAGTGAGGACGCCACGTCTTCAAAGTAGTTTGCGATCTCGAAATTGAGCAACGCGAACAACTCGATCGTGCCCGCGGCCGCGTAAAGCGCGCGCAGCGTCGCGTCGAGATACGCGGCGACGAACATCGCCGCGGCGCAGGTGAGAAAGACTCCGCGATCATCGTGCAGGCGTTCGTCGGCGAGAAGCCACAGCAGCGTCGTGATCGTCAGGATCGAGCTCCAGACGAGCAGGCCGGCATGACGCACGCGTGCATAGAGCCACGCCAGCGCCGCTGCCTCGAGCGCCCACCACACCACGATCCATTCCTTTTCGAACTGCAGAGGAATCGCCGCGGTGATGAACGCGAGCGCGGTTCCGGCGACGAAGACGAAGCGGTTGCGCCAGAACAGCGCGACGAGCACGAGCGCCTGCGCGAGCGGAAGAAGACCGATGACGTCCTTGAAGCCGAGGTCCTTCAGCGCGTCCCACGCCGGAAAGAAAAACGCGGCGCTGGCGAGACACGCGGCGAGACTCGCGAGATGCGATTGCCGTTTGTAGAACGCGTACGCGACGAACAACGCGAACGGCACGAACGCGAACAGCAACTGTTCGTTCGGTCCGGAAGTTTTCGAGGTGATCAGCATCGCGACGTAGAACGGAATCGCGAGCACGGCGAGGATGTGATGCTCCGTCAACGCGGCGATGACGAGAATCGCAACGAAGAGCGCCGTGTGCGATGCAAGGAGCAGCGGCGTCGGTGGCGCAATCGTCATCAGCGCGATCGACGAGAGCGCGACGGCAGTCGCGGCGATGAGCAACTGTCCTTTGCGCCACGTGACCGCGAAGACGATCGCGAGCAGCGCGAGCATCGCGTCGGTGAGCACGATGTCGTGTGCCGGCTCGCGAATCGCAAGGCCGGTGAATACGAAGAAGAGCAGCGCCGACGCGTAGCTCGTCTTCGCGAGGTACAGCGCGACGAACGCCGCGAGCCACACGAGCGACCACGGCCACGACTCATGCGTGTACGAGGCCGAGAGCCAGATGAAGAACGTGAAGCCGGCCGCCGCACCGCCGAGGTGATGCAGCCATTCGGGACCGCGCCATGATGCGATCGCGGTGAGGCCGAGCACGATCATGAGCAGGAATCCGAACAGCACGTTGTAGCGCGCGCCGTACTCCGGCACGATCGCGGTGAAGAACGCAAAGATCAGCGGCACCGCGGCGGCCGCGCGCGCGACCAGCCGGAAGATCGGCTGCCATTCATCCGCCTGCTTGTCCCACAGCGCGCTCGCGCCGACCAGCGCGAACACCGCGAAGATGCCCGCGGCGAGCGGCATCTGTCCCTTCGTCAAAAACTGATGGACCCACGCCCATTGATAAAACGCGGTCAACGCGAAGCTGAGCGCGGTCAGCAGCGGCCAGCGCTTGCGATACGCAATCCACGAAATGCCGCCGTTGAGCAGCAGCAGGTACGAGAAGAGTGCGAGCGGGCGATTCTCGCCGGACGACAAAAGCGCGGGCGTTGCGAAGCCGCCGATGAGGCCGAGGAGCGCGATGAAGACGGACTCGCGACGCGTGGAGAGATACACCGCCGCCGCGGTGACGAACAACATCCCGATGAACGCAACCGCGGCCGGAACGAGATGCCACAGCACGTGCATCGAGAAGAGCGTCGCGTAGAGGATCGCGATCCCCGCGCCGTGCATCGCGTTCGCGGTAAAGCGATAGTTCCGCGCCACCCGCAACTCGCAGACGATCAGCAGCGTGATGCCGGTGATGAGTCCGAAGCCCGCGCGAATCGCAGGCCGCAGCCATCCGTGCTCGACGGAGTACTTGAAGAGAAACACCGCCGCGAGCACGAGCGCGATGCCGGCGATCCATGAGAAAAGTTTGACGCCGACGAGCGACTCCCAGTCGAAGGCGGCGTTTATGGTGGGAAGGCGCAGCAGTGGGGGGATGGGGGGTCGGGGTGTGGGGGGAGGGGGCGGTGGCTCGGATGGAGAAGAGACAGGTGCTGGTGCAGATGCGGGTGCAGGTGCGGGAGTCGGTTGAGGCGGAGGGGCGGCGGGTTGTGGAACGTTGAAGATCCGTTCGAGCTCTTGCACGCGTTGCCGCGCCGTGATCGCGATGATGAGCGCGACCACGGCGACGGCAATGGCGATGAAGGTCAAGATCAAGTCTCGCGGTGAGCGAGTATCTTCTCACGACCGGTGAGATAAAGCAGGAGGATGAGGATCGCGAACGGGATCAGTGAGAGCGCATCCGCCATCGGTCCTTCGAAGAACGGATTGTGGGCGGACCACTTCGCGATCGCGTTGTTGAGATTGTCGAATGTCGGAACGCCGAGCAGCAGCGCGATCAGGATTCCGGCGATCGCTCCACCCGCGATGTAACCCGAAGCCATCAACACGCCCGGGCTCTTGTCGCCTTCGGCGACGAGTTGATCTTCCGTCAGATTCTTTCCGGCGTGCTTCTTCGCGATCCACCTGTCCACCGCCCAGCGCACCATGCCGCCGACGAGAATCGGCGACGACGACGAAAGCGGCAGATACACGCCGACGGCAAACGCGAGAGACGGAATGCCCGACATCTCGAGGACGATCGCGATCATCACGCCGAGGAGCACGAGTCCCCACGGCAGCTTCCCGCCGAGAATGCCTTTGATGATGTACGACATCAGCGTCGCCTTCGGCGCGCTGAACTTCTTCACTTCCTGGCCGTTCGGCAACTTGTCGATCGCGCCGTTGATGCCGGGATCGACGTAGTACACCGGATGTCCGGCGTCATCGACGAGATACTTCTCGGCGTTCGCCCCCTCGGCTCCTTCACGGAACCAGACGTTGTACTGCTTCGCGTCTTTTTCGCCGGTGTAGATGATTCCGCGGACGTGGTCGCGTCCGTGGAATTCGCTCGAGGGCACGACATCGGTCGTCTTCGCGGCTCCGGCCTGAACACCGGCCGGCGCGCGTCCAACGGGCACGTAGACCGAGTACGCGTTGTTCAAACCGAGCAGGATCGGCCCCAGCACGAGCGCCGATGCGAGCGCGCCGATGAGAATCGAAATCTGCTGTTTGCTCGGCGTCGCGCCGACGAGATATCCGGTCTTCAGATCCTGCGACGTCGTGCCGCCATTCGAAGACGCGATGCAAACGATCGCGCCGATCGAGAGCGCGGTGACGAAGTAATTGCTCCCTGTCCAACCCAGCATCAGGAAGACGAGACAGGTGAGGAGCAGCGTCGCGACGGTCATGCCGGAGATCGGGTTCGACGATGAGCCGATCTCGCCGGTCAGTCGCGATGACACCGTCACGAACAGGAACCCGAACACGATGATCAGGATCGCCGCCGCGACGCGCGCCGCGATGCCGACGCCGCCGATGTACAGCGGATTCGAGAACGCGATCACGATGATCAGCGCGACGATTCCGATCAGCACGACTTTCATCGACAGATCGCGATCGATGCGCGGCGTTGTGTCGGCTTCCTTCGTCTTGGCGCTCGACAGATCGCGCAGGCCGCCTCGGATGCCGTGCCAGATGATCGGCAGCGAGCGGAACACGCTGATGATGCCGCCCGCCGCAACCGCGCCCGCGCCGATGTACAGCACGTACGCGTTGCGAATCGCGTTCGGGCTCATGTTCTTGATCAGCTGGCCGCCGGTCTCGGGCGCAAGCGGAGCGCCGAGACTCGCGCCGAAGAACTTGATCATCGGGATCAGCACGAGATACGCGAGCACGCCGCCCGCGCACATGATCGAAGCGATGCGCGGTCCGATGATGTAGCCGACGCCGAGGAGCTCCGGCGAGATCTCGACGGCGACGGACGCGCCGGTGAACGGCGCACCGAAGATTTTCTCCGGTGTGTCTTTCCACGTGCGGAACGCGGCGTACGCGGTCTTGTACAGAAGGCCGATGCCGAATCCCGTGAAAATCGTCTTCGCGCCGACGGCTGCGCCGCCGAGCGCTTCCTGTTCACGCCGCGCTTCTTCGGACGCGGCCGCGCGCGACTCCGGACTCGCGCCCGCTTTCAACACCTCGGCGCACGCGGTGCCTTCGGGATACTTCAGCACTCCGTGCTGCGCGACGATGAGCGCGCGCCGCAGCGGAATCATCATCAGGATGCCGATCAATCCGCCTAACACGGCGACGAGCAGCACGCGCGTCCATTCGAGATCGAAGCCGAGGATCAGGATGGCCGGCATCGTGACGCCGACGCCGAAGGCGATCGACTCGCCCGCCGATCCCGCCGTCTGCGAGATGTTGTTCTCGAGGATCGTCGCGTTGCGCGCTCCCATCGACGACAGGATGCGGAACAGCGTGATCGAGATGACGGCAACGGGAATCGACGCGCTGACGGTGAGGCCGACTTTCAGCACCAGGTACAGCGACGACGCGCCGAAGATCATGCCGAGAATCGTGCCGACGATCACCGCGCGCGCGGTCAGCTCGGGCAGGACCGTTTCCGATTGAATGTAGGGCGTAAACGAGGCCGGGCCTTCGGGTTTCCACCCGACTTCATCCGGAAGTCCTTGCGGGACTGTGGTCATGAAGTTCTCTCCTCTCGCTCGAATGTGGAGCCGCGCCCGCTTCGGGCGCCGAAATGCATTGTGTACCGGACTGTCTGTCCAAATGCAACAAATCGCGTGCGTTAGGCCCGCTCAGGCCGCGCCTGCGACCGCTCGTGACAGGCGAAGATAGCGTCCCGTGATCGACCGCGGATTCGCCGCGATCTCTTCCGGCGTTCCGACTGCAACGATCTCGCCTCCCTGGTCTCCTCCCTCGGGGCCGAGATCGATGACCCAGTCGGACTCTTCGATGAGCTGCGTGTTGTGCTCGATGACCAACACGGAGTTGCCGCGGTCGATGAGATCGCGGAACGTCTTCATAAGCACCTGCACGTCGCTGTGATGCAGTCCGGTCGTCGGCTCGTCGAAGAGGAAGAGCCGCGGCTTCTCGCTCTGCGATGCCTCGCAGAGAAACGACGCGAGCTTCAGTCGCTGCGCTTCACCGCCGGAGAGCGAGTCGGTCGATTGTCCGAGCCGCAGATAGCCAAGGCCGACCGAGCGAAGCGCGTCGAGCTTCTTCAGCAGCGCGCGTTTCGCAACGAAGAACTTCGCCGCTTCGTCGACGGTCATCTGCAGGATGTCGTTCACGTTCTTTCCCTTGAACGTGACCTTCATGACCTGCTCGCCGAAGCGGCGTCCGTCGCATTTGTCGCAGACGACTTCGACGTCGGCGAGAAACTGCATGTCGATCGTCACCGTGCCCGCGCCCTGACACGTCTCGCAGCGGCCGCCCGTCGTGTTGAACGAGAACATGCCGGCGGTGACGCCGTTGAGCTTCGCGGCTGTCGTCTCCGCGAGCAGCTTGCGGATCTCGTCCCACGCTTTGATGTAGGTCGCCGGATTCGATCGCGACGAGCGCCCGATCGGCGACTGATCGACGAGCTCCATGTCGTAAATCAACTCGGTGCCTTCGATCGCGTCGACTTTTCCGGTGTCGAGCCCCGCGACTCCGCGCACGTCGCGGCGATAGCGATTGAAGAGACAGTTGCGGATGAGCGTCGACTTGCCGGAGCCGGAGACGCCCGTGACCGCGACGAGCTTGCCGAGGGGAATCTCGGCGGTGACGCCACCCAGGTTGTGCTCGCGGGCGTTGACGATCCGGATCGATCCACACTCCTCCCGTGGCCCCTCTCCCCGCTCCGCGGGGAGAGGGTGGCGCGAAGCGCCGGGTGAGGGGCTTGCGCCGGAGTGAACAACCTCCCCCCCGAACTCCCCCGCCCCCGGTCCCAGCTCCACGTGGTAATCCGCTCCTCCAATGATCGTCGGATCGTGCTCCACCACAATCACGGTGTTCCCCGCGTTCTTCAGCCGTCGCAAAACTGCGAGCAATCGCTCGCTGTCGCGCGCGTGCAAGCCCACCGTCGGCTCGTCAATCACGTACATCGTCTCAGTGAGCGAACTGCCGAGTGCCGCGGCGAGGTTGATGCGCTGCGACTCGCCGCCGGAGAGCGTGCGTGTCTGGCGGTCGAGCGTGAGATACGAGAGGCCGACTTCGTCGAGATAGACGAGACGATTCACGATCTCGCGGCGCAGATGTCCGGCCAGCGCTTCTTCCTGCTTCGAGAGCGGGAGGAACTCCCAGAAATGCCGCGCGTTCTTCACGTTCATCGCGAAGATCTCGCCGACGGTGAGGTCGCGGAACTTCACGTTGTTGACGACGCTCTTGAGGCGCGAGCCGCGGCACTGCGGGCACGGCTCGTAGCTGCGGTACTTCGCCAGCTTCACGCGCACGTGAATCTTGTACTTCTTCGTCTCCAGCCACTCGAAAAAGCCTTTTATGCCGTACCACTTGCTGCGTCCGTTGTAGAGGATCTCCCACTCGGCGGGCGTCAGATCTTTGACCGGCACGTCGAGGCGCAGCTTGTATTTCTTCGCCGCCTTTTCGAGGTCTTCGTAGCAGTCCTCGTACCCCGCCGAGTTCCACGGCGCCACCGGCAGCTCGTCGAGCCGCAGGTCGCGGTTCGGGATCACCTTCTCCATGTCGATGCCGATGATCCGTCCGTAGCCCTGGCAGTTCGTGCACGCGCCGAGGGGCGAGTTGAACGAGAACATGTGCGGCGTGGGCTCGAGGAACTCCGTCCCGCATTTGTTGCACGCGAAGTGCGACGTGAAGCGATGAGACAGCCATACTTTGACAGCGCCTCCCGGCGCGCCCTCTTCACTTTCTTCGAGCACGTTCACCGTCCCCTTCGAAAGCTCGAACGCCTGCTCGATCCCCTCGGTGATCTGCGCGCTGCGCGATTCTTCAATGCGCAATCGGTTGATCACGATCTCCAGCGAGGTGAATCCTTTCGTGTCGACGTCGTTCAGATCGCACACTTCGCCGTTGATCCAGATGCGATAGAAGCCGGTTTGGATCAACTGCTCAGTGACGATGGCGCGATGCTGCGCCTCGAAGAAAATCGGCGCGAGGACGACCGCACGCTTGTCCTTTAACGTCGCCAGGATCTCGCTCGTGATTGACTGCGGCGTTTCCTTGCGCACGATGACGCGACAATCGGAACACCACGTCTCGCCGCAGTAACTCATGAAGAGACGGATGTGGTCGGCGAGCTCGGTGGCAGTCGCGACCGTGGACCGCGCGTTCTTTACCGAATTCTTCTGTTCGATCGAGATCGCCGGAAGGATCCCGTCGATGTCATCGACGTCCGGCCGGTCGATGCGCTCCAGGAACTGCCGCACATACGTCGACATCGACTCGACGAACCGCCGCTGTCCCTCGGCGTACAGCGTGTTGAACGCCAGCGACGATTTTCCCGAGCCGGAGGGACCGGTGATCACCGTCAGCTGCCGCTGCGGAATGTCGACCGAAACATTCTTGAGATTGTGCGTCCGCGCGCCGCGGATGGAGATCGTACGAGAGGGCATAACAAAGGGAGAACGTTTCAGACGCGACTTGTCATCCCGAGCGTGAGCGAGGGACCTGGGTGGCTGTGTGCTTCGAGGCCCGCTCATCGCCACCCCACCCGAACCCCAGGTCCCTCGCTCACGCTCGGGATGACACACGTTAGAAGTCGCCGAGGGCCGCGCGCAGCCGGTCGTGATACGAGCGCTGCATTGCCAGCGTCTCGCCGCTCTTGAGGACCACGTCGTATTCCCCGCGGAACGTGGCGTTGAGCGCGGCGACGCGGCCAACGTTGACGATCGTGCTGCGATGGATGCGCGCGAACGCGCGCGGATCGAGGCGCTGCTCGAGCGCCTGCATCGAGATCCGCACGAGGTGCGCTTCGCCGTGTGCGTGGACGCGCACGTAATTGCCCGCGGCTTCGACCCACTCGACGTCGCGCGTTTCGATGAAGAGGACGCGGCCGGGCGTCTTCACGACCACACGCTTGAGCGGTTGCCACTCGCGGTGCCCGGCACGGCGCACTCGCTTCAACGCTTCCGCGAATCGCGCGGCGTCGATCGGCTTGAGGAGGTAATCGAGCGCGTGCTCATCGAACGCGCGGACTGCGTACGCGTCGAAGGCCGTCGTGAAGATGATCATCGGCCGCGTGTCGAGCAGGTTCAGGACCTCGAAGCCGTCGAGTCCCGGCATCTGCACGTCGAGGAACACGAGGTCGGGCGCGAGCTCGCGGATGACCTCCAGCGCCTGCGGACCGTCCTCGCATTCGCCCGCGATCTCGACGGATTCGCCCGCGAGCAGATCGCGAATGCGCTGCCGCGCCAGCGGCTCGTCGTCGACGATGACCACGCGCAGCTTCACGCGGCCTCCGGCACGGTCACGATCACGCGTGTTTCATCCGCGAGGCATGCGATCTCGAGCGCGGACGCATCTCCGAATGCCTCGCGCAGACGCTGGCGCGTGTTCGCGAGGCCGACGCCCTCGCCGTTCGATTGGAACGCGCCGCGATTCGCGATCTCGATGCGCACGTGTTCGCCGTCGTTCGCGATGCGCAGGCGGATCCAAACCGCGCCGGTCGTTTTCGCGGCGCCGTGTCGAACCGCGTTTTCGACGAGCGGCTGCAGCAGCAGCGCGGGAACGCGCGCGTCGAGTGCCGCTGCCTCGATCGTGACGGCGAGGCGCGCGCCGAAGCGGATCTGCTCGATGTCGAGGTACTCGCGTGCGAACGCCACTTCGTCGCGCAACGGAATCCACATCCTTCCCTCGGTCGCCGCCGTGATCTCGTAGAAGCGCGACAGGCGCGCGAGCATCGCCTCGGCCGCGCGCGGGTCGCGGCGCACGAGCGCCATCACCGAGTTCAGCGCGTTGAAGAGAAAGTGCGGATTGAGCTGCGAGCGCAACAGCTGCAGGCGCGCGATCGAGAGGCGCGTCTCCAGCCGCTTCTCGCGCAACGCGCGCTCGCGCTCCTGGCGATCGGCGAGGAGGAAGCGTCCGATGAGCAGCGCGCATGCGGCGATCAGCAGCGGCAATTCAATGCGCCGCGTGGCCAGGCGCATGGCCGTCGCTTCGCGCGTGTCGATGATGAAGTACGGGCGGTCGCCGCGGTGATACCAGCGATTCGACCACGCGACGTTGCCGTACAGGAATTGTCCCGCCAGCGCGCATGCGGCGCAGAGGATCGTGATCGAGACCGCCTCGATTATTCGCGATCGCACGCGGCGAAGGATGACGTCGAGCACGAGAAAGGCCGGGATCACCATCACCAGCCAGATTGCGACTTGTACGGCCGCCGACCGGAGATGAATCTCGGTGATGTAGTCGTAGCGCATGATGATCGCGACGATCTGCGCGGACCAGCCGATCGCGAACAACAGCGGAAACGTGAGCAGCAGCGAGGGAAGTTTTCTCATTGTCCCGCCCGGATCGCCTGCACGACGGTGCGCAGCGAATCCGCGACTTCCGTGATCATCGACTCCGCGCCGGCGGGGTCGTGATGCAGCTTTTCCGTGATCGACGCGAAGAGCGATTTCATCTCGCCCGGCGCGATGTGCCCGCGCGCCGACTGCAACTCCGCCGCTGCCAGCTCGCGTTCTTTATCCGCGACCGAGAGCTCGCGCCGATGCCCGCGTTCCATCGCATCGAATGCCCACGTGCCGCCGACCGTCGCGGCGTAGACGAGCAACTCGCCCATGTACCAGTTCACGAGCCACGCTTCGAGGCGGATGCCCATCACGCAATCGCCCCACGCGCCGTCGTATCCGTTGCAGAAGAAGAGTCGATGCACGAACAGCTTCGCGAGGATGAGCGCGACTGCGACGAGCGAATGAATGAGCGCGATCCTCAGTCGTCGGCCGCGCAGGGGCGCGTGGCGACGCGCGAATGCGACGAGAAAGGGGACGAGCGGCACCCACATCAGATAGATCGCGGCGTTGAACGGATACTCGGCGGGATAAATCGCGGGAGCGCCGAGGCGCGTGCTCGCGTAGGTAGCGGCGGAGACGACGATTGCCATCGACGCCCACAGTGTGGCGAAGAACGTCTTGACGCCCGGCGCGTTCATCGGCGTCACAGTACCGCGCGGGTGCGAAGCACCGGTGTCCTGTGTGACGGCTCCGGAATCCGGAGGGATGGCGACGGACATGGACGGGACGAGACGAAAGCATCATAGCCCGCCGCCGTCCCTCGAATCGCCGCCGCCGTCACAAAACGCGCTTCGGAATGCGCGCGCGTGCGTAGCGTCACCCGCATGCGCTACACGTTCATCGTTCTCTTGATTGCGACCGCGGCCGTCGCGAAAACGCGCGCCGTGCGCCATCCCGCACCGGAACCGATCGCGACGTATCGCGGCAACGCGGAGCGGAACGGCGTCGTGCGGGGCACTGGTCCGCGCACGTTCACGCGCATCGCCTGGCAAACCGCGGTCGACGAGTCGTTCAGCGCGCCGGTTTACGCGAACGGCAAAGTCTTCGTCCCTACGAGTGACGGCCGCATCACGACGCTCAGCGCGGCCACCGGAGAGATCCTGTGGCGCTCGCAACGTCTCGGTGTGTTCTCCTCGCCGCCCACAATCGCCGGCGATGTCGTGTACGTCTCCGGCGAGGACAAGCACATCTACGCGCTGAGTGCCGCGACCGGTGCGACGCTCTGGTCGTTCGCCGAGGACGATTGGGGAGTCGGCGCGCCGCTGTGGAGCAACGGGACGCTGTACTTTGGTACGGAAGCCGGAACGTTGTACGCGATCGACGCGAACACGCGCGCGGAAAAGTGGCGCTTCTCCGCGGGCGGACACATTCACTGTCACGTCGTTCTGTCCGACGGACTCGTTTACTTCGCTGCGGAGAAGACGATCTTCGCGCTCACTGCGAGCGATGGCCACGAGGTGTGGCGCAAGACACGCGATGCGATCTGGTACGCCGTTCCGGTCAGCGCCGGCGTGTTGGTCGCAACCGCGGAAGACGGCTACGTCATCGCGTACGACGCGCGCAGCGGAGCGGAGCGGTGGCACGTCGCGCCGCCTACCGGCGTTCGTTACTGGACGCCTGTCGCGCTGCTGAACGGCGTCGCCTACACAACGAACGACATTCGACAAGTCGTCGCCTTTGATCTACTCACCGGCACGACGCGGTGGACGTACACAGCTTCCGACATGGCCAGTGAAGTCGTGATCGCCGACACAGTCATTTACATCGGCACGTTCGGCGCGCATCAGCCGAACGACGACAACGAACAGAAAGACGTCGTGGCGCTCGAAGCCGCTACTGGTCACGAATTGTTCAAAACGCGCCTCACCGGCCACAACTACACTGGAGTCGCGGCCGGTGAAGGAATGCTCTTCGTCATGACCTCGCGCGGTTTTGTCTACGCATTGCGATGAGACGCGCTCGCGCACTGCTCGTCCTTCTCATCGCGCTCGCCGCGCACGCGCAGCGCGTTGCCATCGTCGGTGTGAACGTTGTGCCGATGGACAGCGAGCGCGTGCTGCTCTCGCAGACCGTCATCGTGGATGGTGACCACGTCCAGACCATCGGTCCGGTCGACGAAGTGACGGTGCCGGACGACGCGCAGATCGTGTACGGACGCGGGCGCTGGCTCGTGCCGGGACTCGTCGACATGCACGTGCACATTCGCGCGGTCGATCTGCCGCGCTATGTCGAGAACGGCATCACCACCGTGCGCGATCTCGCGGGACTCGACAGCGTGCTCGCAATCGTCCGCGCGCAGCCGTTCGGTCCGCGCATTTACGTCGCCAGCAAACTGCTCGCGGGTCCGAACGCGCAGAATCCGCCGTTCTCGGTGTCTGCGACGCGGGCCGAGGACGCACAAACGATGATCGACGCGCAGCTCGCGCGCGGCTGCGACTCGATCAAGGTCTACGACGATCTCGCGCGTGACGTTTACGACGCGCTGATCGCCGCCGCTCGCGCGCGGGGCGTGAAAGTCGCGGGACACGTGACGCGCTTCGTCGACATCCGCCACGCGATCGAGATGCAGGACTCCATCGAGCATCTCAGCGGCTATCCGCTCGGCGACGACGCGCTGAATCGCGAGCTCGCGATCGCGTCGCGCGACGCCGGCGTGTGGAACTGTCCGACGATGGCCGTGTACACGCAGTACGTGACGATCAATATGCCGCCCGCCGACCGTCAGCGTCTGCTCGATCAGCGCCGCGCGCTGCTCATCGCGTTGCACGACGCGCACGCGCGCATCCTCGCCGGCACCGATTCCGGTTACCTCGTTCCCGCGGGCGTCGCTCTGCACGATGAGCTCGACGAGTTGTTTGCCGCCGGTCTCACGCGCTACGAAGTGCTCGCCGCGGCGACGCGGAATCCCGGCGAGTATTTCGGCGACGCGACCCTCGGCGTGATCACGTCCGGCGCGCGCGCCGATCTCGTGCTCGTGAACACGAACCCGCTTGAGAACCTCTCGACGCTGCGCACGCCCGCGGGCGTGATGCTGCACGGACAGTGGATCGCCTACGACGTGCGGCGACGATCCGCGCGCCACTAATCGTCGAGCGCCGTGCGAGCTCGCTCCAACGCTCTTTCCGCACTCGCGACTGTTTGTTCCGCCTTCTTCGCCTCGGCTGACGCAGCGCGCGCCGCTTCCTTCGCCTCGGCATAGCGCGCGTCGATCTCCTGCTTCTGCCTCTCGATCGCCTCGGCGCGCTCGGTCGCTTTTTGGAGCGCTGCTTCCGCGCGCTCCGCGCTGCGCTGCGCCGCGGTGAGCGCTTTTTCCGCGGCCTTCACGTTTTCCTTCGCCTACGCGCGTGCAACCGCAACGTCTTCCGCCGATTTCTTCTGTTCGCGCGCGATGCGGAACTGCAGCACTTTCGCCGGCGCGAGCTTCGCACCGCCCATGAGCGCCGCCAAGCCGTCGAATCCCAGCGGTTCGAGATCGGCCGCCAATCGCCCCGCCTGCGGCGCTCCTTCGGTGTGACCCCACGACGCGAGCGACTCGAGCGTGATTCCGATTCGTCGCGTCGCATCCGGCGTCACTGCGTGGCCGCCGTCGCGGAGAATCGCCGACGCGCGCTCGGTTAGATCGGAAACCATCGCGCGCCGCTCTTCCAACAGCTCGCGGAGATCCGGCGACGCACCGGTGTGCGCCTTGCGCACCTTCTCGCTCAACGCGAGCAGGCGGTCGAAACCTTTTCGGTCCTGCCAGTACAGCTGATTCACCGCCCACGCGGTAGCCGGAGCTTTTGCGAGCGCCTTCACGCGCGCGGCATCGTCCGCTCGTCCGTCTTTCTTGAGCCGCGCGGCCAGCGCGTTGCGCTCGCCCGTGAATTCGGCGAGAGGAAGCTGGAAGAGCGCGTCGATCTCCGCGTCGAGTTTGCTGCGCATGCGAACGCTAAATCCGGATGCCGTGCTTCTGATAGAAATTGAAGTCGCCCAGCCGCGCGCGCAGTTTGTCGACGACTTCCTGCGGGATGCGCACTTCATCCGCGGCGACGTTCATCTCCACCTGCCGCACATTCTTCGCGCCGGGAATCGTCGTCGACACCGCGTCGCTCGCGAGCACGAATCGCAGCGCGCCTTCCGCGAGGGAACGCGCGGTTCCGCCGATGATCGACTTCGCCTCGTCGACGCGCGGGATCGCTTCCTCGAGCCGCTTCGCGGTCAGAAAGTTCTGGCGGATGTCGTCGATCGCGAACGTCGAGTCGGTGCGGAACTTTCCGCTCAGGAGTCCCGACGCGAGCGGCACGCGCGCGATGATGCCGTAGCCTTTTTCTTTCGCGAGCGGAAACAGCTCCTTCGCCGGCGCCTGATTGAGCACGTTGTACAGCACCTGCAGCGAGTAGCCCCAGCCGCGCTTCACGATCTCGATCCCTTCATCCGGCGTGTTGATCGACACGCCCCAGTAGCGAATCTTGCCCACGCTCTGCAGCCGGTCCATCGCTTCATGAATGTCGTCGCGCTGAAGATCGTCCAGCGACGGATTGTGCAGCTGATAGAGATCGATGTAGTCGCTGCGCAGACGCTTGAGCGAGCCGTCGACCGCGTGCGAGAGGTGCGCGGGCGAAAAGTCCTTCGTCAACTTCCCGTCGCTGTCGCGCGAGATGCCGCCCTTCGTCGCGATCACGACGTCTTCGCGCCGCCGCGACAACACGATGCCGAGGAGCGACTCGCTGCGGCCGAAGCCGTACGAGTCCGACGTGTCGAAGAACGTGACGCCCAATTCACGCGCGCGCCGGATCGCCGCCAGCGAGTCTTCGTCGTTCGTCCGCCCCCATCCGAGGGGCGTTCCGCCGGCGTCCGCGCGCCCGCCGATCGCCCACGCTCCGAAACCGATTTCGGACACGGTGATGTCGGTATTGCCGAGCTTGCGGTAATGCATGACTACAGTTTCACCTGTTTCAGCTCGACAATCGCGCGCGCGTGCTGCAATTCGTCGAGGAGGTCGGCGGCGAGCGGGCTATCGACGGCGACGATCGACATTGCCGTGCCGCCGCTGGTGTTGCGCGCGAGGTTGTACTCGGCGATGTTGACGCCGGCTTCGCCGAGGGTCATGCCGACCTTGCCGACGACGCCGGGGACGTCCTTGTTGATGATGTAGACGAGGTGCCCTTCGGGTTTGAATTCAACACGGTAATTGTTCACGGAAACGATACGCTGATTCCGTTCGTGGAAAACCGTGCCTGAAACACACACTTCTTCGGAAGGAGAGGACGCGCGAAAGGTGATGAGGTTCGCGTAGTCACGCGGCGACGGGTGCGTTTTCGATGTGATCGCGATGCCGCGCGTCTGCGCGAGCTGTTCGGCGTTCACGAAGTTCACGGTCTGTTCGAGGAACGGCGTGAGCAGTCCCTTGAGCGCCGCGACGGAGATGATTTTCTTGAGGTGTTCGTCGATGCCCCACAGCTCGACTTCGGCGCGGCTGACGGGGCCGTCGATGATCTGCGCGGCGAAGTGGCCGAGTTTCTCGGCGAGTCGGATCATCGGCGCCTTGTCGGCGTCGTCGAGTCCTTCGAAGGGGAGGTTTACGGCCGAAACGAAGATCGATCCGCGCAGCGCCTCGACGACCATCTCCGAGGTCTGCACGGCGACGCGGTCCTGCGCCTCGATCGTGTTCGCGCCGATGTGCGGCGACACGATTGCGTTCTTCGCGTTGACGAGCGGATGGTCTTTCTGCGGCGGCTCGTCTTCGTACACGTCGATCGCAGCGCCGGCAATTTTTCCGCTGTTGAGCGCGTCGGCGAGCGCCTGCTCGTCGTAGAGGCCGCCGCGCGCGATGTTGAGGACGCGCACGCCGTCTTTCATCTTCGCGATCTGCGCCGCGCCGATCATGCCTCGCGTTTCGTCGTTGAGCGGCGTGTGGATGGTGATGAAGTCGGCGAATGCGAGCAACCGGTCGAGCGATGCGCGCTCGGCCTCGACGGTCTTGAACGCGGTGTCGGCGATGTATGGGTCGTGTGCGATCACGTTCATTCCGAACGCACGCGCGCGGATGGCGACGCGTGTGCCGATGCGTCCGAGTCCGATGATGCCGAGCGTTTTCTCGTTCAGCTCCACGCCCATGAACTTCGAGCGCGTCCACTGGCCGCGCTTCACGCTCGCATGCGCCTCCGGCACGTTCCGGCACATCGCCAGCAGCATCGCCATCGTGTGCTCGGTGGCCGACATGATGTTTGCCGTCGGCGCGTTGATGACGAGGATGCCGCGCGCGGTGCAGGCGTCGACGTCGACGTTGTCGAGACCGACGCCGGCGCGTCCCACGATGCGCAGCCGGTCGCCCGCGTTCACGAGCTCCGGCGTGACCGCCGTTCCGCTGCGCGTGATCAGCGCGTCGGATTCGCGAACGGCGGCGAGCAGTTCGTCGCCTTTCAAACCCGCGCGGTAGTCGAGCTCGACGTCCGCGGCGTTGCGCAGAATGGCGAGCCCCGATTCGGCGAGCGTGTCGGTGACGAGAACGCGGTACATCGTCATCCGCGCGCGACCTCTCCGAGCACATCGAGCATCGCTTCGACGTCCTCCACCGGCATGTCGCCCATGTGGCCGATGCGGAACGTCCTCTCTTTCCACTGACCGTACCCGCCGCCGAGCGTGTAGCCGCGCTGCTTCATTTCCGCGCGGATTTTCTCCGCGCTCATCGCAGGCTCGACCGCGGTAACGGTCGCCGAAGCGTGCGACGGATCGCCGGCGACCTTTCCGAACTGCTGCACGCGCTTGTGCACGAGATCGCGCATTTGCAAATGCCGCGTGAAGCGCGCTTCGAGCCCCTCGGCGCGCACGATGTTCTCGAGCTGCGCGGCGAGCGCGTAGAAGTGCGGGATCGACGGCGTCGACGGCACGCTGTTGTCTTTCGCACGCTCAACGTAGCTCAGGAAGTCGAAGTAGGTGCCGCGATAGGGATGCTTCTTCGCGCGATCGAGCGCGTTCTGCGACACCGCGGCGACGGTGATGCCGGGCGGAAGGCCGATGCATTTCTGAACGCTGGCGAGGCAGACGTCGAGGTTCCACTCATCGAATTTCACCGGAATGCCGCCGAGGGAGGAGACGGCGTCGGCGAGGATGAGCGCGTCGGGCGCGGCGTCGCGGATCACCGCGGCGAGGATTCCGACGTCGTTGGTCACGCCGGTCGAAGTCTCGTTGTGCGTAATCGTGACGGCGTCGTAGTGTGTACGCTGATGGCGCGCGAGATGGTCCGCGAGCGCGTCGGGATTGATCGCTTTGCCCCAGCCGGCGTCGAGTCGATCGACCTCGAGACCGAGGGACTCGGCGATCTGGTACCAGCGCTCGGAGAACGCGCCGCACGTCGTGACGAGCACGCGTCGCGCGACGCAATTTTCGAGTGCGGCCTGCATGACGCCCGTGCCGGATGACGTGACGATGAACGTGTCCTGCGTCGTCGTGAACAGCGGCTTCAGATCGGCGTTGATCCGCGTGAACAGCTCGCGAAATTCCGCGCTGCGATGCCCGATCATCGGGCGCGTCAGCTCCTGCAGGATCGCGGGGCGAACCCACGTCGGGCCGGGAACGAAGTAAGTGCAGCGGTCAGGCATGGGTTCGAGAGATGAAAGCAGAAGGCAGAAGGCAGAAGGCAGAAGGCAGAAGGAACACAAGCTCGCGCTCGTGCTTACTTCCCACTTCTGCTTTCTGCCTTCTGCCTTCTGCCTTCATTCGTTCTCCACTAAATACGGCAGCACTGCACGCAGAGTCGCCTCCGCCACATACACCTCCGCATTCTCCCTCACGATCGCTCTCTCGACCACACCTCCGAATCCGATGAAGAGGTCGACGACCGGCTTCGTCTCGAGGTCCGTCACGCCGTCGCCGATGAATGCGGATGCGCCTTTCGATCGCGCGAGCAGCGCGTGGACGGCCAGCTCTTTTCCTTTCGTGCGTGTGAGGAGCGAGCGGCGATCGAAGTCCTTGTAGCTGCCGTCGTCGTTGAACGAGAGCGCAACCGCGTGCACTGAGCGCGACGGCACGCGCAATTTTTCCGCGAGCGGCGCGACCGCTTGCGCGATGCCGCCGGTGACGAGCTGCACGTTCGCACCCGCGGCTTGCAGCGCGGCGATCGTTTCTTCCGCGCCGTCGACGAACGAAGCGAGATAGCGCTGTGAGAGCGCGTCGATGTCCGCGCGCGAAGGACGAATGATCTCGAGTCTCTTCGCGTACACCTCCTCGACGGTCAGCTCGCCGTTCATCGCGGCGTCGGTCAGTTTTCGGATTTCAGCGTTGTCGCCGGCAAGCGATGCGATGCCTTCGATCGTGACGAGCGTGGAGTCGACGTCGAAAAAAACGTGGCGGTATTTGCTTCGCATGGTTGCGCAGTCACGCGGTCGCGCGGTTCCGCAGCGGCCCCAAGAACCGCGCGACTGCGCAACCGCGCAACCTCATGCGGCCTCACGTCTCACGATCTTCATCAGATCGGAAAAGCGCTCGAGGAAATGATCGGGCTTCGCCGCGACGAGCTCCTCGCGCGACGACGATCCGGTCGGTACGACCGCGGCGTCGAGCCCGCTGTTGCGCGCGGCGCGGACGTCGACCGGCATGTCGCCGACGAAGAGCGCGTGTTCGGGATCGCAGCGCACCGAGTCGAGCGTGAAGAGGAGATGCTTCGCGTCTGGTTTGCGTGCGCCCGCGACGTCGGGGCCGACGATCGCGGCGAAATGACGCGAGAGGCCGAGGAAGTCGAGGATCTTTTTCGAGAAGAAGGTCGTCTTGTTGGTGCAGACCGCCATCTTCACGCGCAGTTTCGACAACCGATCGAGTGTCGTCTCGACGTCCGCCAGCACTTTCGACTCCGCGCAGCACACTTCGTCGTAGCGGGCGACGAACGCGTCGTGCACGCTGCGCGGCACGTCGGTGCGCTCGAACGCGCGCTGCAGCAGGCGCTCGATGCCGTCGCCGATGAATTCTTTGATGCGTCCCGCGCTCAAATCGCACAATCCGTGCGTCCGCCGCGCGTGGTTCACGGCCTCGGCGAGCGCGCTGTACGAGTCGACGAGCGTCCCGTCGAGATCGAACAGCACAGCGCGGTAGCGAAGTGCGATTCCGGCCATTTTTGAGCCGTCGATTCTAACTTGTTCGCGTTTTTGAAACCGCACGCGAGAACGGTCCGCGTATCCTCGTGGTCCCTTCTATGCGAAAACTACTGCTGATCCTGGCATTTGCAGCGCTCGCGCTCGCTGACGAGCCGAAGCCGCTCACCGTCAACGTCGAGCCGTTAGGCGACAACGATCAGGGCGCGGTCGTCACGCGCATCACGTTCCGCTTCTCCACGCCGCCGGACGTCGCGCAGGAGGTTCCGATCTTTCTGCAAGGCTCCCTCATGCAAGACGGAACGGTCATCCGCAATTTTCGGATCGCGGTTCCGTACAGCCGCGAGCCGGTGTCGATGATCCAGCCGTTCGCCGCGGGCACGGCCGACGTCGAAGTGCGGCTGATCATGCCGATCGACGACGCGACGCCGCCGGTGATCATCAGCAAGACCGCCGAAACGGTGACGCTGGCGAAGACCAACAAGCCGTATATCGCCGGTCCGAATGAAGGCGCGGAGGGGATTCTCGCGGAAGGCGTGATTCCGGAGCAGGTCGGCGCGGTGAAGATCCTGCCGCCGCGGCGCGACGTCGCGCCGAATCTCTTCATCGTCAACGTGGAAGTGCAGCCGCCGGTGAAGCGCGTCGAGTTTTTCGCAGACGGGAAAAAAATCATGGCGCGCAACGCGCCGCCGTACAGCGCCGAGCTCGATCTCGGAAAGTTGCCGAAGCGCGTCGAAGTGCGCGTCATCGGCTACGACGACCGCGGGCGCTACATCGACGCCGACGCGTTCATCGTCAACGAGCGCGAGACGCCGCTCGAAGTGAAGATCACGCGCGTCAACTCGCCGGACGGCGTCGCCCACTTCAAATTGAGCATCCAGAATCCGAAGGGCACGAACCTGCAAACGGTCGCGCTGTATGCGGGCGACAAGAAACTGACGGAGTGGTCGCATCCGCCGTACGCGATCGACATTCCGGTCGCGCGGCTCAATGGCATCGAGTTCGTGCGCGCGTCGGTGATCGACTCGACCGGATACGAGGCCGCGGACCTCCTGTTCCTCAACAGCGATCGATACATCGAACAGATCGACGTCAATCTCATCGAGCTGCCGGTGTCGGTCAGCGACAACACGGGCAATCCGATCACGAACCTGGAGCAGAAAAACTTCACCGTCTTCGAGAGCGACAAGCCGCAGACGATCACCAGCTTCAACTTCGCCGCGAACCTGCCGATCTCGGTCGGCGTGCTGCTCGATCACTCCGGCAGCATGGAGAAGCGCATCGACGAGGCGAAGAGCGCGGCGATGGAGTTCTTCAAGAACATCGTCAAGCCGGGCGACCGCGCGTTCTTCGCGGCCTTCGCCGCCGATCCCACTCGTAATGCACCGTTCGTCGGCGACCTCTCGATCCTCGAGTCGCAGGTCGAGGCGATGCCGAAGCCGGGCGGCTCGACCGCGCTCTACGATGCGATCGTGACCGGCCTCTATCGCTTCCGCGGCCTGCAGGGACGCAAGGCGATGATCGTCATCACCGACGGCGACGACACCAGCTCGCGGCTCTCCTACGATGACATGCTCGGTTACGTTCGCGCTGCGCGCGTCCCGGTGTACTTCATCGGGATCGGCATCGGCATGCTGGGAGGAGGCGCGATCAAGTCGATCGCCGCGGAAACGGGGGGCATCGCGTACTTCATCGGCAATGCGAAGCAGCTCGGCGAAACGTACAAGCAACTGGAGAAAGAACTGCGATCGCAGTACCTGATCGCATATCAAAGCGAGACGACGAAGACGGATCAGGCGTATCGTTCGATTCTCGTGAAGGTGGATCGCCCCGATGCGAAAGTTCGCACGATTCGCGGTTACATTCCTTAGCTTTGCGGCGCTTCACGCCCACGCTGCCGATCTCCGCGCGATGATCAATCCCGCGGAAATCGCGTCGGTGTTTCCGGTGGCGGCGAAGCTGCGCGTCGTCAACGTGTGGGCGCTGTGGTGCGCGCCGTGCGTCGCGGAGATCCCGGACTTTCGCGCGATGGATGCGGCATTCGGAAGCGAGGTCGCATTCGCCGGCGTCAACATGGACGACATGCTTCCCGACGCCTCGGCGAAGCCGGTCAAGGCTTTTCTCGACAAGCAGAAAATCACGTATCCGAACGTTTACTACAAAGGCAACGCCGACTCGCTCGGCAAGTATCTGAACTTCAACGGCTCGCTCCCCTTTACGATCGTCTACGACAGCAAGGGAAAAGAGCTGTGGCGCCAGGACGGGCGCATTGATCGAGAACAGATGATCGCCAAGCTGCGCGATCTGCTGCGGAGGAAATCATGAAAAAGATGTGGATTCTGGTCGTGCTTCTCATTGCTGCCATCGGTTGCGGCGCGGAAGAGCGCGCAGCGCGGGCGGACGAGCTGGCGGTCGGCGCGAAGGCGCCGGCGTTCTCGCTGGTGAATGCGGTCGACGGCAAGAAACTGGAGATGAAACCGACCGACGGCAATCTGAAAGTCGTCGTGTTCACCTGCAATCAGTGCCCGTACGCGAAAGCGTTCGAGCCGCGCATCATCGAGCTGGCGAAGAAGTTCCAGAACCAGGGCGTGCGCTTCTACGCGATCGACCCGAACGACGACTCGAAGTACGACGTCGAGACGCTCGCCAACATGAAGGCGCGCGCGCAAGAGAAGGACTACCCGTTCCCGTATCTCAAAGACGGCGACTCGTCCGTCGCGCATGCGTACGGCGCGCGCGTCACGCCGCACGTGTTCGTCGTCGACGGCTCGGGCGTGATCCGCTATCGCGGCTACGTCGACGACTCCGCGAAGCCGGAAGATCGCAAGACGACCGGACTCTCGGACGCGCTGATGTCGCTCCTCAACGGACGCGACGTCGCGAATGGCGCGACGAACGCCTTCGGCTGCACCATTAAGTGGAAGAGCTGAGGCGCTACGCCGTGTCAGGCGTTGAGGTGTAAATCACTGTGCGCTCGTGAGCCCTCCGGGACTCCACCGTGAGTCCTGGGGTCTCGACCGTATTGGCGTTCACTTAAGCGGCACGATGCGTAAGTCAATGACGGTTCAGTGAGTTACTCATGTGCGTCCATGCCGCGACGCATTGCCGCGCGACCGCGCCGCACGTGCGCCCATGCCGCGACGCATTGCAGCGCGACCGCGCTGCACGTGGGTCCATGGCGCGACGCATTGCAGCGCGACCGCGCTGCACGTGGGTCCATGGCGCGACGCATTGCAGCGCGACCGCGCCGCACGTGCGCCCATGCCGCGACGCATTGCAGCGCGACCGCGCTGCACGTGGGTCCATGGCGCGACGCATTGCAGCGCGACCGCGCTGCACGTGGGTCCATGGCGCGACGCATTGCAGCGCGACCGCGCCGCACGTGCGCCCATGCCGCGACGCGTTGCTGCGCGACCGCGCCGCACGTGCGTCCATGGCGCGACGCAGCACAGCGATGCGACATCTCCTTTGATATCTTGTCTCCACGAGCCTGGGTAGAGCGTAACTCACTGCGCTGCGAGTTATTTACGCGTAATGGCGCTTAAGTGAATGCCAATGGCGGTGTCAACGGCCATCCTATTTTCCCCCCGGTTGGCCAGTTAAAAATCCCCCCTTGGAGAATGGTTATTGTGGTGTGAGACGGAGCGTGGTTGCTTCGTCTCTGCCTCAGGCTCTCTTTAAAGGGTTCGTTCAGGAGTTCAGCCGCGCGTAGGCGCCTCGCAGCATCGTCACCCGCTTCACGTAGTTGCGCGTCTCCTGGAACGGCATCGACTCGATGAACTCGTCGATCGGATGCGGAAGGGTGCGCTGCCACTTGGCGACGTTCCCCTGGCCGCCGTTGTAGGAGGCGATGGCGAGGTATTCGTTGCCTCGGAAGAGGTTGATGAGCATGCGCAGGTGATAGCAGCCGAGGCGCACGTTGAAGCCGGGGTTCTCGAGTTTTGAGGAGCTGAAGGAGAGGCCGAGGCGTTCGGCGATCTCTTTTCCGGTCGGCGGCATGAGCTGCATGAGGCCCGTGGCGCCGACGTGCGACTTCACGCGCGGATCGTAGTAGCTCTCCTGCAGGATCAGTCCGCGCACGAGATTCGGATCGAGGTTTTGTTTGCGCGCGTGCTCGTCGATCTCGTCCTTGTACTTGTTCGGGTAGTACATGCGCAAAAAGTACGACGGCACCGAGTCCTGCTCGACGGTCGCGATCTGCGGGAACGCCGCTTTGAGCGAGCGCTGGGCCATGACTTCGTTGCCGCTCGCGTTGTACACATCCGCCATGAGCGCCGAGGCGAGTCGCTTGTTCGACGGCTTGAGATTGCGCTGCACTTCCAGCGTCGCCTCGCGCATCACCGAGAGCGCGGTCAGCTCGTAGGCGAGCTGCAGCTCCGGCGGCATTTCCTTTTCCGCCATCGCCGTCCAGTCGACGCCGTTGTTCAGCGGATTCGTGTGGTTCTCGACGCGCGGCGCGCCGCGCGTGACGGCATGTCGCGCATACAAGTCGGCGTACGGCGCGGCCGCGAGTTTTCGATAAATCGCTGTCGCTTCTTCCTTGTTGCCGCTGCGCTCCGACGCGCGCGCGTACCAGTAATCGGACTGCCGCCGTACGTTCGGATTCGTGTAGGTCGATGAGATGAACTTGAGCAGCGGCTTCGCCGTGCCGAGGTCGCCGCGCGCATACGCGGCCCAGGCCTTGTCCCAGAAGTGCTGCAGTGCGGGATCGGCATCGGGATCTAGCTTGATGATCTGCGGGATGAGCTGCTGCAGATAGTCGTCCTGGTTCTTCGTCTCCGCGCGCGCGACGAGCGCGTCGAGCGTGTCGCGTTTCTGCTGCGCATCGATCGGAAGCGAGAGCAGGTCTTTCAAGCGCTCGCTCGTCAGCCGGTCGTACTCGTCTTTCTTGTTCTTCTTCGCGAGATCGACGAGCTTCACCTGCTTCGTCACGGTCTGATACTTCGGCTTCTTCACCGTGCGCCGCTTCTTTCCTTTGCCGACGCGCGCGCTGACGGTGCCGACCTTCTTCTTTTCCTTCACGTTCTTGATCACGGTCGGATTGATGACCGACGAGAGGATCGTGTAGTTCCTCGCGGTGTAGCGCAGCGCGGGGATCGCGACCTTGTACGAGCGCGACGTCAGCGGCTCGAGCAGTTTGTTGGAGTCTTCGTACTTTTTCAGATAGCTCAGCGCGATGCCGCGGCGCAATTCGATTTCATCGCGCAGGTGCGGCGCTGCCGGCTCGAGCGCAGTCAGCTCTTCGAGTGCCGTCTGCGGGTCTTCGCTGGACGTGAGCGCGATCGCGCGGTCGATGCGCTCCGATGCGGTGAGCGGCAGCGCATCCTGGTCGGTCGTTCCGGTGATCGCGCGAAGAATCACCAGCGCTTCTTTCGCTTCGTTCGCACGCGGGTTGTGAATGACGATGCTGCGCGCGGCGTAGAGCGCGCCGGCGACGTCGCCTTCGTCGAGCCGCGCGCGGGCGGCGCCGAGCCGCGCGGCCGCGGCGACAGGCGCGGGAGTGTCGTCGCGACGCGCAAGCGTCGCGTAGACGTCGCCGGCGTGGCGCCAGTCGCCGTGATCGACGTAGAGATTGGCGAGATTGAACGCGACGTCGTTCGCGTGGATGAGACGCGGCTTGCGGCTCCACAGCTGCGCGAGCGTCGTGCGCGCGGCGTTGCCGTTGCCGGTCAGCTGATAGCTGTTGCCGAGGTAGTAGAGGCGGTATTCCTCGACGCGGCGTTTGCCGAAGGTGAACGAGGCGAGATGATGAACTGCTTCTTCACCGTCATCGCGCTGCATCGCCTGCATGCCCGCGACGAACGCGTCGCGCAGCTTTTTCAGATCGGGCGGCGCTTCCGGCTTCGGCGGCGGCGTTTCCGCTTCACGCGACCCGCGATGCGGAATCAGAAAGACGGCGATGGCGATGAGGCCGACGGCCACCAATGCGATGACGGTGACGAGCAGCCACCGCCGGCGAAGTCGTTGAAGCACGCGAGACTCGGTTGCGAGGGTATTGCCAGTTGCTTTAGGACGAATAGGACGAAATAGGACGAATAGGACGTCTAGGACCAATAGGGCTGCTAGGACGTCCTACGATGTCCTATTCGTCCTACAGCCCGAGTGCCTCGGCCCGCCCATCCGCGAGGATGCGCACGAGCTCGTCGTAGAAGTAATTCGACACTTTCCGTACGTCGTCGCCGATCCGCTCGTCGTACATCTGGCGGCTGCGGTCGATGTCTTCTTTGAGACGCTCGTAGAGATCGCGGTTCTTGCGTCCCTGATCGACCTTGGATTCGTTGTACAGCTTGATCTCCGAGACGAGGAGTCGCGCGAAGCGTCGCGCTTCGTCGTGTCTCTTCGCGTCTTCCGACTGCGGGCCGCTCGCGCTCGAGCGCGCGAGGTTTGGCGGGGGGACGTACTGCGTTGACGGGCGGTCTTCGCCGGTAATTGCAGGAGTGGGTGGTGGAGGAGGCGGGGGTGGAGGAGGCGGCGGTGCGGCCGGTTTCGACTCGATCGCCGGAACCTTCGCCGTCGCAGCGGGCGCGCTGAAGTCTTCGGCCGACGGCACGTTGAAGTTCGGGCGCTGCGACGCCATCATCGCGCGCAGCTCCGAGGCGTTGATTGCGACGGTACCGGCATCGGTGCGCGTGGGGACCGGAGTTGGGGGTGCAGGGGTTGGGGTAGGTGGTGGAGGTGCGGGTGCGGCGGGAGGCGGGACGATCATCGTCGCGTTTCCCGCTTCCGCTTCGGTCAGGCTCGGCGACGGGCTCTTCTTGCGAATCGCGAGCGTGTCGACGAGCAAGCCGGTCGTGAAGACGAGCAGCTGAATCGCCGAGACGTCGAACTTCGCGACGTCGTCTGCAATCGCATCGACATACACGGCCGCGGCGAGCTTGTCCTTGATCACCATCGGCACGAGCACGGCGCGCTCCGATCCGGAGACGCCGAGGCGCGTCGCGAGGTTGTTGCCGTCCCATTGAATGACGTGCTCGCCGCGCAGCATGTCGTCGAGCTCGGGGATGAGTCCGGGCGCGGCGTTGAAGCGCTTCACCGCGTCGTCGCTGCCGCCGTGGGCGGAAAAGCCTGCGCCTTTCCAGCCGGCGAACGACGTCTCGCCGCGAAGGATCAGCAGCGCGGCGCGCGAGCCGAATCCGAGCGACTGCTCGAGCAGCGCGTTGAGCACGTCGACCTGCGACTTGTTGCTCTCGATCGCTTTGATCGCGGTCTTGATCTTGCCGAGGTCCGCGCCGGCGGGTGGCGCAGGCGCTGCCGGCGGGCGGGCACTCTCGATTTCCGTCTCGAGGTCGCCAACGGCACGCTGGATGTGCGGAAGAAAGTTGATGGAGTTGACGTCGGCCTGAACGCTTTGCAGGGCGGCCTTCAGCTGCTGGTCCACAGCGATGCGGACGTCTTCGATCGACGCCCGAATCTCGTCCACCATCCTTTCGACCGACTCACGCACGTGAGCATCGATCGAGCCCGCGACTTCCTCGCCCCGCACGGCCATAAATCCTCCGGATGCTGTAAGTTGGCGCAAACCCGGACGGGAGCCCAACCGGACTCGCGATTATCGGCTTCGCTCTCTGGCGCTGTCAACCATGCTACCTTGTCCCCAATGCGTGTTTTCCCTCTTGTGTCCACGCTGGCGGCGGTTCTTGTAATCGGTTGCAACGGCAACAGCGCGCAGCCCGATCACCAGGCCGAGTGGCGCAACGTTCTCGAGCACAAGAAAGCGGCGGTGCGCGCGGATGCGACGCCACAGCAGAAGCAGCTCTATGCCGACTCCGTGCGCGCCTTCGTGCAGACGCATCCGAATCACGGCCGCGCCGCCGCGGTGTGGGAGCGGATCCAGCTCGAGTTCGCGAACGAGCTTGCGGCGATCGGGCGCTATCAGGATGCCGTCGGTTTCTATCGCGCGATTCTTCACAGAGATCCGTCGAACGACGACGCGCGGCGCGGCATGGCCGGCGCGATGGCGAAGCTCGCGGTCACGCGCGACAAGCTCCTCGCGCTCGAGAAAGGGATGTCGCATCACGAAGTCGCGTCGATCCTCGGACGTCCCGTTCCCGGCTGGATCGTGAGCAACCAGCGCCCCGGCGTCACGATGGAAGCGTGGTACTACCGGATGCGGACCGGCGGCCTCGCGGCGGTCTACTTCCGCAACGGAAAAGTGCTGGCGGCGGAAGAGACGTCGAACGCGCCGCTGCGCAGGTTCGATTCTTGAAATCGCCGCCGCGGGCCCGACGTTTCATCTAACGCAATGCCACTCTACGAATATCAATGCAACGTGTGCGGTGAGCGGATCGAGGTCATTCAGAAGTTCTCCGATCCGCCGCAGAGCCACTGCGCGAAATGCGGCGGCGAGATGAAGAAGCTGATGTCCGCCCCCGCGATTCAATTCAAGGGGAGTGGCTTTTACAAGACCGACTACGCGAGCAAGCCGGCGCCGAAATCCGAAACGTCGTCCGACGCGAAGTCGGAGAGCAAGAGCGAAACAAAGAGCGAGACGAAAACCGAGACGAAGAGCGAGACGAAGTCCGAAACGAAGTCCGAGACGAAGACGGAGTAGGGTTGCGCGGTTCCGCAGTCGCGCGGTAGCACGGGAGCGTTCTGCTGCGTAACCGAGGCAACCGCGTAACCGCGTAACCGAGCAACCGAAGAGCCATGTCCATGTACGCCGAAGCGAAGCAGATCAAACGCCGCGCGGACACTGTCCTCGAGGAAGTGTTTCGCTCTCTCTTCGAAGAGATCGACACGGACAAGCTGCGCTCGGAAGTGGAAGCGCTGCGCGAGGCAGCGCCCGATTTCAAGGCGAAGCAGCACGCGCGCACGCTCGCGCGCCGCACGGCCATCCGTTGCGCTGCCGCCGGCGCGGTGACGGGACTCCCCCTCGGACTCGCCGCGATCGGGACGCTCGGCGCCGATCTCGCCTATCTCATGTACCAGCAGTTCCGCCTGATCCTCGGCATCGCCGCTGTCTACGGACAGGATCTCTCCAGCCGCGAGCGCTTCAACGAAGCGCTGTCGTGTCTCGCGTATTCGACCGGCGTCGGCGCGGGCAAGCAGGGCATCGCGCTTCTCGGATCGTCGGCGGTGATGGAGAAGATCTCGATGCGCGCGATGCGCGAGCAGCTCACCAAGCTCATTCCGGTCGTCGGCATCTTCACCGGCGGCGCGTTGAACTACGCATCCGTGCACGCGGTTTCGCGCGCCGCGATCCGCTACTACGAGTCGCGCATCGATCCCGAACTGGCCGAAGAGATCTGGGCCGAAGGCGACCGCGAACACGCCTGATTTAGCGGGCAGCGAGTAGCGGGCAGCGAGCAGGAGTTGCCCTTCGTTTTTCTGCCCGCTACGCGCTGCCCGCTGCCCGCTTCGTTTGTAACCGCGACGTGGAATGTGTGCTCTCGGCCCCCGGTTTGACGCGGTGACTAACGATGCCGAAATTCGAATACGAGTCGCAGGTGGAAGTCCCTTCCGCCTTCTTCGAGCGCAGAAGACTCCGTCGTGTTCGGATGATCGTCGAGCTCACGCTGAACCTCATCAGCAGTGACCGCACGGTGTCGCATCGCGAAGCGCGCTGCCTCGTCGAATGCGCGCGCAAGGCGATCCTCGAGCTCTTCCCCGGATTCGAAGCGCGCTACGAGCGCGTCGTCGAACCGTACTTCATGCGCGTGCTGCAGCAGCGCTGGCCGGAAGAAGAGTTGCGGTTCACGAGTCCGTACGAGACCGTGAATTAATTCGCGCGGCGGACGTCACTACGGGCGACTCTCGTGCCCAAGGCTTGGCCAACCTACGCTGCCGGCCGTGCCGGCGTCCGGCACCACTCCTCGAATCTCCCACTTCGCAATTTCATTCGCAGAAAACGCCGCGCGCCGCGAGAACACCATCGCTGCGCGGTCATACGCGACGAGCGCCCAATCGCGGCGCGGCCAGTACGCGAGCGACGCCGGCATCTTCGAGCGCTCACGTCCGCTGATCACGTCGAGCGGAGCGCGATATTCGTCGACCGCGAGATCGATTCGATATTTGCGCAGCAGCGCGAGCCACGCGCGTTGGTCGCCGCGCGCGGCGGCGTATTCGGGGATGAACGCGCGATACAGCTCATTGCGTCCGTCGGTGAGCGCGCGACGCTCGGGATAGAACGACCAGATCAGAAAGCCGCCGAATTGATCGGGGTTGTAGATGTGGCCTTTGAATGCGGCCGCTTTCAAACGCGCGACGGCGTGAAGCGGGAAGCGGCGATCGGAGACGCCGAGGTGATGATCCGTGGTGAAAGCGACGAAGAGAGCGAGGACGGCGGAGGACGCGTACGCGATTGCGGGACGGATCTTCGGCAGCGACACGAGCATCGGAAACGCCGCGAACCAGAGCGGCTGATTGCGCACGTGACGGATGGCGAGATACGCGAAGAGAATCGTGAGCAGGATCTTTCCGACGTCTTCGTGTTTGTATGCGAATGCGACGGCTGCGACGATGACCGTCACGTAGAGCAGCGGAAACACGAGCGGTGAGCTCGGCAGCCACTCCGCATTCACGAACTCGCCGCCGGTCGCGAACAGAGTCAGCTTCAGCGGCGCGAGGACGCCGTAGATGCCGTATGGATTGACGAGCAACGCGACTGCACTCGCGACGGTGATCGGCCACCTGCGTGATGGAATGCGGGCGTCCTGCCCGCCCACCGGGAGGCGGCCGGGACGGCCGCTCTCCTTCGTCAGGAGAAACGCGATCGCCGGCGCGAGGATCGCCGAAGGGTGCACGTTAATCCAAACAACAATCAGCACCGCGTAAAGCAGCACTTTATTAGATCGCGCTAAAGCAATCGCAATTGCCACGAAAAGTGCTGCTACGCTGGAGGGCCGCAGATCGAGCGTCGCCATCGCCCCCGCCCACGCCAGCGCGGTGAGCAGAAGATCGCGCTCTGCGAAAACGTAGATCGCTGCGAAAAGCGCGGCGATGAAGAGCGCGCGGATCCACGTCAGCCCTGTGATTCCGGCTGCGCGTTCGAGTCCGTACGACACGACTTCGAACAGCCACTCTCCATTGATCCACGGCGTACGGTCGCTCGCGGTCGTGAACGGATCATGGAGCGGCAGCGCGCGATGCTCGACGATCCAGCGGCCGGTCGCGAGATGCCAGAAAAGGTCGTAGTTGCGGATCGGTCCGATCGACGCCAGCGCGATGGCGATGAAAATTGCGACGAGGACGAGCCGTCTCACGTTATGTCATCCCGAGCGGGAGCGAGGGATCTGGGGCTCGGGTGGCGGTTCCAGGCGGGTGCGTCGTGCCGCCTCCCGCCCAGGTCCTCGCTTACGCTCGGGATGACATTACAGCTTGTCGCCCAAACGCGTCAGCTCGACGTCGCCGTTGATCGTCACGATCTTCAGCCGGTGCTCGCCGCCGTTCACTTCGCCGGACACGCGCCGGCTGCCCGGCTGCGAGTGGATGCTCAGCGGGAACGCGGCCTCGAAGTCGCCGTTCACCTGCGCGAGGTCGACGCTGAACGATGCGTCGTTCGGCAGGATCGCCTCCACGCCGCCATTGATCGTCTTGAACGCCGCGCCCTGGAATCCCTTCGTGAATTTCGCGCGCACGCGCCCGTTGACCGTCTTCGCCGTCAACTGTTTGAGGCCGGAGACTTCGACGTCGATCGTGCCGTTCACCGTCTCGGCGTCGGTCTCGCCTTCCATTCCGCGCGTCACGATGCGCCCGTTGACCGTGCGCATGTCCAGCGACACGCTCGGCGGGACTTTCAGCACGTAACTGATCGAGACGTCGTTGCGGTCCCAGAAGAAAAAGCGGAAGTGCCGTTTGTTCTCGCGGCGCCCGATGCGCAGCGTGTCGCCTTCGATCTCGGTCGTGAACAGTCCTTTGTTCTGCGCGTCTTCGCGCGGCTTGATGCGACCCTTCACTTCCGCGTTCAGGGTGATCTCGTTCGTCGGCGCCGCTTCCACGCGCACGCTGCCGTCCACTTCGAAGACCCGGATGTCGTGGATTCCCGCCGCCGGCCAGCTGCGCGTCACCGTCGTCGTGTATCGCGGACCGACGAATCCCTCGCGACCGCACCCGGCGGCGACGAGGACGAAGGCCAGCAAATAAACGGTGCGGAGACGGGTGTTCATAAGACCTGCTGCTTCGGTTGTACGAGAATCGCCCGGAGAGGTTTCAGCTTGGACAGTTCCCAAACCCGCCTGCTGCGGATCGCCGCGTTTCTGGTCGACGCGCTCACGATGGCCTTGGTCCTGATCCTTCCTGCCGCGCTCATCAGCTACGGCATGACCTGGAGCGGCTCTCCGCGCGGCATCCAGCTCGTCTGGTGGATCGCTCTCGGCGTCCTGATGATCGCCATGCTTCTCCGCGACGGCTT
The DNA here is from genome assembly GCA_003223645.1 of Acidobacteriota bacterium. GTDB lineage: Bacteria > Acidobacteriota > Thermoanaerobaculia > Gp7-AA8 > Gp7-AA8 > QHVT01. Next base: position 484,522 of record QHVT01000005.1, on the reverse strand, counting down.
CCGCGGCCGCTCCATCGGCAAGCAACTCCTCGGCCTGCGCCTCGTCACGCCGAAGGGAGACCGCTGCGGCTGGTTCCGCTCGTTCATCCGCAATGTCCCGCTGCTCGTTCCGTTGTGGAACGTCGTCGAGGTCATGTTGGTGCTGATGGGCAGGCCGCGCACCGGCGACCGCATCGCGAGGACGACCGTCACCGAAGAGTGAATCGCTGCTCGCGCAGCCGGGCCTTGAACGCCTCGACCTGCGACGAGCGGATATCGAACGAGAACACGTTCTCATCGCCGTACTGCTCGCCAGTCAGCACGATGTCCGGCGGATTCACGAGCCGATAGATCATTCCGAGCGCATCGAACGGAACAATCACTTCAATGTGCTCATACACGTATCGATCGACGAGCGTCGCATGACGCAACGCCTCGGACGCGCTCTCGCGATACGCACGCGACAATCCGCCCGTACCGAGTTTGATCCCGCCGTACCACCGCACGACGACGACTCCGACGTCGAACAACTCGCCGGTCGCATTGAGAATCGGTTTGCCCGCCGTTCCGGACGGCTCGCCCGCATCGGAGCTGCGCGATCGTTGCTCCGCGAACAAACGAAACGCCCAGCAGTGATGCGTCGCATCGAAATGCTGCTTCTCGATTCTGGTGAGCTCCGCGAAGAATTCGTCCTCGCTCGAGACCGGAAAGGCGATGCCGAGAAACTCCGAGCGCTCGATCTTGATCCGGTGCTCGACGCGCGTTGCAATCGTGCGGTAGTGATCAGACATTGCGATACGCCGAGACGTTGCGATTGCCGCGCAGAAAAAATCGCAGCGGCCACGCCGCGGCGTCGCCGGCGTTGTCGATGCCGATGCGCGTGCTGACGGCGATGTCGTCGTCGCGGACGCCGGCGTCGCGTGTGGTGATGAAGAGCGTGTCGCCGAGGAGAGACTCGCCGTCGAGACGGCGATCGATGTCCATCGCCATGCAGATTTTTCCCGGCCCGTTCATCAGCTCGTGCTCGCGCTTCGCTTTCGGTCTGCGCTCGCGCATCTCGTCGATGCCGCGCAGCGGTTCCGCGCCGCGCAGCAGCACTGCCTCGGCGACGTCCGCTTCCTGCGTCACCACGTTCAAACACCAATGCATGCCGTACGTGAAGTAGACGTACGCGTGTCCGCCTTCGAGATACATCGAGCGATTGCGCTCCGAGCGCAGGCCGCGTCGCGCGTGGGAGGCCATGTCGTTCGCGCCGAGGTACGCCTCGACTTCGACGATGCGCGCGGCGAGTAAGTTGTCGTCATCGAGCCGGCGCCACAGCACGCAGCCGAGGAGCGCGCGCGCGACGGTGACGGTGTCCTGCAGGTAGAACGAACGCGGAAGCTTGCGGCGCGGCTTCATCGCTTGTGCGTGAGCTGGTCCTCGGACGTGTGGCGCCCGATGATCGCGAGCAGCTCCGCGTGCACGCCTGGCGCCGCGCCGACGATGTTGCCGCGCTCGAGCCAGCGCTGGCCTCCGGAAAAATCGGTGACGACACCGCCCGCTTCGGTGACGAGCAGCGATCCCGCCGCGACGTCCCACGCGGAGAGATGCATCTCGAAGAATCCGTCGAACACGCTCGCCGCGGTGTACGCGAGATCGAGCGCCGCCGATCCCGCGCGGCGCACGCCTTTCGAAATGCGGATCACGTCCGTGAAGATCGCGACGTACGACTCGATGTACTCCTGCGCGCGGAACGGAAAGCCGGTCGCGAGGAACGCACCTTCGACGCGGTCCTGCGTCGAAATGTGCATGCGCTCGCCGTTGCGAAACGCGCCCGCGCCGCGCTCGGCGGTGAAATAGAGATCGCGCAGCGGCTCGTAGATCACACCGGCGATCGTCTCGTCGTTCTGACGCAGCGCGATCGACACGCACCACATCGGAAAGTGCTGCAGATAGTTCGACGTGCCGTCGAGCGGATCGATGATCCACGTCCGCGCGCTCGTCCCCGCCCGCCGCCCGCCCTCTTCGCCGAGAAACGTGTCGTCCGGGCAATGCGCGCGGATCGCGGCAATGATCGCGTGCTCGCTCTCGCGATCCGCCGCCGAGACCCAGTCATTGCGCGACTTCAGGTCCGCGTCTTCCTTCCCCAGCTCTTCCCAATACTTGCGCAGCACATCGGCGCCGGCCTGCGCTGCGCTCGTTGCGATTTCGACGTCAGTCATTGCGGCGGGCATTGTAGGCGCAGAGGCGCAAAGGCTCACAGGCTCAGAGGTCTTCTATGCGCCTATGCGCCCATGAGCCTGTGCGCCTATGAGCCTCTTTCCTTCAAGACACCTATAAGTTACTCTCCTGTCCTTCCATGAGCATGAGAAGTTCGCGGAAGCGCGGAGCCACCGCAGCGGTGACGAGCTTGCGTCACTTCGCGTGGGACCGTGCTCTGATCGCCACGCTGCGGCATTCGACGCTGCCGTGGAACGAGAATCTGCCTCTCACGCCTCTCGTCGAGGCGCGTTCCCTCGGCACGCGCGACCGTCTCTCGCTCCTCGCGCAATTTGCTGCACAGCAGGCGCTCTTGCAGTTCGCCGGTATCTCGGACGGCGAGCTCGATCCCGCGGAGTGGGCGTTCGTCGCGAAGCGCGGCAGCGACGTGCGGCTCGTGCGCACCGCCGCGCGCGCGGCCGATGCATCGGAAGCGCCGCCCGCGCTGACGCTGGCGCAGCAGTTCGCCGAGCAGGCCGGCGCGACGCTCGACGTGCTGAAGCAGTCGTGGGCGCGCGCCGATGCGGTGTACGCGGAGGCGTATCAGAAACTGACGGCCGGCGCCGCGGCGGATTTGCGGTGGATGAAGCGTTCGGCGTGCGGATCGATTGCCGCACCGGGACCGGAAGGTCTGCTGGCCTTGAGCGAAGCGGGACGATTTGCCTACGACGATGAGGATTGCATCGCATCGGTCGAGCGCTTCGCGGAACGCGTCATCGTCTTGCGCGGCTCGTCCCCTCTCGAACGATTCTCGGCGTTGCGACCGCTTCATTTGGACTGCGGCAGTGACGCTGCCGCTTTCACGCACCGCGCTTCAAATGAAGTCGCCGATCTGATCATCGCATCGACTTCCAGACCGCTCTTCATCGTCGCCAATATCGAGGCCTTCGACGCGGCGTCGCGGCAAGTCGTCGAGCTGCTGATCGGCGCGAAGCACGGCGCGTGGCTCGTGCCGCACGACGGCGAGCCGCTCCCGCCCGCGCGCTGGTTCGTCGTTTCGCCTCGCCTGACGGCTCGCCGCTCGCTCGAGTCGCGCATCGAATCGCGCGACTGGCTCGAACAATTTGTCCACTCGCCCGCCTTCGGCTCGTACCTCGCGCACGGCGACGTTCCTCCCGCGCGCTCCACTGTCCCGGCGCTGAACGAGCCCGAACGCTCCTTCGTGGGCGCGCTCGCGCTCCTCGGCACGCGCATTCCGTGCGGCGAGGCGCGCGCGTTTCTCGAGCGCATCCAGTTTCACGGCACGCTCGAAGACCTCGTCGTCGACGGCGTGACGTCGATCGACGATGAGGCATTCGTCATCGCGACCGACGAGCCGCTGATCTCGCAGTCGACGCGCATCTCCATCAGCCGCATCGCCGCCGAACACGCAAGCGGCGTCCGCGCCGCGCTGCTCTGGCTCGACGGCGGCGACTCCGCGCAAGCGTCAGCCGTGCTGGAGAAAACCGAGTGGCCGGACGCGGAGTCGATCGTCGCCGATCTTCGTTGCGTTCCGCTCTCGATCCTCACGCCTCCGCTCGCGCGGCGCTACGCGCACGCGCTCGTCGACTGCGGCCGCTATCGCGACGCGCGCGAGATCGCTTCGCTGCTCGAAGGCGACGATCGCGAGCTCGTCCTCGCGCGTGCCGAGCGCCGCACCGGCGACTACGCAACGGCGCTCGCGCGACTCGAGCGCATGCCGCCGAGCGTCTTGCACGCAGAGGTCCTGCGGTTGCTCGAGCGACACGACGATGCGGCGCGCGTGCTCGATCAGTGCGAAGCAGACGAAGAGCGTGCATACGAACGCGCGGTGCTGAACTTCGACGCGAAGCGCGAGATCGATCGCTCGTGGATGAGCGACAGTTACCTGTCGTCACGATTCGAGACCTACATCGCCAGCGATCCGATCGCGTTCGCAATCAAGTCGCACGCGCTGGCGCGCTGCACGACCGAGCGCATCGACGCTTCGCTCGATCGCGTGTTCGCGACGTTCTCGTCCGGCGATTGGAACGCCGCGCGCATTGCAGCAGTCGAAGCGCTGCAGGAAGTCGAAGAGACGCAAGGCGACCGCGCAGCGGGCGGCATCCTCTTTACGCTTGCGTTCCTCGCTGCCGATGCGGGCCAGCACGCGCACGCGTCACAGCGCATCGCGCGACTGCGCCACTACTACGCCGGCACGAGCGACGAGCTGCGGCTCAAAGAATTGCCGCTCCTGACCGCGCATCTCGACTTCTCGCGCGGCAAGCTCGCCGACGCGAAGCGCGCAGCGGCGTCGGTCCTCGAAATCGGCAGCGCGCAAATTCGCGAAGCGGCCGCGCTCATCCTCGACGAGATCGATCTCATTGAAGGTCGCAAGTCACCGCTCCGTTCGAACGGCAAGTCGGGAAACGTCGAGATGACGCGCCGTCACGAGCACTTGCGCGCGGGACAACGCGCGACGACATTCGAGATCGCGAGCGACGCGCAACCCGTTCCTGCCGACGTAGAGCTGCGCTTCCTCCGCACCGCCGCGCTGCGCGAGTTCCCGTTCGCGCCCTCCGACTTCGACACGCCGTGGTGCTTCGCCACCCGCAATCGCCTCGGACAATGGCACGCGATCGGTTCGTATGAAGCCGAGGATTTCGAGGTGCTGTACGAAGGCAGAGACGAGCCCGATTGGATCGAGTGCAGCGAGCGCGAGCTGCTGTACGTCGAAGGCTCCTCGCGTTGGAGCGGCGACGCGCGAGAGGCGATCGCCGCGCTCTTCCGCACCCGCTCCGAAAATCAGCGGCTGCGCCGCGTCGTCCAACAGGAAGAGAGTGCGCGTCCGTCGCATCCCGGCTCGCTCGACGGCATCGTGGGCGAGTCGCCCTCGATGCGCGAGATCTCCGCGCTCGTCACGCGCATCGCGCGCCGCGACGTCCCGGTCTGCATCCTCGGCGAATCGGGAACCGGCAAGGAACTGATCGCGCGCGCGATTCATCGTCATTCGCCGCGCCGTCCGAAGACGTTCACCGCCGTCAACTGCGCCGCGCTTCCCGAAAATTTGATCGAGTCCGAATTGTTCGGACACGTGCGCGGCGCATTCACCGGCGCCGATCGCGATCGCGCGGGTCTCATCGAGACGACCGACGGCGGCACACTCTTCCTCGACGAGATCGGCGAGCTGCCGCTCACGGCGCAGGCGAAGCTGCTGCGCTTCCTGCAGGAAGGGGAGTTCCGCCGCGTCGGTGACACGAACAATCGTTCCGCCGACGTCCGCATCGTCAGCGCAACGAATCGCAAGCTCGAGCTCGCGGTCGAAGAAGGACGCTTCCGCGATGACCTCTACTATCGAATCCGCGGCGTCGAAGCGATCATGCCGCCGTTGCGCGAGCGCGGCAGCGACGTCGCCCTTCTCGCATCGCACTTCCTCGCCGCCGAGCGCGCGAAACACAAAGGCGGTCCGTCGATGCTCGCGCCGGACGTCGAGGCGATCTTCGGTGCGTACGGCTGGCCCGGCAACGTGCGCGAATTGCAGAACACGATCCGAGCCGCGCACGCGATGGCGGGCGAGGCGAAAGAGATCGAAGTCGAGCATCTCCCCGAGCGCTTGCGAAGCATCGCACCCGCGCGTCTGCCGGCCGGCTCGTACCAGGACGCGGTCGCGCGATTCAAACGCGATCTCATCGAACGCTCGCTGCTGGAAGCTCGCGGCAATCAGAATCGCGCGGCCGCGATGCTCAAGATTTCGCGGCAGGCGCTCGCCTACCAGATCAAGGAATTGGGCATTATGGTGGAGAGACTTTCAGAGTCCGTCACAACCGGTTGACCCGACGCTCGTAGAATCCGTCCATGCGTCCTAAGTCCGCGCTCGTCTGGATGTTCCTTTTGGCGGGTTGCGCGCTGTACAGCGACGTCGAGGTTGCGCCGCTCGAATTGATCCCCGCGAACATCGAGCGCGGCACCGATCTGCAATCGATGATCCGCAAGAACGATTACCTGCGCGCCATCGACATGGCGCCGGCGATCGACGCGCGTCCGAAGCCGAATCCCTCCGACATCGCCGCGCTCGGAACCGCATACCTCGCGGCCGGCCGTTATGACGACGCGCGCCGGCGTCTTCGCGCGGCGCTCGATCTCGATCCCTTCCGCACCGCCTCCGCGCAAATCGCGTGGGACCTCTCGCAGGTCGAGTACCTCGCCAACAACTACGAGTCGAGTCTGGAGTGGGCGAAGATCGCGGTCGATCGCGGTCTCAACATCCGCCGCTGGCACCTCGACTACCTCGCCGCGATGGCGAAGGTGCCGGCGTACGAATTCACCGGCGCGACGCACGATCGCGTGTCGTTTCGCTTCACGCGTCCCGAAGTGCCGCGCGTGATGGCGCGGCTCAACGGGACGTATGAGACGGAGGCGGTCATCGACTCCGGAGCGGTATTGTCGATCGTGTCGAGGCGGCTCGCGTCGTCACTGCCGGTGAAATCGCTCGGCAAGTTCGAAGGCACGTTCTACGGACTCCTCGGCGAGCCGATCGCGGTGAACTTCGGACTCATCGATCAGATGCAGATCGGCGACATCACGATTCGCAACGTCCCGGTGGCGATCATGCCGGACGACAAAATGCGCTTCCTCATCAGCCGCAAAGAGCGAAAAGAATTCAGGATGGATTTTCTCCTCGGCTCGAATCTGCTGAAGGAGTTTCGCCTCGAGCTCGACTTCGGCTCGCGCCACGCGACTTTCAAGAAGCTGACCGCCGCCGACCACCACCCCGATCCCGATCAGAACCTCTTCATGTACGGTTTCCGCCCGCACGTGCGCGGCGCGATCAATCGTCGCGGATGGTTCCTCTTCATCCTCGACACCGGCTCCGAGATCACGTTCCTCAACGAGGGCAAGCTTGCGACGCTGCCCGTGCACGTCTTCGGCACCACCGGCGTCCACTCCGCGACGTTGCAAGGCCTCGGCGGCGCAATGAAACACGGATCGAAACTCGAGAACGTCGAGATCGGCGTCGACAAATGGAGCGGCAAATTCGAAACGATTCCGATGTACGTCGCCGACGAGCGCGACACCTCCGTCGGCATCATCGGCCAGAACTTCATGAAGCATTTCAACGTTGTGATCGACTTCGGGCGAATGCGGGTGGATCTGATGCCGCGCTGATTTGAACACGGCCCCTCCCCGGCGCTTCGCAACATACGACGAGCGTCAATCGTCGCCCTTCTTCCCCTTGCTGAGGAGAGCGGGCATCCTGCCCGCCTCCCGGGGGCGGGCGGGACGCCCGCTCTCCTCCATGCGGGGAGAAGGCGCGTCCCTCAGCCCTTCTTCTTCCTCTCCGCCCACCCCTCGATCGTTTTCTGCGGTGTTCTGCTCAGCGCGAGCGCGCCCGGCGGGACGTCTTTCGTGATCGTGGATCCCGCGCCGACGTACGCGCCGCGGCCGACGCGCACGGGCGCGACCAGCTGCGTGTCCGATCCGATGAAGACGCCGTCTTCGAGGATGGTTTTGTTTTTTCGCACGCCGTCGTAGTTGCAGGTGATGGTGCCAGCGCCGATGTTGACGCCGGCGCCGACTTCGGCGTCGCCGATGTAGGAGAGGTGCGATGCTTTCGCGCCTTCGCCGAATACGGCTTTCTTCGTCTCGACGAAGTTGCCGACCTTCACTTTGCGTCCGAGCTTCGATCCGGGGCGGAGGTGTGCGTAGGGGCCGACCGACGCTTCTTCCTCGATGATCGCGTCTTCGGCGACGGTGCCGGTTTTGACGTGCACGTTGTCGGCGATCTGCACGTTCATGAGGTGGACGCCGGGCTCGATGACGCAGTCGCGTCCGATCCTGGTCGTGCCTTCGATGGTGACGAACGGATAGATCACGGTATCGGCGCCGATCGTGACCGTCGAGTCGATGACGACAGTCGACGGATTGCGGAACGTGACGCCTTCGCGCATCAGCTTCTCGACGACGCGGCGCTGGATCTCGCTGTCGACCTGCGCGAGGTCGGCGCGCGAATTCACTCCCAGCGCTTCGATCGGATCGTCGGCGATCACCGCGCCGACGCGGTGGCCGCGCTCGCGCAGTGTGTGCAGGAGATCGGTCAGGTAGTACTCGCCCTGCGCATTGTTGGTGGAGAGATTGCGCAGGTTGTCGAAGAGATGCGCGCCGTCGAAGACGTAGATGCCGGCGTTCACTTCGTCGATCCGCTTCTCGTCTTCGCTCGCGTCGTTCGCTTCGACGATGCGCTGCACGGATCCGCTGTCATCGCGGACGATGCGGCCGTACATCCCCGGATCGGGCGGCTTCATGGTCAGCAGTGTTAACGCGTTTCCCGATTGCGCGTGCTCGTCGAGCAAACGCTGCAACGTCTCGCGTCGTGTGAGCGGGACGTCGCCGGAAAGGATCAGCACTCGCTTCGCTGCGTCGACGTGCGGCGCGGCCTGAAGAACGGCGTGTCCGGTTCCGAGTTGCTCTTCCTGAATCGCGAAACGCGCGCGGCTGTCCACGGCCTGCTGCACCTGCTCGCGCTGATGGCCGATCACCATCACCGGCGGCTGCGCCGACAGCTCGCTCGCGAGGTCGAGGACGTAGTCGATGATCGGACGTCCGGCGGCGCGGTGCAGAATTTTGATCTTCGAGGACTTCATCCGCGTGCCGAGGCCGGCCGCGAGGATGATCACTTCCAGGTTTTCGTTCATGAGTCGCGTCTCATTCGCTCGAGCGTGCGTCCGTAGCGGTCGTAGAGGCGGAACATGGTCTGCGCGAGCGCCCCGGCATCGTGCCGCACGTAGTTCCCCTCGGAAATGATGTCGCCGAAGAACGGCGTGACGCCGAGCTCGCGCACGGCGTCGAGGTCGAACTGCACGGGAAACTGGTTCATGGCTTCGTAGGAATGCAGGATCGACTCCGACGGCCGCCGGCCGTTGATCACCATCACGTCGACGACCAGCCCCGCGTGCTCGATGATCGCGCGCAGGTGGTCCTGCGCGGCGTAGCCGTCAGTCTCGTTCGGCTGCGTCATCACGTTGCAGATGTAGACGCGCAGCGCGCGCGCGTTGCGCAGCGCGTCGGCGATCGGTTTGATGAGCAGGTTCGGAAGCACGGACGTGTAGAGCGAGCCGGGACCGATGAGGATCAGATCCGCATTCGCGAGCGCCTCGAGTGCGCCGTCGGTCGGTTGCGCGTCGGCCGGATCGATCGCCAGCCGTTTGATCGGCGTGTGACGCGCGGTGGTCGCCGGCGTTTCGCCGATCTCGGAGCCGCTGATCGCGACTTCGCCGACGATCTCCGTTCCGTCTTCGAGCATGGCGCGCAGCCGCACGTCTTCGAGCGTCGACGGATAGATCGCGCCGCGGATGTTGAGAACCTCGGACGCCGCGAGGATTGCGCTGTCGAAATTGCCGGTGATGTCGGTGAGCGCGGTGAGCAGCAGATTGCCGAGGGAATGTCCTTTGAGCGCGGAGTCGGTGTCGAAGCGATACGAAAAGAGTCGCGAGAGGAGTTGCTCTTCCTCCGCGAGCGCGACGATGCAGTTGCGGATGTCGCCGGGCGGCAACATGCCGAACTCCTTGCGCAGCACGCCCGAGCTGCCGCCTTCGTCGGTGACGGTCACGATCGCGCCGAGATCGTTGATCGACCAGCCGCCTTCGGCTTCGACGTACGGCTTCAGTCCGCGCAGCAGCGTGGAGAGGCCGGTGCCGCCGCCGATGGCGGCGATGCGGAGACCGTGAGCGGACATCGGCGCGATTCTATATGCGACAGCCTCCAAGCCTCCTGGCCACCAAGCCGCTCAGGAACCAGGAAGCCGGGAGGCTAGGATCACGCCCACGGCTTCAGCCCATATGACGGCAACTGGCGATCCGCACGCGCGAACTGGCGATCCGCACTCGTGAAATGGCAAAACACACTCGTGAAATGGCAATCCACACTCGTGAAATAACAATTCACAGTCGTGAAATGGCAATTCACAGTCGTGAAATGGCAAAACACACGCGTGTAATGGCAATCCGCACGCGTGAAATGGGGATCCGCACGCGCGAACCGGCGCTCCGCGCGCGCAAACTGCCGATTCGGAACGTGCGACTTACGCCGGATTACTGCTTTACTGCCGCGCAGGCTCCTAGGAGGCCGGGAGGCTGCGGCTTCGAATCAGCCGCTCGAGGTGGAAGCGCAGCGGACCGAGGAGCGAGTAGTGAGAGGTGAGGCGGCTCTGGCGCTCGTTCTCGCCGCGGAAGAGATCGCGCATCGTGACCGCGCGCTCGCTGTACCACTGCTCTGAGACTTCGCCGTGCGCGCGTTTCTCGTCGAGCACCTGCATGATGTGATCGCGGTCGATGATCTCGGGATGGTGATTGACGCCGAGGAATCGCGGCATCGTGCCGCCGGCATCGCGCGCGAGCTCGATCATCGTCAGCGCTGTATTGCCGCCCTCTTCGAACGCGATCGGCGCCGACTTGCCGGCCGACTCGAGCTCGAGGTCGAACAGGCGATTGTCGACGACGCGGAAGTGCTGGCCGTCCGGAAGCGCGTTCGCGAATTGCTCGAACCATGGATGCTGCAACGCCTCGCGCGACAAGCGATTCAGCGGCATGCCGCTGCTCTTTTCGCTGCGCAGCTCCGGATGCGCGACACCCGACCAGCGGCAGACGAGTCCGAACGAATGACAAACCGCGAGAAACGCGGCGGTGCGATGTGCGAGCAGATCGTCGAAGAGTCGAAACAGCGGCGCTTCCCACGCCGTCGTTTCATGCACGCCCTGGCTCCATTCCGACGCGCCGTCATTGAGTCGCGGGTCGAGATGGCCGGGACCGCCGGTGCCGATGTAAAGCTGAAAGCGTCCGTTCGGCGATTCCGGAATCGCGTTGCGGCGGCGCACGTCGTACGACAGCACGCGCACCTTCGCGCCGATGCGTTTCAACTCGTCCGCGAATTCCTCGGCCGCCTCGAGCACCGCATGCACGAGCGAGTCGTGCCCGACGTTAGGCCAGAAGTGATTCATGTCGAGCACGGCGACGTCGATGCGGTCGCGCGCGGCGGCGGGAACGGAGTCTTCGATGCGAACGTATTCGAAGAAATCGTTAGGCTGATGGATGTCGCGTCGATGCATCGAGTCGGTCGGGATCAAGGTGCGTGCCGTCATCGCTTTACGAGACGACAGTCTGGCTCGGCTCGGGAATCGGCCTGCCTGCTTCGCGCGCGGTGATGAGCCACGCCGCTTTTGCACGCTGCACTTCCGCGAGCGCTTCTTCCGCGGAAGCACCGAACGCCGAACAAGCATCCAGCTCGGGGATGTCGGCGATGTAACCACCGTCTTCTTCGCTGTAGAAGATGTGGATGTGATAGTCGCTCACGATTTATCTCTCAGTCGGAGATCATAGCGCTTTACGAGCCGTAGAAATTGCCGCAGCTGATACGGCTTCGCTTCGCCGCGCACGTCCTGCATGTTCAGAAATTCGGCAACGTCCTCGTGCTTCAGAATGTGGTGGCTTCCTTCAATCCGGTCAACCTTGAATCCGAACGCTGCTGCGAGCGCCAGCGCATCACGAAACGCGACGTTCCTTAGATAACCGGCCGTCAGGCGCGTAAGTAACGCACGCGGATTCACGCGCTACAGCACCTAGGCTGGTGGATGTCGCGATGATGCAGGCTCATAGGCTCATAGGCGCATGGGCTCACAGTTCGGCTCTCCATGAGCCTTTGCGCCTGTGAGCCTGTGCGCCTGTGCGCCTGTCAAAGCACCCCGTGCTCGGTCTCTTTCACGATGTAGTCCACCACGTCTCGAAGGTCGTTGCGTTCGCTGAAGGCGCGGAGCTGGCGGTCGGCGCCGGTTCCGTTGCGCATGATCTCACGAGCGTAGTAGACCTCGTTTCGCGAGCCGAGCTCGTCGACGACGTCGTCGACGAATTCCAGCAGTTCGTCGAGCAGCATTCCGAACGGCACTTCCTCGCGCTTGCCGAAGTCGATCAGCTTCGCTTCAACGCCGAAGCGCGCGGCGCGCTGTTTGTTCTCGTTGAGCAGCGAGCGGCGGTAGAGGCGCCAGCCCATGTTCTGGCGGTACAGCTTGTACAACTTCGCGGTGATGGCCTGGAACAGCGCGGCGAAGCAGATCGTCTCGTCGACGCGCATCGGCACGTCGCAGATGCGGTACTCGAGCGTCGGAAAAAATGGATGCGGGCGGACGTCCCACCAGATTTTCTTCGGATTGTCGATGCAGTTGGTGCGCACGAGGATGTCGACGTACTCCTCGTAGTCGCTGAGCGCGCGGAAGTAATCGGGGATGCCGGTGCGCGGAAAGCGATCGAACACTTTCGCGCGATAGCTCTTCCATCCCGTGTTCTGTCCGCACCAGAACGGCGAGTTCACTGACAGCGCGAAGATGTGCGGGAGAAAGTAGCGCGCGGCATTCATGAGCTGCACGCGCGTCTCGGGATCCTCGACCGCGACGTGCACGTGCAAGCCGAAAATCAGGTTCCCGCGCGCCAGCATCTGCAGCTCGTACACGATCTGGTCGTAGCGTGCGTTTGCGGTGATCGGCACGTCCTTCCAGTGCGAAATCGGATGTGTGCCCGCGGAGGCGATGCGCAGATCGCTCTCGTGCACGAGGGTGATGATTTCCTTTCGCAGCCGCGTGATCTCGCGCCGCGCCTCGGCGATGTTGCGGCAGATCGGCGTCCCGACCTCGATCACCGGATCGTGCATCTCGCGCTTGATCTCGTCCTTCAGGCGCTTCTCGCCTTCGGCGAACATCTCCTGAATGTGCGACTTCAACTCGCGCGAGGTGGGATCGATGACTTGAAACTCCTCTTCGATCCCGAGAGTGAACGTCGGTATGGACATGTAGGGAAGGATACCGGATTCGGTTGCTCGGTTACGCGGTCGCGCGGTTACGCGGCCTGAGAGGTCTTGCCGCGCAACCGAGCAACTGCTAAACCGGCTGTAAAACGTCCTTCGTGGGATTGAGCACGGTCGGCCAGTTGCCGGTGAGCTCGAATTTCTTCTCGCCGCGGACGAGCTCGAGCAGCACCTCGGCCATGTTCGAGACCATCCACTCGAAGTTTTCTTCGCCGACGGAGTGGCGGTCGGCGTCGGGCGCGCAGTTCATGAAGTCGATCGCGTAGGGCACGCCGTCGCGCACCGCGAATTCGACGGTGTTCATGTCGTATCCGAGGCCGTCGCAGAGCGCGAGCGCGTCGCGGTGGATGCGCTCTTCAAACGCGGGCTCCATCGGCGGCGCGTTCTTCACGTAGCGCTCGTGATGCGGCGACTTCGGATCGTAAGCCATGATGCGCACGCGCTTCCGTCCGAGAACGTAGCAGCGGTAGTAGAGCTCGAACTCGATCGCTTCCTGCGCCATCATCGTGAGGTCGCGGGTCTGGTCATACGCGGCGAAGAATTCCTTCGGGTCGTGCACCTTGTACACGTCCTTCCACCCGCCACCGTACGCCGGCTTCATGAAGATCGGCCATCCGAGGTACGACCACACTTCTTCCCAATTCACCCAGCGCATGTTGCGGAACGACTTCGCCTCGGTGTTGGGCGGATATTGTTTGTGCGGCAGCAGCACGGTCTTCGGCACCGCGACGTTCGCTGCTTTCGCGACGAGGTTATCGAAGAACTTGTCGTCGGCGGACCACCAGATCGGATTGTTGACGATGCGCACGCCCGACGCGGCCGCGCATTTGAGGTACGTGCGATAGAACGGCACTTCGTGGCTGATGCGGTCGAGGATGAGGTCGTACGGAAAGACACCGTCGTCTTTCAGATACGAGATCTCGACGACTCCTGCTTCGACGTCGTCGCCCCCGCGCGCGTTGATCGCGTCGATGAGCGCCCACGGAAACGTATCTTCCATCCCGAAGAGAATGCCGATTCGCTTTTTTCGCATGACGTCTGATCGTATAGCATCCGCTTCATGTATCGCGACTACGTGAAATGGTGGAGCCCTTCCCTCGGCCGTGACATGGAGTTTCTCTGGTTCGGCAAGTTCGGCCGGCCGGTGATGCTTTTCCCGACGTCGGCGGGCCGCTACTCCGAAAACGAAGACTTTCATCTCGCCGACTCGGTGGCGGACAAAGTCGACAACGGCGAGATTCAGCTCGTGCTCGTCGATACCGTGAACAACGAGAGTTGGTACAACAAGAACGTGCATCCGCGCGTGCGCGCGAAGCGGCACGCGCAGTACGACGCGTATCTGCGGCACGAGCTGGTGCCGTACATTCACAATCGTGCGCAGCGCGGCGATCTCGCGGTGTACGGCGCAAGCTTCGGCGCGTATCACGCGGCGAATTTCGCGGCGCGCTATCCGGACGTCGTGAGCCGCGCCATTCTGTTCTCGGGCGTGTTCGACATCCGCTCGCAGCTCGACGGCTACTGGGACGACAACTGCTATTTCAACTGCCCGGTCGTCAACATCCCGAACATGGACGGCGAGTGGGTGGGCAAGCTCTCGCGCGTGGAGTGGATTCTCGCAACCGGCGAGCACGACTCGATCGTCGACAAGACGAAGGAGTTCTCAGGCCTGTTGTCGATGAAGGGGATTCCGAACTACGTGGAAATATGGCCAGGCGTGTTTGGGCACGACTGGCCATGGTGGCGGGAACACTTGCGACGGTTCGTGTAGGAGCCTCCTGGCCTCCTGGCCACCGAGCCTCCCAGGAGGGAGGGATTTGCGCTAAGCGCGATTTCGAGCCCGCCGAAAAGCAAAACGGCGGGCTAAAGCCCGCCGTTCCACAGAAGCGATTCAGAAAACCGTCAGTTGCTCGCTCTCTTCTTCGCCATCAAGTCGCGAAGCGACGACGCGGGGATCGAGCCTTCGATCGTGATCGAGTCCGTTTTGCGCGTGATGTCGAACTGGCGCAGGACGGAGACCAGCTCGGGCGATTTGTCTTTGACCGCGAGGCGCATCGCGGAGAGCGCGCCGCGGACGGTGTCTTCGATCAGCGAGAGCGTTTCGGTGTCGCCGGAGAGGCCGATGGCGCCGAGCTCCAGCGCGCTGCCGGTGTCTTTCGCCCACACCGCGACGGTCGAGACGTTGCGTAGCGCAGCGGCGAGCGCGTCGCCGGCCTGGCCCTTGCCGGTCGTGATCGTGCCGCCTTTCGCCAGGCGCGCGGCGCGCGTGACGTCGACGATCGCCCACGCGGTTGCGTCGCGATCGACGCGCGCGAGGTCCATGCCGAGGCCGTTCGCACTGCGGAACGAAGTGCCGCCGTTCGCCCGCGCTTCGAGCGCAGCAGCGACGGCGCGTTCAGTGCCCGCGATCGCGAGCGAAGCGGACGGGAACGCGACGGCGCCGACGTCGTGATGATCTTCTTTGTCGATCACGAAGTACGCGCCCTTCTTCGTCGCACCGCGCGCCGCAAGCGCGGCCGAGAGACGCTCGACGTTGAAGCGTCCTTCCGCGATCACGAGCACGTCGGCTTCCGAGCCGAGGTTCGTGCGCGGAGCAGTCGCGACGACGAGCACGTCGACGTCCTTCAGCGGCGAGAGACCGGCGTCGGAGAGGAACTTCTCGGCCTCGCCGTCCGTGCTCATCTTGTCGGTCTGCTGGAACAGCATCGAAGAGAGCGGGCTGCTGCGCATCTCGCGCAGTTTGACCATGCCGACGGTGACGGCATTTGACGGTACGAGCGAAAGGGCATCGTCTTTCGCGAACGCGGGCATCGCAAGCGCGAGCACGGCGGCGGCGACGACGGCGAAGCGGAACAGCGGGGAACGGTTCATCGTCAGAACTCCTTTTTGGTGAATAGCCATGAAGCGAGAATGAGACAGACCGCGCCGAAGGCGGCGCTGGTGAGGAATGGAGCCGGAGTCAAAACGCTCAGCACGCGAGCAGGCATCTCGTCGCCGCCGACGAAGGCCACGACGGCCTGTCCGAGCTCGCCGCTCTTCGGGAAGATCCAGTAGAGGCCGTTGATCAGCGCGGCCTGCCACTCTTTCGAGACTGCCGCGGCGATGCGGTCGTGCGCGGCGAGCATCAATCCGAAGAAGAAGATGCCGTACGTCGTCATGATCGAGACCGCGGTCGACGACGTGACGACGCCGATGAGGAACGCGAACGCGAGCAGGATGGCGATCATGAGAAACATGATCGAGCCGCCGAGGAGGAAGCGCGGATGGAACACGTGCGTCTTCCAGGCGATGATCAGCCAGATCGTCCCGATGAGATAGACGACGTTGCTGCCGGCGAGAATCAGGCCGGCGACGTAGCGCGACATCAGGAGCCGCACGCGGGAGACGGGACGCGACAGATACAAATCAATCGTTCCTTTCTCCTGCATACGCGGCACGAGATGCGCAGTTGCGAAGATCGCCAGGAACGTGCAGATGAAATAGAGGAAGACGGAGAAGCCGGACTCGAATCCGAGGACGAGCTTCTCGATGCTGATCGTGTTGTCGCCCA
Organism: Acidobacteriota bacterium; assembly: GCA_003223645.1. Taxonomy (GTDB): domain Bacteria; phylum Acidobacteriota; class Thermoanaerobaculia; order Gp7-AA8; family Gp7-AA8; genus QHVT01. The sequence goes on along the minus strand of QHVT01000005.1, from coordinate 467,973 downwards.
TCTGCACGTCTTTGCCGAACAGCTTCGCGCCCGCGAGCGCGCCGTTGACGATGTCGAGGTTGACGGCCGACGCGAAGATGATGATGAACAGTGTGGAGAGGAAGAAGTAGGCGATGAGCGTCCACCGCGCCGCGGCTTCGCGCATCACGTCTTCGATGTTCGCGACGAGTACTTTCATTGGGATATATCTCGCTCGGCGGGCGTTCCGCCCGCCGGGACTTCCTCGGCGCGAATCAAGTCGACGAAAACATCTTCCAGCGACGAGCGCACCGGCGTCAGCTCGTTGAGCATTCCGCCGCTCGCGCGCAGTTTGTCGACGAGCGCGTTGAGATGCGGCACGTCGCTGACGGAGAGGACCATGTGTCCGTTCACGCGCTCGACGCCGGCGCCGGTCTCTCGGAACGCGGCGACGAGGCTATCGTCCGTCGGCGTCGCGACCATCTTGTAGGTCGCGCTCTTCCGCGTCAGCTCTTCGACCGTGCCGAACGCGGCGACTTTTCCGTTGCGCAGCATCGCCACGCGATCGCACGTCAGCTCGATCTCGGAGAGGAGATGCGAGTTGAGGAGCACGGCGACGCCGTTCTGTTTTGCTTCTTCGCGGAGAAGATCGCGAATCTCGCGCCGTCCGACCGGATCGACGCCGTCGGTCGGCTCATCGAGCAGCAGCAGCTTCGGTGAGTGAATCAGCGCACATGCGAGTCCGAGGCGCTGCGTCATCCCTTTCGAGAACTTCTTGATGCGCACGTCGGCCCACTTCATGCCGAGACCGACGCGCTCGATGAGATCGGGGATGCGCGTCCTCATCGTCGCGCTGTCCATGCCGGACATGCGGCCGAAGATCGTCATCGCCTGGCGCGCGGTGAGGTAGTTCGGGATCTTGTGGCCTTCCGGCAGATAGCCGACGCGGCGGCGCGACTCCGGGTTTTTGACCGGGAGACCGGCAATGGACGCCGAGCCACTCGTAGCGTGCGTCAGGCCGAGAAGGATTTTGACGGTGGTCGTCTTGCCGGCGCCATTCGGTCCGAGCAAGCCGAACATCTCGCCCTCGCGCACCTGAAAGTCGATGCCGTCGAGAGCGGTGATCTTCGGCTGGCCGAACGATGACCGATACAGCTTCCGGAGACCGGACACCTCGATCAGCGTAGTCATGAGATCAATGTACGGCCGGTCGAGGAAAAAGGTTGCGAACCATGGTAGTCGCTTTATTCTACAAAGTACTTGCCAGCTCCGCAAGATCTTGTGGAGCGGCGCCCGCTCTCGGGCGCCGTTTCTCGCGACAAGTCGGCGGCCGGGGGCGGCCGCCGCTCCACAGGGTGGTCGCGCTAACGCGCTGCAGCGGTCACGTGCACCGCTTCGAGGCGTTTCTCGACCGCGTCCCAGTCGACGTTCGACAGGAATGCCTCGATGTACTTCGGACGGTCTGCCGGTTTGTAGTCGAGGAGGAACGCGTGCTCCCAGACGTCCATCACCAGGAGCGGGACGAAGCCGGCGATGTTGCCGGTCTCATGCAACTCGACCCAGTGATTGGAGACGAGTCCGTTTGCGGGATCGAGATAGCAGATCGCCCAGCCGACGCCGCGCATTTTGCCGACGCTCGTGAAGTCGGCTTTCCAGATGTCGTAGCCCGGAAAGCTGCGCTCGACGGCATTGCGAAATTCGGAGCCGTGCGGCGCGTCCGGCCCGCCCTGCCGCTTCATGTTGCCGAAGTAGTACTCGTGCAGGACCATGCCGTTGTATTCGAATCCGAGGCGGCGCGTGAGCTCGGAATAGGCCGGCATTTCTTCCTTGTCGACCTGGCCGTCGGCGAGGATCGCCGCGATGCGCTCGGTGAGCGTGTTGGTGTTGGTGACGTAGCCTTCGTAGAGCTTGAAGTGCATCTCGAGCGTCTTGTCGGAGATGCCGTTGAGGCCGGAGAGGTTGAAGGACTTGGCTTTGTAGACTTTGCGTTCCATGCAACGCCTGCGTGCAATTAACGCGCGCAGCGGAAGGACGCGTAGACGTACGGATAGTTAGGCCGGAACCAGTTGCGAAAGCTCTTGCGGACCAGCTCGCGCGCGGTGACGGGCGACGCGCCTTTCAGGACGAAGTGCGCGTTGTCGAAGAAGTCGGCGGAGTAGACGCGATACGACGGCATTGGCTCGAAGCCGGGGAACGGACCGAACGGAGTCGATGTCCACTCCCATCCGTTGCCAACGAGATCGTAGATGCCGTATTCGTTCGGCGCGTACGAGCCGACGTCGACGGGATCCCAATGCTGAAAGTCGTAGTTGCCTTCCGGTATCTCGTCGCCTTCGCCGGACGCGCGATGCCACTCCGCTTCGCTCGGCAATCGCGCGCCCTTCCAGTTCGCGTACGCCGTCGCTTCTTCGTGCGTGACGTACACCGGCGCGTTCATCGGCAGCGGCGCGAGCTCGAACAATCCGCGCCGATGCCACTGATCGTTCACGCGCTGCCAGAAATGCGGAGCCTTCGCGCCGGTGGCTTCGATGTACTCCAGGTAGTCGCCGTTCGTGACGTTGTACGCGTCGATCTCGAACGCGGGCACGTCGACGACGAGCTCGGGAAACTCGTTGTCCCAGCCGAAGCGGGATCCGCGCGGAGCGCCGAGGATGGCGCGGCCGGCGGGGATGTTGACTCTGTGGAGCGGCGGCCGCCCTCGGCCGCCGGCGCCCGAGGCGGGCGCCGCTCCACTCGCTCTGCGCTTCGAGTACGGCAGCTCATGAAACATGTACAGCAACGTCTCCTGATGCATGAGCTCGTGCTCGATGATCGTGCCGGCGGCTTCGCCTCCATCGATCTCGATGTTGTCTTCGCAGAGCGTGCGCTCGATCAACGCGTCGGCTTCGAGTCCGTACGCCTGCACGTCTTCACGCGCGGGCCAGAGGTCGGTCGGGCTTTTCACCACGGCTTCGTTTTCGGGATCGATGCCGCGCTCGAAGATTTGTTCGAAGTACGGATGAATGCCGGATTTCTTCAGCGTCAGCTTCACCAGCGTGTTGACGCTGAACGCCGGAAGATGGCCCTCGTAGAAGACGATCGGATTGCGCAGCGCGATCGGGCGGTCGTAGTACGCGTCGGGCGTGATGATGTCGAAGAGCTGTCGCGTGCGCGCGCGGGTGGCGCGATACCAATCGATCAACGACTTCCGATTGAGCATCGCGCGATTCTACTCACGCGTGCACTTCCGCGGTGACCGGAACTTCGATTACGCGGAACGGCAGCTTGTCGGGAAACGCGGTCGCGAGCACCGGCATCGCGACGTTGTAGACCGGCGCGTTTCCTTTCGTGCGCCCTTCGAGTGATCCGCGATGTGCGTGGCCGTGAAAGACCGCGTTCGCTCGATATCGATCGAGCGGCTCTTCGAGTCGCGACGATCCGAGAAACGCGATGATCTCCGGCGGCTCACCGTTGACCGTCTCCTGGATCGGCGAGTAATGCAGCACGCCGATCTTTTGCGGTGTGCGCAAACGCGCGAGCGCGGCCTCGAGCTTCAGCGACTCGTTGATCGCCTCGTGCACGAAGTCTTTGATGATCTTCTCGCCCCACGCGCCTAACGCGCGCCTCCCGAAGCCGCCGGCGAATCCCTTCACGCCCGCGAAGCCGACGCCGTCCATCTCGTACGACGTACCGTCGAGCACGACCACGCCGGCGTCGGTGAGAATATCGATCAGCTCCGCTTCGCGTCCCGACTCGCAGTCGTGATTGCCGAGGACGGCGAGCGAGGGGATGCGAAGCGAGGTCGTGATTTCCTTCGCCAGGATCTTTCCTTCTTCGGGAGTGCCGAAGTCGGTGAGGTCGCCGCACAGCAGCAGGATGTCCGCTTCTTCACTGACTTTGCTGAACAGCGGCTGGAGTGTGCCGGCCGAGCTCTTCTTGACGTGAATGTCGGCGACGGCGCCGATCCGGAGCGTCTCGCGCATATCACTTCGTCCCATCAACTTCGATGCCCGCCGTCCAGCGGTGAACGTCCTCCCGACTCATCAGCCCGTGCTCGAGACGCGCGTCCTTGTAGCCCCACTCCTCGATGTCCTTCAGATACTGCTGCCGCGAGATGATCGTTCCGCAGCAGACCTTGTCAGCCTCATCGTCTTTTTCTTCGCCCGCACGTTTCATCAATGAATCGAGCACGTCAGCAGGAACTTTCGATCGATCGCTCGGGTAGATGAACGTGAACAGAATCAGATGCGCGAGCAGCACGCGCCAGTGGCGGCCGAAGCGCTCGATGAGCCGTGTCCAGTCGAGCTTCTCGCCCGTCGCGCGAAGGACGTGCGCGACGTCCGCGCCGTCGAAGCGCTCGCGCTCCATGATCAATCCTTTCGACCAGATCATCTCTTCGGCGGGAATGAGCTCGACGTCGACGTCGAACACTTTCTCTTTCACCGCGTGCTCGAACCAGCGGTCGTCGACCTTCGCGACGCCGTTGCCCGCGCTGAAAATCAGATCGACGAAGTCGTCGCCCTTGTAGGCCTTGCCGAGCCAGTGCGGAAACGTCAGCTCGGTCTCGTATCCCGCTTTCTGAAACGCCGACTCCGCGCGCGAAAAGTCGTCGGGACGAATGAAGATGTCGAAGTCTTTCGTGTGGCGCTCGATGCCGGTGTATCGCGCGAACGCGTACGCGCCGCCGACGAGATGCGGGATGCCGGCTTTTGACAGAATCGAGAGCGCGTGGCGATAGAAGCGGATGTTGTCTTCACCGAGGACGGGCAGCGCTGACATGAGCCTGCTAAGTGCAGGTTCAGTGCCGTGGGCGGCGCAGCCGCCAAGCCTCTGAGCCTCCTGGCCTCCTAGTGGAGCGGCGGCCGCTTCGGCCGCCGACCTCTCGCGAGAATCCGGCGGCCGAGAGCGGCCGCCGCTCCACAGAATTCGTTGTTGAAGAGACCCAGGAGGCCAGGAGGCCAGGAGGCCGGGAGGCCCTAACGAATGCGATCGATCATGATCGTGGAGTCGGTCGTGAGGCGCACGTCGGGATACCCGTCGCCGATGCGGACGTGTTTGCGATTCGCGTCCCACGTCGCGTCGTTCGTGAGGTTGCAGATGATGCTGCCGTCTCCGCCCGCGCGCGCCTCGATCGTCGGCACCGACGACGCGTCGTCGACTTTCAGCGCGATCGCGCCGGCGTGCGACACGGCTTCGACGCGGCCGGACACGCGGTCGAGCGTGATGCCGCCGCTCTCCGTTTCGATCTTGAAATCGCCGGGCGAGCTCGCGACGGAGATGCCACCGCTTACCGACTTCGCCGACACTTTTCCGCTGAGGTTGCGCAGCGCGACACCGCCGTTGGCGGCGTGGATGTCGAGCTTCGCGCGGCGCGGCACATAGAGAATGATGTTCGCCCACCACGCCTGCTTGCCGTCGAACGACGGGCCCTGCGCGACGATTTGCCCGGCGTGATTCGTGACGCTCACCGAGCCGAGGACCTGCTGCGCTTGTTCTTTCGTATCGGCGACCGCGGTGCGGCAGACGATCATCCGCGCGTTCGGCCTGTTCCAGCCGCGGATCGAGACTCCGCCTTCATTGCTGGCGATGACGTGCAGCAGATCGACGCCCGCCAGCGAGATTTCCCTCTGCTCCTGTTCATTCGCCTCGGCGGGGAAATTCGTGAACGTCGTCGTGAAGAAATGTTCGCAGTCGCCCGCCTGCGCGGCCGCGGAGTGATCCTGTTCTCCGCCGATGATTTGCCGCTCGGCGTGCAGCGTCGCGGTCATCGCCAGCGCTGCGAGGATCAGAACTAGGCGTCTCATGAACATTTGTCGATATATACGTTACGTTCCAACAAACGTTAGGTTTCGTTTTTGGGACGAGCGGTGCATTTCAAGGGAAGACCGGCGGAATGTAAGGGAGTGTTCGTGCGAAAAGCCAGCACAACAACAGCACGATCGGCGCGTGAAAGAGGAGCTGCAGGATCGAGTATCCGGCCAGATCGCGCGCCTTCACGTTGAGGATTCCCATCAGCGGCAGCATCCAGAATGGATTGATCAGGTTCGGCAGCGCCTCGGCCGCGTTGTAGATCTGCACCGTCCATCCGAGGTGCACGTGCCACGCGTTGGCGGCGGCCATGACGTAGGGCGCTTCGATCACCCACTTGCCGCCGCCGGAGGGCACGAACATGCCGAGGATTCCCGAGTAGAACGCGACGACGATCGGGAACGTGTCTTTCGTCGTGACGTGCACGAAGAGACTGGCGAGGTGATTCGCGACCGGCGTTTTCGAGATCATCCCGAAGATGCCGCCGTAGAACGGGAACTGGATGAGCACACCCGCGGTCGCAGGAACGGATCGCGACACCGCGCGCAGAAACGATCGCGGACGCCAGTGCAACAGGAGTCCGAACGCGAGGAACGTGAAGTTGAAGTTGTTGAGATCGAGCGCCGCGAGTCCGCCCTTCTCGATGAACTGCTGAATGAGATACGCAAACATGAGCAGCGCGATGACGATGCTGAGGATCGGCGAGTTTTCGGCTTTTCCGAAAAGTGGAGCGGCGGGCTCTTGGCCCGCCGGTCATCCTCGGCGGACTGAGAGTCCGCCGCTCCACTTTCCAAAACGCGCGCGTCTTCTTCGCGCGGCGCCGAGTAATACGCGACGATCACCGACACGACGATCAGCACGAGCGCCATCGCGAGGTTCTGCCAGAGAAAGATCGTCTGCGTCAGCGGAATCACGCCGGTGATCGGAAGGAGCGACGCGGGGATCGACGACTTCGTCGCCTGCAGCAGCGCAGCGGACGAGGAGAGGCCGAGGGCCCAGACGCTGCCGAGGCCGAGATAGGCGGCGGCGCCGATGGCGCGATAGTCGACGCGCATGCGGCGCGTGATCTCGCGGACGAGGAGGCCGGTGAAGATCAGCGAGAGTCCCCACGAGATCAGCGACGAGAACATCGCGAACGCGGCGACGAATGCGACCGCGCCGCGCGCGCTTTTCGGAATCGACGCAAGCCATGACGTGAGTCGCGCGACTGGCGGCGACGACGCGACGACGAAGCCGCCGATGATCACGATTGCCATCTGCATCGTGAAATTCACGAGCGACCAGAAGCCGGTGCCGAATTCGGCGACGAGCTTCGTCGCCGGCACGCCGATTCCGAGTCCGCCGAAAAACACCAGCACGATCGCGGCGAGCGCGAATACGAAGGCATCGGGAAACCAGCGCTCGCAGAAATCGGCGATGCGCATTCCGATGCGGGCCAGCATGCGCGCGATTGTAGCTGGCGGTTGCCTTGTATACGCTTGTGTCATGGCAAAGGCAACGCAGGACCACGCCGAGATCCGAGGCTGGGTCGCCGCACGTGGCGGTCTTCCCGCACATAAGAAGGGAAGCAGCAGCCCCGAGATTCTGGGCGTCTATTTCGGCCCCGATGACGATGAAACGCTCGCCGATATTTCGTGGGAGCAATTCTTCGAGGTGTTCGACCGGAGATCGCTGGCGATGTTGCTCGCCGAAGAGCCGGACAGCCGATGGTACAAAATCATCGGACAGAAGAAGCCTTAGAAACAGCGCGATTGTAGCTGGCGTCGCTTTTGTATCGCGCTTCGCGCATGGCAAACGCGACGACCGATCACGACGAGATCCAAAGCTGGGTGGAAGCACGCGGCGGTCATGCAGCGCGCGTGAAAGCGACCGGCGGCGGCGACGATCCCGGAATCCTGCGCATCGATTTCCCCGGCTTCAGCGGCGAAGACACGCTCGAGGAAATCTCGTGGGACGAATTCTTCGAATGGTTCGACCGCAACAAGCTGGCGATGCTGTTGTCGGACAAATCGGGCAACCGCTTCAACAAGCTCGTGGCGCGCAAGACGGTGCGCGCGAGCAGCTCGAAGAAGGCGCCGCGCTCGGTGATGGCGAAGCGGAAGGCGGGAGCGGCGGCGAAGAAGGCCGGCGCGAAGAAGAAGCCCGCGGCGAAGAAGAAGCCCGCCGCGAAGAACCCAACTGCGAAGAAGGCGGCGGCGAAGAAAAAACCGGCCGCTAAGAGATCCGCAGCGAAGAAGAAGCCGGCGGCAAAGAAGAAACCGGCTGCGAAGAAACGCGCGCGTCGATAGACTCGCACCGTGCCGCGCTTCGTTCATCGCGATCGCATTCAACAGCTCGACCTCGATGCCGCCGCGCTCGCGGATGCGTTGAAGCGCGCCGTCCGCGGCGAAGTGCGATTCGACGACGGCTCGCGCGCGCTCTACGCGACCGACGCTTCCAACTATCGACAAGTCCCGATCGGCGTCGTGCTGCCGCGCGACGCTGACGACGTCATCGCAACGGTCGCACTCGCGCGTCAATTCGGCGCGCCGATCCTCGGGCGAGGCGCAGGCACGAGCCTGGCCGGCCAGTGCTGCAACGTCGCGGTCATCCTCGACATGTCGAAGTACATGCACAACGTCGTGGAGATGAACGCGTCCGAGAAATTCGCGCGCGTGGAGCCCGGCCTCGTGCTCGACGATCTGCGGCGCGAAGCGGAAAAGCACACGCTCACGTTCGGCCCCGATCCTGCCACGCATCGCTGGTGCACGCTCGGCGGGATGATCGGCAACAACTCCTGCGGCGTGCACTCGATCATGTCCGGCAAGACCGTCGACAACATCGACGAGCTGGATGTTCTGACTTATGACGGCGTGCGGATGCGCGTCGGCGCGACGAGCGACGACGAGCTCGCGCGCATCATCAGTGAAGGCGGACGTCGCGGCGAGATTTACGCGGGACTCAAATCGATTCGCGATCGCTACGCCGATCTCATTCGCGCGCGCTTCCCGAGAATCCCGCGCCGCGTGTCCGGCTACAACCTCGACGAGCTGCTGCCGGAGAATGGCTTCCACGTCGCGCGCGCGCTCGTCGGCACGGAGTCGACGTGCGTGCTCGTGCTCGAGGCGAAGGCAAAGCTCGTCTACAGTCCTCCCGCGCGCGCGCTGCTCGTGCTCGGCTATCCGAGCGTCTACGAAGCCGCCGACGACGTGCCGCGCGTCCTCGGCTTCGGTCCGATCGGACTCGAAGGCTTCGACGATCTGCTCGTGCGCGATCAGCAGCACAAGGGAATGAACGAGCGCGGACTCGCGCTGCTCCCGCCGGGCGGCGGATGGCTGCTCGTCGAGTTCGGCGGCGAGACGCTCGACGAGGCGATCGGCAAGGCGAAGCCGCTGGTGAGTGAGTCGTCGCGGCTCTTCGACAACGAATCGAAGGAAGCGCGGTTCCTCTGGGCGGTGCGCGAGTCGGGGCTCGGCGCGACGGCGCACGTTCCCGGCAAGCCGCTGATGTGGGAAGGGTGGGAGGACGCGGCGGTCGCGCCGCAAAAGCTCGGCGCGTATCTGCGCGATCTCCGCAAGCTGCTCTCGGCATACGACTACGGCGGCGACTTGTACGGCCACTTCGGCGACGGCTGCGTGCACACGCGCACGAACTTCGACATGACGTCGGCGCGCGGCATCGCGAAGTTCCGCACGTTTCTCGACGACGCGGCCGATCTCGTCGCTTCGTACGGCGGCTCGTTTTCCGGCGAGCACGGCGACGGGCAGTCGCGCGCGGTGCTGCTCGAGAAAATGTTCGGCCCCGAGCTGATCGGCGCGTTCCGCGAGTTCAAGTCGCTCTGGGATCCCGCCGGAAAGATGAATCCCGGCAAGGTCGTCACTCCCTACCACCCCGACGAGAATCTCCGCCTCGGCGCGAGTTTCCGTCCCTGGTCTCCGCCGCAAACGCATTTTCAGTTCGCGGAAGACGAAGGGCAGATGAATCACGCGATCCTCCGCTGCGTAGGCGTCGGCCGCTGCCGCCGCCTCGACGGCGGCACGATGTGCCCGAGCTACCAGGTCACGCGCGAGGAAAAACACTCGACGCGCGGCCGGGCGCGATTGCTCTTCGAGATGTTCCAGGGACAGGTCACGCCTTCTGATTGGGAAAACGACGATGTAAAAAGTGCTCTCGACCTTTGCATCTCCTGCAAAGGTTGCAAAGGCGACTGCCCGACCGGCGTCGACATGGCGACGTACAAGGCGGAGTTTCTCTCGCACTATTACGAGCAGCGCCTCCGCCCCCTCCCCGCCTACACGATGGGGTGGATTTACTGGTGGGCGGGGCTCGCATCGAAGATGCCGCGCGTCGCGAATGCGCTCATGCCGCTGGCGCGATTCAGCGGCATTTCCTCGAAACGGCACATGCCGAAGTTCGCGAACAAAACGTTTCGCGAGCAGTTTGTTCCGAAGAACAGCGCGAAGCGCGTCGTCCTCTGGACCGACACCTTCAACAATCACTTCCGCCCCGCCACCGCCCACGCCGCAGTCGAAGTGCTCGAGCGCGCGGGCTACGGCGTCACGATCCCGCAGAAGCGCGTCTGCTGCGGACGTCCGCTGTACGACTGGGGCTTCCTCGACCGCGCGAAGAAGCTGCTGCGCGAAACGATCGATGTTCTTCGCCCCGCGCTCGACGAAGGACTTCCAATCGTCGGACTCGAGCCGAGTTGTGTTTCGGTCTTTCGCGATGAGCTGCTGAATCTCTATCCGAACGATCGGTACGCGCAGAAGCTCGCGTCCTCGGCACTCACGCTGAGCGAGTTTCTGCTGCGCGAAGACGTCGCGCTGCCGTCGCTCGAGCGCAAAGCGATCGTGCAGTCGCACTGTCATCACAAGTCGGTGATGCGCTTCGACGCCGAGGAAACGCTGCTGCGCAAGATCGGGCTCGAGCTGCAGCATCCCGATTCGGGCTGCTGCGGAATGGCGGGCGCGTTCGGATTCGAGCGCGATCACTACGACATTTCGATGGCGATCGGCGAGCGCGTAATCCTGCCGCTCGTGCGCGGCGCGAGCGAAGACACGCTCATCATCGCGGACGGATTCAGTTGCCGGGAACAGATCGAACAGGCAACCGGGCGCGAAACGCTGCACCTCGCGGAGGTCTTGAATCTCGCGAGGTAAGTGGAGCGGCGGCCGCCCTCGGCCGCCGACCCTCGCGAGAATCCGGCGCCCGAAGCGGGCGCCGCTCCACAAACCCTAGAACCGGTCGCGGCTCGAGGAGAAGTTGCCTTCGTCCCGCATGTCGGAGCGATTGTTGTTGGGGCGCTCCTGCATGCCGCTGCGGCTCTCTTCGTTCGCCTGACGGACAAACGGCTGCGAGCCCGAGCCCTGCGAAATATCGTTCTCCTGATGCTTCCGGTCGGTGGCGTGCTGCACCACCGCGCCGGCGATGGCACCGGCCGCAATTCCGACTGCCGCGCCGGTCGCGGCTGCTGCGGCGCGTGCGCGCGCCCCGCGGCTGTGTCCGCCCTCGCGGCCGATCGCGGCCATATGCGCGCGGTCGCGGCTGACGGCCTCGCCGCCCTTCCGTCCTGCTACACGTGCCTCGTCGGACGTGAATTCGTGGGCAGTTCCTTTGGCGTGCGCAGCGCGCCCACCCTTACTCGCAATGTCACGCTGCTTTGAAGCGTCCATCGACGCAAAACCGCGCTTACTCGTTGCCATGAGTAGTCTCCTTCGGTCTCAAGATCAAACAGCTTCGGGTACTGCGCGAAGAGCCTGTTCGGCGCCTTACGGTCGAGCACGAAGCGTGCCGTGCGGCGCAAGTGCCGTATGCAGTAGATTTAACGCATGCCGGCGACCTATTTCACACCGCAGGTGTTCCGCTTCCTCAGCGAGTTGCGCATTCACAACGAGCGCGACTGGTTCAACGCCAACAAGCAGCGATACGAGCGCGACGTGCGCGATCCGGTGCTCCGCTTCATTGCTGACATCGGCCCGCGGCTGCAGAAAATCAGCCCGCACGTCGTCGCCGATCCGCGTCCGTCCGGCGGCTCGCTCTTTCGCATCTATCGCGACACGCGCTTCTCGAAGGACAAGTCGCCCTACAAGACGCACCTCGGTGCGCACTTTTTCCACGACAACTCGAAGGCTTCAGCGAGCGTGCCGGGCTTCTATCTCCACGTGCAGCCCGGCGAGTCGTTCGTCGCCGCCGGCATCTGGCATCCCGATCCGAAAGCGCTCGCGCAGGTGCGCGACGTGATCGCGCGCGGCTCCGCGGAGTGGAAAGCAGTAAAGAAAACGAAGCTGCCGATCCATGGACACACGCTTCAGCGTCCGCCGCGCGGCTACGCGCCCGATCATCCCGACATCGAGTTTCTCAAGCACACCGACTTCACGACGTCAGTGCGCCTGACCGACAAAGAGCTGTGCAGCGCCGATTTTCCGGCGACGTTCATCAAGCACTGCAAGACGATGGCGCCGCTCGTGAAGTTCGTGACGCGCGCGATGGGGCTCGCCTGGTGAAGTCGCGCGACGACATCATCCGCGACGACGTCCGCGATCTCGAGCGGCTCGGCTACGCGCAGCAGCTCTATCGCGAGATGGGCGGCTTCTCCAACTTCGCCGTCTCGTTCTCCATCATCTCCATCCTCACCGGCGCGGTGCTGCTGTTCGGCTACGGCTTGAAATACGCGGGGCCGGTCGTCAACTCGATCGGATGGCCGCTCGTGAGCGTGATGACGCTCGCCGTCGCGGCGTCGATGGCGGAGATCGCGTCCGCATATCCGACCGCCGGCGGTTTGTACTTCTGGGCGTTCCGCCTCGGCGGGCGGCGATGGGCGTGGATCACCGCATGGCTGAACATGATCGGACAGGTCGCGATCACCGCCGGGATCAACATCGCCGCGGCGATCTACATCATCGGCATCTTCACACCGAAAGCGACGAGTTGGAGCTCGCAGCTCCTGGTCATGCTGCTGATTCTCATCCCGCAAGTTCTGATCAATGTGTGGGGCATTCGTCTCACCGCGCGCCTCTCCGACATCAGCGTGTGGTGGCACATCGGCGGCGTCCTGGCGATCACGCTGCTGCTCACGATCAGCGGGCAGCATCACAACCCGCTCGGATTTCTCTTCTCGTGGCATCCCGTCGCGGCGGCGCCCGAGCCGGTGCTCGCCATCGGCGACATCACGATGCCATCGCCGCTGTTTCGAATCCTCCCCAGCCTCTTCGCGGCATCGCCGCCGCTCTTCTTCGTGCTCGCGCTGCTGCAGGCGCAGTGGACGTACACCGGCTACGACGCGTCGGCGCATATGGCCGAGGAGACGGTGATGGCGAGACTGAACAGCGCGTGGGGAATGGTGCTGTCGGTTGGAGTCTCCGCGATCGCCGGCTACGTGATGCTGATGGCGCTGACGTGGTGCATTCCGCGCGGCGACGTCGCCGCGACCGCGAACGATCCCTATCCCGTGCTGTACATCGTGCGCAACAATCTCACGCCGTTTTTCGCGAACGCGATCGCCGTCATCATCGGCATCGCGATGTGGCTCTGCGGCGTCGCGTCGGTCACGTCGATGGGGAGGATGTGGTACGCGTTCGCGCGCGACGACGGCATCCCCGGCTCGCGCTGGCTCAAGCGCGTCGGCGGAAAACATCACACGCCGTTCATTGCCATCATCGTCACGTCGCTCCTCAGCGTCGCGATCTGCGTCTACGCCGCCGCGTGGTTCGTCGTCACGTCGATCAGCACGATCTGTCTGTATCTCGCGTACGGAATCCCGATCTATCTCAACCTGCGCAACCGCATCCGCAAGAGCGGCGAGTTCATGACGCGCGACCTCGCGCCGTGGAACCTCGGACGCTGGTCATCCGCATTGAACGCGATCGCGATTCTCTGGATCGCATTCATCACGATCGTTTTCATGCTTCCGCCGAACGAGCTGGTGTTGTGGACGATGTTTGGTCTCGGTGTGTTGTTGACGTTGTACTGGCACGTTTCCGCGAAGAGAACTTTCGGGAACAGGCGTCCGGAAGGCTAGGCCAACCTGCGTACCGGGCCGTGCCCGGTGGCGGAGAGAGAGGGATTCGAACCCTCGGTAGAGCTTTAAGGCCCTACGGCGGTTTAGCAAACCGCTGGTTTCAGCCGCTCACCCATCTCTCCGGCTGAGGACGTGCGCGGAGGGTAACACACGTCTACAGCGCTCCGATTCCGAACTTCTCCAGCACCATGTCCGCCGTCTGCAGCGCGCCTTCAACCCATCCCTGCGCGTCCGAGTACGCTTCACCGCAAATGAAGAAGTTGCGATCGTCGAACGGCTTGATGATCTTCTTCTTCACTTCCCACGACTTCACGCCGATGTTCCAGCTGTTCCAGCCGCCGCCGAACGGATCATCGCCCCAGTCACGGAACGCCGCGTTGCGCACCTGCGGCGTGTAGTTGAGCCCGTGAATCACGGCGAGTTGGCGCGCGACCTCCGCGACCATGCGCTTCGGCGCTCGATACGTACACCACGGCAGATCCGGCTGGCTCGCGCAGTCGGCACTCTCAAACGGCTCGGCGAGCTCCGGTACTTCGCGCTTCTGTGCCCATGCTTCGCGACGCTTCGGCCGCAGACCGTCCCAGAAGCCGATGTTCGTTCCGTCGTCATAGCTCGCCATCAGCATCGACGGGCCGTCCGTCGCCGGAGTGCCGTCGTCCTTTGGCCAGTAGTACGTCTGCCGCACCGGCAAATCCGTCACGCTGCGGCCGGCCTGCACGTACACGTTCTTGCCGGAGACCGGATCCGTATAGCCGGCGTTCCGCCACCACGGACTCGTGTAGGTCGTGAACAACTTGAAGAGCGGCCGCGGCGTCACGCTCGCGATCAGGTCGTGAATGAGCAGCAGCGGAGGACTCGTCGGCGTGAGCAGATCGAGCGAGCGGCGCGGCATCGCGAGGATCACGGCGTTCGCGGTCACCGTGTCGCCGTTCACACGCAGCACGGCCTTCCCGCCGTCCCAATCGATGCCGCTCACCGGTGTGTTCAGCCGGATTGCGCCGCCGGCGTTTGTGAACAGCTCCGCGACCGACTTCGGCACTTCCTGAAAACCCTTCTTGAATCCTTTGTAGACCGGACTGACGCCGAAGTCGGAGAGATACCAGGGGATCGCATCCGCGGCGTTCCAGTTCGTCAGCGTCGTGTTGTAGCCGCCGGCATCGACGCCGAGCTGATACGCCTCGTTGCTGATCACGCGCATCAGCACATTCCAGAAGCCCTGTTTGTAGAGCGGCACGCCCGCGAACGACGCGTTCTGCGCCAGCTTCCGGCGATCTTCTTCGCTGAGATTCGGATCGGTGATGCCGGGAACGATCTGCCCGATTGCGTTGACGATGATGCTGCCGGCGAGATTGCCGCGCTCGATGAAGCCGAGGCGATAGGGAACTTTGTCGGGATTCGTCGTGAAGTCGGAGAGGCGCAGATAGATGCCTCGCAGATACGCGAGATTCTGCGGCTGATCGACGGGAAAGTTGTACAGCTCGATCTGCTGCGCGGGCGGCAGCTGACGGTTGAGCTCATCGATCAACTTCGTGATGATCGGCTGCACCGCGGGAAGAATGCGCATCCCGCCGAGCTCCGCGACCATGTTCGGAATGTCGGGCGGACTCACGGACAGCAGTCGTCCTCCGACGTGCGTGCCTCCTTCGAACACCACGACTTTGCGCGACGGGTCCTGTTGCAGCAGGCGCCATCCGCAATACACGCCCGAGACTCCGGCGCCGACGATTGCGACATCGACTTGTTGATCGGCCATGGCTCTTCTCCTCTCTCTCTTTCGTCAGAAGATCACGGGGATGTTCGGCGAACGACCGGTCTGTAAGAGCGCCAGCACCTGCTTGCGCGAAATCTCGTGCACGAAGTCGATCGGCGGCTGCAAAGCGTACCGCTCTTCCGGCACCGTCGTCGCGGGGGGCTTGGGCGTGGCGGGATTCATGCGCATGTCGAGCAGGTACGAGCGCTTGTTCGTCATCACGTAGTCGATCGCTTTGCGCAGCGCATCCTTCACTTCCGCAGGTGTGTTCACCTTCTCGCCTTCGACGCCGCCGAATCCTTTCGCGAGACTCAGGAAGTCGACTTTCGGCCGGTCGATCAGCAGATAGTCGGGAGTGAGCGTCTTCGGATTCCACTCGTATCCCGGCGCCTGGCCGTACGCGTCGACGACCTGCGACAGTCCAACCTGTAGCGTGTGGTACTCGTGGTTGTTGGTGATGATGTAAAGGATGCCGAGCTCGCGATGCGCGGCCGTCCACCACGTCTGCGGATAGAAGAGCGACGAGCCGTCGCCGACTGCATTGACGACCAGTTTCGTCTCGATGTCCTGCCAGCCGCGCTCCTCGAGCTTGATGCCGAGCGAGGCCGGCATCGACCAGCCCAGCGATCCGCCGGCGACGCAGTAGTAACTGATCGGTGCGGCGGCTTCGGGGTTGAACGGAAGGTAGTACTGAAACGGCGCGGGATCGGAGACAGCCTCGTGGACGTAGACGAATTTCTTCGCGAGATCCATCTCGTCGATCAACTCGCTCAGCGCGTGTGCGATCACGACTGCCCAGATGTCGTCCGACTTCATCGCGGTCGCGAGATACGCGTCCCAGTTCTCCGCGCGCTGCGCATCGCCCGCGCGCATCGTCTTGTTGCGCGACTTCGCGCCGCGCGGCGGATTCTCGCGAACGAGATCGTTCAGCAGCGGCAGCGTCGCCTTGATATCACCGAAGATCGCCGCCTTGCCGTAATAGTTCTTGCCGATGTCCCACGTGTCGTTCGAGAGATAGATCTGCGTGACATCCGGCGGAATCAGCGGACCGGAGCTGTATTTGAAGACCGTGACCTGCGCCTGGCACGCCCAGCCGACGAGGAACGCGACGTCATGGTCGGCGAACACGGCCTGCATGCCGGACTGTGTTCCCGGCAGCTCGCCCTGCCAGTGGTAATCGTCGTTCGGAAAATTCGAGACGCTGCTGAACGTCTGCAGCAGAACCGGCGCACCGAGAATCTGGGCGAGCTCCTGCAACTCCGGCCACGCGTTCGCGTAGCCGACGGCGTCGCCGGCGATGATCAGCGGGTTCTTCGCCTTCGTCAGGATCGCCGCCGCCTGTCGGATCGTTTCGGGATCGCCCGTGAAGTGCGGCGAGATCTGCGTCACGCCTTTCACGCGATCGTCGTCGTCGATCAGGCGCATGTTGAACTCCCACGGGATCGACACGAACACCGGTCCTGCGGGCGGCGCCATCGCTTCTTTGAACGCGCGCTGCAGCACCATCGGCAGTTCCTGTTCCGTGCGCACCTCGTGTGCCCACTTCGTGTACGGCCGCGCGAGGTCGACGAGGTTCGATGCCAGCAGCGGCTCCTGCGTCACCAGCTCATTCTGCTGCTGCGCGCAGAGCACGACCAGCGGCATCTTCGAGCGCCAGGCATTAAAGAGATTGCCGATCGTGTGCGCGATGCCGGGCGTGACGTGGACGAGCAGAACGCCGGGCTTGTTCGTCATCCGCGCAGAGCCCATCGCCGCACCGATGGCGATGTTCTCGTGCAGGCACTCGATGTATTGGACGTCGTTCGACGGATACGAAGTGCCGTCGATGATCGGAATCTCGTTCGTGCCGGGAACACCGAACAGATAGCGGATGCCGAGGTCCTGGAGAATGTCGAAAACGTAATCGCGCGCCCAGCGCTTCGCCGGCTTTTTGGTGGCCATGCTCCCTCTCTCCTCTTGACTGTTTGCTGAATGCGGAACCCGGAGGGAAATTTAAGTCGGGAAGGAGGGAAGTGCAACCAGTTACTTCAAGAGGTACACGATCGTCGTTTCGGTCTCTGCCGGATCGGGAGTCGGATCTCCGTAGATCTCCCACGAGAGTCCCGCCGACTCCCTGCCATTCGCCGCCATCCAGTTTCTGATCGCGTCGTGCGTGTCCTTCATGCGATGGTAAGGGCCGCGGTGAACGGCGATCGCGGCCTCGCCTCCCGGCGTCGCGGTCGCGTAGACCTCGCCCGCGTTCTCGAACGTGCGAGTGACCTCGACACCGAAGTCGCACACGATCGGCGCGCCGGGCTGGGTGGGGTGATGGTACAGAAAGATGTTGTGGCCATCCGTCCGCAGGCTTGGCTGACCGCGAATGAGCTCCCACACTTTGTCCAGCGCCGGACCCCATGCCGAGGCAACCGCGCCCGGCGCAACCTCGCGCCGCACCGCAGCCAGCTTGCGGGGATGAACGGTTTGTACGTCGACGGAGACGGGCATTTCCTTCATCGTAAGCGAATATCGTCCGGGAGGTGGCGCGGGCAACCAAGACGATTTTCGAGCCACCTGCTCGCCGCGTGAGGGCCCTACCTTCGTCTTCTCCGCGGCTTTTGGCGTGCCGCCCAGATGACCTCGATCTCGTACCGTAGAAACTGATCGTCCGCCGTCATGATCGGGAGGCTCTCGATCTGAGCCTGCGCGATCAGCAGCCGGTCGAACGGATCGCCATGATGTGGAGGCAGGCTTGCAACGTGGCGAGCGTGGGAGTGCAGAATCGGAAGCCGCGTGATGGGTTGCTCTTCAAGGATGTCGAATAAGGAATCGCTGTCGTGCGTGAAAACGCGCAGCTTTCCAAGTGCTGACTTGATGGCGATCTCCCAGACGGAGGCGGCTGAGAAGACCACTTCTGTCTCGCCGTCGCCGAGGAGTGCTGCTGCTTCGGCATTCAATGCTTCGGGACGGGCGAGCGCCCACAGCCAGCAGTGCGTATCGACGAGGACTTTCACCGCCTGGCTTTGAATGTTTCGGGATCAAGAGGCGAATCGAAGTCGTCGGCGATCCATATCTTTCCGGCATATTCGCCGAGTTTGCGGCGTCGCTTCGGGCGATCCGCGCGGACCAACTTTGCGACGGGTTCCCCGGCGCGCGCGATCACCACTTCTTCGCCTTGCTCCACCCTCGCGATCAGCCGTGAGAGCTGCGTCTTCGCCTCGTGGATATTGACCTCGATCATAGCGTCGATGTTAGCTAAGCCATGAGACTAGGTCAACGAATAGGGCGGCAGGGACTCGCAGAAGTGGCGGAGAGGGTGGGATTCGAACCCACGGTACGGTTACCCGCACGGCGGTTTTCAAGACCGCTGCCTTAAACCACTCGGCCACCCCTCCGTGAAAAGCAAAAAGCAGAAAGCAAAAAACAGAAAGCAAAACAGATGTCGAATGCACTGGCTCGAACGCGTTCAACAGCTCGAGCATTTCGCGAGTCGGCTGCCGTTGAACATTTCTGCTTTCTGCTTTTTGCTCTCTGCTTTTCAGGGCAAGAGATTCACGTCGAGTGTGATCTTGAGCCGCAGGCGGCGATGGTTGCGGATCTCGTCCAGGGACAGGTTGAGAGGGATGCTCACTTCTTTCACCAAGCCGTCGTTTGCGCGGCGTTCCTGCGGCGGCAGCGCGGTGATGGTCGCGGGTTCTCCGCCTAACACGGGCAGCGAGTCGAGGATGCCCGGCGGGAGGGGGATCTCGATCGACATCTGCGGCACTTCCATCGCCGCCGGCTCGGCGGCCGGACCGGGGGTGCTGAAGTAGACGCCTTCGAACGGGTTCGGCGGCGGGACGAGCTCTGTTGCGACGAGCGGCACGTGCTCGTCGTCGCTCGCTTCGTCCATGTCGAACTCCGGCTCGTTCGCCGGCGCGTGTGCGCCGCTGCTGCGCGCCGAAGACGGCGGCGGCGGAGGAGCGTGCGGCTCGTCATCGTCATCCCACAACGACTGCGATGTCGACGCGGGCGTTGGCGACGGCGCGTTGAGAATCTGGATCTCGCGGTCGAGCGGCTCCGATCCTTCGAGTCCGTATTTTTTGACGAGATGCGCGAGGACGAGCTGGGTGATTCCCTTCAGCGTCTCTTCGACGCCGAGTCCCGACGTCGCGACCGACTCGAACGACGGCACGCGCTGCTGGTTGATCTCCGCCTCCATCTCCGGCAACGCCATCGCGTTCGGCAGATCGCGCTTGTTGTATTGAAGCACGAGCGGCATCTCGCGCAGCCGCACGCCCTGCCGCTTCAGGTTGTCTTCGAGGTTCTGCAGGCTTTCGAGATTTGCGTCCAATGCAAAGTCCTGCGAGTCGGCGACGAACACGATTCCGTCCGCGCCTTTGAGCACGAGTTGGCGCGTCGAGTTGTAGTAGACCTGTCCCGGCACCGTGTACAGCTGCAGCTTCGTGCGCATGCCGCGGATCTTTCCGAGGTCGAGCGGCAGGAAGTCGAAGAACAGCGTGCGGTCCGTCTTCGTCGCCAGCGAGAGCATCTTGCTCTTGTTGTTCGTCGGCAGCGAGTCGTAGATGAACTGCAGGTTCGTGGTCTTTCCGCAGAGACCGGGACCGTAGTACACGACTTTCGCCGTGATTTCTTTCGTGGCGTAGTTGAAGAGGACCATGGGGAGTTCTCGAAAGTGCTGAGGTTAGCGGAGCGCGGGACGGCGCGTCAATTTACGGATGGCAGATGGCGGATGGCGGACCGCGGCGGAAAAAAGCGAGTTTGCGGTTTTGCCATCTGCCATCTGCCATCTGCCATCTGTATCATTCGCGCGCTGCGGAGGTGAGCATGATCCTGAGGCTTCTTGGGGGAGCTGTTCATTCAGGCGAGTCATTCGCCCGAGGCTTGGCCAACCTACGCGGCCGGCCGTGCCGGCTCGCCATCCTTCTTTTCCTCGCTGCGCCGGCGCTCTTTGCCGACGCACCCGGCGTCTACGCGATCACCGGCGGAACGGTGCATCCGGTTTCCGGTCCCGCGATTGAGAACGGCGTCGTGATCATTCGCGGAGGCCTCATCGAGGCGGTCGGAAAGAACGACATGCCGATTCCGCTCGACGCCACGAACATCGACGCGAAAGGCGCGCATGTTTATCCCGGCCTGATCGACGCGCAAACGTCTCTCGGCTTCGCCGCACCCGCGCCGCGTCGCGGTTTCGGCGGCGGCGGTGGAGGCGGAGCCGCGCGGCGGCAGACCGAAGAGACCGCGGAGCCGACGCCGGACTCGCTGGCGATTCGCAACGCGCGGATCTCCGACGACGATGCGGACGCGCGCCGCGCGATCGGCGTCACGACGATCATCACCGCGCCGGCCGCCGGCATTTTCAATGGCCAGTCGGTCGCGCTGAACCTCGGCAGCGGCGCGATCGAGTCGCGCGTGATCAAGAGTCCCGCCGCGATGCAGGTCTCGTTCAATCCGCGTCCGGCGTGGACCTATCCCGACAGCCTGATGGGTGTCATCTCATACATCCGTCAGACGCTGATGGACGCGCAGCAGCACACCGCGGCGCGCGCGATCTACGAGCGCAATCCGTCGGGACTCAAACGCCCCGATGAGAATCCGTCGCTCGAAGCGCTGCAGCCGGTCCTCGGACGCACGCTGCCGGTCGTCTTCATCGCCGACAGCGAAGAGATGATCCGCCGCGTGCAGCGCATCGCGGCCGAGTTCAACATCAACTACATCATCTCCGGCGCGCGCGAGGCGTACGCGATGAGCGGCGACTTGAAGAACGTGCCGGTGCTCGTGTCCGTGCGCTGGCCGGTCGCGCCGTCGGACAAAGACGATCAACAGGATCAGCCGCTGCGTCTGATCCGCTTCCGCCAGCTCGCGCCGACGTCACCCGCGTCGCTCGCGAAATCGGGAGCGACGTTCGCGCTCGTCAGCGGCGCCGGAAAGACGGGCGACTTTCTTCCCGGCATTCGCAAGGCGATCAAGAGCGGACTGTCCGACGACGATGCGCTGCGCGCGACGACGCTCTCGCCCGCGCGCATCTTCGGCATCGATCGCCAGCTCGGAACGCTCGACAAAGGAAAAATCGCGAACGTCGTCGTCAGTGACAAACCGATCTTCGACGAGAAGTCGAAAGTGACGCACGTGTTCGTCGACGGACGCGAGATACGCCTGCCGAAGGACGAAAAGAAAACGGCGGAAGCCGCGATCTCAACGTCGCCGATCGACGGCACATGGAACGTCACCGTGCGCGCGTCGCAGGGCAACGTCGCGCTCTCCGTCACGCTGCGCAACGAAGACGGCAAGCTCGCCGGAACGTACAGCGGCGAGATCGGCAGCGGCGACGTCCGCGGCGGATCATTCGCCGACGGCACGTTCGAGTTCACGATCTCCGCGTCCGCGCAGAAGGGCGCCGAGGCGAGCGACTGGGTGTTCCACGGCACGCTGTCCGGCGATTCAATGAACGGCAACGTCTCGACGACCCTCGGCACGTTCGAATTCAGCGGGAGCAAATCGAAATGAGCAAAACCTATGTCATTCCGAGCGTAGCGAGGAACCTGGGCGGGTGGGGCACGAGGTATGAGCATGGACGCACCACCCGAGCCCCAGCTCCCTCGCTCACGCTCGGGATGACACTTCTTCTCCTGGCGCTCCCCGCGTTCGCGCAGGAGCGCGTCATCCTCATCAAGAACGCCACGATCCTCACGATCACGAACGGCAGGATCGAAAACGGCTCGGTGCTGATTCGCGGCTCGAAGATCGCCGCCGTCGGCAAGGACATCGCGGCGCCGGCGAACGCGCAGGTCATCGACGCCACCGGCAAGTTCGTGAGCCCCGGCATCGTCGACACGCACAGCCACACCGCGGTCGAAGGAAGCGTGAACGAGATCTCGCTGCCGAACACCGGCATGGTGCGCATCGCCGACGTGCTCACGGCCGACGACATCTCCGCGTATCGCCAGCTCGCCGGCGGCACGACGACCGCGCTCGTGCTGCATGGCTCCGCGAACTCGATCGGCGGACAAAGCCAGATCGTGAAGTGGAAGTGGGGACATCCGATCGCCGAGTGGCCGGTGCAGGGCGCGCCGCGCACGATCAAATTCGCGCTTGGCGAAAATCCGAAGAGCGCGAATTTCCGTCCGCCCGAGGGCACGCCGCGGCAGTATCCGGCAACACGTATGGGCGTCGAGGAAGTGATTCGCCAGTCGTTCACCGACGCGCGCGACTACATGGCCGCGTGGGATGAATACGACGCGAAGAAAAAACGCAACGAAACCGCGATCCCGCCGCGCCGCGATCTGCTGATGGAGACGATGGCCGACATCCTGCGCGGCAACATCGACGTCCATTCGCACTGCTATCGCTCCGACGAGATCCTGATGCTGCTCAACCTCGGCGACGAGCTCGGGTTCAAAGTCCGCGAGCTGCAGCACGTCCTCGAAGGCTACAAAGTCGCGCGAGAGATCGCCGCGCATGGAACCGGCGGCGGCACGTTCATCGACTGGTGGGGCTTCAAGGCCGAGGCGTACGACGCGACGCCGTACAACGTGGCGCTGATGGTGAAGAACGGCGTGCTCACGTCCGTCAACTCCGACTCCGACGAGCTCGCGCGCCATCTCAATCACGACGCCGCGAAGTCGATGAAGTACGGCGGATTGACCGAGGACGAAGCGCTGCGGCTCAACACGATCAATCCCGCGACGCAGCTGCGACTCGAGAAGCGCATTGGCTCGATCGAAGCCGGCAAAGACGCCGACCTCGTGATCTGGACCGGACATCCGCTGTCGGTCTACTCGCGCGTCGACACCACGATGATCGAGGGCGAGATCCTCTTCGATCGCGCGAAAGACCTGCAGCAGCGCGACGCGCTCAAGCGCGAGAAGGACGAGCGATTGAAGAAAGAAGCGGACGAAGCGAAGAAGGACAAGGGCGGGAAGGAGAAGAAAGATGCGTAACCACACAGTCCACCTCATCCGCCCTTCGGGCACCTTCGCCGAGGAGAGCGGGCGTCCCGCCCGCCCCCGGGAGGCGGGCAGGATGCCCGCTCTCCTCGACGCGGGGAGAAGAGCAACAAAACGACAAGCACACCGAGTTGCCGCTGTGCTGGCGCTGGCACTGTTCTGCCTCCCGCTCCTCGCGCAGTCCACCATTCCGAACAATCCCGGCAGGAAGCAGACGATCGTGCTGCGCGGCGGGACGATCGTTCCCGTCACGTCCGCGCCGATTCCGAATGGCACGCTCGTGATCGAGAACGGAAAAATTAAAGCGTTCGGTCCCGCGGGCAGCGTGCAGATGCCGACAGCCGCGGTCGTGCTCGACGTGTCGGGACAGTTCATCTATCCCGGCATGATCGACTCCGGCACGAACGTCGGTCTCGTCGAGATCGACTCCGTTGCGGGAACCGTCGACACGACGGAGCTCGGCGATCTCAATGCGAACGCGCAGGCCGCGGTCGCGATCAATCCGCACAGCGAGTTGATTCCGGTGACGCGCGTGAACGGCGTGACGAACGTCGTCAGCGTCCCCGAAGGCGGCATCATCTCGGGACAAAGCGCGCTCATTCAAATGGCCGGCTGGACGCCGAAGGAGATGATCGTCAAGGCGCCGCTGGCGATGCACATCCGCTTTCCGCGTCTGCGCAGCGCGCCGCTCATCGACGTGCCGCAGGACGAAGAAGCGGAGAAGGAGCTGAAGAAGAGCTACACGAAAGACGTCGACAAGCTGCGCGACATCCTGCGCGACGCGCAGGCGTATGCGCGCGCGACCGGCGCGAAAGTGAAGCGCGTCGATCGCGATCTCATTCTCGAAGCGCTCGTGCCGGTCGTCGAAGGACGCCTGCCCGTCATCATGCACGCGAACCTCGAGCGCGACATCCGCGCGGCAATTCAGTTCGCGGACGAATTCAAACTGAAGATGATCCTCGCCGGCGCGCAGGACGTCGCGCGCGTGATCCCCGAGCTGAAGTCGCGCAACATCCCCGTCCTCCTCGGCCCGATCCTCGCGATGCCGCAGCGCGAAGACGATCCGTACGATTTGCTCTTCACGAACGCGAAGACGCTCTACGACAACGGAATCAAGTTCGCGATCCAGACGAGCGAAGCGCAGAACGCGCGCAATCTTCCGTATCACGCCGGATCGTGCGCCGCGTTCGGATTGCCGAAGGACGTCGCACTGAAGTCGATCACGATTTTTCCCGCCGAGATTTTCGGCGTCGCCGATCAGATCGGATCGATCGACGTCGGCAAAGTCGCGAACGTGATCGTCACCGACGGCGATCCGCTCGAGTTCCGCACGAACGTGAAGCGCGTCTTCATCGGCGGTGAAGAAATTTCGACGGATTCGCGCCACACGCTGCTGTACGAGAAGTTCAAAGCGCGGCCGTGATTTAGTTTATCCCGCGCGAAGACGCGGGATCTCCGGTTCCACCGGAGTGCGGTTGCCCACGCAGCGTTGCATAGGCAGTCGCATCGCGGTGTAACCAGAGATCCCGCGTCTTCGCGCGGGATAAACTCAAAACCCGAAACCGGGTACACTCCGCAACCTGTTCTTTAACAACCAACGTCCGAAACGGTAACGGGAAGCCGGTGTGATGCCGGCGCGGCCCCCGCCACTGTAACCGGAGACGACTCGCGCCTTGATCGAATAGGCGATCCCCACTGCGAACAGCGGGAAGGGGGCGCGGGAAGGATGACCCGGAAGCCAGGAGACCGACCGTGCGGACGAACGCGCAACCCTTCGGAGGGAAGGAGTCGTCATGCTTTTTGTCCTCTCGTTCATCCTCGCTGCCACCATCCCCGTCACACCGCCCCAGCTCAAGACGGAGATCATCGTCACCGCGTCTGCGACGCCGGAGACGGTCGAAGACACGCCCGCGTCCGCATCCGTCATCACGAAAGAAGAGATCGAAAAGCGCGAGGCGCGTGACGTCGCCGATGTGCTGCGCGAAGTTCCCGGCGTGACGATCTCGCGCACCGGCTCGCCCGGCAAGACCACGTCGATCTTCCTGCGCGGCGGCAGCTCGAAGCAGGCGCTCGTGCTGTGGAACGGCGTCGAGATGAACAACGCCTATCACTCCGCATACAACTTCGGCCAGCTCTCGACCGCGGGCGTCGAGCGCGTCGAGGTCGTCCGCGGTCCGTTCTCCGCGCTGTACGGTTCGGACGCCGTCAGCGGAGTCGTCAACGTGTTGACCACGCCGTCGCATGACGAAACGGGCGTCGACATCGAAGCCGGCGAGCGCCGTCTTCTAAACGCGGCCGCGCACGGCGCCTACACATTCGATCGCTGGAACGTGAACGCCGCGGTCGAACATCGCACCGATGACGGCTTTTCGCCGAATGACGATTACAAGTCGACCTCGATTCTCGGCGGCGCTACGTTCGCGCCGCACGATCACGCCACGATCGGCGTCCTTGCACGCTACAGCTCCTACGACCTCGGCATCCCGCGCAACGTGAACGCCGCCGGCACCGCGTTCGTGCCGACGCCGAACCGGCGCGAAGAAGGATGGGAGTCGCAGATCGCGATTCCGATTCACTTCGATGCCGGACGCATTGCCTACAGCATTCGCGTCAACGAAAACCATCGCAAGGACAACTACGCCGATCCGGACGGAGCGTTCGGTCCCGAGTTCGCGCACACGGACGCCGTCACGCGCGTGGCCAATGCGAGCATTCGCACGAAGAGCGCGATCGGCACGATCACGTTGGGCGGCGAATACGAAACGTCGAACGTCGATCACACCGACAACTTCGGACTCGACGTCGACTCGCGCGATCGCGACAGCAACGCGCTCTTCATCGAAGACCGCGTGTCGATCGCGGCGCCGAACGGCGGATCGTTCGAGATCGCCGCGGGTGTTCGCCGCGACGACTACGATACGTTCGGCAGCGAAGTCTCACCGCGCGTCGCCGCGGCGTGGGTTCGCAACGGACATAAGATTCGCGTGGCGTACGGCGAGGGATTCCGCGCGCCGGCGATCGGCGAGTTGTACTCGCCGTTCTTCGGCTTCCCCGATTTGCATGCCGAGAAGAGCCACAGCATGGAAATCGGCTACGACCGCTACTTTCAGAACGGCTCCTTCATCACCGCGTCGCTGTTCGACAGCGATTACGACGACTTGATCTTCTACGACGTCATCGCCAACCACTACGCGAACATCAACTCCGCGAGCTCGCGCGGACTCGAGCTCGGCGCGTCGCGCACGTTCGGCGCGCTCACCGCCTCGCTGTCGTACACGTATCTCGATACCGAGGACGACAGCAGCGGCGGCGATTTGCTGCGCCGTCCGCGTCACTCCGGCTCGCTCGCCCTCGGGTACGACTTCGATCCGTTCAACGCGCAGCTGGTCGTCTCGCATACCGGCGCGCGCCTCGACATCACCGATCTCTTCCCCTACGGCAACGTCACCAACGAGGCGCACACGATTGCCGACCTCACGCTGCGCTATGCGACCGGCGCGCTCACGCCATACGTGCGCGTCGAGAATCTGACCGACGAGCACTACGACGAAGTGTTCGGCTATCCATCCGCGCCGCGGCGCTTCAGCGCGGGCGTGCGGTACACGGTGCGCTGATGAGATTCGCACTCTCGCTGCTCCTCGTCCTCCTCGGCGTCGTCTTCCGCGTCGCTCCGCATCCCTGGAACTTCGCGCCCGTCGGCGCGATCGCACTCTTCGCCGGTGCGACATTCGACGACCGCCGTTCCGCATTCATCGTTCCGCTGGCGACGATGTTCATCGGCGATCTCTTCATCGGCCTGCACTCGCTGATGCCCGTCATTTACGCGACGTACGCATTGATCGTGATTCTCGGTATGCTGCTCCGCAAACACATCAGCCTGAGCGAAGCGAAGGATCTCAGAGGTCGAGATCTTTCGCCATTTTCGCGACTCAGGATGACGGGATGGATCGCCAGCGCGTCGGTCGCGTCGTCGATCCTCTTCTTCATCACCACGAACTTCGCGGTCTGGCTCTCGGGCATGACCTACGCGAAGACGTTCGACGGTCTCGTCGCGTGCTACGTCGCGGCGATTCCGTTCTTCGATCGCACGCTCGCATCCGATCTGTTGTTCTCCGCGATTTTCTTTGGCGCATTCGCGCTCGCGGAGCGGAGACTCAATGTTCCAGCGAATCGTGTCGCTGCTTCCAAGCGCAACTGAGATCGTCTGCGCCCTCGGCTACGAATCGTCGCTCGTCGGGAGGTCGCACGAATGCGACTTCCCGCGCGGCATCGAGCGGCTGCCGGTGTGCACGGAGTCGAAGGTACACGGCGCGATGACGTCGGAGGAGATCCACGCGCGCGTCGACGAGATCCTGCGCCACGACATCAGCGTGTACCGCGTCGACGCCGAGCTGCTGCGCGAGCTCGCGCCGACGCACATCGTCACGCAGGTGCAGTGCGAAGTCTGCGCGGTGAGTCTGCGCGACGTCGAAGCCCCGATCGCTGACTGGGCGGGCGTCGCACCGCAGATCATTCCGCTCAATCCGCAAACGCTCGACGATGTCTTCGCCGACATCGCGCGCACTGCCAATGCACTCGGCGGCTCCGGAGCCGGCGAAACGCTCGTCTCGGAAATGCGCGAGGCAATGAACGGAGTGGTGCGCGCCTCTGGCGCGCCTGAGGGCGGGGGCGCGCCGGAGACGCGCACCACTCGAAAGCGTGTCGCCACGATCGAATGGCTGTCGCCGCTGATGACCGCCGGCAACTGGATGCCGGAGCTGATCGAGATGGGCCGGCGGCATCAATCTCTTCGGCGAGCGCGGCAAGCACTCTCCGTGGCTCGATTGGAACGCGCTCGTCGAATCCGATCCCGACGTCGTACTAATTTTTCCGTGCGGCTTCGGCATCGAACAGATCGAGCGTGAGTTTCACGGATGGCCGGAGCTGCGCGCGGACGTGTTTCTGCTCGACGGCAATCAGTACTTCAACCGGCCCGGGCCGCGGCTCGTGGAGTCGCTGCAGATCCTCGCCGAGGTGTTGCAACCGGAGCGGTTCTCGTTCGGATTCGAAGGAAAGGCGTGGAAGCGATGGCGCGGTTGAAGACGCTGTTGTCGTGGAGCAGCGGCAAGGATTCCGCGTGGACGCTGCATCGCCTGCGCAACGACGTTCGCTTCGAAGTCGTCGGCCTGCTGACGACGATCAACTCCGCCGCCGATCGCGTGGCGATGCACGCGGTGCGCTCGGAATTGCTGCGCGCGCAGGCGGATGCCGCGGGATTGCCGTTGTGGCCCGTGCCGATTCCGAGTCCGTGCTCGAACGAAGAGTACGAGCGCGCGATGTCGGAGGCGATGACGCGCGCGGAAGCCGAAGGCGTCGAGTGCATGGCGTTCGGCGATCTCTTTCTCGAAGACGTGCGCGCGTATCGCGAAGAGAAGCTTGCCGCGACGCGCCTCCGTCCGATTTTCCCGCTGTGGGGCAGCGACACGCGCTCACTCGCGGCGGAGATGATCGCCGGCGGCTTGCGCGCGCGCATCACCTGCGTCGATCCGCGCGTCGCGCCGCGATCCCTCGCTGGTTCGGACTTCGATCCGCGCGCGCTGCCGCTGGACGTGGATCCGTGTGGCGAGCGCGGCGAGTTTCACACATTCGCGTACGCCGGCCCGATGTTCCGCGCGCCGATCGCCATCGAGAGCGGTGAAGTCGTCGAGCGCGACGGCTTCGTGTTCGCCGATCTCCTTTGGACTGCGCTGGCTACGCCAGCGCTTTCGCTGCGCTCTTGAAAGCGGCGGCGTAGCCGCCGCAGTCCAAAGACTCGATCGTCTCGATCGCGCGCGCGACTTGCTTCTCGCGTTTGTCGATCTTGCGCGCTCGTCCGATCACGTCCTCGATCAGCGCCCACGTCACGTTCGACGGCTGATAGCGATCGGGCGACGACTCGGCGACGTGACGTCCGAGGGCGCCGAGGGCGGTGTGATACGGAAGAGGCGTCGGGTCATCGATATAGCGCGCGACCAGCAATCCCACCGCCGCAGACTCGACGTAGCCTTCGACGCCGGTGATCTGTCCGGCGAAGAAAATGCGGTCGTCGCGCTTTGTCTGAAACGTCGGACGCAGATGCTTCGGGCCGTTGATGAACGTGTTGCGATGCATCGATCCGAAGCGCGCGAACGACACGTTCTCGAGTCCGGGAATCATTTGTATGACGCGCTTCTGCTCCGGCACGCGCATCTTCGTCTGGAAGCCGACGAGGTTGAAGTACTCATCGGACAAATCTTCCTTGCGCAGTTGCACGACCGCGTGCGGGCGCATGCCCGTTTCCGGATGCTCGAGTCCGACCGGCTTCATCGGGCCGTAGCGCAGCGTCTCGATGCCGCGCGACGCGATCTCCTCGACGGGCAGACATCCCTCGAAGTGCACCGCCTGCTCGAAATCATGCGGCGCGAAGAGCTCCGCGGAGAGCAGCGCAGCGACGAACGCTTCGTACTGCTCGCGAGTCATCGGCGCGTTGAGGTAATCGGTCGCCGTTCCTTTTCCGTAGCGAGACTTCCAGTAAAGCTTCGAGAGATCGAGCGAGTCGGCGCTCACGATCGGCGCGATCGCGTCGTAGAAATACAAGCCGTCGCGACCGAGAAACTCGTTGATCGCGTCGAAGAGCGGATCGCTTGTCAGCGGACCGGTCGCGACGACGAGAAAATCGAACTCGCCGCGATCGAGCGACGTCACCTCGCCGCGGCGGACCGTGATGTTCGGCTCATTCTCGATTGCGCGCGTGATCGCGGCAGAGAATCGATCGCGATCGACGGCGAACGCATCGCCCGCCGGCACACGCGCTTCTTCGCCGCAGCGAATGACGAGCGAGCCGAGGAGCAACATTTCTTTTTTCAGAAGGCCGACGGCGTTCGTCGGCGAGGAAGAGCGGAACGAATTCGAGCAGACGAGCTCCGCGAGATTCGACGTCGCGTGCGCGGGCGTCGACTTCACCGGCCGCATCTCGCACAGCTCGACTTTGTGTCCGCGCTGCGCAAGCGCGAAGGCGCATTCGCTGCCGGCGAGGCCGGCGCCGATGATCCGGATGTTGGCCATCGTCAGTTCGAGGGCTCGTCGCCGGCGAAACGCGCGGCGGGATCGCCGTGAATCTCACCGAACTTCTGTTCGAAGAGCGAGATGTTGTGCGCGAGCGCCTCGAGAAACTGCTTCGCGTGCAGCGGCGTGAGGATCACGCGGCTGTAGATCTTCACGTCCGGCCGGCCGGGAACGACGCGCCCGAGGTCGATCACGAACTCGCTTGGAGAGTGGATGATGTTCGCGAAGTTCACGTACTCGCCCTGCGCGACGTTGTCGTCGATAGTGATGCGAATCGTTTGCTGCTGTTCCTGCGGGTTGTCCATTGCGGAGTCGTCAACGTTGGCGGCTACCGCGAATTCCGCGCTTCGACGAGCCGCAGCGACGCTTTCGTGACCGCGTTCAATACGACGCGCGTGGCGTTGAAGTGCAGCGAGTCCGTGTGCACGAGCACCGCATCCTCGATCGCATCGAACGACTCGCCGGCGAGATTGAGCCGCGACAGCGCGACTTCGAGCGGCGACATGCTCGGATTGAAC
This sequence comes from Acidobacteriota bacterium, assembly GCA_003223645.1. GTDB lineage: Bacteria > Acidobacteriota > Thermoanaerobaculia > Gp7-AA8 > Gp7-AA8 > QHVT01. Next base: position 436,980 of record QHVT01000005.1, on the reverse strand, counting down.
GCCGCGTTCTCCGCGTACGCACCCGACGCGATGTGCCCGCTCGCCGTGCGCACCGCGACGCCCGCGAACGATTTCGAATACGGCGCATAGCTCATATTCGCTGCCTGCAGCGCCGCGCGTGCGACGTCATCGTCTTCTTCGATCGTCAAACCATGTTCGCTGCGCTGCATCAAACCGCCGGCGATCCCGAGATCGCGCGGCCCGAAAGCGCTCGGCAACAGCTCCGAAAGCGGACGCGTCTCCTTCGGCATCGCGACGATCAATCGATCCGCCGTCGTCAGCTCGTTCAAAAACTGCCGGCAATACCCGCACGGCGCGGCGTTCACCGCGATGAGATCGATTCCCTCCTCGCCGCTCATCCACGCATTTGTCACGCTCGACTGCTCCGCATGCACAGTGAAACTCAGCGCCTCCCCCGCGAACTCGAGATTCGTCCCGAAGTACAACGCGCCCGACAATCCACGCGACACACAACCGACAAAAAAATTCGAGACCGGCGGCTTCGCCAGCTTCGCGACTTCAGGCAACAGCATCGTCATCAAACGCGGGACGTCGATGCCCGCTTCGCGGGCGCGCGCCTCGGCTTCGGCGGCGGAGAGGATGCCGTTTACGGACACGGCGGTATTTTACTGTCGCAGCGACGTCTACTGGCCGGAGCCGTAAAGTTGCAGGGAGGCCCACACGCTCGGCGGAGCTCCGCGGCGGATCATTTCGCGTTGCGTGATCCGCAATGCCTCTGCTGGAGTCGAGCCGGTACGCAATTCACGGTGAAACATCGTCGACATTGTGCGCGTCGAAGCGTCTTCGACTTCCCACAACGTCCCGACGACGCTGCCCGCGCCGGCGACGAGAAATGCGTTGACGAGACTGTCGTCGCCGGGTTGTGACGAGAGCGCAGTTCGACAACCCGCAAGCATGACAGTACGAAGATGATTGAGATGAAGCGCAGCGATCTCGGGCGCGGTGAGGATTCCTTCGTCGTCTGCCGTTTTCGTCAGAATCAGGTGCGGCGGCACTACTGCACCCAGACCCGCATTGGCGTGCACGGCAAAATGTGCGGCGTCGCAAAGCGGAAGCGCGCCTACGACTCGGTCCTTTGTTGCGTCGCCTTCGACGAGGAGCGCATGCGACGGATACATGGCTGCGATTTCTTCGGCTTCGGACTCGGCTGCGGGGAGAGGCGATGGCTCGCTGCCGAGGGAGTTCCCGACGGAAAGAAGTGCGCGCGGCGTGGTTGTGCTCGTGTGCGACGCGCGCAGATAGGCGGAGGTGCTCGGCGTCACGACGACGGCGTGATCTTGGATGATGTACCGGTTGTCGTTGCGCATCAGCGCGCCGAATGGCAAGTTGGTGAAGACCGGATCGGACACGATCACGAGTGTGTCCGCATTTACCGTGAGGTTCGCGATTGGTGCAAAGAGAATCTGTTCCAGCGAGCGCCCGGTGTTTTGGAAGGCCGAACGATCGTTCTGCACGATTGCCTGATTGAAGGCCGAAACGAGGCGCTCGATTTGCGGGCGCGTAGCGGCGACTGTCGTTCGAGTAAATCCGTCCGAATTGCGCGTGAAGACCGCAAGCCGATCGTCGAATACGCCATAGGTGATGACGAGCGTGCGCGGCGGAATTTTTTTGTAATCGCTGAATGGTGAGCGTTCGAGCGCGTTCAATGCCTGTTCCGTCTGGCCGCGAGCGTCGAGAGAATCGGCGAGCATGCAATACGCTCCGCCAGGCGTTCCCAAGACTGCATCACGAATGGTCAAGGTCGAGTTGCGGCGAGGAGTTTGCTCGAGCACCGCCGCACGTCCCAAGTCATCGTGAGCGCGGGATAGCTGTCCCGTTGCGCGGAGCAGCCGCGCGCGTTCAACGAGTAGTTGAGCCAGTGCTCTCTTGTCCCCTTGCTGTTCAGCGGCCTTCAAAGGTTTGTTCAACAACATCAACGCCTCTTCGGGCGTTCTCGCAAGGAGCGCTTCGACGAGAGCCAAATCGTCTCCCTGTGATCGGGACTGCCGTGCTGCTAGGAGATTGGCCGCCGCAGTGCGATTCATGCCGGCGCGTTGCGCGGTGAACGCGCGCCAAGCGAACGCATCGCCCGGACTCCATTCCGTTGGCTGCAGCGTCGTAATTATCGCGTTCAACAGTCCATGAGCGACGTCCCAGCGGCCCGCCATGATTGCATCACGTGCTGCTCCGGACAGACTGGGCAAGAACGTGATGACATTACCAACTTCGTCTGCTATTACCAGAGCTGCGCTTCGCAGATGCCACGCTTCGTCCGTTCGTCCGGCCTCTGTTAAAAGCGATGATTGCATCTCAAGAATCCGCGCAGCGCTGCTTTTGTCCCCGACACCGGTGAATGCGGCGCCGGCGGATCGATATAGCCTGAGAGCGGCATCGCCCTTTCCGCTCACCGACGCGACCAGAGCATTCGACCACTGCATTTGTGCATGGAGTGCGCGGTAACGTTCGGGCGTTTGGCGTACGAGATCGGAAATGGCCGATCGACCACGCCCGGACTTGAGGAACCCCAGCGTAATCTGCAAATGCCTTACGGCAAGCGCCATCGGACTGCCATTCGCTTCAAACAATCGCCCTGCTTCGTCGAACGTAATCCAGTGCCCGTCGGAGAAGAACGAGCTCGAGTATCCATGCCCGTAAGCGACGTGCGCTTTCGCAAGATCTCTTGGGTCCGCTGCTCGATCGATCGCTCGCACGCAGTCCGCTACGAAGCTGTCTCCGACGTGCGTCTCCAATGCACGACCGATGATGCGGCAACGCTCGAGCATCGACGCAGCATCCACAACATCCTTCCAAAGAACGCGCTGACCCCAGGTTGCGAGACACTGCTTCTGAGCCCATTGTTGCGACTCGTGCGGAAACGCGATTGCAGTATCGTTGATGAAAAGCTCGTCATTGGTATTAGCAACTCGCGCGAGAGCATCCCGCGCTTTATGCGCATTTCGCGACGGTGACTCGAGCTTATCGAGTCGCGCCTGCACCTCCAGTCCCCACGGCGACGACCCATCGACCTCGAGATACTTTTGGTACGCGTCGACTGCCGCGGTCCGCAGCGACAACGCCTCCAGCGCGAGCGCCCGATTGAAGAGCGCCTCCGGCAGATCCGGATGGAGATCGAGCGCATGATCGGCCGCGGCGAGCGCCGATGCCAACTGGAACGCATCATCCGGCAAGGCATCAGCATAGAGCGCAGCCGAGTAATCGCTCCAAGCCGCCGCGGTTGCGTTGCCACGCGATGCGACGCGTTCGAGCAACTCCTTCGCCATGTGCACGTTGCCGGACCACAGAGCGGCGCGGGCTCGCACGTCATCCGGTTCCTTCGAGGCGCATACACCCAGCCAAATCTTGCGTGTGGCATCGCTGGGTCTGGTGTTTGGTGCTGCGTACGACACGCCGTCAATGCGTCCGGCGACCGAACGGCACGGCATGTCCCGCATCGCGCGCTGAAGCGTGTTCTCTGCGCGACAGCCGATGAGCGCAACCAGCGCGACGGCGAACCAGGAAGCTGGTCGTTCCACCTCATTGATAGGAGTGCCACAGAGTCACATTTCCATACCTGCGGCGGAGGTAAAAATCAGGCGGTGGATTTGGTCGGGCAGGAGGATTTGAACGCCAACCACCTGAAATCCCAAGACTCATCGCTCACTTGCTGGGAAGCTCACGATGCCTGCCTTTGGGGACTTATCGTTCAGGTTCTGGAGACTCCGTGCGCTGGGGACGCGGCAGGAAGACGTCGCCTGAAAAGCACCCCCGAGGCCGAGGCTGCTGCCTAAATCAGCGGCACTCGCCGTCTCAGTCGGCAGTAGAGACGCCGGCGCCGAGGCGGAACGTTCCCCACGGCGATCGCCACACCCACGTCGCCATCGCTTCGAAGGACTGTTGATCTTCGATGTCGCGGCCCCGGTGATCCAGCACCGCGCGCGCCTCGAGGGCGACGCGCCCGCCGCCGAGGGCGCGCGAATAGCCCGCCTTCACGATTTGGTAGGACGTGCGGCGGCCCTGCTGCTGGCGGCTGTCGATGTCGTCCCATCCGGCAAGAAGGCCGCCAAAGACGGAACTGACGTCGGAGAGCTCCCAATGATGCAGCGTGGCGAGGTCCACGCCCTTCGCTCTCAGATGTGTCGCCGTCGGCACGAATTGCTGCGGCAACCCGCTGAAACGGAACGATGCATCGTCGCGCATCCAATACACCGGCGCGATCTCGACGAACGTACCACGCGACGGCGCGTACGGCTCGTTCGTGGTGTCGTAGGTCCAGGCGACGGTGATCGTTCTCTCGGCGTGCAGGTCGCGGAACGTCGTGCCGAAGATGTTGAGTTCAGCGTCGCGGAAAAGGGTGTCTTCGAAGTCGACGGTCACGGTCTGCGCCGGCGTGAGCGGAAGGCCAGCGATGAATTCGGGCGTGAAAGTTCCTTCGGAGAGCGAATCGCTTGGCGAGCGGACGATTGCCGTTGCGAACAGGCGCGTGCCGAGGAGGCGATATTGCGTATATCCGAGCTCGTACGCGGTGTAGTTGTTGCCGAAGCCCTGCCGTCTTCGCAGAACGGGCATGCCGAAGTGCGCGACGCCGCTGCCGCCCACCACCCAGCGAACGCCTGCCGCCACGTCCGGCCACGGCGTCGCCGGATCGGTGAAGTCGTAGTCGAAATCGTTGGCCGTCGTCGGATTCTCCACCGCGATCCCGCGCGCATCGAGCAGAAACGACAGCGGCTTCATCTCCGTCACGCTGATGACGAGAACGTTGTTCTCGATCGTGTAGCCGGCTTTGAACACGAACGGCAGCCGCTCCAGGCGGGCGACCGCGTTGCGGATGTCGTCCTCCGAATACGCGCGTCCCTCTCGAAGCGTCGTTTCCGCGACGAGCACCTGCGGCGACACGCGAGCCGTATTCCGCACTTCGATGCGTTCGAGGACGAATCGGCGTTCCTGTGCGAATGCGGGAAGCGTGATCAGAAGAAACGCGATCAGGATCCGTTTCATCGCCGCCGATCCTCTGCGAAGGGAAACTTGTTTGGTCGGGCAGGGGGGATTTGAACCCCCGACCACCTGAACCCCATGAAGCCCCATGTCGAGATGTCATGGGACCTCCTTTGTCGCAGTCCTATTGTATCAGCGTTTACGAGTGGCGATCATTTCGGGACATCTCGGCATACAGCGTGAAACCCGCGTCACTAGGGCGCGTACTAGACGCGGGTTTCCACAAGCGAAAACGGCCCCGTGATGACCCCTCGGAAATGCGCTCAGCGGCGCGGTGCACTCTCCGTGCCCTGAGACGCGGCGCACCCGAGATGGCTCATCCAGCGATGCGATCAGGCTCGCCTGTACTCATCGATCGACGCTCACGCTGGTAGGTGGAGTAACCCCAATGATAACCTCTCGAATGTGCCTCGCCTGACACTCGCGACCGTTCCCGCCGCGCGGCGAAAACAGCTGAACGGCGGGATCGCCGAGACAGCTCACCTCCTCGAGTGGTTGAGCGTCGATATGGGTGCGCTCCTTGTCGCCACCGCCCCTCAGTTACGCCTCCGATCACCTATCCCAGACGAGATCACATCGGAAGCGTTCCGCGGTGTCGGTGTCACGAAGCGGCTCGCACGTATCGGGCTATACCTGCGTTCGACCGGTGTGGCACCTGGGACGACGCTTTTCCGACGCGTCGCTGGCCATGATTCTGATGTGGTTCGGCAGTGGGCAGCCTACGCGCTCATGGCTGATACATCGCTGTCGCTTCACGAGCGATTGCAACTCACGCATACATTCGCAGCGGATCGGAACATGAGTGTTCGCGAAGTCGCATGGATGACGTTCCGACCGTACGTGGCAAAGGAGGTTTTGGAAGCACTCGCGCAACTTCGACCTCTCACGGTCGATCGCGATCCGAACGTACGTCGATTCGCGATCGAGGTCACGCGGCCGCGAAGCGTCTGGGGCGAACACTTGCGTTCGCTGAAGGCCGAACCAGAGCAGGCTCGTGAACTTCTCGACGCTACGAAGGCGGACAGGTCGAAGTATGTCCAGAACGCTGTAGCAAACTGGCTCAACGATGCGAGCAAGACGCGCCCCGATTGGGTTCTAGGGCTTGCGGCGACATGGATGTCGTCGCCCAGCATCGATGCCGCGACGAGGCGTATTCTCATCCGTGGCGTTCGGACGCTTCGCCGTGCCGACCAGTTGCCGCGACATGTTGCGTCTTCGCTCTTTTAGCCATTCACCTTGCATCTTGGTATACCTGAATATATATTCAGGCATAAGAGGAGATACCGTGCCGCGTCATTCTAATCCTGGTCGAACGAACACATACAAGCTGGTCGTCGAGCCTGAACTCAGCGTTGATCTGGACGCATTCTGCCACGCGAACCGCGGCGCACCTCGCGTGACCATCATGCGCCTAGCTATCGACACGTACATCAAAGAAGAGCTGAAAAAGGATCGGCAGCTCAACCAACGCTTCGCCGCAGCCAAGCACAAAATCTTAGCGGAGATCGCGGCAGAGACCGCGACCGGATCCAAGCTCCACGTCCTCCGTCCCGAGAAGGAAAGTGTATGACCACGCCGATGATACTTGCGACCGTTTCAGGAAGTTTCCACCGGCACATGCCTGCAATCGCCGAGGCCGTCGCACAGCTCACCGATCTCGGTGTCCATGTGCTCTCGCCGGCGGATCCACGCATCGTAGCCGCACATCATGACTTCTTCTTCGTCGCGAGCGACAAGACGCGATCCGTTCGGCTTGTTCAAGATCGACATTTGGAGAGCATCACGGCATCTGCGTTTCTTTGGTTGGTGACGCCGGATGGATACGTTGGGCAGTCAGCCTCGATGGAGGTCGGTTACGCCGTCGCGCGGGGCGTCGCTGTCTACAGCACGACGCTTCCGTCGGATCTGACACTCCGACAGTACGTTCGGCAAGTGCCGCACGTTCGTGCCGCCATCATGGATTCGGCGACCATTCAAGAGCACCGCGCCCTTCCGGGCTTCCTCGTCGATCCACTCGCATCAATCGGAGAAGCGCATGACGTGCTCGAGCGGATGCGGTCATTGCTTCTCAACCCGGCATCGAAAATTGACGACGCGGCGGCGACTGCCGTCAACCGCGATCGGTCGCGCGTGCGTGAATTGCTGGGCGACCAGACGCTGTGACACCGAACGAGCTCGGATTTCCCGACCTTGAGCGCCTCCGGCGCGTGCTCGTCGCGATTCGGGACATGCAAGTGGCGTCACTCTCGAAGTACTACGACGCTTCCGTCAAGGGCTTTGCTCACAAGCTCAACAAGAAGAAGTTGTCGAAAGCCAGCACCGCAACGTGTGTCGGCTCGCTGCTCGCGACTCGCAGGTGGGATCATCCGACATCCAGCCCGCCACCGTGGGCGGGCACCGCATTCGAACTCGCGAGGTTGCTTCTCACGTCGGATTGGAAGAGTTCAGAATTGCCGCTGGACAACGTCTTCACGACAGCGTTTGTCCTCGAATGCGTCACGGATCTCGGAACGACTCTTCCACCGAACACGATCGAAGCAGATGCGACCTGCGCCACTAAGGTCGCGGCAGCAACTGACATTTTACAGAAGGGTGTGGCCGACGGGAGTGCCTCGATTCAGGGGTATCCGGCAACAGCGTACGTCACGCAGTTGGTGGTTCGAACACTTGCCAAGCGGGGCGCGTTAGAGGACCCCACTCGAGAGCGCGTCCGAAAATGGGCCAGATACGAGATCGCAAACCAAATCACGCTCCTTGCTGCTGAAAGCGCCGCGTCCGACATTTTCCAGCTCGCCTACGCCACGATGCTGGTAGCGAAGCTCACTGATGCGCCGGCAATGACACCTGACGATGCACGGCTCATTCGAGTAGCGCTCGAAGCGCTCTTTGCGAAGCAGCTGAAGGACGGCTCATGGCCACGTAGCCAACCGCTGTTTCACTATCCCGGAATAGGAAGTGCGTACTGCTACGAATACGAGATGCTCGTGCAACTTCTGCAGACATTCCAGGAGCGACGTGAACCGGAGCGGCTTTTGCCTTTCCTCGGTCATCTACGTCGATCGGCGGATGAGTTGCCACGCATAGCTTTCCGACTTGACCAGCACTCCAACGGTTGGTCGTCTGGCCACCACCCGCAACTCGCTGGACCTGAATCATGGTCCACAGCTTCTGTCTTTCACTTTGCGCACGCATTAGATCGACTGCTTGCGGAGGCTATCCGTAAGAACATCTTCGAATACTTAGATATTGTCTACGCGCCGCCGACCGAGCCATCGCTAGATCCAGCGACGTTTGCTCCTGATTTCCTCGACGGAAAAGTTTGGACTGACGACAAGACAGCGCTACCCCTGAAAGGTACGGTCTTCGACAGTTTCGTGCGACCGCTCGCGGACCATGTCCGTGAGGTTCGCTCGGGCGGTCAAATCCCCGAAACGGTCGCTACCTCCGCGATCTTTTTTGGTCCCCCGGGCACCTCGAAAACGGAGTTGTCAGACAAAATCGCGAAATATATCGGCTGGCCGCGCCTCACCGTCGATCCTTCTCACATCGTGCGGAACGGACTCGATCTGGTGCAAACGGAGGCAAACAAGCTCTTCGGAATGCTCTCAGTCGCGGAGGAGATCGTCGTTCTGCTCGATGAATTTGATGAACTGGTACGGGAGCGTGGCGTGTCCTCTGAGGTGCTGTCACGATTCCTCACTACGGCGATGCTACCCAAACTTGCGACGATCCGTAAGCGACGCAGGATCGTCTTCATTATTGCAACGAATCACATTGAAACGTTCGATATTGCGATTAGCCGCCCTGGCAGGTTCGATTTGATCCTTCAGATCATGCCGCCGACGGCCGAAGCCAAACTCGCGCACTGGACGGCAACCCGTGATCACCTGTTGAACGACCTAAAGATACCGCGCGATTTTGTCGAGGAGCACATTGAAGGTCTGACATATGAGGAGTTCAAACTGATCGAGCCAAAGCTGCGCGCAGCATCCGCCGACGACGCGTTGAAAATACTCGCGGCGCAGCATGCGCGCTCGACGCTGCAGATGCCGCACGTCGTGACCGAGGATTCGACCAAAACGTGGCACGACATCTCTGTTGAGCAGAGAAGTCGCGTGCGTCTTCCGTAACGGTGAGGAGATAACATGGCGAGCGGCGCGCGCGTTCAGCCACACCGCCGCACTAGGCAACTAGGCTCGCGAGCAGTTTTCGGCTTTTCCCGAGATTTGGCCTGTTCGCCTAAGTTGTTGGTGGAATTGGGGTAGGTTTTGGTCGGGCAGGGGGGATTTGAACCCCCGACCACCTGAACCCCATTCAGGTACGCTACCAGGCTGCGCTACTGCCCGACTCCGGGCGATCGTATCACGCGCGGCGCGTTGAAAATTCCTACGGGACGTTGGCGGCCCAGAGGATGAGGTAGCGGGTGACCTCGATGTTTTTTCTCGCCGGGACGATGGTGAGCTCTTCGATTTCCTGCGCTTTTCCCGTCAGTTCGTCGCGGAGGGCTTCGAGCTCTTTGTCCCATGCGCGCTGGATCTGGGCGATGTTTTCGAGGTAGTCGATCTCGCGCACGCTCACCTTTTCATCCGCGACGGCGGCGGGGCGGCCGCTGGTGATGTTGTAGAGGGCCTGGCCCCAGGCGACGTTCACTTCCTGGTTGCTCTCGCGGATTCCGCTTTCTTCTTCTTTGGAGTCGATCTCGCGCTGTTCACGTTGGGAGCGTTCGCGGAGCTGGTCGAAGCGCCGGCGGAACGTGCTCTCCAATCGCTCCTGCTGGTCTTCGAGCTGGCGGTTCGCTTCTTCCATGCAGCGCTCGAGGAACGACGCGCGCGTCTCATTGGCGTCGGAGTAGAAGCCGAATGACGGGTTGTGAAAGATGTGCATCCGCTCGCTCTCTTCGAGCAGCGTGGTGAATCCTTCTTCGGACTGCGATGCGTTCTGCACGAGCGCCTCGGGTGTGATCGCCGACTCGAGTTTGCGATGCGGCTCGGGAACGGCGGCGATGTTGAGCGCTTCGGCATTGATCTGTGATGCCTGCTCCCACAACACGTGCCCGTCGTGCGAGGACATCGGCGCAATGTAGGTGCGCGCGACGGCGTGTCTCAATCCGCTGCGTCCTTCGGACAGCGTGACGATTCCTTCGGCGAGGACGAACGGTCGATAGTTGCCGAAGCCGCCGTAGACGTAGAGCTGTTCGATCGACGTTGCGTCGCGACGCGCGCTGCGGCTGCGTGTCGGCGGCGCTGCGTGCGCGTCGCGATCCTGATTCACGGTCATTCCGTGTGCGACCGGTGCCACGTCGAGCACGCGTCCCGGCACGGTCGACAGCGCGCGCACGACCTCCGCGCGTTTGTCCGGGGGCAGCAGGAACACGACGCATCCGCCTCCGCCCGCCCCGCACACTTTTCCACCCCACGCTCCCGCCGCGCGCGCGGCGTCGATCGCGGCGTCGATCTCCGGCGTCGAGATGCCTTCGATCAGCGCCTTTCGCTCTTCCCACTCTTTGCGCAGCGCGGCGCCCGCGGCTGCGAAGTTGCCCGCGTCGAGCGCGCGTTCCATCTCGATCGAGGTCTCGGCGATGCGCTCGAAGCCTTTCATCACCTTTTTCTTTTTCTCGATCTGACGCTTGTACAGCTGCCAGTTGTTCGTCCCAGAGAAATGCGCGACGCCGGTGTGATGCAGGACCATGTGTGATGCGAGCTCGGACACCGACGTTTGCAGCGCATGGCGCGCCGGTTTTCCGGGATTGAGATGCAGCGAGCCGAGTCCGCCGAAGACGGGCGGGTAGTAATCCTGAATGCCGGCGGGGACGCCGAGGAGACGGGTCTCGAGATCGCGGACGAGGAAGATCAGGTCTTCGCCTTCGAGAGGGTGTCCCGCGACCTGGGACAGCGCGCGGACGAGTGTGATCGCGAGCGCGGACGAACCGCCGAGGCCGGAGCCGCGCGGGGCGTCGGTGCGCGTCGTGATCTGCAGGCCGGTGAGCTTGAAGTGCTCGATCGCGCGATGCAGCAGCGCCGCCTTCGGATCGGACGACATCTCCTGCATCGACTCGTAGCGCTGGCGATATTGCTGATCGGTGAGATGAATCTCGATCGCGCCGTTGCCCGTTTCCGTGACTTCGGATTCGGCGTAGTACGAGATCGCGACGTTGACCGTGCGCGAGCCGGGGTGGAAGAGGTAAATGGGCCAGAGATCGAGAGTACCGCCGGCGAGATCTGCGCGCACCGGCGCGCGGACGATGACCTTATTCATGTGGGTTTCCGGAGGGAGATTCTGTCAGAAAAGCGCGCGCGGTTGTATTGCGTCGGATGCAACCACGTTCGGCGCGATGGAGAGCTGCCTGCCATGACGCTCGACCTCGGCTAGGAACTGCCGGAGTGACTCGCCGCGCAGCGGATCGGGTGTGATGGATTTGAGCTTGAGGGGATTGAGCCAATTGCCGTCCTCGGTCACGCGATAGTCGAGATGCGGTCCCGTGGCCAGTCCGGTCATGCCCACGTATCCGATGACGTCACCCTGCTTCACTTTCGCGCCGCGCGCAATCCCTTTCGCGAAGCGCGAGAGGTGGAGGTAATAGGTTTCGACGCGCGAGGAGTGGCGGACGCGGATGAAGTTGCCTTCGCCGGCGCTGTAGCGCGCCTCGACGACGACGCCGTCCGCGGTCGTCATCACCGGCGTGCCGATCGGCGCGCCGTAGTCGACGCCATGATGCGGGCGGAAGTATTTGAGCACCGGGTGAAAGCGGCTCTGCGAGAAGCCGGAGGTGATGCGCGTGAACTTGAGCGGCGCTTTGAGGAACTGCTTGCGCAGCGGAGCGCCGTTGCGCCCGTAGTAGCCGAGCTGCCCACGGAACGCTTCGTAGGTGACGCCTTTGTGTGTGAAGCGCGCGGCGGTGACCGGTCCGTAGCCGGTGAGATCGTTGCCGGAGAAGTGCTTCGACGTGACGACGCTGAAGGAGTCGCCTTTTTGCAGCTCGAAGAAATCGACGTCCCACTGGAAGACGTCGACGAGCTGCTGCACGAGCTGCGGACCTTCGCCGCGCTCGCGCATCGCTTCGTAGAGCGAGCTGTTGATCGTCGCGGAGATCGCCGTCTCGACGCTGCGCTGCGCGGCCGGCGTCGCGGTGATGTCGAACGCTGCGCCGTCGCGCACTGCGCCGATATCGCCCCAGCCGATGACTTTCATCTGCACGGCGTCGACGCTGCCGAGATTGTCGTAGTGGAAGCGAAGCAAGTGACCGGGACGGAGGCGCCGCACATCGATCGACTTCGCGAGCTCGCGCGTGAGGAGCGCGCTGTCGCCGCGCGACAAGCCGCCGGCGACGAGGACGGCATCGAGCGTGTCGTCTTTTTCGATCGTGAGCAGCAGCGAGTGTTCGGGAAGATCGGCCTGCGCGGGACGCGCCAGAGCGTCGTAGCGAACGAGCGGCGAGGCGAGAATCATCGGCGCGCCGAAGTCGGGTTGCGACCGAACGGCGGCGAGGATGATCGGAACGGCGAGGGGAAGCGCAAGCGCGAGGTAAGCCCGCGGCCGCTTCACCACCCCACCCAGACGCTCGCCCAAGGCGCGACGTGTCTTCATCAGTAAATCGAAAGGTGAACCGGGGACTAGGTACTGCCGACGCGGGCGATGGTAGCAGACGAGCCGCCGAGTCTCCTAGCTTCCCGGCCTCCTGGAACCTGGGAGCCTTGGGAGGCCGGGCGGCTGGAAGGCCTATTTTCCGTCGAACGTGAGGACCTGCGTCTGCGTCTTCGGGCGCTCGCCGACGTCGGCCCGGGTGAAGCCGGCGGGGATCGCGAAGTCGGTTGCCTTCGGCTCGAGCTCGCGGATCGCGCTCACCTGCATCTCGCGAATGACGGTGCGCTGGCTCATTCGCAACTGCGAGTTGACCGCGGAGGAGATGGGCGTGAGGCGGATGGTAACGGTTTGCCGCAGCGGGAAGCCGACGGCCTTCGTCGTCTCGAGATCGAGGAGGCGATCGACTTCGGTGTTGCCGGTGCTCATGCCGCTGGCGAATTCGTTGGGCGTGAGGTCGCCGTACTTGGTCGTCATCCAGTTGTCGATCACGGTGTGCACGCTCTGCTTGAGCGGGATCTGGCGCATGGTGAGCGTGACCTCGTAGTCGACGGTGAGCTGATAGTGATGCGTCGGCGTATTGGCGATCAGCGGGCCGTCGCCGAGGTCTTTCGTGTCGGAGCGGATATTGTCGATCTTGATGTTGTTCGCGCCGATCGCCGAGACCGCGCCCGCGGCGTTGAACTCGGTGTACCACCGCTTCCCCGGGTCGACGAAGACGAGGTGCGAGCCGTCGTTGCTGATGACGTACGTGCCGGGCGGATAGAGATTGCCGCCGATGAATTCGACACGCGTCCTCGTGCCGTCCACGGTTGCGCGCGCCACGAGATCGGTCGTTGGGACGACGGCGTCTTCGGTAACGCTTTTCTGGGTGTAGTCGTACTGGATGGCCGCGATCGAGGGAAGAGCGATCAGCGTCAATGCGAGCCCGAGCAATGTTCTTCTCATTGTCAATAACCTCGGCCGATATCTCAGTATACACGGGAAATTTTCATGATCTTTGCAGCGGTTGGGCAGCGCATGTTCAAACGTGACTCGCTCGCGGCAGCAGCGTTCGGCATCTTTGCGATCGCCGCGCCGGCGTTCGCGGCCTCCAATGCGTCGCTCCAGGCTGTCATCAAGAAGGTGCAGGAGCAGCAGAAAAACACGAACACGCTACAGGCCGACTTCAAGCAGGAAAAAGAGCTCGCGCTGATGTCGAAGCCGGAAGTCTCGACCGGCCAGTTCGTCTATTCGAAGCCGAACAGCGTGCTCTGGACGTACGACGCGCCGAAGCGCGTGCAGATGGTGATCGCCGGCGGAGTGCTGACGACGTACTACCAGGACCTCGGCAAAGCGGAGCGCATCGACGTCAAGCGCTTCGAAGACCGCATCTTCAAATACATGGGCGCCTCCGGAGCGATCGACGAGCTCGCGCGCTACTTCGACTTCACCTTCACCGACTCGAAGTCGAAGCCGACGTACCTGCTCGATCTCACGCCCAAGAACCGCGCCGTGTCAAAGCGCGTGCGCCGCATCAAGCTGTGGATCGACAAGACGACGTACCTCACGTCGAAGATCGAGTACGTCGAAGGCGACGGCGACATCACGCGCTACGAGTTCACGAACATCAAGATCAACGAGCCCGTGCCGCAGAGCCGCTTCGCGCTGCACCTTCCCGCCAACGTGAAGGTGGAGCAGATGAAAGTGCAGTGATCCGGACGAGGTGCTGCGTGCCGGGTGCTGCGTGCTGAGTCACGCTTCGCGTCTCGGCTTCAGGCTGCTCGAGACCGACGGATCTGCGCGGCTCGGCGAAGTCGAGACGCCACACGGGATCATCGAAACGCCCGTATTCATGCCTGTCGGAACGCATGCCTCGGTCAAGAGTCTTACGACCGAGCAACTCAAGCAACTCGGCTCTGACGCACGCAGCACCCAGCACCCGGCACCCAGCACTGGTCCCCGTATCATTCTCTCCAACACCTACCACCTCATGCTCCGCCCGGGCGTCGACCTCGTCGAGCAGCTCGGCGGCATCCACAAATTCATGGGGTGGGATCGGGCGGTGCTCACGGACTCCGGCGGCTTCCAGCTTTTCTCGCTCGCGGCGATTCGGAAGATTCGCGAGGAAGGCGTCGAGTTCCGCAGCCACATCGACGGCTCGCCGTATTTTCTGAGTCCGGAGACTTCCGTCCAGATCCAAACGCGCATGGGCGTCGATATCGCGATGGCGTTCGACGAGTGTCCCGCGTACGGCATCTCGCACGCGGAAGTGGAGAAGTCGATGCAGCTGACGCATCGGTGGGCGAAGCGATCGCTCGCGGCGCGCACGACGTCATCGCTCTTCGGCATCGTGCAGGGCGGCGTGCATCTCGACCTGCGCAAGCGCAGCGTCGAAGAGATCGCGGCGATGGACTTCGACGGCGTTGCGATCGGCGGCGTTTCGGTCGGCGAGCCGAAAGAGGAGATGTTCGAAGTCGTCGACTACACGGCGCCGCTGCTGCCGTCGGACAAACCGCGATATCTGATGGGCGTCGGCACGCCGGAAGATCTCGTCAACGGCGTCGCGGCGGGCATCGACATGTTCGACTGCGTGATGCCGACGCGGAACGCGCGCAACGGCACGCTCTTCACCAGCTCCGGCAAGATTCAAATCAAGAACGCAAAGTACGCGGCCGACGATGGACCGCTCGATCCGGAATGCTCGTGCGTCACCTGCACGACCGTTTCGCGCGCCTATTTGCGGCACCTCTTCATGAACGACGAGATCGCCGCGCTGGTCTACAACACCATTCACAACGTTTCCTTCTACCTTGACTTGATGCGTGCGATCCGGCAGGCTATTGCGCTCAACTCGTTCGCCGCGTACCGCGAAGGGTTCCTGTCGCGGCTCCGACAAGAAGAAAAAACATGAATGCGATAGCTCTGCTTCAAGCCACGGGCGGCGCCACCGGCGCTCTGTTCCAATTTCTGCCGATCCTGGCGATCGGCGCCGTTTTCTATTTCCTGGTGATCGCGCCCGCCAACAAGCAGCGCAAGAAGCAGCAGGAAATGCTCGGTTCGCTGAAGAAAGGCGACCGGGTTCTCACCACCGGCGGGATTTACGGGACGATTCAGGGTGTTGAGGCCGAAGTCGTTTATCTGAAGATCGCCGAAAACATCAAAGTCAAGGTCGCGCGCTCCGCCGTCTCCGGTGTCGTTACGGAAGAAACGGAGTCGTAGTGCGGCGGTTTCGTTCCGGAGGAATCCTTTGAATCGCAATGTCATTTGGAAAATCGTGTTGATCCTCGGCGTGCTGGCGATCTTCACCATCGCCATCATTCCGACGTCGAGCAATCCCGAGCCGATCAAGCGCGGACTCGACCTCAAAGGCGGCGTGCATCTGGTGATGCGCGTGAACGTCAACGAGGCCGTGCGCCTCGAGACCGATCAGGGCATGAACTCGCTGCGCACGCAGGCACAGGCGCAGAACCTGCCGGTGCCGTCCGTTCGCCGCATCGACGACCTGACGTTCGTCGCCAATCCGCCCGCGGGCGTTCCGACGTCGAACTACGAGCGCATTGCCAGAGACTTCCTCCCGGCGTTCGAGATCACGCCGATCAGCGACGGCCTCCGCTTCCACATGAAGCCGCAGGCGCAGTCGCAGCTCCAGCGCGACACGGTGACGCAGGCCGTCGAGGCGATCGATCGCCGCGTCAACGCGCTGGGCGTCACGGAGCCGATCATCGTTCCGGAATCGAACGACCGTATCGTCATCCAGCTCCCGGGCGTCGACGACCCGGCGCGCGTGAAGGACATCATCAAGACGACCGCGCAGCTGCAGTTCCGCCTCGTCGAAGGCAACAGCGCGTCGACGGCGCAGGCGGTGTTCGACTCGCTCACGCCCGCACAGCGCGCGGCGACCGACATTCTCCCCGCGAACGAGGAAGATGACATGGGACGCGTTGTCGGCGTCAAGTATGTCGCGGTCCAGAAGAATGTGCCGGTCAGCGGACGCGATCTCAAGAACGCGCGCGTGCAGAAGGGCCGCGTCGGCGAGCCGGTCATCGGGTTCTCGTTCACGCCGGACGGAACGCCGAAGTTCGCCGCGTTGACGAAAAACAACATCGGCCGCTACATGGCGATCGTCCTCGACAACAAAGTCGTCTCGTATCCGGTCATCAAGAGTGAGATCACCGGCGAGGGCGTCATCGAAGGCAGCTTCACGACGCAGCAGGCCAACGACCTCTCGCTCGTGCTGCGCAGCGGATCGCTTCCGGCGTCGCTCACGCAGCTCGAAGAGCGTACGGTCGGTCCGTCGCTCGGACGCGACTCCATTCGCCAAGGCGTGACCGCGTCGGTGATCGGATTCCTGATCCTTGTCGCGGCGCTGATCGTGTACTACAAGGGCGCCGGCATCAACGCTGTCGTCGCGCTCCTCCTGAACCTCGTCATCCTGCTCGGCATGATGGCGTACTTCCACGCCACGCTCACGCTGCCCGGCCTCGCCGGCATCATCCTCACGCTGGGGATGGCCGTCGACACGAACGTACTGGTATTCGAGCGCATCCGCGAAGAGCTGCGCGAGAAGAAAACCGTGCGCGCGGCGATCGAGCAGGGCTTCTCCCGCGCGTTCGCCACGATCATCGATACGCACCTCACCACGATCATCTCGGCGCTGTTCCTGTTTCAGTTCGGCACCGGCCCGATCAAAGGATTCGCCGTCACGCTGCTGATCGGTCTCGGCGCGTCGGTGTTCACCGCGTTTTTCGTATCGCGAATGATTTTCGACATCGTCTACAAGCCGACCGATCGCCCGAAGGAGCTCAGCATCTAAGCGGGCGAGGAGACCACCATGCAGATTTTCGTCAATCCCGATTACAAGTTCGTCAAGCACCGCTGGAAGGGCATCGCCATCTCGATGATCTTCGTCATCGCGGGCATCGCCGCCTACTTCGCCAACGGCATCAACTGGGGCATCGACTTCGCCGGCGGCGCAGCGATCACGCTCAAGTTCCGAGACGCGGTTCCTCTCACCGAGCTGCGCCGCGATCTTCCCGATGCGACGATCCAGCAGTATGGCAAGGCGGAAGAGCGCAACATCTACATCCGCCTTCCGGAACAGAAGCGAGAGAGCGATTACGCCGGCCAGGTCGTCGGGCAGCTGCACGAGAGGCTCAATCCCGGCCAGACCGGTAAGCACGATCTCAACTACGACGGCCGTGACAAGCTGGCGTCGCTGCTCAAGCAGAATGATCCCGACAATCGCGGCACGAACCCGCAGGCGATCCAGCACTACGACGATCTCTCGAAGAAGATCATCGATCAGCGCTCGAAGGTCGGCATCTTCACCAGCATGCAGCAGGTGACGAGCACCGAGGGCGTGTCGGCGAACGCCGCGCGCCTTCTCAACGAGAAGACGTACCTCGGACGCTTCAATCCGCTCAGCCAGGAAAACGTCGGACCGCAGGTCGGCGCCGAGCTGCAGCGCAAAGCGCTTTTCGCGATCATCCTCTCCTCGCTGGCGATGGGCCTCTACATCTGGTTCCGCTTCCGCGACTTCACGTTCGGCATGGGCGCGGTCGCCTGCATCGTGCACGACGTCGCGATCTCGCTGGCGTTCATGTTGATCATGAAGCTCGAGTTCTCGCTGAACATCGTCGCGGCCTTGCTCACGATCGTCGGCTACTCGATCAACGACACGGTCGTCATGTACGACCGCGTGCGCGAGAACAGGCGCAAGATCAAGAAGGGCCTGTCGCTGGCCGAGCACCTCGACCTCGCCATCAACCAGACGCTGTCGCGAACGATCCTCACCAGCGGCTCCGTGTTCCTCGTTCTCGTCGCACTGATCGCCTTCGGCGGCGACGTGATCCGCGGCTTCGCCTGGATCCTGATGATCGGCGTCATCTCCGGAACGTACTCGACGCTGATGATCGTGCCGGCCGTCGCGCTGGCGTTCGATCGCTGGACCTCGAAGACAACGACCGCCGCGCCCGCGCGCATCGAGCCGCAGCGCAGTGAGACGCCCGCGCGCAAGCGCAAGGCTTCGTAACGACACGTTCACCGCACCGCGCGGCATAATCGACGGGCATGAAGCGATTCATGCCCGTTTTTCTTTCTCTGCTGTTCGCGCTGCCGTCGTTCGCGCAGATGAAATGGGGCATGCACGTCGGCGTGACCGACGGAAGCGGAATGGTCGGCGGCGACGTCGTCCTCCCCCTCGGCAACGGCTTCTACTTCAATCCCAACATCGAGCTGTCGCGCAGGCTCATTTCGACGAACGCCGATTTTCACTACGACATCAGCCTCAGCCGCGACACCGCGTACTGGATCGGTGCGGGCGCCGCGTTCGTGAATCCCGATGGAGGCGATCTCGATGCCGGCGTGAACGTCATCGGCGGTCTCGCCGTCCGCCAGGCGCCGCGAATCTTCTACACGCAGCTGAAGTACACGATCGCCTCGAGCGACAACAGCTTCCTCACGGCGTCGTTCGGCGTGCGGTTCTGATTCGCTTCGCCGTTTGCGGCTGCGCTGACGGCAGGATAGCGGCTTCGCCAGATGGCGTCTACTGCCATCCGCCATCCGCCATCCGCCATCCGCCATCTGCCATCCGCCATCTGCCATCCGCCATCAGCGAAGCCGCTATCTGCCATCAGCGCAGCTGCAAACAACGCCTTCATATAGACTCCGCGCCTGTGGAGCGGCGTCCGCCCTCGGCCGCCGAAACGCTCCGGCGCCCGAGGGCGGGCGCCGCTCCACTCAGGAGGAGAGAGCATGGCCAACGACAGCGACGAGGCGCTGGAGTACCACTCCGGCGGGCGGCCGGGGAAGATCGAGGTCATTCCGTCGAAGCCGACGGCGACGCAGCGCGATCTCTCGCTCGCTTACACGCCCGGCGTCGCCAAGCCGTGCCTCGCCATTGCCGCCGAGCCGTCCGACGTCTACAAATACACCGCGAAAGGCAATCTCGTCGCGGTCATCACCAACGGCACCGCGGTCCTGGGCCTGGGCAACATCGGCGCCGCTGCCGGCAAGCCGGTGATGGAAGGGAAAGGCGTTCTCTTCAAGCGCTTCGCCGATATCGACGTGTTCGATCTCGAGCTCGATACGCGCGACACCGAGGAGTTCATTCGCTGCGTGAAACTGCTGGAGCCGACGTTTGGCGGCATCAACCTCGAAGACATCGCCGCGCCGGAATGCTTCGAGATCGAAGAGCGGCTGAAAAAAGAAATGAAGATCCCGGTGTTTCATGACGACCAGCATGGAACGGCGATCATCTCCGCCGCCGCGCTGATCAACGCGCTCGAAGTCGCGAACAAGAAAATCGGGAAAGTAAAACTCGTCATCTCCGGCGCGGGCGCGGCGGCGATGGCGTGCCTGCGGCTCTACATCAGGCTAGGCCTGAAAAAAGAAAACGCGATCCTCACCGATCGCCACGGCGTGATCTGGAAGGGGCGCGCCGAGGACATGACGCCGTACAAAGAAGAGTTCGCGGCGGACACGAAAGCGCGCACGCTCGCCGATGCGTTCAAAGGCGCCGACGTGTTCGTCGGACTGTCCGTCGGCGGCATCGTCACGCAGGACATGATCCGCGCGATGGCGAAGAACCCGATCGTGTTCGCGATGGCGAATCCCGATCCGGAGATCGGCTACACCGAGGCGACCGCCGCGCGTCCCGATATCATCATGGCCACGGGCCGCAGCGATTACCCGAACCAGGTCAACAACGTCCTCGGATTTCCCTTCATCTTCCGCGGCGCGCTCGACTGCCGTGCGACGACGATCAACGACGAGATGAAGCTCGCCGCGTCGCGCGCTCTGGCCGATCTCGCGAAAGAAGACGTGCCCGACTCCGTGTTGCGCGCGTACTCGCAGAACCGCATCACGTTCGGGCGTGAGTATCTGATCCCGAAGCCGTTCGATTATCGCGTGTTGCTCAACGTGCCGGTCGCGGTCGCGCGCGCGGCCGCGGAGACGGGCGTCGCGCAGCAGCCGATCGAGGACTACAACGCGTACCGGCGGCGGCTCGAGAACATGTTGGGCCGCTCGCGCGGTCTCATGCACGACATCTACGGACGCGCGCGTCAGGCGCCGAAGCGGATCGTGTTCCCGGAAGGCGAGCAGGAAAAGATCTGGCGCGCGGCGAAGATCCTCATCGACGAGAAGCTCGCGCATCCGATCCTGCTCGTGCGCCGCGACGACGTCGTGTCGCTGATCGAGAAGTACAACATCGAAGAGTCGAAGGTCACGATCATCGACATCAACTCCTGCGACAAAGCGCCGCAGTATGCGGAGCGATTGCACGAGCTGCGCAAGCGCCACGGCGTGACGCTCCTCGACGCGCAGAAGATTCTCAACAGCCGCAACTACTTCGCGATGATGATGCTCGAAGCCGGCGACGCCGACGGCGTGATCGCGGGCCTGCGTGCGTACTACCCCGCGACGATCCGTCCCGCGCTGCAGATCCTGCAGACGCGTCCCGGCGTGCGCCACGCATCCGGCGCGTATCTGCTGATGTTCAAGAACCGTACGATGATCTTCGCCGACACGACCGTGAACATCGATCCCGACAGCCAGACGCTCGCCGAGATCGCGGAGCAAACCGCGGAGACCGCGCGACGCTTCAACATCGAGCCGCGCATCGCCTTCATCTCGTTCTCGAATTTCGGCTCGACGAAACATCCGCTCGCCGAAAAAGTGCGCGACGCCGTGCAGATTCTCAAGTTGCGCCGGCCCGACCTCATCGTCGAAGGCGAGATGCAGGCCGACACCGCGGTCGTGCCCGAGATCGCGTCGAGCGACTATCCGTGGAGCGCGCTCCAGGGAGATGCGAACGTGCTCATTTTCCCCAATCTCGACGCCGCGAATGCCGCCTACAAACTCATGTGGCGCCTCGGCGGCGCCGAAGTCATCGGCCCGATCCTGCAGGGACTCTCGAAGCCGGTGCACGTGCTGCAGCGCGGCGTCGACGTCAACGACATCGTCAACATGGCCGCGATCGCGGTGCTGGACGCGCAGGATTTAGGGTGACGCTTGCGCAGTTGCGCGGTTACTCAGTTTCGCGGCGAATGTTCTGTGTCGCGCCGCGTAACTGCGCGACCGCGTAACTGCGCAACCGCAATCAGCGCGCCGGAGCCGACGGAACCTCCGACACCGTGCCAAACGGCGCGGGCGGCGGCATGCAGCTGCGTACCAGCGCGGACAGCGCGCCGATGTCGAACGGCTTTGGCAGGAACGCGCAGATGCCCTGGCTCACCGCGTGGGCCACTTCGGGGTCGCGATTCGCGCTGACGATGATCACCGGGATGCGGCGCAGCACCGCGTCGCTCATCCGCTCGCGTAATACGTCCCATCCGGAGAGGACCGGCATCATCAGGTCGAGCACCACGACGTCGGGGTGCTCGTTGCGCATCAGGTCGAGCGCGTCCCGTCCGTTCGGCGCCTCGAGAAACGCGTAGCCATCCCGCTTCAGCGCTGCGCAGATCATCCGCCGGATGTTGGGATCATCGTCTACGACGAGCACGACGTTGTGATTGGTTGCATCCACTACCGGGGGAATTATGCATCAAGAAGGTCGTTGAGCAAGGCAACGTGAAGGTTGCAGTCGCGATGTCCGGCGGCGTCGACTCCTCGACGGCCGCGTATCTCCTCAAGTCTCAGGGACATGAGGTGGTCGGACTGTCGATGCAGATGTACGACAATCTCAGCAACGCTCCGCTCGACTCCACGTATGGCGGATGCTGCACGATCGACGATCTCGCCGACGCGCGCCGCGTCGCATGGCGGCTGGAGATCCCGCACTTCACGCTCAACCTCGAGTCGAACTTCCACGACAAAGTGATCAAGCCGTTCGTCGCCGGCTATCTCAGCGGCACGACGCCGAGTCCCTGCGTGCTGTGCAACACGCACGTGAAGTTCGATCTCTTTCATCAGAAGGCGATCGCCATCGGCGCGGAGAAAATCGCTACCGGCCACTATGCGCGCATCACGCGCACGAACGGCACGCTCGAGCTGCGCAAGGCGCGCGATCTCGCGAAAGACCAGACCTACTTTCTCTTCGAGCTCTCGCAGGCGCAACTCGCGGAGGCGCTCTTCCCCCTCGGCGAGCTGACGAAGCCGGAGGTGCGTGACATCGCCGAGGAGGCGGGACTCTCCGTCGCGCGGAAAAAGGAGTCGTACGAGATCTGCTTCGTTCCGCAGAAAGACGGCTACGCGAAGATCGTCGAGCGTGAAGCGGCGCTGACGCCGGGCGAAGGCGCGGGCGAGATCGTCGACACCGACGGCAACGTCGTCGCGCAGCACGACGGCTACTACCACTTCACGATCGGACAGCGCCGCGGACTCTCGATCGGCGGAAGCGCGGAGCGGACCTACGTCGTCGACGTGAATCCGTTCACGAAGCGCGTGGTCGTCGGTCCCGCGTCCGCGCTGGAGAAGGACGAGCTGATCGCCGAGCGCGTGCACTGGATCGCCGGCACGCCGCCGAGCGGCCCGATCGAAGTGCAGGCGCGCGTCCGCTCGCGCATGGCCGACGTCGCGGCTACCGTCACTCCGCTCGCCAACGATCGCTCGCGCGTCACCTTCGCGCAGAAGCTCCGCGCCGTCGCACCGGGACAGGCCGTCGTCTTCTATCAGGACGATCTCTGCCTCGGCGGCGCGTGGATCGCGCGTTAGCGTTCGTCGCACTGCGCGATCTTCGCGTCGATCGCGGGGGCCCATTCCGCCGTACACGCCGGATGAGCGCGCGCTTTTTCGAAGGTCGCGCGCGCTCCGTGCGTGTCGCCTTTGAGCCGTAGCAGCGTGCCGATCTTGACGAGAGAGCCGATTCCTCCCGGATCGGATGCGAACGTCCGCTCGTACAGCGTCAGCGCCCAATCGCGGTCGCCCTTACGCTCGGCGAATGCCGCCGCGCGGGCGAAGAATTTCGGCAATGCGATCGCAGGGTCGGACGTCACTTCGTGAATCAGCGTCGCGGCGGAATCGTCCTGCTTCTCCTCGAGATAGCGCGTGAGGAGCCGCGTCGCGGCGCCGTCGTACATCGCCGCGTCACCGCTCGCCCGCGCGACGTCCGCCGCGGTCTGCAGCGCGTCGATGTTGCGCGGATCGGCGCGCAGCGCCGCCGCGAGCTCGCGTTTCGCCGTCGCGTAGTCTTCGTGGTTGCGCGCGCTCATCGCCCGCACCACCCGCTCGTCCATCGCCCACGTCGTCTCTTTCTCGACGGCCGGATTCACGTACTTCTCTTCGAATGACGTGGCCTTCACCAGCAGCGCGACAACGGCTCCGTAGAGAAATCCGCCGATGTGCGCGGAGAACGCAACGCCACCGCCGCCCGCCTCGGTCTGCAGCTCCCACATTTGCTGCATGAGCCACAGCGGCAGGACGACGAACGCAGGCGCCAGGAACTTCGTGCGGTAAAAGAGCGAGACCAGCAGGAACTCGACTTTGGAGTGAAAGAAGCGCACCAGATACGCGCCCATCACCGCCGCGATCGCGCCCGACGCGCCAACGAGAGCGATCGTCGATTGCGGATGGCGCAGTGAATAGGTCAGCGACGCGACGATTCCGCCGCTGAAGTAAAGGAAGCCGAAGAGCGGCCGCCCGAACACGTCCTCGACGAACGGACCGGAGAGGTAGAAGAACAGCAGATTGCCGAGGAGATGCAGCAGGCCCGCGTGAATGAACATCGAGGTCACGAGCCGCATCACGCCGCCGTCGGCGGGAACGTAGCCGAAGCGTATCGTCGGCAGCTGCTTGTACATCGCAACGGCATTCGCGGTCAGCGCCTCGAGCTCCCGCTGCTCGCGCTTCGCGACGTCCGCCGCGGGCGCCGCAACGTTCGTGCGATTCGACTCGATGTAGCGGATCACATCGGCGCGCACGAGATCCGTCATCGGCGCCGGCGTCTGCAGATACGGATGCCGGAAGTAGTACTCGAGCGTCTTCTGCCACTCGAGATTGACCTGGCTTGCCGTCGTCGACTGCTCGCCGAAAAACGTGAAGGCGAACGCCAGCACGTTCATCGCGATGATCGCGTACGACACCCAGGCATGGCGGCGAATCTCCGCGTCATCGCGGCCGATGGGGATGAGGAGAAACATGGGAGTGCCGCAATGTTAACGCGGCACTTCCGCTATTCCACCGTCACACTCTTCGCCAGATTGCGCGGCTGGTCCACATCGCAGCCGCGCCGCAACGCGATGTAGTACGCGAGGAGTTGCGTCGGCACGACGGTGAGGATCGGCTGCAATGGCTCGATCGACCACGGCACTTCAATGTAGTCGTCGGCCATCTTCTTCATCTCGTCGTCGCCTTCGTCGCAGATCACGATCAGTTTGCCGTCGCGCGCTTTTGCTTCCTGCAGGTTCGAGGCGATCTTGTCGTAGACCGGTGTGTGCGTGGCGATCGCGACGACCGGCATGTTCTCGTCGATGAGCGCGATCGGTCCGTGTTTCATCTCGCCCGCCGGATAGCCCTCGGCGTGGATGTACGAGATCTCCTTCAGCTTCAGTGCACCTTCGAGTGCGATCGGGTAGTGGACGCCGCGTCCGAGGAAAAGGAAATCCTGGGCGCGGTGATATTTGTGGGCGAGCTGCTCGATGTGCTTCTCCTGCGTCTTCAGGAGATGCTCGATCTTGTGCGGGATCACCGACATCTCGTGCATCGCGTAGCGGAGGTCGTCTTTGTCCTCGCCGCGCAGCATGCGGATGTAGAGCGACAGCAGGTAGAACGCCGTGAGTTGCGTGGTGAATGCTTTCGTCGACGCGACGCCGATCTCGGGTCCGGCGTTCGTGTAGATCACGCCGTCGGACATGCGCGTCGCGGCTGCGCCCAACACGTTGCAGATCGTGATCAGCTTCGCGCCCTTCGACTTCGCCTCCTGCATGCCGGCGATCGTGTCGGCGGTCTCGCCCGACTGCGTCACGCCGATGACGAGCGTCGACTCGTCGATGATCGGATCGCGGTAGCGGTACTCGGAGCCGTAGTCGACTTCGACCGGGATGCGCGCGGCGTTCTCGATCATGAACTTGCCGACGAGTCCCGCGTGCCACGACGTGCCGCAGGCGACGACGTGCACACGTTTGAACTTTGCCCACTCGTCCGCGTCGAGGTGGAGGTCGTTGAAGAAGACCTCGCCCGACTCCTCGAACATGCGGCCGTTGAATGTGTCGCGCACGGCGCGCGGCTGCTCGTGGATCTCCTTGAGCATGTAATGCCGGTAGCCTTCTTTCTCGGCGGTCACGGCATCCCACGTGATCCTGCGCGGCTCGCGCTCGATCTTCTGATCGCTCTCGCCGAACAGCTCGACCTTCTTGTCGTCCGCGACGACGTACTCGCCGTCTTCGAGATAGATGATGTTGCGCGTGTAGGCGAGGAGCGGCGCGACGTCGGAGGCGATGATGTTCTCGCCTTCGCCCAGGCCGACGACGAGCGGCGGTCCGTGCTTCGCGGCGACGATCGTTCCCGGCTCGTCGGCCGCGATCATTACCAGCGCGTAGTGGCCTTCCAGTTCCTTGAGCGTTTTCTTCACCGCGTCGACGAACGGCACGCCGCCTTTGCGGTGCTCCTCGATGAGATGCGCGACGACTTCGGTGTCGGTCTCGCTCTTGAACTCGTGTCCCTGCGATTTCAGTCGCTGCTTGAGCGCGAGAAAGTTTTCGATGATGCCGTTGTGGATGACGACGACGTTGCCCGTGCAGTCGCGATGCGGATGGGCGTTGTTCTCGTTCGGCTTCCCGTGCGTCGCCCAGCGCGTGTGTCCCATCCCGAACGTGCCGTGCAGCGTTTTCTCGTGGAGCTTCGACTCGAGATTCGAAAGCTTTCCTTCCGCGCGCACCACGTCGACACCGTTGCCGTTGACGACCGCAATGCCCGCGGAGTCGTAGCCGCGATACTCCAGCTTTTTCAAACCGCCGATCAAAACCGGCACGACGTCACGCGTGCCGACGTATCCAATGATTCCGCACATGCTTGCTTGTTCCTTTAGAATCCGCCCTAGTTGAAACAACAGCTGAGAAAAGTTCTGGCGGCGCTGGTTGTCATCTCGTTGTGCGCTTGCGGCAAGCGCGGCGATCCGAAGCCGCCGGTGCCGGTCATCCCGCAGGCGACCACCGACCTGGTTGTAACACAGCGTGCCGACAAAGTGCTCCTCACTTGGAGTTATCCGGCGCTGACGACCGCCGGCAAGAGCCTGACGGACATCCGGCGCATCACGGTGCTTCGTTACGTCGAGGATCTTCCGGTCGTGCCCGGCGGCCGCGATCCGAAGTCGATTGTCCCGGGCGACATCGATACGACCGAGCCGCTGCCCATTGCGCTCTTTGCGAAAGTGCCGACCATCGCCGCCGCGCAATTTGCCAAGCTCGCTACCAAAGTAGACAGCATAGAAAAGGCCAACCTCGGAAGCGCGACCGCCGGCGCGCGTCTGCTCTTTACCGACTCGCCGCCGCTTCGCTCCTCGGACGGACGTCCGGTGCGTCTCACGTACGCGGTCGTCACCGAAGGCGCGCTCGCGCGCAGCGCGCCCTCGAATCTCGCCATCGTCGTTCCGCTCCCCGTGGGTTTGCCGCCGACGGACGTGAAAGCGACCGCGGATGAGAAGGGCGTGAAGATCACGTGGAAAGAGCCGGCGCAATCGGTGGGGAATCAGGGCGCGCCGGTGATCAGCGGCTACTTCATCTATCGCATGCCGCTCGACACCGCGCCGACGGAGCTCACGCCGCCGCTCAACACTGCGCCGTCGAAGGGAACGATCTACGTCGACACGCCGCCGTACGGCGATCACGAGTATCGCGTCGCCTCGGTTGCGTCGACGGGACCGCCGCTGTTGCAGGGCGAATTGTCGGAGCCGGCAAAAGTGCGGTTCAAAGACTTCGCGCCGCCTCCCGCGCCGGCGAGCATCACGCCGCTCATCGAAGAGAACGGCGTGCGTCTGATCTGGGACGCGGTCGAAGCGACGGACCTCGCGGGATATCGCCTGTATCGCACCGAGGCGGCCGGACATGATGCGAATCGCAAGGAAGTCGGGACCGTGAATGTGTTCGCGGGTGAGATCAAGGAGACGCAGTACACCGATCATCCGGCGCTCGGCATCGCGTTCAAGTACGCAGTCGTCGCGGTCGACAAGTCGAACAACGAGAGCGCACGCGTCTGGACGGATTGGATCGTGATTCCGAAGACGCCCTAGGCAAAGCATTGATGAAGCGTGTGCTCTGGCTCGCGGGTGCGCTTGCGCTCGCGGCGTTCCTGCGATTCGACGGACTCGGCGAGCCGAGCTACTGGCTCGATGAAGTACTGCACCAGCGCGTCACGGCGACCGCGCTCTCGCAATCGTGGTGGCGCTGGCTCGTGGGATTCGAGCCGGAGAACGGGCCGCTCTATTATGCGTCGCAGGCTTTGATGCGCGCTTTCGGCTCAAGTGAATTCGCGGGACGTTTTCCCGCCGCGCTGTTCGGCCTGATCGCTGTCGCGCTGCTCTGGCTCGCGGGCAAACACACCAAAGATCACGGCATCGGCGCAGCGCTGCTCGCGATCTCGCCGCTCGCGATTTACTACAGCCGCGAGGCGAGGCCGTATGCGCTGATGATGATGTTGACCGCGGCGCTGATGGTTGCGCTGTTGCGCGGGTGGCCGGTGGTCGCGATCGCGCTGGCGATGGTTTACACGGCGGCGGCGGTCGCGCCGGTGTTGGTTGCTGCGCTCGTCGTTGTCGTCGCAAACCAGTGGAGCGGCGGCCGCCTCGGCCGCCGAGCTCTCGCGACGAATCGGCGGCCGAGGGCGGCCGCCGCTCCACTGGTTCTCGCAATCGGCGCGCTTCCGTTGTTGTATCGCGGCGCCGCCCAACCGGCCGGCAACAGCGCTCCGCTGCATCTCGATCTCGCGTTCTTCGACTCGCTGCTGCGCAACTTCTCCGTCACGGCGCTCTCGTCGCACTTCGGCGGGCGCGCGGCGATCGCGCTGTTCGCGCTCGCGATCATCGGCGCGGTCGCGTTGGCGAAGCGCGATCGCCGCACCGCGATCATCGTGATCGGGATGGCGATCCTGCCGCTCGTCATCGCGCTCGTCGCGCTCGTCGTGTTCAAGCGCTGGTACGCGATTCGTTATGTCACGCCGGTGCTGCCCGCGTATCTCTTGCTTGCCGGGGCGGGCATCGCGTTCGTCGCGCGACGACTTCACGTCATCGCACTCGTCATCGTCGCGCTGTTCATGACGCAGACGTGGCACGCGGCGCGGACGGAGCCGTGGCAGAAGTTGAACTGGCGTTTGATCGCCGAGAAGATTCGCGTGAACGCACGGCCGGGCGATCTCGTGCTCACGGCGGAGCCGTGGTCGACGATCATGATCGACTGGTACAAGATCCCGAACGTGCAGCACGCCGCGATGGAAACGGCGCCGCTCGCGCAGCTTTTTGCGAACGCGCATCCGTCATGGCTCGTGACCGCCGGGTTGTCGGACGACACCTCGGTACGCAACTGGATGTGCAGGTATCCGCTCGTCCTCGCGAGTCCGCTCGAAAACTTTCGTATGCACTACGCGGCACCGATGCGCATCACGTCCCCGCCGTTCCTCGAAGAAAACGCGACGTGGCGATTTTCGAAAACGCGCTTCAAGCCCGACGAGCTGCGCGAGTCGAAAGTCGTTCCGCTGCTCGAGCAACTCGGCTTTGATCCAAAGTACGCGTGGCCGCGATTGCGCAACGGCAAGCTGCATCTCGAAGACTTCGGCGAGAGCGTCGCCTACGGCAGCGACTGCATGGATGACGCGGCGTTCGTCCGCTACGCGTGTCACGTGCTTCTCGCTCGCGAGCCGGGCGAGCTCGATCTCGTGCGGACGACGCGCATCGAGTTTGTGCGAAGAGTGATGCGCGGCGACGAGTTCCGCGCGCGGGTCACCGGTCGATAACGTGTCATTCCGAGCCGCGCAGACGGCGAGGAATCCCCGGCGCAAGAACGCTTCACGCCCCGTCGGCGGGGGATCCTTCGCCGTCTTCGCGGCTCAGGATGACACGAGCGCGCGCAATCTCTCGGGATCGCCCGTCGGCTCTTCGCAGGCGTAGCCGAAACAAACGTACGCCATCACGCGATCCTGCGGACGCTCGTGCATGAGCGGCAGATCGGCGGACGACGATCCCGCGACGAGCACGCGATGCGGAAGGAACGTTTCGCCGACCACGCGTTGCAGCGCAGCGATGTCGTCGCCGGTGATCGCGATTTCTTTCGGCTGTCCCGCGCGCCACTCCGCGACGCCTGACAGGAACCCGAAGCCGGACGGATATTTCTCCGCGAGCGGCCAGATCGACTCGAGCGCTTCGGTCGCGACGCGCGCGTACTCTTCGTTCGCGAACAACAGCGCGTGGCGCAGCAGCACGTCGCACGCGACCGAGGTGCCGCCGGGCGTTGCGTTGTCGAAGAGATCTTTCGGACGCGTGATCAACTGTTCGCCGTCGCTCGGCGTGTCGAAGAATCCGCCGTTCTCGTCGTCGCGGAAACGCGCGAGCATTTCATCGACGAGACCGCGTGCGTGATCGAGGTAGCGTCGCTCGTGCGTCGCCTCGTACGCGAGCGTCAGCCCCCACGCGACGCCGGAGTAGTCCTCGAGGAGCGCCGGGATCCTTCCCGTACGAAGGAGAGCGGGCGTCCCGCCCGCCCCCGGGGAGGCGGGCGGGACGCCCGCTCTCCTCATCAAAAAGTCGGCGTTCTTGCGCACGACGTCATCGTATTTTCCGAACGCGAGCGCCGCTTCCGCGAACGCGGCGAGCATCCAGCCGTTCCAGCCCGACAGAATCTTCTCGTCGCGCGCAGGCGGTACGCGCTGCGCACGCACGCCGTACAACTTGCACTTTGCGCGCGCGACGAGGTCCGCGTGTGGACCGGGATCGCCCTGCAGGTTGAGGATGTTGTGTCCTTCCCAATTGCCGTGCTCCGTGACGTCGTACAGCGCGCAGAACACGCGCCCTTCTTCCTCCCCGAGAATCTCCATCACCTCGGCGCGCGACCAGACGTAAAACTTCCCTTCTTCCCCTTCCGAGTCCGCGTCCATCGTCGAATAGAAGCCGCCGTCGGGCGACGTCATCTCGCGCTGCACGTAGCCGAGGATCTCGTTCGCGATCTGCGCGAAGAAGGGGTCCTTCGTCCACTGCCACGCGCGCGTGTAGAGGCGCGCGAGCAGCGCGTTGTCGTACAGCATCTTCTCGAAGTGCGGCACGAGCCAGCGCGCGTCGACGGAGTAGCGATGAAAGCCGCCGCCGATCTGGTCGTACATGCCGCCGCGCGCCATCTTCGTCAGCGTGTGCGTGACGATCTCGTGGAGGTCAGGCAATCCTGCCTGACCGGACAGGTGGGATCGCCTGTCCCCCACCTGCATCAGAAAATCGAGCGACATCGACGGCGGGAACTTCGGCGCGCCGCCGAATCCGCCGTTCTCGGAGTCGTAACTCGCTGCGATGCGCGCGGCCGCGCGATCGAGTCCGTCGCGATCGATCGGCTGCGCGGCTTTCGGCGTGCGCATCGAGCTGCTGATCGCCTGCCGCACTTCGTCCGACGCCGCCTCGACTTCCTGTCGCCGCTCGCGAAACGCGCCGGCCACGTGCTCGAGCACGCGCGAGAATCCCGGCATGCCGTGCCGGTCCTCCGGCGGAAAATACGTACCCCCGAAAAACGGGACGGCCGACGGCGTGAGAAACATCGACATCGGCCAGCCACCGTGTCCCGTCATCATCTGCACGGCCTGCATGTAGATCGAGTCGATGTCCGGCCGCTCCTCGCGATCGACTTTGATCGACACGAACTCGCGATTGAGAATCGCCGCGGTGTCGTCGTTCTCGAACGACTCGCGCTCCATCACGTGGCACCAGTGACACGCCGAGTAGCCGATCGAGAGAAACAGCGGCTTGTCTTCCGCGCGCGCCTTGGCGAACGCCTCCTCGCCCCACGGAAACCAGTCGACGGGGTTGTGCGCGTGCTGCAGCAGATAGGGCGAGGTTTCGTTGGCGAGACGGTTCATTTGTTTGGTTTTGGTTTCTCTCTGAGTTTATCCCGCGCGCAGACGCGGGATCTCTGGTTATACCGCGACGAGAATTACCAATGTCGGTGCACGTGCGGCGCCAGTGGCACCCGGCAGCGCGGTGTAACCGGAGATCCCGCGTCTGCGCGCGGGATAAACTTGAAAAGCGACTACACAGCGGGCCGCTGGATCACCTCCAGAAGAGCGGCCGGAAACGCACGCATCTCGAAGTATTCGCTCTCCAGCTCTTCGACCTGGAAGCGGTCGAGGCCGGAGTTCGAGAGAAAGTCGTTGCGCAGGCGCGCGTCCTGTTCGTCGACGATGCGCGGCAGAAGCTGGTTGATGTAGAACGCCTCGAGGCGGATCTTGGTGATCACTTCTTCGAGCAGCGTGTCCGTCACGAGATCATGCAGCTGGCGGTCGTGCGCGATCTCTCCCCGGATTTCTCTTCGGAACGTCTCGCGTCCCTCGGCGGTATTGAGCTCGAGATAGAAATTCGCCATCCGCCGCCGCGCGAGGTTGTACGCGGCAAAGTACGCGCGCTCGTGCAGGTTGAGCCGCGCGATCGACGTCACGACGTCGGCGATCGATGCCTCGTTGTTCTCGATCGAGATGAGGCCGAGGGTGAGCGCGTAGAGTTTTTTCTTTCCGTACGCGAGCGCGTATTCGTTGTTGACGACCGGATCGATGAAGAGCTGCTGGAACAAGCCGCGCTGCATCTTCTCGAAGACCTGCATGTTGCCGAGAAGAGAGCGGACCTGTTCCGGCGTCAGCTCGACGTCGTCCATGAACGCGAGCTTGTTGACGAGCGTCGTCGTGTGATCGATGCGGTCGAAGAGCGTGACCAGCTCGCCGAATGATTCGAGCCGCTCGTAGTCTTCTTCCTCGCGTCCGATCTCGTCGATCAGGCGTCCCGTTTCGAGCAGCAGTTCCTCGAAGGTCTGATCGCGATTCGCGGCCGCTTTCTGCTTGTTGTCCATCAGCTGCACGAGATCGAGCGACGACAGCTTGCGCGTGATGTTGCGGCCCAACAGGAAGCCGCCGAGGATCTCGCGCGTGGAGCGGATGTAATCGGGCTCGTCGATTTTGTGTGCGACGGCGCGCGGCTCCTGCAGCACGATCTCTTCGAGCGTGTCGAAAATCGAGAGCGGCACATCGTTGCGCAGCGACAGCGTGCGCAGGCGCATCAGGCGCGCGCGCGCCGAGGAGTCGATCGTCGAGCCGGCGCACGACGCAAGGATGCGCTTGTATTCGTCGATCAGTTCCTGATTGTCGGGATGGTGATAGATGACGTCGATCTGGATGCGCTCGCGCTGATACGGCTCGATCGGCAGCTCTCCGAGCGCGGACGAGACGTCATCGAGCGAGCGCGTCGACGCGTATGCCTTCTCGCAAATCTCCGCGAACTTCTGGTTCGCGCGATGGACCGCGCGTACGACCACGATCGTCGTCTGCGGCTCGTTGAGCGCCTCCAGGATCTCCTGCGCGAGCGCGAGAAAGTTTCCATTCGCGACTTTCTTCGAGCGCTTGAGCAGCTTGCCGATCGATTTCAGCGTCGCTTCCTGCCGGTCGCCGACGTCCGCGTATTTCTTGCGATCGTCGAGAAAGAACAAGTAGTTCGCGACGGCGTTGCCTTGCAGGAACAGGTTGTCCCAGCGCTCGAAGCCTTCGGTGTTGGTCGTGAAGTGCAGCTCGTGACGCGAGTCGACCATCGTTCCGAACAGAACGAGGCGATTCACGACTTCGTCGTTCAGGAGATCGCCGACGGGCAGATGTCCGCCGAACATGTACTCGCCGAAGATCCCGCCGTTCCCGCGGAACCGCACGCCCTCGGGGTTGAGCACGATCTCCGACGTGCCGCCGAAGTAGCGCACGACGTCGCCGCGCTTGCTCGCGATCTGCTCGAAGAAGAAACGCTTTTCGACGTCGAGACCCGCGACGACGGCGAAGTATTCGATGGTCGTTCCGAGAAAGCCGTGATGGACGATCGCGCGGATCACAGGCCGATTCTAGAGAATCGGGATTGAGGATTGTGGATTGAGGATTGAGGAAGTCGTTCCGGCCTAGCCTCAATCCTCAATTCTCAATCCTCAATTCTCAATCCTCAATTCGCGCCGTCACGCGCGTGGATGCGCCTTCTTGTACACCGCGATCAGCTGCCAGTCATTCAGGTGCGTGTACTTCTGCGTCGTCGAGAGCGACGCGTGGCCGAGGAGCTCCTGGATCGCGCGGAGGTCGGCGCCGGCGGTGAGGAGGTGGGTGGCGAATGAATGGCGCATGGTATGCGGCGAGATTCCGGAGCGCAGCGCGGCTTTACGAAGGTAGCCGTCGAAAAGGCGGTGCACGCTGCGCGTCGTGATGCGGCCGCCGCGGTAGTTGACGAACAGCGCCTGCTCTTCGGGATCGTCGGTCAGCTCGCCGCGCTTCGCGAGATACGCGCGCAACGCGGCTTCCGCCTTCGATCCGAACGGCACGATGCGCTCCTTCGATCCCTTGCCGTGCACTTTCACGAGGCGCGAGCGCAGCTCCAGATCGTCGATGTCGATCCCCACGACTTCGCTGATGCGCAGGCCGGACGCGTACATCAGCTCCATCCACGCCGCGTCGCGAACGCCGAGCGTCGACTCGCGGTCGGGTTGTTCGATGAGCAGCGCGACGTCGGACGTCTGCATGACCGCGGGGAGATGTTTCTCGCGTTTCGGAGTCGCGACCATGCGCGCGGGATTCGCCTCGACGATTCCCTCGCGCACGAGCCACTTGAAAAACGTGCGCATCGCGGAAAGATGCCGCGCCATGGAGGCGCGGCTCAGTTTACGGCGCGAGAGATGCGCGAGGTACGAGCGCACCGCGAGGTGATCGACACGGCGCAGGTCGAGCTCCTCGCGCGCCATCGTGAAGTAGTCGTTGCAGAGAAACGCGGTGAGCGACTCGAGGTCGTCGCGGTAGGCGGTGACGGTGTTCGGCGAGACATTCCGCTCGTACGTGAGGTAATCGAGAAAGCTGCCGATTTCGTTCGTCACACCCGCCCTCCGCTACTTCCGTCATCCTGAGCCGGCGAAGCGCGGCGAAGGATCTCAGTCTACGTAACGTGAGATCCTTCGGCCTCTGCGGGCCTCAGGATGACCTGCTCCGCACGTCAGTTTACGCTCGCCGTCACCACAACCACCAATGCTTTGTCGCGCATCGTCGTCGTTCCGATGACGACCTTTTCACCCTGACGGATCGACACCGGCGTGTTGAAGCCGACCGACTGGTACTGAATGTTGTTCGTGCCGACGTCGATCGGCACGCGCATCGAGAAGTTGAAGTCGTCGATGTCGATCGTCGAATGCGTCGGGTCCGCGGACGTGATCTTGCGCAGGCTGTACTCGTAGAAAACCGGACGGTCCTGCGAGGCGGTCATGCCGAGGAGCGTCGGCTCGGCGACGCCGGAGCCGCGGATGCCGTTGCCGAGCGTCGTGCGATTCACCATCGACGTCATGAGCCCGTAGTAGCTGTAGCGCAGCGTCGACTGCAGCTGTTTGACAACCGGCGCGAGCTCGTCGGGCAGCGCAGCGTTCGCCAGCGGCGTCTTCGATGCGATGAGCACCGAGATCTTCATCTCGATGTCCGCGCTTTTCGGTGCGGGCTTGTCGAGACGCTTGATCGCGTCTTCCATCGCCGCGAGATTTTCCGGAAAGTCGCGCGCGGTGATCGTGCGCAGCTCTTCGTTGATGCTGATTTCCGCGCCTTTGAATCCGCTGCCGAGCAGCTTGATCGCGCCGGCGATCGAGCGCACGTCGCCGTTCTGGATCGTGAAGATCTTGTTCTTGTACTCCTTGATGTTGTTGAACTCGTCCTCGGCCGGTTTCTGGTTTTGCGCGAAGGCCGCGAACGAGAGAAAGACGATCAATGCAATGCGTTTCATGAATTCTCCTTCGGAACGATCCAGATGATGCGGACATCGGGATCGGCAGTGTGGATTTCGATGCGGGAGACGGCGACTTGGGGTGTCAATTCCTTGACATGATGCCGATGGACTTTGTGGTGACCGCTGCCCCCAGCGGTCACGCCGCCGCTCGTGGCGGCGGCAACGGTGCTACGCACCGTGTAACCGCTGGGGGCAGCGGTCACCACAAAGGCAGCGCGCGTAACACCGGAAGGCGCCTGTGGTGGTTGCGAAGGAATCAACGCGAGCACCGCGAGCGCCGCGGCGACGAACGCGCTCGCAAACCGGAACACCCACGCCCTTCGCTGCTGACGGCGCGCAATCTCCGACCGCACGCGTGCACGCACGGCGGCGAAGTCGAATTCGGTCAGCGGGCAGTCGTCGCGCAGATGTTGCAGGTTCATCGCTGCATCCCTTCGATGATCTTGCGCAGCTTGGCGCGCGCGCGGCTCAGCTGCACGCGCACGGTCGCGATGTTGTTGCCCATCGCGGCGGCGACTTCGTCGGTCGGCAATCCTTCGACGTCGCGCAGCAGGATCGCCGCGCGCTCGCGCGGCGCGAGCGTGTCGATCGCCTGCGTCAGCAGCGCGCGGTTGCTGCGTTGAATGAGCACGTCTTCGATCGACGCCGCGTCGAACGTAAGTTCGGGAAGCGGAGCAGTCGGACGCCGGCGCCGCCGTAGATCGATGCAGGCGTTGACGGTGATGCGTGAGAGCCACGCGACGAAGTCTTTCTTCTCGTCGAATTTGCCGAGGTAGCGGAAGAGGCGCAAGAACGTTTCCTGCATCGCGTCTTTCACTTCCTCGGCGTCGCCGAGGATCCGCCACGCGATCTGGGCGACGCGCCGCTCCGTCAGCACCATGATTTCCTCGAAGGCCGTGCCGTCGCCCGAGCGTGCGGCTCGGATCGTTTGCAACAGCGCCGGCGTATTTGCTGTGGTTTCCGGTTCATCGATCACTAAGGTCTCGGCGGTCATTTCTGCCGTCTCACCCTCATGTACCGATGCACCCGCAAAAACGCTTACTCGCACCGCACGTTTCGACGCGCGGTGAGCGGCTGCCGTTCTGTGTTACGGTACGCGTCCTCTCTCGGAGGCTGCATGTCAGAGTCCCACGGACCGTTGAAAAAGACCCCGCTGAACGCAGTCGAGAAGGAGCTCGGCGGCAAGATGGTCGACTTCGGCGGATGGGAGCTTCCCGTCCAGTACAGCGGCATCCTCGAGGAGCACGAGGCCGTGCGCACGAAGGCCGGCGTGTTCGACGTCTCGCACATGGGCGAGATCACGGTCAAAGGCCCGCAGGCGCTCGAGTTTTTGCAGAAGACGACGTCGAACGACGTTTCGCAGCTGACCGACGGACGCGCGCAGTACACCGGCCTGCTTTATCCGAACGGCACGTTCGTCGACGACATCATCATCTACCGCATCGCCGAGCACGAGTACTTCATCGTCGTCAACGCATCCAACGCCGACAAAGACCTCGCCTGGTTCCGCTCGCAGCAGGAAATCCTCGACGTCGCGGTCGTGAACGAGAGCGCGAACTGGGCGCAGCTCGCGATCCAGGGTCCGGACGCGGAGAAGAAACTGCAGCCGCTGACCGACATTCATCTCTCGAAGATCAAGTACTACCGCTTCGAGCGCGGCAACGTCGATCACGCGCCGGCGATCGTCTCGCGCACCGGCTACACCGGCGAGGACGGATTCGAGGTCTACATCGCGCCCGATCACGCGCCGAAGCTGATGAAGAAGCTCGTGCACGAAGGCGTCAAGCCGTGCGGCCTCGGCGCGCGCGACACGCTGCGCCTCGAGGCGAAGATGGCGCTGTACGGCAACGACATCGACGACACCACGACCCCGATCCAGGCCGATCTCGCGTGGATCGTGAAGCTCGACAAGGGCGCGTTCAACGGACACGACGTGCTGGCGAAGGAAAAGGCGGACGGGCCGCCGCGCAAGCTCGTCGGATTCGAGCTGCTCGACCGCGGCATCGCCCGCCACGGATTCAAGATCGTCGAGGGCGGCAAAGAGATCGGGGTCGTCACCAGCGGCACGCATTCGCCGACGTTGAAAAAATCGATCGGTCTCGCGTATCTTCCGCTCGACAAATCAGCCCAAGGCAGCGAATTCACGATCGACATTCGCGGCAAAGAAGCCCGGGCCCGGGTCGTCCCAACGCCTTTCTACAAACGCGCGAAATGACGCGCGGTCAAGGAGTACCGCAGATGTCCAGCTCGATTCCCGAAGACAACCGCTATGCCAAGAGCCACGAGTACGCGCACGCCGAAGGCGACGTCGCGATGGTCGGCATCACCGAGTACGCGCAGAAAGAGCTCGGCGACGTCGTGATGGTCGAGCTGCCCGCGGTTGGCACGCAGATCGATGCGAACGAAGAGATGGGCACGATCGAGTCGGTCAAAGCCGTCTCCGATCTCTTCGCGCCGGTGTCCGGCGAAGTGATCGAGATCAACGAAGCGCTCACCGAAAAGCCCGACCTGGTCAACACCGACCCGTACGGCGACGGCTGGCTCGTGAAGATTCGCATGAGCGATCCGAGCGAACTGGACGAGCTGATGGGGGCGGATGAATACGACGAGTACATCGAGGCTGAGAGCGCGAAGTGAACCTTCCTGATCCCATCGATCCCGGTTCTTCCCATCGGTACATCTCCAACGCGGGTGAAGACATCCGCGAAATGCTCGCGACGATCGGCATCGACTCGATCGATCGTCTGTTCGACTCGATCCCCGCCGACGTCAAGCTCGACGACCTGCTGAACATCCCCGGCCCGTGGTCGGAGGTCGAGACGCGGCAGTGGTTCCGCGCGCTCGCATCGCGCAACAAGACCTCCGCCGATCACGTCTCGTTCCTCGGCGGCGGCGCGTACGCGCACTATCAGCCGTCATGCGTCGATCACCTGATCCAGCGCGCGGAGTTTCTGACCGCGTACACGCCGTATCAGCCGGAGATCTCGCAGGGAACGCTGCAGTCGATCTTCGAGTATCAGACGCATCAGTGTCTGCTGACGGGACTCGACGTCGCCAACGCGTCGATGTACGACGGATCGACCGCGCTTTGCGAAGCGGTGCTGATGGCGGAGCGGCTGGTCAAGGGCAAGAAAAAAGTCGTGCTCGCGAAGTCGATCCATCCGCACTATCGGCAAACCGTTCGTACATACATTCAAAACCTCGGCATCGAGATCGTCGAAGTGCCGTGGTCCGACGACGGACGCGTCGACATGGATGCACTGCGCGCTGCATGTGACGGCGCATTCGCACTCGCCATCCAGTCACCGAACTTCCTCGGCGTCATCGAAGACTACGACGCGATCGCGAAAGCGACGGAAGGCGTCACTAAGATCGCGGTCGTCGCCGAGGCGACGTCGTTCGGCATCCTCGCGCCTCCGGGAGAGCACGGCTTCGACATCTGCTGCGGCGAAGGGCAGGCGTGGGGCGTCCCGACGCAGTTCGGCGGACCGTACGTCGGCTTCATGGTCGTGCGCGACGCGTTGAAACGGCAAATGCCGGGACGCCTCGTCGGCGAGACCGTCGACGTCGACGGCAAGCGCGCGTACGTCCTCACGCTCGCGACGCGCGAGCAGCACATTCGCCGCGGAAAGGCGACGTCGAACATCTGCACCAATCAGGCGCTCATCGCGCTCGCCGCGAACATTTACCTGTCGCTGATGGGCAAACAGGGACTGCGTGAAGTTGCGACGCAGTGCTTGCAGAAGGCCGCGTATCTGCGCGGACGATTGAAATCGATCAGCGGCGTCGAGCTGCCGTTCGCGGGTCCGGTGTACAACGAGTTCGTCGTGCGCACGCCGTTCCCGGCGGAAGAGATCCTGCGCGATCTCGAGCACGAGAAGTTTCTCGGCGGAATCCCGATCGGGATGTTCTTCGACGGACACGAGCGCGACTTCCTCGTCGCGGTCACCGAGCTGCACTCGCGCGAACAACTCGACGGCTACGCATCCGCGCTGAGCGCGGCGCTCGCGAGGGAGCGGAGATGAAAGGAAAAGCAAAAAGCAGAAATCAGAAAGCAGAAAGACAAAGCCGGCGACATTCGCTCCCTTCTGCTTTCTGATTTCTGCTTTCTGATTTCGTTATGACGACCATCGAGCCTGAAATCACCGAGCGCGAGGCTGCGCAGAAGTTGACTGAGCCGCTGATCTTCGAGCGCTCGAAAGCGGGACGGCGCGGTTATCAACTGCCGGCGCTCGACGTGCCTGAGCAGAGCGACGTGCTGCCGCAGTCGCTCATGCGCGGCGAGATCGCGGAAGAAGTCGAAGTCTCGGAAGTCGACGTCATCCGCCACTTCACACGCTTGTCGAAGCTCAACTTCTCGATCGATCAGGGCCTGTATCCCCTCGGCTCCTGCACGATGAAACACAACCCGCGCATCAACGAAGAGATCGCGCGCACGTGGGGATTCGCGCAGTCGCATCCGTTCCAGGCGGAGCATCAGGTGCAGGGGAATCTCGAGCTGCTGTGGACGCTCGAGCAGACGCTGAAGGAAATCTTCGGCATGCCGCGCGTGACGCTGCAGCCGGTGGCCGGCGCACATGGCGAGCTGACCGGCATCCTGATGGTGCACAAGGCGCTCGCGAAGAGCG
Organism: Acidobacteriota bacterium; assembly: GCA_003223645.1. GTDB lineage: Bacteria > Acidobacteriota > Thermoanaerobaculia > Gp7-AA8 > Gp7-AA8 > QHVT01. The sequence continues at coordinate 396,912 of QHVT01000005.1, read as the reverse complement.
GCAACGCGCGCAAGTACATCCTCATCCCCGACTCCGCGCACGGGACCAATCCCGCGTCGGCAGCATTCGCCGGCTATCAGATCAAGGAACTGAAATCGAACAACCGCGGCACCGTCGATCTCGCTGTACTCGAAGCAGCCGTCGACGAAGACGTGGCCGCGCTGATGATCACCGTCCCCAACACCCTCGGTCTCTTCGAATCCGACATCCGCAAAATGGCGGACATCCTCCACGCAAAGGGCGCGTATCTCTACTGCGACGGCGCGAATCTCAACTCCTACGTCGGCGTCGCGCGCCCCGGCGACATGGGCATCGACGTCATTCACTCCAATCTGCACAAGACGTTTTCCACGCCGCACGGCGGCGGCGGTCCCGGTGCGGGACCGGTCGGTGTGAGCGACAAGCTCGCGCCGTTCGTGCCGACTCCGACCGTCGAAAAGCGTGAAGACGGTACGTTCTATCTCGACTTCAATCATCCCGACTCGATCGGACGCATGCGCGCGTTCCACGGCAACTTCAACGTGCTCGTGCGCGCGCTGACGTACATGCGCTCGATGGGTCCGACCGGCTTGCGCCGCATCGCGCAGCTCGCGGTGCTCAACGCGAACTACATTCGCGCCCGGCTGCGCAAGCACTATCACCTCCCCTACGACGGTCCGTCGCTGCACGAAGTCGTCTTCAGCGACAAGCTTCAGGCGCCGAAAGACGTGCACACGCTCGACATCGCCAAGCGGTTGATGGACTACGGCTTCCACCCGCCAACGATCTACTTCCCGCTCATCGTCTCCGGCGCGCTCATGATCGAGCCGACCGAGAGCGAGCCGAAAGAAGAGCTCGACGCCTTCTGCGACGCAATGATCGCCATCGCGCGAGAATGCGAAGAACGTCCCGAGCTGGTGCGCAGCGCGCCGCACACGACACCCGTGCGGCGATTGGACGAGGCGCGAGCCGCGCGGCAGCCGGTTTTGCGCTGGCGCCGGTCTGTTTAGTTTATGCCGCGCGCAGACGCGGCATCTCCGGTTACACCGCCACGATCGTGCCCATGAGCGGGGCACGTGCGACGTCGTTGGTCCAGATCCTGCCGGTGTAAGCTGAGATCCCGCGTCTTCGCGCGGGATAAACTAGAACAGAGCCATGTCCTACTTCGACGATGAAGACACCGACCGGTTCGATCGGACGCTTTCCGTCCGTCGCGTGCCGAAGATCGCGTCGACGACGCAGTCGGACCAGCGCGTCGTCGATCGCCGCCAGTCCAGCTCGCGCATCCTGATCGGCACGATCATCACGATCGCGGTGCTGCATCTCGCGCGGCCGGTCATCGTTCCGATCGCGCTGGCGATTCTCTTCGCGTTTCTCCTCACGCCGATCGTCGTCCGTCTCGAGCGCACGTTCATCCGCCGCACCGGCGCGATCATTCTCTCCCTCGGACTCACTACCGCGGCCCTCGGCGTGGGCGGGTGGTGGATCTATCAGCAGTTAAACTCCGTGGCGAAGGAGCTCGCAGGCGCGGCGACGAGCAAGAACATCGAACGGAAGCTTCAGTCGCTGCGCCGCACCGGCGGCGGCGCGATCGAAAAGTTGGAAAACGCGCTGCAAAAGGTCCAGGCGGCGCGCGAAGGGCCCGAGGCGGTCGCCGACCTGAAAGTGCGCGTGATCCCCGAGCGCAAGCGGATCGGCGAGCAATACTCGGACGTAGCTCCGACGGTCGAAGGCGTCGCCGCGATCTTCCTCGTGGTGGTCGTGGTCTTCTTTTTGATGCGCGACCGCGAGTCGTTGCGCGACAAATTCCTGCGTCTCGCAGGACGCGCCCACCTCACCGTCACCACGCAGGCGATCGGCGAGACCTCGCAGCGCATCAGCCGTTACCTGCTCACGATCGCATTGCTCAACATCGGCTTCGGAGTCCTCATCGGCGTCGGACTCGCGCTGCTCCGCGTTCCCCACGCTGCGCTGTGGGGCGTGCTCGCCGGCCTCCTGCGCTTCGTTCCCTACATCGGCGCCGTCCTCAGCGCCGCCGCGCCGACCTTCCTCGCGCTCGCGATCTTTCCGAACTGGTACACCGCGCTCGCCGTACTCGGGTTGTTCGTGTTCAGCGATCAGCTCATCGGCGGATTCGTGGAGCCGATCGTCGTCGGACATCGCGTCGGCGTCTCGCCGATCGCGTTGCTCCTCGCCGCGATTTTCTGGGGCTGGCTGTGGGGACCGGTCGGACTTCTCCTCGCGACGCCGATCACCGTCTGCCTCACCGTCGGCGGCGAGTTCATCCCCGCGCTGCGCGTCTTCTCGATCCTGTTCGGCAGCGAAGACCCGCTCGAGGGTTATCTCAGTTTCTACAACCGGCTGCTCTTGCGCGACCGCACCGGCGCGATCGCGATCGCCGACCGCTACGCTGAATCGGCCACGATGGAGGAGATGTTCACCGACCTCTTCATCCCGACGCTGACCTTCGCGCAGGAAGAGCTCGACCGCAAACGCATCACGCCCGCGCACGATCACTTCATCAAGGACGTCGTGCGCGAGCTCATCATCCGCTTCGGCGACCGCAACTCCGGCACTCCCGATCCCGAGCGCCACATCGTCGCCGTCTCTGTCGCCGGCGAGCGCCTCTCGCTCGGCACGCTCATGCTCACGCAGCTCCTCCGCAGCGAAAGCTACAGCGCGGATTACTTCACCGACCTTCCGGACCAGGAGCTCGTCGCGTTCATCAACGAAGTGAAACCGGAGGCCGTGTTCGTGAGTTGCGCGAACACGGACCACATCGATCAGGGTTACGCGCTCCTGCAACTCCTCTCCACGAACTTCCCCGAGCTCGCGATCATCGCCGGCGGCTCTGCCTTCTCACGCGACCGCGCACGCACGCTGGCAGCAGGAGCGACCTACGTGCCGTCGACGCTGAAAGAAGCGAAAGAAGACTTCATGGCCCAGCGCAAAGGCGCACGCCGGAAGAGCAACCGCCTGACGTTCAGCGGAACGCGATTCCGAGTGCCGCCGCCGGCGTGATCATTCCGACTGTGATACTGTGAAATTGTGAAGAATCTCACGATATCACTGCCTGATGACGTCTACCGAAAGGCTCGCATAAAAGCCGCCGAGCGGGATACATCCGTGAGCGCTCTGGTTCGCGATCTCCTTACCGAATTTGCTGACGAAGAAAGCGACTTCGAGCAGCGCAAACGGCTTCAGGACGAGGTGCTCGCTTCCATTCGCAGCTTCCGGGCCGGCGATCGATTGACTCGCGAGGAAGCTCATGACCGCGCCGCAGTTCGTTGATACGAACATTCTCCTCTACGCCATCAGCAACGCGGCAGACGAGGCGCAGAAGTCGCGCGAAGCGCGAAGATTGCTGGAGGGCGACGATCTCGCGCTGTCCGTACAGGTGCTGCAGGAGTTCTTCGTTCAGGCGACGCGCAAGTCGCGTCCCGATGCGCTGACTACCACGCAGGCCTCTCAGCTGGTCGAGGCGTTCCTTCGCTTCCCGGTTCAAGAAAACACAGTCTCTCTCATGACTGCGGCTTTCGCATCATCGGCGCGATTCCGCATCTCCTACTGGGACGCGGCGGTTCTGGAGGCAGCGCGAAGTCTCGGGTGTAAGACCGTGCTGTCAGAAGACCTTGCGCACGGCCGTGACTATGACGGCGTCGTCGTTCGAAATCCGTTTCGCAGGAAATAACGAGCGCGCAAGCACCTATCCCGGCGGCCAGCGAAAACCCCGCCCGCCCAGCACGTGCACGTGGATGTGGAACACGGTCTGGCCGGCGCCTTCGCCGTTGTTGACGACGAGGCGATAGCCGTCTTCGTGCAATCGCAGCTCGCGCGCGATTTCTGACGCGCGGACGATCGTGGTGCCGATCGTTGCGGCGTCGGCGTCGGTCAGGTCGTTGAGCATCGGGATGTGCTTGCGCGGGATGACCAGCACGTGCGTCGGCGCTTGCGGGTTGATGTCGTGAAAGGCCACGACGTCGGCGTCTTCGTGCACTTTCTTCGCGGGGATCTCGCCGCTGGCGATGCGGCAGAAGAGACACTGTGCGTTACCAGCCATGCGCCGATAATACGACGACGCGCGGAATGCCGGCGAGGTCGGGCAGAAACGCGTCCACCGCATAGCGCTTCGTCTCCGCGATCTCGCGGATCGCGTCTTCCTGCCCGTATCCGACTTCCATGATCACGAGTCCGTCCGCCGCGAGCCGCGCGTGCGCCTGATCGAGCAGGCGCTCGATCACTTCCGTTCCCTGCGGCCCCGGCGTCAGCGCCATCCGCGGCTCGTGCACGCGCACTTCCGTCGCGAGCTGTTCGTACTCCGCGCGCGGCACGTACGGCGGATTCGACACGATGAGGTCGAACGTGCCGCTGATCGACTCGAAGAGATCGGAGGCGGCCAACGACACGCGCGAGTCGAGTCGCTTGCGATTCGTTTCCGCGACGGCGAGCGCGTCGAACGAGCGATCGATGCCGGTGACCCGCAGATCCGTCCGCTCGCATTCGATCGAGATCGCGATGCAGCCGCTGCCGGTGCCGATGTCGATCACACGCGCGCCGCGCGGCGCGCGCTCGATCGCGGTCTCGACGATGAGCTCCGTTTCCGGACGCGGAATGAGCACGCGATCGTCGACGAGAAAATCGCGCGAGTAAAACTCCGTGTGTCCGCGGATGTACTGCAGCGGCTCGCCCGTGTAGCGGCGTTGTAAATACGCATCGATGCGTGCCGGGTCGAGCTCGATCTCGCCGCGTGCGTAGAGCGACGCCAGCGACAGGGAGAGCAAGTCGGCAAGCAAGAGATCGACGTCGCGCGGATTGATGCCGCGCGCCAGTGCATCCTGGCGCAGGCGCGCCCGGACGTCGTCGAGCCGCTCAGTCGCCATACGTCAACTCGAGGAACACATCCTCCAGCGCGCTCTCCTTCTTCAACTCCGCGGTCGTTCCTTCCGCGATGATCCTGCCGTGATTGATGATCGCGATGCGATCGCACACCGCCTCCGCAATCGACAGCGTGTGCGTCGTGAGGAACACGCATTTCCCTTCGTTCGCCAGTCGCCGGAACAACAGTTTCACCTGCCGCTGCGCGAGCGCGTCGAGGCCGACCATCGGCTCGTCGATCACCAGCACCGCCGGATCATGCACGAGCGCCGACACGATGACGAGCTTCTGCTTCATGCCGTGCGAGAGGTTCTCGATACGCGCGTCGATCCAATCGCCGAGTCCGAAGTACCGCAGCAGCTCGACCGCGCGCGGCTCGCAGTCGCTCCAGTTTTTTCGATACAGATCGGCCACGAAATGTAAGAGCTCCCGGCCGGTCAATTTCTCGTAGAGGTAAGGACGATCGGGAACGTAGCCGAGGATCGCTTTCGACTTGACGGGCTCTTCGACGACGTCGATTCCGTCGACGCGCACGGTTCCGGCGGTCGGCAAAGAGAGGCCGGCGATGATGCGGATGGTGGTCGTTTTGCCGGCTCCGTTCGGTCCGAGGAAGCCGAAAATCTCGCCGTACTGAGCCGTGAGCGAGAGGCAATCAACGGCAGTGAAATCGCCGTATTTCTTTGTCAGATCGTGAATTGCGATCATCGCCCTCAGGTTATCATTCGCCTGTCATCCCGAGCGGGAGCGAGGGACCCGGGTGGGTGGGTCGGCACGTGAATCGCGCCTCCCGCCCGGTCGGATCCCTCGACTCCGCTCGCAATAAACCTTCAGAGGCTCGAACCGTACACACCAATGGCAGAACGTGAGCAGCTCGACGACCGCACGCTGGTCTCGCGGATCATCGGGGGCGATCGAGATCTTTTTACCTTACTGGTGTCGCGCTACGAGAAGCGGGTCATCAACTACGTTTACCGGATCACGCATCGTTATGAAGAGGCTCACGATCTGGCGCAGGACATCTTCGTGAAGGTCTACCTCGCCCTCGATCGCTACGACCCGAAGTACCAGTTTTCAACCTGGCTCTTTCGGATCGCGCAGAACAGCGCCATCGATGCGTTGCGGAAGAAGGCGATCATCGAGGTGCCGCTGGCGCGTCCCGTCGACGACGAGCCGGGAACGAAAGAGCGCGAGTTTGCGGACGGCGGCATCTCGCCGTATCGCGCGCTCAAGAACAAGCAGCTCAGCGCGGCGATCGACTCGGCGGTGGACCAGCTTCCTGCCGACTATCGCGAGCTCATTCAACTCCGCCATTTCGCGGAGATGTCGTACGAGGAGATCGCTTCGATGAAGAAGCTTCCCCTCGGCACCGTGAAGAACAAATTGTTCCGTGCGCGAAACTTGCTGAAAGACGCGCTCGGATCGTTCGTGGAACCGCTATGAGAAAGCAGAAATCAGAAAGCAGAAAGCAGAAATCGCACACAGGTACGACAAGCATTTCTGCTTTCTGCTTTTTGCTCTCTGATTTTTAGAATCGTCATGATGACTTGCGACGAATACCTGCAGGATCCCGAGGAGCACGCGGCTCACGTCGCGTCGTGCGAGACGTGTCGCGCGCTCATCGAGGAGCTCGACGACATCGTCGACGTGCGGCATCGAGCGATCAGCCTCGACGCGCTTCCGCTCGCGCCGTGGGAAGGCGCGTCGCATCGGACGTGGCCTCTCGTGGCCGCGGGTCTCGCGGCGGTGCTCATTCTCGCGATCGCGCTCTTCTTCGCCTCGGGTGTGTCGTCGCTGAACGGAATCGCGAGTGCGGTGATGTCCGCGATTCCGCCGGTGCAGCCGGTCGTGCGCGTGCTGCAGTTGACCAGTCACGCGATCGGCGTTCCGGTGATCGCGCTGCTGTTCGTCGCGATCAACTCGATCCTGTTCTTGCTGCTGCGGCGATCGCCGAAGGGGATCGATGTTTAAACGGCTGGTCGTTCCGCTGACGTCGATCGCAGCGATCGTCACGCTGTGCATGGTCGTCGCGCCGACCAGCGCGAACGAGCGCCACGCGTTCTCGAAAGACCTCTACGTCATCGGCAAGTCCGCGACGATCAACAAACCGGTCGCGGGGAGCGTGCAGGTCTATCGCGGCAACGTCACGGTCGCGAATGTCATCGCCGGCGATCTCCTCGTCCTCGGCGGCGCCGTCGTGTTCACCGGCGCGGGACGCGTCGAAGGAAATCTCATTTACGCCGCGAGCAAGGTGACGAACGCGGACAATCGCGTGCGCGGTCACGTTTATCCGCTGGCGTCCGTCGAAGGCGCGACCGCGTCGATGACGAAGAACGCGATCGTCGCTTCGCTGCTCCTGGTATGGCTCATCACCGCCATCGTCGTGACGCTGATGAGCGGACGCGAGATTCGCCTGTCGTCGATCGAAGTGCGCGCCAGCGGCCTGCACTGCTTCGTTCTCGGCCTCGTCGCATTCACGAGCTTCGTCCTCACCGCGATCGCGTTCAGCTATCTCATCCCGTACGTCATCGGCGTGCCACTCCTCGCCGCGCTTGCGGTCTTCGCAATTCTCACGAAGGTCTACGGCATGATCGCGGTGTTCCACGCCGCGGGAACGATCGTTGCGGGCTCGCGATCGCGCCAACAACTCGCGTCGCGCACATGGCTGCGCGGCGATCTCGCGATGGTCGTCATCGGCGCGCTGATTCTCGGCGCGATCCGGCTGATTCCCATCATCGGACCGATCGTATGGGGACTCGCAAGCGTGTTTGCGATCGGCACTGCCCTGGCAACGAAGTTCGGCAGGCGCGAGCCGTGGTTCCTTGCGTGGCGACCGAGCGAAGCGTAAGCCTTCTTCGGCTTACGTCGTGGCAGGATGGACGTTCCTATCCGGGAAAGCATCGACGAGCTCCCCAGACCTCGACGTCGACTACGCGGAAGTCACCGTTGACTTGCTCCGGGTCAAATTGACTACGCCGGAAGTCACGGTTGACTTGCTCCGAGGTCAAATTGACCACGCCGGAAGTCACCGTTGACTTGCTCCGAAGTCAAATTGACTACGCCGGAAGTCACGTTGACTTGCTCCGAGATCAAATTGAGTAAGCCGGAAGTCACGGTTGACTTGCTCCGAAGTCAAATTGACTACGCCGGCAGTCACGGTTGACTTGCTCCGAAGTCAAATTGACTACGCCGGAAGTCACGGTTGACTTGTTCCGAGATCAAATTGACTACGCTGGAAGTCAAATTGACTTAGCGGAAAGGTCGCGGCTCTGGCCGTTCTGAGACGCGAGACGTCGAAGAAATCGAAAATTTCTACTGCTTCTTCGCCGGCGGCTTCTTCGCGTTCTGCTGCAGCTCGCGTCCTTTTTGCGCCATCGCCTCGCCTGCGTTTTCGACCGCTTCGCCCGTGCCTTGTTGCACGCCCTTGCCGGCCTCTTTCGCGCCGTTGGCGATGCGCTGCGCGGCCTCGGACTGCTTGATCTGTTCCGCGGTCTCGCTCAGCGCTTCTCTCGCATCAGACGTAGCCTGATCGATTTTCTTTTGCGCTTCGTCGATGGTCTGCTTCGCCTTCTTTTGCTGGTCGATGAGGTTGTTCTTGGTTTCGGCGCTCGGCTCGATCTTGCCTTCGCACGCGAAAAGGAGGGCCGCCGCGAGAAGAATGATGCTGCTGGTTTTTCGCATGAGAGCGGCGGAAGCAAATCACGCACCCGTTCGTTTCTTACTCGCTCATGGAAAATCACGATCGCATCATTCAGGGGATGGCGGGCGACGGCGACTTTCGCGTGATCGCCGCGCAAACGACGGTCGCGGTCGAGACCGCTCGTGAGATCCTCGATTTGTCTCCCGTCGCCGCCGACGCCCTCGGCCGCGCCATGACCGGCTCGCTTCTCCTCGCGCGCCTGCTCGACAAAGACGTGCGCAATCAATACGTGACGCTCCGGTTCCAGGGCAACGGTCCGCTCGGCACCGTCATCGCCGACGCCACGGTGAAAGGCGGCGTGCGTGGGTTCGTCGCGAATCCGGTCCCCGAGGATCCGTTGCTGGACGTCGAGAAGGCGATCGGCACCGGCATGCTCACCGTGGTCCGCGGCACGCCGCCGGCCGGCAAGCCATACACATCGCAGATTCTCCTCGGCGGCAAAGGCATCTCCACCGATCTCACTCGTTACCTGATGCGCTCGGAACAGATCGCGTCCGCGGTGTTGCTCGGCGTGCTCAATCGACGCGACGGCGTTGCCGCCGCGGGAGGCATCGTCATCCAGGCGTTTCCGCACGCGACGGAAGAAGCGATCGCGGCGATCGAGCAGCGCGTCAAAGACGCGCCGCCGCTCTCGACACTCATCGACAAGCTCGACATCGAAGACGTCGTCGCGACCGTGCTGCACGGCGTGCATTACAAACAGATCGACGCCGGCTACAGCGTGCCGGTGAGCTATAGCTGTCCGTGCAGCCGCGAGCGCGCGCTCGCGCCGATCGCGCTCTTCGGCGAGGCGGACATCCGCGAGATGATCGAGGAAGGCGGCACGGAAGTGGTCTGCCAGTTCTGCGGCCGCAAGTACTCGTTCAGCGCGCACGATCTGCTTGCGCTCACCGCGAAACACGATGCGTGATGCGGGGCCTCCCAGTCTCCTGGCCTCTCAGCCTCCCAGGAACTCCTCGGAGGCCGGGAGGCTGGGAGCCTGCGCGGCAGAAACGACGATGTCAGGCGCGTTGCGCCGCTCGAAGCCGCATTCGTGACGTGACGGCAAGCAGGCCGCAAGGCGGAGCAGTCCACGCAGCCGCCCGTGGCGGCTAGGAGGCCGGGAGGCTCAGGAGTTAAGCTCTCGCGCTAAATGAAGTCCGTCATCACCGGCAGCGGCATCGGCATCCCGAAGAACGTCGTCCGCAACGACATGCTGACGAAGCTCATGGACACGTCGGACGAATGGATCCAGCAGCGCAGCGGCGTGCAGGAGCGTCACTACGCGGAAGCCGGCCAGAGCTCCGCCGACCTCGGCATGCTCGCCGCGCAGGACGCGCTCACCGCGGCGAACAAGACGACGGCCGACATCGACGCCGTGATCTTCGCGACGATGACGCCGGCGTATTACTTCCCCGGCAACGGCCCGATCGTGCAGGCGAAGATGGGATTCCCGGAGATCCCGACGTTCGACATTCGCCAGCAATGCTCCGGATTTCTCTACGGTCTCGATCTCGCCGACTCGCTGCTCAAGAGCGGCAAGTTCAATCGCATCCTGCTGATCGGCGCCGACTCGCACACGCCGCTGATGCCGTGGCATCGCGGCTGGGAGATCACGTTCGGCCACGACCGCGAGATCACGCCCGAGGAGTACGAGTTCAACACGCGCTTTCGCCACCTTACCGTGTTGTTCGGCGACGGAGCGGGTGCGATGGTGATCGAGCGCAGCGAGAACGGCGAGCGCGGATTCCTGCACTCGCGCCTCTTCACGAACGGCTCGAACATCGAGGCGCTGTACATGAAAGGGGGATCGCGGACGCGTCCGTGGATCGAGCCGGAGCAGCTCGTCAACGGCGATCTGATCCCGATCATGGAAGGCCGCGGCGTATTCAAGGAGGCGGTGTCGCGCATGCCCGGAGCCGTGCGCACGGTGTGCAGCGAAGCGGGCGTGCAACTCGAGGAAGTCGATCTGGTTCTCAGCCACCAGGCGAATTTACGAATCGTCGAAGCAGTCCAGAAACAGCTCGGACTCCCGCCGGAGAAAGTGCCGCACAACATCGAGCGCTACGGCAACACGACTTCGGGCACGCTCCCGATCCTCTTCCACGAATGCCTCACCGACGGCCGCATCCAGCCCGGCATGCTGATCTGTTTCACCGCCCTCGGATCGGGTCTTCACTGGGGAGCCGCGTTGTACAGGACGTAGGCTCATAGGCGCACAGGCTCATAGGTTCATAGCACTGTGAGCCCATGAGCCTCTGAGCCTATGCGCCTTCGTGCAATCCTCATCGCCCTCGCCGTCGCGACTACCGCGCAAGCGGACACCCTTCCCTTCCTCACCGACAAAGAAATCACCGCGATCACGAGCGAGATCCGCGACGCGCTGTCGGCGATCTACCAGCCGGTCGAATTGAAAGACGTCGAGAAATACCTCGCCGCGCTCGCCTCGGCCGGCGTCATTCGTCTTTCAGGTAGCGCTCCATGAGCGACGCGTTCTCCTGCATCGCGTGAATCTCCACCCAGTACGCGCGCGCGAAGAGCAGCAGCGATATCGCGGCGAGCGCGTTGTGCAACCACACCGGCGTCTTTCCTGAGCCCACGCCGCCGCCCATGATGAAGGTGATCATGATCGCGGCCATCGAGTACGTCGCCGCGGGAAAGACTTTCGACTTGAACACTTTCGTGCGTTGCACGACGTCGGTGTTTTGATCCGACTTGTCTTTCAGTTCCTTGCCCGTGCCGATGAAGAAGAACATCGTCATCGACTGCGAGAAGAGCCCGATCACGACCGTCACGATCGCGACCATGATGTGGTCGGCCTGATGCGCGGGCGTCGCGCGGAAGCCCATCACGACGGTGACGATGAGGCCTGCAATCGTGAGGAGCGTGCTGATGAGGAGCGCCGAGGCCATCGGCGCATTGTAGTGTCCCGGCCGATGAGCGACCGCAGCTTCGTGAGATTCCTGCGGTCGGATACGACGTCGATCGTCTTCGGCGTCTCGATCACTTTCGGGATGCGCGTGAAGCGCGGATCGTTGAGCAGGAAACGAAACGCTTCGAGACCGATCTCGCCTTTGCCGATGTGCTCGTGGCGATCGACGCGCGAGCCGAGTGGCTTCTTCGAGTCGTTGAGATGAAACGCGCCGACGTTTTCGAGGCCGACGAACTTCTCCATCTCGTCGATCGTGCGCGCATAGCCGTCGCGCGTGCGGATCTCGTATCCGGCGGCGAAGACGTGACAGGTGTCGAAGCAGATGCCGACGCGCTGCTTGTCATCGACCGCGGCGATCATGCGTCCCAATTCTTCGAACGTGCAGCCGACGCACGAGCCTTGGCCGGCGGAGGTCTCGAGGAGCGTGACGACGCGATGATTCGGAATCGCCGCGTGGATCTCGTCGAGCGACCGCGCGATCTGATCGGTTGCGGCGTTGCTGCCCGCGCCCATGTGCGCGCCGGGATGAAGCACGACGGCGTGAATGCCGAGGCGCTCGGCGCGATCGAGCTCGTCGATCATCGCGGCGATCGACTTGCGGTGAAACTCTTTGTTCGTCGTCGAAAGATTGATCAAGTACGACGCGTGCGTGAGCATCGGACCGACGCTGCGCTTCTCCGCAAACAGCGCGCAGTCCGCGTCGGTCAGCTCCTTCCCTTTCCACTGATTGCCGTTCTTCGCGAAGATCGCGGCAGACGACGCGCTGACCTCGTCCGCGCGGTCGAACACCGTGTGCAGGCCGCCTCTCGTCGAGAGATGCGCGCCGATGAGATCGCCGGGTGCGTCGGGGAAAGTGAAGCGGGACATTGGACGCGCGTGAGAACGCGTACGGTGCGCTCCGTCATCCCGAGCGTTCAGCGAGGGACCCGGGCGGGCGGGGCTACGAGGCGCGTACCTCGTGCCGCGACCCGAGCCCCAGGTCCCTCGCTCACGCTCGGGATGACATCACTGCAGTTTGAAATTCACGGTGACGGTGTAATAGAAGACGTCGATCGGCTCGCCCGCGTACCTCGTGCCGCACCCGAGCCCAGGTCGCTCACGCTCCGTCATCCCGAGCGTTCAGCGAGGGACCTGGGCGGGCGGGGCTACGAGGCGCGTACCTCGTGCCGCCACCCGAGCCCCAGGTCCCTCGCCCACGCTCCGTCATCCCGAGCGTTCAGCGAGGGACTTGGGCGGGCGGGGCTACGAGGCGCGTGCTTCGTGCCGCCACCCGAGCTCCGTCATCCCGAGCGTTCAGCGAGGGACCTGGGCGGGCGGGGCTACGAGGCGCGTGCCTCGTGCCGCCACCCGAGCCCCAGGTCCCTCGCTCACGCTCGGGATGACATCACTGCAGTTTGAAATTCACGGTGACGGTGTAATAGACGTCGATCGGCTCGCCCGCGAAGGTTGCCGGACGGAAGCGCCAGCGGCTGACGGCGCGGCGGGCGGACTCGCCGAGGCCGTAGGGGAGATCGCGAATGATCTCGACGTTGTCGATCGTGCCGTCGCGGCGCACGATACCGCGCACGACGACCGGTCCGGCAATGCCGGCGCGTCGCGCGGCGGGGGGATAGGCGGGAATCACGCGATCGACTTCTTCCGGTTGCGTTCCGCCGGGAGGAACGGCCGCGTAGACGCCGCCGCTCGGCTCGGCCTGCTGCGGCGTTTCCGGAACGACAGGTGCCGGCACTGGGAGCGGCATCGTTGCCATCGTGTCGGGAACGGGCGGCGCGGTGTCGGTCGTCTCGGTCGTCGACGTCTGCGCGACGTCGAGCTGGCGCGTGCCGGTCGAGCTGACGTCGATCGCGTCGACGCTCGCGTACGCGACCGAGCCGTCGTGATCGATCGCGTAGAAATCGTGATCGCGCGTGAACACGAGCACTGTGCTGTCGCCGCCGAGCTCGCCGACGAGCGGATAGAAAATGCCGGGACCGGCGTAGAGCGGCGTGCGATCGCCGGAGACGCCTTTCAGCGGCGGCAGCGCGCGGATCGCTTTGTAGCGCGCGAGTCGCCGCTCGCGCTCGGCCGTGCGCTCGAGATACGCGCGCTCGGCCCATCCCGATAATCCTTCGCCCGTTTCGACGCGCACCCACGCGCCGCGATCTTCGAGCAACTTCACCTGCTCGCCGCTCTTCGCCTGCGCTACCACCGGCGCGCTCGCCTTCGGCTCCGTGCGAATGCGGATTCGCGCGGGAAGGACGGTGAGGGTCTCGCTGACCGGCGCGGTTTGCGGCTCGGGCTTGCCGCCCGTTTTCAGGATAATCAGCGCGAGCAGCGCGAAGAACAGCAGCGCGAGCGCGATCACCACGGCGAGGCCGCGGCCGCGTCGAGTCGGAGCGTCGGTCATTGCTTCATCAGCGCGTACATGATCGCCTTCTGCACGTGCAAGCGGTTCTCCGCCTCGTCATAGATCACGGACTGCGGTCCGTCGATGACTTCGGCGGCGACCTCTTCACCGCGATGCGCGGGCAGGCAGTGCAGGAAGATCGCGTCTTTCGTCGCGAGCGACATGACGCGTGGATCGACGATCCAACCTTCGAAGTCGCGATGCCGCTTGTCCGCCTCCGCTTCCTGTCCCATCGATGCCCAGACGTCGGTCTCGATGATGTCGGCGTTGCGCACGGCTTCGTCGATCGACGTCGTGATCAGCATCTGCGTGCCCGCGGCTTTCGCGTCTTCTTTGGCTTGCGCGACGACATTCGCATCCGGCGCGTAGTCGGCAGGCGTCGCGATGGCGATGTCCAGTCCGACCTTCGGCGCGCCGAAAAGCAGCGAGTGCGCCATGTTGTTGCCGTCGCCGATGTACGCGATCTTGCGGCCTTTCAAATCGCCGAAGCGCTCCCACGCCGTGAAGTAGTCGGCCATCACCTGGCAGGGGTGCGAGAGATCGGTGAGGCCGTTGATGACCGGGACGCTCGCGAATTGCGCGAGGTCGGTGACGGTCTTGTGCGCGAACGTGCGCGCCATGATGCCGTTGACGTAGCGCGAGAGCACGCGCGCGGTGTCGTTGATCGGCTCCCCGCGGCCGAGCTGGATGTCGCGCGCTGAGAGGAACAGCGCGTGCCCGCCCATCTGGAACATGCCGGCTTCGAAGGAGACGCGCGTGCGCGTCGACGACTTCTCGAAGATCATCGCCAGCGTCTGTCCCTGCAGCGCATTCGCGAATTTCTTGGGGTCTTTTTTCATGTCGCGCGCGAGCTCGAACAGCTCGTGCACTTCGTCGGCGGTGTAGTCGTGGAGCTCAATGAAGTCCTTGTGACGCATCTCGGCGCGCATTCTACCGGCACGGCCGGTAGCGTTGGTTGGCCTGGCCTTCTTGTCACCCTTTCGCGAGCAGGCATGATTTTCGTCGACCCGTTCCCCTTATCATTTCAGCGTGACGTTTCAGGTGCCGATGATCGAAGTGGCCGTGACTGTGGCGGTCGCGGGCCTCGAGCCGGAGGAGTATTTCCTCTACCTCGCGCCGTACTCCGATCGCCGCGACGGGCCGGAAACGGTCGCCGACTACGTCAACGGCCGGCGTCGTTTCTTTCCGATGATGGCGGCCGGCGCGGCGAAGATGCTGAACCGCGATCAGATCCTCTGGATGCGCTACGAGAAGCTGCCGGATGTCGTCGACGTCGAAAACACGATCGTCGACAAGCTGACGATCGTGGAACTGATCGACAGCACGCGCATCGAAGGCGTCATCCCGATCGGCGACCGCCCGCGCGAGCACTCGCGCGTCTCCGACGTCCTCAACGACGCACGCGAGTTCTTCTTCCGCATCGACGACGAGACCGACACGTACTACATCAACAAGTCGTTCGTGCGCACGATCATCCCGCGGTAGCTCGCTGGCGCTCGCTAAATTGAGGATTGAGGATTGAGGATTGAGGATTGAGAATTGAGGAAGGTCTTCGGCTAGGCTTTTCCTCAATCCTCAATTCTCAATCCTCAATCCCACGAGCCGAAGGCGAGCGGCACGCGTCCTTCGTCCTGCAACTTGATGAGATGCGCGCGCAGTTGCACTTCCGCTGCGCGGTGCAGGCGCTCGTCGAGATCGGGATAGATGAGAGTGCGCATGTCGGAAATCGTCGTTGCGCCGCGCGCGAGCGCATCGAGGACCTGTCGCTCGCGCTCCAGTCGATGCGCGATGTACTCGTCGATCAGCGCGACGGCGTCGTCGCGCGTGGGACCGTGCGCGGGATGGATACGCTTCGGGTTGCGCGCGCGGAGCTTGTGCAGCGAGCGGAGGTAGTCGGCCATGTTGCCGTCGGGCGGAAAGATCGCGGTCGTGCCGAAGCCGAGGATCGTGTCGCCGGTGAAGAGATCTCCGTCGTTTGTGAGGAAGCAGACGTGCTCGCTGGTGTGGCCCGGCGTGGCAATGACTTCGAGCGCGTCAACGACGTCGCCGTCGTTGACGATGCGATCGGTTTCGTCCAGCACACCGCGCGGCGCGACGATTTGCGCGTTCGTGGCGCGCTTGAGCGGAATCGCGGCCGGCGCGTGATCAGCGTGGCGGTGGGTGATGAAGATCGTGCGGAGGTTCGGCATTGCCGCGCGGATCGCGTCGATGTGCGAGTCGATCGCGGGGCCGGGATCGATGACGGCGTGATCGTCGAGGAGATACGTGCGCGTGCCGTCGAGCGTGAACGGGCCGGGATTCGGCGCGGTAATCGAGCGGATGTTCATCGCAGCACCGGCTTTCCGTCGACGAGCACCGGTTGAATCGGCTCGATGACCGCGCCGCGCCGCGAGTCGATGAAGGCGTCGGCGCTGTCGAACTGCGCGACCGCTTCGAGATTCTTGATCGTGGGAAAGACGAGTCGCAGATCGCGGCGCGCGAGCGCATCCGCCGGCGCGATCCACATCTCGTCGACGATCTCACCACCGTCGATCGTCGCCTTCGTTTCGTGCGAGACCTTGGCGACGAAGAACCAGGTGTCGAATCGCTTCGGAATCCCGACCGGCGTGATCCAGCGCGAGGTCACGACGAGCGTGTTCGGATCGAGCGCGATCGCGCATTCTTCGAGCGTCTCGCGCACCGCGGCGTCGCGCATATCCTCGTCCGCCTCGATCGCGCCGCCGGGAAACACCCACGCGCCCGGCACGAACGAGCTCTTGTCGTTGCGCTTGAGCAGCAGCACTTCGAGCCCTTCGGCTCCGCTCAGGGCAGGCTCCGCGTCGCGCAGCACGATTACGCTCGCGGCGGGTATCGGCGTCAACACTTCCCCTGCCATCCGACCCACTCCTCGCCGTCCGGTCCGCGCTCTTTCTTCCAGATCGGAACGGTCTCTTTGATGCGATCGATGGTCATGCGGCACGCGCTGAACGATTCCGCGCGATGCGGCGACGAGGCGACGATCGCGATCGATGCGTCGCCGACGACGAGCTGTCCGAGTCGATGCAGGACCGCGAGTGCGACGTCGGGGAATTGCGATTCCACTTCCCGCACGATCGCGCCGATCTCTTTCTCCGCCATCGGCCGGTAGCAATCGTAGAAGATCGACTCGACGCGTTTGCCTTCGTGATGATTGCGCACGACACCTTCGAAGAGCACATACGCGCCGTCGGAGTTGCGCAGCACGCTGCGAACGAGCGCGTCTGAATCGATCGGATCGTCGGTGAGGTAAGGCATAGCAGAAATCAGAAATCAGAAAGCAAAAAGCAGAAATGTGCAGCGCGAGGATTTCTGCTTTCTGCTTTTTGATTTCTGCTTTTCACATCATCCGCCTGCGACCGGAGGGATGAACGCGACCTCGTCGCCGTCGCGCAACACGGTCTCCGGCGCGGCGTACGCTTCGTTGACGGCGATCAGCGGCGGCTGCGCGTAATCGGCGAGCGGCGCGTACGACTCACGCATCCACTGCCAGACGTCGCGCGCGGTTGCGCCGTCGGCGAGCGCGAGCTCGCGCGCGCCGGTGCCGGCGATGTCGCGCAGCACGGCGAAGAAGAGGAGCCGCACCTTCATCGTTCGCATTCTATTTTCAGTTTATCCCGCGCGTAGACGCGGGATCTCCGGTTGCACCGGGATAAACTAATACGCGATGTTCTCACCGGAAACACGCGTCGACGAAGCGCTGCGCACTCATCCGAAAGCGCGATGGGTGTTCGCCGCGTATCACATCGGCGGCTGCAACAGCTGCGAGCGCGCGAGCGACGAGACGCTGGCGCAGGTCGCGGAAG
Organism: Acidobacteriota bacterium; assembly: GCA_003223645.1. Lineage (GTDB taxonomy): Bacteria > Acidobacteriota > Thermoanaerobaculia > Gp7-AA8 > Gp7-AA8 > QHVT01. The sequence continues at coordinate 379,243 of QHVT01000005.1, read as the reverse complement.
GATACGCGCTGCCGCTGCAGCGTCTCCTCGATGATCTCAACTCGCTCCTCGCGAGTTAGATGTGGAGCGGCGGCCGCCGCTCCACATCAGAATCGATAACGCACGCCGGCTTTCGTGTGCACGTTGTGCGGCTTCGGAATGTTCAGGCCCGGCGTGTCGGGAAAATCGTCGCGATGAAACGGCGACGCCGTCACGATGTCCGTGATCTCGCCTTCGAGTGCGAAGCGATTGCTCAGATGCCACGCCGCACCGAATCCCGCCGCGCCGCCCCACTCCGTGCGCGAGCCTTTGAAGACGCGAATGCTCGCGTCCGCATTCTGCGGACCCGACGGGCGATAAACGGCATAGGCGGGACCGAACAGGATGTGAAAGCGCAGCGCGCCGTTGCGGTTGATGCGAAACACGAGCGGCGTCATGAACGTCGTGACGTCGAGGTCGCCGGCGCTGACGGACTGTCCGCCGCCGCTGTCTTCGATCCTGAGAGGCGCTCGGGTGAATGCGCCTTCGACGCGGATCGCCCAGCGGTCGGCAAGCTCGCGCTGGATGTCGACGGCGAGACCGGCGCGCGTGGCGGCCGTGAGCGTGTTGGTGACGGTCCGGGAGGGCTGGTCGGGAGAGCCGGGACCGCGCAGCTTGCGCTCGACGAAGTCGCCGAACACGAACGCGCCGCTGCCTGCGCCGATGGACCAGGATTGGGCGGAGAGAGGGAGGGCGGCGAGCAGAACAGCCGCCATGGTCAGTTTTTTCTTCATGCCGGCTGGTCAGAATTGCAACCTCGGAGCCAGCAATGGAAAAAGTTTCCGTCGAAAAACGTCCGGTCGGAGGTTGCGCTTTTTTTCACAAGCAACGGCGGATGTGCCTTGATTACTGAGGTTTCTGCGGTTGCGGCCGCTCCAATGTTCTGTTAGGGCACCGTTTTTCACCGCTGCCGCCCATATTGGCCTGCTTCTAGCAGAGAGTCGGAGCACGTATGAATCAGGTTTCGACATGGAGTTTGAAACCGCTTGAGCGCGGGTCCCATCTCACTCGCCTGCGCAAAGTGGCCGCTGCGGGCTCCCTCCTTGACTATTGGACCGATTTTGGACGATTACTCACTTAGCTTCCTTGAACCCCACCAACTGGCCGCAGCGGTCCAGCCCGAAGTACCACGAACGGAGCCGAAAGGCTCCGTTAGTGCTTTAAGGGGAACCTGCGCTTCCGGGCTCGTGTTTGCGCAGGGTTGATGGCGTGAGTTGCGCGCACGGCCCGGGAATGCAGAAGGCAGAGCGCAGAAGGAAGAAGTGAGAAGCACATACCGCGAGATGCGCATCGCTCGCTGAATTGGTCGTCATCGGCTGGTCGTGATTCTCAATTCTTCCTTCTGCGCTCTGCCTTCTGCATTCCCGGCCCGTGCGCGAACGATCATGCAATGACCCGCGCCCGCCACGAGCCCAAACGCGTGCTCGTTCCCTTCTTCCCTATAATCCGCCCCCGTGCCCAAGAAACGCCCCAGTCTCTTCATCATCGACGGCTCCAACAACGTCTATCGCTCCTACTTCGCCATCCGCAATCTGACCAACTCCGCGGGTCTTTCCACCAACGCGGTCTACGGCTTCACCACCACGCTGCGGATGCTGCTGAAGGACTTCGATCCCGATTGCATCGCCGTTGCGTTCGATGAGGGGCGGGAGACGGTGCGCACGGCGCAGTATGCGGACTACAAGAAAGATCGCCGGCCGATGCCGGACGATCTGGTCGTGCAGATACCGTTCGTTTACGAGGTGCTCGAGGGCTTTGGCATTCCGGTGATCCGTTCGGCGGAATGGGAGGCGGACGATTTCATCGGCTCGCTCGCCTGCACGGCGCGCGATCGCGGCTACGACGTCGTGATCGCGACGAGCGACAAGGATTTTTTCCAGCTCGTCGGCGACGGCATTCGCCTTTATCACACCGGCCGCGAGACGCTGTACGACGCGAACAGCGTCGTCGAAGTGTTCGGTTTGCCGCCGGAGAAAGTCGTCGACGTGATGGCGATCTGGGGCGATGCGATCGACAACATCCCCGGCGTTCCCGGCATCGGCGAGAAGGGCGCGAAGACGCTCATCCGCGAGTTCGGCTCGCTGGAAGGCGTGTACGAGAACCTCGATCAGATCAAACGCGCGTCGCAGAAAAAATCGCTCGAGGACAATCGCGACAAGGCGTTTCTCTCGCGCGAGCTCGCGCGCATCAAGTGCGATCTCGACGTCGCCGTCGACTTCGATGCGCTCAAGCGCAGCGAGCCCGATCGCCCGAAGCTGCACGAGCTTTTCTCGCGTCTCGAGTTCGCGTCGCTGATGCAGGAGTATCTGCCGGCGCCGCCGCCGGTCGCGACCGAGTACCGCATTGCCGCGTCGGCAGACGAAGTACGCGAGCTCGTGAAAGGCGACGCGCCGCTCGCGATCTGGGTCGAGCCCACCACGAACGAAGGCTTCGATGCGCCGATGGCCGTGTCGCTGACGCTGCGCGCGGCGGAGTCGCTCATCGTTCCGAACGAAGCGCCGTTCGAGCCCGCGCTGCGCGAGTTGCTGCAAAGCGATCGCGTGTTCATCGCCTACGACGCCAAAGCGCAGGAGCGCCGGCTGCGCGCGGGCGGCTATCCCGTGCCGAAGCGCTGGGCCGACGTGATGCTGATGTCCTACGTCATCAACCCCGGCCTCCCCAGCCACGCCCTCGGCAACATCTCCCGTGATCGCCTCAAGCGCGACATCCTCGTGCGCAAGGAAATTCAGAAAACGGCGCCGCTCTTCGAGCTCGATCACGAAGTCGGCTCCTCGCGGCTTGCGCCGTATCAGGACTACCTCGGCGACAAATCCGACGTCACGATCGCGCTGCACGAAGTGCTCGAGCCCGAGCTGCGCCGCGACGCCGCGCTCGTCGACATCTACGGACGCATCGAGATGCCGCTCTTCCCCGTGCTCGCGCGGATGGAGGAGCGCGGCATCCGCGTCGACGCCGATTTGCTGCGCCAGATGTCGTCGACGATGGGCGCGCAGCTCGCCGACCTCGAGAAGAGCATCTACAAAGAGGCCGGCACGGAGTTCAACATCAACTCGCCGCAGCAGCTCGGCCACGTCCTCTTCGAGAAGCTGAACTACCCGGTCGTCAAGAAGACGAAGACGAAGGGCTACTCGACGAGCGTCGACGTGCTCGAAGAGCTGGCGACGCACGGCTTCGCGGTGCCGCAGCTGATTCTCAGGCATCGTGAACTGTCGAAGTTGAAAGGGACATACATCGATGCATTGCCGCAGCTCGTCGCAAAAGACGGCCGCGTGCACACGACGTTCAACCAGGCGGTTGCCGCGACGGGACGCTTGTCATCTTCCGATCCGAACCTGCAGAACATTCCGATCCGCACGCAGACCGGACGCGAGATTCGCAAGGCCTTCGTCGCCGACGAAGGATGGGTGCTGCTCTCCGCCGACTACTCGCAGGTCGAGCTGCGCATCCTTGCGCACATCTCGCAGGACGAGGCGCTGATCGAGACGTTCCGCAGCGGCGCGGACATCCACCGCGCGACTGCTTCCGGCATGTTCAACATCGCGCCGGAAGAGCTGAGCGCGGAACAGCGCCGCGCGGCGAAGACGATCAACTTCGGCGTGCTGTACGGCATGTCGGCGTTTCGTCTGTCGAACGAGCTGAACATCTCGACCGGTGAGGCGAAGGCGTGGATCGACGCGTATTTCTCGCGCTATCCGAAAATTCAGGAGTACCTCGACCGCACGCTCGAGGAGGCGCGCAAGACCGGCAAGGTCACGACGCTGTTCGGGCGCGTGCGCTACATCCCCGAGATCCACAACAAGTCGTTCACCGTGCGCGGCAACGCGGAGCGGATGGCGACGAACGCGCCGATCCAGGGCACGGCCGCCGATCTTCTGAAGATGGCGATGATCGCACTCGACCGTAGATTAGGTGCCCTTGCGGGCAACAACCCAGGCGACACCGCGCGCATGCTGCTGACCGTGCACGACGAGATCGTGATCGAGGCGCCGGAGTCGAGCGCGGCCGAGGTGGCGGGGATCGTGAAAGAAACGATGGAGAGGATCTACCCGCTGGCCGTCCCGCTGGCCGTCGACGCGCACTGGGGGAGGAGCTGGTACGACGCGAAAGAGTAATGCGCCGGCCGGCACGGCCGGCAAGCGCTGGTTGCCCAAGGCTCCTTCACGATTCTCGTGCTGATGAAACGTCTTGTACTTCTCCTCGTTCTCGTTTGCATCACGTGTAAACAGCCGCCGCCGCAAACAGCGGCGCCGGCCGCGGGACCGCAGATCAACGCGATGGTCGTGACGATCCGCACGACCATCGAGCCCGACAAAAAGACGTACACGCACTCGATCGTCATCGCCAACGGCGTCGCGCGAAGTACGAGCGAGCTCGATCAGTGGCGGCTCTTCGACACGAAGTCGAAATCCGTCACGTTCGTCGACGACATCGCGAAGACCACACGCACGGAATCGTTCGAGTCGCTGCTGAAGAGTCATCGCGCAAAACTTGCGGAATCGATCCCGTCGCACTATCCGCGTGCACGCGTCACCCGCGACGCTACGGGACTCGTGATCGAAGTCGGCAACTATCGCCGTGAGTTGAAGCTCACGGAGCATCGCGCGATCCCGGGGGAGCTGTTCGCGATGATGATCGCCAGCGACTCCGCATCGTCTCCGCTCGCGCCGATGATGCGCGCGGCCGACGACGCGCTCACGCGCACGCGCGCGTTTCCGATGCTCGATCACAGCGAGATGCCGTACGGCGACAAGAAGCGCGTCGTGGACCATGCCGTGATCTCGGTCGCGCAGCGCAACGTGCCGGCGTCGATGCTGCGCGCGCCGGACGGATACCGAGTGGTGCGCGTCTCCGGCGCGGCCCCGCCCTGAGGCGCGCCTGAGGCGCGCACCACTCCTACAGCACGAGCCGCGCGTCGCCGATGCGCTTCGTCGCGCCTTCGCGATCGAAATGCTCGAGCAGCGGAATCGCGACTTTGCGCGAGATGCCGAACAAATCCTTGAACTGCGCGACGTCGATGGTCTGCCCTTTTTTCGCGGCGAGCTTCGCGCGCGCGGCCGCGATCGCGTCGCGATGCACGTACACGCCTTCCGCGAGCCGCACCAGCGTCCCCTGCTTCACGAGATACGCGATCACGCCTTCGATCACCTTCGGTTTCTGCGGAATCGCCCTGATGATCTCCGACACCGCCGGCGTCTGCAGGGCGGCATCGAGGAAACGCGACTCGATCATGCGCGCGAGCTCGCCTTCGGCTCCGCCCAATGTTTTCGATCGGCCGGGGATGTCCAGCGCGTCGCCCTGCACGACGGCGATCTTCTGATTCGCGAGATCGGCGAGCAGAAAGTTCACCGGCGCGCCGGCGGGAATCAGTTTCTGGATGAACTCCCCTTTCGGCACGTTCATCGCCATCTTGTTGTCCTTGAAATAGCGATCGAGGAGCTCCATCGCGCGCTTGCGAAATATGCCGAGGACATCGTGGTGCAGGTACGTGTTGCCGGTGACGACGACGTTCGGCACGCGCTTCAAATCCTTCGCGAGCTTCTCGCGACGGATGCCGGTGCGCGACTGGATCTCGTCGAGCGGCAGTCCGCGCAAGCCTTCGAGCTTCGACATCAGCTCGACGCGCTCCGGCAGCGAGCCGCTCGCGAGCGTCTCCAGAATTTCCGGACGCGTGCCGCGGCTCAGCTTCGGCAGATGCGCGTCGAGAATCACCCCGCCGCCGATCGTGAACGCCGGTGAATAACGGCGGATCACGAACCGGTCGCCCACCACCGCGATGACCGGCGCTTCCAATCGAATCTGCACGTACGCCTGTCCCGCGCGCAGTTCGCCTTCCGTGTCGTCGACGAATCGGATCGTGCCCAGGAGCTCGGCGGACAAATGGTGGAAACGGATTCTGATTTGTTCTTTCAAAGGCTTTGCGTCGGCGAGCAGCTCCAGCCGCGCGGTGATGATCTGCGACGGTCGCAGCGTGTTCGGATGCAGCACCTGCTGCCCGCGACGCAAATCCTCGAGTGCAATGTCGGCGAGATTCATCGACGTCCGCTCGCCCGCCGACGCTTCCTCGCGCGGCTCACCGTGCACCTGCACTCCGCGCGCGCGGCTTCGCCTTCCTACCGGCAGCACTTCGACTTCGTCCTCGACGCGCACGCTCCCCGAGTACGTCGTGCCGGTGATCACCGAGCCGAAGCCCTTCATCGTGAACACGCGATCGATCGGCAGTCGAAAGACGCGTGTCGTCGCGTCGCGGTCCTGGACGCTGGCCACCGACTGCAGAATCGCCTCGCGCAACTCGTCGAGCCCCGCGCCGGTCGTGCTGCTCACCGGCACGATCGATTTTCCTTCCAAAAAGCTTCCCGAAACGAGATCTTCGATTTCGAGTCTCACTAATTCGATGATGTCCCGGTCCACGAGATCGCTTTTGGTGATCGCGACGAGTCCCGTCGGAATGCCCAACAGCCGGCAGATGGCGAAATGCTCGCGCGTCTGCGGCTTGATGGACTCGTCCGCGGCGACGACGAGCAGCGCGCTGTCGATCCCGCCGACGCCGGCCAGCATGTTCTTCACGAATCGCTCGTGGCCGGGGACGTCGATGAATCCGATCTGGTATTCGCTGGTGAACCAGCTCGCGAATCCGAGGTCGATCGTGATGCCGCGCCGCTTCTCCTCGGGGAGCCGGTCGGTGTCCACGCCGGTCAGCGCCCGCACCAGCGACGTTTTGCCGTGGTCGATGTGTCCGGCGGTCCCGACCACTCGTTTCTTGCGCGACATGCGCGCGAATCGTATCGTTGTCGTCAAACACAAAGGAGAACGTTGATGCTGCTCGTGCGGGCGTTTCCCGTCCGGTGCGGTCGCCGTGAAGTCGAAGAGTTTGCGGAGGAGGTGCGGATGCGCGGCGCCGACGCGCGGCGCTTCTACACCGGCTTCGGCGTTCGACGCGAGTCGTGGTTCTATCAGGAGCGGCCGGACGGCGCGCTGCTCATCGGCGTCACCGATATCGCCGAGCCGCTCGAGCAGGCCGCGCGCGACTACGCGCAGACGACCGAGCATTTCGCCGCGTGGTTCAAAGACCGCGTGCGCAATCTCTCCGGCATCGATCCCGCCGAACAGCCCCTCGGCCCTCCGACGGAACTGATCTTCGATTCGTCCGGCGCGAAGTTGCCGCCCGGCATCACGCTCTCCGCGCGCGTCTACCCGACGCGCAGCCGCGAGGCCGTGCTCGAGTTCGCGAACGAGCTGCGCGCGCGCCGCGACGAGACCCGCGCGTTCTACGAAGGATTCGGCGTCCCGCGCGAAGTGTGGTTCCTGCAGGAAGCGAGCGAGGGACCGATCGTCATCGGCGTCACCGCGATGGCCGAGCCGCATCGCGTGCAGGAGTACGCCGAGACGGCCGAGCCGTTCGCCGCATGGTTCAAACAGCGCGTCATCGACGTGACGGGAGTCGATCCGAACCAAACCCCGCTCGGACCGCCGAGCGAGCAGGTGTTCAACTTCGAAGTGTGATGATCAGTTCATCCCGCGGGATAACTGGGAAAGCTACTTCACCCGCCCCGCGTAAACCTCTTTCAGCTGCGGCGGAACCTTTGCGGGTTGTCCCAGCGCTTCTTTGATCTCGCCGGCGTTGACGATCGCCTGGCCGCGGAAGTGGTTGTTCGTGATCACGTACGCGTCCTTCTCGCGCGACATCGACTCGATCCGCTTCACCCACGGCTTGAGCTCCGACTCGGAGTAGAGATAGTTGTAGCGTTCCCACGACTCGGAGTGCGCGAACCATTTCTCGTAGTTGCGCCCGTGCAGCCGCACGTAGGCGAGCGGACCGCTTGCGATGTCGGCCGGCTTCACCGAGTCATGAAACAACGGCTGATCGACGTTCACCCACGAGACGTTCTGCTCCTCGAGAAACTTCACGAACTCCCCGGTCTGAAAGGACGCGTGCCGTACTTCGAGCGCTCTCGGATACGCGTCGAACGCGCGGAAGAGCGCGAGCAGTTTCTCGCGCGACTCGTCGGAGTCTTTGAAGCTCCACGGATACTGAAGCAGGATCGCGCCGAGGCGGTTCGCGTCCATCAGCGGATCGAGATAGTTGCGGAACGCTGTGACGTCATCCTCGGTGTACGTCTCGTGCGTGAAGCCTTTGAACACTTTCGTCGTGAAGCGGAAGTCGCGATTCGCCGCGACGCGGCGCACCCAGCTCTTCGCGTGATTCGGCGGCGGGATGCGATAGAACGGCGAGTTGATCTCGATCGTGTCGAAAAACGACGAGAGGTAGGCGAGATGATCGAACTTCGAGCCGTGCTTCGGATACACGGTTCCTTCCCAGTCGGTATAGCTCCAGCCGGCGGGGCCGACGCGGATCGCGTGAGTTTCCATCAATGGTCAATACCTTGACAGTTTATTTTGAGCTGCATCGAATTCGTTGCGTCTCACGGGAAACGTATGCTAAAAGCGGGCTACCAGAGACAGTGCGACCAACTCCCTATTTTCGGACAATCGTTCGCGCGGAGAGTCGTGTGGTTCTGACGGTTCGGAAGGGGGTCGATTCGTAACGAGCTTCGTTGTGTCAATCGGAACAAGCGGGGGCAACGTCGCGGCACCCCGCACGTGCCAGCGCTGCGGCAAAGACTTTCGTGGTAACAATCATTAGGAGATCAAGGTTTCATGGATACGTTCAACGACAAATCCCTCAACTGCGCCGACTGTGGTCAGGAGTTCGTGTTCAGCAAGAATGAACAGGCGTTCTATGCGGAGCGCGGATTCACCAACGAGCCGAAACGCTGTAAGAACTGCCGCGACAAGAGAAAGACGGCACGTGAAGGCAACGGCGGCGAAGGCCGCTCGCGCCAGATGGTCAGCGTTACCTGCGACTCGTGCGGAATCCCCACCGAAGTCCCGTTCACACCGGTCAGCGGAAAGCCCGTCTATTGCCGCGATTGCTACAACCAGCGCCGTACCTCCAGCCGCTCGTCGAGCTGGGCGTAAATCCTTCGGTGTTTCTAACGTAACGGCCGGCGAGTGGTGCCGGCCGTTTTGCTTTGAAGCTGGTTACGCGGTTACGCAGTTGCGCGGCCGTTCTTCGCTGCGTAACCGCGCGACTGCGAGACCGCGCAACCGTTATAGAATCCCGCCCGTTTGCAGAGCCCGCACCCCCGTCCCTACGACAGCATTCTCGATCTCGTCGGCAACACGCCGATGTTGCGCCTCCATTCGGTCGGCGGAGGCGAGGACGCTGACATCTTCGTCAAGATGGAGCTGCTCAATCCCGGCTTCTCCGTCAAAGACCGCATCGGCATCGGCATGATCGAGCGCGCGGAGCGCGCGGGCGTGCTGAAGCCGGGCGGCACGATCATCGAGCCGACCGCGGGCAACACCGGCATCGGCCTCGCGCTCGCCGGCGTGCAGATGGGCTATCGCGTCATCCTTTGCGTCCCCGAAAATTTCTCGCTCGAAAAACGCGAGCTGATGAAAGCCCTCGGCGGCGAGGTCTTTCTCACGCCGAAGGACCAGGGGATGAAGGCCGCGATCGCGAAAGCCGAGGAGCTGGCGGGTCAGATCGAAGGCGCGTATGTGCCGCAGCAGTTCGTGAATCCGTTCAACACCGAGTCGCACTACGAGACGACGGGACCGGAGATCTGGGATCAGATGGAAGGCCGCGTCGATGCGTGGATCGCCGGCGCGGGAACGGGCGGCACGTTCACCGGCGTCGCGCAGTATCTGCGCGAGCGGCATCCCGGTGTGTATTGCGCGATCGTCGAGCCGCAGGGATCGATTCTCAAGGGAGGCGAAGCCGGGCCGCACGAAGTGGAAGGCATCGGCGCGTCGTCGTTCATCCCGCCCGTGCTCGACATGTCGCTCGCCAACGACGTCATCACCGTCGACGATTCGCCCGCGTTCGCGATGGTCGCGCGCCTCGCGCGCGAAGAAGGCGTCCTCGCCGGCGGATCCGGCGGCGCGAACGTCGAGGCCGCGCTCCGTGTTGCAAAGCAATTGGGCCGCGGCAAGCGCGTCGTTACTCTCATCCCCGACGCGTCGGAGCGCTACATGTCGAAGGGGATTTACTCGAAGTGGGTAGGGCAGAATTGAGAATTGCGAATTGAGAATTGAGGATTGAGAGCGATCGATCTTCGACATTCTCTATCCCCAATTCCCAATTCTCAATTCGCGAGCTGAAAGCGAGCGCACATGGGCTTTTCCACCGATTGCATTCACGCCGGCCAGGAGCCGGAGCCGCACACCGGCGCCGTAACGATTCCGATCTACCAGACATCGACCTACGTGCAGCCCGAGCTCGGGCGGCACAAGGGCTACGAGTACGCGCGCACGCAGAACCCGACGCGCGCGGCGCTGGAAGCGAACATCGCCGCGATCGAGCGCGGCAAACACGGACACTGCTTCGCGTCCGGGATGTCGGCAATCGACGTCGTGTTCCGTTTGCTGAAGTCGGGCGATCACGTCGTCGCCGGCGAGAACATGTACGGCGGCTCGTATCGCCTCTTCAATCGCGTGCTCGAGAAATTTGGATTGCAGTTCACGTATGTCGACACGTCGAGCGTCGACGCGGTGCGCAACGCGATCCGCGACAACACGAAAGTCGTCTACCTCGAGACGCCGACGAATCCGATGATGACGATCACCGATCTCGCCGCGTGCGCGGAAGTTGCGCACGCACACGGCGCGCTGGTCGTCGTCGACAACACCTTCTGCTCGCCGTTCCTGCAGCGTCCGATCGAGCTCGGCGCCGACATCGTCCTCCACTCAACGACGAAATTTCTCAACGGCCACTCCGACTCAGTCGGCGGCGTCGTGGTCTCCAACTCCGACGAGATCGCCGAGCAGATCGGCTTCCTGCAAAACGCAGTCGGCGCGATCCTCTCGCCGTTCGACTCCTGGCTCGTGTTGCGCGGCATCAAAACCCTCGCCGTGCGCATGAAGCGCCACGAAGAAAACGGCATCGCCATGGCCAGCTTTCTCGCCAATCAGCCGAAGGTGAAAAAGCTCTACTACCCCGGCCTCCCCGACCATCCGCAGCACGCGCTCGCGAAGCGCCAGATGAACGGCTTCGGCTCGATGATCTCCTTCGACCTCGGCTCGAAAGAAAATGCCAAAAAGTTCCTCGACCGCGTAAGACTCTGCTCCCTCGCCGAATCCCTCGGCGGCGTCGAGACCCTGATCTCCCATCCCGAGAGCATGACCCACGGCTCCGTCCCGCTCGAAATGCGAACGCGACTCGGCATCACACCGGGACTCGTGCGGATCTCGGTGGGGATCGAGGACATTGAGGATTTGATCGCGGATCTCGAGAACGCATTTGACGGGGTGTGATCCGGTGTAGGACAGGCTTTCCAGCCTGTCCCGGGTGGCAGGTTGGAAAACCTGCCCCACACCGAGGCATACTCCGCACGATGGTCGAGATCAACGACGCGCTTCCCGGCGCTGACCTGATTCGCGAAGGACTGAATGACCTCGCGAACGGAGTGGAGTCGGTACCGGCGTTGCTCGTGCTCGTTGGTGCGCCCCGGTTGCGTGAGTTGGGAATCGATGTCGTCGATCCGTTCCCCGATGATGATTTCCCTGAGCATCGCCTCTACGATCGCCTCGCTGCCGATGATGCCGATGGTGCGCATTCGAGCTATAACGCATTGATCCGCCGGCTCGTGAGCTTCGAGCGGACCGCTGAATGCGTGAGCGATTAACGAAAGAACGGCTAGAACTGTTCATGCGGGCGTTGGCTCGCGAAACGAACATCGAAGCTCGCGTTTACATGACCGGTGGCGCAAGCGCTGTGCTGCTGGGATGGCGTCAAACCACGCTGGATATCGATGTGAAGTTCGTGCCGGAACATGATCGTTTCCTGCGTGCGATCTCCGAGCTGAAAGAGCGACTTCACGTGAATGTCGAGCAAGCCTCTCCGGATGATTTCATCCCTGCGTTACCGGGATGGGAAAGCCGCAGCACGTTCATCGCCCGCGAGGGGAAAATCTCGTTTCACCACTATGACTTTTACGCGCAAGCGCTCGCGAAGATCGAACGAGGCCATGAGATCGATCGGCAAGATGTGCGGCAAATGATCGAGTCGGGATTGGTCGATCGGCAGCGGCTCATGGAGCTATTCGTTGCGATCGAGCCGAATTTGTATCGCTACTCTGCAATTGACCCGAAGCGTTTCCGCCGCCGAGTCGAATCTACAATAGCCCACGCATGACCGCCGCCCTCCCGATCGCGCTCGTTGCGGGCGCGTATCTCATCGGCTCGATTCCGTTCAGTTTTCTCGTCGTCAAAGTTTTCTCGGGAAAGGACGTGCGGGAGCACGGGAGCCGGAACGTCGGCGCGACGAATGTCGCGCGCACGGCGGGGAAATTGCCGGGGATTCTGGCGCTGCTGCTGGACATCGCGAAGGGGTGGGGGGCGGTGGCGGTCGCGCGGTGGATTGCGTCGCGGCCGGAGTGGCCGTTTCATCCGGGCACGTTGCCGTGGGAATCGCGGGAGATGTGGATCGCGCTCGCGGGGCTGATCGCGGTCCTCGCGCACATGTTTCCGGTTTGGCTGCGGTTTCATGGCGGGAAGGGCGTCGCCACGGCGACGGGCGTTTATCTCGCGCTCGATGTTCGCGTGGTGCTTGCCGCGGTGATCGTGTTTGCGCTCGTGATCATCGTGTTCCGCATGGTGTCGCTGGCGTCGATCGTCACGGCCGCGGCTGCGCCGCTGTTGTTCCGGTTCTTCACACAGGACGTTTCGTTCTGGCGGATCGTGATGGCGATTTGCATCGCGTTCGCGATCATCCTCAAGCATCACTCGAACATCTCGCGGATGGCGAACGGCTCGGAGCGGCGGATGGGACAGAAGAAGCAATGAAGGTCGCGATCATCGGCGCGGGCGCATTCGGGACGGCGATGGCGATCACGGCCACGCGCGGCGGGAACGACGTCGTGTTGTGGGCGCACGATCCGGACGTCGCGCAGGCGATTCGCGAAACCGGCGAGAATCCCGACTACCTCCCGGGCATCGGGCTCGGCGCGAAGGTGGTAGCGACGAGCGATCTCGCCGAGGCGGTCGCGTTCTCGGACACGATCGTCATGATGACGCCGAGCCATTACTACCGCGACGTGCTGACGCGCGTTCGCGAGCACGCGAGCGGCGCGCTGAACGTGATCTCGGGAACGAAAGGGATCGAGAACGATTCGCTGCAGCGGATGTCGGAGATCACGCGCGACGTTCTCGGCGAAAAGTTGCGCGCATTCGCGGTCCTCTCCGGTCCGACGTTCGCGCTCGAAGTCGCGCGCGGCGATCCGACGGCGGCGGTCGTCGCTTCGACCGACGTCGCATTCGCGCAGGACGTGCAGAACGCGCTGTCGTCGCCGGCGTTCCGGCTCTATCACTCTGAGGATGTCGTCGGCGTGGAGCTCTCCGGCTCGTTGAAGAATGTGATCGCGATCGCCGCGGGTGTGCTCGACGGTCTCGGTCTCGGCTACAACACGAACGCCGCGCTCATCACGCGCGGCCTGCGCGAGATGACGCGCCTCGGTCTCGTGCTCGGCGGTCGCATCGAAACGTTCGCCGGACTCGCCGGCATGGGCGATCTCGTGTTGACGTGCACGGGCGCGCTGTCGCGCAATCGCACGGTCGGCGTGCTTCTCGGGCAGGGACGAACGCTCGACGACATTTTGCGCGACGCGAAATTCGTCGCCGAGGGCGTGAAGACGTCGAAGTCGGCGAAGCAGCTCGCGGACCGGCACCAGATCGAGATGCCGATCACCGACGAGATGTTCCGCGTGCTCTACGAAGGCGAAAGCGCGCGCCTCGGCGTACAACGCCTGATGACCCGCGCGCTCAAGTCGGAGATGGCGTAACCGGCGGCAGCCGGTACAAGTGCAGCCATCCCGCGCTGGCGAGCAATGCCAGCAGCGAAATGACGAGGCCCGTGACGATCCGCGGCGGCGGCTCGTTGAGCGGAGGTGCTACGGGCGTGGCACCCGGCAACTCTTCGACTCCCGCGCGCGTGATGAAGTAGCGCACGCCGAAGGATGCGAGCGCGCGTTTCTCGTCCGCGCTGAGGATCGGGTTGAACGAATGCGCGAGCGGGTTGTAGCCGGCGCGCTTCAACTCTTCGACGCGATCGCGCGGCATGAGGACGTCGTACGAGACGACGTCGCGGACACCGTAGAGCGTGCCGAGGTTTGCCGGGAAGACTTCGAGATTCGACGCGATGAGGAAGCGGCGATCGACCGACGCGAGTGCATGCGGCGACGGAGGAAGCGATGTCGTTCGCACGGTCGGGTTGAAGCCGGCGCCGAATGCGATCAACTCCGCGATCGCGATCGCGGAGAGAAACGCGGTGCGCGGTTTCGTGATGAGCACGAGTCCGGCGAGGAGAAACAGCGCGCCGGGAATCGCGACGCGCCGCACGGTCGTTGCGCCCGCGGCCGCGAGGTAGTACGCGAGCCGCTGTTCGTACACCTCGGGCGATTGCTGCAGGTGTCCGCGCGCGCGCAGCGTGGCGATTCCGTTACGCGCGACGCGCGTGAGCGAGGGGCGGGTGGACGGGAGTGCGGGGAGAATGCCGGCGAGCAGCGTGAGTGCGCCGGCGATGACCAACGCGGCGCCGATTTTTCTGCGGCGGCGTTCCGCGAGAATCGCGAGCGCGGGTCCTGCGGCCATCGACGCGAACAACACGAACAACACGACGCCGTACTCGAGCGCGACGACGCGCACGAGCGGCGCGTGACGCAGACTCGGCCAGACGCCGGGCGGATACCACGACACCACCAGCGCGACGCCGCCGATGATCAGTCCGCGTCGCAGCGCCGGTGTCAGTGAGCGCCACGCGACGATCAGCGCGAGGATGAGAAACGCGCCGACGAATCCGCCGGCGCGATGATTGAAATCGTCCGCGGAGACTACTTGCGTGAGATCGAGCTCGCCGCGAAGCGGCGATCCGAGAATGCCGGGAAAAATCTGCGAGACGATTGCCCACGGACGAAAGGGATGCGGCGTCAGCGGACGAATGGCACTCGCATAGCTGTTCTTCACGAGCGCGAGAAACGGCGCGAGCTGGACGAAGAGCAGCAGAAATCCGAGGAGCGCGCCGACCGTCGAAGGGACGATCGCGCCGATGCCGACGCCGGGACGCTTCTCCGCTTCCCAGGCAAGAAAAATCCAGATGCCGAGGACGCCGACGAACAACGTCTCGGGATGTCCGCCGGCGGTGCAAAGCGCGGCGAAGAGAATCACCAGTGCCGCGTTGCGGCCGGACGGCCATTTCATCAGACGCAAAGCAGCTGCAGCGAGTCCGGGTAAGACAGCGAACACGTTCGTGATCGGATAGAGCAGCCACACGATCGTGTAAGCCGACGTCGCGTAGACGAGCGCGGAGACGATCGCCTGCGCCGGTGCGACGTCGAGCTCGCGCGCGAGCCAGTACGCGCACAGCGCGGCTGCGAACAGTTTGAGCAGCGCCATGATCGCCCAGCCGTCGAGTCCGAAGAGAAGTCGCGGCCACGTGAACGGCGAGAAGAGAGCGGTCTGCAAATTGGCGAAGAGCGGCGCACCGTCGTCGGCGAAACGATTCGTCCACGGCATTTCACCGTCCGCGATCGTCCGTCGAATCTCGTGATCCCACGGAATGAACTGCACGACGACGTCGGACAGAAGCGAGTTCGCGGGACGCACGCGATGCGCGGCGTCGGCGTTCCACGCGCCGAGGCCGGAGGGGATGTCGAGAGGCGCAAACGTGCGGCCGGGAAGGAAAGCGGGCGCGACATAAACCAGCGCGACCGCCAGAAAGAAAAGCACGGCTCGTTTCACAGTGGCGTATTCTCCTGGAAAATGCGCCGCCGCATTCCGCAAAGCCGTGCCGAGCGCCTGATCGCCGCATGCCGGTTCGCGCTCGCCGTCGGCTCCCTCGGCTCCGTTTACTTCGATCGCGCGTCGAACCTGCCGGCGTTCGTGTTCGCGATGCTCATCGCGTACGCCATCTACGCGCTGCTCGTCGCGATCTGGACCGAGGCCTCGCGCACGACGTCGAAGCGCTGGATTCTCGCGAACCACGTCCTCGACATGACGTTCTTCGGCTGGGTCAACTACGTCGGCCCGAGCAGCCCGTTCTTCAGCTACTTCGTGTTCGGCATCATCTGCGCGACGCTGCGTTTCGGGCGGCGCGGCACGATGCTGACCACACTCGCGGCGACGAGCGTGTTCATCGCCTCGAGCGCGGCGAGCGTTCCCGCGGCGACATTCGAGCTCAATCGTTTCATCATCCGCGGGGCTTACCTGCTCGTCCTCGCGTCGATGCTGATCTTTCTCGCGGACTATCACGAGCGCATTCAGCGCGACCTCGCGCGCATCGCGCGCTGGCCGCGCTCGCCGCGCCGCGATCAGGAAGAGCTGATCGACAGCGTGTTGCGCGAGGCGACGTCGATCTTCGGCGCGCGCCGCGCGGTGCTGGCGTACGAGCATCTCTCCGAGCGTTTCGCATTTCAGGGAGAATGGGACAGCGGCGCATTCAAGCTATCGGAGATCTACGAGCCGAACAGTGCCGACGCGGTGGTCTCGACGTCCTTCCAGGGGGAGTTCGTGCGCGGACAACTCTTTCTCTTCGAGGGCACGCCGCCGCTGCTCGAGGAGATGAATCTCGCGGAGATCGCCGGCACGGTGATCGCGGTGCGGCTGGATCAGTTCCACGCGGCGCTGCAACTGCAGCGCGGCGCGGTCGCCGAAGAGCGCGTGCGCGTGGCGCGCGACCTCCACGACTTCGTGCTGCAGTCGCTCACCGGCGTCGCGTTGCAACTGCGCACGCTGCCGCGGCGGATGACCGAGAACCCGGAGGAAGCGCGGAAGCGGCTCGTCGAAGTCGAGCAGGTCATCGCCGCGGGACAAAAAGAACTGCGCGGATTCATCGACGACCTGCGGCCGGAGCCCGATGACTTCGACCGGCTCGAGCGGCGCTTCCGCGAGCAGTGGGAGATCGACGTCGACAGCGAAGTCTCGCCCGTCGTGCATCTGTTGCCGCTCGACACGCGCTACGAGATCCATGCGATCGTCAACGAGGCCGTCGCCAACGCGGCGAAGCACGCGCAGGCGAGACGCATTTCCGTCGCGATCGACGTCGAAGACGGGCAGGTGCTGGTCGACGTCGCCGACGACGGGCGTGGATTTCCGTTCCATGGGCGGTACGATCTACAGTCGCTGATCGCGACGAATCGCGGTCCCGTCACGCTGAAGGAGCGCGTGAGCGCCCTCGGCGGGTCGATGGTCCTCGATTCGTCCATCACGGGCGCGCATTTGGAGATCCGCGTGCCGCTGAGCCAATGACGATTCGAATCGTGATCGCGGATGACCATCCCGTCGTGCGGCGCGGGCTGTTGCAGTTTTTCGCCGACGAGCCGGAGATGGAGATCGTCGCCGAGTGCGCGGACGGCGAGAGCGCGCTCGCCGAGACCGCGCGTTTGTCGCCGGACGTGCTGATCGCGGACCTGCGCATGCCCGCGGTCAACGGCCTCGAAGTACTGCGGCGATTGAAAGAGTCGCCGCATCCGACGCCGACGGTGCTGCTCGCCGGCAACATCAGCGACGAAGAAGTGGTGAAGGCAGTGGCCCTCGGCGCGAAGGGTGTCGTGTTGAAAGAGATGGCGCCCGCGCTGCTCGTGCAGTGCGTGCGCGCGGTTGCTTCGGGCGGCGTGTGGCTGGAGAAGATGGGCCGCGCGATCGAAAACGAACAGGCGAGAAAACGCGCGCGCGAGGTGCTCACACCGCGCGAGCGCGAGATCGTAAGCATGGTCGCGCGCGGATTCTCCAACCGCGAAGTCGGCGAGCGCCTCTCCATCAGCGAAGGCACGGTGAAAACGCACCTGCACACCATCTACGAGAAGCTAGGACTGCGAGGACGCGTACAACTCGCGAATTACGCGCGCGAGAACGGGTTGACCTGAAGTTTATCCCGCGTCTACGCGCGGGATAAACTGGTCAGCAAGATCCCGTAGCACACCAAATACACGAAAAACCGCTCCGACCCCGCGTATAGCAAATACGAAAACGGCGCACAGAGCGCGACGAAAATCCACGCACGCCCTTCGATCAGCGACGCCGGCACGAGCGTCAGCCAATACCACGGATGAATCGCCGGCGAGCAGAGGAGCAGCGCTGCGATCGCGCTCGACACTCTTCTCGTGCACGCGATGAGGCCGAGCGCGATCGTCGCCATGACCGCGCGCGTGAGGAAGTCGGTGTAGACGTGACGGTAGACGAAGTCGGAGATGAGCTGGAAGCGCAGCGGGTGATGCGTCCAGATCGTTTTCGTCGGGATGCGGTCGAGGATCGCGAAGAGCACGTCGTACAGCGGCGAGTTGAAGATCCAGCGCGTCGCGTAGTCGCGGAAGCCGGGCATGATCGGTCCGCGGACGAACGGCAGGATCGGGACGATCAGCGCGATCGCGAACGTCGCGAGGAAGCGCAGGCGATGTTTTGACTCGCGCAAAAGCGCGGGCAGGCCGGCGAACGGAATGATCTTCATGCCGCTCGCGAATGCGGCGGCGACGCCGGAGTCGCGGAGCAGGGCGATGCCGAGGAGGACGCCGGCAATCGCGTCGATGTGGCCGTTCCACGTTCCTTCGAAGAGCAGCGGAGGGAATGTCGCGTAAGCGAATGCGTGTCGTCGCAGCAGCACGATCGCGACGAGATCGAACGCGACGATGAGCACCCGCCACGCGGTCAGTTGATGCACGAGACCGAACAGCAGCTGCGCGTGCGGCGGATAGATCGAGCGGATCTCGGGATGGTTGATGCGCGGATCGGTAGGCGTGTACGTGTATGGATTGTGACCGCTTGCGACGACGCGCCCGTCGGAGAGATAGCGATAGACGTCGCCCGAGAGTCGCGGCTCGTCGAAGAGCAGAAACGCGCGCAACACGAGCGCGATTACGATCACGTAGCGCAGCGGCAGCGCGCGCGTGCGCAGCGGAAGCCACGCCAGCATCGCGATTGCGTAGATTGCAACGAATCCGTCGAATCCGAAGCGGGCTGCGGCGAGAGGCGCGAGCGCGACCGCGGCGGCGAGTAGAATCAGCTGCGCCCCATGACGCCGGCCGAAGTCGCCATCCTCGCGCTGTACTACCTCGTGCTCAGCGCGCTCACCGTGTACAGCCTGCATCGGTTCTATCTTGTCAGATTGCGGCGGCGCACGCCCGAGCCGCTGCGCGTCACGCGCGACGACTTCCCGCCGCTGACGATTCAACTCCCGCTGTACAACGAGCCGAACGTCGCTGCGCGATTGATCGATGCGGTCGCGCGCATCGAATATCCGGGCACGCTCGACATTCAGGTGCTCGACGACTCGACCGATGAGACGACGCGCATCATCGCGGAGCGCATCGAGTCGCTGCACAACGTTCGAATTGCTCACGTGCGTCGCGGCTCACGCGACGGCTACAAAGCGGGCGCGCTCGCGTACGGAATGGCGCACAGCGCGAGCGAGCTGTTCGCGGTCTTCGACGCCGACTTCGTTCCGCCGCCGGACGTGCTGCTGCGCATGGTCCCGCACTTTGCCGATCCGCGCGTCGGCATGGTGCAGGCGCGCTGGACGCACTTGAATCGCGAACGTTCGCTGCTCACGCGCGTGCAGGCGCTGTTTCTCGACGCGCACTTCGCGGTCGAGTCGGCGGTGCGCAATTTCGCGGGACGCTTCTTCAACTTCAACGGCACGGCGGGCGTGTGGAGACGCGCGGCGATCGGGGATGCGGGCGGGTGGTCGGCGTCGACACTCACCGAGGATTTGGATTTGTCGTATCGCGCGCAACTGGCGGGATGGCAGTTCGTCTTTCTGCCGGACGTCGAAGTCGCGGCCGAGCTGCCGGCGGCGCTGAGCGGATTTCAGGAACAGCAGCATCGCTGGGCGAAGGGATCGATTCAGACCGCGCGCAAAGTGCTGCCGGAGATCGCGCGCGCGCCGCTGCGACGCGCGATCAAAACCGAGGCGGCATTTCATCTGACGAACAACTGCGCGTATTTGTTGAGCGTTCTGCTGGCGCTGCTCATCGTTCCGGCGATGGTCATTCGTCATCGGCACGAGTTGCTGTGGAGCTTCGTCATTGATCTCGTGCTGTACGCGGCGTCGACGTGGTCGGTGCTGCTGTTTTACATCGAAGGACAGCGACGTGCGGGACGCGGGCGTCCGCCGCTGCGCGAGTTGCTCGCTGTGTTGCCGGTTGGCGTCGGCATGTCAATCCGCAACGCGTCGGCGGTGCTGGAGGGACTGTTCGAAAATGGCGGGCACTTCCGCAGGACGCCGAAAACCGGAGAGCAGTGTCATCCCGAGCGGGAGCGAGGGAGCAGGGGCTCGGGTGGCGGCACGAAACTCGGGCAACGTAGCCCCGCCCGCCCGGATCCCTCGACTCACGCTCGGGATGACATCGTTCCGCGCATTCCGTGGGGCGAGAGCGTGCTCGCGCTGTTCTTCGCCTGCGTGATCGTCGCGTTCGGCGGGACACGGCAGTGGCTGTCAGTGCCGTTTCTGATGATCTTCGCGAGCGGGTACGGATACGTCGCGGCCATGGCGTTTCATGAACGATTCTTGCACTTCTTCCGATGAGGAAGGAGGCCGTTTATGTGGCGCTTTCTGAAGAAGTTACTGTGGTTCAAGCTGGGACAGAAAACGACGAATCGCGCGGCGCGGCTGTTGGGTTTCCGACGCCTGAGCCTGATTCTCGCTCTGATCGGCGGCTGGCGCACGATGCGGCGCCATCGCCACGCACACGCATAAATGTGGAGCGGCGGGCTCTCAGCCTGCCGAGGGGGACCGGTGGGCTAAGAGCCCACCGCTCCACTCTACACGGGCGGCTTTTCTTCTTTCGGTTTGTTCGCGTCCTGCAGCTTCTTCTCCGCCATGGCCGGATCGACGTCATCCGGATATTCTTCCTCGGCGTTCTCCGCGGCGTAAGAGACTTTCTTTTCGTGCTGCTTCGCTTCTTTCTCTTTCTTCGCCGCCGCTTCCGCAGCGGCTTTGCGCTGTTTCTCGCGCTCCTGCAACTCCAGCACTTCCTGCGACGGCTCGGCCTCGCCCTTCGGGAGCGCGCGCAGCGTCTCGGTGGTCGTCACGTGCGCGTTCTGTCCGGACGTCTTCAGCGTCTCGTTGGTGATCACCTTCGAGGCCGATTTTTTGCCGAGGCGATGGGCGCGCTTCGCGGCGGCCACGAGCGGCGAGTCCGATTGCGCGACCGCGGGTTGTGCGGATGTGGTTTGCGCCGACGTGGTTTGCGCGGGCTGCGGCTTCGGCTCCTCGCTTTTCTTCGGCTCATCCGCCAGCATCGGCAGAGCGAGCGCGAGCATTGCAGACGTCACGAGAGTGCGCTTCATAGCGAATGTAATGCTTCTCTCGGGCGTGACAATTTCCGAGGCGTACCGAATCTTGCAGTAGGAAGAGTGTGATGTCGCCGGATGCCTTGCTGCACAACTTCGGATATCTGGCCGTGTTCCTCGGGACGTTTCTCGAAGGAGAGGCCATTCTGATCACGGCCGGCTTCTTCGCGTCGCGCGGATACCTGCAGCCGTTCCTCGTCGGACTGCTCGCGTTCAGCGGAGCGTACGCGGGCCATCTGTTCTGGTTCTGGCTCGGACGCAAGCACGGCGTGAAATTGCTCGACCGCTTTCCGCGGATGAAGAAGCACTTCGGAAAAGGCGTGCGCGTGTTCGAGCGCTACGGCGCGTCGGCGATCATCATCACGCAGTGGCTGTACGGCCTGCGCATCACCGCGGCGGTGATCATCGGGATGTCGCGCATCTCCGTGATCAAATTCGTCGTGTACGAAGCAGTGAGCTGCGCCGTCTGGTCGCTGGCGATCACCGCTGCCGGCTACTATTTCGGCCGCGCCATCGAAGCCACCCTCGGCCGCGTGCAGAACATCGAAAAGTACGTCCTCGGCGGAATCGTCGTCATCGCGGTCGGCATGTGGGCGTACCACCAGTGGAAAGAGCGGCGCGAGAGTCAGCGCGACTAGCCGCCACGGGCGGCTGCGTGGATTGCTCCGCCTCGCGGCCTACCTGCCGCCACGTCACGATCCTCCGACTCGAACGCGAGCGGATTGTGCGGAAGTATGTGCGTGCAGACGCCGCCGACGTCGACTTTCGGATCCGAACGCCGTGACCGGCTGCTGCTGCTGATGCACGAACCACGAGAGCGCTTCGTTGAGGCCGGCTGTCGCCGCGCTCGTCGCCTGTCCCTGCACCTGCACCTGCCGCGCGAGCGATAAAGGTATTGATGGCATCGATCGACCCATTGATGACACCGATCGTCCCATCGACGGCACCGATCGTCTCATCGATGACACCGATGGTCTCATCGACGACACCGACCGTCTCATCGATGGCAACGATCGTCTCATCGATGACACCGATGGTCTCATCGATGACACCGATCATCCCATCGACGGCACCAATCGAGGCCTCGATGGCACCGATCGACCCATCGATGACACCGATCGAGGCATCGATGCGACCGAACACCGGGCCGCTGACGTGCTCAACTGGCGCGGTGTCAGCGCTGAGTTCGCGGAACCTTAACGCTGACGTTGCGGAATCAACGCTGAGTTCGCGGGACCTCAACGCCGACGTCGCGGAACTCATCGATCAGCTGCCGTGACTCATCGAAGGCACTTAAGCCTTGTTCTTCTCGTCCGGGACCATTGGTTCCCACAGCTCCACCTTGTTGCCGTCGGGATCCATGATCCACGCGAACTTGCCGTTCTCGTCGGAGTCGGGTCCCTTCACCACCTCGACGCCGTTCTCCTTCAACTGCGCGAGGAGCGCTGTCAGATCGTCGACGCGATAATTGATCATGAAGCTGGACGTGCTGGGGCTGAACCATTTCGACTCGCGGTCGGCAACGTGCCAGACGGTCAGGCCACCGTCCTCCGCCTGGTCCTCGGGCCACTTCAGGATCGCCCCTCCCCAGTCTTCGAGCTTCAACCCCAGGTTGTCCCGGTACCACGCCGCGAGCTGCTTGTGGTCCGACGTCGACTTGAAGAAGACACCACCGATCCCGGTCACGCGTGCCATCGCGACCTCCTAGTCCAGTTTTTGACTTCGCTCTTGTATTCGAGCAGCGCGTCGCTGTCAACGCCGTCTCGCACTGACTGGAAGGAGCATCACATCGGTGAAGAACTTCGAACCTTCGTTCTCAAGCGGGCGCACCGGGTCTAAGCTTCCCCCATGCGAAAACTCGTGTTGCTGTCGCTCCTCGCCGCCCTGCCGCTCTTTGCGGCGAAGCCGTGGGAGACGTTCGACTACGCGAAGGAGCGGCTGACCGATGCGGCGGTCGCGGATCGCACGCTCGATGAGCTGCGGCTGGTGCGCGGGATCATCTTCGGCCGCCACGGGCGCGTCTTCGGCGTGGACCGCGACATCGACCGCTACCTCCGCGCGCAGAGCTGGTACAAGGCCAATCCTGACTTCGACAACATCGACCTCAGCGAATTGGAGCATGCGAGTCTCGACGTCATCCGCGGCGCCGAGGCGCGGTTGCATGCGCACGTCGAGCCGGGCGACATGCGCTGGTGGAAGGCGCGGTCTCTCTCCGAGTCGCTCCTCGGCGAGCACACCGGCCCGGAGCTGCGCGTGCTGCTTGCGGAGATCGAGGCGATTCACGGAAAGTATCTCGAAGACTCGCCGACGCTGCAGGCCTACTTCGACGCGCGCTACTGGTATCGGATGGATCGTGACTACGATCCGAAAGTGCTGACGGCGATCGAGCGCAAGAACCTGGATGTGATCGAGTCGGCGATCCATCGCCAGCGGAAGGTCGTGCTGCTGCCCGGTGACCTGGCTGGATGGTTGGACAAGCCGATCACGCCGTTGGCGCTTGAGAACATCGGCCTGCACGAGCTGCGATTGCTGCGCAACGAGATCTACGCGCGCCGCGGACGCGAGTTCAAAACGGCGTGGCTCGCGAACTGGTTCTCGCAGTACACCTGGTACAAGCCGGACGAGAAGTTCCGCGACGACATGCTGACCGCCGTGCAGAAGAGCAACGTCCGCATCATCACCACGCGCGAGCGCGAGCTGCACGACGCGCTGAGCACGAAGGAGATGAAGACTTCGATGCTCGAAGGACTGTTCACCGAGGATCTGCGCCGGCTGCGCAACGAGATCTACGCGCGGCGGGGACGCCCGTTCAAGGATCAGGAGCTGCGCGAGTACTTCACGAGCTTCGACTGGTATCACCCGGCATCGTCGTTCAACGAAGCGTCGCTGACGCCCGTCGAGCACGCGAACGCGGAGCTCATTCGCCGGATGGAAAGCGAAGCGTCGAGTCGCATCAACTTCGAAGGGTGATGAGCCCTTCGCTCCGCGGTCCGCGGAGCCTCGTCCAAAGCTATCCTTCGTACGCCTTCTGCTCCAGCTCTGCCTGCGCGGCCGCGAGTCGCGCGACCGGTACGCGATACGGCGAGCACGAGACGTAGTCGAGCTTGCACGAGCGGAAGAAGCGGATGGAGTCGGGGTCGCCGCCGTGCTCGCCGCACACGCCGACTTTGAGCTTCGGGTTTTTCGAGCGGCCGAGCTCCGTGCCGAGGCGCACGAGCTGTCCGACGCCTTCCTGGTCGATCGACTCGAACGGATCCTTCGGAAGGATTTTCTTGTCGACGTATTCCGGCAGGAACGTGCCGGCGTCGTCGCGCGAGTAGCCGAACGTCATCTGCGTGAGGTCGTTCGTGCCGAAGGAGAAGAACTGCGCGTTGCCGTCGGCAAGCTTGTCGGCGATGAGCGCCGCGCGCGGGATCTCGATCATCGTGCCGACGAGGTAGTCGATCTTCTCGCCGCGCTCTTTCGCGACTTCGGCGGCGATGCGATGCACCATCTCGGTCGTGAGCTGCAACTCCTTCACGGTCCCGACGAGCGGGATCATGACCTCGGGGTGCACGCCGATGCCGTCTTTTTTTACGTCGGCCGCGGCCTGGAAAATTGCGCGGACCTGCATCTCGTAGATTTCGGGATAGGTGATGCCGAGGCGGCAGCCGCGATGGCCGAGCATCGGATTCGTCTCGTGCAGTTGCGTGACTTTGTTGCGCAGCTCGACGAATCCCCAGTTCATGTCGCGCGCGACCGCCGAGATCTGCGCCTCGGTGTGCGGAAGGAATTCGTGCAGCGGCGGATCGAGGAGGCGGATCGTGACCGGCAGTCCCGCGAGCTCGCGAAAGATCCCTTCGAAGTCGCCGCGCTGGAACGGCAGCAATTCGTCGAGTGCTTTGCGCCGCCCCGCTTCGTTGCGCGCGAGGATCATCTCGCGCACTTTCAGGATGCGCTCCTCGGCGAAGAACATGTGCTCGGTGCGGCAGAGGCCGATGCCCTGCGCCCCGAAGAGCCGCGCCACGCGCGCGTCGTTCGGCGTGTCGGCGTTCGTGCGAATGCCGAGCGAGCGAATCTCGTCCGCCCATTTGAGGAGGCGATCGAAATTGCGGAACACTTCCGAGTCTTCGGCCTTCATCGTGCCGTCGATGAGAACCTGCACGATTTCGGACGGCTTCGTCGCGAGCTTGCCGCCGAGGATCTCGCCGGTCGTGCCGTCGATCGAAAGCCAGTCGCCTTCTTCGAGCGGCTCATGTCCTTCGCTGCGCAACTCGCCTTTGTTGTAGTCGACCTTCAGCGATCCCGCGCCGACGACACACGGACGTCCCATGCCGCGCGCGACGACGGCCGCGTGCGACGTGAGACCGCCGCGCGACGTGAGAATGCCGGCGGCGCTGTGCATGCCGGCGATGTCTTCCGGCGATGTCTCGATGCGCACGAGAATCACCGCCCCGTCTTTGGCCATGCGCACGGCGTTCTCGGCGTTGAATGCGATCTGTCCCGTCGCCGCGCCCGGTCCGGCCGGAAGTCCGCGGCCTAGCAGGCGTCCGCCTTTCAGCGCCTTCGCTTTTTCGTCCGCGTCGAACACCGGCGCGAGGAGCTGCACGATCTGGTTCGCTTCGACGCGCTCGACCGCCTCTTTGTGCGTGATCAATTCTTCGTCGACCATGTCGCACGCGATCTTCACCGCCGCGAATCCGGTGCGTTTGCCGGTGCGCGTCTGCAGCAGGTACAGCTTCCGCGACTGGATCGTGAACTCGATGTCCTGCATGTCGCGGTAGTGCGCTTCGAGTTTCTTGTAGACGTCGACGAGCTGGTTGTACGCCTCGGGCATCGACTTCTCGAGATCGCTGATCGGTTGCGGCGTGCGGATGCCGGCGACGACGTCTTCGCCCTGCGCGTTCGGCAGGAACTCGCCGAAGAATTTTCTCTCGCCGACCGACGGGCTGCGCGTGAACGCGACGCCGGTCGCGCAGTCGTCGCCCATGTTCCCGAAGACCATCGACTGCACGTTGACCGCGGTGCCCCATTCGTCAGGAATGCCGTTGAGTTTGCGATAGGTAATGGCGCGCTGGTTGTTCCAGGAGTTGAACACCGCGCCGATTGCACCCCACAGTTGTTCGTGCACGTCCTGCGGAAAGTCGCGTCCGATTTTCTCCTGGACGAGTTTCTTGTACGTCGCGACGAGCTCGCGCAAAGCGTCCGCCGGAATCTGCGCGTCGGTTTGCGCGCCCGCGTGCTCGCGCGCGGCGGTGAGCTCGTGCTCGAAATGCTCGCGATCGATCTCCAGCACGACGTCGGAGTACATCTGGATGAAGCGGCGATACGAGTCGAATGCGAATCGTTCGTCCGCCGATTCGGCGAGACCTTGCACGGTCTCGTCGTTGAGGCCGAGGTTGAGGATCGTGTCCATCATGCCGGGCATCGACGCGCGCGCGCCGGAGCGGACGGAGACGAGGAGCGGCTTCTTGCGGTCGCCGAATTTGCGGTCGACCGACTTCTCGACGTTCGCGAGATTGTCCGCGACCTGCTGCTTCAATTCGGGCGGATAGGTTTTGTCGTGATCGTAGAAATACGTGCAGACCGCCGTCGAGATCGTGAAGCCCGGCGGAACGGGAACGCCGATGTTCGTCATCTCGGCGAGGCCCGCGCCCTTGCCGCCGAGGACGTCTTTCATTTTGGCGTTGCCCTCGGCGTGGCCGTCGCCGAAGTAATAGACGTATTGGGTTGTCATGCGTGGCCGGATTATGACATTCCTGTCTGCCTGGCGATGCTCTGTGGAGCGGCGGCCGCCCTCGGCCGCCGAATCGCGCACATTCAATCGCCGTTCGGCTCCGGCGCCCGAGGGCGGGCGGCGCTCCACAGTGCGTCGCGAGGGTACTCATCGCGCGCGCAACTCGACACCATCCGCGATCGCGCGTTGCGGCGCGGTGATGCCTTTCGCTTCGCCGGCGTTCTGGATCTCGACGCGCGCGAGGTTTGCGCGCAGCGCATTGCGCACCGCCTGCTCCTCCGCCACGCTGTGCACCGTGACGACGAAACGTTTCGACGGTTCCTGCGCAACGATCTCCGCGAGCGTTTCGATTGCGCTCGCACCGTACGCCATCCATCTCCCCGCGCGCTGCAGCATCGCCTTGGCGAGCTTCGTCTCGTTGAACGCGACTTCGTTGCATTGCGCCGGCACGCCGAACCATCCTTCGCCGCTGTTCTGTTCGCGCACGCGCTCGTACCACCGCTCGCCGCTGAGGGCGCGCCGTTGCGGATCGAGCGTGAGGATCGCCGGGCCCCACATCTTTCCGCGCATCCAGGTCACGCGAATCGCGCGGCCGTCGGTGCCGCCGAGGACGTACAGCGGCGGATCGTTGCCGATCACGCCGGCGACGCTCGTGCCGCGGCGCGAGAAGCGCGCCGGCATTCCGTTGATGTGCCAGCAGCCTTCGATCGGCGGCTGTCGCGGCGGCTCGATGAATTGTCCTTTCGCCACGAGCGAGCGGATCGCCGCATACGCTGACACGCGGCCGATCGTTTCAACGCGCAAATATCGCGCGTTGAACGGCGTGACGCGCGCGAGCTGCGGATCGCGCTGCTGCTTCGGCTCGAGCGTCGCGATCTCGCGCCACGAGGCTCCATCGTCGGACGCGTCGAAGCGCACGCGCGGCGGCACTTCCGCGCCCGGCGGAATGATGGCGCCGACGCGGTCGATGCGCGCGCGCGCCGGGAGTGAGATGACAAACGTCTGTTCCGGACCGCTCGGCGGCGAGCGCCAGTACGACAGCCAGTCGCCGTCGATCGCGTGCGCGGCCGAGTTTTCGAGCGTGTTTTCGGCGGTGCGCGAGACGATCGAAGCTCCGCGCGCGAGACTCAGCAGGTTGGAACCGTCGACGTCATCGAGATCGATCTCGTCGTAAATCGTATTCGCCGGCGGCAGCGCGGGCGGCGGCTCCGGCGATCGTCTGCACGTTGCGACGAACAGCACGCAGCACGCAGCACGCAGCACCCAAGACCGCATCGCTAGGTCCGGTAGTCGCGGCGGTCGACGACGATCTGCCGGACGTCGGCGATCGGCTTGAGCGCGTGTGCCGTCTTCATCAGCAGCGACTTCCGGTTCGCGCGCACGCGCTCGTCGTCGACCATCACCATCACGTCGTCGAAGAACTTTTCCAGCTCCGGCGCGAGCGCGGCGAACGACTGCAGCGCCTCGCGATAGCGGCGCTCCGAGGCGAAGTCGGCGATCTGCGACGACACGAGATCGGCGAGCTCGTTGAGGCGGCGCTCGATGTCGCTGTCGAACAGCGAAGCATCGACCCGCGTCGAGTCGTGGTCCTGCGTGATGTTGGTGATGCGTTTGACGGAGTCGAGAAGCGAGAGGAAATCGGCCTCGTCGCGAATGGCTTTGAGCGCGGAGATGCGGTCGACGAGATCGGTGAGCGGGATGTTCAGCCAGCCCGACTCCATCACCGCGCGGATCTCGTCGTACGCGAATTGCCACGCCGAGGCTTCGAGGATCGTGGCGATGCGCTCGGCGAAGAAGGCGACGAGATCGGTGCGCGCCGCCGCGGACTCGGGAACCAGGTCCAGCAGTTCGCCGATCGACAACCGCACTTCGCGCTGATCGCGATTCAGCAGAATCTGCACGGCGCCTTGCGCGGCGCGGCGCAGCGCGAATGGGTCTTTCGATCCGGTCGGCTTCAATCCGATGCGGAAGAAGCCGGTCAGCGTGTCGAGGCGATCGGCGAGGGAGACGATCACGCCGACGAGATTGCGCGGCAGCGCGTCGTCGACGTTCGCGGGCTGGTAGTGATCGTAGATCGCCTGCCAGACCGGCTCGGGAAGCCCTTCCTCGCGCGCGTAGATGCCGCCTACTTTCCCCTGCAGGTCGGTGAACTCTTTCACCATCTCGGTGACGAGATCGGCCTTGCACAGCTTCGCCGCGGTCTCGACGTGACCGAGGTCGGCATCGATGTGCGAGGCGATCGCGATCGCGATCCGCTTCACGCGCTCCGTTTTCTCCGCGTAGTTGCCGAGCTTTTCCTGGAACTGCAGATGCGCGAGCTGCTCGATGCGCTCTTCGAGCTTTTTCCTGCGGTCGGTGTCGTAGAAGAACTGCGCGTCGGCGAAGCGCGCGTTCGTGACGAACGAGTTTCCGTACGCGGCATTGCCTTCCGGATCGCCTTCGTTGTCGAGCACCGCGAGGAACGAGCTCGTGAGTTTGCCGTCGCGGTCGCGGATCGGCAGCTGTTTCTGATGCACGCGCATCACCGTGACCAGCACTTCTTCGGGCAGCGCGAGATATTCGGGGCGGAACTCCGCGCGCACGACGCCCGGATACTCCGTCAGATACTGCCACTGCGCCCAGATCGAAACATCCTCGGACGGTACGCCGCCGGCCTGCTTCGCCAGCACGAGCGCGCGCTGCACCATCACGTTCTTGCGATGCGCGGCTTCGACGTCGACGCTCGCGAGCTCCAGCTTCTTCAGGTAGTCGTGGTACGAGTCGACTTTGAACGGCTGCGGCGCGAGCGTGCGATGTCCGACCGTCTTCACGTCCGACGCGACGCCGAAGATCGTGACCGGCAGATGCTCGCCTTCGAAGATGGAGACGATCGAGTGGACGGGGCGGATGTACGAATGCCCGCCCGCGCCCCAGCGCATCATCTTCGGCCAGCGCAGCGACTCGATCAGCTGCGGGATGCGCTCCTGCACGAGCGCGCTGATGTCGCGTCCCGCGATTTTCTTGCGGATACGAATGTACTCATCTGCCGATTCAATGATGTCGCCGGTCGTCGCATTCTGCTTTTTCAGAAATCCCTGCAGCGCGGCGTCCGGTGATTTCTTCGGCGGACCTTTGACTTCGATCTCGCGGTCTTCTTCACGCAGCGGAAGGTCGCGCAAAAAGATGATCAGCCGCCGCGACGTCGCGTCGGTCTTCCACTTTCCGCCGCCCAACTCGCCGCAGAGCTTTTCCAGCGCCGTGTCGACGGGCGTCGTCCAGCTGGACTGAAACATCCACGCCGGAATCTCCTCGGTGAGCAGCTCGAAAAAATATTCAGCCATTGGTGATCCGCTTCAGTGTCACACCGTCATCCTGAGACGGCGAAGCGCGACGAAGGATCTCGAAATACGAAAAGCCTGCAATTTAGAGATCCTTCGCCGTCTACGCGGCTCAGGATGACGAATTACCTTCATTTCTTTGCATGAGCGGGAAGCCAAGGTCCCGCCGCGATTCTAAGTATTGCTGCGCGCAGCGAACCGCCAGATCGCGCACGCGCTTGATCACGCCGACGCGTTCCGTCACGGACACCGCGCCGCGCGCGTCGAGGGTGTTGAAGAGATGCGAGCACTTGAGCGTCCATTCGTACGCGGGCAGCACGAGCTTCGCGTCGAGACAGCGCCGCGCTTCCCCTTCATACGCGTCGAAGAGCTTCCAGTGCAGATCGATGTCGGCGGTCTCGAAGTAGTACTTCGAGAATTCGTACTCGTCCTGTTTGCGGATCGCGCCGTACGAGACGCCGCCCACCCAGTCGATGTCGTACACCGACGACTTGCGCGAGAGAAACATCGTGAGGCGCTCGAGTCCGTACGTAATCTCCGCGGAGATCGGCGCGAGGTCGATGCCGCCGGCCTGCTGGAAGTACGTGAACTGCGTGATCTCCATGCCGTCGAGGAGAATCTGCCAGCCGACGCCCCACGCGCCGAGGGTCGGCGACTCCCAGTTGTCTTCCTCGAAGCGGATGTCGTGCTTCGTCAGATCGAGACCGATCGCGCGCAGCGAGTCGAGATAGAGGTCCTGCACGTCGAGCGGCGACGGCTTCAGGATGACCTGAAACTGATAGTGCTTGCCGAGACGGAACGGGTTGTCGCCGTATCGGCCGTCGGCGGGACGCCGGGAAGGCTGGACGTAGCCGACGTTCCACGGCTCGGGGCCCAGGACGCGCAGGTACGTCGCCGGATGCATCGTGCCGGCGCCGACTTCGATATCCATCGGCATCTCGATCGCGCAGCCGCGCTCGGCCCAGAAATTCTGGAGCGTGAGGATCAGCGACTGGAAGGTCACCGGCGGCATTGGCCGCGCATTCTACAGCCACGTATGGGGCAGACTTTCCAGTCTGCCTTCCCCCGGGGGCGCAGGCTGGAAAGCCTGCGCTACACGGAGAGCGGTGGTGACACCGTATCCGTTTGTGTCGGCGGCGGCTGTGTCGTCGTCGCCGTGTCGGTGTTCTCGGGCGGCGGCGGTTCTTCTGCCGTCGTCGTGGCGGTGTCGGTCTTCGTTGTCGTCGCCGTGTCCGTGTTGGTTGGCGGTGGCGTTGGCTGCGCGGGCTCGGTGTGCGCCGGCGGTTTCGGTTCCTTCGGGATCGGCGCGGTCACGGGAATCGGAACGCGCGGCTGCGGCTGCGTCGCCGTCGTGGCCGAAGTCATCGGCGGCGGGAGCGGTGCCGGGAGTGTGCCGGCGATGGGCGGCGGTTGCGGTGTGGTCGTCGTTGCTACCGCGTTCGGATTGATCGTGAGTGCCGTCGTCGTGTCGACGTTCGTGCCGGTGATCGGCGGCAGCGTTTCCCCCGGTCCCTGAATCGTCGACGTCACGCCGCTGGCGTTGCCTTCCTGCACCACTTCGTATTCCTGCTGCTTGCGCTTCGACGTGCTTCCGCCGCAACCGGCGAGAACCGCGGTGATGGTGAATGCAGCGATGAGTTTGGTTCGACTCATTCCCAGCCTTTGCACCGGTTTAAGTCGCAAGCGGCTTGCCACGTTCGCGATTTCCGGCGTTGATCTTGCGATCGTTCACAGCGGAGGAAACGATGGCTAAAGATCGCACGAACCAGGGTGGACCGACGCGGAGCCCGAAAGACGAACCGACCGATGACCGCGATCACGTGAACGCGCAGAGCCGCCGTGAGTTGCAGCAGCGGTCGGTGCATGGCGAGCGTCCCGGTCTCGGCCGGCGAAACGGCTCCGATAAAGCGCCACGCGGCTGAGCGCGACCTGGCGGTGGCTCGATCGTTGCTGCGGCCGATTCGCAAATGCCGGTCGATTTCGATTCCACTCTCATCCGCCGCGGACGGGCTGCCGTGACGATGACGGAGCTGGCCGCGTTCGTCAAAACGCTCGAAGAGCGGCCGGTGTGCACGTTGCTCGAAGAGCTGCCGCAAATCGCGCGACTCTCCGACACGAAATTCTCGCTCGCGCTCACGACGCTGCGCCGCCGCTTCCGCGGCGAGACGCCGGCCGACCAGCTTCAGCTGCGAGCGACGGCGTGGGAGATCGCCAAAGGCGTCGACGACCGCAACACCGCGGATCGCATCCGCGGCATCTTCACGGTCGAGCGAGCCTGATTCTTCCGCCGGAAATCTCTCATCGGCTCATCGAGTTGTATAAACCGGACCAACGTGGTACGGTTTCGCGGCGTTAGGGTTACCGGCGCGCCTGCGGCGCGCGGAGCGGGGTTGATACACATGCTGAAAATCTCCAAATTGACTGACTACGGCCTTCTCGCCTCCGTCTATCTCGCCCGCAAAGAGGGCGAGATCGTGGCGGCGCGCGAGATCGCGGAGTTCTATCACCTGCCGGTTCCGATGATCACGAAGGTGCTGAAGGTGCTGCACGTCGGCGGCTTGATCGACTCACACCGCGGCGTAGGCGGCGGATACTCGTTCGACGGCGACGCCGAGAGCGTCACCCTCGGCAATCTGATCGACATTCTCGAAGGTCCGTGGGACCTGACGGAGTGCGAGACGTTCGACGATCACGGCGAGGCGGCCTGCGCGATTCGCGTCGCGTGTCCGTCGCGCCGCTTCATGTTCGGCATCAACCGCGCAATCAAAGGTGCATTTGAGCAGGTCACGCTCGGCGATCTCGTCCGCGGAGGGATGCCTGTCCCCGTGATCGATAAACAACGGCTCACTGCAAGAGAAGCCACGATATGAGCAATCCCATATGAGCAACGTAGAAATCCAGGAAATCGCGGCACGCGAATACAAGTACGGATTCGTCACCAAGATCGAGTCCGACGTGGCGCCGCCGGGACTGAACGAAGACATCGTCCGCTTGATCTCCGAGAAGAAAGAAGAGCCGGAGTGGCTCCTGGAGTGGCGACTCAAGTCGCTGCGCCACTGGCTGACGATGAAAGAGCCGACGTGGGCGAACGTGCATTACCCGCCGATCGACTACCAGGCCATCAGCTACTACGCCGCTCCGAAGCAGAAGAAGAAACTGAACTCGCTCAACGAAGTCGATCCCGAGCTGCGCGCGACGTTCGAGAAGCTCGGCATCTCGCTCGAAGAGCAGAAGCGTCTCAGCGGCGTCGCCGTCGACGCGGTATTCGACAGCGTGTCGGTTGCGACGACGTTTCGGGCGGAGCTGGCGAAGCTCGGGATTATCTTCTGTTCGTTCTCCGAGGCGGTGAAGAACCATCCGGAGCTCGTGCGGAAATACCTCGGCAGCGTCGTTCCGTACACCGACAACTATTTTGCGACGCTGAACAGCGCGGTATTTTCCGACGGCTCGTTCTGCTACATCCCGAAGGGTGTGCGCTGTCCGATGGAGCTGTCAACCTACTTCCGCATCAACACCGCGAACACCGGACAGTTCGAGCGCACGCTGATCGTCGCTGACGAAGGCTCGCACGTCAGCTACCTCGAAGGCTGCACCGCGCCGATGCGCGATGAGAACCAATTGCACGCGGCCGTCGTCGAGCTGGTCGCGCTCGACGGCGCGACGATCAAGTACTCGACCGTGCAGAACTGGTATCCCGGTGACAAGAACGGCAAAGGCGGCATCTACAACTTCGTTACGAAGCGCGGGAAAGCGTTGAAGAACGCGAAGCTCTCGTGGACGCAGGTGGAGACGGGTTCCGCGATCACGTGGAAGTATCCGAGCTGCATTCTGCAGGGCGACAACTCGGTCGGCGAGTTCTACTCCGTGGCGCTGACGAACAACTATCAGCAGGCCGATACCGGCACGAAGATGATTCACATCGGAAAGAACACCACATCGACGATCGTGGCGAAGGGCATCTCCGCCGGCCACGGACAGCAGACCTATCGCGGCGCCGTGACGATTCTGAAGAATGCCGAGAACGCCCGCAATTACTCGCAATGCGACTCGCTCCTCCTCGGCGACAAGTGCGGCGCGCACACGTTCCCCTACATCGAAGTGCGCAACTCGACGGCGACGATGGAGCACGAGGCGTCGACGTCGAAAATCGGCGAGGACCAGCTTTTCTATTGCCAGCAACGCGGCATCAGCGCGGAAGACGCGGTGTCGATGATCGTCAACGGCTTCTGCCGCGAAGTGTTCCGCGAATTGCCGATGGAGTTCGCGGTCGAGGCGCAGAAGCTGTTGGGAGTCTCTCTCGAAGGAAGCGTGGGGTAGTCGTGTCATTCCGAGCGTGAGCGAGGAACCTGGGCGGGTGGGGCCACGATCCATGTGCCTCGCTGCACCGCCCACCCAGGTCCCTCGCTTACGCTCGGGATGACATAGGAAAGAAGCAATGCTCGAAATCAAAAACCTGAAGGCCGGAATCGACGGCAAGGAAATTCTGAGAGGGCTGGATCTCTCGATCCAGCCGGGTGAAGTGCACGCGATCATGGGGCCGAACGGCTCCGGCAAATCGACGCTCGCGAATGTGCTCGCGGGAAGGCCGAAGTACGAAGTGATCTCCGGCGACGTGCTCTACGAAGGAAAAAACCTGCTCGAGCTGCCGGCCGAGGAGCGGGCGCGCGAGGGCGTGTTCCTGGCGATGCAGTATCCGGTCGAGATTCCGGGCGTCAACAACATCTACTTCCTCAAAGCCGCGCTGAACGCGGTCCGCAAGCATCGCGGCGAGGAAGAGCTGGATGCCATGGAGTTCCTGCAGCTGGCGCGCGAGAAGATGAAAGTCGTCGAGCTCGACGAGTCGTTCATGAACCGCGGCGTCAACGAGGGATTCTCGGGCGGTGAGAAAAAGCGCAACGAGATTTTCCAGATGGCGGTGCTCGATCCGAAGCTGGCGATTCTCGACGAGACCGATTCCGGCCTCGACATCGACGCGCTGCGCATCGTCGCCACCGGCGTGAACAACCTTCGCAGCGAAGCGCACTCGGTGCTCGTCATCACGCACTACCAACGCCTGCTGCGCTATCTCGTCCCGGACTTCGTGCACGTGCTGTCGAACGGCCGGATCGTGAAGTCGGGCGGGAAAGAACTCGCCGAAGAGCTCGAGCAGAAGGGCTACGACTGGATCGAACAGGAGGCGGTGGCGTGATTCAGGAGCGCGCCGCGGAAACGTTCGCGAAGCTCGGCTGGCCGACGCCACGCATCGAGGAGTGGAAGTACACCAACCTCGCACCGCTGTCGAAGATCGACTGGCGCGTCGACGAAGAAACGCACGCGGTCGACACGCCGCTGACCTTCGCCGCTCGCGCGGCAAAAGAACTGATTTTCATCAACGGCGTAGCGCAGGCTGGAGAGCCTGCGCGCGAAATGAAAACCACCATCGCCGACTGGGAACGCAACGCGATGGTCGCGTTGAACTTCGCGAACCGGCAGGACGGCGCGCGCATCGAGATCCCGAGCGGCACGGTCGTCGACGGATTCATTCACCTCCTTTTCATCGGACAAGGGGATGGCATCTGGTCGCATCCGCACAATCAGATCGTCGTCGGCGCGAACTCGCAGGTCGCGATCGTCGAGACGTACACCGGCCGCGGCGCGTACTTTACGAATGCAGTCACGGAGATCATCGCCGGCGAGAACTCGGTCGTCGATCACTATCGGCTGCAGTGCGAGTCGATGGATGCGTATCACGTCGGCAGCGTCTATATCCGCCAGGAGCGCGGCGCGCACGTGACATCGCGCAGCATCGCCGTCGGCTCGGCGCTCGCGCGCGCGGAAGTGAACGTCGCGCTGGCGGGTGAAGGCGCGAACATTGTCCTCGACGGACTCTTCGCCGGCACGGCGAAGCAGCATCTCGACAATCGCACGGTCATCGATCACGTGAAGCCGCACTGCGAGAGTCACGAGCTGTACAAAGGCATCCTCGATCAGAACGCGCGCGGCATTTTCGACGGCCGCATCATCGTGCGTCCCGACGCGCAGAAGACGGTCTCGAAACAGGAGAACCGCAATCTGCTGCTCAGCGAAACGGCGGTCGTCGACTCGAAGCCGACGCTGGAGATCCACAACGACGACGTGAAGTGCAACCACGGCTCGACGATCGGACAGATCGAGCAGGAGTCGCTGTTCTACCTCCGCTCGCGCGGCATCGGCGAAGAGGAGGCGCGCAATCTCCTGGTCCACGCATTCGCGAGCGAGATCGTGGACCGGATGAAGATCGAGCCGGTGCGCGAGCAGGTGCGGCGCGTGCTGTTCCAGTCGATGCCGCAACGACTGCCGGAGAGGAGAGGAGAGCTGCGATGAGCGCCGTGATTGAGCCGCGCGTCGAATACGACGTCGAATCGATTCGCCGGGACTTCCCGATCCTCAAACGCCTCGCGCGCGGCAAGCATCTCGTCTATCTCGACAACGCCGCGACGACGCAGAAGCCGCGGCAGGTGATCGATCGCATCGTCCGCTACTACTCCGAAGAAAACTCGAACGTCCATCGCGGCGTGCACTACCTCAGCGAGCTCGCGACCGTCGAGTACGAGAACGCGCGGGGATACGTGCAGCGCTTCATCAACGCGCGCGACGTGAAAGAGATCGTCTTCACTCGCGGCACCACCGAGTCGATCAACCTCGTCGCGCAGACCTGGGGACGCAAGAACGTCGGCGCAGGCGACGAGATCCTCATCTCCGCGATCGAGCATCACTCGAACATCGTTCCGTGGCAGATGCTCTGCGCGGAAAAGAACGCCACGCTGCGCATCGTCCCGGTCGCGGACAACGGCGAGCTGCTCATCGACGAGTACGAGCGGATGCTCAATCCGCGCGTGAAGCTCGTCGCCGTCGGCCACGGCTCGAACGCGCTGGGCACGATCAATCCTATCAAGCGAATGATCGCTGCCGCGCACGCGAACGGCTCGCTCGTCCTCATCGACGGCGCGCAGGGCGTCCCGCACATGCGCGTCGACGTGCAGGACCACGGCAGCGACTTCTACGCGTTCTCCGGCCACAAGGTCTACGGACCGACCGGCGTCGGCGTGCTGTACGGACGCGAAGCGCTGCTCGACGCGATGCCGCCCTGGCAGGGCGGCGGCGACATGATCCTCTCGGTCTCGTTCGAGAAGACGACCTACAACGCGCTGCCCTACAAGTTCGAAGCGGGAACGCCGAACATTGCCGGCGTCATCGGCCTCGCCGCGGCGCTCGAGTACGTCTCCTCGATCGGACTCGATGCGATCGCCGCGTACGAACACGAGCTGCTCGTTTACGCAACCAACCGGTTGCGCGAGATCGAAGGGCTGCGCATCATCGGAACGGCGCGCGAGAAAGCGGCCGTGATCTCGTTCGTCCTCGAGGGCGTCCATCCGCACGACATCGGCACGATCCTCGACCAGGAAGGGATCGCCGTCCGCACCGGTCATCACTGCGCGCAGCCGGTGATGCTGCGCTACAACATCCCAGCGACCGGACGCGCGTCGTTCGGTCTCTACAACACGAAAGAAGAAGCGGACGTGCTCGTCGCGGGACTTCGCAAAGTCATCGAGGTGTTTCGATAATCCGATGTCCGATTTGAGAGAGCTCTATCAGCAGGTCATCCTCGACCACAACAAAAATCCGCGCAATTTTCATGAGATGGCCGACGCCACGCGGCACGTTGACGGTTACAACCCGCTCTGCGGCGATCACTACACGATCTTCGTCCGCACCGACGGCGACACTATTGCCGACGTGAGCTTCACCGGCAACGGCTGTGCGATCTCGAAGGCCTCCGCGTCGGTGATGAGCTCGACGGTGAAAGGAAAGTCGAAGGAAGAGGCCGAGAATCTCTTCCATACCTTTCATCGTCTCGTGACAGGAGATACGAGCGGCCTCAGCGCGGCCGACCTCGGACGGCTGGCGGCGTTCTCAGGCGTCAGCGAGTTTCCGGCGCGCGTAAAATGCGCGACCCTTGCATGGCATACATTGAAAAGTGCGCTCGACGGGCAGGCCGAGAGCGTTTCGACGGAATGACGATATGAGAGAAGAAGTCACGTTCAGCCGCAACGCCGAAGCGATCATGATCCCCAGCGGTGAGAAAGTCCTCGTGCCGAAAGGCGCGCAGGCCACGATCACGCAATCCCTCGGCGGCACGTTCACGCTGATCACCGACCGCGGCTTGATGGTGCGCGTGTCGGGTAAGGAAGTGGAAGCGATCGGCAAGACTCCGGTCGAGACTTCCGAAGTCAAAGCGGAGGAGCTCACGCCGGAAAAGCTCGAAGAAATGGTGTGGGAGGCACTCAAGACCTGCTTCGACCCGGAGATCCCCGTCAACATCGTCGACCTCGGCCTCGTGTATCTGTGCGAGATGAACGAAGGCGACGTGAAGATCAAGATGACGCTCACCGCGCCCGGCTGCGGCATGGGACCGGTTCTCGCGAGCGACGTGAAGAACAAGCTCGAGCAGCTGCCCGGCGTGAACAACGCCGAGGTCGAAGTCGTGTTCGATCCGGTGTGGGACCGCAGCATGATGTCCGAAGCCGCGCGCTTGCAACTCGGCATGATGTGGTGAAGTACAATCGGCGCCATTCCGATGGCGTTCTGTGCATACTGCGGCAACCAGCTCGCTGAAGTTTCCTACGCGCCTTGTCCGCGTTGCGGCAATCCGTCGAACGGCGCGCCTCCGGGATCGATCCAGCGTCCCGTGCCGGGGAAGAGCTCGAACACGGCGATGATCGTCGTCATCATCGTGGTCGTCGCGTTCCTCGGCATCGCCATCCTCGGCATCATCGCCGCGATCGCCATCCCGAATTTCATGACGGCGAAAGAGCGCGCGATGCAGCGCCGCACGATGTCCGACCTTCGCTGGATGGGGACGGCAATCGAAGCGTATGCGACGGACAACAACCGCTATCCGAAAGCGGCGACGATGGAAGAGTTGCAGACCGTGCTGACGCCGACGTACACGAAGACGCTCGCGATCAGGGACGGCTGGAATCACGACCTGCGCTACGAAGCGTGGTCGCGCCAGGGTCAATACGACAGTTATGCGGTGGGGAGCGCCGGGAAAGACGGGATCTGGGAGCACGAGACGCTGCAGGAGT
The DNA here is from genome assembly GCA_003223645.1 of Acidobacteriota bacterium. GTDB lineage: Bacteria > Acidobacteriota > Thermoanaerobaculia > Gp7-AA8 > Gp7-AA8 > QHVT01. The sequence continues at coordinate 339,746 of QHVT01000005.1, read as the reverse complement.
ACACGCCGGGATCGACAACGCATTTCGATTGCGACATCGTGTACTCGGCCGGCTCATTCATCCAGGCACCGGAACTTCGGCAACGATAAGGAGACGATGTGAACTGTCCGAATTGTGGAACCACGAACCTCGACAACGCCAGCATTTGTGCGAATTGCGGACGTCCGCTCTCGACGCCGAGCTACACGCCTCCTCCTCCTGCTCCTTCGTCGTACACGCCGCCGCCTCCGGGAGGAAGCTTCGGAGGTGCTACCGCCGCACCTGCGCAAATCCCGAACTATCTCTGGCAGTCGATCGTCGTTACGATCTGCTGCTGTCTGCCGTTCGGCATCGTCGGAATCATCTTCGCCGCGCAGGTGAACGACAAGATTCGACGGGGCGACATTCAGGGCGCGATGGTCGCGTCGAAGAATGCGAAGACGTGGGTGCTCGTCGCATTCATCGTCGGAATCGTCCTGCAGATCGTGGTCTGGGGCTTGTACAGTGCAGCGATCCTTAGCGCCATTCACTCGGGTCAATTTAACCGTTAGCGCGATCGTAGGCGCGGCGGGAGCGTGGATTCTCTACACGTTCCCGCCGGGCCGCGGCTCGTTCTATCCGCGCTGCGTCTTCCACGCGACGACCGGCCTGCTCTGCCCCGGCTGCGGCACGACGCACGCGCTGCACGAGCTGCTGCACGGGCAGTTCGGCCCCGCGTTCAAATCGAATCCGTTTCTCTTCGCGGTGATGCTCGGCAGCGTCTACGCGGCGCCGAGTCTTCTGCGCGGAGAGACACCGCCGCTGTTCATGAAGACGTGGTTCGCGTGGACGGCGTTCGCGGTGGTGATGGCGTGGTGGATCGGACGGAACATCTTCTAAGTGGAGCGGCGGGCTCTTAGCCCGCCGAAAAGAGAAACGGTGGGCTAAGAGCCCACCGCTCCACTCTCATCGATGATCGTTGAAGAATGTCCACTCGCCGATCGGGTGTCCCTGCTGGAGTTGTTGCGCCTGCATGTATCCGTCGATCGCGCCGAGGATGGAGATGAGTCCGCTGCCTGCGCCGCAGGTGACGAACAGCAGGATGATCCACGCGACGATCGCGACGATTCCCTTCACCTTCTGCCCGATGATGATGTAGCCGACGCCTCCGCAGACGAGCAGGTTCAGGACGAGAACCAGGATCGGGTCTTTCGGTGGAGTCGTGGGATAGATGATGCCGCCTCCTGCGCCTGATGGCGCTGCTGGCGGTGGCGGCGGGGGATTCATGTCGGACATCGATTCTCCTTACAGCGATTTCTGCGCAAAGTCGGTGACGACCGGAATCGTCGGACGCTTCCCGCCGACAGCCTGCACGATGCAATAGATGTGCAGCACGAGAATGCCGATCCAGACGACGCAGCCGATCACGGACATGCCGCAGCCGAGGCCCGCGAAGACGCGGCTGAGCGCGATCTGGATGATGAAGAGGCCGACCCAGACCACGAAGTCGACGATCAGCAGGCCCACGCCGTTTCGGGCGTGCCACATGATTTCGGGGTCGTCCTTCTTGGTGAAGTAGGGAATGAGGGCGAGCAGTCCGAGGTAGGACAGCACGACCATCAGCGTGCGATCGGAGCCGGGCGCGGGTGCCGCTCCGGGTGGTGGCGGCGGGGGAGGAACATACGAGCCGCCTCCCGGCGGCGGAGGTACTGAGGGCGGAGGAACGTCGCTCATTTCTTCTCCTTCTCGAAGTTCATAACGCGAGGATTCTAATCTAATCGCTTTCGCCGAGGCGTGTGAGGCGGCGCACAGCGGCAGCGAGCGGAACGATGGCGACGGCGAGCGAGACGAGGAGCGCGATCGCCACCGGCGCGAGCGCCGATGCTCCTTCGCGCTCGCCGAATACGCGCCAGAGGAAGTAGCTCATCACCGGCCGCGCCATCAGCACCATCATCGCCGCGACGTAGGTCATCGAGAGGATCATGTAGGCGAAGCCGCCGAGGGAGAGTCCGACCTGCAGCGGGTTCTCGGCGTTGAAATTCGGCGCGAGCGCGCCCATGCCGACGCCGAGACTCACGAGGGTGATCGCCAGCATCGACGCACCCGTCAGCGTGAACGCCCACACGACGCCGTTCGCGCCGAGGATCACGTTGGCGAACGTAGTGAGCAGCAGCGCGAGGAGCGTCAGCGGCGCGGAGTAGACGAGCACTTTGACGATGATGAAGTGGCGATACGACACCGGGGCGGTCTGCACGATCCAGAATGCTTTCCCTTCGGCGGAGACGGACGGATACGCGAAACGGAGACAGATTGCCGCGATCACGAAGCCGGCCATGCCGAGGTTGCCGTAGGCGACGATCGTGGCGCGCGCGTCGCCGCCCAGCGGCAGCATGCGGATGTTGTAGAGGTAGATGAACAACAGCGCCGCCATCAGGAACACCTGCGACCACTGCGCGACGTCGCGTCCGATGGTGCGCACTTCCTTTCCGACCATTGCCCGTAATGGCGGATCGGCGCGCGCGACGAGGCGGTCGAGGATGCGCGTCGCCGACTTCGCGCCCATCGCCACCGGCGCCATGCTCTCGCGCGCTCGGACGAACGCGGTGAAGTACGACGAGCGCGCGACGAGCATGAAGAGCGCGAACAACACGAGCGCGGTGATCGCGATGCGCGGCGAGATCGCGAAGGCAATGTCATGCGTCATCAGCGACGCCAGTGCGGTGCTCGGATAAATCGTCATCGACGGCAGCTCGATCGCCTTGAGCACGCGCGCAACGTCGTCGGTGGAGATCTGCGCGAAGAGGCGCTCGGGCCGGCTCATGCGGAACGCGATCACGACGATCGTCATGATCAGCACCGCGATCGACGCGACGATCTGGTGGACGCGCCGCACCGGAAACCAGCGCACGAGCAGGAGGATGACGAGCGACGCCAGCGTGATCGGGATGGCCAGCATCAGCACGAGGTTGATCAGCACCATCGGATAAAACGCGAGCGGCTTGTGATACTGCCGCGCGAACGCGACGAAGAGCGGCAGCAGAAAGAGAAAGATGATGGCTGCGCTTTGTGCGAGCGTTTTCAGCCAGCGCGAGATCGCGATGCGCAGCTTCGAGCGCGGACCGGCGTGATAGATGTCGAGATCGAGGTCGGTGAAGAACGAGCCGATCGCGGTGGTCATGCCGGAGGAGAAGAGGACGACGCTGGCGACGAGGAACACGAGGCCGAGCAGATTGCGCAGCAGGCCGAGCGCGAAGAGCGGCGTTTCCTTCTCGACGTTCGCGACCGCCGCGAAGAGGCGCATGAACAGCACGAAGTCGCCGATGAGGAACGCCGCGAATGCGACGGCGACGACGATGACGCGCATCGTATTCGCCGCATTGTGCGGGCGGAGGCGGGCGAGCGTGATTCGGAGCGGCCACATATCGGTTGCGCGGTCACGCGGTCACGCAGTTACGCGGCCTGTGAAACCGCGTGACTGCGCAACCGCGTAACCGGGTCAAGCCAGCGGCTTGACCTCCTCGAACCACTTCATCGTCGATTCCACGCGCGCGGCGCGCGACTTCGCGCGCTCGATGCCGAGGAGCAGCAGCTTCTCGATGAGGCGCGGGTACTTCAGCTCCGTCGCTTCCCACAGCTTCGGATACATCGAGATGTTCGTGAAGCCCGGGATCGTGTTGATCTCGTTCACGAACAATCGGTTCGTGCCGCGCTCGAGAAAAAAGTCGACGCGCGCGAATCCCGATGCGCCGATCGCTTTGAAGGCGGTGATCGCAAGCCGGCGCAGTTCGTCGCTGCGCTCTTTCGGCAGCTTCGCCGGAATCACGAGCTGCGATTTGTCTTCGATGTATTTGTCCGTGTAGTCGTAGAACTCTCTTCCCGTGACGATCTCGCCCGGCACCGATGCTTCGGGCGTGTCGTTGCCGAGGACCGAGACCTCGACCTCTCGCGCGTCGACGCCGCGCTCGACCAGCACTTTCTCGTCGAATCGCAGCGCATGCGCGACCGCGGCTTCGAGATCGCGGTCGTTCTTCACCTTCGTCACGCCGACCGACGATCCGCTGTTCGCCGGCTTGATGAAGTACGGCAGGCGCAGCGCGTTCGTGATCGCGCGCGTGACGCGGTCGCGCTCGTGCTTCCATTCGCGCTCGTGCACCGCGACGTGCTCGATCATCGGCAGCTTCGACGCGGCGAACGCCTGCTTCATGTGCACTTTGTCCATCCCGATCGCCGACGCCGTCACGCCGCTGCCGACGTACGGAAGGCCGAGCATCTCGAGATAGCCCTGCAGCGTGCCGTCCTCGCCGCCCGTGCCGTGGATCAGCGGAAAGACGATGTCGATCGTGTGCGAGCGCGACCAGATCTCGAACGAAAAGCCGGGATGTCCGCTGTCGCTTTTCTCCTCGCCGGCGAGGATCTTCGCGCTCTTCTCCGGATCGACGAAGCGGCCGTCGCGTGCGATGCAGATCGGGATGACCTCGATGCGATCCTTCGACGCCGCGTTCGCAACCGAGCGCGCCGAAAGAATCGACACTTCATGCTCCGCCGAGCGGCCGCCGAAGAGGAGAACGGTTCGGATGACGGAGTGAATCATGGGGCGGTGAACGGAGAACGGAGAACGCAGAACGCAGAACGCAGAAACAATGAAGGCAGAAGGCAGAAGGCAGAGAGCAGAAGGAAGAACGAGCGCGTGCCGCGTGCACTTCTCAGTTCTACCTTCTGCCTTCTGCCTTCTGCCTTCATCTGTTCTTTATTCTTCATTCTGCGTTCTGCTTTCCCCGATCTCACTTCCCGATCGGCAGACTCCCCAACAAATACTTCAGGTCCTCATCCCTCCAACGAATGCCTCCGCCGACGATGAACGCGGTGTCATTGAGCGCGTTGTCCACGCCGGTGGTGAGGAAGATGCGCGGGGAGAGTTTCTGTTCTTTGCGCAGCGTGTATTCGCCGAAGAGGCGGACGTGCGGGTTGTCGTCGCGGCGTTTGCCGAAGTCGAACGCCTCGCCGGTGACGGTGACGCGGTCATTGAGTCGATAGTCCGCGCCGACGCCGCCGGTCGAATCGAAGAGGCCGACGCGCACGGCGACGTTGTCGAGCGTCCATCCCGCCTGCGCGGAGACGAGGAAGTCGTGATCGAAGCGCGTCTGCTTGATCGACGTCGTGGTCGATGCGCCGGTCGCTTCGTCGGTGCGCGTCTCGACCGTCAGCTTGTCGCGGCGGCTGCCGCGCGGATCCTGGGCGAGCTCGATGTTATAGAAGCGGTTGATGTCGGGATTTGGAACGAGGCGCAGCGTGACGGTCGATCGCGCGTTGCCGTCGAGGTCATTGCGCACGCCGCCGACTTCCTTCGTCTGGCTCAAACCGGCGAGGTAATCGGCCCTGATGCCGAGGTCGAGCTGCATGCGGCCCACGCGGCCGAGCGTGTTCTTCAGCTCCGTAACGCCGCCTTCGACCGCGTTCAGCGCGCTGGTCAGTTTGTCGTGCGCTTCATCGCTGTAGAAGAGCTTTCCGACCGTTCCCTCGCCGCTCTTCACTTTGCCGGTGATGTCGTTGAGGTTCTCCGCGGTGGTGCGGAGATCGGACGAGAGCCCGCGCAGGTTCGTGATCACCTCGCGCAACTCGGTGCGATTCTCACCGACCGTGCCGCTGATCTGGTTCGCCACCGAGTCGATCGAGTTTGCGAGGCGCGGAATCTCGCTGCGCAGATGCTCGGTAATCGCGCGCGTGTTGGCGAGCGTCGCGTCGATGTTCGAGCGGTTCGCGGCGATCAGCGCGCGCATCTCTTCGGTGATGGATTGCACGTTGCCGACGATCGCATTCAGCCGCTGCTCGCCCTGCGGGCCGCCTAACACATCGCGCAGCGACGTCGTGATCGCCTTCACGTCGGCCGCGATCGAGGAGAGCTGATTCGTCACGTCGTCGAAGGACGCGGGCGCGGTTCCCTGCAGCACGATCTTTCCTTCCGGCAAAATCGGCGCCGTCGGCGTGCCGGGATCGAGATTGATGTACTTCTCGCCGAGGAGGCCGAGGTTGGCGACGCGGGCGGCGGCGTTCGCGTGCAGCGGCACGTCGTCGTCGACCTTCATCGTCACCTGCGCGCGTCCGTCGGGCAGGACCTTGATGCGCGTCACGTGGCCCTTGCGGACGCCGGCGATGCGCACCGCCGATTCCTTGTCGAGGCCCGCGACGTCGTCGAACGTCGCCGTGATCTCGCGCATGCTGCGCGAGCGGCTCAGGTTCACGTCCTCGATCTTCAAAATGAAATAGCCGATCACGGCCAGGGCGATGATCATTACGACGCCGACTTTTGCTGCGTTGGACATGATTTACCTCAGTGGATCGACTCCCGCTTTCCGCATCATTTGAAACAGCGTAGCAAGTGGCAAACCGACTACGTTCGTATAGCTCCCGTGGATGGAATCGATGAACATCGCGCCGATCCCTTGCACGGCATACGCGCCCGCTTTGTCGAGCGGCTCGCCGGTGGCGACATACCACTCGATCTCGCGCTGCGACAGCGGAAGCATACGCACTTCCGACTCCGCCACGCGCGTGTCGCGATACTCCCGCTGCGCGCACTCCAGCGTCACGCCGGTATACACGATGTGCGTCTTCCCCGCGATCGTCGCGAGCATTCGCTCCGCGTCTTTCGCGTCGACCGGCTTCTCCAGCAGCTGATCGCCGAGAAGCACCGTCGTATCCGCCGCAATCACCCAATGCGCAGGATATTGCGCGGACAGCGCATGCGCTTTATCACGCGAGAGGCGCGCGACGTACTCCTCGGGCGCTTCGCCCTCCTGATGGATTTCGGGGACGTGACTCGGGAAGACATCGAAGTCGAGACCGATGGATGTGAGGAGCTCGCGGCGGCGGGGGGAAGCAGAAGCGAGAATGAAGTTCATCGGCCCAGGCCCGTCGCGTTCAGCGTGTTAGGGCGAGTTTTGCCTGTCGTGTGATCGGCGCGCACCGCACAGGAACGCAGAACGCAGAACGCAGAATGCAAAATTGAGAAAACCACCCGAGTTACCCGTCGCGCGGTTGGGCGGGCTTCTAAATTCTGCCTTCTGCGTTCTGCCTTCTGCATTCCGGTGCCGTGCGCGAACGAATGCGCCATGGACGACACACGCGCCGCGCCCCTACTCATGCCACACTCCTGGTCAAGCTTAGAACCACAACGCCTCCAATCTCGGGCGCTACGCGATAAAGAATCCGCAAATGTTCCGCGCGATACACCCACAATCCTTTGAGCGGCTCGAACAACGGCGCGCCTGCGATCGGGTCGTCGTCGATTTTCTCAAACGCACCATCCACCAATACGCGTTCATGCTCGGCGAGGTTCACCTGATCGACCGATGGCACAAGCCAGATTCGTTCCGAGTGGCGTTGCGGTTCTTCTTCGGATGCGGCGTTGATCGCGGCGGTGAGGTCGGGATCGTTGGCAATGTCGACGGTCTCGCGGAGCGCGAGGTATTCGTCGTACGAGACGAGCATTGCCACGGGACGTCCGTTGCGCTGCAGGAGCGTGCGCGTGCCGCGCACTTCGCATTCGCGAACCAGTTCTCGCGCGTCGTCGGGGAGATCGAGAACTTCGATGGTGTTCACGACACTGCCGCGGTTTCGAGCACGCTCTCGAGATAGGCGCGGAACTCGGCGCCGAGTTGCGGATGGCGCAGCGCGTAGTCGACCGTCGCCTTGAGATAGCCGAGCTTCTCGCCGGCGTCGTAGCGGCGGCCGTCGAAGACGTAGCCGTAGAAGTCGCCCTGCTTCACCAGCTCGCGCAACGCGTCGGTCAGCTGAATCTCGCCGCCCGCGCCGCGCTCGGTGCGCTCGAGGATCGCGAAGACCTCCGGCGGCAGGATGTAGCGGCCGATGATCGCGTAGCGCGACGGGGCTTTCGCCTTCGGCTTCTCGACCATGTCGCTGATTTTGAACTTGCGATTCCCCACCATCTCACCGGCGACGATTCCGTAGCGCGAGGTCTCTTCCGGCGCGACTTCCATCAGCGCGATGACCGGCCGTCCCGTCTCCTCGAACACGCGCCGCATCTGCAGCAGGCACGCTTCCTCCGCGAGGATCACGTCGTCGGGCAGCAGCACCGCGAACGGCTCGCGGCCGACTGCGTCCTTCGCGGTGAGCACGGCGTGTCCGAGTCCGAGCGCTTCTTTCTGGCGGACGGAGATCAGATCGACCATGCGGCTGACGACGTCGACTTCCGCGAGGAGATCGTTTTTCCCGCGCTCGCGCAGCGAGCGCTCCAGCTCGGAGGTGCGGTCGAAGTGATCGAGGATCGTGTCTTTTCCCTTCGACGTGACGATGACGAGCTTGTTGAGCCCCGAGTCGCGCGCCTCCTCGATCCCGTACTGCAGGATCGGCTTATCGACGAGCGGCAGCATTTCCTTCGGGATGACTTTCGTGGCCGGAAAAAACCGCGTGCCGAACCCGGCACAGGGGAAGACGCAGGTGCGGAGAGGCGAGGTCATTCGAGAGGAAGGATATCGCAGGTGGTGACGGGGGCTCGGGCGTTGGTGGGCTCGTTGCGTTTCGCGTTCTTGTGATTGATCTGCGCGCACGGGACAGGAATGCAGAAGGCAAGAGGCAGGAGGCAGAAGGCAGAAGGCAGAAGGCAGAAGGCAGAAGTAAGAAGACCGCCCGCGGGGAGGTGCTTCTCAATTCTGCCTTCTGCATTCTGCCTTCTGCATTCCTGGGCCGTGCGAGAAGACCAACTCACAAGCGCAACGCGCGACGAGCCGAAGACCGTGCTCGTCCCCCGCCCTCCCTCATGGCCGCCCGTTTGCTTCTGCCCGTTGTGGTAAAAAGATCCATCAACGGGCGGGCATGCGCAAACTCCTGATTTTTCTCACGGTTCTTCTCCTCACGACATCGTTGAGCGCACAGTGGCGAAGGGCGGGACTCTTCGGCGCGGACGTGCGCGCGCTGATCGCCGATCCCTCCAACCCCGATCTCCTCTTCCTCGGCACGAGCGGCGGTGAGGTCTATGTCTCGCATGACGGCGCGCGGTCGTGGACGACTCCGCGCAACGGCGCTCCGTTTCCGAGCTACGTCGTCGACAACCTGCTGCTCGATCGCGAGGGGCGGTTGTGGGCGGCGTCGTGGGGGTTGTGGGGCGGCGGTGTGATCGCCGTCTCGCCGGATGGCGGGAAGACCTGGGAGCGGCGCGACAAGGGTCTCGAAGACTTGTCCGTGCGCGCGATCGCGATCGATCCGAACGATGCGAACTTCGTCGTCGCCGGCGGACTCACGGGCGTGTTCCGCACGACCGACGGCGGCGCGTCGTGGACGAAGATCTCCGATCAGGAGAACGTCGAGTCGCTGGCGATCGATCCGAAGAATCGCGATCGCATCTACATCGGCACGTGGCGCCAGGGGTGGCGCACCGACGACGGCGCGAAGACGTGGAAGCGCATCGACAACGGGATGGTGCTCGACACCGACATGTTCTCGATCACCATCGATCCCGAGACGCCGAACAATGTCTGGGTCGCGACGTGCGGCTGGGTCTACAACACGACGAACGCCGGCGATCTCTGGACGCGCTATCGCGACGGCTTCAACAACCGCCGCATTCACGACGTCGAAGTCGATCCGTGCGACAAAAACACGGTTTACGCGGGATCGGTCGCCGGTCTCTATCGCTCCGATGACAACGGCAAGAGCTGGTACGTCGTCTCCGAAGAAAACCTCGTCGTGAACTCGGTCGTGCTCCATTCGCAGCGGCCCGAGCGCATCGTCCTCGCGGTCGAAGGCGACGGAGTGTACGTTTCACAGGATCGCGGCAAGACGTTCCAGCGCTCGTCGGACGGGCTGCACAACCTCCGCATCACCACGATCGCGCCCGATCCGTTCGAAAAGAATCGTGTGTACGCGGCCGTCGCATTCGGCGGCGCTGCGTCCGGCATCTATCGCTCCGACGACGCGGGAAAAACGTGGACGCGTGCGAGCAAAACGGCGTTGCCGGAAGTGCTGTCGATCGACATCTCGACCGAGGCCGATGCGGATGCGAAGTTCATCGCCGGAACGGAGAAGGGATTTTTCTGGAGCAACGACGCGGAAGAGTGGACGCAGGCGGAGCCGGCGACCTTTCCGATTCGCGTCGACAAGGTGCTGCGCTTCAATCGCTCGCGCGCATTCGCGGCGACGATCGAAGGCGTCTTCACGTCGCGCGACGGCGGAAAGAATTGGTATCGCCTCGCGGGTGCGAAAGACCGCGCGAGTGACCTCGCCGTCGGCATGCTCGGGGACAAGCGCGTTCTGTACGCCCTGACCGCGAACGGTGTCGCGGTGTTCGACGGCGGGAAGTGGAACGCCATCGCCGACGCGCCGCGCGGCCGCACGCTGGCGATGCGCGGCGACATGGTCTTCATCGCCGGCTCGCAGGGTGTGAAGGCGGGCAGCATCGACGCTTCGCTGCACTGGCAGCCGGTCGACGCGCCCGACGCGCAGTACGCGTCCGTGTACGGCGGCGGCAAGTCGCTCTTCCTCACGTCGCGCCAGCAGCGCGAGATCCTGGTCGGCGATTCAGCGACCGCAGCGTGGAACGAATTGACGCTGCCGTCGCGCAACACCGAGGTCACGTCGGTCACGACCGATCCGACGGCGGCCGACCGCTATTACGTCGGCACGCTCGGCGAAGGGATTTTCGTGTACGAAGGAAAGATGCGCCGCGCGTCCGTCACCGTGGGTCGTAATAACGCACCGCCAGCACTCCCAATCCCTTCCGCGCTTGCTCCGAGCTCGGATCATCCTTGACGACGGCCATCACGTTCGGCAGCGCGTCGTCGTAAATCAGGATCGACGACGTCGACTTGCGCGGCGTTCCGCGCGCGCCGCGGAGATACGTTTTCTCCTCGTCGAATGCCTTTCGAATTTCGGGAAGCAGCGCGAAAAATTCGAAGCGCACCGAGCGCAGGCGATCGTTCTTCAACTCCAGCGTCAGCGCTTTGTCGCCGTTGTAGTCGATGACGATCTCGTTCTTGTCCTTGCCGAACTTCGGGTTCCACGGCGCGATGACGTTCACCATCTCGTCGCGCGTCATGCCGATGATCAGGTGAAACGACTCCAGCCGCATCCACGAGACGCGGCTGTTCGACGGGAACGCTGACAACAGAAGGGCGAGAACGAGAGCCATCAGTGGACGTATTCGGATTCGGCGATCTCGATCGCCTTGCGCGACGCGATGATCGACGCCGCGAGCATCACGCGGCGGCCGATCTCTTCCCACTGCTGCGTCTTTACGAGATCGGGCACGGCCAGCGACGCGCCGAGGTTGACGGCGACGCAGCCGGCGTCGAGATAGTTCTCGATCATGTCCAGCGGCACGGGGCCGCCGGCGACGAGCGGGATGTCGCGAATCGGGCCGCGAATCGTGCGGATGAAGTCGGGACCGCCGAGGTAGTGCGCGGGGAAAATCTTCACGAGATCGCAGCCGGCGTCCCACGCGCGTACGATCTCGGTCGCGGTGGCCGCGCCGGCGACGCAGAGAAGATCGTTCTCGGCCGCGTACTCGATGACGTGCGGATCGGTGTGCGGCGAGACGATGATCTGCGCGCCCGCGCGACGCGCGGCGGCAGCATCGTTCGCGCTGCGCACGCTGCCCGCGGCAAGAACGACGTCGTCTTTGGCGTAGCGCTGCGCGATCGTGGCGATCAATTCGAGCGCATCGGGAGTCGTCATCGTGATCTCGACGACGTGGATGCCGTGCAATGCAAACGCATCGGCGACCGCTTCCGCGGCGATCGGATCATTTTCCCGGACGACACCGACGATCTGTTCATGAAGGACGCGCGCGAGGAGTTCTTTGCGAGACATAGTTCTCCGTGTCATCCCGAGCGGAGCGAGGGATCCCCGGCGGTAGAACGTTGTACGCGCCGTCGCGGGAGATCCTTCGTCATCTTCGCGACTCAGGATGACACCTAGTTTAACCTCTTCGCGATTTCGCGAAACTCCTCTTCTCCGCGCAAACCGTCCAATCTTGGATCCACATTCAGAAAAACCATCCACGACGAGCGGTCGTCGAGCGCCGCTTTCAGCTGTTCGAGTGCGCGTTCTTTGTCGCCGAGTCCGGCGTAAATGACGGCGATGTCGTAGGGCGAGACGTAGCGATCCTTCGCCTCGACCTGCAGCGCGTCGAGATAGAACAGCGCCTTTGCGCGGTCGCCGGCGATCGCGTGCGTGTGCGCGAGCATCGTCAAGAGAATCGGCACGCGATCGACTTCGAGCGCACGCGTGAACGCGTCGATCGCTTCGCCGTATCGTCCTTGCTGTCCCAGCGCCATTCCCAGCCATCCGTCCGCGGGAATGAATCGCTCGTCGAGCTCGAGCGCTTTGCGGAAGCAGCGAATCGCCGCGTCGTAGTTGCGCGAGAAGTAGTGCGGCCATCCCGCGTGCGTGGCGATGATCAGCGACAGCGGATCGAGGTCGGCCGCTTTGCGGACTTGTTCGAGCGCATCGTCATAGCGGGCGCGCGCGGCGAGGAGCATCGCGTAGCCGTCGTGTGCGGTCGCGTAGTTCGGATTCAACTCGATCGCGCGGCGATATGCCTCCTCCGCTCCGACCCAATCCCAATCGAACCACCACCGCACTGCTCCCAGCGACGCCCACGCCTCGGCCAATCCTTCGTCGAGCTCCATCGCGCGCATGGCCGCCGCTTTCGCCTTCGGCATGTTCTCGTGCGGCGGCAGCGGAATGTTCGTGGTCATCGTGACGAAGCAGTCCGCGAGTCCCGCGTACGCGCCGGCGAATGACGGGTCGTTCTCGATCGCCTCGCGGAAGAAGCTGATGCCCCGCCGCAGACTCTCCTCGGTGCGTTTGTTCCAGTGATAGCGCCCTTTGAGATAGAGCTGGTACGCGTCGCTGCTCTTCGTCGACTGCTTGCGCAGTTTCTTTTTCTCCGCGCCGGTGAGCTTGAGGCGCAGCTTCTCCGTGATCTCGCGCGACATGTCGTCCTGCAGCGCGACGAGGTCGGCGAGCGGGCGGTTGTACGTTTCGCCCCACAACTGCGATCCGTCGACCGTGTCGACCAGCTCGACGTTGATGCGCAGTCCGTCGCCCGCCTGTTTGAGCCGTCCCGTCAGCACCGCGCGCACGCGCAGCTCGCGGCCGATGCTTTGCGCGTCGACATCGCGATTCTTGTAACGAAACACCGTGCTGCGCGCCATCACCTTCAGCTTCGGCAGTCGCGACAGCTGATTGATGATGCCCTCGGTGATTCCGTCGCTGAGGTACTCGGTGTTCGCGTCGTTCGTTTCGTTTGCGAGCGGCAGAACGGCGATCGAGTCGATCGTCTTCGAGCGCGTCGTGCGGCGCTTCGTGAGATTCGCGAGGAGGTTGTCCTTCGGCATCGACGCGCTGCTGCCGATCGCGCGCAGCGTGAGCGCGAGATCGCGCGCCGATTGAAAACGCGCCGACGGAGTCTTCTCGACGCAGCCTTCGATGATGCGCTGGAACTCCATCGGCACCGCGGCTTCGAGATCGCTCGACGGCAGGTCGTCTTTCAGAATCGCGGCGATCGTTGCGGCGCCGGACTCGCGATGGAACGGACGCTTCGCCGTCACCATCTCGAAGAGGATGCAGCCGAGGGAGAAGAGATCGGCGGAAGGATCGACCGGCTCGCCGCGGAGTTGCTCAGGCGACATGTAGCCGAGTGTGCCGATGACCGTGCCGGGATCGGTCTGGAACCACTTCCTCGTCGGGATCGACGCTTCGTCGCGCTGCGTGAGCACCGGATCGGTCTGCGCGAGTCCGAAGTCGAGGATCTTCACGCGTCCTTCGGCGGTGAGGAAAATATTCTCCGGCTTGAGGTCGCGATGCACGATCGACTTCGCGTGCGCGGCCGCGAGTCCGTCGCACACTTCCGCGCCGATCTCCACCGCGCGCCGCCAGTTGAGCGCCGACTGTCGAATCGAATCGCGCAGCGTTTTTCCCTCGAGCAGCTCCGTGACGACGTAGAACGTGCCGTTCTCCTGACCGACGTCGTGCACGGCGACGATGTTCGGGTGCGACAGCGCAGCAATCGCGCGCGCCTCGCGCTCGAGCCGGCCCGTTGCTTCGACATCCTGCGACGCATCTTTCGCCAGCACCTTGATCGCGATGTCGCGGCCGAGGCGCGGATCACGTCCGCGATACACCTCGCCCATGCCGCCCTCGCCGAGGAGAGAGAGGACTTCGTAGGGACCGATTCGCGAACCTGCGGAGAGCACGTGGGAGACATTGTATGAAGGCAGAGGGCAGAAGGCAGAAGGCAGAAGTAAGAAATCGCAAAATGCGCGGCTCGTTCCTTACTTTCTTCCTTCTGCTTTCTGCTTTCTGCCTTCTGCCTTCATACGTTCATGCGCTAAGCTTTTCCCCTCACATGGTCCTCATCAACAAGGCGATCAATGAAGTCACGGTCAAGCTCGTGTACTACGGGCCGGGTTTGTGCGGAAAAACGACGAACCTCGAGAAGATCTACGGCAACCCGAAGCTCGAGAACAAAGGGAAGATGATCTCGATGTCGACGGAGACGGACCGCACGCTCTTCTTCGACTTCATGCCGATGGAGCTCGGCACGATCGCGGGACAGAAGGTGCGCGTGCAGCTCTACACGGTGCCGGGCCAGGTGTTTTACGACGCGACGCGCAAGCTCGTGCTGCGCGGCGCGGACGGCGTGGTGTTCGTCGCCGACTCGCAGCAATCGATGCGCGAGTCGAACATCGACAGCCTCGAGAACCTGCGGACGAACCTCCGCGTCAATCGCATCGATCCCGACAAGATCGCGCTCATCTTTCAATACAACAAGCGCGATCTTCCGAACGTCGACAGCGTCGACGACATGAGCGCGTATCTGCATGCCGGCGACGCGCCGATCGTCGAGGCGTCGGCGATCGGCGGCACCGGCGTGACGGCGACGCTGCGCGCGGCGATCGCGCGGATCCTCGACAACCTGAAGAAGAACGTCGACACGATGCTGCACGACGAGCCGCCCCTCGGCCCGCCCGACATGAAGCAGCGGGCCGGCGTGACGCCGTCGTCAGCGGGCACGCCGAAGTTGTCGATGACTGCCTCCCCCTCGCCCCCGCCGCCTCCACCCCCACCTCCCGTCATGGAGCTCGACCCGTTCGACTCCGCCATCGACATCGCGGTCGATGCGGTCGTCGAAGAAGATCCGTTCGGCGCGGCGGTTGCGGTCGCGGAGCCGGAGCCGATCGCGGGATACGACAATCCATTCGCGGAGCCGTCCGCGCAGATACACGACGTCGACGCCGAGGACGCGCAGATGGAAGAGCTGCTGGCGAACGCGCAGGCGCTCGAGGCCTCGCTTGAAGCGGCGCTGGAGCGCGCGCGCGAAAACGTGCGCGTGATCGCCGCGCGACTCGCGCGGTAGACTCCGCGCGGTGACGTGGTACCAGGAATGGTTCGGCGAGGAGTATCTCGAGCTCTATTCGCACCGTGACGAGCACGAGGCGCGCCGCCAGGTCGCATTCTTCGCGCGCGAGTGCGGACCGATCGCGCATCCCGTTCTCGATCTCGCCTGCGGCATGGGACGTCACGTTCAGGAGCTGCACGCTCACGGATATCACGCAATCGGCTGCGATCTCTCGTACGTGATGCTGCGCACCGGAATGCGCGAGTACGGCGCGATGCCGGTCGCGCGCGCGGACATGCGCCACCTGCCGTTCTGCGACGCGGTGTTCGGCGGCTTGGTCAACTTCTTTACGAGCTTCGGCTACTTCGCGACGGAAGAGGAGAACGTGCAGGTCGTGCGCGAGATGGCGCGCGTGCTGGAGACGGGCGCGCCGTTTCTCTTCGACTACCTCAACGTGCATCGCGAGCTGGAGAAGCTCGTGCAGCGTGAGACGCGCGACACGCCCCTCGGGGCCGTGCAGCTCGAGCGCTGGTTCGACGGATCTGACAGGTCGTTCAACAAACGGATTACGATCGGTGAACGCCGCTATCTGGAGCGCGTCCGCGGATACGATCTCGACGAGATCTCCGCCATGTTCTGCGATTCCGGCCTGACCATCCAAACCGCCTTTGGCAACTTCGAAGGCGAGCCGTTCACGGAAGCCTCGCCGCGACTGATCCTGATGGGGAGCCGCAGGCGATGAGCGTGAGGGTGCCGCTGGCCTGTTACCCAGGCATGAATCGCTTTGCCCTCGATGGCGGATGGCGGATGGCGGATGGCAGAAGTTCGAAAGGCCATCTGCCATCTGCCATCCGCCATCAGCTCTTGGAATCCAACCAACACTGGGGCATCTTCCCCACCATCCAGGACAACGCCCTCACGATCATCGCCGGCCAGCAGGTCGGCTTCGCCGGCGGTCCGTTGTACACGCTCGCGAAGATCGCGTCGCTGATTCGCATCAAGCGCGATCTCGAGAAGCAGAACATTCCGGTCAACGCGTTCTTCTGGCTCGCAACGGAGGATCACGACTTCGAGGAGATCGCGCGCATCTATGTTCCCGCGTCGCTCGTCGACGCGAAGCAGCAGCTCGATCTCGTCTGTATTCGCGCGATCCGCGCGGCCGGTCCGCGGACCGTCGTCGGATCGCTTCCCGTTCCCGAGACGCTGATCGAACAGCTGCTCGCGCTCTTTCCAATCGAACGTCCGCAGTGGCTCCGCGAGGGCATCACCTTCCGCGACTCGTTTGCGGAGCTCATCGCGAGCATCACCGGCAACGAGATCATCCTCGTCGACGCGCTCCTCCCCGAACTGCGCCGCGCCGGCGCGCCGCTGTTCGAGCAAATCCGCGCGCGCGAATCCGAGGTCCAGAAAGCACTGCACGACCGCTCGCAGGAGCTCGTCGCGCAGGGCTATCAGGAACAGGTCGTCGCGCGCGACGGCGACGCGTACACATTGCTCTTCCGCGTCGACGACGACGGCACGCGCCACGCGACGAACGAGCCGGTCGAGCCCGAGCGCACGTCGACGTCCGCGCTCACGCGTCCGCTGCTGCAGGACTTCATCTTCCAGCCCGACATCTTCATCGGCGGCCCGTCGGAGATCGCGTACTACGCGCAAATCGCTCCGCTTCACCATCTCCTCGGCATCCCGAAGCCGCGCCTCGCGCTCCGCGGCCACGCCCTCGTCGCGCCGCGCCGCGTCGTGCGCGCGTTCGAACGTTTCGGCATCAACCCGTGTTCTGTCTTCAGGTCGCCGGACGACATCCTCGCCGAACGCGAGCCGGACGGCGTCACGAAGGTTCGCAACATCACCGAAGAAGCGCAGCGCGATTTGATGAAACGCATCGCCGAGATCAACGAGCTCGCGCTGCCCGCCGACCATTCGCTCGCCGGCTCGATCCGGCGCTCGATCGGCCATCTCGAATATCACTTCAACAAACTCTCGGCGCGCGCGATCCAAGGGCTCGCGCGCAAGGACCGCGAGCGCTACATCGCGGCGCGCGAGCTCGTGGCGACGCTCTACCCAGACCGCCACGTGCAGGACCGCGTGGTGAGCTGGTTCGCGTATTGGACGAAGTACGGACAGACGCTCGTCGACCGGCTGATCGAAGAGATCGAGCCGGACGCGGACGCGTTCAAGATCGTGGATCTATGAAGGAGAGGTTGCGCAGTTACGCGGTCGCGCGGTTACGCGGCGGTGGTTGGGCGGGTCCGAGCAACCGAGCGACCGCGTAACCGAGCAACCGAAAATTTATGACAGTCGACGTTCTCTTCATCAGCGCGCATGCCGACGACACCGAGCTCTCGTGCGGCGGAACCGCGGCGAAGCTCGTCAAGGACGGACTCCGCGTCGGCTTGGTCGATCTCACGCGCGGCGAGATGGGAACGCGCGGTACGCCCGAGACGCGACAGGGCGAGTCGCAGGCGGCAGCGAACACCCTCGGCGCGGCGTTCCGTCTGACTCTCGACTTCGGTGACGGAAATCTCCGGGCCGGCCGCGAGGAGGAATTGCAGATCATCGATGTCGTCCGCCGGCACCGGCCGAAGCTGGTCATCACTCCGTATCCCGACGAACGCCATCCCGATCATGCGCGCACCGGGCGCGTCGTCACCGACGCGTCGTTCTACGCGGGACTCAAGTCGCTGAAGACCGACCTTCCAGCACATCGGCCTCAGGCGGTGCTTTACTACCTGCAAAACTACATGTTCCCTCCGACGTTCATCGTCGACGTCAGCGAGACCTGGAAGACGAAGACGGATGCGATTGCCGCCTACAAGTCGCAGTTCTTCGATCCGAAATCGAACGAGCCGAACACGTTCATCTCCGATCCGAAGTTCCTCGACATGATCGAGGCGCGCGGCAAACACTTCGGCGCGCTTATCGGCGCCGCGTACGGCGAGGCGTTCATCTCGAAGCAACCGCCGCGTGTCGACGACATGGTGTCGGCATATGCTGGGCGGGAAGTGACATGAACACGAGATGGCAGATGGCAGAAGGCAGATGGCCCCACCCGCCCGTGGGTTCTTCTGCCATCCGCCATCTGCCATCTGTCATCCGCTCATGAAAATCGGCATCACCTGCTATCCGACCTTCGGCGGTTCCGGCGTCGTCGCGACCGAGCTCGGGCTCGCGCTCGCGAAGCGCGGCGACGACGTGCACTTCATCAGCTACGCGATGCCGTCGCGGCTGAATCTCCTGCACGAGCGCGTGCATTTTCACGAAGTCACCGTCACGTCGTATCCGCTGTTCGATCCGTATCCGCCGTACACGCTGGCCTTGGCGACGAAGATGGCCGAGGTCGCGGCGTACGAGAAACTCGAAGTGCTGCATGTGCACTACGCGATTCCGCACGCGATCAGTGCGCATCTCGCGAAGCAGATCCTGCGCTCGAAGCTGAAAGTGATCACGACGCTGCACGGCACGGACATCACGCTGGTCGGACGCGACGAGAGCTACCTCCCGATCACGAAGTTCGGCATCGAAGTGTCGGACGGCGTGACCGCGGTCTCGACGTGGCTGAAGGAAGAGACGGCGAAGAATTTTCACACCGAGAAAGCGATCGACGTGATCCCGAACTTCGTCGACGGCATGCGCTTCAAACGCGACTCCAGCCAGTTCTGCCACATGTTCGGCGCGCCGGACGAGAAGCTCGTCTGCCACGTGTCGAACTTCCGCCCGGTGAAGCGGATCATGGACGTGCTGCGCGTCTTCGAGAAAACGCTCGCCTCCGTTCCCGCGCGGCTCATCATGATCGGCGACGGCCCCGATCGCTCGAAGGCCGAGGCCTACTGCCGCCAGCATCGCTTCCACGACCGCGTCTTCTTCCTCGGCAACGTCCCGAACCTCGAAGAAGTTCTCGGCGCGTGCGATCTGTTCCTGCTCCCGTCCGAGACCGAATCCTTCGGCATGGCCGCGCTCGAAGCGATGGCGTCCGAAGTTCCGGTCATCGCATCGAACGCCGGCGGCCTACCCGAAGTCGTGAGCGACGGCGAGAGCGGCTACCTCGTGAAGGTCGGCGACGTGAACGCGATGGCCGAGCGCGCGATCGAGATCCTGCGCGACCCCGCCGTGCGCAAGCGCATGGGCAAACGCGCCCGCGAAGTCGCGCTCGAGAGATTCGACGAAGAGAAGATCGTGCCGCGCTATCGCGAAATGTACGAACGGGTCATTCGCGCGTGATGTGGGTGCCGCTGCCTCAGCGGCACCGCGACCGCTGAGGGCAGCGGTCGCCACAAGCGTCAGCGCCGATAACGCTCGTACGACCGCATCACCTTTTTCACGTACGCCTTCGTCTCATCGAAGTTGATCGCGCTGACGAAGTAGTCGTCGCCAGGCGCGGGCTGGAGGCGCGTCCAGAGCGCGACCTGCTTCGGGCCGGCGTTGTAGGCGGCGGTGGCGCGATAGCGGTTGCCTCCGAATTGTCCGGAGAGCTCGCTGATGTATTTCGCGCCGAGGCGGATGATGATGCGGGGGTCGTAGAGATCGGCGGGATCGACTTCTACGAGGCCGACGTCGCGGCCGATGTCGCGAGCGGTCGTGATGATGAACTGCAGCAGGCCGCGTGCGGCGGCCTGCGACTTCGCGCGCGGGTTGAAGCGCGACTCCTCGCGCATGATGGCGAGGACGAGCGCGGGATCGGCGTTGTACTTTTTCGCGTCTTCGAGCACGAAGTTGTAGAAGTAGCGCGGATAAAGAAGCTGCTGCACGACCGGCGGCAAGAGGTCGGGATGAAAGTCGCGCGGCACCGACTTCATCATCACCTCGACGGCGTAGATCGACTCGTGCGCGGCGCCGCCGCGGTTGAGCGCGAGCGCGCGTGTGAGCGCAGAGCGCGCCGGACGCAGCGGCCAGCGTTTTTCGATCGTGTCGACGGCTTCGCCGTCGAGACCCATCGCCATGAGCAGCGTGTCGCGGTTCGTTTCCTTCAACGGAAAACTCGGCAGCGCCTCCGGCTGCAATTCGAGCACGGCTCGATATGCGGGAAGCTCGCGATAAATCGCCGCCAGCTTTTTCAGCTGCGCTTCGCGATCGGTCGCCGACAGATTTACGCGCTCGGTTTGAATCCGCTTCGCCAACTCGAATTGCTTCTGCGCGAGCCAGCGCTGTACTTGCTGATCGAGCAGCGTCAGGCGTTGCGGTTCTCCTTTGTGTCGCCAGTACGCGAGCTCTTCTTCATCCGCGTCGGTCAGCACTTTCGGCGGAACGGAGTTGAGCGTCGACAGCGCGGCCGCGCGTTTTCCGGTGGCGAGCATCGCCAGCGCGTAGGCGAGCGATCCTTCGACGATCGCGTGCTCGTTCGGCGCGAGTTTGCGCAGCAGCGCGAGATCGCCCGCTGCCTCCGCGTAGCGGCGCTGGTGCAAACGCGTGCGCATTCGCTGCGTGATCGCCGGCGGCGTCGCGGGGTATTTTCCTTTCACGGCGATGGCCATCGTCATCAATCGTTCCGCGGTCGCATCGTCGCCGCGCAGCTGCGCCGAACGGGCGGCGTGCCAGTAGAACTGCGTTTTCTGTTCGAGGTTCTTCGTCGCGTTCGCGCCGCGCAGATAGGCGGCTTGCGCCTCCGCGTATTTTTCGCCGCCGTAGAAGCTGCGGCCGAGCGCGAACTGCAGATCGTCCGAGTACGCCGAGTGAAGCGCCATCGTGAGAATCGCTGCTGCGCGGTCGAAGTGCCGGTGGTTCTGCAGCGTCTCGCCGAGGATCGCCCACTGCTGCACGTTCATCCTGCGTAGCAGCTCCGGCTTATCGAGCGCGCGCGCGACGCGGTCGGAGGCGTCGTCGGTCGTACCTCCCTGCAAGAGCGCGAGTCCGCGCGCGGAGCCGGCGGCAGGATTCACCTCGACCGTAAGTTCGACAAGGCGCGCACTCATCTCGCGGCGCAGATCGGTCGGAGCCGAAGGCGCGACCTTCGCGGCGAAATCGGCGAGCCGCTGCGCGTTGTCGAGATACTCGACCTCGTCTTCGATCGCCTCGTCGCGATACTGCGACTGCGGGAACTCTTCGATCAGCGCGAGACGGTCGCGGCTCGCGGCTTCGCCTTCGAGAATCTGCGAGCGGTGATAGAGCGCGAGCTCGCGGAATGGATTTCCCTTCGCGAGAAACGGCGCGAGCTTTTTCTGCGCGTCCGCGTCTTCGTTCGCGTCGATCAGCGCGCGCGCGTGCAGATAGCCGAGCGACCACTGTTTGTAGAGATCGGGATGTTTCTGTTCGATTTGTGTTAGCAGCGCTGCGAGGTCATCGCCTTCGAGTCGCGCAAAGTACGACGTCCACTGTTCGACCGGTGGGATTCCAACCGGAACTTCGCGCTTCGCCTCGGCAGCCGCAGGATGCGTGACACGCGCGCGGCGCACGCGTCTGCGCATCGCGAACACGATCGCGAGCGTGAGAACGACAACGACGGCGAGAGCGATGAGGGCGCGTTTGCGAGTCAAGAATCCTCATGGGCGAGTGTCCCTGACAGGATGGCCTGTGGAGCTCGCCTGAGAATCTCCGCTCGTGCAATCGCATAGCCAAGGATCGCGTCGACGAGCATCCGCCGCCCGTCGTGCGAAAAGAGGATCAGGATCTTCTGCTTCACCTCGCGCACTTCGATGATGTCTTCCCACCGCATCCACTGCCCGCGCTTGCCGAAAAGCTTGAACAAGCGGTTCTCGTACTTCACGCCGAAGTCGGAAAAGTAGATGTGATCGCCGTACTGCAGGACCGCGGCGACGACGGTGCCGAGGAAGAGAAGGATGAGGCCGATCATCGGCAGCGCCTCGTAGTCCTCCGGGTGCGCGGCCAAATACATGAAGAAAATCGAAGCGGACGCGAAGGTGGATGCGCAGGAAATGATGCGCGTGACGGGGGAGCGATCAAAAACGAGGAGCTTGTTTTCGTTCATCGAGTCTCCACGGAGAACGCAGAACGCAGAACGAAGAATTCAGAATGAGAAGCTTCTCAATTCTACGTTCTGCGCTCTGCGTTCTCCGTTCTTCCAACTGTTACAATCCCGCCCCTTATGCGCTGGAGCCGTTACTTCATCAACACGTTGCGCGAGGTTCCCGCCGACGCGGAGGTCATCAGCCAGAGGCTGATGATGCGCGCGGGAATGATCCGCAAGGTCGCGGCGGGGATTTACACGTACCTGCCGCTCGGTCTTCGATCGATCAAGAAACTCGAACTGATCGTCCGCGAGGAAATGAACCGCGCGGGCTCGGCCGAGCTCCTGATGCCGGCGATTCAGCCGGCGGAGCTCTGGATGGAATCGGGGCGGTGGCAAAAGTACGGGAAGGAACTGCTCCGGATCAAGGACCGGCACGATCGCGACTTCGTGTTCGGCCCGACGCACGAGGAAGTCATCACCGATACGGTGCGCGACACGATCAACTCGTATCGCCGGCTGCCGATCAACCTCTACCAGATTCAGACGAAGTTCCGCGATGAAGTGCGCCCGCGCTTCGGCCTGATGCGCGGCCGCGAGTTCATCATGAAGGACGCGTACTCCTTCCATTCGTCGAGGGAGTCGCTCGACGAAACGTACGAAACGATGCGTGCTGCCTACAGCGCGGTCTTCCATCGCTGTTCGTTAGACCACGTTCCGGTCGAAGCCGATACCGGCGCGATCGGCGGATCGGCGTCTCACGAGTTCATGGTCCTCGCGCAGTCGGGCGAGGACGCGGTCGTGAGCTGCCCCAATTGCAGGTACGGCGCGAACGTCGAAAAGGCGACATCGAAGTTTTTCGACGACGAAGTCGAGCCGCCGGCGTCGCAGGCCGTCGCCGAAGTGCACACGCCCGGCACGCAGACGATCGACGACGTCGGACGCTTTCTCGGCATGCCGACCTCGAAGCTCGTGAAGACGCTCGTCTTCCAAGCTGACGAAGGGCCCGTGATGGTGTTGGTCCGTGGCGATCGAGAGGGAAACGAGGTAAAAATTAAGAACCATCTCGGCACGAATCGCCTTGATCTGCTGGCTGGTGAGGGCCTGTTTTGGGCGACTGAGTTCGAGCGACAAACAGGTGGGCCAATCGGTTACTGCGGACCGGTCGGCACGAAGTGCGCGCGCGTCCTCGCCGATCATTCGCTCCAGGGCCGCTCGCGATGGATCGTCGGCGGCAACAAGAAAGACATGCATCTCGACTACGCCGCACCGGGCCGCGATTTTCCGGAGCCCGAGTACGGCGACTTTACGACCGCGATCAAAGGCGATCCGTGTGTGCGCTGCGGCACGCCGCTGGAGATCTATCGCGGCATCGAAGTCGGCCACATCTTCAAGCTCGGCACGAAGTATTCCGACTCGATGCATTGCGATTTCCTCGACGAGTCGGGCGAGCGCAAGCCGATGATCATGGGCTGCTACGGCCTCGGCATCGGACGCACGGTTGCCGCCGCCGTGGAACAAAGCCACGACGACGACGGCATCATCTGGCCGATGCCGATCGCGCCGTTCGAAGTCGTCGTGACGTCGATCGGCAAAGACGAGAGCGTGCTGCGCACCGCGACCGAGGTTTATGAAAACTTGCTCGCCGCCGGTATCGACGCGTTCTTCGACGATCGCGACGAACGCCCCGGCGTCAAATTCAAGGACGCGGACCTCATCGGCTTTCCGCTGCGCATCGCCGTCGGCGCGAAGAGCCTCGCACAAGGACAGATCGAGTGGAGCTGGCGCAAGGACAGAGCGAAGCTTTTAGGTCCGCCCGCGGATGTGGTGGCGAGTGTGATCGAGGGCGTGCGGGCGGGGCGGCTGTGAGCGAGGTCGATAGGCCTGATAGTGGATATCGCGGGACGCAAATGATCAGTTGTTTAGACCTCCGGTCTGTCACGCCGGAGGTCGCGGGTTCGAGCCCGGTCAGGCCCGCCAATCTAAAGCACTCATGCGCCGCGACTTCGCGGCGTTTCGTGTTTTCAGCGGGTTCGCTTAGAAAGTTGTAACTCGCAAGCTGACTCGCAAGGTCGCGATTCTCGGACACGAAAACCTGCGCAGAAACCGCCGCGAAAGGGCGCGATGTTTCACAAATCGGAGCGAGTGTTCCACGGAAAGACTGCCTCAAGACCACGCGAGTGGCGGCAATCGGTTGGACAACAGCGTCCATCAGCGGCATCCTCGCATCTGGCGAAGCTCACCGCCGCCCTCGCTATCGACAATGGTTTCGATGTGACCCGAAGAGGCGAGGCGTTCTTCTACCCGATGGCATCAAACACCGTCGGTAGCTCCTCAGCTCCGCTCGAGATCCGCAAAATCTCACGCTCGAGCTGGGCGCAGCGGCGTTCGAGTTCGGCCGCCTCTTTCCTCAATCGGCGCAGTGAGGCTTGCAGTTCATTCCTCTCCGCGAGCAACGCGGGTCGCCGATCATCCTTCTCCCGCTCGCGGGACACCGGCGCGACCGCAGGCGCGGGTTTGTCGTCCGGCCGCTCGACGTGGTCCTGCGCCGGACGTTCGGCCCCCCGTGCAATGGTGAGGAAGATCAAACTGACGAGAGCCAGCACGGCGCACGCGCTCCAAAGGCAAACCGGTGAAAACCAGAATCGCGACGTAATGATCCGGACCTGGAAGCCGAGCAAAGGTGCGACCCCGTCCTGCCCGGCGTCCCCTTCCGCGCCTCGCACTTCGAGAATGCCCGTCGTGAATCCCCGGCTATGTGGTCCGGTCGGTCTCAATGGACAGGGAGACGTCGTTGTCGCCGGCGGCGAGGCCGATCGGCTGCGTCAGCCCCTTCAGCGCGAACCCCTTCTCCATCCCACCGGCAAGGCGGAATTCGACGCGTGCCGGCCGGGTCTCGCGGCCGACGAGAGAACGAACGGATTTACGCATTCCTCATGATGATCGTTTTTCGATGCGTTTCCTGGTGCCGTCCACGGATCTTCGGGCCACGGATGCTTCGGATAGCGTCCGCGCAACTCCTTCCGCACTTGCTGACATCCGCCATTCCAGAAGCTGCGCAGGTCGCGCGTGATCTGCACGGGACGCCCGTTCGGCGCGAGGAGTGATACAGGGCGCCCCCATGGGGGACCGCGGCCGGCGTCAACGGTTCGGTCAGTGCGCTCGCGTGATGAAGCAGCGGCACGTCGCCTGAATTAGCGCGAGCGGACGAGCCGAACTCCGGCCTCCTGAAAGTACCTGCGTGCCGCAGCGTCGAGCGTGGCCTCGATGAGCACCGCCGGATTTCCTACGATCGCAACGCGCGCGCCTTCGAACGTGCAACCCGTGAACGACGGGCCGCGGAGAGTGAGCGTTTCGAACACGGCGTCGTCGAAGCGGCAGTTCGTGAAACGCAGATCAGACGGTTCCTCCGGCCAGCCGAGGATGAGACGCGCGGAGGTGAAGTCGCAGTCGTCGAACGTCGCTCCATAGGCGGTCAGGTCGAACATCGTGCGGCTGAAGCTGCAGTCGATGAACGTTCCGTCCGTCGCGACCAGCCCGGCGAGTAACGCGCCCTCGAAGCCGATGCCGCGCAACCGGCATTCGGAGATGTCGGTCCCGCTCAGCTCGACTCCTCGGAGCGATGATCCCTCTTCGAGACGAAGGCCTTGGAGGTTCTGCAGCAGCAGGGTCTCCGCTTCGGCGGCGACGCCCGCCTCCGGGAACGCCTGCAGAAACAAAATCAATCGCCGCAACGTCTCGCTACGCGGCGGCGCGAGCTCCATCGCCTCACCGCATCGCTGGTACGCGGCCACGCGAAGCACGAACGCCAGCACAGCCATCCCCGCGGCGCGCGAAGGGAGCGTCGCGAACCACCCGCGGAGCTCTTCGCCCTCAAGTCGTGCCCACATCGGCTGCGACCACTTCGCCCAATAGTTGTGGATGTTGTCCGCGCCGTCGAGGCCTTCGTACAACGCCTTCGCCTCCGCCTCCGGCAGCGTCGCTACCATCTCCCTCAGCAGCGACACCTTCGCATCGGTGAGCACGCGGCCTGCGAGCGCGATCCACGTCGCGGCCTGAAGCGGTTCGCCTGCGCGGATCGGGCCGAGCAATCGCCAGATGCGCTCGGCCACCAGGTATTCGCGAAATGACTGATGCGTGAATTCGATCACGTCTCCCGCGTCGCTCACGTCGCCCGAGGTGCGCAGCATGTGAGCCACGAGGATGTTGCGATCGATGGGAATGCGGTCGACAGTTGCGCCGAACGTCGCCCGCAGACCTTCGAGCAACTCGCCTGCCGCCACCGCGCCCTTGCCGCTCTGGAACAGTAGCCACGCGATCTCCTGCAAAATCTCACGGTAATTCGCGGGCAGCGCGTGCTTCTCCTCGTCAGTGTGATAGCGCCCGCGCTCCGTCCACGTGATGAAGAGGCGATAGATCTCAGCACGGGTGTAGCGCTTCGCCTCGAGCAGATCGCGCTGCGTCTCGAAGATGCGCGCGATCATGTAGAGCACGATCGGCGTACGCGCGACTTCGACGAGATCGCGCTCATCGAGAAACTCGAACGAGAACTCCGGCGCCAGACTCGCGCTCTCCCGATAGCGCTCGCACCAGCGGCGGATGCGGGCGTCGTCGAACTCGCGCAGATGAATCCGCGTCGCTCCATCCCTCAGCGCCGCCTCGGACGAGACGAAGAGAATCGGCCGGCTCGAGATGATCACCGTGACGTTCGCCCGTTGCGCGAGCGACGAGAGCTGGCGGTACCCCTCCTCGACCCACTGGTGCTGATCGCTCTGCGTGTAGAAGAGATTGAGTTCGTCGAAGCCATCGCAGAGAAGACAGATCTCGTCCTCGGTTTCGTCGATGTCGATTCCATGGGAGCCGCGCACGTGTTTGCGCAGCGCCTCGAGCAACGGGATCGACGTGCCGGCCGCTTTCAGGTTTCGCAACCGGACGAAGATCGGCCATATGGTCGGATCGTGGTCGAGCAGACGATAGGCGAACGTCGCGAGCACCGACGTCTTGCCGAACCCGAAGTCGCCGAGGAGGAGGAGCGGGACGTCGGCGCCGTGGACGCCGGCGAGGCGCCCGGCACCGTGCGCACGCTTGGTGGCGAGCCATTCGAAAAGCAGCGACAACGTGGACTCGACCGACCGTGTGCGATCCACCTCAGAGTGATGCACGACCGTGTTGGCTGACGGGTCGATGAAGACCTGCTCGAGCGTGACCATGCTGTCGGAAAGTATTCCGGTGGCGACCGAGCGCATGGCCACGATGCGCGCTGTATCGAGTGCACGCTGGCGCGGCCGGCCTTGGCGAAGGATGGAGCGCAACTCGTCGATCGCGAAGCTCTCCTCGCCCGCGATCGAAAGGTCCGCGCTGAGACGGTTCGGGTCGATGTCCGAGAAGAGCCAGGCGTGCAGATCCTTCACGGCATTGACGAAGACCGTGCCATCGCGCTGCAGCCGCGCCGCCGCCTGTGCCGCAAGACGCGCGTACAGTTTGGCGTAGACCACGAACGGGTCACGCGAGCCGCGCGCGAAATACGCTATGCATTCGGCAGCAAGCGAGTCCTTGTTCGGGACGTCAACCTCCCACGTAATGCGACTTGGATCGATCGGCGGCGCCCTCCATGCCGACGGCGCCTTTCCATTTGGCAGGTGCCGCGCGTTCGTCGCGAAGCGGAACCGCGCATCTGGTACGAGCACGGCGGTCTTCCTGACGTCGGCGAAAAACGTGCGCAGCGATTTGATTGCGATGTGGTTCTGATGCTCCTTGCACTCCACGATCTCGACGATGCGGCCGTCCTCTTCCTGGAGCACCACGTCTGCCCATACGCTTCCCAGCGGCCATTCAAGACGGAGGCGAGCAACGCGGGCGTGCAGCGGATCGGCCCCGATTGCGAGCAGCGTCAGGCGGTGCAGCGCATAGCGAAGTTGAAAGTCGCGGCCGGAGACCATGTCGCGCATAGACGGCATGGCATCATTGTGGGCGATGCGTGACTTCGACGCGAGCGTCGGGGCCTGTCACGCCGAGAGTCGCGCAAAGCAAACTACGTCCGCAGTTTCGGTGAGACCCAGGCAAAGGTCGCAGGCTCCTGACCGGGGAGCGAGGTCGCGCGGGCATGGCGCTCACCGACGCGTACGGTGAAGAGCCGCGCCGGAAGGTCCCTGTCCTGCGCGATGAATGCAAATCTCGCTTCGTCAGGGCTCCAGCGCACAAACGGCGGAAGTGGCCCCGTGTAGCGCACCAGCGGGAGTTGCTGGCCGCGCCGGTCGGTGATGCGCAGCAGCGTACGGTCGTGCCGGCTATGAGGTCCTTCCTCAATGACATGACGACCGCTCGGCGAGACGCTCAGCGGCATGCCCTCGTCCGACGGTTCCACTGCTCCACCGTCGATGCGGTATTTGCCGACATAATCGATGTGGAGCAGCACGCTGTCATCCGTGGGCCCCCGCTCCACCCGCCCTTTGAGAAGCGACGTGCGCACGTTCCCTGTGAACGTGAGACGCCGTTCCCAGATCACGCCGCGGTCAGGCGCGAAGAACGTGAGCGTGCGAGATGTTTCGCCGCTGCCGGACAGGCAATAGAGGGAGTGTCCCTCAGGGTGCCATCCCATGAATCCCGCTCCATCCGGCCAGCCATCGACGCGATCGCCGCTCCGATCAAAAAGGACAATGCCTTTGTCCAACGGAAGGACGAAGTATTCGCCATCGGGTGACCAGCCAACCGATGAAATGAAATATTTGCTTGTCCAGTCAGCGATCCGCTTCGGGGCCTGGCCGACACGCAGCAGCGTGACGTCGGGCTCTCGCAGTATGAGAAGGCCCATGCCGTCGGGTGAGGCGTCGAGCTGCACGTTGTCCCGGCCTGCCAAGCCCTTCACCGGCAGCGTCGTAGCGTCCGCGGATGAGCGCCAGAAGCCGGCGGGTTCGTCGACCTCCCTCTCTTCCGTCGCCCAGTAGATGAGATCCGCCGGCCGCACCGCGCGCGGCTGGCTCGCCGTCGGCGAAGAAATGTACGGCTCCTCGGCTTCGTGGAATCCGCGTCCGCGAAGGGTTTCCTCAAACAGAAGCTCGAGACGACGGCTGGCATTCGTGCCCGGCGCGACATCCGACGCGAGGATCCACGATCGCATCGGCGTGCGAACATTCTCGAAGGGATAGCTGCGCATCGGGAAGTAGTTGACGATGGCGGTCAGGTCCGCGTCGAGCTGCGTCGCGTAACGCGTCAGCACCGCCTGCACCCGGCTGCGCGAATAGCTACGGCCGTGCTTCGGATCGATCACCGCGATGGGCCGTCCGCCGCGCATGGCCGCAACCAGGTCCGGCATGTCGGCACCTTCGGCGCTGTCTCGCCAGTACTGGTAATAGAAGTCGACCTCGCCCGCGGAAAACGTCGCTCTGGCTACCGGCTCCTCAGCATGTCCATACCGGACGCGCCAGATTCCTTTGTCCACTCCGAAGAGCTGGAGACGACCGCCGATGCCCTTCAGGACTCCGAGGAGGCGCACCAGCAGCCATAGCTCGTAAACCCGCCAGCGGGCGGGCCAGAACTCCGTGCGGAGGAAATCCTGAAAGCCTCGGCTCACCCGCTCACCTTCGACCATCTCGGCGCCGAGATCCCGAAGCTGCGTGGTCAACAGCATGATCTCGTCAGTCAGTCCAAGGACGATCGGTGACGCCTCGCCCGTCGGATCGATTTCTTTGTGTCGCAATTCCTCCACGAGTGCGGGCAGATGCTGCTGGACCTGTTGCAACGCCGTCGCGGCCGCCGCCGAGAGCGGCACGGCAGCCAGCGCTGAGGATGTCTCGTCGACTGCTTCGATCGCCAGTTCCAGCGCGCGGAGATCCGCTTCCGACACCAGCTCGTGGTGAATGTCCCGTGTCGTCCCGGAGATCGATCGCGAGATCATGCGATGGACCGGATCGGGTGAGCTCCGGAGCGCGCGGCCGAACCCGGTGAGCCGTTCTTCGGTTTCCTCGCGTACGAGATCGCCGCTGTTCAGCCGCAGCGCCACGTCTTCCAGCGCGGCGGCAAGCGCATGCGAGCGCGCTTCGAGGCTTGCGACGTCCGGCGCTGATCCGGCGAACGCCCAGGCGGACTGCAGGCTCCTGAGGTCGAGGGACACCTCGTCGTGAGGGAGCTGGATCTGGCCGCTGATGGCAGCGCCCTGCGTCGCGCAGAAGTCCGCGATCTCGCTGACCATCCGAGCGAAATTTCGAGCAAACCCAAACAGCACGCCGACGACATGCGTCGGGTCCACCGTCTCGACGATCGTCAGTGCGTGTTTCCGCGCATCGTCGGGTTTCGGCGGTATCTCTTCACCGTACGCGGCGAGAAAGTCTTCGACGTCACGCGAATCCCTGAAGAGCTCGGAGAGGTTGACGGGTTCCATCGGGAGGGATCAAGGATGAAGGATGCAGGATGAACTGGCAACCGCAACGCAATCGCGAGCGCCAACCGGCGATGAGAAAGAAGGTGTGATCCCCGGCCCGTCCCCGCGCTCACAACGTGCCCTCACAAGGTCGGCCCCTTTGGGGCGCTAACGGCCGTGTTATCAGAGCTTGCGAGGCGCCGTCTCCTCGGAAGCGGGAAGAAGGCAGTTAGCACTCCGGTCTGTCACGCCGGAGGTCGCGGGTTTCCCCGTACCGAGTCGGGACGCTTCTACATGCGTGAAGGCCGAGGTAAGATGCCGGCGATGGACGAAGAGTTGAAAGAGCTGATCGCGAGTACGGCAACCGAAACGCGTCGGCACTTCGACGTCGTCGCGGAACGATTGGAGAAGCGATTCGACGTGCTTTCCGAAGCCATTTCCGTCGTTGATGAGAAACTCGATCGTAAGACAGCGGATATCGAAGAGCAAATGGATCACGGCTTCACGGAAACGCAGTCGATGATCAAGTTCTCGCACGCGGAGCTCGACCGCCGTGTCCGCGCTCTGGAACAGGCTTTCGCCGATCTTCAGGCGCGTGTCGAACGCATCGAATCGACGACCCATTGACGGTTACCGTTAGAACGCCCGCCCTGTTACGGCGGGTCGCGGGCTCGAATTCGTCGGCCCCACTAATCTGAGCACCTAGGTGTTTGGCTCTGTCGCTCCACACAGCCGCGCACGAATTCTCGTCATTCACGCCGACGCGGTCGCCGTCCGGGTCTGACGCTTAAAGCCGCGTGACCGGTTTCTCGTCATTCATGACGATTCGGTCACCGTCCGGCTCTGGCGCGCAGAGCCGCGTGATCAATTTCTCGTCATTCATGCCGACGCGGTCACCGTCCGGCTCTGGCGCGCAGAGCCGCGTGACCAGTTTCTCGTGATTCATGCCGACGCGGCCGCCGTTCGGCTCTGGCGCGCAGAGCCGCGTGATCAATTTCTGATCATTCATGACGGCACGGACGCCGTCCGGGTCTGGCGCTCAGAGCCGCGTGACTAGTTTCTGATCATTCATGTGGGCGCGGCTGTCATTCAACTCTGGCGCTCGGAGCCGCACGACGAATTTCTTGTCATCCAGGCTGACATTGCACGCATTTGGCTCTGCTGCTCAGAGCCGCGCACCGATGGATTCGGGATGCAAGCAACCACGAAGCTGATGCGGCTCCGGCGCGCAGACTCGGTCGCGAGACTCTTTCACGCGCCTCCAGTACTGCTGACTGACGAATCCGACGCTCTTGACTTTCTGCTACGCCGGACGTACTAATACGTACAACGTAGTACGTGAGACGGAGTACGGCGCGGATGAAGAAGGCGGACATCGATCGGGAACTGGAAGAGTTCGGACGTTTCTCGGAGCCGGCGCTGCTGATTCTCATCAGCCTCGCCGACGGACCGAAGCACGGATACGCGATGACCGAAGACATCGCCCGCATCGCGGACCTGCGCCTGGGACCGGGCACGCTGTATGGCGCGATCTCGCGGCTCGAAGCCCGCGGGTTGATCGAGGCCATTGGCGCGGACGACCGTCGCAATCCCTATCGCATCACGGCTCTCGGCGAGAAGGCGCTGCGGGCACGGCTGGCCAGCATCCAGAACGTCGCGCGCATCGGGCAGCGCCGCCTGGCGAGCGCATGACCTGGCTGCTGGCGCTGTACCCGCCGCGCTGGCGCCGCCGCTACGGCGACGAGGTCCGCGCGTTGATCGATTCGCAGCCGTTCTCGCTCCACGCGGGCATCGACCTCATCGCCGGTGCGATCGACGCGTGGCTGGAACCGCAGAAGATCCCTGTGCAACCGGACGCAAAACAAGAAGGAGTAACCATGAACGGAACGATGATGAAACTGGGCTGTGCCGCATCGGGTGGGCGAGTGACACGCGAGGATGCGCGAAAGAGTCTCGTCGTGAATCTCGGCGGGACGCTGCTGCTGACCGCGATCTGGATGACGATGCACATTCGCCTCGGCGACCGCACGTACGTCGATTCCTTTTCGGCGATGGCGTTCCTCGTGCCCTACCTCTTCAGCCTGCGCTACACGTCGTTGAAGGGACGCTCGCTGCGCACGCAGAGCATCTTCATCGGCGGCACGATTCTCCTGCTCACGCTGATCCTCGGCAGCGCGGGATGGATCGCCTCGAAGCTCTGAGCGTCAACGCCCATGAGCCCTTGCTCTATGAACCTATGAGCCTGCTATTCTTTGGCATGCGCAAACTCGCACTGTTACTTTTGATCGCGATCCCCGCGTTTGCACAAAACGTCGACATCGAAGCGCTCTCCGGCCTGCAGTTCAACTTCGGCAATCCGGGCGCGCGCTCTCTCGGCATGGGCGGCGCGTTCCTCGGTCTCGCCGACGATGCCTCGGCCGCGGAAGCGAATCCCGCCGGCCTCACGATTCTGCGCAAGCCTGAATTTTCCGTCGAGCTGCGCAACTACCAGGAGCAGCAGCTCTTCTCGACGAGCGGCACGTTCCCCGACGTCGTGCGCACGCCGTTTACGCACTACAGCAACCGCGTCAACGTCAGCTTTGCCAGCGCGGTGTTCCCTGTCAAAAAATTTACCTTCGGCGTCTACTACCACGAGCCGCTGAACAACCAGGGCGGCGGCATCGTCGCGCCGACGTTCAATCAGACCACCGGCCGTCAGGAGACGAAGACGCCGAACTTCTTCCTCCCCGCCGGCGGCGGCAATCCGATCACCGAGGCGGCGTGTGACGCGCTCCGCAACTCGACGCACAACCCGTCCGCGTGCTTCGAGTTCCGCATCGATCCGTTCATCTCCGCGCTCGACGTTCGCCAGCGCACCTTCGGCATCGCCGGCGCGTGGCAGATCCATCCGAAGTTCTCGATCGGCGCAACGGCGCGCTACCAGCGCTTCCGCGAAGCGGCATTCACGTTCCGTTTCACGCAGGACTTTGATCCCAGCACCGTCTCCGTGCAAGCGACCGCCAAAACCAACAACGGCGAGGTGGAGATCGAGGAGGTCAGCGACGTCACGTTCGCCGTCGGCTTCAAGTACGCGCCCAGCGACAAGCTGAGCTTCGGCGGCGTGTACAAGCAGGGGCCGAAATTCAAAACGCCGCTCTTCTTCTCCGGCGCGGTCACGAATTTCGATTTCCTGCAGGTCGCCGAAACGACGTTTCACATTCCCGACATCATGGGCGTCGGCGTTTCGTTCCGTCCGATCCCCGTGTTGACGATCAACGCCGACGCGGTGCACGTGAAGTACTCGAATCTCACCGACGACTTCGTCGCATCGGTCGCCGACGTCCGCTCGCTGCAAGGCGATCCGTTCCAGGCCGACGACGTGACGGAGCTTCGCCTCGGCGCCGAATACTTTTTCGCGACGAAGATCCCGGTCGCGATCCGCGCCGGCTTCTGGCGCGATCCCGCGCACTCGGTGACGTGGAAGGGCCCGGTCAATCGCGCCGACTTCATCGCCGAGGCGCTGTTGTTCCCGAAGGGGGAAGCGCAGAACCACGTGTCGGTCGGCGCGGGACTCGCGTGGCCGCGATTCCAGATCGACGCCGCGTACGACTCATCCGACACGTTCAAGGTCGCCTCGCTGTCAATGGTGGCGCGCTTCTGACCTTTGGACTGCGGCGGCCTACGCCGCCGCTTTCGCATACCTCTCGGAAAGCGGCCGTCCCGGCCGCACGCGTCGGGCGTCTCGCCCGGCGCGCATGTAAGCGGAGCAAGATGCTCCGCTTAGGCGGGCGGGACGCCCGCTCTCCTCAGCTCCTCCAACGGCACATCCATCAACTCGAACCGCTCCCATCCCTTGAAGTCGTAATGCCACCATTCGGACGGGAGCGGCTCGAAGCCGTGCTTCGTCATCACGTCGCGCAGCAGCGCGCGATTCGCGAGCGCTTCGGCGGGCAGATCGTTGAAGTCGTTCCGCGCGCGCGGCGTGAAGTCGTCGTACGGCGTCGGCATCGCCAGCTCGTTGCCGGTCGCGCGATCGATGAGCGTCAGATCGACGGCCGCGCCGCGATTGTGGCGTGAGCCTTTCGCCGGATCGGCGACGAAGTCGGGATTCTTGATCGGCTCCCACATCTTCTCGGTGATCCGATACGGCCGATACGCGTCGAACACTTTCATGGCAAGGCCGCGCGCGGCGAGCTCGCGGTTCACGTCGGCGAGCGCGCGCGCGGCGGGAGCGCGCAGATACGCCTTCGCGACCGGATACAGCGTCTGCTTCATGAAATTGTTTGGCGTTGCGTAACGGACGTCGATCGCGATGCCGAGGGACTCGAGATCGACGAGGCGCTTCGAGGAATCGTGCTGCGCAACGTGCTGGTACGTCGCGAGATCGGGGACGACGTGGAGGCCGTAGCGATTCGCGGGAATCGCCGTCACGCAGGCGACGAGAAGAAGCAGCGGAAGAACGCGCGCACGCATGCCGGTATCGTAATCGACGGCTTGTGCGTCCAATGACCATGCGGCGTGCAATTGCCATCGCGCTGCTCCTCGTCGCGCCCGTGGCGCTCGGGGATTTGGTGCAGGACCTCCTCGCGTTGCCGGTGCCGCGTCCCGGCATGGTGCAGGATCCACCCGAAGAGCCGCCCGACGATGCGCCGCTCGATCAGCTCGCGGGATTTTGGGCGCTGCCGATGCAGCAGGACAAGATACCGGGCGACAAAGTGAGCGAGCGGCTCGTCGAGGTGATCGACAAGCGTCCCGACCTCCTGCCGTCGATCGTCAACTTTCTCCCCGCGCGTGCCGACGTCTGCCGGGCGGTGCAGCCGGCGGCGGAAAACGCCGACGTCGCGAATTGGATGCTGCTGCATTGCGAGTCCGAGCGCGAGACGCTCGCCGCGTATGCGCTGACGGCGATGGACGACGATCGCGGCTACGTCAGCGGAATGGAAGACGTCGGCGCGCTCGCGTTCTCCGATCCCGCGCGCGCGGAGCCGGTGCTGCTGCAGCTCGCGGCATCGCCGCAGCCGAACACGCGCGCGCTGGCGATCACGTATCTCTATCGAATCACGCAAAGCGACGAGTATCTGCGCGCATTGCAGAGCATCGCTGCCGACCCTGTCGCGGCGGAGACCGCACGCGAATGGGCGATCGACGCGCTCGCCGCCGCCAAGTGGGACGGTCGCGACGAATGGCTGCTGCAACTTCTGGCGGGCGGCTCCGTCCCCGAGCTCGAACGCTACACGGCCGCCGCGATGATTTCCGGCTCGGACGCCGATCACTGGATTCCGATCTACGTTCGATTGCTCGACAGTCCGAATCAGGCCGCGCGCACGCTCGCCGCCAACACGCTCGGCATGTTCAATCTCAACACCGCGCGCGCCGACGCGCTGCGGCCGCTGTTGCCGTGGCTGTCGAATCCCGGCTGGATCGAAGATTTCGGCATGGTCCGGCTGCGCATCGTGCAATCGGTCGCGCGCCTCGGCATGACCGATGCGATCCCCGGTCTTCTCTGGGTGCTCGAGCACGAAAGCGACGACACGATTCGTTCGTACGCCGCCGAAGCGCTCGGAGAATTGCACGACCCACGCGGCAACGACACGATGCGCAAACTGATCGAGACGATGGAGAGCAACGACGACCGCGCGCGCGTCATTGCCGCGCTCGACGCCGACGGCGGCTACGCAGCGATCGAGCTCGCGCGCGGACTCGAAGCTGCCGTTGCGCTCGCGCTGGCGAGAGATGACCGCGCCGACTTCATGATGTACGACGCGACGGAGCACTTCCCGGCCGAAGTGATGATCGGGTTTCGTGTGCTGTCGTCGGACCACGATCGGGACGATGTCGCGCGCATGGTCGTCCGTCGTGCCGAAGAGATCCGGCGCGATCAGCCGGAGCTCAGTGAGGAGCTGATCGGCGTTGTCGAGACGTGGCCCGTGCCGGCCGCGAACGAGTTGTTCATCGCACGCATGCTCGACGGTAGCGCGAGCGCGGACGAGATCGCGAGTGCGATCGAGAGCCGCGAGTTCATCCGCACTTCGCCGCCCGCGCTCGGCCGCCTGCGCGCTGCCGGCGGCGCGATGGCCGGCATCGTCGCGATCCTCATCGGCGACAGCGCCGGCGAGCGGCGGATTCTCGCGGGCCACGATATCGAAGAACAGCGCGGACTCCTCGCCGCGGCGCGACTCGCGCGCGAAGAGCTGCCGGTCGCCGACGTCGCGGACCTGTTCGGCCGCACGCCGCTCCTCGATGACGCGGCCGAGGCCTTTCTCGCGCACGAGAAAGACGCCGCTGCGGAATCGCTCGTTCGCGCGCGTCATCCCGGCGAGCTCGTGATCCGCGGCTGGGGCGGCGATTCGGACTGGGAGGAAGAGATGACGTGCCGCTTCCTCGCGTCCGATGCGGCCGAGCTGATCGCGTTGAAGCGCAACGCGCTCGATGTCGACGACGCGACCGTCCTCGCGATCCAGGTCACGTCGCGCGGCGCCGCGTCGCCGGAGTCCGCGCAGGACATCGTCACGCTGGTCGCCGCGTCGCACTTTGACGACCTCGAGCCGATCGAGATCGAGGCGCCCGAGGGAGCGGAGTACGAGTACCTCCACCTCACGCGCGGCGGCGGACGCCGCGTGATGATGACGAACCCGATGTACGCGCCCGGCTCGCCGTACGAAGAGCTCGTGCGCCGCATCAACGCGCTCGTGCCTGAAGACGCGCCGCCCGTGATCAGGGAGCCGTTGCTCCTGAGGTAATGTAGGCTCCACTGCGATGGAGCTCGACATCTTCTTCTCGATCTGCCAGACCGTCGTCGACGGCTACATGCCGTCCGAGCGCGTGATGTTCGAGAATTTCTTCGAGCAGATCGAGCTCGCCGACCGCCTCGGCTTCGGCACGGCGTGGGTCGCGGAGAGCCATCTCTCGACGGAAGTCCAGAAGACGAATCCCGGCGCCGTCATCCCGCACTTTGCCGGCGAGATCGGATTGAACACGGACATCCTTCAGCTCGGCCATCGCGTGTTCGCGCGCACGAAGCGCATCGGCATCGGCTCCGCGATCATGAACATCCTCTGCAACGGCGGACCGATCGCCGCGGCCGAGCGCATCAAGACTTTCCTCGCGCTGCACGGTCTCGATCCGAACGAGACGCGCACCATCACCGTCGGCTTCGCGTCGGGACGCTTTCCGTTCATCAACATCCCGTACGGAATCGTGCCACGCGACGATTTCGAGCGTGCGAACTGGCCGGCAGTGAAGAACAAAATCTTCGAAGAGGCGACGGAGATCTTTCTCCGGCTGTTGAAGGGCGAGGTGCTCAACTCCGACATGATCGCGCCGCGCTTCATCGAGGGGACACAGCTCGAGCCGCGCTGGCGATTTCCGAACTTGAAAATCATCCCGCAGGAATCGCGCATGGACCTGCTGCGCCTCTCGATCGGCTCGCACGATCCCGCGACGCAGATCTTCGCCAATACGATCCTCCCCGTCGGCGTGTTCAACCTCTCGATCACGCCCGGCGACGAGATCGAGAAAACGAACGAGCGGATGCGCGAGCACTATCAGGGCCAGTGGGAACGCCGGCTGATGCCGCGCACGGTGCTCGTCTTCATCAACGACGACGCGGCAAAAGCCGCGGAAGAAGCGCGCAATGCGCTGTCCAACTACTGGCGCGCGCTCGAAGGAACGCTCGACGAAGAAAAGGTGCGCCGCGCCACGAACAACGCGCTCGTCGGAGACGCGAACGCAATCGTCGCGCAGATGCGCGAACGGTTTCACTCCGACGACCGGTTGATGCTTTGGTTCGACTTCAACAATCACGACTCGAAGCGCGTGATGAAGAACATGACGGACTTTATGGAGAAAGTTGCGCCGGAATTTGTAGGCTCACAGGCTCAAGGGCTCACAGGCTCACAGAAATCTCTATGAGCCTATGCGCCTTTGAGCCTATGCGCCCTTGCCTGCTATGACGATGATCGATCAACCGGCGCAAGCGTTCGACGAGACCGCCGCCGTCAACTTCGCGCGGCCGATGCCGAACTGGCAGCCGCTCGTCGAGTACCGCCGCAACGGCGTCGCCGAGAACACGATTCACGGCGCGGTGTCGTGGGTTTCTGGGCGCAATCTCATCTATTCGTTCGGCGGCAACGTAGAGGTCTACGGGCGCTCGATGGTGAAGCCGATCATGATGAAAGTGTTCGCGAAGGAATTCGCGAGCGCGCTGACGAGCGAGCAGAAGGCGATCTCCGTCGCGTCGCACAACGGCGACGCCGAGCACGTCGCGACGGCGCGATCCATTTTGCTCGAAGGCGAATGGGGCATGATGCAGGCGCCGCTCGACGTGCCGCTCGTGCAGTTCGGCCGGCAGGTGCGCCGCCCGCGCCGGTGGTATCACTGCTGCTCCGGCGAGCATGCCGCGATCCTGCGCGGCTGCAAACTGAAAGGCTGGCGCCGCGTCGGCTACGTCTGGCCGCACCATCCGTTTTTTCAGGAGTACCTGCGCTATCTCCGCAAGGTCCTTGCTCCCGATTGGACGAACGGAACGATCGCGAAGGACGGATGCGGACTGCCGACCGTGTCGATGACCGTCACCGATCTCGCACGGCTCTTCGCGAACCTCGTCACCGAGAAACACGACGATTGGATCTGGAACGCGATGATCGCGCATCCCGATCTCATCGGCGGCTTCAACCGCCTCGACTCGACGATCCTCAAGGCCTGCGGCGGACGCGTGCTCGCGAAAGAAGGAGCGGACGGCCTGCTCGGTCTCTCGATCGAGCATCCCGAATATCCCGAAGGCCTCGGCGTCGTCGTCAAGATCGCCCACGGCTGGAACCCGCAGGCGACGTGGTACATCGCGCGCTACATCCTCGGCGTCCTCGGCTTCGAGTTCCGCAACCCCTACAAACTGCGCCGCCAGAAAGCGTTCATCGTCCCCGAAGTGATCCCGCCCGATTTGCGCGAGCGGATGGCGGCGATCGTTCCGTGGGACTCGTGGGATCCCGACATCGATCGCTGGGAGTTCGATCCGGAGGAGTTTGTGCGATGAGTTCCGTAGCCCCGAGCCCGAGCCCGAGCCCGCGCCCGGGGTGGGGGAGCGAAGCGACTGCGTCCCCCGCCCCGGGCGCGGAAGCGGGCGCGGGCGCGGGCGCGGGCGCGGAGAGCCTGACGTGATGCGAATATCGAACTTCATCGGCGGCGAATTCGTCGCGCCGAAAAGCGGCGCGTATTTTCCCGACATCAACCCCGCGACCGCGCAGCCGATCGCGGACGTTCCGGACAGCGATGCCGCCGATGTCGACGCCGCGGTTGCGGCGGCGAAGAACGCGTTCCCGGTGTGGAGCCGCACGACCGCCGAAGAGCGCTCGCGCATTCTTCTCAGGCTCGCCGATCTCATCGAACAAAATCTCGACGACCTCGCGCGCATCGAGAGCCGCGACAACGGCAAGCCGCTCTCGCTCGCTCGCGCGCTCGACATCCCGCGCGCCGTCGCCAACTTCCGCTTCTTCGCCACCGCGATTCTTCATCACGCCAGCGCAGCGCACATCACCGACACCACCGCGCTCAACTACACGCTCCGCCAGCCTCTCGGCGTCGCCGGACTGATCTCGCCGTGGAACCTGCCGCTGTATCTGCTCTCGTGGAAAATCGCGCCGGCGATCGCCAGCGGCAACACCTGCGTGGCCAAGCCGTCGGAGTTGACGCCGTTAACCGCCGATCGCCTCGCGCAGCTCTCGCTCGAAGCCGGCGTGCCGGCCGGCGTCATGAACATCGTCCACGGCTACGGCGCGAAGGCCGGCGCCGCGCTCGTCGAGCATCGCGACGTTCCGATGATCTCGTTCACCGGCGGCACCGTGACCGGTGCGCGCGTCGCCGCGTCCGCCGCGCCGATGTTCAAGAAGCTCTCGCTGGAGCTCGGCGGAAAAAATCCGACGGTCGTCTTCGCCGACGCCGATCTCAACGACGCCATCCGCACGTCGCTCCGCTCCGCGTTCTGGAACCAGGGCGAGATCTGCCTCTGCGGCTCGCGCGTCTTCGTCGAGCGCTCGATCTACGACCAGTTCGTCGATGCGTTCACGGAGGGCGCGAAGAAACTGAAGATCGGCGATCCGTCCGACGAATCGACGCAGGTCGGCGCGCTGATCAGCGAAGCGCATCTCCACAAAGTCCTCGGCTACATCGAGCTCGCGAAAGAAGAAGGCGGCACGATCGTCGCCGGCGGCTCGCGCGTCGACCGCGACGGCTACTTCGTCGAGCCGACCGTGATCACCGGACTCGGATGCGACCGGCGCGTGCTGCAGGAAGAGATCTTTGGTCCCGTCGTCACGATCACGCCGTTCGATCACGAAGAGGAAGCGGTCGCGTTCGCGAACTCGACGCGCTACGGCCTCTCCGCATCTTTGTGGACGCGCGACCTCAAGCGCGCGCATCGCGTCGCCGCGGCGATCGACAGCGGCACGGTCTGGATCAACTGCTGGCTGCTGCGCGACCTGCGCGTGCCGTTCGGCGGCGCGAAGGACAGCGGCGTCGGACGCGAAGGCGGTTTCGAGTCGCTCGAGTTCTTCACGGAGGCGAAGAATGTCTGCGTCAAGCTGGGATGAAGCAGTTCCCGTTTCTGCATCTCCCGCTGTTCCCGCGGTGACGGCCGCGCGCTGGAAGCTCGCGACGCGCATCGCGTTCCGCTTCGCGTTCTCGTATCTCGTCCTTTACAACTTCCCCTTCCCGTTCGACATGATCCGGGACCGGGCGCTGGGCTACGAGGCGATGTGGGAGGCGATCGTCAAGGCGGTCGCCAAACGCTTCTTCGGAGTCACGATCGTCGTCGCCATTCCCGGCAGCGGCGATACGACGTATGACTACTACAAGGTCCTCTGCATCTTCGTCGTCGCGTGTGCCGCGACGCTGATCTGGTCGATCCTCGATCGCCGCCGCGTCGAGTACGCGCGGCTGTACGAATGGCTGCGCGTCTACATCCGCTTCTCGCTGGCCTGCACGATGTTCCTGTACGGCACGGCCAAGATCATCCCCGCGCAATTCGCGGCGCCCGGCCTCGACCGTCTGCTGCAATCGTTCGGCGACGCGTCGCCGATGGGCCTCCTCTGGACGTTCATGGGCGCGTCGAAGGGATACACGATCTTCACCGGCGCCAGCGAGATGCTCGGCGGTCTCCTGCTCACGTTCCGCCGCACGACGCTCCTCGGCGCGCTGATCACGATTGCCGTCATGTCGAACGTCGTGGCGCTGAATTTCTTCTACGACGTGCCGGTCAAGCTCTTCTCCGCGCACCTTCTGGCGATGGCCGTGTTCCTGGTGCTGCCCGACGCGAAACGGCTCGCGCAGACGTTTTTTCTCTATCGGCCGGCGCCGCTCGTGGACCGCAAATGGCTGCGCATTGCCGGCATCGTGCTCCGCACCGCGCTGGTGCTGCTCGTCATCATGAAGGGTTTGCAATCTTCAATCGAAGAGCGCACGTATTTCGAGACGCGGTCCTCGCTGCGCGGCATCTGGAACGTCGACACGCTGGTCATCGACGGCGTGAATCGCCCGCCGCTCATCTCCGACGACACGCGCTGGCGCCACGTCGTCATCGACCGTCCCGGCGTCATCGCGATCTATCCGATGGTCGGACGGCGCACGCGCTACGGCCTGGAGGTCGACGAGAAAAAAGGAACGATACAGCTGACCAAAGGCGATGAGTCAAAGTGGACGCTCACGTACCATCGCCCCGTTCCGGCCACGATGGTGATCGACGGATCATTCGATGGCCGCAACATCCACGCGACGCTTCGCAAGTCGGACGAAGACGCGTCGTTCCGCCTCACCACACGCGGCTTTCACTGGATCAACGAGCTACCGTTCAACAGGTGAATGAATGTCTGCATCGAGCTGGGATGAAACGATCGACGTCGCACCGCCGGCTGTGGTGACAGTACCGGCCGTGCGCTGGAACCCGATCACGCGCGTCCTCTTCCGCTTCGCGTTCTCGTATCTCATCCTCTACAACTTCCCGTTCCCGCTCGACTACTTCTGGCCGAAGGTGTTCGGCGTGTTCGGCAGGTTCGACGAGCAGATGTGGCGCGCGATCGTGCCCGCGGTCGGGAAGCGATTCTTCGGGCTCACGATCACGATCTTCACCAACGGCAGCGGCGACACGACCTACGACTACGTCAAGGCGCTGTGCATGCTCGTCGTCGCGGTCGCGGTGACGCTAATCTGGTCGATCCTCGATCGCCGCCGCCTCGCCTACACGCGCCTCCACGGATGGCTGCACGTCTACGTCCGCTTCGCGCTGGGCGCGGCGATGATCGCGTACGGCGCGGCGAAGGTCATTCCGCCGACGCAGTTCCCCGCGCCGACGATCGATCGTCTCACCCAGCCGTTCGGCGACGCGTCGCCGATGGGACTCGTCTGGACGTTCATGGGCGCATCGGCGGCCTACACGTTTTTCACCGGCGTCGGCGAACTGCTCAGCGGCGTCCTGCTCATGATCCGCCGCACCGCGCTTCTCGGCGCGCTGATCGGCATCGCCGTCCTCGCCAACATCGTCGCGCTGAATTTCTTCTATGACGTGCCGGTGAAGCTCTTCTCGTCGCATCTCCTGGCGATGGCCGTGTTCCTCGTGCTTCCCGACACGCGCCGGCTCGCGCAGTTCTTCGTGCTGCATCCGCCCTCGCAGCTCTTTCAACGGAAATCGCGGCGCATCGCCGGCTTTGTCCTCGGTACTGCAGTCGCGCTGTTCATCATTTTCAGCGCCTTTCAGCAGGCGACGGGCATCCAAATACCTCGCTCGCCGATTCGCGGGATCTGGAACGTCGACACGCTGACCGTCGACGGCGTGGACCACCCGCCGCTCGTCACGGACGGAACGCGCTGGCGGCGCCTTGTCTTCGACTACGCACAGACGGTCGCATTCCAGAACATGTTCGATAGCCGCAC
The DNA here is from genome assembly GCA_003223645.1 of Acidobacteriota bacterium. GTDB lineage: Bacteria > Acidobacteriota > Thermoanaerobaculia > Gp7-AA8 > Gp7-AA8 > QHVT01. The sequence goes on along the minus strand of QHVT01000005.1, from coordinate 296,279 downwards.
GCGCTATGGCCTGGAGCTCAGCGAGAGCAACGGAATGATGCACCTCAAGAAGCGCAACGATCCGAAATGGTCGGCGACGCTGTTCTTCAAACGCCCGGCACCGAATGAGATCGTCCTCGACGGATCGATGGACGGACACATGTACCACGCGCTTCTGCACAAGGCGAACGAGCAGTCGTTCCACCTGACAACGCGCGGCTTCCACTGGATCAACGAATATCCATACAACAGGTGAATCGATGAACAAAGGCGAAATCGTCGGCGGTCTTCTCGCACCCCACCCACCGCACATCGTCTACGGAGAGAATCACTGGCGCAACGAGCCGAAATCGGAGTGCGGCTGGGAAGTCCTGCGCTGGGGCTACGAGCGCGCGCGCAAACACTTCCTCGCCAAAAAACCTGATGTATTGCTCGTCCACTCCCCGCACTGGCAAACCGTCATCGGCCATCACTTCCTCGGCCTCCCCGAATTTCACGGCCTGTCGGTCGACCCGATTTTCCCCAATCTCTTCCGCTTCCAATACGACCTCAAAGTCGATGTCGAGCTGGCCGAACTGATCGCCGAAGAAGGCCGCAACGACGGATTGAATACGAAGATGATGTGCAATCCGAATTTCCGCGTCGACTACGGCACGATCGTCTCGTGCCACATGATGAATCCGGAGTGGGACATCCCGATTGTGGGCATTTCCTCGAACAATTCGCCTTATTACTTCTCCAATGAAATGGGCCAGGCCCAGATGGTCAAGCTCGGCCAGGCCACGCGCCGTGCCATCGAGAAAAGCGGCCGCCGCGCGATTCTCCTCGCCTCGAACACACTCTCGCACCGCCACTTCACGACCGAGCCGGACATCCCCGAAGACATGTCCCGCGAGCACGTCTACGAGCACTCCGGATATTTGTGGGACATGCAGGTCCTCGATCTCATGCGCAGCGGCCGCACCAAAGAACTGATCGCAATCCTCCCCGAATTCATGGACCACGCCGTGTCGGAAGTGAAGGCGGGATCGCTCGCGTGGATGCTGTCCGCTTTGAATTTCCCTGATTACGCCGGCGAGGTTTATGGGTACTGGACCGTCATTGGAACGGGGAACGCCGTCGTCGGCTGGGATCCGCAGTTGAGGGAGAAGGCGGTTTCGCAGGTGGTCACGGCGAATTGAGAATTGTGAATTGGGAATTGTGGATTGAGAGATCGCGATGGCTAAGGGCGACGATATTCGGGATCGGTCATTTCGGTTTGCGTGCGCCGTAGTAGAACTGCACGACACGTTGTGGCCGCGGGGCGGGAGCGGACGCGTGATGAGCGCACAGCTGCTGCGGTCGGGTTCGTCGATCGGTGCGAACCTCGAAGAAGCGGATGCCGCACAAAGCAGGCCCGATTTCATTCATAAGTGTTCGATCGCGCTGAAAGAAGCGCGAGAATCGCACTACTGGCTCAGACTCCTTCACGCGACCAAGAAACTCACAGACGCTGGTGACCTCGTCAGCGACTGCAATCAAATCGTCGCTATCCTCACAACGATCATCCGAAAGGCCCAAACGCAGTGAATCCACAATCCACAATTCACAATTCACAATTAATCAAAGCGTACTTGGTGCCAGGGCAGCCCCATATTCTCCTGGCGCCGGACCAGAACGAAGGATGGGCGAAACTCAAATACGCCTACGAAGCAATCGGCCGTGAGATCGCCCAGAGCGGCGCAGAGCTAATGCTCGTCTATTCCACGCAGTGGTTCAGCGTCATCGGCCACTTGTTCCAGGTCGATCCCAAGCCGAAATGGACGCTCGTCGATCAGAACTGGTACGAGCTCGGCGAGATCCCCTACGAATTTCGCGTCGATCCTGAATTCGGGAAACTCTACGCCGGCCTCTGTAAAGAGCACGGAATGCAGGCGGCCACGGTCGCGTATCACGGCTTTCCGATCGATACCGGAACAGTGGTCGCATTGAAGCTGCTCAATCCCGACAATGCGATTCCCGCGTCGATCGTCTCCTGCAACATCTACGCGGAGCGCGAGGAGACGCGCGCATTGGGGTTTGCGGCGCGCGCTGCGATCGAGGCGTATGGAAAAAAGACGGTCGTCGTTCTGGTGACGAATCTCTCCAATCGCTACGAAGTGGCGGACATTGACCCTGCCCACGATCGAATTTCTTCGCAGAAAGACGACGAGTGGAATCGCAAGATCCTGGAGATGCTCGGCGAGGGACGACTGGAAGACGTTGCGCAGGTCGCGCGCGATTTCGGCCGCGAGGCGAATGCCGACATGGGCTTCAAGGCCATCTGGTGGCTCGGCGCCGTGATGGGGGAGCACAACAAATACGACGGAAAAGTCTGGGAGTACCAGCCGGTGTGGGGAACGGGCTGCGGAATCGTCGAACTGACGCCGAACGAGCGGAAGCAGATCGACTGGGAAAAAGAATTCGACGAAGGCCCGGTGCCGACGTTCGCTGCAACGAGCGGCACGGGACTCGAAACGCACAATGTCCTCGCCGAGTCACCGGACGTGCATCGCGAGAGCGAAATGTCCTCGCAGTCCGACGTCATCCGCACCGAGCGCGCGCCGAAGCCGGTCGGCCCCTATCCGCACGCGCGCCGCGTCGGCAACTTCCTCTTCCTCTCCGGCATCGGCCCGCGCAAGCCCGTCACCGGCGAGATTCCCGGACCGAACGACATCGAAGTGCAGACCCGCGCGTGCATCGAGAACATCCGCGCGGTTCTCGAAGACGCCGGCAGCTCGCTGGAAAAAGTCCTCGACGTCACCGTCTACCTCACCGACATGAAACGCGACTTCGACCGCTTCAACAAGGTCTACGCCGAATACTTCGGCAAAATCCAGCCGACGCGCACCACCGTCGGCGTGGACTCGTTACCGACGCCGATCTCGGTCGAGCTGAAAGTGATCGCATCGGTATGACGCTTTGGACTGCGGCAGCTACGCTGCCGCTTTTGGTGTAGGGCAGGCTTTCTAGCCTGCCCCCAGGCGCAGGCTGGAAAGCCTGCGCTACACGGAAGCCAAGTATCCGGAAAGCGGCGGTGTAGCCGCCGCAGTCCAAAGCGTCAGATGACCCGCTCGTACGCCTCGATCAACCGCCCCGCCGCCCGCGCGTAGCCGAACTCCTGCGATCGTTGCACCATCGCCTCGCGCAGCGGCTCGCGCGCGAGCAGTGCTGCCGCGGCGTTCGCGAGAGCCGCAGGCGTCGAGGCGGCTGCGATGTGCGCAGCATCGACCAGCGCGCGCACGCCTTCGAGCGGGTACGTGGCCGGCGGAACGCCGCACGCCATCGCCTCGAGAATCGCGCGGTGGCCTTCGTCGGAGCCGCGCGCGGTGAAGAGCAACAGGTTCGACGCTCGGTAGTGATCGGCGAGATCGTCTTCGTGATAGCCGGCCCAGGTGACGTGCTCGGTGATGCCGAGGGATTGGGTGAGGTCTTCGAGGGCGGGGCGGTGCTCGCCGTGGCCGATGATCATGAGGCGTGCGGTTGGGATCGCCGAACGCAGAATCGCGAAGGTTTGCAGTGCGGCTTCGAAGCCGCGGCCTTTCGATAGTTTTCCGATCGCGGTCATGAGCGGCACGTCGTCGGCGATGTCGTACAGCGCGCGTGCATTCGCTCCGGTCGGTTGGAATTGCTGGCGATCGACCGGCGGTGGAGTGAAAACGACCTCCCGATCTTCCAGTGCGAACGCGTCGTTGATCACGCAGCAGACTTGTGTGCGATTGAGGAGCGAGCGCGTGAAGGGATCGCGGCGCACCACGCGTCGCGCGTGGAACGTGCGGGCGAGTGCGATCGAGCGGCCGCGGATCACGACGCGCGCGAGCCAGTGGTCGTAGGTGAGGTGCGCGTGCAGGACGTCGAAGCCGTGCTGGTCGATGATGCGGTCGAGTTTCTGGATCGTGCGGAGGAACGAGAGCGGGTTCTGCGCTTTTTCGATCAGCGGATGTGCGAAGTCGTGATGTTCGAGCTTCGCCTGCAATTTGTAGCCGCCCACATATGCATAGTGGGCATCGACGCCCGCCGCGCGCAGCGCCTCGACTTCGGCGAATGCAGGTGCGGCCGCACCGGTCCAGCGATTTCCAGCCGCAAGATGAAGAACTTTCATAAAAAAGCAGAAAGCAGAAGGCAGAAAGCAGAAAGGACGGCGAGATCACTTCTGCTTTCTGCTTTCTGCTTTCTGCTTTATAGTCCGGCCGATGGCCGTAGACCAAGAGTTGCTGGAAATCCTAGCCTGCCCGCTCTGCAAGGAAGAGGTCAAGCTCGTTCCGCTTCCGGAGGCGAAGCGCGGCCCGATCCGCGACAAGTTCCGCGACAAGTTTCGCGGCGAGGAACCGGTGGTCGAAGAGGGATTGCAGTGCGTCAAGTGCCGGCGCGTGTATCCGATCGTGAGCGACATTCCGGTGATGCTCGTTGAAGAAGCTCTTGACGAGTAGACGCGGGCTCGTTCGCGCAGCCATCGTCTTCTACATCCTCCAAATCCTCTTCCAGCACAAGATCGCGCTGCTCATGCTGATGGCGTTCGGCGCCGTCTTCTGCGTCGCGTGGGCGGTCGCGCGCGGCGAGCTGCGCTTCTCGTTTCACATCCTCTACTACCCGCTTTTTTTGTACGGCCTCGTCTCCAGCATCTCCGCGCTCGCGGCGGCCACGCACATTCATCAGGGCGCGGAAGGCGCGCTCTGGTTCAAGATGCTGATCTTTCCCGCCGCGATCATTCTCTATCGCGAGATCCCGGAGCTGAAGGAACAGATCCTCTACCCGTACGCGCTCCTCGCGGGCGGCAGCTCGATCTGGGCGCTCCTGCAGTTCGCGACGCTCGACTCGCGCACGCTCGAGCATCGCATCAGCGGGCCGTCGTCTCACGTGATGACGTTCTCTGGCTTGCTGCTTCCGCTGTCGCTGATGTTTCTCGTCCTCTGGTGGCGCCAGCGCAAGCCGCTGTGGCTCGCCGTCACGCTTTTGTCGACGACGACGCTTCTCCTCACGTTCACGCGCAGCGTGTGGCTCGGCTGGGGCGCGGCCGTGTTCGCGCTGCTGATGCTGACGCGCACGCAGATCCGTTACTACGCGCTGCCGGTCCTGCTGCTCTTCATCACGTTCCTGCCGCTCAGTCTCTTCGGGCGATTGATCTCCGTCTTCGACATGAAGCAGTCGTCGAACTTCGATCGCATCCGCATGCTGCAGGCCGGCGTGGAGATGATCCGCGATCATCCCGTTCTCGGCGTCGGTCCCGCGAACGTGAAGGAGTCGTACGCGATCTACCGCAAACAGGACGCGCCGCGGCCCCGTCCGCCGCACCTCCACAACAACATCGTCCAGCTATGGGCCGAGCGCGGAATCCTCGGCCTCGCCGCCTACATCACCCTCCTCGCCCTCTTCCTTCGCCAGTGTGCGCAGGCATGGCGGACGCAGCGGATGTGGGCCGAGATCGGCGTGGCTGTGACCGTAAGTCTCACCGTTGCAGGGCTTTTCGAGTTCAACTTCGGAGACACGGAAGTCTTTTATCTGATGTTGAACCTCATGGCGCTCGTGGCCGCCTGGACGGATTCGAATGAACGGGTTCCGGACCTTGTTCCGGCCGTCGCAAGTGGAGGACAGGCGATCTCGCCTGTCCACGTTTGACAGGCAGGATTGCCTGTCCTCCACCGTCCGAGCCACTCCGTAACCTTTTAGCCATGATGCCGTCCAAGGGCACAGAACCGGGGCCGATGAAACACCTGAGCGATCAGGAGCTGATGCGAATCGTTCAGGGTGGTGATTACGCCCCGGCGTCGGAGATCTATGACCGCTACAGCGGTCGGATTTACAACTTCGCGTTTCGATTCTTGAAGAATGCCGAAGCGGCCGAGGATGCGACGCAGGAAGTGTTCGTCAAGATGCTGAAGTACGCCAATCAGTTTCACGGAGACGCCAAGCTGTCCACGTGGTTGTTCTCGATCACCGCGAACTGGTGTCGCGACTATCTGAGAAAAGCGGACAACAAGGCGAAGGAGACGGAAGAGGTGCTCATCTCGCTGCCGGCACCGAGCGAGCTCGCGCCTGACCGCACGCTCGAGCGGCGCGAAAACGAGCAACTCGTGCAAAAGGCGCTGCAGGCGCTCACGCCCGAACAGCGCGAAGCGATTCTTCTGTCGCGGTACCAGGGTCTGTCGTACGCGGAAATTGCTCAAATCGCAGGCTGCTCGGAAGGCGCGGTCAAGACCCGTGTCTTTCGCGCCATGGAGACGTTGAAGAAGACGCTCGCAGGTTTTGGAGGTCGCGACGGTGTCGGGCGCGTTGCGCCGCTCGAAGCCGGCGAGCGAGGGGTCATATGACGACGTGCCGGAAGGCCGGAGCAACGAGCGCTGGCGGTCGTACCGCCGGAGGTGACCGATGGCTGAATGTAGTGCTTTGAGAGAAAAACTGCCGCTGCTGCTGACCGAGTCGCTCGACGCGGCGCAGCGGGAGCTCACGCATCAGCACATCGAAAACTGCGTGGAATGCAGCGATGAGTGGAACGCGTACCGCGAGACGTGGCGCGTGATGGACGAGCTGCCGGAGCTCGAAGTGCCGGCGCGGGTGAAGGCGCGCTTTCTCGAAGCAGCAGGTCTCAGTGGAGCGGCGGGCTCTCAGCCCGCTGACAACGTCGTTCCGTTTCATCGACGGCCGTCATTCAAATGGATCGCGCAGGCCGCGGCAGTCGCAGTGCTCGTCGGCGGTGGATTCTTCGCGGGCAACAGAACGGCGCCGCGCATTCAGCCGAGTGGCGTGTTCGTCAACAGCATTCAGGACAGAGGATCGTCGCCGATCCAGCCGCTCTCGATCGCGGAGACGCGTGTCGTCGACGCGAACACGATCAGCCCGGTGATCGAAGGACGTCCGAACATCAGCAACGTCACGTTCACGGATGCCGATGCGGCCGACAATCGCATCGGACTCTCGTTCGACATCACGTCGCGCTGGACCGTCAACGGCAATCCGAAAGACAAGAGCATGGTGCGCCTCCTGTCGTACATGCTCGAGAACGAGTCGGCGATCTCGCCGCGCTCGACGACGCTCGACATGGTGCGGCAGGCGTACTCGAATCCCGCCAACGCCGATCCTGAAATCGTGAGCGCGCTCGCGAAAGTGCTGCGCAACGACGAGCATGAAGGCGTGCGCCTTCGCGCCGTCGACACGCTCACGCATCTGCCGCCCTCGGGGTCCACATCGCCGACGCGCGACGCGCTGATCGATGCGCTGAAGAGCGATCCGAACCCGGCCGTGCGCATCAAGGCCGTCGAGGCGCTGGCGATCATCGCGCGCAGCGGAACGCTCGACGCCGAAGCCGTCGACACGCTGCGGCAGAAGGCCTCGCAGAACGATGAAAACCTCTACGTCCGCATGAAGGCCGCGGAGGCATTGAAAAACATCAAACCGTAAATGAAGGTCCGATTCCTCTTCACCGTCCTGATCTTCGCCGCGAGCGCCGCTTCGGCCGCGCACAGCGTCGGGAAAACGTTCCGCGTCGAAGCGAAGTTCGATCTCAGCGGGAACGGCACGCTGACGCTCGACACCGGCAGCGGCGACATCGAGATCATGGGCATCGACGGCGAGGAACTGTTCTCCGATGTTCTGAAGACGGTCGTCGCGACGGACGACGAGGGAATCGAAGAGGGACGCCACTTCACGGAACTGACGGTCCGCGGCGACACGACGAATCGCATTCTGCAAACGATGATGGGCGGGCCGCGCACGAAGCAGTGGTCGAGCTCCGTCTTCTGGCGGTTGCGCGTGCCGCGCGGCGTGAACCTCCGCGTGCTCTCGACGTGGAGCAATCACGTGCGCGTCACCGGCATGCGCGGCAGCGTGTACGTGAAGAACTTCGGCGGCACCGTGTTCATCGAGAACTGTGCGGGCTCCGCGACCGTCGACAGTGCGAACGGCTCGATCGTCTACACCGCGCCGTCGCTGCTCGCGGAAACGCACCTCACGACGGTCAACGGACACGTGACCGTGCGCCTGAACTCCGACACCGATCTGCGTTGGGTCGCGGAGTCGCCGGGCGGCGACATCCGCACGAATCTTCCCGTGCGCGGCATGCTCGCCGGTCCGTCGTTCCGCGGCAGCCTGAACGCTCCCGGCGGACCGCTGCTGATGACTGCATCGCTGACCGGCAACGTGCACCTCCTCGGCAACGGCATTCCCGAAAATGTCATCCAGTCCGTGCGCACGAGTCCGCGCATCGCCGTTCCGCCGAACGAAGTCAACGTTTCGAAAGCCGCCCTGCGGCGCGGCATCGTCGAGGGATCGATCACCTACAGCACGATGGTCGGCGAGATCACGATCACCGAAGTACGCGGCGCGGCTCTGTTGTCGACGGACGCGGGCCGCGTGCAGCTCGGATCGGTCTTCGGCGACTGCACCGTGAAATCGAGCGGCGGTCCGCTGCAGCTCGGCGAGATCCTCGGCACTCTGAAAGCGTCGACCAGCGCGGGCGACGTGTTCGTCGAAGCGGCGCGCCGCGGCGGAACGATCGAGACCACCGGCGGCACGATCCGCCTGCTCTACACCGGCGGACCGACGAAGCTGACGTCGGGCGGCGGCGACATCGTCGTGCGCCAGGCCGCGGGCGCCATCGATGCGACGACGCGCTCCGGCGACATCACGATCGGCGTCGATCGCGCGACGCGCAAGCAGCGCATCGAAGCGACAACGGAGAAGGGCAACGTCGTTCTCAACGTCGGCCCCGCGTTCGGTGCGGCGCTCGATCTCACCATCATTACCGACGATCCCGACGCGAACACGATCCAGGCCGATTTCCCCGGGCTCTCGATCAGCCGCGAAAGCGTCGACGGCAAGACGCGCATCCACGCGATCGGCACGATCAACGGCGGCGGCGAGCGCGTGATCGTGCAGGCAACGGGCGGCAGCATCCGCATCGTGACCGCTCCGGCGGGCCCGGCCGTCCTCGGCCGCTGATCCGCTGATCGATGGCTTGCTGCGTGCTAGGATGCGCGGCGATTTTGGACGGAGGTCACGCTTGAAACATGCTTGCTTTGCACTGCTGATGGCGATTGCGGCCGCATGCGCGCCATCGAATTCGCCGGCCAACGACACCGCGACGACGACAGCGTCCACGGGGACCCAGGCGACGGCGACGCAGCCGCCGGCCGCGCAGGAAAAGCCGGCGAGCTACTACGAAAACAAAGTCGCCGAACTGCACACGACGGCGGGCGAGATCGACATCCGCTTCTTCCCCGACGTCGCGCCGAATCACGTGAAGAACTTCATCGACCTCGCGGAGAAGGGCTTCTACAACGGCACGAAGTTCCACCGCATCGTCCCCGGATTCATGATTCAGGGCGGCGATCCGAACACGAAGTCCGACGACCGCAGTTACTGGGGAACCGGCGGTGCAGACAAGAACATCAATGCCGAGTTCAACGACGTGCATCATGCGCGCGGGATCGTGTCGATGGCGCGAACCAACGATCCGAACGGTGCATCGTCCCAATTCTTCATCATGGTCGCCGACTCGCCGCAGCTCGACCACCAGTATTCGGTATTCGGCCGGGTGACGAAGGGGATGGATGTGGCGGACAAGATCGTCAGCGGACCGGCGGAGAACGAGATCGCGGTAAAGCCGGAGACGATCACCGGCATCACCATTCGCGACGCGCATGACGACGAGAAGGGTCCGGCGCCGAAGCAGCCGTAAGGAGCAACCGATGAGCAACTACGAGAACAAAGTCGCCGAGCTGCACACGACCGCGGGAGACATCGACATCCGGTTCTTTCCCGACGTCGCGCCGAATCACGTCAAGAGCTTCATCGACCTCGCGGAGAAGGGCTTCTACAACGGCTCGAAGTTTCACCGCGTGATCCCCGGCTTCATGATCCAGGGCGGCGACCCGAACACGATCAGCGGCGGTCCGCACACCTGGGGCACCGGCGGCGCGGAAAAGAATCTGCGCGCGGAGTTCAACTCCGTCTCGCACAAGCGCGGCATCGTGTCGATGGCGCGCTCGAACGATCCGCACAGCGCGTCGTCGCAGTTCTTCATCGTCGTCGCCGACTCGAAGTTCCTCGACAAGCAGTACACGGTGTTCGGCCAGGTGACGAAGGGCATGGACGTCGCCGACAAGATCGTCGGCGCCAAGCGCGATCGCAACGACCGCCCGGACGAGCCGACGACGATCACCAGCATCACCATCCGCGACGCTCGCCCCGACGAGCAGGGACCCGCGCCGCAATAGTAGGCTCACAGGCTCACAGGCTCACAGGCTCATAGGAACGCTGTGGCCGACCTGCCGCTGTGAGCCCATGCGCCTCTGAGCCCATGAGCCTCTGCCTCTGCGCCCCTGAGCCCGTGAGCCTATGAGCCTCCCCCACGAAGCGGCAACACACCTCACCCGCTGGCTGGGTGACGAGTGGACCGCCCATCCTCTCGCCGGCGATGCCTCGGTGCGCGCGTACTACCGCGTCGCGCTGCCGGACGGGACGACGTACATGCTCGCGTACTACCCCGAGGAAGTGCGCGCGCAGTTGCGGCGGTTTCTTGCGGCGTACGAGGCGGTGAATCGAGTACGCGTCTCCCCTCGTGTAGGGCAGGTTTTCCAACCTGCCCCCCGGGAGGCAGGCTGGAAAGCCTGCCCCACACCGGAGGAGTCGATCGTGCCGGAAGTGCTGGAGTCATCCGAGCTCGCGGTGCTGCAGCGCGACGTCGGAGACCGCACGCTGTTCGATGTCCTGCATGACGATCGCGAGAAAGGGATCGCGCTGTATCGCGAAGCGATCGACGTTCTCGTCGCGTTTCAGGAAGCGCAGCCGGGCGAAGTGAACCCGCCGTTCACCGCCGAGTTCTTCTTTCAGGAACTGGAGATGGCGCGCGAGTTCTATGTCGAGAAGCTGATGTCGGCGGATGCGACGGAGCTGGAACCGCTGATGAAATCGATGTGCGATGACATTGCGCATCATCCGTATCTTCTATGTCATCGTGATTACCACGGCCAAAATATTCACGTTGCAAATGACACTTTATATGTAATCGATTATCAGGATCTGAGAATGGGCCCTGATACGTACGACGTCGCGTCGCTGCTGCGCGATCGTGGAGTCGCGATCCTCCTCGGCGACGACGTCGAGCTCGAACTGCTCGAGCACTATCGCGCCGCGGTCGGCGCGGACGCCGACATCCGCCGCCGCTATTTCGAGACGTTGCTGCAGCGCTCGATCAAGATCCTCGGCACATTCTCGAAGCAGCCGATCACGCGCGGGCGGATGCATTACCTCGACTTCATCCCCGCCACGCTGGAGAGCATCCGCCGCTGTCTCGACGAACTGCCGCGGTACGCGCGTCTCCGCGATATCTTTCCGCTGGACTTCTCTGTGCAACAGGCCAGAGAACGCGCTAGGAGTCTCAATGGCCAAACATAAGATCACCCTCCTTCCCGGCGACGGCATCGGCCCCGAGGTCACGGCCGCGGTGGTGCAGATCATCGAGTGCTCCGGCGTCGACGTGGAGTGGGAGAAGTACTTCGTCGGCGCGGAGGCGATCTCGCGCTTCGGCGATCCTCTGCCGGCGGAAGTGCTCGAGTCGATTCTGCGCAACAAAGTGGCGCTGAAGGGGCCGGTCACGACGCCGGTCGGCACCGGCTTCGCGTCGATCAACGTCCGCCTCCGCAAGACGCTCGATCTCTACGTGAACCTGCGGCCGGTGCGATCGATGCCGAACATCATCACGCGCTACGAAGACATCGATCTCGTCGTGGTGCGCGAAAACACGGAGAGCCTCTACGCGGGACTCGAGCACGAAGTCGTGCCGGGCGTCGTCGAGTCGCTGAAGATCATCACCGAGAAGGCGTCGACGCGCATCGCGCGCTTCGCGTTCGAGTACGCGCGCAGGAACGGCCGCAAGAGAGTGACGGCCGTGCACAAGGCCAACATCATGAAGCTGTCGGACGGCCTGTTCCTGCAGTGCTTCCGCAACGTCTCGAAGGAGTATCCGAATATCGTGGCCGACGACAAGATCGTCGACAACCTCTGCATGCAGCTGGTGACGAACCCGAATCAGTTCGACATGCTGCTGCTCGAGAATTTGTACGGTGACATCGTCTCCGATCTCACCGCCGGTCTCGTCGGCGGACTCGGCGTCGTCGCCGGCGCGAACATCGGCGAGAACGGCGCGGTGTTCGAAGCCGTCCACGGCAGCGCGCCGGACATCGCGGGACAGAACAAAGCGAATCCGCTCGCGCTGTTGCAGTCGGCGGTGCTGATGCTCGAGCACATCGGCGAGATTCAGCCGGCGCAGCGCATCCGCGATGCGATCGTCAAAGTCCTCGGCATGGGTCCTGAGGTTCGTACCGGTGACATCGGAGGAACCGGATCGACGATGGACTTCACGGTTGCGATTTGTGACGTGCTGAGGAGAGGAACACGAGCGACGGATTGACAGAGTGTCATCCTGAGGCGCGAAGACGCCGAAGGATCCCCCGCCGACTTGCGATGAAGGGGATTCCTCGCCGTCTTCGCGGCTCGGAATGACACCTTTAGCGAAAGGCGTCGAGCTCTTCAACGCTCACCACTTCTGGCACGCGCACGAGGCGTGGGAAGAAATCTGGCTGACGTCTTCCGGTGGGGAGAAGACATTTCTCCAGGGCCTGATTCAACTTGCGGCCGCGTATCACCACGTCCAGCGCGGCACGTTTCGCGGCGCGATCCGTCTTTTCGACGCGGCGTTCGCGAAGCTCGATCCGTTTCCGCCGGGCTATGCGGGCGTCGATCGCGCGAACGTGATCGAGGTTGCGCGCGGGCATCGAACACGCATCAGCGCAGGCGAAAAAATTGACGCTCGCGAATACGCGAAGCTGACGCTCGACGGCGGATGATTTCACGCTACAATTCACGTCTACTCTCCGACCCACGGAACGATGATGCCGAGGGGTTCAAATGCAGGAAATGGATCAGCGGGACCGGGAGCTGTTGGGTGCTCTGCAGGGTGAGATTCCGTTCGTTTCCACGCCGTACGCCTTCATCGGACAGGCGATCGACATGTCCGAAAAGGAAGTCATCAAGCGCACCGAGCGCCTGCGCCGCGATGGTTTCGTCAAGCCGCTGACGCCGCATTTCGACACGCGCGCGCTCGGCTATCGCTCGTGTCTCGTCGCCGCGCGCGTGAATCCCGATCGCATCGACGATGCGGCCGCGGCGATCAACGCGCACCCCGGCGTCACGCAGAACTATCGCCGCAACAACAGCTACAACCTCTGGTTCACCGTCTTCGTCTCGCCGCTCTCGAAGATCGGTCTCGACCGGACGATCGACATCCTCGGCCAGCAGGGCGACTGCGACGTCGTTCGTCCGCTGCCGACGCTGCGTCTCTACAAGAGCAGCGCCTCCGACAGCGAGTCGCATTCCGATTTGCAGAATGAACCGACGCCGCTCACGCCGCTGGAGATCGAAGCCGTGCGCGTGTTGCAGCGCGAATTGCCGCTGCAGCCGCGGCCGTTCGACGTGCTTGCGCGCGGCGGCACGATCGGCGCGGACGATCTGTTGACCGCCGCGAAGGCGATGCACAAACGCGGACAGATCCGCCGTTTCTGCGCGCAGGTCCAGGCGCGCAAGGCCGGCTTCGTCGCGAGCGCGATGGGAATCTGGGTCGTGCCGCCGGACGACGTCGACGCATGCGCGGCGAAGCTCGCGCAGCATCGCGCGGTCTCGCACTGCTACCTCCGTCCCGTGTACGACGACTGGCCGTACAACCTCTACACGACCGTGCACGCGCGCTCGGTGGACGAATGCGAGTCGATCATCAACGATCTCGCCATCGACACCGGCCTCACGCAGAAGCAGGCGCTCTTCCCGACGAAGGAGTACAAGAAATCGCGCGTCAGCTTCTTCGCGCACGACGCCGAGGAGTGGGAAGACGCGAATGCGGACGTGTGCCGTGTGGCGCAGGCTTTGTAGCCTGCGCCCCGGGAGGCAGGCTGGAAAGCCTGCCCCACACCGCCAACTTTTTTGACGCGCTTCGCGCTCGTCCCTCTCTGCGCCGGCGCGGAACGCGCCATGAATCAGGCTGCCATCCGGAGGGATCACGGATGGACAACTGGCCTGAGTTCGTGAAGGAAGTCGAAGAGCGCCTGGATGAAATCTTCGGAGTGACCAACCTGACGGGTCGGGAGACGGTCGTCGTCGAGCCGGACGACGATCAGGGCTGCTCGTCGGATTTTTCGACCGCGGCCATCGCGCCCTGAAATCCGATCTTCGAGTGCGTACCGTCGCAGAACGGCTTGATCATCGAGCCGCCGCAGCGGCAAAGCGCGCGTTTGACGATCGGGATCTCGTTTCCCTGCGCGTCGGTGAGAACGAAGTCGCCGTCGACTACGTAGGGTCCGTTGTCGCGGACTTTGATCGTGACCGTCATGGTGCGTTCCTCAGAAGATCGGATTTTCGGCGTGGTGATGGAAATGCCATTGGTAGACGAAGCCGGGGAACTTCACCGGGACGGTGTAGTCGACGTCGACGCGAATCTCGCCGCCGGCGCGGACGATCGTGATGTCTTTCTCGGCGATCGGCAGCTGGAGCGACTCCGCCTTCAGCAGCAGCGCTTTGAGGATCGACGCGTCATTGTGCTGTCCCGCGGAACGCGCTTCGTTCTGCACGGAGTCGCGCATGTCGGCGGTCTTCACTTTGACGGGCATCATCTTGTACGCGACCATCCCGGCGATCAGCAGCAGGATCAGTCCGAACAGACATCCAAGGCGGCCTTCCCCGAGCTCGCGGCGATTGCGCATGATGACCTCCAACTCCTAGAACAGTAACAGGTCAGTCAATCCATTTGAAGACGCGGGTTCCGCGGCGAGTGGTGCGCGCCTCCGGCGCGCGTTCGGAAGGCGCGCCGGAGGCGCGCACCACTCCGTCATCCAACGGCGAAGACCACAGCACGAGGCGCGCACGCCCGACGATGTGATCGCGCGGAACGACGCCCCAGCTTCTGCTGTCGAGCGACTCGTCGCGGTTGTCGCCCATGACGAAGTAGCAGTTGCCGGCCACGAGCTGCGTCTCGATCGCGCCGGTTGCTGCCTGTCGCAACACGTACGGCTCGGCCAGCGTGTGTCCGCCGATGCGCACGCGCCCGAGGCGCGCGTCGATCAAGTCGCCCGGCGTCGCGATCACGCGCTTCACCAGCAACTCGCCGTCGCGCGGCGACTGGAACACGATGACGTGTCCGCGCTCCGGATCCGTGCCGAAGTAACGCGTGACGACGATGCGATCGCCGACTTCCAGCGTCGGAACCATCGACGCGGAAGGAATCGAATAGATGTGCACCGCGCCGCGCACCACCGCGGCCATCGCGACCGCGATGCCGAGGGGCTGGAGAATCGTGCGGGCGAGAGACTTCTGGCGCATCCGAACATTAAACGAATGAACGAGGCGGAAAGTTCCTGGGCTCACGCCGCATAGGCTCGCGGGCGCATAGAGTCCCTAGGCGCCCATGCGCCTGTGCGCCTCTGAGCCTGCTTGCTTTACCGTCCTGGCGTGACGGCGTGGAACGTGTCGCTCGCGGTGGTCTTCCTCGGCACGCGCACGACCTTGTGCACGGCAAAGACCGGCATCTTCTGTTGCAGGCCTTTGAGCACGAATTCGCCGAGCGGCTCGGTGTCGAAGCTGCCGATGACGCGGTCGAGCGTGTTCTGCGAGATCACCACCTGGCCCGGCTTTGCGACGCCGCTCTCGAGACGCGAGGCGATGTTCACGGAACTGCCGAGGACGGTGTAGTCGACGCGCTTCTCGGTGCCGACGTTGCCCACGAATGCCGGCCCGCTGTTGATGCCGACGCGGATGCGCACGGGCGGCAGGTCGCTCTTCGCGCGCTCGGCGTTCCAATCGTCGATGCGCTCCTGCATCATCAATCCGGCCATGATCGCGCGGTCGGCGTGATCGTCCTGCGGGATCGGCGCGCCGAAGAACGCCATCACGGCGTCGCCGATGAATTTGTCGAGCGTGCCGCCGTAGGCGAAGATCGCGTCCACCGCGGCGGTGAAAAAGTTCGAGAGGAACTCCGCGACTTCTTCCGGTTTCTTCGTCTCCGACACGGTCGTGAATCCGGAGATGTCGGCGAAGAGAATCGAGACGTCGGCGGTGCGAATCTCCGTCTCGTCCGCGGCGGCGACGACGCCCTTCACGATCTCGTCGATGACCGCGGGCGAGTGATAGCGCTCCATCTTCGAGCGGATCTTGCGCTCCTGCTCGATTTTCTCCGCGAGCTGTGCGCGCTCGATCGCGACGGCCGCGAAGTTCGCGAGCGCGGTGATCAGGTCGAGGTCTTCTTCGGTGAAGCGTCCGATGTGAATCGGCGAGTCGACCTGCACCGCGCCGATGACGCGCTGGCGGTTCCACAGCGGCACGCACATCGCCGATCGGATGCCGTGAATGGCGATCGACTTTCCGCCGAGAAGGCGCGCGTCCTCGAGTGCGTTCGACGTCATCAACGCGACCTGCTGCTCCGCGACCATCTTCAGGATCGTGCGCGAGATCGGAATGTCGGCCGCGTCCGCGCCTTCGATGAATTTCGTGAGTCGCGGAACGGGATTGCCCTCTTCGTCGAATAGGATGATCAAGCCGCGCTCGACCGGCAGGTACTTGAAGATCATGTCCATCACGGTGTTGAGCAGGTCCTGCAGCTCTTCGGTCTGCAGCAGCGAGCGCGCGACCTGCACGAGCACCTGGAAAATCTTCTCGCGTGTGACCGACGGCTCCGGCTTGACGCCCGGCTCCGACGGCGGACGCACCGCCGAGATCGACGCCTCGGCCATCTCGCCGAGGTCGAGGCCGAACTCGGAATTGAAATCGGAGATGCGGCGGATGACGGTGCCCGACGGATTGTCGAACATCGAGTCGCCGGTGAACTCGACCGACGGCATCGACTTGATGTCGAGTTGCACCGAGCCGACAAGAATCTTGTCGCCGGCGTTCAGCTGCGACTCGGTGATGAGATTGCCGTTGACCTTCACGCCGTTGGTGGACTTGAGATCGACCATCCACCAGTGGCCGTTGCGGATCTCGATGCGCGCGTGCTTGCGCGAGACCGAGGGATGATTGAGCACCAGATCGTTCCCCTCGGTGCGCCCGATCGACATCTCCGCCTTCAGGTCGGTCACTCGAGGCACGCCGAGATCGACGTAGTGGATCTGGAGCTGTTCCATCGGAGCCTTGATTATAGCGGGCAGCGGGTAGCGGGCAGCGGGTAGCAAAACACCATCTTGGGCTCCTGCCCGCCGCCCGCTACCCGCTGCCCGCTATAATGACCCTCTCGCGAAACATCGGGTAGCTTCGCCATGAGCGAGCAAGCATCGTCCAACGACTCTCAACCGCGCCGTCTCATCGTTCGCGCCGTTCTTCGAACGGACACGGGGCTCGTGCGCTCGGAGAACCAGGACTTCGGCGCGCTCACGACTCCAGCGGAAGAAACGGTCAGCCATCCCGGCGGACGATTGATGATCGTCGCCGACGGCATGGGCGGACATCGCGGCGGAGCGACGGCGTCGCGTCTCGCTGCCGAAACGGTCAAGGCGCAGTATCTCGGCAGCGAGACCACTGACATTCCGACCGCGCTGCGCGCTTCGTTGTCGCGGGCCAACGCGCGCATCTACTCCGAGGCGCAGTTGACGCCGGAACTGCGCGGAATGGGAACGACGACGTCGGTCCTCGCGGTGCGCGAAGGCGAAGGATGGCTCGCGCACGTCGGCGACTCGCGCATCTACATGGTGCGCGGCGACGAGATCAAACAGCTGACCGACGACCATTCGCTCGTCGCGACGATGGTGCGCGAGGGATTGCTCACGGCGCAGGAAGCGGAGACGCATCCGCGTCGCAACGTGCTGCAGCGATCGATGGGCGTCGCCGAAGACGTCGAGATCGACGTCAAGGGACCGATCGAGCTGAAGGAAGGCGACACGTTCATCCTCTGCAGCGACGGACTGCACGGCGTCGTCAAAGAAGACGAGATCAAGCAAGTCGTCGAGAAGATGCCGATCGATGCGGCGGCCGACGAATTTCTACGGCGCGCGCTCTCGCGCGGCGCGCCCGATAACGTGACGGTGATCGTCGCGCGCGTCGAGATCGATGACGGCGCGGGTCCGGAGCCTGAGAAATTGGAAGAAACGCAGAAGCTCGAAGCAGTCGATTTGTTTGACGAGACCGTCCGCGACACGCAGCCGCTCGATGCGGTGCGCGACGACGAGGTGCAGAATGCCGCGCCTCCGAAAAAGAACGGCATTCTCAAGTGGACCGTCGTCGTGGTCCTCCTCCTCGGCGCGGCCGGCGCGTGGTTCTACTGGAACCATCAGGTTTCGTTCCCGACGTCGTCCCCTTCCTCACGTTGACCCATGTCCCCCATCGGCCCCTCCGTCATCCTGAGCCGCATAGACGGCGAAGGATCTCAAAATGCGAAAGGTCTGCGTATTCTGAGATCCTTCGGCGTCTTCGCGCCTCAGGATGACGGCGGCTGGAAACACGGTGTAAGAGGCCGGTGGCTCATTGCGCTGTTCTTCATCCTCCTGACGTTCTGCAAGCGCACCGTCACCAAGTCCGATGCGATGGACGACGTGCAGAAGATGGCGTACGGGGTGAAGCCGGCCGTCGTGCGCATCAGCGCGTACGCGACCGCCGACTTTCGTTATCCCGCGGTCGCGATCGAAGAGATCCAGCAGCAGATCCAGTTGCGCGTGCGCGACGTCGGCGAGACGAATGTCGTCGACACCGGCGCGGGCGGATCGGGCAGCGGGTTTCTGATTCATCCAGACGGATTCATTCTCACGAGCGGGCACGTCGTCGCGCCGACGCGCGAGCGTGAGCCGCTCGAGCAGGAGCTGCGGCACAACGGCGCGATCGTCGCGCTGGTGAAGCACTTTCCGAACGCCGAGCTGCGCGCGCTCTACCGCGGCGAAGAGTTGGGACGCTCCATCGACGCGCTCGCGAACGCGGGACAGCTCGAGAACGTGCAGGTCGTGAATCGCGTCGAGCTTTCGAACGGCGAGACGCTGCCGTTCACGATCCAGCGTTTCTCGCCCGAGCTCGGACTCGGCGGCGCCGATCTCGCGGTGCTCAAAATCGAGCGAAAAAATCTTCCGTCCCTCGCGCTCGGCGACTCGGAAGCGGCACGTGTCGGCGAGTCGATCTGGTCGGTCGGATATCCGGCCGTCGCGAGCAGCAGCGACGAAGTGATCGGCGGCTGGCTCTCGCGCGAGAGCGATCTCGAGGCGACGATCAATCCCGGCCTGATCTCCGCGATCAAGCGCAACGTCGCGAACACGCCGGTGTTTCAGTCAAACGTCGCGATCTACGAGGGCAACTCCGGCGGACCGGCGGTCAACAAAGACGGAGAAGTGATCGGCATCTCGACGTGGGGACACAAAGACGCGGAGTCGATCAAGTTCCTCGTGCCGATCAACGTCGCGAAGCAATTTCTCGCCGACGCGAAGATTCCGGCGAGCAGCGGCGGCGAGTTCAATCAAAACTATCGCGCTGCACTCGACGCCGCGTACGACGGACGCTGGATCGATGCGAGAAAAAATCTCTCTCGCGCGTCCGCGCTTTTTCCGAGCTCACCCGATCTCATTCGCTTCGGACGCGATGCCGAGCGCGCGATCGCGGGGACGCCGATCTGGAAGCTCTATCCGGTTGCGACGTGGCTGATCGCGGCCGCGCTCGTCGCGGGAATCGTCGCTGCCGCGGTCGCGCTCGTGCGCACACGCACTCCACGCGTTCCGCAAGACGTGCTCAAGTCGCCGACGGTCGAAACGGTCGTCGCGCCTAGCGGCGGCACGCTCTCGCCGCAGAGCATGCTCGGCAAGTTCACGATCCTCAACGGGACGCGTGCCGGCGAGAAGCTCGGCCTCGGCGGCTCGGGCATCCGGATCGGGCGCGAGTCGACGATTTGTGAGATCGTATTGGAGAATCCGAAGGTGTCGCGTCTCCATGCCGAGGTCGTCTCGATCGACGGCAAGGTTCTGTTGATTGATCGGAATTCGTCGAATGGGACGTATGTCAACGACCAGAAGATCGACAAGCGGTTCCTGCAGGATGGAGACATCATCTACTTCGGCGGCAGAAACGCCGTCGCCGTAGCATTTCATGCGTGAGGGAAGCGTGGCTGACAAGCGGTGTGAGAACGGGCATTTCATCGACGAGTCGTGGGATATCTGTCCGTACTGTCCGCAGGAGACGAGCGAGCCCGAGATCGCGGTCGTGCGCCCGACGCGCGTGCCGGAATCCCCCGCTGCCGCGCCCGTGCCAATGCCGATGCGCCAGCCGACACGTGCAGCAGCAAGTGCAGCCGCAGCCGCAGCCCCGGCGCTGGCGCTGCAGTCGCCTCCGCCGCAGGAGCGCACCGTCGCCGCGTCGCGACTCGAAACGGCGGGATCGACGAAACGCTATGTCGTCGGCTGGCTGATCGGACTCAATGGCGCGTCGCGCGGCGAGTCGTTTCCCGTGCGTATGGGACGCAACGTGATCGGACGCGATCGGCGATCCGACGTCGTGATTGTTGACGATCAGGCGTCGTCGCATCACGCCGATCTCGTCTTCCGTCCCGAAGAGCGGCGCTTCATTTTGATGGACCACAACTCGACGAACGGGACGTACGTCAACGAAACGGAAATCGAGCCGCGGCGCGATCTCATCGGCAAGGACGTGATTCGCATCGGCTCTCATCGATTTCTCTTCATGCCTCTCTGCCACGATGGTTTTTTCTGGGATGACGAAGGTCTGCTGAAATGATCGGGACGCAAATCGGCAACTACCGCATCGATCGCGAGATCGGCGAAGGCGGAATGAGCCACGTCTACGTGGGACGCACCGTCACCGCGACCGACGTGCTGCCGGGCGCGTACTCGGTCGTGCTGAAGGTGATGACCGAAGAGCTGGCCGGCGACATCACCGCGCGCAAGCGCTTCATCAAGGAAGCGCAGATCCTGTCGAAGCTGCGCCACCGCTACATCACGCGATTCTTCGAGTTCATCAACAACGAGAACGGCGCTGTGCTGGTAATGGAGTACGTCGAAGGAACTCCCGTCGATCTCCTGCTCAACGAAAAAGGCGCGCTGCCGATCAAGGACGCGATCAACATCTGCCAGTGCCTCCTCGAGGCGCTCGTCTACGCGCACGGCAAAGGCATCGTGCACCGCGACATCAAACCGGCCAATCTCATTTGCGATATGGACGGCGTCGTGAAGGTCACGGACTTCGGCATCGCGAAGATCAAAGAAGGCGGCGGCGGAAGCGGACAGACGGTCCTCACGAAATCCGGCTTCCTCCTCGGCACGCCGCACTACATGTCGCCCGAGCAGATCCGCGAGCCGAAAGACGCCGGCGCGAAGAGCGACGTCTATTCATCCGGTGTCGTGCTGTACGAGATGCTGACCGGCTCGCTGCCGTTCAATAGTCGATCCTTACCGAAGCTCATCGACGCGATCTATCGCGGAGAAAAACAGGCGCCGAGCGCACTGCGTCCCGAAGTGAAGAAAGATCTCGAAGAGATCGTGCTCAAGGCGATGCATCCGAGGATGGATCAGCGCTTCGAAACAGCGCGCGAATTTTTCGAGGCGCTCGAAGAATGGACCGCGCGACAGCCGGTCGCCGGCAGCGGACCGTTCGCGTCCGTCGAGACGTTGAAGACGCCGCCGCAGACCGACGCCGCGCGGCAATGGGCGCTCGTCAACGTGAAGCCGGAGACGAACGAGAAACACGCGATCACCGGCGACAGCGTGATGGTCGGCCGCGACCGCACTTGCGCGATCGTGCTCAGTCATCCGGCCGTGTCGCGCCGCCACGCGCGCATCACCTTGAGCGGAACCGCGCCGCTGCTCGAAGACCTGCAGTCGGCCAATGGAACGTACGTCAACAACACGAGAGTGGAGAGAGTCGTATTGAAGCCGGGGGACATCGTGCGGTTTGGTGCAGACCCGGCGTGTACTTACGTTTTACGTGATCATTAGGAGAGGCTCATAGGCGCACAGGCTCATAGGCTCAGGGGAGGCGCCCGCACCACCACGGCCGTGGGAGGGCGGCGGTCTCCTTTGAGCCTATGAGCCTATGGGCCTATGAGCCTGCGGAGAGACCCATGAGCCAAATCACCTGCCTCCGATGTAAACAGCAAATCGACGCCGCGTACGATCTGTGTCCTCACTGCAGTGAGCGCGTCACGAATTTTCAGCGCACGTATGCGACGCGTTTGCTCGACGGCAAGTACCAGATCATCGACCGCCTCGGCGTCGGCGGAATGGGCGAGATCTTCAAGGTCCGCCACATCCATCTGAACGAGTTGCGCGTGATCAAGATCATGCGGCCGAACGTCGCCGCCGACGATCAGGGACTGCAGCGCTTCCTCCAGGAAGCGCGGACGTCCACGATGATCAAGCACAAGAACCTGGCCATGCTGTACGACTTCGCGCAGCTCGAAGACGGCTCGTACTACATGGTCTGGGAGTTCATCGACGGCACGAACATCCAGAAGTGGATCAACGAGCACGGGCCGATGCCGGCGCGGCTCACCGTCGAGATCTCGATGCAGGCGCTGAACGGACTCGAGCACCTGCACTCCATGGGTCTCATCCACCGCGACATCTCGCCCGAGAACATCATGCTGTCGCAGGACCATCACGGGAAACTGCTCGTGAAGGTCATCGACTTCGGCATCGCCAAACAGCTCGCCGAGGGCGAAGGGGGGCAGGGCCTCACGCAAACCGGCATGTTCCTCGGCAAACTGAAATACGCGTCGCCGGAGCAGGCCGGCTTCCTCAAAGAAGACGAGCACCTCGATGCGCGCAGCGACCTCTATTCGTTCGGCATCGTGATGTACGAGATGCTCGCCGGCCGCGCGCCGTTCCAGGCGACGAACCCGCACGGCTACATCCTCAAACACGTCACCGAGAAACCGGCGCCGATCGCGGAGATCAATCCCGCCGTGCGCGTGCCGCCGAATCTCGAAGCCGTGGTCATGAAGTCGCTCGAGAAGAATCGCGACGCGCGTTACGCGAGCGCCGCCGACTTCGAGTCCGCGCTCGAGTCGATTCGCGGCTCGATCGCACCCGATCAAAAGTACGGCCTCGGCGAAAAGATGATCACGCTCTCCGGCGCGCAGACGCTCGCCGATCTGCCGAAGGTGACGGGGACCGGCACCGGCGCGTCGTCGACGCTAGGGGGCGCGCAGCGCACCCAGCAAACGATGGCGGGCGCCGAGCGCACGCAACAAACGCAGCAGACGATGGCACCCTCGCGCATCGGCCCGACCGGCACGCGCGCCGGCAGCGATGCCGAGACGCTGATCGAGCGCAACTTCACCGCGCCGGGAATGAAGCCGGTCAGCTCATCCGCGCAGGATGAAGCGACGGTGATGGAGCGCCTCGGCGGCGCAGCAGCGAAGACCGAGCTCGAAGAAAAATGGACGCCGCCGCCGGCGAAGAAAAACACCGCGATGATCGCCGCGATCGCGGCCGTCGTCGTGATCGCGCTCGTGATCGGCGGCTATTTCGTGATGAAGCCGAAGACGACCGAAGTCGTCACGACGACCGCGACGTCTGGAACGCAAGTGATGGCAACCGCACCGCCAACACCGATTCCTGCCGGACAAGGCGTGCTGCTGCTCTCCGCGTCGCCGTGGGCCGACCTCGAGAAAATCGTGAGCAAGAGCGATCAGAAAGAAGTGCCGCTGACCGATGACTCGACGCCCGCTGCGATCAAGCTCGATCCCGGAACGTACACCCTGACGGCGCGCGGACCGAGCGGCACGCAGACGATCGACGTGCAGATCGAAGCCGGCAAATCGACGAAGCAGGTGCTGAACATGGGCGGTGTCGACTACGACAAACTCACCGAGGAAGTGAGCAAGCAATGAGTCGCGCGCGCACATTCGCTCTCTCGCTGATCCTGCTCGCAGTCGCAGGCGTCGCGCAGGCCTCGTGGTACGACGATTACGACGCCGGCCTCAACGCCGCGCGCGCCGGCAACTGGAGCGTCGTCGTGCAGAGAATGTCGGCGGCGATCAAAGGCAATCCGAAAGAACAAAACAAAGCGAAGACGTACGGCACGATCTTCATCAACTATCACCCCTTCTACTACCGCGGCGTCGCGTACCTGCAGCTCGGAAAATACGAGCAGGCCGTCGCCGACTTCGAACAGGCCAGCGGTCCCGGTCCGGAAAACCTCGGCTCGATCGAGATGCTGATGGACAGCGCGAAGACGAAGCTCCGTCTCGCCGAGGCATCGACGCCGGCGCCGCAACCCGAGCCGGTCAAACCGACTCCAACGCCGGTTCCCGCGACACCGGCTGCGCCGGCGATCGATCCCGCGCTGCGTCAGCGCGCAAACTCCGCGCTCAATGCGACGAAAGGGAAACTGCAGGCCGCGCAGCAACGCAAAGCGACGACGTCGCCGCAGTACGCGCAGGCGATGTCGATGTTCAGCGATGCGACCGCGAAAAATGCGGGCGCGAAATCGAACGACGACTTGAACGCCATCATCTCGATCGCCGACAACGCCGGCGATCTCGCCGATCTCGCAACCGCGTCGACTGCAGTCGCGACGACGACACCGACGCCGATTGCTCCGATTTCGAAGCCGACCGCGGCGACGCAAGTCATCCTCGGCGACGCGCAGACACAGGTGAGGCGCGCACTCGAGAATTACTTCGCCGGTGAGTTCGAGCGCGCGACGCAGCAATTCCAGCAGCTGGCGACGACGATGCCGAAGAATGCGTGGATCTGGGCGTTTCTCGGCGCGTCGCAATATTCGCAGTACGCGTTCGAGGCGGACCCGAGCTATCGCAAGGCCGCGCTCAAGTCATTCCAGAAGGCGAAGCAGCACCGCAAGTGGAAGGACGGACTGCCGTCGCAGTACTTCTCGAAACGGATTCGCCGCGCGTTCAGCGAAACGGAAGGATGACGCGCGCGCATTCGCGCGCGCGTCACGCGTAAAAAACTAACCGTTTCCGACTTCGCCGCCGCCGGAGCTCGAGGTGCCCGTGCCGGCTGCGTAGGTCTCGCCGCTGTCCGCGCTTCCTGTACCGGACGGAGCGGCCGCCGGGATCACGGCCGCTGCCGCCGACCTCACGGTGTCGACCACGCGGCTGATCACGCTCTTCTTCTGCGCGGGCTTCTTCGCTGCGGCCTTCTTCGCAGGTGCCTTCTTGGCCGGAGCCTTCTTGGCTGGCTTCGCCGCGACTTTCTTCGCTGCGACTTTCGGTGCAGGCTTCTTCGCAGGCTTTTTCGCCGGCTTCACCGGTTTCGCCGGAGCTTTTTTCGCCGGTTTCTTGGCTGGCTTTTTCGCCGGCTTCTTTGCTGCTGCTCTCTTTGCGGATGAAGCTTTCTTCGCGGGTTTCGCCGTCTTGCCCTTGCTGCCTCCACCCTTCTTCGCGGGTTTACGGGAGGAGCTCTTACGCGATGCCATACCGTTTTCTCCTATCGAAAAAATTTCTTTTGTGGAGGCAACTCGGTGCACGAGTTGCACAAAAACCAATGTAGACGAACATGCCTCGATTGTCACGCGCAGCACGCATCGCACGATGGACACTGCCGCTCACGTTCGCGTTGTTCATCGCGATGGAAGCGCTCAGCGTCTACGTCTTCATCCTCAATCGCCGCGTGGTGAACGAGCTGGTGAACCGCAGCTGGCGCGTTCCGACGATCATCGTCTCTGCTGCTGGCAACCGTGAACGCGAGATCGCGCGCGTGTACGGCGCGGACTGGCGCGTCTCGCCGCCGGTCGTGATCGGCGAGCTGCCGCCGCAGGTTCCGAACGCGTTTCTCGCCGCGGAAGACGTCCGCTTCCGCTCGCATCCCGGCATCGATCCGATCGGAATCGCGCGCGCCGTCTTCAAGAACCTGCGCGCCGGCGAGATCGCGCAGGGCGGCAGCACGATTCCGCAGCAGATCATCAAGCAGCACTTCCTCACGCAGGAGCGTACCTGGCGCCGCAAAGTCGTCGAAGCCGTGCTCGCGGTCGTCCTCGACTTCCGGTTGTCGAAAGACGATTTGCTCGAGCTCTATCTGAACGACGTCTACCTCGGCCACTACCAGGGCGTTCCGATTCTCGGCATCGACGAGGCCGCGCGTTTGTACTTCGACAAGTCGCCGCGCGCGCTGCGTCCCGATGAAGCGGCGGTCCTCGCGGCGATGATCCACGCGCCGAACCGCGACAATCCCGAGAAGCGCCCCGACATCGTCCGCGCGCGCCGCAACGCGATCCTCGGCGTGATGCACGCGCATCGCTGGCTCGACGACGCGGCGTACCACGACGCGATCGCGCGCGACGTCGACGTCACGCGCGGCGCGCTTCCCGACACGCCGTT
The DNA here is from genome assembly GCA_003223645.1 of Acidobacteriota bacterium. Taxonomy (GTDB): domain Bacteria; phylum Acidobacteriota; class Thermoanaerobaculia; order Gp7-AA8; family Gp7-AA8; genus QHVT01. The sequence goes on along the minus strand of QHVT01000005.1, from coordinate 269,983 downwards.
TCCGTACTACCTGCACGCGCTGCGCAATGACGCGATTCACGAAGTCGGCACGCGCAGAGTCGCCGCCGGCGGACTGACGATCGTTTGCGAAATGGATCCGGCCGCGCAGCGCGCAGCGGAGATCGTCGCGCGGCGTGCACCCGCGAGTCTGCAGTCGCGCTTCTGGTGGATTCGCAATCAATCGCGCGTCGATCCGCTGCAGGTCGCGATCCTCTCGATCGATCCGCGCACCGGCGGCATTCGTACGCTCGTCGGCGGCACCGAATTTCATCAGTCGCCGTTCGATCGCACGACCGCGATGCGACGCCAGCCCGGCTCCGCCTTCAAGCCGTTCGCGTATCTCGCCGCGATCGCGTCGAAGCGCGAGACCACGGCGTCGCTGCTCCTCGATGCGCCGGTGTCGATCGAGCTCGACGACAACCACACGTGGCAGCCGCAGAATTACGACGAGCAGTTTCGCGGACGCGTGACGCTGCGCGAGTCGTTCGAGCGCTCGCTCAACGTGCCGACGGTGCGCATGACGCAGCGCATCGGCGTCAGCCGAGTGAAAAGCACCGCCGAACATTTTGGGTTCGATCATCTCGCCGCGATTCCCGCACTGCCCCTCGGCGTCACCGAAGTGTCGATGCGCGAGCTCACGTCTGCATACACCGCGTTCCCGAACCTCGGCATGCGCGCCGATCCGTATCTGCTGCGCGAAGTGCGCGCACGCAACGGAAAGTCGCTCTATCGCCACGAAGCAAAACAGAAGCGCGTCGCCGGTGCGGACGCGACGTACGTGATGCACACCCTCCTCCGCGGCGTCGTCCGCCGGGGCACGGCGACGCGCCTCAAAAACTACGGACTCGGATACGTCGCCGGAAAAACCGGAACGACGAACGACTATCGCGACGCGTGGTTCGTCGGCTACACCGCCGACATGGTGACGTCGGTGTGGGTCGGCTTCGACCGCGGCGCGCCGCTGCGCCTGTCGTCATCGGAAGCTGCAATTCCCGTATGGGGCGCATACATGCGCCAGATCCCGCACACGCCCGCGAACCCCGCGCCGCCGCAAGGCGTCACGTTCCGCGACATCGATCCCGAGACCGGAATGCTCTGGCAGGAAGGCTGCCCCGGCCCGATCCGCGAAGTGTTCCTCGACGGCACCCAGCCGACGCATCACTGTCCCGCCGGAATCTTCGGCCGCATCGTCCGCCGCGTACTCTTTGACGAAGACCACTTCGACGAACCGCCGGCGATCACGTTCGAGAAATTCCGAAGATGGACGAACGACGTCGAGCGCAATCGCCGAGAAGTGGAGAGCGCATGGGAGAAGTTGAAGCGGATTTTCGATTAGCCCTATGTGGCGACCGCTGCCCTCAGCGGTCGCGCAGCGCAAAGTGAGCCGCTTAGCGCCGCCATGGGCGGCGCCGTGACCGCTGAGGCAGCGGTCACCACAGATGCCGCTTAGTGCCTAGTCGAGCGCGTCTTCCCTTTGATCGCGATCTTTCCCCACCACGCCACCCAGTGATTCTCGGCAGTCGCTTCCTGGATCGTCCAGAACGTGGCGTCGTCCGTCGGGTCGACGACCGTGGTCGAGTAGTCGCCCCAGCGCGTCGTACTGCTCGGAGTCTCGCCGGCTTTCAACACACCTTCATTGCTGATCGCGCCGTGCGCATCGATGTACACGTAGCCCGCCGATGGATACTGCGCCGCGGTGAACGTGTTGAAGCCGATCACGATCCCGCCGGCGCGGTTCACCGCGATCGAAGAGTACGCGTAGTACTTCACGCCGGTCGGATCATCGATCAGGCCGCCGCCGAGATACTTGCCCGTTTCGGCGTCGAATTTCCGCCAGATGATCGACGTGCGCGTCGGGGCCGACATCGCTGTGAGATTGACGGCGTAGATGATGCCGGAGCGAATGACCGCGGCTTCGACGTCCATGAATCCAGTGTCGAGCTTGCGCGAGGAGCCGAGTTGCGGCGCCGCTGTCTCCGCACGACTCCAGGGAATCGCGCCGGCGACTTTTTTCCGCACGTTCAGTTGATCGAGCCGGCTGAGGATCAGGCTGTTCCTGTCGGTTTCATCTTCGCCGAGGATGTACTCGTACTCCGATTCCTCACCGGAGACCGGAACATTCACAATGCCGGCGAGGTACTGCTTGACCGGAAGCGATGAAGGCAGCGAATAGAGATCCGACTTGTGGATCGACAGCGGATAGCCGTTGTTGGCATCACCCTCATAGGTGACGGCGACGATCGTGTCGCGGGTGAGCGCCAGCCTGCTGTAATCGATCGAGTTCGCGAACTTCGAGCTGTCGATGACGTAGCGCGTCCAAGCGCCGAGCGGGTCGCCGGTGTTGGAGACGGCGAGGACCAGATACCTCGGCAGGCGGAGGCCGAAGACGATCCAGCGGTCATTGCCGGCGTCGTACACGATGCGCGGGTCGGTGTAGATGCCGTTGTCGCCGGCGGCGATCGCGAGGAAGGCGTTGAGCGGAGTGGAGGCGAGCTGCGCGCCGCTGCGCGAGTGCACGACGATACCGGCGTTCGTCGCGGTGACGACATGGTTTTTTCCGACCGCGCCGGCGGCGTCACCGGGTGAGAGCGAGCCCGATCCGATGGAAGAGAAACGCGTAGAGACCGGCGGCACCGCGATCGTCGGCGCGGCCGGCTGGACGTCCCACGCGGCGGCCAGGCTTTGCAGGCGTTCCGGACGACGCCTTTGCGACTCGTGCTCGATGTCGCGCGAAAGCGGCTCGGGGTATTTCTGTTTGGCGAGCTCGCTCAGCGTGACCGTGCCGAGCGACGTCGCCTCGATCGTTTGTTGCGCGAGGCAGAGCGGGACAAAAAGGAGACAGAGAGGGAGCGCGAGTGCGAATTTCCTGAGCATGAATGGGCCTTGGACCGGTTGGCGTTGCATTATCGCCGAAAACGGCCTAATCTCCCGTTCGCTGGATTGATTTGGGGCCGCTTGCAACCAGCTTAAAAAAAGCTAAACCGCCGGCAATCGAAATTCGTTTCGAATTGGCCCCACGTCGCATCCGGCGTGGGGCTTTGTTTTTTGGTTGCGCGGTCGCGCGGTTGCTCGGCGCCGCGCAACCGCGTGACCGAGCAACCGCGGAACCGAGGTTATGCAGGACTTCATTCAGGCAATCGCCGACGAACACGTCTATCTCTTCGATGGCGCGATGGGGACGATGCTCTATGCGAAGGGCGTCTTCATCAACAAGTGCTACGACGAGCTGAACGTCCGCAACCCGGAGATCGTGCTCGAGGTGCACCGGCAGTACGTGCGCTGCGGCGCGGAGATCATCGAGACGAACACCTACGGCGCGAATCGCGTGAAGCTGCGCGGCTTCGGCATCGAGGAAGAGCTGCGCGAGATCAACATCCGCGCGGCCGAGCTCGCGCGCAAAGCCGCGGGCGACTCCGTCTACGTCGCCGGCGCGATCGGTCCGCTCGGCATCCGCATCGAGCCGTACGGTCCGACGTCGCTCGATGAAGCGCGCGAGTTTTTCCGTGAGCAGGCCGAGGCGCTGCGCGACGGCGGAGTGGATCTGATCATCGCGGAGACGTTCTCGAACATCAGCGAGATCGAGCAATGCATCGCCGCGATCCACGAAGTCTGCAACCTGCCGGTGGTCGCACAGATGACGATCGGCACGGACGGACGCACGGTGTACGGCGACGCGCCGAAAGTGATCGCGCAGCGGCTCGACCGCGCGCGCGCGGACGTGATCGGACTCAATTGCTCCGTCGGTCCCGACCTGCTGCTCGACGCCGTCGAAGAGCTCGCGTCGGTCACGGCGAAAAAGATCTCGTGTCAGCCGAACGCCGGTCTGCCGCGCGACGTGAACGGGCGCCAGATGTACATGGCTTCGCCCGAGTACTTCAGCAAGTACGCGAAGCGGCTGATTCACAAGGGCGTGAAGTTCATCGGCGGCTGCTGCGGTACGACGCCGGAGCACGTGAAGATGATGGGCGACGCGGTGCGCCCGCTCTCGCCGCGCCGCACGTTCGTCATCGTGGAGCGCAACGGAAAGAACGGCGAGAAAGCGCCGGGCAGCGAGCCCGTGCCGATGGAGACGCGCTCGAATTGGGGGCGCAAGCTCGCCGCCGGCGAGTTCGTGACGACGATCGAGATCGTGCCGCCGAAGGGACCGAACCCCGACGCGATGATCGAGTCGGTGAGATCGATCAAAGCCGCGGGTGTCGACGCGGTCAATGTTCCGGACGGTCCCCGCGCGCAGAATCGCATGGGCGCGATCGCCGTCGCGGTGCTGCTGCAGCAGCGCGTCGGCATCGAGACGGTGCTGCACTACTGTTGCCGCGACCGCAATCTCCTCGGCATGCACTCCGATCTCCTCGGCTGCGGCGCGCTCGGCCTGCGCAATCTTCTTCTGATCACCGGCGATCCGCCGAAGATGGGGCCGTACCCCGAGGCGACGGCGGTGTTCGACATCGACTCAATCGGCCTTACGAACATGGCCAGCCTGATGAACCGCGGTCTCGACCTCGGCGGCAACCCGTTCGGCGAGCCGACGAAGTTCACGATCGGCGTCGGCGTGAATCCCGGTCATCTCGATCTCGAATACGAATTGCGCCGCCTCGAATGGAAAGTGAAGGCGGGCGCGGAGTACGCGATCACGCAGCCGGTGTTCGACGTGCGCTTGCTCGAGAATTTCCTGCGGCGCATCGAGCACATGAATCTTCCGATCGTCGCGGGGATCTGGCCGCTGCTCTCGTATCGCAACGCGCAGTTCATGAACAACGAGGTGCCGGGCGTCTCCGTGCCGGACGACGTGATCGAGCGGATGCGCATCGCCAGCGACAAGGGAAAAGAGTTCGCGCTGCACGAAGGCGTGACCATCGCGCGCGAGACGCTCTCGCGCGTGCGCGACCGCGTCGCGGGCGTGCAGGTGTCCGCGCCGTTAGGCCGCGTCGACATGGCGCTGCAGGTGTTCGGTGAAGCGGAACCAGCTGTGTCATCCCGAGCGTAGCGAGGGATCCCCGGCGCAAGAACGCATGCCGCTCCGTCGGCGGGGGATCCTTCGCCGTCTTCGCGGCTTCTAATGACAGGCCCTCATCCGCCCTTCGGGCACCTTCTCCCCGCATGCGGGGAGAAGGGCAACAAATCTCGATGCTCGTACATGTTGCCCCTCGCCCCGCATGCGGGGAGAGGGTGGCGCGAAGCGCCGGGTGAGGGGCTGTCATTTTGCTCGACAACTGCGCATCGCGCAGTGCCTCTGCTCAGGATGACACGCGCCGGATCACCGTCACCGACACGTCGTCTTCGACCGGCTGATCGCCCATGAACATGCGCCACTCGCCCATCAGCGTGTCGACGAGCGATGCGGCGTTCGCGTCGGGATGCCATCCCGCGACAACATCGACGTACTGATCGCCGAATTCGCGCTCCGTCATGTTGCGCGCCTCGGTCAAGCCATCGGAGTGCAGGAGGATTCGCTCGCCGGGCGCGAGCACGCCGTGCTCCATCTCCCACGTGAGTCCGGCTTTCACGCCGAGCGGGTACGCGCCGCGGCCGATGCGCTCGATCACTTTTCCGTCGCATCCGATTTTCAGAATCGGCGGATGTCCGGCGAGCGTCGCGGTGAACGTTCCGTCGGGCGAAAGCAACAGATAGCAGCACGAGAAGAACGATCGCGAGCCGCCGGTGCGGCAGAGGATGCGATTGAGCGTCGCGACGATCGACGGCGACGAGGAGTCCATTTCGAGCTGCGTGCGAAACGCCGCGTGCGCGACGGCCATCACGAGGCCGGCGGCCATTCCATGTCCGGATGCATCGCCGAAGAGAACGGCGAGCCGTCCGTCATCGAGCGGAACGAAATCGTAGATGTCGCCGCCGACGGTATTGGCGATGGAGTTGAAGGCGGCAACGTCCCACGTGTCGCTCACCGGCATTTCTTTCGGAATGAGACTCGCCTGCAGATCTCGCGCGAGCTGCAGCTCGTCGCGGAACTTGATCTTGTCGATGAGCTCCATCGCCAGGAGCAGCGTCATGATGAGAAACATCACCGTGATCTGAAAGAAGATCCAGAACGGCGGATGCGCCATCCCTTTCGCGAGCGAGCAGAGGCAGACGAAGAAAAAGAAAAACGAGAAGACGAAGACGAGCCGCCGATGCGGCGCGAGCCGCTTCACCAGGCCGTAGAGAATCGCGCTGGCCGTGCGCAGCTTGCGGCGGATGCGCTTCGGATCGTCATCGATCTGAATGCGATGCTCGGCGATGAGGATCTTTTTCGTCTCCGGCCACTCGAGCGCGTAGAGGTTCGTCATGTCGTTCGTGGAGATCGACGTGAACGTATTTTTCCCGAGGTCGAGCCAGTCGCGGAGACGCGCCATTGTTGAGGTTTACGGAGAACCGCCGGAGAGGTTCAACAACGGGGTCGACGTCGCATTCCGCAGCCAGGAGCTTGCGCGGCAGAAACGACGATCTCAGGCGCGTTGCGCCGCTCGAAGCGTGGCGGCTAGTCGGCTGCGCCTTCGATCTTGTCTCGATAGCGCGCGACGTCGGGCGTGAGCTCGATATAGTTCAGCGCGGCGGCCAGCTCTTTCTTCGCGGCCGCGATTTTGCCGGTCTCGTATAACGCCACCGCGAGATAGAAGCGATACGGCTCTTCACCGCGCTTGAGCGCGCCGGCGCGGTCGAACGCGCGGATGACGTTCGGGAAGTCGCGCGCGCGATACAGACCTTCCGCCACGCGGAGCGCCTGCTCGTGCGTCAGCGTTTCGCCGAGGAGTTGCTGATAAAGCTTTCGCGAGCCGTTGAGATCGCCGGTGCTGAGTGCGCGGTCGGCGGCGATGAGCTGCTGTGCGATGTCGCGAACCGGCTTGACGATAGGCGGTGTTTGCTGCGGCGGCTTCGGATCAGGCTTGACCTGCGCAGGCTTGGACTCTGCCGGCTTGACCTGCGCGGGCTTCGACTCCGCCGGCTTGACCTGCGCGGGTTTCGATTCCGCCGGCTTGATCTGCGCAGGCTTCGACTCGGTCGGCTTCGTTTCTACCGGTTTCGTGTCTGCCTTTACCGGCGTAGTCGTCGTACTCGTCGAGTTGCGCGGAGGTGTTGCCTGGACTGGAGCGGGCGGCGGTGCGCTCTTCAACAGCGCCATGTCGCCTGCGACCAAGACTTTTTTCGCGATGTCCTCGAACGACGTTCGCACGCCGGCCGGAAGTGTGAGCGCCGCATACGTGCGCGTCACGCGCTCCGCGGCGACGACGCGCTTGGCCGCATCGCGAACGCCTTGCGCGTCTTTCACTTTGTCCGCGGCGATGGTGCGATACACCTCTGCGATTTGATAACGGTCAGTCGCTTCGAGCAGCCCGAACGCCGCAACGCGCAACAGGCTCGCCGCCTGCGGGTAGTTCTCCGCGTTGTATTCGGTGATGCCTTTCTGCAGGAGATCAATGTAGAAGTCGCCAGGCGAGGCGAGGCCCGTCGCTGCGAAGCACAACAGTGCGATTGCGGCGATCGCCGCCGTTCTCAGTTGTCGAATTCGATCTGACATTTTGTGGCCGATACAACAGTTTGGGGGTGCGACGCATTCGCGTCTGCTCAAAATCTGACCCTGGCGGATTCTGCCATACACGCATTCCAGATGCGATAGACTCGAAGCACTCTTGGGCAAAAACGTCGTCATCGTGGGCGGAGGTCTGGCCGGACTCGCCGCGTCGATTTATCTGGCACGCGGCGGCCGCACCGTGACGTTGTTCGAGAAGCGCCAATACCTCGGCGGCCGCGCGATCACGCATCTTCGCCACGGTTTCCGCTTCAACCTCGGTGCGCACGCCGTCTATCGCGCCGGCGCAGCCCGCTCGGTCTATCGCGAGCTCGGCATTCCCGTTCCCGGCCGCTCGCCGAAAACCAAAGGCATCGCGCTGCGCGGCGGCAAAGAATATCGATTGCCGGCGACGATTCTCTCGTTGCTGACGACGGGACTGTTGTCGTTCGGCGGCAAAATACAACTGGCGAAAGCGCTCTTCCGCGCGCGCCGCATCGACGTTTCGAAAGTTCCGCCGGTCTCGATTCGCGAATGGCTCGATGCGAACCTCACCGACGCCGGCGCGCGCGAAGCGATGGCGGCGGTGATTCGACTCGCAACCTACTCCGCGCACGATACGCAGAGCGCGCAGCGTGCGCTCGCGCAGTTGCGCGTCGCGTTGCGCGGCAACGTGATCTATGTCGACGAAGGCTGGCAGCGCATCGTCGACTCGCTGCGCAACACCGCGGTGACGTCGGGCGTGAACTTCATCAGTGGCACGCGCATCATGGGCGTCGTTCGCGACCATCACGGCGTGCGCGCGGTGGAGCTCGGCGGACTCGAGCTCGACTCCGATCGGATGGACACGCTCTCCGTCGCGCTGCCCGACATGAAGCCGGACGACATCGAAGGCGCGCTGATTCCCGCGGAGACGGTGCTGCTCGCTGTCGATCCCGAAACCGCCGCCGAGCTCGCGGGCTACGCCGATTTCACGAAACCGTGGATGGCGTCGCGTCCGATCACCGCCGCGTGTCTTGACGTCGGACTGCGATCGCTGCCGCGTCCGAAGAATACGTTTGCGCTCGGCATCGACGAGCCGCTCTATTACTCCGTGCACAGCGCCGTCGCGCAGCTCGCGCCGAAAGGCGCGGCGCTGATTCACACGATCAAGTACCGCACGGAAACGACCGCGAGCGACGAAGTGATCGACGGCAGCGCCACGCGACGCGGCGCCGCGCAGCAGGACGAGCGCGATCTCGAAGCGCTCCTCGATCGCATGCAGCCGGGATGGCGCGACGTGCTCGCGCATCGCCGCTTCCTTCCCGCGATGACGGTCTCGAACGCGCTCGCCCTTCCCGACCTCCCGCGCCCGTCCCCCGTCACGCCCGTGCCCGGCCTCTACATCGCCGGCGACTGGGTCGGCGACGAAGGCGTGTTGTCCGACGCATCGCTCGCCAGCGCACGCGCAGCAGCGAAAGCGATTCTGGCCGTGTAGGGCAGGTTTTCCAACCTGCCCCCCGGGAGGCAGGCCTACACCGTCCGGCAGGCTGGAAAGCCTGCCCTACACCGTCTTTACAGCGGCCGCACGCGAATCCCGCCGCCCGAGCTCCGCAACACGAGCTTTGGTCCGCCGCCGTTGATCGAGCCGCGCAGCGAGTCGTCTTCCTGTTTTCCCATCACGGTGATCGGCACGTCGGAGTTCACGCCGCCGCCGCTCGAATGCGCGTCGATCTCGACGCCGACGTTCGGCGCGAGCGTGACCGTCACGCCGCCGCCCGACGTCGAGAGATGCGAGTCGCCTTTCGGCTGCTGCGAGAGGCTCGCGGTGATCGATCCGCCGGACGTCGTCGCGTTCACCGCGCCGGCTGCATCCTGAATGCGAATGCTGCCGCCCGAGGTGCGCGCCTGCACTTCGCCGTTCGTGTGCGCGATGGTGATCGACCCGCCGGACGTTCTCGCGTCGACCGGACCGTCGGTGTCGCCGACGCTGATCGACCCGCCCGACGTATGCGCGAGCACGCTGCCGCGCGCGCCGCCGACGGTGATTGATCCGCCGGACGTTTTCAGATTGGCGGTGCTGGCGAGATGTCCGGTCTTGATCGAGCCGCCGCTCGTGCGCGCGTCGACCGTGCCGCCGAGGTCCGCGAGATCGATCGAGCCGCCGGACGTCTTCACCTCGATGTTGTAGTGCGCCGGCACGCGGATGTTCCACTCGACGTTGAAATTGTGGAACCAGTTCGTCCATCCCTGGTCGTACTCGCTCGCCACGTAGACGTCGTTGCCGCGCTGCTCGAACGTGATCTTGTGATCCTTGAAATTGTCGTCATCGCCGAGGCGAGACTTCTGCACGACCTCGAACGCGACGCCCGAGCCGCCGGCGACGATGGTGATGCTGCCGACCGCGGCGTCGAGATGCAGCGTTCCCCCGTCGGGGACATTGAATCCGCGGCGAATCGTTTCGGTTTTCGCCTGAGCCGTGAATGCGACGAGAAGAAGAACGAACGTGACTGTGAGCGTTCGGCGCATGAGAAACCTCCTGTTGGCTTCGCCTGATGGCAGCGTTGCTGATGGCGGATAGCAGCTTCTCTGATGGCAGTTCTCCGGCGCAGCCGCCGTCCGCCATCAGCGAAGCCGCCGGCAGCGAAGCCGCCAACAGACGCAGCCATCTCTCTGTACGCCGCGCGCGGCAAAAAGTTTGAAGTAAACTCCGCGTCCCATGCCGATCCCACCCAGCCCGATCGATGACGCATCGTTCAAGGCAGCCATGTCGCACTTCGCGAGCGGAGTCACGATCGTGACGACCGAGCACGAGGGGCAGCAGTACGGAATGACGGTGGCGTCCTTCGCGTCGCTGTCGCTGCATCCACCGCTCGTGCTCGTCTGCGTCGAGAAGAGCGTGAAGACGCACGATGCGATCTCATCGGCGGGAACATTCGGAGTCAGCATTCTCGACCGTCAGCAGGCCGAGGTGTCGGGGCGCTTCGCGTCGAAGATCGACGACAAGTTTACCGGCGTCGAAGTCGTACGCGGCGAGCTCGGCGTGCCGCTCATCCGCGGCGCGATCTGCTCGCTGGCGTGCAAAGTGACGGCTCAATTTCCAGGAGGCGATCATTCCATCTTCGTCGGCGAAGTCGTTGACGCACAAACCACGTCCACGGGAGCACCGCTCGTCTATTACCGCAGTTCGTATCGTGACCTCACCTGAACCGCAACCGAGTCTCGCCGCCACGCTGCGACGGCTCTTCCGCGTCGAGAATCGCCGTCAGGCCATCCGCAAAGGCCGCGTCGAGCGCGTGGAAGGTTTCTCGCGCCTGGTGACGGTGTATCTGCCGGCCGGCTACGACGAGCGCGACGACCGGCGCTATCCCGTGCTGTACATGCAGGACGGGCAGAACCTGTTCGACGCCGAGCGCGCGTACATTCCGGGGCAGCACTGGCGATTGCGCGAAGCGGCCGACGCGGCGATCGGCGAGCGAACGGCATCGCCGGTGATCATCGTCGGCGTCGACCACGCCGGTACGGCGCGCATCGATGAATACACGCCGACGAAAGACCCGCGATACAAAGGCGGCGGACGCGCCGACGAATACGCGCGACTTCTGCTCGAAAAATTGAAGCCGCTGATCGACTCGCGCTTCCGCACGAAAGCCGGCGAGAACGCGATCGGCGGTTCATCGCTGGGCGGTCTCGTGTCGATGCATCTCGCGCTCAAACATCCCGAAGTCTTTTCGCGCGCGGCAATCCTCTCGCCCTCGGTGTGGTGGAACAAGCGCTCCATCCTCGGCGAAGTCGACACGTTCACCGGATCGCGTCCGCGGATCTGGCTGGACATCGGCGGACGCGAGGGAAAAGACGCGGTCGACGGCGCGCGCGCGTTGCGCGATCGCCTGGTCGCGCACGGGTGGAACGAGCGCTCGCTGCGCTACTACGAAGACCGTCGCGGAGACCACAGCGAGCGCGCCTGGGCGCGGCGCGTGCGGAGGGCGCTGGAGTTTTTGTTCCCGCCGGCGTAGTTTCTTGACGCCGTGCGTGACCGTCTCCACCGCCCGCTGCGCGATCTCCGCATCTCGGTGACGGACCGCTGCAACTTCCGCTGTCCGTACTGCATGCCGAAGGAGGTCTTCGGTCCGCACTTCACGTTCCTGCATCGCGAAGACCTGCTGACGTTCGAAGAGCTGGCGCGGCTCGCGCGCATGTTCGTGCACCACGGTGCGGAGAAAGTGCGCCTCACCGGTGGCGAGCCGTTGCTGCGGCGCGATCTCGAGCGGCTCGTCGAACAGCTCGCGTCGATCGACGGACTGCACGACATCGCACTGACCACGAACGGCTCGCTGCTGACGCGCGAGAAGGCGCGTGCGCTTCACGACGCGGGGTTGAAGCGCATCACGATCAGTCTCGACTCGCTCGACGACGCCGTGTTCCGCGCGATGAACGACGTCGATTTTCCGGTTGCGCGCGTGCTCGAGGCGATCGACGTCGCGGCTGAATTCTGGCCGGTGAAAATCGATGCGGTCGTGAAGCGCGGCGTGAACGACACGCATGTCGCCGAGCTCGCGCGCCGCTTTCGCGGCACGCCTCACATCGTCCGCTTCATCGAGTACATGGACGTCGGCAACACCAATCGCTGGCGCTCGAACGACGTCGTGCCGGGCCGCGAGATCCTCGACGCGCTGCGCCGCGAATGGCCGCTCGTTCCCGCGGATGCGAATTACTTCGGCGAAGTCGCCGAGCGCTGGCTCTACGCCGACGGCGCCGGCGAGATCGGCATCATCACCTCGGTCACGCAGCCGTTCTGCGGCTCATGCACGCGCGCGCGCTTGTCCGCGAGCGGCGAGATGTATCTCTGCCTCTTCGCCGGCAACGGCTACGACCTGCGCAAACTACTGCGCGGCGGCGCAAGCGACGAAGAGATCTCGGACGTGATCGCGACGCTCTGGCGCAATCGCGACGATCGCTATTCGGAGCTGCGATCGGAAGAGAGCGCGGCGACGCGCAAAGTGGAGATGTCGCACATCGGGGGCTAGGAGCTTGCGCGGCAGAAACGACGATCTCAGGCGCGTTGCGCCGCTCGAAGTCGCAGGTCGTGACGTGGCGACAAGCATGCCGCGAGGCGGAGCAATCCACGCAGCCGCCCGTGGCGGCTAGTCTTTGTTGCCGCCGTTATATTTCTCCTGCGCCGAGCTCGGCACCGTTGTCAGCTTCACCGCGTTCTCACTGTCGAGCTTTACGCGCGGGCCGAACGGCTGGAGCCGCCCCGAGTACGTGCGCTCGCGCATCGCGCGCCCTTCCTTGATCTCCTGAATCTGCTTCTTCTTCATGCCCGTCTTGATTGCGACACGCGCGCCATTCCTTCGACAAACAGCTGCTTCCCGCCCTGCGACGGATGCCGCACTTTGACGTGCTCGATGCCGAGCTTCGTCAGCGACAGCGCGGCCTGATTGCCGATCGCGACGACGCGCTGAATCGGAAAGAGCCGCAGCAAACGCTCGATGAATCGCTGCCCGAGGAGCAGCTCGTTCGCGCTCGGAACGCGATTCGAGTCGGGCTCGCCTTCGTTAAACGGGTGAAACGGAAGCGCGTTCCAGAGCAGCGGCAGAGGCTCGATCTCCGCAATCGTCGACCACACCATCGTCGCACTCGCCTCGGTCGACAACCTCGGTCCCGGCGTCGCCTTGCGATAACCACGATCCGCGCCGAGGATGCGGCGGGTGCGCGCGTCGACGCCGGAGAGCATCAGCGTCTCACTGACGAACGCGATGCCGGTGAGTCGTCCGCCGCGATAACTCACCGCTTCGCCGATCAACAGGATCGTGGGCTGTCCGATCTCATCGAGATACAAACGCAGATTGCGCCGGCGAATCGCGTTGCCCTGCAGATCGCCGACCGTGCGCGAGAACTGATTCGTCGCGCGCGTGGAGACCTCGGTGTCGGCGAGATCGTTGATGAGGGCGTCGAAGCGGCGGGACATTCAGAGGCGCATAGTCGCACAGGCTCATGGGCGCATAGTGTTTAGCCAGGTCTGCTATGAGCCTATGAGCCTATGAGCCTATGAGCCCATGAGCCTATATGAGCCCATGAGCCCATGCGCCTATGAGCCCATGAGCCTCTGCGCCCATGAGCCTATGACGCCTCGTCAGTGCCTCGCCGCCCTCCGCTTCGCGACCGGCGGGAGTGTGCTCGCGATGTGGTACAGCCGCCCGCTGTTGTAGTCGGCGACGTACAACTCTCCGTTCAGGTCTTCGCCGAAGGTGCTGATGGCGAGCGTGGTGTCGATCAGGAGATGCGTGTTCGAGAAGCTGTTGCTCGGATGCGTGGCGCCCCAGATCATGCCGTTGCAGTAGTCGCCGTAGAGGTACGTGCCGGCGAGCCGCTGGTAGCGCGAGCCGCGGTAGACGTAGCCGCCGGTGACGGAGCACGCGCCGGCGGTGTGGCTGTACTCGATCACCGGCTTCACGTTCGTGAAGTTTTCGCAGTTGCTGGACGGGTTGAAGCAATGGCCTGCCTCCAACCTTCGCCATCCGTAGTTCTCGCCGCCGATGCTCGTTGACGGCTGAAAGTCGATCTCTTCGAACGAGCCCTGTCCCACGTCGGCGATCCACAAGTCGCTCGTCGCGCGGTCGAATGCGAATCGCCACGGATTGCGCAGGCCGTACGCCCAGATCTCCGGCCGCGCACCGGACGTGGTCACGAACGGATTCGACGGCGGGATCCCGTACGGATCGCCGGAGTCGACGTCGATGCGCAATATTTTGCCTAACCGCTCGGCAAGATTCTGCGCGCGATTTCCTGGATCGCCCGCCGATCCGCCGTCGCCCATGCCAATGTACAGATAGCCGTCCGGTCCGAATTGCAACTGGCCGCCGTTATGGTTCGCGAAGGGCTGCGCGATCCGCAGCAGGACCTTCGCGGACGCGGGGTCGGCACGATTCGGATCGATCGGCGACACGCGATAGCGCGCGATCACGGTGGTTCCCGGTCCTGCCGTCTCGGTGTAGTCGACGTAGAAGAAGCCGTTCTCCTTGTACTTCGGATGGAAGGCGACGCTGAGCAGTCCGCGCTCGTCGCAGCAGAGGACGAGGTTCGTGACGTCGAGAAACGGCGCCGGCAGGATGCGCGTGCCGTCCCAGATCACGACCGTGCCGCGCTGCTGCGTGAGGAAGAGACGCGTGTCGCCGGCGTGCGTGATCGCCACCGGCAGCGACAAGCCGCTCGCGACCTGCTCGAGCGCGATTTCCTGAGCAAATGCAGACGTGACGAACAGCAATGAGAGAACGGCGAGGAACCGAGTCATGACGTCGACCTGATGCAAGGATCGCACGAGACAACAAAAAAGGCGTCCTTGCGGACGCCTTTTCGTTGCAATCAGGAAACGGAAATCAGTTGCAGTTGCCGGCTTTCACCTTGCCGACGCGCGCACATCGGGGTCAATCCCGAAATCGAGCGAAACCTAACCCGTCAGGATGGACGCCCGCACGTCGCCGCCCGGTCCAACAGAAACTCCCGCTCACGCGCGTTGCGCGTGAGGTCCGCTGCGCGTTGAAACTCCGCGCGCGCTTCGTCCAGCCGCCCGAGCTTCATCAGCAAGTCGCCGCGCACCGCCGGCAGCAGGTGATAGTTCTCGAGCTCCGGCGCGAGCGCGTCGGCGATCGCGAGTCCTGCTGCCGGTCCCTGCGCCATTCCGATCGCGACCGCGCGATTCAAGTCGATGATCGGTGACGGCGTGAGCTCGCCGAGCTGCTCGTACAAGTCGGCGATGCGCTGCCAGTCCGTTTCTTCGACGCGATGCGCGCGCGCATGACACGCGGTGATCGACGCCTGCAACACGTACTTGCCCGCCGTCTCGCGCAGCGCTTCGGCGCGCGAGAGCGCAGCGAGTCCGCGGCGCGCGAGGACCCAATCCCAGCGCGCGCGATTCTGATCGACGAGCGAGATCGCTTCGCCGCGCGGTCCGGTGCGCGCCGCGAAGCGCGACGCGTGAATCTCCATCAGCGCGACGAGGCCGTGCACTTCCGCTTCCCGCGGCATCAGCTCCGCGAGAATGCGGCCGAGGCGCATCGCGTCTTCACAAAGCGCGGGACGCACCCAGTCTTCGCCCGCCGTCGCCGAATAGCCTTCATTGAAGATGAGATAGATGACTTCGAGCACGGACGCGAGTCGCGCCGCGAGCTCGTTGCCGCGCGGCACCTCGAACGGCACGCGCGCGTCGGCCAGCGTTCGTTTCGCGCGCACGATGCGCTGCTGGATCGTCGCCTCGGCCGTGAGAAACGCGCGCGCGATCTCGTTGGTCGTCAGTCCGCCCAACAGGCGCAGCGTCAGCGCCGCGCGCGCCTCGGTCGAGAGAATCGGATGACACGCAATGAACATGAGTCGCAGCAGATCGTCTTCGATCGCGTTGTCGAGCGCGTCGACGAGATCACTTTCCCCGAGCTGCTTTTCGAGATCGCGTCCGAGCTCTTCGTGCTTCCGCTCGAACAGCGCGTGCCGCCGCAGCAAGTCGATCGCTCGATGTTTCGCCGTCGCCATGAGCCACGCTCCGGGATTGTCGGGAACTCCTGCATCCGGCCACTGCTGCAGCGCGGCGACGAGCGCGTCCTGCGCGAGATCCTCGGCCACGCCGACGTCGCGCACGATGCGTGTGAGTCCGCCGATCAGCTTCGGCGACTCCATCCGCCACACCGCGTCGATCGTCCGATGAATGGAATCGGCAGCCGTCACGGCTGCCGATCACACATCATCCTTCGATCAGTGGCAAGAGGGCGTCCGGTGGCAAGTGCGCGTTACTGATTGCGCGACTCGATCTCCTTGCGCAGCCGCTCTTCCTGCTCGCGCATCTCCGGCGTGAATTCCGCGCCGAAGTCTTCCGCCTCGAACACCGGACGGACTTCGATCTCCGTTCCGCCGCCGAACGGCGCCTTCTTCAGCCACTCGATTGCCTCGTCCATCGACTTCACCTGCCACAGCCAGAAGCCGGCGACGAGCTCTTTCGTCTCGGCGAACGGCCCGTCGATGACGGTGCGCTTCGTTCCTTCGAACCGGACGCGCTTGCCGTTCGACGACGGGCGCAGACCCTCGCCGGCCAGCATGATGCCCGCCTTCACGAGCTGCTCGTTGAAGTTGCCCATGTCGCGAAGAAGCTGCTCGCTCGGCATGACGCCCTTCTCGGAATTCTCATCGGCTTTGACCAGAACCATGACTCGCATTTTCGTTTCTCCTTTTCTTTTCTCGTGCTTCAGAAAGCGTTGACGTGTTGTTCGATGACGTTGAGCAGCCCGCCGGCCCACGCGCAGGGAAGCGCGACGGCGACGAGCGCAAGCGGATACCACTGAGGTCCGAGTCTCGCGTTCCAGGTGGCGATCGCTCCGGCAAGACTGAGCGCGACGCCGATCCCGCCGAGGACGAGCGCGTGTCGCATTGGATTGTCCGGCGCGAGCCGCGCGGCGATATAGCACCCGGCGACCGAGATGACAATGCGGTACGCGGTGGCGAGCGCGGAGAGACCGTCGCCGATTGGCTCGCTCCACGGCGGATAGACGCCCGTGGCGTGCAGAACGATGTCGACGGCGGTCGTGAGGACGAAGATCGCCAGGAGGCCCGCCAAAACGGCCCCGATGCGCTGAAGAGTGAGCTTCGTGTTCATCGTTTTTTCTCCTTCCACTGACACGTCGAACGGGGAGACGCCGGATCGACACGGATCCCCAAAAAATTTGCAGGCTCTTCGTATTTTGAGATCCTTCGTCGCGCTTCGCCGACTCAGGATGACGGGGATTTCCTCACCGTCTCTCGGTGGAGCGGCGCCCGCTTCGGGCGCCGGGCTCTCGCGAAAAACGGCGGCCGAAGCGGCCGCCGCTCCACTGCGGATCGGCGACAATGGCCGATGTTTCTGAGAGGAGCTCGCATGCGATCCTTGCTCGCCATTCTTTTCCTTGCCCCGGCTGCCCTGGGACAGACGTACGCGCTGCGCGGCACGCTCATCACGCCCGACGAGGTGATCGAGAACGGTGTCGTGCTCGTGAAAGACGGCGTCATCGAAGACGCGGGCGCGAACGTGACCGTGCCGGACAATGTCAACATCGTCGAGACGCACGGCTTCATCTATCCGGGCCTCATCGATCTCCACAATCACCTGACGTGGAACGCGTTTCCGCGCTGGTCCGCCGGCACGCTCACCAGGAACCGCTACGAGTGGCAGGCGACGGACAGCTACGCCGCCCGACTGAGCGGCTATCAGGCGAAGCTGCGCGACGCCGGATGCGATCTCGAGCGCTTCGCCGAGGTGAAGGCGCTGGTGTGGGGCGCGACGAGCACGGTCGGCAGCCTTCCGCTCGTTTGCACGAAAGGACTCGCGCGCAATCTCGATTACTACTCCGGCTTCTTCGGCACCGAAGCGGCCAAAGAGCCGCTGCAATACCGCGTTTTTCCGCTCGAGCTGAAAGAGAGCGACGAGAAGAGCGTGCGCGACGCGCTGGCCGCCGACAAGCCCGTCATCGCGCATCTTTGCGAAGGCGTCGACGCCAGCGCCGCGCGCGAGCTGCGCATGGCACGCGCGCACGGCTTCCTCACCAAAGGCTTCATCATCATTCACGGCGTTCCGCTCAAGGACAAAGACTTCGCGGAGCTCGGCAAGAACGGCGTCGGCTTCGTCTGGTCGCCGCGCAGCAACATCGAGCTGTACGGCGCGACCGCCGACGTCGCGTCCGCCAAGAAATACGTGACGCTCGCGATCGCGCCCGACTGGTCGCCGTCCGGCAGCAACGGCATGCTCGAGGAAATGCGCTACGCCGCCATCTGGAACGATCAGCAGTTTCCTCCCGTGTTCACGAACAAAGAGCTCGTGCAGATGGCGACGACGAATCCCGCGAAGCTCGCGCGTCTCGACAGCAAAACCGGCCGGCTCGCGAAAGGACTCGCCGCCGACTACGTCATCGTCCGCGCCTCGGCGCGCGATCCGTATCAGGCGCTCATCTACGCCGCGCACGACGACGTCCTCGCGGTCGCCGTGGCGGGACGCCCGCTCTACGGCGACGAGACGATGATGAAGGCGATCAACCCGAACGCCCGCGTCGAGCCGATCTCCGTCTGCGGTGCAGCCAAAGCCGTCGACATGAGCGACAGCGACGACGGCAAGGGAATCTCCTTCGCCGACACGAAGAAAAACCTCATCGCCGCGTTCCGCATGTTCGCATTGCCGATGGCGGGACTGGCCGAGTGTCCGTAAAACCTGACTGTTTGAGCGCGGATGGTTCGACGGCATCGCCGATCCAACGATGACTTCGCCGAACTCAAATTGACTTCGCGGAATGGATCGATGCATTCGCTGAACTCAAATTGACTTCGCCGAAAGGATCGATGCATTCGCCGAACTCAAATTGACTTCGCGGAAAGGATCGATGCATTCGCCGATGTCAAATTGACTTCGCGGAAAGGATCGATCAATTCGCCGAAGTCAAATTGACTTCGCGGAAAGGATCGATGAATTCGCCGATGTCAAATTGACACCGCCGCTTTCAAATTGACACCGCGGCTTTCAAATTGACATCGCCGCTTTCAAATTGACATCGCCGCTTTCAAATTGACACCGCCGCTTTCAAATTGACACTGCCGATGTCAAATTGACACCGCCGAGAGGGGTCGATGTCATCCGGCGTGTGTCCATTCGTGAATTTCTCTTGACGTCTGCTTAGGTGTTGTAGTTAACTATATCACCAGAGCGACGTATCAACCAAGAGATGGACCGCGAATGGAACGACAGCCAGCCGATCTACCGACAGCTTCGCGACCGCGTCGTGGCGCTGATCCTGGACGGCGTCCTCAACGAAGGCGACCCGCTGCCCTCGGTGCGGAACGTCGCAGCCGAGTACCGGCTGAACCCCATCACGGTCCTCAAGGCCTACCAGGGGCTCGCCGACGAGGAGCTCGTCGAGACGCGCCGCGGCCGCGGCATGTTCATCAACGCCGGTGCGCGCGACCTCTTGCTGCAGGCCGAGCGCGAGAAGTTTCTGGCCGAGCACTGGCCGCGCGTGCACGCCACGATTCGCCGGCTCGGCCTGACACCGGACGAGCTGTTGAAAGCCGCCGAAGCGCCGGATGGCGGAGAGGAGAAACGCTGACATGGCCTGCATAGAAGCACGCGGTCTGCGCAAGGCGTTCGGCTCGACGATCGCGCTGGACGGCATCGATCTCACCGTCGAAGAAGGCCGCATTCTCGGGCTGATCGGTCCCAACGGCGCCGGCAAGACGACCGCGCTCAATGCCATCCTCGGCCTGACGCCGTATGAAGGCCAATTGCGCGTGCTGGGCCGCGATCCGTGGAGCGAGCGCGACCTGCTCGTGCGCGACGTCGCGTTCATCGCGGACGTCGCCGTACTGCCGCGATGGATTCGCGTCGCGCAATTGCTCGAATTCGTCGAAGGCGTGCATCCGAAATTCGACCGTGCCAAAGCCGAGGCATTTCTCGCGAAGACGAATATCAAGTGGACCAGCCGGGTGCGCGAATTGTCGAAGGGGATGGTCACGCAGCTTCACCTCGCGCTGGTGATGGCCATCGACGTGAAATTGCTCGTCCTCGACGAGCCGACGATCGGCCTCGACATCCTCTATCGCAAACAGTTCTACGACTCGCTCCTCAATGATTACTTCGACCACAGCCGCACCATCATCATCACGACGCATCAGGTCGAAGAGATCCAGGACGTCCTGACCGATTTCAAGTTCATCCATCGCGGACGCTTCGTGCTGGATTGCAGCATGGAGACATTCGAGGAGCGGTATGTCGAGGTGATGGTGAACCCCGACAACGTCGCCGCCGCGCGCGCGTTACGGCCGATTTACGAGCGGCAGGTATTCGGACGCAGCATCCTGCTGTTCGACGGCATCGAGCGGCAGCAACTCGCGGCATTGGGCGACGTGCGCACGCCGAGCATTGCCGATCTGTTCGTCGCGGTGATCGGCAATGAGACGGCGCAGGGGGTGGCGGCATGAACGAGACCCGTCCTCTGTACTGGTCCGTCCGGCGTGAATTGTGGGAAAACCGCTCGATCTACATCGCGCCGGTGGCCGTCGCGGCAGTCGTCCTGTTCGGCTTCGCCATCAGCACGATCGGCATGCCGCAGCGCCGGCGCGCCGTGCTGCTCCTCGACCCCGCGCACCAGCGCGCCGCGATTCAGGTGCCGTACGACGTCGCCGCGATGGTGTTGCTGATGACCGGCATCATCATCGGGATCTTCTATTGCCTCGATACGCTGTACGGCGAGCGGCGCGACCGCAGCATTCTCTTCTGGAAATCGCTGCCCGTTTCCGATCATACGGCCGTGATCGCGAAGGCGAGCATTCCGCTCGTCATTCTGCCGGCGATTACGTTCATTGTGGTGATCGTCACGCAATTCGTGATGGTGCTGATGAGTACCGCCGTTCTGGCGCCGAGCGGACTCGGTGCCACGACCTGGTCGCGCGTTCACCTTCTCTCGAATTCCGTGATTCTGTTCTATGGCCTCATCGCCCTCGCGTTGTGGCATGCGCCGATGTACGGCTGGCTTCTGGCGGTCTCCGCGTGGGCCAAACGCGCGACATTCTTGTGGGCGGTGCTGCCACTTCTCGCCGTCTGCATCCTCGAGAAACTCGCCTTCAATACGCAGCTGTTCGCAAACATGCTGGGTTACCGCTTCATGGGGCACCTGAAGCGGGCATTCG
Organism: Acidobacteriota bacterium; assembly: GCA_003223645.1. Lineage (GTDB taxonomy): Bacteria > Acidobacteriota > Thermoanaerobaculia > Gp7-AA8 > Gp7-AA8 > QHVT01. The sequence goes on along the minus strand of QHVT01000005.1, from coordinate 248,814 downwards.
TGGCCGGTAAGGACGGGCACATCGACTCGTTGTCACAACTCACACCGGGCACGTTCCTGACGACACCCGGCCTATGGATCGGACTGATTTTCGCCGCGGGATTTCTGATCGCGGCAATACGGCTGCGCCGCAATCGCGAGCCGATCTAACGGAGACCTCATCATGACCGCCGCCTTCGCCGTACAACCGGTTGCACAGTCGTCGCCGCGTTTCGGGCCGCCGCGCATTTTGTGGCTCCTGTTGGCCATGGCGGCGGCTTTCGCGGCGTATTTCCTCGCCGCCGATTTCCTGGCAATTGCCTGTTACGCCGCGTCTACAGTCCTCGTTTACGACCTGTTCGCAGCTTCGGTGCGAAAACTCGCGCTGACTGCGATGTCGTTCAGCCTCCTCGCATTCGCCATTGGCGCGATCGGCGGAGTCTTCCAACTCGCCGTGGTGATCGTGCTCAAAGGCGCCCACTACCTGAGCCTTTTCACGGAGCCGCTGCGCTCGCTGGCGCTTTCCATCCTTTCGCTGCGTACGGACATTTCGCGGCTCGCGCTCGCACTGTTCGCCATCCATTGTGTGCTTGCCGGTTACCTCATTCTTCGGAGATCACGGCCATGACCATCCTGTTGATGACTCACATCTGCGGCGCCGTCCTCGGACTGATCTCCGGATACCTGGCGATGTTCTTCCGCAAAGGCTCCGGACTCCACAATGCGGCCGGGACAGTGTTCTTCGTGTCGATGACGGGCATGACGCTCAGCGCGGCGTTCCTTGCCACGTATTTCCGGCCGAATTCGGTCAACACCGCGGCCGGCATGCTCACGTTCTATCTCGTGCTGACCGCATGGTGGACCGCGCGGCATCGCGAGGCGCGGGTGACGTCATTCGATTACGCCGCATTGCTTTTCGTCACAGTCGTTGCCTTCGGCGGACTGTGGTTCGGATTCGAGGCCGCGGGCAGCAGGACGGGCCGGCTCGACCGCATACCGGCGCCGCCGTATTTCATTTTCGGCACCATTGCGCTGCTCCACGCTGTCTTCGACGTCCGCCTGCTCGCGCGCGGCGGCGTCGCCGGCACGCGCCGCATCGCGCGCCACCTCTCGCGCATGTGCCTCGCGCTGCTCATTACGACGTTGTCGCTCTATCCCGGCCAGGCCAGGCTCTTCTCCGCGGCATGGAAACACTCGCCGTTCATCTTCGCGCCGCACATTTTCCTCCTCGGCGCAATGATCTTTTGGCGGATTCGGATGCGCAATCGCAAGCCGCGGCAGCCGGAGCAAACGCCGTCCGCCGTGCACGAACAGGCGATCGCCGCATGATCGCGCGGCTCGCGGGATTCCTCTACCTCTTTACGAACGCGACGGCAATTTTCGCGTTCTATGCGCGCACACAAGCCATCGTGCGCGGCGATGCAGTACAGACCGCGAAAAATATCGCCGCGACGGAGCGACTCTTCCGCCTTGGTATGGTCAGCGAACTGGTCACGATCGCCTGCGTCGTCATGCTCGTCCTCGCGCTCTATGTCGTACTCAAACCCGTCAATGCGAACCTCGCCTTGCTCGCCGCATTCTGGCGCCTCGTCGAGAACATCGTCCTCGCCATGGCGACCACGCACGAATTCGCCGCATTGCGCGTTCTCAATGACCCCAATCTCGCCTCGAAATTCCTCGGCCTCTACGGCGACACATTCCGCATCGGCTTCTTCTTCCTCGGCATCGGCTCACTGATCTTCAGCTACTTATGGCTCCGCTCGCGCTACATCCCTCGCGCGATCGCCTGGTGGGGCATCTTCGCCTCAACGCTCATGGCGCTCGCCGAATTGACCTTCATCGCCTTCCCGCACCTGTCGTCGCGCATCGGCATGGTCTACATGATGCCGATGGGCGTCTACGAATTCGGCCTCGGCTTCTGGCTGCTCATCAAAGGAGTGCGTCATGCAACCAACGAATAGAACCGCTCGTCTCGCCGCCGCGCTGTACGTCCTTGTCGGCGTGACCGCGCCGTTCAGCCTTCTCTACGTTCCCGCCACCTTCATTGTGAAAAACAACCCCGCCGTCACCGCGCAGAAAATCCTCGCCGCTCAATCGATGTTCCGCCTCGGCATCCTCTGCGAGCTGATGACAGCGACCACGGCAATCTTTCTGGTGATGACTCTCTATCGCCTTCTCAACAACGTCAACAGGATGCAGGCCGCACTCATGGTCATCCTCGGTGCCGTCGTCTCCGCGCCGATCTCGTATCTGAATGTCATCAGCGAAATCGCCGCCCTCACACTCCTGCGCGGCAGCACCGGCTTCCTCACCGTCTTCAATCAACCCCAGCGCGAAGCCCTCGCCCTCTTCTTTCTCCATCTCCACGGTCAGGGCTTGCTCGTCGTCCAGATCTTCTGGGGCCTCTGGCTCATCCCCTTCGGCCTTCTGGTGATGCGCTCGCGCTTCCTCCCCAGAATCCTCGGCATCCTGCTCGTGATCAACGCCGTCCCCTACCTCCTCATCAGCACGACCGCATTGTTAGGCCTGCCGTATGTGAGCGTATTGAACAAGTGGGCGCTGATCCCCGAGTTGGGCGAGGTGTGGATCATGTTGTGGCTGTTGATCAAGGGAGCGAAGGTGGAGGCGCAGCCTGCTCTGGAGCGCCCATGAGGGGCTGAACGATCACGGCCAAGCTCTGGCGCCCCGGCGAAGCGCCCCCGCCTCGAACAACAAATACTGGAAGGCGACCCGGCCTGTCGATTTGATTGGGGCTCGATAGCCGAGGAATCGGAGGCGTTGCAGTGGCCGGAGTGACCCACCGCGTAGCAGCTGACGCGTCCTCGGCGTCGACGTACGGACGAACAGCGGGCTCGCAAGAAGCCTGATCGCGGGCAAAGCTTTTTGCTCTGACGGTAAAGCTTTCTCTTCGCCGGCAGAGCTTTTCTCTACGCGGCACGGCACCGGAAGGCAGAAGGCAGAAGGCAGAATTGAGAAACCCGCCCACCAAGGTGGGTTGGGACGTGATTCTCAATTCTGCCTTCTGCCTTCTGCCTTCCGCGCCGGTGCACGACGGTCACGCCATCGTTTCTCTTCCATTACCTACCGGGACGGCGCCGCGCCTTCTGCCAAACGCTCGCGGTTTAGGCCGATCGAGAGTGCTTCTCGAGAAAAACGGTGATGGCCGCTTTGCTGACGCGGCCTTCCGCCACGCCGATCACGAGATCGTAGAACGCATCCTCGCGCGGTTTAAAGCACGGGTGGGCGAGATAGTTGATCTCGCCGCGCTTCAACTCTGGTCCTCCGACTGAGAGTTGTTTCCCACTCAGCGAGACCGTATTCCGGCCAATGCGCCGGTTACGATTGCGCCCCGACGAACGCGTGGGGGATCGTTGTCGCGCGCCGCCCGGATCCCTTGCGCTGGGATCTCGCGCGTTTATTAAAGGCTATTCGGGATGAGGACGCTCTGACGGAGGCAACGCCCCTGTTGAACTCCGCTTCGGTCAATTCCATCCCATCGATGGGGAACACGAAACTCTGGGTTAGCAAGCGACGATTGGTGAAGGCGGCAGGAGTCGAAGAGCGAGCTAATGTATTGCTGGATCAGAGATTTTGTCCGACAACGAGGAACACGCCCGGAACGTACCCCACGCGGTGCCAGCTCAAACTGAACGCAGGTTGCCTAATTGTCGACAGGTAGGTCGTCTGATCGAGGGAAAAGCCCAATACGCGGCGATTGCCGCGTGCTTCCACGTAAGACGCGGGGAACGGTGTTAGGAGCATTGCGATGCAGGATGTACATCGTAGCCATCGCTTCGTAACCTAGGGGTGCACGCTTATCAATTTGCGTACATATCTCGATCAATCGCGCCTTTTCGTCGGCCCCGAGGATGGTTGAGCAATCATGCAGTGGCCTTTCTGCTCGGCTGTGAACGTACTGCGATCGGGTCTCGACTCCGACTCTCCCTAGGCTCGCGACCGCTTCCTCGCAAACGCAAACGGCTAGTGCGAACTCCGAAAAACTCCCGATGATGTACTCGGCGATGCGGTTTCGCTCGCCCAGCAGTTGGTTACCGGATGCAAGAAAGTCGTCGACATACACGATCGCGCCGTCCTCTAGTTTCTCCGTAGTCCGAGAAATGCCTTCGATGTTGTGTCCATCCACGAAGCTGCACCCTCGCTGGACCAGTTGCGCGCGATCACGAAGCTCATTCAGGACCGCCGGGCTGCTGCTGCCCGCGTCGTGGATTGACACGTAGATCACCTTCTTTGCGGGCACCTCCGACCGACGAAGGTGATCGAGCAAAGCCTTGTTCTGTGAAATCAGAGCGTGTCGAAACTGCGACGCCGTAACATATTTGACGTGACGGAGGAGCTTCAGAATCAGCGCGCGGTCGCCTTTCCCCCAGGGGTCTAGCCATTCAGAAACGCTGCCCGTGCTCACCTTCTTTGGTGAATAGTCGCGGAACTCGTGCATCGCCCGAAAGTAGGCGCGCAGGAGATCGAGCATTTAGGGCTTGCTCTCCGAGCTTCTCGGAGCGTCGCCACCTTCGAGCCGATCGAGAAGATCGGATACATAGCGCTGAACGTCGCGAAGATGCTCGATCAGGGACTCGCGATCCTCGCTAGTGTGAACTACGCGAGATTTCTCAAGCTGTGTGACGAATGTGTCGCACGCTCGGATAGCTGTTTGAGTTCGGCCCTTCCTATCCGCAAGAAAGGCGTCGAACGCAGAGCGAGTCTCAAGGGCGGGTTCGTTCACATAGCGACGCAAAGCCTTCACAAGGCCTGATCGGTCTTCCTCGTTTACCTCGAAGGCTTCAGAAATGCGTCGGAAGTGGATTACACTCTTGATTGCTCCCTCTCTGTACTTCTCGACGAATTTCTCGGTAACCCCATCCCTACCGAATTGCTCGTAAACGTCCGGCAGGTGCTTCTGCGTTAGCTCCAACACTGGGTGCAACTCGATCCAGAAGTTCGCGGGAATTCGCTCGGAGGGGTCGACCTCCAGGGACATCTGCTGGAACTTGTCCGGGAAGTTCAGGAGGATCTTGCATCGTTCGATCTGCTTGACACTCAGCCCCGTCAATTTGGACAACTTAAGCGGGTTCTCTTCGCCCAGTTCCTTCATGACAACTCGAAGGCTGTACGCGACGGGCATCAGTTCCCATTGCTCTCGAAAGTTGTGGATCGAGAACATGTAGAGAAGACCCGCGACTTTGTCAGGTTGTTCGACAACGTTCGCCGGGATCGTTACCTGCTTGCCTTCTTCTTCCAGCTCAACGCAGCACCTGAGTCGCCGCTCGCCGTCCAGAATGGCGTACTTCTCTTGTCCCTTAAGTTGGTAGACAGTGATGGGGACAAGAACCCCGTGAACGCGAATGTTCTCCTTTAGGTCACTCAGCGGATCAGGATCGAAAAGCCGACGGGGGTTCTGCGGGTTTGGTTTGAGTTGACTTGGCCGGAGGTGCAAGAGCTTTCCGCGCGGTATGAAGGTACTCTGTCCATGACGATCCGACTTCGCTGTCAGCACGGAGAATCTCCTCCGAGGTTTATGTTGGAGATGAGAACCTCGCTGAATGCGCGACGGCGCGCGGTGAACCCGGCAATGTTCCGTCGCACCGATAATTTGCGGGTTGCGAAACCCTCGCTCAAGAACGCTGACTCATCGCTCTCCGCATAGCTCACCAAGAAGGTGATCCGGCGTGCGTCGAGACGTTCCATCCACGTCCGCAGCCGCAGAAGGTCCGAGTGACTAAAGGCGTTTCGATCGTATTGAGTAAAGACGCGCCGAGCCGTCACCCGAAATGGCGGGTCCATGTAGACAAAGTCTCCCGCTTTCGTCTGCCGGAGAACGGTTTCGAAGTCTCCAGCGACCAGTCGTGTACTTTTCAACCGGCGGGCGACCGCCTGGAGTTGGCTTTCCGTGGGAAGCTGACCGCACTTTCGACCGCCGTACGGAACGTTGAAGCGACCCTGCTGGTTGGTTCGCCAGAGGCCGTTGAAGCAGAAACGATTCAAATAGATGAAGCGAGCAGCGCGCACGGGAGGCGAAAGCAAAGCGGGGTTACGAGATCGAACCGCGAGGTATTCGTCGCGTCCGATCTTCATGCGACGGAGTGCCTTCCCGATCGATGCGGAGTCCTTTTTCACCTGTTTGTAAACATGAACGAGTTCCTCGTTGATGTCTCCGATCAGTGCTCGTTCCGGAGCGAGGCGGAAGAAGAGGCATGCAGATCCCGCGAATGGTTCTACGTAGCGCGAGAAACCAGGCGACCAGTAGCGTGCCAACTCAGGGAGAAGCTTTCGCTTGCTCCCGGCCCACCGCAGCAGCGGTTGCATGGAAGTCATTCGGTCAGTATAGCGATCAGCTTGGGCTCGACCAGGGGTAGAGGCCCAAAGAGCATTTCTTGCATGTTCCGGACGCCCGGTACTTGGACGGAGACCATGTCATGAAGGTGCCCGAGAACCGAGCCGTGTCGCGCAGGCGTGAACGCCCCGAATGACCCGTCGTCATCGATCCATGCGCGGTATCGCTCCGGCAATCGCACCTCGATCGCCTTCTCCGTTTCTATGCCCTGTAGCCGCGCGATGCGAGCGCCGAGATCGATCGCGGTCCGCGCGAGAGCATTCCATTTCGCGTCCCCGGATCTCAATGCATGTCACCGGACGCCAGTAGACACAAAAAGAGCCGCAAAGCCTTACTCTGAGTAAGTTTCGCGGCTGTCTTTGGATCGTGCTGGAATCTGATTTGGTGGAGGCGGCGGGAGTCGAACCCGCGTCCGAAAACTGTGGTGGTGTGGCTCCTACATGCGTTTCTCTCCGTTAAATCTCGTCCACGCCTTGTCCGGAGAGCGGGAACCGGACGCGGACCAGCCTCTTGATCTCGTGACGCGCGCGTAGGCGTTACGCGCGGCACCAGCTCACATCATGACACTCGGTCCCATCGCCGTGAGCGGGCGGTGGGCGAGCGCTCGTGGTTAATTTAAGCCGCGGTAGTTGGAGAGCGGCATCCCGGCGAAACGGAGCAGCCACTGCGGATCGATCGCGCCGTTGGGCGTCTACGAATTCGGTCTCGGCTTCTGGCTGCTCATCAAAGGAGCCAAGGTCGAGTACGAAGCTCGTCGTACAATACGCGGATGAATCGCCTGCTCGCCGTTCTCGCACCCCTTCTCTTTGCCGTCGCCTGTGCATCCTCCGGGGCCGCGCCGTCGTGCAGCGTGGCGCCGGCGGCGGACCATCATCAGCATCTCCTCAGTGCCGAAGCGGCGAAGCTCGGCGGGGAACATCCGCTGGCGGCGGTGGACGTGCCGCCGGCGATCGCGCAGCTTCTGGCCGACCGTGCCGCGCATTGGAACGATAAGAAGGCGCTCCAGGATCTCTTCACCGAGGACAGTGTCGTCTACACGCTCGACGATCACAACTGGATCAAGGGCCGCGCAGACGTCGCCGACTTTCTCGGCGGCCGCTTCGCGCGGCCGTACACCGTGACGCCGGTGGCGGTCCACCTCGACGGGGCGACCGGCTATCTCGCCGGCTACTTCACACGCCCCGAGAAGTATTTCGGCGAGGTGCAGATGTCGTTGCGCAAAGGCGGCGACGGAAAGTGGCGCATCGCCGCGGAGTCGCCGGTCTTCCCCGGCCCGACGGTCCGCACAGAGTACAACGCCGATCAATTGATCGAGAATCTCGACGCCGCCGGCATCCGGCGCGCGGCGGTGCTCTCGGCCGCGTACTGGTTCGGCAGCCCGTTCCACGAGAACGTCGAGAACGAGCTCGAGAAAGTGCGCGCGGAGAACGACTGGAACGCGGAGCAGGCGGCGCGCTACCCCGGCCGCCTCATCGCGTTCATGAGCGTGAATCCGCTGAAGGACTACGCCCTCGGCGAGCTCGAACGCTGCGCAAAGAGCGGCCGTTTCAAGGGGGTGAAGCTGCACTTCGGCAACTCGCAGATCGATCTGAAGAACCCGCAGCACGTGGCGACGATGAAGGAGTTCTTCCGTGCCGCGAACCGGCTGCGGATGCCGATCGTGGCGCATTTGTGGACGATCGACCCCACCTACGGCGCCGAGCACTCGCGGGTGTTTCTCGAACAGCTGCTCCCCGAGGCGCCGGACATCGTCGTGCAGATCGCGCACTTCGCCGGCGGCGGACCGGGTTACACCGATTCCGCCCTCGCCGTGTTCGCCGACGCGATCCAGAAGGGGGATCCGCGCACCAAGAACCTCTACTTCGACGTCGCCACGGTCGCCGACGAGCAGCCGGAGGACGAGCTGAAGCGCTTCGCCGCCCGCATTCGCCAAGTCGGTGTGAAACGCGTGCTCTACGGCAGCGACCTCGGACCGCCGTACGCGCGGCAGGAGTGGCTGACCTTCCGCACGACGGTGCCTTTGACCGATGAAGAGATGCGGACCATCGCCGCGAACGTTGCTCCGTACTTTTAGGTTCGCGTGGTTGGTGGTGGAGGCGGCGGGAGTCGAACCTATCCGTACTCTTTTAGTTTCAGTAAGGTATAAAACACTATACCGCTAAACCTGCCCGAACCGCTGAAGAATCCTATCCGCAGTACGTATTGAGTACGCGGGCGAACCGCACGACCGCGTCGCATCGGAGTTATGAGGCAACTCGAACCAAATCCGCACACTTTTGAAAGCTCACAAGCGTTCGCTCATTGACAACGCGCCGCCTTTACCCTTTCATGGATGTATGGCACCAAGTAGTACCGACCACCAGAGACCTCCGTCCAGTTTCGAGCTACTGCAAACGCTTGACGACACCGATTCCATTTGTTCCTTCGCATTCGATCCTCGAAGCCATACTCTCGTGACCTCTTCCACGGATGGCCCGTTGAAGATCTGGGATCTCGCGACGGGACGACCGCTTCGGGTGCTTGGTAATCACCGAGAGGTCTTTTCACTCGCGTTTCATCCTGATGGTCAACTGCTGGCGTGCGGAAGCCAGCAGCACCACGCTCAAGTCATCGACGTAGCGACCGGTGAGACAGAAAAGATCCTCCAAGGCCCGATTTGGCAAGTCGCCTATAGCGTCGATGGTCGCTTACTGAGCACTTGGGGCGGATCTAATGTGCGCGTCTGGAGCGTGCCCGGATACCAGTTAATCAGATCTCTAGACCATGCGCGGTGGGCCAGAGGAGTCGCATTTCATGCAGCGGCTGAAATCGTGGCGACCTGCGGCGACAAGGCCGTACGGTCATGGAACGTTGCCACGGGAAAGTGTCTTCACGAATCTCGGTTCACGGATGACTCGCGCAACGACACGCTTGCGGTATGCTTTCATCCGCATCGTCAGTTTTTCGCAAGTTCCGCCCCTGGCAATGCAATCGACGTGAGGGATCCCATGACGGGCGAGTTGGTCTGCGCGCTCGAAGGACACACCGACGTGGTCGACGCGCTAGCCTTCTCGCCAGACGGCGCCTTTTTGGCCTCGCGGTCATTGGACTCGACAATCCGAGTTTGGAATTGTGAGACCTGGGAAACGTCTGCCATTCTCGACGCCCCTATCGCAGCTGACGTTTCGCAACATTCGCTTGCGTTCCATCCGACGTTACCGTTGCTTGCCTCGGTCGTGTCTCGGGGCGCGAACCCATCTGCGCGGGCTATACGTCTCTGGCAGTTCGACGCAGATGTTCTGCTTGGGCAACGGAGCGACACCGCAATCCATTATGTGAACGCCAAAGTTGTGCTCGTAGGCGATACCGGTGTGGGGAAATCCGGTCTTAGCCTCGTGCTAAACGGCCAACCCTTCGAAGCCACCGATTCGACGCCAGGGCGCCACGTGTGGACGTTCGATTCGGAAGAAACATCCATTGGTCCTAATCGACGTCAAACTCGCGAAACGCTACTCTGGGACCTCGCCGGCCAGCCGGGATACCGCATAATCCATCAGTTGCACTTGAACGAGGTTGCGGTTGCGCTTGTGGTGTTCGACGCGCGCAGCGAAACGGATCCCTTATCGGGTGTTCGTCACTGGGAGCGGGCGCTACGCTTGGCTCATACGCGCGGTGGATCGCGGTCGGTACCGATGAAGAAGTTCTTAGTTTCTGCGCGCACTGATCGGGGTGCCGTGTCCGTCAGCAAAGCGCGCATCAAAGCGTTCTGCGTAGAGTTCGGCTTCGATGGCTATTTCGAGACAAGTGCTAAAGAGGGATGGCAGATCGACGACCTTCGTACCGCCGTCAAATCGGCAATTCCGTGGCCATATCTGCCGGTAGTAAGCTCCGAACGGCTGTTTGCAGAAATCAAAGCCTTTCTGTTGCGGATCAAGGAAAGTGGACGGTTACTCGCCGCTGTATCGCAGCTTCACGACGAGTTCGGTCGCGATAATGCGACGCGGGCCGAATTTGAGACATGCATCGGCCGGTTAGAAAATCGCGACCTTATCCGACGTTTAAGCTTCGGTGGATATGTTCTGCTTCAGCCGGAACTACTCGATGCCTACGCGTCGGCGATCGTCAATCACGCGAAGAACGAGCCTGATGGATTCGGCTCGATCTCAGAGGATGACGCACTCGGTGGACGATTCTTCGTGCCAAACGAGCAGAAGATTGCGGACAGGGGCCAAGAGCAACTATTGCTTCATGCCACCGTCGAGGAACTCGTCAAGCATGATCTTGCACTAAGAGAGAACGCCGACAACGGTCGATATCTGGTATTTCCGTCACAGTTTAACCGCGACTACTCCGCGGCGCCAGAACCAGAAGGAACGGCGGTTGTAATTTCGTTCGATGGGCCAGTACAGAGCATCTACTCGACGCTTGCGGTAAGGCTTAGTCACAGCGGCCTGTTTGCTACCGATCGCACCAAAATGTGGCGCAATGCCGCTGTCTTTAGCGCGACGGCTGGCGGAGGTTGTGGAATCTTTGTGCGAGAGTTTGCTGACGAGGGTCATGGCCAAGTGCTTCTTTTCTTCGACTCGGAGGCCAGCGAACAAACCCGTTTCCATTTCGAAGACTACGTCCATTCGCACTTGCGGCGCCGTGCGATTGATGGGTCCATCGATCTGACGCGCTACTTTATTTGCGTGGAGTGTGCGTCGCCAGTGCCAGAGCGATACGTGAAGATTCTGCGCGAGAAAGGCAAGCGAGAGTTCGAGTGCCCCTGTGGTTCAAAGGTGGCGATCGTCGAGCCCGAAGAGCGGCTCGGTGCGAAGTACCCGTCGCAAGTGGCGGTCATGGATAGGTCTGCTGACCGTCAGCGTGATTTTGACGCCCTGATTGTATCCGCAAGCGGCGAAACGCACACTGAAAGCTTTGTCGGCTGGGCTGGTGACGCGCGTGCCATGCTGGCCATCGTCTTTACAGACGTAGTGGGTTCCACGGCTTTGGAGAATCGAATCGGAAGCGAGCGGATGAATGTGGTGCGACGCAGTCATTTCGCACAAGCCCGTAAGCTCTTGGCGCAGTATCGCGGACGGGAGATAAAGACGATTGGCGACAGTTTCATGGTCGCGTTTCGTCGTGTGGAGGAGGCACTGGACTTTTCGCTTGCTCTTCAAGAAGCGCCAGGGGATCGGCAAATTCAGGTTCGAGCCGGGATCCATGTGGGTGCGATGCAAATCGAAGAGGATGACGTGTTCGGAGGGACAGTTAACTTTGCGGCGCGCGTTGTCGGGGCGGCGAAAGGCGCTAACGTGTGGCTGAGCGACAGGGCGCACGAAGATATTCATGCTCTCCGCGCAGAGCGACATCAAGGGCTCAAGTGGAAGCGCCACGCTGGTGAAGCGATGAAGGGCTTTCGCGGCACCTTTACGCTGTGGTCCCTGCGAGCATGAACGACGGCCCGTTGAACCGGAGTGCCGTGGCGGCCGACAGATTGTCCACTCTTGGGCAGTACGCGGCCAAGCCGATGACCGTAAGTCAATGAAGTAAAAGCACTTTCGTTGGTGGAGGCGGCGGGAGTCGAACCCGCGTCCGAAAACTGTGGTGGTGTGGCTCCTACATGCGTTTCTCTCCGTTTAATCTCGTCCACGCCTTGTCCGGAGAGCGGGAACCGGACGCGGACCAGCCTCTTGATCTCGTGCCGCGCGCGTAGGCGTTACGCGTGGCACCAGCTCACATCATGACGCTCGGTCCCATCGCCGTGAGCGGGCGGTGGGCGAGCGCTCGTGGTTAATTAAGCCGCGAGAGCGAAATCAGTGTTCGCGTTTGTGTTTTTCGATCAGGTTTACGAGTTGATCGAGCTCGGCATGCAACCACGACCCCGACGAGTCCCCGTCGAAGCCGGTACGCCCCCAATTTGTCAACGAGCCGCATTCGAAAACGGGTACGTGCGTGGCAGAATTTCGGGTGCTTGCTTCCGCCCGCCCCGGGCGCGGGAGCGGGCACGGGTGCGGGCGCGGGAAGAAGGCGCCGAAAGAGAGACGGATGTTCGAGGAAATCGTTCGACGCGCATTTGAAGAAGACCTGCCGGACATCACGAGCGAGGCGATCTTCGATCGCAGCGATCGGGGCGAGGCGCACTTTCTGGTCAAGGCGCACGGCGTGATTGCCGGGCTCGACCTGATCGAGACCGTGTTTCGCATGCTCGATGAAACGGCTGAGATCGACATCGAGAAGAAAGACGGCGACGTGGTGGAGAGCGGCGACATCGTCGCGCACGTTCGCGCGTCGGTGATCGCGTTGCTTTCCGGCGAGCGCACGGCGTTGAATCTGATGCAGCGCGCGTCGGGGATTGCGACGGCGACGCGCGCGTATGTCGATGCGGTCCGCGGGACGCGCGCGAAGATTTACGACACGCGGAAGACCGCGCCCGGGTTGCGGATGCTCGACAAGTACGCGGTGCGGGCGGGCGGCGGGGACAACCATCGCATCGGGCTGCACGACATGTTTTTGATCAAGAACAATCATGTCGATCGCGCGGGCTCGATCACCGCGGCGGTCGAGCGCGTGCGTGCGCGAAAGATGCCGCAGCCGGTGATGGTCGAGGTGCGCGATCTGGTCGAGCTCGATGAAGCGCTCGCACTCGCTCCGGACTTCATCCTGCTCGACAACATGTCGAACGACGACATGCGCACCGCGGTCGAGCGCGCCGCCAGCCGCGTGCAACTCGAAGCGTCGGGAGGGATTACGCTCGCCAACGTGCGTGAAGTGGCGGAGACCGGCGTCGACCGCATCTCCATCGGTGCGCTCACGCACTCGGTGAAAGCGCTCGATATTTCGATGCGAATTGAGATGGGCACACATAGGCTCATAGGCTCATAGGCTCATGGGCGCATAGGCTCACAGGCTTCATGGGGGCCCCCTAGGCGCCCCTGAGCCTATGAGCCCGTGAGCCTCCTCCCCGTGGAGCGCATAGGCTCATAGGCGCATAGGCTCATAGGCGTAGCCCCCATGCGCCCCTGAGCCCATGTGCCCCTGAGCCTCGTCCCGTGGCATGGTCGTTGCGCCGATCTGTCCGGCAATGTCATCCTTTACCGTCGCCGTCGTCGATGATGACGCCGCGATCCGCCGGCTGCTGCGGCTGCTTCTGCATCGCGCGGGTTACGAGACGCGTGAGTACGCGACCGGACAGGAAGCGAGTGTCTCGTTGCGCGAAGAGCCATGGGATCTCGCGATTCTCGATCGTCGATTGCCGGAGATGGACGGCATCGCGCTCGCCGAGGAGCTGAAGGCCATTCCGGAATTCCGGTGGCGATACATCGTGATGCTGACCGGCGAGGACGATCAGGACGCGAAAGTCGAAGGGCTGGAGAGCGGTGCCGACGACTACGTCACCAAGCCGTTTCAGCCGCGCGAGTTTCTCGCGCGCATTCGCGCCGGCGAGCGCATCGTGCGGCTGCAGAAGGAACTGCTGGAGACCAACAAGCGCCTCGAGCTCCTCTCCATCACCGACGGCCTCACGAAGCTCAACAACCATCGCTATTTTCAGGACGAGCTCGTGCGCGCGTTCGAGGAGTCGATGCGCTATGGACGTCCGCTGTCGCTGGCGATGATCGATCTCGATTTCTTCAAGAAAGTGAACGACACGTACGGGCACGCGGTCGGCGACGAGGTGTTGAAGTGCGCGGCGAAGTTGTTCAGGCAGTCGGCGCGCAGCACCGATCTCGTCGCGCGTTATGGCGGCGAGGAGTTCGCGGTGATGATGCCGGAGACGGACCTCGAAGACGCGGCCGTGTTCGCCGAGAAAATCCGTTCGATCATCGAGTCGACGTCGTTCGATACCGCGGCGGGATCGATTCCCGTCACCGTCAGCATCGGCGTCGCCAGCGTTCCCCACAGCCGCATCACGACGCCGAAGGAGCTGATCGTCGCGGCCGACAAAGCGCTCTATCGCGCAAAGAAGAACGGGCGCAATCAGGTGCAGTGCGAGAAACGGCGGGATCCGGCCGCGCCGCGGAAGGCGCCGCAGGAGCAAGCGGTATGAGGTTGCGGAGTCACGCGGTGGGGCAACGAGTCTGCGTAACCGCGCGACCGGGCAACGGCGCAACCGATCAGTGCAGCTCGCGCGCGCAGCGCTCGATCTCGAGGCGCAGATTCACCACGTACTGCTGGACGCGAGCATCGAGATCGTCGTTGCCCTGGCGCTCCAGCGCGTCTTCCAGCGCCGCGGCGTCCGAGGAAATCCGCTGATAGCCGTACGATCCGCCGGAGCCTTTGAGCTGATGCGCGAGATAGGTGAGGCGCTCGATTGCCTTCTCCGGGGAGCCCTCGAGCGCCGACTGCATCTCGTTCACCTTCTCGCGCGCTTCGTCCAGAAACACCCGCCTGAGGTCGTCCAGCTCCGTGTCCACCATGGTCCCGCCGCCTCTTCTGCACGCCGTGTGCCGCACGTCTGACCTATGATCGTGTGCGATGAGCACGGAGAGCCTCATCGTCCCGCGCGCGGCGTTCGACATCGAAGAGCCGTGGAGCGTGCCGCCGGAGTGCAAGCCGGTGCGCCTGCGACGCGCCACCGATGGTGCATCGCCGCGCCTCGCGACGCGCGTCGCCGTCTGGTACGACGATGACTATTTGACCGTATTGTTCAGCGCGGACGACGATCACGTCGACGCGACGCATCTGCAGCATGATGCGCCGCTGTACGAGCACGATGTCGTTGAAGCGTTCGTTGCGCCGGAGCGCGCCGGCGACTACTTCGAGCTCGAAGCCAGCCCGCGCGGCACGCTGTTCGACGCGCGCGTGCATTCGCCCGACGGCGTGCGCGCGACGATGGAGGTCGATCGCGACTGGAACTGCGAGGGACTCTTCGCCGCGATTCGCAAGACGACGGAGGCGGATGGCGCGATGACGATCGACACGCTGATCCGCATCCCGTTTGCCGGCGTCGGCCGCAGGACGCCGGCTGCAGGGGAGGAGTGGCGCGGAAACTTTTTCAGAATCGATCGCCATTCGCGGCACGGCGACGAGTTCAGCGCGTGGCAGCCGACGATGAAGACGCCGGCGGACTTTCACGTGACCGCGGCGTTCGGCGTGCTGCGATTCGGTGAAAAGGTAAAAGGTGAAAGGTAAAAGGTGAAAGTGTTCTCGGCGCGAGCACTTTTACCTTTTTCCTTTTACCTTTGACCTGATCATGGCGTCGCAATTCGAAGCGGAGCAGTACGAGCTCGCGTATCCCGATGGCGCGGAACATCACTGGTGGCATGTTGCGCGGAGCGAGATCGTGTTCGACGTTTGCGAACGGATCGGCGCGACGCGAGGACGCGTGCTCGACGTCGGCTGCGGACGTGGCATCGTCGTCCGCTCGTTGCGCGGGCGAGGCGTGGATTGCAGCGGCGTCGAGCTCGGGCCGGCGAAGCCTCTCGCCGGCGTCGAGCACTTCATTCGCGTCAACATGAATGCGCTCGATCTGCCGCTCGTCGAGCGGGAACAGACGAAGACGATTCTGCTGCTCGACGTGATCGAGCACGTTCCCGATCCGGTTGTCTTTCTGCGCGCGTTGCTCGCTGCATTTCCCAACGCGATCCATGTAATCGTGACCGTCCCCGCACGTCCGGAGCTGTGGTCGAACCACGACGAGTTTTACGGACATCACATGCGCTACACGCTGCCGGGGATCGCCAAACTCGCGGATGCGCTGCAGGCGCGCTCCACGTGGCGCAGGTACTTCTTCCGCCCGCTCTATCCACCGCTCTGGCTCGCCGCGCGATTGAAATTGCAGCGCAACGTCGCGCTGACGGCGCCTTCGGCTTGGACGCGCTGGATTCACAGGATCGTTGCGAAGGCGCTGGTGCTCGAATATCGCGTCCTGCCGTCCGTTCTCGCCGGCACGAGCATCATCGCCGCGTTCAGTTTCGAGGGAGTGGTGCGCGCCTCAGGCGCGCCTTTCAGGGCGGGAGGCGCGCTGGAAGCGCGCACCACTCCAGCCGGTGATCGGGCGGGCAGCTTGCAGGCAGGCTGACCCGTGCGGAAATCCATTCTCCTTCTCCTCATTGCAACCGCGCTGCAAGTGCGCGCTGGCGAGTGGGGCTCGCGCGGGGTGAGCCAGCGGTTTCTCATCGACGGCAGCCGCCTTTACGCTGCAGACGGCCGAGGAGTGTCGGCGTATGACATCTCGAACCCGTCGACGGTGCGGCGCATCGACGTCGAGACCGGCGACGACGAGACGCGCGACCTCGCGCTGATGCGCAGCACGCTCCTCGTCGCGACGGTGCGCGGCATCGATCGCTTCAACGTCGATGATGCCGGCACGCTGACGCGCATCGATTCGTTCCACGACATCCGCGACTTCACGCGCATCGCCGCGAACAACGACTACATCGCGGCCGTCGCCGGCTCCGACGTCACGATCTTCGACAGCGGACTGAACGTCGTCCGCCATCTGAAGTACCTCACTCCCGTCCGCGCGGTCGCATTCGTGGGCGAGGTGCTCTACGTCGGCGTCTCCGAAACGGCGA
This sequence comes from Acidobacteriota bacterium, assembly GCA_003223645.1. GTDB lineage: Bacteria > Acidobacteriota > Thermoanaerobaculia > Gp7-AA8 > Gp7-AA8 > QHVT01. The sequence continues at coordinate 232,006 of QHVT01000005.1, read as the reverse complement.
TCTTCGTGATCGATCCCGCGAGCGGCGCGCAGCTCGCCGATCTTCCCGTCGACGCCTCCGACTTTGCGCGCTCCGGCTCGACGCTCTGGGTTGCGAGCATCTCGCAGGGACTCGTCGCGCTCGACGTCACCGAATCCTCCGCTCCCGAAATCCTCGGCCGCACGCAGCCCGGCGTCTTGAAACTCACCTCCGTCGCCGCGAGCGGCACGCGCGTCTACGCGATCGAGTCGATCAACGTCGTGCACGTGTTCGACGCGACGAACCCGCGCGACGCGCGCGAAGTGTCGAGCGTGCATGAGTGGGTGCGCACGATCGCCGCGAGAGACACGCGCCTCTTCCTCTCCGGCACGAACATCGACATCGACGGAATGGTCTACGAGACCGGTATCCCGGTGCTCGTGTACGACGCCACGGACGTCGCATCGCCGCACGTCGCCACGCAGTTCAACGATTACGCTGGACCGGTGAGCGGCGCGTGGACGGACGGCTCGATCGCGATCATCGTCGACGCGCCGTATCTCCGCGTCCTCGACGTGTCGAAGACCGATGCGCCGCGCGAGCTCGCGTCGATCGTCGTTCCGAACATCCAGGACCACATCCGGGTGCGCGACGGCACTGCGATCCTTTACGGACGCGGACTCGTGAACTTCGTCGACGTCTCGAATCCGCTGAAGCCGAAATATCTCGCGACGTGGAACTCGAGCGGGCGGCCGGCCAGCGCCGCCGCGTTTCTGCGCGACTCGATCGTCGAGGCGAACCAGCACAGCGGCCTGCACATCGTCGACTACAGCGTGCCGCAAAACGCGCGTCTCATCGCGTGGCGCATCTGGCATTACACGGACGTCGTCGCCGGCGACGATGCGGTCTACGCGATGCAGCCGGAGGCGTTCCTCGCGCTCGATCTCACCGATCGCAATCACGTGGTCGTCGTCGAAGACCGCAACGTCCTCGGCTACGCGCAACTCGACTCCGTGCCGCCGATCTCCCCCTCGCCGCGGTATCTCGTCTGGCGCGGCGTCGATCACCTGATGCTGCTCACACTCGAAGACCGCTTCCATCCGAAAGAGATCGCGAAGATCCCGATCGCGCGGCCGGACGTCTTCGGCACGTCGGCGACGAGCATCTTCGTCACGAACGACGGCGTGCTCGATCGCATCGAAGTGGCAGATCCATCGAACGTGGCCGACACCGGCCTGCGCGTCCTCGCGCCGCGGCAAATCGCCGTCGCCGGTGAAAAAATCGTCGTTGCCGACCGCTACAGCGTGCGCGTCTTCGGGCCCGACACCGCGCCTCCGCCGGCGGCCCCGGTGAAGCGGCGCGCGACGAGGCACTGAGCTGCGCTGATGGCAGATGGCAGATGGCGGATGGCGGGTGAAAGTGCCAGAACTGAGACACTTTCGCTCGCCATCTGTCATCTGCCATCTGCCATCGATTCAGGGAATTCAACGGAACTTTTCTGATTTGTAAATGGCAATCCCGGGTAACGGCGTATACAGTGAACGGCGGCCAGGGAGACCCTTTTGTCCATGTTCCATAACCTTTCCAGAACGATCGTCGTCGCGGCATTGCTCGCCGGCGCTGCTGCCGTCCATGCGGACGACCCGAAATGCAGCGCGTCCGCGCGTGAATGCGAGCAGCGCATCCGCCAGATGCTGAGCGGGCGCCGTTTCTTAGGCGTGACGATCGAAGAGCAGCGTCCCGGCGGACTCGTCGTCAAGGCAATCACCGCGAAGAGTCCTGCCGAACGCTACGGTCTGAAAGAAGGCGACCGGCTGATCGCGCTGAACGGACGTTCGCTGACGCAGGCGTCGGCGAAAGAGTTCAAGCAGATCCTCGCCGGCGCGCGCGCAGACGGAAAGCTGTGGCTGATCATCTGGCGGCGCGGGGCGTATCGGCGGGTCGATGCGCAGCTCGAGCCGTATACAAAGGAGCAGATCGACAAGATCATCGCGGCCCACCTGGCGGAGAGTCACACCACCACGGCGGGCGCTCAGTGATGATCGTGATCTCCGGCCGATGCTCGACGCGATTCTCGCGAAGTTGAGACTCACCGTCTCCCGCAGGGGAGCACGGCCGCGACGCTTTTCGATTCTCGTTCCCTTCCTGATCATCTCCGTCGGGCTCGGCGCGCTGGCGTGGCGCTCGTACAACCTCTCCGCGACCATGGAGCGCGGCGCGAGCGAGCTCGCGCAGCAGTACGGCGGCTATGTCGCCGACATCACCGCGCGTCGCGTCGACGGTGCCGTCGCGGGCGAGCTGACGCGCGTCGCCGAAGAATGGCAGCAGATGGAGCGCCGCAGTCCGGCGCCGACGTTCGCGTCCCTGCGCCAATGGGTCACGAAACACGAGTGGATCCTGTTCGCGGTCTACGTCCCCGACTACGACCCCGCGAGCGGCGTGTACGTGTCGGAAGTCGCGAGCTCGGCCAAACAGGGCTCGAGGATGTCGAAAGAGTTTTACACGTCGACGGGAACGGTGAAGTACGACTACGACCCGCAGCGCCTGCTGACGGAGTTGCAGCGGACGGCGCGGCAGCAGCCGCTCGTGAGCATCGATCCGCGAGGGACGCTCGCGAAGCGAGTCACCGAGGTGGCGATCGTTCGCACCACCGGGCCGGAGAGGCCGGAGAAAGTCGCGGACGGATACGCATTCACCGCGAAGCTCGCTGCGCCGTTCGACGGGTTCGGCGTGCGCGCGGTCGTGCGCACCGAATTCGCGGGCGGACACGGCTGGCAGAACCCGCGCACGACGAGTCTCTGGCTGAGTCTTCTGGCCGTCATCCTGACCGCGTCGGGCGTGCTGCTCGCGATCCGCGGCATCAACAAAGAATCGGAGACGATGAAACTGCGCGGCGCGCTGATCGCAAACGTCTCGCACGAGCTGCGCACTCCGCTCTCGATGATCCGCCTCGGCGCGGAGACGCTCAAGCGCGGCAAGCTGCGCGATCACGAGCGCACGGAAATCCAGGACCAGGTCCTTCACGAAGTGCTGCTGCTCTCGCATCTCGTCGAGAACGTCCTCGACGTCGCGCGCATCCAGAACCAGAACTCGAAGGCGCTGGCCTTCACGCCGATCGGTCCGCGCGATCTCATCCGCAATCTCGTCTCGACGTACGAGTCGTGGATCCGCAGCAAGGGCTTCACCGTGTCGCAGCATCTCGACGAGACGGTCGAAGAGCAGATGTGGGATCGCGACTCCGTCTCTCGCGCGCTGCTCAACCTGATCGACAACGCGATCAAATACTCCGGCGACGACAACCACGCGATCGACATCGTGTTGCGTCAAACTGCCGATCACGTGATCATCGAAGTGAAAGACCACGGCCTCGGCATCGACGCGAAAGACGCCTCGAAGATTTTCGAGCCGTACTATCGCGCGCGTTTCTCCGATACTCACACGCGGCGCGGCGCGGGACTCGGTCTCACGCTCGTGCAGCAGATCCTCGAGTCGCACGGCGGCCGCGTCGAGCTCGAGTCCGTCCCCGGCAATGGCTCCACGTTCCGCCTGATGTTCCCGCGTGACCTCTCCGGCGCACCCCAGGAAGTGCCGGCCTTGCGCGCGAGCGAAGCCTTTTAGGAAACTTCCCCGGCATCGAGTCGTAACAAGTTCGAACGGAGTGATGAATGACGAAGATCCTGATCGTGGAGGATGAGGCTGGTCTGCGCCAGGGGCTGGAGATCAATCTCCGCCACGAGAACTACGAGACCGTGACGGCCGGCGACGGCGAAGAAGCGATCCGCCTGTTCCACGCGGAGGCGCCCGATCTCATCCTGCTCGACCTCATGCTGCCGAAGAAGAGCGGATTCGAAGTGCTCGATCACATCCGCAAAGTATCGAAAGTGCCGGTGATCCTGCTGACGGCGCGCGGACAGGAGACCGACAAAGTGCGCGGACTGCGCGGCGGCGCGGACGACTACGTGACGAAGCCGTTCGGCGTGCAGGAGCTGTTCGCGCGCATCGACGCGGTCATGCGCCGCAGCGAAGTCGTGACGCAGTCCTCGAAGGCGGTCTGCGAAGACTCGCTGATCCGCCTCGATCCCGCGACGCGCGAAGCGGCGGCGAACGGACAGAAGCTCAAACTCTCGCCGAAAGAATTCGATCTGCTGATGTATCTCTTCAAGAACAAAGAGCGGGTCGTCCCGCGCGACGAATTGCTCTCGCGCGTCTGGAACTATCGCGTCGATCTCAATCTCAATAGCCGCACCGTCGACACCCACGTCACGCGACTGCGCCGCAAACTGCAGAAAGCGGTCGGCACGGACGCGGCCGTGATCGTCGCCGTCGCAAAGATCGGCTATCGCTACCTGGGGCAGACCAGCGGACCGGCCACGGACCACTAGTGGAGCGGCGCCCGCCCTCGGGTGCCGAAAGGATCGCGCGCCGGAACGCCTCGGCGGCCGAGGGCGGCCGCCGCTCCACTGGTATACAATCGCGCGCCATGCGTCATAGGGACCACGCCGTCTGCATCTGTCGTTGCGGCGAAACGGGTCCGTAGTACGCCATCACATTCGCAGCGAAACACGGACCCGAGCCTTCACCGGCTTGGGTTTTTTCTTTTGGTAAGAAGGAGAGCAAATGTCTGAACGGATCTACGACAACATCACGGAGCTCATCGGAAACACGCCTCTCGTGCGCATTCGCAGAGTCGGCCCGGAGAACGCGGCCGAGGTACTGGCGAAGCTCGAGTCGTTCAACCCTCTCTCGTCTGTGAAGGATCGCATCGCGATCTCGATGGTCAACGAGGCGGAGAAGTCGGGCGAGATCGGGCCCGGCTCGACGATCGTCGAGGCGACGAGCGGCAACACCGGCATCGGACTCGCGTTCGTCGCGGCGGCGAAAGGCTATCGCTGCGTGCTGGTCATGCCGGACACGTTCTCGATCGAGCGCCGCAAGCTTCTGCAAGCGCTCGGCGCGGAGCTGATCCTCACGCCGGGACCGGCCGGCATCAAAGAAGCGCAGCGCGTCGCCGGCGAGTACGCACAGAGGACGCCGGGCGCGTGGCTCTCGCGGCAGTTCGACAATCCCGCGAACGTGAAGATCCATCGTGAGACGACGGCGCGCGAGATTCTGCGCGACACCGGCGGACGCGTCGACGCGGTCGTCGCGGGCGTCGGCACCGGAGGCACGGTGACGGGCGTCGGACAGATCCTCAAGCAGGAGCTGGGCAAGGACAAGATCCGCATCGTTGCCGTCGAGCCGGTCGAGTCGACGGTGCTCAAAGGCGGCACGCACAGCCCGCACAAGATTCAGGGCATCGGCGCCGGTCTCATTCCGGCGATCTACGACGCGAGCGTCGTCGATCAGGTCATCGACGTCGCATTCGAGGACGCGGTGCGTGTTGCGCGCGCTCTGTCGAAAGAAGAAGGACTGTTCGTCGGCATCTCCGCCGGCGCCGTCGCGTGGTCCGCGTTCGAAGTCGCAAAAGAGCTCGGAGTGGGCAAGCGCGTCGTCGCGGTGCTGCCGGACACGGGCGAGCGTTATCTCTCGACCGCGCTCTTCGAGTACACCGACGTCGTGAACGCGCCGGCGACGACGCCGCAGATGTGGGCTGAGATGCAGGCCGCTGCTGCTGCTGCTGCGAATGCGTGACACGACCATCGCATGGATCGCCGCCGCGGCGCACGCCGTCGCGGCGGCGGCCATGCTGTTGTGGTTACGCGCGGGACTTCCTCCCGCGCCCGATGACGAGCGCATCCCGTACATCGCGTCGCATCGCATCGCGTGGACGAGCGGCTGGCTGACGTGGCAGCTCGCGGTGCTCTCGCTCATCGCGCTCTACGCCGTGCTTGCACGTCGCTTCCGCGGCGCGCTCCCGCTCGCGGCGCTCGCGATCGGCACCGCGGGCGCGTCGATCGACGTCGCGACGCAGATGCGCTTCATCGTGATCCTGCCGAAGCTGCACGGCGATGCGTTCGCGCTCCTAGATCGCGAGCTGGAAGCGATGACCGGCTACGCCGCGAACGGCTTGTACACGCTCGCGTTCGTGCTGTTCGTCGTCGCCGGATGGCGCGAGCTGCCGAAGCTCGCCAACGCGCTCGCCGCGCCGCTCGCGGTCAGCGGATTCGCGCTCGCGATCGCGGCGCTGATGCATCACGCGCTCGGCGAGATCGTCTCGTCCGCGATTCTCTTTCCCCTCTTCACGCTCTGGACGATTCTCATCGCGCGATGGCTGCGAAACGCGTAGTCGTCCTCGGCGCGCGCGGCGTCTTCGGCTCGCTCCTCGTGCGCGAGCTTCAAGGGAAGTACGACGTGGTTCCCGCAGGCCGAGACTTCGATTGGAGTGGTGCGGGCTTCCAGCCCGCCTCCCAAAGGCGCGCCGGAGGCGCGCACCACTCCATCTTCGCTGTTCTCTGCGCAGCTGGTCCATTTCAGACACTCGACCGCAACCTCGCGCGCATGGCCGTCGAAGCCGGCGCGCATTGGCTCGACATCGCCGATGACGAAGGATGGTTCTTCGATCTCGTCGACGACTCTTCGCTCGACGCGCTCGCGCGCGAGAAAAACGTCGCAGTGATCCCGGGACTCTCGTCGCTGCCCGCGGTCTCCGGCGCGCTCGTGAGAAGACTCGGCTCGCCGAAGAACGTCACGATCACGCTCCACATCAACAACCGCAACGCGAAAGGCGCAGCCGCCATCGCCAGCGCCGCCGCGAGCGGCGGCCGCACGCTGCACACGCCCGATCGGGAGCTGCTGCGCCGCGAGCTCGGTATCGACGCGGAGGCACGCGTCGAGTTCGAGTCGGCAATCGCGCGTCCGATGCTGCGACTCCTCGGCCGCTGGCCGCGCTTCGCTGCGAAGCTCGCGAAACCGTTTCGCTTCGGCAAGCCCGGCGGAGCCGTCGAAGTGCGCAGCGGAGATCGCGTCGCGCGCATCGAGAGCCGCGATCAGCGGCTCGCGATTTTGCCGGTCGTGTTCGCACTCGAGCATCTCGAAGAAGCCAAGGAGAGCGGGCATCTTGCCCGCCTCCCGGGGGCGGGCGGGACGCCCGCTCTCCTCGGATTGCGCGGCTGCCTCACGCCGAGCGTGTTCGACGCCGAAGAGTTGCTACGCTTCTGCGCGCAATGAAGCGCCGCAACTTCCACCGCATCGTCTTCGCCGTCGCCGGCGCGTACAACCTCGGCTGGGGCGCGTACAGCGCGATCGATCCGCAGTGGCTGTTCCGTTTCGCCGGGATGCCGCTCTCCAACTACCCGGAAATCTTTGCCTGCCTCGGCATGGTCGTCGGAATCTACGGCTTCCTTTATTGGGACGTGGCGCGCAATCCCGAACGCGGCTTCCTGATCGCCGCAATCGGTCTCCTCGGCAAGGTCCTCGGCCCGATCGGGCTCGTTCAGCTGATCGCCAGCGGCGCGTGGCCGCTGAAGAGCGCGGTGCTCTGCATCACGAACGATTTCATCTGGTGGATTCCGTTCGCGATCTACCTTCGCGATGCTCGAGGTGCAGGCGCAGCTGCGCAAACTTCTCGCGCTGCTCGGGCGTGAGCACGGCTTCGATCTCGCGGTTCGCCGCTTCCAGCTCCTGCCGTACGCGCGGCCGCACCGACTCCGTGAGCGCGACGATGCGCTGGTGATGGCGCATCACGATCTCCTCGACTTTAGTGTGCTGCTCGGGCGTGAGATCGAGCGTCTTGTCGAGGCGCCGCACCATTGCCTGCGGCGCGAAGCGCGAGGTGCGGCCGTGCATGCGCCGCATCAGGTGCACGTGTTCGATCAGCATCCCGGCGATCGCGCCGGAGACGAACGCGACCAGCACGACGATCACGGCGATGACGATCGTCTTCTTCGATCCGCGCGGCGGTGCGGCGATCACGGGGTCACTGACCGACACTGTAGCTGTCTCCCGCCATCACGATCTCCACGCTCGAGTCGCCCATCGAGCCGTTGTCATTGCTGTCGATCGTCGCGATGCTGATTCCTGCGGCGATCGCGATGATGCCGAGGGTCGCGGCGATCGGGCGGAACCACCGCGCGAGCAGTTGCGCGACCGTCGGACGGAGGATGCGCTCGCGCACGCCGGCGCGGATGCGCGCCATCGCGAACGGATCGGGCTCGTAGCGCAGCGGCGCCGCGTCGACGCGTACGCGCGAGAAGAATGTTTCGTCAGTCATCGCCGTCTCCGTACAAGTCCGCCAGCTTCTCCCGGAGCTTCGCGCGCGCGAGCGAAAGGTGCGACCGCACCGTTCCCTCGCTCAGTCCCGTCATCGACGCGATCTCGCGATGTTCGAACTGTTCGATCAAATGCAACTGCGCGACGACGCGCTGCATCTCCGGCAGCTCGTCGATGGCCCCGCCGATCCGCCGCGCGATCTCGTTCGCGATCGCCGGAAGATCGGCGCGGTCCCGGCGCATGGCCGGCTCGCGCTCCGTGAGCTCTTCGTGCTTCACGCGCCTGCGATGCTTCAGCACATCGAGCGCGAGATTCGTCGTGATGCGAAAGATCCACGGTCCGAACGGCTCGCCGGAGCGAAAGCGTGCGATGTTCTGATACGCCTTCACGAATGCCTCCTGCGCCAGCTCCTCGGCGTCGATCGCGTTGCGCACGATGCCCCATGCGATCGATAAGACCCGCTTCGAGTAAAGGGACACCAGGGCGTCGAATGCCCCGGTGTCCCCGGCCTGCGCGTGCTCGACGAGCTCGCGTTCGGATTCCACACGACTTATTGGCGATGCTTTTCGAAGCGCGCCGCGCGCTCTTCGATCATCTTCCCGAGCTCCGCGCGCTGGTCGGCGGTGAGGACGTTCAGCGCCTTGGAGGTGGCCTGGAGCATGTTCGTCTTCATCGCGCGCTCGGCGTTGGACTGCTGATCGATGAGCGCCTGCGCCGCGGCGAGATCGTTCGGGTTCTTGAGCAGCGTCTCGGTGATGTCCTTCATGCCGCCGCGCATCGACTCGCGATACTGCGCGTTCTGGTCGTGCAGCGAGGCGTAGATGGCCTTGATCTGATCGACCTGCTGCTCGCTGAGGTTCAGCTTTTCGGCGAGTTTGTCGAGATGACGGCCGCCGAAAAATCCGAGGGCGCCGCCGCCGTGCGCGTGACCGCGCATGCCGCCGCCAAATCCGGGCTCCGCGTAAACGAACGGGACCGCCGCGAGCGCGGCGACCACGAGAATGCTTCCGACGATTGCGATGCGTTTCTTCATGGGGTTGTGTCTCCTTTTCTCTGCATTACGACCGTCAGACGCGGGTGTTGAATCATTCGTTTACGTGGAGGAGAGGCAATCCCGCCTGTCCCTGTCGACAGAGGCCCTCGAGGAGAGGCAGGATTGCCTCTCCTCCACCTTATAATCGCGGCCTGGCCTCGATACCCGTGTCCATGCGAATTCCTCTCCTGATGCTGGCAGCGCTCCCGCTGGCCGCGCAAACGCCGGCGCTCACGTGCCCGCCGCCGGCCGGCGGCCGCGCCTGCGAAGTCTTCCACTATCACGTCTCGCTCTATCGGCCGGACACGAAGCAGCGCGTCGAGTTCTACGCGACGCCGCAGTTCGCGACGCAGACGGCGTGCGAGCGCGCGCGCGATGCGCGCGTGGAAGCGAATGCGAAAGTCGTCGCGTTCATCCGCGCCAAACAGCCGCAGTACGACGTCGATCGATATGGACCGTGTCACTGCGACATGACGAGCGACAAGAGCAGCCCGTTCTACCTCGGCGACGCGAATCGCGCGCTGCAGATCCGGATGGCGGAAGACATCCGCTTGCGCGTGCGCGAGCGTCTCCTCGACATGGGCCTCTTGAGCGACAACGAGATCGTCCGCGCGCTCGACATCGATCCTCCGTCCACGCCGATGTTAGGCGCGCCGAAGCTCGTCCCGCCGCCGCAAAACATCGCGGCAGCGGTCGTCACATCACCGGACGATCTCAGGCCGACGAAGACGCTCGACACCACGAAGCCGACGGTGACGGCGATGGACTTGCCGCTCGTGGACATCGGAGCAGCTCCTCCGGCGGCCGAGGCGGCCGCCGCTCCACTGGCACCCGTGATCCCAACGAACGGCGCCCCGAACCCGGTACCCCCATCCCCCACCCCCGCCGAGCCTCCCGTCGAAGAACAAAAAGTCGTCGCCGAGTCCGCACCTGCGCCTTCGCCGAACGCGCCGACGGAAGAAGAGATGCTGTCCGCGCAGGACACGGCGGAGCAATTCGTCAGCTACGAAACGCAGCGCATTCAGAACGTGCTCAAGGCATCGGGGACGATCGCGGATGAAGAAGTGAAGTCGAAGATCTTCGAAACGTGCATGCAGCGCATCCAGCTGCTGTCGAATTTGCGGCTGCTGATCGAAGGATCTGGAATGCGCGGACGCCTCGCCAGCGCCGCGCGCAGCGCGGACAGCGAAGACGCGCGCCTCGCGCTGATGACGAAGCTCTTCGGCGACGACGTGCGAAAACATTGGGCGCCGAAAGACGCGCGCGACGTCGTGTTCGACGTCGAGTCGAACATCGCCGCCGACCCCGATCGCGTGCTGCGCGACAGCGGCGGCAAGTACACGCCCGCACAGAAGCGGCACGCGCTGTATCTCGTGCTGGCGAGGACGCAGCCGTCGGAGGAGCAGAGACTGTGGTTGTCGGCGGTGGTGGAGGAGTTTCTAAGATGAAGGCAGAAGGCAGAAGGCAGAAAGCAGAAGGCAGAACAGGCTCGCGCCGCGTTCTCCGTCTAGTTTCTTACTTCTGCCTTCTGCCTTCTGCCTTCTGCCTTCATACGTTCGCGCAAGAGCCTCCCGCCGCCAATCCCGACGAAGAATTCACGAAAGCCGTGTTCTTCGGAAAGAAATTCGCCGACATGGGTGAGTACGCATCCGCATACGAGCAGTACGCGAAGGCGGATGCAGCGAAGCCGGATCAGGCGGCGGTGCTGTATGACATGGCCGTCGTGCTGGCGCGCGCGGGCCGCTACTCTGACGCGCAAGTGAAAGCCGATCGCTATCTGCAGATTTATCCGAACGGCGCGGAGAAGCCGAACGTCGCGAAGCTGCAGCTCGAGCTCGAGTTCCAGCGCGAGCTGCAGAAAAAGCGTCAGAGCGATCAGGAATACGCGGATCTCTTCAATCGCGCGAAGTTTCTCTACGGCAAAGGCGAGCTCGCGAATGCGATGCAGCTCTTCACGCAAGCCGAGCAGCTGCGCCCGACCGATCCCGCCGGTCCGTACAACCAAGCCGTCGTTCTCGAGAAACAGGGCGACTACGTGAAGGCGATCGAGCGCTTTCGCCGCTACGCCGAATTGGAGCCCGAGGTCGAAAAGAAAACGGAGATCGAAGAGCGCGTGTACGCGCTGCAGCGCGAGCTCGACGAGATGCGCACGAAGATCGTCTGCTCGTTCTGCGGCTACAAACTTCCCGCTGGCACGACGTGGTGTCATCACTGCTGGCACGGTCCGTATCTCGTGAAGTCGCCGGTGTGGAACTCGCGTCCGTGCGTCGAAGGCGCGTCCGCAACGCGCGCCACGTACTTCGCCGACGCGCGCTTCAACAAGAACGACATCCTGCCGTGTCTCTTCAAACAGGGAACGATGTTCGATTCGCTGCGCTACAGCGCCGCGAAACAGCGCGCGATCCAGGACGCGCGCCGCGCCGAAGGGTGGACGTACTCCGGCGACGTGCTCGCGAACTGGAGCGACAAGCAGGGCAACACGATCCGCTACCAGCAGGGCGCGGACTATCTCGAGAAGATCACGTCATCGACGGGCGGCGAAGTGCTGACCTACGTCGCGCATCCCGGCGGCGAAGGCTACTGGCTCCTCGATCGCGAAGACCTCGTCGTCGACGCGCAGCGCTACACGAATCACTACACCTACGACGCCGCGGGACACGTCGCGCAGCAGCAGGTCGATTATCAGAACACCGCCGCGTGCAATCACCTCATCAGCATGACCGCCGACTACGCGTACAACGGCGACGCGCTGACGGCCGCGAGTCTCAAAGGCGGCTACGAAGGATTCCTCGCCGAGGGAATGCCGAGGGTCGATTGGGCGGCGACGGTCGCGTACACGTACGACGCCGCGTCGCGGCTGGCAAAAGAAGAATTGACGGTGACGTCGTTCGAGAAGACGTACGCGCAGAAGGCGCAGGGCGCGTTGCGCGACGACATCTCGAAGCTCTACGTCAACATGCGGGTCAAGAAACCGATCGAGACGACGCTGCAGCGCGGCGATCTCTGCGGCACCGCGGGCGGCACGCTGCTCTCCAATCCCATCGACCTGCGTCCGTTCTACATCCTCTCGCCGAACCTCGCGATGCCGCTGCCGAACGGCGTCACGCGCGCGGTCGTGACGTTCACCTATCCCGATTCGTTTACTCCGTGACGTCGTCCAGTGGAGCGGCGGCCGCCCTCGGCCGCCGGCTTTTTCGCTTCGCTCGCAGCGGCCGAGGGCGGCCGCCGCTCCACTGGACTCACGGTTGTTTGCCGGCGAACGGCACGCAGTAGGGATCGTTCTCGTCGCATTCCGCCAGCTCGAACTGGATGGTCGTGTGCGCGATGCGGTAGTCGTGCGCGAGCACTTCGTTCACCGCCTCGAGGATCTTCGCCGTGCTCGCCAGCGGCACGTCGCCGACCATGAGGTGACATGACAGCGCGGGACTCGACGGGCCGAGGGCCCAGATGTGCAGGTGATGCACGCCGTGAATGCCATCGATCTTCGAGAGCGACTGCATCACGTCGGTCGGATCAATTCCGGACGGCGTACCTTCGAGCAGCAGGTTCACCGACTCCTTCAGCACGCCGTAGCTGCTCAAGAGAATCAGCACGCCGATGAACATCGAGAGGATCGCGTCCCACTGCGTCGCGCCGGTGACGCGGATCAGGATCGCCGCGACGATGATGCCGGCCGACGACACCGCGTCGCCGATCATGTGCACGAACGCGCCGCGGATGTTCACGTCTTCGCGGCTCTCGTGCTGCAACGACATCGCGGTCGCGCCGTTGACGAGCAGCGCGACGATCGCGGTGATCAGCATCGGCCATGTCTGCACTGCGTGCGGCTGCAGGAGACGCAGGTACGCTTCGCGAAACACGAAGATGGTGAACGCGACGAGCATCCCGGCGTTGATGAACGCGGCGAGGATGCCGGCGCGTTGATAGCCGAACGATTTTCCGCTCGTCGGCGGACGGCGCTCCAGTCGAACAGCAACCAGCGCGATCATCAACGCGACGGAATCCGTCAGGTTGTGCAGCGCGTCTCCGAGGAGTGCGAGCGAGCCGGAGTAGATCCCGACGATGATCTCGCCGAGAACGACGACGAGGTTCGCGCAGGTCGCGAGCGTCAGCTTGCGCGAGACGTCTTGATGATGATGGTGATGATGCATTTCAGATGGGGGATGGCAGATGGCGGATGGCGGATGGCAGAGGGCGGATGGCGATAGCGGAGTTGATGATTGGTTTTGCCATCTGCCATCTGCTATCTGCAATCCGTCATCCGCCATCCCGCCATCTAACGGGTCGACTTCTCCACCTTCTTCGACTTCTGCGCGACCGCGTCCGCCATCGCGCTGCGCTGCGATCGCAAGCGCTCCGCGATCTCCGCGTCGCTCGTGGCGAGGATCTGCGCCGCGAGCGCGCCCGCGTTGCGCGCGCCGCCGATCGCGACCGTCGCCACCGGGATGCCCGGCGGCATCTGCACGATCGCATACAACGCGTCGAGGCCTTGCAGCGCGCCGCTCGCGAGCGGCACGCCGATCACCGGCTTCGTCGTCATCGACGCGACGACGCCTGGCAGATGCGCGGCCATCCCCGCGCCGGCGATGAATACCTGCGCGCCGTTCGCTTCCGCCTCCGCGATCGCGCGCTTCGTGCGGTCGGGACTGCGATGCGCCGATGCGACCGTGAGCTCGTACGGCACGCCAACTTCGTCGAGCGCGGCGGCAGCCTGCGACATCACCTCGGCATCGGAGTCGCTGCCCATGATGATGAGGATCCAAGGTTTGGTGGTCATTGGTTTTTACAGTTTACTGATAGGACAGATAGGACGAATAGGACGAATAGGACGTTGTAGGACGTCCTATTCGTCCTATTTGTCCTATTCGTCCTACGCCGACCGAAAGCTGATCCCGCTTCGACCCGGCGTCTGCACGGTCTCCAGCGCGCGATAGCCGATGTCGCGGCGGTAGAACGCTCCCTGGAAGCGCACTTTCGGCGCCGCCGCGTACGCCTTCGTCAGTGCCTCGGTCAGTGTCGCGCCGCGCGCGCAGACGCTGGCCACGCGTCCGGCTTGATTGATCAGCTTCCCGTCGCGCTTCACGATGCCGGCGTGGAAGATCACGACCGACTCATCATCGATCGGATCGATTGCCACTTCCTGTCCCTTCGGAAAATCGTCGGGATAGCCTTCGACCGCGAGCACGACGCACGCCGCCGCTTCTTTTCTCCACGTCAGCGATTTCAGGTCGCCGAGATTTCCGCGCGCGACTTTCAGACAGATGTCCGCGAGGTCGTCTTCCAGCCGCAGCATCTGCACCTGCGTTTCCGGATCGCCGAAGCGGCAGTTGTACTCGAGCACTTTCGGTCCGTCGGCGGTGAGCATCAGTCCCGCGTACAACACTCCCGTGTACGGCCGTCCCTCAGTCTCCATTCCCTGCACTGTCGGCAGCATGATCGTGCGCATCACCTCGGCCGCGGTTTCCGCGCCTAACACGACCGCCGGCGAGTGCGCGCCCATGCCGCCGGTGTTCGGGCCCGCGTCGCCGTCGAACGCCTTCTTGTAGTCCTTCGCCGGCGCGAGCGGCAGCACTTTCTTTCCGTCCGTCACGACCATGAACGAGACTTCTTCGCCGCGCAGAAACTCTTCGACGAGGATGCGGTTCGCCGCGGTGCCGAATTTCTTCTCGTCGTACACCATCCGCAGAAAGTCTTCCGTCTCCTTCGCCGAGTTGACGACGAGCACGCCTTTGCCGGCCGCGAGTCCGTCCACTTTGAGGACGCAGGAGTAGCCGAACTCCTTCATCGCCTTCTTCGCCTCGTCGATCGAGCTGCAGGAGATCGCGTTCGCCGTCGGGATCGCGTACTTCCGCATGAACTCTTTCGAGAAGACTTTTGACCCCTCCAACTCCGCGGCAAGACGGGTCGGGCCGAAGATCGGGAGGCCGCGTTTCTGGAACTCGTCGACGATGCCGAGGGTGAGGGGAAGCTCGGGACCGACGATGGTGAGGTCCATTTTCAGCTTTTCGGCAAAATCGGCGAGCTCGATGATGTCGGCCACCCCGATCGGCACGCAGTCGGCGACCGCAGAGATGCCGGCGTTGCCGGGCGCGGCGTAGATTTCCTTGACGGAAGGGAACTGCTTGAGCTTCCAACAGATGGCGTGCTCGCGCGCACCCTGACCGACGACGAGAACTCGCATGTTCTGAGAATTGTAGCAGTTGGAGCGTCGGCGCCCCCGCGTCCGCGCCCGTGCCCGGTGAGCGAAGTGACCCGCCCGCCCCGGGCACGGGAGCGGGCGCGGGCACGGGCGCGGGAAGTGCCCAGACGGACTAGACGTTCTGCGAGGGGCGCCCGTAATTAGGGCAAATGTCCCGGGAACTCCGCCTGATGATGCCGACGACTCCAGTGGTCGAAACCGACGATCGCCAGCTCGTGCAGACCATTCGCGAGGGCGATGCCGACGCATTCGAGACGCTCGTCCGCCGCAAAACCACGAAGGTCTACGCCCTCTGCTATCGCATCATCGGCAACGCCGAAGACGCGAAAGACATCTCGCAGCTCGTCTTTCTCAAGCTGTGGGAGAACCTCGAGAAATACGATCCCGCCTACGCGTTCGACACCTGGCTGTACCGCATGGTCACGAACGTCGCGATCGACTTCATGCGCAACAAGCAGTCGCGCGACAACGCCGTCAACTCGACGCTGCGCCTCGTGAAGACGGAAGCGGACGCGGAGCAGGGCGTGGTCGTGCAGCGGAAGGAAGTCGAGAACGTGTTCAACGACGTCTCTTCCGTGCTCTCACCGAAACAGAAGACGATCTTCATCATGAACCAGATGGAAGATCTGCCGTCCGCCGAGATCGCGAAGATCCTCGGATGCCGCGAGTCGACCGTGCGCAATCATCTCTTCAACGCGCGCAAGGCGATGCAGGCGCAGTTGCAGAAGCGCTATCCCGAATACGCGCAGCTGTGGAGGTCGCGATGATGACGTGCGAGATTTTCCGCTCGACGTTCCACGCCGACACGGAGAACGCCGCGCTCCTCGGGCATCTCCGCACGTGCGATCGCTGCCTCGACTTTGCCGCGAACGTTGATCCCGACGTGATGTTTCGCGCTCTCGGCGGAGAAGATCTCGTGCCGCCGGGCGGCGTCGAGCTCTTCGTCGACGACGTGATGCGCCAGGTGCGCGTGCGCGGCGCGGAGAAGGTTGCGACCATTCAGCGCCCGGTGAGCTGGATGCGGCGCCTTGCGATTGCGGCGACGCTCGCGACGGCAGTGACGAGCGGCTCGCTCGTCTACCGCCACAACTCCGCGATTCCGTCGTCGATGATGACGAGCATCAAGCGCGCTCCGATCGCGGCGCATCAGATCGCGCTCGTGACGAAACCCATCGTCGAAACGTATGAATCGCAGAGCGCGACGATCATGGAAGTACCGAATGAACCAAATGACGATGTGAAGATCGTCATGATCTTCGATGAGAATCTTCCGGCGGACTTATGAAGCGTTTATTGACCATTGCACTGGCTCTCCTCTTCGTCACGGCGTCCGCGTTCGCGGATGACGCGGCGGAGCCTGCGAAGAGCCTTCTGGTGCGGACGTTCCAGCTGAAGTTCAAGAAGGCTGAGAACGCGGCCGCGCTGATCAAACCTCTCTTGAGCGAAGAAGGATCGATGTCCATTCGCGCGACCGGCAACGCGCTCGTCGTCAGCGATCGCGCGGAGAACATCAAGCAGGTCGTGACGGCGCTGCAGGACTTCGACGTCGAGGCGCAGCCGTTCCGTTTGTCGGTGCGTCTCGTTTCGGCGGGACGCGCGGCGCAGAACGAAGCGCGCGTGCCGGCCGAGCTGCGCGACGTCGCGCCGAAGCTCGCGCTCCTGCGCTACAACGCGCTCGACAGCGTCGGCGGCGCCGAAGTCGAGGGGAAGGAAGGCGAGCCGGGACAGATCGACCTGACGAGCTATCGCGCGGACTTCAAGTTCGGCGAATACGACCCCGCCAGCGACTCGATCAACCTCGTCGACTTCAAGCTCTCGCAACTCACCGGCGATCAGCTCACGCAGGTGATGAAGACGACGTTGAATCTGAAATTAGGGCAAACCGTGATCATCGGCGCGACGAAGAATGCGCAAAGTCAGCGCGCGCTCATGATCGTGTTTACAGCCAAGCGCTAAACGAACCAGCGCGTTCTTTCTCCTACAGGGCGCGACGCACGGAACGCTCACCCCGTGCGTCGCGCCCGACGCGTTTGTGTCATTCCGAGCCGCGAAGACGGCGAGGAATCCCCGGCGCAAGAGCGCTGCTCGCTCCGTCGGCGGGGGATCCTTCGCCGTCTTCGCGGCTCAGGATGACACTCGTTCTCGCCGCGCCTTTCGCGATGCCAGCCACTCCGCAACTTCCTCGAGCGGCCGCGCGTTGAAGATCTCGTTTTTCGAGAGTCCTGCTTTCCGCGCGACCCACGAGCCGGTGATCATCGCGTTGTACTCGCCGACCGAATGCGCGTCGGGATGGATGCTGAGCACGACGCCACGGTCGAGCGCGCGTTTGACGTGGCGCCAGTCGACGTCGAGGCGGTTCGGGTTTCCGTTGATCTCGATCATCACGCCGCGCTCGCCGGCTTTCTCGAAGATGCGGTCGTAGTCGACGCTGTAGCCCTCGCGCGCGAGGAGCTTGCGGCCGGTCAGGTGGCCGATGAACGTGACGTGCGGATCGTCGAGCGCTTTCAGCATGCGCTCGGTCATCTCCTCTTTCGACATCTTGAAGTTCGAATGCACGGACGCGATGACGAAGTCGAAGCGCGAGAGGATCTTCGCGCCGTAGTCCATCGTGCCGTCGTTGAGGATGTCGGCTTCCGTTCCGCGGAAGACGCGCATCGGCGCGACTTCGTCTTCGAGACTCGCGATCTCCGCGTGCTGCTGCTTCAGGCGCACGTCGTTCAAGCCGCCGGCGTAGTAGGCCGCCTGCGAGTGATCGGAGATGCCGACGTACTCCCATCCGCGCTCGCGCGCGGCGTGAAGCATCTCGCTCATGCTGTTGCGGCCGTCGGAGTACGTCGTGTGCACGTGAAACGTGCCGCGGATGTCGTCGAGCTCGAGCAGCTTCGGACGCTTCTTCGCTTTCAGATCGTCCGCGCTCTCGCGCCGTTCCGGCTCGACGTACGGTTTCTTCGCCGCGCGAAACGCGTCCTTCTCCTTCGCCGCCTTCGGAATCTCGCCGAACGCTTCGACGAATTCGCGGGAGCCGGTCGTGCGCAGCAGCTCGCTTCCGAATTCGGCGGGCGATGCGAGATGAAACAGCACGTCGACTTCGCTGCGCGCGACGCCTTTGAACGTTTTGTCGTCGAGCGATTCGAGATCGGCGACGATGCCGGCGAGTTTCTGCGCGACGGCTTTCGGCTTCTTCGTCGCGATCAGAATGTTCACGTTGCGGATCGTCTCGAGTCTTCGCCGCACGCTGCCGGTGATCTCCGCGTCTTCGATCTCGTCGACTTCTACGAGCCGCTCGCGCAGTGTCTCGCCGACTTCGATACCGACCGGCAGCAGGAACTGCGACTGCCGCAGTCGCGCGAACTCGATTCCCTGGAGGACGTACTCGGCCGTCTTCGAGCCGAAGCCTTTCAGCTTCGCCAGCGATCCGTTCTTCGCCGCCGCTTCCAACTCGTCGAGCGATGCGATGCCGAGCTCGGAGTAGACCTGACCGATTTTCTTGAGGCCGAGCTTCGGCACGCGCAGCAGATCGAAGATGCCGGGCGGATATTGCGCTCGCAGTTCTTCGAGATAGCGCGACGTGCCGTCGCGCACGAGCTCTTCGACGATCTGTCCGGTCGCCTTGCCGACGCCGGAGACGTCGTAGATTTTTCCCGACGCGACGAGCTCGTCGAGATCTTCGTCCAACCGTTCGACGGCACGCGCCGCTTTTTCGAATGCACGCGCGCGAAACGGCTTGGGGTCGCTCAGTTCGATGTAATGCGCGATCTCGTCGAGCGCGCGGGCCACGGTAAACTTGTCCATAAGCGAGCAGGCGGCGGGTAGCGGGCAGCGGGCAGGAGATTGGTTGTCTCACTCCTGCTCGCTGCCCGCTACCCGCTGCGCGCCGAACTTATCATGCAACCACGTGACCGCCTTGTCGTCGCCCTCGATGTTTCCACGCGCAACGACGTGCTCCGGCTCCTCGATCAGCTCCACGATGCGGCCGGTGTTTTCAAGATCGGACTGCAGGCGTTCACCGCCCTCGGCCCTTCGATCGTGCGCGAAGTCGTCGCCCGCGGCGAGCGCGTCTTCCTCGATCTGAAAATCCACGACATCCCCAACACCGCCTCGCACGCCATCCACGAAGTCGCCTCCCTCGGGGCCTCGATGACGACGGTTCACGCGTCCGGCGGCGAGTCGATGCTCCGCGCCTGCGCGCACGACTCCGTCCTCGTCCTCGGCGTCACAGTTCTCACGAGCCTCGATGACGCCTCGCTGCAAAGCGTCGGCTTCACCGACAACGCGATCGACACCGCCGCGCGTCTCGCGCGACTCGCACAAGCTTCCGGCCTGCGCGGCGTTGTCGCGTCACCTCACGAGATCGCCGCGATTCGCGAAGCGTGCGGCAGCGACTTCGTCATCCTCACGCCCGGCATTCGCCCGAGCGGCGCGGACGCGGGCGATCAACGCCGCACGATGACGCCGCGCGAAGCGATCAGCGCGGGCGCCGACTACATCGTCGTGGGACGCCCCATCACGAATGCGGCCAACCCGAGGTCGGCCGCATTGAGGGTGATTGACGATATGTCATCCCGAGCGTGAGCGAGGGATCTGGGGCTCGGGTGGCGGTACGAGGCTCGTGCATCGCTCCCCGCCCGCCCAGGTCCCTCACTACGTTCGGGATGACACTTAACGCACCGCGCGTCGCTTCGGCACCGTGCAGTTGTTCGGCGAGCCGGGGAAGAACAGGCGCTTGAAGGCGAACTGCTTCCGCTGTCCGAGAGCATCGGTGCCGATCGCGCGGAGGAGATGCTCGCCGCGCGCGGTGGTGTCGAGGTTGACGTTGATGCGCCACGTGAACGCCGGCGTCGTCGACGACACGTCGTTGCGAATCAGGCCGGTGACCGTGGCTGCGCCGAGGGACGTGTTGTCGAGGAAGAGCTCCACGTTCGTGATCTTCTGCGTGCCCGTCACCCAGCCGTGAACCTCCGAGCCGCTGCAGGTGAGGAACGTCGGGCTGTCCAGCTCGATGCGTCCCGTCACGCGATTGCACGCGCCCCATTCCTGCAGTCCGCTCTCATCGCCGATGACGAAGATTGACGATCCGGCGGCGAGCGGGCTGTACTTCACTTCGTCCGTGAGCGTCGGCGTCATGTCTTCGTAGATCCGCTCAGCGGAGCCTTCGTACTGAATGACCGTGAAGTCGAAGACGTCGAACGCGACCGTGCGCGCGGGCTTGAGCGTCATCGGATTGATCTCTTCGATGAGCGTGATCAGGCGCGCGTTCGGCTCGTCGTAGAACGCCTGCGGATGGAAGCGGATGTCGTTGCCGCGATCGATCGTAAGGTAGAACGGAATCGTCAGGAGACGCACCGGCGTGAAGATCGCGAACTGCGGATTGAAGCGATAGATGCGGATGACCTGGTCCGTGCCGACGCCGACGAAGTCAGTGTTGTTGGTGATGAACCATTTGCCGCCGCCGAGCGACTCCTCGGTGAAGATGAGCTGCGGCGCAAACGGATTGGAGATGTTGTAGACGCCGATCCTGTCGTCGTGCAGCGTGAGCAGGAAGTTGAAGTTGAACGAGATGTCGTTGAAGCCGATGGTCGCGGGCGGCGTCGGGATGGAGCTGATGAGCGTCGGGTTGCTGATCGTGGTGATGCTGAAGAGATCGACCGAATTGCTGCACGGCAGCGTCAGATTCGGGAACGGATAGCAGGGGATGTCGTACAGCGGATAAAGACCGGCGAGCAGGTTTCCGTTGACGATCAGCTTGCGGTAGTGAAGTCCCGCGCGGCGCGTGACGAGGATCGGAGCGTTGCCGCCCGCGCGCACGTTGCGGAGGTCGAAGATCTCGAGACCGGCTTCGCTGCTGACGAACAGATAGCCGTTCGCGAAGGTGGTGCCGGCGTTCGTCTCGCGGCCGGCGAGCGACGCCATGAAGTCCTGGCGCGCGATCGAGAGATCGCCGAGGTCCGTCACGTTATAGGTCGTGAGGATGTTGCCGTTCAGCACGTGCACGAGGTTTCCGTTGCGGAACGTGCCGTGCGGTCCGGTGACGAACTCCGTCGTCGGCGGAGTCGAGTCGACGAGTGAAAGAGGACACTCGCCGATGAAGTGATCCGCCGTGAGAATCGGAGCGCAGACGACGACTGCTGCGAAGAGAAGAGCGACCCGTGAACCAACGCGCATATTGCCTCCCAAATCACACCCGCGACGCCCCGGTGCGCTGATCGCGTGGGCGCCTCACGATACGTTTCGGTCTCGTCTAGACGCTAAGTGTGTCTCAAATCAGGGGTTTTTTGCAACGGTTGGCGGCTGGAAGGCGTCGTGTATCATGATTGCGACCAGTCCCAGAACCGCGCGGAGACGGAAACAGGATCGCCGCGGCGGCTGTTAGGGAGAGTGAGTCAAACCTATGCTCGACGGTCACGTGCTGGTGTTGAACCGAGTGTTCCAGGCCGTGCAGATCACGTCGGTGCGCCGCGCGCTGACGCTCCTGTACAAGGGACAGGTGCGCGCCGTCGACTCCGACTACCGCACCTACGACTTCGTGAACTGGGCGGACATCCCCGTGCAGCCCGAGGACCATTACGTGCGGACGCCGAGCAGGAACATCCTCATCCCTCACGTGGTGCAGCTCCTCGTATTTGATCGCCTGCCGCGGCAGGAAGTGAAGTTCTCGCGCGGCAACATCTATCTGCGCGACCACAACCGCTGCCAGTACTGCGGGAAAAAGTTTTCGTCGAGCGAGCTCTCGCTCGATCACGTCGTCCCGATCTCCCGCGGCGGAAAGTCGACATGGGAGAACGTCGTCTGCGCCTGCCTGCCGTGCAACGTGCGCAAAGGCAACAAACTCCTCAGCGAGTCGGACATCCGGCTGATCCGTCATCCGCAAAGACCGAAGTGGCACCCGCTCCACCGCCTGCAAGGCCGCACGTATCCGGAGATCTGGAAGAACTTTCTGGATGAGGCGTACTGGAACGTGGAGCTGCGGTCGTAGTCAAGAATCGTAAAACGTGTTTACAAATGAACGGGCGCGTGAGCGCCCGTTCGTGTTTTACGAGCACCGGCCCCGGAACGCAGAGCGCAGAACGCAGAAGGCAGAAGTGAGAAGCACTTCCCCCACACCGAGGCCAGCGAGCGCGAAGCGCGATGCGCCATCTCGCGAGGGGTGGGTTTCTCAATTTCATTCTGCGTTCTGCGTTCTGCATTCCGGCCCGTGCGCGATGTCTACAGCTTGAACGGATGCGCGTGACGAGCCGCTGAGCACGCTGAAACTCGCGCCGCCAAGCGCAACAGGTGCATTTCTTGCTACCGACGCGTTAGGCATGACGTTGGTGAATTCTCTTTGCGCAGAAATCAGCGTGTTTCAGGGTGTGGGCGAGCAGACGGGGCTCGTGGTGGAGCGCTCGGCGATTCGCGGGAAGCATGGCCTCTGTAAGAGCATGCGCGATCTGGCGATCAAGTCCCGCGTTCTCGGCGACGGCTACTACTACATCCCCATCGATCTCTGGCCGAAACAGAAGGAGCCGGTCGTCGTGCACAAGCACGACTGGACGGTCATCAGCTCGATCCCGCGCACCTCACGCGCGACGAAAAAACGCGCACGCAAGTAATCTCATCAGTGGTATGCGCCGTGCAGTCCGGAGGTGCACCATGAGAAGAACAATCGTCGCATTGATGGTCGTCGCGCTGGCGGCGATTTCCGCATACGCACAGGAAGAAGGCGGACCGGTCTCGTCGTCGATTCTCAACAATCCGACCGGCTACACCGCCGCATATGTCATGGAGCCGTCGACGGGACGCGTGTTGTACGAGTACAACTCGCACACGCCGCTGCCGACTGCGTCGATGTCGAAGATGATGACGCTGCTCCTGGCGATGGATGAGATCCAGGCCGGCAATCTCCACTACGACACACAGGTGACGATCTCCGCGCGCGCGAGCAAGATGGGCGGCTCGCAGATTTATCTGCGCGCCGGCTCGGTCTGGCCGGTCAAGAACCTGCTCATCGCCACGATGGTGCACTCCGCGAATGACGCGGCGGAAGCGATCGCGGAAAAGATCGGTGGCTCGGCGGAATCGTTCGCCGACCTGATGAACGCGAAGGCGCAGGAGCTCGGACTCAAAGACTCGCACTTCTACGATCCGCACGGACTGCCGGCGAAAGATCCGAAGATGAACAACGTGATGAGCGCGCACGATCTCGCGATCCTCGGACGCGAGCTGATGAAGCATCCGTTCATGCGCTCGCTCGCCGTCATCCCGGAGATGGAGTTCCGCAACGCCACGCTCGAGAAGATCTACAACCCCAATCGCCTGCTCCGCTTCTACGAAGGCACGACCGGCATCAAGACCGGATTCTCCGGGCCGGCGGGCTTCTGCGTGACGGCGTCGGCGAAGCGCAACAACATGGAACTGATCGCGGTGGTGATGGGCGCGAAGACGTCGCGCGGTCCGGAGAGCTCATTCGAGATCGCCGGACGTCTCATGAACCAGGCGTTCATCAACTACAAGATGGTCACGCCGGTGAAGCAGGGAACGGTCGTCGCGCAGGCGCCGGTGAGCGAAGGGCGCGCGAAGGTCGTGCCGGTGGTGGCGGCGGCCGATGCGAAGGCGCTCGTGAAGCGCGGCGAGGAAAAAGGCGTGCGCGTGGCGTTCAGCGGCGGCAAGGTGACGGCGCCGGTCAAACGCGGACAGCGCGTCGGCACGATCGTCGTGCAGCGCGGAAACGAGACGCTGGCGAAGATCCCGGCGATCGCGGCGCAGGACGTGCCGAAGCAGGCGTGGTGGAAGTCATTCCTGCCGTTCTAGTCCAAGGTTGAGCGGTCGCGCAGTCACGCGGTTGCGCGGTGAGCTCGCGGTTGCACCGGCCGCGCAACTGCGCGACCGAGAGACTGAGCAGCCGTCAACTCAGCTTCCTGAGCGCTTCGACGTAAGCCTTGTGCTCTTCGACGAGGATGCGCGCGGCGAGCGACTCCGCCGTGTCGTCGTCGCGTACCTCCACCGCGCGTTGCACGAGAATCGGTCCCGCGTCGAGGTTCTCGTCGACGAGGTGCACCGTGCAGCCCGAGATCTTCACGCCGTGCGCGATCGCCTGTGCCTGCGCGTCGACGCCGGGGAACGACGGCAGCAGCGACGGGTGAATGTTGAGGATTCGATTGCGATAGCGCTCGACGAAGGACCGCGTGAGCAGTCGCATGTAGCCGGCCAGCGCGATGTAATCGGGTCTCGCTTGATCGAGCACGCGCAACACTTCTGCTTCGTGCGCCTCTCGCGTCGCGAACTGTCTGTGATCGATGACGTACGAGTCGTATCCCCACTTGCGCGCGCATTGATATCCCGGCGCGTCGGGACGATTCGTGATCACGCAAACGATCTCGGCGTGCAGCTCGCCGCGCTCGATCGCATTGTGAATCGCCTCGAAGTTCGATCCGCGTCCGGAGAGCAGCACCGCGAGGCGCATCACTCGATCCACGACGCGAAGCCGCTCGGCGGCGCGTCGTACTGAACCTTGCCGCTCCCCTTCACCACGTTGCCGATGAAGTAGTACGGCTGCGCGATCTGCGTGAAGTGCTTCGCCACGCGATCGACGTCCGCCGGCGCGACGATCACCACCATCCCGATCCCCATGTTGAACACGCGCAGCATCTCTTCCGTGTCGACGCCGCCGTTCTCGTACAGGAAGCGGAAGATCGGCAGCACCGGCCACGCGCCGAGCTTGATGCGCGCGTCGAGGTTGTGCGGCAGCACGCGCGGCACGTTGTCGGTGAGGCCGCCGCCGGTGATGTGCGCCAGCGCGTGGATCGCGCGCGCGTCGGTGAGCGGCAGGAGCGGCTTCAGATACGAAATGTGCGGCTGCAGCAGCGCCTCGCCGATCTTGCCGATGCCGGGGAGGATTGACTGATGATCGTGTCCGAGCTTGTCGAACAAAATTTTTCGCGCGAGCGAGTAGCCGTTCGTGTGCAATCCGACGGATGGCAATCCGAGGAGGATGTCGCCTTCGCGGACGGCTTTGCCGTCGATGAGATTTTTGGAGTCGACGACGCCGAGGATGAAGCCGGCGACGTCGTAGTCATCGTCGTGATAGAAGCCCGGCATCTCCGCGGTCTCGCCGCCGATCAGCGCGCAGCCGTTCTCGCGGCACGCGCGCGCCATTCCGCGGATCACGTCCGTCATCACCGGCGGGCGCAATTTGCCGGTCGCGTAGTAGTCGAGGAAGAACAGCGGACGCGCACCTTGCACGAGGATGTCGTTCACGCAGTGAGAGACGAGGTCGTAGCCGACCGTGTCGTGAATCTTCATCGCCTGCGCGACGCGCAGCTTCGTCCCCACGCCGTCGGTCGACGAGACGAGAATCGGCGACTCCATTCCCTCGAACGTTCCGCGGAAAAGTCCGCCGAACGAGCCGATGTCCGACATCACGCCGGGGGTGTACGTATCGCGCGCGATGCGCCGCACTTCGCGCAGCGCTTCGTCCTGCGCATCGATGTCGACGCCGGAATCCTTGTAGCTCGTCACGCGGGCGCATTGTAGGTTAGAGTCGCCCGCCATGACCGACCGCATCGCCCATCCGACCTCCGGAACCCGCATCGGCTACGAGAACGCCAGGCTCGTCGTTCCCGATGATCCGATCATTCCGTACATCGAAGGCGACGGCACGGGACCCGACATCTGGCGCGCGACAAAGTACGTGATCGACGGCGCGGTCGAGAAGGTGTACGGCGGGAAGAAGAAGATCGCGTGGCACGAAGTGTTTGCCGGCGACAAGGCGAAGGAGACGCTCGGCGAGTATCTGCCGCAGGAGACGCTCGATCATCTGAAGCATTACCGCGTGTCGATCAAGGGACCGCTCTCGACGCCGGTCGGCGGCGGCATCCGCTCGCTGAACGTTACGCTGCGACAGGTGCTCGATCTGTACGCTTGTGTGAGGCCGGTGCGCTACTTCGAAGGCGTGCCTTCGCCGGTGCGCGAGCCGGAGAAAGTCGACATGGTGATCTTCCGCGAGAACACGGAAGACGTCTACGCGGGCATCGAGTGGCCGGCGGGATCGGAAGGCGCGAACGCGGTCATCGAGTTTCTCAACACGATGGAGCGCCGCGCGTCGGCGCAGATCCGCGAGAAGTCGGCGATCGGCATCAAACCGATCTCCGAGTTCGGATCGAAGCGGCTCGTGCGCAAGGCGATCGAGTACGCGATCGCGACGAAGCGCAGCTCCGTCACGCTCGTGCACAAGGGCAACATCATGAAGTTCACCGAAGGCGCGTTCAAAGACTGGGGCTACCAGCTCGCGCGCGAAGAATTCGGCGACGTCACGATTCCGGAGTCGGAAACCGGCGCATCAGGAAGCGGCGGAAAGATCGTGATCAAGGATCGCATCGCCGACTCGATGTTCCAGCAGGTCCTGCTTCGTCCGGCCGAATACTCGGTGCTCGCGACGACGAACCTCAACGGCGACTACATCTCCGACGCGCTCGCGGCGCAGGTCGGCGGACTCGGCATGGCGCCGGGCTCGAACGAATCCGATGAGGTCGCGATCTTCGAAGCGACGCACGGCACCGCGCCGAAGTACGCGAACCAGGACGTGATCAATCCCGGCTCGCTGATCCTCTCCGGCGTGATGATGCTTCGTCATATGCGCTGGTTCGAGGCCGCGGACGCGATCGAGAACGGCATCGCGAAGACGATTCGCGACAAGAAAGTGACGTACGACCTCGAGCGCCAGATGACGGGCGCGACCAAAGTGAAGACGAGCGAGTTCGGGCGACACATCGTGGAGAACATCTAGCGTCGCGGACCGGTTTGTGATACAAACCGGTCTATGAATGACGCCGCGCGCCTTCGCACCATTGAGAACGTCACCGCCAACTTCTTTTTCTGGCAGGGCCTGCGCTGGGTGCCGCTGGGGATTGCGCTGATGACGGCGGCGCTCCGGCCGCGGATCGAGGTGGGCCTGCTCGTACTGATCGCGGCGATGTTCGTCTCGATGCGCGTCGGGAAGTACTACTCGCGCGCGTACGGCCGCGTGCGGACGATCACCGCGCGAACGGAGCGGCGCGAGCGGTGGAAGTGGTCTTTCGTCTATCCGATGATGATGGTCTCCCTCGCGGTGGACCTGCTCTGGAAGCCGCCGGTGGTCGTGTCCGGCCCCGTCTGGGCCGCCGCAATCCTGCTGTACTGGAACTCCACCGGCCGCGGGCGCTTGCACTACCTCTTCATCGCTGCGATCGTTGCGGCGACGGGTGCGCTGCCGCTCGCGGGCATTCCCAACGGCAAGAACGCGATCAATTTCTTCTTCGCCGTGATCGGCGCGGTATACGTCATTGGCGGCCTGCTCGATCACTTCGAACTGACCCGGATCATGCGGCCGGTGATGGAGGATGGCGATGCCGGCACCGTTTGAAGAGATCGCCGATCTCGACCGGCTCGTGCACGAGCCGGCGCGGCTGTCGATTCTGACCGCGCTTTCCGCGTGCCGCAACGCCGACTTTCTCTTTCTGCAGCGCCTCACCGGACTCACCAAAGGCAACCTCTCCGCGCACTTGTCGAAGCTCGAAGAAGCGGAGCTGGTGAGCATCGACAAGGGCTACGCCGGCAAGGTGCCGACGACGCAGATCGCGCTCACGCGCAGCGGCCGCGCGGCCATCGACCGCCACTGGAAACGGCTCGAAAAACTGCGCAGCGCCGCGCTGGAGTGGCAGCCGGAGAGTTGACGGCACTTCTACTGCGTGTGCCTGCGACTACGGTTCTTCCACCATCGCCCGCAGTCGCTCGATCGCTTCGTCCCATCGCGCGGAGATCGCGTCGAGCACGCGCCGCGCTTCTTCGAGCTGGCGCGTCTTCAGTTCCCACACGCGCTCGCGTCCCCGCCACGAGTCGCGCACGAGACCCGCGTCCGCGAGCACGTTGAGATGTTTCGTCACCGCCTGCCGCGTGACGTTCGCGCCCTCGGTGAGCTGATTGATCGACATCGGGCCGCCGCCCGACAACCGCGACACGACATGCAGCCGTGTCGCGTCGCCGAGCGCGGCGAAGATCGGAGCGGAGCGCTTGAGCGCGTTAGCCGTTCGCAGTGACATAGCGTTCGATCCTCTTCGACTGTTCTTCCCAGCCGCCCGTGTTCATGCGGAACGCTTCGTCGCGGCGATGGAGCGGAATCTGGTCGAAGCCCGTCTCGACGATCGTCAGCCGCGTGCCGCCGTCGGCGTCTTCGAGCGTGAACGTGACGAGCGTGGTCGGCTCCGACGAGTAGTCGTAGTTCGGGTCGATCCCGTACGGATGCCAGCGGAACGACAGCGTCGTTTCCGGAATCACGTCGACGATCCATATCTCGAGTGTCAGATGCTCGTATCCGGGCTCGAGAATGTGTCCCGTCACGTGCTCGCCGGGCGTGAACTTGCCGGGCGGGAACTTCACCTTGAACCATTCGCCGTATTCGGTCTTGTCCGAAATGGCGCGCCAGACGCGCTCGCGCGGCGCGCGAAGCAGGATTCGTTTTTCGATACGATCAGGCATATGCAACCTCCGGGTTGCATGATGACATGCAACCATTTGGTTGCGCAAGCGGCCTGACCGGCGGCCTAACTCGCGCGCGGCATGGCGTCCGCATGTATTATTGTGTGCAAGGTGCTCATGCGTAGAGTGTTCTCGCTGCTGTTCCTGGTCTCTCTGGCCGCCGTCGCCGGCGCGGATGTGTACTTCGTCACGTCGCCGAACGACTCCGGTCCCGGCACGCTGCGGCAGGCGATTCTCGACGCCAACGCGCATCCCGGTCTCGACCAGATCGACTTCAGCGTCGCGACGACCGACCGCGTGCTGATCAACTTTCTCTCGCCGCTCGTGATCACGTCGCCGCTCATCCTCGACGGCGCGACGCAGGCCGTCGGCAGGCCGGAGCCTCCGGTGATCCTCGATCGCTTCACCGGCACCGGCGACGGACTCGTGCTCGACAGCGGCGCCGACGGCTCGGAGATTCGCAATCTCGAGATCCGCAGCGTCAGCGGGTCCGATTTCGCCGCGATCCGCATCCTCGGCGCGAGCGGCGTCCACGTCTCCGCCAACGTCCTCGGCTCGAACGCCGGCTCGCTGTCGATGAATGAGGTCGGCATCGTGGTGAGCACGTCGGGAAATCTGATCGGCGGCTTCTCGCCGTCCGACCGCAACATCATCGGCGGCAACGGTACGGGTGTTCTCATCAACAACGGCGCGTTCGACAACACGGTCGCCGGCAATTACTTCGGCGTCGACTCCAGCGGCACGGTGCGGCTGCCGAACGTGAACGCCGGCATCTCGATCGAGAACGGCAGCAACAACACGATCGGCGGCTCGAACGACGCCGCGCGCAACGTCATCACGTCGTCGCTCTCCGGCATCGTCGTCTCCAAGCCGTCGCGCGACAATCACATCGAGCGCAATTACGTCGGCACGACTCCCGAGGGCCTCGCCAATCCCGATCTTCGCAACGTGCAGGGCATCGTCGTCGGCGGCGTCGGCGACAACGTCGTCGTGAAGAACCTCGTCTCCAACAACGGCACCGGCATCGTCGTCGTCGAAGGATTCAACCAGCTGATCCAGGGCAACATCATCGGCACGAATCCCGAGATCACGCGCGCGGTGCCGAACGGAATCGGCATCAGCATTCTCAACATCACCGACGTCGCCGACCTGCGCGTCGGCGGCGCGATCGCCGGCGAAGGCAACCGCATCTGCGGCAACACGAACGAAGGCATCCTCGTCGACTCGACGAGCGTCATTCACATCGAGGGCAACATCATCGGCGTGAACGCGCTCGGCGACGCGGCGATCCCGAACGGCACCGGCGTGCGCATGATCGCCACCGAGAACACGATCCTCGGCGGTCCGATCGCCAGCGCCGGCAATCTCATCTCCGGCAACCGAGGCGACGGCGTGATCGCGAATCGCGGCGTCATCACCTCGAACCGCATCGGCGTCGTCTCGAACAATCTCGGCGGATTGATGCCGCTCCCGAACGGCGGCAACGGCGTCGGCGGCGTCAGCGACGGCGCGCTCGTGATCGGCGAGGAAAACGCCGGCAACGTGATCGCGAACAACGGCGGCTGGGGAATCGACATCGGCGGCAACGCGACAGTGGCCGCGCGCGCGATTCAGTTCAACTCGATCACGAACAACGTGCGCGGCGGCATTCGCCTGCGCGACAACTCCCGCGAGACGATCCGCCGCAATTCGATCGGACGCAACGGCGGACTCGGAATCGATCTCGCCGGCGACGGCGTCACGCTCAACGACAGCGGCGACGGCGACACCGGCGCGAACGCGCGCCAGAACTTTCCGGTGCTCAGCAGCTTCACCTCGACGTCGTCGCAGCTCTCGATTCGCGGGACGCTCAACAGCACGCCCAACACCACGTTCACGATCGACGTTTACTCGAGTCTCGAAGCCGATCCGACGACGTTCGGCGAAGGCGAGACGTGGCTCACGTCGCTGACCACGCGCACCGACGCGGGGGGCAACGCGTCCTTCACGGCAGTCGTGCCGGCCGAGGGAAACACGCTGAAGTTCATCACCGCGACGGCGACCGATCCCGCGGGAAACACCTCGGAATTCTCGAAGGCGTTCTTCACGGGACCGTCGGGACCGCCAAAGCATCGCGCCGTGCGACACTAATAGGACTTCTAGGACTTCTAGGACATCCTAGGACGTCCTATTGTCCTAAAGGTCCTATATGTCCTACAAGTCCTACGACGACGACAGCTTCATCCGCACGCTGATCGGCGATGGCCGTCCGCTGCTGAGGCTCGTCGCGCTCGTGCTGATCGGCTGCGGCGCGTTCGCGATTTTTCAATCCGCCACCGGCCACTTTCTTCCGCACGACACCGCGTTCCTCGGCATGACCGCGCAGCAGCTCTGCAGCATTCAGGGCTGCCGCATCGTGCACTTCATGATGCATGACCGCGCGTCGTTCGGCGGCGTGCTGATCGCACTCGGCATCATGTATCTGTGGATCATCGAGTTTCCGCTGCGGCGCGGCGAAGCGTGGGCGTGGTGGGCGTTCACCGTCAGCGGCATCGCCGGTTTTCTCAGCTTCCTCACGTACCTCGGCTACGGCTATCTCGACACCTGGCACGGCGTGTCGACTCTCGCGCTGCTGCCCCTGTACATCTGGGGACTCGCGAAGACGAGACATCTCGTCCGCGAGCCGCGCGGATTGCGCACGCTGTTCGTGCGCGGCGGACGGATGTCGAGCGGACACCTCTGCATCTTCCTCGCGACGATCGGCATCATGGCGGCGGGACTCACGATCATGATGGTCGGCATGACGCGCGTGTTCGTGCCGCAGGATCTCGAGTACATGGGCATCGATCGCGCGCACATCGCGGCGATTCATCACAATCTGATTCCGCTCATCGCGCACGACCGCGCGGGATTCGGCGGCGGACTCGCGTCGTGCGGACTCGTGATGCTGATGACGGTGTGGTGCTCGCGGCTCACGAAAAGTCTGTGGCAGGCGTTGCTCTTTGCAGGGATCGCCGGATTCGTCACCGCGATCGGCGTGCATCCGGTCATCGGCTACAACAACGTCACGCACGTCGCGCCGGCGGTCGCGGGCGCGCTGATGTTCTTCGCCGGAATCGTCATGACGCGTTCAGTTGCTTCTGCAGCGCCTCGAGCAGCTTCGGATTTCCCCGCCCAAACGCGTCCTGATTTCCCTTGAAGCCGAGGAGTGAGCAGAAGAGGATCGAGTAGAACGCCAGCGCGATCGTGAGCACGCGCAGCGGGCGAATGCCGAATCCCGCGTCCTGCAGATTCGTGAACCCGTACTCGATCATGATCGCCGTCGCCAGGACCATCAGCATCCAGAAATCGATCGAGTAGCGGACGACGATGTACCAGCACGTCGTCAGCACCGCGAGCACCAGCCACGCGCCGATCATCAATCGCAGGCCGTCGCGCGCGTGAACGTCGAGCGTGCGCCGCCGCGGAATCAACAGCAGCGTGACGATGCAGCCGATCGCGACGACGGGATTCAGCGGAAAGATTCCGGCGATGTGCTCGACGACGTTCGGAAACGACACCGCGCCGTCGAGCCGCGCGCCGTCGAGGTCGACGTACGGAAAGCGGCTGTACATGTGCGGCGGCCACACGAGGTAGTGCACGCTGTTGTTGATGACGCGAATCCCCTCGGGGATCGTGCGCAAACTGCATCGCCGGCAGCTGCGCATCGGCACGAACGTGAGCTGGTACGTGATGCCGGTCTCGCGCACGTCGCGAAACCGCGCGTAGTTGTATGCGGCGAGCGAGAGCGCGGTGAGCGCGAGCGGGATGAAGCAGGCTAGGAGTTGCTTCCACGAGGTGCGCCACGTGCGCAGCGGAAGAACGAATGCGGTGATGAGCAACAGCACGCCGAGGTTCGTGCGCGCGGCGATCGCGAGCGCGAGCCAAAGACCCATCCAGAATGCGTGACGCGCGCTGCCGGTCTCGGTGAAGCGGATCAGCGCGTAGGCCCAGGTCGCCGTCATCGCCGCGCCGGCGACGATCGCGACTTCGTAGATGCGGACGTGAATCAGCGTCCAGGGCAGCACGTTGCCCAGTCCGAGGAGCAGGATCCAGATCCAAAACGGGACGTGCAGTTTGCGATTCGCGAGTGCGCGCCGCAACGCGGCGACCGACATCACGAACATCCAGACCGCGAAGAACGTGCATGCGAGCGAGTCGAGCGGATAGCCGCCGCTCAGCCAGCGGAACGGCAGATAGAAGAGCAGCACCGGCAGCGGCGAGAAGTAGAGGTGGTACTTTCCTTCGAAGTAGCTCGCGTCCCACAAATACGGCGCGCCATATTTGTCGCGCACTTCGGGGCGGTACGGATCGTAGACCGCCTTCAGAATCGGATCGGGCTTGTCCATCATCGACAGATGCCCGTTGCGAAATCCCTCGGCGAGGCTCGAGTAGTAACCCTCGCCCGGCTTTTCGGTTTTGTAGTCCCACTTCGTGCGGCGGAACTCGAACGTGCCGTAGCTCGCGAAGAAGACGTACGCGACGGCGACGAAGAGCATCGCGAGCGCAGTCGGAATGCGGCGGAGCACTAGCGTTGCTTTCACATTGAATCCATGTGTCATTCCGAGCCGCGGAGACGGCGAGGAATCCCCGGCGTAAGAACGCTGCTCGCTCCGTCGGCGGGGGACCCTTCGCCGTCTTCGCGGCTCAGGATGACACAGCGATTCAAGGTTGGAGCACCACTAGAACAGATCTTTCTGCGTGCGCGCGTGCGCGGCGGGATATCCGAGGTGCACGTAGGCTTCGCGGCTGGCGACGCGTCCGCGCGGCGTGCGCTGCAGGAAGCCGATCTGGGTCAGGTACGGCTCGTACAGATCCTCGATCGTGCCGCGGTCTTCGCCGATCGACGACGCGATCGCGTTCACGCCCACCGGACCGCCGCCGAATCGCTCGATGATCGTCGTCAGCAATTTGCGATCGATCTCGTCGAGTCCGTATTCGTCGACCTCGAGCATCTCCAGCGCTTCGCGCGCGATGTCCGCGTTGACGCGTCCCTCATGCCGCACCTCGGCGTAATCGCGCACGCGGCGCAGCAAGCGGTTGGCGATGCGCGGCGTGCCGCGCGCGCGTCGCGCGATCTCGGACGAGGCGTCGCGTTCGGTCGGAATGCCTAGGATCTCGGACGAGCGGCGCACGATGATCGTCAGCGCTTCGACGTCGTAGAAGTCGAGACG
Organism: Acidobacteriota bacterium; assembly: GCA_003223645.1. Lineage (GTDB taxonomy): Bacteria > Acidobacteriota > Thermoanaerobaculia > Gp7-AA8 > Gp7-AA8 > QHVT01. Next base: position 197,988 of record QHVT01000005.1, on the reverse strand, counting down.
GTGCACGATGCCGAAGCGCGCGCGTAGCGGCGCGGTGAGCAGGCCCGCGCGCGTCGTCGCGCCGACGAGCGTGAAGCGCGGCAGCTCGACTTTCAGCGTGCGCGCGGCGGGACCTTGTCCGATCACGACGTCGACGTGAAAGTCTTCCATCGCCGAGTACAACACTTCCTCGACGATCGGCGGCAGGCGATGGATCTCGTCGATGAACAGCACGTCGCCGGCTTCGAGATTCGTCACGATCGCGACGAGATCGCCCGGCTTTTCGAGGGCGGGCCCCGACGTCGAGCGAAGGCTCGCGTTCATCTCGTTGGAGATGATGTTCGCGAGCGTCGTCTTGCCGAGGCCGGGAGGGCCGAAGAGCAGAACGTGATCGAGCGGCTCGTTGCGTTTCCGTGCGGCGGTGAGCGAGATCTCGAGATTCGCCTTCACCTTCTGCTGGCCGATGTACTCGCGCAGCAGTTTCGGGCGAAGGGAAAGCTCGGTTTGAAGGTCGTCGGCGTCGGGTGTTGCGGCGAGGATGCGATCCACTGATTGGGAAGTTTACGATGACGGTTGTAACGTCACGCCGTACTTTTTGGCGAGATAGTCGACGACCTTCGCGCGCTCCTCGTCGGACAGCTTGCGGTTGTAGACGATGATCTCCGCGAGATCGCCGTTCCAGAACTCGGAATAGACGGTGCCGGTGCCGCCGAGGTAGAGGTTGGCGAGCGCGTCGTCGCCCCAGTTCGCCGGCGTGATCACGGGCGTGGCGGCGCCGTTCACCCAGCCGGTGAAGTCTGTCGTCGTGTACTGATCGACGGTGATGTACGCCGCGTTCGCGGCGAGCTGGAAGTACGGTTCGTCGCCGTTGCCGGTGAAGACGGTGTAGTTCGTCTTCGCCGCGCGGTCGTCGAGACCGACGGCGCGATCGTATCCGCCGTCATCGTCGCCGTAGAGTTTGCGCAACGGCGACGCATCGGCGGTCGCGCTGCGGAACACCGAGATGATCGTTCCCACGGGCATGCGTTGCGGTCCGATGTCGATGTCGGAAATGAGCTGCTGATCGGTGCCGTCGAAGCGCACGACCGCGTGTCCGTTGAGCGCCTTCGCCACGAGCGCCGGCGTCTGATTCTCGTGCAGGGGACGCGCGCTCGTCGGGACTTGCGTGCTTTGCCACACCGTCACGTTGCCGTTCGTCGCGGTCGCGTCGTCGGCGGCAAGCCAGAGCAGCACGCCGCTCGCGGGAATCGGCGCGTTTGCGGCGAGCGTCGTCGCATTCTGGGGAGCCGTGTTCGTCGCCGGCGGCTGCGTCTCGACCGCGGGCGGTGCTTCCTGCGTCGTGGTCGTCGGCGGAGCTTCGGCGGTTTGCTTCTTTTTGGCGCAGGCGAAGACGAGCAGCAGCGCCGCGAGCGGCACGATCCGTTTCATCACGACAGTGTAGCGCTACAGACGAGACTGCATCTATTATTTGCAGTGATGAGAAACGCGCTGTTGCTGTCTGTGCTCGTCGCCGCATCCACACTCGCCGCCGATCCTTCGATCACGTCCGTTACTCCATCGGAAGGGCCGGTGGCCGGCGGCACGATCGTGATCGTCAGAGGCTCGGGTTTCAGCGACGTCCTCTTAGGTTCGCCGCCGATCGCGGGCGTTTCTCCGGCGGTCTCTTTCGGCTCGACGGAAGCGGCATCGGTACGCTTCATCGACGAGCAGACGCTCGAGGTGAAAACACCGCCCCATCTGCCGACGACGGTCTCGATCTCCGTCTTCAATCGCGACGCCAGCGGGAGCGCGCATCTCGATCGCGCATTCACCTTCACCGGCGACCCGCAGTCCGCATTCGATCCGCTGCTCTTTCCCGTTTTTCTCCCGCCGATCGAAGGTGCGTTCGGCGCGCGATTCGAAACGACGGCGCGGGTGTCGAATCGCACGTTCGCGCAAAGGTCGACGTTCTACGGCATCGAAACGTCGTGCTATCTCTTCACGCCGACGACCGGTCCGTACGACGCGAACGTCATCTCGCAAAGCCAGGAACTGCTGACCGGCTGCTCGCGATCGACGGGCCGCGTGCTCTGGGTCCGAAGGAGCGGCAATCCCCTCGTCGCGAACCTGCGCGTGCGCGATACGTCGCGGCAGGCGATGAGCGCCGGCGTGGAAGTGCCGGTGGTGCAGCTTTCCGATTTCACGAACGATCGCATCGTGTTGATGGGAGTGCCGGCCGATCCGCGTTTCCGCAAGATGCTCCGCGTCTACAGTCTCGATTCCGGAAGCGTGTTCGCGAACCTCAGCTTCAACGGCCAGAGCGTCAGTCCGATTTTTCTGAAGCCGTCGACGAGCATCTTCGAGCCCGCCTATACGGAGCTCAGCGATTTCCCGACAAATCTCCCGGCAGGATCGACGATGGAGGTCTCGCTCGCTTCGCCGTCACGCATCTGGGCGTTCATCTCCGTGACGAACAACGACACGCAGGAGATCACGCTCATCTCGCCGCAGCCGTGATCAGTTGACCGGAAGCGCGACCGTGATCGCCGTGCCGACGCCTTCGGTCGACGCGACTTCGATGCGTCCGCCGTGCTCCTGCACGATGCGATACGAGATCGCCATGCCGAGGCCCGTGCCGGAGGGGAAGTTGGTGCGGAAGGGCTGGAAGAGGCGCTGGATGTCGGCGTGCGACATGCCGCGTCCGTTGTCGGCGAAGACGATTTTGTACGAGCCATTGTCGACCTGCGTGCGGACGGTGAGCACGCCGCCGTTCGGCATCGCCTGCATCGCGTTGCGCGCGATGTTCCAGAACACCTGGCGAATGAGATCGGCGTCGCCGACGAGCGGAAACGACGGCGGCGCGATCTCGCGCTGAATCGCGTGACGCTCGTTCAGCTCGGACGAATTGGCGAGCAGATCGAGCGTCTCCGACAGGCTCGCCGCGACGTCGAACGCGATCGGCTTCTTCTCCTGCGGCCGCACGAATCGCAAAAAGTCAGAAATCGATTTGTTGAGCCGCTCCGACTCTTTCAGCACGATCGACATCAGCCGCTGTTCCTGCTGCGAGAGCGACTTCGAGTTCTTCAGGATCTGCACGGATCCCGCGATCGCGGCGAGCGGATTTCGGATCTCGTGCGCGATGCCGGCGGACAGCTCGCCGACCGCGGCCATGCGGTCTTTCAGTCGCAGTTCGGCTTCGAGCTTCTTCATCTCGGTCAGGTCCTGGAAGATGAGCGTGTAGCCGGCCGACATTCCTTCGAGCGTGGTCAGCGGACTGACGGCGAAGCCGATGCTGCGCTGATGTCCCGCGACTTCCGCGTCATGAATCTCGTTGCGCACGACGCGTCCCTGATCGAGTCGCTCGCGCGCCTCCGCCCATTCTTCCGTCGTGAAGAAGCCGAGCTCCGTGATGGGACGGCCGAGGATCGCGAGCGGCTGCGCCTCGAGAATCGCCGCGCCGGCGGGGTTGATGAACGAGGCGATGCTCTGCGGCGTGATCGTGATGAGGCCCGACGGGATCGACTCGATCACGTTTTGATTGAGCGCGCGCAGTTCGGCAAGATTCTGCCGGTTCACATCGAGCTCCGCGGATGCGCGCTTCAGTTTTTCTGAAAGGAAGGACGTGAGAAGTGCGGTCGCGTAGAAGCCGGCGAAGTTCGCCCCCATGTTGATGTAGAGGCGCGACGCGCTCCACGCCGTCGGCAGGAACATCGACTGCTCCGGCATCGGCAGCACGCCGTAGTACATCAGATCGACGAGCACGCCGTATCCGATCGACGCGCCGGCGGCGGCGAGCAATCCGCCGCGGCGATACAAGAGCGTCGACGCGGTGATGACGGAGACGAGATAGAGAAACGAGAACGGCGAGTCGAGTCCGCCGGTGAAGTAGACGAGCAGCGTCTCGATGACCAGATCGCCGGCGACCTGGACCGCCAGGTTGATGCTGCGCGACGGCACCGTCATCGCCAGCGCGATGTAGACGAGCGTCAGCGCGAACGTCACGCCGGCGGTGGTGTAGAGGTAATTGAGCGGAAGGACTTCGGCGACGGTGTACTGAATGATCAGAGCCGCGAGCAGGAGCGTGGTGACGACCACGACCCGGACGGCCATGAGCAATCTCGTATCGGAGGACATCGGGTGCTGGGTGCTGGGTGCTGGGTGCTGCGTGCCGGGTGCTGGGTGCTGGATTGCCGAGCTTCTAACTCAGCACCCAGCACCATGTACCCAGCACCATGTACCCAGCACAGTTCTAACCGATCTGTCCGATGAGCGAGAACATCGGCATGTACATCGCGATGACGATGCCGCCGATGGCGACGCCGAGGAACGCGATGAGCAGCGGCTCGAGCAGTTTCATGAGGCCCGCGACCGCGATGTCGACTTCGTCTTCGTAGAAGTCCGCGATCTTCGTGAGCATCGTGTCGAGCGCGCCGGTCTGTTCGCCGACGGCGATCATCTGCACGACCATCGCCGGGAACACTTCCGTGTCGCCGAGCGGCTCGCTGATGGTCTTGCCCTCTTCGACCGACTTGCGCGTGGCCATGATCGCGTCTTCCACGATCGAGTTGCCGGCGGTGCGCGCGGTGATCTGCAGGCCGTCGAGAATCGGAACGCCGGACGACGTCAGCGTCGCCAGTGTTCGGCAGAAGCGCGCGACCGCGATCTTACGCAGCAGCAGGCCGAGCACCGGCGACTTCAACAGGATCTTGTCGATGACGCGTTTGCCTTTGTAGGTCCCGTAATAGCGTCGCGTCGCGTAGGTGCCGCCGGCGATGAGGATGCCGATCAGCCACCAGAAGTCGGCGATGAAGTTCGACAGCGCGATGACGACTTTCGTCGGCAGCGGGAGCTCGGCGCCGAGGCTTTGGAACAGCGAAGCGAAAACGGGAATGACTTTCCAGAGAATGATCGCCACGACGATGACGGCGATGCTGATGACGGCGACGGGATAGATCATCGCCGCCTTGACCTGCGCGTTGAGCTTGACCGCCTTTTCGATGTACGTCGCGAGGCGCTGCAGAATCGTGTCGAGAATACCGCCCGCCTCACCGGCGGCGACCATGTTCGTGTAGAGATCGTTGAAGATCTTGGGATGCTTGCGCATCGCGTCGGCGAGGTTCGAGCCCGCTTCGACGTCCTGGCGGATCTGGATCAGCGTCCGCTTGAAGATCTTGTTCTCCTGCTGATTGCCGAGGATCTCCAGGCACTGCACGAGCGGGAGGCCGGCGTCGATCATCACCGAGAACTGGCGGGTAAAGACCGCGATCGACTGCGGCGGCACGCGTCCGCCGAACTTCGGCAGCGCGATCTCTTTGCCCTTCTCCTTGACCGCCGTGACGACGATCTGCTGCCGCCGCATCGTGGTGATGACGGCGTCCTTCGTGTCCGCCACCAAAACGCCGGTCTGCGTCTGGCCGTTACGGGCTGTTCCCTTCCATTCGAATGTCGGCATGATGTCCTCCTACCCACCGCCCGGTGCTGTGTGCTGGGTGCTGGGTGCTGCGAAATGCCTTGAACTCAGCACGCAGCACTTAGCACGCAGCACGTCTGTTCTACGACGCCCTCGACCGCGCGCCGCTCGCCGCAGCAGGTGATCCCTGCTGGAAGAGTGAGCCCGCGCCGCGGGAAATCATCTCCTGCAATTCGTCGGGATTCGACGACCGCGACAGCGCGGTCTGCAGGGTGATCAGTTTCTTGAAGTACAGCGTCGCCAACGACTGATTGAAAGTCTGCATTCCGTACTTCGCCTGCCCCGTCTGCATCATCGAATAGATCTGGTGGACCTTGTCTTCGCGGATGAGATTGCGGATCGCGGCGTTGGGAACGAGGATCTCCATCGCCATCACGCGGCCCTTGCCGTTCGCTTTCTGAAGCAGAGCCTGACAGAGGATTCCCTCGAGCACGAACGACAGCTGCGCGCGGATCTGCGGCTGCTGGTGCGCGGGAAAGACGTCGACGATGCGGTTGATGGTCTGCGCGGCGGAGTTCGTGTGCAGCGTGCCGAACGTGAGGTGGCCGGTCTCGGCGATGCGCAGCGCGGACTCGATGGTCTCGAGGTCGCGCATCTCGCCGATCAGCACGACGTCGGGATCCTGGCGCAGCGCGGACTTGAGCGAGTTGCTGAACGAATGCGTGTCGGCGTGCAGCTCGCGCTGATTGACGATGCAGTTCTTGTGTGCGTGGAGGAACTCGACCGGATCTTCGATCGTGATGATGTGCTCGTGGCGCTCGCGATTGATCTTGTCGATCATCGCCGCGAGTGTCGTCGACTTGCCGGACCCCGTCGGACCGGTGACGAGCACGAGTCCTCGCGGCTTGTTGCAGATCTCTTCGACGACAGGTGGCAGTCCGAGCTCTTTGAATCCGAGAATCTCGTACGGAATCTGCCGGTACACCGCGGCGGTCGCGCCGCGCTGGTTGAAGATGTTCGCGCGGAAGCGCGCGAGTCCCTTGATGCCGAACGAGAGGTCGAGCTCGAGATCCTCCTCGAAGCGATGTTTCTGCGCGTCGGTGAGCACGGAGTAGGCGAGCTGCTTCGTCTCCGGCGCGGCGAGCGGCGGCATGTCCAGCGGCACGAGCTTGCCGTCGATGCGGATCTGCGGCGGCGAGTTGGTGGTGATGTGAAGATCGGAGCCGCCGCGCTCGACCATGGTCTTCAACAGTTGATGAAGGGTAACGGCCATTCATTTCTCCGGATGGCGGATGGCGGATGGCAGATGGCAAAAACCAATGCCATCCGCCATCCGCCATCTGCCATCGATCTCAAAGCACTGTCTCCCGAACAACTTCGTCGATCGTGCACATGCCTTCTTTGATTTTAACCAGACCGGAACGGCGCAATGTGATCATGCCGTTTTCCATCGCCTTGCGTTTGATGTCGATCGCGGTGCCGCCGGAAAGGATGAGATCGCGGATGTCGTCGTCGATCACCATGACCTCGATCAGCGCGACGCGTCCCTTGTAGCCGGTGTTGTTGCACTTCTCGCAGCCGCGTCCCTTGTAAACCGTGAAGCTGCCGACTTCTTCTTTCTTGTAGCCGAGGTTGATCAGCGCCTGTTGCGGAACTTCGACCGCCTCCTTGCAGAGCGAACAGATCCGGCGCGCGAGCCGCTGCGCGGCGATGAGCTGCGTCGCCGTCGCGACGAGGAACGGCTCGATACCCATGTTCATGAGGCGGTTGATCGTCGACGGCGCGTCGTTCGTGTGGAGCGTCGACAGCACGAGGTGTCCCGTCAGCGCAGCCTTGATCGCGATCTCCGCGGTCTCGAAGTCGCGGATCTCTCCGACGAGAATGATGTTCGGGTCCTGGCGCAGGAAGGAGCGCAGCGTCGCCGCGAAGTTGAGGCCGATGCCCTCCTTCATCTGTACCTGATTCACGCCCGGCAGGTTGAACTCGACCGGGTCTTCGGCGGTCATGATGTTCACTTCCGGCGAATTCACCTTCGACAGCGCGGAGTAGAGCGTGTTCGTTTTTCCGGAGCCGGTCGGTCCCGTGACCAGCACCATGCCCCACGGTTTGAAGATCGCCTCTTCGAAACGTTGCAGCGACTCCGGCTCGAATCCGAGTTTGGTCATGTCGAGCTTGAGATTGTCTTTGTCGAGAAGCCGGAGGACGATCTTCTCGCCGAACAGCGTCGGCAGCGTTGACACGCGGAAGTCCAGCTCTTTGTTTCGTTCTTCGAGCTTGATCTTCAGCTTGATGCGGCCGTCCTGCGGGAGACGCTTCTCCGCGATGTCGAGCTTCGCCAGAATCTTCATACGCGAGGTCATCGCGTCTTTCAGTTTCAACGGCGGGTTCATGATCTCGTAGAGGATTCCGTCGATGCGGAAGCGGACGCGGTACTCCTTCTCGTACGGCTCGACGTGAATGTCGGATGCGCCGCGCTTGATCGCGTCGGTGAGGATCAGGTTGCACAACTTCACGACCGGCGCTTCTTCCGCGGAGTCGGCCAGCGCGCCGACGTCCATCTCCTCTTCTTCTTCGAGGACTTCGAGGTCGGCCGTCTCGGCCTGCTGAAGGTCTTCCATGACCTTCTTCAGCTCGAGCGAGGACGTCGTGCCGTAGTAGCTGTCGATGGCCGACTTGATCCCGAGCTCCGAGGCGACGACCGGCTCGACGTTGTAGCCGGTCATGAACTTGATGTCGTCCATGGCGAAGACGTTCGTCGGATCGGCCATGGCGATGGTGATCGTGGCGCCGGTCTTGTTGACGGGAAGGATGTTGTATTTGCGCGCGACGTCGCCGGAGATCAGCTTGATGACGGCGGGATCGATCTCGAAGTGCTGGAGATTGATCGAGGGGACGCCGAACTGCTGGCTGAGACACTCGGTGATGTCTTCTTCCGAGACGTAGCCGAGCTTGATCAGCGTCTCGCCGAGCTTGCCGGAGGTTTCTTTCTGGACGCGAAGCGCTTCTTTGAGCTGATCCTGAGAGATCAGATTGGCTTTGATGAGCAACTCACCGAGACGAACACTCATAGGTAATTTGGCAGTCTGGCCGCGACCGAGCGAGTTTAGCACCCCCGTAACACAGGCGAATTGCGACTTATTTACGCGTGCGTGACGGGAATCACTTGTTGAGGAGCGGCGGGTCGATCGAGGTGACGCCCGGCGACATGGCGCGAAGGTTGGCGGTGACGCTGCCGAATTTGACGTCCGTGCGCACGCGGACCGGCAGATGCCGCGGGTCTTCGGTGTACCAGACGTTCAGTTTTTCCTCGCGCTCTTTGCCGCCGCTCTCCATGCGCGGCTCGACGACGACGGTCGCAAATTTTCCGGCAGGCGTGGTGATGGTCTCGCGTCGCAGGATGCGCGCGTGGACGCTGTAGACCTTGCCGTCCGCGATGAGCGTCATCTCGTGCGTCCGGCCGACGGTGAGATCCATCGTGCGCAAGAGAAAGATGACGGAGATCGGATCGAAGACGGGATGCGGCACCGGCGTCTTCTTGACCTTCTTGCGCACGCGCGTGGCGACGCCGTCCGCGACCGTCGTGACCTCAACCATCTGGTCGCCTTCTTCATTGAGGCGCTTCGTGTACTTGAGCGTGGAGAAGTCGGCGCGCGAGACGATGGTCTCGATGGCATCGTGGACGCTGAAGATGCGCGAGAAGCCGCTCGACGATTTCGCGACCGAGGTGATGCGATAGCGCGCGTCGTCGACGGGCGCGATGGTCATGCGCGCCGTGCCGCCGGTGATGCGCAGCCAGGCGACGTTGTAGTCGAGCGTCTCGCCGGCGTTGAACTGTCCGACGACGGGGCTTGCTGCTACGAACGACGACGCCGCGAAAATGGCGGCGAGGAGCAAGCTCACTCCGCGGCCACCTTTTCGAGCATCTTCATGACTGCGTCAACAGAAATGGCGTCCATGGATTTCTCTTGAATGCAATGATCAAGCTGACCGTAAGGGCCGTTGCGGTGCGAGTTGGTGGGACCGTAGAGGCCGACAACTCTCGTATCGAGCGCGGCGGCGAGGTGCAGCGGGCCCGTGTCTCCGCCTATGACGAGTTTTGCGCTTCGCAACAATGCCGCGAGCTCGCGGAGGTTGGTGGGAGGCGCAAGCCGCCCGCCGATGCTTTCGGCGAGCTCGCGCTCGTTCGGTCCCCAAGCGATGATCGCGTTCGTCCGCTTCGCGACCTCGCGCCAGCGATCGACGGGCCAGAGCTTGTTGGGCTTGCCTGCGCCGGGGAGGATGACGATGCCGTCCGTTTTTTCGCCTGCGCCCGCGTATTCGTCCCAGTGGAGCGGCGGCCGCTCTCGGCCGCCGGCCTCTCGCGAGGACCCGGCGGCCGAAGCGGCCGCCGCTCCACTTGCGAGTTGAATGTTCTGCTCGACCACATGCTTCGTCGTGTCCACTGCAACGCGATGATTCGTGAACAACAACGCCGGCCTCTCGCGAATGGCATCGCGATCGAATCCAATGCGCTCTTTCGCTCCCGCGAACACGCCTAACATCGCCGACTTTACGAGTCCCTGAAAATCGATCGACGTCTCCGCGCCGCGCATGCTGCGCAGCGCTTCGCGCATCGCGTGGCGCGATGTGATCGGCGAGCGTCCCCACTGCTTGAATCGCACGGGGATCGCCTCGACCCCGGCGACGATCTCGACGAGCTCGCGATACGCCGCCTCGACGACCCATTGAACAGTCGTTTGATCGCGCAGCGCGGCGACGGCGGGAATGGTGTGGATGACGTCGCCGAGCGCGGAGAGGCGCAGGACCAGGATTCGTTTCACTGGCGCCGCAGTCTATCCAGCATCTCGGTGGTGGAGTGATCTTTCGGATCGCCGACGATCACGACTCTCCCGCCGTACGCCTTCACCACGCCCGCCTCGGGCACGCTGTCCGCCGTGTAGTCCGTCCCCTTGCACTGAAAGTCGGGCTTCAGCGTCTGCAGCAATCGCGCGGGACTCGACTCGTCGAAGATCGTCACGTACGCGACGCCGCGAATCGCGTCCACGATCTCCGCGCGCTCGCGCTCCGGCATCACCGGCCGTCCTGCGCCTTTGATCGCGCGCACCGAGGTGTCGCCGTTCACGCCAACGACGAGCACGTCCGCAACGCGGGATGCGTCCTGCAGATAGCGCACGTGTCCGACGTGCAGCACATCGAACACGCCGTTCGCAAAGGCGATGGTTTTTCCCTGCCTGCGTTCCTGCTCGAGAGCCGCGGACAATTCCTCTTCGGAGAGGATCACTCCGCGAGCTCCTCGTCGCGCTCGATCGCGTGCGCGAGCTCGTCGTTCGACACCGTCGCCGTGCCCATCTTCATCACGACGATCCCGCCGCCATAGTTGGCGAGCTTCGAAGCCTCGGCGTACGACGCGCCGGCCGCGAGCGCAAGCGTGAACGTCGCAATCACCGTGTCGCCCGCGCCGGTGACGTCCGCGACCTGATCGGTCCCGTACACCGGCAAAAACAGCGGCGCGCCTTCTCTCGCGAACAACGCCATTCCGCGGCTGCCGCGCGTGATGAGAATCGACTCGCAGTCGAGCGACTCCTGCAGCGTCTCCGCGACGTCGTACAAACGATCTTCATCCTCGCCGTTGAAGAGCGACGTTCCCGCCGCGGCCGCGGCTTCTTCTTCATTCGGCGTTGCCGCGGTCACGCCGGGATAATTGAGGAGGTTGTAGCGCGAGTCGAGCGTGACCGGTTTGCCGTGCGCGAATTGCGTGAGCGTGGCGACGAGATTCGTGTGCACCACGCCGTAGCCGTAGTCGCTGACGAGCGCTGCGTGGCAGATCGAGATCTGCTCACGGAGTAGCGTCGCGAATTGACTCGACTCCTCTTCCGACATCACCAGCTCGTCTTCGTTGTCGAAGCGGACGATCTGCTGCCGGCTCGCATGCGGCATGCCGCCGAGGATGCGCGTCTTCGTGGCGGTGTGATAGCGGTCGGCGCGCAGGATCGCGCTGCAGTCGATGCCGCTCGCGGTCAGTTGCTCGACGAGTGAGTTGCCGGCGTTGTCATTGCCAAGGACGGAGACGGGAACGGGCAGGCCGCCGAGGGTGAGGATGTTGTTGATGGCGTTGCCGGCGCCGCCGAGGAGCACATCGTCGCGATACTGGCGAAGAATCAGCACCGGCGCCTCGCGGGAAATCCGCTTCGGGGTGCCGTAGATGAAGCGGTCCGCTACGATGTCGCCGTAGACGACGATCAGCTTTCCCTTCATCGCTTCCGTCAGCTGCAGGAGCCGGGAGCGCGAAAACACGCGGCGAGTCTATCGATGAATGACCAGCTTGTGGAAGGCATCGACTTCTATCGCGAAGGACCGTACGTGGTCTTCACGGAGAAGTATCTTCGCGAGCGGGGCTACTGCTGCGAGTCGGGATGCCGGCATTGTCCGTATGGATTCAGGAAGGATGTTCGGCGGGATGAGCCTGTAACGATGAAGGACGAAGAGTGACCGCGGGTGCGCGCACTTCCTCGGCGACGACCGCGGTGCACACGATTGCAAGCAGCGAGAAACCGGCGAAGTAAATCGGCACGCCCCACAGATTCATTTTGACGAGCGCAACACAGGCCCATGGCGCGACGACGAGTCCGGGAAGATAAAGCGCGATCAGGCACGGGCGCATCACTTCCCGTCCACGGCGCAGCGCGAGGACCAGAGGGATCACGAGAAAAATGATCCGGATTCCGTCGGCGATGAGCCATCCGATGACCGCGGGAAAAACGAAGACGACTTCCACATAGAGAAAGAGAGCGGCCGCAATGAGGGCACGGCGCATCACAGTGCCGAGGCGTCGCCCGAAGATGAGCGCGGTGATCGCAAGCAGCAACGAGACGGCGTAGTAGATGTGGCCGAGGTAGGGAACGATGGACTCGGGAAGCGCGGTGCTGGCCGAAAACCAAAAGGCCTCTTTGTCGTGAAGCAGCGTGTGTCCCGGCATCGGTTTGCCGTCGCAGTTATGCGCGAATGCCGTGAAGAGACTCGCGAGTGCAGCGGCCGCGGCAGGCGTGGCCAGCCAGCGCCCGCAACGCGCGAGGCGCTCGGACGCGCGCGCGAAGGTGCGGTCGATGAAACGGACGAGCCGCTGCGCCGGGGTCAGCTTGTCGACACCGAGAATCGCATTCGCTTGCGCGCGGAATCGCGCCTCGACGTACAGCGTCCATGCGGCGACGTAATACGTGATGAGGAGCAGGATCCAAGTGACCATCCCGCGAGCCGTCAAGGCTCCATCGGGCTGCTCGAACAGCTTCCACATCGGTAATGCGACAATCGCGAAGTACAGGAGCAGCCCCGCGGTCCCGGCGAGATAAATCGTCGTTCCGATCGCGGCGGGCAGACGCGTCCACGCTGCACGTTCTCCGAATGCGAGGCGGTCGAGCGCCAGCGTGTTCTCCAGCTTGATCACCTCCCGCGCAGCCAGATCCTCGACGATCTTCAGTTTCGCGCGCGTGATCCAGAGGTACACGTTACTGATCCAAAGCAGCAGCGGCAGGATGAAGATCCAGTCGCGGAGATCGATCTCCACCTGCGTGAAACCGAGCGGCAGCTTCAACGTGAACCAACCGTCCGCCAGAGCGCCCAATTCGTTGATCTCTTTTTGCGCGCTCTGAGCCTCAGGGATCGAAAGATAGATCGATTGCGGCCGTGGTCCCTTGAGGCGGTTCCATGCCGGCTTGAAGATCGTCGGTACGTCCGGATCGACGCCGGCCTGGCTGGTGATGGCGGCGATGTCTTTCAGGCGCTTCTCGACTTCGTCTCCGTTCACGCGCGCGAATCCGCGGGCGAACGAAAGGACGACGAGGAACAGCAGGACGAACGACGTCAGCGCGACGCGGAAGAGCCTCTTCGACAGCTCACCGTGCGCAACGCGAAGCGCGTCAATCTCTGCCATCCATCACCTCGCCGTCACACTCTCCACGGAGAGGTCCGCTTCACGCAGCTGCTGCTTCTCCGGCTCCGTCAACACGTTCTCCACGTCGATGAGCAGGTAAATCTCTTCGCCGTGCGGCACGACCGCAATCAACAGCTCGCCGCGAATCCCGCGAATGATGTCGGGCGGTGTGAGGAACGCGTCGCTGTTCACGTTGACGATGCGCCGCACCTCGTCGACTTTCAATCCGATGAAGCCCGCGCTCGTGTGCGTGATGAGGACGAGCGGCTCGGCGAGACGGCGGTCCATGCCGGGATAGAGCCGGTCGCGCAGATCGACGATCGGAATCACTTCGTTGCGCAGGACGATGATTCCCTCGATGAACTCCGGCGCGGTCGGCACGCTCGTCGATCCCGCGTACGGCACGATCTGGCGCACGGCCATGATGTCGAGCACGAACGTCTCGGGGCCGACGCGGAACGTAATGAGGCGAAGCTCGCGCCTGTCGCTCATGCTGATGACACACCCCTCACCCGGCCCTTCGCTTCGCTCAGGGCCACCCTCTCCCCGCAAGCGGGGCGAGGGGCAACTCGGCACACTCGTAGTTTGTTGCCCTTCTCCCCGCTTGCGGGGAGAAGGTGCCCGAAGGGCGGATGAGGGGCCGTTGTTGTCATTCCGAGCCGCGCAGACGGCGAGGAATCCCCCGCCGAAGGACGGCCCGTGCTCCGTCTGCGGGAGATTCTTCGGCGTCTTCGCGCCTCAGGATGACATTTGGGCCTCGAGAGTGAAACGTCGCTCATCCTTTGACCCGGAACTTGCGCACCTCGTCGTCGAGGCTGCGGATCGCATCGTTGAGCAGATTGATCGCCTCGTTCATGTCGCTCGCCGTGCCGCGGTTGCCGTCGGCGATCGCGCGCACCTGGCGCATCGTCGCGACGATCTTCTCGCTCTCGGTCGACTGGCTCGCGGCGACCTGGAAGATCTCGTGGATCATCTCGATCATCCGCTCGGCGGCCGCGGAGATCATCGATGATCCCGACTTCTGCTCGACCATCGCCTGGCGCACGTACTTCGTCACCTCGCGCATCGATTCGACGGCTTTGAGGATGTGATCCGATCCCGCGGCCTGCTGCCGCGTCGCGGAACTGATCTGCTTGACCATCTCCTGCAGCCGCTCGACCGCGCGCGTGATCGTCTCGCTGCCGGTCGCCTGCTCGCGCGTCGCGCCGGCGATCTCGCGTCCCATGTTCGACGCCTTCGACGCCGAGTCGAGGATGTTGTTCAGCGCCTTGCCCGCTTCGTGCGACAGCGCGACGCCGTTCTCGACGAGCGTGGAGCCGGACGACGTCGCCTTCAGCGCGTTGTCCACTTCCTCCTGCACCCCGCGGATGAGACCCGCGATGTCGCGCGTCGACGACGCCGTGCGCTCGGAGAGCTCGCGAATCTCCGCGGCGACGACCGAGAATCCCTTTCCGTACTCACCCGCCTGCGCCGCGAGGATCGCGGCGTTCAGCGCGAGGAGGTTCGTCTGTTCGGCGACGTCTTCGATGACGTTGAGAATTTTTCCGATCGCGATCGAGCGCTCGCCGAGGCGGCCGACGACGGAGTTCGTCTCGATGACTGACTGGCGGATCTTCTCCATGCCGTCGATCGTCTCGCGCACCGCGTTCATGCCCGATTCGGCGGCGTCGGCGACCGCGAGCGCGAGATCGTACGAGCGCGCGGCGTTCGCTTCGACCTGCGCGATCGACGCCGACATCTCGACCATCGACGACGACGTGTCGGTAACGAAGTTCGTGAGATAGACGACGTTCTGATCGACCTCGTTGATCGACGACACCATCTGATGGGTCGCCGACGCCGTCTCTTCGACCGACGAGAACAGCGTGTCGGTGTGGCGGCTCACTTCTTCCATCGACGCGACCATCTCCAGCATCGACGATGACGTTTCTTCCGACGACGCGGAGAGCGCTTCGACGTTGTCCGTGATCTTGCGAACGCCGCCATTGAGCTGGTCGACGGACTGGTAGGTGTCGTCGATGATCGCGCGCTGTTCGTCGACGCGCGAGATCATCGTGGACGAGCGGCTGCTCACCGACTCCACGACCGACTTCAGCTTCGACTGCGACTGCACGAGGCTCTTCACCGTCCGCTCGAGGTTCGCGGCCATGCCGTTGAAGGTCTCCGCGAGACCGCCGATCTCGTCGCTGGAGCGAATTCCGACGCGCTGCGTGAGATCGCCGCCGGAAATCTGCTGCGCCGTTTCAACGAGCGAGAGGATCGGCCGCACGATGAAGCCCGATGCTCCCCACGCGAGGAGCGTCGAGAGGAGCAGTGCGAGCACGACGATCCCGGCTGCCCATTTGCGCAGGCTCGACAGTGCCGTCTGCGCCTGCGACTCGTTCATCAGCAGGCGGAAGTAGCCTTTCGGCTTCGCCGCCGGATTCGCCGCATCCGCTTTCGACTCGTAAAACGGAACGGTGTAGATGTGCAGCCCGTTGCCGGTTGATGTTCCGCTCTCACGTCTCGGCGCGCGATTCGTCAGCGCCGCCGGAAGCTCCGGCTTCGTCGACGCCAGCACCTTGCCGCTCGCATCGAGGAAATCCGCGTATTCGACGGAGGCGCTCTTCGCGAGATCGCCGACGATGTTTTTCAAGTCGTCCGTCAATCCGAAGATGACGTAGTAGCCGGCCGTCGACTCGATCGTCTGCGCGATCGCCGCGCCCTGCTCGACCGTCTGCCGGATCATCGCGCGCCGCACCAGCGCCTGCTGCAGAACGAGAATCAGCAGCGCGACGATGACCGTCAGCAGCGCCAGCGTCCCGATGAACTTCGAGCGGATCCCGACGCGCGCCGTTGTTTGATTTGCATTCCCCACGAGCATGGACGTGCGCGGAGTGTAAGCGCAGAGGCTCAAAGGCTCAAAGGCTCACAGGCTCAAAGTGGACCGCCACCCACGCGCGACGTGGCTCCTTTGAGCCCTTGAGCCTTTGCGCCTCTGAGCCTCCGCGCGCCTCCCGCGGCGCTTGCGCCCTCGCGACTCCGCTATCATCGCGCGCGATGCCTCTCATCCGCTGCCCAAAGTGCGGGCAGGCGTACGACGTGCCGGGCGTGGTGGCCGTGCGGCTTCAGAGCTCGATCGCGACGTGTCACTGCGGCGAGTGGCTTTCCGGCAGCAAGGCCGCGGTACTGGCGCGTGTGCTCGACGTCGATCAGATTCGCGAGATCGACATGAAACCGTATCGCGTCGACGCTTCCGCCGATGCGGCGCCGTCGGAGAAACGCGAGCTGCGCGAAGCGCCGGCACGCGCGCGATCGGTCCACATCATCGCCCGCGGCGCGAAGGAATCGCTCGACACGATCTTCACGATCTTCGAGCATCCGCTCTGGTTCGGACGCAAAGGGTGTCACGTCGAGTTGTCCGAAGCCGAGCTGTCGATTCGTCACTGTTCATTGTTCGTGAGCGGCGAGAACCTCGTGATCCGCGACGCCGACTCGCACATGGGCACGTTCCTCGATGGACAACAAATCGACGAAGCGGTAATCGATGACGGCACGCATCTTTTGCGCATCGGCTCCGCGCTGATCAGCATCGAGCCGACCGAGCTGTCCGGCGTGCCCGTCCATCCGATCGCACTCGATCCATCCGCCGTCACGGATGAATCCGAGCTCGCGAAGAAACTGCGCAGCTCGCGTACCACGCAGCCCGCCGCCACGCGCGCGGTGCTCGTCTGCATCGAAGGCCCGTTGAAGGGACAGGAGTTCGAGATTCCGCCCACCGGGCTCGTCGTCGGCCGCGAAGGCCACGTACGCGTGCCCGACGAATTTCTCTCTCGCCGCCACTTCGAAGTCGTCCGCGACGAGCACGGCACGATCCGCGTCCGCGACCTTGGCAGCCGCAATGGCACATTCCTCAATACGCTGCCGGCGAAGAACACGAAGGTGCATCAGGGCGATGAGATCACTGCCGGGATGAATCGCTTCCGGATCGAGAATCGGGTGTGACGCAGGCTTTCCGGCCTGCGCCCCTCGACCTTAAGTAAATCCGTTCCAATCTTGCGCGTTGGCGGCGATCGACCAAAGTCGTATAGTGCGCCAACTCTCTCGTACAAGGTGTGTTGCATGGGCACGTTCGAATCCGCCGCCACTCGGATTCTTGCGCCACTTTCCGAACTGTTGCGCAAGCCTCTGTATCTCGTCGACGGGCGCTCGTCCGAAGCCGGGAATGCGTTCGCCATCCGCCTCCCGGTGCCGCGCGTCGCGATCATTTCCGCTGAAGGAACGCGCTTCACCGAAGAAGAGCGCCGCCTCGTGCAGGAAGTGTTCGACGTCCTGCGCGTCGCGGAGGAAAGCGAGTCGCGCTACGCGGAGCTCGAGCAACGCATGCTCGCACTGCAGCGCGAGAACCTCGATCTCGTGGTGAAGAACCGCGCGCTCTCCGAGGTGTCGTCGCGCGATTCGCTGACCGGGTTGTACAACCGCTGGTACGTCATCGAGAAGATCGACACGGAGCTGAATCGCGCGCTGCGTCACGGATCGCCGATGTCGCTGCTGATGCTCGACATCGATCACTTCAAACGCATCAACGACACGTGGGGACACGCGGCCGGCGACGAAGTTCTGAAGAGCGTCGGCAAACTGCTGCGCGACAGCTGCCGCGTCTACGACGTGCCGGGACGCTACGGCGGCGAGGAGTTCTGCATCGTGCTGCCGGAAACGCGGATGGGCAACACCGCCGCGGTCGCGGAGCGCATCCGTCAGCGATTCGAGACGACACAGCTGCCGTGCGGCGACGGAGAATCGGTCGTGATCACCGCGTCGATCGGCATCGCCGGCATGGATGAGCCCGAATCGAACGAGATTTTGAGTCCCGCTGCGCTGATCGATCGCGCCGATCGCGCGTTATACTCAGCGAAAAGTCGCGGCCGAAATCGGATCGAAACCTGGGATCGCTCGAGAATGAAGTGCGCTGACACCGTCAGCCACTAGCTCGTGAGCGGGATCACGGTTTCCTGAAGACTCGCGACCTAGATTGCAGGTTCGCATATCCAACAGAGGGGAAAACATGAAAACGAAACTCGTCCTTTTAGTTGCTGTGGTCTTGATGATTGCTTCCAGCGCGTTTGCCGGCAGTGGAAAGCCCGTTCTCGCCGTGAATGAGTTCCAGAATCACACCTCGGCGGCCTGGTGGTACGGCGGCGTGGGCGATGACCTCGCCGGCATGCTGACCAACGAGCTCTCCGGCACCGGCAAATTCAAGATGGTCGAGCGCGACAAACTCAGCGCGGTGCTCGACGAGCAGGACCTCGCGGCCTCCGGACGCATCAGCAAGTCCACCGGCGCCAAGATCGGCAAGATGACGGGCGCGCAGTACATCGTCGTGGCGACGCTCAGCGCGTTCGAGAGCGACGTCAAGGGAACGGGTGGTGGCCTCAGCTTCCGCGGCATCAGCGTCGGCGGAAAGAAAGAGGATGCCTACCTCGCGGTCGACCTCCGCGTCATCAACACGACCACCGGTGAGATCGAGTTCACGCGTACGGTCGAAGCCCGCGCGTCCAGCGGCGGCCTCGCCATCGGCGTTTACCGCGGCGGCTTCGGCGGAAACCTGAGCCAATACGAAAAGACCCCGACCGGCAAAGCGATTCGCGCCGTCATCATGGAGATCAGCGAATACCTCTCCTGCGCCATGGTCGACCAGGGCGACTGCATGGCCGAATACGACGCCAAAGACGCCTCGCGCAAAGCCAAAACCAAGAAAGCCATCAAGCTCGATTAATCGCAGCCCCGTCTTGCAGTTCTCGAGAAGCCGGCCCGAAAGGGCCGGCTTTTTTGTTGGTGCGCGAGCTCTGACGCCAAAGCCTCGAGGCTGCGACGAATGCTTGCGAGCTGAAGTCGGATGCTCGCGGCTCTGGCGGCTCAGAGCCACGGGGCAAAAAAGCAGGGTCGAACGTCTGAGGGCCAGAGCCTCGAGACTGCGACGAAGGCTCGCGAGGCAAAGTCGAATGCTCGCGGCTCTGGGCGCTCAGAGCCACAAGGCAAAAGATCAGGGTCGAACGTCTGAGCGTCAGAGGCTCGAGGCTGCGAGGAATGCTCGCGAGGCAAAGTCGATGCTTCGCGGCTCTGGCGGCTCAGACCCACGAGGCAAAGAAGTAGGGTCAAACGTCTGAGCGTCAGAGGCTCGAGGCTGCAAGGAAAGCTCGCGAGGCAAAGTCGAATGCTCGCGGCTCTGGGCGCTCAGAGCCACGAGGCAAAAGATCAGGGTCGAACGTCTGAGCGCCAGAGGCTTGAGGCTGGGACAAATGCTCGCGAGCCAAAGCCGGAGGTAAGAATGTCTGGAGTTTCTCTACTTTGGAGGTAGTGGTCTAGCGGATGCAGAACCGCCGCTTCACCCGCCTGACGAACGCGTTCTCAAACAAGCTAGAGAACCACGCCTAAATGCTCGCGATCACGATGGTCTACTACAACTTCTGCCGGAAGCACCTTTCGCTGAAGGGAAGACTGCGGGCGATGGCAGCCGGACTGACTGAGCATCGCTGGACGGCGAGTGACATGCTCGCGCTGGAGGACATGGGGCGAATGTTGCGACAGCGGCTTAGAGCCGCCATTTGGTGCGCGGCAATTGAAGAATCACTTCCGTCCCCATACCCGAGTCGCTCAGAAACGCGTACCACTCGTTAGTCCCACCATGTGAGAGATAGATCGTCAGAACGCCGGACGACGCGTAGTCTGCGTGCGCCGAAATCTCGATTCGGTACAGTCCGGGATGGAAGCCACCCTTGAATTTCTGTCCGTCAAGCGAGCGAAAGAAGAGTTCTATTGGACGTTCGGGGTCGGTGAAACATAGCTCCGTCCTCATGGTCGACCGTGCAGGGACGGTGCGTGGTTCTGAAGAAGCGCAGTCTGTCCAGAGCAGGGGCGATGAGAACGAGATCATCGGATACTCACCACCGCGTTCTAGCTTTGTCACGCGGTCAAGCATCACCTGCGCATTCTTTGCAGCCATTCGGCTGTAGTTCTCAACGGCGAGGCGAAATGTAGGAAGTACTACCGTTGAAGCGGGATCGTTGAAAGCCGGTTCTGGCGGTAGTGCCCGTAGATGAAGGCGCGGGCGGATTATTGTGCCGACCACGGCCGATGACGGCACCGCCGTGAAGATGAGCGACCAGAGATTAAAGTCCACCTAAACAAGCGTAGACGCGAGAGCGCGCCTGTTACAACCTCGACCCCAAACTAGACCGCTACCTCAGGTGTGAAACTTTCGCCTACTTACGCTTGACTTTCGCCTGATTACCGCCTATATTGCTGGCCAATGCGATATCTGACGGAACGGCAACGGGACATCCTGAACTTCATTCGGGACTTCCAAAAAGACCGGGGGATCGCGCCGACGCACCGGGAGATCTGCGATCACTTCGGGTTCTCGTCGTACGGCACCGTCTACAAACATCTGTCGCTGCTCGAGAAGAAGGGCCTCATCCGGCGCGACTGGAATCAGAAGCGCGGCGTGGAACTGGTCGAAAAGCCGGAGGCGTCGCCCGAGAGCGCGTCGTCGTCGAACGTGCGGGAGTTGCCGCTGTTCGGCTACATCGCCGCAGGCCGTCCGCTCGAGGTCGACATTTCCGACGAGACGATCACGGTGCCGCAGCATCTGACGACGCGCGGAGAGAACTACGTGCTCAAAGTCCGCGGGGACTCGATGATCGAGGACGGCATCTTCGATGGTGATCTCGTGGTCATCGTGCGCCGCCTGGAAGCGCTGAACGGCGAGATGGTTGTTGCCAACGTGAACGGCGAGGTCACGCTCAAGCGCCTGTATCGCGAAGGAGAACGCGTCCGGCTGCAGCCGGCGAATTCAATGATGCATCCGATCTATGCCTATGCCCGAGACGTCGCGGTGCAGGGTGTGGTGGTTGGCCTAATGAGACGGTTCTGAAGAAGGTGAGGAAGACGCAAATGGATCTCGTGCTCAAACTTCGTGAAATTCGCAGGCTCCGCGGGCTGAGCCAGAAAGATGTCGCCCGCCTCTCCGGCGTCGGAGAAAAGACCATCAGCTCGTTCGAGACGGGCCAGCGCATCGGCTCCCTCAAAATCTCGCAGCTCCGCAGGCTCCTCGGCGTGTACGGACTGACGGAATCGGATTTCTTCGGAGGCTCCGTCGAGAGGCAGATCGCGCCGTGGGAGATGGATGAAGACGAATGTGCAACGCAGCGCATCCTCGATGATCTGCGCGGTCTCCCCAAACCGGTGCAGAGGACGATGCTCGGGAAGTTCCAGCTCATGCTCGAAGGCGCGTCGGACGTGCACAATCACGCCCGCGACAAACGCCCGCCGCACGACAGCCGCCCCAGCTACGTGCGGGAGAACCCCGAGTGGCACATGCTGACGTCGAGGAATTGACGCGGCGGCTCGGACGAAAAAGCCGGTGGGTCGCGTGAGCGACCCACCGGCTGACTTCACTTCGTGCCTGTTCCCGCGACGAACGCCATAATTGGCGACTGGCGTGCGGAAGGCCAAGCCAACCAACGCTGCCGGCAGTGCCGGCTAGAACTCGAAACGAACTCCGACTTCGTATCGGCGAGGACGCTGGAAGGTCGTCGACTGGCCGAAGGTGTTGCTCACGACTTCAACTCCCGGAGCCGCATCCGCCACCTTCCCGAATAGCGGGTTGGCGAGGCAGTCGGTTCCGTTGACGGCGTTGCATTCGGTGTAGTCACCGATGCTGCCGCCGACGTTCGTCGCGATCTCGCTGCCGAGGACGTTGTAGACCGCGGCGATGAGTCCCGCGCGAACGCGGCCGAAGTTCAGGTCATGCTGCACCTGAAGATCGAGCTGGCGGTAATTCGGCAGACGGCGCGAGCCGCGCGGCTCGATGAACAGCAAGCCGTAGCCGGCCGGCGGATTGGAAGCCGTCAGGCTGTACGGCGTGCCGCTGTCCCACTCGAAGTTGAGACCGAACGTCGTGCCGAACGGCGCGCGCACGAAGCCGCTCGCCTTCACGCGATGACGCGCGTCATCGGAGAGATAACCGTTGCGATTCACGAAGTGATCGGGGAAGACGTCAAAGTCCGCTCCAGCGTTCTGCGTGTACTCGACCGATCCCTGCGACTTCGAATACGTGTAGCTCACGAGGCCGGACAGCCAGTCGAACGGACGCGTCTCGAAGCGCGTGATCACGCCGCTGTACTTGCTGCGCAGCGCGTTGCGGTCGCCGTTCGGCGCGTTGGTCATCCAATACACGGTGCAGTTCGACTGATCGAAGCACGTGTCCTCGAACAGGTTCTGCGTGTCACGCCACACGGCGGTCACGTCGAAGTTGCTCTTGCTGCCGACGCGCTGCGTGAAGCCGAGGTTCGCTTCATTCGAATACGTCGGCTGAAGCGACGGATCGTAGCTGTTGCCGCTCGCGCCGCCGAACGTCGTGAAGTAGCGGTCGTACTTCTGGGTGCTCGGGTTGTACAGAATGATCGACGACACACTGCCGATCGAGCTGCCAAAGCTGGAGAGCGTCAGGCCGTTGTCGTCCATGACCTGTCCCCAGAATCCGTGCACGACGCTCGACGCGTTGTTGAAGAGATCCCACGCCAGGCCGAGTCGCGGCTGGAGCTTGCTCAGCTTCGGAGCATCGCTGCGGCCCGGCACCTTGAAGTCGACGGTCTCATAACGCAGTCCGAGGCGCGCGGTCACCGGAGAGATCGGATGCCATTCGTCCTGCAGATAGAACGCCGAGAGGTTGCTCTTGAACTGCTCTTCCGGAGTGATCGACGACACCGTCACGTAGAACGGCGCTGCGCTGCGCGACGTAAAGACCGCGCCGCAATTCACACCGGCCGGCAGTCCCCACTTCTCGCTGCACAGACCGTCCGGCGCGGTGCCGGTGACGTTGTTGAAGCGGTTGAACTTCGAGCGATCGATGTTCGTGCCCGCCTTCAGCGTGTGTGAGCCGAGGAAGTTGTCGGCGAAGAACGTCGTCGACGCGATGAGCTCCACACGGTCGCGATCGGAGAACTGCCAGTTGTCATAGTTGCCCGACTGAATGCCCGTGCGCGAGTCGATGATCGCGGACGCGGCCATGTTCCCGCTCATCGGACGCGTCTCGAGAAATCCGGTGCGATAGCCGACCTGCGCGCTGGCGAGCCAGTTCGACGAGAGCGTCGCGTCGTAGCCGGCGTTGTAAATCGTGGAGCGCTGCGTCTGGAACGCGTCGGCTTCCGGCCGGTAGAACGGGCTGTCCGTCGCGTGCTCGATGTCGGCACGGTTGTTGGTGTAGCGCAGCGAAAGCGTGCTGCCGCTGCCGATGGCCGCGGTGATTTTGCCGAGCGTGTCGAAGCCCTTGAACGTGCGCGCACCCGGCTTGAAGTCCGCGCCCGCGAGCGGCGTATTGATGCGCGTCGTGTCGGGACGCTGTGCCGAGCCGAAGAACCAGATGCGGTCCTTCGTGATTGGTCCGCCGAACGTCACCGCCGGGCGAAGCTCGTCGTACTCGCTGTCGCCGGCCTTGAAGTGATCGCCCGACTCCGCCAGATCGTTCGACGTGTAACGCGCGTCGACCGTACCGGAGAACTCGTTACCGCCGGTTTTGGTGACGACATTGATCACGCCGCCCACCGCACGGCCGTACTCGGCGTCCTTGCCGAGCGTCTGCACCGAGATCTCCTGAATCGCATCGAACGGAAGGTTGGATCCGAACGTGTGCGTCACGGGATCGGTGGTGTTCACGCCGTCGAGCAGGAAGCTGTTCTGTCCCAGGTTCGCCCCGAGAACCTGCGGATTCGCGCCGCCGGCAACGCCCGGCGTCTGCTGCACGACACTCTGATACGAACGGCCGTTCGAACCGACGGCCGCGTACTTCAGATGCTCATTGTTGAAGTTCTGCTGCACCGTGGTCTGCGTCGGGTCGACGACGACGGCGTTGGCCGTCACGGTGATGGCCTGGCTGACCGGACCGATCGACATCGTTGCGTTGATCTTCGTGGTCTGGTCGAGCTGGACCTGCACTCCCTCGCGCACGACGGGCTTGAGTCCCTCGAGAGTGAACTCGACCGTGTACGTGCCGGGAGGCAGGAGTTGCAGGTTGTACTCGCCCTGCGCGTTCGTGACGGTGTCGCGCGTGCCCTGCAACTGCGGGCTGCGGACGGTCACGGTCACGCCGGGCAATGCGGCTCCGGAGTCGTCGGTGACGACACCGAACAGGTTGCCGGTGACGGCTGCGAACGCGCTGAACGGAGCGAGCGCGATCAGCAGCGCCAAAGCGGCGATGCGTGAAAAGGACATGAATGGATCTCCTGTTGGATTCATGACGTTGTGGATGAAAGCGCTGCATGCCGGCGTCGGGGGCTGGCGCCGGTGTTTACGTGGAGACGCAAACGGCTCTCCAGGCCCGCCGCATTCGCATTGGCAGTTACGAGAGTGTTAACAGTGTTAACGCGATCAGTTAACGACGTTAACGCTCAGAGCATGTGAGCGAGCGCATCTGTCAGCGTGGCACGCGTGAAGGCGAAGCCGTCGTCGAGTGCGTGACGCGGAATCGCGCGCTGTCCGGCGAGCAGAGCCTCGTCCGCCATCTGTCCGAACATCAGGCGCAGCCCGAACGCGGGAGCGGCGAAAATTGCCGGACGATGCAGGGCGCGGCCGAGCGCGCGCGAGAGATCGCGATTGCGCAGCGGCTGCGGCGCCGTCGCGTTGTAAACGCCGCGCGCGCTCGCGTTATCGATCGCCCATTCGATGAGTCGCAGCACGTCATCGCGATCGACCCACGACATCCACTGCCCGCCGTTGCCGATCGGTCCGCCGACCCCGAGCTTAAAGGGAAGGAGCAGCTTCTTCAGCGCGCCGCCGTCGGGCGCGAGCACGATGCCGAAGCGGATGATGACCAGCCGCGCGATCGATTCCGCTTCGCGTGCCGCCGCTTCCCATTTCTCGACGAGTTCGGCAAGGAATCCCGATCCGCGCGACGACGACTCATCGAGCGTCTCGTCTCCGCGATCGCCGTAGATGCCGATCGCCGACGCGTTGATGAATGTCGGATTGCCGCGCAACGCCTGGACGAGAGCGTTCGTCGCGTTCAGCCGGCTGTCGACGAGTCGTCGCTTCCGCTCCTCCGTCCACCGCCCCTCGCTGATATTCTCGCCTGCGAGATTGATGACGACGTCCGCGTTCGCGACGTCGTTCGACCAAGCGCCCTGCGTCCGCCCGTCCCACTGCACGCCGCGGCCGGCTGTGACCTTCGCTGGATTGCGTGTCAAAACAGTGACGTCTTCGCCGCGCGTCACGAGCCGGCGCACGAGCGGCTCGCCGATGAACCCAGTTCCGCCTGCGATGACGATCTTCACCCGGCGATTGTATGGCTTCGCGTTTCGTAACACTGCGTGTGGAGCGGCGGCCGCCCTCGGCCGCCGAAACGGGCACCCTCGGCGAGCTGTGTCGCTGCGCTCCGGCGGCCGAGGGGGGCCGCCGCTCCACAGGTCGTCGTTCAAATCCTCCCCAAAACGCCAACCGCCGGCGTCAGGTCGCCGGCGGTTGGTTGCAACTGATCAGGAGGAGGAGAGATCCGGTTTGAATTCGTTCAACTACTGCCCTTCATCACATAGGACGCGCTTCATTCGAAAAAGTTTCACGCAATCCTGGAACGTGTGGCCACGCGGCGCGGATCGGACGGCGAGCCCTTCTGCAGGCCGGCGAACGCGATCATGGCCGCATTGTCCGTGCAGTAGCGCTTCTCCGGCAGCCTAACGATGAGTCCGTGCGCCTCGCCCCACGCCAGCACGCGCTCGCGCAGCACTCCATTCGCCGCCACTCCCCCCGCAATCGCAACCTCGGCCGGCCTCGGCGCTTCAATGCGCGACCACACCGTTTCCAATCGATCGAAGAGCTGTGCGATCAATGCGTCCTGAAACGTCGCGCAGAAGTTCGCCAGCGTCGCCGCGTCGCCGTCCGCGCGCACGCTGTTCTCGCGCGCGTGGCGAATCGCCGCGGCCTTGATGCCGGAGTACGAAAAATCGAGCGACTCGTCCTTGAACTGCGGAATCGGAAACGGGAATCGCCGCGGGTCGGCTTTGCCTTCGCGCGCGTGCTTCTCGATCTGCGGTCCGCCGGGATACGGCAGTCCGATGAACTTCGCGACTTTGTCGAACGTCTCGCCGATCGCGTCGTCGCGCGTGCGGTTGATCTGCGTGATGGAGCGTCCGCGCACGTCGTAAATCGCGGAGTGTCCGCCGGAGACCACGAGCGAGAGAAATCGTTCCGGCAGCGGAATCGACGCGCCTTCGCGCTGCAAATACGGCGAATAGATGTGCCCTTCGAGATGGTTGACGGGCACGATCGGGATGCCGAGGCCGTAGGCGAGTCCCTGCGCGCCGGCGACGCCGACGAGCAGCGCGCCGATGAGTCCCGGTCCCGCGGTGACGGCGATCGAGTCGACGTCGCGCCACTCCGCGTTCGCGTCGGCGAGGGCGCGCGAGACGAGCGGGAAGAGATGCTGAAGATGCTCGCGCGACGCGATCTCCGGCACGACGCCGCCGAACGGCTGATGCCGTTCGATCTGTGACGCGATCAAATTCACGCGCACGTTGCCGTCGCGCTCCAGAAGTGCGACGGCGGTTTCATCACACGATGTTTCGATCCCGAGAATCACAGTTCAATAGCCTCCTGGCCACCCGGCCTCCTAGCCTCCCAGGAGGCTGGAACAAACAACTCTCTATAATCCGCCACTCCACTGATGAAAGAAGAACTGTCCACCCGTTACGAACCGTCGGCTTTCGAGCAGAAACTGTACGCGTTCTGGGAGCGCGAAGGATTTTTTACGCCGGTGGCCGACCGCGAGAAGCCGAAGTTTTCGATCGTCATTCCGCCGCCGAACGTGACCGGCCGCCTGCACATCGGCCACGCGCTGGTGATGACCCTACAGGACATCATCACGCGCTGGAAGCGGATGTCCGGCTTCAACACGCTCTGGCTTCCCGGCACCGACCACGCCGGCATCGCCACGCAGATGATGGTGGAGCGCGAGCTGATCAAGGAAGGCACGTCGCGCGTCGAGCTCGGGCACGACAAGTTCGTCGAGCGCGTGTGGCAGTGGAAAGCGCAGCACGCGACGGAGATCAAAGACCAGCTCACGCGCCTCGGCGCCTCCTGCGACTGGACGCGCGAGCGCTTCACGCTCGAAGAACATCTCTCCTATGCCGTCCGCTACGTCTTCGTGAAGCTGTACGAAGACGGACTGATTTATCGCGACCTGGCGATGGTCAACTGGTGCCCGCAGTGCGGCACCGCGATCTCCGATGTCGAAGTGGACTTCCGCGAGCGCAACGGCAAGCTGTATCACATCGCGTATCCAATCGAAGACAGCGACCGGCGGCTGATCATCGCGACTACGCGTCCCGAGACGATGCTCGGCGACACCGGTGTCGCGGTTCATCCCGACGATGAGCGCTATCAAGAGCTGATTGGCAAATTTGCCATTTTGCCAATCGCCAATCGGCGGATCCGGATCGTCGCGGATCCGATTCTCGTCGACCGCGAGTTCGGAACCGGCGTCGTGAAAGTCACGCCGTCGCATGACAAGAACGACTACGAAGCGGGTCTGCGCAACAACCTGCCGCAGATGCAGGTGATCGGCGAAGACGCGCGCATGACCGCGGCCGCTGGCGCGGAATTCGCCGGACTCGATCGGATGGACGCGCGCAAGAAGGTCGTGCAGACGTTGAAAGAGCAGGGATTTCTCGTGAAAGTCGAGGATCACCTGCACAACGTCGGCGTGCACGGCCGCTGCGACACCGACATCGAGCCGATGATCTCGCGTCAGTGGTTCGTGAAGATCGCGCCGCTCGCCGAGCCGGCGATCGAAGCCGTGCGCAACGGAACGATCCGGATTTTTCCGCAGGCGTGGGAAGCGACGTACTTCAACTGGATGGAGAACATCCACGACTGGACGATCTCGCGCCAGCTCTGGTGGGGCCACCGCATCCCCGCGTATCACTGTCCGAACGGACACACGACCGTGGCGATGGACGATCCCGGCAAGTGCCCGCAGTGCGGCGAGCCGGTGAAACAGGAGACCGACGTCCTCGACACGTGGTTCTCATCCGGACTCTGGCCGTTCTCGACGATGGGCTGGCCGGACAACACGCCTGACGTCCAAACCTTCTATCCGACCGACACGCTCATCACCGGCTTCGACATCCTCTTCTTCTGGGTGGCGCGCATGATCATGTTCGGTCTGCGCTTCACCGGCAAAGCGCCGTTCACGCAAGTCTTCCTCAACGGTCTCGTGCGCGACGAATACGGCGAGAAGATGTCGAAGACGAAAGGCAACGTGATCGATCCGCTCGACGTGGTGAACGAAGTCGGCGCGGACGCGCTGCGCTTCACGCTGGCCGTGAACGCGTCGGGCCGCGACATCCCGCTTGGACGCTCGCGCATCCAGGGCTACTCCGCATTCGTGAACAAGATCTGGAACGCGTCGCGCTTCGCGATGATGCACATCGATACCGACCTGCGCGCCGCCGGCTCGATCGATCGCGATCAATTGCACACCGTCGAGCGCTGGATCCTCTCGCGTCTCAACGAGGCGACGAGCCAGGTGAACAAGTCGCTCTCCGCGTTCCGCTTCGACGAAGCGTCGAACGCGATCTATGCATTCTTCTGGCACGAGTTCTGTGACTGGTACATCGAGATGGCGAAGCCGGTGCTCCTCGGCAAGCACGGGAGCGAAGACGATCGCCGGCTCGCAAAGCGCGTGCTGCTCGAAGTGCTCGACCGTTCGCTGCGCCTTCTGCATCCGTTCATGCCGTTCGTCACCGACGAGATCTGGCTGAAGCTCGGCGGCCACGAGCCGTCGGTGATGGTTGCGCCGTATCCGGTCGCCGAGGATGTGCTCGAGGATCCGGACGCCGAGCGGATGATGCATGCGGTGCAGTCGATCATCACCCTGGTGCGCAACGCGCGCGCGGAGCGCGGCTTCACGCCGAAGGACCGCTTCAAGCTCTACGTGCACGGCAACGACGACCGCGAGTCGAATTTCTTCCGCGACTACGCGTATCTCCTGATCGAGCTCGCGCGTCTCACCGAAGTGATCGTCGGCGGCGAGCCGCCGGCGGGCACGCAGCAGGACGTCGTCGACGGAATCCACATCGCGATCGAATTTCCGGAGAAGGTGATCTCGCAGGAGCAGCTCGAGCGGACGAAGCGCGAGATCGAGAAGAGCGAAAAAGAGTTGGCGTCGCTCGACACGAAGCTTGCGAACGAGCAGTTCGTGAAAAACGCGCCGGCGCGCGTGGTGCAGCAGGCGCAGGCGCGGCAGACCGAGTTGCGCGCGCGATTGGAGAAGCTGAAGCAGAATTGATGAGGTTGCGCGGTTGCGCAGTTTCGCGGTCGCTCAGTGCCGCGTAGCCGCGAGACCGCGAAACCGCGTAACCGAAATTATGCAGCTCGACACACGAGAAATCGTTCCGCGCCTGCGCGCGCTCGAGTCGCTCGCGATCATCCCGCGCGTGGCGTCGACGAACCTCATCGCGCGGCGCGTGGTGAACGAATGCATCGAGAACGAGCTGTCGCTGCCGCAGGCGATGATCATCGCCGGCGAGCAGTTCGCGGGACGCGGACGCAACGACCGCCGCTGGTCGTCGCCGGCGGGCAAAGGGATTTACGCGACGACGCTGCTCACGCGCAGCGCGCAGGAGCTGCCGCTCGTGCCGCTGGCGATGGCGAACACTCTCGCGTCGTATCTTCGCGACACGTTCGCGATCGAGGCGCGCATCAAGTGGCCGAACGACATCCTCGTCGATCACAAAAAGATCGCCGGCATCCTGATCGAAGCGCGCTTGCAGGAAAATCGCGCGTACCTGCTGATCGGCACCGGCATCAACGTCGAGCCGGTGAATGACGAACATCGACCGAACGCGACCGCGATCCGTGAACTGACGACTCGCAACTTCGACGGTATCGAGAACGCGACGCTCGCGTTCATCGAGCACATCGACGCGCGCCTCGCGCGTCCGCTCGATCACGACGAAGTACTCGCCGAGTGGCGCTCGCTCTCGATCCATCAGCCCGGCGACCGCATTCAATGCGTCCTCGGCGACCGCACCATCACCGGCACCTGGAACGGCATCGACGAGCACGGCCGCGCGCTGCTACAGAGCGCCGGCGAGACGATCGCGATCAGTGCGGGGGACTTGGTGCTCGCACCGTCATCCTGAGAGGCTGTGAAAATGTGTCATCCCGAGCGCAGCGAGGGATCCCCGGCGTTAGAACGCTTGACGCTCCGTCGGCGGGGGATCCTTCGCCGTCTTTGCGGCTCAGGATGACACCGATTCTTTCACAGATCCAATGAGGCGCGCCGCGTCGCCGTCGATGAAAACGTTGCGTTGACGGGCCAATCTGCTTACTCCTTTGACTAGCTGTAGGTGGTCGTGCCAAAGGTCGTTCTAAGTTTGCCGACTTGATCGCGCTTCACAGATTGACCCGCGCCGATCTTGGTATCACCTTCTGTCGCCAGCATCAATAGAGCACGCGTAGCAGCTTCGTTTTTGGCTACTCGGTGCACACGGCCACTTCCAGCGCATGAAAGGAGGCGCCATGCGCGTCATCAGGAAGCGGTGTCTTGGTCTGGACTTGCACAAGAAGCAGAACACAGCCTATCTACGCGTGCATCTCGGCTCGGATCAGGAGCCTGTCGGAGTGACCCAGCAGTTCGGAACCATGCCCGAGGATTTGGAGCGACTGCGTCAATGGATTGTCGAGCAGCAGGTCACGGATGTGGTGATGGAGTCGACAGGCGTTTACTGGATGCATTTGTATGAGTTGCTTGAAGGCGTTACCCAACCGGCCGTCGTCAACGCCAGTCATGTGAAGAAGGTCCCCGGCCGGAAGACCGACGTGAGCGATGCAGCCTGGCTGGCGGAACTCCACGCTCATGGATTGCTCAGGGTGAGCTTCGTTCCGCCGAAGCCGATTCGTGAGTTGCGAGCTGTTACACGCTATCGAGCCAAGTTGGTCGCGATTCGCACGGCTGCAAAAAATCGCACCATCAAGCTGATCGAGATGGCCGGGGTCAAGCTCTCTTCGGTCGCCAGCGATTCGTTTGGGAAGACGGGCCGCATCATTCTCGACGGCCTCTGCGAGCAGACGCCAGACATTAGCCTCCTTGCAGGCCAAGCAAAAGGGAAGCTTCGCAACAAGATCCCAGCTTTGGAACAAGCACTCCGTCACCCGCTATCCACTCAACAACGTGAGTTGCTCAAGATGCACCTGCATACCTACGACATGATCGATAGCCAAGTGGCCCAGACCGAGTTGAGGATTTCCTCCCTTGCCACTCCGTATGCTGCCGCTCTGGCTAGACTCGACGCCATTCCCGGGATCAACGCCATCGGCGCGGTTACGCTGCTCGCCGAAACCGGCGCCGACATGAGCGTCTATCGCAGCGATCGTCACCTCACCGCTATGGCGGGGCTGGCTCCTGGCAATGCCATCAGCTCAGACAAGCGTCGCAGGATCTCCGTTCGAAAAGGCAATCACCATCTCAAACGGATCTGCGTCCAGATCGCATGGGCTGCATCACGGACCAAGGACAGCTTCCTCCGTGTTCGTTTCATGCGACTACAGAGTCGCATCGGTCGCAACAAAGCCCTCGTCGCACTTGCCCGCCAGATTCTCGTGATCGTCTATCACGTTCTCTCAACCGATCGGCCCTATTCCGACCTCGGTCCCAACTTCTACGATGCCAGAAACAAGGAGCGTGCCGTGCAGCGACATCTCAAAAAGCTCTCCTCGCTCGGCTTCATGGTCACCTTGACCAAGAAGTCCACCTGATTTAAGTGCCGCTCATCAGCCCCCTCAGCAGGATCGCCTATCCTGCTCTCTTGAGCTCAAGGTGAACGGGACCCTGATGTAGCGCACCTCGCTTGGATTCTCGCTGACTGATCTGTCAGCTCAGGGTATCTCTGCCCACCGACCCTCTTTCCAGCTTAAGTTTTCGTAGCAGCCTCTGAGGCGCGAAGACGCCGAAGGATCTCAACCGACTTATACGTTCCGCAGCTTGCGATCCTTCGCCGTCTTCGCGGCTCAGGATGACGGGTGCGCGATACACTGAAGTCCGATGTCCAATCTCCTCGTCGTCGATCTCGGCAACACGAATCTCGTCCTCGGCGTCTATCGCGGCGACGAGCTGGTGAGCTCGTGGCGGCTCGCGACGGCGCGCGAGCGCACGGCCGATGAGTACGGAATCCTCGCACGGCAGCTCGTAGGCGACGCGCTGCACGCGGAGCTCGAAGGCGCGATCGTTGCGTCGGTCGTGCCGCCGCTCAACGGCGCGATGGCGTTCATGGTGCAGAAGTACTTCGGCATCGAGCCGCTGTTCGTCGAGCCGGGCGTGAAGACGGGGATCGCGATTCACGTCGACAATCCGTTCGAAGTCGGCGCCGACCGCATCGTGAATTGCGCGGCCGCGCACGACAAGTACGGCGGGCCGACCGTGATCGTCGACTTCGGCACCGCGACGACGTTCGACGTCGTGACCGCGAACGCGGAGTTCATCGGCGGCGTGATTGCACCCGGCCTCAACGTCTCCGCGGAAGCGCTCTTCGCGCGCGCGGCGCGACTGCCGCGCATCGACGTGAAGCGTCCCGAGCGCGCCATCGGCACGAACACCGTTTCGAACATGCAGTCCGGCCTCTACTTCGGCTACCTAGGTCTCGTCGACGGCATCCTCTCGCGCATCAAACGCGAATTGCCCGAGCTCAAACGCATCGTCGCGACCGGAGGACTCGCGTCGCTGTTCGCCGAAGAGAGCGAGTACATCGACGAGATCGACGCGGAGCTGACGCTGAAGGGACTGAAGATCATTTACGACAGGAATCGAGTGAGTCGACGGGCGCGACGGTGAACGCAGAACGCAGAACGCAGAACGTAGAACGTAGAAAGACTCACGCTTTCAAACTCTGCGTTCTGCGTTCTGCGTTCTGCGTTCTGCTGTGTTGGCCTTCATACGCCTCCGACGCCACCGCCACGCACGCCGCGCTCGCCACCGCACATCCCATCGCAACCAAGGTCGGCCTCGCCGTTCTCCAAAAGGGCGGCAACGCGATCGATGCCGCGGTCGCCGTCGCGTTCGCGCTCGCGGTCGTGCACCCGCAGGCCGGCAATCTCGGCGGCGGCGGATTTCTCACGTACTACGACAAATCGACGAACGCGGTGTGGACGCTTGACTTCACCGAGGTTGCGCCGCTGGCGGCGACGCGCGACATGTTTGCGAAGAATGCGAACGGCGCGAGAAGCGGAGCGTCCGCGGGCGGGGTGCCGGGAACGGTGGCCGGGCTCGAAGAGATGCATCGCAAGTTCGGCTCGCGTCCGTGGCGCGAGCTCGTCGCGCCGGCGGCGTCGCTCGCGCATTACGGATTCGTCGCCGACACGGAGCTGGTCACCGATGCGGCGACTGCAAAGGTGAAGATTGACGGACTCGCGGCAGGATCGACGCTCAAGCAACCCGAGCTCGCGGCCGCGTTGCAGCGCATCGCCGACAGCGGCGCGAAAGAGTTTTACGAAGGCGGCATCGCGAAGAAGCTCGTCGAAGGCGTGCGCTTCGGCGGCGGCTACATCGGCTTCCGCGACCTCCGCGAGTACAAACCGGTCTGGCGCGCGCCGCTGAAGCTGCACTACGGTGTATACGACATCTATACCGTTGCTCCGCCGTCCGGCGGCGGTCTCGTGATCGGCGAGGCGCTCAACATCCTCGCCGGCGACGATCTGCGCGCCGCCGGTTTTCAGTCCGTGCGCGCGCTGCACCTCATCGTCGAAGCCGAACAGCGCGCCTACGTCGATCGCAACAAATACCTCGCCGATCCGTTCAGCGCGCGCATTCCGTACCGCGATCTGCTCTCGCGCAAACGCGGCGAGGCGTGGCGGAAAACGATCGATGCTGCGCGCGCTACGGCGACTGCGGTGCTGACCGAGCCCGCCGTCGCGACTGCCGAAGGCGAGCACACGACGCACTTCACGATCGCCGACAGCAGCGGCAACATCGCCGCCGTAACGACGAGTCTCGGCGAGAATTTCGGCAGCGGCTATCTCGTCCCCGGCCTCGGATTTTTTCTGAACAACGCGATGGACGACTTCACGATCGCCAGCGGCACCGCGAATCGCGACGGATTGCAGCAGAGCAACGCGAATTCGATCGAGCCGGCGAAGCGTCGCGCGTCATCGCTCTCGCCGACGATCGTCCTGCGCGACGGCACGCCATACCTCGCCATCGGCACGCGCGGTGGCCCGACGATTCCGACGACGATCCTGCAGGTGTTTCTCAACCTCGTGGTCTACGGCAAGTCGCTGCCCGACGCCGTCGCCGCGCCGCGCTTCCATCACCAGGGATCGCCGGACGACATCACCTACGAAACCGCCGCGCCGAAGAAAACGATCGAGGCGCTCAACGCGATGGGACACGGCGTCGCCGCGCGCGACGCGATCGGCGACGTGCAGGCGATTCTCTTCGACAAAGGGAAAATGATCGCCGTCTCCGACCCGCGTCGCGGCGGTGCGGCGGGAGGGTATTGATTCGTTGATTGATTGCAGTGCTCCAGTTTATCCCGCGCGAAGACGCGGGATCTCCGGTTCCACCGCGATGCGTTTGCCGATGCAACGCTCCGTGGGCACTCGACTGCCGGTATTACCGGAGATCCCGCGTCTACGCGCGGGATAAACTGAACCAATGCAGCAGCAGAAGATCGAGGCCGCGCGCGCGGCGCTCGCCGCGGTGCGCTCGGGAATGACGCTGGGCCTCGGCACCGGCACGACCGCGTTCGAGTTCGTGAAGCTCCTCGGCGAAGCGTTACGCGAAGGGAAACTGCGCGACATCCGCTGCACGTGCACGTCGGAGAAAACGGAGCAGCAGGCGCGCGAGGAAAACATCCCGACGTTTCCGCTCGCCGACGTCTCGCCGCTCGATCTCGCCGTCGACGGCGCGGACGAGATCGATCCGCAGCTGCGCCTCATCAAGGGACGCGGCGGTGCATTGCTGCGCGAGAAGATCGTCGAGCAGCAGGCGCGCCGCTTCATCGTCATCGCCGACGACTCGAAGCTCGTCGACCGCCTCGGCGAAGGCGTGCTCCCCGTCGAAGTCACGCCGTTCGCCGTCGACGTGCTCACGAAAAAATTTGCGGACATGCGCTTGCAGCCCGTGTTGCGTCTCCGCGACGGTCAGGTGCGCATCACCGACGAAGGCCACCGCATCGTCGACGTGAAAGTGCCGTGGAGCGCGGACATCGCGGACGTCGTCGCGCGCATTCGCGAGCACGCCGGCGTCGTGGAGACGGGATTCTTCGAGAAAGAAGCGACCGAGGCGATCATCGCGACGATGACGGGGTTGCGCCGGATGACACGATAGGACTTGTAGGACATTCTAGGACCTATAGGACTAATAGGACCTATAGGACGGCCCACGACGTCCTATTCGTCCTATTCGTCCTACGATGTCCTATCCGTCCTATGACCCCGGCTGCGTCTTCTTCACGTTCACGTCAAACCGGTACCGGTGCCTCTCGTACCAGAACGACACATGTGACGCGAACGGTTTGTTCAGCGGCTTGTCGATCTTCGTCTCGAAGATCGCGTAGTACGGCGTCGGACTCTCGTAGTGCCAGATCAGCTCCGCGTGTCCGACGTTCGGGTCGGTCGGATGGCGGACGAAGTTGCGGATGCCGTCGTAGCGCTTCATCGCGATGAGCGCGCGGTAGACGGGGCCGCGATAACTCGGCGCGGTGCCGAGGATCGGAAAACCCTTTTTCGTGACCTTCGCGATGTACGTCGCGGAGTCGGGTGTCTCCGTCGCGGTGATGGTGACGAGTCCCAGGCGCTCGAGATTGCGCAGCGTGCGCAGCGCTTTTCCGTCGTAGTCGTCCTTCGGCGCCTTCGGCGTCCACCACACTTTCTGCGGCACCTCCGCGTACACCGGCTCCTGTTTGTAAGAGGACTCCGCGATGATCGCGCGTGCTTTTTCTTCGGTGAGCGGTCCGGGCTTTCCGCATGCAAAAAGCAAAAAGCAGAAAGCAGAAAGCAGAAAGAGAGCAGAGCCATTTCTGCTTTCTGCTTTTTGCTTTCTGCTTTCTGCTTGACTGTGACGTGATCGCATGTCAATTTCCGCGCACTTGCTCGACCGCATCTTCCACGCTCTGGCGCGTCTTGTCCTCCGTCACAGCAAGGCAATCGCCATTGCCGCGGCTCTCGTGGCCGGGCTCGCGATCGCTGCCGCCTCGCGCATTCACTTCGATCCCGATCTGCTCAACCTCATTCCTCAAAACAACCAGGAGGTGAATGATTTCCGCCGGGTGCTCCGCGACCTCGGCACGCTCGACAATCATGTCGTCGTCGTCGAGCTGCCGAAAGGCGTCGACGTCAACACGTACGATCCGCTCATCGAGGCGATCGCACAAGGCTATCGCAAAAACCCGCGCATCGAAGACGTGCAGTACCGCATCCCCAACCCGCTCGACTTCGTCGAGATCATTCTTCCGCGCGCGCTGCTGTTCCTGCCGCCGGAGCAGGTCGATCAAGTCGGACAGAAACTCTCCGACGAAGGCATCCGCCAATCGGTACAGCGCAACGCCACGCTGCTGCAGACGCCGCAGTCGTTCGCGCTCAAGCAGCTGATCCGCTACGACCCGTTCAACCTCGCGCCGATTTTTCTCGACAAGTTCGTCTCGGCGAGCGGCGGGTTTCACATCGACGCGGCGAGCGGCTACTACCTCTCCGCCGATCATACGATGCTGCTGATCATCGCGAAGCCGAAGCGTCCCGCGCAGGACGTGCCGTTCGCGAAGGCGCTGCTCGCCGACGGCGCGCTCATCGAGGCGCGCGCGCTGAGCGACTTCCAGAAGAGCGCGCCGCCGGGAGTCACGCTGCCGCACATCGTGCACACCGGCGGCTATCAGATCGCAATCGGCGACGCGGATCTCATCAAAGGCGACATCGTCATCAACGTCCTCGGCACCTTCTTCGGCGTGCTCGCATTGTTCCTCTACGCATTCCGCCGTCCTGTTGCCATCGCGTACGGCGCGCTGCCGATGGCGCTCGGTCTCGCGCTCACGTTCGGCGTCGCGGGACTCGTGTACGGCCAGCTTTCATCGGCAAGCGCAGGATTTGCGGCACTGCTCGCGGGACTCGGCATCGACTTCATCACCGTGCTGTACGGACGTTACGTCGACGAGCGCAATCGCGGCGCGACGATGGCGCACGGTCTGATCGTCGCGATTCGCACCACGCTGCCCGGCGTGTTCATCGCCGCGGTCACGACCGCCGCGACGTTCTACGCATTCCTCGCGACCGATTTCCGCGGCATGTCGCAGCTCGGATTCCTCACCGGCACCGGCATCCTCTTTTTCTTCGCCTGCACCGCGCTGCTGTTGCCCGCGCTGATCGTATTGTCGGAGCGCCGCGCGGAGTCGAAGCGCGCGCCGAAGCTCTATCTCCACTCGTTCGGCTCGCATCATCTGATTCAGGCCGCGTTGCACCGCCCGAAAGTGACGATCGCGATCTGGGCCGCGTTCATCGCGCTCTGCGGCGTGTTCGCGACGCAGCTCCGTTTCAGCGACAACATCCAGAACCTTCGCGCGAAAGGGAACGAGGGCGTCGTCAATCAGACGCGCGTGACGGAGAAGTTCGGGCAGTCCTTCGAGTTCATGATGTACGTGGTCAAGGACAAGACGCTGGACGACGTGCTCACGCGCACGCACGACGCCGCGCGCGCGCTGCAGCCGCTCGTCAAAGATCACACGATCGCGTCGTACCAGTCGATCGCCACGTTCCTTCCGCCGCGCGAACAACAGCTCGCGGTGATGCGCCGGCTCGAAGAAGGACGCGCGGACCGCTTCAACTTCGAGCGTATCAATAAGACGTTTCACGAGGCGCTGATCACGAACGGATTCCGCCCCGACGTGTTCGACGAGTACATGCAGTCGTTCGCGCAGACGCTCGCGCCGAAAGAGCCGATCACCGTCGACACATTCAACAATCCCGATCTGCTCGCGTTCACGTCGCGCTTCATCAAGAAGGTGGACGACGGCTGGATGTCGGTGACGTATCTCTATCCGACGGGCGGCAAGTGGCCGCGCGAAGTGCCGCAGAAATTGCGCGCGCTCGTCGAGTCGCGGCCCGGTGACGTGCTCACCGGCATCAATCTCGTCAGCGGCACGCTGCGCCGCATCGTCCGCGCCGACGCGTATCGCTCGACGATCCTCGGTCTCATCGCCGTGATCGTCGTCATGATCATCGCCTTCCGCCGACTCGTGTCGGCGGCGCTGTCGTTCGTGCCGTTTCTCGCCGGCGTCGTGGCGATGTTCGGCCTCATGGCCGTCATCGGTCTCGAGTTCAACTTCATGAACATCTTCGTCGGATTGATGATCATCGGCTGCGGCACCGACTACGCCGTGTACATCCTGCAGCGCTATGACGAGAACCCGGCCGAGTTCGGTCCGGCCGCGCGCGAGACCGGCAAAGCCGTCGTCATGGCCGCGCTCACCACCATCGTCGGTTACGGATCGTTTGCGTTCTCGCACTATCCCGGCCTGCGCTCGATTGGTTATGCTTCCTTTTTCGGGATTTTCTTCAGCGGGCTGGCCGCGATCACGCTGCTGCCCGCGATTCTGATCCTGCGACGGAGGAGTGAATGAGAGAGAGAGCGATGAGCATCCCGGCGGTGGTCGCGGATCGGGTCGTGCGCGGCCGCGTGGCGGCCGACATGCTGCTGGTGATCGGCGCGAGCGCGCTGATCGCGATCGCGGCGCAGGTGGCGATTCGCCTTCCGTTCACTCCCGTCCCGATGACGCTGCAGCCGCTCGCCGTCATCTTCCTCGGCGCCGCCCTCGGCTCCACGCGCGGCGCCGCCGCGGCCGCGCTCTATCTGCTCGAAGGATTCAGCGGACTGCCGGTATTCGCGCAGGGACACGGCGGCCCGCTCTGGCTCGTCGGCCTGACCGCGGGCTTTTTGTATTCGTATCCATTCGCCGCATGGCTCTCCGGCTTCGTGTCCGAGCGCGGCTGGGGCAACTCGGTCCTCCGCTCCATCGCCGGCATGCTCCTCGCCCTCGGCGTGATCTACCTCGGCGGCTGGTGGTGGTTTACGGTGTTGACCGATCCGCGCACCGCCTACGTGCAGGCCGTGCAGCCGTTCATCCTCGCCGATATCGTGAAGATCGCCATCGGCGCGGCGCTCCTGCCGAAGATGGGACAACTGATCGCGAAGGTGTAACGCCTCGTCCGGTCTTGTGGAGCGGCGGCCGCCCTCGGCCGCCGGATTCTCGCGAGCGCTCGGCGCCCGAAGCGGGCGCCGCTCCACAAGACCGCTAACTCGCCACTGCCGGAATGTGCTCGTGATCCGCGGGCTCCGGCTTCGCGAGCGGGTGCGACTCTCGTCCCGCGCGGTCGGTCGTCTTCTGCTCCGCCTGGTCGCGCGGGAGCAGCGCGATTTGCAGCACGTCTTCGACGTGGTCGACGAAGTGGAACGACATGTCGCGCTTGATCGGCTCGGGAACGTCGATGAGGTCGCGCTCGTTGAGCTTCGGCAGGATCACGGTGTTGAGCTTCGCCGCGCGCGCGGCGAGGACCTTTTCCTTCACGCCGCCGATGGGCAAAACATCGCCGCGCAGCGTGACTTCGCCGGTCATCGCGACGTTGCGGCGCACGGGGCGCTGCGTGAGGACGGAGATGATCGCCGTCGTGATGGTGATGCCGGCCGACGGTCCGTCTTTCGGAATCGCGCCGGCGGGGACGTGAATGTGAATGTCGTGGGTCTCGAAGTAATCGGCGGGAATGCCGTTCTCGTCGGCGTGCGCGCGCGCGTACGTCAGCGCGGCCTGCGCCGACTCTTTCATCACGTCGCCGAGTTGTCCGGTCAATGACAGCTTGCCCTTGCCGCGTACCGCCGTCACCTCGATGAAGAGGATGTCGCCGCCGACGGCGGTCCACGCGAGTCCGGTGGCCACGCCGACCTGGTCGCGCTCGAGCAATTCTTCGGCGAAGTGCTTCATCGGACCGAGGTACTGCTCGACGTCCGCGTCGGTGATGCGATACGTCTGGTCCGTCTTTCCTTCGGCGACCTGCACCGCGATCTTGCGGCAGATCGTGCCGATCTCGCGCTCCATGTTGCGCAGGCCCGCTTCCTTCGTGTAGCCGGTGATGACGCGCATGATCCCGGAGTCCGTCCACGCGACCTGCACGTCGGCGATCCCGTTCTCTTCCAGCTGCTTCGGGATGATGTGCTGCTTGGCGATCATCAGCTTCTCTTCGTCGGTGTAGCCGGAGAGGCGGATGACTTCCATGCGGTCGAGGAAGGCCGGCTGGATCGTATCGAGCACGTTTGCCGTGACGATGAACATCACGTTGGACAAGTCGTACGCGACGCCGAGGTAGTGATCGCGGAACGAGTTGTTCTGCTCGGGGTCGAGCACTTCGAGCAGCGCCGACGACGGATCGCCGCGATAGTCCGCGCCGATCTTGTCGACTTCGTCGAGCATGAAGACGGGATTTCCAGTCTGCGCCTGGTTGATGCCCTGGACGATGCGGCCAGGCAGCGCGCCGACGTACGTGCGGCGATGGCCGCGGATCTCTGCTTCATCGCGCACGCCGCCGAGAGAGATGCGCACGAACTTGCGGTCCAAAGCTCGAGCGATGGATCGGCCGAGCGACGTCTTGCCGACGCCGGGAGGTCCGACGAAGCAAAGGATCGGACCTTTCATCTTCGAGCCGCGCAGCTTGCGTACGGCGAGGTATTCGAGGATGCGCTCCTTGATCTTCTCGAGATCGTAGTGATCCTGGTCGAGCACTTCGCGCGCGCGGGCGAGGTCGTGATTGTCCTGCGACATCACGCCCCATGGCAGTCCGGTCATCCAGTCGAGATACGTGCGGATGATCGACGTCTCCGCGGAGTCGGGATGCGAGCGCTCGAGCCGCTTGATCTGCTTCTCGACTTCCTCGCGCGCCTCCTGCGGGATCATCTTCTCTTCGATTTTCTTGCGGTAGTTCTCGACTTCTTCGGCGAGCTCTTCGCCTTCGCCGAGCTCCGACTGAATCGCTTTCAGCTGCTGCCGCAGGAAATACTCGCGCTGCGACTTGTTCATCTCGCCCTGCGCGGCCGACGAGATTTCCTGCTGCATCGTCAGCAGGTTGATCTCGCGCGTGAGCAATTCGTTCACGCGCTTCAATCGCTCGACGGGGTCGATCGTCTCGAGAATCGCCTGCGCTTCCTCGAGCTTGAGGTCGAGATTCGACGCCGCGAGATCGGTCAACCGCGCCGGATCGTCCAGATTCGCCGCGATCACCATGACCTCGGGGGAGATGTTCTTGCCGAGCGACACCGCGCGGTCGAGGTTTTGTTTGACGGCGCGGATCAGCGCTTCGACTTCCAGTCCGCGGTCTTTCGTCACCGGCTCTTCGATGCGCGTGATCTTCGCCTTGAAGAACGGCGCGGTCTGGATGAAGTAGTCGATGCGCGCGCGGGAGAGCCCCTGCACGAGGATGCGGATCCTGCCGTCCGGCAGTTTCAGCATGCGCATGATGATCGCGACGGTGCCGACGCGATAGAGATCTTCCTCGCCCGGATCTTCGTTCTGAAAATCCTTCTGCGCCGTCAGCATGATGACGCGGTTCTCGGCCAGCGCCTGGTCGACGGCGTTGATCGATTTCTCGCGCGACACCGACAGCGGCACGATGATGAACGGAAAGATCACCAGGTCCTTCAGCGGCAGGACCGGCAGCACGTCGGGGATCTTGATTGCCTCTTCTTTCGCGGCTTCGTTCGCGTCAGTCATGATTCTCTCGATTAACTCGGGCTCAATGCTGCAATGGCGGTTCCAGATGGCGGATGGCGGATGGCCGATGGCAAAAACCGCTTCTGCCATCCGCCATCTGCAGTCTGCCATCTACTTCAAACGGTGCAACTCTTTCACAAATGCATCTACGTCTTCGAATCGCCGGTAGACGGACGCGAACCGCACGTACGCGACCGGGTCGAGTCCGCGCAGGCGCTCCATCACCAGAGTGCCGAGGCGCTGCGACGAAATCTCGCGTTCCGTCCCTTCCTGCATGTCGATCTCGATCGAGTCCGCAACGCGATCCAGCTCCGCCTGCGGAACCGGCCGCTTGCGACACGCGATCTGCAGCCCGCGCATCAACTTATTGCGGTCATACGGCTCCCGCCGCTGATCGCGTTTCACCACATGAAAGAACGGAACCTCGATTTTTTCGTACGACGTGAAGCGCCGCGCACACCGCGTGCACTCCCTTCGCCGGCGAATGACGTCGCCCTCGCGGCTCTCCCGCGAGTCGACGACGCGATCCTCGAGATTTGCGCAGAAGGGACAACGCATTGGGCGCGGTATATCACAGGGGAGAGGAGCGCGTGTACGGACGATTCTTGCGCAGCGCTCGAGGCGAGATTGTGGTGCACGGCCCGGGAACGCAGAACGCAGAACGTAGAAGTCTTGAAACCCTCTCCGCAGCCGTTTCTCAACTCTGCGTTCTGCGTTCTGCGTTCTGCGCTCCTTTGGTGACATCCCTCCAATGCAAC
This sequence comes from Acidobacteriota bacterium, assembly GCA_003223645.1. Taxonomy (GTDB): domain Bacteria; phylum Acidobacteriota; class Thermoanaerobaculia; order Gp7-AA8; family Gp7-AA8; genus QHVT01. The sequence continues at coordinate 155,166 of QHVT01000005.1, read as the reverse complement.
CCCTCCTTGATAAACAACACCAGTCCCACCACGATGATCGGAACTGTCCCGATGATGTGGAACAGCACGGCGATCGCGACGGACGAATCGACGTCGAAGTCGTAGAAGCGCGTGAGCACGAACTGACACGTCTTGTGGAATCCGCCGATGCCGCCGGGAGTCGGGACGGCCATGCCGACGGTGGTGACGCCGGTGACGAGAAAGCTGGCGTCGTACGGCAGCGGGTGATGCACGGCTTCGGTGCCGACCCAGAACTGCGACGTCAGACACGCCCACACGCCGAGGGTGCAGAGAATGATCTTGATCAGCGCGACGGGATGATGCGCGATCTGCGTGGTGGCGGCGAAGGTGTCGAAGAAATGCATCCACGCATCGCGAAAGCGTCGCGGCACGATGCGGCCGAGTCCTTCGTGGATGCGGCGGATGAAGGGACGGAAGAGGTAGAGGCCGAGGATGAAAAACCAGAGGACGCACAGGATGACGGCGGAGCCGATCGCGCCGAGGCGGACGATCTCCAGCCAGCGGCCGACGTGCGCGTTGTGCGTGAGATCGTGCCAGCGATAGAACGCGTAGAAGACGAACAGCAGCAGGATCGTGGTGAGGTCGAGAATGCGCTCGGTGAGCACGGTGCCGAGCGCGCCGGCGAAGCGATGCGACGTGCGGCGCGAGAGGAGCGCGGGACGCGCGACGTCGCCCGCGCGCACCGGCAGCACCGTCGACAACATGTAGCCGACGGCGTTCGCAAAAAACGTGTCGTAGAACGATGGCGGATTCTCGGGATCGAGGATGTTGCGCCAGCGGATCGTGCGGAACACCAGCGCGAGGATGTTCGTCGCGAATCCCGCCGCCACCCAGCCATAACTGGTTTTGCGCAGGATCGTCCCGACGTCGCGCAGGTTCGCGTTTTTCAGAAAGAGCCAGAGGAAGAGGATGGTGATCGCGGCGATGACGATGAGGTGGAGAATGCGTTTCAAGGAGCGGGAGTTGTACCACGGCGAGGCTCAGAGGCTCACAGGCTCACAGGCCATAGGCTCAAAGAAACTATGAGCCCCTGCGCCTATGAGCCCGTGAGCCTCGAACAGCAACTATGCTCAAGATCTACACGAACTCCGTTTTCTACAAACATGAAACCGGCGTCGAACATCCGGAGCGCCCGGCGCGTCTCGACGCTGCGCTCGAAGGCGTCGAACGCGCGGGTCTTACCGACAGCGTGATTCGCGACGTGGACGCGCATCCCGACACGACGCGCATTATCGAGAAAGTGCACACCGCCGACTACGAGCGCGAGTTTCGCGACGCGGCGCGCGGCGGCTCTCGCTACTTTCATTCGATGGACAACCCGATCTCGTCCTCGACGTTCGCCGCTGCGCGCACGTCCGTCGCCGAAGCGATCGCCGCCGCGGACGACATCTGGAAGAAGCGCGACGCGCCGATAGGCGCACCTTCCGGTACGAAGCGCGCGTTTCTGATCGCGCGTCCGCCGGGACATCACGCCGAACGCGCCGAGGCGATGGGGTTTTGTTTCTTCAACACCATTGCGTGCGTCGCGGAGTGGCTGCGCGAGCAGCCCGGCATCGAGCGCGTGTTCGTCTTCGACTTCGACGTCCATCACGGCAACGGCACGCAGCATCTCTTCGAAGAGCGCGACGACGTCTACTACGCATCGATCCATCGCTATCCGTTTTATCCCGGCACCGGCGCGGCGAGCGAGATCGGCAGCGGCCGCGGACGCGGCTTCACGAAAAACATCCCGCTCCAAGGCGGCGAAGGCGACGCCGCATTTCTCGGCGCCACCGAAGACGAGATCGTTCGCATCATCGACGACTACCAACCGAACGCCATCCTGTTGTCCTCCGGCTTCGACGCCCACCGCCGCGACCCCCTCGGCGGCATGCGCGTCACCGAACAGGCCTACGGCGAAATCACCCGCCGCGTGCTCGAATGCGCGGACCGCTGGTGCGATGGTCGCGTGCTTTCTTTGCTCGAAGGGGGGTACGATATGGAAGGTCTCGCTGCGAGCGTGGCCGAACATGTGAGCGCATTGCATGAATCCTGAACCTCAAGCAGTCCCCAAGAAAAAGAGCCCGTGGGTCTGGGTCGGCCTCGGCTGCGGCATCTTGTTTGTCGGCTTCATCGCGTTCTGCGCGTTCATCTTTTTCGTGGTCTTCGGCGCAATGCGGAGGTCGGAGCCATATCGGCATGCGATCGCTGTCGCGCAGAGCGATCCGCGCGTGATCGCGACGCTCGGTTCGCCGGTGAAGGTATCGTTCTTTTTCACCGGGTCGATCAACACGCACAACAACGACGGCGATGCGAAGCTCGACATCCCGATCTCGGGGCCGAAAGGTGCGGGGATACTGCACGTCACGGCGACAAAGACGGACGGGAAGTGGTTCTACAACCGGATGTACGTCAAGCCGCTGAAGGGCGACGAGATCGACCTGATGTCGTCGCCGTGAAGGAGAGCGGGCATCCTGCCCGCCTCCCGGGGGCGGGCGGGACGCCCGCTCTCCTCGTTGCTCAGCCGCGAACGTCGAACCTCTTCTGACGCAAGATCGACGAGTACAGCTCTTCGAGCCGCGTGATGCGCAGCTCTTTCGAGAATCCGCTCACGACGTGCTGCCGCGCGCGTTTGCCGATCACCGACGCGTCGCTCTCGATCACTTCGCGCAATGCGTTCGTGAGCGCCGCGCGGTCCTTCATCGGAATGAGCCAGCCCACGTCGCGCGACGACACGAGCTCGCGATTTCCTCCCGCGTCGGTCGCGATCACCGGCTTCTCCATCGCCATCGCCTCGCGAATGGTTCCGGTGATTCCGGTGCCGGCCCACGACGCGTCGACGACGAGGTCGCACGACGCGAACACGTTCGGCATGTCGGTGCGGTACTCGACCGGCGTGACCCAATCAACGCGCGCGTACGCGCGCACTTCGTTCGCCTCCGCTTCGTCGCGGCAGCCGATGAGCAGGAGGTGCACGTTCGGATGTTGCGGCGCGACGTCGGAGACGGAGTCGATCAGTTCCTTCCATCCCTTCCAATCGCGCACGCCGACCTGCGCGATGACGAAGCGATCGTCGGGGATGTTTTTCTCGTAGCGAAACGCGCGCGCGTCCCGTTTCGCCGGATCGAACGCGTTCACGTCCGTCCCCGCGTAAATCACCTGCACTTTTTCGTCGGGCAGCTTTCCGCTCTCGACGATCACGTCCTTGATCTGCTGACAGACCGTGATGACGCGGTCCACGCGGCGCGTGCGGTACTTGCCGCGGTTCCAGTAGTCGAGCGGAAACGACACGCCGCGATTCACGACGAACGCGCCTACGGGATCACGCCACGTTGCCGCAAGCGCCAGCGCGTGCGACACGCCCTTGTGCACGTGAATCACGTCCGGCCGCTCCTCGCGAATCAATCGGCGCAGGCGCCGCACCGTGCCGAAGTCGAACTGATGACGGAACGGCAGGCCGTGGAAGCGGACGTCGTTCTCCGCGGCCTTCGCCGCAAGAACAGCGTCCGGCTTGCTGAGGATCGTCACCTCGTGCCCGCGCTCGCGCAGGCCCGTCGCAGCCTGAAACATCTGGTGCACGGAGCCGGTGTTGAACTGGTTGAACTCGAGGATCTGGAAGATGCGCAATTCGGCGTCGATGATATCGTTTCGCCATGCGCCGAACTGCTCTCTCTCTGTTCGCGGTTCTCGTCATTTTCGCCTGCTCTCCAAAAGCTCACGACGAACACGCCGATCACCAACCCGCAGCTGCGCCCGCGTCCGCGCCCGAAAAAATGAGCGCAGTGACGAACACGAAATTCGGCGACGCGTCCGGTTATCTCGCGGCGCCGGGCACGCCCGGAAAAAAAGGAGCAATCCTCCTCATTCACGAATGGTGGGGACTCGATGATTGGATCAGGCAGCAGACCGATCGCTTCGCGCAGCAGGGCTACGTCGCGCTGGCCGTCGATCTGTATCGCGGCCGAGTGACGAACAATCCCGACGAAGCGCACGAGCTGATGCGCGGACTTCCCGACGATCGCGCGCTCGCCGACATGAAAGCCGCGGTCGACTATCTCGCGTCGCGCCCCGACGTCGATCCGAAACACATCGGCGTCATCGGCTGGTGCATGGGTGGCGGCAAAGCGCTGTCGCTCACCGTCAACGAGCCGCGTCTCGTCGCGAGCGCGATCAACTACGGAGCGCTCGTCACCGATCCGGCCGCGATCACGAAGATCAACGCGAAGATCCTCGGCAACTTCGGCGAAGCGGATCGCGGCATTCCTGCCGAGGACGTGAAGAAGTTCGGAGCCGAGCTCACGAAATACGGCAAGCTCGGCGACATCAAGATCTATCCCGGCGCGGGACACGCGTTCATGAATCCGAACAACAAACAGGGATACAACGCCGCTGCGGCGGAAGACGCACAGAAGCGCATCGATGCATTCTTCGATCGAAATGTTAAGATTCCAAACTCTTGATTCCACGGGAGATGGCGGAGGCGGACCTTGTCTGGGAAGGCGAACGAAAAACAGGCGCCCAAGGAACTGAAGGTCACGGATAAGCGGATCTTCACTCCCGAAGGCGACATTCGCGAGGAGTTCAAAACGGAGATCAAGCCGGCGGATCCGCAGGCCGCGAAGCCGCCCGCCGAAGCACCGCCACCACCGCCGCCGCCCAAACCATCCGAGCCGCCGAAGCAGCAGGAGAAGCGCGACGATCGCCGCTCGATCGCCGACAAGGCGACGAATCCGGAGACGCCGTTCACCGATTTCATCGAGCCGCTGATCGCGCAGGCCTACATGTCCCTCGGCATGCTGCGCAATCCGTATCAGCCGCAGGCCAAGATCGACACCGGCGCGGCGCGGCAGATGATCGAGATCCTCACGCTGCTGCAGGAGAAAACGAAAGGCAACCTGACGGCCGACGAGGATGATTTTCTTTCGACGCACCTCGGCGAGTTGAAGCTCGCATTCGTCCAACGCACCAAGAGCATCTGATGAAAGGCCGTCTCGCATTCGCCGCGCTTGCCTTCGTTGCGTGCGCCGCAGCGGTGCGCGCGCAGGTTGCGCCGCGCGACCTCTGGCCGCAGGCGACGGCGGCCGCGCGCGAAGGTGACGTCGATGCGGCGAAGAAGCGGAGCGACGAGCTGCTCAACACCGGGCGCACGTACGGCATCCGCACGTTCCCGCAGTTCGCGGCGTCGGCCTCGGGACTCTCCGGCGCGGCGGCGAAGCAGCAGCCCGAGGTCTCGAGATGGGCCGCGCAAGTGGCCGATCAACTCGACGGACGATCGCCCGCGGTCGCATTCAGCGAAGCGGACCAGGCCGCGTCGCGCAATGAATGGGGCAAAGCACTGAAGTTCGCGATGCAGGGTTACACGCGCGTGTTCGGCGACTATCGCGCGCGCGTTCTCAGCCGAGCCGACTTCCTGCTCATGGCCGTGCTGGCGATCGCCATCACCGCGGTCGTCCTTTCCGTCGCGCTCCTCCTCCGCTACGGCCGCGCGATGGCGCACGACTTTCGCGAAATGCTCGGCAGGCGCCTGCACGGCGGCTCCGTCTCCGTGCTCGCGTTCGCGCTGCTCTTTCTCCCGGTCTTTCTCTGGCTCGGACCGGCGTGGCTGCTGATGTACTGGCTCGCGATCGCCTTCGGCTACGCGAGCATCGGCGAGCGCGTCGCGATCGTGCTCGTGCTGATCCTCGTTGCGTTCGCGCCGATCGCCATCGACACGGCCGCGAATCGCGTCGCGGGCGTCGACAGTCCCGCGGTCACGGCGGCGATTTCCAGCGCGACGCAGAGCTATGAGCCCGACGCGCTGCGCCGTCTCGAAGAATTGCTCACGGTCGTTCCGAACAACGCGACGCTGCATCTGTTGATCGGCAACCTGCTCGTCTTCGAAGGCGCGGACGATCAGGCCGCGCTGCACTATCGCCGCGCCGCGGAGCTGCGCGCGAATTACGCCGGCGCCCACGTGAACCTCGGCAATCTGCACTTCGCCGACAACGAGCTCCAGGCCGCGATGACGGAGTACGAACAGGCCGAGCGCGCCGACTCGCGGCTCGCGATTGCGTTCTTCAATCACAGCGTCGCCGCCGGCGACCTGTACAAATTCGACCTGCAAAAAGAGATGCTCGGCAGGGCGCGCGCGATCGACGCCGACTATGTCGAGAACGTGACGCGCAACAAGACGCAGAAAGTCGTCTACTACGATCCGTCGATCGCCGAGGCGTGGGCGATCTCGCGGGACATCGTCGACACGGCGCCGCAGGCGCGCTCGCTGTTCGGCAACTACGCGGCGTTCGATCTCTCGAGGAGCGCGACGAACCCGATCACGATCGCCGCGCTGCTCGCGTTGCTCCTGGCTGTGGTCGTGTGGGGCTTGCGTCGCAGAATCGGATTCGCGAACGCGTGCATCAAATGCGGACGCACGTTCTGCCCGCGCTGCAAGTCGGCGCGCGAGAGCGCGACGTACTGCACGCAGTGCATTCACATCTATTTGAAGCGCGACGGCGTGTCGCTCGACACGAAGCGGCAGAAGCTCGAAGAAGTGACGAGCTATCAGTCCGGAATGGCCCGCCGCAATCGCGTCTTCGCCACGTTCCTTCCGGGATCCGCGCAGATCATGGAAGGGCGGACGGTGTCGGGGATCATCGGCATCTTCCTGTTCGCGCTCTTCATCGGCGTCGCCGTCTTCGTCGGCCGTCTCGCGCCCGCGATCGGCCCGGCCGGGAACGCCGCGCAGCTCTTCGTCCGCATCGCCGCGATCGCCGCGGCGGTCGTCATCTGGTTCACGTTGTCGTTGCCGGTGTATCGCCGGAGATTCGCGGTCTAGCGGATGGCACTCGAAGGCACACTGCGCGACTTCAGCCTGGCTGACATCTTTCAGCTGATCGGCTTGCAGCGAAAAACCGGCGTGCTGACGCTGCGCGGCAAAGACGACACCGTGACCGTCACGTTCCTCGACGGAAAAGTCGTCGGCGCCGACTCGCTCAACCGCCGCCTCGAGAACCGCCTCGGCACGGTGCTGATGAAGACGGGCCTCATCAATCAGGACCAGCTCAATCGCGCGCTGGACATCCAGAAAGAGACGCTGCAGCGCCTCGGCTTCATCCTCACGCACTACGGAATCATTTCGCAGGACTCGCTGCGCGACGCGATCCAGTTGCAGATCCTGCAGATCGTCTATCGCCTCTTCCGCTGGAAAGACGGCGACTACCAGTTCTCGCAGGAGACGACGATCGAGTACGACCGCGACAACGTCGTGCCGATCACCGCCGAGTCGATCCTGATGGAAGGCGCGCGGATGATCGACGAGTGGCCGATCATCGAGAAGCGGATCCGCTCGTACGACATGATGTTCCGCAAGAAGCTCACCGACCAGGAGATCGTGGTCGTGGGCGCGGAAGACGCGGACGAGATCGACTTCGACGGCGATACGACGCGCAGCCGGCGCAAAGGCGTCGGCTTCGGCGAGCGCATTCGCATCTCGCAGGAAGAGAAGGCGATCTACGACATGGTCGACGGCACGATGACGGTCGGCGACATCATGGAGGTCTCGCGCTTCTCCGAGTTCGACACCAACAAGGCGCTGTACGAGCTGCTCACGCGCGACCTCATCGAAGAAGTGCGCGGGCAGAGCGCGGCGGCGGTGCTCGAGCCCGCAACGCCGGTCGACGAGACGGAAGTCGCGAAGACGCCCGTCCCGCTGCCGCTCGTGCTCGCGCTGGTGATCGTCGCGCTGGCGTCGCTCATCACCTTGTTCGAGAATCCACTCAACGGATTGCGTCCGCTCACCGGCGGCAACTCGCCGATCGTCGAAACGCGCAAGGCGATCTCGCTGCAGCGCATCGACGCGATCGGACAGGCGATCGAGGAGTACAACGACGCGCACGGACGATTGCCGCAGGCGCTCAAAGAGCTCGCACCGAATTACATCTCCGCGTCGATGCTGAAAGATCCGTGGGGCAACGACTACAGCTACCTGCAACAGCCCGAGCGATTCCTCGTCATCGGCTTCACCGCCGACGCAAAGTCGGATCCCGATTTGCTCCTCTCGCGCATGACCGGAGCACCCGCGACCGCGCCATCGAAGCAGCAGCAGACGGGCGGGATCAGGTTGTTGGATTGAGGATTGAGAATTGAGGATTGAGGAAGCTGTTCCAATTTTCCTCAATCCTCAATCCTCAATCCTCAATTCTCAATTCTCAATTCTCAATCCTCAATTCTCAATCCCCAATCCGCGGTACAACGACCTTCAACTTCTCGTCGCACACCGCAAACTCCACCGGCGTCCTCGTCAGCGGCTCTCCGTCCGCGTAGACCGCCATCGGCTGCTCCCCTTCGAAGTGGAACGTGCGTCCGCGTCCGATCTCGACGAACGGGCTTTTCACGTGCGCGCCGGTGTAGGCGAGCGGCAGCGTCTTCAGCAGCTCCAGGCGCGTCGTCTCGTGCACGATGCAGAGATCGAGAAGACCGTCGTCGATCTCCGCGTCGGGCGTGATCTTGATTCCGCCGCCGTACTGCCGCGTGTTGCCGACCGCCGCGAACATGATCGTCTCGTTGCGCGAGCCGTTCTCGCTGCGGATGCGCACGCGGCGCGGCGTGAAGCGCGGCAGCACGCGCAGGATCGCGTAGAGATAGACCGCCGATCCGCGGAGGAACTTCACGTTGCGATTCGCGAACTCCGCGACCTCGGAGTCGAAGCCGAGCCCGGCGACGCCGGCGTAGCGGAGATTGTTGGCCAGCGCGACGTCGACCTCGCGCACGCGTCCGTTGAGCACGACGTCGCACGCCTCGCGAATGGTGCGCGGCAGTCCGACGACGCGCGCGAAGTCGTTGCCCGAACCGGTCGGGATCAGCGCCAGCGTGCCCTTCGCGAGATCGAACTCGCGCAGCGCGAGATTCAGCGTGCCGTCGCCGCCCATCACCACCACGCGGTCGTATCCCGCGCGCGAGCTCTCGGCGGCGATGCGCACAAGATCGTCCGCGCCTGTGCTCGGCTCGCAATCTGCGCGTGCTCCGCGCGCGCGCAGCGTCTCCTCGACCTCGCGCACCCAGCGCCGCGCCTTCCCGCGCCCGGCGGTTGGGTTATAGATGACCTTGAGATGCAATCGAGAGAGTGTAGTGGAGCGGCGGCCGCTTCGGCCGCCGGTTCTCGCGAAAAATCGGCGGCCGAGGGCGGCCGCCGCTCCACCGGGAACCTCACGCGGCTTCGAACGTAGAATCCATGCGATGAACCTCCGTCGTACGCTCCTCCTCTTTGCCTTCGCGTTCGCCTGCAAGCCGGCTGTGGAGTCGCAGCCCGCGCTGGCGCAGCCGCAGACGAACGTCCAGACCAACACCATTCCGCCGGCCGTCAGCGCCGCGCGCCGCACGCCGATCGTCGTCGTCGCGCACAACGTCCTGCCGTCGGTCGTGAACATTCAGACCGAGGCGACGATCCAGCGACGTGCGGTCGACCCGATGTTCGATCCGTTCGGATTCTTCGGGCCGCGCTCCTACACCTCGCAGTCCCTAGGATCGGGCTTCGTCTGGTCGAGCGACGGCGTCATCGTCACCAACAATCACGTCGTCGAAGGCGCGTCGCGCATCACTGTCAACTTCAACGACGGCACGCAGGTCGCGGCGAAGCTGCTCGGCGTCGATCCCGACAGCGACGTCGCCGTGTTGAAAGTCGACTCGAAGAATCTCACTGCCGCGCCGATCGGCTTGTCGTCCGACCTGATGATCGGCGAGAGCGTCGTCGCCGTCGGCAATCCGTTCGGCCTCTCCGGTACCGTCACCACCGGCGTCGTCTCCGCGTTGGGTCGCTCCGTGCCATCGCAGGAGCAGGGAAGGACGTATACCGACTTCATTCAGACCGACGCGTCGATCAATCCCGGCAATTCCGGCGGGCCGCTGCTGAACATCGAAGGCAAAGTCATCGGCATCAACGTCGCGATCTATCAAAACGCGCAGGGCATCGGCTTCGCCATCCCGGTTGACCGTGCGAAGAAAGTCATCCAGGACCTGCTGCGCTACGGAACCGTGCACTCCGCCTGGATCGGCGCCGTCACCACGACGCTCACGCCCGAGGAAGCGAAGCGCCTCGGACAAAACACGCCGCGCGGCGCGCTCGTCGCGCGCGTCTTCGCCGGCTCGCCTGCCGAGCAGAGTGGAATCAAAACCGGCGACGTGATCACGGCAGTCGCCGGCAAGCCCGTGGATTCGCGCGAATCGTTCAACACCTACACGGCCACGCTCGCGAACGGACAACCGGTCGCGCTGACGGTCACGCGCGGCGGCAGCCCGCGCAAACTCCAGGTGCGCCCGTCCGACCCGCCCGCCAACCTCGGCCTCCGCGTTCTCGAAGAAATCTCAGGACTGCGCGTCGCCGACGAACAGCACGCCGTCGTCATCGACCAGGTCGCGAGCGGCAGCCGCGCCGCCGACATCGGCCTCCAACCCGGCGACGTCATCGTCGGCATCAACGGAATCGAGATCGCGTCGACCAAAGACCTGAACGCGGAATTGACACGCGGAGCGGATCGCTCGTCGATGGTGCTGTCGGTCCAGCGGGGACGCTACATTTACACTTTGACATTCCCGATGGGGGTGTAGCCTCCAAGCCTCCAAGCCTCCAAGCCTCCAAGCCTCCGAGAAGATGCCGAAACCCTGGGAGGCTAGGAGGCTGGGAGGCCGGAGGCTCTCAGAACAGCGCCATCTGCGGCGTCGGCGGCGCATCCACCACCACCCGCGCCCGCAGCACGCTCTTTTTCCGGCCCAACAGCGCCCACAAATTCCGCCGCAGCCACTCCTGCGACTCGCGGTAATAGCGAAACTGTCGCTCCGCTTTATGGAAGCGGCGATTGTGGCTGGGGCCGAGAACGTGGTGGAGGTATTCGTGGTAGATGATCGACTGGATGAAAAACGCCGGCGTGGTGTGACGGTTGAGGATGGGGTGCACGCGCATTTCGGCGGTGTGATGGTTGTACGAGCCGAGGCGGATGGTGCGGCGGTTTTTGCGCGAGATCTGCTGGCCCCAGCGAACGGGGAGCGGCGGGTATTTGGAAAAGTACATCCGGTGCACCTCGGCCGCCAACGACTCGAGATGGTGATGCGTCGCGGGGACGGGCAGCGGAATGGGGCGGTCGGTCAGAACCGGCACGCCTGATTATCTCACGCGCCGCCCTTCACCTTGTCCATCACTTGCGAGACGTTCGACATCGCCACGGACGACACCAGCGCGGTGCCGGCGGCGATGATCTCCTGGCTCTTCTTCATCCCCAGCCAGATGCCGACGCCGACGCCCAGCGCGATCGCCGCCAGTGGATACGCCTCGATGTGCTCGCGCCAGCTCTCGGGAAGCAGTTCTTCGATCTCGTCCAACAAGGCTTCAGGTCCTTCCTCGGCGATCTTTGCTCCGAGGTTCGCCGCGCCGCTGCGCAGCGGATCTTCCTCGAAATCGAGTCCCGCCGCCGCTCGCTCGTGATCTTCAGAAGACTCTCTCGCCATCGTCACTCCTCATCGCGGCGCAGCAGCAGCCCGATCAGGAACCCGACGCCGACCGAGATCAAGAGCGCCTTGCCGGGATTCGAGCGGACATACGTGCGCACCTGATCGGTGATCGCGCCGAAGTCGACGTCCTCGACCTTTTCGCGCATCGTGTTGTAGCCGTCGCGCACTTTGCCCGACGCGCGCTCGTACTGGTCCTCGACGTATTCCTTCGCGCGTCCGAACCGGTTCGCGTTCTCGGCTCCCTCGGGATTTGCTGTCTCGTCCATCGTGTACCTCCTGGTAATGCGAGGCGACGATACCACCGCTCGCTTAGGATGTTGCAGAACGACTGCCACATGCGGATCTCGCTGCAACACGTTTCCCACGACTACGCGCCGAGCGACGAATCGGGTGCGGTGCACGTGCTCGACGACGTCTCCCTGGAGATCGCGTCGGGCGACTACGCCGTGCTGATGGGCGCGTCGGGCAGCGGCAAGTCGACATTGTTGAACCTGATTGGCGCGGTCGATCGCCCGACGAGCGGAAAGGTGTTTCTCGGCGACGTCGAGACGTCAGCGCTCGACGAAGCGAAGCTGACGTCGCTGCGGCGCGTATCGATCGGATTCATCTTCCAGTTCTTCAATCTTATTCCGACGCTGAACGTGTTCGAGAACGTGGCGTTTCCGCTGTCGCTCGCGCGCAGGCCGAAGAGCGAAGTGAACGAGCGCGTGAGGGAAGTGCTGAAGAGCGTCGGGCTCGAACATCGCGCGACGCATTTTCCGAATGAGCTGTCGGGCGGCGAGATGCAGCGCGTCGCGATCGGGCGCGCGATCGTGCACCGCCCGCCGCTCATCCTCGCCGACGAGCCGACCGGAAATCTCGACTCGAAAAACGGCGCGATGATCCTCGATCTCATTCGCGACGTGCATCAATCGCTGAAGCCGACGATCGTGATGGCGACGCATTCGGCCGTCGCGGCCGGCTACGGTGACTATGTCATTCGTCTCGCCGACGGCCGGATTGAGGATGAAGGATTGAGGATTGAGGAATGAGTCCTGGCCTTTCCTCAATCCTCAATCCTCAATCCTCAATCCTCAAGGCGCTCGTCCTCCGCCCGATCCAGCGCGAGAAAACGCGCACCGCGCTGACGATCGCCGGCATCGCCGTCGGCGTGGCAGTCGTCGTCGCGATCCAGCTCGCGAACCAGAGCGCGCTGCGCGCGTTCCGCGAGTCTGTCGACGCGATCGCCGGACGCGCGAACTATCAGCTCGTGCCGGACGTCGCGCCGCTCGACGAGAGCGTGCTGTTTCAGTTGCAGCCGCTGTGGCGCGAAGGCGTGCGCTTTGCGCCGGTGATCGACATCGAAGGAATCCTCGAGCTGCCTGTCATCCCGAGCGTAGCGAGGGACCCGGGTGGGCGGGGCGCGATGCACGAGCCTCGCACCGCCACCCGAGCCCCTGATCCCTCGCTCACGCTCGGGATGACACCCATCCGTTTGCTGGCCGTCGATCTCTTCAGCGACCTGCATTTCCGCGACTACCGCTACGCGAAAATCGTTACCGGCGAAAAGAACGGCGTGACGGATTACCTCGCGCTCTTCGAGCCCGACTCGATCATCCTTCCCGCGCCGTTCGCGCGCGAGCACGGCCTCACGCTCGGCAGCCGCATCACCATCAACGTTCTCGGACATCGCAGCACGCTCGTCGTGCGCGGGTTGCTCGAAGCCGAAGGACCGGCGACCGCATTCAACGGCAGCATCGCCGTGTGCGACATCTCCGTCGCGCAGCGGAGCTTCGGCATGATCGGCAAGCTCTCGCGCGTCGATCTGCTCGTGCCGGAAGATTCCGAGGAGAGCGGGCGTCCCGCCCGCCCCCGGGAGGCGGGCAGGATGCCCGCTCTCCTCGGAAACGCGTGGAGGGGCTTTTCCCTGCCGCCCGGCACGCGCATCGAGCGCCCGTCGCGCCGCAACGAGCGCGTCGAGAAAATGCTGCGCGCGTTTCGCGTGAACTTGTTCGCGCTCGCCGGCGTCGCGCTGCTCGTCGGCATGTTCCTCGTGTACAACACCGTGCTGATCTCGATCCTGCGGCGGCGTAAGGACGTCGGCATGCTGAAGACCGTCGGCGTCGCGCCGCGGCAGATCTTCGCGGCCTTTCTCGCCGAGGGATTGCTGTTCGGCGTGGCGGGATCGCTCCTCGGCATCTTGTTGGGCCGATTGCTCGCGAGCGGAATCCTCGCCGCCGTCGGGCGCACGGTGAACACGTTGTACGTTTCGTCGAGCCCCGAGGCGGTCGAGCTGACGCCGGGAGTGATCGCGCTCGGAATGGCGGTCGGCACGATCCTCTCGCTGCTCTCCGCGCTGCAGCCGGCGCTCGAAGCGTCGCGCGTGCGGCCGAGCGCGATGATCCGTCCCGGACTGCAACAGCGCGTGCGCAAACCGCGCGCACTCGTCGTCGCCGCGATCGTCTGCTTCATCGCGAGCGCGTTCGTCGCGCGATTGCCGCCCGTGCGCGGAATCGCCGTCGCCGGCTACGTCGCCGTGCTCCTCGTCGTCGCCGGCTTCTCACTCCTCGCGCCGGCGACCGTGCTCGCGACGTCGCGCATTTTTTCTCCGCTGCTGACGCGCGCGTTCGGCATCGTCGGACGACTCGCTGCCGTCTCGCTGCCCGCGTCGCTGCGACGCACGTCCGTCGCCGGCGCCGCGCTCGCGCTGGCGACCGGAATGATGGTCGCGGTTGCGCTGATGGTCGGCAGTTTTCGGGAGACCGTACGCATCTGGGTCAATCAAACCGTCAGCTCCGATTTGTGGCTGCGGCCCTCGAAGGGACTGTCGAACTCACAGGTTGCGCTCTTTCGACCCGAAGTCGCGGAAGAGCTGCGCAAAGTTCCGTTCGTCGCGGCAGTCGATCGCGTGCGCGGCAAGGACGTGCTGTACGGCGACACGCTGATCGCGCTCGGCAGCGGCGACTTCGCGGTCGCGGCGCGGCGCGGAGAGCTGCCGATGATCGGACATCGCCGGCCGGGCGGACCGCTGACCGAGGCGATCCGGCAGAACGGTGTGGTCGTGTCGGAGACGTTCTCGATCAAATTCGACAAGCGCGTCGGCAACGTCATCGAGGTCGCCGGACATCGTTTTCCGATCACCGGCATCTATCGCGACTACTCGAACGATCGCGGAGTGGTGGCAATGGACCGCGCGCTTTACATTCGCTCGTTCGGCGACGATGCGATCAACACGATCGTCGTCTACCTGAAGCCGGGCGTCGATCACAACAAGGCGCGGATTGCGCTCGAAAAACAATTCGGGCCGAAGTATCACGCGTTCGTCGTGATGAACGAGGAGATCCGCACCGAGGTGATGCGCATCTTCGATCAGACCTTCACGATCACGTACGCGCTCCTCGGCGTCGCGATCATCATCGCCGTCCTCGGCATCGTGAACACGCTCTCCGCGCTGATCCTCGAGCGCACGCGCGAGCTCGCGCTGCTCCGCGCCGGCGGCCTCTCCGCACGTGAGCTGCGCACGATGATCGTCCTCGAGTCTTCGCTCCTCGGCCTCGCCTCGACCGCGGCGGGAGTGGTGATGGGCTACGCGCTGTCGTGGATTCTCATCCACGTCATCAACAAACAGTCGTTCGGCTGGACGATCGACTTCCACACGCCGGTGGCGTTGATCGTCGCGTCGCTCGCCGTCACCTTCCTCTCGTCCGCGTTGGCCGGCCTCGCACCCGCGCGCCTCGCGGCGCGCATCGACATCGCCGCGGCGCTGAAGAGCGAGTAGACTTCTTTCCTCACAAACAAAAGGACGGCGGGCATCTTGCCCGCCATGGACAGCGGGCGGGACGCCCGCTCTCCTCTATGGAGGGCCTATGAAACGTGCGGCATCGCTCGCGCTCGGATTCTGTCTCCTCACGTTCGCCGTCGCTGCGCAGCCGACGATCGTGATCACCGGCGGCCGCGTCTTCACGAACGATCCGGCGAAGCCGGCAGCCACCGCGATCGCGATCAAAGGCAACACGATCCTCGCGGTCGGCACTGACGAAGAGATCGAAGCCATTCCCGGCGACGCGAACACGAAGCGCTATCGATTGAAAGGCGACGTCGTGATTCCCGGTCTCAACGACGCGCACGTGCATCCCGGACTCGGTCCGGTCGGCATCGGCATCGGCAGCGGTCCCGATTCCACCGTCGCCGACGTTGCCGCCGCGCTGGCGAGCGTCACCGACGAGTCACCCGCGTCGCAATGGATCATCGGCATCGTCGGCCGCACGATCATGCTCGACGAGACGGTGAACCGCGCGAAGCTCGATCAGCTCGCGCCGGGCCACAAAGTGATGCTGCGCTCGTTCACCGGCCACGGTCTGATCCTCAGCTCGAAGGCGCTGGAGGAGGCCGGCGTCACCGAGAGCACTCCCGATCCTCCCGGCGGCCGCTTCGGTCACAACGCCGACGGCACGCTGAACGGCCGCGTGTTCGAGTACGCGGGGTATCCGATCCTGCGCAAGATCGCGCAGCTGACGCAGCTCCCCGGCGATCTCACGGCAGCGCTGCATGACTACTGCGACACGGCGATCCGCTTCGGCATCACGTCGATTCAGGCGATGCCGTTCGACGACGACGAAACGCTCTGGGACCAGGCGATGCGCGACGCCGACTGCAAACTGCGCGTGCGCCACATCTTCACGCCGATCACGCTGCCGCCGCTGTTGCCGCGCACGGACTTCGCGTTCAAGGGAACGAGCGGCATCAAGTGGATCCTCGACGGCACGCCGGTCGAGAAAGGCGCAGCGCTGCGCACTCCGTATCCCGACGGCGGCGGCAGCGGGCAACTCAACTTCCAGTCGTTCACGCGATTGATCAAGAGCGGGATCACTGCGAAAGAGCAGCTGCTCTTTCACGCCGCCGGCGATCTCACCACCGCGACGTTGTTGAAGGAGATGGAGAACACGACCGGCGTGAACTGGCCGGCCGAGCGTTTGCGCATCGAGCACGGCGATGGTCTTCTTCCCGATCTCGACACGCGCGCAAAAAACCTCGGCGTGATCGTCGTCATCAACCCGACACACTTTTTCGCGAGTCCGCTCTACCCGCAGGGCGGATTCATGCGCGCGAAGTCGCTGCTCGCGATTCCGCTCACCGTCGCCATCGGCTCCGACGGCCCGCCGTTCAATCCATACGTTGACATCAAAGAAGCAACCGTGCGCGCGGATGGAAATCGCCGCGAGGAGCTGACGCGCGAAGAAGCGGTGCGCGCGTATACGCTCGGATCGGCGCTCGCCGAAAAACGCGACGACAAAGGCGTGCTCGCGCCGGGCAAGCTCGCTGACCTCGCCGTGCTCAGCCAGAACATCTTCACCGTGCGCGCGGACGCGCTGCCGAACACCGTCAGCCTGCTGACGATCGTCGGGGGGAAGATCGCGTTGGACGACCTTCCGTAGGACTTTTCAATTTATCCCGCGCGAAGACGCGGGATCTTTGGTGATACCGAATCGAGTGGCACGAATGACGTAGATCGAGCGGTCGCGGTGCCGCGTTCTCGCCAGTTGTGACATTTTCGCGGTATAACCAGAGATCCCGCGTCTTCGCGCGGGATAAACTATGAGAACCACATGCGCCGCCTCGTCCCCATCTTCCTCGTGCTGATCGCGCTTCCCGCCGTTGCGAAATCGCGCGCCGTGCGCCATCCGACGGCGTGGCCGACGTTCGACAACGAAGTCGTGCGCATTTTTCAGGAGCATTGCCAGACCTGCCATCACGCCGGCGACATCGCGCCGTTCTCGCTGACGTCGTATGAAGAGGCGAAGCCGTACGCGACGCTGATCAAGCTGATGACGAAGTCGCATCAGATGCCGCCGTGGAAGCCGACCGACGGCTGCGGCGAGTTTGCGAACGAGCGGACGCTGACGAAAGAAGAGATCGACACGCTCGGACAGTGGGTCGATCACGGCGCGCCGGAAGGCGACGCGTGGGATCTCCCGCAGCCGCTCGACTTCTCCAGCGGCTGGGCGCTCGGACAGCCCGACCTGGTGCTCTCGAATCCGGAGCCGTTTCAGCCGCCGGCCGAGGGGGACACGTACCGCTGCTTCTCGCTTCCGACGAATTTCAAGACCACGACGTACGTCTCGGCGATCGATACGCATCCCGGCGATCGCGCGACCGTGCATCACCTGATCAGCTTCATCGACACCACCGGCGAGTCCGAACAACTCGACGCGAACGATCCCGGCCCCGGCTACACCTGCTTTGGCGGTCCGGGATTCTCATCGCTCGGAGGAACGCTCGGCGGATGGGCGCCGGGCTCGCGTCCGCTCGCGCTCCCCGAAGAAACGGCGTTCGAAGTTCCGGCCAACGCACGCATCGTGCTGCAGGTCCACTATCACCCGCATCACGGCGCGCCCGGTCCCGATCAGACGCAGTTCGCGCTCTACTTCGCGAAGAAGCCGCCGCGCGCGACGATGCGCGTGCTGCCGGTGATCAATCAGAACTTCACGATCCCGCCCGGCAACGGCAGCTATCAGGTCAACGCCGAGTTCCCGATCACGCTGCCGTTCCCCGTCAAGATCTGGTTCGTCGCGCCGCACATGCATCTGCTCGGACGAAAGATGAACGTGAAGATGACGATGCCGGGCAACGAACAGAAGTGCCTCATCAACATCGACGACTGGGATTTCAACTGGCAGGGCGCGTATCAATTTCGCGAGCCGATCGTCGCGCCCGCGGGAACGAAGCTCTCGCTGAGCGCGTGGTACGACAACTCGACCGCCAACTCGCGCAACCCCAACCTTCCGCCGAAGGCGGTGTCGTGGGGAGAGGCGACGACGGATGAGATGTGCATCGCGTTCCTCGGCGTGACGGTCGAGTAATGGGCTCATGGGCTCATGGGCTCATGGGCTCATAGGCGCATAGGCTCATAGGCTCATAGGCACATGGGCTCATAGGCACATGGGCTCATAGGCTCATAGGAAGAAACTTCTATGCGCCTATGCGCCCATGAGCCCATGAGCCCATGCGCCTATGCGATAACCCTAGATCCCGCGTCGGCGCGCGGGATAAACTAACCTCTTACCGCCCATGTCGGAGAGGGTTCCCGAAAGTGCGCGCGTCGTCCGCTTCGATCTCGCGATTCAGCGAAACCACATCTTCGTCTACACGATCGGCCTTCTGACCGGCCTCGCCGCGTGGCGATTGCGCGTGTTTCCGCTCGACTTGCGCTGGGCGTTTCTCGTCTGGGCAATGGGATGCGTCAGCGCGGCCGTGTTCTATTTTCTTTTTCGCGCCGGCATCAATCGCCGCATTCTCAATCCGCTCTGGCTCACCGCGAACGTCGTCTTCGTGACGATGGGCGTCTACGCGTCGGGCGGCGTGCAGAGTCCGTGGTTCATCTGGTACATCGCGTCGTCGTGCGTCGCCGCATTCGCGAACGGCAAGCTCGCGGCGTATCTCGTCAGCATCGGCAACACCGTGGCGTACATCACGACGCTGCTGCTGATGGGACAGGTGTCGTTCTGGGACGAGCCGATGCTGCTCGCGCTCTGCCGCATGCTCTTCATCTTCGGCGCGACGTACTTTTTCCTCATCGGCGTCGCGAACCTGCAGGAGCGCAGCCTCGTCATTCGCCAGCTCGAAGGGGAAGCGCAGCGGCGCGTCGAAGAGCTGACGCGGCTCACGCAGGAGCTCGAAGACGCGAACCGGCGTACGCAGGAAGCGGATCGGCTGAAAAGCCAATTCCTCGCCAACATGTCGCACGAGCTGCGCACGCCGATGAACTCGATCATCGGCTTCTCCGAGATTCTCGTCGAGCGCCTCGACGGCCGCGTCGAGACGAAGCACCTCGGCTTCCTCAAGCACATCCACGCTTCCGGACAGCACCTCCTCGGCATCATCAACGACATCCTCGACCTCTCGAAAATCGAAGCGGGGAAGATGGAGGTCTATCCCGAATTCTTCTCCATCGCGCCGGTCGTCGAGAGCGTCTGCCAGGTGATGCGCGGGATGATGAAGTCGTCGCCGCGTTTCGTCCTCGACATCCCGTCGTCGCTGCCGCAGATCGAGACCGACCTCGCGAAATTCAAGCAGGTCCTCTTCAACCTGCTCTCCAACGCCGTCAAGTTCTCGCCGCCCGGCGTGCCGATCACGATTCGCGCGTCGCTCGACGAAGGCGCGATCACCGTCTCCGTGCGCGACGAGGGCATCGGCATCGCGCCGGAGAATCACGCCGTGATCTTCCAGGAATTCCGCCAGGTCGACGGCACCGCGCGCCGCGAGTTCGGCGGAACGGGGCTCGGGCTTGCTCTCGTCAAACGCTTTATCGAATTGCAGGGCGGCAGCGTCAGCATCGACAGCGCGCTCGAACAGGGGAGCACGTTCTCGTTCACGCTGCCGGTGCGCTCGCGTGCGGCCGTGATCACCCGTCCGCACGAGAGCGCTTTGGTTCCGGCGGGTGGAAGCGACCGCGTGCTGGTCGTCGAAGACGATGCAAACGCCTACGACCTCATCGCCGCCGCGCTCGGATCGGCGGGCTATCTCTCCGTCCGCGCGCGTCACGGCGAAGAGGCGCTGCGCCTCGCGCGCGAGTCGCGCCCCGTCGCCGTCACGCTCGATCTCGTGCTGCCCGGCGTCGACGGATGGGAAGTGCTGAAGCGGCTGAAGAACGACACCGAAACGTGCGCGATCCCGGTCGTCATCATCTCGATGATCGACAATCGTGACCTCGGCCTCGCCCTCGGCGCCGACGACTATTTCGTCAAGCCGGTCGATCGCGACCGCCTCGTCGAGCGCGTCCGCTCGATCGTCTCGCGCAGCGGCAACGGCCGCGCGCGGCTCCTCGTCATCGACGACGACGCGAACGTGCACGCGCTCCTCGACGAAGAGCTGAAAGAGCTTGGCTACATCGTCGCCTGCGCGTACTCCGGCGAAGAAGGCCTGCGCGTCGCGCGCGACAGCACGCCCGACGTCATCATCCTCGACCTGATGATGCCGGGCCTCTCCGGCTTCGACGTCGCCGAAGCGCTGAAAGACGACCCGCGCACGGCGGACATCCCGATCCTCGTGCTGACCTCAAAAGAGATTTCATCCGAGGATCGGGCGCTGCTGCACGCGAAAGTGTCGAGCTTCGTGCACAAGGGATCGGCGCGCGAGCACCTGCTGCGCGAGATCAAGCGCGTTACCGCGAACGCGTAGCCTTGGACTGCGGCAGCTACGCTGCCGCTTTTTTATACCTATAAGAAAGCGGCGGCGTTAGCCGCCGCCCCTCACTTCAACGCGAAAGTGTCAGCTTCGTGCAAGGGCTCCGCGCGCGAGCATCTCCTGCGCGAGATCAAGCGCGTTACCGCGAACACGTGATCTTCTTTGGACTGCGGCAGCTACGCTGCCGCTCTTTCATAGGTATAAGAAAGCGGCGGCGTTAAGCCGCCGCAGTCCAAAGCCGCCGCCCTTCACTTCAACGCGAAATGTCGAGCTTCGTGCAAGGGCTCCGCGCGCGAGCATCTCCTGCGCGAGATCAAGCGCGTTACCGCGAACGCGTGATCTTCTTTGGACTGCGGCAGCTACGCTGCCGCTCTTTCATAGGTATAAGAAAGCGGCGGCTGAGCCGCCGCAGTCCAAAGCCGCCGCCCCTCACTTCAACGCGAAAGTGTCGAGCTTCGTGCAAGGGCTCGGCGCGCGAGCATCTCCTGCGCGAGATCAAGCGCGTTACCGCGAAGGCGTGAGCCCCTCATCCGGCCTTCGGCCACCTTCTCCCCGCAAGCGGGGCGAAGGGCCACAAATCTCAACGTTCGATGTTTGTTGCCCCTCGCCCCGCTTGCGGGGAGAGGGTGGCGCGAAGCGCCGGGTGAGGGGGCGTGCCTAACGCGTAGTCAGCGCGTCGTAAACCCCGCGCGCGATCGCCGCGATGTCCGCCTCCGCTTTCTCGTCCGGCGTCGTCGACGCCTTCGTGAAAATCGCGAGCACGATGCGGTTGTCGATGATCGCGACGTCGTTCACCGTTCCCGGCATCGTGCCGGTCTTGTGCGCGATCGCGGCGTTCGGGATGCCGGCCTTGATGCGATGCGGTCCCGTTGTCGTCTCGGTCATCCAGTGCATCAGCTTCGCGTGATTCGCAGGCGAGAGTCCGTCGTGTTTCTGCGCGATGGCGGTGAAGAGCGCGAGCATCGCGTCCGGCGTCGTCGTGTCGCGCGGATCGGTCGCGTAGCGCTTCACGCCGCCAGGCTTGCGCAGATCGGCGGCCATCTCGCGCTCCTGACGATCGATGCGGATGCCGCGGACGCCGAGCTCGCGCATGCGCTTCGTCACGGCCTGCGGCGTCACGATGCGCAGCAGTGCGTCGCAGGCCGTGTTGTCGCTCGCCTGCACCATCCATTCGGCGAGGTCCTCGATCGTCATCACGATCGGCTTCCCGTCCGCGCCGTCGCGGAGGGGACTCCATCCCGGCGAGAAATCCTTCGGCTCGATCGTGATCATGCGTTCGAGCTGCTGCGTACGTAGCACCTCGATCGCGATCGGTACCTTGTACACGCTCCCCATCGGGAAGCGCTCCGTGTCGCGGACGGAGATGCGTCTGCCGGTTTGCAAATCGACGGCGGCGACGCCGATCACGGCATCGCTCTTCTGCGGCGGAAGAGGAGAGCGGGCGTCTCGCCCGCCCCCGATGAGCGCAGCGAAAAGAATGGCGAGAATCATCATGGCGGGCGAGATTAGAAAGCGAATGCGGCGAAATCAGGGCGCGCGAAAGGCTTTGTCGTAGCCCGTCATTTCCACGTAGCCGCCGCCGCGCACCGGCGTGCCGCCGAAGCGTCCGCTGACGTCGACCGCGCCTTCCCAATACGTCACGCGCGTCGAGCCGTGCGTCACCAGCTCCTGATCTTCGAGCAGCGGCGTCAGCGTGAGCGCAACGTCGAACGACGGCAGCGCGATCTGCCACCCCATCGGATACGTCGCGCCGCTCTTCGGCGACTTCCATCGCGACGCCGGCGTGATGCGCATCTGCTCGCGCGTGATGTGCACGACGCGGCCGTCGCTCGTGATCAGCGAGCCCGACGACGTCACGTCCGGCGCGCCGCTCTTCGTGCGGATCGCGTACAGCATGATCTCCGTGTCGTTGTCGAGCTGGATCGAAAACCAGTCCCATCCCTGCTGGTTCTCGCGCAGCGCCGAGCTGCCGAACTCGTGGTCCATCCACGCGCGGCCCGTGCACTTCTTTCCGTTGACCGCGCCCGTCACCTCCAGCGCGGTCATCGAGTAGTAATGCGACGCGTATCCCGCGCCGAGCGCCTTCACGCTGATGCCGTTCTCGCCGTGGATCGCCGGCGCCTTCGACGAGCGCAGCGTGAGATCGATCGCATCTTTCCCTTCATTCGCGATCAATCGCCACGACCCGTCGCCATTCGTCATCGCGCGCCACGACTCATTGAACACGTCGAGCTTTCCTTCCGCCGCATTCGCAGTGAACGCCGACGCGCGATTCATCTTCTCGTAAAAACGAAACGCCTTTCCGTCGACGTCGGTGATCGCGAAATGCGCCGGCATCAGATGACGCAGGTCCCATCGCGACTGGGTCTCACCTTGTTGAACACCGACCCGAAAGAACGTGAGCTCGAATCCAAACCGGTGCCCGTCGTCCGTGCGTAGATGCCCCGTGTAGTACCACCATTCGGTTTTGTAGGAGGGGTGGGAGCCGTGGTCGCGGGGAAACTGGTATTCGTAGCCGGGGAGTGCGGATTGGAATTGTGCTGCGAAGGCAGAAGGCAGAAGGCAGAAGGCAGAAATGAGAAGTAACCAGGGAACGCGGCCTGCGCTATTTCTCACTTCTGCTTCTGCCTTCTGCCCTCTGCCTTCATATAATAGCGAGTCCCATGGCTGAGCAACCTCTCGTCGGACGCGCGCGGTTTCGCACGCTCGCTGCCGAGGCGCCGATTCCGATCGAGGCGGACGACTTGCTCGCGCTCGCGCGGCGCTACGCCGATCAGGGGATGTACGACGAGTCGATCCATCTCTACGAGATGGCCGAGAAGCTCAAGCCGGGCTCGGTCGCGCTGCGCATCAATCTCGCGCGCGTGCGCGATCAGAAAAAGGAAGCCGAAGAAACGCGATACGCGGGCGTCAAGCAGGAGATCCTCGGTGATCGCGGGCGCGATGAGATCGACTCTTCGCAGTACGTCGGCCTCGCGCAGTACTACATGGCCAAGGATCAGACCTCGAAGGCCATCGAGCTGCTCGAGATCGCCAAGCTGAAGACGCCGAACAACTATCGCCCCTTCGAGATCCTCGGCCGCCTGTACTACTCGCAGGGCGAATGGGACCTCGCGTACGACGAGATCTCGATGGCGCGCAAGCTCAATCCGTTCGACCGCGGACTCGCCGAGATCGCCGGGCGCATCGAGTTCGAGCTGAAAAACTTCGACCGCTCGCTCGACAACTTCATCGACGCGTTTCTCCTCGCCACCGATCAGAAAGGCCAGTCGACGGAGCCGGTGCGGCGGATGATCAACACGCTCAAGCGCATCCACAGCATCGACACGAAGACGCTCAACGGGCGCATCAAGGAGCGCGTCGAGCAGCTCCAGCTCGCGACCGAGCGGCTGGAGTTCCGCAAGGAGAACCTCTTCCGCCTCGAGAGCCGCAAGGACCTGAAGGAGATCATTCACAAGATCACGCGTGCCGAGGAGAAGCGCGAGGATCTCATCACCATCTCGCATGACTTGAGGAAGCTGACCGTCTTCCAGCACATGAAAGACGAGCAGATCTTCCGCCTCTCGCGCTTCGCGCGCGTCGAGGGGTACACGCACGAAGATTACGTCTTTCACTCCGAAGACCGGTCGATGGACTTCTACGTCGTCAAAGAGGGAAAGATCGACATCCGCAAGGACACGCCCTTCGGCCCGCAGATCCTCGGCACGCTGCAGGCCGATCACATCTTCGGCGAGATGAACTTCATCGACCGCACGCATCGCTCCAGCGACGCCGTGGCGACCGAGTCGTCGGCCTGCTACACCTTCTCGTTCAGCGCGCTCGATCAGCTGATGGATGAGGACAAGGAGCTTGCCGTCGGATTGCACTGGTCGTTCTGGAGGTCCTTGACCGAAAAAGTACGCGACGCGAACGAACAGCTGAAGCTCTTTTTCCAGGAAGACGCGAAGAGAGGCGGCGGGCGGAAGCGCGTCGACAGCAAACGCGAGACCGAGCAGGTGACGGTGAAGTCGGAGGAGAAAGTCGATCTCTTCCGCGAGCGCGGCCTCTCCGCCGCTGAAATGAAACTACTGGCGACGTTCTCCAGCGAAGAGCGTTTCCGCGAAGGGTCGATGATCTTCCGCGAAGGCGAGAAGGGCGACAAGCTCTACATCGTCCTCGACGGCCGCGTGCGCATCTCCAAGTTCATCCCCGGCGTCGGCGAGGAAGCGCTGGCCGTGCTCGACCGCGGCGACTTCTTCGGCGAGATGGCGCTCATCGACGACAAGCCGCGCTCGGCGGATGCCAAAGCGCATGAACAGGACGCGACCGTGCTGTCGATCGACCGCGCGACGCTCAACGAGATCCTGTCGATGGATCCGCACGCATCGCTGCAATTCTTGAATCTGCTCTGCCGCATGATCAGCCGCCGCCTGCGCGAGATCAACGACAAGATCGTCCAGTGGAAATACATGAGCGGCGGATTTTGATGGTTGCGCGCTTGTGTGGTCACGCAGTTGCACCGCGTCTTTGCCGCGCAACCGCGTGACTGCGCAACCGATCCATGCTCTTCGTGCTCGCGTTTCTCATTCTCTTCTTCGTCCTCTGGCTGATCTTCCTCGTCGCCGAGCCGCTCCTGGAGAGCGGCATCAAGCGGATGGCGCATTGGACGACGAAGTTCCGCTATCACGACTACGTGCCGGTCGCGCTGGTCGTGCTGCTCGGAATCGGCGCGACGATCGCTGCCGGCGACCTGTTCGAAGACCTCGCGGAGCTCGTGCATTCGAACAGCACGCATCTGCACGGCATCGACGCGCGGTTTCACGATTGGGCGCGCTACTCGCGCACGCCCGGCTCCACGCGCTTCTTCGTCACGATGACGATCATCGGCACGCCGCTCCCCCTCGGCATCCTGATCGCCGGCGTGACCGCGCTGCTCATCGCGAAAAAGCGCTGGCGCTGGGCAACGTACCTCGTGTTCACCGTCGGCACCGGCGCCCTCCTCAACCTCGTGTTGAAAACGTACTTTCAACGCGCGCGCCCCGACCTCGCCGAAGCCTTGCGCCACGCCACCGGCTTCTCCTTCCCCAGCGGCCACGCGATGGGATCGATGGTGACGTTCGGTGCACTCTCCTACGTCGCCGTCCGCGCGCTCGCGCACTGGCAATGGCGCTGGCGCGCCGCCGCCGTCGCACTCGCGCTCTCCATCATCGTCGCCATCGCCTCCTCGCGCGTGTACCTCGGCGTCCACTGGATCTCCGACGTCGGCGCCGGCATCGTCGCCGGATTCATCTGGGTTACGGCGTCGACGGTTGCGTACGAGACGTTTCGAAGGATTCGGTTGTTGCGGGCGATCCGGGCGAAACGCGGGGCAGTTCCGTAGTAACTGTGTCATGCAGAAAACGCTCGGACAGATCAGCGAGCTCGTTCGTTATCCGGTGAAGTCGATGGCCGGCATCCCGGCCGAGTCCGCGTTCCTCGGTCCTCACGGACTCGACGGCGATCGCCGCTTCGCGTTCCGTCGACTGGCAGAGGACGGCGGATTCCCGTGGCTCACCGCGAGCCGCGTGCCCGAGCTGCTCCTCTATCACCCGCTCGGCATCGAGCCGACGCACGTCCGCACTCCCGACGGATCACAGCTCGAACTGCGCAGCAAAGAGCTCGAGAGCGAGATCGCGGAGCGGCACGGCAACGCCGTCGAATTGAGGATGCTCGAGCACGGAATCTTCGACGATTCTCCGATCTCGGTGATCACGCGCGCAACGATGGCCACGATCTGTCGCGAGGCAGGAGCGGAGCTCGACACGCGCCGTTTCCGGCCGAACATCGTGCTGGACACGCACGATGCGGAGCCGTTCGAGGAAGATGCGTGGATCGGCGGCTGGCTCGTGTTCGGCGAAAGCGAGTCCGCTCCGATCGTGAGCCTCACCGCGCGCGACGTGCGCTGCATGATGATCAATCTCGATCCCGACACTGCGCAGCAAAACGCCGGAATGATGAAGACGGTCGTGCGGCTCAACGACAACAACGCCGGCGCTTACGGAACGGTCGTACAAATCGGCACCATTCGGGTGGGCGATCGTGTGATGCTCACATCGTGAATGTGTACGCGAGATCACGCTAATCTGTACGCATGATCAAGCGCACGAAACGGCGCCACGCCGCAGATCCAGTTTTGGCGCAAAAGCGACGTCGGACAGCGAACCAGCGTCGCTATTTGAAATGGCTGGCAACTCGCATCGATGTTCACGTTCTTATGTCGAAGCACATGTGGCGATGACCACGATGCCGCGTGAAGACCTAATTGCCGGCGTTCCTCTCACATCGTGACGCGATCGTCGTCGCGCACTTCGCGCGGCGCGTAGAGCTCTTTCACCAAACGCCCGATCGTCATGCGGTCGAGTGCTTCGATCGTGCATTGATTCAGGCGTTGGAACAGCGCGCCGAGGGCGGCGCGCTCGTGGTCTTCGGGTCCGATGTCGGGGAGGAGGCGCATGACGCCTTCCATGTGCGTGACGATCTCGTCGATGGTGATCCGGTCGGGATCGCAGGCGGGGACGTAGCCGACCCAGTCGCCGGTGGTGAGCGCGACGAGTTTCGCGTCTTCGATTTTCTCGAGGACGCGCTTCATCTGCGCGTCGGTCGAGCCGAATTGTTCGGCGAGGCGGTACGAGCTCGGCGGCTCTTCGCGGCGGTCGAAGCGCCGGGCGATCTCGATCATCGCGCGCAGCGCGTAGTAGAGATCGAACTGCGGCTGGTCCTCGACCTGCTGTTCGGTGGCGCGCAGCAGTCCATAGAGGTTTTGCCAGACGTGACTGATCTGCACGCCGAGGAGGATCACGACCCACATGATTTCGATCGCGATCAGGAAGATGATGGCGAGTCCAACGGTGCCGTAGATGAGATTCAACCGGCCGTGAATGAGGTGATTCGCGTAGATGCCGAAGCCCCAGCGCACCAGCGTGAAGAGGAGCGTCGTCACGACCGCGCCGACGGCCGCCGCGGAGAGTTTGACGCTCGCGGACGGCACGAGCCAGAACACCATCGTGAAGCCGATGAACAGGATGACGACGGGCGTGACGAAGAAGATGAAGTCGCCCTGGAAGAGCACGCGCAGATAGCGATTGTGCTGCAGCATCGCGTTCGTCGTGAAGGAGAGGCCCATCAGCAGCGGGCCCCAGAAAAAGAGCATCGTGAAGGCGATGATTTTTTGTTTGTAGCCGCGCGCGCTCGGCACTTTCCAGATGCGATTCACGGCACCTTCGACGGCGAGGAAGAGCCGGAAGGCGACGATCATGAAGAGGGCGACGCCGACGGTCGACGCGGCGGTCGCGTTCTCCCGGAATCGCGCGAGCTGATAGGCGATGAGCGGCGAGTCGTACGGAATGAGCTGGTTGAGAATCGAGTCGAACTGCGACTGCAGTCCGGGAAAGGCCTGCTGGAAGTATTTGCTGATGCTGTAGGTGAACGCGACCAGCAGCGGGATCAGCGAGAGGAGCGTCGTGTACGCGAGCGACGCCGCGCGCGTCGAGACTTCACCCGTGTGGTAGAACTCGCGCACGACTTCGCGCACGAAAAGAAAGAACTCGACGACGATCGCGCGCGCGCGCCGGCGGCCGGAGCCGTGACGGCGATAGATCAGCACGGCGGGATCGGCCAGCCATGACCAGACGACGCTGCGCGACGTGCGATAGCGCGTGGCCAGCCGTTGTCTCCAGCCGGGCGGTCGCACGGGCGGGTCCGGTTCCGCGGACATGGTGCGAAGCATAGACGCAAAGGCTGCGCCGATGGCGGGAGAGGCTCGTAGGCGCAGAGGCTCAAAGGCGCAGAGGCTCATGGGCTCACAGAAAACGCTATGAGCCCAGGCGCCTGTGAGCCTATGAGCCTCGTCCTTGCATAATGGCTGAGCGTGTCTGCCGAAAAAATTCATATCCCCGAGGTCATCGAGGCGGATGAGCAGCTGCCGGCTGACCTCGTCGCGCTTCGCCGCTTCGCTTTCTGGATGGACGAGGCCTTCACCATTCCGGGCACTCGCTTCCACATCGGCGCCGACGCGCTCCTCGGTCTGATCCCCGGCATCGGCGACATCATCGGCGGCGTCCTCTCGACGTGGATCATCGCCGGCGCGCTGCGGCATCGCGTGCCCGCGCGCGTGATTGCGCGGATGGTCTTCAACATCGTGCTCGATCTGCTCTTCGGAGCGATCCCGGTGGCGGGCGACGCGTTCGATTTTCTCTACGAAGAGAACATGATGAACATGCGCCTGCTGGAGAAACATCGCGATCGCAGGCGTCCGCCGCGTACGATGGCCGGCATCGCGCTCGCGATCAGCGCGATCGTGTTGTTCATCCTGATCGTCGCGATCGCGATTCTCGTCGGCGCGATCGCGCTCGTGCTCTGGATCGCGGGGCAGCGCAACGTCAATGTTTTCTAAACGCAAAGAAGCGCGCTATCCGGGGCGTCCGCCGCTGCCGATGGTGCGGCGGCGCATTCCGATGCGCTACCACATGCGCCACCAGTTCGGCGTGCGCGACACGGCGTTCCGCCAGACGATGTACGCCCTCACCGGGATGCCGCTCGCGGAAGGAAACCGCATCGAGATCCTGAAAAACGGCGTCGCGTTTTTTCCGTCGATGCTCGGCGCGATCCGCGGCGCGAAGAAGACGATCAATCTCGAGTTCTACATTTACTGGGACGGCGAGATCGGGCGGCAATTCGCGGAGGCGTTGGCGGAGCGCGCGCGCGGGGGCGTGCAGGTGAACGTGATTCTCGACGCCGTCGGATCGGCGCCGATGTCGCGCGACCTCGTGCTTTTCCTGCAGCGCAACGGCGTGGCCGTCGAGTGGTATCACCCGCTGCGCTGGTACACGCTCTCCCGCGTCAATCACCGCACGCATCGCAAGCTGATGATCATCGACGGCGAGATCGGCTTCTCCGGCGGCATGGGCATCGCCGACGAGTGGCTCGGCGACGCCGACGCGCCGAATCACTGGCGCGAGACGGTCGTGCGCGTCGAAGGTCCGGTCGTGACGCAGATGCAGTTCGCGTTCATGGACAACTGGGTCAAGAGCCGCGGCGAGCTGTTGACGGGTCTCGACTATTTTCCGGAGCTCGAAAAACGCGGACCGCATTGCGCGCAGGTGATCAAGTCGTCGCCGTCGGAAGGATCGTCGGCGGTGAAGCTGATGTACATCGTGTCGATCGTCAGCGCGCAGAAGTCGATCTGCATCTCCAACGCCTACTTCGTTCCCGACCGCGACACGCTGCGCGCGCTGGAGACGGCGGTGCGCCGCGGCGTCGACGTGCGCGTGATCGTTCCCGGCGAATACACCGACGTGCCGATCGTGCGCGACGCGGCGCGGTGGCTGTACGAGCGGATGCTGCGCCGCGGCATCCGCATCTTCGAGTACCAGCCGACAATGATGCACGCGAAGACGATGGTCGTCGACGGCATCTGGTCGACGATCGGCAGCTCGAATTTCGACGACCGCTCGTTTCGTCTCAACGACGAGAACAACGTGAACGTCTACGACGAGGCGATCGCCTCGCAGATGGAGACGATGTTCTTCGAAGACCTCGCGCGCAGCGAAGAGATCACGCGCCGCCGCTGGCTGCGGCGGCCGTTCTTCAACCGCATTCGCGAGTCGGTGGCGTCGTGGTTCAAACCGCAGTTGTAGAGGCTCAGGGGCGCAGAGGCTCATGGGCTCATAGAAGGCTCAGAGGCGCAGAGGCGCATGGGCTCATAGAAAGGCTCAGAGGCGTAGAGGCGCATGGGCTCATAGAAAGGCTCAGGGGCGCAGAGGCTCATGGGCTCATAGAAGGCTCAGAGGCGTAGAGCTCATGGGCTCATAGAAAGGGTCAGAGGCGTAGAGGCTCATGGGCTCATAGAAGAGCTATGAGCCTATGCGCCTGTGAGCCTATGAGCCTGCGTCTCACTCCCAGTCCGTGTGAATGAACGGCGCGTCCGCGCCTTTGTCGTTGCGCTGATAGGTATGCGCGCCGAAGAGGTCGCGCTGGGCTTGGGTGAGGTTCTGCGGCAGGTTGGCGGTGCGGTAGCTGTCGAAGTAGGCGAGGGAGCCGGAGAACGCGGGAGTGGGGATGCCGTTTGTCTGCGCGTAGGCGACGCAGCGGCGCCAGGCCTGTTGGGATGACGTGATGTCGGCGCGGAAGGCTTCGTCGAGGAGCAGGTTCGGCAGCGTTTTATCGCGCTCGTACGCGCGCATGATCGAGTCGAGGAACTTCGCGCGGATGATGCAGCCGGCTTTCCAGATGCGCGCGATCTCGCGCATGTCGATGTCCCACTTCCATTCGCGGCTGCCGGCCTGGATGAGCGCCATGCCCTGCGCGTAGGAGCAGATTTTCGCGGCGTAGAGCGCGTCGTGGACGTCTTTGATGAATTGATCGCGATTTTCCGGGCGCGCGGGTGCGGAGGCGTTCAGCATCGATGATGCGCGAACGCGCTCGTCTTTCATGCTGGAGAGCACGCGCGCGTCGATCGCCGCGGCGATCGTCGGAATCGGAATGGTCAAGTCGAGCGCGACCTGCGCGGTCCATTTGCCGGTTCCCTTTTGCCCCGCTTTGTCGAGGATTTTGTCGACGAGCGGCGCGTTCGTTTCCGAATCGCGCACGCGGAAAATCTTTGCCGTGATCTCGATGAGGAACGACTGCAGCGGACCCTTGTTCCATTCGTCGAAGATCGACGCCAGCTCGTCCGCGCTGCATCCGAGTCCTCTTCGCAACAGGTCATACGCCTCGGCGATTAGCTGCATGTCGCCGTACTCGATCCCGTTGTGCACCATCTTCACGTAATGGCCGGCGCCGTCGGTGCCGCAGTACGTGACGCAGGGACCGGAGTCGCTCTTCGCGGCGATCGCCTCGAAGATCGGGCGGATGTGCTCCCACGACTCGGCTGTTCCGCCGGGCATGAGGGACGGGCCGTAGCGCGCGCCTTCTTCGCCGCCGCTGACTCCCGATCCGACGAAGTGCAGTTTCGTATTCGCGAGCCGCGCGTTGCGCGTCTGCGTGTCTTTGAACCAGGAGTTGCCGCCGTCGATGACGACATCGCCTTCGTCGAGGAGCGGCACGAGCTTGTCGAGCATTTCGTCGACCGGCGCGCCGGCCTTGATCATCATCATGATCGGCCGCGGCCGCGCGATCGCGCGCACGAAGTCCGTCAGCTCGGTCGTGCCGGTGAATTTCTTTCCGCTGTTCTCGGCGATGAACGACTTCACGCGATCGGCTTCGCGGTTCCAGACGGCGACGGAGAAACCGTGGTCTTCGACGTTGAGCGCGAGGTTCGCGCCCATCACACCGAGGCCGATCATTCCGAACTGCGACTCGTTCATGCTTTCACCTTCGCCACCGCGCTGGTCACGTGATCGAGGAGCGTTTGCAGTCCGCGCTCGATGTCGTCGCCGAGGTTGATGCTCTGGAGGCGGCGCTTCTCGTCGACGAGCGCCTGGTAGTCGCCTTCGGCTTGCGCGCGCACGAGCTTTCCGAACGTGAGGTTGTCGTCGCCGGGAATCGGGACGTCAGGGCCTCGGCCGCCGGTGAGTTGCAGAAACACGCCGCTGTTCTTGCCGCCTTTGTGCAGCTGTCCGGTCGAGTGGAGGAAGCGCGGGCCGTAGCCGCTCGTCGTCGCGACGCGCAGCTCGCGCGCGATGGTCTCGCGAACTTTCGCGAGCAGCTCGTCGCGCTGCGGCGTCTCGGCGAAGTAGTTCATGAGCGCGACGTAGTCGCCCGGCTTCGCTTCGCCGAGGAGTTTGGCGATTGCTTCACTGTCATCGACGCTGATCTGTGTGCCGCTCACTTTCATCTTGCCGGCGAGAAGATCGCGCGTGTTTTGTTTCGCGCTCTCGACGTTCGGCTGATCGAACGCGTTGATGCCGATGAGCGCGCCGGCGATCGCGGTCGCGAACTCCCAGACGAAGAAACATTCGCCGAGGTCGAGCGCGTCTTCGAGGACGAAGTCGATGACCGGATGTCCGGCCGCGGTCAGCTCGCGCAGGCGCGCTGTGATGTCGCTGCCGCGCAATCGGACTGATACGAAGAGCCGATCGTTCTGGTACGAAGCCGCCGGCAGCTCGGGCTCGTTCGCGATCGGAACGATGCCTTTGCCTTCCTTGCCGGTGCTCTCGGCGATGAGCTGCTCGACCCAGAGACCGAGCGTGTCGAGCGGGCGCGGCGTGATGAGCGTGAGCTTGTCGCGTCCCTGCAGCGCGGAGCCGCCGATGGCACAGCCGAGGAGTGCCGCGGGATTCTTGCGGATCGACGGCGTGACCGCGACGTGCGCGGCGTGGACCGCGCGGTCGACGAGCGTCGCGATGTCGACGCCGGCGATCGCGGCGGGCACGAGGCCGAAGTACGACAGCGCGGAGTAGCGGCCGCCGATGTCCGGCATGTTGAGGAAGACTTTGCGGAAGCCGTCGCGCTCCGCGTCCTTCGCGAGCTGTTTGCCGGGATCGGTGACGGCGATGAAGTTCTGTCCGGCGCGGTCGCCTTTCACTCTCTTCACGCGATCGTAGAAGTAGCGATGGAACATGATCGGCTCGGTGGTCGATCCCGATTTCGACGCGACCATGAAC
Source organism: Acidobacteriota bacterium (assembly GCA_003223645.1). GTDB lineage: Bacteria > Acidobacteriota > Thermoanaerobaculia > Gp7-AA8 > Gp7-AA8 > QHVT01. The sequence goes on along the minus strand of QHVT01000005.1, from coordinate 121,966 downwards.
AGCGTGCGCGCGACGTCGATCTTCTCTTCGAGCAGCTGCACCGCTTCGGGAACGGTCGAGTCGAGCACCAGCAGCTCGGGATAGCCCTTGTGGCGACCGCTGCCCTCAGCGGTCGCGGTGCCGCTGGGGGCAGCGGCACCCACACCGAACACGCGGCGCGTGACTTCGGAGCACAAGCTCGAGCCGCCCATGCCGAGGACGACGATGTGCGCGAAATCGTTGCGCACGGAGTCGGCGAAGGAAGTGATCTCGCCGATGCGCTGCTGCATCAGCTCGGGCACGGTCAGCCAGCCGAGCGGCAAATCGGCGCCCTCGGTCGCGTTGTAGAGCTTCGCGTCCTTCGACCAGATGCGCGAGACGAACTTTTCTTTTTCCGCGCGCTGGATCGCATCGTCGGCGTTGACGCCGTGCAGCGTGATGCGCTCGGGCAGTCCGCGCATTGCGGCGTCGCGCCGCGCCTCGATCGTCGACATCAGCTGCGCGAAGCTCTCGTCGAACGACTTCACGCCGTCGGCCGTCAGCTTGTCGGTGATCGCCTTCAGGCTGTGCCCTTTCGCTTCGAACTCGTCGAGCACGCGCTTCGCTTCGTCGACGTTCTGATCGAGCGTCATAATGACGCGGCCGTGGTCTTTGAACGCGTCGTACGTCGCGGGCGGGATCGTATTCACGGTGTCGGGACCGATCAGTGACTCGATGTACATCACGTCGCTGTACTTCGGATTCTTCGTGCCGGTCGACGCCCACAGCGGCCGCTGCACGCGCGCGCCCTGATCGCGCAGCTTGAGGAACCGCTCGCTGCCGAAGATTTTCTGGAACAGCTGATACGCCAGCTTCGCGTTGGCGATCGCGATTTTTCCCTGCAGCTGCGGCTCGTTCTCGAGCTCCTTGTCGGCCAGCGTGTCGATGCGGCTGACGAAGAAGCTGGCGACGGAGTTGATGTCGCCGACGGGAAGCTTCTGCGCGACGCGGCGCTCGAGTCCGCGCAGGTACGCTTCGATCACCTGCGCGTAGACGTCGTTCGAGAAGATGAGCGTGACGTTGATGTTGACGCCGGCGGCGATCGACTCTTCGATCGCGGGGATGCCTTCGGGCGTCGCCGGAATCTTGATCATCACGTTCGGACGCCCGAGGCGTGCGAAGAGGCGCTTCGCTTCCGCGGCCGTGCCGGCGGTGTCGCGCGCGAGGAGCGGCGAGACCTCGAGACTCGCGAACCCGTCGCCGCCTTTCGTCTTTTCGTAGACGGGGCGAAAGACGTCGGCCGCTTTGCCGATGTCTTCGATCGTCAGCTCGTCGTAGATCTCTTCGCGCGTTTTGTTCTGCGACGCGAGCATCCGCAGCTGTCCGTCGTAGTCGTCGCTGCCGCCGATCGCCTTCTCGAAAATCGTCGGATTCGACGTCAAACCGCGCAGGTCGTCCTCGTCGATCATCCGCTGCAGTTTTCCGGACGTGACGAGCTTGCGCTCCATCTGATCGAACCAGACGCTCTGTCCGGTTTTCGCCAATTCGGCGAGGGGATTGTTGCTCATTGCGTGTTTCCTCCGAGATTGAAGCGGCAAGCATAATGCCGTGAAAGGCTCATGGGCGCATGGGCTCATAGGCTCATAGATCCGTCCGCCGCAGCTCCTATGAGCCCATGCGCCCATGAGCCTATGAGCCCATGCGGGCCTACTCCTCGACTCCGGCCCGTCGAATCGCCTGCAATGCGATGCGTGCAATGAACACGCTCACGAGGATTGCGCCACAGGCCGTCACGATCAGCAGAATCCGGTTGCCGGTGCCGGTGAGCGCGGCCGCGCCGGCGGCGCCGGCCCAGGTGAAGGCGAGCGTGCCGGGGATGATGCCGAAGAAGGTGGTGATGATGTACGGCCGCAGCTGCACGCCGGTGAGGCCGAAGGCGTAGTTGACCCATGTGAACGGCGGGAAGCCCGACAGACGCACCAGCCACATGATCTTCGTGCCTTCGCGCGTGATGGCGCGGTCGAGCGCGCGAAACTTCACGTGATTCGCGGTGATGCGCTCGACGCGACGGCGGAGCACGCCACGCGCGAGGAGAAACGCGACGATCGCTCCCAAGGTGGCGCCGATGATGACGACGATCGAGCCGGCGACGAAGCCGAAGATCGCGCCGGCGCCGAGCGTCAGCGCGAGCGCGGGGATCACGAAGACGCAGCAGACGATGTACGCGACGACGTACAGCACGTAGCCGAGCGCACCCTGACCCTGCACCCACGCTTTGAACGCCTCGAGCCACTCCGCGACGGGCAGCATGCGAATGGCGATGACGACGAGCGCGAGCACGGCAATGCCCGCGATCAACTGGAGCATTCGCGGTCGACTCACTACCGGATTTTATACGCTGCGCTGTGGGGGGGGCTGCGCTGATGGCGGTGGGCGGCTTCGCGGATGGCCAGCACCAGATGGCGGATGGCAGATGGCGGATGGCAGATGGCGATCGCGGGGGCGGGGCCATCAGCGCAGCTGCAATCCGCCATCGGCGCAGCCGCAATCCGCCATCAGCGGAGCCGCCATCCGCCATCTGCCATCCGCCATCTGGTGCTGGCCATCAGCGCAGCCGCGATCACCGCAGCGGAAAGAGCACTTTCTTCGCCGCCTTCAGCATCACGATGAACGTGCTCACGCCGCCGACGAGCGCGCCGAGGAAGAGGCCGGCGGCTCCGCCGGCGGCGAGCTTCGCAACGCCGCCGCCGCGTTTCTGCTTCGCGTACACCGGCATGAGCGTCGTTGGCGTCGCCTCTTTCGGACGGTCTTCGGGGAGGTCGGCTTGGGCGCGCGCTTCTTTCTTCGACGTGTCGCCGGCCATGCTGCCGTGTGTGCGCGCGTAGACCTGCGTGAACTCGGCGCCGATGAAAAGGATTTGCGCGGACCAGTAGACCCACACGAGCAGGATCACGAGCGATCCCGCCGCGCCGTACGTCGAGCCGAAGGCGGCTTTGCCGAGGTAGAACGAGAGACCGAGTTTGCCGAGGACGAAGAGGACGGCGGTGAAGAGCGCGCCGAGCCAGACGTCGCGCCATTCCGGATGGGTGTCGGGCAGGAAGCGGAAGATCGCGGCGAAGAGAATGGTGACGAGCGCGAAGGAGATGAGGAGCTGCACGGTCTGCAGCAGCGTCTCGCCGCCGGGGAAGCGGCGGTTGAGATAGCCGCCCATCGCCGAGATCGCCGCGTCGAAGACGAGGCTGACGAGCAGCAGGAAGCCGATGCCGAGGACCATCGCGATCGAGAGGAAGCGCTCCTTGATGAAGCCGAGAATGCCGTGCGCTTTCTTCGTCGTCACGTTCCAGATCGTGTTGAGCGCGTCTTTCAGCTGCATGAACACGCCCGACGCGCCGAAGAAGAGCGTGACGACGCCGATGATCGTCGCCAGCATGCCCGTCTTCGGCTTGTCCGCCGCCGTGATCATCGCCTCGATGCCCTTCGCGGCCTCGTGTCCGAGCAGACCGCCGAGCTGACCGGAGATCTCGCGATGCGCGGCTTCGCGTCCGAAGACGAGACCGGCGACCGCGATCGCGATCAGGAGCAGCGGCGCGATGGAGAAGATCGTGTAGTACGCGAGCGCGGCGCCGAGGCGCGTCGCTTTATCCTCGCCGAATTCCTTGAACGTTTGTTTGAAGAGCCCCAGATACTTGCGCACGTTGCGTAGGTGAGCAACGGGTGTTCCACTTTGGACTGCGGCAGCTAACGCTGCCGCTCTTTACACGTATACAAAAGCGGCGGCGCAGCCGCCGCAGTCCAAAGGAGGGACGCTTACCTTTTGCCCTTCATCAAATCGATACGACATCTGTCGGCGTCACGACATCGATCCGGTCTTCTACTACCCCTCGACGACCTTCGACTTCCCGCGCTGCTTTCAGGTGGCCACGATCGTCTGCCACTCCAACTGCCGCGCCGACAAGCTCGATCTCTGCCTGACGGAGTGGGTGTACGAGAAGATCGAGGGCGGCGGGGATCCGGCTCCAGTCGTGAGAAAGCGCTGAGTACATTTCCCCGCAAAATAGTGTCCAGTGCAGGCGGCGAGACGCCGCCTGACCAGCCGGCGGGGACGCCGGCGTTCCCAGGGTGTTGCCGACGATAGAACGCCGGCGTCCTCGCCGGCTGGACGGGCGGCGTCCCCGCCGCCCCGCTGACCGGACACTGTTTCCGGGGAGCTGCACTAAGCTTTAATGCATGTCACACGATCAGATGGTGCCGCCAGCTGATGAGAAAGCGGACCGGCCGCCCGAGGTGCTCGATGAGCCACCAATCATCGAGCGGCCCGAAGTGACGGAAGGCCGATATTCGGCGCGTCCGAGAGCTGGTCGAGAAATACGGTTGGCACCATCTGATCAAACGTGGCGACGAACCGCCGCCGGGGTAAATCGCTCGTTGACGTCGAGGTCATACCAGCAGCCAGGAGGATGTTGATCACACCTTTCCACGGTAGAAAGCCGGCCGATCGGTCGTGAAGGTGGCTTTGCCGCCGCCAATCGGGGATCACGTGCGCAGAGACCCGCGGCGGTGCGGCGAGGACAAGCTAGCGCCAATGGCGCCAAGTGTCAGCGTGACAAGGTCACCCAGATGCCATCATGACGAGGTCACTTGGTGTAGTGACCTTGGGTCGAAAAGCGTGACTTCTCGCGATAGCGGCAATTCTTCCTCAAATACCCGAAAGGGTGATACTCGACAAAAAGCGAGTTTAGATTGCGAGCAAAAAACAGAGTAGGAGCCGATCGAGCAGAAGCGCCGGACAACGCCGCAGGCGGATGGTCGAACGAGTCCGCGCTGGTGGCAAGTTGCGCGAAACGGCACGCGAGTTCCACGTCAGCTTGTCGGTGATTCAACGGTGGGTGCGGCACGCGGCGGGGCAACGATTGGACCGTGTCGACTGGACGGGCAAGACCAGAGCCGGACTCCGCCCGATCAACCGCACCGAGCGCGCTGTGGAGATGCTGGTCGTGGCCATCCGTGAACAACTCGTCAAGGCGAGCGATCTTGGTGAGCACGGAGCTGAGGCAATCTACGCAGCCTTGCTCGAGCGTGGGAGCGAGAAGCCGCCGTCGGTCAGGACCATCGGACGAATCATAGAGCGCAGTGGAGCACTCGACTCTCAGCGCCGAGTGCGCAGAGTTGCTCCACCGATTGGGTGGTACTTGCCCGAAGTTGCTGCTCGGCAAGCCGAGCTCGATTCGTTCGACATCGTCTCGGGACTCGTGCTCGCCGGTGGCGTCGAAGTTGTCGTGCTCAACGGTATCTCATTGCATGGAGGACTAGTTACGTCCTGGCCCGAACATTCGATTACAGCCGAACGGACGGCTTCTTTGCTCGTCCAGCATTGACTCAATTCGGGTTGCCTCGCAGTTCGACAATGGCAACGTGTTCGTCGGCTCGAATCGGTACACCGATGTCATTGGACGTGTCATGCGGACCTGCCTGCTACTTGGCGTGATTCCCGTCTTTGCCCCGCCTCGGGAGCCTGGGTTCCAAGCCGCGATCGAGAGTCTGAATGGTCGATGGCAGGCCAAGGCCTGGCATCGCTTCGAACGAGTAACTCTGTTCGAGCTTCTCGAACACTCCGAGCGCTACATCGCCGCCGCGCGGCGTCGCCATACGCTCAGGATCGAACAGGCTCCATCGCGACGTGCGATGCCGGCCTACGCCGCTCTCGACCTTCAAGCGCATCCCTGCGGCACAGTCATTTTCATCCGACGTACTGATGATCGCGGAGTGCTCTCAGTTCTCGGACGTCCTTTCCTCATCGATCCTTCGTGGACCCAAAGACTCGTTCGCGCTGAGGTCGATCTCGACGCCTACGTCATTCGCTTCCTTGCGCTTCGTCGGCGCGATCCGTCGAACCAGCCGCTCCTTGTTGAGCACCAATACACTCTGCCTCGCCGCCGCTTTGCACCTATCCAACACGAGTGACCTTTTCATGCTGACACTTGCCATGTTTTGTCATCCCAACTGACCTCTTCATGCTGTCATGTGTCCCCAATGGCCTGAACTGAAGATCACAACTCTCATCCGGCCCTTCGCTCCGCTCAGTTCCACCTCTCCCTCCCAAGAGGGGCGAAAGGCAGCCAACGTCAATGTTGGTGTTGGTGGCCCTCGCTCCCGCTATGCGGAGAATTACGGGGAGGGATGTGGGTATTTGGGATTGGCGGAGCAGAAGCGTTAGACAGCGATTCAAGCGGGTAACGAAAACGTGATCCTGCGGAGATGCCTCGTTACGACTACTTTGTCGTCGGGTAACGGCTGAGTACAAGTTAGCCGGACGACCTTCTTGACATAACGACGAACTGCCTGATCTCAGAGCCTGCTATACTGTTGCGGATGGTACTAACGCCATCGCCTAACACACGGAGAATGCGTATGTCCAACGTCAATCGCAGGAGGTTTGTGAAGGCGGGAACGGCGGCAGCCGCACTTGTATTTGTTCCAACGCGAATTGACGCTCATCCTCGTGAAGAGGATCGGATCCGCGATCGCAAACGGGATGCTCCCGTCTCAATCGTACGTCGGCTAGCGGTGCGGCCTGGCGTGTTCGAAAACATCGACGACCCTACGGACGGAAGTTTGTGGGCCTTCGACGCTGGGGCTTCGCAAATGGCAGAAATCTTGTCGTCTTCTGTCATGCTCGACGAGCCCACAGTGTTCGCGCTCACGTCCGACGACGCAACGGAGTCTGCGTTAGATCAGCCAACTGCAGATTTCATTCGCGCTCTACAGAGAGTGAGGATCATCGGCGGATATGGGTCGCCCGAGGTTGCTGGTGCCATTGTGCGCGGCGTGCTTCTAGACGAGCCATTTGACGTCGCGCTCGAATTCTACCGTGATCAGGATCAGGATAGCATCTCTACTCAACCGACCGATATCGTCGATGGGATGCCGATCATAGTGCGCAACCGGGGCCGCTCTTCAGGTGCCGTGCCTTTCGAGACGCCATATCGAAATATCACGGTAGGTTCTTGGCGGCTGCAATTCCGGCCCAATCATTCACCTGGGAAGGGTCATAAAATGGGTGGGTGTGCTCCAGACGGTTCCCCTCACATTCACTTCGACATCTGTTACAACCGCAGCGGCTCACGTTGGGACGTCATCAACACGCTTCATATCGGTAAATACACGCAGTCCGGGAAGAAATGTCTGTTTATCTCGAACGATCCCGAAAAAAGTTCACGATCCTTCTGTAAGAAGATTTGTGTTCCTACCATTCGAGATCTTGAAGGAATGTATCAGTCCGCGTTCGCCAACGGCGCGGCAGCGGCAAACGTCAAGATTGCAGCTTGGCTGCTCGCAGCAATCGCATCTGCGGCGGCTGCGGCGACGTATGCTGGTGTCTTCGCGCTCTAGTGATATCAGGCCGGCGGTGCTGAACCGCCGGCTAACTCCATCACAGCAGCTGATGGCGGGCCGCCCTTGAGGCCCGCCAGCCGAGCCGGCTGAGTAATCCTCCAAGCGTGGTGGCGTCACGCCGCTTGCACATCGCGCCCGCCGATATTTCGTTAGTTGCAGCATGCGGCGCGTCGCGTCGCCAGTGGCACTGGAAGCCTCGCCGCAGCTGAGTGAGAGGTCGTTAGGCGATGCAAGATGACGCTTACCGGCATACGAGTTTAGCTCACGACGAAGGGCAATTAATGAACAAGGCATACCCCCGTTCGGCCTACCAAATCACATGCCGAGGTAGGGATCCACACGCGTTCGACACTCCTAAAGCAATGAGAGAAGACAGCGTTGACCGAAAGGGCGATCCCTCTCGCAAAAATGAAATCTCGCGGAAGGCATTGCTAGATTTACATCTGTCCGCGATTACTGAGTCTCAGAAGCGTGCCAGGTTAGCTCTCTTTCTCGCCACTCTTGCTTCTGCCGCCATATTTGCAGTCGAATGGAATTCCTACCTTTCGTGGGATCGACAGTGGGCGGAACTTGAACAATCAGCCGCTCCGACGCCATGGGCGCGAGCACAATTGCTTCAGCAACAAATACAGTCGTGGGTTGAAACCACTGCGGTGAATGTACCTGTGATCGGTCTTAGGGTTAGCGTCAGTGACGCTGCCGTACTCGGGTCTATCATACTACTCGTTGCCGCATTTTACCTACGCATGACCTCCAAACGCGAAAACTTAGTGATAGCGTCCGCGCTCAAGGAAGCGCTCTCCGGTTCTCGCGACGACCGAAAATACGTTTCCGTCCATATAGGAGCGACAGCGGTCTTTGATCGTCTCGACGAGCGCGAAGGGCCGGTCACCAGCCTATATCAACCGCCGAGCCTACGACGACCACTGGTCTCGTCTACGCATGGTTTCCTGATGTATTTACCGGCGTTAACGATTTTTGCCGTCGTGTTGACCGATGCCTATTATGCATTCGGCTACCTATCACCGTGGCGCGGGAATAACGTGGCGGGATTGTCTGATCTACCGCGCCAGTATTTAATACAATTAGTGGCAATGGACATATTTGCCCTGATCTACGGAACGATTGCGACTGCATTCTGTGCGTCCGCTCGTCAATACCAAATTGGTACACAGAAAGTGGTAGCGCAGTTCAAGAATGGCGCTGAGACGCAGCCGGCCGGTCACATTACGACGATTACCAGGGTGCTTACTCTTGCTGTTGTCGTCCACGTCGTTGCCGTCGCGCTGCGTTCGCTCTGGGAAGGGAATCGCCGACGCACCGCGCGGCATCAAGGGTGAACTGCAACGCTGACAGTGCAAGAGTATCTGAAGCGACGTTCAATGAATAGAAGTAGCCGTGGCGGAGTTAGTCGGCCGCGCTAACCGGGCGCATTGTGCAGGAAGGTGACGCTTACGCGGAGCGTCAACACTTGGAGGTCTTTGACGGAGTTGGCGGGGTGCTGGTGTGATTCGCGGCGAATGTTGTTATGAGCGGGGTGAAGGGCGGTGAAGCTCCTCGAGTCGTTCAAGCGGCGTTGCATATTGGTGGCGCTTTCGCGGCCGGCGATTGATTGCGCTGAGCGACGGCATTGCATTGTGCCTGGGAGAGAGAGGCCAGGGAGGTGCGCTTCGGCAGGTACTGGCGAATCAGACCATTGGTGTTCTCGTTGGTACCGCGCTCCCAGGAGTGGTAGGGCGTGGCGAAGTAGAACTCGAGACGAGCCTTTCGCTCAATCGTTGCGTAGCTGTGGAACTCGGTTCCGTTGTCGGCAGTGACGGTCTTGAATGAACGGGCGTGCTTCCGTTCGAATCGCCGGATGATCAGGAGCACACGTCTGTTGAGTGCAGTAGCGGAGAGGTTCGGTAGTTTTCCGATCAGGACCACGCCGGTCAGGCGTTCGACCAGAGTCACGACCGAATCACGTCCGGAACCATGGACCGTATCAATCTCCCAGTGCCCAAACTCACGGCGCTCGTTTGCCGCTGCAGGACGATCGGAGATGTGCCTCTTGCCGGAGACAACGGCCGCGGCGCTCCTTGGTCGCATACCGCTTCCGACGGCGTCTGGTGTGTTGCCGAAGACAAAGGTACAGATGGCCGCCTGCGCGCTTATCAGCCCAAATGTATTGGTAGATCGTCTCGTGGCTTACCCGCAACGTTCCATCGCGGTGGAATCTGCCGCTGATCTGATCTGGGCTGAGGCCCTCGCGCAACAGCCCCTCCACGAGCATCCACTGCTTGCCCGTGAGCTTGCTCCATCGGCGTGTCCGTGAGCGCCTGCCGTTCGTGCGTTCCTGCGCGCCGCTCGCCCGATAGCCGCCATCGTGTCGTGATGCGTTGCGGCGCAGTTCGCGACTGATCGTGCTCGCGTGCCGTTCCATGCGCCGGGCGATTTCTGCGTTCGACAGTCGTGGCTGTTGCGCTCGATGCGCGGCTAACGTATATCTCTCTTCAGGGGTGATCTGGTGATATTGCATTGACGATCCCTTCTTGCGGAAGTTGTCGTCAGTGTCCCAGATCACTCCGTCTCTTTGTGAGACGGCACTTAGTTCTTGAATTCGCGCTACTGCCAGTATCTCGCCGAACGGGGTATTGATCTCGCCAAGGCGGTTGAGGCAGAAAGGGCCGTGCTTGCTAGCGCACCTCCGGCGAAACGCATTAAACTCGGCATGACTATCGCTGAAGTGCTTGCGATTCTAGGAGAGCCCACATCCACCTTGGGCGAGGAGCCCGCAAAAGTGCTCCAATACAAAGAAGCCAATGTGGTCGTTGTCAATGGTCGCGTCACTCATGTGTACATCAAATGACGATTCCTTGCAGGTTCCGAAGTAGGGAGCGATGTAGATGGAGCGCCTCCTTCGACGTGCGCACGTAATGATGTCCCCGGCGTAAGCGCGAAGTGAGAAGCCGCGCCGCCTATTCTTTGAACGTTTGTTTCAAGAGGTTGAGATATTTTCACCGCTTCGTTTTCATCCAATCAATACACTTGACGAGCGATGCCCGCATCTCATCGGCGGGAAGGTGAATCGGCCGCCCATGTCCCGGCAGCACGTACTCGAACGAATAGTCGAGCAGCCTCGTCATTGAAAGGATCTGCTCCGGCCACGAGTACCAGCACGCGCTGCGGAAGGCGTAGAGGTGGCCGCGGTTCGGGCTCCAGGCGAGGTGATCGCCGGTGAAGAGGAAACGGTTGCGATAGAGGAACACGGCGTGGCCGCGCGTGTGGCCGGGAGTCGGGATCATCACGAGATCGGACGCGAGCTCGATCGCGACGTTGATCGCTTCTAGGCCGGCCGGCTGCACTTCTATCATCTTCGTGTGCGCGCGCACGTCGTCGCGATGCAGCACGCGATCGCAGCCGAAGCGCTCGTGAAACTTCTCGTGATCGGCGACGTCGTCCTGGTGCGTGAGCAGCATCCGGCGCACGCCGCCGGCCTCGTCGAGCTTCTTCACCAGCGGTCCGGCGAAGCGCGGCGAGTCGATGAGGATTTTCGGATCGCCGAGAAAGTAGCTGATCGCGCCGAACGAGCTCTCGCTCGCGTAGCCGCAGCGATACACGTCCTCGGCGATCCACTCCGGCAACGTATCGATTGCCGCCCGCGCGCCGGTCGATGATCCGATCGACGACGTCGGACAAGTGATGAGCGCCTTCTGCGCGGCGAGCAGCTCTTCGCCGGTCTCCGGCTGATGAAAGACGAAGGACTGGTCGCTCTCGTCGCTGAACACCGTCGGCGCGAAGACGCGGCAGGCATCGCAGTCGATGCACGTCGAGTCGACGTAGAAATCGCCGGGAACGTTTTCATCGAGCCGCAGCGCCGGATCGGCCATCACCGGTGAGAACGGTGCAGGGCGGCGTCCTCTTTCCGGGCGTTCAGGTCGGAGGTTATGAAAAAATCCCTCGTCATCCTGAGCCGGCGAAGACGGCGAAGGATCTCTAAATTGCAGACTCTTCGCATTTCGAGATCCTTCGTCGCGCTTCGCCGACTCAGGATGACGGAGATTTTTCGCAGACTCTCGGGGTGTGGAAGACGCCGGTTTCTGACACTCCTTAAGATGTGCGCATACCTGAAAAGCTGAAGACTGAAGGCGCCGCGAAGGCAAAACCGCCGATCGTTCACGGTGGAAGCAGGGACGAGGAGACGCGCGCGATTGAACTGATCCTCAAGCACGGACTGCAGCGGCTTCTGAACCCCAAACGCTGAGGCGCCGGTGTATCGTTAGCGCGTGCGCGAGGAGAACGTCGCGAGAATCGGGGCCTTCGCCGAGTGGCTGGCGGCCGGCCGCGGCGAGGGATCCCGCAACGCCGCCGAGATCCTGAGTCAGCCGGCCGTGGATTGGAACGGATGGCTGGCGGCGCACCCTGAGGCGGCGACGCTCCACACGTTGCAGGCCATGCTTCATGCGGCGGCGAGCGACCCTCGCACCCGGGCAATCGCTGATTTCGTCCTCGCGCATGCCGATCGGGTCGGGTTGCCCGCCGATGCTGAGCCGGTGCGGACGCTTCTGCGTGTTCACGGATGGCGGCTGCGGGGGGATGCGCTGCGGGATGCCGGCGATCTGCGCGCCGCCCTGGGATCGTACGAGCAGTCGATCCAGGCGTTCGGACTCCCGCCGGCGTTACCCGATGAGATGGAGGCAGTCGGGCGCGATGCCGCCGTCGTGCGGCAGCAGCTTCAGGAGGAAGAACGAGTCCACACGCTCGTCGAGCGGATGCTGGAGGAGACGCCCGCGGCCGCGTGGCCGGAGTTGGCGGAACGGCCGGAATTGCACGGCACAGGCGTGCTTCATGAGCTGAGCCGGCAATTCAATGTCCGGGTCCACCGGGCGCCAACCGAGGCGCTCGTCGTGACGCGGTTGGCGGTGGCGATCGCGGCGCGGCTTGCGGAGGCGTCGCGCGGCGCGGCGGTGGCGTGGCGCGATCACGCGACCGCGCTGCGCCTGCTCGCACGGTACGAGGAGTCGCTCGCCGCCTTCGACCGCGCGGCAGCGGTGCTTCCCCTCGAGCGGGAGGAGCTCGCCAGGGCCGCCATCGGCATCGCCCGCGGGGCGACGCTTCAGGAAGCCGGCCGCTTCGAAGAGGCGATGCTGCTCCTTCGCGAATGCCAGCGCGTGTTCGAAGAGTACGGCGACAGCCGCGGGCGGCTGTTCTGCGGCATCAGCGAGGGAGCGCTGCTGCATCGCACCGAAAGGTATCGCGAGGCGTGTGACCTATACCGCTCGCTGCTCCCCTTCGCGGAAGAAGTCGCCGGCACCGATGCCGTGGCCAGCATCCACAACAATCTTGGCCACTCGGCCATCGAGCTGGGCGACTTTGCTCTTGCGGAGTCTCACCTGTCAGAGGCGGTGCGGCTGTTCGCCGGGATCGCCTCGCCGCTCCAGGTGGCGCGCGCGGAGCTGGCGCGCGGCCGGTTGATGATCCGGAGAGGTGCCCTCGAACAGGGAATCGGGCATCTCCACCGCGTTCGCGAGGAGCTCCTCCGGCACAACCTGGTCGAAGAGGCGGGGTTGTGCGGACTGGATGTCGTCGAGGCGCATCTCACGAGAGGTGCGCCGATCGAAGCGGAGGTCTTCGCGCGGCAGATCGTGCGGGAGTTCACCGCGGCGAGACTCAACTCGCGCGCAATTACGGCCCTCCGGTTTCTGAGCGAGGCCATCGCCGCACGCAAGGCGTCGGGGACGACCGTACGGCACGTGCAGCGGTTCATCGGCTCGCTGCGGGCCAACCCCGACTCGGCATTCGCGGCCGCCAGCTAGGAGCTGAGTTCCGAGGGGACAGGCCGTGCTGCGTTCAACCGTAAGCCCTGGAGGCTTAACCGTAAGCCCTGGGGGCTTAACCGTAAGCCCTGGAGGCTTAACCGTAAGCCCTGGGGGCTTAACCGTAAGCCCTGGAGGCTTAACCGTAAGCCCTGAAGGCTTAACCGTAAGCCCTGGAGGCTTAACCGTAAGCCCTGGAGGCTTAACCGTAAGCCCTGGAGGCTTAACCGTAAGCCCTGGAGGCTTAACCGTAAGCCCTGGAGGCTTAACCATAAGCCCTGGAGGCTTAACTGTAAGCCCTGGAGGCTTAACCGTAAGCCCTGGAGGCTTAACCGTAAGCCCTGGAGGCTTGACCGTGAGCCCTCGAGGCTCGACCTCGAGCCCTCGTCAGGGATAGTCCTCGTCGTAGTACTCGATGTGTACGAAATGCAACGTTCGGTGCTCGACGAGGAAATACAGACGCATGGGGCGCAGGCATGAGCCGGCGGGCGTCCGGATCACCCGCAATTTCGAGGTGCTCAGCCTCCGCACCTCTTCTCCATCTTTGATGGCCTTATCGAGGAGGTTCATCAGCGCGCGAAATGTCTCGGAAGAGACGTCGAGCCGCAGATATGCGTCGAAGAACGTCTCGCGGTATTCGACGTTCAGCGGCTCGAATTTTTCCAGGTGCTGGTGCTGGCGCACTGGTGCTCTCTCGTTGCTCTCTAGGCGTCGGACCGTGGGCCCTTCTGCTTCTCTTTTTCGACGATCTTCTCCAACCGCTGCGCGGTCCGCTCTTCAGACTCGCTTCCGGACGGATGGCGGTAAGTCCCGGACTGCTGCGGAGAGGGCGGAACGGCCCCGAGTGCGTAGATCAGGCGGCTGACGTCCTCGAAGAGGGCGAATGCCCGCCGCCGCACTTCCTCCAGATCGGAGTTCGCCGTCAGCATTTCCAGCCCGCCGAGCGTGATGCGCGTGAGGTTGGGGAGCAGCGGCGCGATCCGCCTCACCGTATCGATGGTGACGTTGGCCCCGGTCTCCAGCAACTGAATCTGCCGGCGCGACACCTTGGCGCGGCGGGCGAGCTCCGCCTGAGATAGGCCGGCAGCGAGCCTGGCATTGCGAAAGTCGTCATGTAGCATGCTGGAACTATAGCACAACGGAAAATAAAATCGCTGGACGCGTCCTGCGCCATGCAATTCAGTACTCCATTCGCTAATTAAGTCACACGGAAATTCCGTCATTCTGAGCGTAGCGAAAAATCTCAAGTTACGTGTTTTGAGATCTTTCGCCGTCTTCGCGGCTCGAGATGACGGGATGTAATTGAACTTGGTGAATGAAGCAATGGGTTGCTAATCATGGTTATCACTTGACAATCATAGTACCTGAACCTAGATTAGCTTCGGGACCGGTCCTTCCCTCGTGGCTTCTGCAGGAGCCTCTCGCCCGTTGCACCTCGGCCGAGGCGTGAGCGGGTAACGAATGAGTCACCGCGTGCGCGCAGCGCGTCTGCGCCGCGCGGTGGGAAGGAGTCAGTCATGGCAGAAGATGCCAATCCCGTCATTGGACCCCCGACCCTCACGGTCACCCAGTATCAGTTGCTGGCCAACGAGTTCTCCGCGTCCCTGGACAAGGTGGCCAGCCTCGTCCCGAAGCCCGATCCCGCCCACGCGGTCACGGAGAGTTTCGTGAACGCGCGCCTGGGATACCCGATCGAGTTTCTCGGAACGGTCATCGCTTCCGTCGAACAGGCGCTTGAACTTCAGGCGACCGGGAAGCTCGACCCCAAAGTCGGCCGCGACACCCTGCAGCTCTACGACGCGTTCCGCCCTGTCCTCGACAAAATCGAGAGGTTCAAAAAGGACCTGCTGACGAACCTGAACGTCCGGCTCGCTGTGCTGACCGAGGAGGCGCTTCAAGTCTACGTGGTTGCGCAAACGTTTGCGCGCGACAAGAAGAGCCCGACGCTCGCGGCGTTCGTCGCGAACATGAAACGCGACCTGGGCCGTGCCGAGGCGCGGCGTAGGTTCGCCGCGAAGAAAGCTGCCGACAAAGCTGCCGCCGAGAAGACCGCGGTCGACAAAGCTGCCGCCGAGAAAGCTGCCGCCGAGAAGCCCGGCGTCAAGGCCGCGACGTCCACCAGCGCTTCCTGAGATGAGCCATGCGTACCATTCCACATGTTGTCTGCGGCGCGATCCCGCCTCACATCCTGACGCGGGTCGCCGCACATGCAACCGGCCTGGCGAGCGACAGCGCCCGCGCGACGCTCGAGCACATGCAACAGCTCGAGAGCGGTCGCGCGGCCGCCACCCTGCTCGAATCCGTTCCGGCCGGCGCACCTCCCTCCGGGGACGCGCGCCCGCGGAAACGGCGTTGCGTCTATGACGCGGATCATCAGTTCGTGCTGCCGGGACAGCTCGCCATGAGCGAGCACGGCCCCCGCAACACCGACGTCGAAGTCACCGAGGCGTACGACGGAAGCGGAACGACGTGCGATTTTTTCTGGCGCGTCTTCGGTCGTGCGTCCATCGACGGCAAAGGAATGCGTCTCGACTCGACCGTGCGTTACGGCACGTCCTTCGGGAACGCGCTCTGGAACGGCCGCCAGATGGTCTACGGCCACGCCGACGGACGCCTCTTCACGCGCTTTACCGCATTCGTCGACGTGATCGCCCATGAGCTGACCCACGGGATTACGCAACATACCGCGGGACTCGGCTATTACGGTGAGACGGGTGCGCTCAACGAGCATGTGTCCGACGCGTTCGGAAGCATGGTCAAGCAGTTTCTGCTCGGCCAGGCCGCGAGCGAGTCCGACTGGCTCATCGGCGCCGGCCTTTTCGGCCCCGCCGTCCACGGCGTCGCCGTGCGTTCGCTGGCTGCTCCGGGCACCGCCTATGACGACCCCGTCCTCGGCCGTGACCCGCAGCCCTCGCACATGCGCGATTACGTCCATACCACCGACGACCACGGCGGCGTCCACATCAACTCCGGCATTCTCAACCACGCCTTCTACCGCGCCTCGATGGCGCTCGGCGGGAAGACCTGGGAGGTGCCGGGACGGATCTGGTACGTCGCGTTGACGGACCGCCTCAATCCCGACGCGGACTTCACCGACTTCGCGCGCGCTACCGTCGACATTGCCGGAGAGCTTTACGGCAATGGCGGCAGCGTGCAGCGGATCGTGAGGGACGCCTGGTCGGGCGTAGGCCTGTCCGTTCCCCTCTTTCCTCAGTTTTCACGAAAGGAGAAACGAACCCATGAGCACTAACCCGAAAGAACAGTCCGAAGCCGTGATCCGCGACCACAAGCGGGTCATCGACCGCAGCATCCGCACGCTGATGCAGGAGATGGAGCACGAGAACACGCTGGTGGCGGAGACGCCGCTGACGAAGTTCCAGAAGGTGGTGAAGGTGTACCGCGGCGTCAAGCCGCTGCTCACCATGTTGGCCACGCTGCCGCTGATCCCGTCGACGTGGCGGGCGGCGATCACGATGCTCAATCAGGCGCTCGACGCGATGTCGGCCGCCGGCGGTGACCTCGCCCCGCAGTTCAAGGCGGGAAAGGACCTCTGAGTTTGACCGGTGGGGCGCGCGCGAGCGCGCGCCCCACCCTTCAGGAGAATGCGCGATGAAGATCAAATCGTATGCTCTCAAGCCCGGCCAGTGGTTCTCGAACATGACCGAGAAGAAGTACGTCGTGTGGCACGGCACCGCGGGCCGGACACGACACACCCCCGTCTTCGGCCGCCCCAGCAAGGCCACCAGCGCGATCGACGCCTGGAACTTCAACACCGACCGCGTCGGCGCACCGTGGCTCGTCGACCGCGACGGCACGATCTACAAGACCTTCGAGGATGCGGCCTGGACCTTTCACCTCGGCCTGAAGGGCACCGGGGGCCGCTATGACCGGTCGTCGGTTGCGATCGAGTTCGCGAACGAGCTCGCGCTCGACCTCGATGGCGATCGCCTCTACGCGTTCGGCATGAACACGCCGAACACCCTGTACAACGGTCCGTTCCTCAAGTACGACTGGCGCCGCTCTCACTACTTCGCGCAGCTCGACGAGGCACAGGTCGATGCCGGCATCGAACTGACGCTCGACATCTGCCACCGTCACGAGATCGATCCGGTCTTCTACTACCCCTCGACGACCTTCGACTTCCCGCGCTGCTTTCAGGTGGCCACGATCGTCTGCCATTCCAACTGCCGCGCCGACAAGCTCGATCTCTGCCTGCCGCAATGGGTGTACGAGAAGATCGATGCGGCGGGGATCCGGCTCCAGTCGTGAAAAGGCGCTGAGCTTCCATGCATGTCACAGGATCAGATGGTGCGGCCGGCTGATGAGAAATCGGACCGGCCGCCCGACGTGCTCGACGAGCCACCAATCATCGAGCGGCCCGAAGCGACGGAAGCCCGATATTCGGCGCGTCCAGGAGCTGGCCGAGAAATACGGCTGGCACCCTCTGATCGATCGTGGCGACGAACCGCCGCCGGGGTGCATCGCTCGTTGACGCCGAGGTCAAGCAGCCAGGAGGATGTTGATCCCGCCTTCCCACGGGAGAGAAAGTCGGCCGATCGGTCATGACGACGGCTTTGCCGCCAAACCGGGGATCACTGTGCGCAGAGACCCGCGGTGCGGCGAGGACAAGCCAGCGCCAATGGCCTGAACTGAAGAACCACAACCCTCATCCGGCCCTTCGCTCCGCTCAGTTCCACCTCTCCCTCCCAAGCGGCGCGAAAGGCCAACCAACGTCAATGTTGGTGTTGGTGGCCCTCGCTCCCGCTGCGCGGGGTATTACGGGGAGGGTGTGGGGTATTTGGGATTGGCGGAGGAAAAGCGTTAGACAGCGATTCAGGCGGGGAACGAAAATGTGATGCTTCGGAGATGCCTCGCTACGACTACTTTGTTGTGGGGGGGGAGGGCCTGAGTACAATTTGGGCGGACGCTAACTAAATCCTGTGCCATCCGCTTGCGCAATTAATTGAGGTCGTCGCGATTACAAGTTGCGATGTCGCGGAGGTCAGACCGAATCTTCTTGAACGTAGCTTTGTCACTTGGCCATACGTTCTCGATGTCACAATGGCCCTCGCGGCCCGGCAGCGGCTTTGAATGCGGCCGCCGAATCACTCTAAGGGAATGCATCGATCTTATTTCCAACACTGACAACCAAATCGGAAGGCGCCGATTCGGGGAAAGAAATACTCGAGCCTGTTCCACAGTGGTGCGTTGCTCATCCCAAGCTGACAACGCCGCGTACTGTTTGGCTGCCGCTTCGGTCTCTTCGTCACTTCCTAAGTCGAAATCACCCACGAGAGGCTTTCTCTTTTCGGCAAAAAACAATTCTTCCTCGCTGCGGACACCGAGACGAAACACAACACCATTCGTCATCTCAAAAGGAGGCGACGCCATCCGGCTAAGACTCCGTTAGGTGTCGGAGGCGTGAAGCAAGCGCTTCTGAAATCGTTTCAACGTCGCGTTGCTCTCCACCTTCCGCAATATCGGCGATACGCTCGCGGTAAAACCATTCATACGAACTGTCAGGCAGGATTTCAACTTCGAGATGCCGACCAGACATGTCCCACGACATGAGAAGGCCTTTGGAATTAGTCGGACTTGCGTCTGGCGGCTGGAGTGTGGGTGCAATGCCGCGTATTCGTGCCCAGCACCGGCGCGCGTTTGTTGCGACTTCCTCGCTCGTGAGACGCTTCTCTGCCGCTGTGTCGAGGTACTTCTGCCACCGCTCTTCAACGCTCCGGGAGTTCTCTGTGCCGGCCGCAGACCGTAGTTCTCTGAGCCTCTTCTTGTGGACATCAAGATCAAGAGTCCAGTACCTGATGAGATCTCGATACTCGCGTCGAGGCCGCGTTGTTGACGTGAGAGGTATAAACCGGGTGACCGTACGAAGCGAGTAACTCGGTCTCATCGCTGTTTCTCCGTCAGGAAGTCGTCTAATATCGGCAAAAGACTCGCAGCATCAGCTATCGGATCAAGCTCGGCAAAAACAACATCGCGATCATAGATGACCTCCACATACCAATCAGAGAGTCCGCGTGTTACGCGCACAGATGTAATCCCGTTAGGCGCATTCCGCAGGCGAAGTGCTACGCCATATAGCTCAGTGTCTGGAGGAAGTTCACTCGCCAACGACATCTCAAATTTCGCTTGCTTCCGTTCACCCGCATATTTGTAGCGCGCGTGTCCGTGTGCTGGCGCACTGTTAGAACCGAAGAAACCCCCGAGCCACGACATCAGGTGTTCTGGACAAGGAAGGTCTTCTGGACCTTCCTCGTGCGCGTCTAACGATTCCGTCTGGGTGTCGTGGCGCTCATCAGAGGCGTGAGAATCGGGCCCGGAGGTGTGGTAGTCGACCGTTAGTTCGACCTCATCCTCAAAGATCGCCCAAGCGAACATAGCGTTGTACGGGAACGGCTCGTTCGCTGACTCAATCACGACGGATGTGCCGTCTGAATCGCGCAACACGGTGGGAAGAGATTCTCGAAAACGCCCCACGTCAAAGTTATCACGGGTGGTCAGCAGCCAGTACTGAAGCCGCTCAAGTCCTTCTACGGTAAGAGCTTTGGTTGCCTCGTCAGCCAAGCATGCCTCTTAAGAACACACGTTCAGCCCTTCGTTTCGACGGTCTCGGAAGCAAAACGTTACCCACTTAGCCAAGAACATGTCAAGCGTGGCGCCGGCTAACGCATATTGAAAGCACGCCCCTTCCTGTAAGTTTGGAGTTGCAAAAGACCAAACGAAAGGAAGGGACGGCTGCCATGAAACAACAGGCGATTCAGTATGTGGCTCTCGATGTCCATCAGGCAACCCTGGTGGTGAGTGTTCGGGATGAGCAGGGTTCGGTGGTGATGAGAGCGACGGTGGCGACCGAGGCCAAAGCTATCGTCGGGCTGGTGCGCGGCCTCGGATCGCGGGTACACATTGTCTTCGAAGAGGGGACGCAAGCGCAGTGGCTGCACGAGGTTCTGAAGCCGTACGCCGAGCGCGTCGTGGTGTGCAACACCCGAGGTCGCGGCGCGCAGGACAACAAGAGCGATCGAATCGACGCCGACCGTTTGTCGGAGCTGTTGCGACTGGGATCGGTCAAGTCCGTGTTTCACGGCGCCAGCGAACTGCTGACGCTGAAGGAGCTGGTCAGGAGCTACGCCAACCTGGTCGAAGACGGCACTCGGGTGATGCTGCGGATCAAGGCGCTGTTTCGCGCTCGGGCGATCAAGACACCGGGTACGTCAGTCTACAGTCCGTCGAAACGCAAGGGGTGGTTGTCGCAGCTCGAGGGGCGTGGCACCGCGAGGAGCGCCATTCGGCCATTCTCGCCGATCGCCATCAATCTCACGGGTTGGCGCCACGAGTCTCCGGAGGCGAAAAAGACCATAGCGATTCGCTATAGCTAACGTCGGAATCGGACGTTGTCCGTCGACGCCATTACCGTCGACTCTCTATCCTTCAGTCGCATATCAGCTGCAGGAGACCTATCCGGTGCTCAGTCCGGTCGCCGCTAGTCGTAGAATGGATAGCATATGGAACTCGAGTATCGCAAGATCCGAGTCTTCGTCGCGTCGCCAAGCGACGTTACTGCGGAACGCGAGTCGCTAGCAACAGTAATTAACGAACTGAACAGCACGGTGACTGCGTTGGTTCCGCAGACACGCGCTGTCATTGAATTAGTTCGTTGGGAAACTCATGCGCGTCCCGCCGCAGGTCGGCCCCAAGCAATAATCACAGAGCAGATCGGTCCGTACGACATTTTCATTGGGATAATGTGGAAGCGCTTTGGCACTGCAACAGGCCGTGCTTTGTCGGGAACCGAAGAAGAGTTTCGACTTGCCTTTAAGGCATGGAAGTCAACGCGTTCGCCGCAAATCATGTTCTATTTTAGCGCCGCGCCATCTCCGCCACCAAGTAGTACCGAAGAAGTTAAACAGCTCGCACGAGTCGTTAGGTTTCGTAGTGAAATTGCTCAATTGGGTATCATTTGGCAATATGAATCGGCGGCGCGCTTTGCTGAAGTTGTACGTCCACATCTTGTCAGCGTCATCGGCAAACTTCTAAGTGCTACAGGAGCACCAACCCAGCAAATCGCCGAAGCTTCATCACCGCCTCCGAAGAACCTACAACCCCGCCGCGCAAAACGTCCAGCGAAGCGAAAACCGAAAGTAGCGGCAAAGCCAACTAGAACTGTATCGCGTAACCTCACGAAGGGAACAATCACTGTCATCGGGCCAGAGGATGCCTTTTTTAACAGACGTAGCGATCTAGTACTAATGGCAGGGGAAGCGCTCGCAGATCATCGCGCCGGTCGCACGTCGCCGCTTGATCCTGATCACCTTTGAAGTCGCACACGAACCCCACTGTTCGTAAGTTACGAGGCGCGTGGGAACCGTTTGCGCCGCCGTGATTTCGGCGGGCTGAGAGCCCGCCGCTCCACGTCGGGCATCGATGATCGTGCCCGCGTTGGACGAGATAGAAGTTCGTGACCGGCGCGGGCTTGCCGTCGACGCGGACTTCGAAGTCGGCGGCGGTGAGGTCTTCGACCTGTTGTCGCGGCCGACGACGCTGGCTCTTCGAGGACATCACTCGATCGACTCTGTGAGTTGCGCGGCGGCGGGAACGGCGAGGAGAAGAATGAGCAGCAGCCGCGGCATGCGGCGATTGTAAAATGCCGGCTTCGGTGCTCTTCAACAGCTTCGCATTTCTCATTTTTCTGCCCATCTTTCTGCTGTTTTATTGGGCGACCCGCGGCCGCGTGCGGCTGTGGGTGATGCTGCTTTCGAGCATCGTCTTTTATGCGTGGTGGGACTGGCGCTTTGTCTTTCTCCTGCTGTTCTCGAGCGTCGTCGACTATTCGCTCGGCATCCTTCTCGAGAATCAGCAGAATGACGCGACGCGCAAACGGCTGATCGTGCTCAGCGTCGCGGTCAATCTCGGACTGCTCGGGTTCTTCAAGTACTTCAACTTTTTCGCCGACTCGGCCGCGCGCATCAGCCAGTCGCTCGGCCTGCACGTCTCTTACAACGCGCTGAAGATCGTCCTGCCGGTCGGCATCTCGTTCTATGTCTTCAAGACGATGAGCTACACGATCGACGTCTACCGCCGCGCGGAAAAGGCGGAGCGCGATCTGCTGAAGTTCACGACGTTCGTGGTCTTCTTTCCCGAGCTGGTCGCGGGTCCGATCGTCCGCGCGTCGCGGATGATTCCGCAGCTCAAGCATGACCATTCGTTCGATTACGAACGGATGGTCTCGGGACTCACGCTGATCATGGCGGGATATGTCCGCAAGGTCGCGATCGCCGACTCGATCGCGCCGCTCGTCGACGTCCGTTTCGCGCATCCGGAGGCGCACAGCACGCTCTCGCTGCTCCTCGGCGTCTATCTCTACGCATTCCAGATCTACTGCGACTTCTCGGGCTATTCGAACATCGCCATCGGCCTCGCGCGCGTCCTCGGCTTCGACTTCGGCGTCAACTTCGACCGGCCGTACTTCTCGCGCGGCTTCAGCGAATTCTGGACGCGCTGGCACATCTCGCTTTCCAGCTGGCTGCGCGATTACCTCTACGTCTCCCTCGGAGGAAATCGCGGCGGCGCGTGGCGTACGTACCGGAACCTGATGCTGACGATGCTCCTCGGCGGACTCTGGCACGGCGCGAACTGGACGTTCGTGGCCTGGGGCGCGCTGCACGGCGGCTATCTCGTCGCGCAGCGCTGGATCGGCCCGTGGTACCAGCGCGCGATTCGCGCGGTACGCGTGCCGGCGCTGGTCTCGCACGCGTTCCTGGTGCTGCTCGTGTTTCATCTCACCTGCTTCGCGTGGATCTTCTTCCGCTCGCCGTCGTTCTCCGTCGCGTGGCAGGTGCTCTCCGGGATCACGCACGTGCATGGCTCGCTGCTCGACATCGACAACCGCTGGCGGATTCTGAAGTGCGTGCTGCTGATCGCGGCGCTCTGCGCGATCGAGGCGGCGACGTTCCTGCCGAAGCGGCGCAAAGCGGTGATCGCGGTCGAGCCGGGCGAACAGGTGACGGTGTCGGCGCACGCGCCTCAGTTCTCCACCGCACAACGGCTCGCGTTTTGTGCCGCGTGCGCGTGGGTGCTGCTGCTCTTCGGCACGTTCTCCGGCATCAACTTCATCTACTTCCAGTTCTGACATGCGCGACGCACGCAAGGCACTGCTCTGGCTCGCGACGCTCTTGTTCGTCGTGATGGCCGGCGACCGCCTGCTGTCGTGGATGCTCGCGCGCGTGCTCGTACGAAGCCAGTTCCGCTACTCGCAGCTCTATCGCGGCGGCACCAACGCCGACATCCTCATCATGGGCGACTCGCGCGGCGTGAACTCGTTCTATGCGCCGGCCATCGAAGAGCTGACGGGGAAGAAGGCATTCAACCTCTCGTACAACTCGATGTCGCCGGTCGTCGCCGAGGCGTTGCTTCTCGATTATCTCGATCGCAACCGGCCGCCGAAGATGGTGATCTTCGAGCCGACGTGCGTGATGGTCGACGGTGCCGTGCTCACCGAGCTGCGGCCGTTTGCGACGCTTTCGCCGCGGCTGATGGCGCTGTATCAGGAGCGGCATCCGGACGCCGCGCGGATGGAGAAGATCTTTCACCTGCTGCTGCTCAACACGGGCTTCTTCGTCGACGCGCTCCACTACATGCGGCAGAGCGATCAGGACTGGATCATGCGAGGCTCGCTGCCGGAAACGAGCGAGCCCGAGGGGAAGCGCGTGGTGCCGTTCCTTCCGGGAAATCGCGAGGCGCTGCAACGCATCGTGACGGCGTTGCGGAGACGCGGCGTGGAAGTGCGGTTCGTGATCGCGCCGTACTACGCGAAAGGAATCGAGAACCTGCCGCAGCTCATCGCGGGACTGCCGCTTGACGACCACGTCCGTGTCGCGACCTACGACACGGTCTTCCACGATCCCGCGCTGTTCGCCGACCACGTGCACCTCAACGAGAAGGGGAGCCGCGAGTTCCTGGCGATGCTCCGGCGCGACGGCGTGCTCGCGCTGCCGGGCGAAGGAATGGGCGGGCAGAGACCGCGATTGTAGGGACGCGCCTATGTTTGACAACTTACAGGACAAGATGGATCGGGTCTTCAAGACCCTGCGCGGCGAGGCCGCGCTCAACGAGTGGCACATTGATAACGCGCTGAAGGAAATCCGCGTCGCGCTGCTCGAGGCCGACGTCCACTTCAAAGTCGTCAAGGAGTTCACCAACCGCGTCAAAGAGAAAGCGGTCGGCGAGGAAGTGCTCACCGCGTTTTCTCCGGCGCAGCAGGTCACGAAGATCGTTCGCGACGAGTTGCAAGGGCTCCTCGGCGGCAACGAAGTCGGACTCGCGCTCGTCGGCAGTCCCGCCGTGATCATGATGGTGGGCCTGCAGGGCTCCGGCAAGACGACGACGTCCGGCAAGCTGGCGATGCACGTGAAGAGTCGCGGACGGCGTCCGCTCCTCGTTCCGTGCGACGTCTATCGCCCCGCGGCCATCGATCAGCTGCGCATCGTCGCGAACAACGTGAAAGTGCCGTTCTTCGAGATCGGCGAGAACCGCAACCCGATCGACATCGCGCAGAAAGCGCTGGCCGAGGCGAAGACGCTGCTGTATGACACCGTCATTCTCGATACCGCGGGACGGCTGCATATCGATGATGAGCTCATGCAGGAGCTGCAGACGATCAAGGACGATGTCCGTCCGAGCGAGATTTTGTTCGTCGCCGATGCGATGACCGGACAGGACGCGGTGAAGTCCGCGAAAGAATTCGATGATCGCCTCGGCGTCACCGGCATCGTGCTGACGAAGCTCGACGGCGATGCGCGCGGCGGTGCGGCGCTGTCCGTGAAGTCGGTCGTGAATCGTCCGATCAAATTCGTCGGCGTCGGCGAAAAGTACGCGGACCTCGACGTCTTCTACCCGGACCGCATGTCCCAGCGCATCCTCGGCATGGGCGACGTGCTGTCGCTGATCGAGAAAGTCGAAACGGAGATCGATCAGAAAGAAGCGGCGCGGCTCGCCGAGCGCGTCGCGAAGGACAAGTTCACGCTCGAAGATCTCCGCTCGCAGTTGCAGCAGGTGAAGAAGATGGGACCGCTGTCGTCGCTCGTGTCGATGATCCCCGGCGCGGGAAAGATCAGCGAGCAGGACATCGACGAGAAGGCGATTCACCGGATGCAGGCGATCCTCGACTCGATGACGAAGAAAGAGCGCGAGTTCCCGCAGCTCATCAACGGCTCGCGGAAGAAGCGGATCGCGAAGGGCTCGGGGACGAGCGTGCAGGAGATCAATCGCCTCCTGAAGCAGTACCTGCAGATGAAGAAGATGATGCGGACGTTCTCGAAGGGGATGGGCGCGCGCAGGTTCGGTAAGATGATGAAGGGGCTGCCGCCCGAGTTTTTGCACTAAAGTGAAGGACAGGCAATCGGATGGCAGATGGCAGATGGCGGATGGCGGATGGCGTTCTGAATCCGCCATCTGCGATCTGCCATCCGCCATCCGATTGCCTGTCCTCCACCGGAATTCTTGCCTCGGGTGAGCTGTTCGGCCCGACGCAGCAACCATTTCAAGGAGTTACAGAGCACATGTTGAAGATTCGTTTGCGCCGCCGTGGAGCCACGCACGCGCCGTTCTACCGCATCGTCGTGTCGGACTCGCAGAAGACGCCGGCCGCGTCGACGGTCGAGCAGATCGGCCACTACGACCCGAAGAAGAAGCCGGCCGACGTGAAGATCGACCGCGCGCGCGTCGACTATTGGGTGAGCAAGGGCGCGCAGCTCTCGCCGACCGTGAAGTCGATCCTCAAAAAGCAGAAATAGCGTGAGAGAGCTGGTCGAGTTCGTCGCCAAGTCCCTCGTCGATCATCCCGACGAAGTGCGGACGCATACGTTCGACCGCGCCGACCAGACCACGATCGAGCTCGAAGTCGCGGAGGAAGATCTCGGCAAGATCATCGGCCGCCAGGGCCGCACCGCCCGCGCGATCCGCACGCTGCTGAATGCCGCCGCGCAGAAGTCGCGGCGGCGCTACTCCCTCGACATTCTGGATTAGAGGGCAGATGGCTGACGGCAGATGGCAGCAGAGCCGTTGCCACGCTTTTCGCGATCTGCCATCCGCCATCTGCCATTCATGAGAATTGCGGTCGGGATCATCCGCAAGGCGCACGGCGTTCGCGGAGAAGCGAGCGTCGAGCCGTGGACCGATTCCGCCGAGCGTTTCGCCGAGCTCGAGGAAGTGACCCTCGTCTCGCCCGACGAATCGTCGACGCGCAATATGCGCATCGAAAGCACGCGCGAGCACCTCGGACGCGCGCTCGTGAAATTCGCCGGCATCGACAGGCCCGAAGACGTGCAGACGTTGCAGGGATGGACGGTCGAGATTCCGGAAGAAGAAGCGCGCGAGCTGGAAGAGGGCGAGTATTTTCTCCACGACCTCGTCGGCCTCACGCTCTTCGACGCGAACGGCAACGAGCGCGGCGTGGTGAAGGACGTGATCGAAGGGAGCGGAGGTTTGCTGCTGCAAGTGCAGCGTACCGACGGGAAAACGTTCGAGCTGCCGTTCGCCGCGGAGCTCTGCACGGAGATCGACTTGCACAAGAAGCGGATGACGGTCACGCTGCCGGAAGGGTTGGATGATCTCGATGCCGTGGAATGATGGTTGCGCAGTTGCGCAGTTGCGCGGTCACGCAGAGGGATACCGCGTGACCGCGTAACCGCGAGACCGCGCAACCGATGCGATTCGATTTCGTCACGATCTTTCCGCGGATGTTCGATCCGCTGTTGGCCGAAGGCGTGATCGCGCGCGGCGTGAAGCAGGGACTGCTCGACATCCGCGTGCACGATCTGCGCGACTACACGAGCGACAAACATCGCTCGACCGACGACGAGGCCTACGGCGGCGGGCCGGGGATGGTGATGCTGGCGGAGCCGGTGTTGCGGTGCGTGGAGGCGATCAGTCCGCCGCTCCACCTGGTTCTTACGACGCCGCAGGGACGAAAGTTCGATCAAGCAGTCGCGCTCGAGCTGCGGGACAAGCAGCACGTCGTCTTCCTCTGCGGCCGCTATGAAGGCTTCGATCATCGCGTCCACGAGGCGCTGCAGCCCGACGAGGTTTCGATCGGCGACTTTGTCGTCTCCGGGGGCGAGCTGCCGGCGATGCTGATGGCAGATGCCATCGGGCGGCTTGTCGCGGGCGTCGTCGGCAACGCGGGATCGGTCGAGGAAGACTCCTTCTTCAAGGGTCTGCTCGACTATCCGCACTACACGCGGCCGGAGGAACTGCGCGGACAGCGGGTCCCCGACATCCTGCTCTCCGGCCACCACGAGAACATCCGCAAATGGCGGAAGGAGCAGGCGTTGCGCGCGACGCTGGAAAAACGTCCCGACCTTCTGGAGACGGCGGAGCTCGACGAAGAGGCGCGGGAAATTCTTCGCAGGCTCGGCAAGTTCTAGCCGAAGCCCTCGGGTATACTTACGCGCTTTTTAGAACTTGGAGTCTGCAATGCCAGAGATTATGAAACTCGTGGAGTCTGCGGAGATCAAGCGCACGGACATTCCGGCGTTCGGCCCCGGCGACACGATCAAGGTCCACGTGAAGGTCAAGGAAGGCGACAAGGAGCGCATCCAGGTGTTCCAGGGTGTGGTCATCTCGCGCAAGGGCGGCGGTACGCGCCAGATGTTCACCGTCCGCAAGATTTCCGGCGGCATCGGCGTCGAGCGCATGTTCCCTCTCTACTCTCCGACGATCGACAAGATCGAGGTCGAACGCCATGGCCGCGTCCGTCGTGCGAAACTCTACTACCTCCGCGATCTCCGCGGAAAAGCCGCGCGCATCGAAGAGAAGCGCCCGAAGTAAGCGCGCCGCATTCGCGCTTTTGCTGCTCGGGGGCTGCGCGACCGCGCAGGCTCCCGCGCCGAAAGCAGCGGCTCCCGCCACTCCGCCGCCAGCGGCGGCGGAGGATCTCGTCGATCACGAAGGCGACTCCATCACGACCGCCGTCTCCGTTCCCGCGGATGCTCCCGACGGCGGCGCCGAGTTTCAGAACCACTGGATCTTCGATCGCTACGGCCGCTTTCGCCGCGAAGGCGGCGGCACCGGCACGGCTGATGGACGCCGCTACAACGTCGTGAAGATCGAGCTGGCGAACGGCGAGAAGAAGACGGTGTACTTCGACATCACCGAGAACTGGCAGCGCAGCCTGGGCTCGCAGTAGCTCTGGTGTAGGCAGGTTTTCCAACCTGCCCCCGGGGCGCAGGCTGGAAAGCCTGCGCCACACGAATAAAAAACCCCGGCTTTCGCCGGGGTTTTTCGATCTCTGCAACGTGAACTCGATTACTTCACGCAGTTGCGTGCAGAGTTCGAGTACTCCTGCTGATACGCATACGTGTGGCCGCTGACGGTCTCCGAGAAGAGGAACTTGAGGTTGGTGCCCCACGCGCACTTGTCGTCGGCTTCGTAGCCGGCGCGGTCCCACCACGCGTTGAGGCGCGCGTCGGTCATCGCTTCTCGTGTCTCGTGGACGATGAAGTGCTCCTCATCGTTGTACGCCGTCCAGCCGGCGAGGCCGTGACAGCCGGAGCAGCTCGGATACGGCTGGATCGAGTACTTGATGCTCGCGCTGAGGTTCGCGCCGTCGCCGTTGCCGTGATACGCGCAGTACTGGAGGTTCGTTCCGCCGCAGGACTGTGCGCCGGTGCCGTCATCGGAGTAGTAGCCGGCCGGGATGAACACTTCGTAGATCGTGTCGGTTTTGCAGCCGCCCGAGAGCGCCGCGCACGAAGCCGCCGCTTTCGCCTGTACCATCGCGTCCGTCACCTTGGCCTGCGACGGAGGCACTGCATCGAACACATCCGGCTGTGTGCCCTTGAGGCTGGTCGAGCCGGTGCTGCGGTACTGCGCGAGCATTCCGATGTGCGCCATCATCGCGTTCGGGTCATCGCGGAACGAACGGATTTCTGCGACATACGGATCGGTCGTGTTCGAGGCCCAGCCCCAGAAAATGTAGACGACCTTCGCATTGGTCAGCACTTCGCCGCCATGATCCACGAGGTTCCCGGAGCCGCCGACGCCGGCGGCATGGAAGTCGACGTTCGCGTTCGCATTCGTCGGCATCTGATGCGTACGGCCGTTGTTGAGCTCAGGGGAGGGACCTTCCGCATACATCGCCGTCGCGAGTGCGAGGGCGAACATCACCGTGAGAGACTTTTTGAGCATTTGTCCTGATCCTTTCGTCGGTCGCGCTCTTTGCGCGTTGCCCTTCACCATTGCAAGGATGCCAGGAAGGACGCGCTCCGCGTAAGTCATTGGAAATAAGTCCTGCGAGTACGCAGAGGCGGATCACCATCTGACCCGAATGGCGGATGTTGACCCGTCAAATGACTGGCAGTGGGTCAATCGTTTCGAATGAGGCCGCCAGCGAACGAAGGTCATATTTTGTGGCTGTGCCTCAAATCTTGACCTGAAAGCGAAGCAGCCGCGCAGTCGTGGTCCGGCTGTTCGCAATCTGCCACGGCTGTTTCGTGGCGATCGTCATGCTGCCTCCGCGGCGCAGCATGCGCTCCTCGCCATCGACAGTAACGACGAGATCTCCGCGAATCGCGGTCGCGATCTCTTCCGCGATACCGGGCGGCGTCTTCGTCTGTGCCGTTGCGCGTCCTGCGAATCGCCACTCCCACAATTCCGAACGCTCGCTGCTCGCGAGGACGCGCTGCTCGACACCGGGCGCGATGATCATCGACGTACGCGACGACGGATCCGCATGCAGTTGCCGCTGCTCGATCTGCTGCAAGAGCTCGGTCGGCTCGATCTCGAGCGCCCGCGCGAGCAACTCCGCTCCCTCGAGCCTCGGATCGGTCTCACCTGATTCGTATCGTCGCAACGTCGAAGCGCGAAGGCCGGCGAGCTGCGCGAGCGAGCGCTGGGAGAGATGCCTTCCCTTGCGCAGCAGCACGATCGTTTCTCCGACAGTCTCGGAGTCGAGCGGCTCGGCTGCTTCCGCGGCCGCACCGCCGACGAGGAGCGAGAGCGAGATCGTCATCGCCGCCGCGAGACGCGAGAGCACGACCAGCGCCGGATTCGCGCGTCCGCTTTCGATGCGCTTGATCATCTGCGCGTCGATGTCAGTCGCGGCCGCCAGTTGTTCCCGCGACAAACCGCGCTGCTCGCGGCTTGCGCGAACGTTCGCCGCCACGACCGGCAAAAGGCCGGACTTGATTTTGGTCATCGCGCTATTCAACCATGCACGGAAGCAACCACCGGCAACGCAGGTTTACGAGCGTCGCGGTTTTCATCGATGACACAGGTACGACTCCGCGCGCGCAAGCCGAAGCGCACTCCCGACGAACGACTCCACGACTCCCTTTTCGCGGAGCTCGCGCGCGTCGCCGAGATGTCGGTGATCGAGCGCAGGCTTCGCGATTTCGGTTTTCGCTGCATCGCGGGGACGGATGAAGTCGGACGCGGATGTCTCGCCGGTCCCGTCGTCGCCGCGTGCGTCGTCCTCGAATCCGATCCCACGCTCTTCGGCGTCAACGACTCGAAGCAGGTCGACCCCGACGATCGCGTCTCGATCTGCCGTCTCATTCTGCAGCGCGCGCGCGCCGTTTCGATCGGCGTGATGGAGCCGTGCACGATCGACCGCATCAACATTCTGCAGGCCAGCAAACTGGCGATGTACGACGCCGTCGAAAACCTTCCGCTCCGCCCGGACGTACTGCTCCTCGACGCCGTCACGCTCGAGACGCTGGAGATGCCGCAGATTCCGCTGATCGAAGGAGACCGCCGCAGCGCAACGATCGCCGCGGCGTCGATCGTTGCCAAGGTCTACCGCGATCTGCTGATGGAGTCGTATCATGCGTGCTACCCCGTCTACGATTTCAAACATAATCGGGGATATGCGACTGAAGGACATCAGGCCGCGCTGAAAACGTACGGCCCTAGTCCGATCCATCGCAAGTCGTTCGAAGGGGTGGAGGAGCCGAGGCTGTTGTTCGGTCTGTGCGAGGAAGATGGCGGTTCAACGCGATAAAGTCATCGCCAGCGCGGAAAAGCTGGTGGCGAAAGGCAAGATCGAACCGGCGATCAAGGAATACGAACGGCTCCTCGACGAAAACCCGAACGACGTCAACACTCTCAATCGCATCGGAGACCTCTGGGTCCGCATCAATCGCAACGATGAGGCGGTGAAGGTCTTCACGCGCATCGCCGATCACTACGGGAAAGACGGCTTCTTTCTCAAGGCGATCGCGATCTTCAAGAAGATCAACAAGCTCGATCCGTCGAAGCTGGAGATCTACGCGAAGCTCGCCGACCTCTACGCGAAGCAGGGGCTGGCGATGGAGGCGAAGAGCCAGTACCAGGTTCTCGCCGATTACTACCTGAAGCACGGCGATCCGAAAAACGCCCTCGGCATCTACAAGAAAATCTCCGAGCTCGATCCGAACTCGATCAACGTCCACGTCAAGCTCGCCGATCTCTACTCCGCGAACAATCAGGCCGCCGAAGCGCTCAAGGAGTTCGATCGCGTCGGACGCATGCTGCTCAAGCGCGGCATGCTCGACGAAGCGGTGCAGGTCTTCCGCAAGGCGCTGAAGATCGATCCGCGCAACGTCGATCTCGTCGACTCGCTCGTCACGGCGCTGATCGAGGCGAAGGACTACGAGAACGCGAAGCAGCTCGTCGACACCGCGCTGGAGATGAACGCGAACAATCCGCGCCTCCTCGCGATGCAGGGAAAGATTCAGCTCGCGCGCGGCGACGCGGCGGGCGCGCGCGCGAACCTCGAGCGCGCGATGCAGGCGGACCCGAACGAGCCGACGATCCGCGAGGCGCTCGCGGATTTGCATCTGCGCCAGGGCGACGCCGACCGCGCGCTGGAGCTGCTCACGCCCAACGTGGAGAAGGCGCTCTCACGCGGCGAGCGCGGCGCGGCGGTCGAGACGCTGAACCGCATCCTGCGCGTCGACTCCGGCAACGCGCCGACGCTGGAGCGGCTCGTCGCGGTGTACACGCGGCTCAACGAAGAGACGAACATCCTGGCGGCGATGAACAGCCTCGCCGAGGCGCACGTGTCGAAGGGGCGGTACGACGAAGCGTCGAAGGTGCTGGAGAAACTGATCCAGCGCGAGCCGCAGAACGCGCAGCATCGCAACAAACTGCAGTTCGTGCGCACGCAGATGGGCGGCATCGACACGATTCCGCAGCAGCGAGCGTCCCGCGCGCCGATGCCGGAGATCCCGTCGCTGGAGATCGAAGAGCCGACGCCGACGTTCGACTTCTCGAACGAGCCGGTCCTCGAGCTCGACGCGTCGCCGTCGCTCGAGATCGACTTCTCGCTGGACATGCCCGCGCCCGCGCCGCCCCCCGAGCCCGTGCGCATGCCCGCACCGCCGCCGCCGCCTCCTCCGGAGATCGCGTCGGCGGACATCGAAGCGAGCGACGATCTCGATTTCATCACCGAACATCTCACCGAGGCCGAGGTCTTCGCGAAATACGGCCTCGCCGAAAAAGCAGCCGAGCATTTACGAATGGTGCTCGAGCGCGCGCCGTCGAACCTGATCGCGCACGAGCGGCTGTTCCGCATCCTGCTCGAAGAAGGCGACGTCGAAGGCGCGCACGTTGCCGCGCGCGCGTATGCAGCAGTCGCGCAGGAACAAGGCGACACGGCGGCGATCGACGCGATCCGCAACGAGTTCGCGTCGCGCGGCGAGATGTTCGATGTGGGTGCCGCTGCCCTCAGCGGCACCGCGACCGCTGAGGGCAGCGGTCGCCACACGCGCATTCCGGTCGACTATAACGACACCGCGGAAGAGATCAGCTTCGACCTCGAGCCCGAGTCCGTGCTCGAATTCGAGATCGAAGAACCGGAACCCGAACCCGAGCCTGAACCGGAGCCTGAGCCCGAACCACTCGCGCTGGAGCCCGAGCTCGCGTTCGAGTTTCCCGTCGAAGAGCCGCCGCCGGCGGTGGAAGAAGTGGAGGAAGTCGCGTTCGATCTTCAGGCCGCGGAAGAGATCCTCGAGCCGGAGCCTGAATCCGCGCCGTTGCTCGAGCTCGAAGCGGAAGAAGAGATCGATTTCATGCCGGTGCAGCTGCTCGTGCCGGACGAGCCGCTGATTGCGCTCGAAGAAGAAGAGTCCGAGCCGGCCGTCGCGGAAGAAGAGCCGTTCTTCGGCGTCGAATCGCTCGCGCACGAAGAAGTCGAAGAATTGCCGCTCGAAGAAATCGGCGAGATCGACTTCTACATCGAACAGGAGTTGTTCGAGGAAGCGAAGCGCAAGCTCGAGACGCTCGAGGCGCGCTTCCCCGGCGAGGCGAACCTCGCCACGCGCCGCGCGAACCTCGAAGCCGCGCAAATCGCAGCCGCGATTCCACCGTCGTCCGCGCCGAAGCCTCCCGTGCTCTCGCGCGACGAGATCGAGAGTGAGCTGCTCTCCGCCATCCCCGACGAAGACGAAGAAATCGCCGCGCCGATTCCACCTCCACCCCCACCCCCAGCGATCGAGCCGCCCGCGCCGCTGATGACCGCCGCGCTCGCCGAAGAGCAGAATCTCTTCGCCGACGAAGACAACTTCTTCGACCTCGCCGCGGAGCTCGAGTCCGAGCTCGCCGAGGATGAGGAGCCGATCTCGCTGTCCGAAGAAGAACAGTCGCTCGAAGAGATCTTCAAGGAGTTCAAGAAGGGCGTCGAGCAGCAGCTCGACAGCGAAGACTACGACACGCACTACAACCTCGGCATCGCCTACAAGGAGATGGGCCTCATCGACGAAGCCATCGGCGAGTTCCAGCTCGCGTCGAAAGATCCCAAGCGCGCCGTCGAGTGCGCGTCCATGCTCGGCCTCTGCTTCCTCGAGAAAGGCATGCCCCAGCTCGCGATCAAGTGGTATCGCAAAGGCCTCGAGATCCCCGAGATCACCGAGGAGGAGCACGTCGGCCTCCTGTACGACCTCGGCTCCGCCTACCAGGAAGTCGGCGACACCGACAACGCGCAGAAAGCGTTCATGGAGGTGTACGGGATGAACTCGAACTACCGCGATATCGTGAGTCGGATCAAGCAGTTGGAAGACGCGCGGAAATAGGCGCAGGGGCTCAGAGGCTCATGGGCTCAGAGGCTCACGGGCACAAAGGCTCATGGGCTCAGAGGCTCATGGGCTCAGAGTGAGATATCATTGCACTCCACACGGGCGCGTTTCGTCCCTCCTCGGCGCCGGCAATTCAGATGAAAAATTCGTTTCGTAATTTGTTTGTGTGGGAGGCCTCTGTCGACTTGGCGGTACGGATGATCGGGTTGGCGGACGACCTCGTTGCGAGAAAGCGGTTTGCCATTGCAGATCAGCTCGTGAGAGCGGCGCTTTCTGTTCCGAGCAATATTGCCGAAGGTGAGGGACGCACGACCGATCGCGATCGCCGTCACTATCTGGTGCAGGCGCGCGGATCACTTTATGAGGTGGAGACGCAACTAGAAGTCATCATGCGCTGCGGTCTGGCTTCGGACCTGAATGACACGCGCACCCTGATCGCGAAGATTGGCTCCGGCCTCACCAAAATGATCGACCACCGCACCCCTCTGAGCCCATGAGCCCATGAGCCCATGAGCCCATGCGCCCATGCGCCTCTGAGCCCCGCCCGGAACCTTTTCCCGTCCCGCGCGTTTCTCACTCAGATGACAGACGACGCGCTGATGAAATGCGTGACCGAAGGGGACGAGGCGGCGTTCGCGGAGATCGTCGGCCGCTACAAAGACTCCCTCGTCAACTACCTCACGCATCTCGTCCACTCGCGCGATCGCGCGGAGGAGCTGGCGCAGGATGCGTTCGTGCGGCTCTATCGCAGCGCGGCGAATTATCGCGAGCGGGAGAAACTGGGTCCGTATCTCTTCCGCATCGCGACGAATCTCACGGTCAGCGAGATTCGCCGCGAGCGGCGGTGGAACCTGCTCCTGCCGCGATTGCATGCGAGCACGTCGTCTAGCAGCGAAGCGCCGGACAAGAACCTGATCACGGACGAGATCCAGAAACAGGTCGCGGCGGCGCTGGAGAAACTGCCGATCAAGTATCGCGCTCCGCTGGTGTTGTTCGAGATCGAAGAATGGTCGTACGACGAGATTGCCGCGGCTCTCTCGTTGCCCGACGGAACGGTGAAGTCGCGCATTTCGCGCGCACGCGAGCTGATGCGGAGGCACCTCGCTCCCTGGTGGACTGGAGGAAACGCTCATGACCGAGACAGAACTGGGCAATTGCATGCGCGCGCTGCCGCGCGCGAAGGCGTCGCCCGCATTCACGTTTGACGTGCGCCGGAAGTTGCGCGCGGACGCGCAGTCGCGCCGGCGTCCGCTGGTGTGGCGGCTGGCGGCCGCGTTCACGATGGTGATCTGTCTCTTCGGAGCAGTTCAGATCGGAATGATGCTGCACGAGCGGCAGAAGCTCGACGCGCTGCGCATCGAACAACAGAAGATTCAAGCCGAGCTCGCGGCGGTGAAGGAGAGCGCCAAACAGGCGGAGCCGGTGGTCGTGCTCGAGAACGACAAAGGCACCCGCGTGATCATGGATCTCGACTCCGCCGTGCAGCCGGCATCGCTGAAAACCTACGACTAAGAAGGAAGGCCAATGAAATCTCGTCTGATTCTCGCTCTCACGATTCTCGTCGCCGCGACGTCCGCGTTCGCGCAGTCGACGCACTCGAAAACCATCATCATCAAAGACGGCAAAGTCATCGAAGGCTCCGATCTCCTCGGACCGGGAGACATGCTGCTCGGCGGCAAGCGCGCATTCCTCGGCGTCAGCCTCATGGATCTCTCCGATGAGCTGCGCGAATACTTCGGCGCGCCGAAAGACGCGGGTGCGCTCGTCGCGTCCGTCGAAGACAACAGCCCCGCCGACAAAGCGGGACTGCGCGTCGGCGACGTGATCGTCGCCGTCGATGGGAAAGACATCGACTCGACGTGGGACCTGCGCGGCGCGATCAAGGAAAAGAAGGACGGCGAGGCCGTGCGCATCGACGTGCTCCGCGGACGCAATCGCCAGACGCTGACCGCCACGCTCGTCGAGAAGGACTTCGGCCCCGGCCGCATCCGCGTGCAAAACCTCACCGACCTCGGCGAGCGTCTCGGCGAAACCTTCAACAGCCCCGAGTGGAAAGCGCGCGTCGAGCGCCTCCAGAACTGCGACGAGCTGCAAGCCAAGATCAAGGATCTCGAAGGGCGGCTGCGCGATCTGGAAAAGAAATTACAGAAATAGCGAGCAGCGGGCAGCGTGCAGAAGATGTGCGGCTCTACCCGCTGCCCGCCGCACGCTGCCCGCCACCGTTTATACTTTCCCTCGTGAACCGCACTATCGAATCCTTCCTGCGATTCGTGAATCTCACCGCCGCCGGTTTGCTCGCCGGCTCGCTCGGCTTCGGCGAAGCGGCGCTCGTTCCCGGCTGGAAAGAAGAGCGCCCGCACCGCGACTCGCCTCTCGATCCGCTCAAGACCGCGTCGGTGTTCAGCGCCATCGGTCCGGTCGCGCTCGGGACCGCGGTCACGCTCGCGATCGCCGCGCCGCGCGGAGTTCCCGTCCGCCGCATCCTCGACTCCGCGTCGGCCGTCGCACTCGCGGGCGTGCTTGCCGCGACGATCATGGTGACGGTACCGATCAACAAGGAGCTCGAAGCGCAACCGCCCGCCGACTATCCGAGCTCGCGCTCGCAATCGCTCGCGAAAAACTGGGTCCGCGCGCACGCCGTCCGCACCACTCTCGGCATCAGCGCGTTCGTCTGCGCGGTCGCCGCCTCCAACATTCGCGCAAACAAACGGTAACTGCCGTTGCCAATGCGCCTCGCGCGGGCGCACTCTGTTCATGTTACGCACATGCGAGTCGCGACTGCCGTCGTCGCCATCGGATTGCTGGCTGCAACCGCAGCGATGGCAGCGAACACGGCGGGCAACGCCGACTGTCCGTTCGATCCGACACTCCACCGCGACGCGCAATCGATCCGCGCCGAAGTCTCCCGCGTCGCCGAATTCGCGGCGCCGTCGGCCGGCAAGCGCCGCTCCGTCGGCTCGCCGCCGATCGCGTATTTCGAAGCGCGCAACATCATCGACACGCACATCCTCGATGCGCTGAAGCGCGCGAAGATCGCGCCCGCGCGGGTGTCGAGCGACAGCGAGTTTCTGCGCCGCGTCACGCTCGATCTCGCCGGACGCATTCCGACGAGCGGCGAAGCGCAGGCGTTCGTCGCGGACACCAGCGCGGACAAACGCGACAAAGCGATCGATCGTCTCCTCGCGTCCGATGAGTTCAACGATCGCTGGACGCTCTGGTTCGGCGATCTCGTGCAGAACACGCAGTTCGCCACCGCGATCGGACAAGGCACCGGCGCCGGCAGCGTGGCGTACTACAAATGGATTCGCCAGTCGTTGGCCGAACGCAAGCCGTACGACGCGATGGTGCGCGAGCTGCTCACGGGATCAGGCGATCCGGTCCTGGTTGGCACCGCGAACTACACGTACCGCCTCAAGCAGGGCAACGGTCCGCTGCAAGACACGTGGGACAACCTCGCGACGCAAAGCGGCGCGCAGTTCCTCGGCATGCAGCTGATGTGCATCTCCTGCCACAACGGCGCCGGCCATCTCGAGCTCGTGAACACGGGCCTCGCGCATCTGAAGCGCCGTCAGCTTTGGGAACTGGCCGCATTCTTCAGCAAGACGTCCATCAATCGCTTCGTTCAGGAGCCAAACGTCTTTCCGCTCGACTACGTGCTCAACACGACGAGCGGAAACAAGAGTCCGCGCCAGCCGATTGAAGGGCAGTCCGATATCGTCCTGCCGCGCTATCTCAATGGCGGAGCTCCCGCCGACGGTGAGCTGTGGCGCACCGCGTACGCGCGCTATCTCACCGCCGATCGCCAGTTCGCGCGCGCGGCCGTGAACTACATCTGGAAAGAGTTGTTCGGACTCGGCATCGTCGAGCCAGCGGACAATTTCGACCTCGAGAAGCTCGACACGCAGGCCTCGCATCCGCAACTGCTCGAAGATCTCACCGACGCATTCATCGCGGGTGGCTACGACCTCCGCGCGCTGATGCGCGTCATGACGCAGTCGAACACGTATCAGCTCGCGTCGCACTACGACACCGGCGCGTGGAACGAGTCGTATACGCCGTACTTCGCGCGGCACTACCCGCGGCGGCTGCAGGCGGAGATGCTGTTCGACGCGATGTACCGCGCGACGAGCAGCCGCTTCGATGTGTGTCAGGGCACGCCCGCGATCTGCTCGCAGCCGGGCGCGCTGCATGTGACGAAGACCGTCGCGTCTCCCGATCCGTACTTCCTCCTCGGCTTCAACATCGGACAGTTCCTCTCCGACTTCGGCGCCGGCGACCGCGACGTCATCGAGCGCTCGAATTCGCCGTCGCTCGTGCAGGCGATCTCGATGATGAACGACTCGCTCGTTCTGCGCGCGTGCCGCCGCTCGATGAACACCACCGTCACGGCGATTCTGAACGAGACGCTCGATCCCGATCGGATCACCGAGCGTTTGTACCTCGCGACGCTCTCCCGTTACCCGACCGCGAACGAGCGCATGCTCGCGACGCAATATCTGCGCGGCGGAAAAGTCGAAGATCGCACCGAGGATTTGCAGTTCGTGCTGCTCAACAAACTCGAGTTCCTGTTCCACTGAGACTGCGATGAAGCGAAACGATTGTCAGATCTGCGCGACCCCGCCGGCGTTTCCGCTGAACGGCGCCGGTTTCTCGCGCCGCGGCTTCATCCGCCTCGGCGGACTCGGACTCGTCGCCTCGTTTTTCTCCGACGTTTTTCATCCGTCGCTGCTCGAAGCGCAGTCGGCGATTCATCCGACCGTGCGCGGCACCGCGAAGAACTGCATCACGATCTTTCTCGAAGGCGGCGCGAGCCAGGCCGACTTGTGGGACTTGAAAGAAGGCGGCTGGACGCCGGCCGCGCTCGCGCCGACGTCGTACGGCGACGTGCGCTGGCCGCAAGGCTACATGCCCAAGACCGCCCAGCACCTTGGCAAGCTCGCGTTCATTCGCTCCGGCCTCGCCTGGGTCGCCGTGCATCCGCTGGCGCAGCTATGGGCGCAGATCGGCCGCAATCCCGCGTCGCTCACCGGACGCATCGCGCCGCACATCGGCGCCGTCGTCGCGATCGAATCGTACGCGACGCGCAAGCCCGACGACGTGCTGCCCGCGTTCATCGCGTTCGAGACGCCGAAGACGACGACCGGCTATTTCCCCGCGCGTTACGGACCGCTCGTGATTCGACAGCGCGGCAGTGGCGTGTCGTCGCTGCGCCACGAAGACGGCAACGCTCGTCTCGATCAGAGACTGCAACTCCTCGATCAGCTCGACGCCGATCGCACCGGCGGCCTGGCGAAAGAAGCGAACGACTTCGCGGACTTCGCCGTCACCGCGCGGCGCATGACCGAGTCGCCGGAGATCTCGCCGCTCTTCAATGTCAGCGGCGCCGATCACATTCGCTACGGCAACACCACGTTCGGCGATTCACTGGTCCTCGCAAAGCAGTTGATCGCGTCGCGCCGCGGCGCGCGTTTCGTGCAGTCGACGTCGTACGGCTGGGACCATCACAGCGACATCTACAACGCGTTGCGCGGCCGCACATCGGAGCTCGATAACGCGTACTCCGCACTGCTCGCCGACCTCGCGGCGATGCCGGGATCGGAAGCGGGCAAGACGCTCCTCGACGAAACGATCGTAATGATCTACTCCGAGTTCGGCCGCACCGTCGGACCGCTGACGAACCAAGGCGGACGCGATCACTACGGACGGATGGGCATCGTCTTCGCCGGCGGCGGCGTGCGCGGCGGCCGCATCATCGGCAAAACCGATCAAACCGGCGGCAAGGCCGTCGAGTACGGATGGAAAGCGAACCGCGACGTGCGCCCCGAGGATGTCACGGCGACGCTGTACTCCGCGATGGGCATCGACTACACCACCGTGCGCCACGACGATCCGCTGAATCGCGGATTCGACTACGTGCCGAACGCGCGCGAAGGACAGTACGAGCCGGTCGACGAGATCTTCTCGTAGCCCGCGCCTGTCCTGGCTTGCGGTTCCGCCCCGTCATCCTGAGTCGGCGAAGCGCGACGAAGGATCTCGAAATACGGAGACTCTGCGTCGTGCGAGATCCTTCGGCGTCTGCGCGCCTCAGGATGACGACGCAAAGTGCTCGAAGCCCTGCGCTTCGAGCGGCTGTGCGACGCCGTCTTCTTTCAACATCACCGCGCGATCGCGCGTCATTCTTCCGATGTTGTACACGGGACGTCCGACGCGGGTGCTCAGCTCTGCCTCACGCAATGATGACGTGAAGAGGAGCGCGTACTCTTCGCCGCCGTGCAGCACGACATCACGCGCGCGGATGCCGAGGCGCGGGCCGTAGGAGAGAAGATCGGGAAAGATCGGGATGCGCTCGCGCTCGATCTCCGCGCCGCAATTCGATGCATCGCAGAGATGATGAAGATCGGTCGAGAGGCCGTCCGAGACGTCGATGCACGACGTGACTTCCGCGATGCGCGCGAGCGCGAGTCCGAGCGCGACTTCCGGCTCGGGATCGAGCTGACGTCGAATCGCCGACTCGGCGAACTCGCGCTCCGCGTAACTCATGTCATCCCGAGCGTAGCGAGGGACCTGGGCGGGTGGGTGCGCGTTGCGTGGCCCCGCCCGCCCAGGTCCCTCGCTCACGCTCGGGATGACATCGAGGAGGTGCAGTCCCGTCGCGCTTCCGCCGATCGGACGCGAGAGATAGATGCGATCGCCCGGCTTCGCGCCGCTGCGCAAGAGCGGACGCGTGACGATCTTTCCGATTGCCGTGATCGCGATCGTCAGCTTCTCGCCGCGCGAGAAATCGCCACCGACGATCTCGATCGCGTGCTGCTTCGCCGCCTCAGCGAACGACGCCAGCAACTCATCCGCCTTTTCGTGCGCCCACGGCGGCAGCGCGAGCGAGAGCAGCGCGTACGCCGGCTGCGCGCCCATCGCCGCGAGATCGGAGAGGTTCACCGCCAGCGCTTTCCGCGCGATCAAGCGGACCGGCGTCGACCGCGTGAAGTCGACGTCTTCGACGAGCATGTCCGCCGTCATCACTTGTCCGTCGATGACCGCGGCGTCGTCGCCGATGCGATTCGAGAACAGCTCGCGCGCACGTGCCACGAGCGCGGCTTCGTTCATTGCGACTCCACCGGCACGATCGGCATGAGCGGGCGATCGAACGACTCGTTCTCGTACACGACTGCCTCGAGAAAGAGTCCCGACGGCGGCGCGGTCGGCGCGTAATGCTCCGCGTTGCGTTTCAGACGCGACGCGATGTCCGTCTCGTTGCCGCGTCCGATCTCCACGAAGAACGAGATCAGCTTGCGCACCATCTTCCAGAGAAAATGCGACGCGGCGATGCGCACGAGGATCAAGTCGCCCGCGCGCGCGAGCTCGCAGCGCTCGACGACCACGATGCGCGACTCGTCCGGCGCCAGCCGCTTGTCCGTGAATGCGCTGAAGTCGTGACGTCCCGCGATCGCGGAAGCCGCCCGCTGCATTGCATCGACGTCGAGCGTGTCTTTGATCCACCACACGAACGGCTTCGCGAACGCCGTGCGTCGCGTGGAGATTTGATAGAGGTACACGCGCGAGACCGCGTCGTGCCGCGCGTGAAAGTTGTCGCGCGCGCGCGTCGTGCGAAGGATGTGAATGTCGTGCGGCAGAAGGTCGTTGATCTTGCGCGTCAGGAGCAGCGGATCCATCGCCTTGTGCATCCGCAAATGCGCGACCTGCGCCGCGGCGTGCACGCCCGCGTCCGTCCGTCCCGCGCCGCCGATGTCTACCTCGCCAATGACTTCGCGTGCCGCCCGCAGCAGATGACCCTGAACCGTTTTCTGCGTGTTACCCTGCGCCTGCCAACCGGAATAGCGAGTGCCTTCGTACTCGATCGTCAGTTTATAAGTCGGCATGCGCCCAACAAGCTATCAGGTGATCGGGGATCTCTTCGTCGTCGTCTGGGACGACGGCCACGAATCATACTATCCGCTCGAAGAGCTCCGCCGCGCCTGCCCATGCGCCGTCTGCTCCGGCGAGCCCGACCTCTTCGGCCGCATGGCCGGCGGCCTCCCGCAACGCTACACGCCGGCGTCCTTCGTTCTCCAATCCGTAGAGCCGATCGGCAACTACGCGCTGCAGCCGAACTGGGCGGACGGGCACACGTATGGGATCTGGGCGTACGAGAGGCTGCGGGCGTTTTGTCCGGATTGCGCAAACAAGTAACACCGAGGTAGCCTCGGAGCGTGGCAGGAACGACGACGCTATATGAAAGAAAAAGACAGAGACTACCTTCGCGACGAGCTGCCGATTGACTACTCCGATATTCCTCAGCTGACGGATGAGTTCTGGAACACTGCCGTCGTCGGCCGTCATTACATTCCGATGACCGTGACGCGAGTCAGTATCGCCGACGACATCGCGGAGATTTTCCGCACCGACGATGATGTGAACGACGCACTGCGCCTGCTGATCAACGAAGGCCGGTTACCGCCATATCACTTTTGATCACCCCACCACCGTTCCCTCACGCCCCTCCAACGCCTCGCGCAAAACTTCCACGTCCGTGATCAGCACTTGCTTCTTCGTCGCGCGCACGAATTGGATGGCGGCTTCGATCTTCGGGCCCATCGATCCCGCGGGGAACTGGCCTTCGGCGAGGTAGCGCTCGGCTTCTTCGACTGAAAGGCGATCGATGGTTCGTTGCGTGGGTTTGCCGAAGTCGAGGGCGACTTTGTTGACGCCGGTCAGCACTAAAAACAAATCCGCGTTGAGGTCTGCCGCGAGCAATGCCGAGGCGTAGTCTTTGTCGATGACGGCTTCGATGCCGCGCCATTGATGGTCGCGGCCGCGGACGACGGGGATTCCTCCTCCGCCCGCCGCGATCACGACCGCCGAGCTCTCGAGCATGCGCGCGATCGTTTTCAAGTTGAGAATGCGCAGCGGCTTCGGCGAAGGCACGACGTGGCGCCAGCCGCGGCCCGCGTCTTCGCGCATCGTCCATCCATGATCGCGCTCGAGGGCTTCGGCGCGGAAGCGGTTGAAGAAGGGACCGATCGGCTTGGTCGGACGTTTGAACGCCGGATCGTTGGGATCGACTTCGACCTCCGTCAGGATCGTCGCGACCTCCCCGGCGGAACCGATCGATTCGAGTCGATTACGAATCGCCTGCTGCAGGACGAATCCGATCGAACCTTCGGTCTGCGCGACGCAGACGTCCAGCGACTGCGGCGGGATTTTCGTCGACGCTTCTTCGGCCTGCACGAGGATGTTGCCGACCTGCGGTCCGTTGCCGTGCACGACGATCAGTTTGTATCCGTGGCGCACGATGTCGGCGAGCCAGCGCGCTGCCTGCTTCGCCCGCGCGATCTGTTCTTCCTGCGTGCCGTGATCTTCGGGGCGCAGCAGCGCGTTGCCGCCGAACGCCACCACGGCCAACTTTGCTTGTTTTGTCATCCCGAGCGTCAGCGAGGAACCTGGGAGGGTGGGAGGCGCGCGTCCTGTGTCACCGCCCGCCCAGGTGCCTCGCTAACGCTCGGCATGACATCACATCAAAGGTCCTCGCGCTCGAGCGGCATGGTCATGCAACGCGGCCCGCCGCGCGCGCGCGACAACTCGTTCCCCGCGATCTGCAGCGCGTACTTTTTGTTCGTCCAGGTCTCGAGCTCCGTGCGGCCGAGGAGGAGATCGTCTTCGTAGACGATGTGATAGCCGTGGCGCGCGAGCTCCTCCGCGGTGCGCACGTTGCGCTCGTAGCCGAGAATGATTCCGGGCGCGAGCGCGAACGCGTTCGCACCGTCGGTCCACTGCTCGCGCTGCTGATCGACGGCGCGCCGTCCGCCGCAGTAGATCGGCTCGAGATCGAAGCCGCGTTTCTTCAGTGCGCCGAGGAGCGACTTCTCTTCCGAATAGCTGATGCCTTTCTTCTTCGTCAGATCGGCGAGCGTGACGCTCGCGGCCTGTCCGCCGCTCGGCAGGATGACCGGCGGATAGATGAGACATTCGTGGCGGCTGATGAATGTGAAGATGGTGTCGAGATGCATGAACGAGCGCGCGCGCGGGATGTCGACGATGATCGCGTGCCGCACACGCGCGCCCGCATCTTTGAGCGCGCGCAGCAGGCAGTCGACGCCGGTCTTGTTCGTGCGCTCGGTGACGCCGAGGAGCAGGAGATCGCGGCGCGGGACGAGCACGTCGCCGCCTTCAATCGTCGGCATGTTGCGCTTCGGCCGCTCGCGTTCCGTCGCCATGAAGTCGACCCAGAACGGCTGGACGT
This sequence comes from Acidobacteriota bacterium, assembly GCA_003223645.1. Classification (GTDB taxonomy): domain Bacteria; phylum Acidobacteriota; class Thermoanaerobaculia; order Gp7-AA8; family Gp7-AA8; genus QHVT01. The sequence continues at coordinate 77,522 of QHVT01000005.1, read as the reverse complement.
CGCTGAAGCGCGGGTGATGTTCGAAGACATATTTCGAGAGCAGCGACTCGCGTCGGCGCGCCTGCGTCGCCATCGAAGAGATCATCACGCGATCGCCGAGGACCACTTGCGGGTCGCGCATGAAAAAGAGATTCGGGATCGGGAAGAGATCGAACTTCGGCAGCTCGCCGGACGCGCTCTCGCGCGCGATGCCGGCGATCAACACTTCCGCGAGTGCGGCCGGACGCAGTTCGAGCAATGAGGCCGTCAGTCGCCGGTTGAGCCGGTTGCGCTTGGCGAGGTCGCGCACGACGTGGTCCTTCACGTCGCCGTCGTCGAATATCTCCTCGAGCAGATCCTGCAGATCGAGCACGTCGTCGGCGATGAAGCGGATCAGCTGCTGGAAACGGCGATGCTCCTCGCGCGCGACCTGTCCGTAAAGGATGTCGTCGAAGAGAAGCTGGGCCATCATGGGCGGGACCATCTGGTCGATCTCACGCCCGGGGAGGTGGACCAGCACGCTCTTTAGCCTGCCGATCTCACTCGTCACATTCAACCGCATGCGGACGGGATTCTATAGGCACGGGCTCACAGGCTCACAGGCGCATAGGCTCAGAGGAGCTACTATGAGCCCATGCGCCTATGCGCCCATGCGCCCCGGCTGGTGGGGTTGCTGTTCGTTCTGGCCGGACCATTCCTCGCGGCTGCGCCGCGTATCACGTTCGAACACCACGTCCCCGCGCCGCATGATTTGGGCGACATCGAAACGATCGCTGTCGTGCGCGCGATCGGCGACACGACGAAAGTCGACGCGTTCGTCGAGCGCTTCATCGAGCAGGTCAATCGCGGCGGGACGCTGCGCATGCGCGACGCGCGGCGCGGCGGCGACATGAAAGCGGATGCGTATCTCTCCGTGAAGTCGTTCACCTGCGAGTCCAAGAAAGGAACGGCGGAAGGGAACGCGTACGACGTCGACGGAAAAAAAGCGCGGCGGCAGTTCGTCTGGAGCGATGCGATCTGCACGGCTCGCGTCGACGTATCCGCGGGTAAGCAGCAGGTCTCGTATCTCGTGAAAGGGGAGGGGACGTCGCCGCGCGTCGACGAGCTGACGGACGAGGAGAAGAACATCGCGCTCGATCAGGCGACGCGCTACGCGGCGGTGAATGCGGCCGACCGCATCACGCCGCGACGCGTGCGCGAGTCGATCCAGCTCGATCCGAATGCGCCTGCCTTCGACGAAGGATTCGCGCGCATCGACGTCGGAGAGCTCGGCGATGCGCGCGAGATCTGGCAGCGCGCGCTGCGGCAGGATCCGCGAAGCGCTGCGCTGCATTACAACCTCGCCGCCGTGTGCGAGGCGCTTGGCGATGCTCAGGCCGCGGAGCTGCACTACGTGACCGCGCGGCAGCTCGCCCCGCGCGAAGATCGCTACGCGAGCGAGTACAAGTCGTTCATGCGCCGCCGGCCGTAAACGTTTCGCTCGGCGCGGTGTGGCCCCACACGGTGTCCGCCCGTGGGACACTTCGTCCCATCTTCGAACGATCGCCGTTGCCGCGGCGCAATCAAATCAAATAGTTAGCGGCGGCATCGCGCTCGCTGACGTGACCGGGCATGATCGGCCGCGACATTCGCTACTTCTTTCGCACGCTCGGGCGTCAGCCGGGATTTGCGTTGACCGTGATCCTTTCGCTGGCAGTCGGCATCGGCGCGAACACGGTGATGTTCGGCGTCGCGCGCGCGATCCTCTTCGATCACATCGCGGCGCGAGATCCCGAGTCGCTCGTCCTGCTCGAATGGTCCGCGAATGATTTTCCCGCCGAGTCGCTGTCCGGCAGCGTGTCGTTCGACGGCGCCAACGCGAGGAGCACTTCGTTCTCATCTCCCGCGTACGAGATGTTCGCGCGCAATGCGCGCACGCTTTCCTCGCTCGTCGCGTTCTCCGGCATCGACCGTTTGAACGTTTCGATCCACGGCGAGCCGACGATCGCGCGCGGCGCGATGGTCTCGGAAAACTATTACGACGCGCTCGGCGTGCGCGCCGCCCTCGGGCGTTTGCTCATGCGCGACAACGAAGCCGTCATCAGCTACGCGTACTGGCGTTCGCGACTCGGCGGCGATCCGAATGTGATCGGCAGCGCGCTCGTGTTGAACGGCAAGCCGTTCACGATCGCCGGCGTCGAGCCGCGCGCGTTTCGCGGCACGCTCGACGTCGGCAGCGCGGCGCAAGTGACGGTGCCGCTGTCCGCGCAGAAGACGCTGTTCGGAGTCTCCGACGCGACGAATCCGAGCTCGTGGTGGGTGCAGCTCATGGGTCGCCGCCGCGGCAGCGACGCGCAAATCGCTTCCGAGCTGACCGCGATGTTGCAGCCGCAGGTGCACGGGCCGCGCATTCACGTGCGCGCACTTCCGGGCGCGCGCGGCCTCGGCGAAACGCGCGCGAACCTGCGCCAGCCCGTGCTCATCCTCGTGGCCGCGGTCCTGCTCGTGTTGCTCATCGCCTGCACGAACGTCGCGGGGCTGCTGCTCGCGCGCGCGACATCGCGCCGAAAAGAGATCGCCGTCCGCATGTCCCTCGGCGCGTCGCGCACCGCGTTGATCACGCAGCTCCTCGTCGAAAGCGTCACGCTCTCGCTCCTCGGCGGCGCGGCCGGCATCGCGCTCGCGTACTGGATCCGCCCGCTCGTGCCGTTCGTCCTCACCACGCCGGGGCCGCAGCTCGACGTCGCCGTGCCGATCGACGTGCGCGTGCTGCTCTTCACGATCGCGATCTGCGTGTTGACCGGTGTCGCGTTCGGAATCGTGCCCGCGATGCGCGCGACGAACATCCGCATCACGACCACGACGCGCAACCGATTCGCGAACGTGTTGATGACGATTCAGATCGCGGTCTCGATCGTGCTGATGATCGGCTGCGGCCTCTTCCTCCGCTCGCTCGCGTATCTCGAATCGAGCGAGCGCGGATTCGATGCGAACAACCTGCTGCTGTTCCGTCTCGATCCGACGCTCAACGGCTACGAAGGCACGCGTCTCGTGCAGTTCTACGACGAAGTACTGACGCGCGTGCGCGCCGTGCCGGGCGTGCGCATCGCCGCGCCGACGCGCTACGCGCTTCTCAGCGGCATGTCCGCGATCGGCACGCTGATCATCGAAGGAAAACCTGTCGACGAGAAGAAGCGCGAGTACGTGTACATGCACACGGTCGGCGAGCAGTTCCTCGACGCGATGCGCATTCCGGTCGTCCTCGGCCGAGGAATTCGCGCGAGCGATGATGAAGGCGCGCCGAAGGTGGTGCTCATTACGCAGACGCTGGCGCGCCAGTTCTTCCCGCACGAGAATCCGATTGGACGGCACATCGGCTTCTCGAAAAAGAAAGCACCGGCGTACGAGATCGTCGGCATCGTGCGCGACGCGCGCTACACGTCGATGAAGGACGAGATGCCGCCGACCGTGATCTTCCCGTATCGCCAGCAGCTCGACCGCATCAACTCGATGAGCTTCGTCGTGCGAACGAGCGGCGATCCGCATCAGCTGGCGAACGCAGTGCGTGCCGCCGTGCGCAACATCGATCCGAACGTGCCGCTGTTCGATGTCCGCACGCAGACCGAACAGATCGACGAGTCGATGCGGCACGAGCGCGCGCTGGCCGCGCTGTCGACGTTCTTCGGAATCGTCGCACTCGTGCTGTCGTGCATCGGCCTGTACGGCCTCATGTCCTACATCGCCGCGCGGCGCACGCGCGAGACCGGCGTGCGTATCGCCCTCGGCGCGCGCGAGCGCGACATCGCCTGGAACGTATTGCGCCGCGCATTGCGGCTCGTTCTCATCGGGGTGGTGGCGGGAGGCGCCGCGTCGCTCGCATTTACGAAATACGTGCAGAGTCTCGTCTACGGCATCCGCGTCAACGACGCGGCCACCATCGCCGGCGCGATTGCCGTGATGGTGGCCGTGACTCTGGTTGCGAGCTGGTTCCCCGCGCGCCGCGCCAGCCGGACGGATCCTGTGACCGCGCTACGCGCGGAATGACTCAGTGGAGCGGCGGCCGCTTCGGCCGCCGACCCCTCGCGAGAATCCGGCGGCCGAGAGCGGCCGCCGCTCCACAGGATCGCGCTGGAAGCGCGCACCACTCCGCGCTGTTACAGCGCGCGCATGACTGCCGCCGTTGAACTTACGAGCGAGCTGGGCCGCGAAGTCGCGCGGCGCCGGACGTTCGCGATCATTTCGCATCCGGACGCGGGAAAGACGACGCTCACCGAGAAGCTCCTCCTCTACGGAGGCGCGATCGAAGAAGCGGGCTCGGTCCGCGCGCGCAAAGCGCAGCGGCACACGACCTCGGACTGGATGGCGATCGAGCAGAGCCGCGGCATCTCGATCACGTCGACGGTTTTGCAGTTCGAATACAACGGCGCGGTGCTCAATCTCCTCGACACGCCGGGCCACCAGGATTTCAGCGAAGACACCTATCGCACGCTCGCCGCGACCGACAGCGCGGTGATGGTGCTCGACGGCGCGAAAGGCATCGAGCCGCAGACGCGCAAGCTCTTCGAAGTCTGCCGCATGCGGCACATCCCGATCCTCTGCTTCATCAACAAGCTCGATCAGTCCGCGCGCGATCCTTTCGAATTGATCGGCGAGATCGAGCGCGAGCTGAAAGTCGCCGCGGTGCCGATGAACTGGCCAATCGGCAACGGTCCGACCTTTCAGGGCGTGTTCGATCTGCGAAAGCAGCAGGTGTTGCGCTTCGAGCGCACGCACCACGGCGCGTCCGTCGCGCCGGTGACGGTGAGCGGACTCGATGATCCGACGCTCGAAGATGCCGTCGGTCCGTACGCGTGGCAGGAACTGCGCGAAGCGGCGGAGCTGCTCGAAGGTGCAGGACACGAATTCGACCGGCGCGCGTTCGAGTACGGACGCGTGATTCCCGTCTTCTTCGGCAGCGCCGTGAACAATTTCGGCGTCGAGCCGTTCCTGCACGCGGTCATCGAGCTCGCGCCTCCGCCGTCGGCGCGTCACGCGAAGCAGAAGGGCGAGGACGTCGAGCTCGAACCGGTCGATCCGACGTTCACCGGCTTCGTGTTCAAGATCCAGGCGAACATGGACAAGCGGCATCGCGATCGTCTCGCATTCATGCGCATCACGTCCGGCGCGTTCGAGAAGGACATGCTCGTCCATCACGCGCGCCTCGGGCGCGAAGTGCGCATGACCCGCCCGCACCGCCTGTTCGCGCGCGAGCGCGTCGGCGTCGAGCGCGCCTATCCCGGCGACGTCATCGGCTTCGTCAATCCCGGTCTCTTTCAAATCGGCGACGCCGTGTCGTCCGGCGATCCGGTCGAGTTCGATCGCATCCCGCGTTTCGCGCCCGAGCATTACGCGACACTGCGCGCGAAGCAGGTCACGCGGCAGAAGCAGTTTCAAAAAGGACTCGAGCAGCTCGAAGAAGAAGGCGCGATGCAGGTCTTCGTGATCCACGAAGGACTGCGCAGCGAGCCGATTCTCGCGGTCGTCGGCGAGCTGCAGTTCGACGTGCTGCAGTCGCGGCTCGAGACCGAGTACAACGTCGAGACGACGATGACGACGCTGCCGTACAAACTCGCGCGCTGGATCGATCGCGACGTCGATGACGTCGCGCACATGCCGCTGCCGTCGAAGTCGCGCGTCGCTACCGATCGCAACGGCCAGGCCGTCGTCCTGTTCGCGTCGGATTGGGAGCTCGAGCTCGCCATGAAAGACAACCCCGGCGTGGAATTCAAGAGCGCGAGTTGATACATTGCGCTTCATGAGATGGTCGTGGGTTGTACTCGCGACGTTCGTTTTCTCCGCTTCGCTTCAGGCTCAATCCGCGCAATCGACACAGAAGCTCCTCGAGTCCGAGGCGGCGAAACTGCGCGCGTGGGGAAGCGATCCCGTGATCGTGGCGGCGGTGAAGGCGCAGAACGCGAAGAAAGTGCCGCTGGCGACGATCCAGTCGCTCGACAAACAGTGGATCGCCGGCAAGGCGGAAACATTGGTCAAGCAGATCATCACCGGTACCTGCGCGGATCATTTGCGCCAGCTCGCCGCGACGAACACGGTGTACGGCGAGATCTTCGTGATGGACAACCAGGGCGCGAACGTCTGCGCGAGCGACAAGACGTCCGACTACTGGCAAGGCGACGAAGCGAAGTGGCAGCGGGCCTTCGCGGCCGGCAAGGGTGACGTGTTCATCGACCGTCCCCGCTACGACGACAGCGCATCGCGCAACCTCGCGCAGATCTCCGTTCCGGTGATGGACGGCGGCCGCGCGATCGGCGCGATCACGATCGGACTGACGGTTCGGTAGCGTCCCCCTGGTGTAGGACAGGCTTTCCAGCCTGTCCTCCAGAGGCCGCGCGATCGGCGCGATCGCGATCGGACTGTCGATTCGCTGATGTCATCCCGAGCGTAGCGAGGGACCTGGGCGGGCGGGGCTGCGTTGCACGAGCTTCGTGCCGCCACCCGAGCCCCGGCTCCCTCGCTCACGCTCGGGATGACAGCCACTCCCGATACGCAATCGGCGAGATCTCGCTCGGCTTGATCTCGCTGCGTCCGCCCCAGAACACGTTCGTGTACGAGACCGGCATCCCGATCGACGCGAGATGCTCGTCGATCGCGCGTTTGTGCGCGAGCACGCTTTCCTTTTCGGTTCCGTGCGCGACGGCCATGATGTTCACGTTGCGGAACTCTTCGCCGCCTTCGCGCCAGTAGCAGTGCGTGAGGATGTGAAAGCGGCCGATCTCGCGTCCCGCTTCCATTTCGCGTCCCGGCGGAACGGCCCAGTGAAAGAGCGCGTTGAAGCGCGTCACGCGATCGCCGGTCTGCAGTGTCTTCACATGTTCGAGAAAGGTCGAGAAGCGTCCGATCACGCCGCGCGCGTTGAGGTTCGCAGCGACGGCGTTGAAGATGTCGGGAAGCAGGTCCGCTTCTTCCGCGCGGCGCTCCCAGACATCGCGCACGACCTCGTCCGGCGTCAGCTCGCGTTTCAGTGCGGTCAGCACCTGCCACTCGAGATCGGAGAGCTCGACTTTCGCCGTGTCCTTCACTTCCGCCAGCTCGTCCGACTTCGAGCCCGGCTCCATCCCTTTGCGTCGCACGTGGCCGACGCCTAGCGCGAAGATGCGGTGGGCCGGCATCACGCGGAAATGCAGCGCGCCGGTGAGCTTCGCGAGAATCGCGCAGTGCTTCTCGATCGAGTAGCCCTGCGGCACTTTGACGGTCGTCCACAGTCGATAGTTCGATCCCGGCGTCGCGGCGTCCGTCGAGCGGATGACGACGTGTCCCGAAAACGGATCCTCGCGAAACATGAAGTCGAATGCCTCATCGAGCTTCTCATTCGGGAACTGCCACGCCACGAGCGCTCCCTCAGCGAGATTCGTCGCCATCAACGTTTGCCGCACACGGCGGATCGTCCCCGCCTGCAGCATCGCGCGGATGCGCTCCATCACCAGCTCGACGTCGAGCCCCGCTTTGTTCGCGATCTCTCCGAACGGATCTTCGACGAATCCCTGAATGCGATCCTCGGAGACGGCGAGGATCTGCGCGTTGATCGGATCGGTGTGAGCGATCGGCACTTCTGTGGCGGGGGCCGTGGTCATGATGCGATCATAGGCTGACAGGCGCAGTGGCTCAAAGGCTCAAAGACTCATAGAGCTGTGAGCCCATGCGCCCAGGAGCCTATGCGCCTCTTCGCCATCCTCCGTGCCGCCGTCATCGCCCCGCTCTTCGTCTCGATTTGGATGTGGTTTCTTCCACGCTGGTTCGCGCAATCGAAGGGCGTTGCCTTCGAGGCGAACGCGAATCCGATCGCGTTCGCGCTCCTCGCGATCGGCGCGCTGATCATGCTGCGCTGCGTGTGGGACTTTGCGTGGACGGGCCGCGGCACGCCCGCGCCGTTCGATCCGCCGCGGCGTCTCGTCGTGCGCGGTCTCTATCGCCGGGTCCGCAATCCGATGTACCTCGGGATGGGCTTCGCGTTGGGCGGCGAGGCGCTCCTGATCCCGAACATCGCCCGGGAGATCCTCATCATGCTGCTGATCCTCTGGGCGCTCGTGAACGGATTCGTGATGTTGTACGAAGAGCCGAAATTGCGCGAGCTATTCGGCGACGACTACAAGCTGTATTGCGAGAACGTGCGGCGCTGGATTCCGCGGCTCACCCCGTTTACGTTACAATTATTTGCATAATGCGCGTACTGTTGTTCCTCGGATTCCTCGTTTCGGCGACCGCTGCGTTCGCGGACGCGTCCGCCGTCGTCGAGTTGACGGCCACGACCAGCGAGGAGAGTCTCACGCCCGGCTCGGAGCTCGGCTACACCTTCACAGTCACGAATGCCGGAGCGGTCGACGCCCACAACGTCGTGCTCTCCGACGATACAGCGTCGATCACGCGGTTCATCTCGTTCGTTGAAACGAGAGGCCCCGCGGCGTCGATCCTCACGCCGTTGTATGGCGGATACGGTACAGCCATCGCGAGGATGGACACGCTTCACGCCGGCGAATCGGCGACGTTCAAACTGTTCGTTCGTATCGATCCGACCGTCGACATCTACGTATTGACCAATCAGCCGGTCATCGAATACGACACCGGCGATCCTAATCAAGGCACCGGCAGCCGCCTGCTCATCGTCCTGGTGGGACCGGACGCCGACCTCGAAGTCGCGAGCCGCGCACCGGAGGTGCGCGTAACGCAGTTCCCGATCACGGTCGACGTCGGGAATGACGGACCGCAGACGGTGCAGCGCGCCGACGTTGACCTGACGATCGAGGGCGACCTGGCAAAAGTGAAGTATCTGAGCGTCACGCCGTCGCAGGGAACCTGCTCCGAGCCTGCGATCTTTGCCATCATTGGTTCACCATCGCCTCCGCCTGTCTGGCGAGTGCAGTGCGCCCTCGGTACGCTCACGCCGGGAGCAACGGCAACGATCATCGCGCTCGTCGATACCAAGCCGGTGAAGACGATCTTCACGCATCACGTCAGCGTCACCGCATACAACGATCACAACCGCTCGAATAATCACAGCGCGTTGGTGCTCTCGAACTACAGCAACGGCCGCACGCGCTCCGTGCGCAAATAGCGCCGTTTGACAGGAGCGCCGCCGCTGCCGTACCCTCCGCCCACCTGGACTGATTTGCGTGTGGCCGCTTGCAACCAGGATAAAAAAAGCTAAAGAGCCGGCGTTCGTCAGCCCCTCTCGCTTCGGCGGCCCCGCCAAAAGGACGACGCGCATGCCCCAGCCCGACCGCACTGAAGAGCTTCGACGCATTCTCACGCAGCGCATCCTCGTGCTCGACGGCGCGATGGGGACGATGATCCAGCGCTATCGATTGTCGGAGAGCGACTTTCGCGGGACGCGCTTCGCCGATCATCCGCGCGATCTCAAAGGCGCGAACGACCTGCTCTGCCTCACGCGTCCCGAGGTGATCGAAGAGATCCATCGCGCATATCTCGAGGCCGGTTCCGACATCATCGAGACCAACACCTTCAACGCGCAGGCGATCTCGATGGCGGACTACGCGCTCGAGGCCTGGTGCTATGAGATCAATCTCGAAGCCGCGCGCATCGCGCGTCGCGCGGCGGATGCGTTCACGGATAAACCGCGCTTTGTCGCCGGCTCCCTCGGCCCGACGAATCGCACGGCCTCGCTCTCGCCGGACGTCAACAACGCCGGCCTGCGCAGCGTCACGTTCGACGAACTGGTCGACGCGTATTACGAAGAAGTGCGCGGACTCGTCGACGGCGGCGTCGACATCCTGATGCCGGAGACGACGTTCGACACGCTCAACCTGAAGGCCGCGCTCTTCGCCATCGAAAAGTATTTCGACAACACCGGCATTCGCCTTCCCGTCATCGCGTCGATCACGATCACCGACGCCTCGGGCCGCACGTTGTCGGGACAAACGGTCGAAGCGTGCTGGAACTCGATCAGCCACGCGCCGCTCCTCGCCGCCGGCATCAACTGCGCGCTCGGCGCAGAAGACATGCGCCCGCACGTCGAAGAGCTGTCGTCGCTCGCGCCGGTGTTTCTCTCGTGTTATCCGAACGCCGGCCTTCCCAACGCGTTAGGGGGCTACGACGAGACGCCGGAGATGATGGCCGCCACGCTGCGCGACTACGCGGCAAACGGCTGGCTCAATCTCGTCGGCGGCTGCTGCGGTACGGGACCCGATCACATTCGCTTGATCGCGCAAACGGTGGCCACGCTGCCGCCGCGCGTGCCGCCGCATCCCCCGAACTATCTGCGCTTGTCGGGGCTCGAGCCTCTCACCGTGCGCGTCCCCTCACCCGGCGCTTCGCGCCACCCTCTCCCCGCAAGCGGGGCGAGGGGCGACGAGGGTGGTGGCCCTTCTCCCCGCTTGCGGGGAGAAGGTGGCCGAAGGCCGGATGAGGGGCCGTCCGATGATGGCGCAGGCTCCCAGTTCATCATGGTCGGCGAGCGCACCAACGTCACCGGCTCGCCGAAATTCGCCGCGCTCGTCAAACAGAACGATCTCGACGGCGGACTGAAGATCGCGAAGCAGCAGATCGACGGCGGCGCGAACATCCTCGACGTCAACATGGACGAAGGCCTTCTCGACTCCGAGAAGGTGATGACCGATTTTCTCAACCTTCTCGCCGCGGAGCCGGACATCGCCAAGGTGCCGATCATGGTCGACAGCTCGAAATGGTCGGTCATCGAGGCGGGACTGAAAACGCTGCAGGGGAAGTCGGTCGTCAACTCGATCTCGCTCAAAGAAGGGGAAGAGGTCTTCAAGCATCACGCGCGGCTCTGCAAACGTTACGGCGCCGCGGTGGTCGTCATGGCCTTCGACGAGCAGGGACAGGCCGACTCGATCGAGCGCAAGGTCGAGATCTGTTCGCGGGCATATGACATCCTCGTCAATGACGCCGGCTTCAATCCCTCCGACATCATCTTCGACGTCAACGTGCTCACCGTCGCCACCGGCATGGAGGAGCACGCGAATTACGGGATCGCCTTCATCGAAGCCGTGCGTCGATTGCGCGAGAAGTATCCGCTCGCGAGCTCGAGCGGCGGCATCAGCAACGTGTCGTTCTCCTTCCGCGGGAACAACGTCGTGCGCGAGGCGATGCATGCGGCGTTTCTCTACCACGCGATTCGGGCCGGCCTCACGATGGGCATCGTCAACGCCGGACAGCTCGGGATCTACGAGGAGATTCCGAAGGATTTGCTCGAGCTGGTCGAAGACGTGCTGCTGAATCGCCGTCCCGACGCGACGGAGCGCTTGATCACGTTCGCGGAAACCGTCAAAGGAAAAACGAAGACGGCGGAGAAGGAAGAAGAGGAGTGGCGCGGCGGCACCGTCGAAGCGCGCCTCTCGCACGCGCTCGTCAAAGGCATCGTCGACCACATCGACGCCGACGTCGAAGAAGCGCGGCAGAAATATCCGACCGGACTCTCGATCATCGAAGGTCCGCTGATGGACGGCATGAACGTTGTCGGCAATCTCTTCGGCGCGGGCAAGATGTTCCTGCCGCAGGTCGTGAAGAGCGCGCGCGTGATGAAGAAGGCGGTCGCATATCTGCTGCCGTTCATGGAAGCGGAGAAGGCGAAAGCCGGCAACCATTCGGCGCGCGGAAAAATCGTCATGGCGACGGTGAAGGGCGACGTTCACGATATCGGCAAGAACATCGTCGGCGTCGTTCTCGGCTGCAACAACTACGAAGTGATCGACCTCGGCGTGATGGTCTCGGCGGAAAAAATCCTCGACACCGCGGAGAAAGAACACGCCGACATCATCGGACTCTCCGGCCTCATCACGCCGTCGCTCGACGAGATGGTGCACGTCGCGCGCGAGATGGAACGGCGCGGCTTCCAGACGCCGCTCCTCATCGGCGGCGCGACGACGTCGAAGCTGCACACCGCCGTGAGAATCGCGCCGCGCTACCACGCGCCGACCACCCACGTGCTCGACGCCTCGCGCGCCGTCAGCGTCGTCACGACGCTGCTCTCCGACAAGCGCGACGCATTTACTAATGCGACCGCGAGCGAGTACGCGCGCCTCCGCGAAGCGCAGGAGTCGCGCTCGATCACGATCCTTTCGCTTACCGATGCGCGTCGCCGCGCGCCGTCGCTGACGTACGCGCCCGACACGCCGCAATTCACCGGCACGAGAGTGTGGGACGACGTCTCGCTCGAGCGCATCGAGCCGTTCATCGACTGGACGCCGTTCTTCCAGACCTGGGAGCTGCGCGGGCGTTATCCGCAGATCCTCGACGAGCCGCGCGCGAAGGAGTTGTACGACGACGCGCGCAAGCTGCTCTCCGAGATCATCGAGAAGCGTCTGCTTCACGCGCGCGCCGTGTTCGCGATCTGGCCCGCGCATCGCGAAGGAGACGACATCGTTGTCCCCGGTGGACGGTTCCACACACTGCGACAACAGCAGGAAACGACGACCGGCGAGAACCTCTCGCTCGCCGACTTCGTCGCGCCGTCGAACGACCATATCGGAGGCTTCGCCGTCACCGCAGGAATCGGCGTCGACGAATTGGTCGCACGCTTCCAGAAAGACCACGACGACTACAACTCGATCATGACCAAGGCGCTCGCCGATCGATTGGCCGAGGCGCTTGCGGAGCTCGTGCACAAAGAAGTGCGCGCGCAGTGGTATGCGAAGGACGAGTCGCTGTCGAGCGACGATCTGATCGCCGAGAAATATCGCGGCATCCGGCCTGCGCCGGGATATCCCGCGTCACCCGATCACACCGAGAAGCGCACGCTCTTCGAGCTGTTAGGCGCGGAAAAGCTCGGCATCCAGCTCACCGAGTCGTACGCGATGATGCCGGCGTCGTCCGTCAGCGGCTTGTACTTTGCGCATCCGCGGGCGCGCTACTTCTCCGTCGGGAAAATCGACGCGGATCAGGTCCGCGATTACGCCGCGCGCAAAGGAATGAGCGTGGAAGAAATGGAACGGTGGCTCTCGCCGAACCTCGGGTACGAGCCGGAGACGGTTTCGCAGTCACGCGGTCTCGCGGTTACGCAGCGTTGATCTGCCGCGCAACCGCGCAACCGCCGCAACCGCGCAACCACCTACTGCAGGTACTTGATCATCTCTTTCGCCGTCGCCGCATCTTTGCTGTCCGGCTCCAGCTCGAGATATTTCTGCAGGTTCGCCTTCGCGTCCGCGTTCTTTTGCGTGCGGGCGTACAGCATTCCGAGCTCGTAGTACCCGCGCGCCAGCTTCGGGTCGGCGGCCACTGCCTGCTTGAGCAGCTTCTCCGCCTCGGCGTCGTTGCCGGCGTTGATCGCTTTCGCTGCGTCGTTGAACAGCTGTCCCGCGTTCGCCGGCAGGTGCTTCTGCGCTTCCGCCGCCGCGGCCTTGTCGCCCGTGGCGAGATACGAGTTCGTCAGCACTGCCCACATGTCGGTGTCTTCGTCGTCGATCTCGAGGACTTTCTTCGCGGCCTCGATCGCCTTCGGATACTCCTTCAGCTTCAGATGAGTTTTGGCGAGCGCCGACCATGCCGGAGTGAATGCCGGCTTCAGCTTCAGCGCTTCTTCGAACTTCGCGATCGCCTCGGCGGTCTTGCCTTCGTTCGCCAGCCCCGCGCCTTCGTTGTACGCGATCGCCGCCGGGTCGCCCGCGGCCTTCACAGGCGCGCCGCCCTCCGGAGCCACGTCGCCCTTCGACAGCTCGACGTCCTTGGGATTCGGCTCGCCGAGCTTCAACTTGATCACTTCCTGGTGCGGCGCATAACCGGGCGCCGACCATGTGAACTTGTATGGAATCGTGCCGTCGAGCACGAAGAACGCATACGAGCCGTCCTTCTTCGACTTCGTTTCCTGATGCACCGTCTTCGCCTGCGTCGCGTCGAGCGTGACCGTGGCGTTCGGGATCGGGTCTTTCGTCGCGGCATCGACGATTTTGCCGTTGATGCGCGCCTCGCCGGCGGCGAACGCGTTCGCCACAACGAAGAGCAACGTCAGCAGGCAGAGCGCAAGTGTTTTACGCATGGGCTTGTCTCCTCTGGTTGGAATCCCTCTGTTGGATTGCAACGACGTCAAACATCACTCGAACGTCAGATATGTCTGATCCTTGAGGCCGCGCTCGTATTCCTGCAGCAGGCGCATCCCTTCGTTCGGCTTGACGATATCCTGCTTGATCGCGACGTCGATCTGCTGCTTCATCCGCTTCTCGAGATCGCGCCAGTCCCACTGCGTCATCGCCAGCACTTCACCGATCGGCTGGCCGGGGATCTCTTCCTCGATGTAGAAGCCGGCTTCTTCGTCGGGATCGAGGAACACGTGCACCTCGTTCACGCGGCCGAAGAGGTTGTGGATGTCGCCCATGATGTCCTGGTAGGCGCCGGTGAGAAACACGCCGAGGAGGTAGGGCTCTTCGGGGCGGATCTCGTGGAGCGGAAGCGTGTCGCGCACGTCGTTGAGGTCGATGTACTTCGAGACCTTGCCGTCCGAGTCACACGTGATGTCGACGATCGTCGACTCGTACATCGGCTTTTCGTCGAGGCGATGAATCGGGACGATCGGGAACAGTTGCCCGAGGGCCCAGTGGTCGAGCAGTGACTGGAAGACCGAGAAATTGCAGATGTGCTGATCGGCGAGCTCGATCTTCAGATCGCGCACGTCCTCCGGTACTTCCGTCGCATCCATCGCGCTGACGATCGTCTGGGTCCGCTCGGCGATCTGCCAGTACAGCGACTCGACGCGCGCTTTCACGTCGAGAGCGAGCAGGCCGAGCTCGAACATCGTCTGCGCCTGCTCTTTGATCAGCTGCAGGTCATGCCACGCCTCGGTCACGTTGACGTCCGCGAGCCGCTGATCGATGTCGATCAGCTCCTTGACCAGTTTGTGATCGGCGGCGCGGATCACGCGCGGCTCGAGCGGCGTCTTCTCGATTGCGCCGAACGCCTGCACCACCAGCACGGAATGATGCGCGACCGTCGCGCGTCCCGACTCCGACACGATCGTCGGATGCGGCACCTTCTCGTCGTCGCACACATCCATGATGTTGTAGACGATGTCGCTCGCGTACTCCTCGACCGAGTAGTTCATCGACGAGTGGAACGTCGAGCGCGAGCCGTCGTAGTCGATGGCCAGTCCGCCGCCGACGTCGACGTACTCGAGTTTGTGTCCGCTCTTGTACAGCTTCGCGTAGTACATCGCCGCTTCGCGCACCGCGCGCTTGATCGTCAGGATGTCGGGGATCTGCGAGCCGATGTGGAAGTGCAGGAGCTTGAACGCGGAGCTCATGTTGGCCTCGGCCATGATCTCCATCGCTTCCAGCATCTCGGCAGTCGAGAGCCCGAACTTCGCGTGCTCGCCGCCCGAGGTGGCCCACTTGCCGGAGCCTTTCGAGAGCAGGCGCACACGCAAGCCGATCCACGGCTCGACGCCGAGCTCCGCCGCGATCGTCGTGATCATCTCGACCTCGGAGACCTTCTCCGCGACGATGATGATTTTCTTTCCGAGCTTGCGCCCGATCAGCGCCGTGCGGATGTAGTTCCGGTCCTTGTAGCCGTTGCAGATGATCAGCGAGTCGGGATCGTGATGGACCGCGAGTCCGGCGAAGATCTCCGGCTTCGATCCGACTTCGATGCCGTGATGGAACGGCCGTCCCGCGTCGAGGATCTCCTCGACGACTTCACGCAGCTGATTCACTTTCAGCGGGAACACCGCGCGATACAAGCCGCGATAGCTGTGGTCGTCGATCGCCTTCGTGAACGCGCTGTTCAGCGTTTCCACGCGATGGCGCAGGAGGTCCTGGAAACGGATGAGAATCGGAGTGGCGAGACTGAGGCTCTGCGCGGCGCGGACGACGTCGATGATCGGAACGGAGATTCCCTTCGACTGCAGCGGCGCGACCGTCATCTCGCCGCCGGCCTGGACATCGAAGTAGCCGCCGCCCCAGCGATCGATCATGTACAGCGAGATCGCGTCGTCGATCGTCCAGTCGCGCTGCTGTGCTTCGATGATTTCTTCGGCGTGCGTGGTCAATTTCCCGTCAGATTCCTCCGCGCGAAGAATAAAGCAAATTCAACTCGTCACTCGTTAAATCGAGACCCGCGGCCTGCGCGCAGTCGACGGCATGCTCCACCGAGCGTGCGCCGGGGATCGGAACGACCGTCGCCGCCTGCGCGCGCGTCCACGCGATCGCGACCTGCTGCACCGAAATGCCCCGCGTTTCCGCGATGCGCCGCAGCGGCGCGAGCTCGTGCAGCTTCTTCGCGAGCCGCGAGCCGCCGAGCGGGCTGTAGGCGAGAAAGAGAATGTTGCGACGCGCGCACTCCTGCGCGATCGGAACGGACTCGCGCGCGTATGGACTCAATCGGTTCTGCACCGACGCCACCGGAAGAATGCGCGCCGCGCGATCGAGCTGCTCGATCGACACGTTGCTCAAGCCGAAGTGCTCGAACTTTCCTTCGCGATGCAGCTCCGCAAACGCTTCAATACTCTTCTCGAACGGCACCTTCAGATCCGGCGCATGAAACTGATACAGCCAGATCCGCTCCGTTTGCAGCGCACGCAAACTCCGCTCGCACGCCGCGCGAATCTGTTGCGGGTTCCCCGCATTCACCCACGCGCCGCCCGGCCGCGCCAACCCGCCCTTCGTCGCGACACGAATCTTGTCGCGCTGGCCGATCGAAGCGATCAAGCGCTCGTTGTGCCCGATGTCGTCATCGTCGAGGCAATACACATCGGCGGTGTCGATCAACGTCATTCCCGCATCGATCGCCGCATTCAATACGCGTCGCGCGACGTCTTCCGGCGGCCGCCCTTTGATCGACAAAGGCATCCCGCCGAATCCGATTTTGGGCAGAGCGTCCATTCTGCGAATTATCACGCCCCTCATCCGGCCTTGGGCGACCTTCTTCTCCCCGCAAGGAGGAGAGCGGGCGTCCCGCCCGCCCCCGGGAGGCGGGCAGGATGCCCGCTCTCCTCGGCAGACAGGGAGAAGGGCGAGGGGTGGTGGCCCCTCGCCCCGCTCGCGGGGCGAGGGTGGCGCGGAGCGCCGGGTGAGGGGCTAATCCTTCCGAAAATGCGCCCCGATCGACCGCGGATTCCGAATCGCCGCCTGCGAAACGATCGTCGCCATCTGCTGTCCGTGAAACAGCTCGACGATCGACTTGCTGATCATCGACTCGTGGTAGTACTTCGTCAGGCGCGAGCCGAGGTGCTGCATATCGGAAAGCGCGCGCTTGAGGCGCTCGACCGTGCGCACGATGCCGACGTAGTTCCACATCGTGTTTTGGATCGTCGTCCAGTCCTGCAGGATGAGCGCGGGATCTTCGCGATTCTCTTTTCCCGGCGCCTGCCAGTCCGGCACCGTTTGCAGAATCGCCAGCGGCACCGTGCCCGTCCCCGCGCCCATGGATGAGAACGCGCGGTGCACCGCCGGCGACGCGCTGCTCGACGCGCTCGAGCGCTTCGCGAGAATCGACTGCGCGGCGTAGTAACCCCACGTCAGTCCTTCCAGCAGCGACGTCGACGCGAGGCGGTTGGCGCCGTGGAGACCCGAGCACGACGTCTCGCCGATCGCATACAGGCGGCTCAGCGTCGTCTCGCCCGCCGTGTTCACGAGCACGCCGCCGCAGAAGTAGTGCGCGGCGGGAACGACCGGAATCGGATCGCGCTCGATGTCGACGCCGAGGTCCTTGCAGGCTTTGGAGATGTTGGGGAAGCGCTCGTGCGGCGGCTGGTGGCCGTTGTAGAAATTCGCGAGATCGAGGTAGACGAATTCGTCCTTGCTGCGCGTCATCTCCTCGACGATCGCGCGCGCCACGATGTCGCGCGGCGCGAGGTCCTTCAGATCGGGCGCATAGCGCTCCATGAAGTATTCGCCGCGCTGATTGCGGAGCCGCGCTCCTTCACCGCGTAAAGCCTCCGAGATCAAAAAGTGGTTTGCCTTTTTATCGGCAAGCGCGGTCGGATGGAACTGCACGTACTCCGCGTTCATGATCCGCGCGCCCGCGCGATGCGCCATCACCACGCCGTCGCCGATCGCGCTGCGCGTGTTGGTCGTGTGCAGATAGATCTGGCCGACGCCGCCGGTGGCGAGCACGGTGTAATCGGCAAAGACGGTGAAGACGTCGTTCGTCTTGTTGTCGAGCAGATACGCGCCGAGGCATTCGTTCGTGAGGCGATAGCGAACCTGGATGTCGGTGGGATGGTGATGCGTCGTCAGCAAATCGATCGCGGTGATGTTCGTCGCCAGCGTGATGTTCGGCTCCGCCTTCACGCGATTGAGCAGCGTCGTCTCGATCGCGCGTCCGGTCGCGTCGCCGGCGTGGATGATGCGCGGCGTCGAGTGCGCGCCTTCCTGCGTCAGATCGAGCTCGCCTTCGGCCGTCGAAAACGGCACGTGCATCTCGTCGAGCAGCAGCGTCTTCACGACCTTCGGGCCCTCTTCGGATAGAAAGCGCGCCGCTTCTTCGTTCGAGATTCCGGCGCCGGCGCGGAGGATGTCGTGCACCAGCTTGTCCGGCGAGTCGTTCTCGCCCTGATAAATGATCCCGCCCTGCGCCCATGCGGTGTTGCAGTCCGCCGGATCCGTCGCCTTCGTCACCAGCAGCACTTTGAGTCCCGCGCTCGCCAGCGAGAACGCGGTCGTGAGGCCGGCGATCCCCGTCCCGATCACGAGCGCCGGAAAATGTTCGCGATTCGTCAGCGTCGCCACGCGGCGGCGATTGTAGTCTGCATCGCGTGAGAAGACTCGCGCTGCTGTTGTTGGTCGCGGTTGGAGTGGTGCGCGCCTCCGGCGCGCCTTGGGGCGGGGGCACCACTCCCGTCCCCCGCTCCACGATCGAGTCGCGCCTCGCGATGGCGACGCGCGGCAACGACGCGCGTCACGCCATTCTCGTGCAGCTCTTCCGCAGCGCCGGATGCGAGGTCACCGAGCAGCCGTTCGCGCGTGCGAAGCCTTCCAACGTGATCTGCACACTCCCCGGCGCCAGCGCGCGCCGCATCCTCGTCACCGCGCATTTCGACATGACCGGCCCGGGCCTCGGCGTCGGCGACAACTGGGGCAGCGCGTCGCTGCTGCCGAGCTTCTACGAGTCGCTGCGCGCAACGAACCCGCAACACACGATCGTCTTCATCGGCTTCAGCGAAGAGGAAGAGGGACTCGTCGGCGCGCGCCATTACCTCCGCAGCACGAACCTCGACGACATCGACGCGATGATCAACCTCGACGGCGCCGGCATGGCCGCGACGCGCGTATGGGGCACGAAGTCCGATCGCAGACTCGTGCGCCGTTTACGCGAGCTCGCGAAGGAGATGAACCTCGAGCTCGTCGACTCCAGCCTCGACGGCTCCGGCATCATGGATTCGTTCCCGTTCCACGAGCGCGGCGTCCCGGTCCTCAGCATCCACGGCCTCGCCCCTGGCAACTACGGCATCCCGCACTCGCGACACGACGACTTCCACGCCGTGGACGCGCGCTATTTGAACGACACGTACAGGCTCGTGCTGCGCATGATCACGGTGGTTGACGCAGGCTCATAGGCGCGCACAGGCGCCATAGTCGCACAGGCTCATAGGCGCAGAGGCGCACAGGCTCATAGGCGCAGAGGCGCACAGGCTCATAGCCGCATAGAAGAACCGTGGGTGGGCGGCGGCCTCCTATGAGCCCATGAGCCCATGAGCCCATGAGCCTTTCACGCCGCCGGCTGCGCAAACCCCGTGATCACGTAAGACCCCGACTTCAGATCCTTCTTGATCTTGATGATGTTGTTCGTCTGCGCGTCCTCGAGCAGATCGCTGAACGTGTTGTAGCCGTAATACTCCTCGTTGAACGTCGGCTTCTTGCGCTGCATCGTCTGCTTCACCATCGAGCCCCAGAGAATCTCTTTGTTCTCGCGCATGAGCGCCTTGATGGAGTCGATGAGCAGCTTGAACACTTCCTGTTTCTTCTTGTCGCCCATCGCCACCGCGGGCGCCTTCTGCACCACGCGCACGAGGTCTTCGTAGAAGATGAACTCGTCGCAGTTGTCGATCAGGAGATCGCTCGACGAGTTCTTCACGCCGACGCCGATCACGTACTTGTCGTTCTCCTTCAGCTTCGACACCAGCGGAGAGAAGTCGGAGTCGCCCGACGCCACGACGAACGTGTCGATGTGCTCCTTCGACCAGCACATGTCCATCGCGTCGACGGCCATGCGGATGTCGGCCGAGTTCTTCCCCGAATATCCGCGTCCCGGGATCTCGATCAGCTCGATCGCCGCCTCGTGCAGCTCGCGCTTGTAGTCCGGGAACTTGTCCCAGTCGCAATACGCGCGCTTCACCACGACCTTCCCCTTCTCGAGAATGCGCTCGAGGAGGAGACTGATCTCGAACTTCTTGTACTTCGCGTCCATCACCCCGATGGCGATGTTCTCGAAGTCGATGAACAGGGCAATTTTGTTTTCGCTCATGGTGCTGCGGGCGGAATCGCCATAATCGGCTTCCTCATTATCGAATAAAGGCTTGCGTGCAACCACGGCGCGCATCATCCCATACACTACGGCCGCCTTGAACCGCTACCTTAGGCTCGCGCGCCCCTTCACGCTCCTCCCGCCGCTCCTGGGCATCATTTCCGGTGCCATCTGCGCGTGGGGCTCCGCGCACAATCCCGATCCCACGCGCGCCGTCACCGCGTCCGTCATCCTGACCGTCGCGCTCGGCTCCCTCTGCGCCGCGTTCCTCAACGCCGCCAACAACACGCTCAACCAGATCTACGACCTCGAGATCGATCGCATCAACAAACCCAATCGCCCGATCGTCACCGGCGACGTCTCGATCCGCGAGGCCTGGATCTTCACCTGGATCATGTACGCCCTCGGCACGATCCCGACCTGGCTCGTGGTCGTTTATCCGTTCACCGCCTGGACGCAGAAACTCTTCGCGCCGCTGCGATGGCACGAATGCTTTTTGATCTACGTCATCGCGCTGGTCTCGACGTTCGTCTACTCCGTCCCCGCGTTCGGCCGCACGAAGGCGCATCCGATCGGCGCGAACCTGACGATCGCGATCCCGCGCGGATGTCTGCTCAAAGTCGCGGGCTGGACGATGGTCGCGCGCGCGCATTTCGCCGAGCCGTGGTTCATCGGCTCGATCTTCATGCTCTTCCTCCTCGGTGCCGCGTCGACGAAAGACTTCAGCGACATGGAAGGCGATCGCGCCGGCGGCTGCCGCACGCTGCCGATCCGCTATGGCGTGCGCAAAGCCGCATGGATGATCTCGCCGTTCTTCATCTTCCCGTGGCTGCTCATGCCGGTCGGCGCGCGCAGCGGCATTCTCACCGGCAACGCCACGTTCCTCACCATCCTCGGCATCGTCCTCGCGCTGTGGGGCGCGTACACCGTGTGGCTGATCGTCCGCAATCCCGACGAGCTGACGTCGACGGAAAACCATCCGTCATGGCGGCACATGTATCTGATGATGATGGCCGCGCAGGTGGGATTCGCAGTGGCGTATCTTGTCTGACTCTTTCAGTTTATCCCGCGCGCAGACGCGGGATCTCCGGTCATCCCGGCAGGCAACTGCCCACGCGCGATGCGCGCGAGACTGCGATGGTTTCATTAAACTCATGGTGACGTGCTCTCCCTCGAAATAGAGATCGACCAGCTTCGCCCCACCCTCGGCGACATCCGCGCCGATGCGCTGATCGCGCGCGAGCGCCGCGAAGTCTTCTCGCTCTATCCCGAGCTGCGCATCGCCGCGTGGGCCGGCGCGATGCTGCTCGCCACCGCCGCCGGCATCGTGCTGAAGAACAACCTCGATCGCATCGGCCCGGTCGCGCTGGCAATGCTGATGGCGCTCGCGGCGATCGCGTGCTACGCGTGGGTCTGGTGGCGCCGCACACGCGCGACGATCGCCGACGACTATGTCCTCCTTCTCGGCGCGCTCCTCCTCAGCGGCGACTTCGCATTCATCGAGGCGCAGTTTCATCTGCTCGACCACGCGTGGCCGAGGCACTTCTTGATTCTCGCGGTGCTGCATGGAGCGGGCGCGTATGCGTATCGATCGCGGATGCTGCTGTCGCTGTCGATCAGCGCATTGGCGGCATGGATGGGGATCGAGCGAAGCGCGTTGATTTTCTCCGACGACTTTGCGCCGCGCGCGTTCGTGACGGCGGGACTCGTGCTCGGGTGGCGGCAACTTCATCGTGTCACGCTCGGCCCCTCACCCGGCGCTCCGCGCCACCCTCTCCCCGCAAGCGGGGCGAGGGGCGACGAAGGGGAGGGTGGCCCTTCTCCCCGCTTGCGGGTAGAAGGTGGCCGAAGGCCGGATGAGGGGCGTGAATTCCTTCGCGTTTTCGAGCACTTTGCCGCGAATCTCACTTTGTGGGGCTCGCTGTCGCTGCTCCGCGAAGACGAGACCTTTTACCTCGGCTGCGTCCTCGCGCTCGCGTTCGCGCTGCTCGTGATCTGGTGGGGCTTCCGGCGGCGCGCTGAATCCTTCGTGCTCTACGGATTCATTTACGCGCTCATCGCGGCCGATGCTCCGCTGTTCAAGCATCTCCAAGACACACAACTCGCGCTCGCGGTCTTCGTCTCCATGATCGCAGGCGTCGTCGCCCTGATCTTCATTCGCAATCGCTTCCATGAACGTAGAACATGAACGCGCGCTCGCCGTGCGCGAGCTGACCGGAGTCGCGATCGACGTGCCTTGGCGCGCCTACAACCTCTTCGCGCAGGCCGTCTTCTTCGTCCTTACCGGCATCGGCGTTTACACGCTCTACAAAGCCGCCGGCGATCACGGCATCATCACCGGCATCGCGGCGCTCGCGCTCGCGGAGTACCTGATCCGCCGCCAGCGCTGGTTTCGCACCGGCGTCGAGTCCGCGCTCTGGATCGGCGCGCTGTTCGCGTTCATCTCCGAGCTGCCGAACAGCGGCAAGCCGGAGGCGATGCTCGTTCTCGGCGCGGCCGCGGCGATCGCCGGCGCGCGCGTGCGCAACCCGCTCTTCGGCGCGCTCGCCGCCGGATTCGCGATGCACTACTTCGAGCGGAAGTGGGACCTCGGCGTTTTGTTCGCGCTCGTCGTCGCGACGATCGCGATCGTGCTGCTGTCGCGCACCTGGCGACGGCCATCGACGGAGTGGCTCTTCATCGCCATCGCGCTCACGCTGCCAATCGCCGGTTACGCCGAAGCGGATGCGGCGTGGCGATGGACGACCATCGCGTTGTACGCCGCCTTCGGCTGCATCGCAGTCGCGTTCGCGATCGCCAGGCGCCATCACGCATTCTTTCTCGCCTCCGCGATCGGATTCGCGATCGCATCGATCGAGATCGGTCGCGAGCTGTCGATGCTCGTGCTCGAAGCGAAGCTCGCGATCGGCGGCGCGTTTCTCCTCACAATGTCGATCGTCGTCTCGCGCCTCCTGCGCGACCGCACCCGAGGTTTCGTCGCGACGCGGGAAAAACTCACGACGGCCGACGACGTGCTCGCGATTGCGGCAACGATTGCCATGCAGCCGGCGCATCACACATCAAATGTCACAACGTCGCGCGAAGATGGCGGCGGCGAGTTCGGCGGCGCCGGCGCGTCCGGTGACTACTGACGCAGCACTGTTCCACGTGCCACATTTTGTGTGCAAACAGGCGCGCAGCCACTACCAATAGTGGATTCCTCCACGCCGCGGATCGATTTTCCGCAGCCGGGCCATACCGCCTGCTTTTCGCCACTTTTTCTATGCTCGGGTCCGCTAATTCGCTCCGGAAATGACTTCGAAAAAGCTGATGAAATTCGAATTGCCTGTGTTGCTGATAATTGCCACGGAAAAGCTGTGCAAAACCTGTCAAAAAACCGCTTAAAACTTGATAAATTCGCGGTTGCTCTCTGTGAATAACCCTGCGGAAAACCTGTCAGAAATCTAAGGAAGAGTGGCGGAAAAGCCTCACGTTCCAGAATTCGACTGTAATCCGGTAAACCACTGCAAAAACGAATACTTACTCATGATGTTGTGTTCTATTTGCAGGCGACCACAAGATATTGTGTCGCTCTACTTGACATGCAGGAGGTGCCGGGCGTAGCTTGTCTCCCATCAAAACAACGTAGCGAAGCGAGGGAGGACATGAACGATTTGAAGCATCAGATTCGTCCTGGAACCCGCACCCCGGTGCACTCCGTTTCGCTCCGGATTCGCGATTTTCAGGTGTCAGTCCAAGTCAAGTCCGCGGTGCCTCAAGTGCCATCGTCAGGGATGGCCCGCGCCTCGTTTCGTTGATGTCGATGTGAAGCTTCGGCTTCACGGTGATGGGGGAGGTAGGGGACGGTTTTTCGATCAGAGGGACGTCAGAGTCCCGGTGCTGCTCTGCACAAGGTCCGACTGAGCGCCGCCGGCTGAATTCCTTCGATGGCAGGTCGAACGATCCTCCTCTACTTTTTTGTTTCTGGAACGGTGAGAGTGAAAGTGAGAAGGAGAGTTCAGTCATGACCACCATCGATTTGTCGGTTCGCTCGCGCACGTCATCTCGCGGCAGCAAGGCCGCGAAGAAGGAGACGAAAACAGGCGGAATCGAGATCGAGCGCTATTTCACGAAGCCGGGTGTCGACGTCTACGACACCTGTGAATGGGACCTCCGCACCGCCGCCATTACCAACGAGAACGGCTCGGTGGTCTTCGAGCAGAAGGAAGTCGAGATGCCGCGGTTCTGGTCGCAGATGGCGACCAACGTCGTGGTCTCGAAATACTTCCGCGGCCACCTCGGCACGCCTGACCGCGAGACATCGGCGCGCCAGCTGATCGGCCGCGTCGTCCGCACGATCACGCAGTGGGGACGCGAAGGCGGCTATTTCGCCACCGAGGCCGACGGCGACACGTTCCGCGACGAGCTCGCGCACATCCTTCTCTATCAGATGGCCTCATTCAATTCGCCGGTCTGGTTCAACGTCGGCATTGAAGAGCGCCCGCAGTGCTCGGCGTGCTTCATCAACTCCGTCCAGGACACGATGGAGTCGATCCTCGGACTCGCGAAGACCGAGGGGATGCTGTTCAAGTATGGATCGGGGACAGGATCGAACCTTTCGAGCATTCGCTCGTCGCGCGAGCTGCTCGCCGGCGGCGGCACCGCCTCCGGTCCGGTCTCCTTCATGCGCGGCTACGACTCGTTCGCCGGCGTGATCAAGTCGGGCGGCAAGACCCGCCGCGCCGCGAAGATGGTCATCCTCAATGCCGACCATCCCGACGTCGTCGATTTCATCGAGTGCAAAGAGCGCGAAGAGCGCAAAGCGTGGGCCCTCATTGAAGCCGGTTATGACGGCGCGTTCAACGCACCCGGCGGCGCGTATGACTCCGTCCATTTCCAGAATGCCAACCACTCCGTGCGCGTGACCGACGAATTCATGCGCGCGTATGAGAAGGACAACGACTGGAGCACGCACGCGGTCACCGATAAACGTGTCATGGACACCTACAAAGCGCGCGATCTCATGCGCCGCATGGCGCAGTCGGCGTGGGTCTGCGGCGATCCGGGATTGCAGTTCGACTCGACCGTCAATGACTGGCATCCCTGCCCGAACACCGCGCGCATCAATGCCTCCAATCCCTGCAGCGAGTACATGTTCCTCGACGACTCCGCGTGCAATCTCGCTTCCCTGAACCTGATGAAGTTCTACAGCGAGACCGCCGGATTCGACGTCGAGGCCTATCGCGCCGCATTGCGCGTGGTGATTACGGCGCAGGAAATCGTCGTCGATTACGCGTCGTATCCGACGAAGGCCATCGAGGAAAATTCGCACGCCTTCCGTCCCCTCGGCATCGGTTACGCAAACCTCGGCGCACTGCTCATGGCCCGCGGCGTTCCTTATGACAGCGAAGAAGGCCGCCAGTACGCCGCCGCCATGACGTCGATTCTCTCCGGCGAGTCGTACGCGCAGTCGGCGCGCATTGCCGCGAAGCTCGGGCCGTTCGCCGGATACGCCGCCAATGAAGAGCCGTTCCTCCGCGTCATCGACAAACACCGCCGCTCCGCCTATCGCATCGACGTCCGCTCGCTGCCGGCCGATCTCGCCGACGCCGCCTGCACGGTTTGGGACGAGGCCTATGCGTTAGGCCAGGAGCACGGCTATCGCAACGCCCAGATCTCCGTCCTCGCGCCGACCGGCACGATCGCGTTCATGATGGATTGCGACACCACCGGCATCGAGCCCGACATCGCGCTCGTGAAATACAAGAAGCTCGTCGGCGGCGGAATGCTGAAGATCGTCAACAATACCGTTCCGACGGCATTGAAGCGCCTCGGCTACGACGCCAAGCAGGCCAAGGAAATCGTCGAGTACATCAACGAGAACGACACCATTGAAGGTGCGCCGCATCTCATCGACCAGTACCTGCAGGTCTTCGACTGCGCGTTCAAGCCCGCCAACGGCACGCGCTCGATCCACCACATGGGCCACCTCAAGATGATGGGCGCCGTCCAGCCCTTCATCAGCGGCGCGATCTCCAAGACCATCAACATGCCCTCGACGGCCACGGTCGAGGAGATCGAGAACGCCTATTACGAAGCGTGGAAGCTCGGACTGAAGGCCGTTGCCGTCTACCGCGACGGCTGCAAACGCTCCCAGCCTCTCTCCACCGCGAGAGAAAAATCGCAGCTCGAGGCCCTCGGCGTCACCCCGACCGCCGTCCGGAGAAAACTCCCCGACGAGCGTGAGTCCATTACCCACAAATTCTCCATCGGCGGCCACGAAGGCTACATCACCGTCGGCAAATACGAGGACGGCAGCCCCGGCGAGATCTTCATCACCATGGCCAAAGAAGGCTCGACCATTTCCGGCCTCATGGACAGCTTCGCCACCATGACGTCCCTCGCATTACAGCACGGCGTCCCGCTCCAGCTCCTCGTCGACAAATTCACTCACACGAGATTCGAGCCCTCGGGATTCACCAAAAACCCCGAAATCCCGATGACCAAATCGATCATGGACTACATTTTCAAATGGCTGGCGATCAAATTCCTCGATCGCGAGAGCCAGGAGCACGCCGGCGTAGTCCTCCGCGAAGAGTCGCCGTCCGGCCTACAGGCGTCGGCGTCCAACGTCACCCCTCCCACCGCGAGCGACTATTCCTTCATCGACAGGATCGCCACCGCCACCGCCCCACTCGCGCCAACCGCAATCGCCGCCGAGCCGGGGAAAGTGGTCGGCTTCATGATCCCGCCCAAAGACGCCGACAAGCCCAACCCCATCAAACAGGGCACGTTCCTCTACCAGCAGGACGCCCCCAGCTGCAGCGACTGCGGCTCGATCATGGTCCGTAACGGCGCCTGCTACAAATGCCTCAACTGCGGCTCGACCAGTGGATGCTCGTAGTCATGCGACGAATGGCTTGAGTCCCGTCGCACGGGGCATTCGTAAGGGCGGCCGAGAGGCCGCCCTTTTTGGCTTTAAGAAGAGGATTTGAAGGCGATGTAATAAGAAAGGTGAATGAAGAGGTGGGTGTTTAATGACGAGTGAGCCGGACGCGGACTCTACGCCGAGCAGACAATAACGGGCATCCCCTCCGCGTGAGGTAGACTCGCACTGTGGACACGTCTCGTCGTATTGAAATTCTCGAGAGCACTCTCGCTCGTCACCTCGGGTGGATTGCTGCTTCGGATGCGAAGGCGGGGTTTGTCTTTGGCATCGCCACCGCAATGCTCGGGCTTTTGGCTTCGGCCGCTCCGTCGTATGGAAAATGGACGGTGCCCGGTGTGACGTTCACAGCCATCGGCTCCTTACTGTTGCTCGGCAGCCTTGCTTGCGTGGTCTTTACGATCTTCCCGCGTACGAAGGGCCCGAAATATTCTGTAGTGTTCTTCGGTGGCGTCGCGCGCGGCACGGTCGACGACTTCAGGGCCGAGATGCAGTCTCTCTCCGATGAGACTTATGAGGAAGATCTTATTCAGCAGTGCCATATTAATGCGCTGTATGCGGGACGGAAATATTACTGGGTGAAGTTCGCCAGCATCCTACTTGCGACGAGTGTACTGCCGTGGCTCATCGCCGCCTATTTGCTGTTTCGCGACGCGCAGTAACCGGGAGAGTTCGCATGGGTTTAAAAGAGGATCTCGAAACAAGAGTGGGTGAAATCTTCCGGCAGGCGTGGACCGAGCGGGATGGTACGGTGGTACCCGATGCCGAAGATATCAAGCTAACAAATGACGCCGTTAAGTTAACAGGAACGGCGCTTTACGCTGACATGTCAGGTTCTACCAAGCTGGTAGACAGCTACAAAGCTCCGTTTGCCACCGAGATCTACAAAGCATACCTTCATTGTGCCGCGAAGATCATCACGTCTGAAGGCGGAGTCGTCACGGCTTACGACGGGGATAGGATCATGGCCGTGTATCTAGGTAACTCCAAGAATACCTCGGCCGTCCGAACGGCCCTCAAGATCAACTGGGCGCGCCAATACATCGTTAATGTCAAACTGAAGGCGCAGTATCCCAACTCCACGTATCAAGTCAAGCATACCGTCGGAATCGACTCGAGCGAGCTCTACGTGGCTCGAACCGGCATCCGCGGTTCGAATGACCTAGTCTGGGTCGGTCGAGCGGCGAATTATGCAGCGAAGTTATCGGCCGAATCTCCCTCGTATCCGACGTATATCACCGCCACCGTACGAAACAATATCCACGAAAGCGTAATCAACTCGGCAAAGGGATTCAATATGTGGACAGCGCTGACGTGGTCGAGTATGGCGGATCAGACGATCTACGGAAGTACGTATTGGTGGTCGCTCTAGCTGGCGCCGGCTAACTCCTGCTAGCACCTGACGCGGACCGGTGCTGGCCCGCCGGCCGAGCCGCACGCGGCTGAGCCGATTAGTCAACTCACAAGAGCCATGGCGACACGGCCGTTGCAGATCGCGGCTTGCGTCTTCGCGCGTCCTCCGCGGCAACGGCCGTGCCGCGTCGGCTTCGGCACGTGGGCCTCGGCCGCGCAGGTGAAGCGACGAACGTTAGGCCGACCGGATCCCGCGCGCAGGTAACGGCCGATGGGCATCGCGCTTTGACTCTACGCGATCAACTCCCCGATCTTTGGTGACCGTCGCGCACTTGGGGTCTCTCAAGAACAATCCGCGAAGCAGCGGCGAAGGCCGCCCTCTTCCTCACTCCGAATCATCCGGCGACGCCTGCGCGACCCCCGTCCCCTCGGTCGGCTCGCCTTTCTCGTCGAATCGCACGCCGAAGCGCATGTTGACGGCGCGGAGGGCGGTGATGTCGCGGGGGCTGGCTTTCCGGTGCGCGATCAGTGATTCCGCCATCCCTTCGATTGCATCGCACATCATCGTGACCGTCTGGAAGTACTCCGGGTCCGACAGCGGGTCGGCGTGGATCGCGTCGATGTGCACGCCGTCCATGCTGAAGCTCGTGAGATTCGGGAGCTGAGCCAGCACCTTCCGGAGCGTGGACAGCGTCACGTTCCCGCCGCTCTCGAGCGTCGCCAGCTGACGGCGCTGCACCTTTGCCAGTTCCGCCAGCCTCTTTTGACTGTATCCCATGTCGTTCCGGGCGGCCCGGATTGCGTCGTGCCAGAGCATGTGATCATTTTATAGCACCAACTGCTAATTTGTGCCACAACTAAGGTTGACGAACTTGAGCTTGACGCCCATTTATGGTGCAGGTATGAACACGAATAGCACAGGAGTCGGCGAGAACTGGACCGGACGAGGTGATTGCGCCGGACGGTGGCGTTCCGCGGGTCGTCGGCGCAGATGGAGCTGGCGGCGCCAGCTCGCGAACTGCACCTGCCAGTTGTCGAACTGGAAGCGCCAGTTATCGAACTGGGCGGGCCAGTTCACGAACTGGGAGCGTCAGTTCATGAACTGGAACGGCCAGTTCACGAACTGGGAGCGTCAGTTCATGAACTGGAACGGCCAGTTCACGAACTGGAGCGGCCAGTTCACGAACTGGAACCGTCAGTTCACGAACTGGAGCCGTCAGTTCATGAACTGGCGCGCTCAGTTCGATCACCGGAACGGCCACTTCATGAACCGGCATCGTCGATTCGTGAGCTCAGCCGGTCTCGCGCGCGGGCCGCCTCGGAGCTGAACCTGGAATCTCACCCTGTGACACGTCCACCACAAGACCGAGAAAAATAGAAAGGATCAGATCATGGCAACCAATGACTCGACGCCCTCACCGCACACGGAAGTGGTGAAGGCTCTACTCGACAAAATCCGCGCGCTGCGCGACGACGTTCCGGGCTTCGTGCATGAGGTTCCGGAGGAGAAGCGCAAGCTTCTTCAGAAATACACGGTTCCGGACGGCTTCCTGGAGTCGGCTGGGGTGTCTGTTCAGACGTTCACCCGGCTCGAAAAGGCCATCGGGACCGACGCCGCGAGACTGCGCAACGCATTCAACTTCGCCTTGTCGTACGACGCGGTCGTGAAGGAGGCGTTTGCGTTTGCGCGCTCCGTCGCGTTCACCATCGTGATCCAGCGCGCGGACGCAGGAGCGAGCGCGCTCGACATCCTCGCCGTTGCACGACGCCTCAGCAAACAAAAAGACGGCGCCGAGCTTCGTCCGTTTGTCGAAGACATGCAGAAGAAGCTTGCCAAGCGCAAGCGGCCGCGGAAGACGACTTCGAACCCCGCCCCCGCGCCGATTGTCGAACCGGCACCGGCACCGTCCGGCAAAGTCTAACGGAGAAGGGCGGCGGAAACGCCGCCCTTCATTCGCGCGCTCTCGCGCGCTTACGCAGCAGGTACGCCGCCACCGAGGAAAGCCCGGAGAACCGGAACGACCCGTCGATATAGCGCTCGATGACATAGAAACAGAAGTAGTAGAAGCGCGCGAACGCCCACACCGTAACTGCGATCGGCACGACGGTCCGCACAGTCGGTTGTTGAAGGTTGAAATGGGCATCGGCTGTTGCTTTCCGCGATCCCGATCCCCATATTGACGGAATGGCGACAAAACGAGCGGCATCCAAAGCACCCAAGGCGGAACCCGGAGTCATCGACATCCAGCTCACCCCCGAACAAGCCGCGCAGATCAAGCGCGAAACGAAAGGGAAGGTCGACATCACCGCGCTGCGTCTTCGGCCCGATCTCAATCTGCGGCTGCAGGAATTGACGACGGTGCTCGGCGGCGCCGACGCGCGGGCGCGGTTTGCACAGAGTGTCCTGAACGGCGCCGGCGGACTTTGGTGGGCCTGACGTCCTGGGCGGCGGCGATCCGGAATTTCACGGACTGCCTGCCGCCCGGGATCACACACTGGGTGCTGGTCTGCGATCGCGGCTATCAGCGCGCGATCGCGCCGCTTCTTTCGGATGCACTGCCGATCTCCGAGTCGATCGTGCTTGGGATCGACACTCCGCAACGCGTTCATTCGATCGCTCTTCGCCATCGTGAGGATGCCGAGGTGGGATTGCTCGAGTTCCTCTGCTTCGACGGAGAGGATCGCTCGCCCTATCAGGACGCGATGATGCCGTTCGCCGAATGGCCTTCCGAACGGGTGCGGCTCTGCTTCGATGTGACGGACGCGAATTTCCGCGACCTCTTCTCCGAAGCGCCGCGGCTCGTGAAGAATCGCGGAGAGAGACTGCGCCGCCGTCTGAACAACGAGCAACGGCTGATGCTGACCGCGGGGAAAACGCGCGCGACGCTGCGATGCCGCGCGGAGGAATGGGAAGTTCATTCGGGACTCGAGAAGGACGACTACATTCTTCCGAGCGGCGAGATCGAGTGCGTTCCGGAATCCGTCGACGGCAAAGTCGACGTGAATGGCTGGATCGTCGGAACGATTCTCTTCGGCATCAAGTACGGCCGCATCGCTCCGTCGCAGCTCACGCTTCGCTTTCGCGACGGCGAAGTTGTCGGCGTCGCGGGAAACAACCGATCACTGTGCAATGAGCTCGACACCGCATTCACTCTGCTCCCCGGCCTGCGACGCGTCGCCGAGCTCGGAATCGGCCAGTCGAAAGCCGTCTCCCGCGCCGCGCACAAAGAGCAGGTCGGCTGTCTCTGGCACGAGCGCCACCACGGCCTCCACCTCGGCCTCGGCGCGTCTCTGCACGAGGAGGTCGGTCGCGCCACGCAACACCACCTCGACATCGTGCTGGCGACGGGGAGCCTCACCGGCGCGGCGGGACGTACGATCCTGAGCTGGTAGGGGGCAGCTTTTCGGCCGTGCAACCACGGCGGACGTTCCGCCGTATCAAGCGTCATGAAAACATTCGCGGCGTGCGCATTGGCCGTGCTCCTGGCGAGCGGTACCGCTCTGGCCAAGGACGGCATCTCCCTTTCCCTCAGCTCCGACGATTCGCGCACGCAGTTCGGCGACCGCCACGACGTGCGCCACGCGCGTGCGACCATCGCCACGCGAGACCGCGCGGTCGTCCTTCTGCTCCTCGATGACGTCGTCGCGATGCAGCTCTCCGATAAGGCGATGAACGAGCTCGACGCGGAGAAGAAAAAGAAAGACACCAGCTTTCTCGAGGATCTCATCGTCGCCGGTGTGAAGCTCGCGGTCGGCAAGTCGATCGAGTATCCGATCGAGCACATCCACGTCCTCGACTACAGCAATGGCGCGTTGCGCGTGATCGGCGCCGACAACAAGCCGGTGTTCACCGAGCTGAAAGTGAACGGAACAGACGTGCTGCGTGACTTCTCTCCCGCGGATGTAGCCCGTTTCGCGAGCGCCTTCCGTGCGGCGAAGGCGGCGCGAAGATAGTTCGTTGTGGTGACCGCTGCCTCAGCGGTCGCCACATACGGTGTGCAACTACATCCTCGGCCGCAGCAGCATCACGATTCCGCCGAAGATTTTGCCCTTCGAGCGCTCGACGATCGATACGCGCGATGTTGCGCCGGTATCGGCCGGAGTCGCGATCACGTCTGTGGTGATGCGCTGGCCGGGAATCGAGCTCGTGTCATGAGTCATCCTCCGTATTCGTTGTTGCTCTCCGTCCCCGCGCCGATCGCGAACCCGAGCGCGGGCGCCGGGCGCGGGCTCGGGCGCGATGTGAGGCGTCGTCGCTACCTCGAAACCACCGTCTCTCCGCGCACCGCGATCGTGATCCTCGGCTCCGCCGTCGCGCCCTCGATCGTTGTCGAGTACGAGCCATCGAGGTTGTCGACGAGCCGTCCGACCGTGCCGGCGCTCGCCGTCACCTTGACGGAATCGCCCCATCCCGGCCCGAGCCGGAAGTTGTTCCGATCGCGTGGAGTGAACGTGACGTGGAAGACGCCGGCTTGCGAGGTGACGATCACGTTCGTGTTGCCGATCTCCGGCTTCACTCGCAGGTAGCGCGAGAAGCGCTGTGTCCGTTCGAACGCGCCGTTCACGATGCCGTGGCCGGCCACGCTGAAGTTGACGACGTACGTTCCCGCCGCGAGCGTCTGCGATGCGGGAAGCTCGGCGCGATAGACGCCCGGCTCGCTCTCGATCAACGCAATGCTGTTGACGGAGTGACCGAGGACGTTCGGATCGAGCCGGAACAGCGACGCGAGTTTGCGGTCGGCGGCACTTGCCGGATCGCCGGACGGCGGAGCCGGCGACACAGTCGAAGCGGACAGCGCCTCGCCCAGGCCCATCCCCGGCCCATCGAGCATCGCCTTCACGATCAAACCGGAAATCGCTTTTCCGTTCTCGAACACGCGCGCCTCGAGCGGCAGCGGCTGCCCGGCAATCGGATCATCGCCGCCGGTTTTGTACTGGAGGTTGAGTACCGGATCGTCGAACAGCGCGTACGCGGTGAACGGAAGCTGTTGCGGATTGTTCGTGACGTTCACGATCCATTCGCCGACGTGATCGTTCGGCTCGTGTCCGCGCAGCGGGAACCGCACGGTGTATTCGGCGTAACCCTGCGCGGGATGGAAGCTCGACGCGGGAGGATGAATTGTTCCGACCGGCGTCTGCAGCTCGAACTGAAGATTGTTTCCCTTGTCCGGCCAGGTCACGAGGAACGTCACGCGCCGCACGCTCTTGTTCAAGCGATAGTGCGTATCGCCCGGCTGCGAGGTTTCCTTCATCAACCGACTTGGTGAGCCCGGCGAGTACGCTCCGGCGGGATCCAGGCCGAGGACGTCGGCGATCCAGAACGTGAAATTGCTCTTGATCTCCGGCGTGCCCCCTTTGTAATAGAAGCCCGGGACGCCGCCGGTCGTCGCGAGGTCGTCGAAGAGATCGTCCTGAATGTTCGATCCGAGGGCGACGGTATAGAACCGGATGTCGGACGGCAGCGCGATTCCTCCGACCGCCGCTCCCGGAGGCGGCGCCTTCAGCTCGAGAGACGGCTTCACATTTTGAATGCCGTCCGAGAGCAGCATGACGACCTTTTGATGCGGCGAATTCGCCAGCTTGGCCGTTGCGCCGTTGATCCCCTTTCCGATCGCCGTGGTGAACGTCGGCGTCAGGCCGTCGATGAACGTATGCAGCGCGTTCTTTTGCCCGGCGACGGAGAGATCCAGCAGATTGGAGTCGCCGGTGACATTGTCCGAGAAACTGATCGCGCCGAGGAGGAAGACGTTCGCCGCGTAATCCGCGACGATATCGGTGACCATGTCTCCCGCGTCGTGCAGCGCGTCGATTTTTTTCTCGTTCGCGCCGAATGTCGGTTCCGACATACTCCCCGATTGATCGAGCACCATGTAGATGTCGGTCGCCACGAGCGGCGCGACCGGCGTAGCGATTTCACAGGTGGAGAAAGCCGACACGCACGTGTCGCTCGCCGTGCTCACCGCCTGTACGCTGTAGTAGTACGTGACGCCATTCGCGACGGTAGTATCGGAATACGTCGTCGTCCCCGGCGGTACATTCTTGATTGGCGTGTAACCCGAGCCGCAGCCGATCTCGTTGCGATAGATCTTATAGCTGGCATTCGGTACCGCGGTCCAGCTCAGATCGACCTGGCCGGTTCCCGGCGTCGCGGTGAGCATCGGCGTAGCCGGAGGGACGCAGTTCTGGGACACCTGCGGTGCTTGTGCGAGGCAGGCGATGCCGTGAGCGTTGAACGCGTTCCAGATGATGTCGGCGTCGGGCGTGCCGTCGCCGAGATTGCCGTTGTCGTCGTCGACTGCCAGCATCACGGTGTACCAGTTGTCGGGACTGCAGCCATTGACGTTCGCGTTTTGATTGCACGGCCCGCCGGACACGAGCTGATATGCGCTCCCCGTGTCATAGACCGACTCGTACCAGAGGCGATCGGCGAGCGCCCATCCCGCGCCGTCGCCGTACTTCGCGACGAGAGCCTGGGCCATGTCCCATACCGCGCCCGAAGCGATCATGGATTCACAGTGCGGCTCGTAACCCATCACCCCGCCGCCGCCGGAAAACGGGCAGTCACGGACGAGATCCATGCCGTCGAACCAGTGCAAATCGCTCGTGCAGTTGACCGGAGACGACGCGATGTTCGACGGCTTCAGCTTGATCGTGTGAAACACGTTGCGCAGAGCGGTGCACGCGCCGCAGTCGTCCTGGCAGACATGTCCCGGCGTGAAGCCCGGGCCCACGCACGAGTCGTGAGTCTGCAGAAACGCCATCGTGTCGGCGTACGCTTCGGCGCTGCTGGCGTCGGGAATGCCGTTGGTCATCTGATCGAGGCCGTGTCCGAACTCGTGCAGAAGGACCGCGGCGATCTCGCCGCTATTGGTACAGTCGTAGCCGCCAGGTCCGGCGAAGACGCTGGCGTAGAAGTTGAGCTCCGACCCCGACCATCCCGCATTGCACGGCTTCGTCGTCTTGTTGACGTTCGCCTTCAGCTGAGCGGTGAGCCACGGTTCGAAGTCGATGTACTTCCGCGCTTTCTCCTGGATGAGATTGAGGTGATAGAACGTCGTGCGCGCGGCGTGCGTGTTCCCGTCGCCGCCGAGGCCCGGCGTCACGCAATCGGTGCCCAGGCCGCTGCCGCCGCCGCCTCCGAACGTCAGATCGCCCGGCGGCAACGACGTCGAGACCGAAGTCGTACCGGTGCCGCAGTTGTTGTCGACGATCTTGACGTATGGACCGAACAGGGATGCCGTGGCCAGTGAGCCCGTGTAGTCGTACACGCCCGAGGCATTCGCGACCTTCGGTCCGTTGTTCGTGACCTGGATGAACGGCAGCGCGCGCAGCTCTTCCGTTGCCGCGGTGTTGGTGTTGGGATAGATGCCGCCGCGCACGGTGCCATTGACGTCTTCGGCCCGATCGAGGACGTTCACCACGTCGCCGCTGTGCGCGTCGATCCAAACCTCGGCCTCATAGTCTTCGCCGCTGACGATGAACGCGCGGACGAGTTGATGCCCGATCGTGCCGTTCGGAGCGTTGACCAGGACGACCTCGAGACTGCGATCCGTTTGCCCGAGGTCGAGTGCGGCGTCGGCGACCTTCACGTGTGCGAGATCCTCGGTCAGCGCGAGCACCTTCTGCACGGCATCGGCGCGGCTGATGACGTCGCTGAACGACAGAGCACGCGGCGGAA
This sequence comes from Acidobacteriota bacterium, assembly GCA_003223645.1. GTDB lineage: Bacteria > Acidobacteriota > Thermoanaerobaculia > Gp7-AA8 > Gp7-AA8 > QHVT01. Next base: position 41,190 of record QHVT01000005.1, on the reverse strand, counting down.
CTGCCAGGAAATTGCCGAACTGGATCAGATTGCCGTGACTGACCCGGAAGAAGACATACGCGTCGCGCACCGGCACGATCCCGAATTCCTTACCGCGCACGACTTGATGCAGGCGCAGCGACCAATAGCGGTTGTTCTCGCCGAAGTGCGCGAGCGTATGCCGGTCGGCGACGAGATCCTCGGCCGCGATGCCCAGAAGATCGCTGTACTGCGCCGTGAAATTGGCAGCGATCGCGATGACGTCGTTCGGACCCATGGCCGCTCCCTGCGTCAGCCGATTGCCCGATCCCGGAATCCACGGGATCCCGGTTCCCTGAATGATCAGAGGAATCGCCGCCCGAACATCCGCCTGCACGCTCCGCGCGCCGGGAGAGTCGCGCTGCAGCCGGTCGAATCCCGTCAGCCGGCTCTCGCCGGCCACCGGTTGCGGCACGACGTGATACCGCCGCGCGTCGACATGCGCCATCGCCTCGCGCAGCCTCGGCGGAAATGCGTCGCCGGAGACGGCGATCTGCGCGCTGACCGACAAAGCGAATGCGATGAAGATGAGAGAGGCAGCTCTGAGCGTTCGCACAAAGAGGAAGTTAGGGCGCGCGTCGCGAAAGCTCCTGACGATTGGGTGACCCTTTGGTGACGGCGGGTGGACGGTTACGCAGGTTGCGCGGCAGAAACGTTGCCGCGCGACTACGTTGCAATGACGCGCCCCTCATCCGTCGCTTCGCGACACCTGCTCCCCGCAAGCGGGCGAAGGGCCACAAATCTCGATATTCGTGTTGTTGCCCCTCGCCCCGCTTGCGGGGAGAGGGTGGCCCTGAGCGAGCGATGGGCCGGGTGAGGGGCGGTCATTCGATTCGAGATCTGCGCAACCGCGTAACTCCTTACGCGCCTACCAAGTCACAGCGCGCCAACTCGGCCTCCGCTTCTTCCACGCCCTGCCGGTTCTTCAGCGAGGACGCGATGTCGCGCGCGGCGAGCGCACGCTCGCGTGCAGCGTCGTAGTCGCCGCGCGCGATCTTCAGTCGCGCCATGTCGGTGAGGATGCGGAACTCGTCGTCGCGGTCGCCGATCTCGCGGATCATCGTCAGCGCGCGATCGAGAAGTTGCGCCGACTCGTTGAGTGCGCCCATTTCGCAGCGCGCGCGGCCGAGGAGCCAGAGACATTCGGCCTCGCAATGCGCGTCGCCGACCGTCTTCAGTTGAGCGATCGCGCGCGTGAGGAACGAGATCGCCTCGCCGTGCTCGTGCTGCGCGAGGTGCGCCTGGCCGATGCCCATGTTCGCTTTTGCTTCGCCGTTCGCGTCGCCGACCGTCGCCGAGTCCGTGCGCGCGCGGATCGCGAGCTCGATTGCCTTGTCGTAGTCGCCGCGCGAGAGATGCGTCCAGTGCAATCGGCGCAGCAGCTGCGCGCGCTCGCGGATGGCTCCCGTGCGATCGTGATAGTCGAGCGCACGCGTGAGGTGCACCGCGCCTTGTTCATACTCGCCGCGCAGCGCGAGCGACCAGCCCATGATGCCGTCGGCGAGCGCCGCAAGCTCGGCGGCGGGTTGGGCGGCGTGGAGATCCTCGATCAGCGATGCCGCACGAGCGTAATTGCCGGTCGCCGCCTCGACGGCCGCGAGATGCACGAGCGTGCGCGGGATTGCCGGACCGCTCTCGCGATCGAGAAAGAAATCGAGCGCTTGGGTCAACGACGCTCGGGCAGCCGTGTAATCGCTCAGCGCGAATTCGGTGAGGCCGCGCAGGAAGAGCGCGTGACCGAGGTGGGCCTGTCCCGCCAGGCAAGATTGCATGTCCTCCACGGCGATCGCGACGGCGCGATCGAGGACCGTCGCTGACTCGCGGATCCGCCCGGCCTCACGAAACGATTCGCCGAGGGCCAGCAGCACGTCGAGCGACTCGCCGGTGGTCAGCGTGAGAAAACGAGACGTCAATTCGACGCGCTCGATGAGCGCAACCGCCTTGCGCCATTCCGAGCGGCTGCTCGCCGCGCGCCATGCGCGCATGCCGGCGTCGAACGCGCGCCGCTGATCTCCCGCCGCCGAAAAATGCGCCGCCAGCGCCTCGGCCACGCGCTCGCTCTCCGCGCCGTACACCGCCTCCAGCGCCGCGGCCGCGCGCGCATGCAGCTCGCGCCGGCGGCGCGGCGGAATCGCGTCGTACACGACGTGACGCAGGATCGAATGGTGGAATCGGCAATCCTCTCCGGGACTGAGACCCTGAATCGACAGTACGCCGAGGCGGACACCTTCACTCAGCACGTCCTCGACGTCCGCGGCGCTCGCGCCGTTGATCGCGCAGAGCGTCGCGACGTGGAACTCTTCGCCGATCACCGACGCGTGCTCGAGCATCTCCCGCACGCGCTCGGGAAGGCGACCGACCTTCGCGCGCGCGGCGGTGAGGATCGTCTCCGGCAGCGACAGATCGCGCACTCCGTTCCATCGCCAGCATTGCGAGACGTCGTCCGGCGCGATCGCTCCGACGGCGACGAGATGCCGCAGCGTCTCGACCAGGAAGTACGGATTGCCGCCGGTGAGTCCATACAACGTCTCGACGTCGTTGCGCGGTACTTCGCCGCGCCGCCGGACGCCGAAGACCTTGCCGATCATCTCGCGGCAATCACCCTCGGCGAGCCGCTGCAGGCGCAGCGTCGTGTACGTCCGGCGCGCCGCCTGCTCGGCGAGCCACGTGCGCGCGCGATGATCCCCGGTCTCCGCTTCGTTGCTGCGAATGATGGCGATGAGCATCAGCGGCTCGCTCTCGATCATTCGCATCAGACAACCGAGAACGTCGAGACTGGCGGGATCGGCCCACTGCAGATCGTCGAGCGCGATGACGAGCGGCTGCCGCCGGCTCAACGCGAGCCACGCGCGGCAGATCGGAACGATGAAACGGAATTGATCGCCGGCGTTGCCGCCAACCGCATCACTGCGATTGGATTCGAACAGCTCCGCCGGCAACCGCACGCCGCATGCTGCTTCAATCGAATCGCGCAGCGGTGTGCCGTCGGGCGGCCTGCCGTTGATCACCGCGGTGCGCAGCAGATCGATGAACAGCTCGTACGGCGCGAGGCGCGCGCCGCGATAGTCGAAGAAGCGGCCGTATAGCGAAATCGCACCCTGCTGCACCGACCATCGCCGGAAATGCCGCACCAGCTGCGTCTTGCCGATGCCCGGCTCGCCCGTGATCACGACAGGCCGGGGCGCCCCTTCCAGCGCACTGAGAAATTCGGCGCGCAGCGTGAGCAACTCCGCGTCGCGCGCGGCGAGCTGGTCGTAGTTGGGCACCAGGTTCGGAACGAGCTCCGAGACCGGCGTTCTGACAATTTTTGGCGTCGCGGCGCCAACTCGTGTCACCGGAGCGATGAATCGATAGCCGCGGCCGTGATACGTGGCGATGAAGCGCGACTGCTCCGCATCGTCGCCGATCGTGCGCCGGATCTGCGAGACCGCTTTCTTCAGCACGCCGTCCGTGGTGAAGACGTCGGACCACACTTCCTCCAGCAGCTCTTCCTTCGAGAGCACACGGTCATTGTGCTCGACGAGATAGCGCAGCACGCGCACGGCGCGAGGCTCGAGCGGCACGACGACGTCGCCGCGATACAACAGCTCGACGCCGTGCGCGAGATGAAAAGCGCCGAATTGCAGAACCGATCCGTCCGCGTAAGTCATGACGCGTTTTGGAACCGCCTCGAGTCAATACTGATGGTTAGACGCGGTTCCTTACGCAAGCGATATGCCGCACCTACAAGCCGGCTCACGTCCGGTCCGCCCCCACTTCAGGTTAGGTACCGCTCGAACACGCGCTCGACATCCATGCTGGTCACACCTTCTTTCGAGCCCGCGTCTCACGCCGGACGAGGCTGGCGCGCTCTCATGAGTCCCCGCCTGAAAACCCTCGCCGCCAAATCATCGCGCTGATCCACCACCGCCCGTCCTTCAGAAACAATTGAATGCTCTTGACGCCGTGGTCGATCACGTCGCTCTCGGCGGTCATGCGGGTTTCGTAAACGCTGAGGACGTGCGCGATGTCGCCGAATTCCTGGGTCTCGTGCCGCAGCTCGTGCTCGCAGAAGCTGGGCAGCGAGCCGGAGTCGATCATCTGCTCGAGATTCTCGCGAAATGTCCGCGGCGTGAATTCGAAGACGCCGTTGTCATTGACGCGGACCATGCGCGCGTTCGGCGCGAGGATCTCGCGCTGCTTGTTCCAGTCGGGACGCTCGCCCGCCGCGAACGAGCACGATGCATAGAGCGCGGCGATTACTTCGTCGATGGTCACGGCGCCGCATTCTAGACCGCTCGTTGCGCCCGCGACGCCGTTCGTGTCGAAACCGCGCCCGTTGCCTGCCACACGAGTAATCTGCGGTGCGATGCGTGGTCTCTTTCTGGCGGCGCTCCTCGCCGTCGCGGCGCCTGTCGTGGCCTGCACGACGTTCTGCATGAACGTGAATGGGCACGCCGTATTCGGCGCAAATTACGACTGGGATACCGGCATCGGCATGGTGATGGTCAACAAGCGCTGGGTCACGAAACAATCACTGACCGGCCGACCCGTTCATTGGATGTCGCAATACGCGTCGATCACGCTGAATCAATATGGGCGCGAGTTTCCGACCGGTGGGATGAACGAGGCGGGGCTGGTCATTGCGCTGATGGGCTTGGATGTCACGCAATATCCGGCGGTCGACAGTCGTCCATCGACCGGCATCCTCGACTGGATCCAGTACCAGCTCGACGTCTCCGCGACGATCGACGACGTGGTAGCGCACGCACAACAGATCCGCATTGCCCAGGGCGGAAAGGGTTTGCATTATCTGATTGCGGACCGCAGCGGACGCGCGCTCACACTCGAATATCTTTCGGGCCAGCTCGTCACGCACCAGGACAGCGCGCTTCCCGTCGCTGTACTGACGAACAATACCTGCGACGAATCGATCGCCTACTTGCGCACGATCACAGGCTTTGGCGGACACGCGTCCGTGCCCTCCGGAATCGGCTCGCTCGAACGTCTTGCGCGCGCGGCCTCGCTCATGCGCACGACCTCCGCTTCCGCCGATGCCGTCGAACGGGCGTTCGCGATTCTCGACTCGGTCCATCAGCCGGATTACACGCGTTGGACCGTGGTCTACGACCCCGCGGACGGAACGATCTACTTCCGCACCGACAGGAATCCCGAGATGCGGTTTGTGTCGTTCTCTTCCTTCGACCTCGGCTGTTCCTCGCCCGTGAAGATGCTGGACATCAACGGCGAGGGCACGAGCGACGTTGCGCCGCTCTTCGCCGACTACACGACGGCCGCGAACATGGCACTGGTGAACACGGCGTACGACGAGACTCCGTTTCTCGCCGGCGCGACCGAAGACGACCGGATCGAAACGGCGCTGCATCCGGAGTCGGATGTCTGCACGGCCATTCCGCGTCGCCGCTCTGCGCGTCATTGATTCGTCGTTGTCTGAAATCTGAACGGGGAATCCGATTTTTTGGACGCCGGGCGGCCTGCACTCTCTCTTGTGCAGGTTGGAACGCCGATTGCTCTAGAGCCAAACCGGGTTCGCAGCATGCCGAATGGCTTAGACCCGGCGCAGTGGTGGGCTCGTAGGGGCGGCTTCCAAGCCGCCTTTTTCTTTTTCGCCCGAATCCTTCGGATAGAGTGTCGCGCGCATGCGTGCTCTCGAAAATCTTTTTGCCAACAACCGCGCCTGGGCCGAGGAGATGAGCCGGCAGGATCCGGCGTTCTTTACGCGTCTGGCGCAGCAACAGTCGCCGCGCTATTTGTGGATCGGCTGTTCGGACAGCCGGGTCCCCGCGAACCAGATCGTCGGTTTGTTGCCAGGCGACATGTTCGTGCATCGCAATGTCGCGAACGTCGTCGTACACACGGACCTCAATTGCCTGTCGACGATCCAGTTTGCCGTCGACGTCCTGCGGGTCGAGCACGTCATTGTCTGCGGCCATTACGGCTGCGGCGGCGTGCTCGCCGCATTACGCGATGACAAGCTGGGGCTGATCGACAACTGGCTCCGGCATGTACAGGACGTGCGCTGGAAACGAGCGGCGGACGTGGACGCGCTGAGCGACGAAGTGTCGCGGCACAGCCGATTGTGCGAGCTCAACGTCCTGGAACAGGTGGCGAACGTCAAGAAGACGTCGATCGTCCGCGACGCGTTGGCGCGCGGGCAGGCGCTGTCGATCCACGGCTGGATTTACGACATCAGCGACGGCCTCCTGCGGGAGGTCGCGGAGAAGGAGGACTGATGGCCCCGGAAAAGTGTTGCGATCGCCTGGCTTCCGGCTCTCGATCAAACAGCCGAGTGACCGGAATTTGCAGCGCACAGCATTCCGGAGGTCATCAATGAGTGACGAACTCGAGGGAAAACGTGTGGCGATCCTGGTTACCGACGGCTTCGAGCAGATCGAAATGACGAGTCCGCGCGAGGCGCTGGAGAAAGCCGGCGCGAAATGCATCCTGATCTCGAACATGGATGACAAGGTGCAGGGCTTCAAGCACCACGACAAAGCCGACAAATTCGACGTGGAGCTGTCATTGAACCGCGCGGACGCGCAGGATTTCGATGCGGTGCTGCTGCCCGGCGGCGTGATCAATGGCGACGCGCTGCGCATTGTGAAAAAGGCGCAGGAATTCATGCAGGACATCGATCGCGCGAACAAACCGGTTTTCGTCATCTGTCACGGCGGATGGATTTTGATTTCTGCCGGCCTCGTCAAAGGCCGCACGATCACGACCTGGCCGACGCTCGAGGACGATATGCGCAATGCCGGCGCGAACTGGAAGGATCAGGAAGTCATTCGCGACGGAAATTGGGTCAGCAGCCGCAAGCCCGACGATTTACCGGCGTTCAATCGCGAGTCCATTCGGGCATTAGCGGGCACGGCGAAGGCGCGCGTACAGCCGTCAGAACGGGATGCGTTGGAGGTGAGGCAGTAACGACCGGATGGCGGATGGCGGATGGCGGATGGCAAAAACGATCTTGGCCATCTGCCATCCGCCATCAATCTCGCACCGCGAAATACAACGCGACCGGCGCGGCCGCGAGGACGAGCGCCAGCGTCAGGAGCAGCGGTAAGCCCCATTGCGGGAGGCTGTTGAGCAGCTGCAACCCATGCGCGATTCCGTTGCGCCACGATTCGCTCATTGCGGAGACGCCGCCGAGAATGGTGAGCACGACGGCTATGGCGGCGAGGATCGACGACGCCTGCACGATCGTAATGGTGCGTGACGCCGCGCGCGCGGCTTCTTCGCGGTCGCGGCGCTGCATGCGCCACCAGGCGACGCCGGAGGTGGGAACGTGCGCCTCCGGCACGTCGTTCGTAATGGCGGTCGCGACGAGCACGAGGTCGGCGCACAATGCGCACGACTGTGCGTGCGCGCGCAATTCGTCTTCGCAGGCTTCCGGCCAGCGGGCGGTCATCAGGGCATCGAGAATTTCGGATTCGCGGGGGCAGGTCATGCGTGACTCCTGCGGAGGAGCGCGGCTAGTTTGCGCCGCGCGCGGAACAACAGCTGTTTGATGCTTGCGGCTTTTACGCCGAGGATTTGCGCGATCTCTTCGTGCGACGCGCCTTGTGCGTAGGCGAGCCAGAGCATTTCGCGCTGCCGCGGGTTCAATCGCTCCATGGCGCGCGCGAGGTCGGTGCGATTGGCGGCGCGGCTGGCCGTGTGATCGTCGGCCGTGAATTCGTCATGCTCCGGCAATGGAACGAGTTCGACGTGCCGCCGGCGCCGCGAAGCATCGCGCGCGAGGTTCGTGGCGATGCAGAAGAGCGCATTGCGCCGGTGCGTCTCATTTTCATAATGCGCACCGGCGCGATAGAACTTGTAATACGTCTCCTGCAGTAAATCGTCGGCCAATTGGCGGTCGTTGGTCATCCGCGCGAGATAGGCCCACACGCTGCGCGCGGTGCGGTCGTAAAACGCGCGGAATGTCTCTTCGTCCATCAGCACGATCGTGCGAGCCTCCGCGCCCGCACGATCGCCGACTTCCGTGAGCGCGCCGCCCATGATTGCGTCCACGCTGATTCGCATTAGTCGCTGGCCTGACTCCCCATTGCGGGAGCTTGCCACAATCCGAGCCGGCGCGACAGGACGAAGGACGCCGCGGCGGCGACGATGAAGCCCATGCCGATGGCGATGCCGAGGATGCCCATCGCTGCCAGCGGCTGCGCGACGTCTTTATCGACGGCGGACCAGCTGATGATGTTGAATCCGATTCCCGCCGCGGCGAGCACGATGCCGACCTGCACGGACCAAAGCACGCGGCCCGCCGGCGACGCGAGCGAGCGCGGCCCCGGATCGAGCTGAATCGGCGCGGACTCCAGGAAGCGCTGTCCCGCCGGCGTGCTGACGTATTTCAGCAGGTCTTCATTCGACGCGAAGCGATCCAGCAGTTTGTTGTGGACCTCGGCCTGCGTGCGCGTGAGGCGGTTCCAGCGGCGATGGTCGACGATCGTGCGGATCAGCCACATCAGGATCCCGCCGAAGAACACGAAGCCGCCGAAGATCGAGATCGTTTCGAGCAGCTGGTTCCACATGCGGAATCCCGACGTCGTCGGGGCCGGATCGCTCGGAATCCAGACGTCCTCGAGGTAATACGCGGGGCTGTGCGGCACCTCGGGGTGCGCGCCGATGAACGACGCCAGCGCGGGATAGTTCGCGAGGTAGGCCTGGTTCGACCAGAGCGTCGGATCGAGCTTCAGCGTCTTGCCGACTTGCGGGGGAAGGCTGTTCAGCACTTCCTGCAACTGCGCGCGCGTGTTGGCGCTGTCGACCATCGGAAGCGCGGTCGGCGCGGGCAGGACAGGCGGTGCGGACGGCGACGACGGTGCGGACGCCGGGTTGGTGGTCGTCGGCTGCTGCGCGAAGACGGGCAGCGCGGCGAAGATCAAAATCATGATGCGACGGAGAAAGATAGCGGTCATTCGTAGCTCCTGTGTACGTTTTCTACGACCGCTAGTTACGCGGGGTGGGGTGGAGGGTTAACAGTCTCCTGGTTTCCTGGTCTCCTGGTCTCATAGACCCGCACACCCCGCGGACCTCCAGGGAAGCTCTGAACAACTCGTCATCCTGAGTCGGCGAAGCGCGACGAAGGATCTCGATCGACGCAAACGTTTCGTATTTCGAGATCCTTCGCCGTCTTCGCGGCTCAGGATGACGGACATCCTGACTTGTTCAGAGCTTCCCTGGGAGACTAGGCGATTCGGAGACTAAGAGACTCTCCCCACGAACCCGCTGCCCACCGCCACCCGCCGCCCGGCCAGCGCTGCGGCGACGGTGAGGTCGCTGCCGCTGTCGTCGAGCGGGCGGAGGTAGTCGCCTTCCATGACCGACACCGCGACGCCGTCGCGGTAGGCGATGCGCGTTCCGGCGACGGCGCGCACGCGCTCGCCGCTGGTGAGAATGCCGGTTAGGTTGAGCGGGTCGGCGGCGCTGATGACGTGCAGGATTTGGTCGTGCTGCGTGCGCCGCACCTCGCGCATTCTCTCGACTGCCTCCGGCAGCGCGAACTGTTCGCCCGACATGCCGGTGACGAACCGTCCGCCGCGAATCTCGCCGCGCGCTTCCATGCGCCGGTACACGCGCGCGAGCTCGCGCCACGGAGCGGCGTTCGCCTCGCGCACGGCGAGGCGGCGGAAGACGATGCCGTAGCGGCGCAGAAGCACGCGTGCCTGCGCCTCGACGTCGATCTGTTCTGTTGCTTCCACCAACGACCAACGTCCTGCGATGGAGTGGTGCGCGCCTCCGGCGCGCACCACTCCATTCGAGGAGATGAGGGCGCGGAGTCCGGCGAAGCCGTCGGAGGTGATGAGACCGGCCGAGACGAGCTCGCCGAGGGCTTCGTGCGAGCCGAGATCGCGCGCGAAGGACGCGCCGCGGGTGCGGAGGATTTCGAGGATACGTTGTGCGTCTTCGGAGAGCGCCGGCGTAGCCGCCGCGGTCCAGGGCGGCGTGGCAGTCCAAAGGGCGATGGGAGTGGCTGAGACGAGCGACGTTGGAGCGGAGGAGAGGCGTGCCCAACGGACTTCGCCGCCGAGGCAGAGCATGTCCAGCATCGAGGGCTCGTAGTTGGCGACGCGGAGCGGGAGGACGTTGCGCTCCCACGCGCTCGCGGCGACTTCGAAGCCGTCGAGTTGCGCGATCACTTCCTGCAATCCGTCGATGCCGGCGAGACGCGACGACGGAGTCGCGTGCTGCCATTGAAAGAGGAAGCGCATGAAGTCGGTCGCCGTGACCGGCTCGATCTCCGCGCGGAGGCGATTGAGCGTGTAGCGATGGATGCGCGCGAGCAACCGGCGATCGCACCATTCCAACTCGCGAGACTCGAACGAGCCGCGCAGGACCGCGCCTTCCGATTCGAGGGCGAGCAGCGCCTGATCGGCGTCGCGTTCTTCGATCGCAAGCGAAGCTGCGAGCGCGCGGGCGGTCGTCGGACCGGTGAGCGTCATCCGTCCGCGGATCAACTCGACGAGCGCCTCTTCGCGCGTCCACGCGCGATTGCGCGATGCGGGCGCGTTGATCGGCGCGGTGAGCGATGGATGGACGGCGAGCAATTCGGGGAGGCGCTCGGCGGTGATCCAGAGTGTCATCCCGAGCGTGACCGAGGAATCCGGACCACGAGGCTCGTGCAACGCGCCCCGCCCGCCCAGGTCCCTCGCTACGCTCGGGATGACGAGGGGCGTCGCGCGTCGCGATGCGATGAGCGTGTCGAACAGCTCGCGCGGAAGTTGCGACGCTTCGTCGTCCGTGAGGAACGACGCGGTGAGCAGCGCGTCATGCAATTCGTCGGCGTCACGCGGATCGGGACTCTCTTCGTCGCGCACGCGCTCAATCGCCGCGAGATCGAGCTTGCCGACGTCGTCGGAGCCCGATGCACGTCGCGTGTAGACGGCCTGCGTGCGGCGCTCTTCGAGCGGCGCGTCGTCGAGGAATGCGTACGGCGCGGCGGTGAGGATCGCGTGCGCGAGCGGCGACGGCTCGGGCGTGTCGCGCGCGATGCAGCGGATCGTGCCGTCGTGAATGCGCGTCAGCACGCTCGCGAGTCCGTCGAAGTCCATCGCCTCTTCGAGGCAGTCGCGCACCGTTTGATTGACGAGCGGATGATCGGGGATCTGCCGATCGCCGGCGATGTTCTCGAAACACGCGGCTGCATCAGGGAACACAGCGGCCATCAGATCGTCGGCCATCGCGCGTTGCAGCTGCGGCGGAATCTTGCGTCCGTGGCGATTGCGCGGGATGGCCAGCGAGATCGTCGTGTTCCAGCGCCAGCGCGTCTGAAACACCGGCGCGTCGAACATCGCCTGCACGAGCACATCGCGCGCGGTGGCCGGATGCAGATAGCGGAAGACGTCGGCGAGCGGAAACGAATGTTGCGGGCCGAGCGAGAGCAGGATTGCGTCTTCCGTTGCCGCCGCTTGCAGCTCGAAGTTGAACTGCCGGCAGAATCGCTTGCGCAGCGCGAGTCCCCACGCGCGGTTGATGCGGCTGCCGAACGTCGAATGAATGACGAGCTGCATGCCGCCCGACTCGTCGAAGAAACGCTCGGCGATGAGCGTGTCCTGCGTCGGTAATTCGCCGAGAATGCGTTGGGACTCGGCGAAGTAGTTGGTGATCTCTGTTGCGGCAACTTCGGGAATGCCGTCGTCGACCAGTGTTGAATGATTGACGCGCAATTCGCTTACCGCGCGCGACAGTTCGTCGCTGCGCGCGGGCGCTTCGCCGAGCCAGAACGGGATCGTCGGCGGCGCGCCTTTCGCGTCGGCGACACGCACCGTGCCGCTCGTTACCTGCAGGATCAGCCACGACGCGTTGCCGAGCTGGAAAATGTCGCCGGCGTTGCTCTCGATCGCGAAGTCTTCGTTCAGCGTGCCGATGAACGTGTCCTCTCCCTCGAGGATCACGCGATAGTCCGCAACCTCGGGGATCGCTCCGCCGCTCGTGATCGCGAGCATGCGCGATCCTCTTCGTCCGCGTACTTCGGCGTTCACTTCGTCGCGATGCACGAGCGCTCCGCGGCGTCCGCGCTTCGTCGCGAATCCGTCCGCCACCATCTTCAGCACATCGTCGAAGTCTTTGCGCGCGAGATCGCGATAGGGCCACGCGCGGCGCATCAGCGCGAACATCTCGTCTTCGGTGTAGTCCGCACACGCCGACTCCGCGACGATCTGCTGCGCGAGCACGTCGAGCGGCGTTTCGTGCGCGACGATGCGATCGAGCTCCCCCTCTTTGATCGCGCGCATCAGCGCGACGCATTCGACGAGATCGTCGCGCGACACCGGAAACACGCGTCCCTTCGGTGTGCCGGACACGGTGTGACCCGAGCGTCCGACGCGTTGCAGCAAGGTCGCGATGCGATGCGGCGATCCGATCTGGCAGACGAGATCGACGTAACCGATGTCGATGCCGAGCTCCAGCGACGCCGTCGCCACGAGCGCCTTCAGCTGTCCGTTCTTGAGGCGCGTCTCGGCGTCGAGGCGTTTCTCTTTCGACAGGCTGCCGTGATGCGCCGTGACGGCGTCTTCGCCGAGGCGATCGCTGAGATGGCGCGCGACGCGCTCGGCCATGCGGCGTGTGTTCACGAACACGAGCGTCGTGCGATGTTCGTGAATGAGCGCGGTGATGCGATCGAAATACTCTTCCCACACTTCGTGCGCCATCACCGGCTCGAGCGCGGAGCGCGGGACCTCGATCGCGAGATCCATCGCGCGGCGATGGCCTTCGTCGACGATGACGACGCCCCTCACCCGGCCTTCGGCCACCCTCTCCCCGCAAGCGGGGCGAGGGGCCACAAACGACGCTGCTCCCAAGTTGCCCTTCTCCCCGCTTGCGGGGAGAAGGTGCCCGAAGGGCGGATGAGGGGTCGCGCCTACTAAATACTTCGCCACATCCTCGATTGGCTTCTGCGTCGCCGACAATCCAAGTCGCAGCAGCGGCGACTCCGCGACCTGCTGCAATCGCTCCAGCGTGATCGCGAGGTGCGCGCCGCGGCGCGTGCCGATCACGGCGTGAATCTCGTCGACGATCACCGTCCGCGCGGTGCGCAGCATTTGCCGCGTTTTCTCCGCGGTCAACAATAGGTAGAGCGACTCGGGCGTGGTGACGAGGATGTGCGGGGGCGTGCGCAGCATCGCCGCGCGCTCGGATTGCGTCGTATCGCCCGTGCGCACGGCCGCGGTAATGCGCGGCGCATCGAGTCCCATTTCTTCGGCGATGCGCCGGATTCCTTTGCGCGGCTCGGCGAGATTCTTGTGAATGTCCGCGCTCAGCGCCTTCAGCGGCGAGACATAGACGACGCGCACTTCGTCGGGCAGCGGTGCCTGCAGGCTTTCGACGAAGAGATCGTCGAGCGCGGTGAGAAACGCCGCGAGCGTTTTTCCGGAGCCGGTCGGCGCCGCGATCAGCGCGTGCTTGCGCTCGCGAATCGCCGCCCACCCCTGCCGCTGCGCGGGCGTCGGCTCGCCGAGGGTCTCCGAGAACCAGCGTTGGATGACGGGGTGAAATCGGGAGAGGGGCATAGTTTTTCTGGCTTTGCCTGATGGCGGCTGCGCGGATGGCCGTTCGGGTGCTGAGTGCTGAGTGCTGAGTAACCCAGCACCCAGCACCCAGCACCCAGTACCCGAACGGCCATCAGCGCAGCCGCCATCGGCGAAGCTCACCAGTACTTCCAGCGTGGCACGACATGCTTCTCGAATGCAAACGTGGTCGTGGTGCCCGGCTTCACGAACACGCGCACCCATCCGACGTCGGGCGATCCCGGCACTTCGAGGCGCGTGAAATTCGGGAGGGTGTGACGGCTGATGACCGGCGAGTCGACGGTGTATTCGTGACCGTCGCCGTGGATCAGCAGCACCGGTTTCTTGAAGCGCGCGACTTCTTCTTCGAGTGCGGCGAGAAACGGCTCGAAGGGGTTGCGATGACCGGGCGCGTCCTCGAACGGCGGACTCGCGTGAAACGCGATCACGACGGCGCGGGCGTTTTGATCGGCGAACGCCGCATGCATCCACTCGATGTCCGCGTTCGTGCGCTCCGCGGCCGCGGCGTCGTCGGCGGCCGTGCGTCCGGGAAACGGTCTCATCGCGTTTCTGCTGCCCACGAGATCGACCGTCGCGAACGTCACGCCGTCGTGCTGCCAGCGCGCGTTTTCCACGAAGCGCTGCTGCCGCACCACCGCGATCCTCGGTCGTCCGCTGTAGAAAATTTGACGGATGCGCGCGAGCCGCTCCAGCGGCCGATACGCGCCCGAGCCGCGCTGCCAGCAGTCCGTCCATTCGTTGTCGCCCGGCGTGTAGACGACCGGCGCGCGGAGGTGATCGAAGCGCTGCTTCACCTTCTGATACATCGCGTCGCTGCACGGATGCCAGAAGATGTCGCCGACGTGAATCGTGAAGGCGAGGTCCGTCGCATCGAGCTCGCGCATGAGGACGCGGAACTGCAGATCCTCGGTGATGTAGTACGGCGCGTCGCCGAGGGCGGCGAAAGAAAACGCGCCGGGCGGCGTCGGAGACGGATGCGGAGTCGCGCTTTTCGTGAGAAACACGATTGCCACGAGCATCGCGGCGGCGAGGACGTACGGCAGGCGGGATGGAGGCTTCAAGTTCGCGTCACCGAAATGTTAGTCGTGATCGCCGCGGCGCGCAGGCGAGAATTTCGCACTCTCACCAGACTTCGATTTTGCGAGAGGATCGACAGATGGCGATGATTCAATGTCCGGAATGCAAGCAACAGGTCTCTGATCAAGCTCCGACCTGCCCGAATTGCGGCGCCCCGATTGCGATGCGGGCGTACGCGCCTCCGACTGCTCCACTACCTCCGCCTCCGAAGAAAACGGGGTGCCTGAAGATCGGCTGCATCGTGTTGGCGGTGCTCGTCCTGATCGGACTGATCGGGAGTCTCGTCTTCAACGGCGTGTCGAGCTCGCGAACTTCGTCGACTTCGACTTCGACAGTGACGTTCGGCACGAAGACGACGCCGGCAACGTCGACCGAGCCGGCCGCGCCGGAATCGAAGTGGACGTACAACCAAACGCAGGACACGATGGCGAAGGGCACGGTCTCGGAGGCGAGCGTTGAGAGCACCAACACCGTCGAGTTCACGTTCCCGTATCAGGGCGAGCAGCACGGCACGCTCACGCTGCGCACGCATCCGCGCTACGGCAAGAACCTCCTCTTCAATATTCAGAAGGGCCAGATCCCCTGCCACTCCTTCTCGGGCGGCTGCAAGGCGCTGGTGCGCTTCGACGACGGGCAGTCGATCAGCTACAGCGCCGACGGTCCGGAGGACAACAGCACGGAGACGATCTTCATCCGCGACTACAACGGCTTCGTCAACCGCATGCTGAAGGCGAAGTCCGTGAAGATCTCCGTCAACGTCTATCAGCAGGGATCGCCGGTGTTCGAGTTCGACGTGCGCAACTTCGACCCCGGCAAATACAAGGTGAAATAGCGTCATCCAGAGCCGCGAAGACGACGAAAGATCTCAGGTTACGCAGCTCGAGATCCTTCGCCGCGCTTCGCCGGCTCAGGATGACGTTTCACCACGTCGCGCGGGCGATGCGCGCCTGGACGCGCTTCGCCTGCTTCTCGCTCTTGAAGCCGCGCGTGAGGACGACGAGCACGTACTTCGATCCGTCGGGGCGGAACACGATGCCGGCGTCGTGGGTGATGCCGGTGATCCAGCCGGTCTTGTGCGCGACGCGCGTGCCGGGCGGGAGGCCGGCGGGGATGCCGTCGTTGTGCTCCTGCGCGAGCAGGATCTCGATCATGCGATCGGATGCTTCGCGCGAAATGACCGTGCGTTCGCCGAGGGCGCGGAAGATCAGCATCAGGTCGAGCGCGGTCGTCGTGTTGTTCATGCCGGCGTGATACGCCTTGTCGTCTTCTACGCCGCGTAGAACGCGAATGTCGTTCGCGCCGATCGATTTCATGAGCTCCATGATCCGCGGCGCGCCGATGAATTCGATGACGATGTTCGTCGCGAGGTTGGAGCTGCGGTCGATCATCCGCCGCACGAGTTCTTCGAGCGGGAGCTCGCGTCCGATCATCTCGTACAGCTGCGGATCGGAGTCCTCGCGCGCCTCGAGCGCGTAGTGCGAGCCGTCGAAGATGCTGACGAAATCGTTCTTCACACGCACCGGCTGATCGAGCCGCAACTCGCCGTGCGTGACGGCCTGCATGACACCGAACATCACCGGCACTTTCATCGTGCTCGCGGCATGGAAGGTGACGCGTTCGTTGCGGAGGATGCAAGGGCGATCTCGCCTGTCCTGGACAGGCAGGATTGCCTCTCCTCCACGAAGCTCGCAGTACGCGACGCCGATCGTCTTATCGGGATGCGCGGCGATGATGCGGTCGATGCGCTGGTCGACAGTGGCCGTCGTCGTCGCGCACGCGACGAGCGACAGCGCGACGAGCGCGCTGGTCAGAAGCTTTGTGGGTGTCGCTGCCCTCAGCGGCACCGCCGGCTTCGCCGGCCAGCGGCGCTTGGCGCCGCGCGACCGCTGAGGGCAGCGGTCGCTACATTTCCTTAGAATCCGGAGCGGTACCAATAGGGTGTCTCCTTTGCCCACGTCAAAGCGAGAATGAACATCACCCGCTTCACGACGTCAGCTCCGTCCCCTCGATCCCCTTCACGAAATCCGCGCCGAACAATTTCGCCGGCGTGAATGCGCCCGGCTTGCGCGGCGAGCTCAGAATCCGATGCACGGCGGCGAGCGTGGAGAGTACGGTGAACTGATAGCCCTCGCGCACCGTCATCGTCAGCGTCACTTCGTCGCCCTTCGCATTCGTCACGCGGCCCCACAAATGCGTGCGGCCTTCTTCGCGCAGCTTCTCTCCCGGCCCTTGAATGCGGTCGGCGCGGCGCAGCAAAAACTTCTTGATCGGCTTGAACTGCGCGATCGGCAGGAGCCACGCGAAGCGGCGCAGTTTCGCGATCAGCTTCGGCGGCATCGACTTGTAGACGCGGATGTTCGGGATGCCGGTGGTGTGATACGCGGTCGAGACGTCGCCCCAGGGGATCGTCATCGACATGCGCTTGCCGACGGAGAACGGAATCTCGCGCACGTCGTAGAGCATCGGCACGCCTTGGATGCGGCCGTCTTTGCGAATGGCGCCACCCGTGCCGAGGCCTTCGATGATCGTCTTCGTGGTGCCGCGGCTGGCGTGGTCTTTCCCGGCGTGCCACGCGAGCCAGAGCTCGGTCGCGTCGGGGAGGCGTTCCTTCAGCATCGCCGCAAGGCAGTCGGTCGGCACGACGTCGAACCCCGCGCCGGGAAGGAGCGTAACGCCACGCTGCACGGCTTCGTCATTGCGCTTCAGCACCGGCTCGAACACCGCGATCTCGCCGGTGATGTCGACGTAGTGCACGCCGGCGGCGAGACACGCGTCGACCATCGACTTGCTCGTGTGCAGGAACGGTCCCGCGCAATGCAGCACCAGCTCGACGCCGGAGAGGTCGGGCGCGCCGACGTCGAACACGCGCGTCTCGAGCCCGAGCTCACGCGCGAGCGGCTCGAGCTTTTCCGCGCTGCGTCCCGCGAGGATCGGACGTTCGCCGCGCTTCACCGCCTCGCGGGCGATGAGCGCGCCGGTGTAGCCGGCGGCTCCATAAATCATCCACATACGGGGATCGTACTCGGAAAAAGGGGCGGGTCGCCGAGGACCAGGCGAGCAATTGGCGAAATCTATTTACCGCGCAACCATTTTTTAAATCGCTGCCATCGCGATGATGGCTTCGGCGGAACGGGCGGCGCGGCTTCCGCCTCCTGCGGCTTTCCTTTGCGCGCGGTTTTCGTAATTTCCGCCTTCGGCTTCGATTCCTCGAACAATCGCGCTGCGGTGTCGCGCTCATTGCGGGCGACGATGCTCTGTGGGTAGCGCAGGAGGTAGGCGTCGTAATTGCGCAAGGCGTCCTCGTATCGGCCGGATTGCGCCAATGTGCGCGCGACGTCGAGCGCGCGCTCTTTGGCCATCGCTTCCTCGACCTGCGCTCGCGTGAGGACTGCCGTCGGCGTTTCGGTTTTGGTGATGCGTTTGCGCAATCCGACGACGGACGCGGTCAGGCTCAACGCGAGGATGAGTGTGATCGCCCAGAACCAGATCGCCGGAACCGGCCGGCGATGCTTCGTGGTGGTGTCGACGGTGTCGGCGACGAACACGGTCTCGATGTCCGCCGCCGGCCGGATCTCCTCGGCGTTCTGCGACGCGCGGTCGAGATCGGCCAGTGCCTCGACGGCGCTCTCGTATCGCTCCTCCGCTTTCTTTGCCAAAAGCCTGTCGACGACGATGCCGACGCTCTTGGGCACCTCGGGATTGATCTCGTTCGCCAACGCCGGCGCGAGGTTCACGACGTTGTACAGAATCCCGCTGAGGTCGGGCGACGCGAACGGCTTGGTGCCGGTCAGCATCTCGAAGATCACGACGCCCGCGGAAAAGAGGTCGGAGCGTGGCGAGACGGGCGTCGTCTTCACCTGCTCCGGCGACATGTAGTTCGGCGTGCCGACGAGCGACCGCGTCGTCGTCAGGCTCGAGTTCAGCGGACGCGCGACGCCGAAGTCGGCGATCTTCGCCTGTCCTTCCGCGGTCAGGAGGATGTTCGCCGGCTTGATGTCGCGATGGATGATCCCTTTCGAATGCGCGTACGCGAGGCCGCGCAGCACATCGAACGCGATTGCCAGCGCCTCGGCGAGCGGCAGCGGCCGCGTCCGCCGCAGTCGCGCGAGCAGCGACTCGCCGTCGATGTACTCGGTGGCCAGATACGACACGAAATCGTCTTCGTATCCGACGTCGTACAGCGTGACGACGTTGGGATGCTGCATTTGCGCGCAGAGCTCGGCTTCGCGCTGCAGGCGTTTGTAGAACTCGGTGCGGTCTTCATCGTCTTCGAATTTCTGTTCGAGGTGGACGGTTTTCAGCGCGACGCGGCGGCCGATGCGGCGATGACGCGCGAGGTAGACCTTGCCGATCGAGCCCTTTCCGAGGAACGACTCGATGTCATAGTCGCCGTAACGGCGGCCCACATCCTCCGCGGTCATGACAGTACTGTAACGCCAACGCGACGTATCATGCCGGCACGGCCGGCTGCGCTGGTTGGCCCAGCCTCCGGCACGGTCGTCGCCTGATGCGTGTTTTTTGCTGAATACCGGGGGACCCCATGCGAATCCTGCTGTCGCTGTTCCTGCTTGCCGCCGCTCCATTTGCGACCGCCGAGGAGCCTTTCGTCTGCGCGACGAGCGAGTCGAATGACGCGTATCTGCGCGCGCTGCACGAGCGCAATCAGGCGCGCCGCGGATGGATCGAGAACGCCGACACGCCGGTGCTGGCGCGCGAAGGCGCGTTCTACATCCAGCGCGACGACAAGCTCGTTCCCGGCTATCGGCCGTTCGATCTGCAAGGGCAGTCGCTCGTCCTCGAGCCGAGCGGCAGCGGATTCAAAGTGCGGCGCGTCGCGCTGCACTGGGTCGAGCCGACGGGCGAGCCGTTGCGCGATTTTGCCGCGACGAACAATCCCGCGCCGGCGAACTATGTCCGCTACGACATCACCGGAACGCTGCCGCAGCTCTTCGGCCAATCCGTGTCGACGATTTACATCAGCGCGTTCAACGGGATTCATCTCATTCCGCCGAAAGAGTCGGGCGCGTATCAGATCGATGCGCTGGAAGCGGCGATCTATCCCGACGCCGTGGTCTCGCCGCTCTTGATCACGAATCGCAAGCCGTCGCGCCTCGCGTTGCCGCTGCTCTTCGTCAATCGCGACGGCGCGAACGTCGTCATCACCTGGCGCAGCACGACCGGCGTTTCGTTCGGCTACGACGTCCAGGCGGAGCTGCATCCGGACGGATCGATCGTGTTCTCGTATCGCGAGATGCGCGACATCCGCTGGGGCACGCCGATCGTGTCGCGCGGCTTCGATCCCGCGACCGCGGCGCGTTCGCTCAACTTCATCGACGACTCGCGCGGCGATCTCGTGGCCGGACTGTCGCCGTCGACGCTCACCGACGCGAACGACATCCGCCGCGTGGAAGTCCTGCGCCTCGGTGAGAGCAATCTCTTCGTGGTGCGCTTCACGCTGAACGGGGCGGTGAATTACGCGTCGATCCCCGTCGGGCAGTCGCTGCGCTACGTCGCGCAGCTCGGAACGTCGCAGGCGTGGCTGGACGTCGACCGCAACGGCTGGTCGATCACCCCGTTCGGCTCCAACAGCAGCAACAGCAACGGCCCCGAGGCGAGGATCAGCGGGAACACGGTCGAGTTTTATGGGACACAGATGCCGCCTGACGGAGGCCTGACGGACGTCCTTCGTGCATGGTCGGTGCAGCCGTCGACGAATCGCACGATCGATTTCGCAACGACGTCGGTCACGTTCGACGTGCCGCAGAAACAGATCGCGACCGATCTGTCGTCGGTCGCCTCCGTCGAGCTGCAGCTCCCGATCACCGAGCCCTTCGTCCTCGGCACGTTCGATCCCGCCGCGGTGTGGGGCCGCATGCAGAAGACGTACGGCTTGAGCAGCTACGACTACGACGGCATTGCGATGTACCAGTCGTTCTACACCGACATCATCTTCTACGCCGGCGCGTACTCGACGGGCGGCAATCCCGCGGTCGACGGCATCGCGCCGCCGTCGACAGTGCGCGGCACGACCATCCCGCGCGCGCCCGCGCTGTTGCACATGAACCAGCTCACGTACGGATGGAACGCGACGACGAAGAACGCGTCGAACGTGATCCTGCACGAGCTCGGACATCGCTGGCTCTACTTCTTCCGCATTCTCGAAGGCGGCGCGCCGACGCGCTCGCTGAATCCGGTCAGCGCGCATCCGGCCGGCTTCGTGTCGACGCCGGCGGCATTCAAGGTGTTCGAGGACGGCGAGTCGTCGGTGATGGGCGGGGCGACGTTCAACTTCGAAGGCGGACGATACGTCGCGCACGCGACGAACTACGGCTACAGCTGGACGGACCTTTATCTGATGGGACTCGCGGCGCCGGAAGAAGTGCCGCCGTGGTACTACATCTCGAATACGAGCCCGGCGCTGCCGAATGAATATTGGCCGGCCGAGGGCGTGTCGGTGACGGGAACGCGGCGCGACGTGACGATCAATCAGCTCACCGGCGCGGAAGGAGCGCGCAATCCGTCGACGGCACTCAGCCAGCGGCTGTTCCGCGTGCTGTTCGTGCTGGTCACCGACGGCACGGAGCCGACGCCGATCGAGATCGCGAAAGTCAACGAGTGGCGCGGAATCCTCGAGCGCAACTTCGCGATCGCGACGGGACAGCGCGGGCGCATCGAGACGGACTACGTGACGGTGCCGAAGAAGCGGGCGGCGCGGCACTGATCCGAGATCCAACGTTGTACGCGAGTGGGGGCTCGAATGGTGATTTGCGCGAGAACGCTAACGATGAAGGATGAGGGATGAAGGATGAACGATGGAGGATGAGGGGCCGGAAGAGATGACAATTTCGGCGATTCATCTTTCATCCTTCATCTCTCATCCTTCATCGTTAGCGCGCTCGCGCAAAGGCTGGACCGGATGACCCGCGTCATTACGATCTTCCTCTTCTCCCTCGGATTCCTCGCGCTGTCAGTGCGCGAGCTCGTCGCGCGCGGCGGCGTGTCGCGTCCGCGCACCGTCATCTCGCATTCGGGGCTCGCGCCGGAGCGCGCGGAAGCGGGGCTGCTGCTTTTGCAGTACGCATCGCGCACGCTGCCGCAGTACGCGCGCGTGGCGCTGGTGAAGCCGCGCGGACGATGGGATGACGCGGGGATGCTCGCGGTGGCGCACGGGCAGTTGCCGCGGCAGCATGCAGTGCCAGCCGGTGACATGCCCGACTTCATCATCGCAATCGATGCGCCGCTCGAGGATCCGCACTTCGAGAAAATCTACGAGGCGCCGGCCGGCAGCATCTGGAAGCGGGTGCGATGATCACCGCGCGATTCGTGATCATGACGCTGCTCGTGTTCGTGGCGGGCGCGTGGTCGCGGCGATATCGCGCGACCTTCGTCGAGTGGTTCGCGGCGGGACTCGCGACGCTGACCATCGAGATGATCGTGCTCTCGGCGATTGGCGTGCGGTGGTCGATCCCGCTGCTGCTGATCGTGCCGGTGATCGTCGCGTTGATTCCGCGCAATGCGCCGCACGACGCGTCGAAGTATCACCTGTTGTTTCTCATCGTCGCGTGCGTCGCGTTGGCGGTGTACGCGCTGACGGTGATGTCCGCGGCCGCGACGTCGGGCGACTTCGTCTTCTTCTGGGGCACGAAGGGACAGATCTTCGGGCAGGAGCGGATGCTCGACACGGCGTTTCTCCGCAATCCCGATCACGTCGTGATGCATCCCGAGTATCCGCCGCTCGTGCCGCTGTACTACGCGTGGACGATGCTCGGCGCGCAACAGCTGGATTGGTTCGGCGCCATGGCGTCGGCGATTCTGTTTCTCGCGCTGGCGACGCTCGCGATTCGCGGCGACGCGAACAAAGCACTCTTCGCGGCGATGTTCGCGCTGCTGTTCATCCGCAACGACGTTGCCGGCAACGCGGAGCCGGCGTTGATTTTTTTCGAAGTGGTGGCTTGTGGAGCGGCGGCCGCTTCGGCGGCCGGGGTTCTCGCGAGTGGCGACGCTACAACTCGGCGGCCGAGGGCGGCCGCTGCTCCACAGGACGACGTCGTGACCGCGATCGCCTTGTGCGGCGCGATCCTCACGAAAATGGAAGGAGCGGTCTTCGCGATCCTCTTCATCGTGTTTTTGTGGCGAAGAAAGCTGGCGATCATTCCGCTGGTCGTGCTTGCCGCGTGGCTCGTGTTCGCGAAGACGAACGGGTTGTTCGGGACGAGCGATCCGCGCTACGCGTTTTCGGTTGCGTACGTGTGGCCCGCGATGAAGCAGCTCGCGGGGCAATTGTCCTTCGGGCTTTGGTATTTGCCGTGGATCGCCTGTGGAGCGGCGGCCGCCCTCGGCCGCCGAAACGAACAGCTGCATCCATCTCGGCACGTTTTCATTCGGCGGCCGAGGGCGGCCGCCGCTCCACTGCTCGTCGCCGCCATCGTCTTCCTCGCCTTCATGGTCCTCACTTACGCACGCCCCGAGGCGCACCTGGAGTGGTCGGCGCAGCGCGTGCTCATGACGCCGCTCGTGCTGTTCTTCTTCAGTGCTATAACGCGCAGCGCATGACCGATTTCATTCGGGAGATCGTCGAGGAAGATCTCCGCAACGGAACGCACAAAACCGTCGTCACCCGCTTCCCGCCCGAGCCGAATGGCTACCTTCACATCGGCCACGCGAAGTCGATCTGTCTCAACTTCGGCGTCGCGATCGAGTACGGCGGCCACTGCAATCTGCGCTTCGACGACACGAATCCCGAGAAAGAAGAAGCGGAGTACGCGCGCGCGATCGTCGACGACGTGCATTGGCTCGGCTTCGACTGGGGCGGCGAGCCGCTGCACGCGTCCGACTATTTCGATCAGCTGTACGCGTGGGCCGAGCATCTCATCAACGCCGGGCTCGCGTACGTCGACAGTTTGTCGGCCGACGAGATCCGCGCACATCGCGGAACGCTGACCGAGCCGGGAAAAGAGTCGCCGTATCGCAATCGCAGCGTCGAAGAAAATCTCGATCTCTTTCGCCGCATGCGCGACGGCGCGCTCGAAGACGGCGCGGCGGTGCTGCGCGCGAAGATCGACATGGCCTCGCCGAACATCAACCTGCGCGATCCGGTGCTCTACCGCATCAAGCACGAGGACCATCACCGCACCGGCGGCAAGTGGTGCATCTATCCGATGTACGACTACGCGCATCCGCTGTCCGACGCGATCGAAGGCATCACCCATTCGCTCTGCACGCTGGAGTTCGAAGACCACCGGCCGCTGTACGACTGGCTCATTGAAAACGTGCCGGTGCCGTGGCGGCCGAGGCAGTACGAGTTCGCGCGTCTGAACCTCAATTACACGGTGATGTCGAAGAGGAAGCTGCTGCGCCTCGTGACCGAGGGACACGTGCGCGGCTGGGACGATCCGCGCATGCCGACGATCGCCGCGCTGCGGCGGCGCGGCTACACGCCGGCGTCGATCCGCAATTTCGCGGAGCGCGTCGGCGTCGCCAAGCGCGAGAACGTGATCGACGTCAGCCTCCTCGAATTTTCCCTTCGCGAGGACCTCAACCTCACCGCGCCGCGCGTGATGGGCGTGCTCCGTCCGCTGCGCGTCGTGATCGAGAACTTTCCCGAGGGAGAAAGCGAAGAGTTCGAGTCGCCGAACAATCCTGAAGATGCGTCGATGGGCACGCGGAAGGTGCCGTTCTCTCGCGTCGTGTATATCGAGCGCGACGACTTCATGGAAGATCCGCCGAAGAAATTCTTCCGGCTCGCGCCGGGACGCGAAGTGCGGCTCCGCTCCGCGTACTTCGTCACCTGCACGAACACAATCAAGGACGACGCCGGCAACATCGTCGAGCTGCGCGCGACGTACGATCCCGCCACGCGCGGCGGCGACGCACCCGACGGCCGCCGTCCGAAGGCGACGCTGCATTGGGTGTCGGCGGAGCACGCGATCGACGCCGAGGTGCGGCTGTACGACCGCTTGTTCAACGTCGAAGATCCGGAAGAAGGCGGCGACTTTCTCGCGCACCTCAATCCGCATTCGCTCGAAGTGATCGAGCACGCCAAGCTCGAGCCCTCAGTCGCCAACGCCCCTCGGGCGTCCCGCTACCAGTTCGAGCGCCTCGGCTACTTCTGCGTCGATCGCGACTCGAGCGCGGAGCGACTCGTCTTCAATCGCACGGCAACGCTGAAAGACACGTGGGCGAAGGTCAGTGGAGCGGCGGGCTCTTAGCCCGCTGAACTAGTTCCACAACGGACGCACGGTGTCGCTGGCGATGTGAACATCGCCGAGCATGTGATCCCCCGCAATCCACACAATGCGCTGGTGCTGCACGTCGTCGAGGAGCTCGCGCGCGGCGTCGCTGACGCGATCGCCGCTGTCGATGCGGCGCGGCTCTCCCCATGCGGCGGGAGTCGCATCGCCGACCGTCCAGACGTACAGCGGCACGCCGATCGAGGCGAGGTACTCCTTCGCCTTCTTCGGCGGGAGCTGGCTCCAGTCGCGATACTTCGCGCCGGTGATGAGGACGACCGCGCGCGGGCGGCGCGAGCCTGCGGCTTGCAGTCCGGCAACGGCGACGGCGTCGGCGAAACGCAGATTCTCCGACGGCGGCGCGGAGACGCGGCCCAACACATTGCGCACGCCGGGAGCGTCGCCGACCATGAACGTGCGCGACGATGCGAAGAGGTCCGCTTCGCTCGTCCCTTTCATCCGGATCGCGACCGGCCACATGAATCGCGTGCCCTGCTGGCGTTCCAGCGGAACGGCGGCGCCGCCGACGACGTTGAATCCTTCGCGTCCGTGCACGCGGCTCTCGACGTCGACGCGGAACGCGAAGTTGGCCAGCGACGGCTCGCGCACGAAGATGATGTCGGCGGGCAGCTTCTCGATCGCGACGATCTGCGCCGGCTCGCCGTTCACCGTGATCGCGTTCTTGATCTCCGCTTCCGATTTCTCGATGCGCACCGGAATCGGCGTGAGCGACGCGCCCGCGGAGTCCGCGAGTCCTCCGCCGAACACGAGCTCCGCCTCGGCGATGAGACCCGACGCCGACGTTGCGACCGCGCGAAGCAGGTGCGGTTTCTCCGGATCGTACGCGGGCAGCGACACGCGCGTCGACGCGAACGAAATTCGCGCGCCGTCGAGCATCCAGTGGATGTCCTTCGGCTTTTCCGTTTCAAGCGACTGCCACACCAGCCGCGCCGAGCTCCCTTCCATCACCAGCGACGCCTCGGACACGCGCCGCGGCAGGTTCACGCGCTGCTCTACCCGCGCGAGCTCGTTGCCGTTGGCGTCGAGCGCGCGCGCGACAAGGCGGCGCGGGAGGAGATGGTCGCCGAAGTCGACGCTCGCCTTCCACGGCTCGCGCGCGATATTCGCAACCGGCTGTCCGTCGAGCGTGATCTCGACGCGCGCCGCCGGCGCACCGGTGACGCTGACCGCAACCGGCTGCCGTCCCATCGTGAGACCCAGGAACAGCGTCAGGAAGACGATTTGGGTCATATCAAATCAAAAGGCAGAAAGCAGAAAGCAGAAAGTGAAGGCAAGCGGAATGATGCCTCTTCGCTTGCTGGAATTTCCTGAAACTTCCTGTTGCAGAACTGCTTCGTCATCCTGAGCGAAGCGAAGGATCTCGAAATGCGATACTCGTGATTTGAGACCCTCGTCGTCTTCGTGACTGGAGAGCCTGTGGAAAAATAGTGTCATCCCGAGCGCAGCGAGGGATCCCCGGCGCAAGAACGCTTGACGCTCCGTCGGCGGGGGATCCTTCGCCGTCTTCGCGGCTCAGGATGACACGGATTTTTTTCACAGCCTCTCAGGGTGACGGAAACATTTCTGCTTTCTGCTTTCTGCTTTTTCATGAAACGCGAACTGGAGATCATCGCTTCGATCAGCGAGTCGCTCAACCGCGCGCCGACGGTGCAGGCGGCGCTGGAGAGCACGCTCGAAGTGATCGCGCGCGAGCTGCAGCTCGACACGGGATGGGTATGGCTCGTCGATCCGGAGACGGGGCACATTTACAGCGCGGCCGCGCGGAATCTGCCGCCGTATCTGCAGGAGCCGGTGCGCATGACCGGCGCGACGTGCTGGTGCATCGAGCAGTTCCGCGCCGGCGAGCTCGATGCGAGCAACGTCGACGTGATGGGCTGCAGCCGTCTGCGTCCGGCGGTGCGCGAGAGCCGCGAGGATCTGACGCGCAACATCGCGCATCACGCATCGGTGCCGCTCTACTTTCAATCGAAGCCGCTCGGCATCATGAACGTGACGGCGCCGGAGCTGCGGCGGCTGTCTGCGCGCGAGCTGCGCTTGCTCTCGCTGATCGGATCGCAGCTCGGCATCGCCATCGAGCGCGCGCGGCTTGCGGATGAGAACGCGACGCACGCGCGCGCCGACGAGCGGACGCGTCTCGCGCGCGAAATCCACGACACGATCGCGCAGAGCCTCACCGCGATCGCGCTGGAGATCGAGGCCGGGCGGACGGACCAGGCGCTGCGCATCACACGCGCGACGCTCGACGAGGCGCGCCGCTCGGTAATGAACCTGCGCGCGGAGCCGCTGGCTGGCAAGCCGCTCGCGCAGGCGCTTAAAGTGCTGGTGCGCGAGTTCACGTCGCAATCCGGAATCCGCGTCGCGCTCGATGCGGCGAATGCGTGCGCGCTGCCGCTCGCGGTCGAAGCGGAGCTGTACCGCATCGCGGAGCAGTCGCTCGCGAACGTGCGCCAGCATGCGCGCGCGAAGAACGTGCGCCTGACGTTGCGCTGCACGCGAGCCGCGGCGACGATGACGATCGAGGACGACGGCGTCGGCTTCTCGCCGCGACGCGTGCCCGACGACCGGCATGGACTGCGCGGCATGCGCGAGCGCGCGCGGCTCGCGGGAGGAACGCTACGCATCCGGACGGGCCCGGGCACGCGAATCGAAGTGAGAGTGCCGCGATGAGGATCGCCATCGTCGACGATCACCCGGTCGTGCGCGAGGGACTCGCGGCCGCGCTGTCGAATCGCGGCTTCACGATCGCGGCCTCCTTCGGATCCGCGGAGGAGCTGCTCGCGGCACGATTCGACGCCGACGTCGTGCTGCTCGATCTCGAGCTGCCGGGAATGAGCGGCGTCGACGCAATCGCGCGCGTCGGCAAGCCGGTGCTCGTCCTGACCGCGTACGCGAACGACGAGCAGATCGACGCCGTGCTGCGCGCCGGCGCGCGCGGCTATCTGCTGAAAGGCGCGTCAGTCGACGACATCGAGCGCGCGATCCGCGCGGTTGCGAGCGGGCAGACGTACCTCGATCAGAAAGTCGCATCGCGCCTCATCGCGCTCTCCGGCGCGCCGCGTTTGTCGGCGCGCGAGCGCGAGGTACTGCGCCTCGTCGCGGCGGGACGCGCGAACAAGGAGATCGCGTCGGCGCTCGACATCGCCGAGCGAACGGTGAAGTTTCACGTGACGTCGATCTTCAACAAGCTCGGCGCGGAGAATCGCGCGCAAGCGGTGGCGATCGCGATCGAGCGCGGGTTGGTTTAGGGAGTGGTGCGCGCCTCCGGCGCGCCTCCCGGCCCCCCAAGGCGCGCCGGAGGCGCGCACCACTCCACGCAAAATTACACGCGTTTGCGGATGGCGACCAATCCGCCGGTGATCGTCATCTCCTCGAACGCGTCCGCGCCTTGTTCGTCGATGAGCATCTTCACGAATCCGACGAGGCCGTGGCGGTGCGACGGCCACGGAAACTTCAGCCAGCGGCGTCGCAGCGTGCGCATCCATCGCCTCGGCCGTTTGCGCGTTCGTCCGTCCGGCCACTCCTGCAGGTACCCCGTGCCCCAGTCTTCGATGACGTACAAGCCGCCGGGCTTGAGGTGATCGTAGAACAGCGCTTTGAAGGTGACCTGCGTCAGCCAGCCGATGTGCGACGCGTCGTCGATGATGAGATCGAATCCATCCGGCGCGGCCTTGCGCGCGACGCCGCGCAGAAACGCCTCATCATTCTGCTGCCCTTCAAACAGCTCGACACCCGTGCAGCTCACCTTGGAAAGATCGGCGTCGACGCCGGCGATGCGCGCCTTCGGAAAGTAATCGCGCCACAACGCCAGCGACCCGCCGTGATGCACGCCGATCTCGAGCACCGCGCCGAAACGCTCCCATGCATCACCGATCAGGCGGTCGTACCAGCGGAGATAGCCGTTCGTGATCTTGTCGGTCTCGTACTTCGAGAGATCGAGCTGCGTGCTGCGCATCCGCGCGCATGCTAACCCTTTCGTACAGGTGCCGTTTGCCCTTCCGGACGAAGCCGCGCGTTGCGTTCCGGACGCATCGTGTGTGCATGACAACAACTGCCATCATTACCGGCGCCTCGCAGGGACTCGGCCGTGCGGTCGCACGCCTCCTAGCCGCGCGCGGTGTCCGTCTCGTTCTCAACGCCCGCCGTCCTGAGCCGCTGTTCGCGCTTGCGCGCGAGCTCGGCGCGATCGCCGTTCCCGGCGATGTGTCGGAAGTCGCGGAAGAAATCGCGGCTGCTGCCGGCGATACGGACATCCTCATCAACAACGCCTCCGAGCTCGGCCCGCTGCCGATGCCGCTGCTGGAGAACTATCCGTGGCCGGAGCTCCTGCGCGTGTTCAAGGTCAACGTCATCGCACCGATCCATCTCGCGCAGCTCGTGCTGCCGCGCATGAAGGCGCGCGGCGCGGGCGTCATCCTCAACATCATCTCCGACGCCGGCATCAACGCCTATCCGGGCTGGGGCGGCTACGGTGCGAGCAAGGCCGCGCTCGAGCACGCGTCGCGCACGCTCGCCGCGGAGCTCGAAGGAACGGGCGTGCGCGTCGTCGCCGTCGATCCGGGCGACATGGACACGGAGATGCACCGGCTCGCCATTCCGGACGCGGACGTCTCGCAGCTCGCGCAACCGGAAAGCGTTGCGCCGAAGATTGTCGAACTGGCGGCCGCATGACGGCGCTGACAACGGTCGACTTCGTTCTCCCTCCTGAACTGGAGGCGCGCGAGCCGGCGGAGCTGCGCGGCGACGGACGCGACGACGTGCGACTGCTGGTCACGAAACGCGATGACGACTCGATCGTGCATGCGCACTTTCGACAGTTGCCGCGATTCCTCGAGCCCGGCGATCTCCTCGTGCTCAACACGACCGCGACACTGCCATCCGCGGTGTGGGGCAGGTTTTCTAACCTGCCCCCCGGGGGACAGGCTGGAAAGCCTGTCCCACACCAGGACGCGATCATGCTGCACTTCTCGACTCCGCTTCCCGGCGGACTCGTGGTCGTCGAGCCGCGTAACACCGACGTACGCGAAGGCGAACGTTTCGCGCTTCCCGGCGAAGTCACCGCCACACTGCTGACACGCTATCGCGACTCGCAACGACTATGGATCGCACGCATCGACGTTGCGAACCTGCGCGAGTACCTGATGCGCTTCGGCCGCCCGATCGCCTACTCGTACATCGACCGCAACTTCGGCATCGACACATATCAAACCGTCTACGCCGACGCGCCGGGTTCGGCGGAGATGCCGTCGGCCGGACGCGCGTTCACACGCGGCATGCTCGTCTGCCTGCGCCGCCGCGGTGTCCGCCTCGCGAAGCTCGTGCTGCACGCGGGCGTCGCGAGTCTCGAGACGCACGAGCGTCCGTACGAGGAGTACTTCGAGGTGCCGCTGCGCACCGCGAACGAAGTGCGCCGTGCCAAAGAGCGCGGCAACCGCGTCATCGCCGTCGGCACGACCGTCGTGCGCGCGCTCGAGTCGTCGACCGATCGCGCCGGCAACGTGATCGCGTCCCGCGGCTGGACCGATCTCGTGATCACGCCGGAGCGCGGCGTCAGAGTCGTCGACGGCTTGCTCACCGGCTTCCACGAGCCGCGCGCAACGCATCTCGCGATGCTCGAAGCGATCGCCGGACGCGAGCGCGTCGACAAGGCCTACGCGGCGGCGTTAGGCGGGCGCTACCTCTGGCACGAGTTTGGGGACTTGCACCTCATTCTCTAACGCGAACTCCCGAGCCCGAGCCCGCGCCCGCTTCCGCGCCCGGGGCGGGGGTATCAGCGAAGCGACGATTTGCCTCCCGCGCCGCGCCCGAGCCCGTGCCCGCTTCCGCGCCCGGGGCGGGGGCATCAGCGAAGCGACGACATCCGCCCACCCCGGGCGCGGGAGCGGGCGCGGGCACGGGCACGCACGGAATACAATTCACGCCGGCATCTCTTTCAGCGTCCTAGCGATCCACCGGAGGTGAAAATCTTGGTGAAGAATCTGCTCTTCACGTCCCTGCTCATGACTGCACTCGCGTTCCCTCTGTCCGCCGACGAAGCACTGAAGCCGCCCGTCGCGAAGAAGATCCCGAAAAGCGTGACGATGCACGGCGACGAGCGCGTCGACGACTACGGCTGGCTGCGCGACAAGAAGAGTCCCGAGACGCTTCGCTACCTCGAGGCCGAGAACGCCTACGCCGACGCGATGACGAAGGGCAACGAGAAGCTCGCCGCCACGCTCTACGACGAGATGCTCGGCCGTATCAAGCAGACCGACGAGAACGTGCCGTACCGCAAGGACGGCTACTTCTATTACTCGCGCACGGTGAAGGGACTGCAGTACTCGATCTACGCGCGCAGGAAGAGCAGCCTCGACGCGGCGGAAGAGATTCTCCTCGACGTCAACAAGCTCGCCGAAGGAAAGAAGTTCATGTCCCTCGGCGACTACGTCGTCTCCGACGACACGAACCTCCTCGCCTACACGACCGACGACAACGGCTATCGCCAATACAAGTTGTTCGTGAAGGACCTGCGCAGCGGCGAGGTCACCGGACCGATTGCCGAACGCGTGACGTCGCTGGTCTGGGCGCCGGACAACAAGACGCTCTTCTACAGCACCGAGAACGACGCGAAGCGCAGCGACCGCATCTTCCGCCAGGTCGTCGGCAGCGAAGCGAAGCAGCTCTTCGAAGAAAAAGACGAGCTGTACGACACCTACGTCGACCGCACGCGCAGCGGCGACTGGATCTTCATCATCTCCGACAGCAAGACCACGAGCGAGACGCAGCTCATCCCCGCGGCGAAGCCCGACACGGCGCCGGTCGTGATGGTGCCGCGCAAGAACGATCTCAAGTACTACGTCGATCATCGCGGCGATCTCTTCTACATCGTCACCAACGACGCCGGCATCAACTACCGCGTCGTCACCGCGCCGGTCGACAACTACGCGCAAGCGAACTGGAAAGAGCTCGTTCCATATCGCAAGTTCGTGCGCGTCGAGAGCGCCGATCTCTTCAGGAACCACATGGTCGTGCGGTTGCGCGAAGGCGGTTTGTCGCAGCTCGAGATCTACGACCTGCGCGGTGGAGCGGCGGGCTCTCAGCCCGCCGCCAAGATGCACCGCGTGTCTTTCCCCGAGCCGGCGTATGCGTTAGGCGGACAGGCGAATGCGGAGTTCGACACGGGCGTCTATCGCTACAGCTACAACTCCCTGATCACGCCGAACTCGATCTACGACTACGACATGGACTCGCGCAAGCAGACGCTTCTCAAGCGCACGGAAGTCCTCGGCGGTTACGATCCCGCGAAATACAAAGTCGAGCGCTTCTTCGTCCCCGCCGCCGACGGCGCGCAGGTCCCGGTGGCGATGGTCTATCGCAAGGACCTCCATCCGAAGGCGAAGAACCCGCTGATGCTCTACGCCTACGGCTCGTACGGATCGTCGACGCCGGACAGCTTCAGCTCCAACCGCTTCTCGCTCGTCGATCGCGGGATGATCTACGCGATCGCGCACATCCGCGGCGGCGGCGAGATGGGGAAGGAGTGGCACGAAGCGGGACGGATGATGACGAAGAAGAACACCTTCACCGACTTCATCGACGTCGCCGACTATCTCGTCAAGCAGAACTACACGTCGAAGGACAAGCTGGCGATCTCCGGCGGCAGCGCCGGCGGATTGCTCATGGGCGCGGTCGTGAACATGCGTCCCGATCTCTTCAAGGCCGTGCTCGCGTACGTGCCGTTCGTCGACGTCATGAACACGATGTCCGATCCGACATTGCCGCTCACGACGCAGGAGTACATCGAGTGGGGCAATCCGAACGACAAGGACGCGTACTTTTACATGAAGAGCTACGACCCCTACTCGAACGTCGCGAAGAAAAAATATCCGTCGATGCTCGTGCGCACGTCGCTCAACGACAGCCAGGTCGGCTATTGGGAAGGAACGAAGTGGGTCGCCAAGCTGCGCGCGAACAAGACCGACGACCACCCGCTGCTCCTCCGCGTGAACATGGGCGCGGGACACGGCGGTGCATCGGGACGGTACGACCGCCTGAAAGACGATGCGGCGGATTATGCGTGGCTGCTGACTGAGGTAGGGTTGGTGAAGTAGGACCAATAGGACGAATAGGACGAATAGGACCTATCTGTCCTATCTGTCTTATTCGTCCTATCTGTCCTATTCGTCTTATCGCCCGAACAAAAACCGCTTCGCGCGACGCACGACGCTCGATGAGCGGCGCGCGTCGCTGATCATCGCCTGCTGCGCGCGGTCGATGTTCAGCTTCGGCGGCCACTCGCCCGGGTTCTCGATGGCGATGCCGTTGTAGAACTGCGGGATCGCCTCGCCGGTCGTGATGTCGGTCAAATTTCTGACATGCAGGAGGCCGAGGCCGGGGTCGGAGAGGAGAGGGGCGAAATACATACAGCCGTGGAAGTGATAGTGCGTGACCTGGCTGAGGCGCGAGCGCGCGAGGTCGCGGATCGGCGTGCCGCCGTGAAAGAGGTTCGACGCCCAGATCAGCGCCTGTCCTCGTTTGACGTGCAGCTCCAGACGCTCGAGTCCTTCGCGGACCATCATTCCTTCGACGAACTCTTCGTAGCGCGCGTAATGCTCGAACGCCTGCGCCTGCGTGAACGCCGTGACGCCGATGTCGAGGAGGTCGTAGATCGGCAGCTTCTGGCTCTCGGGGTAGTAATGCAGCGGACCATTGGCCTCGTCGATGTCTTCCAGCGCGACCCACACGCCGCACATGAAGCCGTACGGGATCGAGCCGAAGTGGATCGTGTCGCTGTGCGTCTTCTGCTGCGAGCCGCAGCGGAAACTGAGCGTCTGAAACGGATACGGCTGCCGCTGATACAGCGCCTTCAGCGCATCCATCACCGCCGTCGCGATGGCGATGCGACGGATGGCGTCCGACATCGTCCACGCATCCTGCAATCGCGTCCCATCCGAGAACAGCAGCTTCTCCGGCGGGATCTTGCGCATGTCGCGCGCGGCCGCTTCGATCGTCTCGTCATCGATCTTCGGATCGAGAATCACGTAGCCGTCGCGCGCGAAGGTGCGCACGAGCTGCTCCATCTCCGGAGAAAGCCCGGCCCGCTTCAGCAGGTCAGGGAAATATGGAGAGTCGACCCACGGCCGGTTGAGCGCGGCGACTTCCGTTTCGAAAAGAGTGGACATTGTCTACGGGGGACGGGAACGTGCGGCGTAAGTTGAAAACTCCTGTCGAGCCGTGCCTGGCGCGCCCGGCCCGGAAACGCAGAGCGCAGAGCGCAGAATGCAGAAGTAAGAAACCGCCGCCCAACGAGTTCTCCATTCTGAATTCTTCGTTCTGCGTTCTGCGTTCAATCTTTCTGCTTTCTGCTTTCTGCTTTCTGCTTTCTGCCTTCATTTGCTACCATTGCCTCACCCACCAAACAAGAACTGACGGGGCGGGAGGGTGTGATGGGCGAGGTCAGGCAGTTCCAGATCTGCTATGAAGGCGAGCTGACGGTCGGCGTGTCTCACGTGATGCGCAAGCTCGGGGCGGAGCCGAATTTCGATCAAAGCTGGACCGTGTTTCTTCCCGCGGGACGGCACTCCGCTCCGCTCGTGCGTTACATCCGCTCGCACATTTCGCACGAGGCGCGGATCCTCGTCGCGTGCACGCAGTTCACGACCGCGCGCGACTTTCTTCTCGTCCGCCACAGTCTCACGCCGAACGCGGACTACTCCGAGCTGCACGACGCAGTGCACCGCCTCGGTGTCGTGGTGCATCTGCCGTTCGAGTCGACGTTTGTGATTCAGTCCGACGATCGCACCGACGTGCAGACGTTAGGCCGCGCGCTCAGCGAGCTCTGTCCCGACGAAGAGCTGATGCTCACCGGCATCAGCCACGACTGGTCGTTCTGCAACTCCGGCATGTCGAGGATGTTCGTCGCCGGCGACGCGGAGTACGCGCAGTTCCGCGCGTTCTAGCGGACGCCGCCCATCCACCTGCGAATCACCGGGATCATCAATGCAGCGATGAGCGTTGCTGCTGCAGCTGTCGCGAACGCAATCGTGAACACTTCGCTGTAGGTTCGGTTCTCGAGAAACCCGGCGACCCAACCGGCGAGGTAATTTCCCCCCGCGGTCGCCAAGAACCACACACCCATCATGAATCCGACGATGCG
Source organism: Acidobacteriota bacterium (assembly GCA_003223645.1). Taxonomy (GTDB): domain Bacteria; phylum Acidobacteriota; class Thermoanaerobaculia; order Gp7-AA8; family Gp7-AA8; genus QHVT01. Next base: position 6,190 of record QHVT01000005.1, on the reverse strand, counting down.
AGGGGGCGAGAGTTTCGTGATCATCGACAGCCCCACCGGACTGAGACACAACTCGCCCATGCACTGCAGGAAGTACAGACCGATCAGCCAGAACGGACTGACGCGCACCTGATGCGTCTGGTAATACTTCGCTGCTGGAAGAATCAGAAGAAAGGACAGTGTGAGGAAGAAGAGTCCGAAGGTGAACTTCGCCGGACTCGAAGGATTGCGCGATCCAAGTTTCAGCCACAGCCACGCAAAGACCGGCGAGAAGACAATCACGAAGAACGGCTCGACGGATTGGAAGAGGCCCGATGCGAACGTACGGCCGAAGAACGTCAGGCGCGTGGCGCGATCGGCGAACAGCGTCAGACTCGATCCTGCCTGTTCGAATCCTGCCCAGAAAATCAGTGCGAACAGCGTGAGGATCGATGCTGCCGCGATGCGCCCCCAATCCTCGCGCGTGAATGGTGTTTTCGGAGCAATCGGTTCCGGCGCCAGCGGCTCGATCTTCGACGGCTTCGCCTCTGACACTGGAACGAGATACTTCTGACCGAACACGTATTGAATCAGGCCGAGCACCATGCCGACGCCGGCGCATGCGAATCCGATGTGCCAGTTGATCTGCTGGCCGAGAGGAGTGCAGATGATCGGACCGATGAACGCGCCGAGATTGATCCCCATATAAAACAGTGAAAAGCCGGCGTCGCGGCGCGTGTCGTCTTTCGTGTAGAGCGTGCCTACGATCGTAGACACATTCGGCTTCAGCAGTCCGGTGCCGAGAATGATTAGACACAGACCCAAGTAGAACGTCGTCATGCTGGAAAACGCCATGCTGAAGTGACCGGCCGCAATGAAGACGCCGCCGACAAACACAGCGCGGCGATGGCCGAGCCAGCGATCGGCTACGTAGCCGCCGGGGACGCCCATGAGATACACGGTCCCGACGTAGAGCGCGTAGATCAGACTGGCGCGTTTCTCACGAAATCCGAGACCCGGCTGCAAAACGGAACCCGTCATGTAGAGCAGCAGTAAGGCGCGCATTCCGTAGTAGCTGAAGCGCTCCCACATCTCTGTCATGAAGAGCGTCGCCAGACCGCGCGGATGTCCCAGCCAGGTTTTCTCGTGTGCGTTCATGTGCGTGCAACAATAGGTTTTCGGCAGCGTCTGGTAAAGAACTTGTATTCTGCCGGGCCACGAGCGGCTTGGGAGGCGGCATGAACGGTACGACCACGGAGCGGCATCCGCGCGGACTGTACGTTCTCTTCGGCACGGAGATGTGGGAGCGCTTCAGCTTCTACACCGTCAACGCGATGCTCTCGCTGTACCTCCGCGATAACGTGCAGGGCTTCAACTTTTCCAACGCGCACGCCGCGTCGGTCAGCTCGTCGTACCAGGCGTTCGTCTACTTTACGCCGCTCTTCGGTGGATTGCTCGCCGACCTCTTCCTCGGCTTCCGCAAGGCGATCCTGATCGGCGCGGTCTTCTTCATCGCCGGTCACGCGCTGCTCGCCGTTCCGAACAATCTGATGATCGTCTACGCCGCGCTGGCGTGTCTCGTCATCGGCAACGGTTTGTTCAAGCCGAACGTCTCCTCGATGGTCGGCAATCTGTACACGGAGGGGAGTCACCTCAAGGACAAGGCGTACCTCATTTTCTACATGGGCATCAACATCGGCGCGTTCACCGCGCCGTTGCTCGCGAACTTCATCCAGCCGCGCTGGGGATTCCATCCTGCCTTCTTCATGGGCGCGATCGGGATGACCATCTCGCTCATCGTCTTCTCGCTGAATCAGAAGTACGTCCGCCACGCCGATCGCGTGCGCGGGAAGAATCCCGACGCGAACGCGGTCGCGGTGACGGAAGATCTGGCGCCGCTGAAAGAATCGTCGCGGCCGATCGACGCGATTCCGGAGTGGAAGCGCATCAGCGCGCTGATCGTCATCTTCCTGATCGTCATCGTCTTCTGGATGGTCTTTCACCAGAACTCGATCTCGCTCACGTTCTGGGCCAACGATCACAGCTACAAACTGCCGGGCATCCTCTCCAACGCGATCAATCCGCTCTACATCATCCTGCTCTCGCTGCCGCTGGCGAGCTTCTGGTCGTGGCTCGACAAGAAGGGGAAAGAGCCGGCGACGCCGACGAAGATCATGATCGGCATGCTCCTCACCGGCCTCTCCTTCGTGATTCTGTTCATCGCCGCGCGCACGGGCGGATTCACGAAGCCGGTGTTCAAAGTCGTGAAGTCCGACGCGGCGCAGACGTGGGTCGCGATCTCCCCCGAGGCGCGCGAGCACCTCGGCATCGCGACGCCGGGAACGAAGATCGACGAGAAAACCGACGGCTGGCTGGTGAGCGGCGCGCCGAATGCAAAGACCGGCGAGTACGTGCGACTGGAGAACTTCGCGGGGAATGCCATCGCGGTGACGCCGGTGGCGCGCGTGTCGCGCTGGTGGCTGATTTTCGCGTACGGCGTGCTCTCCCTCGGCGAACTGATGCTCAGTCCGATGGGACTCTCGCTCGTGTCGAAGGTCGCACCAGTGCGCATGCGCGGACTGATGATGGGCGGCTGGTTCGCGGCGACTGCGATCGGCAATAAGTTGACCGGCGTCGCGAAGTATTGGGACCTCTGGAGTCACGCCAACTTCTTCATCATCCTCGCGTCGATGGCGCTGTTCATGGCGTTCGTGCTGCTCGTGTTGCTGCGCCCATTGAAGCGCGCGATGCCCGGGGTTTAGTGAACGTCGAAGAAAACGTTCCACTCGCGCCGCTGACCACGATCGGGATCGGAGGTCCGGCGCGATTTTTCATCCGTGCGGCCAACGTCGATGACGTGCGCGACGCGCTTGCCTGGGCGCGCGAGCGCGAACAACGCGCCTTCATCCTCGCCGGCGGCAGCAATCTCCTCCTGCCCGACGACGGCTTCGACGGACTCGTGATCCATCTCGATCTGCGCGGCGTCTTCGTCGAGAGCGAAGACGAATACGCGATGGTGAAGGTCGCGGCGGGCGAGCGGTGGGACAACTTCGTGAAGACGGCGGTGAATCGGGGATGGGCGGGCATCGAGTGCCTGTCCGGCATTCCCGGATCGACCGGCGCGACGCCGATTCAAAACGTCGGCGCGTACGGACAGGATGTCAGCGAGACGATCGCGCGCGTCGAAGCGCTCGACCGCACGACCGATCGCGTGGTCTGGTTCACGAATGAAGAGTGCCGCTTCGGATATCGCTCGAGTCTCTTCAAGAACGTCGAGCGCGATCGGTACGTCGTCGTCTCCGTCACGTTCCGTTTGAAACGCGGCGGAACGGCGAGCGTGAAGTATCCCGAGCTGCAGCGCTACATCGACGAGCACGGAATCTCGCTCGACGATTTGCGCGGCGTGCGCGCATCGGTGATCGCGATCCGCAAACGCAAAGGCATGGTCCTCGATCGGAACGATCCCGACACGCGCAGCGACGGATCGTTCTTCATGAATCCGATCGTGCCGGCGCCGATCCCCGGCGCGCCGCACTACCCGGCCGAAGGCGGCGTGAAACTCTCGGCCGCATGGCTCATCGAGCACGCCGGCTTCGCGAAAGGATTCGTGCACGGCAACGTCGGCATCTCGACGAAACACACGCTCGCGATCATCAATCGCGGCGGCGGCACCGCCGCCGAAGTGCTCGAGCTCGTGCGGATGATTCAGGATCGCGTGCGGGAAACGTTCGGCGTGGAGCTGCAGCCGGAGCCGGTGATCCTGGCGTAAGGTCGCGCGGTTACGCGGTCACGCAGTTGCGCGGCAGAACCAACCGCGCGACTGCGCAACCGAGCAACCGTTTCTCCGTCACTTCGCCTCGAACACCCGCGTGATCGTCGCCAGCGGGATCGAGCGCTCGAGGTACTCCCATACCGCGAGCACGTCTTCGCGCACGTCCTTCGCCGCGTCCGCGGTCCTGGCGATGTGATACAGGCGCGCCGCCTCGGCGGAGTTCGCCTTCAAACGCTCGCGCGCGTGCTGGATGAGCAGCAGTTGTTCCGACGAGATCGAGGGCTCGGTTCCCGGCAACGTGCGCAGGAGATGTTTGTCGCTCCGCTCGCGCTCTTTTTCGATCAGCCGCTTGCGCTTGCGGTCGAGGGAGTCGCTGTCCACGTTGACGAACCCGCGCTCGACGAGCGCCTGTACCGACGCGGCAAACTCGGGATCATCGATGCGCAGCCCGGACTGGTACGTCATCTGGCCGCCCGTGTTCGGCGTTTTGGAGAGGTGGCTCCAGAGCATGCGCGCGGTCGTCGAGACCGTGATGTCGCCGACGCGGAAGTGGAGGCGCGACGCCGATCCGATCCGCTGCGGAAGCGGATGGATGATCTGCACGCCGCCCGTGCTGATGTTGACGATCTGGACTTCGGTCGCGCCGAAGCTCGCGGGCAGCGGTGTATCCAGGACGTAGCGCTGCCCGCTGCGCAATTCTTTGACTTCGATTGTCATGCCGAACCCGTGAGGGAGGCATTCTATCTTGAAATCCGGGCCCTTGTTAACCCGGACGGCTCCTCCGCCGTATTACACCCGAACAATCGGAGGTAAGTCACACATGGAAATGATCCCAATCGTCGCCATCCTCTCCTCATTCGGGGCGGCGGTCCTCATCATGTACTTCATCACCCGGACGCGGCAGCGGCGCGTGGAACTGCAGACCGACATGCAGTCGAAATTGATCGACCGCTTCGGTTCGGCGTCGGAAATGGTCGCGTTCCTGCAGTCCGATGCCGGCCGCGAGTTCGTCGCCGGCGTGCAGTCGGCTCCGGAAACGCTTCTGCGCGACCGCATCATCGGCAGCTTCACGCGCTCGATCGTTCTCACCGCGCTCGGCGGCGGCTTCGTGTTCCTCGCGTTTTCCGAAGACGACGGTTTCGCGATTCCGGCCGCGCTGCTGTTTTCCCTCGGCATCGGCTACTTCATCGCTACCATCGTGTCGTGGAAGCTTTCGACGACTCTCGCTGCAAAGTGATCCATGTTCGCTGCCGATATGACACTGCCGGCACTCTTCGCCACCAGCGAGCCGCTGGCTCGCACGGGTGGAAGCCCTAAGCCGATGGACGAGGCGCGATTCGAGGCCTTCTACCGCCGCACCGCGGGAAGCCTCTGGTCGTACCTCTTCCGTCTGACCGGCAACGAGTCGACCGCGGACGACCTGCTGCAGAAAACGTTCTTCCGCTACTTACGCGCGAACCCGACGCTGGCGAGCGATGAGCACATGCGCCGGTGGATCTTCCGCACGGCGACGAACCTCGCGCTCGACTACTTCCGCGAGACGAAGCGCGAGCGCACGAAGATCGCGGAACAGATCTCCGAGGCGGTGTCGATGTTCGAGACGCGCGACACGCTGCGGCACGACATGATGAAAATTTTCTCCGAGCTGAAGCCGCGCGAGCGCGCGCTGCTCTGGCTCGCGCACGTGGAAGAAGTGGACCACGAAGACATCGGCGTGGCTCTCGGCGTGAAGGCGAAGAGCGTGAAGGTGTTGCTCTTCCGCGCGCGCAAACGCCTCGGCGAATTGTTGACCAAAAAAGGACTCGCGCCATGAACTGCGCTCACGAGCCGAACGTGATGCACGCCGCCGCGGAGGACCGCTGGACGGAGTCGCTGCGCGCGCACGTGGCGGAATGCGCGGACTGCGCGGCCGCGGCAGCGGCGGCGCCGTGGATGACGCGCTTCGCGCGCATCAGCGACCGCGAGCACATCCTTCCCGATCCGTCGATCGTCTGGCTGAAGGCGCAGCTGCTGAAGGGAAGCGCCGACGTTGCTCGCGCCTCGCGTCCGATCACCATCGTGCAGCTCGTCGCCTACTGCATCGTCGCCGGCGGCTGGGCGTTCCTCCTGACGTGGAAGTGGAAAGCCGTCCAGACCTGGATCGGCGGCTTCACGCCATCCGGAATCGTGCACAACGCGGCCGGCGCGCAGTCGCTGTCGCTCTCCTTCTTCGGGATCGTGTTCGTGCTGGCGTCGATGACGGTGATGCTCGCGCTGCACACGATTCTGGCGGAAGAGTGACGCGCGGAGACGCGTCATCCTGAGAGGCTGTGAAGGATTCGCGATCGGCGACAGAAGCGAGTCAGAAGGAGCGAGATGATGGCGTGCGCGAGACCTCGAGCCGCGAAGAACTCAAGGGGATGGTGCGGGCCGAGACAAGAAGATAGCCGCTGAAGAGCGTCGAGAAAACTGCACGGAGGT
>QHVT01000023.1 GCA_003223645.1 Acidobacteriota bacterium | reverse complement strand
CACAGCCTGTTCGCTCGCTATCTACGCTTCGCAGCTCGGATTGCTCCGACAACACCGCGCAAGACTCGCTACCCGCTGACGGCCACTCTTGACAGGACAGGACTCTCACCTGCTGGGTTGCATCAGGAGGTTTCCACTCTGTGCTTCAACTCACATCGTTTTCCCCTCCTCGAAGCTTTTCCTGGCGCACCAACCGTCGTGTCGCCGTGATTCTTGTATGTTGACTAGGCAGCTAGGCTGCTGGGCCAGCGCCAGGCCGTGACAGCTTCTGGTCGAGTTAGCCCGCACGAGCGAGGTCATTCCGTAATTGAGTCTTGACCTAACACATTCTCGCACCCATCTTTAGAGAGATGCTACCCGATTAATATGGCGCGTTATGTCTAGTTGGCCTTACCGGTGTATCGCTTTGATCGTGGCAGCGACTTTTATTAGCTCGCCACTGGTCGGATGCTGCTCTCGAGAGGATGGACTGGGCGGCGTTTGTCTGCCGCCTATCAAGGAGGGAATATGCCCGGCCGGATATCGATGGAACTCTGGCACCTGCAATACGCAGACGGGTAAATGCGAGGGCGGCGATGGAGGTACTGGCTGTGGGTGTGGTGGCAGCGCAAGTGGTTTTTCCTCCACTGGAGGAACGGTCTACACACTAGATGGCGGAACATCGTGCAGTATCCAAATCGCGTTCAGCCTCGCCAACGCTTGTCCTGGCGCACAACAAGCAGTTATTCCACTGGAAGGGACATTTCGGGCGACTTTCCAACCGACGACGGACCAACGGCCCGATCGCATGGTCATCATTGATACCAGCGACACTCGGGCGCATGTCTTTTCGTTTTGTGGCCACACATTTTCACCAATAGCGATCCGATTTACAAATCAAGATCTTATCTATGATCACGAGATGGCTGTGGACAATGTGCACGGTAGCTATTCGCTGCAGGTAGTGATGGTAGTCGACGGGATGCGTACAATGAGAGTTGAGGAGAATGGTGACCTGACGGCAACCTATGTGGCAGCACAGCGAGTATTTTCGTCGCTACACTTCGGCGGTGGAGTGGATCTGCTGGATAACGTCGAAAATGGAACAAGTCTGGGCTACTTGGCAACACTCATGTTGCTCGTCGGGCTTGTTATATGCGGATTGATTATGCTGCACCGAGTTGGGTGACTCGATAACTTGTCTGAGTGTTCGGACTGGGCGTATGACTAGCGAACTCGTCATGAGCGCCGCTATGTCTGGGCGCGTTTTTAGCTGTGCTGGGTCGGGCTAACGCTCTACTTACGAGTCGCGTTATTTAACGTGAACGGTCGACAGCTGCCAAGTGGGCTGGTTGACGCAGGTCATGCAGACGTATCTCACACCGATACTAAACGACTTGGTGTGCAGCGGTATGCGGACCTTGAGACTGAACGGCGGCGATAATTCAGCATCAGGCCCGATTGCATCGAAGATGAAACTGCGATCCGTGGGCGCCGAACCTTGCACGCGATGGAGACGTTGAGGTTCTTCAGCGTATTCGCACAGTTCGCATATACGAAACGTCAATTCACCCGTAAGGGCAGCAGCGTCGCTCTTATTGCCTATCAAAAGCTCAACCGGAATAACATGATCTTCGGTTTTGATGTTGAGTTGCTTCTGCGGTACATGAGGATCCGTTGTAGTGAACAGTCCGACGGTGAGGCGGGCCCGAGGCTTGGAGAAGAGCGTTCGGCGTGTAGCCGCCAACTCCTTCTGATACGTTGCTAGTTCCTTTCGTAACTCAGCGGTCTGCGCTCGCGCCTGGAGATCGCTGATCCTCTGTTGAAGACGATCAAACGCCTCCAAAAACTGAGCAGTCGCTTTCTGCTGCGACGCCTGTGCGGAGCGTACCGCTTCGCGTAAACGCGTAATCTCGGAGCTTTGCCTGTGGTAGGAGGCGTCGGCCTGCTTCGCGTCAGCAATTCGCTGTTGATCAGATGTCCATATCAAAGCCGCCGAAACGAGTAACGAGGTGACCGTGAGAACCAGTAGTAGTACGCGAGCGGCGGACCGATATTGCTGCCAATCCTTATGAAGACCGATGACAGCGATTCCTGTCAATACCAACACTGATAGAAGTCCAAGTAGCGTACTCATCGAGGAAAGGCTGCTCGTTGCGTGTGCGGAAATCAAGTTGTTTCATCGAGGTCGCGACCCGTGATAGGGTGGCTAGCTACGCTTAAGTGTGCCTCCGACCGTCTAACTCTCTACTGACCAAGGCCGACAACACTCCCCTCACAGACCCGGCACATTCTGCGCGCTGCCGGCGCGTTGTGTAATCGGCTACGACGATCCTCATGGGACGTGTAGTGTCGGCGAGGCTGCGTGATCTGTCGTCGAATCGAGAGGTTCCGTCGCGCGGCGTGCCGCAAGGGATTCGGCTGCATGTGCGCGGTCGTCGATGCCGGCACGTCTGCGCAGACCGGCGGCCATGCGGGAACGGAGATCTCGCCCGGTCGTGGAGACAAATGGCGCTTCAAATTGGAGCCGGCGGGCTTCGCGCTCCGCGGGTTGTTTGCTGGAGCAAAACGGCGACTCCTGACTAAATAGTCGAATCGCCGCAACCCTGAACAATGGGTCGCCACTGTGGATTTGCGGCTTCTGTTGCGTAAAGAGCGGGCGCGCCGTACGGCGCGCCCGCTCGGGGTTTACTGCAGACGTCGCGGCATCACGAGGGCTGCTGCGTCGTCGGGGCCGGATTCGCCGGCGGCGCCGGCGCGGTCTTCGCCGACTTGGCCGCCTTGGCCGTCGCCTTGGCCACCTTCGCCGTTGCCTTTGCCGCTCGTTCCGTTGCCTTTTGCGCGGCTTCCTCGGGCGTCAATTTCTTGACGCGTCCGAGTGCGCGGCGCATGTCGGCGACGTACGGGACGAGGTGGGCGTGCTGGGACTTTTTCGCCAGTCGCTGCGCGAGCGAGTAGGTCGTCAGGGCTTCGCTGCCGGCCGTGTTGCGGGCGGCGGTGACGCTGTGGCGGACGAACTGCGCGAGCGCCTCGAGCTCATCGGCGACGGGGCTGTATGCATCGGCATAGCTCATCAGGTCGCGGATCTCGGCCGGGGGGACTCGCTCCTCGCGCACGAGCGCCTTCTGGTTGGTGACCGCCACGTTCGTCAGCTCGATGAACGCCGCCGGGACGGATGCGGCGATGCTCAGCCGCTTTGTCGCGTCCGAGGTCGGGGGAATGACGAAACGCGGAATCTGCTCCCTCCAGACGCGGAGCTCTTCGAGGCGCGCCTGCGCCGTTTGGACGTAATTCGGGGTCGGGACTGTGGATCCATTCTCAATCGTAGACATAAAAACCTCCTCAGGTTTTCTCTCTCAAACGGTTTGCGGTGGTTAGAACCGGCGGACCGGAGAAAGCGGAGGAGCGCGACCGAGAACGCTGCGTCTGGGGACTCTCAGCGCGGCCGGGCGGGGTGTCCGCCGGCGACGGCGCAGGATGGGAGTGATGCGTTCGATGACACGCGGCAGCCGGAGGCGCAGGAACGCGCGGACGGGTGCGGGACGCGGGACGAGGACGATGCGCGGACGGCGCTCGGGTTCCGGCTCCGGGACGAGCTCTCCCGACTCGAGGGCGCCGAGCACGTTCTCCTGGAGGGCGAAGACGCCGCCGGCCGCTTCCTGGAGGTAGGCGGCGACGTCGACCCAGCGCTCGGTTTCGCTGATGATGAGTGCCGGCGCCCCCACTGCGCGCTCCGGCTCGCGGGCCATGTACTCGTTCGTCCTGGCGAGCGCGCTCGCGGCGCGCCCAAGCCGGCCGGAGGCATCGGCCAGCTGGCTCGTAGCTTGATGCAAGTCGCGGGAGGTGCGGATCGGCCGCCCGTGGACGGAGTGCTCCGAGGCAGCGGCCGTGCGCAGAGACGAATCGATCAGCGCGACACAGGCATCAAGCTCGCGCTGCGCGCGCCGGAACGAGCGCACCCACGCCAGCCGCCGCCGGCCCCAGGGGTGGCGGCGGTCCCGGCATTTGCCGGTGGCGCTCTTCGGCGCCGAAACGTGGTTCGATCGTACCATCCTCGACAGTATGACACATTTGATTGGCACGATGCAAGCCTGGCATTTCACTTCGATTTCAAGCCGAAAAAAGGCTGTCAAAGATCTCAAAACACGCAACTTGAGATTCTTCGCTACGCTCAGAATGACGGGATTCCAGAGTGATGGGATGTAGGGAATGAAGTACGTGGACACATAAATGTGTGTGGAAGTTATGTTCCTTCCGATCGTTGATCCTTCGCCGGGAGTCAACGTGGACATCGCCCAAAGCATGATGACCTCGCGGAAGTCAAAATGACTTCGCCGAAAGGATCGATGAATTCGCCGATGTCAAATTGACATCGCGGAAAGGATCGATGAAAGCGCCGATGTCAAATTGACATCGCGGAAAGGATCGATGAAAGCGCCGATGTCAAATTGACATCGCCGAAAGGATCGATGAAAGCGCCGATGTCAAATTGACATCGCGGAAAGGATCGATGAATTCGCCGATGTCAAATTGACTTCGCCGAAAGGACGATGAAAGCGCCGATGTCAAATTGACATCCGGGAAGTCAACGACGACATCGCGAAAGGGGTCCTGTAGTGCTTCAAGATCGTTCACGATGTGGCGCCGCCAAGAGGCGGGCGGCGCTGTGACCGCTGAGGGCAGCGGTCACCACAAGGCAGCGGTCACCACACGGCAGCGGTCGCCACAAGCCAGCGCGGTCACCACACCAGCGTTGACGTCCCGCTAGTAGATGGGCCAGCCGCGGGTCAGGTAGTCGCTGAAGGTCAGGACGAACAGGACGCCCAACCAGAGGAACGAGCTGATCACCACGATCCAGGTCATGCGCGGGGAGTGGATGACGTGCATGAACCAGAGGATGACCAGGGTGGCTTTGATGACGGCGATGGCGAGGGCGATCGGAGTGTTCCACTGGTGGAGGTTCACGCGGGAGGCGGCGACGGTCAGCACGGTGAACACCATCAGCGCGACGAAGACGGCGAGGTACATGCCGATCGGGGCGCGGTGGTGGGCCGGGCCGTGGCCGACGTGGTCTGCGTGGTCGGGTGCGTGTGCCATTCGGGTCCTCAGTGAATCAGGTACAAGAGCGGGAAGAGGAAGATCCAGACGATGTCGACGAAGTGCCAGTACAGGCCCATGATCTCGACCGGGCTGTAGTACTCCTCGCCGAAGTCGCCTCTCCAGGAACGGCGGATGAACCAGATGAGCAGGCCGGCGCCGATGATCATGTGCAGCGCGTGCAGGCCGGTCATGATGAAGTAGAAGAGCATGAACAGCTCGACGCCGCGGGTGAGCTCGGGGTGTTCGTGATCGACGTACGTGAACGCCGATCCGGGGAAGAGTCCCTCGTGAATGTGCTCGCGGTATTCGAACGCTTTGACGCCGATGAAGGTCATGCCGAGGAACAGCGTCAGGACGAGCATCAGCGTCGTGAACTTCCGCTTCGCTCCCTGCGCGCCCCACACGGCCAGCGCCATCGTGAGCGAGCTCGCAATCAGGACGATGGTGTTGGCGAAACCGATGCGCCAGTTCTGATGATGCGCGCCCGCGCTCCATGCGGCCGGATACATGACACGGTAGACCGTGTACGCGGCGAAGATGCCGCCGAAGAAGAGGATCTCCTGCGCGACGAAGAACCACATCCCCAGCGTCGACGCTTCGTGCTGCTGGCCGAGGTCCTCGAAGTGATGCTGCAGAAACGGGTGGTGAGGCACGTGCGCCTCTTCCGAGCCCGGATGCTGCAAGTCATGCAGCGTGGGATTAGCCATGCTGCGTCTCCCTCATCGCCTTGAGGAACGCCGGATAGTCATACGCTTCCCACGTCACGACCGGGGTCTCGTGGAAGTTTTCTTTCGGCGGCGGCGACGACGTCGCCCACTCCAATCCGACCGCGCCCCACGGATTCGTGCCCGCCTTGCGCCCGAACTTGAGCGACCAGAAGAGATAAATCATCGGCAGGAGATATCCGGCCGCGAGGATCGTCGCGCCCGCGGTCGACAACACGTTGAGCACCTGGAACTCCGGCGCGTATGCGTGATAGCGGCGCGGCATGCCGACGTAGCCGACGAGGAACTGCGGGAAGAACGTGAGGTTGAATCCGACGAACACGAGCAGCGCGGAGAGGCGCGCCCACCACTCCGGATACATGCGGCCGGTGATCTTCGGCCACCAGTAGTGAATGCCGGCGAGGTACGCCATGATCGTGCCGCCGACCATGATGTAGTGGAAGTGCGCGACGACGAAGTAGCTGTCGTGCACGTGGACGTCGATGCCGAGGGCGGCCAGGAAGAGTCCCGTCACGCCGCCGATGGTGAAGAGGCCGATGAATCCGAGGACGTACAGCATCGGCGTCTGCCACGAGACCGAGGCGCGGTACATCGTCGCCGTCCAGTTGAACACTTTGATCGCCGACGGCACGGCCACGATCATGCTGAGGAACGAGAACACCATCGCGGAGTAGATCGAGATCCCGGCGACGAAGAGGTGATGCGCCCACACGAGGAAGCCGAGGAATGCGATCGCCAGCGACGAGAACGCGACGAACTTGTAGCCGAAGATCTTCTTGCGCGTGAACGCCGCCACGCACTCCGAGATCACGGCCATGCCCGGCAGAATCATGATGTAGACGGCCGGGTGCGAATAGAACCAGAACATGTGCTGATAGAGCACGGGATCGCCGCCCAGCGCGGGATCGAAGATGCCGACGTGCAGCGTGCGCTCGACCATCAGCAGCACGAGCGTGATCGCGAGCACGGGAGTGGCGAGCATGATCACGACGCTGGTCGCGTACATCGACCAGACGAACAGCGGCAGGCGGAACCAGGTCAGTCCCGGCGCGCGCATGCGGTGGATCGTGACGAGAAAATTCAAGCCGGTCAGGATCGACGAGAAGCCGGTGATGAACGCGCCCAACGTGACGGCGAAGACGTGCGTGTTCGAGTACTGCGTCGAGAACGGCGTGTAGAACGTCCAACCGGTGTCGACGCCGCCGGTGATGATCACGTAGATGCCGAACGAGCCGCCGATCATGTAGATGTACCAGCTGAGCAGGTTGATCTTCGGAAAGGCGAGGTCTTTCGCGCCGAGCATGATCGGCAGGATGAAGTTCCCGAGGACCGCGGGGATCGCGGGGATCAGGAAGAAGAAGATCATCACGATGCCGTGCAACGTGAAGAGTTTGTTGTAGGTGTCGCTGGTGAAGAGATCGCCCTCGGGCGTGAGCAGCTCGAGGCGCATCATGAACGCGATGATGCCGCCGACCATGAAGAACACCGTGACGGAGATGGCGTAGAGGACGGCGATACGTTTGTGATCGCGCGTGAGCAGCCACGACAGCACGCCGTACTCGTCGTTGAGGTAGTTCCGCGGCGCCGTGGCACTCGGCTCGATGAATGGAGCGTCGTCGATCGTAGTCGTGGTCATGGATTCCTCGGCTGCTGCGGTGGTGCTACGTTCGTAGCGGGCTGCATCGTCTTCACGAAGGCGATGAGGCGGATCAGGTCTTCTTCGCTGACCTGTCCCTGGAAGGCCGGCATGATCGGCTGGAAGCCGGCGGCGACTTTCGCGGTCGGGTTGAGAATCGACTCGCGCAGATAGTTGTCGTCGGCGATGACGCTGTGCCCGTCGGCGAGCGGGACCTGCTTGCCAACGATGCCGGCGAGCACCGGGCCGCGGCCGGTGGCGTCATTGGTGTGGCACGTGGCGCACGCGAGCTTCTGGAAGAGCTGTTCGCCCTGCGTGGCCAGCGATCCTTCGCTGCCGCCGGCGAGCCACTTCTGATATTCGGTCGGCTCCATCACTTCGACCCAGCCGATCATCCCGCTGTGCAGCGTGCCGCAGTATTCGGCGCAGAAGATGTGGAAGCGGCCGGTCTTCGTGGCCTGGAACCACAACGTGCGGTAGCGATTCGGCAGGACGTCGTTCTTCACGCGGAATGCGGGGAACCACAAGCTGTGAATGACGTCTTCCGACGCCATCGTGATCTTCACGGGACGGTTGACCGGAACGTGAAGCGTGTTGATCTCGCGCTGTCCGGTCGTATGCTGGAACTTCCACATCCACTGTCTGCCCGTGGCATACACTTCGAGAGCGTTCGTCGGGACGCGCTGGATGCGGAAGTAGACCCACGCGCCGGCGACGAAGATGGCCAGGAAGATGATGGTCGGGACGACGATCCAGGTCATCTCCAGCGCGGCCGGCGGCTCCTGCTCCTGCGCGAGCTCGTTATCGGGGCGGCGGCGGTACTTGATGGCGAGGTAGAAGATCGCCGCCCAGATCAGCAGCGACACCGTGCCGGTGAGCAGGATCAGCGCGAGGTACAGGCCGTCGACGTACTTTGCGACGCTCGACGCCGCCTCCGGGAACAGCGGGAAATCGGAGAGCATCACGGGCGGCCGCCCTCCCGGTCGGATGGCAGATGGCGGATGGCGGATGGCGGGTCGGATGGCGGATGGCTGATGGCGGATGGCGAATTGGATGGCGGATGGCAGATGGCGGATGGCGAAGAGTCAGCAGTGGCGTCTTCCGCCATCTGCCGTCTGCCATCTGCCATCTGTTCCGCCATCTGCCGTCTGCCATCTGCCATCCGCTTCTCTGCCATCTGCCGTCTGCCATCTGCCATCCGCTCCTTACGAATCATCACGAAAATGAATCCACCCAGCGCCAGCATCGTCGTCACGCCGCCGGCGCGCACGAAGATCATCGCGTCGCGGCTGTACTTGCCGACTTTCGGGTCGTAGTGAAAGCAGAGCAGGAGGACCTGTTCGACGACGCCGCCGATCTTTCCCTGCGACGCTTCGAAAATCGCGAGCCGCAAGTCGCGCGGCTTGTATTCGAAGCCGTAGAAGTAGCGCGAGGTGCGGCCGTCGGGGGTGAGGACGAAGAGCGCGGCGCCGTGCGCGAACTGGTCCATCTTCGCGTCATACGCGAACTGGAAGCCGACGGCGTCGGCGAGCTGCTTGATCGGGGTCTCGTTCGCGGTGAGGAAGTGCCAGCCGGGCGCGGAGTCGAGGCGGCCGTAGCGCTTGATGTACTTCTCTTTCATCCGCGCGGCGTCTTCGACTTTGTCGCGCGGATCGATGCTGACGGTGATGACGTCGAACTCTTTTCCGATGTCGTATTTCAGATTCGTCAGCGCCTCGGTCGTCCCATCGAGGACGATCGGGCAGAGCATCGGGCAGCGGTAGTAGACGAAGTCGAGCACGACCGGCTTCTTGCCGAAGTACTGGCGCAGCCGGACGATCTTTCCCGTCTCGTCGCGGAACATCAGATCGAGCGGAATCTGCGTGTTGAGCTTCTGCTGGATCGAGACCGGGCCCGGGAGGTCGGGCGGTGTCGCCGACGTGATGAGCGCGAAGAGCGCGAGCGTTGCGATCATTGCGCGCCTCCGTGTGGAGCGGCGGCCGCTTCGGCCGCCGGTTTCTCGCGAGGGCCGGCGCCCGAAGCGGGCGCCGCTCCACTGGGTGGCGCGGGCGGCGGTGGTGCGGTGGCCGTGGGGAAGCCGCGCTGGAGCATGATCTGCTTCGCGTTTTCGATCGGGATGTGCACGACGCCTTTTTGCTGATCGACCCAGCCGTACGAATGCAGCTGCGTTTCTTCGCGCGCGCGCATCTGCACGAGGTCGGTCACCGGCGTGTCTTCGCGCGGCGCGTGGCCTTCGCGCGGGAACGGCTGGAGCAGGGGCTGGTTCTTCGGGACGTACGCGTCACGCGGCAAGGCGACCTGCGTGTACGGCGGATCCATCCGCTTCTCTTCTCCTTTGCGGAATCCCTCGTACATCCACGCGAGGACGAGATGCGTGACGATCGCGAAGACGATGAAGATTCCGATCGCCCAGAAGAGCGGCTTGATCGGCACATCCGATTCCTCGTGATGCGTCTCAGGATTGAACAGCTCGTCGTCCTGATACTGGATGTGCTCAGGCATTTCGAGTCAGCGCTCCTTCGCGGATGGCCTCTTCGACCCAGGTCTCGTGAATCGGAATGATGGTCTGCCCCTTCAGCTGCCAGATGAACGCGGCGAGCCACAGCCCGCCGATGCCGAGGAACGCGAAGATCGTGATCCAGAACGTCGGCGGAATCGTCGCGTAGTGCGCCGGCCCGACGAGCCAGTACACGTCGACGAAACGCATGAAGAGGATGATGACGGTGACGACGCCGATCGTCTTCGGATGGTCCTTGATCGGGCGCATCAGCAGCAGGAAGAACGGCAGGAAGAAGTGGAAGAGGATCAGCGCCGTGGCCATCCATCCCCACACGCCGTGCATGCGCTTGAGGTAGTAAGGCGTCTCTTCCTTGATGTTGCCGTACCAGATCAGCAGGAACTGCGAGAAGTTCGTGTACGCCCACAACATGGTGAACGCGAGCATCAGGTTGCCGAGGTCGCGGAAGTGCGACGGCTTGAGGATGTCGCGCATCGCCGGCGTCGACGACAGCAGCACGAGGAAGAGCGTGACGAATGCGAAGGCCGAGAGTCCCGACTCGACGGTGAAGGAGATGCCGAACATCGTCGAGTACCACTTCGGCTCGAGCGACATCACCCAGTCGACGGATGCGAGCGACAGCGTGAGGACGATCATCAGGAGACCGCTCGCGCTCCAGCGGCGGCGAGAGAGATCGGTGAACGGCGAGCGCGTTTTCGCGAAGTCGAGCGAGAGGACGCGGATACGCCAGACCCACAACGTCCAGAGCGCGAAGAAGACGAGGCCGCGAATGATCCATCCCGTCGCGTTGAGGTACAGCTGTTTCTTCTGCAGCAGCACGTCGTGCGCGACCACGGCCTTGTCGGCCCAGACGTAAATGTGCTCGAGCCCGAGGACGAGCGGGATCGCGAAGAGGATGAACAGCGGAATCGTGCGCGAGGCCGCGCCGAGCGGACGGCGGATCAACACGCCCCACTCGCCGCCGGTGATGTACTGCAGACACATCACGGCGATCGAGCCCGCGGCGATGAGGAACCAGAAGAGGTAGGCCGGCAGCCACGCCCGGTAAAACTCGGGCGCGTTGGTGACGAAGCCGAAGCCGGCGACGGCGACGCCGATGATGCCGACGATGAGCGCCGGCACTTGCGCGCGCGCGATGCCGGTGACGGGCGCGGGCCGCTGTTCCGGTGCGACGGTCACCGCGCGCCTCCGTGGACGACAGGCGATCCCGCCTGTCCATTCGGCGGGACAGGCAGGATTGCCTGTCCTCCACTTTCGAGTTTCACGTTGGACGGAACGTCCGCCGCGGTCGCGTTCTGACTGAGCTGCAGCGCGCGGATGTAGGCGATGATCGCCCAGCGGTCGCGCGGCGGAATGATCGTTCCGTATTGCGGCATCGCGCCGAATCCATTGGTCATGACGTCGAAGAAGTGCCCGGTCGGCTGGTTGCGCAACGCGTCGCTGTGGAACGTCGGCGGATGGCGGTAGCCGCGCGACGGAATCATGCCCTTGCCGTCGCCGAGCCGGCCATGGCACGGCGTGCAGTAAATATTGAAGCGCTCGTTGCCACGATCGAGCAGCGCGGCGTCGACCGGAACCGGAAATCCGTTTCCGTCTCGTCCGCCCATTTTTCCGGTCGAGAAAAACTCGTTCGTGACGAGCTCACCGCGCGCGACGGTGCCGGCGATGCGCGGACGCGCGGACATGCCGTCGGTGAAGAAGTCGCTGGCTTCGAGAGGATCGTAGCGGGGTTGGTTGGCCATCTTTTGGCGACAACCGAATGAAGGCAGAAGGCAGAAGGCAGAAAGCAGAAGTGAGCAAGCAAACCGCACGCGGAAGCGCAACTTCTCACTTCTGCCTTCTGCCTTCTGCCTTCTGCCTTCATTACCACGGGACATCGGTCACCTCCCGTGGTGAAAGAGCCTTCAAGAACTGACGCGCTTCGTCGAGCTTGAACTTTGGATCGCGCGCCTGGATGACGAGGAAGAATTTGTCTCTCGACGCGCTGTCAAACCTCCGCACGTTGAATACGGGGTGATACGGCATCGGCAGGCCGTTGAGCGCGAGCATGCCGAGGACGGCGCCGAATGCCGCGAGGAGGATCGTGCATTCGAACGTGATCGGGATCCAGGCCGGCCACGAGTTGAAGGGCTTGCCGCCGATGTTGAGCGGATAGGCGATCACGTTCGCGTACCAGCACATGAAGTATCCGCCCAGTCCGCCGAGCACGCCCATGCCGAGGACGATTTCGGACAAGTGCGATTTGTGAAAGCCGATCGCTTCGGCGAGTCCGTGAATCGGGAACGGCGAGAAGGCGTCGACGGACGTGTAGCCGGCTTCGCGTGTCGCCTGCGCGGCATCGAGCAGCGTCTGCGGATCGTTGAACTCCGCGATCACGCCGTACAAGCCTTCCCTGATCTTGCCGATCGCCATCGCGCTAGTGCTCCTCCCCTTCCGCATGCGCATGCACGTGCGCCTCGGGCACCAGCGTCCGCATCTCGAAGATCGAGATCATCGGCAGGAATCGCACGAACAGGAACAAGAGCGCGAAGAAGAGACCGATCGAGCCGATGAACATGCTCCAGTCCCACTTCGTGCCGTGATACATGCCCCACGACGACACGAGGAAGTCGCGGTGCAGCGAGGCCGGGATGATGACGAAGCGCTCCAGCCACATGCCGACGTTGACGAACATCGCCGTGATGAAAAGCCAGAACGGACTGGTGCGGCACTTCTTGAACCACATCAGCTGCGGCGCGAGTCCGTTGCAGATCCAGAGCGCGGCGTACATGTGCTTGTACGGTCCCAGCGCGCGATTCTTGAGCATGTAGATCTCGAAGACGTTGCCGGAGTAGAGGCCGTAGAACCACTCCATCGCGTATGCGTACGCGACGATCAATCCCGTCGCGAGCATCACCTTGCCCATGTTCTCGAGGTGCTTGGTGGTGATGAAGTCTTCGAGCTTGAAAAACTTTCGCGCGGGGATCGCCAGCGTGAGCACCATCGCGAATCCGGCGAAGACGGCGCCGGCGACGAAGTAGGGCGGGAAAAACGTCGCGTGCCATCCGGGCAGCTGCGCGACCGCGAAGTCGAACGACACGATCGTGTGCACGGAAAGAACGAGCGGCGTCGAAAGGCCGGCCAGCAGGAGGTACGCGTACTCGTAGCGATACCAGTGCTTCGCGGAGCCGCGCCATCCGAGGGCGAACGCGCCGTAGATGCGCTTCACCCACAGCTTCGTCGCGCGATCGCGCAGCGTCGCGAGATCGGGAATCAGTCCGACATACCAGAACAGCGCGGAGACCGTCGCGTAGGTCGAGACCGCGAACACGTCCCACATCAGCGGGCTGCGGAACTGCGGCCACAAGCCCATCGTGTTCGGGTACGGGAACATCCACCAGTCGTACCAGGGACGTCCGGTGTGCAGCGCGGGATACAAGCCCGCCGACGCGACCGCGAACAACGTCATCGCTTCCGCGAATCGATTGATCGACGTGCGCCACTGCTGACGCAGGAGGAGCAGGATCGCGGAGATCAGCGTGCCGGCGTGGCCGATGCCGATCCACCAGACGAAGTTGATGATGTCCATGCCCCATCCGACCGGATGGTTGATGCCGAAGATGCCGACGCCTTTTCCGATCAGGAAGGAGATGGTGAAGGTGAGGAGACCGACGAGGCCGAGGGAGATGAGGAGCCCGAAGAACCAGCCGAACGGCGTCTTGCGGCGCAGGACGATCGTGGAAATGTGATCGGTGATGGTGGCGAAGTTGTGTCCCGGCTCGATCGTCGGAGTCGGGATGAAGCGCTCCGGGATGCGCAGCTCCTGCGTGGTGGGGCGGAGCTCGTGGACGGGGGTGGTGTCTTTGGTGGCCATCGTTAATCCGTAACCGATGAAGGCAGAAGGCAGAAGGCAGAGGGCAGAAGTGAGAAGTTCGACGTTGCACGTGCAACGTGCCGGCCTCTCGTTCTGCCTTCTGCTTTCTGCCTTCTGCCTTCTGCCTTCATCTTTATGCCTTGTGTCCTTCCACCACCAGCGACGGATGCGGATTGCGGATCGTCGCCTGATCTTTGGTCGCCATCGTTAATCCGATGAAGGCAGAGGGCAGAAGGCAGAAGGCAGAAGTGAGAAAGGCAACGATGCACGCGCATCGAGCCGCTCCCTCGTTCTGCCTTCTGCTTTCTGCCTTCTGCCTTCTGCCTTCATCTGTTTATGCCTTGTGTCCTTCCACCACCAGCGACGGATGCGGATTGCGAATCGTCGCCAGGTACGTCGTGCGCGGGTGTGTCTGCAGTTGTTCGAGCAGCGTGAAGTTCGTCGGCTCCGCCTTCAATTTCGCGACGCGGCTCGTCGGGTCGTTCTTGTCGCCGAAGACGATTGCCTCGGTCGGGCAGGCCTGCGCGCACGCGGTCGTGACTTCGCCGTCGCGCACGCGGCGGTTTTCTTTTTCGGCGTCGATCTTCGCCTGGTTGATGCGCTGCACGCAGTACGTGCACTTCTCCATCACGCCGCGCGTGCGGACCGTGACGTCGGGATTGCGCATCGGCTTGAGCGCGGGCGTGTCGTAGTCGGCGTAGTGGAAGAAGTTGAAGCGCCGCACTTTGTACGGGCAGTTGTTCGAGCAGTAGCGCGTGCCGATGCAGCGGTTGTAGGTCATGTCGTTGAGACCTTCGTCGCTGTGCGACGTGGCCTCGACGGGACACACCGGCTCGCAGGGTGCGTTCTCGCACTGCATGCACGGCACCGGCTCGTGGAAGACTTCGGGATTGTTCACGTCGCCGCGGTAATAGCGATCGATGCGCAGCCAGTGCAGCTCGCGCTCGCGCACGACCTGCTCTTTTCCGACGACGGCGATATTGTTCTCGGATTGGCAGGCGATGACGCAGCCGTTGCATCCGATGCAAACGCTGTTGTCGATCACCATCGCCCACGCGTGGCCTTTGCTGTAGTCGTGGGGCGGGTACATCGAGGTATTGGCATGCTCGGCCTCGGCCTCGACGCCGTGCTCTTCTTCCTGCGCGAAGTGCGGGTTCTTCAGATACTCCGCGAACGTCGCGGCGCGAATGATTCCGCGCTCACCGACGTCGCGCGGATCGATCGACTGATGCTCCTGCACGCAGCCGATCGGATACACCGGCATGCCTTCGTCGATCTTGATCGTCGCGCCGCCGCCGCCGTGCAGCGCGTTCGAGAAGCGGAACGGGTACGTGTTGAATCCGACGCCGCTTCCGACTTTGCCCGCGTTCGTGCGGCCGTAGCCGAAGTAGATCGTCGCGACGTCCTCCGGCTGTCCGGGCACGACCCAGATCGGGAGGCTCATCTTCACACCGTGATACGCGACCACGGCGTACTTCGTGCGGCGCTCGTTGACGAGCGGGTCGCGCTCGTCGGGGCCGTAGCCGATTTTCGCGGCGGTGGCGGGACCGACGACGAGGACGTTGTCCCACGTGATCTTCGTCTGCGGCTTCGGCAGCTCCTGCAGCCAGGCATTGTTCGCGAAGCGGCCGTCGTGGATGTTCGGATCGGGACGCAGCTCGATCTCGATTCCCTCGGTTGCGCGGTTGCTCGGTTGCGCGGTCGGCGGTGCGGCAACGGCAGCGCGAGTGGGCAAAGCCGAATTTTCGACGACGCCGTCGTGCAGCCACTTGCGCCACGTCTGCTCGTTCGCGCCTTTGCTGAACCAGTACGTGCGCACGGTTTGATACGGCGTCTGATCGAGTCCGCCGATCAGCGCGCCGAGGACTTCGTGCACGCTGCGGCCGTTGTACAGCGGAGAGATGAGCGGCTGGACGATCGAGACCGTGCCGTCGTGCGCGCGCGCATCGCTCCAGTTCTCCAGCCAGTGCGAGTCCGGCACGTGCCAGTGGCAGCGCAGCGACGTCTCGTCGTAGTACAGCGAGTGATGCGCGCGGAACGGAACTTTGTCCAGCGCTTCTTTGAAATGCAGGTCGACCGGCGCGTCGAAGACCGGATTCCCGCCAAGGATGATCAGCGCCTTGACCGCGCCGGCGTTCATGTCGCGCACGAGCTCCATGAGCGACGCGAGCTGATTCGCCGGCGCGACTTCGACCGGATCGGTGACGAGGACGGTCGTGCCGATGTTGCCGTAGTGCGAGTTGAGCGCATGCGCGATCGCGTGCACCACCGGCGGCTGTTCTTCGCCGGCGATGACGACACTCGCGCCGCGATTCGCGTTCAAGTCTTCGAGCAGCGCCTTGAGAATCGGATTCGATGGTTGTCCACGCAGGATCTGCCACGCCACCGCTTCGATCTGCGACGGCTTTACGCTCATTCGATGATCGGCAACCGAGCCGGTATTCGTGATGCCGGCCTCGATCGCGTACAGGCGGTTCATCGACGTCGTCTGTCCGTGACGCACGCGGCGGCGCGACATGAAGTCGCGCGCGTAGCGGAGATGTCCCGGACCTTCCGACAGAAAATCCGATCCGAGGGAGACGACGATGTTCGCCTTCGTAAAGTCGTAGTGGACGTCGGCGTAGGAGCCGAAGGCGCGACGCGCGCCTTCGCGCGCGTTGTCGCGATTCACCGCTTCCCACTGATGCCACTTCATCCCGGCGTACTGCGCGAGCAGCGCCTGGATCTGCGCGCCGAGGGTCGGCGAGGTGATGGTCTGCGTGAGGATGCGCACGCCGGCGGCATTCGTCTTCGCCGCGTTGAGCACCGGCTGCAATGCGCCGATGAAATCGCCCCACGTCGCGGTGTCGCCGTAGCGGCGCACGACCTGCGAGCGATCGGGATCGTAGAGACTGAGCACCGCCGCCTGCATGAACTTGTCGGAGGCGCCGAGGCTCGACGGATGATCGGGATTGCCCTCGACTTTCGTCGGACGATTGAGATGGCTCTCGACGAGCACGCCGGTCGCGTATCCGCCGAACGGCATCGCGCTCGCGAAATACATCGGGCGTCCGGGGATCAGGTTCTCCGGCTGATTGACGTACGGAATGATGGTTTCCGCGGGTTGGCGGCAGGCCGCGAGTCCAGCCATCGCCACGGACGCGCCCATCAGCTTCATGAAGTCGCGGCGGCCGACGCCTTTGTCGAGCGCGAGCGCCTGCTGCGGAAATTCTTCGTGGAAGAACTCATCGAAGACGTCGCTGCGCGACAGCTCCTCGAGGCTGCGCCAGTACTCGCGCCCGCGCAGGTCGCCGACGCGCGCGCGAAATTCGGTGAAGCTCAGTGTCTTATGGTCACTCATCGTTCATTTCGGATGGCAGATGGCGGATGGCAGATGGCATTTCGTTTTTGCCATCTGCCATCTGCCATCTGCCATCTAATTTCGCCATCTGCCATCTGCCATCCGCCATCTAGTAATGGCACGTCGAGCAGCTCGTCAAACTTTTCACGCCGTACTCCTTCACCAGTCGCGGACCATCGGCTTCCTGGTTCTTCGCGACGTATCCCATGTTGAACACTTCACTCCTCGGGCGAATCTGTTTCTCCGGCGCGCGATGGCAGTTGATGCACCAGCTCATCGTCAGCGGCGAGGCCTGGTACATCAGGTTCATGCGATCGACGCGGCCGTGGCAGCTCGCGCAGCCGATGCCTTTGTTGATGTGGATGTCGTGTTTGAAATGCACGAAGTCGGGCAGGCGATGCACGCGGCTCCAGACCAGCGGCTTGCCGCTCTTGAAACTGGCGCGCACCGGCTCGAGCATCGACGCGTTCGTCCAGATCTGCGCGTGGCAGTTCATGCACGTCGACGTCGGCGGAATGCCGGCGAAGCTCGAGACCTCGACGGATTGATGGCAATAGCGGCAGTCGATGCCGAGTCCCGCGACGTGATGCTGATGGCTGAACGGGACGATCTGCTCGCGCTGAATTCCCTGATTGGTGAAGTACGGCGAGCGGACGATGCCGCCGATGACCCACAACACGAAACCGGCGATGAACACAGCGCCGAAAATCGTCACGCGCGAAAGCGTATTTGCACTACGGTGAAAGATCTGCGCCATGTTTTACCAAGGGGAACCGGTGGTGGCTGTCGCGGGAGCAAACAACGCGCCGGGCTGCGCGGGCCGATGCCGATCATATTCAAAATCGAGAGTGACGCAAGACCGTGCAATTCAAATCCGCGAAACGCCGCCGCTGACGACGAGCGACAACACGCTCGCGCTGTCCGCTTCGAGCGGCTGCACGCGATCGCGCGCGACGACGAGCAGACATCCGTCCCAGGTGTACGAAAACGGGATGTAGACCGCGACGTCGCCTGCCGCGGCGAGCGCCCCGAGGTCGTCGCGCGTGATGAAGCCGAAGACTTTGATCGCGTCGGTGAGCTGCACCGACACCGGCTTGTCGAATCGCCGCTTGTTGCCGACGAACGCTTCGAGCAAGTCCTTGATCGCGGCGTACACGATGCGCACGAGCGGCGCTTTCGTGAACACGCTCTCCGTCAGCGCGAAGATGCGGCGTCCGATGAAGTTCGACGCCAGCGCGCCGATGAGAATCGTCGCGACGAGAAGGACGGCGAGGCCGAGCCCCGGCGCCGGCAACTTCAGCAGCCGGTCGAGCGTGATGAAGATCTGGTAGAGAAGGTAGACCGTCACCGCGATCGGCAGGACGATCACGAGTCCGCGCAGGAAGTTTTTGATGATCCAGTTCATCGTTGGCCTCCAAGCCTCCCGGCCTCCAGGCCTCCCAGGCCGCGATGCGCTGGGAGGCTAGGAGGCTTGGAGGCCGGGAGGCTAAGATATAGCGGGTTCGAATGACCGACATCGTCCACCTCTACGATGAGCATGCTGCGCGTCTGTATGCGATCGCGCTTCGCATCACGGGAAACGAGCAGGCCGCGGCCGACGCGCTGGAGGATGTTTTTCTCAGTCCGTCCGTTCCGGACGATCTCGTGGCGCTCGTGAGAGCGGTACGCGAGAAATCTTTGGCGCGACAAAACCGATCGAGCGGCCGGTCCGTAGTAGACAGCGGAGGACCTCCGACCCCGCGTCTCGTCGTCGAAAAGGCGTTTTATGAAGGGAAATCCGTGGCCGAACTTGCGAAAACGTTTTCACTCGATCCGCAGGCGGTCCGGGTTATGCTTCGTCAGGGATTGGATGAATTGAAGTGATGACCACCGACGTCCTGACGCAAGACGAAATGGAAGTGCTCGACCGCATCGTGGCCGAGACGATCGAGCCGGTCGAGCCGCCGGCGTCCGTGCGCGCGCACATCCTCGCCGCCGTCCGCCACACCCCGCAGCTCGACGAGTCCATCCCCGGCGAGCACGAGAGCCGTACCGTGCGCGCGGACGAAGGCAACTGGCGCTCCTGTGCCCCCGGTGTCCGCACGAAGAAACTGTCGAAGGACGTCGCGCGCAACACGTTGACGATGCTCCTCGACCTCGACCCCGGCGCCATCCTCCCCGCCCACGACCACGACGGCGGCGAAGACTCCTACGTCATCCGCGGCAGCTGCCGCATCGGAGCCGTCGCGCTGTACGCGGGCGACTTCCACCATGTCGACCAGGGCGCCCATCACGGCGACGTCATCGCCTCGGATGAAGGGTGCCTGTTGATGTTGACGGTGGATCTCGCGGACGTGGCGTAGGACTTTTAGGACGTTCTAGGACATCTAGGACGTTGTAGGACTTTCCCGAGAATCTCGCGTTGAGCCTGTGGAGCGGCGGCCGCCCTCGGCCGCCGACCTCTCGCGAGAAACGGCGGCCGGGGGCGGCCGCCGCTCCACTGGAAAGTTTTAATTACATGCGAGACTCGTCGCGCATGCCGGCGGTGTCGCTGCTGCCGGTGCCGCGGTATTCGTATGCGTGGCGGATGTAGTCGCGGTCGAGCTCGTAGTTGTCGCCGTAGTCGGTGCGCAGGGTCTTGTCGAGGTCGTTGTTCCAGGTTGGGTATTTTGTTTTGTACTGGCGCTGGGCGGCGTAGCCGAAGCGGAACGCCGGTTCGTGGTTCTCGAACGGGTCTTCGGTTCCGGCCGCTTGCTTCACGGTGTCGTCGACGTCCTGGTTGAGGTCGCGCGCGTTTCGTGAGCCGAAGTCGTGTTTGGTCTGCTCCCAGTCGTTGCGGAACGCGGTCTTGACGCGGTCCCATGCATTGTCGGTGTCGTTCGTGTACCAAGTGGGCCTATTTTTCATGTTGTTGCCTCCGCGCTGAAGAGAGCAAATGGCGTGCACGCGCGTAGCGCTCTTCCCAGTCGCCGCTGACGATCTCCCAGCGCGTGTCGAACTCGTCGAGCGCGCAGCGGAAGGCATCGAACAAATCTTCGCGCGCGTCGCCTCCGCTGTCGCGTGCGATGTCGGGTTGCCACTCCACGTCGGTGTCGAGGAGGAGGTAGAGATCGGCTCGGCGTGTTCGTGCTTCGTCTTCGATCCACGATGGGCACACGCCGTAGTAGTGGCGCGCGTAGACGATCGTCGAGATGAGATCGGTGTCGAGGATTGCGGACTGCGCTGCGCGTTCAACGAGCGCGAGTTGTCCGCGCGCGATCGGCTCGACGTCATCGGCGGTGAGTTGGTTCGCGCGCGCTTCGGCGTATTCGCGCGCGTACTCGGCGACCCACTCGACTCCCAACTCGCGCGCGAGGCGTTTGGCGAGCTCGGTCTTTCCGGTCGACTCGGGACCGATCAGGCAGATGCGAGGGAGCGGCGCCAATCGCGATATCCCTTGATGGCCAGCAACCACAGACCAACGTAGAGGCCGGCGGTGAGGCCAAGGTGCGCGCCGTGCTGCCAGCGGACGATGTACAGCGGCACGGAGACGGTGTTGATGACGACCCAGAGCAGCCAGTTCTCGAGCCACTTGCGCGCGGTCATCCATTGCGCGACGAGGCTCCAGGCGAAGAGCGACGAGTCGACCCACGGGTTCGGGTTGTCGGTGAACTTCAGTTGCACGAGGATCGTGAGCGCCGATCCGAGGACGCCGGCGGCGGTGCCCCACATCCATCCCCATCGCGGCGTGCGCGTGACCGGCAGCTGGGTGTGACGCGCGCCGCCGTAGAGCCATTCGTACCAGCCGTAGACCATCAGCGCGAAGCAGATGATCTGCAGCAGCGACTCGGCGTAGAGCTTGGCGTGGAAGTAGAGCCACGTGTACATCGCCAGCGCGACGAGGCCGGTCGGGTAGTACCAGATGTCTTCTTTGGTGGCGAGCCAGATGCTGTAGATCGTCAGCACGACCGCGAGCAGCTCGAACCAATTCTCCGCGAGCCAGTGGCTCAAAAAGCGACGTCCATCAGCATGACCGCGTTCCGCGTGGCTTGCGGATAGTAGTACGCCGTGCCGGTGGGCACGCCGTCGAAGTCGTAGCGATAGCTGTAGCCGCTCGGATAGACGCGATCATTGTTCAGCGCGTTGTTGATCTGCAGCGAGAGGCGCACCTGCGGCGTGATCGCGTACGCGACGTTCGCGTCGAGGACGAAGAACGACGGCGCCGCGAAGTCGCGATCGTTGGTGTTGTCGAGATACGAGCGGCCGACGTAGCGGCCGGTCGCGCCGAGGGCGAGGCGCGAGGTTGGCGAGTACTCGATCGATTGATTGACGATCACGTTCGGCGTGAGCAGAGGCTCGACGTTGCGATATTGCTGCGGACGCGAGCCGGTGAAATTGAAATCGGCGTCGTAGACGTCGAAGAACTGCGTCCACTCGTCGATGCGATTGCGGCTGAGGTTTGCGTTCGTCTTCAAACGCACGTTCGGCGCGGCCTGCCACGCCGCATCGAGCTCGACGCCGCGACGATAGCTGCGATCGACGTTCCGGCGGAGAAGCAGTCCGATGTCCGACAGCTCGCCGGTCGACGCGATCTCGTTGTGAAACTCCATTGCGTACACGTTCGCGGAGAGGTCGAGGTTTTTCGCGCGGAAGTTCCATCCCGCTTCGAGGTCGTACAAGCGCTCGGGACGTACTGCATGAAGGTCGTGAGCGAAGGACGCGTTGTCTTCGCCCTGGAACATGTCGTTGCGCGTCGGCTCGCGCGTGGACATGCCGGCGGATGCGTAGACGCTCGCGCGCGGCGAGAGGTCGTAGCGCGCGCCGATCTTCGGATTGAAGAACGTCCAGGAGATCGACGGGATGTGCACGTCGCCGTGATACGTGAAATCGGTGTAGCGCAGCTGCGCGTCGCCGTAGACGTGCCACGCGCCGCCGGTCCACGTCGCTTTCGCAAACGCGTTGGCTTCGTCTTTCACGCCGTAGTTCGCGTAGTCGCGCGTGTCATCCCGCGCATCAGCGAGGGAGGCACGTGTGTCGTGCCCCACCCACCCAGGTCCCTCGCTGAGCGCTCGGGATGACAGGTCGTCGCGCGTGTGATCGCGCTGGAAGCGATTGAGGTGGACGCCGTAGTTGGTCGTGATCGAGCCGAAGGACTTCGAGTACGTGAGCAGCGTGCCGAGGAGCATGCCGTCGAGGCCATACTCGCGAAGATCGTCGGTGCCGAAGTCGAAGAGGCGGTACCAGCCGTAGCCGCGCTGGTAGTAAACGGATGCGGTCATGTTCGCGCGCAGATACTGCAGCTGCGCGAGGTCGTAGCCGAAGCTGTCGATCTCTTCGGGGCGCATCGGATTCGCGCGCAAGTCGGTCTTCAGCGTGTCGGCGTCGGTCGCGTTGAATGCGAGTCCCTGTTTCTCGTGTCCGGAAAATCCGGTGAGGCGCAGCTGCGCGTCGCTTCCGAGCGTCTTCGCAGCACTCAAAAAAATGTTGTGCTGCTGGATGCCGGAGTGATCGCGGAAGCCGTCGCTTTCGAGGTACGAGAGGCGCGTGTAGAGCGCGAGGCCGTTCGGGAGATTGCCGGACTGATATCCGACGCTCGCCTGCCGATTGCCGAACGAGCCGATGCCGAGCGTCGCGTTGGTTTTCTGCGTGCCGGAGAGTGCGACGCTCTCCATGTTCACGCTGCCGCCGAACGACGGCGAGCCGACGGTCGACGTGCCGACGCCGCGCTGGACCTGGATGCTTTCCAGAGAGCGCGCGAGGTCGGGGAAGTCGGCGAAGTACGTCCCCATGTCTTCGGAGTCGGCGAGCGGAACGCCGTCGAGCGTGAAGTTGATGCGCGTGGGGCTGACGCCGCGCAGCGAGATGTACGAGTACCCGGATCCGCCGACGCCCGACTCGGTGTACGCGTTGATCGAAGGCGCGTCGCGCAGGAGCAGCGGGACGTCCTGCCCGTGATACTGCTTTTCGATCTCCTTCTTCGGGATGTCGGTCTTCGTGACCGGAGTCTCATCGTCAGCACGAATGGCGGAGACGACGATCGATTCGGAGTATTGCGATTGCGGTTGCGATTGCTGCGTGGCCGCGAGCAGAAGAAAAAGTAATAGTTCCATTTGCCTTCCCTACGCCGGTGCGAACCGGATCAGGTTCCGCGGGTTTGATCTCAGGCCGGTGGGCCACCCCGAGGCTTGCAGGAGTTTAGCAGAACGCAGAACGCAGAACTGAGAACGAAGAACTTTCTCAATTCTTCGTTCTGCGCTCTGCGTTCTGCGTTCTGCGTTCACTTCAACGAAAGAGTGATCACTGCTCCCGGCGCGACGTTGTCCATCGCCGCACTCGGATCGGTCGGCGACTTCGTCATCGCGTCGCCGTCGCTGTCGAGTCTTGCTTCGAGGCGGAAGAGATCGGGAAGCGGCTGGCCCATCATCGAGTCGGCCTGGCTGATGTCGACGGTGACGGGGAACGATGTGACCGCGATGCGTTTGACGGCGGCGGGTGGGCCGCCGGCGGGGTTGCGCGCGATCACGAACAGGACGCCTTGCGGTGGCGTCGCGGATTCGAGATTGAGAGTGACGCGCACCGATTTTCCTTGCGGCGGCTGCGATTCGTTGACGGGCGGGTGGCCGGGCGGAAGGTCGCCCGTCGCCGGCTGCGGCGTTTTCATCTGCTGCAACGCCTGTTCGAGCCGCTCGCGCTCGGCGGGCGCGACCTGGATCGCCTGTGCAATCTCCGCTTCGGCGGCCGGCATGTCGCTCTGCGAGTAGAGCCACGCCAGCGTCACGCGCGCGTTGAGGTTCTTCGCGTCCGACTGCTTCGCCTTCTGCAGCATGCGCACTGCGACGTCGCGCTGGCCCATGGCGATGTGCACGAGCGCCTGGAACGTGAGCGCGCGCGAGTCGTTCGGATCTTTCGCGAGAACGAATCGCGTTTGCTCGGCGACCGCCGTCAGGTTCTCGCGTTCGAGATATGCCTGCGTGAGATCGTCGCGCAGCGAGAGGTTGTTGGGCTCGCGTTGCACGGCCGCCTGGAGTTGCGCAATCGCAGGATCGGAGGCGGCCTGCTGTGGCGGTTGCTGCTGCTGTTCGCGCGGCGTCGACGACTGCATCACGAAGTATCCGAGCGCGGCGAGCGCGGCGAAGGAAGCGAAGCCCCAGAGGAAGCCTTTCACCGTCGGGCTCATCGAAGAGGTGCTGGGTGCTGGGTGCTGGGTGCTGGGTGCTGGGTGCTGGGTGCTGGGTGCTGGGTGCTGGGTGCCGGGTGCTGTTGATGGTGTCGATGGTTGTGCGTCGAGGCGGCGGAGGACGTCTGCTGTTTCGCGTTCGAGTCTTGCGCGTTCGTCGACGGCGTCGTCGGGAAGTGCGCGGAGGCCGGCGATCAGCGCGTCGCGTTTGGCCTCGAGGTCTTTGCGATCGAGGTTGGCGTTGATCGTCGACGGCTTGCGCCGCACGAACATGAAGATGATTGCGCCGGCGAGGAGGCCGGCGGTGAGGATGATGATCGCGCTGGTCCAGTCGGTCTGGCCGTTCATGATTTGTCTCCGCCGACGAGGTCGCGCACGCGCGCGACGTAGGGGTCGGATTCGGGAGTGAGGGGTGGAGGGGCTGGAGGTGAGGGTGGCCCGCCGGAGAGGTTGCGAATTTTCAGGATGACGAGCACCGCGCCGACGACGAGCGCGATGATCGGCAGGATCCAGATCACCGGCGACTTCGGCTTGAGCAGCACGAACTGTCCGTACGAGATCTCGAAGTATTTGAGGATCTGTTCTTCGGTGTAGCCGCGCGCGAGGAGCTCGCGCACCTGCTCCTTCATGTTGATCGCCATCTCCGACGGCGAGTCGGCGACGGACATGCCCTGGCACACCGGGCAGCGCAGGAGCGACGCGACTTCGCGCGTGCGCTGGAAGAGCTGCGCGTCGGCGACGGGCGCGCCCTTCGGCGGACCGACGAACTGTTCGGCGTCCGGCACTTTGAGCGACAGCAACAGCACGAGCAGGATCACTGCCTGAGCACCTTCTGCAGATTCTCCTGGATGATGTCTCCGTTCATCGGGCCGACGAATTTCGCGCGGATCGTTCCCTTCGCGTCGAGGAAGTACGACTCCGGCACGCCGCCGACGCCGTACGCGATGGCGGTCTTCCCTTTCTCATCGACGACGGTCGGATACGCGGTGCCGCGTTGATTCAGGAAGCCGAGAATTTTTTCTTCTTTGTCCTGAAACACGACGCCGAGAAATTGCACGTCCGGCTGCAACTGGCGCGCGCTGGCGACGAGCGAGGGATGCTCTTCCCAACACGGTCCGCACCACGTCGCCCAGAAGTTGATGATGAGCGGCTTGCCGCGATATTGCGTGAGGTCGACGGTCTTGTTCGTGCCGACTTCGCGCAGCGAAAACTCGGGTGCGGGCTTGTCGATGAGAGGCGAGTGGATCGCCGACGGATCTTTGCCGAGGCCGACGAAGAGGATGACGACGAGCGCGGCGGCGATGATGACGCCGACGAAGAGGACGGTGCGGTTCATTTGTCACCCCGAGCGGGAGCGAAGGGCCTGGGCGGCGGGCGCACCGTTTCGATTTCATGCTCTGCCGCAACCGCCCGCCCAGGTGCCTCACTCACGCTCGGTATGACAAGCGCAATGAGTCCGCCGATGCCCATGATGATGACGCCGATCCAGATCCAGAAAACCATCGGCGCGATGTAGATCGTGATCGTCGCTGTCTGCGCGACGGGATCGACGTTGGCGACGGACAAATACAAATCGCGAATCGGAGTCGAGTAGACGTCGGGCGATCCGATCGGATCGCGCATCGCCGGGTACTGGCTCATGCGCGGCTCGAGCGTCGCGATGTGTTTTCCGTTCTTCACGATCGTGAAGTGCGCGATGGTCGACAAACGATGCGGCTCCTCGCGCTCATCGACGCCCAGAAGCGTGATGTCGTATCCGGCGACGCGATGCGTTTGCCCCTTCGTGAACGTCCGCTCCGCGGTCTGGCGCATCGAGCTGCTGACCGCGATGGCGATGATCACGACCACGACCGCGCCGTGCACGATGTACGAGCCGAAGCGCCGGCGTCCGCGGCGCAGTTGCCCGTCGACGAATGCCGTCGCGGCCGACTCGCCGCGCTTTACGCGCTGCATCATCGGCAGGAACATCTGATCGATCGTCACCTGCGCGGCGTAACCGCCGAAGGCCAGCGTCACGAGAGACCAGCCGCTGCGCACACCGAGCGCGAAGCCGGCGAGCGTGAACAGCGCGGCGCCGATGAGCGGCGGCAGCAATGCTTTGCGCGTCTGATCGCTCGTCGCACGTCCCCACGGCAGCGCGGGACCGACGCCGAGGAGGAACAGGAGGGCCGCGCCGATCGGCACGACCATGCTGTCAAAGTACGGACGACCGACGCTCATCTGCTTCCCTTTCATCGCTTCGACGATGAGCGGGAAGACGGTGCCGATCAGCACCGTGAAGGTGAGCAGGACGAAGAGGAGATTGTTGACGAGGAACATCGCCTCGCGGCTCGCCGTCCCTTCGAGTCGCCCTTCGGTTTCGAGCTTGTCGATGCGGAATGCGAGCAGCGCGATCGAGAACAGCAGCGCGGCCGCGAGGAAGACGAGGATGGTCGGGCCGATCGCGCTCTGCGTGAAGGAATGGACGGAGTTGAAGACGCCGGAGCGCGTCATGAACGTGCCGAGGATGACGAGAAGAAACGTCGCCTGGACGAGCGTGACGGTCCATCCTTTCAGGATGCCGCGGCGCTCGACGACCATGATCGAGTGCAGCGCCGCCGTCGCGGTCAGCCACGGCAAGAGCGACGCGTTCTCGACCGGATCCCACGCCCAATAGCCGCCCCATCCGAGCACTTCGTACGCCCACCAGCCGCCCAACATGATGGCGATGCTCTGGAAGATCCACGGCAGCATCAGCGACTCGCGCAGCGGCTTGAGCACGGCGTGTCCGAGGCGGCCTTTCAGCAGCGCGGCGCAGGCGAAGCCGAACGGGATGGTCATCCCGACGTAGCCGAGATAGAGGAACGGCGGGTGGATGGCCATCAGGACGTGATTCTGGAGAAGGGCATTCGGGCCGTTGCCGTCCAGCGGCGGGTTCGGCATCGTGTGGAACGGATTCGCGGGCGCGGCGATGAGGAAGCTGAAGAACGCCGCGGTCGAGAGCCACACGCCGATCGCGTCGGGCTGATATTCGGGATAGCGGCCGCGCGTGAGATACGTGGCGACCGCGATGTAGATGCCGAGGATCACGCCCCAGAACAGAATCGAACCTTCGAGCGAGGACCAGAGGCTGACGACCGTCACCCACGTCGGCACCTCGCGCGATCCGACCTGCGCGACGTAGCTGACGGAGAAGTCGTGTTTGAGCAGCGCGACTTCCATTACCACTCCGGCGAGCACGATGAGCGCGGCGTACAGCCACGCGCAGCGGCGCGCCCACTTCAAGCCGTCGAGCGACAGCGTGCGTCCGGCGACGAAGCCGAGGACCGCGCC
Organism: Acidobacteriota bacterium; assembly: GCA_003223645.1. Classification (GTDB taxonomy): domain Bacteria; phylum Acidobacteriota; class Thermoanaerobaculia; order Gp7-AA8; family Gp7-AA8; genus QHVT01. The sequence continues at coordinate 72,842 of QHVT01000023.1, read as the reverse complement.
GGCCACGGCGGCACCGAGCGAGCCGAGAATGAGAATCCGTCCGAGGATGGGGAGCATGTTTTCCTTAGTTGGTTGCGCGGTTTCGCGGTCGCGCGGTTGAGGGGCGCTTCGGTGTGGTGCGGGCTTTCCAGCCCGCCCCCGGGGGGGCAGGTTGGAAAACCTGCCCTACACGGCCCGCCGCCCGGGGTGCAGGTTGGAAAACCTGCCCTACACCGGGGGCAGGTTGGAAAACCTGCCCTACACCGGCCCCGGGCCACCGAGCAACCGCGTAACCGAGCAACCAGGTACCGCGCAACCGCATCATCAGTCCTTGATCCCTTCGGTGCTTTCCATCATCTTCCGCAGCGTTTTCTGATCGACTGGATGTCCCTTCGCGGGAGCCTTGTACTCGTTGTTGTGCGAGACCATGAGGCGGCTGCTCTGGAAATATCCGTCGCGCAGCATCGTCCCTTCGACGACGACGCCGATGTTCGCGCGGAACATCTGCGGCGGCACGCTGCTCGTTTTCACGTGGACGTGTTGCGTCGCGTCGTGGACGTCGAACTCGACGGCGGTGCCGCCGAGTTTCTTGATCGAGCCGGGAGTGACCATGCCGCCTAGGCGGATCGTCGCGCCGTACGCTTTGTTGCCGGCGCGATAGAGGTCGACGGGCGTCCAGTAGTAGACGAGGTTCTTGCTCATGCTCGTTGCGGCGATCAGCGCGAACGCGGCGCCGGCGACGACGAACGCGCCGAGCATGAACCAGCGCGTTTTCCTGCGCGTTTTTTCGGACTCGTTCATTTCGTCTCCCGTAGTCGCATGATCAGCGAAATCGCGTAAATCAGAAACCCCGCGCCGGTCAGCGAGTACGCGGCGATGACGAAACTCCACCCTCCGGTGATGACTCCGCTCATGCGATCTCTCCTGCGTGTTCTGTCATCGGCGGCAGCGCGGTTTCTCGCGCGCGGTTCATGTTCGCGACGCGCGTGCGCAGCATGATGAAGCCGATCATGAGGAACAGCACGCCGAATGCGTTGAGGCGCAGCGGCAGATGGAATTGCGACGAAACGGTCTGCGGCGACGACTGCTGCTGATGCAGCGAGTTCCACCACTTGACTGAGTAGTAGACGATCGGCAAATCGACGGACGCGATGATCGTCGCGACCGCGGACCACACCGCACGGCGATGCGGATCGTCGACGAATCCGCGCAAGGCAATGATGCCGATGGACGCGAAGAGCAGCACGGCGACGGACGTCAGCCGCGGGTCCCAGTCCCACCACACGCCCCACGTCGGCTTCGCCCAGATCGATCCCTGGCAGCACAACAGGAAGGCGAGGAGCGTCGAGACTTCAAGGCCTGCTTCGAGACGCGCGTCCCACTTCGCATTCGCGGTGAAGAGAAACGCGATCGCCGCGCCGAACGCATAGAGCACCGCGAGCATCCAGTTCCACGCGGTCGGCACGTGCACGTACATGATCCGCTGCACGTTCCCCATGTACTCCTCGGCCGGCGCGACGAAGAGGCCGAGGTACGAGCCGGCGACGAGAAACGCGACGCCGAGCACGACGAAGATCCACGCTGTCTTCATTCTTCCACCACCCTGCCGTACAGCAGGCCGCAGAGCGACCAGTAAATCAAGTCGAACGCGCCGAGAAGCGCGATCCATGACCGCGATTGCTGCATCGGATCTCCGAGTATCACTAGTGATGTCGCCTTGACGGACGCGAGGAGCGCCGGGACGATCAGCGGGAACAACAGCAAAGGGAGGAGAGTCTGTTTCGCCCTCACCTGCGCCGTCATGGCGGCGTAGAGCGTTCCGGGGGCGGAAAGGCCGGCCGCGCCGAGGGCGATGATGAGCAGCAGCTTCAGCAGTTGCGTCGTTCCGGCATCGTACAGGACGACCATGACGGGCACGAGCGCGCAGCCGAGGAGCGTCAGCTGCAGCCAATTCGCGATCGCTTTTCCGTAGTACAGCGCACGCGGATCGGAGGGCAGCAGCAGCAATCCTTCGAGCGCGCGGTTCTCCATCTCTCCGTGAAAGCTCTCGGAGAGTGTGAGCGTCGAAGACATCAGGAGTCCGAGCCAGAGGAATCCGGACGAGAACGTGCGCAGCATTTCGGCATTCGGTCCGACGCCGAAGCTGAAGAGGAGCAGCGTCGCCGCACCGAAGACGAACACAGCCATGAACTGGCTGCGCGTGCGCCACTGGAGCAGGAGCTCCTTGCGGAGGGAAGCGATCAGCATTCGCAGCCGTCCGAATGAAGGCAGAAGGCAGAAGGCAGAAGGCAGAGGTGAGAAGGCGAACTTCTCCGTTCTGCCTTCTGCCTTCTGCCTTCTGCCTTCATCTCAATCATGCCGCGATCCGTCCGCCTTCCAATGTGATCACCGCGTCACACAATCGCGCCGCCCGCTCGACCTGATGCGTCGCCATCAGAATCGTCGTTCCCCTGCTTTTGAGATCGCGAATGACGGCGTCGATGAGATCGAATCCCGGCGGATCGAGGGCGCCGTACGGCTCGTCGAGCAACACGACGCGCGGCTCCTGCAACAGGACGCGTGCGAACGAGAGGCGTTTGCGCATGCCGGCGGAGAAGGTCGACACGAGGTCGTTCGCGCGCGCATCGAGCGCGACTTGCGCGAGGAGTGCGTCGATGCCGCCGCGCGATTTGCCGAGGTGATCGGCGACGACCTGGAGGTTCTCGCGCGCGGTCAGCGACTCGTAGAGATAGTTTTGATGGCTGAGGATGGCTGTCAATTTTCTGACATCCTGCCGCTGCTTCACGACGTCGAACCCGGCGACGCTCGCGCTTCCGCCGTCGGGAAGGATCGCCGTACCGAGGATGCGCAGCAGCGTCGACTTCCCCGCGCCGTTGTGTCCGTTCACCATCATCACGCTCGCTTCAGGAACCTGAAACGAAACGCCGGCGAGCGCCCAGCGCCGGCCGTAGCGGCGAGCGAGGCGTTGCACGTCGATGGCGGCCATGGGTTTGCAGTTTATCCCGCGCGCAGACGCGGGATCTCTGGTTATACCGCGAGGCGGCTGTCTGCCGGTGTCACCGGAGATCCCGCGTCTACGCGCGGGATAAACTGACAGACACCATGCGTCCGCTCGCCGTTCTCGCGTTGCTCTTGACTCTCGCCTGCCGCACCGCTCCTCCCCTCACTTCCAACCCCGCACCCCTCGCCCCCGCTGCACCGCAGGGGATGACGATCGAGGAAGAGGCGCGCTTGCTCGCACTCGAGGATCGTCGCGAGTACGACCCGGCGTTCGCCGCGTCGTGGCTGCAGAATCCCGATCCGCTGCATCGCATCCGCATCGCGCTCGCCCTCGGCCGCATCGGACCGCATGCATTCGTCGACGCCAACAACGACGGCGACTTCGATCCGCCCGCCGAAAAACGGGCAGGCGTCGCGGAGCTGACGACGCTCGCGACCGACTCCGATCGCCGCGTGCGCGAGATGGCCGCATTCGCCCTCGGCGAGATCGGCGACAACTCCGCCGAGGAGACGCTGTTCACACTGGCGAACGATCAGGATGCGGGTGTTGCCGCGGAAGCAGTCGAGGCGCTGTCGAAGCTCAAACCGAATCTGCAGCGCTACGTCGCGATCGCGGACGGCTCCGCGCCGGAAGGCGTGCGCGCTCGCGCCGTCCGTTTTCTGTTCCGCCTTGCCAACGACGACGCCGGCGCCGCCGCGACACGCGCGCTCAGCTCCGCGTCGGCCGCGATCCGGCAGGAAGGCGCGTACGCGCTCGCGCGACGTGTACTCGCCGCCGCACAGCCGCAACTCGAGTTGCTGCTCACCGATCCGAACACGCTGACTCGCGCCTACGCGACGACCGCACTCGGGCGGATCGGCTCGGCCGCGTCCGCGCCGAAAATCATCGCCATGCTCGGCGACTCGCATCCGTGGGTTCGCACGAACGCGGCGATCGCCCTCGGACGCATCGCCGAAAAAAATCGCAGCGTGCTGCATCCGGAAGATCTGCCGCGCATCTTCGCGGCGCTCGACGATCCCGACGGGGGGGTGCGCTCGGCGATGGCCGACACGCTCGGCTACTACGCGGAAACGAACGACACCGCGCGCAAACGATTGCTGGACACGCTCACGAACGGATCGCAGTGGGAGCGCGAGCTCGCGGCCGGCGCGATCGCCAAGCATTTGCCGAACGATCTCGCCGCGATCGGCGACAACGCGTCGCCGTGGCAGCGGCTGCGCGTGATCGAGGCGAAGCCGGACACACGGACGAAGTACTACAAAGCAGCGGAGCCGCTGGTGCGCGGGAACGCGATCGGCGCGATTCCGGACGATCGCGCCGACGCGGAGATCGACGTGATCCGCGCCGCGCTCGGCGATGCGGACGTGATCGTCCGCGCGAACGCGATCGACCGCTACGCCGCGACGAAAGTCGATCCCGTCGAGACGCGCGCCGCGACGCTGCATCAGCTCGAACAGCGCGAACGGAAAGCGGAGATGAACGACGCGCGGCTCAGCGCGATCACGTCGCTCGCGAAAATCGATCATCCCGAGCGCGAGACCTTTCTGCGATCGCTGTTGAAGGATGACGATCCGGTCGTCCGCCGCGTCGCAGCGGAACAGATCGCGGAGCAGTTGAAAAAAGAATTGCCGCAATACACGCCGTTCCCGTCGAAGCGGACGCAGGCCGAGTACGAGGAGATCGTGCAGTGGTCGCACGCGTCGCACACGGCGACGATTCACATGACGCGCGGCATCATCGAGCTCGCGCTGCTGACGCAGGACGCGCCGCTGACGACCTGGAACTTCGCGCAGCTGGCGAAGCGAAAGTACTTCGACAACTCGTCGTTCATGCGCGTCGTGCCGAACTTCGTGATCCAGGGCGGCGATCCGCGCAACGACATGAACGGTGGCCCCGGCTACGCGATCCGCGACGAGATCAATCTGCAGAAATACACGCGCGGCGCGGTCGGCATGGCGCTGTCCGGTCCCGACACCGGCGGCTCGCAGTTCTTCATCACGCATTCGCCGCAGCCGCATCTCGACGGCGGCTACACGATCTTCGGCCGCGTGTACGACGGCATGAGCGGCGTCGTCGATCAGACCGAGCGCGGCGACCGCGTCACGACGATCGCGATCGACGAACATCCGCCCGTGGCTACGGAAACGGTCTACGGAGTCGCGAACATCTCGTTGCCGCTGGAGATCGGACCGACGACACCCGAGCGCCTGCTCGCGATCGTGCCGGGCTACGCGCAGCGCAAGAGCGACTACAAGCCGGACGCGTCGGTCGAAGAGATGATGAAGACGTATGTCACGCCGCAGGACCGCGTCGAAGTGATCATGGGCACGTGGTGCCCCGACAGTCTGCGCGAAGTGCCGAAGTTCCTGCGCATCGTCGACGATCTGAAGTCGCAGTTCGGCGTCGCACTGCCGGCGACATTCGTGGCCGTCGATCGCGCGAAACAGAAGCCGGTGAAAGTCGAGAAGGTCGCGACGTTCATCTACTATCGCGGCGACCGCGAGCTCGGCCGCATCGTCGAGAAGCCGCAGGGATTGTTCGAAGACGATCTGCTCGCGATCGCAGCAAAGCAATGAGGGCAACATACCCATCTATGTTCCCGAGCCCGCGAACCTGTGGAGCGGCGGCCGCTCTCGGCCGCCGGTTTCTCGCGAGAGGCCGGCGGCCGAAGCGGCCGCCGCTCCACAAGGCCGCTGAAGCGGCACGGGCGCCCACCCACCCCGGGCGCGGAAGCGGGCGCGGGCTCGGGCGCGGGAAGAGCGGGGGCGAATGAGCGCGCTCCTCGGACGTCTATTTCAGTTGATCGGTCTCATCGTCCTGCCGATCGGTCTGTCGTACGGTCTGTTGCGCGACAACATCCGCGTCGAGGTGCAACTCCTCGGCATCGGAGGATTTCTCTTTCTCCTCGGATGGATTCTCTCGCGGAAAGCTAACTGATCGACCGCTTGCGGAACCCGCGCATCCCGAGCCACAGCAGCAGCGACGTGATCGCGATCAGCGCGGCGAAAATGACGGGCATCGGCATGTGCGGAACGGTCGGCGTGAGCGCGGCGCGCAATCCTTCCGACACGTACACGAGCGGATTGATGAGCACGAGGTACTTCAGCACCGGGAAGTGATCGAGTCCGCGCCACGGGTAGTACGTGCAGCCGAACATGATCATCGGCGCGAAGATGATCTGCATCATCAGCGAGATGTGCTGCGGCTGCATCGCCGTGCCGAGGAAGAGGCCGAGGGCGGAGAAGACGCCGCCGCTGAGAACGATCATCAGCACGAGCAGCGGAAGCTTCTGCAGCGTGAGGCCGGGAATCGGTCCGATGATCAATCGCGCGAGCGGAAGCACGACCATCGCCGTCATCGCTCCCTGCAGGATTCCGGCGAAGAGTTTCTCGATCGCGATCACTTCGATCGGCACCGGCGCGAGCAAACGGTCTTCGATTTCTTTCGTGAATCCGAAGTCGGCGATGAGCGGCATCGCGACCGCCCAGATCGCGGACGTCGTCAGCGAGAGACCGGCGATGCCGGGGATGATCATCGTCGCGTAGGCCTTTGGGAACATGCCCATCGAGATGAGCAGCTTGCCGAACACGAACGTGAAGAGGAGCGGCTGCAGCATCGTGCGGATCATGATGCCGACGATGTCGCGCCGCGCGACGACGGCGTCGCGGAGCAGGAGCGATCCCAAAATGCGCGCGGTCATGCGAGCTTCCTCCCGGTGAGCGAAATGAAGAGGGTCTCGAGGCTGGGGCGCGAGAGGTGGATGTCGCGGACGGTGTAGCCGCGCGACTCCGCGAATCCGAGGATCGCGGGGATGCCGGTGGCGGGACTCGGCGCGTACGCGCGCAGCACGGGGCCGCGCACTTCGGCGCGCGTGATTCCGTTGAGCGCGGGCAGCTCGCCGTCGAACGGACGGTCGAGCGTGACGTCGATGATCGTCTCGCCCGGCGCCTGCGCGCGCAGCGCGGCCGGCCTGTCGAGCGCGAGCAGTTTTCCCTTGTCCATGATCGCGACGCGGTCGCAGAGCTGATCCGCTTCTTCCATGTAGTGCGTCGTCATCACGATCGTGCGTCCCTGCTTGCGCAGGTCGTTGAGGATCTCCCACACGCCGTGGCGTCCCTGCGGATCGAGGCCGACGGTCGGCTCGTCGAGAAACAGCACGCGCGGCTCGTGTGTGAGCGCGCGCGCGATCATCATCCGCTGCTTCTGACCGCCGGAGAGCGTCTGCGCCTTCGCGCCGCCCTTGTCGGCGATGCCGAGGCGCTCGAGGAGCGCGTCGGCGCGGCGCGAGGCTTCCGCGCGCGGGATGCCGTGATACGTCGCGTGAAACACGAGATTCTCGCGAACGGTGAGCTGCAGATCGGGATTCGGCTGCTGCGGGACGACGCCGATCTGCGCGCGCGCCGCGACCGGTTCCGTGATCACGTTCTTGCCCGCGACGATCGCTTCGCCCGACGTCGCGCGAACGCGCGTCGTGAGGATGCCGACGGTCGTCGTCTTCCCCGCGCCGTTCGGCCCGAGGAGCCCGAACAGCTCGCCTTCGCCGACGTCGAGATCGAGGCCGTCGAGTGCCGTTACGGCGCCATACTGCTTGCGTAGCGCAGAAATGTGAATCTCTGTTCGCATAATTGCGAATTTACATTCGCATTCGCGGTATGTCAACCTGTCGGCCTATGAAACCGCGCGTGGTGGTCATCACCGATCGCGACGTGAAGGCATTGTTCGCGCACGAGGCGCTCAAGAAACAGGAGAGCGTCGACGTCGACGCCGTCTTCGAGCGCGTCAACGCCACGCCGCCGAAACAGGCGCGCAGCCTGGAGACGGTGAATCGACTGCTCGACGCGGCCGAGCAACTCCTCGAAGAAGAAGGACTCGACTCCGCGACCGTGCCGGCGATCGCCAAACGCGCGAGAGTCTCCGTCGGCGTCGTCTATCGCCGATTCCCAGACAAGGACACGCTGCTGCGCGCGGTGTGGGAGCGCTTTCTCGCGCGCAAACGCGAACAGACGCAGGCGATCATCTCCGCGACCGCGAGTCTCGACTGCTCGCTGTCCGATCTCATCCGCGGCATGATCCGCGGCACGGTCGACGCACAGCGGAAAAAGCGCAGCCTCCTCCGCGCGCTGCTGCACTTCTCACGCACGCATCCCGATCCCGCGTTCAAGCGCGCGGCGTACGAGCTGAATCACGCGAACGTCGCCGCGATCACAGTGCTGATGCTGAAGCACCGCGACCGCATCGAGCATCCGAATCCCGAGGGCGCGATCCACTTCGCGCTGCTGACCGTCGCGTCGGTGATCCAGGCCGTGATCGTCGAAGGCGACTCGACGCAAGTCGCCGGCCTGCGCGCACCCGTCAATCTCGAAGAGGAGATGACGCGCATGCTGTTCGGATACCTCGGCATCGATGAATAGGTTGCGCAGTTACGCAGTCGCGCGATTACGCGGCATGATCTCTCCGAGCAACTGCGTGACTGGGCAACCGCGCAACCGATGAAATACACCGTCGTCCTCACCGCCGCGTTTCCGAAGGTCGCGCGCGAGCTGCTCGCCGGCGAATTCGACGTGATCGAGCATCCGACGGAGCACGGGCGCAGCGAGGAGGACATGATCACCATCCTCGCCGAGGCGGATGCGGCGATCACGCTGCTGCAGGACCCGGTCACGCGGCGCGTGCTGGAGTCGAATCCGAACCTGCGCATCGTTTCGAACTTCGCCGTCGGCTACAACAACATCGACGTCGACGCGGCGCGCGAGCTCGGCATCGCGGTCGCGAACACGCCGGGTGTGCTCACCGAGGCGACGGCGGATCTGACGATGGCGCTCTTGCTCGCGGTCACGCGGCGCGTCGTCGAAGGCGATGCGGAGACTCGCACGTTGCAACGTTGTGACTGGGAGCCGCTGAAACTCCTCGGCGCTTCGCTGCAAGACAAGCGACTCGGCATCATCGGAATGGGCCGCATCGGCAGCGCGGTCGCGACGCGAGCGCGCGCGTTCGGGATGGAGGTCGTCAGCGTGCGTCGCGGAGATGCGGCTAGCGCCGGCAAGCATGCCGGCGCGATATCAATGGATGATTTGCTTGCGACCAGCGACATCCTCTCGATCCACGCGCCGCTGACGCGCGAGACGCATCACCTCATCGACGCCGCTGCATTCGCGAAGATGAAACGCGGCGCGTATCTCATCAACACCTCGCGCGGTGCGCTCGTCGATGAGAACGCCTTGTGCAATGCGCTCGACAGCGGACAGTTGCGCGGCGCGGCACTCGACGTGTACGAGCACGAGCCGCAGATCAATCCGCGACTCCTGGCGATGAAGAACGTCGTGATCGTGCCGCACATCGGATCGGCGACCGAGGAGGCGCGGAATGCGATGGCGCGAATAGCAGCGACGAACGTGCTGCTGGTTCTGAGAGGACAGGAACCTCTTTACAAGGTTATTTGAGTATGCTATAAAGCCATAACTCGCTCGCGCTCTGCTCATCTTTCCTCCTGATCCTCACCTATCCGGGGGCGCGAGGAGCTGCCGACGCCGTGCGCGGGACGCCAAGTGGCGTTCCGCGCACGCTTTACGACGGCGCGCAAATTGCTGCACAACACCCTTTGCAGTGCGATCACAAGGGCGAATCCTGATCGTCGACGACGACGATGCCATTCGAGCTCTCCTGATGACCGTTCTTGGCCGGCGCGGACTTCAAGCCGAAGCCGCACGGAACGGCGTCGAGGCGCTCGAGAAGCTGGGCGTCCATCATTACGAGGTGATGCTCCTCGATCTGATGATGCCGCAGATGAACGGCTACGACGTCCTCACGCATCTCGCCGCACAGCCCGCCGCCCAGCGGCCGCTCGTGCTCGTCCTCACCGCCGGCCTCGAGCCGCGTCCGCTGGACACGCAGATCGTGATCGGCATGCTGCACAAGCCGTTCGACGTCGAGTTGCTCGTCGACACCGTCGTCGGCTGCATGGGCGTGCGCATGAGCGCGGCACAGTCGGCGATCTCGTCGCTGCTGCAGACTCGCGTCGAGGACGCCAACTAGGCACGCGTTTTGACATTTCCTGAGTCATAGGAAATGACTTATGCGGAGTGAACCGAGAGTATTGGTCATCGAAAACAATGACGCCTTGCGGGTTCTGCTGTTCACGATTCTCCGCCATCAGCCGTTGTCCGTCGACACGGCCGCGCACTTCGAAGAAGCGCTGGAGAAAGTGGAAGCGTGCGACTACGCACTGATCATTGTGGACATGGATATGCCTGAGGACGCGGGACAGCAGTTCGTCTCGACGTTCCGTGAACAACGAGCCGAGGCACCGACGTTCATCCTCGCCGTGCGCGATCCCAACGGAAACGCTTACGTCGACTCGACGCTGGTGAACGCGGTCATGAACAAGCCCCTGGAAATCGATACGCTCGCCGAGTTGGTGCGCGAATGTGCGATGGTCGTTCCCCCGCCGGAAGACCCGCTCCCCTGCCCACCCTCGGAGAGCGATGTTCGGACGAAGTTGGAACGCGGGACGTATTTGGAGAACTGAGCGCTACGCGCGTGGGCGGCTGCGTTGATGGCGGAAGGCGGCTGCGCGATTGCGGATGGCAGATGGCAGATGGCAGATGGCGGATGGCAGATGGCAGATGGCAGAATCTGGGTTCGTGCTGCCATCCACGAAGCCGCCATCAGACCGCGCGACTGCGTAACCGCGTAACCGAGGACTATGACCGAACTGATTGAACCCGCCACCGGCGAGCCGCTGACGAGCGTCGCGAGCGGCACGGCCGACGACCTCGATCGCGCCGTGCGCGCGGCCGACCGCGCCTTCGCGGGCGAGTGGCGGCGCATTCACACGCGGGCACGCGCGCGGCTGCTGCAGAAATTCGCGGAGCTGATTCGCAAGAACGCGGACGAGCTCGCGCGCGCGGAGACGCGCAACGTCGGCAAGCCGATCAACGACTCGCGCGACGAAGTCGGACTCGCCGCGAACGTGTTCGACTACTACGCCGGCACGACGAACAAAGTGGGCGGACAAACGATCCCCGCGGCCGCGCCGGGCGTCTTGATGTCGTTCCGCGAGCCGGTCGGCGTCTGCGGAATCATCGTGCCGTGGAACTTCCCGATTGCGATCACGTCGTGGAAGTCCGCGCCCGCGCTGGCAATGGGCAACACGGTCGTGCTCAAGCCTGCCGAGCAAACGCCGCTCACCGCGATTCGCCTCGCCGAGCTCGCGCTCGAAGCGGGCATTCCCGAGGGCGTGTTCCAGGTCGTCACCGGCGCGGGGTCGGTCGTCGGCGACGCGCTCGTGCGACACCCGCTCGTGCGCAAAGTCGCGTTCACGGGATCGACGGAAGTCGGCCGCAACGTGATGCGGATCGCCGCGGACGACATCAAACGCGTGTCGCTCGAGCTCGGAGGAAAGTCGGCGAACCTCATCTTCGCCGACTGTGACTTCGAACGTGCCGTCGATTCCGCCGCAACATCCTCCCTCGGCAACGCCGGACAGGATTGCTGCGCGCGCAGCCGCATCCTCGTCGACGAGAAAATCTACGATCGCTTCGTCGCCGCGTTGATCGAGCGCTTCGATCGCGTGCGCGTCGGCGATCCGCTGAGCAACGCCACGGAGATGGGACCGCTCGTTTCGACCGCGCATCTCGATCGCGTGATGCAGTACGTCGAGCGCGGACGATCCGAAGGCGCGACGCTCGCCACCGGCGGCCGCGCGCCGATTGGTGAGGACTGCGCGCGCGGCTGCTATCTCGCGCCGACCGTGTTCACCGACGTGACGCAGGACATGATGATCACGCGCGAAGAAATTTTCGGACCGGTCGTCACAGTGATGCGCTTCCGCGACGAAGACGAAGCGGTGCGCATCGCGAACGATTCGATTTACGGCTTGTCCGGCTCAATCTGGACGCGCGACATCGGCCGCGCGATGCGCGTCGCGCGCGCGGTGCAGACCGGAAACCTCTCGATCAATTCCGGCAGCAGCGTGCACATCGAAGGTCCGTTCGGCGGCATGAAGCAGAGCGGCCTCGGACGCGAGCTCGGGTTGCAGGCACTCGACCATTACACCGAATGGAAGAGCGTGTATATCGACGTTTCTTAGGGTTCTCAGTTATGCCGCGCGTAGACGCGGGATCTCCGGGCCCGGGCCCGAGCCCGAGCCCGCTTGCGCGCCCGGGGCGGGGGGCAGCAGCCGCGGTCACACGAATCGCGCCCCCACCCCGGGCGCGGAAGCGGGCTCGGGCTCGGGCCCGGAGATCCCGCGTCTGCGCGCGGGATAAACTCAGCAAGTACATGCAAGGACAGATCGACCTCCAGGAACTGAAACGCCTCGTCACCAACAACGAGATCGACACGGTGCTGGTCGTGTTTCCCGACATGTACGGGCGACTGGTCGGCAAGCGCGTCGTCGCGCGATTTTTTCTCGAAGAGAACGAGATCCACGCGTGCGAGTACCTCCTCGCGTGCGACGTCGAAATGGATCCGGTTCCCGGCTACAAGTTCACGAGCTGGGCGAAAGGCTACGGAGATTTTCGTCCCGTGCCCGACTTCAACACGCTGCGCGTCGCATCGTGGCTGGAGAAAACGGCGCTCGTGCTCTGCGACGTGCACGAAGAAGAGAACGACGACCTCGTGCCGTACGCGCCGCGCAGCATCCTGCGAAAACAGATTGCATCCGCGAAAGAGCGCGGCTTCACGGCGATGGGCGCGTCCGAGCTCGAGCTGTACGTGTTCGCGGATTCGTTCGACGACGTCGCGAAGAAACACTTCGTGAATCTCGAGCCGATCGGACGCGTGATCGAGGACTACCACATCCTCCAAGGCACGAAGGAAGAGTTCCTGATCGGCGCGATCCGCCGCCATCTCGAGCGCAGCGGGATTCCGGTCGAGTCGTCGAAAGGCGAATGGGGACCAGGGCAGCAGGAGATCGGGCTGCGTTACGCGGAGTTGCTGGAGATGGCGGACCGCCACACGATTTACAAGCACGCGGCGAAAGAAATCGCGTGGCAGAGCGGACACGCGATCACATTCATGGCGAAGTGGGACGAGCGCTACGCGGGCTCGAGCTGCCACATTCACATGAGCCTCTGGAGCGACGACAACCAGTCGCTGTTCGCCGGCGAGACGCCGATGTTCCGCCACTTCCTCGGCGGATGGATGGCGCACATCCGCGAGCTCTTCCCGTTCTATGCGCCCTACCCGTCATCGTACAAACGCTACGTCGCGGGCTCGTTCGCGCCGACGGGAATCGCGTGGAGCCACGACAATCGCACCGCCGGCTTCCGCATCGTCGGACACGGCCCGTCGCTGCGCATCGAGTGCCGCACCGCCGGCGCGGACGCGAATCCGTATCTCGCATTCGCGGCGACGCTCGCGGCGGGACTCGACGGAATTGCGAACGAGATCGAGCCCCCGCCCGCATTCGAAGGTGACGTGTACAGCGCAGCGAACCTGCCGCAGGTTCCGCATTCATTACCGGAGGCCATTCGCGAGTTGGAGAAAAGCGCGTTTGCGCGCGAGGCATTCGGCGACGACGTGATCGAACACTACCTCCACTTTTTCCGGACGGAGCAGCGCAAGTTCGACGCGGCCGTCACGGACTGGGAGCGACGGAGATACTTTGAACAGGCGTAATCAAAAGCGGAAGGCAGAAGGCAGAAGGCAGAAATGAGATTGGCGAATAAGGTCGCGTTGATCACCGGCGGCGGTTCCGGAATCGGAAAAGCATCGTGTCTTCTGTTTGCGCGCGAAGGCGCGAAGGTCGTCGTTGTCGATTTGAAAGGCGCGGATGCGACCGCCGATGAGATTCGCGCGAGCGGCGGAGACGCACGCTCCTTTTCCGCGGACGTGTCGAAGGCGAAAGACTGCGAAGCGATGGTGAAGTTCGCGGAGGAACAGTTCGGCGCATTGCACGTCGCGTTCAACAACGCCGGGATTTTCGATGCGGCGGATGAATCAGTGACGAATACCTCCGAGGAGGTTTGGGATCGCGTCATCGACATCAATCTCAAAGGCGTGTTCCTCGGATGCAAGTACGAGGTTCCCGCTCTCTTGCGCGCCGGCGGCGGATCGATCATCAACACGGCGTCGTTCGTCGCCATCATGGGCGCGGCCGTTCCGCAGATCGCGTACACGGCGAGCAAAGGCGGCGTGCTGGCGATGACGCGAGAGATCGCGGTCGAGTTCGCGCGTCAGAACATCCGCGCGAATTCGCTCTGTCCCGGCCCCGTCGAAACACCGCTCCTCGCGGAGCTGCTCGCCGATCCCGCGCGCCGCAATCGCCGGCTCGTCCACATCCCGCCCGGCCGCTTCGCCCGCGCGGAAGAGATGGCCAACGCCGCGCTGTTTCTAGCGAGCGACGAATCGTCCTACGTGAATGCCACGTCATTTCTCGTCGACGGCGGAATCACGGGGGCGTACATCACACCGGAATGATTCGCGAAGCGATCCTCGCCGCAACGATAAACCTCGTGCCCGCCGCGCCGCTGGACGTTTTGCGATTCCTGCGCGTGCCGGCGATCGTGTTCACCCTTGGAGTGCGGCGGCTACGCCGCCGCTTTTGCACACAGGATGGCTGCGATCGGCGACGCCATCGCTGTCGCTCTTGAAAGCGGCAGCGGCTGATCGTCACGGATCTGTGGAGCGGCGGCCGCTTCGGCCGCCGACCCATCGCGAGAATCCGGCGGCCGAGAGCGGCCACCGCTCCACAGGAGCTTTCGAAAGCGGCAGCGTAGCTGCCGCAGTGCAAATCAAGTCCGCGTCTTGATCGCGATCGGCCCGTTCGTCGTGTGCAGGCTGATCGGCGTGTCGCCGCCGATGATCGAGCCGCGCAGCGAGTTGCGTTTGAAGTGCGTGGTCTCGATCGGCAAGTCGGTACTGATCGAGCCATTCGTCGTTCCCGCCTCGATGCTCGCGGCGAGGTCCCGCGGCACTTCGATCTCGATGCGGCCGTTCGTCGTCTCCAGGCGCAGCGGCGCGCCTTTGGTCACGCGCGTGAGTCCGCGTAGATGCCGCCGTTCGTCGCCGCCGGCAACGTACGCGTTGATTCGCAAATCCAGCTCGTTGATTCGCGAGATAACGGTGTTGATTCGCGAGACAAGGCATGTTGACTCGCGAGATAACGGGTGTTGATTCCCGAGACAACGCGCTCGCCTCGCGAGACTGGAAGTTTGATGCGCGAGATAACCATGGTTGATTCGCGAAACAACGAGTTTGCCTTACGAGGCAACCATGGTTGATTCGCGAGGCAACAGTTTTGATTCGCGAGGCAAGTCCTGCTGTCTCGCGAGTCAAAGACATTTGCTTCGCGAAGCAAAAATTTACCTGCCATCAGCGGCGAATTTGGCTCGCCAGGCAAGGTCTCTTGTCTCGCGCGGAAAAATTTTCGTCTCGCGAAGCAACCTTGGTTGATTCGTGAATCAACGAGCTTGTCTCGCGAATCAACCTTGGTTGATTCGTGAATCAACGAGCTTGTCTCGCGAATCAAAATTCTGTCCGAATCAAGTCCGCGTCTTGATCGCGATCGGCCCGTTCGTCGTGTGAAGGCTGATCGGCGTACCGCCGCCGTTGATGGAGCCGCGGAGCGAGTTGCGTTTGAAGTGCGTGGTCTCGATCGGCAGGTCGGTGCTGATCGATCCGTTCGTCGTTCCTGCATCGATGTTCGCGGCAAGGTCGCGCGGCACCTCGATCTCGATGCGGCCGTTCGTCGTCTCGAAGCGCAGCGGCGCGCCTTTCGTCACGCGCAGCAGCTCCGCGTAAATCCCGCCGTTCGTCGTCGACGCCTCGATGGAGCCGGCGCAGCGTCTCACTTCGATCTTGCCGTTCGTGGTGTCGAGCTCGAGATGGCCGGTGATGTCGGCGAGATGGATCGAGCCGTTGGTGTTGCGCACGTCGACGTTCATCGTGCGCGGGATCGTCACCTCGTACGTCACTTCGGCATTGACGTGATGGCCGAGGAGCCAGTCGAAGATCGAAGAGAACCCTTCGTCGCGGCTCGGATACTTCGTGTCGATTTTCACGCCGCCGTTCGGCTGTGTGATCTCGACGCGCAGCTCCTTCATCGCGTCGCGCGCGTCGTCGCGGCTGCCGTCGACTTCCTTCGTCGCGACGATGTGCACGCGCGGCTGGTCCCACGACGCGATCGTGATGCGGCCGTTGACGTTCGTCAGCGCGACCGTCGCGCCGGGCTTCACGTCCAGCGTTTTGTCGACCGTCTCTGAGAGCGTGGCTGCGGACGCGGTGGCGGCGACGAACAGGAATACGGCGGCGAGAGCGAATTTGCGCATGCGTGTTCTTACGGCGAAAGCGCGTCCGGGTTGCGCGCTGATGCGACAATGCGCGGCGACATGCGCCGATTCGCCGCCGTTGCCGTTCCGGTTCTGCTCGTTTTACTGCTCGCGATCTGGCGCGCCGAAGGGCCGGTGCCGAAGCCGGCGAGCGCGCCGCCGAACGAGTTTTCGTCCGTGCGCGCGATGGCGACTCTGCGCGAGCTGGCCGGCAGCGGAACGCCGCATCCGATCGGCACGCCGGCGAACAAGCGCGTGCGCGATCTCGTCTACGCGCGTCTCCGCGCCCTCGGCTACAAGGTCGACATGCAGCAGAAGTTCGCGTGCACGTCGCTGCCGGCGTGCGGAAACACGGAGAACCTGATCGCGAAACTGCCGGACGCGAAAGGCGCGGAGGTCGTGCTCGTCGCGCACTACGACTCCGTCGGCGCGGGTCCGGGCGCGTCCGACGACGGCGTCGGAGTGGCGTCGCTGATCGAGATCGCGCGCGCGGTGAAAAGCGAGCACCACCGCAATCCGATCACGTTCCTCATCACCGACGGCGAAGAAGGCGGACTCCTCGGCGCGGAAGCGTTCGTGGCCGAGGATTACTTCGCGCGCAACGCGAAGGTGATGATCAACATCGAGAACCGCGGCACATACGGCCCGAGCAACATGTTCGAGACCAGCCGTCACAATCGCTGGCTGATTCGCCGGCTCGCGCGCTCGCTCGAACGCCCGCACGCGACATCGTTTTTCTATGCGATTTACAACCTGCTGCCGAACGACACCGATGTGACGGTGTTCAAGCGAGCGGGAAAAGCGGCGGTGAACTTCGCGGCGATCCGCGGCGTGAACTGGTATCACACGCCGCTCGACAACTTTGCACACGTCAACGCGCGCACGCTGGAGCATCACGGCGATAACCTGCTGGCGACCGCGCGCGCGCTCGCCGATACGGATCTCGACGCGCAGAGCAAAGACGACGCGTCGTATTTCGACATCCTCCAGTTCACGATGATCTGGTGGCCGGCCGGCGCGACGATCTGGATCTGCGTCGCGAGCCTCGTGCTGCTCGTGTTCGCCGCACGCAAGACGAATCCGCGCGCGATGACGTTCGGCGTGCTGGCGATGTTCGCCACGATCCTGCTCTCGATGTTCGCGGGCGGCGTGGTGAGCTGGCTCGCGAGGCTGCGCAGCGACGGCGTGAACTGGGTCGCGCATCCGCTGCCGTCCATCCTGGCGATGGCGTTGATCGGAATCGCGGCGTCGGTTTGCGCGGCCGCGCTGTTTCGCCGTGGAGCGGTACGCGCCTCCGGCGCGTCTCCGGAAGGCGCGCCGGAGGCGCGCACCACTCCAGCGGCCGAGCGCGCGATGCTCTTCGGCGCCGCGTTCGTGTGGCACGCGATCGCGTTCGTGCTCGCGATCACGATCACCGGCGCGAGCTATCTCTTCCTCGTGCCGGCGCTGGTGCTGACAATCTGCGCGCTCGCGCGCGTGAACGATACCGTGATGAGCGCGGTGACCGCGACCGCGGCGGCGATCATCTTCTGTCCGCTCGTCATCCTCTTCTACGACGCGCTCGGCGGACGGATGATGACGGTGATCGCGATCTTCATGGCGATTCTCACGTCGCTCGTCGCGCCGCTCTTCGCGCAGCTTCGCCTCGCGGCTGTCGCTGCAACGCTCGCGATCGCGTGCGCCATCATCGCGCTGGTGTCGCCGCAGTGGTCGCGCGAGAAGCCGCGCTTCCTTTCGCTTGCGTACGTCAGCGATCGAACGCTGTCGCCGGTGTGGGTCACGCCGATCCTCACGCCGACGCTGCAGGCGGCGGCGCCGTTCAAGCCGGCGGACCCGCGGCTCACGCCGTGGTACCGCGGCCAGCAGTGGACGGCGCCCGCGCCGCCGCTGCCGTTCGGACTACGTCCCGTCGAGATGAGCGCGCAACGCGACGGGCAAACCGTCCTCATCGACGTGCGCACGCGCCGCCAGGCAAATCGCATCACGCTCGCATTTCGCGGCGGCACGGTGCTGACGGTCAACGGCGTGAAGCCGGCTCCGCTATCGGCACGGCATCGCGATCAGTCTTTCAACGGATGGCGATTCGTGATCGCGCAGAACGTCGAAGAAATCGCCGTGCGGATTCAGGCGCCGGGCGAAGTCGAAGCGATCGCCAGCGATCTGACGTTCGGCTTCTGGTCGCCGTCCTCGTTCGCGGTCGCGCGCGAAATCTCGAACACCGTGCCGCAGGGCGACGGCGACGTCGCGATCACGAGGGACCGGATGAAGATCGCTGCTGCTGGATCACCCTGATGCGCCCTTGCGGGCGACGATCCACCGATCGACATTTTCCTCCAGCACATTCAGCGGGACCGAGCCGCTGCCGAGGACGACGTCGTGGAACTCGCGGACATCGAAGCGCGTGCCGAGCGTCGTCTCCGCGCGTTTGCGCAGCTCCTTGATCTTCAGCTCGCCGAGTTTGTACGCGAGCGCCTGGCCGGGCCACGAAATGTAGCGATCGACTTCGGTCTCGACTTCGTGCAACGGCAGCGCGGTGCGCGTGGCCATGTAGTCGATCGCCTGCTGGCGCGTCCACTTCATCGAGTGAATGCCGGTGTCGACGACGAGCCGGCAGGCACGCCACATTTCCCACGTGAGGCGGCCGAAGTTCAGGTAGGGATCGTTGTCGTACAAGCCGGCTTCGATGCCGAGGTATTCGGAGTAGAGGCCCCACCCCTCGCCGAATGCAGAGATGTACGAGAAGCGGCGGAAGTTCGGGAGGTCGCCGAGCTCGCGGCTCAGCGCGATCTGCAGGTGATGTCCCGGCACGGCCTCGTGCAGCGTCAGCGACACGAGGTTGTACAGCGGACGGCTCTCGAGCTTGTACGTGTTGACCCAGTAGATGCCGGGCATCGTGCTGCCCTGCGCGGGACCGACATAGCGGCCGGACGTGTATTTCGGCGCGATGCTGTCCGGCACCGGCTCGACGGTATACGGCAAGCGCGGGAGCGTCTTGAAGAGCGACGGCAGCTTTCCATCCATCCGCTTCGCAATGCGTGACGCGCGCGCGAGCAGTTCTTCCGGCGTCTTCGCGTAGAAGCGCGGATCGGTGCGCAGGAACTGCAGGAACGCGGCGAAGTCGCCCTGGAAGTGGACGCTCTTCATCACCGCGTCCATCTCCGCCGAGATCCTCGCCACCTCGGCGAGCCCCGTCTTGTGAATCTCTTCGGGTGTGAGATCGAGCGTCGTGAACTCGCGGATCTTGTGCTGGTAATACGCGCGTCCGTTCGGCATCTCCGATGCGCCTAACGTCGTGCGCGCGCCGGGGAGGTATTCGTTGTTGAAGAACGCGAGGAGCTCGCGATAGCCGGGAACCGCGCTGTTCGCGATCGCCGCGCGTCCTGCCGCGCGCAAACGTTCCTGCTCGCTCGCGGGAACGGTCGGCGGGAAGTTCGCGAACGGCGGCCAGAACACGCTCTTCGACGGATCGTCGACGACGTGCGCGGAGATGGTGCCGTCGTAGCCGTCGAGCGTCGCGCGCGGAACGGTCATGCCGCGCTTGATTCCCATGCGCATCAGCGCGATCTGCTCGCGCACGTAGCGTGGCCAGGCGTTGATGCGCGCGATGTAGTTCTCGTAGTCCTTCACCGTCGCCAGCGTCATGTCGGCGGAGAGACGCGCGAACTCGGTGTGAAATCCGGAGTCGGCGGTGAACGGGATCTGATAGTCGCCGAGCTCGTAGTTCCCGATCGCGAGGTCGAGCTGCCGCTTGAACATGTCGTAGTTCACGACGTCGACCGGCGAGAGCTTCGTGCGATCGATTGATTTCAGCTCCGCGAGCGTGGACTTCGTCCGCTCGTACGACCGCTCCAGATCGGCGGGCGTCACCGACGGCAGGAGGTTGTCGTAGTCGTGACGGCCGACGCTCGTGGCGTAGAGCGGATCCTCGCGGAGCTGCGCCTCCCACGTGCGATCGAAGAGCGCGTGCAGCTTCGCGGCTTCATCGTTTGTGGCGACCGCTGCCTCAGCGGTCGCGGTGCCGCTGAAGGCAGCGGCACCCACATTTGCGAACGCGAAGAGCGTGAACAGCAGCGCCAAGCTTCGTTTCATGAGGGCGAAGCTTACCGCGGTCTTGTGGAGCGGCGCCCGCCCCTCGGGCGCCGGAGTCCCGGCGCACGCCAAGCGAGGCTTCCGGCGGCCGGGGCGGCCGCCGCTCCACAGGATCCAAAGAAAACGCCCGCCTTGCGGCGGGCGTTCAAATCGTTCGTTCTGATCTAACTACTTTTCTTTCTTCTTCGCTGGCGCTTTTTTCGCCGGCGCTTTCTTGGCGGGAGCTTCTTTCTTCGGCGCCGCGGCTTTCTTCGCGCCGCGCTTCGGCTTCTCTTCGCCTTCCGGCTCTTCTTCCGCCGGCTCTGCCTTCTTCGGAGCGGCTTTCTTCGGCTTCCCGCTCTTCCCGCCCTTCGCCGGCGCTTCCTTGTCCTCGGTCTTTTCGGGCGAGCGCTCGACGAGCTCGAGGATCGCCATCTCCGCGGCGTCGCCACGGCGCGCACCGAGCTTCATGATGCGCGTGTAGCCGCCGGGGCGCGTCGAGAAGCGTGGACCGAGGGTGTCGAACAACTTCGCGATCAGCGAGTCGTCCGGCACCTGGCGGGCGGCGTGACGGCGATTGTGCACGCTGTCATTCTTCGCCAGCGTGATCAGCTTCTCGGCGATCGGGCGGAGCTCTTTCGCCTTCGGCAGCGTGGTGATGATGCGCTCGCTCTCGATGAGCGACGCGAGCTGATTGCGGAACATCGCCTTGCGATGGCTCGACGTCCGTCCCAGCTTGCGGTTTGCCATTCCATGTCGCATCGGTTCTTCTCCTGACAGCTACAGCTACTCGCGATAGTCGCGCGCGCCGGCCGGCACGCGGGTCATGCCGAACGACAGGCCGAGGCTGGCGAGAACGTCTTTGATCTCGTCGAGCGACTTGCGGCCGAAGTTCTTCGTCGACAGCATTTCGCGCTCGGTGCGCTGCACGAGATCGCCGAGTGTGCGGATGTTGGCGTTCTTGAGGCAGTTCGCGGAGCGGACGGAAAGGTCGAGCTCTTCGATCGGCTTCGCCAGCATTTCGGCGAGACGCGGATCGACTTCCGGAGCGGCCGCTTCCTCACGCTCTTCGAGACGAGTCTCGAACGCGCTGAAGGTGCGCAGGTGGTCGCCGAGCAATTCGGAGGCGAGGCTGATCGCCTCCTGCGGCGAGACCGCGCCGTTGGTCCAGACTTCGATCACGAGCTTGTCGTAGTCGGTCATCTGTCCGACGCGCGCGCCTTCGACGTGATAGTTCACGCGGCGCACCGGCGAGTGAATCGAGTCGACCGGGATGTAGCCGAGCGGCAGATCGGTGTCGGCATTGCGGTCCGCGACGGTGTAGCCGCGGCCGCGCTTGAGACGCGCCTCGAGCTTGAGCGAGCCTTCCTTCGACAGCGTCGCGATGTGCGTGGTCGGGTCGAGGATCTCAATGTCCGGATCTTCTTCGAAGTCGGCGGCGGTGACGACGCCCGGTCCCTTCTTCTCGAGGTAGAGCGTCTTCGGACCGGCTCCGTGAAGCTTGAACGGAACCTGCTTGAGGTTGAGGACGACGTCGGTCATGTCCTCGACCACGCCTTGCAGCGAGGAAAACTCGTGCAGCACGCCTTCGACGCGCACGGCGGTGATGGCGGCACCCTCGATCGAGGAGAGCAGCACGCGACGCAGCGCGTTGCCGATCGTCGTACCGAAGCCGCGCTCGAACGGCTGGGCGACGAAGCGCCCGTACGTCGGTGTAAGAGTCTCAGGATCGTAATCGAGCTTTTTCGGTTTCTGGAAATCTGACCACATCATGGGAGCGGCCTCCTCACGGCGACAGTGGACCGCACGCGGGAGCTGTCCGCGCGCGCAGTCCACCGGGAATTGATTACTTCGAGTAGAGTTCGACGATGAGCTGTTCCTGGATCGGGAGACGGATGTCTTCGCGCTTCGGAAGATCCGTGACCGAGCCGCGGAACTGCTCGGGTTCGAGCTGGAGCCACGCCGGAACGCCGCGGCCCGCTGCCGTTTCGACGGCCTGGCGGATCTGATCGTTCTTGCGGCTCTTTTCGCGAACCTGGATGACGTCGCCTTTGCGCACCTGGTACGAAGGGACGTTGATCTTCTTTCCGTTCACTTCGATGTGTCCGTGACGGACGAGCTGGCGTCCCTGCGCGCGCGACGATGCGAAGCCGAGGGAGTACACCACGTTGTCGAGTCGCACCTCGAGCTGGCGGAGCAGGTTCTCACCGGTGATGCCGGTGCGCTGCTCGGCGCGCTGGAAGTAGAGACGGAACTGCCGCTCGAGCAGTCCGTAAATGCGCTTCACTTTCTGTTTCTCGCGAAGCTGAATGCCGTAGCCGAGAACCTTCGACCGGCGGCGTCCGTGCTGTCCGGGCGCGTAGTTGCGGCGCTCGATGGCGCACTTGTCCTTGAAACAACGATCGCCCTTCAGGAAGAGCTTCATGCCCTCGCGCCGGCACAACCGGCAGACGGGGTCGGTGTAACGAGCCACTATGCCTCCTCAGTGTTTCGCACCCGCACCACCATGGTGCGTTGCGTCTACGCCGGCTGCTGCTCGGCGTAACTTGCTCGACCGCAGATGGCAGATGGCGGATGGCAGGAGAACGACGGAAGTTCCGTACGCCGCTGCCATCTGCCGTCTGCCATCCGCCATCTAGTTCCTCAGACGCGGCGCCGCTTCGGAGGGCGGCAGCCGTTGTGCGGAATCGGGGTGACGTCTTTGATCGACTTGATGTCGAGTCCCGATGCCGCGAGAGCGCGGATGGCCGACTCGCGGCCCGCGCCCGGTCCCTTCACCTTCACGTCGACCGAACGGACGCCGTGCTCCTGCGCGAGCTGCGCGGCATTCTGCGCCGCCACCTGCGCGGCGAACGGAGTGCCTTTGCGCGATCCCTTGAAGCCGATGCGACCGGCGCTCGACCACGACAGGATGTTGCCCACCGGATCGGTGATGGCGACGATGGTGTTGTTGAACGTCGCCGCAATGGAGGCGACGCCGTGCGGAACGTTCTTCCGCTCTTTCCGTTTCGTTCCGGCGCGACGCGCGCCCGCTTTCGGTGCTCTTGCAGTTGCCATGTGTTTCTCCGGTGCTGAGTGCTGAGTGCTGGGTGCTGGGTGTTGCCTTCCCAGTACTCAGCACCCAGCACCCAGCACTTGTCTTATTTCTTCGTGGCCTTCTTCTTGCCCGCGATGGCTCCCTTGCGAGGACCCTTACGCGTGCGCGCGTTGGTGTGCGTGCGCTGGCCGCGGACGGGCAGGCCGCGGCGGTGGCGCATGCCGCGGTAGCAGTTGATCTCCATCAGCCGCTTGATGTCGAGGCCGATGTCCTTGCGCAGATCACCTTCGACTTTTCCTTCGTCGGTGATGATCTGGCGGATCTTGCGCACGTCGTCTTCGGAGAGATCCTTGACGCGCACGTCCTTGTTGACGCCCGCCGACTCGAGAATCTTGCTCGAGCGCGTGCGGCCGATGCCGTAGATGTACGTCAGGCCGACTTCGACCCGCTTGTTCAGTGGAAGATCCACACCCGCGATACGTGCCATTGTTTCCCCTGCTCCTGATTAACCCTGCCGCTGCTTGTGCTTCGGAACGACACAGATGATCCGAATCACGCCCTGACGACGGACGACTTTGCACTTGCTGCAAATGCGTTTGACCGATGAACGTACTTTCATGACTGTCTCACTTGTAGCGATACGTGATGCGCCCGCGCGTCAGATCGTACGGCGAGAGCTCGACCAACACTTTGTCTCCCGGAAGAATGCGGATGAAGTGCTTTCTCATCTTGCCGGAGATGTGCGCGAGCACTTTGTGTTTGTTCTCCAGCTCCACCTGAAACATCGCGTTCGGCAATGTCTCGAGGACCGTTCCTGTCACTTCAATCGCGTCTTCCTTCGACATAGATCCTTTTCTGTTCTTACTTCCCCAACACCAGCGGCCCGTTCGCCGTCACGGCGACCGAGTTTTCGAAATGCGCGGCGAGTGTCCCGTCGACCGTTCGCGCGGTCCATCCGTCCGCATCCGTTTTCACGTCCTGAAGTATCCCGTTCGATCCCACGCGCTCCAGGCGCGACTTCAGCTTCGACCCGATCTCGCACAACATCGGCTCGATCGCCAGGACCATCCCCTCGCGCAGCGGGACTCCGCGTCCGCGCTTGCCGAAGTTGTAGACCTGCGGCTCCTCGTGCATCTTCCGTCCGATGCCGTGACCGACGAAGGTGCGGATGACGTGGAACCCGCGCGACTCGGCGTGCTCCTGAACCGCGGCGCCGATATCGCCGAGGTGCCGTCCCGGCCGCATCTCTTCGACCGCCAGCTCGAGACACTCGCGCGTGGTCTGCATCAGCAGATCCGCCTTGGGACCGACCTTGCCGACCGGCACCGTGAGCGCCGCGTCGCCGACGAACCCCTGAAAGATCGACCCGAAGTCGAGTCCGAGGATGTCGCCTTCCTGAAGCTTCGCGCGATTCGGGATGCCGTGCACGATCACGTCGTTGACCGAGGTGCAGACGACCGCCGGATACGGCGGCAGTCCCATCGGAGCGTAGCCTTTGAACGGCGACTTCGCGCCCCTCTTCGCCAGCTCCTCCTCGGCCATCGCATTGATCTGCGCCGTGGTCGCGCCGGGCTTGACCATGTCGCGCATCATCTCGAGGATCTCGACCACGATCCGATTCGCGCGGTCCATGATCGCGATCTCGTCGCGGCTCTTCAGCGTCGGTCCCTTCATGCGGTCCAGCATCGATCAGCTCGATCCGTGGGCCAGGGACTTCTCAATTCGTTCAAAGACCTCATCGACGGGACCGATCCCATCGACCTCACGCAAAATGCTCTTCGCCTTGTAATACGAAGCGACTGGAACCGTGTCCCGGTGGAACACGTCCAGGCGCTTGCGCACGGCCTCTTCGTTGTCGTCAGGACGTGCAATGACTTCGACGCCGTCGCGGTCACACACGCTGTCGGACGCCGGGCGACTATTCTCAAGATGGTAGATCGCCCCGCACTGCGGACACGTGCGGCGCAGGGTGATGCGTCGCACGATTGCGTCGTCGGGCACGAGCAGTTGGAGAACCCGAAGCTCGCTTTTCCCATTCCCGACCAATCCGTCGAGCTTTTCCGCCTGCACGAGCGTGCGCGGGAAGCCGTCGAGAATGAAGCCCTTCTGCGCGTCCGGCTGCGCCAGACGGTCGTTGATGATCTCGATCATCACGTCATCGGGAACGAGCGCACCGGACGCCATGATCGACGCGGCTTTCTGTCCGACCGGAGTGCCGGCCGCGACCGCTTCGCGAAGCATGTCGCCGGTCGAAATG
Source organism: Acidobacteriota bacterium (assembly GCA_003223645.1). Classification (GTDB taxonomy): domain Bacteria; phylum Acidobacteriota; class Thermoanaerobaculia; order Gp7-AA8; family Gp7-AA8; genus QHVT01. The sequence continues at coordinate 47,229 of QHVT01000023.1, read as the reverse complement.
TGCGGCACGGCGAGCCGGCTCGCGAGCCGCTTCGCCTGCGTTCCCTTGCCGCTTCCCGGCGGTCCGATGAAGATGATCTTCAAGCTGGCTTCTATTCCTTAATGAGCGCTACGCGCTCTAGCCTCGGCGTCCGCGGACGCGGCCCTTCTTCATGAATCCGTCGTAGTGCCGCATCACGAGCTGCGATTCGATCTGCTGCATCGTGTCCATCGCAACGCCGACGACGATCAGGAGCGACGTGCCGCCGAAGTAGAAGTTCAGTCCCATGCCTTCCGTGAACCACAGCGGAAGCATGCGGTCCAGCGCCGCGCCGACGCCGAACGGCAGCTGGGCGACGTGGACGCCCGAGATCAGGAACTCCGGCAGGAGACAGACCGCGGCGAGGTAGACCGAGCCGACGAACGTGATGCGCGTCAGCACGCGGTCGATGTAGTCCGACGTTCTCTTGCCCGGGCGGATGCCGGGGATGAAGCCGCCGTACTTGCGCATGTTGTCCGCGGTGTCGACCGGATTGAAGACGATCGACGTGTAGAAGTATCCGAAGAAGATGATGCCGGCGACCTGCAGCATGTAATACAGCGGCTCGCCGACGCGCAGCTGCTGTCCAATCGCGGTCGCCCACGGTGCCTTCACCATCTGCGCGATCGTCTGCGGGATCACGAGAATCGACGACGCGAAGATGACGGGGATGACGCCCGCGGTGTTGACGCGCAGCGGGAGGTACGTGTTCGCGCCGCCGTAGACCTTGCGGCCGACGACGCGCTTCGCGTACTGCACCGGGATGCGGCGCTGCGCGCGTTCCATGAACACGACGAACGCGACGACGAGGACCATGAACGCGACGAGGAAGATCATCGCGAACAGCGAGCGCTGGCCGGTGCGGATGTCGCCGATCGTCGTCAGCGACGCCGACGGAAGTCCGACGACGATGCCGGCGAAGATGATGAGCGAGATTCCATTGCCGATGCCGCGCTCGGAGATCTGCTCGCCGAGCCACATGATGAACGACGTTCCGGTCGTGAGCGTGAGCACGGTCATGATCGGGAAGCCGAGTCCCCACAGCGAGTCCTGCACGTGCGGCGGAACGAGCGGCGCGCCGCCCGGTGAGGTCTGCGCCTTGAGCCAGAATGCGACACCCAACGACTGCACGATCGAGAGCGCGATCGTTCCGTAGCGCGTGTACTGGTTGATCTTGCGGCGTCCCATCTCGCCTTCCTTCGAGAGTTTCTCGAGGAACGGCCAGACGACGGTGAGGAGCTGCAGGATGATCGACGCCGAGATGTACGGCATGATGCCGAGGGCGAAGACCGAGAGGCGGCGCAGCGCGCCGCCGGAGAAGAGGTCGAGGAAGCCGAACACGCCGCCGCTCATCGCCTTGAAGAACTCCGCGAGAGCGACGGGATCGACGCCCGGCGTCGGAATGTGCGATCCGAGGCGGTACACCGCAAGCAGCGCGAACGTGAAGAGCACGCGTTTGCGGAGATCCTCGATCGCCCAGATGTTGCGGACTGTGTCGACGACGTTAGGCACTTACGAAATCTCCTGGCAAGAGCCGCCGGCGGCTTCGATCTGCTTCTTCGCCGTGGCCGAGAACTTCGTCGCGGAGACGGAGAGCTTCTTGGAAAGCTCGCCGTCGCCAAGGACTTTGATTCCGTCGTGCTGTCCCTTCACGAGACCGGCTTTGCGGAGCTCGGCCTCGCCGACCGTCGCGCCGTTGTCGAAGCGCTCCAGATCGGAGACGTTCACGACCGCGTAGTCTTTCTTGAAGATGTTGGTGAAGCCGCGCTTCGGCAGGCGGCGGTGCAGAGGCATCTGTCCGCCTTCGAAGCCCGGCTGGCGGCTGAAGCCGGAGCGCGACTTCTGCCCCTTCTCACCGCGCGCGGCGGTCTTGCCGTGCCCCGAGCCGGGACCGCGGCCGACGCGCTTCTTCGCGTGGCGCGAGCCTTTCTTGGGTTTGAGACTGTTGAGTTCCATGATGTGACTCCTAGTCGACCACTTCGACGAGGTGCGAGATCTTCTTGATCATCCCCCGCACTTCTTTCGTGTCGGCGCGCTCCGAGATCTTGTGCATCTTGCCGAGGCCCAGCGCGCGAAGGGTCTCGCGCATCTCGACCGGGCAGGCGATGCCGCTGCGGATCTGGCGCACGCGAATCGTCTTCGCCGCGTCTGCGTTATTCGCCTTCGCCGCGCTCATGCCGCGTCTCCTTCGGCGGCCTCGCCGGTGCCGCGAAGACGCTTGTACTGATCTTCGGTACGGAGCAGCTTGAGCGCCTCGAACGTCGCCTTCACGACGTTGTGCGGGTTGGCCGTGCCGAGCGACTTGGTGAGGATGTTCTGGATGCCGGCCGACTCGAGGATCGCGCGCACCGGACCGCCGGCGATGACGCCGGTACCTTCCGATGCCGGCTTGAGCAGAACTTTGCCCGCGCCGTAGTGACCGACGATCGCGTGGGGAATGGTCGTTCCGCTCATGGCGATGGAGATCATGTTCTTCTTCGCGATCTCGATCCCCTTCTTGATGGCAGCCGGAACTTCCTTGGCCTTGCCGGAACCGAATCCGACCTTGCCCTTGCCGTCGCCGACGACGACCAGCGCGCTGAAGCTGAAGTTCTTGCCGCCCTTGACGACCTTCGTCACGCGGTTGATGTGGACGACCTTATCGATCATCCCGCTTTCGTTTTTCTCTTCCTGGCGACGGTCGCCGCGAGGACCACCCTGCCCGGGCCGATGCTGTGGACGCTGCATGCGCTCTCCTAGAATTCCAATCCGTTCTCACGCGCCGCATCCGCGAGCGCCTTGATGTTGCCGTGATAGAGGTAGCCGCCGCGGTCGAACACCACGCGCGTCACACCCTTGTCCTTCGCCTTCTTCGCGATCAGCACGCCGACGGCTTTCGCCGCCGCCGCATTCGATCCCTTTGCGCCGGCGTCCTTCTCGAGGCTCGACGCCGACACGATCGTCTTACCGGTCGAGTCGTCGATGAGCTGCGCGTAAATGCTCTTCAGGCTGCGAAACACCGCGAGACGCGGACGCTCGCTCGTGCCCGTAACCTTGCGACGGATCCGTTCCCGAATCCGGCCGCGTGCTTCTACTCTTTGTTTTGCGCGATCCATTGTTCAAGTTCCTCTGTGCCGAGGTTGAATGCCCGGCGCACTAGTGTCCATAGGACTCGATAGGACTTTGTAGGACCTCCAGGACGTAATAGGACGCAGGTCCTATCTGTCCTATTCGTCTTATCTGTCCTATTCGTCCTATTACTTTCCTGCTGCCTTCCCGGCCTTCCGCCGAATCACTTCATCGCTGTACTTGATGCCCTTGCCCTTGTAGGGATCCGGCTCGCGCAGCCCGCGAATTTCGGCCGCGGTCTGTCCAACCTGCTGTTTGTCGATGCCGGTGATCGTGATGTGGCCGGTCTTCGCGTCAACCGCGATGTCGATCCCCTGTGGGATCGGGAAGCGGACGGGATGCGAGTAGCCTAGCTGGAACACGACTTCGCGTCCTTTTACTTCGGCGCGATAGCCGACGCCGACGATGTCGAGCTCGCGCTTGAAGCCTTCGCTCACGCCGCGGACATTGTTCGCGACGAGCGCGCGCATCAAGCCGTGGAACGCGCGGGTCTTCCCCTCGTCGTCTTTCCGCTCGAACTTCACGACGTTGTTCTCGACGTTGACCGAGATGCCGGTGACGATCGGAGTCGTGAGGCTTCCCTTCGGTCCTTTCACGACGACGGCATTGCCGTCCTTCTTCACTTCGACGCCTTTCGGCAGCGTGATTTCTTTCTTACCGATGCGAGACATGGATCTCTCCTTACCAAACCTGGCAGAGGACTTCGCCGCCCACGCCGGTGCGCGCCGCCTCGCTTCCCGAGAGCACGCCTTTCGACGTGGAGACGATCGCCAGTCCGAGTCCGCCGAGGACGCGGGGAATGTCTTCCTTGCCACGGTAGACGCGCTTGCCGGGACGCGACACGCGCTCGATGCCGTGGATGACCGGCTCGCCGTTGCCCGAGTACTTGAGGTACACGCGCAGCGATCCCTGCGGCTTGCCGTCTTCTTCGACGACTTTGTAGTTGCTGATGAATCCCTCGGACTTGAGGATGCGCGCGATCTCGACTTTCAGCTTCGACACCGGCATCTCGACGCGATCGTGCCGCGACGTAATTCCGTTGCGGATCCGGGTGAGCATATCCGCGATTGGATCTGTCATTGACATTCGTGTGACTCCTGTTAATCGGTCGTGAGAGCTACCAGCTCGACTTCGTCACGCCCGGGATGTAACCGCCGAGCGAGAGCTGACGGAAGCAGATGCGGCAGAGCTGGAACTTCCGCAGAAATCCGCGCGGACGTCCGCACTGCTTGCAGCGGTTGCGCTTGCGAACCGAAAACTTCGGCTTCCGCTCAGCCTTGACGATGCTTGAGATCTTTGCCATGTGATGTCCTCTTACTTGCCGAACGGCATGCCGAGCTCGCGCAGAAGGAAGCGCGCCTGCTCGTCGTTCTTCGCCGAAGTGACGATGGTGATGTTCATGCCCTTCGACTTGTCGACCTTGCCCGCATCGATCTCGGGAAAGATCAGGTGGTCGCGAATGCCAAGGGTGTAGTTGCCGCGGCCGTCGAACGACTTCGACGGCACTCCGCGAAAGTCGCGGACGCGCGGCAGAGCGATGTTGATCAGGCGGTCGAGGAACTCGTACATCTTCTCGCCGCGAAGCGTGACCATCGCGCCGATCGACTGTCCCTCGCGCAGCTTGAAGCTGGCGATCGACTTCTTGGCCTTCGTGACGACCGGCTTCTGGCCGGTGATCGTCGAAAGCTCGTCGACAGCCGTGTCGAGGATCTTCGCGTTCGAAATCGCTTCGCCCATGCCCATGTTCAGGACGACCTTCTCGATCTTCGGAACCGCCATCGGGCTCTTGATCTTGAACTCGTCCTGCAGTTTCTTCCGGACTTCCTTGCTGTAGCGCTCTTTGAGTCTCGCTGCCATTTGGTTTCCTTGCTCGGCTTAGTACGAGCTTTACTCTGTCATCCCGAGCGGTAGCGAGGGACCTGGCTGGGAGGGGCTGCAAGGCACATCCATCGCGCCTCGTCCACCCAGGTCCCTCGCTACCGCTCGGGATGACATTCGGTTCATTTCATTTGGTTAAATCCGCTTTGCACTTGCGGCAGTAGCGGACCGCTTCGCCTTCTTCACTGCGGTGCGAGCCGAGACGAGCGGGCTCGTTGCAACTCGGGCAGACGACCTGGAGCTTCGCCACATGAATCGGCGATTCGCGCTCCAGGATGCCGCCCTTGATGTTCTTCTGTGGATTGGCGCGCGTGTGTTTCTTCGTGAAATTCACGCGCTCCACGATGGCCGTGCCTTTGGTCGCGAGGACGCGCAGCACGCGGCCCTTCTTGCCCGCATCTTTGCCGGAACGAACGACGACCGTGTCGCCTTTCCGCACGTGCGGCTTGTGAATCGGATCCTGTTTTTCTTTCGACGTACGTCCGTACATGACTGGATTCCTTTAGATGACTTCTGGCGCGAGCGAGATGATCTTCATGAACTTGCGCTCACGAAGCTCGCGGGCGACCGGGCCGAACACGCGCGTGCCGACGGGCTCGCGCTGGTCGTTGATGAGAACGGCCGCGTTGTCGTCGAACTTGACGTACGACCCGTCGCGACGGCGCGTCTCCTTGACCGTGCGGACGATGACCGCCCTCACGACCGCACCCTTCTTGACCGTGCCGTCCGGCGACGCTTCCTTCACCGACGCGGTGATGACGTCGCCCACGCGCGCGTACTGCCCGGCGGTGGAGCCGCCGCGCAGACGGATGCAGGCGATTTTCTTGGCGCCCGTGTTGTCTGCAACCTGCAGAATCGTTCCCATCTGAATCATGACTGTTCTCCGTGCCGGTTACGCTGTCACGCGGTCACGCGGTTGCTCGGCACCGCGAAACTGCGCAACCGCGCAACCGAATAGCCCTAGCTCGCCTTGGCGACGACTTCCTTCACGTTCCAGCGCTTCCGCTTCGAGAGCGGGCGCGTCTCTTCGATGATCACGCGGTCGCCGATGTTCACGTCCGGGTTCTCGTTGTGGGCGAGGAACTTGTTCGTCCGCTTGATGTACTTCTGATACATCTCGTGGCGGACGAGATTCTCGACGGCGACGACGACGGTCTTCTGCATCTTGTTCGAGACGACGACGCCGACCTTCTCGCGCTTGTTTTCTTTCTGTGCCTTCTGTTCCATCGTTGCCTTCTTACGCGGACTTCGCGCGCTCCTGCAGCAGCGTCTCGATCTGCGCGATCTCGCGGCGGACCTGACGCATCTTCATCGGGTTTTCCATCTGACCGGTGGCGCGCTGAAAGCGCAGCTTGAACAGCTGCTCGCGCAGATCGCGCGCACGGTTGCTCAGCTCGAGCTCGCTCTTGTCGCGCAGGCCTTTGAGGGTCTTCTTGCTGGCCATTACTCACCAACCTCCGTCTGCGACCGCGTCACGAAACGGGTCTTGATCGGCAGCTTGTGCGCGGCCAGGCGGAATGCCTCTTCGGCGATCTCGCGCGTCACACCTTCCATCTCGTAGAGGATGCGGGCCGGCTTGACGACACACACCCACTCTTCCGGAGCTCCCTTGCCTTTGCCCATACGCGTTTCGAGCGGCTTCTTGGTGATCGGCTTGTCGGGGAAGATCCGGATCCAGATCTTGCCGCCGCGCTTGACGTGACGCGTCATCGCGATACGGGCGGCCTCGATCTGGCGCGCCGTCACCCAGCCCGCTTCCAACGCCTGCAGCCCGTAATCGCCGAACGAGACTTTTGCCCCTCGCGTTGCGAGCCCGCGGCGCCGTCCGCGCTGCTGCTTTCTGAATTTGACTTTCTTCGGCATCATCATGATGCGGTTTCTCCTGAAACGCTTTTACTTGCTGTGCTCTCGCCGGCGCGACTTGGCCTTGGCCATCTCGCCCTTGTACAGCCACACCTTCACGCCGATCGTGCCGTAGGTCGTGTTGGCAGTGGCCACGCCGTAGTCGATGTCGGCCTTGAGCGTGTGCAGCGGCAGCCGGCCGTCCTGATACCACTCGGAGCGCGCGATCTCGGCGCCGTTGAGACGCCCGCCGACGCGCACCTTGATTCCCTTCGCGCCGAAGCGGAAGGCCGACTCCATCGCTTTCTTCATCGCGCGGCGGAAGGCGATGCGGCGCTCGAGCTGCGTGGCGATGTTCTCGGCCACGAGCTGCGCGTCGAGCTCCGGACGCTGAATTTCCTGGATGTTGATGTAGACCTCGCCGTTGACCATCTTCTGCAGCTCGTCGCGCAGCTTGTCCACTTCCGCACCTTTGCGTCCGATGATGATGCCGGGACGCGAGGTGTAGATGTTGATGCGCATCTTGTTCGCCGTGCGCTCGATGTCGATCTCCGAGACGCCGGCGTGGCTGAGGCGCTTCTTGAGGTCATCGCGCAGTTTCAGATCGCGATGCAGCGTCTCGGCATAGTTCTTCCCCGCGAACCAGCGCGAATGCCAGGTCTTGTTGAAGCCCAGCCGAAAACCGTAAGGATTGACCTTCTGACCCAAGATTAGCCTCCGTTATTTACGGGCGCGCGCGCGGCCCTTGCCGCCGCTCCGCTCGTTGACCGCCTTGACTTCGTCCGACACATGCACGGTGACGTGCGCCTTGCGCTTCTGAATCTGGTAAGCGCGTCCCATCGGCGCCGGCTGGATGCGCTTCTCACGCGGACCTTCGTTGACGTAGATCTTCGAGACGACCAGCTCGTCGACGTCGGGCGCGTCCTCTTTGTTCTCCGCGTTGGCAATCGCCGAGCGGAGGAGCTTTTCGAGATCCTTCGCCGACGCCTTGCGCGTGAAGCGGAGAATGGCGAGCGCTTCTTCGACCTTCTTGCCGCGCACGAGATCGGCGACGAGTCGCACTTTCTGCGGCGAGGCTTTCAAGTACTTCAGAGTGGCTGTTGCTTCCATATAGCCGCCTTTCGGCGGGATTGAGGATTGTGGATTGCGGATTGAGGAATTTCGTCCTCATCCCGATCCGCGAATCATCTCAATCCCATTTCCTCAATCCTCAATTCTCAATTCGGGTTACTTCGAGGCCGGAGCCGGAGCGGGTGCGCCCGCCGGCTTCGCCGTCTTCTCGACCTTCTTGCCGCTGTGTCCCTTGAACATGCGGGTCAGCGCGAACTCGCCGAGCTTGTGGCCGACCATGTTCTCGGAGATGTACACCGGCGTGAACTTGCGGCCGTTGTGGACCGCGATCGTGTGGCCGACCATCTCCGGAACGACCGTGGAGCGGCGCGACCAGGTCTTGATGACCTTCTTGTCGCGCTCGCGGTTCATCGCGTCCACCTTCTTCATGAGGTGGTCGTCCACAAACGGACCTTTTTTCTGTGAGCGCATTTACTTGGTTCTCCGCTTGACGATGAACTTGTTCGTCTGTTTGTTGCGACGCGTCTTGTAGCCCTTGGTCGGCTGGCCCCACGGGCTCACCGGATGACGGCCGCCCGAGGTCTTGCCTTCGCCGCCGCCGAGCGGGTGATCGACCGGATTCATCGAGACGCCGCGGTTATGCGGACGCTTGCCGAGGTGGCGCGTGCGTCCGGCTTTGCCGTACGACACGTTCTCGTGCTCGAGATTGCCGACCTGTCCGATCGTCGCGTAGCAGCGCACGTGCACCTTGCGCATCTCGCCCGAGGGAAGACGGAGCGTCGCCCAGTCACCTTCGCGCGCCATGAGCTGCGCGCCGGCGCCGGCCGAACGAACCATCTGTCCGCCCTTCCCTTCCTTCAGCTCGATGTTGTGAATCACCGTGCCGAGGGGGATCTTCGAGAGCGGAAGAGCGTTGCCGACCAGGATGTCCGCCTCCTCGCCCGCCACGATCGTCGTGCCGACCGTGAGACCGTTCGGCGCGAGGATGTAGCGCTTCTCGCCGTCCACATAGTGGAGCAGCGCGATGTGCGCGGTGCGGTTCGGATCGTACTCAATCGCGGCAACCTTCGCGGGAATCCCGCGCTTGTCGCGCTTGAAGTCGATGTCGCGATACTTCTGCTTGTGGCCTCCGCCGATGAAGCGGGAGGTCACGCGACCTTTGTTGTTGCGGCCGCCCGTCTTCGGCTTGCCCTTGGTGAGCGACTTCTCGGGACGCGTCTTCGTGATGTCTTTATACGAAGCGTGCGTCGAGAACCGGATTCCGGGAGACGTTGGTTTGTATTTGCTGGTAGCCATGATTTACACGCCTTCGACGAAGTCGGGCGCCTTCTCGCCTTTTTTGAGGCGCACGTAGGCCTTGCGCCAGTCGCGGCGCTTGCCTTCCCATTTGCCCATGCGCTTCATTTTTCCGCGCACGTTGAACACGCGGACTTCTTCCACCTTGACTTTGAACAGCTCTTCGACCGCGTGCTTGACCTGGATCTTGTTGGCGTTCGGCGCGACTTCGAACGCGATCACGTTCGCGCCCGACTCGCGGAGCAGCGTCGACTTCTCGGTGACCAGCGGCCGGCGAATGATCTGATTAGCGTTCATTGCTGAGGGTCTCCGTCAGACGATCGAGCGCCTGCTGGCTGAGGATGACGTAGCGGCTGTTCACCACGTCATAGACGTTGACGTGCAGCGCGTCGACGAACTGCAGCTTCGGGTTGTTGCGCGAGGCGAGAAGAGCGTTCGTGTTCTCGATCGTGTCGATGAGAAGCGCCTTCCCGTCGACGCCGATGTTCGCCACTCTCTGTGCGAAGGACTTCGTCTTCGCCTCGTCGACCGACATGTCGTTGACGACGAAAAACTTTCCTTCTTTTACACGCTGGGAGAGCGCCGACTTGAGCGCGGCCTTCTTCTCCTTCGTGTTCATCTTGTAGGAATAGTCGCGCGGGACCGGACCGAAGACCGTACCGCCGTGACGATGGATCGGCGGGCGGTTGCCGCCCTGGCGCGCGCGGCCGGTGCCCTTCTGCCGGAACGGCTTCTTGCCCGAGCCGCTCACTTCGGAGCGGGTCTTGGTCTTGTGCGTTCCCTGGCGAAGTCCGGCGAGGTAGTTGCGCACCGCCTCGTGCACGAGGTGCTCTTTGTACGGATACCCGTAGATCTCCTCGGGGAGGTCGATCGAGCCGACGGTCTTGTTGTCCCAGTTCTTGATGTCAATGGTCGGCATGGTTATCCCCGCTTCCCGTTCTTCGAAAACTGCACGAACACGAGACCGTTCCGACCACCGGGGACCGCTCCGCGGATGTAGAGCAGGTTGTTCTCGGCATCGACCTTCGCCACGCGAAGGTTCTTGACCGTCACCTGATCGCCACCCATCCGGCCGCCCATGCGCATGCCCTTCATGACGCGCGACGGAAACGCCGACGCGCCGATGGAGCCGGGGGCGCGGTGGAACATCGAGCCGTGCGACTCGCGGCCGCCGCCGAAGCCGTGACGGCGAACGACGCCCTGAAAGCCCTTGCCCTTCGACTGACCCACGACGTCGATGGCGTCGCCGGCCTTGAAGAGGTCGACCTGCACGCGATCGCCGATGTTCACATCGCCGCTGTACGGGACTTCGGCCAGCGTGCGCAACGGCTGCACGCCCGCTTTCTCGAAGTGTCCGCGACGCGCGCTGGTCACGCGGCGGTTCGAGATTTTCTCGACCAGCCCGATCTGCACGGCGTCATAGCCGTCCTTCTCGGAGGTCTTCTTCTGTACGACCAGGCACGGCCCGGCCTGGATGACCGTGACAGGGATCAGCGCGCCGTCTTCGGCGAACACCTGGGTCATCCCGACCTTCTTGCCAATGATTCCTTCGATTGCCATTGTCTTAGTCTTTCCACCTTGGAACCCCTTGCGGGGTTCATGTGAGAGCGTTATTTCCCGAACGCCTTGATCTCGACGTCCACACCCGCCGGGAGCTCGAGCTTCATGAGCGCGTCGACGGTCTGCGTCGTCGGCTCGAGAATGTCGAGCAGTCGCTTGTGCGTCCGCATCTCGAATTGCTCGCGCGACTTCTTGTCGACGTGCGGGCTGCGCAGGACCGTGTACTTCGAAATCTGCGTCGGCAGAGGGATTGGTCCCGCCACCTTCGCTCCCGTGCGCTTGGCGGTGTCGACGATCTCACTCGTCGACTGGTCGAGCACGCGGTAGTCGTAAGCCTTGAGTCGGATGCGGATCTTTTCGTTCATCATGATTCGTTGTCCTCAAAGAACGTGGAGGACAGACACTCTTGTCTGTCCGGAGGACAGGCAGGATTGCCTGTCCTCCACTTGACCTGTTACTCGAGAATGTCCGTGACCGTGCCGGCGCCCACCGTGCGGCCACCCTCGCGGATCGCGAAGCGGAGACCCTTCTCCATCGCGATCGGCGCAATCAGGGTGATCGTCAGCGAGGTGTTGTCGCCCGGCATGACCATCTCCGCGCCCTCGGCCAGCGTCGCGTTGCCGGTGACGTCGGTCGTGCGGAAGTAGAACTGCGGACGATAGCCATTGAAGAACGGAGTGTGACGTCCGCCTTCTTCCTTCGTTAGGATGTAGACCTCGGCCTTGAACTTCGTATGCGGAGTGATCGAGCCCGGCTTCGCGCAAACCTGGCCGCGCTCGACGTCCTTGCGCTCGATGCCGCGGAGCAGAAGGCCGACGTTGTCGCCCGCCTGTCCCTGATCGAGGAGCTTGCGGAACATCTCGACGCCGGTGACGACCTTCTTCTGCGTGTCGCGCAGGCCGATGATCTCGACTTCCTCACCGACCTTGATGATGCCGCGCTCGATACGGCCGGTGACGACGGTTCCACGACCCGAGATCGAGAAGATGTCCTCGACCGGCATCAGGAACGGCTTGTCGATGGCGCGCTCCGGAATCGGGATGTAGGAGTCGACCGCGTCCATGAGCTCCATGATCTTGCCGGCCCACTCGTCGTTGTTGTCGGTGGTCTGCAGTGCCTTGAGCGCGGAGATGCGGATGATGGGAATGTCATCGCCGGGGAACTGATAGCTGGAGAGCAGCTCGCGGATCTCCATCTCGACGAGCTCCAGGAGGTCCGGATCGGCGGCGTCGACCTTGTTGAGGGCGACGACGATGTACGGCACACCGACCTGGCGGGCGAGCAGGATGTGCTCGCGCGTCTGCGGCATCGGGCCGTCCGTGGCGGCGACGACGAGAATCGCACCGTCCATCTGGGCGGCGCCGGTGATCATGTTCTTGACGTAGTCGGCGTGGCCCGGGCAGTCGACGTGCGCGTAGTGGCGCTTCGCGGTCGAATACTCGACGTGTGCGGTGGCGATGGTGATGCCGCGCTCGCGCTCTTCCGGGGCCTTGTCGATCTGATCGAAGGCCACGAACGAAGCCGTGCCCTTCGACGCGAGGACCTTGGTGATCGCCGCGGTCAGCGTGGTCTTGCCGTGATCGACGTGACCGATCGTGCCGATGTTGACGTGCGGCTTACTGCGATCGAATTTCTCTTTGGCCATGTGAGATCAAACCTCCCTGATTTCTGTCTTCTCGCTAATCTTTCTTCGCGCCTGACCCGTGGCTGAGCCTTGGGCAATCAGCGCTGCCGGCCGTGCCGGCTCAGACTCGTTGTGTCGTTCCACCGCTCTTGGCGATGATTTCCTCGGATACATTCTTGGGGGCCGGCTCGTACGCGAAAAACTGCATCGTGTAGCTCGCGCGTCCCTGCGACATCGACCGCACCTGCGTGGCGTAGCCGAACATTTCCGACAGAGGCACGTGCGCGCGAATGACCTTCGCGCCCGCACGCTCTTCCATCTGCTGGATCTTTCCGCGGCGGCGCGACAGGTCACCCATGACGTCGCCGGCGTAGTCCTCGGGCGTCACGACTTCGACGTCCATGATCGGTTCCTTGATGATCGGACCGGCTTTCTTCGCGCCTTCCTGATACGCCATCGAGCCGGCGATCTTGAACGCCATTTCGCTGGAGTCGACGTCGTGGAACGAGCCGTCATACAGAATCGCGCGAATGCCCGTCATCGGATAGCCGGCCACGATGCCGCGCTCCATCGCTTCCTTGATGCCCTGCTCGGTCGGCTTGATGAACTCGCGCGGGACGGAACCGCCGGTGATCTCATTGATGAACTCGAACCCGCCTTCCGGAATCGGCTCGAAGCGCATCTTGACGTGGCCGTACTGGCCCTTGCCGCCCGACTGGCGCACGAACTTTCCTTCGGCTTCCGACTTGCGCGTGATCGCCTCGCGATACGCGACCTGCGGCTTGCCGACGTTCGCACCGACGTTGAACTCGCGGACCATACGGTCGACGATGATCTCGAGGTGCAGCTCGCCCATGCCGCGGATGATGGTCTGGTTCGTCTCCGGGTCCGTGTGGACCTTGAACGTCGGATCTTCCTGCATGAGCTTCGCGAGTGCGACGCCCATCTTTTCCTGATCGCCTTTGGTCTTCGGCTCGATCGCCACCGCGATGACCGGCTCGGGGAACGTCATCGTCTCGAGCAGGATCGCGTGGTTCCTGTCGCAGATCGTGTCGCCGGTGGTGACGCTGCGCAGTCCGACCGCGGCGCCGATGTCGCCGGCGCGCACTTCTTTGATCTCTTCGCGCTTGTTCGCGTGCATCTGCAGCAGGCGCCCGATGCGCTCGGTCGTGCCCTTGGTCGAGTTGAGCACCGCGGTGCCCGAGTCGACCTTGCCGGAGTAGACGCGGAAGAATGCCAGCTGGCCGACGAACGGGTCGGTCATGATCTTGAAGACGAGCGCGGAGAACGGCTCGTCATCCGAGGCCTTGCGCTCGATGAACGACTCGTCGTCGGGATTCACGCCCTTGACCGGCGGGATGTCCATCGGTGACGGGAGATAGTCGACCACCGCGTCGAGCAGCGGCTGCACGCCTTTGTTCTTGAACGCCGAGCCGCAGAGGACCGGCGTGATCTTCTGAGCGATCGTCGCCTCGCGAAGCGCGGACTTCAGCTCGGAGATCTCGAGGGTCTGGCCGTCGAGATACTTCGCGAGCAGCTCATCGTGCTGTTCGGCGATCGACTCGACCATCTTCTCACGGAAGTGCTCGGCGTCCTGACGGAGCTCGGCCGGGATCTCTTCGATGTCGTACTTCGCGCCAAGGCTCTCGTCTCTGAAGACGAGCGCCTTCATCTGAACGAGGTCGATGATGCCCTTGAACTTGTCTTCGGCTCCGATGGGGAGCTGAAGAGGAACGGCATTCTTGCCGAGCTTGGTCTTGATCTGATTGAGAACGGCGTCGAAGTTCGCGCCGATGCGGTCCATCTTGTTGACGAACGCGATACGCGGAACACCGTACTTGTCGGCCTGGCGCCACACCGTCTCCGACTGCGGCTCGACGCCGCCGACGGCGCAGAACACGCCAACCGCGCCGTCGAGGACGCGCAGCGAGCGCTCGACTTCGACGGTGAAGTCGACGTGGCCCGGAGTGTCGATGATGTTGACGCGGCAGTCGCCCCAGAACGCGGTGGTCGCGGCCGAGGTGATGGTAATGCCGCGCTCCTGCTCCTGGACCATCCAGTCCATGGTCGCAGTGCCTTCGTGCACCTCGCCGATTTTGTGCGTGATCCCCGTGTAATAGAGGATGCGCTCGGTGGTCGTCGTCTTCCCGGCATCGATGTGGGCCATGATGCCGATGTTGCGCGTTTTATCGAGAGGTACCTGACGTGCCATGTGCTTTTCTTTTTCTTCGTTACCGCAGACAAATGTGGAGCGGCGGGCTCTTGGCCCGCCGAGAGTCGACAGGCTAAAGAGCCTGTCGCTCCACGAGGTCAATCAGTTTTTTGTTTCCCGTTGCTCGGTCCGGAACCGCAGAACCCGTTCTGTGTTATCCGGTCGAGACGGAGCTAGGGAAAGCTCGTTGAGTTACTTCGGTGGCCGGATTCAGGCATCCGGCCGGGTTCCTGCTTTGTGGAGGACAGACAATCTTGTCTGTCCGGACAGGCAGGATTGCCTGTCCTCCACGAGGCGGGGGATGTTACCACCGATAGTGAGCGAACGCTTTGTTCGCTTCAGCCATCTTGTGCGTGTCTTCGCGCTTCTTGATCGCGTTGCCGCGATTGTTCGCCGCATCGAGAATCTCGCCGGCGAGCTTGTCCTGCATCGTCTTCTCGCCGCGGCTCTTGGCGTAGGAGATCAGCCAGCGGATCGCGAGAGCGGTGCGGCGCGTCGGCCGCACTTCGATCGGAACCTGGTAGTTCGATCCGCCCACGCGGCGGCTCTTCACTTCGAGCGCCGGCTTCACGTTGTCGACCGCCTTCTTGAAGAGCTTCAAAGGATCGTCTTTCGCACGATCCTCGACCTTCTTCAGCGCGCTGTAGAACACGCGCTCGGCCACCGACTTCTTGCCGTCGCTCATCAGCGAGTTGATGAACTTCGTCACCAGCTGGCTGTTGTAAACAGGATCCGGAAGGATCTCGCGTTTCGGAACTTCTCTTCTTCTCGGCATCGTGTTTACGCCTTCTTCGGTCGTTTCGCTCCGTACTTGGAGCGGCTCTGGTTGCGCTTCGCCACGCCGACTGCGTCGAGCGTGCCGCGAATCACGTGATAGCGAACACCCGGCAGGTCCTTCACGCGGCCGCCGCGGATGAGCACGATCGAGTGCTCCTGAAGGTTGTGTCCCACGCCGGGGATGTAGGTCGTGACTTCGACGCCGTTGGTGAGACGGACGCGCGCGACCTTGCGGAGCGCCGAGTTCGGCTTCTTCGGCGTCGACGTGTAGACACGCGTGCAGACGCCGCGCTTCTGCGGGCTCGATTGGAGCGCCGGAGACTTCGTCTTGTACTTGACGGCTTCACGGCCTCTGGCGACAAGCTGATTGATCGTTGGCATTCGCTTCCTTAGTTCCTTCTGAAGACACGTTCGGCGAAGTGAAACTTCCCGAACGGGAAAACCCGCGCACTTTAGGCACGCGAGTGAGCTTTG
This sequence comes from Acidobacteriota bacterium, assembly GCA_003223645.1. Classification (GTDB taxonomy): domain Bacteria; phylum Acidobacteriota; class Thermoanaerobaculia; order Gp7-AA8; family Gp7-AA8; genus QHVT01. Next base: position 31,369 of record QHVT01000023.1, on the reverse strand, counting down.
TCAAGCCCGGACACGCGCTAACGACGCTCCCGGTAAGCATATTCCGCAAGGAGTTAGGGGGAGTTGAGGGGGTGAGGCGTGAGAGAGGATTGGCTGAAAGTCAGCCGTTCATCAAGAGAAGTCAGCCAATTCGGCTGAAATCTCATCATGGATGTCAGAGCTCCACCCACGTTCCGCGCCCTTCGCGTCGCGCTTTCTCGAACAGAAAGGCTGCCGAGGCGAGGTCTTCGATGGCGAGACCGAGCGACTTGAACAGCGTGATCTCGTCACGGGATTTCCGGCCGTCGGCGTTACCCACGAGGATCTCGCCGATCTCGGCCTTGATGTGGTTCGGCACGATCGCTTTCTCGCGCACCGCGAAGAGGTAATCGCCGGACTCGTTGACAGTCGACTCGCGGCGGTCGACGAAGAGCGATGCGGCCGCAACGGTTTCGCCGTCGAGCTCGCGCGTCGTCGGGATGCTCGATCCGACTGCATTGATATGCGCTCCCGGGCTGATCCATTCGCGCTTCAGCACCGGCTCGCGCGAGCTCGTCGCCGTGACGATGATGTCCGCTCCGCGAACGGTCTCTTCGGCGTCGCCGTCGCGTCCGCACATCCGGATCTCTTTGATCGGGCGCACGAGCGGGATCGCCTCGCGATGGCTCCTCGCCTGCACACCGGCGCCGAGGATCGCCAGGACGGATGAGTCTTCACGCGCGAGCAGCTTCGTCGCGACGGCCGAGACTGCCGCGGTGCGGATCGCGGTGATCGCCGAGGCGTTGAAGAAACCGAGAGGCTCCCCGGTCTCGCCGCTGTGCAGGATGACGGCGCCGACGTGTGTGTCGAGGCCGCGCTTCGGGTTCTCCGGAAAGACGCAGACCTCCTTGAGCGCGTAGTACGGGGCGTCGCCCCCGCGCCAGGCGGGCATGAGCCCCAAAAAGCCCGGCGCTCCGGCCGCGCGAATCACCTGCCGCAGCGGATTGTGCACCTCGTCGCGCGCGGTCGCGGCGAGCGCGTCTTCCATCACGGCGATGCACTCCGTCATCGTCAGGAGCTCGGTGACTTCGTGTTCGTTGAGGATGAGGACGCGGCTCACTTCGCACCGTCTTGCGCGAGCGCGGCGATCGCGATCCACCTACGCATCGCGATGCACCGTGTCCATCGAAAACGCCGGCAGGCAGATCGCCACGTACTCCGCGCCTTCGGCTCCCGGCGTCGAGTACTGCACCCATTCGCCTTTGTGCGCGATCACGGCCTGCCCCGCCTGCACGTCGGTCGAGCCGTTCTTTGTCGTCACGCGCAGCGTCCCGCGCAGCACGACCGTGTACTCGTCGAACTCCGGCGTCTGCCCCGGCTCGACCCATCCGCTCGGACTCTTCATCCGCGCGATCGAGAGATCGCCCGTCTGCGAGTTCACGCGCCCGACGTACTCCTCGATGATCTTCGGCTTGTTGCCCGCCGCCTGGACGATCGACGGCTGCTGAATGTGCGTCGTCATGGCGCGTCAGTTTAGCTGACTCGACAGCCATCGCTCGATGACCGCGAGAACGTGCGTCATTTCGGCCGCGGCCAGCGCATGTCCCTTCTCGATGTCGTGCGTTTTCTGGAGACATCCGCGGCAGCACGTCGCCGTGGCATGCTGCGCGACGAACACCGGATGATTGCGCCACGGTGTCTGCCGCCCATCATTCGGCACGACTTCCGGCGCCACGCGCCTCCGAATCAACTCCTCGGCCTGTTTCATGACGTGCGGCAGTCCCCACGTCTGAAGATACGCGAGCTCGCGGCCCTGCAATCGAAACCGGCGCCGGAACTTCGATGCGGCGAGCCGGCGGAAGACTTCGTCGATGTCGTTCATCGCGACGCGACCGTGAAGCGCCCGATCTTCGTGCGCACCGGATAGTTCGCGTCGATCCATCGCGCGAGCTCCGGCACGCGGTCGCGATTCGAGACGCCGTCGAAGTTGGCGATGTTCGGATCGCCGCCGACGACGACGAATGCCGGCGGATTGGCGTTCAACTGCGCCATCGATTCCGCGAGCAGCGGCGGCGCGGACAGCATCGGGACGTCGAAACATCGCATCGGCGGCTTGCGCTGCAGGAGGTAGTACAACGCGCGTTCGTTCGAGAAGTCGAGGAACGTCTTGTCGCCGATGAATCCGTTCAGCGCCGCGAGCTCGGTCGCATTTTGCGGATAGGTGTAGATGCCTTTGCCTGTCGCGAACGGATACGCCACGAGTCCTTCGTGTTTTTGCCGCGCGCGCCATCCGGCGAGCAGCTTCGCGCCGGCCATGACGTTCTGCGCGATCTCGAGATAGAAGAAGAAAGGAATGATGAGCAGGACTCCAAAGGCGCGCCGGAGGCGCGCACCACTCGAAAGCAGCGGCTCGATCACGAACGCGATGAGCGCGATGCCGAGGAGCGGCGTCGCGTAGCGCGTGTGGCTCCAGCTCACGCGGCCGGCGGCGGTGCGGAAAAGCATGATCGAGAGCATCGCGATCACGATCATGCGCGGATCGCGCCGCCGTAACGCGAGCGCGAGCAGGAATCCGTAGAAGACCGGCGGAAGGTAGTAGCGCGCGCCGGCCGCGGAGAACGGCGCGGGCGCGGGCAGCGACCACACCGCATCGATCGCACGCGGGATGACGACGAACGAGTCGACGAAAAACTGCCGGATGTCCGCGCGAATCGCGAGCAGCACGACGAACGGCAGCGCGATCGCGATCGCCGCGACGATGAGCGCACGCTTCGTCCGCTCGCCAACGAATAAAAACGCGAGCACCGTTCCGGCGAGCGCGTAGATGCCGGTCTCGAGACTCCACACCAGTCCAAGCGTTGCGCTCGCAAACGCGAGTAAAAGCGGCGCGGTGCGTTTCGTGCGCGCGTATCGCAACAGGCCAAGGGTCGCCAGGAGAACCGGCGCCGTTCGAAAATACGGAAACACCGGAATCCAAAACGCCGCCGCCGCGCAGAGCGAAGCGAGCACGCCCGCGATCATCCCCGTCATCGTCGCCGCAACTTCCGCCGCGATCGGCGCGAGCAGCGCGAGCGTCGCGGCATCGAGCACCGTCTGCAATCGCCGCTCGCGCCGCGGCGAAGGCGGATCGCCGAGGACGAGAGCATCGAGCCCGCCGTCCGTCGCGAATCCATGCAGCACGAAAAAATCGCGATACGGACGCTCACCGCTCTTCAGGAGGAACGCCGGCGTGAGGTGCTCGCCTTCGTGGAAGTGGTCCATCGGTTGGTAGGGGTGGTCGTGAACGAAAAGCATGATCACGAACACGGCACTCGCGACGATCCAAGTGGAGCGGCGGCCGCTCCGGCCGCCGAATTCTCGCGAGAGCCCGGCGCCCGATGCGGGCGCCGCTCCACAAGCTACAAATCCCCCAACCACAGCGCCGATCACGAGCAGCCCCAGCACCACGTAATCCCACGACTTCGGATACGCATTCACCGTCACGAATCCGACGCCGCCCACCGGCACGCCGAAGAACGGGCGAATCAGCGGAGCGGCGCAGGCGGCGAGCGCGGCGCCGAGTAGTGAGCCGAGTGCGGCGCGCGCGGCGTGAGGCATCGGCGCGATTGTATGATCGCCGCATGGAATCGTTCAGCAGCGCGTTTCTCGGGGAAAGCATCGAGGCCATTCAGCGCATCGACGCCGAGTCCGTCGATCGCCTCGCCTCGGGCCTCGCCGCCTCTCGCGACTCCGGCGGCCGTCTCTTCATCCTCGGCGTCGGCGGTTCCGCCGGGCACGCCTCGCACGCCGTCAACGACTTCCGCAAGATCTGCCGCTTCGAGGCCTACACTCCGACCGACAACGTCTCCGAGCTCACCGCGCGCGTCAATGACGAGGGGTGGGAGAGTTGCTTCGCCGAATGGCTGCGCGTCTCGCGCGTCAGCGCGAAGGACGCGTTGCTGATCTTCTCCGTCGGCGGCGGCAACGTGGAGAAGAATGTGTCCGTCAACCTCGTGCGCGCGATCGACCTCGCGCGCGGCGCCGGCGCGAAAGTGTTCGGCATCGTCGGCAAGGACGGTGGCTACACGAAACACGTCGCCGATGAATGCGTGCTCATCCCGGTCGTCTCGCAGCGCCACATCACGCCGCATACCGAGGGCCTCGCGGCGGTGGTGTGGCACCTCCTCGTCTCGCACCCCGCGCTCAAGGTTGCGGAGACCAAGTGGGAAAGCGTTCGCTGAACGAGCAGTGGAACCCGGCCGTTCTCACGACGGCGGAGCCGCCGAACAGGCGATTCGCGGTCATCTGCCTCGTCGTTTATTGCGCCGTCACGCTGTTCGTCGCACTGCATCACGAGCCATGGCGCGATGAGGCGGATGCCTGGCTGGTCGTTCGCGATATGCCGCTGCGGAACATGATTCCGCATTGGACGTCCAACGCCGGAACGCCCGCTCTCTGGTATTTGCTGCTGAAGCCGCTCGCACTGGCGGGCCTGCCTTATATGAGCGAAGAGCTCCTGCACGTGACGCTGGCGTGCATTGCAGCGGCGGTGTTCCTTTGGCGAGCGCCGTTCACACGACTGACGAAAATTCTTCTTCTCGCGTCGTATCCGATCCTCTATGAATACGCGATCGTCGCGCGCAGCTATGTACTGACCGTGCTATTGCTGTGGATTGCTGCTGCGCTTCATCGCGAACGCGAACGCCGGCCCCTTCTTTATGCACTCGCGATTGCGTTGTTGTTCAACACGAACGTGCACGGCGCAGTCATCGCCGCGACGCTCGTGCTCTTGTACATCCTGCAATCGCGGCGCGACTGGCGCGCACTGCTGATCATGGTTTTCGGCGCAGCGTTGGCGCTGTGGCAACTGTGGCCGCGATTGGACGCTGCCTATCCGCAAGTTGTCCGTGAGTATCGGCCGAAGGCTGTGTTCTGGGCGATTACGGGGATGTATCTCCCCGATCAGTTTCTGGATGATTGGACGATCACCGTCTTCGTTCCTCAGTGGACGACAACGCTCTGGCTGGCGCTGTCCATCGGGCTGCTGACGTTCCTTCTGATCACGCTCCGCAAACATCGCGACTCGCTCGTATTGCTGCTGGTTCCGTACGTCGCGTTGCTCTGCCTCTTCGTCGCCGTCTGGTACGGCGGCGCACGTCATGCCGGGCTGCTGCTGGTGCTCATCATTGCCACGCTCTGGATCGCGGGACCGCTGCCGCGCACCCAGGAGAGCGCGGCGACTGCAGGATTCCTGAACATCGCGCTCGCGGCGTCCGCATTCGCAGGCGGCATTCCGATGACGGTGGTGGATATTCTGGAGCCGATGACCATGAGCCGCGCGATCGCCGAGGACTTGATTGCCAATGATCTCGTTCAATTCCCGATCGCATGCGACGCTCCCTACGCCTGCGAGGCCATCCTCCCTTATCTCGACAAAAAGCAGTTTTTCTATCCGGCTATCTCCCGCGACGGCACGTACATGACCTGGGATCGATCGGAGTGGAAGGCTCAGGATCCGGGACTACGCACGATCTTCGCGCGAATTCGGGCCCGATTCGGTCCGCAGGGCTGGATTCTGATCACGAACGAGACGGTGGGAGATCCCGCGCCGTGGGGACTGCGGCTTTGGTACAAGGCCGACGAGCCCGCGCGTTATCTCGACGAGCACTATTGGCTCTACACACCCGTGCGCTCTAAATGAGCGAGCACTTCGTCGAGATTCCTGCCGCGCACTTCCGGCGTAATTGCACCTCGTTTATTCGCCGAGCGCGGATGCTCGACGAGGGCGACGTGCGTCCCGGCAGCCCGGCCGCAGGCGAGGTCGGTGTCCTGATCGCCGACCATCCATGACTGCGACAGATCGATGTTGAACTCCTGCGCCGCCTCGCGCAAAAATCGAGGACTCGGCTTGCGGCAATCGCAGCCGTCGTCCGCCTGATGAAAACAGACGTAGCTGCGCGTAATGAGGCCATTGAGCCGGCGGAGAATTTCGCCATGAACGGTCTCGAGGTCGTCGCGCGTGGCTTTCCCTTTCGCGTGGCTCGGCTGGTTCGTCACAATGAACAACAGCCATCCGGCGTCGACCAATCGCTGCAATGACGCTCTGACGTCGATCATCTGCAAGTCAGAGAGGCGGCGCGGGGCTTCCCACTCGCCGCTCGATTTATAGAACACGAGCTCGTCGAGGACGCCGTCGCGGTCGAGGAAAATCGCGCGGTTCATGGTTGCAGTCGCACGCCGAATTGCGGGACGTGCGTCACGCGTGCCGACGCGGCTTCCAGCGTCGCGCCGCCGGGCGGCTGTTTGAAAATGACTTGGTCTGTGCCGGGCAGAAGAATGACGCCGAGCGGGACGGCACCGGGATTGAAGACCGCGACGCGCTGCCCTTTTCGTAACGCGATCGTGCGCGTTGCGCCGTTCGGCTGGCCGTCTACGAACAATTGCGCACCACGCAAGTCCGGCTCCGGCAGTCGCAACATGTATTGCGGGTCGGCATTGTCGTATGCGCCGATGTACAGCGGATCGCGGAACCAGCGATGCTTCGCCAGCTCCGGCGAAGCGAACATGCGGTATGTGCCATCGCGCGGCACGATCCACTCGAATGCCGCTCGCGGACGGACGCGCGCATTCATCCCCGGCACCCACAAATTGCGATTCACCGGAATGTAATGCCGCACGAAATATCCGGCGAGCTCGCGCTGCACGGTGACGACCCACACTTTCGCGTAATGATCGAACACCACCACAGCCGGCGGATTGCGGACAATTTGATCGAGGCGATACCGCTCCGCTTCGCCGAGGCGGACGAGATGGCGGGTCATGTCGGGAAGGAACCAGAACCGGTATGCGGGCTCGCGACGAAGGCCCCAGGCGATTCCCGCCCACACGCGCTCGGACGGCAGCGTGCGCGCCTGCACCTCGCGCATGATCAGGTCCTGATATGCGAGATCGAGCTCTTTGCCACGGAAAATCGACGCGAAAGCATTGACGAATCCTGCGACGGCGAGAATCGCAAGGACCATCGCGCGCCGCGGAATGCGCTCGATCGTCGCGGCGATCAGCGGCACGAAGAGAATGGCCGCCAACTCGAAGTGATAGTTGTAAATGAAATTCATTCCCGCAATGACCGCGAGATTCACGGCTTGCAAGCAGGCGATGACGAACAAATCGTCAGGATTTCGACGGCGACTGACCAAACCCTGAACGAGCCCTGTGAATCCAAGCAACAGCAGCGCAATGCCGCCGGCGTCGATTCCTCCGATGTTGAATAACGACTCGGAGCCGAGGAGACGAACGCCGAAGACGACGATCAGGCGATGGGCGAATTGGCCGAGGATCGGCTCGCCGTATTTATCGCCGATGTAATTCTCTTTGAGCAGCTCGCGCACGAGCGGCTGGATGGAATGCGTTCCGGCAAACCAGAGCAGCGCAATGCCGAGCGTGACGATGCCGCCGAGGAACATCCAATTCGCGCGAACGTTTCCTTTCCAGGCGCGCAGGCGCGGATCGACGATTCTGAGAAACAACACCGTGAGGACGAGCAGCGGACCGAAACGGATATTCGTCAGGCCAACGAGACAAAACAGCACGCCCGCGCCGAACATCGCCCGCGAGGTGCCGCGCTGCCACAGAACGAGGCCGCCTACGTATAAAGCGCACGCGACGGGATCGATGCGATATTCGACGGCCGCGATCATCAGCCAGGAGCTGGAGAGCGCGATCGCCATCGCCGACCAGCGGCTGAAGCGCGACAAGCCCGCCCGGGCCATGAAGACGTTGATCAGCCAAAACGTGGCGATCCACACCGGAATTTGCGCCCACCGCATCGAAATGATGGCGTCGACGCCGGGACTGTCGGTCAATCGCGAGAACGGCGCGTACAAATACCACGCGAACGGCGCATGGTGTTCCCAGAAATCGCGGAACGGCAGGCGTCCTTCGCCGATCCAGCGCGTCGCGCGATAGAACTCGATCTCATCCCAATTGAGCGGATGCAACCATTGCAGCGGAAGCAGCCGGCATACTGCCGCCGTAACGGCCAGCGAAATTGCGACGATCGTCGAGCGCCGGTCCGCTGCTTCGCTGGTCATGACAGCGGGCCGTTGCGAAATTGCTCGACCGTGTCGCGGATCGTGCGCCGCACCGATTCCGCGCTGGAGAGTCTCGGCGTCCAGCCGAGGGCTGTCATGCGCCGCGTGTCGAGCTTCACGTACGGCACGTCGCCGCGCCATCCGCGCGGGCTGTCGCCGTATTGAACGTCGATCGATGCGCGGTCGATCCCCATCGCCTCGATCGTCCAATCCGTGATCTCGCGCACGGTCGTCTGGTCCTCGACCGCAAGATTGAAGCAGTTCACGCGCTCCCGCGCGTTCGCGATGCCGAACTCCATGCCGTCGAGACAATCCTCGACGTATACATACGGCTTCGCCTGCGAGCCGTCGCCGAGGACCACGAGTTTCGTCCGCTCTTCGCGCAGCCGCAGCACGAAGTCGTGAATCACGCCATGCGTCGGATTGGGGCCGACGATATTGCCGAAGCGATAAATCCAGCAGCGGATGTCGTAATTGTGCGCGAACGCCGTAATCAGCGCCTCGCACGCGGCCTTGCTTGCGGCGTAAAGCGAGATCGGGAAAATCGGACCGTAGTTTTCGGGAGTCGGCATGATCGCCGGCTCGCCATAAACCGCGCCACTGCTCGAGAACACGATCTCGGAAATCCCGGCGTGCCGCATCGCTTCCAGCACGTTGTACGTGACGAGCGTCCCGCCCTTCAGATCGAAGTCGGTGTATTTCGTGCCGTAGCTGATGTCGCTGTTCGCGGCGAGATGCCACACGCGATCCGGCTTCGCCTGTGTCACGAGCGCGGTCAGCGCCTCGAGATCGAGCAGGTCGAATTCGTGAAACTCGAAATTCGGATGCTTGTGGACGTAAGCGCGCTTCCCGAGAAAGAAATTGTCGACTCCGATTACGTGATCGCTTCTCTGCAGAAGGCGCGGGATCAGGTTGGAGGCGATGAAGCCGGCGGCGCCGGTCACGAGAATCTTCACTTCGCCTCCAGCGCGTCGCGCGTACGCGCCAGTTCCGTCGGCGTGCCGATGTCGAAGAAGTCGAGGTTCACGATCTCCGCGCTCAATTCGTCGTGCTGTGCCAGCCCCGAGTACACGATCTCTTCGAACGAGCACGGGCCTTCGGGCGGCAGGATGTCGATCGTCTCGACGCCCATGACCGAGAAGCCGGCGTCGATGTACGGCAGTTCCGGTGCACGCTTGTCGAAGCGCACCACGCGGCCGCCGTCGAGGTCGACGTTTCCGACGGTAATGCGCGGATAGACGGCCAGGCAATTGTCAACATGCTCTCGCACGAAACGATCGTAGTCGAAATAGCGCAGAACATCGGCATAGGTCATGAGAAATCGCGTGCCGAGAAGCTCGCGCGCCTCACGCAACGCGCCGCCGGTGCCGAGCGGCTGCGTCTCGCGGCTGTATTGAATGGAGAGGCCGAAACGCGCGCCGTCGCCGAAATGCTGTTCGATGATCTCGCTCTTGTAGCCCGTCAATAGAACGAATTGCCGCAATCCGCGCTCCGCGAATGATTCGAGGACGCGCTCCAGATAAGGACGCCCGCCGATCTCGATCATCGGCTTTGGCAGGTCACGCGTGAGCGTGCCGAGGCGTGTTCCGAATCCGCCGCACAGGACCGCGACGATCATGCCGCGCTGAGCGTCTCCGCGAGCGCCAGCGCCCGCTCGACGCAAACGTCCGAGTTGATGTAATCGAATTGCGCGAAGCGGCCGAGGAGGTGTAGACCGGTATCCGCGACGGCTTTGCGCATCCGCTCGACGTTGGAGCGATACTCGAGGTCATACACCGGATATCCGTAGAGAAAACGGACAGCGCGCCGATAAACGACTCTCGCCGGATCGAGAAATTCGGTTTTGGCGAGATCGCCGATGGCGCGATCGAGGATCTCGTCGTCGCTCATTTCCCAAATGCCGTCGCCTTCGTTGGTCGTGATCTCGGCCATGATCGACGACGATCCCTCCGGCACACAGCGCTCGCTGAACGCCTTCGGAAACGAGATGCGATGAAAAATGATCTCCGGATCCGGAATATACACGGCGGTGTACGGATATCCGCGGTCCTCATTACAGCCGATCAAGAGGTTGATCAGCGAGTTGTATCGCAGTCTCCCCGCCCACTCGATCGCCTCGACAGGCGCACCGTCCCAAATCGGCAGCAGCTCGTGAATCGGCAGCGTGGACACGAGCGTGTCATAAGAACGCTCCGTCCCGTCATCCGTCGCGACTCGCCACCGCTGCCCGTCGCGCGCGACCGACACCACGCGGCAATTCGTGTGCAGCTCGCCGCTCACGCGCTTTGCGAACCCGTGCACGATCGATTCGAACCCGCCCTCGATCGGATACGAGAAGTACAACTGATGCAAATACCCCTCGGTCGCAATTCCGATCGATGACTTCAATACGTCTTCCATCGGCGGCTTTGGGATGCGCGATACGAATTCCAGCCCGATCTTCTGCGGATCGTAGTTCCAGATTTTTCTGTTGTAGGGGATGAAGTATTTATCGGAGATCCCCGCGCCGAACGTCATGTACGACCAGTCGGCCAGATTCGCCGGCGTATCGTTCGCGCGCGGATTGACGATGTAGCCGTAAATGCAATCGAAGTTGTCTTCTTTGGGCAGTGACGCGAGGTCGTTCTCGAACGGATATTTCACCAGCCGTCCTTTGAACCAGATGCGATTCTCGCGGCGGCCCTGGCGAACGTTGTCGCCCAACACGTCAATCATGAGCTGCAGGACCGGCTTGTTCTTGCTGAACATGATGTGCGGTCCGGCCGCATCGAACGTGAAGCCGTTCTCGATGATCGCGCCGCACAAGCCGCCGATGCGCGAGCGTTTTTCGAGCACGTCGACGTCGGGGCCGAGGTGGGCGGCGAGTGCAATACCGGAAATGCCGCCGCCGAGGATGCCTATCCGCTTATGGATCAAACCGGCACCTGGGACGCAACAGGCGCGTTCAGCGTGGCCGCGAGCCAGCCATGTCCCATCTGCGACACGACCTTCGTGCCTTCCGGCTCGACACTGTAATGCATCCGCGGCATCCCCTGCTCGAGCATGAAGCGCTCGAGCGCCGTGTGCTGCCGCGCGCAATAGAGCATGAGGAAGCCGCCGCCGCCCGCCCCGATGATTTTTCCGCCTAACACGCCGAAGCGCTCGCGGACTTCTTCATAAACCTGGTCGACCGCACCGAACGAGATCTTATTCGACAATTGCTTCTTGCTCGTCCAGTGCTCGTGCAGCAATTCACCGAAGCGATCGAAATTCGAGGCTTCAATGGCTTCGAGAATGCGATGGCCGAGGTCTTTGATGCGGTGCAGGCTGTCGGAGACGCGCGCGTGGTCGACGCTCGCCGACGATTTCATCGCTGCGTTTTGATCGTGCAGCACTTCGCGCGCGTCGCGCTGCGCGCCGGTGTAATAGATGTGCGTATGCGCGACGAGCTCGGAGACGTCGCTGCTGCTCGGCCGCAATTGGCGCACTGCGACTTTTCCGTCCGGCGCAATGTCGAGGACCGTGAGGCCGCCGTACGTGGCCATGTACTGGTCCTGCTTTCCGATCGGCTGTTGGAGAATGTTCAGCTCGATGTTGCACGCCTCTTCGGCGAGCGACTGCAGCGGAACGTAATCGCGGCGGTCGTGATGCAGCGCATTGAGAAGGCCGACGAGATAGCAGCTCGATGAGCCGAGGCCGGTACCGGCCGGAAGGTCGGCGATCGATGCGACTTCGAACGAGTCCTCGATTCCATGCGCGCGCAACGCCTCACGCGCGAGCTCGTGGCGCAGGTCGTTCACGTGATCGACGACTTCGCTCTGCGAGTAATGAAGGCGAATCTTTTTCCCGACCGTCGGCCGGTTGACGACCACGTACATGTATTTGTCCAGGCCGATGGCGAAGATGAATCCGCCGTGCTTGGAGTAGTACGAGGGGAGGTCCGTGCCGCCGCCGCCGAGGGTGACGCGGAAGGGAGTCCGGGTGACGATCACGGCCGCATTCTAATATACGACCTCGAACACGCCGGGGACCGCTGTCGCGCGGATGCGCTGCGCCGCCAGGAGCTGATCGAAGCAGCGCGCCTCGTCCTCGGGGAAATGCCGTCGCTCGGCGATGTAGCGAAGCGAGAGACGCGCGCCACGTGCGATGGCGCAAAGCGGCAGATTGTCGGTGCGCGGAAGAAAACGCGAGCCGGCGAGCTGACGCGCGACGGGCACAGTGCCGCCGAAATTGAACCAGTAGTAATTCGCGTCGCGCGCCGTGACGGGATGGCGCTTCATGTACAGCCAGACGGTCTCGCCGGGTTTCAGATTGCGCGTCAGAAATCGTTGCGACACCCAATAGGGTCCGGGATTCGGCGACTCCAGCGAACCGGCAGCGACGACGTATGCCGTGATGACGATCAGCACGACGATCGTGGCCGCGGTGCGGACGGCATCCGGCGACAGCGATGCGGGCACGAGCGCGATCAACGCGGCGGCGGCGAGGCCCCACATCGCATAGTAGTGCGGCCAGAGGATCGGGTAAGGAAAGGTGAAGCGAAGCTCGAGCAGCGATGCGCCGGCGAGCGCGAGAAAGAAGAAGACGATGCGCCGTTCTTCGAACTTTTTCGCGCGCGCGGCGACCATGATGAATGCGATGAGCGCGACGAGCGGTTGCAGCAGCGAGGGCGCGAAGTCGAACGAACCTTTGAACTGTCCCCGCACGTCCGCGGACGCCTGCGTGAGACGCGCGAGCGCGCGGTTGAAGTCGACCATGAAGAACCACGTACGATCGAGCGGCGCAATGCGGCTCATCACGAACACGGCCGCTGCCGTCAACGCGATCGCCACAGCAGCGCCGATGAATGCTTGGAGTGGTGCGCGCCTCCGGTGCGCCTTCGGAGGGACGGAAGGCGCGCCGGAGGCGCGCACCACTCCCGCAATCCAGAACGCGACGACGACCAGACTGCACAGCGGCCACTTCGGACTCCACAGCGCCGCGATCGCGACGAGCGCGACGCCGGCTCCTCCGGCAATCGCGTTGCGCGTGAGCAGCACGAGCGCGGCGCCAACCCAGAAAAACGCGAGCGCGAACGGGTCCGCGCGCACGTCGGCAAAGTCGAGCGTCCACAACATCGCCGACGCGAACACCAGCCCGACCGCGATCACCGGCGCCTCGGGGCGCACGCGCCACAGCAGCGCCGCGAACGCGAGCAGCGCGACGATGCCAAACGCGCCGCTGAGCAGTCGCGCGCGCTGAAAGAACACGACGACGTCGTCGCTGGCGACGCGTTGCACCGTCGCGTACAACAGCGGCGAGTGATGCTCGAAGAACGAGACGTACAACTGCCCGCCCTTCGCCATCAGCCACGACGCGTGCAGCGTTTCGATCTCGTCGATGTCCGGCTCGCGGGTTGCGAGGCGCACGACCGCCCACGCCTGCAATGCGAAGAGAAACGCGAGAAGGATTGCCGCGGCTGCGCGCTTCATGCGCGGCGCGCGCGCCACAAGCGCCGCAGCGTCCAGATCGTGCTCGAGAAGCGGTGCAGCGTCGTCGTGCCGATGCGCTCGCGATAGTCGATCGGCACTTCCGCGGTTTTGTATCCGCGGCGGAACGGAATCACGTACATGTCGACCGGCAGCGCCGGCCCGCGCGGATTCCATGCGACCGCGTCGATCATCGACTTGCGATACGCGCGCATGCCGCTGTGCACGTCAGTCGTCTTCAGGCCATGAAGAATGCGCGCGGCCAATGCGAAGAATCGATTTGCGAAAAAGTTCGCCAGCGGCATCGCCTTCGGCCGCCGCCAGACGCGCGTCGTGTTGACGAGGTCGAAGCCGTCTTCGATTTTCTGCACGAGCTCCGGGATCACTTCGACCGGATACGTGTCGTCGCAGTCGAGCGTGATGACGACGTCGCCGGACGCCTCGCGCACCGCACGATCCATCGCCGGTCCATAGCCCTGCGGCGGAAACTGTTTGATCACGCGGCAGCCCAATTCCTGCGCGATCTCGGCGGTGCGATCCTTGCTCGAGTCGACGAGCAAAATCTCCGCGCCGGGCGCGACGCGGCGGATGTCCTCGACGACCTTGGCGACCGCGCCTTCCTCGTTCATCGTGATCATCGAGACGGTGAGTTTCATCGCGCCGGCTTCGCCTCGAAGATCATTTGAAACGCGAGCATGCCGGGCCAGAGCGACGCGATCGCGCGCTCGATCGGATGCACGAGGTTCAGGTACAAACGATAGGAACGCGACTTGAGCAATGCGTCGGGCGGCTGCGCGCCGTCGTGGTTCTGCGAGAACATTTTCTTCGCGAGCGGAACGAACGGCCGCGCGATGCCGGGGTTGTAGCGAACGGTGATCGGCGCGAGTCCCGCCTCATCGAGCAGCTCGCGCGCGGTGCGGCGCGTGAAAAAGCGGAGATGCGTGCGATCGAGGACGCCGGTGTCCTGGTAGTTCCAGCGACCGGTCAGCAAGCCGAGACGCACCGACCAGAGGCCGACGTTCGGCAGCGAGACGAGCACGAATCCGTCATCGGCGAGGCGCGGCAGGTAGTGCCGCATGATGTCGACCGGCGTCGAGAAATGTTCGAGAACGTCGGCGAAGATGATGGCGTCGAAGCGCGAGTCGCCGAGCTTCGCGTCGACGTCCGCCGGATTGACGAGATCGGCGAGCACCGCGCGCTCGAGGCGCTTCGCTGCGACGGAGACGGCGTTCGGATCGATGTCGATGCCGGTCACGTGATTGCCGAGCTTCTGGATCTCCGCGCTCGTCGTGGCGAAGCCGCACGCGACGTCGAGCACGCGCAGCTTCGTGCGCTTTCCCCACTGTCTGAGGAGACCGATGTTGATGTCCTCGTGGTACTGGTACGAACGCTCGGGCATTTACAAACGAAATCCCGCCGCCGACGCGTCGTTGTAAAACATCTTCACCGTGTCGAGCGACAGCTCTTCGAGCGGCTTGCCGACCATCGACAGCTTCTTCACGATGTCGTTCGTCACCGTAATGATGTGGCACCCGCACTCCTCGGCCTGCAACACGTTGAGGAGCTCGCGCGGACTCGCCCACAGCAACTGTGCCTTCGGTTTCTTCGCGACGATCGCCGCCGCCTCGCGCATCAGCGGAACGGGATCGCGGCCGGTGTCGGCGATGCGGCCGGCGAAGACGGACACGATCGCCGGCGTGTTCGCATCGAGCGCGTCGACGGTCGCGCGCACCTGATCGAGCGTCAGGATCGCGGTGATATTCAGCTTCACGCCGGCAGCCGACAATCGCGCGATGAGCGGGATCGACGATGCCTGCTTTGTGTTCGTGATCGGGATCTTGACGAAGACCGAGCCGCCCCAGGTGTTGATCAACTGCGCCTGCCGCTCCATCTCGTCGAAGTCGTCGGCGAACACTTCGAACGAGATCGGCAGATCGCCCGTGACCTCGAGCGCCTCGCGCGCGAACGACTCGTAGTCCGTCACTCCGGACTTGCGCATCAGCGTCGGGTTGGTGGTGAATCCGCGAATGATTCCGCTCTCGGCTGCCACGCGCATCTCGCGCACGTCGGCGCCGTCGGCATAGATCGAGATCTTCAGATTGGGGCTCATCGAGTTCCTTTTTGGACGACGAGATTCTATCGCGATTGCCACGACGGCACGTGCGGCGCCGGCAGCTGATCGAGGACATCGAACGGGCCGGCGTCGCGGAAGAGCGCGGTCTCGTTTCCGCGGACGAGGAACACACCCATCGCCTCGCCGGCGGACGCGCGAACGATGCTTCCGCGCTGCAAGCGCAGCGGCGACTGCGCCGGTTTGCCGTCGACCGAAATGACGACGGCGCTCGCGGGAACCTGCGCGAGCAGAATCTCGATTGGCACGTCGCGCATCGCCGGCGCGCCGGTGAGCAGGGGACGCGCGAACCACGGATGACGCGCGAGGAGCGGCGACGCGTAGACGCGATACTCGCCGCTCGCGGGGACGATCCACTCCGCGCCCCGATGCGCATCGATGCGCGCACTCATGCCGGGAAGCCACGCGTTGCGCAGGACCGGAACGTAGTGCGACGTGAGGTAGCGCGCGAGATCGGCGTGCCGCGACAGCAGGATGGACATCCGGTAGTCGGCAATCACGGCGGCAGGGTTCGCGTCGCGCAATTCCGCGACGGTGAGAGTTCGATCGAGCATGTGGACCATCAGCGGAACGAACCAGTAACGCCACGCCGGGCGTCGCTTCCATGCGTAGCCGACGGCGTCGAACACGCGGTCGCCGGGTTGCGTGCGCTCGTGCACGAAGCGAATCGTCGCGTGCTGCGCGGCCAGCTCCGCGTCCTGCGCACGGAAGACGCTGTTCCAGACCGACACCGCGAGCGAGGCAACGAGCACGATCGCGATCGCGCGCTGCTGCTCTGCCATCGCTTGGACTGCGATCGCGATGAACGGCACGAACAACACGACCACGATCTCGAAGTGATACGCATAGCTCACGCGCATCGCGGCGATCGATGCGATCGCGACGACGAGCAACGCAGCGAACACCCACTCTGCGTGCTCGGTCCGACGTCGCAGTGCGATGACGACACCGGCCAGGCCGAGAATCCACACGAAGATCCCGCCGGGATCGGTCGCGAGCGCAGCGAGCTTGGAGAAAAACATCGACGCCTGAAACGGCAGCAGCCGATTCGCCGCGGCGGTCTCGACGAACACCTGCTGCCACGCGGCATTCAAAGACGAAGTGAACGTCAAATACGCGAGCGCGATCGCCGCGACCAAAAGCGCGCCGCAAGCCAACAACTTTGTGGCGACCGCTGCCTCAGCGGTCGCGCGGCGCATCGCGCCGCTGCGCGGCGTGTGACCGCTGAGGGCAGCGGTCACCACAAAAAAATGCCTAAACAGCGGAATCAGCGCCGCAACGGCGACGACCGGCGCGAGCCGCAAATTCGCCAGCACTGCGAGCGACAGCGCCACGCCCGCCCAAAACATTCGCCGCCGCTGCATGAGCCAGAGCGCGGCGACGACGAAAAAACAGCCGAGGGTGTCGACGCGGAACTCGATCGCCTTTTGAAGGAACGTCCAACTGGTGAGCGGCAGCGCGATTGCGACCCATCGCGCCCACCGTTCGCGAGTCGACATCAATGACCACAACATCGCGAACGTCGCGATCCAGAACGGCAGCTGCAGCCAGCGCATCGCGAGCAGCGCGCCGACGCCTTCGCCCCACGCGACGCGCGCGAACGGCGCGAAGACGAACCACTGCAGCGGCGTGTGGTGCTCCCAGAAATCGCGAAACGGCACCTGCCCTTCGCCGACCCAGCGCGCCGCGCGAAAGAACTCCACTTCGTCGATCGCGATCGCGTGGCCCGCGGTGAGTGAGAACACCGCAGCGAGCACCGCGATCATCACGACGAGTTGCAGCCGCGCGGTACGCACTGTACGTGATCTTACAATGCGGGCACTTGACGACCACGAAACGCCGCGTCGACATCATCGGCGCCGGAATCAGCGGACTCGCATCGGCGTGGTTCCTCGCCCGGCGCCGCTCCGACGTCGAGATTCACGTCTGGGAACCGTCGCCGGAGCCGGGCGGACTCGCCGGCTGTTTTCACGTCGACGGACTGACGCTCGAGAACTTCTACCACCACATCTATCGCCGCGACGTCGCGCTGCAGAAATTGATCGACGCGGCCGGACTCGCCGGCGATCTCGTGTGGCGTCCGGCCAGCACCGGCGCGTATTACTTCAAACGTCCGTACCGCTTCTCATCGCCGATCGACCTGCTGCGCTTCGATCAGCTGCCGCTCATCGATCGTTTCCGCGCGGGTTGGATGGTCCTGCACGCGCGCTTCATCCGTGACTGGCAATCGCTCGACGACGAATCCGCGCCGAGCTACATCCGCCGCGTCGCCGGCGAGAATGTCTATCGCGTGATGTGGGAGCCGCTGCTGCGCGGCAAGTTCGGCAGTGCCGCCGACTCCGTCTCCGCCGCGTGGCTTTGGCGCAAGCTCGTCGACCGCGGCGCCTCGCGCGATTCCCGCGGCAACGAGCTCCTCGGCTATCTCCGCGGCGGCCTGATTCGATTGTTCGACGTCCTCGTCGCGCACCTCGCCGCGAACGGGCACGTCGTCCACTTCGGAACGCGCGTCACCGCACTCGAAGGCTCATCGACGCGCGTGGATCGCATCGACACAACGGACGGCGCACACGACGCGGACGTCGTCATCGCGGCGGCGCAACTTCCCGACATCGCGCGCCTGCTTCCCGAGTCGCTCGCGCCGCTTCGCGAGCGCCTCGAGCGCATCGAATTTCTCGCGAACGTCTGCCTCGTGATGCTCCTGCGCAAATCGCTCTCCGATTTCTATTGGACGAACGTCACCGACCCGTCCGCGCCGTTCGTCGGCGTCATCGAGCAAAGCCACTGGGCCGCACCCGAGGACCTCGCCGGACATCACGTCGTCTACGTCTCCGCGTACGTCCCGCAGGATGATCCCCGCCTGCAGATGACCGCGGACGAACTGTTCGAAACGTACCTGCCACACATCCAAAGACTCTTCCCGCAGTTCGATCGCTCGAACGTCACGCGACTCCTGATTCGCACCGCGCGCTACACACAGCCGATCGTGCGCACCGGCTATCGCCATCTCGTCCCCGACATCGCGACACCCGCGGAGAACCTCTTCATCTGCACGATGGCGCAGATCTACCCGCATGACCGGCAGGTATCGAACGGAGTCGAGATGGGAGAGAAGACCGCGGCGCTCGTCGATCGGTATTTAGGATAGGACGAATAGGACTAAGTCCTATCCGTCCTATCTGTCCTATCCGTCCTATCCGTCCTATTCGTCCTAACGACGACAACCAACCCAACCAACCCCACCGCCGCAATCGCGACGCCGATCCACAGCGATCGCGGCGAGTAGTCGATCGCGACGTTCGCGCGCTGGCCGCGCTGCAGAATGATCGCCGGCATCAGCAAGTCCGCTTTGAGAATGTCGACACGCTTTCCGTTCACCGTCGCGCGCCATCCCGGCAGCCACGGACGCGTGAAGTACACGACCGCATCGGCCGCGCATCGCGACGTGTCGACGATCGCGGAGCTTCGCAGTCGCGCTTCCACTGCGTTCTCGATTCGCACGTCGCTGCACGGACGCAACACTCCCGTCGTGCGCATGCCCGGACCGGTGAGAATGACGGGAAGCTGCAACTGCCTGCGGCGCGTGATCGCGGCGAGCGCCTCGCGTTCATCGCCGATCATG
This sequence comes from Acidobacteriota bacterium, assembly GCA_003223645.1. Taxonomy (GTDB): domain Bacteria; phylum Acidobacteriota; class Thermoanaerobaculia; order Gp7-AA8; family Gp7-AA8; genus QHVT01. The sequence continues at coordinate 12,145 of QHVT01000023.1, read as the reverse complement.
CGCAGTGCGGTTGCGGAATGAAGGGGCGCGCCGGTGCGCGTTGCGCGGCGCAGCAGGTACTCGCCGCCGTCAGTCGCCGCGACGTGCCAGTCCGGCAGGGACTCGCGCGGCACGCGCTGCAGCAGCGACTCGTGCACGACGATCGCGTCGACGCCCATGTGCTCGAGCAGCGCGCCCCGCTGCGTCTCGAGCACGAGCAGGCGCGCGGCCGCTTCGTCGGTGACGTAGCCGAGGTAGTCGAAGCCGAGAACGTCGTGCATGCCGACAGGAAGCATCGGGCTGTAGCCGTTCACGAAGCGGAGGTTCGCAAACATCGGCGTGTTCGCCGGACGGAACAGCGCGTTCCCCTGGGAGCCGCGAGCGAGCGAACGGTCGGCGCGGAAGACGTCGGCGCGGCGATAGAGCGCGAACGTGCGATCCGCTGGAAAGTACGGCTGCGGCGAGAGCAGGTCGCGGTCTTCGAATCGCCACACCGCGACGTCCTGGCTCGTCGGCACCCAATCAAAAATCAGCCACACCGATGCGAACGCGACGATCGCCGGAAACGCGATCGCGAGCAGACGCGCGCGCGGCATCGCGTCGATCGCCGTCCAGACGATTGCCAGCAGGAAAATCACCGACGAATACGAGCGCGTCAGTGACCACGCCTGATCGAAGATCGAGCAGAGGATCCACGCGGCGACGGCGACACCGGCCGCCCACGCGCCCGCGTTCCAGCGGAGCGCGTTCGATTCGGTCCGGCGCGCGCGCAGCCAATCGAGCCCCTGCAGTCCGATCATCAAAAGCACGAGGTGCCACAGCGGCAGCCATCGATAGCTGAAGCGGAACGGAGCGACGCTCGGCAGGATCGCCAGCAGCGTGACGAGCGCGAGCAGCGCGAGCTCGCGACGAATTTTATGCAGAAACTCGCGGCCCCACAGGAGCAGCGCAGCGATCAAGCCGACGAGCGGCACGAATGCGCCGGCGAGCTCCGTGACGGAATGCTGCGTCGTCGAATACCAGCCGTTCCAGATCGTGCGAAACGTCGGATAGACGGCGCCGATGAACGCGATGAGCGGCACGCTCCACGACTGCTGCGCGGTCGTCCCCGCGGCGCGCGTCGTTGCGGTGAGATAGTCGACGTGGACGAGCAGCGCCGGCGACGCGAGCGCGGCGCCGATCGCGCAGGCCGCAATCAGCCACATCGACGCTTTTCCATCCCGGCGGAAAATCGCCGGTACGATGTGCCACGCCGCGAGCACGAGCGCCATCAGCATCGTGAACGGCCACCCCGCGGTGATGACGAGATAGAGCGCGATTGCGGTTCCGGCGATCGCGCCGCGGCGCGGCGCGCGCTCGATGCGTCGCAGGCCGAGCCAGAACCACGGAATCCAGGCGATGCTGGTGAGGACCGGATACCAGTCGGTCGCGCCCCACACCATCACCGCGCCATTGTGCGAGCCGGCGAGGGCCGCAATGACGGCGAAGCCGCGGCTGATGCCGAAGTCGCGCGCCAGCAGATACGCGCCGACCGCGGCGGCCGCGAGATGCGCCGCGGATAGAAACATCGCCGTATTCGCCAACGAGAGATGCAGCGACCACGCGATGAGATCGACCAGCGTCCCGAATAGCGAAAAGACGCCGTATTGAAGCTCGCCGGCGAGAGCGGTGGAATGCCATGACGCCGTAGTGAGCAGCGGGAACGTCCCTTCCGACCAGGCGCGCGCCACCTCGCGCAATCCCGGCAGGTACTGCGTTTGAAAATCGTCGTGCCAGAAGAAGCTGGGATCGCCGATGACGCGCATCACCGAAATCAGGGAGACGCCGAGGACAATGCAGAGGGAGGGAACGAGCTCGCGGGTGCGCGTGTGCTCAGAGTTCATCTGCATCGGAGCGGGCGAGTCTAGCACGCGTGATAAACTCGCCGTAATCGTCAAGACGCCACATGATTTCGCTCGTCATTCCGGTCCACAATGAAGCGCCGGTCCTTCCTCTGTTACTGGACCGCATTGGAAGCGCTTCGCGCGCCTGGAACGACGAGTACGAAATCATTTTCATCGATGACGGATCGACGGACGCGTCGCTGTCCATCCTGTTGAGCGCATCGGATCGCGATCCGCGCATTCATATCGTCAAACTGTCGCGGAATTTCGGTCATCAGCCTGCAATCACCGCCGGAATCCAACAGGCCAGCGGCGACGTGGTGGTGATTCTCGACGCCGACCTTCAGGACCCGCCCGAAGAAATCACGCGTCTGCTCGAGAAATGGCGTGAGGGATATCAGGTCGTTTATGGCGTGCGTACGGGACGCGAAGAGTCATTACCGAAACGTACGGCCTATTCGATCTTCTATCGCATTCTTCATTGGATCAGCGATTTCGATATTCCGCTGGATTCCGGCGATTTCTGCCTGATGGACCGCAAGGTCGTCGACGCATTGAACGTGCTCCTGCCCGAGCGCGTCCGCTTCGTCCGCGGATTGCGCGCTTATGTCGGCTTCAAACAAACCGGTTTGATTTATAAACGCGGAGCGCGCGCCGCGGGAACGCCGAGTTATACGTTCAAGAGCCTGTTGAAGCTCGCCATCGACGGTCTTTTCGGCTTCTCCATGGTCCCCTTGCGCCTCGCCTCCTACCTCGGCTTCTTCATCGCCATCCCGTCATTTCTCGTCGGCCTCTATTTCATCATCATCCGTATTTTCAATGTCTCGGTCTTCGGCCATCGCGCCGCTGAGACACCCGGTCTCGCCGCCCTCGCCGTCGGCCTCTTTTTCCTCAGCGGCCTCATTCTCATCATCCTCGGCATCATCGGCGAATATCTCGGCCGCATTTACATCGAGGTCAAACGCCGCCCTCCCTACGTCGTCGACTTCGTCCACTCCACGGGCACTCGCAAGGCACAATCAGCGCTGCAAATGGAGCGGGTCTGACGTCCGTCGCCGCGCCGCTTCGCCGTTCCGATCTCGCCGGCGCGGCCGCGGCGGTGGTTCTCGTACTCGCCACGATCATGGCGTTCCACGCGATTGACCCTTCGTTTTTCTGGAAGGACGATTTTCAGCTGCAATATCTCCCCGGCTCGCGCGAAGTCGCGCGCGCCTGGAGTGAAGGGTCATTCCCCCTGCTGTCGCCCTATTCCTGGTTTTGCACGGGACTCGGCGCGGAATATCAATACGGCATCTTCTCGGTTGCGCGCACCACGGCGGATATCGTTGTGTGGGCGCTTCCGCTGAGCCTCAATGGACGCGCGACCGCACTGCTGCTTTTTCATTTCGCGATTCTCGCCGCCGGCGCGTATTTGCTGGCGCGCAGCTATTCGATTTCTTTTCCAATCGCATTGATGGTCGCCCTCATCGCCAGCATCAACGGCTGGAACCTCTGGTGGGGTACGACCTGGTATCCATCCGTCGCGAGCTTCGCGTGGATTCCGTGGTACTGGATTGCACTCCGCTCCGCTGTCGCGGGGCGCAGCCGCTGGAGCTGGCTCGGTATTGCGCTGTCGCTGTATCTGATCATCGCTGCAGGATGGCCGTTCACCGTCCTGATGGCCGCCGTCATTACGGTGCTGAATCTCGTATCGCTGCAATCCCGGCCGCGAACGATCATCCCGATTGTGGGCGGCATCGCGATCGGTGGCTGTCTCGCGTCTCCAGCCGTGCTGATGCTGATCGAGTATTTCCGCTCCAGCGCACGCATGTCGGCGAGCGGTATCCTCGATTTTCTCTGGAGCGTTCCGATCACCGCATTCGGCGGCTTCGTATTGCCGACCATTCAAAGCGTATGGGCGGTATTCGTCGGCGATATGCCGCACACCGCGGTGGAGTTGACGGGCGGACTCATTCCGCTTTGCGCGATCGTTGCCGCAATCGGTTCTGTGCGCCGCGAATTTTGGCGGGCAATGCGCTATGAGCTCGTCCTGCTCACGACGCTGATTCTTCTCCTGCCCCTGCACGGCCCTAATTTGTTCCGCTGGAGTTTTCGCTGGCTGCCGCTCGTGCATCTCACGCTCGCCATTGTTGGCGCTCAGGCATTCGAGATCGTGCGCCGCGCGAGAGGGAAGGAGCCGCGGACGCTCACGGACCGGCGCAATGTCGCAACGTGGGCGGCCGGGCTGGTGGTGATCGCGTTCGCGACCGCAATCCCCTTCGATCACGATCTCGATACGACGGCCACTCTCGCGGGCGCGCTGTTCATTCTGTGCATCGTCTGGAGCGTATTCGAGAGCACCGAGCGCCGGGTCGCCGCGTACATTCCATTGGCGCTCTCGATCGTTTCCATCGCGGCGATGTTTGTGATTTTCTCGCCGGCGCGCGAAGTGCCGGGGTGGGAGTTTCCCCGCAGCGAGACGACGCTTTCGCCTGTTCATCCCAACCGGCGATATCTGAGTCTGTATGCGATCGAAAACATCATGGCCGATGGACCGGAGCGGAGGCGCAGCTTCGGAATCCGTCCGGAGTTTCTGCCGGGAAACAATGCGATGCTGATGCAGGCGCATCTCGTCAATGGCTACAGTCCCGTCGGCCCCGCTGCGATGAAGCGCCTGCTGGCGATGGAAACGCATGGCGCGATGATCCCTCGTTATCGCCAATGGGTCCTGGAGCACGCCACAGGGAACCAGGGATTTCTCGCCCACCTTGGCATCGACGGACTGATCCTTCCACGGCCGGTGTTCGAGCGTTATCGCACGCTCTTGCAAAGCCGTGGCTGGAACGAGGCCGCGCGCACGGAAGGTGCCGTCATTGTGGAGCAGCGCGAGCGCCGCAGTTTCCCGATTGCGATGGCGCGGTATGCGGTCAAGTTCCCGCAATACGAGGACGTGGGCAATTGGATCTTTGCACACAAAACGCTCGATCTGCCGCTGGCGATTCTTGCGCCCGACGGGCCTGCGCATGATGAAGCGTATGTGCTGCGCCGTATTGAACGAGTCTCCGAAGAGCGGCTGCGCACGACTGTCGACGTCGCGCCGGCCGCGCAACAGGGGAAGTCGCTCATTGTCTTCATGCGACCGTGGCTGCCGGGATGGCGCGCGACCCTGAACGGCCGTCCATTGTCGATCCTTCGCGCGGACTCGATCATGCCCGCGGTCGAGATCGATTCGCACGAGCACGGACATCTCGTACTGGAATATCGACCGGCGTCGCTTCTCATTGGAGGCACACTGGCGGTCGCGGCGCTGATCGCAATCGCGGCGGCTTCTCTGTGGACGATCCGGCGGCGGCGCGTTTCGCCATGACCGCCCAAAAGATCATCGGCGCAGCCGTCGTCGTCTCTTTCGCTGCGCTCGTGTTTTATGGAGCCGTGATCCACGAGCCGTGGTGGGACGAAGCGCAGGCATGGCTGATTGCGCGCGACGCGACGATGACCGATCTTTTTACGGAACGGCTCGCGTACGAAGGCCATCCCCCATTGTGGTACCTGATCCTGGCGATTCCTGCAAAAGCCGGTCTCCCCTACAAGAGCATGCACGTCGTCGCGGGACTCATCGCTGTCACCGGCGTCGCGCTGTTACAGAGACAACAGAACGTGCCGCTGCCGATCCGCGTCCTGCTGCCGTTCACGTTCTATTTTGCCTATCAATTCACTGTGGTCGCGCGAAGCTACGTCATTCTGGGAGCGCTCCTGATCGCGGTCGCGGCGATTTATGACCGCCGCTCGGAGCGTTTCTGGCTTTTCATCGCGATTCTGTTGGCGATGGCCAATGTCAGTATTCATGGGACCGGGATTGCGTCCGCTCTCGCGCTGCTGTTCGTCATCGACGAATGGCGCGCGCGCAGAAACGGCCGCCCGGCCGTACCGCTGCCGCGGCTGTTCCTCGGCGCCGCCCTCTTCGTCATCGATGTCGCGTTCATTGCGCTGGTGATCTTTCCTCCTGCAGACATTTCAGGCCGCTTCGACATCGGATACGCATTTCGGGCGAGCAAGCTCTGGGCAATTCCGAGCGACGCATTCATCGAGCTTTTGTTCGGGTTCGACTCGTTTGTCGGGATCGTCGCGTCGCAGCTCGCGCTTTTGCTGCTGCTGTATTGGTTCTGGCGCGCGCGCACGCTTGCGCTGTTCGCGCTGATGTTGATCTCGGTGCTGCTTCCAATCGCCGTGTATTACAGTCCCTGGCACGAAGGCGTGTTCTTTTTCATCCTCGTCACGGCCTTTCTCGTGAGTTTTCAACGCCCTGTGGATCGCCGTCTGCGCTACGTCGTGACGGCCGTGCTCGCGCTGGTTCTGATGCGGCACATTTATTGGACGATCAGCTCCTATCGATATGACGCTTCATCGGCGATGACGGGGAGCCGCGAGGTTGCGGACTACATCAAGGACCACCACATCGACCGCACGGGTCTCTTCGGTGCCGGCGTACGCTGCATCGAGGTGCAGCCTTATTTCGACTCGAGCGTGTTCGCGAACTATCACGCACAAGGAGGCGCGGCGTTCTGGGACTGGTCGGAGCGGAACCCGTGGCCGTATCCCGGTTGGAAATGGCTCGAGCGCGAGCGCACGCGCTGGATGAACCTGCAGCTGGCGCGGCGGCCTGACTATTTTCTCGTCGCGACGGGGTTCAGCGGCGATATTTTCTTCAGTGCGATGATGTCGAAGCGGCCGGACTACCGGCGCGTCAAGATTTTCCGCGGGCGCCTGTTCTGGAAAACGACGCCGATCGAGTCGATCATGTTTCACCTGTACGAACGTAAATCATGACTTCGCGCGTCGTTCCGTGGGTGGTGCTCGTGCTGTATGTGGCGGTCGTCGCATTTGCGGCGGTCGCGCACGAGCCGTGGTGGGACGAGGCCCAGGCGTGGCTGCTGGCGAGGGACGCGCCCGTCTCCGATCTCGTGGCGGTGCATCTCTCGTATGAAGGTCACCCGCCGCTTTGGTATTTGATTCTCTCCATTCCGGCCAAGGCGGGATTGCCGTACGGCGCGATGAAATGGGCGGCGATTCTCATCGCACTGACCGGCGTCGCGTTCCTGCTGTTTCGTCTGAAGAACGTTCCGCTCGCCGTTCGCGTGCTGGTGCCGTTTTCGTTTTTCGTCGCGTATCAATTCACGGTCGTCGCGCGCAGCTACGTGCTCGTGCCGCCGCTTCTGTGGGCGCTGGCAGCGATCTATGACCGGCGCGCTCGTTTGTTTCCGCTGTTCGTGTTTCTGCTCATTGCGCTGTCGAACGTCTCCGTGCACGGGCTCGGAATCGCGGGCGGGCTGTTCCTTCTGTTCCTGATCGACCTCGCGCGGCGGCGGATCGCGTTTTCCGAGCTTTCGCAACGCGCATTCCTCGGCGGCACGCTGCTCTTTGCGCTCAATTCCGTCTTCCTCATCGTCATTCTGTGGCCTCCGGTCAACCTGAAGACCGGGCCGCTCGTCGACATGTCGTTCAGCGCGGAACGGTTCGCCGAGGTGGGATTGTGGATTCTGCGGGAGATCATGTGGGGCGGATTGGATGAGATGTCGAATGCGGCGGGCATCGTCGTCCTGCTGCTGCTTCTCACCGCGTTCGCGCTGCTCATGACTTTTCTGCGGCGCCGGCAGGCACTGTTGGTCTTCCTCATCCCCACCGCCGCGATGCTGCCTGTCGCTGCGCTTTATTTCGGACTGTGGCACGAAGGGCTGTTTTTCTTCGTGCTTCTATTCGCGCTCTTCGTGGCCTGGCAACGCACGCCGGCTTCGCCGGAGCGGCGCTCGCTCGATTTCGCCGTTCTCTGCATTCTCTCGATCGTCTTGCTGCGGCATATCCAATGGGCGGCGCAGTCGATTCGCTATGACGCGACCCAGCCGTTCACCGGCAGCCGCGAAACCGCGGAGTTCATCGCCCGCAATCACCTCGATCAAGCGCGGCTCTTCGGAGCGGGACTGCGCTGTGTCGAGATCCAACCTTATTTCCCGCACAACATCTTTCGAAATTACGCGATCCCCGGGAATGCGGCATTCTGGGACTGGTCGACGGAAAATCCCTGGCCGCTGGGCAATGCCAAGGTGACGAGCTCGCGGGAAATGGGGCAATGGTTTTATCAAACCATGGCCCAGCGCCCCGATTTCGTCGTCGCGGCGATCGGCTATCGGATGGATCACCTGTACGCGCGAGCGCTCATCCGGCGTCCGGATTACCGGCTGATCGCGACGTTCAGCGGCGTGACGTATTGGAAGTCGAAACAGATCGAGATCATCGCGTTCCAGATTTTCGCGCGAAAGCGAACATAAAGAGGTGCAATGATGCGGTTCGCCCTGCTGTCGCTCGTCCTGACCTCCGCTCTCTATGCCGACTGCACCGCGCCGGTATTTCCCGCGCCGGCGACGTCGCTGCGATTCATCGAGAAGAGGCACAGTATCGCCGGCGACACACAGTCGGAAATGACCTGGAGCAATCGCCGCATCCAGGGCGATCGCATTCAGTGGACGCAGTCGTACACCGTGGAAGGGCAGGAGCCGCGCCTCGAGACCAGCCACTACCGCTGCACGGAGGACGGAATCACGCCGGTCGACGAGGGGACGACGTTCACCGGAGCTCAATACGGCAAGCACCTGGAGAGCGGCGCAACGTGGAAGTGGACGTGGGCCGGCGAAGGAATCTCGGCGAGCTACGACTATCGCGTAATTGGGCGGGAAAAGGTCACCGTTCCGGCGGGCACATTCGACGCCGTGCGCGTCGATTACACGGCGAAGGTCCTGTCGCAGACGCGCGGAGAACTGCCGCTCATCCACGGCTCGCAGTGGATTGCGGAGCGCGTGGGACTCGTCAAGCAGACCGAGGACGATCCGGCGCTCGGCCTGACGCCGGAGCAAAGCACACTGGAGCTGATCGAGGCCCAAAAAGCGAAAAGCCGCTGATTGCTCAGCGGCTTTTCATAATATCCCGGCGGCGTCCTACTTTCCCACACAGTTGCCCGCGCAGTATCATTGGCGATGAAGAGCTTAACTGCCGTGTTCGGAATGGGAACGGGTGTGACCTCTTCTCTATGACCACCGGAAACTTTGGTTTCTGGTTGTTGTCGTCCTATAGGTCCTATTCGTCCTATAAGTCTTATTCGTCCTATTAGGACCTATAGGACGGATAGGACCTATAGGACTAATAGGACATTGAATACGGGTTGCAGCTTTGGAGAGTGCACGCTGCTGCGATCACATCAAATCAAGGCAAATATGGTCAAGTCAAACGACCGATTAGTACTGGTTAGCTAAGGGCCTCGCGGCAACCTTACACATCCAGCCTATCAACGTGGTGATCTACCACGGGTCTTCAGGGAGAACTCATCTTGGGGTTGGCTTCTCGCTTATATGCTTTCAGCGATTATCCTTTCCCGACTTAGCTACCCAGCGATGCCCTTGGCAGGACAACTGGTACACTAGAGGTCGGTGCTTCCCGGTCCTCTCGTACTAAGGAAACCTCCCCTCAATTCTCCTCCGCCCACAACAGATAGGGACCGAACTGTCTCGCGACGTTCTGAACCCAGCTCACGTACCGCTTTAACCGGCGAACAGCCGGACCCTTGGGACCTGCTCCAGCCCCAGGATGCGATGAGCCGACATCGAGGTGCCAAACCCTGACGTCGATGTGAACTCTTGGTCAGGATCAGCCTGTTATCCCCGGCGTACCTTTTATCCTTTGAGCGATGGCCCTTCCATACAGAACCACCGGATCACTAAGGCCTGCTTTCGCATCTGCTCGACTTGTAGGTCTTGCAGTTAAGCTCCCTTCTGCCTTTGCACTCAACGGCTGATTTCCAAACAGCCTGAGGGAACCTTCGCGAGCCTCCGTTACACTTTGGGAGGCGACCGCCCCAGTCAAACTGCCCGCCTGGCAATGTCCCGGACCCGGATTACGGGCCGCGGTTAGAACTCCGGTACTGTAAGGGTGGTATTTCACCGGCCTCTCCACCGAACCTAGCGGCCCGGCTTCAAAGAGTCCCACCTATCCTACACATACAGCACCAAAGTTCACTGCCAGGGTGCAGTAAAGGTGCACAGGGTCTTTCCGTCTAGTTGCGGGTAGCTGGCATCTTCACCAGCGCTACAGATTCGCTGAGCCCCTCGTGGAGACAGTCCCCAAATCGTTACTCCATTCGTGCAGGTCGGAACTTACCCGACAAGGAATTTCGCTACCTTAGGACCGTTATAGTTACGGCCGCCGTTTACCGGGGCTTCGGTTCGCAGCTTCGCCCGCCTTGCGGCAGACTAACCACTCCCCTTAACCTTCCGGCACCGGGCAGGAGTCAGACCCTATACGTCGTTTTCGACTTTGCAGAGCCCTGTGTTTTTGATAAACAGTCGCTTGGGGCATTTCACTGCGACTAGCCGTCGCTTCATATCGCGAGGATACTAACGACAGCCAGCACACCTTCTTCCGAAGTTACGGTGCTAATTTGCCGAGTTCCTTCACGAGGGATCACTCACGCGCCTTGGAATTCTCTTCCCGTCTACCTGTGTCGGTTTGCGGTACGGTCGGCTTCTGCCTGAAGCTTAGAGGGTTTTCTTGGCAGCCTGGAATCAGTGACTTCGGCCAAAAGAGGCCTCGTACTCGGCTCTCGGTAATAGTCTGACGGATTTGCCTGTCAAACCTACCTACCACCTTGAACCAACTCTTCCGATCGTTGGCTCACCTATCCTCCTGCGTCACCCCTTCGCAGCATTGCCGGTACAGGAATGTTGACCTGTTTCCCATCGACTACGCCTTTCGGCCTCGCCTTAGGGACCGACTGACCCTGAGCGGACGAACCTTCCTCAGGAAACCTTAGACTTACGGCGAGTGTGATTCTCACACACTTTATCGCTACTTGTGCCGGCAGGGTCTCTTCTGAACAGTCCACCAGTCCTTTCGGTCTGACTTCACTCCATTCAGAATGCTCTCCTACCACCAGACAACTTCCGAAGAAGTCGCTGATCCGCAGCTTCGGTATCACGCTTGAGCCCCGTTACATTGTCGGCACGGAGCCACTTGACCAGTGAGCTATTACGCTTTCTTTAAAGGATGGCTGCTTCTAAGCCAACCTCCTGGCTGTCTGTGCGTCTCCACATCCTTTTCCACTTAGCGTGAATTTGGGGACCTTAGCTGGCGGTCTGGGTTGTTCCCCTCTCGACGACGAAGCTTATCCCCCGCCGTCTGACTGCCGCGTATTGCATTGATGGCATTCGAAGTTTGGTTGGATTCAGTAACCCGGTAAGGCCCCTAGTCCATCCAGCGCTCTACCACCATCATGGTCCACGCGACGCTATCCCTAAAGATATTTCGGAGAGAACGAGCTATAACGGAATTTGATTGGCCTTTCACCCCTAGGCACAGCTCATCCAAGCTGTTTTCAACCAACACTGGTTCGGACCTCCACCTGGTGTTACCCAGGTTTCATCCTGGCCATGCCTAGATCATCCCGCTTCGCGTGTACTCCCAGCGACTCATTTTCGCCCTATTCAGACTCGCTTTCGCTACGGCTCAGTATTGAACTTCGCCTCGCCCCTGAGAGTAACTAGCCGGCTCATTATGCAAAAGGCACGCGGTTGCACATTCCCCGTCCCGAAGAACGAAGCATAGTGCTTCCACTGCTTGTAGATTGACGGTTTCAGGTACTATTTCACTCCCCTAACAGGGGTTCTTTTCACCTTTCCCTCACGGTACTAGTGCACTATCGGTCACAGAGGAGTATTTAGCCTTGGAGGATGGTCCCCCCAGATTCCCACAGGGTTTCTCGTGCCCCGTGGTACTCGGGTACCCTCTCGGAGCCATTTGCTTTTCGCCTACAGGCCTATCACCTTCTTTGGTGCGCCGTTCCATGCGCTTCGGCTAAACAAATGGTTTCTAACTCCATATGAAAGGGCCCCACAACCCCGACTGTCCGAAGACAATCGGTTTGGGCTCTTCCGCGTTCGCTCGCCGCTACTGACGGAATCTCTAGTTTGATTTCTCTTCCTCGAGGTACTGAGATGGTTCACTTCCCTCGGTTCGCCTCATCCGGCCTATGTATTCAGCCGGTGATCACTGGACATGACTCCAGTGGGGTTGCCCCATTCGGAAATCTCCGGATCAATGCGTGCTTGCCGCTCCCCGAAGCATATCGCTGCTTGCCACGTCCTTCGTCGCCTCTCTGTGCCAAGGCATCCACCGTCAACCCTTAGTAACTTGACCATAAAGTGCCTTGATCTCATGCGATCTGCAGCATTCCACACGTTGCTTAAACGTATGACGTGCATCTC
>QHVT01000022.1 GCA_003223645.1 Acidobacteriota bacterium | reverse complement strand
AGCGACAAAAGGTGGTACCTCTATACGGCGCGGGTCAGCCTGCATTGCGGGGTTCAAACCTCCACAGAAAAAACGACCTCTACGCGTCTTCAAGCAACGCCAGAGGTACCGCAGACTGGCCCGCCCTCGCAACTCCCGTTTGGTCAACGGTGGTCGTCAGCCGCCGGTGGTGCCTGCATTCTGCGTTCTGCATTCCCAGCTGGTGCGCGACATTCTCCCCACTGACGACGCGCTTCCACATCACCCCACGCGCGCCGGTGTAAGCTCCTCACTACCGCATGGAACAATCGACGCAGCGCTGGGTCCTCGCCGCCACGATCCTCGGCTCGTCGATGGCGTTCATCGACTCGACCGTCGTGAACGTCGCGCTGCCCGTGATGAAGGGCGCGCTCCACGCGAATGTCGCGGACGTGCAGTGGGTCGTCGATGCGTATCTGCTCGTGCTCTCGTCGCTGATTCTCGCCGGCGGCTCGTTAGGTGATCGCGTGGGACGCGTGCGCGTGTTTGGGTTCGGGGTCGCGATTTTTGCGGCGGCTTCGATCTGGTGCGGGGCGGCGCCGAATGCGCAGCAGTTGATCATCGCTCGCGCGCTGCAGGGCCTGGGAGCGGCGCTGCTCGTTCCGGGAAGTCTGGCGATCATCAGCGCGACGTTTCCTCGCGAGGAGCGCGGACGCGCGATCGGCACGTGGTCGGCGCTCACCGCGCTCGCGATCATCGCCGGCCCGCTTCTCGGCGGGTTTCTCGTGCAGCACGTGTCGTGGCGCGCGGTGTTCTACATCAACGCGCCGATCGCCGCGCTCGTGCTCTGGATCGTGTTCGTGCACATGCCGCGTGACAAACGTCAGGAGACGGGCGCGATCGACTGGACGGGCACGACGCTGGTCACGCTCGGCCTCGGCGGCGTTGCGTACGGTTTGATCGAGCACGTGGCGTGGGCCGCGATTGCGGGCGCCGGCGTGCTGATCGCGTTCGTGTTCTCGCAGACGCGCGCGGTGAATCCGATCGTGCCGCTCTCGCTCTTCCGCTCGCGCGCGTTCACCGGCGCGAATGTGCTCACGCTGTTGCTGTACGGCGCGCTGTCCGCGGGGACGTTCCTGCTGCCGTTCAATCTCATGCAGGTGCAGGGCTACTCGCCGTCCGAAACCGGCGCGGCGTTCCTGCCGTTCGTGTTCACGATGTCGGTGCTGTCGCGTTACAGCGGCGCGCTCGCGGATCGCATCGGCGCGCGCGTCCCGCTGATCATCGGACCGATCGTCGCCGCCGGTGGTCTCGCGCTGATGGCGCGTCCGTCGATCGGCGGCACGTACTGGACGACGTTCTTCCCCGCCATCCTGATGCTCGGCCTCGGCATGTCGATCACCGTCGCGCCGCTGACGACCGTCGTGATGACGTCGATCGAAGACGAGCGATTCGCCGGCACGGCGTCCGGCATCAACAACGCCGTCGCGCGCGCAGCAGGAATGCTGGCGGTAGCGATTTTCGGCGGCGCGGCCGGGGTGCATGACAAGGAGCAGTTCGTCCACAACTTCCGCATGAGTGTTCTTGCAGCGGCCGCGGTGGCCGCGCTGTCCGCGGCGGGCGCGCTGTTCGTGACGAATCAGCGGCGGGACGCCGCCGGTCCAGCCGGCGAGGACGCCGGCGTTCCGACGTAACAGCGCGCCGGAGTGTGGTGCGCGCCTCCGGCGCGCTTTTGGGCGCCGCCCTAGCGCTTCGCGAAAAATCCCGCGACTTCCTCGGGCGGCAAGGGGCGCGAGTAGTAGAAGCCCTGCGCGCGATCGATGCCGAGCTCGCGCATGCGATCGACCTGCTCCTGCGTCTCCAGACCTTCGACCGTCACCTCCATGCCGAGGGAGCGGGCGAGGCTGGCGATCGTGCGGACGATCGCGTCGGCGCGGTGTACGTCGGCGTCGTGCAGGAATGTCCGATCGATCTTGAGCGCGTTGAACGGAAACTCGCGCAAGGAACTGAGCGATGAGTAGCCGGTGCCGAAGTCGTCGAGGCTCAAGCCCACTTGAACATCGCGCAAGCTGCGCAGCAGCGCGGCCGCGGTCTCCGCGCTGTCGATGAGAACGCTCTCCGTGACTTCGAGCTGCAATCGGCGCGGATCGACGCCGCTCTCCGCGAGCGCTTCCGTCACGCGGTCGACGACGTTCGGATGCAGCAGTTGCCGCGCGGAGAGATTGACGTGGATGTCGAGCGCGCCGTTCATCGAGCTCCACGCGCGCACCTGCCTGAGCGCTTCGCGCAGCACCCATTCGCCGATCGGCACGATCAATCCCGTCTCTTCCGCAACGGCGACGATCTCTTCGGCGGAGATCAACTCGTCGCCGCGCTGCCAGCGCACGAGCGCCTCGAAGCCGAGGAGCTTGCCGGTGAGCATCGAGACGATCGGCTGATAGTACACGCGCAACTCACCGCGCTCGATTGCGCGGCGCAGATCGGTCTCGAACTCGAGCCGCTTCAGCGCGCGCTCATGCATCGCCGTGTCGAACAATTCGTGGCGCGCTTTGCCGCGCGACTTCGCGCGATACATTGCGATGTCGGCGTCGCGCAGCACGTCGTGCGCGCGCTGGTAGCCGCTGGTGCTGAGCGCGATGCCGATGCTGACGGTCGTGAAGATCTCGTGTCCGCCGACGTCGAACGGAATCGCGAGCGCGTCCTGGATGCGCTGCGCCATGCGCACGGCGTCGGCTTCGTGATCGATCTCTTCGATCAGCATCGCGAACTCGTCGCCGCCGAGGCGCGCGATCGTGTCGCTCGAGCGGATGATGCTGTTCAGCCGTCGCGCGACGGAGATCAAAAGGTCGTCGCCCTGCACGTGTCCGAGGCTGTCGTTGACGACCTTGAAGCGATCGAGATCGAGAAAGAGAACGGCGAAGAGCGAGTCGGGATGGCGATGCAGCGTCTCCATCGCGCGCTCGAGGCGGTCCATGAAGAGCGCGCGGTTGGGAAGCTGCGTGAGTGCGTCGTGAAACGCGTCGTGCGTCAGTCGATCGACGGCGACTTTGCGCTCGGTGATGTCGGTCTGCGATCCGGCGATGCGCGTCGCCGCGCCGGCTTCGTCGCGCACGGCGAGTCCGCGGCTGAGCATCCATCGATACGAGCCGTCGGCGCAGCGCATGCGATGCTCGTTCTCGAAATGCGGCGACCAGCCGCGCAGATGAAAATCGATCGTGCTGCTCAGCTGCTCCTTGTCGTCCGGATGGACGCGCGAGAACCATTCATCGGGTGAATTGCCGATCTCGCCTTCTTCATGCCCGAGCATCGACTTCCATCGCGGCGAGTAGTAGACGTTGTTGTCGACGAGGTCCCACACCCACAGCCCGTCGTTCGCGCCACGCGCGGAGAGCGCGTAGCGTTCTTCGCTCTCGCGCAGCGCGCGCAGGGTGCGGCTCTGCTCCAGCGAGTAGCGGATGGAGCGCTCCAGCAGCGCGGCGTCGATGTGGCCCTTGAGGAGATAGTCGGCCGCGCCTTCGTTCATCGCGACGAGATCGATGTCGCTGTCTTTCTGTCCCGTGAGCAGGATCAGCGGCGCGATGATGCGGCGCTCGCGCGCGTGGCGCAGCAGCTCGATCCCGGTGCGCTCGCCGAGGCGATAGTCGATGAGGTAGAGATCGTGATGATTGCGCGTGATCGCGTCGCGCGCCTCGTCGAATGACGACACCCACTCGAGCTCGAAGGTCGTGCGCTTGCAATCGTTGAGAAGATCGCGCGTGAGCACGAAGTCGTCCTCGTCGTCTTCGACGAGGAGAATGCGGACGGCGCGCTTCAATGCTTCATTCAATGTGGTCGGGTGGCAGCTCGACGATTTCGATCCAGTAACGTCCGATGTCGCGCATGACGGCGACCAGGCCTTCGAAACTCACGGGCTTGGTGATGAACGAGTTCGCGCCGAGGTCGTACGTCCGGTAGATATCCTCCTCGGCCTTCGACGTCGTGAGCACCACGACCGGAATGCGGCGCAGATCGGGATCGGCCTTGATCTCCCGCAGTGCCTCGCGCCCGTCTTTGCGCGGCATATTGAGGTCGAGCAGGATGAGACCGGGCGTGGGCGACTTGTGCGGATCGGCGTGCTCGCCGCGGTGATAGAGATAGTCGAGCAGCTCATCGCCGTCCTCGACGAAGCGCAGATCGTTGACAACGCGACTCTCCGCAAGCGCATCGGCGGCGAGCATGCGGTCTTCCTCGTCATCGTCGGCGAGAAGGATCACGATGGGACGTCCGGAGTCGTGGGAGCTCATTTTAGGATGGCGTATTGTGCGCTAAATCGCCCGTCGGATCGATCCCGAATTAAGCGCCGCCCCTCGCCCGGCCTTCAGACATTCCCGCGCCCGAGCCCGCGCCCGCTTCCGCGCCCGGGGCGGGGGAACGCAGTCGCTTCGCTCGCCCACCCCGGGGTTCGGGCGCGGGGTCGCGTTCAGAGCGTTTCGCTCTGGCGCACCGGCAAACTCACGACGAATGTCGAGCCTTCGCCGGGTGTGCTCTCCGCACGAATTTCGCCTCCGTGGCGCTCCGCAATCTTGCGGCAGATGGCCAGGCCGATGCCGGTGCCTTCGTACTTTCCTTTGCCATGCAGGCGCTCGAACATCGTGAAGATGCGCTCGGCGTATTTCTGATCGAAGCCGATGCCGTTGTCGGACACGGTGATGTTCGCGAGTCCGTCGTTCGTCGAGCCGCGGATCTCGACGTGCGGCGGGATGCCGGGGCGATGAAACTTCAGGCCGTTCGACGCGAGGTTCTGCAGCAGCTGGCGCATCTGCAGCGGATCGGCGTCGATCGTCGGCAGCTCGCCGACGCTCATCGCGCCCGCCGCGTCATGCATGCGGATCTCCAGATCGTGCACGACTCCGCGCGCGATCTCGTTGAGGTCGACCGGGACGAACGGCTGCGCCTTCGTCGTCACGCGCGAGAATGAGAGGAGGTCGTTGATGAGCACCTGCATCCGCCGCGCGGCGGATTGCATCCGCTCGATGTAGTCGCGTCCCTGCGTGTCGAGCGTCGGGCCGTGTTTCGACTTCAGCAGATCGCCGAATGCCTGAATTTTTCGCAGCGGCTCCTGCAGGTCATGCGACGCGACGTAGGCGAAGTCTTCGAGCTCGCGGTTGCTTTGCTGCAGGCGCTTCATCGTGTGATGCAGCTCTTCGACGGCGTGCTTGCGCTCGCGGATGTCGCGCGCAATGACGACCGCGCCCTGCTGCACGTCGCGCTCGGCGACCGGTGAGATCGACACGCTGACGGCGATGGCGCTGCCGTCGCGGTGTCGGAAGTCACGCTCCTGATCGCGGATCGGTCCGCGGCGCGCGAGGTCGTGCAGCGCGCGAGAGATCGTGTGATCGCCCTCCAGTGACTCCAGCGTGTCGATCGAACGTCCGAGAAGATCGGAGTCGGTGTAGCCGAGGAGCGTGCGCGCGGCGTGATTGAGCACGCGGATTTTCCCGTCGGAGTCGATGACGAACAGCGCGTCGGCCATCGTCTCGAGGATCTCGCGCGCGGCGCGCGCCGCGGTGACGGGCTGGAAGCGATGCCGCGCGATCGTGCTCCACGCGAACGCGACGAACGCGACGACCGGAATGTAGCCGACCGGCTTCATCTCCACGCCGAACATCGGCAGAAAGTCGACGGCGGCGAAGTAGACGACGACGAAGCTGAGCATCAGATTGGCGATGCGCCGCTTCCGCTTCGGCTCCGTCGTGCGGCGATACTCGAGCGTCCCCTCGACGATCTGCGCGATCAGCACGGCGAAGAAGATCAGCAGGAACGCGCGCGTGAGCGGACCGACGTACGGATAAAACCCCCAGCGATGCCGCGTCACGCCGGCGACGATCCCGTTCGTGAGCGCCGCCAGCATCGCGAACCCCGCGCCGAGGATCCAGACGAGATTCACGAAGAACTTGCGCGACGAATAAAGCCGCAGCGCCGTCGTCGTGAAGTCGTAGATCGAGGCGGGAAGGAGACACACCCCCATCAGCGCGATCCGCCCCCACACCGTCGCGCCTTCGGCGGTCGTCGAGAGCAGCATTCCCGTGAACCCGCCGAACCAGATCGCGACGCAGCCGATCATCGCGCAGAACAGGACCGCGACCCGCGACGCCCGCTGCCGCGAAAAAATCACCCCCGCCAGCACGAACAATGCGGTGCCGACGATCGCCCAGGGAAGGGCGTGGGGGTTCCAGGAGTACATGTTCCGGGATTAAAGCAGAAAGCGGATGGCAGATGGCGGAAGGCAGAAAGCGGATGGCGGATGGCAGATGGCGGAAGGCGGAAGGCAGAAGGCAGAAAGCGGAAGGTAGAAGGCAGAAAGCGGAAGGCAGAAGGCAGAAGGCGGAAGACGGCCGTTCGGTGACTGGCTCTGGCAGTTCGTGAACTGGCGCGGCCAGTTCGATAACTGGCACGGTCAGTTCGTGAACTGACGCGGCCAGTTCGATAACTGGGACGGGCAGTTCGTGAACTGGCGTGGCCAGTTCGATAACTGGGACGGGCAGTTCGTGAACTGGCGCGGCCAGTTCGATAACTGGGACGGGCAGTTCGTGAACTGGCGCGGCCAGTTCGATAACTGGCACGGCCAGTTCGTGAACTGACGCGGCCAGTTCGATAACTGGCTCCGTCAGTTCACGAACTGAATGTGTCACCTAAAGAGGTCGTGCCTTGTGCTCTACAACGTCGCGATGAAGTTGATTGACGAGCAGATGCAGTCGGCGCTGGCGTGGCTGAAGAAGCGCGGCAGCAAGGCCGCGCGCAATGGGATGGCGCGGTATGCGATTCCCTCCGATCACGCCTACGGCGTCTCGGTGAAGTTCTCATGAAACGTTTTGCTGCGGTTCGTCACTACCTCTGTTGAAGGGGAGGGGGTGGGGTTCCAGGAGTCCGTAGGCCCGGGGTTCTGCCGTTTCTTTGGGCGGTCTGGGTAGGGAAGTCCGCGATTCCGGCACTCCCTCAATAAGAGGTCCAATGCGGTCCCGGTTCAAAGTTCTGGTATTCGTGTCGCTTTTTGGGGCGGCGTTACCGAGCTATGCGCAGACTTCGCCGACCCCGAATCTCGGTTTCGCTTCCAGTTTCGCGGCGTTGGGAGGCTCGGTCACCAATTCAGGCTCCACGACCGTCATCGCGGGAAACGTGGGGACGAGTCCCGGCAACACGGCCTCCGGTCTTTCCCATTCGAATTTCATTCTCGGTGATCGCCGATTGAACGACTCGCTGGCGCAGCAAGCGCAAAAAGACACAGCTGAGGCCTACACCAATCTCGCGGCGCGCTCACTCACTGCGACGCTCACCGGAGACCTCGGCCTCGGCCGGATCCTCGGACCCGGCGTCTATCGAGCGCCCCCGGACGCAGTGTTGACGGGCTCGTTAGTGCTCGATGCCGGCGGCGATCCCAACGCCGTCTGGATCTTCGAGGTCGAGAGCTCGCTCACCACCAAACCCGGGTCCACGGTACAGACCATCAACGAAGGAAGGGACAACAACGTTTTCTGGCGAATCGGCGGACCAGCGACGTTCGGAACGAAGAGCGTCTTCGCCGGGAACGTCCTGGCGACGGGGAACATCACCGTCGAGAGCAATGCCACGATCTCCGGACGCCTTCTCACGCCGGGTGCCGTGAGCCTGACCGACGCGGGCGTGACCATCTGCTGTGCGCTCCTGGACATGGCTCCGCACGTTCTTCCCGACGGAATGGCCGGACCCGATTACACCCAGACATTGACCCCGAAAGGGGGCAACGGCTCTTACAAATTTGCGCTGGCCGCGAGCGATCTTCAACCGGGCGTGGTGACAGTGACGGAGAGCGGGGTGTTGTCCGTCAAACCGACAACGGCGGGCGTGTTCAAGCTGGCCGTCGCCATCAGCGATTCCACAGGCATCAATTGCATCCGCGTTTACCGGCTGGTGATCTGCGGAAACATCGTCCTTCCCGATATTCCCACTCCGACTGCGTGTGTCGATTACGAATACGAAATCAAACCTAGTGGGGGAGAGCCGCCCTATACCGTCACCGCACCGCCAGAAACCTTGCCGAAGAATTTGCAGCTGGTGGGCAACATACTGAAAGGCGTCGCCAGATCAGGTCAGAGCGCTTTCTCATTGACCGCGACGGACACTCTCGGTTGCTCAACGACGAAGTCTTATTCTTTCGACATCCAAGGCGGCCTGACGCTCGCCCCCGACATGCTCGCTGACGGAAACGTGGGCGACCATTACGAAGCCGTTTTTACAGCGGTGGGGGGGAGCGGGCCATTTACGTTTACATTCACGGGCGACGTTCCTCCCGAGCTGGTCCCGAGCCCCATCACCCCCCGAGTTCCATTAAGAAGCTCACCGGCACATTGACGAAGCCCGGCTGTCACACCTTCACAGTTACAGTGACGAACGATTCCTGCACCGTGTCGAAGGATTACACGATCGTTATCCATCCGGTCGTCGCGTTTTCTGATCTCCCTTCGTCGGCAAAGGCCTGCACACCATATTGCGAAACGATCACCGCCACCGGCTGCACGAAGCCCTATGATCTCGAAATCGAGGGCTCTCTCCCTCCTGGTCTGACCTTCGACAAGAAAACAAGAAATTTGTGCGGTACACCGACGACGCCTGGCACATATCCATTCATCGTTGTGGCGACAGCCCGTGGTGTTTCGGAGCGCCATCAATACACACTTGAAATTCTTTGCCCGGATCCCCTTACCGTGGACCCCGAGCTGCCACAGGCGACCGCCTGCTCGACCTATCAGCATCAACTTCCGAAGCCCGACTGCGGTGACTACGTCTACACGTCGACGCCGGGATCGCTTCCCGTTGGTTTGATGTTGTCCCCCGGCGGCCTGCTGTCGAGCATTACGGACGTTCCGACCGTCGCCGGTAGTTACTACTTCAGCGTGACGGTGACGCCGACGGGTTGTCCGCCGCAGATCGTCCCTCTCCACCTTATCGTGGTTTGTAACGTAACCATCTCCCCACCCAACCTCCCCCTCGCCCTCCTCGGCGTACCGTACAGCAAGACGCTGATCGCCTCCTGCGGCAAACCGCCTTATGTGTTCTCAACCGCGCCCGGCACCCTTCCACCCGGCCTCAGCCTTTTCCCAAACGACACGATTTCCGGCGTCCCTGCGGCCGCCGGCTGCTTCCATTTCACCGTCCGTGCAACGAGCGTTACTGACCCGTCCTGCTTTGGCGATCACGAATACGTCATATGCGTTCTTCCCCCTACGACGGACGTGCCGGCGGTCTCGGGGTGGGGGATCGTCCTTCTCGGTTTCTTCCTGACAATCGTCGGAATCGTATCGATCAGGAGGCCGGGATGGTGAATTTCATGCCGTCGAAGCGGCAGAAGAAGAAGGAGGAGCGCAAATGCGACAGTTGCAAAGGCATGATTGCTCCGAATGCACGGATCTGCTCGCATTGTGGATCGACACAGAAAGGGCCCATTTGTTCGAACTGCCAACACAAAAACCGGCCATCGGCGCGTACGTGTGAAAAGTGCGACGCGGTGCTTCATGGATCTCTGTTTGTTCTGTTTCGGAAAGTGCTCAACTATTGGAAGCCCTTGCTTGGTTTGATCACCGCGATCGCGGGCAGCAATACGTTTCTTTACTTTCGGGAGTCGAATACGGATTTCAAAATCATCAATGCGGACCGGCGATTCATCACGATCAGCACTGAGAATAGAGGATTGAGGCCATCGACCCTCAAACACTTCGAACTGGTATTCGACAAAACCGGCTTGGAGATCACGCAGGCCCATCTTACTCTGATGCCCGTGGCCGATGACGGCCAAACTCCGCTGGCCAAAGCCGTGATTGGGAAACAAGAAGACGATGTGAGAATAAGGTTAGAGGCCCTCGCAACGTTGAAGGCCACGTGCAGACCGGCGATTGTATGCAGAGAGGAAATACGGCGAAAACTGGCTGTACGGCCTATGCGATTGATGATCACGATCGAGGAATCAGGGAACCCCTGGTACTTCTGGCAAGTTTTCCATTCCACACCACACACTCATACCGAACCCAAAGAACTTCCTGAGGACTTCAGAGCGGCTTTCATAGAGGGGGCTTGTTGCGATGAACCGGACTAAAGTCGGTTGGCTCGTGATGATATCGCTGCTGGCGTCGATGGCTGCGTCCGTCAAAGCTCAAGGCGTAACACCGTTCGTGAGAGTGGAAATCGACGGAACGCCGAGAGGGCCTGTGTATCTGGTTGCGAAGGGTGATGAGCATGACTATCTGATTCCGCTGACGCAAGAAGGCAAAACGCCAATATGGACGGGAAAGTTGAATGATACGACGAACGTTCCTCTGCTCAACTCCGAGAAAACAATGGGCAGCCTGCGGCTGGGCGATTCTCGAACTGGATGTCTCGAGTCGCACCCGGGCGACAAGGGCGAGGCGACCTATAACTTTACTCACTTCCAAAGAACAGCCAAGGTTTACGACATCGAGGTGCGCATCGACGCCGATGCTGCCGACGGACTGCGTAACCCGATTTACCTCAGTTACGTACGTACCATGGCACACGAATCGAACAAGGATCGTGACTGCAGAGAAACCCGTTGGTTCGATCTGAAGGGTACAGACTTCGAGATTCTGGATCTGCGTTTTCCCAACGCTTCGCTGGGTCTGACGAAGAGACCTGATTCGGGTATCGCCTATGAGAAGCTGCGTCTTCAGCCAGGGCGCAAGTACCCGCGGCCCGATGGCTGCGGGTTGCTCGTCAATGACCCTGCAGTCATAGCCGTGCGGGATCGGTTTAAGCGTACCCAACTTATCTATTTCCTGGGAAGCCAAAGGAACGACAGCAAAGTATTATGTGAATTACCGAGCCTCTCGCCGGTCGCGATAGAACTTGATGAGAAGACGACTCCGCAGTTCAAGACGATGTCTCTGAAAATTACCCCCGCTATCAAGTAATTCACATGCGAAGATTCTTCTATGCTGCGATCGTGCTGATGAGTTGTAGTGTTGGCCTCGCACAGCAGCGACCGATTTTTGATCCCGATGATTTTCTCGATCCTCGCGAGATCGAGGGGCACGTCTTGTTGAGCGCGCGCCTCGTTGCCGGGGGCGCATGGAATTTTGTAGACGACTACAGGCCATTGAAGGACAAGACGGGATTTCTTCAACTCGGGGGCGGTGTGTACTGGAGGCACGTCCAATTCGACTATAAGCACAGTATTCGCGAAGGCGATCATCCGGCGCTGAGCGTTTGCGCGTGCGATCCGCCCATTTATTTTCCGACCCCTCCTCCTCCCAACGCCACACCCGCGGCACCTCCGCCGGGAGCGCGGGATTCCCTTCAGTTCGGCTGGTATTACAGCATCCCGAACGGGCCTGAGCCGCGAACCATGATGCGTCTTCGCGGCACCTGGACGCGACAGACGATACACCAGGACGTTGTTGCGCCGCTGACCGGGGCGGTGATCTCGCGCCGCTCCGGCCGAGAGGAATCATTCGGTCTCGAAGGGGATGCTCCATTTCCATTTCGCACCCGCTGGCTCTTTGGCACGTTTGGACTCGCTCGAACCACACAATCCGGAATCGCGGGACATCGCAGCCAGACCGAATTCACGTACAGCCACCGCTTTCCCGGTTTCGCATACAAGGCAGTATTGTTCCGCACCATCTTCACGGTCGGCCGAATTACGAATCGTGCGGGCACCGCAATCAATCTCGTGAATCCGTATTTCGAGGCCTTTCTTCACGAGAGTAAGACCCGGGTGAACTTCCACGTCGTCTACAGCCCCCAAGCCCTAAACGACGGCGCGCACGGATGGCAGACCCATCATCAGGTCGCCATCTTTGCCGACTGGGGCAAGGTGTATCTCTTCGGCCCCCACCTATAATCTCCCCCCAACATGCTCCCACCCGGAACCCGCGTCGGCGTGTACGAGATCGTCTCGTCGATCGGCTCCGGCGGGATGGGTGTCATCTACCGCGCGCGGGACATCCGGCTCAACCGCGATGTCGCGCTGAAGATGCTGCCTGAGGCGGCGGTCACGAATCCGGATGCGGTCGCGCGGTTTCGGTTCGAGGCGCAGGCGGCTTCGGCGTTGAATCATCCGCACATTCTCACGATCTATGACATCGGCGAGACCACGGAAGAGACGCCGCGGCGGTTCATTGCGATGGAGTACATCGCGGGGGAGACGTTGCGGGCGCGGATTGCGAGGCGGGGGGAGCCGGCGGAGACGCTGGATCTGCTCATACAGATCGCCGAGGGGTTGGCGAAGGCGCATGAAGCGGAGATCGTGCATCGCGATCTGAAGCCGGACAACATCATGATCACGGACGACGGGTATGCGAAGATTCTCGACTTCGGGTTGGCGAAGCTCATCGACGCGGGCCGCATCGGTCCCGACTCGAGCACGCCGACGGCGCCGAGCACGAAGCCGGGTGTGCTGGTCGGCACGCCGCACTACATGTCGCCGGAGCAGCTCAGAGGCGCGGAGGTCGATCAGCGCTCGGACATTTTCGCGTTCGGCGCGGTCGCGTATGAGGCGCTGTCGGGTCAGCGCGCGTTCAACGGGACGTTGATCACGGAGCTCGTGCATCAGATCATCGCGGTTGATCCGCCGCCGATGCGCACGATCGATGAGCGCGTGCCGCCGGAGCTGCAGCGTGTGGTCAGCCGCTGTCTCGCGAAGAACGCGGACGCGCGATATCCGTCGATGCGGGACGTCGTCGCGGATCTCAAGCGCGTGCGCGAGCGGATGCGCGAGACGTCGCGCCGCCTGCCGCGACTCACGCAGCTCACGTCCGCGCGCGCGGTCGAACAATTTCCCGCGCTCTCGCCCGATCAGCGGCAGCTCGTCTTCGCGCGCGAGATCGGGCGCGTGCGCAAGCTGATCCTCAGCGAGCCGGAGGAATCGAGCGAACGGCAGTTGACGCGCGGCGACTTCGACGACATCCATCCGGCGTGGGCTCCGGACGGGCGATCCATTCTCTTCGTGCGCGCAGTCGATGCCGGCACGCGATTCGAGCCGGCGGACGTGTTCGGCCGCTACGTCGACACGCACGGCGACGTCTGGTCGCTCGAGCTCGAGAGCGGAAAAGAATCGCGTCTGATCGAGAACGCGTTCAATCCGTCGTGGTCACCGGACGGAACGCAGGTCGCGTTCGACGCGTCGTGGAGCGGGCCGCGGCGGATCTGGATCTGCGACGCGCGCGGGCGCAATGCGCAGCAACTCACGAGCGATGAGTCGGAGGCGACCGGGCATGTGCGGCCGCGCTGGTCGCCGGACGGCGCGAAGATCGTTTTTCAGAACATCGAAGTGACGAAGTCGGACGTGCGCATCGCCGACGTCCGCACGCGCGAGCTGAAGTGGGTGACGGACGACTTCGTGACCGACGTGCATCCGGTGTGGTCGTTCGACGGCGGCTCGATCATCTGTTCGTCGTATCGCGGCGGCGGCATCAACCTCTGGCGCATTCCGATCGACATCGACGGCACTCCGGCGGGACCGATGCAGCAAATCACGGCGGGACCGGGACACGACGTCGACGTCGACACGCCGCGCAGCGAGAACCGTCTCGTCTTCGCGATCCTCAAACAAAACGCGGAGCTGTGGCGGCTGCCGGTCGATGCGATGACCGGCGCGGCGAGCGGCGCGCCCGAGCAGGTCGTCGCGGGCTCGCGCGAGAACACGCGCGGCGCGTGGTCGCCGCTAACGCAGAACAATGATGAGCGCATCGCCTTCGGTTCCGATCGCACGGGCGAGATGAACTTGTGGCTGCTCTCGCTGCGCGACGGAAAAACGCGGCGGCTCACCAGCGGCGTGGGCGGCGACTATCAGCCGAACTGGTCGCCCGACGGACGCTCGCTCGTGTTCTTCTCCGGACGCGCGGAGACGATCGACATCTGGCGCTTCGACTTCGACGGAGAGACGCTCACGCGTTTGACGCGCGGACAAGGCATCAACATCAATCCGTTTTTTTCACCGGACGGAAAACAGATCGCGTTCATGTCCGATCGCGATGGCCGGCTCGAGGTGTTCGTGATGAGCGCGAACGGCTCGAACGTCAAGCAGTTGACGACCGTCGGCGCCGCCGGTCACTTCCTCCGTTGGACGCGCGACGGCTCGCGCATCATCTTCCGCTGTCCGTCCGCGAAGAAGACGATGAGCGTCTCCGTCGCCGGCGGCGAGCCCGAGCCGGTGGCCGAGGTGATCGGCGGCGCGCACATGTCGTTCTCTCCGGACGACTCTCTGATCATGGACGTCCTCGGCCACCGCACGCTCTGGTGCTCTCCGCAGACGGGCGATAAGCCGCGAAAGGTGTTCGAGTTCGAAGACGCCGAGTCGCGCATCGATTACCCCCTCTGGTCGCCGGACGGAAAGTGGATTTTGTTCGATCGGTTCCTGCCGCAGGGCGGGGACGTGTGGGCGGTGGAGGAGTAACATTCAAACGTGACCAGCGACGAACGCGTGATCCACAGCAATCCCGAGATTCTCGGCGGCACGCCGGTGTTCGTCGGCACGCGCGTTCCGTTTCAAGCGCTGCTCGACTACCTCGAAGGCGGCCATCCCCTCGCGGAGTTCCTCGACGATTTCCCCAGCGTGTCGCGCGAACAGGCAATCGCAGCTCTCGAACAGGCGAAGGAATTGTTAGTTGCGCATTCTGCTCGATGAATGTGTTCCCCGAGGGCTGAAGAAGAGTTTCCGCGATCAGGGAGAAGTGCTCACCGTCACCGAGGCGGGGCTGAGCGGTTATACGAATGGTGCTCTGCTGCGTCGAATTGCGAGCGATTTCGACGTGTTCGTCACCGTGGACAAGAGTATTCAATATCAGCAGAACCTGGCGGCGCACGACATCGCGTTCGTTCTTCTTCGCGTGCGCAGCAACGACATCGTCGATATCGAACCCGTTCTCCCGCGACTGTTTGCGCGGTGGGCGGAACTGACGCCACGCAAATTGATCATCATCGATTAGCCATGCCTCCCACCCGCATCTATCTCGTCCGCCACGGGGCCACCCAGCTCACCGCCGAGGATCGCTTCTCCGGCGCGGCGGGCGTCGAGCTCTCCGATGAGGGGCGCCAGCAGGCCGCGCTGCTCGGCGAGCGGATGCGGAGTGCAGACATCACCGCGGTTTACAGCAGTCCGTTGTCGCGGACGATGGAGACGGCGCGGATCATCGCGAAGCCGTGCGGGTTGGAGCCGGTGCCGGTGGACGGGTTGCGCGAGATCAGTCATGGGCATTGGGAAGGGCTGACGCGGCGCGAGGTGGAAGAGCGGTTTCACGACGAGTACGTTGCGTGGGAAGAGGATCCGTTCACGTTTGCGCCGGAGGGTGCGGAGTCGGGTGTCGCGGTGCTCGCGCGCGCGTTGCCGGCGATGCGCGAGATCGTGACGAAGCATCCGGGCGCGCGCGTGCTCGTCGTGTCGCACAAGGCGACGATCCGCATCCTGCTCAGCAGTCTCCTCGGCATCGATGCGCGCGGGTATCGCGATCGACTCGATCAGGCGCCGGCGTGTTTAAACGTGATCGACTTTCGCGATCCGGTCCATGCGCGTTTGATGTTGTTCAACGACACGTCGCATTACGCGGAGCGGCCGCGCGTGCCGACGCGGCATCTGTCGAAGTGGTGGGACGAGCCGCGCTGACTGCCCGTCCGGAAGAATGTGGTGACCGCTGCCCTCAGCGGTCACAGCGCCGCCTATGGCGGCGCCAGCGGCGCGTAGCGCCGCCGCGACCGCTGAGGGCAGCGGTCGCCACAAAGCCGGAGTGAAATCGTTCGCTCGTAAGCAAGTCTTCTGGGCTCGTCACGAATTCGCGCCGCTGCCGTCCGGGGCTGCTTGCGAGGCCAGTCTCGCGATTGCATCCACCAGCGCGAACGGGTCGATCGGCTTCGAGAGGAATTCGTCGAAGCCGGAGCTGGTGGCGTTGACGCGGCCGGAGGGGAATGCGCTGAGCGCGGCGATCTTCATCTGATCGTGCTGCTTCTGCTCGCGCACTTCGCGCACGAGCGCGTAGCCGTCCATCGACGGCATGGCGATGTCGGTCACGAGGACGTCCGCGGTGCGCATGCCGAGCTCTTCGAGCGCGCGCTGCGCGGTGTCGACGGCGATGACTTCCGCGCCGGCCTGCAGCAATACGGCGCGAATCATTTGCCTTGCTTCGCGGTCGTCGTCGACGATGAGGATGCGCAGGCCGCGCAAACTTTTCTCGATCATTTCGTCGGCCGGCACGTCGAGCGATCCCGGCTTCGGCGCCGTGCGTACCGCGCCGACGGGCAGCGTGATGATGAACGTCGCGCCTTTGCCGCGGCCTTCGCTCTCCGCGCTCACGGTTCCCCCGTGTGCCTCGACGAGGTAGCGCACGATCGAGAGACCGAGGCCGAGGCCGCCGTGCACGCGCGTGCTCGGATTCTCGGCCTGCCGGAACGGCTCGAAGATGTGCGGCAGGAAGTGGCCTTCGATTCCCTCGCCGCTGTCGCGCACGCAGATCTCGACGTGCGACGCGGTGCGGGCGCTGCGCACTTCGACCGAGCCGTTGCGCGGTGTGAACTTCACGGCGTTGGTGAGCAGGTTCCAGATCACTTGCTGCAGCCGCGTCGGGTCGCCGGTGATCGCGCCGAGACCGGCCGCGAGCTCGGTCGTGATGCGGATGCCCTTCGCGTCGGCGCTCGGACGCACGGCCTCGATCGAGGCGTTGATCAGCTTTGCGACGTCGATGTTCTCGACGCTCATCCGCAGCTTGCCGGACATGATGCGCGAGACGTCGAGCACGTCGTCGATGAGGCGCGCCTGCAGCTGTGCGCCGCGCATGATCGAAGAGACCGCGTCGCGGAACGACTCTTCGTTCGGCGGAAGGGAGGGCAGCAGCCGCGTCCATCCGAGGATCGCGGTCATCGGCGTGCGCAGCTCGTGAGAGAGCGTCATCAGGAACTCGTCCTTGGCGCGGTTCGCTTCCTGCGCGATGCGGTAGCCCGTCTCAGCGCGCCGTTTTTCTTCTTCCGCGGCGAGACGCGCTTCGCGCTGCTCCATCAAGGCGCGCTGCGCTTCCTCTTTTTCTTTCCGCTCCGTGAAATCGCGCGTCACCTTGGCGAAGCCGCGCAGTTGCCGGTGCTCATCGAACACCGCGGTGATGACGACGTTCGCCCAGAAACGCGTGCCGTTTTTGCGCACGCGCCATCCTTCGTCTTCGACGCTGCCGTTCTTGATCGCCTCCTCGAGCTCCCACCCCGGTTTCCCGTTGCGGACGTCGGCCTCGGGATAGAAGATCGAGAAATGCCTGCCGACGATCTCGTCGCGCTCGTAGCCTTTCAGCCGCCGCGCGCCTTCGTTCCACGTCGCGATGTTGCCGCCCGGATCGAGCATGAAGATCGCGTAGTCCTTCACCGACTGCACGAGCAGGCGGAACATTTCTTCGCTCTGCCGCAGCCGCTCCTCGGCCTCGCGATGTTTGGTCAGATCGCGCGTGACCTTCGCGAACCCGCGCAGCACGCCGGTCTTGTCGCGCCACGCGGTGATGACGGTGTTGGCCCAGAACCGTGCGCCGTCCTTGCGCACGCGCCAGCCCTCGTCTTCAATGCGCCCTTCGCTCTCGGCAACGCTGAGCTCCATTTGCGGCTTGCGCGCGGCCTGATCTTCGGGGCCGTAGAAGGTCGAGAAGTGCTTGCCGAGGATTTCGGGCGCTTCGTAGCCGAAGGTGCGCTCCGCGCCGCGGTTCCAGGATTGGATCTGTCCGACCGGACTGAGCAGAAAAATCGCATAGTCCTGAACGGCATCCAAAAGAAGCTCGATTTCTTCGCCTTGAAGAACGGCTTCGCGAAAGGTCGGGTCCGCGCTCACTACAAAAGGAATCTGGTTTGCGAATGTCAGGCCGACCTGTTGCTGCGCTGCAGCCGGCGTGCCCAGCTGAGCGCGCGGTGATCCGTCAGGCCGCCAGTGGATTTTTCAAAGGCTCTCAGGATGACTGACATTTGTGGCGACCGCTGCCCTCAGCGGTCGTGCGCGAAGCGCCGTTGCCGCCGCCATCCGGCGGCGGTGTGACCGCTGAGGGCAGCGGTCACCACAAGCGCGCAGCGTCACAGCGGCGACGCCGGCGTTCCCAGGTGGTGCGGACGATGGAACGCCGGCGTCCTCGCCGGCTGGACGGACGGCGTCCCGGCCGCCCCGCTGGAGTAGCTGCTGCAGGAGGGAAGAAAATCGGGCCGCAAACGTCTAATACGTCCGGTGCAATCCCTCTCGACCGATGAGCTTCGGGAGCTGTACGACGAGTATGGCTCGCGCATTCATACACTTGCGCGCTACACGCTCGGATCGGACGTCGCCGCCGAGGATGCCGTGCAGACGGTTTTTCTGAAGGCGGCGGAGAGCCGCGCGAATTTCCGTCGCGAGTCGTCGCCGGGTACGTGGCTGTGGCGCATCGCGGTCAATCACTGCAACGACGAGCTGCGCCGGCGCAGGCGCAGTGAGGAGGTTCCGCTCGACGCGATCCTCGGCTGGGCCGACGACGCGGACACGCCGGAGCAGCGCCACAGCGTGAAGCAGATCGACAAGATCGTCGCGCGCGCGTTGCTCGAGCTCTCGCCGAAACTGCGCACCGTCGCCGTCCTTCGCTACGTCGAGGAAATGCAATACGACGAGATCGCCGAGGTCCTCGGCTGCTCGATCGGAACCGTCTCGTCGCGCATCGCGCGCGCGCTCGAGCGACTGGAAAAAGTGCTGCGTCCCATCGTCAGGAGTTGATCATGACTTGCCTTCGCATCGACCTGCATCGCCTGTTTCCGTTGTACCTGGACGGCGCCGCATCGCCGTCGATCTCCCATCGCGTCGAAAAACATCTGCTCGACTGCAGCGGATGCCGCACGCGCCTCGTGCGCATGCGCGAGGCGAAGAACCTCCTCGGCGAGCTGCCGGCGATCGACGCGCCGCCGTTCGAGCGTCTCACCGCGCGCATGCCTTCGCGCGCACGGCGCGTGCCGTTCGTGATCCCGTCCTTCGTCCGTCACTTCGCCGCCGACGCGCTCGTCGCGACGGCGCTCTTTCTCGGCTTCACGCTGCTCTACACGCACACGGCATCGGCGAGAAATCGTCCGTTCGACTCGTCGTCGTTTCGGGCCCTCGCCATCCGCGCGGTCGCGAACACGCACGACCCGCACGTCATCGTGCAGGGCGTCGTCTCCGAGGTCGATGCGGACGACGATCACGAAGGAAGCCATCGCTTCCGCTTGTCGGATTCGAAAGATCAGAAAGCATTCGTCGTCTGCGAGATTCTCGACGGCGATACGCCGCGCGTGCCGAAGGCGGGATCGCGCGTGCGCGTGTGGGGCGTGAGCCGCTACGACGCGAGTCCCGAACATGAATGGTCCGAAATCCATCCAGTTCTGAGAGTGGAGGTCCTTCCGTGAAGCGATTTTTGTTTCTGTTGTTGATCGCGCTGCCGCTGGCCGCGCAGTCTCCGAATACGGCGACGCTGATCGTCGACGTCGTCGACGAATCGGGCGCAGTCGTCAGCGACGCGCGAGTGTCGGTCGTCAACAGCGCGACCGGCGCGTCGCGCGAAGTCACCTCGGACGCGCAAGGCAGCGCGACGATTCCCGCGCTGTCGCTCACCGGTGCCTACGACATCCGTGTGTCGAAAGAAGGGTTCGCGACCGAGGAGCGGAAGAACATCGCGCTGCGCGCGGGCGAGACCGCGACGCTGAGAGTGAAACTGCGGGTCAGCGGACAGTCGAACGAGTTGACGGTGTTCGGAACCGCGGAAGGGGTGAGAGCCGATCCGCAGATCGGACGGCGGCTCGACAGCGTGCAGATCAACGAGACGCCGATCCTCGGACGCAAGCTCTCGACGCTGCCGCTGCTCAACTCCGCGTTCCGCCAGGGCAAAGGCACCGGCGATCTCTTCGTCAACCAGACGTACTTCATCACCGGCGCGGGCTCGCGCCGCACGACCACGTTCACGCTCGACGGCGCGAACAATGACGAAGCGTGGGGACGGCAGACGATGATCGCGACCGTTCCCATTGGTGCCGTGCAGGAAGTCACCCTGCTGTCGAACGCATTCTCCGCAGAGTACGGCTGGACCGCCGGCCCCGCGCTGAACGTCGTCACGAAGTCGGGCACGAATACGCTGCACGGCGAAGCGCTCACGCTCATCCGTCCGGAGTCGGGACAGGCGAAGACGTTTTCGACGAGCGGCTTCTGCCCGGGCTCCGTCGCCACGTGCGTCACGCCATCGACGCTGCAGGCGGTCAATCCGGTCGACATCCCCGACGAGCTGAATCAGTACTCCGGCTCGATCGGCGGACCGATCATCCGCGACCGGACGTTCTTCTTTCTCTCCGCCGACTACACGAAGCAGGATCGCACGACGTTCCTCTCCAGCTCCCTTCCGAAATTCGTGCTGCCGGCCGACGGCCATCTCGCATGGGTCGGCCATTACCGGCAGACGCTCGTCAACGCGCGGCTCGATCACTCGCTGACGTCCGCGCATTCGTTGATGGTTCGCTTCAACGTCGACCGGATGTACGACGACAATCCGCAGGATGCGGTCGGCGGAACGAACGCGCCGAGCGTCGCGCGCCGCTACTCGCGCAAGGCGTGGACGGCGCAGACGAACCTGACGTCGGTGATCAGCGACAACGTGCTCAACGAAGGACGCATCGCGTATCTCAACGGCGATCCGGTGACGAAGTGGGAAGCGCAGACGCTTTCGACCGCGTACACGCGCGCCGGCTCGGTGCCGTTCTCGATCGGACAGTCGCGCGTTTCCGATCTGCACGGAAAGCAGTACCAGTTGTCCGACACGCTGTCGTGGTCGCGCGGCAATCACTACCTCCGCTTCGGCGCGAGCGTGATTCATCACGAGTCGGGCGGCATCGGCAACGAGCCGGGGCAGCAGATTCTCGGCACGTTCACGTTCAAGAACACGACGACCGCACCGTTCGATCAGCTCACGCTCGCGGACGTGCAGAACTACTCGCAGCCGATCGACTTCGGCATCAACCGCTACGAACTGACGCAGAAGCTATACAGCGCGTTCGTGCAGGACAGTCTGCATCTCGGCACCGATCTGACGCTCGACCTCGGCGTGCGCTACGACCGCCAGACGCTGACCGATGCGAAGAAAAACTTCGCGCCGCGCCTCGGCTTCGGATGGCATCCCGGCGGCGACGCGCGCACCGCCATCCGCGGCGGTTACGGCGTGTACTACACGCAGATCCGCACGAACGCGGTCGCCGGCTATCTCGTCAACGGACTCGACGGACTCGCGACGTACACCGCGGTTCCGGGACAGACGGGATTCCCGACGTGCCTCACCGGATCGTGCCTGCCGCTGGTCTTCGATCCGCGCACGCTCGCGCCGTCGCAGATTCCGGCGCGCGACATCACCATTCGCGCCGGACGCGCGGCGTTTTATCAGGCGCAATTCGCGCGCTATGGACTCGATTTCAGCAAGCTGCCGAACTATCCCGATGCCCTCGTGAATCCGAAGAGCCAGGTCGCGTCGATCGGTGCGGAGCGCGAGTTCTTCAAGGGCCTGTTCGTCGGCACCGACTACGTGCATCAGCACTGGAGCGATCTCGATCGCACGATCGATCTCAACGCGCCGGCACCGTTCGATCGCACCGCTCCCGGACAAGTGCGCAGCGTCGCGGCGGCGAACCTGACGCGCCCGATCCTGCCGGTCAACGGCGGCGTGCGCGCGGTCAACGTGATCATGAACTTCGGCGAAGCCGACTACAACGGACTGCAGACGCAGATCAGCTACCGCGGCAATCCGAAGATGTACGCGTCGCTGAGCTACACGCTTTCGCACGCGACGAATACATTCGAGCCGGACGGCAACGGCATCGCGCCGAACCAAGGCGTCCTCTCGCGCCTCGGCGACGAGGAGAGCGGACCGAGCGTCGTCGATCAGCGCCATCGCGCCGTGCTCACGTTCAGCTATCAGCTGCCGCTCGACATCACCGCGGGTACGCTGATGCAGTACGCATCGGCGCGTCCGTTCAACGCGACGACCGGCATCGACAACAACGGCGACGGCGCGAACAACGATCGTCCCGTCATCAATGGAGAGGTGCTCAAGAAGTCCGCGTTCCGCGGCACGCCGACGTCCGACGTCGCGGCATTCATCGAGAAGCGCTTCCACCTCTTCGATCGCCAGATCATGCTGCGCCTCGAAGGCTTCAACCTTCTCAACCACGGCAACTATCTCGGCCGCGGCCAGACGGTTTACGGCGACACCGCGACCCCGAACCCGACGTTCGGCCAGCTCGTTGCCGCCGGCACCGCCACGAACGCGCTCCCCGCGTTCGCGAACATCGATCCGCCGCGGATGTACCAGGTTCAGATTCGCTACATTTTCTAAGCGTCTTGTGGAGCGGCGGCCGCTTCGGCCGCCGGATTCTCGCGAGGGTCGGCGGCCGAGAGCGGCCGCCGCTCCACAGGCAGCGCGCAACGCGCCCGCGCCCGCGCCCGCTTCCGCGCCCGGGGCGGGGGCGAGCGAAGCGAAAACACCGCCCGCCCCGGGCGCGGAAGCGGGCGCGGGCACGGGCGCGTGTTTGCGATGGTTACTTCGTCAGCCGAAACTGCTGCTTTCCATCCGCGTTCATCCGGTACACGTCCATCACTCCGTCGCGGTTGCTCTGAAACAGCAATTGTCCGTCCGGCAGCCATGACGGCGTCTCGTCGCCGTACGGCGGCGTTGCGTGATGGGTGATGAACTTCCATTCGCCGCGACTCATGTCGACGACGATGATGTTGATGTCTTTCGTGCCCTCGTACGTCTGGATGGCGATGCGTTTGCCGTCCTGCGACCAGCGCGGAAGCTGCGCGATGCCCGGAAGGGCGGCGACGAGACGGCGCGCGCTGCCGTCGACGTTCGCGACGTAGAGCTTCGTGCGCGACTCGGTCGTCGCTTTGCCCTTCGAATAGTCGGTGAACGCGATCTGCTTTCCGTCCGGCGACCACGCGGGATTCCACGCGGATGGCAGATGGCTCTGGAACGCGCGCGGATTCGAGCCGTCGGCGTTGACGATGATGATGTCGTAGCCGTTTGCCTTCTCCGCGTTGAACGCGATCTGCTTTCCGTCTGGCGAGAAGCGCGGCCAGCTCACTTCGTTCCTGCCTGGCGCGGTGTAGACCGTGCGGCGCTGCGTGCCGTCGGCGCGGATGGTCTCGATCTTCATCGGCGCGCTCTCGCCGTTCCACGACGCGAACACGAGCACGCTGCCGTCGTTGTTCCAGTCGGGTCCCATGTCGTCGGACGGCGTGTTCGTGATCCGCAACTGGTTCTTTCCATCGGCGCCCATGACGAAGAGATGCGACGGTCCGTCGCGATCGGATTGAAAGGCGATGACGCGGCCGTCGTGCGTGGCGGCGGGGAGCGAAGCGTGGCGGCGGCCGGCGGCGAAAACAAAAAGAGGGGAAAGGAGCAACGCGAAGACGGATAGGATTCGGGTCATGGAGACGAACGTTACACAAGTCGAGACGCACGGCGTGCAACAGTTCGTAAACCGCCGTGCGCGGATCGCGCTGCGCATCGTGCAGGCCGGCGCGCTCGCGGTCGTCCTCATCGCGACGACGCTCCACGCCTTCGAACTCGATCGCTTCTTCGTCCCGAAAGAGCTCGTCCTCCACGTGACCGCGCTTCTCGCCGGCATCCTCGTGGCCCGCGCGACCGCGTCGCGCGTCGATCGGCTGCTCGCGCTGTTCCTGCTGGTGAGCGCGCTCTCCGCGATCTTCGCGCCGAATCCGTGGCTGGCGATGCGCGCGGTCGCGATCAGCGCATCGAGCGTCGTGCTCTTCTGGACCGCGCGCGGATTGCGCGAGGCAGGACTCGGCGAGCCGCTCGTGCGCGGACTCGCACTCGCGGTCATTGCCGCGGCCGTGACGTCGCTCCTGCAAACGTACGGACTCGATCTCGATTTCTTTTCCGAACAGCGCGCGCCCGGCGGCACGCTCGGCAATCGCAACTTCGTCGCTCACGTCGCCGCGTTCGGGTTTCCGCTCGTGCTCTTCGCCGCATTGCGCGCGCGCCGCTACTGGCTCTGGTCGATCGGCGCTGCGATCACCATCGCGTCGCTCGTCCTCACGCGCTCGCGCGCCGCGTGGCTCGCATTCGCGGCGGTGCTCGTCGTCTTCCTCGCGACGCTCATCTTCACGCGGCAGCGCGTGTTCGGTCGTCTCGCCGGAGTCGCGCTCATCGCGTGCGTCGCGGTCGGCGCTGCGCTCGTGCTTCCGAACTCGCTC
Source organism: Acidobacteriota bacterium (assembly GCA_003223645.1). Taxonomy (GTDB): domain Bacteria; phylum Acidobacteriota; class Thermoanaerobaculia; order Gp7-AA8; family Gp7-AA8; genus QHVT01. The sequence goes on along the minus strand of QHVT01000022.1, from coordinate 73,499 downwards.
CACTGGCGCAGCGACAATCCGTATCTCGAGACGATGAGGCGCGTCGCCGACTACGGGGGCGGCTCCGGACACGGACGCCTCGTGCAATACGAGCGCTCGCTGAACATGGCGCTGCACCATCCGCTCCTCGGCGCCGGTGCCGGCAACTGGGCGGTCGTCTATCCCGCGTTCGCGCCGAAGAGCGATCCCTCGATGAACGACTCCGAGCCCGGCATGACGTTCAATCCGTGGCCGAGCAGCGACTGGATCGCTGCCGTCTCCGAGCGCGGCCCGATCGCAGCTGCGCTCCTCGCGCTCGCGTTCCTCGCTCTGTTCTTCCGCAAATCGAACGACGGCCTCGAACGCGCCGCGTTGCTCGCGACGATCACCGGCGCGCTGGTCGCGGGTCTGTTTGACGCCGTGCTGCTCCTCGCGATTCCGGCGTTCATCGTCTGGACAGCGCTCGGCGCGCTGTCGTGTCCCGACGAAGCGCCGCGTCGCCAATGGATCGTCATCCTCGTTCTCCTCGTTTCCCTCCTCGGCGCTTTCCGCAGCGCGTCGCAATTGATCGCGATGCAGATCTACGTGACGCACAGCGATCGCGCATCGCTCGCGCACGCCGCGACAATCGATCCCGGCAATTTCCGATTGCGCGTGCGCCTCGCGCGCGGCGGTCCGCGCAAGCAGCGCTGCGAGCACGCGCGCGCCGCGCGGACGTTGTATCCGCACGCGGTGGTGGCGAAGCGATTGGGATGTGATTAGTTAGGTCGTTTGTGGTGACCGCTGCCCCCAGCGGTCACAGCGCCGCCCATGGCGGCGCCAAGCGGCGCTTTTGCGCCGCCGCGACCGCTGAGGGCAGCGGTCGCCACAAAAGTGAACGATCTAGCGACAGTGAACGATCTAGCGACGAAAACGCCGGACGCCGACGGCGATGAGCATGAGTCCAAGCACGATCACGTCGGACGGCACCCACGTCTTCTTCACGGTTTCCTCGACGTACGGCGGCGGGACATACGCGCTCTGATCCGCGTCGCGCGAGAAATACAAGTCATCGTTGCCGGGGCGGATGCGCGAGGTGTCGACGAATTTCGTGAGTCGCGTCTGCGGGTCGACGTTCTTGCTCCACATCAACACGCCCGGCCAGAAGACGTTCGTGCCGATCTTGCCGGCGACGCGCTCCGGTCCGAGGAAGTAGATGATGAGTGAGCGGACGGAGTCGTACGGCAGTGTCGATTGCGGCTCGCGATAGGGGAAGAACGGGCGCTCGGTGGTGAACGTCATCTTGATCGCGGCGCTGCGCGCCTGCTCGCTCGCGGCCTTGTCGATCTTGAAGGCTGTGATCTTCCAGCCCTGCTTGATGTACGCGTCGAGCCAGGCCGCGAGATCGGGTGTCGTCGCGTAGCCGTAGTTCGTGAGCCACGTGTTCAGCGCGCTTGCATCCGTCGCGTCGAGCACCGACGCTTCGTAGCCGGCGAGCTTCTTCGTCTCCAGCACTTCCACCGGCGCGCGGCCGGCAGTCGCAGTTTCGCCGAGGCGACGTCTTCCGAGGAGCGCCAGCACGAGCGGCGTCCAGTCGATCTCCGTCGTCGTCTTCTGCACCGTCTCGCGCCGCGTTTTCTGCTCGAGCTGATCGAAGACGTCGTCCTTCACTTCTTCGAGCTGCGGCGCGGTCGGCGTCGGCACGAGGAAGCCGAAGTCGCGCGCGGTGCCGCGGAACGTCGCGCGGCGCGTGAAGTTCTCCGTCTTCGTCGACGGATTCCACTGGATGATCGCCGACTCTTCGACGATCGCGACGTTCTCGCCGGCGTGCGGAGCGGGCGCACACGCGAAGATGTCGGCCGCCGCGATCGTGAAGACCGCTAGCGCGACGCCGAAACGAACGGAGAACTGTGCAGCCACTTCGGTTGCGGATAGTACGCGAAGATCGCCGTTCCACCGCGCAGCGTGTCGATCATCTTCTTCGCGATCTCCTGCCGCACGGCCGGGCATCCCCAGCTGCGGCCGAGGCGTCCGAGCGCCCTGATCGCGGCGCGGCTGACGTACGCGGCGCCATGCATCACGATCGCGCGATCCCACGCCATGTCGTTGATGCCTTCTTCGAGGCCTTTGAGCCGCAGCGAGTAGCCGTTGTTGCCGAAGTAGGTGTCGGCGGTGACGAAGAGGCCGAGGCTCGTGGCCAGGCTGCCGGGAGAATTCGAGAAGAACGTGGCCTCATTGTCGCCGCTGTTTCTTCCGTGCGCGACGAGCTCGCGGAACAGCAGCTTGCGCGTGGCGAGATTGAAAACGAAGAGGCGCGGCTGCGTCGACGGCAGCGAGTAGTCGATGACGGTGAGCAGGTCGCGACGCTTCAGCAATCCTTCCTCGGATGCTTTCTGCGTCGCGCTCAGCGCGAGACGAAGCACTTCGCCGCGCAGGCCGGGCGCCTGCTGCAGAAGAGCTTTGACGAGAGAGTCGGATTTGATCGCCGCCTGCGAAGCAGGCGCCGCAATAAACGCGAGGACAACAGCCGTGGCGAGGACGATTCGTTTCATTCAGGACCTTAGTTACCGAATTCTTGGACGAAATCTTAGCAGTAGGATGCTCAGATGACTACGCCAGTAATGCTTCACGCCCGCGGTTCATTCCGCACTGAGGTTGAGGCCGGTCCGCATCGATTCGTGCTCGATGAGCCGCCCGAGGCCGGCGGCGGCGGAGAAGGTCCCACGCCGTACGACATGCTGGCCTCCGCCCTCGGCGGATGCACGGTCATGACGCTGCACTTCTACGCGAAGCGCGAGCAGCTGCCGCTCGAAGGCGTCGACGTGAAAGTGACGCATGACCGCCAGTACGCGAAAGACTGCGCGGACTGCGCGACGCAGAGCGGCTACATCCATCGCTTTCGCGTCGAGATCGCATTGCTCGGCCCTCTCACTGAAGAGCAGCGGCAGAAACTGTTTTCGGTTGCCGCGCGCTGCCCGGTCGCGAAAACATTGTCGTCGGAGATCAAAGTGGACGAAATCTTGCTGAGTTAGCCGATGTCGTGCGCGGACGCATCGGGTTCGGGTTTCTTCTCGCCGTCACCGTGACGCTGCACGCGGACGTGTTCCGCGTCCTCGATGACGATCGCGGAGCGGTGCAGGCTCGCGTCGACATCATCCAGCAGTCGCAGCGCGAAGTGCACGCGCTCTACTTTCTCGCGCGCAACGATCGCATCACCCTCGGCGCGCTCGCTCTGCTGCGCGAGGCGCGGCGGCGCGGCGTTCCGAGCGTGCAGCTGATCGTCGACGCGAATTTCTCGCACATCCCGAAAGCCGTCCTCGCGCATCTGCGCGACGAAGGCGTGGAGGTGCGCGTCTTTCACCCGATCACGCTGCGCCATCCGAGCTGGCTGTTCCGGCGGATGCACGAGAAGGTGGTCGTCGTCGACGGCGAGCGATACATCGCCGGCGGACGCAACCTCGCCGAGGCGTACTTCGGGATGGCGAAGAAAAACTATGTCGATCGCGACGTGTACGTCGAAGGGGAGTCCGCCCGCGATGCGGACAGCCACTTCGAAAACGTCTGGACGAGCAAGCACGTCGCGGACCTCGACGTACACGTGTCCGCACGCGAGAAGGAGCGCGCGCGCGATCACCTGACGCGTGCGCTCGAAGAGCTGCAGGCGACGGGAATGATCGCGCTGAACACGAACCATGACTGGTCGGAGGGGCAGCGCGACGTCGGAGCCGTGCGCTTCCTGCACGACCCGCTCGTGCCGGGCAGCGGCCCGCGCGTGGCGTCGCATCTCACGAAACTGATCGAGCACGCGCGCGAGTCGATCGTCATCGAGTCGCCGTACCTCATCCCGTCGAAACCGCTGCGCGAGCTGCTCGCGAAAAAGGTGAAGGATGGCGTGCCCGTCACCGTCCTCACGAATTCGCTGCGCTCATGCGACGGCGTCCTCCCGCAGGCCGGCTACATCAAATACCGCCGCGGCCTCATCCGCGCCGGCATCGACGTGCGCGAGTACAAAGGCCCGAACATGCTCCACGCAAAGACCGCGGTGATCGACGGACGCGTCGTGGTCGTCGGCTCCTATAACATCGACTGGCGCTCCCAAAACCTCGACTCCGAAGTCGTCTGCATCACCGAGGACGAAACGACCGCACGCGAAGTGCTCGCGTCGATCAACGCGCACATGGACAACGCCTGGATCGTGCGCGGCTTCCACCTGCCGCATTTGTCATTGCGAGTGTGGGCGGCGCGGGTGGTGGTGGTGCCGTTTATTGAGGGGCATCTTTGAAGGCAGAAAGCAGAAGGCAGAAGGCAGAAGGCAGAAGGCAGAAGTGCGAGGTTCGAGGTTCGAGTTAAGAATTCTGAATTCTTCCTTCGCACCTCACAACATCAACTTCTCACTTCTGCCTTCTGCCTTCTGCCCTCTGCCTTCTGCCCTCTGCCCTCATCTGAGCTATCGTTCCCCCCGTGACGTCCGAGCGCGGCGGGAGGGTCCTTCTTCTCTCCCTCTTCTTCACCTCCGGCATCAGCGCGCTGCTGTATCAGGTCGTTTGGCTGAAGTATCTCGGGTTGATCTTCGGCAATACGGTGTATGCGGCGGCGACGCTCATCGCGGTGTTTCTTGGCGGGCTGGGGATCGGGGCGTTTTTGTTCAGCCGATCGATTGCGGCGTCGCGGTTGCTGCTGGTGTATGCGATCGTCGAGGCGCTGATCGGCGGGATCGGGGCGTTTTCGCCGAATGCGTTCGAGCTGTTGAATCGCGCGTATGTCGCGGCGTTTCCGGCGGTGCATGGTAGCTCGCTGTTGACGACGCTCGTGCGCGGCTTGCTGGCGGCGGCTTTTCTTTTGCCGCCCACGATTTTGATGGGCGGGACGTTGCCGCTGCTGGTGCGCTGGTTCACCGGCGACGAGCAGGGGAACGGGACGGCGGTGTCGGCGTTGTATGCCGTCAACACGTTCGGCGCGACGACGGGCGTGGCGCTCGCGGGGTTCGTGCTGATTCCGCGCTTCGGATTGCTGACGACGATCTTAGTCGCCGTGGTGCTGAATTTTTCGCTGGCTGTGGTGGCGGTGTTGGTTCCGAGGAGAGCGGGCGTCTCGCCCGCTCCCGGCGAAGGGCGGGCGGGACGCCCGCTCTCCTTTGTTCTGGTTGCTTCGTTTCTGATGGGACTGGCCGCGATTGCGGACGAGGTGTTCTGGTCGCGCATCCTCGTGCTGCACATCGGGAGCAGCGTGTATGCGTATTCGTTGATGCTGTTCTCGTTTCTCATTGGCATCGCGATCGGCAGCGCTTTGATTGAGCGATTCATTCGGCGGATCGACGTCGCGTCGATCCTCGGATGCATTGAGCTGGCGCTCGCGGTTGCGCTCGTGTTGCAGGTTCACGGCTTCACGCGCTTCGCCGACTTGTTGTTTGCGTTCGCGAAGCTTTTCGTCGGCGCGGGCGTCTATTCGCAGTTCCCGCCGATGCTCGCCGCGTCGCTCGTGATGCTGGTGATTCCGACTGCGCTGATGGGCGCCGCGTTTCCGCTCACGGTGCGGTTGTACGAGATGAGCGCGAGTCGCGGCGAGGCGCGCGCGGTGGGGAAGGTGTATCTCGCGAACACGCTCGGCAGCATCAGCGGCTCGTTGCTCGCGGGCTTCGCGCTCGTGCGGCTGATCGGATCGCAGAACGGTTTGTTTCTGATGGCGGTCATCAATCTCGCGATCGGCGCGTGGTTTCTGCGCAGGCGGATCGCGATCGCTGTCGCCGCGATCGTCGTGGTCATCGCGTTCATCGCGGCGAAGCCGGATCAAGTGATTCTCTCGGCCGGCATGTTCACCGAGGAGCGCGCGCCGATTCTGCTGTTCCGCGAAGACGTGACGGCGACGGTGACGCTGCGCGAAGTCGCGCCGGGCTCACTCTCGCTCGAGCTCAACGGCGTCAACGTCGCCGGCACGGCGGGCGACTTGATCGGCACGCAGAAACTGCAGGGCCACATCCCGCTGCTGCTGCATCCGAATCCGAAGCGCGTGCTGCACATCGGCTTCGGCAGCGGCGGCACGGCGTGGGCGGTGTCGCGCCATCCGGTCTCGAACATCACGATCGCGGAGATTTCCCCCGAGGTGCTCGAAGTGTCGAACGCGCGGCTGGGACGCGTGAATCATGGCGTCCTGCGTGATCCGCGCGTGCACGTCGAGATCAACGACGGCCGCAACTACGTGCTCGCCGCGCGCGAAAAGTTCGACGTCATCCTCTCCGACTCCATCCATCCGCGCTACGCCGGCAACGGCTCGCTTTATACGCGCGAGTACTTTCAACTTTGCAGGCAGCGTCTCAATCCCGGCGGCATCGTGTCGATGTGGCTGCCGATGTACTCGCTGACGACGCACAACTATCTGCAGATCGTGCGCGCGTTCCACGACGTCTTTCCCAACGTGACGATCTGGTACGTGCCGAACGAGCTGAACCCGTACACAATCGTCATCGGACGATTGGAGATGGGTGAGATTCCGTTCGATCGCATTGCGGCGCATTGGACGCCGGTCGTCGCGCTCGAGCTGTCGGAGATCAACATGCGAACGCCCGCCGACTTGCGCATCGCGTTGCTCCTTGGGCCGCGCGAAGTCGAGCGCATCACGCGAGACGTTCCGCCGCATGTTGACGACTTGCCGTCGGTCGAATACGAAAGCGGCCGTGTCGTCGATCGCAATCTGACGTGGCTTCAGACGTTCGCGCTGCTGACGCACAACATGACGCCCCTCGGCGACGCGAACGCCGAGCATCGCCGCGCGCGGCTCATGAGCGCGTATCTCCGCTTCACCGCCGAGATCGTGCGGCGCGAACATCGATGAAAAGCAGAAAGCAAAAAGCAGAAAGCAGAAGGAGTCGTGCCTCGTCGTCCTGAGCGTCAGCGAAGGATCTCGGGATAATGAGCGTAATTTGAGACCCTTCGCCGTCTGCGCGGCTCAGGGTGACGCGACGCATGGCGGCGCAGTATAAAGGAGACACAGTGTCCTCCATGGAGGAGCCTTACGCGCAAAAATTGCCCGGAAATCGGGTAAAAACGATGGCAGCAGGATCGCATGCGAGCGCGGCAGGAGCCGAGTCGCAGCGGCACGAAGGAGACCCTATGAAACGTTTTGCAGTTCTGCTGTTGATTGTCCTGGCGGTTCCACTCTTGGCTGACGATCGCCAGGCGCGCGCGAGCGAACGCAACGCGCAGCCCACGCTGATCGCGGACGTCATCCGCATGACGAATGCGGGCGTCAGCGAGGACGCGATTCTCGCATTCGTGCGCAAGTCCGACGAGCGCGTCGATGTCACTGCCGACGATCTCATCGCGCTCACCGATGCGCACGTGTCGAAGGACGTGATCAAGGCGGTCATCGATTCCGCCGACGATGCCGACGGCGGACGCCCGCGGACGCGCGAGCGTGAGCGCGTGGTTTATCAGCCGCGCTACGTCGCGTCGCCGTACTGGGGATGGAACGATCCGTTCTATTACGATCCGTTCTGGTACGGCCCGCGGTTATCGATCGGCTTCGGATTCGGCGGCTATCGCTACGGCGGATACCGCTACGGCGGATACCGTCACTCCGGCGGCGGTTTCCATCACGACGGGCACGGGCATCGCTGACGCGCAATCCGGCGCGGGAAGTGAAAGGAGTCGCGCATGCGACTCCTTTTCGTTTTCCTGTTCGCTTCGCTCTCCGCGGCCGCGCAGGACAGCCTGTTGTTTCCGCGCTTCAGCGTGACGGCGTCGAGCTCGCCGGCATTGTTCGAAACGAACGCGCGGATCGATCCCGAAGTCACCGGCCAGCAAGGCACGCTCATCAGCCTCGAGCACGACCTCGGCCTCGACGACTCGCGCACCTTGCAGCGCTTCAGCGTTCAATGGCGTCCGTTCCGCCGTCACGAGCTCGCCGCGACGCATTTCTCCGCGCCGCGCAGTGCGACGCAGCCGATCGTCCGCACGATCACGTTTCGCAATCAGATTTATTCGATCAACACGCTGGTCACGACACAGTTCGATCTCGACTACACGAGTCTGACGTATACCTATTGGGCGCGCCGCACGGAGCGCGACGGCTTCGGCATCACGATCGGCGCCGCCGCGCTATCGATGGACGCGAGCGTCTCCACGCTGGGTTTCGACGTCACCGTGACGCAAACCCAGCGAGCCGACACCGACGTGCCGGTCGCACTCGCGGGATTGCAGGGACGCGTCGCGTTCCTGCCGCGATTGCACGGCGAAGCGAGCGTCGCGACGCTGCCGCGCATCACCATCGGCGACTACAGCGGCGACGCGCTGACCGCGGCCGCGCGACTCGAGTATCGTCCGCTGAACTGGCTCGGCATCGGCGCGGCGTATCACTACTTCCGGCTCAACGTCGACGTCGAGCAGACGACGCTTCGCGGCGCCGTCGACATGACGATTCGCGGGCCGGAGGCATTCGTGCGGCTCGCGTTTTAAAACAATCCCTCGTCATCCTGAGTCGGCGCAGCGCGACGAAGGATCTCAAAATACGAAGAACCTGCAATTTTGAGATCCTTCGCCGTCTTCGCGGCTCAGGATGACGGGAACAAAGAAGTCCGAAAACGCGGTGCGCGCCGCGCTTTCATTCGTTGTTCGAATGCGAACGCGAGCTTGATCAGCGTCGGCTCACTCCACGCGCCGGCGAAAAACGAGAGACCGATCGGCAGTCCGAATGCTTCACCCGCGGGGACCGTGATGTGCGGATATCCCGCGACCGCGGATGCGGTCGAGTAGCCGCCCGTGTAGTGATCGCCGTTCACGAGGTCGGTGCACCACACCGGGCCGCCGGTCGGCGCGATGATCGCGTCGAGTTTGTGCTGCTTCAGCGTCGCGTCGATCCCTTCCTCGCGCGACATGCGGTGATTCTTCGACAGCGCTTTCTTGTAGTCGTCGCTCGTCAGCGGTCCCTTCTTCTCCGCGCGCTCGAACAGCTCCTGGCCGAAATACTTCATCTCCGCGTCGCGATGCTCTTCATTGAAGCGAATGAGATCGGCGAGCGTGCGCGACTTCACCTGCGGGCCGCAGTTGGCGAGGTACGAGTTCAAGTCCGCTTTGAATTCATAGAGCAGCACTTCGAGCTCGGTGTCGTCGTACTTGCCGGTCGTCTCCATGTCCGCGGGATCGACGAGCGTCGCGCCCGCGTCCTTCAGCAGATCGAGCGCCGGCTTCAGCGCGCGATCGACATGATCGCTGAAGCCGAAGTACTTGCGCGCGACGCCGATGCGCGCGCCACGAAGTCCGTTCGCGTCGAGGAACTTCGTGTAGTCCGCGTGCGCGTGTCTGCGGCTGGTCGCCGTGATTGCGTCGCGCTCGTCGACGCCGGCCATCGCGCCGAGGAGGATTGCGGCGTCGGTGACGGTGCGGGCCATCGGACCGGCGGTGTCCTGATTGTGCGCGATCGGAATGATGCCGCTGCGGCTGATGAGACCGAGGGTGGGTTTGAGGCCGACGAGACCGCAGGAGGAGGAAGGGCAGACGATGGAGCCGTCCGTTTCCGTGCCGACGCCGACGCCGGCGAGATTCGCCGAGATCGCCGCGCCCGTGCCGCTGCTCGATCCGCAGGCATTGCGGTCGAGCGCGTACGGATTGTGCGTCAGCCCGCCGCGCCCGCTCCACCCGCTCGTCGAATGCGTCGAACGGAAATTCGCCCACTCGCTGAGATTCGTCTTCCCGAGAATCACCACGCCGGCTTCGCGCAGGCGCTTCACGACATGCGCGTCGCGCGCGGCGATGTTGTCCGCGAGCGCGAGCGATCCCGCGCTCGTGTGCATCTTGTCCGCGGTATCGATGTTGTCCTTGATGACAATCGGAATCCCATGCAACGGCCCGCGCGCGTGTCCCGCCTTCCGCTCGCGATCGAGCGCATCCGCGATGTCGAGCGCGTCGGGATTCAACTCGATGACCGCGTTCACGATCTTGTCGATCGTCCCGATCCGCTTCAGATACATCTCCGTCAGCTGACGCGCGGAGAACTGCTGCATCTCCGCGATCGTCAACTCTTCTTCGCGTTGGAGGGCGGATTGCGCGAAGAGGTTGTGCGGATCTGCGTAAGCGGCAGCTGCGGCGAGCGCAGCGAGCTCGAGAAAGGTGCGGCGATCGACGGCGGTCATGGCTGTAGTTTAGAGCGTGGTGGGAAGTACCAGCACACGATTCCAAGGACAGTTATCCGGCTGGGCACAACCTCACCGCGCAGGTGAATCAATCGCGTTCTCGCCGGATGGCGCGGCCGCCGTACAGAACGCGAAAAATCAGCCGGCCGAGGGGGGAGCGTTTGGGCTCGAGTCGCGCCATCAGCTCGTCGCGGGTGTCGAAGGTGCCGCCGTCCGCGACGACGAAGTTCGAGAGATCAAAGCGGGCGAACGGAGTGGCGCGCAGCCTTCCGAAAAAGTCGATGGCGGTGTTGCTGACGGCGTCGAAAAGCGACTGCCCGCGGTTCGTGAAAACGTGGTCGGCCACCGACCGTTGGGCCAGCTCGGCGATCGGCCCATAGATTTCGTCGAAATCCACCCAGGCTCCGTCGAGATAGAACTGAGGCCACGGCATGAGCGTGCGCTTCGGCAGCACGAACCGCAGAAGGGGAAGGCGGTGGAACCAGAAACTGTGGTCGAGCCAGAGTGCGCGGACGCGCGTGGGGATGCCGTACGCGCGGGCCAGTGCCTCGACGCAAGCCATGCGCTGTGCGCACGATCCGTCGCGGCGTCGCACGCTCTCTGAGACCGGCCGGCCGTCGTCGATCGAATAGACGGCAAACAGCCCGGCCATCAGCCAGGTGTGCACACCTTGCACGAGTTGCCTCGGCGTCGCGCCCTCGCGGCGCAACTTCTGCGCGAGTTGCTGGACGCCGGCATCGCCGTAATCGAGGATGCGCGTCGCTGCTAGGTTTTGCTCATTCGGCTCGGCAGTCGCGCTCATGCCTGTGCTCCCGGCGGTGCCATCGTCACAGCAGTATGTCCTTCGGCACGGTTCCGCCAGGAGATGAAGCGGATGATCAAAGCGATGCCGACAGCAATCGTCATCACAATCCCCAGCCCCTTGACGAAGCCATGCTTGATCAGTACCGCGGAGACGAAAAACGTCGCCGGGATATAAATGTGCGCGAGCACGCGCTGCACGCGAATCCACTTTCGATCGAGCACGAACCAGGCGAGGAAGACGTCCAGCGCCCACCACACGGTGTCGATCAGATTGCTCGTGGCAATCACCGGCCGCTGCGCCGAGTAAACCTCGGCCAGACTGCCGTGAAAAAAAACGCCGACGGTGTAATAGAAGTGGACAATGTAGGCGATGAAGCCCGCGGTCCAGCAAAGCAGCCAATAGGCGGACTTTTTCGGGCCCTGGCCGGGAAGGAAGAACAGGACGACGGACGGAATGAGAAATCCGAGGGAGACCCAGATCGTAAAAATGATGCGGGCGTGCAGAACGTCCTGCCTCGCCTCCGGTACGACCAGTGCCGCCGCCAGAAGGAGGGCGAACGGCACGAAGATATTCGTCAGCTCGGTGATGCCGATACGCTTTGCGATCTCGTTCATCGTGGTGTCTTCCAGATCAATACTGTGTCTTGAGAAAAGCCAGCAAATCCATTAGATCGGGCTCATTCCAGCCTGTCCCGCGATAAGGCCAGGGATAATCGTGTCCGGCATTGGAATTGCCGCGAGCGTGGGTGTCATAGCGCCAATAGACGGTGGTCGTCGGCGAGGGAGGGGAGGCGAGACCGAGGTCGTCAGGGTCATAGACATTGGCGCCGCGGTAAAAAACATCGCGGCGCGGTTTGAGGTTGATCAGCTCCGCCAGCGTGAGGATGCTGCCATTGTGCAGGAACGGCGCGCGCGCGAACACCGACTCGATGGGTGCATTCATGTAGCCGCGCACGCGGCCTTTGGGCCCGGGGCGCAGGTCTTCACGTTTTGGCCGTAATGGATGGCCCTTCGGGAAGAAGGCGAAGATCGCGTCCGGCAGCTCGTCGTAATAGCGGAAACTCAGCCGCTCGGCGTCGGTACCGATGGTTTGCGCCGGTACGACCTCGCCGGTCAGGCGGCCCATCGTCCAGGCTCCAGTCTGTTCATCGCGGATGCCGTGGCAATCGACACAGTAGCGCATGTAGACGGCGCGCCCGCGCGCGGCCTGCTGGCTGTTCACGGCGGCGGCGCGATCGGGGAAGAAAGCGGCATAACGCGGGCCGTGCAAATTGACGGTGTAGTTGACGGCCTGCAGGACGCCGCTTTCAATGTGCGGTTCGAGCAGGTTGTCCGTCGTCGCGCCGGTGGCGATCGCCGCAAGCACGCTGCGACTCAGACGATTGCCGACGCTGCCGTCGTATTGGCCCCAATGACGGTTTTTCTGTTCGTATAGAGACGGGACTTTGCAGTAGGCGTGATCCCCTGACGTCGCCGGACGGTCCAGGACGATGCGGATCAGATTTCGGAACGGCTGCGTCCGCGCGGGTCCGTTCGGCAAGAGGTTGGCGTCGCGCAGATCGCGGCCGCTGAAAGGCGCGTCGTATTTCGGAAGATTGTTTTCGAAGAACCGCCGCGATCCGGGAAGCCAGGCCCGAACCATGATCTTCTCGCCGGCCGTGAGTTTGCGGTGAAACTTCCTTTCGCAGGCTTCGCCGATTGCGGCCGGTGTCATGCGCTTGTCGAGAATCGATGAGCGGACGCCGTCGACCCACGCAATGAAGTCGAGTGACGCGTTTCCCATCCCTTCCACCATGACGGTGTTTCCGTCCGGCTTTGTGAGCGGCGAGACGTGGCAAAGACCGCAGGAGAAGCCGACGAACGCGACGGGTGAAGGCGCCCCCGACTTTGGCCGCTGATAGGAGATGGAAAATCCGAGCGGCAGGCCTTCATTGATGCCGGGGCGGCCGCGTATGAACCCGAACTGCGTAATCCAATCGCCGGCGGCCGGCCCCGCGGGCTGGAAGTGATCGGGGAACATGTCCGGCAGTACATCGAAGACGACCTTCGGCATCAATTCCGTGCCGGTCGACGCGTAAAGAAACGCGGAATGTTCATCGGGTTTTTCGACCGGCCGGTTCCAGCGCGACTCGGCGATGAGCAGCACCACGACGAACAACAGAATCAGCGCACTGGCCCCCAACGCGGTGACCTGCAGAACGCGGATCAGTTTGCGGGTGAGAGAAGGAATCGAGCTCATCCTGCGCTCTCCCTATTCCGTGCGGCCGTGCCACAGACGTTGATGGTTCGCCTGCGTCGCCGAATATCCACCCTCGTAAAGCTGGTCGTAATAGCGGAGGTCGAGATGATGCGCCTGGATCCAGACGCCGGGAACGAACATGGCGTCCACGTGCGCCGGAAATCGTCCGTACGTATTCCAGATGTAATTGCAGACGTCCTTGACGCAGTCGATCACTTCCTGGTGATAGTGCGGCACTTCGTCGATGAAGGCTTTGGCGAGCGGCGGCTTGAAAATCCCTTCGAAATTCTTTGCGTCTTTGTAGAGACCGTCCGAACCATATTTGTGGGCGACGAGCGTGTCGACTGCCGCCGACATGTCTTTCTGGTACGGGGGACAGAGACCCTCGAGCACGCCGTCGAGACCGACCGGATTGGGGCGCCACGCCGGAAGCGGCGTAATGGGGCGCAGCAGATAGCGGCGCAGCCATTTCTTCGGTTCCTCGAAGCGAAAGCCGAGCCCTGCGCCGTATTTTTTCTTGTATTCCTCGTCGCCGAGAAGCAGGGGGCCGACGAACGCGGCATGGACCCATCCGCCGAGTCCCATGGCCTGGATCGTCATCAACAAGTTCTGCAGAAGCAGATCGGCTTCGATGTGGATGCGGAATGTATTCATGAAGCCGAGAGGAATCGGCAGGTCTTTATTGAGGAAACCGTTCCTGACCCATTTCTTCACGCCGGCAGAACGATAGAAGTTCCAGTCGTCGATGAACGCCGGACGGTATCCATCCGGCTGCGACAGAAGAAACATCAGGCCGTTGATGTACTGCCAGGTGAGGTCGACCACCGGCACGAGCATCGTGCTGCCGGGAAGATTGGACACGTATTTATTGCGGCCGATGTAGCACGGATAGACGCGCGGAAATTCGAGCCTCCGGTCGAGGATCTTATGTTTGCATTTCTCGGCGTAGGCGACTAGTTGTTCATCCGTGATCGGCCCGCGCAACAGATTCGGATCGACGTCGTCCGGCCGCTTGAGAAAATACGTACCGCTGTCGTTGATCAGGAAAAAGTGCGTGGCCTGCGCATTGTCGGGACTGCTGGCGGCGCGGCCGTTGATGGCCAGCATCGGTGAGCCCACCAGGTCCTTGCCGTCCTCCGACGTAAACGGCATGTCCGGCATGGTGATGCCGGTAATGCCGGTGGCGGCGATGAGCAGTGCTTCCTCCACCGGCGTGAGCGGCTGCGGCTCCTGAGTCGAGGCGTAGCTCAGACTCCCGGCGGGAACGGATCGCACGCCCTTGCTGATGCGGCGCGAGCGGCGATTGAACATCGTGCTGAAGAAAGGATATTCGAGCGCGGCGCGCAATCCCTCGCTCTGAGCAGCCGGTTTGTCGACAGTCGTCATCATCATCTCCAGAGAGAGCAGGGTGGATGGGCGGCATCGCCCCGGCCCGATTGAAGCCGGTACACGGCGCGAATATTGTTGGCAGCGGTCGCCCAGCAGAGGTGCCGGTCGTGGAATGACGGCAGAACGGAAAAGTGCCAGCGCGAAAGATCGATATGCTTGACGGCCTGATCTTCGCTCAAGCCGTCGCGCCGTGCTTTGGCGACCGATCGATCCAGATCGGTGAGGTAATCGGCATAGTGATTCAACTCTTCCGCCGTTGCCAAGGGACCATGTCCGGGAACGAAGACGGCGTGCGGATGGGCGGCAGTCATCCCGCGCACGGCGGTGATCGTGCCCTTGACGTCCGCGCCGCCAGGACCGAGGTCGAAGAATGGATAGAAGGTATGAAAGACGAGATCGCCGGTGGCGACGATCTCTTTGTCGCCGGAGCGGACCAGCGCCCAGAGATCGCCTTGCGTGTGTGCATGAGGCGGATGGACGAGCGCTACCTGCTGACCGCCGACGTCGATCGTGCCGCTGTCGTCGATGAGCGTCTTTGGAATCGCGTTCGGGTGCTGTGCCCAGAATGCGCCATCGCGCTGCCGCATCAAGTCCGGCACAAGGCGATGGGCCACAATGCGCGCGTTCGGATATTCAGGGTTCCCGTCCGTATGATCATAGTGATAATGCGTATCGACGATGATCGTGGGCGGTCCGCCGTGTCCGGTCATCCATCGCCGCAGCCACGCCGAGCCGGGCGGAAACTTCGGATCGATGAGAAGCGTCTGCCCATGACCGTGGACAATGACGGAATTGCCGCCCGCGCCGAGGACCGCATGAATATTCGGCGCGAGATCATCGTGCTCGAGCCGCAAATACCGCCGATAAAACCATCCGCCGGAGACCAGTGCGCCGAGGAGCAGAAGGATTACGACAGCGGCAATGCGGCGCTTCACTCTTTCGCTCCGCGTATGGCCGCTTCACTGAGATTGCCGGCGTTTTTGTAGATCGTTTCCAGGCGGCGCGCGCCGATCAAGGACTCGTCTTTGACGAAGGTGAAATGCGTGATCCAGAAGCGTTTGATGATGCGAAAGCCCCAGCCCATGGCCTGCTCCCAGGAACCGAAACGGGTGCGGCCATCGCCGAGGTGCTCCACGTGATAGGTGTGCCGCGCGTACATGCCGGGAAATACCGTGACCTGCCATGTCACTTTGCGCTGCGGCTCGAGCTCGACGATCTTCGCGGTAGCGAACATTTTGTACAGGTAGTACCACTTGATCGGCTGAAACGCCCACACCAGTTGCCGGCCGGCCACGAGATCGCGGTTCTTGACCCAGAAAAAGCAGCGATTCCACTCCGGCCACAGGTTGGCATGCGTGAATGCTCCCCATAGCGTGTCGATGGGGACCTCGACGTCCACAGTTCCCTGAACGGGAATCATGTCCTTCGAGTTTTCGAGACGCGCCTTTCGTGCCGGATCGTCGGTGCTCATGGTGCTTTGCTCCTCGCAGTTAGAAGGGACTCGTGCTCAAGACGCCGCGGCCATAGGCGTCCCACAGTTTGCCGAGGAAGAGTCTCCCGAATCGCGCCATCGCGCTGGCGCGGTCGGCCAGCGTCGGACCGGTGGTGCGAAACGTCGTGAGCTGATGGAGGAAGTCGAACAAGTGGATAGTGATGATTCCGGATGCAATGCGCGTCGCTCCCGCATCCTCTCCCTCGGGGATATGTCCTTCGAGGATATTCATAAAGAGCGTGGTCGTGTCTTTCCATAGATCGAAGCCGGGATCGTCGCGAATTTCCTTGAATCCCGTCAGCGTGAGCTTGCGATCGTTGGCGTCGGTGAAGAAGAGGCGGTAGAGCATCCGCTTCTGTGACGCGTTCGTCTGGTCGACGAAGAGGTTGAAGTGTCCCTCGCTCACCTCGCGCTTGCCGCCGAGCGCCTTGCACGACACCGTGCCGGTGATCGTGGCGTCGTGCTCGGGGCGCGTGACGAAACGGTTCACACCGTCGACCATGACGGTGAGGTGCACGCTCAAGTCATTATGGTCTTTGCGTCCCTGCGCGGCCCCGCTCTCGAAATCGGCAGCGCCGAAACCGACATGACCCTTCATGGTCTCCGTGAAACTGAGCGTGGTATGGGCCTCGTGCACGTCGACCGGATAATCGTGTCCTTCGTTCGGCAAAGGAATGCCCTGTTCCCGGCACCATTCCCGCCCGCGTTTCACTCCCAGATTCACGGCCTCGGTCATCCGGTCTTTGCTCAAGTCGACGAGATAATGCAGCGCCACGTCGGCCTTCAATTCCTTCACCTCGATGTGCCGGCCATACTCGCCCCGCTGCCCGGCGGCGATCGCGGCATTGTTCTCGGCGATCCGCTTCAGGCTCGCTTTGTAATGGCCGTCGGCGCTCGTTTCGATGATCTGGAAATACGTGGCGACGAAGCCGGGATGCCATTCGTCTTTATCCGAAACGGTCCAGATCACCCACAGTTCGTCCGCACCGCGGCGGATCGCCTCGTCGATATTCGCGTCGGTCATGTACACGGAGTCGATGTACGTCTGTCCGTTGATGCGCACCGGTGGAAACCACATCGGCAGGGAGACGCAGGCGACGAGAAAATCTTCGTTCATCTGTGCCGGCGCGAGCACTTCCACTTCTTTCCTGCTGAAGTTGAAGACGTTGAACGAGGCCTCGAGCTGCGACTGCTGGATCTTCGTCCAGTCCAGGCCCCAGACAGGAAAAACGTTCTTACGATAGGCGTCGATGGTGAACAGCGATTCCGCGTACAGAAGCTTGATCAATTCTTTGGCATTGACGCTGATGCCCTCTTTCGGATCGGTGCGCCGCCAGGCATCGGCGATTTCCGTACCGTTCATGCCCTGACACAACATGGCCAGGTTGAATACGCCGCCGCTTGCGGCGTCGACATGATCGAATTTTAAGCCAGCTTCATCCAACCATACCTGCAGGACGCCCGCTTGAAAGGCGACTTTGATTCCCCCGCCTGCCAGGATCAATGAACGTTTGGGACTCATCGTCGTCTCCTTATTCCAGCATCAGTTTGGCAATGCGCTCGGAGAGCGCGGCGATGGTGCGCGTTGGGTTGCGGCCGATGGGCACCGGGATGATCGAGCCGTCGGCGACATAAAGGCCCTTGTAGCCGAAGACTTCTCCCTTGTGATTGACGACGCCGTCTGCCGGCGACGTTCCCATATTGCAGCCGCCAAGCGGATGGGGTGTGACCGCCCAACGAAGAAACTTCCAGAACGGCGAATCGTGCGGCGTACCGCCGGTCTTCTTCGACAGCAGGTGATGCATCTCGAAAATGGCGTCGAATAATGGGGCATTCGTCTTGGTGTCCCAATCAAGATGAAGCTCTTTGCGCCAGGGGGGGAGCCAGCTGCGGCGGAGGTGAAGCAGCCCGTCGCCGGCGTCGACGCCTTGCGCGAACCACGGCATCACGTTGTCGTCGAAGCGGTTCTCCAGTAATGTAGCCAGGGCGCGCGCGCGCTTCTTTTCGAAACGGTTCAGGTAATTAAGCAGGATATTCGGATAGCCTCCATCCTGGACCCAGAATTTCTGCCCTTTATATACGCCGTCGCCGAAATCGATGATCGAGGTGATCGTCGGGCCGCGATGTGGATATGGTTTGTGGGCATCGTCATAAAACGCAGGAGTTAGGAAGTCGCCGTTGGAGGTCCAATTGTGGCCGAGAAAGCGGCTGATGTGCGGCAGGGTTTTGTACTGGTCGCGGCAGCGGAGGAGCAGCTCTGTCGATCCGAGAGAGCCGGCGGCCACAATGACATTGCGTGCGGTTTCGCTGCCCGGCTTACGCTCGCCGTCGACGAGCCGTTCGAAACGAACCAGATAACCGCCGTTCTGCGGTTCGATCGTTCGCACAAGATGCAGCGGCCGGAACTCGGCGCCGGCCCGCTCGGCGACTGGAATGTAGTTCTTCTCCAGCGTGCTCTTCGCGTGATACGTGCATCCAATGTCGCAGTTGCCGCAATGGACGCAGCTGCCGATTTCGACACCGTGCTGATTGACCGTTCTGGAGGCCTTCGACAACGCCATCAGCTCATCGTCGGATGCGTCGACGGTTTTCGTGATGTCGAGATTCGGATTGAACTCGACGCAGAGATCCACCCCGCGAAAGCGGTCACCGTATCCAGTGGCGTCAGCCGCACGCTTCATGAGTCTGAAGCGCTCCGGCACCTGGTTTTCCGGCACCCGTTGCACATTCATGAACTTGGCGACTTTGTCGTAATATGGCTTGAGCTCGCAGTATGAGATTTCTGCTGGCCAGCCATTTTTGAAAACCTCGGGCCGCGCCTCGACCGAGATATTCGCGTAGATGAGCGATCCGCCGCCAATGCCGGCGCCCTGGATCACGCTCATCTTTCTGAAAAACCGGAAATCGATCCAGCCGTTGTGCTTTTCCGGATGCTTGTGATCGAAAATCCACGGCTCTGTGATCGGGAAATCGTCTTTTTCCACCCACCGCCGGCCGCGCTCGAGGACGAGCACGCGCTGATTCTTTTCCGCCAGACGACAGGCCGTAATCGAACCGCCGAAGCCACTGCCGATGATGATGTAGTCCCAGATCATGGCGCATCACCTTCATTGTGCGGCGGACGGCGGAGATCGTCCGGCCGGATGATGATTGGTTCCTCGATGAGGAAGGGTTTCGTGTAATCGCCGTCGGGATCGTATTTCGGCCCCGCGGCGGCAGATGAGGTTTTCCACTTTCTGGCAACCTTCTCGACCCCGATTGGGAAAATGGTCATCGTCCCGTCGGGATCGAGACGGAAGCGGAGAAAATTCTTATAGTCCTCGATCTTCAATGACGAGAAGGCTTCATTGGTATGGCGACGAAAGACATTCAGTGCGAGGAGCAGGTAAACACCGAAAATCAACGAGCCCACCAGCCAGCCGGCGAACCAGATGACGATGCCGGTGGCGATCATGTGTTGCGTGTGGTGATACGCGAGCTGCGGATAGAGCCAAATGGTCAACAGCGCCGACCCCCAGCCGATAAAAAAGATCGCGCTGAGATGCAACAATGCGTGGAAGCCTCCGCCCAGCCAGCGGAAGAGCAGGAAATGCGTGTCGGTGAAGAACACGAATGCGAGAAGGAGGAGCACGACCGTGAATGTCGCAGATGGCGCGCGTACCGTATTGCTGAGCGCTTGTCCGAGA
Source organism: Acidobacteriota bacterium (assembly GCA_003223645.1). Taxonomy (GTDB): domain Bacteria; phylum Acidobacteriota; class Thermoanaerobaculia; order Gp7-AA8; family Gp7-AA8; genus QHVT01. The sequence goes on along the minus strand of QHVT01000022.1, from coordinate 53,808 downwards.
GCATGCAGCAGCGTCTTTTCCCGTGAGACATCGTTCAGAATCGTCCAGGCCACGAGCACGTAGAGTGACGCGATCAGCTTGCCGAATTTCGCGTTCCGAAATGGAAAGAGCAGGTTCTGCCAGGCCAGGTTGCGCGAGGTTTTCGCATCGGGGTAGCTCGCGCGGCGCGTGTATGTGCTGTGACGCGTTACCGGCGGAGAGCCGTCATCCGATTGTTCGAGCAGATCCTGATGGAGCTCCTCGACCTGCGGACCGTGGGTCGGATGCAGGAATGCGCCGCCGCCGCCCGAGGTGATCTTCTGACGCTTGTCCTCTCCCTCGTGGCGGCGGTAATGATGCAGGTCTCCGGCAAGAAAGATCTGAATGCGATCGCCGAAGACTTTCTCGCTTTCGAGAAAGGCGAGCGTCTTCTCATTATAGTAATGCGGTTCGGTCTTGCGATATAGGTGCGCATAGATCCAATGAGGCTCGGCAGTGCAGAGAATGATGCGGTCGTTGGGCTGCATCGCTTTCGCCGCTTCTTTGAAGTAATCGAGTTGCGCGAAATCGATATCCGAGCCAAGCTGGATGTCCGTGCCGACCAACCACCAGCCGTACGGAAGTTTCAGCGCGAAATAGCTGCGCTTCTGACGCGTGCGCCAGCCGGCGAACCATTCTTTGCTGCAAAAAAGGCGGGTGAAGCTGACGAGGTTGTCGTACCAGTCATGGTTTCCGGGGATGGCGTAGACCTCCGGGTATGGCTCGTCGGATCGTTCCCGCGCGCTCTTGTAAGGCGTCACGAGACGCTCCTCATACGAAGCGCGGTTCGCGGTCGGATACACCTGGTCGCCGCCAAAGAGGAGAACCTGTCCGGTGTGGGTGGTTTCGCCCGCCGCCCCGTCGCTCGTGGCGACTGTCAGCTTCGGCTGAGCAAGCCAGTAAGCGACGCTGTACGTCGAGTTCCACCCGTCGCCAGTGTCGCCGACGTAGTCGATCCATGCCGGCTCGCCAGGCTTGCACGTGCAGCACTGAAAGAACGAGCCCTGCGGCGTGGTGAACGCTTCGAGCGCGCGAAAATCGGATTCGCGGCCGAAGATCGTGGAAATCGCCACATCGACGCCGGTGCGCGCGAGCTGGTCAGGGTCGTACCAACCGACCATCCCCGGTCGCTCGGCTTTGGACATGATCCCTCCTCATCCAGTGTGTGGCTTACTTTAGGAGTGACAGCGGCCGCCGATTCCCTACCTGCGCATGGCATCCTTCACTTAGTAGTGAAAGGATCCGCGGAAACGTTTCATGACATCGGAATTTTTGTCCATCCGCCGGGCAGTCGTAACGTATGGCGAAGTCCGGCGCCAGTTTACTGCCGCACCGATCGCCGCTTTCCAACCTTCGGCTGTCCCGCCTTCCACGTTTTCAAAATCGCGCGCAGCGCTTCGGGAGAGTTCTGCGGCGGTGTGCGGCCGAGTTGGTCATGGGAGTTGACGCCGTGGCAGGAGCCGCAGACGCGGACTTCGCCGGGTTGGAACGTGAGCCAGTAGCGCTCGCGCACGACGGGCGCGCCGCTCGCGTCGGTCGTCTGCCAGCTCATCGCGCGGCGGGCGGGGACGAGGGCGGCGACGGAGCCGTCGGCCGCAATTTTCGTCGACGACGAATTGCGCGCGAGGACGCGGCGCCCGGGGCGGGGATTAGTGACGCCGCCGACGCCGCGCACTTGTTGCGCTTCGTAGAACTGCATGTTGGCGACGGCGTACTGTTTCGTCGATGAAGCCGAAGGCGACGTGCCTTCGACGCGGAGGTTGAACGGCTGTTGTTTGTCGGCGGCATCGCGCGTCGTGACGTTGCGGCTGACGATGAGCGCGACGTTCTTCGATGCGATGTCGGCTTTGAATGCGGCGGGATCGACGCCTTCTTCGCGGAAGATCCGCAGCTCGGGCTCTTCGAGTGTCGCGACGCGCGCGAGCGGTTTCGGGCGCGCGCGCACTTCGACCGGCGTCAGCTCCCACAAGTCGCCGCTCCAGGACACGAGCACGTCGGGATCCCAGTACTGGACGGTCGCTTTAAGGCCGCCGGTGAGCGTCTCGCCGTTCAGCGTCTTGATGCGGAACGCGTAGCGCGACGCCGGCATCGCGCGCGTTCCTTCGTTCTGTTCGTTGCGCGTTTCCGGCGCGTGCACGACAAGGAGCGTGCCGTCCGACAGCGGCAGCGGATCGCGGTAATGACCGTTCGTGTTCTGGCGCGACGTGAGGTACTCGACCTGGATCTGATCGGCGGGACGCGACGGCTCCGCATCGAGGCGCACGAGCTGTCCCGACGCGTGGGTGTAGAACTCCGGCGCGTCGGTGCCGAGGTAGCGGCCGGGACGGGTCGGGTCTTCGCGGATCTGGAGGAAGTTGTTGATGTCGTGCTGGTTCATCCGTCCGCTGTTGACGGCGATGAACTCGCGCAGCGCGCCGTCGTCGTTGAAGCTGCGATCGAAGTAGCCGTGCAGCTCGTGTCTTCCGACGTGATTCAGCGTCTCCTCGGCCGTCCCGTCCTCGTTGATCTCCCACGGGAAAAAGTGATTGATCGTGAATCCCTCGACTTTTCCCTGCGTGCTGCGCGGCTCGGGAAACACTTCGACACGCTGCGTCGTCTTCGCGGCGCCCGCGCTTTCGTCCGCGTAGTCGAACGTCCCGTAGACATTGCCCTCGACGTTGTCGGTGTCGGCCTGCTGATCGCGCTGCAGGTGGTCCCAGCGCGTGAAGACGATGCGCCCGTAGCTGTCGACGAACGGCGAGAAGACGCCGGACGGCGCGTGGTTGAGCATGCGCAGGTCGCCCGTGTTCGGATCGAGGCTCCAGAGCCCCGTCACGGTCGGCGCTTCTTCGTATTCATCGAGTTGCGGATAGAGATGACGCTCGCCGCTTCGCGGACGATCGGACGTGAAGAGGATGCGATCGCCGGTGCCGTAGAACGGGCTGACATTGTTGTAGCTCGCGGGCTGATTCGGAATCTTACGGATGACCGGCGTCTCGTTTTCGCCGAGGCCGGTGATCTCGTAGATCTGCCAGTAGTACTCGTTCCATTGATATTGCTTCGGCGCGCCGATGACCATCGAGAAGAGCGCCTTCGTGCCACTCCAATGCACGCACGGCTCGCGCACCGCGATCGCTTTGTCCGACTGCATCCCGTCGTTGCCGAAGCCCGCGGTGCGCGTGAGATTTTTCACGACGCCGTCGGGATAGATGATCCAGAGATCGCCGCCGCGCGGCGCTGAGTCGATCTGCCCGTTTTGATTGCCGAACGTCGACGCGACGGTCGTGAAGTCGCCGGGAATCGGGACCTGCGTGACGAAGAGGATTGGGTTGGGGATCGTGATCGCGGCGGCGGCGATGAGCGCGAGGAACGTCATTGCTGACGCAATGATCGATCCCCGCGCCCTACGCAGCTGTGACCGCGCGCACTAATCCCGCACCCGAGCCCGTGCCCGCTTCCGCGCCCGGGGCGGGGGAACGCAGTCGCTTCGCTCGCCTCCCGCCCCGGGGCGCGGAAGCGGACACGGGCGCGGGCGCGGGTTTGTTAGTTCCTCTCGAATAATCTCTCCCGCGCCGCCTCCGCCCCCTCACCGCCGCCGCCCGCGCGGAGGCGCGTGAGCGCCTCGGCGACGGTGATCGGCTTGATGGGATCGAGTTTCTTTTTCGCGAGGGCGGTGTTGATCGACGGGAGCTCTTTCGCGCTCCAGGCGTCGAAGTCGTGGGTGACGTCGGCGAGCTCGCGGGCGATGGCGTCGGCGCGTTGCATCTGGTCCTGCGTCGGGGCGCCGTCGTAGAAGAGGACGTTGCCGTAGAGCGTGGTCAGGAATTCGCGGAGGCGTTCTTCGCCGGTGATCATGCCGCCTTCTTTGGTCGCGACGATGCGCTTGCGGAGCTCGTCGACTTGCGACGATGCGCTGCGCAGGTTCTTCGTCAGTGCGTCGGCGGCCGGCAGTTTCGATGCGCGGTCGTCGAGTGCGAGGCGGACGTCGTTGATGCGCTCGACCGCGGCGCTCATGGTGCCCAACTCATCGCGGAGCTTCATCGCCAGATCGAACTGCGCCTTGCGATCGGCGAGGGAGTGTTTGGAGCGCGGGTCCTGAACGATCTCCATCGGTGTCGCGTACGTCGTGCCCGCCTTCGACAAACGCACGGTGTACGTTCCGGGCAGCACGCGCGGTCCGCGTGCGGCGCCGAAGTCCGCGCTCGCGGCGGGCGGCACGGTCGGCGCGGAGAGGCGCATCGACCAGAGAGCGCGCGAGAGTCCGCGGCGCTTGCTCGTCGGCACGCTGCTGATCGTCTTGCCGTCGGCGCCGGCGACTTCCATCTTCATGTCGCCGAAGATGTGGCGGCGGCGCTGGTAGTACGTGATCACCGCATCCTGCGGCGCGTTCGCCCCTTCGAAGGCCGCGTCGCCGTTGACCCATCCGCCGAACGAGGAGAGTTTCTGTTCGACCGGCGCGGTCTGGAGGAACACGACGTCTTTTGCGAGCACGCCGGGCGTCAGCGCCCGCAGCGGCGTGATGTCGTCGACGATCCAGATTCCCCGGCCGTGCGTGGCGATGACGAGATCGTTGTCGCGCGGATGAATCGCGAGGTCGCGCACCGCGACATTCGGCAGGTCGCCGCCTTTGTACTGCGCCCACTGCCTGCCGCCGTCGAGCGAGACCCAGAGACCGAGCTCCGTGCCGAGGAAGAGGAGATCGGGATTCCGGAGATCCTGCTTGATGACGTGCGCGTAGCCTTTGACCGGCGCGTCGCTCGCGATCAACGGCGTCCACGATTTTCCGAAGTCGGTCGTCTTGTAGGCGTACGGATGCATGTCGCCGAACGTGTGCAGGTCGAAGGTCGCGAAGAGCGTCCCTTCATCGTACGGACTCGCGTCGACGTACGACACCCACGCATTCTTCGGCAGGCCGCTGATGTTGCCGACGACGTTCGTCCACGTCTTGCCGCCGTCGCGCGTGACCTGCAGATTGCCGTCGTCGGTGCCGGCCCAGATCACGTCGCCGTTCTTCGGCGACTCCGCGATCGCGAAGATCGTCGTGTGCATTTCCGCCGAGGAGTTGTCGACGGTCACGCCGCCGGACTGTTCCTGCATCTGCTTGGCCGGATCCTTCGTCGAGAGATCGGGCGAGATGCGCTCCCACGTCGTGCCGTGGTCGCGGGAGCGGAAGAGGAATTGTGAGCCGAGGTAGATCGTGCCTTTTTGATTCGGGCTGATGTGGATCGGCGTGTTCCAGTTGAAGCGCAGCTTGCCTTCTTTGTAGCCGGGAAGCGGCTGGATCTGCCGCGCCTCGTGCATCTTGCGGTTGACGCGTCCGATGTAGCCGCCCTGCGATTCGGCATAGATGTAGTCGTTGTCGCTCGGATCGGCGAACATCCAGAATCCGTCGCCGCCGAACATGTTTTCCCAGCGGCTGCTGGTGATGCCACCGGGATACTCCGAGTCGCCGACCCAGGAGCTGTTGTCCTGCAGCCCGCCGTACACGTGATACGGCATGTCCATGTCGACGCTCACGTGGTAGAACTGCGAGACTGGGAGGTTGTCCGCCTTCCACCAGCGATTGCCGCCGTCGTACGAATACCAGACGCCGCCGTCGTCGCCGACGATCAGGTTGTCGGTCTTCTCCGGATCGATCCAGACGTCGTGGAAGTCGCCGTGCGCGCCGCCGCTGATGTCGCTGAACGTCTTGCCGCCGTCGTTCGAGGCGATGAAGCCGCCGCCCGGCTTGTAGATCTTGTTCTCGTCTTTCGGATCGACGATCAGGTTCGCGAAGTAGAAGGGACGCCAGATCATCATCTGACTGCGATCCAGCAGCGACCACGTCTTGCCGCCGTCGTCGGAGCGATAGAGCGCGTTTTTCGGCGGAACCGCTTCGACGAGCGCGTAGACGACGTTCGAATTGGACGGCGCGACGGTGACGGCGACGCGGCCCCACGGCTTGGCCGGCAATCCGCTCGCCGACTTCGAGTCGAGCTCATTCCATGTCGCACCGCCGTCGGTCGACTTGTAAAGACCGCTGCCGCTCGGCTTGTCGGGACCGTCGCCGCCGCTGCGGAACGTCCATCCTTTTCTGCGGAAGTCCCACAGTCCGGCGAAGAGCGTCTTCGGATTCTTCGCGTCGAGCGAGAGCATCGAGCAGCCGGTCGACGCGTTCCCGCCTTTCAGAATGAGCGACCACGTCTTGCCGCCGTCGGCCGTCTTGTAGACGCCGCGGTCCGTGCTGTCGCTCCAGAGTTTTCCGGGAACGCAGACGTAGACGGTGTTCGTGTCGGCCGGATCGATGGCGATCTTCGAGATGCGCTCCGAATTCGGCAGACCGACGTTCGTCCAGTTGTCGCCGCCGTCGGTGGATTTGTAGATGCCGTCGCCCATCGACACGCTGTTGCGCGTCCACGACTCGCCGGTGCCGACCCAGACGGTGCGCGGATTTTTCGGGTCGATGGCGATCGCGCCGATCGACTGCGTGCCTGCTTTGTCGAAGACCGGCTTGTACGTCGTGCCGCCGTTGACCGACTTCCACACGCCGCCGCTCGCGGAGCCGATGTAGACGGTGAGGCGTCCTTTCTCGTGCACGGCCTCGATGTCGGAGATGCGTCCGGACATCGCCGCCGATCCGATGTTGCGCGCGCCGAGGCCGGAGATCGTGTCGGAGTCGACTTTGATCGGGCGATCGGCGGCGGCGGGAGGCGCGGATGACGCTTGTTCGGGAGTCACCTTCGGAAGCTGGATTGCGAACGCAGCTTTCGCGTCGGCAGGCTTCGCGAAGAGCGTGTCATTCAGATCGATGTTCGCTTCGATCGTGTCGTAGGTCGTCGTCGCGCGATTCTGACTTCCCTTCGCGTTCGTCTGCACGGAGTGGGGGAGATACCAGCCGCCGACTTGTTTGTAGTCGCCGAGGGTCGTCTCGTACTCGCGCTCGGCGCCGCGCACCATGCGCTTCGTGTCGATCTTGATCGGCACGTAGTAGTCGGCGTCCATGTAGTAGTTGCGGACGTCGCCGTTGGCGAGCGTGACTCTCAGCTTGTAGGTGTCGGTGCCGTCGACCGGCTCCATGCCGACGTACTCGACCTTGTTGCCCTTCGCCTGATAGTTCACGAGTGGACCATCGAAGTCGGAGTCTTCGATGATGCCCTTCAGCTCTTCTTCGCCGAGGGACTCGATGTCCTTCTTGCCCTCCCACGGCTCCAGCTTCCAGCCGGTGCTGCCGTCGTAGGTGGTGGCGCCGCTCAGTCCCTGAATCGTGATTTCCTGACGCACTTTGTTCGGGCGTTTATTGAGCTCGACGACCGGTGCTTCGAATCCGCCGCCGCCCGTGAATTTGCCGGTGCGGCGCAGCGTTTTGACGGCCTGGATTCGATCCATGCCGCCGACGGTTTGGATGTACTTGGCAATGATCTCGTCGGCAGTTTGTGCGGAAAGTGACGTGGCGGCGAGAATGGCGAGAATGATGCTGAGTCTGCGCATGGGCGCGGATAGTAACGGAAGGAAGGCGTGAGAAGCGTCACGGAACGTTAAACCGTTCGTCCCAATAATGGGATTTGCAGGAGGTCAGGTCATGCTTCGGAAGTTCGTCCTCGCAGCACTTTTGGTGATCGCCGCGTCCGCGTTCGCCGGCGACAAACGCCAGCCGTATTACGCGCACGGATCGATTTCGCAGATGAAGGCGTATCGCGGCGGCTATCGCATCTGGATCGACGGCGCGCGCTATCCGTTCTTCGTGCCGGCCTCGCGCTTTCGCCAGCTCGTGCTGCAGATCGGGATGCCGGTGAATTTCGGCGGCTACTACAACCGTCGCGGCTACTACGACTACTACTGCTTCGATTGCTATCGCGACGCAGCGTCGTACGGGCGGCACGATGATCTGAAGTTCAAGTACGGAACCGTGCGCGGGAAAGTCGACAGCGTCGACGATCGCCACGGCACGTTCGTGATCATCGCCGAAGGCAACGACAGTCCCGTCACCGTCCGCCGCGGCAACGACCGCGGCCTCGGCGAGCTGAAAGTCGGCGACTATCTCGAAGTCGACGGCGAGTGGACGCGCACGGGGTACTTCGACGCGGTGCGGATCGATTACGCGGACACGCGGAGGGATTAGCCTCTGAGCCTCCAAGCCTCCCGGCCTCCGAGGTTTTCTTGGAGGCTTGGAGGCCAGGAGACCGTGAGGCTTGCTACACTCCCGCGCCCATGAAGTGGTTGACGCGGGTTCTTCTCGTTCTCCTCGTCCTTTTCATCGTCGCGCAGTTTTTCCGTCCGTCGATCGTCGTGCCGCGCGTCGATGAGACGAAGACGCTGTATCACGTCGAGTCTGTCCCGCCGGAGGTGCGCACGATTCTTCATCGCTCGTGCGACGACTGTCACTCGAATCGCACGGTGTGGCCGTGGTACAACCGGATCTCGCCGGTGTCGTGGTGGCTCGCGGACCATGTGAAGAAGGGACGCAAGGAGCTGAACTTCGACGAATGGGCGGACTTCAAGCCGCGGCGCAAGGCGCGCAAGCTCGAGGAGATCTGCGATCAGGTGAAGGAGCGGAAGATGCCGCTCAAGTCGTATCTACCGCTGCACGCGCACGCGAAGCTCACCGACGCCGACCGCGGCGCGCTCTGCCAGTGGTCGTCTGCGCTGCGCACGCGCATCATCGCCGAGCACCCCGAAGCCGCCCGTCCAGCACAATCGAAGTGAACACTGTTAACCTTCGTTCACCGTTTCCGGAAGCCGAAACCGTTTTCATGAGTTATCGGGTGCTTATGAGTCGTGTTTGCGCGCTGGTCGCGCTGCTCATGATGATCGGATGCCGCTCGGTCGTCGCGCCGGACGTGAAGACGTCGGAGACGCCGGCGAAGCCGTGGACTCCGACGGTCACGCAGAAGATCGAGACCCCCGCGCCGGCGGCGTTCACCGCCGATTCATCGCCGATCACGCTCGAGCGCATCATCGACGTCGCGCTGGAGAACAATCCGCAGACGCGCGAGGCCTGGCTGCGCGCGCGTTCCGCCGAAGCCGGCCTCGGCAGCGAGCGGTCCGCGTACTTGCCGAACGTAGACGTGAACGCATCGCTCGCCCACACGAACACCTCGCACTTCTCCTTCGGTCCCTCGGTCGCGCTGACGTATCTGCTCTTCGATTTCGGCGGACGCGGCGCGCGCGTCGAGCAGGCGCGGCAGACGCTGATCGCCGCCGACTTTCTGCACAATCAAGTGATCCAGGACGTGATCCTGCGCGTCGAGCAGGCCTACTATCAATATCTCGACGCGAAGGCGTTGCTCGCGGCGCAGAAGGTGACGCTCGATGCGCGGCGCACGACGCTCGATGCGGCCGAGGCAAGGCACAACGCGGGAGTGGCAACGATTGCGGATGTGCTGCAGGCGCGCACCGCGCTGTCGCAGGCGCAGCTGACCTACGACACGATCGAAGGAAACCTGCACGCGATCGAAGGCGCGCTGGCGACCGCGATGGGCATCGCGCCGACGACGAACTTTTCCCTCGGCGAATTGCCGAGCGAGATTCCGACGGAAGAGATCAGCGGTGCCGTCGATGAGCTGATCACGATCGCGCAGCAACAGCGTCCTGAGCTAGCGGCCGCGCGCGCCGCTGCGGAACGCGCGGGCGCGCGCATTCGCGAGGTGCGATCAGAAGGATTGCCGGCCGTCACCGCATCCGCGTCGACCGGCATCAACTTCTTCAGCAACGGCGATCACACGACGCCGCACTCCGCGATCGTCGGCCTGCGTTTCCCGCTCTTCACCGGATATCGCAACACGTACGACATCCGCCAGGCCGAGATCGAGGCGGAGCTCGCGCGCGAAGAGCTGCGCGATCTCTCGCAGCAGGTCTCGCTCGATGTGTGGACGAGCTATTACGCGTTGCGCACGGCGAAGCAGCGGCTGACAACAAGTCGCGATTTGCTCACCAGCGCGCAACAATCGGCGGACGTCGCGCGCGCACGATATCGAGAAGGCATCGGCACGATCCTCGATGTTCTGACTGCCGAGGCCGCACTGCAGGATGCGCGCGCGCAGGAAGTTCAAGCCCGTACCGACTGGTTTCTCGCCGTAGCGCAGCTCGCGCACGACACAGGAAGGCTGAATCGATGAGAAGAGCAGAACGCAGAACGCAGAACGCAGAACGAAGAATGAAGAAATGGGGCGGACGTGATTTCTACGTTCTACGTTCTGCGTTCTGCGTTCTGCGTTCGAGTGCTTTGGCGATTCTCGTCCTCGGCTCACTGGCTTGCGCCGAAAAAACCGAAAAGCCTCGCGACGAGACCGTGCCCGTTACCGTCGCGCAGGTCGTGAAGAAAAACGTGCCGCTGGAGATCGAGGCGATCGGCAATGTGCAGCCGCTCTCGACCGTGGAAATACGCGCGCTCGCCGGCGGTCAGCTGATGCGCGTCTGGTTCAAGGAAGGCGATGATGTCGCGCGGGGGCAGATGCTCTTCACGATCGATCCGCGTCCGTATCAGGCCACGCTGCAGCAGGCGCAGGCGAACCTCGCGCGCGACGAAGCGCTGCTGCGCAACGCGGAGTCGCAGCAGGCGCGCTACGACGACCTCGTCAAGAAAGACTACGTGACGAAAGAAGAGTACAGCCGCATCGTGTCGGCGGCCGAGGCGGCTCGGGCGGTGGCGGCGGCGGACCGGGCGGCGGCGGAGAACGCGCGGCTGCAGCTTTCGTACTGCGAGATCCGCTCGCCGATCACGGGACGCACCGGCGGACTCAAGGTCTACGCCGGCAATCTCGTGAAGGCGAACGACACGACGCCGCTTGTAGTCATCAATCAGATCGAGCCGGTGCGCGTGCAGTTCTCCATCCCGCAGGACCAGCTCGCGACGATTCACACCAGCGTCACGACGAACACCGAAGTGCACGCTGGTCAGGCACGCGGCACGCTGTCATTCATCGACAACGCGGTCGATCCGCGGACCGGCACGATCGCGCTGAAAGCGACGTTCCCGAATCGCGACCGTTCTTTGTGGCCCGGACAGTTCGTCACCGTCGCGATGAAAGTGGCGGAGCGCGACGACGCGATCGTCGTTCCCGCACGCGCCGTGCAAGTCGGACAGAAGGGGCAGTACGTTTACGTCGTGAACGGCAACGCCGTCGAGATGCGCCCGATCGCCGTTTTCCGTACCATCGGACAGGACACGATCGTCGACAAAGGCCTTGCTGTGGGGGAGGTCGTAGTGACAGACGGTCAATTGCGACTTACACCTAAGAGCAAGATCGAGATCAAGGGATAGAGGGCAGATGGCTCCGCGCTCCGGATCATGAGATCAAAGGCTAGATGGCAGATGGCAGATGGCGGATGGCAGAAACGAAAACTGCCTCCGCCATCCGCCATCCGCCATCTGCCATCCAAAGCATGAACATTTCCGAAATCTTCATCCGCCGTCCGGTCATGACCACGTTGATCATGATCGCCATCCTTCTCTTCGGCGTGATGGCGTACCGCCAGCTGCCGGTGAGCGACTTGCCGAACGTCGACTTCCCGACGATCCAGGTCAACGCCGGTCTTCCCGGCGCGTCGCCGGAGACGATGGCGTCCGCGGTCGCGACTCCGCTGGAGCGGCAGTTCTCGACGATCGCCGGCCTCGACTCGATGACCTCGGCGTCGAGTCTCGGCTCGACCTCGATCACGCTGCAGTTCAACCTCTCGCGCGACATCGACGCGGCCGCGCAGGACGTGCAGAGCGCGATCGCAGCGGCGCAGCGGCAGCTGCCGCCGAACATGCCGAGTCCGCCGTCGTACAACAAAGTCAATCCCGCGGACCAGCCGGTGTTCTACCTCGCGCTGCACTCCGAGACGATGCCGTTGTACGAGCTCGACGAATACGGCGAGACGATGATGGCGCAGCGCCTCTCGACGATTCCGGGCGTCGCGCAGGTCAACGTCTTCGGCGCGCAAAAGTACGCGGTGCGCGTGCAGCTCGATCCGCAGCAGCTCGCCACGCGCGGAGTCGGCATCGACGAAGTCGTGAGCGCGATCCGCGCGAGCAACGTGAATCTGCCGACCGGCGTGCTCAACACGCCGCATCAAGCCGCGACGATCGTCGCGAACGGACAGCTGCTCAAAGCGGACGACTACCGTCCGATCACGGTCGCGTACCGCAACGGCGCGCCCATCCGCCTCAACGATCTCGGGCGCGTGTTCGACAGCGTCGAGAACGACAAGACCGCGGCCTGGTTCCGCGGAAAGCGCGGGCTCATTCTCGCGGTGCAGAAACAGCCCGGTACGAACGTCGTGCAGGTGTCGGACTCGATTCGCGCGCTGCTGCCGAAGTTCCGCCAGGAACTGCCGGCGTCGGTGACGCTCGACATCCACCGCGATCGCGCCGAGTCGATCCGCGAGTCGGTGAACGACGTCAAGTTCACGCTGCTGCTCACGCTGTTCCTCGTCATCCTCGTCATCTTCCTCTTCCTGCGAAATGTCTCCGCGACGGTGATCCCGAGTCTCGCGCTGCCGATGTCGATCGTCGGTACGTTCGCGGTGATGTATCTGCTCGACTATTCGCTCGACAACCTTTCTCTCATGGCGCTCACGCTCTCGGTCGGCTTCGTTGTCGACGACGCGATCGTCATGCTCGAGAACATCGTGCGGCACATGGAGCGCGGCGAGAAGCCGTTCCAGGCCGCGCTGCGCGGATCGAAAGAGATCGGCTTCACGATTTTGTCGATGACGGTCTCGCTGGCCGCGGTCTTCATCCCGATTCTCTTCATGGGCGGCATTCTCGGGCGCCTGTTCCACGAATTCGCCGTCACGATCGGCGCATCGATTCTCGTCTCCGGCTTCGTCTCGCTCACGCTCACGCCGATGCTCGCCGCGCGCTTCATCCGCCCGCACCACGGGCGGCACAACAAGCTGTACGAAGCGACGGAGATGTTCTTCGAGAAGATGCTCGCCGTCTACGCGGCGGGACTCCGCTTCGTGCTGCGGCACAAGTTCGCGACGCTGATGGCGTCGCTGGCGATCCTCATCGCGACCGGATTTCTGTTCGTGAAGATTCCGAAAGGCTTCCTGCCGAGCGAAGATCAGGGACAGATCCTGATTCAGATCGAAGCCGCGCAGGGTATCTCATTCAACGAGATGGTGCGGCACCAGCTGGAAGTGATGGACGTCGTCGCGAAAGACCCGAACGTCGCAACGTACTTTTCCGCGATCCGCGGAGCGAACAGCGGCATCGTCTCGATGCGCCTCATTCCGCGCAAAGAGCGCAAGTATTCGGCGGACGAGCTCATCACGCAGATGCGCCCGAAGGTCAGCAGGATCGCGGGCATTCGCGCTTCGTTGCAGAATCCTCCGCCCATCCGCCTCGGCGGGCGCAGTTCGCAGGGTCTCTATCAATACACGATGCAAGGCCCTGACACGCAGGTGCTGTACGACTCGTCGACGAAGATGCTCGACAAGATGCGCGCGCTGCCGGGCTTCGTCGACGTGACGACCGACCTCCAGATTCGCAATCCGCAGGTGAGCGTCGACATCGATCGCGACCGCGCAGCGTCGTACGGATTGACCGCGCAGCAAGTCGAAGACGCGCTCTTCTCCGCGTACGCGACGCGCCAGGTGTCGACGATCTATGCGCCGACGAACAGCTATCAGGTGGTGATGGAAGTCGATCCGAAGTATCAGATGGATCCGAGCGAGCTGGCGCTGTTGTACGTGCGCGCCGGGTCCGGCGAGCTCGTGCCGCTGTCCGCGTTCGCGAAGGTGACGGCGACCGTCGGACCGCTGACCGTCAATCACTCCGGCCAGACGCCGTCGGTCACGATCTCGTTCAACCTCAAGCCCGGCGTTTCCCTCGGCGACGCGGTCAATCAGATCAATCAAGCCGCGCGCTCGACGCTGCCGGCGTCCATTACGACGTCGTTCCAGGGGACCGCGCAGGCGTTCCAATCGTCGATGCAGGGACTCGGATTGTTGCTGATCATGGCCATCGCCGTGATCTACATGGTCCTCGGCATCCTGTACGAGAGCTTCATCCATCCGCTCACGATTCTGTCGGCGCTCCCGTTCGCGGGCTTCGGCGCGCTCCTCACGCTGCTCGTGTTCAAAGTCGATCTCTCGATCTACGCATTCGTCGGTGTGATCATGCTCGTCGGCCTCGTGAAGAAGAACGGCATCATGATGGTCGACTTCGCGATCGAAACGCAGAAGTCGGGCGTCACCGCCGAGCGCGCGATCTACGACGCGTGTCTCGTCCGCTTCCGCCCGATCATGATGACGACGATGGCCGCGCTCATGGGCACCCTCCCGATCGCGTTAGGCCTCGGCGCCGGCGCCGAATCGCGCCGCCCCCTCGGACTCGCAGTCGTCGGCGGCCTCCTCTTCTCGCAAATGCTCACGCTCTATGTCACGCCGGTGTTCTACGTGTACATGGACAAGCTGCAGAAGAAGGAGCACGTCGAAGAAGAGGTGGCAGAGGAAGTGCCGGAAGAAGTGGCGGGGATCGTGACGCGGTAAGCGCTCAATTCCTCGCCGCTTTGAGGCATGGGGCTACGCCCGCCGAATCACGCGCAACAGGAAAATCAGAATCACGGCTCCGACGAAGGCGGTAATGATCGAGCCGAGCAATCCTCCTGCCGCGATCCCCAGCTGACCGAACAGCCAGCCGCCGATGAGCGCGCCGATCACGCCGACGATCATGTCGCCGATGATGCCGTAACCGCCGCCCTTCATGACTTGTCCCGCAAGCCATCCGGCGATCAGACCAATGAGCAGAAACCAAATCAAAGAAGTCAGACCCATGCGGAGAGTTTACTTCAGTGCGCGTCACCGCGGCGACGCCTGCAACTCTGTTAGGATGGATGTCCGTCCGAGCTTCACGACAACAAGCGCCATTGAGCCGGAAAAACGGTGGGTCCGTGTTCCATTCTTTTCGATCGTTTCTCGTTGGATTCGTTGCAGTCGTTCTCGCCGCCACCATCGCGGCGCAGGAGAAAGAGCTCCATCCGTCCGCGTCACGAGTTCGCGTGACGATTCGCAGCGAAGCCGATCGTGCGACGGCGCGGCAGATGGGCACGATCGAAGAGGACTACGGTTCCTTTGTCCTCGTGCGCGTTCCCGATCACGGTCTGCAGCACGCGCTCGACGCGGGTCTCGATGCGGAGCCTGTCGAAGAAAAGATCGGACTCGGCCCGTTCCGTTTCGATCCCGCGAGCGGCGATCCGGGACTGCCGGCCCGCTTCCAGGATCATGACACCGGCAACGAGCCGCGCTATTACCTCGTCCAGTTCCACGGACCGGTTCGCGATGCCTGGCTCGAGAACTTGCGCGCCGCCGGCCTTCAGACGATCCACTACATTCCCGACAACGCGTATTTAGTGCGCGGCACGCCTGCGCAATTCAAATCGGCGACGGTGCGCAAATCCGAAATTCGCTGGACCGGTCTTCATCATCCCGCCTACAAGCTCTCCGACGATCTCACTTGGCTCCTCGGCAGACCGATCGTCAAGAAGCAGGCCGACCGGCAGCGCTACCGCATCGCCGTGTTTCGCGCGGAGGATTCTGCTGCTGCAAACACTCTGATCGAGAAGCTCGGCGGACATGTCGACTATGCGGATGACGTCGAGAGCCTCTACTTCCGCGCGCTCGTCATCGAGCTCGACACGAACCGTATCGCGGACCTCGCCGCGGAGCGCGAGGTTGCGCGCATCGAGACGTGGTATCCGGTGGCGACGCAAGACGAACGTTCGAATCAAATCTCCGCCGGAAATTACAGCGGCACGACCGTTCCCTCCGCGGGATACGCGGCATTTCTCACGAGCCGAGGGTGGGACGGAACGGGCATCACGGTCGGCGTCGTCGACGACGGCGTGGATACGACGGAAGGGCATTTAACCGGACGCGTGACCGACAACGCAACGATCCGGCACGGTGCGGCCGCGGGCGCGGAAGGTCACGGGCACCACGATGCGGGAATCATCGCCGGACAGTGCGCGCACACTGCGGACTCCGGCGGGTTCTTGTACGCGAGCGGCATGGCGCCGCAGGCGCACATCATCAACATTCCGTTTCTCAGAAGTGGATACGGCGGTTCCGATACCGATCCGCAAGCCGATATCGTCGCGACCACCGCGGCCAACGGCTCGCCCGGTACGGTTTCCTCGAACAGTTGGGGAACGGTGAACGTCAGTACGACCTACGATCTTTTCGAAGCGGAGTACGACGCGCTCGTCCACGATGCGTCGACCACGATGCCCGGCCTCCAGCCATTGGCGATCATTTTCTCCGCCGGCAATTCCGGACCATCCGCCGGCACGATCAGTTCGCCGCAGCCCGCGAAAAACATCGTGGTCGTCGGCGCCACCGAGAATTACAGGCCGTCGCAGACAGGCGGCGCGGGTTGCGGGACCATCAACGCCGACAACATCGATCAGGTCCCCTGTTTCTCCAGCCGCGGGCCGGCCGCGGATTCGCGCATCCGTCCCGACATCATCGCGCCGGGAACGTGGATCGCGTCCGCTCTTTCGGGAACGGACACGTTGTGGGGAAACATCGACGCGTTCCACCGCTACTCGACCGGCACGTCGCAGGCCTGCCCGCACGTCGCCGGCGCGACCGCGCTGATCCAGCAGCGCTGGAAGTCGCTCAACGGCGGACAAGTTCCCTCGCCCGCCATGTCGAAGGCGATCCTAATCAATAGCGCAGTCGATCCGACGGCTGATCCTGCGGGATTCATTCCGAACAACACCGAGGGGTGGGGGAGGCTGAGCCTCGCCAACGCGATGAACCCGTCGGTGTCGATGATCTACAACAATCAGCAGGACGTGTTGACGACGACCGGCCAGACGGTTTCGACCGGAGGAGTCATCGACAGCGCGGTGAAACCGTTCCGCGTGACGCTCGTGTGGTCGGATGCGCCGGGCGCCGCGGGCGCGAATCCCGCGCTCGTCAACGATCTCGATCTCGAAGTGACGATCGGCGCGAACGTTTACAAGGGCAACGTCTTCGCGAGCGGCGTCTCCACGACCGGCGGCACGGCCGACAACCGGAACAACGTCGAAGCGGTTTATTTCCCCGCGGGTGCCGTGAGCGGAACGTTCACGATCACCGTTCGCGCCACCTCTCTTGCCGGCGATGGCGCTCCCGGCACGGGCGACACGACGGACCAACACTTCGCGCTCGTGGTTTTCAATGGAACGACGTGTCCCTCGCCGCTGGCGCCGTCTCCGTCTGCAGCGACGAATGGCAACAATCGCATCGACGTCACCTGGAGCGCCGTTTCCGGTGCGACGAGTTACAAGATCTCGCGCGCGACGAGTGCTGGCGGGCCGTACACGCTCGTTGGATCGCCGTCCGCCTCGCCGTACATCGACACGAACGTCAGTTCGTATGTCACGTACTACTACGTCGTCCAGTCGGTCGGCAGCACGTGTGATTCCGGCAACTCGTCCGTCGTGTCTGCAACCGCGACGGGAATTCCGACAGCGCCGACGAATCTGAGCGCGCTGCTTTCGGGCGCGAACGTCTCGCTGACGTGGACCGCGTCGCCCGGACCGGTGACGTATCGCGTGTATCGCGCCGTCACGAACGGCTCGTTCGGGCTCGTCGGCTCACCTTCGGCGACATCGTTCCTCGACACGACCGTCGGTGCGAACACCGCCTATCTCTACAAAGTCAACGCGATCGACGGATCGCTCAATCTGTCGCCCGACAGCAACAAAACGCTCGCGTCCACATTCACCTTCACCGATCCGATTCTCACGACGAGCACGAAGATCAAAGCCGTTCACTTCTCGGAGTTGCGCACCGCGGTGAATGCCGTTCGCACGCTTGCGGTACTCGGGGCGGGAACGTTCACCGATCCCGCGCTGTCGTCCGCGATCAATGTGAAGCGGCTGCATCTGGCCGAGCTCCGAAGCAGCCTCGATGCAGCGCGGTCGGTTCTCGGTCTTCCCGTGTTTGCCTACACCGATCCGGCGATTACGGCCGGGAGCACGCTGGTGAGGCGCGAGCACGTCTCCGACTTGCGCACGGCAGCCGGCGCATATGTCTCGCCTCCTCCGCCGCTGCAACTGCTGCTCAATCCCGGCTTCGAGTCCGGCGCCGTGAACTGGGTCGCCACCCCGTTCGTGATCGACAACGGCCCCAATCCGGCGTCGAGAAGCGGGGCATGGAAAGCGTGGCTCAACGGATATGCAACCACGCACATCGATACGTGCGAGCAGCAAGTCACGATTCCGGCGGACGCCGTTACCGCGACGCTGAGCTTCTGGGTGCGCATCGATACGAGCGAGAGTCTCGGCTCGCCGTTCGACTTTCTCCGGATCGAGATCCTGAACACGTCGGGGACGGTGCTGCAGACGCTGGCGACGTACTCCAACCAGGACTACACGAGCGGCAGTTACGTGCAGAAGTCGTTCAGTGTGCTGGCGTACGCGGGGCAGACGATCAAGGTTCGCTTCTACGGCATCGAGGACTCTTCGCTGGCGACGAGCTTCCTGATCGACGACACGGACCTGACGGTCACGCAATAGAATCTGCTTCTATGAAGCAGTCGATCGTCCTCATTCTTTTCGTGTGCGCGTTCTCCGCGCTCGCCGCCGACAACAAGCAGCCCTTCTCCATCGTCGAGGCGACGATTCCGGAGATGCAGGCCGCGCTGAAGTCGGGGCGCGTGACGTCGCGCGAGCTGGTGACGCAGTCGCTGATCCGCATCGCGACGTACGAAGATAAGATCAACGCGATCATGACCGTGAACCCGAATGCGCTGAAAGAAGCGGATGAGCGCGATCGCGAGCGGAAGGCGGGGAAGGTGCGCGGACCGCTGCACGGAATTCCGATCGCGCTCAAGGACAACATTCACACGACCGACATGCCGACGACTGGCGGCGCGCTCGCATTCGAAGGGCTCGTGCCGCCGTACGAGGCGACGATCACGAAACAGTTGCGCGACGCCGGCGCGATCATCATCGCCAAGACGCAGCTCACCGAGCTCGCCAACTGGGTGGCCGGCAATCCGCCGATGCCCGCCAATTACAACTCGCTCAACGGCTACGGATTCAATCCCTACGATCCTCGCCGCGATCCGCGCGAGGCGACGGCCGACGGACGTCCCGCGCTCTTCACCGGCGGCTCGAGCTCCGGTACCGGAACCACGATGAGCTTCTGGGCCGCGAACGTCGGAACCGAAACGTCGGGCTCGATTCTCAGTCCGTCGAATCAGAACATGCTCGCTGCCGTGAAGCCGACGGTCGGCCGCGTGAGCCGCTACGGCGTCATCCCGATCACGGCTGACCAGGACACGCCCGGTCCGATGGCGCGCACCGTCACCGACGCCGCGATCATGCTCGGCGTGCTCGAAGCCGCGAGTCCCGATCCGAACGATCCCGCGACGTCGCACTGCACGCCGAACGGCGACTACACGAAGTTTTTGAAGACCGACGGATTGAAGGGCGCGCGCATCGGCATTCCGCGCGCCTTTTATTACGACAAGATCAAGGCGCCGGGATCGGATCGCGATCGCGGCGGTCTCAACCCCGATCAGCTCAAAGTGATGAACGAGGCGATCGACGTGCTGAAAGCGCAGGGCGCGATCATCGTCGACCCCGCCGACATCCCGAGCATCGTCGACAAGGACGCGAAGAACAACCTGCTGCTGTTCGGCGTCTGCACGACGATGGATGACGTGAAAGAGCGCCAGTGCTCCGTCGATCTCGCCTACGGCATGGAGCGCGACTTCAACGCCTGGCTGAAATCGCTAGGCGATAAAGCTCCCGTGAAAACACTGAAGGACTTGCGCGAATGGAACCGCGCGCACGAGAAGCTCGGCGCGATCAAGTACGGACAGTCGCTCCTCGACATCTCCGACGCGATGGATCTCGAGCTGTTCAAAGAGCGCTACCAGTCCGACCGCGCGAAGGACATTTTCCTGAGCGCGACGCACGGCATCGACGAAGTGATGAAGGCGAACAACCTCGACGCGCTGCTGTTTCCCGACGGCGTCGGCGCGAACGTCGCCGCGCGTCCCGGCTATCCGTCGGTGATCGTCCCGTTCGGACTCGTGCCCAACGCGCCGACGCCCGCCTTCCCCGAGTCCTTCAAAGCCAAACCCTCCCCCCTCGGCGTCACCTTCACCGGCATGGCCTGCAGCGAAGGCACGCTGTTGAAGCTCGGATATGCGTTCGAACAGGCGACGAAGCGGCGCGTGCCGCCGAGCATGTGAAGAAATCTCGCAGAAACCTTGTGGGTGCCGCTGCCCTCAGCGGCACCGCCGGCTTTGCCGGCCAGCGGCGCGTCGCGCCGCGCGACCGCTGAGGGCAGCGGTCGCCACAACTCAGGATGACGAATCCGCCTCGCCCATCATCCGAATCCCGCTGGCTGGTGCCGGCGGGCGCGCTGCTTTTGTGGGTGATGACGCGCCCCGCGTTCGACGCGTATTTTTTAGGCGAGAATTTCACGTACCTCAAGCAGTTCCACGATCACGGCGATCATTTCTTTCGCGCGCTGTTCAGCGCGACGGATGTGATTTTTTTTCGGCCGCTGTTCTTCGCGGCGAGTCTGCCGTGGCATTTCCTGCTGCCGCAGGATCCGTGGGCGTTTCATCTTCGCAACTTCGCGTTCTCGGTCGTCAACCTCTGGCTGTTCCACCGATTGCTGCTGCGGCTCGTAACATCGCGCGGCGCGCACGTCATCGCGTTTTTCCTGTTCGCGATCTCGAAGGTGCATCTGACGACGATCGGCTACATCAACCTCTTCGACTCGATCGTGATGTTGATGCTGCTGCTGGCCACGCTGCTCTTCTTCACGCGATTCATCCAGGAGCGGCGGACGATCGACTATGCGCTTGGACTTGCGTTTGCGGTTCTGTCGATGTTCACGAAGGATCACGGTGTGGTGGTGGTCGCGGTGGTCATGGCACTGATTGGCATCCGTCGATCGTGGCCTCTCGTGATCGCGGCTGTCGCCGCGCTCGCGCTGCGCTTCGCAATCGTCGGCAGTCTTCCGACGTCCAATCCGACGTACACGCCGCAGTTGTCGTTTGATGTCTTCGCGGCGAAGCTCGCGATTCTCACCTCGACGATAGGCAACCTCTCCTTTTTCGACAACGGCGTGACCGGCGCGGCGGCGACGAGGTTGTGGATCGCGATCGTTTTGTACTTCTGCTTGATCGCGCTGTTACTGGTCACGCTGATCGCCGGACGGAGTCGCGCGCTGATCTTTCCGCTCGTTTGGATCGCTGCGTACTTTGCGCCGACGCTTCTCAATCGCAATCTGCAGATTTACTACGTGTACGAAGCGCTCGCCGGCGTCGCGTTGCTCATCGGGCTTTGCCTGGAGGAGAGCGGGCGTCCCGCCCGCCCCCGGTGGGCGGGCGGGACGCCCGCTCTCCTGTGGGCATGGATCGCCGCACTGGTCGTGATCTTCGCGAACGGTTTCGTGAGCAACTACAAATCCGACTATTACTGGCAGATGTCCTCGCGTGCGGCCGGAAGTTTGCAGAAACCGCTGATCGAAAAGTATCGCGATCGCGCGCCGGACGAGATCGTGTTCGTCACGGCGTCGCGTCCGTTCTGGGAGTTCACGCTGCAGCGGCCGATGCTGCAGGAGTTGTTGCACTCGCCGCGACTCGAGGTGCGCTTCATCGATCGCGGAGACGCCGCGCGGACGCGCAGCCATCTGATTTTCGATCTCGATCGTAGAACTACATATGCTCAAAGCTCCGATTCCGCCCGATGAGCCGCAGCGGATGCAGACGCTTCGCGAGTACCAAATCCTCGACACCCAGCCGGAGGCGGTTTACGACGACATCGCGCACGTCGCCGCCGGCGTGTGCGACACGCCGATCGCGCTCATCGCACTGATCGACGGCACGCGCAACTGGTTCAAGGCGCGCATCGGCGTCGACGAGGAGCTGACCGAGTCGCCGCGCGATATCTCCTTCTGCGGCCACGCCATCCTCGGCAATCAGATCTTCGAAGTCACCGACGCCATCACCGACGAGCGCTTCGCCGACAATCCGCTCGTCGCGTCGCAGCCGCGCATCCGCTACTACGCGGGCGCGCCGCTCATCACGCCGGACGGCTTCAAGCTCGGCACGATCTGCGCGATCGATGTCCGCCCGCGCCGCCTCAACGAAGCGCAGCGCGACACGCTGACCGCGCTGAGCCGGCTGGTGATGCGCCAGCTCGATCGCCGGAGAAAAGCACCGCCTCGGCCGGTGTAGGGCAGGCTTTCCAGCCTGCCGCCCGGGAGTCAGGTTAGAAAACCTGCCCCACACGAAAAGCCTCAGCCCGTGTAGACCGTTCCCTCTTCGACGAAGCAGAGCGGGTTCTTCCACGGATCGAGCGCGTAGAACGAGCGCTCGCCCCACGGCCGCACGACGATGCCGCCGCCCGGCGCGTCGTGGACGCTTTCCTGCGAGAGACATCCGAGCTCTTTCGCGCGCTCGAAGATCGCTTCGAGGTCGTTGACGGTGAAGTAGAGCGCTTTCGCGGCGGTGTGCGGATTCGCGACCTGCACGACTTGCAGCGTGACGGGACCGGCCTCGAAGTAACAGCGCGAGCCGGGCTGCTTGCGGCCCTGGATGCCGAGGAGCTTCGTGTAGAAAGCGACGGCCTCGTCGAGACTGCCGACTTCGACGTTCAAACGGAAAAACTTCGGGACATCAGACATGGTGTTCTCCTCATGGTTTGCGGAAAAAGAGGCTGAATCATAGGAACGATAGGACAGATAGGACCTATAGGTCCTATTCGTCCTATCTGTCCTATCAACTCCAGGTAGGGATTTGCCCCGCCGGACACTCTCCAAGTCATGCGAAAACAATGGCTGGTTCTCTCTGCGCTCCTTCTCTTGTTGGCCATGCCGTCGCAGGCGTTTCTCGAAGACCTCTGCATCCCTCGCAAGGGGCAGAAGGGTCCGCTCAGCTGGTGCATCAATCCGAACTGTCTCAGTCCCCTCAACACGCCGAATCGCGTTTGTCCCCAGCAGGTTGCCGACTTCTTCGCCATCCAGCCCGGCCGCTCGATGGTCCACGCCGACTCCACCTACTTCATCGCCCAGGCCCTCGGCTATCGCGCCGACGTCGCGTACTGGATCGCGGCGTACAACGAGGTCGCCGACTATGCGCTGTACAACCCGATCGATCAGTGCGGCACGTCGGCCTCGGCCTCGAACTCCGGCAAGAACTTCATGGCCGCGGCGTTCAACGGCTTCCAGCGCACGAACAACAAGACCGACGGTCCGCTCGATCACTACGTCGTCTCGTTCTCGCCGAACGGGCAGGGCACGGACGTCCACGGCGCGGGCGGCGTGCAGGCGGTGTATCCGCTGTACTACCCGCGTCCCGGCTATCCGGTGCACATCGACGAGACGTATCAGAAGACGCTCGCGAATCTCCGCGAGTGGGCGCTGATCGCGTCCACTGATCCCGGACTGCTCTGCACGGTCGGCCTCGAGTCGGACACGACGGCGAGCCACTGCTTCGAAGGAAACATCACCGGCACCGTGCCGTTCCTCAAGATCGCGAACAATCGCGGCGCCAACATCACCGCGACCGCCGGCCTGAAGATCCTCAACCTCGACACGAACACCGGCGCGAAGGATTACTACGACAAGCTCGAGTCGTATCTCAACGATCCGTCGAAGACGACCGGCACGCTCTGGATGTCTCCAAGTTCGACGCCGGTGCCGGTGCAGGTCGCGCGCATGGGTTTGTATCTGCATATCCTGCAGGACACGTCATCGCACTCGACGTACTGCGGCGACGACGCGCCGTCGGTTCCCGGCGGACAGGATCCCGGCACGTACATGTACATCGACGGCACGAACGTCAAAGTGATGTTCGGCCTCGGATGCGCGAACAGTCCGCATCTCGCGGGACACTTGCAGGAGACCGGCACCGGCGCGAGCGCGCTGCCGCTGCGCGATTACGCCGCGCTCAACAACACCGTCGACGAGCTGATCGTGTACGGCAACGAAGTCGCGCTGAAGAATGGATGGATCGCCAATCCCGAGCTGCTCCCGCCCGACGTCGTCGGCGGATTGAGCGGACAGAAGATGAACGCGCAGATGCTGAAGGAGTTGCTCGTCGGCAAAATCGTCGGCGGCACTCCGGCCTACACGCGCGGCGAGATCTATCAGTCCGGCCTCGTGACGATCAACCTGCAGCAGACCGACACAAACACGCGCCTCGCCAACATGAACTCCGCCCTCGGCAACTACGGCAACACGGTGCGTTCACACTCGACCGACCCGTCGAAGTTCGTCCCCTTCCAGCCGATGCCGGGGAACTCGTTCACGGCGGGAGACACGAGCGTGTGCTGGAAGTAGAGGCTCATAGGCGCACAGGCTCCTGGGCGCATAGAGTTCGATGGCTCGCTTTGAGCCTATGCGCCTGTGAGCCTCTGAGCCTAGTCCGCGTAGCGGACTGCCGGACTCCCCGCCGGATAAAACACGCCTAACAACCGCATGTCGCCGGCGCCGCTGTTTTCGACGCAGTGGCGCTGGCCGCGCGGGAGGTAGATGCACGAGCCCTTCGCGATCGGCGTGCTCGAGTCGCCGGCCCACATGCGCCCTTCGCCTTCGAGGATGCAGATCACTTCTTCGTAGAGGTGATGGTGATCGGGCGCGCGGCCGGGCGGGATGATGCCGACAAACTGCGTGACTTCGCCTTGAATCAACTCGCTGTACCAGCGGTCGCCGGTGCGCTGCAGCGGACGGTCGTCGAGCGTGACGCAGAGCGTTTCCTTCCCGGTGCCGCGGACGCCCGGCGTGCGCACGCTGATCAGCGTCATCTCGCCGTCGATCGCGAGCGTGTTGCCCGCCGGCAGATGAAATGCGGTGTCGTCGTCGAATTGGAAGAGCACTTCTTCCTGATCCTCGTTGCGCAGTTCTGCGTGTCCGTCGCTGTCCATCTCGAGGACGCGCATCGAGACCTTGTCGCCCTGGAAGAGATTCCAGATCCGCAGCGCGCCCTGATGCTCGGGCTCGCCGCTTGTCATGTCCACGACCTGCACACCGCCGTCGAGATTCATTTTCGTGCGATTATCCAAAAACATGCAGCAGAAGACCAATCAGGACTTCATCCGCTACGACCAGGTCGAGAAGCGGCAGACGTACACGCTCGCGGAGTCGGTCGAGGAGCAGTTCGACGACGACTTCCGCATCCGCACGTGCGACATGCGCGCGCCCGACTTCGCGGTGCAGCTCGGTGACGCGCTGCGCGAGATCGGGTTCGCGATTCTCGACGGTCACGGCGTCGATCCCGCGCTGTATGACGAAGCGTTCGTGAAGGTGAAAGAGTTTTTCGAGCGGCTCACGCTCGAAGAGAAGATGCGCTTCCGCGCGCAGCGCTTCGGCTCCGTGAACCAGGGTTACTTTCCGATCAAAGAGACGAGCAACATGCATCCCGATCTCGTCGAAGGGTGGGTCTTCTGCCGCCGCGCGTTCGACGAGCCGCAGGCGTTCTGGCCGCTGCCGGAGTACGCGCCGTTCTTCGAGCAGATCGTCCGCGCGCACGAGCGCCTGATCCTCCCGGTCATGCAAGCTCTCCTCACGTACCTCGGATGCGACGTGCATCTCTATGATGCGATGTTGACCGGCACCAACTTCGGCCTGCGCCTGAATTACTACCCGCCGATGTCCGCCATCGACGATGCCTCCGGCGCCGCACGTCTCCTCGGACACGAAGACGTCGATCTCTTCACGTTCCTCCCCGCGCCCGAAGTCGAAGGCCTGCAGGTGTTGAATCGCAGGAACATGAAGTGGGTGCGCCTCTTCGCGCCGCGCGGCACGATCGTCCTCAACACCGGCGACTACATGCAGCGCATCAGCAACGACATCTTCCCGTCGACGACGCATCGCGTGAGCAAGCCGCGTGACGCCGATCAGCGCGCGCAAACGCGCACGTCGTTTCCGATGGCCGTCTACGTGTGGGAAGACGAAGTGCTCGAAGTGCTGCCGTGCATCGCGAATCCGAAGTATCCGCCGGTGAAGGCGATCCACTTCCACACCAGCATTACGAGTAAGTTTTACGGTGACGATTACGCCGTGAAGTGACGCCGCTGTCATCCCGAGCGTGAGCGAGGGACCTGGGCGGGCGGGGCTGCGAGGCATGTGCATCGTGCCGCCACCCGAGCCCCAGGTCCCTCGCTCACGCTCGGGATGACATCCGCGCGAACGCGTACAACACCGCGGGCGGGGCTGCGAGGCACGTGCATCGTGCCGCCACCCGAGCCCCAGGTCCCTCGCTCACGCTCGGGATGACATCCGCGCGAACACATACAACACGGCGGGCGGGGCTGCGAGGCACGTGCATCGTGCCGCCACCCGAGCCCAGGTCCCTCGCTCACGCTCGGGATGACATCCGCGCGAACGCGTACAACACCGCGCCGATCGCCGACCAGAACGCGAGCAGTTTCAGCATCTCGACGTCGCGCACCATCAGCACGATCAGCGTGCCCATCGCGAGCACGGACAGGATCGCGGCGAACAGTTGCACGCCGCGCGGCATCCGCAACGTCACGCTCTGATACAGCTCGCGATTCGTGATCGGCAGATAGATCAGCGCGATGCTGTGCAGGAAGTAGAGGAGGACGAGCGCGAAGACGGCGATGTTGAGCGCGAGCGAGACGCGTCCGCTGCCGAGGAGCAGCAGCGATACGATGAGTGTGATCGTGAGTCCGACGATCGGCGTGCCGGTGCGCGGCGAGATTCTTCCGATCCACTGCGGCGCGAGGCCGTCTTCGGCGAGCATGACGCCGATGCGCGAGGGGACGAGCATCGTCGCGTTGACCGAGGTGAGGATCGCCATGATTGCGCCGAGCGTGATGATCCATGTGCCTCCGCGGAGGTACTGCCCGGCGACGGCGCTCATCGGCGCGGCGGCCGCGCGAAGCTGCTGGCCCGGCAGGACGCCGAAAGCGACGACCGACATCAGGAAGTAGATGATCGTGGTGATGAGAATGCCGCGGAAGAAGACGCGCGGAAGGCTGCGCGTCGAGTCGCGCACTTCGCCGGCGGTCTGCGCGAGTCCTTCGAATCCGGCGTACGCGAAGAAGAGCGGCGGCAGCGCGGCCGCGAACCCGCCGAGGCCGTGCGTGATGAACGGCTGGTAGTTCGACATTTTGATCGCGAACACGCCGGGAATCACGAGCACGAAGATCGAGACGCCGAGGAGTGCGCACATCGCGACCTGCAATCGTCCGAACCAGCGCACGCCCGCGACGTGGATCGCGTAGAAGAAGACGAGCGACGCCATCGCGATCGGCATCGCCGCGCTCTTCGGAATCGCGCCGCCGAACAATTCGATGAGGTAATCGCCGAACGCGGCAGCGAGATAGGCAAGCGCGCCGATGTACGAGATCGTCTTCAGCCACGCGCCGACGAACGCGAGTCCGTAGCCGTGAAACGTGCGCGAGAGGTGCGTGTACTCGCCTCCCGGCTCTTTGCCGAGCGGCGTCGAGAGAAAAACCGAATACGCGACCGACGTCGCGAGGATCGCGGGTGCGAGGAGGACGTAACCGAGGATTACGCTCGGTCCGGTCAGCTCCCACGCGAAGCTCGTGACCTTGAAAATGCCGGCGCCGATGAGCGTGCCGATGAGCGCGGCGTATGACTCGATCACGCCGAGGTCGCGGCGGAGTTGTTGCGTGAGTCGCTCACTCATGACGTGCCCCTCATCCGCCCGTGCCCGTGCCCGTGCCCGTGCCCGGGGTGGGGGCCACGCAGTCGCTTCGCTCGCCCCCACCCCGGGCGCGGAAGCGGGCGCGGGCGCGGGCGCGGGAAAGCGCCGCGTCAGGGGCGGTCATTTCACTCATGCGCGCTCAACAGATCCGGCCAGTACTCGTCATCGTCATCGCTCTCCTCGACGTCATCGTCAGCAAACGCCTGCGGATGTTTGCCGGCCCAATTCGATTTCGCGACTTCGCGCTGCAGGTCGAGCGCGTGGAGCCACGGCAGCGCGTCGGGGCGGAGGTGCGGCGTGGCGCTGGTGAGTTGATTGCGCAGCCAGTTGCGCGCGCGGGCGAGGCGGCTGTCGCCGCGCGTCGCGCTGCTGGCGAGGATCGCCTTGTACAGGCCGAGCATCGCGACGCTGAAGCCCGCGCTGCCGAAATACGTCGGCGGCACTTCGCCCGTGAAATGAATCGTGATCACGGCGAGGGTCGTGATCGCGAGCGGAAGGAGCAGCCACAGAACTTTGCTCAGCGAATTGCGGATCGCGTAGCGGCAGAGCGACGCCGGCCAGATGCTGAACAGCATCGAGCTGAAGATCAGCGCGGCCGCGACGATGACCGGTTCGCGTCCCATGCGCACGACTTCCTGGAAACAGAAATAGATGCCGGTGATGAAAATCGCGAACGACGTCAGCTTCGAGTACCACGGCGCGCCTTCGTTCTTCTTCGTCGTGTTCGCGATGGCCTGCAGCAGCACGCGCAGCAAGTCGTCGAGATCGAACTCCGCGCCTTTGCGCCGCTGGCGCACTTCGTCGCTGGTCGTCTCCCACACTCCGTCCGGCAGATACACGGAGAGGCCGGCCTTGTCGTAGTCGGAGAGCTGCTCGCGCGGAACGAGCAAACGAATCGAGACGCGATGCGGCTCGATCGTCAGCGCGATTTTGTGCTCGCGCTCGAGCCTGCGCAGGAATCCTTCAACGGTTGGAAATCCGACGCGTCCGCTCCATCGCGCTTCCACCACTTCCGGCGCTTCGTTGTAGACGACTTCGCGTAAGAGCTGTTCGCCGTCGTCGACGCCGCGCGGGCGCCGAAACACTTCGCGCAACACGAACATGATCCAGAACAACAATCCGACGATTGGGAAGCCGACGAGCGCGGCCATGCGAATCGCGTGGCGCGGCGTGTAGACGCTGGTGAGGAGATGGCGCCCGTCTTCTTCGAAGAGATGCGTGACGCGGTACTGATCGGGATTGGAGAAGTCGCGTTTGATCGGACGCGCGACCGTGTCCGGCGTGATCTCGTGCACCGGATTCCACCCCGCCGGCCAGTAGATCTGCAGCTGAATCTGCGTCCCCTTCGTGCTCGGCGGCGGCATGTCGTAGAGGTAATCGAGGAGGAAGCGGTGCTTCGGATTCTTCAGCGCTTCGCGCCAGATCGGAATCACTTCGCGCAGTCGCTTGCGCGGATCGGTGAGACCGCCGCTCGTGTCGTGACTGACCTTGCCGCGCGGGATGCTCCACGCCGGGATCACGGTGTCGCTGACGTGCGACTCGATGACGTACGTGAGCGAGCGCCAGCCCGACGGCGTCTCCGTTTTGTCGCGCACGCTCCACGCGGCACGGCCCGGCCACAGTTGCTGGCGCCAGCGATGCGCGTGATCGAGGTCGCCGCTGTCGATGAGCGGAATCGTGCGATCGCCGTCGTATAGCGTGATCGCGTCGAACGTCACCTCCTGTTCGGAGTCGTTCCAATACGTCCGCTCGAGTCGCTGCACATTCGGCGGCACGTC
Source organism: Acidobacteriota bacterium (assembly GCA_003223645.1). Taxonomy (GTDB): domain Bacteria; phylum Acidobacteriota; class Thermoanaerobaculia; order Gp7-AA8; family Gp7-AA8; genus QHVT01. The sequence goes on along the minus strand of QHVT01000022.1, from coordinate 24,411 downwards.
GACCTGCGCCTGTTCGCTGACGTGCAGCCGTCCGTCCGGATCGATCGTGAAGCGGACGATGATCGAGTTCCATTCGGGCTCGTCTTCCCCGAACGCGGGCGTAGCCGCGAGGAGGAAACAGGCGACGATCAGGAGTCTGCGGATGCGCTTATTATCCACGCGTTTGAGACGCGTCCTCGTCGCGATCGCCGTCACGTTCGACGACGGGTATTCTTCACGTTTCACCCCGAGGCGCGGCCGGACCTGCATGTCCTCGAGAAACGCGCGCAACGTCGCGGTCGCGCCTGCGTCGCGGCGGCCGCTTCGATGCGGATGCCGAACGTTTTCCTCGTGACCTTCGCGCGCGTCCGCGACATCGCGCCGAGCGTGATGGTGATGAGAGTTTTCATGACGGTTCTCTGGTGGAGCGGCGGCCGCCCTCGGCCGCCGACCTCTCGCGAGAATCCGGCGCCCGAGGGCGGGCGCCGCTCCACAGTTCATCGTTCATTCGAGGCCCTCTGAGGCGCGAAGACGCCGAAGGATCCCCGGCGACAGAGCGCTGGCCGTGCTTCGGCAGGGGATTCCTCGTCGTCTCATGCGACTCGGAATGACACTAGAACCGCGCCCGGAACATCGCGCGCAGCTTCGGTCCGTCGCCGGGTGAGAGCGCCGTGATGCGTCCGTTGACGCGCTCGTCATCGAACGCGAACGTCTCCATCTCCGCGTCGGCGGCGTTGAACGCGCCGCCGCCGAGGATCTGCAGCGACGCGATCGTGTGATCGCGGCGGATGCGCGCGACGACGCCTTCGTTGCCGTCGGTCAGCAAGCGGACTTCGATCACGTCATCATCGCGCTTCGCGCTTGCACGCGTGAGCTGCAGCGTCTTTCCGTTCGCGGTCAGCTTTCCGCGTGCGGCGTCTTCGGGGAGCGTGATCGCGTACTCGGATTGTTGCGACGAAAGCAGCGGCCGCACGTCGCGCCGGATCCAACGCTCGACGCGCACTTCGGTCCACGACGGATCTTTCGCCGGGAACTGCTGTTCGATCGCGTCGAGCGAGAGGTTCGCGAGTCCGAGGATCGCGGCGATGAGGACGGGAACGAGACATCCGCATCCGAGGAACATCTCGAACACGTCCTTTCCCCGGCCGCGCTGCTTCACCGACTTCGGCTCGCCCTTCGTGATCTTCACCGGATACAGGATCGCGTCCGCGTCGGGGACGAGCGCGTTCTTCGCGGCGGAGTAGCGGCCGATCGCGACGACGTGCTCGCCCGGCGCGAGGATTTTTTCCTCGAGCTTCATCTTCGACACGTCGACGTCCTGCGTGCGCATCGTGTCGTAGTGAATGCGTCCGTCGTCGTCGGCGAGGACTGTCTTGAGCCGCGCGAGGTCGCGTTTGATGTTGATGCCGGGCAGCTGCTCGAACTGCGTCTGCGCGATGTACTCGCGGAAGTTGTCGTACTGCTCGAGGCGCGAGGAGACTTCGAACGGGAAGTCGAGATCGGGCGAGGCGAGGAGGCGGATCGATCCGCGCGGACCATCGATGGAGAGCGGCACGAGCGCGAATCCGTCGATGACGCTCATCTCCTCCGCGGTCTCGGGGATCGCTTTGTATTCGTATGCGACGCAGCGCCGTTTGCTCATCGGCGCCTCGAGCGTTTCGAACGACGAAGCGATCGTGCCGACGACGGCGATCTTCTCGCCGTCACTCGGCCGCTCGCCGCGCATCGCCGTCTCCATCATCCGCGCCTCCGCGCGCCGCGCGCCGATGCCGGCGACGTAGCCGATAGAGAACCACACCAGGACCGCCGCGCCGAATCCGCACCCCAGCGCGAGCTTCGTTTGCGGAACGCGCTGGTAAACGAGCCAGGAGAGAAGCGCGCCGAGGATGAGATAGACGAGCGTCCAGCGGAGGCAGCTCTTCTTCAAGGAGTTCATGTTTGAGTGAAGGGTAAAGGGGAAAAGGGAAAAGGTAAAAGTGACAAAGCCCTTCGGCCGAAAGCGCACCCACTCTGCGGAGCACTTTTTCCTTTGTCCTTTCAGCTTTTACCGCCGAGCCCAACCACATCGCGAAAATTGCTAATAACCCATGTTTCTGGCAGGACTTACGCAATGCAACGCCTCGGAGGTGAAACGATGCTGAAGAAGGGTTTCGGACTGTTGTCCGTGCTTGTTCTGGCTGTGGTTTTGCCCGCGTCCGCGGATACGAAGGTTCGCTGCGATTCCAATGACGGGCACTACCACGAATGCGTGGCCGGCCCGGCGGATTACGTGACGGTCGCGAGGCTGTGGAGCAAAACGAAGTGCGTCAGCGGTGAGAGTTACGGTTACCGAAACGGGGTCATCTGGGTCGACCAGGGTTGCCGCGCCGACTTCAATGTCGTCAACAGCAACATGACGAGCGCGAGCACGGACCCGTACTATCGCGGTTCGCGCAACAACAACAATGGGCGGTACACGTCGCAGACGGTGGTCTGCGAGTCGCTGGACGGGCACCGCCATCACTGCGCGGTGGACACGAGCGGCGGCGTGCGGCTGATCAAGCGCATGAGCAAGAGCGGCTGCGACTACAAGAGCGACTGGGGCTATGACAACAACGGCGTCTGGGTCGCCAACGGATGCCGCGCGGAGTTCCGCGTGCGCACCGACAACCGGCTGGTGTCGGAGGCGATGACCAATGACGTCGTCGTGTGCGAGTCGGAGAACGGCCGCCGCAAACACTGCAACGCCGACACGCGTTTCGGCGTCTCGCTCTTTCGCCAGACCAGCGACTCCGCGTGCGTCGAGAACCGCACGTGGGGCTACGACAACAACGGCATCTGGGTGACGAGCGGCTGTCGCGGTGAGTTTCAGTTGAATCCGAGGTAGGGGGCCTCTGAGAGCCTCCAGGCCTCCAAGCCTCCCGGCCTCCTAGGAGGCTAGGAGGCTAGGAGGCTAGGAGGCTAGGAGGCTAGGAGGCCGGAAGGCCAGGAGGCCAGGAGGCCGGGAGGCTGTTATCCTCCCTCCATGTCGTATTTGCTGCCGCGCGGGAGAATCTCGCGCGCTCGCTTTTGGCTCGCGTCCATCCTCCTCATTCTTGCGTTCGCAATCCTCTTCGCCGGCATCGAGGCGCTGATCGGGCGCGCGGCGACCTGGATTCTTTATCCGCCCTTTCTCTGGCTCGCGTTCGTGATCGCCTCGAAGCGCTATCACGACTTCGATCGCTCGCCGTACCGGTTGCTGCTGCTCGTCATTCCGATTGCCGGACCGATCGTCGTCGCGTTCGATCTCGCGTTTCGTAAAGGCTCCGAGGGGAGCAATCGGTATGGAGCGGACCCGCTGACGGAGGGGATCGACTATCAAAGCGTGAAGCTGCCGCTCCTCGATGGAGACGGGCGCGCGATTGTGAACGACGTGACCGCGCTCAATCCGGTGCGCGTGGCGGCCATTGTGGTGCCGGAATCGGTAGACGCGGTGCGCGAGGCGATTCGGCGATCGAGCGGACCGATTTCCGTCGGCGGCGGGCACTTCAGCATGGGCGGACAGACCGCGAGCGAGGGGAGCCTCCACCTCGACATGCGGCGGCTCAATCAGATCCTCGAGTTTTCGCCGACACAGAAAACCGTGCGCGTGCAATCGGGCGTGCGCTGGTGCGACTTGCAGAAATTTCTCGATCCGCACGGGCTCGCCGTGAAGATCATGCAGACGTACGCGAATTTCACCGTCGGCGGCGCATTGAGCGTGAATTGTCATGGCCGCTATGTCGGACTTGGGCCGCTCATTCTTTCCGTGCGCTCGATTACGCTCGTGCTCGCGGACGGGACGCTGGTCACCGCTTCGCCATCGGAGAATTCCGATCTCTTCTATGCATCGATCGGCGGCTACAACGCCCTCGGCGTAATCGTAGAGGCCGAGCTCGATCTCGCCGACAACACGCGCGTCGAGCGGATCGCCAGGAAATTACCGACGAGCAAATACCTCGAACATTTCCGGCAGACCGTGCGCGGCTCGAAGAAGGCCGTGTTCCACAATGCCGATCTCTATCCGCCGCACTACAGCCGCGCGCGCTCGGTGACGTGGAGCGAAACGGAGAAAGCGGCGACGGAATCGCGCCGTCTGCAGCGGCCCGGCGGACTGCGCCTCATCGAAAAGTATTTCATGTGGGCGATCTCCGAGACGCCGCTGGGGAAATGGCGCCGTGAATATCTCGTCGACCGCATTCTGTACCTGCGCCGTCCCGTCCACTGGCGCAATTACGAGGCCGGCTACGACGTCGCGGAGCTGGAGCCGTTCTCACGCAAGGCGACGACGTACGTGCTGCAGGAGTATTTCGTGCCCGTCGACCGCTTCGACGAGTTCGTCCCGAAAATGGCGGAGATTCTCCAGCGCCATCGCGTCAACATGATCAATATCTCGGTGCGGCACGCGCTCGCCGATCCGGGCTCCCTCCTGGCGTGGGCGCGCGACGAGGTGTTCGCGTTCGTGCTCTATTACAAGCAGCGCATACGCGAGAACGCCAAGACGCGCGTCGGCGTCTGGACGCGCGAGCTGATTGACGCGGCACTGAGCTGCGGCGGCACGTATTACCTGCCGTATCAGCCGCACGCGACGGAGGAGCAATTTCACAAGGCCTATCCGCGCGCGAAAGAGTTGTTTGCGCTCAAGCGCAAGTACGATCCGCAATTCCGCTTCCGCAACGTGCTGTGGGACAAGTATTACGCGTGGAAGACAGACAATCTTGTCGGTCCGGAAGAGCCGGGACAGGCAGGATTGCCTCTCCTTCACTCGGATTTTCAGTCGGTTTTCGGCAGCGTCGCGTCGTTCGATGCGTTTTATCTGTTCCTGCAGAACGTCTATCACATCTATCCCGAAGACCGCTTCCAGGCGCTGATTCAGGAAGCGTGTGTGCATTCGAAGAGCGACGAAGAGATTTATCGCTACATCCAACAGCGCTTGCCGGACATCAAGCCGGCGCTCGCCGACGTGTCGTACGCGCTGCCTGCATTGAAGAAACAAAAAGAGGAGATGGCGCGGCAAACGCTCGAAATCCTCGGCGACCGGAAGAAAATCAGCGGCTATGTCGAGATCGGCTCGACGGGACGCTATGTCAGCGAACTGCAGGACCACATCGGGATCGAAGAGCCGATTTACGTGATCCACGACGCCGCGCCGACGAACTCACCGGTCGACATCGCCGAGCGCGGCGGACTCGCGAAGATCGGCACGTTCCTTCCGCTCGACGATTACGCGCCCTTGAGCGCGGAGATCCCCGATCACGGCATCGACGTCGTGACGTGTTTCATCGGGCTCCATCACGCGCCGCCGGAAAAACTCGACGCATTCGTGCGGTCGATCCATCGCGTCCTCCGCACCGGCGGCCTGTTCATCGTGCGCGATCACGACGTCACGACGCCGCGGATGGACGCGTTCGTGTCGCTCGCCCACACGGTCTTCAATGCCGGACTCGGGATTCCGTGGGACACCAACGAGCGCGAGTTGCGGCATTTCGCGCCGATCGCCCATTGGGCGCGCTATCTCGATGAACGCGGCTTCCGCGACACCGGCGCGCGCATTCTGCAGGCGCACGATCCATCGGCGAATACATTGATGGCGTTCGTGCGATGAGAAAGCTGCTCGCGCTCGTCCTGCTGTTGGCGACGGCGACGCCGGTGAAGGATATTCGTCCTCCCGATCAAACGTTTCTCACGTATCCGGAATGGTTCCTGGTCTTCAGTCCCGCCGAATACGCGAAGTTCACGCGCGACCACAATCCGAGCGATTTTCCCTTCATAGGCCACACGCGCCAGTTCTGGCAGGGTTATCACGCCGTCTGGACCGCGACGCGCGGCAAATATCCGTTCAATGGCGGATATCACGTGATGATCATGGTCATCGGCGGCTCGACGACGGTCGAGTATCTGATGCGCAGTCTGTACGAGACCGTGATCGGCCGCCTCGCCGAATCGACGCGCCGTCACGGCTTCACGCAGGAGGAAAAGCTCGCCGCGAACGTCGCGCAGGAGTACGTCGACTTCATCCGCGTAGACCCATGGTACGAATTCGATTTCGTCACGCCGCTCAAGCGGCTGTGGACAAAGACGGATTGGTTCGGCCCCGACCTCATTCGGAAATGGGAGCGAAAGTATTTCCTGACGACCGAGTACGGCGTGAAGGCGATTTACGGCTGGATGATCAAGAAGGCGACGAAAGCCGCATACGAAACGCCGATCCTGACGACGGTCGTGATCGACGATCGCGGCAACGTTTGCGCGCTGCCGCGCTACGAAGCATTCATGGCCAGCGCGACCGCGCTCGCGAAGCAGGGCGTCGGCTTCCGCGAGATCGCGGGCAATCGCGGCAACATCCTCGTCACCGTGATCGTGCCGATGGGCACGAACGCCGATCACGTGCTGCTGCGCCAGCCGATCCTGACCGAGGCGGGACGCGAGCGCCTGCTCATCGTCGTGCCGGTGGTGCAACTCTCGCAGACCCTCCGGCGCTACGAAGGATCGGTCGAACATGTGTTCGATTATTGATACCCGGGCCCGAGCCCGCGCCCGCTTCCGAGCCCAGGGCGGGCGGCGAACGAAGCAACTTTGCCCGCCCACCCCGGGCGCGGAAGCGGGCGCGGACTCGGGCCCGGGAAAGGCCGCGCGATCGTGATCGCCGCAGTCCTCTTTCTCGCCGCGCAACAGTACTCGCAGACGATCGTGGTCACTGCCGAACGGATCGAGCAGCCGAAACGCGAGAGCACGGCCGCGATCACGGTCCTCAGCGCCGACGATCTGAAAAATGCGCGTGACCTCGGCGACGCACTGCGCCTCGTTCCTGGGTTGCAACTGATCGACGTGAATCCCGGCGCGCCGCCGATGGTGTCGAGCCGCGGATTTTTCGGCGCGGGCGAAGTCGAGTACGTGCAACTGCTCATCGACGGCGTTCCGGCCGGGGACGTCGAGTCGGGGCTCGCCGACTGGCGCTCGATTCCGATCGAGGACATCGACCACATCGAAGTCCTCCGCGGTCCCGGCTCATCGCTCTTCGGCGACACGGCACTCGGCGGCGTCGTGCAGGTGTTCCGCAAACGTCCCGCATCGCAGGCTGCGATCGCGATCGGCAGCTTCGGCGAACGTCGCGTCAGCGCTGCGCTGCACAACGCGAGTTTTTCGCACGAGCGCTCCGACGGGTTTCGCAAACACAGCGCGTACGAAGAGACGCTCGCGCACGCCGCCTTCGGCGGCTTCTCGCTCGACGCCGCGCATCGCGATCGCGAGATTGCCGGCGTCGACGACGGCGAGCTCTTTCGCGATGACGCCGAGGAGAGCCGGCGCGTGCGCGCGGCGTATCGGCGGGGCGGTCTGCTGCTGCACGTCAGCGATCGCCACACCGACGTGACGCGCACGCTCCTCCTCGCGCCCGGCTTCGGCGACACGGCGACGCGCAATCTCGACACGCGAGCGCTCGGCATCTCGATCACGAAAAAGATCGGCGGCGTGGAGGTCACGCGCGAGTCGATGCGCAGCGAGTATGTAGGTGCCGCTGCCCTCAGCGGCACCGCGACCGCTGAGGGCAGCGGTCGCCACAGCGGCAGCGGCTCGCGAACGATGGCCGCCGCGTTCTTAACCCGCGAGTGGCGTGTCGCGCCGCGCGTGCGCATCGCCGCCGGCGCGCGATACGACGTCATCGACGATTCGTTCGAGTCGCAGGACGTCAGCGATCGCGCGTTCTCGCCGCGCGTCGGCGCATCGTTCGACGCCGGCGCGGTCACCGCGTACATTCAGCTTGCGCGCGCGTTCAAGGCGCCCACGCTCGATCAGCGATTCGATCAGCGTCCGTTTCCCGGCGGCTTCACGATCTCGAATGCGTCGCTGAAATCGCAGCACGCGAACAACGTCGAAGCGGGCGTGCGCGGCGTGAACTGGGAGGCGGTCGCGTACGCGATGCACGTCGACGACGAGATCGACTTCGACGTCCGCACGTTCCGCTACGGCAACATCGGCTCGAGCCGCCATCGCGGTCTCGAGACGTCGTATCGCGGCCGTTTCGCATCCATTGGATATACGTGGACGCGCGTGCAGGCCGAGGGCAGCAGTCATCAACTGAAGAACATCGCCGAGCACGTCGTGCGTGCGGGACTCGACTTCGCGCACGTCCACGTCGGCGTCGAACACTCCGCCAATCGCTGGCTCGACGACGAAAACCGCTTCCCGCTCGACGACGCGACGATCGTCGACTTGCGTCTCACGCAAACGTTCCGCTCGGTTGTTGCGGCGCTGGAGGCACACAACGTGCTGGACCGCAACTACGCGCCGCTCGGCTTCGTCCTCGGCAGCGTGCCGTTCTCTTACCCGGCGCCGGGACGATCCATCGCGCTCACGCTCACGTGGAAAGGGAAGGAGCCACCATGATCAACACGCATGTCATCCCGAGCGAGAGCGAGGGACCTGGGCGGGCGGTTGGCACGAGCAAGGCGCCCCGCCCGCCCAGGTCCCTCGCTACGCTCGGGATGACATTGGGTGCGCTCGTCTTCCTCAACGCGTGCTCGTATCTCGGACAAATCGCGTGGCAGGCCGCCGATCAGGCCGGCCGCTACTCCGCGAAACGGGTCGCTGTCGACGACATCCAGGTGCCGGACGGTTATCGCGCGGTGCGCGTCGTCAACGGCCTCAATTTTCCGAGCGCGTTCACGTGGGACGACGGCGGCACGCTCTACATCCTCGAGTCGCACACCGTGCCGGTGCCGATGCTGAAACCGAAGATCGTGCGCGTCGCGAAGAACGGTCACATCGATCGCGTGCAGCTGACCGGCGCGGATGCGCCGAACGGCGACACCGCGATCGGTCTCACCTTTCACGACGGCTGGCTCTACTTCTCGCACGAGATGAAGGACGGCACGTTCAACGTCGATCGCGTGCGGCCGGGCGGGGGAGTGGTGGAGGTGGTGGTGCGCGGCGTGCCGGTGACGGGCGATCACGACGTGAATCATCTCGTCTTCGACAAAGACGGCACGATGTACTTCGGCGTCGGCAGCGCCACGAATTCCGGTGTCGTCTCCGCGGATGATCCTGTCAATCAAAAGTGGCTCAAGCAACATCCGGATGCGCACGACATCCCGTGCAAGCGCATCGCGCTGACGAACAACGGCGGATCGATCGGCGCATATCAGCCGTTTCAACACACGGGTGCGACGACGATCGACGCGGGTGCGATGTGTACGAGCGCGATCTACAAACTGCGCGCGGGCAGCACGACGCCGGAGCTCGTGGCGTGGGGATTTCGCAACCCGGTCGCGCTGGCGTTCGATCGCGACGGCAATCTCGTGACCGGAATGCAGGGCGCCGACATGCGCAGCACGCGGCCGATCAAGGACGATCCCGACAGCGTGCTGCGCGTGCGCGACGGCGCGTGGTACGGATGGCCCGACTACAACGCCGCGCTCAAGCCGATGCCGCAGCCGCCGGTGCTCGATCTCAACGCGAGCAATCTCGCGGCGCCCGACGCATCGCTCGTCGTCGCGCTGACGAAGCCGCACGCCGCGATCAGCGGCATGACCCTCGCGCCTGATGGCTCGTTGCTCCTCGCGGAGATGGGCGACTTCAAACCGATGACCGACCCGAACAAATCGGACCACGCCGGCTTCCAGGTCGAGCGCGTCGACGCCAGCGGAGCGATCGCACCGTATTTACGCAATCGAAATACAGGCGACGCGCTCCCCGCATCGACGCTCGACCTCCGCAACGGCTTCGAGCGCCCTGTCGACGTGCGGGTCGGACCCGACGGCCAGATCTACGTCCTCGACTTCGGCGCCTTCGTCACCGCCAGCGGAAAGCCGAAGGCGTTTCCGAAGACGGGAAAGTTGTTCGTGGTGGAAAAGCGCTAATTCCGCGCCCGGGCCCGAGCCCGCGCCCGCTTCCGCGCCCGGGGTGGGCGGCGAGCGAAGCGATCTATGTCGCCCCGCCCCCCGGCACGGGCACGGGAACCTGTGGAGCGGCGGCCGCCCTCGGCCGCCGAGGGCTCGTCGTTCATGCGCCGCGAGTGCCCGGCGCCCGAAGCGGGCGCCGCTCCACAGGTCGTTGTTTGTGACTACGGCGCGGTGACGCCGGACATTAAAACGACGTCAACAACTTCTCGTTCACACCCTCGACTTTCCCCAGCAGCGCAAAGTCCACGTTGTGGGCGTACTTTTCCATCGCGCGCCGCACTTGCTCCGGCGTGACGTCGTCGAGTTTGCGGAGCGTGGCGTCGAAGGCGGACCAATCGCCGGCGTTGATTTCCCACTCTCCTAAGGTGCCGGCGATGTCGTTGGCGGATTGGAGGTCCATCAGCATGCCGGTTTTCATCTGCCGCAAGTAATCCTTCAGTTCCGAATCGGGAACGGGCGTCGTGCGGAGTTTCTCGACTTCGTCTCGAATCACTTGCACGGCCGCGTTGGGATCGGGCGTGCTGACGTACACCTCGGCGACATTCGCGGCGCGGCGACGGAGTTGGGAGAACGCGGCGTACGACAAGTTGCGTTTCGTGCGCACTTCTTCGAACAGGCGGTCGCTGAGGATGTTCATGCCGACGAGCATCGCCGCGTAGTCGTCGCTCTTCACGTTCGGCGCGGGGAAGTAGCCTTCCACGTAGACGGTCGGCAGGTCGCGCGCGACGAGCTTTGTCGCCGCGCGGTCGGCGTTCGGGATCGGCGCGATGCCGGCCGCTTGATACCTGCCCGCGGGCAGGTCCTTCACGACCGGCTTGAGCAGCGACTCCACCTGCTCGCGCGTGACGTTTCCGACGACCACGAGCAGCAGTCGAGAGCGATTCACCGTCGATGCGTGGAGGTCCGCGAGCTGCTTCGCGGTGGCGGCTTTCACGATTGCTTCCGTGCCGAGGGGATTGAGGGCGTTCGGGTGATCGCCGTAGATTGTTTCGGTGGAGAGGCGCTCGATGTACGCGTCGGGATTTTCTTCCTCGCCTTTGATCGCGTTGATGCGCCGCTCGCGCGCGAGCGCGAGCTCGCTGTCGTTGATGAGCGGATGCGCGAGCGCGTCGAGGAAGACGCGCATGCTGTCCGCGAAGTTGCGCTGCAAGGACGTGAGCGTGAACGTCGAGTAGTCGAACGTCGCGTTGCTGGCGAGCTGCGCGCCGAGTCGCGTGAGCTCGCGCGCCATTTTTTCTTTTGAATAGTTTTTGCTCTGCTTCTCCGCGATCTGCAGCATCAGGAGCTCGAGTCCGGCGCGATCGCGTCCGCCGAATCCGAGCCCGCCTTTGAGGAACGCCTTCGCGCTCACCGTCTCGCTCGACGGATTCCTGCGCAAAATGACGTGCACTCCCTCCACGTCGAACTCCTCGGTGGGCGTCTCTGCTTTCGCCGTCGTCGACATCGCCGTCGCCGACGAGCCTTTCTCCGGCCGCACGACTTCCGCGTTTTTCAGCAGCGCGATCTTGCCGCGGTTCTCGTCCGACACCAGCACGCCCGTTACCGACGGCTTGCCGTCGATGTAGCGGCGCACGTAGTTCTGGATGTCGGCGCGGCTGACCTTGCGCAGATTGTCGAGATAGTTGCGGTAGTAATCGAGTCCGCCGGTCGACCACCAGAACGAGACCGTGTGCACGAAGTCGCTCGTGCGCTCGCGGTTGTAAATCTCCGAGAACTCCAGCTGGTCCTTCGCGAAAGCCAGCTCTTCATCCGTAAAGTAATCGGGATCAGTGAAGTGCTTGATCTCGTTCAGCAATGCGGCGTGTGCTTTGTCGAGACGCTCGGGCGACGTCTGCCCGAACGCGTTGATCGGGCCGGTGTGCACCTGCGAGAAATAGAAGACGTTGATGAAGTCGAACAGGCCGCTGTCGACGAGGTTGCGCGAGAAGCGCGAGTTCGGCTGCTGGAGGATGAACGAGAACGTGTCGGCCGCGAACGTCGACGGCGTGTCTTCGAGCATCGACGGTCCTTGCCACGCGATCTTCAGCGTCGCGGTGTTGACCGGCTGGATCACCGCGATCGTCGAGCTTTGCTTCAGCGGCGGATGCGCGGGAACGGGATAGAGCTTGTGCGGATCGTCCGTCGCCTTCCATTCGCTGAACAACTCGTCCGCCAATGCGTAGGCCTCGTCCGGATTCACGTCGCCCGCGAACAGGAGCGCGGAGTTGTTCGGGACGTAGTAGCGCTCCTTGAGCGTCTGCATCTTCTCGCGCGGCGTCGTGACGATCACCTCGCGGTCGCCGATCACGTTCTTGCGCGAGAAGTATTGGTACCAGAGCTTCTGATCGATCGTGCGCGAGAGATGGAATTGCGGATTCGCTTCGTTGCGATCGAACTCGCCGAGGACGACGACGCGCTCGCGCTCCAGTTCTTTTTGCTGGAACAGCGGATAGAAGAGCGCGTCGCGCAGGAACACCGAGCCCTCGCGCAGGTTCTGCGACGGCAGCGTGAAGAAGTAGTCCACGCGCTCCGTCTGCGTCGTCCCGTTCCACGCCGCGCCGAGCTCGCGGAGGCGTTTGACATACGCCTCCTGATTCGGAATCGCGCGGTTGCCCTTGAAGAACATGTGCTCGTAGAGATGCGAGAGCCCGCTGTACTCCGGCGTCTCGACAAAGCCGCCGCTCTTGACGGCGATCTCGATCGTCGCGATCGGCACGGCGTGATTCTCGATCACGATCACCTCGAGACCGTTCTTCAGTTTCTTCGACGTGAGGCCGGGGATGTCGCCGGCGTGAACGGAAGTCGCGAAGAGGAGGAGCGCAGCAAAGAGAGTCCGCATGAGCGGGGATGTTACCGCCGCTGCGCCAGCATCCACGGCAACAAATCGGGATCGGCGTAGGCGCGGTCCCACGAGTTGTGTGCAACGCCGTGATATTCGGTGTAGCGCACGTCCGCGCCGGCGTCGCGCAGCGCGCTCACCATGCGGCGCGAATGCTCGACGGTGACGATGTTGTCGACGTCGCCATGAAAGACCCAGTGCGGAATCGACGCGATGCGTGAGACGCCTTCGTTGATGCGCATCTTCGTCGCGGTGCCGTCGAAGCCGCCGCAGATCGGAACGATCGCCGCGAAGCGTTCGGGATGCAGCGCAGCGATCGCCCACGTGCCGAAGCCGCCCATCGACAGGCCGGTGATGTAGATGCGATCGCGATCGACGTCGTATTGCTGTTCCGCATCATCGAGCGCGGCGACGGCCGCGGCGAGATTGAATCCGCGCCAGCCGTAATTCGGATCGGACGCCTGCGGAAAGACGACGAGCGCGGGGAAACGATCGGGATCGCGCACGATCGCCGGACCGATGCCGACCGTCGTCTGCGAGAGTCCGTCATCGCCCATCTCTCCGCGTCCATGCAGAAAGAGGAGAGCGGGCATCTTGCCCGCCCCGACGCCGGGCACATACACGCGATAGATCGTGCGCGTTCCTTCGACCTCGACTGCGCGTTTGCGAAACAGCATCGGTGTATTGTGAACCAATGCGCTCGTGCGAGAACTGCGGCGCGCGCTTGCGGGCCGGCGCGGCGAATTGTCCGCAGTGCGATGTGTTTGTCGGCGACTACGTCAACGGCGAAGTCGTGCAGCCGCGGAAGCCGAGGTATCGCTTCTGGATCTCGACGCTCGTAGTAGTCGTCATTCTCGCGGCGCTTTCATTTTTGTTTCTGAGGCCGGAGCTGCTGCCGTTTTCGATTTCGAAAAAAGAGCCGGCGCGTGTCGAGCCGGCACCCGTGCGCGTCGTGCACGATCGTCCCGGCGGCGCGCATCATGCGAAGGGCGCGCTGATCAGCGAGGCCGAGGCCACGATGCTGTTGCGGCGACACTTCACGAACGTCCGATCGGAATGCGTCGCGATCCTCGACGACGGATATCGCGACGGCGGCTACCTGATGAATGTCGTCAACAGCTGCGACCACACGCGCCTCGGGCGATGGCGCGTCGACGGCAAAACGAAGGCGATCACTCCCGCTTCGCCTGCCAGCCGGTGACGAGTGCGAGCGGCGCGACCGGTGCGGGCTCCGTGCGCGCGACGAGAAATCTGGAGAGGTCCGGCGCGACGTCGATCGGCAGTTCGCGATCGAACTTGAAGAGCAGCTCTTCCGGCGCGATCTCCATCCCGTTCGGCGCCGGCGTCAGCTTTACCGTCGTCACCGTTCCGTCGCGTGAGACGTACGCCAGCTCGCGTCCGTCTTTTCGCCATCCGGCGGAAGTCGCACATCCCGACCTCGAGACCTGCTGTTTTGCGCCCGATCCGTCGAACGGCATGAGATAGAGCTCGTCCTGTCCCGATTCGTTGGAAACGTAGGTGACCCATTTTCCGTCCGGCGAAAACGTCCCGCCATACTCTTCCGCCTTCGTGTTCAGGAGCGGGCGCGGCTTGCGGTCACTCCCGGTCATCGGCATCACCCAGATGTCGCTGCCGATGCGCAACGGCGCGGAATCGAACAGCAGAAAACGGCCGTCGCGCGACCAGTCTGTCGGGACCTCGTTCCTCTCGGATGTGCTCGTGAGCTGAACGTCGCCGCCGCTGCCGTCCGCGGCGCGCATGAACATGTCGTTCTGCACGTTGCGATCGGATGCGTACGCGATCCAGCGCCCGTCCGGAGACCAAAGGGGCTCGAAGTCATTCATCGGCGAGCTCGTCAGACGCTGCCGCACGCCGCGCTGGAGATCGGCCACCCAGATGTCCGCGAGATCGCCGATCGTGAGGGCCGCTTTCGTGCCGTCGTCCGAGAAGCGTACGGACGCGATGTACGCCGGATCGCCGGGAATCTCGAGTTGCTTTCCGGCGCGGTCGAGAAAGGTGAGGCGGCGCAGCGCCGACCGCGAGCCCGGCGCGTAGATCAGCGTCCCGTCATCCGCCGCGGAGAATGCCGCGCGGTAGTACGTCGGCTCATAGAACACTCCCTCGGCGATGCGGCGCGGCTCGCCCGTCAATGTCAGTTTCCCGGCATCGAACGGCTGCGCCAGGAGCACGTTGTCGCGGACGAAGAGCAGTTGCCCGGCGGTGTAGACCACGTTCGAGCGCGCTTGCAGCAGCCGCTTCCGCTCCTTCGTTTTCAGCGATCCGATGTAGATCGCGTTCGAGTCGCTGTCGATCTCCGTCAGATGCGATCCGGCGAAATAGAGGAAGTGCTCCCCGTCCGGCAGAAACCAGGGAAAGCGATGCGTCGTCTCGAACTTCGAGGCGTCGAGCGTCGTCGCGGGCTGCGCCTGTCCGCCGTTCGCGGAGACGCGCATCAGCGGAGCGCGCCAGAACGGCGCGAAGAGGATCGTGCCGTCGGGGCCCCACGCGCCGCCGCGCGGTTCCGTCACGTCCGCGAGCGACGTCAGCGTGCCTGGCCTGATGTCGAGGCGTTTCAATTTCCCCTGCGCGAAGAACGCGATCGAGCGGCTATCGGGAGACCAGAAGGGATAGGACGCGTTCTCGCCCCCGGGCAGCGGTTGCGCGTCGAGCGAGTCCGTCGCGCGGAGCCAGAGCTGGTACGCGCCTTTCTCGTCGATCGTTGCGAACGTGACCCAGTGACCGTCGGGCGAGATCGTCACCGCGCCGCTGGCCACTTCCGAGAGCGTGAGCGTCGTGTGCGGCGGCGATGCGATCTGCGCGCGAATCTCACGCGGCACTTGCGGCTTGCGGGTGAACAGCGTGAACGCCAGCGCGATCGTCGCGATCGCGAAGATGGCCGCGGCCACGATCCACGCCAGCTCGCGACGCTTTCGCTTTTGTGCGACAGCAGGAGCGAGTCCCGCGCTCGATCCGCTCTCCGCGATCCACTGCATCTCCGCGGCGATGTCGTGCGCGCTCTGCCAGCGCTCGTCGGGATCCTTGCGCAGGCAGATCTGCACGAGCCGCTCGAACGCGCGCGGCGTCATCGGCTGCAGGTTCGAGATCGGCTCCGGATCGCGGTCGAGGATCGACGCGATGAGACTGGCCTTGCTCTTTCCTTCGAACGCGCGGCGGCCCGTCGACATCTCGTACAGCAGCGCGCCGAGGGCGAAGATGTCGCTGCGCGCGTCGACGGGACGGCCTTCGATCTGCTCGGGCGACATGTACTGGAACGTCCCGACGATCGTCCCTTCCTCGGTCAGCGGCTTGTGCTCCGTCGCGAGCGCGGCCGTCGCATCGCTCGCGCTGATCGTCTGCACGCGCGGACGCGCGAGTCCGAAGTCGAGCAGCTTCGCGCCCGACTTCGTGATCATGACATTGCCCGGCTTCAGATCGCGATGCACGATCCCGCTGCGATGCGCGCGGTCGAGCGCCTCCGCGATCTGCGCGCCGTAGCGCAGCGTCTGCTCGACCGGCAGCGGTCCGCGCAACAGTCGATCGGCGAGACTCTCGCCCTCCAGCAACTCCAGCACGAGATAGTCCATCCCGTTCTCATGGCCGATGTCGTACAGCGTGCAAATGTGCGGATGCGCCAGCCCCGAGATCGCCTTCGCCTCGCGCTCGAAGCGAATCTTCAACTGCGCATTCGCCGAGAACGCGGCCGGCAAAACCTTGATCGCGACCGAGCGATCGAGACGCGTGTCCGTCGCGCGATACACCTCTCCCATCCCGCCCGCACCGAGCGGCGCGACGATCTCGTAGGGGCCGAGGCGGAGGCCGGGAGCGAGTGCCAGGATGGTCATAAGGATACGGGATGCGCTCGAAGCTCGCGGAGCAGTTAAGGAAAGATACGGACGAGAGCGTGCGGCAGATGTCAGTCGATGAGCGGCTGGACTTGGCGCTCAGTCTCGGCAACACCGTGATCGAAACATTCGCGTGGTCGCGCGGCATCACGTACGACGAAGCACTTCGGCTGCTTCAGAAGGAGAAGCGACACGGTCGTCGCTACTCGCGCTGTATCGAGGAGCTCGATGTCGAAGACAAAGCTGTTCGTTGACGTCGTGTCGCATCTCGAGTGCAAAGAGCTTTCGGCGGCGTTGATTGGGGGGCCGCAGCAATGGCACCTCTCACTTTTGATTTCGATCTACTGACAGGTTTCACGGGAAGTGCTGGTCTCTGCATTCTGGTGAGGAGGCCACGTTTGAAGGTCAATCGTTCCCGATGAACGTCGATTGCTTCGCCCGAAGCGTCAATCGCCACGCGTGGAACCTCCTCCATGGCTTCGCGCGGAAGACCAAAGACTTCTCGTCGGAGACGAATTGCTTCGCTTCGAGGCTCCATTCTTTCCGTAGAAGCTCGATCCGCTGTGGGTGAGAGTGCGACCGCTTCGCAAGGCAGGTTACGCGGCGATCAACGACGCTGGGTGGTCTTTGAATTTCGGCTCGCAATCGTCGTGAGCGAATTCTTTGAAATAGCCTGAATTCCCAGAGGGAAATGCAGGTGGGCGTCAGTGCTGTCAAGCAGCGTATTCCGGAGTTGGGCAGACGACGAAGCGTTGAGTCGCCGATGTCGTATTCGCGATAAGCTATCCAAATGCGCCCGGAACGATCTCTAACCGCGCTTCAGGATTCCTATGATGGCGGCGAACGCAACTTTCGTGATCTCCAGCTTCTTGGAAAAGCAGTCCACGGTCGTCGCTTCGACGATTGCGTCTTTGAATTCGTCACTTTCGACGAAATTGAACTTCTCGATGTTGTTTTCGAGCGATGCACTTTCCGCGCGCTATCCTTTAGGCGGGCGCGTTTTTATGATGGTGTGCGGTTCGCTAACTGCACGTTTGACCACGTCGAATTCGAGTCGGCCGACCTGCGAGCCGGAATCTTTGCCGATTGTACATTTACGTTTACACGCTTCACCGCCGCTAACATAGCGGCAGTAACGTTCGAGTTATGCGTATTCTCGGACTCGGCTGTGATGACGACTAGCGCACAGATGCAGCGTTGGGAAGGGTATCAGTATTTCAGCATTTCGGACGCCGACGCTGAAGGGTTGCGCATGTTTGCGTCTGCGCAGATGAATGGCACACGCTACGATCGTTGCAATTTTGAAGGTAGCAGCTTGACCGATACTCGGCTTCGGAGCGTCACGTTTATCAACAGCCAGTTCAAGTTCGCACGCGCAGTGCGTACGCGGTGGGAACAGGTATCTTGCGAGGCGAGTGACTTCGTTCACGTGTCCTTTGATACAGCTACGATTCTCGCCGTAACGTTCTCTGAATGCACATTCACTCGAGCTTCCTTCGTGGCTGCCGAGCTAGAGCAGACAGCGTTTCATGGCTGCTTTATGGATCAAAGTAACGTGTCGCGCGCACGCCTCTTGGCTACTGACCTCACGCCATTCTGTGACTCCCGCAAGACGCTGCGGTTATCTGATCCGCCAGTTATTGATTGGCGCAGCGTTTGCCGATCCATAAAAAGTCCGACGCTGCATCTATTGCTCCTCGCCTTCGGTATGCCTGACATCATCGTTCACTACTTGATTGACGCTGCTCGTGCGGTAGATCCTGATATGCTGTTTAAGATGATGCGCTCGACGTTCATTAGCTATGGTACGCCCGACCGCGAATTCGCAGCTGCGCTACGCGAGATACTTGAGCAAAATGGAGTTAGAACTTTTTTTTTCGAGAAGGACGCTGTTCCGGGTGAACGTCTGCATCGGGTTATGCACGAGGGCGTCAACAAATACGATCGAGTTATTTTGATCTGTTCGGAAGCGTCGCTAATTAGACCCGGCGTAAAGAACGAGATAGAGGAAACACTCGCACGTGAGGCTCGTGATGGCGGTGCGTCCTATCTAATACCAATTGCACGAGACGATTTTGTATTCGAATGGAAGGACGCGCTGGGATACCGTATTCGGGACCGCGTCGTCGCAGACTTCACCAGAGCGACTCCCGGATCAGACGAGTTCAAGACCGCGTTGCAGAAGTTGCTAACCGCACTAAGAACAGACCCCACGGTCGCCAGCGGCGCCTAACTGCTGCTAGCTAGCACCTGACGCGGCCCGGCTTGCGGCCCGGCGGCCGACATTGGCATTAACTTAAGAAATAGTGCTTTCACTGCTAGTTGCTGAAAACACGGGCGATCACAACGACTGCTTTCGTCGGTCTTCATCTCTCGCCAAGCTATAAATGGGCATGAACACGTGCGTCACCGCGATGCTTACCCTTGTCCCGGCGAGCCACTTTCAATGGATTTCCGAGGAAAACCACAAACGAGGCAAATTCGATAGCTGGGACTTAACTAAAGGCCGTGGCATCAGTCACTTACGCACGATACCGTTTAAGTTAATGCCAATGCGGCCGAGCCGCCTCGTCAACTCACGAGAATCGCGTCGGCTTCGACGCGTGGGCCCCGGCCGCGCAGGTGAAGCGACGAGCGTTAGCCGGACGAATTGTCTTCGTCGAAGATGAAGTATTCCCGGGCTTTCGCTATAACTTCGGGCGCGAGATCGGAAACATCCTCTAGCTTTCCCTCACCATATTCCGCGAAAAGCGAAAGACTGATTGCCGTTTGGTAATCAATACCGAGCACTTCCGCGAACGCCGTCCACGGTAACCCATGCGCAGCGAGGCGCTCTATGCTGCCGCCAGACTGCAGCGCAGCAAAGTTTCGTAGCGTTCGCACGGAGACGTCGAGGCCCGTTCCGCCGGCAATCGTGGACATGGCGTCAAGCTGTTTATTTGTTTTTGCGAGTTCGCCGATCAGTTTGTTCAGCGTCTCCACAAGCTTACTCGAAAGCCGCTCGACGTCAGAATCAACGATCGCAGACCAGAAATAGTCGGAAAGATCAAATCGGAACTTTTCAACAACCCTTGTTGGTACGTGTCGATTCACGTAACTCGCTTCGACCTCAAAATGCAAAGCGTCATCCTTTGTAACGTGCTTTTGCGCGGAACCGATCGCGTACCTGAAGATCTTTCCAGGTGGAAGAAACAACGTGCCGTCTGTCAATAGTTTCGCCTTCGCCAGCTTCTCAAGGGGAGGTGAAATAACAAAACGCACATCCTCCGCAGGGATGTCACCAATATTCCGAATAACCAAGTCAACGATTACACCCCATCGAATGTCAATGTCTACGGTTACTAGCGGCGATACGAGATCGCGTCGATTCATCACGTCACGTACTTCGTAGTCCTCCATTGGTTCTGCCTTAAAGTTCCAACGCTTGAAATATCTCTTTTCCACGCTGCTCTGATGCGGTCCTCGAAAACTCTTCCCAACTTCGATCACGTAATATGAGTGTGTATCTGAAGCACTAATCTGAACTATATCGAGTTTGTTCAATCGCGGAGCCACATTGGCGGTTATTATGTTTTCGAGCCGTTCGGCCGGCCACTCCTGATGATCAATACCGCCATCAAGCGCCGTCGGCCGCCGTCCTTGCTCGATGACTCCGTAAATCACCATGCCGCCATCCGAGTTTGCGAACGCAGATACGTCCTTTGCTAGATCCTTTCGAATCGCATCAAGTCCTTTCGTAAAGGTCCTGCTCTCTTTGTAGTCAAGATGTAAGCTCTCCTCAACTTGGTTCGTGATCAAATCATTCAGCTCCATCAGCGTGCGTGGCGGTAATATCATGACGCAATTGTATAATCAGGTTGTGTAGCGTCGCCGGCTAACTCGAGCGTGCGGCCGGGAACATGGGTGACAAAACAGACCGGGAACATAGGTTACACCCGGTGACGGTTGGGGAGTGGCAGAGACGGGGCTTTCGTGCGCTGATCTGCCGAATACGCGGAGCGACAGCCGCCCATTCAATTCGCACGAACACACGGTGTCGATACGATGGGCTGATGTTCGATCACGCACGGGGACAACTTGCGACGGGTCGTCCTTTCTGAGGCAGTACAGAGGTTGAGCATCAGCCATAGAATCGCAGAATCGCATCTCCCGCTCATCGAAGCGGGCCAGCAGCACCGGTCCGTAGTACAGCGACCAAATGCCGTCGTCGATCTCTTCAAGACCGACCCACTTGCCGGTGAGTGTTTTGCTCGTGAAGATCCGCTCGCGCTTCCATCGCATCATGCCGTTGTGGGAGATCTTCCGGGTCTCGAGGTGGCCGGCGTACTCGATGGGCGGCAGTGACTCCGGATACGGCCGCGGCGATGGACGATAGATCGTGGCCGGACGTTTCTGTCCGAGCGTCTCGTGCGGCCGCTGGTTGTTGAAACGATGCTAGGTCTCATCGAGTGGCAGCTATCTTGTCAGATCGTTTTTCTAACCATTGCGGGCGGCCGGCGGCAGTTACTTTTTCCTGTACACTCCTGCATCATGAGCGAAGATCCCCCGCCTTCCGACTCTCCGCAGCCAACGTCGCTTCCGTTGGCGGCCTCGCAGGATTCGCCAATATTAAGTCAAAGACAAGCGGTTGAAACGGATAGCGGCGCGGCGCAACCGATAGCAGGCACTGATCCGAATCATGTTGATCCGCTAAAGAAGTATGAAACGGTGGTTAGCAGCGGTCAGTCCGCGTTACGAGCCTTATTTACCCTGAACGGCGGAGCCACGATAGCGTTTCTTACTTTCCTCGGGCATCTGTGGGACAAGCCACCAGGTGGCGGCGGTGCGCTTCCACTAAGTGGGGGTGGAGCGCTCGTGATCGCGCTGAAACTATTCATCTACGGGTCATTTTTCGCCGTTCTGGCGTACGGCACAATTTTCCTGACAAACTGTCTGAGTACTATCGAGTGGAAACACGCCCGGTGGAAAACGATCGGTAAGGTCATGTTCGGAATCACGGTTGTTCTTGGAGTCGTTTCGATTGGTTGCTTTCTCGCTGGGAGTTGGAAAGCGGTAGACGGATTCGAGTCAGTAGGTGGTCTTCTTGCGAGGCGGCCAAAGTAGACTGTTCCGGCGTGATTAGCGCGAACCTGCGCACATCGAACACGACATTCGGACGTCAGAATCGCCTTCGTGCGCCGCATCGCGTTCCTCATGCTTCAAGTGTCAGCTTTGAGTTTCAGAAACGAAGAATCACGGCGCCACGTCGGTTGCAGATCGCCAGTCGCGGCTCCGCAACTCCTCGGCGGCAACGGCCGCGCCGCGTCGGCTTCGGCACGTGGGCCTTGGCCGTGCAGCTTAGGCTCAAGCCGTTCTATGAAAGCGATTGTCAAGGGCGGGTCTCTCCCTTACTGATTGCTTTCTCGTTTTCTTCCTTGCAATCAGCCCCTTTCGACCCGAAGAGGACGATGGTGAGTGCTTACGGGTGGACGGAACAGTCGTGCGTCGCTGACTCATCTTCGACGTTCTCCAGTGATCCCGATTGAGACGATTGCAAGCGGTTGGCGATCACCTTCACAGGTCGACCACGGTTCTATCTGAGACTCTCGCCGTTGCCGGCGGGCCTGACGCTTCTTCCGGTCATCCGGAGGGGACTATGGTTAGGCGAGTGCCTCGACGTGACTGACTGCCGGGCAGACGGCTTCTTTTTGAGTCTCTCCTCCGAACCTTCGTCTCGGACACCTGGTAGAACATCGAGTGAGTCACCCTCACTCGTGATCGGCCGCGTCCGAGCGCTATGTCACTTGCGTCGTCAGTTTGTTCGGATCCCAGAGCTCTCCTTTCTTCCACAGCCGCAGCACCACCGAGGCGATCTTGCGCGCCAGCGTGAGTTTGGCCATCTCTTCCCGAACACCGCCGGCCACACAGCGGTCATAGATGTCCTTCAGTGGCCCCGCCTTCGCCGCCGCCGCATTCGCCGCGCCCTTGAAGACGTTCTTGAGAACTGGATTGTGGTTCCGGTTCAACCCTCGCGTGAGCGGCGCCCGCTTCCGCCGGCGCAGCTTCCCCTCGACAATCTCCTGCTCCGAGCTCGTCCGCGTCACCACTGCCAGACCGACGTACGGCCAGAGCTGTCGTTTGCCTCGGAACCGGAACGGCGTGGCCATGATGGCCAGCAGCAACGACACGCGGACCGGACCGAGGAATGGCACTGAGAGTAAGACCTTCCATCCCGACTGTCGGCGAGCCTCCGCGATCATCGCCACTCGTGCCTTTCGCCGCAGCTCGAGCAGTGTGTCCAGTTGCGCCAGCAGGGACGCCGCTCGCATCTTTGCTCCTGGTCCATCGAGCTTACCCAGCCAGATCTTTCGCTGCGACGGCCGGTAAACGGCTTCGCCCTTCGTGCCGATGGCTCGTCCTCGATAGAGCGCCTTGACTCGCTGCATCACTCGTGTCGAGTCGTCCACCAGGTTGCTGTAGCAGCGAACCAGCTCCTTCAGCGTGGCCACGCTCCGCGCACCGTGGTACACCGACTTCAGCGCTCCGAGACGAAGCTGCTCGGACAGCCAATCGGCGTCGATGCGATCGCTCTTGTTGCTGGTCTCGCTTCTTCCTCGCACGTTGCACACGACCACGCGCTCCGCGTGCGGCTGCAGCAGATCGTGTAGCCACTGCGCCTGCGTTCCTTCCTCGAACGCCACGTGCAGTTGCGCACCCAGCCCTCGCACCAGACCCAGAATCGCGCTCGCCTCCGTCGCTACCGTCGCGCGCATGCGGATCGAACCGTTCTCGGTTCGCACCGTCGCTACGGTCGTTGCCTGATGCACGTCCAACGCGAGATACTGAATCGCCTCTTGTTTCATGGCAGCCGTCCCTTCCTTTCGTTTGTTGTCTTTCAACTCCAAACTTACAGGAAGGGGCGCGCTTTCAATATGCGTTAGGCGTACGTTGAGTGCGTCTCCAAAACACTGCAAACCTATGTCGATCGCCCTCGCCAGTATCTCGGCTTGCGACTGGTGTGTGCGAGGGCGACAACCTCGATATGATCGGAATACACGCGGTACACGAGTAGGAATGGAAAATGTCGAAGCGGAACACGCCGCACCGTTGGTTGTGCTCGAACGCGCGGAACGATCTCACCGATCGAAGGATAGTCCGAGATTAAAGCAATCGCGGCTTGAATCTCCGCCCACAATCGGTCGCCCAAGCCGGCGCTCTCGTTCTCATACCGCCGAACGTAGTATCGGAATTCGCCTTCTGCTGCCTCGTTCGGTCGAACGAGCTTTGTCACCGGCCGAAGATGTCCCGTTCGATGCGGGCGCGGACATCCTTCCAATCGCACGTCGCAAGCGTACCGGCATCAACAGCCGCACAACGTCTCTCGATCTCCTCAGCCCACGCTTGGTCTACATCCCGCTGGGCTTCGGGGTCTAAGCTCTCCAGCAACCGGTTAGCGATCTCAGCACGGTCATGCTCCGGAAGATTGAGTACTTGCTCGAGCAATGTGGTGACGTCGTTCATAGCTCGCGGAAGTTTAGCGCATATCGCAGACACCTGTGGGTCCCGCTGGTACGCAGGGGATCACCGAAATCTCCGGGTAAGCAGTTCCGCGCCGCTCTGGTCGGGAGAGCCCAATACGGCGGCAGCTTTCACCTCCGTGCGGCCGGGAACATGGGTGACAAAACAGACCGGGAACATAGGTCATATCCGGTGACGGTTGGGGAGTGGCAGAGACGGGGCTTTCGTGCGCTGATCTCCCCGAATACGCGGAGCGACAGCCGCCCATTCAATTCGCACGAACACACGCGCGTCCGTGCGCGTTCGTGGGACTCGAGAGCCTTCGCAACGATTGCTCCGAGACGACTTTGCTGAAATCATTCTGCGCCAAACAACCGGG
>QHVT01000038.1 GCA_003223645.1 Acidobacteriota bacterium | reverse complement strand
CAACGTGAGCGACTGTGTCTTGTGCACGGTGCTGCCGTAGGCGACGCGAATCGGCATGTATCTCACCCAGCCGTCGACGTCCGCCCTGGGCGCCTTCACGCCTTTGTTGCCGGTCGCTGTCGATTTCTCCTTCATCACCTCGATGACGTCGACCTCCTCGCCGTTCCTCATGAGCTGCACCCGCGCAATGTGCGCGCTGGTCTGCCCGAGATAGTGGGCGAGATCGCCGTTGGCATACATGAGCGGCATCGGTCCGCGGTCGTCCGGTCCCTTCGGGTAGCGCCGGTTCGCCAGGAGCATCACCAGCGCGCCCGCCTTCAGCTCGAGCCGATCGGGAATGTGCTTCCACTCGCTTGCCTGCTTACCGTGCCGTTCGGCGACGTAGACGTCCGGCTTGGCGAGCAGCTGCAGCATCCGCAGCTTGTTGTGACGATCGACCTCGTCGTTCTTGGCGAAGATGGTCGTGCCGTCCCACTGGCTCTCCTGACTGCGACTGAGCCTGGATCCGAAGTAATCGAGCGCCGCCTTCCCGTCGCCACACCGCACCGCGTGGAGCGCCTTGAGGAAGGCCGGGTCGGTCTGGCGCCAGATTTTCATCAGCTTGAGCGTGTTCGACTCAAATCGATCCCACACGGGAGATTCGAACACGAACGGCGCGTTGACCGGCGGCAGCTGGAAGAAGTCGCCGACGATGGTCAGCCCGAGCGGGGTCTGGCCGTTCTCGACATACCACTCGTTGAGTCCTTCGATGCAGGTGACCAGGATGGTCAGCTGCTCGGCGTCCATCATCGAGACCTCGTCGACGATCAGCCGCTTGTAGCCAGAGTTATAGAGGCGCTTGAGAAACACGCCCAGGCGGCCGACTTCGTAGGCGCTCCGCAAGTCCCGGGTGTCGTAGAACATCAGGTTCGAGTTGATCGTCGTGACGCCTTCGCCGAGGTTCACCGCGGCGATGCCGGTGGTCGCCATCAGCAGCGCGTCGTCATACTCGGCCACGCGGTTCTGGATCAGGGTGGTCTTGCCGGTCCCGGCGACGCCGGAGATGTACTGGAAGACCGGCTCGGTCAGTGGGTCGAGCGACACGACGGGTTCGTCGGCGACGCTGGCTTCCGGAGTCACGGCAGCTGTGCCCTGACCATGCAGTCCTTGGCTTCGAGCAGCTTCCGGAGGCCCACGGTCCGCTCCGCTCCCGGCTGCACGTTCTCAACGGACCATTCGGCGAGGTCTTTGAATTCCGCCGAGATCTTCTGCAGATGATCCGGCAGGTGGGCATACTGGAAAAATTTCAGCAGACGTGCGGCTGGCTCGTCGATCATCGGCTCACCTCAATTTGACAAAGCTCGCTCTCGGCCCCTTCGCCGTCGTCGTCGGCACGAACGTCACCCGCGTCCCTTCCTCGATCCGGGTCCACGTCTCGTCGCCGACGCAGTCCGAGAGATGGAGGAAGTACTCCGTCCCGTCCTGGGCCTTGACGAACGCGAACCCTTTCTTGTCGATGCGGCGGATGACGATGCCGTCGATGCGCTCCTCGGCCTGCCCGGGCGCCGAATCGTGTCTTGGCATATCAGCTCTTGGCATCATGGTCGTCTCTGTCTCCGTCCGGCGGGTAATACTCGTCCGGCCCGGCCGGGCTGTCGTTGTCCTGCTTCGCGGCCATCTCTGTGAGTGCCTGATCCGGTTTCTTATCAGCATCGATCGGCTTCGGGTACACGATCGCCGTCAGCTCCTCGATCGGCGCGCCGCCAAACGCATTGAAGATGACGGTCGTCGTCAGCGTCAGCTGCCACAGGCCGGCGGGCTGGCGCGGGTCGACCACCGGCGCGACGTCGGCAATCGTGAAGACCAGCGGCAGGCGGGGATGGAACTCCGCCTTGACGCCGGGGAAGAGCGGGCGCCTGAATCTATCCAACAGGGGTGCGGCCTCGCGTGCCATACGGTTAGCCCTTTCTGCCCGGCCCATGAACGCGGGCCGCTTACCAGGTGAGATCGGCCGCGTCACCGTTTTCGCCGGGCGGGTGCTGCTCGGGGAGCACCTCGACGTTAGTGGTCCCATCGCCAGATGCGCCCGTCGGCGAGCCACCACCGCTCGGAGGGCGAGCCACACCACGCTTCTTCCCTGCTCCTGCCGGGGCTGCCGGCTTCTTCTTCTTCGGCTGCACGCGCGACTTGTTCGCGGGCCGGGCGACCTGCGCCGGCGGCGGTGGCGTATCGAGCCGTCCGCCAGGCGCATTCGCCGCCGGGTAGTTCGTGCCAACCATGACCTTCTGCTCCAGTGGCTCCACCTTCTCCGCCGGCTTTGCTGGCGTCGTCAGTTTCTTCTTCGCCTTCCGGTCGGCGAGCGCCGCCCGCACCAGCTCGAAGGCGACGCCGGCGAGCTCCAGGTTGGCAGTTTCGAAGAAGCGGAGGACCGAGCGGATCTGTGCCGCCGGGGTCGCCGCCTTGGGTCGAGGCATCGGTTACGTCCTTTCGTTGTGAACGGGGGGAACGCAGGTGAACTCCGTACGGAAGCACCTGCGCCACAGCCGCGTCTAGAACACGCCCCCCTGCTGACTCGCTGCTGGCTCGCTCGAACGGATTCGCTAGAACGGCACGTCGCTCAGCATCGCCTCGGTCGGCTTCAAGAACCGCTCAATCTGGAAGAACCCGCGCAGCTTCGCCTGGCACTTCTTGCAATAGGCCAGGTCGCTGTACCCACCCGGCTGCCCGTTCTGCGCCGGCAGCCGGAAGCTGCTCGTATAGAGGCGCTCGCCGCAGCCCTTCTGCCCGCTGGGGTCCAGCATCGAACCCCGCATCGTCGGGTCGCTGGGGTCGTGGACGTAGCGGACCTTCTCGGTGTTGCAGTAGGCGCTCAGGCCGTGCTCGGCCCGGAACACCTTGCCTGCGGCCCACTGCAGGCCGGCGATCCACTCGGAATTCTTCGTGAGCGGGCCGGTGTACTTCATCGACTCGCGGAGCAGGTACGCCATGTCTGAGACCAGCACGCGGGGTTCACCCTTCCTCGAGCGGTTCCGCGGCTGGTTGCTGATCGAGGTCGCGACCGGCTGGCCGTCCTCGGGCGTGCCGACCACGATCAGGGGGTCGTCCTTGTCGAACCGCACCCGGATGCGCTGGACGAGCAGCGCCTGCTGCGGGTTGGCCGGGTCCGCGACGGCGTTGCCCTGTGCGTCCTTGACGACCTCGTCGTAGGTCTCGACGAGTTGTGCGATCGTCGACGGGATGCGGAAGATGTGCGTGCCGGGGAAGAGCGGCGGCAGGCCGACTCCCCCCATCTGTTCGGGTAAGTCGCTCGGGACGTCGTCAGAAACTTCGTCCCGAATCTGAAGATTGTTGATCCCCCGCGGCCGCTGTTCGTCGTCGTGATTCGCCATCGTCTACGCTCCTGTTCCTGTTCTACTGTTGCCTACGTATTGACGCATTCTGCGCGTTGCGTGCGCCGTCGCCGTTCCGATTGTCGGTGGCAAGTCCGACAGCGACGCGCGCCGGTTTGCCGATGCCACGTATTCAGGGAATCGTAGGGGTGTCCTTCAGGGCAGTGTGTCTTCCGTGCGTTGATCGCTGAGAAGCCGACGCCGCGCAGCAGGTTGATCTTCTGTGTCACCGGCTCGACGTGCGTCGGATTGATGCAGTGCCGCACACGGCAGGTGTGATCGAGCTGCCGCCCAGCAGGGACCGACCCGATGAACAGCTCGTACGCAACCTGATGCCCCCACCGCAGCCGGGGTCGCTTGCTGCCGCGCCGCGGCAGATAGAACCGCGCGTAGCCGTGATCGCCGATACCGCCGGTGTAGAGCCAGCAGCCGGTCGGCGACTGCTCGATACGACCAAGCAGCTTCTCGAATGCCGCCTCGATGTCGACCGGGTCGATCATTTCTGCCCTCCGGCAGACGGCAGGGGCGGCCGACCGCGGCGGACGGCTGATGTCTTCGGTGGCACAGCTGGAGCCCCTGACGCAGCCGGTGCCTCTGCTGTCGGCGATGCAGCAGCAGCAGCAGGAACCAGATGCAGGCCGGCCTGCACTGGCGCATCTGGCGCAGCGACGACCGGCTCACGGTGCGGGACGGGCGCTGCGGCTGGCGGAGTAGGCGCTGCAGCCATCGGTGGCGGAGGCACACCGATGCCAGCCATCGACATCGGCGGCATCGGGACACCGACCGGCGCCTGTATCGGCGGCGCTCCCAATGAGACAGCTCCAGCAACCACCGGCGGTGGCGTCAGCGCCAGATGACTCGGGTGGCTTCCTGCCGTGACGCCGAGCGATGCCTGCGTCTCGCTCAGCACATCTTCCTCGCCGTCATCGGTAAATGGCACCAGCGCTGGTGCGTCTCGATACTGCTCGCTTGCCCGCGCGAGACTGCGCTGCAGCGCTTCGTCCATGCGGCGGAAGAAAAACTTCAACGAGCAGGTCGAGAAGGGCGGCTGTCCCTCCTTGTCCTCCAAGTACGGCGGGAAGTCGCCCGGCTCCCCTCGCGTCTTGGCGAGATGCGGGATGTTGCCTTCGTTCGGGTGCGCGTGCGTCTCCAGCCAGATGCGGAACTTCATCGCACCGGACGGGGTCGGCACTTTGGTCAGATTCAGGCAATTTCCCAACCAGGCCGGGACATCAGCCGTCCGTGCGGTCCCGGCTATCTTCGGTCCGAACACCGCGATGTTGGCTTCATCTGATCCTCGGTTCTCGAGGAACGTCGCGATCGGTGGAACGACCTGATAGGGGATCTTCCGCATATTCGCCAACCATGACGCGACCCGGTTTTGGGCAAAGCCGTAGTGCGGCATCGAGTTCGACCCGAAGACCATCGAGCCTGAGATCACCTTCGCCGGGGCACCGCGGAGCGAGTTCCGGTCACTCCCGCCCATTTCGTCGCGCGCGGCACGTTCGGCCATGTCCGTCATAATGTGATCGCTCATCGCCGTCACCGAGTCGAACACGTACAGACCGACGTGGCGGAAGCCGGGCGAGCGGATCACCTGCTCGTCGACCTTGCTCCAGTTCTGCAGGGTGACGAGCGTCCGGCACTCCGGGCAGGCATTCTGGAACGCCTCGAGCAGGCGCCGGTTGCTGACGGTCCGGACGATATGGCCGTTCGGGCAGTAGATCACCCAGCGCCGTGTCTGTGGCGGGACGAGCGGCACGTACGGATCGGCAAAACCGGTTTCGACATTGTCGATTTTCTCGGGCCAGTACCCCAGCGAACAGAGTTCGGCGGTTTCGAATGGCTCGATCCGGTTCCGAGGCGTCCAGATTTGGGCGATGCCGAGCTTGGCGAGCCGGATGAGCTTATTGCCGAAGCCTCCAGCATCGAAGTGATAGACACGGCCGATCCGGTGGTAGACCTCCCAGGCATACTCGATCGCTTCACAGACCTGGCTTGTCTTCCCCGCCCCAGAATCTCCCACCAGTCCGGTAACGGCGTTTGCTTGGCTGGAGACTTCGGCGAGTGCCGCCATCCGGGCCTCGGCCTCGGCGGCCGCGCGCTCCTGCGCGGGGGTGGCGCGGGTGGTTTCGGCGAGGTTCTGCGTCGAGCCTTTCGGAGTGGTGTGGACGGCTGGCGCGGGCGCGGCGGTCGCCGGAGCCGGAGCCGCCGGAGCCGGAGCCGCCGTGTTGGTCGGTCTGGTCAGCTCCTGCTTCGGTGCCACCTGCGGAGCCGCCTGAGCCGACGTTGGTTTCTTCTCTTCCTTCGGCTCCGGCACGGCAGCCGGCGGCATCGGCCGGTTCGGCGGCTTCGGACCAGCCGCAGCACCAATCGGCGCAGGGTCGGCTGGCTGCGGCGGCGGCGGCGGCGGAGCGGGTGGCGGTGGCAGCGGGTTGGGCATCGGTTGTCTCTTCTCCTGTTCTCCGGTAGTCGTTATTCGTTGTCTGGCGAACCCGGGCCTCTCGAGACGCGGCCGACCGGCTGGTGGGGCTGGAAACTCCCTCTGGAAAAGTCAGGGCGTGGGCCCTCATTCACAACCGGTCGCGGCTCCTGCGAAGGCTGGCGCGGCGCAGGAGGCTTTCTAGACGGCGGCTGCGCCGGTTGTGGTGCCTGCTGTGCAGGTGCTGCAGGCTCCATCGCCCCGTCCCAGGCGTTCCGCAGGTCGTGATACTGGCCGCGAGGCGGCTGCTCCGGCTGGGCGTACGGCTGCCGCGGCCGCTCGCCGAGCCGAGGGATCAGCGGCCGCGTCAGCGGGATTCCGGCCCGGCCGGTCATCTGCTCCAGGTACTCGATTCGAACCTTCTGGTCAGCGACCTGGCTGGTGAGTTCGTTCACCGCATCGATCAGCTGGTTCACCCGGCTCGCCGCCTCTTCAACCACCTGGAGCCTGTCTTCGGCGACTGCCGGCGCGACGAGCGCCTGCATGACGGCCTGCGTCACATCTTCGATCGATCGGAACCCGCTGCCCAGGACCAGCGGTACGGTTTCTCCAGTGCCGGTCGCCTGCAACACCAAGGTCAGCGTCCCGTCCGCCTCGCCGTGCGCGACCAGCATGATCGGGCGCGGGAGGTTCGTTGAATCGAGCGCCTTTGCGAGCGCCTTCGGATCGTCCGTCCTCGGCGTGGCAGGCAGCGGGGGCAGGGGCATCAGGCGTTCCCCTCCAACTCCCCGATCGCATACTCTCTCGCCCGGTTCAAGTGCATCATCATCTCGTCGGTCCCGCCCACGTCGGGATGCGCGGCCTTCAGCTTCTGCCGAAAGCGCTGCTGCAGCTCCTCGACGGTCACTGTCACGCCCTTGCTGAACCCGAACACCGCCCGCCAGTCCGCCGCGGTATCCGCAGGCAGCGCCTTGTACCCTGCCAGGGCCTGTTCGATGGTCCCGACGCCGTAGCGCTGGATCCGCCTGAGCGCGTCGATGTGCGCGGCGAGCGCCGCGATGTTGTCGGCCACTCTCCTGTATCGATCGCACGCGAGCACCGTCGCCCGCCCTTTGAACCGGAAGTAACACGCGGCGCCGGGGTCGTCTGGCTCCTTGTCACTCCGCGGCCGGCCGTCGAGTCTCAGCTCGGCGTTGGTCGACAGCACGGGTGCCTGCCCGCCGAGTCGTTCCAGCTCCTTCTCCAGCCTCACCGTCGCATCGAAGATCGAGAGCGCGACGGTCCGCTGCTTCCGCACCGACTCGGTCTTGAGCTGACCCTGCTCCACGATGGTCCGGGTCGAGTCTTCCCATTTGGTCCGCCGGAAGTCGGCAATGACGCGACGACCGGGCACGGTGCGCGCCCAGCCGATCGGCCAGGCGAGCGGCCAACGCGGGATCGCCTGGTGCTCGTCCGGCTCGTCGGCGGGTGTCACGAAGGGCACGACGCTGCCACGCACACTGTTACGCATCTTCACCCCCCGCTTCCTCTTCCCCGACTCCTTGACTGACCTCCGGCTTCCAGCCTCTCGCCTCGGCCTGCACCCGTTCGGCGGTGTGGTGCGGCTTGCGGTAGAGAAATGCCCCGCTGCCGACCGGGTCGCGCCAGCTCTCAGCCTCCTGAAAGCAGATCGGGATGTTCGGGCACGGATGCCCGTCATAGGGCAGGCAGCGGAAGCTCCTGGGAACGACCGTCTCGACAAAGGCATGGAACGCCGGGTCGCCCCAGCCCTGGCCGGCGTTCTTCACCTGCCACTCGTAGATCGCCCAGAGCCGCTCCTGCCACAGCTTCTCGACGCAGATCAAACTCCGCAAGGCCATGTCCAGCTGGTCCCGCTTCTTCGGGATCGGGCCGACCTGCGCCATCGTCTTCGTCAGGTGATACGGGTAGTTCTCGGCCCAGTAGCGGACGATCCACTCGCTTCGGGACATCCACGCCGGCTTGCCCGGGAAGCCGTCGTCGTCGGCCTCCCAGATGCCGATCTTGCGGTAGCGGCTGTCCCTCGACTTCGGCACCCGGTGCTTGATGCCCTCCCGGTCGACATACTCGTAGGCCGGCAGCCAGTCGCCGAAGCCGAGAGGCGGGTTCGCCGGCTCGTGGTAGGCGTAGCAGAGCGGCGACTGCTGCGTCTTGGGCTGGTGCTCCTCGTAGGGGTAGTCCCGCTTCCACTGTCCCTTGACCAGCCCTTCGATCCGGCAGTGCGTGATCTCGACGCCGTGCCGGCGTTCAGCGCCCAGCACCCCGACTAACAACTGGAGGTTTCGCTCGAACTGCTCCTGCCACGATTTCCAGGCCACCGAGGCGGTCTTCAGCTCGACGTAGCACCAGGCGTGATCGATCCGGCGCTCGAGGAGCAGGTCGGGTCTCGACTCGATGCCGATCCCGCCGCACTTCCTCGTTGCATGTTCGCG
Organism: Acidobacteriota bacterium; assembly: GCA_003223645.1. Classification (GTDB taxonomy): domain Bacteria; phylum Acidobacteriota; class Thermoanaerobaculia; order Gp7-AA8; family Gp7-AA8; genus QHVT01. The sequence goes on along the minus strand of QHVT01000038.1, from coordinate 26,262 downwards.
GAAGCCGCCGATCCCGCTGCCCAACCCGCAGCTGCAGGCGTCGACCCACTCCTGTTCCTCCTCGACGGCGACGATGAGGTATTCCTGCAGCACGACCGGGAGCCGACACAGGCACCAGGCCCAGACCAGCCCTTCGATGAGCGTGGACTGCTCCTGGATCGTCCGGGCGAGCTCGGCCTGTGCGTTCGGGTCTTCCTGGGTGATCTGCAGCAGGCCGCTCAACCCGATCACCCGCTGGTATTCCTCGACCGCCAGCCCCGCGGCCCAACGGACGACTTCGTCCGGCGCCCGCTCCGGCTGCATCCCGGTCTTCAGTCGCGCGTCGAGGATCCACTGGCAGACCTCGGCAATCGCCAGGTGCGTGTAGATGCCGGTGGTGAGCGGCAGGGATTGCGCCTTGCGGCTGAAGCCCATCCCGTAAGGTCCAGCCCTGTACTCAATCCACCGAGCCATGTCGCACCCGTTTGTTCCCCGCTCATGCTCACTGCGGGAAACCAACCAAAGTACGAGCGGCGGTTCTGCTGTCGTCGCTGCTGCTTCAGGAGTTGGAGTTGTCATTCAGGCCATCCGCCATCCGCCGCCGCATCTTACCCGGCCTGCTGCTGCGCCTCCAGCAACACCCGCTTCGCCCCCGCCATCACCTCGCTCGTCCAAGGAATCGATCCCAACTCGATGCAGTCGAAGAACAGCTCGAGGAGATCCTGCATCCGTCTCGCTTCCTCCGTGTCTCTGACCAGCACCTTCCAGTTCATGCCGCGCCAGCCTTTGTACTGTCCTGACTTGGGGTCGAGCAGGCTGAGGGTGACGCGGACACGGATTGGCTGGCCTCTCTTCGCTGCCTGGCGCGCGACGTAGTCGAGCGAGCGGTCGGGGCGGTCCGACATGCGGTCGACGCCTTCCCACTCGGGCCCAACGGTCTCGCCCGAAGACGCCGTCGTTGACTCGGGTGGATGGGGAGCGTCGACCACGGCACTTTTCTACACCGAACCCTGACCACAGGTCAAGTGGTCGGTCAAGTTTGGTGAGCTGTTGGCGACGAACCCGAGATTTCCACAGGATCCACAGGATTTCCACAGTGGTCGGCCGAGGCGGATCACACCATTAGTTGTGATTCCGTTCGTTCGGGAGTTGGAGTAGGCTTGCGCGTTTCCGGCGCAGGCGAACAAGCGCCCTGTACGCGACTAGAGCCGGACCCTGCTGGCCGCAGACATCCGGCTCCCCGCTCTCAACAACCCTCAACCACCTGCACGGAAGTGAGGACCGATGAGGAATACTACAGCTAGGTCAAAAGATCAAGAGGAGAAACCCAGCCCCTCGCGTATCCCTGCACCAACCCCGCCAGAGAATCAGCTGCACCCACAGGTCTCACTGGAATTCACACACGGAGATCCGCTCGTCGACTTGATTCCGTTCAGGCAATCGACCCTGTTTGGCGGACCTGGCGGCGCGGGAAAATCGACCCTCCTGAAGCAGCTCATTCGGTGCTGGTACACGGAGCAGCCATTCCTCAATCGACCAGCACACAAGCCGGCGCATGTCTACTACGTTGAAGGCGACCGATCGCAGTCCGCCAAGACGTTCTACAAGGAGCTGGGTGGGTTCGACGACGACGTCACGTTTTATTCCATTATCAGCCGAACATCAGGACTCCGCCTGGAATGGATTTCCGAGCCGGACAACGCCGCTGCCCTGCTCGACCATGTTCTGCTGAAGCTCCGTCCCATTCCCGGCTCGGTGCTCATCATCGACCCGTTCTCCCCGTTCTTCGTCAAGGGCGAGGATGGCGACCGGCGTGCGGTTGCGGCCTCGATCATCCGGCTTACGCGCGCGCAGGAGGACTACGGGATCACGACGATCTTCCTCCAGCACTTCAACAAGGAAAAGACCGACCGGGGCCAGCGTTACGCTCGGCCTTGGGAGCGGTTCAACGGGGCCGGCGCCTGGTTCCACTTCTCGGACAACGCGCTGTGGATCGTCGACCCAGCTCCCGACGCGAAGGAGAGCTGGTACGAGTTCGGCTGGAAGCCGCGGCACATTCCGTGGGGAATGGCACGGCTCACTCGGAACAACAGCCACTTCGAGTTCTACGCGGGCGCCGAGGCGATCGATCCCCGCGATGTCCAGTTCTATGGCCTCGTTCCCCTCGTCCCTACTTGGCGCAGCGAGTTGATGGAAGCCGCCGAAGCGGCCGGTATTCCCGAAGGAACGGCTCGCCACAGCCTCGATCGTTTGCTGGCCGGCGGCTGGGTCGAGCAGCCTGCACACGGCCAGTACCAAAGGGCGAAAGCAAACTAAAAACGAAGGGCGAACAAAAAGCGGGTAGGGTGGGTGGGGGTGTAAAGCTGGCAAGATGAGAGAATCCTACCTTGTACGTACAATGCGCTGGCAATTTGTATGGCAGAACTGCCTCATCAGCGGACGGTACGTACTCCTGATGAGCCGGAGTTGCAGGCAAATTGCCAGCCAAATTGCCAAGCTGAGTTGGATAGGGCAAGTACTTGCGTACACCGGCTTTAGTGCTTCTGCTGAGCCGGATTTGCCAAGTTAGATACCCCACCCACATGCGCGCGCGCGATCTCTATTGGAGGAAACCTGATGTCTAGCGAAAGTCGGGAAGGAACCTGCATCAATCCCACATGCCGTCGTCCACTCCACAACGTGTATTGGGAATCCCTAGATGACCGCTTCTGTTCAGACAGCTGCCGGCTTCTCTGGGAACGGGCACAGACGAAGAACAAGAAGCGCGGGTATCAACGACAACAAAAACAGCGTGATCGTCGGAAAGGTCTGCGGAATTTTCGCTAAGTTTTGTCCTTGATCTCCACAATCTCCGTCCCCGCCGGCACCGTCCTCGCGACCCCGGCGGGGCAGTTCTCCCCGATCTCCCTGTCGACCAGACTTCCGTGGATGGGGCACGCCGGATTGATCACAAACCTGGTCCTGTAAGGCTTCTTCGCCGGTCGGACCGCCGCTCGATGTTCCGGGCTGCAGAACGCTTCCCCCGCCGTGTCGAACGCGCGTCCATTGACCGACTGTCCTCTGATCCGGCACCGGCACCCCTCCCTGACGACGGTGTTCCTCGCGGCCGTCCAGCCCTGGGGCGCGAACGCCATCCGCCCGGTGGTCTGGTTCCTCAGCGCGATCCCCTGCCGGTAGGTCGGCACCCAATCGACCGGCGCCGCCTCGCCGTGCCGATCCAGCTGGCCGTCCTTGTTCTCGATCGGGAAGAGATACAGCCCGACCCCGAACGTCGAGTGGCAGCTGGGGCAGCTGAACCTCCCCGTGCGGAAGTTATACGGCCCGGCATCGAACCCCTTCTTGTTGCGCCGTCCCGGCACCTGGCTCCAGTTCCGCCCCACCGAGTTGAGATAGAAACACTCGCCGCACTGCGGGCACTCGAGATCCAACTCGTAGACCCGGCCGAACAGCCGGTCACCATCGAGTCTGTGCGTGAACATCGAACCTCCCGGCATTCATCCTAGCGGCCGTCCTGGACTGCCTCCTGACGGCCTCCCTGGCTGGCTAGAATGGCCCAGGCGCGGCGATCGGCAGGCGGGGCGACCTCCAGGCCGCCCCTGCACCCTTCTCGCTTCCTGCGTCATCTCCCTGCTTCCCGCCTCACTCCACCGGCGGCATCCCGCTCGCCTCCCGGATGGCGGCCGAGACCCGCTCCACCTGGTCAATAGCGTCGAAGACATGCTGCATCGCGGGGGTCCGCGGCAGCAGCGGCTTCACCCGCCGCATCATGGCGTCGTACATCAGCACAACCCCGCGCATGACTTCCGGCGGCAGCTCTCGCGCGTCGACCAGGCCGCCAGACAGGCCACCCGTCGCTGTCGTCACCGCCAGAAACGCATCGGTCGCGACGATCGTCACGGTCATCGCGTCGTGCTGGTCGAGGTTGCTGTAGACCATCTCCACGGCCGATGCGAGCTGGTGCCGCTGGTTCTCGTGCCGGCTGTCCTTCTCGCGGGGCGATTCCTCACTGCGTTTGGTCATTTCGGCTTGCCTCCGTCCTCCTTCGCCCGCACGTAGTCGTCGCAGGTCGGGCAGTACAACGCGCCGCTCTCCCTGTGGAGCAGCGTCCCGTCGGTCGGGCAATGCTTCCCCCTGGCGTGCGGCGCGTAGCTCACGCCGGACCACTTCGGGTCGAATGTCGCGTCACCGGGCTTCTTTCGCGTCGGATGTCGTCCGTGCATAGCGCCTCATCCTTCCTGTTTCCTGAAACGAGCAATAGCTGGCGGCGCCGACCACCAGGTGGTCGACCAGCTCGATCTCGAACAGCTCGAGCGCCGCGTGAATCCGCCGGGTCAGGGTCCGGTCCCCAACGCTCGGCTCCGGATCGCCCGACGGATGGTTGTGGGCTACCAAGACCCCGTGCGCGTTCGCACCAAGGGCCGCCGCGACGATCGCCCGGATAGGGACGTCTACCCGGGTCAGCCCGCCGCGGGCGACTTCCTGCACGCCCAGCAGCCGGCGGCCGGCGTCGAGATGCAGGGCGATGAAAACCTCCTGAGTCTGGGTCTGCAGGATCGGCACGACGACGGCCGCCGCCTGTGCCGCCGTCGTGATCTGGTTGCTGTCGATGAGGACGCGAGCCGGATGCGTTCTGTAGGTAACCTGGAGCTCGCGCGCGTAGTGCGGGCCGTGCGGTCGTCTGCTCACGGCTGCACCACAAACTCAGTGACGGTGACGTCAACATCCCATTCGCTGTCGTTGCGCCGTCCGTAGCAGGCCATCTGGTAGTCTCGAATGTGTTCGCGCATCACCGCCCAGGATGCCCGCCGGGCCGATACCGGGCTGGCGTACACGCCGCTGATCGCGATGCCACCTTCGCAGTCGTGGGGGCGGTTGTATTCGCAGGCGACGACGTAGATCGTTTGACCGGCCGTTCCGTTCTCAGCCATCAGAGCCGGCCCTCCGCTTTGCCGATGACGAGATCAATGTGCTCGCGGTCCTGCTCGGTGAGCGTCCGGCGATCGGCGAATGCCTTGAGCGTGCCGAGCATGTCGGGCGCCGCCGCGATCAATCGGGCGTTCGCGTCCGTCTCACCCGCCCGCAACGTCACAATGGCGACGGCCTGCATCTGCGGAAGCGTCGTCCCCGACGAGACCAGCAAGCGGCTCGGGCCGCAGGTACGTCCGTCAAGCGGAGAGACCTGCCACGGTCCCGGCGTATGTTTCGCTTGTTCGCTCATACGCCCGCCTCCTCGACCAGCTGCTTGACCTCCTCGAAGGTCCGCCCGAACGCATCGTTCCAGCCGGTGAGCGTCGACGCGGTGGGGTTCTTCTCGTGCTCGGTGCTCCAGCGCGCCCAGGCTGCACGGAGCGCCTGCTCGGCCGGCACCGAATCCGGGCCGGCCGCGTAGCACTTCACCAGGGCGCCGACGAGACACCAGCTGACCGCCTTGGGATCGGTGGCTGCCACGTCATCCCCGAACTCATCTCTGGCGTAGGTCCGCTGCGTCCACTTCGACGCATCGGTGAGCAATTCGCTGATTTTCATTTCCGCTTCTCCTTCTCCGCCTTCTCTCTGGTCTTCTTCCGCTCCGCCCGCTCAGCCGCCGACAACTGGAATCCCGGCTTCTCGCCTCTCGCCTTCCGCGCCGCGGCGCTCGCCTTCGCCTGCTTCTTCCTCGCCTGCGTCGTGAGCTGGTCGCGCTGGCGCACGATGAGATCCCCGACAGCCGCCGGCAGGACGACGCGGATCGGGCTGTCGCCGGTCCGCTGCAGGAACAGCGTGAAGCGCGGCCGGGCCTTGTCCTCGTTGCCGCTGATGACTTCCCGCTCCCGTACCGTCTGGACGATGTAGGTCCGCATCCCGCCGATCCCGAAGGGCGGCGCGATGTTGACGATCGCCGGCTTGGTCTTCAGGACGTGCTTCAGGCCGTCCAGCAGACCGAAGGCGCGATCGAACTCGTCGGGCATGGCCGAGGAGCCCGCCGGCGCGGCAGGCTCTCGGAATCCGGTCCACTCGTCATTCATCGTGTTCTTCTCCTGTTCCTTGCTCCGCTGTCCTTTCTCCGTTTCCACTCCAACCAGATTGCCGCCTGCAGGTGGCACGGACTGACGTCCAACCCTGCTGCGGCCTGCCGATACGCCGTCGCAACCGCTTCGTACTGCACCGCGGTCCCTGGTCCGTCGTCGTCCATGTCCCCCAGCGCGGCGCCGCTCGCGTGCCGATCGATCACGACACTCCAATCGTTGCCGCTCAAGGCTTCGGCAAACGCGGCCACCTTCGGCGCGTTCTGGAAGTAGTAAGCCGGCGAGGTCGCGCGCTGCTTCAACACCCTTCGAGCAATGCGAAGGTTCCGCGCGGTGGCGCCGCCTGCCGGCTTCACGCGCTTCAGCCCCGATACCAACCGCTCGGCGATCGTCCAATTCACCGACCATTCACATTGGGGACTGATCGCCGCGACGATCGCGGCGACCGTCCGATGGTCGTAGCTCCAGGTCCGGGCAGTGCGGTCCACCAGCTCGCGCGCATCGAGATACCAGCGGCGGCCGGCGTCCCGCTCGTCGGATGAGAGATCCGCCCAGATGCGGAGCAAGCGCCCTCGCATCCGGGCGGTATCGGCGGGCGAGAAACGAGTCGGGTAACTCACGTTCGCCGAATCCCTTCCGGCCACACTTCCAGGCAGAACTCACAGGCCGAGCAGAACGCGACACCCGGCACCCGGATCAATCGGATCGGGATCTCCTGGTCGCGGCGCATGTAGGGCAGCAGGTAACGCTCGCCCTTGACGATGTGTTCCTGGAGGTCGAGCGGCGCGCCGCATTCGGGGCAGCGGACGACGATTGTCTTGTCCGCCTTGTTGTCGACCGGCGCGCTCACGAGATCACCGTCACGGCCAATCCGTAACTCGTAACCCGCAGCGCCGCGACAAGGTTGCAGGGTTTCCCGTCGACGTAATAGACGGCATCGGCTCCAACTACATACTCGTCACCCGCGCCCATGAACGAGGTGATCGAGCCGTCGACGCAGAACTTCCCCGCGGCGTCCTGGTCGCACCGGAACATTCTGAGGACGTGATAGAGCTGGTCGGCTCGTCCGATCCAGCCGTTCGCGCCGTGGTCGCTACTCGTGGGGAGATACGCTTGTGCCATCCGCCATCCGCCTTTCTGCTATTCGATCCGGTCCGTGCTGATCGTTAGGACGGTGTGTCCATTCGGGCAATCGTAGCGATCGGCCTGTGCATCGTTCTCTCTGTCGTGCAGCGTCAATCCGATCGCTCCGATGAAACGGAGCGGCGCGAGACAATCGGGACAGCGCACGCGGTCGGGTGTTCGTTTGAGCCGTGGTTTCGTCGTGACCATCCGCCATCCGCCGTTTCTGCCCAGCCCGCAGCAGGGCGCCGCGGGCCGGGCTGATAACTTACTCCAACTTACTTCGCCGCCGCACCGCGCGGTTCGATCACCGTCGCCTTGAGCGTGTCCTGGTGTGCGCGCTGGAACGTCTTGATCCGGTCGATCACGGCGGGGACATACCTCTCGTCGCCGTACTCCAGGGTGGTGTAACTGTCGTCGTCGTCGTCGTCGGGATCGGCGTCAGGGTTCTTGATTTCCACGTCTCCGTTGAACAGCCCGCGCATCGTTAAGTTGGTGCTGTCGTCGATTCCGAGCACCTGCGCCGCGCGATCGGCGACCGGCAACTGTATTTCTCTGACCCGCCCCGCGATCTCTGCATCAACCGCGACGGTTTCCTCGTGAAAGTCGATCCGCCTGTTGGGTGTCGTCAGCAGCACGATCCAGCCGGCGACACATCCGGCCGTGCCGCAGGCCGGTGCATCGTTTTCGGGGTCCAGTCCGCTGGCGTCGAGGAACCTATCCAACCGGCTTCCGTGCAGCAGCCAGTGACCCATGTCCAGCCGCCGCGGTTCGTTCTCGATGCACGCGATCACATCCGATAGCAGATCGTATGCGTTGGCCGCGTCCGACTTCGGCACCTGTGGTTTCCCGTTCTCATCTCTGGTTTCAATCACGCTCATCGTCGTTCGTCCTTGTTCTGCCGGCCGGCGAGTCCGGGAGGACCAACCGGCCGGCTGCTATGCCGTTCGTCGTTCCTGCGGGCGCCTACAAGGTTCTGCGTGCTGTCTCGATACTGGCCGCGTCCTGCCGGAGATCCTGCGCCTTGCCGTCCTGCTCCTCGTACTCCCGGTAGGCTTCCAGGATCAGCTCCCGCATCCGCTCCTGTGCGGTCGTGTCCATGATCGGCCGCAGCAGTGCAAAGCTCCTGCGTTCGCCATTGACGCTGTACTGGCGATTCGGAAACGTGACGTTCCGCCCGTTCCCTGCGTGCCGCTCCCAGATGGCGAAGCCGATCAGCTTCAATCCGGCGAGCGGGCAACACTCCGGGTTCTCGCATCCGCCGAAATGCAGCTCCGCATCAGCCAGCTTGGCATCAGCCAGCTTGCCGGGCGGGTTCCCCCTGTCATTCGGGATGATCTTGACGTGCATCGCGTCTATCTCCTGTTCATGCGGCGAGACTCGCCGGATCGCCGGGCTTGGGAACCGGCGGGCCGCATTGCCGGCGGCCGGGCAGCCGCTCGAATGGCTGCCGGCCTGCCGTCCCTCTGCGTTTACCTGTCGGATTGCCGGTCGTCGTCCTGTGGGTCGTCGTCGTCGTCGTCGTACGGTGTCGTGATCGGTGTTCCTGGCGGCAGGTCGTTGATCGTCGGCGGCTCGCGGTCCCGGTAGCATCGGGCCGGCGACAACTTCGCTTCAGGCGGGTAGCGGTAGCTCGCCGGCAAGCTCACATCCCGCACGTAATCGCCGCCGGCCTGGACGTATCCGAGCATCCGCTCGACGTCCTGGGCCGGTGCGAGGAACCGCACGGCGCCGCATCTCACAAGCAGACATTCGAGCCGGGTGGCGTTGTCGGCGGCGAGAGTCTTCACCTGTGCGGCATCGAGGAACCCGTAGCGGGCCTGTGCTGCGGCGATCGCGTCGAGGGTGGCGGGTAACATGATCGGTCGCATGATCGTTGGCTCCTGGCCGGCAGAGGCTCTGCTCTGCCGGCCTGCTGGTCGAAGGTTTAGAAGTCGAGCACCTTGGCCGCCGCGCGGTCCAGGTCGAGCCGTTCGTCGGCATACGGGCTGAGCTGCGACAGTCGCGTCAGGCCGTGGACGATACCCCACGCGGTTCGCGGGTTCCGGTCGTGCTGCTCGGCCATGTCGTACGCGTCGCCGAGCTGCTGGCGCGTGGCGATCTCTTTCTTGAACAGCAGATCGATCACGTCGTCGCGTTTCGGGCCGAGCTGCCGGACGTGCGCGGCCTGAAGCTTGGCGGTTTCCTCGGTCGCGCTGAGCTGCGCGTAATCCGAGAACACCGTGCCGATCCCTCTCGACCACTCCCGCTTGATCCGGTCCCCGAAGTGTCGCGCGCTGAACGTCGCCAGCCGCCGCGCATTCCAGATGATGAAATTTCCGCAGATTCTTTCGCACAGGCCGAGCGTGAGATCGAGCTTCTTCGCCCCGACCTCACTGTTCACCAGCAGCACGAACCGCGTCAGGTGCTCGCCGGGCGCGGCCGGGTCCGCGATGCCGACGCTTTCGTTCTGCAGGCAGATGTAGGCATCTCTGTCGCCGCTGAAGCCCGCGCACGGCTCTTTGGCGCCGCCAAAGTCCCCGCGGCGGTACACCATCGGCGCCTGCCAGTCCGGGTTCTGCTGCTGCAGTTGCCGCAGCCGGTCGACCACGTTCGCCGTCAGCACTCGGCTGTAGCCCGGCGAGGTAAGCGCTCTGAGCTCCAGGTGCGCTGGCGCACCGTTGGCCGGCTTCTGCTGGATGTAAAGCTGGTGACTGGCCCGCGGCGCGACACTCAGGCCGTAGTTCAGGCAGTCCGCTGCGAGCGTTGCGGGCAATTGCCTTAAATACGCTGCTGGGGAAGACGCGATGGCGGCCGTTTGGGTCAGACTCCAGTGGGTTAGCTCAGCCGCGTTGCCGGTCTTGCCGACGACGGCTAACCCGTTCTCTCCGTTGGGGATAACCCGGATCATGTCGGTGTCGACTTGCACCGTTCGGCACTGCTGCGCCTCGGTCGCAAGGTGCTGGTGCATGGCGTCGAGTGTCGAAAATCGTTCGTCGTCGGGGCGGGTGGCCCATTGCCGATGCATCGTTAGATCGTTTGCCATATCGTGCCAACTCCTGTGGTCTGGCTGTTCTCACTACTCATCCGTTGGCCGGCGGGATGCTCGGCCGCGGGCTAAGATTACGCTCAAGACCTGTCAGGTGTCGAGCGGAAAGTTGCTGGGTGAATAGACTGGACAGTTACCGAACAGATGTGGTAGGGACTTGGCATGACGACACGGACGCGGACACATCAGGTGAGATCGCCACTCCCAGGACGAGTGAGGTTGAGCGGCTGGCACAAACTGACGCTCGACGAGGTAGCAGAGATCCGGCGGCTCGCGGCGGCTCGCGGCGGCTGGCGTCGCGCAGTCTTCGCTTGCTGGGCTGTTCGACGTCACGGCTTCAACCATCCGCGCGATCGTGTCGCGGCGCAGCTGGCGCCAGCTCGACGCGGCTACTTAGCAGAGCTAACGAACCGCTTAGCACACCTAACAAAACTGCTTAGCAGAGCTAACGAACGACGAACGAGCGCGCCGCTCGCCGGCCGCCTGGACCTCGACCGCGGCGCTCGCCCCGCTCGAGCCGCTCGACGTCGAGCCGCTCGGCTGAATGTCCGCAGATGCGGCCGGGCATAGGCGCCGGGGACGGCGCTGAATCTAGCCATTTTTTCCAGCGAAATTTTTCAAATTTTTCAAATTTTCTAAAAATTTTTGGTTCACTGGAGGTGCTGTTGAGCTATGCTCCTCGTTGAGAGGTAGCCACAGATGGTGCTGACCGTATTTCTGTTCATCGTCGCGGTCGGGGCGGTCATCAGTGTCCTCGGGACAGCCGCGGGGATGCTGATTTGGGTCACCGGCGGGCGCATCTTGCGGTGGCGGACGATGGAAGACACCCGTCCCAAGCAGCCAAACCCTTACGAGGCGTGGCTGGAACGGGAGGAGACGGCAGAGGGGCGGGAGCAGAACCGGCTGAGGCGGGAGGCGCGGCAGGGATGTTGGGTCGGGGAGGCGGGGCGCAGTCGGATGCACTAACGATCGAACGGACGAGCGGATACGAGTGGACAGACCTGCCCTAAGATGGCTGCGATGCGCTGGCCGGCCTGGCTCACTCATCTGAACTGTCGGCTGCACGGGCGCCACGATCCAGTCGTCGAGCGCCAGGGCAACCGGATGTATCTGCGGTGCCACGAGTGCGGCCTGCGGACCGGCGGCTGGACGATCGAGGACCGCCGCTTAAGGGGAGAGACCGACCGCCGAAGCATGGAGGCCAGACGGCACGGCGACCGACGCGACGTCGAGCGAAGGCACCCGGAAGATCGGCGAGGGCATGATCGGCGGGGAGAAGGAGCGGTGACAGAAGGAGAGGTGACAGCGTGAAATCAATCGGTGCCTTCCTGCTCCTGCTCGTGTCACAGGTGGCGCTGCAACCACCGGCGCCGTGGAACCGTGTCTACCACCCGGTCACCATCGCTTCGCTGGCACACAACACGTTCACGCATGTTGAAGTGGAAGGCCGTGTCGCGCTCGTTCGACACGAGGAGGACGGCGACATTCACATTCGGCTCGAAGATGCTCAAGGTAGGTTCGTCGTCGTCGAAGTCATCCCCGAGATCAGCCTGACGATTCCGAAGGTTGGAGACCTGGTCAGGGTGCGTGGCATCTCTCGCTATGACCGACAACATCACTGGTGGGAGATTCACCCGGCTGAGGCGATCGAGATCCGGCCGCCGAAACAGGAACGATGAGTTCGAGCCACTTCGGCCACCGCACCGTCTCGGTCGCGATCGAAGCCACCGCCCTCGAGGAGACCAACCGGTTCGGCGAAACGACCCACCAGGCAGGCGTCCGGGCCACCTGCAGCGAATGCGGCCACGAGACGACGGCGTTCGGCACAGCCGGTGACTCGCGCCGGCGCTGTCTCGCGCTGCTTAGAGACGAGTGCCCGATGGGCGAGTCGAACTGGTATGAGGAAGACTGAAGACTGATGTCTGATATTCGAACGCTCAACAGTGGAAGCCCGCTCGCCCCGATCAACGATCCTTACAAGGAACCCGTCCGGATGTCGCGCCGTCTCCGGGAGGCTATCCGCGAGCATCAGAAGACGACCGGCCTCCGCTTCTACCAGATCGCCGGACGGGCCGGCATCGACCGGTCAATCCTGTCGCTCCTGCTCCACGGCAAGGTCGTCGGCAAGGGCGACGCCCGGCTGGCGAAGATCGGCCGGTGGATGGAGCAGCAGACCGGGCTGCCGGCCGACCAGTGGGAGGAGCCGGCATGACGGAGATCCTGGGATTCGCCAAGCCACTCCTGCTCGTCCTCGTCCTCGTCGTGTTCCTGATCGCCTTCGCCTGGCTCCTCGACCACCTCTAAGTCGTTGTGAAATAAATCGGGAATATTATCAACACCCCTGTATATCTACTGAAAATCGACCCGTTTGACGTGAATCTGACTGCCAGGAGTAAGTCAACGACACGATTTTCCTGCTTACGGTAAACTTTCGCTGTGCGCGGTGGGTGGCATCAGCGCACCGGTGCGCCCCGGTCGCGCACCCGCACCGGGCACCACCGACGTCTGACTGGCCGATAGTCTGCTAGGCGGGACGCGCTGCTGGAGAGGGTCGGGAAACCCGGCGGTCGAAAGCAGGCCAGTGACACCGGTTGAGACTGGTCATTCGTGCGTCCCGTTTCCGCCACACTCGAGCAGCGGCTCTGTCCCGTTTTGACACACCTGCGGCCGGGCTACAGCTCACGCCGACTCAGCCGATAACAGAGACAATACCCGGCTCGTCCTGGATGAATCCGTGGCGCAATTCTGCGTCGTCGGATGGTGGGGGGCCATGCAGGCGGGACTGGGCCTTCTCTCTCTCTCTCTCTCTTTGCCCTTCTCAAGCAACCAACGCCACGAGCGAGGCAGAACCTCGCCTTCTCGGATAGCACGTCAGACAGCACATCAGCCACGTCAGCCACGTCAGCCACGTCACCACAACATCCATGATCCAAGCAATCGTTCAGTTCATCGGCGCCAGCGCGAAGAGCCGGACCATCCGGGCCAACGTCGTTGCACTCGGGATCGCGCTCTACCAGCACTTCTACGGCAACATCCTGCCGGCCGACCCGCAGTGGTACATGCTGTCGCTCGCCGTCATCAACATCGTGCTGCGGTTCAAGACCACCCAGCCGCTGCAGCTCAGAGCGACGCAGCCGGTGGCGCAGTGAACGGCTTCGCGAAGATCCTCGCGCGGATCGCGCTCTGGGCCGCCGATCACCCGGACGTGATCAAGGCGATCGTGGACGCGGTCGCCGCGCAGCATCAGGCGAACCAGGCGAAGCCCGCAGCAGCTTCGACCGCGGCAGGAGCGGTGCGATGAAACGCTTCCTCGCCTCGCTCGGCCTGGCGGTTGGTGAGATCCTCGGCCGGCTCCTCTACAGCGGGCCGCGTTAAGGTGACGTCCATCTGGGGACACTGAGGTGCTCTGGCACTGAGGTCCGGCTGAGTGTCCCGGCACGTCGCAGCGTGCGTCTGGAGTGGCAGCGTCATGGCCGCCTGCTCGATGCACCTGCTAGACTGCCTGGGATGCTCGGCAGCCTCAATGCTCAGTGGCCTCATCCGTCCGGAAACGCATCAGTACCTCGCCGACCTCGACGCGGCCGTCCGCCGGTGCCACCTGTCGGCGCCTCGTGTAGACTCTCCCTTCGGTGAGGATCCTCGAGACCGCTGCACGCAAGACTATCCTCGGCGTCCTGCTGCTCCTGCTGAAAGAAATCAGACACCTGAACCGGACGCTCGAGATCGCGACTGACTCGTTCCGGATCGCCAACGGGCAGCAGCCGCAGTTCACGGTGGCGAAGGACGAGCCATCCATCGACATCGAAGCCGAGCGCGTCATCCCGCACTACGAATCAGAAGAGAGCGGCTGGCTGCGGCGCGACATCCTGGAGACGCTCTGCCGCGAAGCCCACCTCTCCGTTGACGACAACACCGATGTCGAGAAGATCGCGGCCGCACGCGGCTGGGTCGACCGCGACGGGCAGCTCTGCACGCTGCCAGTCCATTACGGCGACTGAAGCGACTGAAGCGACTGAATCATCCCGAGTGATCTACACTCCGGCGGATGGCTGACGCTCCCCTGGCTGACGCTCCCCTGGCTGACGCTCCTGTCCTCCATGCTCCGGCCCTCCACATCCTGCGCGGCCGCCGCGACCGGGCGATCTGCGGCGCATGGCACCCTGCGGCCACCGTGCCCTGGAACGACGTCATGCGGACCGTCAAACAGCGCGTGTGCCACGGCTGCCTGCAGTGCTTCCTGTTCGAACTGCAGCTCCGGGTCGAGCGCGTCAGCCGGTCCAAGCTGGGAAGATCGAGGCGCCGGCATGTCTGACGAACAGCCGCCGCAGTCGCCGCTGCCGCCGCAGTCGCCGCTGCCGCCGCCCTGCCCGCCGCCCTCGAAGTTCGTGCACGGGCACGCAAAGCGTTTCCCGAAGGAGCAGGCCGAGAAGGCAGGCGAAGCCGTGCTCGCAGGCATCAGGAACAATCCACTCCTCTCTGGCTTCCGCAGCGAGAGTGAACATCCGTCACATCACCACCGCGGCCTGCCGAAACAGCAGCCGCTCTCGCGGTCGAACGCCGCCGCGTCGCTCACCCCATCCGAAGAAGCCCAGTTTGCCTCGTTCGAGGTCGCGCTCGGCGGCCGGCAGCAGCTCGCCGCCCTGCTCGCGGCGGCCGACGTGCCCGCACGCGATCTCCACCTGGCGGCGATGCTGGTCGATCCGGCCAACGACAACACCAGCCTGGCGCAGCTGTGCGCGTTCTCGCGCGTCTCGCTGCGCCGGCTGCTGGACTTCGTGAAGGACGCCGCGCTCATCCGGGGCCAGGTCCACGCGCTCGTCGCGGTCGGCGAGCGGCTCCCTGAAGTGGCCGCCGGGCTGATGGCGGATGCGATCCCGTCCGATCGCACCTGCCCGGTCTGCCGCGGTCTGCGCCAGCTCCTCGACGACCCGACCCCGCAGAATCCGTCACCGGTCCCACGCATCTGTAAGACCTGCGACGGCACCGGCACCGTGCCTTACAGACCAGAAACCGAGCTGCGAAAAGTGGCGTTACAGATCGGGAAGCTGCTCGACAAACCTGGCGGGACCAACAACGTATTCGTCGCGACGAAGTTCGGCGAGGGTACTGCGCCCAGCTTCAACTCGAGTGTGATGGAGCTGGATCAGGCACTGGACGGGAAGAATCGAGACCGGTTCGGGAGAAGGATTGTGGAGAGCGAATCGACGTCACCGGAATCCGATGAACCGCCGTCTGAGGAGGCGTAACTGTATTCCCAGATCCTCGTCGACCGCACCCGCGCCTCGCTCGAAGCCACCTTCGCCGATCGGCTCCCTCAAGGCTTGCTCGACATCCCGCCTGAAGACATTCCTCACTGGCGCACGCGGCTCGCTGACGTCTTCAACGACCGCGGCGAGCAGCAGCGGATGCTCACACCCGAAGAGCTCTACTTCGTCTTCTCCGAGCGGACCCGTTCGCGCATCGACTACAGCTACTGGGCCGAGCGCTACTCGACCATCAACCTGGAAGCCTCGACGATCGGCCCGCTCTATCCGCTGTGGGAGTCGCAGCGCCTGATCCTCGCCGAGATCGGCCGGATTCAGCTCGAACGGACCGAGTCGCACTACCCCGACGGCGTGCTCATCGACATCCTCAAGGCCCGGCAGCTCGGTGCCTCGACCCTGTGCAGCTCGATCCTCTGCCACCGCACCACCACGCACCCGCACACCTTCGGCCTGCTCGCGTCCGACGTGCCCGACAACTCGGCGTTCCTCTACGACATGTACGAGCGGCAGCTCGATCACCTGCCCTGGTGGATGAAACCCGCCGTCGTCGAGCGTGTCAAGAACGACGAGATCGTCTACGACACCGGAAGCCGGCTGTTCGTCGGGGCGTCGAAATCCACCCGCGGCGCCGACAAGTTGAAGCGGGGATCGATCGAAGGCAAGAAAGGGCAGCTCGGACGCGGCCGGACCGTTGCGGTCGCGCACCTCTCGGAGATCGCGACCTGGACGAACCCGCAGCAGATCGATTCCTCGTTCCTCCCCACCGTGCCCTACTCGCCGGTCGTGTTCGTCGCGAAGGAGTCGACCGCGCAGGGCTGGGGGCCGCGCAACTACTGGTGCCAGGACTTCCAGATCGCGAAGACCGGTCGGGGCCGCTTCCGCGCGATCTTCATTCCCTGGTATGCCGAGTCGGCCAAGTACCGGCTGCCGGCGCCGCTCTCCTGGTCGCCGTCCGCCGAGACGCTCGCGCACGCCCGCCGCGCCGAGGAATACGGCCCGCGGTGGATGCACCGGCCGGTTTCGCTCACCCGCGACCAGCTCTATTGGTACGAGACGGCGCGTGAGGAGGCCGACGCCAAGGATCTGCTGAGCGACTTCCTGCAGGAGTTTCCGGCCGATGACGAGGAAGCCTTCCAGATGGCCGGCCACTCGATCTTCTCGGTCAAAACTATAGAGAGGATCAAGAGCCAGCAGCGACCGCTGTGCGGGATGGTCGAGGTCAAGACGAACCGGCAGCTTGGGGTGTAGCGTGTGTAAATCTGGGGTGGAGTGGAAAAGGTGGGGGGGAGGGTTAAACTTCCAGCCATGCTGACCCGCCGTGCGATGCTGCGCTCGCTCCTCGCACTCCCGATCGCCGCGACGCTCGACGTCGAGAAGCTGCTCTGGATCCCGAAGCAGCTGATCGTGGTGCCGCCGACCTACGGCGTTCACCGAATCATGCTCGACGACATCAACGCGGCGATGCTGCGAAGGTATCTGCCAGCGATTGAACAGTTCTTCAATACCAACGCCGATCCGTTCCTGGCAAAATTGAAGGAGAGGGCACAAGTACGCTTCGACGGCCGGACGATCGAGGTGCCGATCGTCTATGGCTGATTTCATCTCCTTCCCCCGCGACGACTCCCTCCTCTCGCTCAACCAGCAGGCGCTCCAGCTCGCGCTCGCCGACGCGCCCTACCGGGTCGCGCCCGGCTACGGGATGCGCTCGCTCAAGCCTGCTGAATGGCGTGCCCACCTCGCCGAGCCTGACGACGCCGGCCTGTTCGATCGCCTGCTCGTCTGGGAGCCACCCCGCAAGGGCTTCCTCTACGTCATCCCGGTCGACGTCAGCAACGGCATCGGCCTGGACCGCTCGGTCATCGACGTCATCCGCGTCGCCACCATCCGCGAGCCGCACGAGCAGGTCGCGCAGTTCGTCACCGACCAGGTCGACCCGTCCGACCTGGCCTTCGTCGTCGATGCCATCGGCCGGCTCTACAAGGGCCGCGACGACCTTCCGGCAGAAGTCGCCGTCGAGTGCGGGCAGGGGCCAGGCATGACGACGCAGGACATCCTGTTCAAGCGGATCGGCTATCCGAATCTCTACATCTGGCAGGTGCTCGACAACCGCGACCTGAGTAAATCCTACACGACCAAACTGGGCTGGTGGACGACCCGGCAGTCCCGGCCGATCATCATCCAGGAGCTCTACCACGCGCTCAAGACCGTCGATCCCCACAGCAACGTGCCGGACTTCCGCCTCAACTCGCCGCTCACCATCAGCGAGCTGCGGACCTTCATCAGCCCGGGGCCGGTCTGGATGGCGGAAGCGGCCGAGGGTGCGTTCGACGACTGCGTGATGTCGGCGGCGATTGGCAACTTCGTCGCCGGGCGGAAGGAACAGAGCTACCGCGAGACGATCCACGAAACCCGGCGCCGGCTGAGTGAAGAATCCGCCCGGCTCGATGCGCGCCGGCAGCAGGACAAGCATCCGATCACGCCGCAGACAACTGATATCACGTACGCAGAACTGATGGGACAGCCCGACCTCTACGACTCGCCGGACTGGGAGACCAATCCACATATGCTCTAGAATGCCGGGCTGATGAAGATCACCCTCTCGCTCGACGACGACCTGGTCGAGTCCTACCAGAAGGAAGCGGGCTCGCGGAGAGTCCCGGTCAACACCGTCATTGCACAGCGCCTCCAGGCCGCGCTGCCGCTCGATCCGCGCCGCCGCGGTTTCGTCGTCGCCGACGCGCAAGTGCTCCAGGAGCTCGAAGGTATCCTCGGTGGCGGCTCATTGACCTCCGAACGCGACCTCGTTGGGAAGGTCCGCCGCCTTGCCGCGATCCATTTCGGCGAGCACCGCTTCGAGATCACGCCAGGCCAGTTCGAAGAGCTGAAGTTCCGCGCGACGAAGACCGGGCGCACCGTCGAGCAGCTCGTCGCCGATCTCTACCAGCGGATGTCGCAGGATTTGTTCCGTACGGTCGCCTGAAAGGACGTTGTCGATGGAACGCAGCCCGCAGCGCCACCTCTATGCCTTCCTGATCGCGATCGGCATTTCGCTTGGCGGTTTCGCCGCGCTCGTCGCGCAGCAGGCGACCGTGACGTCGACGTATCCGACGATGCCACAGAACGTCGCTCAGTGGTCGGGCACCACCGTCACCGCCGCGGCCGCGCTCTCGGACACGTCCGGCAATCCGACCGCTCCGCAGATCGGCGCCGACGGGATGGTGTGGGACACGACGCAGTGGGTCCGGCGCAAGGGCACCGCGCTGGCGACTTTTCCGACTGCCGTCACCCTGACATCACGCAACGCCGTCGGTGCCGCAGTCATGGAGCACTCCTCGCGCTGGTCGGTCGTCTCGGCGCCTGCCGTGTCGAATCAAGCAACCGCGTCAATCGCCGCCGAAGGCTCGGTCCGGCACGTCGTCGACTGTGTTGCGTTCTCGGCCGCGTCAACCACCGCGCCGGCGCTGACCGCACTGACGATCAACATCCGCGATGGCGCGACCGGCGCGGGAACGGTCATCTGGAGCTACGCGCTCGCGGCGGCGAATGCCACCGGGCAGAACGTTCCACCTTACTCGATCTGCGGGTTGAATCTCGTCGGCACGACGAACACTGCGATGACCGCAGAGTTCTCGATCCTGCTGGCGAACCTCGTCGAGTCGATTTCGATTTCGGGCTGGAACGTTCAATGACGAGTGAAGCTGCGCCGGATCCGTCCTGCCGTGAGAATCGTTGGCCTGATCATGCCACTGCCTGACGCAGTCTTTCCGACAGAGCCGCTCGCTGACATCGACGACGACTGGCGCCGGAAGCGGTCGCGGATCACTGGCGAGTGGTGGGGGCTCCCCCGCGACGGTGCGCTGCTACCGCCTGATCACGTTCCATCGTTCGAAGAGCGCGTCACCCGCTGCCGCGAGATGGGTCTGCTCGTCTGCACCTGCACCGGCATCGACCGCGGCGAGGATCGCCCGCGGTTACTCCTCTACGATCCTCACTGTGAAGTCCACGGCAAGGTCGCCTGATGCCTCGCCAGCGCTTCCTCTGCCCCCGCTGTGGCTTCGTCGGAATGACGTGGTACGCCGCACCGATTTATGACGCGAATCACAACAGGGTATCTGCATGGCCGCGTTGTCCGAACTGCCCGACCGTTCCCGAGATGGAAATCTATCCCGAGACGATGCAGCACGACCTCCTCACCGGCGGGACGGGCCTGAACGTCACTTCTGCCGACGGCGGCGAGGTGACCGTCTCCTCCCTGCGCGAGATTCGCACCATCGAGAACGAATCACTCCGGCGATCTCGGAACGGCGACGGCTCGCCAATCGTCTTCAGAGGTTTCTCTCAGAACCACTCCAACAGGCACGTCAACACCTTCTCGGGATCGGTGCTCGAGAAGAACAAGTCCGAACGGATCGACCCCAGGCAGATGCGGACCACACAGGGCAGGCCGATCACCGCGGCGGCGATTCCTGAGTCAGAGGCACCGAAAGCGTAGATGGCCCCTGCAGTCCTGACTTCTCTGTCGGCGAATCGAGACAACCCACTACTCCGTGCGACGGAGACCTTCCTCAAGCCCGGGCAGACGACCGGCCCGGTGCACGACTGGATCAAGGAAGCGGTCGCCGAGGGCGAAGCGTTCATGCAGGCGGACCCGGCCTGGGACACCGTTGACCGGAACATGGATTACATCATGGGCCGGCAGCGCGCGCTCCAGATCACCGAGCTGCGGCCAGCCTACGTCAGCCACGCGGTCCTCAACGAAACCAAGCGCACACGCAAGCGCCACATCTCGGCGCTGACCGACCTCAAGCCGGTCTACGCCTACCGCACGCCGAACCCCAACTTTCAGAAGCAATCGCTCCTGCTCAATCAGCTCACCGTCGTCCACTGGATCAACACCTTCGCTGATCTCGCGCTCGCCGACGCCGCCGACTACGCCTTCGTCGCCGGCAGTGGTGACATCGTCTGCGAATACGACCCCTACTACGGGCCGATGGGCGACATCGTCATGTCCGCTCGAGACCCCCGCGACACGATCCCGATCCGTCCGTCTCGAGACGGCAGCGTCCAGAACTGGTTCGGCATGATCATCCGTGAGGCGCATTCGCTCAATGTCCTCAAACAGATGTATCCGAACCACCCGGCGCTGCTCCAGCAGTCGGCGTCGCCCTGGGGCGGTGGGGTCTTCACCAAGTGGAAGCGCGCGCTCAACCGGATCATGGGCAGCGGCTCGACCTCAACCCTCTCGGGGCTGACCAAGGTCCACTCCGGCCCGGCGACCCTCACCGGCAACGAAGTCATCCTCTACCGCTGCTACGTCAACGACGCCTCGGTCAACACGACCGCGCACAACGTCCTGATGGGACCAGCGGGGGTCTCGTGGTCCTACATGGTCCCGCCCGGCGGGCGCCTCTATCCACGCAAGCGGCTGATCATCGCGACCGAAGCCGGCATTCTCTGGGACGGGCCGAACACCTACTGGCACGGCATGTTTCCGTGCGCGCGCCTGCAGCTCGATCACGTCCCCTGGAGCTTCTTCGGCGTGCCGATCGTCGATTCGAACCTGCCGATCCAGGACGCGATCAACGACCTGCTGAACACGATGCTCGACGACATCCGGCAGAAGAAGCGTCCGCCGCTCGCCGGCAACGCGCGCGTCAGCGAACCGAAGCTCAAACAGTTCGATCCGCTCAAGCCGAACGCCCGCATCCGGACCGAAGAGCAGGTCGGCACCGGCCTGCAGGTGGTCGAGATCCCGGATCTCCCGCCCTACACGCTCGAACTCTGGCAGGCGCTCCGGACCGCCTTCCACGAAGCGACCGGCGACTCGACGCTCGACGCGCTGCAGCAGGCCGCCGCCAACCAGTCGTTCGACCCCGAGCAGATCGAAGCCTTCATGAACGCGCTCTCCCCGGAGATGAAGCTCGAAGGCCGGCGCGTCGAGGTCGGCCTGCGCGAGCTGGCCGAGATGCAGAAGGCGAACATCTTCCAGTTCTACGACCAGAAGAAGCGCATGGCGGTCCTGGGCGACGCCGGGATGACGCTCGCCGACTTCGACTACGACCCGGGCAACCTCATCCCGGCGATGGCCCCGACCGATTCCGGCTACCACCCCGAGCTCGATTCGAACCGCGACCAGAAGGACCGGGCGCAGTTCTTCCTGCAGCTCTTCACCTTCTACGTCACGCCGAATTCGCTACTCGCGCTCAACGCCAAGTCGGAGCAGCTGAAGTATGTGCAGCTCGCGCGGGCGGGCCTGTGCGACCGGTGGACGCTCTGGGAGAAGCTCGAGATTCCCAACGGCGGCAGCCCGCCGCTGATGCTGCTGCCGTCTGACGAGCAGGGCACGCCACCCGATCCGGCCCTCATGGAAGCGGTCGCCGCCGGCCTGGTGCCGAATATGTCGATCGATCCGAACACCGGTCAGCTCCTGACCCTGCGCGTCCCGACGACGATCACCGAGCGGCTCCAGGCGGAGATGCAGCTCTTCGGAGGCGGCATGACGGTCGGGCCGGCCGGCTCGTCGGCGTCGAGCGGCAACCCGACCCAGGGCGGCGGCGGCGGCATGGGCGGCGCACGCGAAGGCGCCGGGAGAAAAGCGACTGCACAGAAGTCGCCGTCGATCGAGCGGCAACCGATCCCTGGCGGTGGCGAACGGATCAAGATGTCGGAGTCCCGCCGGTGATCCTGTCCTGCCCGTGGGAAGTCGTCGGCATCGCGTTTCTCACAGGTGTCGTCAGCACCAGCCTCCTCTTCATCTGGCTCGAGCGCCGGGAGCGCCGCTGATGTCCCGCCTCACCGACCTGCTCCAGCGCTACGCCGCCCGGCACCAACCCATCGATCTACGGCTGCTCGATTCGGTCATCCGGCAGGAGCGCTACACCGGCAGCCTGACCCTGCACTACCGATCGGGGCAACCGAAGCTGCTCGAGGCGGGCAAGCCGATCGTGGTCGAGGTCGAGCCCGGCGTCGGGCCTGCCGTCGAGCCCAGCTGCCCGTTCGAGCCGACCGCCGACGACATCGTCCTTGCCAAAGCCAAGGCGTCGGCTTGAGAGTCCGATCGAGAACCGCTTGACAAACTCCGGCACTTAGCCTCACGCTCTCCAACTAGCACCCGCTGCTCTACCAGCAGGGTGTCGTCCATCGGGGCACCAACGACCGTCTCACTCGTGAACGAGCGGTCATGCGGCCCGGCCTCCTCTTTCCTGTTCAGGGGGTCGGGCCTTTTCTTTTTCTAGAGAGCGGCAGAGAGGCAGAGAGGCATGACGCCGACACGCAAGCCCACCGAGTCCGACCAGGCCGAGATCCTGACATCGTCGTCTGCCGGGAGTGGCGCCTTGCCGCCACCGGCCGGATCCGCTCCGGCGGCCGAACCGGTCGCCGCGGCGCCAGCTGCCGAGACCACGGTGCCGCCGACCACGACCGAGCGCGACTTCGACATCACGCTCAAGAACAACGACAACCCCGACAAGACTGAGACGGTCATCGCCCGCGGGATCGACGGCGGGCTCGCGGCGCAGGCGGCGATGCGGCAGCGTCCGGGCTGGACGGCCGACCACAGCAAGACGCAGGAGCATGGGACGGTGCCGGGGTCGACGATCTAGCCGTTAGCAGGTAAGCACCGATGGCTTACGTTGGCTTCTCGAAATTGAAAGGGCAGCTGGCGAAGAAGCCGGGGATCTCCAACCCCGGCGCCGTCGCAGCCAGTATTGGTCGTTCCAAGTACGGGAAGAAGCGATTTCAGCGAGCAGCAGCAACCGGAAAGAAGTTAGGACACTGATGCGAAGCGTCCGGTGATCGGATCGCGTGCTTTGATCGAATGAGAACAGTGGCAGCTACGGCAAACCGTTTCAAGATTCGTGAGTACGTTGTCGCGCCGATTGTGGTTGCGATGATGCACCATCAGGTTCTTCGTCGATCCGCACCGTTCGCACGCCGGCTTCCTGCATCGTCGGTACGCCTGAATGCCGCCGCCCGTCCAGCGCGCCGGGTGCGGCTTTCCGCGATGTGCCTCAGCGATCAGTTCGTTGTGACACTGCATCGAACAGGCACGCGCCGTCGCCGCCCGACTGCGGGGAACCGTAAACGGCTGCCGACAGCGCGCACAGATCAGCGGGACGCGCGCCTTGTTCCAAGGCGTCATTCCGTGTTGAAACGGTCGACCTCGTCCGGGCATGGCGGCCAATCATACGCCGCCCGATTGAGGCAGGCAAGTTGAGATGCCGCTGACGTCGAAGAAGCAAGCCTTCGATGAATTCAAGGCGGGCACGCTCCACAGCGGCCCGGGCGGTCCAAAGGTCACCAGTCGCAAGCAGGCGATCGCAATCGCATTATCGGTCGGCCGTCGCCACGGCGAGAAGATCGCGCCACGGCGGTCGATAGGAGGAAGACGCTGATGGCTTTTGGAATGCCGCGGATGCCGAAGTCCTCGCCGCCTGGAATCGGCGGCAAGAAGATGGGGCCGAAGATGCCCAGCAAGCGCATCGGAGGAATTCGCACGAACTTCACCCAGGGCATCGCAACCCCGAAGCTCGGAAAGTAACCCCGGCTGATGCCATTCGGACGCCAGCAACTCGATGGCCCGCCGCCCAATCCGGTGACCTTCCCACCGGCGGCGCGGGAATCCAGCCAGCTCGGCGTGCTGACCGGCGGGAACGTCCTGCCATTTCAGCGCCCCGGCCTGCCACCAGGGCCAGGCGGTCCGGCCGGTCCCGGTGCGCCGCCGGTCGGCATGGGAATGCCGCCAGGCCCGGCCGGAGCACCAGGTGGAATGCCGGGCGCGGCCGCGCTGCCGGGTCCAGGCGGGATGCCGTCGTCCGGGCCTGACCTGAGCGGCCTGATGGCGCTCGGCGCAAAGATCGACGAAGCCATTCTGACGCTCGCCGGCGTCATGCCCGACGTCGCCGCACAACTCGATCAGGCACGCGAGCTCATCGCCAACGCGGTCGCGGGGTATCTGCAGCAGGTCGGGACGGTCCCCGGGATCGGCGCCGGCCTGCCCGGCGGCACGGCGGGAATGCCGCGCGGCGGCGGCATGGTGCAGGCTGGCAACCAGTTTCCAGGCGGCGGCTTCGGCGCAGGCCGGGTCGCATGACGTTTCTCAAGCTGCTCCTCGGCGGACTCGTTACGACGGCGGCGTATGGCGGCGTGCGGTACTGGCTCACGCGCGGTAGGTCGAAGCATCCCGCTTCCTCTGGCACCGATGTCGTGAAGGTACTGAAGGCGAAGGCGAAGGAGCCGTAACAGACAATGGCGCTCCAGACACAACCACAACTGAATAAGGCGAAATCGTTCCTCGATCTCGTCCTCGGCAAACTGCCTGAAGAAGAGCGCGAAGCGGCGCGCTCGCTCTACAGCCAGGCCCAGGACGAAGCGACCGCGATCGGCCGGCAGCTCGCTGCCGGTATCGCCGAGGTCAACGAGCGGGCACGCGAGCAGGCGGAATGGTGGGAGAAGAACAAGCACCTGGCGAGCAACGGCGGCAACGGCGGCAACGGCGCTGGCGGCAACGGCAACCCACAACCGACCAACCAGCCCGGTCAGCCCGGCAACGGCAACCCACAGCCGTTCGATCCGCGGACCCTGCTCACCGAGATCGACAAGCGCATCGGCACGGTCGCCGACACGCTCGCCGGCCAGGGGCTCGCGCTCTCGACCATCCTGCCGACGCTCGTCGCGCAGCACGGCGTGGAGTTCGGCGAAGTGCTCGATGCGGAGAAGCTCGCACGCGAAGCGCTCTCGGCGAACCAGGACATCAAGCAGTTCTACGCCGCCTCGGTCGCCGAGCGCCGTGCAGCCAAAGCCAAAGAGAAGTACGAAGCCGACATCAAAGCCGCGGAGGAGCGGGGACGGCTGACGGGCCTGACCGAAGCCGGCAAGTCAATGGGCCCCTATCCGTCTGCGCGTCAATCGGCGACCACGCTGTCGGGCCTGCGGATACCCGAGGCTGAGAAGGCGGCCCGCGCCAATCAGTACTCGCTCGACGCAGCCGTCGCGACCGCGATGGACGTCATGCAGAAGCAGGCCGGCGCCTCGGCCTAGCGCACCTTGTCGACGGCTCTCCGTAGGGCAGGGTGAGAAGGACACTGACCATGTGCAAGCTCGTTTGTCTTTCGAGCTGGCTCGCGACCCATCGACTCCTCGTCGTCGTCGCCTGCCTCCTCGCCCTCGCCGCCTACGACCCCGCGTTCCTCTACGCGCTCTCGCTCCTGCCGCTCGTCGGTCTGGTCAACCTCGACCCGATCAACACGGCGACGACCAAGAACATCATGCCGGGGCTGGCGGACAACTTCTTCAAGAACGATCCGCTGATGGAATTTCTCAAGGCCCGGCACCACGTCTATCCGGGCGGCCCGCAGATCCAGGAGAACTTCCTCTACAAGCCGATGATCGGCCAGGCATACGCGAAAGGCGTCGGCGGCTTCAACATCAGCAAGCGCCAGACCTTCGCCGGCCTGCTCTTCGGTCCGAAGTATTACGAGGTGTCGATTCCGGAGTATCTCGAGGAAGTCGAGATCGAAGTCAACGGCCCGACCGCCGTGCTCTCGATGGTGAAGACCGACTACGGCAACGCGGCGCTCACCATGTCGGCGATGCTGGCGATAGACAACTACCAGGGCGGGCAGAACCTCGGTGGCGTCGACCGGACGCTGCACATCAACGGGCTGGCTGAAGCGCTCTCAGACGGGCTCGCAGCCTCGTGGGACGGCAACACCTATGACACCTACGGCAGCCAGCTCCGCGCGTCTGTCGGTGGTGCGATCAAGACGCCCGTGGGGCTGGTCGCGGCCAACGTCAACGGCGCGATCACCTTCCGCATCCTCGAACACTCCTACCAGTCCGCGGTCATCGGCCGCGAGCACCCGGT
>QHVT01000001.1 GCA_003223645.1 Acidobacteriota bacterium | reverse complement strand
TGCCGCCTCCAGACGCTGTCGAGATAGTTCAGATAGATGTTCGACAGCAGCGGCGAGATCACTCCGCCCTGCGGGACTCCCGCAAGCGTCGTACTCTGTCGTCCATCGTCCATCACCTTTGCCCTCAACCACTGCCGCACTAACCTCAGCACCCTTCGGTCGCTCACTCTCCGCTCGATCCGTTTCATCAGCACCTGATGATCCATCGTGCCGAAGAAGTCCCGGATGTCCGCATCGAACACGTGGTTGTGCGCGCTCTTGCGCAGCACTTCCAGCGCCCCGGTTGCTCCGCGGCCAGGCTTGAACCCGTGCGAGCACTCGTCGAAGTCGGCTTCGAACACCGGCTCCAGTACGAGCTTCGCTGCCGCTTGCACCACGCGGTCACGCACCGTCGGGATACCGAGTGGACGCCTTCGTCCATCGGCTTTCGGGATGTACCGGCGCAGAACCGCCGCTGGCCGATACGTGCCTGTTCGCAGTAACGACTGAGTCTCGCTGAGGAAGCGTTCTTCGCCGTACTGCTCGATCGCAGCGATTGTCTGGGCATCGACGCCCGCTGCGCCTCGGTTCCGCTTCACTCGTCTCCACGCTTCCCGGAGAACGTCACTTCTCCAGATGCGGTCGTACAGCGCGTGAAAACGCCTACCCGAATGCCGCTTGGCCGCTTCCCTCAGCCGGTTTTGAAGGCGTAGCACTTTGTCGATCGGCTTCTGCCTCTCGGGGGAGTTGGACCGGCTCGCTGGTCCGGTCATGCCCTCGCGCTTTCCCTCTCCTCCGTCGCGACCACCGCAGGGACCCTTCCCTCCGGACGCGTTGTTCTTCGCGCCCATCCTCAGTACTACGATCCCCTCGGACTTCCGCTGCACGGCGCTCGACTTCGCCTTCGGCTTATACGAGCCACCTCGTTGCGACAACAACTGCGCAGACGGACCTCCCGTGTTCCGCACTTCTCCTTCAACGCGTGCTGCGCCCCGTACCCCGGAGAGATCTCGTGCCCGTACATCTCCGGTCTTCGGAGCACGCGATGTTGCCTTCACCGTGACATGAGCGGTTCGGCTCTCTCGTTGTAAATCTTTCGAGGCTGCAGGCTTCACTTGATGTTGCGGCCCGCGTTGTTGCTCCCTCCGCAGAGGCTTTCGACGTCCAGCTTCAGCAGCACCCATCTCTGTGTGCGCTGTGGACCTGCTACCCGGCTCTCCGGCGATTACCGGTGCGGGACTCTCACCCGCTGGAGAAGTGCAGCCTGAACCTCCACTCCCTTTCAGTTGCTTCGGTTCGTCACGGCGCACCATGAGACGATTCTATGCCGATGCCCGACCTGAAAGCGCGCGCGACTGAAGTGAATAAACGGCTGGAGAAAAAGTATCCGGACGCGAAGTGCTCGCTCGATTTCACCAACGCGTTCGAGCTCCTGATCGCGACGATTCTCTCCGCGCAGTCGACCGACGCGCGCGTGAACATCGTCACGAAGTCGCTGTTCCGCAAGTATCCGAACGCGCAGGCGTTCGCGAACGCGGATCAGGTCGAGATGGAAAAGGACGTGCGGCAGACCGGCTTCTTCCGCAACAAGGCGAAAGCGGTCATCAATTGTTCGAAGGCGATCGTCGAAAAACACGGCGGCGAAGTGCCGCGCACGATGGACGAGCTGACCGCGCTGCCCGGCGTCGGACGAAAAACCGCGAACGTGGTTCTCGGCAACGCATTTCAAACGCCGGTGGGCATCGTCGTCGACACGCACGTCTCGCGCGTGTCCGGCCGCCTCGGCCTGACAGCCAATTCCGATCCCGAAAAAATCGAACAGGACCTGCTGCCGCTTCTGCAGCGCGCGAAGTGGACGGGCTTCTCGCACCGACTGATCTATCACGGACGCGAGACCTGCATCGCGCGCAAACCGCAATGCGCGGTGTGCGTGGTGAACGAGCTCTGTCCGTCTAGGGAGGATCAACCGTCCCCTGCTTCGTCCAGGGGCCGCAGCGCCCGAGGCGGTAAGCCGTCCGCAAAGAACCGCGGAGAAAACCGTACTTCCGGATCGACTCGCGGCCGTAAAACGAGCAGGTCGGTGTGAAGCGGCAGCGCACGACGCCGCGCAGATGCGGCGAGACGTGCGCGCGATATTCATCGATCGCGAAGATCGCGCCGCGCGCGGCGAAGCCGTGACCGCGGGGCATCGCGAAATCGTGAATCGCGATGATCGCGACAAGAACGATTGCAACGAGCACTGTGGAGCGGCGGCCGCCTCGGCCGCCGAAGTCGAAACCGGCGGCCGAGGGCGGCCGCCGCTCCACGATCACGCCCGCTCGGCGGCTTTTGCCTCGTCCCACAGGTTGTCCATCTCCTCGAGCGTCAACTGATCGAGATTCTGTCCGCGCCCGTGCACGGCGGACTCCATCGACTCGAAGCGCGACATGAATTTGCGATTCGTGGACTGCAGCGCTTCTTCCGGGTTCGCGTTTACTTTGCGCGCGATGTTGGCGATCGTAAAGAGTAAGTCGCCGATCTCGTCCTGAATCTTCGACTGCTCGCCCGACGCTACCGCTTCGCGCAGCTCCGCGACCTCTTCGTCGAGCTTCTCGAACACGTCTTCGGTGCGGCGCCAGTCGAAGCCGACGCGCGCGGCTTTCTCGGTCAATCGTCCCGCCTTCAACAGCGCGGGCAATGAGCGCGGCACGCCGGAGAGCACGCTCTTGTTCTCCGCTTTGCGCTCGTCGCTCTTCAGTTTTTCCCAGTTGACGAGCACCTGCTCCGCGTCGCCGGCGACGACGTCGCCGAAGACGTGCGGATGTCGTCGCACGAGCTTGTCGTGGATCGCGGTGATGGAGTCGTAGACGTCGAACGATCTTTCCTCGCGCGTGATCTCGGCGATGAACACGGCTTCGAGCAGCAGGTCGCCGACTTCCTCCATCAGGTTCGCGCGCTCATCGCGGTCGATCGCGTCGACGACTTCGTACGCTTCTTCAATCACGTAGGGCTTGAGGTCGGGAAGCGTCTGCTTCCGGTCCCACGGACATCCGTTCGGTCCGCGAAGCGTGGTCATCAATTGCACGAGCTCATCGAAGCTGCGTTTCGCCATATTGCCATTCTGCTCTGTTAGCATTCCGCGCGGGAAGTCCATGGCCAACCAGGTTCTCATCGTAGCGGCGGAGCACGCGGCGCGCACGCCTGCCGAAATTGCGCGCTCTCTCCGCTTTACTCCCGTCATCACCGGCTCCGAACAGGAAGCGGTCGAGCTCCTGGGCCGCGAGCGATTCCGTTTGATCGCCGTCAGCGGCAATTCCGCGTGGCAGCGATTGCGCGACGTGGCCGAGCGCAAGCAGCCGATGACGCGCGTGCTCGAGCTGCCCGACGTCACGAACGACGACACAGCGATCCGGCGGCTGATGGTGCGCTATCTCTCGCCGGCCACGCCGCAACCGCGCTTCTCGACCGAGGAGCGCTATAGGTTTCTCACCAGCATCCTCGAATCCTTTACCGGCACGCTCGAGCTGCGCGAAGTGCTGCGCCGCATCGTCAGCGTCTCGCGGGAAGAATTCGGAGCCGACCGCGCCTGGCTGCTGCATCCGATCAACGAGCAGTCGGAGTTCGCGCGCATCGCGTACATCGTCTCCGCGCCGGGATGCGAAGGCGACCCGAACGACAAGGGACCGGTGCCGCTGTCCTCGGAGCACAACCTGATTCGCCGGGTGATGGAAGAACCGAGGCCGCTTGTGCTGATCGAAGGCGACGCCGATCTCGATCCGATTCTCGCGAAGCGGTTCAGCGTGCGGTCGCTGATCGTGCAGATCCTCCGTCCGCGCGAAGAAGAGCCGTGGGCGTTCGGCATGCAGATGTGCGAGACGCTGCGCGAGTGGACGGAAGAAGAGATCTCGCTGTTCAACGAGATCGGCCGCTACGCGACGCTGGCGCTGAACAACACGCTGCTGCACAACCGGGCCGTCCGCGAGATGGCGAAAGTGAACGCGATCCTCGATCAGATTCCGGAGTCGGCGGCGATCTACGACGCGAACGGAAGGCTCGAGCGCATGAACGCCGCGGCGCAGCGCGAGCCGGCGGCGCTGTTCACGTCGGACGCCGAGGGACGCACGCGCAGCAATCGCCACCGTACGCTCGACGGCGCGCCGCTCGCGGCCGATGAATTGCCGTCGATGCGCGCGCTGCACGGCGAAGTGGTGAAGGCCGACTATCTCGTGCACGACGCGCGCTCGTCCGACGATCGCGTCGTCAATCTGAAAGCCGCGCCGATCCGCGACGGCGAGAACCGCATCATCGGCTCGGTCGTGCTCGCGCGCGACATCACCGACGAGCGCGCCAACGCGGAGCGCGAGTCGTGGCGCCGCCGCCGCGCCGGCTGTCTCGCGAACCTCGGTCTCGAGGTCGCGGCCATGCAGCCGACGTTCGAGAACCTCGACGACGTGGCGGCGAGCATCGCCCGCGCGGTCGCCGGCACGGTCCGCATCCATCTCTATCACGCCGCGAACGGGTTGCTCGATCTCGTCGGCTTCGCCAGCGTCGATCCGGAGCTGCAGAAGTACCGCGTCTATTGGGAGCGCAATCCGTATCGTCCCGGCGAAGGTCTCCTGGGCACCGTATTCCACATCGGCCGCCCGCTGTTGTTCTACGAAGTGCGCGGAGACGCGCTGCTCGATTACGCGCGCGACGAAGAAGAACGCGCGGTGAAAGCGGCGATACACGAAGAGTCGCTGGTCGCGGTGCCGATCGAGTCGTACGGCGAGCGCATCGGCGTCGTCGTCATCTCGCAGTCCGATCCGCGGCGCAATTTCGACGCGGAAGACCAGGAGTTCGCGCAGTCCGCCGCCGACCGCATCGGCGCGGCCGCGCACATCCACCGGCTCACGCGCATGGCGCAGGACGGCCACCGCGCGGCCGAAGAGCTCGCGCGCCGCGAAGTCGATGCGCGCGTCCGCTTCGAGGCCGTGCTCGAGTCCGCGCCGATCGGCATCGCCGTCGTGTCGGCCGACGAGCTGCGCTTCGAGCTCGCCAACGCGCGCTTTCTCGACTTCGCCGCGCGCTTCGGAAAAATCGCGCTCGACACGAAAGTCATCGACCTGCGGGCGAACGAAGTACTGCCCGGCAGCGAGCGCATTCTGAAGTTCGTCGCCGAGACCGGCGAGACGCGCGTCGACGAAGAGCTGCCGGTCGAAGAGATCTACGTCAACCGCATCATCTCCGCCGCGCGCGGACGATTCTCCGGCATCACGCAGAGCCTCACCATCCTCGTGCAGGACGTGTCCGACCAGGTGCGCTCGAAGCGCGAGATCGAGAACCTCGCCAGCATGATGGCCGAGCGTTCCGCGCGTCTCGACTCGATTCTCGGATCGATGACCGACGGTTTGTGGGTCTACGACGCGAACGGCGCGGTCGTTGACGTGAACCAGGCCGCGCTCAACATGTTCGGCCTCGCGTCGCGCTCCGAGGCGGTCGAGAAGGGATCGTTCGACAGCCTGAACCTGCGCGACTCGGAGAGCCGGCGCATTTCGCGGCAGGACATGCCGTATGCGCGCGCGCTCGCCGGACAGATCGTTCCGGACTATCTCGCCATCGGAAAAAATCTGATCACCGGACGCGATCTCGATCTCTCGATCGCCGCCGCGCCGATCGTCAGCGAAGGCATCGTCGGCGCCGTCCTCGTCATCCGCGACATCACCGCGCTGCAGGAGCTCGATCGCAAGAAAGACGAGTTCCTCTCCGTTGCGTCGCACGAGCTGCGCACGCCGCTGACGACGATCAAGGGCTACTCGCAACTCCTCGCGCAGACGATGAACGATCTCGTCCCCGAGGAGCGCTCGACGTACATCAACGCCGTCCTCGGCGAGATCGAGCGCATGATGGGGCTGATCTCGGAACTGCTCGACGTCTCGCGCATCGAGACCAACCGGCTGCAGATTCATCCGACGCCGATCCGCTGGGTCGATTTCATCGAAGGGCGCGTGTCCGCGTTCCGCGTGCAGCATCCGACGCGACTCATCTGCTTCGAGACCGCGTTGCCGGACCTGACGGTGTACGCCGATCCCGATCGCATGCGACAGGTCGTCGACAATTTGTTGTCGAACGCGATCAAGTATTCGGCGGACGGCACGGAGATCGACGTCCGCATCAGCGTCGACGAAAGCCATGCGCTGACGGCCGTTCGCGACCGCGGCATCGGCATTCCGAAAGACGAGATCTCGCAACTCTTCGAGCGCTTCCACCGCGCCCGCAACGTCTCCAGCCGCTACTACGGCGGCCTCGGCCTCGGTCTCTACATCGCTCGCGCCATCGTCGAAGCACACACCGGCGCGATCCAGGTGCAGAGCGAAGAAGGACAGGGATCGACGTTCACGGTGAAGCTGCCGCTGCGCGGTTAGGGTTGCGCAGTCGCTCGGTTCCGCGGCGCCACGCAACCGCGTAACCGCGCGACCATCTTTACGACGCGCGTCTTTTGCGCGCGGCAGTCACAAAGGCCCGGAACAGGTTCATCAAATTGTTCGGCACCCATGCGCTGATCGACACCGTCTCGTCGTTCGTCGCCTGCTCGTACACCTCGGCGCGCTCGTGCAGCTGCGCGATGAGGCGCGCGTCGGCGTGCGGGATCTCGAGGTGCAGCAGCTCGCCGCCTTCGCGCTCGCGGTCGCGAATCACGTCGACGAGCCGGTCGATGTGCTCGCCGGTGAGCGCGGAGACGACGACGGAATTGCGACGGCGGACGTCGAAGTGCTCGTCGACGCGATCGCTCTTGTTGTAGACGTCGACGACGCGCGCGGAGTCGACGCCGAGGTCGGCGAGGACCTGTTCGCCGATCTCGCGCTGCTCGGCGTGCTGCGGATGGCTCGCGTCGATCACGTGCAGCACGAGATCGGCGGCGACGGCTTCCTCCATCGTCGAGCGGAACGACGCGACGAGATGGTGCGGGAGTTTGCGAATGAATCCGACGGTGTCGATGATCACCGTCTCGCGCGGCATCTCGCGCGCGATGCGCTGCGACTTCGCGTCGAGCGTGGCGAAGAGCTGGTCCATCGCCAGCGTGTCGCCGCGCGTGAGGCGATTGAAGAGCGTCGACTTGCCGGCGTTCGTGTAGCCGACGAGGGCGACGGTGAACGCGCCGCCGCGCGATTTGCGCTGCGTCGCACGCGTCTTCTCGATCCGCTGCAATTCGTCTTTCAGGCGCGCGATGCGCGTGCGGACGATGCGGCGGTCGAGCTCGAGCTGCGTCTCGCCGACACCGCGCGTCCCGATGCCGCCCGCCTGCCGCTCGAGGTGCGTCCACGCGCGCGTGAGCCGCGGCAGCATGTATTCGAGCTGCGCCAGCTCGACCTGCGTGCGCGCCTCGCGCGTCTTTGCACGCGACGCAAAAATGTCGAGGATCAGAGCGCTGCGGTCGATGACTTTCG
The DNA here is from genome assembly GCA_003223645.1 of Acidobacteriota bacterium. Classification (GTDB taxonomy): domain Bacteria; phylum Acidobacteriota; class Thermoanaerobaculia; order Gp7-AA8; family Gp7-AA8; genus QHVT01. Next base: position 5,036 of record QHVT01000001.1, on the reverse strand, counting down.
TCTTGCCGCCGATCAGTTTCTCGAGATTGCGCACCTGTGCCGGCGACAGATCGTCGTCGAACACGACCAGCGACCCGCGATGCTTCTGCACGAGCCGCTGCAACTCTTCCGCTTTCCCCTTGCCGACGTACGTTGCGGGATCGGGCGCGTTGCGCTTCGCGATCACGCGCGCGACGAGCGTTCCGCCGGCCGTGCCGATCAGCTTGCCGAGCTCTTCGAGATGTTCTTCGGCGACAGTCTTGGGAAGATCGGGGAGGATGAGGCCAACGGCGATGACGTTTTCCATCGAGCGGGTGCGAGAACAATCATACGCGATGGCAGATGGCAGATGGCAGATGGCGAATGAAGTTGTCGTTTCTGCCATCCGCCATCTGCCATCCGCCATCCGTCTTATGATTCGCGCCCATGTACGTCCTCTACGAGGTCCTTTTGTACCTCGTGTTGATCGTTGCCGTTCCGTGGTTTCTCGTGACGGGCGTGCTGCGCGGAAAGTACCTCGCGAATTTGCCGGAGCGGATGGGCAGCTATCGCGGCGCAGCCGCGGAGCATGACCTTTGGATCCACGCGGTGTCGGTCGGCGAGGCGCTGGCGGCGCGGCCGGTGGTGGCGGAGATTCTGCGGCAGCGGCCGTCGACGTCGATCGTGTTCACGACGACGACGATCACGGGACAGGCACAGGCGCGCCGGCTTTTTCCCGACGCGACAGTCACGTACTTCCCATTCGACTTCGCATTCGCGGTGCGGCGCTTTCTCGATCATCACCAGCCGCGCGTCTTCGCGACGATGGAGACGGAGATCTGGCCGAACGCGACGCGGCTTTCGCGCGCGCGCGGCGTGCGGATGGTGCTGGCGAACGGACGCATTTCCGATCGCTCGTTTCCGCGCTATCGCGCGTTTCGAAAAATCGTCGGCAACGTGCTGCGCAAGTACGACCGCATCCTCGCGCGCGAGGAGACGGACCGCGAGCGCTTCGTTGCGATCGGAGCGCCCACGGAGAGCGTCGAAGTGAGCGGCAACGTGAAATTCGACTACGAGCCGGATCGCTCGCCGCTCGAGATCGCGCCGCAGCTCGAAGCGCTGATCGGCAACCGCAAGGTCCTGATCCTCGGCTCGACGATGGAAGGCGAAGACGAAGCGCTGCTGCCGGAGCTGGAGCGCTTGCTCGCCGAGTACAACGTGTTTGTCGTCATTGCGCCGCGCAAGCCGGAGCGATTCGAGCAGGTTGCGGGACTGCTGCAAACGTCGAGTTTTCGCTTTGTGCGGCGCAGCGAGCTGACGGACGCGTCCGCGGACATCCTTCTGTTGGACACGCTCGGCGAGCTCGCAAAGATGTATCGCTACGCAACGGCCGCGTTCATCGGCGGGACGCTCGTGCCGATCGGCGGGCACAATCCGATCGAGCCGGCGGCGGCGGGAGTGCCGGTGTGTTTCGGACCGTCAATGTCGAACTTTCGCGAGATTGCGCAGGTGTTTCTGCGCAACGAGGCCGCGGCGGAGGTGAAGAGCGCGGCGGAGGTGATCGCGTTCGCGGCGCGGATGTTCGACGACGCGGAGCTGCAGCGCGCGTGGGGCGAGCGCGCGCGGCAGACGGTACTGCAAAATCGGGGAGCTTCGGAACGGACGGCGCGCCGGATCGTCGAACTTCTGACGTGCTGAAGCTCATCAACCGCGCGCGGCGCGCTCTCTATCGCGCGGGCGTGCTCAAAGGAAAGCGCCTCCCGCGCCCCGTCATCTCCATCGGCAACCTCGCGATGGGCGGAACGGGAAAGACTCCGGCGGTCATCGCGGTCTGCCGCTTCCTGAAGTCGAAAGGATTTAAAGTCGCCGTATTAACACGTGGTTATGGTGGCGATGAGCCGATACTTATAAAGCAGCTTGCAAAGTGCGACGTAATCGTAGGCAAAACCCGCCACGAAAACGCGAAGCAATATCTCAAGCAAAATGATGTCGACGTATTCGTGCTCGATGACGGCTTCCAGCATTTGCAACTGCAGCGCGATCTCGACATCGTCATCGACGCGCCGTCGCGCTTCTATCGCGAAGGCCGCTCCGCACTTCGCGACGCCGATCTCGTAATCCCGCGCCGGTTGCGCACGCTCATTCCCGATGAGCTGCGCGGCCAACGCGTCTTCGCATTCGCCGGGCTCGCCAACAACCAACAATTCTTCGATGCGCTGCGTCCGCACATGCAGCTCGTGGGAACGAAGTCGTTTCGCGATCACTATCCCTACACCGCCGCCGACGTCGCGGCGATCAAACGCGAAGCGGGCGACGCGCGCATCGTCACCACCGGCAAGGACAAAGTGAAGATCGACGATCCGGCAATCGCCGCGATCGATGCGGAGTTCGATCTCGACGAAGAGACGCTGCAGGCGATTTTGAAGGCGGCGGCGCAGCCGCCGCAGTCCAAAAAGAAACGCCGCAAGAATCCGATCCTCCAGCGCCTCGAGTACGCGGCGTACCGCCTCGTCGTCCGGGCGGTGAGCCGCATGTCGGAAGAGTCGGTCTACCGCTGGGGCACGCGCCTCGGCGCATTCGCGCGCCGCGTCATCCGCGGCCGCGACCGCCTGGCGATGCGCAATCTGCGCGCGACCTTTCCGCGGCGCGACGAGAGCGAGCTGCGCAAGGTCCTCGATGAATCGTGGCGCCACTTCGGGCGCGAGGCTTTGCAGTACGTGCAAATGCAGAGTCTGACGCTCGAGGAGATCGTCGCGCGCTGTCCGTTCGTCAACGCACACTACCTCGAAGAGGCGATCGCGCGCGGCAACGGCACGCTGCTGATCAGCGGGCACTGGGGCGCGTGGGAGATCGGCGGGCTGGCGGTGACGTCGATGCTGCGCAACGTCCGCACGGTCGCGCGTCCGCTCGACAACGAGCTCCTCGAGCGCGATCTCTCGAAATTGCGCGAGAAGACCGGCGCGGAAGTCGTCGACCGCCGCCGCGCCGCGCGATTTCTGCTGAAAGGATTGTCCGAAAACGGCGTGATCGTGCTCCTTCCCGACCAAGCCGTGCAACCGCGCGAAGGCGTCAAAGTCCCATTCCTCGGCCGTCCCGCGTGGACCACGCCCGCGCCCGCGCGGATGGCGATTCGCGCCCGCTCTACAATTGTGTTCGCTTTTTGCATTCCGGACGGCCTTAGGCATCGTCTCGAGTTCGAGGAGCCGATACGTGCTGATTTGCTGACGGAGGGTGAGAGCGACCCGGTGATGTTGACCGAGAGAATCAACGACGTGATCTCTCGCCGCATCATCTCCCGCCCGGACCTTTGGCTATGGATGCACGATCGATGGAAAGGGACGGGAGAAAGCGAAGAAATGCATGTCGTGTGAAACGGTCGTCATCGGTCTCAACTGGGTCGGAGACAACGTCCTGGCGATTCCCACCTACAAAGCGCTCCAGCATCGCTTCCGGAGCGAAGGCGGGATCGCCGTGGCCGCGCCGGCGAACGTCGCCGCTCTTCTCGACGCATCCGGCCTCTTCAAGCAGGTGATCCCGTGGAACGGCTCGACGCGCAAGCGCATCGCCGCGCTGCGCGCGGCCGGCAGCTTCAAGCGCGCGGTGATCCTTCCGAACTCTTTCCGCGCGGCGATGGTGACCTTCGCCGCCCGCATCGAGGAGCGCTGGGGATATCCGACCGATCTGCGTCGCATTCTCCTCACGCATCCGATTGCGCGTCCCGAGACGCGTGGACATCAGCTCGACGATTACACGCCGCTTCTCGCCGCGCTCAATGCGCCGCGCGTCGTCGACGATACGCCGTCGATCAAACTGCCGCCGGCGATCCGCGAGTACGGCAAGCGGCGACTGCTCGAGATCGGCATGCATCTCGACCGCCCGATCCTGGCCATCCACGCCGGCGGGTTGTACGGGCGCGCGAAGCATTGGGGCGACGCGCGCTACATCGACACGATCAAGATGCTGCGCCTCGAGGGATTCGACGTCGTGCTGCTCACGAGTCCCGGCGAGCGCGAACAGGCAGAGCGGATCGCGACGACGTGCAATGGCGTGCCGATCGTCGGCCACGACGGCGACGTGCTCCAGCTCGCGGCCGCGCTGTCGCAATGCGCCGCGCTCATCACGAACGACAGCGGGCCGCTCCACGTCGCAGCGGCGCTCGCGGTGCCGTCGGTCTCGATCTTCGGACCGACCGATCCGGACCGCACCGTCATCGCCGGCGCGACGCACGTCCTCCGCAGCACGCTCGCCTGTCAGCCGTGCTATCAGCGCGAATGCCCGCTGCGCCATCACCGCTGCATGTCCGACGTTTCGGTGGACGACGTCTTCACCGCCGCGGTGTCACTGGTCAGCGGGTTCGTGCCCGAAGTGTCCGCGCATCCGATCGAGGTGCCGATTATCGGAGCATGACGTTTCAATCTATGCGCGCGTAGACGCGGCATCTCCGGTAGCCGCACGACAGACGTTTGAACACGACCTACGCGATGGCACCGGAGATCCCGCGTCTTCGCGCGGGATAAACTGGAACAGGTGCCTATAATCGGAGCATGACCAGCGCCGTGGCGCAGGACGACGACAAGCTGTACAAGATCGGCGAAGTCTGCAAGCTCGCCGATGTTCAGCCGTACGTGCTTCGCTATTGGGAGACCGAGTTCCCGCAGCTCGCGCCGAACAAGAGCGGCGGCGGCCAGCGCCTCTACACGCGCCGCGAGATCGACACGATCCTGCGCATCAAAGAGCTGCTCTATCGCGAGGGCTTCACGATCGCGGGTGCGAAGAAGAAGTTGGAAGAGGATGGAGGCGCGCCCGAGGCGCGCACCACTCCTCCCGATATCCTCGCGAACGTGAAGAGTGAGCTACGCGCGATCCTCAAGCTGCTGGAGTAGGCTCCGTCATCCTGAGAGGCTGTGAAGGATTCGCGATCGGCGACAGAAGCGAGTCAGAAGGAGCGAGATGATGGCGTGCGCGAGACCTCGAGCCGCGAAGAACTCAAGGGGATGGTGCGGGCCGAGACAAGAAGATAGCCGCTGAAGAGCGTCGAGAAAACTGCACGGAGGTCGGTGCGGTCGGTTTTCGCGGTT
>QHVT01000021.1 GCA_003223645.1 Acidobacteriota bacterium | reverse complement strand
CCTCGAGCGGCTCAAACTCGATCTCCAGCCGGACAAAACGAGGCGAGTGGATCTCTCGTGGGGCAAAGAGGGGTTCGACTTCCTCGGCTGTCACTTGCGGAAGCGCCTGAGCGGTTCGATCTGGGAGAAGCAACGCAAACGTGTCTACTTCCTCCAGCGCTGGCCGTCGCAGCGGAGCATGAAGCGAGTCCGACAGCGCATGAAGGAGCTGACTCCACGAGCACGGTGCCACGATGATCTGCGCGAAGTGATCGCGATGATCAACCCTGTGCTGCGCGGATGGGGCAACTACTTCCGCACCGGGAATGCGGGCGACAAGTTCGTTCAGATCGACTCATACGTTTGGGAGCGGCTGCACGCCATGCGCGTCAAGCGTCAAGGGCGGCACCTCCGGCCCGGTGAGGCCGATCGATGGACTTCCGATTACTTCGTTGGCTTAGGGCTTCACCGCTTGCGTGGGACCATTCAGTACCCGGAGGTTGTGTAATGTTGCTTCCCGAAAGATCACCGGTAAGCCGTGTGCGGGAAATCCGCACGCACGGTTTGAAAGGGGGTCGTGCGTAAGCACGGTCTACCAATGCCGAGAGGCAGTGAGAAAATTTGTGTCATCCTGAGCCGCGAAGACGGCGAAGGATCCCCCGCCGACAAGCGTCGAGCGTTCTTGCGCCGGGGATCCCTCGCTGCGCTTGGGATGACACTATTTTCGCAGCCGCTCATCAAAATGATGTAGGACATTAAACGATGCTCTTTCACGCGCGCGCCGCAGCTCCGCCCTTGCGCGACCTCGTCGACATCCTCTGGTTCGCGGAGTCGAACGCGATGCCGCATCCGAAAGAGCGCTTGCTGCCGACCGGCACGATGGAGCTGATCGTCAACCTGCTCGAAGACGTCGTGTACGTCTACGACCGCCGCGACCTGCGCATGGAAATCCTGCCCGGCGCGATCGTCGTCGGCGCCGCGTCCGAGTTCATGGTCATCGACACGCGCAACGAGACCTGCGTCCTCGGCGTCCACTTCCGTCCCGGCGGCGCGCTCCCGCTCCTCGGCGAACTCCCGGCCGGCGAAGTCCGCGACCAGCACGTCGCCCTCGCGGAACTGTGGGGCGCGCGCGAAGCGAACGATCTACGCGTGCAGCTTCTCGCCGCACCGTCGACGCAGGAAAAGTTCGACGTCGTCGAGCGCGTGCTCACCGCGCGACTCACACGCTCACGCGAGCGACAAGCCGCCGTCGCGCACATCCTGCAACGCATCCCGCGCACGCGAACGATCACCGAAGCCACGCGCGACGTGGGCTGGAGCCAGCGCCGCCTGATCGACGCCTTCTCGAACGAAGTCGGCCTCACACCGAAAGTCTACGGACGCGTGATGCGCTTTCAGCGCGTGCTGCGACGCGTGCACGCGCACGCGCAGGACGATGTCGATTGGGCCGACATCGCGTTAGCGTGCGGCTACTTCGACCAGTCCCATCTCGTCCGCGACTTCCGCGCGATCGCGGGGATCACGCCGACCGATTACCTGATGCGACGCACGCCGCATCAGAATCATGTGCCGATGGAGTAGCTTCACTCCACGTTCGAGGGCCGCCTGGAGCCGTCGACGTCTGACGGCCAGACGTTCGTGGTGGCGCGGTTGCTCCGCGAAGCGGAGCGACGGTCACGGACACGAACAATCGCGCGGCGCTGGCGGCAGGCTGGCGCAGGCCATGGTGCGATCGAGAGCTTCCTTGTTCGCAACCACGAATACTTCGCTCAGGAGCTTCAGATCCGCGGACGGCGGGATGGGCCCCAGCGTCGGCACGACGTCCGGAGGAAGGCCGGCCAGCGCCGCCGTCGTGGCCGTGGCATTGGCGTACGAAACCGCCTCGGAGTAGCCGGTTCCGATCTGCTCGTCTCCGGTGAAGATCTTAACGGGCGACTCCACGTACTGCGCGGTGTTGGCAAAGAACATGGCGCTGGCGTCTTCGCTGATCGGCTCGAAGCGGAGAGCGCGCAGCCGGTCCGGCAGAACCGTGTCGCACATCTCGAAGGTCCAGCCGTGAGGAAACCAGACGTTCGACACCGGATAGATGGCCGGATCCGGCGACGTGATGGCCTGGGCCCATGCCGTGAGCGTGAGAGCGCCGGAGACATTGAATACCGTTCCGAAGCGGTCCATGTACTTCCCGGCCACCGACACCGCCGGCCGCGGCGGAGGAGGCGTCGGTCCCGACTGATTCATCCACGGCGGATCGGCGGGCGTGTGTCCATGGTTGAGCGTCATGGCGCTGCCGTCGTCGAAGTTCATGATGAAGAAGTTCCAACCCCGACAGGCCGGGAGCCGAGAGATTCGAGAGCGCACGCATCACCTCGACGGTCGGCGCACCGCTCGGAATTATGCCCGTGCCCCACTGGTGATCCATCCATAACATCCCGAACCCGCGGCGATCGGCGGCGGCAGGAGCGTGTAGCGGAACATCATCAGGATCACGCCGTACTCGCTGCCGTCCTTGCCCGTCACCGTTCCGACGAAGTAGTACCAGCCGACCTGCGCGGTGACGTCGATGAGGTTGGCGTCGGGAAACGCGGTGCCGAACGTGTTGGGGATGTTCTCGTAGCCGCGCGAGGCGTCCGGCCCGAGGAGCATGGTCATGGCGTACGACTGATGTGCGGTCAGCGAATCGCAGTAGTTCAGGAAGAGCGCGTAACGCTCGGCATCGCTGGGGATGAAGCTGTAGGGCTGTAGGGATTGTCAATGAGGTCGCGCAGCCGCCCCTTCCATCCGCTCTCCGAATGCCGCGGGAGAGTTCTTGTCCACGTCATCCCCGGTCCCGGCAGGCACAGTTCCATCGTCGGCTTTCATGCGAAAACTCCTGCTCCTCAGAGCAGATGAGCGCCACCGGACCGCGCGACGTCGATTCACCATACGCCTGCGGGAGACGGATGTCACACCCGTCTGCGGCGAGTCCTGCGATCGCGTTCGCTGCGCGTGTTCTACGGCTTCTGGAACCGATTCGCCGAGGCCACGTTCGGGATGGGGAACGCCTTGAACCAGTCGCCCGGCGAGCGCTGCGGGGCATCCGGACATTCCGAGCATCGTCGGCGTAGAACGTCCGGACGGTGCCCGCGGGCTCGTCACGGATGGCGACCAACTGCACTCACGCTACTTTTGAGAGACCCCGGACGGCCAGGCACCTTTTACAGAGCTAGGTTGATCCCGATCTTGCTGTGAGATTCCAGACGGCCAAGGCTCCTGATTCTGCTCAGAAGTTTCACCTTCGACTGTCTCCTTGCCAGTGGCTTTCTTCCCTAAGACCTTAGCGACTCCCTTCTTCGCTGAGCCTTTCGCACCTCGTTTCCTAGCTGCGCTTATCGCAGTCGCTTGAAATGCGGATGGGTCCACCGCCGGCCCGGCGCAGCCCCCAACTTCCGCCGGCTGAGCCGGGCGCGTCGGCATCGGCGCATTGGCGTCGGCTGCGGGGGTGATGATTGGCGGGACGATATTCGTCGGCGTCATCTGCGGCCCTTGACCGTTGCCGTGCGCGAAGATATCTCTGGCGATCCGCAGACCGAGGCCTACACCGCCGATTCTCTCGTCGTTCAGCGACGGGTTCAGCGGGCCGTTGTCGCCTCCGGTGAAATCGAAGGCGTCGAAGATCCAGTGGACGCCGAGAAAAACCCGGCTGGTCGCGTTTTCCAGGATCATCTGCCACAGGCCACCAGGAAAAAAACGAGTGTGCCGCGGACGCACCGTCCCGTCGTTGTCCCGATTGCCGCCGTTGAATTCATCGGAAACGAAGAAGTCCGGGGACAGACTGTCGTTGCTCTTGTTGTTCGCGCTGATCCCATAAAACATTCGAGTGATGTGAAAGGCGGCGGCGCCGAACGTCGCGTGACCGGACGGATAGGACGGAAAGTCCGGCGTGAAGTTTTTCATCCCCGTTGAGTTTGTGCTCGGCGCGCCAAGCGGCAACCAACCGGGGTCACCGTCCTCGAAGGCGGTGGTTACAGCGAGGTGAGGCGCGGCCGGGCCGAGCGTCCTGTCATGTTCTCGAATGCCGACGACAGGGCGCCAGAAGTCATGGCAATACTTCTGCTCCCACGCGAGAATTCCGGCGTCGCCCATCGCCGCATTGACAAAGGCGAAGAGCCGCGCGTTTTCGGCCTCCCGATTTATATGGCCCGTGGCGGGGTTGATCACATTCATCGCCACCTGGCGGATGATCTGGTTGTAGTGACGCGGCGGGGTACCCAGACGATTCGCGCCGTCGTACGCCCAGTAAATGCCGACAAGAGTGTTTTCCGAGCTTCGTCGCCTGTTGAATAAAGCAGTCGGGAGTGTCCCCGTCAGGTCAGGCCTGATGCCCCTGGCCCGCACGTCCCGCAGCGCACGCAGGTACTTCACATTGTCCAAGGGCGGCCGGTCGACTGTGTGCCTCTTCATGACGGCAAACGTGTTCGTCTGCGCCCCGTAGAAGGCCGAATTGAAACCCTGGCCGGGGTTATCCGGGTCTCGACGATGCCTGCCGCGCTTGGGCGACGGGATATAGCCGCAGTCGCGCGCGTCCATGTCATTCGCGCGCTGGTCGAGGAGGGTTTGACCGACCAGCTCGCCAAATTTGAAGCTGACGCTGCCGGCGTTGAAGCAGCCCAACTGAGCATTGAAGAAATCGGTCTGCGCGTTGTAGAGCCTGGACAGCGTCCTGTGGGCGGCGCCCGCCACGGCATCCTGTGCTGACAGCTGTGGCGCGGGTGGCGGTGGCGGCGCGGGAGGTGCGGGTGGCGGCGGGTTCAGATACCGCGGGAGGCCCCCTCCGGAAATTCCTACGAAGGCGTCATACATCGCCAAATGGACAATGGCAATCGCCCGCGACGAAAGTGTCGGTCCGTTCTGCTGCCGTTTATCGGGGTCGCTGTGACTGACGCGGTTGGCTTCTAGGGCGACAGCGTTCCAGAAAAGAATCGAGTCCTGCATTTGTGATTCCTCCAAGGCTCGCCGAGCATTCGCTTCAAGCCCCTTATCTACAGGAGGGCCTTCCAGGCAGAATTCCCTACCCCGGTCTATATATTTGTGCGGATGCGTCAGAGTCAGGGCCTTCATTCTTCATTGCCGAACTGACTCTTCCGCTTGGTTGGTGCGGCATGCATCCTCCTTGAGCGTGATGTGCAGAAGGATCAGACCTTATGAGCGAACTCCGAACAGTGAAGGCCTGACTCCATGGGACCGAAGCGCCGGTGCCTCCCTACCCGTCGACGCCGACATTCATCGAAGCGCCTTCGGCAATGAAACGGTGCGCGTGCAGTTCCCCTCGACCAGCGGCATCATCGAGTTGCGCGCGCTGGCAACGGTTACTGACGTGAACGGCAAGTCGGCTACCATCGAGTTACAACATTTCTAAAGCACTGAAAAAACGAAACCGACAGGTGGCGGCTGGTGAATCACTTGTTGGCGGATTGGCGAAGAGCAATCCAGACCTGCAGGCCGACGGGCTCGACGAGCACGCGTCGGATCGCCGATGTCCGCACGGTGAAGATCCCCGGCCGGATGCTTCCAGTCTCGCGAACTGCAGGGCGGCGCTCGATGGTGTCTGGCGCACGAACCGGATCGCCGCCATCCATCGGCCAGCATGGTCGCGCCGAGCCGTATACTGACAGACGAGCAACGATGTCCATACCTGACCGGGATCAGATGCCAACGCTGAACCTGTACGGGCCGGAATTTCAAGCCGACCCACACGGGACTCTGCGCCTGGCCCGCGAACAGAACTGGTGCGCCAGCACGCCGATCGGCATCGCGGTATTGCGTCACCAGGAAGTGCAGGCGTTGCTGAACCATCGGCAGTTTCGCACGCCCGGCGCCGACCTGCTGGCGATGCAGGGTTTTGGTCAGGGCGCAATGGCCGACGCGATGCGCTCGTTTCTGCTCAACACCGAGGGCGCTGACCACGATCGGGTGCGCCGCCTGGTCACCCATGCCTTTACCACGCGCTCGGTTGACGCCTTCCGCCCGCGCATGCGCGCGATTGCTCATGAGTTGCTGGAGGCCGCCCAGGCCGGGCGTGCTGAATTTGACTTCATGGTCGACTTCGCGGACCGCTACGCCTGGCAGATTCTCTGCGAGTTCGTCGGCATCCCGGCGGGTGCCCTGATGCAGATCCAGAGCTGGAACGCGGATATCGGCCTGATGTTCGGGTTGAGCGTGGCCGAACATGCGCCCCGCATTGAGGCTGCTCTGACCGGGCTATATGCTTTTATTGACGAACTCGCCGCTGAACTGCGCCAGTCGCCGGGTGAAAATCTGCTCAGCGCCCTCGTCAGCGTCGAGAACGCGGGCGATCTGCTTACCAAAGACGAGTTGCGCGCGATGGCGATCACGCTGATGTCGGCCGGCAGCAGTACCGTCACGAATCAGCTTGGCAATGCGATTGTGACCTTGAGCCAACACCCCGATCAGTGGCGCCTGCTGGCCGCTGAGCGGGACTTGGTGACCCAGGCGGTTGAGGAGCTGATCAGGTTCAGCCCTTCGGTCATCCTGGGCGTGCCGCGCATCGCCAGCGATGATCTGAGTTGGAATCGTCTGGAAGTTCAACGCGGCGCGTGCTTCCTGCCGGTCGTCGGATCGGCCAACCGCGACGCCGCCGTCTTTGAGCAGGCCGATCGCTTCGACATCACCCGCAAGGTGGAACGCGGCCAGCCGGGCCACTTGGCCTTCGGCGGCGGCATCCACTACTGTCTGGGCGCGGCACTGGCACGAGCCGAACTGCAAGAAGCACTACCAATCCTGGCCGAGCGCCTGACCACGCTGGAACTGGCCGGTCCCGGAGAATGGCTCCCGCCCACTGAGGCCGTCTATGGCCCGATTAAACTTCCGCTCCGGGCCGTTGCATCTCCCGATTGATCTGCAACCGCGACACGTTTTTTCGTGGAACACTCACGCCGAAATGCGAAACACTCGCCGTTTTGGTCGCGGGTCTGCGCAAAGTTCTGGTCGCTAAATTGGCGACTTTGCGAGTGACTTCGGGTAGGGGAATCACCGTTTGATGGATCTCCTAAGTGATGCCACCGATCGTCAATGTGTCCGAGCTGGCGAACGAGGTCGCGGACGAGATCGGTTTCGACGTTTCGCATGTAAGGCCGCGCGATCAGCTCTTCTTCTCAGGGTTCGATCTCGCACTATGGGTCGCTGGGACGCTTCTAAGCAGCTTTTTTATCGGTTATCTGAAGGGTATTCAGAAGGGTGCTGAGAAGCTCGGCGAGAGGAGCGTCGACGCGCTCGTCGAACGTTTCGAGCAGCTTCGCTCACGATTTCGCAACAGTGACCCTCTCGATCAGAAGGCCCTTCGCAAGGACGTGGCCGCACTGATGGACGAGATGCAGGACGTGGTTCACCAAGTGCCACGTCTCCAGGCAGCCACAGCTTTCGCGGAAGAAGAGCAGGAGATGACTCGCACGCTTCTCGAGCTGAATTTTCCGGCAGATCAGGGTCGGTTAATCGCTGAGCGAACGCTGGGGACCATCCGGCGTCGGTGGAGGTGGTGATATACGACGGTGATAATCCGGCCCGACGTTTCCTCACCCTTGCGCGAGCTCTACTGGTTCGCAATCCGCGCGAGGCAGAGATCGCGCGGCAGACGCACGAGATCGGCCGTGGCCTCCGGGTGGGGGATCGCGACGAAATCCATGCGCTGAGCATGCGCGGCGCACCCTGGTACATCGTCTTTGACCGCGGAACCAAGTACACGACGTCCGAACTGCCGTCCGGAATCGCTCCGGCGGACGTTCACGAATTCGAGGTTGATCGCGACAGCGAGGTCTTGCTCCATCGCCTGGAATCGTTCGCTGAGCGGGCTGTTGCGGAGCAGCCGGAGCTTGCCGCAGAACTGCAAATCGCGAGGATCTTGGACGCCGTTCGGATGTACTACGGCCCCGCTGCTGATTCGACAGTAACGGGCGCGTTTCTCTTGCTGGCTTCCCGCGCGGCCGACAACCTCGGCGATGGACCTCCCGAGCGAAGATTCAGCGCGTGGGTCGGCAGTGTGTCAAAGGTCATGTCAGAAGCCTATGACTCGCTGCTCATCGCGGGATCGACAGTCTGGCCGCTTTTCGCCTCGATCACCTTTTGCCGGCTCTCGCCGGACCCCGATGTGACCGGCGCGTTGCCGCGGCGTCCTGATTTTCCCAAACAGCTACTGTTGGCGATCGCGCGGCATGAGGTCTTCGACGAAGAATCGCCCTGCCTTTACGACCTTGATTGGTATCTCGAACATCCCCTGATTGCGCGGGAAGCGCTCCTCATCGCCCGGCACATTGCTCCGCCGTATCTGCGCAACGGCGATGCGACGGTCGCGGCGGCCCGCGCTGTGTCGACGTTCATGGAATTTCAAGCAGGCTTGCATGCCGCCGCGTTCAAGTTCTCCGTCGCTACCTACTCGTGCGACCAGTTGCTCGCTTTCGCGGACTCACCCTATTTCCTGAGTCATCCGCCCGACGTCCGCGAGCTCCTGCAGCCCGAGGTCATCCACGCCAATCGCCTGCTCGGAGAGGAGAAGAGAGTCATCTGTGCGGCCTCACTCTTCAGCGCGGCTGCCGATCCACTCGACTTCGAGTCGATCGCGCTCGTTTTGACCTGGATCGAGGCAGCCGCGGAGGTAGATGCGCGTGGGACCGAACTGCAGATCCGCGACGACGAGTTCGCTCTCCGGATGCCCCGTTTCGTTCGCGACGTTGCCATTGCCGCGATTGAACTCAAAGACGTCAGCCGAAGGCAACTCGGGCTACGCCACTTGTGGGAGGTAGCCAGCCGGATGGAGCCGGAGATTACCAAAGCAATGACACTCGGTGAGCCGGCCTACCTTCTGCTTATCTACTCGCTTCTGCAGCGAGTGGCAGACGAGGACGACGATCCGGTGGCGGGAGCCCGGATCGCCGAAGCTCTCAGCCGTCTGCCTTAGGCGATTTCAATTCGCGGAGCCAACGGGCTCGAACCCGGGACCTCCGGTGTGACAGGCCGGAGAACTAACCAACTGAACTACGACCCCGCGTTGGGGAATCCTACGTAACCTTAGGGCGGACAACGGCGATATAGCTGATCAAGAACGCGCTTCGCATCGATCCGACGTCCGGCGTTGCGTACCGATACGCCGGTCAGGTGCCGGCCGCGCTGGGCAAACGCCTCGAGGCGGAGGCCTATCTCGATCGTGCAGCGAAACTGCTCCCTGCGATCCGCGACCGGCGGAACCGATGAAGCTGCTGCGCGTGCTCGACTCACGATAGACTTCTGCCGGTCCGTCATTCCGGAACACATGCGCGAAACCACTGCTCCCCGGCCGTTCGTGCTCGTCCTCCTGCCGTTCGAGGCGCGATTCGAGGACGAATACAACCTCGCCATCGCGCCCGCGTGCACCGCCGCCGGCGCCTGGGCCGAGCGGCTCGAGGAGCAGGCCGTGATTCAGCGCATTCACCACCAGCTCGGCAAAGCGGACGTCGTCATCGCGGAAATGACCGGCCGCAACGGCAGCGTGTTCTATGACACCGGATACGCGCACGCGCTCAACAAACCGGTGATCCTGCTGACCGAGAATGCCGCCGACATCCCCTTCGATCTCATGCACTATCCGCACATCATTCATCAGAGGAAGCTCACGACTCTGAAAGCGGAGCTGGAGCGGCGCGTGGTCAGCATGCTCGACGCTTCTTCGCGCGGAGAGGCGCCGGTCATTCCGGTCGAGATCACGGTCAATGACGTGAAGCTCGCGGCGGATGTGGTGGCGAAGGTCACGAGCAACAAGACCGATTACGTGAGGCTGGAGGTGATCATCCGCAATCCCGGCGTCCGGCGCGGGAAACCGGCCGAAGTTCAGGTCGGCGTGATCACGCCCGCCGTATTCAAAAGGCTTGGCATCGATTACGACGACAAAGATCTCCGCACGGCAAACATTTGCATCGAATCCGATCGGCGCCTGCATGTCTGGCAGAAGGACTTTACGATCCTGCCAGGCCTGTGGGAGCAGTTCCAACTCGGGACGAGCCGTAACCGTCCCTGCTCCGCCGGCGAGAAGATGGGCGCGTTTGCCATTCGAATCCTCACAACGAATGGATTCTTCGACTTTCCTTTCACCGTCGACATTCCCGGCTCGCCCGACGCGCCTTCATCGCATGCCTGACATCACCGGCCCCAGGCCATTCGTGCTTGTGCTCATGCCGTTCGATCCGGCATTCGACGACGAGTACAAGCTCGCGATCAAGCCTGCCTGCGAGAGTGCCGGCGCGTATGCGGAACGCGTCGACGAACAAATTTCCACCGACAATATCCTCGAGCGGATCTATCACCAGATCGCCAGGGCGGATCTCCTTATCGCCGAAATGACCGGCCGGAACGTGAACGTCCTATACGAGACCGGCTATGCCCATGCTCGCGACAGGCCGGTCATCCTGCTGGCGCAGAATCCGGACGACATTCCCGCAGAGCTCCGAAACTTTCCGAGCATCATTCATCACGGACGTCTCACTACGCTGAGATCCGAACTGGAACAGGAGGTACGCCACACTCTCGCGGCCACGCGCGAGGGCGAGCCGTCATCCACCGTACCCGTCGAAGTCACCGTGAACGGAGTCAAATTGACAGCCGGCGACATCGGCGCGGTGACCGACGACATCAAAGAAGAGCAGGAGGCGGTGGAGCTTCAGGTCGTCATTCGCAATGAGCCGCTGCGCCTCGTCAAGCCGGTCGACCTCCAGATCGGCCTGATCACGCCGCTGCGATTCGCATATGTGGAATCCCGCTCCTCGTGGTTCGAGGGAGCGCCTCAGTGCGAAGACATCGTCATCGGTTCGGACGCGCGACTTCATGTTGCGCGAGAACCCTGCGCCATCCTTCCGGGGTCATGGAACCGAATCTCGTTCTTTGCGTGGGCAAAGGGGCCGTTGCCCCTCGGAGATCTCGGGACGTTCACGATCCGCGTGTTCACAACGAGCGGCTTTTTCGATTTCCCGATGACCGTCACCACGATCGCTAAAGTCCCGCCGCCATCCGACCCGCCAGCGCCGCCAGAGCCTGAGTGAAACCCACTGGGGCCAGCGCTCCTCGAGTACGAAGCGGATCAAGCCGCGTGGAATGAGAAGGTGGCGCAGGAGAAGAAGAACCGCGGCCTGCGCTCGCCGTCCGTCGTTCCTCTCCGCGGCTACTGCCTCATCGGCTACTACACGATGATGCGACCGGACTGCAATCTGCACCTCCGTTGGGATGAAGTGACTCTCGACGCCAGCAACCTCACCGGCTGGTACAAGCTCGACCAACACAAGAACGTCAACAAGGGCATCAAAGCGGAAGGGCCGCTCGCCGAGGAGCTCGTCGAGTACCTGCTCTCCATCAGGCCGGCGAATCCAGGTAACGCGCCGATCCACTTCAATCCCGAAACCGGCCTTCCGTACGTGGACATCCGCAAGCAGTGGGAGCGGCTGATGGTGATCGCCAGCCGCATGCTGCGCTACGACCTCGAAGACAAGAAGCGGACGTTCTTCAACTTCCGGCACACCGGCGCGTCTCACATCGCGCAGCGCGGCAAGACGCCCGCTCACTTGCTCGCCGTCGTCCAGATGATGGGCGATACGAGCGTGGCAACGGTCAACCGCCACTACTTCAAGATGGAGCCCGAACTCATGCGGGGACTGGTGCTCGGTTGGAAGCGCCCGGACGTGGACGTTCCGTCGATCGCAGCGGCCGACCTTTTCGGCACCGAGCAGCCGCGCATCTGCGAGATACCGCTCGCTCTCGCCAGCTAACGCGCGTCGAGGACATGCCATGCCGAAACGTCGAGCGCAAATCCCTCACCGCTACACGACCGTCCATCTAAACCGTGACGGCGTGCGCGTGCCGTTCGTGCGGCTCTCGGGCCGTTGGCTCGAAGCGTTCGGCTTCAAAGAGGGCGCGAAGTTCGCTGCGGTCGGCGTCGAGGGAGGGTTACTGGTGTTGACTGTGTACGCGCCAGCGCCCGAAGACCGCGCATCGACCCGTGACGCCTCGCACTCGCGCGTCCGGCGCGCGCAACTCTTCACGCCGCGATCCGTGCCATGCAAGCCCGTCACACCGGACACCGCCGCCCCGGTCGCGCCCGGGCTTCGCGCTCGCTTTTAAGTGCGCTTGTGACGCATTTTTTCCGTGGAACATTCACGCCGAAACCGGAAACATTGCAGCGTTTTGGTCGCGGGTCCGCGCAGGTTTTCGCTCGCCAAAATCGCGACCTTGCGAGTGACTTTGCGAGTCTCCAATTTTCTAAGCGACCCTCTGAAAACACGAAATGCCGCGAAGTCGCGGCGCATGAGTGCTTTAGATTGGCGGGGCCGACGGGGCTCGAACCCGCGACCTCCGGCGTGACACGCCGGCGTTCTAAGCAACTGAACTACGACCCCGCGTCGTAGGAATTCTTACTAACCCGTTTGTTCCTCTTTCGGGGGCGATGCGGCTTGTAGTCCGGATCATTCTCCGGAATCCGCGGTCCCGCCCCGTCGCGCTTGAGGAAGCTCACGAGCATCGGCAGCTTGATGCCGTCGATCTCGCGGTAATCCTCGAGGCGGATCTCCTCCGGCAATGGGCCGAACGCCGTCTTCGCCGTGGAGGTAATTCGCACCAGGAGGCCGCTGTCGCGGTCGAAGTAGAGCCGCTGGTTGCGGAATGCGGCAAGAATCCCTTCGACCACGAAGTCGGAACCTTCGACGCCGATCACCTTGAGATCGGTGTATTGAGCGCGCAACGGTGCGGGGTCGAACAGCGTGTTGTCCCGCTTCAGTTGCGCCAGCCGCGTGCTCTTGAGCTCGTGAGCTCCGTGATTGTCGCGGCTCCAGGCCTTCGATCCGTCGAAGACCTCATACCAGTCGCTGTCGACCGTGAGGGTGCGTACGAATCGATCGGGCAGTTGTTGCAGCAGCCGAAACGGCCGCGTGGCTCCCTCCGTGGAGAGCTGGACGCCGGTGAGCAAGCGGGTCTTGATCCTGGCGTGAGCGGCGCGCCCGCCGGTGGCGTTCTCGTATCGTTCGAAGAGTTCGTCGACGGTCGGCAGGCTCGCCGGCGGCGGCGCATCCGCCGGTTTCGCGACAGGACGCGATTCGCGAATCGGGGCAAACGCCAGCGGCGCAGCGGGCCGGGGCTGGCCGCGATGGCAGGTGTTGCAACTGATGACGGGCTGCCCGCCGAACTGGCTCTCGTTGAGCGAGCGAACCATCTGAATCATCCGCCGCGCGACCGCCTTCTTCGGGTTGTCATCTTTCTCGAACTCGCGAAAGTTGACGTGGCAGTGGTTGCAGTTCACTCCCAGCGCGCCCTTCATGAAAAACATGGTGTTCTGCAGTTCGGAAGCGTGCAGCCCGCGCAACACCTGGATGTTCTTGTACGCATCCTCGGCGAGCAGCGGCGCATCCTCGGCGAACAGCGGCAGCGCAGCAGCCAGAAACATCGCGGCGATCATCACGGCTCTCATGATCGAACGATCATACCCGCCGATACCGCCGCCCGATTGCAAGCGTCTCGTCAGCTTTGCGTCACGGAACCTGCGGATAACAGTTTTTGCCGTGGAACGCTCGGACTGTGCCAACTGGCGCCTAATGAGCGACTTAATTTGCCGGGGCCGACGGGCTCGAACCCGCGACCTCCGGCGTGACAGGCCGGAGTCTAACCGACTGAACTCGTCGCCGCGTCGTAGGGATTGGTGATAACCGTCGATAGCGATCTAGCCGCGATGGCTTAGCCCATCGCGTTCTTTCGGCGGCCGAGAGCCTGGCGCTCCAGCGTAGGGATTATCATCATGGGATCACCGAGGAGGAGTCCGATGGCAAATGAGAGCACGCCGTTCGTCGCGGTCATTGGTGGTTTCTGGGACCTGCAGCGGGACAATCCCGCTAAGGTTGACGACGCCAAGAACATGGCAAAGGAACTCGGGGCCGCGCTTGCGAACGAAGGGATGGGCCTTGTCGTCTATTTTTCGAACGACGAGTCCCTCGAGCCACATGTGGTCTCAGGTTACGTCGCAGCTCTTCCTGCAGGGGCCGGAGCTGGTTCGATTCGAGTGCGCTACGCCGAGTCACAGAAGAACACAGTGAGGTTTGTTGAACAGACAACGCATCGGGATGTATTCGCCCCCATCCTCTTTGCCGGGAATGACTGGGAAGCTCCGTTCTACCGATCTCTCGTGGACGCTGATGGCGTGGACGCAGTGCTTTTGATGGCGGGTTGGCGGTCGACCCTGATTGCCGGGCAGATTGCCCTGGCCCGTCCATTGCCCGTCCTCGCCGTGGATAAATTCGACGGCGCGGCGGGAATCATCCGGACTGAGCTTGCAACAACCTCGAGAGATTACCCATCTTCGAGCACGCACAGCCCGCTGCAGTTGGTGACATGGCTGAAGGCCAAGTGTGCAGCGCGGAGGAAACAATTGGATCTAGCGCTTGATCGGGAGAGGAGCTACCTGAAGCTCGCTTCGCAGAGACGAAAGGGCTTTTGGGCCACGGCTGCCTTCATTGCACTTCTGGTCATAGTCTTCTTTGGAATGGCACAGGCACCCAGTCCGGGACTCTACCCCTTTCTGACATTTGCCGGTTTGATTGTGGCAGGAGCCACGGGTGCCTTGATCCGCTCGATCATGACGGGGACCGAACAGAGCGACCCGACCACATCCCTTCTCCTTGGCGGTGTTGCCGGATTCGCCGTCGGCTTGGCTTACCTCATCCCACAGTGGGTTGGTGCGCCAGGAGTCCTGAAGCCATCGGCAACTGTAGTCGAGGCAACCGATAAGATTCAGTTTATTTCTGCGCTGCTGGTTGCCATTCCGGCAGGCGTCGGCTTTGATACGGTCTTCAGTCGGATGCAGCGACAAATGGAAAACCAGCCCATTAGCTATACGGGCGCAAAGGGATAACAGGCCAGACGATCCGGGAAGGCTGAAGGCGCCGATGGTCTCACAACGGGACGTGCGGGCGATGAAAGGCGATTGCCGCGCGATGATTGTCAAAGTACCGAGATGCGCCCGCTCCGCTCGATCCAGGTCTTCAATCTCCTCGACTTTCCGCGACATGCAGACCGAGCGAGCGACCCTTCTTTCCCGAACGATTCCCGAGCTCCGGCGGCGCACCGCGCGGCTTTACGCTCGCCGAGATCGACCTGCGATGGGGAGTCACGGATCAGGAGATCGGGGCCGGGAATCTCACGCGGCGTACGCCGCATCAAAGCCACGTGCCGATGGAAATTGGAGGACCCCCGCCTATCGATGTCCGCGGCTCAGGAACTTCACGGCCTGATCGGCCTGTCCCTGATCTGCTTCAAAAGTCAGTGGGAGTTTTCCGTAGTCGAGTTTTGGATTCGTGGCAGCGAGTGCCGGGAGAACGCCGCAGAGCAACACGGCGGACACGAACAAGACGCACTTCACCCTTGTCATACGCCCTCCAGAAAAAATGAATTGTTGAACTTGGATCCGATGAAGCTCACAGTTAGGCCGCGGTCCCGACATTTCAGCTAATAACAAAGTTTCCAGACGCGGCCATATTGCTGCATCTATAACAAGCACAAGATGTTACGCGCGCGCATTGGGAGATCCCTTGGTGATTCAGGGACAGACGCGCGGACCCTGCTGGGAGCGGGGGCGTGAGCCCCCGCTCCTCTTGCGTTACTTCAGTTTCAGGGTCGGGTCGCCGAACAGGATGAATGTGCGGCGTACGTCGCGGTCGTTTGTGGCGCGTTTGGCGGCGAGGACGGCGTCGCCGATGGTGGTCGGGGTGGTGCCGAAGACGCGGCGGTTGAACTCGAGCCCCATCGCGACTTGCGGCGGGGTGGTGATGAGACCGGACGAGGCCCAGACGCCGATCGCGCCGCCGCTCGGGTTGCGCAGCAGCGCTTCGCCGAGGCTGTTCGTGAAGAGGTCGTGGAAGTATCCGTTGAAGCAGTTCATAGCCACGACGAACGGGAGGCGCGGCGCGTTGGTGAGCGATGCTGCAGTCGTGGACGTGAAGAGGGAGTGGCTCCAGATCTCCATCGAGCCGTGGCCGATGAACTCGGTCAGGACCGAACCGCGGTTGAACGCGTTGACGATCGCGGTCCCGGGCGACGGCGTTGTGGCGATGGAGATGCGATCGACCGTGAACGGCGACGGGATCACCGCGGAGAGCTTGTTCGCTTCCGTGTCGAAGGGATGACCTTCCGGAATGTCGGCGATCACTTCGACGATCTTGCCCCAGGCATCGCCGGAGGTGACATTGCGCGACACGAGTTTGTTGACGATGCCCGTCGCCTCGGCGGCGGTGCGCGCCGGGATGCGGCCCATGGCGATCGATGGCAGGCCGCTGTCGTCGAAGTCGGCGAACCAGTCGTCGGACGACGCCTTCATCACGGTGGTATTGATCAGCTTCGTCGGCACGAAGTCGTAGCTGCCGAGACCCATGTAGTTGCGCGGATCGAAGCTGGCGTCGCCGAGGAGGATCACGTAATGCGGCGGCGTCTTCCACGTCGTCGTGCGCTTGAGGAAGTCGCGCACAGCCTGCGCGGAGTGGTGGCCGTATGAGAACTCGTCGTAGACGTTCTGCACGTCGACGACCTGCGTCGAGATGCCCTGCGCCTGGCGCGCGGTCTTCAGCGCATTGGCGGCACTCAGGAAGGCCTTGTTGGTGATGATGAGGAGGTTCGCGGCGTTCGTCGACGCGTTCCACGTCGACGGCTCGTTCCAGGCGATCGCCGCCGGCGCAAGCACGCGGCTTTCCGCGAACGCGAAGATCGTCCGCGTGCCGGAGCCGGTCGTGGCGAACGAGACGGACTTCGTGCCGTCGCTGGCATTGCCGATCGTCGCGTCGATGAAGACCGGCGCGAGCGGATCGGTGACGTCGACGACCCGGATTGCGCTGGAGGTGAATCCGTTGACGGTGGCGGCGT
The DNA here is from genome assembly GCA_003223645.1 of Acidobacteriota bacterium. Lineage (GTDB taxonomy): Bacteria > Acidobacteriota > Thermoanaerobaculia > Gp7-AA8 > Gp7-AA8 > QHVT01. The sequence continues at coordinate 91,063 of QHVT01000021.1, read as the reverse complement.
TGCCGCCGTCGAGCGTGAACGTGAGCGCGTTGTTGTCGGCGCGATACGCGTGCGGATAGGTGAGCCGCAGCGACTCGAGCACGCTGATGTCGTCCCAGCCGTTTTCGGCGGTGAGCACGAGCGTGTTCTCGCCCGCGACGAGCAGCGATGCCGGCACCGGGAACTTCTCGATGTGGCGTTCCTGACTGAAGAGGCGGACGTAGCCGATGTTCGTGCCGTTGAGAACGAGCGAGATCACGTGATCGAAGTTCGCGCTGGCGCCCTGCACGATCACCTCGAGCTCGGCGTTGCCGGAGCCGGGGTTCGTAACCGTGAGCGCCTGCGTCGCCGGCATCGGGAAGAGCACCGGGCCGAAGAAGTTCGAGCGCTCACCGTTGTTCGTAAGCGCGGTGAAGAAGATCGTGCGCTCGACGCGCTCGAACGTATACGGGAAGCTTGCCGTCGAAGGCGTACCGCTGTTGCCGCGGCCGCCGGTCGATTTCACGCGCGCGGCGGAGCCCTTCTTCGCGGTGATGTAGTAGACGCGGCCGCCGGTGCCCTGCGTATCGATGCCGCGGCCGAAGAACTCGATCGAGTCGTCGTTGTCGAACTTGTTGCCGTTTTTCGCATTCAGCACGACCGGCACTTCGACGCCTTCGGTGAACACCGAGATCGAATTGGGGTTGTTGCCCGGATCGAAGCCGGCGGCGAGGAGGTCGCTCTTCTTCACGCGATACCAACCCGGCCGCGTGACGATGACCTTCACAGCCGGCACGGAAGCGAGGCTCCACTGCTCGGCCAGTTGCTTGGCACCCGGCGCATCGGGCTCCGGAATCGCGACGCCCATGCCGTCGGCGGTCGTGAACTTGCCGCCGACCGAGCCGATGGTCGGATCGGTTTCGGTGTTCAGCGTGTCGTCGAGCGGCTCGGTTGCCGACGTGTGCGGCGTGATCGGACCGTGCATGGTGCGCGTGCCGTTGAGATCGACGTCTTCGACCCAGTACTGCACGAGACCCGACAGCGGCTTGTGATCGACGAAGCGATACGCGCGCGGGCCGGTGGTCTGGCGGCCGCTCACGAACGCGGAGCCGATGATGAGATGCGGATTGAGCTTCTCCTGCGGACCGCCGGCGACGGAGCGATAGAGGTCGAAGCCGAGGTTGTCGGTCTCACGATTCGTCGACCAGGTGATGGAGTTGCTGTTCTTCCCCTGCACCGCATCCATCGTCGAGATCTCGGCGAACGTGACGGCGTTGGAGAAGGGGTAGATGTAGTCTTCGTCTTCGCCGTCCATCATGGCGAAGTTGGAGTCGAAGCCCGGACCGGAACTGGCGACGATCTGCGGCCGCGACGGATAGATGCGGAAGCGCGCGAAGAAGTCGGTCAGTCCGTTCGGGACGGTGGTCGGGACGTAGAAGTTGAGCGAGTTGACGCCGGCCGTGACCGGCCGGTCGATGACGTTCTCATCGGCGTCATCGAAGTCGCCGTCGCCGTTCCAGTCGAACCACGCGGCGAGCCAGCCGGCCTGCGACGCGGTGACGTCGACGAACATCGAGCCGCCCTTGACCAGCGTCGTCGAGACCATCGTCACGCCGTTGTCCTGCGTGTCGCCGGTGGCGTCGACGCTCGGCTTGCCGTCGCTCTCGGTGCTGACGCCGCTGCCGAGGTAGATCGAGCTGCCGGTGACGCGATGCTGCGCGCCGCTCTCGGAGAGCAACGTATCGACGTAGCTGGACGGGAGATCGCCGAAGTCATAGGCGAGCGCGCCGCCGAGCGTGGCGTCGAACGCGTAGTCGACGTCCTTGACGTTGTCGTCGGTGTCGCCGCCGATGCTCAGCGCCTGGCGGCCGATGACCGTGACGGTGTTGCCGGCGTATGTCGTCGTACCCTCATAGAGCTGGCGCTTGAGGACGTTCGCATCCTCGACGCTGGTATTCAAATTCGTCGTCGTGAGGAGCAGCTGCGCCGTGTCGGAGATGCTGAAGACGAGAATGACGTTGTCCGGCAGATGCGTGAACGTGTAGTCGCCGCTGGCATCAGCGGAGACGGAGCCGAGGAGCACGAAGGAATCGCCGGCATCGAGCACGCCCGCGAGCGACCAGGCAGTGTTGTTCGAATTACTGTCGGTCCAACGATAGGCCGTGACCGTGATCCCCGGCAGCGCGACTTCGCCGTTCGCGGTGTCGACGCCGGAGTAGGTCGTCGCCGTCGCGCCGCAGTAGCCGTTCTTCGTGGCGTCGTCTACGCAGACCGTGCCGCTCAGCGTGTTCGTGCCGGCGTAGCGATAGCCGAAGTCGACGTTGAGATTGCAACTCGAGCAAGTGTCGAGCGTTCCCGGATCACCGTCGACGATGCTGGTGACGGCGCCGCCCGAGACGACGACCTGCACGGCGTTGTCGCGACTGGCGGTGTTGCCGCTGCGCACCTCGAACGTTTCTGTGAGACCCGTTGGGAAGTCCGGATCAGTCGCCAGAACCTTCAGGTTGTACGTGCCGTCGGTGATGCCGGTGAAGGTGTAGTAACCGTCCGGATCGGTGGTCGTCCACCTCTCGCCTTCGCCCGCATCCCATACGTTATTGCCGTTGCCGTCGGTCCAGTCGACCACGCCGTCGTTGTCGGTGTCGAGCCAGACGGTGACCGCGTCGATGCCGATTTCGCCGGAATCCATCACGCCGTCGCCGTCGGTGTCGATCCAGAGGTGATCGCCGATCGTGGCGTAGTTCGTTCCGGTGATGCGGTAGCCGAAGTCGGCGCCGAGATAGTTGTTGCCGGTGTTGAAGCCGGTGATGAGCTGCTCGCTGTCGCAGACGGATGACGGCGGATCGGTGGCGCCGCTCAGCGACGTGCACGGCACGCCGTCGGTGTCCGGATCGGCGATGATCGGATGCGTGACGCCGGGCAGCGTGGTCGTATCGACGACCACGAGATACTTGTGGCCCGAGGCCAGCGCGGAGAGATTGGAGAAGAGGTACGTTCCGCCTTCGTTCGCGGTGGTCAGCGGATTGTCGGAGGCGGTCGACGTCGTCGCGACGAGCGTCTTCGTTCCCTCGCCGCTCTGGAAGTAGCCGTCGTTGTTGGTATCGGTCCAGACCGCGTCGTAGAGGCGCACGGTGACGTTGGCAAGACCGGGGTCGCCGACGTCCTGCGTGCCGTTCTCGTTGACGTCCCAATAGACCGTGTCGCCGATCGAGCCGAAGAAGCGCTGGTAGCCGAAGTCCTGCAGCAGGTTCGAATGCACGCCGTCGATGGCGACGGAGCTCTGGCTGTCGGCGGTCGCCTCGATCGTCGTCTGATAAATGATGTTGAGGTTGGCGATCGTCTGCGCGGCGTTGAGGAAGAGCGTGCTGTAGCGCGTTCCCAGCTGATCGACCGCTTCGACGGTGTAGTCGCCGACGAACACGCCGGTGAACGAGTACGTTCCGGTGCCGCTGGTCGTGGTCGACGCCACGATGTTTCCCTCGGAGTCGAGGAGGTTCACGGTCTTCGACGTGCGCTCTTCGCCGGCGTCATAGGCCAGATCGCCGTCGGCATCCTGGAACACGCGGCCGCTGATCGTGCCGGTCGGCGTGCTGCCGGTGCCGGTGTAGTGATAGCCGAAGTCGACGTTGTTCAGATCCGCGCCGGCGACGGTCACGGTGCGCGGATCGGTGCCGGTCGTCAGCGTGAAGTCGCGTGGGAAGTCGGGATCGGTGTCGTCGACGTTGACCGAGAACGTGCCGTTCGTGAGACCGGTGACGATCCAGAATCCCGCCTCGTCGGTCGTCACGCGGCAGCCGCCGGCGCAGCCGGTTCCGGTGCCGTTGGTCACGACGATGTCGACGTTCGGAATGCCCGGCTCTCCCGCATCCTGGACACCGTTGTTGTTGACGTCGTGCCAAATACGATTGCCGATCGCGAAGTTCGACGACGGGCTGTAGCCCGCGTCCTTCGTGAGATCGGATGTGGCGCTGGTGCTGCCGGAAAGGATGACGACGGTCGATGCCGGATCGGCGGTCGTCAGCGCGAGCGCGGTGCTCGGGAGCGACGACTCGTCGACGTCGACGAAGTAGCGTCCGGCGGTGAGACCGGTGAAGAGGTACTTGCCGTTGACGTCGGTGACGGTCGACGCGATGAGCGAGTCGGCGCCGTTGAGCGTGCCGCTGCTGTCGTTGTCGCTGTAGAGATTGACGATGACGAGCGGGATGCCGTCCTCGCCGGCCGTCTGCGTGCCGCTGGCGTTGAGATCGTAGTAGATCGTGTCGCCGATGCTGGCGGCGCTGAGATCGGGATCGCCCGACGCGAGGACGTCGGTCGGGAAATCGGGATCGGTCGTGTCGACCTTGACGATGTAGCTGCCGGCCGGGAAGTTGGAGAAGAGGTAGTGGCCCGTCGAATCGGACGCGGTGGTGGCGACGATCGAGTCGACGCCGGCGTCGATCGTGCCGTCGCGGTCGATGTCTTCGTACAGCCACACCGTCACGTTCGGAATGCCGGACTCGCCGGAGTCGAAGATGCCGTCGCCGTCGAAGTCGTAATAGAGGTAGTCGCCGATGTCGGAGGCGTCGACCTGCGTGTAGCCGAAGTCATGCGATCCGGAAACCTGTCCGGCCGTCACGGTCATGGGGATCTGGTTGTTGAGGCTTCCCGTGCCGCCCGTCGACTCGACGGTCTCGGTCCACACTTTGTGCAGGAGCGTCGGCGGCGTCACGCTGACGACGTAAGAGCCGGCGGCCAGGCCGCTGAACGTGTACTCGCCGTTCGAGTCGGAGGTCGTCGTCGCCTGCAGCGTTCCGTCGGCGGGATTGCCGTCGCCGTTCGGATCGGAGTAGATCTGCACGGTGAAGCCGGAGAGATTGCCGTCGGTGGCGTCGCGCGTCGCGTCGGCGTCGACGTCCCACCAGATGTTGCCGTAGATGATCGCGCTCGGGATGTTGTAGCCGAAGTTGACGCCGGTAATTGATTCCTCGGCGACACTGCCGATGAGATTGAGCGCGCTGAGGTTCGCTGTCGGGCTGCCCCAGGTGTTGTTGCAGCCGCCGACGCAGACGCCGACGGTGCCGGTGGCGGCACCTCCGCCCAGAGGAGCCTGCGAGTCGTTCGGCTCCGCGGTCTGCGTGCCGCTGAAGGGGGAGCTGTTGCCCACCGCGGGTGCGTTGTCGTTGTCGCCGACTTCGACGAGATAGTAGCCGGTGTCGAGACCGATGAAGTCGTACGCACCGTTGGAGTCGGTGATGTCGGTCGCGATCTTCTTCCAGAAGTTGCCCGAGGTCGCGGCGGTACAGGTCTTGTTCGGCGCGCTGGTCTCCATCGTCACGCCGTCGGACTGCACGCACCCCCACAGGGTGACCGTGATGTTCGGGAGGAACGGCTCGCCGGCGTCATAGGCCCAGCCGTCGGCGTTCGTGTCTTTCCACAGAGCGCCGTGGACTTCGTTCTTGCCCTGCATCGCGATCGCGATCTTGCTGCTGGCGTCGTTTGCGAGGCGGCCGTCGGCGTAGTAGACGTGACTCGTTCCGAATCCGCCCTCGGCCCAGTTGCACGCGCTCGTCGACGTAGGAGGCGCGGAGACGCCGCACGTGCCGGTGCGCGTGCCGGTGATGTTGCGCGCGCGCATCGTCACCGCGACGCTGGCCGTCGATCCCGGAAGGATCGGACCGACGTCGGCCCACTGGATGATGCCGGTCGCCGTGTTGACCGAGGTTGGCGTCGGAGACGCGGAAACGAAATCGACGCTGGCCGGATCGTAGCTGTCCTGCAGCGGCACGGGACTGAGCGTCGTCGACGTGCCGGCGTCGCAGTTCTGATCGGTCGTAACGCGAAGGCCGACGGCATCGAGATAGAAGTTCTTCTCGTCAGCCGAGGAAGACTTGCTGGGATTGACGTCGACCGTGACGGTCGAGAAGTTGTCAGCCCAGCTCCATGTGCCACCGCCGGGACGGAGCGCGGTGACGTCCCAGCTGATGGCGCTGTTGGGACTGAGATCGGCCGGCTCACCGACGTAGCTGTCGATGAGCGCTGTGTTCATGGTCGTGGAAGTGAAGCCCGTAGCCGGGCGGCTGATGCCCAGCGTCAGATTGTCGTCGTTCAGAGTCGAGGCGAAATAGCCGAAGACCAATGCCTCGACCTTGGTGATGTTGCCGGCCTGCGTCGGCAGCACGAATCCCGTGCTGTCGATGAAGCGCAGACCGCCGTTCTGCACGAGCACCGAGCCGACGTTGCGGTTCGGGCCGTCCCACACGGCGGTGGGATTGGTGAACTGCTTGCTGGCCGGCGAGCCGTTCGTGCCGGTCGGCGCCCAGACCGTGTACTGGCATCCGGTCGGTCCCTGCACGCCTACGCTCGGCAGGCGGTTCTCGAGGTTGATGTTGTAGGTGAATAGATCACCCTCGTCGATCGTCGTATCGGCGCGGCCGTCGGCGTTCGAGTCGGGGTTGCCGGAGACGCTCTTCGTCACGCGCAGCGGCGGCGCGAAACCGAAGTTCGGGCCGCTCTGATGCACTGCGCTGCCGTTGTTGTGATCCAGATCGATGTTCACCGCCATCGTAGCGGTGGTGAGGTCTTCGTTGAGCTTGACGAGTCCCGTGTCCGTCGTCAGCGCGAGATTCGGATCGGCGGTGGTGTTTCCCCAGCCGTTCGTTCCGAACGCGGTGTCGGTGGCGGCGTCGTTGATGCCGTTCGAAGTCGCGCCGTCGTACTTCTTCACGACTACCAGGAACGGCCCGTCCGGAAGACCGGTGAACCGGAAGCAGCCGTTCGTCGTGCACGAGGGAACTCCGACGATGTTCGGCACGGGTGCCGTCGTCGTGTTGCCCCAGCTCGGATCGGTGCTGTCGACTACGCCGTTGCCGTTGAGGTCGTAGTAGAGCGTCACGCTCACGCCCGTTCCGATGTCCCCCTCGGTGCCGTCCTTGACGCCGTTGCCGTAGATTCCGCCGACGCCCGTCCCCTCATCCTTGAACACGCTGCCGGTGATCGAGTTGATGCCCTGGATCAGCGTGCAATCCTGCGCCGTCGTTCCCGACGTCGCGCCGCCGAAGCCCGCCATCGCGGTGTTGCATACGACCGGTCCGGGGAAGGGTGCGACCGTGTTGACCGTCACCTGGAACCGCACGGTCGTGTTCTTCCCGGCGGGGAGCGACGTCCGCAGCGTGCCGTTGTCGTACACGCCGTTCGGAGCCACGCAACTGGCGCCGTTGTGATAGCCGTCGAGCTGCAGCGTCGTATCGAGGATCCACAGGATGTCGGTGACCGACGATCCTGGATCCGTGGCCGTCCACGTCGACCCATTGTTCGTCGAGTAAAGAGCGGTGTAGCTCGAGCTGGAGATGCTGTAGTTGATGGTGCAGGTGTCGACGTTGCCGTCGTTGTCGGTGTAGCCCTGCGTGTACGAGCCGGTGCCGCTCGGCGGCGTGTTGTTGCTGGTGGCGCTGCCGCTGACGTACCTGGTGCCGGCCGGAATCGAGTCGCGGATGGTCATCGCCACGCCGAGATCGGGCGCGCCGAGGTTCGCGCCGGTGCTGTTCGTCGTCGCGGCGGCGTACGTGAGCGTCGAGCCGGCGGTGGTCGAGGTCAGTCCGTCCGTTTTCGTGAATGACAACGCCGGACCGAAGCTGGTACTGCTCAGCGGATTGCTGAGGCCGAAGTCGGCACTGAACTTTTCATTGTCGAAGCCCGATGCCGCTTCCTGATACGGCGTCATCACCGCGCTGCAGCCGGAGTCCGTTGCGACGAACTGGTAGTAGACGAGTCCGACCGCACCGGTGTTGTCGGGGATGTGCTCGAAGTAGAGCTGGTTCTGGAACGGGACCAACTGCTCGCCGCCGGTCTTGAGCTTCACGATGAGCAGTCCGTAGACGTTCACCATGCGGAAGCAGTCGGCGTCGAACGCCGCCGCGTCGCCGACCGGCTGCAGCCACGCGTTCTGATCGGGGATCAGATCGCCGTTGTTGTCGAAGCCCTGACCGACGTTTCCGAGGTCGTACCAGATGCCTTGCGTCGTGATCACGCGCTGGCCGGGATAGACGGGGTTCGAGCCGCTGAGCGGCTGGCCGTCGGGTCCGAGCGTTCCCCATCCGATGACCGACTGGATCGCGGCGAGATAGGCGTCGGGAACTTTTGACGATGTATTCGGCCAGATCTTGTTCGCCGAGGCCGAGATCTCGTTGCGCATCGTGAACGCGCGGCGCTGGTTGACGACCGCCGGCGTGATCGCGGTGGTGGTCGAAGCCCAGATGTCGTAGTTGAGCGAGAGATCGTCGTTCGGCTTCACGTCGCCGGCAATGCTGGCGGCGCACGGCGGAGAGTCCGATGCGCTGCCGACGTTGACGCATTGCGGATACGAAAAGAGCCAGTACTCGACGACGCACTGCCCGGCCGCGACTGTGCCGATGTAGCGCGAGCCGTCGAGCGACGTACTCGTGCCGCCCGACTGGAGCGTCAGCGAATAATTGCCGGTGTTCGTGAGCTGCGTATGCACGAGGTCGCCGGTAGAGCTGAAGACCGGAAACGTACCAGGAGTCGAGCTGACGCCGCCGCCGTTGTAGTTGCCGACGTTGGCGATGACGTTGCTCAGGGAGGCGTTGCCGGTGTTGCAGACTCGCGCACCGATGTAGCCGGCCGCGGGGCCGTAGGTGGAGGGTGATGTGACGTTCGAGTCGACGACAACGTTGTAGCCGTTGAGGATCTGAACGCTGAGCGCGCCCTGTGCGCTCGCGGGCGCGGAGACGAACAGACACGCGAAAATCGCGACCGAGACCGCGCGAACGGCCCATTGCATACACTTCACGTTGACCTCTCCTTGCCGGGTTGGACCGACTGCCTGGACGGATTATGGGCGCGCGGACGTCAGATTGGTGTCAATGATCCGTTTAGAATCCGAAAAAGCAAGAAGTTATTGCGCCCAACAGCAGGCAGGCGCGCGCGTACGCGCGCCGCAGCGCCAGCGTCAGCGTCGCACGACGCACGCGGCGTCTGCTGCCGTTGCGCTCGGCGTGCGTGACCACTCCGAGAACGTGAGCACGCACAACCGGCGTGTCGTGCAGGCGCTGGTTGTCGCCACGCGTGACCAACGTTGCGTCATCCCAATTCATCACGCGATGCGCGGTCAGGCCTCGCGGCGCGAGCGTCAGGACGACGTCGCCACGGCGGATGCGCAGCTTCGCCGCGGGCTCGACGTGCAGGTAGTCGTTGTCGCGGACGAGCGGGTGCATGCTGTCGCCGGCAGCGCGGAAGCGGACGGCGTGGCCGCGCCCGAGGAGATCGATGATCATCGTCGTTGCGTCGATGCTCTCCGTCATCCTGAGCCGCGTAGACGGCGAAGGATCTCGAAATTGCAGGCTCTTCGTATCTTGAGATCCTTCGTCGCGCTTCGCCGACTCAGGATGACGGGGTGTTTTCTCACAGCCGCTCACGCGGCCTCCGCAAGGATGAGATCGGCCACGCGCGCATCGCGCGTGAAACGGAGCTCGCGCACGGGAACGCGATCCGCGAGGCGCTCGAGAAACGCGAGCGTGAACGCAACCGATTCAGAGTCATGGAACGGTGGGAACGAACAGCCGAACAGTCGCGCGACCGCATCGGCGCGATGCAATTCGCGCAATGCGAGTTGCGATGATTGCTCGAGAAGGTAAACGCCCGCGAGCGGCGCGCTGGCAGGCATCGACAGCGCGGCCTCCCCGTGCCAGGGAGTGCCGTGCATCCGCATCCCGTCCTCTTCCTCGCGCACGATCACGCGGTCATCGCTGAGAATCGCTGCTGCGCTCGATCCCCACAAACGGGCGGTGGTCGACTTGCCGGCGCCGGACATGCCGACGAACAAATGACCGCGTCCCTGCTGGTCGATCACGCCGCAGGAGTGCAGTTCCACGCCGCGTCCGCGGCCGAGGAGATGCGAGACGAGCACTTCGTCGAGCGGATAGTCGAGCGGACAGAGACCGCGCGCGCCTTCGCTCATCACGATCGTGCCATGCGTGAACGACGCGTCGAACGTCGCGGCTTTGTAGGGATTCGCCGGAAAGACGTCGGAGTGGCATTCGATGCGGAACCCCTCGCCGTCGCGGAACAGACGCCACACCGCGCCTGAATCGAAAACGAGATCGCTGACCTGCGCGGGCGGGATCGCGTCGACGGCTCGCAAGTCGAGCTCGACGTCGGGCGTGGCGGGAGGAACGAGAAAACGGCTGCTGGCGCCGGGCCACTCCCACGCGAGGCCCGGATCGTCGCAGCGAAGCGCGATCGTCATCCGCGCGATGCGGAGGAAGTCGGCGCGCACGCTTACGATCCGATCGAGTTGCAGGGCGTCGGGGTGAAGCAGGTCCCGCCGCTCGATCCGGCCGAGCTGGAGTTCTTGCAGAACCCAAGCACCGCCTCTTCCGGACGCAGCGGATAGCGCTTCACCGCTGGTGTCTCATACGGCTTCTTCTTCGACTCGGAAACCTTCTCCATCCTGGATCCTCCCTAATGCAGACTGCAGCTTCCGCAACCGCCCGTGCCGCACGCCGCGGCCGCCTCGTTGAGCGGAACCGACGCGATCACTTCCTCGATGTCGCCGCGATGCCGCGCGCGCACTTCTTCCGCCATCTGATCGATCTCATGCCTATGGGAGCCGTCCGTACAATACTCACACTCGCCATGCGCCCGCACGTCGAGGCCGAATACTTCCGCCCGCAGATGCGCCGTGCGGCACAGAAAATCGATCGGCGCCTCGGCGTCTCCCATTTCCAGCTCCGCGTTCGCCGCGCAGGAACCACAGAGCGAGCTGAGAGCGCACGACGTGCACTTCGTCACGCGGGTCGCGCGCTTGTCGCGCACGCCGCGGAGGAAGGTCTCCCATCCTTCGCGGACGCCATGGTCGCGCACGTTGAACTTGTCCACCTGCGACAGCACGCAGATCGACATGTCGCCGTACGGATCGATCGCGAACGAATTCACGCCTCCGCCGCAGTGGTACACACTCGGCACTTCGTCTGCCGCCGGCGGCGGCGGCGCATACTCGATTGCCAGCCGGCGCCAGTCGGAGACGCGCACCGGATCTTCGAGATCGAGCACCACGACGTCCGCGGGCGTGAGACGGACCGCGATCGGACTCGCCGAGCAGTCGATGCGCGGCGTCATCATCGGATCGAACGAAAAGTGCACGCCGAGCTCGTCGGCGAAGCGCTTCATGGCCATCACTTCATGCTTGTTCGTCGAGATCGCGACGGTTTTCAACTTCAGCGGCAGCTTGCGGTCCAGGAGCAGATGGATCCCGCGCAGGCAGCGCTCGAACGAACCGGGAATGCCGGTGAGCGACTCGTAGGTCGCTTTCGTGCGGCCGTAGAGCGTGATCTCGATCGCGAAGGGCGGCGTCTCCGCGAAGGCATCGGCCACGCGCTCGGTGACCAACGTCCCGTTCGTGAAGACCGTGACCAGCATTCCCGTCGCGATCGCGTGGCGATAGATCTCGAAGAAGTCGGGACGCGCAAGCACCTCGCCGCCGGTGATGAGCAGCCAGAGGCAACCCAGCTCCCCCAGCTCGTCGAGGATGCGGCAGTATTCGGCGGTCGTGAGCTCCCGGCGTCGCGCGACGCCGTCGCTCATCGGCAGATTGTTGTAGCAGTGGACGCATTCGAGCGGACAGCGATGCGTCAGCTCGATCGTCCCGTTGACGGGGATGCGGCGGCCGTTCACCTCGCGGTGAACGGTGTGGCTGAAGGCGCCATAGTCCAGGGTTTCGATCATCGTTCCTTAGTCCGTTCGCGATACGAGAGCCACATCCAGGAGGTCGGCGAGGAGTGCCGTTACATCTGCAATTGCCGTGTCGCGGTCGACTTCATAAATCTCGCAGATCGCGTCGACGACGTCATCGAACGGCCGGCCGTCGAGTAGCGCCCAGACGTCGGCCGCGACCGGGGAAAGCGTGTAGACGTAGTCGAGATTCCCGACGTTCTGCCGGATCGGCACGAGAATCGACTCGCCACCGACGCGACGGCAGACGACGTTTGGCGCGGGCCGCAACACAGTGTGGCCTTCGAATAGGAGAGTGGCGTTCATCGGCGATGGACCTGTGCACATGATAGCAAGTTATCGCTGATCGATTAGGCGGAGTGTCCGGCGTAGCCGCTGCTTCGCAGCAACCGACCGAATGATGAGCCTGCCCCTGCCGCATCCTTCTGGTCACTCAGGGTCAACTGATTTTCGCAGAGTCAAATTTTTACAATACGCCGTGCCGCGCCTTCGCGCACGATACGCGCGACAAGGAGAAATGACATGGCCAATCACATCCCCGACGGCTATCACACGGTCACGCCCTACATCACCGTCGACGACGCGCGGAAGTTCATCGACTTCATCAAGGCGGCGTTCGATGCGCAGGTGCCGGAGCTTCTGACCGACGACGAAGGAAATCCTCGGCACGCCGAGGCGCAGATCGGCGACTCGCGCGTCATGATCGGACAGGCGCGCGGCGAGTGGAAGGTGCGCCCGGCGACGCTCTATCTCTACCTGCCCGACGTCGACGCGACGTACAAACGCGCGCTCGCCGCCGGTGCGACGTCGCTGATGGAGCCGAGCGATCAGTTCTACGGCGATCGCAACGGCGGCGTCGAAGACGCGTTCGGCAATTGGTGGTGGCTGGCCACGCGCATCGAAGAGGTCGCGCTCGACGAGCTGCAGCGGCGGATGGCGGCGCAGAAGTAGGGGTTGCGCGGTTGCGCGGTCTCGCGGTTGCGCGGAGGCGTGCCTGCCGCGTAACTGCGTAACCGCGCGACCGCGTAACCGCGCAACTACCCTCGGTACCATCGCGCGAGGCGCTCCGGCGAGACGCCGGCGTGGTAGCAGGCGATGATCCACCAGTTGAGCGCGGCGGTGCGAAAGGAGCCGAGCTCGCGAAAGCGGCGGCCGGAGGTGCGGACGGCGAGCGGCAGCATCGCCGTCCGCCCGATGCGCTTCATCCGCCGCGCGAGCTCGTAGTCTTCCATGATCGGGAGCTCGCGGTAGCCGCCGGCGCGCAGGAACGCGTCGCGGGCGACGAATTGCGCCTGATCGCCCCACGGCTTGCGCGTCAGTCGCGTTCGAGCATTGATCAGTGCGGCGACGACGCGCAATCCGTCTTCGATGAACGCGATGCGGAAGCCGCCGAAGACGACGCCCGCTTTCATCGCGCTCTCAATCGCTTTGCATGCGCCTTCCGGCAGGAACGTGTCCGCGTGGAGAAAGATGACGGCGTCGTGTTTCGCTTCGCGAGCGCCGGCGTTGAGCTGGCTCGCGCGTGGAGTGGTGCGCGCCTCCGGCGCGCCCTCCGTCAAAGCGCCGGAGGCGCGCACCACTCGAAGCACTCGCGCGCCGCGCGACTGCGCGATCGCCACGGTCGCATCGCTGCTCCCACCATCCGCCACGATCACCTCGGCCGCCCCCGCCGCAAACGCCGCATCGATCGTCGCGCCGAGGCGCGCCTCTTCGTTGAGCGTGGGAATCACGACGCTGACCGGCACGCGCGGATGCTAACCTCTGTTGGATGGCGGATGGCGGATGGCGGATGGCGACGACTCTTCGCGCTCTCCGCCATCTGCCATCTGCCATCCGCCATCCGCCATCCAACATGAACTGCTACGTGCTCACCGGCGGCCGTTCGTCGCGCATGGGACGCTCGAAGCGCGCGCTTTTTTACGATCGCGTGGCAGCGGCGGCGCGGCCGGTGTTCGACGACGTGATCGCGATCGATTGGGAGGAAGGGGAGCGAGCTCCGATCTTCGGCGTCGCACGCGCGCTGCGCGACGTGCAGTCGCACGCGTTCATCCTCGCGGTCGACTATCCGCTGATCACGAGCGACGTGCTGCGATTCCTGCGCGATCGCGGCGGGATGGCGATGTGGAACGGCGAGCCGCAGCTGCTTTGCGCGGTGTGGGACGCGTCGCTGCTGCCGGAGATCGAGCAGCGCATCGCAGCGGAGCGATTCGATTTGCGCGGACTCAATAAACGCGACATGATCGGCGAGGAGGAGCTGCGGGCGAGGTTCGGCGGCGAGCCGCTGATGAACGTCAATACGCCGGAGGAGCTTGCGGCCGCGGAGAGGTTGTATGGCTAAAGATTTCTCGCATCTCGACGACACGGGCGGCATCTCGATGGTGCACGTCGGCTCCAAGCGCACCACACAGCGCGAAGCGACTGCCTCGGCGACAGTCCGCATGTCGCCGGAAACGCTGCAGCGTCTCGTCGAGCGCGCGCTGCCGAAAGGCGACGTCCTCACCACCGCGAAAATCGCCGGCGTCCTCGCCGCGAAGCAAACGCCGTCGCTCATTCCGCTGGCGCATCCGATCGGCCTCGACTCCGTCGACATCACGTTCGATCTCGACGCGAGCGCCGGCACGATCGAGATCCACGCGATCGTCCGCTGCGAAGGGAAGACCGGCGTGGAGATGGAAGCGATGACCGCATGCGCCGTCGCCGCGCTCACGATTTACGACATGTGCAAGAGCGCGGAGAAGGGGATTGTGATCGACGGGCTGCAGCTCGTGCGCAAGTCGGGCGGGAAGTCGGGAACGTGGGAAAGATAGCCGCCGAGCCGCCACGGGCGGCTGCGTGGATTGCTCCGCCTTGCGGCCTGCTTGCCGCCACGTCACCAATGCGGCTTCGAGCGGCGCAACGCGCCTGAGATCGTCGTTTCTGCCGCGCAAACTCCTAAATCACGTTTGCGACGGGCCTGTTTTCGTTTGCAACCGGCCCGTTTTCGTTTGCAACCGGCCCGTTTTCGTTTGCAACCGGCCCGTTTTCGTTTGCAACCGGCCTGTTTTCATTTGCAACTGGCCTGTTTTCATTTGCAACTGGCCTGTTTTCATTTGCAACCGGCCCGTTTTCATTTGCAACTGGCCTGTTTTCATTTGCAACCGGCCCGTTTTCATTTGCAACTGGCCTGTTTTCATTTGCAACTGGCCTGTTTTCGTTTGCGACGGGCCTGTTTTCATTTGCAACTGGCCTGTTTTCATTTGCAACGGGCCCGTTTTCATTTGCAACTGGCCTGTTTTCATTTGCAACTGGCCTGTTTTCATTTGCAACCGGCCCGTTTTCATTTGCAACGGGCCTGTTTTCGTTTGCAACGGGCCTGTTTTCGTTTGCGACGGGCCTGTTTTCATTTGCAACGGGCCTGTTTTCGTTTGCGACGGGCCTGTTTTCGTTCCTCGGAGGCGAGGAGGCCTGGAGGCCGGGAGGCTACGGTCGTCTCGCCCACGGCGGCTGGTTCGTGTTCGTGCGTTGCTGCGGCTCGATCGTTTTGTCGGCGATGACGAGCTGTTTGCGGATCGAGCCGAGGATGCGCGCGTCGGTGGCGACGGCGAGGTCGACGAGTTTCTGGCGGTCGCCGTAGCCGTTGAAGGCGATCACGAAGCGATCGATGCGGAACGCGACGACGCGCCCGAGGTACTTGTCCTCGGCCGTGAAATTGTCCTCGCCGAGGTTCGGGATCGGGTCGAGCAGCTTGCCGTTACGGATGTAGAGCGCGCGGTAGGTGTCGAGGATCTTGCCG
This sequence comes from Acidobacteriota bacterium, assembly GCA_003223645.1. Classification (GTDB taxonomy): domain Bacteria; phylum Acidobacteriota; class Thermoanaerobaculia; order Gp7-AA8; family Gp7-AA8; genus QHVT01. Next base: position 75,609 of record QHVT01000021.1, on the reverse strand, counting down.
CCGGACTGTTTGTTCGCGGCCGGAATGATCAATCCGTCGAGCGACTCGCCGCCGACGTTGAACGTCGCCTGAAACGAATTGCCGAGGATCGTCTGCCCGAACCCTTTATCGGCGGAGTAGCGCTCGCTGTTCGGGACGCGCGGGTCGCCGGGGAAAAAGTTGAACACGGCCGGCTTCGAGGGCGCGGCGGGCATGCGCTCGGCGACGAACGACGCGAGCTGCGTCAGCGACTCGAACGCGTTCTGCGATCCGCCGGTGACGCGGATGTAGAACGGACCGCGCCAGACGTGCACCGCGAACTTGCTGACGTAGCCTTCGTTCTGCACCGGGATGAAGCGGCGCACCGCTTCTTTGCGCATCGAGTACGCGCCGAACGCTTTGACGAAGTCGGGGAAGCGGAAGATCTCGACGATCGCGAAGCCGGGATCTTTGGTCGACGTGTATTTGCCGGCCGTCACGTCGATCATTTCGTAGCGCGTGAAGTGCGCACCGTCGGGTCCGAGATACGTGTTGATTCGATCGCCGGGGACGACGATGGGATCCTCTTCGAGACGCCATCCCGGCGCTTCTTCGTGTCGCGGAAGAAACTGCAGGCTCGGCGAGTCGATCGCCGTGAAGTCGATCTGCGGCTCGGCCGGCGGAGCGACGGGCACTTTCTTCGCGCCGCCGCCGCACGCAATGAGCAGCGCCAGAAGCGCCGCGGTTGCGCAGTTGCGCAGTCGCGCGGTGAAGTCTTTGCCGCGCAACCGCGCGACCGCGTCACCGCGCAACCCTATAACGACTGCAGGAACTCGATGGTGACGCGCACGCCCGCGCCGGTCGCGCCCTTCGCTTCGCGCGGCGACTCGTTCTCCGCGTACGCCGTTCCGGCGATGTCGAGGTGAGCCCATGACGGACAATCGACGAACTCCTTCAGAAACACCGCGGCGGTGATCGCGCCGCCCCAGCGGCCGCCGCTGTTCTTCATGTCGGCCCACTCGCTGCGGATCAGGTCTTTGTATTCGTCCCAAAGAGGAAGTCTCCAGAGGCGCTCACCGGTGCGCTCTCCAGCATGGATCAAGTTCCGAGCCAAAGCGTCGTCGTCCGTGAAGAGGCCGGCCGCGTCGCCGGCCAGCGCGACGACGCACGCGCCGGTGAGCGTCGCGTAGTCGATGATGTGATCGGGCTTCAGGCTCGACGCGTAATGCAGCGCGTCGCCGAGGATCATGCGCCCTTCGGCGTCGGTATTCACGATCTCGACGGTCTTGCCGTTCATCATCGTGATGATCTCTCCCGGCTTGTACGCGCTGCCGCTCGGCAGATTTTCGGTCGCCGCGAAAATGCCGGTGATCTTTACCGGCAGCTCGAGCTTCGCCGCCGCTTCGACGATGCCGATCACGGCGGCGGCGCCGCACATGTCGAACTTCATCTCTTCCATTTTCTCGGCGGGCTTGATGGAGATCCCGCCGGAGTCGAAGGTGATGCCCTTGCCGACCAGCGCGACGTGCTTCTTCGCTTTCTTCGGCGTGTACTCCATCACCACGAAGCGCGGCTCGAGATCGCTGCCGCGATTGACGGCGATGAGGCCGCCCATCTTCATCTTCTCGATGTCGCGCTTCGTGTAGACCGTGCACTTCACGCCGGCGTCTTTCGACACTTCCTGCGCGCGCTCGGCGAGCCGCTCCGGCGTCATCACGTTGCACGGCGTGTTGCCGAGATCGCGGACCGTGTTGACGCCCGCCGCGATCGCGCGCGCGTGGTCCGCGAGCTGGGCGACGCTCTTCTTGTCGAGCGACGGCGGCGCGAGCAGCGCCGCGTCGATCGGATATCGCTTCAGATCTTTCTTGACGGTGATGTACGGGTCGTACTTATAGTCGCTCTGCGCGAGCGCGTCGGCGACGGCGCTCGTCTCCGGCTGCGCGTACGGAAAAATCACGCCGATCGATTTGTCGCGATGCTTCTTCGCGATCCGCCCGACGGCGGTCAGCTGCGCGCGAACGCCGCGGATCGTCAGCGCGTCGCTCTTTCCGACTCCGATCAGCGTGACCTTGCGCGGCTCGTGTCCGAGGATCGTGACCACGACGTCGGCGCGCCCGTCGAACGCGGCATCGCGAACGATTTTCCGGATCGGATCGGGAAGAGAAAGGTCGTCATGCTTCCCCTCGGCGAGGAGAACGAATAGATGATCGAGCTTCGAGAACTTCAACTCACGAGAGATGTCGACAAACATGGCGGGCGCATTCTACTCAGGATACAGAGTGGAGTGGTGCGCGCTTCCAGCGCGCCTTCAGGAACCTTTGAGGCGCGCTGGAAGCGCGCGCCACTCCAAGACTCCGTCAAAGCGTGAACGGTTCGTCGGAGTCGGAGTTGGTTTCGCGCGAGGGCGGGAGGTGGGCGGAAACGGAGTGAAGAAACTCGAGATACTCGGCCGGTGACATTTTGTTCAGCTGCTCGGCTCGATCGAGCGCTTCGATGTCCTCCGGTGTTGGCTCGGGAAAATTCAACGTTTGAATGTCAAATGCGCTTCTCGATGTCATCGAATATTTCCAACAGTCCCTTTCGGGTAAAGTACTCCCGGATGAACTCGCGATCAACTCCGGGGAGTCGCAAGAGAAACAGAACGTCGCTGATGTCTCGATAGGCGCGACGTGGAGCCCATTTGATCGCGATGGCTTTCATCGCGGCGAGATGTTCGGGTCTTGCAACCGGAACTGAGATGTCGCCGACAACCACTCGATGTTCCGCGGCCGTGAAAAGTTGGTTGGCCGTTGCTGCGTCGACGTACATAAAGTCGACCCGATCTGATCCGCGTACATGATTGGAGTAGCCATCCGAAATATGGATCGTTTCGTATCCTGCCGACTCGGCGAACTCGATGACACGCTCGCGGTTGGATAACTCCACAACAAAGTCTGCATCCTGCGTCGTTCGGCCTGATCCCCACGCGTTCATTGCAAGCCCGCCGATCAAGGCATAACGAATTCGCTCGCGTTCGAGAAAAGAGCTGAAGCTTCGCAGTACGTCGTCAAGCTGCATTACTGCCGAGGATACCTCGGACTCCTTCGCATAGAATCCTGGCCGGACTCATGCACGAAGAGGTCAATTGAATGCCGTATCGAGTGTTGGTCATCGACGACGAGACCGCGATTCGCGAAGCGATCCGGATGACGTTGGAGTACGAGGGGTATCGCGTCGATGAAGCGCGGTCGGGGCAGGACGGGCTCGATAAGGCTTCGAAGGTTCCGTACGACGCGATCCTGCTCGACATCAAGATGCCGGTGCTGGACGGGATCGAGGTGCTCGATAACCTGAAAGAGCAGCGCATCGGATCGCCGGTGGTGATGGTGTCGGGGCACGGCGACGTGCACACGGCGGTCGAGTGCACGAAGCGCGGCGCGTACGATTTTCTCGAGAAGCCGCTGAATCGCGACAAGCTGCTGCTCACCGTCCGCAACGCGGTCCGGCAGCGCTCGCTCGAGGAAGAGAACACCGAGCTCAAAGAGAAAGCGGAGAAGGAGTATCAGCTCGTCGGCGAGTCGTCGCTGATGAAGGACCTGAAGTCGCAGATCGAGCGCGCGGCGCCGACGAAGGCGACGGTGCTGATCACCGGCGAGTCGGGCACGGGCAAGGAGCTCGTCGCGCGCGAGATTCATCGACGCTCGTCGCGCGCGAATCAATCATTCATCCAGGTCAACTGCGCGGCGATTCCGGAAGAGCTGATCGAGTCGGAACTGTTCGGACACGAGAAGGGCTCGTTCACCGGCGCGGTGCGCAAGCAGACGGGGAAATTCGTGGCCGCGGACGGCGGGACGATTTTTCTCGATGAGATCGGCGACATGTCGCTGCGCACGCAGGCGAAAGTGTTGCGCGTGTTGCAGGAAGGCGAGGTCGAGCCTGTCGGGTCGGCAACGGTTGTGAAAGTGGATGTCCGCGTGATCGCGGCGACGAACAAGGATTTGACCGAGGAGATCCGCGCCGGACGATTTCGCGAGGATCTTTACTATCGGCTGAATGTCATCCCGATCCGCACGCCTCCGCTGCGCGAACGGAAGGACGACACGGCGCAGCTCGCGCAGCATTTCGCGCGGCTGTTCGCGGAAGAGCACAACTATCATCCGAAAGAGTTCACGCCGACGGCGCTCAAGGCGCTCGCCGATGCGCCGTGGCGCGGCAACGTGCGCGAGCTGCGCAACATGATCGAGCGGCTCGTGATCATGGTTCCGGCGGACAAGATCGACATCACCGATCTGCCGGCGGAGTTTTTCCGCACGCCGACCGACATCATCAGCAGCGCGATGCGTCTCTCGACGCTGCAGGAGTTCAAGGACGAGGCGGAGAAGGCGTTCATCATCGCCAAGCTGCGCGAGCACGGCTGGAACGTGTCGAAGACGGCCGAGGCGATCGACACGCCGCGCTCGAACCTCTACAAGAAAATCGAGCAGTACAACATCAAGCGCGAAAGCGGCGGCAGCATGACTGCCGACGCGTCCGCGGATTGAGGATTGAGAATTGAGGATTGAGGAACAGACAGGATGACGCGTAGCGAGCGCAATTCCTCAATCCTCAATCCTCAATCCTCAATCCCGTCCCACGGGCGGCCGCGTCCGATCGGCATCTTCGATTCAGGCGTGGGCGGCCTCACCGTCTTCCGCGAGGTCTCGCGCGCGCTCCCTCGCCAGCCGCTCGTCTACCTCGGCGATTGTGCGCGCGTGCCGTACGGGACGAAGTCGCCGTCGACGGTCGTCCGCTATTCGCTCGAAGCCGCGCGTCATCTGATGACGTACGACATCTCGATGCTCGTCGTCGCGTGCAACACCGCGACCGCGGCGGCGCTGCCGAAGTTGAAAGAGACGCTGTCGATTCCTGTCATCGGAGTCGTCGAGCCGGGTGCGCGTGCGGCAGTCGATCGCACCTCCGGAGTCGTCGGCGTCATTGCAACCGAGGGGACGGTGAAGTCGAAGGCGTACACGAACGCGATCAAGGCGCTCGATCCCGACGTCGAAGTGATCGAGTCCGCCGCGCCGCTGTTCGTGCCGCTGGCGGAAGAGGGGTGGGCGAACACGCACGTCGCGCGCGAGGTCGCGGAGATCTATCTCGAGCCTCTCATCGATCACGGCATCGACACGCTCGTCCTCGGATGCACGCACTATCCGATCCTGCGCGGCACGATCGAGCAGGTCGTCGGCAACGCGGTGCACATCGTCGACAGCGCAGAGACGACCGCGCACACGGTGCGCGAAGCGCTCGGCGTCACGCGCGGCGTTGACGATCCCGAGTATCACTTCTTCGTGACGGATGCCGAGGAGCGCTTTCGCAGAATCGCGGGAGAGTTCCTTGAGCACGAGATCGAGAATCTAGAGCTGGTGGCGTTGTGACGGTTGCGCGGCTACGCAGTTGCGCGGTTGCGCGGTTGCGCGGTCACGCGGTACCGCTGTCAGCGGCGCGTTGCTCAAGCGATGGATCCCGCATGCGGAGATCTATGAATTCGAGTTTGCGACGCATGGGTTGTTGGAGGACCATGCGAAAGGGATCGGAGAGCTCTTCACCGTCATCCTGAGCCGCGAAGACGGCGAAGGATCTCCGAATACGCAAATGCTTCGCAGTGAGAGATCCTTCGGCGTCTGCGCGCCTCAGGATGACGGAGATTTTTTCACAACCTCTTAGGATGACGGTGATTGGAAAGCGGCGGCGTAGCCGCCGCAGTCCAAAGAATCACCACACCTCGCAGCGTTTCGCCGGCGGCCTGACCATCGCTGACTCGGCTTTGCATCCGAATGCGGCCGCGAACTCCGGCAGGTTCGACAGCGGACCGATCACGCGGTATTCGCCGGTCGGATGCGGGTCGCCCTGCACCATCAGGCGCATCGCTTCCGGCCGGATCGCGTCGCCGCGGAACTGACCCCAGCCGATGAAGAACTGTTGATCGGGCGTGAAGCCGTCGATCGTTTGCGCGGGATGTTGCTGCTGTGCTTTCTGAAATGCGAGGTACGCGATCTTGGCGCCGGCGAGATCGCCGATCGACTCGCCGAGGACGAGGCGTCCCTGATGATGGATGCCGGGCTCGATGAAGTAGTTCTCGAATTGATCGGCGACGCACGCCGTGCGCTCGTCGAAGTGCTTCTTGTCATCCGCCGTCCACCAGTTTTTCAATCGTCCCTCGGCGTCGAACTTCGCGCCCTGATCATCGAAGCCGTGACTGATCTCGTGTCCGATCACGACGCCGATCGCGCCGTAGTTCACGGCGTCGGTCGCGTTCATGTCGAACGCCGGCGGCTGGAGGATGCCGGCGGGGAAGACGATCTCGTTGAGTGACGGGTTGTAGTACGCGTTCGACGTCGGCGGCGTCATGCCCCACTGTGTGCGGTCCGTCGGTTTGCCGACGCGTCGGCGATCGTCGGAGACGTCGTACTTCAGCGCGTTGACGATGTTCTGGAAATACGCGCCGGGCGTGATCGAGACGCTGCTGTAGTCCTTCCACTTGTCGGGATAGCCGACTTTCGGATTGAAGGTCGACAGTTTGTGCAACGCCTGCTGCTTCGTCTCCGGCGACATCCACTCGAGTTTCTGAATCGTGTCGCCCATCGCCGACAAAAGGTTGCGCACCATCTCCTGCATGCGCGCTTTCGCGGCCGGCGGGAAGTAGCGCTCGACGTATTTCTGCCCGAGGGCTTCGCCGAGGAGCTGATCTTCCTGCTCGACGCAACGCTTCCAACGCGGCTTCATCTCTTTCGAGCCGGCGAGATACTGCTCGTAAAACGCGAAGTTCTCTTTCACGAAAGGATCGGATAGCGCGTCGGCGGACGCGTGCACGACCTGCCAGCGCAGGTACGTGCGCCAGTCGCTGAGCGGCGCGGTCGCGAGCTCGCGCTCGACTTCTTCCAGGAACAGCGGCTGCGTGACGTTGACCTCGGTCTCCGCAATGTTCGTGTGATCGAGGTAGCGCTTCCAGTTGAAGTGCGGCGTCATCGCCTGCAGCGTCGCCAGCATGTACATGTGGTCGGTGTTGTTCGGATTGCGGCGCGCGACGTTGTCGAGGTGCCACTGCGCGAGACGCGTTTCGAAATTGAAGACGGCGTCGCTCTGCTTCTTCGCCGTCGCCTTGCTCGATCCGAGCAGCTCGAACATCTTCGCGACGTGCGCGCGATATTTCTCGCGCGCCTCGACGAATCGCGGGTCGGGCTTGAAGTAGTAGTCGCGGTCGGGGAGGCCGAGGCCGCCGGCGCCGACGTTGAGGATCGTCTGCGTCGGATTGTGGCGGTCGGGCGCGGAGCCGACGCCGAAGGGGACGAAGACCTCGAGATCCTGCAGCCGCGCGATGATGTCCTGCAGTGCGGCGCGCGATTGCACGCGATCGATCTCCGCGAGCAGCGGCTGGATCGGTTTCGATCCGAGCTGGTTGACGCGCTTCTCGTCCATGCACGAGCCGTAGAAATCGCTGATCTGCTGCTCGACGCTGCCTGTCGTCCAGTCGTGTTTCTGCGAGACCTCGTCGAGGATGCCGCGCAGCGCGTCCTTATTCAGCTCGCCGGCCTGCCAGCGGCGGCTCCAGCGCTGCATCGTCGGCGGAATCGGATTCGCCGCGCGCCACGCGCCGTTCGCGTAGTCGAAGAAATTCGTGCAGGCGTCTTTGGTGCGGTCGATGTCTTCGGTGAAGACGCCGCGCTGCGGGGTCTGGGCAACGATGCTGAAAGTCGCGAGAAGAATGATCACGAGTCTGCGCATGGCGCGGAGTATACGAGGAGCGAGCTGTTCGTTTGTGGGAACGGTCGTCCGTTTGTGGGACGCGCGCGTTACGCAGCAGTTACACGAGCGCGATTTCCGCGAGATGCCGCTCGTCGTCGATCGCGCGCGTGAACGCTTCATTGACCGGCGCGCGTGGATACGCGGGGATGTGCATCGTCAGTCCATCGTCCTGATGGCGATGCAGAAACGCGCGCGCATCGTCGAGCGTGCCGAGGCGGACGCGTTTGCGGACGGCGTCGCGCGTGCCGCCGGAGACGATGAGCGTCGCGACATGATCGGGCGGATAAAAACGCGTCAGATGCGCGACCAGCGAAGTGAAGCGTCCGGGTCGATTGGCGCGCGTTTCCCTCGTGAAAAAGCTCGTCCCGAATTTTCCGATCTGGAAGACGAACGTTTGCAGATGCGGATCGAGCGTGATGTTGTGCGTGAGCAGGTGATTCGCGTGGACGATCTGCGCGCCGTCGCCGATGTCCACGCCGAGGTCGATCATCATCGTGTCGACGCACGAGATGCCGGGCAGCGCCACGACGTTGAGCCCGCGCTTGCGTCCCGCGCGCACGATGCCCCAGTTCACGTCATCGAAGACCATCGGATGTCCGTCCACGACGACCGAGATCGTCGGACCGTTCGTCTTCGCCTCGTCGAGCAGCATCTCCTGCAGCCGGTCGTAGATGTTGTCGCACAGCTCGCCGGTCCAGTAGTCGGACGCGAGGTCGACGACGTTGGGATGCAGCTTCCGGATCGCGCGCACGTCACCGGAGAGATCGAACACGAGGCGCGACTTGCGGATCGCGGCGAGCGCTTCCGCGGTCATCTGCGAGACGCCGTCGGCGATGCCGCGGCCGAGGAGATAGATGTGGACTGGTTTTGAGCGTTTGCGCATGGCGCGGAGTATACGAGGAGGCCGCTGTCCGTTGGTGGGAAGCGCGCGTTACGGGCCAGCAAACAGGTGCTGGGTCCACAGGTGCTGGGTCCAGAGTGCTGGGTGCTCGGGTCGAACGCCGGGTACTCAGCACCCAGCACCCAGCACTCGGTACTCTGCACTCTATAATCGCGCCCGAATGTCCGACCGCACCGAACGCGCGTTTGCGCCGGAGCCGCGCGAGCCGTCGCGACGGCGATTCATGATCGCCGGCGAGCACGTGATCCTGCGCGCGTTCGAGCGCGACGACATCGAGCGCTGCTATCGATGGATGAACGACCCGAACATCGTGCGCACGCTGAAGTCGCGCTACCCGATCGCGTTTCAGAACGAGATCGACTGGCTCGAGCGCGCGATGCGCGTGAGCGATGACGAGCGGCACTTCGCGATCGAGCGGCGCGACGACCGCACGCACATCGGCAACGCGTCGATCCACGATATCGACTGGGTGTCGCGCACGGCCGCGTTCGGACTCTTCATCGGCGAGCCGAGCGCGTGGAACCGCGGCTTCGGCAGCGACGCGATCGCGACGCTGGTGCGCTTCGCGTTCGAAGAGATGAACCTGCGCAAGCTGCACATCAACGTCTTCGACTACAACGATCGCGCGAAGCACGTGCTCGAGACGCACGGCTTCGTGCAGGAGGGGCGTTTGCAGAAGGAGTTCTATCGCGAGGGGGCGTTTCACGACATCGTGATCCTCTCGGTCTTCCGCCACGCCGAGGAGAAACCGCAATGAGCGAACGCAAGATTCGCGTCCTGATCGCGAAGCCGGGACTGGACGGCCACGACCGCGGCGCGAAAGTGATCGCGCGCGCGTTGCGCGACGCGGGGATGGAAGTGATCTACACCGGACTGCGGCAGACGCCGGAGCAAATCGTTGCGGCGGCCGTGCAGGAGGACGTCGACGCGATCGGACTCTCGATCCTGTCCGGCGCGCACAACGTCCTCTTCCCCGAGATCATGCGCATGCTGAAAGACGAAGGCGCGCAGGACATCATCGTCTTCGCCGGCGGGATCATTCCGGAACAGGACATCCCGAAGCTGAAGGCGATGGGCATCCGGGAGATTTTCCTTCCCGGCACGCCGACGACGGCGGCGGTGGACGCGATTCGCAACGCGGTCGGCGGATAGGTTGCGCGGTCACGCGGTTCCGCGGTTGCGCGGCTGAGCTCATGACCCGATTCACGCTGACGGCCGAAAACGAACTGCTCTTCGATGACGGCGGCATGAACTTGCTGTCGTCCTCTGCATTGCACGAGCTCCGCGACTTGCTCTCCTCCGCGCAACTGCGTGACCGCGAGACTGCGCAACCGCTGGTTTTCCGTTCCGGGCGCCCGAACATCTTCGCGGCCGGCGCGGACATGGCCGAGATGCAGCGCTTCTCTCCGCGCGATGCGTACGAGTTCGCACGCCTCGGGCAGGAAACGTTCGAGGCCATCGAGCGCGCGCCGTTTCTCACGATCGCGCAGATCGACGGCGACTGCTTCGGCGGCGCGCTCGATCTCATCCTCGCGTTCGACTTCCGCTTCGCCACGCCGCGCGCGCGGTTCGCGCATCCCGGCGCGCGCCTCGGCATCGTGACCGGCTTCGGCGGCACGTCGCGCTGGCGCCGCGTGATTGCGCGTCCCGCCGCGCATCAGCTGTTTCTTGCGAATCGGGTGATCGATGCGGAGGAGGCGCTGGCGATCGGACTCGTGGATTCTCTCGGTGGAGCGGCGGCCGCTTCGGCCGCCGGCCCTCGCGAGAATTCGGCGGCCGAAGCGGCCGCCGCTCCACTGAAGTTCATCAAACAACTCGCGATTCATGCCGACAAACTCTCGCGCGCGGAACTGCTCCTCGTGGCGCGGCGACTCGGCGGGATATATTTGCCGTAACGCATGGACGCGCTGCAGAGCTACCTCGATCCAAACTCCGATGACTTCAAGGCGAACGCGGAACATCTGCAGTCGCTCGTCGACGCGCTGCAGAAAAAAGTCGCCGATGCGAAGCAGGGCGGGGGAGAGAAATACCTGCAGCGTCATCGCGAGCAGGGGAAGCTGCCGGTGCGCGAGCGCATCCACGCGCTGCTCGATCCGGGCACGCCGTTCCTAGAGCTGTCACCGCTCGCCGCGAACGGGATGTACGAAAAAGACGCGCCGGCCGCGGGGATCATCACCGGCGTCGGGCGCGTGCAGCAGCGCGAATGCCTGATCATCGCGAATGACGCGACGGTGAACGGCGGCACGTATCTGCCGGTCACGGTGAAAAAACATTTGCGCGCGCAGGAGATCGCGCTGCAGAACCACCTGCCGTGCATCTATCTCGTCGACTCCGGCGGCGCGTTTCTTCCGCTGCAGGCCGACGTCTTTCCCGATCGCGAGCACTTCGGCCGCATCTTTTACAACCAAGCCGTGATGTCGGCCGCGGAGATCCCGCAGATCTCCGCGGTGATGGGCTCGTGCACAGCCGGCGGCGCATACGTTCCCGCGATGTCGGACGAGGCCGTGATCGTCAAAGGCACCGGCACGATCTTCCTCGGCGGTCCGCCGCTTGTCCGCGCCGCGACCGGCGAGGAAGTGACCGCGGAAGAGTTAGGCGGAGCCGACGTGCACACGCGCATCAGCGGCGTCGCCGATCAGTTCGCGGACGACGATCACCACGCGATCGCGATCGTGCGCAACATCGTCGAGAACCTGCGCTTCGAAAAAGCCGAGCCGGCGACGCGCATCGAGCCCGAGCCGCCGCGCTACGATCCGAAAGAGTTGTACGGTGTGATTCCGCGCGACCTGCGCAAATCGTACGACGTGCGCGAAGTGATCGCGCGGATCGTCGACGGGTCGCGCTTCCAGGAATTCAAGGAGCGTTACGCGACGACGCTCGTGACGGGATTCGCGCGCGTGTTCGGCTACAAGGTCGGCATCCTCGCCAACAACGGCGTGCTGTTCAGCGAGTCCGCGCTCAAGGCGACGCACTTCATCGAGCTGTGCAATCAGCGGCGCATCCCGCTCGTCTTCCTGCAGAACATCACCGGCTTCATGGTCGGCAAGCAGTACGAGCGCGGCGGCATCGCGAAAGACGGCGCGAAGATGGTGCACGCCGTCGCGAATTCGACCGTGCCGAAGTTCACCGTCATTATCGGCGGCTCGTTCGGCGCCGGAAACTACGGCATGTGCGGCCGCGCCTACTCGCCGCGATTCTTGTGGATGTGGCCGAACGCGCGCATCTCGGTGATGGGCGGCGAGCAGGCCGCGGGCGTGTTGACGACCGTCAAGCGCGATCAGCTCGCGCGGCAGGGAAAAGAATTGTCAATCGAGGAAGAGCGTGCGATCGCCGATCCCGTGCTCGCGAAGTATGAAGAGGAGGGGAGTCCGTACTACTCGACCGCGCGCCTGTGGGACGACGGCGTGATCGATCCCGCCGACACACGCGTGTTTCTCGGACTCGGGTTGTCGGTCGCCTACAACGCGGCCATCGCCGCGCCGCGGTTCGGGGTGTTTCGAATGTAGGTTGGGCTGTTTTCAGTTTATCCCGCGCGCAGACGCGGGATCTCTGGTTACACCGGCACGAGCACTCCCAACGACGCGGACCGCGCGGTGCCACCGGAGATCCCGCGTCTACGCGCGGGATAAACTAAAAAAACCACATGCCTATCTGGTTCCTCTTCGACCTCGGCAACACGCTGATCAAGCTCGGTTACGAGCGTGTGCTGGAGAACATTCGCCGCAACACGACCGCGACGCGCGATCAGTTGATCGACATCCTCGAGCGTCCCGGCGGCTATCGCGACATGGAGCGCGGCGCGGTGACGTTCGTCGAGTTCTACCACTTCGTTGTCGACGCCGCCGGATTCCGCGGATCGATCAACGAGCTGCGGTCCGTCTGGAGCGATTTCTTCGACGGCACCATGCCGGGGATGGAGGAGTTGCTGGCGCGCGTGCGCGAGCGCTACCGCGTCGCGTTTCTCTCCAACTCGAACGAAGTCCACGCCGAGATCATCCCGCGCCGCTTCGCCGCGCTCTTTCAGAAAGACGACCGCTTCATCCTCTCCCACCGTTTCCGCGTCGCGAAACCCGACCAGGAGATCTTCCGCCGCGCCGTCGAAGTCCTCGGCACCCAGCCGCATCACGTCGTCTTCATCGACGACATGATCGAAAACGTCCTCGCCGCGCGGACGGTCGGCATGCGCGCGTTTCAGTTTGTCGACGCGGACTCGCTCGCGAGACAACTCGCGAGCGAGTCGCTGTTGTAGCCGGCCGAACGATTACGACTGCTTCGCGCCCGACCAGCTCGAGCTGCGCGCGACTTCTTCGCCGCTGCCGTTCTGCGACCAGACGTCGCCGTTCTTCGTGAACTGCGACTTGCGCTGAATCGTCAGCACGCCGTTCTTCTCGCCGCCGTCGGTATTGAAGCGTCCTTTGTACTTGTACGTCGTCAGCACGGTCGCCTCGGTCGGCGAATTGAGCGCAATGCTGTCGACATGCGTCGAGAGCTTCGTCAACTCCACCAGCTCACTCGGACGATTGCTCGTGTCGTTCGTGATCTGTGCCGTGCCTAACGCCGAATACGCCGCCGCCCGCACCGCATCGGTATTGCCCATCGACGCGCAACCGGCCGCCAGCACGCACGCCAAACTCACTGCTGTCATGATTTTTTTCATCGCACTTCCTCCTTGTGTTGCACTTAGGAACGAAAGAAATGCGATGAGGTTCGTTACGATCGCGCGACGAAGAAGTGAACGATGGAACGCGACGCGCAATAGCGTGACAACGCGCTCGTTCTCCGTCGGCCGCGTCTAACGGAACGCTCTGACGGGGAACCTGAATACCGTCAGGGCGGCAAAAACTGAACACGGCGACGGGCCCGCTGTGACGATCGACACGTCTGCGGCGCGTTTCTCTCAGTATCCTGTGCGAGCTCGACAGCGATCTGAACCGGCCGCGAACTCCCCCAAACGGTCGCATTGCGGGTATCATCTGCCGTGCTGGTTCCGATAACTCCGAGGGAGAACAACATGAAGAGACTCGTTTTTGCGGTGATTTGCATTTTCGTCGGCGCGAACGCTTTCGCCGACTGCCTCACGACGCCCTGGACTTCGGACAACACGAACGGCGTGTACACGACGCAGTGTCCGAAGGTCGGAGTGGGAACCACAACGCCGTCGTCGAAGCTTCACGTGTTCGATAACACGGACGCGATCAGCATCGTGCAGATCGAGAACAGCAACGCGGGTGTGAATGCGGTGGGTGTGTTGCGCGCGAAGTCAAACGCGGCTACGGTCAACTTCGAATCGCACGGCAGCGGACGCACCATCTCGCGTTTCGGCGTGACGCTGGCAGGGTGGAACGAGTTCCTCGGTGTCGAGGGGAACGGTATGGCGATCGGAACGACGCCATTTGGCGGTCCGCTGATCCTGGGAACGAACAGCCTGGCGCGGATCACGATTCTCACCGACGGCAAGGTCGGAATCGGGACTGCGACGCCGACCGCAACGCTGGAAGTGAACGGCACGATCAAAGCCACGACCGTCCTCGGCGCGGCCTACCAGGATTTCGCGGAATGGGTTCCGGCGACTGCCGACCTGGCTCCGGGAACGGTGGTCGTGCTCAACGCATCGCGTACGAACGAAGTCATGGCCTCGATCAACCCGTACGACACGACCGTCGCCGGAGTCGTTTCCGCGCAGCCGGGTGTCGTCCTGGGCGTAGAAGCTCCGTCGAAGGAAATGATCGCGACGACCGGTCGCGTCAAGGTTCACGTGACCGCGGAGAACGGCGCGATTCATGTCGGCGATTTGCTGGTGACGAGCAACAAGGCCGGGATGGCGATGCGCTCCGAGCCGCTCGATCTCGGCGGCGCGAAGATTCACCGCCCCGGCACGCTGATCGGAAAAGCACTCGAGCCGCTCGACAAAGGTGAGGGGGAGATTCTCGTTCTCCTCAGCATGCAGTAACACATCCTCTCATCCGCCCTTCGGGCACCTTCTCCCCGCACGCGCGGGGAGAAGGGCCACAAACGACGACCTTGCCGAGTTTTCCCCTCGCCCCGCTTGCGGGGAGAGTGTGGCGCGAAGCGCCGGGTGAGGAGGCCCGTCATTGCAATCGACACTGCGCAATGCGGCAGACGAGAATCAGCGTAACCCGTTCTCGACCGTCTTCGTGAGAGGATCATCGCCGTACCAGCGGCGATGAAACTCGAGGAGCGCGTCGCGATTCGAGCTCGTCGACACGGTGGGCTGGAAGAGCCGCGGGAAGTCGTACAGCGCGAATTTGAAGTTCTCTTTCGCGTACTCGCGTCCGAGCTGCGCGAACGACGCGCCGTCGATCGAGAACTTTCTGTTGCCTTTGTACGAGAGGTCGACGCGTTTGTAGCGTTTCTCTTTCAGCTTCTTCGCGAACTCGAGAAACGCTTTGTGCACGTCGATCGGCGTTTGGCGGAAGGTGAGCGTCTGCAGGTTGTATTCGACGACGCCGGGCACGACGTAGTACTCGTAGTGCGCCGACACTTTCATGCCGCGGAACGCGTCGCTCTGCTTGAGGATGTCGTTGACGGGCTCCTGCAGCAGAAACAAATTCGCGGAATATCCGATGAGCGCGGCGATGAGCGGCGTGCCGACGAAGACGAGTTTCTTGTTGCGCAGCGCGGGGAGCGGAATCGAGACGCGCTCCAGCTTCAGCTGTCTGCGAATCAGTGCGCCGAGGCGCGTGCGTTTTTTGTTGCGCGGCGATGCGGGCGGTTCGACGGGAATGGCGTAGTACGCGATCGAGAGCAGCAAACCGGCCGCGATCGAAAGCACGCCGACGGGACGGAACAGCAGCAGCGCGCCGAGTCCGAATAAATACAGCACCCAGCTCGCGTAGTTGACGCGCGATCGCAGCCGCTGCGCGCGCTGGCGATAGAACTCTTCGTCGACGACTTCCGAGCAGTGTCTGCAACGCACCGCTTTCGGCGAGATCGCGCCGCCGCAGAACTGGCATTCCGCGCTGTCGTGGTCCGACGCGCGCCGTCGCTGCACCGCCAGATCCTCGGCGCGACGTTTCGGTAACACATTGAGGAGAAGCAGTCCGCACGTCCCGCAGGCACTCGCGTCCGTCTCATTCAACGCGTTGCATTCGGGGCATCGCATGACGATGTCCCTTCACTGCAACGGCGCTGCCATTACCTCGGTTGCTCGTTGCTCGGTCGCGCGGTTACGCAGGGCTTCTGCCGCGCAACCGCGTAACTGAGAAACCAAGCAACGGTTTACCTCCTTCGCCCGAAACGCCTCTCGATGTTGAAGCCGAGGTGGAGGTCGCCGGAGTCGAGCGCCGTGCCCTGGAACGTCGACGTGACGTACTGATCGGCGGTCGATGCCTGGCTGTTTGTCACGAGAATCTCGAACCAGTGACCGCCGATCTGTCGCTTGATGCCGACGGCCCAGCCGAGGTCGGCGTGCATCGAGTCGGGGAGATCGCGATTCGGAGGAGTGATCTCCGCGACAACGCTCAGCGCCGGCTTCAACATCCAGACGATGCCGACCGGGACGTTGAACGCGTTCTTGAACAGCGCGCCCGACGAATTGCCGCTGACCGCGCGTCCCGCTTTCGTGGCGATCGTCGGGATCGCGAAGAGCTCCGCCTTGCGTCCGAACTGATGCGTGAGGATCGCCTGCGCGAACAACGACGTGCGGTCGCCGAGATCCTTTTCCGTGCGCCAGTCGGCGCCGCCGCGCAGCGAAATGCTGAGCGGAACAGTTGCGGCCTGCTGCAACAGGATGAATTTCGCCGCGCCTTCGAGCGTGTCGTTCGTATTGCTGCGCATCAGCGAGAGTTGCAGATCGCGGCGCAGTGCGTACGACAAACCGAAGACGACGTCCGCATTGGTATCGAGACCGAACAGCGAATGGATCTGATCGCTGATGCCGCCCTGATCGAGCGACTGATTGAAACGATGCGTGAACTTCACTTCCCACGTTCCGCGCGCGGGCATCGTCGCGCTCGGAAGGGAGAGGAACCAATCGCCGGTGGGGAGAGGATTGAGGGGTTTGTAGGGATCCGCGTTTTGCGCGAGAGCGGAGGTTGTCGTGAGAAAAAAGACGAAGGCAGAAGGCAGAAGGCAGAAGGCAGAAGTGAGAAAGCGATTGCGGCGTCCGTCGCGTTGGCGACTTCTTACTTCTGCCTTCTGCCTTCTGCCTTCTGCCTTCATCTTTCTAATCATTCGGCGCTCCTCGGCGAATCCAATTGCGAATCAGCGCGATCTGCGCGTCGCTCAGCGGCGGCAGGGTCTGCGGCATGCGGTCGCCGGTGATTCCCGCGCCGGTGATCTTTCGATAGAGATACGAGTTCGCGACGTCGCCCGGCGTGACGCGTTTGAGCGAGGGCATCTCGACGCTGGTGACGTTCACGGTCTCGTTGTACGCGCGGCCGGCGGTCAGCACCATCTGCGACTGCTGTCCGATCGGATGGTGACACGCGACGATGCCGCACGTCGGCGTGAAGACTTCATTTTGGACGCGCGTGAACGTCGCGGTCGGATCGATCGGCTCGCCGCTGACGCCGGGATCGGTCGGCGTCTCGAGCTTGCCGCATGCGGTGAGGAGCAGGAAAAGTGTGACGGTCAGACGTGAACGCATTGGCGGAGGTAAGGTAGCATCGGATCGTGCATTCCGTCGATGAGCTGTTTGCGGTCGTCGTTCGGGAAGCGGACGATGACGACGCGCGGTGGGTCGCGATCCGCGAACTGCACGCGCTCGGAACGCGCGAAGTGTTCGAGCGCGCCGCGCAACTCTGCCGCAGCAGCGACGCGTCCGCCCGCATCGCCGGCGCGGACATCCTCGGACAGCTGTCGGCGTACGCCGACGAGGCGACCTCGATCCTCACCTCGATGCTCGAGGACGGCGATCCCGGCGTCGTCGAATGCGTGGTGCACGCGCTCGGACAGCAGCAGGACGTGCGCACGATCGAGGCGCTCGCGCGCGCCGCGATTCACGACGCGTCGAACGTGCGCTGGGCGGTGGCGACGGCACTCGAAGATTTGATCGGCGACGAGCGCGCCGAGCGCGTGATGCTCTCGCTCATGCGCGACGGCGACACGTCGGTGCGCGATCGCGCGACGTTCGCGGTCGGCAGTTTGTCCGATCACGACACGCCGCGCATTCGCGCCGCATTGTTCGAGCGCCTCCGCGACGATGATCGTTGCGTCGCCAACGAAGCCGCCCTCGGGCTCGCGCGACGCCACGACGCGCGCGCGATTCCCTACATCGCCGGAGCGGTCGAAAGCGCGGACGGCGAGATCGAGGAGGCGGCCGACGAGATCACCGCCCCCGATATGCTGACCGAGCTCCTCAAAGCACGCGACGCCCTCGGAGACGTGCACGGACTCAAGACGTTGATCAATCGATGCAGGGCGCGGCTATGAATCGAGCCGTCATCCTGAGCCGGCGAAGCACGACGAAGGATCTCGAACTGCGAAAACGCCTCCTATTTAGAGATCCTTCGCCGTCTTCGCGGCTTCTTCTAATGACAGCCCCTCATCCGCCCTTCGGGCACCTTCTCCCCGCATGCGGGGAGAAGGGCAACAAATCTCGATACTCGTACATGTTGCCCCTCGCCCCGCATGCGGGGAGAGGGTGGCGCGAAGCGCCGGGTGAGGGGCTGTCATTTTGCTCGACAAATGCGCATCGCGCAGTGCCTCTGCTCAGGATGACGGGAGAGGCGCGGCTATGAATCGCTGGAAGATCGGCGTCGTCGCCGTCGCAGCCGCGCTGTGCGTACTCGTGCTCATCGAGCAGACTCCCGAACAGCGTCTCGCTTCGCTCTTCTTCGCCGCGCTCGTGTTCGTGGCGTCGTTCCTGCGCATCGAGCGCGGCGACACGTCGGTCGGTTTCGAGGCCGCGATCGCGTTCGGCGCGCTGATCATCTTCCACAGTCCGTCGGTCGCATTCGTCGCCGTGTTTCTCGGCGCTGCATGGCCGCGGCTCGATCGCCTCTACAACGCCGCCCAGCTCGCGCTGTCGTACGGCGTCGTCGGCTTGCTGTACACGCTCGCCGTCGAGCGCGACGCGAGACCGTCGGCGAAGATGGCCGGCTTCGTCCTGCTCCTCGTCGGCTACGTCGTCGCGCAGCTCGTCTTCGCGTCGGTGCGGCGCTACTTCGAAGGAGACGCGTCGCCGATCGACTTCCGCCGCGTGCTGTTCGTGCAGGGGCAGATGCTGCTCCTCGTCACGCCGGTCGTCGCGATCGAAGTGATGCTCTTCGAGCGATGGGGCATCACCAGTTTCGCGATCGCGTTCGTGCCGGTCCTGCTCGTCGCGCATTCGATGCGCAACGAAGAGGATGCGGCGAAACGGAACAACGAGCTGCTGCAACGCAACCGCGAGATGGAGGAGTCGTGGCAGCAGAACAGCGAGCTGCTGCGGCGCAATCGCGAGCTGGCGATCGTGATGGAGAGCTCGACGCAGATTCTCTCCGCCGAAACGGATCACGAAACGCTGCGGCGCCTCATGTCGCTGGCGACGAAGCTCGCGAAGCTGAAAGCAGCGACGGTGGTGACGTGGGAGGCAAACCTCGAGGCCGCCGGCACGGTCTATCGCTTCGGCGAGTGCCTGCCGACCGATCAGGAAGTGCTGCGCTGGGTCGACTCGACCGGTTTCGCGCAGTCCGCGCCGAGCCGCGCGATCGTGCTGCAAAGCGACATGCGCAAGTTCCCGCTGTCGGGCGGCGACGCGATTCAGCTGCTGATCGGCGTTCAGACACCGGAAGTCATCTACGGGGTTTTGATCTTCGAGACGGAAGATCGTTCGATTCTGCAGGCGGGGAGTCTCAACCTGCTCACACTCCTCGTGAATCAGACCGCGCTGTCGCTGCAGGACCAGCTGCTGCGCCGCGAGATGCGCGAGAAGACGATCCTGCTCGAGAGCAATGCCGCGACGATGACGACGATTCTCGACGTGTCGAACAGTCTCATCGGACAGTTCGACGTCGACACCGCGCTCACGCACATCGCGCAGTCGATCCGCAAGGCCCTCGGCTTCGAGGTCGTCGTGTTCTCGCTCCACGAGCCGCGCCGCGACGACTTCGTGCGCCGCGCGCAGGCCGGCCTCGATGACGTGTGGGAGGAAGTGCGCAAGAAGCACGTGTCGTCGGAGTCGATGCAGGCGTTCTTCAATCCCGAGTTTCACGTGTCGAACTCGTATTTCATCTCGCATTCCGTGCTGCGGCAGAGCGAGCACGATTTCTTCGTGCACCCCGAGCATGGCGACGATCAATATCTGAAGCCGGACGAATGGCATCCGAACGACATCCTGCTCGTGCCGCTGATGTCCGGCGACGAAATGATGGGTTACCTGTCGGTGCGCGATCCGCACGACCGCCGCATTCCGTCGATCGACAAGGTGAAGACGCTCGAGATCTTCGCGACGCAGGCCGTGACGGCGCTGCAGTCGGCGCGGCAGTACGAAGAGATCAAGCGACTCACGTTCATCGACGCGCTGACGCCGGCATACAACCATCGCTTCTTCCAGGACGCGCTGTCGAAAGAAATCCATCGTCACGGCCGCACGCGCCACAGTCTCGCGCTGGCAATGCTCGACATCGACAACTTCAAGCGCGTCAACGACTCGTTCGGACATCCGGTCGGCGACGAAATTCTGAAAGGCCTCGTCGAAGAGCTGATGCAGAACGCGCGCGACAGCGACGTCGTCGCGCGCTACGGCGGCGAAGAGTTCGCGATCATCTTTCCCGACACGCCGGCGTCGTCCGCGCACGACGCCGCGAACCGCATGCGCGAGCTGATCGAGCGCCGCGACTTCCCGCTGCCCGCACTCGACCGCACGCTGCACATCACCGTCAGCATCGGCGTGGCCGTCTACCCGCACGACGGCGCGAATCCCGCGGAGCTGATCTCGCGCGCCGACGCCGCGCTTTATTTCGCCAAGAAGCACGGCAAGAACCAGGTGGCGATGGCCGAGGACGTGACGAGCGCGGAAGCGATGTAAGCTCCCGGTATGAAGCGAATCGTCCTCGCACTTCTTCTCGCCGTTCCTCTGTCTGCGCAGTCGCTCGATGAGCGCGTGTCGCGCGAGATCAACGGCCTCCTCGAAACGTACAAGACGCTGCACACGATGCCGGAGTTGTCGACGCAGGAAGTGAAGACGTCCGCGTTTCTCGCGTCGCATCTGCGCGACCACGGGTACGAAGTCACGGAGCGCGTCGGCAAGTACGCCGATCCGAATGCGACGTGCTACGGCGTCGTCGCGGTGATGAAGAACGGCGCGGGCCCGACGCTGCTCGTGCGCACGGACATGGACGCGCTGCCGGTCACCGAATCGACGGGCCTCGAATACGCGAGCCAGAACGCAGGAGTGATGCACGCGTGCGGACACGACGTCCACATGACGACGCTCCTCGGCTCGGCGAAGATCCTCGCCGATCTCAAGTCGCAGTGGAAAGGCACGCTGATCCTCATCGGTCAGCCGGCCGAGGAAGTCGTGAAGGGCGCGGAGGGAATGCTGAACGATCGCTTGTACGAGCGCTTCGGCAAGCCCGACTTCGCGATCGCATTGCACGACTGGGCCGCGCTCGAGTCGGGGAAGATGGGCTATCGCGCCGGCGAGTTCATGGCCGCGACCGATTCCGTCAACCTCACCATTCGCGGACTCGGCGGACACGGCGCCGCGCCGCAGACGACGAAGGATCCGGTCGTGCTCGCGGCGGAGACGATCCTCGCGCTGCAGACGATCGTCAGCCGCGAGCGTCCGCCGCTGAAGCCGGCGGTCGTGACGGTCGGAAAAATCGAAGGCGGCACGAAGCGCAACATCATCCCCGACGAAGTGAAGCTGTATTTGACGGTGCGCACGTTCGATCCCGCGGTGCGGCAGCAGACGCTCGACTCGATTCAACGCATTCCGAGAGGACTCGCGATCGCGGCCGGCGTTCCCGACGATCGCGCGCCGGTGTACGAGCACGTCGATCACGAGTCGGTCGCCGCGACGTACAACGATCCGGCATTGACGTCGCGTGTTGCCGCGGCGATGACGCGCGAGCTCGGAAAAGAGCGCGTCGTGGAAGTCGATCCGGCGATGGTGAGCGAAGACTTCGGACTGTTCGGCCTCAATCGCACGATTCCGACGGCGCTGCTCGTCGTCGGCGCCGCCGACCCGGCGAAGCTCGCCGCCGGTACCCAGCCGGGATTGCACTCCAGCAGATTCTCACCGGCCGATCCCGCACTGACGCTGAAAACCGGCATCCGCGCGCTCGTCAGCGGCGTCCTGGACGTGCTCAAACGTTGACGCGACAGCTCAATTACTGGAAGCAGCAACTCGGCCGCGTGCCCGACGAAGTCTGGGCACATTCCGACGCCGAAACGCTCGTCCTCGCCGACAACGGCCTGACAGAATTGCCGCCGCGAATCGGCGAGCTGCGCAACCTGCGCATGCTGGACCTCGGCCACAATGCTCTGACGTCCATCCCCGGCACGATTCACGTCACCGATTTTCTCTACCTCCACGACAATCAACTGACCTCGCTGCCGGCGCTGGACTTGCCTCAAATCCGCTACCTGAACGTCAGCGAGAATCGCTTCACCGATTTCCCGACTGCGATCTGCTCGATGACCGGATTGATCGAGCTGCGCGTGACGGACAATCAACTGCAGTCCCTGCCCGCTTGCATCGCGTCGTTGACGCGATTACGCGAATTGCACCTCCGCAACAACAAGCTGCGGACGTTGCCGGACGTAATCGGCGAATTACGCGAGCTGCGGCAAATTGATTTGCGCGGGAATCCGGTGGAGACGCTTCCGCGCACAATGCTGGATCTGCCGCGACTGGAAAAAGTGGATTTGCGCTGGGTGGATCTGACGCCTGCAGTCGAAGAAGTGCTTGCGCAGCTCGCGGCAAAGGATTTCGTCGTCTATCGATGAGATGCCGGACGGCAGATACCCGCCGTCCGGCACGCCCGCTCTTACCAGGAGAACAACACTCCACTGTAGTTCTTGCAGCCGACGATCGGCGCGCAGAGGGTGATGTTGTACGTCACCTGGTTCTTGGTGAAGTCCGCCGTCAGCTTGACCTCGGCCTTGAAGCCCGCGACTGAGCCGCCGATGGTGATCGACGGATTCGACGGGTTGATCACGCCGCCGCCGATCCTCGCGCCGAAGAGATACACCTCGACCGAGACCTGCGGAATCGCGAGATCGATGCAGTACTTGATCGTCAGAGCGGAGACCGAGAAACTGTTGCAGAATTGCTGGAACGATGCTTCGTCGAGTTGTCCTTCCTTGATGTAGGCCAGTGCATCCTGTTTTGCTTCGGTGATTGCCATGGGTAACCTCTCCTTTTTCGATGTTGGTACTTGCGTACCTACGTAAGGAGTGACGGCTAATGATATTTCCCTACCTACGAAATAAATTGCTCATTCTCCTGGTGTGCTCGTTCGCACTTTCGCTCTCCGCGGCCCCGAAGAAATCCGCGGCGATCGCACCGGCCGAGGTCGAGCATCCGATCGCGCTATTCCTCAGCCAGATCTCGAATGCCGGCAAGCGGCAGGTGACGTTCAAGGCCAGCGCGATCGGCACGCGGTTCTTTTTCGAGGAGGCTGCCGGTGTGACGGTCTATCGCTTCGCGAACGGCAAGTACGTGAAGGAGGCGTTCCTTTCCGGCGCGAAGCTGGCGGCGGCGATGAAGCGCTACGCGGGGCGCTGACGCGCGGGCACGCGTTCAGCACGTCATGCGGACGCGATGATGCAACGCGGATGGACGCGCGGGGAGCCGCTCGAAGAGCTCGTCTCGCGCGAATGGCTCGTCACCAACGGACTCGGCGGATATGCGAGCGGCACGATCGGCGGCGCCGCCACACGCCGCTTTCACGGCAAGCTCGTTGCCGCGCTGCCGGCGCCCCTCGGCCGCACGATGATGCTCAATCATCTCGCCGAGTCGGTCACCACGCGCGACGGCCGCTCGCGGTTGCTGAGCGGCGACGAGCGTGCGTCGGGCGCGATCGTCTATCCCGACCCTGATTTTCTCGAGGAGTTCGTCCTCGACTGCGGCATTCCGCTGTGGCGCTTCGCGAGCGACGGCCTTCGGCTCGAGAAACGCGTCGTGATGCCGTACGGACAGAACACCACGTACACCATCTACCGGCTTATCGAAGGCGAGGGCGTCACGCTGCGTCTTCGTCCGTCGCTCAACTTCCGTCCGCACGAAGGGCTGCTCGCAGAGTGGAGCGACACGTGGAAGATCGACATCAAAGGCCGCGACGTCGAGATCTGCGAGAGCGATGCGTTTCCGCCGCTGCGTCTCGCGTTCATCGGTGAAGACACGCAGTTCGAGCACCGTCCCGAGAAAATCGAGCACGTCGTCTACCGCATCGAAAAGGGCCGCGGCTACGAGCACGAGGGACCGCTGTGGAGCCCCGGCACGATTCACATCGCGCTCGCGCGCGGCGAGGACGCCGGCATCGTCGCGTCGACGGAAGCGTGGGACGTGATTCACGCGCTGCCGATGGCGCGCGCGATCGAATCGGAGCAGGCGAGGCGGCACAAGCTCTTCGACATTGCGAACGATCCGTCGCCGCTGATCGTCGCCGCCGATCAGTTCCTCGTCCGTCCGCACACGCGTCCCTCCGACGAAGCACGCATCGCAGCGATGGGTGACACGCCGCGAACGGTGATCGCCGGCTATCACTGGTTCACCGACTGGGGCCGTGACACGATGATCAGCCTCGAAGGACTGACGCTCGTGACGCATCGCTTCCGCGAAGCGGGGAGCATCCTGCGCACGTTCGCGTCGTACGTCAGAGACGGGCTGATTCCGAACATGTTCCCCGAAGGAGAACATGGGGGGCTGTATCACACCGCGGATGCGACGATGTGGTTCTTCCACGCGGTTGCGCGCTACGTGAAATGGACGGACGACCGCGGCACGCTGCGCGAGCTGCTGCCGAAGCTCGTCGACATCATCGACCACCACGTCCGCGGCACGCGCTTCAACATCCACGTCGATCCGAAAGACGGACTCTTGTCGCAGGGAGAAGAGAGTTACCAGCTGACGTGGATGGATGCGAAGGTCGACGGGTGGGTGGTGACGCCGCGTCGCGGCAAAGCGGTCGAGATCAACGCGCTGTACTACAACGCCTTGCGCATCCTGCAGACGTTTCTCGACGAAGAAGGCGACGCCGCGAACGCCGCGCGCATGAACGAGCTCGCGGAGCGCGCGCAGAAATCATTCAACGAGCGCTTCTGGTACGACGAAGGTCAATATCTTTACGACGTCCTTTGCGACGAAATGGACGAGAACGACGCGGCGCTGCGTCCGAATCAGATCTTCGCGCTGTCGCTCGATCATCCCGTGCTCGATCGCTCGCGATGGGAAGCGGTGCTGCACACGGTCGAGCGCGAGCTCCTCACACCGGTCGGACTGCGCTCGCTCGCGCGCAACCATCCCGACTACAAGCAGCGCTATGACGGCGACCTCCGCGCGCGCGACGCCGCGTATCATCAGGGGACGGTGTGGGGGTGGCTGATCGGCCCGTTCATCGACGCGTGGCTGCGCGTCTATCCCGACGACCGCGAGCGCGCGCTGCACTTCCTCGACGGCTTCCAGCCGCATCTCCACGAAGCCTGCATCGGCACGATCAGCGAAGTCTTCGACGCCGAGGAGCCGTTCACGCCGCGCGGCTGCGCGGCGCAGGCGTGGAGTGTGGCGGAAGTACTGCGGTGCCTGCACGCGCTCCACGATCGATAAACCGGTTACTATCACTCTGACCAGCGTGCCAGATCCGCAACTTCTGTTCTCGGCGTCCAGTTATGACGCGAACGCGCTGTCTCTCGTGACGGCGCTCGCGTCGGCGGCGATTCTCGTTCTCGGCAGCGCGATCCTCATGCGCGGACGCGGCGTCGCCGCGAGCATGTGCTTTTTTCTGGTCACGCTCTTCGCTGCCGGCTGGCTCGCGGCCGACGCCGCAACGTTCGCGGCGCGCAGCTCCGATGTCGCGCTGATCTGGGCGCGCGCGACGTTCGCGTTCGGCGCGATCATCGTGGCGGCGACGTATCAATTCGCGGTCGAATACGTCGGACGCCGCCGCGCGCATCGCATCATCACCATTCCGCTGTGGCTCGTCTCGATCGCCATCGCGCTCGTGAGCCTCTTCAGCAATCAGTTCATCCCTTCCGTTTTCAAATACGCGTGGGGCTATTACGGACACGGACGCGCGCGCGGCGGTCTGGTCGTCCTCGGCTTCGCTGTCGCCTACGGCGCCAGCATGTATCTGTTGTGGCGCGCGTATCGCGCGACCGACGGAAAAACGAAAGAGCGCACCGGCGCGCTGCTGCTCGCATTCATCCTCGGATCGCTGGCGATGTTCGACTACGTCCCATCCGTCGGCGTCGACCTGCAACCGGTCGGCTTCGTCGCCGCGCTGGCCTTCACCGTCGTCGCCGCGACGGCGTTGTGGCGATTCGAGCTCGCCGACATCACCCCCGAGTACGCCGCCGGTCAAATTCTTGACACTATGAAAGGCGCGGTAATCGTCGCCGACATGCACGGCACGATTCGCGTCGTCAATCGCGCCGCCGAGGGAATGCTCGGCTATCGCGCGTCCGAGCTCCTCGGCTCGCACATCCGCAAGATTCTGTATCGCGATCAGAATCTGACGACCGGCCAGCTGCTGCACAGCCTCGGCGTGCTCGAGCACGCGATGGTGTGGCGCGCGTCGGACGGCTCGACGATCGACGTTCTGGCCGCGTCGTCGTTTTTGCGCAGCGCGGACGGCGATCCGGTCGGCGCGGTGTACGTCGCCAGCGATTACACCGAGCGCAAACGCGCCGAGGAGGCGCTGCGCGAAAGCGAGCAGCGCTATCGCGCGCTCTTCGAGATGAACCCGCTGCCGATGTGGGTCTATGACCTGCAGACGCTGCGCTTCACCGCCGTCAACCAGGCCGCCGTGCGCCACTACGGCTACACGCGCGAGGAATTTCTCAAGCTCACGCTCGCCGACGTCCGCCCGCACGAAGACGTGCCGCTGATGCTCGCCGCGCTCGGCAGTCTCGAGGCGCGCCGCGGGCCGCATCACTATCGCCACAAGAAAAAAGACGGCACGGTGTTCGACGTCGAGGTCACGTCGTTCGAGTTCGTCAGTGCGAGCAGGCGCGCGCGGCTCGCGATCGCGCAGGACATCACCGAGCGCATGCGCGCCGAGGACGCACTGCGGGCCAGCGAAGAACGGTTCCGCGGATTGTTCGAGACCGCGCACGACCTCGTCTACACGCACGACCTCGACGGCCGCATCACCTCGATGAACGCGGCGGCCGAGCGCATCCTCGGCTACTCGCGCGACGAGTTGATCGGCATGCCGATCCAGCAGCTCGTCGCTCCCGAGCAGCTCGACTACGGACTCGATCAGATGCGGAAGAAGCTGCGCGGCGAAAGCGAGTCGACGTTCTACGAGCTCGAGGTCGTCGCGAAGGACGGCCATCGCGTGCCGCTCGAGCTCAGCTCGCGCCTCGTCTCCCGCGACGGACAGCCGGCCGGCGTGCAGGGCATCGGCCGCGACATGACGGACCGGAAGGCGAACGAAGCGCGCTATCGCGTCCTGTTCGAGCGCAACCTCGCCGGCGTCTATCGCACGACGACGGAGGGCCGCATCCTGGACTGCAATGAAGCGTGTGCACGCATTTTCGGCTTCAGCTCACGCGAGGATTTCCTCGGCGCGGCGGCGACCGACTTCTACAACGACCGCTCCGAGCGCGAGCGCCTCGTGCAACAGCTGCGAATCCATGGCTCGCTCAGCAACAGCGAAGTGCGGCTGCGCAGGCGCGACGGATCGACGGTGTGGGTCCTCGAGAACATCAGCCTGCTCAACAACGAGATTCTCGAAGGCACGATCATCGACATCACCGATCGCAAGCACGCACAGGAGCAGATGGAGTATCAGGCCTATCACGACTCGCTGACCGGCCTGCCGAATCGCCTGCTGTTCCGCGACCGCATCACCGTCGCGCTCGCGCACGCAAAGCGGAGCGGGCGCGTGTCCGCGGTGATGTTCCTCGATCTCGATCAGTTCAAGCTCGTCAACGACACCCTCGGCCACACCGTCGGCGACCGCCTGCTGCAGGCGATCGGCTCGCGTCTCGTGCACTGCATTCGCGCGGAAGACACGGTCGCACGCATGGGCGGGGACGAGTTCACGATCCTCCTCTCCGACCTCATCGATCGCCGCGGCGCGGTCAACGTTGCGACGAAAGTGCTCGAAGCAGTGCGGCATCCCGTGCAGGTCGATCAGCACGAGCTCTATGTCACGACGTCGATCGGCATCGCGATTTTTCCCGACGACGGCAGCGATGCGGAGACGCTGCTCAAGAATGCGGACCGCGCGATGTATCGCGCGAAAGAGCTCGGCCGCGACAACTATCAATACGCGACGCCGGCTCACTCCGGCATCGGCGACTCGCGTCTCGCGCTCGAGCGCAGTCTGCATCACGCGATCGACCGCGAAGAGTTCGAAGTGCACTACCAGCCGATGGTCGAGATCGCGAGCGGCCGCGTCGTCGGCGCCGAGGCGCTCGTGCGCTGGCGGCATCCGGAGCATGGATTGATGCAGCCCGAAGAATTCATCCCGATCGCCGAGGAGACGCAACTCATCGTCCCGCTCGGCGCGTGGGTTTTGCGCACCGCGTGCGCGCAGATGAAAGCGTGGCACGACGTGGGACACGCGTGGCTGCGCGTCGCGGTCAATCTCTCGCCGCGACAGTTTCAACACGAACAGCTGACGACGACGGTCGAGGGCATTCTCACCGACACCGGCTTTCCGCCGACGTTTCTCGATCTGGAGATCACGGAGTCGACGGCGATGCAGAACGCGGAGCTGTCGCTCTCGATTTTGAAGCGGCTGAAGGAAATGGGCATCCACATCTCGATCGATGACTTCGGCACCGGCTATTCGTCGCTCAGCTATCTCAAACGTTTTCCGATCGACACGGTGAAGATCGACCAGGATTTCGTGCGCGATCTGACGGCCGATGACGCGGCGATCATCTCCGCGGTGATCTCGATGGCGCGCGCGTTGAATCTACGAGTCATTGCAGAAGGCGTGGAAACGGAAGAGCAGCTCGCGTTTCTGCGCCGCGAGCAGTGCGCGGAGATGCAGGGATTTCTGTTCAGTCAGCCGCTCTCCGCGGTCGAGTTCGAGAAGACCCTGCGGCGCGAAGTGCAGACGGCACCGCTGGGACCGCGGCTTCACCCATTTGTTTGAATTGACTTGGGCCCGTGGCCGATGCAACATCGCGCGCCCCGCAAGAGACCGACATCATGACCAGCGAGCATCATCGCCGCGTTCTCGTTGTAGACGACGACGTCGACATCCGCGGGCTTCTCGTCACCGCCTTCCGGATGAAGAACCTCCACGTCGATACCGCGACCGACGGACAGGAAGCGATCGACCTGTTGCGCCAGCATGCATACAGCGTCGTCATCCTCGATCTGTTCATGCCTGTCACCGACGGCTTCGCCGTGCTCGACATGATCGAACACGACGGGATGCAGCCGGTCGTGCTCGTCGTCACCGGCGCCGACCGCAAGACGATCGAGAAACTCGACGCGCGGCGCATTCACGGCATCGTGAAGAAGCCGTTCGACGTGGAAGAGCTGGCCAACGTCGTCGCCGCCTGCGCCGACGTACGCGGCATGCGCGGCTTCGAGACGATGGCGATCGCGCTGCCGATCCTCGCGCTGCTGTCGTCGAGGATGTAGCGCGTCACATCCAGCGCTGCCGCAGAAAATCCGCGAGCAGCAACAGCATCCCGCTCGATAGCAGTGACCCGCGTGGCGGACGCGGATCGATCCCCGTCATCTCGCGCACGGTCGCGAGCACTTCCTCGATCTCGAACGGCTTCGTGATCACGCCGCCGACGGCGTACTCGCGGACGCCTTCCATCGCGCGCCTTGAGATGGAAGCCGTCATGACGATGACGCGCGGCAGCAGTTCGGGATGATCGCGTTTCAGAAACTCGAGGACGGCGTAGCCATCCGTCACCGGCATCAGAAGGTCGAGGAGGATCACGGCGTATTGCCGCGCCTTCAGCTTCTCGATCGTCTCCGCGCCGTCACCGGCGACCTCGACCTGGAACTCCGGCTGCAACAACGCCTTGATGAGAGTGCATGTGCCTTCATTGTCTTCGGCCAACAGCACGAACGGCTTGTCCACTCGTCGGACTCCTAGAACTGAGCTCTTTTTTCGATTGTATACTTTCGATGTTCACGGACTACACGAATTCAAGGAGTGCCCGCCTATGAAAGCCGCTACCGACTCCGCGCGACGGAACGCGCCGCGAGCGGCTTTCGTGTAGTCGTCCGCGCGCGATCCATCCACTTGGAGGACAGGCAATCCTGCCTGTCCGCGATCGGAAGGACAGACAAGATTGTCTGTCCTCCACCTGAGAGGAACGGGAATGGATCGTTTATCGAAACGGCAGATCAAGCGTCATCAGATGGACCTGCGGAAGCAGGCCCCGCATGAAGAGATGAAAGCGCGGAAACAGGCAGCAAAGGCGCGGCGCGCGCTGCGAAGAGGGAAGGGCGAGGTGCGCGAGCAACGCGTCACCGAGGACAACTGGGAAGAGCTGCTCGACCAGCACGGAAGGTCGCGCAAGCGGCCGTCGATCGACGAATTGGTCGCGCAGGCGCGCGACGGATTCGAGAGCGAAACGGGGGAGATCGAAAATCCCGGCCTCGTGATGAGCGTCGCCAGCGGCCGCTGCCGGGTCTTCCGCGACGGAGAGGAACTGGATGCATTCGTGCCGCCAGAGATTGCCGTGAGGCAAAAGAGCGCGCTCGCCGTAGGCGACCGCGTCGACGTCGTACGCGAAGGCGAAGCGTGGCGCGTGCGCGCGGTCATGCCGCGCACGACCGTGCTCGCGCGTCCCGACCCGCTGCACGCGCACCGTCAGCGCCTCATCGCCGCGAACGTCGACGTTGTCATCCACGTCGTCTCGGTCAAAGCGCCGCCGCTGCGTCCGCGCCTCATCGATCGATTTCTCATCGCCATCCAGCGCGGCGGCGCGCAGCCGGTGCTCTGCGTCAACAAGATCGACCTCCTCGATGCCGAGGAGCGCGAAGCGGAGCTCGAGAAACTCACGCCCTACCTCGACCTCAAGGTCCCGATCATCGGCGCCTCGACAAAAACCGGCGAAGGACTCGACGCGCTACGCGATCTCGTGCAAGGAAAATTGGCCGCCCTCGTCGGCCACAGCGGCGTCGGCAAATCCTCGATCCTCAACGCCCTCGACGCATCCCTCCAACTCGCCACCAACGACCTCCACCACAAACGCGCCACCGGCCGCCACACCACGACCGCCTCCACCCTCTACGACTTCGGCGACGGCACGTACCTCATCGACACCCCCGGCATCCGCGAGTTCGGCCTCTGGGACCTCGACCGCGAGTCCCTGCGCGACTACTTCCCCGAATTCACCGAGCCCGCCGAATCCTGCCGCTTTACCGACTGCACCCACGTGCACGAGCCGGACTGCGAGGTCAAGGAGCGGGTGGAGAGAGGGGAGTTGAATGCCGCGCGGTACGAGACGTATGTGCGGTTGTGGGGTGATCTTCTGACGTGAGCACGCAATCCACCGCGCGGCGGTTAGCGCCGCGCAGTGGAGCGGGCGGCTCTTAGCCGCCCGAATCGTATCGGCGGGCTAAGAGCCCGCCGCTCCACAGTTCATTTCCCCTTGGACGCGGCCGTTCCGGCCGGCAAGCCGATCGCGCTCTTGATCGCGTCGACCGTGAAATTGCCTTCGGGGCCGAAGCCGACCATCTGGCCGTTCACGATGTACGTCGGCGTCGAGGCGATACCGACGGAGAACGCGCGGCTCACCTGGTCGAGCAGCGCGGCGCGCTCGGCCTTCGAGCCG
The DNA here is from genome assembly GCA_003223645.1 of Acidobacteriota bacterium. Classification (GTDB taxonomy): domain Bacteria; phylum Acidobacteriota; class Thermoanaerobaculia; order Gp7-AA8; family Gp7-AA8; genus QHVT01. The sequence goes on along the minus strand of QHVT01000021.1, from coordinate 44,108 downwards.
TAGATCTTCTGCACCGCGGCCTTGTCGATGTCGTTGTCCGACAGGTACTCCTGCAGGAACGTGTCGAACGGACGCTTGCTGATCTCTTCCTGGTTCTTGAAGACGTAGTCGAGATAGGCCCAGTACTTTTTCGGCGCGACGTGGTTGATCGCGCGCGCCGCCAGCGCGCCCTGCAGCGCCCACTGGTGATGCTCGAAGAGCGGCAGGTCGAGGCGGCCGTAGTTCACCTTCGACAGGTTCTTCTCGATGATCGGATCGACTTTCACGTGTGCCCGCGCGCAGCTCGGACACTGAAGGTCGGAGAGCTCGAGGATCTCGATCTTCGCCTTCGGATTGCCCTTGCGCACCGCGTTGGCGACGCCGATCGTCTCGCGCAGCGTCTGCGCGGGATCGGTGCGCAGATTGCCGCGCATGCCGAGGATCACGAACTGCTCGCCGGCATCGACGAAGGCGTGATAGGTGAAGGGACCGAACGGCGTGTCCTTCGTGAGATTGACGGCGCGGAGTCCGTCGGGCAGCGGGAACGGTGCGACCGCCGCCGCGACGCCGTTGCCCATCGCCTTCGTGACGTCGTCCGTGATGCGCGCGGCGAGCGGCTTGGGGCTGTCGCTGAGCTTGACCACCGGACCGATGACGATCTGCTGCGACTTCGGCGAGTACCACATGAACTTCACGCCGCCGCAGTACTGATCGGACGAGCGCAGCGTGATCTTGTAGAACTCGAAGTTGGCCGGCCCGGTCTCGAGCTGATCGAGCGTCATGATCGCGTCGGCGCAGCGGGACATGCTCTTCGCCGCGTATGACTTGAGCGGCGCGAGCGGATCTTTCATCTGCGCCTGCGAGGCAGTGCAGACCAGGAGCGTGGCGAGAAAAAGAAGCGTGCGTTTCATATCACTGCGCATTAACAGTCCGATATCCCCGTTCAATCCAGGCCTGAATTCCGCCGGCGATGTGGACGACGTTGCGGAAGCCGGCGAGCTGAAGCAGCTTCGCCGCCAGCGCGCCGTCGGCATCGCCGTCGCCATACACGAGCACGGTCTGGTTCTGATACGGCAGGAGCTCCGGCAGCTGCCGCTCGATCGACTCGAACGGGACCGACAACGCTCCCGCGATGTGCCCCTCCGCCCCGCGATACCCCCCCGGGGCACGGACGTCGAGGATGACGACCTGCCGCGAGTCGAGGATCATTTCATTCGCGATCGTCGGCGACACCTCGGCGAAGCCGCCGGCGGTGGTGGAGACGCCGACGGTCTTACATCCGAAAAGCAGAAGGCAGAAGGCAGAAGGCAGAAGGCAGAAGTAAGAAGCTGCCTCTCGCCACGTGCGCTTTCTTACTTCTGCCTTCTGCCTTCTGCCTTCTGCCTTCATAAGACCTCCAAAGAAAACTGCGCCTGCACCTCTCCGACTACGGTTCCGCTGTGATTCCGAAGTTCCCACTGCTTGTACGGCAACAGCGTCTCATCCAGCTCGACTCCCAGCATCTCCAACAATCGAAGCACCACGGGATTGCGTCCGCGGTCCATCGATCCGTCGTCGATCTTCAGCGCGATGCCGACGGTGCAATCATCATCGACGGCGAGGCGCGGGGTCAACGCGCTGTTCAACGCCATCGCATAAAAGCCCTCGGCGCCTTCTTTGGCGACAAGCTCGCCGTTGAACGCGGCGAGGAGCGGCGTGGTCATGCTCCAGCTGCCGGCGACGTAGTACGGAAACGACGTCATCGCTTCTACGACGGTCGAGGCGCTCTCCGCGTAACGCTCGGCCGGCGAGAGGAGTCGCGCGTAGGCGAGGGCGGCGCGATAGAGGGAGAGGTAGAACGCCGGAACGCCGCATCCGTCGATGGCGATCGGGATCTCGTCCGCGTCCACGCCCGCGAAGTCGGCGAGCGTTGAGCGCATCAGCACCTGCAGCGGATGTGCGGGATCGATGTAGCGCACCGACGTCACATCCATCACCTGCGACGCCAGGAGCATGCCGGCATGTTTGCCCGAGCAGTTGTTGTGCAGCGGCGACGGCGCCTCGCCGCTCGCGCGCAGCTCCGCGGCCGACTTCTCGTCGTACGGCATGTGCGCGCCGCAGAGGAGATCCTCTTCATCGAACTCGCCCTTGCGCAGGAGCGCCGCCGCCGTCGCGATGTGCACCGGCTCCCCGCCGTGCGACGCGCACGTCAGCGCGATCTCTTCTCCCGTCAGCTCGAACTCCTCCGCGCCGCCGTATTCGAGAAGCGGAATCGCCTGAAACGGCTTCGCCGACGAACGCAGACACGCGACTGTCGCCGGATCCCCCGCGCACGCGAGCAAACGCCCGCGCGAGTCGACGACCGCAATCGATCCGGAGTGAAACGACTCCACGCGCGACCCGCGATAGACGTTCGTGAGACGAACGGACATTCACGCGCGAGTATAGAGGGCGGCTGCGCGGATGGCAGCTTCGCGGATGGCGGCTGCGCATGACAGTGCTGAGTGCTGGGTGCTGGGTGCTGGGTGCTGCGTAACCAAGACCCGCCACTCAGCACTCAGCACCCAGCACTCACTCAGCACTCATCACCGGCACCGACTAAACTTTCCCCTCGGGCGAAGCGCCATCTGCCATCGGGCGAAGCCCCGCGCGCCGAAGGCGCGCTACGCGTGCGCGGGCGAGCTCTCCGCCGACACGGCTTCTTCCTCGGTGTTGTAGATCTTGAAGACCGCGTCGAGCTTGGCGAGCTTGAGGAGCTTTTGGATGCGCTCCGAGGGGTTGACGAGGATCAGCTTGCGATTCTGGTTCGTGAACTTGCCGAGGTAGCCGACCAGCTCACCGATGCCGGTGGAGTCGATGTAGTCGATCTTCGTGAAGTCGATGATCACGTTCGTGCTCTCGTTCTTGAGCACGTTCTCGAGGGCGGAGGAGAAGAACTCCGCGCTCTCCCCGAGCTTGATCAGGCCTTCGACATAGAGAATCGTGAAGTTCTCGACGTGCTTCTTTTCTACGATCACCGGTGCAGCCTCCGAGCCGAATCATAGAATGTCTAGCAAAGGCATTGCCATGGAGGAGTCTCCTGGTCTCATAGCTTGACCGCCCACCCGCAGACTTTGGTGGAGCGGCGGCCGCTTCGGCCGCCGACCTCTCGCGAGAATTCGGCAGCCGAGAGCGGCCGCCGCTCCACAGATTGTGGCGGCTAGGAGACTAGCGTCCGCACGGCCACAACCGCGTTCATTCCCCCGAAACCGAACGAATTGGAGAGAAACGCATCCACTTTTGCCTCGCGCGGCGCGTTCGGAACGTAGTCGAGGTCGCAGGCGGGGTCGGGCGTGTGGAGGTTGATCGTCGGCGGGAGAAATCCTGCACGCAGCGCGAGAAGCGACGATGCGATCTCGATCGCACCCGACGCGCCCATGGCGTGGCCGTGCAGCGACTTCGTCGAGCTGACGGGAATCGACTTCGCTGCTTCGCCGAGCGCCTGTTTGATCGCCGCGGTCTCGGTCGGATCGTTTGCGCGCGTCGCGGTGCCGTGGGCGTTGATGTAGCCGATGTCGGCGACGTTCAGCCGCGCGTCGCGCAGCGCCAGCGTGATCGCGCGCGCGGCGCCGCCGGCATCGGGATCGGTGATGTGACCCGCGTCGGACGTCGCGCCGAAACCAGCGATCTCGCCGAGGATCTCCGCGCCGCGCGACTGCGCGCGCTCGAGCGACTCGAGGACGAAGAGTGCCGCGCCTTCGGCGAGGACGAGTCCCTTGCGGTCCGCGGCGAACGGACGGCACGCCGCTTCGGGATGCTCGTTGTCGATCGCCAGCACGCGCAGCGCTTCCCATCCGCGAATCACGCCCATCGTCAGCGGCGCGTCCGCGCCGCCGGTGATCATCGCGTCGGCGCTGCCCGCGCGAATGGCCTGCATCGCCAGACCGATCGCGTGCGCGCTCGACGCGCACGCGGAGACGACCGAATAGCCGACGCCCCGCGCGTTCAGCTTCGCCGACACCGCCGCGCCGGCGGCGTTGTACATCGACATCGGGATGCCCATCGGCGGAATGCGTCCGCCTTCCGCGTACATGCGGCGATAGCTCCCGTCGAGCGTCTCGCATCCGCCGAGTCCCGTGCCGAGGATCACGCCGACGCGATCGGGATCGGCGCCGAGATTCCCCGCCTGCTGCGCCGCTTCTTCCGCGGCGATGAGCGCGAAGCGCGTGAAGCGATCGTGCCCGCGATGCTGTCCTTCATGCGCCTCGGCCGGCACTTCCCCGGCCATGCGGCAGTTGAGCGCCGACGCGTCGATCGAGGTGATCGACTTGATGCCGCTCTTGGCGTTGCGCAGCGCATCCAGCGCGGCCGCTTTTCCGCGTCCGAACGGAGAAATGAGTCCGAGTCCGGTGATCACGACGCGCTGCGGCGCGTGGATTGAGGATTGAGGATTGAGGATTGAGGAAGGGGCTGACCTCGTGTCTTTTTCCTCAATCCTCAATTCTCAATCCTCAATCCGCCGCCGCAGGCGGCGCAAGCGAAGGGGCTGACCTCGTGTCTTTTTCCTCAATCCTCAATTCTCAATCCTCAATCCGCCGCCGCAGGCGGCGCGAGCTCCTGAACGATGTCGATGAGGTCCCCGAACGTGGTGATGGCGCGCGCGCGATCGTCGGGAATGGAGATGTGGAACTGCTCTTCGATGGCAAACAGGATCGTCAGCGAGTCGAGCGAGTCGATCCCCGCCTCGGCCAGCGGCGTCTCGGGCTTGATGAGGTCCGCGGAGAGGTTTTTCTCCTGCTGGACGATCGCCACCAGCTTCTCTTCGATCTCGCCGCGCGTCACGGTCCGTATCATATCAACGTGCTACGCCGTCCCTGGCCGCTCTACATCGGGTGGATCGCCGTCTGCGCGATCCTGTTCGTCGCGCTCCGCAACGCCGAGGATCCGGCGCGGCCGAAAGGACGGATCCTATCGATCGACGCCGGAGCACGAGCGCTGACGATCGCACGTGCAAGAGGCCTGCGCGACTACGAAGTCGTGCACGTGGCAAGGGCGCGGGCGGGGGAGGGTGGGAAGGGGGAGAGGTGGGTGGTGCTGATGGATCGAGTGCCACATACGAGTCTGAAAAATGCCGTGATCATCGAGTTGCGGGCGAGGGATGGCGAGTTGCTGGCGATTCGCGCGGCGGATGAAGGCAGAAGGCAGAAAGCAGAAGGCAGAAGTAAGAACTGAGACTCGCGTCACGATTCGTTTCTCATTTCTGCCTTCTGCCTTCTGCCTTCTGCGTTCTGCGTTCATCTAAAATGCAATGGTGTCCCGCCCCATCACCAAGCTCACCCCGATGCTCGAGCAGTATTTCGAGATCAAGCGCACGGTTCCCGACGCCATCCTTTTCTACCGCCTCGGCGATTTCTACGAGATGTTCTTCGAGGACGCGGAGAAGGCCGCGCCGCTCCTCGATCTCGTGCTCACCGCGCGCAACAAGGGGCAGGAGCACGAGGCGCCGATGTGCGGCGTGCCGTATCACTCGGCCGACTCGTACATCGCCAAGCTGATTCGCATGGGGCTGCGCGTCGCGATCTGCGAGCAGGTCGAGGACGCGGCGCTGGCGAAAGGACTCGTGAAGCGCGAGGTCGTGCGCGTCGTGACGCCCGGCACGGCGACCGAGAGCTCGATCGTCGAGCGCGAGAGCTGCTATCTCCTCGCCCTCGTTCCCAACGGATCGAAGGTGGGCGCGGCCTATCTCGACGTCTCGACCGGCGACTTCTTCGTCACCAGCTATCGCTCCTTCGATGACGCGCGCCTCTTCGACGACGTCGCCCGCTTCGCCCCCCGCGAAGCCGTGATCCCGAGTGGAGGACAGGCAATCCTCCCTGTCCCCATCCCGACGACGTCGGTCGAGCCGTCGCTCTTCGAGTCGCAGCACGACTACCTCGCCAAACATTTCGGCACGCAGTCGCTGCGCGGCTTCGGCCTCGAGGACGACGACATCCGCGTCGGCGCGGCCGGCGGCGCGCTGCGCTACGCCAGCGCGAGCCACAAGAAGCCGCTCGACCACGTCACGGCACTGCGCGTCGATAACGACGCCGACTATCTCCAGCTCGACGCGGCCACGCTCGGCAATCTCGAAGTGCTCGACTCGCGCGACGCATCGCACCCGCGCGCGACGCTCTGGAGCGTCGTCAACGCCACAAAATCGGCGATGGGGACGCGCACGCTGCGCCGCTGGATCACGCGGCCGCTCAAATCGCGCGAGGCGATCTTCGAGCGCCACGACGCCGTCGACGAGCTGACGCGCTCGCGCGTGATCCTCGAGCAGATGACGGCGCGCCTCCAGAAAATCGCCGACCTCGAGCGGCTCGCGTCACGCATCACGCTGCGCACCGCGACGCCGCGCGAATGCCTCGCCCTCGCCGAGTCGCTCCTTGTGACCGACGAGCTGCGCGCCGTGATGCAGCCGCTGCAGGGACCGCTGCTGAAATCGATGCGCGCCGCGCTCGATCCGTGCGCCGATGTCGTAGCGCTTGTCGCGCAGACCATTCAACCCGAGCCGTCGATGTCGCTCCGCGACGGCAACGTCATTCTCGCCGGCGTCGATCACGAGCTCGACCAGCTGCGAAGAGTCGCGCGCGACTCGAAGTCGATCCTCGTCGACATCGAGACGCGCGAGCGCGAGCGCACCGGCATCTCGTCGCTGAAAGTCCGCTACAACTCCGTCTTCGGCTACTACATCGAGATCTCGAAGTCGAACCTCTCCAAGGCGCCGTCCGACTACATCCGCAAGCAGACGCTCACCAACGCGGAGCGCTTCATCACGCCCGATCTCAAAGAGCTCGAAGAAAAAATCGTCGGCGCCGAGGAGAAGGCGATCGCGATCGAGCTCCGCCTGTACGACGAGCTCCTCGGGAAAATCGCGGCCGCGAGTCCGGCGATCCTCGCGACCGCGCGCGCCGTCGGCGACGTCGACGCGATCGCGTCGCTGGCGACGATCGCCGCGCGCAACCGCTACGTCCGCGCGACGCTCTCCGAGGACGCCGAGATCTGCATCGAAGACGGACGCCATCCGGTCATCGAGCAGCTGACCACCGAACGCTTCATCCCCAACCACACGAACATCCAGCGCGACCGCAACGGCATCCAGATCATCACCGGCCCGAACATGGGCGGAAAGTCAACGTATCTCCGCCAGGTAGCGCTCATCGTCCTTCTCAATCAGGCCGGCTCGTTCGTTCCCGCCGCCAAAGCGCGCCTCGGCATTTGCGACCGCATCTTCACGCGCGTGGGAGCGTCCGATCAGCTCGCGCGCGGCGAGTCGACGTTCATGGTCGAGATGCACGAGACCGCGAACATCCTCAACAACGCCACCGACCGCTCGCTCATCATCCTCGACGAAGTCGGACGCGGCACCGCGACGTTCGACGGCCTCTCGCTGGCCTGGGCCATCATCGAGTTTCTCCACGACAATCCCGCGCGCAGCGGCATCACGCTCTTCGCCACGCACTACCACGAGGTGACCGACCTCGCGAAGACCAAACCGCGCGTCGCCAACGCCAACGTCGCGGTGAAAGAGTGGAACGAGCAGATCATCTTCCTGCGCAAAGTCGTCGAAGGCGCGGCCGACAAGAGCTACGGCATCCAGGTCGCGAAGCTCGCCGGCATTCCGACGACCGTGATCGAGCGCGCGCGGGAGATCCTCGACACGCTGGAGCGCAAGGAACGCGACGTCGTCGAAGAAACGCGCCGCCGCGGTCCGCGTCCGGCGACCTCCCAGCTCGGCCTCTTCAACTCGAAAGAGCAGAGCGTCATCGACGCGCTGCGCACGCTCGACCTCGACACCCTCGCGCCGCGCGAAGCGCTGAACGCGCTGTACGAGTTGAAGCAAAAGCTGGAGTCCTAAACTCCGCCTGACCCGAGCCCCAGCCCACGCCGCGCCGATTAACCCGCGCCCGAGCCCGTGCCCGCTTCCGAGCCCGGGTGGGCGGCGAGCGACAGCGACTTCGTGCCCCCACCCCGGGCGCGGAAGCGGGCGCGGGCCCGGGCGCGGGTCTAGAAGACCAGGAGACTAGGCGACTTGGAGACTGCATTGCTACGATGCCACGCGAATGGGCACTGAAGTTCTCGGCATCGGACTCACCGGCAAGCACCTGACAAACCTCGAGCGGCGCATCCTCAGCGAGAACACGCCGTACGCCATCGTCCTCTTCGGCCGCAACATCGGGACGGCGGATGAATTCGTGGAGCTGGTGAAAGAAGTGAAGAGCCTCGCCAAGGCGAAGCCGCCGGTGTTCATGATCGATCAGGAAGGAGGGCGCGTCGATCGTTTGCGCCACATCCTGCCGGGATTCCCGAGCGCGGAAGCGTTCGGCGAAGGCGAAGACGCCGAGCAGCTCGCCGAGTGGCACGGCCGCGTGATCGGCATGGCGCTGCGCTACTTCGACGTCGAGATTGACCTCGCGCCGGTCGTCGATATCCGCGCCGAGGTGCCGACGAAGGGGTTGGAGCGCCGCATGTTCGGCGGCGATCCCGAGACCGTGACCACCCTCGCCGGCGCGTTCATGCGCGGCATGCACGCCACCGGCACGGCGACGTGTCTCAAACACTGGCCCGGCATCGGCCGCGGCTCCGCCGATCCGCATTACGGTCTCACGGTGATCGACGTCCCGATCGACGATCTCCTCAAGCACGACATCGTCCCCTTCGACCGCCTCGGCAACGAAGCCGGCGCGATCATGATCGGCCACGGCTCGTACCCGCAGATCGACGAAGAGCCCGAGCGCCCGACGACGCTCAGCTGGCGCATGACCACGGACCTCCTGCGCAACGCCATCGACTTCCGCGGCCTCGCCGTCAGCGACGACATGGAAATGCACGCCGTCTCCGACCTCGGCTCCTACGAAACCATCTCCGAGCAAGCCCTCATGGCCGGCAACGACGTCATCCTCTTCTGCAGCCACATCGAGCGCGTCCCCGACCTGCAGCGCTTCCTTCGCCGCCGCGTCAACGAGGACGCGAACGTCCGCGCGCGCTTCGAGGAAGCGAGAGCGCGCTGCGAGATTTATCGCGCCCATTGCGAGCGCCTCCGCGCCGCCTCACGTCGGCCCGAGTCGTTTGGTCAAGTCGTGGACGAGCTCTCGCGCTTCCTCGAAGTCTTCGAGCGCACCCGCCCTCACCGCGAAGTAGTCGTCCCCGAAATCGACCGCCGCCACAACCCGCGCAAACCGCGAACGGGGCGGGAGGAGTGGACGTAAATCGCGTGTCAAATGCGCACGCATTTTCGCCGGCGTGTTGCTCGTTGCAGCCACGCTGCCCGTCCCCCAGTCGCAGCGCGACGCGCTGATCGGTTGTATTAGTCGGCCAACAGCCACTCCTGCGGACCGCCAACTTCGGCGGCCGAGTGGCCGTCGCACTGCTTCAGTGGCCGATGATCGTTGGCCCGTACCAGTTGAATGGACCGGCTGATTCGCGCCAGTAAGCAAACAGGCGGTTCTCGACGCGCGCAATGACCTCCAGGTTCCGATCGAAATTGCTCTGAATGAGAGCGACCGATTGTACGGTGCCGCTGCCGAAGGTGTTGGGGCCGGACCAGGGCAGGAGCGGGTCGGCGTTGTTGCGATAGAAATGAGCCATGCCACCGATGGCGAGCGGCGCCACGACCTCGAAATTACCGGGAGTGCCGAAGCGGCCCTGAATGAACGACGGCGTGCCTGAGACGCCTGCGGCGAAGAATTCGGCGGCGCTCCAATCCAGCGTGGCGGCGTTGCGCCAGAAGTGCGCGAGCTGGTCGCCGATCCGTGCCACGACCTCCAGATTGCCGAAGCTTCCCTGGATGAGGGAAACGTCGGACACCGTGCCGACGCTCTCCGCGAACGTTGTCGATTGCGTCCACTCGAGCGTCTGGTTGTTGCGCCATAAGTGCGCCATCCCTCCCGCGGCAAGCGGTGTGACGAGCTCGAAGTTGGGGAGCGTGCCAACGCGCCCTTGAATGAGCGAAGGTGTGCCGGATGTGCCGGCGGCGAAGAAGTCAGGGCCGTGCCATACGTGGGTGGCGGAGTCACGCCAGAAATGCGCGAGCCGGTCACCAATCCGTGCCACGACCTCGAGATTTCCGAAGCTGCTTAGAATCAGCGAGACGGCGTCGACCGCGCCGGCATCGATCCCGAAGAGCGTCGGACCGCGCCAGGGCAGCGCGGGGTCATCGTTGTCGCGTGAATAGTACGCAACGCCTTTAGCGCCGAACGGCGCGACCACCTCGAAGTTGCCCCTCGTGCCGAACGTGCTTTGAAGGAACGAAGGCTGGCCGATGGCCGGAACAGTGTCCGCCCACGACGGGATATCGATGATCACGCTCTCCGCGGCCTTCGATCCGGCGCGGCTGAGGATCGGCTCGACGCCCATCTTGTCGCGCTCGTACTTCAACGCCGCGCGGTACGTGCCGGCGCCGAATGCTGATCCGGAAGAGGGGATGAGAAAGAAACCGGTGCCGTCGGCGCTACGCATGACGTCGACCGCAATCGGCGTATACGCCTCGAACGGCAGAAAACGTCGCGCGTGCTCGATCGTACCGTCCGGCGCGACGAGGCGCAGCTCCGCGGCATCGACCGGCAGACGCTGGCCGTGCCCGGCGGCATTGGCGGCCTTTGGAATCACGCCCGGCTCGGCGAGTGGGAGCGGCGACGTGCCGCCATGGACTTCGAACCGCGTGCCGGCAGGCCGCTTGCGCTCCTGGTCGAACACATACCACGGCACCCACGCCGCGGCGAGGAGAGTCTCGATGCGGTAACCCGTGAGATCAGCCGCGTCCCGAAGGAGAACGGCGACGACGTCTCCACCAAGCTGCAGATCGCCGAACGCGACGCTCGTCAGCTTGAGATTGCCGCGTGGCACTGCGGCAGGCAAAGACGACGACGCAGCCTGCAACAATGCCAGCGTCGTCCTCCGCCAGTCGATCGGCTCCGACCCGCGGAACAGCAGCGCCGGGACCACGTCGGCCTGCGTCACCTTCGTCACCTCGAGACGCGAGGGGAGCTGTCTCGCCGCCGCACCGAGAAGCGTTTCAGCGAGCGCATCGTAGGCTCGCGCCTCCTCCTGCGAGGCCGGTGCGGAGAGATCCGTCGCGCGCACCATCAGCGACGGAAGGCTCGCGCCCGCGCCCAGCGCGGCGGACCATGTCTCATCCTGGAAGCTCTGGATCTGGTGGAAGAAGTCGACGTAATCCGAAGTGGTGAAGGAGAAGCGGTAGGCGACTGGGGCGCCGTTGCGGAAGTCGTACACCGCGAGGTCGAGGAAATGCGAGTTGGCGGCGCCGGACCAGGGAAACAGTGCCAGACCACCGGTCGTGAACGAGGCATCCTCGACATCGAAGATCACCGCTTCGTCCTGCTCGACGCGCAGCCGCGACCCGATGGCTTCGATTGCAAAGCGATACGACTGGTTGACGTCGTAGGTAAACGGACTCAAGGCCGCAACGGATCCGCCGGTCAGTGTGAGCAAGCCGTTCTGCGCGTCGACCACGAGCTCGTAGTGACCGCCGGCGCCGAGGCGGAATTGGATTCCGGCCGGAGCCGTGGCGGCGGGCTGGATGCGGAGCACGATTAGGACGTCGGTCCATGTCTCCGGCGAGTCCGAATTCCTGGGTACTGGTTGCAGCATCGGCACGCCGGCCGGCGTTGTCCCGGTAGTCCAGCCGGCGCCGCCGACGACGGGCGCGCGCAGCAGCAGCGGCACGAGGCGCGCTTCGTACAACGTGTTCCCAGCCAGTATGTGGTCGGGCGCGGTGAGCGTCTTGTTCTTCGGGAATGCCGTAACGTCGAGATCGCGTGGGATGCAGCTCGCGGCGTTGACCATCTCGACCCAGCGCTGGTGCGTCTCGCTCAGAGTCACTTCCGCGGCATTGCCCCACGGATTGGCGAGAACCGCGAGCCGGCCGTCAATGTCGCGCTCCGGCAGGTTTCGGCTGTCATAGATCTGTACCGCCAGATCGCGGCCGGCCAGTTCGTACATGCGATCGACGTAGTCTTCATCGAACGTGGCCCCGATGTCGTAGGCGCGGAACACCGGGCGGGTGAGCTCCGGCAGTTTCCCCGGAGGGGTGAGCGTCGACGGCACGGTCTGGGCCACGTAGCGCGTCAGGTCTTCGAGGCCGGTGGCGCTTTTGCCGGGATCGAGGCCCTCGGGGACGCTGAAGCCCGCCAGGCCCGGCGGTCCGCCAGTGCGGAAGTAGCGATCCTTAAGGACGAGCGGGTCGGTGTCGTGCCAGCCCCCGAGTGCGCCGAGCCCGACGGTCTCGCGCGAGACGGTCGCGCTCAGACGATAGTCGGTGAACGGCTCCAGCACTGCGCCCGGCTCGCCCCAGACGCTGAGGCTGTGGTCGAGTTGATCGTGAACACTCACGAGGTCGTCGTATCCGCCCGGCGTCGCCGGCCGGGTGAAACAGACGCGCAGCAGATACCACTCGCCGTCGCCGCGGATACGGACGCGGCGGATGCCCTTCTGAAGGCCGAGGGCGGCCGCGTCGAAACGGAGCTCGAATGGCTCCGCGATCGTAGACGACGTCGACGGCGGATCGATGACTTCGCCCTTCAGGTGCGCGGTGACCTCATGGACGGTAACGGAGACGGTGGCCGTGCCAGGCGGCACCTCGATGACGACCTCGTTGACGACCCCACCCCCGACCTCTGGGCCGCCGACTCCAAAAGTCAGCGCCGCGATCACGGATGCGGTTGGCCTCGGCCAAACCGCGATCGCCCCCGGGTTTACGCCCACTGCGATGCTCGATCCGGTCACCCGGTTCGTGGCGACGTCAATGATCGAGATGTCGTTGCTGTCGTTGTTCGCAACGTAGACGCTGGTGCCATTCGGGGCAACCGCCAGGGCGAGCGGGCGCTTGCCGACCGGAATCGTGGTGATGTCGGCACGCGCCGTGGAAATGCCGGAACTGGCGGCCAAACCAATGACCGAAACCGTGTCGTCGAAGGCATTGGCCACGTAAAGCTGGGAGCCGTCCGGAGTGATGGCCAGCGCGGCCGGGTACTCGCCGACGGAGAAGGTCAGGTCGAGGAAATGGTCCCTAACGGTGTCGAGAACGGCCACACGTCGCGAGCCCGGCACGTACAGAAGCAATCCATTCGGTGAGACGAGGAGATTTTCCATCGCCTGAACGGTGGGAATCGGCGCACCGGAGACGGTATCCGTCGCGAGATCAATGACGGACAACGACACGATCGGCGGAATGGAGGCATAGGCCTTGGTGCCGTTCGGTAGGATCGCAATCGCGTACGGGCGGTCGGGCATGGCGATTTCCCGGATCACTCTGCGAAGGCCGAGGTCGACGACACAGACGAATTTCGAGCCGTAGCTGGTCACGTAAATCCTGGTGCCGTTCGGATGGATCGCAAGACCGGCCGGCTCGGGCCGTACGGGAATCGGGGCGCCGACGATCGCGTGCGTGGCCGCGTCAATCGTGACCAGCGTTGCGTCGCCGCGATTCAGAACCACGATCGTCGAGCCGTCAGGCGTGATGGCGATGCGAAACGGCCATCTTCCGACGGGGAGCGCCGGCCCACGGACCTGGTTCGTGGTCGCGTCGATGGTGGAAATGTCGTTGCTCGACTGATCCGCGACATAGACGGAGGCCGTCGGAGTTTTTTGCGGTCCGGGAAAGTGGATGCCTTTGTGCAGCCCGCCGACGGGGCGCGGGAGGGCGGCGACGGGATGCCGTCCGTCGTCCCAGCTCACCACGATCCTCGGCTCGTTCGGATCGCTCCACGGCGATGCCACCGGCGTGTCCACATTGAACCGCTCCCAGTCGATGCAGACCTTCTCCTCGGCGACGATGGGGCACGGGTAATCCGGCACGTTGTCCCCGATCCACGGATTCCAGCTCGCGCTGTCGTCCGTCAGATCGAACGGCGTCTTCGCCCAGATCATGAGGCGGTTCTGGCCGGCCGCGGCACCGCCGGCGCCGGCATTCGACGGAGCCGCTGCCCAGGAACCGTACAGCGGGCGTGGGAAGCTGTGTCCCAGCGTCGACTTGCCGGCCACCGGCTGCGTGCCGCGATAGAGCGCGATCTCCTGGAGCTTGTAGTGCACTTTCGCCGAGCCCTGGCCGCTGGAAGGATCGCCGATGATGACCCACCCGGGGTCGGGTGCCGGGTTGACACCGACGCCGGCGAGATCGTGCACGGGATTCTCGAAGGTGATGTAGGGACGGCAGTCGACCGGCACCGTTGGCGCCGCGGCTCCCTCGAGCAGCGCCCACTCCACCGTCGACTTGAGATGTCCGATCCCGGCGTCCTTGTAGGCACCCGGTATCTCCGGGCGCACCGGCTGCGGGCCCCACTCCAGGCGCACGTCGAATTTGAAGTCCTTGAACCTCGTCGAGATGACGATGCTCAGCGTGCCGAGGATGTGGAATGGCTTGAAGATGTCGGCGTCGAGACGGGCGTCGAGGCCGATGCCGAGCCGGAACTTGAAGACCTTGACGGCCAGAAGACCGTGCAGCCAGAGGTCCGCGTGGAACTGCGCGGGTTGGAAGCTCAACGCGGCGTTCGCGTCGAGCCACGCCTCGAGGTCGGCGCTGACGGGGCCGAAGCCGTAGTGATCCTTCTTCCCGATCCAGACGCCGACGGCGAGCCGGTGAGGATCGAGCATGAAGTAGCCGTTGGCCGTAAAGAGGCCGGCGAACGTGGCTCGGATGCGCTGCTCGAGAGGATCCCTCTTGCCGATGTAGAGGTGCCAGTTCAGCGGATGGTTTAGGTCGAAGAACGCCTCGGCGCTGCCGGCGATCTCCGCAAGCTTTCCCGTTTCCTTGTTGTACTTCCACTTCGCATCGAGGCCGATGAGGAAGTAGCCCGCTTTCGCGTCGAGGACGATGAGGGCGTGAAAATCGGGCTCTTCGGAGTCCTTCTGCTTCGCGCGCGTCTTGAGGAAGTTGCAGCGGCCGTCCAGCATGAAGACCGGGCCGGGAAAGAGGAGCAGCAGGAGGAATTTGCCGTTGAAGAGATACCCGTTGTCACTGTTCGTGGCGATGAGCGCTCCCGCGCCGAGAGCAAGCGCGCCCGGCTCCGGGGCCCATTTGTGCAGGAGATCCGTCACGCCGATCTGCGGCTTGTGGAACCAGCTCTTGCTATGGTCGATGGAGTACCACATCCACTCGTCCGGCTTGTCGGGTGCGTAATTGACGGCGAAGAGGCCGGCGATGCCATAGAGGGACATTCCCGTGCTCCAGAGAGGAATGCCTTTGCCGAATTCTCCTTCGAGATAGATGGCGAAGTATTTGAAGCGCTTCCCGGCCGCATCGAGATCGGAGCCGAAGACGACTTTCCCGTCGACGGCGAGCTTGTTGAGCTTCGGGAGGTTGAGGGTGAGGCTGCCGGTGAAGGCGTGCAGGTTGCTGCCGCCCGGCGGCTCCTCGTAGCTGACCTCGCCCTTGAAGTCGAGCGTGCCGGGGATGTGGTACTCGACGCCGACGCCCTTCATGCTGATGCGCGGCGCGTCTCCCTCTTTCCACGTGATGCGCAGGCCATCCACACTGGCGCCGGCGGGAATGCCCTTGACGAGGTCGAGTCCCCCGCTGAAAGCGAGGTATTTCTCGCCCGCCTCCGTCCGCCCGAGCCCGAACTTCGTGATCTCGAGCTTGAAGAGAAAGAGGTTGAGCGTCTGCGCCTTCGGGAGGTTGATCCACCCCCCCTTGATCGTCGCCTCCCCTTTGGAGTTGATGGAGAGCTCCTGGACATCGAAGGTGGGCCATTTGAGACCGCTGGCGGCACCGGCGAGGGGGGTGATCTTGCCGGCGAGTTTGGCGGTAAAGACGCCGTCGGCGAAGTCGAAGGCGATGCTGTCGAGGGCCATCGTCACGACGCCGGGCTTGGTGACGGTCTTGAGGCCGTCCGGCGAGTCGAGGCCGACGTGGATTTTGCCGCTGGCGTCGAAGGAGATGTCGACGTCGACGACCTCGTCGAAGAAAGGAAGCTTGATCGCGCCCTTCAGTGAGGCGCTGGTCGGCACGTTCTGCTGAAAGGTGAAATCGAGGGATTGGAGCCCGAACTCGAGACCGAAGATCGTGCCAGCACCGCTTCCGGAGAATGCCCCGGAGCCCGTGTCGTACGTGGACGTCCAGGATGCCTCGATCCGGCCATTGAAGCCCGAAGAGCCGATGAGGAGATCCGTGAACGTGAAGGAGTCGGGTGCGTGGTTGACGCCGATCCCTCCTGACAAGTGCAAGATTGCAGATTGGATCGCGACGCCTTTGAAACCGACCCCAGCACCGGGGGGCGGGGTCTGCTGGTCGGAGAGATAGAGGTGGACATCGCTCATCTCGAGGACGATGCCCGTGTCGCCGATCGCGACCGGCGTGACTGAAAGCGTCGGCGCGCCGGACGGGCCCCAATCCAAACTGACATTCAGACTGGCGTCGACGGTGACCGCGACTCCGACCAACTCAATCGTCACCGGTGCGGGATTGCCGAGCGAATCGAGGAGCGGCACCCAATCCGCTCCGACCTTCTTCATCGCCCTCAGAAATGGTGAGCTGATACGAAGACTCGCATCGAGACCGGCGAGACGGACCTCGACGTTGGGGCTGACCTTCACCTCGAATGGAATCTGTGTAAAGCCATTCGCGCTCAGGAGCGCTACGTGCACGGCGTCCAACGCGGGAAGCGGAAACTCGAGCTCTCTGAGCCAGGCGAGGGTTCCGGTGAACGCGAGCCGCGGCTCGTCGTGCAGAACATGGAAGTCAATGACGCCGATCTCGTCGAGCAGCGCGGCCTGATCGCCAAAGGCACCCACTGCCCAGCAGGGCAGGGTTCGTCGCAACGGCGCAAAGGCGAAGGTACTCATTGGAAATCTGCGCCGAACTTGGTTTTGATTGTCTGCATCAGACCGGAGGCGACTCTCTCGAAACCGGTAGTCGTCAGGTGAATCTCGTCCATCCAATCCCCCGACTTTCTATTGAGTTGCCTCGCATCGTAGTAATCGAACCAGGGCCCATAGGTGTTTTTCAAATCCTCGAGCACGTTCCAGCGAAAATAGTCGATCAGGTACTTGATCGCCACGGACTGAGCGAGTGGATGGGCGATTCTGGCCTGGCGCAGCCGGTTGTGGAACCACGGCCCGCGCTGTTTGAAGTAATCGGTCGGGCCGTCCGTAAAGATCGCGTAGCAATACGTGTGACACAGTACGAGGAGTTTGGTCGTGTCCTGCGTCTGCGCCACGTGGTCCAGGAATCGGACCATGTTGGCACGGATGTCGTCGAATCGCTCCTTGAAGCGCTCTTTGACGAAAATCTTATCGAGAACCTGGTTGGCTAGACTATTGGTGAGCGCCATGTTCGGAAAATCGACACTCGGATCCGTGGCGGGGTCGGGGAACGCCAATGCCTTATCGGCGGCTTTCGCCAGTGATTTACCGAGGTCGTTGTAGTCCGTCGGGGACAGGCCCAACAGGGTGGTGAGCTCGGGCTCGAGGTCGACCTGTGTCTGTTGATCGGATTTCTCCTTGCCGTCCAGATACAACGACCACAGGTGATTCTTCAAAAGAATCGGGAATGACCGCTTCAGCCAATAACCTGCGTTGCCCTGAAGTCTTTCGGCCCGGTCCGTTGCTGTCGAACTGCTCTCCTTGACGGCCTCATAAGGGTCGAAATAGCGGAAGTCATAGTAATGATCCTGGGCGACAGCAGGATCCGGGACGATGTACTTTCGGTACGTCGCCACATCGTCATCTTTCTTCTTATGAGCCGAGATCCCCGGCTCTCCGATGTCATTTCCGCCAGAGCTCAAGACGATGAGCTCGAATTGATAAGAGTTGAGACATCGCTTCGTATAGTGAAACTGAGTGTGCTCATCGGCATCGCCGCCAGGCCCGGGATCGAGGCTGAACATCTGGTCTGACGTGTCGCCGAAATGCTGGAAAGCTACACTCTGACACCGACGCTTTGGTGTTGAATCGCCGGGCTTGAAAGTCTCCTGCAGCTTCGCCTTGAGACTGGCGTACAGATCCTGATCGATCTTATCGTTGGGTGGGTAGTGAAACCACGAATCGCCTTCGAACATGACGTTGAAGTTCGCGTCGCGATACGACAACTCGAATTCGCTCAGCGTCTTCACGAGCGTGTTGTCGTCTGTTACGTACGCGGCTATACCGATCGACGAATTGCCCAGAATGCTCTCTTTGTCGTAAATCTGCAGAAAACGAAAGAAATCGGCGTATTTGGGGTAGATGCGACTTCTCAGCTCATAAGACCGATTGAATGTGCCGCTCGATGCCGCTTCGAGCATCGACGCGGCGTCGGTATCGATATCCTCTTCAAACGCGATGTTTGCCAGAGTCTTGTCTTTGACGTGACAAACAAAGATGACGGCCGATGCCGGAGCGATAGAAACGGTGGTAACGGGGAGCTTGCCGTTCTGGTCGGTCACTGCCGTGAAGGCCAGCACGCGCGCTTCGCCCGGATTCTGCAGATATGCGGTGACGCCCACGCCGATATTTTTGACGCTGTCGTAGAGAGGAGCGGACGGATAGGATGTTTGATAAACGCGGAAACCAACGTTGAACTGCACATTTCGCGGTGCATTCAGCAGCGTCTGGAGTGGATGGCCCTTCCAGCGTTCGCCGTCAGACATGTCCACCTCCCACGGCGACGATGAGCGACGATGGCGGAACGAATACCGCGTTGCCCGCCGCATCGACTTCGTACGAATGAAGCACGAACTCGGCATTCGTGTCGCTTCCCGACAGCGCTGTCACCGCCTCTCCGAGCGGGGTGCCCCCATTGACGAAGACCGATCCGCTCCCAGCGAGGATCCGCGCCAGGTGCAGTTGCTTCAGCGTCGCCTGATCCGGCTCCGTGCCCTGCCCGCCGCCGTCCTTCCACGACTGGACGAGTGCGCGCTTCGGCATTTTCCCGACTTCACCTTCCAATGCCTTGCTCACGGCGTTCTTGTCGAGGCCGCGATAGAGAATTGCGACCGGGCGTCCCAGCTCAGGCGCCAGGCCTTTGTTCAACTGCCCGAAGTCGGCGCCCCAAATCGTGAGCACGATCGCACCGAGATCGCCTGATGACGATGACGCGGGCAGCACTTGTCCTCCGGGCAGCGTGAACGGAGTCGAGTCGCTGTAGAAACTCACGAAACCGCCGGTCATGGCGAAGACGGTCGAGAAGGGCACGGCCGCGGGCGGATCGCCCGCCATTTGTATGACTGGCATGTTTGACGGATATGTGGCCGTGATGCGCAGACCATCCGGTGCCGTCTCTGGTGCCGCCGCGATGGTGACGGGCAGCCCCGCATACCAGGTCTCCGCATCGCCGGGCGGCGCCGCCGCAATGATCGGCAGGTAGAAGTTTGTCTTGTAACAACCTGGATGGCTCGATGGCACAATGACTCCTATCGTCATGACGGCGGCGGTGCGATCTCCATGACATACGAGGTGATGGACCAGACGCCGGCCGGGGATCGCACGCGCATGAGGTATTGGTCGACTCGCGAGGGGTCGACGTCCGAGTCCAGCCAGCGAAACTGGCCCGAATTGTCTCCGGTGAACGCAGCGGCCTCGCCCCGTATCTGTTCCGTCCAAGCTGGTTCATTGAGCGAGCGGCGGCTGATGACGAAGAGAGGTGATGCCACCTCGGATTCCCAGCCGAGGAGGACAACCGACTGATGACCTTGAGGAATGATTCCGTCCGCCGGCCACTCGATCAGCGCACCATCTGACACCCGGCGCAGGAGCCACGTCTGGACCGTCCATTCCGCTCTGGGCACCGTCGTGTCTACCGCCACGCCGACATGTGCGGCAGTCGGCTCCGATTCATTGCCTGACAGGTCTACGGCCGTGAGCCGATAGAAGTAGCGACGGCGGCCAATCAGATTTCCGTCGTCGGCGAATTCCGCAGACGCCGCGTTCGGCGCAATGCTCGATTGAAGCAACGTCCCGACTTTCTGCATCAGTCGAACGTCACGCGACTTGACTTCGTCGTCGGTGGCATAGATGCGGTACTCCGCAAGGTCCGGCTCGCGGTTCAGGGCGAACTGAATGGTGACCTCCCGCTCCCCACCCACGACCTTCGTAATCACCGGCGTCCGAGGCGGAACGACTCTCGGCAGATAGACCGGCGGTGTCGAGTTGCCCAGCGGCCCGCGATTGTGCGCGGAGTCGACGAAGGCGACCTTGTAGAGGTAACGGTTCCGGGAAAGGCCGTCGAGCGTATCAAGCCACGCATTGAGATTCGCACTGGGACCGGGAAACGTGGCCGGGTCGTCGTCGGGACCGAGGCGGTCGTCCTGCGCTGGGTCGGCGAGGCTCAGCGCGTCGATTGTGATCTGCGCGAACGCCTCCCCGTTGCCGGGAAGGTTCGCGAGCACCGAGACGGCGTCGTCGCTCAGCGCGGCGTAGTGCGGCTCGGCATCGGCGAACGTTGCCGCCGCCGTCCACAGCGCCTGCGCGGCGGCGAGCTCGTTTGCCGTCTGCGTCTTCCGCGCGCCGGGCCAGGCTGCCGGGAAGGCGGGGTCGGCCGTGGTCAGCGCCAACGGCGGGCGCTGACCCTCCCAATCGGTGAGGAACAGCGTCTGGTCCATGGCCCGGAAGATGACGGCCCTGTAATGCGGACGCATGGCGGCGGGCGGCTTCGTCCAGCGCACCGTGAAGCGCGACTTGCCGGCGTACCCGGCGCGCGTCGCCGTCAGTCTCGACGTGGCCCAGCTCACTTCGGCCGGCGGGTCGGGGATCTCGCGCTGCACGCGGAAGATCGTCGCCGGCGATGCGAGCACGCCCTCGTTGCCGGGGCGTGCGGGTGTGCGGTTCGGGCGCCGGTCGGGGCGCTCCGTTCGCTTGTCGGCCGCGCTGACGCCGAGCGTGGCGTAGACGACCGGTTCAGCGAGCGACGGCGCCAGCCAGGTGCCGACCTTGGGGTCGTCATCCGACGCCGACGCCGGGAGAAAGATCTCGTACACGCGCGACGGCGTGCCGACGCGCCATTCGTAGAGCGCGCCGTCGGTGAGCAGGGCGAGCTTCCCGTTGAGAACGAGGCGGCGGGTGACGGCGTCGACGGCGGCGATGTCGAAGAAGTGATCGAGGATCTCCGGTGTCGACGCGGCACCGACGCGCAGGTAGATCCGGTCGATGTTCGGGCGCACGCGGCTGAGATCGGGCTGGCGCGGCAGATCGATGGCACGCGCGGCCGCGTTCCATCGCCCGGCCGTTCCCCACAACAGCCGCTCCGCCGGGCCGATCGACCAGCGATAGGTCCCCGAGGCCAGCCAGCTCGGCGCCGGCATCACCGGACGGACCGCGCCGGCCGTCGCATCGACCGAATCGATCTCCAGTACCGCGTACAGCGGCGGCACGTCCGACGCCAGGGCGATCACGTCGATGCCAGGACGGACGTCAATCAGGACGGAGCCGGACGGCAGATCGTGGATCGTGACGGCCGACTGATTCCACGCAGCCGACTGCCCCTGAAGGGGATTGTTCTGATCTTCGTACGTGACGATGCTCGGGTCTTCGAGCCCGTCGACGCCGTAGGTGACGGAGGCGTTCGGCGGCGACGTCTGTTGCACGGCGGCGAGCCAGCGCTCCCACAGGAGCGGATCGAAGAGATCGCGATGCAACGGATGCCCGACCGGCAGGACGATGGTTGCGTCGCGATCGGCCGCCGGTGCTTCATTGTGAAGTGGGCCGCCGTTCCGCACCCGCAGGTGCAAGGCGCTGCTGCCGCTGCTGGCCTCGATCGGATAGGCGCGGTCGTCGACCTGCAGCAGCGCTTGGACGTAAGCGTCGTTCGGCGCGTTGTCGGCCGCGCCGAAGACGACGTCGCTGCGCGTCGGATCGCTCGTTGCCGGCGAAACGGAGACGATGTGGTGAAAGCGCGCGTTCAGCGGCGTCGACTGCGCGTAGATACGGAACTCGGCGAGGTCGGGGGCACGCAGTGCATGCGACCACGGCCATCGCCAGCGCAGGCGAAGTCCGAGCGTGTTGGGACCGATGTTCTGGCGCCACTGCAGATAGGCAGCGTCGCGAATCCGCGCCGGATCCTTGACCGTCTCCGGCTCGAGCACCCAGGCCAGGACGTCGGTGGGCGGCGGGGGCGGTGTGGTGTCTTCGAGGTGAACGGCGTAGGAGTGGAGCTGTGCGCCGGAGGCGGCGACCCAAGGAATCGGCGGCGACAAGGCGCTGAAACGTCCCCACAGATCGATGGCGCTGAGGCGGTACGAGTACCAGCCGATATCCAGGCCGTCGTTGCCGGGATCGAGGTAGTGGATCGATGCGGGATCGGGCCAGCCCTGCGGCCGAGGAGCGAGCGACGCGGCAGGGCGGCCGCTCGGGGCGAAGCGGTCGATCGGCTGCGTGTACGCCGCGGGAGCCGGCGGCGATGCGGCCGGCGTCTGCGTGCCGTGACTGAGCCGCCACACATCGAGGAGCAGCGGCTGCTGCGCCGCCGGGAGCGACGGCCAGCTCGTGAGATCGGTGATGGAGAGGCCCGCCTCGCTGTCGGCCAGATCGGAGCGATCGAGGGTTTGCCGGGGACGCCCCGCCGGCAGCGCGAACACGCGCAGCGCAGCCGGTGGCGGCAGGGCGCCCGACCCGGTGTGCGTGATGGAAGCGGCCAATTGCGCGCCGTCGACGCCGTCACCGGCGAAATCGGGGGATCCGTTGAGCCAGCGCAGCGCCGTCTGGCCATCGCCGTGGAAACGACCGTCGTGGTCGGCGATGACGATGTAGTCGTACGTCGCCTTCGCCTCCGCGGAGCGGTCGTTCCAGTAGAGGCCAAGGATCTGGGCGTACGCCGGAGAGAGCGAGGCCAGCTCGAGGAGATCGAGCGGCGGGATGCTCAAGGCCGGCTCCGATTCGATGCGATTGTTCGGACTGCGCGAGACGATGCGATAGACGGTGGTCGCGCTCGTTCCAGCGTACGGCGCGTGGAGCGTCAGCTGCTGATTGGCGGGATTGATGGAGTTGATGCGGTAGAGATCGCGGTTGGTGCCGACCTCGAGGAGCAATCCCTCGAGGTCACGGCTCCAGGCCGTCCCCTGTCCCTGCACCACGGCGCTGCCATTGGTGAGAATCACTTTCCGGGCCGGGTCGGACTCGAGCGCGGGCGGCATCGTCGCGGCGCGCATGCCGAGCGGTTCGCTCAGCAGCGCTCCCAGCTGGTCGTGCAGTTGCCCGAAGAAGTCCTCGGCGGAGAAGGCGTAGGCGACGTTTGAAAGCTGCGTCCCGCCTGTGTAAGGACGGCTGAGGATCATGCGATCGGGCGCGGTCACGGCCATGATCGCGAAGGCGGTGTCGGTCGATGCCGGATAGAGGACTCGTCCCACGAGCGATTCGTCCCAGGCCGTTCCGCTTCCCTTCGCCAACGCGGAACCGGGAAGGAGAGTGAGCGTGCCGCTGCCCGGCGTGGCCGGCTGTGCCGACAGTGCATCATTGACCGTGCCGTAACGAATGCGCTGCGCCGCCTGCGTGCGGTTGGCGGCGAGCGATTCACTCCCCGTCGCGGCGGGATAGCGCGGGTGCGTGATCGGCAACCGCAGCGGATAGGGGAAGTTCTGCACCATCGTCCACGGCCCCGGCTCGCGGACGGGAGGGGAGCCGGATGGACGTCGCCGTATGAGGGGAATGTCGTCACTCTCGACGGGAAGGATCGGAATCGCGGCCGGCCAGAAGCAGAGGTCCACCAGCGCCGCGCCACTATCGCCGGAGTCGATCGCGACCGCAGTGATCTCGTTCGCTGTCACATCAGCGGTGGCGATGCTGCCGAAGGCGCCGTGTACGACGACCGGCGTGCTGGTCTTGTCACCATGAATCGCGGAAAAGAAGATCGTGGCCTCGGTTTCCCGGCTCTTGGCTACGATCTGGTGGAGCAGCGCTCCGGCGCCGGAGGCGTCGATGACGATGCGGGTGGTGCCATTACTGATGTCGCTCGCGAAGCCACCTGCTGGACCGCCAAAAGCTATCGAGGAAATGACCGAGTTGTCCTCGCGATGAAACGTCATCGCCACCGTCAAGCCGCCGGTTTGCGACATGGCCACGACCCCGTCGAATGCCGGCCGCGGCAGCGTGATGACCAGTTGCAGGTTGCACTCGAGGCCGACTCCTAGAAAGGTGGACAGGACACGAATCGACGGTAACCCGGCACCGGGACGAAACTCCTGGAACCGGAATCCCTGCGCATCGAGCGGATTCGGAACGTCGCCTGGAGGCCATGTGCGGAAGTTGATCTGGTCCACCGTTTCGGACGGTGTCGACGGCAGGATTCCGATCTTTGCCACGACGCGCGAGGCCGCCATCCCGAGGGGAAGGTCGAAACGCAACGCCCCGTTCGTGAGACTGAGCTCCGAACAGGCACGCGGCTCGAAGTCGTCGGTGGCGACGATTTCCGCCGTTGAAAACTGACCGAACGGTGTATCGAGCGTCTGCCTGCCCGATCCTCCGATCGGGAGATTGGCGAAGTACCGCGAGAGGCAGTGCTCCCCCGGCTCGCCGTATCCGCGGCGAAAGAGGTGGTAGCCATGCAGCGGGAACGCTCTCTTCGCGCCGAACGCCCAGCGGAGATGAATACCGTCCTCGATCACTGGCTGCAACGGCGACGGACGCGGGTCGCCGAGGATGCTCAATCCATCCAGAGCCAGATAATCTCGATCCTGGAGCGCCATCAGCTCCTCCGGATGAACTCAGTTGAAGTGAATGCTGAAAGTTCGCGTTGTTAGGTCGAATCGACATACGTAGCCTTCTTCGGCAACGTAATCATCCATACCTATGGAGTGACGCGAAGCAGGATTCCCCTACCTTCTCGAGCTAACTTTCCCGGGAACGTCTTGGTCGTGGGCTCGACGTTTGGGGCCATTCGGCTCCCGGTTTTCCAGCTGTTGATCCCTCAGTGCTCGTCTGCCGGTTTCCCCTTCCGCGCGCGCTGGGCTTCGTCCAGCTCCTTCTCCAGCCGGTCGAGCAGCGCGGGATCGACTCCGGGCTCGTGGCGCGTCGCGCCGCCTCCGCCCGGTGACGGCCCCTCGGCGGCGGCGGGCGCGGGCGGGGGAGGCGCGCTTCCGACTGCTTGAAGGAAACGGTCCGAGACGGCCAGGAGTTGCATCGCGACTTCGCGCAGTTGGACGGCGGCGTGTTGCACTTCCTCGACGTCGAGGTCCGCGGGGACGATCTCGAGCCGCATGCCGTCGAGTTGCGAGATCGCCTTCTGGATCGTCGCCAGGGTCACATTTCCGCCGCGCTCGAGCAGCTGCAGCTGGCTGCGCGGGAAACCGCCCCCCTCCGCTACTTCACGCTGGGTCTTCCGTTGACTCTCTCGAAGGTCGCGGAACCGTCGACTGATCACCTGCAAAGAATAGCACGATTCAGCGTTGTGGACTGCTGACGCAGTCTGAATTTGGACCAATATTGCAGCCCATCAGCCGATGGAGGCGTTCGCATCAGTCAAATGATTGGGGTCAATCAGCATACGGAGCATACGCATCCCGCCAATGGTCGCTGGTCCATGACGAGGTGATCGCGTCTCCATCTCCTGAATGATCGCGGATCGGGCCGAAATGGTCGCCCCACCACAGCTCAATGGTGGGCCGACCATTTTTAAATGGAACCTCGACCATTTTCGGGCGGTTCCACCCCCATTTTGGCTCCGTGCGACGACTTTTTCGCTCACGTGTGCGCGTCATCGAGTCCTGATCGAACGTGCGTGATCGCGAGCAGTAACACCCATATATTTCTTGAGGTTCCCGCATTTACTCCCGAAGCATCGACCACTTCGCTGCGCACTCCGATCCATTTGCGTGCGAACGGGAGAGCACTTTTTTATGGAAGCCCTACCATTTCGACGGGATCGCCCGACCATTGCGATCGGTACTGGATCCGTCAGGCGCACGGCGGTGTGCGGTGTTTACAGGAATGTAACAGAAAGAAATGGTAGGGCAACCATTTTTCGGTCGCGCTCGCTATTGACTGTTATAGCAAGCTTCGCCATATTGCTCCCATCCTCACCGTGACTGCGGAGTGGGCCGCGAGACGGTGAGGAAAGCATCTCTGCGCAGGGGTGATCGAGAGAACCAAAGGATCGAGAGAAAAAAAGAAAGGAAGGTAAACCAATGTCCAATGTCACAGAAACCCCCATTTCCCATGAAACGGCCGCGCAGGGCGTCCTGGCGACGATTCGCACGGTCATGGAGTCCATTCGCGGTTACGGCTTTGCCGGCCTGAAGCACCGCCGCCGGATCGGCATCGCCGCCGCGCTATCCGACCGGTTCCTGAACGCGGTCGCCGCGGCGCTCGATGCCTCGGAGCGGTTGAGCAAGGCCGCCGAGGTCACGGGCGCACAGCTTCGCGACGCCATCAACTTCACCAATGCCTACCGTCCGTTCGCGGACAACGTAGAGCTGATGTCGCGCGGAGCGCGCCAGGCCGTGGAGAACGCTCGCGCCGAAGCCGGCGCGCAGGCGCTCAAGGCCTACAAGATTGGCCGCGGCATGAACAGCCCCGGCGACCGGGAACTGCTCGTGCCGCACCTGGCCAACATCAAGGAAGCGCTCGGACGCGGCCGGCCCAAGACTCAAGCCGCGCAGCCGACGACGGCACCCCCGACGCCGACGCCGACGCCGGCGGTCTCCCCGACGGCACCTCCGAAGGAAGGAGGCGGCCGTGCGTAAGCGCGCCAAAGCCCTGCTCCTCGCCGCCGCCGCATCCATCGCCGGTTGCTCGGGCTATTTCATCGCCGAGTACAACCCGGTGGTCGACCACGGCGCGACGGAGCTGCAGCAGAAGGTCGATCGATTCCTGACCGGTCTCGAACAGACCGTCGGCACTCCGGCGGGCGAGTACGACCAGAACGTCGCCTTCTACGAGGAGGTGCGCGGCGACATCCGGACGTTGCGCGATGCCGCTTCGCAGGAGCGAGGAAACGGTCTCACCGTCGAGTCGCTCGATCTCATCGGGCAGAACGTCGAGAAACTCGAGGCGATGCACGCCAAAGGGATCTCGCGTGACGAGCTCGGCGTCGTCCGCACGCTGTTCGACACGCAGTTCCGGATGCTCGTGCAGCTCGAGACCGCGAAGAAGCGAAAGGAGAGCTGAGATGAACATCGATGTCAGTTCCCTGACCAACACCATGATTCACGGCGTCCGCCATGCCATCGGCGAGCGCTGGTCCACCATTCGCGCCGTCGCGGAGCCGGAGCTGCGCAAGCTCGCCCAGACGATCGAGGACGTGCGCCAGCTGCACGCAGACGGCGTGATCGACGCCGACCGCGCCTTCCAGTTCGTCGAGATGCAGCGCAACACCGCCATGAGCGTGGTGCGCACCGTCGAAGGCCTCGGCGTCCTCATCGCGCATGAAGCCGTCGATGCCGCGGCGCATGCCGCCGGCACCGTCGTCAACCGTCTCGTCGGATTCAAGCTGATCTGAAGAAAGGAGAAACGTATGTCTACGAAAAAACAGGAAGTCCCGAAGAAGTCCACCGGTCAACCCATCTCGCAGGAACCTGCGAAGAGCTCGTCCACCGGCCGCACCAAAGAGGTCCCCACCGCTTCGCCGGCGAAAACGGCGTCGCGTCCGGTCAAGGCGCAGTTCAAGGCAGGCAAGGACCTGTGAGTTTTCCGAGGGAGGGGCGGCGCGCCGCCCCTCCCGAGGGAGAGACGATCATGACCATTCCCATCCAACTCGCAATTCAGGGCGGCGGCGCGAAGATCACCTATCTCCTCGCTGCCCTGGAATCGGTGCAGTCGCTCGAGCGCGAGGGCCTGCTGCGCGTGACGCGCATCGCCGGCACCTCGGCGGGTGCGATCGCCGGAGCGCTTTACGCCGCCGGCGTCGACATGCGCCGCGCGCGCGACGCCTTCGAATCCGATCGTGACGCGTTGCTGCGCGCCTTCCCCGCGGCAGGTGTGGCGCGCTGGGCCTGGAAGCTCGTCACGCGCCGGCCGTTCTGGAACGCCGCTCCGCTGCGGCGCTGGCTGACGAAGCTTCTCGGCGAACGGGAGACGATCGGCGATCTCGACATCCCCCTGATCGTCGTCGCTTCCGATCTGACGAACATGCGGCCGTGCGTCTACGACGCGCCGGGCGAGCCGCTCGTCAGCTGCATCATGGATTCGGCGGGGATCCCGTTCTTCTTCCGCACCGCGCCCTCGCCCGCGCACGGCAACAGTCGCGTCGTCGTCGACGGCGGCATCTGTGAGAACCTCCCGGCCGAGGAGCTGACGAATGCCCCCGCGGATGGCGAGATCGTCGGCATCACCTTCAGCGCCTCGCGCCCGCGCGCGCCGCTGAACAGCTTCGCGGCCTTCACCGGCGCGTTGCTCGAAACGGCGATGAACGCCTCGGTGATGCGCGCGCGGTCGGAGCTCGGCGCCAACAACTTCGTCATCCATACCGAGGCAGGGTCGTTCGACTTCCGCCGCGCGTTCGACGCGGGCCTCGGCGCCGAATACCGCGAGACGCGGCTGCTCGCCGAAAAGTTCTTCCGCGACTACGTCGAGCGCGCCAACCGTCCCGCCGGCACGACCGCGTTTCCGCAGCGCCGCCTCAGCGACGTCACCGGCGTGCTGCGGACGATGTACGAGCGCCAGCACGAGCCGGTGCGGTTCGAAGTGCTGTCCGTGCGGATGATCGTCACCGGCGCATCGCAGGCCCGGGCCGGGAGGCGGGGGCCGGACGACATCCGCCACGAGATCGTCTTTCGCGCCAGCGAACAGCCGATCCACTGCTATCGCATCAAGTTGACGCCGGCCGCCGCGCCGGAGCTGCAGAAGAGCCAATGCGAGGTCTTCGACCGTCACGTTTCCGCGGTCGAATTCGACCTCGTGCCGATCCCCGATGACTCCGGCGAGGCCCGCGAATACCTGCTGTTCTTTCGCGATCCGATCGTCGCGGGAGACCGGCGCTCGCCGGTGACGCTTCGCGTGCGTGACGCGGTGGCCGGCGTCTTATGCCTGGTCTCGAAGGGCCAGGACGAACTGCTCACGTGCGCCACGCGCGCCGACCGTCCGGTGCCCCGCGTCGAGATCGTGGTGCACCTGCCGGAAGAGCTGTCGGATACGTCGATCGCCGCGGCGTCCGGCCCCGCGGGCGCGCCGATGTCGCCGCCGGAGCTGATGGCGTACGCCGCGCCGGCGAAGTTTTTCACCCTCGGCTGGAAAGGGGAGAACGTCCCGCCGAACACGCTGTTCGGCTGCAACCTGGTGAGGAGGTGATCGTCATGATGCGAATTCGACTGGAGGTGTAGCGCCGGTTGTCATGCTCTGTCCTTTCTGTTGGTTGGCAAGGCCCGATGGTCCGATCCCGCCGGGCCGCAGCTGTTGCGGAGCACAGATGAAGAACCTCGGCCCCTACGCCTGGCTCGAACGAGAAGCAGGCCCGCGCCTTCTCAAAGAAGCGCTGCGCCACTTCGGCGTCGTCGAAGCGGCGGGCAACCACGACAACCCGACGATCCTCGCCTGGGCGCGCGAGCTGGGTCTACGCGATTACCGGCACGACGCGACCGCATGGTGCGGCCTCTTCCTGGCCCTCTGCGCCCAACGCGCAGGCTACCCGCCGCCCGCCACCCCGCTCTGGGCCCTGTCATGGAAGACGTGGGGAACCGCCGCGCCGGAGCCGATGCTCGGCGACGTGCTCGTGTTCCGGCGCAACGTCCTCGATCCGGCGACACACAAGTCCGCCCTTTACGGCCACGTCGGCTTGTACGTGGGCGAAGACCTCCGCGCCTTCCACGTCTACGGCGGCAATCAAAGCGACCAGGTCTGCATCCAACGGATCGCGCGCGACCGGCTGGTGGCGGGGCGGCGGTGCGCGTGGAGGGTGGGGCAGCCGCGGAACGTACGCAAAGTACTGTTGTCCTCCTTCGGCACTCTATCCACCGCGGAGGCATAGAAGGGGGCCACAATGGAACAGAAGCTCGATGTACAGGCCGTTCTGGAGACGGTGGCGGTTGTGCAAAGGTTGATCCCCCGAATCGACAACTACCTCCGCGCACACGGCAAAAGCGAAGGTCGTTCGATGCCCCCCGGCGGCATTCCGGCGGATAATCCTGATTACGCCGTGATCTCCGGCCTGCAATCACTTGCCACCGGCCGGGGCCCTGGTGATGGTGATGGCCAGGATGGAAATGGCGCACATGCACGAGCGAGCTTTGGAGCTCTGTCACGCCGCCGAGAAATTCGCCTGCGATCCGGCGAACGCTCACCTGATTCGTGGGGGGCGAAAGGCGCAGTGCGTGCGGGCGGTGGGGGAGGGGATTTCGGGGAGGGGGGAGGGAGGGAGAAGGAATCGCTCTAGGGTAGCGGGTTAATGACGAGTTGGCCGGAGCGAAACGGCACTTATATCGCAGAATCGCGGGCGAAGGAACGACGCAGGCTCCTGTTACATCAGCTCCGCCGGCCAACATGACTGCGTGACATGAATCGCCGTTCGCCGTTAACGGAGTAAGTTCTCGCACAGACCGCTCGTTACGCCAGTCGGCGCGTTCCGTAAGCCTCGCTGCGCCTCTCCGGCTGTGACGAGCAGATAGGAACGTTAACAGTCTGGGCTACAATTTCGCGTATGAGCGACGTTACATCCCTAGATGACGAGCTGATGACTATTGAGGCTGCCGCCGATGCCGTCCTAGCGAATTATCGTGACGTACCACCAGTGCCTCCGATTGTGTATCACTACACTTCACTTGCCGCCGCATTGAAAATCATCGAAACCGGGAAACTGTGGGGTTCGAATCTACGCTACTCGAACGATCCGTCCGAAGCAGAATACGGTAAGCATCTACTCGATGATGTTCTCAATCAAGATCGTCACCTCAGCCTTCAAGGCCTGAGGAAGGGCATAGCTGAACTTGATACGTACGCCGTTTCACTCTCTGCCGATGGAGACCTACTGCCACAGTGGCGAGCATACTGCCGTAACGGCCGCGGCGTCGCCGTCGGCGTCGAGTTCGACACTCTTCGGCAAAGACAGAGCATGATCCTATGCGCGTTGTATATGATGAAGGCGAGCAGCGAGAGTTTATCCAAGACATGCTTCACGTGTTTCGCACCGCACTACTTGCTGCCCGGTTCGATGAAATACGCCTTGATGCTTTGGTAAGAAAACTAGCGAGTTACCTTGCGATAATTCGCTCTGCGTTGAAGAGCGCTGCATATGAGAGCGAAAAAGAGTATCGATTGCTTGATCTTCTGCCAAATAAACTGGAGGAACCTAACGAAGGCCTACTGTTTCGTGTCTCCGGCGGTGCCCTTGTACCTTATCTGGTCGCGGACCTCACGCAGTCCAGCGCGCAGTCGGCCGCGGAACCTATCCGCCACATAAAAATAGGTCCGTGCCTTGACTACAATTTGGTCATGGCGAGTTTCACGCTGTACAGCAGTCAAACTGCACGCAACCTTAACGTAACTCGCTCCAACGTGAGCATGCGATGCGAGTGATAGTCGCCCGCGCCTAACTTGAAGCTGTCGCGGCCCGGCTTCGGTCCGGGGCTGAAGCCCCCTCGTTCAGCGTCAACGTGACGGCGTCACGCCGTTGCAGTTCGCGACTCGGTTCTGCGAACGTTATCCGCGGCAACGGCCGTGCCGCTAGGCATCAGCTGGCGATGCTGGGAATGCTTTGCGGAACGGGACTGGACGATCGTGAGCCGTGTTCTGACGGAGGACTGGGAGGGCGTCGCCAGCGCAAACGCGCCGGAGCTGGCGTCGACGATCCTCGGCTTTCACGCGCTCTCGGATAGGTGGATTCAGATCACGCACAGCTTCCCCGTTGATCGATCGACCATTTTGGCGCGGTACACTGTTTCCCGGAATCGTCCAGCCATGTCCGTTCACTTTCCGTCCGAACCGGGTCATGCCGAACAGGAATTTGCGGCTACCTACGAGGAGCATTACGACCTGCTCGTTGGGATCGCCGTGGAGCGGTTCGGGATTTCGCACGCGGATGCGGAGACGCTCGTGCACGAGATCTTTTTCGACTTTCTCGTGCATGTGGATCGAATTCGCGATCGGCGGGCCTGGCTGATCGGCGCGGTCTACAACGCGAGCAAAGATCATCTGCGGCGCGCGCAGCGGGTCGAGCCGCTGCCGGAACACGGTCCGGATACGGTCGATCCCCGGTATGCGCGGGTCGCCGAGCAGTGGCCGGCGGAACTGGCGGCGCGCGAAGCCTTCGCACGTATCACGCCCCGGTGCCAGCTCGCGCTCCGGCTGCGTTACATCGAAGGTCATACCATCCCGTCGATCGCGAAGATACTGGACACCACGAAGCAATATGCGGCAAAGCTGGTCAGCCGCTGCCTCGAGCTGGCGCATCGCCGCTACGGTGGAAGGAAAGAGTCGTGATCGGCGGCGCGCGAACGTTCGGGCACTTCGCACGACAGCTCGAAGCGGAACGCATCGAGGCGGCTCCGATCGTGATCACGATCCTGGCCGATCCCGAGCGCTATCTCGATGAGCCGCTGGCTCCGGCATGGCGGACCATCGGCATGGTAAACAGCCTCTCTGATGCGGCCCGTACGCAACTGGTCCGGTCGCCGCGCCGCAGTCTGTATCTCGCGCAGCTGGCCGCGGCGATCGCCGATGGGCTGCCGGAAGCGTACCCGCGAGTGTTGCGCCTGCAATCGGCGGCGGATGCCTGGAAAGCGATCTCGAATGCTCACCGATTCGCGAGTCGCTATGACGCGGCGCTGTCCGCGCTGGATATCGCCGACGTACGCATCGCAAACGAGCCGGCGCTCGCATACGACCGCGCGATTCTCGCGGTCGCACGCGCAATCACGCTGAGCGAAATGAACCGGCTGGGCGAGGCGCTGCAGGTGGCAGATGGTGCGCGTGAGATCTTCGCGGAGTACCAGGATGCGCGACAAATCGCGCAATGCGATCTCGTGACCGGCATGACGCTGCATACCCTCGGCAGGGTCGTCGAGGCGCGGCAAGCCTACATGCGTGTGATTCCGTCCGCTCGCGCCGCCGGCGATCTCCACACCGTGGCCGCCGCTTACAACAATCTCGGACGTGCCGCGGCCGATGCCGGGGATCTGAATGCTTCGGTGGATGCGCTGCAACAGGCGAGAGCGATCTTCCGCGAGCTCGACATGCCGACTGAGACGTCTCGCGCGACCTGGAGTATCGGCGTGGCCGAACTGACGGCCTCCCGTTTCGGCTCGGCAATCAGCATTCTCACGGAAGCTCGCCGTCAATTTCTGAAGCTCGGCATGCCGGAGGAGGCGGGACTCACGGGCGTGGATCTCATCGAAGCTCTTCTGGCGACAAACGCACGAGCTGCCGCGCGCGATCTGGCGGGCACGATCGTCGACGAGTTCCGCCGCGCCGGATTGAACGAGCGCGCGCTTCAGGCTCTGTCGTATCTGCGCGAGACGGCGGACGTCGCGACACCCGCTGTTGCACACCACGTCGGCGCGTACCTCCGGCGGCTGAAAGAGGAGCCGGCGCTTTTCTTCATCGAGCCCGGCCCGCAGCGATAGCGGCTCCGCCGAGGCTGCTCCAATATTTTTAGGGCGAGGGTCCTACTTCGCCTTTCCCAACCACTACTCCGCGGGGATTCCTCACATCACTGCGTTCGGTGGCCGGTACGGCCCCGCTGGAGAGTTCGATGCGTCTGCACAAAATCGCAGCAGTTATTCTCGTGATTTCTCTGACCACGCCGGCCTTCGCCGCGCGCAATGGCGACACTCCTAACCTGTACGAACGAATCGCCCGGATCCTCCAGCGAGTGGTGCTTCGTGTCATCGCCCCAAACGGCAACGGCCTGATTCCACCGATTCCCTGATCCGAACGGCGTTTCACGCCCGGTCGATCATTCGGCGCTTTCGTCGTCGTTCTTCGTCTGCAAATGCCACAACCCGTGCTGCCGAATGAGCTCGTGCGCGCGCCTTGGGGGTAGGTAAATCGTTTCCTGCGTCACTCCTAAGTGATGGCACAGCAGGAAGAGCGGCGATCGTTCTGGAGGCGGGTCGTCGACACGATGACTCGGCGGGAGCGGCACGAGATCGTGGTGACGAGTCCTCCGGCGACGGAGGAGGATGTTCGCCGCGTCGAGGAGCTGGACAGGAAGTACGGGTGGGAGCGCTTCCGCGAGAAGCCCTGAAAGCGTGGTGGTATCGTATGGGCGATGCCCGAGAATGACGCCACGGGCCTTCGTTCGTTCGTCGACTGGATGGTGGCCGGACGGGAGCAGGCCGAGCCTCTTCTTCGTGAGTTTCTGACGATTCCGCCGGCGTCCTGGGACGATTGGCTTGCCGCGAATCGGGATGCGCGGAGCGTGCAGTTCTTCGAGGGGGTGCTGGACGCCGCGGAGCATGACCCGCCGCGGTCCGTCGCGCTGACGCGTTTCGTGCTGAGGCACGCCGGCTCGATCGACACGCCGCCGGGGACGGAGATCGCTCTCCTCTTGTTGCGCGGCGATATGTGGAGAGTGCACGCGGGCGCGCTTCGGAACGCAGGCGATGCGGAGGAAGCACTGCGCGCGTACGAGATGGCGTCGGCGATCTTTCAGACCGAGCCTCTTGCACGGGACGAACTGCAGGAGGTCGAGAACGATGCGGCGATGCTTCGGAGGTCTGCCGGAATCGCGGCGGGGCTGTTGGCGGAAACAGCGTACGCGGAGTGGCCGGCGCTCGCGGGGCGGACGGAATTGCAGCATCCGGGCGCCCTTGCGGAGCTGAGCCGGGAAGCCGTAGCACGCGTGCATCGGGCACCGCTGGAGTCGCTCGCCATCGCGGGTCTCGCGGTGAAGATCGCCGATGCGCTACCGGTGGACATGGTTCCGGCGGCCGTGCAGGCGCAGCTTCGCGGGCGCGCGTGGAAGGACCTCGGCATCGCGTTGCGCCACGTCGCCCGTTACGACGAGTCGCTCGTTGCGTACGGTCGTGCCGAGGAGGTCCTCGAAGCGTATGCCGGGCTCGCTCCCGATCGCGCGGCCGTGCAGTTCGCGCGCGCGGCGACTTTGCAGGAAGCGAACCGGTTCGACGACGCGAGAGCCGATCTCGCACGATGCAAACCACTGTTCGAGAAATATGGTGACCGGCGAAGACTCCTGCTTTGCGGAATCCAGGAAGGTGCTCTCCTTCACCGCATGGGTAATTATCGTGCAGCAATCGGCGCGTCTGTGCCGCTTCTCGAGGCCGCCCGCGCCCTGGGCGATCTCGATGCGCTGGCGAGCATTCACAACAACATCGGTCACTCGGCGATCGAACTGCGGGATTACTCTCTTGCGGAGGAACACCTCGAGGAAGCGGTCGCGCTTTTCACCAGGCTGGACGCGCCTCTTCACATTGCCCGGTCCGAGCTGGCGCGGGGGCGGATGCTGGTGCGAAAAGGGGATGTCGAACGCGGCATCGCGCAACTGCACGCCGTACGCGATCAATTTCTGCGCGGGCAACTCGTCGAAGAGGCCGGTCTGGCCGGTCTCGATATCGTCGAGGCGCATCTCGCGCGTGGCGCGGCCATCGAAGCGGAGGCGCTGGCGCGGGAGATCATCCGCGAGTTCACCGCCGCCCGGCTCAATGCGCGCGCCATCACCGCGCTGCGCT
Source organism: Acidobacteriota bacterium (assembly GCA_003223645.1). Lineage (GTDB taxonomy): Bacteria > Acidobacteriota > Thermoanaerobaculia > Gp7-AA8 > Gp7-AA8 > QHVT01. Next base: position 8,655 of record QHVT01000021.1, on the reverse strand, counting down.
ACCTGAGCGAGGCCATCGCCGCCCGGAAGGCATCGACGGTCACGGTCGACAACGTGCGGGAGTTCATTCGCACACTGCGCACGCGGCCGGAGATGGAGTTCGCGGAGACGGCTTGAGGGTGGATGGCGGATGGCGGATGGCAACAGCGAAGCCGCCTTTTCGCCATCCGCCATCCGCCATCTGCCATCCGCCATCTGCCATCCGCCATCTGCCATCCGCCATCTGCCATCCGCCATCTGCCATCCGCCATCTGCCATCCAATGCCCGGAATCCTTACAGCGCGAGCTCCTCGACGACACCGATCCAAAGTAAATACATGGTGTCGTCGTCGAGGGCATACAGCAGGCGAAGGGGTGGGAATGGTCCGATCCGGGTGGTCTGCATCATCCGGATCCGGTAGCCGCGAATGGGTGTTCCCCATTCCGGACGATTCACCGCGCGTTTGAGGATGGCTTCGCCTGCACGAGTCGTCTCCTCCGAACGATCGAGCTTGGACATAGAGTCGTAGTAGCCAGCGACGGCCTCAATCCGTCTGCGCAAAGGAATCGCTCTCTCGGGCGCGGACCCGAGGGTATGGTATCAATGTCATCCTCCGTGGAGGTACCCTTTTGCCCTGTACCCCTCTCCCACCTGGGAGGCTTGGAGGCCCGGAGGCTTGGAGGCTACCCTGTTCCCCCACATGCGCAAATCCCTCGTCGTATGCGCGCTCGTGTTTGCCGCCACGAACGCCCACGCCGCCATTCCCGCCGCCCAACGCGACGCGCTCGTCGCGCTCTATCAATCGACGAACGGCCAGAACTGGGTCGCGAAACTGAACTGGCTCGGGGCGCCGGGGACGGAGTGCACGTGGTACGGCGTATCGTGCGATGACGGCGAGCAGAACGTCGCCGGGATCGAGCTGACGTTCAACAATCTCACCGGCACGCTGCCGGCGGCGATCGGGAGTCTCAAAGGACTGCGCACGCTCAATCTTTCCGACAATCATCTGAGCGGCGCGATTCCGGCGGAGATCGGACAGCTGTCGGAGTTGCAGTCGCTTTATCTTGGCGGCAACGAGCTGACCGGCCGCATCCCCGACGCGGTCGGCAATCTGAAGAAAGTCGAGTATGTCGGGCTCAACGAGAACAAGCTCGATGGTCCGCTGCCATCGACGATCGGCGGGATGTCCGCGCTCATCGACATCGACCTCGGCGGCAACCTGATCACCGGCGCGATTCCGTTATCGATCGGCAATCTCGCGAATGCGACGCGCATCGCCATCGCCGGCAATCGGCTCAGCGGAGCCGTCCCGAAAGACTTCGCGTCGCTGCACAAGCTCGAGATCCTCAGCCTCGCCGACAATCAGCTCACCGGCTCGATCCCACCGGAGCTCGGAAACATCGACTCGCTCACCGTGCTGCAGCTGCACTACAACAAGCTGACCGGCGGCATCCCGCCACAGCTCGGAAAGCTGCGGCATCTCCGGCAGCTGGAGCTGGGCAACAACGTCCTCGGCGGCACGATCCCGCGCGAGCTCGGCGATCTCTCGTCGCTCACGATTCTCGATCTCACGACCGCGCAGCTCACCGGCACGATTCCTTCGCACATCTATGACCTCGCGAATCTCGAGCAGCTGCGCCTCGCCGACAATCAACTCGAAGGCACGCTCGACGATCTACCGAAGCTGACGAAGCTCGCGGTGCTCGATCTCTTCGCGAATCGCATCACCGGCGGCATCCCCACGGCGATGCGCAATCTGACGAGCCTCGTGAGCATCGGTCTCAACGGCAACGCGCTCGCGGGACCGCTGCCGGGCGGCATCGGCGACTTGAAAAATCTCACGTCGCTCGACATCGGCTCGAATCGCCTCAACGGCTCGCTGCCGTCGGGCATGTCCGCGCTCGAGAACCTGCAGTACCTCGACCTCGGCAACAACGAGCTCACCGGAAGCCTGTTCGATTTCTCGCGCCTCTCGAAGCTCCAGTACATCAGCGTCACGCACAACTTTCTCAGCGGTTCGATCCCGACGAGCATCGGCGGCATGACGAGCCTCGTCGACGCGCTCTTCGGCGACAACAACTTCACGGGCCCGCTGCCGCGCGAGATCGGCAACTGGAAGAAGGCGTGGTACGTCGACTTTTCCGACAACTTCCTCGACGGCTCGATCCCGCCGGAGCTGGCGTCGCTCCCGGAGATGTACGCGCTGTTTCTCTCCAGCAATCGCCTCAGCGGCACGATCCCGCGCGAGCTCGCACAGCTGCCGAGCCTGCAGGCGCTCTACCTCCACTCCAACGCGCTGCGCGGCCCGATCCCGCCGGAGATTCGCAACCTCACGACGCTGGTCGATACGCAACTGCAGCTCGGCTACAACGCTCTCTTCACGAGCGACGCGAGCGTGCGCGCGTTCGTGAATCAGAAAATGGGGGAGGACTTTGCGGCGACGCAGACCGTGACGCCGACGAACGTGCGCGTTACGCAGATGACGGACCGCAGCGCGACGCTGGCGTGGACGCCGATCGCGTACTCCTACGATGGCGGCGGATATCAGGTCGCGGCGTCGACGACGTTCGGCGGGGCACCGGTCGTCATCGCGACGACGAGCTCGAAAGGCGACGACACGATCACCGTCCGCGGGCTGAACGCGACGACGCCGTATTTCTTCACCGTCTCCACGGTCACGCATCCGCACGATCAGCAGAAGAATCTCGTGATCAGCGACGCATCGGCCGCGGTGCAGGGACTGACGACGCAGCGCGTGAGCGCGCCGGCGGACGTCGTCGCGACGTCGCTGCCGTCGGGAATGGTGCGCGTCGACGACAAGCCGGTCGTGGAAGACAGCTTCACGCTCACGAACTTCGGCGACGCGACGACGTCGCTCACGCTGGAGCGCTCGGGCGACTTTTTCACCGTCGAGCCGCAGCAGTTCCAGCTCGCCGGCGGCGCGAGCCGCACCGTGCTGGTGAAGTCGCGCTCGCAGTCCGCCGGCTCGTACTGGGGCAACGTGTACGTGCACGGCGACGGCGCGGAGATTCCGCTCGACATCGCGCTGCTCGTCGCGTCGCGGCCGGCGGGAACGGCGATCGCGCAGCCGCTCACGACGCGCGTCGAGATCTTCGGCGAGCGCGGGCTGGAGTCGGTCGGCAGCGTGCAGTTCCGCAACAGCGGCACGGCCACGCTCACCGGCATCGTCGTCTCCGATCAGCCGTGGATCGTACCGAGCCCGCAGCCGATCTCGATCGAGGCGGGCTCGGTCGGCACCGTGAATTTCCGCGTGATCCGTTCGCGGCGTCCGGCCGAAGACGCCGAAGGCGCGCTCGTCGCGGAGCTCAGCCTCATCTACGTCGATGGAAGCGCGGTGAGTGCACAGAGTCTCCACGAGCTCGACACGTCGACCGGCGTGTCGGTCAGCAAAGTGAGCGTCGTCGACGTCACGAAGCCGCCGATCACCTCCGGATCAATTCCGCCGCTCGGTACGGGCGAGATCCCGTTGTTCATTCTCGGCGTGGCCAATCGCGACAATGTCCGATCCGACATCGGCATCCTCAACTCCTCGAGCGGCAGCGCCATCAACGATCTCAAGCTCTACTTCACGAGCGGCAGCGCGACGAGCATCGCCTCGCTCTTGCCCCTCGGCCTGTCGCAAGCGACCAACTTGGTTAACGTCGTTAACGTTTTCGGCGCGACGAACGCGTCGGGCACGCTGCAGATCCGCAGCAGCAAGCTGCCGAGCATCGCCGCCGACGCGAAAGTCACGGCGATCCTGCCGGGCGGCGGCACGATGAGCGGCTCGATTCCGGTGTTCCGCGGCGATCGCGCGACGTCGGTCGATCAGAAGATCTATCTCACCGGCCTGACCCGTCCGGGCGATCTCGTCGTGCAGGAGACGAGCAACGCGCTGTCGCGCGTGTCGGTGCAGTTCCTCGACGCGAACGGCAACGCCGTCGGGACCACGAACGAATACGACATCCCCGCGCGCGGCCTCCTCGAGTTGCGCGACGCCGTTCCGTCGGGCGCGACCACCGCGATCCTCACGAATCTGCGCAGCGGCTCGACCATCCTCGGATATGCGCGCGCGAACGACGCCAGCGGCGACACGTGGAGCATCGTCGACTGGAGCGCGGCCAATCGCTTCAACCGCACCGACGCCGTGCGCGTGCCGTTCGTCGACGGACGCTCGGCGACGACGGGAGGAAAACGCCGCGCCGCAAATCACGCGACGTCGAAGCCGTCGCCGCGCACCGATCTCGTGTTGTTCAATCCCGCGACGTCGGAAGCGAAAGTGAAACTGCAGCTCATCGACACGTCCGGATCGACGAGCGAGAAGGAAGTCACGGTCGCCGCGCGGAAGACGATCGTCGTATCGAGCGCGGGCGGAAGTGCGTCGACGACGACCGCGCATCTCGTCATCGAGCCGTTGAAGGGAGAAGTCGCCGTCACCGCGCGCAGCTTCGTCGCCGCGAACGGCGGCACGGCCGGCGCGGCGATTCCGGTCATCGCCGCGACCGCCGGTCTCCGCGTCGGACAGTCGCAGAAATTCTCGGGACTCGAGGACTCGACCAGCACGACCGTCAACGCCGCGACGCCGGCCACGTATCGCACCAGCTACGGCTTCTCGGAAACAAGCGGCGCGTCGGTGCGCGTCCGCGCGACGATCCTCATCGACGAGGCACACGCGCTCGTCACCGCGGTCACGTCGCGCACCTTCGACCTCGCGCCGCGCCAGCAGGTCGTGCTGCCCGAGCTCCTGCGCTCGTTCGCCGGCGACGCCCGCGACTCGCTGTACGGCGACCTCCACGACGTCACGCTGGAGATCGAAGTCCTCAGCGGCAGCGGCTCGATCGTGCCGTTCGTGATCGCCACGGACAACGCCACGAACGATTCTGTTTTCAGAACGCAATGAAGGTGCTGGGTGCTGAGTGCTGAGTGCTGGGTGCTGCGTAACCACGACCCGGTACTCAGCACCCAGCACCCAGCACCCATCCGGCACTCAGCACCCAGCACCCAGCACCCAGCACTCATCCCGCACCCGGCACCCATCACCGCCACCAACTAAACTTTCCCCGCGCTTCTTCGTCTTACACTCCAACGACTCGTTTATGCGCATCCGGACTCAACTGATCCTGGCGACGTTCCTCCTCGCGGTCGTGCCGCTCGCGGCGATCGTGACGTATTCGTACCGCTCGTCGCGGCGCGCGCTCGAAGCCGCCGATCGCCGCGAGACGGAGCGGCTCACGCAGCAGATGGATCACCGTCTCGCGTCGATCCGCGCCGATCTCGATCAGAGCATCACCCTCGTCTCTGCGCTGCCGGTCTCCGACGCGGGAACGGGCGAGATCGACACGAGCATCGCCGCGGCGATGGGAGACGTCACGAGTCTCGTCGAGTCGCTCGAGTTCAAGCCGGTCCCGGTTCCGGAGCGGCGCGAGCAGACGGAGAAGCGGGAGCAACCCGAGAGACCGGAGCCACCCGAACCGCCCGAGCCCGAACGCGAACCCAAAGTCGTCATCGTCGGCGAGCACGCGGCACCGCCTGCGCCGTTCATCCCTGGCGGGCCGATGATGATCGATCTGCCGCGGGCGCCGATGATGCCGCGTTACGGACTCTCGGAACAGCAGCGCGAGCTGCTCGGCGAGATCGGGCGGCTCGGCGGACAGCTCGGCGATCCGAATCTCTCGCGGGACCAGCGCGAAGATCTCCGCAAGGAGCTCGCCGCGATGCAGAAACAACTCAACGCCATCGTCGTCGCCGACGCGCGGCGTTACCGGCAAGTCATCCGCCACGCGCAGCATCCGCAGGAAACCGCCGCGCCGCAGCCGGCGCCCGCGGCTGCGCCGGTGCCCGCCGTGGCTGCGGTCGCCGCGGTCGCGGCTGCGCCGAGAGTCGAAGTGCGCGGACTCACGACGCAGGAAGTCGAGAAGATCAAGCTCGCCGAGAAGAAAGCGGCGTTGATCCTCGGAAGGAAATTCAAGGCGCCGGTGCGCAAGCAGGGCGAAGTCGTCGGCCAGCTGACGCCGAGCATCAATTACGACCGCGTGATCAAGCGCGTCCTCGGCGGCGCCGAAGACCGCGACGAGATCCCGTTCGCGATCGACTCCGAGGGAACGGTGTACACGCGCAACCCCGACGAGCGCGCGATGCTCGATCGCATCGGCGTCGTGCAGCGCGTGCGCGCCGGACAGAGCACGCGCGGCATTCCGGGCTGGGTCGTGTCGACGAGCACGGACAAGCAGAGCGGCCTGCGCATCGGCGTCGCGCGTCCGGTCGGCGAGACCCTGGAGATCCTTCGCCGCACGGCCGCGCGCAACTTCGGCCTCGGCCTCGGACTCATCGCGTTCGCGCTCATCGGCATCGTGCCGCTGTCGAATCATCTGACCCGCGACGTGAAGCTGGTGACCGAGGGCGCGGAGCGCATCGCGCAGGGCGATCTCATGACGCGCCTGCCGGTGAAGACGAAGAACGAGCTCGGACAGCTCGCGCGCGCGTTCAATCGCATGGCCGAGGATTTGAGTCTGCAGCAGCAGAAGATCATCGAACAGGAAGTGCAGCAGCGCGTGATGACGGTCGAGTACGACCGGAAGTCGGTCGAGCTCGAAGACGCGCGGCGCTTCCAGCTGTCGATGCTGCCGAAGCACGTGCCGCTGCACGACCACTACGACATCGCGGTGTACACGCGCACGGCGACGGAAGTCGGCGGCGACTACTACGACTTTCACGTCGGCGAGGCGGAGTCGCTCTCCGTCACGATCGGCGACGCCACCGGACACGGCGCGAAAGCCGGCACGATGGTGACGGTGATCAAGACGCTCTTCGCGGGATACGACGGCAGCAGCTCGCCGTCGGCGTTTCTGCGCGACGCCGCGGAGAAGATCAAGCGGATGGAGCTCGGACGGATGTCAATGGCCCTCTCGCTCGCGCGCCTCGACGGACACAAGCTCACGATCGCCTCGGCCGGAATGCCGCCCGTGCTCGTGCATCGTGTGGCGACGAGCGAGGTCGAAGAGGTCGTCTTCTCGGCGACGCCGCTCGGCACGCTGGGAACGGACTATCGCGAGACGTCGATCGAAGTCGCGCCCGGCGACACGCTGCTCTTCCTCACCGACGGCTTCCCGGAATTGATGAACGACAGCGGCCAGCAGTTCGGCTATGCCGCCGCGTACGACGCGTTCGCGTCCGCCGCGCGCGGGGCCAGCGCGAACGAAGTGATCGCGTCGCTGGCGAGCGTCGTCGAACGGTGGCACGGCAATGCGGCGCCGAACGACGACGTGACGTTCGTCGTCGCGCGAGTGTCGTAGACTCGCGCGATGCAACGTCCTGCCGAATCCGACTACGCTCCCGCATTCGCCGGCTACGTCTCTCTCGTCGCCGAGGAGGACGTGCTGTCGGTTCTCGAACAGCAGTCGTCCGAGACGCAGAAACTGATCTCGTCGCTCGACGAACAGCGCGCGGCGCATCGCTACGCCGAGGGAAAGTGGAGCGTGAAGGAAGTGATCGGGCACGTGACCGATGCGGAGCGCGTGTTCGGCTACCGCGCGCCATGCATCGCGCGCGGCGAGACGAATTCGCTGCCCGGCTTCGACGAGAACGCGTACATGAAGTACGCAAACTTCGACTCCTGGCGCCTCGGCGATCTCGCCGAAGCGTACGCGCTCGTCCGCCGCTCGAACATCGTCCTGTTCCGCAACCTCGACGAGGAAGCGTGGAATCGGCGCGGGATCGCGAACAACAATCCGATCACTGTGCGCGCGCTCGCGTTCGTGCTTGCCGGACACGAGCGGCATCATCTGAAAGTGCTGCGCGAGCGGTATCTGGTGGGGTAGGTTGCGCGGTTGCAAATCCGGGCCCGCGCCCGTGCCCCTCTTCGTCTGCGCGGAAACGCTCCGATGCGAATCAGAACCTGTGGAGCGGCGGCCGCCCTCGGCCGCCGAAAGGGGGACGAGCGTGTGCGGTGGGATGGCGTGTGCGGCGCTTGAACGAACTGGAACGCGCACCGGTCCGGAATGCAGAAGGCAGAATGCAGAATGCAGAATTTAGAAGCACTTCCGCCCGTGGGCCTCGGGCGGGTTTCTCACTTCTGAATTCTGCTGCGAAACAGCATCCGGGCGAAAAGATACACGTCGAACGGGCGGGCGCGAAGTCGGTCCGCCAGCAGAGATGCGTGCGGGGCGAGCGCGACGCGAATGTTCAGCGCATGCGACTACGCTTGCGCTGGAAGGAGCTCGACACGGTAGCCAAGACGCTCGAGTTGGTTCACGAGCGCTTTGCTTTTTGATTCCGCGGAACGCTTGTCGAGCCAGTCCCCTCCGAGCTCACGGTAGGGCTTGTTGTCACGAATCATGTGGTAGATCGCGACGAGCATGGAATGGGCGATGGCGACGATGGCTCGCTTGTATCCACGCCGCATCATGAGACGACGAAATTTCGCTTGGTAGTAGCTTCCCTTGGTTCGCACGGCGGCGGTTGCCGCCTGCACCATGATCGATTTCAGAAACGGATTGCCTTTGCGCACGGAGATCTTCTTTCGCTTGCCTGCACTTTCGTGATTGCCGGGACACAACCCGGCCCAGGCAGCAAACCGATGTTCATCCGCCCATGGCAACATGTCATCGCCGATTTCACCGAGGATCGCGAGCGCTGCATCGCGGTCCAGACCGGGCATCTGATCAAGCCGTGCGATCA
>QHVT01000049.1 GCA_003223645.1 Acidobacteriota bacterium | reverse complement strand
CCGCGCCGACGAGGTGATCGAATAAGGGCTGCCTCTGCTGCATCTGCTCACGGCCGCTCATGTGCAGGTTTTCGGCCGCCGGCGACGAGAATTAACCACGCGCTCCGCTGACCGGCGGCCGAAAAGCGCCAAGGCACGAAATCGCGTCAGGAGGTAGCGGGAAAGCAGCGCCGCGGGAGAGTGGTGCCGCAAAACGCTATGGGGATTTGGGCACGCCGGTGATGCTGGTGATGTGAGGGCGCGAGAGGTAGAGACAGGATTTTGCTCTCGCGAAAGTGAACATGCTGCTGCAAATGAGTGCGCTGTTGGTTGCGCGAGATGGTTGCGAGTGCAGTTGTCTGCAAATTGACAGGATGCATGCGGACCCAGGTACGGCGGGCGGTAAGCCAGCAGAAACAAGCTTGGCAGTTCTCGTTGATCGCTAGTGTCAGGATCATGAGGTGTCGATCCTGAGGACTGTCGGCGGCGGACTGGGTCGGTAGTGCGGTTTGGCGCCTCGTTCAAACCTTTCGATGATGATCATGCGGCCGCCGCAGCAGGGACAGAGACTTGTTGTTTGCGGCTCGGCAGCATTGGCGCTATCGGCAGCATTGGGGCGCATTGCCTTGATGGCATCGACGGGAATGATTGGCGGCATGAGCAGCTCGCGGGCGCGCGCGACGTTCTCGGCGCGCCTGCCGCTGGCAAGCAGGCCATAATAGCGGATGCGGTGGAAGCCTGCGGGCAGCACGTGAATGAGAAAGCGACGGATGAACTCGTGGGTGGCGAGCGTCATCATTCTGTAGCGGTCAAGACCTTCGAGTCTGTAGTCCTTCCACTTGAAGGTGACGCCTTTCTCATCGCATGCGATCAAGCGGTGGTTCGAGATGGCAACGCGGTGGGTGTAGCGGGCGAGATAACGCAGCACTTCCTCAGGCCCGCCGAAAGGGCGCTTGCTGTAGACCACCCATTCGCTTTTGCGCAGTGGCGCGAGATAAGCGGTGAAGGCTTTTGCATGGGCGAGCTTGGCATGATTGCCGAAGAACTGCAGCTCGCCGGCGGCATAAGCGGCGGCGAGTTTCTCCAGGAGCAATCGTCGGAACAAGCGCGACAGCACGCGTACCGAGAGCAAAAAGTTCGGGCGGCACGCGACCCAGCGGTTGCCGTCGAGAGAGAATCCGCCGCCCGGCACGATCATGTGGACGTGGGGATGGTGGGTAAGCGCTGAACCCCAGGTATGCAGCACGGAGAGGATGCCGATGCGGGCGCCGAGGTGCTTGGGATCGGCGGCGATCGTCAGCATCGTCTCCGATGACGCTTTGAACAAGAGGTCGTAGATCACGGCCTTGTTCTGATAGGCGATATCGGCGATGGCAGCCGGCAGCGTGAACACCAGGTGGAAATACGGCACCGGCAGCAGCTCCGCCGCGCGCTCGGCCAACCACTCCTGCGCCGCGGCGCCCTGACACTTGGGGCAGTGCCGGTTGCGGCAGGAGTTGTAGGCAACGACGGTGTACGAGCACTTCTCGCAGCGTTCGACATGGCCGCCGAGCGCCGCCGTGCGGCAGCGCTCGATCGCCGACATGACCTTCAACTGGTCGAGGCTGACGTGCCCGGCATTGGCAGAGCGCCATGCCGCTGCGTGGTCGCGGAAGATATCCGCGACCTCCAGCTTCGGACGCAACATTGGTGCGGGCGGTTAGGCCGGCGGCTGCTCGGTGTTGGCCATCTCCCTATTCTTTTGCGGGGCTTTGCGTTGCGGCTGTTTGGCCTTCTTGCGCGGCTGTGCCAGCAGATCGAGCGGGCTCGTGACCTTGGCGATCATGCCGGTGGCGACCCGCGTGTAACGCGCCGTCGTCTCCAATTTATCGTGCCCTAGCAAGGCCTGTATGATTCTGATGTCGGTGCCACGCTCGAGGAGATGGGTCGCAAAGCTGTGGCGTAGCGCATGCAGGGTCACACTCTTCTTGATCCCGGCTGCTTCTGCCGCCTCGTGGAACAAGCGGTTCAGATGACGTGTGGTTATCGGCTTGCCGGCTCTCCTGCCCTTGCTGCCGGGAAACAGGCAACGTTCCTGTAGCGGCGTCTCCCCGTCGTAACGCGACGGCCGCACCTTCCACCATTGCCGCAACAGATCGAGCATCTCGGGCGAGAGCATGACGTTGCGATCCTTGCGGCCCTTCGACTGCTCCACGCGAATGATCTTTTGCGCGCTGTCGATGTGCTTGACCTTGAGCCGCACTACCTCGCCGGCGCGCAGTCCGCAGCCATAGCTGAGACTGAGCATCACGCGAACCTTGAGATTGTCAGCAACCGCCAGCAGCCGCTTCGCTTCATCCGTGCTTATTACCAGGGGAATCCTCTGCGGCGCGCGCAGGTGATACATCTCGGCAGCGAGGTCCAGGCGCCGCAGTGTCACCCGGAACAAGAACCGCAACCCGGTCATGATAACATTGCGGGTACAGATGCTCACGCCGGTCTCGGCCAAGTGCAGCTGGAACCGGCGGATATCCTCGAACGTCGCCGTCTCGGGAGATCGCTTCAGAAACGCCGCGAACCGCTTGCAACTGCGGATGTGGCCTCTCTGCGTGCCCGCACACAGCTTGCGCGCATTCATATCTTCGATCATACGCTGACGCAGCGGGGTGATAGCCTCGGTTGTCATAGGCAACTCCTGTCTTGATGAGGTTGTAGACACCTCGATCTTCAAGACAGGGCGCTTCCCCCGCTACCCACGATCTCTCCCATGGGGATAATGCTGAGAGCGGGCCACACCTCGCCACTATCGCAAAGCGATTTAGTGCATTGGCACCAACCAGAATCGCTACCGCGCATCGCGAACGTCGGCTGATTGAGGTGAAGCTGACTGATGCGAAGGTGCTCGGGACAGCCGTTGTTGACCGAAATTCGCGTCTTCAAAACCAGCGCTGTTGCCGCTGATAATAGTTCCGATTGTACTGCCGCGGATCGTAGTAGTACTGTCCACCACGCCCGGGCGTATTGTTGAAACCCCACGCACCCCAGCCAAAGCCAAAGTCGTCACGGCGCGCGACGCGCATATCGGGCGAGCGCGCGCGGGTGATGATGCCGCCCTGCGGCTGGTTGCTCAGCGCAACGACGAACTCGGTGCGATAGTTGGTCTCGCTGTGCAGAGGCTCGTCCGAAATGACGAGCGAGGACCGTGGCAAAGCGGTTGGCGCGATCCGACCGAGCACATCCTGCGGCTGTCGATCGTGACCGCCGTCCAGCGCAGGCCCCGGTCGGTGCGCCCCATGGCCGTAAACACATGCGTGCCGAGCGGCTTATCCGGATCACGGATCGTGACGGGAACCTCAATGGTCGCATCGAACAGCTCGCCCCCGTCCGGCAGCCGTTTCTGCGTGTGACGCCGCACGTAAAGCTTCTGCGTCGCGCGGCTGATGAAGACCGAGACCGGCTCGAGGGCCAGCTTTGCCTGGCTTGCTGCCTTGTCGGCGTCGGCCTTCTTGGTCTCGGCCGCCTTGGCGGCAGCGCTGGCTGCCGCGGCGGAGTCGAGCTTGGATCTCGCGTTGGCCTTCGTGGCGTCGAGCTGCTTCTGCAGTTCATCGACTTTCGCAGCGGCCTTCTGCTTCTGGTCCTCGGCTCGTGCCTTGGCTTGGTCGGTCTTGGCGGCGGCAAGCGCCTTCTCAGCGACCGCGAGCGCGGCATCGGCGCTGGTCTTGGCCAATTCAAGCTTGCGCAGCGCCGCCGCGAGCGGGGCTGCTTCCTTCGCCGCAACGGCGGCAACGTTCTTCGTCTGTTGAGCTGACCTTGTGGCCTCGTCTGCTTCGCGGGCGAGCGTTTCGGCGCGGGCTGGCGCGGCTGCGATGGCCTCAGGTTTGGCAACGAACAGCGCCGGATGGGGAAAACTCGACCGGCTCCGCATCACTCGGCGAGATGATCACACGCGTGCCGATGCGGACTTTGTCGAACAGCTTCTCCGCAAAACCAAAGGGCATCCGCACGCATCCGTGCGAGGCTGCATAACCGGGCAATGGCCCGCCGTGCAGCGCGATCCCGTTCCAGGTGATGCGCAGCATATGCGGCATCCGAGCATCGTCGTAGAGGCTCGATCGATGGTCCTTGTCCTTCTCCAGGACGCTGAAGACGCCGGCTGGCGTCTCGCGTCCCGCAGTTCCAGTCGATACCGGCGCGCGCAGGATCCAGCCCTTGGCGTCGTAGATGGTCACCTTCTGGCTCTTGATCGATACGATTGCCATGATCGGCTCACCCGCACTGCGCGGGGCCGCCCCCTCAGTGGTTTGCTCGGGAGGGACATGGCGGGGCGCGGCTTCGGCGGTCGGAGCCGCAGTGAGCGTCGTCAGGGCGGCCGTGGCCGCGAGCGTCACAATCGGTGCCAATCGCCGCAGTACCCCCGTGGATCGGGCCATCGTGCATCGATTTGTCATGTCATGTCCTTCACGTCGAAACGGTCAAACAGGTGGAAGCGGGAAGCTAAAAGCACCACAAGCATCAAAGCGGCTTAGGTTCGGCCCGTCCCCGAAGAGCTTGAAGCGGTTTAGCCGCTTTTGCGACTCTACTCTTGGCAGCGTTCTCCTTTTTCGCGAGTTTTGCATTCACCCCGCGCTTGTCGGCGTATTCTTTGCCGTCGATCGGTGCAATGTGCGGCGGATCTTTATCGAGGTAGGGTCTTCCTATCCCATATTCCTTGCCGTGCGCGTCGATCCACTTCCACAAAGTTTGGCTTGAAATACATCGCTCGGTACGCGTCTCACCCTTGACGCTCACGATATCGGCTGCAAGCCCATGGCCATAGCCGCCGCGCAGGCTTCCGCCATGATAGGAGCTATTGGTTGCGGCCTTGTGGCCGCTCGTAATCGATTGCCGGTAGTCATCGCGGAAGCCACTCGTCATACCAGGAGCAAGCCCAGCATCGTCCAGCGCGCGAAAGAGATGGTACAACCTGACTGTGAAAGCCCGATCCATTCCGCCAATCACGTATTGGGCTACGGACATGCCCGCTTTTTCGGCGGCATCTGGATCTTTCCACGTGAAGTCCTCAACCACGAACTTCGTGATGGTTTTCTTGACAGTGCGGCTCTTGCCTTTCTTCTTGACTGTCGTCTCGATCTGTTCCTGCACTTTGATGGTATCGACCTTCCGCGCCCGTTCGTACACCGACCAGAGATATTGGTCGATGCACTCTTCGCTCAGGACGCACTCGTCCGAAGCTTCGAGCGGGCTTACGTTTGCCTCTGGCTTGGCAGGCGGCTCGTTTATGGCTGGATCAGCGACGGCGGCAGCACAAAGCAGAACTGCCAAGCTACCGCATGCAAAACAGCCAAACGCACTTAAGATTCTCAAGGCGCCCCGCTACTACCATCCCGCATTCCG
>QHVT01000037.1 GCA_003223645.1 Acidobacteriota bacterium | reverse complement strand
GCACGCCGCCAGCGTTCATTCTGAGCCAGGATCAAACTCTCCAGTTGAACTGAATAAGCTTGAAGCTCTGACATCAATCGTGAACGACTGATGCTATTTATTCGGTTACTGCTTTTTGTGTTTCAAGATTCGACAAGCGAATCTCAAAAGGAATCACGTTTGCCTTCGTTGCTTTCCTATTCAGTTGTCAAAGAACCGGCCTCGCAGAAAGGGCGGCAAGATTGCCAGACCCTCCCAGCCGTGTCAAGCGGAATGCTTCCGTTCTTGCGAAGAACGCATTCCGTCTGACCCGGACACGTATACCACGGGGAACTGCGGACGTGAAAAGAGCGAGGAGCGGTACTGCAGGGAACGGCGATTCTAGGAGCCGTGCGCGCCGTTTGTCAACTTCGTCGCGCAGGGAACTCTATTAACTGATGCCGGGACCCGCTTATTTCGCAGCCTCATCCGGCATCGTAAGTTACTGCTCAGCCGTGAGTTAACCTCATCAAAGATCGTGTTTCCCGTGTCGGGACATCGGATAACTGACAGGGCCACGTTCATATTCCGAGCGCGCGGGCAAGCTCGGTGCGGCGCAGTTTGCCAAGGGACGTGCGGGGGATGGCGTCGACCTGATGCACCGCCCTGATCCGTTCGAACGGCAGAACCCGCTCGTTGAAAGCAGCCACAACACGGTCCGAATCGCCGCTGGCGATCGCTAAATGGATGACGAAGCCCAGCCGTTCGTCGCGAACGGCCACAATCGCCGCGTTTGGCTCGATCGCGGCCAGAATCCTGTCCAGTCGGCTCAGGTCGACGGACTCGCCGCCGATCTTGACGAAGTCGCCTGCGCGGCCGGCGACGCGCAGAACGCGGCCTTCGATCGATCCAATGTCGGGCGTCACGAACCAGCCATCGTGCTTCGGGTCCTGGAGAGCGGGCGTCCCGCCCGCCCCCGGTGGGCGGGCGGGACGCCCGCTCTCCTCCATATACCCGGTCAAGAGCGATTCTCCGCGCAGGGCGATGCGACTATCCTCAGTACGGGCTTCCACGTGATCAAGCAAGAGCAAATCGGGACTGCCGAGCCTGGCGGTCGCGACTTGTGAGGCGGTCTCGGTCATGCCATAGCTCGGCAGTAACGGCCAGTCCGCGGCCGCTTCGTATAGCTCAGGCGCGAGCGCGCCGCCGCCGACCACAATGCCGCGCAACGAGGCGGGAACGCGCAACCCGAGAAGATCGCGGATTTGTGCGGGAACGAGGGACGCGAGCGTGACGCGTTCGGAGTCGCATAGTTCAATGAATGATTGGGGATTCCAGCCCCCGCCCACAGGCGCGCCGGAGGCGCGCACCACTCGTGAACCGCTCAGGAATGCTCGTGCGTAAATGCCGAGGCCTCCGACGTGGAAGGTGGGGAGGACGCAGCACCAGACGTCGCGGGCGGTGGAGTCGAGGTGGCGATTGACGGCGGCGGCGGACGCGAGGATCGCGCGCTTGGACAATGCGACGAGCTTCAAGGAGCCGGTCGTGCCCGAAGTCGAGAGCCAGACGTGTGCGCGCAATGGAGGCGCAGCCGCGTGCATTTGCTCGAGCCGCGCGCGCTCGTCAGGCGGCAGGCGCGGATTGAGCAGCAGATGCGTGTCGTCGCTTTCGAAGTCCAACATGAATCGCTGCCGCGAGGACGAGAATCAAGAATGTCGCCGCCGCGGCTTTCACGCCGTCGTCGAATTCCTTCGGCTGATAGCGCAGACGGACGATACCGCGTCCGGGCGGAACGAACACGCCGACGAACGCGCCGTTGACCCGCACATGCGGCATGCGCCGGCCGTTCCAGTACGCGCGCCAGCCGGGAAACCATTCGTCGCTCGACACGAGAAGGTTCCATCCGCGGCTGACGACGTCGAGCTTCGTTTCATTCGGTCCGTAGTTCACGAGACGCACTTCACCACCCTGCGCGTCATTTGGAATCGCGCCGGCGAGGCGCGCGACTTTGTCGGGGATATGGTCGACGAGCGTGCGAGCGCGGTAGTCGGTGATCTCGTTTTTCATCCGCGCGACGGTCATTCCGAAGTCGGGCTCGACGTCGAAGTGCCGCGCGAGGAAGTAGCGCGGCAGCGCGCGGTCGTTGCGGAAGACCGCGCCGTCGGCGCCGCGATAAATCTCGACGACGTCGTCGCGCAGCGGGACGTCGCCCGGCGGGACGTAGATGTAGCGGACATTGAGATAGTCGCAGAACGGATATTTCGTCGCGCCGATGATCTGCTCGAATCCGCTCGCCGCGAAGTAGCCGCTGAAGAGCCGCAGATACTCCGGCGTCGTGAATGGACTCGTCGACTTCACGTCTTCGAGTCCGTACCAGCCCGGCGTGTCGGGAAGCAGCGACCAGCCGCGCGCGACGATGCGGTACGGCGGCGCCTCGCGTTGCATCGCCGCGATCGCGCCGGTCATCGGCAGCACGTCTTCGGGTGACGAGGGGGGGTTGTAGCGCCACGTGGTCAGCAACAGATCGGCCAGAACGAGCAGCGTGAGCGGGACCGCGCGGCAGTGGAAGAAGGGCAACGCAATGAGGAACGCGAGGGGGGTTAGGAGTTGTAGGACCTCGAAGGAAGAGATTGCGTGAGGAAAGGAAGTGATCAATAGGACGGATAGGACTAGTAGGACGGATAGCGATGCGAGGGTGATTTGTTTGCGGGGGATGCGCGCGTCGAGGGCGATGACGGCGAGGATGACGACGCCGAGGTTCCAGAGGAAGCGGAAGCGTTGCAGTAGCGAGATGTTGAGGACAGGCACGCTTCGCAAAAACGGAGGCTCGGTGATGAGCAGCAGCGCGATCGCGATGCAGGCGACAGCGAAGATGCCGAGGGGAACTGGAGTGGTGCGTGCCTCCGGCGCGCCCCCGCCCAGAGGCGCGCCGGAGGCGCGCACCACTCCAGCTCTCAGAAGAGGCAGCCCGACAATCCCCAGCGCCAGCGCCAAAGCCAGTGTGATGATGCCGGTGTAGCCGCAGGCGACTTCGCCGTAGTCGTCGAGCAGATCGGGGAAGCGCGGCTCGGGCGGTTTGTAGGTGCCGCCGTGCACCGTGCCGAGGATGTTCGGCGCGACGAGCGCTTCGAACCATGGCGCGCTGATGTGATGTTGGGGCGGCTGTTCGAGCAGCGCGTGCATGAGCGCGTAGCGATTGCTGAGCTTTACCAGCGCGACGGTCGGATACCAGAAGAACGCGGTGAGGAGAATGGCGGCGAGCGCGGCGCACGCGGCGAGGATCAGCGGCTTCCATCGGCGCAGGAACAGCGCGTACGCGCCGGCCGTCAGTCCGACCCACATCTCCGCTTCGGGATGTCCCGACAACACCGTCATCGTCAGCGCGATCACGAGAAACGCGAACGAGCGTCCGCGCGGGCGGCGCATCAGCTCATCGGTCGTCGCGAGCGCCATCGGCAGTGACATCATCGTGAGGCCGAGGGGCATCAGCAGCGTGACGATGTGAAAGGTGGAGAAGCCGTAGGCGATCGCGCCGAAGAGCGCGGGACCGTCGCGGAAATCCCAGTTGCGCAGGAAGACGAAAAAGAAAAAGAGCGCGAAGAAGAGGCGCAGCGCGACGGAGAGCGTGAATGCTTTCCCGATCGAGAGGTAGAGTCCGAGGAGCGTGAATGGATGTGCGATCGTCGACTGCTGATCGGAGAGCAGCGGCGTGCCGGAGCCGATGCGGCGATTCCAGAGCGGCGCCTCGCCGGCTTTCACGATCTCGCGCGCGGTCTCGGTCCAGGCGATCAGCTGCTGAAACGCGATGCCGGTGTTCGCGCGCACGGGCTCGCGGCCGAGCGCTTTCCACGGATACGCGTAATACGCGAGGCGTCCCGGCAGATCGACTTTATGAGTGAAGAGTGAGTCGCCCTGGTAGATCGCGATCGCGGCGTAAATCGCGAACACGATCAGCCACGGCACGGGACGAAACAGCGCGTTCCAAACGAGGACGAGCGCGAGCGAGACGGCGACGAAGATCAGAGTCGCTGCCATGGAAGGCGCTCGAGAATCTCATCGAATCCGATGCCCCCGCCGCGCGGCGCAACGAGTCGCGCGCCCACGGTCTGGATCGCCTCGATGAATTCGTTCGGCTCGTACAACACATGCGTGAAGAGTCCGCAGCGATCGCTAACGTCGTGCGACGCGGCGACGTACGCGGCATGAAATTGTCCGACCGAATGATCCATGTACGACGTCACGACGATCTCGCCGTCGAACCGCGGGAACTCGCCGGACAGCGCGGGCTTGTGCACGAGCACGTCGGCGGCAATGCCCTCGCCGCGATCGAGCGCGAGCCGCAGCTTCGTGCGCTGCCGCAGTTCGATCCAGGTCGTCTCGTCGTACGGAACGGGATCTTCGATGAAGTCGATGCGGTCGTGCGGAAGGATGCCGGCGACGCGCACGAATTCATCCGGCGTCAGCGTCGCATTGAAGTCGATGCGCAGTCGCACGCGCGGCGGGATCGAGCTCACGCCTTTCAGCTTCACGGTGTCGAACGCGGGCGGCGGATTGTCGCCGGGCCAGTGGCTCTCCGGAATCGTGAGGCCGGCGAAGAGCGACACGCCGTACGTGCGCGCGCGGCCGTCGACCTGCGCGTGATGCAGCGACGCGCGCGTGAGCGGCGTGGTCTCGCCGCGAGCAAGTCGCGCGAGCTGCTCGTCGAGCGGTGCGTCGCCGAGCTCCGACCACGGATGGATGTCCGCAAAACCGTCGTACGCGCGGAGCAGCGCGCCGTGACGCGGGCCCGGAAACGCGACCGCGCTCAAACGCCGTCGCGGCTTCAGCGTGTAGCGCCAAATCCAAAGCTGCATGCGATGACGAACAGGATACCGAACGCCCACTGCAGCGCGCCGGCCATGCCGAGGCAGCGATTGAGGGCGGCGCCGCGACCGCGGGTGGCGCAGGCGATGGCGAGGAGCGCGAGCGGCAGCGCGATGAGCGGCAGCCACGCGATCGTGAAAACGAGCGCGAACGGCGCGAGCGCGAAGACGACGACCTCGATCCGCGCGAACGTTTCGCCGAATCGCGCGGCAAGCGTGCGCTTGTTGCCGCGGCGATCGCCTTCGATGTCGCGCAGGTTGTTGATCACGATCAACACGGTCGCGAGCGAGCCGGCCGCGAGACCGGCGAGCAATGCCTCGCGCGTGTAGCGCAGCGTCTGCACGTAAAACGTGCCGCCGACGGCGATGACGCCGAAGAAGAGGATGACGAACAGCTCGCCGAGTCCGTGATAGGCGAGCGGCATCGGGCCGCCGGTGTACGCGTACGCGAGCAGCATCGACGCGAGTCCGATCGCGAGGAGCGGCCAGCCGGCGCGCACGATCAGCGGGATGCCGCAGAGCGCTGCGCCGATGAGGCAGATCCATGCGCCGCGCAGAACCGCGTCAGCGCTGAGCAGGCCCGCTTGCGTGACGCGCATCGGTCCGAGTCGCTCGGCGGTGTCAGTGCCCTTTTTGAAATCCAACGCGTCGTTGATGAAGTTCGTCGCGATCTGAATCAGCACTGCACCAATCAATGTGCACGCGAAGAGCGGCCACGAAATGTGCGGCGCCGCGAGCGACGTGCCGATGAGCACCGGCACGATCGCGGCGGAAAGGGTCTTGGGGCGCGCGGCGAGGAACCAGCTGTTCATAAAGCAAAAAGCAGAAGGCAGAAGGCAGAAATGGCGTTCGTCATCGTGCGAGGCTGTGAGGAAATCCCCGGGCCATTTCTGCTTTCTGCTTTCTGCCTTCTGCTTTTCACGGAAACCTCTTGAACTTGCCGAAGTCCGGCTTCCGCTTCTCGACGAAGGCGTCGCGTCCTTCCTGCGCTTCTTCCGACAGGTAATAGAGCAGGGTCGCGCTGCCGCCGAAGTCGAGGAGGCCGATCTGTCCGTCGCAGTCGGCGTTCATCGCAGCTTTCAAAAAGCGCAGCGCCATCGGCGAGAGCGCGAGCATCTCGCGGCACCACTTGAGCGTCTCGGCTTCGAGCTGATCGAGCGGGACTACCGTATTAATGAGTCCCATCTCCAACGCCTGCTTCGCGTCGTATTGGCGGCAGAGGTACCAGATCTCGCGCGCTTTTTTCTGTCCGATGATGCGCGCGAGGTATACGGATCCGAGTCCCGCGTCGAACGAGCCGACGCGCGGGCCCGTTTGTCCGAAGCGCGCGTTTTCCGCGGCGATCGTGAGGTCGCATACGACGTGCAGCACGTGGCCGCCGCCGATCGCGTAGCCCGCGACCATCGCGACGACCGGCTTCGGCAAACTGCGAATCTGCTTCTGCACGTCGAGGATGTTGAGGCGCGGGATTTTTTCTTTCGGATCGACGTAGCCGCCCTTGCCGCGCACTTTCTGATCGCCGCCCGCGCAAAACGCGTCGGGACCTTCGCCGGTGAGAATGACGACGCCGATCGCCTCGTCGTCGCGCGCCAGGTCGAACGCTTCCTTCAGCTCTCTCACCGTGAGCGGCCGAAACGAATTCCTCACCTCGGGGCGATTGATCGTGATCTTCGCGATCCCGTCGTCCGTGCGCTCGTATTTGATGTCTTGGAAATCGTGGATTTTCTGCCAGGTCTCTGCCATGGCGCGGGAACATAGTTCATTCGATGAAGGCGCGCAAACGACTGACGAATGAGTCCGGCTGCTCCCACGGAACGCGATGTCCCGCGTTCGGGCAGATCCACAATTCCGCGTGCGGCAGACGCGCGACCGCGCGTTTCGCGAAGTCGACGTACTTTGCGTCGCGCTCGCCGGCGATCCAGAGAATCGGCGTCTCGATGCGCTCGAGCTCGGGCGGCGGAAGGACGGCCGGCGAATACTCGCGCAACTGACGCGCAAGCTCCGCGCGGTCGTAGTCCGCTTCGCGGCGATCGAGCACGTGGCCGCCGAAGACGGGCTGCGCGTTCCAATCGCGCATGAGCGTCGACCAATCGTCGGACTCGAATCGGCGCGCCCATGATTCGTCGCGCGCACGCCGTTCTTCGTCGGACGCGTTCAAACCCGCGGAGACGATGATGGCTTTGTGAAATGGACTTTCCTCGAGAATGCGTAAAGCGAGGCGACCGCCCATGGAGTAGCCGAGCAAGACGTCAGTGGAGCGGCGGCCGCTCCCGGCCGCCGGATTCTCGCGAGAGGTCGGCGGCCGAAGCGGCCGCCGCTCCACTTCCACATGCGGCCAGGGGAGGAAGTCCCAATCCGATTCCAGGCCGAGGAACCCGGATAGAGTCCGGATCACTTCTCGCCCTTCGGCTTCCGCTTGCCGAGCTTTCTCATGTTCTTCATCGTCTCGACGAACGTGAGGAGGTCGTGATGTTCGGGCTGCCGGATGAGATGGCGGCTGATCCCGTAGATCTGCAGCGTCTTGAGTCCGAGGCGATGCCGGCGGATGAGATTTCCGTCGGCGACTCCTTTGAGGAACACGCGCAACTCCTGCTCGGCTTCTGCCCAGAGCAGGTTGTTCTGTTTCTCCTTCCGCATCTCCTCGGCGGTCGATTGGATGGCCGACTCCACCGCGGGGGACGCGCCGGCGGTGTTGATGGCGGTGTTGGTCCAATCGTCCGGCATCGTCGCGGCGCGGCGCAGCTGAATGATCTCCGCGTTGGTGAGCGGGCGGAAGTCCGGGACGCGCGACTGCCATTCCCGGAGCGTCTCGATGATCGTTTCGGGATCGATTTGGTCGGAAACCATACCCCTCCCTGATGAATTCAATGAAGCCTCATGATTAAAAATCAAGATACGTCAGAACTTCTTAATAGCTGCTCAAGAACTAATGTTCTAGAGCATATGATGATGATACTGTATGACTCAGATGAATTGTTATAGTCATTCGATGAAGAGGTTTGATCCACTGATTAATGATTATGAGCGGGCCCGAGGAATAGATCGGGACACTTCGATAAGAGCTCGGCTTAGTCAGATGAATAGATCAAACCGCCCTGATCAAATCCACAGCTCGTCATACCTTTCCCAGACGCGTTGTGATGCGCCGGCATCCGGCCGCAACTCCGTCACGTCAATGTTCCACATCGCGGCCCAGTGATCGAAGCGGACGTCGTGCGCGTTCTCGATGATGCGCTCGCGCAGTGACCCATCGAGCGACTGTAGCGACGCGACGCGGCCGAAGATGCGGCCGCCGCCGTTGTTGATGACCACGATGCGGACGCGTTTGTGGCCGAGCTGGGGGACGATCCATGGAGCGCCGAGGTCGTAGATCGCGGTGAGATCGCCGATCACGCAGACGTTGTCGCGATTCGGATCGCACCAGCCGAAGAAGGTCGAGAGTTGTCCGTCGATGCCGTTCGCGCCGCGGTTCGCCTCGTATTCGAACGGCTTTCGCTCGGCGGCGAGGTCCCACTCGCGAATCGGAAGACTGTTGCCGAGGTAGACGCGCGTGTGCGGAGCGAGCTCGCGCGACAAAGAGCGGATCATCGCGAGCTCAGACCGCGGCTCATCGTCGAGGATTTGTTCGAAGCGCGCGCGCAACCCGGCGTCGCCGGGAAACGATGCATCCGAATGGATCGCCGGCAGCGCCTCGATCGGATGCAACGCGCCGCGCGTGAGGCCGGTGAACGGGAGATCGCTGTAGTGCTCGACCGGCAGATCGAGCGACTCGAGATCGCGCCAGTAGCGAAGCGTCGGCACATTGCCGATGCGAATCACGCCGTCGAAGTCGCCGCGCGCGATCATCCGCTCGCCGGCTGTGATCGTGGAGTGCTCGCGCAAACCGGACAGCGGCTCCGCGTAAAACGCGGCGTGGCGCACGCGCTCGAGCACGAGCGGGCGATGTTTCGCGGCAAGGCCGCCGATGATGACGAGCGGGCGACCCCTCACCCGGCCTTCGGCCACCCTCTCCCCGCCAGGCGGGGCGAGGGGCAACTCAACACGCTCGTCGTTCGTTGCCCTTCTCCCCGCTTGCGGGGAGAAGGTGCCCGAAGGGCGGATGAGGGGCCCGTCAAGCAGCGGCTCATCGAATTCAACGTTGAGGTGCAGCGGCTTCGTGCGCGTCCACGCGTCGAGCGACGTCTCGGCGTAGACGCCGAAGAGTCCGAGCTGCTCGATCGACTGCGGCGCGCCGGTGCCGCGGAAGCGCGCCGGACGATCCGCGGAGATGAGGATCAGCGGAATGCCGGAGTAGTACGCCTCGATCGCGGCCGGCAGCATCTCCGCGACCGCGGTGCCGGACGTCGTCACGACCGCGACGGGATGGCCGTGCAGCTTCACGCGGCCGAGGGCGAAGAAAGCGGCGGAGCGCTCGTCGACGAAGGAGTAGAGGCGCAGTTGCTCGGTCGCGCGGTCGCGCGGTGTTGCAGTCGTCGACTCGCCGCGCGACTGCGTGACCGCGTGACCGAGCGACTGTTCTCCAAGCACCGCCAGCAACGGCGAATTGCGCGAGCCCGCGCAGACGCAAAACTCGTGAGCGCCGGCGGCGCGCACGTCGTCGATCAGGCGCCGCGCGACGTCGAGGTTGCCCATGGCGACACGATGCACGATCCCGTCAGCTTGCACTCCTGAAGGAGGCTTGGCCAACCAACGCAGCCGGCCGTGCCGGCTCGATTCCGAACAGCGCCTTCACCTGATCGCGCTTTTGCCGCATCTCCTCGAACTCGCGCTCGAGGCGGCTCTCCGCAAGCAGGCCCGCCCCGCTGCCGACGCGCACGCGATCGCTCTGCCACTGCACGTTGCGGATCGCGACGAGCGCGAGCGAGGTGCGGTCTTCGCGCTCGATGCCGAACGGCGCGCCGAACGTGCGGCGCTTCACGCCGCGATCCGCTTCGCGCAGCCAGCGCTCGCCGGCGGGCGTGCGCGGCGAAACGCCGAGCGCAGCGGTGGGATGAAGACGGCGCACCATTTCGGCGAACGACATCTTCTCGTTGCCGCCGCTCTCCGCGAAAAAAATCGGCGTGATGAGATGCGCGATGGCCGGCAGCCGCAAGAGTCCCAGCGGACCGACTTCGATGTTGCCGAACGGCGCGAGGCGACGAACGATGTCGTCGACGACGAGCCGGTGCTCGCGCCGTTCTTTCGCATCCGTCAGCAGCTCCTCGGCGCGCGCAACCACGGCTGTCCCCGCGAGCGCCATCGTGCGATACGCGCGCGCTTCCGCCCGGAACAACAGCTCCGGTGTCGCGCCGATCAGGCCGTGATTTTTGTACGCGTAACCGTACGCCCACAATCCCGGCGGGAGCAGCGTGAGTTGCGAGAGAAGATGCGCGAGCAACCCGTCATGTCGCAGCGTGCCGTGCTCGAAGATCACCGGGACGATCTTCGTGAAGTCGCCGCGCTGCATCGCATCCTGCGCAGACTGAAACAGCGGAGCGAATTCGTCGATCGACGGCGAATCCCATTCGATGGATGGCGGATGGCGGATGGCGGACGGCAGAGCGCGAATCAACTCCTCGATCGACAGCTCCTCCCACTCCACGGGATGCCGCCACGGATGCGCGTCGTCGAGAAAGAAGTCGGTCACGTAGAATGCCGGCCGCTCCGGGCGGCGGAATGGGAGCTGTTCGAACGGGCCCCAGCCGACGAAGACGCGTCCCGGAGCGATTTGCACGAAAGCGAAGTCGCGCATTCGCGCGTGATTGTATGACGCACCACACCGGTCCCGATCCCGAGAAGATTCACTCGATGTTCGCGTCGATCGCGACGCGCTACGACCGTACGAACACGGTCCTCTCCGCCGGGATCCATCATCTGTGGCGGCGCAAGACCGTGCGCTGGTCGGACGCGCAGCCGGGCGATCGCGTCCTGGACTGCGCGACCGGCACCGGCGACCTCGCGATCGCATTTCACAAAGTGACGGGCAACGCGACCGGCACCGACTTCGTGCCCGAGATGATCCAGCTCGCGCGCGAGAAATCGAAGAACGTCTACTTCGAAGTCGCCGACGTGACGAACCTTCCGTACGACGACGCGACGTTCGACATCGCCAGCATCTCGTTCGGCATCCGCAACGTCGCCGATCCGAAAAAAGGTCTCGCCGAAATGGCGCGCGTCGTCAAAAAAGGGGGACGCGTGATGGTGCTCGAGTTCGGCCAGCCGCAGCGCCGCGCCTTCGGCGCCGCCTACAACCTTTACACGCGCCACATCCTCCCCCGCCTCGGCGGCACGCTGACCGGCGACCGCGCCGCCTACGAATACCTGCAGAAATCGGCCGGCCGATTTCCGTGCGGCGACGATTTCGTCGCCCTGATGCGCGCGAGCGCGGAGTTCGCGTCAATTGAATACAAGGCGCTGACGATGGGGGTTGCGTATTTGTATCGGGGAGTGAGGGGGTAGGGAGGGTGTAACCGAAACAGTGGAGCGGCGGCCGCTCTCGGCCGCCGATTTCTCGCGAGAGGCCGACGGCCGAAGCGGCCGCCGCTCCACAAGCCGTCATCCTGAGCCGCGTTGAGACGGCGAAGGATCTCGAAATTGCAGGCGAGTTCGCATTTTGAGATCCTTCGTCGCGCTTCGCCGACTCAGGATGACGGGTCGTGTGGAGTTCGTGAATCGTCCATGCCCATCAACGTCTACAAATTCGGCGGCGTCGCCGTCGGGAGTCCTGAAGCGATCCGCAGCGCGGCCGCGCATGTGAGGCGTGCGGCGCCGAATGTCGCGGCCGTCGTCTCGGCCGCGAACGGCGTGACCGATTTGCTGCTGGACGCGGGACACGCGGCGTTGCGCGGCGATCGCATCGCGTACATTACGGCGTCGAAGAAATTCGAGGTGCGGCACAACGAGCTGATTGACGCGGTGATCGCGAATCGCGCGCGCGCCGAGGAGCTGCGGAATGTCGTTGCGGACGCTGCGCACGAGATGCGGTCGATGGCGGAGAGCATTGCCGTCCTGCGCGAGCTGACGACGCGCGCAACGGATGCGCTGGTTGCGCGCGGCGAGCGGATGCTCGCGCAGATTTTTACGGCGGTGCTGAACGACAGCGGCGTGGACGCGCAATTCATCGATGCGCACGACGTCATCTTCACCGAGCGTCGCCTCGGCAGTCTGTGGCCAAACTTCCTGCGCTGCGAGCGCGCGGCGAAGAAGAACGTGCTGCCGATTCTCGAAAGCGGACGCGTCGTGGTGATGCCGGGCTATCTCGCCAGCGGTCCGGACGGCGAAGTCGTCACGCTCGGACGCGGCGGGACGGATTTTTCGGCGGCGATTCTCGCGCGCAGCATCAACGCAAGCGCGGTCACGCTGTTCAAGGAAGTCGACGGCCTGATGACCGCCGATCCGAAGAGCGTTCCGTCCGCGCGGCTCCTCGGCGAGCTGCATTACCGAGAGGCAGCGGAGCTCGCGTTTTATGGCGCGAAAGTGCTGCACCCGAGGACGATGATCCCGCTCGTCGATCGCAAGATCCCGCTCTACGTGCGGAACATCTTTCGCGAGTCCGGCGGCACGCGCATCTGCGATGACGCGAAGCCGGGCGCGTATCCGGTCAAAGCGCTGACCGCGATTCGTCGCCAGGCGCTGATCTCGATCGAAGGCTCGGGCATGATCGGCGTGCCGGGCGTCGCCGGCCGCGCGTTCAGCGCGCTCTCGCAAGCCGGTCACTCGGTGTCGATGATCAGCCAGGCGTCGAGCGAGGCCAGCATCTGCTTCGTCGTTCCCGAATCGGAAGCGAATCACGCCGTCTCCGCGCTCGACGAAGCGTTTCTCCTCGAGCGCAAATCGAAGTTGATCGATCGCGTGCGCGCGGAGCGCGAGATCGCGCTCATTGCCGTCGTCGGCCTGGGCATGCGCGGACGTCCCGGCATCGCCGCGCGCACGTTCTCCGCGCTCTCCGGCGCGAGCGTGAATGTCGTCGCAATCGCGCAAGGATCCTCGGAGCTCAACATCACGATCGCCGTCTCCGAAAAAGACGCGACGCGCGCCTTGCAGGCGCTGCACAGCGAGTATCAACTCGAGAAAGTGCGTCCGCTCGCCGACACGACCGGACGCGAGTCGAAGCTGACACTGCTCGGCTTCGGACAGATCGGACGCGAGCTCGCCGCGCAGCTCATCGCGCAGGACAAACATCTGCGGCAGGAGCTCGGCCTCGACATCAAGATCGTCGCGCTCGCCGATCGCTCCGGCGTGAAGGTCGAGGAGAAAGGATTCAGCCGCGCGGCACTGCAGAAACTCGCGAAGCAGAAAGCCGCGGGCGCGCGGCTCTTCGATCGCGACTCGACGCTGTCGATCGACGATCTGCAGTCGAAGATGGAGCAGGAGCTGTGGCTCTTGCCGTCGCATCGGCCGATCCTCGTCGATCTCACATCCGAAGAAACCGCGCCGCTCCTCCAGAAAGCGCTGGAGAACGGATTCAACATCGTCCTCGCGAACAAGAAGCCGCTCGCCGTTTCGCAGCTCGCGTTCGATGAATTGCTGAAGACCGCGAAGGATCGCGGACTCGCGCTGCGCTACGAGGCGACTGCCGGCGCAGGCTTGCCGGTGCTCGACACGCTCGCGAAATTGCAGGAGGCCGGCGATCGCGTCGAGACGATCCTCGGCTGCTTCTCCGGCACGCTCGGCTTCATCATGACCGCGCTCGAAGACGGCAAACGATTCAGCGACGCGGTGCGCGACGCGTGGAAGCTCGGCTACACCGAGCCCGATCCGCGCGACGACCTCTCCGGCAAAGACGTTGCGCGCAAGGCGCTCATCCTCGCGCGCACCCTCGGACGCAGACTCGAGTTCGACGACATCGCGCTCGACTCGCTCTACACGCCCGAAGTGGACGACGCCGATCCCGCGCGCTTCGTCGCGAACCTCGGACAACTCGACCACGAAATGGCCGCGCGCGTCGCACGCGCGAAGAACGAAGGCAAAGTGCTGCGCTACGTCGCCAAGATCACGAAGCGCGCGATCAAAGTCGGCATCGAAGCCGTCGACCAGGCCTCGCCGCTCGGACGACTGCGCGGCACCGACAACACGGTCGTCATTCACTCCAAACGCTACGCGACCAATCCGCTCATCGTCACGGGTCCGGGCGCAGGCGCAGGCGTGACCGCGGCGGGCGTGCTGAATGACATTGTCGCGATCACGATGACCGAGCGTCGCAGGAAAACGCGATGACACGCGCCACCGCCTTTGCCCCCGGATCGATCGGCAACGTCGGCCCTGGCTTCGACGTCCTCGGCCTCGCCGTCGACGGCATCGGCGATCGCGTGACCGTCGAGTTGACGAAGGGCGACTCGAAAGTCGTCGACGTCACCGGCCGCGACGCGGACCTCGTGCCGCGCGATGCCGACCGTAATTGCGCGGCGATCGCGGCGAATGCGTATCTCCGCCCGTTCGGCTATCGCGCCATCGTGTCGATCGAAAAAGGACTCGCGCTCGCCGGCGGGATGGGCGGGAGCGCGGCATCGAGCGCGGCCGGCGCGTACGCGGCCGCGCTCGCGCTCGGACAATCGCCGAGTCCGCGCGAAGTCATCGCGGCCGCGCTGGAAGGCGAAGCCGCGGTGGCGGGACGGCATCTCGACAACATCGCGCCGAGTGTCGTCGGCGGTCTCGCGCTGTCGCGCTCCGTCGATCCGATCGACGTGATCAAGCTCCCGGTGAAAGCCGACTGGTGGATCGCGCTCGTCACGCCGCGCGTGCGCATCCAGACGAAAGACGCCCGCGCGCTGCTGCCCGGTCAATTCGATGAATGGATTCCGCAGATGGCCAACACGACGGCGCTCGCGCACGCGTTCGCCGTCGCCGACGGCGAGCTGCTGCGCCGCGCGCTCGATGATCGCTACGCCGAGCCGCGCCGCGCGCCTCTGATCCCGCGTTTCTACGAAGTGAAACGCGCCGCGCTCGACGCCGGCGCCTTCGGCTGCTCGATCAGCGGCTCGGGACCGACGCTGTTCGCGATCGCAGCGAGCGAAGTGAGCGCGCAGGCGTGCGCGGACGCGATGCAGCGCGCGTTCGGAGAGATCGCGGCGATGCACGTGGCGCCGATCGCGAAAGAAGGAGTGCGCAGAGCATGAGCGAGTGGCTGCAGTGCATCGCCAACAAGCATCGCTTCCCGATCGACGAGATCCGCTACACGTGCGATCACGACGGCGATCTGTTGGAGGTGGAACGCGATCACCTCATCGACCGCAATTCGTTCGATGACCGCAGCACGTCGCATGCGCCGATCGATCAGAGCGGCGTGTGGCGTTTTCGCGAGGGCGTGCTCAACGTCGATCGCGCGATCACGCACCCCGAAGGCGGGACGCGCTTGTACGAGCGCAACGGAATCTTCTTCAAACATGAAGGCGAGAATCCGACCGGCTCGTTCAAGGATCGCGGCATGACCGTCGCGGTGACGCAGGCCGTGCGACTGAAAGCGACCGCGGTCGCGTGCGCGTCGACCGGCAACACGAGCTCGTCGCTTGCCGCGTATGCCGCGCAGGCCGGACTCAAAGCGATCGTGTTCGTCCCCGCGGGAAAAATCTCGAGCGGCAAGCTCGCGCAGACGCTCGCCTACGGCGCGACCTGTCTCGCCATTCGCGGCGACTTCGATGCGGCGATGCGTCTCGTGCGCGAGGCGTGCGCGCGCTTCAACATCTATCTCGTCAACTCGATCAATCCGTTTCGCATCGAAGGACAGAAGACGATCGTGTGGGAGATCCTGCAGGACCTGCAGTGGGACGCGCCCGATTGGATCGTCGTCCCCGCCGGCAACCTCGGCAACACGAGCGCGTTCGGCAAGGCGCTGCGCGAAGCGCACAAACGCGGCTGGATCGCACGCGTGCCGCGACTGGCGTCGATCCAGGCGTGCGGCGCGAACCCGTTCTATCGCAGCTTCAGCGAAGGTTTCGCGACGCGACACACCGTCACCGCCGAAACGATCGCCACCGCGATCCGCATCGGCGATCCCGTCAGCCACGACAAAGCCGTCGCCGCGATCCGCGACACGAACGGCATCGTCGAAGAAGTCACCGACGACGAGTTGATGTCGGCGAAACGGACGATCGACGGAATGGGAATCGGATGCGAGCCCGCGTCGGCGACCACGCTCGCGGGTGTGCAGAAGCTGCGCGCGAAAGGCGTGATGAAAGACGGCGAGCGCATCGTCTGCGTGCTCACGGGACACATCCTCAAAGACCCGGAAGCGAACTTCCGGGCCGAGAAGGTGCTGGAGATCGACGCGACGCTCGACGCGGTCGAGCAAAGGCTCATGGGCTCATAGGCTCACGGGCGCATAGAAAACTATGAGCCGCTGAGCCTGTGCGCCTCTGCGCCTCGATGGGCTCATAGGCTCACAGGCGCATAGAAAACCCTATGAGCCCATGAGCCCGTGCGCCTCTGCGCCCCGGCCGAGTCCGTGCGCCTCTGCGCCCCGGCCGCTAGGCCTTCAGGTGTTTGTTGACCAGCGCGGTCATCTCGAACATCGAGACCTGGTTCTTGCCGCCGAAGATCACGCGCAGCTTGTCGTCCGCGTTGATCATCCGCCTGTTCTCTTTGTCCTGGAGACCTTTTTCCTTGATGTAGTCCCACACGCGCTTCGTCACTTCACTTCGCGGAATCGGCTTGTCGCCGACGATGGCGGCCAGATCAGAGCTCGGCTGGACCTCCGCCGCCAAACCTTTTCCGCCGCCTTTGGATGGACTCTTCGTAGCCAATTCGTCACCTCTCGCAAATTTCGTTTGGGGCGATTCTGTGCCGATTGACGCGTCGCCGTCAAACCGGAACGAAACGCTCTGGCCTCGCATCTGCACAGCGCGGGCCGTGTGGCCCGATCATTTGGATGGCAGATGGCGGATGGCAGACGGCAAAACCAGACATTCACGACTTCGCCATCCGCCATCTGCCATCCACCATCTGCATGGAGGTAGTTGCTCATGAAGTCGTTTCGGTTCACCGTACTCATCACCCTGTTTCTCGTGCTCGCTCCCGCGGCATTCGCCGCTGACTTCGGCGTGCGCGCTGGCCGGCTCGACCGGGCCAACGAGAACTTCGTTGGCGCCGAGATGCTGTTCGACCTCGGCACGATCAATCTCAATCCCAATATCGAATACTGGCTCGTCGACGGCGCGACCGAAGGCACTGCCAATCTCGACGTGACGTTCGACTTCGGCTCGTCGCGCGTGAAGCCGTACGTCGGCGCCGGCGTCGGACTGCTCTACGTCGATCCCGACCTCGGCAGCAGCAACACCGACACACTGGGCAATCTCATCGGCGGCGTGCAGTTCGATCTCGATTTTCTGAAGCCGTACGCGCAGGCGAAATACTCGCGCTCGATCGAGAACAGCGACAGCGGCCACGAGTGGGCGCTGACGGTGGGGCTGCGCTTTTAGACTAAAACACGCGCCGCAATTTGCGCTGCGCGACGTCGGTGAGGATGTCGGTCAGCAGACCGACCAGCGCGCCGATGAGGATCTCCGACGCGTGGTCCTTCAGCAGTCTCTTCACTTTCGCCCGCCGCCGCTTTGCTTTCAGTTTCTTCAACATGCCGGAAGAACTGCAAGGGGTCATGCCAGCGCGGGCTGTCGCCGGCCTTCGCCGCGCACGCGTACGATTGCGCGCATGACGAGATAGAGCGCGAGCACGATCAGCGAGGCCGACGTCACGCCGTTCACCATCGCCACCGGATCGTGCGTCGCGGTCGCGAAGTTCGCGATCGTCAGTTTCACCAGCGCGTAGAGCGTCGTGACAAGTACGAACAGCATCGGCCAGAGCGTGAACGCGACGTGCTGCCGCCGCTGATGCAGCCACACCGTGATCGAGAGCAGCGTCAACGCGGCGAGGAGCTGATTCGACGCGCCGAAGAGCGTCCAGAACTTCACCCAGCTGCCGGCAGGCGCGAAGGAGACGAAGTAGACCGGCATCGCGATCGTCATCACCGTGCCGACGAGCGCGCCGAGGCGCGACTGCCAGCGGAAAAGCTCCTGCACGATGTAGCGGCCGAGGCGCGTCGAGACATCGACGGTGTCGAAGACGAACGTCGAGAACGCCATCGCGCCGAACGTGATCGCGTAGTTGCGATGCTTCTCGCCGATCACCAGCGTCAGGAAATCGCCGACGCCGTTGCCGTAAATCGTGCCGGGCTTCAGTCCAGTGAGATCGGCCTGCGAGACTTTCATCACCGTGACCATTGCGATCAGCGCGACGAACGCTTCCGCCAGCATTCCGCCGTAGCCGACCGCTCGGATGTGCGTCTCGCGGTCGATCTGCTTCGACGTGGTGCCGGAACAGACGAGACCATGAAACCCGGAGCACGCGCCGCAGGCGATCGTGACGAAGAGAAAGGGGAAGAGCATTCCCGTCATCCCGCCCGCGTTCCACGTTTTGAACGCAGGCTGCTTGATCGTGTAGCCGCCGAAGAAGACGCCGATGACGCCGAGAGCCAGCGCGAAGTAGAGAACGTAGCCGCCGAGGTATCCGCGCGGCTGCAAGAGCGACCACATCGGAACCATCGACGCGACCGCGCAATAGACGAGGATCAGGAGCGCCCACCATTTCGCGTTCATCACGAAGTGCGTCGAGACCTGCGTGCCGAGCCACACCGCGCCGAACGTCGCGGGGACGAAGATGACGGTGACGAGCCACAGCGGCGGATTCAGAAACTTCTGCACGAATCCCATGATCACCGCGAGCAGCAGATAGAAGATGCTCGCCGCCGCGACCGCACCGCCGGGATGAAAGTTGATCGCCGCCGACGCCATCTCTTCCGTGCCGGTGACGAAGCTCGAGGACGTGATGTCCGCGAACGCGACGATCACGTAGACGAGCGCGAGCCAGATGAACGCCATCATCGCAATGCCCGCGCGCGGCCCGAGATGCTCGCGCGTGATGTCCGCAATCGACCGCGCGCCATGCCGCACCGAGGCAGCGAGCGCAAGAAAGTCGTGCACCGCGCCGATCAGGACGACGCCCAACCCGATCCACAGCAAACACGGCAGCCACCCGAACGCCTGACACGCAATGATCGGCCCCGCAATCGGCCCCGCCGCCGCAATCGCGGCGAAATGCTGCCCGAACAAATAGAACGGACGCGTCGGCACATAGTCGATCCCGTCATTCACCGCATTCGCCGGCGTCGTCGCATCCGGATCGAGGCCCATCAGTCGTGAAATCCACGAGCCGTATAACCAGTACCCGATTCCGATGACGGCGAGAAAGATGATCGCGATCAGCGCTAGTTGCATAGGGGGATTGTAGCGTTGGACCCTTTGGACTGCGGCAGCTGCGCTGCCGCTTTTGTATACGTGTGGGAAAGCGGCGGAGCAGCCGCCGCAGTCCAAAGAAAAACGCTACGACGCTGTCGCGCCCTCTCCGCTCTCCTGCTCCACGTTTTTCGTCTCGGTCTTCGTGCGCAGGAAGTTTTTCAGGCCGAAGAGGGACTGGAGGGTGTCGTGCCAGAAGGGGGCGCCGAGGCTGAGGAGGAAGGCCATGAGAGTCCAGCCGAGGATGATCTTCACTTTCTCCGGCGCCGTGGTGCGGTTCCAGAACGCGTCGACGTCGAGGAGCTCCAGGCCGAGGGCGGGATAGGACGCCGTTGCTTCGTCGAGCTCGTCGTTCAAGCGTCTCGTGAGCTCTTGCAACTGCGGTTGGTCGCTCGTGGCTCGCGCCTGCGCGATCTGGCTCAGGTATCGATCCTGGATCGTTTTCGCCTCGGCGAGCACGCGCTGCTTCGACACATCGTCGGTCGCCATCCGCTTGTAGAGGCGCGGCAGGTTGGCGTCGACCATCACCGTGACGACCGCGCTGATGATGAACGCCCACGTCCGCATGTGGCGCGAGTAGCGTTCTTCGAATCCCTGCATGATCGGGTCGTACCACGCTTCGATCGCGTCGAGCCGCTCGCGCAACCGCGCGCCGAGCTCGGTCGCGTGCGCATTGAAGTTCGCGACGATGTTCGCGAGCGAAGTCGCGGCCTTCGCTGCTTCCTGCAGCGCGGCGTTCGCGGGCGAGGCGACGGCAGTCGACGCGATGGTGCTCTGCAACTCGTTCGCGATCTCGAGCGCGTCCGCGGTCGCGTAGTCGCGCATTGCGCTGACGTCGTTGACGATCAGCTCCCCTTTCAACTTTCCTTCGTTGTCGATCACCTGCGCCGCGTGCACGAGCATCGGCGCGACCGCCGTCCGCAGCTCCGCGAGCTTCGCCATCGCTTGGGCCGGCATCGGCGTATTGGCCAGCGCATCGATCGCGGTCTGCGCCTCCTGGATCGTGCCGACGAGCGAGGTCAGCGTCGCCTTTGCCTTCGCCGGCAGCAGGGCGTTGCCTTCAATCGTGGTCACGACTTTCGTAAGGTCGGCTTTCGTGATCGATTCGACGGCGTTGTTGTTCAGCGCGGTGACGCGGCCGAGGCTCGCGAAGTGATCGAGCACGCTCTGCGCGGTCGCGGCGCCCTGCGGCGGCGCGCTGGCGGCGGTCTGCGCGAACAGGTTCTCGAGTGATTTCTTGATCTGCTTCGATTTGAAATTCGAGAGTTTCTTGACGAAGGTCTGGATGGACTGCACGACCATGCTGAGCAGAAGAATGACGACGACGACGCCGATGACGTTGTCGAGCACGCCCAAATCAAGCACGCGAACCTCCGTTCAAAGCAAAGCAGAAAGCAGAAAGCAGAAAGCAGAAAGCAGAAAGCAGAAATGAACCGTCATCCTGAGGCGCGAAGACGCCGAAGGATCTCGAGTTACGCAACCGTTTCGCATTTAGAGATCCTTCGCCGTCTTCGCGGCTCAGGATGACGGCTAACGGGACCTCAAAAGAATAGTAGCTTGATCGAGCATGCGGCGCGGTTCGGCGACTTCGACGTCGAATCCCAGGTGCCGCAGCGCGAGCGCGAGCGTCTCGCGAACGCGTGCGTCGTCGAGCGTCGGCAGCGGCAGCGCGCCGTCGCGTTTTCCGAGCTTCGCGCCGTCCGGTCCGTAGACAAGCGGAAGGTGGATGTACTCGGGCGTCGGATAGTCGAGGGCCTGCTGCAACGCGATCTGTCGCGGCGTCGATGACAACAGATCGGCGCCGCGCACGACTTGCGTCACACCCTGCTCCGCGTCGTCGACGACGACGGCGAGTTGATATGCGAAGAGGCCGTCGGCGCGGCGGACGATGAAGTCGTCGCCGTCGGGCGCGCGGAAGCGAATCGCGCGCGCGGGACGTCCGGGCGGAAGTCCGTTGCGGCACGTGCCGGGATATCGCGGCTCTTCGCCGAGCGGCGCGGATGCGGCGCGCTGCAAATCCGCGCGGGAACACGCGCAGTCGAAGACGAGATTTTTTTCGCGCAGTTCGAAGAGCGCGCGCTCATACAAATGCGTGCGCCGCGACTGCCACACAACCTCGCCGTCCCATTCGAGTCCGTAGCGCTGCAGCGCGGCGAGGATCTCGTCCGCCGATCCGGGAACGATGCGCGGCGTGTCGATGTCCTCGATGCGCACGAGCCACCGGCCGCCCGCTGCTCTTGCATGCAGCCACGATCCGACCGCGGCGACGAGACTGCCGTGGTGGAGCGGGCCGGTGGGCGAGGGTGCGAAGCGGCCAACCTCGGTTGCGCGGTTACGCGGTTGCGCGGTCACTCGGCGGTTATACCGCGTCTTATGCCGCGCGACCGCGTAACCGCGTAACCGCGCAACCGCGCAACCGCGCAACCGCGCAACCGCGTAACTAACTACGACAATGCTTTGCGAACGTAGGAAAAAATCTCGCTGTCGAGCGCCTGCTGCGAAGTGAGCTCCGGCTCGCCCGCGTAGAGGTTCTTCAGCGACTGCGTGATGCCGGGATCGCCGCCGGTGAACTCGTGCACGAGCTCCATCCATCGCGTCGCGAGCGCCTGGATGTGCGGGTCTTTCGGGTCGGTGCCCTTCTGCATTTCGGCGCGGACGTCCGCGATGAGGCGCGGCCACTCCTGTTCCACTTCCTTGATATGCGTGTCGCCGAGGGTCTCGGCGCGCTGGCGCAGCGTCTCGAGCTGCTCTTTCGTGTAGTACTTTTCGAACATCGTCATCACCTCGATTGCTTCAATGAATTCTTCGGCGCTCGCCGATTCGTAGCGCTCCGCGATTCGCTCCAGCCGCGCGCAGAGCTCCTGCTGCGCGGCGATCTGCTGCCGCAGTCGCGCGATGTGTTGTGTGATGAATTGCTGCGCGTTGGAATGCCGGCGGGCGAGCATCGAGCGGATTTCTTCGAGCGAGAACCCTGACTGCCGCAGCGAGAGGATCTGCTGCAGCCGGACGACTTCTTCGCGGCCGTACAGCCGGTGGCCCGACTCCGTGCGGTGCGACGGAGAGAGAAGTCCGATCTCGTCGTAGTGGTGCAGCGTCCGGATCGACACACCCGTCCGCTTTGCCAGCTCGCCGATTTTCCAGTGCGTTTTGTTCATCGCCGCACAGCCTAGAACCTCACGCTACGAGAGGTGCAAGAGGTATATTCGCGCCCATGCGTAACATCATCGGCGCCGCCCTGCTTCTCCTCACCACCGCCGCGCTCGCGCAGCAACCATCGCCGCCCGCGCAGCCCGACGACAAGAACGAGATGCTCGCCCGCGATCTCCACGCCGTCGGACGAGTCACCGACGTCGCGAAGGATCTCAATGACGAGCGGCAGGTGCTGCTGGCGATCGTCGACAACGACATCGAGACGATCCGCGAGCCGCGCGGCGACGGCTCGTACAAATGGGCGTCGCTGCAGCGCGAAGAAGGCGGACGCGTTTCCGACGAGAAGACGGTCGAATACGTCTCCACCGAAAAAGAACTGCGCTACGTGACGGTCACCGGCTCCAACGGATATCGCGTCGAAGTCACGGTGCCGAAGAAGAAAGGCACGTTCAGCGCGAACAATCGCGTGTACATCCGCAACGTGCTCGTCGACTCGACCGGCTTCGACGGCAAGACGACGCATCAGGAGATTCCGGTCAACGCGTGGGTGAATCCCGGAGACGCGAACGGAGTCGCGTTGGCGGAGATCGGGAAGTCAGTGAAAGCGACCGCGGAGCTGGGCGTCGAGAGCGGCAACAAAGCCGCGGTCGCGCAGGTCGCGGTCGTGCAGGCGAAGCTCATCGACGATCCGAACAGTCCGTACTTTCCGGCCGCGAAGCGCTTACTGCAGATCCGCGACTTCATCGCCGCGAAAACCATCGATCGCGGTCATCTGAAAAACGCCGTCGACGAAGCAAAGCTCGCCCTTCCCGGCGAATTGGAGAAGCGGACGAGCGAACAGCAGCGCGCGATGGAAGAGCGCCGCCGGCTGATGGCGACCGGCGAAACGAAAGGCTCGATCGCGACCGGCGACGCCACACCCGACGTCGTCAACGAGCTGATCTCGATCTCGACGCTCTCGAGCGGAACGGTGGATCAGCAGACCGAGGCGCGCACGCGGCTGCAGGCGCTGGTGGAGAGCTTGAAAGCGAAGCCCTAGGAGGCAAGGCTCATGGGCTCATGGGCTCAGAGGCTCAGAGGCTCAGAGGCTCAAAGAAGTCTATGAGCCTGTGCGCCTATGAGCCTGTGCGCCTATGAGCCTCTGAGCCTCTACACCCCCGGGTCATCCGCCGAGGGCCCGTAAATCGCCGGCACCTTCGCTCCCATCGGGCGAAGGTAGACGCTGAGCTGTCCGCGATGGTGGATGAGATCGAACAGGAATCCCCAGGCGATGTCGGCCGCCGATGCTTCCCACGCGACGTGGCCGTCGAAGACGAACTTCGCGGGGCCGCGCCAGAGATCTTCGTTCGTCGACTTTGCGCTGGCGACGACGCTTTTCGCGCCGTTCTCGAACATCGCGACGATCTCGTCGAGCGTTTCCGGGCCGCCGGCGGATTTGAAATCAGCGGTGCCGTTCCTGAACAAACCGGTGAGGCAATCGATCTCCGTCGCGATCTGTCTCGCCAGCGCGCCGGCCGGCGTGTTTTTCTCGTGCGGCCGGAAGTCGAACTTGTCCGGCGGAATCGCCTTCAACACTTTCACGAATGCCGGGATCTCCTGCTCCAAACGCGCGGCGAAGAATTCATAGTTGCGCATCGAACGTCTCCTTCCTGATTCCGTACACGATCAAACGATGTCCGTCGAGATCGAAGTGATCTTCGATCGTCTCGCCGAGTTTCTGTGCGACGCTCAGCGAGCGCGCGTTCAGCGGATCGATGAGACTGATCACGCGATCGCGTCCCATCTCACCAAACGCGTGCTTCAACGCTGCCCGCGCCGCCTCGGTCGCATATCCCTTGCCCCAGAACTCGCGGCCAATCGTCCATCCCAATTCGAAGTCCGGCCAGCCGTCGGGCTCGTGAAATCCAACACGCCCGACGAGCTTTCCGCTCGCAAGCTCCTCGACGCCCCACATCCCGAAGCCACGCAGGTGCCAGTGCCCGACGATCATCGCCAGATGCTTCCACGCGTCCATCCGTGAAAGTTGCGTGCGCGTGGTGAAGCGCGTGACTTCGAAGTCGCTGTGCAGCGCCGCGTATTCTTCGAAGTCGCGCGCCTCGAGCATCCGCATGCGAAGGCGCGGCGTGGTGAGCACCGGCGCCGTCAGAAGCTGATCCTCACCCCGAGCCGCGCGCTCGTCGGCGGCGTTCGCAGCACCGCGTTCCTGTAGTCGGGATTCGACGACATCGGTTTCAAGTTGTCCGCCTCCTCGAATGCGTATCGCTGATCGAGCAGGACGGCGCGCTGCGTGTCGAGCAGGCTGAAGACGTCGAGCAGCAGATTCACGCGCACGCCGCGGGCGAGCTCGATCGGATATCCGAGGTGCACGTCGACGTCGTAGTTGCTCGGCGTGCGTCCTTCCGCGCCGCGCGTCGTCAGGAAAAATTCGTAGCGTCCGTACGCGTCGGAGAAGCCGTAGCGCGTGACCGGAGTTCCGCTGCGCCAGTACGCGGACGCGCCGATCGAGAGCTTCCACGGCGTTTCGTACGTGCCCGACATCTTGAACGAATGACGCCGGTCATTCGACAGCGGACCGCGGTTCGTGATCTTCGTCAGATCGTCGCCGTTCGTGAAGAAGTCGTAGTAGTCGTACGCGGCGGTGATGTTCGGATCGGCGCCGACGTTCGTGAACGGCGCGTACTCGCCGTCGAAGTTGCCGTCGAGCCTCGAGTAGAGATACGACGCGATTGCCTGCCAGTGATTCGAGAAGCGCTTCGTGGCGGTGAGTTGCACGCCCTTGAACACGCGCTTTGCTTTCGGTACGTCGAACTGGTGCTTGTAGTCGAGCGTAAACGCCTGCTTCATGATCCCTTCGCCGGGATTGCCGATGCAGTACGTGCCGTCCTTGTCGCAGAGGAAGTCTTCGATGACCTGTCCGTAGTTGCGATAGATGCCTTTGACGCCGATCGAGACATCGTTGCGCACTTCGCGCTCGTATCCGAGGAGGTATTCGTTGATGTACTGGTTCTCGAGATCGGGATCGGACGGCTCGGTGAATCCGCCGAGGATCGCCGAGTCGGTATCGAGGTCCGCTTCGGCCGCCGGATCGGGCGTCGTGCTCGTCGGCGAGTAATTGATGATGCGCGGCTGCCGCTCGTACGAGAACGAGCGGATGACGAGATCCATCGGGATCTCTTCGTAGTAGCGGCCGTACGACGCGAACACGCGCGAGCGATGCGTGCCGTCCGGGTCCCACACGAGGCCGAGGCGCGGCGCGAAGTCTTTGTCGAGATTGATCTGCGTGACGCCCGACGCGTCGATGATCTCCTGCTTATCCCAGCGCACGCCGTAGGTGAGCACGAGATTGCTGTTCACGCTCCAGCGGTCCTGCAGATAGAGGCTCGTGATCTTGTGCTCGGGCGACGCGTTGAGCTGCGAGACCGGCGCGTTCCCGATCGTCGCGCTCGGCGTCGTCCAGTAAAAGTGGCTGTAGATCTTCTTCGACGGGTTGACGTCCTTCGTGAAGATCGTGACCTGCTGCCCTCCGGACATCCGCTTCGTGACTTCCGCCTTGTCGTCTTCGTACTCGATGCCGCCTTTGAGCTCGTGATTGCCGAGGAGGCGCATCGCCGAGCCGGTGTAGTGATGGCGGTCGAAGTTCTTGTCCTGGATCAGACCGAATCCGCCGGTCTGATAGAACTTGTTGGCCGCGTCGCGGAACTGCACGGTGTCGCCGGTCGACGTCGACGGACCGACGGAGTTGCTCTCCTGATGCCGCGCGGCCTGCGCGCTCAACACCCACGCGGAGCCGATCACGCCGTCGTAGCGCAGCGCGTAGTCGTGGCCGCCGAAATCCTGGCGCCCGAGGTACGTGCTCGGATCGCCGATCAGCGTGTGGCTCGCGTCGTTGATCGCACCGGTATCGATGCGCGGGTCTTGCAGGAACGTGAAGACAAGCGATTGTCCGGCTGCGGCGTTGTACGTGAGCTTCGCCGATCCGAGATCGCGAGCGCTGTCCGACGTTTCGATACTGCCCGCGCGCGGACCTTCGGGAAGGATGTTGTCGATCGAGTTCTGCACGCGGTCGTACGCGGCGAAGAACCACAGCTTGTCGTGGACGATGAATCCGCCGACGTCGGCGCCGTAGTCGCTGCGCGTGAAGCCGGCCAGCGTCGCGTCGACGACCTCCTTCGCGTCGGTCTGCAGCGAGTCGGAGTCGCGGTATCCGAACACGTCGCCGCTCAGCTCGTTGCCGCCCGACTTCGTGATCACGTTGACGATGCCGCCGGTCGCGCGTCCGAACTCCGCTTCGTATCCGCCGGTCTTCACGTTGACCTCGCGGATGAACTCGAAGTTCAGCTCCTTCCCCTGAAATCCGTACTCGAGATTCGTCGTGTTCACGCCGTCGACGTAGTACGCGTTCTCCGCGCCCGACGAGCCGTAGACGGTGATGGTGTTCTGATCTTTGTTCCCCGGATTTGCGTCCGACGCAACACCGGGAACGACCTGCGCGATGGACGAGTAGTTGCGTCCCGTCGGCAGCGTCTCGATCGCGACCGCGCCGAGGTTCGTGTCGATCGAGGCCGATCTCGTATCGAGCAGCGGCGCTTCGGCGGTCACGGTGATGTCTTCCTGGATCGCCGGCGACATCGTGATCACGGTCGACGTCGTGCGGCCGAGGTTCACCGTCACGGGCTGCTGCGTCGATCCGAATCCTTCCAGCTGCGCTTTGATGGTGTACGTGGCCGGCGGGAGCGAGAAGAATCGAAACTCCCCTTCGGCATTCGTCACCTGCACCTGCGGCGGACTGCTCATGAGCGTGACGGTCACGCCCGGCAACGACGCGCCCTGGTTGTCGACGGCGGTGCCGGTCAGATTGCCCGTGGTCAGCTGCGCGAGCGCCGCGGTGGAGATGAGGAGAAGAATCGCCAGGGAAAAGACCCGGAGAGAACGCATGGACGCCTCCTGTACGGCTCAGTCTACTAAACGACGAAGCTCGGGTTGATTCGGATTCAACGCGAGCGAACGGCGCACCGCGTCTTCCGCCGCGCGGTCGTTGCCGAGGCATCCTTCCGCGGCCGCGATCGACGCCCACAACAGCGCGCTCTCCTTCGCGACGCGACGGAGATCCGCAACCGCGCCTTTGCAATCGCGCGCTCTCAGCTTCTCGATGCCGCGCTTCGCGAGCAGATCGTCGAGGTTCTGTTTTGCGGATGCGTAGTTTGGATCGAGCGTCAGCGCTTGCATGAACGCGCGCTCGGCGGCATCGTCGCGTCCCGTCTCGCGAAGGATGAGCCCTTCGTTGTTGAACGACTGCGGCGTGCGCGTGCCGGTTGTAGTTTTCGGGGCGGGGGCGGTGGATGACAGGTAGCCGAGCGCCTTCAACTTCGCCACCTGCTCGTCTCCTGTGGAGCGGCGGCCGCTTCGGCCGCCGGATTCTCGCGAGAGGTCGGCGCCCGAAGCGGGCGCCGCTCCACCATGCATGTCGAGAATCTCGAGCAGTGTCGAACAAATCTGATCGACGCGCATCGGCTCTTTGATCGCTTTCGCGTGCGGCCATCGCACGAAGATTCCTTCGTTGCGATGCCACTTCGCCGCGGTCGCGGTCGCGGTGCTCGACTCGTCGTGTTTGCCGCCCCAGTCGAAACCGTGGTCGCTCGCGATCACGAGTTGCGCGTGCAGCTCTTCGGCGAGCGCGCGATAGTCGCCGAGGATCTCGTCGATGCGATGAAAGTACGCGCGCGACTTCTCGACGTCGCCGGACGTGAAGTGTCCGATCTCGTCCGTGCCCTGGAAGTAGACGATCGCGAGATCGGGCTCGTTCGCGCGAATCCATGCTCTCGCTTTGCTGTGAATGAGCTCCGTGGCCGCGACGTAATCGCGCGGCAGATCGCGATCGGTCAACACGATTCCCGGCTCGGGCGGATACGTCGCCCACATGCCGAACACGCCGACGCGTTTTCCGTGCGACGCGGCCATGTTCCAGATCGCCGGCACCGCGCGCTCGTCGGACGTGATCGGCTCCTGCGCGCGCGTCGCTGGCGAGTAGCGCGTGAAGTCGAGGATGCGATGCCGCAGCGGCGAGACGCCCGTCATCATCGTCGTCCACACGAGCGGCGAGAGCGGCGGATGCTGCGTGAGCAGGACGCGCCGCTCCGCGTGCTCGAGGATCGCGCCGAGCTGCGGCATCGTGGCGTCGGCGACGAAGCGGTCGAGCAGACGCCAGTCCGCGCCGTCGAGGCCGATGAAGATCACGCGCTTTTCATTGCGATGCGCGCACGTGAACAGAAGAAGCGTCAGGATCGTCAGAACGACAGGGACTCGACGCACGCTCGCATTATGCTGCGCGCGTGCACGTCCGAATTGTTTTGGTCGAGCCGCAGGAGGCGGGAAACGTCGGCGCCGCCGCGCGCGCGATGAAGAACTTCGGCATCACTGATTTGTGGATCGCCGGCGGAAAACAGGAGCGCGTCGACGACATCTCGAGCTGGTGGGCCGTCGGCGCGATCGACGTCGTCGGCAACGCCACGCGCGTCGCGACGCTCGAAGAAGCACTCGTCGATTGTCATCTCACGATCGCGACGACTGCTGTCCGCGCACGGCAGGTCTCCGAGCAACTCTCGCCGTTCGACGTCGCACGTCTCGCCGAGGAATCACTGCAGGATGAACATCGACTCGCAATCGTGTTCGGACGCGAGACGTGGGGACTCAGCGGACGCGAAGTCATGCTCTGCCAGCGCACGGCGTCGATCCCGACGTGGCCGGAGTTCCCGACGATGAACCTCGCGCAATCCGTCGCGATCTTCTGCTACGAGCTCGGCAAAGGACTGCGCCCGCACGGATCCGCGCCCGATCCCGCGCCGCAGCAGCTCATTCATCAACTGAATGCGCAGGCGCGATCGCTGCTGCAGGAGATCGGCTATTTCGGCGACAAGAGTCCCGATCGCATGTGCGCCGAATTGCAGGCGCTCACCGGCCGCGCCGCGCTCACCATGCGCGAAGCGTCGCTGCTGCTCGCGATGGTGCGATTAATGTCCCGGCGCCTTCACGACTGACTTCAGAGCTTCAACACCAGATGCGTCATATCGTGCTGGTTCCCATCCGGATCGGTTCCGTACGCCGGCAGCAGCGACGACGCGAATCCGAGTCCTTCCAGCGTCTTCACCGCGTCCGCCTCGAGATCGGAGATCAGCATCGCATTCACGTGACGCAGTCCCCGCTCGCGCGCGATGTTGATCAGGTGATTGACCAGCGTCGTGCCGAGTCCCGCGCCGCGATACTCGGGATCGAGCATCCACTTGATGCGGCCGACCAGACGCAGCGGACCACCCTCGCGCATGTGCAGCGTCGCATCGGCGACGACGTGATGGCCGTCGAACGCCATCAGCGGGAACACCTTGTCGTAGTCGACTTCGCGGCCCCACGCCTCGATCAGCGCGCGGTTGTCGACGTTGTCCCACGCGAAGCGCCGGTACTCGACCGGCATGCGATGAAAGAAATCGTGGAGCGCATTCACGTCGCGCTCCCCGAACGGGCGAAGCAGCACACGGCGGCCGTCGCGCAGCGCCGCCTCCTGCGGATAACGATGTGGCAAGGACGAACCTCCAGAGTGGAGCGGCGGCCGCTTCGGCCGCCGTCCCACGATCTCGCTACTTCTTCAATCCGAGGATCGCGTCCTTCGCGGCCTTGGCGATGCGGAACTTCAGCACCTTCTTCGCCGGGATCTTGATGGACTCGCCGGTGGCCGGATTGCGGCCGATGCGCGCCTTGCGGTTCACGAGAACCAGCTTGCCGAGGCCGGGAAGCGTGAAGCCCTTCTTCGCCTCGCGATACGCGCACGCGCCGAGCGCCTCGAGCATCTTCGTCGCCGTCTTGCGCGGAACTTCAGCTTCTTCGGAAATGTAGTTGATGAGCTGCGATTTGGTCATCGGACCTGCTGCCATTGGTGTGTTGATTCTCCTTCTTCGAAGTCGCGTCCTTTTCGGAGCCGACGCAATGTAGCGA
Source organism: Acidobacteriota bacterium (assembly GCA_003223645.1). Lineage (GTDB taxonomy): Bacteria > Acidobacteriota > Thermoanaerobaculia > Gp7-AA8 > Gp7-AA8 > QHVT01. The sequence goes on along the minus strand of QHVT01000037.1, from coordinate 7,099 downwards.
CGAACGGTCTCCGACGCAACGGATTTTTCGCGATTTTCGGCCGGAATTTCAATGTTTCGGCACGAGGCGCAGCAGCGACGCGCGTTTCGCGTAAACCTTCGCGCGCGAAAACGGCACGTTCCACTCCTCGCCGCGGCGCATCATCGAAAGAAAGTCGTCATAGTGCGGACTGAACGGATTGCCCGACTGCCCCAGCGCGCCGTTCAACATGAAGCCGTCGACGTCCGACCAGTCGAGAACGAAGCGCATGCTCGGCCCGACGCGCGCGCGGAACGAATTCGATGTTTCGTCGTACGAAAAAAAGTTCGCGTGCAGCGTGCCCGCGTCGCCGGGAGCAGGATCGGGGCCCGCGATCGAGACGCAGCCACTTCTCGAGCAGCTTCATGCGCGAAAGCGGATGACGGACCGTCAGCGTCGACGCCTCGCCCCACGTGCGATTCTTCGCGATCGTGATTGCATCTTTCATCGCCCGCGCGGAAATATCTGTCGCTGTTTCGACCCGCTTCGTGCGTTTGTCGTCGATCACCGGCGAGTTGGTCGTCAGCGCCTCATCGAGCAGCACGCGTCCCGTGTTCCAGTCGCCGCCCAGCTCGTCTTCGAAGATCGCGCGCGGCAGCATCCGCCACCACGCCTCGAACAGCGTCGCCGCGCGGCTGTCGTCCGACATTCGCGCATCCCACGAGCGCAGCATGCGCGACTCCCTCGGCAGATTTGCCGCCTGCGCGCCGTCGACGGCGAGCGATTTCCAGCGCATCGCGATCGTGGACGTGAGGTCGAGCTGCATCGCGTGCATGTCGTCGCGCGTGTGCTTCGTCGGAAGCAGCGCCGTTGCACGCACGATGCGATACGGGTCGTAAAAGCCGGGCACGGGATAGGGCCAGGCCGGCGGGACGATCTGGTTGTTGCAGCTCGCGAGAAACCCCTGCGCCGGATTCAACGCATGCGGCGTGTCGTCGAGTGCACGATATCCGCGCCACGCGCTCTTCGGATCGGACGCCTTCTGCCACACATAAGAGTCATAGTCGCGAATCGGAACCGGCGCTCCGAGCTGATAACCGATATTTCCGTTCCGATCGGAGTAAATCCAATTCGCATCCAGCGCGCCGAAGCGCGTAACCGCCTTGCGAAAATCATCGAATGTTTTCGCCTTCTGCAGGCGGTACCCGGCATCCGTGATCTCATTCGGCGCAAAATCAAACCCCGCCCAATGCATCGACGTCTTCTCGTCGATCATCACTCCTCGGCCACCCCTCTTAAACTCCACAATGCGCGGCCTTTCCTCCCCCTTTACGCGAATCGACTCTCGCGCAATGACGGACGTCGGCGCATCCTCGTAGTAATCAATGACGTCGACCGACGCAACCGTAAAAGAAAACGCAATCGAGTCATTGTGACCCATCACCACAAACGGCGCTCCGCCGTAGGTCACGCCGACGACATTCAGTCCCTCATCCGAGTGCAACCCCGCCAGATACCAGAGCCCCGGCACCTGATCGATCGACAAATGCGGATCGGATGCATGCAATGCGGCCTTCGAAGCGGAGCGCGAGGGAGACAGCACCCACGAATTCGACGCATTGGTCATCCGATATTCCGGCACCGTCGAGGGAGACCACGGATGCCCCGCATGCGCCAGCACGGACGCCGGCATCCCGATTTTCTCCATCAGCGACTGATATTTCCGGTCCTGGTCCATCAGCTCGTGGGAAAACCACGTCTGATACCCGCTGATCGCCAGACAATCCTCAATCGTCCACTTGCGCGGCTTCAATCGCAGAACCACGAATTCGGGTGGCAATATCTTCGCCTGCACAATCCAGGCATTAATCCCGTCCACGTACCGCTGCATCACCGCCGGCGCCGCAGCCGCATGTGCGCGTCGGGCAAATCCGGCACGCCGCTGCGCGATGTCGGTCTCCAATGCAACGGCGCCGAACACTTCCGACAACTCCCCACGAGAGAGCCGCCGCACCAGCTCCATCTGAAACAAACGCTCCGACGCGTGCAGCCACCCAATGGCAAAGAACGCATCGCCGTCCGTCTTCGCCCAAACCTGCGGCACACCCTTCCCGTCGAACGTAATCTCCACAGGAGCCGCGACGCCGGTCGTAATCACGCCGTCATCCTGCGCCACCGAGCGCGCCAGATAACAGCGCCCTCCAAACCACAACAGCGCCATTAGCACGACGAGTACGAGGACAATGCGCAAAACCACACGCATTAAACGATCCGGAAAATCTCCCGCCGCCCGCCCTCGACGAGATCCATATACCCGGCCATCGCCTCCCGGACCTCCGCGCGCGACGACCACTCACTCATATGCTTCTCGAACTGCTCCAGCGAGGCGACGTCCGACTCCAACACCACCGTCCAATAATCCGCTACGACGTCCACCATCAACCGGACGTTCACAAACCCATCCACCTGCTCCATCGAGCCAATGGACTGCTTGAACTTTGCGACCAGCTCCTTCGCCTTCCCCGGCTTACAACGAAACACATCCCTGATGACGTACATCTTCATACCCTCACCGCATCCTCGACTAACTCCGCCTTGTAATGCGGCCGAACCTCTTCGTTAAAGACCTTCCCCACCGACTCCGCCGTCACCAGCTTCTCATAAACAGAAGCGGGGACATCCAGATACGCATATACCCGCCCATTATGAAACGCCACCTCCAACCGCCGATCCCCCGCGTCATATCCCACCGTCGCGATCACCGACGACTTCACGCGCTGGCGGTTGGTGCGCTTTTTTGCGCGAGGCATGTGCAGTATTCTCGCATGGAATGGCGGGGTGCACGGCGCCAACTGGCGCGAGCGGGCTGAGCCAACAAGGCGGCCGCGGCAACCGGTCATTCGCCATCATTTTGCTCGGAGCAACGAGCCTGCGCGCTCGGGCCGCGGGAAGCGACGCGGGTGCCGACCCACCGCGGCGGCGGCGAGCAAACGTAAGCTACTCTCTTCGCATGCACTATCAGATCAAGATCGAGTTGCTGGACGTAGAGCCGTCGATCTGGCGGCGTGTCCTGGTGCCATCCCAATTCACCCTGTTCGATCTACACGATGTGATCCAGACCGCCATGGGTTGGGAAGACTGCCACTTGCACGACTTCACGATCAAACGACAGCGATACACGACGCCTCACGTGGAAGACTACGATGGTCCGCGGGACGAGCGCGACGTCCGGTTGTGCGACGTCGTCCGATCGCGCAGCAAATTTCTCTACCAGTATGACTTCGGAGACAGCTGGAATCATTCGCTACTCGTAGAACGAGTCGTCGACGACGCTGCGCTTGCCGTCCTGTTTGCGTTGATGGAGCACGCGCGTGCCCGCCTGAAGACAGCGGCGGCCCGTGGGGTTATGCAGATAAACTGCGCGCCGTAGCAGATCCCGAAGGCGATGACGATGACGAACTGCGAGAATGGATCGGCACCGACTATGACGCCGAACTGTTCGACAAGGACTTGGTGAATAAGAGGCTGAGGAAGGTGTTTCGGATGCCCGCGACTCCACACAAGCGCCGCTGACCAACGTCAGTCAGGCAGCATCCGCACTGCGTCTCGACACCAGGAGCAGCGGTATTACGGGAACAATGAGTGCAATCGCCACAGCGAACCATGCACTTGGGAACTTCACTAAACGGAGCGACCAAACTGCAATCACCATTGTCGTGACCGCTGCATAGGCCAGCAGGCGAAGTGGCAAGAATTTTCGAATCCGCTGTAGGCGGTAGGCACCAGCCAGAGCCGCAATCCCGAACGCGAAAATGTTCGCACCCGATACTCGCTCAGCAAACAGATTCGGCGTGTTTCCGATCGCGATACCACCGCATCGTGCTTCTGGCCGAAAGCTTCAATCGGCGTAAGGGTTCGGAAGGGTTCAACTCACGCAGCCGTTCAAATAGGGTGGCCGTTCATCAAATCGTAACGAAGACATCGTCCACGGACGACAAGCGATCATAGATATGACCGGATCGCGCACGACTACGTCGGCGCGTAACCGGACGAATGAAGTCGGGTTGGGGGTGAGTCAGTGTCGCCTACAATTCGCACGTGCGCTACTTCCGGGAATTTGCTTACATGATCCGTAAGCCCGACACGGCGGCCGCCGCGCTGCGCCGCTGTGTCGACACCCTCCGCAAGAACGGTCTCGGCGAGGCGCTCATCAGCTATCGCTTCGAGGATATGCCCAATCGCGATAGCTCCGGGAGCGATCGCATCAGTAGGCAGTTCCCGGCGTTACAGCTTCACGTCAGGGAGAAAGCGCACGAGCAACTCGACAACGCCGTGCAGCGCGCGACGATCGACGGCGCGCCGGCAACCGTCGGCGGCGAAACCGCCGGCATGCTCTGTGAGGTCTTCGAGGGTATCGCGCGCAGGTTTCCCCTCGCGCACGCCGTCGTCTATATCCATGAGATCCCATGGTCGGTCATTTCGCAGTTTCCAGATGCTGCCGAAGCAGTCATTCCCGATTCTGCGATCGACGGCTGCCATGGCGCGATCACCGTCTTCAACCACTGGTGGACTTCGAGTCGGATGCAGGGAATGCACGCGAGTATCGAAGTTCCGCTTGGAGCCGCGGGAAAACCGGAGGATCTACCGCCGGCGATTGCAGCGCTGCTCAAGGAACTGGGACGCCATAAGAAGGGTGAGCTCGAGTCGTATCTGAGCGACGCGGAGCATGCGGCGCTCACGTCGAAGAACGAGAAGGCGTCGGAGCTGATGCAGCGGTACGGCACATCATTGGAGGACATCGCCGCGCGTCTCGCGTTCCCGAACCTGCTGCCGCATCCAACGAACGCTCAGGAATCGATGACATGGCCGCCAGCAAAGATCGGCTCGTACAAGCCAGCGCTTACTGAGGTCCTCGGCGCGATCGGGTATCGATACGAATCGAGTCGCAGCGGCAACGGAGTGTTCAAGCTGTCGAAGCGGAGCCCGGTGGGCTACGAGATCGAGCTCTCCTTCGACATCGGGAGCTACAGCCGCTCCGCTTGCGGCTCACTCTCGATGAGCGGCGAAGGCTGGTTCGCGAGCGTCATTCTTCTGGTCACAGGCTGGAAGAACAACTACGCCGGCTACCCCATCGTCGATGCGACGGTATGGCGAAAGATCATCGAGAACTTCCGCACCAGCATCGAGTACTACGAGCACACCTTCGTTCCTGAAATCGATGGCATCTACAGCCGATGATCCCGCACACTTGACAACTAACTCCGAACCCGGTTTGCTCTCACGACCAAAAGCCTGCGGTTGGTTCTGTGGTATCGCGTACAGTGACTATCGGCATTCTACCGACGCGAAACTGACCGTGGGCTCGAACTGCCCTGCCCTTCGGGTCCTTTCGCTCATGCATTTGCGGCAGGCGCTATTCCGACCGGCTAACGGCTTGAGCCTAAGCTGCACGGCCAGAGCCTACGTGCCGAAGCCGACGCGGCACGCCGCCTGCCCGCATGTAACCTCGCGCGATGCTGGCGGCGTGCCGCCGCCCACACTAGTGTGTTGACTAGGCAGCTAGGCTGCCGGGCCAGCGCCGGGCCGTGTCGGCTTCTGGCTCGAGTTAGCGCGGCCCGCGACTGGCCTGCCAGTGCAGGGGTAGGGAAATCCGGCGCGGTGGCCCTCCATATATAGAATGGGTTTTTCATCACTCCATTCGCTGGAGGTCACCTTGTTCGAGCGCCGCGCCATTCTGCTGATCACAGTCGTTTTCGCGTTGCATGCTGGCCCATTGCAAGCCGGAGTCGGGCACGGCCTGCTCTCCCTGTTTGGCCGTGGAACGATCCGTACACCACTCCCCGCCTCGCGAAATGCAGTTCCAGAGTTCTCGCCGGTAGGTGTTCAGCGGGTCGTTATGATTATTCTGGAGAACGGTAATCCGGAGCGAGCTGAAAGCCAGCAATTCATGATTGATCGCGCAAAGGAGGGGATGGTGCTCAGGCAATACTTCGCCGTTGCGCACCCGAGCCAGCCAAATTACATAGCGCTGATCTCCGGCAGCCTGGCGGGTACGAATGGCGATTGGACAGGTACGCTTGACCGTGATCATCTGGGCAAACACTTACCGGCTCGCTGGAAGGTGTACGCAGAAGACTACCCGACCCCGAATAATCCGAATACCTGCAGTTCGTCGCGACAGGCGGGCACCTACGTGCGACGCCATGTGCCATTTCTGAATTTCAAGGGCGTTGATTGTAGTGCAATCGTCCGGCTGAACTCGGACCAGACACCACAGATAGTAAGTTCCAGCCTCCCCGCTCCGCGCGACGTTGTGAAGGTTACGCAAGCACTACGCGATGACCTTGCTGGCGGTACGCTACCGGCATTTGTGATGATCATTCCCAACCTTACGGATGATGGTCATTCCCGATCAAACATGGCGAACGCAAACGACTGGTTAGTGAGATACATAGCGCCTCTTCTGAAGGATACGGCGTTCACCACCGACACAGTTTTTGTGCTCACATTCGACGAAGACGATAACGAAGATGCGGATCATCCCAACCGAGTTTATGCAGTCCTTTGGGGTGACCATGTTCTGCAGGGAGTGAATGACGACATTTACGATCACGAGGACTTGTTTGTCACGATCGCGGCGCTTCTGAAAGTGACGCCGCTTCCGGCCACAGAGGAGGCAAGGGCGCGACCGATCGGCGGCATCTGGAAATAAAGCGGACGACAGGCAAAGCCAGGCTTCCTGGCTAAGGTTGGCTTTGGCTGCATTTTGGCCCGGCTAACGGCTTGAGCCTAAGCTGCACGGCCAGGGCCCACGTGCCGAAGCCGACGCGGCACGGCGGCCGCAGCGACTAACGCGCAGTCGGCGGGAGCGATTGCGGCTGGCGTGCCGCCCCTCAAACTAATATGTTGACGAGGCAGCTCGGCTGCCGGGCCAGCGCCGGGCCGTGTCGGCTTCTGGCTCGAGTTAGGCGGCGCCCTACAGGTAATTGTTTACCGCCGCTACAGGAGTCGTTGGACGGCGGTGGGATTTTGGAGGGCATCAACAACGAGTGCGATCGTGTCGGCGGAACGTTTTCGTGCACTGTGCAGAACGGTCATCAGAGTTGCCTGAGCCTTCGCTCCACGAGGAGTGTTGTTGCCA
>QHVT01000020.1 GCA_003223645.1 Acidobacteriota bacterium | reverse complement strand
GCGCAGCGCGATCGCCACGATCTTGCGCGCCAGGGTCAGCTTGGCCATGTCCTCGCGAACGCCACGAGCGACGCACGCGTCATAAAAGTCCTTCAACGGGCCTTCCGTCGCCGCTGCTGCATTCGCTGCTCCTTTGAAGACCGACTTGAGAAGTGGATGATGATTCCGGTTCAGCCCTCGGGTGAGTGGCGCTCGCCTCCGCCGGCGCAGTTTGCCGTCGGCGAACTCCTGGTCCGCGCTCGAGCGGGTCACCACGGCCAGTCCTACGTATGGCCACGCCTGTCTCTTCGTTCGGAACCGCCACGGCGTGGCCATGATCGCCAAGATCTCAGCAACGCGCACAGGCCCGAGGAATGGGATCGACCGCAGCACCCTCCAGCCGGGTTGCCGGCGCGCCTCGGCGATCATCGCTGCCTTTGCCTTCGGGCGGAGTTCCTGCAGCACGTCCAACTCCGCGAACAGCGCTTCGGCTCTCAGCTCCTTCAGCGTCAGCAGTTCGCTGGCGCCGTGAAACACGGACTTGACCGATCCCAGTCGCAACAGCTCCGACAGACGGTCGGCGTCGATTCGATCGCTCTTGTTGTCCTGCCCGCCGCGACCTCGGGTGTTGCACACCACGACGCGCTCGGCGTACGGCTTCAGAACCTCGTGCAGCCACTGCGCTTGCGTCCCCTCTTCGAAGACAATGTGTACCCGCGATCCGAGGCCGCGCACCAGCCCGACGATAGCTTTGGCCTCGGTCGCCACCGTCGCTCTCATCACCACCGATCCCTGCTCATCCCGAACACTCACCACCAGGGTTGCCTGATGGACATCGAGAGCCACATACTGAATCGCCTGTTGTTTCATGGCAGCCGCTCCTTTCCTGCTCCTGTTGTCCGCAGACTTCACGGTAGCAGGAGGGAGCGTGCTTTCAATATGCGTTAGGCCGCGCCGTGCAGTGGCGTCACGACTTGGCGCGGACAACGACGGCGAGCGTCTCACCCGGCTGAATATTTTGCCAGCGAGCCGAGACGGAACGTTGCCCCCTCGCAGTGGTCAACGGCGCGCCAAAGAACTCGTCTGTGAGTGTGATTTTGTCCGAACCGTTCCAGCGAATCGCGAGTCGCGGCAGAGGCTCGATAGTGAAATCACTGGAATCAACTACCAGCAACAGCTCACCAATGTAATCGCCGGCCGCGCCTGCAGGGTTGGTGTAGCTGATAATCTCAGCGTCGGCTGGCAAGGTAACCATTCGAGGTAGAGTGTCACCGAGTGTCTTAGGGTTAACGATAGCATTCACGCCTGTTACAACTGTTGTAGGCCGTGCTGCCGTTCCTTGAAAGTGCACTTCGTACGGCGCGCCCCCTGACAAAAAGAAAGGATACTCGCGATTCGAACCGAACCATCGGCTCTGCGCCGCTGCGGGATTAAATGAATATGTTTCAATGAAGACGCTCTCGCGTTCGTCGATATCGCGAAGTGGCTCGATCGAGTATACAGTCCGAGCGATCAGTTTCTGCTTCTCGCCTACCGCCGGTCGTGCAAGCGTCACTAACATCGTAACGTGCGGCACTATGAAAGCCCGGTTGTGTCGTCGGGCCTCCTTGATGAGGACAGGCCATTGCGCTGCGGCTGTGCGCTGAGCGTCAAAGCGTGATGCCACGATTTGCCCATAAGCAATGATTGCGCTGGCAGTCAGTAGTACTAAGACCGCAACGATGGCTAAGAGAACTAAGAAGCTACGCTTGTAGCGCGCAAACGTACTAGACCGTTCCTCGCGGTCAGCGGTTTCGAGCGACAAGAATAGCTCATGTTGTTGCTTTTGGCGCACATACATGAACCAAGCCGGCAACGTTGCGACGGTTGCGGCGATAAGGCCACCAAACGCGCTGATCAATGCAACTATTACTTCGGGCGCCATGTCGACGGCCAGAAGTATATGCCACAAACCAGGGCCCGTCGCGGCTTCTGCGTCTTCGTTCGTCGGCCTAACGACTTGAGCCTAAGCCTAAAAGAAGCGAAGATCTCGCCACCCGTAATATGAGGCTGGATAGTTATCGAGTATCAGCGAAAGGGTAAACCTTCCCTTGACCGCGGTGCGGTGTTTCTTGTCAATCATCACAGTGTCATTGGCCGATTCTCAGGGGTTGGTGTTGATTGGACCGTCGCGACGGAGCCCATTCTCGGCCGCGACTCATTTGGGAGTCAGACGGCGTCGAGTAGTCGAAAGAATGTCGACTGCCATTCGTTCCAAGCCAGGATGCGATAGCGGATTCGCCGGGCTGCTCGAATGATCTGACAAGGGATGTGGATGATCGCGGCGACGAAGGTACGGAAGTCCATGGTCAGAAGTCGGCGGCGTTGCTCCAGATGCTGCGCTGCCCAGCGCGGGGAGACCGGCACGAGTAGCGCAATCCATGCTTTGAGGGACCAAGCCAATGCGGCCATGACCATATATGCCCAGTTGGCGTGCAGAGAGTTGACCGGCGCGTGAAGGGCGCGCACACCGCCCTTGAGCTGCGCGATCAGATTCTCTTGATTGCATCGTTGCCGGGCTTCCTGCACGACCTCACTGCATGACAGGTTCCGATCGTTCGTGATGTAGAAGAAGTACCGGACATCATCGAACAGCGCGGCCTCGCCTTTCTCGACCGACAGATTCTTTCGCAGGACCACGATTCGATAGGGTCGCTGGCATTTGATCGGCTGGTACTCGAACTCAAACACCTCTTCGCTCGTGGTCCGGATGACCTTATATTCGCGCTCGCGCACGATCCTGTCTTTGACGTTCTCGGAGCGAGTGCGCGCACGAGTCTGAACCTCGTAATCCGCGCGCCGCACCAAGTCCTGGTACAGCGACGCATTCACGTGATCGGCTTGGGCAATCATGTTCGCTCGCGCGTCGTAGCCGAACACGAACCGCACCCCATCGTCTGTCCATCGATCCAACTCTGTGGTGAGCGAGAAGTCGGTGTCACCGCGCAGGAGCACATCCTTGAACCCTCCGCAGCGGCACAGGGCGATAGCCTGATCGAACAACCCGATCACTCCCTCGTGCGAGGGACGGTTCCCAGGTCGATTCGTCACAAACAGCGGCTCGCCCGTGTTGGCCAACGACACCACCAGTGCGCTGTCGCCCCAGATCCCGTTGTATGAGATGTCCATCCCTTCCTTGTGCTCACCCATGGTCGGAATGATTGACCCATCGGCATCGATCCGGGCCGTCTGGTCTCGAAACGTGTCCGGTTGCCGCTTCCAGACGCCGAGTCTCGTTTCGTTGATCCCCTTCATCAGCCCGAAGATCGATTCGCCGTCGAAGCGCCGGCAGAAGTCTCCGGCCGTGGTCGGATCGGGCAGGCTCGCAGTCCCCAGGGCGTCGAGCATCACTCGATCATTGCGTCGCAACTCGATGTCGTCCAGGCGCTCACCGCCACACAGCGCGTTGTAGGCGATGTTCAGTACGTGGTCGGACTCGTGATACGGCTTGTGGATCTTCAACACCTCGACGTTCGCGTCGATCGCTTTGGCCAATCCGATCCTACGCACCACACGCTGAACCAATCCCATCCCACCATGCGCAACACCGTTCGTCCTGGCCGACAGCTCGTACCCGATGTTGCCACCACCAAGCACCGGCCCACCTTCGTTCACTACGACGGCAGCCTTCAATCGCTGTTCGATCTGCCTCTTCTCATGCGCTATTCTTTGACGTACGATCTTCTTCACTCGAAAAGCCTCTTTTCGCGTTTCTTTCGTTCTTCGACAAGACAATTGAAACACGGGGCTTTTCGAGTCTCTACCTCTTTCTCACTTCATTTCTTCGCTTGTTTCAGGCCTAAGCTGCACGGCCAGGGCCCACGTGCCGAAGCCGACGCGGCGCGGCGGTTGCCGCCGAGGAGTTGCGGAGCCACGACTGGCGATCTGCAACCGGCGTGTCGCCGTGATTCTTGTGTGTTGACAAGGCAGCTAGGCTGCCGGGCCAGCGCCGGGCCGTGTCGGCTTCTGTCTCGAGTTAGACAGCGCGAATTCAAGAACTAAGTGCAACGTCTCACAAAGAGACGGAGTGATCTGGGACACTGACGACAACTTCCGCAAGAAGGGATCGTCAAATGCAATATCACCAAATCACCCCTGAAGAGAGATATACGTTAGCCGCGCATCGAGCGCAAACAGCCACGACTGTCGAACGCAGAAATCGCCCGGCGCATGGAACGGCACGCGAGCACGATCAGTCGCGAGCTGCGCCGCAACGCATCGCGACACGATGGCGGCTATCGGGCGAGCGGCGCGCAGGAACGCACGAACAGCAGGCGCTCACGGACACGCCGATGGAGCAAGCTCACGGGCAAGCAGTGGATGCTCGTGGAGGGGGCTATTGCGCGAGGGCCTCAGCCCAGATCAGATCAGCGGCAGATTCCACCGCGATGGGACGTTGCGGGTAAGCCACGAGACGATCTACCAATACATTTGGGCTGATAAGCGCGCAGGCGGCCATCTGTACCTTTGCCTTCGGCAACACACCAGACGCCGTCGGAAGCGGTATGCGACCAAGGAGCGCCGCGGCCGGGTCTCCGGCAAGAGGCACATCTCCGATCGTCCTGCAGCGGCAAACGAGCGCCGTGAGTTTGGACACTGGGAGATTGATACGGTCCATGGTTCCGGACGTGATTCGGTGGTGACTCTGGTCGAACGCCTGACCGGCGTGGTCCTGATTGGAAAATTACCGAACCTCTCCGCTGCTGCACTCAACAGACGTGTGCTCCTGATTATCCGGCGATTCGAACGGAAGCACGCCCGTTCATCAAGACCGTCACTGCCGACAACGGAACCGAGTTCCACAGCTACGCAACCATTGAGCGAAAGGCTGGTCTCGAGTTCTACTTCGCCACGCCCTACCACTCCTGGGAGCGCGGTACCAACGAGAACACCAACGGCCTGATTCGCCAGTACCTGCCGAAGCGCACCTCCCTGGCCTCTCTCTCCCAGGCACAATGCAATGCCGTCGCTCAGCGCATCAATCGCCAGCCGCGAAAGGCCACCAATATGCAACGCCGCTCGAACGACTCGAGGAGCTTCGCCGTTCTTCACCCCGCTCATAACAACATTCGCCGCGAATCACACCAGCACTCCGTCAACTCCGTCAAAGACCTCCCAGTGTTGACGCTCCGCGTAAGCGCCGCCTTCCTACACAATGCACCCCGTTAGCGCGGCCGACCAACTCCGCCACGGCTACTTCTATTCATTGAACGCCGCTTCAGACACTCTTGCACTGTCAGCGTTGCAGTTCACTCTTGATGCCGCGCGCCCGGTTTCTTCAGCTTATGTTGAATAATTTCGTAGACGTCTTGCATAGCCATCGCCTCTTGAATTCTTGGCGCGACGATCTGTAGCGACACGACCTCTTTAGGGTCGAACACTTCCGCTCCGACGTACACAGCTGAGGCAGTAGGGGATTCAGAGGACACAAACGTCACGAAATAACCGGGCTCATCGCCGAGTGCCGCAGCCACGCGCTTAACGTCGCCGAGGCTCGCGCCGGGACCGATTGCGATCACTACGGCTGGGAGTAGTGCAGTAGTATTGGAGTGATACGTTGATAACGAGATTTCGCCGGTTTCGAGGAGTTGACGAGTTTTGCCGCCGAAGTCTTCATCTACTAGGTGGTTCAGCCAGACTCCCGTCATTGGCTTTGAATGGTGGCTTGGATCGGCCGGGAACGAGTATGCGGGCCGCTGCCACGGACTCGTGTCAGAAGGTTGCCCCACGGACACCGATGTTGTCGCGTCTCCATTCGCCGTGAAAGTAGAGTCGAGGCCGCTGGATGTGGTAGGTGTGCTCGCTTGTGAGTCAGAACTTCTACTGGTGATTCGGCTTCGGTCGGCTTAAGTGCGGCGGTGTCTACCGCGGACGTGGTCGAATGCTGTTCGTTGTTGCACGCCACGGCCATGATGATTGGGAGAAGCGTGAACCACGAGTGTCGTGTCATGGATGAATGTCTCCTTAGTAGGAGTGACACTGGCTTTGAAAACCCTACCCCTCGGCGGCGTCTGGGCCGAAAAGTGTTAAGGCGAAGAGACCCACCATGGGTGCGCCTAACGGCTTGAGCCTAAGCTGCACGGCCAGGGCCCACGTACCGAAGCCGACGCGGCACGACGGCCGCAGCGAGTAAGTCGAAGTCGACGAGCCCGCTAACTGCGGCCGGCGTGCCGCCGCTCACACTAGTATGTTGACTAGGCAGCTAGGCTGCCGGGCCAGCGCCGGGCCGTGACAGCTTCTGGCTCAAGTTAGGCGGCGATCGAGGCATGAATCATGTCGCCGGCTCACTGGCATCCAAAGATTTCAATTTCACGCCAAGAGACCGAGCTTGGACTCGAAACAGTTTCGACTCGAATGAACCTGACGCCGTCCCCCATCGGGGGTGCCACTAGCACCGTGAATATGCCACCTGAGATTGTGTTGCCGTTAGCCTCGCCCAGTAGGAGCGAAGTGCCATCAGGTTTTCGACCAGTAATGCGATGTTGCGTGAAACCCGCCGGCGTTTGTTCCGGATTGAAATTAATGTGGCGCACGCGACGCGGACCACCCAAGTCGATTTCGATTTTCTGCGGCGCGCTCGCCAATGAGTTCCAATTTCTGTCGGTACCGTCGGTAATTAGAAACGCGGCATCAGGAAATCTATCTGCAGTGACCGGAGCGTTACGAGAGAGCAAGATGGGTTGCTCGCATGCTGGAGGCGGTGGCGGTGGAGGTGGTGTCGCGGGCGGCGGTAGAGACACAGCCGTATCAGTCATGTTCGGGCCATTAACCAGCACCCTAATTTTCGCCGCTAGATTCTGACGCATGAGTAGTATGCCATGCGATCCACCGTGATCGAGCACAAAGGCAGTTGCACCGCGTCCTCCGACCGCACGGCCGCCCGTTACCGACGCGTGAAAGCGCTTGCTTCGGCCTGCTGCCTCCACGTAGTGAACTTCGGCCGTTACACCTTCTTCGTTGTCGGAACGCATGACGATGCGCACCCCGGGCACGTCGGACGTCATGCACGAAGTCCAAGCCGCCAACTGGCTGTCAGTCAATGACTGGCGAAACATCGCGCGGGCTTCCGAACGGTCAATTCGCAGGCGTGTCTCTGACAGGAATTGACGCCTGCGTTCGTCGAATTGCTGAAAGCTCGCTCCAACGGGCAGACCTTCAATAATAATATTTAGCGCTCCGCTTGAGCGCGCCTGCTCGTAATTGCTTTCAGTTATCAGGGATAGATACGCCACTCGCTCGGTTGTCGATAGTTGCGCGATGGTTATTTGCGGAAGAAGTGCGGCATCGCAACGGTCGCTGCCACTCTGCGCCATTGCGGCCCAAACTAGACACGAGAAGCAAAGAGTTGCTACGAGTCGGATTCCCATCACGATCCTCGCCACTTTGCCCGTGTTAGCAGCAGCCGGAACAAACGTTAACCTACTCATTGACTTCTCCTCCTCGGCATGACCTGCCGCTCCACATCGAAGAGTGAGAGGAGCACGACTTCAAATTTCCCCAAAAGTTAGTGGCATGCTCTTGCGTCCGTCTAACGTCAGAAGCTCTATCCGGAATCCGGCGATGGCGCTGCACATAGTGATGGCGAAGATCGAGCGGCCGAAGTGTTCGTGTTGAGGGGCGGAGATCAGGATTGCGGATGGAGCCGAGTTGGACTGAGCCGCCGCCATTCGCATGGGTGTTCATTGGCGCGCAGGGGCGTCCGATCTGCCGAAGGCAGAGCGATGCGGTAGCGCTGAGTAGCGCTGGAACGGTGCTGAACGATCGTGCGCGAATGTGAAGGAGAACACCCGGCACAGGGCCGCGCAATGGAGCGGCCAGGTGACGATCCTTAATGAACACGAGAGGATCACAACGAGTCCTCGCGCGGTGGCGGCGGTCGTTCGGGGGGCCACGAGTCCGACGACTCGCAACGTGCCGGCGCCGCATTAAGGGCAACGATCAACTCCGTGCAGCGAAAGGATCTCCGGGGGCCGTAGTGGAGGTTTGGCCCTCTTCGCGGCGGAAGATGATGGTGGGCCTGAGCTTGCACGCGTCTGCGAGGATCAGTGCGGGAAACCGAGCAGTCGCGGCGCAAGATCGGTCACGACACGAGACGAACGATCACGGCGAGAGATCGCACGATTGCTGAGCGTCATTGAACGATGACCGCGCGGGGATCGAGCACGGCATGACGAACGTTTGTGAGTTGCTGAAGCGGCGGGCTTTCGCCCGCCGCTTCACTTTGCATGCGCGCTACCTGCGCATCACGACGATGGCCACCGCAGTCAGCATGAGTGCGAGGAGCATCAGGCTGAGGGGGCTGAGGGTGGGGCCGTCGCCGCTGACGACGACTGCCACGCTCGAGGTGTTGTTGGCGGTGATGGTCTCGGTCTCGTTGGCGGCGGCGGTCGCGGTGTTCATGAGCGTGCCGGCGTGCGTCGCGGTGCCGTGGATGGTGATCGTGACGGTCGCGCCGTTCAGCATCGTGCCGATCGTGCAGGTCACGGTGGTCGTGCCGCTGCACGTTCCCTGTGTCGACGTTACGGTCTGCAGTTGGAAGTTCGCCGGCAGGGAGTCGGTCATGACCACGCCGGTGGCGGTGCCGGGGCCGTTGTTGTGGAGCGTCAGCGTGTAGTCGAAGGGCTGGCCGATCTGCACCAGTGTCACGTTCGCGGTCTTGGTGAGCGCGAGGTCGACCGTCACCGACGCCGCGGCCGTGCCGCCGTTGCCGGTGTTGTCGGTGTTGTTCGACGGAACGGGATCGGTCTCGGTGGCGGAGACGGTCGTGCTGTTGTCGAAGGCGCCGCCGGCGTTGATGGTCGCCGTGACGTTGATGACCGTGTTCGCGCCGGATGCGAGGCTGGCGATGACGCACGGCGAGAACGATGTGCAGGCGCCGCTCACGTTGGTGATCGTGAGATTCGTCGGCGTATCCGTCACGGTGACGTTCGTCGCCGTCGACGGACCGTTGTTCGTGACCTGGAGCGTGTAGCTCACCGCCTGGCCGGCCGTGAACGGACCGCTGGTGAGCAACGTCTTGACGATTGCCACGTCCGCGGAATTGGTGCTGCCGCCGTTGCCGGTGTTGTCGGTGTTGTTGCCGGGGTTCGGATCGGTCTCCGTCGCCGTCGCGGTGGCGCTGTTGTCGAACGCGCCCGGAGCGATGATCGTCGCCGTCACGGTGATGACCGTGTTCGCACCCGAGGCGAGGCTGGCGATGATGCACGGCGAGAACGACGTGCAGGCGCCGCTCACGTTCGTGATGGTGAGGTTCGCCGGCGTATCCGTAACGTTGATGTTCGTCGCGGTCGACGGACCGGCGTTGGCGACGGTCAGCGTATAGCTGATCGACTGGCCGGCGATGAACGGCCCGGCGGTCGTCAACGTCTTGACCATCGAGACGTCCGCCGACGCGGCGGCCGTGCCGCCGTTGCCGCTGCTGTCGGAGTTGTTGTTCGTATTCGGATCGGTCTCGGTCGCGGAAACGGTCGTGCTGTTGTCGAACGCGCCGGCGGCGTTGATCGTCGCCGTCACGGTGAGCACGACGTTCGCACCGGAGTTGATGCTCGGAATCGTGCAGGGGAACGGCAGCGAGCAGCCGCCGCCGCTCAGGTTCGTGAGCGTCAGGTTCGTCGGCGTGTCCGTGACCTGCACGTTCGTCGCGGTCGACGGACCGGCGTTGGCGACGGTCAGCGTGTAGCTGATCGACTGGCCGGCGCTGTACGGTCCCGCGGTCGTCAACGTCTTGACCACCGACACGTCCGCGGATGCCGCGGCGGTGCCGCCGTTGCCAGTGCTGTCGGTGTTGTTGCCCGGGTTCGGATCGGACTCGGTGCCGTTCGCGGTGGCCACGTTGTCGAACGCGCCGGCGGCGTTGATCGTGGCCGTCACGGTGATGACCGTGTTCGCGCCCGAGGCTAGGCTGGCGATGATGCACGGCGAGAATGACGTGCAGGCACCGCTGACATTCGTGATGGTGAGGTTCGTGGGCGTGTCGGTGACGGTGATGTTCGTCGCCGTCGACGGGCCGCCGTTGGCCACGGTCAGTGTGTAGCCGATCGACTGGCCGACCACGAACGGTCCGGCGGTCGTCAACGTCTTGACCACGGACACATCCGCGGACGCGGCGGCCGTGCCGCCGTTGTTGGTGCTGTCGGTGTTGTCGCCGGGGTTCGGATCGGTTTCCGTGCCGGAGACGGTGGTGCTGTTGTCGAACGCGCCGGCGGCGTTGATCGTCGCCGTCACGTTGATGACCGTGTTCGCGCCCGAGGCGAGGCTGGCGATGATGCAGGGCGAGAACGACGCGCAGGCACCGCTCACGTTCGTGATCGTGAGGTTCGTCGGCGTGTCCGTCACGTTGATGTTCGTCGCCGTCGCCGGACCGGCATTGGCCACGGTCAGCGTGTAGCTGATCGACTGGCCGGCCGTGAACGGTCCGCTCGTGACGAGCGTCTTCACGACCGAGATGTCGGCCGCGTTGGTGCTGCCGCCGTTGCCGGTGTTGTCGGTGTTGTTGCCGGGGTTCGGGTCAGGCTCGGTGCCCGTGGCGGTCGCGCTGTTGTCGAAGGCGCCGGAGGCGTTGATCGTCGCCGTCACGTTGATGACCGTGTTCGCGCCCGAGGCGAGGCTGGCGATGATGCAGGGTGAAAACGACGTGCAGGCGCCGCTCACGTTCATGATCGTGAGGTTCGTCGGCGTGTCGGTGACGGTGATGTTCGTGGCCGTCGACGGACCGGCGTTCGCGACGGTCAGCGTGTAGCTGATCGACTGCCCCGCAATGAACGGTCCGACGGTCGTCAACGTCTTGACCACCGACACATCGGCGGAGGTGCCGGCGGTGCCGCCGTTGCCGCTGTTGTCGGTGTTGTTGCCCTGATTCGGATCGGACTCCGTGCCGTTCGCGGTCGCCACGTTGTCGAACGCGCCGGAGGCGTTGATCGTCGCGGTCACGTTGATGGCCGTGTTCGCGCCCGAGGCGAGGCTGGCGATGATGCACGGCGCGAACGACGTGCAGGCGCCGCTCACGTTGGTGATCGTGAGATTCGTCGGCGTGTCGGTGACGGTGATGTTCGTCGCCGTCGATGGACCGCCATTCGCGACGGTCAGCGTGTAGCTGATCGACTGGCCGGCGTTGAACGGTCCGCTCGTCGTCAACGTCTTGACGACCGACACGTCGGCGGAAGCCGCGGCCGTGCCGCCGTTGCCGCTGTTGTCGGTGTTGTTGCCCGGGTTCGGATCGGACTCCGTTCCCGTCGCGGTCGCGCTGTTATCGAACGCGCCGGCGGCGTTGATCGTCGCCGTCACGGTGATGACCGTGTTCGCACCGGAGGCGAGGCTGGCGATGACGCAGGGTGAGAACGACGTGCAGGCGCCGCTCACGTTCGTGATCGTGAGGTTTGTCGGCGTGTCGGTGACGGTGATGTTCGTCGCCGTCGACGGACCGGCGTTCGCGACGGTCAGCGTGTAGCTGATCGACTGGCCCGCAGTAAATGGTCCGCTGGTCGTCAACGTCTTGACTACCGTGACGTCCGCGGATGCAGCAGCGGTCCCGCCGTTGCCGCTGTTGTCGGTGTTGTTGCCGCTGTTCGGATCGGGCTCCGTCGCCGACACGGTCGTGCTGTTGTCGAATGCGCCGGCGGCGTTGATCGTCGCCGTCACGGTGAGCACGACGTTCGCGCCGGAGTTGATGCTCGGAATCGTGCAGGGGAACGGCAGCGAGCATCCGCCGCCCGTCAAATTCGTGAGCGTAAGGTTCGTCGGCGTGTCGGTGACCTGCACGTTCGTCGCGGTGGACGGACCGGCGTTGGCGACGGTCAGCGTGTAGCTGATCGACTGGCCGGCCGTGAACGGTCCGCTCGTCGTCAACGTCTTGACCACCGAGATGTCCGCGGAGGCCGCGGCCGTGCCGCCGTTGCCGCTGTTGTCGGTGTTGTTGCCTGGGTTCGGATCAGACTCCGTCCCGGTCGCGGTCGCGCTGTTGTCGAACGCACCGGTGGCGTTGATCGTCGCCGTCACGGTGATGACCGTGTTCGCACCGGAGGCGAGGCTGGCGATGACGCACGGCGCGAACGACGTGCAGGCACCGCTGACGTTCGTAATCGTGAGGTTCGCCGGCGTGTCGGTGACGTTGATGTTCGTCGCCGTCGACGGACCGGCGTTCGCGACGGTCAGCGTGTAGCTGATCGTCTGGCCGGCGCTGAACGGACCGCTGGTCGTCAACGTCTTGACCACCGACACGTCCGCCGACGCGGCGGCGGTGCCGTTGTTGCCGCTGTTGTCGGTGTTGTTGCCGTTGTTCGAATCGGTCTCGGCCGGCGTTGCAGTTGCGCTGTTATCGAACGCGCCGGCGGCGTTGATCGTCGCCGTCACGGTGAGCACGACGTTTCCGCCGGAGTTGATGCTCGGGATCGTGCAGGGCGGGAACGGCATCGAGCAGCCGCCGCCACTGACATTGGTGATCGTGAGATTCGTCGGTGTGTCCGTGACCT
Organism: Acidobacteriota bacterium; assembly: GCA_003223645.1. Classification (GTDB taxonomy): domain Bacteria; phylum Acidobacteriota; class Thermoanaerobaculia; order Gp7-AA8; family Gp7-AA8; genus QHVT01. The sequence goes on along the minus strand of QHVT01000020.1, from coordinate 109,409 downwards.
GCACGCTCGTCGCGGTCGACGGACCGTTGTTGCCGACGGTGAGCGTGTAGCTGATCGACTGGCCGGCCGTGAACGGCCCGCCGGTCGTCAACTGCTTGTTCATCGTGACGTCGACCAGCAGCGTGGCCGTACCGCCGTTGCCGGTGTTGTCGGTGTTGTTGCCCGGATTCGGATCGGGCTGCGTCGCGGAGACGGTGGTGCTGTTGTCGAACGCGCCCGCGGCGTTGATCGTCGCGGTGACGGTGATGACCGTGTTCGCGCCCGAGGCGAGGCTGGCGATGACGCACGGCGCGAACGACGTGCAGGCGCCGCTCACGTTCGTGATCGTGAGATTCGTCGGGGTGTCGGTGACGTTGATGTTCGTCGCCGTCGACGGACCGGCGTTCGCCACCGTGATCGTGTAGGTGATGGACTGGCCCGCGAAATACGGCGCGGCGGTGTCGAGCGTCTTCGTGACGCTGACGTCGGCGGACGTCGACAGCGGAACGGTCTTGCTGCTCTGGTTCGAGTTGACGCCGTCGACCGTCGCGGTGGCCGTGTTCGTCACTTTCGCGTTCGACACGTCGGTTGCCGTGACGATGTACGACGCGGTGCAGGTGATCGACTCGCCGGGATCGAGGAAGTTGTCGAGATCGCCGACGGTCGTGACCGCGGGACACGTCACCGTCGCTTTGTCGTCGCTCACGGTGACCGGACCCTGCAGCGGCGCGAAGCCGCTGTTGGTCACGAGGTACGAGTAGTTCAGCGTGTCGCCGGCGTTCGTGAACGTCGTCTGCGTCGCGCTCTTCACGAGAGTGAGGCCGGTCGTCGCATACGTGGCGATCGAATTCGGCGACGCCACCGGGTTGCCGTTGAACGTCGCGCTGACGCTCGCCGTATTGGGATGCGAGCCGCTCGCCGCGCTGATCGGACCGACGATGCAGGTGATGATGTGATTGTCATTCGCCGGCACCGCGACCGGCAGCGTCAATCCGCTCCAGCTCGCGTTGCACGCCGAGACGTTGACGTTGTTGTCGGTGAGGGTCGGCGATAGCAGCGGAACGTCGCCCGTGTTCTCGACCGTGAACCGGTAGAACACGTTTCCGCCGACAGGAGTCTTCAGGAAGGGCGTCCACGGTCCCGTGTTGCTCGGCCCGACCTGCTTGAGCAAGTGGATCGACGGATTCGGAGGATTGACGACCAGCGAGCCCGACGCGGTGTTGCCGTTGACGGGCGAGCCGTTGATGATCGTCGACACCGGGCCGCTGGTGTTGTTGTACGTGCCGGCGTTCGGCGCCGTCACGTTGACGGTGACGGTGCAGATCGCTCCCGCTGCGATCGTGCCGCCGGAGAACGAGATCGATCCCGCGCCGGCGACCGGCGCAAACGTGGGCGCGCCGCATCCGCTCGTCGTCGCATTCGGTGTTGCCGCGACGACCATCGCGCCCGGCGCGACCGGGAACGTGTCGTTGAAGGCGATGCCGCCGAGGGAGTTGTTCTGGTTCGGATTGGTGATCGTGAACGTGAGCGTTGAGACGCCGTTCGGAATGATCGGCGACGGCGAGAACACTTTCGCGATCGACGGAGGCATGAGCGCCGTCAACGTCGCTGTCGCAAGACTCGACGTGTTCGTGCCGCCCTCCGTCGTCGAGAGAGGTCCGCTGACGTTCGAGTGCGGACCCGCGGTCGTCGCGGTCACGTTGACGCTGACGGTGCAGGAGCCGCTCGCCGGAATCGTTCCGCCGCTGAACGTCAGCGTCGTGTTCCCCGCGAGTGGCGCCCACGTGGCGCCGGCGCACGTCGTCGAAGCCGCCGGCGTCGCCGCGACCTGCACGCCCGCCGGCAGGTTGTCGGTGAATGCGGCGCCGGTGAGCGCAGCGGTATTCGTGTTCGTGAGCGTGAACGTGAGCGTGGAGACGGCGCTCACCGCGATCGGGTTCGGTGCGAACGCCTTCGCGATCGTCGGCTGGATGGGAGCCAGACAGCCGGTGAGGAGGACGTGATCGAGCTCGCCGTCAGAGCCGGAGTTCGTGTTGCCGGAGTCGGAGAAGTAGACGCGGAAGTAGGTGTTGCCGGCGGGAGCCAAACCGGTATTGAGGTTGAAGGGGCCGAAATGCTTCCACGCGTTCTGCCCGGTGGCGGTGAGCGCGCTCGAGCCGAGGCTCGGGTCGATGATCTGGGTGCCCGCCTCCGGCCGCGCGTTGGTCGTGCCGTAGAAGACGTTGACTCCCTGCGGTCCGTTGGCGGCGCGATACTCGGCGTCGAAGCTGAACGAGACGGAGCTGACGCCGGTGGTGTCGATCGCGAACTCGAAGTAATCGTCGTTCGCGGTGACCAACGCACCGGTCGGAATCCCGCCGTTCGCTCCCCATGACGTCGTGCCGGCGGAAGGATTGATCGTGCTGTCGTGCGAAGTCGCGATGGCGTTGACGGTGCCGTGTGCCGCACCCGCGGGAACACTCGCGGTCGTCGGAGCGGGATTGGTGACATTGAAGCCGGTCGGGAACTCCCACAGCGCGAGCGTGATGCCGCAGAGTCCCGTGCCGGGAGGCGGCGCGTTGTTCACGGTCAGCGACGCGCTGGCGTTGTGTCCCGTGTCGGTCGTGCCGACGAACAGATTGTTCGTCGTGTTGAGCTTCGCGCCGGTCGTCGTCGGCGTCACGTTCACGTTGATGACGCACGAGCCGTTCGCGGCGACCGTGCCGTTGGAGAACGAGATCGTGCTCGATCCCGCGGTCGCGGTCAGCGTCGGCGATCCGCAGCCGGAAGTCGTCGCTCCGTTCGGCGTCGCGATGACGAGGTTGGCCGGCAGGTTGTCGACGAAGTTGTAGCCGCTGAGCGCTCCGCCGTTCGGATTCGTCAGCGTGATCGTGAGCACGGCGACGCCGTTGACGCCGACGGTGTTCGGCGTGAACGCCTTCGCGATGTTCGCCGTCGACGGATCGATGATGCTGGCGATGCGCGCGCCGGTGCCGTAGTCGGCGTTGTAGTGGTAGCTGCTGCCGGAGAAGTCATAGAGCAGCGAGCCGAGGGACTGGTTCGTGCCGCCGCCGCCGATGATCTTCAGCGTGTAGGTCGTGACGACGTTGCTGCCGCCGGCCTTGAAGTCGCCGCCCACACACGCGCGGTAGTTCGGGCTGTTCGGGTCGTTCTCCCACTGGCAGGCATCGGCGTAGAGCTTGTTGTTGGGATTGGGAACGTACGGCGAGTTGTCGGCGGAGTAGGTCGTGTTGACGTTGGTGATCTGGAAGATCGTGTTCGGGAAGTTGATGAATTCTTCGAACTGGTTGTAGCCCTGCGTCGCCGTGCCGCCGAAGAGCTGGATGTCGTAGGTGTTGCCGACGACGAGCGCCATCGAGCCGCCGGATGGAACGGACGTATACGGACCGCCGACCGGCCCGTACTTCACGTCGCTGATGGAGTTGCGATTCTGCGAGATGAGGTGCTCGATGAAGACCTCGCGCGGCGTCGGAGTCGATGCCGTGCCGGAGAAATCGGTCGCGGTGATGTGATAGCGGCGCGTGTTGTTGTACGCCGAGGCGTTGCGGACGACCGTGACTTCGAAGTAGGCATCGGCGCACGCGCCCGCGCCGATCGACGGGACGTTGACGGTCGAGAGCGATCCGGCGCGGAGGTCGATGAACGCGTTGAACGTGTCCCAGACGTAGCTGACCGAGACGTTCGTCGTCGCGACGTTGCTGCAGACGCGCGCGCCGACCGGGAAGTTGTTCGGTCCGGTGTTCACGTCGTTGCTGTCGAGACCGATGACGTTCCAGGTGATCGGCGTGACCGTCAGCGCGGCATGCGCGGCGGGGACAACGAAAGCCAACAGCAGGAAACCGGTTACATAAAACTTCGCACGAGTCAGCGGCATCGATTCCTCACACACGTCGATTGACGGCAGTCCCGCAACCCTGCCGTTGCGGGTCAACACCGGTTTTGGATTGTTGGACGACGCGTCCGCTCAGCCGGCCGCGTCAATTTTGGACGGCCGATCATAGGGCCGCACACCGTGATTGATCCGTAAGTCCTGCGCAAATTCCGCGCAATCAGAAATCGTCTCTTTGACGCGGCACTGAATCCATCCGTGATCCGCGTCAGGCCTGGTTCAAACTGCTGCTCAAATACCTGACATCGGCGTCATCTCGCAGAACTTTTCACCATGGCCCTGCTGATGGCGCTGGTAACGACCGCCATGGCCACGCCGCTTCTCGACCGCCTGAGGAAATACCCCGCGAACGCCGTTGTTTCGAGGGCCAACCCCGCATGTTCGAGCTCATCACCCTCGCTCTCGGCACCCTCATCAGCGAGGACGTCGCCTGCATCACCGCCGGCCTGCTGATCGCCAGCGGGCGCCACTCGTTTTTTGCGGCTACGCTCGCCTGCATCATCGGCATCTACGCGGGCGACCTCTTGTACTACGGCGTCGGCCGCCTCATCGGCACGCAATTCCTCAACCGCTTCGGCAAGCGTTGGGAAAAACAGATCCGCAAAGGAATGGACTGGTTCGAGCTCCACGGCACGACCGCCGTTCTCACCGCGCGCTTCCTTCCCGGCATGCGCGTGCCCGCGTATGCCGCCGCCGGCGCGCTGGGGATGAGCTTCGTCCGCTTCTCGACGTACTTCCTCATCGCAGCCGTCATCTGGACTCCGATCCTCGTCGGCCTCAGCGCCTTCCTCGGCGTCTCGCTCCAAAAGTACGGCCTCGGCATCCAGATCAGCGCGGCCATCCTCTTCTTCGTCATCCTGCACAGCATCATGCTGTTCCGTGACCAGCGCTCGCGCCGCAAGATGGCCGTCCGCTGGTGGCGCCTCAAGCGCCGCCTTCGCGCCGGTAGAATGAGCGCCAATGCGCGCGCTGCTGCTCCTCTCGCTTCTCACGGCATCGACAACCCTCGCTGACGTCCGCGCCTGGCGCGCGCAGCACGAGCGCGAGATCCTCGCGGAGTTCGAACAACTCCTCGCGATCCCGAATCTCGCGTCCGACACGCCGAACATCCAACGCAACGCCGAGGCGATCGTCGCGCTCTTCGCGAAACGCAACCTTCCCGCGCGATTGCTGAGAGTCGCCGGAGCGCCGCCGCTCATCGTCGCCGATCTCGTTTCACCCGGCGCAAAACAGACGATCGCCTTTTACGCGCACTACGACGGCCAACCGGTCGACAAGTCGAAGTGGAAGAGCGATCCGTGGACGCCGGTGATGCGCGACGCGCGCGGCAACGACGTCGACTGGAAAAACGCGAAGACGATCGACGCTGAGTGGCGCATCTACGCGCGCTCCGCCGGCGACGACAAGGCGCCGATCATCGCCATGCTCGCCGCGATCGACGCGTTGCGCGCGGAGAACAAGAAGCCGTCCGTCAACATCCGCTTCATCTTCGAGGGGGAAGAAGAAGCCGGCTCCGATCACCTCGGCGCATACTTCGCCGCGTATCCCGACGTGTTGCGTCCCGACGCCTGGTTCGTCTGCGACGGCCCCGTGCATCAGAGCCGCCGCATGCAACTCTTCTTCGGCGCGCGCGGCGTCGTCGATCTCGAGCTGACGGTCTATGGACCGATTCGCGGACTGCACGACGGCCACTACGGCAACTGGGTGCCGAATCCGATCGTGCGGCTCACGCACTTGATCGACTCGATGCGCGACGAGAACGGACGCATCCTCATCGCCGGCTTCTACGACCAGGTCCGCGCGCCCGACACTGCCGAGCGCGAAGCGCTGTCGAAAGTGCCGCCCGTCGAAGCCGATCTCAAACGCGAATTCCAGATCGGATCGACCGAGGCGGAGTCACTCGACGAACGGATCATGCTGCCGGCGCTCAACGTGCGCGGCATCGAGTCGGGACACGTCGGCCCGCAGGGATCGAACACGATCCAACCCGAGGCGCGAGCATCGATCGACTTCCGCATGGTGCCGAACGAAACGCCGGAGTCGATCAAGCCGCTCGTCGAGCGCCACATCGAGTCGCAGGGCTACTTCATCGTGCGCGATACCCCCGACGCCGCCACGCGTCTCGCCCATCCGAAACTCGTGCGCGTCAACTGGGGCAACGGCTACCCGCCCGCCCGCACGTGCCTCGATCTTCCTTTATCGCGCAAAGTCGCCGCCACGCTCGCCGCCGCCGGACACGATCCCGTCCTCCTCCCCACCCTCGGCGGCAGCGTCCCGATGTACCTCTTCCAGCAACCCGCCGGCACGCCCGTCATCGGCTTCCCGATCGCCAACCACGACGACAACCAGCACGCGGCGGACGAGAACCTGCGGCTGCAGAATCTGTGGGACGGGATCGAAATGTTCGCGGCGGTGTTCGAAGGGTTGTGATGCTGCAAGGAAAAACGGGCACGCTTCTGTTTGGCTGACAAACGGCTAAGACGTAAGATCTCAATATGCGAACGCAAAAGGAGCCGGTTCTCAAAGCCCGCGCGTATGTCTATAACTTCGATCGGATGGTCTACGTCAACCGCGCGGAGAAGAAGGCGTTCAGCGTTGATTGGCTCGAAGATCACAGCGATGACGAATTGCAACAGGCGCTCGACGAGCGTAACAGCGACTGGAGGCTGTATCTCAATTCAGAGCCCTCACAGGCAGTCATCGATACATTCCTCGCTGAAGTGAATGGGTAACGGACGAACCGTCGAAGATCGCCTTCGCGAAGAGTACTTCGATCTTCTGCCGGAAATCCGCCGTACCGTAGTCGAGACCGAAACGCGCGTGCGGCGCCAGCTTCTTGAAAACACATTGGCCCTGCAGCGTTACGAGCGGCTGCTCGTCACTTCGCGCGCCAAGGAATGCGACAGCGCAGTCGATGCTTTGCGCCGCCGACAGACGCTGGGTCTGTTCGATCCTCAGCGCACGGACACCTACTCCCTAACCAGCCTTCCCGATCTGGCGGCGGTTCGGGTATGGCGTTCCCGCAGCAGCGTTTTGACGATGCGCGAATCGCCTTACTACCGATGCTGACATCGTGGACGGCGGATCCAGTTCCGGGCATATCCGAAGCCGCAGGGCCGCTGGCGCTCAAATATTTTGGCAAGTGGAACGCAGGCGCTCGCGTAAACGCCGAGATACAAATCGTTTCCCTTCTCGTGGGCCTGTTCTGGGAAGTAGAACATTCGGCAATTTACAAGCCGAATCCCAACTTGCACGGATTGGTGCGATCAGAAACGGTCATTCAGCGAAGAAATGACGTTCTGACGGCATTGAAAGCGTTTGAGCTGGAATTCGAGTCTGCAATCCATCAGGGTTCGGCTGAACCGCACGCGTAATCCCCCATGCCCCTCCTCGAAGCGACACGCGCCGGAGTCACCGTAGGCGATCGCGGCGAGCTCGCCGCATTGCGCGAGGATTTTGAACGCGATCACGTCGTCCGCGTTCGCGGATTCCTCGACCAACAGCTGCTCGAGACCGTGCAAGCGCTCATCGCGAAAAGTACGTTTTCAACCCGCGAGGACGCCGGAATCGCAGTCGAGCTTTGTCTCGATGCGAGTCGCGCGCTCGATCTGCTCACGTTCGTCATGAACGCGCCGCAGGTGCGCGATGCGGTCGCGCTGATCACAGGCAACGCCCAGACGACGATCACGAGCGGGCGCGTTTATCGTTTCGATCCGCAGGTGCCGCATCACGACTCGTGGCATGACGACAACGCCGCCGGCACGCGTCTCATCGGCTTCAGCATCAACCTCGGCGCTCCATTCGCGGGCGGCGAGTTTCAGATTCGTCGAAAACAGGACGATCGCATCGTCACGATCGCCAACACCGGCGCGGGCGACGCGATCCTCTTCGCGATCGGCGCCGAATTCGAGCATCGCGTCCGGCCGGTGCACGGAGTGACGCCGAAGACCGCGTTCGCGGGATGGTTCGTCGCCGCGGAAACGGACTACTGGTCCGCGCTCGCATGAGTGGCTTCGCCGGAATCATCGGTCGCGGCCGGCTTGCGGACATGATCGCCGTTCTCGAGCGAACCGCTCCGCACGGAACGCACACGAGGAATGCGGACGACGCTTCACTCGCGTATGCGCACTTCGACTCCGATCCGGAACGCCCGCGTCCGATGATGCCGATGACGATCGACGGCGTTCGCTGGATCGTCGGTGATTGCGACGCTGCCACGGTTCTCGATGCGTATCGCCGCTGGGGAGCGGACGCCGCATCGCATCTCTTCGGCGATTTCGCGTTCGCGATCTGGGATGCGGAAGCCCGCTCGCTCTTCGCCGCGCGCGACGCCTTCGGCGTCAAGCCGTTCTATTACGCGCATCGCGGCGACACGTTCGTCTTTTCCTCCGCGCTCGCCGCGGTGCGATCGCAGGTTGCGAATGATCTCGACAACAACGCGATCGCGGAGTTTCTGCTCTTCAGCATCGGCCTCGATCCGTCGGCGACGACGTTCGCGCAAATCCGCACGCTTCCTGCCGGTCACTCGATGTTCGTTCGCGGCAGCGACATCGAGATCAAGCGCTGGTTCGACCTGCCGGTCGAGGAGCCGATCGTGTTCCGCGATCGACGCGAGGTGATCGATGCCTTCAACGAACATCTGACTCGCGCGGTTGCGAGTCGCATCGGCAGCTCGTCGATCACTGCATCGATGAGCGGAGGACTCGACTCGACGACGATTACCACCGTCGCTGCCGAAGTGCTTCGCGCGCGTCACGCCTCGCCAAACATCACCGCGTACACGATCGTGTGGGACCCGCTCGTGCCCGACGACGAAGAGCGCTTCGCGCGCGCGGTCGCGGAGCGGCTCGCGATCGACCTGCGGATCATCCGCGCCGATCGCCACCGGATGTTCGAGAAGTGGGACGACTCCTCGTACATCAAAGACGAGCCGTCGAATGATCCCTTCTCCGCGATCACGACGGACCAGTTTCGCGACGCCGCGAATCATGCTCCGGTCATGCTCGCCGGCCAGGGCGGCGACGCCGTGTTCTACGCGTCGCATTCGTATTTCTGGCAACTCCTCCGTCGGGCGCGCTTCATCCGCTTCTTCACCGAAGTCGGCGCGCATCTGATTCGCAAACGGCGACTCCCTCCGCTCGGTTTGCGCTCGAGTCTGCGCAAGGCGCGCGGCATTCGCGCGCCGCGCGATCCGTACCCGGCCTGGATTCACTACGATCTGCGCGAGCGCTGGGACGATTACTGGAACGATCTTCCCGAGCTTCATCCCACGCGCCCACAGGCCCACGGTCTCCTCCTCGGCGCCGGCTGGCAGCGGCTCAATGAGTACACCGATCCCGCGGCGATGGGCGCGCGCATCGAATATCGCAATCCGCTTCTCGACGTGCCGCTCGTGCGCTTTCTCCTGCGCGTGCCGCCGATGCCGTGGTTCGCGGAAAAAGAATTGCCGCGCGAGGCGATGCGCGGGCGGCTCCCGGAACTGGCGCGGCTGCGGAGAAAAACGCCGATCGGCATGGACCCTGCTCACTTACTGATCGATCGCCAGCGTGACGAATTGCAGAGCCTGATCGACATGACGCCCGAACTGGATCGATGGGTCGACCGCCGCGTATTAGGCGAGGTTCTTCGATCGCCAACGCGATCGCTGTATGATTCTTTCCTGCTCACGCTGCCACTCTGCCTCGCGCACTGGCTGCGTGCACGGCGATGACTACCGAGCCTTCACAGAAACCGCCCAAGAAACCGTACGCGCCGCCGCGTCTCAAAGTCTACGGCGACATCCGCCAGCTCACCCAGAACGCCAACCGCAACGCGACCCGCGACGGCGGCGCCAACAACCTGCGGACGTGACCTCCCTCCATCGTCTCCATGACCTCGTGATCGCATCGAATGTGCCGATCGCAGGGGTGCCGGGCGCCGAAGCCGGCGACATCGATCTCCATGTCACACTCGACGTCGCTCGCGAGACGCACGCATTGCAGAAGCGACTCATTGACGGTCCGCTGTTCACCGTTTTTCGCAAACGAGACGGCTATCGTTTCGATTTTCCCGACGGCACGCAGTTCGTCATCGACCGCGACGGAACATCGATCCGCGCGAGCGGACCGCCCGAGCTCGCCGCGATCTATCTCGTCAACACCGTCATGGCCTTCGTCCTCCGCCTGCGCGGCCACGAAGTGCTGCACGCGAGCTGCGCGAACATCGACGGTGTCGCAGTCGCCTTTGCCGGCCCGGGCGGTTCGGGAAAATCGACGCTCGCCGCGTGCCTCGCGCAGCGCGGCTTCTCGATCGTGAGCGAGGATGTCACCGCACTGGTCGATCACGGCGATCGCTTCGAAGTGCTCCCGTCGCATCGCCGCCTTCGTCTGTGGAGTGACGCCGCGGCGCTGATCTACGGCGACGCGCATGCACTTCCCTGGCTCGCCGGGACCGACTGGAAGCACTTCACCGAGCTGCCGGACACGCCCGACAAACGCCTCGAGCTCGCGGCCATCTACAGCATCGACGATCGTCGCGACGCCGCGCCGCACGTCGAGTCGCTCTCCCCGCGCGACGGCCTCATCGATCTTATCGCCAACACCTACCACAGCGTCCGCGACGCGTCGCTGCTCCCCACGAATTTCGAACGCCTTGGCCGCATCACCGCGAGCGTCCCGCTGCGCCTCGCCGTTCCGAACGTGCGTCTCGACTCCGTCTTCGATCTCGCGGATGCGATCGTCGACGACGTGCGAAACTTGCGTCATGAGCTCGCGTCAGGAATTCGTCCGGCGCCTCGCGTCGCTCGAGTTCACGAGCGCGACGCCGGAAGTGCGGCGGCAGCTCCTGACGCTGTTCGCTGACGACTCGATCGACCTGCAGGACCTCGCGCGCCCCGTCGCATCCATTCTTCTGCACGCCGACGATGACGACGTCGACGAACTGCTGCACGCGTATCTGCGCAACTGCATCAACATCTCGTACGCACTCGAGCAGCGCCTCATCGCCCTGCAGCAAAACCCGCCGTCGAAGAGACTCGCGGTCTCGCTCGCAATCCAGTCGTTCCTCAACGGCTACGCGTGGGGCGAGCCGCTCACGTCCGGCGACGGACTCCGCGACGATCCCGAATACGCGGACCTCGTGCGCATCGTGTTCGACGAGCCGCGCGAAGAGCGCCGCCTCGCCGCGACCATCGCGAATCCGCGCATCGCGAATGATCCCGTCACCGCGGCCGTGCGCGCGCAGTACGAACGGCATCCCTATCCGCGATGGTTGTCGATGCATCGCCCCGAACCGAGTCCCGACGCCACTCCGCGCCGCGCGCTCGTCGCCGGCTGCGGCACCGGCCGCAGCGCCATCCGCCTCGCCCTCCACCACCCCACCTGGTCCATCGATGCCATCGACATCAGCCTCCCCAGCCTCGGCTACGCGATGCGCAAGGCCAACGAAATGGGCGTGCACAACATCCGCTTCCTGCATGCCGACCTCCGCGACGTGAGCGAGACTTACGACCGCATCGAATCCGTCGGCGTGCTGCATCACCTCGCGAATCCGACCGAGGGGTTGCGCGCACTGCGCGAACAGCTCGCGCATGACGGCGAGATGGTGATCGGCGTCTACAGCAAACGCGCGCGCGCTTCGCTGGCGCGGTTGCGCGAGCTCGGAGGTCCGGGAGACGACATTCGCCGCGCACGCGAGCGCATGTTGTCAGCGCTCGACGAACGCGAGCTCGCCGAAGTCGAAGACCTCGACTTCTTCGAGCTCGGCCACTTCCGCGACACGCTCTATCACGCGCATGAGATCGAGTTCACGCCCCTCGACCTCGACGCGATGATCCGCGACGCCGGACTCCGCTTCGCCGGCTTCGTCGGCCTCGGCGACGAGCTCGATCTCCGCGTCTGGGACAAAATCGAACAACAGCAACCCGGCCTGTTCCGCCATCTCTTCGTAATGCGTTTAACATCGGCACGATGAACCGCGACGCGCACTACACGATCCGCGACGGCGTGATGTTCAACCGCGTCGGCGACGAGATCGTCCTGCTCGATCTCGACGCCGGCACGTACCTCGGCCTCGACGCCGTCGCCAGCCGCTTCTGGGAACTGATCGCCGCCGACCGCACCGTCGGCGACGCCGTCGAGACGATGCTCGAAGAATACGAAGTCTCGCGCACGGATCTCGAGAGCGATCTCGATCAGTTCATCGGAGAGCTGGAGAAGAACAACTTGATTCGCGCCGTGTAAGGGGGGTTTTTCAGCCCCCTCCCGGGGGACAGGCTGGAAAGCTTGTCCTACACCGAAATCGGCCAGCCCTTCAACGTCGTCCGCGTTTCCTCATCGACGCGCCACACCCACTCGATCCCGTCAAACGTCTGCAGTTCCGCGCGCACGACTTCGCCCGCGCGCACTGCGCGCGGCGCTGCGATCGGGAAGAACGATTGCTTCCAGCAGCGGAGCTCCGACTCGGGCTCGTTCGCGATCGCGATGCTCGGCGTGAGCTCGGCGCGAAACCAGACCGCGATTCCACTCAGCATTGCGTCGCGCGTGATCGTCCACGCCGCGGAGCCGCGCGCTGCGGGAGCATCGACGCGCGCCATCGTCGCAGGAGTCGCGAGCAACTCGGAGCGAGCGATCGCGAGCGGATGAAAGAGATTCACGACATGTTCACGCACTGGCGAAAAATCGAGACCGTACGACGAGGGCCATCGTTCGTGAAATGACGACCGCTCCACGGGCGCCGCGATCATTTCCAGCGCGCGCGGAATGATCGTTCCCCCTTCTTTGAGAAACGCGTCGCGCGCGTGCGCGATCGTGCCGGCGATCTGCTCGTCGAGGCCGTTGTTCCCCATCGTCTCCGTCACGACGACGTCGACGCGCTCCGGCAGCGCCGCGTTGAGCGACGATCCGGCGATGAACGTGATGCGATCGTCGAAGCCGTTCGCGTGCGCGAGCTCGCGCGCGATCTCGATCACCGCCTCTTCTTCGATCGCGTACACGCGTCGCGCGCCGGCGCGGCAGGCGAACATCGCCAGGATCCCGGTGCCGCAGCCGATGTCGGCGACGACGTCGCCTTCGCGGACGACATCTTCGATCGCCGCGCGATACGCGTTCGTGCGCGCGGAGTCTTCGAGAAGCGAGCGATGAAAGTTGAACGTCTGGATCGCCGCGGAGTTGGAGAGCTTGCGCTGCATCACGAGGCCGCTCGGAGTTTGAGCGCGAGCGTCATGCGCGCGCGCGTGCACAACCGCGACGGCGCCGTGCCGCAGTGCTCGATGATCGAGTGGAACATCACGAGACGGCCAGGACGGGGCGAGACGACATGCCTCGCGTCGCCGGAGTCGTCGAAGAAAATCGTCTCCCCTCCCCAACTCCTTTCCCACGTTTCGGCGACGTAGAGCAGCGCGGTGACGTCGCGCTCCGCGCGCGAGTCGCGATGCGGAACGAGGATGTCGCCGAAGCTGACGACGTTGCAGTAAGCGCGTTTGAGCGTGAACTTCTCATCCGGAAACACGCCGCCGACTTCGCGCATCATCGCGTCGTAATACGGCTGGCTCGCGACTGAATCCTGATCGAATGAAATGCTCCACGAGCGCGCCTCGGACGAACCGCTATCGCCTTCGACGCGTTGCGCGGGCGCGAGCTCCAGCCACGCCGCGAGGTTCGTCAGGCGCGCGCCGGTGAGCACGTCGTCCACGACGACGATCCGCCGTCCATCGATCTCGATCTCGCGCCGCATGCGCCGATGATACCGGCTACTGCGTTAGGCCTCCCGGCCTCCGAGGCACCTAGGCAGACTCTGCAAAGTGTCATCCTGAGCCGCGAAGACGGTGAAGGATCTCCCGCCGACGGAGCGCTGGTCGTGCTTCGCCGGGGGATTCCTCGCCGTCTTCGCGGCTCGGAATGACACGAGACAATTGTGCAGAGCTTCCCTAGGAGGCCGGGAGGCTGGGAGGCTTGGAGGCTCCGCGTAGGACCGTGAATCGCTGCGCTTCATCATCGAGCAGCGGCACGCCGTCAAGTTCGACCCATGCGTGCGCAGTGAGCGTTCCATCTTCATGGCGCGCGCCGATGCGCAGTTCCGCGGGACAGCCGTGCGCGCGCAGCATCCAGAAGAGAGCGCGCGAGCGATCGAGACACGTGGTGCGCAGCGGGAGGTGGCGTGCGGCGGATTGCATCGCCTGCGCGATCTCTTTTGGACTGCGGCGGCTACGCCGCCGCTTTGGAAAGCGCCAGCGCAGCTGGCCCAGTCCAAAGAAAAACCGCGCTGCGATCAAAAAGATCGCCGCCTCCGCAACCAGCAAGATTCTCATGCGCATGTGCAATCCACGCAGCCGTGCTCCGCGCACGTGCCGCACGATGCGTGCACCTGTTTGCGCAGCGCTTCGCGCGCGCGATGCACGCGCACCGCCGCGTTGTTCGCCGTGATCCCCGCCTCGGCCGCGAACGTCTGCAACGGTGCGCCTTCGACTTCGATCCGCTGGATCGCGTCCGCATACTCCGGCTTCAGCGTCGAAGCGAGGTGTCCGACGCACGCGCAGATCGCGCGTTCGATTTCCGGTGACGGCGACGTCTCGCGCGCGAGCTCTTCCAGTCGCCGGTTCTGCACACCCGCGCGCCGATGATGATCGATCACCGCATTGCGCAACATCCGATAGAACCACGCGATCGCGGCCTCATCGTCGCGCAAATCCGCGCCTTTCTCGATGCTCTTGACGAACGCGTCCTGCAGGATGTCCTCGGCCAGCGCGCGATCGCCGAGGCGGCGTTCGAGGAAGCCGAGGAAATCGCGGTGACTGTCGACAAGCCGGGCCGTGACGTCCATCGCATCACTGTAATGTCTGAACGGGCATTGCGTCTTCCTGTTGTAAAAGGAGACCCGATGGAACCTCAATGGACCTGCCCGATGCATCCGGACGTGCTCCGCGACGCGCCGGGAAGCTGCCCCATCTGCGGCATGGCGCTCGAGCCGCGGCACGTCACGGTCGAAGAAGACACGAGCGAGCTCGACGACATGACGCGGCGCTTCTGGATCAGCGCCGCGCTGTCGTTGCCGCTCGTCATCATCGCGATGACGCGCTCGATGCCGTACGTCGAGCTCGCGCTCGCGACGCCCGTCGTGTTGTGGGGCGGCTGGCCCTTCTTCGAGCGCGCGTGGGCGTCGCTCGTCCACCGCTCGCCAAACATGTTCACGCTGATCGGCCTCGGCGTCACCGTCTCGTATCTCTATAGCCTCGCCGCGACGCTCACGAATTTTCACGCGCGCGGCATGTACTTCGAAGCGGCCGCCGTGATCGTCACGCTCGTGCTACTCGGCCAGGTGCTCGAGTTGCGCGCGCGCAGCCGCACCGGTGCCGCGATCCGTGCGCTGCTCGAGCTCGCGCCGAAGACCGCGCATCGCGTCGACAAAGAAGGAAACGAGCGCGACGTGCCGCTCGAGCACGTCCATCACGGCAACGTGCTGCGCGTGCGACCCGGCGAAAAGATTCCTGTCGACGGCGTCGTCATCGAAGGAACGACGAGTGTCGACGAGTCGATGGTCACCGGCGAGCCGATGCCGGTCGAGAAGAAAAAAGGCGATCGCCTGATCGGCGCGACCGTGAACGCGACCGGCTCCGTGCTGATGCGCGCGGAGCGCGTCGGATCGCAGACGCTCCTCGCGCAGATCGTGCGGATGGTGAGCGAAGCGCAGCGCAGCCGCGCGCCGATTCAGAAACTCGCCGACAAAGTGTCGGCGTGGTTCGTGCCGGCCGTGATCGCGATCGCGATCATCACCTTCATCGTCTGGATGAGCCTCGGCTCGCTCACCAACGCGATCGTGAATGCAGTCGCGGTTCTGATCATCGCGTGTCCATGCGCGCTCGGGCTCGCAACGCCGATGTCCGTGATGGTCGCGGCCGGAAAAGGCGCGAGCGCGGGCGTGCTCTTTCGCAACGCCGAGGCGATCGAAGTGCTGCGCAACGTCGACACGATCGTCGTCGACAAAACCGGCACGCTGACGCTCGGCAAGCCGGCGGTGACGAGCTTGACCGACAAAGAAGTGCTGCGACTCGCGGCAAGCGTCGAGCGCGCGAGCGAGCATCCGCTCGCATCGGCGATCATCGCGGCGGCCGACGAAATCCTTCCAGTCACCGAGTTCGAGTCGATCACCGGAAAAGGCGTGCGCGGTGTCGTCGATGGGAAACGAGTCGCGATCGGGAATCGCGCGATGTTTCCGGACATCGATGCGGACGGCATCCTCGTCGTCGTCGACGGCAAGCTCGCCGGCACGATCACGGTCGACGATCCGATCAAAGAGACGAGCGTCGAGGCGATTCGCGCGCTGCACGAACAGGGACTGCGCATCGTGATGCTCACCGGCGACAGCCGTGCAAACGCGGAGCGGATTGCGAAGCAGACGGGCATCGACGAAGTGATCGCCGAGGTGCTGCCCGATCAGAAAGCGGACGCGATCAAGCGGCTGCAGCAGCAGGGACGCATCGTGGCGATGGCCGGCGACGGCATCAACGACGCGCCCGCGCTCGCGCAGGCCGACGTCGGCATCGCGATGGGCACCGGCACCGACGTCGCGATGGAAGCGGCCGACATCACGCTCGTGAAAGGCGACCTGCGCGGCATCGTGCGCGCGCGGCGTCTCAGCGAAGCGACGATGCGCAACATCCGCCAGAATCTTTTCTTCGCGTTCATCTACAACGCCGTAGGAATCCCCGTCGCCGCCATCGCGCTCCTCAGCCCGATGATCGCCGCCGCGGCGATGAGTTTCAGCTCAGTGTCCGTGATCGGAAACGCGCTGCGCCTGCGGCGCGTTAGAATCTAACCGTCATCCTGAGGCGCGGAGACGCCGAAGGATCTCTAGTTACGGAGACGTTGCGCATTTCGAGATCCTTCGCCGTCTCCGCGGCTCAGGATGACGGTTTCCCGTGAGATGAAGAAAGCCTTCTTCGCCGCCGCCGCGCTCGCCGCAGCCGGCGTTCCGACGGTGGTGGCGATTGTGATGCACTTCGGCTGCTGCGCGCTGCCGTTTCACCAGATGGCGCACAAGCTGATGCCGCTCTGCCACGCCGCGATGAACGCGATGGCCGGCGACGAACATCGCGAAGCCCCGGCAAATCCGACGATGAAACCGGCGCCGGTGAAGCGAATCACCGGCGTCTCGCCGTCAACGACGAGCCTCGCATCGATCACTGCACAACCCACCGATCCGATCGTCACGCCCGCCGCGTATCGCAGTTTCATCTCGCAGGGCGCGTTGCGTTGCGATCGCGACGTGGGACTGCACCTCCTCGTCGAAACCTTCCGCATCTGATCGAATCTCCCCACCTGCTCCCGTCCGGTGGAGCGGCGGCCGCTTCGGCCGCCGGATCCTCGCGATGACTCGGCGGCCGAAGCGGCCGCCGCTCCATAGAACCAACGGAGTACCCACAATGAAAAACTACCCATTCCTCGCCGCGCTGGCGCTCATCGCGTCGTGCGTGAGCGTGCCGCGCGACGTGCAGATCCCCGGAATCGACACGCACGCGAGCGTCGATCTCACACACGAGCTCACCGCCGACCAGGCGGTCGCGTTCGCGATGACGAACAATCCGCGCGTGCAGGTCGCGCTCGCGGGCCTCGGCATCGCGCGCGCCGATCTCATCGAGGCGAGCACGATCGCGAATCCGCTGCTCGAGACCGAACTGCGTTTCCCCGCGCGGCCGTATCGCCCGTTCGAAGTCCGCGTTGCGCAGTCGCTCGTCGATCTTCTGCGACTCTCACGGCGCCGCACGATCGGACGCATCGCCTTCGACGCCGCGCAAGTTCTACATCACCGGCACCGAGGCCGGGCCGCTGCCGGCGTCGGCGTGGTGGGGCATCAATACGGTCAACGTGCCGGTCGGAACCGCGCGCGACATCGAGTTCGTCGCCGACAATCCCGGCGATTGGGCGCTGCACTGCCACAAGACCCATCACGTGATGAATCAGATGGGACACGACCTGCCGAACTTGATCGGCATCGATCCGGCGTCGACGCAACAGCGCCTCAATGAGCTCACGCCCGGAACGATGGTGATGGGCACGAGCGGCATGGGCGGCATGTCGGCGCACTTGCCCATGATGGGCGTGCCGCGCAACAGCATTCCGATGAAGGGCGCGAGCGGACCGTACGGCGAGATCGAAATGGGCGGCATGTTCACCGTCCTGAAGATTCGCGACGACATCGATTACAACAAGGATCCGGGCTGGTACCGGCAGCCGCGCGGCACGAGTCCGTGGAGAGTAGGATGACCCGATGACGAACTGGCCGGACTTGCCGCTCTCCGCATGGCGCGACACCCGCGACACGCTGCACATGTGGACACAAGTCGTCGGCAAGATCCGCTTGAAATTGACGCCACTCATCAATCACTGGTGGAACGTGACGCTGTACGTCACGGCCCGCGGACTGACGACGTCGACGATGTATCACGGCGACCGCTGGCTGGCGATCGATTTCGATTTTGTCGCGCACGTGTTGCGCATTCGTGTCAGCGACGGCGCGGAGAAAGTGATCTCATTGGAGCCGAAGACGGTCGCGCAGTTTTATGGCGAGACCATGCAGGCGCTCGATGAGCTCCATGTACCGGTCAGGATCTACACCACACCTTCTGAGGTCGCCGAACCGATTCCGTTCGAGCGCGATGACGTGCATCGCTCTTATGACCGGGAATTCGTCGAGCGCTTTTGGCGCGCGCTTGCGCTCAGTGCGGACGTTTTCACGAAATTCCGGTCCGCATTCATCGGCAAATGCAGTCCCGTCCATTTTTTCTGGGGGAGTTTCGATCTGGCCGTCACGCGATTTTCGGGACGTCCCGCGCCGGAGAGGGCGGAAGTGGATGCAATGACGCGCGAGGCGTACTCGCACGAGGTGAGCAGCGTCGGCTGGTGGCCGGGCGATGATCGCAGCGAAGCGAGCTATTACAGCTACGCGGCGCCCGAGCCGCAGGGATTTCGTGCAGCGAAAATCCGACCGAACGAGGCTTTTTATAACGAGCCCTTAGGCGGTTTTTATCTGCCTTATGACGCGGTGGGCAATGCGAGCGATCCCGAAGCCACGCTGCGGATGTTCTGTGAAGACACCTACAATGCCGCCGCTGATTGTGGGAATTGGGACCGCGCGGCATTAGAGCGGCATGCCTGACTTCACCCGCCGGTCGTTCCTCGCGGCGACGCCGCTCCTGTTGGCGGTCTGCGCACAAAAGCCCGAGCCCGTATTGACGGCCGACGGCGACTCGGACGATTACCTCCACGCCCGCCCTCACACCCCGCCCCCACCCACGGTCCCCTCCCAAAAACTCGAACGCCTCGGACTCGCCAACGATCGCGACGGCTATTACTACGTCCCTCCGTCCGCGAAGCCGAATGCACCGCTGATGCTGTATCTGCACGGCGCAACCGGAAACGGACAGCGCGGCATTCAACGCTGGCTCACGCACGCCGACAAAGCCGGCGTCATCGTGCTCGCGCCCGACTCGCGCGAGCAGACGTGGGGCGTCGTCTTCGGCGACGAGACCGACGACCTCGCGTTCATCGACCGCGCATTGAACAAAATCTTCGCCCACTATTCGATCGACGCGAAGCGGATTGCCGCGACCGGATTCTCCGACGGCGCGTCCGCCGCATTATCGTGGGGACTGATGAACGGCGACTTGTTCTCCTCCGTCGCCGCATTTTCCCCGGGGTTTCTCCACCTCGCCGGCCGCCCCATCGGAATGCCGCGCATCTTCCTCTCCCACGGATTGAACGACACGATTCTGCCGATCGACAAATGCGGCCGCCGCATTGCGAAGATCCTGATGAACGCCGGCTACGACGTGAAATTCAAGATCTTCGAAGGCGATCACGAAGTGCCGGAGATTATTCGGGCGGATGCGCTTCAGTGGTTCGTGACCTCGGCATAAGCGACCGGCGAATCAAACGCATCCTGTTTGAGAATCTCCGCGGGCGAATGAGGAATGTCGATCGCTAACGATTCGAATTCCATCGGCAATAGCTGGTCGTGTACGTGATGCTCATGCTGCTGCGAATGCTGATGCTCCGCATGCATCGCGTGATGCTCGGCCGCATGCGCAGCGTGTTGATGGACGCCTCGATGCGACGCCGCATGCGCACCGTGTTGGTGGACGCCTCGATGCGACGCCGCATGCTCGTGCTCCGTCATCGCCGGTTTGCAAAGCGCGGGAGGCGTTGCCCTCCGCGCTACGGGAACGCGATCGAGAAAAGCCGCAAGCGCGAAGACTCCCGCGAGCGCCGCGAGGAGCGATGTCGACGCGCGCCGCATCACGTGCGCCAGGCGGTCGACTGGTACTCCATGTACTCGGCCGTCCGCGCGGCGACGTCGTCGCCGAAGTAGCGCGCGACGACGTGAAGCGCGCAGTCGATTCCGGACGTGAGTCCGCCCGCGGTGATCACGCGCTCGCTCTCCACGAAGCGGCGGTTGCGCACGAGCTTCACCTTCGGAAATCGCCGCGCGAATTCATCGTAGAAGTCGTGATGCGTCGTCGCGCTGAGGCCGTCGAGCAGTCCCGCCGCTCCGTACAAAAACGCGCCGGTGCAGACCGACATCATGAGGTCAGCCGTCTTCGACACGCGGCGCAGCCACTCCAGCAGCTCCGGCGAGCGCCCCGACTGCGCACCGGCGACGACGATCCGCGGCGGCGGCGCCGTCGCATACGTGTACGACGGCACGATCTGCAACCCCGCGGTTGCACGAATCATCTCCGTCGAATCGCCGACCGTGTAGAGATGAAAGCCGGGTGAGTGATCGACGTCCTGAAACACTTCCCACGGTCCCGCGAAATCGATCACTGTCGCGCCTTCGGTCATCACGACCGCGACGTTGACCGGTCCGGTGATCTCTCGTTTGCTCGCCAGCATGATTGCTCCCAACGCAGTTGCACCGGTCAGCGTGCCGAAGAAGACGCGCCGGTCCATGGTCAATCCGTGACCTGCCGCACGAAGCCCGCGATCTTCTCCGCGTCTTCGCCCGGCTCGAATTGCGCTCGCAGCTGTCCCTCTTTGTCGATGAGATACAGCCACGTCGTGTGCGCGACCGCCGGCCCCGCGGCCGACTTCGACGGCGTGATCTCGTAGCTGCCGCCGTATGCGCTGATCGCCTGGTCGATCCTCGCTTTCGGTCCGGTCATGCCGATGACGGGAATCGAGAAATTCGACAGGTACTCTTTCAGCGAGGACGGCGAGTCTCGGTCGGGATCGACGCTCACGAACACGGTCTGCACGAGCTTCTTCTGATCGCCCAGGAGGCGGTAGACGCGCGTCAGCTTCGAGAGCATCGTCGGGCACGCGTCGGGACAATGCGTGTAGCCGAAGAAGAGCAGCACGCTTTTTCCTTTCAGGTCGTGCAGCGACATCCGCTGTCCGTCCTGGTTGATGAGCGTGAAGTCGCCGCCGCGATTCGGAACGGGCGCGTTTGCGCACGACCACGCGGCGAGACTGAGCAGCGTTGCGGCGAGAGCTCTGCGCATCATGCCTCCCTCTTTCGCACCGGCATCTTCACGTCGGCGGTCGATCCGTCGGCGAAGCGCAGCCGCACAACCAGCACGTCGCCTTCTTTGATCGGACGCGTGAAGCCGATCATCATCAAATGCAGTCCGCCGGGGTGCAGCCGCACGTCTTCGCCCGACGGCAGCGCGATGCGCTCGACCATGGTCATGCGCATCTTCCCGCCCGACTCTTCCATCTTGTGCAGCTCGAGATCCTTGATCGCGTCGCAGCTCGCGCCGGTGAGCGCGCTGTCCGCGCCGCTGTTGTGCAGCGTGAGAAAGCCCGCGGTCATCGGCTGCTTGCCGATCGGCGCCATCACCCACGCATCGCTGACTGTGATCTTCGATGCGCTTGGCGCGGCCATCAGGAAGGCGAGTACGAGTCCGAGAATCATGATTTGTCCTTTCGTAGGAGTGCGGGCGTCTCGCCCGCCTCCCGTAGGGCGGGCGGGACGCCCGCTCTCCTTTGCAGGGTGACGATGAACTCCGCGATCGCGCGGCGCTCGTCTGCCGGAATGTGCGCGAACGCCGGCATGCCGCTGCCGTCCGCGTTGCGAATGCCGCCCGCGATCGTCCTGGCGATGGCTTCGGCGGACGCGCCGTTGCGATACGAATTGCGGTCGGAGAGATTGCGCGGATGGATCGCCGTTCCGCGCGCCGACGGGCCGTCGCCGCGTCCTCGCGCGCCGTGGCAGGTCGCGCAGCCGTTTTCGCGAAACAGCGCGGCGCCGTTGCTGACGACGGGCCGCGGCGACTCGCCGCAGCCCGCCGCCATCATCAGGAGAAAAACGAGAACAGCTTTCACGCGATGAGGAGCGTAGTGACGAGCTGACGATCCGACATCAACGATGCAGCGAATGGTGCGCCCGATGCAGCGAACGGGTTATCACGCTTTTTGCCGCTCGCGGAACCGGCGGCGTTCCGCTAACGTCTCGTACAATCCGCGCGCGTGAAATCGGTCGTTCGCACATCGATCGCGATTTGGGGACTCGCGCTGGCGATCGGGATGATGCCGCGCGTCGTGCGACCTGCGTCGCCGGATGATTTGCCGGGCGCGATGAAGGCGATCGGCTTGAGCGCGTCGATCAATGCCGCGCAGCTTCTGTTGATCATTCTCGTCCCGGCGATCATCACGCTCATCTTCGGGCGATTCGCGCCCGTCATCGCTGAGCGCCGCTGGGTGGCGTGGTCGTGCGCGATCGCGCTGGCGAGCGCGCCGCTGACGCTGATGACGTTCGGCAACGTCCGTCACGTGTTGCTGCACGGAGTCGTCGCGACCGCGATCGTGTTCCTGCGCCGCCTCGATCCGCATTTCACGCGCGCGGACGTCGTGCTGATTCCAACGCTCTTCGCGCTCTACTTCGCGTTCCTCGACCTGAACTTCGGAGGCACCGCGGCCGCGACGTTCCTTCGCGCCGCCATCATCCTCTTCGCGCTGCGCCTCCTGCGACCGGCACGCGCCTTCGCCGCCGCGCCGCTCGCGTTCATCTTTCAAATCGGATTCTTCGAACCGCGCTGGGCCGGCATTCTCGCGGTGCTGTGGATCCTCCTTTGGACTGCGGCAGCCACGCTGCCGCTTTCAAAAATCAAAACCTACGTCTTCTTTCCCATCGCCGCCGCCGCATACACGATGGCGCTCGTCGGCTGGAACCCACCAATCCTCGACGTTTTCGAAGACGCGCATTCCCTCCTCCCCGCCTCGGAGATGAATCGCGGCGAGCGCCCGTATCGCGACATCGTCCCGATGCACGGCCTGCTCGCCGACGGCTTGCTCGATGTCGCGGTGATGAAGACGCTCGGCGACGACCTCGGCGAAATCCTCAAGACCCGCCAGGTCCTCGGCGCGCTCTCGATCATGGCCGTCTACTTCGTCGCGCTCGCCGCGACGACGAGCGCGGAGCTCGCGCTGCTCTCGGTCTTTCTCTCGCTCGCGCTCTTTCCGTTCAACGCGATCTTCTTCCGCATCGTCCCCGCGCTGCTCGCGCTTGCGTGCGCCGTCGCCGGTACGCGCCTCCGCGCGCGGCGCTGGTTTCTCGTCGCCGGAATCCTGCTCGTCGTCGCCGCGATCACGAGCGTCGACTTCGCCATCTTCAGCGCATGCGTCGCAACGTTTGCCGCGATCCGCGCGCGCGCCATTCGTCCGTTTCTCATCGGCGTCGGCATCGCCGCGCTTCCGATCGTCGCGATCTTCGCGCTCTTCGGAATCCTCGACGACTTCTTCCACGCGACCTTCGCCGAAGTGCTCGGTGCGAGCAGCGTGTACGTGACAGGCCCGATCGACATCCCGCACGGACTGCACACCCTCGGCGGCATCATCGCGTACGTCGGCGACGCGAACACACTCGCCGGCCTGTTCTGGTTCGTCGCGCTCATCGGCGCGACCGTCGCGCTCACGCTCTCGCCGCTGCGCGCGCGGCGCAGCGACGCCGTCTGGCTCGTCGCCGCATGGATCGCCCTCGCCGGCGCGACGTACGTCGTCCGCCAGCACGACTACTTCGCATTCGCAATCGCGCCGTTCCTCATCGGCGCGATCGTCGCGGCGCGACGCCACTCGCGAGCGTTGGCGATTGCACTCTCGATCATCGTCGCGCTCATCGCGAAACCGACGACCCATCTCTTCGACGTCGCCACGCCGCTGCGCCGCGCACACGGCATTGTCGCCTCCGGCTTCGTCGAATACCGCGGAACCCCGCGAGCACGCGGTGCCGTCATGAACCCCGCAACCGCGAAGGCGCTCGCATCCGCGCAACGCTTTCTCACCACGCAGCTGCGTCCCAACGAAACGTTCTACGACTTCGCCGGCGCCGGCTCGCTCCACTACATCTTCGACCGCGACTCACCGTCGCGCATGATCGAAGTCGCGATGAGCGAGCGCGAGTCGACGCAGCGGGAGATCATCGCCGCGCTCGAGCACAATCGCCGCGTACGCGCGGTGCTCATCCTCTTCCCCGGCGGCATCACCCACGTCGACAACATCCCCAACTCCGCACGCGCGCCGCTCGTGTGGCGCTACATCCAGGAACACTTCCGCCCCGCGTTCAGTGAAAACGGAGCGGAGTTCTGGATGCGATGATCCATGCGCTGCTTCATGTGGCGACCGCTGCCCTCAGCGGTCGCGGCGGCGCGAAGCGCCGCTGGCGCCGCCATGGGCGGCGCTGTGACCGCTGAGGCAGCGGTCACCACAACTACGTTCGCTCCGGCTTCGATTACCTGGCGGGTAATTGATCGTCCGCGCCGCCGGACCGATCGTGTGCGCATGAAACGACTCTGCATTCTCGCGCTGCTCTTGGCTACGCCGCTCCTCGCGCAAACGGAATCGGAGCCCGGGCCGTTTGCGCGCATCGCAGTTCTTCGCGCGAACGACGGTCAGACGGTCGATCTCGAGGCGGGGTACGTCCGACATCTCGAATGGCACCGGCAGGCGAAGGATACCTTTCGGTGGTACAGCTGGACGGTGTGGGCGTCGACGGAGCGTCAGCGCTGGCTGATCTACGCCACGTTCGGTCACACGGCCGCGAGCTTGAGCAATCCGGTGTCGCCGGCCGAGGATGAGCGGGACAACATCATCAATGTGCTGCCGCACGCGCAGTTTGTCGGCAACGGCGTCTACGAATTTCTGCCCTCCCTTTCGCGCGGCAATGGTGTGCCGACGCCGGTGTTGCGCGCGGAGTACATGACCATCGAGTTGCACCAGGGCGCGGGTAAGGCGTTCGAGGCTGCGGTCGCCGCGGAGCAATCGAAGCTGCAGGGTGAGACGCTTTGGTACCGCATGGTTGCGGGTGGCGACATGCCGCGCTACGTACGGCTGCGTCCGCGCGCAACGCTCGGTGCGATTCTCGAAGAGCGCGCCGAGCTTCCGGACAAAGTGAACGCGCTGATTTCGAAGGTCACACTCGAGACGCTGAACCTCCGGCCGAACATGCTGGTGAATGTTCAGGCGGTGCCTTGAATCATGCGCTTGGACGCGCCCGAGCCCGAGCCGGCTTCCGCGCCCGGGGTGGGCGGCTAGCGAAGCGACTGCATCCCCCGCCCCGGGGCTCGGAAGCGGGCTCGGGCTCGGGCGCGGGTCATGAGGCGCGCCAGTAGGGCGACGCCTCGGTCTCCGCATCCGCCGGAAAGAACGCCTCGACGCGCAGCTCCTGCAGGGTGATGTCGTGCGGAGTGCCGAGGGAGGTGAGCGTGGAAAAGAAGCGGAGGTGGAGATCGTTTTTGCGGAAGTCGATCGCGAGGAAGGGCGCGGTCGAGACGTCGAGGTCGAGCGTCCGCCATCGCGGCGGAACGCCGGGATAGGAAAGCAACTCGTCGAGCAGTCGACGCGTTTCAGCGCCGCCGATTCCGCTCAGCACATCGCGATGCAGCCATTGAATCAGCGCGGCGGCCATCGCTTCCCAGTTGACGATGTGCGGACGGAAGCCGCGCGGGTGGAACATGAGACGCATCGCGTTGCCGTTCCACTCGCTCGCGGCCGACGGATCGGTGAACGTCTCGACGAGACGCACCGCGCCGTTGTTCGCCTTCAGCAGGTTCCACGCGCGATCGACGACGATCGCGGGATACGGCTCCTGCTGGCGCAGCATGAAATCGAGCGCGCGGCGCGCCTGCTCGAGCGCGGGCGCGCCGAGATCGGTCGCGCGATACATCGCCGCGTAGCCGGCCGCCATCAGCAGCTCGTTGCGATCGCGCAGCGGGACGTCGAGGACCCGCGCGAGCATCAGCACCATCTCGCGGCTCGGCTGCGCGCGGCCGGTCTCGATGAAGCTCACGTGCCGCGACGACACGCCCGCCTCGACGGCGAGGTCGAGCTGGCTCACACGGCGGCGCGACCGCCACTCGCGCAGCAACGTTCCGAATCCGCTGTCCGCTTCCATCGAGCGCTCTGTCATGCGCAGCAATCTACATCGCGCGCCGCGCGTGGGCCATTACCTGTCAGGTAATTGAATCGCCGCGCCGCCGGACCGATCGTGCAGCGCGTGAACAAACTTCCCCGCTCCGCATGGATTCTCTTCGCCGGC
This sequence comes from Acidobacteriota bacterium, assembly GCA_003223645.1. GTDB lineage: Bacteria > Acidobacteriota > Thermoanaerobaculia > Gp7-AA8 > Gp7-AA8 > QHVT01. The sequence goes on along the minus strand of QHVT01000020.1, from coordinate 83,038 downwards.
ACGTTCATCAATCGCTTCGGCACGTTCGTGATGCCGATGCTCGCGCTCTATCTGACGCGCAGCGGATTCTCGATCGCACAAAGCGGCCTCGCGATCAGCGCGTACGGCGCGGGACACTTCGCGACGTCGATGCTCGGCGGACATCTGGCCGACCGCATCGGCCGGCGCAACACGATCGCGCTGTCGATGTTCGCGTCGGGCGCCACGATGCTCACGCTCTCGCAGGTTCACGGCTTCGCCTCGATCGTCGCGCTCGTCTTCACCGCCGGCCTGTCGACCGAGCTCTATCGCCCCGCATCGAGCGCGCTCCTCTCCGACGTCGTCGCGCCCGACCAGCGCGTCCTCGCATTCGGCTTCTACCGCTTCGCGATCAACCTCGGCTTCGCCATCGGTCCCGCCATCGCCGGCTTCCTCGCCGAACGTTCCTTCTTCTGGGTCTTCCTCGGCGACGCCGTCAGTTCGTTCGCGTTCGGCATCATCGCGCTCGTCGCGCTGCCGCACGGCATTCATCAATCCGAAGATCGCGAGAGCTTTCGCACCGCCTTCGCCGATCGCAGACTCGTCATCTTTCTCCTCGCGAGCATCTCGATGACGTGGATCTACTTTCAGATGTCCTCGACGCTGCCGATCCATCTCGCGCGCCACGGCTTCACGCCGTCGCAGTACGGAATGCTGATGTCGATCAACGGCCTGTTCGTCGTCTTGTTCGAGATCGCACTGACGCTCCGGCTGCAGCGCTTCGCGCACGTTCCCGTCATCGCCATCGGCTACGCCTTGATGGGCATCGGCTGGGCCCTCACCGGCTTCGCGCACACGCTCCTCGCGTTCGCGATCACCGTCGCGATCTGGACGATCGCGGAGATGATCTTCGCGCCGATGGCGAGCGCGTACATCACCGAGCTCGCCCCCGAACACGCGCGCGGCCGCTACCACGGCCTGCACATGCTGACGTACTCCATCGGCATGCTCGCCGGCCCGATCCTCGGCGCGACGCTGTACGAGCGAAGCGAGGCGTTGCTGTGGATGGCGTGTGGGGTGAGCGGGGTGGTGGGGGCGGTGGTGCTGTTCGTATCGAAGATCAGGCGCTCTCCCAAACTGTTCGCGAATCGGTACACTTAGATCGTGGCGAACACGACGACGATCGATGTCGATGCGATTTACGAGAACGGCGTACTCCGCCTCAAAGAGCCGGTCGACTTGCCTGACAACGCTGAGGTGCATGTGACGATTCAAACGAGCACCGAAGCCAAAACACCAATGGGCCGCCGCCTGCGCGAGCTTCGCTCCGAGATCATGCGATCGGGTGTCACTCCGCTCGGTTGGGATGAGATCGAGGACGAAGTTGCCTTGCGCCGCAGTGAGTGAAGCTAACGTTCGTTGATGCGGGCGTGCGGTGAGCGGGTGGTTTCGGCGGCGCCGCTGCTTTGGACTGCGGCGGCTACGCCACCGCTTTTCTACACGGTGTAAAAAGCGGCAGCGTTAGCTGCCGCAGTCCAAAGATCCTCAGTACACGTATCCCACGTGAAGAACGACCCCTCTCTCTTCGTCGTTCTGATGGCTGTGAAGCGACGAAGGATTCATCCCGAGGGCGATCAAAGAGTCGCGAATGTCTGACGCAGCGGAGCCGGCGGCTTCAATGTGAATGATCCGCTCCTCGCGTCCGATGAATACCAGCGCGATCGTCGCGAGCATGTCGCTGTTCGGCATCTTCGCGATCCGCACATCGATCTGATCGGGGAAGGGACGCGTCGCTTCGATGCCGCTGATGTCGTGCAACTCCGCGAATTGCTGGTCGAACACGAACCCGCGCTTCGCTCCGTTCACCGCACCCTTCGTCGCACCGATCGCGGCGCTCGTCGCCGTGATTGCGTCGCGCGTGTTGCGATACCGATTGATCGTGTCATCGAGCGATTCACTTTGCGGGCCGCCGAGGACCGCGGCGAGCACGCCGACGACACGCCCGATCTTTCGTCCCTGTCGCGCTGCTTCTTCCGCTTCCGCGGAGCCTTCGACCGCGGCGGCGTTCACCGCGCCGACGACTGTCGGATCGGTGACGGGATCGATTTCCGCCTGCGCGGCGGGCTTCGAAGATGCACAACCAACGAGCAGCACGACAGCAACCAACGCGAGCCAACGATTCATGACCTGATCTCCTCGGATGCGTCCTCTTCGCAATCGCTCTGCCACTGCTGAGCCTGAGGACGTGGAAGAAATCGCATCACGTCTGATCTGGCGAGAGGTCATCGTGTTCGCGTTTCAGGACAGCACGATGGCAGATCGCGGAATGTCCCGTGAAACGGATCTATCCGAACCGGCCGGTCTGATAGTCGATCATCGCCTGACGGATCTCGCCCGGCGTGTTCATCACGAACGGTCCATAACGCGCGACCGGCTCATGGAGCGGAACGCCGGCGATGAGCAGGAGCTCGGCGCCGTTGTCCGATGCGATCGATACTTCGTCGCCGTCGCGTTCGAACACCACCATGTCGTTTTCGCGCGCGATCTCATTGCCGAAGTTCGCTTCGCCGCCGAGGACGAATGCGAACGCGTTGTACGTCGCGGGAATCGGCTGCGTGAAGCGCGCGCCGGCGGTGAGACGGACGTGCAGGTAGATGATCGGCGTGCGGGTGTCGATCGTCGCGCGTGCGCCGAGGGAGTCGCCGGCGATGACGGTGACGGCGACTTTTCCGTCCGCACTTTTCGCGGTCGGAATCTCCGACGCGCGCAGCTCCTGATAGCGCGGCTTCATCATCTTGTCGCGCCGCGGCAGATTCACCCACAGCTGAAAGCCGTGCATTCGACCGCCGTCGCGTCGAATCTCTTCGGACGGCATTTCCGAATGAATGACGCCTGACCCGGCCGTCATCCACTGCACGTCACCCGCGCCGATGCGTCCGCGATTGCCTTGCGAGTCGCCATGCTCGATCGCGCCTTCGAGCACATACGTGACCGTCTCGAACCCGCGATGCGGATGATCGGGCGCGCCTTTGGCCTCGCCCGGCCCATGCGTCGCCGGACCCATGCGATCGAGGAGAAGAAACGGATCGAGTTGATCGAGGCGGGCAGTGGGGAACGGACGTGTCACGAGCATCCCCTCGCCTTCGAGTTGCGGCGTGGCGTGGAGGAGGCCGGCGGTGGTGCGTATGGTCATGGCATTGTTGATAACAATGGTGCATTCCATCGAGGACCGGGCCGTTCGCGACGATGAGCGATGAAGGATGAAGGATGAACGGAATTGGGATCGTTCATCCTTCATCCTTCATCCTTCATCCTTCATCGTTAGCTGCTCTCGCGATGCGCCGTCTTTGCGGCTCAGGATCAGGGGCTCCGTTAGTAAAACTGTAACCTTGCGCTGGCACCCTCCCTCGGATGCAGAAGTTGTATGGAGAAGAAGCAAGTCAGCCGCGGGTGCTCGTGGTCGGGCAGGACGCGTCGATGCGGACGCACATTCATACGGCGCTCGCGCAGATCCGGGTCGACGCATTCGGCGCGGCGACGTGCGTCGCGGCACGGACGGCGCTCTCGCTCCACCCGTGGTCCGCGGCGATCGTCGACCTGCAGTTCCCCGGCGACTGCGGATTGGAGATCGTGCAGGAAATCCGCGCCAGCGACCACCGGATGCCGATCATCGCTCTGAGCGCGACGCACGATTTCGCCGCGAAGATCGCCGCGCTGCGGGCGGGGGCGAGCGCGCTCTGCGAGAAGAACGGCGACTGGCGCGCGCTCGCGTCGCAGGTGCTGATGCTCATCGGCGCGAGAACGGCCGCGCGCGTGCTGGTGGTGGAAGACGACGCCGTGTCGGCGGCGGCGCTCGCGGGGACGCTGCGCGCCGGCGGATACGCGCCGAGGATTTGCGCGGACGGGCGAAAGTTCGAGGCGGCGCTCGTCGACGCGCCTCCCGATCTCGTGCTGATGGACGTGCATCTGCCGTACGTCGACGGAGTCGAGCTCACGCGCTTTCTGCGGCAGGACTCCCGTTTCGATACCATCCCCGTCATCTACGTCACCTCGCGCGACGATCTCGACGACTCGCTGCTGACGACGCTGGTCGGCGGCGAGCAGGTGCTGCGCAAGCCCATCCCTCCGGAAGTGTTGCTCGCGGCCGTCGGCTCGAGACTGCATCACTTCCGACGGCTGCGCGCGCTCGTCGAGCGCGACGCGCAGACGGGCGCGCTCACGCGGCGCACGTTTCTCGATCAGGCCGCGGCCGTCGCGGCAGCCGCGAAGCCGGAGCGCCGCAAGCGCCTCTGCTTCGCGATGATCGACATCGACGAGTTCAAGGGAGTGAACGATCGCTACGGCCACGCCGCCGGCGACCGCGTGCTGCTCAGTCTCAGCGAGACGCTGCATCGCAGCGTACGCGCGCACGATCTCGCCGGGCGTTACGGCGGCGAAGAGTTCGTGCTGCTGCTGGAGAACGTCAGCGAAGCGGTCGCCGTGATCCGGCTCGAACAGATCCTCCGCCAGTTCCGCCTCGTCGAGCATCGGGTGACGCCGGCGACGACGATTTCCGCGACGTTCAGCGCCGGCGTCGCGGCCATGCGCGATGGGGAAGGCGTGGAGAGCGCGATCGCCCGCGCCGACCGAGCCCTTTACCGCGCGAAGAGATCAGGCAAGAATCGTGTGTCCGCATCCGATCCGGCCGCGTCCATGAAGTGGATGACCAATCCCTTCGACGGGGACGCGTTCGGTGAAGGATGGCTGCCATGAAATCCGCGCCGATTCCGCCCGACGAACAGGAACGCCTCGCCGCGCTGCGAGAGTATCGGATCCTCGACACCGGGGCGGAAGTGGAGTTCGACGAGATCACGCGCCTCGCGTCGTACGTCTGCGAGGTGCCGATCTCGCTGGTGAGCCTCGTCGACGCGGACCGGCAGTGGTTCAAGGCCTGCGTCGGTCTCGACATCCCGGCGACGTCGCGCGAAGTCGGATTCTGTCCGCACGCGATTCTGCAGGACGACGTCTTCGTCGTGGAGGACGCCGCGCTCGATGAGCGGTTCAACGACAACCCGCTGGTCATCGGCCCTCCGCACATCCGCTTTTACGCGGGTGCGCCGCTGGTCACGCCGGACGGACGTCACATCGGCACGCTGTGCGTCATCGACCGCAAGCCGCGCCGGCTCACGAGCGAACAGCTCGAGGCGTTGCGGCGCCTGGCGCGGCAGGTGATTCCGCTGCTGGAGTTCCGCCGCACGATGGAGGACTTTCATCGCGTCACCGCCGAGCGCGAGAAAGCGGAGGCGGTGCTGCGCGATACCGCGTCGATCTCGCGCTCCACGACGGCGCCGCAGAAGCCGCCCGATCGCTGGCGGTTCTGGCCCGCCATCCTCTTTCTCCTCGGCGGCTTGCTCCTGACCGCACTCGCCGTGCGCATCGCCCACAGCGTGGCCATGCGCGGCGAAGAGGAGCGATTTCTCTGGAACGCGGAGCAGATCGACGCCGCCATCGCGCGGAGAGTGCAGGACGGCGTTCGCGTGCTGGATGGCGCGGCCGCGCTATGGTCGTCACAGAAAGACCCGGCCAAGAGCGACTGGCGAGACTACTTCAAACGGCATCCGATCGGCGACGGCTCTTCCGGGCTCTCGGGTGTCGGCTTCATCGAAGTCGTGCCGCGGTCCGGTTTTCAGGAATTCAACGAGCGCCTGCAGGCCGAATACGGAACGTGGGCGGCCGTGCGTCCCGCCTCGTCCGGAGACGTGGCCTACGTGGTTCGCCTGATCGAGCCGGTCGAGATCGATCGGGTCACGATCGGCTTCAACATGGCCGCCGTGCCACGACGCCGGGCCACGGCGGAACAAGCGCGCGACGAAGGGCACGCGGTCGTGACGTCGCCGTTCTCGTTCGATGGAAAGTCGCAAGGCTTCTTCGTCTACAGGCCGGTGTTCCGCGGCGGCCGTGTGCCTGACGGCATCGCCGCGCGGCGTGCCGCGCACATCGGCTGGGTCTATGCGCTGGTCCGCGCGCCCGATCTCATGGACCAGCTGCCGCTGAACGTGGGAATGCGCCTGACGCTGTCCGACGGCACAACGCGTTTTTATGCGAACAACGCGTCGCCGGGAGCGTTGCCGTTCCAGTCGAAGCGAAGAATCGCACTGCCGGGACGCAGCTGGACCTCACGGATCGAAGGGTCGCCCGACGCGCGCGTCGTGCGGCGCGAGATGGAGATCGCACTCCTTGCCGGCGTCCTGGTGACGCTGCTCTTCTCCGCGGTCGTCGTCGCGTTGAACACGACGCGCAGGCGCGCGCTGCGGATTGCCGCGAACATCACCAGCGTGCTTCGCGAAAGCGAGTCGCGGCTCCGCTCGATCGTCGAGCACATCGCCGACGCGGTGATCGCGTTTCCCGCCGACGGCACGCTGGAGGCGTTCAATCCCGCGGCGGAGCGGCTGTTCGGCATTCCGCCGTCGTCGATCGTCGGCCGCAATGTCGAAACGATCTTGCCGTCGATTCGCAGTGCGCCGACGGACGGACGCACGATGCAGACGATCGCGCGCCGCGCGGACGGAAGCGAGATCGCCGTCGAGCTCGCGGTCCAGCCGGTGCCGGACGATCATCGCCAGCTCACCGTCGCAATCGTTCGTGACATCTCGCAGCGTCTCGCGGCGCATCAGGAATTGCAGGCCAGCGAGGAGCGGTACCGCACGAGCCAGGAACAGCTCGGGCAGCTGATCGAGAACGCGGACGACGTCATCTATCGCTGCGATGCGCGCGGCCGCTTCACGTTCATGAACTCGACCGCCACGCGCCTCACCGGCTACCAGATCCACGAGCTCGTCGGCATGTCGTATCTCCACCTCGTGCGGCCCGACATGCGCGGCATCGCGCGCGAGTTCTACGAACGGCAGCACGGCGATCGGCTGCCGAATACATATCTCGAGTTCCCTCTCACGACCGCCGACGGACGCGAGATCTGGCTCGAGCAGAAAGTGCAGCCGGTCGTCGAGAACGGCGTCGTCATCGGCTATCAGGGCGTCGCCCGCGACGTCACGGAGCGCAAGCAGCTGGAGAGCGAGCTGGCGCTGACGCGCGACGCGGCGCTGGAGTCGGCGCGTCTCAAATCGCAATTCCTCGCGACGATGAGCCACGAGATCCGGACGCCGATGAACGGCGTGATCGGAATGGTCGGACTGATGCTGGAGACGGACCTGACGCCGGAGCAGCGCGAGATCGCGCTGACGGTGCAGATGAGCGCCGACTCGCTGCTCACGATCATCAACGACATCCTCGATTTCTCGAAGATCGAAGCCGGCAAGCTGTCGTTCGAGCGCAACGAATTCGATCTGGCCGACGTCATCGACGGATCGGTCGAGCTCTTCGCATCGCAGGCGCGCGCGAAGAACGTCGAGATCGCGGCGATCGTGGAGAACGATGTGCCGAGGAGACTGCGCGGCGACGCGGGACGCCTGCGGCAGATCCTCACGAACCTGATCGGCAACGCCGTCAAGTTCACCGATGCCGGCGAGATTCTCATGAGCGCGACGGTCGAGAGCGAATCCGAGTCGACGGCGATCCTTCGCTTCGCCGTCACCGACAGCGGCATCGGAATCGAGTCCGATCTCATCGAGCGGCTGTTCATGCCCTTCGTGCAGGCCGACGGATCGACGACGCGCCGCTTCGGCGGAACGGGACTCGGGCTCGCGATCTGCCGGCAGCTCGTGGAGATGATGAACGGCGAGATTGGCGTCGAGAGCGACCCCGGCAAGGGCTCGACGTTCTGGTTCACCGCGGAGCTCGAGAAGCACGAGCCGCAGCCGGCGATTTCGTCATTCGACGCCGCGGCGCGCGTGCTGATCGTCGACGGGCACGCGATCCATCGCCGCGTGTTCCGGCATCAGGTCGAAGCGGCGGGCCTATGCGCGGACGTCGCGCAAACGATGGACGAAGCGCTGTCGCTGCTTCGCCGCGCGCGCGATGAGAACGACGAGTTCGCGGTCGCAATCGTCGATTTGAACGTCGATGGATCCGCGTTCGCGTACCACGCGCGCGCCGAAGGATTCGGATTGCCGCTGATTCTCGTCACGTCGTGCGGGCGGCGGCGCGAAGACCTCGAGACGTATCATGCCGCCGGCTTTGCGCGCGTGCTGATGAAGCCCGTCCGCCACTCGCATCTTCTGAACTGTCTCATCAGCCTCCTCGGCGTTCCGTCGACGAGCGCGCTGCCGCACATCGAAGCGCCGGAGCGGCCGCTCACGCGGCGGATGCGTATCCTCGTCGCCGAGGACAATCGCGTGAACCAGCGGGTCGTCCTCGCGCAGCTCGCCGAGCTCGGGCACAACGCGGTGGCGGTCGGCAACGGATTCGAAGCCCTCGCCGCGCTCGACGAGATCGAGTACGACGCGGTGCTGATGGACTGCCAGATGCCGGAGATGGACGGCTACGAGGCGACGAAAGTCATCCGCGGACGGAAGCAGTGCAAGAACCTTCCGATCGTGGCGATGACGGCGAGCGCCATGTCCGGCGACCGCGAACGATGTCTGCTCGCCGGGATGGACGACTATCTGACCAAGCCGTTCGGACTCGCGCAGCTCGCCGAGGCGCTCGCGGGCATCGAATCGCGCGAGCCGCTTCCCGAGCCTGAGCCGGTGATTCTCGACTCCTCCGTTCTCGCCGCGGTCGGCGCGATGAGCCCGTCGAATCCCGGCTTCGTCCGCGAGCTGATCGCGATCTTCCTCGAGGAAGCGCCGGCGCGGATAGACACGCTGCGCGATGCGATCGCCGTGCGCGATCCGGTCGCGGCCTGGCGCGCCGCGCACGCGTTCAAGAGCGGCTGCGCGAACATCGGCGCGCTGCGCCTCGTCGCCCTCTGCGACGCGATCGAGAGACACGGCCGCAGCGGCGAAGTCGAATCGACGCGGCCGCTGTTCGCGACGCTGGAGTCGGAGTACCCGGAGCTGACCGCGCTGCTGGAATCGGAGGAGTGCGGGCGTCCCGCCCGCAGCTGACGGGCATCTTGCCCATCAGCCGTCCCGGAGATACGCGCCGGGACGGCCGCTCTCCCCGGTCTCGACTCACAATCTCTACACGCTCTGAGCACGCGGCCGTTAGACTGAACTACGACGCTTTGAGGCTGGATTTAAGCGTCTTTACCGGAGGGCGCGGTTCTCTCTCCACCAAACGGTCTTTTAGCTGTATTTCGAGCTCGCGGAGATGCTCGGCGTACCCTTCAGAACCACCATACCTTTCGAGGAGTCGTGCCCGCAATTCATGTACTTCGGCGACGATGGGGTCTCTAAAGTTCATTTTCATTGCTCTCTCCGAGCAGTTCATACGGTGTACACACGAGAGGCGGTTCATAGCCACCCAAACGACAGACATCGTAAACCGTCGGCAGGATCAGTCCATTCGCGATGTGTTTGCAGTTCCAGGTAGCAAGGATTTCGATCCCGTGTACAGCTGCGATCGCGATATGGAGAGCATCGTTCTCGGCCTTGGATGGAATCTGCGTTCGTCGAAGTAGTACTGCTTTCAAGGCATGCGCTTCCTTGGGTACTCGCAAGAGCTGCACTTCTTGCAAGAACTGGAGGCGTTCCGCAGCTAACGCCGGATCGCCTTCTGACGCTTCGTCGAATACCACCGTAGAAGCAAAGAGTTCGAATTCACTGCGACGATTTGACCACCAGCGACGCGTAATCTCTTGATGAGCGGCAACCTGGAGGTCGTTGCGATTCAGCCACCCGACCAAGTAGCTGATGATCGTCGTCTCAAGGTAGACACTCGGTTTTGCCACCGCCGCCTAGCTTACCGCAGCTGACGAAGCGCTGACCGCGCTGCGGGAATCGTACGACGGTGGAGCGGCGGCCGCCTTGGCCGCCGGACGCTGATGACTCGGCGGCCGAGGGCAGCCACCGCTCCACTGCTTCTCACTTCCCCAACCGGTAGCCGTACCCGCGCACCGTGTGCAGGTACTCCGGGTTGTCGGGATCGCGCTCGATCTTGATGCGGAGGCGGCGCACGTAGACGGCGAGGATCTTTTCGGAGAGATCGTCGCGTTCGCTCCAGACGTGGTCGATCAACACGTCGCGCGAGACGCTGCGGCCGGCGCTCTGCGCGAGAAAGTCGAGGATCTCGAATTCGCGCGGGCTCAGTCCCGCCGCCACACCGCGAACGGAGGCGTCGCGCAGGTCGCGGTCGATGACGACGTCGCCGACGCGGATCGCGGTCTCGCGCGCGGCGCTCCGCTCCTGCGTGCGGCGCAGCTGCGCGCGGACGCGCGCGACCACTTCCGGCATCCGGAACGGCTTGACGATGTAGTCGTCGGCGCCGAGCTCCAGTCCTTTCACCACGTCCTGCAGATCGCCCTTCACCGTCAGCACGATGATCGGACTCTGCGAGCGCTGGCGTATCTGCTTGCAGAGATCGAGTCCGTCGCCGTCCGGCAGGACGATGTCCAGGAGATAGAGGTCGTAGGGTTGGCGCAGCGCGGCCGCACTCGCGTGAGCGAACGTTCCGAACGTTTCGACCACCATTCCTTCGGCCGTCAGCGACGCTTCGAGAAGGCGCCGTGACATGCTGTCGTCGTCGAGCACGAGAATGCGTGGCCGCGCATCGACGGGTTCCACGGGGCGATTATCGGCCCTTCCTCCGTTCCGTGCATCGGGAAATCAGGATGTGGCGGTGGCGGAATCGAGAAATTCGCGCAACTCTTCGATGCGGATCGGCTTCGAGACGATTCCGTCGACGACTCCCTGGTCCGCTTCGCTCAGCCGCAGATTGCGGATCGTCGTGGCGACGAACACGTGCTCAGGCCGATGCTTGTGGGCGGTTCGCACGAAGTCGAGCACTTCCCATCCGTCCAGCCGCGGCATGAGGAGATCGGTAATCATCGCCGCGTAGTGCCGGGTCTTGAGATGGCGCACCGCTTCCGCGCCGTCCACCGCTTCGTCGACCTGATACCCGAGCTCTTCGAGCGCCGCGCGAAACAGGAGACGCGACGTCGGATCGTCGTCGGCGACGAGCGCCCTCCCCTGCGCCGGCGGCAAGACGACCGTCGCGCGCGCAGCCGCCGTGGCGTACACAATCGCCAATGCCGCGTCCAGCTCGCGCGCGCTTTGAAAACGCGCGGCCGGCTGCTTCTCCAGACATCGATCGACGATTGCGGACAGCGCCGGCGTGACGCCGCGGAGCGGCGGATGCGCAATCGACATCAGCTGCACCATGACGGCGATCGCCGTATCGCCGCCGAACGGCTGGCGGCCCGCAAGCATCTCGTAGAAAACCACGCCGAGGGAAAAGATGTCGCTCGAGGCGGCAATGGCGCGGCCCTGTGCCTGCTCCGGCGACATGTAGGCGGGCGTTCCGAGAATCATTCCCGCCTGGGTCATCCGCGGTTCCGCATGCGGCGCGAGGTCGCGCGCGATGCCGAAGTCGAGGACCTTCACGCCGCGCGACGAGAGCATGATGTTGTCCGGCTTGATGTCGCGATGCACGATGCCGGCGGCGTGCGCCTCCTGGATCGCCGATGCGACCTGCCGCACGATCTCGATGGCCCGCGCCTCCCCCATCGGCCCCGCGGCGATGGCGTTCGTCAGCGGAGCTCCGTCCACGACCTCCATCACCAGAAACATCGCGTCGTCCTGCTCCTCCACGGAGTAGATCGTCGCGATGTGCGGATGGTTGAGGCGCGCGGCGACGCGCGCCTCGCGCAGAAAGCGCGCGCGAAATTCCGAGTCCGCGGCCAGCGCCTCGGGCAGAATCTTGATCGCGACCTCGCGCGCGAGCCGCGGATCCATCGCGCGCCACACCTGCCCCATCCCGCCCGCGCCCAACTGCGAGAGCAACTCGTACTGCCCGATCTTCACAGTGCGAAGAGTAGAGGCGGAAGGTTAATGAAAGGTTTCTTCCCTCGCACCGTTGCCGCCATAGCATGCAGCGCATGCGCACGATCCGCGTTCTTCTCGTCGTGGCCCTCTTTCCGCTGCCGCTCCTCGCGCAGGAAACGATGCAGATTCGTTCACGCGTGCTGAACGAGACACGGACGGCAATCGTCCACCTGCCGGACGCGTACGCGCAGTCGAAGACGGCCGCGTATCCCGTGCTGTACATGCTCGACGGCGGCACCAATCATCGGATCGCCGCCGCCGCCACATCCTTCCTCGGTGTCTACGGAACGATTCCCGAGCTGATCGTGGTCGCGATTCCGAATACGAATCGCACGCGCGACTTCACGCCGAACGACGGCGCACCGAAGTTTCTGCAGTTCCTCACGACCGAGCTCGCGCCGCGGATCGAGCAGCGCTACCGCACGCGCCCGATGCGCGTTCTCGCCGGCCACTCGCTCACCGCGCTGTTCACGGTGTGGGCGATGACCCGGAAGCCCGATGCGTTCTTCGGCTGGATCGCGCTCGACCCTTCACTGTGGTGGAACGACGGCGCGGTGCTGAAGGAGCTCAACGCGCGAAAAGACATCCGTCACTTCGTGATGATCCGCAGCGGCGAGTCGCAAAGACGGCGCGGAGATTTTCCGTTCACGAATCTCGTCCTGCCCGACGAATCGCACGGCAGCCTCCCCTATCGCGGGATGTACGAAGCGCTGAAGTTGTTGTTCGCGGACTACGCGATCGACGCGGCGACCGTGCGCGAGGTGGACGCGCATTACGAGACGCTGTCGCGCGAGTACGGCTATCGCGTTTCCGTTCCCGACATGGCGTGGTTCTCCGTCCTCTATCGCAACGAAGAGCAGCAGAAGTGGAACGAGGCAGCGCTCGCGCTCGAGCGGTTGGCCGCGCAGTCGCCGCATCATCCGGAACTCGCGGACGAACGCGCGCGATTGGAGGAGTTGCGGAAGAAGCAGTGAGTCGGCGGCGGCCCTTTCGAGCCGCCGCACGAGCTGACTGCGATTCAGCGGCGATATCCGTCGTCGAGGAAGTTGACGTCCCACGCGGTGAACACGCCGGAGCGGGTCCACTCGCCGGTGAGCTCGACGTAGTCGCCGGCCCGCACGTCATCGAAACGGCGATCGCGCGAGAGGACGGTCACGAAACTGCCGGTCGCCTCATTGCGGACGACGAACGAGTCGTCGCGATAGTCGACGCTCTCGATGACTCCGCGGATCGCTCCGTCGCTGCGGCCGTCGTTGTAGCCGCTGCGCCCGTCGTAATAGTCGTAGTAGCCGCCGGGATTGTAGTAACCGCCGAGGTTGATCGACAGGCCGACGCGGAACCGGTCGTGACGGTAGTACGCCAGCGGAATGTAGAACGGATACGACGCGCCGACGATCCAGATGCGATAGCCGCCGCCATAGCGCAGAACTTGCGAGATCCGTCCATGCGAGTAGTACGGCTCGCGATAGCCATAGGACGACGAATGGCCATAGGAGCGGTTGCGGTCATAGGAGCCGGAGCGATCGTAACCGCGCGAGCGGTCATTACCGCGCGAACGGTCGTTACCGCGAGAGCGGTCGTTACCGCGAGAGCGGTCGTTCCGGTCGTAGCTGCCGCGATTGGAGCCGTTGCGATCGCGCCACTCTCTGTTCGACCGGTCATTGTTGTTGCGCTCCGATCGCACGGTGGAGCGGTCGCTGTTGCGATACGAACCGTCGCTCTCGCGCGAGGAACGATCGCGCTCGCCGCGCACCTCGGTGCGCGAGCCGCCGCGATCCCACTCGCCCCGCTGCGAGCGGCGCTCGCTGTTGGCTTCGCTCTGACGCGAACCGTTTGACGAATTGTCACGGTGCCACGCGCTCGAGCGCTCGCCGGACGATTCCCGCTCGATGCGTCCGCCCTCGCGGCGATGCCCGCGCGTCTCATTTGAGGGACGAGATTCCGCAAAAACGGACGCTCCCACCAACGTTGTCACTGCCAATGCCACCCCGATACGTGACAACAACTCTATTTTCTTCACCAAGTTAGCCTCCCCGGAACGTTTGAACACCGACCGCTCTGTTCGCAAAAGAGGAACCATAACGAACGGGGCGCTTACACGTACGCGTCGCGCAGCAGCTCGGCGGCGGAGAGGTCGAGCCGTTCGTCGCGGCGGATCTCGTCGAAGCGGCGGATGAGGTCTTCGGCGCGGATGTGGCGGCGGTGCGCGCCGGCGTAGTCGGCGTGGACGCTGCCCTGGTTCATCATCACGATGCGGTCGCCGAGGGTCGCGGCCTGTTGCATCGAGTGCGTGACCATCAGCGTCGTCAGCTTGTGCTCCGAAACGATGCGCTCGGTGAGTCGCACGATCTGGTCGGCGCTCTTCGGATCGAGAGCGGCGGTGTGCTCGTCGAGCAGCAACAGATCGGGGCGGCGCCAGGTTGCCATCAACAACGTGAGCGCCTGCCGCTGTCCGCCGGAGAGCGTGCCGATCGGATTGTGCATGCGCGTCTCGAGTCCCATGTTCAACGTCGCGACGCGATCGCGCAGCGTTTTCTGCATGCGCGCGGGAAGCAGGCGTCCGAGTCCGCGCTTCGTGCCGCGGCGCGCGGCGAGCGCGAGATTCTCCGCGACGGTCATCGTCGGCGCGGTGCCGCTGAATGGATTCTGAAAGACGCGTCCGATCATCGACGCGCGCCGGTGCTCGGGCCAGCGCGTGACGTCTTTGCTCGCGATCGTGATCGCGCCGCGATCGACCAAGAAGCTGCCGGCGACGGCGTTCAAGAGCGTCGACTTCCCCGAGCCGTTCGTGCCGATGACGATGACGAACGATCCGTCCTCGATCTGCAGCGACACGCCGCGCAGCGCACGCACTTGGTTCGGCGTGCCGGCGAAGAATGTTTTCTGCAACTCACGAAGCTGCAGCATGCCGTTTCACTTTCTGCATCAGCATCGGCAGCACCAGCGCGCCGAAGACGAAGATCGCGGTCACGAGCTTGAGATCGTTCGGATTCAGTCCCCATCGCAGCGCGAGTGCGATGATCAATCGGAAAAGCACCGAGCCGATGATCGTCCCGATCAGCGCGGCACCGACGCTGTCGGTTCCGATCAGCGCGCGGCCGATGATCACGCTCGCCAGTCCCCACACGATCATGCCGATGCCCATCTGCACGTCGGCGAATCCCTGATATTGCGCGAGCAGCGCGCCGGCGAAGGCGACGAGTCCGTTGGCGATGCAGAGGCCGAGGACGATCATGTTCTCGACGCTGACGCCGAGGGCGCGGATCATTTGCTCGTTGTCGCCCGACGCGCGCATCGCGCTGCCGAGGTTCGTGTTGAAGAAGAGCCAGGCGATGAGCGTGATGACGAGGACGATCGCGAAGACGAGAATCAGCGAGCCGACGTCGCGCGCGCTCACCGGCCATCCGAGGAGCGTGGCCGAGTCGTGGCCGGTCAGCCAGCGGCCGAGACTCTGCGCGTAAGTCGTGATCGTCGTGACGGAGAGCAGCGGCACGTTGCTCGATCCCATCACGTGCAGATTGATCGAGTAGAGCGCCGTCATCACGAGGATGCCGGAGAGCAGTTGATTGATCTTGAAGCGCGTGTGCAGGATGCCGGTGCAGAGTCCGGCGACGCAGCCGGCGAGAAAGGCCGCGACGCTCGCCGTCACGGGATTCACGCCGCGCGTGAGCATCGACGCCGCCACCGCCGCGCCGAATGTGATCGAGCCGTCGGCGGTGATGTCGGCGAACTTGAACACGCGATAGCTGATGTAGACGCCGAGGGCGAGGAGCGCGAGGATCAAGCCGATCGTCCAGGCGGAGAGCAAGAGCGTCATGCGTTGCCTCCCGCAATCGGAAAAATCCAGCATGCGCCGCGCTGGAACTCGCTCTCGCCCGCGCCTTCGATCGGCCTCGGGTCGCGCAGGAGGTGCACGACCGAGACGACGCTGCGCGGTTGCAGCCATGCGGAAATGATGTCGCCGACCGGCAGCTTTCCGCGTGGCAGCGAACGGAACGCGGTGACGACCGTGTGGAAGTGTCCGTGATAGTCGTCGCCGATCGGCCGCAGAAACGGAGCGAGCGATGCGGACGGCGATGCCGATGCGACTCCGACGACCAGACCGCTGAAGCGCGCGAACTCGCGCTCGGGCGTGAACGACAGCCAATCGCGCACCGCGGGGAAATCGAACTGCACGGCGTTGTCGCGCGCCGGCGAGCGCCGCAGGCGCGCGCAAACGAGGCCGGTGATGTCCGCGGCCATCACGAGGCCGACGGTCGGCGTCTCCGCGAGCGAAGCGCACGCGCGCACGATGTCGCTCAGCGGAACGCCGGCATCCGGAGTGTTCGACTCGAAGCGCAGCTGAAACCCGGGCGAGCCTTTGAACGTGATCGCGTACAACGCCTGCACGGTCGGAACGAGTCCGACGGCGCTGAGCATGTAGTCGGGCGTCGCCGTGCCGTCGGTCGGCATGTACGCCGCGCCGCCGGCCGCCGCGACGAATTCGCCGAACAAGTCGCGGCACTCCTCGTGATTCGCGCCGAGCGCGCCGACGCCGAGGGAGAACACGTCGCGATAGACCGAGAGCGGAGACGAGGGTCCGTGCAGATCCGGATTGCCGGTCAGCGACAACTCGGACTTGCGTCCGTCGAGCACGCGGCTCTCGTACGTCGCGCGCTCCGATTCGACCGGCAGCGGAATCGACAGCGTCTTGCGCCGCGACGCGTCCGTGCTCGCGCCGGCGATGAGCAGCTCCACGAAGCCCATGAGCCGGAGCGTGCTGCGCGCGCGCTCCGAGGCCGCGGAGATCTCGAGAGAGCCGTGGAGGGCGGTGGCGTCGCGATAGTGCTTCAGGAGAATGGCGGCGCCGGCCGAGCTGAGATAGGTCACGCCGGAAAAATCGAGCTTCACGTGGCGCGCGCCTTCGCGCGCGACCTCGTGCAGCGTCTCATCGAGCGACTGCGACCAGTGATTGTCCAGACGGCCGAAGAGCCGGAGGTGCACGACGCTGCCGGAGCGCTCTTTAACGATTTCCATTCGCGTCTCCGATGACGTCCTTCGCCGACTGGACGAGCGCGGGCGGAAGCGTGATGTCGAGGGCGCGCGCGGCGTCGAGATTCACGATGAGACTCGTCTTCGCGAAATCCTCGAGCGGAATCTTCTTCGGATTCTCGCCGCGCATGATCCGCGCGGCGAGATGCGCGGCGTGCCGGCCGCTGTCATTGTAGTCGCGCGCGACGACGACCATCGCGCCGCCGATGGCCTGCGATTTCTGAAACGCGAACACCGGCAGATGCGCGCGGCGCGCGGCCTCGCCGATGCTGCCGAATGCCGACGCCGTGAGATTTCCGGGAATCTGCAGCACCGCGTCGATGTCGCGCGACATCAGTGCGGCCGAGGCGTCCGGCACATCCGTCGCCGTCTCCGCGGGAACGTAAACGACTTCGAAGCCTAAGCGCTTCGCTGCTTCATCGAGCGCGATCTTCGCGTTGACCATGTTCGTTTCCGCGGGGCAGTACAGAGTGCCGAGTTTGCGAATGTTGGGGAAGTGCGTCTTGATGAGCGTGAGCGCTTCGTCGTTCGCCGGCAGGAGACTGACGCCGGTGACGTTCGGCGCGTGATCGGTGTTGCTCTTTCCCGCGCCGGCCTTCAATCCCGATGCGACGTAGTTGTAGACGACGGGAACGTTTTGCGCGCGGCGCAACGCCGCCTGCAGCGTCGGCGTCGAGAACGTGATCAGCATGTCCGCGCCGCCGGTGATCGCGGAGTCGATCAGCGCCGACACCGTTGCCATGTCCCCCTGCGCGTTGAGGATCTGCACCTCGTAGTCGCGTCCATCCTCGAGGCCCGACTCGCGCAGTCCGTCGAGCACGCCGCGCTCCGCATCCTTGACGTCGATGACGTCGTTGTATTGCACGAAGTAGATCTTCCACGTCTTCTTCTTCGTCAGCGCGCGGCGCGCGGCGCGCTCGCGATGCTGCAGATCGGACAGCAGCAGGATGGCCGACGCAACGGCCACGACGGCGATGCCGAGTGCGATCCTGCGAATTGCGGTGAGCACGGACGGCGGGTATGGTCGTCGCGCGAGGAGAGAGTGTCAAGATTCGGGGGAAGGGCGGAAGGAGGGCCGGGCGGAGGATTGTGACGGATCGCACGATCGCTTTTCGCCGGCGCTGAAACAATCGCGGCGATGTCCCGCCGTGCCGTCGCCACGCTCCTCCTGATGTTGTTCTCGATGCCGCTCGCCGCCGACCCGCCGGTGCAGGGCGGCGCGATTCCGCTGCCGCTGCCGCTGTTCCCGCCGAACAACTGGTGGAACACGGACGTCAGCAACGCGCCGACCGACTCGAACGCCGACGGGTTTCTCACCTACATCGGCAAGACCAAAGGAATGCATCCCGACTTCGGCGGCGACGCGGGCGGCGGCAACGTCTACGGCTTTCCCTTCATCGTCGTCGACGGCAATCAGCCGAAGCTCACCGTCACGTTCGTCGACTTTTCCGATCAGAGCGACGGCGTCGATCACACGACCGCCACGTCATTTCCGTTCTATCCCGTGCCGCCGGAATGCATCACGCAGAACGGCTGGGTCGAAGGCGGACAACCCGGCACCGTCGATCAGCGCGGCGACGAGGACCGGCACGTCCTCATGGTCGACAAGACCAACAACACACTCTACGAGTTGTACAACGTCTGGTACAACGGCACGGGGTGGGAAGCGGCATCGGGCGCGTTCTTCGACATGAAGACGAACAACCGGCGGCCCGACACCTGGACGTCCGCCGACGCCGCGGGACTCGCGATTCTGCCGGGCCTCGTGCGCTACGACGAAGTCGCGGGACCGGACGAGATCCGTCACGCCTTTCGCTTCACCGTACGCTCGACGAACGGCTACGTGTATCCCGCTTCGCACGAGGCAGGTTCGACTTCCGGCGCGCCGCCGATGGGCCTTCGACTGCGATTGAAGTCGACGACGAACATCTCCGGCTTTCCCGCGGACGTGCAGAAGATTTTCCGAGCGATGAAAAAGTACGGACTGATCGTCGCGGACAACGGGACGGACATGTACGTCAGCGGCACGTACGACACGCGCTGGAACAATGACGTGCTCAATCCCGCGTTCAGCGCGCTGAAGGTCAGCGACTTCGAGGTGATCGAGCGCGGCTGGAAGCCGTCCGTCTCGCTGGTGATCACGTTTCCCGCCGGCGCCGGCGCGAACGAGCCGGCGACAGCAACCGTCACCGCCTACGATCCCAACGACAACGTCGCCACGAGCTACACCGGCACGATTCACTTCACCGCCACCAACGCCTCGACCGTGCTCCCCGCCGACTACACGTTCACTCCCGCGGATGCCGGCACGCACACCTTCACGAACGCGTTCACGTTTCCGTCCGCCGGCAATCACGTCGTCACCGCAACCGACACGTTGCAGCCAACCATCACCGGATCGCGCGGCGTCATCGTCGGCCCGGCGACTCCGACCGGATTCTTCGCGACCGCCACATCGACGTCGCAGATCAGTCTCTCGTGGAACGCCGTCGCCGGCGCAACGCAGTACGAGATCCAGCGCAGTTCGGCGTCGAATTCATACGCGACTCTCATCACGACCGCGGCGACGACATTCAACGACAACACCGTCGCCGGCGGCAGCGCGTACGTCTACAAAGTGCGCGCGCTCGACGCCGCCTCGCGTCCATCTCCATTCAGCGCACCCGACCCCGCCATCGCAATGCTCTTCACCGACGACCCGCTCATGTCCGGCGTGACGCCGATGAAAGCCGTCCACCTCGCCGAATTACGCCAAGCCGTCAACGCTCTCCGCGCCGTCGCCGCCCTCGGCAACGTCTCCTTCACCGACGCCGCCTCGGCGGGGGTGCCGGTCAAGGCCATTCACATTCAGGAACTGCGCGACGCCTTGACACCCGCGCGCGCTGCGCTGGGACTCGGGATGCTCTCGTTCACAAACCCCACGCTTACACCCGGCACGACGGCGATTCGCGCGGTTCATTTGCAGGAGGTGCGGGCGGGGGTGAAGTGAGAGGGCGACTAGGTGCTTGCGCAGCAGAAACGACGATCTCAGGCGCGTTGCGCCGCTCGAAGCCGCATTCGTGACGTGGCGACAAGCATGCCGCAAGGCGGAGCAATCCACGCAGTCGCCCGTGGCGACTAGAATCCCCACTGGCATGAACCGACGCAAATTCCTACGCACCTCGGCCATCCTCGGCGCCGCTTCGCGCGTGCCGTCGCTCTCCGCGCAAGAGAAGGAGACTGCGCTGGCGCCGTCGATCGCCGCGCTCACGTCGATGCGCGATCAGGCAAAGCCGATCACGAACGACGAGCGGCACGCCCGCATCGAGAAGGCGCGGCGCATCATGTCCGAAAAAAACTTCGGCGCGCTGGTGCTCACCGGCAGCGCCTCGCTCACCTACTTCACGAGCCTCCGCTGGTCGGGCGGCGAGCGCCTGTTCGCGTGTGTGATCCCGGTCAAAGGTGAGCCGTTCTTCGTCTGCCCCGCCTTCGAGGAAGAGCGCGCGATGGAACAAATCGCGCGGGGTCCGTTCGGCGGCGGCCACGCCGACATCCGAACGTGGCAGGAAGACGAGAGTCCGTACGCGCTGGTGGCGCGCGGCCTCGCCGATCGCAAGCTGTCGACGGCGACGGTTGGCATCGAAGAAACCGCGAAGTTCGTCTGGAGCGAAGGGATCGCCCGCGCCGCGTCAAACGCGCGCATCGTGCTCGGGACCCCGATCACCGCCGGCTGCCGGATGATCAAGGACGCGCACGAGCTGGAGTTGATGCAGCTCGCGAATACGGCCACGTGGATGGTCTACCGCGCCGTGTACCAGGCGCTGCAACCCGGCATGACGCAGAAGCAGGTCTCCGACCTGATTGACGTCGCCTATCGCCGCGTCGGATTTCCGGGCGAAGCGAGCGTGCAGACGGCCGCGTACACCGCGCTTCCTCACGGCTCGATCGAGCCGCAGGTGATCCGCGAGGGAACGATCATCATGGTC
Organism: Acidobacteriota bacterium; assembly: GCA_003223645.1. Taxonomy (GTDB): domain Bacteria; phylum Acidobacteriota; class Thermoanaerobaculia; order Gp7-AA8; family Gp7-AA8; genus QHVT01. Next base: position 62,223 of record QHVT01000020.1, on the reverse strand, counting down.
GACGACGGCTGCACGGTGGAGGAATATCAGTCCGACATCACGCGCACGTTCGTCCTCGGCAAAGCGACGGAGAAGATGAACCGCGTCTTCGGCATCGTCCGCCACGCACAGAACGCGGCGCTGGCCGCCGCCAAACCGGACGCGCCGCTGGAGTCGATCGACGCCGCCGCACGCAAGGTCATCACCGACGCCGGCTACGGCCCCGGCTTCAAGTTCTTCACGCATCGCCTCGGACACGGCATCGGCATGGAAGGCCACGAGTGGCCGTACCTGGTAAAGAACAACATGTTCGGCTGGATCCGCGACCTGCGAGCGCAGCCGGGAATGACCTTCAGCAACGAGCCCGGCATCTACATCCGCGGTGAATTCGGCGTCCGCCTCGAGGATGACATGGTGATCACCGCGGACGGCGCGAAACTGTTCACGCCGCAATCGGAGTCGCTGGAGAAGCCGTTCTGACTCCGGGGTCCACTATGTGGCGACCGCTGCCCTCAGCGGTCGCAGCGGCGCGAAGCGCGCCGCTGGCGCCGCCATCGGCGGCGCAGTGACCGCTGAGGGCAGCGGTCACCACATAAACCAACGCTTCAGGATTATTGACGAGCCACCAGCCTCCCAAAAAAAATCAGCGGCATGTCGATTTCGGGTCGGCTCGTTCGACGTCTCTACAAAAGGAGATTGACGACAATGCGTAACTCGAAGAAAACCAACATGCTGCTCTGGACGATTCAGATCCTTCTCGCCGCGCTCTTCCTCTTCGCCGGCGCCATGAAGTTCATCATCCCGGCCGCTCAGCTGACGGCGCAGTCGCCGTTCTCCGCCGGCTTCATCCGCTTCATCGGCGTCGCGGAGATCGCCGGCGCCCTCGGCCTCATCCTGCCCGGACTGACGCGCATTCAGCCGCGCCTCACGCCGCTCGCCGCGACGGGACTCGTGCTCATCATGAGCGGCGCGACGGCACTCACGTTCAGCAGCGGTCTCGGCGCTCTCTTCCCGTTCGTCGCGGGCGTCCTCTGCGCGTTCGTGGCCTACGGCCGCTTCGCGCGGCTTCGCCATGCGTGAGAACGGTGGGATGACGTTCGATGAGGTCTCACGTTCTCAACACAGGACACGCAACGTTCATCTCAGACGCCGCCAGCCGCGGCCGAACAATTCGCGGCGCGTTCCGTCGGACATTGCAACGGTCACTGCATCTTTCGACACCACGATCACCGGCAACGCCAGCCGTCTCGCCACGCTTGCATCGCGTGCAGACGGCCACGGTGAGGCGAAGTCGGGATGCGTGTGCACCAATGCGATCGTGTTCGCCGGAACGCCGCCGCGATAGTGAGCGCTGGCGAAGTCGCTGACCTTCCACGGTGCGAACGTGAGCGTGCCGTCCTTCTCGCGAATCAGGAACCCTGCGCGCTCGCGAGGGAGGTGGCCGTATCCCGCGTCAGCGAAGAGCCACGCATAATGCGCGACGGCCTGGTCGCGGCAAAGATCTCCGCATCCGAAACTGAGGAGCAGGACCAACAGGAACGCACCCATGCGGCGAGGATCGGCCGGGCAATGCGTCCGCGTCCTGTGCGTTTTCTCAGAAAGTTCTCAGTGTCCGCGCGGCCTACAATCAGGCATGCGCGTGCGCTTCGGCTCCTGTGTCTTCGATTCCGCAACGCGCACGCTCTCGCGCGGCGGTGAGCCGGTGCCGCTCTCGCCGAAGGCGTTCGCGTTGCTCGAGCTGCTGATCGAAGCGAGTCCCGCCGCGGTCTCGAAGGATGCGCTCTACGGACGCCTCTGGCCCGACACGTACGTCGAGCAAGGCAACCTGCACAATCTCGTTTCTGAAATCCGCGCGGCGATCGGCGACGACGATCGCGAAATCGTCCGCACCGTGCATCGCTTCGGCTACGCATTCGCGGCCGCGCGCACGATGACCGCGGATCCCAGCGCGTTCGTGATCGTCGCCGGCAACGAGCAGATTCCGCTGCACGAAGGAGCGAACACGATCGGCCGCGACTCCGTCTGCGAGATCGTCATCAACGCGCCCGACGTCTCGCGTCAACATGCGCGCCTCCTCGTCGAGGGCGACGTCCTCACGCTCGAGGACCTCGGCAGCAAGAACGGCACGTTCATCGGCACGACGCCGGTCACGAAGGTCGTCGAGGTGCACGACACCGATGAGATCATGATCGGACGCAATCCCATTCGCCTGCGCCGCGTGCAGCAGCTCGCCACGACGAAGACCGCGCTCTAGGATGCCGAGGAGAGCGGGAATCTTGCCCGCCTCCCCGGGGGCGGGCGGGGACGCCCGCTCTCCTAACCTGCATTTCTCACAGCATCTGAAAAGGCGTGGAGCAAGTGTCAAACGTCATCCTGAGCCGGCGAAGCGCGGCGAAGGATCTCAAGTTACGTAGATTGAGATCTTTCGCCGTCTACGCGGCTCAAGATGACGAAGGTGTGAGAAATGCAGACTAACGAAAGTTCCTGATGATCACGGCGTCGCTGGTCGGTTCTCCGCGCGAGAGCACCAGCTTTCGCCCATCCCGCGACCAGTCGAACGAGAAAATCTCGCCGCTCTCGAAGAACGTCACCTGGCGCGGCGGGCCGCCGTCGATGTCCTGCAGCCAGATGTTGGCAATGCCGTCCTTCGCGTCGAGATAGGAAAAGGCCTTCCCGCCGGGATGCCACTGCAAGACTGGCTCGCCGCCGTACGCGGGCACGCCGAAGAAGCGCGGCGCGGCGCCGTCGAGCGGGACGAGCGCGGTGCGCCACAGCGGCGTTTTCGATTCCGTGGAGCGCAAGCGGCACAACAGCCAGCGTCCATCCGGCGACATGCTGACGCGGCTCGTGGGCGTGCGCGTGATCTGCTCCGGTGGGCCGCCGTCCACTCCGATGCGCCACGCGAACTGAGTCTGGCCGAGGGAGAGGAAGACGATCGACTTTCCGTCGGGAGTGAAGGACGGCGAGCCGGCGCGTTCGACGTTCGTGACTTGCCGCGCATTCTGCCCATCGACGTCGCTGATCCAAATCTCCTGCCGGCCCGATTTGTCGGAGACGAATGCCACGCGCCTTCCATCGGGCGAGACGGCGGGGTTCCACGCGGTGATGCTGTGCACGACGCGCCGCGGAGATCCGCTGCCGTTCAGCGGCGCGGCGAAGAACGTCGGCATCTTGGACGTAATCGCCGTGTACATCACCTCGGAGTCGCTCAGCCAGCGCACTCCGCCCGTTCCGTAGTAGTTGCCGAGTCCCGTCGTCACCGGACGCAGCGCGGCCGTGCCGGGACGCGCGGCTTCGCCGAGATCGAGCGTCCAGATGTTCGAGTCGCTCTCGTCGCGCACCGCGCCGATCGTCGACGCATCCGCGGTGACGCTGATGCCGGTGTAGGCGTTGATGTCCGACGTGATCTTGCGCGCCACACCACCGCGCGCGAGCAGCCAGATCTGCGGCGGCGACTCGCGGTCGTAGACCGTCAGGAGCAGGCCGCTGTCGTCCGGCATCCAGGTCATGTTGACGAAGCCCGGCCACTCCGGCGACGGCATCCGCATGATGTTGCGGGTCTTGAGATCGAGCGTGTAGATGCCGGGATTCTTTCCGCTCTCTCCGCCGATGAACGCGATCGTTTTTCCGTCCGGCGACCACGCCGGCAGGTCGCAGTAGTACGGATATGCGCGGCGCAGCACGACCTCTTCTTCGCCGCTGTCGACGTCCGCGACGGTCAGCCGATGCTCGCGGTCGAACGCGTTGAAGCGCCGGAAGGCGACGCGCGTGCCGTCGTGCGAGAGTCCGTACGTGAACTCGACGTCGCTGGCAATGCGGCGCGGCGTTCCGCCGAGGAGCGATACCTGGAAGAGATCGGCGACATTCGGCTCCGCGCGCGTCACGGAGATGTAATAGACGTAGTTGCCGTCCGGCGAGACGCTGAGACGGAAGTAGTAGCGCGGCTCGGGCGGCGCGATGCGCGTCAGCGTGCCGGTCGCGATCTGCCTGACCCACAGCGCCTGTTGATCCCCTTCGCGCACCGCGTGCACGAGATACTTGCCGTCCGGCGAGATCGCAGCGGTCATGATCCTGCCGCTGTTCGTCACGCGCGTCATCAGCGTTTCATCGCGCTGCGGCGGCACGGGGGTCGCCTCCGCATTCTTGTTTGCGCGGAACGCGAACACGATGGCGACGAGGGCCGCGATCGCCGCGGCCCAGACGAAGTAGCGCGGCTTGCGCGGAGTGGTTTCGTCGAGCGATGCCTCGCCGAGGTCGAGCGCGAGATCCTTCATCGACTGATAGCGGCTCTCCGGATCATGCGCCAGACAGCGGCGCAGAATGCGCTGCACGTCGCGCGGCAATTCATCCATCGGCGGCGTGCGGCGCGCGATGTCGTCCATCGGACGACGCCCTGTGAGCAGCTCGTGCAGCACGACGCCGAAGGAATAGACGTCCGCGCGATGATCGACGGCGCGTCCTTCGATCTGCTCCGGCGCCATGTACGCGGCCGTGCCGATCACCGCGGCCGGCGCAGTCTCGCCGCCGCCGGACTTCCCGTTCAGACGCTCGGTGAGCTTGGCCACGCCGAAGTCGACGACCTTCGCCCATCGGCCGCGGCCGACCATGATGTTCGCGGGCTTGAGATCGCGATGCACGATCCCGTTCGCATGCGCGGCCGCGAGTCCCTCCGCGACCTGCGCCATCACCTCGAGCTTCCGCCGCGCATCGCGCCGCGTGCGCATCCATTCGGACAGCGACTCGCCGTCGATCAGCTCCATCGCCAGATACTGCACGCCGCTCGCGACGCCCGCGTCATAAACCGTCACGATCGCAGGATGATTCAGCGCCGACGACGCCTCGGCCTCCCGCACAAACCTCGCCACGCGGTTCGCGTCCGCGGTGAGCTCGCGAGGAAGAACCTTGAGCGCGACCGCGCGCCCGAGGTGCGTGTCGCGCGCGACATAGACCTCGCCCATGCCCCCGGCAGCGAGGAGGGACACGATCTCGTATCGCTCGAGGCGAGTACCGCCCGGCAACGAGCCCGAAGAGGTCATCTAACTAGGATACGGGCGGGCGGGGGGAAAGTTGGTGCACAAACAAGATCGAAATAGATGGCAGATGGCGGATGGCAGATGGCAGAATCCTACGCCATCCGCCATCCGCCATCCGCCCTCTCTTACTTCGTCCGCACCGTCACTTCGGCGCTCGATCCGGCGGGGACGCGGTCGGCGGCCGGGCCGTTCCACGAAATGCGCACGGGGATTCGCTGCACGACTTTCACGAAGTTGCCGCTGGCGTTGTCGGGCGGCAACATCGAGAAGCTCGCGCCGGTTCCGCCGGAGAGGGACTCGACCTTTCCTTCGAAGTCTTCGCCGCCGAGGGCGTCGACGCTGATGTGCACGTGCTGGCCGGGGCGCATCGAGCGGACTTGCGTCTCTTTGAAATTCGCGACGATGTACGTCTGACGCGGAACCAGTTGCACGATCGGCTGTCCGGCCGCGATCAGCGAGCCGACGTGCACGGAGAGCTTCGACGCGATTCCGTCGGCGGGCGCGGCGATGCGCGTGTACGAAAGCGCGAGGCGCGCGGCATCGAGCGCGGCCTGTGCGGTGCGCACCTTCGCACGTGCGAGACTCGCGGACGCCTGCGCCGCCTGCACCTGCGCTTCCACCGGGGCGCTTTGCGTCAATCGTCCCTGCGCCTGTCGCACGTTCGCCTGAGCGAGTTGCTGCGCGTTGATCGCGCTCTGCAGTCGCGCACGCGCCGCCGCGAGATCCGCCTGCGCCGCATCAGTCGCGGCGCGCGCGCTATCGACCTGCGCTCGCGAGATGTCGCCTTTCTCGCCGAGGCCGCGGGCGCGTTCCCAGTCGGCGGCGGCTTTCTGCGCATTCGCTTCCGCGCGTTGCACGACCGCGCGCGCCTCATTGATCGCGCTCGACTGGGTGCCGACGCTTTCGCGCGAGCTCTCCACCGCCGCTTGCGCTGCCGTCAATCCTCCCGTCGCGGTGGCGCGCGAGATGCTCGTCTTCGCTTCCGCCTCCGTCGCCGAGGCCTTCGCCGTCTCCAGTTCTCCTTCCGCCTGCGCGAGCTTTACTTCCAGCTCGCGCGGATCGATTTCCGCGATCAGCGTGCCGGCGCGGACGAACTGATTCTCCTTCACGTGCACGGCGATCATCTGTCCCGGCACGCGCGCGGCGACCGGCACGATGTCGGCGGCGACCTGCGCGTCGTCCGTCGTCTCCTTGCCGCTCGTCATCAGCGCGAACGCACCCCAGGCGATGAGAATCACCACCACGACCGCGGCGAGGATCAGGTACATCCGCTTCGCGCGCGAAGGCGCGAGCACCGGCTTCTTGTCATTCAAATCCATCCAGGTCTCCCTACATCTCTACGTGCACTTCGATCTTCTCGCCGCCCGGCGCCGCGCGGAGCAGCAGCACGAGCGGAAGAACGCATAGAAAACTGATTCCCGCGAGGTAGAAGAGCTTCTCGAATGACAGCACCATCGCCTGCCGCCGCACGATCCCGTCGATGATCTGCAGCGCCATAGTGTTCGCGCCGGAGGGGTTACCGTTTCGCGACGCAATCGCTCCGCTGATCGCATGGATGCGCGCGGCCGCCGCGGCGTTCGCGCTGTCGACGTGCTGGATCAGCGTGCCGTGCGCGCGCGTGGCGAAGCGCGAGAGCATCGTCGCGAACACTGCCAGCCCGACCGACCCTCCGACCTGGCGCAGCAGCGAGTTGAGTCCCGTCGCGTCGGAGAGACGGTGGCGCGGGATGCTCGAGAGCGCGAGCGTCGTCAGCGGAATGAACAGGCAGCTGAATGCCACTCCCTGGATGATCAACACGTTGACGACATCGCGCGTGGTCGTCTGGAGCGTGTAATGACCCATCATCCAGGCCGTGACCGCGAAGAGGCAGATGCCGAATGCGATCACGAGACGCGGCGAGACCTTGTTGTAGATCCTCCCGACGATCGGCATCACCACGATCATCGTCAGGGAGCGCGGCATCATCGCCAGGCCCGCCTGCGTCGCGGAGTAGCCGAGCAGGATCTGCATGTACAGCGGCAGGAGGAACGTCACCGCCATCAGCATCGCGAACATCACCGCGCCGACGAGCGTGCCGGAGAGGAAGACGACGTCGCGGAAGAGCGAGAAGTCGGCGGCGGGCATCGGCGCGGAGAGCTCGCGGATGATCAGCGCCGCGATCGCCACGACGGAGATGAACGTCAGCGTGACGATTTCGAGCGAGTGGAACCAGTCGTTGCGGTTCCCCTCTTCGAGCACGTACTGCAGCGTCGCGATCCCGGCGCACATCAGCACGATGCCGATCCAGTCCATGTTCTTCTTCTGCTGCTCGGCCATCGCGTGATTCGACGCGCGGATGTCTTCCGGCTCATGGACGAAACGCGTCACCATCACCAGCGAGATCAGGCCAACCGGCACGTTGATGAAGAAGATCCACGGCCAGTTGTAGTTGTCGACGATGTAGCCGCCGAGCGTCGGACCGAACGCCGGCCCGAGGACGACCGCCATGCCGAAGACCGCCATCGCCATGCCCTGTTCGGCCGGTGGAAACGTCTGGCGAAGGATCGCCTGCTCGGTCGGCTGCAGTGCGCCGGCGCCGAGTCCCTGCACCACGCGGAAGATCACCAGGACCGGCAGCGAGCGCGCGAAGCCGCAGAGCGCGGAGCCGGCGATGAAGAGGACGAGCGACGCCAGATAGACGCGCTTCTGCCCGAACATGCGCGCGAGAAATCCGGTGAGCGGCATCACCAGCACGGTCGCCATGACGAAGCCGGTCGTGACCCACGTGATCTGCTCGATCGTCGCGCCGAGGGCACCGGCGAGATGAGGAACGGCGACGTTGACGATCGAGACGTCGATCGCTCCCATGAGCGTGCCGAACGTCACCGAGATCGTGACCAGCCACTTGTTGACTGGCGGCGCTGCCGTCACGGCGACTCCTTCGATCCGATGGTGCCGGTGGCGTATTGCACCTGCACCGCTGCGAGCGCCGCGTCCGCGCGCGCCGCAATCAAGTCCTCCTGCGCCTGCCGGTACGCATCCTCGGCGCGATCGACTTCCACCGGCGATCCGTATCCCGCCGTACGCCGCTCGCGCGCGATCGTCAACGCTTCCTGCGCGACGTTCGCCGTCTCGGTCGCCACGGCGACGCGCGCCTGCGCGTTCCGCAGGCTCAGGATCGCCGTGCGCACCTGCTGCTCGACGTCGCGATTCGCTCCCGCAGCGCGCGTGCGAACGTCTTCGAGCTCGAGCCGCGCGCGTGCGATGTTGGCGGGGATGTCGCCGCGAAAAAGCGGCACGGCGATGGCGCCGCCGATGCGGCGGCTGGAATGCATCTCGTCCGTCGTGTTGCCCGCGTAGTCGCCGAGGAAATTCAGCTCGACGTGCGGAATGCGGCGCGCGCTCGCCGAGCGAAGCGTGAGCTCGGCCGCTTTCTCCGCGGCCTGCGCTCCCTTCAATTCCGGACGCTGCTCGCGCGCGGTTGCGAGCGCGGCGTCGATCGCCAGCGTCGTCTCCGGCGTGGTGAGCGGCGCAAGGACGACGTCGGAGGATTGATCGGCGCCGATTGCACCCAGGAGCGCGATGCGCGCCGACTCGCGATCGTTCTGCGCGCGAAGGAGCGCCTCGCGTGCGCGTGCGAGCTGGACATTCGCCTGCGCGACGTCGAGCCGCGTGCCCGTGCCGGCGTCGAATTCATCTTTCGCGACGCGCGCGAGCTGTTCGAAAAGCTTCACGCTCGCGTCGCGGGAGACAACCTGCGCGTCGGCACGCTGCACCGTGACGTAAAGCCGCGCGACACTCACCGTGACATCGTTCTGCGCCTGCTGCAGACGCCACTTGCTCGCCTCGACGCCCGCACGCGAGGCCTGGTAATAGCGGAGCGCCGCGAGGTTGAACAGCTGCATCGACGCGGTGAGCTGTGCGTCGTAGACATTGAACGGCCCGATCACCGGCGGCTGGCCGGGAAGCTCGAAGCCGAACGTGGCGAGATTGATCGACTCGCTGTAGCGCTGCAGCCGCGCGTCACTCTGCGGCAGAAGACCGGACAGCGCCTCACGCCGGGCGATCTCGGCACGCTCCGCCTGCGACTCCGCGAGCCGCGCGATCGTCCCCTCGCGCAACGCCATCGACACCGCGTCCTGAAGACTGAGCCGCAACGGCTCCGCCGCGAGCGGCACCGCGAGAAGAACTGGAAGGAGAAATCTAAAAACCTTCGACATCTGGCTGAAAACGGCAAATCCATTCGAAACTACGAATATTTCGGTAAGCGAAGTAATCGTACCGTCACTTCGCGCCGCCGGCCATCTGCCGGAAGAGAGCGAGGAGCGTTTTGCGCCGGTGCGGCTCGAGCCGGCCGAGCATGGCCCGCCCCAGACGCACACGGTCAGCAGCGAGCCCCTCCAGGGCCCGCCTCCCCCGTTTCGTCAGCATGACTCGTACCGTCCGCCGATCCTCCTCGGGGCGCACGCGCCTGACCACCTTCCGCTCCACCAGCCGATCCACGATCCCGGTCGTGCTCGACAGCGCCAGACGCAAGTGCCCCGAGAGATCGGACATGACCGCCGGACCATGATCGCGGAGAAAGCGGAGCAGACTCCTCTCGTTCGCAGGGTAGCTCCCGCTCTCTTCGTTGATAAGGAACTCCCGCACGAGCTCATCGAAGTGCCCCATCAGCTCATGCGCCATCGTTTCTACGTCCGCCGAATGTTTCGGCATACGAAGGAAATTATATGCGGAGGGCGCGGGGACCCGGTCTGCTTGTTGTGCCATGGCCGATACGACAAGCAGAACTCCATGACCGAAAACAGATGCGCCAGTCCCGGATAGTCGCCTCGCCTGACGACGATCTCTCGGCTGCGATCTTCCTTCCGAAGGCCCTTCGGCTTCTTGATGTACTCGACCTCGATCCCAGCATCTGCCGACACACATTCGGCTTGGGCGCGAATCGACTCTCGGAACGGCTGAGCAAACTCGGTCACGTAGTCGAACAGCTTGATGCCCCGGCTGTCGAGCGTGATCGACATGACTTTGGCGTAACCCACGCTCGGCAACATTCCCTGAATCAACACCCGATCGAAGCACGACAACACTCCCTCGAACCGGTCACGGTGACGTTCGATCAGCTTCGCCATCTGGCGACGATATCGCCACTCGCGCCTTCACGCTTTCTTCTTGGTTCCGGCTACGCCGGGGTAGGGAATTTCTCGTCAGCATCACTCCTAGAACAAGAAGGGACGGTAAAGACTCACGAAATGGGCGAGATGGACTCCGCGGCAGAATGCCGCTATCGTGCCTCGGTTCGTCGATTCGATCTTACGCAAAGTTCGCTTGTCTTCATCAACACGTGTTTCGCCATCGCTTTTGGAAGCATCTACACCTTAATTCTGGAGGCATTCAGTGTTACTGCAAGTAACAGCGACCGCTTGGCCGACGTAACTTGGTCAATCCTCGCCGGTTATCTCGTATTCACCGTTTGGAGGCAATACAGCACATATTACATTCCGCTTCAGTTCCACAGTCAAAAAGCCGAGACGTCTTGGCAAGAGATGACCACTTTGCTGATAACAGTGACCCTCGCTCTGGTAGCTGTCTGCGCGGCAAAGGAGCCCGCAGTTACTCCTGTCTTTCTGATTCTACTCATACTGCTTAACGTCGCAAAACTGAAACAGATGCGCTCGACACTTCGCCACAAAGGCAACGCGACTGTACAAGCCATCAATCACTTAACTCATTTCGCGAAGCGATTATTGATTTACCTTGGCATTTTAATCGGGCTGACTTTCGTTGCATGGACATATGGTGAAAAATGGAGCAGCTCGACATATGCGATTGTCGTCGCAACATCCGCTATAGTCACAACTGTTCTCACGCCCGTCGTGCATCGACGTCTATTTGGACAGACTTCCAGCCCGGACGACTACACGAAAACTATTGAAACAGCATGGTCGGACGACGTATAGTTATCATTTATGTGGCGTACCACGTATGACTTCGTACTGGCTCTCGCGCGCTTGATTAGACTCCCGAATGCGCTCGCTATAGCCTTATTGTATCTCGCGGCATCACGCTATGCCGCTACGGGCTCACTGCAATTCATAATAATTTCGGCGAGCGCCTGGTTCCTGGCCGCGAGCGCTTCCTACCTATTTAATGACCTTGTCGATGTTCATGTCGACGCTATAAACTGCCCGAGTCGACCTCTCTTGCATGGCGATATCAGCCGGCGAGCGGCGATCTGCGCAGGACTGGTAATAATAATGACAGACTTGCTGCTCTGCCTCGCTTTGCGGCCGGACGTGTCGTTGTGGCCGCTTTTGGGCCTTAGCGGCGGATTGTTCTATTCCTCGTTCGTCCGCTATCGGAGTGCCGCCGCAGCGAACATCCTGACGGCAACCCTCATCGCGGTAGTTCCGTTGTCTGCCTCACCTGAGCGACGCTGGCCACTTGTGTTCATCGCCGTTTTTCTTTTTGCCGTCACACTCGCCCGTGAACTCAAGAAGGATATTCTGGACTATGAGGGTGATAAGCAATTCCGTCCAGAACCCGTTCTCCGTCGCTACCCTCGATTTGGGAAATTGCTCTTCGCTTTTCTTATCGTCGCCGGATTGTCGGCAACTGTTATGGAGTGCGGCCTTAGCCGCTCGTTCAGCTTTTGCGTGAGCGGAATGCCACTCCTGCTAATCATTTTTAACTCCGCCGGCAGAAACAATGCGAGCCTGGATTCGCGACTGCTGAAGCTAGCCGCCTATTCCAGCGTGCCGGCGCTCTTTCTGGCGATGTAGCCATGGTGAATACAGCGTGTGGGAGACTCGCCTTATTGGCACCGAACGGCATTCATTTTTTGGTCGATCCCGATCATTGGGATCCACTCATCTTGGAACACGCCCTAGCCGCAAATGCGACGACTCCTGTCAATACCCTGATCGTAGGCGGCACTTACATTCACGGCACCAATTTCGACGAGGTGATGAAAACTTGCAAGAGAACGCTTAAATGCGTCGGCACTTTTCTAACTGCTGGCCCTGTCGATACCGTACTGTCGCCCCTTGCCGACTTTCTTGTCGTGCCGTTGGCGATCGGAAGCGGCAACACACGGTTTATTACTGACCATGTTATCGCGGCCGCTGCAACGATTGAGCGATATGGCATGCCGTGCGTAAGAGTCGCGTATTTGCAACTTGATGGCGGTCGATCAACGTCAGCGGCTTTCTTCACGCAGGTGCTTCCCATTCCGCGCGGTAAACCCGAGATCGTTCGTACGATGTCTCTTGTCGGACGTCTTTTGGGCGTAGACGCCATTTACCTAGAGGCTGGCAGCGACGCTATTGTAAGCGCCAGCGTGGAGGAAATCCGGGCCGCGGTCGAAGGTGGAGACGGATTGCCAGTCCTCGTTGGCGGCGGAATCAAGACGCAGCAACAATGTGCTTCGGCGTTTGCCGCCGGAGCAAGAGGAATTGTCATTGGATCAGCGTTTGAACAACGAGGTGGCACAGCATGGTTAGCGACACCATGAATACGAGCGACCCAGCACGCGGAGCTATTCGCGCATGGATAGCCTATGACTTCATTAATTCGCTGCTTATCATAAATGGTAGTTTGTATTTTTCCAAATGGATCAGTATTGACCAAGGGCAGGGTTCGTTCTGGTATGGGTTGACCTATTCTCTATCGGCTTTCGCGCTACTGGTGATCGCGCCGCTGATTGGTGCCGCGATTGATCGAAAGCGAAATGGCTTTTCTTTCCTCGTGTATGGCTCGTTCGCACTCGGGATGCTCGCATTAGCGATTACCGGCCTAGGCCACCGTGAAGCACAATGGCTTCGCATCGGCGGAACGTTGATGGTCTTTGGCCTGATCAACTTTGTGTATCAGTTGAGTCTCGTTCCGTACAATTGGCTCCTGCCGCACATTCGCGGCGTGCATGACCTTAAGGACGTCACGAAATACACGGGTTTTGGAGAGGCCGCAGGTAGCTTCGGTTCCGTAATTGGCGCGCTGCTCGGCGCTTATTTATTGCGCCACTGGCTGGGGGAGAGCGCCGACGGACGGCTAAATTTATTGGCCGTGATGGGTGTGGTGTTTCTTGTGCTCTTCGTAGTTGTGTTCATCACTCTTGGGAGGGGAACGGATGCCGTTGCCATAACTCATGACGATGAAAGCAAATGGTCGATCAAGAGGTATTTCCATGAGAATTGGCTCTTCGCCAGGAAAGCCCCGCGCTTAACACGCTACCTTCTGGCGTTTATGTTGTACTCGGACGCGCTATTAACAGTGCAATTGTTCCTTCCGATATATCTCAGGGAACGCATCGGCTTTTCCGACAGCCAGACTGCCGTCGCATTTGCGATCGCACTAACCTGCGGTTCGCTCTCGAGCGCCGCAGTCGGCTGGCTACGTCCGCAGCCGCTCCGCAAGATTATTGTGGTGACGCTTATATTGTGGCTTGGCGCATTCGCTGCACTGGCAGTAGCGACGCAGATTGGTCTATTAATTTGGAGCACCATCGTGTGCTGCGGCATTCTTTTTGGTGTTCTTTGGAGCACATCACGCGCATACTTGTTTGACTTGGCGGAGAGAACTACGCTTGGCAAGGGCTACGGTCTTTATTCTGTTTTTGAACGCTGCGCGTCAATTATTGGTCCCCTTTGCTGGAGCGGCGTGATGCTCCTTCCTTTCAATATGGGCTTACGTTATGCTCTCGCGTACGCGGTAATGGGGACAATGATAGTGATTGGCCTTATGCTGCTGCTGGACGGGCGGCAAGGCCGCATCGATAGGCTCATCGCAGGCGAAGGGGCATCGCTCTCGGAATAGCCTTCGATTCGATGTGAAGCTCTGGATACGACCCGATCTGATCAGCAACCATTAATCGCGCGACCTCGGAACTTTCGACTACGATTCCCAGAGGCGGGGGCTGCCTGATCGCATAATTGCACCAATAAACGAGGCGGCCGCCGGGTCGAAGACGATCTAACAAAATCGCATAGTCGCGCTCAAACTCCACCTGTGTCAGCGGCTCAAAGATGTCGGACAAATACATACCGCTGATTCCGGCATCGCTAATGTCAGCGATCGTACAATGATGGAGATGAAGACGGCTTAGCCGAGCGCGAATGATGTGGAGCGTATGATCCCGTAGATAGAGCGGGAGCGCATCCGCAGGGTAATATCCTAAAAGGAGATAACTTAGATAAGGGTTGTTAGCAATAGTACGAGTTGTAAGAACATGACGAGTGCGGCGTTCAACTTCGGAGTCAATATCCACAGCAGCGGCTCGGAGAGCGTTCGGAAAGCGGAACCGATTCTGGGCGATCGCGCCAAAAAATAGCCGGCAGGCAACGCGCCAACGGGTAGTGTTCCATAGACTAGCAAACACGGCTTCTCGTGCAGATTGTGACGGCGCTGCGATGAGGGAAGAAATCGCCGTCGGCCGAGTTAGTAAAGGCAAGAGCCAGCGTCGAAAGCGTCGTAGATACCTTTCGAACCGGCCTCCATGAATAATACCCTTTTTAACCGCGTGTCGCCTGTAATCCCAGAAGCTGCGCGAAAATGGAGATAAGGATGAGCGGAGAGTGGCATATGTATCCAGCCTGGAAGATTCATTGCCCCCCGAGGCTCCCAAGAATTCACGGACATCGATATTCGACAAGTGGGCGATCGCGCATGCGCGAAGTTCTGTAGCGGCGATCTGTGCAGCATTACAATCGACGGCGAGAACTTGATCCGTATCTAAGGTTAGTAGTGACAGCGCGATGTCACCGGCCGAAGCTATGCAAAGTAACTTTCCCTGCAGCGCCGTGGATCGAAGAGCTTCACAGGCAACGAACGCGTCTTCCCATACGACGCTATATAGAAGTCGAGGTTGTGCCATCTGCAATTCGCGTTCGGCGTGCGGAATCGTTAGAAAGCCGCAAAAAGTAAGTAACGGCGGCCTTCAAGGCCACCGCTTGCTGTGACTGATTGAGTCCGGCTACCACACCGTGGAAGAATCCAACCGACAATGTTGAAGGATGGCGTCCGATATGGAGCGTGCGAAGTTATCAGCAAAAGATTCGTGATTGTAACGAGTATGAGCCTCACGAACGTTTCCCCGAACGTAAACCAGAAGGCGCTCTCGCCCAAGATAAACTTGACGAAAATCGTTTTCACAATATCCCTTTCAGCGGTCAGGAATTTCGCGTATGAAACTCCATCTATCGACGAAGCCGCCGCTCGTTTAAAGATAGCGCTGATCGATTTACGCGTCAAATACGGCAAGCGTAGCGCGTTTAGCTATTGCTCACGTCTTGATAGCTGCTGTTGGAACTGGCATCCTCATTTGAGAGATTAGGCGTTTTCAGATCGGGCTGGAGCTGTCCGCGGTAGTCCCATGTACCTCGAACTATCTGCTGTAATCGATCTTGCCGGCTTTCATTCTGGGGGCGTAATTATCTCCGTCCTCTTGATCGATGTCCGAGTAGCTGCGAAATACTTTCGAGCGGCACATCATAAAGCAAGAGATCGACGGCGAACATGTCGCGAAATCGATATGCGTTGGCCCCTCAACCTGCGCCAGCTCAAAATCCGGTAGAGCGTTCGTTTTCCAGCTTGAGACGGCACTTTCGAGCGAGCCGATGCGTTCGGGAAGAAATAGCGCGAATCAGGGCTCATCGCGGCTCGCGCTTGTGAGCCGGGCCCCTCTCCAGACCTGCAGCGTCGCGGATCCGCAAGCCTCCGTAGCGAAGAACGGAGACGACGGCGGTTACATGGGAAGCTCCTTCTCTATGAGCAGTATAAGACCAAGATGCCTTCGGTGGCTCATCGCGGCAGCCGGTTCCACGACGCTCGGTATGCGATGATGTGCTTGAGCGTGATTTGGTGGAGCAGGCGGAGTCCTTCCCGTTCGCGCCACGAAACGTGATCGCCTTCGAGGAGTCGTCCGGGGAAAGGCACCCTGCTCGCACGCACGCCGCGGGTGGTGGCGTCCTTCACGTAGAGATCGACGGCGGCGAGCGTGACGAGCTTCGGTTCATCGCGGCCAATCCTCCCAACCGCTTCCACCCGCGAATCTTGATCGTCGCGGCTTCCGATGGCGTGAGGTCGAGCGAGAGGCGGATCGTCTCGCCGCCGAGACTTCTTCGACGTGGATCGGGCAGGAGCAGCGGCGATACCGGCGGGAAGGATGCCGGCAGTTCGAAACGTGGCGGCGGAACAACGTGAGCATTCAACCTCCAAGTTGAGGTCGAATCACACGTAATGCACACGCGCCAGATTCACGACATTCTAAGCAATTGAATCTGCGGCATTTAAAGTGGCGTCCCCAACGGGATTCGAACCCGTGTTGTCGCCGTGAAAGGGCGATGTCCTAGGCCTCTAGACGATGGGGACGTGGGCGCGTCTGGCGACGCGAAGCGGTGCGGCACGTGGTGAGCCCGGTAGGGATCGAACCTACGACCAACTGGTTAAAAGCCAGCTGCTCTACCACTGAGCTACGGGCCCGCGTGTTCAACGAACAAAAAGGGTCGTCAACATACGGAGCGGTGCCTCTCCTGTCAACCACCGGGATCGCTCAACGCCGGGAGGGCGCGACTTATTGCCAATCCGAACGCGGCGGCTGTCCGTAGTTGAGAGCAAATCAGCTGGGAGGAAAGCATCATGCGCAAGGTCTTGATCTTCGTGTCTCTCGTGTGTCTCGTCGTCGCCGGCAGCGCGCTGGCGATGGATCCGAATCCCAACCTCAAACAACTCGCTCCGTTCGCGAAGAACTACAAGTGCAGCGGCACGGCGTTCGCCAATGAGATGTCGCCCGAGCATCCGACGTCGGCCAGCGTCATGGGCGACTGGACGCTCGACGGCATGTGGGTGCGCTTCAGCTACATCGAGACGAAGACGGCCAAGAATTCGATGCCGGCCGGCGTCCGCGGCTTCTTCGGCTACGACCCCGAGATGAAGAAGTTCGTTCTCGGCGGCGTGGACAACATGGGCGGCTACTCCGGCGGCCACTCCGATGGCTGGTCCGGCGACTCGATCGTCTTCGAAGGTCCGTGGCACCTCGGATCGCAGACCGTCCAGGCGCGCGACACCTTCACCAAGACCGCCAAAGGCCTCCATCACACCGGCGAGATGATGATGGACGGCAAATGGATGAAGTACGGCGAAGAGGACTGCACGTTCGCGAAGTAGTGAGTCTCACCCGCGCCGCAATCGCTTGATCAACTGGATCTGTCCGGTGTGATAGGCGTCGTGCGCGGCAATGCCGTAGATCATCCGCGCCTTTTTCGGATCATCGAGCGCGGCGTCGTCGAGGGACTCGATGACGTCGCGCATTCGATGATGTTCGATGTCGAGCAGCTCGACGACGTCGCGCCAGGCCTGCTCGCCGCCGCGCGGCGGTGACTCGAACCAGTTGCTGCCCTTGATCGAAAACGATCCGCGCTTGCCTCGCGTGAGCCGCTGCCGCACCGCGTACTTCCAATATGCAGCGTGCGCGACCTCCTCCCAGATGTTGTGACGCGACTTCGGCGGACGCCAGTACACGTCGGCCGGCGTCAGGCCGCGAAGCGCGCCGCGCAGCGTCGTGCCGTGCCAGCCGCGCTTGTCGTACGCCGCATCGAGGTTCGCGAGCAGAAGATCACGCGCGTTCATTGGTCTATCATAGAGACATGACTCATCGAAAAGCCTTCGCGTTCGCGCTCGTTCTGCTCGCCGGCGTTGCATCGGCGGAGAAGCTGAAGATGATCTATTGGCCGGTGTACGGCATGTCGGTGCATGACAACGTCGCCACCTTCCACGTCGACATCACCGAGAAGGAAAGCGGGCGATCGATCTCGAAGGCCGACTTCGACGTCGCCGCCGGCGAATGGAAGACGATCGAGGCGAAGGACGGCGCGCGCGACATTCAACTGCGCGCGCGCGGCAACAGCGACGGCAGCGGTGAAATCGTTCTCGTCGCGACGGAAAACGGCGCACGCATCCAGATGAACGCATTCACCTTCACGCCGAAGCCGGCGCCCGCGAGCAAGTCCAAATACGAGCCGATCTCGCTCGATCTGAAAGACGCGGACATCGAGAACGTGATCAACGTCTTCGGCGAGCTCACCGGCTACGACGTTTCGGTCGGCGCCGCGGTGAAAGGCAAGCAGGTCACGATTCAGGTGGTGGACATGCCGTGGGACCAGGCGCTGCGCAAGATCGCCAACGACAACGGCATCACGATCACGATCGGCGAGAAGAAGATCTTCGCCGATCGGTAATACGATGCGGCGCGCATGAACGACGCCGCCATCCGTTACGTGAAGCTGGTGCTCGCGATGGGCGAGCACGACACCGATTACGTCGACGCGTATTACGGCCCGCCGGAGTGGCGCGAGCAGGTGCGGGAGACGCGTCCGACGCTCGATTTCATTCACGAAGCGGCGCTCGCGCTGCGCGATCAGCTCGCGGCGATCGAGCAGCCGGATGATCCGCTCGAGTCGCTGCGGCTCGAGTATCTTCGCGGGCAAACCCGCGCGCTGATCGCGCGCGCGGAGATGCTCGAGGGACGGCGGCTTAAGTTCGACGACGAGTCGCGCGAGTTGTATCAGGCCGTCGCTCCTTCGCATTCCGAGGAGTACTTCCGGCGGCTCAACGCGTCGATTGCAGACGAGCTGCCCGGCGACGGTCCGCTCATCGATCGCGTCGAAGCGTTCCGCATGCAGTTCGTGATTCCGCGCGAAAGGCTCGACGACGTATTTCGCACGGCGATCGATGTCTGCCACGCGACGACCGCCGATCACATCGCGCTGCCGATCGGCGAGAGTTTCACGGTCGAGTACGTGAACAACAAAGCATGGAGCGGCTACAACTGGTACAAGGGCGGCTTCACGAGTCTCATCCAGGTGAACACCGACCTGCCGATCTTCATCGATCGCGCGATCGATCTCGCCTGCCATGAAGGCTATCCCGGCCATCACGTCTACAACGCGCTGCTGGAGAAGACGCTCGTGCGCGACCGCGGCTGGCCGGAGTTTTCGGTGTACGCGCTGTTCAGCGCGCAGTCGCTCATTGCCGAGGGGACGGCGAACTACGGGATCGACGTCGCGTTTCCCGCGGACGAGCGTGTGACGATGGAGAAGGAGACGCTGTTCCCGATCGCGGGACTCGATCCCGCGCGCGCGGAGCAGTATTACCGCGTGCACGAGCTGATCGCGCGCACCGGCTATGCGGGCAACGAAGCGGCGCGGCGTTATCTCGACGGCGACATCGATGCCGAAGCCGCGGCCGAATGGCTGACGACGTACGCGCTGATGGCACCGGCGCGCGCGCGACAGCGCGTCAAATTCTTCGACCAATATCGCGCCTACGTCATCAACTACAACCTCGGCAAGGATCTCGTCCGCCGCTACGTCGAGCGCCGCTGCGGCGGTGATGCGGAGAAACGGTGGGATGTGTTCGCGGAATTGCTGTCGTCGCCGCGGCTGCCATCGGGACTCGCGTGACGTTTGTGGGTGACGCTGCCCTCAGCGGCACCGCGACCGCTGAGGGCAGCGGTCGCCACATCATCAAGCAGCGCTAACGTAGAAACGCGGTTACCGCGCGGATGGTCTCGCGGCGGCATTCGAACGCGCCGAGGTGGCCGCAGCCGGTGAGCGGGACGAGTTGCGACTGCGGCAACTCGCGATGGAGCCGCTTCGCGACGTCGAACGGGACGATGCGGTCTTTCGTGCCGGCAACGATGAGCACGGGCATGTGGACGCGCTGCAGCTTGCCGTCGAGCGGAAGGTCGGCGCGCGTGAGCATGGAGCGCATCGACGCGCGCACGATCCACGCTTTCGTTTTCGAATGACGAATCACGTCGCGCAGGATGAAGTCCGGCAGGCGCGGCGCCAGGTCGCTTTGCAGCGCAAAGCTCGCGCGCTGTTCTGCGATCGTCGTCGCGGAGAACGAGCTCTCCGTCAGCGTCGACTCGTATGCGAGGCCGGCGCTCGATAAAAGCACGAGTCGCTTCACGCGCTCGGGATGCTCGGACGCGAATTTCATCGCGATCCATCCGCCCATCGAGATGCCGGCGACGTCGGGCTGCTGCAGATGCATCGCATCGATGAAGCCGCGCACAATGTCGGACTGCGTGGCGACCGAGTAGTCGGAGCCGCGGGGCTGATCGGAGTCGCCGTAGCCGAGGAGATCGGGCGCGTAAACGCGATGCGTTTTCGCGAGCGTGCGCAAGAGCGGCGCCCAATCTTCGGCGCGCATCGCGACGCCGTGCACGAGCACGAGCGGCGGCCCCTCCCCTCCCACCCAGTAGTGAATGCGATGCGATCCGACCTGCACGAATTCGCTCTTCATGCCGATGAGTGCGAGATAGACGCGGCGCGCGGCGAAGAAGAGCGTGAGCGGACGGAAGTAGATCAGCGCGAGCAATGCCACGAGCGGCGTGAGGAACCAGATGGCAGATGGCAGACGGCGGATGGCGTTCGGTTTTGCCGTCTGCCATCCGCCATCCGCCATCCGCTTCATGACAGCTCCCGCACCGACTCGCGGATGTCGTCGAGCATCAGGTCGATCCGATCGCGATGCGTGCGATGCGAGACGATCGCGATGCGGATGACGAACCGTCCGTCCGGCAGCGTCGTGGGAGTGAGCAGCACGTGCTTCTTCGCGTTGATGCGGCGCATCAGCTCGCGCGTGAGATCGTTGGAGTGGTGCGGATCTCCGGCGGCGGAAGGCGCGCCGGAGGCGCGCACCACTCCAAATGCCGTGATCGTCAACTGCGGCTCGGCGACGATCTCGATGCCGTCGATCTTGCGCAGCTCGTCGACGGTGTACTGAATGAGATCGAGCTTCTCGTCGAGCTGCTCGCGGAACGGCTCGATGCCGAACAGTTTCAGCGGCAGCCAGACGCGCAGTCCGCGAAAGTCGCGCGACAGCTCGGGCGAGACTTCGCAGAAGTCGACCAGCTCGTCGGCGTTTTGCATCGCCGGCAGATAGTCGGCGTGCAGCGAATGCGCGCGGCGCAACGTGTTCGCGTCTTTCACGAGCACCGCGCCGGTGCCGAACGGAAGGAACAGTGTCTTGTGCGGATCGAGGATCATCGAGTCGGCCTGCTCGATGCCGCGCATCGCGGCACGTCCGCGCTCGGTGAGCATGAACAGCGCGCCGTACGCGCCGTCGACGTGAAACCACATTTTGTTCTGTTGCGCGACGCGCCCGAGCGCTTCGAGGTCGTCGACCGCACCGGTGCCGGTCGTGCCCGCGCTGCCCGCGACGAGGAACGGCGTCCATCCATCGGCGCGATCGCGCGCGATCGCGTCTTCGAGCGCGTCGATGCGAATGCGGAATTGGTCATCGACCGGCAGCTCGCGCACGTTCGCGTACGGAAATCCCGCGAGGTTCGCCGCTTTCTGAAACGAATGGTGGACCTGGTTCGAGCAGTACAACGTGCCCTTCAGAAAATCGTCGGGCAGCAGCGCCTTCCGCGCGGTGACGACCGCGGTGAACGCCGCGAGCGATCCGCCGCTCGTCAGCACGCCGCCCGCAGTGCGCGGATATCCGACGATCTCGCAGAACCAGCGCACGACGTTCGCCTCGAGTTGTACGAGCGCTGGCGCCGCGGCGCAGACGCCGACGTAGCGATTGACCGCATCCGCAATGAGATCGGCGACCGCGGAGTGAAAGAGTCCGCCGCCCGGCACGTACGCGACGTAGCCTGGTCCCGCGGCCGTGAACGAGCGCGGGATCGCGTCGTTGAAAAGAAAATCGAGCAGCGTTTCGTATGACTCGCCGCGTTGCGGCAGCGGCTCGATCAGCGTGCGCGCGTACTCGGTTGCGCCTTCGACGTTGCTCGCCGGCTGCGACGGGAGCGACTCGATGTGCGGAATGATGCGCGACATCGCCTCATCGACGAGGCTCCGCATTTCATCGGCGTCCGGCTCGAGCGGATAGCGCGTCATGGCCCGCGCATTATCATGGATTCATGCATCTGCACGACGTCGAACATCAGCACAATCAGAGTCCGTGGGGGGCCGCCGCGGAGTCGATGGCGGCCGCCGGAATTCCGGTCTCGGAAATCCTGCATCTCTTCAATTTCAAGCCGGATCGGACGAAGTTTCTCGCGATGTGGACGCAGGAAGTGATGCGCGGTCCATCTCCTCTCTCGCCCGGCCAGCGCGAGCTCATTGCGGCGTTCACCTCGCGCCAGCGCAACTGTCTCTTCTGAACCGGCTCGCACGCCGCGGTCGCGGCCGAGCTCCTCGGCGACACGCAACTCGTCCAATCGGTATTGGACGATTATCGAAGCGCACCGATCGACGCGAAATTCGCGGAATTGCTGATCTTGATCGAGAAAGCCGCACGACGCGCGTGGGAAATCACGCGCGCCGACATCGACGCCGTCCGCGCCGCGGGCTGGAGCGACGAAGCGATTTACGACGCGATCACAGTCTGCGCGCTCTTCAATTTTTATACGACGTGGGTCGACGCCTCGGGCGTCGGCGATTTGGGCGATTACAGCGCGTCCGGAAAGCGCATGGCGGCGGAGGGATATGTACGCAGCTGATATGTGGCGACCGCTGCCCCAGCGGTCGCGGCGGCGCGAAGCGCCGCTCGCGCCGCCATCCGGCGGCGCTGTGACCGCTGAGGCAGCGGTCACCACAACCTAAGGGTACAAGATTCACCAAATCCCGCAGCGTTTCGCCGCTTCGCGTGTTTCCTTCGAGCCCTGCGGACAATTCCACGCGTCCTGAAACTGCGGCATGTTCTGTACTGTCAAATTCACGCGCGCGGGACCCGGCGCGTGCGGGTCGGTCAGCGCGCGCCGCCTCCCCTCCTCGGCCGCCATGTTCTCGCCCCACACTTGCGCGAAGCCGAGGAAGAAGCGCTGCTCGGGAGTGAAACCGTCGATGACGCGGCGCGGTTTGCCGGCGAGTGATTTCTGGTACGCACGCAGCGCCAGCGTCGCGCCGCCGAGATCTGCGATCGCTTCGCCGGTGACGAGATTCCCCTGCAGCTTGAGATTTTCCTCGACGACGTAGTCGCCGTATTGATTGGCGATGCATTCCGCGCGCGCCTGAAAATTTTTCAGGTCTTCGTCGGACCACCAGTTGCGCAGATTTCCGGCCGCGTCGAACTTCGCGCCCTGATCGTCGAAGCCGTGCGTCATCTCGTGGCCGATGACCGTGCCGATGCCGCCGTAGTTGTACGCCTCGTCCGCGTTCGGGTCGTAGAACGGCGGCTGCAGGATGCCGGCCGGGAACGTGATGTCGTTGCGCGTCGGGCTGTAGCCCGCGTTGACCGTCGCGGGCGTGAAGAAACCCCATTCGTTCGGATCGTCCGGCTTGCCGACGCGGCTCGCGGCGCGGCGCACGCGGAATGCGCGCGACGCGAACACGTTCGCGGCGAACGAGTCGCGTCCGATGTCGACCGACGAGTAGTCGATCCACTTGTCGGGATAGCCGATGCGGCGGCGGAATGCGTCGAGCTTCGCGAGCGCGGCCTGCTTCGTCGTCGTGCTCATCCAACTCAGCGCCGGGATGTCTTCGCGCAGCGCCGCGACGAGGTTGTCGATGAGCTCATTCATCTTCTGCTTCGCCTCGGGCGTGAACGCGCGTTTCACGTATTCCTGTCCGAGGATCTCGCCGATGTTCGTGTCCGCGGAGCGCACGCAGCGCTGCCAGCGCGGCTGAATTTCTTTCTGGCCGGACAGCGTCTGGCCGTGGAACGCGAAGTCTTCGTTGACGAACGGCGACGACAGCAGCGGCGCGGCGGAGTCGATCACGTTCCAGCGGAGATACGCCTTCCACGCATCGAGCGGCAGCTCATCGAGAAGACGATTCGCTTCTTTGAAAAACTCCGGCTGCGCGACGTTGAGCGAGCGGAGATCGGCGAGATCGATCGACGCGAGGAATCGCGTCCAGTCGAGTCGCGGCGCGAGCGACTGCAGCTCGGACACTGAAGTGATGTGGTAGACGTTCTCCGGCTTGCGCATCTCCACGCGCGCCATCGACGCGCGCGCGAGCTGGGTCTCGAGCGCGAGCACGCGCTCCGCATCGGCGACCGCGCTCGCGTGATCGCTTCCGGCGAGCTCGAACATCTTCGCGACGTGATCGACGTACTGCTTGCGCGTCGTCTTGAACTTCTCGTCGTCGCGCAGGTAGTAGTCGCGATCGGGAAGTCCGAGTCCGCCCTGCGACACCGTCGCGATGATCATCTGGCTGTTCTTGAAATCGTTCTGCGCGGAGAAGTGGAAGAGCGGCGCGATGCCGCGCTGCTGCTGGCGATGAATCTCGGCGACGACGTCCTCGCGCGTCTTGATCGCGTCGATGCGAGCGAGGTCCGCCTGGATCGGCGACACGCCCTGCGACTCGATCGCGGTCTCGTTCATGCACGCGGCCCAGAAGTCGCCGACTTTCTGCGCGCTGCTGCCGCGGTCCGCGTTCGACTGTTTCGCCGACGCCTCGAGAATCGCGCGCAGCGTGTCGCGATTGCGCTCCGCGACTTCCTCGAATCTGCCGAAGCGCGAATACGTCGCCGGCAGCGGATGCGCGGCGCGCCAGCCGCCGACCGAGTATTGATAGAAGTCGTCGCACGGACTGACGGATCGGTCGATTTGCGCGAGGTCGAAACCGTGCGGCTCGATGAGCGGCGGCGGTGGCGGCGGCTCGAAGACGACGGGCTTCTTCGGCGCGGTGGAGCAGGCGGCGGCGAGGAGCGTGACGATGGCGAGCAGGCGTTTCATTGCGCCGCAAATCATAGAGCCGCCCGCCCCGGACGCGGGAGCGGGCGCGGGCACGGGCTTGGGATTACTGCTCGAGAGCGAGCACGACTTCCATCAACTTCAACAGTTCTTCGAACCGGTCGTGCGGCTTGCGCATTACCGGTCTCGTGACGCCGGTTTGCGACGGATCGTCGTCGGTCACGAAGATCAGCGGTTGTCGGATTTCGCGTGCGAGTTCCATCGAACGTAGATTCGGAAGGTCCAAATCGAGGATCACGACGTCGGGGTCGAGTCTACGAAGCGTGGCTAGGATGTCGCTCGAAGGGCTGATCAGGGAGCATTCCAACTCCATCAAACGGAAGAACATGTGCAGCATTTCCGCAGCCCCGCGGTCGCCGTCGATGACCGCCACGCGCCGTGTTTTGAACGTTTCGACGTCGGGGCTATGCTTGATCGGCTGCAATGTTTTCCTCTATTGCTCCTCCCCCAGATCGAACAGGTCGGTTACGCGGACGTTCTCTCCCGAGAGCTTGCGGCAGGCCGCGGCGATCGCCGCGATGCATTTGCGCGTCGGATCCATCCGCCCCATACGAATGCGTAAGAGGTGCTGGCGGCTGTATCCCGACTCCCGGGCGAGGTGCGCCGGTTTGATCCCCCTCGTTCTGAGAAATCGCTCCAAACGTGTCGCCATGTGCAGTATCTTGCATCTTAACGGTGTGCAGTATGGATGTCAATGTGGATCTCGGCTTTTCAGGGCTGACGGAGCAGAATACTTCGCAACCGATAGGACGGCTTAAGCTTAGCGCCTAACAGCCTCCATCCTTTCTAGTCCTCGGTAACGCGTCCTGAATCTGCTACAAGGGGTGGAAAAGTGTCTTCGCGTCACTCCTTGTGCGAGAGTGTGTCGTGCATGACATGGCTGAAGAAGCAGAGCGCGCGAGCGAAACGCACTCTCGCCCACCACTGATGCGGAGACCCATGACTGTTGATGTGTTGCCAATTTCTCACGTCGTTAGTAACCTAAAAGTTCCTTCTATGCTCGGTCAAAGCGTTCGCGAAGCTCGTCTCAAGAAGGGTCTCACCCAGGCCCGCCTCGCCAAGATGGCGGGAGTGAGCCGCCGTCACCTCGCGGCGTTGGAGAAAGGAGCGAACGTTTCCGTCGGAATTCTGCAGCGCGTTGCGGCGGTGCTGGAGCTGAAAGAGATCCAGATCGGCGACATGCAGCTGCGCCGCAACGAGAGCGAGCACACACTCAACGTTCCGCTGCTCACCGACACGATCCGGCAGGCGCGCGCCGAGGCGGGGCGGGCGCAGGCGATCCTCGCGCAGGCGGAAGGGATTCTCGGATCGGATTCGCCCGGCGGCTTGCAGACGGCGTTTCCCCGCATGCCCGTGCGTCGCATCGACATGCCTGCCTCATCGACCGGCGATGTTCTTCACGAACGGCCGGAGTCGCTCGAAGTAAAAACCGCCGGCGAGATCCGCCACGGACAGCCGATCGACGAATTGAAACGCGAGACGCTCACGCTCCCGAAGTCGCTCGTCGAAGATGACGAGATCATCTTCCGCGCGCGCGGCGACGGCATGCGCGACCACAACATCGAAGACGGCGACCTCCTCGTCGTCGAGCTGCGCCCGCGCGGCCGAGCCGCCAGCGGCGAGCTCGTGATCGGCAAGATCGGCCAGACCGTATACATCGGCCGCTGGTGGCAGAAGCACGGCCAGAAAGCGCTGATGACGAACGGACTGTCGGAAGTGACGGTGGGAAGATCGACGCGATCGCTGAAGGTGGTGGCGGCGATCAATCAGATTATTCGTGGGCAGTGAGGGGCGAGCCCGCGTTTCGGCTCGTCAGGTGTTGCGCTGCGTCGCGTGATCATCGCGCACGGCACAGGAATGCAGAACGCAGAATGCAGAAGGCAGAATTGAGAAGCACGCCCAAACACGAAGCACGGCTTGGGCCGGGACTTCCGGTGTGGGACAGGCTTTCCAGCCTGTCCTCTGGGAGGGCGCAGGCTGGAAAGCCTGCGCTACACCAATTCTGCATTCTGAATTCTGCGTTCTACATTCCCGGCCGGTGCACGAACGATCCTGCCGGTCGCCGCTGAACGCGGCTCCTCGACACCCGTCCACGCTCCATTACACTCCGCGAGGTGAGCTCCCTCAAACGCGAGATCGGTCTCTGGCGCGGCGTCGCGCTGAACATGATCGACATGGTCGGGATCGGGCCGTTTATTACGATCCCGTACATTCTCGCGACGATGGGCGGCGCGCGCTGCATGGCGGCGTGGCTGCTCGCGGGCGTGCTGGCGATTTGCGACGGGATCGTCACCGCGGAGCTCGCGGCGGAGATGCCGCGCGCGGGCGGCTCATACGTTTTCCTGCGCGAGTCGTTCGGGCGCGCGGGACGTTTGATCTCGTTTCTCTTTCTCTTTCAAATTCTCGTCAGCGCTCCGCTCTCGATGGCTTCGGGATGCATCGGCTTCGCGCAATATCTCGAGCCGATCTGGCCGTTCGCCGGCCGCAGCATTCCCATCACCGCGACGATCGTCTGCGTGTTGATCGTGATTCTGTTGCTGCGACGCATCGATGTCATCGGACGACTGTCGGTCATCCTCTGGATCGGCGTCTTGGCGACGCTCGCAGTCGTGATCGCGGTCGGCTTGCCGCATCTGAAGCTCGATGCGTTCGCGTTCTGGCGCGCGCCGCGTCATGACGGTCTCACCGGCTTCGCCGGTCTCGGCGCGGCGATGATCTTCGCGGTCTACGACTATCTCGGCTACTACAACATCGCCTATCTCGGCGACGAAGTGAAGGAGCCGGAGAAAACGATTCCGCGTGTCATCGTGATCTCGATCCTCGCCATCGCCGTGATCTACATCGTGATGCAGGCCTGCATCATCTCCGTCCTGCCGTACGAAACGGCGACGAAGTCGCACTTCGTCGTCGCCGACTACATTCGAATGCTCGCCGGACCGACCGTCGCGCGATGGGTGTCGGGGCTGATTCTCTGGACGGCGTTCGCTTCGATCTTCTCGGTGATGCTCGGCTACTCGCGCATTCTCTTCGCCGCCGCGCGCGACAACAATTTCTTCAATGTCTTCGCGAAGCTGCATGCGACGGAGGCGTATCCGTTCGTAGCGGTGATCTTCTTAGGCGTGATGACGGCGATCTTCTGCTGGCTTCCGCTGCGCCACATCATCGGCGGCATCCTCTCGATTCGCGCGATCATCCCGTTCGCGATGCAGGTCGCCGGCTCGATCGTGCTGCGCGTGCGCGAGCCGGATCGCCCACGGCCTTTCCGCATGTGGCTGTATCCGATCCCCGCGATCATCGCACTCGGGTTGTGGCTGTACGTCGCCTTCTCGCCGGAGAAACATCTGCGCATCGCCGCGCTCTATGTCATCGCGGCGGGCGCCCTCTTTTACTTCGTGCGCGAAGCGCTCAGCCGTCGAACCGCTTGAGTAGCGCTGCGCTCCAGGCGGCCGCGAGGATGGCGAGTCCTTCGCCGAAGCGTTCACAAAATGATCAGTGATCAAGAAAGAAGCGATCCATGGATCTGAAAAAAGGGATCGCCGGGTCATGACGAAGTGCTCGCCCGATGATGAGGAAATGATCGCCTCATCAGAACGATCTGACGCAACCTGTAGAAAGATATGAGGGATACGTCTCACGCTTTCGAAGAGCTGATCAGATGAGTGCGATCTGGTCATCAGATCGAAATGCCGGCGGCACTTTCCGGAAATGGTCGCTCTTGCGTCCTGAAAAGGATCGGGCGACCAAAAGAAATGAACCATGGATCATATTGAAGTGATCGCCCGAACATCGCGAAATGATCGCCTCCTCAGAACGATCTGATCCAACCTCGTCCTGAAAATGGCCGGCCATCCTGTTAGAAATGATCGGCGATCCTTTAAAAGGTGATCCTCCGACCTTTTGTAAATGATCGACGATTCTTGAACAAATGAACGGTTGTCCTTTCGCTGCCGTACGCCGATCGCTCAAGAAATGACCCTCGGTCCATTTGCAAATGGCAGCGGCGATCAGTCTGTACACGCAAGTAAATACGCCTGAGCGAGGCCGCGGTTTGCTTACAATCGTACCGATGCGTCCGCTTGCATACGTCGTCTCCCTCGCTCTTGCTCTGTCCGCGCTCGCGCAAAATGCCGTCGACACGAAGGCCGTCGATCGCGTGATGCTGGCGACGATGAAGGCGTGGCAGATTCCGGGCGCGGCGGTGGCGATCGTGAAAAACGATCGCGTCGTCTACGTCGCCGCGTATGGCGTGAAGGACCTGAGCACGAATCAGCCCGTCACCGTCGACACGCTCTTTCAAATCGCGTCGACGTCGAAAGCGTTCACGACCGCGGCGCTGGCGATGCTGGCGAGCGACGGGAAGCTGACGTTCGACGATCCGGTGCGGCAGCACCTCGAATACTTTCGACTCTCCGACCCGTGCGCCGATCAGATGGTGACGATCCGCGACATCGTGTCGCATCGCACCGGCCTCTCGCGTCACGACGAGCTGTGGGACAACACGCCGCTCACGCGCGAACAGGTGATCCGCGCGATGGGCGAGGTCGCGCTGACGAAGCCGTTCCGCACGTCGTATCAGTACCAGAACATCATGTTCATCACCGCGGGCGAAGTCGTTGCGCACGCGTCAGGGATGTCGTGGGACGACTTCGTGCGCACCCGCATCTTCGCGCCGCTGCAGATGACGCGCACCGTGACGTCCGACGCCGATTGGAACGCGGCCGACCACGCAAGCGGCTATCACTACGACTGGAAAAAAGATCGCATCACCGCGCAGCGTCCGATCGACACGACGACGATCGGCGCGGGCGGAGCGGTCAAGTCGTCGGCGCGCGACATGGGAAACTGGCTGCGCTTTCAGCTCGCCGACGGCATGTTCAACGGCGTGCAGCTCGTCGATCCCGCGCTGCTCACCGAAACGAAAATGCCGAACACGGTCATCCGTCTCGAGAACCTCACGCGCGACACGCATCCGGAGACGAACCTGCTCGCATACGCCATGGGGTGGAACGTGCAGGACTATCGCGGCGAGCTGCTCGTCTCGCACTCCGGCGCGCTCAACGGCTTCCGCACGCACGTCGATCTCCTCCCCCGCCGCCAGGCCGGCTTCGTAATCCTCTCCAATCTCGGGCGCGGCATGGCCCTCGTTGCGCTACGCAACGCGCTCGCCGACATGCTCACGCTCAAACCGGCGCGCGACTGGAACGCGTATTACCTGATGGTCGATCGCAAGGCCGACGAGAAAGAAGAGAAGGCGAAGCAGGATCGGAAGGCTGCGCGCAAGCCGGCCACGACGCCGTCACGTCCGCTCGACGCCTACATCGGGACGTATTCGAACAAGGCCTACGGCGACGTGAAGATCACGCGCGCGAAGGATCAGCTCGTGCTCGAATGGAATCGCCTGCTGATTCCACTCGAGCATTTCCACTTCGACATCTTCACCGCCGAATCGGAGCTGGACGAAGTCGATGAAGAAGTCGCGTTCGATCTGACGAAAGACGGCGACGTCGAGTCGCTCACTTTTTTTGGGGAGACGTTCCGGCGATCTGCTCCACCATCGAATCCATGATCTTCACGGCCTCGTCGCCGTCGAGATCGTGATTCGCGGCCATCGAGAAATATCGATAGTGACCGCCCGGCATTTCGATGATGCCGCTGAGCGCGTTCACGCCGTTGATCGTTCCGGTCTTGCCGCGCATGCGATGTTCGAGCGTGATCAGCCGCCGCCGCAGCGTGCCTTCGTTCGCGGGCTGCGCTAGCGTCGACCACCAGAAGCCGCGGCGAATCGGATCGTTCATCCAGCGCAACATTGCGACGATTGCCCTCGGACTCACGAGATCGTCCGGCGACAAGCCGGAGCCGTCGACAAAATTGAAGTCGCTGTTCGCGACGTGTGCCTCGCGCGTGGCGAATGCGCGCTCGAGCGCGAATGCAGTCGGATACGTTCCGTCGCCCGCGCGTTTCAGCAGCATCTCCGCGTAAAGGTTGTGACTGTTCTTCAGCACGGTCGTGAGCAGTTGCGCGACGAACGGCGATGGCAGGTCGGCGACTCTCTCGCCCCACGTGCGCCGCTCGCTGTTCACGCGCGGAACGCCGGTGACTTCGATGCCGCGCGACACGAGCGCGTCGGCGAGCGCAGTCGCGGCGTGCAAGCCCGCATCGGGAACCGCGCGATCGGTCGGAATCTCGCTCTCGCCCCACGTGATCGCGTCAACCGGCGCGGCGTAGTCGCTGCCGAGGTTGCCGTACTTCCAGCTGCCGGGGATGGTGACGCGATCGAAGTGCGAGACGTCGGCGATGACGTCGTGCACGCTGGTGACACCGCGCTGCACGAGCAAATCGGCGACGCGATTGAAATCCTCGGTGCGCTCATAGCGCCATGAGCCGAGGGAGGGATCGCCGTCGCCGACGACGACGAGATTGTCGCCGTCGAAGCGGATCTCCGTGTGGAGCTGCGTGCCGAGGCCGAGACAGTTCGCGATCGTCGCGGAGGCGAAGAGCTTGCGATTCGACGCGGGGATCATTCGCTTGTCGGCATTGACCGAGGCGAGCACGCGGCCGCTGTCGTCTTCGACGAGCGCGAACCATGAGTTGCCATCGCGCGGGAACGTCAGTTGGACGCTCGACGCACAGGCCGTGAGGAGAAAGCAGAAAGCAAAAAGCAGAAAACAGAAATGAGAACGCAGAAAACTTTTTGCTTTCTGCGTTCCGCTTTCTGCTCTTCTACGCAAGACTCCAAGCCGAAAAATCTTCGCCATGCGCGAGATTGTGCTTCACCGCGGCGAGAAATTCATCGCGGCGATACGCGGGAGGGTGGGCGTAGGCGAGGAGCGTTTGCGCGAAATCGCGTGCGAGGTGGTAGGGCGGTGGAGCGGCGGCCGAGGCGGCCGCCGGAACGTTTCGGCGGCCGAGGGCGGCCGCCGCTCCACAAGCTAAGACGCACGTGACGTCTTCGATTGCACCATGGGATTCGATCGCACGATCGATGAGAGGCTCCATCGCTGATTTTGTCCGCGTCTGCGGTCCTTCCAACTCCATCAACGGCATGCGCAGCAGGGCGGACGTGCCCTTCTCGCCGAGGATCGGGATCAGGGCGAAGGCGGTGTCGATCATCATCAGTGCGTCGTCGCCGGCGTTGCGCTCCAGTTCTTCGCGCGGGATCGGCTCGATCTCGGAAATGATCGGCGGCTCGCTCCACGGCTGCCGGCTTTCCGCCGCGTAGCGCGCGCATTCGACGATCCAATCGAAAAAGTCTTCTTTGTCGCGCAACTCGTGAATGGCGCGGCACGCCATCACCGCGCGCTTCGCGTGCATCGACGGCGCGTACGCGAGGACGGCGAAGCGTGCCACGGAGACGTACAGCTCATCGAGTGAATGCGCTTCCGCGAACGCGCGCGCCGCCGCGGGGATCGCATCGAGATCGCGCTCGAGTAGCGGTTCGTAGAGTTCGGAGCTCAATGCCTCGTTGTCGTCGTCGGAGGAGGCGGCGGCGGTACGGTGGTCGTCGGATTCTCGGTCGTCCCCGTCTTCGCGGTCGTCGTGTTGTTGAGCCCCGCGCCTTCGGCTTCGGAGCGTCCGTCTTCCACGTCGACCGTCTGCGTCATCGCGTCCGTGTTGTCGGACGCCGACGCCGGCTTCGGCTGTGCCGGCGCAATCGTTTCCGTCGAATTGCCCGCCGCGTCCTCGCGGCCTTTGCACCCGCCGCAAATGACCGCAAACACTGTGAGAACCACTATTGCCTTCTTCACGAGCACCTCTCCAGAACTGGGATTTTCTGTGCGACGGGAGGACAAATGCAATTTCGGTACAATGCCGGGCAATGACGCAGCACCGCCGTATCGGCGTCTTCGGCTGGGGCATCGTCGCGCCTAAATCGCCGAATATCGAGACTTTCGACCGGAATCTGCAGCAGGCCGACACCTGGCTCTCGCCCTACACCGGCTATGGCCAGTCGAACTTTCTCGTCGGCTATCCTGAGTTCGACTTCGAGACGTATCGCGACTGGTTCGATCAGCGATTTCCTCCCGCGCGCTACGCGCAGCTGAGAGAAAAGATGGGGCCGATGGCGCAGTACGCGATCGGCGCCTTCATCCAGTCTCTCGCGAACAATCCCGGCATCGAGCAATATCTCCAGTCCCTCGGCACGAAGTGTCACGTCTACGTCGGCACCGGCATCGGCGACATCACCGTCACGCAGAACGAAGCGCTGCGCTACGAGCGCGCGCTGCGGCGATGGAACGAATTCTGGTCCGCGCCCGAGCGCTGCGCCGCGTTGCGCGCGCATCAGGACGGCACGAACGTCGATCCGAATGCGCCGCGGAGTCCGTCCGAGCTTTCGATCGGATCGGAAGAGTGGATCGAAACGAAATATCCGTGGGAAGCGCATTGGGCGGCGAAGAGCGATGCGCTGACGACGTACCTCGCCGAGGCGCGGGAGATTCACTCGGAGCCGGTGCCGCCCTCCGCGGGATCAGGATCGGGATCGGCAAAGTTGTCGATCATTCGACAGAAGCTGAGCAAGATTCGCGCGCTCAACCGGCGATGGGGTTGTCCCGAAGAGCCGTGGGCGGCGGTGTCGCCGAACCTCCTCTGGAACATCGCGAACATTCCGGCCGCGCAGATTTCGATGATCGGAAAGATCGTCGGACCGGCGTACGCGCCGGTGGCCGCGTGCGCGTCGTTCGGCATCGCGGTGAAGATGGGCGTCGACGCGATCCAGCGCGGCGAAGCAACCGCGG
This sequence comes from Acidobacteriota bacterium, assembly GCA_003223645.1. Classification (GTDB taxonomy): domain Bacteria; phylum Acidobacteriota; class Thermoanaerobaculia; order Gp7-AA8; family Gp7-AA8; genus QHVT01. The sequence goes on along the minus strand of QHVT01000020.1, from coordinate 28,789 downwards.
TCGTCATCGGCATGACCGATCCTCCGCCGCACGAGATGGTGATCTCCGCGTTCTACAACGCGAACGTTCTTTCCGCGGACGCGGATGTTTCACGTCCGATGACCGGACTCAAAGGAACGCACGTCGCCGGCGGCTCGTGCATCTGGATCGTCGGCGACGCGGAAGAGTTGATGGCGCACGGATTCCAACCTGTGGGCATGGAGATCGTCGGCGTCGGCGCGTCGTCGGATGCGCATCACATCATCACGCCGTCGAAAGGCGGACCGCAGCTCGCGATCAAGGCGGCGCTCGAAGAATTGCAGGCGATTGACGTCACGACGTGGGACATGCACGCGACCGCGACTCCCGGCGACCCGATGGAGATCGAGAACGCGCTGGAGATGCTGCACCCCGACGTCGTCTTCACCGCGCGCAAGGGAACGTTCGGCCACGGCATGTCCGTCGGCGGCGGCTGGGAACTGACTGCCCAACATTTGGGCATGGCCCGCGGGATGCTCTTCCCGATGTCCCTCACCGAAGGCGAACTGCACGCGGACGTGAAAGTGCACAGCGCGAAGTTCGTGCAGGAATCGGGATGCGAAGTCGCGAGCGGCTACAGCGGAAAGCTGAGCATGGGCGTCGGCGGCATCAACTCCTGCGTGATCTCGCGCCCGTGGGATCGCGAGGAGATCGCGCGGATGCTCAAGCGCGCGGTCGCGTCGTAGGCACCGCCCCTCACCCGGCGCTTCGCGCCACCCTCTCCCCGCAAGCGGGGCGAGGGGCAACGAACATCGATCGCTCTTTGATTGCCCTTCTCACCCCTCGCCGAGGAGAGCGGGCATCCTGCCCGCCTCCCGGGGGCGGGCGGGACGCCCGCTCTCCTCCGTGCGGGGAGAAGGTGACCGAAGGCCGGATGAGGGCTCGAGCCTATTTGCAAGCATTCCCCCCAACAACCAACCCTGGTGTAGGGCAGGTTTTCCAACCTGCCCCCGGGGGGCGGGCTGGAAAGCCCGCACCACACCGCGATAGCATGCCACCAACAACAACCAACCCTGGTGTAGGGCAGGTTTTCCAACCTGCCCCGGGGGGGCGGGCTGGAAAGCCCGCACCACACCGCGATAGCATGTCCCCGACAACCAACCCTCAAAAATTAAGGAGGCAGCAATGCGGAAAACGCTCGTTCTCTCGATGGCGGTTCTGGTCCTCGTGTCCGTGTGCGCGTTCGCACAGGACAAGCCGGCCGCGAAGAAACCGGACATGGATCCGGCGATGATGGAAGCGATGATGAAGGCCGCCATGCCGGGCGCGGCGCACAAGGCGCTCGAAAGCATGATCGGAACGTGGGACACGAAGGTGACGTCGTGGATGATGCCGGGCGCCGATCCGATCGTCGGCACGGGCTCGTCGGAGGACAAGTGGATCCTCGGCGGCCGCTATGTCCAGCAGACCTTCAAAGGCGATTTCATGGGCATGCCGTTCGAAGGCCTCGGCTACACCGGCTATGACAACGTCAAGAAGCAGTACTTCGGCACGTGGATGGACAACATGAGCACCGGCATCATGACGTCCACCGGCAGCGGCGGCAGCGGCAACACCATGACGTTCAAGGGGACGTTCGCCGATCCGATGACCGGCAAGGACACGACGATCGAGGAGAAGGTCACCTGGGCGGACAACGATCACATGAACTTCGAAATGTGGGCGCCCGGTCCGGACGGGAAGATGTTCAAGTCGATGATGATCGAGTATTCGCGCAAGAAATGACGACGGCTCAACCGTCGTCATCCTGAGCCGCTGTAAAAAAATGTGTCATCCCGAGCGTAGCGAGGGATCCCCGGCGTTAGAACGCTTGACGCTCCGTCGGCGGGGGATCCTTCGCCGTCTTTGCGGCTCAGGATGACACGATTTTTTCATCGCCGCGCTGCGCCGGCTCAGGATGACGGCGAAACAAAAAAGGCGGACTCTTCCGAGTCCGCCTTTTTCTTTCGAGACAGCGTTGATTAGGAAACGGTGACGTTCGCGGCCTGCAGGCCCTTCGGGCCCTGGGTCACGTCGAACTCGACGTGAGCGCCTTCGGCCAGCGAGCGGAAGCCCTTGGACTGAATCGCGCTGAAGTGGACGAACACATCCTCGCCACCATCAGTTGTGATGAATCCAAAACCCTTGGCATCGTTGAACCATTTGACGGTTCCGGTCTGACGACTCATTGCGGATCTCCTTTCTTGAATCTGTGCTGCCTGACGGAGAGCCACAATGGTGCAAACCCCTTCAGAAGCTGCATTCCGAAACGTCAGGAGTGTTGGGTCAATTCCAGCTTGATGATCGCGAACACCGCCCCCTGCGGGTCCGTGAGGATCGAGAAGCGCCCGACGCCCGGATAGGTCGACGGCGGCATGATGGACGAGCCGCCAAGCGAGTTCGACTTCTCGAACATCGCGTCGCAGTCGTCGACCGCGAAATACGGCAGCCAGTACGACGGCACGCCTTCCGGCGCCTGCGACTGCATCATCCCGCCGATCGGACGCTGGCCGACATTAAACTCCGTGTACTCAGGCGACTCCTTGAGCGTCCATCCGAACAGCGTCGAGTAGAACGTCTTCGCCGCCGGCACATCACGCGCCTGCAGCTCGTTCCAGCAGAGCGTGTTCGCTTCGTCGCGGACCTGCACGCCGATGTGTTTCATCGCCTGCCACACCGAGACCGGCGCGCCCTGCGGATCCATCATCACCGCCATGCGTCCGAAGTCGTTGACGTCGAACGGACCGGCCATGACGTTCGCGCCGAGGGACTTCGCGCGCTCGGTCGACTCATCGGCGTTGACGACGTTGACGTAGGACATCCAGTTCGGCGGAACGCCCTGCTGATCCGCGCCCTGCTTGTACATCGCCGCGCAGTCGCGCCCGTTCTTCTGAAAGATGTAGTAAATCCCCATGTCGGGGCCCATGTCGTTCTCGTTCGTCGTCCAGTCGAAGAGAGACGTGTAGTACTGCTTCGCTGCAATCGGATCGCTCGTTCCGAGCTCGATCCAACAGAACGTTCCGGGTTCGTGGGATTCCAGGTTGGCCATCGGTGGTGATCCTCCTTTTCGCGGATTCTATTCAACGGACCATGGGATTCCTTTGTGACGAATTGATGGCGGCTGCGCTATCGCACGAAACGCATGTTCAATTCATTGCCGGAAATCGCGCGGCCGAGCCCGGTGAACGTGCCGTTCTCGGCAATCTCCTTCGCGGCGGCGAGGAATCCCGTCCACGCCGTGCGCGCGAGTCCGCTGCCGACGCTGATGCGTCGCACGCCGATCGCGCGCAGTTCATCGAACGTCGCGTAGTCGCCGCCGATGACGTTGACCGGCTTCGGCGCGACCGCCTGCACGACTCTCTCGATGTCGCGCAGGTCGCGGATACCCGGCGCGAAGAGGCAGTCCGCTCCCGCATCCGCGTACGCTTTCAACCGGCGAATCGTTTCCTCGAGATCGGGACGTCCGGCGATGAATCCTTCCGAGCGGCCGGTGAGCACCGCGCGCGTGCCGCTCGCGTCGATCGCACGCCGCGCGGCGTGCATGCGCCGCACCGCGAGCTCGAACTCGAACAGCGGATTCGCGTCGTCCTTCGTCGAGTCTTCAATCGACAAGCCGGCGATGCCGGTCTCCAGCGCCTTCGCGACATTCGCCGCGACTCCATCCGGATCCGCTGCGAATCCGTGCTCGAAGTCGGCGCTCACCGGAACGTCGACCGCCGACGCGATCGCGCGAAAGTGCGCGAGCGCGTCCTCGAGCGTGACGTGATTGTCGCGGCGACCGATGGACCACGCGAAGCCGGAGCTCGTCGTCGCGAGCGCTTTGAATCCGAGTTGTTCGAGCACTTTTGCGCTGCCCGCGTCCCACGGATTGGGAATGACGAAGCAGCCCGATTGATGAAGCTCGTGCAGACGTTCGACTTTGTCCATACCGCGCGCAGGTTATGTCACAAAGCAGAAAGCAGAAAGCAGAAAGCAGAAAGCAGAAAGCAAAAATGTGAGGTTCGAGGTTCGAATGATGAATTCAGAATTCTTCCCTCGTACTTCGAACCTCGAACCTCGAACTTCGAACTTCGGACCCCTGCCTTCTGCCTTCTGCCTTCTGCCTTCTGCCTTCTGCCTTCTGCTTTCTGCTTTCTGCTTTCCCGCCCTCCCTCCGCCCTTCCACCGTCAGTGTGACCGATCCTTCACCACCACGGCACTGACCCGCGACCGGACGAACGCGCGCAGCCTGTACAGTGTTTTCGGTTCCACACGCCCATACGCCGAACGGTCCGGGGGAGGCGACGAAGCATGGATCCTCTGGTCAAGCAGCAGACTCCCGCGAGCGACTCCGGAGAGAGCGCGCGGAGTGAGCCCTTCCCGCCCGGCACCACCATCGCGCGCTACCGTCTCGTCTCGCTCCTCGGCTCGGGCGCGATGGGCGACGTCTACCGCGCGCACGATCGTGCGCTCGACCGCCAAGTCGCGTTGAAGGTGCTGCCGCCCGAGCTGACCGGCCATCGCGAGCGCGTGCATCGCTTCGCGCACGAGGCGCGCGCGACGTCGGCGCTCAGCCATCCGCACATCGTCGCGATTCACGAAGTCGGACACGCGCGTCCGCTGCTCAGCGTACACGCGATCGGCGAGCGTCCGTCTCGCGCCGGCGAAGTGCACTACATCGCGATGGAGCTGATCGACGGCAGCACGCTGCGCGAACAGTTCCTGAGCGCGCCGAATCTGCGCGAGCGCATCGAGCTGCTCGCGCAAGTCGCGGACGGACTCGCGAAGGCGCACAGCGCGAACATCCTTCATCGCGATCTCAAGCCCGACAACATCCTCGTCTCGCGCGACGGCTACGCGAAGATCGTCGACTTCGGACTGGCCAAGCTGATCGACACGAGCTGGAATCCGATCGGCGCGGACTCGCCGACGCTGCGCGCGCTCACCGCGCACGGCGAGCTCCTCGGCACGCCCGGCTACATGTCGCCCGAGCAGGTGACGGGCAAGCCGCTCGACGCCCGCGCCGACATCTTCGCCTTCGGCTGCATCCTCTACGAAGCGATCGGCGGCAAGCGCGCGTTCGAGGCGGAGTCGTTCATCGACACGCTCTACAAGATCGTGCACGAAGATCCCGCGCCGCTCGACGGACCGCCGGAATTGCGGCGCATCGTCACGCGCTGCCTCGAAAAGCATCGCGAAGACCGCTACCAATCCATCCGCGAGATCGCCGCCGAGCTCCGCGCCTGGAACGCCGGCGTCCCGCCGGCTGACCAGTCGCCGTCCCGGCGCCGGACTTTGATCTTCACATTCGCTGCGCTGATCGCCGCACTCCCCATCCTTGCGTTCCTGCTGCTGCGCGCTCCATCGCAACCGAAACTCGAATCCACCGTTCGCCGCATCACCAGCGAAGGCCACGCGATCACGACCGCGATCTCGCCCGACGGCCGCTATGTCGCATACGTGACCTCGGGCGCGAAGGGACAAACGCTCTCGCTCGAACAGCTCGCGACCGGCCGCACGCTCGTCGTCGCGCCCGCGGACAACAAAGCCGAATACTCCGGCATCACGTTCTCGCCCGACGGCGAGTACCTGTACTTCTCGCGCTACGACGAGAATCCGATCGGCGTTCTCTATCGCGTCTCGATTCTCGGCGGCGACGCGCAGCCGCTCGTGAAAGACGTCGACACGCGCGCGCCGCTCTCGCCCGACGGCAAACAGCTCGCGTTCGCGCGCGACGACTACAACAAGGCGACGACGTCGATTCTCGTCGCGAACGCGGACGGAACGAACGCGCACGTCGTCGCTGCGCTCCCGATGCCGGATCGCTTCGGCTCGCCGGCGTGGTCGCCCGACGGCGACGCGATCGTCGCCGCGCGGCAGTCGAAGCTCATCGTCGTCGAATTGCCGAAAGGAAACACGCGTGCGATCGAGACGAACGTACGCTTCGACGCATTCCGAGGAGTGGCGTGGCCGCAGAGAGATCGCATGATTGCGGCGGCGACGACCGACAGCGCGGCCGGACGCTTCCGCCTGTGGAGCATCGATCCGAAGAACGGCGCGACGACGCCGATCACGAGCGATCTCGCCGATCTCAACGGACCGTCGGTGGCAACGAGCGGCGCGATCGCCGCGCTGCAGTTGATTCGGCAGGCGAACGTCTACGAGACCGACACGCGCGGAACCGTGCGGCAGCTGACGACCGGCGTCGACGCGGCGAACGGACTCACCGGCGTCGGCTGGGCCGGCGATCGCGTCGTGTACACGTCGACGACCGACGGCAAGCCCGATCTCTGGACGATGCAGCCCGACCACGCGCCGATGCGACTCACCGACGATGCATCCTCGGAGGCGTATCCGCTGGCGACACCGGACGGATCGCGCGTCCTGTACCTCGCGGGGTCGCCGCGCAACTACACGATCTGGAGTGTGCGCGCGGACGGCAGCGATCGACATCAGGTGACGAGCGGTCCGCGCGACGGCGACTTCTCGGTGTCGCCCGACTCGAAACAACTTGCGTGGGCGACGCTCAATCAGAAAACGAACACGTGGGGACTCTGGGTCATGCCGCTCGGCGGCGGGCCGAAGAAACAAATCGCCACGAGCGCGAGCATGCTCGAATACGTCCGCTACACCCCCGACGGAAAATCGATTCTCTTCACCGGCATCGGCGACTCGCTGATGCAGGTGTATCGCGTGCCGGCATCGGGCGGGCGCGCGATCGCGCTGACGGACGCACGCGCGCACGACGCCTCGATGTCGCCGGACGGACGGCGGATCGTCTGCTCTTACTCACCAGTAGATTCGCTGAAATCGTCGCTTGCGATGATCGACGCGAATAGCGGCAAGGTGACGACGCTGAACGTCAAAGGCGGCGCGTTCCGCTTCCTCCCCGACGGAAGAACGATCTCGTTCGTCGCCGTGGAAAACGGCGTCGCCGATCTCTGGCTGCAATCGGCGGACGGCGGAGCGCCGCGCCGCCTCACGCACTTCAGCGAGGGATCGATCCTCGACTACGCGTGGAACGCGAGCGGCACGCACGCGGTGATCTCGCACGTTGTCGATTCGTCGGACGTGGTGCTGCTGCACTGACCGCATCACTCGCGACGCCCTGTGGAGCGGCGCCCGCCCTCGGGCGCCGAAAAACATCATGCGCATCGAGCGGCACGACCCTTCTCGGCGGCCGGGGGCGGCCGCCGCTCCACAGTGCAATCCGATCAAGCGCGTTCCTCGTAAATTGAACGTGAAACGATTCACGCTCGCTCTCCTTCTCTGCGCCGCTCCCGCCGCGCTCGCCCATGATTTCTGGATCGAGCCGTCGACGTTTCGTCCGGCGGCGGGACAGATCGTCAGCGCGCGGCTGCGCGTCGGACAGAAAATGCAGGGCGATCCGGTGCCGCGCATTCCGTCATACGTCGAGCGTTTCATCGCGAAAGGGAGCGCAGGCGACAGTCCGATGATCGGACAACCCGGCAGCGAGCCCGCGGGCCTGATGCGCATCAACGAGCCGGGACTGCACTGGATCGGCTATCAAAGCAATCCGACGCCGCTCACGCAGGAAGCGGTCAAGTTCGAAAACTATCTGCGCGATGAAGGACTCGAATCGATCATCGAGAAGCGCGCGAAGAGCGGACAGACGAACATCGAAGGACGCGAGCGTTTCTATCGCTGCGCGAAATCGCTGCTCGCAACCGGCGATGCGTCGACAGGATTCGAGACACCGCTCGGCTTCACGCTCGAGCTCGTGCCGCACAAGAACCCGTACGCGCTGCACGCGGGCGGCGAGATCCCGGTGACGATCCTGTTCCACGGAAAGCCGCTGTCGAACGTCCTCATCATCGCGATGAGCAAGGACGATCCGGAGCATGCGGTACGCGCGCGCAGCGACAAGCGCGGACGCGCGTCGCTGCAGCTCCCGCGCGCGGGCTTTTGGCTGGTAAAAGCCGTGCACATGGAGCCGGCGCCGAAAGACAGCGGCGCTGATTGGGAAAGCTGGTGGGCCTCGATGACGTTCGAACTGGCGAAGTGAACGTCCGCCGCCTGCTTCCGCTGCTCGTTTTTCTCGCCGCTCCTGTTTTCGCGCACGAGCTCGGCCTGACGCAAGTCAACGCGGCGTTCCATCGCGACGGCACTTACTCGATCGACTTCACCGTCGATCGCGAGCACGGCTCGCCGCACGCGGCGATCGACAGCGCGCGTATCTTCTTCGACGGACGCCGCGTCATTCCGAACAGCCGCATCATCGACGGCGTGAACGGCAAGTCGTGGGTCGCGCGCGTCATCCTTTCCGGCCGCACGCCCACGGGCGTGTCGCGCTTCACGTTCGCCGATGACGCGATTCCCTACTTCATGCTCGCACTGCGCAACGAAGGCCGCTCCGGCGTCGCGCGCCAATGGATCGAGAACGGAAAAACAAGCGAGGCGTTCGTCCTCGACCGCTCCGTGATCCCGCAAACCCGCTGGCGCATCATCCAAACCTATCTCGCCCTCGGCTACACGCACATCCTTCCGCGCGGCCTCGATCACGTCCTATTCGTCCTCGGCATCTTCCTGCTGGCCGTCCAACTGCGCGCCGTGCTGTGGCAGGTGTCGGCATTCACGATCGCGCACACCATCACGCTCGCGCTCACCGCCTACGGCGTCGTCTCGCTTCCGCCGCGCATCGTCGAGCCGCTCATCGCCCTCTCGATCGTCTACGTCGCCGTCGAAAACGTCTTCACGTCGAAGCTGCACGCGTGGCGTCCGCTCGTCGTCTTCTGCTTCGGCCTCCTGCACGGCATGGGCTTCGCCGGCGTCCTCACCGACATCGGACTCCCCCGCTCCGAATTCGTCCCGGCGCTGCTCGCGTTCAACGCCGGCGTGGAGCTCGGGCAATTGACCGTCATCCTCACGGCTTTTCTACTGGTGGGGGTGTGGTTCCGCAAGAAGGCGTGGTACCGGCAGCGGATCGTGATTCCGGGATCGCTGTTGATTGCGGCGGTGGGACTGTATTGGTTCGTGCAGAGGATCAGCAGCTCAATCTCGTAATCGAATCCACAGCACAGCAAAAAGCCGGAGGCGCTTGGACGCCTCCGGCTTCGATGAAAGTGAATTACGGCTTGTATTCGGCGGCGGAGATGAAGCGGCCGTCGTTAGTGCTGTTATCGACGACGACGGCGTAGCAGACGGCGGAGTCTTCGGGCTCGAAGACGACGTAGCCGCCGCTGACGATCGCGTTGATCGACGTCTGGCCCCAGCCGTTGGCGGCGAGATTGAGCGTCGCCGTGCCGAGGGTCTGTTTGCCGCTGTTGTCGTAGACCGTCGCCTTCACGGTGTTCGCGACGCCGGCCTGATTGAAGCAGCCGACGTTCGTGCGCGAATTCGAGTCGACGGTGATGCCGGCGCTGAAGGAGCGGGAATTCGAGCCGGCGAATTCGAGCGCCGGTACGGGCGTGCTGTAACGCGAGCCGGCGGTGCGCACCTCGGCGTTCACAATGAAGCGATTTCCGGCCGCGGACTTGAACGTCACGGCGCCCCCGCCGTTGTAATTGAACACTTCGGACAGGAAGTTGTTGTACGTCTTCAATTCTCCCGCCGCGAGCGTAATCGTGGCCGCGCGCTTCGTTCCGGCCGGATCATAGAGATTGACGTCGATCGAAAACGCGGACGCGGTCGGATTGAGCAATGCGACATACGTCTGAAATACGGCGCCGCCGATTCCGGGATTGTTGGCCATGACGGGAATGGTCTGGCTGTCGGAGGCGAAACTGTCGGTCGGCACTGCGCGCCGCTGCTGTGCGAACGCGCCGGCCGCGAGAACGAGGGCAATCGAGCAGACAAATTTCTTCATGATGTTCTCCTAATCACGGCTGCGGCAGATTCGGGTTGGGGGGCGTCGGTTGCGTCGGAACATTCGTGCCGCCGTGTCCCTGCAAGAGCCCCTGATGCGCGGGCGCGAGGAACGGGAAGCGCGGCAGGAAGTCCTTGTCATTGACTTCGACGCCCTTGCCGAGGCCCGCGGCCGGATCGCCGGCTGCGATGAGGCTGATCAGTACGGTATTGACGTTGACCTGATGCTTGTTAGGCGCGGTGCCGCCGCCCAGCCGTCGGCCATTGGGGAACGACGAGTCGACCGCCGCGTCGAGCGTAATGACGTCGCCGGTCGAGCCGTCGGCGATAGGAATCGGGCGGCCGAGGTTGATCGCGTTGATGATGTCGAGCCGCGGTCCCTTGAGGGTGGTGACGGCGCTGGCCGGAACGCCGAGCGCTTTATAGATGCCGAGGGCCTCGAGATCGCGGACGAGGACGGGGAACAGCACGTCGGCGCCGAAGCGCGTGACGTCCTTCATCGGATCGGTGTGGAGATAAAGCGTCTGTCGCTGTGTTCCGACGAATCCGGCATTGAAGAGCGGCAGCGCATTGCGGCCGACCTGCACGTAATTGCCTGAGCCGCGGACGCCGGTCACGATATTCGTCGGGTCGACGGTCTGAACCGCCTGGCGGCTGATGCTGGCCCAGACGCGCAGCAGGCTGTCGGTCGTGTTCTGCATCAACTGTCCATTGTGGGGAATGCCATTCGGGAAGAGCTCGCCCGTCGGAATCTCGAGCGCGATGGAGAAGATGTTGAACCCGGTGAACACGTCTTCAATCGGTGTGTTGCGCGCGCCCTGAATGCCACCCAGATCGCCTCGGCCCAGGTTGACCAGATCGAAAATTCCTTTCTCGTCGAGCTGATACGGATCGTCGAATTGTCCGGCGATCACGCGTCCGCCGTTGGACAAATTGTGAATGAAAGTGTCGATGAAATTCTGGTCATAGAGACCGGTATCGCGGCTCGACGGATCGCCGGAGTCGTAGCCCTTGAACGGGCCGAGGCCGTAGATGAGGCGATCGGTCTGCGGGCCGTGATTGTTCGGGAGCACCGTGACGTCCGCGGCCAGCACGGTGGGATTCGGCTGTCCCGGCGCCACGACGCGGGTAATCGTCATGGTCTCGGTGCCGCCGGTGAGCTGCCACAACAGCTCGTTGCCGCCGCCCAGCGGATCCGTCGCGCTCGGCGCCGCTTCGGGATTGAGCGTGTTCTTGAACTCGATGCGATAGACCGCTTCGTCCTTCAGATTGGCGCCTTTGCCGATGTGGAACTCGTAGCGGTATCCGTTACACGCGCGAAAGCCCTGATTTCCCTGCCCCGGCTCGTGGAGCGGGTTGAAATCCATGATCAGGTACAGCTTGTCGTGCGTGCTGTTCGACACCCAGGCGTAGGTGTCGGTATTGTCGGCGCACGGTTCATTGAGGATCGCGAGCGCCTCGCGGTGACTGGAGGCCAGGGCCTGCGGGACGAAGACCAGCGCTCCTAACAGCAGTGCGCCGGCCAGACGTCGATTGAGACGAGAGAGTTTCATAGGTGTCCTTTCTTTTTCATCGTCATGGGTACCGGGTTATGCACGGATGTACGTCGCTGCAATGCAGGCAGACGTATGAGGCGATGAAAAAAAGAAAGGAGGGGATTTGATAAATCCGGGAGGGCCGCGCGAACGTAAATCTAAGCGCCGACGCGTTCGAGCGTCACGTCCAGATGGTGCGGATCGCTGGCGACGAAGTGAAGCTTCTCGAATCCGATGACACGACCGGCCGCATTCTTGATCAAGACCACGTCCTCACCGGTCTCTTCGGCTACAGACTCCGTCGCAGGGTCATCGAACCAGACGGTGAGCGTCTCTCCTTCGCGATCGTAGAACACTCTCACTTTGTCCATATGCGCGTGCCTTCCTTGATGGCATCGGTTGGATACGCCGTGATCAGAAAGCCGTCACGATCATCAACTCGTTTCGCAACCGCACAAATCCAACGAGACGGCTGTGCCGAATTGGAGGGAGATGCCCCGCCCGCCCGGGCGCGGGAGCAATGGCGTTCACTGAAGCAGGCACGCCCCCTCACCCGGCGCTGCGCGCCACCCTCTCCCCGCAAGCGGGGCGAGGGGCAACATAAAGAGTGCATTGAATTGTTGCCCTTCGCCCCGCTTGCGGGGAGAAGGTGGCCGAAGGCCGGATGAGGGGTTGTGAGTCCTGAAGGGAAGGCCATTGGGCGCGGGCCGGGGCACGTGTACGAAAGCGGCAGCGTAGCTGCCGCAGTCCACAATCGATTCTTACGCCGTTCCCACGATCAATTCGCCTTCGGCTTCCTCATCCTCCGTCACCGGCGTCGCGGCGGGCGTGCGCGTCTTTGCGACGAGGACGTAGATCGACGGGACAACGAAGAGGGTGAAGCAGGTCCCGATGATCATTCCGGTCACGAGCATGATGCCGATGCTGTTTCTCGCGCCGGCGCCGGGGCCTCTGGCGAAGACGAGGGGGAGGTGGCCCATGACCGTCGCGGCGGTCGTCATCATGATCGGGCGGAGGCGGGTGCCCGCCGCTTCGAGGACGGCCGAGAGTTTGTCGTGTCCTTCTTCCTGCAGGTGATTCGCGAATTGGACGATGAGGATGCCGTTGCGCGAGACGAGTCCGACCAGGGTAATGAGTCCGACCTGGCTGTAGATGTTGATCGACGTCAGGCCGAGGAAGGAGAAGAGGAGCGAGCCGGCGAGTGCGAGCGGAACGGAGCCGGCGAGGATGATGAACGGATCGCGGAAGCTCTCGAACTGCGCGGCGAGGACGAGATAGATGAGGATCGCGGAGAGCAGGAAGACGCCGAAGAACTTCGTGCCTTCGGTGCGAAGCTGGCGCGACTCGCCGGCGTAGTCGAGCGTGTAGCCGCGCGGCAGGATCTTGTGCGCTTCGTCTTCGAGATACTTGAGCGCCGTGTCGAGCGAGACGCCCGGCGGGATCGCCCCCTGGATGCGGACGGCGTTGAGCTGCTGGAAGCGTTTGAGGTCGCGCGGCTCGGTCGATGTCTGCAGCGTTGCAAACGTGGAGAGCGGAACGAGTTTTCCGTTCGGACCGCTGATGTAGATCTGCGTCAGCTGATCCGGTGTCAGCCGCTCGCTGCGCTTGAGCTGCGGGATGACTTTGTAACTGCGTCCCTGAATGCTGAACCGATTGACGAACGCGCCGCTCAGGAGCGTGGAGAGATCGCGTCCGGCCTGTGCCATGTCGACACCCTGCGAGCGCAGCTTGTCACGATCGAAGACGACTTTCGCCTGCGGCTGATCGAATTTGAGATCGGTGTCGGCGAACATGAACTTGCCGCTCGTGAATGCCTTCTGCACGAGCTGATTCGCGAACTCGGCGAGCTGCGCCGGTTCCGCGGTCGAGAGAATCGCGAGGTCGACCGGGAATCCCTGGTTGCCGGGCAGCGACGGCGGCACGAGCTGGATCACGCGCAAGCCGGGAATCGCTCCCGACTTCATCGACGCCTCCATCTGGATCGGCTGAATGCCCCGCTTCCGCTGATCGTACGGCGCCACGATCATGCCGCCGAAGCCGCCGGTCGGGAACACGATCTGGAACGTCGCGCGATGTTCAGGAATCGATTCGTAGACTCTCTGCACCTGACTCGCGAACAGCTTCGTCTGATCGATCGTCGAGTTCGCGGGCGCCTGGATGATGCCGAAGATGAAGCCCTGGTCTTCCGTCGGCGCGAGCTCTTTCTGCGAGAACATGTAGAACGGCACGATCAGCAGCATGACGATCAGCCAGAGCGTGATCATCACCGGCCGGAAGCGCAGCGTGCCGCCGAGCACGCGCGTATACGCCGCGCGCAGTTTGTCGAACCGATGGTTGATGAAGCCGGCGAAGCCGCGCTCCGTGTCGCCCGCGCGCAGCAGCTTCGAGCCCATCATTGGTGACAAGGTCAGCGCGACGATGCCGGAGATGATGACCGCGCCGGCGAGCGTGAACGCGAACTCGCGGAAGAGCGAGCCGGTGAGACCGCCCTGCAGCGCGACCGGCGTGTACACGCACGCGAGCGTGATGGTCATGGCGATGATCGGGGCGATGAGCTCGCGCGCGGCGTCCATCGCCGCCTGGAACGGCGTCTTGCCCATGTGCAGGTGCCGCTCGACGTTCTCGACCATGACGATCGCATCGTCGACGACGAGACCGACGGATAAGACGATCGCCAGCAGCGTGAGGAGATTGATGGTGAAGCCGAACACCGCCATCAGGAAGACGGCGCCGACGAGCGACACCGGGATCGCGACGACGGGGATGATCACGCCGCGGATCGACCCGAGGAAAAGGAAGATGACGATGATGACGATGACCAGCGTTTCGGCGAGCGTCTTGAGCACTTCGTCGATCGCCGATTGGATGTAGACCGACGAGTCGTACGGCACGCCCGCGGTCATGCCGGCGGGAAGCTGCGCCTGGATCTCGGGCAGCGCCTCGCGCACGCGCTTCATGACGTCGAGCGTGTTCGCGGTCGGCAGCGTGAAGATGCCGATGAACACCGCGGTCTGTCCGTTGAAGTTGACTTCCTGCTCGTACGTTTCGGCGCCAAGGACGACGTCGGCGATGTCGCCGAGGCGCACGACCGTGCCGTTCTCTTCACGCAGGACGAGCTGCTTGAACTCTTCCGGCGTCTGCAGGTTGGTATTCGCGACGAGATTGACGCTCGTCATCGAGCCTTTCGTCGAACCGAGAGCGGAGAGGTAGTTGTTCGCCGCGAGCGCGTCGCGAACCTTCGAAGGCGCGATGCCGAGTGCGGCCATCTTCTCCGGCTTGAGCCAGACCCGCATCGCGAACGTGCGGTCGCCGAAGATCGACGCGCGCTGCACGCCGCTGATCGCGCTCAGCTTCGGCTGCACGACGCGCGTCAGATAGTCGGTGATCTGGTTCTGGTCGAGGTCTTTCGACGAGAAGCCGAGATACGCGGCGGCGAACTGGCTGTCGCTGGTTTGCAGGTCGATGATCGGCGCTTCCGCTTCCGGCGGGAGCTGGTTGCGCACCTGCGCGACCTTCGATTGGATCTGCGTCAGCGCGGCGTTGGTGTCGTAGTTGAGTTTGAGGTGAGCGGTGATGGTGCTGATGCCCTGCGCGCTCGACGACTCGAGGAAGTCGATGCCGTCCGCGCCGGCGATGGAGCGCTCGAGAGGCGCGGTGATGAAGCCGCGCACGAGATCCGCGTTCGCGCCGACGTACGCCGTCGTGACGACGACGTTGGCCATGTCGCTGCGCGGAAACTGGCGCACGATGAGCGTGCGGATGGACTGCAACCCGGCGATCAGGATCACCAGATTGACGACCATCGCGAGGACGGGACGGCGGACGAAGAGATCGGTAAGTTTCATGTGCGATCCGAGATGAAGGCAGAAGGCAGAAGGCAGAAGTGAGAAGACAAAAACAGAGGTTCGAAGTTCGAGGTACGAATGAAGAAACTCTGAATTCCTACCTCGAACTTCGAACCTCGAACCTCGGTTCTTACTTCTGCCTTCTGCATTCTGCCTTCTGCCTTCATTTGTCTAGCTATCCGCGGGTTGGGGATTCGAGCTGTTCGCCGGTTGCACGGAGTTGTTGACCACGACGGCCGCCCCCGGCCGCAGTTTGAAGACGCCCGAGGTCACGATTTCTTCGCCCGGCTTCACGCCGGTCACCACCGCCACCTGATCGCCGCGCGAGCCGCCGAGTTTTACGAATTGCTGGCGCACGCCTTTGTAGGTCTTCTTGCCGTCGGGGCTCTTCACGTCTTCGATGATGAAGACGGAGTCGCCGAAGGGTGCGTACGCGATCGCGGACGTCGGCAGCATTACGACGGTCTGCTTCGTTCCGTGGGCGAGTTGCGCCTCGACGAACATGCCGGGGCGCAGGCGCTCGGAACGGTTGTCGCAGATGGCCTGCACGTCCACGTTGCGCGTCGCTTCATTGATGAGCGACTCCATCGCGGTGATGCGTCCCATCTCGGTCGCGCCGCCCATCGCGTCCGACGTCACTTCGACTGTGCTGCCGACGCGCAGCGCTCCCATCTCCTGCTGCGGCACGGTGAAACGCACATACACCGGATGCAGCGACTGCAGCGTGACGATCGGCGCGCCGCCGGCGAGATACTGCCCGAGGTTGATCTGGCGGATGCCGAGAATCCCGTCGAACGGAGCGAGGAGCGTTTTGCGCTGAATCGTCGCGCGGATCTCCCCCACTCTCGCCTCGGCCTGCTTCGCCTGCGCGGCCACGCTGTCGTACACCGCCTGCGCGACGATTTTCGACTCGAGCATCCCTCTCGCGCGCGTGAGCTCTACGTTCGACAGGTCGCGTTGCGCCTCGGCGGCGACGAGCTGCGCGCGCTCCTGCTTCGCATCGAGTCGCACCAGGAGCTCACCTTTATGTACATGCTGGCCGGACTGAAACGAGATCTGTTCGACGACGCCCGGCATGTCGGCGCTGACGGTGACGCCGTTGACGGCCACGACCGTGCCGATCGCCCTGAGCTTCGTGTCCCACGTGTCCTGCGTCGCGACAATGCTCGTGACCGTCTCCGGCGGAGGCTGGAAGTTTCCCTGCTGCGCCATCGCGCTGCTGATCTGCCGGTACTTGACGAACCCGAGAATCGCGACGACCGCGATCACAATCGCCAGCATGAGCAACATTCGTTTCTTCATATGTCCGCAAACCTCAAAAAAAGCGCTTCAGGATACCCGAGGATGCGAGGGACGGAATGAAGTTCTACCTCGAGTGGAGGAGGGATGTCCTGAGCGGACGCTGAGGATCTGCTGAGGAAGGTGTGGGGCAGGCTTTCCAGCCTGCCACCCGGAGGACCGGCTGGAAAACCGGTCCTACCCCAGCGTCGCCTTCAATGTGATCGGCACGCTGGCCAGCGCCTTCGAGATCGGGCAGCCGGCCTTCGCCTTTTCGGCCTGCTCCTGAAACGCGGCGTCGTCGATGCCCGGCACCGAGGCTTTCGTTTCGAGATCGATGCGGGTGATGGCGAAGCCCTCGCCTACTTTCTCAAACGTGACCTTCGCGTTGGTCTCGACGCTGTCGGCTTTGTGGCCGGCGCGCTCGAGTCCGGCCGAGAGCGCCATCGAGAAGCACGCGGCGTGCGCGGCGCCGATGAGCTCTTCGGGATTCGTCCCCGCTCCGTTCTCGAATCGCGTGCTGAATGAATACTGACTGTCGAGCACTCCGCTCGCAGTGCGCACGGTTCCGTTACCGTCGCGCAATCCTCCGCGCCAGACGGCATCTGCTGTTCGTGTCGGCATGATCCTTCTCCTTTCGCCGGCAGGCTGGAAGCCTGCCGCTACACGGACGCGGATTATGCCGCGCGACGGGCGCGTGTACGAGCGGCTTTTTTCGCGGCCGCCGAACGTGAGCTTGCGCTGCGCTTCTTCGCCGCGGTTCGCGCCTGACGCGAGAGCGCTTTGTGCGACGCGGCCGCGCGCGGCTCGCGTTTCAGCGCGCTCTCGGCTGCGCGCGACCGTTTCGCCGAGACCTTCTTGCCGCTGCGCTTCAACGCCGACTTCGCGCTTTTGCGTGCTTGCGCCGAGGCCTCGCCTTTCTCGGGCGGAGGCAGCTTCACGCCGGAGCGTCGCGCTTGCGACAATCCGATTGCGATGGCCTGCTTCGCCGACCGTGCGCCGTGCTTGCCGTGGCGGATGTGCTCCATCTCTTCGCGCACGAACTCACCGGCCTGCGTGGATGCAGACTTTCCGGCGCGCTTGTCTGCTGCTGCTCGCCGCAGTGTTTCTTTTTCAGGCATGTCGTTCTCCTGACACCATTTCGAAGCAATGAGGGAGCCAATCGCGTGGCAGACTCCGGCGCATGAAGCCGCTGATTCTGCTGCTGCTGCTCGCGCAAACCGTCGACCCTGTCACCGAGTCGCGCAAACTGCAGGGCGAAGCGCTCGACGCGTATCGCGCGAAGAACGCCGCGTTGTTTCTGGAGAAGGCGCGCGCGGCCGCGGCGCTGCGTCCGAAGCATCCGACGCTGCAGTATCAGCTCGCGATCGCGCAGGCGATGAGCGGCGCGACCGACGACGCGCTGGCGATCCTCGAGCGCATCGCGGAGATGGGATTCGTGTACAACCCGCAGAAGCAGCCCGAGCTGGCGGCGATCGCATCTTCGCCGCGCTTCGCCGCGATCACGGAGCGGTTTGCGTCCAACGCAAAACCCGCCGGCGCGCCGAAGGACGTGTTCACGCTCGATGAGCAAGGGATCATCGGCGAAGGGCTCGCGTTCGACGCGAAGCGCGAGCGGTTCTTCGTCAGCGGCGTGCACGCGCGCAAGATCTTCGCGATCGATCGCGACGGACACGCATCGACGTTCGCATCGAACCTCGATCGCGGCGCGTTCGGAATGGCCGTCGACGCGAAACGCGGCGTGCTGTGGGTCGCGACGTCGTCGCTGCCTCAGGTCGACGGATTCCGCGAAGCGGATCGCGACACTGCCGCGCTGGTGAAACTCGATCTGCGCAGCGGACGCGTGCTCGCAACGCTGCGTCCAAACGACAAGGAGAAGCATCTCTTCGGAGACGTCACGCTCGCCGCCGACGGCGAGGTGTTCGTCAGCGACGGCTCGAGCCCGATCGTGTTTCACGTCGAAGGCGGCAGGCTCACGCCGTTCGCGCGCGGCGCGTTCGCGTCGCTGCAGGGACTCGCCGCGACGAGCCGCTATCTCTACGTCTCCGATTATTCGAACGGCCTGTATGCGATCGATCGCAAGTCGCGCGAGATCACTCCCCTCGACACTCCCGACACGGTCTCACTCCTCGGCGTCGACGGCATCTATCTCGCCGATGACCGAACGCTCATCGCCGTGCAGAACGGCGCGAATCCGATCCGCGTGCTGCGCCTCGCGTTGCGCGGCGACGGCATCGGCATCGACCGCGTCACCACGCTCGCCGCGAATCACGCGTCCATGACCGACGTCACCCTCGGCACCCTCGCGCACGGCGCGTTTCACTTCATCGCCAATGGCGGATGGGAGGCGTGGACGGATGACGGAAAGCGCAACGAGAAAGTGCCGCTCGAGAGCGTGCGCGTGATGCGTGTCGAGCCGTGATCATGGTTGTGGGGGTCGTGGAATGCCCATCGGGAAGTTGAAGACACCCTTCCCGTCGTAGTTCTCGATGAACTTCTTCAGCAGTCCGAAGGTGTCTTTGCCGTAATAGTCCTCCAGTTTGATTTCGGCGTCGGGGAAGTTGATGAACGACCCTTCGGTGTATGTGTTCTTGCGCATCTGGTCGCGGATGACCCGCAGCCATTTCATACAGTCGTCGCCGAGGGCCTTGTCTTTCGGGTCCGCCCACCACGCCTGGTACTGGAGCATGAATGGCTTATGACGCCAGGGGAAACAATTCACCTTGTCCTTGCTCTTGTCGTCGATCGCGCCGCCCATCGCATGCAGGCTGAGATAGCGGCGGGCTTTCCGCTCCTCTTTCGAGCCCGCGATGTAGTTCGCGAGATCCACCATCGCCACTTCGCCGAACTTGTCCGTGGGGAAGCACGACGACACCATGTGCGGAAACGGAGTGCCGGCGCAGGTGTCCGCGAGGTTCGGCGTGCCCGCACCGACGGCTTTCAACGCGGCCGGCGGAGGTCCGGGTTGATATTCGGGATGCGTGAACCCGGTCCGCCTGAATGCGTGCACCGGGTCGACACGAATCGAGGATGCCGTGGAGATCGTCTTCGGCAGCAAGCTCTCGAGAAGGTGCACGACCTCATTTGCGCCGCCGAAGCAGTTGCCGCCGATGAGCACCGGCGGGTCGACGTCGCTCGGAGTCGATACGCGGCAGAAGGACGTCTGGTGCTGATTGGACGAGCCTAAGAAGTTCTTGCGCCACTCCTCCATCACGGCGATGCGATATTCCGGGTGGTCCCAGGAGACGGTGAATGTCGAGAGCGGACCCGGGATGTGCTCCGCCTTGATTCGATACTGCGTCACGACTCCGAAATTTCCGCCGCCGGCGCCGAGGACGCACCAGTAGAGAAGCTTCTTCCTCGGATCGAGATCGTTTTGGTCCACGTCCAGAATTTCGCCGTCGGCCAGGACGATACGGAAGCCGACGACGCGATCGCATCCCATCCCGAGGAGGCGCGAGTATGGCCCCCAACCACCGCCCTGAAGAAAGCCGCCGACGCGCACGTCTCCGCAGCCGCCGCCCGGGAAGACCCTGGACGGAATGGCCTTCCACAGCTCCTCGTAGACGTCCCCGTTCTTCGCGCCCGCACCGACCGTTGTGATCCCGGTGCTCGTGTCGATGCTGATCGAGCACATTTTCGACACGTCGATCATCATCACGTCGTTGCCCGAGCACATCCCTTCATGGTGATGACCGCCGGCCCGAATGCGAATGCCCGGAAAAGGAGTCTGGAGCGTCGCTCTCGCAATCGCGACTTTGACGTCGTCCTCGGTCTTGCAGTAGCAGATCAGCTCCGGCTTGTAATCGAATCGCGCGTTGCTGATGATCCGGTCTTTGTCGTAGTCGTCGTTCTTCGGGCCTATGCAGTTGACCATCGCGAATCTCCCAAGAAGGAGTTGCGCGAGCGACGCAGTTCCCTACCCTGAAGTTGCTTCAGGCCGCCTGCAACTGATCGCGCACCAGCGCCATCGGTGCGCGTGATGCGCATCGAGCCATAGTGCACTACGTGGCGACCGCTGCCCTCAGCGGTCGCGGCGGCGCAAAGCGCCGCTGGCGCCGCCACAGGCGGCGCTGTGACCGCTGCGGGCAGCGGTCACCACAACCCCAAATCAACGCTTCACACTTCGATCGCACCGCCACGCTGCGCGAGATGCTCGCGCAGCGTGGTTCCCGGCTTCTGTTTGCGCGCCTCGCGATACGCGTCCCAACCGAATTGCCTCCGCAGGCTCACCCCCGCCCGCACCCCCTCGGCTTGCCGTTGCTCCGTCACATTAATTGATGTAGCGGACTCGATCACCGCGCGCACGTTCGCGTCGTCGACAAACAACACGCCGTCCGCGTCCGCGAACACGATGTGGTTTCGCTCGACGTCAAATCCGCCGAACGTGCATCCACTCGACGTCCGCTCGCGCACGCCGCGCGGTCCAACCGGCGTGCTGCCGGTGCTGAAGACCGGCAGCGCGATCGACAACAGTTCCTCCGTGTCGCGATGACATCCCCACAACACCACGCCCGCGATGCCGGCAGTCGCGGCTTCGATGACCGTGAGATCGCCGATGCATCCTTCGTCCTGACGGTTGTCGTTGTCGATCACCAGGATGTCGCCCGCTTCCGCGACGTCGATCGCGTCGAGGAACACGTCGACGCTGCCGAAGTGCCGGACCGGCAACGCGCGTCCCGCGCAGCGCGCGCCCGCGAACAGCGGCCGCACGATCGTCGGCGCGATCGAGAACGAGGCGCCGAGGCGGATGCAGGCGTCGGCGATGTTCGCGGTGGTGATCACGCGCCACGCATCGTTCAGTTCTGCATTCGTCATTGCGAAAGCTCCATCAGTCGATCGACGTGGATCTTCGTCACGTCGAGAAACGGCACCGGCGGATTCGCGACGGCGCGCAGCATCGGCGAGAAATCCGTGCCGCCGATGATCAGCGCCTCGATCGCGTCGCGCGCCGCCATGCGATCGATGACGCGTACGATTCCGTCGCGCGTCTGCGGATCGATGATGCCGCGCACCAGCTCGTTGAAATACTTGTCGTGAATGTACGTCTGCTCGTCTGTATCCGGCGTGACGATCGCGATGCCGGCTTGCGAGAACACATCCGAAACGAACGTGCCGCTCATCGTGTAGCGCGTTCCGATCAACCCGACTTTAGTCCAGCCCGACGCCTGCACGCGATCGCGCACGGCGTCGAGCAGACTGACGACCGGAATCGGCGACGCGTCGCGAACGCGATCGAAGACGATGTGCGCGGTGATTGCCGTGATCGCCGCGAAGTCCGCACCCGCACGCGCGAGCCGCTGCACTTCGTCGGCGAGATATTGCGCGACCGAGTCGAGATCGCCGGAGGCGATCGGGCCGAGGACGCGCTTCATGTCGACGCTGTTGATCACGACCGACGCGCCGGGACGCGCGGCGACGATGAGGCGGTAGTAATCGACCGTCGATTCCGGACCGATGCCGCCGATTAATCCAATTGTGCCTGAGCCGATCGTCTTCACGTTCTCAGACTATGGGTCACCATGCGCACAATCAATGTGAATTCATTCATGGCATTCATGCGCCGCGCTCACGCTCGCGAAACCTGTGGAGCGGCGGCCGCCCTCGGCCGCCGAACGCCTCACGCTCGTGGCAAAACTGTTTCACCGGCGTTCAAGCCGGCCGCCGCTCCACCGCACGCCCCTCACGCTCGACGTATCATCGCCGCCTGATGCCCGACGAAAAGGCGAAAAAGAAGAAGCTCAAGCTCGATGAAGTGTGGCGCGAAGCGCGCGATCTCGTCTGGGAGCGGCGCGGACGGCTCGGGATCGGACTCGCGCTGATGCTGGTGAGCCGCATCTCCGGCCTCGTGCTTCCCGCGACGTCGAAGTATCTGATCGACGAAGTGATCGGCAAGGGGCGCCGCGAGCTGCTGCCGCTGCTCGCGCTCGCGGCGATCATCGCAACGCTGGTGCAGGCCGCGACGTCGTTCGCGCTCTCGCAAATCCTCGGCGTCGCCGCGCAGCGCGCCATCACCGAGATGCGCAAGCGCGTCGAAGAACACGTGCTGCGGCTCCCCGTCGCGTACTTTGATTCGACGAAGTCCGGCATCCTGATCTCGCGCATCATGAGCGACGCGGAAGGCATCCGAAACATCGTCGGCACGGGGCTCGTACAGCTGATCGGCGGCATCGTCACCGCCTTCCTCGCGCTGTTCGTCCTCTTCTATCTGAACTGGAAGCTGACCCTCATCACGATCGTCACGCTGGCGCTGTTCGGCGCTGGGATGGCGTTCACGTTCAAGCGTGTGCGTCCGCTCTTCCGCAAGCGCGGCGAGATCAACGCGCAGGTCACCGGCCGCCTCGGCGAGAGCCTCGGCGGCATCCGCGTCGTCAAGGCCTACACGACCGAGAAGCGCGAAGATATCGTCTTCGCGAAAGGCGTGCACAACCTCTTCCGCAACGTCGCCAAGACGATCACCTCCGTCTCCGCCGTCAGCGCGTTCGCCACCATCATCCTCGGCGTCGTCGGCGTGATCATGATGCTCGTCGGCGGACGCGCGATCCTCGCCCACGCGATGACCCTCGGCGACTTCGTCATGTACGTCTTCTTCACCGGCCTCCTCGCCGCGCCGATCATGAGCATCGCGTCGATCGGAACCCAGATCACCGAGGCGTTCGCGGGTCTGGATCGAATCCGCGAGATCATGAAGATGCACACGGAGCTCGATGAGGACGCGGCGCGCGAACCGGTGGGCGACATCCGCGGCGATATCGCATTCGAAGACGTCACGTTCGAATACGACCCCGGCGTGGAAGTGCTCAAACACATCTCCTTCAACGCACCGGCGCGCACCACGACCGCCCTCGTTGGATCGAGCGGCTCCGGCAAGAGCACCCTGATCAGCCTCGTCATGACATTCAACCACCCCAAGAGCGGCCGCGTCCTCGTCGACAGCCGCGACCTCGAGAGCCTGCGCCTCCACGACTACCGCTCCCACCTCGGCATCGTCCTCCAGGACAACTTCCTCTTCGACGGAACGGTTGCCGAGAACATCCGCTACGGCCGCCCCGACGCCACGATGGACGAAGTCCTCGAAGTCGCCCACATCGCCCACGTCGACGAATTCGTCGACCCCCTCGAGAAAAAATACGACACCATCATCGGCGAGCGCGGAATCAAGTTGAGCGGCGGCCAGCGCCAACGCATCGCCATCGCGCGAGCCATCCTCGCCAACCCGCAAATCCTCATCCTCGACGAAGCCACGTCCAGCCTCGACAGCGAAAGCGAAGCAAAAATCCAGGACGGATTGCGCGCGTTACGCCGCGGCCGAACGACTTTCGTCATCGCCCACCGCCTCTCCACCATCCGCGGCGCCGATCAGATCCTCGTCCTGGAAGGAGGCGAGATCGTCGAGCGTGGAACCCACAGCGAGCTCCTCGCGGCGAACGGACGCTATCGACAGCTGTACGACCGGCAGTACAACTTCGAGACGGACCGGTTCATCAATCCGGGGGAGGATTTTCTGCCCGTGCCGGAGGCGGTGAAAGTGCCGGTCTCGCGCGGCGGGGCGGGGGCGTTGTGAGGCAAGGCATCTGAATGCGAAACGCCTTCGAATCCCCTGTCCGCGACCAACGACGTTCGATGCTCAGACGCCCCAAAATCGAAGTTCGTTCGCTTCTGCCTTCAGCTTGGGTGCCTGCCAGGTGTCGTTGTCGCGCAGGCCGTTGAAGGGCTTTTTTGTCTTCCCGACGAATGCGCGCCATCGGTAATGAGCGAACGCGCCCATGACATTCACGGCATACGCCTCGGCCAGATCACGGTCGCCTTTGATGATGATGAAATTCTCATCATTTTTGGTGCTGGCGGTCGTGGAGTAGTTATGGCTGCCGGCGATGACGACCGGGTTGTCTGAAAACGGATCGATCACGATGACCTTACTGTGAATGATGGCGTGTCCGATGTTCGCGACGAATTGGTTGCGGGTGACCTCCGCCACGAACCTCGCCATCGGATTCTTCAGTCCTTGGGCCTGGATCATGTCGAACTGGATCGGGGTGTGGTTCGCCCCATCGACGAGATTGATGTCGGCCACGCTCGGATCCGCTTGACCGTTCGGCAGCTCCGTCGCAACTCCGCGCACGTACAGACTCGGATCGCCGGAGCGTGCGGCGACCGTGCTGAATAAGCCCGCGGATCCAGGCATGAACATCAGAAAAAGGATTCCCTCTTTTGCGTTTTTCACCTCGGCTTGCAATGCCTCGAGGTCGGTGCTGCCGCTGGCTCTCGTGAACCAGACGATCACGTCGTCTCCGGCGGGCTTCGGCGTGCTGTTCGCCTCGGCGAGGCCGTCGAATCCGCTCTTCGCATCGAACAGACGCTGCCATTGCTTTCGATAAATCTTCGCCACTGCGGGGTCGCGGATCAGAAGTCCATTGTTGACCTGCGTGCAGAGGCCGGTCGTCGCCCAGTTCGTGCTGCCCGTCCAGACCATCGCCGGTTTCCCGTTCTTATCCGTGATGACGAGAAACTTGTTGTGACCGAGGGCGCCGGGGGAGATGAAACGATCCTTTCGGGTGACGTCGACGCCCGCGGCTCTCAGCGTGGCGCGCGCCTCCTCGTTCTCATCGCGTTTGCGCGCCGCCGCGGATCTCTCACCCTTTGCCGCCGTGATCGATCCGTTCGCGAGAACGATGTGAGCTCTCTCTCCGAGCTTCGCGAGGGCCTCAATCAACTCGTCGTCGCTCACTTCAAACAGAGCACCAAAGACCTCGCCGCCGTCCTTGTGCGCGCTTTCCAGGAGATCCAACAGGGCAATGCGAAGATCACCCGACAGGAACTGGCGGATCTGCGTTTCTTTCTTGCCGAGCTCTTTCTTGAACTTGGTCATGTCCGTCTTGCTGTTGAAGTCGAGGCCATTCTCCGCAAGAAAACGGGACATGAACTGCGAGATCACGAAACCGCGGTTGAAGAACGGCGCGAAGCGGGCGTCGGGCGCGTTGCCGAGAATCTTCTCGTCGCTAAAGGGGCTGGCGTTTCCCTCGTCCAGTACCAGCTTCCCCGCGGAATCGCGTAAGACCGGAACGACTCGATACGAGACCGAATCCCCCGTATTCGCGTCGTGATCCGTCCAGGAGAAACGCTGGAAAGGCCACTCGGTGGATGGTTTCAGAACCGCAGGCTGATCTTTCTTCGGCTGAGCGGCGACCTTCTCGTTCTCGAACCCCGTCCGGTTATTCAGAAATGCTCGTTCTTCCGGCTGATTCGCCACCCTGCGCTTCCGTTCGATCGCAAATCCGCGGCAGCCGGGAATCGGTTGCGGAATGCTCCAGAACAACAGCGCGTCATCTTCATTCACATAAACCTTCAGCGTGGTGCTCATACTGATAGGAGTGACGGATGGGAGAGGTTTCCTACCCCCGCACAGCAACGGCTTCCACCAAATCTATTCACCGGAGGTGGGGGGGCGGGACCCCTCCCCCCCCACCCCGGCCCCTCTTCAGGATGTCCCTCATCTCCCGCGTCATGGCCTCGGTACGCTGGTGCACCTGTCCGCGTCCAGCACGCGAGGTCGGGCTGAGCGCGCTCGACATCTGCGCGATCGCGCAGCGCCTGGCCAAACGAAAAGACGGCGCCCAGTTCGTGCTGCACGTCGAAGACATTCGACGCAACTGAAGCGCGGAAAAGAGACGGAAGGCGACCTCAGAGCCGCTCCCGTTCCGGCCGCGACGTCAGCACCGTTGTCCGTAGTCCCGGTTGGCGAGGGGGAGCTCCCCCCTCGCCTTTTTTTCGTGCCCATCCAACCCGCCTACCACCTCGTAGTTGCTCCAGACCCGGTGTAGGGCAGGCTTTCCAGCCTGCCTCCCGGGGGGCAGGTTAGAAAACCTGCCCTACACCGACAGGGCCAACAAGGAGGCGCTATGAAGTACATCGTCACGTACGAGATCCGTTCCGCTGGGCGCGACGCCGCGATCGCTCGGTTCAAAGCCACCGGCGGCCCGACGCCGCCGGGCGCCACGTTGCTCGGCCGCTGGACGCGCGCCGATTTCAGCGGGGGCTACGCTCTCGTTGAGAGCGACGACGTGACGGCGGTGCTGCAGTTCGCGCTGAGCTGGAACGATCTGATCGAGATCGGCGTCGAGCCGGTGGTCGAAGACGCGGCGCTCGCGGAGGTTCTTGGACGCATGAGCTGACAACGGCCGCACAGCGCCTCGTAACGTCGCTCACGCGTGCGTGTGAGTCCGTTGACAAAGTCCTTGCGCGGACGCATATCTCCGTTCGGGTCCATCACCTGACAACGGAGGGTGCCATGAAACAGTTTGCCGCGTTCGTGGTGGCGTTGCTCGTCATTTCGCAGGCCGAGGCGCAGGTGATCAACGCGTGTTATGACGCGAACAAAGGCGATCTGCGACGCGTCACGTCGCCGGCGGATTGCACGAACAAAGAAGTCGCGCTGAGTTGGAACATCACGGGACCGCAGGGGCCGGCCGGTCCGCAAGGTCTTCAGGGAATTGCGGGTCCAGAGGGACCGCAAGGTTCTCAAGGCGCAACGGGACCGCAGGGCGCAACCGGGCCGCAGGGCGAGCAAGGCACACAAGGTCCGCAAGGACCCGCGGGACCACAAGGAGATCAGGGACCGGCAGGTCCGCAGGGCGCAACCGGCCCGCAGGGCGAGCAAGGGCCGGAGGGTCCGCAAGGTCCCGCTGGTCTCGCATCCATCAGTCACGATGCGACGCTCACCGGCGACGGCTCGAGCACGACGCCGCTGCGAGTGTCGACGCCGCTCAGCCTGAACGGCAGCATCAGCACGACCGGCTCGCTCACCGCTGCAACGACAGCCACGGCCGGCAACTCGAGCACGGGCGGAACGCTGCTGGCGACGAACACGGTGAACCGCTGGGTCGAGATCGGATCGAACGTCGGCTTCGACTCCATTTCCGGTTCCGTCACCGGAATCCGCATGCAGTCGACGCATCCGCTCGAGGCGGCTTCCTACGGCGTCTTCCTCAGCAACAACGTTCTTCCGGGCGCGTTCATCATCCGCAAGGACGATCTCAGTCTGCCGTCGGCGCAGCGCAACCGTTTCGTGATCCTCGCCAACGGCGACATCATCCTCTCGCCCGGCAACGTCGGCATCGGCGTCAATCCTCCGACCGCGAAGCTCGACGTCGCCGGCGACGTCCGCATCAACGGCAATCTCCTTGTCCTCGGCGCGAAGTCGGCGGGAGTCGAGCTGCCGGACAAACGCGTCGTCGCGCTCTACGCGATCGAGAGTCCGGAGAACTGGTTCGAAGACTTCGGCAGCGCGTCACTAGGCGACGGAATCGCGCACGTACAACTCGATCCGACGTTCGGCAGCACCGTGAACACCGCCGCCGGATATCAGGTGTTCCTCACTCCGGCAGGTGACTGCCGAGGACTCTACGTCGCAAAGAAAAACGACGACGGATTCGAGGTGCGCGAGCTCGGCGGCGGACGATCGAACGTCGCGTTCGACTACCGCATCGTCGCGAAGCGGAGAGGATTCGAGAGCACGCGACTCGAAGTGCGGCGCTGAATCAGGCACGCGTTTTTCACGCGATCGCAGACATGAATGCGCTCGCCGGGCAAACTCTGCGCTGGTTCTGGACCTCGGGGCCTGTTGCGAATCAAACGCACGAACATCAGTTCCGCCGGGACGGCACGATGACGTGGCGCATTCTCGACGGGCCGGCGAAGGGAAAGAGC
This sequence comes from Acidobacteriota bacterium, assembly GCA_003223645.1. GTDB lineage: Bacteria > Acidobacteriota > Thermoanaerobaculia > Gp7-AA8 > Gp7-AA8 > QHVT01. The sequence continues at coordinate 624 of QHVT01000020.1, read as the reverse complement.
GGCGACGAGAAAGAGTACGCAGCCGTCGAAGTCGCGAACTCGGTCTATCTCGTCTCCTATCTCTCGCAACACTCCGGCTTCACGGTGACGGTCGTGCTCAATCTCAAGGAAGACAGCATCGTGGGGTTCGCGTCGAACGAGAAGGAGTGGCACCAGATCGCGGGGCGACTGGAGATGGTGTAGGACCGAGCGCTTGTAGCGGCTCGTCACGTGATGGGCATGTGGAACGCTCGTTTGTCCACGAGATCGGAAGGCAGAAAGCAGAAGGCAGAAGGCAGAAGTAAGAAACCCGGCCCGGACGAATTAGGGGGCGGCTTCTCAATTCTGCTGCGAAACAGCATCCGGGCGAAAAGATACACGTCGAACGGGCGGGCGCGAAGTCGGTCCGCCAGCAGAGATGCGTGCGGGGCGAGCGCGACGCGAATGTTCAGCGCATGCGACTACGCTTGCGCTGGAAGGAGCTCGACACGGTAGCCGAGACGCTCGAGTTGGTTCACGAGCGCTTTGCTTTTTGATTGGGCGGAACGCTTGTCGAGCCAGTCCCCTCCGAGCTCACGGTAGGGCTTGTTGTCACGAATCATGTGGTAGATCGCGACGAGCATGGAATGGGCGATGGCGACGATG
>QHVT01000019.1 GCA_003223645.1 Acidobacteriota bacterium | reverse complement strand
CCGCGTTGTTGCTCCCTCCGCAGAGGCTTTCGACGTCCAGCTTCAGCAGCACCCATCTCTGTGTGCGCTGTGGACCTGCTACCCGGCTCTCCGGCGATTACCGGTGCGGGACTCTCACCCGCTGGAGAAGTGCAGCCTGAACCTCCACTCCCTTTCAGTTGCTTCGGTTCGTCACGGCGCACCATGACGGGATTCTATCGCCCCGCGCCCGCTCGCGCCCGCTCCCGTGCCCGCGCCCGCTCCCGTGCCCGGGGTGGGCGGCGAAGTCGCTGCGCTCCGGACCCACCCGCCCCGGGCACGGGAGCGGGCGCGGGCACGGGCACGGGCGCGGGCGCGGGATGGTTTTACTCGAGCGCCTGCGCGAGATCCGCGATCAGGTCCTCCGCGTGCTCGAGACCGACCGAAACGCGCAGCAGGTTCGGCGCGGTCGTGCTGCCCGCGCCTTCGCTGCTTTCGCGGTGTTCGATCAGGCTCTCGAAGCCGCCGAGGGAGGTGGCGCGTGTGAAGAGGTGCACTTTGGATGTCACCGCGAGTGCGTCGGCGCGGGTGCCGCGCACGAGAAACGAGAGCATGCCGCCGAAGGCGGACATTTGCCGCTTCGCGACGTCGTGGCGCGGATGCGTTTCCAGTCCGGGATAGAAGACGGCTTCGACGCGCGGGTGGGTGGCGAGGAAGCGCGCGAGGGCCATCGCGTTTTCGCTTTGCACACGGACTCGTGCGGAGAGAGTGCGGATGCCGCGCAGGACGAGCCAGGCGTTGAATGGCGACAGCACGCCGCCGATCAGTTTGCGGATGTGTCGTGTTTCGTCAAACAGCGCATCGCGCTTCCGGAAAATGAGCGCGCCGCCCTGCACGTCGGTGTGTCCGCCGAGGTATTTCGTCGTCGAGTGGAGGACGACGTCGGCGCCGAATTCGATCGGGCGCTGCAGCGCGGGAGTGGCGAACGTGCCGTCAGTGACGAGCAGCGCGCCGCGCGCGTGCGCGATCTCCGCGAGCGCGGCGAGATCGACGACCTTCATGCGCGGATTCGACGGCGACTCGCTCCAGACGAACTTCGTGGTGTCGCGCATCGCGCGTTGCACGGCGTCGAGGTCCTCCATCGCCACGACGTCGTAGGCGAGATCCCACCGCTCGAAGAAGTCGTGCGCGATCTCGCGGAAGCCGTAGTAACAATCGTCCGGAATCAAAATGTGCGCGCCGCGCGGGAGTGTCTGCATCAGCGCCGCGCCCGCGGCCATGCCGGACGCGAATGCGAGCGCGGACTCGCCACTGTCGATCGCGGCGAGCGCGGTCTCGAGCTGCGTGACGTTCGGATTGCCGTCACGGACGTAGCTGTATCCGTGCGACGGCTCGCCGTGATCGTTGCGCGCGAACGTGGTGGAGAGATGAATCGGCGGTGCGACGGCGCCGGTCGCATCATCGATCGCGGCGCCGCTGTGAATCGCTTTCGTTTCAAAACGCATCGGCGCGCAGGATACCCGAGCCTCCCGGCCTCTGAGCCTCCCGGCCTCCGAGTTTTTTTCGGGAGGCTGGGAGGCCAGGGGGCCGGGAGGCTGGCGGGCAAAGCCCGCCTACCGTCCGTTGTCGCAAATCGAAGCGTCCTGTGCGCATTGCGCGAAGCGCACGATCACCCTCGCGGTTGCGGAGTCGATGAACGTGTTGTTCGTCGCCTGGAATCCGAATGTGTCCTGTCCGAGAAAGCCGGTGTTCGGCGTGTAGCGCACGCTTGCGCCGGAGAGCGTGTACGGCACGCTGGCGATCTGCGTGTTGCCGTCGAAGAGGATTCCGAACGACGGCAGCGACGTGATCGTGTAAATGAGCGGCGCCGAGATTCCCGGCGTCGCCAGGGCGAGCGACGGCACGTTGCTTGGCAGATTGCCGCTCGCGGTGGTGTTCACTTCGAGTCCGCGCACCGGGCCGCCCTGCGACTCGTCCACGCGTCCCTGCACCACGAAGTAACTGCGGCCGAGGCGCATGGCCGTACGGATGGGATCGAGCACGCCGAACGTGAACGAGCCGGTATCGCCGATGTTCATGCCCGAAGGCACCGGCATGGTCGCGCCGGGGATCTGCTCGCCGACCGATTCGAAGTCGGAGTCGGTGAGCGCGCCGTCGCCGTTGGACGTGACCCAGTAGAACTTCGTGTCGGCGGAGTCGATCGTGCCGCGATGCGTCGGCAGCGTGATGGACGCGCTCTGCAGCCCGTCGGCCGAACCGGCGAACTGCGAGATATCGAACTCGATCTCGATGCGCGTCGTACCGTTCGATCCCGCGCCGCCCGACTGTCCGACACCCGCGCTCATGAACACCGGCACCGATCCCGGCAGCGCGTTGTGGTTGTCGCCCAGGCCGTCGTTGTTCGAGTCGGCGACGTTGCCGGCGATTGCGGCCGGCTGCAGGACCGCCGCGTGCGGCGCGAGCACGATGTGCCGCGCGAAGCTCGCGGACTCGCTACCGAGGGAGATCTCGACGTCGCTGTCGGCGAACGTCGACACCTCGACGTCATCGACGAGATTCGGAGCGGTCGGATCGGGACGCGCCTCGCGCACATTGAGATTGAAGGACGCATCGTCGCAGACCGTGCTGGTGCCGATCGTGCCGCACGCGCGGAACTGGAACGCGTCGCTGCCGGTGTATCCGGAGTCGGGCGTGTAGACGACGGTGGCGCCGCGCTGCGGCGACTCGGTGCCTTGCGTGACGGAGCCGAGCGAGCCGTGCGAAGGACCGGTGCCGGAGACGATCGAGAAGGTGAGCGACACGCCGGACGGCGCGGTACCGCGCAGCAACAGCGTCGCGGCCACGTTCTGCGTCGTCTCGGCAGACGAATCGGTCGCAATCACGGTCGTCGGATCCGCAGGCGGCGGATCGTCGCCGGTCGGATTGATCGAGACGACCGCATCGCCGGTTGCGCCCGCGGCGTCGCGCACGCGGAACGTGAACGAGTCGGGAGCACCGGACGATGCCGGCGTGTACGTCACGTTCGCGCTCGACGGCGACACCTGCGTGATCGAGGACAGCGAGCCCGCCGACGGTCCGGAAACGATGCTGAACGTCAGCGCGCTCCCCTCGGCGTCCGAGCCAGTCAGCGTGATCGTGAGCGGCGAAGTGCCGCTGGTGAAGACGGTCTGCGCATTCGCGGCTGGTGCCTGATTGAGACTGCTGCGAAGCGTGAAATGCCCGTCGCGTCCGACGAGGATGTCGCGCGCGAAGAACGATCCCTCGGCTTCGATTCCGTCCGCGAGCTCGATCGAGCCGTTGCCCGCCTCGACGTTCGCGAAGATGTGCGATGAGCTGCCGACGTCGATCGACGACGGCTCCGAGTGCAGCGCGCCGTCGGTTCCGTTGATGCCGGTCGCCTCGATGCGAATCGACGCCGCGGTGATGCCCGCCGTGGTCGACGGACCGACGGTGGCGTTGCGGCCGATCGCGATGCGGCCGGTCACGACGACGTCGGACGGCGCGAGGAAGCGCAGCTGCGAATCGCGGTCGGCGTTGATCGACGCGAACGCGTAACCGCCGCCGCTGAAGCGCACCGTCCCGCCGCGATTCACGACGAGATTGCGATACGCGCCTTCCGCGAGATCGACGGTGCCGTTGATCGGAACGGTGACGTCGTCGGTTCCCGGCGGCCGAACGGACGTCGAGGGAAGGCTCGAGAACACGGGAAGCGCGAGCGGCGTGACCTGCGATCCGCTGATGGTTCCCTGATTCACGAGGGTGTTGTAGTACGCGTTGCCGCCGGCTACCGCGCCCTGATCGAGATCGATCGAGGTCGCGGCGATCTTGAATCCGGCCGGCGTGCGCGCGTTCTTGTCGAGCGACAGCGCCTTCTCGCCGTACACGGCGCCGCTGGTGTTGTCATTGACGATCACGTCGCCGGAATTGACGATCACGCCCTGATCGAGCTGGATGCTGTTCTTCGCGAGGAGCACGGCGTTCGCGACTCCGGGCGAGACCGACGGACGCGGATCGTCCGCAAACAGCGGGGCCGAGATGAGGACACCAATCGTAAAGGCGGACGAAACGAGCAGACGAAACTTCATGCGGCTCTCCGTTTCCGTAGTGATGCGGGCGAATTGTTAAGCGGTCTGGACCATCAATATACGCTCGGATCGTGATTGGCGCTCGTTCGGCGGTTGTTACAATTGCGCGAACCCCATGCGATCGATGTCTCCCTCGCTCCGGCGGACTCTCGTCTGCGCCGGGCAGATCGCCATTACGTTCGCCGCGTTCGCCGCGGCGAATGCGTTCTCCGTCACGTTCGAGTTGGAGAACGACGTCTCGATTCTCTTTCCCGCGACGGCGGTCTCGATCCTCGCCTGCATGTACTTCGGAGTCTGGGCCGCGGTCGGCATCATCCTCGGCACGATCGCGACGCCATGGAACGCGTCGATCACTCCGTATCAGCTCATGATCGCGGGGCTGCTCTCGGCCGCAGAGGGACTGATTCCGTACTTCGTGTTCCGCGCGCGGCGCGAGCTCACGTCCGATCTGCGCGACATGAAGTCGCTCGCGGCGTTTCTGATTTTCGGGACGATCGTCAACACCGCATGCAGCGCGATCATCGGCAACCTGCTCATCGTCCGCCACGCGCCCGGCGTCGCGATCGTGTGGCGCGAAGTATTCGTGTGGTGGATCGCCGACTTCGTCGCCGCGCTCCTGATCGCGACGCCGGTGCTCGCGTTCGGCGGCGCATTCTTCCGTGAGCGTGGAGTGGTGCGCGCCTCCGGCGCGCCTTGGGGCGGGGGCGCGCCGGAGGCGCGCACCACTCCAGCGGCCGTTCCCCGCACGATCACGAACGCGCTGCAGATCGTCACGGTCATCATCCTCCTCGGCTTCGCCGCGTCGTTCGCCATTCGCACGTATCTCCTCAACCATGAGGCCTACGCCGGGAAGCAACACGAGATCCTCGTCGTCTGCGCGATCATCGACGCAATCGTGTTTCTCATCCTCGCCTCGGCCGCGGCGATGCTGCTGTTCAGGATCTCGCGCCCGTTCGCGCAATTGCGCGGCGCCATCGGCGCGGTGCGCGAGGGAGAGATCGTCGACCCGGCGCGCATCGACGGCCGCTACCAGGAATTCCAGTCGATCGCGGAGACGCTCGCCGAGACGTCGCGCGATCTCCGGCAGCGCGAGGAGCAGCTCAAGCAACAGACGGAGAAAGCGATCCGCGCGTCGCGCGCGCAGAGCGAGTTTCTCGCGAAGATGTCGCACGAGCTGCGCACGCCGCTGAACTCGATCATCGGCTTCTCCGATCTGCTGACCGAACAGGAAGAGACGATCACGCGCGCGAAGCGGCTGGCGTTCCTGCAGAACGTCGGCAACAGCGCGAAGCACCTTCTCGCGCTGATCAACGACCTCCTCGACATCGCGAAAGTGGAGTCGGGAAAGATGCAGCTGCGCATCGAAGACGTCGACCTGCGCCTGAGCATCGCCAACACGGTTGCGTCCACGCAGGCGCTGTTCGTGCGCAAACATCAGGAGGTCGCTGTCGAGACGCCCGACCAGCCGATGATCGTGCACGGCGACGCCAGCCGCATCGAACAGATCCTGCTCAATCTCCTGTCCAACGCCAACAAATTCAGCCCCGCGGGCGACCGCATCACCATCCGCGGCGACGCCGACGAATCGATGTGGAAGATCGAAGTCACCGACCACGGCATCGGCATCTCGGCGAACGACCAACAGCGCATCTTCGAGGAATTCGAGCAAGTGCAAACGCGCGGCATGCCGCTGGCAGGAACGGGCCTCGGCCTGGCGCTAGCGCGCCGCTTCGCGGAAGCGCATGGGGGCGACATCAGCGTGGTGAGCGCGCTGGGAGCGGGGGCGGTGTTTCGGGTGAGACTGCCGCGGGGATAGGACCGGGACGTGTTTGGATGATTGCGAGCGCAGCGCGTGTGGCGTGATTTACGCGCACGCCCCGGGAACGCAGAAGGCAGAGCGCAGAAGGCAGAAGGCAGAAACCGCCGCCCAGACATGCCGTCAGCTCGGGTGGCCGGGTTTCTTCCTTCTGCCTTCTGCGTTCTGCCTTCTGCGTTCCGAGGCCGTGCGCCAAAATCACGCCACGAGCAGCACACGCCACGAGCCGACAACCGTGACGGTCCCCTCGCCCCCCCACGTATACTCCCCTCCCAATGCTCCACCTCGGCTCCATCCGCGGTACGACCATCGACGTCGACGCGAACTTTCTCATCCTGGTCGCGCTCTTCGTCGTGCTGAATTACAGGGCGGATCTCGGGATTCAATACGCGTTGTTGTGGATTCCGATCCTCTTTCTTAGCGTGTTGATCCACGAGCTCGCGCATGCGGCGATGATCGGAATTTTCGGGTTCGGGTCGTCGCAGGTCGTGCTGACGGGGATGGGCGGCGTGACGTACAACCGCCGGCGCGCGAAGCCGTGGCAGGACATGCTGATCAGTCTCGCCGGTCCGTTTTCCAGCTTCGGTCTGGCGTACCTCTGCCTTCGGATCGCCTTCGCCGTGCCTGCCGTGCATAGCGACGCGTTTCTCAGTGCGTTTCTGCCGTACATGTTCCTCGCGAACAAGTGGTGGGGAATGTTCAACCTCATCCCCGTCGCGCCGCTCGACGGCGGGCATGCGGTTCGTGAGTTCTTCGGCATCTTCCTCCGCGACCGCATCGCGTTCGTCGCGTACGTCTGGGTCGCGATGATCGCCGGCGGCGCCATCGCCGTCTGGTTCTTCCTCACGCGCAGCTTCTTCATCGCCTTCTACATCGCCTGGTTCGTCTACATGGCGTTCGAGCAGTGGCGGCACTTCCGCCGCTACGGAACTCCCGGCGATTGAATGTTCTAAAATCGCCCGGAGCCGCGACGCGAATGACCATTCCATCGATCTCTCCGGACGAAGGTCGTGTATCCCGCCTCCAGCGCGCGAAACGCGCCCTCGCGCGGATGCTCCGGGAGAGCCGCAGCGTCTCGCGCGACTCGCTGCGCACGACCATCGCCATCCTGAAGGCGCAGCAGGAAGCGACGATCGACGGCATCCTCGTCGTCGACAGTTCCGGCAACGTGCTCTCGTACAACCGCCGCTTCCTGGAGATCTGGCAGATCCCAGAGGACGTCGCGGCGACCGCCGACGACAACGAGCTCCTCGGATATGCCACCGATGCCGTCCGAAACTGGGACGCGTTCATCGAGCTGGTCAACCATCTCTATGAGCATCCCGATGAAGTGCGCAGCGACGACACCGTGCCGCTGCGCGACGGCCGCACGCTCTCGCGCGCGTCGGTGCCGATCATCGTCGACGGCAAGATCATCGGCCGTTCGTGGTACTTCCGCGACGTCACCGAGACGCTGCAGTCGCGCCGCCTCGAGGCCGCGCTGTTCCGCATCTCGCAGCTCAGCCGCGAGGCGAGCACGCTCGACGCGCTGTACGCGTCGATCCACGAAGTGGTCGGCGAGTTGATGAACGCGACGAATTTCTACGTCGCCGAATACGATCGCCAGCGCAACATCCTCACCTTCCCCTACTTCGTCGACGAATACGATCCCGCGCCCAACTTCGCGAACCCCGGACGCGGTCTCACCGCCTACGTGCTGCGCACCGGCCAGGCGCTCTTGGCGACGCCGGAAGTGTTCGACCGTCTCGTCGCCGAAGGCGAGATCGAGTCGGTCGGTGCGCCGTCGGTCGACTGGCTCGGCGCGCCGCTGAAGACCGGCGACGAAACGTGGGGCGTGATCGGCACGCAGACGTATCACGAGAGCACGCGCTACACCGACAAAGAGAAGAACGTTTTCGTCTTTGTCGCGCAGCACATCGCCTCGGCGATCGAGCACAAGCGCAAAGAGGACGCGCTGCGCGAGAACGAGCGGCGTTACCGGCAGATGTTCGAGAGCAATCGCGCGGTGAAGCTGCTCATCGATCCCGACAGCGGGGCGATCATCGACGCCAACATGGCCGCGTGCGATTTCTACGGCTACACGCGCGACGAGCTGCGCGCGATGCGCATCTGGGACATCAACGTGCGCGGCGAAGACGAGGTGCGCAACGAGATGACCCGCGCCGCCGCGCGCGAGCGCGCGTACTTCCAGTTCCGCCACATGCGCGCGAACGGCGAGATCCGCGACGTCGAAGTGCATTCCGGTCCCGTCGATTTCGGTCCGCGCCGCGTGCTCTACTCGATCGTCCACGACATCACCGAGCGCAAGCGCGCCGAAAAAGCACTGCAGCAGTCGGAAGAAAAATACCGCGTGATCTTCGACTACGCGCCGGTCGGCATTTATCAGTCGACGCGCGAAGGGCGCATCGTCACTGCGAACGCGGCGATGGCGCGCATGCTCGGATACGACACCGTCGAAGAGCTGCTCGCGAAGAATCTCGAGACCGACGTCTACGCCGACGCGAAGCAGCGCGATGAATTGATCCGCCGCTTCGAGCCGTTCGGCTACGCGAACAATCTCGAGCTGCAATGGCGCCGCAAGAACGGGATCCCGATCTGGGTGCAGCTCAACGCACACGCGATCCATTCGCCATCCGGCGCGCTCTACTTCGAAGGATTCGTCTACGACGTCACCGAGCGCAAAGCCGCCGCGGAATCGGTCGCCGCGGCGAACACGCAGCGGAAGGCCGTGCTCGATTCCGCGACGCGCGTGTCGATCATCGCCACCGATGCCGAGGGAATGATCACCGTGTTCAACAGCGGCGCGGAGCGGATGCTCGGCTACAGCGCCGAGGAAGTGACCACCCAGCGGTCGCTGCTCGAGCTGCATGATCCGAACGAAGTCGCGCACTACGCGGAGGTGCTCTCGATCGAGTTTCATCGCCCGATCGAAGGTTTCGACGTGCTCGTGCTGCGCGCGGCGCTGGAAGACGTCGAGGAGCGCGAGTGGACGTACATCCGCAAGAACGGCGAAGCGATCACGGTCGTCGTCTCGGTGACCGCGCTGCGCGCGGAAGACGGATCCGTCACCGGCTTCCTCCACGTCGCCACCGACGTCACCGCGCGCAAACACGCCGAGGAATTGCTGCGCAAACAGTCGGCGGCGATGACGGCGTCGATGGACGGCATCGGCATCCTCGACGATCGCCTCGAGTTCACCTACGTGAACGACTCGTTCGCGAAACTGTTCGGCTATCAGCGCCCCTCCGAGATCCTCGGCCGCTCGCTCTGTGATTTGTACGAGCCCCACGAACAGGTGCGCTTCATCACCAGCATCGTCCCGCTCGTGCATCAGCGCGGACGCTGGCGCGGCGAAGCCACCGGCCTGCGACGCGACGGCGCGCCGTTCCCGCAGGAGATCTCGCTCACCGCGCTGGGCAGCGACGGCATCGTCTGCATCGTCCGCGACATCACCGAGCGCACGTACGCCGAGGAACAGATCAAACACCTCGCGTACCACGACGCGCTGACAAACCTGCCGAATCGGCTGCTGTTCAAGGATCGACTGACCGTCGCGCTGTCGCATGCAAATCGCGAAGGATCGCGGCTCGCCGTCCTCTTCCTCGATCTCGATCGCTTCAAAGTGATCAACGACTCGCTGGGACACAACATCGGCGATCAGCTGTTACAGGCGGTCGCCGTGCGCGTGCAGACCTGCGTGCGCGAGTCCGACACGGTCGCGCGCCTCGGCGGCGACGAGTTCACGATCCTCCTGCCGAACCTCCATCGCTCCGACGACGCCGCGCCGATCGCACAGAAAATCATCGAGGCGATCCGCTATCCGTTCCACATCGAAGGACGCGAGTTCTTTTCGACGACCAGCATCGGCATCAGCCTCTTCCCCGAGGATGGGACCGATGCGGAGACGCTGATCAAGAATGCCGACACGGCGATGTATCAGGCGAAGGAGCTCGGCCGCGACAACTATCAGTTGTTCAACGCGCACGTGAACGCGAAGGCACTGCAGCGCATCGCGCTCGAACACGGCCTGCGCAAGGCGCTCATGAACGACGAGATGGCCGTGCACTACCAGCCGATCTTCGACCTGCGCAGCGGACGCATCACCGGAATGGAAGCGCTCCTGCGCTGGACGCATCCCGTCCTCGGATCCATCCCGCCGGCGACGTTCATCCCGCTCGCCGAAGCGACGGGCGTCATGATCCCGATCGGCAGCTGGGCGCTTGCCGAGGCATGCCGCCAGGCGAAAGAGTGGCACGACGCCGGATTCCAATCGCTGTCGCTGGCCGTGAATTTATCGGTCACGCAGCTGCAGCAAACCGATCTCGTCGACTTCGTCGCCGGCGTGCTGCGCAACACCGGATTGCCGGCGCGGTTACTCGAGCTCGAGATCACCGAAAGCAGCGCGATGCACAGCCCTGAGACCAGCGTGCGCACGCTGTACGACCTCAAGAAACTCGGACTCCGCATCTCCCTCGACGACTTCGGCACCGGCCACTCATCGCTCAGCTACCTCAAACGCTTCCCGATCGACACGCTGAAGATCGACCAGTCCTTCGTCCACGACATCACCTCCGACCCCGACACCGCCGCGATCGTGACCGCAATCATCGCCATGGCCCACAGCCTGCGGCTGAAAGTCGTCGCCGAAGGCGTCGAGTTCACCGAGCAGGCCAACTTCCTCCGCAAACACGGCTGCGATCAGATGCAGGGATTTTTGATCAAGCCGCCGGTGGCGGCCGCGGATTTCCTCGCGCTGGTTTCTTAAAGATGGAGCTTCCCCCGTGCCCGCTCCCGCTCCGGTGCCCGTGCCCGTGGCGTGCGGAACGCAGTCGCTTCGCTCACCCACCCCAGGCACGGGCACAGGAGCGGGCGCGGGCGCGGGAATGAAGCGCATCCTCCTCACCGGCGCGGCGGGCGGCGTGCTGATCGCGCTGCTGAAGCTCATCGAGTACAAGCATTTCGTCCAAACCTATCCGGCCGAGTTGTACGGCGGATTGATCGCCGTCCTGTTCACGGCGATCGGCATCTACTTCGGGTTGAAGTTGACGCGGAAGGAAGTCGTGATGGTCCGCGACAGGGGTCCGTTCGTCCTCAATCAGGAGAAACTGAAGGAGCTCGGGATCACGCCGCGCGAGCATGAGATCCTCGGCCTGATCGCCGAGGGGCTGAGCAACCGCGAGATCGGCGAGCGGCTGTTCGTGTCGGAGAACACGGTCAAGACCCACTCGTCGCGGCTCTTCGACAAGATGGGAGTGAATCGGCGCGTGCAGGCCGTGCAGCGCGGCAAGGATTTAGGGCTGATTCCATGATGGCAGATGGCAGATGGCGGATGGCAGGGATTCAGGTTCTGCCATCCGCCATCCGCCATCCGCCATCGGGGTCAACGAAAGGATGATGCGCGCAAAATCACCCGATCGTATGACGACAGACGAGAGGTGCAGGCAGTAGGTTGCCGGTCAAAGGAGAACGAAATCGCATGAAGAAAATCGTCCTGACGTTCGGAATCATCTCCGGCCTCCTCTCCGCGCTGATGATGGCCATCACGATGCCGCTCACCCTCAACGGCAAAATCCCCCATGACAAGGGCCTCCTCGTCGGCTATACGGCGATCGTCTTGTCATTCGTGCTGGTCTTCTTCGGCATCCGCACGTATCGCGAGAACGCCGGCGGCACGATCACGTTCGGCAGGGCCTTCAAGGTCGGGTTGCTCATCGTCCTGATCTCGAGCGCGTTTTACGTCGCGACGTGGCAGGTCCTCTACTTCAAATTCATGCCGAACTTCTGGAACGTCATGGCCGACAGAACCGCCGTGAGCATGCGCGCGAAAGGCGAGCCCGAAGCAAAGATCGCCGCGGCCACGAAAGAGATGCAGGACTACAAGAAGATGTACGACAACCCGTTCCTCAACATCGCGTTCACCCTCCTCGAGCCGCTCCCCGTCGGCATCCTCGTCGCGCTCATCTCGGCGGCGATCCTGCGGAAGAAAGGACCCGCGCCTCCGGCCGCGGCGACCGCGCTCGCGTGAGGACGTAAAACGCGCCGATGCCGAACAGCGAGGCGGCGACTCCCACGAGTCCCGCCTCGGGGCCGAACGCGCCGCCGGTGACGATCGCGCTGCCGAGCTGGCGGATGTGAATCAGCGACGCGACTTCCTTGTCGCCGCTGACCGGAAAGCCGAGGATCGCGCCTTCGAAGAGATTCCACCCGATGTGCGCGCCGATCGCGGCCGACAAGCGGCGCGTGAGGAGCGCGGCGGATGCGAAGAAGAGCGCGTTGACCGCGAGCCCGATCATGCTCATCGCCGACGCGTTCTCGTTCGCGAAATGCAGCGCGGCGAAGACGAGCGACGAGATCACGATCGCGGCTTGCATGTTCATTCCGTCCGCGAGATTGCGCAGGAGGTAGCCGCGCGTGACGAATTCTTCGTACACGCCGACGCAGAGCACTTTCACGATCGAATACACGATCGCCGTCGTGCCGGCAGTGACCACGATCGCGCCGGCGGCAAACTCGAATCCGAAGATCATCAGCATCACCGCGCCGCTGATCGCAAACCCCAGCGCGAGCGACTTCCACCACTTCGCGTCGATCACCACGCCGTAATGCGACAGCGGCCGCCGATCGAGCCAGCGCGCGGCGATCAAGACGCTCCCGACCACGCCGAGCGTCAGCAGCGGCCCGACGATCATGTTGATGACGCGGTCGTAACGATCGTGATCGAGGAGCGGCAGAAACAAGCCGACGCGATGGAGCGCCGTCAGCGGCTCGGCGATCAGCGCGATGGGCAGCGCGCCGAGGATCGTCGCGAGCAGGAGCTGCAACGCAATGCGCCAGCCGGCGCGCAGACGATGCTCGTGTACATTCCAGAAAATCCGCACATTCGGTCGATACGCGGACACGGGCGCGCGGTTAACTTCCTCTTGTGGCGACCGCTGCCCTCAGCGGTCGCCGCGGCGCGGAAGCGCCGCTGGCGCCGCCCGGGGCGGCGCTGTGACCGCTGAGGGCAGCGGTCACCACACCACAACTAGAACACGTAACGCGGACTCGCGTGCGCCGTGAGCAACGCCTCGTTCAACTCCGGCCCCGGCTGCACTTTGAACGCGTGATTGAGTCGTAGGCGAACCTCTGTTCCCGATGACGCGGCCAGCTCCGGCGGGAGCTCGACGATCGTGACGGTGAGCGGGATCTCGCCGGAGTGTTCTTCGACGATGTCGCGGATTTTCTTCACGGTGTCGTCGCTCATGCGCGGATACGGCACTTCGAGCGAGATCTCTTTCACTTTCTTCTCGCGGATGCCGTCGAGCAGGACGATCTCGAGCGCGTTGAGCTCGGGCGTGACGGGCGACTCGTGGAACGCGGCTGCGTGCGCGGCGAAGCTCGGCGCTTCTACAGCCGCGGCTTCAGGTTCTTCTGCGATTGCATCGACCGCGGTGTTGAATGCGTCGTCGTCGCCCGGGACGGCCGGCGGGGACGCCGGCGTTCCGAACAAATCGAAGTTGTTCGTCCGCTCGCCGTATTTTTCGCGCTCGATCTCCTTCGGATCGCGATCGTCTTCGATGTCGTCGAAGCTGACTTCGTACGCGGAGATCCGTACTTCGGGATGGCCGCCATACTCGTCGTCGATGCGTTGCGCGGACTGCTCGGCTGATTGCAGCGACGCGCTGCGTCCGGCCACCTGTCCGCCCGTGTCTTTCACCATCGCGGTGACGAGGACGGCCACGCCGTTGTCGAGCCAGCGGTTGTATTTCGAGAAAAGGTCGGAGAAGACGACCACCTCGACCGATCCGAACTGATCGTCGAGGAAGAACTTCGCCATCATCTTCCCTTCGTTCGGTCCCTTCTTGATCTTCGAGCGCTTGATCTGCGAGACGATGCCGCCGATGTTCACGACCTCATCGACGTGGCGGTGCAGCGTCTCCGTGCGCGCGTTCGCGAACTGCTTGAGCTCGACCGTGTATTTGTTGAGCGGATGGCCGGTGATGTAGAAGCCGAGGGTTTCTTTTTCGAAACGCAGCTTCTCATCCTCGGCCCACTCGGCGTGGAGGACAGGCAATCCTGCCTGTCCTCGCGGAGCCGGGACAGACAGGATTGTCTGTCCTCCACCAAACAGCGAATGCTGTCCGCGCTCCCGTTCATCCTTTATGCGCTGCGCCGAATCCGCGGTGGATTCGAGCTCGTCGAACAGCGCCTTGCGCGACTTGCCGAGGAAATCGAACGAGCCGGACTTGATCAGCGCCTCGAGCACTTTCTTGTTGCACGCGCGCAGGTCCGCTTCTTCGCAGAATTGCAGCAGCGATTTGAACCGACCGAGGCGCTGACGCGCTTCGAGGATCGTCTCGATCGCGCTCTCGCCGACGCCTTTCACCGCGCCGAGTCCGAAGCGGATGTTCGAACCGACGACGGTGAAGAACATGTTCGACTCGTTGACGTCGGGCGGCAGCACTTCGATGCCCATCGTCTTCGCCTCGGAGATGAACTTCACGACCTGCTCCGTGCGGTCCATTTCCGACGACATCAGCGCGGCCATGAAATGGCGCGGGTAGTACACCTTCAGCCACGCCGTCTGATACGCGACCAGCGCGTACGCGACCGAGTGCGACTTGTTGAAGCCGTAGCGCGCGAACGGCTCGATGTAGTCGAAGATCTCGTTTGCTTTCTTCTTCTCGTAGCCGTTCTTGACAGCGCCGTCGACGAACTGCTCGCGTTCCGCGGCCATGATCGCCGCGTCCTTCTTGCCCATCGCCTTGCGCAGCAGGTCCGCCTGCCCTAACGAGTAGCCGGAGACGCGCTGCGCGATCTGCATGACCTGATCCTGATAGACGATGACGCCGTACGTCTCGCCGAGGATCTCCTTCATCGCCGGCACGAGATACTTCAGCTTCGAGACGCCGCTCTTGCGCTTCACGTACTCGTCGACCATGCCGACGTCGAGCGCGCCGGGACGATAGAGCGCGTTGAGCGCGGCGAGATCGTGAAACTCGCTCGGCCGCGACTTGCGCAGCAGATCGACCATGCCACTCGACTCGAACTGGAACACGCCTTTCGTGCGCCCTTCCTGAAAGAGGCGGAACACTTCGGGATCGTCGAGCGGAATGCGATCGATGTCGATGTCGACGTTGTCGACGAGCTTCGCCGACTTCACCGCGTCATCGATGACGGTCAGAGTGCGCAACCCGAGGAAATCGATCTTGAGCAGACCGAGCTTCTCGACGACACGCATGTCGAACTGCGTCACGATCTCATCGCGGTTCGTGCGATAGAGCGGTACGTAGTTCGTGACCGGCTCCGGCGTGATGACGACGCCGGCGGCGTGCACGCCCGCGTGACGCGAGAGACCTTCGAGCCGTTCGCCGATCTCGATGATCTTCCTCACTTCCTCGTCGCTCTTGATCGCGTCGGCGAGCTGCGGGACTTCCCTCGCGTCGGTCAGCGTGACGCCGGGACCGCCGGGGATCATCTTCGCGATGCGATCGACGAAACCGTACTGGTGGCCCAGCACGCGGCCGACGTCGCGCACGACCGACTTCGCGGCCATCGTTCCGAACGTGATGATCTGCGCGACGTTCTCGTCGCCGTACTTTTTGCGCACGTACTCGATCACGCGCCCGCGGCGATTCATGCAGAAGTCGATGTCGATGTCGGGCATCGAGATGCGCTCGGGATTGAGGAAGCGCTCGAAGAGCAGGTCGTACTCGATCGGATCGACGTCGGTGATGCGCAGCGAGTACGCGACGAGCGAGCCGGCCGCCGATCCACGTCCCGGACCGACCGGGATGCCGTGATCTTTCGCGTACTTGATGAAGTCCCACACGACGAGGAAGTAGCCGGCGAATCCCGTCTTGCGGATGACTTCGATCTCGCGCTCGAGCCGGTCCCAATACACCTGCGGCTCCTGCTTGCGCGGAACCGCGAGGCGCTGCTTGAGTCCCTCGCGCGTCACGTGCTCGAAGTACGACTCCGCGTCGTACTCCTTCGGCACCGGAAACTTCGGGAGGTGATGCTCCTTCGTCTCCAGCGACACGTGCACGCGCTCCGCGATGCGCATCGTGTTCGCCACCGCCTCGGGATACTGCGCGAACACGCGCCGCATTTCGTCGGGACCTTTGACGTAGAAGTCGTCGGAGTAAAACCTCATCCGCTTCTCGTCGCCAAGGGTCTTGCCGGTGCCGATGCAGAGCAGCACTTCGTGCGCGAACGCGTCGCTTTTGTCGAGGTAGTGAGAGTCGTTCGTGCCGACGAGCTGCAGACCGACTTCCTCGCCGAGGCGGGCCATTAGCGGCACGATCTTCTGCTGATCGGGGATGCCGTGGTCCTGGATCTCGAGGAAGAAGTTTTCCGGCCCGAGGATCTCGCGAAACTGCAGCGCGGCATCTTTCGCCTTCTGATAGTTGCCTGCCGCGAGAGCCTGCGAGACCTCGCCTTTCAGACACGACGAGAGAACGATTAACCCCTCGCTATGCGCTTTCAGGATTTCCTTGTCGATGCGCGGCTTGTAATAAAAGCCTTCGGTGTATCCCGCGCTCACCAGCTTCACGAGATTCTTGTAGCCGGTGTCATTCGCGGCGAGCACGATCAGGTGATTGTTCGCTCCGGCGTCCGCCTGCTGGTCTTCGACCGACGTCTTGTCGAGCCGCGAGCCATACGCCATGTACATCTCGCAGCCGATGATCGGCTTCACCCCGACGCCCTTCATCGCGTTGTAAAACTCGACCGCGCCGAACATGTTGCCGTGATCCGTGATCGCGCAAGCCGGCATGCCCATCTGCGCCACGCGCTTCGCCAGCGCCTCCGGCCGGCTGGCGCCATCGAGCAGTGAGTATTCGGTGTGAAGGTGGAGGTGAACGAAGGACATGGTTCTTGGGTGTCATCCCGAGCGTAGCGAGGGATCCCCCGGCGAAAGAACGCTTCACGCCCGTTCGCGGGGGGTCCCTCGCTACGCTCGGGATGACACGTAAGTCTGAGGGGACGCCGTCTTTGATTGGCACATGTGGTTGTGCAGTGAGAGAGAGAACACGACGGAAGTTCTACGACTAGTAGAGCGGTTCCTCGCGTGACCGGAGGCAGATGGCAGACAGCGGATGGCGGAGGGCGGATGACGAAGCGTGACCCTCTACGCCTCTGCCATCCGCCATCCGCTATCTGCCATCGAACCACCGCGACGTACAATCTCCCGCCAACGGTCATCCGAGCATGGAGCTGGAACCCGGCACAAGAGTCGGTCGCTACGAGATCCTCTCGTTCATCGGGGCGGGAGGGATGGGGCAGGTGTATCGCGCGAATGACGCGCAGCTCGGGCGCGACGTCGCGATCAAGCTGCTCCCCTCCTCGTTCATCGAGAAGCCGCAGGTCGTCGCGCGGTTTCAGCAGGAGGCGCGCGCACTCGGCCTGCTCAATCATCCGAATCTCGTCATGGTCTACGACTTCGGCACGTTCGAGGACTCGTTCTACATCGTTCTCGAGTTGCTCGAAGGCTTGACGCTGCGCGCGCGGTTGCGCGCCGAGTCGATTCCCGCGAAGCGCGCCGTCAAATACTCGCTGCAGATCGCGCGCGGCATGGCGGCGGCGCACGATCGCGGCATCACTCATCGCGATCTCAAACCGGAAAATGTTTTTCTCTGCCGCGACGGGCGCGTGAAGATTCTCGACTTCGGTCTTGCGCGCATGACGCCGCAGCTCGATGCGCTCGGCGCGTCCGACGACTCCCCCACCGCCGTCGGCATGACGATCCCCGGCGCGGTCCTCGGCACGGTCGGTTACATGGCGCCCGAACAGTTGCGCGCGGAAGTCGCCGATGCGCGGACCGACATCTTCGCGTTCGGCGTGATCCTCTTCGAGATGATCACGGGACGCATCCCGTTCCGCGGAGCGACTCCCGCGGAAACGCTGAGCCGCATTCTCAAAGATGATCCCGATGATTTCGGATCGACCGGCGCGTCGGCGCCGCGCGGCGTCGAAGTCATCGTGCGCCGCTGTCTCGAAAAACGAAAAGAAGATCGATTCCAGTCTGCACACGATCTGTCGCTTGCACTCGAAGCCGTCAGCGGATCGACGGACACGTTCTCGTTGCCGGATGCTCTCAGTGCAAGGGCGTGGCGCGTGAAAGCGCGTCGCGCGCGGCCGTTCGCGCTCGGCGCGGCGGCGCTGATCGCGACCGCATTTCTCGGCGCGTTCGTGTGGCAGAACGTGAAGCCCGATGAGCCGCCCTCGTTTCGTCAGCTGACGTTTCGTCGCGGCGATGTTTCCGGAGCGCGCTTCGCTCCCGATGGATCGGTCGTCTACTCCGCGTCGTGGGAAGGACGCGGCTACGAGCTGTATACCGCGCGCGCCGACTCCGTCGACTCGCGCCCGCTCGACATCGAGTGCCGCGAGTTGCTCGCGGTCAGCCGCGATGCGAAGCTCGCGCTGCTTCTGAAGGAACACGATCAGATCGGAACGCTCGCCGTCGTGCCGCTCGCCGGCAGCGGGCCGCGCGAGATCGCCGACAACGTGCAGGAAGCCGACTGGTCGCCCGACGGCTCGCAGCTCGCGATCACGCGCCGCCTCGGCCGCTCGTATCAGATCGAGTATCCGATTGGCAAAGTGCTCTACAAGAGCGAGACACGCATCTGGCATTTGCGCGTGTCGCCGGACGGAAAGAACCTGGCGTTCGATGTGCGCCACGCGCGCCTCGGACACGACTTCGCGTTGATCATCCTCTCGTCCGACGGCAAGGCGCGTGAGGCCGGAAAATTTCGCACCGCGCGCGGCCTCGCGTGGACTCCGGATGGCAAGCACATCGTGCTCGCATCCGGCGACGGCAACGGCCAGACGAATCTCTACAGCGTGTCGATGTCCGGCAGCGCGCGCCTCATGGCGCGCGAGAGCGGCTCGGTGAAACTGCACGACGTCTCCGATCGCGGCGACGTGCTGTTCACGCGCGACGACTATCGCGAAGGCATCATGGCACGCGCGCCGAATGCAATTCACGAGACCGATCTCTCCTGGTTCGACGGCTCCGGCGCATCCGACATTTCGCCGGACGGAAAGCTGCTGCTGCTCAGCGAGTTCGGCGAAGCGGGCGGCCCGCGCTACTCCGTCTACGTCCGTCCGACCGACGGCAATCCCGCCGTCCGCCTCGGCGACGGCTACGGCGTCTCGCTGTCGCCCGACGGAAAATCCGCGCTCACCATCGTGCCCGGCACGCCGTCGCGCCTCACGATCGTGCCGCTCGGCGCCGGCACGCCGCGCCCGCTCGAACGCGGCGACATCATCGACTACGAGTTCGCGTCGTGGCTCCCCGATCAACACACGATCGTCTTCAACGGACGGACCGCCAACGGCCGCATTCGCCTTTACCAGCAGGACATCGATCGCGGAACGCCGCGGCCTCTCGGACAGGAACCGCTGCGCATCGCGCTCGGCTCGCGCCCCGCATCGCCCGACGGAAAAACGCTGGTCGTGTACTGCAGCGACGGCACGATCTGCCTCACCGACCTGAACGGCGCCGCGCAAAAACTCTCATTGGATCGCAGCTTCCGCCCGATCGCATGGAGCGCGGACGGAAAAGAACTGTTCGTCTACGAAGATGAGACCGTCCCTGCGAAGATGTCGCGCTTCAATCTCCAGACGAACAAGCTGACGCCCGTGCGCGAGCTCATGCCCGCCGACCCCACCGGCGTGTATCGCATCCTCGACGTCGTCACCACTCCGACGGGCGACGCCTACGCCTACGGGGCGATGCGAAACCTGTCGATGCTGTTCCTGTCTCGTGGAATGCGCTTCTAGCGAGACCCAGTGGAGCGGCGGCCGCCCCCGGCCGCCGAAAAGAAAGATGCTCCTCGCAACGATGTCGTGAATTCCCGGCGACCGAGGGCGGCCGCCGCTCCACTGGATCCGCGCATTCCTCGGCCGTCACCGCACGATCGGCTGGAGAACGTGGAACTACTCGCGTGCGAAGGCGCTCAGTTATTTATCTAACGACTACGTGTCGAACGCCAGCGGGCGGTGATCGCCGCGCGGATCGAGCAGCTCGCGCAGGTTCGTCATCTCCAGGAAGAGATGGCGGTGGCGGATGCAGTGCACCGCGGTCGAGAAGAAGATGACGGAGATCGCGCCGAGGTAGACGCGGGCGAGACTCTTTTGCGCGAGCAGTGAGAGGAAGAGCGGCAGCGGCAGCAGCACGATCGCCGAGAGGAAGCGGCTCGCCTGGATGTTGAAGTACGGACGCAGCGAGAGCAGCGCCAGCGACAAGAAAAATCCGAGGGCCAGCAGTGCAGCGCCGCGAACCTCGGCGAGCCGCGGCTCGGCGATGCGCCATTCGAGCAGGAGCACGCCCGCGAGCGACGCCATCGCCGCCGCGACGAACAGCACCGCCATCAGCGCCGCGAAGAGATTGCGCGCGGCGAGAAGAGCGGCCATCCGCAGGAACAGCGAAGCGATAGCGAGGCCCGCCAGCAGCGCGACGGCGATCCCCCACCACACGCGCGCGACGGACGGGACGTCCGCGACAATCATCGCCGCGCTGAGAAGCGCGACGAAAAAACAGAACGCCGTTCCGGCGTAGAAGAGCAGTTTCGGCATCAGCCTGCGAGAACGATGGTAGCGCTCATTCTTCTTTCATGGAAATAATGTGGTCGAGCCGGATCTCCTCCGGCCCGTCGTCCGTTGCGAAACGGATGAACTCCGCGCCCCGGGCCGTGTACACATCCTCCACCCGTCCCTGCTCCGTCCGCCCGTCATCGAGCTGCAACTTCACGCGCTGATGATGCATCGCAGCAGCCTCGAGCTGATCGTGATAGTCGCAGGAGACCGGTTCATAACGTTCCTCAGCCATGTGGTCCTCCACCGTTGTTCTTTTACAACATCGGTGCCGGAGAAAAGCAGAAAGCAAAAAGCAGAAAGCAGAAGTGGGTGTCGCGAGAGAAGGAATACCGGACCGAATGAAAGCCCCTCACCCGGCCCTTCGCGCCACCCTCTCCCCGCAAGCGGGGCGAGCGGCAACAAACATCAAGCGGACTTCCTGAGCCCGCGCCCGCTTCCGCGCCCGGGGTGGGCGGTGCTCGCGCTTCGCCGCGTGCTCGTCGTCATTGCCGGATGGGGGCTTTCTGCTTTCTGCTTTCTGCTTTCTGCTTTCTGCTTTTTTGCTTTCTGCTTTACCATCCCCTCGGGTCCATGGGCATCTTCGAAAACATGAGCAATCTGTTCCCCGTCGTCTTCGCGGCGATCCTGCTCGTCATTCTCATCGTCTCCTTCCGCTCGCGCGCGCTCGTGTTTTGCGAGTACCTCGAGACGATGACGGGCATCAAGCTGAAACCTTCCGAAGTGCGGCGCGTTTATCGCGAGCGGGGCGCGGCCGGCGTCCGCGAGATGTTTCTCGACCTCATCATTCGCGAGGACCTCAAAGAAGGGCCGATCGACATTCCCGACCAACGGGCGCTGTAGATAGAATCCGCACGGATTGGCCTCTCAGCCTCCTGGCCTCCCAGCCTCCCAGGAGACCGGCCGTCATTCGAAACTCTCACAACCTCAACCCCTGGGAGGCTTGGAGGCCAGAGGCCTGGAGGCTCAGAAAGGAAACCTATGTTTCGCTCACGAATCGCAGTGATGGCGGCGCTCTGCGCGCTCGTCCTGCCGGCGGCGCTCATGGCGCAGCAGTCCGGCGACATCCTTCCGTTCAAGGCCAGCGAGAAGACGCTCGCCAACGGCCTCAAAGTCATCGTCGTTCCGACCGGGTTCCCGAACATCGTGTCGGTGCAGATCCCGGTGCAGACCGGCTCGCGGAACGAAGTCGAGCCGGGCAAATCGGGCTTCGCGCATTTCTTCGAGCACATGATGTTCCGCGGGACGAAGGCGTATCCGCCCGACGTCTACAATACGATCATCACCAAGGCCGGCGCGCGGCAGAACGCATCGACGTCCGACGACATCACGCTGTTCTACGCGACGTTCGCGAAGGAAGACCTCGAGAAGATCCTCGAGATCGAGGCCGACCGCTTCAAGAACCTCTCGTATTCGGAAGCGGCGTTCAAGACCGAGGCGCGCGCGGTCCTCGGCGAATACAACAAGAACTCCGCGAATCCGATCAACAAACTCGACGAAGTGCAGCGCGAGGCCGCTTACACGACGCACACGTACAAGCACACCACGATGGGCTTCATCAAAGACATCGAGGACATGCCGAATCAGTACGAGTACTCGAAGACCTTCTTCGAGCGCTGGTATCGCCCCGAGCACGTGGCGATCGTCGTCGCCGGCGACGTCGACCCGAATCGCGTCTTCCAGATCGTCGAGAAATACTGGAGCGACTGGAAGCCGGGCGCGACGAAAGTCGACGTGCCGCAGGAGCCGCCGGCCACGCATCCCGTCTACGCGCACGTTCCGTGGCCGACGCCGACGCTGCCGTGGGTCACCGTCGCGTTTCACGGCCCCTCGATTTTCCAGACCAAAGACGCCGCCGCGATCTCGACGCTGCTCGATCTCGAGTTCGGCGAGACGTCCGACATCTACAAGCGCCTGGTGCAGGACGAGCAGAAAGTCGACGCGATCTTCACCGACTGGGGCCCGTATTGGGACCCGGGGCTCATCACCGTCTACGCGCGCGTGAAGGACCTCAATGACTCCGTCTACGTGCGCGACGAGATCATGAAAGTGTTCGCAGCGGCGCGCGACAAGCAGCTCGACGCACAGCGCGTGGCCGACTCGAAGTCGAATTCGCGCTACAGCTTCGTGGGCAGCCTCACCAACACCGAGGCGATTGCGCGCACCGTGGCGCGCTATGCGGTGTATGAGCGCTCGTACGACACGCTCAATCGATTCTTCCGCGTCCTCGCCGACATTACGCCGGCGGACATTCAGGACGTGGCGCGCAAATACGTCACGACCAACAACCTCGTCGTGACCACGCTGTCGCAGAAGCCGATGCCGGACGCGATGTCGAAGCTGCCGGCGGTCGAGCAGTTCAGCGCGGCCTCGCAGTCCGGGCAGCAGGTCCAGATCAAATTTCTCGAACAGAAATCGGTCATCCCGAACGTGATGATCAAGCTGCTGTTCACGGTCGGCTCGGCCAATGATCCGAAAGGAAAAGAGGGGCTCGCCGAATTGGCCGCGTCGATGATTACCGATGCCGGCTCGAAGTCGATGCGTGTCGACGAGATTCAGAAGGCGCTCTTCCCGATGGCCGGCTCGTTCGGCTCGCAGGTCGACAAGGAGATGACGACCTTCACCGCGGTCGTCCATAAAGACAATCTGCCGAAATTCCTCGACATCGTTCTGCCGCAGCTTTTGACGCCGGGATTCCGCGAGGAAGATTTCTCGCGCCTCAAAGACGCGCAGCTCAATGCATTGGAAAACGATCTGCGCGGCAGCAACGACGAAGAGCTCGGCAAAGAAGAGCTCCAGAACGTGATCTTCGCCGGCACGCCTTACGGACACACGCCGCTCGGCACGGTGACGGGAATCAAGTCCATTACGCTCGACGACGTGAAGAAATTCGTCGCCGGCAATTACAAGGCGACCAACATCGTCGTGGCACTGTCCGGCGATTATCCCGACACGCTCACCAAACGCCTCAGCACCGACCTCGGCTCGCTCGGCGCCGGTCCCGAGGAAATGACGATCGCGCAGCTGCCGGCCATCAACGGCCACAAGGCGACCGGCCTCGAAGTCGAGATCGTGAAGAAGGACACGCGCGCGACCGCAATCTCCCTCGGCCATCCGATTCCCGTCACCCGCGAAGATCCCGATTTCGCCGCGCTCAATCTCGCGCGTGTCTGGCTCGGCGAGCATCGCGCGTCGCTGGGCCGCCTTTACGACCGCATCCGCGAAACGCGCGGCCTCAATTACGGCGATTACGCCTACGTCGAATACTTCAATCGCCCCGGATTCCAGTTCTTCCCCAGCCCGAACATCGCACGCCGCTCGCAATTGTTCGAAATCTGGATCCGCCCCGTCGTTCCGATGAACACACAAATGGCGCTGCGCATCGCGCTCTATGAAACCCAGAAAATGATCGACAACGGCCTCTCGCAGGAAGACTTCGACAACACGAAGAATTACGTGATGAAGAACGTCTACCTGCTCACCTCCACCCAGGGCCAGCGCCTCGGCTACGCCCTCGACTCGTGGTGGTACGGCATGCCCGATTACGTCGACTACATGCGCGCGCAATACGCGAAATTGACGCGCCAGCAGGTCAACGCCGCGCTCAAGAAATACCTGTCGGCCAAAAACATGAGCGTCGTCATCATCACCAAAGACGCCGAAGGCCTGCGCGACACCCTGCTCAAGGACGACCCGTCGTCGATCAAATACGACGCCCCAAAACCCGAGCTCGCTCAGGAAGACAAGGTCATCGGCAGCTACAAACTGAACCTCAAGCCCGAGAACGTGAAGATCGTGAACGTCGAGGACGTGTTCACCAAATAGCACTCGCCTCGCGATCGTGTGAAAGAAAGGCGGTCGAAAGGCCGCCTTTCTTGTGGCAAGGAAATCGGCGACTCGCGTCACTCTCATTTGCGGAGGAACGCATGCGCTGGAAGATCCTGGTACCACTCGCGGCCTTGTTGTCATTTCGTTGTGCACTCACGCAGATCGTCCAATTTCGAACGGGCACAGGCGAGGACATTGCGAAGGAAACGTGCATCGATGCCTTGAGAGAGCCGGAAGAGCAACGCGCGGTTTCCGAAGCAGCGATCGAGAAACATCCCGACTTCACGCTGGGAATCATCGAGTTCACCGACGAAGGTCTCGCCTGGAGCAGCAAGCAGCGACACGCAGTGCTGGACCTTCTACGTTCGGACGAGGTAACGACCACCGGCGCCATCATCGTCGTCTTCGTCCACGGCTGGAAGCACAACGCTTCGATCTGCGATGACAACGTGGCCTGTTTCCGCCGCGTCCTGGCCGGACTTGCAAGAGTCGAAGAATATTCGCCGCTGCCGGGGCCGCATCGGAAGATCATCGGCATTTATCTCGGATGGCGCGGCTTGCAATACTGCTCGGAGCCCTCGCGCACGCTTTCGATCTGGTCACGGAAACGCGTCGGCGAACGCCTCGGACAGTCGCAGGGACGAGAAGTCATTCGCGAGATCCTTCGCGCTTATGCCGGTCTCATCGCAAACGAGGGGACCGTCTACCGCACACGGTTGATCGTCGCCGGACATAGTCTCGGCGCAGGCGTCGTGTATTCGGCGTTCGGACCGCTCATGCGGCAGGCGCTGAGCGACGCGATCGCCAATCGAACAGGCCCGACACTCGGGGTGATCAAGACAGCGGGTGACCTTCCACTCCCCGATCTCGTCGTACTGGCGAATCCAGCCTTCGAGGCCGAGTATTACAAGCGTACAAATCTTGACCTTATGAAGATGGAGCGAGAGCGATTGCACTTCGCACCGGATCAGTTACCACTGCTCCTGACTGTTTCTTCAGAGCGCGACTGGGCGACGCGACGAATCTTTCCACCTGCTCAGTTCATTCGCTATGCGCTCTCGCCCTTCGAGTGGTCGCGAGGCATTCCCTTCCTACGCCGCAGTTTGGTGGGTGTGGGAAATTTCAAAGCCTTCGTCACCGATCGGCTGGACAGCGTTAACTCATCCACGGACGGGAAACAGAAATCATCGGGTCGAAACGGGCCGCAACAGAAGTCCCCGACCAGTTGCTTCACCGGAGACTGGGCAGCTCTGACCGGCCTAGGCTGCAAATGCGCCGAAGTGGACGATGCGGACGGCGAACCTTATCTCGGGAAGAACGCGCTGCTGCCTTGTACGGAGGAGCAATTCGAGCAGGGAAGCGCCGTGAAGACCTGTGCAGAGGTCCGCATGACACACCTGCGCCCCAACCTCGACACCACTAACCCCTTCATCGTCGCCACGAGTGCCGGAACAATCATCAAAGATCACAACGACATCTACAATCGCGAGTTCATCCGCTTTCTGATTTCGTTCATCTCCGCGGTGGACATCAAGATCGAGAACAAGAGAAAACCATCGTGATGGTGCTCACGAAGTGACCGCGCGCAACGCGCGCGGTCATCCCGAGCAAAGCGAGGGATCTCCAACGAAGGGCGGCCGCGCGGCCGCCTTTCTTGTTGTTCACCGGCAAAATGACCGCCGATTGCACCTGAAAATGAACGGTTCACACCTGCGAAATGGCCGCCGCTCACTACCAAATGATGACGGATCACGTCCGAAATGAACGGCGTACGTCCGCGAAATGCAGATCGTCTTCCTGGCGCTGGCCCGCCGGCCGAGCCCGCATTGGCGTTAACTGAAGTGCCACTACGCGTAAATAACTCGCGGCGCAGTGAGTTACGCTCTACCCAGGCTCGTGGAGACAAGATATCAAAGGAGATGTCGCATCGGCCGTGCTGCGTCGCGGCATGAACGCACGTGCGACATGATCATGCAGCAATGCGTCGCACCATGGTCGCACGTGCGTCACGGTCGTGCAGCAATGCGTCGCGCCATGGTCGCACGTGCGGCGCGGTCGCGCAGCAATGCGTCACGCCATGGTCGCACGTGCGGCGCGGTCGCGCTGCAATGCGTCGCGCCATGGTCGCACGTGCGGCGCGGTCGTGCAGCGATGTGTCGAGGCATGGACGCACGTGCGACATGGTCGTGCGGCTGCCTCGCGGCGTGGACGCATATGAGTAACTCACTGAACCGTCATTGACTTACGCATCGTGCCGCTTAAGATTAAGTGTGGTAGTGGCTTGCATTTTGACGAACCGCCGTCCCCAATCCACGTCCGATGAACTGTTGCTAAAAGTGGACACGGCATCACTCAACCACGCAAACTCCGGAGCGTTGCACGAGCCGCGGAAGGTGTGAGCCTGGGTGGATGTCGCCGGAACGGTGATCGCCGGAGCACCGGCCGGCAAGGACCCGCAACGGAACGCGCGTGGTCGCACTTGTACCGGCGGAAACTGCCTGAGCTAGGACCTGCGCGGCAGAAAGCGTTGATACGCTGTAAGTTAGCAACATCCCGAACCGCCAAGTCGCACGCGCGCATCGCCTGTTTGCATGTGCAACTTGCCTGTTTGCACGTGCAACTCGCCTGTTTGCATGCAACGGGGCCTGTTTTCATTTGCAACGGGGCCTGTTTTCATTTGCAACCGGCCTGTTTTCGTTTGCGACGGGCCTGTTTTCATTTGCAACCGGCCCGTTTTCGTTTGCAACCGGCCCGTTTTCGTTTGCAACCGGTGCTCGGCGGGAGCGAACTGCGGCCGTCGTGACGCCACACAACCTTGGAGGATTACGTAGGCAGCTAGGCTGCCGGGCCAGCGCCGGGCCGTGACAGCTTCTGGCACGCTGGAGTTAGCCGGCCCATTGTACAACTCGCCTCTCGGGTGATGCTGCCCCATTAACGATGCAGGATAATGCTGAACGATGTTCGATAAGCGACGTAGCACGATTGAGAATAGAGGATTGAGAATGTTGACCGCCGAATGTGGCGTCCGGCCGACGAATGCTCGAACATTATGGCGTATGATGAAGTAGACTGAGATCTGCGCCGAAACGAACTTCGATTTCGGGCTTCTTGCCAAAGATCCCGCTTGTTAATATCGGTTTCAGCGCCGTTTCTGGATCAGCAATTTCGGTATACGCAGAGGTCAAACCGAGCGGCCGAAGTATTTCAACAACCGCTGTCGCAAACTTTTGATCTTCTGGTTTGAAATAGCGGACAGCCGTGTAAGCGCGTCCCTGAATTTTGGACGGAATGGTCGGCATAAGCATTACACCGTGCAAAAATAGCGGTTCGAATAGCGACTGGAATTCAGCGTCTGTTATCTCACGAGGAAACGTAACCGCCGCTGTTCGAAACGACGCAAGCATCGGCGCCGCACCTTGCAGAGATTTTTCTAATTCAGCGGCTTTTGACCGAAGTTCTTTAATTGCATCCGGGTCGACATCGATGGCGTGCCGGGCCTCAAACGTGGCGAACTCCGCGCGTAGATTCGCGACCTTAGGCGCGAGGTCTGCTAATTGCCGCTCCGCCTCAAGTCGGTGTCGCACCGCCTTTTCAGTGGCCTGACGCTCCGCTGCCAGTTTCAGGACAGCACCGTCACGTTGACGGTCAGCATCGAGTTTTTGTTCTCGAACCACGGCGAGCTGCTTGGCGGCGACAGTCGCATCGCGTTCGGCCTGATGTCGCGCGGCAACAGATGACCGAAGCTGATTCAGAGCGTTGTCGCGAGCACGTAACGCTGCTAGACGTGTACTCTCCGCTTGTTGTTTCTCGGCGAGAGCGATACGTGTTTCTAGTTGCGTTATTCGGTAGGTAGTGACTGCTGCGTATGCTGCAGCTGCCGTTGCCGTAACGACA
Organism: Acidobacteriota bacterium; assembly: GCA_003223645.1. Lineage (GTDB taxonomy): Bacteria > Acidobacteriota > Thermoanaerobaculia > Gp7-AA8 > Gp7-AA8 > QHVT01. Next base: position 93,320 of record QHVT01000019.1, on the reverse strand, counting down.
CCTAGGATCTTCAGAAAGTCGGACACTTTAGTCCAGAAGCCCTTCCGAATCGCGACTGTCTCGGCCTCGAGTTTGGCGATTTCCGCACGCAGCTTTGCCTCATTAAGATCGCTGTCCATGCCTAGGAGTTGCGCAAGGCGCCCCGATCCCTACCCTTGGTCCGGCTAACTTCTACCTACGCTGTCACCTCACGACAAGGTCATCGGAGCGAGGCGTCTCGGCAGAATCACGTTTTCGTGATCCATCTCGAATCGCTGTCTAAATGCTTTTGCACCCGCCCCGGCGACGAACTTTCTGGCCGAACAGGCTCTTCGTCCCGCTGTGTTCCACCGCAAGAGGTCAGCCGGCAACAGCACTCCGCGCGGCGCGCAGGCACAAGCCACTCTCATGACCGGATTTCACCGTGCTCGAAAGCGTTCTACTGACATCATCTCCATTGGCGTCGATGCTCTGCGGAATCCTACTGCTGTTCAGCGTCTACTGTGCGGCCGGTAAACAGTTACCTTCGTGGCTCCGCCTTCATTCGAGGTAGGGAAAGAGACGTGGCGCGTCGCTCCTAAGTGTAAGGAGAAACCCATGCTCCACATCGACAACGGTTCTGAGGCGCTATTCAACCCGGGTGCGGCGACGAACTTGTTCGACGAGTTGCTGCTGTCGGTGACGCCGTTCGATGCCTCGAAGCGCGAGTACGATGCGACGAACGCGTGGTGGCTTGCGGAAGTGAGCCGCGTGATCTACCGGCTCAGTGTGGCCGAGGGGACGGTGCTGCGCAACCGCGCGCTCGTGCTGCAAGACGCGGGCTGACGAAAGTCGCGGCCTTCCCCGGGCCGAGCACCTTCGCGGCGCTCATTCGCGGCGAAGGCTTTCACATCGTGGCGTTCCGCGGGACGCAGGGACTGCGCGACTGGCTGGGCAACATCGACATCCGTCCGCGGGAATGGGAGCCGGGACGCGGCCGCGTGCATTCCGGTTTCTGGAACGCGCTCGAGGAAATATGGGCGCCGCTCTCCGCGGCGCTCGCTTCGCTCGCGGGGCCCGTTTTCTTCACCGGTCACAGCCTCGGCGCGGCGCTGGCGGTGCTTGCCGCCGCGCGCATCGACACCGCGCATCGCCCGCGCGCGGTCTACGGGTATGGTTGCCCGCGCTCCGGCGACCAGCGGTTCGCGGATACCTATCCCGACGTGCCGGTGTATCGCGTCGTCAACAATCGCGACATCGTGGGCGCGAGTGCCGCCCCGGCCGTACAAGCACGTCGGCACGATGCAGTACGTTCGCTCGAACGGCACGCTGGTGACGAACCCGTCGGAGCTCGAGCTGCATCTCGATCTGCTGCGCGACGACCCGACGAACGAGCTGCTGAACGGCGACACGATTCCGGAGTGGCTCAACGACCACGCGCCGGTGAACTACGCATACTGGATGCAGCACTTCGCGCGGTGACGGCGACGCGGGCGGTCTACGCCGGTCGAGTATTGAAAATGACAGGCGTACATTTGCGAAATGGCCGCCGCTCACTACCAAAATGATGGCGGATCACGTCTGAAATGAACGGCGTACGTCCGCGAAATGAAGAGCGTTCACTTCCGAAATGACGGCCGATCACGCGCGAAATGACGAGCGTTCATTTCCGAAATGACGCTCGATCGAGCGGAAAATGATCGCCGATCATTTACGAAATGATGGCCGATCATTTTTAAAATGATGGCTTTGTATTTTTTTGGAAAGTAACGGTCATTTGCAGGACGACGCGGCACCGTTTCGATTCTTCCGTTCGATCGTATGCATCCGTGCGGCCCTTTGAATGCGTGCGGTCGTATCTTCATTTCTTTCTTTGGGTTGCATCATTTCGCTGCGATGCACCCTTCATTTTCGATGTGATGGGTGCACAGTTTGTTTCTTAGCGCCGATCATTTAGCAAATGATGGCCCATCATTTAGCAAATGAAAGGCGATCATTTTCCGGTGGGCGGCGTCACAGAACTTGACAGTTATGGAGTCACATTTGATCACCAAAGCGTTTGCAGGAGCGCACGGCGCTGAAACAGTTCTGTGCTAAGAAGCGCCGTCATGCTGACGGTGCTTCTTCTCTCCGCGACGCTCACCTCCGCGCAGACTCCCGTCCTCCCACCCCTCATCCCGTGGGACGGCGCGAGCCGAAAGCTCGCGGTAGCTGCGAGTGATCCTTGGGTCACGCCCTCCGAGGCGACCGGCTTTCGGACGACGCCGCGGTATGACGAGACGGTTGCTTATTTACGCAGGCTCGTGGCGGCGGCGCCGCATTTGAAACTGATGTCGCTTGGGAAGAGTGATGAAGGGCGCGATGTGTGGCTGGTCATCGCGTCGAAAGAGCGCGCGTTTACGCCGGACGCGCTGCGCAAGACCGGCAAGCCGATCGTGTTCGCGCAGGCGTCGATTCATGCGGGCGAGATGGACGGCAAGGACGCGGGGCTGATGCTGCTGCGCGACATGACGGTGCGCGGGACGAAGCGCGAGCTGCTCGATCGCGCGAATTTTCTGTTCGTGCCGATCTTCAACGTCGACGGGCACGAGCGCTTCTCGCGTTTCAATCGGATCAATCAGCGCGGGCCGGAGGAAGTCGGCTATCGCACGAATGCGCGCAATCTGAATCTCAATCGCGACTACATGAAGGCCGACACGATGGAGATGCGAGGGATGATCGGCGCGCTGCGCGAATGGCAGCCCGATCTCTACATCGATCTCCACGTCACCGACGGCGCGGACTATCAGTACGACATCACCTACGGCTGGAACGTCGCCGGCTACTCGCCGGCGATCGCGTCGTGGCTCGAGCGCACGCTGCGTCCCGCGGTCGACAACGGTCTGCGCTCGATGGGGCACATCCCCTCGACGCTCATCTTCACGGACGATCCGCTGCAGGGAATCACCGCGGGCCAGGGCGATCCGCGCTTCTCGACCGGCTACGGCGACGCGCGTCATCTCCCGACGATCCTCGTCGAGAATCACTCGCTCAAGCCCTACGATCAGCGCGTCCTCGGCACCTACGTTTTCCTCGAGCACGTCCTGCGCGTCCTCGGCAGCGAGTTCACCGGACTGCGCGGCGCGATGAATAGCGATCGCGCGAGCCGGCCGGCAACGATTCCTCTTTCCTGGGATTACCCGAAGACCGATCCGCCGATGACGGAGATCCTCGGCATCGAGTCGCGCAAGACGCTCTCGCCGATCAGCGGCGGCGTGCGCATCGAATGGCTCGGCAAGCCGGTGACGACGCGCGCGGCGATGCGCATGCAGACCGTGGTGTTGACGAGTGTGAAGCGGCCGGCCGCGTATTGGGTTCCGGCGGCGTGGCGCGACGTGATCGAGAAGCTCGACCTGCACGGCATCGCGTACGAGCGCATCGCCGCTCCGCGCGACATGGACGTCGAGATGGATCGCTTCGCTGATCCGAAATTCGAGACCGCGCAGTTCGAAGGACACGTGCGCGTCACCGCGACCGCGACTCCCGAGCGGAGACGCGAACGCTTCCCCGCCGGCTCGATTCGCGTCTCCACCGATCAACCCCTCGGCACGCTCGCGATGTTGCTGCTCGAGCCCGCGTCGAACGACTCGCTGTTCCAGTGGGGCTTCTTCGACTCGATCCTCGATCCGACCGAATACGTCGAGGCGTACATCATGGAGCCGATGGCCGAACGGATGATGGCCGAGGATCCGAAGCTCGCGGACGAATTCCGAAAGAAAGTCGAGAGCGACGAGGCGTTCCGCGGCAACCCGACGGCGCGGCTGTGGTGGTTCTATCAGCGCACGCCGTTTTACGACGAGCGCGCGCGGTTGTATCCGGTCGCGCGCGAACGCCAGGAGCCTGCGCGGCAGTAAAGCAGTAATACGGCGTAAGTCGCACGTTCCGAATCGGCAGTTTGCGCGTGCGGATCGGCCGGTTGCAAATGAAAACAGGCCCGTCGCAAACGAAAACGGGCCGGTTGCAAACGAAAACAGGCCCGTCGCAAATGAAAACAGGCCCGTCGCAAATGAAAACAAGCCCGTTGCAAATGAAAACAGGCCCGTCGCAAATGAAAACGGGCCCGTTGCAAATGAAAACGGGCCCGTTGCAAATGAAAACAGGCCCGTCGCAAATGAAAACAGGCCGGTTGCAAACGAAAACGGGCCCGTTGCAAATGAAAACAGGCCCGTCGCAAATGAAAACAGGCCCGTCGCAAATGAAAACGGGCCCGTTGCAAACGAAAACAGGCCGGTTGCAAACGAAAACGGGCCGGTTGCAAACGAAAACGGGCCGGTTGCAAATGAAAACAGGCCGGTTGCAAATGAAAACGGGCCGGTTGCAAATGAAAACAGGCCCGTCGCAAACGAAAACAGGCCCGTTGCAAATGAAAACAGGCCCGTTGCAAATGAAAACAGGCCCGTTGCAAATAAAAACAGGCCGGTTGCAAATCATTTCGCGGGTGTGGATCGCCGTTTCGCGCGTGCGGACTTCCGTTACTTCACTCCGTTCCGCAGATCGTTGATGTGCGCCACCTTGATCAACGTCGTGCCGGCCGTGATCGTCGCGTCGGTGTATGCCGGTGTGCCGATAGCGAGGAGGGAGCGCGCCGCATCGAGGCCGGCTCGCAAGTCGAGAATGTGCTGACGCCGCACCGTGACGCTCGTTGACGGTGCCGGCGCCGTGAATGCAATCGCGGGCTGCGCCGCCAGCGCGCGTACGGCGTTGACGGCGGTGAGCAATTCGGTGAAGTGCGCCAGTTTGACTGTCGTGCTTCCGACGGTCAGCGTCGGGTCAGTGAACAGGACGGTCGTTGCGAGATCGAGATTGCTGTCGGGAGACTCGCCGCCGTTGAATGAGCGAACCTTGTACAGGTAGGCGGTGTTCGCTGAGACCGCGCCGTCGTTCAAGCTCAAACTGCCCGTCTCGCCGACGAGCGTGTACGAGCCGCCGCCGCTGCTTCGATACACTCGATAGGTCGAGGCACCCGCGGCGGCGGTCCAGGTGACGTTGACGTTCGTGGATGCCGTCGCGGCGGCCACGACGTTGCCCGGCGGAGCGAGACCGCCGTCGTCGTTGTTGATCGTGCCCTGCCCCTGCCCGTCGGCGATGACGGCGCTGGCGGCGGCGCTGAGGTTCACGAAAAACGTCTCATTGGCCTCGACGGTCGTATCGCCGTTGACCGGAACGGTGATCGTTCGTGAGGTTGCTCCCGGACTGAAAGTGAGAAATCCGGAGGACACCTGGTAATCGCCGCTGCCGCCGGTGATCGCGATCGACCAGCCACCGGAGAACGAGCCCGAGTCACCGAGTGCGTCGTCCACGACATAGAGCTTCCATGTTCCGTTCGGCGCCGTTCCGTTGAAGACCGAGAGAGCCGAGCCATACGGAGCCACGGGCGCAGGACTGCTCCACGTATCCGAGCCGATGCCGTCCGCGAGATCGGTCGGTCTGTAGGTTCCGCTGGTGAACGTGGATGACGGCAGCGCCGATGCCGCGGCATCGTCGAACGTGACGGTGAGGCCGTTGCTGGTTGAACTGCCGCCGGCATCGGACATCAGGATGACGCTTTGCCCGGCCGGACCGACGAGCAGCACATCGATGTCGCTCGTGTAGCTGTGCGTGACGCCGGTGAGCGTCACCGTCACTTTGCTGACCGTGCCGGTGAGACCGGCCACGGTGATGTTCGATGGATACGGCGACGCATTGCCGCTGTCGGGAATGGAAATCGCGGCGCCGTTCGAGAACGGCACGCCCCCGTCTTGCGTGGCGGTGCCGTCCGCGGTTGCGTAGTTCACCGACACGGTGAACGGCACCGCAGGCGACAGCGTCACCGTGAAGGTAGCGTTGGTCGTACCGGAGTTTCCTTCCGTGACGGCGACGTCATTGATCGATAGCGCCGGCAGCGTTCCGATGCTGATCGGCGTGAGCTTCCACGCTCCGCGGCCGAGCGTTCCGGCAACGAGCGTGTCATCCACGGCGTCATAGTCGAGATCGCGCACGATGGCATTGGAGAGTCCGGTGCCGAGCTGGTTCCACGTGCCGATGCTGTCCGTCGTCATCCGAAAGACACCGTTCGCGCCTCCGACGACGAGGAGGTTCGGTGCTCCCGTGACGAACGCGATTGTGCGGAGATCGGTCGTTCCGCTCCCGAGGTTTCCGGTGATGTTGGTCCAGCTGCCGCCGTTGTTGGAGGTGGACCAGACTTGCCCTGCCTCATTGATGACATACGCGTTGTGCCAATCATTGGGATCGACGGCGATGTCGCGCAGCGCGGCCGTTCCCGGCGACGTGGTGGTTTGTACCGGCGCTCCGGTTCCTGAAGTTCGCACATACACCTGCGTGTAGGAGATGGCGTAAATCAAATTGACGTTGTCGACGCCGCTGGCGCGGCCGCCGTACACCATCGCATCCACCCCCAGCGCGAGTCCGAGCGCGGTGATGGTGTCGCCACGGTCGAGCGACTCGTAGAGGTCGTTGTATCCGGCCAGCAGCATTCGCGCCGGCGTGATGTGATTGAGCTCGATCGGCGTCACGAACTGCGGGTCGATATCGGCGCCGCCGCTGAGAACCGTGAGCGCCGGATACACGCTCGATGTCGTCACTCCGGAGCTGTTCACGGTGCGCCGCAGAAATGCGCCGAGACCCTGATAGCTGTGGTAGCGCGTCGACTGCGTGGGGGACGTGTCATCGTCGCACGACACGTCGCCGCCGTCGCCCTGGTAGATGTCGTTCCAAACCGTTCCGTTCTCGGCCGTCTGTTCGCATGTTCCGGTGTCTTGATTGCCGCTCATCAGCATGTTGGAGACGTGGTCGTAGACGACGTCGTGCATCTCCGTCACCTGCAGCGTGCCGTTGACCGAAAACCAATCGCCGATCGCGCGGGGATTGGTCCGGCGATAGATGCCGCCGTCATCGCCCTCGAGAACGTTTTGTGATGCGTCGAGTACCAGCGCTCGCGAGTCGGCGTGAGGAGCGCTGTTGTTGGACGTGCTCTGCGCTCCGTTGCAGCCGGCGCTCACGGTCTTGCAGTGCGTGAGCGGCGTGGCCTGCGAGCCCGGCGCAGCCGCGGCGTTCACGCGGAAGAGGCGTCCGCTGTAGTTGGAGGCGCCGATGGAGCTCGGAAAGCCCTGGCGATCTCCGCCGATGTACACGACGTTCGCGTCGGTCCGGTCGGCCGCCAGCGAAAAGTGGATGTAAGCCTGCCCGCCCGGATGAATGTCCGGCGGATCGAGTGGCGTCCAGGTTCCACCGCCGTTGCCCGAGCGGAAAAGACCGGCGAGCTTGCCGGCATCGGAGATGGCAACGTAGATTTCGCCGGAGGCGCCGACCGCGATCCTGGCGTTGTCGGGCCCGGCCGAATCCGCCAGCAGCGCGTCCATCGTCGAGTCGCTGACTTTCGACCACGTCGCGCCGGTATCGGTCGATTTGTAAACGCCACTCCCTCCGCAGTACGCAACCGCCGTGTAGAGAACCGCGTTGTTGGTCGGATCACTGGCGAGATCGTAGGCAGAAGCGAGGGGAAGACCTGTTCCGGCTCCCGAGATGATCGTGAAGGAAGAACCGGTGTCGGTGCTGCGAAAGATGCCGAGGTCACCGCATGTATTGCTCGTGGCCGACTTGACGGATACGACGATCGTTGCGCCGCGCGGCGCGACGCCGGAGATACCCTTTCCCGTCAGCAGCGAAGCGGTCAACTGCGTCCAGTTCGTGCCGCCGTTCGTCGTACGCAGCATCACGCCCATCGGCCCGCTCTCGCCAAAGCTGCTGACGTTCGAGGTGCCGGCGACGAGCGTGCTGTTCGTCGCATCGGTGGGATCGAGTTTCATTGCGCCGATGGAAAGCGAGCTCGCCGCGTCGGTCTGCGGCGTCCACGTCGGACTCGCGCTCGTCGCATTCGTCGTCTTCCAGATGCCGCCGTTGACGGAGCCGGCCCACACGATGTCCGCGTTCGTGGGATGCGCGACGAGCGCGTTGATCGCCCCCACCACGGGAGCATTCGTGATCCCTTCCACTTGGCCGTTCTGCATCGGAGCCGCGCCCTGGGCAACCCACGTTCCGCCAACGGCTGGAAGACTCTGAATCACCGGAGCGGGGAGCGCGTCTTCGCGCGGCTTATGGCCGGGGCCAGGCTTCGGCGCGTCGCCCGCGAATGCGGATGACGCGGCGATCATGACGGCCGCGAACGAGGAGAGGGCGCGCAGCGCGTGCCTGTTCATCAGTCTTCCTCTTCCCCGGGGGGCAGCGGACCGCGATACTCGAGATCGCGCAGCTCGCTGGTCCAGACCGGCGATCCCGATGACGCGCGCACGGCGCGAATCTGCAGCGGCTCGTCGACCCAGACGCCGCCGCTCCTGAATCCATGCGCCGGCGACTCGAAGACGACGTTGTCTTTCCAGAGGAAAAACGGCCCCGCGGAAACGTCGCGCCGCAATTCGGTGATGCGGTCGCCGGTCTCCATCGCAAAGATCACCCAACGGTATTCGGGATCCTCTTCGCCGCCCGCACCGACGCGCTCCGCGGCGAGCAGATGGTGCTGGTCGAGCGAGGAAATCGTGGTGACGGCGTTTTTCGACAACAGCCGATCCGGGAGCGCTGCGCCGGTCGCGACGTTGGAGCGCTTCAGCGTGAGCGGACCGCCGCGACCGCCGTCCACACTGGCGGCGATGTTTCCCGAACGCCAGGGCGGCCGCGGCGAGGAGCCGTTCGAGCGCCATTTCTCGGGAATCGCTGCGAGGCTCGCGGCCGCTGCGCTGATGACGTCGCCGGTCTGCGCGTTCACCCGCGCCGTGCCTTCGACCAGCGTGAGCGGGTGCGGTTTCGCCGGCTGGACCGCCATCGCTCGAACCGGAATCGCTTTGAAAAACCACGACACCACGAGGACGTTGCCCTCGCGTTCCACCGTGGCGCGAAACGATTTTCCCAGGCCGTCGCCGACGAGCGCGCGCACGTTCGACGGCAACTCGATCGATGACTCGCTGATCTTCCGCCCGTTCTCGACATCCAGTACGGCGAGACGCAAGTGCGAGTCCGGATGCTCTTCTTCGATTTGAGCGACGACATACCGGTCATCGGCGCCGAGCGGCACTGCCGCATCGGCGGACGCCCAGAGCGTCCGCCCGCTCGCGAGATCGATCGCCTCGATCGTCGCATTCGGCTTGGCCACATAGGCCGTGTCGCGCTCTTCAGCAACGAGCGCGCCGCGACGCAGTTTCAGTGCGCTCACCGGCTGCGCGTGAAGAGCGGAAATCAGAACAACACTGCCGACGAGAGTGGCAATCGACACCCGAACGAACATGTTTGACCCCTGAAGCGGCGGACCTCTCTTATGTAGGAGTGTACCGCGAAGAGAATTCCTTACCCAGAACCTAAGAAATTTTCGAACGTTCGATGCAGCAAGGCAGAGCTGTTGCACAATGCGCCGCGCATGACGAAGTGTCTGACGGTTGTCCTCCTGTTCTTCGCCATCCCCGCGCTCGCGCAGGTCGATCCGCAGTTTGACCCGCTGCGCAACGTGTCCGGCACCACGGCGAATCCCGCCTCCGTTCCGTGGGTCACGAGCGGCAGCGGCGCGTGGACGTTCTTTCACGGCTTCAACGCGCACGTGACGTACGTGAGCGAGACCGGCCCCCAAGTGCAGCGCAACGAGGCGTTCTCGACGAACTGGCTCACCATCGGCGGGCAGCGGACGTTCGGCCGCGGATTCTTGCTCGTGCGCGGCCGCGCGTCAGCGGAGCCGTTCACGATTCCGAAGGACGACGGCTATCCGCAGATGCTGCAGTTCGTATCGGCGGAGTCGGGCGGTCCGCTCGTCGACCGCATGCGTCCGCACGATCTCCTCGGCGAGGCCGCGCTGCAGATCGGCTATCGCCCGAGCGCGTCGACGCTGATCTCGCTCTACGCCGGCGTGGTCGGCGATCCCGCCTTCGGTGCGGCGCCGTTCGAATTGCGCGCGTCAGGCAGCGACCTCGCCGAGGCGCCGTTCGCGTACGACGTGCAGGAGCCGACGCATGACTCGACGAGCGTCGCCACGCTCGGATTCGCGACGCGCATCATCACGATCGAAGGCAGCGTGTTCCACGATGCGGTGACCTTCGGCGATCACTCGGAGATCGACAACGGCGACATCGATTCGAACAGCGCGCGCGTGACGATCACGCCGACGCCCAACCTCGCGATCCAGTTCTCGCGCGCCACCCTCGGCGAAGACGCAGCGGAGCGAAAGATGTCGAGCGCGTCGCTGACCTACGGCAGCGAGCACGCCGCGGCAACCGCGTTGTGGACGCGGCGCGAGCGCGAAGGCGAGGCGACGCAGACGGCGTACGGATTCGAAGTCGCGTTCCGCGCGCCGCGCAACACCGTCACCGCGCGCGCCGAGTGGGTCGATCGCCCGTCGGGGTTTCCCGACGCAATCGCATCGACGACGCTCGAGCAGACGACGCACTTCGCCGTCGGCTACATCTTCGACTTCATCGCCGCGCAACGCTTCCGCGCCGGCGCGGGCGTGAACATCGACTATCACACGCAGTCGCACGAACTGCCGGATCGCTACGGACACAAGCCGCAGGCGATCTACGCGTTCATTCGATTGAAGAGCGGATCACTTTAGCTCGTCGACGAGCGCCTTCACGTGTTTTGCGGATCGCGGCCGCGGAGCCGCGCTCACCGCGTTCGACGATGGGTACGACGCGCTGGGAACGCGCAAGCGTAGAAGCTGGCTACTCCCCCAACTTCTCTTTCAACTCGCTGAGCGCGCGCTCCACGATCGCGAGCCGCTCTTCGAGCTGCCGCACGCGCACGGACAGCGGTTCGCCCCCGCGCGCGTCGTGCTCGACGCTCGGTGCCGCGAGCGCGGCTTCTTCGACGATCGCGCCGCCGGCGAGATGCGCCCAGCGCTCTTCCTTCTGCCCCGGCCGTCGCGCGACCTGTCGCACGAGTGGCTCGCTGTGCGCCGCCATTTCGCGCAGCAAGTCCTCGACTTCGTTCACGGTCTCGAACGTCTGCAATCGATCGCTCCGTCCGCGCAGCTCGCCCGTGGTTTGCGGTCCGCGCAAAAACAAAAGTGTGAGCAGCGCTTTCTCGCTTCGCTTGAGATGCCAGACGGTGTCGAGGTTGTGATCGAAACGCACAGCGCGGCCGCCCACCACGCGCCACACGAGTTTCTCGTCCTGCAAGCGATCGAGTGCGCGCTGCACTTCGGACTCGCCGAGCTCCATCACCGGCTCGCGATTCGATTTCTGATTGCACGCGGCGACGAGCGCGTTCAACGTCAGCGGGTAATACTCCGGCGTCGCGAGCTGCTTCTCCATCAGCGAGCCGAGGACGCGGAGCTCGACGGGATCGAGCGCGCGCGGGATGCGCGGGCGTTGTTTGCTGTCGGTGTCGAGCGTCGGGATGAACGTCATTCCACGGATTCTAGCCGCCACGGGCGGCTGCGTGGATTGCTCCGCCTCGCGGCATGCTTGTCGCCACGTCACGACCTGCGACTTCGAGCGGCGCAACGCGCCTGAGATCGTCGTTTCTGCCGCGCAGGATTCTAGTGCTGCGTCAATATTGAATCGATGGGTTCCACCCGAACGACTACAAGCGAACTCGCGAATACCGGCTCGCGCGCGTGGCGGGTGTGGCCGAAATAGTTGTCGGCGCGCAGCGCGACCTTGCGCGCCAGCGCCATGAAGGTCGTCAGCTTTCCGCCGAAGACGTTGATGAGATTGCCTTCGCGCAGGACGCGGAAGTCGCGGTCGATCGCGCTCGGATTCGACGCGCGTCCGACGAGCGGCCGCACTCCCGCAAATACGGAGGCGATGTCGCCGCCGGCGATCGGCTCGCTGAAGTAGCGGTTGTAGCGCTTGATCAGGTAAACGATCTCCTCATCCGTCGGATGCACGAGGTCGACCGGCTCGTTCTGCATCACCTCGGTCGTACCTACAAGCGTCGTCTCCTTCCACGGCAGCACGAAAAATACGCGGTGATCGCTCGATGACTGAAGGAGCAATCCACGATCGCTGATGCGGCGCGTGAGCACGATGTGCGATCCGCGCACGAGCGAGAGCGTGTACGGCGCGTCGATGCCGTTCTGCCGCAGCAGCTCGTTCATCCACGGACCGGCGGCGTTCACGACGAGTCCGAATCGCGACTCGTCATTGATAATCCATTCGTCACCGTCGCGCTCGATCTTGTCGACGCGTGTGTTCTCGCGAATCTGCGCGCCGTCGCGCGCTGCCGAGGCGACGACGTTGCGCACCAGCGCGTAGTCATCGACCTGCGCGTCCCAATACGCGAATGCACCGCGGAGTCCGTCAGCGACGAGCGGCGCATGCTCCAGCACGCCTTGTGTTTTGAGAAAACGATGACGCGCGATGTTTTCGGATCCGGCCAGCATGTCGTACAGCAGCAAGCCGAGCTTGACCATTGCGCGTCCGCGCGGCGCGTCGTCGTACAACGGAACCAGGATCTCGATCTTCTTCACGAGCTCGGGGATGCGCGACAGCAGCCACGCGCGTTCCCGCAAGGACTCGCGTACCAAGCCGAAGCGAAGCTGCTCGAGGTACCGCAGCCCGCCATGAACCATCTTCGTCGTGGCGGAAGAAGTCTGCGCGCCGCAGATTCCCTTCTCGAACAGCACGACCTCGTAGTCGCGCCGCGCGAGCTCCCACGCCACGCCTGCACCGTTGATTCCGCCGCCGATGACGGCGATGCGCTGGTTCATGGGGAAATGATAGCGGTGCGGATGGCGGCTGCGCTGATGGCAGATGGCAGATGGCGGCTACGCTGATGGCATCGTCATCCTGAGTCGGCGAAGCGCGATGAAGGATCTCGCAATGCGACAGCCCCGCAATTTCGAGATCCCTTCGCCGTCTTCGCGGCCCAGGATGACGGCCAGTTCTCCCTGGCCATCAGCGCAGCTGCCATCTGCCATCCGCCATCTGCCATCCGCGAAGCCGCCATCGGGCGCAGCCCAAGCTGGCAAATCCTTCGCAATGACCTCAACCGTATGACGATACCGGCGATCCAGGATTTTGCGCCGGATGCAAAATCGGACCTTGCGGTGATGCTGACGGGCGGCGGCGCCCGCGCGGCTTATCAGGTCGGTTTGCTCAAAGGCCTCGCCCGCCACTTTCCCGATTTGCGCATCGACATCATCACCGGCGTCTCCGCCGGCGCGATCAATGCGATGTATCTTGCCGCCGCGACCGGCTCGCTGCGACAAAAAGCGCACGACCTCGAGCGGCTGTGGATCGATCTGTCGTGCAGCACGATCTACGACTTTCACTTGCGCGCGCTCATCCCCAAGTGGGGAAAACGGAGCCTGCGCGGATTGCTCGACACGCAGCCGTTGCGCGAATTGATGTCTCGCGTCCTCGGCGTTCCGTCGTGGGCTCCGATCGACTCGATCGAGGACAACATCCGCCGCGGCGATCTCACCGCGCTCGCGCTGATGACGCTCGACTACTCGACCGGACAGAACGTGCGCTGGGTGCAGGGCCGCTATTTCGACGTGCATGAGGGTCCGAACCGCCGTACCGAGCCGACGCGCTTCACGGTGGAGCACGTCATGGCATCCTCGGCACTGCCGTTCGTCTTCCCGGCCGCGCGCATCGGCAACGCGTGGCACGGCGACGGCGGCATCCGCCTCTCGACTCCGTTCTCGTCCGCGCTGCACCTCGGCGCCACGCACATCATCGCCATGTCGACCGGCTATCAGCGCACGCCGGCCGAGGCGTCGATGCCGCTCGTGCCCGGCTACCCGCCGTCTGCGCAGATCCTCAATCAGCTCGTCAACGCGATCTTCATCGACGCGCTCGACGAAGACGCCGCGCGCATGGAGCGCATGAACGAGATGCTGCGCAAGATGCGTCCCGAGGATCGCGGCGGCATGAAGCCGATCGATCTGCTCGTGCTGCGTCCGACGATCGACCTCGGCAAACTCGCCGGCGACTACGAGCGCTATCTGCCGCGCAAACTGAAATTGCTCGTGCGCATCCTCGGCGGCAATGAGACCGAGTCGTCCGATCTGGTGTCGATGCTGATGTTCGAGCGGCCGTACACGCGCGCGCTCATCGACGCGGGCGAAGCGGACGTCGAGTCGCGCATTGACGAAATCCGCGTATTCCTCGGTGACGAGCCGTCACAGATCGTTGCCGCAAGTTAGTCCTATAATCGGCCGACGCGGAATGCCGGTTCTCAATCTGGATTTGTTGGGGGATTTTCGGTTGCGCTCGGAGGCGGGAGCGCTTCTCGGGATCTCCGCGAAGAAATCGCAGGCGATGCTCGCCTACCTCGGCGTGAAGCCGTCGCAGCTCGTCTCGCGCGACAAGATGGCCTCGCTGCTCTGGAGCAGCACCGCGCCGGAGCAGGCGCGCCAGAGCCTGCGCCAGACGCTTTCCACGCTACGCAAAGAGCTCGCGAACATCTCGCCGAAGAAAGTCCTGATCGAAGAAGGCGATTTCCTTTCACTCGATCCGTCGCTGATTCGCGTCGACGTCGTCGACTTCGAGTCGCTCGTCGCGGCGGGAACCCCCGAGGCGCTCGATCCCGCGACGCGGTTGTACGGCGGCGATTTTCTCGACGGCTTCCAACTCGATGAAGAGAAATTCGATCAGTGGGTGATCGCGGAGCGCGACCGGCTACATCGCCTCGCGTTGCGCGCGCACGCGCAGCTCGCCGACATCTTCGGGCGCAACGACTCGATCGACGAAGCGATCGCCGTCGCACAGCGCTCGCTGCGCATCGATCCGCTGCAGGAGCCGATGCATCGCACGCTGATGCGGCTCTACGTGAAGAGCGGCGACCTCGCGAACGCGCTGCAGGAGTACGACGCGCTCGCGAAAGTGCTGCGGCGCGAGCTGAACGTCGAGCCGGACGCGGAGACGAAGGCGCTGCATCAGGAGATTCTGAATCTGCGCAAGCGCCGCGCCGCGCCGGAAGAAGAAATTCTGGTGGACAAGCGCAAGACCGTCCTCGTGGTCGAAGACAACGTGCTCAATCGCGAGCTCACGAACGCGCTGCTCAAGACCGCCGGCTACAACGTGATGCTCGCGAAGGATGGCGCCGAGGCGCTGATGCTGATCGCGCGAGAGCACGTCGACCTGATGCTGCTCGACGTCGACCTCCCATTCATCGACGGACACAAAGTCCTCGAGGCGCTGAACGAAAAAGGCCTCGAAGTCCCAACGATCTTCGTCTCCGGACTGCCGGGAGAAGAGATCGAAGTGAAGGCGTTCCAGATCGGCGCCGCGGATTTCATCCGCAAGCCGGTGAAGAACAGCGTATTGCTCGCGCGCGTCGCGAAAGTGATGCGTTAAAAAGCAAAAAGCAGAAAGCAGAAAGCAGAAAGCAGAAAGAACATCATCCTGAGCCGCGTAGACGGCGAAGGATCTCGAAATTGCAGGCATTCGCATTTTGAGATCCTTCGTCGCGCTTCGCCGACTCGGGATGACGTGCTTTATTTCTGCTTTTTGCTTTTTGCTTTCTAATTTTGCGCGACCGGCTTCCCGTCCTTGTCCATCACCACAAACGTCCAGCCGTCTGCCGTGCGCGTCGCCGCCACCCACCCGAAGGCATCGTCCTGAACGAAGCTCGCGATGGTGCGTCCGCCGAGGGCTGTTCCGGTCGGGTCCTTCACCGCGGGATCGAGCGCGGTGCCGCCGTTGCCGACGACGAATTGCGGGAGCGTGTTGTCGCTGAACGTGAGCAACTCCAGATCATGGATGTGGCCCGACACGACGCGGCCGATCGAGGTCTGCGGCGCTTTGTCCCACGCTTCGGCGAGCGTCTCGCTGTCTTCCTCGCCATACGACGTCGCCCACATCGGATGATGCAATGTCAGCCACGTGTTCGCTTTGCTCTTGCCGATGAGATTCAGCTCGTTCGCATAGATCCCGACTTCGGTCTCATCGAGTCCGTCGTCCGCACCTGAAGAGTCGAGCACGGCGACACTGAGATCGCCCGCGGTCACGACGTACGGCGGCGTGTAGTTTTGATTCGACGTGCACGTCTGCACGTTCTCCCAAACGTAATTGCGCGTCTCGAGAAAGCGGAACCACCCTTCCGCGGCGCGCGAGCAGGTCTCGTGATTGCCACGCACCATGATCCACGGCGTGTTCGTGAGCAGCTTCGCGGCCGGCGTGAAGAAGTCGGCGTTCCAGCGCGTCCAGTTATAGTTCGACTTGACGCATTTTAAGCTGGCCCCGACGCAACTCGCCTCGCGGTAGTAGTAGTCGCCGACGTGCAGGACCAGATCGGGATTCCACTTCGCGATCGACTCCGCGACGTGCTTGAACGGCCACTTCGCCGGATCATTGCAGTCCTGATTCTGCGCGGGATATTGCCCGCTCGCGACGCGCATCCGGCAGCCGGTATCGCCAACGATCGCGACTCTCTCGGCGCGATTGAGCTTCGCGACTGGCAGCTCCTTCCCGTCGATCGATGCGGACTTGGCATTCATCGGGATGTCCGCTTCGCAGACGGTGACGGGGTAGTACGTGCCGGGCTCCGACTTCACGCGCATTTTCGAGCGCGTGCCGTCGATCGTGATCTCCGGGCACGCTTTCGTCTTGACGATCGTGCGTGCGATCGGACCGGACGGACCGTAGACAATCCAGGCTGCGAAGAGAATTTGCCACATGGACGCAAATTACCACGGCTCGGCTTGCTGGCGCAGTTCGCGAAGGACTAGATTCCCGCCACGATGAAAATCCTCGTCGTCGAAGACGATCCGGTCATCTGCCGCGAGATCGAAGCGACGTTCAACTGCGACTGCGCGACCGACGGCTGGGACGCGATCGAGAAACTCGAGACGAGCGACTACGCCGCGATCATCATCGACGCCGACGTCCCCCGCCACAGCGGCTACGGCGTGTTGACGTACCTCCGCGAAGAAGTCGGCGACGAACTGACGAACGTGATCGTGATGACGAACAGCGATCACGCCGCGATGCGTGCGCGAGTCGGGAACGATCTCCGCGTGGTCGATAAGACGGATGCGGTCGGCGCGATCGCGCGGCTGATCGGCACATGAGATTCTTTTGTGGCGACCGCTGCCCCCAGCGGTCGCAGCGGCGCGAAAGCGCCGCCTGGCGCCGCCATCGGCGGCGCTGTGACCGCTGAGGGCAGCGGTCACCACAAGAATCTATGAATTCTCGTTGAGAACGCGGAGAATCGCTTCCGCGCTGACGCGCGCGTCCTCTTCCGTCGTCGACCAGTTCGAGACCGAGATCCGCATCGCCGCGAGGCCGTGCCACGTCGTTCCTCCGAGCCAGCACGTTCCGTCCTTTTGCACGCCGGCGATGACGCGGCGCGTGAGATCGTCATCGTCGCCGAAGCGGACCAGGACCTGGTTCAGCACGACGTCGGTCAAAATTTTGACACGCGGGTCGCGGCGGAGGATGTCGGCCATCTGGCGGGCGCGCGCGCAGTTGCCGTCGATGAGACTCGCCACGCCGCGCGTGCCGAGGTGGCGGAGGGCGGCGTAGACGGTCACGCCGCGGGCGCGGCGGGAGAATTCGGGAACCCAGTCGACAGCGTCGCGCTCGACTCCGCTGGTCTGCACGAGGTACGCCGCGCTGGTGGTCATCGACGCGCGGTGATCTTCCGCATGCTTCACGATCGCGACTCCGTTGTCGTACGGCACGTTGAGCCATTTGTGCGCGTCGGTCGCCCACGAGTCGGCGAGCTCCGCGCCGTCGCAGAGCGCGCGCGTCTCCTCGTTCGCGCTCGCGCGCGCCCAGAGTCCGAACGCGCCGTCGACGTGCAGCCAGGCGTTGTGCGCCTTCGCGATCGCCGCGATCTCGCGCAGCGGATCGAACGCGCCGGTATTCACGTTGCCCGCCTGCGCGCAGATGATCGTCGGTCCGGTGAGGTTGTCGAGGAGGCGCGCCAGGCGGTCGGCGCGCATGCGTCCCTGATCATCGGTCTCGACGCGCAGCAGGTGACGCGTGCCGAAGCCGAGGTAGCGGAGGGCGACGTCGGCGGTCACGTGAGCCTCGGCACCGGTGACGATGTTGACGCGCGGCGCGCCGTGCAATCCGTCGGCTTCGACGTCCCATCCGGCGCGGCGCAGCACGCCGTGACGCGCTGCGGCCAGACAGGTGAAGTGCGCCATCTGACAGCCGGTCACGAAGCCGAGTCCCGACTCGCGCGGCAGATCGAAAATGTCCAGCAGCCACTCGCGCGCGATCTCTTCGATGACGGAGATCAGCGGCGACGTCGCGTAGATGCCGGGATTCTGGTCCCAGGTCGAGACGAGCCAGTCCGCGGCCAGCGCGACCGGAAGGCTGCCGCCGATCACGAATCCGAAGTAGCGCGGGCCCGCGCACGCAACCGCTCCGCGATCGCCCTGCGACGCGATCAGATCGACGACCGCCTCCGCGCTTTCGCCGTCGGGCGTGAGCGGCGCTTTGAGCGCGGCGAGGAGCTCCTCGCGTGTAGCGCGCGCGCCGACGTGGCGCGTGGGCAGCGAGTCGATGAAAGTCTGCGCGTGGGTAAGCGTGCGGTTCAAAAGCTCATCCATATTCGTATGCTACACTCGTGTTCGCTCAACTATGACAGGCGGACTATGACAATCTGGTCACCGGCTCTCCCCGACTCGGACTCGCCGATTTATGTACGCGTCGCCGACGCGCTCGAGCGCGACGTGCGCGCGGGCACGCTCATCAGCGGCAGCCGCCTCCCTACGCATCGCGATCTCGCCCGCAATCTCGGCATCACGCCCGTCACCGTCACGCGCGCGTACGGCGAAGCGGCGCGGCGCGGGCTCGTCGAGGCGTCGACCGGCCGCGGCACGTATGTGCGCGCCTCGCGCCGCGATCCTACGCCGGTTGGCGACATCGACATGTGTACGAACGTCATCAACACGCCGACGCCGATTCTGACGCCGGCCATTCTCCGCCGCGCCGCCGACACGCTCGACGCGCGCTACAACCTCGGCCAGAGCAGCGAGCGACATCGCGCGGCCGGCGCCGCGTGGATGGGGCGTCACACCGATCCGTCGCGCGTGCTCGTCACCGCGGGCACGCAACACGCGGTGCTCGTCGCGTTCGCCGCGACCGCGCGTCCCGGCGAGACCGTGCTCGCGGAATCGGTCACGTATCACGGCGCGCGCGCGGTCGCGGCGATGCTCAACATCAAGCTCGCGCCGCTGCCGATGGACCGCTACGGACTCCTCCCCGACGCGCTCGCGCGCGCCGGCCGCGCCCGCACGGCCAAAGTGCTGTACACGATTCCGTCGCTGCATAACCCGACCGGCATCGTGATGCCGGAGAAACGCCGCCGCGAGATCGCCGAAGTCGCCGAAAAGTACGGCATCACCATCATCGAAGACGACGTGTGCGGTTTCCTGCTCGAGAAAACACCGCCACCGATCGCGTCGTTCGCGCCGGACCGCACGCTGTTCCTCTCCGGCCTCGGCAAAGCGCTCGCCGCAGGCATCCGCGTCGGCTACGTCTGCGCGCCGGAGCCGCTGCTGCCGCGCGTGCAGTCGATGGTCGCGGCGAGCGTGCTGTTCACGTCTCCTCTTCTCGCGGAGATCGCGACCTCGTGGATCGAAGACGGCACGGCCGCGCGCATCGTCGCGCAAAAACGCGCCGAAGCCGCCCTGCGCAATCGCGTTGCCCGCCGCATCCTCGGCGAGCGCGCCGCGAAGACCGATCCACGCTCGGGACACTTGTGGATCGAGCTGCCGCGTCGCTGGAGTCCCGACGCGTTCACCGAGGCTGCGCGACGGCGACGCGTGCGCGTCGCGTCGGCATCGTCGTTCGCGGTCGGCAGCGAGATCCCGCGCGCGGTGCGATTGAGCATCGGCGCGCCGGCGAGCGTCGCGGAATTGGAAAGCGCGCTGAACATCATCATGGGCATCGATGAAGAGCGCGAGGAGGCCGTAGTTTGACCGGTTACGCGGTTGCCCGGTCACGCGGTTGCGCGGCAAACGCGCCAATCACATGCCGCGCAACCGCGCGACTGCGCAACCGAGAAACCAATGATTGAGATCAGCACGGACCCCGATCGACTCGACATCGACGTCATTCATCGCTTCCTCTCCGAGTCGTCGTACTGGGCGAGCGGCATCCCGCTCGATCTCGTCGAGCGCGCGATCGAGAACTCGCTCTGCTTCGGCGCGTACGACGACGACGTGCAGGTAGGCTTCGCGCGCGTGGTCACGGACTACGCGACGTACGGCTACGTCGCGGACGTGTTCGTCCTGCCGTCGCATCGCGGACAGGGCATCGCAAAGGAGCTCATGCAGGCGATCCGCAACCATCGCGACCTCGAGCGCCTCCGGCGCTGGCATCTCGTCACCCGCGACGCGCATAACCTCTACGCAACAGTGGGCTTCCACGCGCTCGAAGCGCCGGAGCGGCACATGGAGATCACGGTCAAGAACGCCTACGTTTCGTAGCGGAATCTTTGTCCTTCCAATGCGTTAGCAAACCCGATGACCCGTCAGACGCGAGAGGTCCGTATCGGCAACGTCCGCATCGGCGGAACGCATCCGATTGCCGTGCAGTCGATGACGGCGACGCGTACGCAGGACATTGCCGCGACAATTCGTCAGGTCGAATTGCTCGAGGCCGCGGGTGCCGACGTCATCCGCATCGCGGTCGACAATCCGAAGGATGTGGCTGCGTTGGCGGAGATCCGCGCGGCGCGTCCGAACGCGAATCTGTCGATCGATCTGCAGGAAAACTATCGGCTCGCGGAAAAAGTCGCGCCGTTCGTGCAGAAGCTGCGCTACAACCCCGGCCACCTCTATCACATCGAGCGCGAGAAGCCGGTGCAGGAGAAAGTGCGGTATCTCGTCGACGTCGCGCGCGCGCATGACTGCGCGATGCGCATCGGCGTCAACGCGGGATCGGTCGATCCTGCCAAGCTCGCAAAAACGACAACCGACGATTCGATCACGCCGATGATCGAGTCCGCCGCCGAGCATTGCGCGATGCTCGACGACCTCGGCTTCGATCAATACTGCGTCTCGATCAAGGACTCCGATCCGAACAAAGTCATCGACGCGAACATCCGCTTCGCCGAGATGCGTCCCGACGTGCCGCTGCACCTCGGCGTCACCGAAGCAGGCATGCCGCCGGACGGCATCATCAAGACGCGCATCGCCTTCGAGCAGCTCATCACGCGCGGCATCGGCGACACGATCCGCGTCTCGCTCACGCTGCCGTTCGAAAAAAAAGGCGACGAGATCACGGTCGGACATCAGATCCTCGACGACATCAAGAGCGGCCGCTTCCGGTCCGTGCCGCGCTTCGAGCACAAGGGACTGAACATCATCAGCTGTCCGTCCTGCTCGCGCGTCGAGAACGAGGCGTTCATCGATCTGGCTCAGAACGTGCGAGAAATGAGCGCGTACGCGAAGGAGCACGACATCACGATCGCGGTCATGGGCTGCCGGGTGAACGGGCCGGGTGAAACGGACGACGCCGACCTCGGCATGTGGTGCGCGCCGAGCTACGTGAACCTCAAGCGCGGGCCGCAGTCGCTCGGGCATTTCACGTATGACGAGATTCTCGGGAAGCTTCGGGAGGAGCTCGATCGTTTGATCGAGGAGAGGCAAATCGCTTGAAACGTCTTTACTACCTGTCGATCACCGCCGCCGTCATTCTCATCGACCTCTGGACGAAGTGGCTGGTCGTCCAGCGCATCGATCTGCACGAGTCCGTTCCGATCATTCCGCACCTCTTCCAGCTCGTGCACGTGCGCAACACCGGCGCGGCCTTCGGCATCGGCGCGAACACCGACTCGCGCGTCATCCCGCTCCTTCTCAACGGCGGCGCGATCGCCGTCTTCTGCGTCGTGGTCGTCTACGCGCTGCGCTCCGCGGCCACCGATCGCCTGCTGCAAAGCGGCCTTCATCTCATCCTCGGCGGCGCCATCGGAAATCTGCTGGACCGTTTCCGCTTCGGCTACGTCGTCGATTTTCTCGACGTGTACGTGCGCAGCCATCACTGGCCGGCGTTCAACGTCGCCGACTCCGCGATCTGCATCGGCATCGGGCTGCTGTTTCTCGACATGAAAAAAAAGCCTAGCGAGACGCCCGTCGAATCAGCAGTGAGCTAGCGCCGATCATCCACAACGCGATCGGAATCCACGAGTAACGCGGCGGCAGCACCAGCTCGCCGAGGTTGAACGACGCACGCGGCGAGTTCTCCTTCGGGATCAGATCGTCCATGCTCTGTTCGTTGAGCGACATCTCTCCGTGCGCGAATGCGGGGAGGATGTGCTCGCGCAACGGATGGTGATACTTGCCGTCGGGCGTCGGATCGACGGCAGTCGCGGCGAATTGGATGGCGATCGAGATCACGGTGACGACGAGGAAGACGTTGCGCCACGCGAAGAGCAGCGGAATCGCGAGCAACGGAATCGCGGGAAGCAGATAGCGCGGGCCAAAAGCGAAGCCGCCCTCCCAACCGTTGAAGCTCGCGTTGACGGCGAGGAAGATCGCGAAGATCGCGGCGATCGGGATCATGCCGCGTTTCCGGATCATGACGATCATGCCGATCAACGCAACGAGAAGAATCGGCGAGACGAAGAAGAGTCCGCGATATTCGGAGAACGTCAGTCCCCATAGCGCCTCGCCGGACGGCTTGCGCAGGACGCCGAAGAGCAGACCTTCCTGCGTGAACGCCTTGCTGCCGGTGACGGAGTGACGCCACGGCGAGCCGAAGCAGACGTAGTGATACCAGCCGAGGAAGATGGCGAAGGGAACGCCGCCGAGGATGAATCGCAACGCTTTGTGGCGACCGCTGCCCTCAGCGGTCGCGGTGCCGCTGAGGGCAGCGGCACCCACAAGAACCAGAGCCGCTGGGATGCAAACGTAAAAGCAAATGGACGCGATGCCCGCGCAGACACCCGCGAGCAGCGGGCGCTCATCGAGCTGCGTGAACGCGAGCAACAGGAACAGCGCAGCGGGAACGTGCGCGAAGAGCATCGTCGAGTACGGAAAGACGATCGTGCCGAAGGCGACGGAGAGCGCGACGCAGAGGGAAGAAAGCGGCGGCTGTTGCCGCCGCAGTCCATAGAGAAAGATCACGACGGGAATCAGCGCGCCGCAGATGCCGCACGTCAGCACGGTCACGATCTGCGCGGCGGTGCGATTCGAAAATTGCCAGCGGACGATCAGCGCGTACGGAATCGACGCGAGCAGCGACACGCCGGGCGGCTTGTTCGCGTACGCGTGCCAGGCCCCACGCGCGTTGCTCCACGAAATGTCGCCGGTGTTGGAGCGGAACTCGTCGATCTGAAACGTCTGCCGCTCGACGATCGCGCGCGTGAGGTCCCACTGCGCGTTCTGGTTCCATCCGCCGCCGCCGAAAAAATAGGCGAACGTAATGAAGGTGACGACGAAGATCAGAATCGAGTGGTGCGCGCCTCCGGCGCGCCTTCCAACCAAAGGCGCGCCGGAGGCGCGCACCACTCCACCATCGGTCACACCGCGATCTCCTTCAGATCCTCGGCGACGATCAGCTTCGGCTCGCTCATCGACTGCACCTGTTCCGCCGTCACGCCGGGCGCGACTTCGATGAGGCGCAATCCGTCCGGCGTCACGTCGAGCACCGCGTAGTCGGTGATGATGCGGTTCACGCACTTCACGCCGGTCAGCGGGAGATTGCACTTCTCGAGAATCTTCTTCTCTCCTTTTTTCGTCACGTGCTCCATCGTCACGATGAGCCGCTTCGCGCCGGCGACGAGATCCATCGCGCCGCCCATCCCCTTCACCATCGCGCCCGGCACCATCCAGTTCGCGATGTCGCCTTCGGCGGAGACCTGCATCGCGCCGAGGATCGAGAGATCGACTTTGCCGCCGCGAATCATCGAGAACGAATCGGAGCTCGAGAAAAACGACGCGCCGGGCAGCACCGTCACGGTCTGCTTGCCGGCGTTGATGAGATCCGCATCGACTTCGTCTTCGGCCGGAAACGGTCCGAGCCCGAGGATGCCGTTCTCCGATTGGAGGATCACTTCCATTCCCGGCGGAATGTTGTTGGCGACGAGCGTCGGCATCCCGATGCCGAGGTTCACGTAGAAGCCGTCGCGCAACTCCTGCGCGGCGCGTTTAACGATCTGTTCCCGGTTCAGAGGCATGCGCGAAACCTATCACACGTACAATCGCCTCGATGCAGTGGAGAGTCTGGGGAGCGCGCGCGGCGTTCCTGCTCGTCATCGCGGGCGCGTTTCAGCCGTTCTACCTTCGCATGTTGACGCCGGCGCATGATGCGTTCGCGCGGCAAGTCGCCAATCTCCCGTTCCGCAAAACGCCCGGCCTGCACGAGTTCATGGAAGGAGTTCGCGCGCACACCGCGCCGGGCGAGCGCATCGCGATCGCCGTTCCGTTCACGCGTTGGGACGGCGGTTACGCCTACGCGTATACCCGCTCGACCTACGTGCTGGCGGGAAGATGGACGGTTCCTCTCGTCGACGCGAATGACAGGCCGTTGCCGCGCAATCTCGAGACGGCCGACAGCATTGCCGCGTGGCGCGTCGATGCCACGGTCCGCGGTTTTGTGCCGGTGTGGCGCGGCAAAGACGGCGTGCTGCTGCGGAGACAGCGATGATCGCCGCTTCGCTCGCGTTGCTCGTCACGACGCTCCTCGGTCTCCCCATCGTACGCTGGAGCGATCCCGGCGCTCCGATCTCGCGAACGATCGGCGCGGCATTTCTCATCGGCACCGGAATCGTGACGCTGATTCTGCTTTCCCTTTCGCTCGCCGGCGTCGCGTGGTCGCTGACGATCTTCTTCGCCATTGCAATCGTGGTCGAGGTTGCAATCTTCTTCATCACTAAATCCACGCCGCGCCCCCGCCCGATCTTTCGCGCCACGCTTCTTCTCTTCATACCGACGATCATCATTCTGATCGCGTACGCGCGATTCGCGACCGCGGTTGCTCCGTGGGAGCTCGACTTCGTCGACAACTGGGGTTTGAAGGGACGCGTCTTCGCGCTGCACGGCGGGATCGACTTCTCGTTTCTTCGCATTGGGTGGTACTGGTGGACGCATCCCGACTACCCGCCTCTCCTGCCATTGATGTTCGACTTCGTTTCACTTTTTTCCGGCGGATGGGAAGCTCGGTGGCTCGGCGTATTCAACGTCGCGTTCGCCGTCGCCGCGATGCTGATCGTGAGCTCGCTCATCATCGAGGAGCTCGAGTCCGTTGCCGCGGGCGCGCTCGCCGCGTTCGCGCTGGTCTTTTTGATCGCGACGCCGTGGATCGGAATCGCCGACGGTCCGCTGGTCGCGTTCCTCTTGCCCGGCGCGCTCATGATCCGCCGCCGCAACATCACTCACGGCGCTCTCCTCCTCGGATGCGGCGCTCTCTGCAAAAACGAAGGACTCGCCTTCATCGCGGCGGTCGCGATCGGCATGCTCTTCGATCGGGAGCTTCGGCCGAAGATCCTTCGCCTCTGGCCCGCGCTCGCCATCACCGCGCCGTGGCTGATCGTGCGCGCGACAGAGAAGCTCGCCACCGATCTCGCGCAGGGCTCGGTGCTCACGCGCGTGAGCGAACATTTTCAACACGTCGAAACGTATGCGCTGCTGTTGAAGTACGTCGGAGGGCGGCCGATGATGTGGATCGGCATCGCGCTGACGGTGGTCGTGGCGGCGCGGCAGTGGATGCGCGAGCGTTTCCTGCTCGTGGCCGTTCTGGTGCAGACGTGCTTCTACCTCGTCGCGTATGTCGTCACGCCGCTCGATCTCGCGTTTCACATTCGCTGGTCGTGGGACCGGCTGGTGTGGCACGTAACACCGCTGGTTGCATTCGTGGCCATCGTGACTGCGCTGCCGCTGGCGATGCGTGTGGCGACCGCTGCCCCCAGCGGTCGCGGCGGCGCGGAAGCGCCGCTGGCGCCGCCGTAGGCGGCGCTGTGACCGCTGGGGGCAGCGGTCACCACACGCAAACGCTTAAGCATCGCGGTATCGATAGATCAGCAGAACCGGCGCGTCATTGAGCGACCATACGCGCTCCGGTTTCAGACGCCGCATGCAATCCGCGTCCAGTTCCGTCGACCAGTCAGGGCGAGGGACGAACATCACATAAACAGGCACGCGCAACGCGGCTGCGGACACTTGTCTGATTCGCATCGCGGCGGCAGCAGGCCCGCCGCCGCGTGGATACGAGACGAAGCGAATGTCCGAACGTAGACGAATCGGTGCGACGAGCTTGATCGTGTGGCCTGCGATGGGGACGATCAACACACTTCCGCGCGGGGCATTGCGATTGATCCAATCCAGTCCGACGCGATAGCTCGCCGCCCAGTAATCGCAGGAGCTCGGAATCGATCGCGCCTGCGCGCCTGCGAGGCCGCCGCAGAACGCGTTCCAGTACGCGGTCTCGAATGGATGCGTGGAGATCGTCGCGTACGCCGTCGCGCAGATCGGGATCGCGACGAGGACTGTCGCGAATGCGACTCTGAACCGACGCGCGAAATCTACGGCTCCGATCGCGGCGATCGCCGCTATCGGCGGAAGGATCTCGAGGAAATGACGGACGCCGTCGAAGTTGACGATGCCCGTGGAGATGCGCGCGGCGATGACTCCGAACCAGAGCATCAGAAAGAGGCTCAGCGGATCGCGTCGAAGCGCGCGCACGATCACGAGCGGCAGTGATGCGAGAAACAAGACGATGACGGCCGGCGTCGTCGTCAGCGCGAGGGCGACCCACGGGTTGAGAATCGACTTCGGGTTCGCGTGAGCGGAGCGGAACGAGAGGTAGTGATAGTTCTCGAGAAGGCGATCGATCGGCGCGGCCCACAGGTACGGCCACGAAGCGAACATCAACGCGACGCCGGCAATCGCCGCCACTGCGAGTGCAATCCAGATCCGGCGCGAAGTCGTTCGTCGAATCGCGACATATGCGATCACGATCAGGGGGAGGAACACAGCGTTCGCCTTCGTCCCGAGTGCGAGTCCCCAGACCAATCCCGACGCTGTGATCCGCCACGGCGAACCTCGCTCGTAACCGTCGAAGAACATCAGGAGCGCCAACGAAAAAAAGACGAGCTCCGGGAAGTCTTTGATGTTGGCCATCAGGTCACAGACGACGCGCGGCATCAGAAAAAGAAGAAGCGTCGCGGTGAGAGCCACCGGCATCGACGCGTAGCGATCGAGCACTTTGAAGAAGACGATCAACAGCGCCGCGGCCGCGAGGAGATTGAATGCGTGAAAGCCGTCGAACGGATCGAGAATGCCGAAGCCGTTGGAGAGGAGTCGCGACGTCGCCGCGGCGAGCGTGTTCGCTACAGGCCAGTACTCCCACGGCCGATTGCGAAACTCGGAGGCTCGCAGATCGGGAACGAATCCCGGCGGATACGGGTCGTGCGCGAAGTCGAGATATCGCGCGTCGAAGCTCGTGAAAAACGAGAGATAGCGCTGGCCGAAAAAGTAATCGCCCAACGCCTCATCCCACGTGACGCCGTAGCGATGGAGCTGCGTGAAGCCGATTGCGATCAGGACGAACGCGAGAACGAACGGTGTCGCGCGTCGAAGCATCAGTCCTCGGTCCTTGCTGCTCTGGCGAGCAGCATCGATCCGCCAAACATCCAGATCACGATCGGGATCAGCGACAGCACACTTGCCGGCGCGACGATCTCGCCGAGGTTGAAACTGGCCCACTCGGATTCGCGCGATCCCGGACGATGCCGGTGAAAGGGAACGAGATCGTCGGCGCCGAGGCGGTTCACCGAGACGTGGCCCAACATCAGCTTCCACGCGAACGGCGGATGCGGAGGAACATCCGTCGGAAGACCACCCGTGACGAGGAGAGGAACGGTGTATCGAAAGATCGGATCGGAGATCAGCCGTGAAGGCGTGGGATTCACGGCCGTGACTGCGAAATTGAAGAGCATCGAGATCGCGCCGAGGAGGATCCAGAGCGGTCGCAGGAGTCCCGAAGCGTACAACATCGGCACGCCGAGAAACGGGACGATCGGCAGGATGTAGCGAGGTCCGATTCCCGAACCGCCGTCCCAGTTGTTGAAGCACATGTTGATCAGAAGGAGTGAGGCGGCGACGCCGCCGCCGAGCGCGAGATCGCGGACTCCCCGCCGCGATCGAATCATCATCACGGCTCCGATGAACGCGAAAAGAAGAACGGGCGAGAGAAAAAAGAGACCGCGAAAACGGGAGAACGTGATCGCGAAGAGCACGCTGAGCTTCGGCATGCCGAGCACGCCGAGAATCGCTCCTTCGGTGTGAAAGATGGAGCTCTCTGCTTCGATGGACGTGCGCAGCGGCGAGCCGAAGCAGATCGTTTGATACGCGAGCAACACGATCGCAAACGGCACGGCTCCGGCGGTGATCCACGCGAGGCGGCGCATCCTCGTCCCCGGAAGTGCGATCGCTGCAACAACGATCAACACGACCGGAATCAGCAACGGATAGTTCGACAGCACGGCCGCGCCACCGAGCGCTCCCGCGATCCACGGACGCCTGTCGGGATCGAGCGCCAGCCGCGCAAAGCACCAGAAGAGAAACAGCGCGCCCGGGACGTGAGAAAAGAAAAGGGTCGAATAGGCGAAGAGATACGTTCCGAATGCCAGTACGAGCGCGACGGCAAGCGCACGGATCGGCGCAATACCGACTCGCCTGCCGTAGAGAAAGAAAATCGCAATGAGCAGCGCGCCGCTCGTGGCGCATACGGCGACGCCGCAGGCGTAGAGATTGAGATTCATCGCGTCGAACGAATTGACGTCGACGCCCAGCGCACGCTCGATCGCATACAGAACGGAGTAAGGAATCACGCCGAGCAACGACAGGCCGGGAGCCTTGTTCGCGTAGACGTGCTTCGCATGAAACGCGACGTCGTAGGTGTTGATCCTGTTGCTGGCGGTGAATGCGTCGATCGCAAACGTGTGCTGTTCGACGATCGCGCGCGTGAGGTCGAAGGCCGCGTTCTGGTTCCAGCCTCCCCCGCCGAAGAACCACGCGTAGGCGACGAAGACCAGCACGAACAGCCCGCCTGCGATGCGGCGGTCAGCGGGCGTGACTTCGTTGCTCATTCGCTGTTTGCTACTTCCGAACGGTCCGCTGCTCGATCCTCTTCGCGCGCGGCGCGACGATCACGCGATGAACGAAGATGCCCGGCGTATGCACGCAGTCAGGCTCAATCGCGCCCGGCTCCACCAGCTCCTCGACTTCGGCGATGCAAATCTTTCCCGCCGTCGCCGCCATCGGATTGAAGTTGCGCGCGGTCTTCCGGTACTGCAGATTGCCGAGACGATCGCCGCGCTGCGCGGCGACGAGCGAGAAGTCGCCGACGATCCCGCGCTCCATCACGTATTGCCGCCCCTCGAACGCGCGCGTTTCTTTTCCTTCCGCGACGATCGTGCCGTAGCCGGCCGGCGTGTAAAACGCCGGGATCCCCGCCCCGCCCGCCCGCATCCGCTCCGCGAGCGTTCCCTGCGGCACGAACTCCACTTCCAATTCGCCGGAAAGAAACTGCCGCTCGAACTCCGCGTTCTCGCCGACGTACGACGACACCATCTTGCGGATCTGCTTCGTTTGCAGCAGCAGCCCGAGCCCCCAGTCATCGACACCGGCGTTGTTGGAAACGCATGTCAAACCGTTGACACCCTTCGTCACCAGCGCGTTGATCAGGTTCTCCGGAATCCCGCAGAGGCCGAACCCGCCGACGACGAGCGTGGAATTGTCCGCCACGTCGCGCACCGCTTCTTCCGCCGAAGCGACCACCTTGTTGATCATGCCGCGGAAGATATCAAAGTGGAGCGGCGGCGGTCCGCGTTCGGCCTTCTCCCGGGGGCAGCGCGAACCACCTATCAAAACTCTTCCGTGATTCCAGCGCCGCTCTCGATCAGGTAGGTTGCCTCTGCGAGTGCGGCGCTGACGTAATCATGAAAGCGGTTCGCTAAAAACGCGTCGCCGTGCGTGAAACGGCTTTCAACGCTCGAGTAGTCGATCCTGGCGATCGCGTCATCTTTCTGGATGGATCGCGCAATCAATGACTTCATTTGCGCTGACACTGAGCGGAACGTGTCGCTCAGCAAGTCAACATAAGCGGTATCGTGCTGGACGGCGCCGTGACCCGGAACGAGAGTCTTGAAACCGAGTGCCTTGATCTCCTGCAGCACGCCGGCATAGTCCCTACTGTATGGGTTCGTCATCAGCGGAATCGGAGCCGTAACGATATCGCCGGTCGCAACGATTCTTTCCTGCGGCAGCCACATGATCACGTCTCCTGCAGTATGGGCATTTCCGAGATGCAGAAACCGCAGTTCTCGCCCACCGAGGTACAGCACCATTCGATCGGCGAACGTGGCATTCGGCACGACGTAGGTCGTGCGATGGTTTTCGCGGTCCAATTGATCGATGATGCTCCGGCCTTTCAGTAACCAGTCCTTTTCCTCCGGAATCAAGGCCCGTCCTTTCAGATCGCGATCTGTAGCGAGCGCCGTGTCGAGAGCCTTGCGAATATTAGGCACCATGCCGACGCGGCGCTTGAGCCATCTTTCTTGTGTCGCTGCAATGAAGTCGCGCGAGTAAGGGTGCGCGAAGATCGCGACGTTCGGATACGCGGCTTGAATGGCCTGAAGACCTCGCATGTGATCGCCATGCCAGTGGCTGATGATCACATGGGTGATCGGCTTATCCGTCAAAGACCGCACTTTGGCGACGATCGATTCTCCCATGAGCGGCGATCCACCGGCATCGAAGACCACGACTCCCTGCTCCGTAATTACGAAGACCGAATTGCCTTCCTGGGGAAGCTCGAATGGATCTTGCCGGATACCAGCCCAAACGCCTGGCGCCAGCTCCTGCCAAACGTACTCGAAGGGATTGGCCGACGCGGTTGTCGTTAAGCCTGCTTGCAGAATTACCAGAAGGAAAAGCGCGATCCGAATGCTCTTTGTAGTCATCGCTACCAGAATGGATACAACGAAGCTGGGCCGCTGTCATATCGTTGCGATCTCCAGTGTCTGTTGCAGATCTGGGACGTCGGGCGCGCGCCTCCCAACACGAGCGGCTAATTCGGATTATTCACGCGTGGCAGAGTGTCATTCCGAGCCGACGAAGCCGCGAAGCGGACGACGGTAGCGGAATCCCCCCCACATCTTGCACGAGCAGTCCAAGTCGGCGGGGGATCCCTCACCGTCTACGCGGCTCGGGATGACACTCGTGAATCATCCGGGTCAATCCGCGCCGTCGATGCGCGTCAAGTTGCTTCACGCGCTCTTTAGTGAACGGCTCGCGCTTCCGCGACATCCACTCAATGCGTGTGCGCGTGCTCGTGATCGTGGTCATGGTCGTGCGCTTCGTGGCCGTGCGTGTGTCCGGCCGTGCCTGACTCGACCTGCTGCACGACCTGGCGCGCGAGCTCGCGGAACGCCTGCGCCGCCGGCGAAGTCGGGTCGCTGACGACGATCGGCTGTCCGGTATCGCCGCCGACGACGACTTTCGGATCGATCGGAACCTCCCCGAGAAAGGGAACGCCGAGCATGTCGGCGGTTTTCTTGCCGCCGCCGTGTCCGAAGATTTCTTCGCGCTCGCCACAGTGGCGGCAGATGAAGTAGCTCATGTTCTCGATGATGCCGAGGACCGGGACGTTCACTTTGCGGAACATCGCCAGCCCTTTGCGCGCATCGATGAGCGCGACGTCCTGCGGCGTCGTGACGACGACCGCACCGGTGAGTCCCGCTTTCTGCGTGAGCGTGAGTTGCGCGTCGCCGGTGCCGGGCGGAAGGTCGATGACCATGAAGTCGAGCGTGCCCCACTTCACGTCGGTGAGGAACTGATCGATCGCCTTCATCACCATCGGTCCGCGCCAGATCACCGGCGTGTCGGGATCGGTGATGAGGCCGAGCGACATCGTCTTGATGCCGTGGCGCTCCATCGGAACGATCTTCTCGTCGCGCTCGTCGATCTGCGGTTTTCCCTGGATGCCGAGCATCATCTGCTGCGACGGTCCGTAGATGTCGGCGTCGAGGAGGCCGACCGAATAGCCGAGCGCGCGCAGCGAAAGCGCAAGATTCGTCGAGACCGTCGACTTGCCGACGCCGCCCTTTCCCGACGCGACGGCGATGCGGTACTTCACGCCGTCGAGCGCGGCCGGCGCCATTTGTCCACTACTTGACGATGCGCCCGCGCGTCCGCCGATGTCGAGCTTCAGCCGGACTTCGTTCACGCCGTCGAGCGCTTTGACCGCGGCGTACGCGTCGCGCGCGATCTGCTCGCCGATGCTCGGGTTCTCGGTCTGAAAGTGAATCGTGAAGTCGACGTTGGCGCCCTCGACAGCGAGATCGCGCACGAATCCGAACGACACGATGTCGCGCGACAGACCGGGAAACTTGACCTTCTTGAGTGCTTCGAGCACCTGCTCCTGTGTCGGCATTCAGCAACTCCTACGACGTGATCGTCATCCTGAGGCGCGGAGACGCCGAAGGATCTCAGGTTACGCAAACGTTTCGCATTCAGAGATCCTTCGCCGTCTGCGCGGCTCAGGATGACGCTTCGCGTCACTTCGAGGTGATCCACACTTCTTTGGCAAACTCACGCAATTTTGGTTCCGCCGCCCTCGCCTCCACCTCGGATGGGAACTTTACACGCACCCGGTACACCGGACCCTTGCCGCTCGAGCCGCGCTCGACGTATGCCGAGGTGAAGCCGCGCTCGATCACGCGCGCGGCCAGCACCTCCGCGGTCTTCTGATCGAGCGTCGAGAGCAGCTGCGCGAACATCGGAACGGCGGGCGCGGCGAGCGGCGGTGCGGTCGTTTCCGTCGTCGCGGCGACGGTCGTCGTCGTTTCGGCCGGCGGCGTCGTCGTATGTTCTTCGATCACCGATGCGCTCGTCGCGCTGGTGTCGGTCTTCGCGGCCGTCTCCGTCGCCGGCGTTTCGTCGTCCGCCTGCGGCAGCTCGACGATTTTCGAGTCGGACTCTTTCTTCGCCGGGATCATCGCGCCCTCGGTGATGACGGGCGTTTCCTTCCGGACGACGAGCCGTTCGTCGGCCTGTCCCTTGCCGATCATGAGGCCGAAGGCGAACGATGCGGCGAGCGACAGCAGGAGCAGGACGAAGGCGATGAAGGCCTGCCCCGCGGTCAGAGAAATCTCGTAATGCGACTGATCGTCAGTGTGGTGCTGTTCTTCCATCACGTCCACCCTCCCGGAACACACATCATCATTTGACAGGCGGGGCTGCCGCGTTCCAGTTTGTGTGATACACGACGCCGTTGTCAAAGTAGATCGCCGAAGCGCCGCCGTCGGCTTTCGGATAAATCCAGACCGCATAGACGCGGCCGTTCTGCACGACCTGCTTGATCCAATCCTCGCGCGGGAAGCCGACGATCCTGCGGACGTCGTCCTCTTTCATCCCCGCCTTCACCCCGGCAAACGCGCTCATGTCGACGTAGCGCTTCTTCTGCACGAGATCGATGCGCGCCTGTGCCGTGGCGTTCGTGGGATCGAACTCGAGCGCGCGACGATACATCTCCAGCGCTTTTTCGTAGCGCGAGAGGACGTTCATGTAGTCATCGCCGAGGAGGATCTTCTCGTTCGCGAGGAGCGTGGCGGCGCGAGGATCGTTCGTGCGGTCGTGATACTCCTCGACCTTCGCGAGAAACGCGTCGTACGTCGGCGCGAGCTTCTGGCGATTCTCGAGCACGATCTCGATCTGCTGCTTGCGCGGCGCGCCAGGAGGGATCGGCTTCTGCGCCGCGCGCAGCGTCTGGATCCACTGATAGTCGGCGCTGAGCAGCGTCCACTCGCGATCGTTCGGCTGGGTTGCGGGACCGGCGGGAGCGCAGGCAGAGAGGACGAAGAGGAAGAGGAGGGCCAGGGATTTCCGCATCAGACGGGATTATTTTACTTCGGAGGCTCATGGGCTCATAGGCTCATGGCTCATGGGCTCATGGGCTCATGGGCTCATGGCTCATAGGCTCATGGCTCATAGGCTCATGGGCTCATGGAAGTTCTGGCTGTGAGCCCATGCGCCCATGCGCCTATGCGCCTGCTTTCTCCATCCTCACGCAGTCGAGCCTGGTGCCGTCGGGAAGATCGAGCGTGACGTTCTCGACGCGATCGTAGCCGCAGGCCTCGTACAGCGGAACGCCGGGCAGCGTCGCCATCAGCTCGAAGCGTGTGAATCCCAGCTGCAGCGCCTGTTCTTCCGAAGTTGCGAGGATGAGCCGGCCGAGTCCGCGGCGTGCGTAGTCGGGATGGACGAACATCGCTCGGATGCGTGCAGGATCGTGCGCCGGATCGATGTCCCCGATCGCCGCATCCTGATCGGACGTCCCGGTGAAGAGCTTCCTGCGCCAGCTCCACCCGCCGCAGGCGACGATCGCATCGTCTTCGACGACGACGTAGTACGTGCCATCGTCAATCAGTTGACGATCGGGGATGGCGATGAACTGGACGGCGCTCGGGACTTTTTCAGCGTCATAAAAGTTCGCGCCGAGGGAGGACATCGACGCGCGCATCACGCGCTCGATCGCGGGAAGGTCGTCGATCGTGGCCTTGCGGATCACGGCCGCTTCAGCGATCCGGTGATCGGCGCGATCTTCGCGTCGAGCGACGTGCCGAACTCGGTCTTGATCTCGTACATCCAGCTCGTCAGCAGCTCGTCGCAGATGCTCTGCACCGCCGCGCCGTGATCGCGCGAGCCGGAGGCGTAGAGGTTGTTGAGCAGCTGATCGAAATCGAGCCGGCCCTCGTTGACGAAATTCATTCCCGACAGATACGGCAGCGTCTCCGGCGAGAGATGCAGCACCACGCGATCGGTGAAGTCGTAAATGTGATCGCCGATGCGCTGGAACACGACGCCGAAGATATCCTGGTAGACGTTGTTGTATTTCTCGACGATCCCTTCCAGCTCGTACTCATTCTCGATCGTCGCGCGCTTCTCATCGACCGCACTGATCTCCGTGTCCTGAATGAGATTGACGGCGAGCAATCCCCAGATCGTGCGGCAGGTTTGAAAGTGCGAGAGGTACGTGCGCGAGCAAAGCTCCTCGATCGTCATCGGATCGGAGAGCAGCGCGAGCACGTGAGTCTCGTCGTCGGTCAATTCGAGTTGAAACGTGCGCGTGTCCGCGCCGGGAACCTGCTCGAGCATGCGATCCAGCCGACCGATCCCGCGCGTGATGAGCGACCAGAACTCGATATGCCGCATCCCGTCGAGGATCAGCCGCTCCGTCGACAGCGGCAGCTGGATGATGTTGTCCGGAAACTCCGGGGTGAAATCGATCGTATACGACCCGCTGCGCACCGCCATCGCATCGAGCACGATCGCACTCGCCTGCCGCTCCGCCGCGCGCGTCAACTCATCAGGCTTGAGGTACCCGAGCTCCACCAACAACCCGCCCATCCGTCGCGCGACCACCAGCCGCTCCAACGCGTGGTTGTATTGGTGAATGTCCAACTCCCCCATGCGCAGCAGCGTTTCCGCGAGCCCCATGTCCGGATCGGTGCTCGAGGCAGAGACGATCTTTCCTTCGTGAAAGTAGATGGTGTCGTTGCGGCCGCTCGCGTCGAGGGAGAGAACGGCGGTCTCACCACTGCGGACGATGGAGCGGATGAGATCCGGGACCGTGGTCTCGGAGAGCGAGCCGTGGATGGAGAGGTCGTCGGACATGGGCGGGGGATATTTCAGCACAATTGCGGATGAGGCGCGCGTGTCGCTTGTGGCGTGATCGTTCGCGCACGTCCCTGAAACGCAGAAGGCAGAGCGCAGAAGGCAGAAGTTAGAAACCCCACCCCCCGGATCATGACGAACTTTGCCACGCGCGCGGCGGTACTTCTCACTTCTGCCTTCTGCGCTCTGCCTTCTGCGTTCTTGGCCGGTGCGCGCACGAACTCGCCACATGCGCAACGCGCGCATCATCCAACACGCGCTCGTCCCTCCCGCTAAAAAACCGGCCGCGTCGCGTCTTCCACCCGCGCAATCCCTACCGAATTCTTCGTCGTCGACTTCACTCTGTACATCGCCGCATCCGCCTGTCGGATCAAATTTTCTTTGCTCATGGCGTGCGTGGGGTATGTGGCGATGCCGAAGCTGGCGGTGATGGAGACTTCGATCTCGGGGTCGATGCGCAGGGGGCTGGCGCTGAGAGCGCGTGCGATGCGGTGGGCGACGGCAATGGCCTGGTCCTGATCGGTTTGCGGGAGGATGACGCAGAATTCGTCGCCGCCGAAGCGCACCACCTTGTCGATGCCTCTCACGGCGCCGAGGATGCGCTTCGCGACTTCCTGCAGCGTGCGTGAGCCGCTCAAGTGTCCGTAGAGGTTGTTCACCATCTTCAAGTCGTCGAGATCGAGGAAGATGATGCTGAAGAGGGTTCCGTATCTTCGCGAGCGCTCGATCTCTTCGTCGAGGTAGGTCTCGAAGAACCTTCGGTTGTAGGCCTTCGTCAGGTCGTCGCGCATGGCGAGGTCGCGGCTGCGCGTGAGCTGGTAGATGTTGCTGAGGACTTGCGCGACCGCGGACAGATAGCGCGTGACGTTCTGTCCGGCTTCGCCGTCGATCGACTCGTGCGCGGAGATCGGTACGCGGATGACGCCGAGGAGGTCTTCGCGGACTTGCAGCGGCATGGCGATCAATCCGCTGCCATCGCGTCCGCGCGCCGTCGCGAACAGCTGCGGCGACGCGAGCGCTTTTTGGAGCAAATCGGGAGGGATGCCGGGGAGGAACTCGCCGGTCTCGCGATAGTTCGGGTCGTTGCTGTAGCTGACGACGTAGCGCTCGAGCCGCGGGTCGTGCAGGAAGAGCGTTCCGTACGGCAGCTCGAGCAATCCGAGGACTGTCGTCGTGATGCGCTCCGACACCGCCTCGGCATCCACCATCGTCATCAGTTCGTGGATCCGGCGCAGGTAGACGCTCTCGTGTTCGAGCCGCGATGCGTGCAGCGCGGCTTCGGCGAGATCGGCGGCGAACGCGAGGAGCTCGCAGGGTGCGCCGAGAAATTCATCGCGATGGACGCGCAACTCGCCGGGCCGGCGTTCCGTCGATACGACGCCGTCGTAGAGCACGATCCGAACGAGACTCTTTCCCGTCGTCGGACGCTCGACTCCCGAGTCGACGATCGCGAGCCGCGACACGTCGCGCGGCGGACCGTCAGTGTGAAAGGTCCACGTCGGACATGCAGCGGCGAGCCGGCTCGCAAGGTCGGCCCGGTCGCTGTAAATCCCCGCACTGTCCAGACTCATCGTCTGCCTGCCGTGCCCTATTGTATGTGCGATGCGAATCGCGCAGGTCATTCTTCCGAACGCGTCGGCGTACGAGCGGAAATCGCAGCGCGCCGACCGCGTCTCTCTGGCGGGTGCACACGATGTTGTGCTCGTCAGTCCGGACGACGTGCGCGCGAGCGGCGCCGACGTCGCGCACGTCTACGCATCCGGCGAGCTTCCGGTCGCGCCGTTCGTCCGATTTCCCATCCCCTACCTCTCCTCGGCCGACGTGCGCCGTTCGCGCTGGCCGTTCCGCCGCGCCACAGAACCGGACTATGTCGTGTCTCCTGTCATCGAGAGAGTGGAGCAGAGTCGGTATCAGCCGCTGCCGGAGGCGGTGGAGGATGTTTTTTTCGGAGCGCGGAACGCGGAGGGCGGAGGGCAGAAGGTGATCGGGTCGTTTCGGCGCAAAGGGGTTCAGTCGATGGTGGAATTGACGCTCGCGCGCATCGCGAGGTTTCGTGACGACGTCACGTGGCATTTGTTCGATCGCGATCCGGCGCCGGAGGATCTCGCGAGCGTTGCGCTGTGGGTCGATCCTGCGAGCGATGAAAACGACTTCGACGGATTCGTGGCGGAGGCGATTGTCAGCGGATTGCCGGTCGTCGCGTCGCGCACGAAGATCAACTCGCTGCGGCTGGAACAGGGACGCACGGGATTTCTCGTTCCGCCGCGCGATCCGAACGAGCTCGCTCATGCGATACTAGCCGCCCTGTTCAAGCCAGAGGTGGCGAGCATGAAGTTGAGCGCGGCGCAGCAGACCGCGTCGAAATTCCGCTCCAGACAACGGCTGCGCGTGCTCGTTCATATGTACGAAACCATCGCCACATGACTCGTTTATCCGAACTCTCTACTCCGCAGCGGCGCGCGGTCGAAGCCATCCGTGAAATCGCCGCGGAGAAAAACCTGCGTCCGTATCTCGTCGGCGGCCCCGTGCGCGATCTGCTCCACGGCTCGCGCACGATCGACGTCGACGTCACGCTCGAAGAAGGCGCGCCGGAGCTCGCGCGCGCGCTGGCGAAGCGCATCGAAGGCCGCGTGCGCTCGTTCCCGCAGTTCCTCACGTACAAAGTGACGGCCGAGGGATTTCCGGAGATCGACATCACGACGGCGAGGAAAGAGCGGTATCGCGTGCCCGGCGCGCTCCCGATCGTGTCCGAAGGCTCGCTGAAGGACGACCTGATCCGCCGCGATTTTTCCGTGAACGCGATCGCTCTCGGACTGCTCGACGAGAAAACGCACGACCCGACCAACGGCGAGCAGGACATCCGCGATCGCCTGATCCGCGTCCTCCACGATCAGAGTTTCCGCGACGATCCGACGCGCATCTTTCGCGCCGTCCGCCTCGCCACGCGCCTCGGCTTCACGATCGAGCCGCACACCGCGTCGCTGATGAAGGAGGCGATCGAGTCGCGCGCGCTGGAGACCGTGTCGCGCGAGCGCATCTGGCGCGAGGTGTTTCTGGCAATGGACGAGCACGAAGCGCCGGCGGTGCTCGCCGCGCTGCACGAGCAGTGCGCACTCGACGTATTGTTCGGATGTAGACACAATCCCGAGCTGCGTGCGCAGCTCGACGGCGTGCGCGCGCGCATCGAAAAAGATCCGTCGCTCGATCGCTACGTCATCTACACCGGCCTTCTCTTGCGCGGCGACGCGTCGCCCGTCGACTTCGAAGGCTCCGGCTTCTCGCAAAAACGCGCGCGCGCGGTGGTCGAGATCGCGAATGAGCTGCCGCGCTTCCATGAGGCGCTCGAACACGTGAAAAACGAGCGGCAGCGTTTTCGTTTGTATCGCGGCGTGTCGCCGGAGATGCTGACCGTCGTCGCGGTCGAGCGTCCCGACGAACGGCCGCGCATCGACCGCTGGCGCGAGTACAAGCAGTTCACCATCCAACTTCGCGGCAACGACCTCGAAGTGCCGACCGGACCGCACATCGCGAAGGCGCTAGAGCGCACGCGCGAGGCCGTGTTCAACGGCGAGATCGAGCCCGATCAGGCGCGCACGTATGCACGCGAGATGGCGAAGAAGTACCTCGCGCGCGAAGAAAAAGCCTGACCGCGCGTATCATCGTCTCGTGCGACCGTTGTTGGTGCTGCGTGCCGGGTGCCGGGTGCTGCGTATTGCGCAGAGTCACCGAGCACGCAGCACGCAGCACGCAGCACTTCTTTTCTTCTGCGCCTTGCCAATCTTCGCGCAGCACGACATATCGAAGGTCGATCCTGCGCCGCCGAACTCGGTGATCGCGACGCCGCTGCCGGAAGAGCAGCGGCGGATGCTGAGAAAGTACGACATCCCCGATCTCGCCGGCGCGCAGCAGGCCCTCGGCTCGCAACTGATCGACGGACATCTTCCGCGTCCCAAGATCGATTTCATCACGCGCGACGGCGGCATCGAACAGCGCGTGTCGCTCTTCGAAGGCGGACTCGTCGTCATCAACATGACCGGCGCCGGGACG
This sequence comes from Acidobacteriota bacterium, assembly GCA_003223645.1. GTDB lineage: Bacteria > Acidobacteriota > Thermoanaerobaculia > Gp7-AA8 > Gp7-AA8 > QHVT01. Next base: position 53,713 of record QHVT01000019.1, on the reverse strand, counting down.
ATCTTCAAGCGCGTGATCATTCCGCCGGACGCGCTGGCCGCGTACGCGAAAGCCGCGAGCGCCGCATCGCTGCGCAGCGTCGACCAGAGCATGCTCGCGCCGCCAGAAGCGGATCGCCGCTCGCAGTTGCGCGTGTACGAAGACGGCGGCGGCGGCAAGTACGTCGAGCGCGTGTTTCATCCGGGCCGCGTGCTGCCGAAGGCGCTCGTCGATGCGATTGCGCCGCTGCGCGATCTCGTGCGCGCGATCTCCGAGGACCGGCAGGTGACGACGAGCCTCGCGGGGTATGAGCCGCAGGAGGGCGACGAACTGGTCGCGGACGATCACAACGTCTACCGCGTCGCGCGCGTCATGAACGACACCGTCGTCCAGCTGAAGTGCCTGACCGCGCCGACGACGATCTACATCGACAAAAAAGACCTCAGCCAGTTTTTCATCGGGAAGCACGCGCCGCAGGAGTAGATGACGGATGGCAGATGGCAGACGGCGTTCCTTCGGCGTTTCTGCCATCCGCCGTCCGCCATCCGCCATCTGATGTTGCGCATCACCGCCGGCACGCTTCGCGGCCGCCGAATTCCCGTTCCGAAAAACGACGTCCGTCCGACGTCCGAGCGCGCGCGGCAGGCGTTTTTCAACATCGCCGGCGCGCGGATTCAGGACGCTCGCTTTCTGGATCTCTTCGCCGGAAGCGGAATCTTTTCGTTCGAGGCGATCTCGCGCGGCGCGTCGGAGTCAGTTGCGATCGACAAATCGCGCGCGCACATGGCGGCGATCGATCGCGCGGCAAAGGAGCTCGACGTGCGCGTCCGCACGCTCACCGCCGACGTCCTTGCAGGGATTAAGCGCCTCGGCACGGAGGTTTTCGACGTCGTCTACGCCGATCCGCCCTATGCCTATCCGCATTACGATGATCTCCTGATGTCGATCGATGCGCTCCCGCTCGCCGACGACGCGATCGTCGCAATCGAGCACCGGCGGCACAGCGAGCCGTTCACCGTCACGACGAACCGCCTGAATTTCTCGCGCCGCGCCGAATACGGCGAGGTGTGGATCAGTTTTTTCATGACTTGAGGATGCATGGCAGAACAAAAAACGAGCATTGAGCTGACTCTCGACGAGCAACAGACCCACACCCTCTTCGGCCATCACGACGAAAACCTGCGCACGATCGAAGACGCGTTCGGCGTGAAGATCTCCTCGCGCGGCAACGAGATGTTCGTCAGCGGCGCGTCCGCCGGCATCGCCGCCGTGCAGAAGCTCCTCGGCGAGTTGCAGCAGATGGTCGAGCAGGGCTATCCGATGAAGAAGTCGGACGTTCAGACGGCCGTGCGCGTCGCGCGCGACAAGCCGGACACGAACCTGATCGACTTCTTCACCGACGCGGCCGTGCCGTCGTCGATCCGCCGCATCGTCACGCCGCGCAACGTCGCGCAGAAGGGCTACCTCCAGGCCATTCAGGACGAAGACATCGTCTTCGGCGTCGGACCGGCCGGCACGGGCAAAACCTATCTCGCCGTCGCCGCCGCCGCGGCCGCGCTGCAGGAAAAGCAGATGAAGCGCATCATCCTCTGCCGTCCCGCCGTCGAAGCCGGCGAGCGCCTCGGATTTCTTCCCGGAGACATCGCGGAGAAAGTGAATCCGTATCTGCGCCCGCTCTACGACTCGCTGTACGACATCATCGGCTTCGAGAAAGTCGAGAAGCTGATGGAGCGCAGCATCATCGAGATCGCGCCGCTCGCGTTCATGCGCGGACGCACGCTCAACGACTCGTTCATCATTCTCGACGAAGCGCAGAACACGACGCCCGAGCAGATGAAGATGTTCCTCACCCGCCTCGGCTTCGGCTCGAAGGCGGTCGTGACAGGCGACATCACGCAGGTCGACTTGCCCGAGGGGAAAAAATCGGGACTGCGCGAAGTGCGAAGGATTCTCGACGGCGTCCCCGGGCTGCGCTTCTTCGACTTCAGCGACCGTGACGTCGTCCGTCATCCTCTCGTGGGCAAGATCGTCGCCGCCTACGACCGCGCCGACAAAGATAAGGCGTCATGATCAACGTCGAAGTGACCGGTCCCGCGGTGCCACGCTTTCCGCGCCGCGAGATCGGGGACTTCGTGCGCGCGGTCCTCCAGTGGAGCGGCGGCCGCTCCCGGCCGCCGGTTTCTCGCAAGAGGTCGGCGGCCGAAGCGGCCGCCGCTCCACAAGTAGACGAAGTCTCCATCGCGTTCGTCGACGATGCGTCGATGCGATCGCTGAACAAAAAGTTCCGCGGCAAAAACAAAACGACGGACGTCCTCACCTTTCCGGGAGAAGCCCCGTTCCTCGGCGACATCGTGATCTCGCTCGATCAAGCGCGCCGCCAGGCGCGCGACGAACGGCATTCACTGGCGACGGAAGTGCGGTACTTGATTTTGCACGGGATTCTGCACGCGCTCGGGTTCGATCACGAGACGGATGATGGCGAGATGAATGCGTTGGAGATGAAGATGCGTGCGAAAGTCGGATTGCGATAGCGGCGGCCTCACTCCAAAGCAATGATCCCGTCCCGCCACAACTTGTGAAAGATCAGCATCGCGTCGGTCTCGCGAATGGGACTGATCTTGATCAACGACCCGATGTCCCACGTGCCGTTGATGCGCGAGAGGATGAAGCCTTCGTTCGGGGAGAAATTCATCTCCGTGATTTCGTCGAGTGACTTCGCGACTTTCGGCACTTTCGCGTCCATCACACCCTGAGTACGGAGCTCGCCGAGGATGACCGTCTCGGCGCCTTTGATCGCGGAGCGGACGCGCGCGTGGTTGGGGTCGAGGTTTTGCGCGGCGCGCAAAAGGCGCTGCGTCTTTTCGTAGTCGCGGATTTTCAGCGCGGCTTGCGCGGCATTGAGCAGCGACTGGATCTCGTCCACTTCGCTGAACTCCGCCGGCACCACCGCCGCTGCCACGACCATCTCCTCGGTGATCCTGGCCATCTTCTGCGTGTCCGGATCGACGAGATTGGCAAAGCCGTGGCGCACGAGCGTGTAGACCGTCGACGACACGACGAACTCGGACGAGCGGCTCTCGAGCACGATGTCGGCGATGGTGCGCTTGCCGTCGATCGCGCGGACGATCGGCTCTTCCACTTCTTCGAGATCGGTGTAGTCGACTTCCTTCACCGGCACCGGGATCACGCCCTGGTTCGGCACGAGCTCGCGGATGCGCTGCCATTCGTCGACGCGCCGCGTGCCTTCCATGATGATGCCGGTGACGTCGACCTGCAGCGGGATCATCTCCATCTGCGGCAGCTCGTCGTCGACGAAATAGAAGTCGCCGTCGGTCCAGAGAAAGATGTCGTAGATCTCCTCCTCCGCTTTGCGGCGCATCAGGCGCTGCAGATCTTCTTCGCTGATGACATCGATCATCACCAGGATTTTCCCCAGCAGGATGCCGGAGTGCATCTGCACTTCCATCGCCTTTTTCAGCTCCGGCTCGGTAAGGTAGCCGTGGCTCATGAGGAACTGCCCGAGGTACTCGCGCGGATCGTTCGACGCGGAGGAGATCACGCGGCCGTGGCGGAAGAAGATCTTCTTCTCGACGCGCTTGTTGGAGATCACGAGCGTTCCGCTCTTCTGCCCGAGGCTGAGCCACTGCAGCAAGTCCCCGGGGAGCATCGTTTTGAGGTTGCCGGAAAGGGCCATCGAAGGGTGACGGATTATAGCGGTTGCGCAGTTACGCGGTTGCGCGGTTGCGCGGCACTGCGCGACCGCGCAACCAGTAAACTCCCACCGATGACCAGCGACCGTCCCGTCTTCTACTCCGCGCGCGATCTCGCTGAACGGAACTTCGATGAAACGCGCGACCTGACTGATCCAGGCAAGTTCCCGTTCACGCGCGGGCCCCAGGCCTCGATGTATCGCGGAAAGCTCTGGACGATGCGGCAGTACGCCGGATTCTCGACGGCGGCGGAGTCGAACCGCCGCTATCGATACCTCCTCGAGCGCGGGACGACGGGACTCTCGGTCGCATTCGATCTACCGACGCAGATCGGGATGGACTCGGATGATGTGCGCGCGCGTGGCGAGGTCGGAAAAGTCGGCGTGGCGATCGACTCGATCGCCGACATGGAGATGCTGCTCGACGCGATTCCGCTCGACAAGGTGTCGATCTCGATGACGATCAACGCGCCGGCGTCGATCCTGCTCGCGCTGCTGCTCGTCGTCGCAGAGCGGCGCGGCACCGACTGGTCGAAGCTGGGCGGCACGATTCAGAACGACATCCTCAAGGAGTACGCGGCGCGCGGAACGTACATCTTCCCGCCCGCGCCGTCGCTGCGCATCGTCACCGACATCTTCGAGTTCTGCGCGCAGCACGTGCCGCGCTGGAACACGATCTCCGTTTCCGGCTATCACATCCGCGAGGCGGGATCGACGGCGGTGCAGGAAGTCGCGTTCACGCTCGCGAACGGTTTGCAGTACGTGCAGGCGGCGGTCGAGCGCGGCCTCGACGTCGACACGTTCGCGCCCCGCATCTCGTTCTTCTTCAACGCGCACAACGATTTTCTGGAAGAAGTCGCGAAGTTCCGCGCCGCGCGCAAATTGTGGGCGACGCTGATGAAGGAACGCTACGCGCCGAAGAACGCGCGCTCGCTGGCGCTGCGATTCCACGCGCAGACCGCCGGCTCGACGCTCACCGCGCAGCAGCCGGAGAACAACGTGATCCGCGTAGCCTATCAAGCACTGGCCGCGGTCCTCGGCGGCTGCCAATCGCTGCACACAAACTCGCGCGACGAAGCGCTGGCGCTGCCGACGGAAGAGTCGGTGAAGATCGCGCTGCGCACGCAGCAGATCCTCGCGCACGAGACGGGAGTTCCGTCGACGGCCGATCCGCTCGCGGGCTCGTACGCGATCGAGGCGATGACGCTGGACATCGAGCGCGACGCGCGAGCGCTGATCGAGAAGATCGACAAGATGGGCGGCGCGATGGCTTCAATCGAGTCGGGCTTCATGCAGCACGAGATCGGCGACTCCGCGTACGCAGCGCAGCGTGCGCTGGAGTCGAAGAACGCGATCGTCGTCGGCGTCAATGATTTCGTGGAAAACGAGAGCGCCACGCTGCCGATTCTCATGATCGACGAGAGCGTCGAACGCGATCAGGTCGCGCGGCTGCTATCGTTCCGCGAGACTCGCACGAACGACTGGCAGCGCACGCTCGCATCGCTCGACGCCGCCGCGCGCGACGGAGCGAACCTGATGCCTTTCATCGTCGACGCAGTGCGCAACGAATGCACGGTCGGCGAGATCGTGTCGACGCTCAAGCGCACGTTCGGCGAGCACACGGAGCAGGCGATTTGATTCGGTTGCGCAGTGACTCGGTCGCTCGGTTGCGCGGCGCTGCGTAACCGCGAGACTGCGCAACCGCGCAACTACTTCTTCCAATCGTCCATCATCTGCATGAAGTCGTTGAACAGATAGAACGAGTCATGCGGTCCCGGCGCAGCCTCGGGGTGATATTGGACGGCGACGACCGGCTCGCGCCGATGACGGAAGCCTTCGAGCGTCTGGTCATTGAGATTAATGTGCGTGAACTCGACGTCGTTTTCGCTGAGCGAGTCGGGATCGACGGAGAAGCCGTGATTCTGCGCCGTGATCTCGACGCGTCCATTGCGCAGATCCTTGACGGGATGATTGCCGCCGCGATGTCCGAACTTCAGTTTGTAGGTGCGGCCACCTAGCGCGAGTCCGAGGAGCTGGTGGCCGAGGCAGATGCCGAAGATCGGGAGCTTCCCGACGAGATGGCGGATGTTTTCCTGCGCGTACGTGACGGGCTCGGGATCGCCGGGACCGTTCGACAGCAGCACGCCGTCGTACTGGCGATTGATGATCTCGTCGGCGTGCGTCGTCGCGGGATAGATCGTCACGTCGCAGCCCTGCCGCGTCAGCTGGCGGAGAATGTCACGCTTCACGCCGAAGTCGTACACGGCGACGCGTCGCCGCAGTTCCGACGGACGCTCGTCGAACGGATAGGGGCGCAGCGCGGTCACACGCTGCACGAGATCGAGTCCCGACATCGACGGCGCGTTCCGCAGCTCGGCAACGATCGAGTCGACCGACCGCGCCTCGTCGCTGGTGATCATCCCGCGCATCGCACCCTCGGTGCGAATCTTCCGCGTCAGCGCGCGCGTGTCAACGCCGGAGATCGCGGAGATCCTGCTGCGCTCGAAATAGTCACCGAGGGACATCTCCGCGTGCGCGCTCGACGGCTCCGCGATCGCGTCGCGCACGACGAAGCCAGCGACCTGCGGCTCCTCGCTCTGCTCGACGGCGGATTCGACGCCGTAGTTGCCGATGTGCGGGTACGTCATCACCACGATCTGAAACCGATACGACGGATCGGTGGCGATTTCCTGATAGCCCGTGAGCGACGTGTTGAAAACCACTTCGCCGATCGCGTCCGCGGTCGAGCCGAACGACTCCCCCGCGTACACCGTACCGTCTTCGAGCACCAGTTTGGCGGCAGTCATGAACCCGATGCGATCCTACCATCAGAGGCTCATGGGCTCACAGGCTCATGGGCTCATGGGCTCATAGGTTTTCACTATGAGCCTCTGCGCCTTTGAGCCTCTGCGCCTTTGAGCCTCTGCGCCTTTGAGCCTCTGCGCCTCTACTCGTATCGCAACGCTTCGACCGGATTCAGTCGCGCCGCGCGCATGCTGGGGATGATCGTCGCGAGAAACGAGACGATGATCGAGAAGCCGGCGATGATCGCGAGCCAGCGCGCGTCGATGATGAACGGGATCGACGACACGAAGTACACCTCGGCGATCTCCGGCGGGAACGACACGAGCTCGTAGCGCGTGATGATCCAGCACACCAGCGAGCCGAGGATCACGCCGGTGGCGGTGCCGGCGATGCCGACCATCGTGCCGTACCAGATGAACACGCGCCGCACCATCGAGCCTTGCGCGCCCATCGACGTGAGGATGCCGATCTCGCGGCGCTTCTCATGCACCGTCATGATCAGCGTCGAGACGATGTTGAACGTCGACACGAACACGATCAGTCCGATGACGATGAACAGCACGAGCTGCTGGAAGCGCAGCATCGAGAAGAGCTGCTTGTTCATCTCGCGCCAGTCGCTGACCGCGTACCGCCGATCGGTGACCTGTTCGATGTCATGCATCACGCGATCGAGATCGGCGCGCGGCGCGAGCTTCACCTCGAGCAAATTCGCCGCGCTGCGCATTCCGAACAGTTCCCGCGACTCGGCGAGATCGACGAACATCCATCGTGCGTCGAACTCGTAGAAGCCGGTCGCGAAGATGTTCGTGACGACGAACGTCGATGTGCGCGGCATAAGGTGATCCTGCTCGACTGAAGGAACGGTGACGCTGATCGCCTCGCCCGCTTTCACGCCAAGCTTCGTCGCCAGATATTTTCCGAGCGCGACGCCCTGCTCTCCTTCGCGCGTTTCGAAGCGATGCGACGGCCCGACGATCTTCGAAAGCATCGGCGAGTCGCGCCAGCGCGTCGGCTCGATGCCCTTCATCATCACTTCCGAGCCGGTCGTGTTCGACTCCGTCGTCACGACAGCGTGTTGAAAAAGCACCGGCGACGCTTCGGCGACACCGGGCACACTCTTCACGACCTTGATCACCGGCGCGGGATCGGTCATCGGCGCACCGACGGAGTAAACGAAGATCTCCGCGTTGCCGCCGAGAAGTTTTTTCTGAAGATCGTCGCGATAGCCGGTCATCAGCGCCATCGAGATGACGAGCGCCATCACGCCGATCACAAGGCCGAGAATGGAGACGACGCCGACGGCGGAGATCAGCGCATCGGTCGGACGTCGGAGATAGCGCCAGGCGATGGCGCGGGAGAGGTTCATTCATAGTCTCCGATCGGGCACACCCCCTCACCCGGCCTTCGGCCACCCTCTCCCCGCGTCGCGGGGCGAGGGGCAACAAACGAGACTGCTGCCAAGTGGCCCTTCTCCCCGCGTGCGGGGAGAAGGTGTCGCGAAGCGACGGATGAGGGGCTTGTCATTGCAACGTATAGATTCAATCTTGAAAAGCACGAGGCGACTATTGCCGCACGATTCTGCCTTCGATGTCCGTGTCGACCGTCCCCACCCTGCGAATGTACGACTCGACCATCGCGCGTAAATCCGCCTCGCGATCGGTGTTCACTTTCGGCGGACGATTGGCGTCGGAGAAAAGCATGTAGCCGTCTTCGGTGCCGCGTGTGTACATGAAGTCGATGATGCCGAGGGTGTAGGTGGCGTTGACGTCAAGCGGCTTGCCGCCGACTTCGACGTCGTTCGCATTCACGACGAACGCGCCGTTTTGCGGGTGGTATTTGAATTTGATTCCGGAGACTTGCAGGAAGCGGCCGTCGCCGGCGTCGACGCGCGAGACGGAATTGCGCAGCATGTCGAGGAGCTGTTGTCCCGTGACGTTGCAGGCCACGAGTTTGTTCGTGTAATAAAAAATCCCTTCCATGTCGTACTTCGTGATCGGACCGGGCGGGATGTTGTCGTTGATGCGGATCGAGCCGCCGTTGATGACCGCGACGTCGGTCTGCATCTGCGCGCTCATGACGTCGGCGAGGAGATTGCCGAGGGCGGTCTCGCGTCCGCGCACCGCGGGCTCGACGCCTTCGAGCAGGTTCTTCGTGTAGCCGAGCGTGTCATTGCCGCCGAGCTTGTCCGACAGCGCGCCCATCCACTTCTGCACCACGGCATCGACTGCCGGGTCTTTCGGCACGGTTGAATCGAGCACGACGCGCAGCGGCGTCGTTTGCACCGGGCCGTGCGGCGGCACGATCACGTCCCATACGATCACACTTTTCGCGTCGGCGTCCGCCTTCGCGATCCACGTGTTCTCGACTCGCTGCTGCATGAAGAGATGATCGTGGCCGCCGATGACGATGTTGATTCCCGGCAGCGCCTGCACGAGCTTCACGTCGTCCGGCATGTCCTCGTGCGTGATGGCGATGACTACGCGCGCGCCCATCTGCTCGCGCAGCACATTCGCGGCGTCCCTCGCCGCGTCGATCACGTCGGTCGTGCGCGCGTATTTGTTCTGCAGCGGATACAGCAGTCCCATGAAGCCGACCTTCACGCCGCCGACGTCTTCGACGTAGAGCTCGGGAACGCCGGGAAACTTCTGATCGCAGTTGGGATTGCAGTAGACGGAGTTCGTCGAGATCCACTGAAACTGCGACTCCTTGACGCGGTCGAGGAGAATCGTCGGATCGCTCTTGTCGAACTCGTGATTGCCGAACACGATGATGAAGTTGTGATCGTTCGCCGTCGAGTCGCCGTCCAGCAGATTCATCACGTCGACCATCGGCTTCGCTTCGAGATACTTGCTCATCAACGACGGATACAACGCGTCGCCCGCGTGCAGTACGAGCACCGGCGAGCCGTCCGACTCGAGATGCTTGCGCAGCGTACGCACGCGCGCCAGTCCGCCGCTTTGTCCGCCTTCGAGGCCTTCGATTTTGTAGACGTCGTTGAGCTGGAGAATTTTGAAATGGGCGGGGGCGGGGGGAACGGTCGCGCAGGCAGTCAGGAAGATCAAGGCAGAAGGCAGAAGGCAGAAGGCAGAAGTGAGAAACGGTCGGCGCATTCTCATCGCCACCATTCTACGTTCTGCCTTCTGCCTTCTGCCTTCTGCCTTCATAATCCCGCGCGCCATGAAACGCCTGCTTCTCGCTCTCGCGTTCACGCTTCCGCTGTCCGCACAGATCCCCGCACCCAGCTCCTTCCTCAAACTCGACATCGGCAAGGATCGCGTGCTCGCCGACTACCGCCAGATCCGCGATTACTTCCGCGCGCTCGACCAAGCCTCCCCGCGCGTCGACTACGAGGTCCTCGGCAAGACGACGCTCGGCGAAGAGATGTTCATGGCCGTCATCTCCGACGAGGCGAATCTACGCAACAAAACGCGATTGCAGGAGATCGCGAAGCGGCTCGCCGATCCGCGCGGGTTGTCGGACGTCGACGCGGCGAAGCTCATCGACGAAGGAAAAACGATCGTCATCGTCACGTGCAACATCCACGCGACCGAGATCGCGTCGAGTCAGATGGCGATGGAGTGGGCGCACGATCTCGCGGCCGCGAACGACGCGGAGACGAAGCGGCGTTTGAAGAACGTCGTGCTGCTGCTCGTGCCGTCGCTCAATCCCGACGGGCAGATCATGGTCACGGAGTGGTACCGCAAATACGTCGGCACGAAGTACGAGGGCGGACGATTGCCCTGGATCTATCACCACTACACGGGCCACGACAACAACCGCGACTGGTACATGCTCACGCAGGTCGAGACGCGCAACGTGAACCGCGCGCTTTACAAGGAGTGGAACCCGCAGGTGTTCGTCGACGAGCATCAGATGGGCTCCGAAGGTCCGCGCATGTTCATCCCGCCGTTCGCGGATCCCGTCGATCCCGACGTCCATCCGCTGATCTGGCGCGAGGCGAATCTCATCGGATCGAACATGGCGTTCCGTCTCGAGCAGGCGGAAAAGAGCGGGTTGATTTACGGCTATTCCTTCGACGCCTACTGGCTCGGCGGCACACGCAACACCGGCTGGTGGAAGAACGTCACGGGACTGCTGCTCGAGACCGCGTCGCCGCGCGTCGCGACGCCGACGTACATCGAGCCGAGTGAATTGCGCGGCGGCACGAAGGGCCTCATCGACTACAAGGCGACGATCAATCATCCGAATCCGTGGAAAGGCGGCTGGTGGCGTCTCCGCGATGTCATGGACTACGAGCGCATCGCCTCGGACGCCCTGCTCGAAACCGCCGCCGATCGCGCCGTGGATCTGCAGCGCAACCTGCTCGCACGCGCGCGCGCCGCGATCGCGCACGGCGGCGATGAGGCATATCGCATTCCGCACGATCAGCGCGACTGGCCAACCGCGCAGTATCTCGCCTGGCTGATGAACGAGCACAACGTCGAAGTGCGGCAGGCGACGAACGGCGACTACTGGATCCCGCTCGCGCAGCCGTACTCGAAGTTCGTCGAAGAGATGATGGAGCCGCAGCGCTATCCCGAAGTCCGCCTGCAGCCCGGTAAAGACATCCTGCGCCCGTACGACATTGCGACGTGGACGTTGCCGCTGCAGATGGGAGTGCGCGTCGAGCGGGCGGCGATGCCGCAGGGCACGACCCGCGTGACGGAGATCAAGCCGGCGATGAAAGAAGTGATCGCGCGCGGCGAGAAGCTCGCGAAGAAACCGCGCGTCGCGACCTACAAGTCGTGGCAGGCGTCGATGGATGAAGGATGGACGCGCTGGGTGCTCGAGACCTATGGCGTGCAGGTGAAACAGCTCACCGCGCAAGACATTCAGAAAGGCATCACCGACATCGATGCGCTCATCCTCGCCGATCAGCCGAAGGACGTCATCGCGACCGGCAAACAACGACCGGGCGACACGCGGATGAAGTACGAGGAAGAAATGCCGCCCGAATACCGCGGTGGCTTAGAGCACGCCGGTGCCGACGCGCTACGCAAATTTGTCGACGGCGGCGGAACGCTCATCGCCTTCGGCAACGCCTGCGACTACGTGATCGACGAGTTCAACATCCCCGTCCGCAACGCCCTCGCGGGCGTGCGCGCCGAGGAGTATTCGAATCCGGGATCACTCGTGCGACTCAAAATCCGCACCGACCATCCCGTAACTGCCGGCATGCCGAGCGAAGTAGCCGCCTTCCAGGACGAAGCGATCGCCTTCGAAACCACCGCGCCCGCCACCGACATCCAGCGCTGGGTCCTCGCGACCTATCCCGACGACGAGAAAGACGTGCTCCTCTCCGGCTGGATCGAAGGCGCCAGCCGTCTCGCACGCAAAGCGGCGGCGGTCGCGACGACGTATGGTAAGGGAAAGATCGTGCTGTTCGGCTTTCGTCCGCAGCACCGCGGACAGACGCATGCGACGTTTCCGCTGGTGTTCAATGCGTTGTGGTGGAGCGTATCGGGTCCTTGACGACGCGGCCATTTGGCATTAAATTGAATGCCAGATGGAAAGCACCGAGAATGCCGTTCCGATCGACGTCGAACGTTATCGCAAGTTCCTGACGACAGGATCGCCCGGTCCTCACGCGTATACGGTGTTGCTGGGCCTGAAGTATTTCGACATGCCTAGCGTTTTGAAAGCGGTCGAGCAAGGTTTCCCGTGGAAATCATTCGAACGCTTCACAGACAATCTCGGCCTTCCAGCGGACCAGGTCGGCGCAATGGTCGGCATCCCGAAACGAACGCTCGCTCGCCGCAAGGTTGAGAGGCGCTTTTCGCCTGATGAGTCCGATCGGCTGCTTCGCGCAGCGCGCGTGTTCGCCAGAACACTGAAGTTGTTCGATGGCGATCGTGAAGCCGCGACGGAGTGGCTGACGACGCTCGAGATCGCGCTGAACGCCGCCCCGTTGGATCTCGTTCAAACCGACGTCGGCGCACGCGAAGTCGAGAGAGTCCTCGGCGCACTCGAACACGGCGTCTTTCTGTAGTGATCAAGGCGTGGCGCATCGTAAGGCCCGAGTACGCGGCAGACGCGTTCAGCGGCGAAGGCGCGGCGGAGAACGCAGGGCGCTGGCACTCGGCAGGAACTCGCGTCGTGTACGTCTCCGAATACGTCGCGCTGGCGACGCTCGAAATGTTCGTACATATGCGAAAGCGCCGGCTCCTGCCCAGCTACGCGATCATTCGATGTTCGATTCCTGAAAGGCTCATCGAAGCGGTCGACGTCTCGCAACTGCCCGAAACCTGGTTCGAGAGTCCGGCGCCGCCCGAGTTACAGAAAATCGGCGACCTCTGGACGCAAAGCCGGCGCTCGGCCGTCCTCAAAGTTCCTGCAGCAGTCACGAAAATCGAGTTCAACTACCTGCTCAACCCCGCACACAAAGACTTTCATTTGATCGAGATCGACGAGCCGCGAACGTACAGATTCGATCTGCGACTGTTCTAAAGGCGCGGCATAAACCCCTTCTCTGCTAATGTTCCGCGAGACCGAATGAAAGTCGCGTTTCTCAAGCCGCCGGTTGGCGGGATTCTCGGCCTGGAGATGCTCACGTTCGTCGAGCCGCTCGGTCCGATTTGCGTGGCCGCTTGTCTCGAACAGGATGGTCACGTCTGCAAGGTGATCGACCTGCGCATCGACGGCGAGGAGAAGGGCATCGCTGACTGCGTGGCGTTCGATCCCGATGTCGTCGGTCTGCAGTGCAACTTCACGACGGAGCGCAACCGCACGATCCGGCTCGCGCAGCGGATCAAGCGCGAGATGCCGAAGGCGCTCGTCGTGATCGGCGGGCACGATGCGTCGCGCGATCCCGATTGGTTCCGCGATGATGCGATCGATTTCATCGCCATGGGCGACGGCGAGGAAGTGATGCCGCCGCTCGTCAACGCGCTCGCGGACGGCGGAGACATTCGCAAGATTCCGGGCCTCGAAGTGCGTGACGGAAGCGGATGGCTCTTCACCGGCCACGCGCCCGCCCGCCCGCACCTCGACATGTACCCGAAACCGGCGCGCCATCTCATCGCGCAGTACGCCGACCACTACTACATCAACTTCCGCAAGCCGCTCGCGCTGATGGAAACGGCGCGCGGCTGTCCGTTCAAATGCAACTTCTGCTCGGTCTGGAAGTTTCATGAGTCGACGTTCCGCGAGAAGTCACCCGCGCGCGTCGTCGAAGAGCTGCGCGACATCACCGCGCCGAACATCTTCATCACCGACGATATCTTCTGGATGAACGTCAAGCGCGGCGAGGCGATGGCGAAGGAGATCAAGGCCGCGGGAATCAAGAAGTACTTTACGGTGCAAACCCGCACCGACATCATCTGCAAGTTCCCGCATCTCATCGAGATGTGGAAGGACTGCGGGAACCTGGCGATCTTCCTCGGACTCGAGTCCGTGACCGACGAAGGGCTGAAGGCAGTCAACAAGAAGAACACCGCCGATAACAACGTCCGCGCGATCAACATCCTCAAAGACCTCGGCGTCGGCTTCACGCCGAACTTCATCGTCGATCCGGCGTGGGACCGCGACGACTTCACGCGCCTCCGCGACTGGATCGAAAAGATGGGCGCGTACAACAGCGGCTTCTCGATTCTCACACCGCTCCCCGGCACCGATCTGTGGGACCACGACAAGAAGCGCGTCACGACGCGGCGCTGGGAGATGTACGACATCGTCCACGCCGTGCTGCCGACGAAATTGCCGCTCGACGAGTTCTATGAAGAGTACTCGCGCCTCTGGCAGCACTCGCTCGACGTGCGCTATCGCAATCGCGGGAAAATGCGGACGTACGTGCAGCTCGGCGCCGCCGTCCTCGCCGGCAAAGTCTCACTGAAGGAACTGAACCGCGGCCTCGGCATGGCGCGCACGTTCACCAAACCGCAGACGTTCCTCCGCGCGCACGATTCGGCGTCATCCTGAAAATGTGGTGCCCGTTGCCCTCAGCGGTCACAGCGCCGCCTCACGGCGGCGCCAGCGGCGCGTAGCGCCGCCGCGACCGCTGAGGGCAGCGGTCGCCACAAAGCTCTTGGAAATTTTTCACAATCTCTGAGGCGAGGCGGCAAATGAATCGATGACACGTTTGATCGATCACTTTCTCCCCCACTGCGACTTCGTCGAGCGGCACTCGATCGTCGTTCGCGCATCGCCCGAGCGCATCTACGAAGTCATCCGCCGCGGCGAGCTCACGCAGCACCCGATCGTCCGCGCGCTTTTGAAACTGCGAGGCCTCGGACGTCCGCCGAAGAAATTCAACCTCGACGCATTTCTCGGCGCAGGCTTCGGACTGCTCGCCGAAGATCCGCCGAACGAGATCGTCCTCGGCATCCAGGGACCGTTTTGGAAGCCGACCTGCAAGCTGCACGTCGTCGATGCGGAGGCATTCAGGACGAACGTGCCGGAAGGCGTCGCGCGCGCGGCGTGGAACTTCGCGATCGACTCCCACGGTCGCGTAACGACGGAGACGCGCATCCTCTGCGCCGACGACGCGCGGATGAAATTCCGGTTGTATTGGACGACCATTCGTCCGTTCAGCGGCTTGATCCGGCGCATGATGCTGCGCGCGATCCGGAAAGAAGCGGAGCGGTTTGAGTAACTGGTACGGCGATGATCTCGCGTGGATCCATCACGCCGGCTTCTCCGAGTTCGCCGAGTCGGCCGCGCCGTGGCTCATTCGCAATCTGCCGCGCGGCCTCATCGTCGACGTCGGCTGCGGTAGCGGTGTCCTCGCCCGCGAGTTGACTCGAGCCGGTTTCGACGTCCTCGGCATCGATGCGTCGCCGTCGATGGTCGCGCTCGCACGCAAAACCGCGCCGAAAGCACGCTTCGAAGTCGGCGCGTTCGCGGACATCACCCTCCCGCCATGCAGTGCCGTCATCGCCGTCGGCGAGGTGTTCAACTACGGGCATCGCGATGACTTCGCGTCGTTCATCTCACGCGTTCGTGCCGGCACGTTCATCTTCGACGTCGCCGAGCGCGGCTCGTATCCACCGCATGACGAGAGGCGCACCGGCGGCGACGACTGGTCGGTGATCGCGATCAAGGACAGCGACGGCGAGCGATTGACGCGGCGCGTGCTGACGTTCCGCAGGATCGACGGCGAGATTCGGCGCTCCGAGGAAGTGCACGTGATGGAGCTGTACGAACGCGAGGATGTGATGCGGATGCTGCGCGGCGCGGGATTCGAGACGCGCACACGGCAATCGTACGGAACGCGGCGGTTGCCGCGCGGTCACACGGTCTACGTCGCGCGGCGTGGTGCTTGCTAATCCGAACGGCATGCGCACCGAGGCCATGCTCCTCGACATCGACGGAACGCTCATCGACTCGAACGACAAACACGCGGACTGCTGGGTCGAGGCGTTCGCGCATTTCGGCAAACACGTCGAATGGAACGACGTGCGCGTACAGATCGGAAAAGGGGGCGATCTGCTCGTGCCGGACACGCTCGACGCGAAAGAGATGCGCGCGTTCGGCGAAGCGGTGAAGAGCTATCGCGGCGAGCTGTGGAAGCGCCGCTACATGGAAACGGTCCAGCCGTTCCCGCACGCGCGCGAATCGATCCTCGCGCTGCACGATCGCGGCATCAAGCTCGCGTTCGCATCATCGTCGAATCCCGATGAGGTCGAGTACTATGTCGAGCTTCTCGGCGCACGCGCGCTGCTCGCAGGATCGACGTCGAAAAAGGATGCGCAGTTCTCCAAACCATCGCCGGAGATTTTCCAGGCCGCGCTGGAGCAGACCGGCGCCGATCCCGAGCGCACGTTCGCGGTCGGCGACACGCCGTACGACGTCCTCTCCGCGCATCGGATCCCGCTGCCGGTCATCGCGGTGCTCAGCGGCGGGTTCGCGCGCGAGCTGCTCGCCAAGGCCGAATATCTCTTCGCCGACATCGGCGCGATGACGAAGGAGCTCGACCGCATCGATGAGTATTTCCGTACCTGACGTTCACCGCCGCGCGATCATCGTCGACGGCCACTGCGATACGCCTTACCGGATGTTCCGCCACAACGTGCACCTCGACGAGCACGATCCCGAGGCGCAGGCGGATCTGAAATCGCTGCAGCAGAGCGGCATCACCGCGTCGTTCTTCGCGTCATACGTGCCGCCGGCGTACGCGAATCGCGGCGCCGCGAATTTCGCGCGCAAGCTGTGCAATCTCATCAAAGGCGAAGCCGAGCGACGCGCCGACGCCGTCTCGTTCGTCACCGACAGCGCGGGCATCCGCGCGGCGAAACGCGACGGAAAACTCGCGCTGATGATCGGCGTCGAAGGCGGACATGCGATCGAGGACTCGCTCGACATCCTCCGCGAGCTGTACGACCGCGGCTCGCGCTACATGACGCTCACGCACGTCAACACGAACAATTGGTGCGACTCGTCGGGCGACGCGGAACGTCACGACGGTCTCACCGACTTCGGCCGCACCGTCGTCCGCACGATGAACGACCTCGGCATGATCGTCGATGTCTCGCATATCTCCGACAAAGCGTTCGCGCACGTCATCGAAACCTCGCGCGCGCCGGTCGTCGCCACGCATTCGTCCTGCCGCGCGCTCTGCCGTCATCCGCGGAACATGACGGACGACATGCTGCGCGCACTCGCGAAAAACGGCGGCGTCTGCATGATCAACTTCTTCTCCGCGTTCATCAGCGATGCCGTCGCCGAGGTGACGATGCGCGCGGGCAAACGCGACCGGATGGAAAAACCGCCGGCGGACGGCGGCACCGAGGAGATGCCGAACGACCGCGTCGACTGGGATCTCTTTCTCCAATGGTTCCGCAGCCTCGGCTCACCCGAGGCGACGCTCGACCAGGTCGCGGATCACATCTTCCATGCCGCCGAAGTCGCGGGCATCGACCACGTCGGCATCGGCAGCGACTTCGACGGCGTTCCCGCATTGCCGGCCGGACTCACCGACGCGTCGATGCTGCCGTCGTTGACGGCGCGGCTCCTCGAGCGCGGCATGAGCGAAGGCGACGCCGAGAAAGTTCTCGGCGGAAATTTCATGCGCGTGTTCGAGGAAGTGGAACGTGCATCACAGCCGCGCCTGCCATAGCGACGAATATTTTCGTCCATGCTGAAAACCTGGCTGTTGCTCCTCACGGCGCTTCCGCTGTCCGCTGCTCTTCCGCCCAAATTGCCTCCGCAGACGAAGATCGAGCAGCGGATTGCGCGCGACATTCAGTGGTTCCGGACGAACCTTCCCGCCGCTTACGAGAAAGCGGGCGTGAAAAACGCCAAGTGGGATGCCGACGTGATGGACGCGCTCACCGCTGTCGCGCAACTCTGGAGCAACGATCCGAATCGTCCGGGCAACGAGCATGAACGCGCGTGGCAGGCGTCGGAGCGCGCGATGAAAGCCGGATGCCACGACGCGCTCGTGCAATACGTTCACGCGCGGATGTACGCGCTCGCCGCCCAGGAAACCGAGGACGAATCCGCGCGGCTGATGAAGGCCGCGGCGGCGGCGATGGATCGGTCAAGCTACGCATCGATCTTCAAGTTTTACGCGCACGCGCGCGCCGCGGAGGCGCTGGTCGGCGATACGAACCTCCAGATCGGCTACGTCCCGACATCACCCGATACGCTCACCGAGCTCGATGCGGCGAAAGCGGCGTGGCCGAAAGTCGTCGCGTCGCTCGACACGCCGCCGGAGTTGGTGCTGGACGCGTTTCAAACCTACAGCGAGGCGCGGCACAACGCAAAAGGCGATCGCAAGGCGGACGGGAACGCGCTCATCGCCGCGTACGAGAAGAGCACGAAGAAAGGCCTGATCGTGCCGCTGCTGCGCGCGCGCCTGCTCATCGACACGGGATGGGACGCTCGCGGCAGCAAGACTGCCGATAAGACTTCGAGCAAGGCGGTGGAGACGTTCGAGTCGAATCTTCATGCAGCCGAAGGCGAAGTGAAGAAGGCGATCGACATCGATCCGGCGTCGCCGGCGATCGCGCCGCTGATGCTCGCCATCCAGCTCGGAATCTGTTGCGAAAATCAGTCGGAAGCGTGGTTCCGCTATGGCATCGCCGTCGATCCCGGCGACCTCGGGCTCTGGTTCGATCGCCTGCACGGTCTCGAGCCGCGCTGGAACGGCAGCGCGGAAGAGATGCTCGCGTTCGGACACGAAGCACTCGCGACGAAGAAGTGGGCGCAACGCACTCCCTTCGTGCTCATCTTCGCCCACTTCACGCTCGCGAACTACGACGACGACTATTACAAGGACGCCGCCGCGTGCCGCGACGTTCACGCGGTGTTCGAGCCGTACCTGAAGATGTATCCCGACGCGAACTACGAGCGCAGCGGATACGCGTCCCTGCTCTATAAATGCGGCGAGTACCCGGCCGCACAGCGCGAGCTCGATCGCCTCGGTACGAATGTCCGCATCGGTCCGTTCATCGAGCGAGCCAATTTCGAGAAGATCCGCAAAGACCTCGCGCGCCGCACAGGAACCGTCCTCGCCGAGACGCCGAGCGGTCCGAACACGCGCGACGTGTACGGCCGCACGCCGCTCTGGAACGCGATCGAAAAACATGATCTGAAGAAGGTGAAGGAGCTCCTCGCAGCCGGAGCGGACCCGAACGATCCGGGCAAACACGTCAACAAGATGTTCGAGTCGGGTGACCCGCTCACATTGCGGGCCATCGACGAAGAGTCGCCGCAAATTCTCGCCGCGCTCATCGCCGCCGGCGCGAAACCCGATATCAAGAACATGTACGGCATGAACGCGCTGATGATGGCGGCGTTTTACGGGAAAACGGAGATGGTGAAGCTCCTCATCGAAGCGAAATGGAATGTGAATGCAAGCGATTCGGCCGGCACGCCCGTGCTCTACGACGGCGTGAAAAGCGGCAACATCGAGGTCGTGAAACTGCTGCTCAACGGCGGAGCGAAAGCGTCCGCAAAGAAGAAGCAGATCGTCCTCGACGCCGCGAAGGAGAGCAAGAACGAAGAGCTGCAGGCTCTCGTCGCGCAGAGCCTCACTTCTGCGAAGTGAGCGCGAGCGCGGTGCCGCACGTGACGAGCATCAGTCCCGCGGTGACGTTGAGCCGGCGCGCGATGCGCACGCTCTTCGTCAGCTCGGCGAGGCGTCCCGCGAACCAGCCGTAGCCGGCGAGGATGAAGAACTCGAGCACCGTCGACGTCACGCCGAGGATCAGCATCTGCTTCCCGATCGGCGCATTCGGCGACACGAATTGCGGGAGAAACGCGGTGAAGAACATCAGAGCCTTCGGATTCGCCATCTGCAGCAGGATGCCGCGTCCGAGGATCTGCGAACCACGGACGTCAGGCGTCTGCGTGTCCGACGTCGCGGTGAGCGCGCTCGACTTGCCGAAGATCATCTTCGCGCCGAGGTAAATCAGATACGCGGCGCCGGCGTACTTCACGATGAGAAACGCGTTATGCGACGTCTTCACGAGCACGCCGAGTCCCGTCGCGGAGAGCGCGAAGTAAAAAGCGTTCGCGCTGAGGATGCCGAGGCTCGCCCAGACCGACTTCGCGCCGCCGTAGCGCAGGCCGTGCGCGAAGACGAACAGCACGGCCGGACCGGGCGTCAGGCAGAGCGGCGTCTCCATCAACACGAAGAGCAGCCAGGTGGTCAGGGTCACGCCCGCTACAATAGCGGCGCATGCCGACCGAAGTCGAACAACTCCGCGAGCTCGCACGCGCCTTCTGGGAAGGCAAACCGATTCCCTGTCCGAAGCACCCCGCCGTGATGATGACCGGCAGCTTCGTGCAGACCACCTTCGCCGATCACATCTTCCTCAACTGCCCGCGCGGAAAAGAAACGATCACCATCCCGCAGCGCCCGAAACAGATGGAGTTCTACGACCAGCAGGTCGAGGGATTCGTCGAGAACATGCAGCGCGGCGACGCCATCCTCTGCTACCGCTGCCAGTCGAAAATCGAGGTCGACGCGAAAGAAAACCGCGAGACCGGAATCACCGACTACACCTTCACCTGCATCCGCTGTTTTTCGTGGGGGCGGTGGGTGGGGAAGCCGGAGCTGGCGAAGATTGGGAAGGATTAGGCACGAGCGTCGGCTGTTGGCGAGTGTCGCAAGTGGCGTGATTCGCGCGCACGGCCCGGGAAGGCAGAAGGCAGAAGGCAGAAGGCAGAATTGAGAAGCACGCCCGACGATTAGCGTGCCGGCCGGGCGGGCTTCTTACTTCTGCCTTCTGCCTTCTGCCTTCTGCCTTCTGCCTTCTGCCTTCCTGTGTAGTGCTCGAACACACCCACCACAGGCGATGAACGCGTCCCCGCCAAAACCCCTCTCCGCTCTCGCGTAAAATTTGCCGGGTAGGGAATTACCTCTCTCCGTCACTCCTTATAATGAGTGTTGTTCTGAAGGAGTGAAGTGTGGCTTTTGCGTCCCCAAAGCCGATCGCCGATGCAGTCGAAGTGATCGAGTGGACTCCGCGCTGGGGCTTCTCCGGGGCCAGCGCGAATTTCGCGCGGTTGCAGATCCTGATGACTGTCTTCGACGGCGATCCGGACAAGTGGCTGGACGCGATCGTCCGCTGGGGCAACACCGGCGATGAATCCGACGTGCCGTTCCTCGTCGCGATCAAGCAGCGTATCGCCAAAGACCCGCACTTCCTCGCCGACATGCGCAGCATCATGACTGAATTCTCGGAGCGCTTCGGCAACCTCGCCACGTAATACACTGCGTGGGAGGACAGACAATCTTGTCGGTCCGGACAGGCAGGATTGCCTGTCCTCCACCAAACATGCCTCCTCGCATCGTCATCATCGGCGGCGGATTCGGCGGTCTCTACACCGCGCGCGGGCTGCGTCACGCCGAGGCGGACATCACGCTCGTCGATCGCCACAACTATCACCTCTTCCAGCCGCTGCTCTATCAGGTCGCGACGGCGGCGTTGAATCCGAGCGACATCGCCGCGCCGATCCGCTCGATCGTTCGTCATCAGGTAAACATCTCCGTCGTCCTCGGCGACGCGATCGGCATCGACGTCGACGCGAAACGCGTGCAGCTCGCCGACGGCATGCTCGACTACGACTTCCTCGTCGTCGCCGCCGGCGCGACGCATTCGTACTTCGCGCATCCGGAGTGGGAGCGCGACGCTCCCGGCCTCAAGACGATCGACGACGCGCTGGAGATCCGCCGCCGCGTGCTCACCGCGTACGAAGCCGCGGAACGCGAGAGCGATCCGGCGAAGCAGGCGGAGTGGCTCACGTTCGTCATCATCGGCGCGGGACCGACCGGCGTGGAGCTCGCCGGCGCGCTCTCCGAGATCGCGCGGCAGACGATGGTGCGCGACTTCCGCCACATCAAACCGGAGAGCGCGCGCGTGATCCTCCTCGAAGGAATGAATCGCGTGCTGCCGCCCTATCCGCCCGGTCTCTCCGCGAGCGCAAAAAAGCAGCTCGAGTCCCTCGGCGTCGAAGTGATCACCGGCGCATTCGCCTCCGACGTCAATGATCGCGAAGTTCGTCTCGCCGGCGATCGCGTCATTCCGACGCGCACCGTGCTCTGGGCCGCCGGCGTACAAGCGTCGCCGCTCGCGAAATCCCTCGGCGTTCCGCTCGATCGCGCCGGACGCGTGCTCGTCGAGCCCGATCTCACGATTCCGGGACACAAAGAAGTGTTCGTAATTGGCGACCTCGCCGCGGTAAAGCAACGCGACGGCACGTTCGTTCCCGGCGTCGCGCCCGCCGCAATTCAGGAAGGACAACACACCGCGTACAACCTCGACCGCGCGCTCGAGGGACAGCCGCTGCGCGCGTTCCGCTATCGGGACAAAGGCTCGCTCGCGACCATCGGTCGAGCGGCCGCTGTCGCGGACCTCGGCAAGATCAAGCTGAGCGGATTCCTGGCGTGGATCGCCTGGCTCGCGATCCACATCTTCTTCCTCATCGGATTCAGAAACCGCTTCCTCGTCATCACGCAGTGGGCGTGGGCGTATCTGACGTATCAGCGCGGCGCGCGGCTCATCACCCGCGACGACAAGATGTCATCCCGAGCGTGAGCGAGGGACCTGGGCGGGTGGCGCCACGAGGAACGTGACTTGCGTCACCTCCCGCCCAGGTCCCTCGCTCACGCTCGGGATGACAAGCCGGCGTTACCGCAACGTCCGCATCTCGCCGGCGATGACGCCGTCGAGTCTGCGCCGCGTCGCCGGCACTTTGCGCATGTACTTCTCCGTCTCCGGCAGCGAGCGGATGAGGCCCGCGAGCATGCGCTTCACGTTGTGCGAGCCGCCGTTGTAAAGCGCGGCGGTCATTGCTTCCACATCGTCTTCCGACTCCGCGAGCTTGCGCGCTTCCGCAGTCTTGCGGTCGAGATGGCGGACGAGAAACTTCGCCATGCTCTTCGCGGAGAAACGATCGTCGAGATGCTCGCCGAGGTACTCGCTGGCCTCGTAGGCCATTTCCTTCTTCACCTTGGCCGCTTTCATCTGGAAGTGTTTCTCGAGCACGCGATCGCGCTTCGCGATCAAATCCTTCTGATAGCGCGCCCACGTCGCAAGCTGCGTCGCCTTCAGCGCGCGGTACTCCTTGCGCACGTCGTTGCGGAACGTGCGCAGTTCCGCGCGCGAGCCGTTGTCGATCAACTTGTCGAGCTTCTTCAGCACGGACTTGTTGTGCGCGTCTTCGCGCTTGATCTCGTCGAAGTAACCCTTCGACGCGTACGGATCGAGAAGATCGAGCTCGTCGATGCCTTCGCGCCGCAGGCTCTTCGCGGCAGCGAGCAGGCGCCGCGCTTTCGCCCGCGTCGCGGGACTGTCGTGATCGACGATCAGCGTGGCGATCGTGTCGGCGTCGCCGAGCGGCTTCTTCATGATGTAGGCGCGCGAGCCGACGAGATAGTCTTTGGTGACGAACAGCTTCCCGTCGAATTTTTCCTGCCGATATGCGACCGGCGTCGCCTGCGCGAGTCCGACCGCGCCGGCCTCGGAGACATCGAGGATCTTTCCGTTCGTCTCCGCGTGCGCGATGGCGAGGAGCAGAGTGACCGACGGTGCGGAGGGCATCGAGCGCGCGGCGTCGTCGATGACCACGACGAGCTCCTCGGGATTGCGAGTCCACATGTGCGTCAGCTCATGTGCGAGCGCTTTCACGCGGATCTCAATCTGCTCGTCGCTGGCCTCGACCAGCGTCGGCACTTCCGCGGACGGCTCGGCGGCGATCAGACTCTCGGGATCTTCGGGAGTGAAAACGATCGGCCTGGCGGGAAGGTGCGGTGCGGGAAGGGTTGCCGCTCTCGCGATCTCGTACTGTTGCGAGGGAATGCGCGAGACACCGAAAGCGAACGTGCCGAGCGCAAGTCCGATGCTGACCCACCACCACGCCGAGTTTTTCCGCATACCGATCTCCGACCGAATCAGGACAACGATCAGAGTAGCATTCGCACTTCCGTTTCTCGTCAACGTTTTTGCAAATGGCCGTCAAAGCTCGCCCACCGGGCGACCGTCCACTGAAAACGCTGGAGCGCGCGCTGTCGAAGGCCGGGCTCGGCTCGCGCAGCGAAGCGCGGCGATGGGTCGGCGAAGGACGCGTGAAGGTGAACGGACGCGTGGCCGGCGACCCCGATCACTGGGTCGACCTCGAGCGCGATCGCATCACCGTCGACGACAAGCCGCTCGAACAGACGGCACTGACGTATCTGCTGCTGTACAAGCCGGCGGGATATCTGACGACGTATCGGGACCCGCAGGGACGGAAGACGATCTACGATCTCCTCCCGGATCGCGACCGCTATCTCTTCCCGGTCGGGCGGCTCGATCTCGACACGAGCGGCCTGCTCATCCTCACGAACGACACCGCCTTCGCGGAGCGGCTCACGAACCCGGAGTACAAGGTGCCGAAGACGTACCTCGTCAAGGCGTCGCGCGTGCTGTCGGATGAGGATCTCGACCACTTGCGTGCGGGCATCGAGCTGCGCGACGGCATGACGCGGCCGGCGATCGTGACGCGCGTGAGCGGAAACAAA
Source organism: Acidobacteriota bacterium (assembly GCA_003223645.1). GTDB lineage: Bacteria > Acidobacteriota > Thermoanaerobaculia > Gp7-AA8 > Gp7-AA8 > QHVT01. Next base: position 29,273 of record QHVT01000019.1, on the reverse strand, counting down.
TTCGAGATGACGATCACCGAGGGACGGAACCGGCAGGTGCGGCGGATGGTGGAGGCGCTGGGCGCGAAAGTGCTGAAGCTCGTGCGGATTGCGATCGGGTCCATGACGATCGGCGACCTGCAGATCGGCGCGACGCGCGAGCTGACGGCGGAAGAGGTCCGAAAGTTGCGAGGATCGAAAACATGAAGCGTTTGTTCGTAATTGCACTGCTGTTCATTGCTTGCGCGAAGAAGGAGCCGGGAGTGGTGCGCGCCTCCGGCGCGCCTTCGGGCGGGGGCGCGCCGGAGGCGCGCACCACTCCACCACCACCGGCAGTCCACGACGCGAAAAACATCATCCAGTCATCGATGGAGTTCGGCGAGTTTCAATTCACCGACGCCGCGTATTCGCTGCCGGTCTCGCATTCCACGATGAACGATCCGCAGCGCGCGGCTGCGCGCGATCTCGCGAGCGCCGGATGGATCACGCTCGACGAAGCGGGCGACGTGATGCTCAGCGACAAAGCGCGGACGGACAAGCGATTCCTGCTGCGGCCGAACGGCATCCTCGACATCGTGCCGCTCGCGAAAAAGGAAATGGGCGAAGTGCAGGAAGTGCGCGCGAATCCGGACGGCACCGCGTCCGCCGATTTCACGTGGCGCTGGATCGCGAACGAAGTCGGCGACGCGTTCCTGCGCAATCAATACCAAGGAACGCACAACGCGACGGCCACGCTGCTCGTCGAAAACGGCGAGTGGAAGGTGCTGAAGATCACGGCACGGTAGGCGCATCGGATCATAGGCTCAGAGGCTCAGAGGCTCAGAGGCTCAGAGGCTCAGAGGCGCACAGGAACACATCTATGTGCCTGTGAGCCTGTGAGCCTATGAGCCTATGAGCCTTTGCCCGCCAGCTCTTCCGCGACCGGCCACGTCCCGTCGCGCCACTCGCCGGCCATCAGCAGGCCGGCGGTGGCGAGATAGAGCGCGACGTCGCGGCGATCGAATTGATCGCCGACGTCCTTCACCGCTTCGCGTACCTGGTCGACGGTCGGCGGGGTGTAGTCGTCGCCTTCGATCGATCCGTTCTCGTGCTTGATGCCCCAGCGATCGAGGAACGCGCCGAGGAGCGCGCTCTTCTCGTGCGTGTGGTACTGCATCAGCGCGATCTCGAGCACCTGATCGAACTCGTGCGAGCCGATCCGCGACGCGAGCAGATCCGCTTTCTTCTCCGGAGACATCTTGCGAATCGTCTCATCTCGGAAATGCATCGCCTTTGCAAGCTGCATCTGCGCCATCGCCTTCGCGTGCGTGTCGCCATGCTTCCAGAACGCCGCGAGAATCGCGCGGCGCTGATCGGGATCAGCGAGCTCCTTGAGAATGCGTTTGGCCGTGAACATATCTACTTGATCGCCGGAACGTCCGACTCCTTCACCATCTTGTTCAGCGCGGGGACGTCCTTCTCCCACACTTCCTTCAGCTTCGCCAGCTCCGCGTCCGCTTTCTCGGCGAGCTGCGCGTAGACGGCTTTCTGTTGCGCGGTCGGCGCGAAGTCGCCGGAATCCGCCGACGATGCGACGCCCGCGATCTTGTCGTTGAGGCGGATCGGATAGTTGAGCGGATCCTGCGGGCTCTTGTTCTTGGTCTGGTACAGCGCCTCTTCGACCGTCGTCATTTTCTTGTCGAGCGCTTTCGCGGCATCGACGATGGCCTTGTTGTCTTTCGCGTGCTTCTTCAGCTCATCGAGCTGCTTGCGCGTGTTGCGGATTTTTTCAATCTGCTCGTTGATGTCGGAGAGCTTCTTGTTCGCCGTCTGCAGGAAATCGAACTGCGCCTTGAGATCGGCGGCTGACGCAGTCGTGCGCGGGTCCTGTTTCAGATCGAAGCTCGCCGTCTGGGGTGCGTCGTCGCCGACGGTGAGTCGGACGTTGTAGTTGCCGGGCAGCACGCGCGCACCGTCGCCGTCGCCGGCCCACATGATCAAGCCTTCGAACTTTTTCGCGGCGGCGTAGCGCAGGTTCCAGTTGAAGCGATTGAAGCCCGGCTTCACTTCCTTGATCTTGTTCTGCTCCTTCTCGCGCTCCGTCGCCGGATCCTTCTCCTCCGGCTCCGCGGTCTGCGCTTCTTTTCCTCCGCCCTCGCTCTTCACGCCGACCTTCTTCGACGCGTCTTCGAGCGGCTGCTTGCCCGCGGCTTCCTTTTCGTTCGCCTCCGCCTCTTTTTTCTTCGCCTCTTCGATCGCCGCGGTTGACTGCACTTCGCCTTCGTACTCGCGAATGACGGACTTATCGGGATTCAGGAATGCGATCTTCACTTTCGTGCCCGGTTTCACGTCCTTGCCGAGCCAGTAGTCGACGATCACGCCCGCGGGCGCGTTTTTGCCGTAGCCGTTCGGAAGGCGATCGGATTGCGCGCCGGCCATGCGCCACGTCGCGCGCGGCGTAAAGAGATGCGCGCGCTGATTCGCGACGTCGTTGGTCCACTGTTGCAGCGGCGAGAGATCGTCGATCATCCAGAACGCACGGCCCTGCGTCGCAGCTATGAGATCGTTGTCGCGCACGGTGAGATCGGTGACCGGCACGATCGGCAGATTGAGCTGCAGCGTCTGCCAGTTCGCGCCGTCGTCGAACGACACGTACATCCCGCGCTCCGTGGCGGCGAAGAGGAGGCCTTTGCGTTTTTTGTCGGAGCGGACGACGCGCGTGAAGTGATCGTTGGCGATGCCGTTCACGATCTTCGTCCACGTGGCGCCGTAGTCGGTCGACTTGAAGAGATACGGACGGAAGTCGTCGGACTTGTAGCTCGTGCCGGCGATGTAGACCGTGCCTTTGTCGAACGGCGAGGGATCGATCGCGTTCCACATGATCCACTGAGGCGCGTCCTTCGGCGTCACGTTCGTCCACGTTTTTCCGTTGTCGCGGGTCACGTGCACCAGTCCGTCGTCAGAGCCGGTCCAGATCACGCCGCGCTCGAGCGCCGACTCGGCGATCGCGAAGATCGTGCAGTAGTACTCGACCGACGTGTTGTCTTTCGTGATCGGACCGCCGGAGGAGCCCATCTTCGACTTGTCGTTGCGCGTGAGATCGTCGCTGATGCGCTCCCAGCTCGAGCCGCCGTCCGTCGAGCGGAAAAGATGCTGCGATCCGGCGTAGAGCGTGTTCGCGTCGTGCGGCGAGAAGAGGATCGGGAAGTTCCACTGGAAGCGCTCGGCCGCGCCTTCCGCGCCGTAGCCCATCGGATTGTCGGGCCACGGATTCACGTCGCGAAATTCTTCGGTCGCGTGATTGACCATCGTCAGATAGCCGCCGTACGAGCCGCCGTAGACGAGGTCGGGATTGTCGGGCTTGGCGACGATGTAGCCGCTCTCACCGCCGGCCGTCACTTCCCAGTCACTGGGACCGATGCCGCCGCCGATGGTGCGATGCTTGATGCGAAGCGCGCTGTTGTCCTGCTGCGCGCCGAGGAGGCGGTAGGGGAACGAGTTGTCCGTCGAGACGCGATAGAACTGCGCGGTCGGCTGATTATCCTCGGTCGTCCAACTCCGTCCGCCGTCGGTCGTGACGTTCGCGCCGCCGTCGTTCGACTCGATCATGCGCAGCGGATCGTTCGGCGCGATCCAGAGATCGTGATTGTCGCCGTGCGGCGTGGGGATGGTGCTGAACGTCTTGCCGCCGTCCTTCGATTTGTGGAAGCGGACGTTGACGACGTAGCACGTGTCCTCGTCCTTCGGATCGGCGTAGATGCGCGAGTAGTACCACGCGCGCTGCCGCAGCTCGCGGCTCTCGTTGGTCTTCTCCCACGTCTCGCCGCCGTCCTTCGAGCGGTACACGCCGCCCTGCTCGGCCTCGATGATCGCGTAGACGTTCTGCGGATTTGACGGCGAGATCGAGACGCCGATGATGCCGAGCGTTCCCTTCGGCATCCCTTTGTTCGTGCTGATGTTTTTCCAGGTGTCGCCGCCGTCGGTCGACTTCCAGAGCGCGGAGCCTTCGCCGCCGCTCTCGAGACTGTACGGAGTGCGGCGCACGCGCCACGTCGACGCGAAGAGGATGCGCGGATTCGTCGGATCCATCGCCAGATCGACGGCGCCGGCGTTTTCATTCGCGAAGAGCACGCGCTCCCACGTCTTGCCGCCGTCCTTCGAGCGATACACGCCGCGATCGGGATTCGGCGCGAATAGATGGCCGAGGACCGCGGCGTAGACGAGATCGGGATTTTTCGGATGGATGCGGATGCGCGGAATCTGCCGCGCTTCTTTCAGTCCGATGAACGACCACGTCTTGCCGGCATCGGTCGACTTCCATATCCCGTCGCCGTGCGACACGTTGCCGCGCACCGTCACCTCGCCGCCGCCGGCGTACACGACGTTCGGGTCCCACTCCGACACCGCGACCGCGCCGATCGAGCCGCCGAAGAAACCGTCGGAGACGTTCTTCCACGTCTCGCCGCCGTCGAGCGTCTTCCACACGCCGCCGCCCGTGCCGCCGAAGTAGTACGTCTTCGGCTGCGCCACGATCCCTTCGACCGCGGCAACGCGCCCGCCGCGAAACGGACCGACTTCACGCCACTGAAGAGACTTGAACTGTGCGGGATCGAACGTCGTCGCCGCGTTCGCGGCTGCTGCGAAAATGAAAGCGAGGAGGAGAGTTCTGCGCTTCATGGCGCGGAATCATAGGCGCAGAGGCTCATAGGCTCATAGGCTCACAGCGGTTTTTCTATGAGCCCATGAGCCTGTGAGCCTTTGAGCCTTTCGCCTGATCACAGCAAACGTGAGAAGCCCGAGAAGCGTGGCCAGCGTGATCCCCCGCCCCGTCACGAACGACACCGGCCAGTAGACGAGGCGCACGCGATGCCGCCCCGCGGGCGCGTGAATTCCGATGAATGCGGCGTTCGCGCGGTGCGTGTTCACGCGATGGCCGTCGATGTACGCGCGCCATCCTTTCCAGTCGCAGATCGAGACGACGATCCAGCCATCGCCGTCCATCGTGGCGTCGAGCTCGTAGCCGTAGCGGATGCGGCGCGTCGTGACGAAGCCCGGACCGTTTGCACGCTCGCTTCCCGCCGCATCGATCCATGCGCGCTCACGAAAATCCGTCGCGTTCGCCATCTCGTCGATGACGTTCGACGCGCCGGGCTTCACGCTGTGCGGCACGAACGCGCGCGCGATCGCATTCGTGTTTTCGAACAGCACCGCTTCGCCCTGCTTCGCGGCGATGCGCCAGCCGGGCGGTGTCGCGACCGACTCGTGCGCGAAGGCGAAGCGGACGTTCAGCATCGACAACATCGGCTTCGACAAATCGTCGACACGGTTGAAGAACACCGGCTGCGGCACGCACCAGATCCGATACGTGTCGACGTACCGCGCGAACGTCATCGCCTCGTAGCCGCGCACGTCTTCGAATCCGTACAGAGCGTTCGTGCCGGGCATCAACGCGAATCCCTGTCCGGCGACGCGGAACGGCTCGGACACGTTTTTCATCGCATCGAAGATCGGCATCGATGGATACGCGTCTTTCGCGGGAAATGATTTGTGCACGCCGCCCATCGTGATCGCTCGCTGCGCGAGCAGCAATGCGACGACGACGAGCATCTTCATCGGCAGGCGCGTCGCGACGATGAGCGCGGCCGCACCGAGTAACGCGAGCTCCGCGAGAATCGCGTGCGCGCCCCAATCGCGCGGACCCGCGTCGAGCTTGAACGTGCTCGTGATCCACCAGGTGCCGATCGCCAGCACGACCCACACGATGGCAAACGTGATCGCGAGGTCGAGTGGCGCGCGCATGGAGTGGTGCGCGCCTCCGGCGCTCCTCCCGTCCCCCAAATGCGCACCGGAGGCGCGCACCACTCCATGCTCCGCCCCAATCGCCGCAAGAATGATCAGGAAAAACGCCGCGCCAAATCCAAGACGCTCGTTGAGCGCAAGATCGAACAGCGGCAGCGCGTGCAACAGCACCGCGACCGGCTTCCACGCCGCGTGCGCGGCGAGGCAGAACAGCGTGGCGCCCGCGAAGAACCACGTGGTCTTCGAGCGAACGCGCCAGACCGCGAAGACTGCCAGCGCGACGATGATGCTGCCCACCGCCGGCGACTCCGCCTTCAGTCCCGGCACCGGCGGATCGATCCAGCGGCGGAGATGCAGGAACGGGAAGAAGTCGGTCCCTATCGACGCGAGCACCTGCTGCGGCGTGTCCACGCGCGGCTTCGCCTTCCAGCTGCTGCGGAACTTGTACTCGGCCGTCTGCGGGATCGCGTCGAGATGCGGGAGCAGATAGATCGCGCAGAGGAGGAGCGCGATCGCGCCGGCGGCGAAGGCCGCGCCGACAGCGCGCAGCGTGTTGCGGCGGACGCAGAGCAATTCGAAGAGACCGTACGCGCCGGCAAGGGCGATGATGTGCAGCGTCGACTCCTCGTGGCCGGCGAGGATCAGAAGCGTGAAGGCGATGGTCAGCAACGCGCACGACCGCACCGACGGTGCATGAATCACGCGGCGCGTGCCGAGAAGCACGAGCGGAAAGAGCGCCCACGCCAGTCCGAGAGGCCACAGCACATACAACGCGATCGCCGCCGAATACGCCCATCCGCCCGCGGCGATCGCCGACGCCGCCTCGCCGCATCCGAGCTCGCGCGCGAATGCGAACGCGCACACGCCGGCGACGAAGAACGTGATCGCGGCGGTGAACGTGAAACTGATCGCCGCGGGCAACAGAATCGCGAGCAGCGTGAACGGACTGTACGGCGCCGGCTGCGCCGCCGCGGCGAGTACGTCGCCCGACAAAATGTACGGATTCCAGAGCGGCCACTCCCCGCGCAGAATCGACTCCCGCACTACCTGCCGCCACGGAATCATCTGCGAGAAGATGTCAGCCGTGACGGGGTTGTGCGGCGGCCCCGTCATCCCATGCTCGCGCGCCACGACCGACAGCGGCTCCGACAGGTACGGCTTGTCGACCGGCGCATACACGCGATTCGCAACGAGCGCGTGCCCGACGAAGAGGAACGGAAGCAGGAAGAGAAACGCGGCCGCGCCCCACGAGAGCCTGCACACGAACCGATGCACGAGCCAGAGGAGAGCGAGCGCAGCGAGCGTGTAGAGGAGGAGGAGCAAGGCGGCGCTATGAAATCATGATTTGCGCTCGCGCTCTTCTTTGACGGCGGAGAGAATCTCGACCTCGATCAAATCTTTTGGACGCCCAGCGGCGCGCTTCATTCGAAGCAGGTCATCGATGGACGTGATGAGAACGTGTACTCCCTCGCCGAGATCTTCTTCAGTCGCGTTCTTCACGAGGTCCGGGTACCCGTGAGTTCCCGCAGGCGTGCCGAGACAATCGAGATCGCCGGCAAGGGTTGTAAACGTGAAGCAATCGCCCATCTTGATCGAGCGAGCGTCCAGTTGAAACGGCAGACCGGGTGGCGCTCCGCGCAATTGCGCATCGAGCTCGCGCAACGCACCAACCAACACCTCGTAGTTCTCAGGCCGGCGTTCGTAGCAAATGTCCAAATCGTTCGTGACCGACGGTGATCCCAATGTGCGCGCTGCCACGCCTCCGACTACGATGAAGCGAACGCTGTGCTTGGTCAGCACGTTGAGGGCGCGAAGAGGATCGAAGTCGCCCATCAGCGACGTCTGATCCGCGACAACAGGGCAGCGACGTTGCGCGACTCGACGACGAGCATCCGAACTCGCTCGGCCGGTGAAACCTGCAGCAGCTGTTGGATCTGTGTTCGATCGATGCCGGTTCCCGGCTTTGCTGCCGTCTTCTGCTCCATCTCCTTCAACAACCTAACTCCCTCGCAACAAATGTCAATATCCCAGCGTCCAATTTGACCTTGCGAAACCCTTCCCCGTCGCGTAAAAGTGACTGACGAGGTGGCTGTTCTTGCGTAGATTTTTCATCCTTCCTGGTTTCCTTTTTTGTGCAGTCGCGGCATTTGGGCAGCTTCGAGTCACGGGAGTCACAGGGCCGGACGTCGCCGTCAGCAAAACCGGCCCCGCACAATCAGCCGCCGATACCGACGTCTCCTACGACGTCACCCTCACGAACGTCGGCCCCGGCACGGCCACCGGCATCACTCTTCAGGACCTCATCCCCGCCGGGATGACGTTCGTCTCCGTCACTCCCTCGGCCACGTGCACCGATCCCGGCGCCGGCAACGGCGGCACCGTCACCTGCACCGTCGCCACGCTCGCCGAGAACGACTCCACCACGTTCACCATCGTGCTGCACATCCCTCCGCAAACACCCCCGGGAACGGGATTCACCAATATCGCCAACATCTCGTCTCCCACCGATCCCAACGGAGAAAACGACACCTCCTCGGCGACGACGTCCACGCCGCCTCCGCCATCGAGCGACGGCTCGATTCTCAAAGATGGTCCGACGAGCGCCGCTCCCGACTCCGACGTCCCCTACACCATCACCGTCAGCAACAACGGCCCCGACGCGTCGGCGACGTTCAGTTGGACGGACACGCTCCCCGGCACGATGACATTCGTCTCGCTCAATCAGAACAGCGGTCCGGTGATGTCGTGTACGACCGGCACCACCGTGACGTGCAGCGCGAGCAACTTCCCCGCATTCACCAGCGCGACGTTCACGCTGACCGGCCACATCCCGAGCGGCACGCCCGCCGGCACGGTCTTCCAGAACACCGCAAAGGTCACCGCGACGAACGATCCCGATCCTGAGAACAACTCCGCCGTCACGTCTCTGACCGTGGCGAGCGCGGACATGGCGATCACGAAAGTGAATGCCGGACCCGGAACTGCAACCGCCGGCACGCCGTTCAGCTACACCATCACCGTCACGAACAACGGACCGGACACCGCGACGAACGCGACGTGGACGGATCCGTTGCCGCCGAACACCACCTTCACTTCCCTCACGCAGAACAACGGCGCTGTGGCGACGGGCTGCAGCACGCCTCCGCCGAACATCAACGGCACCGTGACCTGCTCCTGGAACTCGCTGGGGAGCGGACTCTCCGCGCAATTCACGCTCACGATCACCGCCGGCAACACGGCGAGTGTGTCGAATACCGCGACCGTCAGCGCGAGCGAGTTCGATCCGAATACGAACAACAACACCGCCAACGCGACGACGACCATCACGCCGTCCGCCGACATGACGATCACGAAGAGCGGCCCGTCGTCGATCACGCAGGGGACCGACATCACCTACACGATCAGCGTTCACAACAACGGTCCTACCGATGCCGCGAACGTCGTCGTGAGCGACACGTATCCGGCAAACACGACGTTCGGCTCTGCGACGCCGACGAGCGGCCCGGCCGGCAGCTGCACTCCGGGACCGGCGAGCGTGTCGTGTACGTTCGCGAGCTTCCCGTTCAACGCCACGGCGAGCATCACGCTCGTCCTGCACGTCTCGAACACAGCGCCGAACGGCAGCAGCATCGCCAACACCGCGACCGTGAGCGCGTCGACGGGCGATCCGGACAGCAACAACAATTCGTCGACGACGACGGCGACCGTGACGCTCGCGCCGACGGCTGACTTGTCGGTGACGAAGAACGGTCCCGCGACCGCCGCTCGCGGATCGAACATCACCTACAACCTTTCGATCACGAACAACGGACCCGGACCGTCGAACAACGTGACGCTCACCGACACGTTCCCCGCGAACACGACGTTCGTCTCCGTCAATCAAACCAGCGGCCCGACGTTCAACTGCACGAACACCACGACGACGCTCACCTGCACGATCGCGACGCTCAACGCCGGCGCGTCCGCCGCGTTCGATCTCACGCTGCACGTCACCAACAACGCCACCGGCACGATCACGAACAGCGTGTCCGCCACGTCGTCCACCCCCGACCCGACACCCGGCAATTCGACGGCGACGTCCGGGGCGGCAGTGACGTCGACCGGCAACGCGCCGACACTCTCACCGCTCGCGCTCGCGCTGCTCAGCATCGTAATTGCCGCGATGGGAGTGCTCGCCACGAGACGGTGAGACCGGCCTCCAAGCCTCCGGGCCTCCAAGCCTCACAGGGGCTTTGCTTCTTGGAGGCCAGGAGGCTAGGAGGCACGGAGGCTGTAGCGTTATCCTCATCGCTCGATGGCAGATGGCAGATGGCGGATGGCAGATGGCAGAGGAAGGCCCGAGCCGCTTCTGCCATCCGCCATCTGCCATCCGCCATCCATCGGAGGTGAATGCATGCGTGGAACCGCGTTTCTCGCGGTAGTTCTGTCCTTTGCGATCTCCGCGGGGGCGCAGACGAACGTCGGGCTGGCGCTCGACGAAGTCACCGACAATCGCGTGGCGATGGGCGATCTCACCGGATTTCTCTCGCTGCGCGTCAAGCTCACGGGTTCCGGCCTCGACAAGGCGCTCGCCGCGCGCGTGATCGTGAAGGAAGCGAAAGACGATCGCGGCACGTCGCTCACCGACGGCAGCGACAAGCCCGACTTCTTCGCGCGCGAGTACAACAACGGCACGCTGAACTTCCAGGTGAAGCAGCCCGCGCGCGCCGCGTCCTCGGTGCGACTGAAAGGAACGATCGAGTTGTACGTGCCGGCGCGCGATCCCGCCGCGATCGTGAAAGTGAGCAAGGCGCTGTCGAAGCTCGATACGCCGCTCACCGCGGCCGGACTGAAAACGGCGAAGCTGACGATCACGCCGCTCTCGGTCAAGGGCTACAGCGCGCAGCTCGATTCGCACAAGCTCGACGACAAGAAAATCGCGGAGCTGCGCGCCGAAGGAAAGAAGCGCGGCGTGCCGGACGACGAGATCGAGAAGATGATCGGTCTAGCGAAAGCGATGGAAGGCCTCAACGAACAGCCGCAGGAAGGAATGGTCATCCTCTCCGGCACGAAGGCCGACTTCGATCGCATCTACCGCGTCGAGATCCTCGGCGACGACGGCAAGCCGATCGACGTCGGCAGCCGCAGCACCTCCACGCGCGGCGACGACGCCACGCTCATGACCATGCAGCCGCAGAAGCCGCCGCCCGCGAACGCCGCGCTGGAGTTCTTCGTCCTCACCGACAAATCGCGCCTCTCCTTTCCGTTCGACCTGAAGGTGACGCTGCCATGAAGAAACTCGCTCTCGCTCTTCTCTTCGCGTCGACGCTCGTTGCGCAACCGCTACACGCACAGACCATAGTCAAGCAGGTCAACGATCGCCGAAGCAACGGCTCGTTCTCGTCGCTGTCGATCACGATGGAATTGCCGAACATCAAGAGCACCGACGTCGCCGCGTCGCGCGTGCTGGTCTCGAATGCGGTCGACGACGCGGGAGGCAATCTCCTGAACACAGAAGGCGGCGAGCCGCAGCTCCAACCCAACAGCCGCGGGATGTACAGCGACAATCCCGGTCCGTTGACCGTCGACGTCGATCTGAAAAATCCGTCGCGCAAATCGACGTCGCTCAAGTCCGTCAGCGGACAGATCGAGCTGTTCATGCCGTCGAAGGACTCGAACAGCGTCGCCGAGATTCCGAAGTTCACGTCCTTCAGCGGCAAGACGCTTTCGCACAAGGCCTTCAAAGCGAACAACGTTGAGATCTCGCTCGTCAGCGAAGCGCAGCTCGAAGCGGAGCGCAAAAAACTGACCGAGGCGAAAACGAAAGAGTTGAAGGAGAGCGGGTACGACGACGAGACGCTGAAAAGCGTCCTCTCGAGCTACACCGATTACCTCCTCAAGTTCGACGAAGGCGACGTCGTGCTGCGCGTGAAAGACGAGGGGAAGCACATCCAGGACATCGCCTACATCGACGCAAAAGGCGAAGTGAAACGCGCGTCGATCAACGACAAGGACGGCTACACCGTCCTGTCGACGTGGGGCGAGAAACCGGAGGCGGACTGGAAGCTGCGCGTCAACATGAAGACCGCCAAAAACATTGTTCGCGTTCCGTTTTCACTCACGAACGTTCCTTTGCCGTAAAGTAACCGCCATGCGCAACACGTTTCGTCTTTTCGCTCTCGCCGTCGTCGTCTGTCTCACGCTTCCGTCCGCATACGCAACGTGCGGCGGCGGCGGTGGCGGCGGAATGGGCGGGACGATGCCCTCCGGCATGTCGCAGCCGGAGGCTTACGTGGTGCCGTGGAAGATCCTCCGTCCCGATCAGCCGGCGGTTTCCGCGCCGCTCATCCTCTATTGGTTCCCGGCGACGAAAGAGGAAGTGAAAGGGAGCGAGCTCCTCTCCTCGCGCGCGCTGACGATGGCGTCGTCGCAGTGCGTCGGCATGCAGCTCGTGGTGCCGGGCGACACCGAGTCGCTGAAGAAGTGGGAAGTCGCCGACAAGCTTCCGGCCGCGATCCTCGTCGCCGACGGTGCGCCGGTCACGCGCTGGGAATCGGAGAACGGAAAGCTGCGCCTCGGCAAGATCGAGGACGGCGTTCGCGCGGAGCTGAAGAACCGCGATAACGCGCTCGACAAGATGCTCGACGACGCGAAGGCGAAAGAGAAAGCCGATCACGACGGCGCGGTCGCGACCTATCAGAAAGTGTGGGACCAGCGCTGCCTCGCGCCGAAAAAAGGCCGCGCCGCGCAGAAGGCGCTGACGCGCCTCGGCGTGAACGTCACCGACGCCGAGCTGCGTCTCACCGATCCGGTCGACACGCCGGCGATGAACCAGCGGATGACCGAGGCGATGAACAGCGCGTTCAAGGCGGAGCTCGCGGAGGACTACGCGAAAGCGCGCTCGCTCTACATCGCCGCGTCGAAGATCGATCCCGCCGATCCGGTCCCGCAGCGATTCCTCGGCGAGCTGTATCGCCATCACACCGGCGAATGGACGCTCGCGAAGCAGACCTTCGCGCATCTCCTCACGATGCAGCCCGATCCGCTCTCGAAGGCGGTCGCGCTGCACGGACTCGGCAAGATGACGATCCACATGGGCGACTCCGCGAAAGGACTCTCGCTCTTCGAGCAGTCGATCAACGTGTATCCGCTCGCCCTCACCTACCGCAACCTCGCCGTCTACTGGAACTCCGAGCGCGTCCGCGACAAGGCCGAGGCGTACGTGCAGAAAGCGCTCGCCCTCGATCCCGACGACGCGTACAACCTCATCTTCGCCGCGACCTACATGGCCGACAGCGGCCGCAAAGAAGAGGCGCTGAAGATCGCGCGCGAGCACGAAAACCTCCTCGCCGCCTCCTACAACCTCGCCGCCATCTACTCGCTCCTCGGCCAGAAGGGCAAAGCGATGGAGCTCCTCCACCGCCACTTCTACCAGTACGAACGCTACGACGACGTCCGCGCGATGGAAATGTGGGAAGCGCGCGTCGACTACGTCTTCTCGTCGATCAGCAAGGACGAGGACTTCGTGCAGCTCACAGCGATGGCGCGATAACCATTCCGATAGAGCGCAGCGGCACGCGCTCCCTTCGAACGCAACGAACCTTCTTGTGGCCCTTCGCCCCGCTTGCGGGGAGAAGGTGGCCCGAAGGGCCGGATGAGGGGCCGTGCCAAATCCGAGGTACCCTCGGCCTGCGATGCCCGTCTCGAAGCACATGCGCGATCGCGCGAGGCAACTGCGCCAATCCGCAACGCTCAGCGAACGACGCATGTGGAACTGGCTCCGCAACCGCTCGTTCAGCGGATTCAAATTTCGACGACAAGTGCCGGTCGGTCGTTATGTACTCGACTTCTACTGCGCGTCGTTAAAGTTGGCGATCGAATTGGATGGGCATCAGCACGACATGCTCGGCGTCGTGTTGCACGACGATCAGCGCACTGCATATCTCCAGTCGCGAGGAATTGAGGTCGTGCGCATCGAGAATGAATTGCTCGCGAAAGATGCGGAGATGGCGGAAGCGATCATCGAATATGCGATCGCGCAGCGCATCAGGAACCGCCCCTCACCCGGCCCTTCGGGCCACCCTCTCCCCGCATAGCGGGGCGAGGGGCCACCGGACGTGCGCCACAACCCTCCCTTGTGGCTCTTCGCGCCGCTTGCGGGGAGAAGGTGGCCCGAAGGGCCGGATGAAGGGGGCCGTACCAAATCCGAGGTACCCTCGGCCTGCGATGCTCGGCCTTCTCGTCAATCAAGAAAGACGAAGGTTTCGCAGCCGGCGGGACTCCGGAGTTCCAAAATCGTTATAGCTTCCTCCCAGCGCAACCGGGGTAGGATGCTCGCGCCTTTGCGCCTATTTCACATTCAACGAGGAGACTGATGAAGCACTGCTCCGCGCTCATCGCTGCCGTCATCGTTGCCACGTTTCTTCACGCCGCACCTCCCTCCACGCCCACGTCCTCCCCCTCCACCCCCAAATACGACGACAAAGTTTTTGCGGGCCTCGAGCTGCGCGGCATCGGTCCCGCGCTCGTATCGGGGCGCATCGTCGACGTCACGGTCGATCCGCGCGACGCGCGCGTGTGGTATCTCGCCACTGCCGCGGGCGGTGTGTGGAAGACCACCAACGCCGGCACGACGTTCACGCCGGTCTTCGACGATCAGAATTCGTTCTCGACGGGCTGCGTGACGATCGATCCGAATGACTCGCTCACCGTCTGGGTTGGCAGCGGCGAAAACAACAGCCAGCGCTCCGTCTCGTACGGCGACGGCGTGTACAAGTCGACCGACGGCGGGAAGTCGTGGACGAACGTCGGCCTCGCGAAGTCCGAGCACATCGGAAAAATCATTGTCGATCCGCGCGACTCCAACGTCGTCTACGTCGCCGCGCAGGGACCGCTGTGGAATCCGGGCGGCGACCGCGGGCTGTACAAGACGACCGACGGCGGCAAGAGCTGGAAGGCCGTGCTGACGATCAGCGAGAACACCGGCGTCACCGACGTCGTGTTCGATCCGACGAATCCCGACACGCTCTACGCCGCGTCCTATCAGCGACGCCGCCACGTCTACACGCTCATCAACGGCGGCCCGGAGTCGGCGATCTACAAGTCGACCGACGCCGGCGCGACGTGGAACAAGCTCACCAAAGGCCTGCCGAAAGAGAACATGGGCCGCATCGGACTCGCGATTCCGAAGCAGCGCCCGAAAACCGTCTACGCGATCATCGAGGCCGCGCGCAGCTCGGGCGGCTTCTTCCGCTCGCAGGACGGCGGCGGCAACTTCGAGAAGATGTCGAAGTACTCCGGCGGCGGCGCGCAGTACTACGCCGAGATCTTCGTCGATCCGAACGTGCCGGAGCGCGTCTACGCGATGGACGTCTACGCGCGCGTCAGCGATGACAGCGGCAAGACTTGGAAGAAGATCGGCGAGACGTTCAAGCACGTCGACAACCACGTGATCTGGATCGATCCCGCCAACAGCGATCACGTGATCATGGGCTGCGACGGCGGTCTCTACGAGAGCTTCGACCGCACCGCGACCTGGAACTACAAGCCGCTGCCGATCACGCAGTTCTATCGCATCAGCGCCGACGACGCGCTCCCCTTCTACCACGTCTATGGCGGCACGCAGGACAACTTCTCCCTCGGCGGTCCGTCGCGCACGACCACCGCGCACGGCATCGTCAACTCCGACTGGTACGTCACCGTCGGCGGCGACGGCTTCCGCTCGCTGCCCGATCCGAAAGACCCGAACATCATCTACGGCGAATCGCAATACGGCGGACTCGGACGCTTCGACAAGCGCACCGGCGAGCTGCTCGACATCCAGCCGCAGCCGTCCGGCAACATGGATCCGCTGCGCCAGAACTGGGACTCCCCGCTCATCGTCAGTCCGCACGACAGCAAACGGATCTACTTCGCCGCGCAGTACCTCTTCCGCAGCGACGATCGCGGCAACACCTGGAAGCCCGTCAGCGGCGACCTCACGCGCCACCTCGACCGCAACACACTGCCGGTGATGGGACGCGTGTGGGGCATCGACGCGGTCGCGAAGAACGTGTCGACGTCGCTCTACGGCAACATCGTCTCGCTCTCGGAGTCGCCGCTGCAGGAAGGGCTGATCTACGTCGGGACCGATGACGGACTGATTCAGGTCACCGAGGACGGCGGACAGCATTGGAGAAAAATCGAGCGCTTCCCGCTCGTGCCGGAGTTCACTTACGTCTCCGCGCTGCAAGCCTCGGCGCACGACGTCAACACCGTTTACGCCGCGTTCGACAATCACAAGACCGGCGACTTCAAGCCGTACGTCTACAAGAGCACCGACCGCGGCGCGACGTGGAAGTCGATCACCAGCGACCTGCCGCAGCGCGGCAGCGCGTACGTCGTCATCGAAGACACGTTCGACAAGAACCTGCTCTACGCCGGCACGGAGTTCGGACTCTTCATCAGCCAGAACGGCGGCGGCAACTGGATCCAGATCAAAGGCGGACTGCCGACGATCCCCGTCCGCGATCTGCAGATCCAGAAGCGCCGCGACGATCTCGTCGTCGGCACCTTCGGACGCGGCATCTACATCCTCGACGATCTCAAGCCGCTGCGATCGATGACGCCCGCGGTTGCGAACACCGACGCCACGCTCTTCGCGCCGCGCGACGCCGATCTCTACGTCGAGCGCGCGCCGCTCGGACTTCCGAACAAAGCCTTCCAGGGCGACGCCTTCTTCAATGCGCCCAATCCTCCGTTCGGCGCGGTCTTCACCTACTACATCAAGGACGAGTTGAAGAGCCTCAAGAAACAGCGCGCCGAAGCGGAGTCGCGCATCGAGAAAGACGCCGGCAACGAGCCGAAGAAACAGATCGTCGTCCCGTATCCGACGCTTGACCAGCTGCGCGCCGAAGACCGCGAGCTCGATCCCGCGATCGTGCTCGTCGTGTCTGACGATGAAGGCAACGTCATTCGCCGCGTGAGCGGCCCCGTCACCGCCGGCTTCCATCGCGTCGCGTGGGACCTCCGCTATCCGCCGCCCTCCCCCATCGAGCTCACGCCGCCCGAGATCGACGTCTTCTCGCCGCCGCCCGGCGGACCGCTCGCCGTCCCCGGCAAATACACCGTCCGTCTCGCCAAGCGCATCGACGGCGTCGAAACATCCCTCGGCGAACCGAAGACGTTCAACGTCGTGCCGCTCTACCTCTCGATCATGAACGAGAGCGACCGCAACGCCGTGCTCGCGTTCCAGAAGAAAGCAGAGCGCCTGCAGAAAGCGGTGATGGGCGCCGCCCGCGTGACTGCCGACGCGCTCGTGCGCGTGCAGCACGTCCGCAGGGCCCTCGACGAGATCGAAGGCCCCGATCCGAAACTCGTCGCGCAAGTGAACGCCGTCGACAAAACCCTGCACGACATCGACGACGCCCTCAACGGCGACCCCGTCCTGCGCGGCCATCAGGAAGCCGACAAACCGTCCCTCGTCGAGCGAATCTCCAACGCCGTAAACGGATTCACCACCACATCAGCGCCGACCGCGACGCATCAGGAGTCGTTGGCAATCGCCGAAAAAGAATTCGTCCCCCTCCTCGACAAACTCCGCCGCACGATCGAAGTCGATCTCGCCGCAATCGAAAAGACGCTGAACGAGCGCGGCGCGCCATGGACCCCGGGACGCGTTCCGACCTACACGCCACAATAGCCTCCGAGCCTCCGAGCCTCCCAGGAACAGCACTTCCCTGGGAGGCCAGGAGGCTGGGAGGCCAGGAGGCCCACCCCCCGCTCTCCATTTTTGCGCACTTCCCTTTTCCTGTTAGGCTGGTTACACTCCGCGCACCCGCTTCGCTTCTACAAATAAACAACTGACCGGTCATTCGCAGGAGAGAGCCCCGTGCGCCGAGCCTCGTTTATCAAAAGCCTTCTCTGGTCCATCCTCGTCCTCATGTTCGTTCCGGTTGCGCGCGCGCAGACGTGCGTCATGAACCAACCGGCGGCGCCTTCATTCGAAGAGCTGGAAAGCGTCGAGCCCGGCGACAGCGGCTCCGTCGGCCGCGGGCTCCATGAATGGGCCATCCTCTTTCACGACATCCGCATTCCGGAGTGCAATACGACGAGGCTGCGGCTGGCGTATCGCAATAAGCTCGAGAACGAGCTCGCGATCGGAGGGTTCCAGGGATTTCTCGGCGGCGGCATCACCTCGTTCGCCTACGCCAGCGGCATGATCCTCGGCCACAACAATCAGCTCACGCCCGAAATGGACAAGTTCCTCGGCGACATGCCGTGGGACGGCTACCTCAAGCCCGACTGCGGCTTCAGCGGCTTTCGCGACGGGCAGCCGCGCTGGATGTCCGGCGACAACTGCATGGATGACTTCAGCGTCGCCGCGGAAGGCTACGCGTGGCGCGCCGCCTACTTCTCGAAAACGCATCGTCCCACGCGCGCGGCGGGCGACCGCGCCAGCGCGATGGATCTCATCCGCCGCTCGCTGCTCGACACGGAATTCAGCATCTGCATCTACGACCAGAGCGGCGACGTTAGCGGACCGACCGGTCCCTGCAACGCGTCCGTCACGCAGCTCCGGCAGTCGATGGCGACCGGCGGCAAGGTCGACGTCGTTCCGCTGAACCACACGATGGAGAACGCGAACTACGGCATCGGCCTGATCACGTCGATTGCGACCGCGTTCGTCGGACTCGAGGCCATGGGCCAGCCGGCCGGCAGTCAATTCGGCGACTTCGGCAACCGCGCCGACTTCGACGCCGTCATGTCCGCGCTGTTTCGGCAGGGACAGCGCGCCGCAGGAAACAATCCCAGCGCTCCGAATCGCTGCGACGCGTATGCGAACCAATGCTACCGCCCTGAGCCGACCGATCTCGCCAATCCGAGCTGCCCCGTATCGACGGAAAAATACCTCAGCGCGAGCGACTTTCTTCCGACGCGCCGCAACCGCACCTGTACGGACAAAGACAATCCCGATTACCGACTGTCCACGTATCCCGTGGCCACGTTCTATGAGATGAACGGGTTCCCGAAAGGCGACGGACCTCCGGCCTTCCAGTTCACCGGCGACGACTTCCCGGCAGGCATCAGGGCCACGTTGTTCACCGATCCGCTCGGCTTCTTCGGCGCGGCACGTCACGAGATCTACTACACCTTCGCCTACGATTTCTGGCGCGACAACCGCTCGCATCGTCCGAGCTTCGACTTCGATTTCACTCCGCAGAACCTCTGCGAGCGGCCGAACGTCATTCTCAATGTGCCGCTCGAAGTGCAGACCAAACAGCACATCCACGCCAGCATCAATCCGCAGCCGGCAGGAACGCGCGTCGATTGGTTGTACTACAACACGGCGACGGGCGACGCGGAGCTCGACGATGCCGGTGAAAGCGTCGAGCTCGACGCCGGCTGTACCGCGAACGGACACGACGTGCAGAACGCAATCATCCTGTTCGTCAGGGTCCACTCGGCGTGCAACAGCGACGTCGTCGGGCGCTCCGCGTTCATCAACGTCCGCCAGCCATCCGCGCTGGTCGGCAACGGCGGCACCATCCCGGCCGGCGAGACCTTCCGCATTCCCGTCTACCTCACCGGCATCGGATCGTGGCACCTCAAGTGGTCCGACGGATTCGAAGAGGACGTCGTCACGATCAATCCGTTCCGCCCGAGCTTCCACGCGCGCACGGTGCAGCCGCAGCAGACGACGACGTACTCGGTCACCGAAGTGACGACCACCGGCTGCAGCGGCGCAAACCTCGGCGACGAGTTCGGCGCCGCGACCGTCACCGTCGTTCCCAATCAAGGGAAAGCGACGCCCGTGATTCAGGTCAATGACGTCATCATCAATGCCGGAGGACAAGCGCGCTTCACCGCACGGCTTTCCGTCGTCAGCGGCGGCTATATCGAAGGCGCCACGCTCAACTTCAAAGTGTTCGACAAGTCCCTCGGCAGCGGCATCACGGACCAGAACGGATTCGCATCCGTCATCGGTACCGTCGACTTCCCGCCCGATACCTACCCCGGCGCAATCAAGGTGAGCCTCGCCGAGACTCCGGCGATCAAGGCCGGCAGCGGCAGCGGAAACCTCACCATCATCTGTGACCTCGCCGCGTTCGTGATTCAGCCCTCCGCGTTGAACATCCTCGCCGATCGCGACACGCGGCAGGACGTCGTCGTCTCGACGTCCGCCGGCTGTCCGTACACGCCGTCCGTCAGTCCCGACTCGCAGTCGTGGCTGCACGTGCAGCCGGACACGCCGCAGAAAGGCAGCCGGACGATCACGATCACCGCGGATCGCGCGACCACTCCGCTTCCCGGCGGCTCGCGCACCGGATATGTGTTCATCGGATCGCGCAGCGTCAGCGTGCAGCAGACGCAGGTCTGCACGTTCCGCTTCGAGCCCTCCGTCGCGTATCTGCCGTTCGATCCGACACCCGGCTCCTTCACGTTCATGCAGGTCTCGACCGCCGAGGGATGCGAGTGGACGGTGACGACGGACGCGAATTGGCTGCATCTCGACGACTTCACGCACGTCGGACCCGGCACCGTGAAGTTCCACGTCGACGCGAACAACGCACCGAACGCGCAGTCTCGCACGGCGAAGCTCTTCTTCGACAAGGGCGGCTCCGGCAGCGTGAACCAGTACGGTCCGGGCCCGTGCGTTCCGCCGCATCTCGAGATCGAGGCGCGCGGCGGCTCGGTGCTGAACGGCTCCCACATCATCGTGAGTCCGATCTTCAGCGGAACGAGTCTGCGTTACAGGATCTACTTCAACGGAGTGGCCGAAGTGGACACGGGTCTGGGCCAGGTCATCATCGCGCGCTGGCATTCGTGGTATCCGCAGCCGGGCCATTCGGCCTCGTTCATGGTGCTCGCGCAAAACGACTGCGGCGCGGCGTTGAGCGACAACGTCACCTGGTCCAACGACACCCCCGCCGGCGACTCCTGCCTGGTGCCGAACGTGAGGGACCATCCGCAGTCGCAGGATTCGCCGCGACCGGGTGCGTTCATCACACTCGGCGTCGGCGCCGAAGGTCCTCAGGGCCAGTTCCCCGACGAATCGTTCCACTATCAGTGGTACCAGGGCGCGACCGGCGACCGCTCCAGTCCGATCGACAACAGCGACAAGGACGTCATCCACGTCGCGCCGCAGCAGACCTCGTATTACTGGGCCGAGATCTGGGATGACGACGACGCGTGCGGCACGCCCCCACGGCGCAACATCAGCGCCACCGCCGTGGTGAGAATCACCGGCGTGCCGAGGCGGCGCACCGTCACGCACGACTTTACGAACGACGGATCGACGGACTTCACCTGGCACAACCAGGCCACCGGCCAGAACGAGCTCTGGCTGATGAACGGGCTGCAGAAAGCGAACGCGATCCCGCTCCCTTCGAGCGCCCCAACCGCGAACATCCAGAGCCTCGGCGATCTCAACGGCGACGAGCATCCCGATCTCCTCGTGCGCAACACCGCGACCGGACAGGACTCGGTTTGGCTGATGGACGGCGTGAGCGTCGGCGAAGTGAAGCCACTCGAGACGCGCAGCGATCCGCGCTGGTCGATCGGCGCGGTCGCCGATCTCGACGGCGACGAACAGCACGACATCGTCTGGCACAACGACGTTACCGGCGAGAACGAGATCTGGTTCCAGAACGGCACCGAGCACGTCGGCACGTTCGCATTGCAGCCGACGCCCGACGGAAACTGGGGACTGCACGGCGCCGGCGACTTCACGCACGACGGCAAGCCCGATCTCTTCTTCCACAACAAGGCCACCGGCGAGAACGCGATCTGGGGCATGAACGACGCCGCGCCGTCCGGCATGATCGCGCACGGCATGTCGGCGCAGGAAGTGAAGCGCCACAGCCTCCGCGCCGTCATCCAGCCGATGGAAACGCAGTCCGACACGAATTGGATGCCGGCCGACATCGCCGACATGGACCACGACGGCTTCCCCGACATCGTCTGGCGCAACACGGTCAGCGGCGAGAACGAGACGTGGTTCATGAACGGAACCACGCACAACTCGACGACCGCCATGACCGAGCAGCCCGACACGAGCTGGAACATAGGCGGCGGCGGAAGCACGAACGGCGGCGGCACGAGCGGCGACACGCGCAACGCGACGTCGCTGAGCGCGACGGCCGATGCGGCCGAATTCGACGGCGCCACCATCATTCACGCGACCCTCGCCGCGAACGGCTCGCCGCTTTCCGCGCGCACGCTCGTCTTCACGCTGAACGGCAACGAAGTGGCGCGGCTCATCACCGATGCCAACGGCTCCGCCGTCTCCGGCGCATCCGTCGCCGGGATCGCGTCCGGCACCTATCCCAATGCCATCGCGGTCCGCTTCGACGGCGACGAGCAATACGCCGCGTCGAGCGCGTCGGCGACTCTCGTCGTCGCCGGCCGGCAGGCCGTCGTCACCTGGAACAATCCCGACCCGATCGCCGGTGGAACGCCGCTCGGTGCAGCCCAGCTCAACGCCTCCGCGAACATGCCGGGATCGTTCGTCTACTCGCCTCCCGCCGGCATGATCCTCGGCGGCGGCTACCACCTCCTCAGCGTCACCTTCACGCCGTCCGATGCCGCCGTCGCGCCGGTGACGAAGAACGCCGTCCTTCTGGTCAACCAGTTGACCGTCCCGATCGCGTGGGCCTCCCCCGCTCCGATCGTCTACGGAACCACCCTTTCATCGGTGCAGCTCAACGCGTCCACGAGCGTTCCCGGCGACTTCACCTACGATCCGCCGGCCGGCTCCGTCCTGTCCCTCGGCGCGCAGACGCTGCACGCGACGTTCACGCCCGCCGATGACGACTACACCGTGACCACCGCGACGACGACGATCAACGTCGTGCAGGGATCGCAGACCATCACCTGGTCCACCCCCGCACCGATCACGTACGGCGAAACGCTGACATCCGTGCAGCTCAACGCGCGCGTGACCGCGTCCGGCGGCGCTCCCGCGGGCGCGCTCTCCTATTCGCCCGCCCTCGGCACGCTCCTTCCCGCCGGAACACACACGCTGACCGTCACCGCCGCCGCGACGCCGTACTACCCGGCCGCGAGCGCGTCGACGCAGCTCGTCGTGCGCAAGGCAACGCCGGAGGTCACCTGGCTCGCACCGGCGGCGATCGTCTACGGAACCCCCCTTTCATCGGTGCAGCTCAACGCGTCCGCGGACGTAGCCGGCACATTCACCTACTCCCCCGCCGCCGGCACGATTCTCGACGCCGGCAGCGCGCAGACCCTGAACGTGACCTTCACGCCGTCGAGCCCGAGCTACAACTCCGTCGCCGCGAGCGTGAAGATCAACGTGTTGAAAGCGACGCCGGTCATCACGTGGGCCACGCCCGCGCCGATCGTCTACGGCACCGCGCTTTCATCGGCGCAGCTCAACGCAACCGCGAACATCGCCGGCACGTTCGCATACACGCCCGCTTCGGGAACGATCCTCGACGCCGGCACACGGACGCTCTCCGCGCACTTCACGCCGAACGACACGCGCAACTACGACGATGCGACATCGAGCGTGACGCTCGACGTTGCGAAAGCAACCCAGACGCTATCGTGGGCTGCGCCCGCGCCGATCGTCTACGGAACCGCCCTTTCATCGCTGCAGCTCAACGCAACGGTGACCGTCGGCGGACCGGCACCCGCCGGCACGCTCATCTACTCGCCCGCCGCCGGCGCCGTGCTCGACGCCGGCAGCCGCACGCTGACCGTCACCGCGCAGGAGACCGCGAATTACAAACCGGCGACGACGTCGGTGTCGATCAACGTCACGCGCGCGCCGCTGACGCTCGTCATCGACGCGAAGTCGAAGCTCTACGGCGCCGCACTTCCCGTCCTCACCGGTACGCTCACCGGCGTAGTGAACGGAGACGCCATCACGCCGTCGTACGCGACGACCGCGACGCAGCAGAGTCCCGCCGGCGCGTATCCGATTACCGCGTCACTCGTCGATCCGAATCACCGCCTCGTCAACTACGACCCGACGATCACGCCGTCTACGCTGACCGTGACTCCGGCGCCGCTCCTCATCGCCGCGAATCCCGCGACGAAGCAGTACAGCGATCCGCTGCCACAGCTCACCGCCACGTTCACCGGCCTGGTCCTCGGCGAGACTCCGGCCGTGCTGACCGGCACGCTCTCCATCACCACGAGCGCGACTCCGCTGTCCGCGCCGGGCATCTATCCGATCGCCATCGGCGGCCTTACCTCGCCGAACTACGCCATCGCCTACAGCGGATCCACACTGACCGTGACGCCGGAAGACGCGCGCATTGCGATCACCTCGCCGCTGCTTCTCGCCGCTACGCCGGGAGCACCGCTGAACGTCACATTGACTGCCACGGTGAAGGACATCAGCGCCACCGCGGATGCAAACGGCGACGCGAGCGCCGGCGACATCCGCAACGCGACGCTCGCCTTCGTCGACCGTGCAACGAACAACGTCCTATGCACCGCGCCGATCGCGCTCATCGCTGACGACGACGCACGCGCCGGCGTCGCCACCTGCACGTTCACGCGCACCTTCGGCAGCAGCGACTCGTCGCTCGTCGTCGGCGCCCGCGCGGGTAACTACTACACGCGCGACGCGGCAGCGGACGACGTGACGATCGCGATCGCTCCCCCCTCGCAGTCGTTCGTCACCGGCAGCGGCGCGATTCCCGCCGGCAAATTCAACGTCGACCTCAAGTACGACAAGAACGGCGCGGTGAAGGGCAGCTTCACGTTCTCGTACGAGCGGAACGGCCGGAAGTACGAGGTCACCGCGGCGACCGCCGACTCCCTCGCCATCGCGCTCACCGCCAACGGCGGCACCGCCGCGATCGTCGGCACCGCGACTCTCCGCGACGTCACCTCGTCTTCCCCGGTCGTGCTCGATCCCGCCGCCCCGTTCATCGCCATCGCCACCGATGACGGCGAGCCGTCGACGCGCGATTCACTCTCGCTGTTCGTCTCGAAGAAGAGCGGCGGCCTCTGGTTCGCCACCTCGTGGAACGGCGAGCGAGCGACGCCGCAGTTCGTCACGCAGGGCAATCTGCAGGTGCACTGACGGTCTGAGTTCTGCACAGTGCATGCGCGTAATGACACGCGCATGCACCGCGGCCCTGCTCGCGACGATTCTCGGTCTGCTGCCCTCGTGCGGCCGAGAACACGCTGCGCCGCAACCGGCACAGCCGAGGGCGAGCAGCGCTCCGCGAGACGTCGTCGAGAAATTCGGGCGGCGGATGAAACAGGTCTCGCTGCTCGCTCCCGCGGACGTGGCCGCGGAAAGCATCCGCAAGGCATACGGCGGCCTCGCCGATCCGCAACTGCTCGACGCATGGACCCGCGATCCCGCGCGCGCTCCGGGACGCACGGTCTCCAGCCCGTGGCCGGATCGCATCGAGATCGCCGACGTGTCAGAGCAGCGCGGCGACACGGCATCGGTGACAGGCGCGATCGTGGAGGCAACGAGCACCGGCGACGCGGCGCGCATTCCGGTGCGCGTGAAGCTGCGTCGTGAAAACGATGCGTGGCTCATCACCGCGTTCGATCCGCAGCAGCCCGCCGGTGACGGCAACGACGCAGTTGCTGTGGTGAAGGCGTACTACGACGCAATCAACGCGCACGACTACCGGCGCGCGTTTGCGCTGTGGGGTCGATCCGGCCCGCCGCAAACGTTCGACGAGTTCGAGAAAGGATTCGCCGACACGGCGTCGGTCTCGGTGACGACCGGCGAACCATCGCGCGTCGAAGGCGCGGCGGGATCGAGATACATCGACGTGCCGGTCACCATCACCGCCACGAAGAAGTCGGGCGAACGGCAGACGTTCACCGGCACCTACACGCTGCGACGGACGGTGGTCGACGGCGCCCCGCCGAGCGAAAGGCGCTGGCACCTCAACGGCGCAAACATTCACGCGTCACCGTGACGTCCCAGGGGTGGTGTGTGGCTAACGTGAACCGCACCCTGAAAAGCTCACTCCGCCGGCAGAGCTTTTTACTTTGGCGGTGCAGTATTTTGCTTCGCCGCCAAAGCTTTTTACTCTGACCGCAAAGCTTTTCGCTTTGTCGGTAAAGGTTTTTGCTT
Source organism: Acidobacteriota bacterium (assembly GCA_003223645.1). GTDB lineage: Bacteria > Acidobacteriota > Thermoanaerobaculia > Gp7-AA8 > Gp7-AA8 > QHVT01. The sequence continues at coordinate 3,478 of QHVT01000019.1, read as the reverse complement.
TGTCGATAAAGGTTTTTGCTTCGTCGGTAAGGGTTTTTGCTTCGCCGATAAAGCTTTTTGCTTCGTCGATAAAGCTTTCTGCTTCGGCGGTATAGCTTTTTACTTTGTCGGTATAGCTTTTTGCTTTGCCGATAGAGCTTTTTACTTTGTCGATAAAGCTTTTTGCTTTGCCGATAGAGCTTTTCAGGCTGTCGGCAAGCGCTGGTAAAGGCGCCAAGTTACGTATTTTGAGTACTTTCGCCGCTTCGCGGCTCAAGATGACGTGGCAAATCACGCTGAAAGCGGCAGGCGCCGCCGCTTTACTCGGTGTGCACTATTTCCGCATTACGCCGAGCGAAATGCGCTGGCACATCAACGGCGCGAAGATTCACGCGTCATCGTGACGCGAAGCGGCGGTAAAGGTGAGGTTGCGCGGTCACGCGGTTACGCAGTTACGCGGTGTTGCTGCGCAACCGCGCAATCCCGCAACAGAGGGAGCGCCGTGCCGAGCGTCAGGTCGGTTTCGGTGTCCGTGCAGATTGGAACGCACCCGCAAGCAGGAGCGAAACCACGCCGGTGGTGATGAATGCATCCGCTAAATTGAAGATACCGGTTCGCAACGGGCCGTACCACACAAAGATGAAATCAGTGACTGCCCCCGACCTCGAGACGCGATCCATCAAGTTGCCGAAGCCTCCGCCGATGATCAGTGAAACCGACACGGCTCGAGCCACGGTATGGTCCCGCGCGAAGAGCCAACCCACTCCCCAGACCAAGGCGAGCGCCACACCGCCGGTGAAGAGAATCGCCCTCAGCTCAGCGTTGATGTGAGAGCCGAGACTGAGGAAGACGCCACGATTCTCAGTGAGGATCAGTTGAAGGTGCCCGCCGGCCGCCTGGATCGAACCGTGGTTCAGCGAACGCCGCGCCCAGCTCTTACTCGCTTGATCACAGGCCACTGTGCTCAGCAGAAGAAACGCAACCAGCGCGGCCTTGAACGTTCTGGAAGTTCGGAGTGCCAAATGAATTGTCCAGTGTACCCCGTCGTCCTGAGCCGCGTAGACGGCGAAGGATCTCTAAATTGCAGGCTCGTCGCCCGGGCGAGCCTTCCCGCGCCCGTGCCCGCTCCCGCTCCCGCGCCTGGGGTGGGGGCCGGACGCAGTCGCTTCGCTCGCCCACCCCGGGCACGGGCGCGGGCACGGGCACGGGGCGCTCGACGCTCAGCGAGTTGCCTCGCGCAGTGCTCCGGCTCAGGATGACGGAGACCGTCGGTCTCGATTCCATGATTCCGGCTCACTGGATCGTCGCCGGCCTCGTTCATCCATCTCTTCGCGGAGCTTGCGTGTCTCAACAGAATCGCTTTTCCCGAGCAAGCTGGCCTGAGTAAACTCGTTCCAACTCGAGCAGATTTGCTTCCGAGCTCAGGCAACTCACTCGCAAGCCAGGCAAACTCGCTTCCAAACCGGGTAAGCTCGCTTCCACCGTAAGTCAATTCGCTTCCGAGCTCAGGACCGTCGCTTACAAGCTAAGCAAGTTCACTTCCGAAGGAGGCAAGCTCGCTTCCAGGTTCAGTAATCTTGCCTGGAATCTGAGCGAGCACGCTTAGATTTTCAGCGAGACTCGGTTCTGATCCAAGGAAACTTGCTGAAGATCTAAGCGTGCTCGCTTAGATCTGTAAGTGAGTTTGTTTGGATCGTAAGCGAGTTTGCTTCACTTGCAAGCGAGTCTGCTTCACTTGCAAGCGAGTTTGCTTCCGTTGCAAGCGAGCTTCCTTCCTTCGTCAGCAATCTTTCCAACCCTTTTAGTGATGTTAAGTGCCAACGACAGAATAAGTTAGCCCGCACTCTGACGGCGGATGATGTGCACCTGCAGAACTCGTTCGATTCAACCGACCGACCGACAGCTTGCTTGGCGAGCAGTTATTTCAACGTTGAAAGAACATGAATTGTCTCGGGATAGAAATCGTCCAGGGTGCCGTAAAGCGCAGAGGTTACCTTCACTGGCGCCAGACGAGAGACGGGATCGCTTCCAAGGTCGGGAAACATTACCTGCCCCGTTCCCCCTCTGAAATTGAGGTTTGTAAGGAGCGACGTCGAGGTGAGAAAGTACGCCGCGTCGCAGGACTTGCCGTCGATGCTCGGAATTTCCTTGTAGAGAATGATCGGAAGAAAGTCGAGCGAGTTGATAGTCTCGCCGCCTACCTCGGCAGTGGCACGAATGATCTCGCGACCATTGCAAGTCACGCGTGCACGCACTCTTCCCTGCGCTTCGGTGAGTTCGGTCTGCCCGAAAACTGCAGGCCACCCTTGCCCTTCCCGATAACAGGCAAGACTGGCGTCTGTACTGGTGTAAAGATACGGAACAAACTGGCCTACAAGGTCACCATAACGAACCGGAATGCAGGGCATGGTGAAGTTGTGAGCACCGATCCCGGTAACGTTCGGGCAAAGAAAGAAGCACGTTGCGACGATATTGCCTGGCAGCGGTTCGAGTTGGCGGGGAAGCACTTCGCGGATGGCCATCTCCTCGGCTTCATAAACCACGATCAACACAACGTTGTCCGTGTATTGATATGGCGGTAGCCCGTACAGCGGCTTCAGGAAAGGCAAGCCTCGTGGCCGGTCCCCGCTCAAATCAACGTTGCCGCCGGGGTACTCTTGAAAAGAGTGCGTCAATGTAGACCTCCTACGTGAACAGCTTGAGACATGCGGACAAGCGGCTCGCAGGCCTCGTGATCATTCGAAAGCCTGAAGCGCCACCGAACTTAGTACGTTCACAGGAAGCCAACGGATTTCGTGTCCGCTAACGGTCGTCGCTTCACCTGCGCGGCCGGGCCTACGTGCCGAAGCCGACGCGGCACGCCGCTTGCCGCCGTTGACCTTGATGCGTCTGCGAGCGGCGTGACGCCGTGATTTTAGCGAGTTTGACGAGGCGGCTCGGCCGCGGTCACGCCGACGGCCACGCCGTATTGGCGGTTAATTAACTTAAGCGGCACGATGCGTAAGTCAATGACGGTTCAGTGAGTTACTCATGTGCGTCCATGCCGCGAGGCAGCCGCACGACCATGTCGCACGTGGGTCCATGCCGCGACACATCGCTGCACGACCGTGACGCACGTGCGTCCATGCCGTGACGCAGCACAGCGATGCGACATCTCCTTTGATATCTTGTCTCCACGAGCCTGGGTAGAGCGTAACTCACTGCGCTGCGAGTTATTTACGCGTAGTGGCGCTTAAGTCAATGCCAATGCGGCCCGGCCGCCGGGCCAGAGTATCGCCCGCTTGTCAGCTTTTGGCTCGAGTTCTATGAAAGCGATTGTCAAGGACAGTTTTCTTCTTTGCTGATTGCTTTTTCGTATTTTCCTTTGCAATCAGCTCCTTCCGACCCGAAGAGGACGATCGCGGATGCTTCTGGGTGGGCGGTACAGTCTTCCGTCGCAGACTCATGCTCGGTGTTCTCCATCGATCCTTGTAGACGATTGCAAGCGGCACGTCGATCG
>QHVT01000018.1 GCA_003223645.1 Acidobacteriota bacterium | reverse complement strand
CACCCCGAGACACTGAGCTCGTTGTTGGGTGTAACCGCAACTTCAATGGATAACGAATTGGGCTGTGTGAACAGTGAACCTGTGATTCGCGGAGCCGGATGCGGGAGTCCCGCACGTCCGGATCTTCAGGGGGGCCGGGGCGAGTAATCGCCTCGGTCTACCCGACCAGATCGCGGTTTGCGTCTTCGCGCGCGCTCCGCGGCAACCGCCGTGCCGCGTCGGCTTCGGGACGTGGGACCGTCCGCACAGCTTACACCAAGGACGTTAGCCCGACCAAAGCTCGGAAAGGCGTGGCGCGGGAACCCGCCGAGTATTCCGCAGTTACCCAAAATATCATCAAATTTGGTAAGTACATTCCATGGGTTAGACGTTCTATCCGAAATATGCAGGTAGCGAACAGAATAGTTCGGTCGCAAAGCCTGTTGCGTTTGCCATGCGGCGCGTGTTCAACTTGATCGCGTTCACGCTGCTTGTCGGAGTAGCTCAGTCTTCCTTTGCGCATAAAGACTCCGTGGTTGCCGTTCGCTCCGATGCTGATCTGGTGCGGTTTCGCGACGGCGTTCCCCCGCCGACTCTACCTGACGACGAACTTCGCCATCTCTCGCGGCTTGAGACATTGCATGCAGACCGTCAGGTGCTAGGGCCGTCGGACGATGGTCGCCTACTGCCGTGGATTCACATGACCAATCGTGCAACAGGCGAAGACGGGTGGGCGCTTTCCAAATATGTAAGGCCTGTCGATCCCGCAGACATGGAGCGGCTCCGGGCGCTTCCCATGAGCAAGGAACCTCTGCCGCCTCCGGTCACGGCGTGGCAGGCTTTCGATTCCGAGTGGAATCTCACAGCCATTGCCGCCGCTGCGTCTATTCTAGCTGCTTTGGCGGGCGCAATTGTGTTCCTAGTGAGATTCCTCCGGAAGCGACAACGTATTAGATACACACGCATAGCGGCTAACCGCGAGTCGAACGTTTTGCCGTTCCCAGAGCAGACAACTGAACCGCCGACGTTGTTTGGAATGGCGAACGGCCAAGTCTGGGTGCATCGCGCAAATCGCAAGGCGCGTAAATAACAAAAGGCACGGCGATGAAAACTCTCTGGAAGCTCGTAAGACTAAAGCCAAGCGGGCAGAATTTGTGCGCACCGAAGGCAGACATCTGGCTGTTGTTGCTGCGGCTGAACATTGCTGTGATCGTTCTCGCCGAGGGCTTGGCGTGGGGTTACATAGGATGGTTAATGGCCGCCCAGACCGTCCCTGTGGTGGGTGGCCTGCTGGTGGGTGGCGTTGTTGTCATTCTTGTGGGCAGCATTGACTCCGCATTCGCGATGCTCGACTTGTCTCGCGTCCGAGACCGCAAGTCGACTTCAAAGGACGATGGGTCGATGCCGACGTGGCGCGACCGTGCCCTGCGTTTGGTTCGGCAATTTGGCACGCGTGCGCGCGTCGGCGTGATCGTGCGCATCGCGATGGTGGTTGCTTCGCTGATGATCAGCGCACCGTTTTTAGCTCAAATCATGTTCTCTACTGATATCCGAAATGCACGCGCGGCGGACTACGCGGGCGCGGTAGCGCAAAAACGCGCTACGTTAGTAGCTGATTTTGAACGACAGATAGCCGTCGCACGTCAAAAGCGAGAAGACGCTATGGCGAGCTACAGTAGCGAGATCGCCGGCACGGGTCTCAGCAGGCGCTATGGTTCCGGGCCAGTGGCCAGATCACTAGAGCAAGCTGTTGCTGGCGCGAACAACCTATTAGACTCGTTAGAGCATGAACGTGCTGCAACTCTGAAAGCGTTTGATAACGCCGATGAGAGCACACGTGCCAAACAGTTCGGCGTCGACGCTCGTCCCGATGGAATCGCCGCACGCTTTGAGGCGCTTGGACGAATGGAAGCAATCCCTGGCTTTAGGCGGGCGGAAAACGCTATTCGAATGGTTTTGTTCGGCCTGTTTCTGGGGCTGCTCCTTCTCAAATGGTACGAGCCTCGCGCGCTTGAGATCTACTACGACGAAGAATTACAAGACGCATATGAGTTATACAGAGCTGGCTACTATGACGAGTGGTATGAGAAGGAGATGCTGGCGCCGGAAAAAATGACGCCGTTCGAGTTTAGGCGTTGGTATTATGAGACGGAGGGTGTGCGGGCGCGCACAGCGGCGAGGCGCGCAAAGATTGCCTCGATTAACGCAAGGATGAGCGAGATCGAAGCCACTGTTAACCGCTTGCGCGACTCTCCTGGAGCCGATATGGCGGTGCTGACGCAAGCTCGAGAAGAACGCGATCAGGAACTGCAGGTCGCGGATAAGAAAGTTCAGGAACTTCAGGATCTCAGTGCTGAGGTGGCCGCCGAAGTCGGTCGCTGCCAAGATCAATTGAGAGGCGCGGCACAGACCATTGCACAGGAAGACGGGTTTGCCGATTCCGCCGTGTTGATCAGAAAGCGCAAGATGTGGGAGGAGCGTCTCACGGCAGCGATAAACCGTCAACGCCGTCATGGTGATGCCCTTCAGGAAGCAATTCGTATCCGCGCGTTGCGGCAAGCCGACGTCGAGCGTATCGATGAAATGATTCGCGTGCATAACGAGCTGATGGGCGAGTTGGCTAATGCTGTCTCAGACGCAAGAAAGACGGCATTGCGTGATCTGAAGGACTTGGCGTAAGACGGAAATTACCGCCTTAATTCAACCGCAGTGAAAACGTACCGTCTAACCTCGGCGGCGCGAGCTATCGTTAAAGCTCCTGCGCAGTCGAAAATGAACGCTGGTGCGTGACGCGCTTACCCAACAACGCCATACTCCTTTACCAACTCCACGAATTGATGTTGGCGGCTCAGAAATAACTATACTTCCTGGTGCTCTTCCATCGGTGAACGGACAAATAGTCACTCCGCGAGTATGCTCACCATCTAATAGGGTTTGCGGTTCTTGGTGAAAGGCGGGTCGTCTCTATGGAGTATCAGTACAAGGTTATTCCGTTCATCGGACAGAACAGGGGCGGCCTTTCTGCGACGGAAGTAGCGAGGCAGCTTGAGGTTGCCATTAACGAGCATGTCGCACAAGGGTGGGAGTTCTATCAGCTCTCAGACGTAAACATTGAAGTTCAACCGGGCTGTCTCTCCGGTCTGTTCGGGGCGAAGGTGGAGTACGTTCGATTTGATCAATTGATCTTCCGGGCCGCTCGTGGCTCGGCAAACCGATTGTCTTCCCAAGCGAATGACCGGCAGCGCGACGCATTCACGCCAGAGCCCGGCGTGAATACGGCCAACGTCGAGGGCGTCCAACGAAACAGGGACGACGAAGCGCTCAAACGCCCGTCGCTAGCAATAACATCGAAGCAGCTTGACTATTGGAGGAGAAAGTCCGACGAGGAGTTGAAGAGAGCAGCAACATCCCTGGATAACTATAAAGAGGAGGGTCGCCAAGCTATTCTCGCGGAGTTAGCGCGGCGCTCAATCGAGCCTATTGCTGAGGATCAGAACGAAGAAGTATCGCCGTTGACGTTTTGCTATCACTGCGGATCTGATGTACCGGTTGCGGCCAGAACATGCGGAGCGTGCGGCAAGTCTCTGTGAAGCGGTTACCTGACTAAGACGCAGCACTACGTATAACGAGGCAACAGGAGTGGCACGGCGCCGCCTAACTCGAGCGTGCGGCCGGGAACATGGGTGACAAAACAGACCGGGAACATAGGTTACACCCGGTGACGGTTGGGGAGTGGCAGAGACGGGGCTTTCGTGGGCTGATCTGCCGAATACGCGGAGCGACAGCCGCCCATTCAATTCGCACGAACACACGGTGTCGATACGATGGGCTGATGTTCGATCACGCACGGGGACAATTTGCGACGCGTCGTCCTTTCTCGGGCAGCACAGATGTTGAGCATCAGCCATAGAATCGCATCTCCCGGTCATCGAAGCGGGCCAGCAGCACCGGTCCGTAGTACAGCGACCAAATGCCGTCGTCGATCTCTTCAAGACCAACCCACTCGCCGGTGAGTGTTTTGCTCGTGAAGATCCGCTCGCGCTTCCATCGCATCATGCCGTTGTGGGAGATCTTCCGCGTCTCGTGCAGCTTACGCAAGGACGTTAGGACGACGCAAAGAAACGGCTGCTACACTAAGTCACGATGAACCGATTGCAGGTTTCCGCGGCGAAGCTCGACGAGCTTGTACGCATTGCGAGACACTTCAACAAGTTTCCAATTGAGTTCCCGTCCATCTTCTACAGCAATAAGCCGGCACGCCTGGCGACGATCCTCAGGGATCTCGTGACTGACGTCGCTGAGTTGATCGAAGCGCTTAACGATACCGAATTTGACGCTCTTATTTCATCCTTTCCCGGCGGTTACAAGATGTTTGTGGACGGTGCGTCGCGCGGCGCGTTGGAGGACCGGCAGCGACTCGCCCTGTACTATTTGGGTGCAGAAGTCCACAAGCGGTATTTCTCGCTGGCGGATGCAGTTGATGCCGATTTGCAGCATAGCGTGGTGCTCCAGCAGTACCCTGAGTTGCGAACTTTACTTGATGACGATGGCCTGCTGAAACTCGACGAGCGATTTACGTTACATGACGGCGGAATTGAGTACCGCGATCATGTGATCCACTACCACCAGTTCTTACGCCGTGGCTACACCTCTAACCCAAACTTTGAGTTTCTGAGCCGCTTCATCCGGTTTCATGAGGAGACGCGCTCATCGAACGCTTTTCGCGTCGGAATCGACCATCGGCGTTTGATGCCCCTGGAGGCATTCCACTTGATGATGGAGTGTGACGTCTGGCGCGGTCCGACGTTCGCGGCGGAACAGCTAGATGATCCCAATGCGGTCGGAGTGACGGTCGTGAAGCGAATCGAGTATCCGCCGTTCAAACTTCACTACGACTTGGATAGGACCGAATTTATGTGGAGTTTCCGAGACGGCGTGAAGACGTTTGAGGTGGAGGAGGTCTCAAACGTGACGGCAAAGTTCGGCTATCTGTACCTGAATAGGTACCTCCATTCGGAGCGCCTCGTCGCGGAGAAGCGCTTTCGCCATCTGGACGGAGCGGTGAAGGTCTATCTTGAGAATGAGTACGCTGGCCGCGTCACATCAAGCGTGCCGAACGAACCGCGCGCGTTCCGTCGGGTTAAGGTATGGCGTGTAGACGGCGAGATACCACTTCCACGGTGGCTTGATCTAATCGGCTTCTTTTTCAAAGGGAACGAGATGCTCATCGAATATTTTGACCCGGAACGATTTCACGCTGAGCTAATCGAGCGCGAACGTGCGAGACAAGAATGGTTGGCCAGACAACATCAGTGAGCACCGCGGCCTAACTTCATACAAGCAATTGTCTGTCAGCGAGGACGGGCTAACCTGAGATGAAATGAGGATGGCGCAATCATCAAATCGCTCCTACACTCTCGACTACGGCCTAATGTCAGTTCATCTCTCTGCCGAAACACGCTCGGATGGCGAGCTCGCGGCCACCTACGAAGCGCATTTCGACCTTCTGGTCGGCATCGCTGTTTCGCGCTTTGGGATCGATCGAGCGGATGCCGAAACGCTGGCTCACGAGGTGTTCCTCGCGTTCCTGACGTGCGTCGATCGGATCAACGATCAGCGCGCATGGCTGGTCTCTGCGATCTTCAATGCGAGCAAGAACTACGTCCGGCGGGCGCAGCGCACCGAACCTCTACCTGAGGACGGACGCGACCCCGCAGATCCGCGGTACGCCCGCGCGGGGCAACAGTGGCCGGACGTTCTCGCGGCACGTGAGGCGTTCGCGCGGCTGACACCGCGCTGCCAGCTGGCGCTGCGGCTGCGGCATCTTGAGGGTTACACGATTCCCGAGATCGCGACGATTCTCGGGACGACGAGCAAGTACGCGGCGAAGCTCGTCGGCCGTTGTCTCGATCAGGCGCAGCGGCGCTATGGCGGTGGAGGTGCGTCGTGAGCCGGCTGGAAGAATTCGCGCGTCTGGCGCGCCAGCTCGAGGCGGAACGCAGAGACGCGGCGAAGGCGGTGCCCCTCATCGTCACCGACCCTGAGCGGTTCCTCGATGAGCCGCTACGACGAGAGTGGCTTACGCTCGGGATGGTGGAAGCGTTGTGCAGCGCGGCGCGAACAGAGTTGGTGCGTTCACCGGAACGAAGTCTTCACATCGCGCAACTCGCCACAACCATCGCCGAGGCGTTGGTCGAGAGCTATCCGCGTCTGATCCGCGTGCAGGTGCAAGCGCAGGCGTGGAAGGCGATGTCGAATGCTCACCGGCTCGCCAGCCGGCATCCTGCCGCGCTCTTGGCGTTGGATGTCGCAGACCGCCGGATTGCAGACGAGCCGGCGCTTGCGCATGACCGTGCGACGCTCGCGCTGGCTCGCGCAATCACTTTGCGTGAAATGGATCGAACGGCGGAGGCGCTCTTGCTGCTCGAGGGGTCGCGCGAGGTTTTCCGTAATCATCGTGATCTGAGACAGGTAGCCCAATGCGATCTAGTGATCGGGATGACGCACCATCGAACCGGCCGGTTCGCCGAGGCTCGACAGGCGTTCATGCGCGTCATCCCGGTGGCGCGCGCCGAGGACGATTTGCACACGATGGCTGCCGCATACAACAACCTCGGACGCGCGGCCGCCGACGCCGGCGACTTGAACGCCTCGGTCGACGCCCTCCAGCAGGCGCGATCGATCTTCCGCGAATTGGAGATGCCGACGGAGATCGCGCGCACGAATTGGAGTATCGGGGTCGCGCAGCTTTCGGCTGCACGCTTCGACTCGGCGATCGGAATGCTCAGCGAAGTACGCGCGGAGCTTCTGAAACTCGGAATGCCCGAGGAAGCGGGACTCGCAGGCGTCGACCTGATCGAGGCGCTGCTCGCAACGAATGCGCGCGCCGCCGCGCGCGATCTGGCAGTCACGATTGTCGAAGAGTTTCGCAATGCCCGCCTGAACGAGCGCGCGCTTCAAGCGCTCTCGTATTTGCGTGAAACGGCAGACGTCGCGACGGCGGAAACGGCGCACCAAATCGGGACCTACCTCCGCCGGCTGACGAACGAGCCGGCCCTTCTCTTCGTCGCTCCGGACCGCAACCGCTAAGCCGTTTTCTTCGCGAGCTGGCCGCGCGGCAGGGTAGCACTTCGTCCCTCCCAACCACTACTCCGCGGGGCTTCCCCCACATCACCGCTTTCGGGAGCCATTGGGCCCGTGGAGACGCTATGCATGTTCGGAAAAAAGTGGCGGCAGTCATTCTCATTCTCGCGATCACGACACCGGCGCTCGCCGCGAGGCGAGACGATGGCTCCGGCGTTTACGACCGCCTGGCACGATTCGTCTCCAGAATCATTCGCTCGATCGTATCGAACGGAGACGGCATGATCCCGCCGATTCCGGATCCACCACGTCCTTGAGATCGCGACCCGACTAGTGCGCGCCGACCAGCCCGCGCATTGCGTTGATCGCCATGTCGCGGGTCATGCCTTCGTCGAGGCGGATCTTGCGCTCGGCGGACCACTCGTTGTTGCGGTACACGACGTAGCGCATGGAGCCGTCCTGCTCGAAGAAGAAGATGAGGCGGTCGGGGTGGGGGGAGATGGCGTCGACCGGTGTGCTGGCGGACATTTCGAACGCTGCCGGGGGGCCGAAGCCGCGATCGGTTTTGCCGACCGGGACGCGGATGCGCGCGTTGCCGATCGGGCTGATGGTCACGCGCTGGAAGCCGTTGTTCTGCATCTCGCCGAACACGATGCTCACGGAGTCGCTGTCCGGCGACTCGAAGATGGCCGGGTGGCGCAGGAGCTCGCGGTTGAAGTTTTCGGCGACGTTGTAGGTCTTGCGGGCGGTGGTGATGAAGTCGGAGAGATCGTGCACCTGGATGGCGACTTCGCCGCGATGGATGGTGAGCATTGCGTAGCGCGCGCGCTCGCTTCCTCCGGCCGACTCCCACCATGTGGCGTGCACGTTGATCTCCGGCACGGGGGAGACGTTGGAGCTGCCCTGGTCCTGTTCGCCGGCGAAGTGGGTGAGGGCGATGCGCAGGTTGCGGCGGAAGCGGTAGGACGCGGTTTCGAACGCGTTCGGCTGGCTCCAGTTGCCGTCGCGGTCGAGGGAGATGAATCGCAGTTCGCTCGACATCGCGTTGACGGAGTACTGCCAGAAGACGAACAGGGTGTCGGACTGGTTGTCGTACGCGAGCGCGGGCTCGGAGTTGGAGCCGCCGCTCAGCGTCGCCGGAATGATCACGCGGCGCATGGCCACGTCGGGCTGGCGGACGTTCAGGATGAGATACGACGAGGAAGCGGTCTGCACGTCGGGATGATCGGAGGACCACTCCGAGGTCACGGTGTACACGATGCCGTCGTCCGTGAGCAGCACGTTCGCCGTCGACTGCGCGAACGCGGCCGGCACGGCGAGCAACAGCAGGACGAACAGCAGCAGGAGCCGTTTCATAGTCTCAGGTTCACCATGCTCCGAAGGTCGATGGCGAATAGAAGTTTCTTCAGGTTGCGGAACTGCGGATAGAACTTCGTGAGCTCGTCGAAGTGATACTCCGCGCCTTCGAGGTCGCCCATCTCATAAGCAGCTTCGCCGAGGAGGTAGTGCGCGTTGCGTACCTGCCGCGGCTCGGCGGAGAGCTGGAGTCCGATCTCGCCGTACTTGCGCGCGCGCGCGTGATCTTTCAGCTCGAGATAGCCGTAGCAAAGGTCGATGTGCAGGTCGCAGATGCTGCTCGGGATCTCGATCGACTCGAGCGCGCGATGGATCATCGCGAGGCCCTCGTTCGTTTCGCCGACCAGCAGCTTGTTGTATCCGAGGTTGCCGAGGGTGATGCTTTCGCTGAGCGTCCGTTCGGAAGGATCGATCAGCTCCGCGGCCAGCTCCAGCGCCTGCTCGTGGCACTCGATCGCTTTCGCGAACTGCGAGTCGGTCTCGTAGCAGATTCCGAGATCGTTGACCGCGGCGTAGATCCACCAGCGCTCGTTCGACTCGCGGGCGGTGCGCAGGGCTGTCTCGCCGAACACGATCGCGCGCCGGATGTTGTTCTCGGTCCGGTGCTGGAACATGAGCGCGTAGGCGGCGAGGAACGTGTGATGCGGGTTCCGCCGGCGCATCAGGATCGACGGCAGCGAAGCCACTTCCGGCCCGCTGCGTCCCGACGCGATGAGCGCGTCGGCCTTGTTGATCGTGATGAGCTCGCGCTGTTCGTCGTCGGCGACCAGCGCCAACGCCTCGTCGTACAACACGAGCGCTTCGTCAAACTGCTCACTGCGCGCGCGCGTCAGCGCGAGCTGCCTCAGTTTTTCGACTTGATCCGCGCTAAGCATCGTCGCCCCCATCACTCCCACCCTCGCCGTCTTCTTCGCGGAAATCGCCGCTTTCCTGGCGGCGCTTGAACTCGATGAAGTCTTCGACCTCGCGCTGCGCTCCCGGGCTGAGGCGCCGCACGCGCTCGGCGATGTTCTCGGCCGGACCGCTCTCATCGAAGAAGTCGCCGATGCTCAGGTCGAACGTCTGCAGGATGCGCAGCAGGGTGTCGAGGCCGACTTTGTATTCTCCCTGTTCCATGCGGGAGAGATCGGACTGATGCACGCCGATGCGCTCGGCGAGCTCCACCTGCGTCAGCTTGCGCTGGCGGCGGAGTTGCCGGATCTTGCGGCCGATCAACTGAACCTGAACTGGCGTACTTGCGGACATGTGAGAGCGCTTTTATGCTACTGTGACAACGCAGCCGCGCAAATATGCGCGCACAGCGCGTGAAAGTCAAGGACCGGCAAGGCCAACTGGATTCAGTGAGGAGTGACCCCAACGACTACCGGGCTGTCCAACCGGCTGTATCTGCTTCGTGAGCTCGTCAAGCGGGACCTCGCCGCGCGTTTCGCGGGCTCGACCCTCGGCCGGGCGTGGGCCATCGCCCAGCCGCTCGGCCTCATCTGCGTGTTCTGGTTCGTGTTCAGCGCGCTCATCCCGATGCGCTCCTCGGGAGGGGCGGGCTCGTACATCCACTTCCTCGTCGCCGGTCTGATCCCCTGGCTCGCGATCGCGGAAGGGGTGAACCGCTCGGCGACCTCCATCATTGATAACAGTGCGATGGTGAAGCGGATGGCGTTTCAGACCGAGTTGCTCGTGGTCGTGCCGAACGCGTCGGCGGTGCTGCTCGAGCTGATCGCGCTGCTCATCGCCGTCGCGTTCTCCGCGTTCAGCCGCGGCGTCTCCCGCTATCTATGGTTGCTGCCGGTCGCGCTGCTGCTGCAGTTCGGGCTTCAGCTCGGCATCGGATGGATCGTGGCGGTGATGCAGGTGTTTTTCCGCGATCTCGCGCAGGTCCTCGGCTTCGCGCTGACGATCGTCTTCTACCTCAGTCCGATTCTCTATCCGCCGTCGGCGCGGTTCGAGTCGATCTTCGCGTGGAATCCGGTGACACCGCTGGCTGGTTTATTCCGCAGCGCCATGCTCGCCTCCCCGTTACCTTCCGCGTCGTCCATCGTATTTCTGTTGGTCGTGGTGGTGAGCGTGCTCGCTTTCGGTCTGCTGGTCTTCCGGCGCGCCGAGGCGACTCTGGCCGATTACGTCTGACTGGATGGCAGATGACAGATGGCGGATGGCGCGGAGCAGCGCCGCGGTTTCCGCCATCTGCCATCCGCCATCTGCCATCTATTTTTTAGGAGACCGTGTTCATGTCGAAACGTTTCGCAGCGATTCTCAGTGTGCTGTTCGCCGCCGTCGGGTTTGCGGCGCCGCAGCAGGAGGCGCCCAAGCCGGCGGCGACGACTACTACCGCCGCGCAAGCTGTTCCCGACGGCGGCATGCCGTCCTGGGTCCGGCCCGAGACTCCCGAGCAGCGCAAGACGCGCCTCGGAACTCCTGAGGATCCGGGCCTCGATCCCGATCTGAAAAGGATCTGGGGCCGCTTCGGGCATCCGATGCACATCTCGAAGTACGAGCGCCGTCTCGCGGTGTACGACACCGGCGACGAGACGACGGTGCGTCCGCTCGGCATGGTGAACTTCGCGTACGAGATCTATCAGCAGAATGCAAAGTACGTGTGGGTGTGGATCCCGGAGATGCCGCCGCCCGAGAAACTCGCCGAGCTGCTCCAGCCGCCGGTGACGATGAACGAAGCGACGGCGAACTATTGGAAGAGCGTGCGCCCGCAGTTCGTGAGCCTCACGCCGCCTGCCGGAAAGAAAGTCGTTCGCTTCCAGGAAGCGTCGGACGGACTGCCGGTCGGGGGCTCGTGGCGCAGCGCGCTCGCCGCGGCGGACATGAACGAAGACGGCTTCCTCGACATCATCGCGCCGCCGGAGCGCGGCGGACGAAGCACCACGCTGCCATCGATCTTCCTCGGCGACGGCAAGGGTCACTGGAAGCTGTGGGAGGCGGTGCAGTGGCCGCGCTCTCTCGACTACGGGAGTGTGACGGCCGCCGACTTGAATAAAGACGGCCACATGGATCTGGCCTTCGGCGTCCACCTCCGCGGCGTCTACGTGTTCCTCGGCGACGGCAAGGGACACTTCACGTCCTCCGACGAAGGGCTCCCGCACAAGTTTCCGACGCGCCGCGTCGTGGTCTCCGACATCGATCGCGACGGCAATC
Organism: Acidobacteriota bacterium; assembly: GCA_003223645.1. Classification (GTDB taxonomy): domain Bacteria; phylum Acidobacteriota; class Thermoanaerobaculia; order Gp7-AA8; family Gp7-AA8; genus QHVT01. Next base: position 110,904 of record QHVT01000018.1, on the reverse strand, counting down.
CCGATCTCGTCGCCCTCAGCGAAGGTCCGGCGGCGATCATGTCGGCCGGCGGACGGCTGCGCGCGTATCTGAATCGTGACAAGGCGAAGCGGTGGGAGGAATACGAGATCGCCGATCCGAGCCTGCAGATCGGCGGCGACTGGCTGAGCATCGCCGACATGAACGGCGACTCGCTGCCCGACTTCATCGCCTCCTGCGTGTTCCAGGGCAGCAACCAGATCGTTCATCTCAGCGAGGGAAAGAACAAGTGGAAGTTCGTCTTCTCGGCGAACGACGACGTGCTTCCGCTGAGCTCCATCTACACCGCCAATACCGCCGGCAACTTCTCGTCGAAGAAGCGCGCCGACGCGATCATCTCTTATACGCGCGTGTGGGAGTCGTCGGTCGATCCGCGCGTCGTGCCGCAGCCGCCGCTCATCACCGTGTCGAACATCGACCGCCTCACGTACACCGACAAGGGACTGAAGCGCGAGCCGATCGTGCGGTGGGGCAGCAATCTCGCGGTGTCGGGGATGGCCACGGGAGACTTCGACGGCGACGGAAACGACGATGTGATTTATACGCGCTTCGATCCGCGCGAGGCGCGCATCCTTCTCGGCGACGGGAAGGGTGGGTTCACCGAGGTCGGCGTCGCGGGGATGGAACTGCTCCAGAACATGAACTACGACGTGAAGGTCGCGGATGTGAATGGCGACAAACGGCCGGACGTCATCGTCATGTTCGAGACGAGCGGGATGACCGCGCTCTCGGATCGCGACGGCGCGATCCGCGTCTTCCTGAATCGCGGGGCGGAAGCGGTATCCACGACCAAGACCGCGGCGCAATAGCTCCTCGTCATATTTGAAGTGGCGGGGCGATGACAATCGCCCCGCCACGACCTTCCTTCAGCGGTGCCGCGTGGCCGAAATTAAAGGTTGCGGCGCTCCCTCGCTCGGATATAATCCGTGCCTCTTTTTCGAGGCAGCGGCGATTCTCATGACGTAATCCCATAAAATCGCCACTTTCATATTGACTTTTCGAATCGAGGGCAATACTGTTACGGCAGTTTGACTCAGGATGCAACTTCATGTCGGGAGGTGGTTCGTTATACGACAGAGGGTGAGCGTTTGACCGCAACGACGAATTTTGTATCGTCCAAGATCAGTGTAGGAGATAAGAAATTGATGAGAAAACTGACGATTTTGGCCCTTGTGGCCATGCTCGCGATCGCCGGGTCGGCGTTCGGAAGATTGTCGACGGTTCAGCCGAACGCGACCTTCTCGAACGGCAACAACCCGACGACCACCAACAACGACGACTCGTGTGAGATCACGGTCGCTCCGGCGGCGACTCTTCTGCTGCCGGTGTTCGACGTGAACATCACCGCAGCCGCCGGCGCGAGCGACACGACTCTGTTCACGATCACGAACGTGTCGGCCGCTCCGCAGATTGCACACATCACCGTTTGGACCGACTGGTCCTTCCCGGTCCTCGACTTCAACGTCTTCCTGACCGGATATGACGTGCAGTCGATCAACCTGTTCGACGTCATCGCGCGCGGACAGGTCGCCCCGGGTGGCCCGGGTACGTCCTCCACGAACCTCAGCATCTCGCCGCAGGCGCCGGTGCAGAGCGTTGCCGGTGCAATCCCCGGCGACAACGACTCCAACCCGAACATCCCGGCGGCCAACGTCGGACCGGGTGGAGCCTGCTCGGGCTCGAACCTCCCCGGCACGCTTCCGCCGGAGCTGGTTGCAGCCGTTCAGACCGCACTCACCACGGGTCTGTACAACATCGCCGGCACGACGGTCGGTTGCGGTACCACCCGCATCGGTGGCACGCACACGAACGCGCGCGGTTATGTCACGATCGACGTTGCCAACAACTGCTCGATCAACCTTCCGAACAACCCGGCGTACTTCGCGACTGAAATCCTGTTCGATAACGTCCTCATCGGCGACTATCAGCAGGTCAACGGCGACACGACGGTCGGCAACTTCGCCCAGGGCAACCCGATGGTCCACATCCGTGCGATCCCTGAGGGTGGTCCCGCCGGCTCCAACCCCGGCACCAACCTGCCGTACACCTTCTATGACCGCTACACGACTCCTGGTGTTCTCAGCCGCCGGTTCGATCGCCGCGTTCCGCTGCCTTCAACCTTCGCTGCCCGCTGGATCGAGGGTGGTACCGGAAGCTTCAACACCAACTACAAGATCTGGCGTGAAGGTGTGACTGTTGGCACCGCGACCTCTTCGTGCTCCGGGGCCGCTTCCAACAGCGCCATGCCGATCGCCCAGGTCATCCGCTTCGACGAACGTGAAGACTCCTTCGCACTGACGGGCAATGTCATCTGCTCGCCGATCTGCGGACCGGACGTCCCGCGCCTGCCCGAGGCCTCGATCACCTCGACCGCGAACACGTCGCTCTATCCGTCTCACGCGGCTTCGACCGACATCTCCGGCTGGATGTACCTCAACCTGAACAACCAGCCGCCGCTGAACCTCAACTACACGTCCCCGGCTGGCTACGTGCCGACGCGCGCGAGCCAGAACTGGGTCATCGTGTCCATGTTTGCTCAGGGTCGTTACTCGGTCGACTTCGACGCGGCTCACCTCGGAAACGGCTGCTCCGCTGCTGCGGTTGCACCGACTCCGGAAGTGGGTCCGGCCGGCGGCATCTTCGTGTGCCCGCCGTTCACCGTCTGCGTCAATCCTCCGGGAACCTTCGCCTACGACGGAACCAACGTAACGCCGTAATCGCGAAAACTTTCGCAGTACCTGAAGCGGGCCGGTATCACCGGCCCGCTTTTTTTTGTTTGGCAAGGTCCGTATCCATCGAAAGTTAGTCCGATTTGAAAAAGAGAGTGGCATCTTGCACGAACCTTAGGTACAATAATTTTGCGCCGATACGCTTTTGGAATCGTCCTTCCCGAGCGTAAAGGCGCAAATCAAGATCAACCTATCGTCCGTGTAGTTGTCATTCCGGAGGCCATCAACGTGAGTTCTTGGGGAAAGAGACTGATTGTGTTGGTGTTCTGCGCCGTCAGCGCCAATATTGCGTCTGCGCAGCACTGGCCGAACCCGTCCAAATTGCAGGGTGTCGACGTGGTCTGCGACACGCAATCGTGCGACGCCAGTCAGCGGGGGAAGAAGTTGGTGGCTTATCATGCGCCGCTGACCACCTTCGTCGGCCGCTTCGCCGACGGCGTGAAGCAGAACGAGTCGTTTTATCCCTTCGATACAGCGCGCGCCAAGTGGGTGTATTTCGCGCCGGAGCGCCACCGGATCTACATGATCATCGGCAGCGCGCTGTTCGCGTACGACATCGATACCTTCTTCTCGCGCCTCGCCGGCGGCGAGGAGATGGTGCAGGTCGGCCAAATCGCCGCGCTGCATACCGATTACCCGGTCTCGGGAACGGAGCGGATCCTCAATCATGACCGGATGTTCTATCCGGAGCAGACGTGGGGATCGCAGGGCGGCGACGGACCGGATCGCCTGGTCTACGTGGACTGGGACGACCGCGGCTACCTCTATCTCTCCTGCGGCGCGGTCGGCTGGGGCATCGCGCAGGATCCCGGCAGCATCGGCGATCACGAGATGACCAGCATCTACAAAGAGACGGGTTACGCCGCGAACCACGCCATCTCCGTGAAGTCGTCGGACGGGCAGTATTACGTGATTCTCTGGGACGGCTCGGCGCTGTCCATTCGCAACGTCACGCAGCCCGGCAATCCGCAGCCGTCCGGCTCGGGGATCAGCGGCCTGCCCTATGGATTCGACGACGTCGTGAAAAACGCCGACGGCACGCGGCTCGCGGTTCGGTACAAAGAAAGCATCAGGATCTTCTCGAACGACGCGATCGTGCGCGGCGGCGCGCCGATCCTGTCGCTCGACTCGAAGTTCAGCGGCGTCGCCAGCGACGGCACGAACTTCTATGGCGTCGGAAAGACCGCCAGCGACTTCGTCGTCATCACCGTCTTCACCCCGAACGCCAACGGCGGATATAACGCGACGCCGTACCAGCAGACGATCAAGAGCGACGCCGGCGACTATATCGGGATCAACGCCAGCAGCGAGAGCGGCGGCTACCTGACCCTGAAAGTAGGCGAGCGCGCCTATGGCGGCGCGAACAATGCCCGGCTCTATAAAGTCGTCAACGGCGTTCCGGCGGAAGTTCCGCTGAACGGCTATGTCGCTCTCCATTATGGAAAGAACGTCCAGCCGGCCGGATATACGTATCCCGGAGAATTCAGCTTCCTGTGGGGCACGTACGTCATCAAGAGAGGCAGCAAATACTATTTCATCGTCGCCGACCACGCATTAGGCGACGTCTATGAGCTCAAAGGCGCCGACTCGATTTCGGCCTCGTTGAAGAAGTTCGGCCGCACGCCGAACGGCAACAGCCAGGCTCCGGCGAATTCCGGTCCGTATTACGGCGACGAGATCACGTTCACGAGCACGTACAGCGGCGTTGTCGCGCCCTCGGTGACGTGGGATTTCGGCGACAGCACGTTCCAGACCGTTCCGGGAACGAGCTCGCCCGACGTCCCGCACCAGTACGGCGGATTGACGGCGGGACTGTTGCCGGCCACGCGCTCGGTGCGCGCCACCAATGCCGGCGACTCGTCGATGAGCGACACGTTCAATGTGACGCTCCAGCGCCCGACGCCGCGCATCGGGATTCTCGGTACCTCGATTCTCTTTACGGCGGCGGCGACGAATCTCTCGCTGCCGGTCGTCAGCAGCGATAGATTCTTCGACGCCTCCGACGGCGCCGTGGAAGGCCACTTCAGCGAGTGGAAGCTCGCCACCGACACGGCATCCACCAAGAAGCTGCCGAACGAGACGTTCGACGTCGGTGCCATCGGTGAGCGCGAGCTGACGTTCACCGGCCATTGGGGCCCCTATACGGGCAGCGGCGCATCTCTTGCCGCCGGCCTGACGACCGGCGAGGCGATCTTCCAGATCACGCCGGTCCGCTACAAAGTCCGCGCGTTCGCTCCGGTCGTCAATGGACCGTCGGCCAGCGGCGCGAACGTCCTGTTCCGCAACGGCACGCGCGTCACGACGCGCATTGCGGATCTGGCCGCCGGCGCGGGCACGCTCCTCGATTACAAGTGGGAGCTCCTCAATGGCAGCGGCGCCGTCGTCGGCACGCCTGCCACGGGCGCTCGCATTGCGATTTCGGCGATTCCCGATTTCGCCGTTGCCCGCACGGCCTTCGCCGGGGCGACGAATTACAAGGTTCGTCTGACTCTGACGATGGACAACGTGGTGGAGACCGGCGACAGCGGTCTGCTCAATGGTCCGAATCCCACGCAGATCCTCAAGAGCGGCTGCGATAACGTCGGCTCGCCTTGCTCGCTCACAGTGAACGGCAACGCCGATTCGTCCTGGACGTACAGCTGGACCATTACGGGCGGACCGACCGCGGTTCCGGGCGGAGCAGCGGCGACGTTCAGCCCTGCATTCCCGCAGGCCGGCACGTACACAGTCAATGTGACGGTCAGCAATGCGCTCGGCGATGCGACCCCGACGGCGCTGCCGATTACGGTCGCCGCGTCGTTGTGCGGAAGCACTCCGACGTCCGCGACGACAGGCATCAATTATCTCGGCCGCACGACGCGTTGCCTCGACACGTTCACGTCGTGCAATGCCGGCGAGATCATCGATTTCTCGTTCAGCGTTCTCGGATGGACGCCCGCGGATTGCGATAAATATTCGTGGAACTTCGGCGACGGCACGGCTGCTTCGACCGCGAAGTCGCCGAACCATACGTTTGCCTCTGCAGGAAACTACACCGTCACCCTGTTCATTGACGGCGGTCTGTCCGACGCGACGGTCACGCGGCAGGTGAAGGTCGGCACCGGTACGACCGGTGGCGGCGGCGGTGGTGGGGGTGGCGGCGGCACCGGTGGTGGCGGCGGTGGCGGTGGAACCTGTCCGGTCATGGCGGCGGGCGTCAATATCTCGACGACCTTCCAGGGTGGGACGAGCGGCTGCTCCGCATTGGGCGGCACCTGCGCCACCGGTGAAGTCGTCACGTTCCGACTCAGCTCGCTCGGCTACAACTTCGGCTGCGGAGCGCACGACATCGATTGGGATTTCGGTGACGGCTCGCCGCACCAGCAGACGACCGACGGCGCGGCCAGTGTCACGCACACGTACGCGAACGTCGGTACGTTCCCGGTCATCGTTCACGTGGCCAATCCGACGCAGGCGATCGATCTCTTCCGCAATGTCACGGTCGCCCAGGGTTCGGGCGGTGGTGGTGGTGGCGGCGGTGGCGGCGGCGGCGGCGGCAGTTGCGCTGAAATGCAGCCGGGCCTCAATGTGTCGGTCGCCTTCAATGGCGCGTCCTCCGGCTGCTCGGCACTCAACGGTACGTGCTCGGCATCGGAGAACATCACGTTCTCGCTCGCAACCTCCGGCTACAACCTCGGTTGCGCAACGCATTCCTACGAATGGGATTTCGGTGACAGCTCGGCCAAGTCGACCGCGGCCTCTCCGGCGCATGCGTTTGGAACGGCGGGTACGTACAGCGTGACATTGAAGCTCACGCGTAATGGACAGACGGCAACGCTCTCGCGCTCGGTGACGGTGGGTACCGGAACCGGCGGCGGCGGCGGTGGCTCAGGCACGGGTTGCGCCGAAATGCAGCCGGGCCTCAATGTGTCCGTTGCGTACAACGGTCCGACGTCGAACTGCACGGCCTCGAGCGGCAATTGCGCGAGCGGCGAGAACATCGCCTTCACGCTGAGCACTCTCGGCTATAACCTCAGCTGCGCGACGCATACGTACGAATGGGATTTCGGCGACAGTTCCGCCAAGTCCACTGCGACTGCGCCGACGCATGCGTATGCAGCCGGCGGCACCTACACGGTGACATTGAAGCTGTCACGCGGCGGCTCGACCGCAACATTGACGCGCACCGTGAACGTCACCGGCAGCAACAGCTGCGCGGCGATGACGGCACAGAACATCCGGATTCTGTTCCTTGGCGCGAAGAGCAATTGCACGCTTGGCGGCACGTGCCAGGAAGCGGAGACAGTCAACTTCGGCATTCTCGGCGGCTACAACTTCAGCTGCAGTACGCATTCGTTCGAGTGGGATTTCGGCGACGACACCGCGAAGTCGACCGAACAGGCTCCGACGCACACGTACGACAAGGGCGGCGATTTTACCGTCACGCTGAAGGTCACGAACAGCAAGCAGCAATTCACGTCCACGGAAAAGGTCAAAGTCGCGCCGGCCACGAGCAAACGCAGGTCGACGAGGCATTAGGCCGCGATCATTTTCGCTGAATCGAATGTGGCGGGCTTCGGCCCGCCACACTGTTTTTCAAGGCATGAACACGCGTACGATTCTGGCCATCGTGGTCGTCTTGGCGGTTGCACAGCCGGCGCTTGCCGCGACCACGGAGAATGACGACTCCTGTGAGATCACGGTCGCGCCCGCGGCGACGCTCCTCTTGCCGTTCTTTGACGTGGATTTCAGAACGCCCGAAGGAGAAGGCGAGACCACAGTCTTCACGGTCACGAATGTGTCGCCCGCGCCGCAGATTGCACACGTGACTCTTTGGACCGACTGGACCTTTCCCGTGCTCACGTTCAATCTCTTTCTGACCGGGTACGACGTGCAGACGATCGATCTTTATGATGTGATTGCCCGCGGACAGGTCGCACCGGGCGGCCCCGGTACGTCGTCGACCATCGATGCGATCTCACCCAACGCGGCGCTCCGGGGCCACGTTGCCTATTCGGGGTCGGAGCCGGGACTCAACAATAGTAATCCCAATATTTCCGAGGGGAGTGTGGTCCCCGGCGGATCGTGCTCCGGCACGAATCTCGACGGGAAGATCCCGGCGGAAATGATCGACGCCCTTCAGTGGGCGCTGACCACCGGGCTTTACAGGAGCGCCTGCGGCACCACACGGGTCGGCGGCACGCATTCGAATGCGCGCGGGTTTGCAACGGTGGACGTCGTGACTGACTGTACTCCCGCGTTGCCGAACAATCCCGTTTATTTCTCGACGCAAATTCTGTTCGACAACGTCCTGATCGGCGATTATCAGCGGATCAGCAACTACAGGTCCATCGGGAACCTTGCGTTCGGCAATCCGATGGTCCACATCCGCGCGATTCCCGAGGGCGGGCCGGTCGGCTCGGTTCCTCCGCCGGACACGACCGGTCTTCCTTATACGTTTTACGATCACTACACGCCCGCTCACAATCGGAAAATGGACCGGCGCGTGCCGCTGCCCTCGACATTCGCGGCACGTGTTGTCGACGACGATGCCTCGATCCGCACCAATTATGTGATTTGGCGGGAGGGCGTGGCCGTGGGAGCTCAGACGGCCTCCTGCAAAGGCACATGGCTGAACAGCGGGATGCCGATCGCGCAGTCCATTCGTTTCGACGAGCACGAAAATTCGACGACGACTGTTCCATACATGACGTGTTCTCCGATCTGTTCTCTCTCCTATCCAGCCAGCCCGTCGGCGTTCATCGTATCGGCGCAACACTCGTCGATACTCCCGCGCAAACCGTCGACGGCCGACGACGCCGGCTGGATGTATCTCAACTTGAACAACCAGGCGCCGGGGTCGCGGCCGAGTCAGAATTGGGTGATTGTCTCGATGCATGCCGGCGAGTACTCGGTCGACTTCGATGCCGCGCAGCTCGGCAACGGCTGCTCGGCCGCCGCCGCTGCACCCGCGGGTGAAATCGGGCCGGCCGGCGGCATCTTCGTGTGCCCGCCCGGCATCAAATGCACCACCAGCGCGACGCAGCATCCCTACAGCGGGACGAACGCGACGCCGTAGGACGGTACAATGCCGGCGATGGAAATCGCCGTCCGCGCCGTCGACGTGTCGAAGCATTACGACATGTACCGCCGGCCCGCCGACCGCCTGGTCGAGATCCTCACGCGCAAGCCGCGGCATGTCGTGTTTCCGGCGTTGGAAGGCGTGTCGTTCGAGGTGGAGCGGGGAGAGACGGTCGGGATCATTGGGCAGAACGGCGCGGGGAAGAGCACGCTGTTGAAGCTTCTCTGCGGCATCACGCGGCCGAGCTCCGGCTCGCTCGAGGCGCATGGAACGATCGCCTCGATTCTGGAACTGGGAACGGGATTTCATCCCGAATTCAGCGGACGCGATAATGCGGCGCTCAATGCGGCAATTCTCGGCCTCACACCTGTCGAAGTTCGCCAGCGACTGCCGCAAATTCTCGAATTCTCCGAGTTGGGACCGTTTCTCGATCGGCCGGTCAAGACGTATTCGTCCGGCATGTACATGCGTCTCGCGTTTTCCGTCGCCGTGAACGTCAATCCCGACATCCTGGTGATCGACGAGGCGCTGGCGGTGGGCGACGGGCATTTTCAGAAGAAATGCATCGACAAGATCCGCGATTTTCAGGACGAGGGGCGAACGATCCTCTTCTGCTCGCACGCGCTCTATTACATTTCCTCGATCTGCAAGAGGACATTGTGGCTCGATCACGGCAGGGCGATGCGCTTCGGTCCGTCGCTCGACGTCGTGCACGATTACGAGACCCTGCTCCTGGAGCGCGATCGCGAACATCCGGCCAACGAAGGCGCGCCGGCGGCGGAGACGCTTTCGCCGGTGCGATTCCGCGAGATCGTCGTATGCGACCGCAGCGGCCGCCGGCGCGAACAGTTCGCATCCGGCGACGATATCTACGTCCGCGTCATCATTGAGGCCGACAGTCCCGACCAGCCCGTGCACGTCATTGTCGGCGTGCATCGCTCCGCCGACGATCTGCAATGCTTCGGCGTCGGAACGCATGCCGACGGCGTTCCGCCTCTGTCGGGCCGTACCGAATATGACATTACCGTGCGTTTGATCGACGTCCCGTTGCTGCGCGGCGATTATTCGATCATTGCATTCGTCGGCGACGAAAATGCCATTACGGTCTTCGACCGCCGGGACGTACGGCCCGCGTTCTCGATCACCGGCGAGCGTTTCGAGATCGGATTGCTGTCCGTCGCGCATCGCTGGGAGCTGCAATCGGCGCCGGTCGAAGCCGCCGTCGTCGAGCGTCGATGATCTCGCTGCTGATCATCAACTATCGCAGCGCAGCGCTTGCCGCGGATGCCATCCGCAGTGCGCGTCTGACCACGAGCACACCATTGCAAGTCGTCGTCGTGGACAACGGTCTCGATGAAGCGGGCTCGTTGCGCGACGTTGCAGACACTGTAATCACACCAATGGCAAACCTCGGATACGCAGGCGGAATCAACCTCGGTCGCCGTTCCTGTGAGGGAGAGACGATCGTCGTCAGCAATCCCGACGTCATTTTCCATGATGGCGCGATCGATCAGCTCAATGACGCGCTGGATAAGAAAACAGCAGTCGCGGGTCCGGCCTTGTATTGGGACAATGCGTGCGAATGGATTCTGCCGCCTGCCGATCTCAATACGACGTGGAGAAAATTCGACGAGGTGCTCGCGAGCCGCTCGCGCAACTGGTTCGAGCAGCGCGATCAAAGAAGGACTCGCGAACGGCAGAAGTTCTGGTCGCTCGAGAAAACGACGCGAGTGCGCGGCTTGTCAGGCGCCGTCATGGCGATTCGCGCGGCCGATTTCGATGAGGCCGGCGGATTCGACGAGCGATTTCGCTTGTATTTCGAGGAAATCGACTTCCTGCGCCGCCTGACCAAGCGCATCGTGTATGTGCCGGCCGCGAAATGCCGTCATTTGTACAATCAGAGCGCGGGACAGGATACGGCGGCGGCAGGCTCGAATTACGCGCGGTCGGAGCATCTTTACCTGGAAAAATGGAGCGGCCCGATTGCGACGCAGCTCCTCGAGCGTCTCGAGCGCGTGCCGCAGGTAGACGAGCCGTGCCGTTTGGACGGACCGATTTCCGTCGAGCGCGAGCACGTGGTAATCGAAGTCTCGCCGCTGCCGACATTCGCGACCGCGGCCGGACATTTTCCGCGCACGAGCGTCGTCGAGCTGCCCGCCGAGATACGGCAGAGCGTGCGCGACCAGCCGCTGTATTACCGCATTGTGGATACAATCGGTCTATGAGCGCGCCCGGCGTGTCGGTCGTTGTCCCGCTCCGGCAGGGAGGCGCCGGCAATGCCGTCGCCGCGATCGAGCGCTATCTGGAGACGACCGGCTTCACGTTCGAAGTGCTCGCGCCGGAGAACGAGCAGTACGCCGTCGCATTGCGGCGCGGCGTTTCCGACGCGAAGGGCGGCGTCATCGTCGTCGTCGATCCGGAGCTGCCATATCCCGTCAGCGCCATCGGCGATGCCGTGGCAATGGTCGATTCAGGCGGGACCGACATCGTCTTCGCCAGCACGCGCGCCGGCCATCGCGGCTCCGCGATCCTGCGCTCGATTCTCGTCCCGATCCTTCCCGATCCGTCGATCCAGCTCAGCGCATTCACGTCGACCGCCGCGAAGATCGTCGCCGGCGAGTCGCGTCTCGTCGATTGCCGCTGCGATCTCGAGATCGCGTTCCTTGCCAACAAGTACGGCTTTCGCGTCGAGCGGCTCGTCGTCCAGTCGTCCTCGCGCAAGCGGGCCTACGCGACGCTCGACTCGATTCCGTCCGCGATCTCGATCCGCCTCGCCAATCGCCGCAACGCCTATCGCGCGGCGCGGCGCTGTCCGGTCTGTTTCTCCGCGCACGTCTGGACCGCGGCGCAGATTCCGGGCAACGTGGTGCGCGAGTGCGGCCGCTGCAAATGCCGCTACCTGAATCAATTCACCGACGACGAAGGCGCGCCGGTGCGGCGCGTGCTGCGCGCGCACGCCGAGGTGACGCCGCCGTCGTATGAAGCGCATTCGCAGCCGGCGCGCGAGAAGACCAGCCTACAGCGATTCAACTGGCTGCGGGGACGGTTGTCGTCGCGCGCGCGCATCCTGGAGATCGGCGTGCGCGACGGCAGCTTCGGCGCGATCGCCGCGAACGAATATGAATATGCCGGCATCGATCCCGCGTCTGCTGCCGCGCGCCAGGCGCGCGCGCGCGGCCTCGACGTCACCTGCGCGTCGCTCTCGTCGTTCGTGAATACCGGCCCCGCCTTCGACGCCATCACGCTGTTCCACGTATTCGAGAATGTGCCCGACCCGCACGACGCGCTCGCGCGCATCAAAGACCTGCTCAAGCCCGGCGGCATGCTGTTCCTCTCGGCGCTCGACACCGAAGGATTGATCTACGTGTTCTCCGAGCAGAAGCGGATGGCGCAGAACTTCCGCACGCATCTCATTCTCTACTCGCGTTCCGCGCTCATCGAGCTGCTCGAGCGCTCCGGCTTCGAGATCGCCGACGTCGGACCGGACTTCGAATACCGCGATCAGAAACTCGTGCGCCACTGGCTGCAGTCGCATCATCCGTTCATCGCGCCGCTCGCGCGCGTGATCCTGAAACTGCTCCCCGACCCGATGATCGTCAGCACCGGCTCGATTCGCATCGTGGCCAAGCGCCGCGCCGGGATGCCGCTGAACGCGCGCGCGATCCGCTCGGTGGAGCCGACGCATGCCCGCTGACGCGCGCTTCGTCACGCGCGAATATCGCGACGGCGACGAAGCGGCGATCCTCGAGCTCTTCGCGCGCTCGTTCCCGCACGCGCCGCGCACGCTCGCGCACTTCAACTGGAAGTATCGCGAGAACCCGTTCGGCAACGAGCGGATCAGTCTTACGCTCGACGAAGAGAATCATCTCGTCGGCCACTACGCCGGCTACGCCGTGCCCTTTCGCATGTTCGACCGCGACGTGCTCGCGCATCAGATCGGCGACACGATGACGGACGTCTCGGTGCGTCATGTCGGCCGCGGTCCAACGTCGATCCTCGGCCGCACGGCGCTGCATTTCTACGAGCACTTCTGCGAGAACCAGGTCGCGTTCAACTACGGCTTCAATGTCGCGAACATCCACAAGTTCTCGCTCCGCTTTCTGCGCGCCGATCGCGTCGAGCCGGTGACGTTTCGGATGCTGGATCTGCGCAAGCATCCGCTGCGACCGATGTCGCGTCTGTCGCGCCGGCTGCGCGGATACAGCCTCGAGCTCGTGCGCCACGTGAATCCGGAATGGGACGAGCTTTTTGCGCGTGCTGCAAACGGCTATCGCTTCCTCGTCCGCCGCGATGCGCGCTACGTCCGCTGGCGCTTTCTCGATGCTCCCGACTTGCGCTACACGCTCGTCGCGATTCGCAGGCGTCGCGTGCTCGTTGGCTGGATTGCGTACCGCCTGGCCGAGGGTCGACTCCTTTGGGGCGACGCGCTGTTCGATCCGCAATTTCCCGATGCGATCGACGCGGTGCTGCGGCATGTCGCGCCGCTGCATTCGGCGAAGACGATCGCAGGGTGGTTCCCGCCGCGGCCGGAATGGTTCGACGCGAAGCTGCGCAGCCTCGGCTTCGAGACCGAGGCCGAGCCGAACGATCTCTCGGTGATGTGCGTACCGTTCGCCGAGGCCGAAGCGACCGCGGCGATGCGCGACGCGCTGTATTACACCTGGGCGGACAGTGACTTGTTTTAATGGGCGCGATCTTGAAACATTAAGGTTTGTGGTGACCGCTGCCCTCAGCGGTCACAGTGCCGCCTGTGGCGGCACCAGCGGCGCCGCGACCGCTGAGGGCAGCGGTCGCCACAAGGGCAGCGGTCGCCACACAGTAATCGTGAAGCGATGTGTAGTGGCTCACCTTCTGCATGCCGTTCTCGACCGTCGTTAGAATGAACCGCGCATGACGACTGAACTCGATCAGGGCAGCGCAAACGGACACGAGAAGCGCCTCGGCGACGTCGAGAAGAAGCGCGTGCTCGTGATCGACGACGATCTGCCGTTGCGCGGCATGCTCGCGGCCGCGCTGCGCCAGCACGGCTTCATGGTGCTGCTCGCCGGCGACGGCGCGGAAGGGCAGCGCGCACTGACGATTCATCATCCCGACGTCGTGCTGCTCGATCTCGCGATGCCGGACGTCAACGGCTGGGATTTTCTGCAGCGCCTCCAGGAGACGGGCCACCTCGGCACGGTGCCGATCATCGTCGTCTCCGCGCACGTGCGCGTCGAGCCGCAGGCGCTGCTGCAGATGGGCGTCGCCGCGATCCTGCCGAAGCCTTTCAATCTGCCCGACCTCATCGACGTCATCGAGCATCTCTCCGCGTGAGCCGCGCGGAGGTAGCGAAGCGGCTCGCGTCGCTTTACGAACGCCGCGAGTTGCGCTCGTACGTTCGCTGGAAAGTGGCGTTCGATCGCGTGTACGACGCCGTGCTCGCGGAGCTGCCGGACGCTCCACTCGTCGACATCGGATGCGGCATCGGTCTGCTTCCGTTTTTTCTGCGCGAGCACGGCTTCCGCGCGCCGATCACCGGCATCGACTTCGACGCGCGCAAGATCGAGGTCGCGCGCAAAGCGGCGGCGCGGTATCGCGACGTCGAGTTCATCGCCGGCGATGCGCGGCGCGAGTTGCCGCCGCATCCGAACGTCGTGATGCTCGACATCCTCCAGTATCTCGACGACGACGCGCAGCAGCAGCTCCTCGCGAGCGTCGCGCGAAATGCGCGATTTGTCGCGATTCGCCAGGGAATCCGCGATGAATCGTGGCGATATCGAATGACGGTAGTCGCCGACGCGATCTCGCGCGGCACTCGATGGATCAAAGCGGAGGCGCTGAATTTCCCGACGCGCGAGCGGATCATCGGCGCGTTCGCCGGCTTCGAATCGCGCGTGACGCCGCTGTGGGGACGCACGCCGTACAACAACTACCTGTTCGTGTTTCGCAGGGCGTCGTCATCCGGAACGACGAACGAGTAGCCGCGTTCCTGCAGCGCGACGACGACGTGCTCGATGACTCGCAGTGAATGCGCACGTCCCTGATGCAGCACGAGAATCGCGCGGGGCTTGACGTGCGGCAGCATGTGGCCGAGAACGTGACGTGGATCGGAGATGACAGCGTCGAAGCCGCGCGCGGTCCAGCCGATGAGGCGCATGCGCGCATGTTTGAGCACGACGTGCACGAACAGATTTTTGTGTCCGACCGGCGCGCGGAACCAGCGCGGAGAGGTGCCGGTGAGCGTCGTCAGAACTTCGTTGCAGCGCACGATCTCGGACGCGATGCGCGACGGCAGCAGACACCAGAACGTCGCCGACGGATGCGTGTGCGAGTGATTGGCGACGGAGTGTCCGCGCGCGACGATCGCGCGGATGTCGTCCGGCCGCTCCGCGGCGAGCACGCCTTTGACGAAAAACGTCGCGCGGACGTCGCGACGATCAAACAGATCAAGCAATGAGTGTGTGTCGTCCGCCGGACCGTCGTCGATCGTCAGCCACAGCTCTTTCTTGTCGGTCGCAAATCTGGTGACGACCGGCCCGAGCCACTGCGAATTCGGGGCGAGCGTCGGATAGAGCAGGAGCATGTGCGACAGAAACAGCACGCCGATCGCGGCGGGGATCGAGTGCGGCCAGAGCAGCAGAAGCGCGACGGGCGCGATCGCGGCGAAGCCGAGAATTACTGCGCGAATGCGGCCTCCAGTTTCTCGATCGAGCCGCGCAGGGAGAACACGATGATGGCGGCGAGCGCGTTGAGCGCGACGAAGGCGAAGAACTGCCACGCGACGAAGCGCAGCCACGACGTCGACGTGGCGTACATCGCCGCTGCAAATGCGAGGAGCGACATCGCGATGATCGAGGTCAATCGAATGTTGTTCTTGTTTTTGCGCAACAGACCGACGACGCAAATCGGGACATGAAACGCCAGCGCCGCGAGCAGTGGCGCGAGGAACGGCGTCACGAAATCGCTGAGGTAGCAGGCGGTCATCACAAACGACCACGCGGCGATCGAGTAGCTCTCGAACGCACTTTGATCGCGATCGATGATGTACATGACATCGTCCTGCCTGATCGGAGTTTGCGCCAGACGCAAACGCAAATACGCGCCGAGGCGAAACAGCGCGAAGCGATGGCGCGACGGAATGTTCACCGCAGCTCCTCGGAGAACGGCTGGAATGTGAACCACTGGAACCACGCCTCGCGAACCACCTGCTCCAGTTCCGCCGTCCACTGTTTCACCGCTTCTTCGAACGCGGCGGCGCGGTCGCGCGTGCGCGTCACCTCGAACGGCTTCGCCGTCACGATCCGGTAGCGCCGCCGTCCGCGGCGCATGATGAACAGCGGGTAGATCGGCACGCGCGCGGCCATCGACAGCGCGAACGGTCCCGCCGGCACCTGCATCGGCTTGCCGAACAGCGTCGCCGGAAGCGCGGAGATGCCGGGCGTCACGCGGTCGCCCTGGATGGCGACGATCTCGCCGCGCTGCAGCGCGTGCAGCAGGTCGAGCGCGAGATCGCTCGCGCGCGTGTTGAAGTCGATCTTCAAGTCGGCCGCGGTGCGGGACGCGTGCGACTCTTCGAACGCGCGCGTCTGCGAGTCAATCTCCGGCGCGCGGATCATCACGATCTGCCGGCCGGATTTTTCCGCGAACAAGTGAGCGCCGAGGTCGTAGCTGCCCATGTGCGCGGTCAGGATGATCGCGCCGCCGGGCTGCGATTGCAGCTGCTCGTAATATTCGCGGCCGATGAATTCCCAGTCGGGACTCACGCGCAACTCGCGGAAGCGCATGTTGTCGGTGATCGTCCAGGCGAAGTTCCAGAAGACGCGATAGGCGCGGAAGAAGTTTGCGAGCGATGACGAGCCGGGAAGAATGGCGGTGAGATTGCGCATCACGCCGCGGCGGCCGGGACCCCACAGCAAGAAGAAGAGCGTCCAGAACGCCTCGACGATCGGCTCGACCCAGAGCGGAACATTGAGTACCGCGAAGCGGAGGAGCTGGCGCCAGAAAACGCCGTTGACGAGGAAGCGCCGGAACCAGGTCACGTGCGGCGGATAATATCGGGAAGCGCTGCACTGATGGCGGAACGCTGTGGAGCGGCGGCCGCCGCTCGGCCGCCGAACCAGGAAGCTTGATCGCGAAGTTGAAACTTAGAATCCCGGCGGCCGAGGGCGGCCGCCGCTCCACAGGTTACGGCTTCATGATCTCGCGCATGTTGCGATCGACCGATGCGAGCTCGGGACGCAACATGCGGAAGATCGCGCTCTGCATCAGCGCCTCGTCGCCCGGATACGTCGCGACGAAGTGGAGCGGGAAGCGCTCGAAGATCTCGCGGTCGCTGCGCTTGCGGCGGCGTTGCACGTCGTCGCGTTTCTTCGCGATTCGTTCCTGGTTGCGCATGATCCAGTCGAGGGCGCGGAACTGCATCGCGGTCAGCGGATCGTCGATGGAGACGAGCGGCTCGCGTTTCCAGCGCGACTTCTTCTTCTCTCCCATCGCAGGGCGCGTCAGCTCGCGCGATCCGTCGTTGCGCGTGGTCGCGTAGTGATGGAGGCGATGCAGGTACGCGAAGAGCACGGCCGCGCCGGACTCGGCGAGGTGCTCGAAATTTTTGAGTGCGGTCTGCAGCGCGTTGCGCTCGAACAGGACGCCACGCTCGAAGTCGCCGAGGCGGTTGCTGGTGGTGCTCGAGGCATGGCGGACGGTTGCGTGCGGCTCGTAGAGCGCGCGCTTGCCGGCGATCCACGTGCGCCAGCCGAAGTCGACGTCTTCGAGGTAGGCGAAGTAATCGTTGTCGAACGCGCCGAGCTCCATGAGCGGCGCGCGGCGCGAGATCATGTTGCCGCCGCACGCGAACAGCAGCTCATCGCCGGCACGCGGCTCGTCGCGCGAGCCGAGCGGATAGCGGAAGCCGTTCTGGAACGCGTGGCCGTCGAAGGTCAGCATCCCGCCGATGAAGTCGATCAGCTTGCCGGTCGGATCGACGATCTTTCCGCCGATCGAGACGACGTCGTCGGGCGCGTCCTCGATCGCGCGCACGAACGCGGCGAGCCATCCTTTTTCGGGAACGGCATCGTTGTTGAGAAAGACGACGTTGCGCGACTCCGAGCCCGCGAGCGCTGCGGCGAGTCCGCCGGTGAAGCCGCGATTTTCGTGCAGCGCAAACAGCTTTGCCTTGGTATGGCGTGACGCGATCGCGGTCGCGCTGCCGTCGGTCGAGCCGTTGTCGACGACCGTGATCGTTGCGCCGTCAACGTCGCCGAGCTGCGCGCTCACCGCGTCGAGACACTCCAGCGTCTCGCGACGGTTGTTCCAGTT
Organism: Acidobacteriota bacterium; assembly: GCA_003223645.1. Taxonomy (GTDB): domain Bacteria; phylum Acidobacteriota; class Thermoanaerobaculia; order Gp7-AA8; family Gp7-AA8; genus QHVT01. Next base: position 92,805 of record QHVT01000018.1, on the reverse strand, counting down.
GACGATGATAACTTCGGTGCTCATCTGCGAGTGGTGCGCGCCTCCGGCGCGCCCCCGCCCAAACGCGCGCCGGAGGCGCGCACCACTCGACGCATGAGCCGAGAGAAAATCGACGCTCGACGCTCGACTATCGGCGGCGGCGTGACAAACGCGTCCTTCGTCGCGTCGGCGCGCGGCGCGCGACAGAACTCGCGCAGCGGCTGCAGCGTGTCGCGCCACTGATGCTCGCGAACGAACTGCTGCGAGCCGCGCGTCATTTTTTCATAGCGTGCGCGATCACGGAGGATCGCCAGGATCTCGCTCGCGAATGCGTCCGCGGATTCGCTGCGCACGATCGAGCCGGCGTCGTAGCGCTCCAGAATCTCGTCGGTGCCGGACGCGGAGCTCGTCACGATCGGGAGTCCGCACCAGAGATAGTCGTACACGCGCGTGCGCATCGAGAGGTCGGTCTCGATTGACGGACGGAACGTGAGCAGCGCGAGCGCGAACGCGTCGAAGAACTCGGCGCGCTCTTCGTACGCGACCCACGGCGTGAAGCGGATGAAATCGCTGTAGCGCTTCTCCGTCACGTGCGCGACGGCTTCGGCAAGCTTGCCCTGCGGCGTGATGTCGGGATTCGGATGGGTGGTGAACGTCAGCGTGATCCCGGGGCTCGACTGGCGCGCGATCGCGATCGCATCGATGGCGAGGATCGGATCGTACCAGTCGTAAATCCCGCCGAAGAGAATCGCCGGCGCGTCGAGATCGCGCGTTGTGATTGGACGCGGCGGCTGCACTCCGAATGGCGCGATGCGCAGGAGCGAGTCGAGACGCGGGCTTGCTTCGAATGCGATCGGGTGGAGGCGGCCGACGGCGAGGAGTGCGCCGAGGTAGAAAAGGCGCTGGGCTTCGGAGGCGCAGAGAAAAAGGTCGCCGCGCTGCAGCGACGACGTGAGCGTCAGGTGATCGTGGTTGAACACTTCCGGCCCGCGCTCGGCGTAGTAGTGCAGGTTCTCGATCACGTACGGATCGTACAGATCGACGACGCACGGGATCGGTGCGGCCTGCATGAAGAATGCGTTCGCGACGTGACCCTGCACGACCGCGACGTCGCTCGCTTCGCTGAGAGCGAGGAGCGTGTGTGGATTGATGTAGTCGCCGCGGCAACCGTCGATCGTGCCGGCGTCGGGGGAAAGAATGATGACGTGGTGTCCGCCGTCGCGGAGCACGCGCGCAATCTCGAGAAAGCGGATGCCGACGCCGGCGGGCTGGCCGTGTCCGAGCGGCTCGGGGCAGACGAGCAGCACGCGCGTCATCCGCGTCCCCGCACGCGCTCGAGCATCGTGTGAATCTTCCACGTGCGCGAGTGGTAAATCATGTCGAGGAGGCCGTTGAGGCGCGCGATCTCGACGCGCGCGCGCTCCAATGCATCGTGCGTCTCGCGATTGGCGTTGCGCAGCTGATCGTTCTCCATGAGCGCCTTCCCGCAGTCGCGCTCCGAGTCGCGGACCGCGCGCTCGAGCTGCTGCGCATGGCGCTGGTATTCCTCGGCCATCGTGGAGAGCGACTGCATCGCTCCTTCGAGCTCGCGCACGCGCAGCGAGTAGCCGACGATCTCGTGATGCTGCTTCGCGCCGTCGTCGATCAGCTGCGCTTTCTCGCGTTCGAGCCGCGCCGCGTTCACGAGCGCGGAGTCGATCTGACCCTTCGTCTCGATGACGGAGGAGTAGAGAGTGCCGAGGCGGCGCTTCTGGCGCTCGAAGACATTCGTGAGCAGCGTGTCGTCGATGCGTGACGCGTGTTTCTTCCAGACGCGCAGCTTCGCATCGCGAAACGCGGTCGAGCCTGCGGGAGTCGTGAGGATGACGGATGAGCCGCCTTCGAAGTGCCGCACCTCGCACGTGACGCGCGGGATGCGCAGAAAATCGCCGCGCGCGGAGAGACGGATGAGAAGGTCCCAGTCTTCGAAGAGATCGAACTCCGGATCGAAGCCGCCGGCGTCGAGAAACTGCTGCCGCGGGATGAGCAGTGTCGGCAGCGGGATGTAGTTGTCGACGAGCAAGAGCTCGCGGTCGAAGTCCTGCGCGTAGAGCCGCAGGCGCGAATGCGTTTCGTACGCGCCGCTCTCGCTCGTGCGCAGAAACGCGGAGATCGCGTCCGTGTACCACGCGACGTGCGGTGACGTGGTCGCGTTCGCGAGCGTCGCGAGATGTTCGGGGTAGAAGAGATCGTCGTCGTCGAGGAACGCGATGAATGCGTTCGACGCCGCGCGCACGCCTTCGTTTGCGGCGACCGATCGTCCGCGCGACTCGTCGTGATGAATCAGCGTCACGCCTTCGGCTTCGACGCGCGCGCCGCCGTCGTTCACGACCACGATCTCGCACGGATACTGCGTCGCGCGAATCGAGGCGATCGCTTCGCGCAACAATGCCGGACGGTTTTTCGTCCGCACGATCACGCTGACCGGCACGGTCGTGCGCGTGACTTCGATCTCGCGCGGCGCGCCGACCATCCGCCGCAGCTCGCTGAACGAAGTCGTCCGCAGCAGCGGCAAGTCGACGATGTAATACGCCTCCGCGAATTGCGTTCCCGCCGGCAGCGTCATCGCGCGATACGCGTTCAGCCCGCGCGCGTACGCGACGTAGTCGCGCTTCTCGAGTTGCGAGCGATGCTCGGCGATGGCCGCGTACTTTGCGTCCGCGACGTCGCTGATGTCGACGATCGCATTCGGACGCAGCGGCTGTCCGACTTCGTAAAACGCGACGCGCGTGACCGCGAGATCGCCGAACAGCGTCTCATCGCGCTGAATCAGCTCGCAGAAAACGCGCGCGAGCGCGAGGTGATCGGGATGAATCTCGATCGGCGCGGGGACGAGGACCAGGTCGGGACGATAAGACAAGAGGATGTCTTTGAGTTGCGGGAGGTCTGCGAGCTGGCGATCCGGAATCCCGAGAAACTCGATCGACGCAACTTCCCCGAGCACCGCCAACCCGCGGCGCGATTCCTCTTGCCGCGACGCGGCGTCGCCTGCGGCTCCGCCGTCCGTGGCCACGACCACGCGCACTTCGCGCCGCTCGCGCAAATGCTGCGCGACGACTCCGCCGCATCCGATCACTTCGTCGTCGGGGTGGGGTGAGAGGACGAGCAGCCGTTCGCCGCGGAGCAGCGCCGGTTCATACGGAATCGCCTCCGCCTCGATGAGCACGGCGCAATTCTATTGCCATCCGCTATCCGCCATCTGCCATCTATACTTCCTCCCGGGTCCGCCGGCATGTCGTCCGACGACGCAGACAATCCTCATCGCGAGCTCGCGCGTATGCGCGACCTCCTGTCGTTGATCCAGGAGCTGATCTCGCGCGTGATTCGCAGCGAGTCGGCTGCGGATCTGTTCGCGCGCGCGTTCGCGATCCTCTTCCGCTGCGTGCCGTTCGACGTCGCGGCCGCGGTAATGCTCGAGCAGAACCTCGACCTCTTCATCGCCACGCGCGAAGGCGCGGAGCCGCTCGTCGATGAGAAGCTGATGACGAGCATCCGCACGTCGCTGGCGAAGCACATCCCCGTCTCGTTCGACACGACCGAGATCGTCGTCGTCTCCGAGCATCACGATCTTCCGCGGCGCGACACGCCGGCCGCAGAGCTGCACTGCAACGCGTCGGCGCTCTTGGAGCAGGACAATCGCACCGCGGGACTGCTGCTCATCTGCCGCGATGAACCTGCGTTCACGGAGCACGAGCAGCAGATGCTGGCGATCTTCGCGACACAGATCGCGATGCTGCTCGACACGATCCGCGTGCGCGAGCGCATCGTGAACCTCGCGGAGACCGACGAGCTGACCGGCGTCTGGAACAAGCGCTACTTCCGCCGCCAGCTGCCGCATGAGATCGAGCGCGCGCGGACGTTCGGCATCCCGCTGTCGCTGCTCTTCTTCGACATCGATGACTTCAAGCAAATCAACGACACCCACGGACACATGATCGGCGACGTCGTGCTGTCCGAGCTTTGCGGCGCGGTGCGCGAGACGCTGCGGCCGACGGACACGGTCGTGCGTTTCGGCGGCGACGAGTTCGCCGTCATCCTTTTGCACACCGACATCACCGGCGCAGTTGCCGTCGCCGAGCGCGTGTTGAAGCGCGTCCGCGCGCTGGCGATTCCGACCGACGAGGAAGCGACGGTGCAGTGCTCGATCTCGATCGGCCTCGCGGAGTTCGAGCGCGACGACAGCCCGAGCGATCTCGTGCGCCGCGCGGACGAGCGGTTATACGAAGCGAAGCGGCAGGGCAAAAACCGATACACTGCGTGAAAAGCAGAAAGCAGAAAGCAAAAAGAGAAATGCGGACAACAAACCGTCATCCTGAGCCGGCGAAGCGCGGCGAAGGATCTCGAAATGCGAAAGGCCTGCAATTTCGAGATCCTTCGCCGTCTTCGCGGCTCAGGATGGCGGTTCTCTTCGAACATTTCTGCTTTCTGCTTTCTGCTTTCTGCTTTTCAAAATGCGCTATCTGATCGCGAACTGGAAAATGAACCTGCCGCCCGAGGGGATGGAGGGGTGGATGAGCGCGGTGGCGCGAGAGGATCCGCGCGACGTGACGCTGGTGTTCGCGCCGCCGTTTCCGTTTCTCCGCGACGCGTTCTCACAGCGCCGAAGCGTCAGTCTCGCCGCGCAGAATTGCAACGACCACGCGTCAGGCGCGTACACGGGCGAAGTCGCGCCCTCGATGCTGCGCTACTGCGGCGCCGAGTACGTGATTCTCGGACACTCGGAGCGCCGCAACATCTATGGAGAAGACGACGCGTTGATCGCGAAGAAATTGTCGATCGCGATCGAGACGGGACTCAAGCCGATCCTCTGCATCGGAGAAAACCTCAGCGTGCGCGACGAAGGACGCGTCGCGACCTTTCTCGAAGAGCAGATCAAAGCGACCGCGGTTCCGGAGTTGGAGCGCGCGCCGGAAATCGTGATCGCGTACGAGCCGGTGTGGGCGATCGGAACGGGACGCAACGCCAGCGGCGCGATGGTCGCGGAGACGATGGTCGACATTCGCCGCGCGCTGTCCACGCACTGGCCGTTTCACGCATCGCGCGCGCCGATTCTGTACGGAGGAAGCGTGACGCCGGACAACGTCGACGATCTCGTGGCGAACGGGACGATCGACGGCTTTCTGGTCGGCGGCGCGAGCCTAGACTCCGCGAAGTTTCTGGCCATTCATCGCGGCATGCGGTGAATGGTTGCGCGGTTGCTCAGTCGCGCGGTCACGTCAGGCCGCGCAACCGCGTAACTGCGTGACCGCGGAACCACTTGACCCGCCGGCCATTTCCGGGAAGAATTCACGCCCCTGGCCGGTTCAATGTCAGGCACCGGAGAGGTTTCATGACCATCGTTCTCGTCATTTTGCACGTCATCATCAGCCTGTTTCTGATTCTCGTCGTCCTCGTTCAACAGGGGAAGGGCGCGGACCTCGCGGGCGCGTTCGGTGGCGGCGGCTCGCAAACGGCGTTCGGCGCGCGCGGCGCGACCACGCTGCTGCACAAACTGACGACGGGTTTCTTCATCGCATTCGTCATCACGTCGATGGCGCTCGCGATCCTGCAAGCCCGCCCTCGCGGATCGGTCCTGAGCGGTACCAAGGCGACGCCCACCGCGCCTGCCAAGAAGTAACGATAGTTCTTTCAAAGCCTGCCCAAGTGGCGGAATTGGTAGACGCGCACGTTTGAGGGGCGTGTGGAGAAATCCGTGCCGGTTCGAGTCCGGCCTTGGGCACCAACCTTCCGTCGCCGCACGCGCGCGTCGACGCGGCCGCGGTCAAGCTCGACGTCGAACCGCCTCGGTCGTCCCTGTGCAGAAGCAGCTCAAGGCCGCGTAACCGCGCCGCCATAAACGTGCGGCCATGCGCTCATTCGAGCGCATGGCCGCATTGCATTTCCTGACGATCGTGAAGCGATTCTGCAGCCCGCTTTCATATTGCGCCTTCGGCGGCACGTACGAAGGCAGTTGCGAGTCCGCAATCGGCGGCTCCTCCAGCACTTCGATCAATTCTTCGCGGAACGTCTTGCGGTTCGGCAGTGCGATCGTGACCACATTGGCGTTCGCGTTCGTCAGCACTGCAGGCACGCCGGCGGTCTGCGTCCACTTCACGCCGACGAGCGTCGAGCCGTCGTTGATGACGATGGTCGCTTTCGCGGTGACGGTCGCGCCGGGCACCGGATCGCCCGTGACGGCCGTCGTCACCGTGACGGGATCCGTGGCGAATGCAGCAGTGGCCGCGATGAGAATCGCCGCCAGCATGAAGATGCATCTCGATTTCTTCACAGCAAACTCCTTCGCCTTAACAGTGGTTGCGAAGGAGAGACGCGGCTGTTGAACCGGTCACGGTTCCCACGTGGCGGCAATCACGGGTGAATGTTCGATTGCGGCGCGACCACGGCCCACACGGGTTTTCTCGCAAATCGGATGACGCGTTCGGTCGTCGTGCCGATGACGGTCGCGTCGGCGAAGCGTTTGTGGCGGGCGCCGAGGACGATCAGGTCTGCGTTCGCATCATGCGCCATCCGGATGGTTTCTTCCGCCGCGTTGCCGGACGAAGTGATGTGCGAATAGCGGCAGCGGCTGAGGACGTGCGGCTCGACCCACGCGGCGAATTCGCCTTCCACGTCGGATGCGTGATCGATGGCATCGGTGACGTGGGCGATGAGGAGCTCGGCGTCGAATGTCTCCGCGAGCCTCGCCGCCTCATCGAGCGCGATGCGTGCGATCGGGGTGAAGTTGACGGGACAGAGTATCCTGCCGATCGCCGCCGGCGCATCCGCGGGAACGCAGAGAACGGGACGATCGGTGTGATGGACGACGTTCGCGGCGACCGAGCCGAGGAGGGCACGGCGCCAGCCGGTGCGGCCGTGCGTGCCCATGACGATCAAGTCCGCATCGAGTGACTCGGCTGTCTCGAGGATCGCCGCGGCGGGCGCGGCGTCGACGATCATGGTTTCGGCGGCATCGCCGACGTCGGGCAGAAATCGTTCGACGTGATCGCGCAGCTCCACCGTCAGCCGCACGCGGAATTCAGGATCGCGCTGCAGCAGGTACGCGGCGGGACCTTCGATCACGTCGAACGGGATGTACGGCTCGTTCGCATAGAGCAAGGTCAATCGTGCGCCGATCCGGCGCTGGAACATGCCGGCCCAGCGAAGCGCGGTTCCGGCGAAGTCGCTCAGGTCCGTGGGAACGAGGACGCGTTGCAAATCGGCAGTGCTCATGCGATCACGATCGGTCGCGAACCGGACGGAGGCTGCATCGTGTGTCACATGTGCGTGTGTTCGCGCGCGTGAGCTCAATGCCGGACGGCGCGATGCCGGTTTGGGAGACAGCGCGTGCCGCCGTCGTTGATGACGATCGAGACGGAGTGATTGTCGTTTGCGGTCACCAAGTCCAGCCGGCCGTCGCCATTCAAGTCACCGGCGGCGAGATCGTTCACCGGGCCGCCGGCATCGATCGGCAATCCGCCATCGAACTCTCCGGTGCCGCGTCCGCGAAAGAAATAAACAGTCGCGGCGTGAAAGTCGCCAGCGATGAGATCCACGAGACCATCACCATTAAAGTCGCGAGCAAGAAGCTCCGTTGGGAAGGAGACTCGCCGGGCCTGCATCAGCTGGCGGCGATCCCCGAAGCTTCCGTCAGATTTGCCGAGCCTGATGAAAATCCACTCGAACGGGTTGGCGTCCGCTTCACTGCCGCCGTCGTTCGTCTCCACGATGTCGGCAATTCCATCGCCGTTGACATCGCTGAATGTGCTCGTCAAATCCAAGCCGGGACCTGCGTCCAGCGTCGTCGTGGAGACTCCGCCGGGCGCAATCCGCAACAACCAGAGATGGCCTGAGTGTTCGCTCACCAGGAACTCGACGTTGCCGTCACGAACACGCATCGACGGCGAGGCCGCGTTTGCAATGCCGGTCTCGAATGTCTGTTTCGCGTCGAACGCTCCGTCGCCGTGTCCGCGGAAGAGGTGAACGCGAACGGGATTGCCGGAGCCGAACGAGAAGCTGACCATGTCGGTTCGCCCGTCATTGTCGTAATCGACGGCTCGCGACGGTCCGCCATGTGTGGCCGTCCCGAACGCCGTACCAGCACTGAAGTGCAGTGATCCCAAACCGCGATACATCGCGATGCCGTTTTGCCAGTAGTTCGAAGCGAGGAGATCAACGATGCCGTCGCCGTCGAGATCGGACAAATCCTCGATCCGCTCACCAAAGCCGCTCTCGATCTGCTGCTCGTGTGCGAACGCTCCGGCACCGAGATTCCGAAGGACCGAGAACGTGCTGACCTCATCCACCTGGTTGCCGGAGGTCAGGATGTCGATCGCGCCGTCGCCGTCGAGATCCGCCGCAAGCACGACTTCATCGGCCGCGACGCCGTAGCGCACCGGAGCGCGGAAGGCAGGAGAGACGCACTCCTGGGCGGCCGCATGCAGCGGAATCACCGCGAGGACGATGTGCGCGGCCAACAGTTTCACGCACGTATAGTACGCATCACGGACGGCTTAGTTGTCCGCGCCCTGAATCGACCCATCAGCTCTCGCGCGATGAAGGGGATGATGCCGCTGATGCGAAAGTTTCTGAGGAACGCGCCGGACGGAAAGAGCTCTGCCTTGTCGTTGATCGTCCCCTCGGAGAATGCGCGGATCTCGCCCACGAGCGCGCGATGAATGTTCGGATCGAGGGGACCGTCGCCGGCCGCGGCTAATTGTTTTCGGATCGACTTTGCGCTCGAGAGGCGCGCGCGTACGCCGGCGGCAATGTGCGACGAGATTCGTCCGTAGCGCTCCTTTAGATCGTTGAGCCGCCCGGCCGCTTCATAGGTCGCATCGACGATCTCCGCGCGCGTCATCCATTTCGTTTCGTAGTTGAGGATCGACTCCCAGTCGCGTTGTTCGAGGAGTGCGCGATGTTCGGCCAGCGTGCGCGCGCGAATGATGTAGCCGTGGCGTTCCGCGTCTTCGAAGCCTTCGCTGCCGGGATCGATGAACGGTCCCATCGGCGTGATGAACGCGGAGAGCCTGCGGTCGAATCGCTGGAAGAGCCGCTCGATCTCGGCGGTCATGTCGATGACGCTGCGGAACGTCTGTCCGGGCAGGCCGATCATGAAGAAGAGATCGAGTGCTTCACAGCGTGTCGCCAGGATCGCTTCGATCGCCTCGGCCATTCGCTCATTCGTGAACGTCGCTTTGCCGAATCGCGCGCGGACGTACTCGTCGTGGCTCTCCGGCGAGAGCTCCGCACCCCAGTGGCGTACCGACGCGTCGATGCGGCCGATGAATTCGGCTGGCGGCGGGCGGAAGAACTCGAAGACGATGCGGTTGTCGATGGCGCTGCGTTTCAACTCATCGAGCACGGCGTACGCGTACGCCGCGCCGCCGTCGAGCAGATCGCCGACGAGGAAGATCGGCGCGCGCGTAATCCGCGCGAGCTCGCGAATCATCGCGCCGATCGCGGCCGGGCTGCGGCGCAGCGGGAAATGGCCGGGCATGAAGCGGCCGAACGCATCGGCGGACGCGCCGCACGCCACGCAGCGCCGCGCGCATCCGCGGACCGTGAAGACGGCGGTGATCGGATGTCGCCACCACCCGTGAAACGGAATGCTCGTCCAGAAGTCGAGATGGTTGACGACCGATCCGATCATCATGCCGAGGTCGAAATCGTACTCATCGAGCGTGCGTGACGGCAGCGTGTCGGGATTGACGCGAGCTCCGCTGTCGTCCTTCCACGTCAAACCGGGAACGCGTTGGAATTGGGGGTCGCCTTCGAGCTCGCGGAGAAGCGCGAGCAGCGACGGCTCGGTCACGCTGCCGCGCAGAACGAAATCGACGGCATCGTTGCGAATCAGCTCTTCGTGAAAGTAGGTGGCGGAGATGCCGCCGAACACGATCGGAATGTCGGGATGGAGTCGCTTGAGCAGCGCCGCGACTTCCGGGCCGCCATGCGCGTGCGGAAGCCAGTGCAGGTCGATCCCGAAAAGCCGCGGACGGAGACGGCGCAGAAACTTCTCGGGCCGGAAGCGGCGGCTGCGCATCATGAGCAGCGCGAGATTGACGATCGTGACGCGGTAGCCGTGCCGCCGCAGATAGGCGGCCAACGTGAGAAAGCCGACCGGATACATTTCGAAGACAGGAGACGAAGGGATGACGTCGCTGATCGGGCCGTAGAAGATGGTGCGATCGCGAAAGTCGAAGACGCTCGGCGGATGGATGAGAACGACGTCCGGTTGCTTCACCGGTTACAAGATCGGTCGATAGCGTCCGATGGCGTGCAGCAGTCGTCACATGCACGTGTGCGCGCGAGGCGGCGAGGGGTCTCTGTCACACGACGGTGTGATCTCCGGCATTCCGCGCGAGTGATGCCGGATTGACACTACGTCCAGGAGGCCGCCATGCGCAGAGTTCTCTTTTGGTTCGGCTGGATCGTTCTGTCAGCGCTACCCGTCATCTTCACGGTTCAAATCTTCGTCACACAGGATCTTCCGAAGATCGAGCTGTGGAAGTGGGCAATCCTGTTCGGGGCTGTCGTGATGATCTATTTCTCGCGCAACACCGACGATGTTCTGAAGCACCACGTCACTTAATTGACGGGCAGCGGACGGCACTCGCGCGAGCGAATCTCCTCTTACGGCTCGATGACGCGGCATCTGCCGGTGGGGAAGCATTACCCGAAAACGATCCTCCTGCTCGTGCTGCTTGCTGGTGATCGGTGCCGCGATCGGATGGCCGATCTACACGTGGTATCACGGAGGCGCTTGATCGGCCACGCGTTGTCTCGCGCTTGTCCAATTCTGCACAGCATCCACGTTTCATCCGCAGTACTTTTCTCCGCAGCGAGAGAAGTAAGCTAAGCAGTCACTAAGTCATAAACTATTTGACGCGATTCGTGTCTGCCTCGATCTCTCGCCAATGGGAGACGGATGGAGGAGAAGGGCAGTGACCTCGTCCGGCGCATCCGCGCCGGCGATGCCGAGGCGGAGAACGAGCTGGTGCGACATTACGGCCCGTCGATGATGCGCATGCTGGAGGCGCTGACGCGCAACCGTTGGATCGCCGAGGACCTCCATCAGGACACGTTCGCCGTCGTGCTCGTGCGGCTGCGCGGGCGCGGTCTCGACGATCCCGGCGCCCTCGGACAATTCCTCCGCCAGACCGCGCGCACGCTGCTGATGGCGCGCAATCGCCGCAAGCGCCTGCGGCAGCAGACGGAGATCGAAGGGCGGCCACTCGAGGAGTTCGTCGATCCGTCGCCCGGTCAATTGATGCGCGTCCTCCACGCCGAGGAATACGAACTGCTCTGTAATGCAATCGCGGCGATTCGGACGCAGCGTGATCGCCAGCTGCTGCGCCGCTTCTATCTGCACCACGAGCCGAAGGAGCGGATCTGCGAGTCCCTCGGCCTCACCTCCGCGCATTTCAATCGCGTGCTCTTCCGTGCGCGGCGGCGTCTGCTGGATGCAGTGAAGAAGCAGGGGCGGAAAAAGAATTCAGACAGAACGACGGAAAAAATGAGATGAACCGCGGACTCGAGACAGTAAGGAGTCGAAGAGAGTCTTTGTCTTCGAGAGAAAGGAGAACAACCGATGGCGACAGGAGCGAGAAGCCGGAATGCAGCGAGAGCAGAAGTCCCGGTGAATTGGAATTGGATTGCGGTCGCACCGACCTCACGATTCCGTCCGGGCATACGGAGCGAAGCGTGGGCAGAGGAACGCGCTCTGGAAGGACTCGCCGGCGGAATCACGCCGGGGCCGTTGCCGAATGCGTTGACGGTGCGCGCGGCCCTGACTCCGCCGCAACAGATCGTGCAGCGGTTCGTGCTCTGGTCGGTGGTCGGCGGATTTCTGCCGTTTGCCGTGCTCGACGTCGCGTTTCTCTCCGCCGTGAACTACTACATGATCAAAGCGATCGCGCGCTACTACGGCGTCTCGATCGAGAAGACGCGTTTTCAGGATCTGCTCTCCTCCATTTTCGCGGCGCTGATTCCGCAGTCGTTCGCCGCCGCCCTGCCCGGCGCCCTGGTGCGCATGATCCCGTTCGTCGGTTCGTTCCTGAGCGGCTTCACGCAGTCGGCGTTCGCGGCAGGTATCACGTACATGCTCGGGAACGTCGCCATCGAGACGTTCGTCGCCTACGGCGGGAACACCGATCCGGAGGTGCTGCTCGAATCGATCAATGACGCCGTCGGCCGTTATGTGAAGTGGTACGAGACCAGCGCAACGGAGAGAGCCGCGTAGTCCCTGCAGTGAATCGTCCATCAACCGCGCGCCGGAGGCGAGGGTCCACGCTTCCGGCGCGGCAACTCCACGTCACAAGGGTGAGGTGTCGCGATGCGCCTGTTCGCGCTGCTGAAACAGGAGTCACCGGTGTCGCTGACGAAGATCGGCGTCATGGCGACGATCTCCGGAATGGTGAACGCGGTCCTCCTCGGCGTCATCAACTCCGCGGCCGGAAGCGGCAAGCCCTCAGGCAAACAACTCTTTCTCTTCATCGCCATCATCGCCGTCTTCGTCATCGCCCAGCACTACATCCTCGTGGCCTCGACGCTGCTCGTGGAAACGGTGCTCAACCGCATCCGCCAGCGCATCACCGACTCCATCCGCGCATCCGATCTTTCTCCGCTCGAACAGATCGGACGCTCCACGATCTACTCGACGGTCTCGCAGCAGATCATGCTGATCTCCAGCGCGGCCGCGAGCTTCGTCATCGCCATCCAGTCGGCGGTGATGGTGCTCTTCAGCGTTCTCTATCTCGCGTTTCTCTCGCGACTGGCGTTTCTGATGACGCTGGCGATCTCGCTCATCGCGGTGTCGGTGCATCTCCGCGAGCTGCGCCGTCTCTCGCGCGCCACGCAGATCACGCAGGAGCGCGAGCACGAGTACTTCGGGCTGCTCACCGGTCTCCTCGAAGGGTTCAAGGAAGTGAAGGTGAACCTCGCGCGCGGCAACGATCTCGTGCGCGACATGAACGCCAGTTCCGACCGGCTGGCGCGACTGAAGATCGGCACGGGCGGCCGCTTCGCGCGCGTGTTCGTCTTTGCGCAGACGATCTTCTACATCCTCATCGCCACGATCGTCTTTCTCCTGCCGCGCCTGTCCGACGTCGATCCGAAAGTGGTGACGAAGGGCGCGGCGACGATCCTCTTCATCATCGGTCCGCTCGGAAATCTCTTCGGCTCGCTGCCGGCCTTTACCAACGCCGACGTCGCCGTCGCGTCGATCGAGCGCATCGAGCGCGCGCTGGAGCAGGCGCGCGCGCGCACGCCGACCGACGTACTGCCGCGCGAGAACTTCTCCGACTTCAAGACCATCACGTTCGACGGCGTCATGTATCGATACCGCGACAAAAGCGGACAGCCGGTGTTCACGCTCGGTCCGATCGACGGCACGTTCGAGCGCGGCGAGATCATCTTCATCGTCGGAGGAAACGGCAGCGGCAAGTCGACGCTGCTCAGGATCCTCACGTCGCTCTACTATCCTGATGAAGGCGAGATCCTCGTCGACGGACGCCCGCTGCGGCAGACGTCGTTCGCCGCGTATCGCTCGCTCTTCTCGCCGATCTTCGTCGACTACTACCTGTTCGAAGTCCTCTACGGACTGCGCCCGATCGATCAGGAGCGCGCCGATGCGCTGCTGCACCTCCTCGAGATCGACGACAAGACCACGATCGTCGACGGCGAGCGCTTCACGAACGTCGATCTCTCGACGGGACAGCGCAAGCGCCTGGCGCTGCTCATCAGCCTTCTCGAGGACCGGCCCATCCAGGTGCTCGACGAATGGGCCGCCGATCAGGACCCGACGTTCCGCCGATTCTTCTACGAAACGCTGCTGCCGGATCTGAAGCGGCGCGGCAAGACCATCATCGCGGCCACGCACGACGATCACTACTTCCACATCGCCGATCGCGTGCTGAAGATGGAGAACGGCCAGATCGAGGCATGGGAGGAGGCAGCCCATGCATGACTGGGCGCGCCACCGCACCGCCGCGCTGTATGCGATGGAGCCGCCTGACGACCTGCTCCTGCCGGACGAGCGCCCGTGGTTCCTGCGCCACGCATTCGAAGTCGTCTGCGGCTCGCTGCTGTTCCTGCTGGTCTTCGGATTTCTGCACGACCGCATCTTCGTCCCGGTCGGCTCGGGACAGCGCGCGGTGCGCTGGAGCCGCTTCTTCGGCGGCACCGTCGACAAGGTCTACGGCGAAGGAATGCAGGTCATCGCGCCGTGGGACGAGATGTCGCTCTACAACGTGCGCGTACAGGAGATCAGCACGCCGATTCGCGTGCTGACGTCGGGCGGACTCGACATCGTCTTCGACATCTCGATCCGCTACCGGCCGCGCATCGAGCGCCTCGTCGATCTGCACGAGCGCTTCGGCCCCGACTACGCGCGCAAGCTGGTGGTGCAGGAGATCTCGTCGACGCTGCAGCGCGTCGTCGGCGACGCGACGTACACCACGCTGACGCAGCCGCGGACATACACCGCCGCGCTGCACGACAGCGTCGCGTATGCGCGGACGCAACTCGACACCGAGGCGGTGGAAGTCGAGGACGTGGTCATCAAACAGATCACGTTGCCCGCGGAGTTGTCGCAGGCGATCCACGACAAGCTGCGACAGCAGCAGATGGTCGAGTTGCAGCAGTACCGCGTCGAAGAAGCGAAGCGTGAAGCGGAGCGCAAGGCGGTCGAGGCGGAAGGCATTCGCAAGTTTCAAAAGATCGTCTCCGCGAACCTCGACGAGCGCTACCTCCGTCTGCGCGGCATCGAGGCGACGCTGGAGCTCGCGAAATCGAACAACACCAAAGTCGTTCTCATCGGCCGCAACGCGGACGGGTTGCCGATTCTCTTCGACCCCGCGGCGGCAGGAGGAGCGAAGCCATGATCTTTGCCGGTCCGCAGCCGTCGCGCGCCACGTGGATTTTTGTCCGCGCGCTCGTCTTCATCGCGTTCGCGATCGTCATGCGCACGCTGGGAGGTCCCTGATCGTGCGCGAGCTCACCGTCATCGACTCTCTCGAGATCGCCGCGCGCGGCGAGCGCGGGATCCGTTTTATCGAGCGCGACGACGACGAGCGCTTCTCGTCGTACGCGCAGCTTCGCCGCAACGCGCTCGCGCTGCTCGCGCGGTGGAACGCGGAGGGTGCGGTCGCCGGCGACGAAGTCGTGCTGCACCTCGAGTCGTCGCAGGAATTCGTTGCCGCGTTGTGGGCGTGTTTTCTCGGGAAGCTCATCGCCGTCCCGCTGACCGCGGGCAGCTCGCCCGAACACGTGCGCAAGCTCGAGAACGTGCGCGCGCGGCTGCGACGGCCGTGGATTGCGACCACACGCGCGCAAGTCGCGGAGTCTTTCGACGGGCGCGTGCTCGATGCCACGATCCCCGATGACGGCGCGCCGCTCGCGGACATGCCGGAGACGATCGACCCGACATCGATTGCGCTCGTGCAGTTCTCGTCGGGATCGACCGGCACCCCGAAAGGCGTGACCGTGACCCATGCGGCGCTGCGGCGCAATGCCGCGGACATGGCCGCGCACAGCGAATGCGGCCCCGCCGATCGCCTCCTCTCGTGGATGCCGCTGACGCACGACATGGGACTCGTCGGCTTTCACATCCTCGGCATCGTCGCCAATCTCGAACAGATCCTGATGCCGACGTCGCTCTTCATCCGCCGGCCGCTGTTGTGGATGAAGAAGACGTCCGAGCACCGCGCGACGGTGCTTTACTCGCCGAACTTCGGCTACCACTACTTCCTCTCCGCGTTCCGCGCCGATGCCGCGGACGCGTGGGACCTCTCGTCGATCCGCATCATCTTCAACGGCGCCGAGCCGATCTCCGCGCCGCTCTGCCGCCGCTTCGCGGAAACGCTCGCGCCGTACGGCTTCCCGCCGCACGCGATTCTCCCCGGCTACGGTCTCGCCGAAGCGACGCTGCTCGTCGCCCTGACCAAACCGGGAGAGCCGGTGACGACGATCCGCGCGTCGCGCGAAGGGCTCGCGCGCGACGAAGTGGTGGAGAGTGATGATGCCGACGCGATCGATCTCGTCGTCGTCGGACGTCCGCTCGCGGGCATCGACGTTCGTATCACCGGCCCGCGCCGCATCGGACGCATCGAGGTGCGCGGTCCGTCGATCACGCGCGGCTACTACAGCGACGCCGCAGCGACTGCAGCCGCATTGCACGACGGCTGGCTCGACACCGGCGACCTCGGATTTTTCGACGACGACGGACAACTCGTCATCACCGGCCGCGCGAGGGATCTGATCTTCGTCAACGGCGCGAACTACTACCCGCACGATCTCGAGCGTCTCGTCGAAGGCATCGCCGGCATCGACCTCGGCGAAGTCGTCGCCGCCGGCGTTCCGCGCCGCGACGGCACGCGCGAGGACCTCGTGTTCTTCGTCCGCCACAAAGGCGCGCTCGCGCCGTTCCACGCGATCGCCGATGCTGTGCGGCGGCGCGTCGCCGCGGAGAGCGGGTTGGTCGTCGATCGCGTGATCCCGGTCGCGCGCATTCCGAAGACGACGAGCGGAAAAGTGCGGCGGCGCGAGCTGGCGGGCGAATGCGCGGCGGGCCGGTTCGATGCGATCGAAGAGGAGCTGCGGAACACTCGGGAAGCGCGAAGTGCCGATCGGTCTCTTCTGCCGCAACTCACTGCGATCGCATCGGAGCTGCTCGGCCGCGAAGTTGCCGTCGACGTCGCGCTCGCGGAGCAGGGGATGTCGTCGATGCAAGCCGCGGAGCTCGCACGACGCGTGAGCCAGCTCGTCGAGGGCGACGTTCCCGTCTCACTCGCGTTCGACTATCCGACGCTGCGCGCGATCGCGAATTACATCTCCAGTGGAGCGGCGCCCGCCTCGGGGCCGGTCGTCAATCGCAGACATCACGAGCCGATCGCCATCGTCTCCGCCGCGCTGCGCTTCCCCGGCGGCATCGTCGATCTCGCCTCGTTCGCGCGCGCGCTCGCGAACAAACTCGACGCGCCCGGCGAAGTGCCGGCCGAGCGATGGGACGTAACGCAGCATCGCGACGCGCGCTGGGGATCATTTCTCGACAACATCGACGGATTCGATCACCGCTTCTTCGCGGTCTCCGCCGTCGAAGCGCAGGCGATCGATCCGCAACAGCGGCTGCTGCTCGAAGTCAGCTGGGAAGCGCTCGAAAACGCTGGACTCGTTCCCGCCGAGCTCGCGGGCAGCGCGACCGGCGTGTTCGTCGGTATCTCGAACGTCGACTACGCGAACCGCCATCTGCGCTCGCGCGACGCGAAGCGCGTCGACGCGTATGCGCTGACCGGATCGGCGATGAGCACGGCCGCGGGCCGCATCTCGTACGTCTACGGATTTCAAGGACCGTGTCTCGCGGTCGACACCGCCTGCTCGTCGTCGCTCGTGGCCGTGCATCTCGCCGCGCAGAGTCTGCGCGCGCGCGAATGCACGGTCGCACTCGCGGGCGGCGTGAATCTCATCCTCTCGCCCGAGGTGCACGCCGGTTTCCAGCGGCTCAACGCGATGGCCGCGGACGGCAAATGCAAAGTGTTCGACGAATCGGCGGACGGCTACGTACGCGGCGAAGGCTGCGCGCTCATCGTGATGAAGCGCCTCACCGACGCGCAGGCGAACGGCGATCCGATTCTCGCGGTGCTGCGCGGCAGCGCGATCAATCAGGACGGCGCGAGCAACGGCCTCACCGCGCCGAATGGCCTCGCGCAGGAGCAGGTGATTCGCGCCGCGCTCGCGGCCGCGAACGCCGAGCCGCGCGACGTCGGCTACGTCGAAGCGCACGGCACCGGAACACCGCTCGGCGATCCGCAGGAGCTCAACGCGCTCGCGAACGTCTACGGCGGTCGCGACCGCGCGCTGCGCGTCGGCTCCGTGAAGTCAAACCTCGGCCACCTCGAGTCCGCCGCCGGAATTGCGGGCCTCCTGAAAGCCGTCCTCGCCGTCCGCGACGGCGTCATCCCGGCCAACCTTCACCACACCCGCCCCACACCCCACTTCGCGTGGCGCGAGCGAGCGCTCACCGTGCCGACGGAAACGACTGCGTGGACGAGTGAGCAACGCATCGCCGGAGTGAGCAGCTTCGGCTTCAGCGGAACGAATGCCCACGCAATCGTGGCGAGCCACACGATGCCGCATCTGCCCTCCGCCATGTGCGATCCGCCATCAATCCTCACGATTTCCGCCAAATCGCGCGAAGCGCTCGCCGCTACGCGCGACTCGTGGCTCGAGTTCCTTACGACCGACACGCAAGACCTCGCCGACGTCATTGCCACCGCCACGCACAAACGCACGCATCATCCGTATCGACTCGCCGTCGCCGGCGAGTCGCGCGAAGCGCTCTTGCGCGAGCTCGAAGTCGCGACGCTGCCGGACGCGCCGGCGCAATCGCGCAAAGCGGTGTTCGTCTTTCCGGGACAGGGCGGCCAGTGGAACGGCATGGGCCGCGCGCTGTACGCGAATGATGTGCTGTTCCGCGTCGTGATCGAAGAATGCGACGCCGCGTTCCGCGCGCATGTCGACTGGAGTCTCGTCGATGCGATCCGCGACGGTTTCGACTGCGCGTCGGGCATCGATCGCGTGCAGCCGGCGCTCTTCGCGTTCGGCGTCGCGCTCGCGCGCATGTGGCGCAGCCGAGGAGTGGAGCCGGCGGCGGTGGTGGGGCACAGCATGGGTGAGATCGCGGCCGCGCATCTCGCCGGCATCCTCTCCTTCGAAGACGCGGCGCGCATCATCTGCAGGCGCAGCCGCATCATCCGCCGCGCGAGCGGAAAGGGGACGATGTACTCGGTCGAGCTTTCGGCCGAAGCCGCGCGCGACGCGATTCGCGGACTCGAAGACCGCGTCTCCATCGCCGTCATCAACAGCCGTGAGTCGACGGTCCTCTCCGGCGACGAAGAAACGCTGCGGGCACTGACAGCGCAGCTCTCCGCGCGCGGCATCGACTGCCGCCGCATCCAGGTCGACGTCGCGTCGCACAGCCCGCAGATGGATCCGCTGCGCGACGAGCTGCTCGATGCGCTGCGCGATCTCGCGCCGAACGCGCCGACGATCGAAATGGAATCGACGGTCCTCGGCCGCGTGATCGCGGGCGACGTGCTCGACGCGCGCTACTGGGTCCGCAACCTGCGCGAGCCCGTCCTCTTCGCGCCGGCGATCGAGCGCCTCATCGCGCGCGGCGAGCGCTTGTTCATCGAGCTGTCGCCACATCCCGTCCTGACCGCGGCCATCAATGCGCACGCCTTCGGCTCACTGCGTCGCGATACCGACGAGCAACTCGCATTCGCGCGCAACGTTGCCGCGGTGGCATGCGTCGCCGACGTGAACTGGAACGCGCTCGTCCCTCCGCCGCGACGCATTGCAACACTCCCGCGCTACGCCTGGCAGCGCGAGCGCTTCTGGCTCGACGAAGCGCCGCGCGCCGCCGCAGGGCCGAGCGTGATCACGCGCGCATCCGACGGCGCGCGCATTTTCGAAACGGAGATCAGCGCCGACGATACGCCATGGCTCGCCGACCACCGCGTCGGTGACGCGATCGTGTTCCCCGCCGCCGCGTGGATCGATCTCATCCTCACCGCCGCCCCCGAGTCAAACGCGCTGCGCAAGCTCGAGTTCCTCGAGCCGCTCGTGCTCAACGAAAAACGCCGCGTCCAACTCGAGATCACGCGCGAGGGCCGCGTGCGCGCGTACGCGAGGGAGGGGGAGGGGTGGCGGCTTTATATGCAGGGCTACGTTTCTTGCGCCCCCACCCCGGGCGCGGAAGCGGGCGCGGGCTCGGGCGCGGAATTGATCGGCACGTTCTACGAGTCGACGTCCTACGGCCCCGCGTTTCAGCTGCTGACGCATCTCACGCGCGGCGACCACTTCGCGCAAGCGCGCGTGGCCGCAGGCGAATTCGTCCCGCAACTCGATGCCGCGTTCCATCCGCTGCTCCCGCGCGAGTCGCGCACGTTCGTCCCGGTCTCGATCGAAGAACTGATCATCGATCGCGCCGCGTTCGGCGGCGAGCTGCAAGTCGAAGTGACGTTCGCGCGCGAACGCGACGAGATCCGCGGCGACGTCAAGGTCGCGAACGCGCTCATCGCACGCGGCGCAATCCTGCGCGCAGCCGAGGAGCGCGAGACGCGCTCGCTGATGTACGAAATCGCGTGGCGCCCGATCGAGCCGGCAGGTGATGCGCCGCAGCTCGTGTGGGTGACCGCCGATCTCGAGCTGCGCGCAATCGCGCAGCGCAACACCGCGGTCACGATCGCGTACGAAGCGCCCGCGAACGAAGACGTCCTGCAAGCGACAGCGACGCTCGTCCGCTTCCTGCAGACGGTCGCGCGCATTTCCTGGAGCCCGTTCCCGCGCATCGTCGTCATCACCCGCGGCGCGCACGCAATCGAAAACGAAGAATGCAACCCGATCCAGGCCGCGCTCGCCGCCGTGGTGCGCACGTTCGCATCCGAACACCCCGAGCTCTCCCCATGCGCGATCGACCTGCCAAAACATCCGGCGGACATCGACTGGCGTGCCATCCCGCGAACGAATGAACCCTTGATCGCAATTCGCAACGGAAGAGCCTTCACACAACGCCTCATCCCCGCGCCCGAGCCCGCGCCCGCTCCCGCGCCCGGGGCGGCGGCCTTCAAAGCATGCATTGACCGACCAGGCGTAATCGACCGCATCGTCTTCAAAGAACAACCAAAGCCGCAAGGCGAAACACACGTCCATGTCCACGCCTGCGCCCTCAACTTCCTCAACATCCTCTCCGCCCTCGGCGCCTACCCCGGCTATCCGAACGGCTTCCGCACGCTGGGCATGGAGTTCTCCGGCGTCGTCGCCGCGACGGGTGAGGAAGTCGTCGGCATCGCCGAAGACGCGCTGGCAACCGACGTCATCGCGCGCGCGGAATTGCTCTGCGCGAAGCCGCCGTCGCTTTCGTTTGAAGACGCGGCCGCGCTGCCGGTCGCGTACGCCACGGCGGCGTGGTCGCTGCGCCATCTCGCGCAGCTCCGCGCCGGCGAGCGCGTGCTGATTCATTCCGCGGCGGGCGGCGTCGGACTCGCCGCGGTCGCGATCGCACAGTCGATCGGCGCGGAGATTTTCGCGACCGCGGGAAGCGAACAGAAACGCGAGCTGCTGCGCGCGCGCGGCGTGAAGCACGTCTTCGACTCGCACTCGACGGACTTCGAGTCAATCGGCGCAGTCGACGTCGTCCTCAACTCGCTCACCGGCGACGCACGATGCGCGTCGCTGCGCATGCTCGCGCCGGGCGGACGCTTCGTCGAGATCGGCAAGCGCTGGAAAGAAGACGACGCCGCGAACATCACCGCCGCCAACGGAGCGTTCTTCGTCGTCGATCTTGATGCGCTGGCGAACGATCGTCCCGTCGTGCTGCGCGAGCTGATCGCCTCCGCGCTCTCCGACGTCGCGAACGGAACGCTGCCGCGCCTGCCCGTGCAAATGTTCCCGATCAGCGAGACCGTCGATGCGTTCCATCGCATGGCCGGCGGCGCGTCGATCGGAAAGATCGTCGTGCTTCCGCGCGAAGGCACGCCGCGCGTCGAGCCCGCGCTCGTGCGCGGCGACGGCACGTACGTCATCACCGGCGGCACCGGCGCGATCGGCTCGGCGATGAAGAAGCGTCTCCTCGAGCGCGGCGCGCGCCGCGTGCTCACCGTCGCGCGCAACGCGAGCGCCGACATCCAGGGCGACATCGCCGACGAGCGCACGATCGACGCGATTCTCGCGAACGCTCCTCTGCGCGGCATCATCCACTGCGCGGGCGTTCTCGACGACGCGCCGCTCCTGCAGCTCGACGACGAGCGCATCGCGCGCGTCTTCGCGCCGAAAGCAGCCGCCCGTTTCTTCGCCGATCTCCCGCTCGACTTCTTCGTCTGCGTCTCCTCCGCTGCTGCGCTCTTCGCGCCGGCGGGGCAAGCGAATTACGCCGCCGCGAGCGCGTACGTCGATGCGCTGATGCTCGAACGCCGTCGCCGCGGTCTCTCCGCCACGACGATCGACCTCGGACCAGTCGCCGGTATCGGTCTCGCCGCATCGCGCGGCGATCGCGCGCGCATCGACGCGTTGCAGGCGATCCGTCCGCTCACCGTCGACGACGCGGTCGATCTCATCGAAGCGGCGATCCTCGAGAATCGCACGCGCGTCGTAGGCGTCGACCTGCACGGCGTAGGCGCGATTGATCCGCTGGTCGCGGAGGTCGCAGGCTGGAAAGCCTGCGCCACACGATCGGACTTTGCGTCGGAGATCGTGCGTATGACCGATCCCGACGAGCGCGTGCGCGCCGTCGAAGCGCACGTCGTCGCGAATGCAGCGGCCGTGCTGCGCGCGCGGCCGTCCGAAGTCGATCGCGACACGCCGTTCAAACAGCTCGGCATTGACTCGCTGATGGCGCTGCAGCTCAAGAACCGTCTCCGCGATTCCATCGGCATCACGATTCCGGTGACCACATTTTGGGCACACCCGACCGTGGCCGATCTGTCGACGTTCATCCTCCGTCAGCTCGTTCCTGACGAGCCGGCGGCGGAAACCGGCAACGCGTTCATCGACGCGCTCAGCGAAGAAGAAGCGGAGCGGCTGCTCCTGGAGAAGATGCGATGAGCGAGCTGAGCGCGGTGAAGAAAGCGCTCGTGCGCATCGAAGAGCTGGAGCGCGAGAACGCGCAGCTTCGGCGCGATGCTTTCCCTGACAGAGGTGAGCCGGTCGCGATCGTCGGCATGTCGTGCCGCTTCCCTGGCGGCGTGCGCACGCCGCGCGACTTCTGGCGGCTGCTCGAAAACGGCGTCGAGGCGATCGGCGAAGTGCCGCGCTCACGATGGAACGTTGACGAGTTCTTCGACGCGAATCCCGACGCGGCAGGAAAGGCGTACACGCGCGCGGGCGGATTCCTCGACGACGACGTGTACGCATTCGACGCCGCGTTCTTCGGCATCACGCCGCTCGAGGCGATGGCGCTCGATCCGCAGCAGCGACTGCTTCTCGAGCTGGCGTGGGAAGCGATCGAGCACGCCGGCGTTCCAGCCGACAAATTGCGCGGCGCGCAGGCCGGCGTCTTCGTCGGCATCTCCGCCGCCGACTACGCGCAGGCGCGGCTGCACAGCGGCGATCCGTCGCGCATCGGCGCGTACGACGTCACCGGCTTGATCGGCAGCACCGCCGCGGGACGCATCGCCTACACGTTCGATCTGCACGGGCCGGCGATGGCCGTCGACACCGCGTGCTCGTCATCACTCGTCGCGATCGATCTCGCGTGCGCGAGTCTGCGCGAAGGCACGACCGACTGGGCGCTCGCCGCCGGCGTGAACGTGATTCTCACGCCGCAGGGACACATCTGTTTTTCGAAAATGCGCGCGCTCTCGCCGGACGGCCACTGCCGCACGTTTGACGCCGGCGCGAACGGATTCGTGCGCTCCGAAGGCGGCGGACTGTTGCTGTTGCGGCGCCTTTCCGACGCGCAGCGCGACGGCAATCACATCCACGGATTGATTCGCGGCTCGGCCGTGAACCAGGACGGACGCAGCAACGGCATGACCGCGCCGAACCTGCTCGCGCAGGAGGCGGTCGTGCGCGCCGCGCTCGCGCGCGCAGGCGTCACGCCGCACGACATCAGCTACATCGAAACGCACGGCACCGGCACACCCCTCGGCGATCCGATCGAGCTCGAAGCGCTGGCGAGTGTCTTCGCGCGCAATCGCGCCACTCCTCTCTTCATCGGCTCGGTCAAGACCAACCTCGGACATCTCGAGACCGCCGCCGGAATGGCGGGAGTTCTCAAAGCCGTCCTTGCGCTGCAGCACCGCTCCATCCCGCCGCACCTCCATCTGAAGACGCCCACGCCGCACGTCGACTGGAACGCGCTGCCGTTCCGCGTGCCGCTGCAAGCGACGCCGTGGGAGCGCGACGGCTCACCGCTGCGCGCGGGCGTGAGCGGATTCGGATTCGGCGGCACGAACGCGCACGTCATCCTCGAAGAAGCGCCGGCGGCGATCGAAGAATCGCTTCCGAAACGCGACGACGACCTGCTCCTCGTCAGCGCGAAGAGCGAAGCATCGCTGCAACAGCTCGTCGACGCGTACAAAGCGCAGCTCGACGAACAGCCGGACGCCGTCGCCGAAATTTGCGCGGCATCGCGCGTCGCGCGCGCGCACTTTGCGCATCGCGCCGCGCTCGTTGTCCACTCCGATCGATCGCTCACGACAATCGCAGCTGCTCGCGCGACAGACGCACCGCGGCTCGCGTTCGTCTTCACCGGACAGGGCTCGCAGTACCCGAACATGGCGCGCGATCTCTACGAGCGCGAGCCGTTCTTCCGCGCGCGTTTCGACGAATGCGAGTCGCACCTCGGCATCCCGGTCGCCGACGTCATCTATCGCGGCGCGGGCGATCTCGACGACACGCTCTACACGCAGCCGGCGCTGTTCGCCGTCGGCTACGCGCTCGCGGAGCTGTGGCGCAGCCGCGGCGTCGAGCCGTCGGCCGTGATCGGCCACAGTATCGGCGAGTACACCGCGGCCGCGGTGGCGGGCGTGCTCACGCTCGAAGACGCGTGCCGTCTCGTCGCCGCGCGCGCGAAGGCGATGCACGCGCTGCCGCGCGTCGGCGGGATGTTGTCGGTGCTCGACGGAGTCGACGCAATCGCGCCGCTGCTCGATGAATCTCTGGCCATTGCCGCGATCAACGCGCCGCGCGCCACTGTCGTCGCCGGCGAAATCGCCGCGCTCGACCGACTCGCCGCGACACTCGCCGAGCGCGGCCTTCACGCGCGACGCCTCGCGGTGTCGCACGCATTTCATTCGCCGCTGATGCGCGACGCCGCGTCCGCCGTCGAAAGCGCCGCCGCGTCGATGCGCATGCATGCGCCGAAGATTCCGCTCATCTCCAACGTCACGGCCGAGGCGATGAGCGGCGCGCCGGATGCGGCGTATTGGCGCGAGCATCTGCTGCGTCCTGTCCGCTTCATGGATTCCGTTCGCGCGCTGCGTGCGCGCGGCATCACTGCATTTCTCGAAATCGGCCCATCGCCTGTGCTGTGCGCGTTGGGCCGGCAGATCGACGATGACGGCGCGTGGGTCGCTTCGCTGCGTAAAGAGACCACCGCAGAACGTGCTCTCGCCCTCGCGCTCGCGACGCTCTTCACGCACGGACTCGCCATCGATTGGACTCGACATGGCGCCCCGCGCCGTCACGTCGATCTGCCGGCCTATCGCTTCGACCGCAAACGCTACATCGCCTTCGCTGCGCCCCCGGAGACCAGCATGCCTACGACACCCGCAACTCCCGCAAACGCCGGCGAGATCGCCGCGCGGCTCGACGCGATCATCCGCGAAGCCACCGGCCTCGAGTCGGTCGCGCGCGACGCTAACCTCCTCGAGCTCGGCGTCGACTCGCTGATGCTGATGCAAACACGACATCAGATCACCCAGCGATTCGGCATCGAGATCCCGATCAGCGAATTCTTCGAGCGACTGACGACGATCTCGAAGATCGGCGCCTTTCTCGCCGAGACCACGCAGCACCCAGCACCCAGCACCCAGCACGTGCTCCCTCGCATCGAGGTCGCAGCGACGCCGCGCCCCGACGTCTTCATCCCCTACAAACAGATCCAAACGCAGACCGACGACTCCCGGGACGTTCGCCAAAAACAGCATCTCGAAACACTCGCGCGCGACTTCTGCGACGTCACCGCCCCGTCGAAAGAAGAGACGCAGCGCCATCGGGCGCACTTTGCGAACAACCGCAACGTCGCCGGATTCAGGCCGTCGTGGAAGGAGATGATCTACCAGGTCGTCGCCGAGTCGGCGGATGGGGCGCGCATTCGCAGCCGAGGAGGACGGGAGCTCATCGACTTCACGATGGGATTCGGCGTTCACCTGTTCGGACACAACGCGTCGTTCATTCGCGAAGCGGTCGAGAGCGAGCTGGCGAATGGGTTTCCGCTCGGACCGATGTATCACCTCGCCGGCGAAGTCGCCGAAGCGTTCTGCGAGCTGACGGGGAACGAGCGCGTTGCGTTCTACAACAGCGGAACCGAAGCGGTGATGGTCGCGTTGCGCATCGCGCGTACGGTCACGCAGCGCAACCGCGTCGTCATCTTCGAAGGCTCGTATCACGGATCGTTCGACGGCATCCTCGCGCTGCGCGTCGTGCGCGACGGCGTGCTGCAGACCGTGCCCGGCGCGCCCGGCACCACGCAGGGGATGGTCAACGACGTGCTCGTCCTTCGCTACGACGATCCCGAGTCGCTGGAGATCATTCGCGCGCAGGGCAATGAGCTCGCGGCGGTGCTCGTCGAGCCGGTGCAGAGCCGGCGACCCGATCTTCGTCCGACCGAGTTTCTCCGCGCGTTGCGCGAGATCACGGCGAAGAGCGGCACCGGGCTGATCTTCGACGAGGTGGTCACCGGATTCCGCTGCCATCCGCAAGGCGCGCAGGGCTACTTCGGCGTGCGCGCCGATCTCGCCACGTACGGCAAAGTTGTCGGCGGCGGAATGCCGATCGGCCTCGTCGCCGGGAAAGCGGAATTCATGGATGCCGTCGACGGCGGCGCGTGGTCGTACGGCGACGACTCCTATCCGAAAAAACGCAACACCTTCGTCGCCGGCACGTTCTGCCATCACCCGCTCACGCTTGCGGCGATGCGAGCAGTGCTCGCGCGGCTCAAAGAAGAAGGTCCGGCGCTGCAGCAGACGCTCAACCGCCGTAACGCCGCATTGTGCGGACGACTCAATCGCTTCTTCGAAGAAGAAGAAGTCCCGATCCGCATGGCCTGGTTTGGATCGTTGTTCCGCTTCGTCCTCCGCGGCGACATCGAGCTCCTCTTCTTCCATCTGATCAAACGCGGCTTCTATATCTGGGAAGGCCGCAATTGTTTTCTGTCGACCGCTCACACCGAAGAAGACATCGAGCGCTTGTACGAAGCCGTGGTCGACTCCGTCCGCGCCCTCCGCGAAGGCGGCGTCATCGCCGCACGCACCCGTCCTATCAGTCCTACCAGTCCTATCCGTCCTACAAGTCCTACTACTGAGTTCTCCCTCTTCTTCTTCTCCAGCACCGACAACACCGGTGAAAACAAATACCGCCTCCTCCTGGAAGCCGCCAAATACGCCGACCAAAACGGCTATGCCGCGGTGTGGACGCCCGAGCGTCACTTCCACGATTTCGGCGGCCTCTATCCGAACCCCGCGGTCACCAGCGCGGCGCTGGCGACGATCACCAGCAACATCCGCATCCGCGCCGGCAGCACCGTGCTGCTGCTGCACGATCCCGTTCGCTTCGCGGAGAACTGGTCACTCGTCGACAACCTCTCGCATGGCCGCGTCGATCTCGCGCTCGCACTCGGGTGGAACTCGAATGACTTCGCGCTCGCACCCGACTCGTTCGAAGATCGCGCGCGCCTCTTCCCCGAGCACCTCGACGTCGTACGGCGTTTGTGGCGCGGCGAGACGATCACGCGCCGCGGAGGAAAAGGGGAGCCGGTGCAGATCGAGCTGCATCCGCGTCCGATCCAGCGCGAGCTTCCCGTCTGGTACGTCGCGCCCGGAAATCCGGAGACGTTCCGGATCGCCGGCGAGCAGGGCGCGAATCTCCTGACGTATCTCGAAGGACAAACCGTCGAGCAGCTCGCGGAGAAACTGCAGCTCTATCGGGACGCGCGTGCAAAGAGCGGCCATCGCGGCCCGGGCCACGTGACCTGCATGCTGCACACGTTCCTCGCCGATGACGTCGCGACCGCGCGCGCGATCGTGCACGAGCCGCTGAAGTCCTATCTCCGCAGCTCGCTCTTCCTCCGCAATCAACTCCTCTCCAGCCTCGGTCTCTCGGCGAACGGCAGCGACGTCGATCCGATCCTTGATCGCGCGCTCGACCGCTACCTCGACACCAGCTCCCTCATCGGCAGCGTCGATTCGTGTTTGCCGATGGTGCGCCGCCTGCGCGAGATCGGCGTCGACGAGCTGGGATGCCTCATCGACTTCGGTCTCGACTTCGACACCACGATGCGCGGCCTGGAGTCGCTGACGGCGCTGATGCATCGCGCACGCGAATTCGAAATCCTTCCGCTCACCGAAGAACAGAAAGAGCTCTGGGCCGCCGCGCAGCTCGATCCCGCATCGACGGCGTACAACGAAGCCGTGCTGCTGCAGGTAGGGGACAGTCAATCCTGCCTGTCCGAAGAGCGCCTGCGCGCGGCCGTGCAATCGCTCGCCACGCGTCACGACACGTTGCGCGTGATGCAAATCGACGGCGAGACGCAGCGCATCGCGCCGTCCATCGACGCACCCTTCGAAGTCGCGGACGACGATGCGGCGCTGCTGCGTCCCTTCGATCTGAGACCATCAAATTTGCATCAGGGCCCGCTGTGGCGCGTGGCGCTCCTTCGCGACGGCCGCCTCTACGTCGTCGCGCATCACATCATCGCCAACGGCTGGTCCCTCGGTCTCTTCATCGAAGAGCTGTCCGCGCTGTACGAAGGCAAGCAGTTGCCGCCCGCGACGCCGCTGCGCGCATTTCTTGAATGGCACACTTCGCGGCGCGCGGAAACGCGCAGCGTGAGCGCGCCCGCGCTCGAACTGCCCGGCCCGTGGATCGCGGAGGGCGTGGCGGGCGGGCGGCATGCGTTCGAGATCGGCGGCGAGCTCTACCGCGATTTGAAAAATGTCTCGCGCCAGCGCGGCGCGACGCTGGTGATGACGATGTTCGCCGGCTTCGAGCTGCTGCTCGCGCGCGTGAGCGATCAGCGAAATTTCGTCACCGGCATTCCGCTCTCTGGACAGGCCGCGATGGGTGCCGTCCAGCTCGCAGGCCAGTGCACGACGATCATGCCGGTCGTCTGCGATCTCGACGCGGACTGCACGCTCGATCATCTCGTCGCCGAATCGCGGCGCGCGCTCATGGAAATGCACGCGCACGGCGGCACGCGCTGGACCGCGCCGCCGTTGCGCGCGATGTTCAACATGGATCGCGCGCCGGCGATGAATACGTTTGCTGGCTTCCCGATGACGGTGCTCACCGCGCCGATCGGTGACGCGAAGGTCGATCTCTTCGCGAACCTCATCGACTTCGGCGATCGCCTCGCCATCGAATTCGATTATCGCCGCGCGCTCATCGACGATCGAGTCACACACGCGTGGAGCGATGCCTATCGACGCATTCTCATCGCGCTCTCCGATCCCGCGGCCGGAAGTGAAAATGCGTTCGCGATTCCGATCTGCGACGCCGGCGACGTGCGCGATGACGCGGGCCGTCCCGTGCCACGCGGCGTGGAAGGGGAGTGGAAGGACACGGGCGATCTCGTCCGCGAATGCGCCGACAGCAGCATCGAGTGGCGCGGACGCAAAGAGCGCCGCGCGCTCATGAACGGCCGCCGCGTGAATCTCGCCGTCGTCGAGTCGCTGCTGCGCCGCTTCGCGCTCAGCGCGCGCGCGAGCGTGAACGACGCCGGCGAGTTGATCGCATCCGTCGCACTCCCGGACTCGATGACCGCTGCGAGTTTGCGTCGCGCGATGCGCGACATCGCGCCGCCGCACTTCATTCCGGCATGGTTCGAAATCGATGGCGCGCTCGAAAGCGGCAGCGACGAACCGCAGTCACTTCTCGAACGCCGCCTCGCACCGTTTTGGAATTCCGTGCTGCGCATCGCGAGCTGCGATCCCAATGACGCGTTCACGTCCCTCGGCGGTCAAAGCATCCAGGCCGCGCAACTCGTCGCGCGCGTGCGCCAGGAACTGAGCATCGACCTCGAACTGCGCGAGCTGTTCGAACATCCGACGCTTCGCTCGCTCGCGCGTTTCCTAGAAGGACGCGCGTCGTCCGAACATCCGCCGATTCCGCGCGCGCCGCTGCAGGAACACTATCCGCTCTCGCACGCGCAGAAACGGATCTGGCTCGCACAGCAGCTCGACCCGTCAATGACCGCGTACGACATCCCGCTCGCGGCATGGCTCGATGGCCCGCTCGACGTCGCACGATTGCAGCACGCGTTCGACGTCGTCGTCGAGCGCCACGAGTCGCTGCGCACCGAGTTCGTCACCGTCGACGGCGAGCCGCGGCAGCGTGTGGGCGACGTGCGGCCGCAGCTTCTTCTCGAAAAAATCTCGCCGCAGCGCCACGCGCTGCACCTCACGCTCGATCACATCAACGCCGACGGCTGGTCCGCGGGCGTGCTCGTGCGCGAGCTCGCTGCGCTCTATCGCGGCGCCGCACCGTCGGAGCTGCCGCCGCTTCCCATTCAATATCGCGACTTCGCGGTCTGGCAGAACGAGACCGCCGCGAGGGACGACGAAGGCCGCCGCTATTGGCTCTCGCGCTTCGCGCAGAGCGTGCCGCGACTCTCGCTGCGCACCGATTCGCCGCGGCCGATGGTGCGCAAGTACGACGGAAGCCGGATGCGCATGCCGTTCGACGACGGGCTCGCGTCCGCGATTCGCGCGCTCGCGAGCGACGCCGGCACGAGCGCCTTCATCGTGCTGCTCGCTGGCGTGAAAGCGCTGCTGCATCGGCTGATTGGTGACGAAGACATCGTCACCGGCGTTCCGGTCAGCGGACGTGGACGGCCCGAGCTCGATCATCAGATCGGACTCTTCGTCAACACGCTCCCGCTGCGCGACGAAGTGCGCGGCGGCTGGACGTTCCGCCGCCTTCTCGATCGCGTCCGCCGCAATGCCGTCGACGGATTCGCGCACGGCGACTATCCGCTCGACCTCATCGTCGAACAGCTGGACCTGCGTCGCGACTGGAGCCGTACGCCGCTCTTCGACGTGATCGTCACGTCGGATGACGTCGAAGGCGAGCAGTTCGATTTCGGCGACGTCACGCTGACGCGCATCGACCTGCCGCAGCGCACGAGCCTCTTCGATCTGCTGTTTCATTTCATCGAAGAACGCCAGGCTGGGAAGCCTGCTCAAGAGCGGTCATTGCGTCTCGATCTCGACTACGACACCGCGCTCTTCCGCCCCGAAACGATGGCGCTCATGCAGCAGCGCTTCGCCGCGCTCCTGCGCGGCGTCACCGCGAATCCCGACAGCGCGATCGCATCCATCGACCTCACCACCGACAGCGAAAGGAGCGCCGCGAGCATCCGGCTCGAGGCGTCGTTCCGTCTATGAGCATCACCATCGATGTTGTTGAAGGCGCCACACCGCCGCAGCTCGCCGCCGCGTATCTCGCGCTCCTCGCGCGCTACGGATTGCTCGAGGACTGCGCGATCGCGAATGTCGATGAGACCACTTCGTTCGCGCACCTGATCGAATCGATTGGAACCGCGATCCCCGTCGACGCGCAGCCGGCGATTCACATCGACGGCCAACGCTGTTCGTTCACCGCCGATGCGTATCCACTGCCGTTCCTCGAACAATTCGCGCGCCACTACGCGCGCACGCTCGAAGCACTGCTCCGCGATCCGCACGCGCTCGTTGCAAAGTTCGAGCTGCTCGACGAGAACGAGAAGCGCGAGCTGATCGAAACGTGCAATCCGCCGGCGATCGCCATTACCAGCGACGACGATCTCGTCAGCCGTTTTGAAGTGCGCGCAGCAGCGACGCCGCACGCCGTCGCGCTGACCTGCGAAGGACGCTCGGTCACCTACGCGCAGCTCGACGCCGTCGCCTCGACGCTCGGTGCCGCGCTCGCGCTCGATCACGGCCTGCACGAAGGCGACCTCGCCGCCATTCTGCTCGAGCGCTCCGAGTGGGTCGTTCTCACGATCCTCGCGATCATGAAGACCGGCGCGGCGTATCTGCCGATCGATCCCGCGTATCCGAAGGCGCGCGTCGAGCACATGCTGCGCGACAGCGGCGCGAAGCTGCTGCTCTCCGAGCCGCCGTTTCTCTCCGAGTACGAAGGCATCGACGTGCACACGATCGCCGAGCGTCCGTGGCGATCGCTTCCCGAAAATTGCTCGCGCTCGATCGAGCGTCTCGCCTACACCATCTACACCTCCGGTTCGACCGGCGTGCCGAAAGGCGTGCTGCTGACGCATCGCAACGTCGCGCGTCTCCTCGAGTCGACCGATCCCGTGTATGGCTTCCGCAGCGACGACGTCTGGCTGCTCTTTCATTCGCCGGCGTTCGACTTCTCGGTGTGGGAGATGTGGGGCGCGCTCCTGTACGGCGCCCGGCTTGTCATCCCGCCGTCCGTCGTCAGCCGCGATCCGCAGGCGGTGTACGACCTTGTGCGGCGCGAGCGCGTCACCGTGCTCAATCAGACGCCGTCGGCGTTCCGGCAATTCGACGCCGTCGATCGCGAAGAGCGCGCGCGCCTCGCGCTGCGCTACGTCATCTTCGGCGGCGAGATGCTCGATCCGTCGTCGCTCCGCGAATGGTTCGAGCGCCACGGCGACGAAGTGCCGCGCATGGTCAACATGTACGGCATCACCGAGACCACGGTGCACGTGACGATCCGCGACATCACGCGCTCCGATCTCCGCTCCTCCAGCGTGATCGGGCGACCGATGGACGGCTGGAGCATCCATCTTCTCGATCGCTGGGGCAACGTCGTGCCGCGCGGAGTCGCGGGCGAGATTCACGTCGGCGGCGACGGTGTCGCGCGCGGCTATCTCAATCGCCCCGAGCTGAACGCGCAGCGATTTCTTCCCGATCCTTTTTCCGGCGGCGGCACGCTCTATCGCTCCGGCGATCTCGCCCGCCGGCTCTTCGACAACGATCTCGAATACCTCGGCCGCATCGATCACCAGGTCAAAGTCCGCGGCTTCCGCATCGAGCTCGGCGAGATCGAGCATTGCCTGCTCGAACATCCATCGGTGAATGACGCGGCCGTGCTGCCGGTCAACACGAATGACGGCGTCGAGCTCGTCGCATTCCTCTTCGGCGCCGAAGCGCCGCGCACGCGCGAGCTGCGCCAGTTCCTCCGCCGCTCGCTCCCCGCGTACATGATCCCGTCGCGTTTCGTCGCGCGCGAAAAAAGACCGCTGACGTCGAACGGCAAACTCGATCGCCGCCAGCTGCTCGAGTCCACCGCCGGAGGTGCCGCGTGAGCACGAGCCATCTGGAGCTCGCCGCGCGGGGCGCGGCTGCCGAGTATTGGGACGCCAAACTGCGCGGCGCGCCCGCGCTGCGGTTGCCGCGCGGTGGTGAACGCCGCGAAGCAGTCGTCGACATCCCCGAAATGCTC
This sequence comes from Acidobacteriota bacterium, assembly GCA_003223645.1. Lineage (GTDB taxonomy): Bacteria > Acidobacteriota > Thermoanaerobaculia > Gp7-AA8 > Gp7-AA8 > QHVT01. Next base: position 59,688 of record QHVT01000018.1, on the reverse strand, counting down.
GCGGCATCGCTGCAGCGCGCCGCGAACGACTCCGACATCAGCGCGTATCTGTTGTCGCTCGCAGCCTTCGCCGCGTTGCTCTCGCGCTACAGCGAAAACGACGAAGTGCTGATCGCTGCTGCGCCGCGCGTCTGGTTCCGGCAGCGCATCGACGAGCAGACGACGTTTCGCATGCTCGCCGAATCGCTGCGCGACGAGATGCAGTCCAACCTTCGTCATCGCATCACCTTCGTCACCGATGACGCGCTGCTCGATGCTGCGTTCTCCGACGATCGCGTCGCACCGCCCGACGAAACACTCGACCGCGCGCCGCTGCACCTCCACGTCGAGCGCCGCCGCGTGCACGTTTTCTACGACGACGGCGTCGCCGCAAACATGGCCCGCCATTTCGTCGTGCTGCTCAACGGCATGCTCACTGCGGCCGACACCCCAATTGCGCACTTCGCGATGCTCTCCGCCGAGGAAGTGCAGTACCTCGTCGAGATCTGCAACCCCGGACCGATCGCGAATCCATGCGACGACGATCTCGTCACGCGCTTCGAACAACAAGTCGCGCGCACACCCGACGCGATCGCGGTGACGTGCGAAGACCGCTCGCTCACCTACGCCGACCTCGACGCGCGAGCGAACGCACTCGCCGAAATGCTCATCGACGAGCACGAAGTGCGCGACGGCGACATCGTCGCCTTCACCGGCCATCGCACAGAACACCTCGCCGTCACGATCCTCGGCATCCTCAAAACCGGCGCCGCGTATCTGCCGATCGATCCGTCGTACCCCGAGGCGCGCGTCGCCCACATGCTCGCCGACAGCGGCGCGAAAGTGCATCTGCGCGACTATCCGTCGCCAAGGAGAGCGGGCATCTTGCCCGCCCCCCGGGGGCGGGCGGGACGCCCGCTCTCCTCTACCGCCTACATCATCTATACCTCCGGCTCCACCGGCGTCCCGAAAGGCGTCGCCGTCACGCACCGCAACGTCGTCCGCCTCTTCGAGTCGACGCATCCCGAATATCGCTTCGACTCTCACGACGTCTGGACGCTCTTTCACTCCGCGGCTTTCGATTTTTCCGTGTGGGAGCTGTGGGGCGCGCTGCTCTACGGCGGACGCGTCGTCATCGTCACGCACGAACAGAGCCGCAACACCGAGGCGTTTTATGAGCTCGTCGCGCGCGAGCGTGTGACCGTGCTCAATCAAACGCCGTCCGCGTTCCGGCAGTTCGATGGCGTCGATGCGACGAAACGCGCGGACCTCGCGCTGCGCCTCGTCATCTTCGGCGGCGAGGCACTCGACCCGTCGACGATGCGCGGCTGGTTCGAGCGCCATGGCGACGCGCGGCCGCGCGTCATCAACATGTACGGCATCACCGAGACGACCGTGTTCGTCACCTGGCGTCCGCTCTCGATTGGCGATCTGCAAATGCCGGCAGTGATCGGGACGCCGATTCCCGGCTGGCAGATTCACCTGCTCGACCGCCACGGCAATCTCGTTCCCGCAGGCGTCGCCGGCGAGATCTACGTCGCCGGCGAAGGCGTCGCCCTCGGCTACCTGCATCGCCCCGAATTGAACGCGCAGCGATTTCTTCCCGATCGTTTCGCGGGCACTGGAACGCTCTATCGAAGCGGCGATCTCGCGCGCCGCATCAACGCGACCGAGATCGAATACCTCGGCCGCATCGATCAGCAGGTCAAAGTCCGCGGCTTCCGCATCGAGCTCGGCGAGATCGAACAGCGCCTGCTCGAACATCCTTCGATCCGCGACGCGGCGGTGCTGCCGCACGACGGCGAAGACGGAGTCGAGCTCGCCGCGTTTCTCTTCGGCGCACCGCAGATCGCCGCGCACGAACTGCGCGCGCGATTGACAGAGACGCTGCCCGAGTACATGGTGCCGTCGCGCTTCGTCTCCGTCCCCGAGCGCCCGCTCACTTCGAACGGAAAGCTCGACCACCGCGCGCTTCTCGCGCTCCTCGCATCGTCCGAAGCTCCGGCAGAAAAACCTGCAAGCGCCATCGAAGAAACGCTGCTCGCGATCTGGAGCGACGTGCTGCGCACGCCCGTCCGCCGCGACGACAGTTTCTTCGTCCTCGGCGGTCACAGTCTGAAGGCCGCGCGCCTCATCGGACGCATACGCCGCGAGCTCGCCGTCGACGTCTCGCTCGCCGATCTCTTCACCGCGCCCTCCGTCGCCGAGCTCGCGGGTCTCCTCGAAGGACGCGTGCGCGCTTCGCTCGCGCCGATCGAGCCGCTCCCGCCCGCGGAGTCGTACGAGCTGTCGCACGCACAGCGGCGGCTGTGGGTGATCGAGCAATTCGAGCAAGCCGAAGGCGCGTACAACGTGCCGGCCGCGCTGATGCTCGAAGGCGCGCTCGACTTCGACGCGCTACATGCCGCGTTGCGTGCAGTCGTCGGGCGGCATGAATCGCTGCGCACACATTTCATCGACGGACCGCGACAGGTCATCGGCGCACCTGAGTTCTCGTGGAATGTGATCGACGCGGACGAAGCGACCGCGCTGCGCGTCGCGCAAACGGAAGCGTTGCACAAATTCGATCTCGCACGCGATCCGTTGCTGCGCGTCACGCTCGTGCGCATCGCTGCGGACAAACATTTGTTCGTCTTCGTCGCGCATCACATCGTCTGCGACGCGCGCTCTCTGGAGATCTTCGTGCGCGACGTCGCAGACGCGTACGCGAAGAAGCCGCTCTCGCCGCTCGCGATTCAGTACAAAGACTTCGCCGCCTGGCAGTCCGGCGATGCGTTCGCCGCGCATCGCGCATGGTGGCACGAGCTCCTCGATGGCGAACTGCCACGCATCGATCTGCCGACCGATTTTCCGCGCCCGCCGGTGCGCACGTATCGCGGCGAGACGCGTTCATTTCGCATCGCGCCCGCGCAGCAGCAGCGCATCGACGCGCTGGCGAAGAAACACGGCCTCACGCCGGTGCTGCTCGCGCTTGTCAATGTCCTCCTCTTCCGCCTCACCGGACAGCGCGATCTCATCACCGGCCATCCCGTCACCGGCCGCGTGCATCCCGATCTCGACGATCAGATCGGCATGTACGTGAACACGCTGCCGCTGCGCATGCGCTTGTGCGGCGATGCCGCGCTCGACGAAACGATCGCCGACATGTCGCGGCTCTTCGCCGGCGCGTTCGATCATCAGTCGTATCCGTTCGACCGCCTCGTTGACGAATTGAAGGTCGCGCGCGACACCGCGCGCTCGCCGCTCTTCGACGTGCTAGTCGTCGTCCACGACGCCGGCGAGACCGCGCTCGCGCTCGATGGCATTCGCGCAACGCCCGTTCCGCTCGACAGCGGCACGAGCAAGTTCGACCTCAGCTTCTACTTCACGCAGCGCGGCGGCGAGCTGTCGTGCGACATCGAGTACGACACCGCGCTCTTTCACCGCGATTCGGTCGAGCGCTGGTGGCGCGCGTTCGAGCGCGTGCTCGACGCCGCCGATGACGCGCGGCCCGATGCGATCGACGTCATTTCCGACGAGGAGCGCGGGCGTCTCGCCCGCCTCTCGGGGGCGGGCGGGACGCCCGCGGTCCTCGAAGACGCGACGCTCGTCTCGCTCTTCGAACAGCAGGTCGACGCGACGCCGTCTGCGATCGCCATCGCGCCGTCGACGACCTATCGCGCGCTCGACAAGCAGGCCAATCGCATCGCCAACTTTCTCCTCGACCGGCGCTTCGCGGAGAGTGGCGCGTGCGTCGCCGTCCGCCTCGATCGCAACGCCGATCTCATCGCCGCGATCCTCGGCATCCTCAAAACCGGCGCCGCCTACGTGCCGCTCGATCCCGCGTATCCCGACGCGCGCGCGCAATTCATCATCGATGACAGCGGCGTGACGACGGTCCTCGACGAATCCAAACTTCGGCTCGCCGCGTCGTTCTCGGCGGCGCGCCCTGGCGTTGCCACGACTCCCTGCGATGCGGCGTACGTGTTGTACACCTCGGGATCGACCGGCGAGCCGAAGGGAGTCGTCGTCGAACAGCGCAGCGTCGTCAACGTCGTCTGCGCGCTGCCGTTCGAAGGCGGTCCGCTGCGTGTCGCGCTGATCGCGCCGCTGATCTTCGACGTCTCCGTGCACCAGCTCTTCGCCGCGCTGTTCGGCGGACACGAGGTGCATGTGATCTCCGAAGAGATGAAGCGCGATCCCGCGCAGCTCGTGCGCTACTTCGCGGAGCACGCGATCGATGTCGCCGACTGCACGCCGACGCTCTTCGCGATGCTGCTCGAGTCCGGCCTCGCAGCGAGCGCGCGTCCGCCGCGCCATCTCATCATCGCCGGCGAGGCGCTGCCGCGCGCACTCGTCGAGCGCTTCTACGCGAACGGCCGCCATCGCACGACGCGCATGACCAACGCGTACGGACCGACCGAGGCGTGCGTGTACGCGACGGCGTATGCGGTGGATCCGGATCGACTGCCGGTTGGGTCGATTCCGATCGGCACACCGCTGACGAATGTCGAGATCCTCATCGTCGATGATGCGCTGCATCTCGTGCCGCGCGGATGCGTCGGCGAGATTTGCATCGGCGGTGCGGGACTCGCGCGCGGCTATCTCCACCGCGACGCGCTCACCGCGGAGCGCTTCGTCGCGCATCCGCTCCGCGCGGGCGAGCGTCTCTATCGCACCGGCGATTACGGACGATGGAATGTCGACGGCCAGCTCGAATACCTCGGACGCCGCGACGCGCAGGTCAAAGTGCGCGGCCATCGTCTCGAGCTCGGAGAAGTCGAAGCAGCATTGCGCCGCCATCCGCAGGTGCGCGACGCCGCCGCAATCACGATCGGCGAAGGCGTCGAGCGCGACCTCGCCGGCTACGTCGCCGCGCCTCCGTCGCTTACGCCGTCTGCCATTCGGGACTTCCTCGCCGGCATCGTTCCCGACTTCCTGATTCCGTCGCGCATTGTCGTCGTCGACGCGCTGCCGCTGACTGCATCCGGCAAAGTCGATCGCAAAGCGCTTCCACCGCTCGACGACGCGCCGGCCGAGGACGATGCGCTGCCGCGCAACGAGCTCGAGCAACAGATCGCCGCGCTGTGGGAAACCGTGCTCCAGCGCAAAGACCTCGGCGTGCGCACCGATTTCTTCGCCGCCGGCGGACAGAGCCTGAAGGCCGTCCAGCTCGTCGCACGACTGCGCGAGCTGACGGGTCGCGCGATCGCATTCAGTGACGTCTTCCGCCACCCGACCATCGAAGCGCAGGCGCGCCTCATCGCCGGCTTGCATTCCGCAAATTCAACGCCGATTACGGCAGCGGCACCCGCGGACCTCTACGAATGCTCGCATGCGCAGCGGCGCATGTTTTTCCTCGATCGCGTCGACGCAACCGGCCGCGCGTACCAAATGCCGGGACTCTTCCGCGTCGACGGCGCCCTGGACGAGCGCGCTTTGCGCGAGGCCTGTCGCCGCGTCGCGCTGCGCCACGAGTCGCTGCGCACGACATTCACGCTCGTCGACGGCGAGCCGATGCAGCGCGTCTCTCCGCGTGCGGACGTGCGCGTCTCCGTGATCGAGACGACGATTGACATCGATGACGAAGACGCGCTGCGCGAGCTCATCGCGCGCGACACCGCGCGCCGTTTCGATCTGGAGCGCGGCCCGCTCTGGCGCATCACGCTCTTCCGCATCGCGCCGGAAATGCACTTGCTCCTCTTCAACATGCATCACCTCATCGCCGATGGCCGCTCGATCGACGTCTTCGCGCGCGAGATTTCGGCCGGCGACGAACTGCCGCCGCTCGCGATTCAATACAAAGACTTCGCAGCGTGGCAGAACACGCTCGCACTCGACGACAGCGCCTCGTACTGGCGCGAGAAGCTCGTGCCGCCGATCGCTGCCCTGGAATTGCCGACGGATCGCCCGCGGCCTGCGGCGCGCTCGTTCGAAGGACGCGTCGCGCACGCGACGTTCCCTGCGGAGCTGATCGCGCGACTCGACGCGACCGCGCGCGAACAACACACGACGCTTTTCGCCGCGCTCGTCGCAGCGGTGAAGATCGTGCTGCAGCGTTGGTCGGGACAGGAAGACATCGTCACCGGCTCGCCGGTCGCGGGACGCGAGCGCGTCGAGCTGGAAGAACAGATCGGCCTCTACGTGAATACCGTCGTGTTGCGCGATCGCGTTCGCGCGGGCGATTCACCTGCAGACACGCTGCGCAATGTCGGACGCACGATCGCCGAAGCGCTCGAACATCAAAGCTATCCGTTTGATCGATTGGTGAGCGATCTCGCGCTGCCGCGCGATCCATCGCGCTCGCCGCTCTTCGACGTCCTCATCGCAATGCAGGAGTCTCCCGCCGTCGATCTCCGCCTCGGCGACGCGATCGTGCGCGAGCTTCCGCTGCGCGGCGAGGCCAGCAAGTTGGACCTCGGCTTCCATTTCGTTCCGCGCGCGGACGGCGCAGTCATGCTCGACGTGGAATACGCGACCGCGCTCTTCGACGCGCCGCGCATCGAGAAGCTGATCGCCGATGTCGTGCGCGCGGCGGAGGCGATCGGCGGCGGTGATGAACTTACGCCGAGGCTCGTGAAGATTTGGAGAGAGATCCTCGATGAGCCGGAGATCGAAGTCGCCGACGACTTCTTTGAGCTCGGCGGCGACAGCCTGCGCGCCATGCGCCTCCTCGCGCGCGTCGAGCGCGACCTCGAAGTCTCGATCTCGCTCGGCGATTTTCTGCTCGCGCCGACGATCGAGGGGATGATCGGGCTCGCGCAGCGTGCGCGACGCGGTGCCGAGGCGATTCCGGTGACGGCGCAGGCGGAGGACTACGAGCTCACGGATGCGCAGCAGCGCCTCTGGCTGCTCGACCGCATCGACGCGATCGGCAGCGCGTACAACATCGCCGCCGCGTTCGCACTCGATGCGGATCTGGACGTCGAGCGATTCACGAATGCCGTGCGCGCGCTCGTCGCGCGCCACGAGTCGCTGCGCACGCGATTCATCACGCGCGACGACGAGCCGCGGCAGCGCGTCTTCTCGGCGGATACGCCCATCGATTTCATCGAGACCGCCGACGTCGACGCTGCGCTGTGCGAAGAGCTTGCGCATCGTTTCGATCTCGCGAACGAGGCGTTGTTCCGCGTGCTCGTCATCAATAAGCGCGTCGTGCTCTTCCACCTCCATCACATCATCGCCGACGCGCAGTCGGCGGACGTCGTGCTCGAAGAATTGGAAGCGCTCTATCGCGGCGAGTCGCTCGCGCCGCTGCGCATTCAGTCGAAAGATGCAACGCGCTGGCTGCGCGCGCGCGACGACTCCGCACATCGCGAATACTGGCTGCAGAAGCTCGCGCCGCTGGTCGCGACGCTCGATCTTCCCGCCGATTACGCGCGTCCCGCAGCGCGCACGTTCGAAGGCGCTCTCGTGGAGCGCGCGTTGCCACGCGAGCTCGCGCATTCGCTGCACGAGCTGGCGCGCGAGCGCGGTGTCACGCCGTTCGTTCTTTTTGCTGCCGCGGTGAAAGCGCTGCTGCATCGCTACACCGGCGAGGAAGACATCGTCGTCGGCACGCCCGTCTCCGGCCGCCGGCACGCCGATCTCGAGCGGCAGGTCGGCCTCTATCTCGACACGATCGTCCTGCGCGATGACGTCCGGGCCGGCGAGCCGTTCCTCGATCTCCTCGACCGCGTGCACGAGACGACGACCGCCGCATTCGAGCACTTGTATCCGTTCGACAAACTCGTCGGCGAGCTCGCGCTGCCGCGCGACACCAGCCGCTCGCCGCTCTTCGACGTCCTCCTCGTCCATCACGCGCGCGAGCGCACCACGTTCCTCGGCGCAACGCCGTATCCGCTTCCCGCGCAGACCAGCAAATTCGATCTGAGCATCCACGTCAGCGAAGATCGGCTCGAGCTCGAATACGCGACCGATCTCTTCACGCACGCGCGCATCGAACGACTCGCCGAACATCTCGAATCGTTACTGCGCTCCATCGTCGACGACCCATCCCAATCAATCGGCGAACTGTCGTTGGGTGTCCTTCCGAGCCGCGCAGACGGCGAGGAATCCCCCGCCGAAAACATCCTCGCGAAAATCGACGCGGTCGCCGCCGAACAACCGTGCCTCGTCTTCAACAACCGCACGCTCACCTTCGGCGAAGTGCGCGAACGCGCCGACCGCCTCGCCGCGCAGCTCGCATCGATCATCAAGCCCGGCTACGTCGTCGCCGTCACGCTCGACCGTTCCGACGAGCTCGCGATCGCGATGCTGGCGACGCTCAAGGCCGGCGGCGTGTACGCGTATCTCGATCCGCATCTCCCGCCCGCGCGTTTCGAGCTGCTGCTCAACGACTGCGACCCGCGCGCGCTCATTACCAACGATGGCATCGTCGCACGCGAATCCAACGCCGAGCCGCTCGAAAACGCCGGGTACATCGTCTACACGTCGGGCTCCACGGGCCAGCCGAAAGGCGTCGTCGCCACGCGGCGCTGCGTAGACAATCTGATCTCCTGGCAGGAGCGCGCGCTCGGCCGCGGTTTGCGCTCGCTGCAGTTCGCGTCGCTCTCGTTCGACGTCTCGGTCCAGGAAATTCTCTTCAGCCTCGCGTCCGGCGGCACGCTGATCGTTCCGAGCGATGACGAGCGGCGCGACGTCACTCCGCTCATTGCGCAGCACGACATCGAATTGGTGACGATGCCGTTCTCCGCACTCAACGCCTGGTTCCTCGGCGGCGCAGAGCGCATCGCCGCGCTGCCGTCGCTCACGCACATCATCACGTCCGGCGAGCAGCTGCAGATCACCACGGAAATGCGACGCTTCCTCGAAGCGCGTCCCGACGTCGCGCTCCACAATCAATACGGCCCGTCGGAAACGCACGTCGTCACCAGCCACACGATCTCCGCGTCGCGCCACAACATCACCGACCTTCCGCCGATCGGCACGCCTGTCGCGAACACGCGCGTCTTCATCGTCGACCCGCGACTGCAACCCGTTCCCGTCGGCATCACCGGCGAATTGCTCGTCGGCGGTGCGAACGTCGCGGACGGATATCTGCGCCGTGATGATCTGACGCGCGATCGCTTCATTCAATACGAAGGCGAGCGCGTGTACCGCACCGGCGATCGCGCGCGCTGGCGCGAAGATGGCGCGATCGAGTTTCTCGGACGGCGCGACGAGCAGGTGAAGATTCGCGGCTTCCGCGTCGAGCCGGGTGAAGTCGAACAGACGTTGCGGCAGCATCCGCGCGTGCGCGACGCCGCCGTGATCGTGGCAGGGGAAAGCGGCGCGCGCGAGTTGTGGGCGTACGTCGCCGGCGACCTCAGCGAAGACGACGTGCGCGCGCACGCCGCGCGGACGCTGCCCGATTACATGGTCCCATCGCGCGTGATCGCGATGGACGCGCTGCCGCTGACGTCGAGCGGCAAACTCGATCGCCTGGCGCTCCCGGTGTGGAGCAGGCTTTCCAGCCTGCCCCCGGACGTCTCTCCACGTAACGCAATCGAATCCCGGCTCGCCGCGATCTTCGAGAGCGTGCTGCAGCGATCGCCGATCGGCATCCACGATGACTTCTTCGCCATCGGCGGACACAGTCTCAGCGCCACGCGATTCGCCGCGCGCATCTCGCGCGAGCTCGGTCTCAACGCGGGACTCAGCGACGTCTTCGCACATCCGACCGTCGCGTTGATGGCCGCGCATCTGCGCGCCGCGTCGCCCGCGGCCGCGCCGATCGAAGCAGCGCCGCCCGCCGATCACTACCCGCTCTCGCACGCGCAGCAGCGGATGTGGGTCCTCGAACATCTCAGCGCGGACGCGAGCGCGTATCACGTTCCCGCCGCGATCCGCGTGCGCGGACCGCTCGACGTCGCGCGCCTCGAGCGCGCGCTGCAGTCGCTCGTCGACGCGCACGAGTCGTTCCGCACGATGTTCCTCTTCGAAGATGGCGAGCCGCGGCAGCGCATCGCGTCCGGCATGCGCGCGCAAATTCACATCGTCGACTCTCTGCACGGCGAGCTCGCGTACCGATTCGATCTCGCCGCCGGCCCGCTCTTCCGCGTCGCGCTGTTGCGAGTCGCCGATGACGACGCGGTGCTGTTCGTCAACCTCCATCACATCATCACCGACGGCTGGTCGCTCGATCTCTGCATCCGCCAGCTTCTGCACGCGTACGAGTCAGATGCGCGCATTGACGCGCCGCGCGTGACGTACAAGGACTACGCGCAGTGGCAGCGCACGCTTCTCGACACCGATACGTACTGGCGCGCGCAGCTCGCCGATCTCGAGCCGCTCGAACTGCCGACCGATTTCCCGCGTCCGGCCGCGCAGTCGTTCGAAGGGAAGACGCTCACGTTTGATGTCAGTGCGGACATCACGCAGCGCTTCAGCGACATGGCCGCGCGTCACGGCGCGAGCGTCTTCATCGCGCTCCTCGCGGCGGTCAAGGCGCTGCTGCATCGCACGAGCGGCCAGCGCGACTTCGCGGTCGGCTCGCCGATCGCCGGCCGCAGTCATCGCGATCTCGAAGACGTCGCCGGCTGCTTCATCAACACGCTCGTCCTCCGCGATCGGGTCAATCCCGATGAAACGTTCGCGAGTTTCCTCGCACGCGTGCGCGAGACCACGCTCGCCGCGTACGAACATCAGTCGTATCCGTTCGACCGCCTCGTCGACGAGCTGGTGACGGCGCGCGACGCGTCGCGCTCGCCGCTCTTCGACGTCCTCGTCGCGATGCAGAACGACGGCGCGCTCGACGTCCGCCTCGGCGAGACGTCTTTCCGCGAAGAGCCGCTGCCGCTGTCGATGGCGAAGTTCGATCTCAGCCTCACCGCGTTCATCGACGCCGGCGCGCTGCGGCTCAGCGTGCAGTACGCGACCGCGCTCTTCGAAGAAGAAACGATCCGGCGCATGGCGTGGCATCTCGAACGGTTGCTCGACGCCGTCTCGGCGAATCCCGACGTGACGCTGCGCGACATCCCGCTCGTCAATGAGGACGAACGGCAACAACTGACGCGCGTCATGCACGGCGAGAGCGCGCCCGTCGAGCTGACGAGCCTCGTCGACCTGTTCGAGCGCGCCGTCGACCAGTGGCCCGATCGCGTCGCCGTCGCATGCGGCGGCGAGTCGCTCACATATCGCGCGCTCGACGCGCGTGCGAACGCGATCGCGCAGTGGCTGATCGCCGGGCACGGAGTCGTCGCTGACACACGTGTGGGCGTGCGCGTCGAGCGTTCGGTCGATTTGATCGCCGCGATGATCGGCACGCTCAAAGCGGGCGGCGCGTACGTGCCGGTGGAGACGTGGTACCCCGAAGCGCGCGCGTCGATGATCCTCGACGACGCGCAGTGCGCGGCCGTCATCACCGCCGAGCGTATCGCCCACGCCGTCGCGAATTTTTCGAGCGAGCGTCCGCGCGTGAACATCGCGCCGCATCACCTCGCCTACGTGCTCTACACGTCCGGCTCCACCGGCAAGCCGAAGGGCGTGATGATCCAGCACCACAGCGTCGTCAACTTCGCGGCCGGAGTGCGCGAGATGTTCTTCGCGCACGCGGACGCGCTGCGCATCGGCCTCATCGCGTCGGTCGTCTTCGACGCGTCGGTGCGCCAGATCTATCCCGCGCTCCTCAACGGACACGAGCTGCACATCGTCGATGACGACACGAAGCGCGACGCGCACGCGCTCGTGCAGTGGCTGGCGGATCGCCGCATCGACGCGTGCGACGCGACGCCGAGCATCTTCGCCGTGATGATGGACGGCGGCCTCGCCGATGCTGCGCACAAGCTGCGCTGGTTCCTCCTCGTCGGCGAGTCGTTCGCGCGCGCGCTCGCCGAGCGCTTCCACGCGAACGGCAATCGCGAGAGTGTGATCGTCAACTCGTACGGCCCGACGGAGTGCACCGTCGAGTCGACGTCGTATCCGATCGATCCCGATGCGATGCCGGCGGGTGCGCATCTTCCGATCGGACGGCCGCTCGTGAATCAGAGCATCTGGCTCCTCGACGAGGCGGGACGCCTGCTTCCGTACGGCGCGCGCGGCGAAATCTGCATCGGCGGTCTCGGCCTCGCCCGCGGCTACCTCGGCCGCGACGAGCTCACCGCCGAGCGCTTCATCGCGCATCCGATTCTCCGCGGCGAGCGGCTCTATCGCACCGGCGACTACGGCCGCTGGCGCAACGACGGCCAGCTCGAGTTCCACGGCCGCCGCGACGGACAGGTCAAAGTGCGCGGCTATCGCATCGAGCTCGGCGACGTCGAGGCCGCGCTGCGCCGCTGTGAAGGCGTGCGCGATGCCGCGGTCGTCGTGCACGACGCCGACCTCGCCGCGTACGTCGTCGCCGAAAATCTCGACGCGATTCGCGCGCAGCTCGCGCAACTCCTCCCCGCATACATGATCCCCGCCTGGATCGTTCCGATCGACGCGATCCCCCTTGGCGCAACCGGCAAGATCGATCGCCGCGCGCTCCCGCCGCCTCCGCGCGAAGACGAGCACGTCGCGCCGTCGACGGATCTGGAACTCGCGCTCGCCAAAATCTGGTCCGAAGTCATCGGCGTCGCCGACATCGGCGCAACAACGAGCTTCTTCACCATCGGCGGCAACAGCATCCGCGCGATCCAAATCCTCTCGCGCATGCGCCGCGATCTCGAGCTGCAAGCCCCGCTCGCCGAATTCTTCGCGCGCCCGACGATTCGCGAGCTGGCGACATACGCGACGCGCGCGCCGCAGCTCGCGCACGCGTCGTCCGACGAACTGTCCGCAGCCCAGCGCCGCCTCTGGATCATCGATCGGATGATCGGCCCGACGTCGCTTTACAACATTCCGGCGGCGCTGCGCATCCGCGGCGCGTTCGATGTCGACGCATTCAAGCGCGCGGTGGACGCGCTCGTGCAGCGGCACGAATCGCTGCGCACGACGTTTATCGCGATCGATGACACGCCGCACCTGCGCATCGCGCCGGCAGTGAACTGTCTGGCGGACGACAACGCGACGCATCCGTTCGATCTCGAACGCGGCCCGCTGTTTCGCGTGACGCTCTCGCATGGCGCCGACGGCGAATGGATCGTCCTCTTCAACGCCCATCACATCATCGCCGACGCCTGGTCGAGCGAGATCCTCGTGCGCGAGCTCTTCGCGCTCTATCGCGGCGAGGAACTGCCGCCGCTGCAATTCGGCCCGCGCGATTTCGCTTCGCTGCCCGAGCCCGAAGACGCGCGCGAATGGTGGCTCGCGCAGCTCGCGCCGCCGATCGCCGCCCTCGATTTGCCTACCGATCACGTGCGCCCGAACGTGCGGACGTACGCCGGCACGACCGCGAAGTTCACGCTGGATCCAACGCTCGCTCGCGAGATTGAGTCTCTCGGCCGCGCGCACGGTGCGACGCTCTTCATGACGCTGCTCGCGTGCGTAAAAGCGCTGCTGCATCGCTATACCGGCGAAGAAGACATCGTGATTGGTACACCGGTCGCCGGCCGCGTCGATCCGCGCATGGAAGACGTCGTCGGCCTCTTCGTCAACACGCTTGCGCTGCGCGATCGCATCCGGGCGGATGCGCGCTTCATCGACGTGCTGCAGCAGGTGCGCGACACCACGGCCGGCGCGCTCGAACGCCAGACCGTTCCGTTCGACGCGCTTATCGACGCGCTGCAACTCGAGCGCGACCCGAGCCGCAATGCGCTGACCGACATCTTTGTCTCGCTGCGCCGCGATGAAGCAACACACATCGACATCCCGAACGCGATCGTCACACCGATCGAGCTGCCGGTCACGACCAGCAAATTCGATCTCGCGTTCCACTTCGTCGAAAGCAACCACGCGCTCGCGCTCGAGATCGAGTACAGCACCGAGCTCTTCGAACTCCCGCGCGTCGAACGCCTGTTCGGCCACCTGCAATCGCTCATCGAAAGCATACTCACCGCGCCGGAAACAGCGGTGGGCGACCTACACCTCGGTGTAGCGCAGGCTTTCCAGCCTGCGCCCCCTCACGACCACCGCAACATCATCGACGAATTCGAATCCATCGCCGACCGCTACGCCGACCGCACCGCCATCGTTTACGAAGATCGCGCCTGGACCTACGGCGAGCTCGACGAACACGCGAACCGCATCGCCCATGCGTTAGGCGATCGAACCAACGCGCGCATCGCGCTGCGCGTGACGCGCTCCGAATGGCTGATCGCGGCGATGCTCGGCATCCTGAAGTCGGGCGCCGCCTACGTTCCGATCGATCCGCAGTGGCCCGAAGAGCGCGCGCAATTCGTGATCCGCGATTGCGAATGCGCGGTCGTCCTCGACGACGACTTCGTGCGCCGCGCGGTGTCGCAATCAGCGAATCGCATCGGCGCTGCGCCACGCGATCCGAACGCGCTCGCCTACATTCTTTATACGTCCGGTTCGACCGGCACGCCGAAAGGCGTGATGATCGAGCACCGAGGGATCGCCAACCTCGCGCGCGCATACGTGCAGTTTTATCCCGGCGACGCGCTGCGCATCGCCTGTGTCGCGTCGACCGCGTTCGACGGCTCCGGCGCGCAGATCTGGAGCGCGCTGCTGCGCGGCCACACGCTGCACCTCATCCCCGACGAGCTGCGCCGCGATGCGACGTCGCTCGTGCGTGCGCTGGGACGCGAGCGCATCGACATCGCCGATGCCACGCCGAGCCTCTTCGCAATGATGCTCGAGGCGGGACTCTGCGAGAGCGCGTGGCGCCCGCAACGCATCACGCTCGCCGGCGAGGCGCTGCCGCCCGCGCTCGCGCAGCGCTTCTACGCCGGCGCGAATCGCGAGACGCGCATCCTCAATCTTTACGGCCCGACCGAATGCAGCGTCTGCGCGACCGGCAGCATGATCGATCCCGACGATTGCGCGACGATCACCATCGGCAAGCCGATCGAGAACGTGCACGTGCTCCTCCTCGACGAGCGCGGCCAGGTCGTTCCCTTCGGCTGCGCCGGCGAGATCTGCATCGGCGGCGATGGCGTCGCGCGCGGCTACTGGAAGCGCGGCGATCTCACCGCGGAGCGCTTCGTCCCGCATCCGTTCGTCGACGGCGAGCGCATGTATCGCAGCGGCGACTACGGCCGCTGGCGCGACGACGGCAATCTCGAATTCCTCGGCCGCCGCGACGGCCAGCTGAAACTGCGCGGCTATCGCATCGAGGCCGGCGAGATCGAGGCCGCGCTGCTCGCATGCGCCGGCGTCGAACAAGCCGCCGTCCTCCTGCGCGCGAACGAGCTCGTCGCCTGGATCGTCGCGCGCAACGATGTCGATCTCGCGACTCTCCGCTCCGCGCTCGCGCGCACGCTGCCGCCATACATGATCCCAGCGCGATTTCTCCGCGTCGACGCGTTGCCGCTGTCGACGAGTGACAAGATCGATCGCAAGGCCTTGCTCGCGCTCGAAGGCGCGGAGCTGCGCAACACCTACGTCGCTCCGTCCACCGATGCGGAGCGCGATCTCGCGCAAGCATGGCAGGAAGTCCTCGACCGCGACTCGATCGGCGTTCACGAAAACTACTTCCACCTCGGCGGCGACTCGATCAGCGCGATCCAGATCGTCGCGCGGTTGGCGGAGCGCAACTGGAAGCTGGACGTCCGCACCCTCTTCCGCTTCCCGACCATGGCCACGCTCGCTCCTCATTTGAAGCGCGGCGGCTACGCCGCCGCTTTCGAGTCCGAATCCGAAGACACCGATGCCCCACTCCTCCCCGCGCAGGCGTGGTTCTTCGAAAACCCCGGCCCCGATCAACATCACTTCAACCAATCGCTCCTCCTCCGCGCGCACGAGCGCATCGACTTCGATCGCTTCGAGCGCGCCATCCATCAAGTCGTCGAGCGCCACGACGCGCTGCGGAAAGGCGCAGCCGTCCGCTTGGTCGACTTGCATGAGATGCGAACCTCGCTCACCGCGATCGCCGAAGAAGAACAGCGCGCGATCGACCTCGATCGCGGTCCGCTGCTGCGCGCGGTCGTGTTCCATTGCGACGACGCCGACCGCGTGCTGCTCGTCATCCACCATCTCGCCGTCGACGGCGTGTCGTGGCGCATCGTGCTCGACGACGTTCGCCGCGCGTACGACGGCATCCCGCTCGCTCCGCGCAGCGGCTCCGTCGTCGCGTGGGCGCGCGCGCTGCACGCGTGGTCGCCGCTCGCGCAGCTGCCGTTCTGGAAGCGGATCGACGGCGCGTCGTCCGACGATCCGCCGCGCGATCGCGATGCGGCGCACGGCACGTACGCGAACGTGCGCGGCGTCAGCATCGAGCTGACGTCCGAGGCGACGGGCGCGTTGGAGCGGATCAACGCGGAGTGGCACACGCATCACGGCGACGTGCTGCTCACCGCGCTCTCGCTCGCGTGCGAGCGCTGGTACGGCGCGCGGACGCTGCGCGTCGCGGTCGAAGCTCACGGCCGCGAAGACTTCGGCGCCGGCATCGACGTCTCCAACACCGTCGGCTGGTTCACGAGCATCTTCCCGCTCGTTCTCGAGCTGAAGCGTCCCGGCGACGCGGTCTACGCGCTGCGCTTCCAGAAGGAAGCATTGCGGCAGGTGCCGAACGGCGGCATCGGCTATGGCGTGCTGCGCTACTTCCATCGCGCGCTCCGTCCCGCCGAAGAACCGCGCATCGTCGTGAACTACCTCGGCAAATTCGAGCCGCGCACGGTCGGATTCTCGCTCGCCGACGAATCCCCGGGTGCGGCCATCAGTCCGCAAGCGCCGCTGCGGCATGAGCTCGCGATCACCGGCATCGTCGCCGAAGAGCGGTTGCGGATCACGATCGAATACGACTCCGCAAAATACGACGCCGCGACGATCGACGTCTTCGCGCGGCACTTCGAGCACGCCATCGCCATGCTGATCGCCGCGTGCGAATCGGCGCACGCCGCGCCCACGCCGGCCGACTACACCTACGCCGGCGGCTTCGCGCTCGACGAACTGGACGAGCTGTTCCGCGAAGGGAGCGCATCGTGATTCGCCGCGAGAACGTCCGCGATATCCTCCCGCTCTCGCCGATGCAGGAAGGGCTGCTCTACCACGCCGCGGCCGACGCGCGCCCCGGCCTCTATCACATCCAACTGCGCTACGACATTGACGGCGCGATCGACGTGCGCAAGTTCGCCGAAGCCTGCGAGCGATTGGTGCAGCGACACGACGCGCTGCGCGCGGTCTTCACGCACAACACCGAGCGCCCGCTGCAGATCATCCTCAATGAGCAGCCGCCGCTCGTGACCGTCGATCAAAATCTCGACGTCAACGCGTGGCGCCGCTCCGACCTCGAACAACCGTTCGACCTCGAACGCGGCCCGCTCGTGCGCTTTCGTTTGCTGCGCAACGCCGATCGAACATCGGTCCTCATCAGCTACCACCACATCATCACCGACGGCTGGTGCAACGCTCTCCTCGCCGGCGAGCTCCTCGCGCTCTACGCCGGCATCGACCTCCCGCCTGCGCCCCCGCTCAGCGCCTACTTCGACTGGCTCCTCAAACAAAACCGCGAAAAAGCCATCGATTACTGGCGCACGCAATTACAAGACTACAAACCCGGGCCCGCGCCCGCGCCCGCTCCCGCGCCCGGGGCGGGGGCACGTCCTCCGGAATCCCTCACCCGCACCCTCAACGCTACGAAACTCGCAAACATCGCCGCTCAAAACCAAGTCACCCTCCCCGCGCTCATCTCCGCCATATGGGGAGTGCTCGTCGCAAAACAAAACGACGCCGTGTACGGCCTGGTCGTCAGCGGCCGCCCACCCGAAGTCGCTGGCATCGAGCGGATGGTCGGTCTCTTCGTCAACTCCGTTCCGCAGCGCGTGACGTTTGCACCGGACGAAACTCTCGTTGCCATCGCCGCGCGTGTGCATCGCGAGGCCATCGCGTCGACGCCGTACCATCACGCTCCGCTCGCCGCCGTGCAGTCCGCGTGCGGCGCGCCGCAACTCTTCGATCACCTGCTCGCGATTCAAAACTACCCGCGCCTCGGCGACGCCGCGGCCGGCGATCTCCGCGTCACGAACTTCGAGTCGTACGAAGAGAGCAGCTACGACTTCGTCGTCAAAGTCGCGCCGGCCGATCCGTTCCTCATCGAGATCGACTGGAATCCCGCGGCGTTCGATCGCGAAGTGGTCGAGACGATCGCCGATCATTTCGTCAAAGCGCTGTCAATGCCGGACGCGCGCGCGTGTGATCTTCCGCGATTTCCCGCGATTGTGTGGCGACCGCTGCCCCCAGCGGTCGCGGCGGCGCGAAGCGCCGCTGGCGCCACCATGGGCGGCGCTGTGACCGCTGAGGGCAGCGGTCACCACAAACCGGACCCGGAAGCCGCGCGCGTTCTTTCGATCTGGTCGGAGATCCTCGGCACGGACGATCTCACGCTCGACGACAGCTTCTTCGACGTCGGCGGCCACAGCCTCAAGGCGATGCAGCTCGTCTCGAAACTGCGCCGCGCGTTCGGCGTGCGCCTCACCGTCCGCGAGATCTTCGAACATCCCACCGCCGGCGCGCTCGCGGCGTTGTTGCGCAGCAAGACGCGCGTCGCCGGCGAGACGATCGCGCCCGCGCCGCCGCAGGATCACTATCCGCTCTCGCACGCGCAGCAGCGCGTCTGGCTGGTCGAGCAACTCAGCGGCGCATCGGCGACGTACAACATTCCGCTGACGTGCGTCTTCGGAGCGGACGTCGACCGCGCCGCCGTCGAGCGCGCCGTGCGCGCGCTCGTCGCGCGCCACGAAGCGCTGCGCACGACGTTCCTCGAAGTCGACGGCGAGCCGCGACAACGCGTACACGACGTGAGCGAGCTGCGCATCGAAACGATCGATTTGCGCGCTACGTCCGATCCCGATGCGGCCGTGCGCGCGTTCACGTCCGGCGAGATCGCGCGGCCGTTCGATCTCACGCGCGAGCTGCCGGTGCGCGCGGCGTTCGTGCTGCTCCCGCGCCGCACAGCGGCACTTTCTGCGGACGGGACGCTGCTCCTCGTCTGCATCCATCACATCGCCGCCGACGGCTGGTCGCTGCGACTGTTGTCGACCGAGCTCGATACTTTGTACGCAGGCGAAGAGCTTCCGCCGCCGCCGCTGCAATACAAGGACTACGCGGTGTGGGAGCGCGCGCGCGATCTCGCGCGCGACGAGGAGTGGTGGCTCGCAAAGTTGCGCGGACGCGTGGAGCTCGTGCGATTGCCGCACGATTTCGAGACCGGCCACGAGCATCGCTTTGCCGGCGGCATGGTCACGGCAACGCTCTCCGCCGACGCGACCGCGCGTCTCCGCGCGCTCGCCGCGTGGCGGCAGACGACGCTCGCGAACGTCGGCCTCGCCGTCTTCTTCGCGTTTCTCCACCACCTCACCGGCCAGCGCTCGCTGAGCGTCGCCGTTTCGATCGCGAATCGCGCGCTGCATCCGGAGCTGGAGCGCGTCGCCGGATTCTTCGTCAACGCGCTCGTGATCCACACCGAAGTGGACGCGAACGATGACTTCGACGACTTGCTCGTGCGCGTCGTCGACGAGTCGCTCGCGGCATTTGAACATCAGAGCTATCCGTTCGACCTCCTCGTCGAGAAACTGCAGCCGCGCAGAGTGGGGGAGGAGCAGCCGCTCTTCAACGTCAACTACGTTTTTCAAAGCTTTCACGATCTCCGTCTCACCGGTTCCTCCGCGCCCCGCGCTCCGCGTTCTGCCCTCCAGACATTGCGCGAGCTCGACCCCGAGGCGACGACCGCGAAGTTCGACCTCACGTTGTTCCTCTGCGAGAACGACGGCGCGCTGGATCTGTCGTTCGAGTACAGCCGGCGTGTGTTCGCCGAGGAGTCGGTGCGGCGCTACATGAAAATGTTCGTGCGCTTCCTCGAGACCGCCGGCGCCGCGCTGGAGGAGGCGTCATGAAAGTCGCGAACTTTCATTTCGCCGACGACGAGCTCGCGGCGGTCGCGGAGTTTCCGGCGCACGCGTACGACCGCGATGCGACGCTGCTCGATCTGATCGAGCGTCGTGTGCACGAAGACGCGAACGCGATCGCCGTCCGCTTCGAAGAGCGCGCGTACAGCTATGGCGAGTTGTGGTCGCGCTCCAATCGCGTCGCGCAACTGTTGCTTCGCCTGCGCACGTGCGAGCGCCCCATCGCCGGCGTCTTGATGGACGACACCTTCGACATGTTCGTCGCGCTCCTCGGCGTCCTCAAGGCGCGCTTCGTTTATCTGCCGGCGAATCCCGAGCTGCCGATCGAGCGCACGCGCTTCATGTTCGCCGACGCGCCGGTGCACGTGCTGCTCACCGAGCGCAAATACATCCGCGAAGCGAATCGTCTGCAGTGGGAGTGTCCCGAGTTGCGCGCTCTCGTTTGCCTCGACTCGCTCGACGTGCATTCCGAACCGGAGGCCGAGAGCGAGTTGATGAAAGTCGAGCTCTGGAACTGGGTCGGCGAGAGCGCCGGCGACGACATCGCCGCCGGCGGATGGCAGAACAGCTACACCGGCGAAGACTTCAGCGCGGAGGAGATGAACGAGTACGGCGACAACGCCCTGCACAAGCTCGCGCCGCTCCTCACGAAATCCTCGCGCGTCCTCGAGATCGGCTGCTCGTCCGGCATCACGATGTTCCGCCTCGCGCCGCTCGCGGGCTTCTACTACGGCATCGACCTCTCGTCGTCGATTCTCGCGCGCACGCGCGCCGAATGCGGACTCGATCACGTGCGCCTCGAGTGCCGCCGCGCCGACGAGATCGATCAACTCACCGAACGCGACTTCGACCTCATCGTCATCAACAGCGTCGTGCAGAACTGGAACGGCCACAACTACCTGCGCGACGTCATTCGCAAAGCGGTCTCGCTGCTGCGCGACCGCGGCCGCATCTTCATCGGCGACGTGATGGACCTCGACCGCAAAGACGCGCTGGTGCGGTCGATGACGAACGTCCGTGGAGCGAAGACGGACTGGTCGAATGAGCTGTTTCTCTCGCGCGCGTTCTGGTCCGACCTCGCGTGCGACATCCCGGAGATCGCAGAGATCGAGCACTCCGAAAAAATCGGTGCGATTCGCAATGAATTGACGGAGTTTCGATACGACACGCTGCTGACGATAGGAGAGCGGGCATCCTGCCCGCCTTCCGGGGGCGGGCGAGACGCCCGCTCTCCTAGACACAAACTCCAACTCGACTGGTCCGACGTCGCGCTGCAACCCGACGACGCGCCGCCGGAGCGTCCGCGCGGCGACGACCTCGCCTACATTCTTTATACGTCCGGCACCACCGGCCGCCCGAAGGGTGTCGCCGTCGGACATCGCAGTCTGCACAACTACATCGCCTGGGCGGCGCGGCATTACTTCGGACGCGGCGGCGGATCGATGGCGCTCTTCACGTCGCCGGCGTTCGATCTCACGCTGACGAGCATCTTCACGCCACTGATCCTCGGCGAATGCGTCACCGCGTATCGCTCCGCGGACATCAACCGCCTGCTCGTGGACGTCTTCACCGATCCGCACATCGACGCGGTGAAGCTCACGCCCGCGCACATCGGGATCCTTCGCCAGCTCGACATCGCGCAGACGCGCGTGCAGCTCGTGATCGCGGGCGGCGAGGACCTGCTGCCTGAGCACGTGAAGACGCTGCGCGCGCTGAACGCGATGATGGCGATCTACAACGAATATGGACCGACCGAAGCAACGGTGGGATGCACGATCGCGCGCATCGACGACGGGCCGATCACGATTGGAGTGCCGGTCGACAACACGCAGGCGTACGTCCTCGGCGCGCACGGCGACGCGCAGCCGGTCGGCGCGGCCGGCGAGCTGTGCGTCGCCGGCGACTGTCTCGCGCTCGGCTACTGGAACGATCCCGAGCTGACGCGTGCGAAGTTCGTCGACGATCCGCTGCGCGGCCGGCTCTATCGCACCGGCGATCTCGCGCGTTGGTTGCCGAACGGCAATCTCCTGCTCCTCGGCCGCGTCGATCATCAGGTCAAGATTCGCGGCACGCGCATCGAGCTCGGCGAGATCGAAGCCGCGCTGCGCGAACTGCAGGGCATTCGCGACGCGCTCGTCGTCGACAAGACCGACGCGGCGGGCGAGAAGTGTTTGTGCGCGTACGTGATCGCTGACGAGGCGCCGTCTGCCGATCAACTGCGTCGTCGTTTTCCGCCCTACATGATTCCGTCGTATTTCGTCGCGCTCGACGCGTTCCCGTTGAGCGCCAACGGAAAGATCGATCGCAAGGCGCTGCCCGAGCCCGCGGAGATCGCGGCGTCGCGCGGCGTCGCGCATGTCGCTCCCGAGAACGAGCTGCAGCGCGACATCGCGACCGTGTGGCAGCAGGTGCTCGCCGCGGAGCGCGTCGGCATCGACGACAACTTCTTCGAGATCGGCGGTCACAGTCTGAAGGCGACGCAGATCGTCGCGCGCCTGCACCGCCGCCTCGGCGTCGAGATCGCGCTGAAGGAAATCTTCAAGCATCCGACCGTGCGCGCGCTCGCGGCGGCGATCGAAGGACGCGCGCGCCGCGGCTACGAGCCGATCCCGCCGGCACCGCCGTCGGAGCTGTACGAGGTCTCTCACGCGCAGGCGCGCCTGTGGCTGCTGCAGAACATCGAGCGCGAGCCGCTCGCGTACAACGTCGTCGAAGCCGTGCGCATCGAAGGGCCGCTTGATCTCGCCGCGCTGCGCGATGCGTTCCGCCTCCTCGTCGCGCGCTACGAAATCCTGCGAACGACGTTCGTCGAAGTCGACGGCAAGCCGAAGCAGCGCATCCATCCGCCGTTCGATGTGACGTTCAACGACGCGCATCACGACAGTTTTGATCTCGCGAAGCTCCCGCTCTTCCGCATCGACGTCGAACGCGAGTCCGAACACGCGCACGTCCTCACGTTGACGATGCACCACATCATCACCGACGGCTGGTCGTCGGCCGTCTTCACGCGTCTGCTGCTGCGGCTTTACAAGCGCATCGCGCTTCCGCCGCTGCGTGTGCAGTACAAAGACTTCGCCGCGTGGCAGAACCGGCTCATCGAGTCGGCGTACGAGCATCGCGCGTGGTGGCACGAGCGGCTCGCACCGCCGCTGCCGCTTCTCGAATTGCCGGCCGATCGTCCGCGTCCCGCCATCAAGACGTTCGCCGGCGCGACGCTGCCGTTCGCGATCGACGCGGAAACGACCGCCGCGCTGCAGCGCATCGCGCGCGAGCGTGGCGCGAGTTTGTTCATGGTCTTGCTCGCCGCGGTCAACGCGCTCCTGTTTCGCTGGAGCGGACAGGAAGACATCATCGTCGGCTCGCCGGTCGCGGGCCGCACGCATCCCGATCTCGAAGAGCAGCTCGGCTTCTTCACGAACACGCTCGCGTTGCGCACAGAAGTCGGCGGCGCGATGACGTTCCTCGATCTCGTCGATCGCGTGAAGACGACCGCGCTCGAAGCATTCGAGCATCAGCTCTATCCATTCGATCGACTCGCCGGCGAGCTCTCGCTGCCGCGCGACACCAGCCGCACGCCTGTCTTCGACGTGCTCTTCGCGTTGCACAACAACGAGCGCGTCATCGCGGAGGTCGAAGGGCTTACGGTCACGCCGGTTGCGCTGCCGTCGACGACCAGCAAGTTCGATCTCAGCATGCACATGAGCGAAGAGGAAGGCGCGCTTGCCGGCGCGATCGAGTACAGCACCGACCTCTTCTCCGAAACGCGCGCGCAACGCATGCGCGATCACCTCGTGACGTTCGCGCAGTCGCTCGCCGCGAATCCTTCGGCGTCGATCGCCCACGTTGCGATGATGCCGGAGAGCGAACGCGATGCGATCGCGTCGTTTCACGGACCATACGCGCCGTATCCGCCGTCGCTCATCGCGATGTTCGACGCGCGCGTCGCCGTGCATCCCGAACGCACCGCCATCGCGCACGCCGGCGACACGACCACGTACGCGGAGTTGCAGGCGCAGTCGCGCGCGATCGCCGCGAGCGTCACGCCCGGCGCGATCACTACCGTCAGTCTTCCGCGCTCGCCCGCGCTCCTCGCAACGTTCCTCGGCATCCTCCGCGCCGGCGGCGTGTATGCGTACATCGATCCGTCGCTTCCCGAAGAACGACAGCGATTCATGCGCGAGCGCTGTGCGATGAGCGTCGCGCCCGGCGCCGCGTACGTCGTCTTCACGTCGGGATCGACCGGACGCCCGAAAGGCGTCGCCGGCACGCACCTCTGTCTCGCGAATCTCATGGCTTGGCAGACGCGCACGATCGGCGAAGGCCTGCGCTGCGCGTTCTACGCGTCGCTCGGATTCGACGTCGCCGTGCAGGAGATGCTGTTCAGCGTCACCAGCGGCGGCACGCTCTGCATCCCGACCGACGATGAGCGCATCGATCCGCAACGCCTCATTCGCTTCATCGACGAGCAACGCGTCGAGCTTCTGACGATGCCGTTCTCCGCGCTCGCGCTGCTCTTCGCCGACGATCCGCCCGCGCAGGCGCTCGCGTCGCTGCGCCACCTCATCACCTCGGGCGAGCAACTGCACGTGACCAATCGCATCCGCCGTTTCCTGCAGCGCCGCCCCGGCGTCGCGCTGCACAATCAATACGGTCCCTCGGAAACGCACGTCGTCACCAGCGAAACGATCCGCGCCGGCGCGATTGAAGACTTTCCATCGATTGGCAAGCCGATCGACCAGACGCGCGCCTGGATCGTCGACACGAACCTGCGTCCCGTTCCGATCGGCGTGCGCGGCGAGCTGCTCCTCGGCGGCGCGGGCGTCGCGCTCGGATATTTGGTGTGGAGCGGGCTTTCCAGCCCGCCCCCGGGTGGCAGGCTGGAAAGCCTGCCCCACACCGGCTTCATCGAATACGAAGGCGAGCGCGTGTATCGCACCGGCGACCTCTGCTCGTGGCGCGACGACGGCTCGATCGACTTTCACGGCCGCATCGATGACCAGGTGAAGATCCGCGGCTACCGCGTCGAGCCGGCCGAGGTCGAACAGGCGCTCGTCGACACCGCGCTGGTCGAGCAGGCGTGCGTCGTCGCGCGCGACGGAGCGCTCGTCGCATTTCTCATCGCCGCGAACGCTCCGGACATCACCGCGCTTCGCTCCGCCCTCGCGCGCACGCTGCCCGACTACATGATCCCGTCGCGCTTCATCCGCGTCGATCGCTTCCCTCTCACCTCGACCGGAAAAATCGCGCGACGCTCTTTGGACTGCGGCGGCGACGCCGCCGCTTTACAAAGCGCCGGCGTCGCACCCCAAACCGAATCCGAACACTTCCTGACCACGCTCTGGCGACAACTCCTCCGCCGCGACGATGTCGGCATCGACGACGACTTCTTCGCAAGCGGGGGACACAGCCTCCTCGCCACGCAGCTCATCGCGCGCATTCGCGGCGCGACCGGACTCGAGCCGTCGCTGATCGCGGTGCTGCGCCGCCCGACCATTCGCGCGCTCGCGCAACATCTCGATGAGCTGCGCGAGTATCGCGGCCGCCACGGACAAGAATCGTGGGCGCGGCTCAACGCCGAACATTCCTCGAAATTGTTCGCGCTCCCGCCCGTCCTCGGCTACGGCATCGCTTTCCAGCAACTCGCGCAGCGGCTCGACGGCGTCGAAGTGGACGCCTTCGATTTCATCGAGCACGAGTCGATCTTCGAACACTACGCCGAGGTGATCGAGCGCGTGCAGCCGGAGGGAGCGATCATGCTCTTCGGCTACTCGGCGGGCGGGAGTCTCGCGTTCGAGCTCGCGCAGCTCCTCGAAGCGCGCGGGCGCGTCGTCTCCGACATCCTGCTGCTCGACACCTTCCGTCCGTCACCACGCATGTCCACCGATGCCGAGGTGCGCGCGATGGTCGACGCGAACCTCGCGTACTTCGACGAGCACATGCGCCGCGTGCCGGAGCTGCGCATCCTCAGCGACAACCCCGATCTGCGCGACATCGTAGTGCGCAAGATGTCGAGCTACTTCCGCTTTTACGAGACACTCGCGAACCGCGGGGCCGTCGGCGCGAATCTGCATCTCATCACCTCCGAAGAATTCGCAGACGATCCGCGTCACGCGCTCTGGAGCGACGCGACGCGCGCGCGATTCGTCATCCATCGCGGTGCCGGTCCGCACACGGACATGCTCCTCGGCGCGCACGTCGATGTGAATGCGCGCGTCATCGCGGAGGTGCTGCGATGAAGGGATGGATCCTGCGGAAGACGGCGAACGACGATGCGGACGTGCGTCTGTTCTGCTTCCCGCACGCGGGCGGCGGCGCGTCGGCGTATTCGGGATGGGCCGCGGAGCTGCCGCGCGTCGAAGTCTGTCCGGTGCAACTTCCCGGTCACGAGAATCGCGCGGGCGAGCCGCTGCTGCGCTCGATCCGCGACATGGCGACCGCCGCGGCGACGGAGCTCGATCCGCTCTTCGATCGCCCGTTCGCGCTGTTCGGGCACAGCATGGGATCGCTGATCGCGTACGAGCTCGCGCGCATTCTGCGTGCGCGCAACGCGCCGCAGCCGTTCCTCCTCATCGCGTCGGGACATTGCGCGCCGGACGTCCCGCTGCAGCGCGCGCGCATCTACGACCGTCCGCATGACGAGTTCGTCGCCGAGCTGTCGTCGATGGAAGGAACGCCGCCCGAGATTCTCGAGGACGAAGACATGCTCTCGTTTTTTCTGCCGCCGCTGCGCGCCGATTTCGAAGCGTGCGACTGCTACACGTACGTCGACGCGCCGCCGCTCGATGTGCCGATCCTCGCGATGGGGGGACTCGGCGACACGTGCGAGCCGTGGCCGCACGTCGCGGCGTGGGAGCGACACACCAACGCGCCCTTCGATCTGCGCCTCTTCGACGGAGGTCACTTTTTTCTACACCGGCATCGCCGCCGGATCTTCGACGAGATCCGCCGCGCGATCGATTCCGCACACGCTCAATTCACAGTGCCGCAACGAAAGGAGACATGGGTATGAACGACCGCAACAATCGCAAAAAACGCATCGAAGAAGAGGACGAGATTCTGGCCGGCAGCGCCGAAGCCGCCGCGGGCGCGGCCGGTGCAGCCGCCGCCGAGGCTGCTGCCGCCGGCGACTACGGACGCGTGCCGCCGTGGGCGTGGTGGATGAGCGCGAAGCGGCGCAAGACGAGCGGGTGGCAGATGCTCGGCTATATCGTGCTCGTCTTCCTGCTACTCGCTTTGATCACGCCGCTCACCGCCGGCGTCTTCGCCGGCGGCGCGATCGGCTCGCTCCTCGGTCTCGGGATCATCATTCTCGCGATCTGGAAGCTCGTCGACGTCGTGCAGCGAAGGTGATGGCATCCGCACTCCGCGCATCCGACGTCGCCGCCTTGCGCGGCGGCGCCGAGGTGCACGTGTGGCTCGTGAAGATCGGCAATGCCGGCGCGGCGGAGATTTTGTCGAGCCAGGAACGGCTCGACGCGACGCGCTTTCGCATCTCCGCCGACCGGCAGCGCTACGTCGTCACGCGCACGACGCTGCGCGTGCTGCTCGGCTGCTACACCGGCATCGAGCCGCACGCGCTCGCGATCACCGGCGGCGCCGGCCAGAAACCGGCGCTCGCCGATCGCGCGGTCGAGTTCAACGTCTCGCACTCCGGCGCGTGGGCCGCGCTCGCATTTTCGGGCGGACCGCCGGTCGGCATCGATATCGAAGAAGTGCGTCCGCTGCCCGAGTACCGCGACCTCATCCGCCACTTCTGCTCCCCGAACGAGCGCGCGCACATCACCACGCTCCCCGAATTCTTCCGCCTCTGGACGCGCAAGGAAGCGCTGCTCAAGGGAATCGGCAAAGGACTCTCGCAGCCGCTCGAAGAGTACGACGTGCTCGATGCATCGCCGCTCGACAACTGGACGCTGACGGATCTTGCTGCGCCGGAAGGGTATTACGCGGCGGTGGCGGTATTCGGCGCGGCAGAGATTCGCGTGTTTCGGATGTAGCGATTACCGCTCGCGAATCCTTCGGTCGTACTCCGACGCGCGATCGAGGAACGACTCGATCGATCGTCCCAGCGCGAGCTTCTCCGTCAGGTCCGACGCTTTGTCGAAGTCGGCGCGCAGGCGTTCGGCCTCGGCGAGGTAGTAGTCGCGCAATCCCGTTTCGATTTTGAACTCGGGATATTTCTCGGCCAGGGTGCGCATCCATTCTTCGACCTGACGGCGGCGGTCTTTGTCGCCCGCGCCGCTTTTCAGATCATCGAGGAGCTTCGACACGACACCCGAGAGAATCTGAGATCTCCGCTCCTGAACCGGTTCGCTGGACATATGCGCGGCATGGTATCTCAGGAACCGCGCGGCGACACTTGATGCGCGTCGCGCCAGAGGCGGCGGAATTGCCGCGCCGTCGTGAATCCGCAGCGCTGCGCGACGGCATCGATGCTCAGCGACGGATCGTGGAGCAGCGAGCGCGCGAGCTCGAGCCGCACGCGCGTGGCGAACGCGTGGATGGAGATGCCGGTCGCGCGGCGGAACGCGCGCGTGAGGTTGCGCGCGCTCATGCCGGCGAGCGACGAGAGCTCGTCGATCGACGTCCGCTGCTCGGGATGCTGCACGATCGCATCCTGCACGCGATGAACGCCGGGATGCAGATGCGTGCGGAAGTCGAGGTAGACGCTGCTCTGTTCGTGTGCGCTGTCGCGCCGCAGGTAGACGACCATCTCGCGCGCGATCTCCGCCGCCACGAGCGGACCTTCGTTTTGCTCGATGAGCGCGAGCGCCATGTCGATCCCGGAGGCGATGCCGGCGCTGGTGATGACGCCGTCGACAACGAAGAGGCGGTCGGTGAGCACGCGCGCCTTCGGAAAACGGCGCGCGAGCTCGTTCGTGCGCGACCAATGCGTCGTGCATTTGCGGCCGTCGAGGAGGCCGGCTTCACCCAGAGCGAACGCCCCCGTGCAGACGGACGCGATCTGCGCGCTGCCGCGCGCCGCGTTGCGCAGCCAGCGAATCACTTCGCGATCGATCTGCAGCGTCGCGTCGTAGGGCGTGCCCGGCACGATCACCAGCGCGTCGCCGGCCGCGGCCGGCAATGGCTCGAGATCGCACAACGTGATCCCCTGCGACGACTCGACGCGCTTCGTCGATGCACACGTGCGGACGCGATACCGCTCGCGTCCGCGGTTCACCTCGCAGAACGACTGCAGCGGCCCGGCGAGATCGAGGATCTCGACCTGCGGCAGCACGACGAAGATCACGTCGCGGATGCCGATACCTCCTCC
This sequence comes from Acidobacteriota bacterium, assembly GCA_003223645.1. Classification (GTDB taxonomy): domain Bacteria; phylum Acidobacteriota; class Thermoanaerobaculia; order Gp7-AA8; family Gp7-AA8; genus QHVT01. Next base: position 30,594 of record QHVT01000018.1, on the reverse strand, counting down.
TCGATCTCCGCCACGCCGACGATGCGCGCGAATCGCGAGCGCAGCACTTCCTCGGTGCGGCGAATCACTTCTTCGGCCGAAAGGCCTCCGACCGGAAACGTCATCGTCGCCTCACTCACGAAGTCGACGTCGTATCCGTAGACGTCGTTCGCGACGCGCGTCGTGGTCTCGCAACACTGCTCGGTCGTGATTCCGCAGATCACGACTTTGCGGACGCCGAGGACGTCGAGGCGCGATTTGAGGTCCGTCGACGTGAAGGCGTTGCGCGTGTTCTTGACGAGCAGCGGCTCGTCGTCGCGACGGTCGACCCAGTCCATCAATCGCACTTCCGGATCGCCGGGGCGGAAGCCCGGATCGGGGTCATTGTGCAGGAAGAAGATGACGGGCTGCCCGCGGTCGCGCCAGAGGTCGATGAGCTTCGTGATGTTTTCCTGAAAGCGCGGCGTGCTGCGTTTCGCCCATCGCGCGGGGTCGTACTTGAACGAATCCTGGATGTCGATGACCAGGAGTGCCGAGTGGTCCATTTCGTTTCCCTCCGCCGCGAATCGTATGGTTCGCGCGCGTGCGGATGAGGCCGAAGAGCGGTCATTTTGGGCCAGCAGCGTCGTTCGACGTATGCTTCCAATGACACGCCCCTCATCCGCCCTTCGGGCACCTTCTCCCCGCAAGCGGGGAGAAGGGCAACAAAACGACAAGCGCGCCGAGTCGCCCCTCGCCCCGCTTGCGGGGAGAGGGTGGCCGAAGGCCGGGTGAGGGGTTTGTCATTTCGATCAGCGTCTGCGCACTGCAGGCAGCGCTCCGGAATGGTATCTCAGGAGATCACGGATGAGACGATGCTCCACCCTCCTGCTCGCGTTCATCATCGCGGCTGCGGCAACCGCGCAATCGAAGGCGGGCGACTTCACGATCGATCCGCTTCCGGCGCAGCGACTCGGGCCGGTGAAGATGCGCGCGGTTGGGCCGCGCGCGACCGGCGGTGCGGTGCGTCCGTGCACGGAGAACATCTGCGACACGACGCAACCGCACACCTGCGTCGAAGTGAATTTCGAGGAGACGGCGTGGCGCACCTGCATATCGAACCAGGGCCGCCGCAGTCTCACCCTCGGTCCCACCGATCTTCGCCGCAGCCCCGGCGCGCCGTGGATGCGCGTGCTGCGCGAAGCGAGCGTCGCCGACATCTTCGTGCCGTATCACTCCTTCGCGTTCCGCCTCTACGACATGCAACAGGCGACCGAAGCGAGTCTCCTCGAGATGCGGCAGGCCGACGTCGCCGCGAGCGGCTCGCTCATCACGCTGTCGAATCAATCGATCCCGCAAGTCGGCGCGGAGCTCAATGACCGCGGCATCGCCTGGCTGTGCAAGGGACTGTCGGGCCAGCAGGTGCGCCGCGGACAGGAGCTCGCTCTGTGGGGCGTGTTCGACGCACAGAACTACGACTTCATCATCGACTACCGTCTGCGCGACGACGGCAGCATCGGCTTCCGCATGGGCTCGACCGGTTTCAACAATCCCTACTTCGAGCCGCTCAGCACGACCGACGCGCACATGCACTCGACGCTGTGGCGCGTCGACATTGATCTCAACGGATCGGGCGGCGACACCGCGCACACGCTCGCGCATCGTGAAGGCGACATTCCGCCGACGCCGCTCGCGGCGATCGACACCGAGTCGCCGTTCAACGGCGGACGCGAAGGGACGATGGTGTGGGATCCCGTGCAGTTCAACACGATCCTCATCGAAGACGAGACGACGAAGAACTCGCACGGAAATCCGATCGGCTACGAGCTGCACGCGAATCCGGAAGGACTCTCGCGGCATTACGCGCAGGAAGCCGGCAACGTCACGCGGCAGGAACGATTCACGAAATTCGACTTCGCCGTGACGCACTACAAGGAGTCGGAGCGCAACGCGTTCTTCGACACGCCGCATGTCCGCTACCTCGACCCCGACCAATACCTCCTCGGCGCCAGCCCGGCCGCCGGCTTCGGCGTCGCCGACAACGAAAGCGTGACCGACACGGATCTCGTTGTCTGGTACCGCGCCTCCGTCCATCACGACCCGCACGACGAAGACCACGCACCGGGCGACCCGAACTTCCTCATGACCGGCATCACCCTCGTGCACTGGTCCGGCTTCGAACTGATCCCGCGGAATCTGTTCGATTTCAATCCGCTCGGGGGGCCGAGCAGGAACAATTGCCAGTAGGGCTGCGCCCGATGGCAGATGGCGGCTTCGCTGATGGCAGATGGCCACGCCCACCCAACCAGCATCTGCCATCCGCCGTCTGCCATCCGCCATCAGCGTAGCCGCGGTCCGCGCAGCCGCCATCAGCAACGTCGCCATTGGGCGCAGCCCGCATACAATCCCCCGCCATGAAAGTCCTCATCGCCAATCGCGGCGAGATTGCGGTGCGGGTGATTCGCGCTTGCCGCGAGCTGGGGTACCGCACGGTCGCGGTCTACTCCGAGCCGGACCGGTCGGCGCTGCATGTGATCAGCGCGGATGAGGCGATGCCGATCGGGGCGGCGCCGTCGCGCGAGAGTTACCTGCGCATCGATCGGATTCTCGACGCGGCGAAGAAGACGGGCGCGGACGCGATTCATCCGGGTTACGGTTTTCTCGCCGAGAACGCGGACTTCGCGCGCGCGTGCCGTGATGCCGGCGTCACGTTCATCGGCCCGTCGCCGGAGTCGATCGACGCGATGGGATCGAAGACCGAGAGCCGCCAGCGGATGATCGCCGCGGGAGTGCCGGTCGTGCCGGGACTCACCGAGCCGGTCAAATCCTTCGATGAGATCGAGGCGTTCGCGAAGAGCACCGGCTTTCCGATCATGATCAAGGCGAGCGCGGGCGGCGGCGGGAAGGGACTGCGATTCGTCGAGCGCGAGGAAGATCTGCGATCGTCATTCGAGCGGGTGAGCAGCGAGGCGGAGTCGTTCTTCGGCGACGGCGCGGTGTACGCGGAAAAGTTCATCACCAGGCCGCGGCACATCGAAGTGCAGATCGTCGGCGATCAGCACGGAAACATCGTTCACGTCGGCGAGCGCGAATGCACGCTGCAGCGGCGGCATCAGAAAGTCGTCGAGGAGTGTCCGTCGCCGGTCGTCGATGCGGCGCTGCGCGAGAAGCTCGGCGCGATGGCCGTGCGCGCGGCCGCGGCGGTGAATTACTACTCGACCGGAACGATCGAGTGTCTGATGGGACCGGACCGCGAGTTCTATTTCCTCGAGATGAACACGCGATTGCAGGTCGAGCATCCGGTCACCGAGATGGTGTGGGGCGTCGATCTCGTGAAGGAGCAGCTGTGCATCGCGCGCGGGGAGAAGCTCTCGTTCACGCAAGCCGATCTCGCGCCGAACGGACACGCGATCGAGTGCCGTATCTACGCCGAAGATCCGTCGCGCAAGTTCGCGCCGTCGCCGGGGCTCATCCGCTACATCGATCTGCCGCAGGGCCCGGGCGTCCGCAATGACAACGGTGTATACGCCGGCTATACAGTTCCGGTCTTCTACGATCCGATGCTCTCGAAGCTCATCGCGCACGCCGCGTCGCGCGACGAAGCGATCGCGCGCATGCGCCGCGCGCTCACCGAGTACCGCGTCGAAGGGATCATGACCACGATCCCGTTCTTCACCGTGATCATGAATCACCCCGACTTCAAGTCGGCGAACTTCGACACCGGCTTCATCGATCACCTCTTGTCCAACCTCGATTTCGCGCGCACTGCCGCAACCGAACAGCAGATCGATGCCGCGATCGCCGCCGCCGCGATCTTCGCATTCGAGGAATCGCAGAAAGTGCAGCTGCCGGTCGACGCCGAGTCGCAATGGCGCAGCGTCGCGCGCCGCGAGGCGCTGCGATGAAGTTCATCGCGAGGGAGGGCGGACGCGAGCTGCACGTCGAGGTCGTGCGCCACGGCGGCGGCTACCGCGTCTGCATCGGCGACAAGTGCATGGACGCCGATCTCGTGCGCGCCGGCGCCTACGTCCGCTCGCTGCGCCTCGAGGACGGCACGCAGCTCTCGCTCATTCACCACGCCTCCGGCAACACGCACGAGATCACCCTCGGCGAAACGACCGTCCGCGTCGAGATCGTCGATCCGCTCGCCGCTCGCCGCCGCCGCCGCGAAGACGAGATCAGCGGCGACGGCACCGTCAAAGCCCCCATGCCCGGCCGCGTCGTGCGCATCCTCGCCGCCAAAGGGGAGAGCGTGCGCAAAGGGGCGGGCCTGCTCATCCTCGAAGCGATGAAGATGGAAAACGAAATCCAGTCGCCGACCGACGGCACCGTCGACGAGCTGTTCGTCGACGCGGGACAAACGGTCGAGGCGGGCGCGGAGCTCGTGCATATTTCCTGAACGCCTTCGGCTGTTGGCAGGCTACGCCTGATGGCGGCTACGCTGATGGCAGATGGCAGATGGCAGATGGCAGATGGCAGAGCACGCGGGACGGGTGTGGCCATCAGCGAAGCCGCCAACCCGCCGAAGGCGCGCCATCAGGCAAAGCCCGCCATCCGCCATCCGCCATCCGCCATCCGCCATCTATAATGTCCTTCCCCTTATGTCCTCGAATCAGTCCCTCGGTCCCTGGCGTATCGGTGAACGTGTCGGCTCGTCGGTTTGGATCGCGGAAGACACGCGCAACGGGAAAAACGTCGCGCTGAAATTGCTCACGCGCACGCTGCCGAAGGATCCCGGGCGGCGCGAGACGCTGATTCGCGATGTGCGTGTGGCCGCCGCGCTGTATCACTCGTTCCTCGTTCCGATCCTCGAGATCGAGGCGGTCGGCGACACGCTGGTCATGATCCTGGAGCTCGTCGAGGGCTCGACGCTCACGCAGATCCTGCACGGCCAGCCGCTCGAGCGCGCGCAGTTTTTCCGCTTCGCGCATCAGCTCGCGTCGGTCGTGAAGTACCTGCACACGAAGATGCTGCTGCACGGCAACATCAACGGCGACGCGGTGCTGGTCACGCACGAGGGACAGGTGCGGCTCGCGGGACTGAATCTCACGAATCTCGTGCGCCGCGAGAAAACCTCGCTGATCTATCAACAGAAGGGCGGCGATCCGCGCGCGGTCTCGTACATGGCGCCGGAGCAGATCGCGTCGCTGTCGATCGACGAGCGCACCGATATCTTCTCGACCGGCGTCGTGCTCTTCGAAGCCGCCACCGGCAAGCTGCCGTTCCCCGGCGAGAACGCGCCCGACATCGCGCGCCTGGTCGTCGAGTCGCAGCCGATCTCTCCGCGCGGCGCGAACCCCGACATCGACAAGGACGTGCTCGCGGTCGTCGGCGCCTGCCTGTTCAAGGATCCGTTCAAGCGCGTCAAAGACACGCGCGCGCTCGTCGAGATGATCGAGAAGGCGGATCCGATGGCGGCCGAATTCTCGTCGCACTTCGAGAAACGTCCGGTCATCGCGCGTACGTCGCAGAGAGAACAGCGGCAGACGATTCTCTTCATCGCGGACGTGACCTCCGATCACGAGGAGGACGTCACGCGCATGCAGCAAATCCTCGGCGAGTCGGTGTATCTGTTCGACGGCAAGGTCATCGATCCGTTCGGACGGCGTCTCGTCGCCGAGCTGCCGTCGGTGGAAAGCGCGCTCGAAGCCGGACGCAAGGCGGAGTTCGATCTCGATCCCGAGAATCAGACCGGCGACGTGTTGCAGGCGCGTTTGCTGCTGCACGCCGGTATGATCGAGATGCGCGACGGAGAGCCGGCAGGTCCGACGATGGAGAAGGCGATCCACGTGCTTGAGCAGTTGCCGCCGAACGCGCTCTACATCACCGAAGACTTCGTGCGCGAAGGGCGCGGCAACGTGCGCTTCCGCGATGCCGGCGCGCGCGCGGGCGTGAAGCTGTTCACGATTGTGCAGCCGGAGCCGGTGGCTGCAGTCGCGCCGACGGAGACGAGCGTCTCGACCGCGGAGCTGGAAGCGGAAGCGGCGGCGGAGAATGCCGCGCTCGTCGCCAAGGAAGCCGCTCAGAAGCGCAAAGGCGCGATGGTGATCGCCGTCGCCGCGATCGTATTGATCGCGATCCTCGGCGGCGCGGCGTTGATGTGGCAGCGGCGGAGCGCGACGGATACGGCGAAGCCGGTTGCCGCCGCGGCGCCGCAAGGTCCGCAGCCGGCGACCGCGGCGAATCCGCGTCGCGTGTTCGTCGCGCCGTTCACGGTCGAAGCGCCCGATCCCGCGCTTGCCGATCGCGCGAAGGCGATTCAGCTCGGCACGATCGAGATCCTGAAAACATTTCCCGAGCTGCGCGTGACCGACGCGCCGGCGCCGGACGGCGATTCGTTTTCCGCGCACGTGCGCCTGGGAGCCGCGGGCGCGGAGCTCGTGCCGAGGGCGGGCGCGAAGAGCGGGCAGCCGGCGGCGATGCTCGACGTCGCGAGCGGCATCCGCGCGATGGTGCTGTACGTCACGACGTCCGTGCAGACGCAGCCGCGCACGTACGCAGCGGCGGATGCGCTGAATTCGTTTGCCGATGCGGTCGTCGCTCGTTCATTGAATGACAGCAAGCGCACCGATACATCGCTGCGCGCGGCGATGGGCTCCGATCCGAACTTCCTGCCCGCGCAGTTGATGGCGATGAAGTTTTTCGCGCTCAGCGGAAAGTCCTCCGACGCGCTCGCGGCCGCGAAGCAGGTCGTCACGTTGGATCCATCCAATCTCGACGCCGCGCGGAACGTCGCGCGCGCAATGCTGATGACCGGCGATCTGCAGGAGACGTTTGCGGCGTACGACCTCATCCTGAAGCGCGATCCCAATGACGCCGAGGGATTGAACCTCATCGCGCGCTACGCGGCGTCGGCGGGAGACGCGGCGCGATTCAACGCCATGCTCGTGCGGTTGCGGCGCGTCGCCGCGATGCAGGTCGCGGCGCACGAGCCGGATCTGATCGCGCAGTCGGGACGCATCAACGCCGCGATCCCGGGCTACTACAAGATCGAAGAGATGATTCCGAACAATCCCGCGCTGTCGCTGAAGATCGGCCGCTTCTCCGTGTTGCGCCATTCGCTGGAGATCGCGGACATCGAGCAGAAGAAGCTGATGACGTCCGATCCGCTGTACGGCCTGCACATGCTGAACGCGTACATCGCCGCGGAAAAGAGCGACCGCGCGACGGCGATGAGAGAGCTGTCCTCCGCGCTCGACGCAGCGGAGCAGGGCGATCAGTCGTGGACCTGCGCGGCCGAGGTGCACACCGTCCTCAAAGACACGCCGGGCGCGCTCGCCGCGTTGCAGAAGGCGGCACAGCGGAAAGAGCCGAGTGCCGCGTACATCCTCGCCAATCCGCTGTTCGGCTACCTCGCCAACGAGCCGAAGTTCCAGAGCGTGCGCGATCAGTTCACGAAGCAGCAGGACGAGACGAAAGCGGCGCTCGCGCAGATCAAGTGACGTGCGCGCAGCGCACGTCATCCTGAGCAAAGCGAAGGATCTCCTCCGGGAGCATACGCCGTGGCGCCAACATCCTTTCACAAGTAGCAGGTCTTGAGGTTCGGGCTGTGGCGCGTACGATGGATGCAGGATGCCCGCATGAAATGAGTCCTGCACTTGAATCGAACGCCGGCGACCGATACCACTTCGTTTTCGCTGCGCGCCGTGCTCTCGATCTGCTGCACCCGATCACGGAGTTGCGCCGCCTCGTCATGGAGGGCGTGGCGCCTGAAGACGCCACTGGTGACGATGAGACGTTCCTGGGTGTTGACCTAACGGAGTACTACGGTGGAGACAGGCTGGCGAATGCGCATACGGTCGCGATTCGCCAGGTCAAGTACAGCCCGACACACCCCGCAAAGGCATGGACGCTTGCGCGGCTGATAGCACCCCGTCACGCGCAGAAGCCAGAGTCGTCGGTGGTGGGCAAACTTGCTCGCGCGTTTGAGGCGCTTTACACCCACGCTCCCGCAGTTGCCTATCGCATCGGGATCGTCACGAACCAGCCGCTCTCGGACGACGATGCGGCCGCGTATGGACGCGTGCGGACAGCGATCGAGAACGGCACAGAGGCTGATCTCGAAGAAACCGATCTCGCGTGGCTCAAGAAGTTCAAAACCGCCACTCGACTGGATAACGCGATCTTTCAGCGCTTCGTCGGCGCGTTCGACATCGGCAGTTTCGCGAGTCCGCTCCTTACTGCGGCTGAAGGCCTACTTGCACGCGAAATCGCAACGTTCACGTCCGACATCCACGTCGGGGATCTCATCGCCTATATCCAGGAGCACGCGCTCCCGAACCGTCCGACCGATATCTTCGTGGAGGACGTGCTCACGCATCTACGGCTCTTCGCCGAGGATTTCGCACCCGCACCCTCACAGCTACAACTCCCGCCGTCGCTCTTCCGAACGAAGGATGCGCACGCGGTCGCCGGCCTCGTACGCGGCGTGCAGCGTGGCATCGTGCTCGCGCACGGCTTAGCCGGCCGCGGGAAGACGAGCACCGTGCAGGTACTCGCGCGTGAGTACGCCGACGAGTTTCGCGTGGTTATCTACGACTGTTTCGGCAGTGGGTCGGGGATGAAACCGGGTCACGAGCGATTCCCCTACTCAGTATTTTTCACACAGGTAATCAACGACCTCGACGGAGCGCTCCACACCGGCATTCTTGCCACGACGAAAGTCGAGTACACACAGCTCGCCCGGCGGTTCGAAGAGGCCCTCCGCGCAGCCGGTGAAATCGCGACGCAGTCGGGCCAAAGACTCCTTCTCGCGGTGGATGCCATCGATAACGCTGCCGCTGCGGCTGCCGATTCAACAATCCGAGGTAGAGACTCCTTCGTCCCGCTGCTGGGGAAAGTGGACATCCCCGAGGGCGTCGTCATTCTCACGACGGCTCGGTCGGAAAATTTGGGGCAGATTACGGTCACGCCCGCAGCATCGGTGGAGCTTGAGGGATTCACCGCTGACGAGACGCTTCTGCACGCACGATCGTATGTCGCCGATCTCACACAGGATGAGGCCGAGCTTCTGCACGACGCGACGGATGGAACTGGCCGCGTGCAGGCACTCATCCTTCGCGACGTCGCTGCCGACCCGACGCTCGTTCGAGAAACGTACATTCGCGACGAGGCGCGGAAGAGCGCATTCGAGTATTACCGCGAGCACGCGCCGAACCGCCTTGATGATCCGGCGGACCGCGCGGCGCTCGCGATCCTCGTGGAGGCGATCCAGCCGATCACGTTTGCAACGTGGTCGGCCCTCAGCGGTTGCCCGGAGCCAGACCTCCGGCGCCTCCAGGCGTCACTCGCATTTGGACTCCGCGATAGCGATTCGCAGGTCGAATGGCGAGATCAAGAGTTTTGGGACTTCGTCCGCGAATTCCTTGCGCAGGAACTCCCACATGCCCGTGCCACACTCGCCGCGTTCTGCGCGTCGCACGTTACGGATGACCCGTACGCGCGCCGCAACTACTCCGCTCATCTGTATAAAGCCGGACGGCTCGACGAGCTTGTTGATCATTGGTTGACCGACAACCGCATCGAGGAAGAAGTGTGTGTACGGTCGTCGCAAGACGAGACGATTCGGTCCGATCTCGCGCACGCAGTTCTCGCGGCGACAGCGCGTCAGCGTCGCGGTGACGTGCTGCAGCTGCTCACGATTGCCGCCGATGTCACGCAAGGCCGGAACCTCTTTTTTCACGCGCTCGCGAAGGTACCCACCGTTGCCATCGAAGAAGGCTTCGCCGATGCCGTCATCGGATGGCTCCAGGATTCGGACCAGGGAACGTCCGTCGCGCGGATGTACCTCGCGTTCGCGGCAGCACTCGGCGCTCCAGAACAAGCATGGGATCTTCGCGAACGGGGCATGGCTATCCTCCGCCATGAAGCACGCCGCGGCCATGGCGATGGATTTCACCCTCCAGACATCTTGAATATCGCCGTTGCGGATGCGCGCTTCAAGAGCCTCGACTATGCAATCGAGCAGCTTGGGGGGTGGTCACCCGCCCCCGTCATCGCGCCTGTCTACGCGGACCTCATCACCGGCCATCTCGCCCTGCAATCCGCCGGCGCCTTGCTCGCCGTTCTTCCGACGATCAAAGATGAAGTATGCCGCGCGTTCGCTGCACTCGGGCTTCTCGCACGAAGGGACCTCCTGCCGTCATCCGCCGATCTGCCGCAGCTTGTCGCATGGACCGGGAAGGCATCTCTCGCGCAGCGCGTGCTTCACGAGGGTCCGCACGTTGTTTTCCTCGATGCAACAGAAGCGCTTCTGCATGGCAGTCATCTTGATCTCGCGCGCTCGGTCCTCCCACTTGCGGAGCAGGCGGTGCCGCGATTCCGGCACGAGCCGGTCGACAGATTCATTCGGTACATGGCACTTCGTGAGCACTTGACCGGAGAGGTATTCGAACCTGCGAAGGCGGGCACTTCGCGGTCGGCGGGATACGATGCCGATCTCGAACATGTTCGGAGCGTGCTCGCGCGGACGTATCCGGCGGCCGTGCTCCGGGTCCGTGCGGCGGCCGGTGTCGCAGGAGCAGCGGACATCGAGGAGCATCTCCCGGCTATCAAGAACGCGTACGCGAACAAGACTTACCGTCGTGAGCCGACCCGGCTCGACGTGAAGGTAGCAGCGCAGGAAGTCCTCCATGCGCTTCGCTACGGAGCGACGCGATCGGCCGGCGCGGTGGCCGATGTCCGCGAGATGGTGGAACGCGAACTCTCGAACCCCGCGCATCGCGAATACGGCCGCCTTGCAACAATCCTCGCCGGCGACGACCGGTACCATCGTGATGCGGAGGAGTTGTTTCTCAAGATGCTCGACGCCGAGCGACCGCCGCAAATCCGGGCGACGGAGGCCGTCGACGTCCTTCTCGAATCATACGCTGCGGCGCGGAGCGTCGAACGAACACTCGGCACGCGGGTGGTCGATGCCGCGCGTTCTCTCGCAGACGCAATTGACGCGACGATCGACGCACGGACAGTCGCAGTTCTTGGGTCGTTCGAGACGCTCGTTGACCGTGGTGCGACGCCATCATCTATTCAGGTGCAGCAGCTTGCCGCGCTCGTCGAATACGGCGCCGATATGGACAGCGACGCGCCTGTGCGGCGAATGGAGGACACACTCACCGCGATTGCTCAGGTCACACCAATGCTGGCGGTTGAACTGGCGCTCGATTGGGAGCGGGCCGCGAAGCTGCACGTGCTTCTCGGTTTACCGCCCGTAGCGATCGGGATTGCGAAGCGGAGTGACACGAATGCGGGCGTCGTCGCCACCGTCGCGTCCTTCGCCCAGTCGCCGACCGCGACCGCCGCGTTCTTCGAAGCGATTGAACCATTCGTTCGAGAGGCCGATCGGGCAACGTATGTCAGCCGGTGGGCGGAGTACGTCCGGCGAATGCCGGGAAGTGAGCGTTTCCAACACGCAGAGATCGTGAATGCCTACGCATCCGTGCATGGGCTCGCAGATGAACCCTCGGTCGCGACACTCTCAAACGACCTGACGAAAGCGCGCGCCGAAGGTATCAAGTACCGGGAGCGCGCGGATGCGATTACCTCTACGCGTCTAAAGTCAGACGAAGAAATCGAGACGGTGGAGGTACTCCTTGCCGATTCGTCCTTGCGCGCGCTCGCACGTCTCGAGGAAGTACCCTCTGCGCTCGGCGCGGGACAGCGCGCAGACGCAGTCGTCGCCTCGCTCGCTGCATCGCTGAGTACGGCGAATACGCGGCGACTCCTCGGCATTCTTGAGCGATGGGTCGAAGACGCCTCCTATCGCATCATCGAGGCAGTTCCGATGATCCATGCCGTCGTCGAACGCTGTCCCAACGCCGCCGCCGATGCGCGTGCTGTGGCGGCGCGCCTCCTCACGCGTCCGGGCATCCTTGCGATGCTCCTCCACGATTACGACGGTCGTTCGCGGCACGCGCTGCGGTCCGCGTTCCAAGGCGCCGAAGATGCGCTCTTCGACCCAATTGCGGAAGCGATCGCGAAGAGCCTCGATTCGATCGGCACCGACACGGTATACCGCTGGATCGGCGAGCTCGTACGGAGCCGCGACGCGACGACCGCGTCGACGTACTACAACTTTGCTGCGCCCCGCGCCTTCCAGCGCGTCCCAAGCCCCCGGCCCGCACTGTCGGAAAACGCGGGCGACGGCGCCACCGCAATCGTGGCCGCGATCGGTGAGATGCTCGCGCACCCACGGGTCGAATTCCGGTTTCGCGCTGTGTATGCCGCGATCGAGGCACTCCTCGCGAACACGGCACTTCTTCCGAACTTTCTCGCAATCCTGAAGGACGAGGCGCATTCCCGCTGGATGACGCGGCGTGAATGGATGCTTTTTACCTTCCATTACCTCGCCCTCCGTCACACTGATCTCCTCCAGACGTCTCTCGACGTATTCGTCGATATCGCCCGCAATCGCGCCTTCCCGCATGCGAAGCACCGCTCGCATGCGCGGGAGATCGTTCTCGCCGTCGCCGCCGCTTACCCGGACGCGGTGGCGGACGACGTTCGAACAGCCGTTCTTACGTCGCAGCAACCGATCCGGTTCACGAAGGAGAAGACGTCTCGCGCAATCGGAAGCCGCCACAACGAAGACTGGTACAACCAGCCATTTCACTTCGATCCGGTCGACACGATCCCATATTGGTATGACCCTCTGGGCTCGGTATTCAACCTCACAGGCGCAGACATCGCAAACCGCGCCATGCCTTGGATCGTCGAGAAGTGGGGCCTAACGCACGACCGATGCCTTAAAGAAGACGACGCGGATCGCCACGAGTACGACTGGCGTGAGACAAGCCATGACCATGGGAGCGAGCCCACAGTAGAAACACTCCAGTCGTACGCGGAGCGGCATGCCATGTTCGTCGTCGCAGGAGAGCTTGTCGACAGCATGCCGGTAGTCCGCAGGAATAGGGACGTTATGGACGAGTGGACGGACTGGATCCGGTCCGACGCACGAGGGGCAGATCCGTCCTTGCCGAGCGGCTTGCTCGGACCGCCACCTTCCGAGCGGCAGAACTACGGACTGTTTGATGCACCGCTTAGGGAATGGCGCGCGTCTCGACCGGAGAGTGATTATCTTCGGCATATCGCCACCGACGACGCGTACGTTCTTGTCGCGGAGATGGAAGGCGGGTCGCGCGAGTACGATTTCGATGTTTCGGTTCGCACGATTCTCGTTCCAAGGTCGACAGCGCAGGCGTTCGCCCAGGCCGCCACTGCATCGAGCAATCGTTTTTACGCGCAGTCGCAGTCGCTCGACTACACGACGATTCTTCCGGAACTGGAAGCCGATATGCGGCTCTACGGTGAGGCCTATGACAAAGATGAAGAAGATGAGGAAGGTGGAGAGGACGACTTCGCACTTCGGTTGACGCTTGGCGAGCTTCACCAGGAGTTTGATTTCCACCGGCGCGACCCGCGGTGGAAAAGCTTCTCGCGGAATTATCCGTACCCTTCATCAGTCGTCCAAGAAGCACTCGCGCTCCGGCGTCTGACCCCGCTCGGCCTCACGTGGGTGGACGATCAGGGCGTGCCCCTCGTGGAAGCGGAGCTCTGGCACGACGGGAAGGCAGATGAAGATGTTGACGGCGCCTCCGGATATCGTCTGCTTCTCACAAAGACCGCTCTCGCACGGCTGATGAATGCGACGTCGAGCGATGTCGCGTTCATCGTCACACTGCGGCGACAGACGGCGTACAAGTACCGCAACAAGGACGAAAAGGACGAAAGGGACGAATACGATCGAGGCTCGACACGTGTGTTCCTCGCATCATCACTTCTTTCCGAAAAATAAGATGAATGACAAGCACCTCGCGACCCGTGCGAGATTGATCCTGCGCGAACTGCAAATACGCCGTGCAACCTTCCTCCACGCGTGGATGGCTGAGTACATCGCGGAATGCCTCGATGTGCTAGAGAAAGATCCGACGAACACGGAGGTCAAAGATCGATGCGCTGGGACCATCGCGCGACTGTGGCAGGCGTATGTCGAAGATCGCCGGCAGTCGCTGGCGCAAGCCGGCGACGTGTATAGGACACGCGCATGCTTAACCGATGATGTTCTCGCGGAGCTGCGTGTGGAGTTGTCGAGCAACGCCGATACCGCGAAGGCAGGATCGTTCGAGTCATCCGTTCATTTCCGCCACCTCACAGCACTCGAAGAACAGGTCCTTGAGGTGTACGGCGCATCTGCCGCGCTCCGGGAGGGGCGCGACAAAATGGGCGCGCCGGACAAATCGACGAGCGACAATTCAGGCATGGTGGAACTACTCGCCGAGCTTCGAAAAGAGACAAAGATAACCGGACAGCGAATCGCTGTGGCAGTTTTCCCGGAATTCGGAAACCTCGACCTTGAAGATGTGGATGCGGTCGAGCGTACTGCAATGATAGCGCTGCGAGCGATCGATCGTGCGCGCAGGAAACGGCTTGGTGATGACACGTCGTCGATTGCCAAAGAGCGTGCTTCGGCGAAGGGACGTAGCTCAAAGAGCCGGGCCCATAAGTCCGGTCCCTCGAAAGGTCGCGCAAAGAAGAAATGAAGCTCGGGTGCGACGCGCCTCGGGCGTCGTTGTTTAGGAAGCGTTTACACAAGATTCTGGCTTGCCGGGAACTATCGGGAGGCCCGGAGACTCAGACCAGCGGCATCACGCGCACCGCGTCGCGGAAGTCGACGATCGCCAGCTGGCGCGCGTTGCGGAACATCGGCGCGCGCAGGCGCATGTGCAGCACGCGGCGGCGTCCGTCGGCGATCGGGATCGTCGAGATCAGGAGCGCGTCCTCGTCCTCGCGGATGTAGATGAAGTCGTTGCGCGCGAATGAGGCAAGCGATTTGTAAACCGCTTCCGGCAGGACGAACACGCCGTTGTGGCAGACGATGGTGAGCTGCTCGTTCATAATGAATCGCGAATGATCATCACCGCACGACTCACGTTCTCCGCGGCTCATCGGTTGCACAATCCGAACCGCGACGAGGCCTGGAACCGCAAAACCTACGGAAAGTGCGACAACCCGGGCGGCCACGGCCATAACTACGGGCTCGAGGTGAGCGTGCGCGGCACGATCGATCCCGACACCGGCATGGTGATCGATCTCAAGGAGCTGAAGGACGTGATGCGCGAGCGCGTCATCGATCGCGTCGACCACCGCAATCTCAACGAAGACGTCGACTTCCTGCGCGGCATGGTCCCGACCGCGGAAAACCTCGCGCGCGCATTCTGGCAGCAGCTCGCGCCGGCGATTCCGCACGGCCAGCTATACGAAGTTCACCTGCAGGAAACCGAGCGCAATTCCGTGAGCTATCGCGGAGAGGATGAATAATCAGTTGCGCGGTTACGCGGTCGCGGTAAAGACGAGTGCCGCGCAACCGAGCAACCGCGCAACTGCGCAACCGAGGAAATATGAACTACGACCTCGCGATGATGGCGCTGGAAGGACTCGCGCGCGATCCGATCAACGTGCGCATCGAGAACAACGAGATTGTGATCGAAGCCGCGGCCGCGTCGTTCAAAGAGCTGGCGCGGCTCTGCCTGCTGTTGGGCGGCGCGCACAGCACCGACGACGCATTCGAGCTCGCGCCCGGCGCGCACACGGATGCGGAGTCGATGGGATTGCGGTTGAAATTGAGGTACGAGGCGTAGGACGAATAGGACAGATAGGACGAATAGGACCCATAGGACGAAGGTCCTATAAGTCCTATTGGTCCTATCTGTCCTATCAGCTGTCGTAATCCGGCGAGTATGTCACCAACTCCCGCAAAAACTTCGCCTTCGCGCGCTGCTGCGCGTCATCGACTTCCAGCAAATCGCGGATCGACACCATGCCGACGAGCTTTCCGTTGTCGACGACCGGCAGGTGCCGCGCGTGGATCGAGTACATCTTCTCCAGCGCGTCGTCGAGCGCGTCGGTCGGCTCGGCGATGACGAGGTCCTTCGACATCACGTCGAAGACTTTCGTGCCGTCGGGATCGAGCCCCTTCGCGACGACGCGCGCCATGAGATCGCGCTCGGAGAAGATGCCGGCGAGCTTGCCGGCTTCGACGACGGCCACGGCGCCGATGTTTTTCTCGACCATTTTCTGCGCGGCGTTGCGGACGGTGAGGCTCGGGTCGATGACGGTGAGCACCTGGTCCTCGATGATGTCCGCGATCTGCTTCATCTCCGCTCCTTCTTTTTCCGGGCTACGGTGCCGAATGCATTGATCGTTCCCTCGAACTTCAAACCTTAGCAGCCTCCTGCCCTCCCATGTAGCTTCCTCCAGGAGCCTAGGAGGCCAGGAGGCCAGGAGGCCTGGAGGCTCTAATACCGGAGAATCGAGTGCACGGTCACGCCGTCGAGCTTCTGACGGCCGCCGAGGAATTCCAGTTCGATGACGGTGGCGATGCCGACGAGCGTGGCGTCGAATCCGCGAATGAGGTGCGTCGCGGCGCCGACGGTGCCGCCGGTGGCGAGCAGATCGTCGACGACGAGCACGCGATCGTCCGCCGTCAGCGCGTCGTCGTGAATCTCGAGTGCGTCGCTGCCGTATTCGAGAACGTATTCGTGGCGGCGTCGCGTGTACGGCAGTTTGTTGGGCTTGCGGATCGGAACGAAGCCGGCGCCGAGGTGCTGCGCGACGACGCTGCCGAAGATGAAGCCGCGCGACTCGATCGCCGCGACCGCGGTGACGCCGGAGTCGCGAAACGGTTCCGCGAGCAGCTCGCACGCCGCCGCCATCGCCTCGGGGTCGCGCAGGAGGGGAGTGATGTCTTTGAAGATGATGCCCGGCTTCGGGAAGTCGGGGATGTCGCGGATGTAGCTCGCCAGTTGTTCCAGGTTCATCAGAATTTCACGTCGAAGTCGGGCAGGCGGCCGCTGAACTCTTTCGACTCCTGATCGATCCTCGTCACTTCCGCGTAGCGCGGCCCTTCCTTCAGCTCCTCGATCCATTCGTCGATCGCTTTTTTCTCGCCTTCGACGAGCGCTTCGACCGAGCCGTCGCGATTGTTCTGGATCCAGCCCTTCAGACCCATCCGCCGCGCCACGCGCGTCGCGAAAAAGCGATAGCCCACGCCCTGGACTTTTCCGTGGATGACCATGTGCCGCTGTTCTTTCATGGTTGGGGGATTGTATGGCAGCTTCGCTGGATGGCGGCTGCGCGGATGGCGGTGGGCGGATGGCGGATGGCGGAAGGCAGAAGGCAGAAGGCAGAAGGCAGAAGGCAGAGAGCGGGCGGGCGGGGCCATCAGCGCAGCTGCCCACAGCGAAGCCGCTATCAGCGCAGCCGCTATCGCCTTCGCCGCCGCACAGATTTCTTGGGCGGCGCCTTCTTTTTCGGCGCGGGCGGCGGCGCCGTCACGGTCACGACTTTCGGCGGCGCGTTGCGAATGTCGGTCACGTTTTTCTGCAGGTCGGTGATGAGCTTCGCCTGCTCGTCGTGTTGTTTGCGTAGCGCGCTGACGGAGCGCGCGAGGTCTTCGTGTTCTTTGTTGGCGAGCGACACGAGCGCGACGGTCGCGGCGGCCGCGGCGTCGGTGCGCGGGTACTGCTGCACGATTTTCGTGAGTGAGTCGCGCGCTTTCGATGAGTTGCCGGCGGTGATGTCTTTGCGCGCTTCTTTCATCAGCGCGTCGGCGCGCAGATCGTTCGGAACGGAGAGAACGAGATAGACGATCAACGCGCCGAGAATCGACGACACGATTGCGGTGAACCAGAGCAGCGTGCGGACTCTCATCGCTGCACCATGCTTTGATGTCTTAGCCGGGCCAGCCGAATTTCCCCACCAGCGGTACGAACTCGGCGCTGCCGCAGTCTTCGATCTTGATTCCGGTCCCGACGCGGATGACGCGCGCTAGTCGCTGGCGTCCTTCCGGTCCGATCGGAATGATCATTCGTCCCGTGCGCGCGAGCTGTTGCACGAGCGGCTCCGGCACTTCCGGCGCGGCCGCCGCGACGATGATGCGATCGAACGGCGCCTGGTCCGACCAGCCGTAGGTCCCGTCGAACACTTTCACCGAGGCGTTGTGAATCTTCAGCTCGCGAAAAATCTCCGACGCCTTGAGCGCCAGCTCGTTGACTCGTTCGATGGAAAAGACTTTCGCGCACAGCTTCGACAGCACCACTGCCTGATATCCCGTTCCCGTGCCAATCTCGAGCACTTTCTCCGTGCCCTTCAGCTCGAGCAGCTCGATCATCTTCGCGACGATGTACGGCTGCGAGATCGTCTGCTTGAAGCCGATCGGCAGCGCGCCGGAGCCGTACGCTTTCGCGGCCACGTTCTGCGGCACGAAGCGATGGCGCGGCACTTCGCGCATCGCCTTCAGGACCCGCTCGTCGATGATGCCGCGCGCGGCGACGTGGCGCTCGACCATCAGCGCGCGCTGATGCGCGAGTCCGCGCTCGTCGCTCTTGTCATCGCTGCGCGGCGGCGAAGTTGCCAAGCATCTCCTCGAGCGGCTTGAGCCGTGCGATCGATTCGTGGTGCGTGAGATCGAGATGGAGCGGCGTGATGGAGACGTATCCGCTCTGCACGGCCTCGAAGTCCGTCCCTTCGCCGGGATGCCAGATCGGCGGCTCTCCGCCGATCCAGTAATACTTCCTGCCGCGCGGGTCCTTCCTCTCGATCACGCCCTCGGAGTAGATCCGCTTGCCGAGCTTCGTCACGCGCACGCCCGTGAACTCCACCGGGAAATTCACGTTGAGGATGATCTGCGGATCGCGATGCTGTTCGAGCGCGACGCGCGTCAGCTCGCCCGCGAATGCCGCGCAGCGATCGAACGAGAAGTGATGGCCGATGACCGCCGAGAACGCGATCGACGGGATGTTCAGCAGCGCGCCTTCGAACGCGGCCGAGATCGTGCCGGAGTACGTGACGTCGTCGCCGAGGTTCGGACCGAAGTTGATGCCGGAGACGATGAGATCGGGGCGGTTCTCCTTCATCAGCTTGAGCACCGCGAGATTCACGCAGTCGCTCGGCGTGCCGTCGACGATCCACTCGTTTTCCTCGATCTGCATCAGCCGCAGCGGACGGTTTAGCGTCAGCGCGTGCGACGCGGCGCTCTGCTCGCGGTCCGGCGCGACGATCGTCACGTCGCCGAACTGGCGGCACACGGTGGCCAGCTTGCGCAGGCCTTCGCTGTAGATGCCGTCGTCGTTGGTGACCAGGATGCGGGGCATTGCTTGCGCGTTGATCCTACATCACGGCTTCGTCGTCGTCGTTGCTGTCGTGGTCGATCGCTCGAGGTCCTGCTGCTCTTTGATCTCTTCCAGCTGGCGGCGCATCGACGAGAGCACGAAGAGGAGCAGCAGCAGGATCAGGATGCCGGCGATGCGAACGCCCCACTTGTTCATCGCGCGAACCTCGCCGCCCAATCGATGGCGTAGCGCATCGGCGCCGCGTCGGCGATGCCCTGGCCGGCGATGTCGAACGCCGTTCCGTGATCGACGGAGACGCGCAGATAGGGGAGGCCGAGGGTCACGTTGACGGAGTGCTCGAAATCGAGCGTCTTGACCGGGATCAAGCCCTGGTCGTGATACATCGCCATGACGACATCGTACCTGCCGCGCGTCGCGGAGAGGAAGACGGTGTCGGGCGGATGGGGACCGGTGACATCGAGGCCGTTCGTTTTCGCAAGCGCGACGCCGCCGGCGACGACCGTTTCCTCATCGCCGAACCGTCCCCCTTCACCTGCGTGCGGATTCACGCCGGCGACCGCGATGCGCGGCGCGTTGCCGTACAGGCGCGTGTACTCGCGGCTCGTGAGCTTCGCGAGTGCGGCGATCGATTCTTCGTTGATGTTCGCGATCGCCTCACGAAGCGGAACGTGGACCGTGAGCAGCACGACGCGCAGTCGCGGCGAGTCGAAGTACATCGCGTAGTCGTGCGCGTAGCGTTGCAGGCCCGCACGTTCCGCGAGCAATTCCGTGTGTCCGGGAAACGGCGAGCCCGCGAGCGCGATCGACTGCTTGTGAATCGGCGCGGTGACGAGCGCCGAACATTCGCCGCTCGCGATCGCGCGCAGCGCGTCGTCGATGGCATCGAGCGCGACGCGCCCATACTCGGCGGAGATCTCGCCGTGGCGAACGTTCGCGGGCACGCGTCCGAACACCCGCGCCGGCACGCGAGCGTCCGCGAGCGCTTTCTCGACGATCTCCGGACCAATGCCCGCGGGATCGCCGATCGTGACGGCGAGTGGTTTCACGACCTCTCAGTTTATCCCGCGCGTAGACGCGGGATCTCTTATCATACCGCACCGACCCGATCTTTCGGCATGATCCGCGCGGTGCCACCAAAGATCCCGCGTCTGCGCGCGGGATAAACTGGGAACGGCTACGCCAGCTCTTCCTGCTTGAACAAATACTTGATGCAGTGTTTCTGGATCAGCAGGTTCGGCGCGCCTTCGCGATTCACTTTCAAGCAGCTGCGGTCGTACCACTCGATCCAGCCGCGCACTTCTTCACCGTCGGTGAGCATGATCACCATCGGCGTCTTCGAGTTCATCTGCTTCAGGTAATAGAAATTCTCGGCATTGGTCGCCTCGGGCGGCGACGTTTTCGGGTTCTGATTCTGATTGCGCGCGTGATGGCCGTTTCCGTTGCCGTGGCCATTCCCGTTCCCGTTGCCGCGTGTGCGTCTGAAATCCTCGAAGGCGCGATACGGACGTCTTTCGCGCGTGAAATTACCGTCCAGCTCGGGCCTGCTCGACATCGTCATTGCACTCCCTCCGTTTCGCTTGCCTGTGGGGGAAAACCGCTGTTCTCGCGGACGTTTGCGAAGTGCATGCCGTCAGGCCGGCACGGCCGGCAGCGTTGGCGGGCCAAGCCTTCCGCATGAGAGTCGCCTGTGGTTGCGTTTTACGGTACCCCCGTTAGAATGACGCCCCCATTCCTTGGAGGTCCTGCTTGAATTCCGTCGTCTGCATCAGCCACGTTCCCGATACCGAGTCGCGCATCAAGATTGCCGCCGGCGGCAAAAAAATCGATGAGACCGGTTTGAAGTTCATCGTCTCGCCTTACGACGAGATCGCGCTCGAGGCAGCCGTCCGTTTGAAGGAAGCGAAGGGCGGCGACGTCACGGTGCTGACGTTCGGTCCCGATCGCGCGCAGCAGGCGCTGCGCGAGGCGCTCGCGCGCGGCGCGAACAAGGCCATGCACGTGAAGGGTGAGTCCGGCGACGCCGACTCCCTCGGCATCGCGAAGGTGCTCGCCGCCGCGATCAGGACGATTCCCCACGACGTCGTGTTTCTCGGCAAGCAGGGCGTCGGCACCGACAACGGTCTGGTCGGCCCCATGCTCGCGGAGCTCCTCGGCTATCCGCAGATCAACGTTGTCACGGAGCTCGAGTTCGGCGAAGGAAACGTCACCGCGCATCGTGAGATCGAAGGCGCGGAAGAAATACTCGAGACCGGCCTGCCGGTGATCGTCACCGCGCAGAAGGGACTCAACGAGCCGCGCTACGCGAAGCTGCAGGGCATCATGGCCGCGAAGAAAGTCGCGGTCGACGCGAAGTCGATCTCCGACCTCGGCCTCGACGAGTCCGACGTGCTGAACAAGCGCGTGAACGTCGTGTCGATCGAGCTGCCCGCCGAGAAAACGGGCGGACGCAAGATCGACGGCAGCGACGCAAAGGCCGCGGCCGCGGAGATCGTGAAGTACATCAAGGACGAGGCGAAGGCTCTATGACCGTTCTGGTTTTCACCGAAACGAACGATGGGAAGCTGAAGAAGGCGTCGCGCGAAGCGCTGACGATCGGACGCAAGCTCGGCGCGGGCGACGTCGTCGCATTCGCGAGCGATGCGTCGGTTGCCGAAGAAGCAGGAAAGTTCGGCGCGACGAAGTTGTACGTAACGAACGTCGCCGGCTATTTGACCGAGCCCTACACCGCCGCGCTCGCGCAGGTCATCAAGGATACCCAGGCGAATGTCGTGCTGTTCGGCGGCACATCGAACGGCCGCGATCTCGCGCCGCGCGTCGCCGCGCGGCTCGATGCCGGCGTCGCCTCGGACGTCGATCGCCTCGAATGGACGGACGGCAAACTGCGCGCGCGTCGCCCCGTGTATTCCGGCAAAGCATTCGCGACCGTCGAAGTGACGAGCAATCCCGCGATCGCAACGACGCGTCCGAACGCATTTCCCGCGGAAGAAGCGGGCGGCGGGGCGGCGGAGGTCGTGAACGTGTCGGCCGACGCGACGTCGCGCGTGAAGCTCGTCGAAACGAAAGTGCCGGAAGCCGGTGAGCTGTCGATCGCCGAAGCCGACATCATCGTGTCGGGCGGACGCGGACTCAAAGAAGCCGCGAACTTCTCCTACATCCGCGACCTCGCGCACGCCATCGGCGGCGCGGTCGGCGCATCGCGCGCGACAGTCGACGCGGGATGGATCGATCACCAGCATCAGGTCGGACAAACCGGCCGCGTCGTCAGCCCCAACGTCTACATCGCCGCCGGCGTGTCCGGCGCGATCCAACACCTCGCCGGCATGTCGTCGTCGAAGCACATCATCGCGATCAACAAAGACCCCGAGGCGCCGATCTTCCGCGTCGCGGACTTAGGAGTGGTGGGTGACCTCTTTCAGATTCTGCCGGAGCTGACGGAAGAGGTGAAGAAGGCGAAGGCGCACTAGGCGGTTGCGCGGTTGCGCGGTCGCGCGGTGTTACGGCGTAACTGCTGTTTCAGAGGCTTTGGTGTAGGGCAGGCTTTCCAGCCTGCCCCCGGAGCGCAGGCTGGAAAGCCTGCGCTACACGATTCGGTCGCTCGGTGTTGCCGCGCAACCGCGCAACCTACTTCCCGCTCCCGAAACTAAAAAACGCGAGATCGAACGTCCCGTCCGCGCCCGCTTTGCCGGTCGCTGCGCGTTGCAGGGCGCCGGTGAAGATCTCGATCTCGCTGCCGGCGGCTGCGGTTCCGGAGACGACGGTGCGTCCTTCCGGATCCATGGAGATTCGTGCCACGCGGCCGCCGCGGACCGCGGTGATGGTGTTGTCCTCGAAGACGTTGCCGGCGTTGTCGGGGGCCGCGCCGGCGATCGAGAGCGCGGTGTGATTGCCGCGGAACGTCGACTCTTCGACGACGTTCGAGGTCGTTGCCGTGATGGCGTTCGTGTTCAGGTAGAAGAGCGCGTGGCGGATCCGCGATCCCGTTCCTTCGATGGTGATTGCGTCGCCGGAGTTGCTCACTTCGAGGTCCTCGGCGTCGATGCGCGCGTCGCGCCGCAATGCGATCCCGGCACCGCGCATCCCGGTGATGAGCATCCGGCGCACCGTCACGTCGCCGAAGGCCTCGACCGCGGTCTCGGGAACGGTTTGGAGCAGCGTGCCGATGACGACGTTCCGGACGTCGAGCGTCGATGCCGCGCGCACCTCCGTTGCCGCGCCTCCCAGGGTGATGTTGCGCAGCGCGAGTGCAGCCTTCGCGTCGAAGCCCACCGTTGCGCCGTTGAAGTCGATGGAGAGCGTCGCGCGTTGCGGATTGAGCAGGCGCGCGCGGCGCGATCCGATGTTGGCCGTCGAGCCGATCTCCGCGGCGTCGCCGGCCGGTCCTTCGATCGTGACCGCGCCGGCGATCGCCGGCAACGGCGAGGCGAGCTTGATCGTCGCAGGAGCGTTGCCAAGAAAGAAGCGCACCGTATGCGCGCCGGGTAGCGCGTTGGCGTTGAGCAGTGCCTGGCGCAACGTTCCTTGGCCCGCATCCGCGGTCGTCGTCACCGCGGTGAATGAAAATCCGAAACCGATTCCGTCCACCGGCGCGGTTCCGACGTCGACGTCCGCGACATGCGGACCGTCGATCTGCTCGGCCCACGCCACGCTCGAGAGCGAGTGCGAATCGACCGCGACTTCGTAGCGTGATGCTTCGACTCCGTCGAACACGAACACTCCATCCGCGTCCGTCTGCGTCTCGCCCGCTGCGGTGTAGGACAGGCTTTCCTGCCTCTCCCCCGGAGGGCAGGCTGGAAAGCCTGCCCCACACCGTTTCCTGAGGAGCACGGTCGCGCCGGCGGCGGGACTGTCGTCGATCCGCACGACTCCAGAGATGCCGAGGCGCACGTTCATCGGCGCGACGGCGGGATAGCCGTCGAGTCCCGACGCGCTTCGCGCCGTCACGCGCCAATGCATCGCTCCCGCGCTCAACGCCTCCGGCGTTTTCCACTCGGTGGCGGTGAGGCCGGCGGCGCGCGCGACGACGGCTCCGCAACTCGCATCGCGGCAGATCTCGACGGAGTAACTCGACGCTCCGGCGACCGCGGGCCAGCGCAGCAGCGGCCGCGGCACGGCGACGTCGACCGCGGCGATCGACGGCGCGGGAAGCAGCTTCTCCGGCTTCGGCGGACGTTGTCCTTCCGGCACCGCCACGCCCATCCCTTCCTGGACGTCGACGGACGCGCCCGCGCTGGCGACGCTCGTCCCGCCGCGATACGACATCACGTTTCCTTTTCCCGCGTCCTTGCGGAACCGTGCGCGCGCCGCGGCATCGCGCGGCGTCGCCGTGACGCCGCCGACGATGATCTCGATGTCGTGCGCGCGCGCCGTCCGTTTCTTATCGAGGTCGGCGTTCCCGTCGATGATCTCGATCTCCGTGCGGTCGCGCTTCGGCGTCGTCGTCGTGGAGCGCAGAAAGATCAGCGAGTCTTCGGTGAGCGTCAGCTGCGTGTTGTCTTCGAAGCGAAGCTCCGCGGACGACGCGCGATAGGTATGCAGCCCGTGCCGCTCCGCGAGGCGGTCGCCCGCCTTCGCGTCCGTCCAGGGATCGGGCTCGGGCTTGCGCTCCACGTGCCGGGAAACGGAATCGATCCGCGCGAAGCGCGCCGGCAGCGTACGCGCGAGAACCACACGGATGCGCTGTCCGGGCAGGAGGCGGTGCGGCGAGGCGAGCTGCGGATTGAGCTTCCAGTTTCCCGCCACGCTTCCGAAGTTCCGAGATAGCGGCGGGTGATGCTCTCGAGCGTTTCGCCCTTCTTCACGACATGCCAGCCGATGGTGTCTTCGGCCGCCGCGGCGAACGCGCACGACGCGAACAGGAACACGATGGTCTTTTTCACGAGGAGCGCTCCAGGGCAATGGTTTGGATCAGCATCGCGGAGTTTACGGTTTTCGCCGCCGCCGGCTGCTGCAGATCGTCCGCCGTCCAGCGGATCTGATGTCTGTGGATGATCGCTTCGAATAAGGTGACGACCTGCGATGCCGAAGAGGGACGTTCCTCCGGCAGCTTCGCCATCATCCGCGCGACGAGCTTCGAGATCGCCTGCGCGAGCGGATCGGGCGCGAGGACGCTTTCCAGCGCCGGCGGCGTTTCGCCGATCGTGGCCAGCACGATGTCGCGCACGGTATCGCCGTTGAATGGATGGGTGCCGGTGACGCACTGATAGAGCGTGACGCCGAGGGAGAAGAGATCGCTGCGCTCGTCGGCGGGAAGTCCGCGCACGGCCTCGGGCGCGATGTAGCCGGGCGTTCCGTACACGAGATTGTCCGACGCTTTTGAGGCCCGGATCAGCGTGGCCAGGCCGAAGTCGGTGACCTTGATGCTTCCGTCGGCGCCGAGGAGCAGGTTGGCGGGCTTGATGTCGCGATGCAGAACGCCGTGCGCGTGCGCGGCTTCGAGCGCGCGTGCGACCGCGAGACCGATCATCGCCGTCTGTTCCAGCGGCATCATTCCGCGCTGATCGATGTGCGCCTGCACGCTCGCGCCGCTCACGAGCTCCATGGCGATGAAGGCCGCGCCGGCGGTGTCTTCCGCGTCGTACACCGCGACGATGTTCGGGTGGGCCACGCTCGCCGCAGCGATCGCCTCGGCGAGAAGCGACTCCACGCGTGCGCCGCTGTCTTCCTTCTCGATTTCGTCGAAATGCACGGTCTTCAATGCCACGGCGCGGCGAAGGCGCGGGTCATAGCCGCGGAAGACGGTTCCCATGCCGCCCTGTCCGATGATGGAGAGAACCTGATAGCGGCCGAGAAACGCGCGGCCGAGGTCTTCCTGATCGTGGATCCGCCGCCGGATCAGCTCCGTCGCATTGCGGAGCTGTTCGATCTCACTGCCGGGACGGCTCGCGTTCCGTCCCGCAAGCTCCTGCTGCGCGCGCACGACTTCGCGAATCGGGCGAATGATGGAGCGCTGTGCGGCCGCGGCGACGAGCAGCGCGAGCAACAGCGCCACGCCGCCGGCGAGCGCGGCGCGCCGGCGGATGTTCGACGCGATCTGCTCCGCGAGATCGGCGGGCTGCCGCGACAGAACGAACCAGCGCGTGCCGCTGACGGGAGCGAACGCGCCGAGAACGCGCACGCCGTCCGCATTCGCGTACATGCCGGTGCCGCTCACGCGGGCGGTGCGTGCCGCGCGGATCATCGCCGCGGGAAACGTGGCGAGGTCGGTCGATCCGGTGAGCAGTCCGGCGTCGGAGGCGAGGATCAAGTCCGCCTGCTCGCCGAGCTCCGTGGGATCGAGCGCGTCGCCGACGGACGGCGCTTCGGCGGCTACGCGCAGCCACGCGCCGCCGCCGATCGGTTCCGCGACGAGCAGCCGGATGGTTCCCGCGCGATCGAAGAGTTGCGGCGTGGTGCCGGTGGCACGGATTGCGGATCCGAGCTCCTCGGCCGCGCCGCGCCGCTGCGCGCGAATGACGACCTCGCCCGCGGGACTCAGCACGTCGATCATTCGGATCGTCGCGTCGGCGGCGAGCAGATCGCTCAGGAACTGGCGGCTCATCGGCGACTTCGCGCCGGCGACGATCGCTTCGTTCGCGGCGAGCGTGCGCGCGAACGAGCGCCGCGACTCGACCGTCGCCGCAATCCGCTCGGCCGCCGTCGACGCGGCCACGGCGTGCGTGCGCAGGAGCTGTTCGTTCATCCCCGCGCGGTTCACGTCATAGAGCGACCACACCGCATAGGCGAGGGGGACGATCGCCACCAATGCCAGCGCGATCGTGACCCTGGCGAGGAGAGGCACTCTGGAACCGATACGCACTTTCCGTCTCGGCTCCCTTAGGTCATTCGGTTGCGCGGTCGCTCCGTTGCCCGGTTACGCACCCGAAACCGCGTGACTGCGCAACCGCGCAATCATCAATTCGGCCGGTCTGGCGTTGAGAACGGCGGGACCTGGGTCACGACCTGCTTCTTGAACGAGTAGCCCGCGCCGAGGGCGCTGGGGATGCCGGTCTCGTCTTCGCCGCAGCTCAGGGAGATCTTGTTGATGTGGCGCGCCCAGGCCGTCTCGCAGTCGGACGTGATTCTCGAGCGATAGATGCGCGGGCTGCGCGCGACGACGCGGCGGCCGTCGATGAGGACGATGAAGTATTCGATCTCGTCGCCGCTGTCGAATTTCGGCAGCACGATGCGCGAGAGCGGGCCATCGTTGACGCCTTCGACCGAGCACCAGTCAGTGGTGTTGATGCGGCGGAAGTACGCGCGCAGCTCGCCCTTGCCGTCGACGTTCATCTGCAGGACGGGCAGCTCGCCGCCGCGCATGCAGCTGACAGGTTTGTAGTCGATGACGCTTTTCGTCTGCGCCTGCGCAGCGATTGCGGCGAGCGCGACGATTCCGAGGACGAGGACGCGGCTTTTCATGGCGATCAGATTGTAGGTCCTTTCCGGGAAAAAACCCTCGAAGGCGCGTCAATAATCCGCCAGAAGCGGCCTGTTCCGGCCGCGGTTCCTCGATTTTTGCCCGCAGCTAGTGGATTTTACGCCGGCCAGCCCCTCGGCGGGGTGCGTCGATCCTACGTTGGGAGGGTCGATCCCACCGGCGTGGCCATTGGCATTCACTTAAGCGCCACTACGCGTAAATAACTCGCAGCGCAGTGAGTTACGCTCTACCCAGGTCGCGGAGACAAGATATCAAAAGATGTCGCATCGCTGTGCTGCGTCGCGGCATGGACCCACGTGCGGCACGGTCGCGCAGCAATGCGTCGCGGCATGGATGCACGTGCGGCGCGGTCGCGCAGCAATGCGTCGCGCCATGGACGCACGTGCGGCGCGGTCGCGCAGCAATGCTTCGCGGCATGAATGCACGTGCGGCGCGGTCGCGCAGCGATGTGTCGCGGCATGGACCCACGTGCGACATGGTCGTGCGGCTGCCTCGCGGCATGGACGCACATGAGTAACTCACTGAACTGTCATTGACTTACGCATCGTGCCGCTTAAGTGAACGCCAATACGGCGTGGCCGTCGGCGTGGCCGCCGGTTTCCGCAGACGAATCGGCAGCGACCCGCCGGCACGATGTCGAATCCCCTGCTGCACGCTGCGCGATGGAACATCTCGATTCAACGACAGACCACACAGCCTCGTAGACGCTACATTCAGCATTGGGATCGTCGTAGATGAATACGCAGCGCGCCCACCGGAGCGGGCAGAGTGTGTCTGGGCTGTGGGGCGGTTGGTAAGTAAAGAGTTAGCCCGGCATCGATTCGCGCGGTTGCACACTTCCCCCGCCCGCCAACTTACGCCGCACTTTCGCGAGCTGCTCGCTTGCCGGATGGGCGCACGCCGTGGCCAATCCGTCTGTGCGTGATCAGTTGTGGTGTCAAATGGGTCGTTAGCTCGTCGTCGCTCCGCTGGGGTAGGGAAAAGCCCTCCCGCGTCACTCCTCTATCGAGCCCACTTCTGGGAGTGGCGAATGGTTCGACAGGAGACAACCATGCCTATCTATTACGCGCTCGGGAATCATCTAATTGCGAAAGATGAACTTGTTGAGAAAGGTGAAGCGCTCAAGCGTTTTCGCGAGGGAAAAGACAGACGATTCGAATTTCGAACGGGCGTGCTTGAGAGTAAACGAGACATCGCTACCTTTTCCATGCTCAGCCGAGGCAATCAACCATTCATCGAAATTGGTCTTGGCAAGCCTCTCACCATCTGGATCTCGTCCGTCTACCCAGCTGATCTGCCGCCGAAAGGCCTGTTCGGCGGGGGTCGCGGCGCCTTGGTCAGCTCAGCCGTTAAGAGCTGGCAAAGCTTCGACATGAAGCCACGCGCTCTCAATATTCTAAAACAGGCGGTCAAGCGTCGTGTCGCAATTCCTCGGCCAGCGGCGACCGAAGAAGGTACTCCAGTAGTGTTCTATTCGCCGGCGCTTGTGGACCGAAGTCTCACGCTGACGGTCGAAATGGCGTTCGATAACGTCGATGAGGCCTTTTTCGCGGCCGTCGGAGGTATTTTCGGCAGTGCCGCTGGTCTGCCGGTATTCGTCTCGGCAGCACCCTATTTACTTGCTGCCAGTCAGTTGTTCAAGATCGGCGGGAAAATCGGCAACAGTCTTTTTGACAGCCGCGCAGAGTTTCAGGCGACCGAAACAATAAACATTGATCTGCCTGGCCCGGATCTCACGGCAGCGGGCTTCGCTCTTCTGACGCGCTCGGAAATGGATGAGAAGACCCTTGCGGAACTATATATACCAGCAACCGGCGAAGTGCTCAACAAGGTCACAAACGCGCCATACGACGGCAACATCCCATACGTGGTCGTCGCTCTGGATGGCCGAGCTGATGCGTCACTTATCGATTTCAAGGCCACGGCAGCAAGTGCCGCGTTACTTCAACAGTTCTACAACATTCGCGAAGATGGGCAAACGACAGCCGATATCCTGGTCGATGCGATGAAATTTTATAATGACTTTAGATATCGTGAAGAGGCAGGCAAAGTTAAGGAACAGATCGATAAGGCCGATACCGACGAAGAGAAGAAGAAGCTGGAGGAGCGATACAAGGCGCTCGTGAAGAACATCCAATCCAAAGAGTTTCAGCCATAGTGGTAAACGCGTGGGCTAACTCGCCCGTACGGCCGGGAACATGGGTGACAAAACAGACCGGGCACATAGGTTACACCTTGCGCATGTTTGTCGACGATACGACGACGGAAGTTTGAGGTGTTGACGATGTCAATCCGCGGAGCGTCAGCAACTGGTTCAAGTCGCACGACAGGCTCTGTCGCCACGAGGGTTCGATCTTCGATCACGTGGGTGGTCAACCGACGATGCGTCGTGGCTCCGCGACATCGACGAGCGATCGGTGTCAGCCATAGAACCTCATCTCGCGCTCGTCGAAGCGAGCGAGCAGCACCGGTCCGTAGTACACCGACCAGATGCCGTCGTCGATCTCCTCGAGGCCGACGTATTCACCACGCAGCGTCTTGCTCGTGAAGATGCGATCGTTCTTCCAACGCATCATCCCGTTGTGCTCGACTTTGCGGGTCTCCAGATGCCCGGCATATTCGATCGGCGGGAGCGCTTCCGGGTATGGTCGCGGTGACGGACGATAGATCGTCACCGGTCGCTTTTGGCCGAGGGTCTCGTGCGGGCGCTCGTCGTTGTAGATGTGGCGGAACTCGTCAAAGCGCTTTTGCTGCCGCTCCATCGTCTGTTCCGGCGGGCGGGTCGTCTCCTCTTTGAGCGTCTTGTGCATCCGCTCGTGTGCGCCGTTCTGCTCGGGATGTCCGGGCACGATCCGCTCGATCCGAATACCGAGCCGGATCACAGCGACAGCCTGGAAAGCCTTGCCAGGCCAGGAGATCCGAAGGGACTGCCGTTGTCCGACAGAATGGCCCGCGGCAGTCCGTACTCGCGGAAGATCCGCTCGAATGCACGCCGTGTGTGCGGCCCTTCGTTCGACGGATACGCATCGCAGGCGAGTAGATAACGGCTCACATGATCGACCACCGTCAGGGGATAGCAATAGCAGTGATTGCCGAGAC
>QHVT01000036.1 GCA_003223645.1 Acidobacteriota bacterium | reverse complement strand
TTGGGGAGTGGCAGAGACGGGGCTTTCGTGCGCTGATCTCCCCGAATACGCGGAGCGACAGCCGCCCATTCAATTCGCACGAACACACGCGCGTCCGTGCGCGTTCGTGGGACTCGAGAGCCTTCGCAACGATTGCTCCGAGACGACTTTGCTGAAATCATTCTGCGCCAAACAACCGGGCATAACCCTAGGCTGCCGAAGGAGGAAGCTTCCGTGATCAAACTCATGGTCAGGCGAGCGTTGCGTCTTTTGGGTTATGACATTCTCAAGATTCCTCCGAGGAAGCGCATCAGTCCAGTGCACGAGCCGCCGGCAGTACCGCCTGTCTGGCCACTTCCTCGTCGTGCACAGATGCTCACTAACGAAGATA
Organism: Acidobacteriota bacterium; assembly: GCA_003223645.1. Lineage (GTDB taxonomy): Bacteria > Acidobacteriota > Thermoanaerobaculia > Gp7-AA8 > Gp7-AA8 > QHVT01. The sequence continues at coordinate 38,497 of QHVT01000036.1, read as the reverse complement.
TTCGGAACGAGTTCGCTCGGCATCCTTTCTGGCACTACGCATACCAATTCGATGGCGGCCTCTCTTTTCAGACGTCTCACAGCAATCCCGGTTTGGACACGGATGACCCGATGCGTCCGTTGCAGCGATTTAGACATTTCATGCCGTACCTCGTGCAGTCGCAGGGTGGCACACTGAAAGGCAAGCGGATCCTGGATATCGCCTGCAATTCCGGCTTTTGGTCAATACAATGCGCTCTTCTCGGCGCCGATGTCGTGGGATTCGACGCGCGTCCCGAACTGATCGAGGAAGCGAATCTGCTGAAGTCGATCACAGGAATCAACAACGCCGAGTTCAAGGTGCTTGACTTTTGGAAAATGAGTCTCGAAACATTAGGTGGAAAGTTCGATGTAGTGCTGAATCTGGGGTTTCTCTACCATGTGCCTAAGCCTCTGGAAGCCCTTGAACTCACAAAAACGATGGCAAGGAGTCACATCCTACTTGATACGGCGCTATACCCGTCAGACGAGTTCGCCCTCTATCTGAAGTGGGAAGAACCAACAGACATTCGCATGGCGGCGCATGCAGGTGTCGTTGCTCTCCCCACGAGGTCCAGCATTGAACTGCTGCTGAGACACGTCAAGTTCAACGACTGGCTTCAAATCCCTGTACGTACTAAAGAGCTGCCAGTTGATTACCTTACGGGTAGGCGCGCGTCATGGTTAATAGAAGTCTAAACAGGGTGATTGCGCGTGACGCACTGTTGTAGCTTGCGCACGGTTTAATATTTCATGAATGCGGCCTAACACCGAAGGTCACTTCGCTTCGGCCGAAAGTTTCCGTTGTCGTCAACGTCCCAATCCAGAAATGTGTGCGCATCCCAACCGTCGTTGACAAACACCGGACACGTGAAGTGCTCGAAAACAGTCTCAAGATGATGCCTCGACTTGGAGTAACAACACAGCCCATAGTCAGCATTGAATGGTGCGAAGAAGGCGCAACCTCCGCATTGCTCGCGATCTTCATAGCGTTCAAACAGTCCAGAATCATCAGGCCAGTGCGCAACGTATAGCCGCTCCGATTCGGGATTGGACCAGGTCTCAGTCACGATCGAGTTCCGATTCACCGCATTACCCTCGTTGTCCTTGAGCCAACACGAGAAAAGATCGTTCCCTAAGGTGCCTCAATCTTACCCTTGGTTGCTAGTCTACGGAACGCGCTACCAGTTCCTCATGAGGTACACTCTCAAGATCATGCCCACGCTTCTTCGCCAAGGACCTTATAGGTTCTACTTCTACAGCGGAGATGTCGGAGAACCACATCACATTCACGTCGATGCCGGAGACTCGTCGGCCAAGTTCTGGCTCACTCCGGTGTCGCTCCACTACAATCTTGGCTTCTCGGCACGCGAACTGCGTGCTATCGAACGTGTCGTGTTGCAGCATCAAAAGAAGTTCGTGGAGGCATGGAATGCGTACTTCGGAACCTAGAGCGGGGGAGAAGATCAAGGCCGTTCGGATCGACGAAGATACGCTAACAGTCGATCTTGCCGATGGTCGTACTGTCAGCACTCCGCTCGTATGGTACCCGCGACTGTTGCATGCCACTCCGGAGCAGCGCAACAACTTCGTGATCTCTGGTGCAGGCTTCGGCATTCACTGGCCCGACGTCGACGAAGACCTAAGCGTTCACGGAATGCTGGCCGGCGCCGCGGCGCCGGGTGTAAGTGTTGCGGTCTAATTGGCGTGAAATGGCTCAGTGGTCAACTGCCATTTGCAAATGGACCGCGGGCCATTTCTTGAGCGATCGGCGTACGGCAGCGAAAGGACAGCCGTTCATTTGTTCAAGAATCGTCGATCATTTACAAAAGGTCGGAGGATCACCCTTTAAATGATGGCCAATCATTTCTAACAGGATGGCCGACCATTTTCAGGACGAGGTTGGATCAGATCGTTCTGAGGAGGCGATCATTTCGCGATGCTCGGGCGATCACTTCAATATGATCCATGGTTCATTTCTTTTGGTCGCCCGATCCCTTTCAGGACGCAAGACCGACCATTTCCGGAAAGTGCCGCCGGCATTTCGATCTGATTGCCAGATCGCACTCATCTGATCAGCTCTTCGAATGCGTGAGACGTATCCTTCATATCTTTCTACAGGTTGCGTCAGATTGTTCTGATGAGGCGATCATTTCCTCATGATCGGGCGATCACTTCGTCATGACCCGACGATCCCTTTTTTCAGATCCATGGATCGCTTCTTTCTTGATCACCGATCATTTTCCGGGGGCGGGGAAGCCAATTGCCTCTCGGCCAACGAGGCCCACACCGTGGGATCGAAAAACAAACTGATCGGCGAGACATCAGAAGAAGTCCGGCGTCGCGCCTCGTCGCAAACCAAACTTCTTGGAAACGACCCATCAACTCAAATCTGGAAGGCAAAAAAGTGAGGTACTGCTAGCTCACGGCATACATTTTGGCTGTCTGAGGAGTCATATCAAGTTGCGAACAAGCCTCAGTCGATAGCCTCCCGAATGACGAAGTCGTGCCCTGGCGAGGCAGCCTTCAGCAACGCGTCAAGCTTATCGAGCGTCGGTACAACGTCGCCACGCTCGTACCGGGCGTAGGCATTTCGAGACGAGGCTCCCAGTCTCGATGCGACATCCCTCAAAGAGGCGCCGCTCGCCTCGCGCCGTCTACGTAGCAGCAGAGCGATCATCGCGCCGGCGTGGCTGCCCGAAACTTCAAACTCGCGCATACCACGAGGGTGAACGCGCGCGCGAAAACCATCGCGATTCACCATGGTCTCGAGCCAATCCCCGATCATCTCCAGCGCTTCCTTGCGTGTGCGGCCCTGGGTCATCCCATCGAGCAACGGTATTTCGGCCAGCCAAAACCGCCCGTCACGAAAAACTTTCCCTTCGAATCTCATCATGCCTCCGCGCAGGCGCGCCGGAGAATGGCACGCGCAAGTTGCTCATTGATCTCCCGATGGCGTGGAATTGGCTCCTCCCGCTGCCCATCCGTCCAAACGTCATGTTTGCCGCCGTGTCGCAAGAAGCGCCAGCCGCACGTCGTCAACCGTCGCTCGAGTTCTTGGCGCTTCACCTAGCGAAGTGTACACGAATGGGTGTTCAGCAATTCCAAGGCCGAACCCAGCACCGACGTTCAGCGACCGACGTGTTACTGTCGTATTCTCTTCGACCCGGATAGGCATTCCATGTCAAAGCTCAATTCGATCATCCATTCCGACCCCAACATTCACAGCGGCGACCCCGTGTTCGTTGGTACGAGAGTGCCGGTGCGCACACTTCTGGACTACATCGAAGGCGGGGACAGCTTAGATGTGTTTCTCGACAATTTTCCTAGTGTTACTCGCGAACAGGCCGTTACCTTTCTCTAGGAGGCCGGTCGGGCTTCGCTGGCACAGATCGCGTGAGGCGCGTGCTCTTCAATGAAGATGTACCGCGCCAGCTTAGTACTCATTCGCCAAGTTCAGTCACACCCGTCATCTTGCGCCGCGAAGACGGCGAAAGATCTCAAAATACGTAGCTTGAGATCCTTCGCTGCGCTCAGGATGGCAACGGGAGAGGTCAAGGTTGGCGGCGCCGCCGGAGGACTAGCGGTACTGTGTCGAGGAGTTGGGTGGGCAGTTTTTGCGCTGCTGGTGGGTGCCGGGTTTGCGCATCAGAGAATCGCGAGCTGGGCAAAGCTGCTGGCCGGAGCAATGGTGTCGTCGAGCCTTGTCGGAACCGTAACCGGAATTATCAATCTCGGAGGTTTAGCAGCTACGAGGATCAACACTGGGAAATTCGAACGTGGCAGAGTGCTTTGATTGGCCTTGGTGTGGGATTTCTGTTCGGTATTTTTCTCGTGCTCATTACAGAAGATGGCGTGCGGAAGAAGATTGGGTCGAGGAAATTCGAGAGAAACACCGCTAGCCGACAGGTTTACCCGATCTGCCCAGGACACGGCAGCACGAGTCAGGCGCAGCTACTTCACTTGCGCGTTCTTCTCTTTCGCGTGCCCCCTCGGGGGGCGGCAAAGTAACGCGCATCTGCTTCGGAATTAGGGTAAGGGAAAGGAAAACGGTAAGGGAAAGGGTAAGTCGGTGCCATCGACTCCTTGCTTTGAGCGTACATTCGACGCAGTGCTACAAGACTAAGATCATATCGCGGTTGAAGAGAGGCAGGCGCTGCAGCGCGGAGAGAGCGGAGGTTCCGCTTGTAGTCCCCATAGACTTTATGAACGATTTTGTCGCGACCGCGGAGAGGCATTGGAGGCCAGAAGGTAAAATAGGGATAGTTCACCTCGTAACGGCCGTCAGGGTTACCTTCATCGTCAAGCCACAAAAGGGAGTCGGGAAAAACTTCTTGGATGGCGGAAGAAGCGCTCGGATGAACGATGACCCGGATGCCTCGGGCACCCTTAGATTCTGCATAGTATGAGTTAACGACGCCAGTACCCAGAAATTGGGCATCGAAATGTGTGCCTTTAGCAATGCCATCAGAATTTGTCGTCCAGTTCAAAGTTATGAACTCGCCCATGGCAATACCAGCTCGGGCGGGAACCCCCCGGCTGAGCAATCCACCTACAATCATGGAAGCGCCGCCAACAACATCTTGAATGTCCGGCGATGCCAAATAAATGGCATCCGAAAAGAGTATGGTTTGGAGGGAACCATTGCGATCACGTAGGCTCAGCTTTTGACGAAGTTCCGAAACAACTTCTCGGAAGGTCAGATAAGTGTTGATAAGAACGTTAGTGGGTCGTCCTTCGCGACGTATCTGCGGGTCAAACCGAACCATCCGGAAAGCGTCCCACAACCGGAGCTCTTCGTCTTCAGAGAGAGCAGTCGTCGCCGCTGCGAAACCAAGGACATCAACGAAGGCTACGAACATCAATCGGACGAGTGTACCAGTCTATACCCGCAAATCCGGATAGAACGGCTTCACGAGCCCCGTGGTCGGCGGCGGCATCGCGCCCGAGCTGACGGGCTTTAGCTCGAAGAACATCCGCATCATGAGGTCATCGCCGAAGTCAGGCGAACGGCCGAGACGCTCCTTCACCTCGTCCTTCGGCACGATCTTCAGCTTCCCGTCCTTGTCGGCGTCCTTCCGCTTCATCTGCTCCAGATCCTCGATTAGCATTTGTTTGAACTGCGAAACGGTCACGTCGGGTGGAAGTTCCACGGCGGTCAAGTCGATCGCCATGCCGTGCTTGTTCACGAGCGCGGCCAGCATGTAAGTGCATTGCGCCTTCAGGTTCGCGTACTGCTCCTTGGGCGCATCGTCCGGTTTGTTCTTCGGCTCCATCGGGCTCGCCTGTGCCACGAAGCCGTTCACGCCCTTCAGGTCGTCGATGAGTCCCCCGCCCACGCCGTTCTCGTTAGGTTGAAGCTGTTAGACCGGCGGTGGCCACAGCGCTCCGCGTTCTTCAGGTTTACGATGAAGGGGTTGATTGGCACGCTCGCGCCTCGCAACTGGTTGAATCGTGATTCTGCGGGCCGCGATCAGCAAAGCGTGCGCCCATGTGCAGTTCTGCTCGTCCCTTCACAACGACCCACCGCGCGCAGTAGACGAGCGCACAACTGCACATCACGCTCTCCCGGCGGATGCTCGTCGCGGCCCTGACTTTACGCACCGCCGCCCTCTCGCACCGAGCTCACAGCACGCTCGTCGCAAGAGCTAACACGGATGAGGGCGGCAACAGTGACCTCGCTCTTGAACGATCGAAGTTGGATAGACCCGTAAGCCGATCTCGCGTTAGAATCGCGCAAGTGGTTTACTGGCAGCACTTTGAAGCGTCCGAATGGGAAATCGAGTACGACGCTGCGAAACTTGCGTCGCATAGCATTTCCGACTGGGAAGCTGAAGAGGTAATCTTTAATGGTTTCGTAGCGCAACCGAACAAGAAGGCGCATGGTCCCAATCGTTATCAGCTTGCAGGGCGCACTGATGGCGGCAGGGCGTTACTCTTGATCGTTCACGTTTTTGGTGTACGTCAGATGCGTGTGTTAAACGGATGGCCTCTATGACCAAGCAAACGGAACTTACAGACGAGCAAATGAATGAACTTGTCGTCGCGGATGTGAACGATCCATCCGCGTGGGGCGAACCTATTGTCGTTGGTCCGTCCAAGGGGCCGCGGCGCATCAGACGCGCGAAGCATTTGGAACTCGCAGCGAAGTTCTACATTCTGTCCGTACTCCATCGCCTCGGAGCTGATGCGACGCTTACATTCTCGCAGACCGACAATGTCGACATCACTGTCGTTCTCGAGTCCGGCAGCGCCTTAACAGTAGATATCAAGACGCTCACGGGACCCATGGAGTGGCGCGTGGAGGATTTCAGTGCCCGTGCGAATCACTTTGTCGCGTTCGTATGGTATTCAGATTCTATAGAACCGAGCGCTCCACCAGCGGTCTACATCGCCACTTCCGAGCAGCTCAGAAGCTTTATTGCCGTGCACAAAAGCGCAACCATCTCATTGACACGCCTCGACGAGGAGATTCAAGCTCGCAACGCGTGGCAGCGCCTCGCCGTTCCCGCCGCGGCCTGACTCCAACCACAAGCTGCCACGCCGCCCGGCGGCGGGGACGCCGCCGGATCAGCCGCCGAGGACGGCAGCGTTCCGGACTTTGTCGTCATCCGCGCGCACGCAATTCCGTCCCGCCGCTTTTGCGGCGTAGAGCGCGTGGTCGGCGCGGTCGACGAGGGTGTTGGCGCCGTCGCGGGTGGTGGGGAGGGTGGCGGCGACGCCGCAACTGACGGTCACGCCGATGTTGAGGGACTCGATGCCGGAGCGGAGGATCTCCGCGGTGGTCATGGCTTCGGCGATGGTGGCGTTGGAGAGGATCACGGCGAATTCTTCGCCGCCGATTCTGGCGACGATGTTGGTGATGCGGGAGGGCATGTCGCCGCTGCTTCGGCGGATGATGCGGGAGAGGAAGCGGCCGACTTTCACCAGCGCGGCGTCGCCTTCGAGGTGGCCGCGCTCGTCGTTGAGGTGTTTGAAGTGATCGAGGTCGAGCAGCACGAGCGCGATCATTTTTCCTTCGTCCATCGCCAGCTGCCAGTCCTCGGTCAGCGCGCGCTGGAAGTAGCGCCGGTTCGCGATTCCGGTGAGCTCGTCGAGGAGTGAGAGTCGTTCGAGTTGCGCGTTCGCCTGGCGCAGTTCGTCGGTGCGCTCGTCGACGAGCTCGCGCAGTTTTGCGGCCTGGCGTCGCAACGCAGTCGTTCGGTTGCGCACGATCGCGTAGATGAGCAGCGCGGCGACGACGATCCACAGCAGCATCGCCCATCGTGTGCGATACCACGGCGGCAGGACGGTGAAGACGGCACTGGCTTCGTCGCTGACGCTGCCCCACGAACTGCGCGCGCGGACGCGGAACGTGTAGTCGCCGGGACCGGGCGAGGTGAAGTCGGCGAACGGCTCGCGCGCCCACGCGCTCCATGATGCGTCGACGGGATCGAGTCGATATTGATAGGTGACGCCGGGACGATACGACGCCGGCGCGAATTCGATGCGCAGGCGTCCGAACGAATGCGCGAGCGGCGCGGTGACGCGTGCGCCGTTCGCGAGGGCGACGCGCGCGATGAGCGGCGCGGGCTGCGGCGTCGCGGGCAATGCGCCGCTGGTGGTAAAGCGGTACACGCCCTGGTCACTGCCGAACCACACTCCGTCTTCGTCCGCGCTCATGACGATGATCTTCGCCGGATCGATGGCGACGAGCGGCACGGCTTCGCGTTTGCCGCGCGGGAGCACGCGCGGCGGCGCGGTGTTGAACCAGAGATCGCCGCGCGCGTCTTCGGCCAGGTGGTAGGCGTTGCCCGCGATTGCGGAGAGATGCGCGTCACGGATCAGTTGATTGCGCGGGCCGAGGAGGAAGATGCCTTCGTCGCCGAGGGAGGCGAGGATGCGAGTGCCGACCTTCATGACGTGCGCTTCGATTCCGCCGCGGATCGACTGCGTGTGCGCGACGCCGTCTTTGAACTCCATCCGCACCACGCCGTCGAACGTCGATCCGATCCAGAGCGCGCCCTTGTCGCCGACAACATCCTCGACGATCGACCGTGCGTGCGGCGGCGTTCCGGCGATGATGCCGTCGTAGCGCCAGCCGTCGTTCGTGCGGCGCAGCAGTCCCATTCCTTTTCGCAGGCTGAGCCAGACAATCGACGGATCGCTCTTCGGCTGGAAGACTTCGTAGACGACGAGGTCTTCCGTGCCTGCGATTGCGCGCGCGTGCAGATTCGCGTCGACGAAATACGCGCCGCTGCTCGTGCCGACGAGCAGCGATTCTGGTGGAGCGGCGCCCGCTTCGGGCGCCGGTTCTCGCGGCCGGCCGGCGGCCGAAGCGGCCGCCGCTCCACGACTCGTCGTTCGCGCATCATCATCGAGCGGCAGCGTGCACCACGCCGTTGCGGGGACTCCGTCGACGAGGCGGACGGGAAGCGATCCGTCGCTGACATAGAGTCCGTACGACGTGGCGATCCACAATCGTCCCCGATCGCGACTGATCGCATTGACGAATCCGCGCAAGCCGCTGCGCGTATCGATCAGCGAAACCGGCGTCGCGAGATCGACGCGCACGATCGGCCCGTGATACGCGAGCCAGAGCGAGCCTTCGCGGTCTTCGAACGCGTGCGCGAGCACGGCCATCGGCAAGCCGGCGGCGTCATCGAGCCGCTGTTCGACCGCGCCATTTTGCGCGAGCAGCAGCACGCCGTCCTGCCGCGTGCCGATGACGAAGCGTCCGTCGCGCAATCGGCAGCCCGCGGTCACGAGTCTCGTGCCGAGCCATTGATTTGCGTCCGGCGCAAACGGCGTTCCGTCGGAGAGCGGCAATCCTTCGCCGCGCACGGCGACGATCGCGCGCGTGTCGTCGAACGGCACGACGAGATCGATCGTCTTTCCGTCGAATCCCGCGCGCGTGACGGTCATCGATGCGGGATCGAGTCGATGCAATCCTTCGCTGCCGGTGATGTAGACCATGCGCCCGACGTTGAAGCAGCGGCGCGCGATCGATGACGCGGGGAGTTGTGCGACGACGCGCGGCGCGCCGCCGCTCCAGGCGACGACCTCGCGCTCCGCGACGAACACGAACGCGCTCGGCGTCGCGCAGACGCCGCGCACGTCGCCGACGTCCCGCGCGTCCGCGGGCAATTGCGCGACGAGCGAGTGGTATTTCAATTCGCCGGAAGCATCGGGTGCCATCCATCCCAGCTCGTCGCCCGCGCCGATGGCGATCTCCGGACCGCTGCGCGTCGCCACCGCAAACACCGCCGAGTCGTTCGGCAGCGCGGTCGTCCGCCACCACGCGCCGTCGTAGCTCATCACACCGCGCAGCGCGCCGAATCGCAGCACGCCGTTCGCGTCCTGCGCCGCGCCGAACACCTGCGTGCCGCCCTGGTGCAGTTTCGCGCCGAACGTCTCCACGAGCGGGAAGCCGTTGTGGGTGCCGCTGCCCTCAGCGGCACCGTGACCGCCGAGGGCGGCGGTCGCCACAAGCATGCAGGCGGCGAGGGCGGGCAAGCGCATGCGAAGCCTCAGCGTACAATGAAACGTTCTGCGCGGGAGGAGTAACGGGCGTTGGATACCAACCCGGAAGAACTGCAGTGGGCGCTCTTTGACCTGCAGCGTTACCTGCTCGATCAAATACCGCCGCTCACCGCCAGTGAAGCGGTCGCCGCGCTGATGACGCAGCCCCCGCAGGTGTTGATCCGCGAGGTGCGCAGCTGGGCGCTCGAGCAGGGGCGCATGCAGACGGCGTCGATGAGCGACTTCCTCTTCCATGCGCTGCGCAAGGTGCATCTCGTCGGCGCGCTGAAGTTGATCGACCGCGAAGTCGCCGACGCGTATCTCACGTCCGTGATCCCGCTGGCACTCGAAGCGTGTCCCGCCGAGGAGCGCGAGCTGCTGCGGACGAACCTCCTTACGCTGCGCGACTCGCGCGAGATCGGCTCCGCCACGGTGGGCGTGCATCTCACGCGCCTTGAATCGGCCAACGTCGTCAAACAATCGGCGCCCACCGAGGTCACGGGCGACGTCGCGCGCACCGCGCGGCGCTTGTCGCTGGTGATCGAGCGATTGTCGGAGCGCGTCGCGTCCGCGGTCTCCGGATCGGCCACGCCGTCATCCCCGCAGCAATTCACAGTCGATCCGAACGCATCGCAACTCGTGGCGATGGCTGCCGCGAGCTCCACGTCCGAGCAGGAGCTCGAGGAGTACATCCGCACGCTGCAGCCGTACACCGGCGAGTCGGATCCGGACAAGCTGTTCAAAGTCCTCGCGGACGGTGTGCCGAAGTGGGAGATCGCGCTGCCGCGGCGCTCCGCGCCGATCGAGGCGATGCATCGCATCATCCAGCTCACGCCGAGCGTGATCGGCGCGGCGAAGCGATTCCGCGAATTGATGGCCGAGGCGATCGCGCAGTTCAACGGAGGATCCTTGCCCGCTGCGGTGGCGATGCTGGAGCTGGCCGACCTCGTGATCGCGGAGAAAAAACTCGATCCGACGGTCGTCGATCGCGTGCGCAGCGACGCCGTCGAGTCGATCAGCTCCGAGCAGTTGCGCAAGTACGCGGAGAACAAGACCAAGCACGTGCTGCTGCGCAACGCGCTCGGATTTTTTCCGACGCTCACGCGCCAGAGTCTCCTGCAGGAGCTCCGCGGCGAGGTGCGTCCCGAGCGCCGCCGCGCACTCCTCGGACTGCTGGAAGCGTACGGACACGCCGGCCGCATGTCCTCGCTCGCGGAGCTGGAGGTCGAGCTCGCGCGTCCGCCCGACGAAGTCGACACGTACTACCTCCGCAATCTCATTTACCTCCTGCACCGCATCACGCGCGAGACCGACGAGGACATCGACAAGGAGCTCGATCTCCTCGGACGCGCGACCGCGCGCGGGCAGAACATCTACGTCATCAAGGAAGCGATCCTGCCGCTCGGCTACATCAAAGCCGAGGGCGCGGTGAAGGTGCTGGTCACGCGGCTCGCGGAGTTCGAGGCGCTGCTCGTGCGCAAGGACACTTCGCTCTATCCGATGGACGAGATGGGGAAAGTCGTCGACCGCATCGTGGCGGCGCTGGCGCGCATCGCGACGCCGAACGCGCTCCTCGCGATCGCGCGCCACGGCATGAAGCCGAACCCGCTCCTCGGCGACACGCGCGCGCGTCTCGCGTCGCTGTCGCAGCACGACCTCTCGTTCGACACCGAGACCGTGAACGTGCTGGTGAAGACGATCCGTGAGGATCTGCCGACGAAAGTCTTCGGCAAATTGATCGCCACGCGACAGCAGCCGCTGCGGTTGATCGAAGCGCTGTCGAGCACGCGATCGGAAGTCGTGGAGAAACTGTTCGCGGAGATCGTCGAGAAATTCGGCGACCACGACGTCGGACGCGCGGCCGCAGCGGCACTCGCGAACCTCGCGTCGCTCGGGAAGGCGAAGGGTCGCGAAGCGCAAGCAGCGACGCTGACAGGCGACCTTGAATTTTTCGCGCTGCCGTCGCTGATGCAGTCGCTCGCGGAGACGCAGGCGACCGGCATCGTGACGCTCTCCAACAAGCAGGGACAGACGTCCGGGAAGCTGCTCTTTCTCAACGGCAAGTTCGTCGACGCGCAGACCGGGCATCTGCGCGGCATCGACGCGATGTATCAGTTGCTCGAGCGCCCGGTCACCGGCGGGTTCGCGTTCGTCCCGCAGCCGCCGCTCAACGTGAAGACGAAGAGCGAGCCGCTCGACATCATGGGATTGCTGTTCGAAGGCATCCGCCGCCACGACGAATTGCGACAGGCCGTCATCCTCGTCCCCGACGATCTCGCGCTGCAGCCGACATCGGTGAAACCGACTCCCGACCCCGAGGAAAACGATCCCGCGGTGATCCGCGAAGTGTGGGTGAAGGCCTCGGGCGGCACGCGCGTGAGCGATTGGGAACCGCAAGTCGCGACGGATGCGTATCGCATCCGTCGGCTGGTGATGCGGTGGCTGGAGGAGGGGGCGTTGCAGCCGGTGGTGACCGCGTAGCCTCGAAGGTTGTGGTGACCGCTGCCCTCAGCGGTCACAGCGCCGCCTGTGGCGGCGCCAGCGGCGCTTCGCGCCGCCGCGACCGCTGAGGGCAGCGGTCGCCACATAGGGAAACTACTTAACCCCCACCACCATCGAGTCCGGCCCCACCAGGTGCTCCACGCGCGTCTCGCGGAAACCAACCTCGCGCATCCACTGCATGCAGTCGCTGCCGGTGTAGTCGAAGCCGCCGGGGGTCTCGATGAGCATGTTGAGGCTCATGAGCAGGCCGAAGGCGTTCTTCGAGCGGTCGTCGTCGATGATCGCTTCGTAGACGATGACCGCTCCGCCTTCCGGCAGCGCGCGATAGGCTTTCTCGAGGAGTCTCTTCTTCTCCTCGAGATCCCAGTCGTGCAGGATGTGGCCGAAGATCAATACGTCGGCCGACGGCAATTCGTCGTTGAAGAAATCGCCGGCGGTGAATTTCACGCGATCGCTCAAGCCGTTCGCGGCGACGTAATTTTCGAAGTGCGGCTTGACGACGGGAAGGTCGAAGCCGCCGCCGGTGAGGTGCGGATGCTGGCGCGCGACCGCAACCGGCACGCATCCTTCCGCGCAGCCGAGGTCGATGAAGGTCTTGTACTCGCTCCACGGAAATTTCGCGGCGATGGCCATTGCGGATCCCATCGACACGCCGGTCATCGCCTTCAAAAACCCCTGCAGTTTCGCGGGATCGCTGTAGATCGCGTCGAACAGCTTCGGTCCGCCGGTCTTCGCTTCGTTCTGCGGCTGTCCGGTTCGCAGCGCCTCGGTGAGCGAGCCCCAGAATCCGTAGAGCCGCGCGTTCGCCATCTCGAACAGACCGCCGACGTAGCTCGGCTTGTTTCGATCGAGAAAGACGTTCGTCGACGGCGTGTTCTCGTAGCCGTGGCCGTTCTTCTGCAGCATGCCGAGGGCGACCAGCGCATCGAAGAAATCTCGGGCGGCGCGCGGATGCAGCGCGAGCTTCTCCGCGAGCGCGTCTCCGTTCAGCGGCCCAGTCGCGAGCTGCGTGAAGACGCCGAGCTCGATCGCGGAGAGGAGCGTCTTCGACGCCCAGAATCCGAGTCCGAGCTGCAGAATTGATTCGGGATTGGGATGTTCGAGCTCCTGATTCGTCATTACTGCTCAGGATCCTTCGTAACGGCGACGAAGATCAAGAGAAACGCGGCGATGATTCCAATCGGGTCCATGGTTTCTTTCCTTTATGCGCAACATTCGCAGGCGGCGGATTCGGTTCCGGCGAGCCGCTCGAGCAGCTCGGCGCCGCGTACTGCCGCGTCGACGTCGGCCATCTCGTAGCGCATCGCGTTCGCCCGCGCTTTGTACGTCACATCATTCAATACGCGCTGCACCGCATCGCGGATTTGCGTCTCCGTCGGAACGAGCGCCTTCACTCCGACGCCCACTCCTGACCATTCGACGCGATTCGCGATCTCGGGTTTCTCTTCCGTCTTGCCGATGGCGACCACAGGCACGCCTTGCGCGAGCGCCATCTGGATCGAGCCGTAGCCGCCGTTGGTGACGAGCAGGTCGACTTTCGGCATGAGCGCGGCGTACGGGACGAAGCGCTCGGCGATGACGTTGCACGGCAGCGGATCGATGCCGATCGCCGACGGCGGCTTGCTGCCGGTCGTGACGATGACGAGCACGCCCTGATCGGAGAGCGCGCGGATCGCCGGACGGATCAGTTGGTCGTAGTCGTTGTTGATCGTGCCCTGCGTGACGAGAACGACGCGGTGGCGATCGAGCTCGCTCCACCATACCGGCGGCGTCCAGTTCTCCGGCACCTGCGGCATCGGCGCGCCGATGAACTGCACGTTCGCCGGCATGTCGGTGCGCGGATATTCGAACGCGGCGACGCTGCCCTGCAGATAGAGATCGGCGTCGCGGGTGAAGTCCATGATGCTCTTGCCGAGCGGCGGCAGATTCAAGCGCCGACGCAGCGTGGCGTTGTGTTTGTTTGCCGCGCCGAAGATCACGCGGTCGACGAGTTTGGTGAGGACGCGATTGCGCAGGCGTCCCATCGGCGTGGTGTCCGGCATCATGGCGAGACCGAACGGCGCGGTGTCGCGCGAGGACATCGTCAGTACGCTGATTCCATACACTGCCCACGCGATGTCGTACCGCGCATGCAGCGCCTCGGGTGCCGCCGCCGCGCTGTCGCCGACCACGACGTCTGCCGGCTCGCGCTCGATCTCGTTGGCGAGGTCGCGCAGCGCGCCCGGCCAGAAGTCGACGAAGATGTTCTTGATGTCCCACCGGAGCTGTGCGATGCCGCCCGACTTCGGACGACGGAGAAACATCTCGTCCAGTCGCTCCTCGTCGAGCGGCATCGCGTAATAGAAGGGAACGTAGCGCGCGCCGATGTCCTCGATCGCGCGCCGAAAGCGGGGAGTGGAATACCACCGGACGTCGTGACCGCGCGCGACCAGCTCGCGCGCGATCGGAAGTCCTGGGTTGACGTGCCCGGTGAATGGCATCGGGGCAAATAGAAAGCGTGACATGAGAGAGAGCTCCGTGAGTTCAATCCGTCATCCTGAGCGTGAGCGAAGGATCTCAAGATGCGTAACAGTTGCGTATTTCGAGATCCTTCGCCGTCTTCGCGGCTCAGGATGACGGGTTCCATTCACTCCTTAACTGGCCGGTGGCGCGAGAATCACCGGGTCAGGCATTTCGTTGCGAATCGGCTTGATCGTTTGCAGGTACTCATATGAGGCAAGGTACGGAGGAGTGCTTACGGGGTGCTTACTGAAACCGCTTACATCCGGGTGAAGTGGAGCGGCGGCCGCCCTCGGCCGCCGAGCTTTTCCGGCGCCCGAGGGCGGGCGCCGCTCCACTACAACGCCGGCTCTTCCCCAATCGCCGCGAGCGCGCTCGTGAGCCGCTTGTACACTCGCTGCGCTCGCCCGCGCTCGCCCTGTTTCTCCAGCGCTTTCATGAGGTTGCGCGCGTTTTCCTCGTTCGTGGGATTGAGCGCGAAGAGGCGCTCGAGTGCGTCAACCGGATCGCTGCTGACGCGCGCGAGCGCGGCGAGCACTTCGCCGTACAGCTCGCGCAGGCGGTCGCGGACGTCTTCGTACCATCCTTCGCCGGACGTGCTCTCCATGAAGTCGCCGCGATAGATCGCTGCCGCGCGCGTGAGGTGCGCCGCGTTGCCGCTGCGGATCGCCGCGCGCGCCTCGGCGACGAACGTCTCGACGTCGAAGTCGACGTTCTTCCGATCGATGCGATAGGTCTCGTTCTCGATCGAGATCCATTCCGCGCCGCCTAACATTTTTCGCAGCCGATGTAGCGTGACGTGGAAGTTGTTGCGGACGCGCGACGCGTCGACGCCGGGCCACAGCGCAGCGCCGATCTGTTCCTTTGTCGCGCCTTTGTTCTGCGTGAGAAGGTACAGCAGCAGCTCGCGCGTGCGGCGCTCGCCTTCGATCGCTTCTCCGTCGCGCTCGATCTCGATCGAGCCGAGCGCGTGCACGCGCAGCCGCGACGGCGCGGGTGTCGCGGCGAGGTGTTCGAGCTGCTCGCGTGCGAGCGCGACCATCGCTTCGTAAGGCATCGCCGCGCCGGAGGCGAAAATGATGCGCAGGCGATCGTCGCCGAGGGCGCGGCGGATGCGGGCGTCTTTCTGCCGCTCGAACTCCACATCGCGGCCGGGACGCGCACCGAGATTCAGCCACGCCGCGGATGCCGCCGCGAGGAGGCGCGTGCCGATTTCCGCTGCGCCGTCTTCGAGCAGCAGCAGGCCGACTCCTTCGATCACCTGCGTCAGTCCCCAGCGATCATCCACCCGCGCGTGAATGTCGAGCGCGCGGCGAAAGCAGTCGATCGCTTCGTCGCGCTTCCTCTCGTGCAGCGCGACGAAGCCGAGGACCGTGTTCGCGTGGGCGATTGCCGGAGGAACGCCGCGCTGCTCGCCGATCGCGCGGCACTGTTCGAGCTCCGCGCGCGCGACACTCCAGTCGCCGCGGAGCTGCGCCGCGACCCCGGACCAGTAGCACGCCAGCCCGAGTCCGCGGCCGTGCCGCTTTCCCATCTCCTTCGCCTCGGCCAGCGTTTTCGCGGCCAGGTAATCGTCTTTGTCCGCGAACGCGTACGCGGTGCCGAGGAGCGTCAGCGCAACGGAAAGCACGGAGAGATCGCTCGTGCCCCGCAACGTTGACACCGCTTCTTCGAGCGGCGCGCGGATCGCGTTCCAGTCCGCCTGCCACACCGCGATGTCGCCGAACGCGATCTGCGCTCGCGCGTGAATCACCGGGTCGACGTGTTGCGCGCGCTTCAACGCCTCCTCGGCGTGCCGCCGCGCCTCGTGAAAGTGTCCGCGCGCGAACCAGTACCAGTGCAGCGCGTACAACAGCCGCAGCTCGACTTCCGCGCGCGACGTGTCCTCTTCCGCCCAATCGAACGCCGCGCGCACGTTCCCGATCTCTTCATCGATGCGCGCGAGTGTCGGCGCATCGATCGTGCCGGCGAAGATGCGCGGCTCCGCCGCTTCCACCATTTCGAGGAAGTAGCGCGCGTGGCGCTCGCGCATCGCATCGAGCTCGCCGGATTGCGCAAGCTTCTCCGCCGCGAATTGGCGGACCGTCTCCAGCAATCGATAGCGCGTGTCGAACAGCACGAGCGATTTGTCGACAAGCGCGGAGAGATGCGTGAGCACGTCGTCGCAACCGCACACCGCTTCGGCGGCTTCGAGCGTGAACGTACCGGCGAAGACGGCGAGCAATCGCAGCAACTCTTGTTCGTCGGGCGAGAGGAGGCGATAGCTCCAGTCGATCGTCTCGCGAATCGTGCGGTGGCGCGGCAGTGTGCGCGATCCCGAGGACAGCAAGCGGAAGGCGTCCGACAATCGCTCGAGAATCTGTTCGACGGTGAGCACTTTCACGCGCGCGGCGGCGAGCTCGATCGCGAGCGGGATGCCGTCGAGGCGCGTGCAGATGCGCGCGACGGCATCGGCGTTCTGCGCGTCGATCGCGAACGACGGAGCGACTGCGCGCGCGCGCTCAACGAACAGCTGCGTTGCGTCCTGCACCGACAACGGCGGCACGAGCCACGTCTGCTCGCCCGCAATTCCGAGCGCCTCGCGCGTCGTCGTGAGAATCGTCGCGCGCGAACACCCGCGCAGGATCGCTTCCGCCGCGACCGCGGCCGCGTGGATGACGTGCTCGCAGTTGTCGAAGACGAGCAGCGCTTTGTCGCCGCGTAACTGATCGACGATCAACTGCATCGCGCCCATCGCCGGCGCGTCGCGAATCGAGAGCGCGTCGAGGATCTGTTCTTCGACGAGTGCCGGCTCGGCGATCGATTGCAGATCGACCCAATACACGCGACCGTCGAAGCGATCGCCGAGACGATGCGACAGCTCCAGCGCGAGCCGCGTCTTGCCGCTGCCGCCCGCGCCGGTGATCGTGAGCAGGCGCGTCGTTTCGAGAAGGCGCGAAGTCTCCTCGAGCTCCCGCTCGCGTCCGAGCAACGGAGTCAGGGGAAGGGGCGGCATTCAGGGCGATGATACGCTCGCGGTCGCGCTGCGCTGTGCGCGGCTGCGCTGATGGCGGATGGCGGATGGCGATGCGCTGATGGCGGATGGCAGATGGCGGATGGCGATGCGGGTGGTGGGGCCATCCGCGAAGCGGCCAACAGCGCAGCCGCCCTCGGAGCGAATGCAATGAACGACTTCCGTTCGGACAACGTCCTCGGCGCGTCGCCGGAGATCGTCGAAGCGATCGCGCGCGCGAACCGCGGCACGATGACTTCGTACGGCGACGACGAGATCACGGCGCGCGTTCGCGATCGCTGCCGTGAGATCTTCGAAACGGACCTCGACGTCTTTCCGGTGATCACCGGCACGGCCGGAAACGCGCTCGCGATCGCGACGCTCGCATCGGCGGGCGACACGGTCCTGTGTCACAACCAAGCCCATATCGTGCTGGACGAGCTCGGCGCTGCGGAGTTTTTCAGCGGCGCGAAGTTGGTTCCGATCCCCGGCGCGGAGGGGCAGCTGCATCGCGAAGACTTTGTCGACGCATCGTGTCTCAGCATCACGAATGCGACCGAGGCGGGGACGATTTACTCGCCGGACGAAATGCGCGCGTTGTGCGAGGGAATGAAGCGCGTGCACGTCGACGGTGCGCGCTTCGCGAATGCGCTCGTCGCGCAGAACTGCAAGCCCGCCGATCTCTCCTGGCGCGCCGGCGCCGACATCCTCGTCCTCGGCGCGACGAAGAACGGCGGACTGACCGCCGACCTCGTGATTCTCTTCAACGGCGAGCTCGCCGATGCGATGAAAGCGCATTGGCATCGCGGCGGTCATCGTCCGTCGAAGATGCGCTTTCTCTCCGCGCAGCTCGAGGCATATCTGACCGACGATCTCTGGCTGCGCAACGCACGCCGCGCGAACGGCGCTGCGGGCCGTCTCGCGCGCGGACTCTCGTCGATCGACGGCGTCGAATTCCTGCAGCCGGTCGAAGCGAACATCCTCTTCGTCCGCTTGCCCGCGCCCGTGCCCGGCTATCAATTTTTCGACTGGCCGCCGTTCGGCGAAGGCGCGGTGCGCATCGTGACGGGATTCAGCACGACCAACGAAGACGTCGACGCGCTGATCACGGCGGTGGCATCAGTAGCACGGTAGTCGTCGAGTTGTGGTGACCGCTGCCCTCAGCGGTCACGGCGCCGCCTAATGGCGGCGCCAGCGGCGCTTTCGCGCCGCGCGACCGCTGAGGGCAGCGGTCGCCACAAAGGCAAGCATTACACCTCGGCGATGTGTGAGGCGACGACCGGCAACTGCACCGCCCCTGCGCTGTAGTAGCGCGGCAGGTGAATGGTGAAGGACGAGCCGCGGTCCTGTTCGGAGCGGACATCGATCGTGCCGCGATGCATCTCCACGAAGTTCTTGGTGAGAGAAAGCCCGAGGCCCGTGCCGCCCTTCTTGCTCCGCTCGGCGACCTGGTAGAACTCATCGAAGATTCGCGCGAGCTCGTCGGCCGGAATGCCGATGCCGCTGTCCGACACTTCGATGCGCAGCGTCTCGATGCCGAGGGGCGACATCGCCTCGCCGATGAGCGCGACGCTGAGATGCACGAACCCGCCGCGATGCGAGAACTTCACGGCGTTGGACAGGAGATTCAGCAGGATTTGTTTGACGCGGCCCTCATCGAGATACACGTCGGAGATCGCGGGATCGACGTACGAGACGATGCTGACGTCGCGCTCCGCGGCCATCCCCTTGATCACGCGGTCGATCGTCGCCACCGTGTCGCTGAGATTGAACCGGTCCGGCTCGAGCTGCAGTTTGCCGGCTTCGATTTTCGCGAGATCGAGGATGTCGTTGATGAGGTCCAGCAGATGACTGCCGGCCGTCTTGATGTTCTCGACGAACTTGTACATGCGCGCCGGCAGCACGGCCTGCGTCGCGTTCTGCAGGATCGACGAGAAGCCGATGATCGCGTTGAGCGGCGTGCGCAGCTCGTGCGACATGCTGGCGAGGAACTGGTTCTTCGAGCGGTCGGCGGCGAGCAAACGTAAGTTCGTCTCGCGCAACTCGTTCGTCCGCTCGTGCACGCGATGCTCGAGCGCGACGTTGAGTCCTTCGAGATCCTTGTACAACTGCGCGTTCTCGATCGCCGCCGCGGCCTGGTTCGCGATCGCGGTGAGGAGCACGAGATCGCCCTGCGTGAAGACGTGCTTCTCATAGCTCTGCACCGAGATCGTGCCGATCACGTGGTCGCGCGCGACCATCGGCACGCCGAGCCACGACTCCGTCGCCACGCCGTCGTCGTACGACTGCACGCCGAGCTTCCGCTCGTCGATCGAGCTGCCGATCAGCAGCGGCCTCGCGTGCAGGAAGACCCACGAATTCAATCCGCCGCCGACCGCCAGGCGCGATTTCGGCTGCAGCTTTCCGTCCTCGATGCTCAGCTCGAACGACAGCTCGTTGCGCGACGACTCGTACAGCGCGATGCTGAAAAACGGCGCGTCGATGACGGCGCTGCACTCGGTGTACACCTTCATCAGCAGTTCGTCGGTCGTGCAGTTGAGCGAGATCGTCTTGCCGATGTTCGTCAGCGAGGTGAGGCGCTGGATGAGGTTCTCGCGATCGGCGCGGATCACCGCGAGATTGCGCGCGACGGCGTTGGCGATGACGAGCGTGAACGCGGCCGCGATCATGCCGCCCCAGCCGATCGCGCCGTACGCGAACGTGGTGAGGATCGCGTACGGGATGGTGATGAAGTAGATCGACTGATCGACGGTGGCGGTCTTCAGCGTCGTCGCGATCGAGTAGCCGTACGCGAGCTCGACGCGCGTGACGACGAGGTTGTTCATCACCACGAGCACGACCGCGCAAAGCGTGATGCGCCACGCCGCGGCCGGCGACGCCGTCAGCTGTGGCGTCGCGCCGCCGAGGAGCTGATAGAGCGTCGTCGCGACGATCACGGGAATGCCGTACGTCGCGAGGAGCGAGCACGTGCGCGCGGTCTCGTACCTCATGTCGCGCCGGTCGAGTTTCGCGGGACCGACTTCGATCACGCCGAGGAGTCGCGGAATCGCGGCGGTGATGACCGCGATCCACGCCGACAGCACCATGCCGAGGAGCGGGAACATCGAGATGTACGCCGTCACCGCCAGCGACACGAAAATCTCCTCGGTCAGCTTGAACTTGAGCAGCGCGAGGATCGTCGCGAAGCAGAGGAAGAGTGCGATCAGCAGACTCGCGTCATCGCCGAGCGCGCGGAGGACGCGCGCGGGCTCGTCGCGCTGCAGGATCGTGGCGGCGACGAGCACGAGCGCACCTCCCACGCCGTGCTGGATGTAGACGGCGAAGACACGCCTGCGCGACGACGGATCGTGTTCGGCAGCGACGAGCGCCATTGCGTTCTCTCGTTTCGGGTGTGCGGAGATGGTAGCACCTCGCACGCACGCCGCAGTAATGCGCCCCCTCACCCGGCCTTCGGCCACCCTCTCCCCGCAAGCGGGGAGAGGGGCAACAAACAACGACTGTACCGAGTGGCCCCTCGCCCCGCTTGCGGGGAGAGGGTGGCCGAAGGCCGGGTGAGGGGCGGTGATTGGTAGTTACTTGTCCACTTCACCGATCAGCGCGTCCGCCGGCGGCCGCTCTTTCTGCAGGCGCGCCGCCACCGCTTCCGCTTTCTTCATCACGCGCAGCACGTTCAGGCCGGCGAGCTTTTTCAAGTCGTCGTCGCTGTGTCCGCGCCGGATCAGCTCTTCGAACAGCTTCGGATAGTCGGCGACGCTCTCGAGTCCGGCCGGCGTCGACGTGATGCCGTCGAAGTCTCCGCCGATGCCGACGTGATCGACGCCGGCGACGTTCATCACGTGCTCGATGTGATCGGCGACGTCGGCGATCGTCGCGCGCGGCCCGGGATTCGCGGCGTTCCACTTCGCGAGCGCCTCCTTCACCTTTTGCGGATCGCCGCGAAGCAGGTCTTTCAACCGCGCCTCTTCAGCGGATTGATCCGCGCTGTGCAGACGTGCCTTGTCGGAGTCGAAGCTGGGAACGAAGCTCACCATCACCACGCCGTCGAGGTCCTTCAGTCGCTGCAACACATCGTCCGGAACATTGCGCGGATGATCGACGAGAGCGCGCGTCGAAGAGTGCGAGAAGATCACCGGCGCGAGCGACACGTCGAGGACGTCCTGCATCGTTTTCGGCGAGACGTGGGAGAGATCGACGAGCATGCCGAGGCGATTCATCTCGCCGATCACGATCTTGCCGAACGGCGTGAGCCCGTTGTGGAGCGGCGCGCCGCTTTCGGAATCGGCCCACGCGGTGCTGGCGGTGTGCGTGATCGTCATATAGCGCGCGCCGGCGCGATAAAACTCGCGCAGCGCGGCGAGCGAGTTGTCGATCGAATGGCCGCCCTCCATCCCGATTAACGACGCGATCTTGCCGCTCTTGTGAATGCGCGTGATGTCGTCGGCCGTGTAGGCGAGCTCGAACACATCGGGGTACGTCGCGGCGAGGCGATGGACCACGTCGATCTGTTCCATCGTCGTGAGGACCGCGTCCGCACCTTTCAACTCGACGGGAACGTAGACGGACCAGAACTGCGCGCCGATGCGGCCTTGTCGCAGGCGGGCGATGTCGGTGTGCAGCGGCTTCGCGAGGTGCGACTGATCCTGCCCGATGTCGAGCTGCGCGAGATGATTCTTCACGCGATCGCGATACTCCCACGGCAGATCGTTATGACCGTCGATCAGCGGCACCTCGGCGAGGATGCGATCGATGTGGCGACCGCTGCCCTCAGCGGTCGCGGTGCCGCTGGGGGCAGCGGCACCCACATGGACGGTGACGAGCAGAGCGAGCAGCGTGATTGCGCGTTTCATCGCGCCGCATTGTAGGCGGTCGCCGTCCGCGTCCGCACTTACCTGTGAGGTAACGGGGCAGGCGCAGAGGCTCACAGGCGCAGAGGCTCATGGGCTCACAGTTCTATGAGCCTATGAGCCTATGAGCCCATGAGCCCATGAGCCCATGAGCCCATGCGCCTATGCGCCTATGAGCCTATGCGCCCATGAGCCCGTGAGCCTTGTAAGATGCGCGCCGCTCATGGCACTGGCCTTCACGAACGAAGAACGGCATCCGATGGTCGAGGCGCTGCTGCGCACGCGGGTGCCGCGATGGGAAGAGCTCGACCGCGCGATCGACGAGCGCGATGACATGCTCGACTTCGCGGTGCAGATGTTCGACCGCGACCGCGACGTCGCACTCACGAGCTATTTTCAAAACGGACTCGAACAGTTCGAAGTCGTGAAGCGCATTGCGGCCTGGCGGCCGTCGCACCCGCGGCGCATGCTCGACTTCGCGAGCGGCTACGGACGCCTCACTCGGTTCGTCGTCCATCAGCATTTGGCGGACGAGATCACGGTGTCGGACATCCTCGAAGGGGGGATGGCGTTCCAGGCGCGCCAATTCGGAGTGCGAACGATTCTCTCGACGACGCGGCCCGATGATTTCGCCGCGCCGTCGAAGTACGACCTCATCTTCGTCGCATCGCTATTCACACATCTTCCGCCGGCGACATTCACGCCGTGGTTGCGCCGACTCGCCACGTTGCTCGAGCCGGAGGGGCTGCTGCTTTTCAGCGTCCACGACGAATCGATCGCGCCGGCGAAAGTCGAAGACGGGATCAGTTTCAAAACGTACAGCGAGAGCCGCGTCCTCGATGCCGAGGATTACGGATCGACGTGGGTCACGGAATCGTTCGTGCGCGAGCAAATCGCATCGATCGATCCGGGTTTTGCGTGCGTGCGACTGCCGCGGGCGCTGTCCGATTGGCAGGATTTGTACGTCGTCTCACCGTCGTCCATCAGCGGAACCTTTCATCGCACGCCGAAAGGCTTCATCGAGCGTTGCGAGATCACGGAAGAAGGAGTGCGCTTCACCGGCTGGGCGACATCGATCGATGAGGAAGTCGATCGCGTTGAAGTGCGCATCGACGACTCCGTCGTCGCGACCACGCGCGACTTCCTCCCGCGCGCCGACGTCGCCGCCGCACATCAATCGGACGCCGCCACCAACTCCGCCTTTTCGGTCGTCGTCCCGCACACCGCGGTGCGCTCCTTCCGCTACCAAACCGCCACCGTCTCCGCCTTCTCCCGCGCCAACATCGAGCGCATCCTCTTCCTCGGCACCATCGACAGTGCCACCGGCTTCGCCGCCAAAGAACGCGCGCGCGTCATCGAGCAAAACATGGAGCGGGCCGCCGGGATCATCCGCGACCTCGAACACCGCAACGCGGTGCTCGATCACCAGCGCGCGGAGCTCGAAGCAACCATCGCGGCGATGAAGCAGAGCAGGTTTTGGAAGGCGCGGGAGCGGTGGTTTGCGGTGAAGCGCGGGGTGGGGTGGACGGAGGAGGAATAGCCCGCACGCTTCGTGCTATATCTCTTTTGTTATAGCACCGGAGGTGCAGCCGAATGACAAAAACAGCGAAGGTATTCTGGTCGGGACGCTCGCAAGCGGTGCGCCTTCCGAAGGAATTTCGGGTGGATGCGAAAGAGGTCCAGATCCGCAAACAGGGGAACACGATCATCCTTAATCCGATCCCGGATTCGTGGGATTGGCTGGATGAGATCGCAGGGTCATTGGCTGACGACCCCGATTTCATGACGGCGATCAATGAGGAGCTCGAAACCCCGCCGCTCAATCCAGCGGTCAAGAAACTTTTCCGGCGATGAAGTATCTGCTGGATACCAACGCGATCACAGCAATCCTCTACAACAGGACCTCGCCGGTTCTGCGCCAGATGCGTCGACATGAGAACGAAGACATCGGAATCTCAGCGATCGTCGCTTATGAGCTGTACTTCGGCGCGTTTCTAGGACGTCAGAAAGACCGCAATCTGTCGATCATCGATTCCGCTTGGTTCCAAATCGTTGAATTTGGGGCGAAAGACGCGCGTCACGCCGCCGAGATTCGCGCCTTTCTCGACTCGAAGGGAACTCCGATCGGACCTTACGACTTACTGATCGCCGGCCAGGCGCGCGCCCGCGCGCTAACCCTGGTGACACACAACATTCGCGAGTTCCGTCGCGTACCCGGTCTTCACGTCGTCGATTGGGAACGTCAACGCGGGCCGAAGCTGGTGACCTAAGCCCCTCTCTTCTTCGAATGCCGCGGTGTGAAGTCGTTGCGCGGCTTCGCACCGCGCGGCGCGTACTTTTCGCGCGGCTTGTACTTTTCTCGCGGCTTGAACTCTCCTCGCGGCTTGAATTCTCCTCGCGGCTTGAACTTGTCGCCCGTGTCGCGACGTTCCGGCGGCACTTTCCCCGCGACTCGCAAATTCAGCGCGCGGCCGCGGAAGCGCTTCTTGCCGACTTTCTCGGTCACGATTTCGACGTAGCGTTCGGGGATGCCGACGTAGGTGACTTCGTCGCGGATCTCGATCGGGCCGATGTCGCGGCCGGGGATGTTGGCTTCGTTCGCGATCGAGCCGACGATGTCGGCGGGGCGGATGCCTTCGCGTTTGCCGACGCTCATCATCATGGTGATGGTTTTGTCGGATTCGATCGGCGGCGGAGGTGCGGCGGCGGGTGGCTCAGCGGCGACGGCCAGGGTGCGTGAGCCGTTGGCGATGCGCGCTGCTGCTGCGGCGACTTCGGCGATGTCGAAGGGGCCTTCTTCGGCGAGCTGTTCGACGAGCTCGAGGTAGAGATCGAGATCGCCTTCCTGAATGGTCTTGCGGATGTTTTCCTTGAATATCTGCACGCGCTTCGCCGCGAGGTCGGCGCGCGTCGGCATTTTCATCGGCTTGATGGGCGTGCCGGTGTAGCGCTCGATCTCGCGCATCATCTTGCGCTCGCGCGGCGTGATGAAGAGCGTCGCGACGCCGCTGCGGCCGGCGCGGCCGGTGCGGCCGATGCGATGGACGTAGGCTTCGACGTCGTACGGGATGTCGTAGTTGATGACGTGCTCGATCTGCTCGACGTCGAGTCCGCGCGCGGCGACGTCGGTCGCGACGACGATGTCGACCTGTCCCGCACGCAATCGCCGGATCACGCTCTCGCGCAGCGGCTGGGTCATGTCGCCGTGCATCGCGACGGCGGCGAATCCGCGCGCTTCGAGTTTTTCCGCGAGCTCCGCGGAGCCGGTTTTCGTCCGGCGAAAAATGAGCACGGCCTCGGCCGGCTCGAGCTCGAGGATTTTCGTGAGGACTTCGAGCTTCTGACCTTCGGAAACGTTGAGGAATCGCTGCTCGATCGCCGGCGCGTGGATGGCTTTGTGCTCGATCTCGACGCGCTCGGGATTGCGGAGATGGCGCTTGGCGATGCGCAGCACTTCGTCCGGCATCGTTGCGGAGAAGAGTGCAGTTTGGCGCTCGCCCGGCGAAGCGGACAGGATTTTCTCGACGTCGTCGATGAAGCCCATCTTCAGCATCTCGTCCGCTTCGTCGAGCACGACGACACGCAACTTCGAGAGATCGAGGCTGCCGCGATCGAGGTGATCGATGATGCGGCCCGGTGTGCCGACGACGATGACCGCGCCGCGCTCGAGGCGCTTGAGCTGCGGCACGATCGGCGCGCCGCCGTATACGGGCAGCACCGACACGTGCCCGAGTTTCTGCGAGTACGTATGAATCGCTTCGGCCACCTGCATCGCCAGCTCGCGCGTCGGCGTGAGGACGAGCGCCTGCGTGTCGCGCAACTTCGGATCGACCTTCTCGAGGATCGGCAGCGCGAACGCCGCGGTCTTGCCGGTGCCGGTCTGCGCCTGTCCGATGAGATCGCGTCCCGCGAGGAGGCGCGGAATCGTGCGCTCCTGGATCGGCGTGGGCGCCTCGTATCCGAGGGCCAGCAAGGTATCGAGTAATTCGCGGCGGAGGCCGAGTTCTTCAAAACTGCTCATGCAGGCGCATTCTGATGCAGGTTTCGCGCGCAGACGATCGAAAGCACGAGCATCGGCCAGAGGACGAGCGGCTGGAGGACGCCGAAGCGCAGCAGAAAAAGCCAGGCAAAGAGGAGAATCGCCAGCACCAGCGGCGCGCCGAAGCCGATCGCGAACAGCGGATTGACGATCAGCATCCGCGGCGCGAGCGGCCGAAAAAAGAGCGTGATGACGAACACGCACACGATCGCACCGAGGACCCACATGAACCGCCGGATGGACACGGCGCATCATAATCACGCCCGTCCATGTCGACCGCACCCGGCCCCGGCCTCGGCGTGATCGCGCATTTGCCCCGGCTGCGCCGCGATCCGCTCGGATCGCTGCTCGCGTATCACCGCGAGTACGGCGACATCGTCCGCCTCGGCGCCGGCGCGCTCACCGTTCACCTCCTCGGCCATCCGTCGCACGCCGAGCACGTCCTCCGCCTCCATCACCGCAACTACGACCGCCAGACGCGCAGCGCCGCGGCCGTGCGCCTCGTCACCGGCGAGAGCCTCGTCACGAACGACGGCGACGAATGGCGACGACATCGCCTGCTGATGCAGCCGCTGTTCAACAAGGACGCGCTGTCGTCGCTCTCATCGATCGTCGTCGACGCGACGAACGCGATGATCGATCAGTGGCGCCCACGGCGCGACGTCGACCTCGCTGTCGAGATGATGAAGCTCACGTCGACGATCGCCTGCCGCGCGTTTTTCGGCACCGACGTCGGCGACGATCTCGACCGGCTGATGAGCGTCATCCTCGAAGAGGCGTACGCGCGCGCGACGTCGGTCTTCGGGTGGGGACGTCCGCCGCGCGACTTCGAGCGCGCGTGCGCGGACGTTCGCGCGCTCGTCGAGCGCATCCTCGCGCGCGGCGACTCGCCGCTGCTCTCGGCACTGCGCACGCTGTCTCCCGACGAACTGCGCAACGAGATGATCGCGCTGCTCCTCGCCGGTCACGAGACGACGGCGAACGCGCTCGCGTGGACGTTTGCGCTCATCGAACAGTGGAGGACAGGCAATCCTGCCTCTCCAAACGATCACGAATCGCTGCGCGAAGACAGGCAGGATTGCCTGTCGTCCGCTTTCACGACGGCGGCGGTGCAGGAGGCGATGCGTTTGTATCCGCCGGTCTGGATCGTCGAGCGGCGCGCGATCGAGGACGACGTCATCCACGGATTCGACATCCCCGCGGACTCGATCGTCTACATCAGTCCTTACGTGCTGCACCGGCATCGGGACTTCTGGCCGGATCCCGAGCGGTTCGATCCGTCGCGCTTTGTGAACGGCCCGCGCAACCCTGCGTATCTCCCTTTCGGAAGCGGACCGCACGCATGTCTAGGTGTCGCGTTCGCTATGATCGAAG
This sequence comes from Acidobacteriota bacterium, assembly GCA_003223645.1. Classification (GTDB taxonomy): domain Bacteria; phylum Acidobacteriota; class Thermoanaerobaculia; order Gp7-AA8; family Gp7-AA8; genus QHVT01. The sequence continues at coordinate 10,729 of QHVT01000036.1, read as the reverse complement.
CGCCTCTGGTTGTCCAAACGGTGCGGGAGCGATGTATCATTGTTTTGGGTAACACCAAAATCGAGCCTAGAGCGTGGATTACGCTAAGGCATAGGAACGGAGTGCCGGTTCAGGTCATCGTGAATCGATGAATATTTCACTGGTAGCCTCATCCGTTATGATTACTTCATGCCCTCATTAAAGTTCAAGATCGCCCGGGAACCGCGTGAGCTGGATCAGATCCATACGCTCCATTACAGAGCGTTCGTGGAGGAGATCCCGCAACACACGCCGAACGCCGAAGAGCGGCATATCGACCGTTTTCACGACGAGAACGTGTACGTCGTCGCGCTGGACGGGGATCGCGTGATCGGCAGCATCGCCATCCGCGGCGCGCGGCCGTTTTCGCTCGATTCCAAGCTGCCCAACCTCGACGATTTCCTGCCGCCCGGCCGCAACTTCTGCGAGATCCGCCTCCTGAACATCGCCAAAGAGCATCGCACCGGAAACGTTCTGCCGGGCCTGATCTCGGCGGTTTGGGACTATGCGATGACCGAGGAGTACGACTGCGCGCTGATCTCCGCCACGGTGCGGCAACTCAAGCTGTACCAGCACCTCGGATTCGTCCCGTTCGGTCCGCAGGTCGGCACCGAGGAGGCGCCGTTCCAGCCGATGTATCTGACGCTGGAAGCGTTCCAGAACCGCGCACGCGAGATCTCGTCGCTGCCGCCCTCGACGCGCGGAGAAGTGGCGAACCTGCTGCCGGGGCCGGTCTCGATTCACGGCGACGTCGCCGCGGCGTTCAACGTGACGCCGGAGTCGCACCGTTCGCCGCAGTTCGACGAAGACCTGCGCGCGGTGAAGGCGGGCCTTTGCCAGCTCGCGGGCATGCGCTACGTCGAGGTGCTCCTCGGCAGCGGCACGCTCTCGAACGATACGGTCGGTGCGCAGCTTTCGCTGCACGGCGGGCATGGCGTCGTGATCTCGAACGGCGAGTTCGGCGATCGGCTCATCGATCAGGCGACGCGCGCGCGGCTCGACTTCACGCCGCTCCGCTTCGGCTGGGGCGAGCCGTTCGACATGGACGCGATCAAGCGCCTCGTCGACGAAGTCGACGCGAAGTGGATCTGGAACGTCGCCTGCGAGACCTCGGCCGGCGTTCTGAATGACGTCGTCGCGCTGGCGGAAATCTGCCGCGAGCGTGACGCGAAGCTCTGCCTCGACTGCGTGAGCGCGTTCGGCGCCGTGCCGCTCGACCTCACCGGCGTCTGGCTCGCGACCGCCGCGAGCGGAAAAGCACTGGCCGCATATCCCGGCCTGTCGATGGTGTTCCACAACCATCTGATCACGCCGAGCGATCGTCTCCCGCGCTACCTCGACCTCGGCATGTACGCGCGCGACGGCGTGCCGTACACGCACTCCTCGAATCTCGTGCGCGCCCTGCGCGTCGCCGTCGAGCGCGTCGACTGGCCGGAGCGCTTCGAAGAGATCGTGACCAACGGCGTATGGCTGCGCAACCGCCTCCGCTCCGCCGGCCTCGACCTGATCGGCGATCACGCCACCGTCGCGCCGCACGTCGTGACGATCCAGCTGCCCGACCGCATCTCCTCGGATGATGCCGCGCGCACGCTCGAACGCGCCGGCTTCCTCCTCAGCTACGCGAGCGGATATCTGCGCGAGCGCAACTGGATCCAGATCTGCCTGATGGGCGAAGTCACGCGCGACGTCCTGCCGCCGCTGATCCGCGAGATCCAGCGGATCATGGCGGAGTAACTACCGCCCCTCATCCGCCCTTCGGGCACCTTCTCCCCGCAAGCGGGGAGAAGGGCGACAATCTCGGTATTCGTGTGTTTGTGGCCCCTCGCCCCGCTTGCGGGGAGAGGGTGGCGCGAAGCGCCGGGTGAGGGGTCGCGCTACACGCGCTGCGTCACTTTCTCCCCGAACTTCTTCGTCACCGAGGCGATCATCGCCTCGGTCGCGGCGTTGATCGTCTCTCCCGTCAACGCTTCCTCGGACAGGTACTCGATCTCGAACGTGATGGCGCGCGCGTCAGGCAACTCGAACAAATCCGTCACGCGAATCTCGCGCAGGAACGGCGGTGCGGCTTCGAGGAGCGCGTTGCGCACGTCCTCGGACGTGATGCCGCGCGGGGTCGCGTAGGCGACGTTGCGCACGATCGGCTGTCGCGACGGCGGCTCGCTGTACACGCGCGGGATCGCCGGTGCGAGGAGTGCTTCGGTCTCGATTTCGAAGTAGACGGGACGCTGGCGCTTGATGCCGAAGTTCTGGACGAGCGTCGGGTGGAGCTCGCCGAAGATGCCGACGAGCTTCCCATCGAGATGGATGCCGAGGCGGCGGCCGGGATGGAAAAAGCGCTCGAGGCGATGTCCGTCCGTCGATCCGAATCCGAGGTCGATGCGCAGCTCGAGGCGGAGCTGTTCGAGGATGCCTTTGAGATAGATCGAGTCGGCGGGACGCCCTTTGTCGCCCCAGAACGGGCCTCGATCGCGTCCGTTCGCGAGCGCCCAGAGGATTTCGCGCTCGCTCAGGTCCGGCATGTAAATGCGCGCCCATTCGTACATCTTCACGTTGGCGAGCTTGTTGTTGACGTTCGTCGCCAGCGCGTCGAGCGCCTGCGCAACCGTGTTGTTGCGCATCATCGCGTAGTCGCCTTCCTGCGAGTTCAGCACGTCGACGTGTGCCCACAGCGGATCGCCTTCGCCGACGCCGAGGCGCTCGCGCATCTTCGGCGAGTAAAAGCTGTCCGTGAAGATCTCGTAGAAGCCCTCGGCGACCAGCAGCTCGCTCGTCTGCTTCATCACGTTCTCGCGATGCGAAGGCAGCGCGCCCATCTCGACGGGCGGCAGCTCGATGACCGTGTTGTTGTAGCCGACGGACTTGAGCAGCTCTTCCTGCAGGTCGGCTTCGAAGTGCACGTCCCAGAGGCGCCGCGGCGGGACCGTGACGGTCAACGTGTTGACTTCCGGCTCGACGGTGAATCCGTATCGCGTCAGCCGGTCGGCCATCTCCAGGTGCGAGAGACTCGCGCCGATGAAGAGCTTCGTCCGCTCGACGTCGACTTCGATCGTGCGCTGCGGGTCCTTCCAGTCGCCGGCGACGTACGCATTGCCGACGCGATAGCCGCAGTGATCCTCGAGCAATTTCGCCACCCGTCCCGCGCCGACGAGCGGCAGCGTCGGATCGCCGCCGCGCATGAAGCGCGCGGCCGCGTCGGTCGCCTGATTCAGCGCGCGCGACGCGATACGCACCGCGACCGGATCGAAGCATGCGGCTTCGAGGAGGATGCGCGTCGTGCTGTCGGTGATGCCGGAGTCGGCGCAGCCGATCACGCCGGCGATGCCGAGAATTTTCGACTCGTCGGCGATGACCAGCATACCCTCCGGGATCTCGATCGGTCCCGGCGTGAACAGCAGCCACGCTTTCTCGCCTTTCCGCGAGAGGCGCACGGTGATCGCGCCGTCGACTTTGTCGGCGTCGAACGCGTGCGTCGGCTGCCCGATGTCGAAGTTCGTGAGATTCGAGGCATCGACCGGCGCGTTGATCGAATGAATGTCCGCTGCCGTCAGCGGCGCGAGCACGGTGGAGGACAGGCAATCCTGCCTGTCCTCAGGCGCAAACAACTCCGTCAGCGTGTAGACGAGACAGAGCGGCGTTTCGATGCGGACGCGATCGCTCGTCCGATCCGCCTGCAGCGCTTTCACAGGCGGATAGCGCATCGGATGACCAGTGCGTCCGGCCGCCTCGCGCGCGACGCCTTCGTAGCAATAGTGATCGCCGCGATTTGCGAGCAGCTCGCAGTTGAAGACCGTGCCGAACTGCGTCGCCTCGGCGGTCTTCACTTCGATGCCGACGTCGTCGAGCAGCTCGCGCGCGTCGTGCGGACGCTCGGGAAGGTCGGTGAACGTGCGCAGATGTTCGAGGAGAAACTTCACAGTCCACCTCGATGAATCGCGCGATGCACGCGGAGGTCCTGCTCGTACAACGGCTTCAGCGCGGAAATGCCGGCGGCCTGCGACGCGATGCGCGAGGTGCCGATGCCGAAGGCGATGCCGCTGACTCTCGTGTGGTCGTAGCCGAACTCGATGAAGACTTTGGGATGGATCATTCCCGAGCCGAGGATCGTGATCCAGCCGGCGCCGCGGCAGCCGGGGCAATCGTCGTCCTTGCCGAGACAGACCGTGCATTGCATGTCCATCCCGGCCGACGGTTCCGTGTACGGGTAGTACTTCGGCTTGAAGCGGAACGCGTGATGCTCGCCGTAGATCGACTTCGCGATCTCCAGCAGCGTGCCTTTCAGATGACCGAACGTCAGTCCCTCTTCGACCCAGATCCCTTCGAATTGATGGAAGAGCGCCAGGTGTGTCGCGTCGACCGCTTCGTTGCGATAGACGCGTCCCGCCGCGACGACTTTGATCGGCAGGGGAGGATGCTTCTCGAGGACGCGCGCCTGCACGGTCGTCGTGTGCGAGCGCAGGAGGTGATTGTTCGGGAGCCAAAACGTGTCCTGCATGTCGCGCGCGGGATGGTTCTCCGGGATGTTGAGCGCATCGAAGTTGTAGTACGGCAGCTCGATCTCCGGACCTTCCTCGAGCCGGAACCCGAGCCGCCGCATCACGTTCATCGCCGACTCGTGCACGCGCGTCAGCGGATGAATCGACCCGCGCTCCTGCGCGATGCCCGGCAGCGTGAGGTCCTGCCACTCGCTCTCGATCTGCTTCGCAATCGCGCCGCTTGCCACACGCTCCGTCGCCTGCTCGAGCTCGCGCTCGATCAACTGCTGCGCGTCGTTCACTTCCTTCGCGAACACCGGCCGCTCTTCCGCCGGCATCGAGCCGAGCGACTTCAGCGCCGTCTTCACGTAGCTCTTCTTGCCGAGGTACTTGGTGCGGAGCTCCTGCAGTTGCTCGGGCGTCGTGGCGGCCGCGAGCTCGGAGTGGAACGCGTTCAGGGTGTCTTGGGTGGACATACGTCAGGCTCAGAGGCTCAAAGGCTCAGTGGCTCAAAGATTACTCTGCCTCGTTCTCCTTTGAGCCTGTGAGCCTCTGCGCCTCTGCGCCTTCCTCCCCCTCCGGCCGCATCAGCGGAAACCAAACCACATCGCGCAGATTCGGCGCCTCGGTGATGAGCGCGACGAAGCGGTCGATGCCCATGCCCCAGCCCGAGATCGGCGGCATGCCGAACTCCATCGCCGTCAGGTAGTCCTCGTCGGCCGGCATCGCTTCTTCGTCGCCTTTCGCGCGCAGCTCCGCCTGTTCTTCGAAGCGGCGCCGCTGGTCGAGCGGGTCGACGAGCTCGGAGTAGGCGTTGATGACTTCCCACGTGTCGACGACGAGCTGGAAGCGATCGACGGCGTCGGGGTTCGTGTCGTTGCGGCGCGCGAGCGGGGAGAGATCGACCGGATGTCCGACGATGAACGTCGGCTGGATCAGCGTCAGCCGCGCGGTGCGCTTGTAAAGCTGATCGATGAGACTTCCGCGTCCGGCGTCGGGATGTTCGAGCTCGACTTTCTTCTCGAAGATCGCCTTGCGCAGCGAGTCGGCGTCGTGATGCGCGTCGATGTCGATGCCGCTGTGCTCGAGGATCACGTCGCGCAGTCGCAGGCGCGGCCACGACTGCGCGAAGTCGATGGTCCGTCCGCCGCGCTCGATCTGCAGCGTGCCCACCGCCTCCTGGATCGCATGACGCAACAGGCCTTCCGTGAACGTCATGTTGTCTTCGTAGTTCCAGTACGCGGCGTAGTACTCGAGCATCGTGAATTCCTGCAGATACGATGCGCCGAGGCCTTCGTTGCGGAAACAGCGGGCGAACTCGTAGACGCGGTCGTAGCCGCCGACGACGAGGCGCTTGAGATACGTCTCCGGCGCGATGCGGAGGACGAGATCGAGGTCGAGCGCGTTGTGGTGCGTAAAGAACGGACGCGCCAGCGCGCCCGACTGCTGCGTGTTGAGGATCGGCGTCTCGACTTCCGTGAAGCGGTTGCGGTTCAGATAATCGCGGATCGCGTTCACAGCGTTCACCCGGACGCGGAACCGCTGGCGCGTCTCCTCGTTCGAGACGAGATCGAGATAGCGCTTGCGCCAGTTCGTCTCCGTGTCCTTGACGCCCTGGTACTTGTTGGGCGGCGGCTGCAGCGTCTTGCCGAGAAACGTCCAGTCGCGGACGCGGATCGTCAGCTCGCCCTTGTCGGTGTGATACATCTCGCCTTCGACGCCGAGAAAATCCCAGCGATCGACCGCTTTCCCGAACAGCTCATAGTTCGGCGTCTCGCCGCGAATCAATGCGAGCTGAATGTGTCCGTCGAGGTCCTGCAGCGTCGCGAACGTTAGCTTGCCGAACTTGCGAAGCTGCCCGATGCGGCCCGCCGTGCGCACTTTCGTGCCGTCCGTCGCCTTCATCGTTTCGGCGATCGTGTGCGTCCGCTCGAAGCGGTCGGGATGGACCTGGACTCCCTCTTTTTCGAGGAGCGTTCGTTTATCGATTCGTACGTCCCGGAGAGACTGTTCGGCCATGTGGAGCGGGAGGATAGCAAATCGGTTGCGCGGTTACGCGGTTGAGCAGTGACGCCGAGCAACCGCGCGACCGCGCAACCGCGCAACCATTTGAGCGAGAATGCGCGCGCAATGAGCACAGACGCTATCCGCAAACACTTCCCCGCGCTCGCGCGCGTGCACAACGGCAAGCTCGTGGCGTACTTTGACGCGCCCGGCGGAACGCAGGCGCCGCGGCAGGTTGCGGACGCGATGAACGACTACCTTTTTCATCACAACGCCAACACGCACTGGCACTATCCGACGAGTGCGGAGACGGATGCGATCCTTTTGTCCGCGCGCGAAACGGTCGCCGATTTCATCAATGGATCGCCAACCGAGATCGCCTTCGGCGCGAACATGACCACCCTCACGTTCCACCTCGGCCGCGCGTTAGGCCGGATGTGGAACGAAGGCGACGAAGTGATCGTCACCGAGCTCGATCATCACGCCAACGTCGATGCGTGGCGCGCGCTGACCGTCGACCGCGGCATCGTCGTCCGCACCGCGCGCATGAACTGCGACAGCGGACAACTCGACTACGAGCAACTCGAATCCCTCGTCACCGATCGAACGAAACTGATCGCCGCCGGCGCCGCGTCCAATTCGCTCGGCACGATCAACGACCTCCAGCGAATCGGCAAGATCGCGCGCGACGCAAACGCGCTCTTCTTCGTCGACGCCGTCCACTACGCGCCGCACGCGCTCATCGACGTGAAAGAGATCGGCTGCGACTTCCTCGCGTGTTCCGCGTACAAGTTCTACGGCCCGCACATCGGCGTCCTCTGGGGCAAATTCGAATTGCTCGACACCATCCCGTTTCCCAAACTCGCGCCCGCGCCCGACTACGCACCCGAGCGCGTCGAGACCGGGACGCAAAACCACGAAGGCATCGCCGGCGCAGCGGCCGCCGTCGAATTCCTCGCGTCGTTCGGCAATGGCGCGACGCGCCGGGAAAAACTCGCGGACTTTTTCGGGAGCGCGCACGCCGCAGGCGCGCGCTTCACGCGGATGTTGTGGGACGCGCTGTCGACGATGAAACGCGTGCGCTTGTACGGCCCGCCGCCCACCGCCCCGCGAACGCCCACGATCTCTTTCACCATCGACGGCATACACGCCGACGACGTCGCGCGCGCGTTAGCGAACGAAGCGTTGTTCGCGAGCAGCGGCGACTTCTACGCCGCGACGGTGTGCGAGCGATTGAACGTCGACGCGCTGCTGCGCGTCGGATGCGCGTGCTACACGACGGAGGAGGACGTGCAGAGATTGGTGGAGGCTGTGTCGCGAGTAGCGCGAGAGTGACGACTATGTGGCGACGGAGTGACGACTATGTGGCGACCGCTGCCCTCAGCGGTCGCGGCGGCGCGAAGCGCCGCTGGCGCCGCCATGGCGGCGTGTGACCGCTGAGGGCAGCGGTCACCACAAATCCAATAGTGTAGGATCACCCGCGCATGCCGAAGAAACCTGAACCACCACCACCGCCCTCCTCCTCCCGCGCCACGCTCGCACTGCTCGCAATCGGCGGTTTGGTCGTGGCGGGGCTGGTCGTTTGGGCGCTGACGCGCACGGTGGAAACGCCCGCGCCGGTCGCGACGACGGAGACGATGACGACACCCGCGCCGGTGACGAGCGCGACCAGCGCGACGTCGACCAGCGCGACGGGCACAACGCCGCTTCCGGTTTCGGTCGCGCCTCCGCAGGAACAATCGAACGCGTCGATCCCGCGCATCGCGGTCGAGGACTTGCGCGAGAAGATGAAGGCCGGTCAGGTGACAGTCATTGACGTGCGGCCGGCGGCGTCCTATCAGACCGCGCACATCGAAGGCGCGATGAACATTCCGCTGGCGAGCATCGAAACGGAGATGTCGTCGCTGCCGAAAGGGAAACCGATCGTCACGTACTGTACGTGACCCGCCGAAGAATCGAGCGCCGGTGCGGCGCTCATCCTCAAGCGCAACGGGTTCACCAACGTCGAAGCTCTCTACGGCGGTTTCGAGTCGTGGCGCCGCCTCGGATATCCCGTCGGCACCGGCTTGAAGTAGACGGTGTTCGAGATCATCGATCACATTGCGGACGTGCGGCTGCGCGTCCGCGCCTCGTCGCTCCAAGAGTTGTTCGCCGACGCGATGCGCGGCATGTTTGCCGTCATGCACGCGCAGCCGGGCGAAACGCGCGTCGAGCACAGCGTGGTTGTGCACGAAGCCGCCGACACGACGTCGCTCCTCGTTGACTTCCTCAACGAAGTCCTCCATCGCGCGCACGTCGCGCACGAGATGTTCGACGCCGCGCACTTCACGCGCCTCGATGCAACCTCGTGCGAAGCGACGCTGAGCGGATTCGCGTCGGCAACGTTCGACGAAGACGTGAAAGCCGTGACGTACCACGAAGCCGAAGTGCATAAGACCGGCGACGAGTGGACGACGATGCTAGTGTTCGACATCTAAGGAGAGCGGGCGTCCCGTCCGCCTCCCGGGGGCGGCGGGAACGCCGGCATCCGGACACGATTTTGCGAGAAACTGTATTAAGGAGAGCGGGCGTCCCGCCCGCCTCCCGGGGGCGGACGCGGGACGCCCGCTCTCCTCGGAACCATCTGATGCGGAAAACTGATCTCGAGAAAATCCACGATCACCTCTGGGAGATCCCGCGCACGTTTCGCGCCGACATGCGCGTGCCGGCGCGCGTGTACACGAGCGAGGCGATGCTCGACTCGATCCTGCGCGACCGCTCGCTCGAGCAGCTCGTCAACGTCGCGACGCTTCCCGGCATCCGGAAGTACGCGATCGCGATGCCCGACGTGCACGAGGGCTACGGCTTTCCGATCGGCGGCGTCGCCGCGATCGATGCGAAGGACGGCGTGATCTCGCCCGGCGGCATCGGCTACGACATCAACTGCGGCGTACGTTTGCTGCGCTCGCAAATGTCCTTCGGCGAAGTGCGGCCGCTGATCCCCGAGCTCACGCATTCGATCGCTCGCGAAGTGCCGTCCGGCGTCGGCCGGGGCGGCAGCGTCAGACTGAAGGGTCAGGATCTCGACCTCGTGCTGCGCGACGGCGCGAAGCGCGCCGTCGAAATGGGATTCGGCAACGAGGACGATCTGCGCCACATCGAATCGGGTGGACGACTCGACGGCGCCGATCCCGAAAGCGTGTCGACCGGCGCGCGCCAGCGCGGGCACGATCAGCTCGGAACCATCGGCTCCGGCAATCACTTCGTCGAGATCGATCGCGTCGAGACCATTTACGACGAAGAAGAAGCGGAGCGCTTCGGCATCTTCAAGGGCGGGATCGTCTTTCAAATCCACACCGGCTCCCGCGGCCTCGGGCACCAGGTCGCCACCGACTCGCTGCGCGTCATGACCAAGGCGATGGCCGCGCACCACATCGTCGTGCCCGACCGCGAGCTCGCCTGCGCGCCGGTTGCGTCGCCCGAGGGACGAGACTACTTGTCGGCGATGTCCGCTGCCGCGAACTTCGCGTTCGCGAACCGGCAGATCATCACCGCCGGCATCCGCCGCGCCTGGCTGCACGAGCTCGAAGACGATCGCATCGACATCATCTACGACGTCGCGCACAACGTGGCGAAAGTCGAGCGCTACCCCGACGTCGGCGAAGTCATCGTGCATCGCAAAGGCGCGACGCGAGCGTTTCCCGGCCAGCCCGTGTTGATTCCAGGAAGCATGGGCACCGCGTCGTACCTCCTCGTCGGATCCGAAGCAGCGATGCAACAGAGCTTCGGCTCCAGTTGCCACGGCGCGGGGCGGGTGATGTCGCGCACCAAAGCGCGGCAGGAGATCAATGCCGACGAACTGCGCGCGCGACTGCGCGCGCAAGGCATCGTGGCCGAGGCGGGATCGTCGAAAGGATTGGTCGAGGAGGCGCCGGAGGCGTACAAGGACATCGATCAGGTGATCGACGTCGTCGCGCAGGCGGGGATCGCGAAGAGAGTGGCGCGGTTCCGGCCGATTGCGGTGATCAAGGGATGAGGATACGAGCGCGTGTTGCGGCTCGTGACGGGTTTCGCATGAAGAGAATCGTGCGCACGGGACAGGAATGCAGAAGGCAGAAGGCAGAATGCAGGCACCACCGGCGGCTGACGACCACCGTTGACCAAACGGGAGTTGCGAGGGCGGGCCAGTCTGCGGTACCTCTGGCGTTGCTTGAAGACGCGTAGAGGTCGTTTTTTCTGTGGAGGTTTGAACCCCG
>QHVT01000004.1 GCA_003223645.1 Acidobacteriota bacterium | reverse complement strand
GCCTGCGCGGAACCGTTCGATACCCCGAGGTTGCGTAATGTCGCTTTCCGAGAGAACACCGGTAAGCCGTGTGCGGGAAATCCGCACGCACGGTTTGAAAGGGGGTCTTGTGCCTCCGATTGCAAATTTGCGAAAGGACTAACAGGATCTACCAATGGCCACGACCCTTCCCGCCGCACGAACCGTCCGCGCGCCGCGCGGCACCGCCATCAGCTGCCAGGGCTGGCAGCAGGAGGCCGCGCTGCGGATGCTGATGAACAACCTCGACCCGGAAGTCGCGGAGCGGCCGGAGCAGCTCATCGTGTATGGCGGGATCGGGAAGGCGGCGCGGAACTGGGAGTGCTACGACGCGATCGTGGCGACGCTGAAGCGGCTGAAGAACGACGAGACGCTGCTCGTGCAGTCGGGAAAGCCGGTCGGCGTGTTTCGTACGCACGAGAACGCGCCGCGCGTGCTGATCGCGAACGCGAACCTCGTTCCGCACTGGGGCACCTGGGATGAATTTCGAAGACTCGACGCGCTGGGACTCACGATGTACGGCCAGATGACCGCCGGCTCGTGGATCTACATCGGCACGCAGGGGATCCTGCAGGGGACGTACGAGTGCTTTGCCGCCGTCGCGAACAAGCACTTCGGCGGCTCGCTGCGCGGAAAGCTAGTCGTGACGGCCGGGCTGGGCGGGATGGGCGGCGCGCAGCCGCTGGCGGCGACGATGAACGAGGCGACGGCGCTGGTCGCGGAAGTCGATCGCACGCGTGTCCAGCGCCGGCTCGACAAACGCTATCTCGATGAAGAAGCGCCGTCGCTCGATGCCGCGATCGCGCGCGCACTGGAGGCGAGAGATCGCGGCGAGGCGGTGTCGATCGGCGTCGTCGCGAACGCGGTCGAGTTGCTCGAAGCGCTGATCGCGCGCGGCATCGTGCCGGACGTCCTCACTGATCAAACGTCTGCCCACGACGAATTAGAAGGATACGTTCCACTGCTCGATTACGGCGACGCTTTAGCTCTACGAAAAAGCGATCCACAAAAATATATTGCTTTATCGTACGCCACGATGACCCGCCACCTGCGAGCGATGCTCGAGCTGCAGCGGCGCGGCTCGATCACGTTTGACTACGGCAACAACCTCCGCGGACAAGCGAAGAAAAGCGGCGTGGACGACGCGTTCGACGTCGGCGGATTCGTTCCGCTCTTCATCCGCCCGCTGTTCTGCGAAGGAAAGGGACCGTTCCGCTGGGTCGCGCTGTCCGGCGATCCGAACGATCTGTTCGTGACCGACGAGGCGATCCTCGAGCTGTTCCCGCACGACGCTGCGCTTCACCGCTGGATCCGCATGGCGCAGAAGCGCGTCGAGTTTCAGGGACTGCCGGCGCGCATCTGCTGGCTCGGCTACGGCGAGCGCGACAAGGCGGGGCTGCTGTTCAATCGCCTCGTCGCGGAGAAGAAAGTGACCGCGCCGATCGTGATCGGACGCGATCATCTCGATTCGGGGTCGGTGGCATCGCCGAATCGCGAGACCGAGGGGATGAAGGACGGGTCGGACGCGATCGCGGACTGGCCGATTCTCAACGCGCTCCTCAACACCTCGGCCGGCGCGACGTGGGTCTCCTTCCATCACGGCGGCGGCGTCGGCATCGGCTACTCACTCCACGCCGGAATGGTGATCGTCGCCGACGGCACGGAGGCGGCCGCGGAGCGCCTGCGGCGCGTCCTCACGTGCGATCCCGGAACGGGCGTGATGCGCCACGCCGATGCGGGCTACAGCGAAGCGATCGAGGTGGCGAGGGAGCGGGGTGTGGATTTGCCGATGGTGAAGTGATGAGACGCCGCGCCGCTGGTGGTAAGCCCAACATCGCGTCGCTGAGTCTCGACATGCAGCAACAGGAGCGCGATCTGTGGTGTTGGGCGGCGGTGTCGGTGAGCGTGCGCCGCTTCTACGATCCTTCGCGTGTGATCTCTCAATGCCAGCAGGCATCCGCGCAAATCTTCACCGCCGATTGCTGCAGCGGTCCGGCAAAGTGCGACATGGAATGGCCCCTCAGCAAAGCGCTCAACGGTCTCGGCGTGTTGCGCGAAGTCGTCGATGGACCTCTGCCTCTTGCGACCATTGCGCGTGAAATCAACGATGGACATCCGATCGGTTGCCGCATTGAATGGAGCGTTGGACATTTCGTCTGCATCGTCGGCTACGACGATCAACTTCTGACGATCAAAGATCCTCTCTTCGGTACGTCGCGCGTCCGCTATGACGAATTCGTCTCGCGCTATCGCGATATCGGCACGTGGACGCACACCTACCTTACCAAGCCATGATCACCGCCCCCGCACCACCGCCCGAAGTCCTCGCCGTCCTGCGCGATCCGGCGCGCGCGGGTCTGCATGAAGACACTGTTCGTCTCGCACCGATCCATCGTGTCTTCACGGCTACGCTCGCCGACGTCCTCGCGGGTCGCGTTCTCAACGCCGCACAGGAATCCGCATGGCGCGACGTCACCGCCGGTGCGGCGGCCGAAGTCGCATCGCGCAACGGCGAGTTCGTCATTACGTCGATCAACGAAGGCCCGTTCGTCGCCGCAACCGCCGATGCTCTCGAAACTGCGCGGCAACTCGATGGCGACTACGAATTGCGCGTGCTGAGCATCCCGGCCGTGTATGTCGTTGCACTCTGGCTGTACGCCGATGCCGGAAGCATCCTCATCCCGCTATCGCCCGCGCCCTCCGGCCTGACAGCAAATCAGCCGTACAACGAATCGTCCTTCACCGAAGCCCTCCGCCCGCTCGCCGAAAAACGCTCCACTACTCCGATGGTGTGAGCTTCGCCAGCAGCTTCCGCGCGTCTTCCGCGTGCGTCTTGTCCTTGCTGCGCAGGTACTCTTCTAACGCCGCGCGTCCGCGTTCCTTCTGACACTGACAAAACGCCGCCGTCCGTCCGATCTCGTACGAGTCGTGCAGCGCGTCGAACATCGCGAACGCCTCCTCGTACTGCTGCATCTCCTGCGACAGCCATCCCAGCCAGCGCATCGCCATCGATTTCGTCGCGGCGTCGCGCGTCGTGTTGATCGCCTCGCGAAATGCGCCGCGCGCCGCGCCGTACTCCTTCGCGCGATAGGCGATGTAGCCGCGCGCGAACGCGCCCAGCGGCGCATCGCGCTTCGCGATCTCCGCCGCCTGTTTGCGCGCCTCGTCGTTGCTGCCGCCGGCGATGCGCGGCGCCGCCACGTGAAAGCGCACGAGATCGAGTCGCACCTGAACGTTCTCGGGATCGAGCGCCAGCGCGTTGTCGAGCGCCTCCTTGATGTCGAGCCCAAGCATGAACAAACGAACCGGATTCGCCGTCTGCTGCGCTTCGGCCATCGCCTTCCGTGCGCGCCGATGTTCCTGTTCCGCGCGCGATCGCGAGTCGGGGAATAGCGGCAACGCGATGACAGCGAATACGATCAGAAGAGAGCCTGTTCTCAAACCGACCTCGAAAGGTCATACTACGCGGCTCAAGTTGTCCGGAGGTGCTGTCATCGAAGAAGTTCGCAAAAAAGACTGGGTGAACATCGCGTTCCTCACGCTCACGCCCGTGCTCGGCATCGCCGGCACCGCGGCCTACACCTGGTTTCACGGGTTTCACCTCTGGATGCCTCTTCTCACCCTCGGTATGTACGGCGCGGTCGGCCTATCGATCTGCGCGGGCTACCATCGCTTCTTCTCGCACAAGAGCTACGAATGCTCGCCGCTGGTGCAGGCGTTCTATGCGCTCTTCGGTGCGATGGCGGCGCAGAACTCGATCCTCTGGTGGTCGGCCGCGCATCGCGTGCACCACAAGTACGCCGACAAGGACTGGGACCCGTACAACATCCGTCGAGGATTCTGGTACGCGCACATCCTCTGGATCTTCTACAAGAACGAAGCGAGACCGGACGCGTTCGACAACGCCCAGGATCTCCTTGCCAACAAGGTCGTGATGTGGCAGCACCGCTGGCACAAACAGATCATGCTCGCCGGCGGCCTCGGCATTCCGACGCTGATCGGCGCGGCGTTCGGCGATCCGCTGGCCGGCCTTTTCTGGGGTGGCTTCACCCGCCTCGTCGTCATCCATCACACCACGTTCTTCGTCAACTCGCTCGCGCACTACTTCGGCAAGCCGGTGTTCAACGCCGAAGCGTCGGCGCGCGACAACTGGCTTGTCGCGCTGGTGACCTTGGGCGAGGGCTATCACTCCTTTCATCACCGCTTCCCCGCCGACTTCCGCAACGGCATCCGCTGGTATCACTGGGATCCCGCGAAGTGGTGGATCCGCGGACTGCGTTGGACGGGACTCGCAACGGGACTGATCTCGACGCCGCCGCCGCAGGTCGAGCAGGCGCGCATGCGCGCCGCGCTGCGCATCGTCGAAGAGAAGCTGACGGCGACGAGCACGTCGCTTGTCGAAGAAGCTCGCCGCCGCATGCGCGCCGCGTCGCATCATCTCGAGAAAGCGATCGCGCTCTGGCGCCGCGCCATCGAACAGCGCGCGCAGGGCATCTCCTGGCGCAAGACGCGCCGCGCCGCGCACCTGCACGTCCGCCGCTCGCGCAAGCACTGGAAGCTCGCCGTGCGGATGCTCGAAGCCGCGTAGCAGCCTCCCGGCCTCCAAGCCCCCCGGCCTCCAAGAACTTCCTCGGAGGCCAGGAGGCTCTTATTCAACGCGTGTGCGAATCACCGCGCTTTTAGTTTTTTCAACGCGCGCTGCGCATCACGCGCCTGACGCGGACACGTGCAGCGCTGGTCCCACACCGCGCGATAGAGCGCGATCGCGTCGTCGATCGCACCTGCTTCTGTTTTTTCTCGCGCGTCGTCGAGCAGCGTGTCGGCTTCGCTCACGCGTCGATCGATTTCCGCGCGCACCATCTCTTCCACCTCGTCGAGAAGCAGCGTTCCCTCTTTGTTGTCGACGCGCGCGATGACGTGATGATCGCTGTCGGCGAGGATCGCCAGCGGAAACTCGCCGTCGACGCCGAGTTTCTCGAGGAGCGCGGCGTCGTCCGAGCGCACGACGCGCATGGCGACGCACTGCGAGGAGTAGAGCGTCAGCTCGTCCGACGTCAGCATGTCCGAGTGCCGCACTTCGTCACGCGAAGCCGGAATCCAGAACAGCACCAGCGGTGTGTGTGCGTCCTCGCCCGCTTCGTAGATTTTCCATGGGACGAGAGAGAGATGAGGAGGGTCGCCCGGCTGCGCGTCGATGCCGGTCATGGCCAAGGCGAGGGCGAGAACCCAGCGCACCCAGCGTTTCATAGTGACTCGTGAGCGAACCCGGAAGTGGGCGGATTATACGCCCGAGAGAAAGACGTAGTTCGAATCCTCCCGCACCGGTAGAATCCAGAGCGTTTCCCGGTCCATTGGTCATGGAAGTCACGTTCGGTCGGTACGAAGTTCTCGGCGCCATCGGCGCGGGCGGAATGGGCGAGATATATGTCGCCCGCGATCCGTCGCTCGGACGCCGCGTCGCGATCAAGAAACTCCCGCACCGTCTCGCCGGCGATCGCGACACGCTCGCGCGCTTCACGCACGAGGCACGCTCGGCGTCGGCGCTCAATCATCCGAACATCGTCACGATTCACGAAGTCGGCGCGGGCGACACGCCATACATCGTCATGGAGTACATCGAAGGCGCCGACTTGCGCGCGCACATCAGCGAAGGCCCCATGCCGATGCGCAAGGTGCTTGATGTCGGCGCGCAGATCGCCGACGGCCTCGCCGCCGCGCACGAGCGCGGCATCGTGCACCGCGACCTCAAGCCCGAGAACATCATGATCACGCGCGACGGGTTCGTGAAGATCCTCGACTTCGGACTCGCGAAGACCGTCACGCCCGCGTCCGACGGCGAGAACACGCAGGCGCTGGACATGCCGGAGACCAATCCCGGCACGATCCTCGGCACGGTCGGCTACATGTCGCCCGAGCAGGCGACCGGCAAACGCCTCGACTTCCGCTCCGACCAGTTCGCGTTAGGCGCGATTCTGTACGAGCTCGTCACCGGCACGCCCGCGTTCGAGGCCGAGAACGCGATCGACACGCTGTCGGCAATCCTCCACAAAGAGCCGCCGCCGATCAAACGCACCAGCGTGCGCGTGCCGCTGCAGCTCAACGAGATCATTCGGCGCCTGCTCGAGAAAAAACCCGACGGCCGCTACGCATCGACGCGCGACCTCGCGCGCGAGCTGCGCCTGCTGCGAGACCGCGTCGTCGCCGAGGAAAGCGGGTTCCACGCAAGCGCCGAACGCCGTGCATTTTCCCAGCGCCCCGTCGCCGCCATCCTCGGCGCCCTCGGCCTCGCCGTATTCATCGTCGCGGCATTTCTCGTCGCCCGACCCAAAACCACCACCACCGCGCCGCCCGCCGCGAAAAAATACCTCGCGGTGCTCAGCTTCAAAGACTTGAGCGGCGATCCCAATGGACAACTCGTCGTCGACGGCTTCGCCGAAACCCTGACGGCGCGCCTCGCGCACTACCCCACCGTGCAGGTCATGCGGCCCACAACGCCCGAGCCTCCAACCGCGGACGCCAAAAAAGTCGCCCGCGACCTCGGCGCCAATCTCGTCCTCACCGGTACCATGATGCGCGCCGGCGACCGCATCCGCGTGACCTACTCCATCGCCGATCCCGGAGCCCAACGCGAATGGCGCGATTTGGTGGAGGGGAGCGTCAGCGACCTCTTCGCGGTGCAGGACGACGTAGCGGAGAGCGTAGCGAAGAACCTGGCGTTAGGCGGGACCGCGCCCGCGCGGCCAGCGCTCGACGCGAGCGTCTCGCAGAGGAAGTACCTCGAAGCGCTGGGGCATTTGCGGCGCTACGACAAAGAGGAGTCGCTGGACGCTGCGATCGGCATTCTGAAGGAGCTAGGGCCGTCACCCTCGGTGCAGGCGGCGTTGGCGAGGGCTTATTTGAACAAATTCGAGCTCACACGCGACCCGTCGCAGGCCGCTGCGGGACGAGAAGCGGCCGAGCGAGCACTGAAGGCGGACCCGCAAAGTCTGGATGTGAACATAACGATCGGCGAATTGCATCGCCGTACCGGTCAATACAAAGAATCTACTGATGCCTTCCTGCGGGTGTTAACGCAGCAGCCGAACAATGCTGAAGCTGTTTTAGGTCTTGCAGAGGCATACAAAGCTGCGAACGATTTTCCAAACGCCGAGAAACAATACAGGCGAGCGATTGAGTTGCAGCCCAATTTTTGGGGCGGTTATAACAAACTCGGCGCGTTCTACACATCACAAGGTCATCTCGAGCAGAGTATTCCTTTTTTTCAAAAGGTCACTGAGCTCGTTCCCGACAACGAGCGGGGTTACAACAACTTGGGAGCTGTGTATCAGCGGCTAGGTCGTTATGAGGACGCCCTACGTGTTTCTTCGCAATCAATCCAACGCGCACCTTCGAGTCAAGGCTATACGACCCTCGGCACCTGCCATTACTTCCTAGGGCATTACGAGCAAGCGGTGCAGGCCTTCAGCAAGGCTGTTGAACTCACACCGCGCAAGGCACTGTATTGGAGAAACCTGGGAGATGCCTACCGAAGAATCCCGAGTGAACGGGCTAATGCGGCGCATGCATACGAAAAGACGCTTGAATTGTGCGATGAAGCGATACGTCTGAATCCGAACGACGCTGCGGCATACAAGACGCGCGGTAGCACGCTGGCGAAGCTGGGACACATACGCGAGGCGAGAACTGCGATTCTGCGTGCGCTCGAGCTCGAGCCACGTCTCGAGTCAAATGCGTACGAGGCCGCGGTCATCGCCAATATCGCTGGATCAGAAGACGAAGCCAGCTCATACATCGAACAGGCTTTACGCCTTGGCTATAACCCCGGCAATCTCCTTCGCGATCCCGAGTTTGATAATTTGAAGAAAAGCGGTAGGCTGCAATCCATAATTGCGGGATTTGGGTCCAAGTCCCGTTGACAACAGAGAGGAGCCCCAGCCATGCCTAATTCCGACAAAGTAGTCCGTTTAAATTTGAACACAAGTGGAATGCCCGTTCCCGATCAGGATCCTGTGCGGGTCAAGAAGGGAAATCAGAAAGTGAAGTGGTGTGCCGACTTTCCGTTTACGATCTCGATCGACGGTTATTCGGATGTGAGTTACGGCGCAGATGGTGACGCGTCGCATAACTGCAAGACCGGATACTTCACGGAAGAGAAGCGGTATAAGTATTCGATCGCCGCAAACGGAAAGATCAACGACCCGGAAGTCGAAATCATCCCCTAACCCGCCCTCCCACCCGCCGGCCAACGCCGGCGGGTGCCCAAGCGATCTACCTTTCGTAGAGTTTTCGTTGTCAATACCCTTGCGCCCTTTTCAACAGCCTGCGGAAATCGCCATCATTTGGCCGGAAACACGTCGCGTTTGCGCTCGCGGGCTGTGAAAAAGTTTCGGACGGCGCTCGTTCGGCGCGACACTACTCGTAGACTCGCTGCCGTACCATCCAATGAGCGTCGCTCAACTCGACATCGCGCTGGATCGCCCGATGCCGCAGAGCTCCGATGCGGAGCGCGCGGTCCTCGGCTCCATCCTGATCAACAATCACGCGTTCTATCGCGTGATCGGCACGATCGACACCGACGACTTTTTCAAAGACGCGCACCGCACGATCTTCGCCACGATGCGCCGCATGGCCGAGCGCAGTCAGGAGATCGAGACGCTCACGCTGAAGGAAGAGCTGGCGAAGAATGCGCTGCTCGACCAGGCCGGCGGCGTCGCGTATCTCTCGTCGCTGCTCGACTCAGTCCCTGACGTTGCGAACGTCGAGCGCTACGCGCGCATCGTCAAAGAAAAATCCACGCTGCGCCGGCTGATCGTGATGGGCAACTCCGTCATGCGCGCCGCGCTCGATGCTCCGGGCGAGCCGGAAGAAGTGCTCAACGTCGCGGAAAAGTCGCTCTTCCAGATCGCGGAAGGAACGGTCGACAAGGCCTTCACGAGCGTCGACAAGATCGCGCGCCGCAATCTAGCGGACATCGAACAGATCAAACGCGCCGGCCGCTCCGTCACCGGCATCCCGACCGGCTACGACCGCTTCAATGACATGACATCGGGATTTCAGAAGCAGGACCTCGTCATCATCGCCGCCAGACCCTCAATGGGAAAGACGTCTTTTATGATGAACATCGCCGAGGCCATCGCGATCCCGGATGCGCAGGGATTGCCGCGCACGGGCGGAGATCGTCTTCATTCGGTCGGCGTGTTCAGTCTCGAAATGAGCAAAGAGCAGATCGGCCTTCGCATCCTCTCCTCGGAGTCCGGCGTGCCGATGCACATGCTGCGCTCGGGTATCAATCTCTCCGACAAGAGCTGGCGCGCGCTCGCGGAAGCGGCGTCGCGGATTTCGAAGGGACAGATCTTCGTCGACGACACGCCAGGAATCGATCCGCTGGAGATGCGCGCCAAAGCGCGACGCTTGCGTCACGAGATCGCGCTCGACATGGTGATGATCGATTACCTGCAGCTGATGTCGGTCAAGGGAAAGATCGAGTCGCGGCAGCAGGAGATCTCGCTCATCTCGCGCAGTCTGAAAGGGCTCGCGAAAGAGCTCGACCTTCCGGTGATCTCGCTCTCGCAGTTGTCGCGCCGTCCCGAACAGCGCACCGGCGATCATCGTCCGCAGCTCTCCGACCTCCGCGAGTCGGGATCGATCGAGCAGGACGCGGACATGGTGTGTTTCATCTACCGCGACGAGGTGTACAACAAGGACGCGGAGAAGGGGAAGGCTGAGATCATCATCGCCAAACAGCGCAACGGACCGATCGGCGACTTCCCCCTCGTCTTCCTGCACGAAGTGACGAAATTCATGAACTTCGAGCCGACGCCGGACTACATGCCGGGCGGTTAGTGGCCGACCGCGCGCGCGATCCTCGCCGCGACACCTTCGGCATCGCGGCGATTCATCAGGTGCCTCGCGATCAATCGCGCGCGACCGTCACGAAATCTTGCTTCGACGTCGTAACGCGCGACGGATCCGGTCGTGCGGCCGACGCGTGCGACGATCGTTTCGATTTCGTTCGATGCGTACGTCTGTTTTCTTCCGATGCCGAACCACGATCGGCGCGACGTCAGCGACACACGATCGGCGGAGACGGTGCTGCGTCCGACGAGCAGGTCGGCGGCGGCGATGAGGACGATGGTGCCGAAGACGGCAAAGATCGCGGCCGCCCAGATCGGGGCGCCCATGTACACCATGAACGCGAGCGCGGTGTACCAGAGGGCGAGAAAGAAGATGTAGCCGAACCAGTCGCCGATGCGCGCCGCCGACTTGACGACGATGTCTTCGCCGCCGGTGCGCGAGAGGCTGAAGACGACTTGCGGCGGCGGCGTCCACGACGGCATCGCCGGCGCGGGAAACGCGTCGCTCTCCGGCGCATCGGCTGTGCGATACACCGGCAGCGTGAACCGCGCGAGGTAGTCGATGCCGGGAACGTTGGCGCGCACTTCGAGCCTCCAGAGCACGGAGTCGCGCGGATTGCTGTCGTCCGTCGGTTCCGCGTCGCTCGGAATCGCGAAGTGCACCGCCACGCGCATCCCTTCCGCGCTCGGCATCGCCGCGCCGCTGCCGACGGTCTGCTCGTCCTGCCAGAGCACGGTCTCGCGTACCGAGCGGCTTTTTCCCGAACTGCGCACGACGCGGCGAATGCACGCGAGCCGCACCTGGAACCCGCTCTCCGGCAGCTCGCGCAGGCGCGCCTGCACTTCGCCGCGGAACGTCGAGCCGAGGGCGATCGGCAATCGCTGCAGACGACAGAGCGACACGCCGTATTTGTGTCTGCGTAAGGATTGATACCCGGCGATGATCAGCACGCAGACGCCGACGATCGGGAAGATCGCGAGAAAGATCAGCACCACGCGATCGGTTTCGGCCTGCTTATGGAACGCGTACAGCGCGGGCAGCGACATCAAAATCCAGAGGATTCCGAACAACCAGAGAAAGAACGGTTTGATGTCGCTGTCGTCGACGACCGCGCGGTCGGCCCAGTCGTGACGCCAAAACCACGGCTCGCCGGGGTGCATCGCCTCGAGCTGCTGCCGCTCGCGCATGCGCCGCAGGCCGATGCGCACGCCCCACACGACGAGCGCAAGAATGCCCCCGAAGAAAAGGAGACCGACACCCACGGCGGAATCCTACGCGAAAAGTCGCGCGTTCCGACTGGTAGTAGCCTCCCGGCCTCCTAGCCTCTGAGCCTCTTAGAATCCTCGGAGGCCGGGAGGCTCGGAGGCTTGGAGGCTTGAATGAAGACCGCTGCGCTCGCGCTTCTCGCTCTGCTCGTCGCTGCCGCCGCACACGCGGACGTCGTGCGCGTCAAGGTCGACGACATGATTCATCCGGTCAGCGACGAGTACCTCGGCCGCGCGATCGATCAGGCGGCGGCGCAGAAAGCGGACGCCGTGCTCATCGAGCTGCGCACGCCCGGTGGTCTCGAGACGTCGATGCGCGCGATCGTCGAGAAGATCATCAAGTCGCCCGTGCCGGTCATCATCTGGGTCGGACCGAGCGGCTCGCGCGCGGCATCGGCGGGCTTCTTCATTCTCGAAGCGGCGGACGTCGCGGCGATGGCGCCCGGCACGAACACCGGCGCCGCGCATCCCGTCATCATCGGACAAAAACTCGATGACGTGATGAAGATGAAACTGCAGAACGACGCGGCCGCGTTCATCCGCAGCATCGCGCAGCGTCGCGGACGCAATGTGAAAGCGGCGGAGAGCGGCGTGCGCGAGGCGAAGTCGTTCACCGAAGACGAAGCGCTCGCGAATAAATTGATCGAGGTCGTCGCGGCGAACGTGCCGTCGCTTTTGAAATGGGCGGACGGAAAAACCGTAAAGCGATTCGACGGCACGACGACGGTGCTGCACGTCGCGAACAAACCGGTCGTGAATTACGACATGTCGCTGAAAGAGCGCGTGCTGTCGAAGCTGATGGACCCGAACATCATCTTCATCCTCCTCGCGATCGGCGCGCTCGCGTTGTACGCCGAGTTCAATCATCCCGGCGCGATCCTCCCCGGCGTGGTCGGCGCGATCGCGGTCGTTCTCGCGGTGATCGCGCTCAATCTCCTGCCGACGCGCTACGCGTCGTTCGCGCTCATCCTCGTCGCATTCATCCTCTTCGCTCTCGAGGCCAAATACGTCTCCTACGGCATCCTCGGCGCCGGCGGCATCCTCTGCATGGTCCTTGGTGCGATGATGCTCGTCGATGGTCCCATTCCGGAGATGCGCGTGCACTTTCTGACCGCGATCAGCGTCAGCGTGACGATCGGCTTGATCGCGATTTTCCTGATGACGCTCGTCGTGCGCGCGTACAAGAACCGCGTCGCGACCGGCTCGGAAGGGATGATCGGCGAGATCGGCTTCGCGCGAACTTCTGTTGCGCAGGACGGAAAAGTGTTCGTGCACGGCGAGCTGTGGAACGCGACCGCCCGCACGTCGATCGCCGAGGGCGCGCGCGTGAGAGTGCGCGCGATCGAAGGATTACGCGTGATCGTCGAGCAGGCGGACTGAATCGAGCGCGGAGGGCGGAGCGCAGAGGGCAAACGAGGCCGTTACTTCGGTTCTGCCGTCTGCCGTCTGTCATCTGCCATCTGATTCTTGACCCACGGCAACTCCCACCGCCCTTCCTCCTCGTCGAGCTTCGGCAGCGGCACCGGTTTGCCGAGGCGCTTCAGCTGCGTGAGCTCCCACAGCTTCGCGTACTTCCAGAACGTGTAATAGACGTGCATGCCGACGGAGATGAGGCCGCGCGTGCCGTCGAGGAAGCCGAGGTTAAAGATGTAGTCGCGCACGAACTTGCCGATCGTGTGGCTGAAGATTCCCCACAACCCCGTGGTCTTGCCGTCGATGTACATCTGCGCCGACGACCAGTTCGCGTAGCGCGTCATCTTCGCGATCATGTGATCGAACGCGCGGATGTAGTAGTGCTCCATCTTCTCGCGCAGATCGAACGTCGGTCCGTCGACGACGAGGTCCGCGTGCACGCGCTTGTTCGGATAGCGCGCGTGTCCTCGGTGGAAGAGGCGTGTCACGCGATCGCGCTGCAGTCCGCTGTACTTCACTTCCCTGCCGAGCATGAAATTGCGGCGCCCGACGGAGTATGCCCAGTGATCGAGCGGGCCTTCGAGCGTGCGCTGCATTTCGTCGCGCAGCTTCGGCGTCACGCGCTCGTCGGCGTCGATGACGAAAATCCAGTCGTGCGTCGCGCGGTCGATCGCCCAGTTTTTCTGTGACGCGGCGCCGAGGTATTCGCGCTGCTCGATGCGGACGCGCGGAAACTTCCGGCGAACGAGCTCGATCGTGCCGTCGGTCGAGAACGAGTCGACGAGATAGACCTCGTCCGCGAAATCGACCGAGCGGATGCAGTCCTCGATGTTCTCGATCTCGTTGAGCGTGTGGATGATCGCCGTAAAGGGCGTGCGAGGCATCGCGGGCGCATTTTAGGAGATTGTCGGCAGAAGCGTTCCGATCCGGCGACGCTCCTGAAGAAGCCTTGGGCAACCAATGGCTGCCGGCCGTGCCAGCTAGAATTACGTCCCATGCTCGACAAACGCGCCCTTTTCCTCGCCGCCCTTCTCTTTGCTTCGTGCGCGACGCAGCAGCAGCGCAAGTACACGGTCGTGATGAGCGGCCACAACGCCGGCACGCAAGTCGTCACGACGCGCGGCAACGACGTCACCGTTGACTACGAATACAACGACCGCGGCCGCGGACCGAAGACACACACCGTGATGAAGATCGATCACGCGCTGCCGGTGTCGATGAAGACGACCGGCAACGATTACCTGAAGCAGAAGATCGAAGAGCAGTTCACAGTCGAGAACGGCGTCGCGGCGTGGAAGAACACGGCGGAGACCGGCGAGGACCAGCCCGGCAAGTTGTACAGCAGCATGTACGGTCCGCCCGAGGAGATCGGCATCATCGCCAACGCGCTGCTGAAGAGCGGCGGCAAGCTCCCGCTCGCGGGCGGCGGCGAAGCGACGATCACGAAAGTCGGCGACATGACGCTGCACGGCACGCACGTCACCGCGTACGAGTTCCGCGGCTTCGGCCTTACGCCCTCCGAGGTGTGGCTCGACGATCAAAACAATTTCTTCGCGGTCGTGTCGTCGTGGTTCTCGACGATTCGCCAGGGCTTCGAGGGCGACATCAAACAGCTCGTCGACGCCGAGGACGCGCGGCAGCTCGAGCGCGGCAAAGCGCTGACGGCGAAGCTCACGCATCGCGCCGCGAATGACCGGCTGACGGTGACGAACGCGCGCGTGTTCGATCCGCGGACGCTGGGCGTTGCCGACGGGATGACGATCGTCGTCGAAGGAAATCGCATCGTCAGCGTGTCACCGGGATCCGCGGTGACGCCGGCCGGCGAAGTGATCGACGCCCACGGAATGATGCTGCTGCCGGGTCTGTGGGACATGCATCAGCACTTCGGCGACACCGACGCCGTCCTCGACATCGCTGCCGGCATCACCTCCGGCCGCGACCTCGGCAACGACGACACCACTCTCCGCGAGCTGAAGCGCAAAATCGAGAGCGGCGAGGCGATTGGTCCGCGCATCGTCATGGCCGGCCTCGTCGACGGACGCGGACCATACCAAGGTCCGACGAAGTTTCTCGTCGACAACGAAGAGGAAGCAAAAACAGCGATCGACTTCTTCGCGTCGCACGGCTACGAGGGGCTGAAGATTTACAGCTCGATCAAGCCCGAGCTCGTGCCGATGATGACGCGCTACGCGCACGAAAAAGGGCTGCGCGTCAGCGGCCACATTCCGGCGGGCATGACCGCGTCGCAGGCCGTCGATGCCGGATACAACGAGATCCAGCACATCAACATGCTGTTCCTCAACTTCTGGCCGGAGATCAAGGAGACGCGCACGCCGGCGCGCTTCACCGAGCCCGCGAATCGCGGAGCGGATCTCGACGTGAATTCGCCGGAAGTGCGCGCGTTTCTCGAGAAGCTGAGAGCAAACAACATCGCCATCGATCCGACGGTGAACGTGTTCGAGAACATGTTCACCGCGCGTACGGGATCCTTGGATCCGAGCTACGCGATGATCGCCGACCGCCTCCCGCCGCAAGTGCGCCGCGGCCTCTACACCGGCGGCCTGCCGGTGCCGGACGGCAAGGACATTCAATATCGCGCGTCGTTCCAGCGCATGCTCGACTTCATCAAAGCCGCGCATGACGCGGGAGTGACGATCGTCGCCGGCACCGACGCTTTCTCGGGCTTCGCCTTGCACCGCGAGCTCGAGCTCTACGCCCTCGCCGGCATCCCCGCCCCCGAAGTCCTGCGCATCGCCACCCTCGTCCCCGCACAAATCCTCAAGCGCGAAAAAGGCCTCGGTTGGATCGAGCCCGGCAAACTCGCCGACTTCATCCTCGTCGACGGCGATCCGACGACGAACATCAGCGACATCCGGAAGGTGGTGACGGTGGTAAAGGACGGGAAGGTGTACGACTCGAAGGCGGTGTATGCGGAGTTAGGGATACGCTAGGAGAGCGGCCGTCTCGGCCGCCTCCCGGGGGCGGGCGAGACGCCCGCACTCCTACAGCGTGTAATTTTTCTCTAGCAAGACCCGCGCGCGCCGGTCGCGCAGGTTCCGAATCTGCGACTCGATGTCCCGCTCGTATGGAATCTTCCGATGGCTCGCGTACACCGGCGCGTCGACGGTGATCTTCTTGAGCTCCTCGCCGAACGTTTGTGGGGAGAGGTGGGCGGTTTCGTCTGCCAGTGACTGTTGATCGTTCGGGAACGATGCCTCGGTCACGATGGCGACGACGTTCTGCATTTTGTTCGTCCGCTTCCAGATTTCCTGCGTCGGGCCGGTGTCGCCGGTGAAGACGATCGTCTGGCCGCCCATTTCGACGATCACTCCGGCCGCGGGGATCTGGTGGTCGACGTTGACGGCTGTTAGGCCGACGTCGTTGAAGACGATTCGTTTTCCCGGTGTCAGCGCTCGGTATTGAAGAGCGGGCTTGTTGGTCAGCGGCGAGATGATCTCGGAGAAGTCGGGCCAGACGATTCCGTTGAAGACGTTCTTCGCGAGGAGGTCCATCACTTCTTTCGAAGCGAACACCGTCAGTGTGCCGGCCTGCTGGCTGAAGCGATTGTGAATGAGATGCGGGAGGTCGCGAATGTGGTCGGCGTGCGGGTGGGTGATGAAGACGCCCTGGATGCGCGCCTGCTGCGCGAAGGAGAGTTTGGAGGTAAGCGTCCCGGCATCGACGGCCAGCCAGTCGTCGAGAAGGTAGCCGGTCAAGTTGTGTTCCGCATCCGACGCCCCATAGGCGCCGAGCACCTTCAGCCGCATCTCCCGTCCTTCACTTCACTCTCTTGCGCGATGGGGGCCGGCCCGGCCGGCAGCGTTGATTGCCCAAGGCTTGTGCACGAGCCTCGCACAAAACAAACCCTCTGCTCGGACAGACTATAAGCCACTATTCTTGCAGCGCTCCCCTGGGTTGTCCAGCGGAGTGACACTGCTCACAATGCCTCGCAGTTCCATTGACGATCCCGCGCTCGCGCCGTTCCATCCCGCCGTTCGGGAGTGGTTTGCGGCATCATTCGCGGGCCCGACGCGCGCGCAGCAACTCGGCTGGCCGGCCATCGGGCGCGGCGACGCGACGCTCATTACCGCGCCGACCGGCAGCGGCAAAACACTGACCGCGTTCCTCTGGGCGATCCATCAGTTGATGTTCGCGCCGCGGCCGGAAAAGGAATTGCGATGCCGCGTGGTGTACGTCTCGCCGCTGAAAGCGCTCGCCGTCGACGTCGAGCGAAACCTGCGCGCGCCGCTGATCGGAATCGCGAACGTGGCGCAGTCGCGCGGCGACGACGTGACGCTGCCGCAGATCGCGATCCGCACCGGCGACACGCCGCAGTCCGAGCGCGCGAAATTCGCTCGCGACCCGGCCGACATCCTCATCACCACGCCGGAGTCGCTGTATCTGATGCTGACGTCCAACGTGCGCGAAACGTTGCGCGGCGTCCAGACGATCATCATCGACGAGATCCACGCGCTCGTTCCGAACAAACGCGGCGCGCACATGGCGCTGTCGCTGGAGCGCCTCGCGATGCGGTGTGTTGCGGCGCCGCAGAGGATCGGGTTGTCGGCGACGCAAAGGCCGTTGGAAGAGGTCGCGCGCTTTCTTGGTGGAGCGGCGGGCTCTCAGTCCGCCGATTCCGGTGGGCTAAGAGCCCACCGCTCCACGGAACAGATTCATGACGAATTCGCGGGACATGCGAAAGCAAAATTCCGCCCCGTCACCATCATCGATACCGGCGAGAAAAAACTACTCACCCTCAAAGTCGAAGTCCCCGTCGCGGACATGGCCAAAGTCGCGGCCACGGAGATCGCAAGCGGTCCCGCTGCGCAGGGGCCGCGCGCGCCTTCGATCTGGCCCGCGATTCATCCTCGCCTCCTCGAGCTGATCCGCGCGCACACGTCGACGCTGATCTTCGTCAACTCGCGGCGGCTCGCCGAGCGGCTCGCCGCCGCGCTGAACGAGCTCGCGGGTGAGACGCTCGTGCAGTCGCATCACGGATCCATTGCTCGATCACAACGCGTCGAGATCGAAGACGCGCTGAAGTCGGGACGGTTGCCCGCGCTCGTCGCGACGTCGTCGCTGGAGCTCGGCATCGACATGGGCGCGATCGATCTCGTGATCCAGATCGAGGCGCCGCCATCGATCGCGTCGGGATTGCAGCGCATCGGACGCGCGAGCCATCAGGTGGGCGCGGCGTCGAACGGAATCATCGTCCCGAAATTTCGCGGCGATCTCGTTGCGTGCGCGGCGGTGGCCGAGGCGATGCATGAGGCGGCGATCGAGCCGACGAGATATCCGCGCAATCCGCTCGACGTGCTGGCGCAGCAGATCGTGGCGATGGTCGCGGTCGACACGTGGAACGCGGACGAATTGTTCGCAACGATTCGCGGCGCGGCACCGTTCGCGGAGTTGAGCCGCACCGCGTTTGACGGCGTGCTCGACATGCTGAGCGGCATGTATCCGTCCGACGAATTCGCGGAGCTGCGGCCGCGCCTCACGTGGGACCGCGTCGCGAACACGCTGACGGCGCGTGAAGGCGCGAAGCGCGTCGCCATCACGAGCGGCGGCACGATTCCCGATCGCGGCCTGTACGGCGTCTTTCTCGCCGGCGCGCAGAAGAACCAGTCCGCGCGCGTCGGCGAGCTCGATGAAGAAATGGTCTTCGAGACCGCGGTTGGCGAGACGTTCGTCCTCGGCGCGTCGACGTGGCGCATCGAAGAGATCACACACGACAAAGTGATCGTCACGCCCGCGCCGGGACAGCCGGGGAAAATGCCGTTCTGGAAAGCGGACGCCGCGGAACGAACCGTTCCGTTCGGCGAGGCAATCGGAAAACTCGTGCGCGAGATTCGCGAATCGAAGCGCGCCGACGCGATCAAGCGGCTCGTGAAGAGGCACGACCTCGACAAGCTGGCCGCCGAGAATTTCCTGCAGTACCTCGCCGACCAGGAAGAGGCGACCGGCGCGGTGCCGGACGATCGCACGATCGTCGTCGAGCGCGTGACCGACGAGCTGGGCGACTGGCGCGTCTGCGTGCTCTCGCCGTTCGGCGGAAAAATTCACGCGCCGTGGGCGATGGCCGTGACCGCGAAGGTGCGCAACGAGCTGGCGATCGACGTCGAGACAATGTGGAGCGACGACGGATTCATCGTCCGCTTTCCTGAAACGGACAATCCTCCCGCCGCCGAACTGGTGCTGCCCGATCCGGACGAAGTCGAACAACTGTTGTTGCGCCAGCTCGGCGCGAGCTCGATGTTCGCTGCGAAATTTCGCGAGGCCGCCGCGCGCGCGCTGCTGCTTCCGCGCATGCGCGTGCAGGGACGCACGCCCCTGTGGCAGCAACGCAAACGCGCGTACGACCTGCTGCAAGTCGCGTCGCGCTTCGGCTCGTTTCCGATCATCCTCGAGGCCTATCGCGAGACGCTGCGCGACGCCTTCGACGTCCCCGCGCTCGTCGAAATCACTAAGCGCATCCGCGCGCGCGCAATCCGCGTCGTCACCGCCGACACCGACAAGCCGTCGCCGTTCGCGGCATCCGTCCTCTTTCGCTACGTCGCGAATTTTCTCTATGACGGAGACGCACCACTTGCCGAACGTCGCGCGCAGGCGCTGGCCATCGATCAGTCACAACTGCGCGAATTGCTCGGCGAGCCCGAGTTGCGCGAGCTCCTCGATCCGGCCGCGCTCGAACAGACGGAGCTCGAGCTGCAGCATCTCGTTGAAGAACGCAAAGCGCGCTCACTCGACGCGATTCACGACCTGCTCCTGCGCATCGGCGATCTCACACGCGACGAGATCGCGCAGCGATCGGCCGGATCGTTGGACGTCAAAGAGCTCGTCAAACAGCGCCGCATCCTCGAAGTCACGATCGCGCGCGAGAAGCGCTTCATCGCCGTCGAGGACGCCGCCCGCTACCGCGACTCCCTCGGCACGCCGATCCCGCACGGCCTCGCGGAGCGCTACCTGCAACCGGTCGCCGATCCGGTCGGCGATCTCGTCCTCCGCTTCGCGCGCACGCACGGTCCGTTCACGCCGCCGGACGTCGCGCGCCGCTACGGACTCGGCGTCGCCATCGTTCTCGGATCGATGGAGCGCTTCGTCGAGCGCGGCCGCCTGATCGAAGGCGAGTTCCGCCCCGAAGGAACGCAACGCGAGTGGTGCGACGCGGAAGTGCTGCGAACCATTCGCAGGAGATCGCTGGCGAAGCTGCGCAAGGAGGCGGAGCCGGTCGATCCGCCGGTGCTGGCGCGGCTCTTCACGAACTGGCAGCGCGCGACGAAGAAGCGCCGCGGCCTCGACGCGCTCCTCGAAGTCGTCGAGTCGCTGCAGGGCTTTCCGATGGCCGCATCGATTTTTGAAAGCGAGATCCTCGCCGCTCGCATCGAGAACTACAAACCCACCGATCTCGACACGCTCAGCGCAGCCGGCGAGATCGTATGGGCGGGCGTGGAGCCGCTAGGCGAAAAAGACGGCCGCATCGCGCTCTATCTCACCGATCACCTGCCGCTCCTACATCGTCCTATCAGTCCTATCGGTCCTACCACTCCTATCGAAGACCACCTCCGCGCCCACGGCGCCTCATTCTTCGATCAAATCCAATCGGCCCTCGGTGGTTTCCCCAAAGACCTCGTCGATGCTCTCTGGGACCTCGTCTGGCAGGGCGCGATCACGAACGACACCTTCCACGCGCTGCGCGCGTACACGCGCCCGAAGCAGCCGCGCGCCAGCGGCTTCCGCTCGCGCCGCGTCGCGCCCGCGTCGACGCAGGGCCGCTGGTCGCTCGTTCCGCCGCCGCGCGGCACCGAGACGGAGCGTGCAAACGCGCTCGCGCACCAACTGATCGCGCGTTATGGCATCGTCACGCGCGAAGCGCCCGGCTTCGCCGCCGCCTATCCTGTGCTCAAAGGAATGGAAGACGCCGGCCGCATTCGCCGCGGCTACTTCGTCGCCGGCCTCGGCGCCACGCAATTCGCAGCCGCGGGCGCGATCGATCTCCTCCGCTCGCTGCGCATCGAGCCCGAGCAGCCGGAGACCGTGATGCTCGCCGCGACCGATCCCGCGAATCCGTACGGCGGGATCGTGAAGTGGCCGGAGTCGCAGTGGACGCTCTCGCGCAGCGTCGGCGCGCAGGTGATTCTCGTCAACGGCTTGATGGCCTGCTACATCTCGCGCGGCGAGAAGCAGCTCTACGTTTTTCTTCCCGACGACGAGCCGCTGCGATCGACGGTCGCGCGCGAAGTCGCGAACGCGATCGCGGACATCGTGCGCGAAGGACATCGCCGCGCGCTCCTCATCGCAGAAATCAACGACGAACCCGCGTCGCGCAGCCCGCTCGCGCCGTTTCTCGTCGAAGCAGGATTCGCCGCGACGGGATTGGGCTATCAGATGCGGCGCTTGCCGACGTCATAGTGGAGCGGCGGCCGCCCTCGGCCGCCGACCCCTCGCGAAAATCCGGCGGCCGAAGCGGCCGCCGCTCCACTAGAGGCGGATCGGCAGCGCGCGAATTCGTTTTCCCGTCGCCGCGAAAATCGCGTTCACGACCGCGGGCACGATCGGCGGCACCGGCGGCTCGCCCATGCCGAACGGCTGCTCGCCGTGGCTCGGGACGATGTGGATCTCGATCGCGGGCGTCTCGTTCATGCGCAGTACTTCGAAGTCGCGATACGTGCTCTGTTCGGCGTGGCCGTCGCGGAAGGTGATGTGTCCCTTGAGCGCGGACGAGAGGCCCCAGATGATGCCGCCTTCGATTTGCTGCTCGATTCCCGTCGGATTGATGACGACGCCGCAGTCGACTGCCGCGACGACGCGATCGACGCGCACGCTGTTTTCGTGCGCCGTCACTTCGACGACATACGCGATGTGCGTGTCGCCGTCGTAGACGTTGCAGGCGACGCCGCGTCCGCGGCCTTGCGCGAGCGGCGATCCCCACTTTGACTTTTCGCGCACGACTTCGAGCACGCGCCGCAGCCGCGTGCGATCGATCTTCAACGAGCCCGCGGTGATGTCGTAAGGCTCGCCGAGCATGTCGAGTCGGGACTGCAGCGGGTCTTTGCCGAGGTGTTGTGCGACTTCGTCGACGAAACATTCGCGCGCGAAGGTCGACGACGGAGAGAAGACCGCGCGCCACGGACCGATCGGCACCGGCACGTCGATCGAGAGGTACGTCGCTTCGATCGACGGAAACGCGTACGGCACGTCGTACACGCCCCACGCGGAGTCCTGGTTGTACTCGACGTCCGCACGCTCCTGCGCCGTCGGCGCGCCGCGCAGGTTGTGATACGACGAGACCTTCTTGTGTCCCCAGAACAGCGGCGCGTTGTTCTCGTCGAATGCCGCGCGCAGCTGATGCACCGACGCGGCCTGGAAGTGGCCGTGGCGCATGTCGTCCTGCCGCGTCCACAACACCTGCACCGGATTCGCGATCGCGCGCGACAGCTCCGCCGCTTCGATCGCGTAGTCGATCCACAATCGCCGTCCGAATCCGCCGCCGATCAGCGTCGGATGCACGATGACGTTCTCCGGCTTGATGCCGAGGAACTCGGCGACGAGTTGCTGCGCGCGGTTGGGTGCCTGCGTCGGTACGCGCAGCTCGCACGTGCCGTCGCGGAACGACGCGACGCAATTCATCGGCTCGACCGGCGCGTGCGCGTAGAACGGATAGTGGTAGCGCGCCTCGATCGTCTTCGCCGCGCGAGCGAGCGCGGCTGCGCCTTCGCCTTCCTTGCGAATCGTGACGCCCGGCTCGCTCGCCGCCGCCTCCAGCGCTTTGATGTGCGCGTCGGAATTGAACGCGCGATTCGGTCCCGGCTCCCACGTGATGGCGAGCGCTTCGCGTCCCTTCATCGCGGCCCACGAGTTCTCGGCGACGACGGCGACTCCGGCTTTGATCGCGACGACGCTGCGCACACCGCGCACTTTCATCGCCTTCGTCGCATCGAACTTCACGAGCGTGCCGCCGACGGTTGGGGGCCGCTCGATCGATGCGTACAACATTCCCGGCATGCGCGCGTCGATGCCGTAGATCGCTTTGCCGCTGACGACGTCGGGTGCGTCGACTTTCTTCACGCGCTGACCGACGATGCGCAGCTCGCTCATCGCCTTCAGTTTCGGCTCGGCGGGAACGGGCTGCTTCGCGGCGTCCGACGCGAGCGCGCCGTAGCTGAGGCGCTCGTTCGTCTTCGTGTTGATCACGAATCCTTTTTCGGTGCGAAGCGACGCGGCGTCAACGTTCCACTTCGCTGCCGCAGCGCCGATGAGCATCGTGCGCGCGGCTGCGCCCGCGGTGCGCAGCGGCTTCCAGCTTCCGTACACGCTGCCACTGCCGCCGGTGCCGAGGCGTTGGAATTGCGGGGAGGGCTCGGCTTGAAGGAGCTCGATCGACTGCCAGTCCGCATCCAGTTCGTCGGCGAGAATCATCGGCAGCGACGTGCGCACGCCTTGTCCCATTTCCTGCTTGCCGACGGTGAGCACGATCTTGCCGCCCGGCTCGATGCGCACCCAACCGTTCGGCTGAAACGACGACGGCTCGGCGTCGATACGAAACCCGACGACGAGTGCCGCGCCGCCGGCGGCCGAGAGCTTGAGAAACTCGCGGCGCCTCATTTCTGCGCTCCCAGTTTCGCCGCGAGATGAATCGCCTTGCGAATGCGCGGATACGTTCCGCAGCGGCAGACGAGATCGCTCATCACCGCGTCGATGTCGGCGTCACTCGGATTCGGCTTGTCGCGCAGGAGCGCGCACGCCGTCATGATCATCCCGGCCTGGCAGTAGCCGCACTGCGCGACGTCTTCCGCGATCCAAGCGCGCTGACACGGATGCGACGCATCGCGCGAGAGTCCTTCGATCGTCGTGAACCGCTTTCCGTTGGCGTCGCTCGCCGCGATCTGGCACGAGCGGACGGCTTCGCCGTTCTGCAGCACTGTGCACGCGCCGCAGACGCCGACGCCGCAGCCGAACTTCGTGCCGGTCATGCCGAGGACGTCGCGGAGGATCCAGAGGAGCGGCATGTCCGGTGCGACGTCGACGGACTTTGCAGAGCCGTTGATCGTGATCGAGTAGCGCACGCTGCGACTGTAGGACCGATCCGCTGTTCGCGCGAGTCACAATACGGAAGCGAGATGTTTCAAAGAGCAGAAAGCAGAAAGCAAAAAGCAGAAATGGGAAGCGGTTGACGATCGATCTGTCTTCAATCGGGGACACGTCGCCAGTTGAGCACGTCAGCGGCCTGGTGTTCGGTCGCATCGATGCGTCGATTGTTGCCATCGATGGCTCCATCGTTGCCATCGATGGGTCAATCGTTGCCGTCAACGCCTTCATCCATCGCGTCGATGCGACCCCCGCTTTCAATCGGGACATGACACTCGCCCTGAGGGGGATTTCTGCTTTCTGCTTTTTGCTTTCTGCTTTTCAAGGTGCCTGAAGGCGACACGATCTATCGCGCGGCGCGCACGATGCACGCCGCGCTGGCCGGACGCGTGGTTACGCGGTTCGAGAGCGTGCTGCCGCAGCTTGCGCGCGTCGACGACCAGTCGCCGCTGGCCGGGCGGACGATCGAGAGCGTGCGGCCAGAGGGGAAGAACCTCATCATTGACTTCTCCGGCGATCTCCATCTGCACACGCACATGCGAATGAACGGCTCGTGGCACTTGTACAAGCCGGGCGAAAAATGGAGGCGGCCGCGCCGCGACATGCGCATCGTGATCGAGACCGATGCCTGGGTCGCCGTCGGCTTCACGATTCCGGTGGCGGCGTTTCACGACGCGCAGTCGCTCGCTCGCCAGGACGATCTCCGGCACATCGGTCCCGATCTCCTCGGCGAATCCTTCGATGAGGATGAAGCGCTCCGCCGCATTCGCGAGCGCACGGACTTCGAGATCGCGGACGTCCTGCTCGATCAGCGCATCGTCGCCGGCATCGGCAACGAATACAAATCCGAGGTCCTCTTCCTCGGACGCGTGCATCCGTTCGCACATGTGAGCAGCCTCGGCGACGAAAAGCTCCGCGAGCTGCTGCGCTTCGCGCGCAAGTACATGCTCGCGAGCGTGCGGCCGAAGAACGTGTACGGACGCGGCGGCCAGCGCTGCCGCAAGTGCGGAACCGCGATCGCGTTCGCGAAGCAGGGACGCGATGCACGCTCGACGTACTGGTGTCCGCGGTGTCAGCCTTTATAATGCGCGGGCGATGGCCATCATCATGCCGAACGGTCTGACGCCGCAGGAGCTCCGCGTCCTGCAGGAGTTCCGGCGTCTCAACGCGGAGTCGCTCACGCTCGAGCAGATCAAGGCGATCAAGCACCCTGCCGGCGGCGGCGAAGCGCCCGCGGTGTCGCTGGTCGACAAGGCTTGGCTGACGACGAACGGCGACAAGGAATCGTTCAGCGTCACCCAGAAAGCGAAAGACCTGCTCGCCATCGATCCGAAACCGATGTTTGAGGAAACTGGCGGCGCGGGCTCATCCGCAGAGGACGCCGAAGCGGAAGGCGTTTGATGCACAAGGATCAGTGCACTCTGCAAATCGCATAAATAGAGACTTTTCAGTTACTTAGACGGCTGAGCCGATTTCCTTTTTCGGCGGGTCAACCGCTGACTCCCTCCTAAACTTTGTTGACTCAAGCACTTAACGGGATTAGGATGTCGGCCTGAGGACTGAAATGACGCATGGCGACAAAGCAAAAGGGAAAAAAACAGCCAGCAAAGCCTCAGGGAGCAAAAAAAGCAGCAAAGCCGTCGAAGCCGGCAAAGCCGCAAAAGGCAGTAAAAGCGCCAAAAGCGGAAAAGAAAGCAGCGGCAAAAAAGCCGAGCAAGCCCGCCCCAAAGCCGTCGAAGCCCCCAAAAAGCAGCAAGCCAGCCCCCCCCCGAAAGCCAGCGCCCCGAAAGCCGGCAGCTCCGCCAAAGGCTCGAATGGAAAGTCCGCGCCCTACGGCGGCAGCGGCGAAGGCGGCTTCAGCAACCCCGTCATCGCCAATGCCTTCAAGCGCGCCCTCAAGAAGTTTCCAAACGCTTTCCGCAAGCTCACCGACTGACGGCGGCATTCGCTACCTCAGCGTGCAGGACCTGATCGAGCTGCATCGCGCGGTGTCGTCGGAGTTCGGCGGCAACCAGGCGCATCCCGGTGTCGTCGACTCGCAATTCGGATTGCTCAATGCCGTGCAGCGTCCGCAGATCACGACGCTCGGACGGGAGGCCTATCGCGAGTTTCCGGACAAAGTCGCGGCGTTTCTCTTCGCGCTGTTGTCGAACCGGCCGTTCCGCGGAGGCAATCGCCGCGTCGCGCTGGCGTCGCTGTTCGCAATGTGCGAGTTGAACAACCGGACGATCGACACGCGCATCGTCGACGAGAAAACCGCGGAGACGCTGATCAAACGCGTGGCCGCGTTCCGCGAGCTCGGGATTCCCCCGGAGAATGTCTTCCGCGAAATCCGCGAGACGTTGGGGCGCGCAATCGTTTCGATCTAGGAGCCTGCGCGGCAGAAACGACGATCTCAGGCGCGTTGCGCCGCTCGAAGTCGCAGGTCGTGACGTGGCGACAAGCATGCCGCGAGGCGGAGCAATCCACGCAGCCGCCCGTGGCGGCTAGTGGAGCGGCGGCCGCCCTCGGCCGCCGAAACAAACTCGTTCCGCGCACGAGGAACCTGCTTCCTCCCGGCGCCCGGGGGCGGGCGCCGCTCCACTATTTCTCGTTCGCCTTGCGATGCAGCTCCGCGTTGATGCGGCCGAGGAGAATGCGCGCGACGCGGAGATCGTGGCCGGCATCGATCATCAGCATCGTCAGATCGCCGCCGCCCCACATCAGTCCCGCGAGCACGAGCGTCTTCGTAATCTCGCCGATCAGGGACGGGAGATCATTCGACAAGCCGGTCACGATCTCGCCGATGAGCATGATCACCATCAGCGCCGCGAGGATCTTGAAGAGGCGCGCGATGTAGCGCAGCGTCACGTACGGCTCGAGATCGTGCTCGCGCACTTCCTCCACGGCGCCGCGCTGATCGCCCGGGTGCACGGGCGGCGCGCCGCAATCCGGACAGACCACCGAAGGATCGGTGCGCGCCGCATGACATTCAGGACAATTCACGGTTTCAACCACAGTACCTCCTGTCGGCTGCGCCGATCGCAGCTGCGCGGATGGCGGATCGCGGCTCTGCTGATGGCAGATGGCCGATGGCGGATAGCGCGCCTGGAACTCGCTTGCCATCTGCCATCTGCCATCCGCCATCAGCGGAGCTGCCATCTGCCACCCGCGTAGCCGCCATCGTGCGACCCCTCATCCACTGCCGGTGCCGCGCCAACGGGCGCGAAACCCCCGCACATCGACGTGCGTGAAAGGTCCGTGCCCGCAGCACGCGGGATAGATTCCGATTCCTCCGACGAGCGACCCGTGCGCGTTCTCCACGCGCTCGGCCGCGCGCGCGAATTTCTCCGCGTCCGCAATCGTCACGCGGCCGTCGCCGGTGATGTCGTCGGGATATCCGTCTTGATTGTTGTCGACATAAACGTCGGACGCGTCGCCGTACATGTGACGGCTCAGGTTCGCGCGGCCCTGCGTGTTGCCGCCGCCGCGGTTGTACGTCGGCGTGCGAAAGCCGCTCATGATGTGGACGTGATCGACGCGCACACCTTCGCGCCGCAGCTCGTCGATCGTCAATTCGAGTTTGTCGAGCAGCATGGGATCGAGGAGGAGGTATTTCGGCCAGACGCCGTACTGGTCTTTCGTCAGGAACTGCTGCATTCGGAAATGCGACGACACCTGGAAGTCCTCGTTCTGCGGCGTGACCTGGATGAAGCCGCGCGGCGGCGCGTAGCGATCGGTGCGCGGCATGCTGCCGTTCTCGAACGGCCAGAAGCCGAGGCGATAGCGGCCGATTTGCCCGCCGCGTCGCGCGGAGCGCGGGACGAGCGTGATGATCGCGAAGTCTTCGATCGGCTTCTGCGCGTCGTTCATCTGCACGGCGAAGTCGTAGATGCCGGGCTGCCGCGGCGCGACGAACGGCGTGGCGTCCTGTCCTTCGATGACCACGTTCGCGCCGCCGGGCGCTTCGACGAAGCGCGAGCCTGGAAGCGCGGAGACGAAACGAATGTCGCCGCTCTCGCCGCGCAGCGGATGGAGAAACGACAGCATCGCGTCGCTGAGGAGGTGAGGCGCGGCCGGCGTCATCGGCCCGAACATCGACGTCACCTGCTGCACGGGTGTGGCGGGCGGACCGGCAGGCTCGGTGTGCTCACCCGGCGCGATGAATGTCGGCGTGTTGCGGATGCGGTAAATGTCCGCGACCGCGGCAATCCACGCCGTCACATAGAGCATCACCACCACGACCGCCACCCACGTGAAGATGTGCTCCTGCCGCTCGGTCAGGAGGCCGCGATGGATGCGATGGATTCGTCGCTGCTCGGGATAGAGCGGCGCGCCGGGCCAGGTCATTCAGGTCCGGCAAGTTCACGCGTCGTGCCTGTCGCTACGGAAAATACCCTCGCGGCGCGCGCAGCGTGTGCCCGCGCGACGACGTGATGGTGATCGATCTCCACTGATCCGGCATCGACATGTCGGAGTGGAACACCACGAGATACTGCTGGCGCAGTTCCCCGGCGATGCGGCTGTAGACGTTGGCGAGCTCGTGCTCGCTCTGGATGATGAAGTACGTCGCCCCCGTGTCCTCGGCGATCTTGTCGAGGCGTTTCGCTTCCAGTCGTCCGACGCCGAGCCTCATCCACGTCGAGAGGCGCTTGTTCTTCACGATCGGATACACCGGCACGCCGGCGTAGCGGCCGTAGTGCACGAGGTGATCGAGCTTGAAGCGGCTCCCCTGATCGACGCCGTCGGTGAGGATGACGAGCGCGTGGCGGCCCGGCGTTTTCTGCAGCTCGTATAGCATCTCGATCGCGCTGTCGTACAGATGCGTCTCGCCCGAGGGCTGGATGCGGTCGACCGCCTGTGCGGCCTGGTTCCAGTCGTTCGTGTATCCCGTGAGCCAGAACGTTCTCTGATTGAAGCCGACGACCGCGAGCCGGTCCTGCGGCCGCAAGAGCGCGCGCGCGAACTGCTTGGCCGCGGTTTTTACCACCGGCAATTCTTTGAGCATGCTCTGCGAGTAGTCGATGAGCAGGATGACGTGCAGCGGCTGATCGTTCGCGCCGATCAGTCCTTCGATTTGGCGCGGCTCGCCTTCGTCGGTGAGCGTCAAATCTTCGAGCCGCAGATCGGACGGACCTTCGGCGACGGAGACGGGGATCTGTTGAATCGTGACGTCGATCTGTTCCTGCACGCGCTCGCCGAAGAAGACGACGTCATTCGATTCCTGATTGTCGGCCGTGCGCGCGACCACGCGCGTGTAGACGGCGTTCGGAAACTTCGACGCGTCGACGCTCGCCGTGTACGGCGGCGCCTCGACCGTCGCGACCTTTTCTTCGCCGACGTAAAAGTCGACCGCGTGCACGACGATCTCCGCGGGACGAATTACGTTCGCGTGCAATTCGACCGTCCCGCTTTCCGGCCATTGCAGCGGCGCCTGCAGTCGCACGCGAAACGGCGGCCGCGGATCGTTGACGACCATCTCGTCTTCGCCGACGACATTTCCCTGCGCGTCGTATCCGACCGCACGCATCCGCAGTCTTCGAATGTAGTAGCCGATGTTGACCGGCGCGACGAGCACCTTCGAGCTCACTTCCTTGAACGGCACGCCGTTGATGACGAGTTGGAGCCGCACGACCGGATCGGTCGCGACGATCGGCACGTTGAGCTTTCCGTAAATGAGACCGGTCGGCTTCTGCGTGATGCGGACGGTTTGCGCGAGGAGCGTTGGCGCAACAAAAAGGGCGAGGATGAGGAATCGGTTTTTCATCGTCATGCTGAGAGTTGTGAAATACCGCCGTCATCCTGAGTCGGCGAAGCGCGACGAAGGATCTCAACATGCGAAGAGCCTGCAATTTAGAGATCCTTCGCCGTCTGCGCGGCTCAGGATGACGGCTACGCCGTCACTTGAATACCTTGTAGAGATCGATACGCTTTTTCGCCAGCACCGGTTTCCAGAGATCGCCCGTCTTTTTCAATCTCGCGACCGCGTTGTCGATGCGGAAGTCTTCAATCTTCACGCCGCGCTCGACTTCTTCCCACGTCACCGGCATCGACACGCTCGCGACGGGCGTCGGGCGAATCGAGTAGATCGACGCCAGCGTGCGGCTCCATGCGTTCTGGTTGTAGTCGACGAGCACGCGTCCGTGCGGGCGCTTCGCTTTCATGTATTCGGCGGTGACGTCCTGCTTGTGCCGCGACTCCAGCTCGATCGCGAGCGCCTTCGCGAATGCCCACACTTCCTTCTGCGTCGGCCCGCGCTGGATCGGAACGTAGACGTGGATTCCTTTCGAGCCGGTCGTCTTCGGATAGCTCGGCATCTTCAGCGCCGAAAGGATGTCGCGCACATACAGTGCGACGCGCCGCACCTTCTCGAAGTTCGCCCCGGGACCGGGATCGAGATCGAAGTGGAGGAAATCTGGGCGATCGGTGTCGTCACAGCGCGCGTACCACGGATTCAGATCGATGCAGCCGAGGTTGATGAGCCAGAGCAGCGCCGGCAGGTCCTGCACGATCGGAAAGTTGATGACGCCCGCACTGCCGTGATCGATCTCGCAGATCTCGATCCACTCCGGCCGCGGATCGGGCGCGCGCTTCATGTAAAAGAAGTCGCCTTCCGCGCCGTTGGGATAGCGCTTCATCACCATCGCCCGGTCTTCGATGTGCGGGAGCAGCCACGGCGAGACGTCGGCGTAGAACTGCAGCAGATCGCGCTTCGTGATGCCGAGGTTCTTCCAGAAGACTTTGCGGAGATTCGTGAGGCGGACTTCGCGCTCGCCGAACTTCAGGATGACGTCGTTGAGAGTCACCGGGATTTCGATGCTGCGTTTCGCCTTCGCCGCCACGCGCGCGAGACTACCAAACTGTCGGCATCTTGCCGTCACCGCCGACACGGTGTCGTGGTGCATCCAGCGTCGTGTACTGCAGCTCGTGTCTTTCGCGCGCGGCGCGAAGCATGAGGCCGCCGCGCGACATGTCGCCGAGTCCCGCGAAGAGCGTCGGAAAGCGCAGGCGATTGCCGAAGATCGGCAGGAGGACGTCGACGTATTTTCCGGTGGCGACGCTACCTAACAGGACGACTTGCGCGTCCTCGTCGAGCGCGCGCGAGATGAGCTGCGCGTGTTCCTTCAGCGGCTTCGTGTAATTGCGCGTCGAGACGTCGACGTCGATCTTCTGCATCCGCTTCATCCGCTCTTCCGTGAACGCCCAGTTCGGCGGCACAAGCCCGAATCCCGAGGTGATGACGAAGATGCCGTCGCCGCCG
The DNA here is from genome assembly GCA_003223645.1 of Acidobacteriota bacterium. Classification (GTDB taxonomy): domain Bacteria; phylum Acidobacteriota; class Thermoanaerobaculia; order Gp7-AA8; family Gp7-AA8; genus QHVT01. Next base: position 479,373 of record QHVT01000004.1, on the reverse strand, counting down.
ATGAGCGGCGAAGGAACCGCGAAGCGCCGCGCGTAGGCGATCTTTCCGCGGAAGTAGAGAGAGCTCATGAACTCGAACGCGTCCGCGATCGGAACGCCGTCCGGCGACTGAAAGCGCAGCGCGGTCCTGAACGTCGCGCGCGGCGACGCGAGCTGCTTCGCGCGCGTGCCCGACAGATTCGCCGGCGACAGGAGAAAGAGTCTCGTGGACATCGGACCGCCGATGAAAACGGCGGAATCATGCGCGCAATTTCTGCGCAGCCAACGCTACCGCGCCGAGACGCTTCTTTGTAATCGGGCCCAGCCGTTCGAGAACACGCTCGCGAACCTCATCGTTGGCCGGCCCATACTCGATCGCCAGCGAAATCTCGTCAGCCAGCGTGCCGCCGTAAATCTCACGCACGATCCGCAGCGCGATGTCGATCCCGGCCGTCACGCCGCCGCCGGTGATGCGATTGCGATCGACGACCACACGCCGCTCGGTCGCTCGCGCGCCGAACAGTGAGAGGTACTCCATCGCCGCCCAATGCGTCGCGGCGCCATAGCCGTCGAGCAGCCCCGCCGCGCCCAGCACCAGCGCGCCCGTGCAAACGGACGTGACCCACGTCGCCGGACGCCGCACAAACGCGAGCAGTTCGTCATCGAGCATCGCCTCATTCACACCCCACCCGCCGGGCACGCAAAGAATGTCCGCCTGCGGCGCATCCGCAAACGCGATCGTCGGCAGAATCGTGAGCCCGCCCTCCGCCCGCACCGGCTCCGGCGTTCTCGCGGCAAGATGCACGCGCGCGCCCGGAATGCGATGAAACACCTCGAACGGACCGGTGAGGTCGAGCTGCGTGAGATTGGGGAAGAGGTCGCAGACGATGTTCATGGGAGGAATCTTCGCGCGATCTCGCCGGCGTCGCGTTCGTTGAAGCGGGCGAAGCCGAGGTTCGTCAGAATGATGACGCTGACGCGCTCTTTTGGATAGACGAGCGCGACGCCGCGGCCTCCGGTGACGGCGCCGCCGTGATGGAGGAACGTGCGCTGCGCGTCGTCGATGGCGATACGCCAAGCGATGCCGACGTTTGTCGGTTTTTCGTCGGACGTCGATTGCGTCGCAAACATGGTCGCTCGCGAGGAATTGGTGAGGAAGTTGCCGCCGCTCATCGCGATGAGAAAGCGTGCGAAGTCGCGCGCGGTGGTCACGATCGCGCCGGCAGGAAGGCGGTCGCTGAGATCGGTCTCCGGCGACGGCTCGGGACCGTTTTTGCCGAGGTCGAACAGCGTCGCGGAGTTCGCGTCGTCGGCGAACGTCGTCTCGTTCATCTGCAGCGGGCGGAAGACGAGAGCGCTCACGGCTTCGGTGAAGTGTTTACCGGTTGCGCGCTCGATCACCGCGCCGAGGACGTCGTAGCCGTAGCTCGAATAGAAATACTTTTCGCCCGGCTTTGAGAGCAGCGGAGCGTTTGCGAATTTGCGCAGCGAATCGGTCGCGCTGGTGTAGCGTGTTTTGTTGAGAAACTCATCGTTCGTGTAGTGGCGAATGCCGCTCAGGTGTCCCGCGAGCTGGCGCAGCGTGATCTCGCCGTGCAGAAAATCCGGGAGGAATTTGCTAACCGGATCATCGAGCGACACGCGATGTTGATCGACGAGCCGCATCAGCGCCGCCGCGGTGACGAGCTTGGTGAGACTGCCGCCGCGGAAGCGTGTGTGGATCGTCGCGCCGCCGAACGTGTCATGCCACACGATGTGGTCGCCGGCCGTGACGGCGATCGTCGCGGTCGGAATCTTCTCCTTCGCGACGAGCACCTCCATCTGTTTGCGCGATGCGTCGATGGCCTGCGTGTAGTCGCGTTGCGGCGGCGTCGACGCGCAGGCGGAAGCCAGAAGAGCAACAAGTGCGAAGCGGCGCATACAGGCCACTACGTATCGGTTCGCGAAGAGTTGCGCAAGAATGTGGGCCGTCCATGGCGAAACAAAAACGCAAGAAGGCGACAGCGCCCGCTCCCGCCGCGTCTCCGCCTCGCAAACCGAAGCATCTCCTCGGCGTCCTCGCGCTGATCGTCGTCACGCTCATCGTGTACGCATCGGTCGCGAGCGACCCGTTCATCACTCTCGACGATCACGAGTACGTCTCGCACAACGACAACGTGCTGGCCGGCATCAGTGCGAGCGGGATCGGTTGGGCGTTCTCGACATTCCATGCCGCGAACTGGCATCCGCTGACGTGGATCTCGCACATGATGGACGCTTCGCTGTTCGATGCGAAGCCGGGCGCGCATCACTTCATGAATGCGCTGCTGCACGCGCTTGCGGCGGCAGCGTTGTTCGCGGCGCTGTTCGCGCTCACCGGCACGCCGGGGCGCAGCCTCGCCGTCGCCGCGCTCTTCGCGCTGCATCCGCTTGCGGTCGAATCGGCCGCGTGGATCTCGGAGCGGAAGAACGTTCTCTGCGCGCTCTTCTGGTTTCTTGCGCTCTGGAAATACGCGCACTACGCGCGCACGAAACGTTCGCGCGACTTCGCGCTGGTGATGCTCTTCTTCGCGCTGTCGCTGTTGTCGAAGCCGATGGCGGTCACGTTTCCTGCCGCGCTGTTGCTCATCGATTACTGGCCGCTCAACCGCCGCCCGCGCATCGCGGAAAAGATCCCGCTCTTCGCGATGTCCGCGATCGCCAGCATCATCACGCTGCAGGCGCAAAGCGCGGGCGGCGCCGTGCGCTCGCTGGAGAGACTGCCGCTCGCGGTGCGCGTGTCGAACGCCGCGGTCTCCTACATCGACTACCTCGGCAAGACCTTCTGGCCGCGCAATCTCGCGGCGTTTTATCCGTTCGGCCATCCATCCGCCGCGATGGTCGCCGTGTCCGCGCTTGGGCTCATCGCGATCACCGCGGGCGCGTTCGTGCTGCGCAAACGCTGGCCGTTCCTCCTCATCGGCTGGCTGTGGTTCCTCGGCACGCTCGTGCCGATGATCGGAATCATTCAGGTCGGCGAGCAGTCGATGGCCGACCGCTACACGTACGTTCCGGTGATCGGAGTTTTCATCGCCGTCGTGTGGCTCGCCGCCGAGCTCGTGCAGCGGCGCGCACTGCAGCTTGCATTTGCACTCCTCGTGATCGGCGCGCTCAGTGTTCGCACATGGGATCAACTTCGCTACTGGCACAGCAGCAAAGAGCTGTTCACGCACACGCTCGCCGTCGCCGGTTCGAGCGCCATCGCGCACAACTCGTTAGGCGGCGCGTACGTCGAAGACGGCGACGTCGTCCACGCGGAACAGGAATTTCGCAAAGCGCTGGCGATCAATCCGATCCTGCTCGACGCGCGCGCGAACCTCGCCAACGCGCTCGCGCGGCAGGACCGCGTCGACGACGCGATCGCCGCGTATCAGAAAGTCCTCGAGATCGATCCCGACCTCCCCGACATCCACAACAACCTCGGCGTCGCGCTGGCGCGACAGGGAAAGATGTCCGAGGCCGTGCCGCACTTTTACCAGGCGCTGGCGATCGATCCGAACTTCGCGCCCGCGCGCCAGATCCTGGAACAGCTAGCGCGTCAGGGCGTTCCGATCGACCGCTACCGCTGAGTGGTTGCGCAGCATCTTCCGCAAATACACGCCCGTCGGCGATTCCGCCTTCGCGACCTGCTCGGGTGTTCCGGTCGCGATCACGAGTCCGCCGTCGTCGCCGCCCTCGGGGCCGAGGTCGATCACGTGATCGGCGGTCTTGATGACGTCGAGGTTATGCTCGATCACGACGACGGTGTTGCCGCGGTCGACGAGGCCGTGCATGAGATGCAGGAGCTTCGCGACGTCGTCGAAGTGCAGTCCCGTCGTCGGCTCGTCGAGGATGTAGAGCGTCTTGCCGGTGGCGCGCTTCGCGAGCTCTTTGGCGAGCTTCACGCGCTGCGCTTCGCCGCCGGAGATCGTCGTCGATGACTGGCCGAGGGTGATGTATCCGAGTCCGACTTCGTCCAGCGTCCGGAGGATGTTTGCGATCCGTGGAACGTTGCGGAACACCTCGAGCGCCTGCTCGACCGTCATCTCGAGGATCTCGGCGATCGAGAAGCCTTTGTACTTCACCTCGAGCGTCTCGCGGTTGTAGCGCTTGCCGCCGCAGACGTCGCACGTGACGTAGATGTCGGGCAGAAAGTGCATCTCGATCTTGATCTGCCCGTCGCCCTTGCACGCTTCGCAGCGCCCGCCTTTCACGTTGAACGAGAACCGCCCCGGTCCATAACCGCGCATGCGCGCCTCGGGTGTCGCGGACATCAGGTTGCGGATCTCACCGAAGAGCTGCGTGTAGGTCGCGGGGTTCGAGCGCGGCGTGCGGCCGATCGGCGACTGGTCGATGTCGATCACCTTGTCGATGAAATCGAGTCCGTCGATGCGATCGTGCTCGCCCGGCGTGTCGATCGCGTCGTAGAAGTGACGCGACAGCGCCTTGTAGAGGATGTCGTTGACGAGCGTCGACTTTCCGGAGCCGCTCACGCCGGTGACGGCGATGAAGAGGCCGAGCGGAAACGTGACGTCGATGTCCTTCAGATTGTTCTGCCGCGCGCCGCGGATGACGACCGCCTTGCCGTTCGGCATGCGGCGGATGCGCGGGATCTCGATGTTCGCTTCGCCGCGCAGATATTTCGCGGTCAGCGACGACGGGAACGTCTTCACCTGCTCGAGCGTGCCCTCGGCGACGATCTGGCCGCCGTGCACGCCGGCGCGCGGACCGAGGTCGATGATGTGATCGGCGGTCTCGATCGTTTCCTCGTCGTGCTCGACGACGATCACGGTGTTGCCGACGTCGCGCAATTCCAGAAGTGATTCGATGAGGCGGCGGTTGTCGCGCTGATGCAAACCGATCGACGGCTCATCGAGCACGTACAGCACGCCCATCAGCTTCGAGCCGATCTGCGTGGCGAGGCGGATGCGCTGTCCTTCGCCGCCGGAAAGCGATGCCGCATTGCGGTCGAGCATGAGATAGCCGACGCCGACGGCGTTGAGAAATCCGAGACGGTCGCGCACTTCTTTGAGGATCTTGCCGGCGATCGCTTCCTCGCGCGGCGATAGCTCGATCTGCGCGAAGAACTCGACGGCATCTTTCAGCTGCTGCGCGACGATTTTGTCGATCGTCTTTCCCGCGACCGTCACGCTGAGCGCCTCCGGCTTCAGGCGCCGCCCATTGCAGTCAGGGCATTTGTTCGGCGTCATGAAACGCTCGATCTCTTCGCGGATGTCGTCGGAGTCGGACTCGTGATAGCGGCGCTTCAGCATCGGGACGATGCCTTCATACGTGCCGCTGTACTGATACGTGCTCTCGCTTCCCTGAAATTCGAAACGCAGTTTCTCTTCCGAGCCGTAGAGGATGCAGTTCTTCGCTTTCTCCGGCAGCTTCGACCACGGCGTTTCGAGCTTGAACTTGTAGTGCTTCGCCAGCGTTTGAATCTGGCGCAAGCGCCAGTGCTCTGAGCCTTCTTTCCAAAGCGCGATCGCGCCTTCTTCGACCGACTTCGACGGATCGGGAACGATCTTCCGCTCGTCGATCTCGAGCAGCACGCCGAGGCCGGAGCAGCGCGGGCACGCGCCGTACGGTGAGTTGAAGGAGAAGAGGCGGGGAGTGATCTCGCCGATGGAGATGCCGCAGTCGGGGCAGGCGTAGCTCTGCGACATCAGCTCTTCGCGCTTCCCTTCCTGGTAGAGAATCTTGACCAGACCTTTCGTCACGCGCGTCGCCGTTTCGAGCGAGTCGGCGAGACGCTGCGCGATTCCTTCTTTGACGACGATGCGATCGATGCGGATGTCGATCGTGTGCTTCTTCTGCTTGTCGAGGTTCGGCGGCGACGCCAGCTCGATCTCTTCACCGTTGACGATCGCATGGGTGAAGCCTTCCTTCACCATCTGCAACATCTGCTTCTTGTACTCGCCCTTCTTGCCGCGGACGTACGGCGCGAGGATCGTGAACTTCGTGCCGGCCGGAAGCTGCATCAGGCGATCGACCATCTGCTGGATCGTCTGCGGACGAATTTCCTGTCCGCAGTTCGTGCAGTGCGGGACGCCGACCGATGCGAAGAGCAGGCGAAGGTAGTCGTAGATCTCGGTGACGGTGCCGACGGTCGAGCGCGGATTGCGCGAGGTCGTGCGCTGTTCGATCGAGATGGCCGGAGAGAGCCCTTCGATCGAGTCGACGTCGGGCTTTTCCATCTGCTCGAGGAACTGCCGCGCGTACGCGGAGAGTGACTCGACGTAGCGCCGCTGTCCTTCCGCGAAGATCGTGTCGAAGGCCAGCGAGGACTTGCCTGAACCGCTGACGCCGGTGATCACGACGAACTTGTTTCGGGGGACGACGACATCGATGTTCTTGAGGTTATGCTCGCGTGCGCCGCGAATGACGATGGAATCCATGAGGTATCAATCTAACTCCGGAGCGGGCAGGGGTGTTCCCGTTCTACGAGGCGTAGGGTGACGACGGCGCTTTTGTACTTTGTGGTAAGCGCGGCCGCGTCCGCCATCGCACGCATTCGCTGGCAGGTCGCGATCGTTCTCCTGCTGCTTCCGCTCGCCTTCACGGGCCGCGCGCTGCTCACCGGACAGGTCTATGCGCCGATCGATTTGCCGTACGGCGCGGAGCCGCTGTCGTGGATGAAGCAGCAGTACGGCGTCGGCGATTTGCACAACGGACTGCTGTCGGACGTGTACTCGCACAACATCCCGTGGAAGTGGGCGGTGCGCGACGCGTACAAACACGGCGAGCTGCCGCTCTGGAACCCGCACATCTTCGCCGGCGACATTCTCGCGGCCGCGGCGCAGCCCGCGGCCTACGATCCCTTGCTGCTGCTCAGCTTCCTGCTGCCGCTGGCGAACAGCCTCACGTTTCTCGCGACGACGGCGCTGTTCATTGCGGGACTCGGCATGTACCTGTTGGTGCGCTCCCTGCCGAGCGGGGATGGCGGATGGCGGATGGCAGATGGCGATGTTTCCGGCGGCCATCGGCCATCGGCCATCTGCCATGAGGCGGCGCTAGCCGCCTCCGCCGCGTTCATGTTCTGCACCTTCGTCGCGTTCTGGCTCGAATGGTCCCTCGGCGCGACGACGGTCTGGCTGCCGCTGCTCATCTTCGCCGTGCGTCGCGTGATCCGCGGACAGTCGCTGCGCGATGCATCGCTGCTGCTCTTCGTTTTCGTGATGGTCCTGCTGGCCGGACATCCGGAAACGGCTCTACATCTGGTATCGCTCGCTGCGGTGTGGGCGGTAGCGGAGTTGTGGGTCGTGAAGCGATTCCTGCGGCCGGCGCTGCTCGCGATCGGAGCGGGCGTCGTCGCGGTGCTGATGTGCGCGGTCTATCTCTTTCCGGTGATGGATGCGCTGCCGCAGACGTACGAGCATGAACTGCGGCGCGTCGTGTACATACCGATGAAAAAGTCCGCGCCGCTGCCGCTCGCGATCGCGAAGCTGGAGTCGCAGCTCGTGCCGTTCATCCACGGCATGCCGCACCGCGAGTGGCCGGAGAATTTGAAGTTCGAGCCGCCACTGGAGAGCGCGTATTGCGGCAGCGTCGCGCTCGCGCTGGCGGTGTTCGGCACGTGGCGCTCGCGCTCACGCGCGAAGTGGATCGCGCTCGCGTTCGTGGTCTTTGGCTTGTGGTTTGGTGTGCGCCTTTGGCCGCTGCCGGATTTGTTAGGCAAGCTGCCGCTCTTCGACGTCGCGCTCAATGACCGCCTGGTGGTGGCGGCGGCATTCGGCATTTCGCTACTGGCGGCTCTTGGAGTCGACTTGTGGAGCGGCGGCCGCCCTCGGCCGCCGGCCTCTCGCGCAAATTGGCGGCCGAGAGCGGCCGCCGCTCCACTACTCGTCGCGATCATTCTCGGCGTCGCGACGGCAAACGCGTGGCACCGCATGCTCGCGATCGGCCTCACGCCCCAGTTCATCCGCACGCAAGCGATCATCCTCGTCGCCGGCCCGATCGTGGTCGCGCTGATCGCGCTCACCACGCGCGGCCGCGTCGCTTGCGGTCTACTGTTGTTGGCGATCGTCGCGCAGCGCACGCTCGAAGTCGGCGACCTGTATCCGACGCTGCCGGTGCGCGCGTTTTATCCGCCGATCGCCGTGTTCGAGAAGCTGCCGAAAACGGGCGAGCCGTTTCGCATCGTCGGCCACATGTACGAGCTGATTCCGAACTCGGCGACGTTGTACGGGCTCGAAGACGTGCGCGGCTATCAGGCGCTGAAGCTCAACCGGTGGGTGGAGACGAGCCGCATCTGGTCGATCGAGCAGGGCGTGTGGTGGCGGCGCGTCGAAAACCTGAGCGCGCCGTTCCTGTCATTGCTCAACGTCCGCTACGCGCTTTCGCCGTGGTCGGTGAAAGAGCCGCCGCCGCCCGGATGGCGCAAGATCGCCGAACAGCCGGGGACGAATCTGCTGGAGAACACGCGCGCGTTAGGCCGCGCGTTCGTGCCACGTCGCACGCACATCGGCTATCCGAAAGACACCGTCCTCGCGCAGATGAAACTCGCGCGCGACTTCGCGGACGAAGCGTGGATCGATGCGCAGACCACGGTGCCGCGCGACGAGGTGAACGGGCCGGGACGCGCGCGCGTCGAACGCGTTGCGCGCGGCGAGCTGCGGATCAGGTCGTCGATGGACGGCGGCGGATGGATGGTGGTGTCGGAGACGGCGTGGAAAGGATGGCGCGCGTTCGTCGACGGCAAACGTGCGCCGCTTCGCTACGCCGATCACACGCTCCTCGCCGTCTACGTGCCGCAGGGGGAGCACACGGTGCGGATGCAGTATCTACCGCAGTCGTTCGTGATCGGCGCTTGGGTGAGCAGCGTAACGATGTTCGTGCTGTTGATCGGTTACGCGGTTGCGCGGTTGCGCAGTGGTAGTCGCCGAGCAACCGCGTAACTGCGCGACCGCGCCACTACTTCATCGGCGTCGTCGCCGTCGGCGTGAAGCGATTCTCCGGACCGAAGTGGCGCGACAGGTAATCGATCGCGACCTGCTTGTCCGATTCCTTCAGCTCGGCGCCCCAGCGCATCATCTTCTCCACCGTCGCGGTCCACTGCTTCGGCGTGAGGCGCTGCTGCGCAAGGAGGTCGGGGGAGTGGCAGGTGTAGCAGGCGTGCTCGATCTCCGCTTTTCCTTTGCTGTCCGGAAGCTGCTTGAACTGCGTTCCGGGCATCGGAAGCGCCGCAAGGATTGCGAGGAGGAGCCAGGTCATGCCTTCACCTCGATGTCGACCGAGTGCCAGCCGTTGAACAGATATCCGCTCTGGTTCCAGACTGTCTCGCGCGGCTGCGTTGCGCCGCGGCTGTCGGTCGCGCGGGCGAGGAGCGTGGCGCGTCCTGGCTTCGCCGGCGTCCAGCGGTAGTGCCAGAGCCGCCACGCGTGCGGCGAGTGACGCGCGTCGAGCTGCGCGGCCTTCCACGTCGCGCCGTTGTCGTCGCTGATCTCGACCTTCGCGATGTCCGGCGCGCCGGAGAAGGCGAAGCCGCGGATGTCGTAGATGCCGCGCATCGTCACGGCTTTCGGCGCGGTCGTGATGTTCGACTTCACCGCGAGCTCGGTCAGCGGCTTCATCTCCTCCGGTTTGAACGCGACGCCGGGCGCGCCGGGATTCAGCGGCCAGCGATACGCCGTGTCCATGTAGAAGCCGCTCTGCGGCGCCTTTTGCGGCGAAAGGCGCACGAGCCATTTCATCCAATGATCGCCGGCCCATCCCGGCACGATGAGGCGCAGCGGTGCGCCGTGCTGCGGCGGCAGCGGCACGCCGTTCATTTCCCACGCGAGGATGCAGTCGTCGAGCGATTTCTCCATTTCGATGCTGCGCTGAAACGGCGGAACTTTTCCGGGAGGATCGTCGCTGCCGAACGTGTGCAGATGCGCAGCGCCCGCGTTCACTCCCGCGCGATCGAGCACGTCTTTCACGCGCACGCCGCGCCAGAGCGCGTTGCCGACCGCGCCGTAACGCCACTGCACGCCCGGCATCGGCGGATTCTGCAGACCGCGCCCGTTGCCGGCGCACTGCAAGACGCACGTCGTTTCGGCGAGCGGCATTTTCTTGAGATCGGCGAGCGACAACTTGAGAGGCTTCTTCACTTCGCCGTCGACCGTCAGCCGCCACGTTTTCAGATCGGGCATGCGCGGAATCCAATGACTGCGGACGAAGAAGAGATCGTTCGGCGTGAGGTAGTCGGTGAGCAATTCGAGTGGCGTCTCGAGATTGAGCGGATAGCCGTTCATCTGGAGGAGGCGCTTCGGCATCACGGCGGTCGCTGCGGTGATGCCGAGGAAGGTGCGGCGATCCATTGCGTTTCCCAGTTTATCTCGCGCTTTTTTTTTAGTTTATCCCGCGCGCAGACGCGGGATCTCCGGTTACACCGCCACCGGCAATCCGAAACGCGAATGCACGTGCCTTCGTCTGTGGGCAATCGAGCCGCGGTGTAACCAGAGATCCCGCGTCTGCGCGCGGGATAAACTAAAAAAAGGCCGAAGATGTCCCTCCTCCTGTATCTGATCGTGTGCATCGCGCTGATCGCGCTCTGGTCGCGCTTCCTCCAGCGCATCGCTCCGGCGGTCGCGCTCGTCCTGATTCTGCTGCCGATGCTTTTCACCGGACGCGCGCTGTTCACGGGACGCGTGTACGCGCCGGTCGATCTCGCGTTCGCGTACGAGCCGCTCGCATCGCAGCAACCGGGCATCGTGCCGCACGACATCGCGCTGTCCGATCTCTGGTGCCAGATCATTCCGTGGCAGAAGGCGGTCCGCTACGCGCTGGCGCAGCGGCAGTGGCCGCTGTGGAACCCGTTCATCCTCTGCGGCGACATTCTCGCCGCCGCCGCCCAGCCGGCCGTCTACGATCCGTTTCAATGGATCGCGCTCGTGCTGCCGCTGCCGCACGCGATCACGTTCGGCGCGAGCCTCACGTTTTTTCTCGCCGCGTTTTTCACGTACGCGTTCGCGCGGGCGTGCGGCCGCGGTGAGATCGCGTCGCTGATCGCGGCCGCGATCTACACGTGCAGCGGCATGATCACGTTCTTCGTCGGCTGGCCCCTCGGACGCGCATGGGCGCTGTTGCCGCTCGTCCTCTTCGGCGTGCATCGCGTCGTGCACGCGCGCAAATGGGGCGTGCTGCTGGTCGCGCTCGTGCTCGAGATCGTGGCCGGACATCCCGAGTCGATCCTGCACGTCGTCGCCTTCGGCGTCGCCTACGGCGTGTTCGAGATTTGCGTCACACGCAAACACGTCGTGCGCGTGATCGCGTCGGCGATCGTCGCCGGAATCATCGCGCTGGCGCTGACCGCGATCTACCTTTTGCCGTTTGCGGAAGCGGGCACGCAGACCATCGAGCACGAAGTGCGCTCGAAGTTGTACGCGCACACTTCCTACGACAAGCTCGCGAATCGCGACACCCAACTGCACCGCTTCGGCCGCACGTTTCTGCCGGCCTTCGACGGCCTGCCGTGGCGCGGCTCGACCGTGCCGCGCTGGGACCCGCTTTCCGCGCGCGCCGGCTCCGTCGCGTTCGCGCTCGCCATCGGCGCGCTCCTCGTCGCGCCGCGACGCGCGGAAACGTGGTTCTACTTCGTCACGGCGGTCGTTTCGATTTTTCTGACGTGCGGCAGTTGGCCGTTCGCGCATGCGCTGCACGCGATGCCGCTCTTCAATATCGCGATCAACGAGCGCTTCGCGTACGTCGCAGTGTTCGCGGTCGCAATGCTCGCTTCGACAGCAACGGAACATCCTCGCGTAGTAATCGCGGTGATCATTACCGGCGCCGCGCTCACCATCGCGATGCTCGTGACGAACGTCCGCGCGCTGATGCTCGCCGAACTGCTGCCGCTCGCGATCATTGCCGTGCTGCTGATGACGCGCTGGCGCTTCACCGCGATCGCGATCTTCGCGCTCATCCTCGTGCAGCGCGTGATCGTCGACGGCGGCATCTATCCGTCGTTGCCAACGTCGATGTTCTATCCGCCGATCCGCGCGAACATTCCGAAAGGCGAGCGCATCGCCGGCGCCGGCTTCACGCTCATCGCCAACACGTCCGCGATGTACGAGCTCGAAGACGTGCGCGGCTACGAGGCGATGACGTTCAAGCGTCTGCACGAGACGTATCCGCTGTGGTCCACGCCGCTCGCCGCGTGGTTCAACATGATCGAAGATCCGTCGAAGCCGTTCGTCTCGTTCCTCGGCGTGCGCCACGTCCTCGACGGCACGCGCGTGATCGAAAACCCGCACGCGCTGCCGCGCGCGTTCGTACCGCCGCGCGTCCGCTACGAGCGCGACGGACACGCCGTGCTCGAGGCGATGAAGAGCGCGACCGACTTCTCGCAGGTCGCGTGGATCGAAGCGCCGGAGACTCCGCCGCAGGACGCCGGCAACGGACCGGGACGCGTCGCGTTTCAGCGCAAGGGACTCGACATCGATCTCGACGCCGACATGCAAGGCGCCGGATGGGTCGTGATCTCGCAGACCGCGTGGAAAGGGTGGCGCGCGTACATCGACAATCATCGCGTGCAGCCGCATTTCGCGAATCACGCGTTCCTCGGCGTGCACGTTCCCGCCGGCCGCCACCGCGTGCGCCTCGTCTACCTGCCGGAGTCGTTCACGCGCGGCCGCAACATCACGCTCGCCGCGCTCATCGCGCTCGCGATTTACGCCGCGCTACGAAAGCGATTCGCGTTGTAACGCCCTTCGGGCACCTTCCCCGCACGGAGGAGAGCGGGCGTCCCGCCCGCCCCCGGGAGGCGGGCAGGATGCCCGCTCTTCTCGGCAAGCGCCTGGTGAGGGGACGCGTCACCGGTTACGAAAGCGATTCCAGGAGCCACGCGCCGTATGAATCCGACGTCTCGCCGACCCGCAGCACGACGAACTCCGGCACGGAGTACGGATGCCGCCGCATCAGCTCTTCACGCAGCGGCGCAATGCGATCCTCGGCGGTCTTGATGATGAGCAGCTGTTCGCCGTCTTCGGTCACGCTGCCTTCCCATCGATAAATCGACTGCACGGCGGGAACGATGTTCACGCACGCGGCGAGGCGCAATTCGACGAGGGTGTGCGCGAGCTCGCGCGCGTTGAAGTCCGCGCCCACGGTCGTGAGCACGAGGGCGAATTTCATTGCCTCTTAGTTTATGCCTCGCGAAGACGAGGCATCTCCGGTGGCACCGCGAAGAGGGTGAGTCATGCGCGACCGGCGGCACCGCGATGCATCACACGCTTGACGCGGTGCAGACGGGAGATCCCTCGTCTTCGCGAGGGATAAACTGGAGGTCATTCGTGCGGCTGCAGCGCCGCGACGACCACCTGCGCCGCGTCGCGCGCGGCCGAGCGCGTGACCGACTTCATCTGCGCGTGCTGCACGAACGGCACGGTCAGCGCGGCGAAGACGCGCGAGCCGCCGAGGTAGACGGAGGTCGGCATGAGGGTGTGCTTGCGCTTCTTCAGGTTTTCGCTGATGACGAGTTTTCCGGTGCTGCCGTCGTAGAGACGCAGCTCGCCGGCGACGTGCGACACGACGAGATCGACGGAGACGCCGGCGTCCCAGCTGCCGACGTCGAGGCCCGCGTACGAAATGCTGTCGGCATCGGTGCCGATGATCTCGACGTAATAGTCGGCCTGGTCGCCTTTGCCGTTCGCGACTTCTTCGTACGTCAGCCCGGTGTCGTACGCATCGATTCCGCGCGAGCGCAGCTCGTCGCGCAGATAGCGCACGACCATGCGCGCGACGGAGCCTTCCGCGTGCTCGTACTGCTCGGACATCCGCAGCACGCCGACGCGCGGCGAGTCGGATGCGACCGGCGACTGCGCCTTCGGATTGAACGCAAACGCAGAGCTTGCAACGAGGAGCAGCGACGCGGCGAGGAGAACCCGTTTCATGTGATGTAGTCTAACTCCGCCGTGCTGAAAAAGATCTTCCTGCTCCTGGTCGTCGCCGTGTTGCTGTGGCTGGCGTACGAGATCTTCACGTTTCCCGACGTGTCGGCGCTCGCGAAAGAGCCGCCGAAGACGACCGCGTTCATGGAGCAGCGCAAGAAACAGCTGCGCGCGAACGGCCAGAGCGACGAGCTGCAGTGGACGTGGGTGCCGTACGGCCGCATCTCGCCGTATTTGCGCCGCGCGGTGCTCGTCGCGGAAGACGATTCGTTCTACGAGCACAAAGGCGTGGACGTCGACGCGATGAAGGAAGCGTTCGAGCGCAACTGGAAGCGGAAGAAAGTTTCGGCGGGCGGCTCGACGATCACGCAGCAGCTCGCAAAGAACCTCTATCTCTCGCCCTCGCGCAATCCGATCCGCAAGATCAAGGAGTACTTCATCGCGCGCGCGCTCGAAAAACATCTGACGAAGAAGCGCATCCTCGAGATCTACCTCAACGTCGTGGAATTGGGCGAGCGCGTGTACGGCGCGGAAGCAGGCGCGCGTTACTACTTTCACGAATCGGCGTCCGCGCTAACGCCCGCGCAAGCCGCGCTGCTCGCGGGATGCCTTCCCAATCCACGCTTGATGATTCCGGGAAATCCGAACAAGCGATTGCGCTGGCGTCAGCGCATGATTCTTTCCCGCTTGCGTCGCTGGGGCTACTTGTTCGAACGCCAAGTACTTGCCGAGAAAAAGCCGGAGCCGGAAACCGCGACCACGACGGCGCTCGACACCGCGACGACGACGGCGCCGGTGACGGACACCGACCTTCCTCCGCCGGACACCGCGACGACCGACACGACCGATACGAGCGATACGGTCGCGACCGACACGGTTTCGACAGATACAGTCACAACGACCACAACTGGCGACACGACAAACTCTTAGCCGGCGACACGCCGCTGTTTTGCGCTACATGCAAACCGGATTGGTCCGCATCTTGCCCTTGCGGCTCGATGTCGTGACGCATTTGCAACGAACAACATCGCGGGCGCGTGTGACGGGATCCGATTTCCGGATTATCTGCGATTGCCAGCGACACGCGCACAGGCGGCAACGCTGGGATCGCACGGTGCGCATGATCCTGCGCTGCACCACCGTTCTGGCGATCGTGCCGTTCGCGTACTCCACCGACATCCCGCTGCACCCGGTCAGGCAGATTCACAAAGCGGAAAAACCGCGCGAGCAACAGAGCAACATGCCGGTCTTCACGACGCCTTCGATGAGCGAGCAGTTTCTCTCCGCGCTGACCGTCCAACAGGCCGTGACGGTCGATTCGTTCAAAGAACAGTTCTTCCGCGCGCACGTGCCGTACGGCTCGATCATCTATCGCGAGGCGCGCAAGAACGGACTCGCGCCGGAGCTCGTCGCCGCGATGGTGCACACCGAATCCGATTTCCGTCCCAGCCTCGTGTCGCATCGCAGCGCGCAGGGCTTGATGCAGATCGTCCCCGAGACCGCGCGCGACCTCGGACTCGCCAACGTCTTCGACCCCGCCGAGAACATCGCCGCCGGCACGCGCTACTTCCGCTACCTCCTCAATCGCTTCGAGAACGAGCGCATCGCCCTCGCCGCGTACAACGCCGGCGAAGGGAAAGTCGAGCGCTGCAACTGCGTCCCGTCGATCGACGAGACCGAGCAGTACGTCGACAAAGTCCACGCGCGAGCGAGCCGCTATCGCCAGCGAGTGCAGAACGGATACTTGGCGATGATGCGGATCCGTCCGGACACTGCGCACTGAACGCTGCGCGTGATGGCGGCTTCGCTGATGGCGGATGGCGGCTGCGCCGATGGCAACGTTAGTTCGGGCCACCATCGCCATCAGCGAAGCTGCCATCCGCCATCCGCGAAGCCGCCAACAGCGAAGCCGCCAACGGCGAAGCCGCCAACAGCGCAGCCCCTGTACAATCCCCGCATGCAGTCTTCTACGCGGGGCGACGAGCGGCGCGAGTTTCAGCGCCTGCATCTGGCGTCGCCGATTCAAGGCATGTTCGGCTCCGTTCCCGTCGCGATCCAGGAGGTCGGAATCCTCGGCGCGCGCGTGCATCACAACGAGCCGCTGGCATCGGATCGCGGCGATTTGCGATTCACGTCCGGCGGTGAATCGGTCGCGATGCGCTGTGAAGTCGTGCGCTCGGTCAACGGCGCGTCCGGCCTCCGCTTCATCGCCGCGCTCGAAGACTCCGGCGAGCGTCTGCGCTCGCTGCTCGCGCAGCTGGTGACGCAGGAGTTCGCGCGGCGCTACGACGACTCGGCGACGAAGATGAAAGTGCGGCGGCTCGTCGACGGCGACAAGACCGTGCGCGGCACCGACGCGCAATTCATCAGCTATCGCTTCGAAGACGCCGGATGGAAACGGCGGCACGTGTTTTTGCCGGAGCAGCCGTCGGTCGGATTCACGGTCGCACGCGGCGAAGACGTCGAAGAGATGCGCCGCCTGTGTGAAGTCTACGAAGCGTCCGACGAAGAGGGACGGCGGCTCATCCGGCTCTTCGCAGAGCTCAGCGTCAGTTCCGTGCTGCAGATTCCTCCGTCGACTTGACGGGGATATTCGCGGCCGGAAGCGTGAAGTAGAAACGCGTTCCCTCACCCGGCTCGCTCTCCGCCCAAATGCGTCCGCCGTGCGCTTCGACGATGCCGCGCGCGATCGGAAGACCGAGGCCGGCGCCGAGACGCTCGGCGCGTTTTGCTTGCCAGTAGGGAGTGAAGATGTGGCTGAGGTGTTCCTTCGGAATGCCCGGTCCCGTGTCCGCGATCATGAACAGCACTCCGTCATCGTGCGGCTCCGCGCAGACGCGGATCGTGCCGCCGGGCGGCGTGAACTTCAGCGAGTTGCCGATCAGGTTCGACAGCACCTGCATCACGCGGTGATGATCGGCGAACACCGCGTCGACGCGCTCCCCGCAGTTGCTGTCGATCGACACGCTCGCCACCGCGGCCTGCGCGCGGAAAATCTCCCGCGCCTCGTCGAGCAGCTCCGCGACCGGTACCGGCGCCGGCTCGATCGGCAATCGCTTGCCGCCTTCGAGCCGGGTGACATCGAGGAGATCGGCGATGAGCCGCGCCATCCGCTCCGCCGACACCTGCATCGTCTCGACCTGCTCGCGGTCTTCGTCTGAAAGACTCTTCGACATCAAGAGCAATGACGCGCCGAGCGTGATCGCGCTCAGCGGATTGCGCAGATCGTGCGACACGACCGCGAGCACTTCTTCGCGCGCGCGCACGGCCTGCTGCGATTCGAGATAGAGCCGCGCATTGTCGATCGCCAGCGACGCGCGCCGCGAGAGATCGAGAAACAGCGGAAGGTCGTCGGTCGTGAACGGCTTCTGCGCCGCGGAGACAGCGGAGACGACGCCGATCGTTTGTCCGCGGCTCACCAGCGGCAGGAACACCAGCGTGCGCGTGCCGCCTTCGGCTTGTCCGGTGATGTACTCGAAGAGCGGCGACGTCGCGCCGACGAGCGCCGGCTCGCCCGAGCGGATGATGCGGATCAGCGGCTCGGGAATGTCGTGCCGCACTCTTCCGACCATCGGCGCGAGCACCGTTTCGTCTTCCGGATTGCGATGTGCGACGGCCGCTCGTCGCAGCGCGCCTTCGGCGTCGGTCATGTCGACGACGCACATCTCCGCGAGGTTCGGCACGATGAGGCGCGCCAGCGACGCGATCGTTTGTTCGTAGTCGAGCGACGCCGCAAGCTGCTCGGCCGCCGCCGCGAGAAACGCCGTGCGCCGCTCTTCGCGCTCCGCCGCTTCGCGCGCCAGCTTCGCCTCGCGCGCGTCGCGCTCCGCATCGCGGCGGCGCTGCATCGCCTCCTTCGCGAGGAGGCGCATCTGCCGTCCGAGTCCGGCCACGAGCATCGCCGACGTCAGCGCGAGGAGCGTCAGCACGATCGTGAGCGAGAGATTGAGACGCTCCGCTTCGCGGATGCGCTGCATGCGCGACTCGGTCACGTCCTGCAGTTCGATCTCGAGCTCCGAGGCGGCCTTCAGCGATGCCTCGTAGACGGCGTGCGCTTCGAACAGGCGCGCGAGAAACACTTCCGCCGGAAGCTGCCGGTCGAGAAACTCGCCGCGCCGCACGGCATCGTGCCAGGCGCTGGTCTGCACGAAGACGGCGGTGAGGTGCTGCCCGAGGTCGTCGTTCTTGAGCGCGGGAAGGAGACGCATCAGCTCCGCGCGGCGCGCCTCTTCCTCGTTGACCAGTCGATAGAAATCGGCCGCGTAATGCTTCTGTCCCGTGACCTGGTAGCCGATGATCTTGTCCAGCTCCCCGGAAAGGTGGATCTGAATCTGTTTCGCGATGCGTCCGGCGGGGATGGCGACCTTGAAGATCTCGTTGCGCATCTTCGCCGTCTTGTTGCGCACGACGAGCGGCAGGATCACCATCGACAGCAGCGATACGATGATGAACAACACCGGCAGGACGGTCGTCCACGTGCTCTGCGGGCCGACACGCCAGATGCTGCGTCGATAGCCTCTCGCCGGTTTCATGCTTCTATTGCGCCGCTACTGACGCCAGACCGCCAGCAAGCTGCTTACCATTTCCGTCATTCTGCATGCCGACCGACGAACGCCGCCACTTTCAGCGATTGCTTCTCACGAAGCCAATCCTGGCGCTCGCCCGCGGCACGAGCGCGCTGATCCTCGACCTCGGCATCACCGGCGCGCTCCTCGAACATTATGGAGAGGCCGCGCCCGGCGAGCGGATGAATCTTTTGTTTCGATGGATGAGCAACGACGTCGACCTGGCGTGTGAAGTGGTGCGTTCCGAGGTCGTGCGGCCGATCGGCGGCGATCACGTGAGCCCGGTCTCGCACACCGGCGTGCACTTCACCGGCGCGAAGGGCGACTCGCTGGAATTGCTGAAGGACCTGATCGCGACGCAGGTCGGACGCGTGCTCGCCGCGCAGCGCGCGAATGCAGCCGGCGAATGGATGTCCCTCGATGCCGGCGACATGATCCTCGAAGACCTCGGGCGCGCGCGGCGCATGCGCACGAGCGGCTTCGTTTCGTATCGCCTGAAAGACGGCAAGTGGTGGCGCATTCCGACGCGATCGACCGCGCAGCCGAGCGACGGATTCACCGTCGCGGCGTACGAGGATGAAGAAGAAGTGCATACACTCTGCGCCGCCTACGAGCGCGCGAACGAAGAGTCGCGGCGATTGATCCGCCTCGTCGCGGAGCTCAGCGTGCTCTCCGCAAAGTGAAAATGGACCCCGAGTTTCAACACATGCTCCTGACGGTCCTCGGCGTGGGGAGCGGGATCGCTTCCGTCGTCACGCTCGTGCTGTTTCTGCTGTTCCGCAGATTCGGAGGCAAATCGCACGGCATCCTCATCGCCGTGCTCACGCTGTTCATTGCCGCTTGCTGCGTGGCGCTCCTTCTCGTATCTCGCGAATGAGCGCCTCCGTCTGCTCGCCTAACATCGGCGGCGGCCTGCGGATCGGCAGGCGATCGTGGTCGAAGCGGACGGGATTCTTCACCGTGTCGTAGCTGCCGATGGCCGGATGTTCGACGCGCGCGATGAGCGGCCGTGCGATCTCGCTGCGCAGCGCCTCCAGCACGCCTTCGACGAGCGAGACGGGAATCGATGCCGCGCGGCAGCGCGCGATCCATTCGGATGCTTCTCTTGTTCGAAAGATGTCGTCAAGAATCGCGAGCAGCGTGTCGCGATTCACGACGCGCTTCGCATTCGTCGCGAACCTCTCGTCGCGCGCGAGCTCGGGCCGCTCGATCACGCGCTCGCAGAGAAGAATGAAGTGCCGGTCGGTCGCGCCGCCCATCGCGAAGATGCGGTCGCGCGCGTGGAACACGCCGTACGGCACGATCGACGGATGGCCGTTGCCGTAACGCTGCGCCTCGTTGCCGGTAGAGAGCGCGCCCTGCGCGACATGCACGAGCGACGCGAGCGTGGCGGCGAAAAGCGAGACTTCGATGCGCGCGCCGCGTCCGCTCTTCTCGCGCGCATAGAGCGCGGCGCAGATCGCGCCGTGCGCGTACTGCGCGGTGAGGATGTCGGTGAGCGCGACGCCGGTCTTCATCGGATCGCCGGTGGGATCGCCGGTGATCGACATCAGTCCCGCGCCAGCCTGCGCGAGGAGATCGTAGCCCGGCGTGTCCGCCTCTTTCGTGTCGGCGTCGTAGCCGGTAATCGAGCAGTGGATCTTGTCGTCGCCGATTTCCGGAAGCAGCATCGCGCGCTGCGCGGGAAGAAAGTTCTCGACGACGACGTCCGCGCGCGCGATGAGCAGCCGCGCGAGCTCCGCCCCTTCGTCCGTTCGCAAGTCGATCGCCAGCGACTCTTTGTTGCGATTGACGGACAAAAAGTACGTGCTCGTCTCGCCGAGGAACGGCGGTCCCCAATGGCGCGTCTCGTCGCCGCGCTGCGGCTCTTCGACTTTGATCACGCGCGCTCCCTGGTCGGCGAGCAGCTGCGTGCAGAACGGGCCGGCCAGAACGCGCGAAAAATCGGCGACGAGGATGCCGTCGAGTGGGAGCGTGGTCACCGGTAAGTCGACTTCAACGCGTCGAGATCGGCCAGCGTCTTCCGGAGGATGCTGACGACTTTGTGGATCTCCGTGCCGTACGTGCGGAGCTCGGCATCGCAGTCCGTCATCGTGTAAACCGCCTCATCTTTTTCGAGACGGTCGCGCTCGAAACGAAGGCGCTCGGTGAGCTCCTCGATCTCGCTGAGCAGAACGAAGTGCAAGTCCTTCTCGCCGAGGTAGTGCTTGCATTGCGGGCAGTACACCGAACGGTCCGAGGCCGATTCGACCAGTTCGACGACGAACTGTCGCTGGCAATTCGGACACTCGAAGACTTCGGGCAACATGCGCGTTCTTCTCTCGAAGATTGTGCCACACGCGGCCGATTTCCCGGTGGAATGCTCCCCTTGACGCTGGCGTTAGCCGCCCTGTAGCATCCCGCCCCCTCGCGCGCTCATTGCTGGGAGATCGTTCAATGGTAGGACAATCGGCTCTGGACCGATGAATCGGGGTTCGACTCCCTGTCTCCCAGCCAACGTTTTCAGCCCTGTCGAATCTCTGACTTACGACGTCGAGAGAGACAGGGACTCGAGTCAACAGCCTGCCGACCAGACGGCAACTTTCACCGCGGCCATGTTTGAGCCTAGGTCGGTCGCAGCGCTTCGCTGAGCCACCTCACCATCGCGGGATCGCGATGGTCGAAGAAGCTGCTCGTGCCGGTGTCCAGCGTTGCGATGGAGCTCATCTCCTCTGCGCTGAGCTCGAAGTCGAACACGTCGAAGTTCTCCGCCATGCGCTCCTTCCGCACCGACTTCGGGATTGCGACGACGCCGCGTTGCGTCAGCCAGCGGAGGACCACCTGCGCGATGCTCTTGCCGTGGTTCTCCGCGATCGACTTCAGCAGCGCGTTGTGGAAGATGTGGTTCTTCCCTTCTGCGAACGGTCCCCAGGACTCCATCTGGATGCCGTTCTCCCGCAGGAATTTTTGCGCCTCGACCTGCTGGTGGAAGGGGTGCGTTTCAATCTGATTCACGGCCGGCTTGATCTCGTGGTGCATGATGAAATCCATCACGCGGTCAGGATGAAAGTTGCTCACGCCGATCGCGCGGATGCGTCCCTCGCGGTGCAACTCCTCCATCGCGCGCCACGCGCCATACACGTCGCCGATGGGCTGGTGGATGAGGTAGAGATCGAGCGTATCGAGCTGCAGGCGCTGCATCGAACGGTCGAACGCCCGCCTCGTTTTTTCATACCCGGCGTCGGTGATCCACAGCTTCGTGGTGATGAAGAGCTCCGCGCGCGGGACGCCACTGCGCTTGATCGCATTTCCGACCGCCTGTTCATTGCCATAGGACGCGGCGGTGTCGAGGAGGCGATACCCGACGCTCAGCGCGTCAGTGACCGCCCGCTCACACTCCGCGAGATCCGCGATCTGAAAAACGCCGAAGCCGAGGAGCGGCATCTGGACGCCGTTGTTGAGCGTGACGGAAGGAACTTGCGTCGTCGTGGTCATGACTTCTCCTGATTAAGCAGCGCGACGAGACGATGGCGGAGGCGCTTCGACACCCGAGAAGACCAGCACTTGTTCCGGAAGCCGCGCGCCGCGAACTTCAATCGCCCTGACAGCCGTATTGAGCTCCGTGAGCTCGGCAGGCGTGAATCGAACAGCGACTGCGCCGGTGTTCTCGACCATGTGGTCCATCACCGTTGTTCCCGGGATGGGCACGATCCACGGCTTCTGCGCCATGAGCCAGGCGAGCGCGATCTGACCGGGAGTCGCTCGCTTGCGCATTCCCCACTGCTTCACCAGATCGACGAGCTTGAGGTTGTGCGGCAGGTTCTCCGGCGCGAAGCGGGACTCGGCACCGCGAATGTCACCGGGAGCGAAACGCGTATTGGCGTCGATCCAGCCGTTTAGAAATTGCACGCCGAGCGGGCTCCAGGGCACGAACCCGATCCCGAGCTCCTCACACGTCGGAATCACCTCCTGCTCCGGCCCGCGCCACAGCATCGAGTATTCGTTCTGCACGGCCGTAACGCGAAGCGCGGCGTGCGCGCGGCGTAGCGTCTTGAGGCCCATCTCGGACAGACCCCAATGCCGCACCTTGCCTTGCTTCATGAGGTCCTGAACCGCGCCGGCGACATCCTCGATCGGCACCTCCGGATCGACGCGGTGCTGGTAGAGGAGATCGATGCGATCCGTTTGCAGGCGCCGCAGCATGTTGTCCACGACGACTTTGACGTGCTCGGGTTTGCTGTTGAGACCGGGGAGTCGCTGGCCGGTCTGCTGATCAATGTTCCATCCGAATTTCGACGTGATTACTACGCTGTCCCGAAACGGTTTGATGGCTTCGCCGAGGATGCGTTCGACTTCCCATGGACCGTACGCTTCAGCTGCGTCGAAGAACGTGACACCGCGGTCGAACGCTGCTCGGATGAGATTGATCATCTGCGGTCGGTACGGGACAGTCATCTCGTATTTGCGACTCGTGTTCTGCACACCCATACCGATCTCCGAGACCTCGAGATCGCCGAGTCTGCGGCGTCCCGGCCGTGCGTTCGGCTGCGGACTGCCTGCCGCTGTCGTTGTGCCGGCCGCAGCCTGGGCACCTGATCCTGCGCTCCCGAGAGAATTGCAGGCCACGAGCGCGGCCGCCGCTGCGCCTGCGCTCATCGCAAAAAACCTGCGACGGTCCGGCAACGGCAGGCTTTGCTCTTCGTTCTTATCATTCGATGTGTCATTCATGAAGTTGATCTCTTGTACTTTCCGATGCGGAATTAGCCGCTCGATTGTCGGCGTGAAGTCTTTGGACGTCGTTACTCCGGTCGTGGAGGCGCGTGTTCAAAATGTTGGCGGAACTTGCTGTGGGCGAGAGGCGTTGTTCGCGCAGTCTCTGGATATCCTTGATCGGCGCCGCGCCAAAAAAGCGCGCGTACTCCCGACTGAACTGCGAAGCGCTCGCGTAGCCAACCCGCCGGCTCGCGCTCCCTGCATCGAGCATCGTCGTGAGCATCAGCCGGCGCGCCTCCTGAAGGCGCAACGCCTTCTGGTACTGCAGCGGACTCATGGACGTCACAGCCTTGAAGTGGCGGTGGAACGACGAGACGCTCACGTTTGCGAGGTTCGCTAAAGTCGGGATGTCGACTGACCGTTTGTAATTCGCGCGGAGCCACGACACCGCTCTCGCCATCTTCTGCATGCCCGATTCGGCTTGGCCGATATGCGCGATCCTTGCTCCCATTGGACTGCGCAGGAGGCGGACGATGATCTCGTCGATCGCGAATGACGCGAGCAGTTCGGCGTCCGTAGGTTGGGTGATCACTTTGAGCAGGCGGTTTGCGGCGTCAACGATCGCAGGGTCGGCATCGCCGATATAGACCGGGCGGGACTCGGAGACTTGCGGCAGACCGTCCGGGTAGACTTTCGCGGCAAGTGTCGAAAACCTCTCCGCGTCGAGAGCGATCCTCAACACGAGGTATGGTTCAGAGGGAGTCGCGCGCGTGACCTGCACCGCGACCGGGACATCGATCGAGAAGACCGCGAACTGCCCCGCGTCGTATTGATAGACGCTTTCGCCGATACCGATGCTCTTCGAACCCTGAGCAAGGATGCAGATCGCGGCTTGCTGCAGTGCGTGAGTGACTTCCGTCCCCACGCGCGTCGAACGGTAGACATCGATGCCCGCAACCCGCAACGGAAACATGCCGTCGGACGGCGCGAGAAGGCTGATGCGCCGGGCCAGCTCGGCAACCTCCGGTCGTGCGGTGCGCGTTTGTTGGTCGATAGCCGGCATACGTCGTGAGGATTGCTAAATCAGGACCCGAACGCGGCCACGCTTTGCCTGAATAGCTCAATTTTTTGCCCGATACCGCTTATCTTGGCTAGGCTGCCGGGCCAGCGCCGGGCCGTGACAGCTTCTGGCTCGAGGCGGCGGGTTATGTCAACTGTTGCTTAACGACTCCGCTTCATAGATCAATGCGCGGTTCAAAGACGGGTCGTTTCACGTGCTTTGTTCCTTTCGTGCGGACGACAGTGACTCAACGTGAGTCGTCGTTGACTGCGGGGTAAGTCGTCGTTGAGTTCGGGGTAAGTCGTCGTTGACTTCGGGACAAGTCAATCTTCATTTCCGGACAAGTCAACGCTTACTTCGGAACAAGTCACCGTTCACTTCCGGGCAAGTCAATTTGACTTCCGGACAAGTCAGCGTTCACCTCCGGGCAAGTCAATTTGACTTCCCGACAAGTCAGCGTTCACTTCCGGGCAAGTCAATTTGACTTCCGAACAAGTCAACGTTCACTTCCGGGCAAGTCAATTTGACTTCCGGGCAAGTCAGCGTTCACTTCCGGGCAAGTCAATTTAACTTCCGAATAAGTCAACGTTCACTTCCGGGCAACTCAATTTGACTTCCGGGCAAGTCAATTTGACTTCCGAACAAGTCAATTTGACTTCCGCGGAATCATCGATGTCTTCTGCAGAGGTCACCGTTCGTGCTCGCGAGGAATTGATGGCTGGCGGTGGTGCCATGACACTGTCACCGCGTTGCAAATTCATCGATCGAACGTTTGCAGACTCGAAGCGTCGAGAGATCCGCAACGTGTGTGAAACTGCCGGACCATGACGATCAGCCGACGTTCCTTTCTCAAAGCTGCAGCAGCCATGGGTGCTTCGCTCGCGTGGGTCGGACCGGCCCGCGGTTCACGCGTCCAATGGCATGAGCGGCGTGATCTCTATCCTCACGGAGTCGCCTCGGGTGATCCCGACGCGCACAGCGTCATCCTGTGGACGAGGCGTCCGTTCGCCGAGGGCACACGCCAGCTCCTGACCGTCGAGGTTGCCGAGGATGAGGCGTTCCGTCGAGTCATTGCGCACGAGCAGGTGCCGGTCTCGAGCGCCGCGGACTGGACGGCGCGCGTTCTGGTCGGCGGGCTCAAGCCGGCGCACCCGTACTGGTATCGGTTTACCGACGCCGACGGAAACGGCAGCCGGGTCGGGCGCACGATCACAGCGCCGTTGCCGAACGATCCCCGCACGGTGAACTTCGCATTCGTGAGCTGTCAGGACGTCAATGAGGGAAAGCTCAACGCCTATCGGCGGATGATCTACGAAGATGAACGCGCTCCCGCCGCCGAGCAAGTCGCTTTCGTTCTCCACCTTGGCGATTTCATCTACGAGGTGGTCGAGTATCCCGACGAGGTGAAGACGCGCTACGACCGCACGATCTATGAGGTTGCGCGCTTCCCGGAGGATCACAGTCACAAGGTCAGCAACTTCCACATACCGCTGTCCCTCGATGGCTATCGGGCCGTCTACAAAGGCTATCTCACCGATCCCGACCTCCAGGACGCGCGCGCGCGCTGGCCGTTTGTCTGTATCTGGGACAACCACGAATTCTCGTGGCAGGGGTGGCAAAGCATCGTGAAAGCGGGGCGGTTCGAGCGGCCCGGCCAGAGCATCAAGGTTGCTGCGAATCAGGCCTGGTTCGAGTACATCCCGGCCCGTGTCCCTCAGCGGAACGGGTCGTTCGAGCGGTTCGATGCGCCAGATGTAAAAGACGTCCCGATCACCGAGTTCGATCGCAATGGACTCGGAGCGGAACCGAACAACCTCGTCGCGATCAACAGCCTCAAAGGTTATCGGGCATTGCGGTACGGCCAGAACCTCGATCTGATCATTACCGACCAGCACAGCTATCGGAGCGCGGACCCCTTCAGCGATCCGTCGCTCGGAAAGCTCGGGGGCGACGAGTTCATCGCAATGGCTCCCGAGATTCTCATGCGGATCCTCGACGGCGGGCGCGCCTTCAACGGCGGCGAACCACCGGCCGAAGTCACGTTCAATGAAGCGCACGTTGCAAACCCACAACGGAACGCGCCGCCGCAAACCATCCTCGGAGCGGAGCAGAAGGCGTGGTTCAAAGAGAGGCTCAAGAGCTCTACGGCGGCGTGGAAAATCTGGGGCAACTCGCAGGGCACGCTGGATCATCGCGCCGACCCGCAGAACCTGCCCGCGGGTCTCACCAAGGAGTCCTGGCCGAAAGACGCTTACGCATGCATGGGCGGCGGCGACTACGGTACCGCGTACCTGGAGCGCGGGGAGATCTACGATCTCGTTCGCGACTCGAAGATTACAGGCTTCGCCATCGTCTCGGGCGATCTCCACAGCTTCTGGGCCGGATATGCGGCCAAAGACCTTCCGCCCGGCAGGTTCGAGCCGATCGGCTTGAGCTTCGTGGGCGCGTCACTCAGCAGCCCCGGCCCGATGGAGGCCAATGAGCACAATCTTCCGAAGGACGCTCCGCTGCGACCTCTGTTTCTTGCGGACAAGGAAGGGGCGAAACCGGAGTGGACTTACAACATGCTGCTAAGGCACGGCGTCCGCTCGTGTCTCGAGTATGCAAAGAGCTTCGACCTCAAGCGCGCACGGTCGCTGTCCAACCCCGATCTGGCTCCGCACCTCGAGTTTCTCGATCTCGGAGGACACGGTTATGCGAAGGTCCGATTGTCGTCCAAAGAGATGCGCACCGAGTTCGTCTGCATCCCGCGCCCCATTACGCGCAGCGAACGACCCGACGGCGGACCAATCAGGTATCGCGTCGTCCTCACCGCTGCACTGTGGAAGAGCGGAGAGCGCCCGAAGCTGAAGACATCGGTTCTCGAAGGGGACGTCGGGCTGTCGATTTGACCGATTGACGACGCCCGTCTCGCCGCGAGCGCGTTCCGTGCGGTGCGTCACTTCTCGCGATTCACCAGCATGAAACGATCCGCGGCCGTAGATGCGCGCGTTTCTCCTCTCTTTCGCCGTAATGCTCGCCGTGCCGCAGGCAGATGCGGCGATCAACATCAGCGTCGACGCCAACGGGAACCGGCACGCCATCGACCCGCGCATTTATGGAGTGGCGTGGGCGAATGCCGCTGCCATCACGGACCTTTCCATCCCTCTGAACCGTTGGGGCGGGAATGCGATGAGCCGCTACAACTGGGCGTTCAGCACCGCCAACCGCTGCAAGGACTATTACTTTTTCAACATCCCCGACTCCGTCTCTTCGGGCGACGGCTCGAACGGAAAGTCCGCCGACGATTTCATCAGCTTCACGCGTGCCGCGGGCGCGCAGCCGGTCATGACGATTCCGATGATGTCGCTCCTGCCGAAAGACCGCGCCAAGCGCTGTTCGTTTCCGCAGTCGGCGTTCATGGATCAGGAGGAGTTCTCCACTTTCGAGCCGATCACTTGCGGGAACGGACGTCATGACGATGGCAACGGCATCACCGGCGACGGTGATCGCATCCTCACCATTGCCGACCCGAACAACATCGCCACGAGCTACACCTCGGCGCACCAGGGCAACTGGGTGCAGCACATGATCGACACGTGGGGCAATGCCGGCGCGGGAGGCATGACCTACTACTCGCTCGACAACGAGCCCGGTCTCTGGAGCTTCGATCATTGGGACGTCCATCCCGACGGCGCGACCTACGACGAGGTGTGGGGAAAGATGCAGGAGTACGGCGCCCTCATTCGTTCGAAGGACGCGAACGCCATCATCACCGGCGGCGAGGAATGGGGGTGGTCGGGATACTTCATGAGCGGCAAGGACATGGAGAACGGCGACAACGCCGACCGCGATGCGCACGGCGGCAAAGAGTGGTACGACTACATGCTCGATCAGGCCAAGGCCTACCAGGATGCGCACGGCGTACGGATTTTCGACATCCTCACCGTGCACTACTACCCGCAGAGCGGCGAGTTTTCGGACGACGTGTCGGCGAGCATGCAGCAACTGCGCAACCGTTCGACGCGCTCGCTGTGGGACACGAACTACGTCGACGAGTCGTGGATCGGCGCTACATTTCATGAGGGAAAAGTTCAGTTGATCCCGCGCCTCGAGTCGTGGGTCACCGATCACTATCCCGGCACGAAGATCGGCATCACGGAGTACAGCTGGGGCGCGGAGCATCACATCAACGGCGCCACCGCACAGGCCGACGTCCTCGGCATCTTCGGGCGTGAAGGGCTCGACATGGCCACGCGCTGGGAAGTGCCGCCGGCAGGCTCGCACGTCTACAACGCGTACAAGATGTACCGCAACTACGACGGCGCGCACTCGAAGTTCGGCGACGTCAGCGTAGCGGCCACGGTGCCGAATCCCGACAATGTCGCCGCGTTCGCAGCCATTCGCTCCTCCGACGGTGCGCTGACGCTGATGATCGTGGCGAAGGTGCTGAGCGGCTCGACGGCGACCACCGTGAGCCTGGCGAATTTCACTCCCGGCGCATCCGCGCAGCGCTGGCAGTTCGACGCATCGAACAGCATCGCGCATCTCGCGGACGTAACCTTCTCGGGTTCTTCGCTGTCCCTCACGCTGCCGGCGCAGAGCATCACGCTGCTCGTGATTCCCGGCGTCGCGGCGCCTCCTGCGCCGACCGGCTTTGTTGCCACCGCCACGAGCACGACTCAGGTGAACCTGTCGTGGAACGCGAGCCCCGGCGCATCGAGCTACGACATTTATCGCAGCGTCAACCACAGCGCGTACGCGCTGCTCAAATCGACGAGCGCAACGTCGACGAGCGACACCGCCCTCACTGCCGACACGACGTACCTCTACCAGGTTCGCGCCGTCGCCGGCGCCGCAGCGTCAGCGTTCGCCACCGATGCCGCGACGACGACTATCTTCACCGACGATCCGTTGGTCAGCGGGTCCTCGGTGAAAGCGGTGCACATCACGCAGTTGCGCACCGCGGTGAACGCCATGCGCGCCGCAGCCGGTCTCGCTCCACAGTCCTTCGCCGACCCGTCACTCGCCGGAGTGGCGATCAAGGCGACTCACCTCACGCAGCTTCGCACCGCGCTCGACGCCGCGCGCACTGCGATCGGCTTACCGGCGGTGCCGTACAGCGATTCCACGATCACAGTCGGATCCACGGTCGCGAAAACAGCGCACATCGCCGAGTTGCGCAGTGGCGTCAAGTGACGTACGGAAAAATCGTGCGAACCAGCAAGTGAGCGACCGGCGGCTTCACGACTTCGGGTGCCCGGTGTAGCGCTCCAGGTCAGTGACGGATCCGCCGGCACCGCCAGGTTGCGAAACGAAAAAGGTGCGAACCTCCGGGACCTGATGTTTCTTCATCACGAACGCCGCCACCTCGTCGGCTCGCTTCTGCTTCTCCTCCACCGATGCGGCGTTGAGCGGCGAGTTGATGAACGTAACGACGACTGTTCCGTTGCCGATGACATTGACCTGGACACGCGCCTCGTGGAACTGCGTTGCGATCTGGCCGCGCAGGGACATCATGTCGCGAAACAGCGTAAGCTTCTGGCACGACGCACAGAGAGCCAGGCAGGCCAGGAGCCACAGCGCTCGTTTGGACATGTGCAGTCAGTCTATGACGAAAGCAGTCACGCCGGTCTGAAGCGTCGATGCGGATCGGTCGCGCAAACTCACGAGCGCTGAGAATTCCACGACGTTTCACCGTCCTACAGTGCCAGAATCATCAGCATGCACGGAAAGATCTGTTATCTCGAAATACCCGCGAACAAGGCGGAAGACTCCGCGGACTTTTATCACCGCATCTTCGGCTGGAAGGTCCGGCGGCGCGGCGATGGAGAGCTGGCGTTCGACGATCCGGCCGGGGTGAGCGGAACGTGGGTGAAGGAGAGCGATCGGACACCCGATGAGCGCACGCGCACGTACATCATGGTGGACGACATTCGCGCCACGCTCGACCAGATCGTCGCCGCGGGCGGACGCACGCTCACGCCGCGCACTGAGATCGGTGCGGGTATGGGCGCGTTCGCGGCATTCACCGATCCGGTCGGCAACGAGTTCGGATTGTACGAAGAACCGCCGAAGGACTGAAGGCTACAGCGTCGTCAGCCCCGGCGCGCTGCCTCGATGGCGGCAATATCGATTTTCTGCATCGGCATCATCGCTTCGAAGGCACGCCTTGCCTCATCGCCGCCGGCCGCGAGCGCGTCGGTCAGAACGCGCGGGGTGATCTGCCAGGAGAGGCCCCAGCGGTCTTTGCACCAACCGCATTGGCTTTCCTTTCCTCCATTGTTGACGATCGCATTCCAGTAACGGTCCGTCTCTTCCTGATCATCCGTCGCGATCTGAAACGAGAAGGCCTCGCTGTGCCTGAACTGCGGGCCGCCGTTGAGACCGAGGCAGGGAATGCCCAGAACAGTGAACTCCACTGTCAGTACGTCGCCCTTCTTCCCACTTGGGTAGTCGGCGGGCGCCTTGTGAACAGCGGTCACTTCACTATCCGGAAAGGTGGCGGCGTAGAAGCGCGCCGCGTCAACCGCGTCCTTGTCGAACCAGAGACAAATCGTGTTCTTCGGCTTCATGCTCGTATGCTCCTCGTGCTTCGCCGGATGTGCGTGCGGTGATGAATGGCGAGCGACGGCGGATCAGTTTATGCGAGAGCCGCAGTCCATCAACATCCGACCGGCAGCGGGCAGCATACGGCGGTGAGCGTCGACTCGTGCCACGTCGCCGCTCACCCGCCTCATTGCAGGATCAACACGTCGGCGACGGCGGACCGGAGATCAGCACCCAGCTCGAGCCGTTCCACTGATACCACGTGTCGCTGAAGTCGCCGCAGCTGCACGGGTCTGTCTCGATTTCCTTGAACGCGCCGCTCAGCGTTCCCGACGTGTTCGATCCGCCGCCGCAGAAAATGTATCGGTGGCCGACCTCGTTTAGGGCACAGTCGTAGTACGTCGTGAAGATGTCCTGACACGGTGCTGCCTTCATCGGCGGCGCGAACGTGACCGACGCGATGAGCAGCAGGACGGCGAGGGAGAGACGAGCTATTTTCTGCATCAAAGCCTCCTTCTATTAAGTCGGCTTTGAAGTCTAGACAGAATTATTCCCGGAGCAAGCGCGACTGTTTTTTGCTCGCTCCATCCATCTCTCCGGGTTCACGCCGGCGATCAGAAGCCAGAACATCATCGAGCCTTCGCCGGCGGCGAGGAGGCCCATGATGACGGTCGGCCAGAGAGCGCTCGCCAGCGGCGGCCAGAGGAACGTCGTTCCTCCGAGGCCGGCGAGCACCACCAGCACGCCGATCAGCCGCGGCATGAACGTCGATTTGAAAATGAGGCAGCCGATCAGGACGAGGTAGAAGCCGAAGAACACCATCGCGATGCAGTAGGCCGGCCTGTAGAGCTTGGACAGCAGATACGCGATCGTCACGACGTCCTGCCGGGCGGCTCCGGTCAGAAGCGTCAGCGGAGCGATGCGAAACAACGCCGCACCTGCCTGCGTCGCGCACCCCATGAGACTGAAAAACGCCGCGGTCAGCGAGAGCGCGCTGTTCACGGGCTTGAAAAGCTGGTAGAGCAGCGCCGTGACCGCAATGTAGGACGCGATGACGAGCAAGTCGGTGGCAAATGCGGCGTAGACCGCCGATGGATGCGCGAGGATGTTGGCCGCATACGACGCTGCGCCGCTCGATGCAGGAAGACGTCCGAACGCCACCTGGAGCGCGCCGATCGGCAGCATCAGCACGTAGAAAAATCCGGCAAGCCTGGCCTTGAACTTTGGCGACATTTCCGCGTCGATCGTCATGCGAGTACCTTAAGCTTGACGAACATCGATCGACATGACGCCGCGTGACAAAAGCATGATCGCCGGTTGCAGCGAGCGCACGGTTGCCGCGTCCGCCGTGCGCGCGTTGATGGACTTCGCGCTCTCGAAGGGTTGCAGTCACGCGCAGCTCGTCGAACGCTCCGCCCTCGACCTCCACGAATTGAGCGACATCGAGAATCGCCTTCCGTTCGCCACGTACGTCGCGCTGATGAAAGCCGGCAAGGAGTTGTCCGGCGATGCGGCGTTCGCACTGCACTTCGGCGAGTCGGACGAAGGGATGGAGAGCACGTTCGCCTGCATGATGGGCGTTTACTCGCCGACGATGCGGCTGGCGCTCGCGGACGGTCCTGCCGCGAACAGCGATCGCTATCAGATGACGCGGAATGGGGACGAGGTCCGCATTGTCGACACGGGCCACGACGACTTTCCGGAGGGTGCGGAGTCGAGTTGCGCGCGCGCCGTCTGCGCGGCGCGCCGTATTTTCGGCGGAACGGAATTCTTCCGGGCGATTCACTTCATCCATGCCGAGCCGCCGTATCGCGCCGAGTACGACCGCATCTTCCGCATGCCGCTCGTCTTTCGCAGCGACTGCTATGCAGTGATCGGCGACGCGCGATGGCTGGACCAGCTCGCGGCGGCGCCGTCGCAATCCGTGCTCGAGATCGTGAAGACGCGCGCGGAGACGCAGCGGCAGCGCATCGAGCACGCGAGCTCCACACGTGGCCGCGTCGAGGCGCTGCTCGCGACTCTCCTGCACACCGACAACGCCAGCGTCGACGCGGTGGCGTGCAAGCTCGGCATGGGCCGCCACACGCTCTTCCGCAAGCTGAGAGCCGAAGGCGTGACGTTCACGCAGGTGCTGAACGAGCTGCGCCGCACGATGGCCAACCAATACCTCAGCACGCAGAAGTTGGCGGTCAACGAGACCGCCTACCTCCTCGGTTTCTCCGATCCCGCCGCCTTCTCCCGCGCATACAAGCGGTGGACGGGACACAGTCCGCGCCTCAATCAGTAGCTCATAGCTCAGTACCTCACATCCGCAGCGCGCCCGCGAGCTCGCGCAGCAGCATCACGCGCGGAGACCGGCGGTCGGTCGAGATCGTTCTGGGCTGGTTGTCGCGCTGACCAGCTGGTTCCTTCCGCCGTGCTTCTCGACTTGACATCTCATCCATGAGACCTACCATTGATAGCTACCATGGCCAAGGATTCACCGAAACGGCAAATCGCTCGCGTTTTCAGGACCGGAAGGAGTCAGGCCGTGCGTCTCCCGAAGGAATTCCGATTCGATACCGACACCGTGCTCGTGCATCGAGAGGGCGGCGCCGTGATTCTGGAGCCCGTGCGCGAATGGCCGGCGGGGTATGTCGAATCGTTTACCGGTGTGCCCGAGGACTTCGAGCGGCCTGCGCAGGGCAACGTCGAGAAACGCCGGAAGCTCTGAGCCGATGAGGTTTTTGCTGGATACCGACACGTGTATCTACGCTCTCAAGCAGAATGAACATGTCGTGCAGCGGCTGCTTTCAACCGCACGAGAAGATGTGGTCGTCAGCGTGATCACGGAAGCGGAGCTTCGCACCGGCGCCGCGAAAAGCTCGGCTCCGGTCAAGACTCTGCACCTGGTCGAGAACTTTCTTCGTCCGATTACCCTGATCGAATTCACCTCCCTTGATGCGATCGCGTATGCAGGTGTGCGCGCGAAGCTGGAGCGCGCCGGCACGCCGATCGGTCCGCTGGATACGCTCATCGCGTCGCAAGCCGTCGCGCGCAGGCTGACGCTCGTCTCGAACAACGAGCGTGAGTTCCGCCGCGTCTCGGGACTGAAGCTCGAGAATTGGTGGCGGTGACGGCTGGCGCTCGCCGCACCGTATAGTGACGCTCATGAAACGCACGCCGATCTTGCTCTTTGTTCTCGCGCTCATTTGCATTTCCGCCATCGCCGGCGAGCCTGCCTTCGATCCCGACCTTGCGAAGAAACTCGGCGCCGATGAGCGCGGGATGAAGACGTTCGTGCTCTGCATCCTCAAGACCGGACCGAAGGATGCGGAGATCAAGGGGAAGGAACGCGAGGAAATCTTCGCCGGTCATTTCGCGAACATCTCGCGCCTCGCGGACGAAGGGAAGCTCGCCGTTGCCGGTCCGTTCGGAACGAATGACAAGGCGTGGCGCGGTCTGTACATCTTCAATGTCGCGACGATCGAAGAGGCGGACAAGCTGGTGGTGCTCGATCCGGCGGTGAAGGCGGGAGTGTTCGTCCCCGATCTCACGCTCTGGTACGGTTCGGCAGCGATGATGGTGGTGAGCGACACGCACAAGCGCATTCAAAAGCCGCAGAGTACGAAATAGGAGTCGAGTGATGAAAAGTCCGGCGACGTACGAAGACGCGAATCTCATTCTCAAGCTGTACGACCTGCGCCGCGAGCCGCGCCTGCGCGATGCGCGCAAGTGGTTCGGCGGCGCGCCGCAGTTTCAATCGCGCGAGGAGTGGCTGAAGCTCGTGCCGCCGGGAAGCGACGAGAACGCGTCGTACCGGATGGTCGTGACATATTGGGAGATGGCGGCGTCGCTCGTCGCGAGCGGCGTGTTGAACGCGGAGCTCTTCTACGCGTCGAACCTGGAGATGCTATTCGTGTGGGAGAAGATCCGCCTCCTGATCCCCGAGGTCCGCGCGGCGCAGAGAAACCCGAAGCTGTACCGAAATCTCGAGCAGGTGGCGACCGAATTCCTCGATCACATGACCGCGAGCTCCTCCGACTGGTACGAAGGCTTCTTCGCGCCGATGATCGCAAAGGCGGGACGATGAGCACCCTCGGACGATTGCTCATCGCCGGATCGATCGCACTGTTCGCGCTGACGGCGTCCGCGCAGGATGCCGCGAAGGTGAATCCGAAAACGATCAAGGTGAAGCTCGACAACGAGAAGGTGCGCGTGTTCGAGGCGACGCTGCATCCGGGCGACAAGGAACAGATGCACTCGCATCCGTCGTCGATCATTTACGTGTTGTCGGGCGGACGCGCGCGCAGCCACACTCCGGACGGCAAGACCAGCGAAGCGACGTACAAAGCGGGCGACGTCATCTATCGCGATCCGCTCACGCATTGGGCGGAGAACATCGGCAAGACGACGATTCATCTGATCGTCGTCGAGCTGAAGCAGTCGCCCTAACCAATTCGCCAGACATGCGTCCTTATCCCTAAGGAGCGACACCATGCGGATCGTGTCTTTG
Source organism: Acidobacteriota bacterium (assembly GCA_003223645.1). Taxonomy (GTDB): domain Bacteria; phylum Acidobacteriota; class Thermoanaerobaculia; order Gp7-AA8; family Gp7-AA8; genus QHVT01. The sequence goes on along the minus strand of QHVT01000004.1, from coordinate 444,187 downwards.
TTCGCGTCTCTCGTCGTTGCGTTGTCTGTCGCCGCCGCGACGGACATCCCCGTCGGCGAATTTCGAACGGTCGAGTTGAACGACGGAGGCCACGTCATCGTGCGCTACGGCGCGGTCCAGCGTGTCTCCCTCGTCAGCGGCGGCCTTGAGTGCGCGCGCGTCTCGGTGCGCGAGGAGCGGCTGATCATCGAGCACGGCGTGAGCTCATGTCATCACGAAGAGCGCCGGCAGATTGAAGTCGTCACGCCGCGTCTCGACGGCGTCGCGGTCTCCAACGGTGGGATCGTGCAGGCGGCCGGCGAGTTTCCCGCGCAATCGTCGATCGATGCCGCCGTCGAGCAGGGTGGGATGATCGACATTCGTGCGGTCGCCGCCGACACCGTCCACGCCGCGATTTACTCGGGCGGACGCATCTTCACGACCTCACGCAAGTCGCTGTCCGCTGCCGTCGAATCGGGCGGAGGGATTACGTACTGGGGAGACCCGGCCGTCAAGAAGGCGGTGCGGAACGGCGGAGTCGTCGCGCGAGGAGCGGAGGAAGACGCGGACAAGCCGCTCTCCGAGATGGGCGGTCCCGGGACGGAGTCGATGCCGGTCCCGCCCGTGCCGCCGATTCCGCCGGTGCCTCCGCGTCCGCCGCACGTGTAGCAGGCCGGTCGCGGGTTCGGGTTCAGCACATGTGGCGCTTCGTCGCGCCGGTATTCGCTCGCGACTACCGCGTCGTCGTCTTTGATTACGTCGGCTCCGGCAAAAGCGATCTCTCCGCGTACGATCCCGCGAAATACGAAACGCTCGACGGCTACGCGCGGGACGTGCCGACGTCTGCGGCAGGCGGTTGCCGCGGAGCACGCGTCTGCCTCGACAGCGATAGAATTCAGTCATGGAACGGAAGCTTGAAGAGATAGCCTCGGAAGCGCTGCAGATGAGTATCGAATCGCGGGCTGCGCTAGCGAAGCGCCTGCTCGATAGCCTCGATGACTTGAATCCCGACGAGTATGAGCAATTGTGGGTGGAGGAAGCGGCACGACGATATCAACAGTTAAAAGCTGGCACTGCCACTTCTACTCCATCGGAACAGGTATTCGCTAGATTGGACGCACGGTCGCGTGGATGAAGTCACGCTTTCATGAGGCGGCAGACGCTGAACTCACGGAAGCCGTGGCGTATTACGACGGGAAGGCGTCGGGCCTGGGGGATCGGTTCCTCGCTGAAATCAAGGCGGCAGCGAAATACATCGAGCAGTATCCGGAAATAGCACCAGTCATCGAATATGGTGTCAGAGCCAAGGTACTCGTGCGGTTCCCTTACAGCCTCATGTATGTTGTAGAGCCGCAGGAATTATTCATCGTTGCTGTTGCACAGCAGAACAAACGTCCAGGCTATTGGGCTGATCGGCTACTGCTCGAACCGGGCGGTTAACATCAGCGTGCGGCAAACAGAAGCCGGCGCTTACCAAAGCTCCGCGTCGGTCATCTTGTAGTCGGCGCGCGTCCACGCTTTCTCGTAGTCCGCTTTCTTCTTCTCGGCTTCCGGCGGGTCGATGTGCAACAGCGCGCGATAGAGGCCGTAGAGCGAGCGGCCGTTGGCCGTGTGGATCTCGAGGTCTTTCTTGAAGACGCTCCGCGCGTCGTCGTAGCGCTTCATCGCGAGATAGGCGCCGCCGAGGGATTGGCGCGACGGATGGACCCATTGCGGCGGTTCGTCGTAGACGAGCGCGTCTTCGGCGGTGACGGCGAGCTTCAAATGTTCGATCGCCGCGTCGCGTCTGTTTTCGGCCCAGGCCACGCGCGCGAGTAGCTGTTCGTTCGCGATCGTGAGCACCGAGGAGGCGTTGTTGTTGCCCCAGCCGGTCGGGCCGGGCGGGAGGATTTTCGCCTGCTCGTCGGTTGACTCGCGGTAGTCGTCTCTCGCGATGTCCGGACTTCCTTTCGCGGCGTGTGCCATGCCGCGCGCCCAGTACCAGATCGAGCGGAGGATGCGGCAACCGGTCGGTGTGAACGGCTCGCTGTAGCACGACTCCGGCGGCTCCGGCTCTTTGAGCACGGCGTCCCATGCATGTTGCGCGACCATGAGCATGAGCGGCGCGGTCATGTAGCGCTGCAGCCCCGGCTCGTTGGCGACGAAATGCTGGACGTGCGTTTCGGTGTCGCGCGCGCTCTGCAGCGAGTCGACGCGCCGTCCGAGAAACGCGCCCGCGACGGCGCGGAAGTAGTGATTGTGCGCGGCGTAGTGTCCGAAGTACCACTGCAGGCAATGCGGATTCTTCGAGTACTGCTCGAACGTTCCCGCGCAGGCTTTGCCGTATTGCGCGATGTCGACGTCGACGGCTTTCTTGTTGATGTCGAAGGCGCTGCCGTAGTCGCCGATCAGTTGATACGTGTGCGACGGCATGTGCAGCAGATGGCCGGAGCCCGGCACGTCGTGGCTGAGAAAATCGGCGCTCGCCTTCGCGCTGCCGGGATTCGGTCCCGCTTCGACTGCGTGGATCCAATAGTGGTTCGCGCCGACTGCTTTCGGATTTTTCACGAGCGCGCTGCTCAACACGTGAAGGACATGGTTCGTGTCGATGGCCGGCTGTTTGGCGACGTTGAACAGCGCCCACGGCCGCAGATCCATGAGGCTCTCGGCATAGAGCGCGGCGATGTTCGCGTCGGACGGAAATCGATCCCAGACCTTGCGCATCGCCACGGCATAGTCGACTGCGTGGATCGTCCTGCCGGCGTAGCGCGGCGGCAGCGCCAGGATTATCCGGTATTCGAGCTCCGTGATCTTTCCGCTCTTGTGCTGCTGTTCGGCGAGCCCGCGTGCGGCTTCACTGGCGTTCATCGCCTCGTCGCCGCACGGTCCGTCCATCGTGATGTTGAGGTTCGGACCGGCGCCGAGCGCGATCCCCCACGACGCCATCGCCAGTTCGGGATCGCGTCGCCTCGCGGCGCGGAAGTTCTGCATCGCGCCTTCGTAGTTGAAGCCGTAGAGCAGCGTGATCCCCTGCTCGAAGAACGCCTGCGCGTCTTTGTTCGACGTCGACACTTTCCACGGCACTCTGCGGATGCTCGCGTCGAGCACCGGCTCGGCGTAGCGATCGGCGCAAGGGGACGGACGGCGGTTGTCGTCCGGCGATGCTTCGTAGTGATGATGAAAATGCTGCGCGCTGGCGACGATCGGAGTGAGCAGAGCCAGGGCTATCCCGGTGAACAGGCGATGCATGCGGGCCTCCCTCTCGACGGATTGCCTCAATTATGCATCAGCCACTCTTGCGGTACGTTCACAAATGAGCGATCGAGATCGCGCACCGACGGGCATCCGAGGAGCTGCATCGTGCGGAGGATGTCGGCGCGGAGAATGTCGATGGCGCGCTTGACGCCCGCGCCTCCGGACGCGCCGAGTCCGTATGCGTAGGCGCGGCCGACGAGCACGGCGCGCGCGCCGAGGCAGAGCGCTTTCACGACGTCGCTCCCTCGGCGAATGCCGCTGTCGAAGAGCACTTCGATCTGTCCGTTCACCGCGGCGATGACTTCGGGCAACACGCGCAGCGACGCAGCAACGCCGTCGAGTTGCCGGCCGCCGTGATTCGAGACGACGACCGCATTCGCGCCGTGATCGATCGCGCGCCGCGCGTCGTCGGCGGTGTGCACGCCCTTCGCGATGATCGGTCCCTTCCACGCGTCGCGAATCCACGGGAAGTCGTCCCACGACACCATCGCGTTCGCCAGCGCCGCGCCGACGTCGGCGTATGGCATCGGTCCGTCCTTCAGCACGATGTTCGGGAACTTCATCAGGCCGCCGTCGCGCAGGTACGCGGCGAGCCAGCGCGGACGTGCGAGAAATTGGAAGAGGTGCGGAAACATCTGGAAGTACTTGCCCGACACGACTTCGCGCACGCCGTTGCGCAAGTCGCGCTCGCGCATGCCGACGACCGGCGTATCGATCGTGACCGCGAGCGCCAAGCAGCCGGCGTTTTTCGCGCGCTCGATCGCGGCAGTGGCCACGTCGCGGCCGCCGATGATGTACAGCTGATACCAGACCGGCCCGCGCGTCGCCGCCTTCACGTCTTCGACGGCGCAGCCGGCGAGCGTCGACAGCGCGTAGATCGTCCCCGCTTCGCCCGCGACGCGCGCCGCGACTTCTTCGCCGCGCGGATAGAACATGCGCGAGCTGCCGACCGGCGCGAGGATCAGCGGCAGCGCGGTCTTTTCGCCGAGGACGTTCGTGGTGAGATCGCACTGATACGTGGCGACGCCGGAGCGCGGACGGAGGATCACGTCGTCGAACACGCGCGAGTTCTCGCACATCGTCCGCTCCGTCTCCGCGCCGCCGTCGATGTAGTCGAACACCGCGCGCGGCAGTCGCCGTTTCGCGGCGAGGCGGAGGTCTTCGATGTTGATGGCGTTCAAGCGCGGTGATTGTAGTTCCGGTGTGGCGCAGGCTTTCCAGCCTGCGCTCCGGGGGGCAGGTTAGAAAACCTGCCCTACACCGAGTCGTCCATCGACAGCGGAATGCTTTGCGCGAACTTGAAGATGTCGTGTGGGGCAGGCTTTCCAGCCTGCCTCCCGGGGGGGCAGGTTAGAAAACCTGCCCTACACGCGGCGCTTCATCAATACGAGCGAGAACCGCGGCCGCTGCCACACGCGCGCGACGCCGTAGTGCGAGCGGATGTACGCGGCCAGCGCGCGGTTGTAGTCGATGCCGAAGCCGCGGTAGCCGAACTCGTTGACAGGGCGGCTCACGAACGCGAGGTAGTCCGGCTTGCGGGCGTCGAACTCGGCGATCATGTCGCGTTCCAGCCAGTCCATGTCGCTGATGAACGGCGTGAACATCTGATACGACAGCGGATTGTCGACGCGCGCGAAGTAGTTCAGCGTCGGCGACTCCGGGATCACGACGAGGCTGTGCGCTCCGCCCGCGCCGCGCACGAAGTCCTGCACGATGTCCGCTCGGTCTTTGGACCAATCGAAATAGGTCCCGCGACTCGTCGTGACCGGATACACGCAGTGCGACCAGATGGAACGCTGATGGATCTGCGTGCGAACGATGAGGATCGCGAGGAGCGGCAGCCACGCGAGCGCGACGCGTTTCGAATACACGCCGTTGGCGGGAAGCAGCTCGAACAGCACATACGCGATGAGCGCGTACAGCGGAACGATGAGCGAGAAGCCGTACCAATCGGGCGTGAGGTTGAGAAAGATGCGCAGCGACATCAGCAGCGATGCGATGAGGAGAAATGGAAGGGGCGTTCGCAGTTTACGTAGCGCCAGCGGGATGAGCGCGAGCTGCAGAAGCGCCCACGCGCGGAAGAATTTATCGTCGCCTCCGTAAAACGAGAGTACGGCGAGTGCGATGACGACGAGCGTCAGGATGACTTTGTGGGTGCCGCTGCCCTCAGCGGCACCGCGACCGCTGAGGGCAGCGGTCGCCACACGTAGCAAGAGCACGAAGGCGATCACGATTGCTGCGCCGAGGAGACTGCGCAACGCGTTCGGGCCGATGTGATTCGTTCCCTGCACGTTGGCGTAGAAGCCGATCGATCGCTGCTGCCGTGTCAGCAAAAAGATGTTGTCCCACAGCCAGTGATGGCCGGGGCCGCCGCCGCTGAACGCGATCCACGCGAGCGCCAGCGATCCTACGATCGCGGCGACGCTCGCGAGCACCAACTTCCGCAGCGGACGGTGGATGGCGATGACATACACCAGCGACACGGCGAACAGCGTTGCCAGCTCCAGCTTCGATCCCGCCGCGAGAATGCCGCAGGCAATGGCGATCGACCAGTCTCTCGTCGCCTGGGTCCGGAAGAGAAATCGCGCCATGAACGCGAGGTACAAAACGAGAAACATCATCCCGACGGTCGCCGCGTGCGCGTACGGGAAGATGAAGTTCGAGCCCCAGTTCGTCGCCGCGGTGAGGCTGAGCGTCACGAACATCGCACTCGCAATTGTCGCGGCCAGCGTTCCCGCGAGCTCGCGCACGAGCAAATACAGAGCGAGCATCGCCGTGATGCCGATCGCGATGCCGAGGAACGTGTAGCCGGCGAGATCGGAGCCGGCGATCAGCGTTCCGAGCGCCAGCAGATAAGGCGCGACCGGCGGGTAGTAATACTGAAAGTCGCGGTACAGCACTTTCCCGGTGACGAGTTTTTCCGGGATGTAGAGATCGCGGCCGGAGTCGAGAATCGGATCGAGCCAGCGCGCCCACGACGCGGCGAGGACGATCGTCACCAGCAGCGCCAGCGCCGGCAGCGCGAACGCGTCCCACCGATTCAACTTCACGTGGGGCCTATACTACCGGCATCCCCTCGCTATGGAATTCCGCGGAACCGAACGCTTCGTCATTCAGCGCCGGCTCGGCGAAGGGGGGTTCGGTGTCGTCTACGAGGCGCGCGACGTTCGCAGCGATTCCGTCGTCGCGCTGAAGACGCTGCGACACTTCACGCCGGACTCGCTCTATCGCTTCAAACGCGAATTCCGCTCGCTCACCGACATCACCCATCCGAATCTCGTGCAGCTCTACGAGCTCGTCTCCGACTCCGACGAATGGTTCTTCACGATGGAGCTCGTCAGCGGCAAGCAGTTCATCGAGCACGTTCTGGGAGGCAGGTTCCTCGACGACGTGACCGCGCGACTCGATGATCCGCTGCTTCTGCCGGCAGTCGCGCGCCAGCTTCACGGGCCGCCGCCTTCGCCCGCGCACATCGAGCGACTCGAAGCCGCGCTCCCGCAGCTCGTCGAAGGCGTTGCCGCACTGCATCGCGCGGGAAACATTCATCGCGATCTCAAACCATCGAATGTGCTCGTCTCCGCGACGGGCCGCGTCGTGCTGCTCGACTTCGGCCTGTTGATGGAGATCGCCACCGACACGACGCAGAGCCTGCAGGTCGTCGGCACGCCGGCGTACATGTCGCCGGAACAGGCCGCGGGACTTCCGCTCACGCCGGCCAGCGACTGGTACAGCGCCGGCGTGATGCTCTTTCAATGTCTGACCGGCGATCTTCCGTACGGCGGCAATTTCCTCGAGCTGCTCGCCGCGAAGCAGACCGACGATCCGCCGTTGCCGAGCCGTTTCGCGTCCGGAGTGCCGCGGCATCTCGACGCGCTCTGCCGCGATCTGCTGCAAGGCGATCCGTCGCAGCGTCCGCGCGCCGAAGAAATCCTGCAGCGGCTCGCGACGTCGTGGTTCCGCGTCGCAAAGACAAAGTCCGTGCGCTCGACTGCGCCCGGCACGCTCTTCATCGGCCGCGACGCGCAGCTGAGCGAGTTGCGCGCGGCATTCGACGAAACGCTCGCCGGCAACGGCGTGACGGTCTGCCTGCACGGCCTCTCCGGCATCGGCAAGACGTCGCTTGCTCGGCGCTTTCTCGACGACGTGCGGCAGGAGCATCCGCGCGCGGCGATCCTCACTGGCCGCTGCTTCGAGCGCGAGTCGGTGCCGTACAAGGGACTCGACAGCCTGATCGACGCGCTCGCGCGCCACTTGCTGCGCCTTCCGCGCGGTGAGGCCGAGGCGCTGTTGCCGCGCGATATTTTCTCGCTGGCGCAGTTGTTTCCGGTGCTGCGGCAGCTCGAAGATCTCGTGCCTTCGCGACGTCGCGCGGCCGCCGTTCCCGACTCGCAGGAGCTGCGCCGCCGCGCCTTCGCTGCCCTTCGCGATCTCTTCGCACGCCTCGGCGACAAGGAGCCGGCCGTCCTGTTTGTCGACGACCTGCAGTGGGGCGACGTCGACAGCGCGGACCTGCTCGCATACATCGTGCGCGGACGCGACGCGCCGTCGATTCTGTTCATCGCGTCGTATCGCAGCGACGAAGTGAACAGCAGTCCGTTCCTGCGCGCGTTCCGCGCGGAAGAGACGCTGCGGCAGATGAACGTCCGTGAGTTGACAGTCGATCAGCTCTCCGTCGAAGAGTCGCAGGAGCTCGCGTCCGCGCTGCTGAAGGATCGCGCGCCGCGCTTCAGCGCGGTCGCCGCGAGCATCGCCGCCGAGGCGGGCGGCAGTCCGTTCTTCATCGACGAATTGGTGCGATCGGCGGAAGCCGAAGGCGAGACGCTGCTGCAGCGGAAAGTCTCGCTCGCGGAAATGATTCGACCGCGTCTGGAGCGACTCCCACCCGACGCCGAGCGATTGCTGCAGCTCGTGTCGGTGAACGGACAGCCCGTGCCGGCGCGCATTCTCAAACGTGCGGCCAGCGAAAGTGGAGCGGCGGCCGCGTCGGCCGCCGATTACTCGCGAGATCCCGGCGCCCGAAGCGGCCGCCGCTCCACAGCGCAACCGGTCGGCGACGCCGAGGCGGCGCTGGCGCTGCTGCGAACCGAACATCTCATCCGCACGCGTGAGACGGAAGGCGAGGTCGAGATCGAGACCTATCACGACCGCATCCGCGAGACGGTCGTGCGCTTCCTCGACGACGAAGTGCGCCGCGATCATCACCGACGTCTCGCCGCCGCATTCGAAGCGGGCGGCGGAGCCGACGCGGAAATGCTGGCCGATCACTTCATCGCCGGCGGCGAAGAAGAGCGCGCGATCGAGTACACGATCGTCGCGGCCGGAGAAGCGGAGCGCGTGCTGGCGTTCGACCGCGCCGCGCGTTTGTATCGACGCGCGCTCGATCTCATCGCGCCGGAGTCGAACCGCCTCGCGCAACTGCAGGTAAAGCTTGGCGACGCGCTGACCAACGCGGGACGCGGAGCGGAAGCGGCGGCGACGTACCTCGCCGTCACCGGACTCTCGCTTCGCGAACGGTTGGAGCTGCGACACAAAGCCGCGCAGCAACTCCTCTTCACCGGCCACATCGACGAAGGGCTGCGCGTCGTCGAAAGCGTGCTGAACTCGGTCGGCATGCGCCTGCCGAAAACGCGGCGCGGGATGATGTTCTCGATCCTCCTCGGACGCGCGCGTCTTGCATTGCGCGGAAAAAGATTTCGCGAGCGCGACGAGATCAGCATCCGTCCCGAGCTGTTGATGCGCGTCGATACCTGTTGGTCCGTCTCCGTCGGCCTCGGAGTCGTCGACACGATGCGCGGCGCCGTCTTTCAAACGCATCACGCGCTCGGCGCGCTCAACGCCGGAGAGCTGCATCGCGCGGCGCGGGCGATGTGCATGGAAGCGGGATACAGCGCCGTCCGCGGCTCGCGCGCGCGGCGCAAGACCACGAAGCTGCGCGCGTATGCGCGCGAGCTCGTCGAGCGCGCGAACTCCGCGTACGCCAGCGGACTGCTCGCGCTGATCGAAGGCATCTGCGGATTTCTCGAAGGGCGCTGGCGAGAGGGATTCGAAGCGTCGGTGGCCGCCGAACGGATCCTGCTCGACGGCTGCACCGGCGTGACGTGGGAGCTCGACAGCGCGCGCTTTTTCTCCTTCTACTGTCTCCTTTACCTCGGCGAAATGAAAGAGATGGCCGCGCGTTATCCGCATCTCGTCAACGACGCGCAGGAGCGCGGCGACCTCTACGCGCTGACGATGTTCCGCGGACTGCACTCGCACTTCGTCTACCTCAACGCCGGCGACACGCGGGAGGCGCGCGACGTCTCGCACGACGCGTTCACCCGCTGGTCGCAGGCCGGCTCGCAGGTCCATTACATGTGGGAGCTGTGGGCGATGGCGGACATCGCGATCTACGAACATCACGGCTCGCATGCATGGATCGGCGTCGAGCAGCGCTGGCCGGCGATGAAAGCCGCGCTCTCGCTGCACGTGCAGTTCACCAACATCAGCATGCTCGATCTTCGCGGACGCTCCGCGCTCGCAGCGATCGACGAAGGAACGGAGACGCCCGAAGAATGCCGGCGACTTCTCGGCGAAGCGGAGCGCACGGCGCTCCTGATCGAGCGCGAGCGGACGCATTGGGGCCACGCGCTCGCGGAGCTGCTGCGCGCGGGAATCGACGTGCGTCGCAGAGACAAACAGTCAGCGATCCGTCGATTGCAATCCGCTGCGCGTCGTTTCGGCGAAGCGGAGATGCGCTTCCATCATTCCGTCGTGCAGCGCCGCCTCGGCGAGCTGACAGGCGAGCGCGCGCTCATCGAGGAAAGCGAAGCGCTGATGCGTGCGGAAGGCGTACGCGAGCCGGAAAGGCTCGCGTACGTGTACGCGCCGTGGACGTTCACTTAAGAACGCCGTCCTTAGAATCGGTACGTCACGCGCGTGTAGACGAACCGTCCGTTCATGCCGAACGCGGAGTTGATCGGATAGGAGTTCGTTCCGCCCGCACCCGCCTGCTGCGCGAGCACGTTCGTCGTGCCGGGACGGAAGAGGAAATTGCGGTCGGGGAAGTTGTCGAACAAATTCTCGGCGCCGATCGCCAGCGTGTACTGCTGCCATCGATACGAGAGCTCCGCGTCGGCGACCCATTCCGCCGCGTACGTTTGATCGTCGGCCGCCAGAAGCGTGAGGCTGCAGTACTCGCCGTAGCGCGCCTCGCGCAGCGTCACGTTCCAGCCCGAGCGGTTCCAGCTCTGCATCAGGCGAACGTTGTCGCGCGGCTGTCCGCATTCGAATCGCCGCAGCTCCTGCCGGTCGAACAGCGTCGCGCCGAAATTCTGCAGCGGTCCCGGCGTCGGCTGCACGTTCGTCACTTCCGTTTTGTTGTTGCTGTACGCCGCGGAGAGATCAACGCGTCCGCCGATGAACGGACGCTGATAGTTCGCGACGAGGTCGTAGCCGTTCGTCTCGGTGTCGATCGCGTTCGTCAAGAAGCGCACGCCGCCGACGCCGAACGGCTCGAGGATCGGCTGCAACGAAGTCTGATTGAAGTTGCCGGAGTAGACGATGCGGTCGTCAATGTCGATATGGAAGTAGTCGGCGGTGAATTCGAGGTTCGACAGCGGCTGCCACACGAATCCCGCGCTGAGGTTCTTCGAATTCTCGGGCTTCAGATCGCGTGCGCCGAGGGCGCGGGAGATCGGTGCGTTGACGCGGAACGTGCCGACTTGCACGGCTTCGACGACACCCTGGCTGTTGGGAATGAAGTTCGTGCTGATCGCCGACCAGAAGCCCTGGCTGAGCGACGGCGCGCGGAAGCCGCTGCTCGCCGAGCCGCGGAAGATCAGTTGCTTGACCGGCGAGAAGCGCGCCGTGATCTTGCCGTTGGTCGTGCTGCCGAAGTCGCTGAAGTTTTCGTAGCGTCCGGCGAGCCCGAGGCGGAATTTCGCGTGCACGTCGGCCTCGAGATCGGCGTAGACCGCCTTGCTGTTGCGCGACACGTCGACTTCATTCGACGGCTGAAATCCGGGGAACACCTGCGCGCCCGCGGCCGCGCGTCCGCCGGCTTGATTCGGCACGCCGCCGTTGATGTACGAGCTCGGCTCGCCGGCGTGCTCTTCGAACGAGTCGCGGCGATACTCCGCGCCCCACGCAACGTTCAGCGGACCGGCGAAGCCGGCTTTGTACGCGCGCGACGCGTCGAGATTGACGGTGATTTGCTTGTCGCCGAGCGAGCCGTTGTAGAAGCGCGTCTGATTCGGCGGGAGCGTTGGTCCGAGGGATGCGTTGAGCGAGTCGGTGACGTAGAACGCGAATCGGTTGCGGCCGTAGCCGGCGCTGAGGTCGTAGTACCAGGTTGCGAGCTGTCCGCGCGCGCCGGCGGTCAGCGCGGTGTCGGCCACGCGCGGCTGGATCAGCGGAAGAAATCCGACCGGATAAATCTGCCGCCAGTTGTTCGCGTCGATCGCGCGCCGGTAGTTGCCGCCGTGCGATCCGTGGCGCAGGCTGTATCCGCCGAACGCATAGAAAATCTGTTTGCCGTCCGCGGTCATCGGCAGATTGAGATTTGTGAACAGCAGCATGTCGCGCGCGTACGAGTCGCCCCAGTGGGTGTTCGGCTGCCCGATGATGTTGTGGCCGGCGTCGCCGGCGACGAGCTGGTCGCGCAGATCGGGATTCGCGCGATTCGTTTCATAGCGCGTGCGATGCTCGCCCGCGACGAACAATGCGCCGCGTCCGATCGCCCAGCCACCGCTCAATGAAAGGTCGAGCATCTCGCCGTCGCTGTGCGTCGTCGTTCCGCCTTTCACGTCGACCTTCAGCGGCTCGGGCGACGACTTCATCACCAGATTGATCACGCCCGCGATCGCATCCGATCCGTATTGCGCGGCCGCGCCGTCGCGCAGGATCTCGATGCTCTCGATCGCCGACGACGGAATGGCGTTGAGATCGACGCCGCTCGATCCGCGCCCGACCGTGTTGTTCGCATTCACGAGCGCGCTCGCGTGGCGGCGCTTGCCGTTCATCATCACCAGCAGCTGATCGGGTCCGAGCCCGCGCAGCGTCGCCGGACGCACGCTGTCCGTGCCGTCGCTGATCGTCGGCCGCGGGAAGTTGAACGACGGCGCGAGCGTCTGCAGGATCTGGTTCGTCTCCGTCGACGGCGCGGTCTCGATCTGCTCCTGCGGGATCACGTCGACGGGAACCGCTTTTTCCTGCTCCGCGCCGATCGCGCGCGAGCCGACCGTGATCTCCTGTCCGTACTGCACGTGCAGCGAGAAGTTCTGCACGACGTCGTGACCCGGCGCGACGACGACCGTCTCGCCGTGCGTCTGAAATCCCAGCAGCGACGCGACGACGCGCACCGTTCCGTTGCGGCCCGTCGCGTCGATCGCGTAATGCCCGTCGACGTCCGTGACCGCCGACAGTCCCCAATCCGGAACCGAGACCGTCACGCCGGGAAGCGGCGAGTCGTCCTGCTGCAGCACGACTCTTCCTTTGATCGATTGCGCGCTGAGAGGCGACGCCAGTGCGAGGAGAAAAAGGACGATGCGCCCGGGCTTGAGCATTGAGCCACTCCTTTTCGCTTTTTGGATAGAAGGAAGTATAGCTCGCTGCGCGGATGGACGCTTGCGGCTGCGCCGATGGCGGGTGGCAGATGGCCGATGGCCGATGGCAGATGGCAGATGGCGGATGGCGGTTGGCGGCTGCGCCGATGGCGGATGGCACATCGCGGATGGCAGAAACCTGGATGGGCGGCGAATCAGCGAAGCTGCCATCCGCCATCCGCCATCCGCCATCCACAATATCCGCGCGTCCCATTCGTCTCCGTATGTGGATGATGAACGCGATGGCACAGAACGACAGGATCACGGACGTGGTCAGCCGCGAGCAATCGCGCCTGCTCCAGTTCATCCGCCGTCGCGTGCCGGACCTGCGCGATGCCGAGGACGTGCTGCAGGACGTCTTCTACAAGCTGGTCGAGGCCAATCGCTTCCTCATGCCGATCGATCACCTCACCGGCTGGCTGTTCCGGGTCGCGCGCAATCGCATCACCGATCTCTTTCGCAAGCGCAGCATCGAGCTCGATGACGACGACGTGCTCGACCTCGAAGCGCTGCTGCCGTCGAGCGACGCCGGACCGGAAGCGTCGTACGTGCGCGGCCTCCTGCTCGAAGAGCTGCGCGCGGCGTTCGACGAGTTACCGAAGGAACAGCGCGACGTGTTCGTCGCGCATGAGTTGGAAGGACGCAGCTTCAAGGAGATCGCGGTGGAGACGGGAGTCGGCGTGAACACGCTGCTCTCGCGCAAACGCTACGCGGTCCTGCATCTGCGCAAGCGGCTGCAACACATCTACGACGAAATCACGAATGAATGAGGAGACTCCAATGAGATTCACACCCCGATACATCGTTCCCGCCATCCTGCTCGGCATTGTCGCCATCGCCCTCTTCACGTTCCTCGGCGGCACAGTCGTCAGGGCGCTGTGGAACTGGCTCCTGCCGCCGCTCTTCGGCTTCAAGCTGATCACGTTCTGGCAGGCCCTCGGCATCCTCGCGCTGGCGCGCATCCTCTTCGGCGGCTGGCACGGCGGCGGCTCGCGCCGCCACCGAACGCGCGAGGAGCGCGAACAGGCGCGCGCGCGGCTGCGCGAGCGCATTCGCAAGCACTTCGGATTCGGAGCGGATGCGACTCCGCCCCAGGGTACGGAAGCATCCTGACGAGAATGATCAACGGTGGAGCGGCGGCCGCCGCTCCACCGGCATCCTGAGAGGAGAGCGGCCGTCCCGGCGGCTTCACGATCACGACGCACGAGTTCGATCCGCATCGACATGCGCGTGCCCGACGGCGTCACGTACTCGAACAAAGGCGCGTATCACGAGATCGCGGAGAACGAGCGGCTCGTGTTCACGCTGCAGACGTTCGACGCCGGCGGAAATTCGATGGCCGAGGTCGTGATCACCGTGGCGTTCGCGGAGGTTGACGCGAAGACGCGCGTCACGGTGAATGCGCGGCTCGTGAGCGTCGTCGAGGGATTCGCCGAGGGAATGGAAGAGGGATGGGCGGAGACGCTCGATCGTCTCGTCAGTGTGGTCGGGAGCGCGCGATGATCGATCGATTCAAGTCGTGGGCGCCGCAGATCCTGAGCATCTTTCGCTTTCTCGCGGGCGTGATGTTCGCGTGTCACGGCTCGCAGAAAGTGCTCGGCTGGTTCGGCGGGCTGCCTCCCGGCGTGCCGAAATACATCATCTGGATCGCCGGACCGATCGAGTTTTTCGGCGGCATCCTCATCGCAATCGGCCTCCTGACGCGTCCCGTCGCATTTCTCGCCAGCGGCTTGATGGCCGTCGGGTATTTCACCGGCCATGCGCCGAACGGCTTCGTGCCGAAGGTGAACGGCGGCGAGCCGGCGGTGCTGTACTGCTGGACGTGGCTCTACATCGCCGCGCAGGGTCCGGGCGCGTGGGCGCTCGACAACCTGCTGTTCCGCAAGCGCACTACTTGAAGAGATAGCGATGCATCACGTCCGCCGCGATCCTCACCTCGCGCTGCAGCTCGCGCGGCGTGAGGGTCGCGGCGCGCGCGAGGAGCGACCAGAAGTGCCGGTCCATCATCTGCGCGAATGCGGGGAGATCGATGTCGCGCCGCGCATGCGGGAGCGTTTGCAACTTGCGGAAGACCGACAGGATGCGCGCGTGCGTCCATGACTCGATTTCCGCGTGCATCGCGCGCAGCTCGCGATCGGTGAGCGACGCCTCCTGCCACGCGCGAACGACGCCGTAGTATTCGAGGTCGGTGCGAAAGAGCGCGGCGACGAATTCGCGCAGCGCGGCTTGCATGTCCTTCGACGCGGCCGGACGAAGATCGAGCGCGGCGAGACGCTCCGTCAGTTCGTTCATCAGGACGATGAGCAGCTGCCGCTTCGAACGAAAGGAGAGATAGAACGCGCCGGCCGCGACGCCCGCGTGCGCGGTGATGTCTTCGATCGACGTCGACTCGTAGCCGCGCGCGCGGAACAGTGCGCGTCCCGCCTCGAGAATGCGCTCGCGCTTCGCCACGCTGCGAGCCTGCCGCGGCAGCGGCAGATCTTCCGTCGCGGCGATGAGCGGCCGCTTCACCGCCCCGATGTCCTTCCGGTCCAGGCACCCGCCACCGCACCGCCGCAGCAGATCAGCATCCATCCTCCGAAAATGCCGGCGCCGGAGACGGCCACGTTCGGGAAGAGCGAAGCAAAGAAGAGGCAGGAGATCGGATCGAGGATGAGCGTCGGCAACGCGAGCAGCGTCACGCCTTCGACCGCGTCGACGCACAATGCGCGGAACAAGCGCAGCGCGAGGAGGAACATCGCCACGAAGCTGATCGCGTAGAGCGCGATCGCAAACCGCGGAACGAGGAGGCGATGACCGACGAGCCGGATGGTGATCGTTCCGGCAAGCCAGAACGCGATACCGACCAGTAATACTCTCGATCGAGCAAACATGAATCTGAATTCATATTCATGGATGGCGCGATCGTGTGTCAAGGAAGCGCCAGGGAACCTCTGAAGCCGTCATCCTGAGTCGGCGAAGCGCGACGAAGGATCTCAAAATACGAAGAGCCTGCAACTTAGAGATCCTTCGCCGTCTGCGCGGCTCAGGATGACGGGATTTTTTCACAGGGTCTCAGGGATGATGCGAACCACTTGTTAAGAGTTTTCCCCGACGGACACACCCGTCACAAGCTGGCATTTTTTTCGCTTTTAGGCGGACTCAAGCCATTGGGCAGGAGTCGTAAGTCGATGAGCCAGCAACCAGTTGCTTCGACAGGAATCGAGGGACTCGATCACATCCTTCTGGGCGGGTTCCCTCGCAATCACGTTTACCTCTTGCAGGGTGATCCCGGCGTCGGCAAGACCACGCTGGGCCTGCAGTTCCTCCTGGAAGGGGCGAGGAACGGCGAGACGCCGCTTTACATCACGCTGTCGGAATCGAAATCCGATCTCGAGGCCGTCGCGGAGTCGCACGGCTGGGACCTCGCCGGCGTGCACATTTACGAAGAGTTGATCGGCGAAGAGAGCCTTGCCGACGACGAGACGACGGTCTTCTATCCGGCGGAAGTCGAGCTGGGACGAACCATCAAGGCGCTGCTCACCGAAATTGATCGCGTGAAGCCCCATCGCGTCGTCCTCGACTCGCTTTCCGAGATCCGTCTGCTCGCACAAAGCACCCTGCGCTATCGCAAGCAGATCCTCGCGCTGAAGCAGTTTTTCGCGGGACGCAACACTACGGTGCTGTTCCTCGACGACCGCACGACGGACGTCACGGACATGCAGCTGCAGAGCGTTCCGCACGGCGTGGTGGAGCTGGAGCGCTATACGCCGCTGTACGGCGCGGCGCGGCGGCGGCTGCAGATCGTGAAGATGCGCGGCCTCAACTTCCGCGACGGCTATCAAGACTTCAACATCCTGAGAGGCGGCATCGTCGTCTATCCGCGCCTCATCGCGGCCGAACATCGGCGCATCGTTCCGCTCGAACGGGTGGCCAGCGGCATCGAAGTGCTCGACACGATGCTCGGCGGCGGCGTCGACCGCGGCACGAGCACGCTGATCATGGGACCGGCGGGCGCCGGCAAATCCGCGCTGGCGACGCAGTACGCGATCGCGGCGGCGAAGCGCGGCGAGCGCGCGAGCATGTTCCTGTTCGAGGAGAGCCTGTCGAGTCTCTTCAATCGCTCGGAGTCGCTCGGCATGCCGCTGCACGAACATGTCGACAAGGGCACGATCGTCGTCCGCCAGATCGATCCCGCGCAGTTGCAGCCGGGCCAGTTCGCGCAGCTCGTGCGCGGCGCGGTCGAGAAGGACGGCACGCGCGTGCTCACCATCGACAGCCTGAACGGATATCTAAACGCCGTCCCCGAGGAGCGCTTTCTGCTGCTGCATCTGCACGAACTGCTCGCGTATCTCGGACAGAACGGCGTCGCCACGCTGCTCGTGTTCGCGCAGGCGGGACTCGTCGGGCAGATGCACGCGCCGGTCGACGTCAGCTATCTCGCCGACTGCGTCGTGCTGCTGCGCTACTTCGAGGCGCACGCCAAGGTTCGCAAAGCGCTTTCCGTCATCAAGAAGCGCAGCGGCATGCACGAGACGTCGATCCGCGACTTCATTCTCTCGTCCAGGGGCATCGAGATCGGCGCTTCACTCGACGGCTATCGCGGCGTGCTCACCGGCACGCCGAACTACGACCGGGTGGTGGAGGACCTTCGCACGCAATGACGGTCGCAGCCGATCTCGCGGAACGGATTCTCGTCGTCGCGCCGGTCGGACGCGACGCGGAGCTGATGTGCGCGCAGCTCCAGAAGGCGGGCATCGCCTGCGAGACCTTTCGCGATCTCGAGGAGCTCTGCCGGGAGTTCGAGAGAGGTGCCGGCGCGCTGCTCTTCACCGAGGAGGCATTGCCGTCGAAGGACCTGGGGCAATTGGTGCGCGCGCTGGAGCAGCAGCCCGCGTGGTCGGAAGTGCCGGTCATGATCCTCGCCGGACTGCCTGAGCTCGAAGCGAGAACACGCTCGTACCACCCGCTCGTGCGGCTCACGAACGTCACGCTCATCGACCGCCCGGTGCGCATTCAGAGTCTGATCAGCAGCGCGCAGTCGGCGCTCAGCGCGCGGCGGCGCCAGTATGAAGTGCGCGATCTGATGGACATGCTCGAGGACCGCGTGCACGAGCGCGACCGCTTCCTGGCGATTCTCGGCCACGAGCTGCGCAATCCCCTCGGCGCGATCCTTCTGGCGTCGCAGATGATCGAGTCCGACGGAAAGCTCGACGGCGACCACGCGCGGCTCATCGAGCGGCAGTCGCGCCATCTCACGCGCATCGTCAACGACCTTCTCGACCTCTCGCGCGTCGTCTCCGGAAAGATCGTCATCAAGCCGCAGCTCGTCGATTTGCGCCGTCTCGCGCAGCAATCGCTGCAGACGCTGCTCGAGTCCGCGCGCGTGCATCAGGTCAGCGTCGATCTCCGCCTGGCCGGAGACGCGCTGTACGTCAACGGCGATCCGGTGCGCATCGATCAGATCATCAACAACGTGCTGATGAACGCGATCAAGTACACGCCGGAGAACGGGCACGTGATCGTCACGCTCGACGGCGAGAACGGCTCCGCCGTCATCCGCGTCGAAGACGACGGCGTCGGCATCGCCGCCGAGCGCATCTCCACGATCTTCGAGCTCTTCGCGCAGGCCGAGAACGCGATCGGACGTTCGCAGGGCGGGATGGGCATCGGTCTCGCGCTCGTGCGCAACCTCGTCGAGCTGCACGGCGGCACGGTCGAAGCGAAGAGCGACGGCGTGGGAAAAGGAAGCACGTTCACGATCCGCTTTCCGCTCGCGGCGGCGCCGCAGCAGGAAGAGCGCCGTCTCAGCGCGCGCGAAACCGCGGAGCCTTCGCCGCCGCGGCGCATCGTGATCGTGGAAGACAACACCGACATCCGCGAGCTGTTGCGTCTCCGCCTCAAGCGCCTCGGACACGACGTGCGTGCCGTCGCCGACGGCGTGACCGGCGTCGAGACGATCGTCGAGTCGAAGCCGCACATGGCGCTCATCGACATCGGACTGCCGCGTCTCGACGGCTATCAGGTCGCGATGAAAGTGCGATCCGAGCTCGGGCGCGACGTGGTGCTCATCGCGGTCAGCGGATTCGGACAACCGGACGACAAACGCAAAGCGGCCGAGGCGGGCTTTGATGATCACCTGACCAAGCCGGCTGACGTACAGGACATCGAGAGTCTGCTCGCGCGATTCCCGATGAAGGAATGAAACCGGGGGGCGGACGATTGCACGAAGAAGTCGTCCCGATGCCCATGGTCCTCCTTGTCGAATACGACGCGGATTTTCGTTCCGCGATCTCGTCCACGCTGACGCGCGCCGACTACAACTGCGACGCCGTGGCCACGCCTGACGCTGCGCTTTTGAAACTGCGCGAGCACGACTACGCGTACATTCTCGCGGATGTAGATCCGGCGGAATCGACGCTGCGCGACGCACTCGGCGATCAGTCCGGAAAGGTCATCTTCATCACCGAAGACGAAGAACCGAACACGCTGCGCAAACCGTTCGACAGCGATCAACTGCTCGCGCAACTGCGCTGACGCTTGACCGCCGCCGCGCCGCGGACATACGATCCTGACGTAAGCCCGTATTTCCGTCTGCCCGAACGAGAGAGGAGAGTTCTCATGGATCGCAGGTCGGCCCACGGTGTCTTTGTCCTCGCCGTCGTCTTCATTCTTTCCCCCGCGCTCATCGCGCAAAACAGTCCCAGCAATCCGAAGAAGTTCGCCAAGACCGTGATGAGAGTCGCCAAAGGCGCGGTACAGGAGGTCGAAGGGCAGAACACGGTCGTGCCCGGATGTCCCGGCTCCGGCGACGAACTGAAGGAGCCGACGGAGCTGACCGTCGATCCGAATACGCACCACCTCGACACCGTCTTCGACGTCGTGCAGGAGCCGCGGCAGGTGCCGGTCTACCTGAACAACAACAACGTCTGGACCTGCTCGATGCAGACATTCAATCTGCGCATGTACAAGGACCCGAAAGACGGCGTCGCGAAATTTCCCGGCCCGACGCTGCACCTGCGGCGCGAGAGCGACAACTACAAACCGGGCGACAGCTGGAGCATCAAGCTGATCAACCATCTTCCGCCGTCGAACGAAGAGTGCAGCTGGGGAGGACCCAACGGCAACGAGAGCCACGGCAACTGCGACTGCAGCGATCCGAACAATCTGCCGCAGTGCTGCGGTGACACGCAGACGCCCCTCCGCATGAACTGCATGCACGGCGACAACACGACGAACCTGCACTTCCACGGCACGCACGTCTCGCCGCAGGCGCCGCAGGATTACGTGCTGCTGCAGCTCACGCCCTGCGGTACGCCGAAAGGCCATGTGACGCACGGCCAGGAGTACGAAGTTCCGTGCGAGTACCAGTACGCGGTCAATTCGCTGCCGGCGAATCAGGCCGAGGGAACGCACTGGTGGCATCCGCACAAACATGGATCGACGGCCGATCAGGTGGGCAACGGAATGGCCGGCTCGCTGATCATCGAGGGTCCGTTCGACGACTGGTTGAAGGATTACTACCTGCAGAAGAACCGCTTCCTGCGCAACAAGCTCGTCAGCATTCAGAACGTTCACGATCTCAACTTCACGAGCAAGACCGGCGGCATCAATCCGATCGCATTGATCAACGGACAGCTCGTGCCGCAGATCACCATGTACAAAGGCGAGATCCAGCGCTGGCGCTTCGTCAACGAGAACATCGACGCCGACTCGCAGCTGGTCATCGACTTCGACGGCGTCGACACGAGCAGCGCCGTCGATCCGCAGGCGCGGCAGATCGCGATGGATGGAGTTCAGTTCAGCAAGAGGAATTACGACTGCCAGCCGATGCTCGACCCCACTCCGTGTGACGGTCACATCGACGACTTGAAGTTCATGTTCTCTCCCGGCAATCGCGCCGACTTCCTGATCAAGGCGCCGAAAGCCGTCGGCGAGTTCTTCATTCCCTACGAAGTGTTCGGCGCGATCGACGAGCAGGGCGAGAAGCCCGGCAAGGGAAGCCACGCGCGCCAGGTGCAGATCTCGAAACTGCGCGCGGCGCTCGACGCCGTCGCACCCGGATCCTCGCAGCCGGCGCTCCTCTCGATCAACGTGATCGACTGCCCACTCAAGGACGGCTGCGACATGGAGTACCCGACCGTCGACGAATATCCCGATCTGCCGCCGTTCCTCCACCCGATCGTTCCGAATCGCACGCCGCAATACGTGCAGTTCCAGATCCTCACGGACAAAGGCGTTGCGCAGGTGCCGCCCAATCCCGCGCCCGACGGCAAGTTCGCGATCCGGGTGAAGGGAATGAACAACGATCAGCCGATGCAGTTCGATGATCGCTGCGCGGCGTTCACCGAGGTGCTCGATCCGCAGGGCGGCGAAGAGTGGCACATCTCGCAGAACGGCAAACGCGGAGGCAAGCCGCCGCTCAAACCGTTCCACGTCTTCCACATTCACATCAATCCGTTCCAAGTCGTGAGCACGTACGACCTCGACGGAAAGAAAGTCGTCTACCCCGAGCCGATCTGGCAGGACAGCATCACCCTGCCGAACAACACGAATCCGAACGATCCGAACAATCCGAGCACCGAGGTCGTCATCCGCCAGCGCTTCGAGGACTACACCGGCCCCTACGTTCTGCACTGCCACTTCCTCGGACACGAAGACCGCGGAATGATGCTCACCGTGCAGACCGTCTGCCCCGACGGCAGCTGGAGCGAGGCGTCCCCGAACGGTGCGCCGGATACGTGCACGAAGCCGTTGACGGCGCTGCCGCCGTGCCCGGTGGCGGATACGAGCGCGCATTCGCACTAGGACTTTTAGGACCTATAGGACCTATAGGACGAATACGACCTATAGGTCCTACAAAGTCCTATTCGTCCTATTTGGTCCTATTACTATTCCCCCGTGAATCCCGGCGACCGCGTCGCGCATTACACGATCGTCGAGCGCATCGGCGCGGGCGGGATGGGGGAGGTGTGGAAGGCCTGCGACACGCGGCTCGATCGCTTCGCTGCATTGAAGCTGCTGCCGCGCGCGCTCACCACCGACGACGAGCGCGTGCGGCGATTCGTGCGCGAGGCGAAGTCCGCGAGCGCGCTCACGCATCCGAACATCGTCACGATCTATGAGGCCGCGCGCGACGGCGACACGTGGTACATCGCGATGGAGCTCGTCGACGGCGAGACGCTGCGCATGCGCTTGCGGCGCGGTGAGCTCGAGCTGGCGAATGCGGTCTCGATCGTCGCGCAGGCCGCGGACGCGCTGGAGAAAGCGCACTCGCACGGCATCATCCATCGCGATCTCAAGCCCGAGAACATCATGGTCACGCCTGACGGCTTCGCGAAAGTGCTCGACTTCGGCCTCGCGAAGCTCGTACAGCATGACGATCCGGCAGACGCGAACCTCACCGCCGACGGCGTGATCGTCGGCACGATCAGCTACATGTCGCCCGAGCAGATCCGCGGCCGCACGCTCGACGCGCGCTCCGACATCTTCGCCCTCGGCTGCGTTTTGTACGAGATCGTCTCGCAGCGAAGACCGTACGCCGCGACGACCGCGCGCGAGTCGCTGCATCGCACCATGTACGACGAGCCCGCGCGCATCGACGGTCCGCGCGAGCTGCAGTGCATCATCGACCGCTGTCTGCGCAAACGTCCCGAGGAGCGCTATGCGTCGGCGAAAGAGCTCGCGTCCGACTTGCGAAGATTCCTGCGGCGGCTCGAGCGCGAATCCGAGCCGCCGCCGCTCTCCATCGCCGTCCTTCCGTTTCGCGATCTCACCGGGTCGCACGACAACGCGCACATCGGACTCGGCCTCGCCGACGCGATCATCACCGAGCTCGCGTCGACGAAGAAACTGCTCGTGCGTCCCGCGTCCGCGGTCGCGATGTTCCGCGACGCCGATCCTGCAGTCGCCGGCGCTTCGCTCGGCGTCGACGCGGTCGTCGACGGCGCGTTCCAGCGCGCGGGCTCGCGATTGCGCGTGACCGTGCAGCTCGTGAGCACCGAGGGCGCGCGCTCGTTGTGGGCGACGAAGATCGACTCGTCGCTCGACGACTTGTTCGCGATGCAGGACGAAGTCGCGCGGCGCATCGCGGAGTCGCTGTCGATCGATCTCGCGCCCGCGCCGCGCGCGCCGCAGGCGACAGGGTCGGCCAACGAATGGCTGATGAAAGGGAAGCTCGCGCTGGTGCTCGACACGATCGAGTCGATGAAGCAGGCCATCGATGCGTTCACCGCCGCGACGTCGATCGATCCGAATGTCGCGGCGGCGTGGACAGGACTCGCCGACGCGTACACGCGGCTCTCGTTCAATTGGGATCCCGACGGCGACTGGCATCAGAAGGCGATCGATGCATCGGAGCGCGCGCTGTCGCTCGACAGGAATCTCGCCGACGCACACTACGTCCTCGGACGCCTGGTGTGGTCGCCGCAGAGCGGCTTCGATTACCTCACCGCCATCCGTCACTTTGCCGCCGCGCTGCGTTTGAATCCGAATCTCGGCGAAGCGCATAGCCGACTCGGCGTGCTGCTCTTTCACGTCAGCGCGATCGGCGAGGCGGAAGAAGAATTGCGACAGGCCGTCAGCATCAATCCCGCCGACGCGATCTCGGAGTTTCACTTCGCGACGTGCGCGTTCATCGCCGGCGACTATGAACGCTGCCTGCTGCTCGTCGACGCGCGCATCGAGCGCGCCGCGCATCCGTGGGCGTACTACATCAAAGCGCACGTGCTGATGCGCCTCGGGCGCGACGCCGAAGCGAGCACGGTCAGCGATCTTGCAGCGCTCTTGTTTCCCGAGAGCGCCTACTACTATCCGCTGCGCGTCCTCCTCGCCGCGCGCGCCGGCGACCGCGCGCGTGCGCTCGACCAGATCCAGCGCACCATCGATCACGAGCACGCCTACGGCCACTATCACCACGCGCAATACGACATCGCCTGCGCCTACGCAATCCTCGGCGAAGCGGACCTCGCGCTCGAATGGCTCCGCGCCTCCGCCGGCAACGGCTATCCGTGCGCGCTGGCGATCGAGCGCGATCTGTTTCTTCATTCGCTGCGCGGGCCCGCGCTCGACGCGCTCGTGGCCGAGTTGTACGCCACCGGCGAAGAACACAGGCGCCTCTACCTCGAGCTCGTCCCGCGCGGAAGCGACGACGAGACGACCGTGAGGATGAAGGTTTAATAGGACCCATAGGACAGATAAGACCTCTAGGACGAATAGGACTTCTATGACCTAAAGTCCTATGCGTCGTATTCGTCCTATAGGTCCTATTTCGCCCCACGGCACCCTAATTGCTCACACCGCCTGATGTGCGCAGACTCGCGTTCGTTCTTGTCTTCGTGCTCGCGTGCTCGCACCAGAGCGACGATCAGAAGCTCATCAAAGCAGCTTCGCCTGTGAAGTCGTGGGCGGCGTCGCTCGCATTCGCGAGCGAGCTGTGGCTGGACAATCGCGTGCCGAAGTCGCTGATGGAGAACTCGGTCGAGTCGGCGAAGAAGGCGATCGACGCGACGCGGAAGGAAGTCGGCAAATCGAAGGCGTCGGAGTCGCTGCGCAAGAACATCAGCAGCGCGCTCGATGAGTTGTCGGACAGCGCGTCGACACTCGGCGCGGCGGTGCGCAATCACGACGCGAACATCGCGGCGCGTGAAGCGAAGCGCTGCCACGGCATTTACGACAAGCTGGAGGCGCTCGAACAATGAAGAAGGCGACCCAACTCGCCCTCGGCATTCTCACCAGCGTCGGCGGCTTCTTCGACGTCGGCAACATCGCAACGAGTGCGCAGGCCGGCGCGAGCTTTCGCTTTCAGCTGATCTGGGCGCTCGTGCTCGCGACGATCCTCGTGATCTTCCTCGTCGAGATGTCGGGCCGCTTCGCCGCGGTGTCGCAGAAAGCGCTGCCCGACGCGATCCGCGAGCACCTCGGCTTCGGCTTCTGGTTCATCCCCTTCATCATCCTCACGCTCACACACCTTTTGATCCTCGGCGCGGAGATCGGCGGCATCTCGTTCGCGCTGCAGCTCGTCACCGGCATCAAGTACTCGTGGTTCGCGATGCCGGTGGCGCTGCTGGTCTGGCTGTTTCTCTGGCGCTCGAAGTTCAACACGATCGAGAACAGCACGTCGCTGCTCGGGCTCATCACGCTCTGCTTTGTCGTCGCGGCGATCGCGCATCATCCGCCGCTGCGGGAGGTCGCCGCCGGCGCGTTGCCCTCGCTGCCGACGCGCGATCCGGCGAAGTACTGGTTCATCGCCGTCAGCCTCCTCGGCTCCGTGCTCGCGCCGTACCTCTTCTACTTCTATTCGTCCGGCGCGATCGAAGACAAATGGGACGAGACGTACGTCGGCGTGAACCGCGCGATCGCATTCATCGGGATGTCATTCGGCGCGCTGATCGCCCTCGGCGCGCTGGTCGTTTCAGGAGTCGTGCTCGGATCGCGCGGCATCGAAGTCGACGATTACCAGCAGGCCGCGCTGATGCTCACGCGGGCGTTTCCGTACTGGGGCTTCGTCCTTTTCGCCGCCGCGATGGGCATTGCCTGCCTCGGCGCCGCGCTCGAAGTCTCGCTGTCGATGGCCTACGCCACCGCGCAGACCTTCGGCTGGAACTGGGGGGAGGATTTGAAGCCGTCGAAAGACGCGCGCTTCAGTCTCGTCTACACGGCTGCGATCTTTCTTTCCGCGCTCATCATCGCCTTCGGCGTCGATCCGCTGAAGTTAACGCTGTTGACGATGGCCATCAACGCCGCGGTGCTGCCGTTCGTCACGCTGCCGTTTCTCCTCCTGATGAACGACGAGAAGCTGCTGCACAAGCAAAAGAATGGGTGGTTTTCGAATGCCGTCGTGGTTTTCGTCACCCTGCTGTCGCTGGTGCTCGCGGTCGTATCGATTCCGCTCGCCGTGGCGGGAGGCAGCTGATGGCGCTCCATCAGTTCGATCTCATCCGCGACATTCTCGACAAGCAGCTCGTCGACAAAGACGAGAAACAGATGGGACGCATCGACGGGGTCGTCATCGAGCTGCGCGACGGCCAGCCGCCGCGCGTCGATCACTTCGAGCTCGGATTCACCGTGCTCGCAAAGCGTGTTTATCCGCGCGCCGCGGCGTGGACGCGGCGCGGGGCGCGGCAGCATGTCCCGTGGGACGAAGTCCACGAGGTGACGCAGCATCATGTGAAGCTCGACGTCGACGCCGAGAAAACGCCGGCCTTCGATTGGGAGCGCTGGCTGCGCAAGCACATCGTCAGCAAGCTGCCGGGCGGAAAGGAGAAGGACGAGTGAGGCAGGTCCATCTCCAGAAGATGGTTCGCCATCCCGTGCGCGACCGCAACGGCAAAGTCGCGGGACGCATTCACTCCGTGCACGCGGAGATCCGCGGCGGGGAATGCGTGATCCTGGAGTGGCATCTCGGACCGTCCGCGATGCTCGAGCGGCTCGGCATCTCCGCCGCGCATCTCGTGGGCTGGCCGCTGAAGCGCGAGCCGCTGCGCGTGCCGTGGAACGAGCTCGACCTTTCTGATCCGGATCGTCCGCGTCTCACTCGATCGATCGAAGAGTTGCATCATGGTCCGTGATTTGCTAACTGTTTGCAGTTCCTATGTCGGCCCTCGAATTTGCTTTTGAGCACGCGGTACAGTTCTACGAAAGGGACGAGTTTCTCTTCGCGCGCGTCGCCGACTACTTCGCCAGCGGCCTCGAAAAACACGAGCCCGGCATCATGATCGCGACGGAGGAGCATTGCCAGGCCGTCGCCGGTCATCTCAGCGCACGCGGTTACGACTTACGGTCCATGACGTTCCTCGACGCGCGCGAGACGCTGAATGCGTTCATGTCCGGCAACGAGCCCGACGAGCCGCGTTTCCGCGAGACGATCGGCAGTGCGATACGAGAGCGGGCGAACGGCAGCGGCAGCCGTGTTCGCGCGTACGGCGAAATGGTCGACCTGCTCTGGCGCGACGGCAACCCGTCCGCGGCGATCACGCTCGAGCAGTTCTGGAACGACCTCGCTCCGCACGTCGATTTCGCGCTGATGTGCGCCTATCCGATCGGCAACTTCTATCGCGAGACCGACACCGGCCGCTTCGGCGAAATCTGCCGGCATCACTCCGTCGTCGTCCCGACCGAGATGTTCGCCGGCCTCGACGACGAGACGCGCGGCCGCGAGATCACGTTCCTCCAGCAGCGCGCCGCCGCGCTCGAGACGGAGATGGCGCGGCGCAAAGAGCTCGAAGAATCGAACGCGTTTCTCTCCGAGGCATCGGCGACGCTGAATCGAACGCTCGATTACGAGGCGAAGATCCGCGAGATCACGAACGTGATCGTGCCGCGGCTCGCCGATGACTGCACCATCGACGTTGCGGGCGTCGACGAAGAAGCGCCCCCGGTCATCTCCTCGCTGAGCAGCGACCGCACGCGCATGGTCGCACCGATGCGTCTCCCCGACCGCGAAGTCGGATCGATCACCTTCATTTCCCACACGCCGCGCTACACCGACGACGATCTCGTGCTCGCCATCGAGCTCGCGCGCCGCTGCGCGATCGCGCTCGAGAACGCGCGGCTGTTCCATATCGCGCACCAGGCCAATCGCACCAAAGACGAATTTCTCGCCACGCTCTCGCACGAGCTCCGCACGCCGCTCACCGCCATCCTCGGCTGGGCGCGCATGCTCAGGCTGGGTGGCCTCGACGACGACACGAAGCAGGTCGCCTACGACACGATCGAGCGCAGCGCGCGCGCGCAGGCGACGCTGATCGATGACCTGCTCGACCTCTCGCGCATCGTCACCGGAAAGCTGACGCTGCAAAGCGAATTGGTCGATCTCTCGATGATCATCGACAACGCCGTGCAGACGCAGCTCCTGGCCGCGGATGCGAAAGCGATCGGCATTCACGTGAACGTGCCGAGCCAGCGGATGATCGTCAACGGCGATCCGACGCGGCTGCAGCAGATCGTCTGGAACCTCGTGTCGAACGCGATCAAGTTTTCCGAGACCGGTACGAGCGTGACGGTCGAGCTGGATCGCGACGCCGGCCACGCGCGCATCACCGTGCGCGACGAGGGAAAAGGAATCGCGCCGGAGTTTCTGCCGCACGTCTTCGAAGCCTTCCGCCAGGCCGAGGCGACATCGACGCGCAAGCACGGCGGACTCGGACTCGGGCTCGCGATCGTCAAGTACATCGCCGAGCTGCACGGCGGCTCCGTTTCCGCAAACAGCGCCGGTCCCGCGCAGGGCGCGACGTTTACCGTCCTGCTGCCGCTCGCCGCTGCTACAGCAACGCGCGCAGCCGCTCGTATCCCGTCCGGCTCACCGGTACTCGAGTCCCGTCCTTGAGCACCGCCACGCGGCTGTCTTTCGCGTACGGCTCCACGCGATCCAGGCTCTCCAGGTTCACGATGTAGCTGCGATGTACGCGCACGAAGCGCGTCGGATCGAGCAGCTGTTCCAACTCGCCGAGCGTCTGCTGCTTGATGTGCTTCGCGCCGCGCGCGACGACGTGCACGTAATCGTCCTGCGCCTCGATGTAGTCGATGCGTTGCACCGGAACGACGTCGATGCTCGCGCCGTCCTTGAACGCGATCCGCTGCAGCGGCTTCTTCGCGAGCATGGGCGAGCGTTGCGTCGACGGCGCGGCTTGCAGCATCTGCTCCGCATGCGCGAGCACTTCGCCGAAGCGCGCTGCCGTGAATGGCTTGAGCAGATAGTCGACCGCATGCACCTCGAACGCGCGCAGCGCGTACTCGTCGTACGCCGTGACGAAGATGACTTTCGGTTTCGGATCGAGCAGGTCGAGCACTTCGAATCCGTCGAGCTTAGGCATCTGGATGTCGAGAAACAACAGCGCCGGCTGATGTTCCGCGACTGCCTTGACGGCCTCGTACCCGTTCGCGCATTCCGCCACGACGCGGAACTGCGGATAGTCGGCGAGATACTCGCGCAGAATCGCGCGGGCGGGGGGTTCGTCGTCGATGAGGATTATGTCGATCATGGGTTTTTAGGACATATAGGACGTATAGGACTGATAGGACGTCCTAGAGCGTCCTAGAGGTCCTAGAGCGTCCTACGATGTCCTACGGCAGCCACAAGTCCACCCGAAACCGTTCCACATCATCGCGCATATCAACGCGCGCACCCTCCCCATAAAACGCGGCCACTCTCCTTCGCACATTCGCCAATCCGATTCCTTCGCCGCGGCTCGACGGACGATCGGGATCGCAGCGATTCTCGACTGTGATGTGCACGCGCTCTCCGTCTCGTGCGGCGTCGATGCGCACGACTCCGCCGTCGAGGAGATGTCCCACTCCGTGCGTGACCGCGTTCTCGACGAGCGGCTGCAGCAGGAGCGGCGGCACGCGATATCCGCGCACGCTCTCTTCGATGTTCTGCTCGAACTCGAGGCGCGGTCCGAACCGAATCCGCTCGATCGCGAGGTAGCTCGACGCCAGTTCCAGCTCCTCGGACAATGTGATCGATTCTGCACTTCCGATGCGGAGGCTTTTGCGCAAGTACTCCGCGAGCAGCGTCGTCAGCGTGCGCGCCGACGTCGGGTTCGATCCGCACAGCGCGCTGATCGAGTTGAGACTGTTGAACAGGAAATGCGGATCGAGCTGCGCCTTCAGCGCTTTCAGCTCCGCCTCGCGCGCGAGCAGCTTCACCGTAATCTCGCGCTGCTCGACGGCGCGCGATTTTTCGATCGCCACGAGCACGTAGCAGAACGCGACGGCGATCACGTACAACAGAATGCCCGTCACCACGAACACCGCCGCGCGATTCGCGACGGCCTGCATCGCGGCTTCGCCTAACACCCGCGCCCAGAGGCGAAACAGCAGCAGCCAGATCGCGGAGAGCACGATCGCGGCGGCGAGATGCGCGGGCAGAATCGACGTTGCGCGCGCCGTCTCGAGCGGCAGCGCGCGCGCCGGATACCACGCCGCGAGGCAGAAGAACGCGTAGATGATCGTCGGCGGAAACGTCAGCAGCAGCGCGTCGCGCAGGCCGGCGCGACCGGGCTCGATCGCCACGAGCGCCAGCAACACCGCCAGCAGGCACCACGTGAGGAGATAAAGCGCGAGCCGCTGCCGGCCGGCGAGGATCGGATGCATTGCGTCAGTTCTTCACTTCCACCCCGCCCATCACCGCGGTGCCCTTCACGATCAGCACGGGCCCCGACGCACCGGACGCGCGCGTCTTGTTTTCGAATCCACCCATGAGCGGCATCACCTGTCCGACCACGCGCCAGTTCTCCGGCACCGTGATCTCGACGCCGCCCCATAGCGCGAACGTGTCGAGCACCGCTTCTTCCCCTTCTTTGATCTGCGCGTTGCGCAGGTCGAGCTCCACGCCGCCCATGATCGCATTCGCGTCGCCTCCTCGAAACTCCTGCGACGTGTTCTGATGATGGATGCCGGCCATCATCGCGAACGCGTGGACGATCGAGTTCGGATCGCCCGCCGACGAAACGGCGCGCTTGCGCGACATCGCGTCGATCACCAGCTTCGCGCCGAGCATCGCGATGCCGAGCGGGATCAGGTCGCCGAGGTCGAAACTGAAGTGCGTCAGTCGCGCGGCGAGGAGCACGGCCCCGACGATGATCAATGCGATCGGTCCGCCTTTCGACGCGCGCGTGTCCGTCAGCTTCGACAGGCCGATGAGAATCAGGATGACCGGCCAGTAGCGCGTGTAATGCGACGCGTTGATGTAGTCGAGGTTGTCGAGCATCCAGAGGACGCCGAACGCGAGGATCGCCAGTCCGATGATCAGCCGCGGCGAGATGCGGAATCCCTCATTACCGTTCATTGCCGTTCTCCTTTGCCGCCGGCGGCACATCGATGATCGCGTGCACGACCGCGCCGAATCCCACGACGATGATTCCGATCGGCAACGCGCTGCTGTACGTCAAGCCGAAGAGATTGAAACTGCCGGCGAGCATCCACAGGCCGGCACCGAGGAGGAAATAGCTGCCGTCGCCCTGCCGCCGCCGGAACGCTTCGAACGCCTTCGCCGCGCCGATGGCGATGAGGATCAGCGGCCAGTAGCGCCACAGCAATCCGATCTCCCAGACGTCGATCGCGTCGAAGAACATCGCCGCGCCGGCCGCGAGCAGCACCAGCCCTATCGCCAATTTGCCGACCGGCAACGGGTGCCGCTCATTGATTGAGGTGTTGTCCATGTTTCGACCTCCACGCGCAAGTTACGGCTCGTTTGCGCGGAGGTCTCGCCGCGTTCGGCGAATGGAGGCGCGTTACCGGTGAACGGCGAATCCCGCCGCCACCCACGCGCTCGTCCCGCCGGCGACGTTGTACAGCGTGCGGAATTCGTGGCGCTGCAGGATGCTCGTCGCGGTCGACGAGCGATAGCCGCTCGCGCAAATCACGGCGATCGCTTTCGACGGATCGAGCTGTGCGATGTGCTCGGGCAGCGTATCGAGCGGCACGTTCATCGCGTGCGGCACGTGTCCCGCTTCGTACTCGCCGCGGCGGCGGACATCGAGCACTTCGACGTTGTCCATCGACTGCAGCTCCGTCACATCGATCTGCGGAATCATGTCGAGCGGCAGACCGGCCGCGCGCCACGCGTCGATTCCGCCGTCGAGAAATCCCGCGACGTTCTCGAGTCCGACGCGCGCGAGTCGCATGACCGCTTCTTCCGCACGCGCTCGATCCGAAGCGACGATGATCACTTCATCCTGCGCGCTCACCAGCGTTCCCGCCCACGACGCGTACTGTCCCGACAAACCTATGTTGATGGAGCCGGGAACGTGTCCCGCGCCGTACTCCGCACCGTCGCGTACATCGAGAACCATATGGACTGCGGCAGCTACGCTGCCGCTTTTCCACACTTCAGCGGGTGAGAGGGCCCGCACCTCGATGTCCTCCAGCGAACGCGCGCCGCGGCGATTCATCTCCGCGTCCATCGGAAAGTAGCGCGGCGCGCGCGCGAGGTCGCGCGTCATCATCTCGACGAACGCCTCGCGCGGCATCGGCTGCAGCGCGTAATTCATCCGCCGCTGCATCCCGATCGTCGACGAGCGCTCCTTCGAAATGTTCTTTCCGCACGCCGAGCCCGCGCCGTGCGCAGGCCACACCTCCACCGCGCCGTCGAGCGTGAGCACTTTGTCGTGCAGCGAGTCGTACAACATCGCCGCCTGCTGCTGCGGCGTGAGCCCGCGTCCGCCCGCGAGATCGGGACGCCCGACGTCGCCGATGAACAGCGTGTCTCCCGTCAGCACCTTCTGCGGCTCGTTCGAGACTTCGGTGTCGATCACGAGCCAGCAAAGACTCTCCGGCGTGTGCCCCGGCGTCTCCAGCGCGCGCAGAACCACGCGCCCGACGCGCAACTCATCGCCCTCGGCGGCCGCGACGTGCGGAAACTCCACCCCTGCCGCCGCCCCGAACACGATCTCCGCGCCCGTCTTCTCCGCCAGTTCCCGATGCCCGCTTACGAAATCCGCATGCAGATGCGTCTCGATCACGTAGCGGATGCGGCACTGCAAGCGCTCCGCTTCATCTAAATACTGCTGCACATCCCGCTGCGGATCGACGACGATCGCCTCGCGGTCGGAGGCGATGAAGTAGGAAGCGTGAGCGAGACAGTTGAGATAGAACTGGCGGAAGTGCATCGTTGCAAGCATACGACGCGCGGGAGAGTCGCGATGCGCCCGAGGCCGGGTGAGGGTCGTCCTACCCGTGAATCTTGATCGCCACAGGCGCTTTCAGATAGATCACCGTCGTCGTCCTTCGATGAAAAATCCGGCGGTACCACGGCTCGGGCATCGGCTTGCCGCCGCGCTCCATCACCAGTTGCGCGAGCTGCGTCGCGTCGCTCGTGTTCATGCGCAGGCAGCCGTGCGACTCCGCGCGGCCTAACGAGTCGTCCTCATCCGTTCCGTGAATGTAGTAATCGGGCTCGCTGAAGAAAATCTTCACGCGCTTCATCGGATTGTCGGGATGTCCGGGCGGCTTGGGATCCTTCCCTTTCGCCCACGGCGAGTCGGGCGGCTTCCACGGCGGGTTCCACACGACCTTGCGAATGCGGAAGCTGCCTCGCGGCGTCGGATACTGTTTCGTCCCGACGGCGACCGCGTAGCGCGCGACTTCGTTGCCGTTGTCGAGCGCGACCAGCGTGCGGTCGGAGAGGTCGACGTCGAGTTGCAGCTCTGCCGCGGCCGGCAGGCACAGAAAGACCGTCGTAAGTATCAGAAAAATCGGGCGCTTCACGCCTTTCGAAATTGCAAGCGCCATGACAACTTGACGGACGGGAATGAACGCGTCATCATGCGTGTACTGAGACTCAGTCTCAAGTACCGGAAAGTCAAAAACGTGATCGTCTGCATCTGCCGCGGCGCCTCCGAGCGCCAGATCCAAAACGCCATCGACGCCGGAGCGTCCACGCTCCGCGAGCTGCAGCGTTGCGGCATCGGCGACCAGTGCGGCTCCTGCCACGTGTCGCTCCGCACGATGCTCGCCGCCTCGGCGCCCGAGCCGGTCTGCCCCGCGCACGCGCCCGAGCTCACCGCCGTGTCCGCGATGGCGTGATACGCTCGCCCCATGCAGGGCGACAAGGCGATCATCGACATCCTCAACGACGTGCTCACCTCCGAGCTGACGGCGATCAATCAATACTTCCTGCACTCGGAGATGTGCGAAAACTGGGGCTTCGACCGCCTGCACCACATGATCCGCAAGCATTCCATCGGCGAGATGAAACACGCCGAGGAGTTGATCGAGCGCGTGCTGTTCCTCGAGGGCATTCCCAACGTGCAGCGCCTCGGCAAGATCAACATCGGCGAGAACGTGCCGGAGATGCTCAAACTCGATCTCGGCCTGGAGCTGGAAGCGCTGCCGCGACTGAACAAAGGCATCGAGACCTGCCGCGAAGTGGGCGACAACAACAGCCGACAGTTGCTCGAAGAAATCCTCCACGACGAAGAAGAGCACGTCGACTGGCTCGAGGCGCAGCTCGCGCTCATCGAACAGGTCGGCGCGCAGAATTACCTCGCCCAGCAGATTCGCGAAGACGAATAGCCATGTGTCATCCTGAGGCGCGAAGACGCCGAAGGATCCTCCGCGAACGAACGCTGCTCGCTCTGTCGGCGGCGGATTCTTCGCCGTCTTCGCGGCTCAGAATGACACCGTGATGAACGCCGATCTCCAACGCGACCGGTTCGCTGCCGCCGCGTCGCGGCTGTTCGGCGCGATCGGCGACGCGGCGCTGGCGAGGCTGGAAGCGCTGGCGCAATGGGTCGAAGTCCGGCGCTCGCAGTTTCTGTTTCATGAAGGTGACGCGTGCGACGGCGTGTACGTCGTTGCCAGCGGGCGCGTGCGGGTCGTGCGCGGAAACGGAGTCGTCGCCGAGGTGTGGCCGGGCGAGACGGTCGGCGAGATGTCGTTCTTCACGCATCAGCCGCGCAGCGCGAGCGTCGTCGCCGCGCGCGACACGCTGCTGATCAAATTTCCGAACGACGCGTTCGATCACGTCATCGCGCTGCATCCGGAGCTGATGCGCCAGTTGCTGCGTGTGCAGTTCGCGCGATTGCAACAGAGGAAGCGCGACTCGCAGGAGGCGATCGACGTCGCGGTGATCGCCCTCGGCGACGACGTTCCGCTGCGCGACTTCACGACGCGACTCGCTACTGCAACCAGCGCGATCGGCGAGACGCTGCTCCTCGACGCGGACATCGTCGATCAGCGCATCGGCGTTCCGGGAATCGCGCGCGTTCCGGAGAACGATCCGAACGACGCGCGCGTCGTCGGCTGGCTCAACGAGCAGGAGCCGCTGCATCGCTTCATCATTCATGAAGCCGATCGCGGCATCTCGGAGTGGACGGAGCGCTGCATTCGCCAGGCCGATCGCGTGGTTCTCGTCGCGAACGCGAACGGCGACGCGTCGCTGCACGCGGTCGAAGCACTGCTCGAAGACTCCACGCGCGTCGGTGCGCCGCGACGCATGCTCGTCCTTCTTCATCAGGACGATCGCCTGCCGCACGACACGCTGCAGTGGCTGAAGAATCGCCGCGTCGATGAACATCATCACGTTCGCATTCACAACTCCGACGATTACGCGCGTCTGGCGCGCTTTCTTGCCGGCCGCGCGATCGGCCTCGTCCTCGGCGGCGGCGGCGCGCGGGGCTTCGCGCACATCGGCGTGCTCCGCGCGCTGCGCGACGCGCGCATCCCGATCGACATGGTCGGCGGCACGAGCATGGGCGCGTCGATGGCCGCGCAGTGGGCCCTCGGCTGGTCGCCGAAGCGGATGCTCGAGGAGAACCGCCGCGTCTGGGTGAAGCTGCGCCCGCAGAAGGACTACACGCTGCCGCTGGTCTCGATCCTCGGCGCGAAGATCGCCGCGAAATGCACGCGCCTCATGTACGGCGACACGCAGATCGAGGACCTGTGGCTGCGGTTCTTCTGCGTGTCCAGCGATCTCTCGCGCGCACATGCGGTCGTGCACGACAGCGGATCGCTGTTGACAGCGTTGACCGCGTCGGCATCGGTCGCCGGGATCACGCCGCCGGTGCTGATGGACGGGCGGCTCCACGTCGACGGCGCGTTTCTCAACAACGTCCCGGCCGACATCATGCGCGAGCGCGGATGCGGACGCGTGATTGCGTCCGAGGTGACGGTGGAGGAGGACGAGGCGTTCGTGTCCGACCGCGTGCCGACGCCGTGGGAGTTGGTGCGCAATAAATTTCGCATCCGCAAGAAAGCGGCAGTGAAGTTCCCGTCGATCGTCGAGATCATGGTGCGTGCGTCGATGCTCGCCAGCAGCCGCCAACAGGACGACGCGGTGAAGTCCGCCGACCTCGTGTTCCATCCGCCGATCAATCGGTTCGGACTGCTCGAGTTCGAGGCGATCGAGAAACTCGAGCAGTGCGGATACGAAGACGCGCGCGAGCAGATCGAGAAGTGGAGGGTGGCGGGTTCGCTGCAATAGGACGAATAGGACAAAGAGGACGAATAGGACAAATAGGACCTATGAGTCCTGGTTGTCCTACAAGTCCTATCAGCTCTACCCCGCGATCACGTCCAGCTCGTCGACGATCTCGTTGATCGAGTGAAAGCGCAGCGAGTCGGGATCGGCGAGCAATCCGTCGAGCGACGGGGTGACGAATCCGGCGTCCGCGAGTTTGCGTGCGAGCGGCTCCGCCTCGATGCGCAGCTCCTGCGGCGGATGCGGGAGCGGCTCGATCGGCGCGCCTTCCGGCCGATACTGCGTGCGCTCGATCGCCTTCGCGCGCGTTTTCAGCTTCGCTTGCAATGCGCGTATCGACGCGATCACGTCGGGCGGCAGCGCGGTCGCGCGTTGCAGCGCGGCGAGGTCCGCGCGCAGCAGCGCGATCGACGGCTCCGCTGAAACCGGCGCGTCGGCGGCGAGGTCGTTGAGCGCGAACTCGATGTCGCTCACGCGCGCGGCGTTCACGCCCTGTTCTCTCGCCGCGGCGATCGCGCCTTCGAGAAGGCGCGCCGGCAGTTGCAGCGGATCATCGACGTCGAGCGCGGCCCTCAATTGAAAGAGGGCCGCCTCCATCATCGGCAGTTCATGCATTCTTTGCGATGAATTTGGACAGATTCGCGATCATGTCCACGGGCAGCGGAAAGACGATGGTCGTGTTTTTCTCCACTCCGATCTCGGTGAGCGTCTGCAGGTAGCGCAGCTGGATCGTGGCCGGTTCGCTGGAGATGATCTTCGCCGCATCGGCCAGCCGTTGCGAGGCCGCGAATTCGCCTTCGGCGTGAATCAGCTTGGCGCGCTTCTCGCGCTCCGCCTCGGCCTGTTTGGCCATCGCCCGCAGCATCGACTCCGGCAGATCGACCTGTTTGATCTCGACATTCACGACCTTCACGCCCCATGGCTCGGTGTGGGTGTCGAGGATGTTCTGGATCTTCGTGTTCAGCATCTCGCGATGCGCGAGCACGTCGTCGAGCTCGACCTCGCCGAGGACCGAGCGCAGGGTGGTCTGCGCGAACTGCGAAGTCTGGTAGCGGTAGTCGAACACCTCGACCACCGCGTTTCGCGGCGCGATCACGCGCAGGAACACGACCGCGTTCACCTTCAGCGT
Organism: Acidobacteriota bacterium; assembly: GCA_003223645.1. GTDB lineage: Bacteria > Acidobacteriota > Thermoanaerobaculia > Gp7-AA8 > Gp7-AA8 > QHVT01. The sequence goes on along the minus strand of QHVT01000004.1, from coordinate 407,364 downwards.
CACGTTGTCGCGCGTGATGATGTCCTGCGGCGGCACCTCGAACGCTTCCTGCCGCAGCGACACCCGCACGATCTTGTCGATCGGTGCGAACACCAGAAAGAGGCCCGGCCCTTTTGCTTCGGGCAGCAACCGGCCGAGGCGGAAGATGACCCCGCGCTCGTACTCGGGAAGGATCTTGATGGAGCTGAGAAGGTAGAGACCGATGATGACGAGGACGACGACGGTGACCATGCTCATGATTTGTGAAACCTCCGGACGACGGGGAATTGTAGGCGCAAAGGCGCACAGGCTCACCAGACTCAAAGCAGTACCGGACTACTGGGGTTTCTGTTTCTCCTTAGAGCCTTTGAGCCTCTGAGCCTCTGAGCCTTTCTTCTCCGCCGACTGCAACGCCTCCGCGATCGACGCCGGCACGTTCTGCCGCAGCGTGTCGATGCTCTTGAACGCGACGCCGCCGTCGAATTTCCATTCGTGTTTCGGGCGATACACGCCGGCGTCGTGAACGCGCGAGCCGACGACGAAGCGGAGGACGTTGCGCCGGTAGTCGAACGCGCGCCCGTTGCGCGTGTGCACGGCGGCGTCGATGCGATACGTGCCGGCGACGAGGTCGAGCGACGTCGTGACGAAACGCACGCGCGCGTTGGCGTCGAGCTGCTGCGGCGCATAGCCCTCGACGTCGGTGTTCGTGCCGTACACGCACGTGCCGTCGGCGTGGTAGATGCCGATGCCGAACACGAAGTCGTCCTGCGGCGCGCGCACTTCGACGTCGAGATCGATCGTGATCGGCGTGCCCGCGCCGATGGCGATGAGCTCGCGCCCGTGATGATCGGTCAGCGCGACGTGCTTGAGAACGACTTCGCCGCTGCCCCAGCGCTCCTCCTCGTTGGGATCCTGCTTCTGTGGAGCGGCGGCCGCTTCGGCCGCCGGTTCCTCGCCAGTGCCGGCTCCCGAAGCGGGCGCCGCTCCACTGACTTCCTGGAGATAGGCGTCGACCACTCTCATCGGATCGCCGATCGCCTCCATGAGGCCGTGATCGAGCCACACGGCGCGATCGCAAAGATTCCGCACCTGATCCAGCTGGTGCGTGACGAAGACGAGCGTGACGCCGCGCAGTTTCATCTCCTGGATCTTGGCGATGCAGCGCGCGGAGAATTCTTCGTCGCCGACGGCGAGGACTTCGTCGATCAGGAGAATGTCGGGATCGACGTGCACGGCGACGGCGAAGCCGAGGCGGACGTACATGCCGGAGGAGTACGTTTTGACCGGCTGGTCAAGGAACTCGCCGATGCCGGAGAATTCGACGATGCGGTCGAAGCGCTCGTCGATCTCGCGGCGCGTGAGGCCGAGCATGATGCCGTTGATGTAGATGTTCTCGCGGCCGGTGATCTCCGGATGAAACCCCGCGCCCAATTCGATCAGCGCGGCGATGCGTCCGTTCACCGTCATCGTTCCGCTGGTCGGTTTGAGAATGCCGGAGATGATTTTCAGCAGCGTCGATTTTCCCGAGCCGTTGCGTCCGATCACGCCGAACGCTTCGCCGCGATGGATCGTGAACGAGACCTCGCGCAGCGCGGGCACGGTTTGTTCGGGAGAGAGCTTGAGATCGCGTTTCAGGAGCGCGCTTTTCAGCGTCGCGAATTGCGAGCGCCGGCCCCAGAGCCGGTAGCTCTTCGAGACATTCTGTAACGCGATTGCGAATTCGTCGCCGGACACTGTGACGATTCTAGCGGTGCATGGACGCTCGCGCGCGGCGGCGCGTACTCACGAACATGAGAATGCGCGTGCTCGTACTGCTCTCCGCCGCGTTGCTGTTCGTTGGAGAGTCGCGCGCACAAAGCTGTCCCGGCCTCAAGCCGAGCGGCGATGGAATGACGCTCGTCCTTCCGTATTGCGCTCCGTCCGACCCCTGTTTCGCCGGACGCGCGGTCGCGCTCAGGCTCCAGAAAGTGCAGTCGTGTTATCCGTGGTACTACCAATGCCATCCGTACGACATCCGCGCGTGCGACGTCGTGAAATGGACGTTTGACGACGGGCAGACGTCGACGCAGACCGGCGCAGCATCGACGACACACGCCTTCACAACGCCGGGCATGCATCGCGTCGACGTCACGGTGACGAATGACGGCGGCACCGCGGCGTGGCAGGGCTCCGTCGTCATGGCAGCCGAGCCGCTCGCGGTCGTGGCGTCCGAGAATGCGTCGTACACGGTCGCCGAAACCGCGGGCAGCGTGACGGTGAGGCTCAAACGCACCGGCGACACGAGCCGCCGCGTGACCGTCGACTATCGCACCGGTTATCCGTCGTCAGGCAGCGTCGATCGCAACCTGAGCATCGTCGAGGGCAGCGTGACGTTCGAGCCGGGCGAAACGATCAAGCCGGTCACGATTCCGGTGATCGACGACGACGTCTACAACGGCGACTCGTATCACTATCTCTGGCTCGAGTGTTACACCGGACTCGCGTTGCTGAAGAACGCCGTGATGGACAGCGTGGACATTCACATCGTGGAAGACGACGTGGCGCCGCGCGCGACGAGCGTCGGCAGCGTGCGCGTCGTCGAAGGCGACAGCGGGATGACACTGCTCAAGATTCCGGTGACGCTCTCGCGCACGTTCTCGCAGCCGGTCGATTTCTGGTGGACGCTGTACGAAGGCACGGCGATGCGCGTGAGCGACTGGCTCGCGCCGGACGGCTACGTGATGCAGGGACAGATCACGATTCCCGCCGGCGCGACGCGCGGCGACTTCCTCGTGCAGATCGTCGGCGACACCACTCCCGAGGCGGACGAGACGTTCTCGCTGCAATTCGTCCGCTCCGCCGGACCGGCGATGACGATCGAAGGCTCGCCCGTCACGATCACGATCGTCAACGACGACGCGGTCGTCGCGCATCCGCTTCCGTGGTTCGAGTCGCGCAGCGTGAGCGTGCGCGAGAAGCAGTCCGTCACCGTCGCGCTGCACATCGATCCCTCGCCTGACGGCCCGCAGCGCGTTGCGCTCACGACGCAAAACGCGTCGCTCGTCCGCGTCCCGTCATCGATCATCGTCGATCATCAAGCGAGCTTCGCGATCGACGCGCTCGCGCCCGGAACCGCGGCCATCACCGCCACGCTGGTCGACGAGCCGGGGCAGCCGTCGACGACGATGTACGTGACCATCCTCGCCGCGCCGCCGCCGCAACCGCAGCGCGGGCGGGCGGTGCGGCACTAGGAGCCTGCGCGGCAGAAACGACGATCTCAGGCGCGTTGCGCCGCTCGAAGTCGCAGGTCGTGACGTGGCGACAAGCATGCCGCGAGGCGGAGCAATCCACGCAGCCGCCCGTGGCGGCCGCCGCTCCACAGATTTTGGCGAGAAGCTAAATGGCTTCCGCCAACGTGTCCCGCAAACGATTGAAGACGAAAAAGCCGGTCAGCAGCGACAACGTCGAGTAGGCGAGGATGAGCACCGTGTCGGGCGTGCTCGGCGCGCGGCCGAAGAAGAAGACGTCCTGGTAGGCGAGGATGAAGGGCGTCATCGGGTTGATGCGCAGGAGCGCGCGCAGCACGGGGCTCTGCACCCTGTCGATCGTATAGATGATCGGCGTGACGAAGAAGCCGAGCTGCAGGAGGTTGGTGATGATGTCGCGCAGGTCGCGGAACAGCACCGCCGCCGACGACACCGTCATCGCCACGCCGGCGACGAACAGCGTCTGCAGCAGCATCAACAGCGGCGCGAAGAGGATCGTCGCGCTGATCGTGAACTTTCCGAGCGCGGCGAAGATGCCGATCGCCGCAAGCAGGATCGGCACCGCCAGCGCGAAGTGCACGAGGTGCGAGAGCACGACCACGATCGGCAGCGCCTCGGCCGGAAACATCACCTTCTTGATGAGGCCCGCGTTCGAAGAGATCGAGTTCGTCGACTCCAGTACCGCCGCCGCGAAAAACGTCCACGGCAAAATTCCGGAGAAAAGAAAGAGAGGAAACGGCTGTACTCCCTGCGTCGGAAAGAACTTTGTGAAAACGAGCGTGTAGACCGCGAGCAGCAGCAGCGGATTGGCCAGCGACCAGAAATAGCCGAGGAGCGAGCCGCGATAGCGGGCTTTCAGATCGCGCGCGGTCAGCGCCGCGATGAGCTGGCGGTGGCGGAGAAGAGTCGCGAGGTCGTTCACAGTGCAGTTGCGCAGTTGCGCGGTCGCTCAGTCTCGCGGCGCTGCGTAACCGCGAGACTGCGTAACCGCGCAACCGACTTACCCATCTTCCGTGACGATCAACATCAGCGTCGTCGCGCCGACCTGGAACTCCGCTTTGTCGCCGATCTCCGTCGCGCCGAGGATCTTCTCGCCGCCGATCAGCGTGCCGTTGGTCGAGCCGAGATCGTTCAGCATGATGAGCTGATCGCGCACTTCGATCGCGGCGTGGAGGCGCGAGGCTTCCGTGTCATTGAGCGTGAGATCGGCGCTCGCGCGTCCAATGCTGATGCGCGGCTTCTCGATGCGATACACCATGCCGGCGTCGGGGCCGTCGAGCACGGCCAGCGACAGGCGGCGTCCGACCGGAAGCTTGAGCGGCTCGCTCTTACCGGTGTCGCGCGGACTCGGCAGCGGCGACTGTTCGGTCGTGTCGACCGGCATCTTCGGCCGCTGCGTGTTGCCGGCGAACGTACGGTCGCCCACCGGCGCGGACGGCGCGGGCTTCGGCGCGAAGGCGGGGTTGTGAATGTCGAAGATGTTCGCGCACTTCGCGCACTTGATCTTCTTCGACGGTTTTCGTTCGAACCGCTCTTCGTCGTATTGATACTTGGAGTGGCAGCTCGGACATTCAATGATCACGGGCGAAAAGTTAGCACGAGTCGCGCATAGAATCCGCACTGTCATGAAGAAGCTGCTGTTCGCGCTCGCTCTTTTCGCCGCCGCCTGCCAGAAAACCGAAACCAGCGCGCCTGCAACGCCGCAGGAGAGCTCCGGAAAATTGGAGATCAAACAAGACGTTCCGCACCGTCTCGCGCAACTGCCGAAGACGGTCGTCGACTACGACCACTCGCTCCTCAATGCCGAAGAGCAGCAGGTCGTCGCGAAGCTCATTGAAGCCTCGCAATTCATCGACGAGATCTACTGGCGGCAGGTGTCCGAAGACAATCCCGCGCTGCGCGACAAACTGAAAGCGCAGTCGACGGCATCCGATCTCGATCGCGCCGGATACGAATACTTCGTCGTCAACAAAGGAAAGTGGGACCGCCTCGCGCAGGACGAAGCGTTCATCGCGCCGTTCACGAAGAAGCCGGAAGGCGCGGCGTTCTATCCGGCCGATCTGACGAAAGCTGAATTCGAAAAGTACGTCGCCGCGCATCCCGATCAGAAGGAAGCGCTGGAAGGACTCTTCACCGTCGTCCGCCGCGACGGCGCGAACCTGAAGACGATTCCGTACTCGCAGCAGTATCGAGACCTTCTTATGCAGGCGGCCGCGAAGCTGCGCGAAGCCGCGGCGCTGACGACGAGTCCGTCGCTGAAGAATTACCTGACCAAGCTCGGCGACGCGTTCCTGAAGGACAACTATCGCGACAGCGACATCGCCTGGATGGACCTCGAGAGCCCGATCGAAGTCGTCATCGGACCGTACGAGGTCTACGAGGACAACCTCTTCAACTACAAGGCGTCGTTCGAGTCGTTCGTGAACGTCGTCGACAAGCCGGAGAGCGACAAGCTCGCGGCGTACGCGCAGCACCTGCCGGACATGGAGAAGAACCTCCCCGAGCCGGACGAATACAAGAATCCCAATCGCGGCACGTCGTCGCCGATCAAAGTCGTGCAGGAGATTTACACCGCCGGCGACGCGCGCCGTGGCGTCCAGACGTCGGCCTTCAATCTGCCGAACGACGAAGCCGTGCGCGAGATGAAGGGCTCGAAGAAGGTCCTGCTCAAGAACGTGATGGACGCGAAGTTCCGTCAGAGCGGCAAGCCGGTGGCGATGCGCATCCTCGAGCCGGCGCTGCGCGACGCGATCTCGTTCGACGCCTACTTCAACACCACGCTCTTCCACGAGCTCTCGCACGGCCTCGGCCCGGGACTGATTCCCGATCCGGCCGGCTCCGGCAAGCGCGTCGACTCGCGCACGCTGCTCAAGAACCTCTACTCGACCATCGAAGAGTGCAAGGCCGACGTCATCGGACTGTGGAACGTCCTCTACGCGCGCGACCACAAGCTGCTCTCGACGTTCGACGAGCGGCAGCTGTGGGCGACGTACACCGGCCTCATGTTCCGCTCGATGCGCTTCGGCATCGGCGAGGCACACGGACGCGGAACGGCGGTGCAGTGGAACTGGCTGCGCGAGAAAGGCGCGGTCACGCCGAAAGGCGACGGCACCTACACGATCGACGCCGCGAAATATCGCGACGGCGTGAAGTCCCTCGGCACGGAGCTCCTGACGATCGAAGCCACCGGCGACTTCGCGCGCGCGCAGCGCCTCCTCGACAAGTACGGCGTCTCGACGCCGGAAATGCAGGGCGTGATCGCAAAGCTGAGCGACATCCCGGTCGACATCAACCCCGTGTTCGCGGGGGCGGGAGAGAAGTGAAGTTGCTCAGTTGCGCGGTTACTCAGTTGCGCGGCATTGGTTTCGCCGAGCAACTGCGGGACTGCGCAACCGCGTAACCGAGGAACATATGGAAGGCCGGGTGGTCCTGCAGTGCGGCGACTGTGACGTCGTGGACGAAGTGGTCGGCGAGATTCCCGACGAGTACATCCGCTCGTTCGAGGCCGCGGTGCATCGACACGGCTGGGTGCCGCGTCCCGGTGCGAAGCCGGGGCCGCTGATCTGCCGCGACTGTCTCGCCGCGTCGTACGAGGGACACGAAAGCGTCGACGACAAGCCGTGAAGTTCGACCCCTCGCCCGCCCTTCGGCCACCCCCTCCCTGCGTCGAGGAGAGCGGGCATCCTGCCCGCCTCCCGGGGGCGGGCGGGACGCCCGCTCTCCTCGGCGTTCGGGGACAAGGTGCCCGAAGGGCGGATGAGGGATCGTGATTTTCGAGAACACTGCCGCGCGTTGCACCGCGATGTTGCGCGCCGATCTCGGCGTCATCGGATTTTTCGAAGCGGCGAACGAGCCCGAAAAAGTGCAGGCGCTCTTGCGCGAAGCGGCAGCGTCGCTGCGCGCGCAAGGCGCGACGCAGGTGGTCGGACCGATGGACGGCGACACGTGGCATCGCTACCGCGTGAACGTAGGGCCGTTCGACGATCCGCCGTTTCTTCTCGAGCCGGTGAACCCGCCGTACTACGCGGAGCTGTGGTCGCCGTTCGAAGTGATCGAGCGCTATTCGTCGAAACGCATCGACGACGTCACGCCCTTGATAGACCAGTTAGCCGCGATGCATGCGCGCGCGCTGCAGCGCGGCTATCGCTTCCGCTCATTCGACGCGTCGCGCGTCGAAGAAGAGCTGACGCTGGTGTGGCGTCTGTCGCTGGAGATTTTCAAAGGCAATCGTTTTTACTTCGATATCGCGCGCGAAGAATTCCTGAAGCTGTATGCCGGAATCGAGCGCCTGCTCGTCCCCGAGCTCGTGCTCTTTGCGCTGGATGCGAACGGAGACGAAGTCGGATTTCTGTTCGCGTATCCGGACGCGAAGCCGGGCGTCGTCGACTACAAGACGATCGGCATCGTGCCCGCGCACCGGCGTGGATACGTCGGATGGGCGCTGTTGCACCGCGCGTACGCGAGCGCGCTGGCGATGGGACGTCCGACCGCGAACCACTGCCTGATGCACGAGGGGAACGCGTCGCAGTCGATGGACGCCGGCCACGGCGTCACGTTCCGCGAGTACTATCTCTACACACTGTGAACGCAGCCGCGCTCTTCCGCGACGCCGCACGCGCGCATCCGGAGCGGATCGCCTTTTACGACGGCAAGCGCGCGATCACGTTCGCCGAGTTGTGGGAGCGGGTGGAGCGCATTCACGCCCGCGGCCGCGTGATGCTGATGCTGCCGATGTCGATCGATCTCTACGCCTCGCTCCTCGGCGTCCTCAACGCCGGCGGCGTCGCCGTGTTCATCGATCCGTGGGTGGGCCTGCGACGCATGATCCAACTCGCGCGCGCGGCCGCACCGGATCATTGGGTCGGTACCTGGAAGAGCCAGATCGTTCGTCTCGTATCCTGTGGAGCGGCGGCCGCCCTCGGCCGCCGACCTCTCGCGACGAACCGGCGGCCGAGAGCGGCCGCCGCTCCACAGGACGCCGCGATCGTCACGTTTACCACCGGCTCCAGCGGAACGCCGAAACAAGTGATCCGCACGCATCGCATCCTGATCGCGCAGCACGAGCGGCTCGCAGAGGCGTTTCCTCCGAAAGAAGGCGACGTCGATCTCTGCACGTTTCCGATCTTCGCGCTGAACAATCTCGCGCTGGGCGTCACGACGATCATTCCGCCGATCGACCTCAAACGCATTGACGCGCTGGATCCGCAGCTCGTCGCACGCGCAGCGAAAAACGCCACCACCGCCACGGCTTCGCCTCCGCTCTTCGACAAGCTCGCGGCGCTCGCAGATCGCCCGCGCTTCCGCCGCATTCTCACCGGCGGCGCGCCGGTCACGGACGCGCAGCTGCGCGCGTGGATCGCCGCGTGGCCGGACGCGGAGATCGTGATCGCGTACGGATCGTCCGAGGCGGAGCCGGTGGCGCACATCGAGGCGCGGGAGCGGCTGGCGGCGGGAGGTCGCGGCTATCTCGCGGGACGCATCGTTAACGGTGTTGACGCGAAGCTGGAGTTGATCGACGACAAAGTCGGAGAGCTGCTCATTCGCGGCGAGCACGTCGCGTCTGAAAACGAATGGCATCGCATGGGCGACACCGGCTGGTTCGATGAAGAAGGACGCTTTCGCATCGCCGGACGCGTGCACTCGACGATCTGGCGGAACGGTGTGGCCGTGCACGCGCAACTGGTGGAGCAGGCAGCGCGCGGGGACGATGCACGCATTCGGCGGGTGGCGGCGGTGGGCGTGAACGAGCGATTGATCGTCGTCATCGAAAGCGATGCAGATGTTGCGGAGGATGTGAAGAAGCGCGTCGATGCAGACGAAGTGATCGTCACGCGCGAGCCGCTGCCGGTCGATCCTCGCCACAACTCGAAGATCGATTACGCGAAGTTGAGGGAGCAGTTGTGCTGAAGAACTTCCTCGCCTACCTCAACGAGCGCTTCCCCCCGATCGCGAACGTCCTGCTCATCCTCACGTACTACTCCTCCAATCAATTCCTCGCCTTCGCGCTGACGCAGCACTTGTCAAAGCAACATCCCGTGATGCACTACGACCGCTGGTCGTTCCTGGGGATGCTGATGCTCGTCTCCTTCTTCTTCCACGTCCGTGTCTTCGACGAGCACAAGGACTACGAAGAAGACTGCCGCTACTTCCCGAACCGCGTGCTGCAGCGCGGACTCGTCACGCTGCGTCATTTAAAAATCGCAGGCGGGATCGCGATCACGATGGAAATCGTCATCGCTGCGCTGCGCGGCCCGCAGGCGCTCACCGCGTGGGCGATCGCCTTCGGCTTCTCACTGCTCATGTTGCGCGAGTTTTTCGCACGCGATTTTCTGAAACGCTACTTCCTCCTCTACGCGACGTCGCACATGCTGGTCATGCCGCTGCTGTCGCTGCTCGTGTTCTCGTTCGCGACGCGGCGCTGGCCATGGGACGCGCCGCCGTGGTTCTGGGTCTACGCGTTCGTCGGCTTCTTCGTTACGTTCAACTGGGAGGTGTCGCGCAAAATCCGCGCGCCGGAACAGGAGATCGACGGCGTCGAGTCGTACACGAAAATCTTCGGCACGTTCGGCGCGGCATATCTCGTCCTCGCCATCCGCGCCATCGACACCGCGCTCGTCGCCTCCGTCGGCCATCACCTCGGCGTATCGCGCTGGTTCTACGTCGCGCTCGTCGCGCTCTACGCCGTCTGCCTCTTCGGCTTCTTCCAGTACCGCTTCCGTCCGACGCCGCGGCACGCGAAGATGATGGAGGTGTACGCCGGCATGTACATGATCGTCTTCGACCTCCTCGTCGCGGTCGAGCTCGTGAGGAAGTATGGGCTCCGGTAAAGCCGCGAACCTCGCGAAGCTCGCGCAGCTCGGCTTCCGCGTGCCCGCGTTTTATGTGGAGGAGAGCGGGCATCCTGCCCGCCTCCCGGGGGCGGGCGGGACGCCCGCTCTCCAGGGAGAACTCTTCGCCGTGCGATCGTCCGCGGTCGGCGAAGACGCCGCGGGCGCATCGTTCGCCGGCATGCACGAATCCTTTCTCAATGTCCCCCGCAGCGAGATTGCGAGCGCGATCGAGAAGGTGCGCGCGTCAGCGTACAGCGAGCGAGCGCTCGCGTACCGCAAAGAGCACGGCATCGCGATCGACGACCAGCCAATGCCGGTCATCGTGCAGCAGATGATCCACTCGCAGACGAGCGGCGTCGTCTTCACCGCGAATCCGACGACGCAGGACACGAACGAGATCGTCATCAGCGCGCTCTTCGGACTCGGCGAAGGTCTGGTCAGCCAGGGCTTCGACGCCGATACGTTTGTCGTGCAGAAAAGCGATCTCTCGATCCACGCGGAGATCGTCGAGAAAAAAGAAGCAGTCGGCGTGCGCGTCGAAAATCCGAACGCGCCGAGTCTCACCGACGAGCAGGTGCGCGAGCTGGCGAAGACATCGATCGCGATCGAGAACGCGTTCGGTACGCCGCAGGACATCGAGTTTGCGTTCGACGCAAACGGTTTGTGGATTCTGCAGGCGCGTCCGATCACGACGATCGAGGAGTACGGCCCCGCGGCCGGCAACCGCCTGCTGTGGGACAACTCGAACATCGTCGAGAGCTTCTCCGGCGTCACCTCGCCGATGACGTTCAGCGTGATCCGCCGCGCCTACGCGATCGTCTATCGCCTCTTCGCGCAGGTGATGGGCATCCCCGAACGCGTCGTGAAGGAGAACAAGTACGTCTTCGAGAACACGCTCGGCCTCTTTCGCGGCCAGGTCTTCTACAACCTCCTCAACTGGTATGCGATGGTGCGGCTCTTTCCCGGCTACGAGCAGAACCGGAAGTTCATGGAGTCGATGATGGGCGTGCGCGAGACCACCGCCGCGCCCGAACAGAAAACGAGTCGATTGGCGATGCTGCCGCTGGTGTGGCGGTTGATGCGCAACTTTGCGCGCATCAACAAACTCACCGCGGAGTTCGAAGCGAACTTCAAAACGCACTACGACCGCTGGTCGTCGATCGACTTTGACGCGCTGCGGCCGCACGAGCTGATGCAGCTCTATTACGAATTCGAAGACCGTGTGCTCTGGTCGTGGCGCGCGCCGATCATCAACGACTTCTTCGTGATGATCTTCTACGGCACGCTGAAGAAACTCACGCCGCTTCATAACGATCTCCTCTCCGGCGAGGGCGGCATCGAGAGCACGGAGCCGGCGAAGATGCTGCTGCGCATCGCGGATCTCGCGCGCCCGAACGACGCGTTGCGCGACGCGATCACGCGCGGCGATTTGAAAGCGGCGCGCGTGCACGAAAAGTTCGCGCAGCAATTCGACCGCTACATGGAGCTGTACGGCTTCCGCGGCATGAACGAGCTGAAGCTGGAAGAGCCGCCGCTGCGCGACCGTCCCGATGTCGTGCTGTCGTTCATCCGCAACTACCTCGTCAACGAAGTGAAGGCGCAGCCGGACGTGCGCGCGCAGGCGGAAGCGCGCGCGTTCGCGGAGCTCTCGTTCCCGAAAAAAATCGCGTTCCGCTTCGTGCTGAAGCGCGCGCGCACCGGCGTCCGCAATCGCGAGAACATGCGCTTCGCGCGCACGCGCATCTTCGGCCTCGTGCGCGAAGTCGTCCGCGCGATGGGCCGCCGTCTCACCGAAGAGCACATCCTCGATTCTCCCGGCGACGTCTTCTACCTCGGTCTCGAAGAGCTGTGGGACTACGTCAAAGGAACCGCGCTCACGACCGATCTGCGCGGCCTCGCCGCGTTGCGCAAAAAAGAATTCGACGAATACCGCGCGAATCCCGACATCGACGAACGCTTCGAAACCTTCGGGATGGCCCACAACCGCAATCGCTTCCGCTCGCGAAGTGGAGCGGCGGCCGCCTCGGCCGCCGGAATCACGGGCATCGCCTGCTCCCCCGGCATCGTCACCGGTCCCGTGAAAGTCCTGCGCTCTCCCAACGACGACCTGCGGCTCAACGGCGAGATCCTCGTCGCCGAGCGCACCGATCCCGGCTGGGTCCCGCTCTATCCGTCGATCTCCGGCCTCCTCATCGAGCGCGGCTCGATCCTGTCGCACTCCGCAATCGTCGCGCGCGAGATGGGCATCCCGACGATCGTCGGCATCCGCGGTCTCACGCAGCTCGTCAAGACTGACGACGTCGTGACGATGGACGGCTCGACCGGCGTCGTCGAGCTTCACTGACCGCGCGCGTTCACCTTTGGACTGCGGCAGCTACGCTGCCGTCTTTCATAGTGGAGCGGCGCCCGCTCTCGGGCGCCGGATTTCTCGCGAGGGACCGGCGGCCGAAGCGGCCGCCGCTCCACTGGATCGCCGCAAGCGGCGGCGTAGCCGCCGCAGTCCATATCAGAGAGCCAGCGCGGCGAGACCGGCGACCAGTGAAAGGAGAAACGTCACCGCGGCCCATCCGCGATACGCGGCGATGCGCGTGTTGATCATCGTCGCGAAGATCATCGCGAACACCACCGCGCACGCCGCGATGTACGACGGATAGAAGCGCTCGAACTGCGATGTCGTATTCGCGGCGAGCAGAAAGAGGAACGGCACGATCACCGTGCGCGACACGGCAGTCACTCTCAGCCGCCGACGGTCGCGCCGCCCAATGAAGACGCGCGCGATCACGAGGACCGCAAAGCCGATGACGACCGGGACGACCCAGCGGAAGTGTGGTCCGAGGGACCAGGTGGCGAAGAGGAAAAGAATGAAGGTGAGCGCGCCGCCCGCGTTGAACCACTCGATGCGATGCGCGATCAGCAGGACAACGATCACGATCGCGATCAGCGCGACGTTCTGCATCGCGATGTGCGGGACTGTTTTCGTCGTGATCTTCTGCAGCACGAACACGACCGCGATCGGCACGAAGAGGTTGTCCGTGCCGCGCAGCGAGATCGCCTCGAAGATCGTCACGAGCATCGCCACGAGCAGCGCGGACAGCACGCACGTCGCGCGCGGCAGCGTCGTCATGAACAGCATCGGCAGTGACGTCGCGAAGAACGCGACGATGAAGAACGCGACCGAGCCTTCGACGCTCTTGTATTCGTCTTCGACTTCGTAGCGATGTTTTCCGTAGCTGCCGCCGATCAGCGCCGCGCATGCGTCGGCGACGGCGAGCGTGAGCACGGCCGCGAGGTAGAGCCACTTGCGATCGGCGGCGATGACGAACACGAGCCAGATCGCGAGCGGGTAGTACTCGCTGCCGCGCGTCTTGCGCTCGACCTTGTGCAGCGACTTCATGACGTCGAGCCGCTCACCCAGGAGGAAGAGCGCGGAGAGCGACGCCGTGAGAATCAGCACGACCCACGGCGACTCGATGAGCCACGGCAGCGCGAGTCCGATCAGGCCGCCGCCGAGGTGCACGAGCTTGCGCGTCCACTCCGGCTTGGCGCCGCGGCGCGCCCAGATTTCGGCCGTGAGGAGAAGGATCGTGAATGAGCCGAGGACGATGAGGACGCCGCTCACGCGTGTTCCTCGAGCACGAACGCGCTGTAGAAAAACGCGTTGTCGCGCGCGAACAGCGCGCGCGCTTCCGCTTCGAGCGGCGTTCCGAGTCCGCTGCGCGGAACGAGCAGGTTCCAGTACGCGAAGCGCGCGTTTGGATTCGCGTGCGCGCGCAGCCGCTCGAAGATCGCGCGCGTGATTGCGGGATCGATGTACTCGAAGATGTCGGAGAGATAGAAGCCGTCGAACGTGCCGGTGGCGGCGTCTTCGATCGAGCCTTGCACGAGCGTGAGCTTGTCGAGATTCGCGCGCACGGCGTCGAGCTCGCGCAGATAGCGCGGCAGGACGTTGCGATAGTTGCCGGTGAAGATGAACGTCATGTACGGATTCGCGTGCGGCGCGAGAACGGTCGCGGCATATTCGGCGCGTTTGAAAATCCGGTCGGCGACCGAGCCTTCGACGTAGCGGAAAAACTCGGGATCGCGACCGGTGCGGCCCATCACGAAGCGGCTGAAGAAGACGCGGAACATCGCGCGCCAGCGCCACGTGTTCCACTCGTTGTCATAAAAGCGCTGACGCTCGTCACGCGATTTTTCGGCGAGCAATTTCTCGACGTCGCGCTTCGAGTGCACGAGCGGCAGGACCCATTTGCGAAAAATGCGGAAATAGTTTTCGAAGCGGCCGGCGTGGATGATGCCGCGCTCGATGACCTCTCGATCGAATTCGCCAGTCGTGTTCAGCGACTGATACACGCCCCAGCGATTCCGCATCTCGCTCACGCCGAGAAATCCGAGAACAGAATCGTTGTCGAGCTGACGAATCGCCGCGCGCTTCAACTCGACGAGGGCGAGCTGCGCGGCGCTCAAGTCCGCCGCCACCACCTCCGCCCCGCCCGCGAGCAAGGCAAACGCATTGTCGCCCGCCGACGCGATCGCCAACATGCGCTTGCCGGGCGCGGGGCGCAGCGCGTCGACCAGCACGTCGGCGTCTTCCCAGGAATTCGCGTAGCGGATGATGTCGAAGCGGGCGCGCTCGTCGATTCGCGTCATATTGCGGTTGCGCGGTTACGCGGTCGCTCGGTTACGCGGCGCCGAAACAATCCAAAAACCGCGCGACTGCGCGACCGCGTAACCATCAACTTTTCCGACCGAACGCCTGGTGCGCGCTCGCGAACTCGCCCGACGCCAGCGCGCCGGCAATCGAGATCTCGCCGCTCAACACGACCGCCGCACAGATCTCGGCGAACTTCTTCGCGCCGCCGGGGCCGAAGCATCCGAGGAGATCGAGGCATTCGCGGGCGGTGGGGAGGTGCGTGCCGCCGCCGACCGTGCCGACGATGAGATTCGGCAGCGAGATCGAGCAATAGAAATCGCCGCTCTTCGTCACGTCCATCCTCGTCAGTCCCACCGACGCCTCGGACACGCACGCGACGTCCTGTCCGCAGGCGATGAACAGCGCCGCGAGTGCGTTCGCGTAGTGTCCCTGCATCCCGATCGATCCCGACTGCAAACTGCCGACGATCGCGAGCTGCCAGTAGCGAAAAATCTGTTCCGGCTCCGCGTGCAGATACTTGACGACGAGCTCGCGCGGGATCGTCACGTCGGCGACGACTTTCTTTCCGCGCGCGCCCTGAAACGCGAGCTGCGTCGCCTTCTTGTCGCCCGACATGTTCGCCTCGATGAACCATGTCAACGGCTTCACCGGCGCGGTCTCGATCAGATGCGTCACGAGCGCGTTCGTCGCGAACGTGACCATGTTCTGTCCGGCCGCGTCGCCGGTCGTGTAGTGAAAGACGAGGTAGACCTCTTTGCCGGAGACGATCGGATCGAGCTGCACGAGCCGCGCGTGCCGCGACGTCTCGCTCACGCGCGCCTGCATCGCCTCGAATTGCGAGATGACGTGGACGAGGAACGCGCCGGCTTCGACGAGCGAATTGAAGACGAACCCCGGCGCGCGCAGGACCGACTCGACGACGCACAGCGTGGCGCATCCGCCGGCCATGCTGATCAACTTCGCGCCGCGTTGATACGAAGCGACGAGCGCTCCCTCGGTCGTCGCGAGCGGGACATAAAAATCGCCGCGCGCATTCACACCGTTCACGCGCAGCGGCCCGATGATGCCGACCGGGATGCGCGCGAATCCGATGAGGCTCTCGATGTTCGCGCGCAACTCTTCCGGCGCGATTTCATTTCCTTCGCCGGCGAGCTGATCGATTTTGAAGCCGCGCTCGCGCAGGAACGCGCGGCGCTTCTCCATCGCGTCGCGCGAGTCGTCGTCCTTCGCGGGGATCGACGGCGGCAGCGCGTCGTGATGCGGCGCGAGATTGCGCGCGCGCTCCTCGGGCGTCGCTCCTGCGAGGATGCCGGCGAGGACGTCTTTGATGCGGGGATTCACGACGCGAGGATACAACCGTCATCCTGAGCCGCGAAGACGGCGAAGGATCTCGAAATGCGCAACAGTTGCGTATTCGGAGATCCTTCGGCGTCTTTGCGGCTCAGGATGCGACTCGCCTGTTTGCATGTGCAACTGGCCCTGTTTGCATGTGCAACCGGCCCTGTTTGCATGTGAAACTCGGCTGTTTGCATGTGAAACTCGGCTGTTTGCATGTGAAACTGGCCTGTTTGCATGTGAAACTCGGCTGTTTGCATGTGAAACTGGCCTGTTTGCATGTGAAACTGGGCTGTTTGCAGTGAAACTGGCCTGTTTGCATGTGAAACTGGCCTGTTTGCATGTGAAACTGGGCTGTTTGCATGTGAAACTGGCCTGTTTGCATGTGAAACTGGCTTGTTTGCATGTGAAACTGGCCTGTTTGCATGTGAAACTCGGCTGTTTGCATGTGAAACTGACCTGTTTGCATGTGAAACTGGCCTGTTTGCATGTGAAACTGGCCTGTTTGCATGTGAAATTCGCCTGTTTGCATGTGCAACTCGGCTATTTGCATGTGAAATTCGCCTGTTCACATGTGCAACTCGGCTGTTTGCATGCGCGACTGGCCTGTTTGCACGCGCAACTCGCCTGTTTTCACGTGCGGATCGCCAGGTTCCGGCATCGCCGCGATCCAAAAGTTTTAGCTCGCGAGCTAAATGAATTAGCTCGCGAGATAAAAATCTGGTTCGCGAAGCAAAATCTGCCCTCGAATCAGGCCAGTTTCCGAATCGCCTCTTCCACCTGCTCGACCGTCGGCTCGACGGCTTGCACGAGCGATCCTTCGAGCCACTGGTAGTCGCCCTTCATCATCTTCTGCACGACTTTGTAGGCGAGGTCGTCGTGGTTATCGAAGAGGGTGCGGAAGTTCTGGTCGATGCGCGTGCGCGCTTCGCGGCAGAAAAGGTCCGCAATCTCGAGCGCGTTCTTCTCGCCCTTCTTGGCGAGCATCGTCGCGTAAGAAACGGCGGCAGACATCGCGAAGAGGTCCGTGCCGATATCGACGATGCGGAAGAGCACCATCTGCTTCCGCTCGAGCTTTGCCTGGAAGCGCATCATCGCGTGGAAGATCGAGCGCGAAAGGTGGCGCGACTGGCGCTCGATGTAGCCGACGTGATTGGAGAGGCTTCCGAACTCGCCGTGTTTCGGGAAGCGGCTCCAGCCGACGTAGCGCGACGGATACCACGCCGCGTAAAACGCGCCCGCTTTCGCGGCGGCGGCGATTTTCTCGCCGGTGGGCGTTTCTTTCTGCAGGAGCTTGTAGCCGCGCTTCATGTGCGGATCGACCGCCTCGCGCGCGATGAAGAGATGCTGGATCTCGCTCGTGCCTTCGAAGATGCGGTTGATGCGCATGTCGCGCATGATCCGCTCGACAGGATAGGCCTTCTCGCCGCGCTCGCGCAGCGACGTCGACGTCTCGAATCCGCGTCCGCCGCGGATCTGCACGAGGTGATCGACGATCTGCCACGACACTTCGGTGTTGAACAGCTTCGCCATCGCCGCCTCGAGGCGGAGATCGACGTTGCCGCGGTCGGCGAGTCCCGACGTCAGCCACACGATTGCTTCCATCGCGAACGTGTGCGACGTCATCCACGCCAGCTTCGCCGCCACCGCTTCGTGCTTGCCGATCGGCGCGCCCCACTGCACGCGCTCGTTGACCCAGTCGCGCGCGATCTCGATCATGCGGCGCGAGCCGGCCGCGCAGCCCGCGGGAATCGTGAGACGTCCCGTGTTCAGCGTGATCAGCGCGAGCTTGAGTCCGAGGCCTTCGCCCCAGAGGAGATTTTCTTTCGGGATGAAGACATCCTTGAAGCGGATGTGCACATTGCCAATTCCGCGCAGGCCCATGAACTGGCAGCGATGGTCGATCGTGACGCCCGGCGTGTTCATTTCGAGGATGAACGCGGAGATCTGTTTCTTCTCTTTGCCCTTGACGACTTTCGGCGGCGTCTGCGTCATCACGACGATGATCTCGGCCTTGAGGCCGTTGGTGCACCAGAGCTTCTCGCCGTTGAGGATCCATCCGCTGCCGTCGGCAGTCGGCACGGCCATCGTCTGCATCTTCGCGGGGTCGGATCCGACGCCCGGCTCGGTGAGCGCGAACGCGGAGACCGCGCCTTTCGCGAGACGCGGCAGATATTTTTTCTTCTGCTCCGCGGTACCGAAGAGTTTCAGCGGCTGCGGCACGCCGATCGACTGATGGGCGGAGAGCCACGCGACGGTGTTCGCGCACCACGTTGCGGTGAGGCCGAGGGCGCGGTTGTAGTTCGTCGCGCTGAAGCCGAGTCCGCCGTACTCCTTCGGAATCTTCATGCCCCACGCGCCGAGCTCGTTGAGCCCGTCGAAGAGCGCGTAGTCATACTCGCCCTTGCGATCGATCTCTTCGGCGTCGACGTTTTCCGCAAGGAAACGCTCCAGCTTGGCCAGGAACGCGTCGCCTTCGGCTTTATCGGCCGGGTCCTGTTCCGGGAACGGGTGGATGAGATCGAGGTTCAGCTTGCCGAGAAAAAGATCGCCGACGAACGACGGTTTTTCCCATTCCGTCTCGCGTGAAGCCTCGGCGACTTCCATCGCCTCGACGGCGCCCTGAGTTTTGATTTCTGCCATGATCAAACTCCCTGTTGCGTGCGGTGTTACAGAAACCGCGCCAGTATGAATGAATCGTCATTCAGTGGTCAAGCGGCGCGTTTACAGCATACTTCGCCCTCATGAATCAGGAATCACTGGAACTTGCCGTCGCCCCTTCCGAGCTCGAAGCCCTCATCGACGAGCGGGGACTGCTCGATAAACCGCGGCCCACCGTCGATCGCGAGAAGCTGCAGCAGCATCTCCGCGAGGTGCTGCGCCACCTGCACGTCGATCTCGATGATGAGAATCTCGCCGACACGCCGCGGCGCTGGTCGGAGTCGCTGGTGGCGATGACGAGCGGCTACGACTTCACGGATGTCAAAAAACTGACAACCCTCTTCCGCAAGGCCTGCTCGCCGGCGGACCCCAACTGCAAGAACCTCGTCGTGATCGGCGGAACGTACAAGACGCTCTGCGCGCATCACATTCTTCCTTTCTTCGGAAGGTTCATCGTCGGCTACATCCCCGAGGAGTGGATCATCGGGGCGTCGAAGATCCCGAGGATCGTGGAGGTGCACATGCGGCGGCTGCAGTCGCAGGAGCATCTCGCGCACGACGTCACGGACACGATCGACAAGATCCTCGAGCCGCGCGGCATCGCCGTGTGGATGGGCGGCGTGCACATGTGCATGGTGATGCGCGGCGTGGAGCAGGAGTCGTCGTTCATGGAGACCAACGTGCTGCGCGGCGAGTTTCTGAACGACGAGCGGTCGCGCAACGAGTTCATGTCGATCGTGAACCGGAGGGGAACGAGGGATTGAAGCGGCGCGTCGCGGTCGTGCTGCTGCTCACGCTGGTGATTGCCGGCGGGTCGATCGTTTACACCGCGATGCGCCTGCGTTACTGGCATCGGGTCGGGATCAGCGGCCTCAATTACTTTCCTGTCACGGGGCCGCAGTCGAAGCGGCCGGCGGTGTTCGGCTTCAAGCCGGGCGCGGTCCTCATCGTTTACGGGTCGTCCGGTGCTGACCAGGCCGGCGTGCGTACGCGCGACGAAGTGGTCTCGATCAACGGAATTCCGGTCGGCGACGTGACGCGGCTCCGCGCGCTCGATCGGCGCGCGAAATCGGGCGACGTGCTGATGTATCGCGTGAAGCGCGACAAACGGGTTCTCGATTTGCCGGTTCGCGTCACTTCGCCGCTCGCGAACCCGACGTTCCTCGCGATGTTCGTCGTTCGGGTCCTGGTCGCGTCCGTATTCGTCCTCATCGGATTGGTGGTGTTCACGCGCCGTACTGATGACCGGCGCGTGGCCGTCTTCTATGCGATGGTCATGATCGGTGCGGTGTCGCTCCTGACGCCGCCGCTGGTCGTGCTCGACGGTTCGACGCTTCGCGGGATCGCCGCCGAGCAGCAATCGCTCGTTCCCGTGCTCGCTTTGGCCGTGGCCGGCTTCGCCTTTGTGCCGATCGTGCTGCACCTCGCGCTCGTCTTTCCGCGCGAGCGGCCGGTCATCCAAAAGTCGCCGCGCGTGCTGCGGTGGGTGTATGGCCTTCCGATCGTGGCGGTCCTGCTCTTCGCCATGATCGCGCTGGCGCAATCCGTTCTTGCCGTCAAAGCAAGCGCCAGCGATCAAATCGATCTGGCGTTGAAAGTCGGATCGGGTGCGCTGGCATTGATCGGGATGAGCGTGGCCTGGTGGGTCGTCCGCAAGGGACGCGGCGAAGGCTGGCGCGCGTTCTGGAATCGGCCGATCGCGTCGCTTTTCGCGATGGCCGGCGTCCTTCTCGGCGCGACGCGCATCACCAATGCGCTGGGTTGGAAGTACGTCGCTGTCGGGATCGGCATATTCACGGCGGTGGCTCCGATCCTCGTGGTCGCCGCGTTTCCGATCTTCACCTGCATCGCACTCTATCGCTCGTACCGCGAGTCCGGTCCGGAGGAGCGGCGGCAGGTGAAGTGGCCGCTGTGGGGAACGCTCATCGCGCTGTTGACGAAGATCATGATCTTCGTCATCACGGAAGTCATCTCGCTCTACCTCCTGAGCTCCGGCGGATCGATGCGCGAATGGATGCATGCGGCGGAATTCGTCGGCATGATCCCCGTGGTCGCCTATCTGCTGATCCCGATCTCGTTCGCGTTCGCGATCCTGAAGTACCGGCTGATGAACATCGACATCATCATCCGCAAGACCGTCGCGTACGCGTTTCTCACCGGCGCGATCATCGTGATGTATCTCGTGCTGGTTGGCGGGATCGGAACGCTGCTGGTGAGCGTCGCCGGCGTGCGCAATCAGACGATGGTGATCGCGTCGACGCTCGTCGTCGCGCTGGTGGTCGTGCCGCTGCGCAACAAGCTGCAGACGCTCGTCGACCGCAACCTGTTTCGCCACAAGTACGACTATCCGGAAGCGCTGCGCGCGATCGCTGCCGACACTCTGTCCGCGAACGACCTTGGCGCATTCCTCACGTCGGCCGCGGAGAAGACGCAACACGCGCTGCAAAACCGTGCGGTCGCGATGTTCGTGACGCGCAACGAGGAGTTCGTCGCCGCGGCGAAAGTAGGACTCGCGGACTCGGTGATCGGAACGATGCGCATGCGCCGCGCGCCGCTGTTGCCGCTCGACCGTCCGTTCGATCCGTCGCGGCACGCGCTGCCGGAGGACGCGGCGGCGGCGCTCAAGCGGATGGAAGCGGTGCTCATCGTTCCGGTCAACACGCCCGGAACTCCGGTCAACGGATTCATCGCGCTGGCGGCGAAGCTCAACGGCGCGGCGTTCGACGTCGAAGACATCGACTTTTTGCGCGGCGTTGCCGATCAACTCGACATCGGCATCGACCGCATCCGCCAGCAGCGCGAGGAAGCGGACTACGAACAGGCACGCGCGATCCAGGAGAGCCTCCTGCCGCGAGAGATGCCGAGCGTGGCGGGACTGGAGCTGAGCGGCACGTGGCAGCCCGCGCGCACGATGGGCGGCGACTATTACGACATGCTGAAGCTGAGCGACACCGAGCTGGCGGTGTGCATCGGCGACGTCGCGGGCAAGGGGATGTCGGCGGCGCTCACGATGTCGGGCCTGCAGGCGGCGGTGCGCGCGTCGGCGAGCGGTAGCCCACGCGACTTGTGCGAGCGCGTGCGGCGCGTGGTGGTCTCGAGCCTCACCGGCGGACGATTCGTGACGTTTTTCTACGCGACGATCGACACCGCGTCGATGCGTTTGCGCTGGTGCAACGCCGGCCACAACGCGCCGGTGCTCGCGCACACTGACGGCACCATCGAGCGGCTCAGCGACGGCGGACCGGCGTTCTCGCGCCTGCTGCGCAACGACGCGTACACGGAGAAAGAAACCGCGATCGCCACGGGCGACCGGCTCGTGCTCTTCACCGACGGCGTCTCCGAAGCGAGCGGCGGCGACGGAGAGATGTTCGGCGAGGAGCGCATCGAGGAGCTGGTGAGCATGCATCGCAACGCGAGCGCGAGCGAACTGCAGGAGCGCATCGCCGGCGCCGCGACCGCGTTCAGCGGCGGCGAGCTGGCCGATGATCTGACGCTGGTGGTGGTGGCTTTGGAAGTCACGCCACCGGCGTGAATCGCCCTTCGGAAAATCGCCGCAGCCGCTCCACGTCTTCATGCCGCGCCACCGACAGCGGCACGGTCGTGCGCAGCGCGTCGAGCAGCGCCTCCGTCGTCAGCGGCGCTTTCGTGCGCAGCGCGCAGTAGAGCGACGCGATCACGGCCTGTTCGATCTCCGCGCCGCTGAACCCTTCGCCGGCCGCCGCGAGCTGCGCGAGATCGAAGCGCGCAACGTCCTGCTTTCGCGAGCGGAGATGAATCGCGAAGATCGTCTCGCGCTCCGCGCTCGTTGGGAGATCGACGAAGAAGATCTCGTCGAAGCGTCCTTTGCGCAGCAACTCGGGCGGGAGGCGGTTGACGTCGTTCGCCGCGCCGACGACGAACACGCCGTCTTCTTTTTCCTGCAGCCAGGTGAGAAACGATCCGAACAGACGCTGCGACAGTCCGCCGTCCGCGTCGGCCGCGGTCGTCGACGCGAATGCTTTCTCGATCTCGTCGATCCACAACACGACCGGCGCCATCGCCTGCGCGACCGTCGTCGCGCGCCGGAAGTTTTTCTCCGACTCGCCGACGTACTTGTCGTACAGCCGTCCCGCTTCGAGCTTGAGCAGCGGCAGCTTCCACTCGCGCGCGATGAACTTCGCGGCGAGCGATTTGCCGCAGCCCTGCACGCCCGCGAACAGCACGCCCTTCGGCGCCTGCAGGTTGAGCGCTTTCGCTTCCGCGGTGAACCCCGTCTGCGCATTCGCGAGCCACTCTTTCAAGCGCGCGAATCCGCCGAGCTCGAAGTGATTGTCTTCGAGCGGAAAGAACTCCAGCAGTCCGCCGCGATCGATGATCTCGCCCTTCGCGCGGATCACCTGATCGATGTCCAGCGGCGTGAGCTTCCCGTCGTCGACGATCGCCTGCGCGATCACGGTGCGCGTCTGCTGCAGCGTGAGACCGGCCAGCGCCTGGATGAGGTGTTGCGCGTCGTCGCGCGACAAATCCACCTGCACCGGCTGGCGCGCTTTCATCGCGTCGACTACGCGCCGCACCGCGTCGCGCCGCTCGCCCTCATCCGGCAGCTCCAGCGTGAAGCGCACGGCCATCGCCTCGAGATCGCGCGGCAGCTCGATCGGCTCGCCGGTCAGCACGATCGCCGACGCGGTGTGCGTCAGCTTCGCCGCGAGCTCGCGCAGCGCGCGCGTCGTCTCCGGCTTCGTGAGATGCGGGCAGAGATCCTTGAGCATGTAGATCGCGTCATGCTGCAGCTCGGCCATGTGCTTGAGCGCACCCAGTGCTTCCTGCGTGTTGCCGATCGCAGATCCGTAGCCGCGATGGAAGCCGGCCGTCACCGACCATTCGAAGAACGGCAGCTGCAGGCTCTCGGCAACCTCGCTGAGGATCGCCCGCACTCTCTCCTCCTCGACCGTCTCGATGGCGATCAGCGAGTGGAACGAGCGCACCAGCGCCTTGAGGTCCAACACACTCTGTTGATGAGACATGGCGTCGCGTTCTGTCCGTCATCCTGAGCAAAGCGAAGGATCTCAAATCGCGATCAGCGAGGTTTGAGACCCTTCGTCGTCTTCGCGGCTCAGGGTGACGGCTGACTGTCACTGTACCGGCACTTGACGAATATTACAATCGGCAATATATTGCAAATTGCAATGACGCTGGGACAGAAGCTGGCAAAGATGCGCGCGCTCGCGGGATTCAGCCGCGGGCTGGGGCGGGAACTGACGCAGGCCGAGGTATCGAAGGGGGTGCGCGAGGAGCTGGGAGGAAAGATCAGCCAGTCGTATCTCTCGCAGCTCGAGAGCGGCGCGCGTCCGCATCTGACGAGCGGTACGCGGCTGGCGCTCGCGCGGTTCTTCAAAGTACATCCGGGATATCTCGTCGACGATCTCGAAGAGCATCACCCGCACAAGCCGCGTCACGGCCTGGACGACCAGCTCGATCTCTGGTTGATCGACGGATCGGAGGAATTCGCCGCCGATCCGACGCTCAGCGAGGCATTGCTGCGAATCGCCAAACACGAAAACTCGCGCGACTGCCTCGTGTGGTTCGGCTCGATCGTCGAGAACCGCCAGCTGATGGAACGGCTGATCGCGGACATCGAGGCGGTGGGTATTACACGAAAGAGGCGGAGGTGACCGGTTGCGCAGTTGCGCGGTCGCGCGGTCACGCAGCAAAACCGCGCAACCGCGCAACCGCGTAACCGCGTAACCGCGTAACCGCGTAACCGCGTAACCGCGTAACCGAGTAACCGAGGAACTATGACGTCGCTATTCATCATTTGCTTCATCGCCGGACTGGGACTCTCCGTGGTCTCGTTCGTCTCCGGTCTGGAGCGCGTGAACGTGTTCGATCACGTCTTTCACGGACATCGCGTGCTGCATCTGCCGCGCGGGATTCGTCACGCGGCGCCGAAGCGCGCGAAGACGTCGATGATCAACGCCGCGGCGATCACCGCGTTTCTGACGTGGTTCGGCGGCGGCGGTCTTTTGCTCGAGCGCCTCACTCCGTGGTCGAGCGCGCTCCAGCTCACCGGCGCGAGTGTGATCGGTCTCGTCGGAGGTGCGGTCATCAACTCGGCGATCAATGCTCTCTCGAGACGCGAGTCGCTCGCGGAGTCGCTGAACATGACCGGCATCATCGCGCGCACGGTCATTCCGATCCGCGCCGGCGACGGTACGGGCGAGATCGTGTTCACGCACTCCGGCGCGCGCCGCGTCTGCGGCGCGCGCAGCGATGACGGACGCGCGATCGACAAAGGCACCGAGGTCGTCGTCACGAAATACGAAAAAGGAATTGCCTACGTGGTGCCGTACGACGATCTCACGAATGAATCGTCATCCTGAGGCCCGAAGAGGCCGAAGGATCTCGAGCTACGCGGCTTGAGATCCTTCGCTGTCTTCGCGGCTCAGGATGACGAGCGCGAGGAGGACATGGAACTATGTTGACACTTTCAACCTGGCTTGTCGTAGGGGGCATCGTCGCGGGCACGTTGATGCTCCTCGGATTCATCGCCCAGATGTATCGCAAGGTCGGGCCGAACGAGGCGTTCATCGTCTACGGCGTCGGCGGCACGCGCGTGATCAAGGGCGGCGGCACGCTGATTTTCCCGATGATCCACAGCTGGAAGTCGCTGCCGCTGGAGCTGATGTCGTTCGACGTCGCACCGAAGCAGGACCTCTACACGAAACAGGGCGTGGCCGTGACGGTCGAAGCGGTCGCGCAGATCAAAGTGAAGAGCGATCAGGAGTCGATCCTCACCTCGGCGGAGCAGTTTCTCTCGAAGACGCCTCCGCAGCGTGAAGGTCTCATCCGCCTCGTGATGGAAGGTCACCTGCGCGGCATCATCGGACAGCTGACGGTGGAGGAGATCGTCAAGCAGCCGGAGATGGTCGCCGACCGCATGCGCTCGACGTGTGCGGATGACATGGACAAGATGGGACTCGAAGTCGTGTCGTTCACCATCAAAGAGGTGAAAGACGGCAACGACTACATCGCCAACATGGGCCGCCCCGATATCGTGCGCATCAAGATGATGGCCGACATCGCGGCTGCGGAAGCGGAGCGCGACACGGCGATCAAGCGCGCCGAAGCGTTGCGTGAAGCCGCGATCAAACGCGCCGAGGCCGATCAGCAGCGGGTGCTCGCGGAGACGCTGTCACTCGCCGCGCAGGCCGAGGCGCAGCGGGACCTCGACGTCAAGAAGGCACTGTTCGTCGAGACGACGAAGCGCCAGGAAGCGCAGGCCGACAAGGCCTACGAGATTCAGTCGAAGATCATGGAGCAGCAGGTCGTCGCCGAGTCGGTGCGCGTGCAGCAGATCCAGAAGCAGGAGCAGATCAAAGTCGAAGAGGCCGAGATCCTGCGCCACGAGAAGGAACTGATCGCGACGGTGTTGAAAGGCGCCGAAGTGGAGCGCATGCGCATCGAGACGCTCGCGTCGGCGGAGCGCCAGCGCCTGATCACCGAAGCGGAGGGCCGCGCGAACTCGGTGCGTGCGGAAGGTGAGGCCGAGGCCGAGATCATCTTCAAGAAAGGTGAGGCCGAGGCGAAGGCGATGAACGTCAAAGCCGTGGCATACCAGGAATGGAACCAGGCCGCCGTCGTCGACCGCCTCATCACGCAGATGCCGGAAGTCGTCAGGGCGATGGCCGCGCCGCTCGCGAACGTCGACCGCATCACGATCGTCTCGACCGGCGACGGCAACGCCGCCGGCGCGCACAAGATTACCGGCGACCTTGCCACCATCGCCGCCCAGGTGCCCGCGCTCTTCGAAGCGCTGTCGGGCATGAAGATGGACGAGCTGCTGGCGAAAGTGAAGTTGATCGGCGGGGACAAGGTGGCGTAGCTGCTCTGGGCCTCCTGGCCTCCAAGCCTCTTGGCCTCCAAGCCTCCTAGATTCCTTGGAGGCCGGGAGGCTCGGAGGCCGGGAGGCCCTCACCCCGGATTACAACGGCCCTCCGCAACGTTCATGGGCCTCAGACGTACCAGAGAGAGCCATGGCACTAGACAAGAAAAAGATCCTGTACGAGATCCGGGTGTTCGCGCTGATGATCCTCATCGTCAGCTCGTTGCGCTCCGCGCTGGCGGACTGGAACGACGTTCCGACCGGCTCGATGAAGCCGACGATCCAGGAAGGCGATCGCGTGGTCGTCAACAAGCTGGCCTACGACCTCAAGATCCCGTTCACGACGATCGACGTCGTGAAGTGGGGCGATCCGAAGCGCGGCGACATCGTCGTGCTCTTCTCTCCGCGCGACGGCGTGCGCCTCGTGAAACGCGTCGTCGCTCTCCCCGGCGACATCGTCGAGCTGCGCGACAACCAGCTCTTCGTCAACGGCAAGCTGCAAAAGCAATCCGAGACGTCGACTCCGCCGCCGCCCGCAACCGACGACGATCCGCAGGGACCGCCGGAAGTGTTCGATGAGAATCTGTGGGGCCGGCGGCACAAGATCATGTTGTATCCGGCCATGCTGTCGATGAAGAACTTCGGTCCGCAGACGGTGCCGAAGGGTTACTACTTCGTCCTCGGCGACAATCGCGACAACAGCAATGACAGCCGCTACATCGGATTCATCGAGCGGCGCAGGATCGTGGGCGAAGCGGTGGCGGTGGCGTTCTCACTCGACCGCAAACACTGGTTCGTTCCGCGCTTCAATCGATTCTTCGAAGGATTGGACTAAGCCCCATGACAAAAGGTTGGAGAAAAGCACTGACTCTCGTCGCTGCGTGCATGTTTGCAATCGGCGTCGCCGGCCAGTACAAGAAGTCGGCACCGAACGCGAAGGTGATGCAAAACTCCGCGGAACAGGCGTCGCTCGAAGCGGCCGTCGCGCACGTGAAGCGCATTTCCGAGAAAGAGGCGTATCGCCTCGCCACGAACGGCTCGGCGGTCATCGTCGACGTCCGCTCCAACACGCAATTTCAGCTCGGCCACATCAAGGGCGCGCTCAGCATTCCGCGCAGCCAGATCATTGCGCGGTTCAAAGAACTGCCTCCCGGCAAGATGATCATCACCTACTGCGCGTGCGACGCCGAACAGACCAGCGGCCTGGCCGTGCTCGATCTCAACAATCACGGCGTGAAGAACGCGACCGCGCTCAAAGGCGGCTGGAACGCCTGGAAGGCCGCGCGTCTGCCGCAGCAGGCCGGCCCGGTTTAGGTTTCACTTTATCCCGCGCGCAGACGCGGGATCTCCGGTGATACCGCGCGTTCCGCGCCTATGGGAGTGATCGTGCAAGTGCACGAGAGATCCCGCGTCTTCGCGCGGGATAAACTCACTAGAATGCGCGCTGCATGTTCAAGATCACTGAGCTCTTCGCGCGCGAGATCCTCGATTCGCGCGGCAATCCCACCATCGAAGTCGACTGTCTGCTCGACAACGGCGCGTTAGGCCGTGCGGCGGTGCCGTCCGGCGCGTCGACCGGCTCGCGCGAGGCGCTCGAGCTGCGCGACAACGACAAGAACCGCTACCTCGGCAAGGGCGTGCACAACGCCGTCGAAAACGTAGAGATCATCGCGCGCGAGATCGAGGGAATGGACGCGCGCGAGCAGGTGATGATCGATCTGGTGATGAAGCAGATCGACGGCACCGACAACAAGGCAAACCTCGGCGCGAACGCGATTCTCGGCGTCTCGCTCGCGGTCGCGCGCGCGGCCGCCGAAGCGGCGGGCTTGCCGCTGTTTTTGTATCTCGGCGGCGCCGGCGCGCGCACGCTGCCCGTGCCGATGATGAACGTCATCAACGGCGGCATGCACGCCGACAACAACCTCGACGTCCAGGAGTTCATGATCATCCCCGCCGGCTTCGACACGTTCAGCGAAGCGCTGCGCGCCGGTGTCGAGACGTTCCATCACCTGAAAAAAATTCTGCACGATCGCAAGCTCACGACCGCGGTCGGCGACGAAGGGGGATTCGCTCCCGATCTGAAATCGAATGCGGAAGCGCTCGATCTCATCCTCGCCGCGATCGACAAAGCGGGATATCGCGCCGCCGAACAGATCTACCTCGGGCTCGACGTCGCCGCGTCCGAATTCTTCGAAAAGAAAAAGTACAAATTCGAAGAAGTCGACCGCTCGAGTGAAGACATGGTCGACTACTACGTCGACCTGCGGAAGAAGTACCCGATCATCTCGATCGAAGATGGGATGGCCGAGGGTGACTGGGATGGATGGGAAACGCTGACCGGCGTGCTCGGAACGAACACGCAACTCGTCGGCGACGATCTGTTCGTCACGAATCCCGAGATTTTCAAGAAGGGAATCGAGCGCGGGATCGCAAACGCGATTCTCATCAAGGTGAACCAGATCGGCACGCTCAGCGAGACGCTGGAAGCAATCGAGATGGCGAAGCGCGCGGGATATCGATCGATCATCTCGCATCGATCGGGCGAGACCGAGGATTCGACGATTGCGGATCTGGCGGTGGCGACGAATGCGGGGCAGATCAAGACCGGCTCCGCGTCGCGAAGCGACCGCATGGCGAAGTACAACCAGCTGCTGCGCATCGAAGAAGAACTGGGCGACGCGGTCATGTTTGCGGGAAAAGAGATATTTAAAGCAGCGCTCTGATGGATTGACACGGCGCCTGCTGGTCAATACATTGACCAAGCCATGGCCGATCGCGACCTCGTCACCGGCGTGATCCAACTCGCCAATCTCTTCATCCGCCGTCTCGGACCCTTGTTCGAGAAGGCGAAGATCACGCCGCAGCAGTGGACCGTCCTCGCCGCGCTGGCGGAGGAAGACGGCGCGATCACGCTCGTCGCGCTCGCGCGCCGGCTGATGGTCACGAAGCAGAACATGACCGGCATGATCGCGCGCCTCGAGCAGGTCGGCCTCGCCGACCGCAGCGGAGATCCGAACGATTTGCGATCGTCGCGCGTGTCGTTGACGCGCCGCGGCCGCGCGCTCGTCGATCGGCTGCGCCCCTCGTACGATCAGTGGGTGAGCGCGCTGTCGGACGGCGAGTTGTCGGAGCGCGAGCTGCAGGCGGTCACGCGGTCTTTGGTGAAGCTGATCGCGCAGCTGGAAGCGTCGTAACGACGCGATTGCGTCCCGCGCGCTTCGCTTCGTACAAACGCTCGTCCGCCATCTGAAACAACGCTTCCGGCTTGAGGCCGTCGCGCGGAAACATCGCAGCACCGATGCTCACCGTGATCGCGGAGCCGTCGGGCGGTGCGGGGAGCGCCTCGATGTTCGCGCGGATGCGTTCCGCGATTGTCGCAAGCGACGCCGGATCGACTTGCGGCAGCACGACCGCGAATTCTTCCCCGCCGTAGCGCGCAGGAAAGTCGACCGTGCGCACGGTCTCGCGAATCGTCTGCGCGACGCGGCGCAGCGCGTCGTTGCCTGCGAGATGTCCGAACGCGTCGTTGTATTTCTTGAAGCGATCGAGATCGAGCACGAGGACGCCGATCGATTGTGGATAGCGGTCCGCGCGCTCGAGCTCCGCGTCGATGTGCTCGCGGAACGCGCGGAAGTTCGGCAGCGCGGTGAGGTCGTCGGTGCGCGCGCGCGCCTTCAGCTCGCCGGCCATGCGATTGAACGCGACGCCGAGCGTCGCGATCTCGTGATCGCCGGCAACGGGAGCGGTGGCGGCGAGATCGCCGGAGGCGATGCGATCGGCGGCGGACGACAACTCTTCGATCGGACGCACGACGTTGCGCAGCGTGATCTGCACGGCTGCGAAGGAACTGATCGCGACGATCCACGCGACGGCGAGTCCGATCAGCATGAGCGACTGCGACTCGCGCTCGAGCTGCGGAAGCTGCCGCGCGATCTCCGACTTGTGCGCGTCGATCATCTGCTGCGCCTCATCGACGACCGCGCGCGACGCGGCGTCGCTGAGCGTCGCGCGGTACACGCTCATACGCGCGCGCAACGGTCCCACCGCTTCGCCTTCGACGATTTGCAACACGACGCGATAGTGCTCGGCCGGCTCGTGCCGCGCGTGAAACGCGTTCTGCGCGCGGATCACTTCTTCGAGCGTCGTCACCGCTTTCGTCTCGACGGAGATGAGGCGCGACCAGCGCTGCTGCGACTCGCGCGCGCGCCAGCTCAGTCCGAACGCGATCGCGAACAGCGCGGCGGCGAATGCCGCCGTGAGCAGCAGCACGCGCGTACGGAGATGGCGGCGAGGCACGACACGAGGATAATCGCCGTGCGGTGGACTTGAAAGCGATCTATCTCACAACGCTCGAGCGCTGCGCTCCGGAAAAAATGGTGCAGCGCGTGTGGGGCAGGCTCTCCAGCCTGCCGTCCAACATCGTCGCCATCGGCAAGTGCGCCGGTGCGTTGCTCGATGGCGTTGCGGCAGTGCACGACGTCGAGAGCGCGTTCGTTGCGATTCCGGAGGGATACAAGTTGCCTGGTGGAGCGGCGGCCGCTCCCGGCCGCCGGTACTCGCGAGAATCCGGCGGCCGAAGCGGCCGCCGCTCCACAATGCATGTCGAGATTCACGTCGGCGGTCATCCGCAAATGACGCGCGCGAGTTTCGAAGCGGGACGCGCGCTCGTCGAATTCGTCGACGCGCATCGCGACATTCTCTTTCTCGTCTCCGGCGGCGGATCGGCGTGCGTCGAAGTTCCGCTCGCGGGACACAGCGAGGACGAGTTGATCGAGCGCAACGCGCAGCTCATTGCGTCGGGTCTGGCGATCGGCCCGATCAACGCGGAGCGGAAAAAACTCTCTGCGATCAAAGGCGGAAAACTCGGTGAGCGTGTGCGCGGCAATGTTGCGACACTGGTGTATTCCGATGTTTCGCGCGGACGACTCGAAGACGTTGCATCGGGACCAAGCACGCGCAACATGATCCTCATCGCCGACAACGACACGCTGACATCGACCGCCGCGGAGTTGATGGGCGCGCAACGGTTGCCGGATCCAATCGAATGCGACGTTGAAGAAGCGGCATCGCTGCTCGCGCAACAAAAAGAAATCGTCGCCGGCGGCGAGCCCACCGTCAAAATCAAAGGTCCCGGCCGAGGCGGACGCTGTACCGAGCTCGCCGTCCGCTTCGCCATGCGCAGTACCGCCGAGGCGCTGTTCGCCAGCTCGGATGGCGTGGATGGCAACAGCGGCGTCGCCGGCATCTATTTGCCGCATCGTGACAACATCGGCGGCAGTCCGGAATGGGAAGCCGCCCTCGCTGCGTCAGACTCTCTGCGGATTGCCACGCAAATCGGTGAGCCGATTATGATTGCGCCGTCCGGAAACAACCTCCGTGACCTGTTTCTCGTGGCTCGCGATTAGCAAGCGCAACAGAACGCAGTCGGCCGTGCCGACCCGCCCCCGTTCATGAACGTCGAAGATCCGGCAGACCCCCTGTTGCCGCCCCAGAAAGGGCACCACCGTTCGGCGCGCGAACGACAGCGCCGCGGTCCGATGTGGGGCTGTCTCAAAACGATCTTCTTTTTGTTCGGCGGCATCTTTCTTCTGCTCCTCATCGTCATCGGCGGCGGCTGGATTTACCTCGGCACCGCGAGCTTCGCCGACCTCGTTCGCCTGCGCATCGAGAAGACGCTCGAGGAGCGGCTCGGACGCGAAGTCACGATCGGCAAAGTCACGATCATCCGCTCGCGGCCGATGCGCGTGATCGCCACTGACATTCGCATTTCCAACGCGCCGGGCGGCATCTCCAAAGACTTTGCCACCGTCAAGCAGATCGAGATCGTCGGCGGCGTCGAATCGTTCTGGGGACGGCGCATCAAAGTCGGACGCATCGACATCATCCGCCCGAAGCTCTGGTTCGAGATCTTCCCCGACGGCACGAACAACTTTCCGAAATGGAAAACGGGACCGAAGAGCAGCGCAGAGATCGTGCATCTCGAAGTCGGCAACGTGTTCGTGCATGACGGCGCGTTCAGCTTCTACGATCGCAAAAACGACATCGCGATGTTCGCGCAGAAACTCGAGTCGAAACTGACGATCACGCGCGCGCAGGATCTCTACGCCGGAATCCTCAACAGTCCGAAAGTCACGCTGCGCATCCAGGACAACATGCCGTTCGACGTCGACATGCGCGGCGGATTCCGCTTCACGCCTGGCATTCTCGCGCTGCAGACGATCGCGTTGCGCGGACGCGGCGTCGAGGCCTTCGTCTCCGGCGAGGTCAATCCGCTGAGCGAAGGCGCGTACGACCTGCACATCGGCGCGCATCTCGCGCTCGAGCGCGTGCGCGAGATTTTCCGCGTGCAGCCGAAGCTCGCGGGCCTCATCACGCTCGACGCGCAGCTGAAAGGACAGCAGGGCGAGTACCGCCTCACCGGCGGCTTCGTCACGCCGCACATCGTCGCCGACGTGTACGAGCTCGCGAACGCGAAGGGCAGCATCGACGTCAACGGAAACAAGCTCGCCGTGAAGATCGAGAAGGCCAGCTACGGCGGCGGCACGATCGCCGCGGATTACGCGCTCGAGAAACTCGGCGAGCCGTATCCGATGAAAGCCGATCTCCGCTACTACGGCATCTCGCTCGAGAAACTCTTCGGCGACTGGACGATCAAGGACACGGGACTGCGCACCGCGGCGACCGGTAATCTCTCCTATCGCTGGAACAAGGACAAGATTCTCGAAGGCAGCGGCGAAGGAACGGCGCGGCTCGCGAAGACCGCGATGTCGTTCTCGAACGCGAAGTACGCGATTCCGATCAGCGGCTCGCTCGATTACGCGCTCGATCGCGGCAGCGTGATCTTCCGCAAGATGGATCTCGACACCGACCGGTCGAACATCAGCCTCACCGGCGCGATGAAGATCGAAGGCGCGGTGCTCGACTGGAAGGCCGCGATCCGCAGCAACGATTTTTCCGAGCTCGATCGGCTCGCGTACAACTTCGCGCACTCCGCCGGTAAATCCGACTTCAAGCTGCTCGGCCTCGGCGGCAGCGGCACGATCAACGGTGAGATTAAAGGTCCGATCGACAAGCCGCAGCTCGTCGCGCATGTCAGCGGCAGCGGCGTGAAGTACAACAACGTCCTTCTCGGCGAAGCGAATCTCGATCTCCGCTACGACGGCCGCCGCAGCATGC
The DNA here is from genome assembly GCA_003223645.1 of Acidobacteriota bacterium. Lineage (GTDB taxonomy): Bacteria > Acidobacteriota > Thermoanaerobaculia > Gp7-AA8 > Gp7-AA8 > QHVT01. The sequence goes on along the minus strand of QHVT01000004.1, from coordinate 373,626 downwards.
TTACATTCGATCGCGCCGTCTTCTCTGATGCTGGCGGAACGCTCGCGCTCAACGGCACGCTCGCGTTCCCCGAAAGCGGTCCGAGTCCCGTCTTCGACATCGCCGTCGACGCGAACGGCTATCCCGCGCAACGCACGATCGACGCGATGGGCATCGACATGAAGATCGGCGCGGGCTACGCGACCGGCAAACTGATCATCGCCGGCTCGCCCGACGACGGACGCGCGACATTCGTCGGCCTGACCATCAAACGTGCCGACGCGACGCTCAAACTCGACGGTACCGTGCACTGGGCTCCCGGCGAAGGCAACGTCACGTTCGACCTCGGCATCGCCGCGAACAATTTCCCGCTCGCCGACATCGCGTCGTTCCTCGACTTCGCGAACATCCCGGTGACCGGCGAGCTGACCGGCACGCTGAAAATCGCCGGCCGCAAAGAATCGCTCGAAGGCTCCGGCAGCGTGACGATCCGCAAAGGCGTCGTGATGGGAGAGGCGGTCGATCTCGCGCAGGCCGACATCACGTTCACGAAGGGACGCATGCGCGCGACGAATCTGATCGTGCGCGCGCCGGCCGGCGAGATTCGCGGCGAAGCGGAGCTCGACCTCGGCAAACAGCAGTTCAGCTACACGATCTCGTCGTCGTCGATCGACCTCTCGAAAATCAAACTTCTCGAAAGCCTGCAGAACGTCCTCGGCGGACGTCTCGTGTTGAAGTCGACCGGCGCCGGAACCTTCGACAAGCCGGAGCTCGTCGTCGAGGCGACGCTCGAAGGCGCGACGCTGAAAGGGCTCGCGCTTCCTCCCGGCTCCGCGCCGCCGTCGCTCTACATCGCCATTCGCGGCGGACGATTGATCGTCAAAGGATCGATCGCCGACATCGTCACGATCGACGGCGAAGGCAGCGTCGGTCAGGACATGGCGATCGACGGCAACGTGCGCGTCGTCATCACCGACCTCGCGCGCGCGGTCGCGTTGTCGCCTGCGACCGCATCGCTGCCCGCTTTGGGAAACATCACGCTCGACTTGAAGCTCGGCGGGAAACTGACGCCGATCGAAGCGCTCGTCGTCGAAGCAACCGCACCCGAGTTCAATCTCAAGCTCGGCGATCATCAATTCAAAACACCGCAGCCGCTGCGCATCACGCTGCGCAACGGCCGCATTTCCTTCGACGAGTTCGCGCTCGCCAGCGAAGACGCGTCGTTCGCCGTCACCGGCTACGCCGATCTCGTCGGCGACAAGCGGATGAACGTCGACGTGAAGGGCCGCATCGAAGCGGCGCTGCTGCAGCTCTTCGCGAAAGACATGCGCGCCGACGGACACGCCGACGTCGCGCTCTCCATCGCCGGCGCGATCACGAGCCCGCAGCTCACCGGCACGATCGATCTCGCCGACGCGCAGATCAAGTTCGCCGGCTTCCCGCAACTCATCGACGAGATCAACGGACGTCTGCGCTTCCGCGGAGATCGCATCGAGATCGAATCGATTCGCGCGACGGTCGGCGGCGGCAGCGTCATCCTCGGCGGCTCGATCACGCTCGCCGGCATGAAGCCGCAGCGCGCGCGCATCACGCTCCAGGGCACGAACGTCGCGCTGCGCTACTACGAAGGCATCACCATCGAAGGCAATTTCAATCTGCTCTTCTCCGGCGATCTCGAGCGCGCGGCGATCACCGGCGACGTCGACGTCACGCGCGCGCTCTACTACCGCGACTTCGACATCCAGCAGACGCTGCTCAACGTCATCCTCTCGCGCAGCCGCGTCGTTCCCGTCGCGAGCGCATCGTGGCAGGACCGCATCCAGCTCAACATCCGTCTCACCGCGCCCGGCACGCTCGCCGTCAACAACAACATCGCCACCGTCACCGGCAGCGCGACGCTCGACGTCACCGGCACCGTCGCCGCGCCGATCATCCTCGGCGAGGTCACGCTCGACGAAGGCGGCACGGTCATCATTCAGAACGTCGACTACCGTCTCGTGCGCGGCACGATCGCGTTCCAGAATCCGTTCCGCATCGATCCCTTCTTCGACGTCACGATCGAAGGCACGGTCGCCGGCAATCTCTCCGAAATTGAAAGCGGACCGCTCGACGTCACGGTCAATCTCACCGGCACGCTCGATCGCATGACGCCGACGATCACCAGCGATCCTCCCGCGAGCGACATCACGCTCTTCTCGATTCTCGGCTTCGGCGGACTCGGCACGCGCGGCGGTGCGACGCAACCGGGATCGGCGGGACTGATGGGACAGTCGCTGTTGTATCAGTCGCTTTTCGGCGCGCTCGCATCGCGCGTGCTGCCGTTCGTCGACTCGTTCACCTACGATCCCGGTCTCCTCGACACCGGCTCGGGACCGGGACGCAAGGTGACGTTCGAGAAGCGCCTCTCCAATTCGCTGCGCTTCCTCATGGTCTACAACCTCGACAACAACCAGAGCCGGCAGGCGCTGGAGTGGGTCGTCAATCGCAACTACACGCTGCAGCTCACGCGCGACGAGACCGACGAGTACCGTCTCGACGCGCGCTTCCGCCGCCGCTACGACGCGCACTGGCGCCTCGGCTCGCGCGAAGCGGAGGAAGAAGAGAACTTCGCGACGGCGGCGACGATCAAGACCGCCGACTCTCAACCGGTCGCGCAAACGCGCGCGCCGTCGACGACCGCGGTCAACGTGCGCGCCGCCGACACGCGTCCGATCACGCGCATCGACTTCCACGCCGACGCGCGGTTCGACACCTCGCGCGTCGACGACTTCGTTACGCTCAAGCCGGGAATGCCGGTGACGATTCGCGAGCTGCAGTCGTCGATCAAGAACCTCTACGCGAGCGGCAACTTCCGCGACGTGCGCGTCGACGCCGCGCCCGCCGACAACGGCATCGTCCTCACCTTCTCGCTATTCCTCAACTATCGCACCAACGAGATCTTCATCCCCGGCATCCGAGGAAGCGACCGCACGTCGGCGCAGCGCGAGGTCACGATTCGCACCGGCGAGGTGCTCTCGCTCGATGCCGTCGACGACAGCGCGCGCGCGATCCAGTCGATGCTCAATCGCAACGGCTATCTCGAGGCGACCGTCGATCCGGAGACGTCGTTCAACCGCGCGCGCAGCACCGCCGACGTCACGTTCCATGTCACGCCTGGTCCGCTCGCGCGCGTCGCCAACGTCGTGCTCGAAGGCGACGTGCGTCCGTTCGATGTGAAGACGCTCATCGCGGAGATGAAGCGCAGCAGCGGCGCGGTCTTCCGTCTGCGCGATGCGCGTCTCGACGCCGATCGCATGAAGACGTTCATGGTGCGCCGCGAGCACCGCCGCGCGGACGTCGACTTCCTCGACTACAAGTACGACGCCGCCTCGCACACCGTGACGCTGCGCTATCGCGCCGTCGCCGGGCCGAAAGTGCGCGTCGAAGTCGCCGGCGTGCCGCGCAGCGCCGTGCGCCGGCTGCTTCCATTCCGCCGCCGCAACGCGGAGTACAGCGAAGACGCGGTCGACAAAGCGGCCGACGACATCGTGCACGCGTATCAGCAGAAGGGTTTCTACAACGCCGCGGTCGACACCGAGAGCGAAGTCGTAGACGGCACGTGGGTGACGACGTTCAAAGTGAGTCCCGGCAAACAGTACGAGCTTGCCGCGGTCACGTTCAGCGGCAACCGGCAGCTGCCCGCGAAAGAGCTCCAGCCGCTCGTGCAGACCACGACCAAGGTCGGCTTCTTCTCGCGCATCATCGGATCGATCTTCCGCCGCGGACACGGCGTCACGTCGCAGCAGTTGAGCGGCGACCGCGATGCGATCGAGTCGTATTACCGCCTGAACGGATTCTCCGAGGCGGTGGTGGACACGCCGCAGGTCGCGACGAACGATGCGGCCGGGACGATGACGGTGAACTTCCCGATCACCGAAGGGCCGCAGACGGTCGTGACGCAGGTCGCGATCGAGGGAAATGAAAAGTTCGGAAAGGCCAAACTGCCGGACATCCAGATCGAGGCCGGCAAGCCGCTCAATCCGCAGATGTATCACCAGGACGTCGTGAACCTGCAGTCGTACTACGCCGATCGCGGCTACACCGAAGTGCAGGTCGCGCCGCGGATCGAGCTGAGCGACGACAAGACCGACGCCAAAGTGACGTACGTGATCACCGAGGGACCGCAGGTGCACGTCGATCAGGTGATCGTGCGCGGCAACACGTACACGAAAGACGAAGTCGTGTTGCGCAAGTCGAACCTCGACTCCGGCGATCCGTTCAGCTACACGTCGGTGCTCGAAGCGCAGCGCGAGCTCTACCGCCTCGGCATTTTCCAGCGCGTCGAAGTCCAGCCCGAGCAGGCCGGGACGAGCGTCTCCGATCGCGACGTCGTCATCTCCGTCGAAGAAGGAAAGAACCTCACGCTCAGCGGATCGGTCGGTTTGCGATTCGTGCGCGCGCAGCCGGGCCAAGGCGGACGGTTGCATGAGCGCCTCGCGCTCGCCGCCGCGCATCGCAATCTCTTCGGCACCGGCCGCTACCTCGGACTCGAGACCGTCTTCTCGCGCGACGAACAGGAAGCGTTCCTCACCTATCGCGAGCCGTTCATCAGCCGCTGGGACGTGCCGCTGCAAGTGCAGGTCTATCAGGCCGACGATAAGACGCGCTCGGCGACGCACATCCAGCAGCGCGGCGCGAAGATCGAAGCGACGAAAGTCGCGTTCTCACGCACGCGCTGGTCGATCGGTTACGAATACAAAATCTCCGACTGCATCATCGAACAGGAAGGCGACATCTGCTCGCTGGTCAAGACCGGAGAGCCGGTCGAAGGACTCGATCGCTCGCTCGGCGACATTCAGATCTCCAGTATCGCGCCGACGTTCTTCTGGGACACGCGCGACGACATCATCGATCCGCATCACGGCTTCTTCACCAGCGCGTCGGTCGAATACGCCTTCCCGTTCATCTCCGCGAAAGCGAACTTCATGAAGGAGTATGTGCAGGGTGCCTATTACATCCCGCTCAGCGCGCGGACCGTCATCGCGCTGTCGGGACGTGTCGGTTTCATCCAACCTCTCGGCGACACCGAAGACAAAGACGTGCCTCTGTCCGAGCGCTTCACTGCCGGCGGCGAGAACACGCATCGCGCCTTCGCGCCCGACTTGCTCGGCAATTTGTGCACGGACGTATCGGAAGGATCCGACTGCCAGCAGACATTGCTGCGCCGTCCCGGCAGTTCCACCATTCTTCCGTTAGGCGGCAGCGGCCTCCTGCTCTTCAACGCCGAATACCGCTTCCCGATCTTCGACTCCGTCGGCGGCGCGCTCTTCATCGACGCCGGCAACGTCTACGCGTCGACGAAGAACATCCGCTTCGACGACCTCCGCTACGGCGGCGGCCTCGGCATCCGCTACCTCTCGCCGGTCGGCCCGCTGCGCGTCGACGTCGGCTTCCCGTTCCGCCGCCGAAGTTACGACCGCGCGTTCGTGTACTTCATTACGCTGGGGTACGCGTTCTAAAACGACGCTTCTAGCGACTCGGCCGCCTTCTCCGCACGCTCCTGTTCCAGTCGCGCGACGCGCGAGCGGAGCTCGCCGATCTCCTGGTGCAGTTTCGCGAGCTCGTCTTTCACCGCTTCGCGTGCGAGGTCCTGCACGCGCGAGGTCAGCTTCGCGAGCTTGTCGGATTGGAATTGCGTGAGGCGGCTGATCGGCTCGCCGAAGATCTCTTTCAGAAGCTCCTGGAAATCCTGCGTCATGGTGAAGTGTGAATTCGTGCGAAAATCGAGCCTGACCCGATGGACATCCGTTCCTTCACCGATTTCTGGCCGTATTACGTGCGCGCGCATTCGCTTCCGCGCACGCGCATCCTGCACTTCATCGGCTCGACGCTCGTCCTCGTCTGCATCGTCCTCGGCGTCACTGTCAGCGCGTGGTTCTTCCTCGCTGCGCCCGTCGTCGGATACGGTTTCGCCTGGTACGGCCACTTCTTCGTCGAGCACAACAAGCCCGCCACGTTCGGCCACCCGTTCTACTCCCTCGCCGCCGACTACGTGATGGTCTTCAAGATGATCACGGGACGGATGGACGAGGAAGTGCGACGGCACGTGTAGCTGCGCTGTCGGCGGCTTCGCTGATGGCAGTGGGCGGCTGCGCCGATCGCGGATGGCAAAAGGCTGAAGTTCGAAGGTCGAGCCATCCGCCATCCGCCCACCGGCGCAGCCGCGATATCATCCCGCGCATGGGCTTGCTCGACGGAAAAACGGGACTGATTTTCGGCGTCGCCAACAAGCGTTCCATCGCCTGGGCCATCGCGCAGGCGTTGTCGCGCGAGGGGATGCGGCTCGCGTTCACATATCAAGGCGAGCGATTGAAAGACGGCGTGGATTCGCTCGCGAATACGCTGCCGGACTCGCTCGTCCTTCCGTGCGACGTGACGAACGATGCGGAGATCGACTCCGTGTTTGCATCCGTCGACAAAGAGCTCGGACGGCTCGACGCATTGCTGCACTCCGTGGCGTTTGCGCCGCGCGAGGATCTCGAGAACGACTTCGTCAACACGTCGCGCGAGGGCTTCAAGACCGCGCACGACATCTCCGCGTATTCGCTCGTCGCGCTCACGCGCGCGGCGCTGCCGCTGTTCGAGAAATCGGGCGGCGGTTCGGTGTGCGCGCTGACGTATTACGGCGCGGAGAAAGCGGTCGAAGGCTACAACCTGATGGGTGTGGCGAAGGCATCACTCGAAGCGTGCGTTCGCTATCTCGCCGCGAACCTCGGTCCGCGCAACGTGCGCGTCAACGCGATCTCGGCGGGGCCCGTGAACACGCTCGCCGCGCGCGGCATCAAGGGATTCACGTCGATGCTGCACCATCACGCCGAGCGCGCGCCGTTGCGCCGCAACGTCGAGCTCGAAGAGATCGGCAACGCCGGCCTGTTCCTGCTGTCGCCGATGTCGTCGTCGATCACCGGCGAGATCATGTTCGTCGACAGCGGCTACAACATCGTCGGGTTGTAAAGCAAAAAGCAGAAAGCAAAAAGCAGAAATGCTTTCGTCACCCTGCGTCGCGAAGACGACGAAGGGTCTCAAATTACAAGCGTCGCATTTGAGATCGTTCGCTCTCGCTCAGGATGACGGGAACATTTCTGCTTTCTGCTTTTTGCTTTCTGCTTTTTAGAGCGCGTTACCGGCGACGTAGAACTTCGTGTTCGTCGGCTGGTCGACGCCGCCTTTTTGCTCGAGTGTCACGGCGAGGCCTTTGATCTCCGTCGCGAGCGGGAGGTTCTCGATCACGATCGATGCGTTGCCGGCGCGCGTCACATCGAAGACGCCGGCGCTCACCGGCTTCGGTTGGTTGGCGGGGATGATCCAGAGCTGGTAGCTCTTGTCGCCGGGGTTCGCCGGCAGGGCGTGGAAGAAGACGATCGCGCGCCGGCGCTCGGGCTCGAGAAAAACTTTCGCCGACGCCGACGGCGCGACTTCCTGCCCTGCCAGCGCGATCGTGCGCGTCCCTTCTGCAGACAGCGCGACAATCTCGGACGACATTTTCTCGTTGCGCTGCGCGAGGAGCGAGTTCTCTTCGCGAAGCTGCGCGATCTCGGCGGACTGCGACGCATCGTTCTCGCGCGCCGCGCGGATTCCCAGCTCGCGCCATCCCCACAGCGCGAGGAACAGCGTCGCCGCGACGGCGAGCCACCAGGGACTGCCGCGCCGCGATAGCTCGTGCGCCGCCACGACGCGCGCGCGCAGATCGCGCGGCGGCGTCACCGGTTCCAGCGACAGAGCGATCGACGTCGCAGCTTCACCATATTCCTCGCGCGCCTTGCGGCAGGGGATGCATTGGGAGAGATGAGCACGAAGCGCCGCCGCATCGTCCGCCGTCGCGACTCCGATGGCGTCCAGCGCCGCGATCGACTCGTACTCTTCGTGTCCCATCAGTGAAACGCCTGCAGCCGGTCGCGCAGCTTCTTCATTCCGAGCTGCATCCGCGTCTTGATCGTACCAAGGGGCTCGTTGAGCCTGGCGGCGATCTCGGATTGCGAAAGGCCTTCGAAGTACGAGAGCTCGAGCGCCACGCGCTGCGGATCGGGGAGCTCCGCGAGTGCGCCGCGCACGGCTGTTTTCTCCTGGGTCTGAATGGCTCTGTCCACGCCGGTCGTGTGATCTACGAACGCGGAGTGGACGGAGATTTCGCGTCCGGCTTCGTCTTCGCGTTCGTAACGAATCTTTCGCGAACGAAGCCGGTCGATGCCGCGGCTGCGCGCGATCGAGATCAGCCACGCCGCTTCGCTGCCGCGGACCGCGTCGAACATCTTCGCGCTCGTCCACGCTTTGACGAACGTCTCCTGCAGCACTTCCTGCGCGTCATCCGCGTTGCCGAGGATGCGCAACAGCAGCGCGTAGATGGTCGAGGAGTAACGGTCGTACAACGCCTCGAAGGCGCTGACGTCGCCGCGTGCAACCGCGGGGAGAAAGGCCGCTGCCGGTATGCTGGTGTTCATCGAGCTCGCGATGCGTACCAGTTTACGTTGGACGCGGCGCGGCGGATGTATCAGCGTGATTCTTCTTCGCCGGCCGGCTCGTCCTGCGGGAACTCGATGTCGGTCTTGACGCCGGCCCGCCCCGGTTTCCGTTCTCCCGGAAATCCGCTTGGACGTCCGGACGCTTCGCTGTCTTTCCCGTGGTTGCGGCTGCCGCCGTCCCAGAATCCTTTGTCTTTCACGTGCTCGCGTGGATTGCCCATCATGGCACCTCCCTAGCAGTTATTGGACATCGTGAAAGGAGAAACTGATGGTCGATAACTTGAATCCATCCAGTCAGTTCCACCCGTACAACCCGCCGGACGCGACGCCGCAGAGCGGCGACTCTCGCGGACTCGGCGGCATCCTGAGTAAGCTCGGCATCGATCAGAGCAAGATCGGTGCGTGGGGCAGCAGCGTGAACAATGTCGATTTCCGCGGCGGCCTCGATAAGGCGCGCACCGCGGCCCGCAACAACCCCGGCGCAGTCCTCGGCGGTCTCGCCGCCCTGGCCATCGGCGCGGGTCTGATGCGACGGCGAGCGATGCGGTAGAGCAGTGGAGCGGCGGGCTCTTAGCCCGCCGGCTTCTCGCGAGATCCTCGGCGGGCTGAGAGCCCGCCGCTCCACTACGGCGTGTGCACGGCGTACTCGATCTTCACGTTGTTCCCGTCGTCGATCCTTCCCTGCAAATCCACGGTTGCGCTCGTGCGCACGAGTCCGATCGTCGTTCCTTCTCCGTGGATCTCGAACTTCGTGCCGGCCTTGGTCATGTTTCCGAACATCGTTCCTTGCGCGTCCGCCTCGTTCGCCGTCGACTTGTCCAGCGTCACGAGCGATGCAGCGGCGAGCTCGGCGCCGTTCTCCGCGAGCGTCGCCGCGACGACTTTCGCGCGAAACCTTCGTGCCTCCCCGAGCTCGCGCGCGGAGTCGAGCAGCAGCAACTCGATGAGCGCAACGTAGAGAACCGCCAGCACGACGGCGGCGATCAGCGCGAACCCGCGCTGGCTATTCGTGCGCGCGCGGCTGCAGGATCTGATCGATCGCAAGGCGTCCCTTTCCGTCGCGCGCGGTGATGTGCACGCCGTAAGGCCGTCCCGGAATGCCGACGGCGTCGATTTTGAAACTCGAAAAATCCGGCGGCAAACCGCGCGACGTCCAATCCGTCGGCACACCGACGTTGTACGCGCGCCGCTTCACTTCGCCGGGCGTGCGGAAGTCCCACACGATCGTTTGCACGCCGCCGGTCTCCTTCACGTGCGACTGCACGATCAGCGTCTGCGGCGACTGCGTGTATTCGCCGTACGACTCCGGATACGGCGCGGGGCCGAAGGCATCCTGCACGTCGCGCCGCAGTTTCGACACGACGACGATGACTTGCGGATGCCGAAGAAAATTGACCGGCAGTCGTTTTTCCTGCGCACGCATCTCGACCGTCAGCATGGCGAGGATGACGAGGAACATGCCGAAGACCGCCATGGAGACGACGACTTCGAGCAGCGTGTAGCCGCGGCCCCTCACCCGGCGCTTCGCGCCACCCTCTCCCCGCAAGCGGGGCGAGGGGCAACGAACGAGCGCGCCTTGTTGCCCTTCTCCCCGCTTGCGGGGAGAAGGTGGCCGAAGGCCGGATGAGGGGCTCACCATAAATTCGTCCCTCCCGTGTCGACGCGCATCAGCGACAGCGCCGCTTCGCGCGTGCCGCCGTTCCAGCGCACGGTCATCGTCACGTTCTTCACCGCCGGCTTCGTCTTCTGTACGGTCACTACCGTGGTGAACGGCTCGAGCGGCGCGAGCACTTTCGTGTCGCTGATGAATTGCGGCTTCGACGTTTCGAGCTGAGCGAAGTCGATGCGGCGGCGGTACTCCGCTTCATTCGCCAGCGCCTGATACGCGAGGATGATCTCGCTCGCCTGGCGCAGCCGCTTGTTGCGTTCGACGAACGCGGCGAGCGACATCGTGATGATCAGCGTGAGGATCAGCAGCGCCGCCAGAACTTCGATCAGCGAGAAGCCCTTTTCGCGGCGCATCCGTCGATTGTAGACTCCGCGCCCGATGAAACTGCGCTTCGCGCCGTCCCCTACCGGATTTCTGCACGTCGGCGGCGCGCGGACGGCGATCTTCAATCTCCTCCACGCGCGGCGTCACGGCGGGAAGATGCTGCTGCGCATCGAGGACACGGACGTCGAGCGCTCGAAGCAGCATCACGCCGAGCAGATCGTCGCGTCGCTGCAGTGGCTCGGCGTCGAGTGGGATGAAGGTCCCTTCTATCAAAGCGATCGACTGGAGCTGTATCGCGCGCGCGCCGGGGAGTTGGTGGCGAGTGGAAAGGCGTATCGCTGCTACTGCACGGTCGAGGAGTTGGAAGCGGAGCGCAACGCCGCGGAGAAGGCGGGCATCGCGTATCGCTACTCCGGCCGCTGCCGCGCGCGCTTTGTGGGTGCCGCTGCCCTCAGCGGCACCGACGAGCACATCATCCGATTCAAGGTCGATCCCGGCACGATTGCGTTTCACGATCTGATCCGCGGCGACGTGCAATTCGAGGGCGAACTGATCGACGACTTCGTGCTGCTGCGCTCCGATCGCAATCCGACCTATCACCTCTCCGTCGTCGTCGACGACATCGACATGCAGATCACGCACGTCGCGCGCGGCGACGATCACCTTTCGAATACGCCGAAGCACATCCTCCTGTTCCGCGCGTTCGGCGCGGACGTTCCGGTGTTCGCGCATCTGCCGCTGATCCTCGGCTCCGATCGCAAGCGCCTCTCGAAGCGCACCGGCGCGACGTCGGCCGAGGAGTATCGCGACCTCGGCATCGTCCCGCAGGCGCTCTTCAACTTTCTCGTGCTTCTCGGATGGAACCCCGGCCACGATCAGGAGCTCATCAACGCGAACGATGCGGCGGGCGTGTTCGATCTCTCCGACGTCAACAAAGCGCCGGCGATCTTCGACGCGGAAAAACTGCTGTGGATGAACGGGCAGTACATGATGCGGATGTCTTCGGACGAGTTGTATCCGCATCTCGTCCCGTTCCTCGGCGAGCGCGTGAAACCGCTCGAAGAAATTCGCGCGGTGATCGAGCTGCACAAGTCGCGCGCGCGGACGCTGAAGGAGCTGGCCGCGCAGATCGAGCCGTTCCTCGTCGCCGACGATGCGATCGAGTACGACGCGGAAGCGGAGAAGAAACATTTGAAAGGCGAGGACGTCGCCGCGCGCATGAGCGAGCTGCGCGATGCGCTCGCGAACACGCAACCGTTCGACGTCGCGACGACGGAGCAATCGCTACGCGCGCTCGCGGAGTCGCGCGGCCTCGGCGCGGCGAAGTACATCCATCCGCTGCGCCTCGCGCTCACCGGACGCGGCGCGTCGCCGCCGATTTTCGACGTCGCGGTGCTCCTCGGCAAAGAGAAAACAGTGGCGCGGCTCGATCGCCTCCTCGCAAAACTTCGGTGATACGATCCGCCCTCGCAGGCAGGGAGAGAGGAAAATCTGTGCATCGCGCATTTGGCGCGGAGTGGCTGCCTCAGCTCATTGAGGCGCTTCCGGTCGGCGTCTTCATTCTCGACGCCGCGGGTGCCGCGGTCTATGCAAATTGGGCCGCGCAGGAGCTCCTCGGCCGCGCGATCGCCGAGGGGGATCACGCCGAGAATCTTCGCGACCGCTACGCGGCGTACATCGCGGGAACGGACGAGCCGTATCCGACGTCGCGCATGCCGATCGTCCGCGCGCTGGCCGGCGAGCGAGCGCACGTCGACGACATGGAAATCGATCGCGACGGCGAGCGCGTCGCAATCGAGGTGACGGCGACGCCGATGTTCGACATGCAGCACCGCGTCGCATTCGCGGTCGCGGTGTTCCAGGACATCACCTCGAAGAAGAAGATCAGCGAGGAGCTGGAGCGCCGCGTCACCGCGCGAACGCATGACCTCCAGCAGGCGCTGCGCGCGAAGAGCGCGTTCCTGATGAACATCAGCCACGAGCTGCGGACGCCGCTCAATCACATCATCGGCTTCACCGACTTGCTTGCCGAAAGCGTCGACGACGACCGCAGCCGCAAGATGGCGACGATCGCGCGCACGAGCGGCATGGAGCTGCTCGGAAAAATCAACGAGCTGATCGAGCTCGCGCGCAGCGCGTCGTGACGTTGTGGTGACCGCTGCCCTCAGCGGTCACAGCGCCGCCTGGCGGCGCCAGCGGCGCATTTCGCGCCGCCGCGACCGCTGAGGGCAGCGGTCGCCACATGGTGAAACGATCAGGCGACGGCGCGTCGCCGCGCGCGATCGACGAGCGTCGCGCCGGTCACCCACGCGGCGCACAACACGATGATGCCGCCCGTGATCCACGGCGCGAAGCGTCCGTCGGGACCGTACGGCTCCGTTGCGCTGTGAATCGCGTCGCTGTTCGGCAGCACGCCCGCCTCGGCCAACTCGTGAATGCCGTTGAAGATGATCTGTCCGATGAACAGCAGCAGGAACAGGCCGGTGACCTGGAAGAAGCGCTTGACGTTGATGCGATGTCCGAAATGTGCCCAGAGCGCGGACATCGCCGCGGCGAGCGCGAGACCGATCGCGCAGCCGAGGAAGAAGCGTCCCTGCCGCACCTGAATCAGCATCAGCGCGGTCTCCATCCCTTCGCGCGTGACCATGAACAGCGTGAACGCGAACGTGCCGGCGATGGCGAGCGCGCGCGAGCCGCTGGTGGCGTGCTGTTCGAGCTTCGCTTCCATGTCGCGCTTCATGCGCGGCGCCACGCGCCACATGTGAATGACGAACGTCGCCACGAGAATCGCCGCGACGATTGCGAGCACGCCTTCCCACAGCGGCTGGTTCGAGACGTTTTTCAGCCAGTAGCCGAGGGCGAAGCTGGCGACGAGCGAGAGCGCGATGCCCCACCAGACGGCGGGACGCAGCCAGTCGCGGCCGGTCTTGCGGAGGTAGGCGAGGATGATCGCGACGGTGAGGAACGCCTCGAAGCCTTCGCGCGTGACGATGATGATGGCATTGAGCATGATCGGGATTTACCTTCTGAGCTTCGTCGCGTGAATCATCCGCACGCGATCGGGAGCATCGGGCAGCTGACCCTTGCGGCGGCACGCGTCGCACACGCCGAGGATCTGCAGGTTGTGAAAGGTGGGGGTGAACTTCTTCTTCTCGCAAATCTCGCGCTGCCGCCGCTCGAGCTCCTCGTCATGGAACTCGATCACCGCCCCACAAACCGTGCAGACGAGATGATCGTGATGCGAGTCGCCGCTCACGTGCTCGTAGTGGTAATGATCTTCCCCAAGATGCACCCGCCGCACGAGCCCGGACTTCACGAGGAGCTCCAGCGTGCGATACACCGTCGCCCGCGAGATCTTCACCTCGTTCTGCTTCATCTTGAAGAGCAGCTCGTCGGCATCGAAGTGGTAATGCGTGGAAAAAATCTCGCGGATGAGAGCCGTGCGCTCGGACGTCGGCTTCAACCCCTGCTGAAGGAGGAAGTCGTTGAACTTCGTGACGTGGCGCTCGACCTGCGGCATGGGGGTTTTTGCGGTTGAGACTGAGTCTCAGTTGCCGACGTGCAGTCTAGTGTTTAGGTTCGGAGGCGTCAAGCAGGCGGAGAAAACCGTCGCCGATGTGATGAAAGCCATCGCGGATGGGATTTGAGCCATCTCCGACGGGATAAAAGCCAGCGCGGACAGGATAAAAGCCAGCGCGGATCGGATAAAAGCCATCGAGGATGGGATAAAAGCCATCGCGGATGGGATAAAAGCCATCCCGGATGGGATAACAAGCCAGCGCGGATGGGTTAAAAGCCAGCGTGGATCGGATAAAAGCGATCGCGGATCGGATAAAAGCCGTCGTGGATGGATTTAATCTGTATTTCTCACACCTTGCCGCGTCATCTTGAGCCGCGTAGACGGCGAAAGATCTCAATCTACGTAACTTGAGATCCTTCGCCGCGCTTCGCCGGCTCAGGATGACGTTGACACTTGCTCCACGCCTTTTCAGATGCTGTGAGAAATGCCGGTTAAGTCATCTCCGATGGGGATAAAGGTCTCCGAACGATCGACCCGACAACGATCAGAGGTAAGTCCTGACCGCGTCCGCCGCCTTCCGGATGCCCGGTTGCCGCGGATCGATCGTCAGCGACCGATTCCAGAAGTCCAGCGCGCGGCCGTAGTCCTGCTTCTTCGCGTAATAGATGCCGAGGTCGTTCAACACCAGCGTTGACGACGGCTGGAGGCCGAGGGCGCGTTCGAGCTCGGGGACGCCTTCGGTGTAGCGGTTGGCTTGCGCGAGGGCGGAGCCGAGGTTGGCGGCGATGAGGTAGGACTGGGGGAAGATTTGTTTTCCCTTGTAGAGCAGGTTGATCGCGCGCGAGGTCATGTTCTGCGAGCGATAGAGCGCGGCGAAGTCGGCGAACCACTGCTCGCCGTTCGGCAGTCCGCGCGCGACCGCTTGCACGAAGACGTCGTCCGCGGCGGTGAATTGCTGGCGATCGAAGAGCTCGATCGCGAGGTTGAGGTACGGCGTGAAGCGCGCGGGGTTGAGCTGGATCGCCTGCTGGAACGCCTCGATCGCTTCTTTGTGCTTGCCCTGTTTGCGCAGATCGATGCCGAGGTTGTTGTAGTAGGCGTACGCGCCGAACTGTGCGGGCGTCTGCGCCTGCGCGGTCTGACGCGGCTGGTCGCCTTCTTCGAACACCGGCTGCATCGCGGACGGACCGCTGAGATGTCCGATTGCCTGCAGCGTCTGCGTGTAGCGCTGCGGATCGACGCCGGGCGCGCCGACGGGACGGCCGGCGAAAAATTCGTTGTAGCTGACGACGCGCACGGACGTCAGCGGCGTGATGTCGCGGAAGACGCCGGGCGCGAGATTGCCCGGCATCTCGAGCGATTTCGGCAATCCGAGAATCGCCAGCACGGTCGGCGCGATGTCGTACAGCGTCAGCGAGTGGTAGCCGCCGCCGGCCGCGACGTGATTGCCGTACGCGATGAAGATGCCGGGATTGCGATGATCGGAGAGCGCGCTGCGTCCGATCGGCTGCGTGTGCGGACGCGTTTTGTCCCAGCGGAATCCATACGCGGAGACGACGAGCACCGTGGTGTCGTCGCTGATCACTTTCATCCACTCGCCGATCAGCCGGTCGACTTCGGAGTAGTAGTTCGCGACGGTCGGCCAGTACTTGCGAAAGTTCTCCTGGCTGATGCCTTCGCGGTACGGTGGATGGTACGGACCGAAGAGGTGATTGACGGCGTCGGTCCCTTCGAACGACATCATCGTGAGCAGCGGCTGCTGTTGCTGATAGAGCTGGATCGCGGCGCGATGATCGCTCCACGTTTTCGCGAGGATGTTGCGGAACACGATGACGGGATCGCTCGGATTGTTCGACGCGATCGCGGCGTCGAACTCGCTCGGACTGATGTTGAGGAAGCGTCCGACTTGCGGGTGTCCGAGGGACTCCGGAGCGACGAACTGCGCGCCGATGCGCGGAGCGAGATCGCGCGGCCAGATCGCATTGCGCTGCAACACGACGGGCGTGTCGACGGTGACGGCGCTGTCCGGCAGCGGCGGCCATGCCGTCCACCAATCCGTCACTTGCGCCTGCCTTCCGAATGCCTCGGCGATGTCCCACAAAGCCGGCACGCGCCGCGTCAGCGCGTCGACGGGACGATTGTTCATCGTGAAGTCGATCACGCCGTGACGATCGGGAGGAAGTCCGGTTGCGACGGTCGTCCAGACCAATGGCGACACCGTGGGCTGAATCGTCTGCATCGATCCGGTCGTGCCGCCGCGCGCGAGTGCCTGCAGGTTCGGGACGCGTCCGTCGTGCGACAGCTCGGTGATCAGCTCCCAGTCCGCGCCGTCGATCGCGAAGATGACGACGCGTCCGGCGACGCCCCGCGCTTCCCGGCGCAACTCGCCGCGTTTGTACTCGAGCAGCGAGCGGCGATCGGGCTCCATGCGCGAGATCTCGAACGCCGTGACTTTCAGTCCGCTGCGCGCGAGATGGTTCGAGACGACCTGCCGCAGCACGCCGCGCTGCCGCGCGAACTGCGACGTCGGAGAGAGCAGCTCTTCGATCGGGAACTGCTGCGTCACCGCGGACATCGCTTCGCCGACGCGCGTGCGGATCCACGCGCTCCATCCGTCGCGCACGAGGCGTTGCGAGTCGGGAAGGCGCGTTCCGGGAAAGTTGAAGCGGAGGCGATAGCTGACCGTGACGGGCACGCCTTCCTTCGAGCGAATGCGTACGAGTCCATCGCGCTGCGCCGCTCCGTCGCGTTGATCGAACTCCAGACGGTAATAGCGATACGGGGGCAGGAAGGTGACGTGATTGCGCACGAGGCGCACGTAGCCGTTGCGTTTGTCGACGCCGAAAATCAGCCGCCGCGACGACGGAAGGAAGAGGCTGACGACGAGATACATGACGCCAGCCAGGCCGGCGATGAGCGCGAGCACGCGGAACCAACGGGTACGAAACATCTGCTGCGCGGGCTGCAATGAAAGAAAGCTGCCAGACCGGGCTCAGAGGCTCATGGGCTCAAAGGCTCAGAGGCTCAGAGGCTCATGGGCTCATGGGCTCAAAGAAGTCCGGCTTCCTGTGAGCCTATACGCCTCTGAGCCTTCACTTCTTTCGCTTGACCAGCTGCTTTACCTCGTCGTTGCCGATCGCGCTCTGCGCAGAGATGATCACGGCCGCGGTTCCCTCGCGGAAAATGGGGATGTTGCAGCGGATCGTCGCGGTTCCGTCCGCCGCGGTTTTTCCCCGGTAGATGACGCGCGGCGGCTCGACGGTCGAGATCACTTTCACTTCGATCGCGGCCGCGGGGATCGGCGCCTGCGACAGGCTCTTGCGCGCGGCGACGCGCATCTCGATCACCGCGCCGGAAAAGAAATCGGTCTCGTTCAGGAGCGTGAGCTCGAGGTGCTCGCTCTCGGCTTCGTGCGCGAGGTAGTCGATGATCACCTGGTCGAGCGTCTTGTCTTCGTCGGCGGCAGCTTCCGGCTCGAGGATCGCCGCGGCCGCCGAATCCTGCGCGAGCGTGGCCGGCGCCGGTGTGCGGACGTTCCCCGTTTTCGTCGGCTCGGCCGGCTGATCGAAGCGGCCGCGCTTGATCGCCGCGATCATCGTGCGATGCTGCTGCTCCATCAGACCGCCGATCCACTTGTCGTCGACGCCGGTCTTCAACTGTTCGGCGTACGAGGTCTTCTTCGACGCGAGGATCTCGCCGCCGACGTACACGAGGGACTCGATGTACGGGTTCCCCACGCCCTTGTCCTCGGTCTGGACGTGGTAGACCTTCTCGTTGTGCTTGATGTCGGTGTTGAAGCCGGTAATCACGATGAAGGTTCGATTCTACATGCGCTCAGTTCTGATCGAGCCACGCGCGTAGATAACGGATCTGCTCGCGAACGCGTGCGTGATCGTCGCACGACGGCATGAGCGCGAGGTAGCGCTCGAACAATTCGATGGCCTGACGATACGCGTGCATCTGCATCGCCAGCGCAGCGCGGTCGCGTACTTCATACGCATCGCGGCCGTCGAGGATGAGCAGGCGGTCGATTGACGCGGCCGCTCGCGCAAGGTCGTGCTGCGCGAGATACGCGGCCTTCAGTTGCGCGAGCTCGCGCGCCAGGATCTCTTTCGGCGCGAACGAGCGGAGGTGATGTTCGCGCAGTTGCACGCCGCCGCCGTACGTTTCGTCGAGGATTTTCTGCAGCTCGATCGTCGACAGCACCCGTCCGCCGTCGAACGGATCGACGACGATGACGCCAAATGCACCGCTGAATTTCACGAGGAAACGTCCCGGCAGCGAGACGCCGGTCGCTTCGACTCCCGCGCGGCGCGAAAGCTCGATGTACAGAATCGAAAGCGTGATCGGCAGTCCCGCGTGGCGCTCGAGCGCTTCGCTCAAGAGCGCGCTGCGCGGATCGTAGTAGTCGTCGTCTTCGCCGTGGAATCCTTCTTCATCGAAGAGCAGCCGGTTGATGGTTCCGACGATGCGCTCGACGTCGCGCGAGCCTTCGAGCCGGCCGCGCACCGCTTCGCTCCACGCATCGAAGGCGCCGAGGTGGTGGTCGATGTCGAGAGAAGGATGTTCTTCGAGCGCGATGACGAGCGAGGCCTCGACGAGATCGAGCCGCGCGTCGTCGCGACCCGCGAGCTCTTCGAACCGCCGGCGCGCCAGCGCCGGATGCGTCAGGACCCTTCCGCCGTGCATGCGATCAGCTTCCTCCGCAGCTCCTCATCGATCGTTTTCTTCGAGTGTCGTGCCCAGTCGAACAGCACGACCGTAACCTTTCCCGTTGCAGCGACTTCGACCGGATCGCCGCGACGGATCTCGTAGACGAAGTCGAAGGAACTGTTACGAATCTCCCCAACGCGCGTGCAGATGTCGATCGGCTCGAAGTAGAGCGGCTTTTGGAAATCGCACTCCGCGCGCGCGACGATGAAGCCGATGTCCGTCGCGCCGCGCTTGCCGGTGATGTCGAACCACAGCAGCGTGCGCGCCCATTCGAAGTAGGTGAGGAAGACGGCGTTGTTGACGTGCCCGAACGCGTCGATGTCGCGAAAGAGGACGTGATGCGGAACGACGTACCAATGATCGCGCCACGTCCCGCGAAATTCAGACGACACGATTAAGTGTACCGCCGCGGGTGGCGGCTTGGGGGGAGAGTCAGCACGCGGTGCAGTTCGTCACGTGTTGCGCTTGGGTCGCGTGATGCGCGCACGGCACCGGAATGCATTTCTGGCCCGGCGCGCGCACGAATGCGGCCGAGGCGATGCGCGCGCATCACCGGCACGCGTCGCCGTCACTGCACCACTGACGTTGCCACCACCGGCACCGCTGCCTTCGCACACGCCTGAAGGTATCGTCCCGGCAGCGGATGATCGAGATACGGCGCGATGATCATCGACGCGCGCACGAGCCGATTCAAATCGACTCCCGTCTCGATGCCCATCTTGTCGAGCATGTACACGAGGTCTTCCGTCGCGAGATTGCCCGATGCGCCGGGCGCGTAGGGACATCCGCCGAGTCCGCCTGACGATGCATCGAAAATCGCGATGCCCATTTCAAGCGCGGCGAGCGTGTTCGCGAGCGCGGTGCCGCGCGTGTCGTGGAAGTGCATGGCGATGCGCGACTGCGGGATGACTTGCAGGAGCATGCCGATGACGCCCTGCACCTGCATCGGCGTGCCGACGCCGATGGTGTCGCCGACGGAGACTTCGTAGCAGCCGAGGTCGAGGAGGCGGGCGGCGACTTCGAGGACGCGCTCGGGCGCGACGTCGCCTTCGTACGGACAGCCGAAGGCGGTGGAGATGTAGCCGCGCACGCGCATTCCTTCCTCGATCGCGCGTGCAGTGACCGGCGCGTAGTTCTCGAACGACTCGTCAATCGTCATGTTGATGTTGCGCTTGTTGAACGTGTCCGACGCGGCGGTGAAGATCGCGATCGACTTCACTCCCGACTCGATCGCGCGCTCGAGCCCTCGCATGTTCGGCACGAGCACCGGATATTCGACGCCGGGATCTTTCGGAATCTCGGCGTAGACGTCCGCGGTGTCGGCCATCTGCGGCACCCACTTCGGACTGACGAACGCGCCGGCTTCGATGACCTTCAATCCGGCGTCGCCGAGCGCTTCGATGTAGGAGACTTTCGCCTGCAGAGGAATGACGACTTTCTCGTTTTGCAGGCCGTCACGCGGGCCGACCTCGACGACTTTGACGGAATCGACTGAGAGCTTCATGAGCGTGCGGATGAAGGCAGAAGGCAGAAGGCAGAAGGCAGAAGTAAGAACGCGTTCGCCAACTCGTCATCCTGAGTCGGCGAAGCGCGACGAAGGATCTCCAAGTGCGAGACCGCATGCAATTTCGAGATCCTTCGCCGTCTTCGCGGCTCAGGATGACGTACGCAGCGACTTCTGCCTTCTGCCTTCATATCGTTACCAAATCCACGCCCGGCTGCACCATCTCCCCTTCGCGACAATTGACTGCGCGAACCACGCCATCCGAATGCGCGACGATCGTGTGCTCCATCTTCATCGCCTCGAGAATCACCAGCGGTGTTCCGTTCTGCACAACATCGCCCACCTTCACCAGAATTTTCAAGACCACGCCGGGCATCGGCGCGCTGGTGGAGTGATCGTGGTGGCGCGCCTTCACGCGCGCGGCGCTCTCGTTCGTGTCGATGACGTAGGTTTCGCCGTCGAACGCGAAGTGCACGGTCGAGCCCTGCATCACGTACGGAACGACGTGCAGGCGGCCGTCGACGCGCAGTTGAATCTCGTCGGGATACGTGGCGATGATCTCGATCATCGGGTGAACCGTGAGCCGGGTGAATCGATGGGAACGCCTTGCGCGCAAAGCGGACAGGCGTTCGGATCATAAGTTTGCAGGTCGAGCGTGAGCAGCGCCTCGTAGGGCAGATCGAACGGATTCGCCTTGCCGCTGCGATTGAGAATGGAGGCGAAGCCGGTGACGACTCCGCCGTGGCGCGCAATGACGTCGGCAGTCTCGCGCGTCGACTTGCCGGTCGTCACGACGTCCTCGACGATGACGATCTTCTCGCCGTCGCCGATCTGAAATCCGCGGCGCAGCGTCATCTCGCCGTCTTTGCGCTCGGTGAACACGAACGGCACGTCGAGCGCGGCCGCGACGGTGTAGCCGATGATGACGCCGCCCAACGCAGGCGCGACGATCTTCTCCGCGTGAATGCGCGCAGCGAGCGCCTCGCCGATTGCTTGCGCATTGCGCGGATGCTCGAGCAGCTTCGCGCACTGCACGTAGTTCGGACTGTGCAGTCCGGAGGTGAGCCGGAAGTGGCCGGTGAGCAGCGCGCGCGTTTGTTCGAGGAGCGCGCGGATGTCGGGCATGGCGGCGGAGTATAAAGTACGCGTGCCATGGGTACCTTGAGCGAACAAATCCGAAGCGACCTCACGTCGGCGATGAAAGCGCAGGAGAAAGACCGCCTCTCCACGCTGCGCATGCTGCAGTCGGCGATCAAGAACGAGCAGATCAACGTCGGCCACGAGCTGTCCGACGAAGAGGCGATGACCGTCATCCGCAAGGCGGTGAAGCAGCGTCAGGACTCGATCGAGCAGTACACGAAAGGCAATCGCCCCGAGCTCGCCGAGAAAGAGCGCGCGGAGATGGAGCTGCTGAAAGCGTATCTGCCGCCCGAGCTGACCGAAGACGAGATCGAGAGCGGCGTGCGCGAGATCGTCGCGTCGACCGGCGCGCAGTCGAAGAAGGACATGGGTCGCGTGATGAAAGAGGCGGCCGCGAAGTACAAGGGCCGCGTCGACGGGAAAAAGATTCAGGAGATCGTGTCCCGGTTGCTCCCGTGACCGAGGCTCATAGGCGCACAGGCTCCCAGGCGCATAGGAATCCGTCAGCCCTTTGAGCCCATGAGCCTTTGAGCCCATGAGCCTTTGATATGAACCGCTACGCCCGCCAAATCGCGCTTCCTGATTTCGGAGAAGAAGGCCAGCGCAAACTCGCCGGCTCCTCGGTCCTCATCATCGGCGCCGGTGGCCTCGGCAGTCCCGCTTCGCTCTATCTCGCCGCGGCCGGCGTCGGCCGCATCGGTCTCCTCGACTTCGATCGCGTCGACGTCACGAATCTGCACCGGCAGATCCTCTACGGCACGTCCGACGTCGGAAGAGCGAAGCTGGAAAGCGCAACCGAACGGTTGCATGACGCGAATCCCGAAATCGTCGTCGAGCCGCACGCCGCGCGGCTGACGTCGGAAAACGCGCTGGAGATCCTCGCAAAGTACGATGTGATCCTCGACGGCACCGACAACTTCGCCACGCGCTATCTCGTGAACGACGCCTGCGTGCTTCTCGGCAAGCCGAACGTCTACGGCTCGGTGTTTCGCTTCGACGGACAGGTCTCCGTCTTCGCCACGAAAGACGGCCCGTGCTATCGCTGTCTCTATCCCGAGCCGCCGCCTCCGCATCTCGTGCCGTCGTGCGCCGAAGGCGGCGTCCTGGGCGTGTTGCCCGGCGTGATCGGAACGTTGCAGGCGACCGAGGCGATCAAATTGATTGCGGGGATCGGCGAAACGCTGGCCGGACGTCTGCTACTGTTCGATGCGCTGCGGATGACGTTCCGCACGATGCGCGTTCCGCGGCGCTGCGAAGAGCACGCGCCGGTCACGCATCTGATCGACTACGAGGAGTTTTGCAATCCGATGGAAGACATCACACCGCAACAACTCGCCGAGCGGCTCGCCCAGAACGAAGCGATCGTGCTGATCGACGTGCGCGAGCCGTACGAATGGGATATCGGCCACATCGAGTCCGCGCGGCACATCCCGATGCAGCAGATCCCGAAGCGGCTCGACGAAATCCCGCGCGACGTCGAAGTGGTGATGATCTGCCGCTCCGGCGCGCGCAGCGGCCACGTGCAGCATCACCTGCAGCAGCAGGGATTCACGAACGTGAAGAACCTGACCGGCGGGATGCAGCGCTGGGCGCGTGAAGTGGACCCGGCAATTCGAGTGGCTTGAGCCGCGCGAGTGGTGCGCGCCTCCGGCGCGCCTTTGGGCGGGAGGCGCGCCAGAGGCGCGCACCACTCCTTAGCGGCGCGGCTTCGCGAACAACACCACGACCGATTTTCCGGTCGCGCGTCCGGTCGTCGCGCCGTCGATGATCGCGATCCCGCAGTCCTCGTACAGCGGCGACATGATGTTCTCGCGATGTCCGTGCGATTCCATCCACGACTCGACGAGGAACGGCGCGGTGTCGAATCCGCGCGCGAGGTTCTCGCCCGCGGCTTCGTATCCGTAATCGCGCAGCGTCAGCCACGTGAACGGCGACAGGCCGTTCGGCGACTCGTGGCTCCACCAGCCGCCGTCTTCCATGTCGTGCATGCGGTCTTCGGCCGCCTTCGTGAGCCGCGCGTCGATGTGCAGCGGCGGCAGTCCCGCGTCGGCGCGATCAGTGTTCATGTACGCGAGCACGTTTTCCGGCGTGATCTCGTCGTTTCCGCCGGACGCAAACAGCGGAACCGCGATGAGCAACGCGAAGATCAGTTTTTTCAGCATGTCGATTTACGACTAAGCGTGCCGGCTCATTGGACGCCGTCGGGACGCACGCGCATGAAGAACGTGCACGCTTTTCCGGTCTTGGACTCCACCCACACCGAACCGGCGTGCGTCATCGCAAATTCGCGGCACTTGAAGAGGCCGCGGCCGGTTCGCTGCGCCGAGGTCGGGCTCCAGACGAACGACGGCTCGAAGATCGCCTGGCGCAGTTGCTCGGGAACCATCGGTCCGTTGTCCATGACGAAGAAGAGCAGCAGCGGCTTTCCTTTGTGCTCCATCCAGCGAACCCCGATCACGACCTGTCCGTTCGGCGGAACGTAGTGCAGCGCGTTCTCCATCAGGATGGCCAGCGAGTCGGCGAGCTGCTCGTGATTCGCGAAGCGCTCCTCGAGCTCCTGCACGTCGACCTGCAGCATGATGCCTTTGAGATCGGCGTACGCGCGGAAGCGATCGGCGACGCGGCGCACGACTTCCGTCACCGTGGGCACGGGACGCATTCCCGTCGCCGTCTCCTCGACTTCCGGCGCGAGCTCGAGCGACGAGATCACCTGCTCGACCGCGGCCGCGGCGTCGGTGAGGAAATGGTCCTTCTTCGAATGCGCGGCTGCGCCTAACGAGTCGCGCAGCGCGCGCAGCGGACCGAACACGGTCTCGCGCACGTACGTGACGAAGGATGCGTGGTTCTCGTTGACCGCTTCGGCGTGGCGGAACACAAGTACCGCGCCGCTCGCGCCGCCCGACATCGGGACGAGCGTGTAGATGAAGTTGCGGCTCGCGACGCGCACGCCCGCGGACGTCGGCACGGCGATGTCTCCGACGCGCACGCCCGCTTTCGTTTCGATCCCTGCGAGCGTCGACAACTCCGACTGCGTCGCGTCGAAGATGCGCTTCGCTTCATCGGACACGAACTTCACGCTGCGATCGGGCCCGAGGAGAATCGACGGTACTCCCGCGGCCACGAGCATGTTCACGACGCTCGTGACTGCAGGCGACGCGGATTCAACGGGGAACGGAAGGACCGGCGCCTTCGGGAACGGATCGGGCTCCGGTGCGGGTGCTTGCGCCGCGGCCTGCGGCCCTGCAGTGGAGCGGCGGGCTCTTAGCCCGCCGGCATCTTCGGCCGGCTGAGAGCCGGCCGCTCCACTTGCCGCCGGCATTGCCGGCGCCGTCGTCTTTTCGTCGGAACGTTTCGGCTTCCTCGGCGAGTCGCATTTCGAACAGAGGATTCCCTCCGTCACCTCACGACCGCACATGAAGCATTTCCGCGCCATATCGGGACCGATGAGTTTACGACAACTGCGATAGAGTCAGCGCCGTCATGAAGGCAATAACAGTGATCGGCGGCGGCACGATGGGCAACGGCATCGCCCATACCGCCGCGGCCAGTGGCTTCGACGTCACCTTGATCGATGTTAGCGAGGCGATTCTCCAGCGCGCTGTGTCCACGATCACATCGAACCTCCAGCGCGGGGTCGATAAGGGCAAGATGACCGCCGGGGAGCGCGATGCGATCGTGGGACGCATTCGTGCGTCGAGCGATCTCGGCGCAGCGGCCGGGTCCGACATCGTGATCGAAGCGATTGTCGAGAACCTCGATGCGAAGATCAGGCTCTTCGCGGAGCTCGACGCGATCACGCGGCCTGAATGCATCCTCGCGTCGAACACGTCGTCGATCTCGATCACGAAACTCGCGGCCGCGACGAAGCGTCCCGAAAACGTGATCGGCATGCACTTCATGAATCCCGTTCCGGTGATGACGCTCGTCGAAGTGATCCGCGGCATCGCGACGTCGGACGACACGTACCGCCGCGTCGAAGACCTGTCGAAGCAGATGGGCAAGACGCCGATCGAAGTGAACGACTATCCGGGATTCATCTCCAATCGCGTGCTGATGCCGATGATCAACGAGGCGATCTTCGCGCTGTACGAAGGCGTCGCCACGCGTGAGGCGATCGACGGCGTGATGAAGCTCGGCATGAATCATCCGATGGGTCCGCTCACGCTCGCCGACTTCATCGGCCTCGACGTTTGTCTCGCCATCCTGCGCGTGCTGGAGCAGGGCTTCGGCGATCCCAAATACCGGCCGTGTCCGTTGCTCGTGAAGATGGTGGACGCGGGATGGCTGGGAAGAAAGTCGGGGCGAGGCTTCTACGAATATAGGAAGTGACGAGTACGGGTGAGCGCGTGTGCAGGGCAGTGAAGCGCCTCTCGGAGCACCAGCCACTGCAGAAGGCAGAAGGCAGAAGGCAGAGTTGAGAAGCACACCCGGCGAGGACGTTGGGCGGCTTTCGAATTCTGCCTTCTGCATTCCGGTGCCGTGCGCCTGTACGGATCGCATCATCACAGCACGTGACGAGCCGGTCGTTTTGCGTAGGATGACGATGCCTTACCCGCGTGTTATAAGCGGCGAAATCGACCATGCTTTGTCAAACCTGTAGCGCGTACAACGACGACGAACGCGAGTATTGCTATCGCTGCCAGAACAAGCTCCTCGTGCTCTCCGGCGTCTCTTCGTTCGAGGAAGACGAGATCGAGGAGTACGAGGAGGAAGAGGATCTTTCGCTCGACGAGCATCTGCTCGAGCGCGTGTCGGCCATCGAAGAAATCGTCAAGCGATCGGCGGAGACGCTGCGCTCGGTCGTCGACGCCGTGCAGAAGCACGAGCGCGCGATCTTCATCAACCAAACCGGCCTGCTCTCGATCAAGGAAGTCCTCGAGAAGAAAAACGTCCTGACGTCCGAGGAAGTCGTCGACCTGTGGGAATCGAAGATGGGCGAGCAGATGCTCGCTCTCGAAAAGAAGCAGCGCTTCACCGAGCGGAAAGATCGCATGGTGTCGCTGTTTCGCGGCGAGAAGCGCGAGCGCTTTCTGTTGCTGGTCGCGGACTCGGAAGCGGCGTTCGATGCATTCGATCCCGATCGCGGGATGAAGCATCTCGAAGAAGCATTCCGTCTCGACCGCGACAATTACGAGCTCTCCTTCTTCCTCGGCGAGATGTTCTTCAACGACGGCAATCTCGATCGTGCGAAGTCGTATCTCGAGCGCACGCTGGAAGTGCAGCCCGATCATTTCGACGCCGCCGTGTTCTACGGCGTCCTGCTGCACGAGCGCCAGGACTTGAAAGGCGCGGAGCGCTGGCTGCGCCGCGCGATCCAGATCTCGCAGGAGTCGTTCCTGCCGTATTTCTCGTTAGGCGCGATTTACGCGCGCAAGGGAAAGCTGCTGCGCGCGCAGAAGTTTCTCGAGAAGGCCGTGCAGCTCGAGGCGATCCCGCAGGCGTATTACCTGCTAGGCACGATCTTCTATGAGAAGGGACAGCTCGAGCGCTCGATCCGTTCGTTCCAGGCCGCGCTGAAGCTCGATCCCGATTACGAAGAAGCGATCTATCACCTCGGCCTCTGTTATCTCGATCGCAACTGGAACCGCAAGGCCATCGAGTGCTTCCAGGAGGCGCTGGAGCTCAATCCCAACAAGATGGAGTACCAGCAGGCGGTCAAAATTTACGAGGGCGTGTCGGGACACGTACCCGTCGAAGGCCCGGCCGCGCAGGTCGTCAATACCGCGGAGTCGCTGGCGAGCGAAGGCAAATACACCGAGGCGATCGATCACTATCGACGCGCCGTCGATGAAGAGCCGGACAACGTCAACATTCTCCTCCCGTACGCGCTGCTCTGCTCGCACCTCGACATGAACGGCGAAGCGATCTCGATGGCGCGGCGCATCCTCAAACATCGTCCCGCCGAAATGGTCGCCGCGGCCGCGTACACGACGTTGGTCGAAGCGCTGCGCGCCGAGGGGAATTACAAAGACGCCAATCGCGCGCTCGAAGAGATGCTCAACGACTACACGTCGAATTACGCGAAGTCGATCGCGTATTACGAGAAGGCGTACAACCTCGCGGAGATGGAAGAGAGCCTCGACGAGGCGCTGGAGAGCGCGCAGCTCGCGCTGCGCTACTCGCCGAAAGAGCTCAAGCAATTTCCGCTCGCCGCGTTAGGCTGGGTGTACTTCAAACGCCGCGACTTCCGCAGCGCCGTCGACTTTTTATCGAAGTCTGCCGAGCTTGGACCGACCGCCACGAACCTCATGCACCTCGGCATGGCGCTGTTGGAGAGCGGAGAAAAAGACCGCGCGCGGCAAGTGTTCCGCCGCGCGAAGAGCTTCAAGATCAAAGGCGCCGGACTCGAAGAGAAGATGCTCGAGCAGGTGCGCAGCGCGACGAAGCTCATCGACCGTCTGCACGCGCGGCGGCGAAAAGTCGCGAAGAGCTGACGCACGTCATTGAGCGCGTATACTTGAACGGGTTCGTTTCACCCGGAACAGATGACCGTTCAGCACCTTGGTGGCGCAGCTGTCGATCGGATCTCGCTCATCAGCGTAATCAGCGAGGGAGAGACCGGTCGCGTATTTGTAGCGATTGATAAAGTCCTCGGCCGGCGCGTCGTCGTCAAGAGCCTCGCCGCGAATTCCTTCACCGATCCGTTCAAGCGCCGGCGGCTGATGGAGGAAGCGAGACTCCTCAGCAACATCGATCATCCGAACCTGCTTCGCATTTACGACTATGCGGAGCGAAACGGCCACGATCGTTTCACCATCGAATTCGCCGCAGGGAAGTCGCTGCCCGATGCGCTCGAAGAAGGGCTCGACTTCGCCGCGAAAGTACGCATCGCGACCGCGGTTGCGAGCGCGCTCGTGGCCGTGCACCGCTGCGGAGTCGTGCACGGCGCGCTCTCACCGAAAAGCGTGTTGATCGCGGACGACGGCTCGATCAAAGTCCTCGATTTTCTTTCGACGAATACGGCGCTCGACCGGCCGCGCGCAGATGGTCAGTGGGAGAGTCCCGAACAGATCGAAGGCAGCGATGCGACGCGCGAGTCCGACATGTACTCGTTCGGTATGCTGCTGCGCGCGATATTCGGAGAGCGCGATCGCGATGTGCGCTCGCTCGTCGCCTCGCTGCTGTTCGACGCGCCGACGGATCGCACGACCGCCACGGTTGCGCTCGGACGTTTGCAACGTCTCGCGAAGCGGCGCGTTCGCCGCATCCGCACCGGTCTCATCGCGTTCGCCGCCGTGGTCTTCCTCATCGCCGGCGCGAAGTACACGATCGACGTCCAGCGCGAGCGCAGCGCGGCGATGCGCGCGCAGAAGGAAGCGGAGTACCGGCGGAAGCAGGCCAACGATCTCGTGACGTTCATCCTCCGCGATCTTCATCCGAAGCTCGACGCGTTCGGGCGGCTGGAGATCATGGACGCCGCGAACTCCGAAGCGCTCGCGTATTTCGCGTCGATCGGCACGGACAACATCTCGCCGCGCGAGATGTCCGGGAACTCGGAAGCCATCACGGGACTCGGTCGCGTGCAGGTCGCGCGCGGCAATTTTCCGAACGGCCTGCGAACATTGCGGCGCGCGATCGAGGTCGCCGAGGTGGCGGTGCGTCGCGCTCCGAACGACGATGACATTCGCTTGAACGAAGCCACCGCGCGCTCGTTTTACGCGGAAGCTCTCGGCAAAGCCGGACGGTACAGCGAGGCACTTGCTCAGTTCCGGATTTATGCGAACACCGTGGCCGTGCTCGTGCACCGGAATCCGCGGCGTTTCCTGAGCAAGGAAGGGTACGTCGCGAATCAGTTCGGCACGTTCTACGATCGGATCGAAGACTCCGCACGCGCTTTGCCCGAGCTGGAAAAGTCGTATGCGTTGTGCTGGCGCACGATGCAGGCGGAGACGACGAAAACGAGTGTGCTCGACGCACTGATCGCATGCAATAAGGCCGGACTCGGTCTCCTGAAAGTCGGGCGGCTGGAGGACGCACGCCGGCGCCTCGAGGGCGGACGTGCATTTCTCGAGTCGTATCTGAGCCGCAATCCATCGGATCACACGATGTACCTGCTGTTGGCGATGTACCGCGAGAATCTCAGCGCGGTCGCGCTGGCCGGCGGAGACGTTCCGCAGGCCACTGCGCACGCGGAGAGCCAGCTCGCGATCATGGAGCGGCTGATCCAGTTCGAGCCGGAGAACGCTGATTACATGCGAAACATCGCCATCGCGCTCCGCACGGTTGGACGCGTTTCGCGCGTGCGTGGTGATGTTGCCGGCGCGCTCGCGTCGAACGCCAAAGGCATTGCGATTCTCGAGGCGGCGCGCATGCGCAGCAACGAGAAGATGCTGCTGAGCCGCGAGTTGGCGTCGAGCGAGACCGAGCAGGCTCTCTCACTGCTCGCTGCCGGCCACACGCGGGCGGCTGCTTCGAGCGCGGACTACGCCGTCTCGATCCTCGAGCCGATCAAGAACGAGATCGTCGCCCAACGCGCGCGCGGCAATGCGCTGCTCGTGCAGGGAAAAGCGCGCGCCGCTCTCGGCGACGCGCACGGTGCGGCGATTGCGTGGGAAGACGCCTTGCGCATCCTCCAACTGCTCGATGGGGTCTCCCTCGATCCGCGCATCGCCGAGGCCCATGCCTCCGCCCTCATGCTCCTCGGCCGCATCGAAGAAGCGAAGCCGCTGATCGACGAGCTGGCCACAGTCGGATATCGGAATCCTGAATTTCCATTCTCCGCGAAGGCGGAGAGGGTCCCGGCAAAGCTGAAGAAAGGAGACGCGTAATGGAATGGGGAGACAATAAGAAATCCACGAAGAAGACAGCCACCAAGAAGCCAGCCACGAAGACGGCAGCCACGAAGAAACCGGCTGCAAAGAAATCGCCCGCGAAGAAGAAGTAAAAGCATGAGGCGCGGCGGCCCGTTGCTCAACGGACCGCCGAGGCCTTCTTCCCGATGATCGCTACGAATGCGCCGCGTTTCCCATCGATGAATTGGCGTACGGTCCAGCCGGTTCCATTCAGGATCATCTGCAGTTCGCGCTTCGACGCGAACAGATAGTCGATCCAGTTTCCGACGACGTCACGGAAGCGAACCCTGACGCGCATCTGTCCGGAGAGTCTGCCTCTGCTCCGGTTGCGCGCCATGTACGCGCGGTGAACCGGGTCTCCGCCGTGGCGAAGATCGAGCGCGCGCGCGATGATCGTTGCGTCCTCGCTCGTGATGGTCTGAAGGGTACGCAACAATCGTCGCGCCTTCGTCAATGAGCCGAACAGACCGAAGTTGTTGCCCAACAGGATCACGGTCTCGAACGATTCGCGTGGAAACGTTCCGATTTTTTCAATGGCGAGCACTCTTGCCTTTTTGACCCCGCGCAATCGCGCGACGCGGATCGAAAGCGGAGAATCGTCGATGCCCGTGACGTCGTGCCCTTTTCGCTGAAGATGCAGCGCGTGACGTCCTGCCGCGCATCCGATGTCGAGGACTCGACCACGGGCGAATGTGATCGCTTGTCGATCGAGAGTGTCCCATTCGTCATACGAGGAGAAGTAAAGACGTGGACCGGAAACCCCGATCGCGATGAAACCGTCGTCCCGTTCGAGAAGGTCGTATTGCGGCTCGCCGGTCTTGTAATAGCTCCACAGCTGTTCACCGAATGCGTCGCGCGTTTTCATCGCATCAGGCCCGCGTCAGCTTCGCGAACTTCGCCACGAATTTCTTCGTGCCGTGGCGCTCGAAGTAGACCGACAGCTTCGCGTCCGGCCCGCTCCCTTCCATCGTCAGGATCGTACCGACGCCGAACTGTTCGTGACGCACGCGCTGGCCGCGCTTCAGCTCCGCGCCGCCGCCGCTTGGCTGCGGCTTCGCCGCGTTGATCGCGGCGGGATCGAATCGCACCGGCGCGTTTTGAAAAAACTGCATCACGCCGGTTGCGCGCGCGGGTGCCTGCTGCGGGCGCATCGGCTGCTCGCGCCACGAGCCCTGCGGCGCGCGGAACGAGCTGGCGAGGCGCACTTCCTCGCGCACGGACTCCGGAATCTCGCTGAGAAACGGCGACGGACTCTGCTCGCGAAACTTTCCGTGCAGCCGCCGCTCGTGCGCGTGCAGGCAGTACAGCAGCTCGCGCGCGCGCGTCATGCCGACGTAGCAGAGCCTCCGCTCTTCTTCGAGCTCGTCGTTCGCGTCGAGCGACTGCGAATGCGGCAGCACGCCTTCTTCCATCCCCGCCAGGAACACGACCTTGAACTCGAGTCCCTTGGCCGCGTGCAGCGTCATCAGCGTGACGCCGCGATCCGATTCGTAGCGATCGAGGTCCGACATCAGCGTCAGCGAGTCGAGGTAATCGCCGATCGCGGCCTGCGGATTGTTCTCGTAATACTCGCGCGCGGAGTTGATCAACTCATCGAGGTTCTCGAGGCGCGACTCGTCCTGCACGTCGCGCGACTCCTGCAGCATGCGGCGATAGCCGGTGCGCACGAGCACGTAGTCGACGAAGTCCGGCAGCGGATTCGTCGCCGCGCGCTGCAGGTCGTGAATGATGTCGCGGAACTCGGCGATCGCGCGCGCCGCACGCGACGGAAGAAAGCGCAGATCGCCTTCGATGATCGTCCACAGCGACGCGTTCTGCGCGGCGGCGTGCTCGTTGAGTCCCGAAACGGTCGTGTCGCCGATGCCGCGCGATGGCACGTTGATCACGCGCTCGACCGACGGCGTGTCGTGCGGCCGCACGGTGAGGCGCACGAACGAGAGGATGTCCTTGATCTCCGCGCGCTCGTAAAACTTCACGCCGCCGACGACGGAGTACGGCAGGTTCGCGCGCAGCAACTCTTCTTCAAAGGGCCGCGACTGCGCGTTCGTGCGAAACAGCACCGCCACGTCCGCGAGCCGGTAGCGCGCGCGCATCGACGTGATCTTCTCGATCACGAACTGCGCTTCCTCGCGCTCGTTGCTGCACGTCACGATGCGCACCGGATCGCCGCTGCCGCCGGTGGTGAAGAGCGTCTTTCCCTTGCGCGCGATGTTGTTCGACACTACGCCCGTCGCGGCGTCGAGGATGTTGCCGGTCGAGCGATAGTTCTGTTCGAGCTTGATGATCTTCGCGCCCGGAAAATCGCGCTCGAAATTCAGGATGTTGTTGATGTCCGCACCGCGGAAGCGATAGATCGACTGGTCCTCGTCACCGACCGCGACGATGTTGCCATGCTTGCCGGCGAGCAGTTTCACCAGCACGTACTGCGCGCGATTCGTGTCCTGGTACTCGTCGATCAGCAGGTGCTGAAATCGCTCGTGCAGCTCGTCGCGCACGTCTTCGTGCTGCTCCAGCAGTTCGACGTACTTGCCGATCAGATCGTCGAAGTCCATCGCGTCGAACTCGCGCAGCTTTTTCTGATACTGCCGGTACACCTCGGCCACGCGCGCGCCGAAGAAATCGAGATTCGTCTTCTCGTAGTCAACGGGATTGATCAGCTCGTTCTTGGCCGACGAGATGCGATGCAATATCGAGCGCGGCGGAAAGGCGTCGTCGTTGACGTTCAGCTCGCGCATGCAGCGGCGGACCAGCGTGAGCTGGTCGGCCGTGTCGTAGACGGCGAACGACTTCGTGTAGCCGAGGCGATCGGCGTAGCGGCGAAGGATGCGGAGCGAGGTGGAGTGGAAGGTGCCGATCCACGGGCGATAACCGCCTGTCGGCGGCACGAGTTGATCGACGCGATGCAGCATCTCGTTCGCCGCTTTATTCGTGAACGTGACGGCGAGGATGTTCTGCGGGCGCACGCCGAGCTCGCCCATGAGGTAGGCGATGCGATAGGTGATGACACGCGTTTTCCCCGAGCCCGCGCCCGCGAGGACGAGGAGCGGGCCGCTGCCGTGGATCACTGCGTCGCGTTGTTGAGGGTTCAGTCCGGAGAGGTCGAGCATGTGGCCGGCGCATCTTAACGCGCGGTGGAAGTCGTCGCTTCCGCGCGGTGTTACACTTCCAGCGCTTCGGTCGCGCCTTGGAGGCAACAACAAATGTTTGGTTCGCTTGGTGTCACGGAACTTCTTCTCATTCTGGTGATCGTGGTGGTGATTTTCGGCGCGAGCAAGCTCCCGCAGCTCGGAAAGGGTCTCGGCGAAGGGATTTCTAACTTCCGCGACGGCCTCAAGGGGAAAGACGACAAGACCTTGCCGAAGAGCCCTGAAGAAAAGTAGTGCCCCGGCGAACCTGGCTCATTACCGGCGCCGGCGGAATGGTCGGCCGCGATCTCACCGACGCGCTCACCAGCCGCGATGAAACCGTCGTCGCGCTGAAGCACTCCGACCTCGACATTACTGACGCGCGTTGCGTCAACGAATGTGTTGCCGAGCATCGTCCGTCGATCATCGTCAACTGCGCCGCCTACACTGCGGTCGATCAAGCGGAAGCAGAAGAGGCAGCCGCGAATGCGATCAACGGATCGTCCGTCGAGCTGCTCGCGCTCGCGGCGAACGAGGTGGACGCGCTGCTCGTGCAGATCTCGACGGACTTCGTCTTCGACGGAGCGAAGCGCGAGCCGTACGACGTCACCGATGCAACCGCTCCGCTGTCCGCCTACGGCCGCTCCAAGCTCCTCGGCGAAGTCGCGGCGCAGCACGCTGCGCGATCTCTCATTCTTCGCACGTCATGGCTTTTCGGAGTCCACGGCAACAACTTTGTCGAGGCTATGCGAAGACAGATCGGCAAAGGAACGAATCCGCTGCGCGTCGTCGACGACCAGCGTGGACGTCCCACCTACACGCCGCACCTCGCCAACGCGATCATCCGGCTTGCGATTCAGGATGCGCGCGGCATCGTCCACTATGCGGACGAAGAGGAATGCACGTGGTTCGATTTCACCCGCGCGATCGTGGAAGAGACGAAGGCAGAGGTGACGGTGAAGCCGATCGCAACCGCTGACTACCCGCGCGCCGCAACGGTGCCCGCGTACTCGGTGTTGTCGACGGAGCGCTACGAGCGAATCACGGGAGTTCATCCGGAGTCGTGGCGCGAGGGACTTCGCGAGTATTTATCAGTGCGTGCATGAGGAACTCGACGTTCCCCTCCGCACCTTTCACCGGACTCTCGATCACGCCCCGCACCTCGAACCCGATCTCTTTCGCCGGGGTGACGACACCGTCGATCGCGCTCTGACGCTTCGCTTCATCGCGCACGATCCCGCCCTTCCCGACCTCGTGCTTCCCGACTTCGAACTGCGGCTTGATCAGTGCCACGAGCTCGCCCTGCAGAAAACTCGCGACCGCCGGCAGGATCAGCTTCAGCGGAATGAATGAGACATCGATCGAGACGAACTCGATCGTCTCCTCGAAATCGTCGGCCGTCAGATTGCGCGCATTCACCTTCTCGCGATTGACGACGCGCGGATCGTTGCGCAGCGACACATCGAGCTGCCCGTAACCGACGTCGATCGCATACACCTTCGCCGCGCCGCTCTTCAGCATCACGTCCGTGAACCCGCCCGTCGATGCGCCGATGTCCGCACACACTTTTCCCTTCACATCGATCGCAAATTCTTTGAGCGCGTGCGCGAGCTTCATCCCCCCGCGCCCCACCCACGGATGCTCGAGCTCCGCGACGCGCAGCTCGTCGTCCTCGCCGACACTGGCCCCCGCCTTGTCGACGAACGCGCCATTTACCAACACGCGCCGCGCCATGATCAGCGACTGCGCCTTCGAGCGCGTGTCGACGAGACCGCGCGCGACCAGCGCGAGGTCGAGACGCTGCTTGTTCATTCGTTGACGAGGTGGAAGCCCGCCTGCGCGAAGTGGTGGTCGTTCGACAGGACATGATGAATGCCTCGCTCTTCCATCACGATCATGGACATGCAATCGACGAGCGAGTACTCCTTGTCGGGGCGCGCAGCGTAGCGATCGAGCGCAGCGAGAAAAATCGGGCGGTCGGCGGGGATGACGTTGTATGCAACGATCGCGTGGCGCACGGCGCGTACTGCAAGGCTTCTCGCGTACGGTCCTTCTTCACAGAAATACGCGAGCACTTCAGTGAGAACGGCATCGTGCGTTACCAACGAGGCGCCGCGAAGATGCGCGCCGATCCTGAGCGCTCGTAGGTGATGTTCGTCCTCGCGATCAATCGACGCGATCAGCAACCATGTGTCGACGAAGTACTCCATCACTTCGCGACGGTTTGCTTTCGTTTCTTTCCGTAGACGAATTCGTCGATGTGATCCGAGTCTTTGCCTTTCGCATGCATCCGCTTCAGATCTTCCTCGGGGATCTGATTACCCAACTCGACGAGCATGTCGACCAGCTCGCCCACCGTCCCGTACCGCTGCACCGGCACAAACTCCCGCACCCTCCTCGCAATCCCCTCCGCGTGGAGGTCGTATTGCGCGCGCAGGACGTCCTGTGCTCCGTGGTGCACGTACTCGTCGGGGATGCCGATGCGGTGGACGTGGACGTCTTCGATGCCGAGCTCCTGGCAGCGCTCCATGATCGCGGAGCCGAAGCCGCCGGCGAGGGAGCCTTCTTCGACCGTGATCACGGACGAATTCGGCTGGCAGTATTTCTTGATCAGCTCATCGTCGAGCGGTTTGATGAAGCGCGCGTTGACGACAGCGACGTTGATCTCTTCTTTCGCGAGGATCTCGGCCGCTTCGACCGCGGGCCAGACTTCGTTGCCGATCGCGAAGATCGTCGCGCGGCGATTTTCCGGATCGCGCATCACTTCGCCTTTGCCGATCGGCAGCGACGTGAGCTCCGCGTCCATCTGCACGCCGATGCCATTGCCGCGCGGATAGCGCAGCGACGTCGGGTGGCCGGTCTCGAACGCGGTCTTCACCATGTGCCGCAGTTCGTTCTCGTCCTTCGGCGCCATGCAGACCATGTTCGGAAAGATGCGCAGATACGCCATGTCGTAGATGCCGTGATGGGTCGGGCCATCTGCTCCGGCGATGCCGCCGCGGTCGAGGGCGAACACGACCGGCAGGTCCATGATCGCGACGTCGTGGAACACCTGATCGAACGCGCGCTGCAGGAATGTCGAGTAGATCGCCGCGACCGGCTTCATGCCCTGCGTGGCCATGCCGCCGCAGAACGTCACCGCGTGCTCTTCGGCGATGCCGACGTCGAACATGCGATCGGGAAAGGTCTTCGCGAATTTGTCGAGGCCCGTCCCTTCCGGCATCGCCGCCGTGACGGCGACGATCTTCGGATCATTTTTCGCGAGCTCAGTCAGCGCGTCGGCGAAGACGGCCGTGTACGTCGGCGGCGACGGCTTGTCGGACTTCTTTACTTCGCCGGTCACGATGTCGAACGGATTCACGCCGTGCGACCAGATCGGCTTGTTCTCCGCCGGCGCGTAACCTTTGCCCTTCTTCGTCAGCACGTGCACGAGCAACGGGCCGTTGTAGTCCTTGTTCTCTTCGAACACGCGCAGCAGCGTCTCGAGGTCGTGACCGTCGTACGGTCCGAGGTACTTGAAGCCGAGCTCCTCGAAGAGCGTGCCGGGAACGACCATGTGCTTGAAGATCTCTTCGAGCTCGGATGCGGTCTCGTGCAGCTTTCCGCCGATCAGCGGAATGCGATCGATGATGCCCTTGGTGAGGTCCTTGAGCTGGACGTAGCGCTTTCCTTTGATGATCTGGTTGAGATATCCGGAGATCGCACCGACGTTCGTCGAGATCGACATGTCGTTGTCGTTGAGGACGATGACCATCCGGCTCTTCAGATGTCCGGCCTGATTCAGTCCCTCGAACGCCAGTCCGCCGGAGAGCGCGCCGTCGCCGATCACCGCGACCACGCGGTAATCCTCTTTGCGGAAGTCGCGCGCCTTGGCGACGCCGAGCGCCGCCGAGATCGACGTCGATGCGTGTCCGGCGTTGAAGACGTCGTACTCCGACTCTTCGCGTTTGCAGAAGCCGGAGATGCCGTTGTGCATGCGGATCGTGCCGAAGCGCTCGCGGCGTCCGGTGATCAGTTTGTGCGGATAGGTCTGGTGTCCGGTGTCGAAGAC
This sequence comes from Acidobacteriota bacterium, assembly GCA_003223645.1. Classification (GTDB taxonomy): domain Bacteria; phylum Acidobacteriota; class Thermoanaerobaculia; order Gp7-AA8; family Gp7-AA8; genus QHVT01. The sequence goes on along the minus strand of QHVT01000004.1, from coordinate 336,311 downwards.
GATCTGGTCGCGCGGCGTGTCGAAGATGTAATGCAGCGCGAGCGTGAGCTCGACGATGCCGAGGTTGCCGCCGAAGTGGCCGCCGATGCGCGAGACGGTGTCGATGACCGTGTCGCGGATCTCCTGCGCCACCTGCGGAAGCTGTTTGCGATCGAGCTTGCGCAGATCGCGCGGAGTATCGATCGAGTCGAGAAGTCGAGCCATGGTCGTCAAGGTTCCCTTGGCGCCTAGGAGCGGCGCTCGCAAATGTAACGCGCGATGGGGGTGAGGGTATTCACCGGACCGGAAATCATATCTGCGTTCTCCACCGCCACGTCGAGAAGGCGGGCCACTTCCGCGCGTGCAGCCTCCGCGCCGAGGAGCGCCGGGAAGGTCAGTTTTCCCTGGGCCACGTCTTTGCCCGCCGTTTTACCTAACATCGCAGAGGACTCTTCGATATCAAGTAAATCATCCACGATTTGGAACGCCAAGCCAAGTGCGTCGCCGTAGCGGCGCAGCGCCGCGAGCTGTTCTTCGGTGCCGCCGGCGAGGATTCCGCCGAGAACGACCGAGGCGGTGAGGAGCTTCCCGGTCTTGTTGCGGTGGATGAAATGCAGCTCGCGAATCAACGCGTCGCGATCGTCCGGCAAAGGGGCGCCGCCGTCTCCGCCGCCATCGCTAGCGGGGGCCGGGACGCCCGCCCTCCATTGCGAGCGCTCGGCGACGATGTCCGCGACCTGTCCGCCGATCATGCCCGTCGAGTCGATCGCCGTCGCGACTTCGCTGATCGCGCGCACCTGCCGCTGTGCGTCCACTCCCGCGATCGGTTTTGCAAGCCACGCAAACGCCTCGGTGAGCAGCGCGTCGCCGGTGAGAATCCCCATCGCTTCGCCGAAAACGACGTGTGTCGTTTTTCGTCCGCGGCGCAGATCGTCGTTGTCGAGCGCCGGCAGATCGTCGTGGACGAGCGAGTAGCTGTGGATCAATTCGAGCGCGCTGATCGGGACAAGCAGCGGCTCGACGTCTGCGCCGCACGCTTCGGCGGCGGCGATGGCGACGATCGGACGAATGCGTTTGCCGCCGCCCAGGACGGCGTAGCGCATCGCTTCATGAATCACGGCGGGCGGCGTGTTCGCGGGAGGAAGCGTCGCGTCGAGCATGCGATCGACGAGCGCGCGGCGCGATTGGAGATAGTCGTGGAGGTTCATGACCCGCCGTGTCATCCCGATCGTGGTGTAGCGCAGGCTTTCCAGCCTGCGCTTCCGGAGGGCAGGCTGGAAAGCCTGCCCCACACGAGAAGATGACAGGTCATTCCTCGTCCTCGTCGAGCATCTCGCCCGCGTCGAATGGCTCCGTCACTGGCTGCCCCTTCGCGTCGGCGAGAATCGTCTCGATTTTCTTCTCTACCTCCTCGAGCCGCTGGTGGCAGAAGCGCGAGAGGCGGATCCCTTCCTCGAACAACTGCAGCGAGTCATCGAGCGGTAGCTCCTCGCCTTCCAGCCGCTGCACGATTTTCTCGAGCTGCTGGAACGCCTTCTCGAATTCGTTCGATTTGGTACGGGCGGCCATCGCCGGGCGTTATAACACGTCAGTCTCCGGCCAAAGGCTCTCCACGCCGAGCGTGCGCTGATCGACCGTGCACACGAGCCGGCCTCTTTTCACCTGCACTTCGATTTGCTCGCCGACGCCGACTTGCGATGAGTCGAGGATCGGTTTGCGGCGGCGTCGCGTGCGTGAGAAGGCGATGGCGTAGCCGCGCGACAAGACGGACAGCGGCGAGACGGCGCTCAGCGTCGCCATCAATGCTTTGAGGTGTTGGCGTTCGCGCACGATGCGCGCGGGGTATGCCGCCAGCGGCTCGTCGAATGCGGCGAGTCTCCGCCGCATCGATTTCGCGCGGGCGTCGAGCAAACGGAAAAGCATCACGCGTCTCCGCTCGAGTCGCTCGCGTGTACGTGCGATGCGTTGAGGGACGACGCCGAGTTTGTCGGACGAGGTGAGGTGGCGCAACTCGTGGCGGTAGTTGCGCACGCGGCCTTCGACGATGTGGTGGATGCGGTGGGTCATGTGGTCGATGTGCGTGCAGATCTCGCTCTTCGCGCGGATCACGATCTCGGCTGCCGCTGATGGAGTGGGTGCGCGGAAGTCGGCGACGAAGTCGCAGATCGTGAAGTCGGTCTCGTGGCCGACCGCGGAGATCGTCGGGATCTCGCACGCGGCGACAGCGCGCGCGACGATCTCCTCGTTGAACGCCCACAGATCTTCGAGCGATCCTCCGCCGCGGCAGATCAGGATCACGTCGTGCAGCTTCCAGCGCGAGAGATGTCGCAATGCGGTTGCGATCTCGCGCGCGGCGTTCGCGCCCTGCACGCGCACGGGATAGACGTGCAGCGTCAGTCCTTCGAAGCGGCGTCCGAGGACGTGAAGGACGTCGCGGATCGCGGCGCCGGCGGGACTCGTCACGATGGCGATGCGCTGCGGCAGCATCGGCAGCGGCTTCTTGCGATCGGCGTCGAAGAGTCCTTCTTCCGCGAGCCGCTTTTTCAGCTGCTCGAATGCGAGCTGCAACGCGCCGAGTCCGGCGGGCTCGGCGACGACGGCGTTGAGCTGGAACTCCCCTTTCGCTTCGTAGACCGTCAGCCGTCCGCGAACGATCAGTTGCAATCCGTTCTCGATGCGGAAGCGCAGGAAGCGCGCGTTCGTCGCGAAGAAAACGACGCGGATTTGCGCGCGCGAGTCTTTCAAAGAAAAGTAGTGATGACCTGCCGAAGAGCGCGTGTAATTCGTGACTTCGCCTTCGACGGAGATGTCGTTGTACTTGAAGAGATCGAGGTTGATCTGGCGAATCAATTCGCTGACGGAGAAGACGCGCGGGGCGGCCATGGATGAATCATAGGCGCATGGGCTCATAGGCTCACGGGCGCATGGAAAACTGTGAGCCCATGAGCCCATGCGCCTGTGAGCCTCTGTTCAGGTCGCCAAGATGTGAATAACTAGGCATTCGTTTTGCCTCATCCGTGGTTCACGGCCACACGGGTGGCCAATGATTGGATGGGAGAAAAAACTATGAAAAAGCTGATGCACAACACCGTGGCCGCGGCTGGAATCGCGGCGCTCCTCCTCATCGGCGCATGCGCACACCACGACACTGTTGCGGACAACAATGACGTGACGGAGCTGCGTCCTGAGTCCACCGGACAGGCGGCGACCGTCGCTCCTGCGCCGGGACCTGTGAAAGTCGACAGTGACGGCAATGTCTATTCGAGCAGCTCCGCCCCCGGCAAAGGCAATCCTTCGCAGGTCGGCACGAACACGAACGTCAACATCGTTCCGCAGAAGAGCAGCGCGACCGTGACGTCGCAGGCGACCGTGACCGAAACGCCGATGACGTCGGAGACGACCATCACCGAGACCACGCCGGCGCCGAGCACGACGACCGAAACGACGGTTGTTGAAACCACACCTGCCCCGACGATGTCCACGACGACGGAAACCACGGAAACGACGACCGTCCCGATGACGTCCTCGACGCAGGAAACCACCACGACGCAGGAAACGACCCCCACGCGCACCCGCATGCGCAAGGATTAAGTCACCCGTTAGTGTGTGGTGTGTCAGGCATGGGCGCGGCCGGAGGCCGCGCCTGTTTTTTTTGAGGGGACCAGCGCGTGTGCAGCGAATGGGCGGTTCACGCTTGAACATGCTTTGCGTGCACTGGCCGCGAATGCAGAACGCAGAACGCAGAACGCAGAACGCAGAAGGCAGAATTAAGAAGTCCCGCCCAAGTTCACCGTGCATCGAGGTTGGGCGTGCTTCTCAATTCTGCCTTCTGCCTTCTGCCTTCTGCATTTCCGTACCGTGCGCGACGATCGCCTCGGCATCCGCACACGCGCTGAGCCGACACGCGTCCCCTTCAATCAATATCGGTCAATGGTCCTTCCGCTCTTCCCTCGATGAACTGCCGCACGATCGGGTTCGTGCTTTCCTGAAATTGCTCGGGCGTTCCCTGCTCGATGATTTGGCCGTCGTAGAGCATCGCCACGCGGTCGGCGACTTTGAACGCGACTTTCATGTCGTGCGTGATCGTCACGGTCGTCGTTCCGAGCTTCATGTCCATTTCGCAAATGAGCTCGGCGATGATGTCGCTGATGACGGGGTCCAATCCGGTCGTCGGCTCGTCGAAGAGAAGGATCTCGGGCTTGAGCGAAATCGCCCGCGCGAACCCCACGCGGCGGCGCATACCACCGGACAGCTCCGAGGGTCGTTTTTTCTCCACACCGTGGAGGTGGACGTCCTCGAGGCATTCTTCGACGCGCGCGCGGATGTCGGCTTCTTTCATCTTCGTGTGGCGCCGCAGCGGGAAGGCGATGTTCTCGTAGACGTTCATGGAGTCGAAGAGCGCGCCTTCCTGAAAGGACATGCCGAAGCGGCGGCGGAACTGGTTGAGCGCCAGCTCCGGCATCTTCGTGATGTCGTGCTCGTCGATGATGACCTGTCCGCGATCGGGCTTCAGTAATCCGATGATGTGTTTGAGCGTGACGCTCTTGCCTGTTCCCGAGCCGCCGACGATGACGACGGTCTCGCCGCGATCGATGTCGATCGACATGTCGCGCAAGACCTGCTTGCCGTCGAAGGTCTTGGAGAGATTGCGGAGCTCGATGAACGCCATGGATGGAGGCTCATAGCCTCATAGGCTCATAGGCGCATAGCGGAGGCCGGAGCGACCTATGAGCCTATGCGCCTGTGAGCCTATGAGCCTCATTAGAACAGGATCTTCGTTAAAAAGAAGTCGCTGAGCAGGATGATGAGCGACGCGCTCACCACGGCGTTGGTCGTCGCGCGGCCCACGCCTTCGGCGCCGCCGGTCGTGTAGTAGCCGCGCACGCAGCCGGTCAGCGTGAGGATGAGTCCGAACGCGGCGGCTTTGATCAAACCGCTCCACAAATCATTGAGCGTGAGAAATTGATACGTGTTCTGTTGATAGACAACCGGGTTCGTGTTCATCATCTTCACGGCGATGAGATAGCCGCCGTAGATGCCGAGGAAATCACCGAGGATGACGAGGAACGGAAGCATCACGACGCCGGCGACGATGCGCGGGACGAAGAGATATTGAACGGGCTCGGTGGCGAGCGCTTTCAGCGCGTCGATCTGCTCCGTGACCTTCATCGTGCCGATCTCCGCGGCCATCGACGATCCGACGCGTCCCGTCACCATCAATCCGACGAGCACCGGCGAGAGCTCGCGCAGCATCGCCAGCGACACGACGCTCGCCACGAACTGTTCCGCATGGACGCGGCGGAAGCCGATGAACGTCTGCAGCGCGAGCACCATGCCGGTGAACATCGCGGTGAGCACGACGACGGGAATCGAGTCGACGCCGACGCGGACCATCTGGCGGAGCCACTCCCGGCCGTCGAACGGACGGCGGAACGTCCAGCGGACGGTGTCCCACAACGCGGAGAACCAGAGGCCGGTCTGTTCGAAGACGCGGATGAAGACGAAGCCGATGCGCTCGAGAATGGTGGTCATGCGTGATGAACGCGCGGCACACGCGCGCTGATGTTGCAGAACACTTCGTACGAGATCGTATCAAGCTTCGCCGCCAGCTCTTCGACGGCGATCTCATCGCTCCCCTGTTTGCCGAGGAGAACGACTTCGTCGCCGAGTGCGGCGTCGATGTCGGTCACGTCGATCGTGACGAGATCCATCGACACGCGTCCGACGACAGGCGCGCGCTTTCCGCGCAGAAGCACTTCGCCGCGATTCGAGAGTCGCCGGTTGTAGCCGTCGGCGTATCCCACGGGCAGAGTCGCGATGCGACTCGCGCGTTTGGTGTGAAACGTCGTGCCGTAGCCGATCGCGTGTCCGGGCGGAAGGTCCTTGAGTCGTGCGATCTCGGTTCGCCAGCGCAGCACCGGCTCCAGGCGAGTCTTGGGAACTGCCTCTGCTCCAAACAACGCGATGCCCACGCGCACGTAGTCGCCCGGATCGATGAGACCGCGCATCGTCGCCGCGCTGTTGGCGACGTGATGCGGCGGTGCGTCGATGCCGGCTTCGCGCAGCGTCGCGAGGAGTGTACGAAAGCGCGCGATTTGTTCGTCCGTGAACGGATCGTCCGGATCGTCCGCGTTCGCGAGATGCGTGTAGATCGCGTCGAGCTTCAATCGCGACGCGCGAAGGATCTCCGCGACGCGCGGCAGTTCGCTCTCGACGACGCCCATCCGTCCCATCCCCGAGTCGAGCTTGAGATGCACGCGCACTCCATCGACGTGCGCCGCCGTCTCCAGCTCTTCGGGGTCGACGACTCCGATCGTGATGTCGTTCCGCACCGCTTCGCGAATCTGCGCTTCGCTCAGCGGGCCGAGGACGAGCAGCGGCAGCGTGATGCCCGCGTGTCGCAGCGCGAGCGATTCTTCGAGGAGCGCGGTCGCGATCATCGCCACGCGATCGGGCGTGCATCGCTTCGCGACCTCGATCGCGCCGTGTCCGTACGCATTCGCTTTCAGCACGGCGATGAGGCGCGAGCCGTCCGGCAGGCGCGCGTTGATCGCGTCGATGTTGCGGTCGAATGCGGCGAGATCGATGTCCGCCCACGTCGGGCGCAGATCAGGACGAATAGACATTCAGGTTCTGTCCGTTCATCGGCCGCGATCGTTCCGACGCGAGAAAGAGAATCGTCTCCGCGACTTCGTCCGCGGTCATGCTCGCCGGCGCGCCGCCGCTCGCTTCCGCCCACATGTCCGTATCTACGGCGCCCGGGCTCACGCAGTTCACGCGCACTCCGTGTTCTTTCACCTCCACCGCAAGCGCCTCGGTCATCGAGATGAGCGCGCCCTTGCTCGCGCAATACGACACCCATCCCGGAAACTTTTCGGGACCGACGACGCCGGAGATCGACGACACGTTGACGATCGCGCCGCGCTTTCGCTCGATCATCGACGGCAGCGCGCGGCGGGACGTGAGGAACGCGCCGCGCACGTTGACGGCGAACATTCGATCCCACTGCTCGATCGTCGTGTCGACCAGCGGCGCAGGATCGATCATGCCGGCGTTGTTGATGAGGAGATCGCAGTGTCCGAAGCGCGCCTCCGTTTTCGCGAACAAACGCTCGATCGATGCGAGATCAGAGACGTCTCCGGCGATCGCGATCATGCGATCCGCATGCGTCGCGGCGATCGCCTCGATCTTCGCGGCGCTGCGCGCGAGGATGACGACGCGCGCGCCGCGCTGCGCGAGCAATTCCGCGGCGCTGCGTCCGATGCCGGACGACGCGCCCGTGACGATGGCGATCCTTCCGTCGAATTCACCCATAACACCGATGACACCAAAGGCACGAGGCGTCCGGCCTCGCCGTGCTCATCGTCGAGCGACGGCGGTGCCCTCGCTTGACTATAATCCCGGGCAGGCTACCCCAACGCTGCGAGTGAGGAGAAGCACGCCATGAACCAGGATGTGAACAACATCATTCAGCTCATCCTTCGCTGGGCCCACGTGGTCGCCGGTGTGATGTGGATCGGCCATCTCTATTTCTTCAACTTCGTCAACGGCCCTTTCCAGGGAAAGATCGACGGCCCCACCAAGAAAGTCGTCAATCCCGAGCTGCTGCCGCGCGCGCTGTACTGGTTCCGCTGGGGCGCCGCATGGACGTGGTTCACCGGCATCTTCCTCGGCGGCCTGATCTACTATCACGGCCGGCTCGTGTTCGAAGATCCGCTGTCGGGCAATCCGTGGCTGTGGCTGGCGATCGTGGTCGTGATCCTGGCCGTCGGATTCGTGGTCTACAACTTCATCATGAAGGCGATCGCGAACAAGGTCGTCGCCGCGGCGATCTGTCTCGTACTCTTCGCCGGCGTGTACGAGTTCCTCGATTGGTGCGGACACTTCAGCGGACGCTCACTTTACATCCACGCCGGATTGATCTTCGGCACGATGATGGCGCTGAACGTCTGGATGGTGATCTGGCCGAAGCAGAAGCAGATCATCACCGCGCTGAAGGCCGGCACGCCGCTGGCGCCGGACTCGCCGGAAGTGAAGATCGCCGGCCTGCGCTCGCGCCACAACACATACATGTCGGTGCCGCTCATCTTCGCGATGCTCAGCAATCACTATCCGACGGTGTACGGCTCGCAGTATCGCGACGCGTATCTCGCGATCGTCATCATCGTCGGATTCGCCGCGGTGCGTTGGATGTACGCGAAGGCTGCCAAGGTCCCGGGGATTTGATTCGACTCCTGCAGATCGACGCGTTCACGGCGGATGCGTTCCGCGGCAATCCGGCCGCGGTCTGTCTGCTCGAGAGCGAGCGCGATGAAGCGTGGATGCAGAACGTCGCCGCGGAGATGAATCTCTCCGAGACGGCGTTTCTGCTTCCGCAGGGTGACGGTTTCTCGCTGCGCTGGTTCACGCCGGCGGTCGAAGTCGCGCTGTGCGGACACGCGACCCTCGCCAGCGCGCATGCGCTGTGGGAGCAGGGCGTCCTCGGGTTGGGCCAGACCGCGCGCTTTCACACGAAGAGCGGACTGTTGACCGCGACGCGTGAAGGCGCATGGATCGAGCTCGATTTCCCGGCGACGCTCGAAGAGGCCGCCGATCCGCCGCCCGCATTGCTCGAATCGCTCGGCATCGAGAAGCCGGTTTACGTCGGACGCAACCGGTTCGACTACCTCGTCGAAGTCGAATCGGAGGCGGCGGTGCGCGCGCTCGATCCCGATCACGCGCGATTGCGCACGCTTCCCGCGCGCGGCGTGATCGTGACGAGCCGCGGATCGAACGGCAAGTTCGACTTCGTCTCGCGCTTCTTCGCGCCCGGCTCCGGCGTCGATGAAGATCCGGTCACCGGCTCCGCGCACTGCTGTCTCACTCCGTACTGGTCGGCGCGACTCGGCAAAGAAGAGATGACGGCGTTTCAGGCGTCGAAGCGCGGCGGCGTCGTGCGCGTGCGCCTCGCCGGCGATCGCGTGAAGCTCGGCGGACAGGCCGTCACCGTCTTTCGCGGCGCGCTCGACGTCTGATGCTCACCATCGAACCGTTCGAGGACATCGACGACGTGCGCGAGCTCTTTCTCGAATACGCGCACGCGATCGGCGTCGATCTGTCGTTCCAGAATTTCGGCGAAGAGCTGGCGTCGCTTCCCGGCGACTACGATCCGATTCTCGTCGCGCACTGGAACGGCGAGCTGGCCGGATGCGTGGCCTTGCATCGGTGGAGCGGCGGCCGCCCTCAGCCGCCGGTTGGTCGCGAGTATTCGGCGGACGAGGCGTCCGCCGCTCCACAGGACGTCTGCGAGATGAAGCGTCTCTACGTTCGTCCGCAGTTTCGCGAGCACAAGATCGGACGCGCGCTCGCGGAGCGCATCATCGATGAAGCGCGACGGCGCGGCTATCGCGCGATGCGGCTCGACACGCTGCCGACGATGCAGGGCGCGATGCGGTTGTACGAGTCACTCGGCTTCGTCGACATCGAGCCGTATCGATACAATCCAATCGAAGGAACGCGATTCTTGGAGCTAGCACTCTGACGACCATCCGCGAAATGCTCGAGCGCATCGAGTACGAGACGCTCGCGCCGCGCGCGGCGAGGAGCGCGGAAACGCGCGGGCGCGACCGCGCGGAGCCGGAGGACGACATCCGGCCGTCGTATCAGCGCGACCGCGACCGCATCATCCATTGCAAGGCCTTTCGCCGGCTGAAGCACAAGACGCAGGTGTTCCTCGCGCCCGAGGGGGATCATTACCGGACGCGCCTGACCCATGTTTTGGAAGTGACGCAGATCGCGCGGACGATTGCGAAGTCGCTGCGCCTCAATGAAGTGCTCACCGAGGCGATCGGGTTAGGCCATGACCTCGGGCACTCCGCGTTCGGTCACGCGGGCGAATCCGCGCTCAATAAGCTCGTCCGCGGCGGGTTCGATCATTACAGGCAGTCGGTGCGCGTCGTCGAGAAGCTCGAGGATCTCAATCTCACCGTGGAAGTGCGCGACGGAATTCTCAAGCACTCCAAGGGCGAGAAGGGCGAGCTGTTGCGCAAGCGGCCGAAGGCGCGCGCATTGACGCTGGAAGGCGACATCGTCCGCATCTCCGACATCATCGCCTACGTCAATCATGACATCGACGACGGCATCCGCGCCGGAATCATCAAGGAAAACGACATTCCGAAGGAGATCCGCTCGACGTTAGGCCGCACGGGGAGCATGCGCATCGACCGGATGGTGCGCGACGTCATCAATGCGACGCTGGCGTGCGATTACGCGGCGATCATGATGTCGCCGGAAGTGATGGAGTCGCTCGAGGCGCTGCGTACCTACATGTTCGAGAACATGTATTTGACGCCCACTGTGCGCGGGGAATTCGAGAAGGCGCAGAAAATACTCACCGCGCTGTTCGAGTACGTCGTTGCGCATCCGTCTGATTTTCTCGACAGTAGTGACGAGCCGGTCGAGCGGCTGGCGATCGACTTCATCGCCGGCATGACCGACCGGTACGCGTTGAATCTCTACGCGAAGTTGTTTATGCCGCGTCCGTGGGCGGACTGAGGCGCGCGCCTAACGTTTTTTGGCCTTTTTCGACACATTGAGCAAATCGCGCAAATCCTTGCCGGCCTTGAAGCGGACGTTCTTCGAAGCAGGAATGGTGATTTTTTCTTTCGTGCGCGGATTGCGTCCCTCGCGCGCCTTGCGCTGGGTCACGTTGAAGCTGCCGAGTCCGGGAATCGCGCAACGGTCGCCTTTCTGGCACACGTCGCTGATGTAATTCACGAAAGCATCGAACGCGGCCGCGGCCTCTTTTTTCGAAATGCCCGCCTGATCGGCGATCGCGTTGATGACGTCGACCTTACCCGCCATAAAAAATCCCTCCTGCCCGGCTCGCGAACGGATCTGAATTCGCGTTTGTAGGAATGCAGGACAATCTAGGTAATGGAATCCAGAAAGTCAACGCGATTTGAAACGTTGCGGAGACGATGTAACGCGTCGAGATACGCGTGCACGATCGAAACGACTTGCGCGTGACTCCAGGTCAGCGGCGCGACCGAGAGCGGCTGACCGTCATAAGGGTCAGTTTGTTCCGGCAGGATGAGCGACGGCGTCGCCTTCGCGCGCGCCCAGCGCACGAGATCGAGCGCCGACTGCAATTCGGCGACGCTTGCCGCGGTCGCGATGCGATACTCGGCGAGCCAGAGCGTGCAGAGGATCCACGGATTTCCCGGCACGCGCGTCTGCTCGCCGGAAATGCGGTGATAGGGATCGTCTTCGTAGCGCGCGACGCCGCCCGCTTCGGTCTGCACCCACAAATGCTCGCGCACGGCGCGCATCGTTCCTTCGACCATCGCGCTCGTTGCCGGAAACGCGCCGAAGAAAAATGCGCCGAACGCGGCCGAGGCGTCGATCGTTTTGTCGACCACCCCGTCGATGATGCCGCGCGCGAAGCGCCCTTCCTCTTCGAGCCAGAGCTGCTTTTTCATCGCGTCGAGCACTTCCGACGCGGCCTTCGCGTACGTCGCGCGGCGGTCCTGCTCGTTCAGTAAGTTCGCGATCTCCGCGGCGGCGTTGAGTCCCGCCCAGACCGTCGCGCACGTGAACGTGAAAACGCCCTGACGCTCCTCCCACAAGTCGAAGCTCGGCCGCGGCAGTCCGGTTTCGTCGCGATAGTGGACGAGAAATTCGGCGGGATTGACGACGAGGCGCTGATAGACGGCGCGCAGCAGATCGAGATCGCGCGTGCGCGCGTAGTGGCGCGCGACGAGCCAGATCACGAGCGCGGTCTCGTCCTCCTGGATCGGCAGTTGCGTTTTTCCGTCGCGCACCCATGGATGCCACAGCGGCGCGGGCGTGCCGTCGGGGTTGTATTTATTGAGGAAGAAGCCCTCGACGCGAATCAGGTCGTTCGCGAATTGGAGAAAGCGCCGCGAGATCTCGGGGAAGCCGGCGCGGTCCATCGCGTCGCCGACCAGCGACGCGTCGCGCGTCCAGACATAGGAGTAGTGATCGTTATGGCCCCACTGAATGTCGGAGTCGTTCGCCGCGAGCACCGCTCCGTTGCGATCGCATTGCGTGGCGATGATGAGGAGCGAGCGGCGATAAAGCTCCGTGATCTCATCCGGCAGATCGCTGAGATCGCGATCCGGCTTGTTGACCCACGTGTACCAGTGCGAGCCGGTGCGCGCAAGGATGCGCGCGGGCGTTTCGCTCAGCACGTGCTGATGCAGATCGCGCACTTCGTCGTACGTGCGGCCTGCGCAGATCCAGTAGAACAGCGTCGCCGATCCCGACGCATCGAGATGCAGCGGAACGGCGATTGCCGATTCCACGGCTCCCTGCGCGATCGCGCTCATCGACAGCGCGCCGTCTTCCGCGTCGATCCACGTGCCGTCGACGCCGGTCATCGCACTGCGCGTGCAGGCGTACTCGCCGACCCCGCCGTCGCAGTTGACCAGCACGAACCGCTTCGACTTGTAATGAATGATGCTGCGCGTGCCCGGCTCGAAGAGCGCCGTGTCGCCGAGGCCGCTGCCGTACAGCGCGAAGTCGTGATGAAAGAAAAGTTTGACGTCTCGCGCGTCGTCACGGAGATTGCGCACCACGATTTTGCGCAGGTAGATGGAGCGGTCGGGATCGACGGCGTCGTAGCAGCGGATACGCAAGCCGATCGCGTCGTTCTGCAGCTGCACGTCGGTGACGAGCGTGTCGCGCAGGTAATCGAGCGTGCGCTGCCACGGCACGTCGTCCGTCGACGTGAACGCGCCGTCGGCGAACACCCCGAAGCGGAACTTCGCCGCGGCGTGGTTCTCCATCCCGACGTGCGGGAAATAGAAGTCGGCGAGGCGGTACTGCGCATCGAAGGCGATGAGCAGCGAGCCGTTGCCGACCGGAATGTCGCGCGGCATAGACCGGGAAGTTTAAACGCGGAGGACGAAGGCGGTGAATCCGTCCGCGCCGGAGTCGGGCGTCAATCGCAGCACGCCGCTCTCGATCCACTCGGAAAACGATGGCGCATGGCGGATGGCGGATGGCGATGCGCGCTCTTCGCCATCTGCCATCTGCCATCTGCCATCCACATCGACCCGTGCGTACGGCGCGACGATTTCGTCGTTCTCTTCCGGCTCGAGCGAGCACGTCGAATAGACGACGTACTTGTTCGCGAGCGTCATCGCGCTGGCGAGCAATTCGCGCTGCAATGTCGCGAACGACGCGATGTCGGCTTCGCGCAGGCGCCACTTGATCTCGGGATTCTTGCGAATCGTTCCGGTCGCGCTGCACGGCGCGTCGAGCAGGACCACCTCGAACTTCTTTCTGAAGGGAGGCTGGCGTCCGTCGGAGACCACAATTTTTGCGCCGCGTGCTTTGAGAGGACGGATGCGCGCGATGGAGACGTCGTTCGCGATCACGCGCGCGCCGTGATGCGCCATATAGATCATCTTGCCGCCCGGCGCGGCGGCGAGGTCGAGGACGTCGTCGCCGTACGAGCGCGCGATGTCGGCGATGACGGCGCTCCCTTCGTCCATCGGATAGAAGCGCTCGCGATCGAGGTCCGCCGAAGAGCCGTGCAACCTCCAGAGACCGTTCACAAACTTCGATGGCTCCGCGTCCGGCGGCGCGTCGCCTTTGAGCGAGAGCACGTCCGGATACGACAGCTCCTGATTCGCTTCCGCGATTTTCGTCGCGCGTTCAACTCCGAAGAATTTTGTCCAGCGATCGATGAGCCACTGCGGATGCGCGGTGCGCGTCGCGACGTCGCGCGGCTCCGGCGTTTTTTTTTCGGACGCGCGGCGCAGGATCGCGTTTACGAATCCGCGTGCGCGTTTCGGCGTGAGGTCGACGGTCTCGGAGACGGCGGCATAGGACGGCACGTCCATGTACTGAAGTTGGTAGATGCCGAGGCGTAGGACGTCCACGACGACGGGATCGAGTTTTTTCAGGGGGCGCTGTGCGAAATGTTCGATCACGAAATCGAGGCGGGAGCGCCAGCGCAGGACGCCCAGGACGAGCGTGCGGACGAAGCCGGATTCGTGCAGCAGCAGGAGCGATGCGTAGAGCGACTCGCGCTCGATGCGCTGCAGCAGCGCGATCGCGCGGGCGCGCTCAGAGAACATCGCCCACCCGCCACCCCAGCCCGCGCGCCACCGCGCCGGCCGGCGTGCGCGGTTTGCCGGGGCGTTGCATCTCGCGGATGCGCAGCGCGCCTTCGGCGCAGGCGATGATGATGCCATCGTCGTCGATCGACACGATGCTCTGTGGAGCGGCGGCCGCTTCGGCCGCCGAGTCGTCGCGAGTACCGGCGCCCGAAGCGGGCGCCGCTCCACAGACGACGTCTGTCAGTTTGACGTCCTTATAAAAAATGCCCGGCCACGGATCGAACGCGCGGAATTTGTCGTAGATCACGCGCGCCGATTCTTTGAACGTGACTTCGCCTTCGGCTTTGTCGATCTTCGGCGCGATCGTTGCCTGCGCGTGGTCCTGCGGCGTCTCCGGCGGCAGCTCGCGCAGCACGCGCGCGAGTGCGTTTGCGCCGATGTGCGACAAGCGCTGTGCAACCGCCGGCGTGTGCTCGTCAGGATCGATCGCGGTTTTCTCGATGAGCAGCATCGGTCCATGATCGAGCTGTTCGTCGACGCGCATGATCGTCACGCCGGTCTCGGTCTCGCCGTTCTCGATCGCGCGCTGGATCGGCGCCGCGCCGCGATACTTCGGCAGGATCGAGCCGTGCACATTGAAGAACCCGAGCCTCGGAATCTCGAGCAGCGCGGCCGGCAGAATCTTTCCGTACGCGACGACGACCCCGGCGTCGGGTTTCAGCGCCGCGACTGCGTCGAGCACCTCGCGAACTTTGAGCGGTTGCGCAATGGATAACCCGAGCTCGCGCGCACGCGCGATCACGGCCGGCACATGCATCTTCATCCCGCGTCCCGCGGGACGATCGGGCTGCGCCACCACAAGCACTATGTCGTGCTCGCGATGCACCGCGTCGAGCGAAGGAACCGCGAACTCGGGCGTGCCGAAGAAAACGATGCGCACGGGAGGATTCTATGGGTTGCGCCCGTTTGCGGCTGCGCTGATGGCGCCTACGCGGATGGCAGATGGCGGATGGCAGATGGCAGAAGCGAGGGTGGGCGTGGCCATCCGCGAAGCCGCCATCCAGCGAAGCCGCCATCCGCCATCCGCCATCCGCCATCTGCCATCCGCCATCCGCCGGCCATCTACGTCGTCGTCGTCACCGGCGGCTTATCCGGCAGCGTAGTCGTCTGCGGCTTCGCCGGCGGCGTGACGGGCTGGTACGGCGCGACCGTTCCTTCGACGCCGCTCGATGGTTGCGGCGGCGGCTGCACGCCACGCGCGGGCGGCGACTGCGTCGCGGTTTGCGGCGGGTGCGTCATGGCCGGCGGCGCGTTTTGATAGTCGCGCGGCACGGGCTCGCCGCGGCAGGACGCGAGTACGGCGATAATCGACAGCATGAAGAAGATTCGCTTCATGCTCATTCTGGCCTTCAACGCTTGTGCCTGTTGGTCGCTCATCGCACAGGTCGCTGAGGGCGACAGGCATTGGGCGCTGCGCGCCGAGGGGGCGCAAGGCGGACATGCGCGTGCCGAGCACGTCGATGCCGCGATCGCCGCGTACGCGCGCGGCAACGACCTCGAGTCGCGGTGGAAGCTGCTGCGCGCGTATCGCTTCAAGGGCGCGTACGTGGCGATGACGAACGACGAGAAGAAAAAAATCTACGGCACCGCGAAGACGGCGGGCGAGAGAGCGCTCGCTGCGTTGGGCGCGAAAACGAAAGGCTCGGAGAAGCAGGTGGCGGACGCGATGCGCGCGACTCCGGGAGCCGCGGAGGTGTTTTTGTGGGACGCGGTGAATTGGGGCGAGTGGGCGCTCGCGTACGGCAAGCTCGCGGCCGTGCGTGAAGGCGCAGCCGATCGCATTCGCCGCGAGGCAACGATCGCCATGCTGATCGACCCGCGCCTCGAAGGCGGCGCGCCCGCCCGCGTTCTCGGCCGTCTCCACGATCAAACTCCTCGCGTCCCTTTCATCACCGGCTGGGCCTCGGAGAAAGAAGCGGTGCGCTTTCTCACCGAGTCGCTGCGCATCGATCCGAAAAACAAAGTGACGATCGTCTTTCTCGCCGAGGCGATGGTGTCGAACGACAGCAAGACCAGGCCGCAGGCGATCAAGATGCTGCGCGATGTGATCGCCGCGCCGAACGATCCGGAGTACGTCGTCGAATACACAGCGGCGACCGAGGACGCGAAAGCGCTGCTCAAAAAGTTAGAGCGATGATCACGTCTCTTTGGACTGCGGCAGCCGCCGCAGTCCAAAGCGTTTCGACACCGTCGAAACGCAGTCCATGCGGCTGAATATCGATCAACTTCAGCGGCACTTGTTTGAGCGTCGGAACCTCCCCACGCTGCGCTTTCCACGCCGCTTCCTTCGCGCACCAGAAATGCAGCAGGCGGTGTTCGACGCTACACGCGCGCATCGCCTCGGCTTCTTCATCGCTGAGAAAAAGATGCGCGGCGGATTCGGAGATCTCGCGAATCACCTGCACGTCGATGCCGCGTCCGATCGCTGCCGCTGCATACGGATGCGAATGGGAGAGCGAGAACCGCACGCGCGTCACCAGCACTTCGCGCGGATGCGACGCGAGTCCGCGATTCACCGCGAGCTGCTTTGCCGCCATGCGCGCGTGCATCCACTCCTCGCGGCGTTTCGGCAGGCGAAACGCGTCCGCCTCGGCGAGCTCCGCGTCGGTGAACCAATCGCGCGCGATGGCGACGTCGCGCGTGACGATCGCGTGCTCGCGCCACGACTCGGGCAGCGCGATCGCGTTCATTGCTGCTGCGCCGGAATCGCGGCGATGAATTCGGAGTCGCCGCCCGGTTGCACGACCGTCGCGAACGCGACGCCGGTGCCGGCGATGACCTGCACGCGCACGGTCATCGTGTCATCGATCTTCGCGCCGATCGCGTGCTCGAGATCGTTGAGGATCCACACCTGATCTTCGAACACGCCCGACTCGATCGGACGGCCGACCGCTTCGCCCGTGCGCGTGCGCGCCGTCACGCGGAAGGTCGCCGGGAAGTTGCCGATGTTGACGACGCCGACGTTCAGGCGATGTCCTTCCGCCGTCGCCGCGGGGATGCCGACGATCGCGAGCTCGGCGCTCTCCGTGCCCGCTGCCCCGGCGTCGCGCATCGACAGCGCGGGCTCGATCGACGCGTGCCCGCCGTGCGCGACGTCGGCGGTCTTCACGATCGCAACCGGCGCTCGGTTCTCGCGATGCTCGACCCACAGCGTGCCGACGCCGCTCGCGTTGAATAGCGTTTTCACGACGTCCGGCCAGCGCAGCGTCTGCCGCGGCGCGAGCGTGATGGCGCGATCGATGCCGCGATCGTTTTCGACGAAGCGCAGCGTCGCGGTGAGCGGCTCGCGATACGGGTTGTGCATCGTGAGATCGGATTGCCAGTACGAGCCGCCGACGCCGGGATTGCTGCCGATCGCGGGGAACACGAGGCGCTGCACGCCGCTCGTGACGAGCGCTTTCCTGTCCGGCAGCCGGATCGCGCGGAGGTACTGCGCGACCGCGAGCGGCCGCGCGTCGCGGCGCCGCGTCCAGAGCTCGATGCCGCGCGTCGTCTTGTGAAACTCGTACACGTCGCGGATGTACGCGGCGACGGCCTGCGCGCGCAGCTCGTTCGGCACGCCGTCGAATTGATCGTAGTGCTCCGGCGACTTGCGAATGATTACCTTGGGCTTCGCGCGCTCCAGCGCGCCGATCGTCTCCGCCTGGAATTCGCGCGGCGAGAGGATCGGCACCTGGTAGAAGCGCGTCGGGTTCGGGCGGTTCGTGAAAAAGTAAAACGCCGGCTGGTTCGAGAAATCGAAAATCGGCTCGCCGCGCGGCGTCAGCGCCTTCACTTCTTCCGTAACGTCGTGGATCCGCCAGCGCACTTCTTCCGCCAGCGGGTCGTCGACCTTCAAGTGCTGCACGCGCGTGGTGTACGCGACGAGATCGTTGAGGCGGACGTTGATCAGGTCAGGAATCCAGAAGAGCACCGCGATCGCCGGCACGATCGCCGCCGCCAGCGCTGCGAGAAACACGCGCACGTTGCTGTCGCCTTCGCGCCAAACGTCGCGCAGCGCGCGGAACGCGATCAGCGCGAGCAGGATGAGAATCGGTCCGATGAGAAACGCCGCGAAGTATTGATGGCGGAACTCCGCGCGGCCGAATGCCGTGCGCTGCGTGATCGCGGCGAAGACCGTGAGGACGAGCAGCGCGTAGTCGAGCTGATCGAGTGGTGCGCGCTTCTGGCGCGCCTCCCGCCCAAAGGCGCGCCGGAGGCGCGCACCACTCCAGCGCTGGATGAAGTACACGAGCGCGACGGCGATCGTGAGCGGACTGAGGATGAGATGGAACTTCTCCATCAGCACGAAGTCGGCGAGCGTGTGGAGATTGAGATCGCGGCGGAACGTGGAGACGAGATCGGGGAACGGCAGCGCCCACGTGGCATCAATGATGCGCGGAATGACCACGAATGACGTGACCGCAAAGTCGTCGAGCGCGCCGCGTATGGCGAGATAGATGACGAATGGCGCGGCGCCGAGGAGAACGCCGATCGCGAAGAACAGTGGAGCGGCGGCCGCTTCGGCCGCCGGGTCATCGCGAGTGCCGGCGCCCGAAGCGGGCGCCGCTCCACTGTTCTTCGCAAGTGGCGCGCGCTTCGCGGCAATCCACAGCAAGAGCGAAGCCGCGATCGCCCCCGCGATCGTGTACAGCCCGATGTCGTAGCTGAAGAAAATCGCGATGCCGGCGAAGACGCCGGCGAAGATCGCGGACGCGCGGCTCCTGCGCCTTACCGCATTCCAGAACAGCGCGACCGCGGCGACCTGAAACAACGTGCGGTTGTTCTCGACGGTCGTCCATGAGCCCATCGCCACGCAGAAAAGCGCGAGCGGGATGGAGTCGAAGACGACGACGCCGAGAAACCAGAGCGAGACGCCGAGGAACGCGCCGATGATGGCGGTGCGCGCGATGTGCACGTCGAGCGAGCGGCCGAAGAGGTCCATCAGCCACGCGTCGAGCAGGCCGTCTTCGAGCATGCCGTGCAATGCGAAGACGTCGCGGAACGGAACTTTGCCGCGGAGGTAATCGGACGCGGGGCCGATTGCCTCGCCGCGATGGAAGAGGTCGACCCACTGCGATCCCTGCGCGGTCGACGCGTAGCTCACGAGATAAATCAGCACGGGGAAGATCAGATACGCGGCGAGGTTCCAAGTCGCGCGCGGCGCGAGCGGTTTGCGGATGAGAAACGCGAGGATCGCGATGACGGCGATCGTGATTGCAGTGATCGTGCGCGCGTGGATGAGCGGCATCCAGACCGCGGAGATGAACGGCAGCACGACCAGCGGCAGCGCGGCGACGGTGATGCGGCGGAAGACGTCTTCGCGGTTTTCGTCGAACAGCAATTCGGCGAGGCGCGCGATGAGAATCGCCGCGGCCCAGAACAGCGCGAGGAACGCGGCGACGAAGACGCCTTCGAGAAAGAGCGTGGGGATGTGCGCGATGCGGCGCGAGAGGACGATGTAGCGGAAGAGAATCCACGACAGTCCTTCCGCGAGGAGCAGCGCGTGATACGGATGCAACTCGCGGCGGAACATCGCGCGCAGCCAGCCGCGCGTCTGCCAGACCGCGAGCGCGCGCGGACCGCCGAGCGACAGCGCGATCGGGATGCCGAGGATCCAGCCGACTTTCCCCGTCGTGAGATAGAAGATCGGCGAGAAAAAGTACGGGACGGCGAAGAGCAGCGCCGCCGCGGTGTTCATGCGCGCGGTGGCGCGCTCGAAGACGCGGCGCAGCCAGAGCGTCAGCGGAGGAACGAGGAGAAAGAAGAGCGCGGCGGTGACGTAGTCGCGCAGTTTCGAGTAACGCTCGATTGTGACGACGCCGATGGCGACGGGGGCGGTGGGCGGGAGGTTTTTGAGAAGCAGCGTGAGGGAGAGAAAGACGCCGCTCGCCAGGCAGAACGCCGCGATCCAGACGAACGCCGAGACGATGCGCGCGTGAAGCTTCATGATCTAAGAGTGCGGCAGCGAAGCTGCCGCTCTGGAATCCGAAAGCGGTGGCTTTGCCACCGCACTCCTGCAAACGGCGTCATGCAGCGCGCGAATCGTCGCATTCTCTGCAACGACGTCCGGCTCCTTGCCATAGCGCCGGACCGCTTCGCTGGTCGTCGGGCCGATCGACGCGATGAGCGCGCGCTGCAGAAGGCGCGTGCGTTCGTCGGGCGTGAGCTTGCCGAAGAAGTTGTCGACGGTCGACGCGCTGGTAAACGTGACGACATCGATGGCATCGTTCTCGATCAATGCGCGCAATTCGTCGAGATCGTAGTCCGCGGCGATCGTGCGATAGGCGACGCCGAGGTCGACTTCGCCGCCGCGGGCGCGCAGCTCGTCGATCAGCTCGTCGCGTCCTTCTTCGGCGCGGATGACGGCCGTGCGGACGCCGCGCTGGTCTTCGGCAAGAAGAGGCAGGAGGTCGGTGGAAATGAAGCGCTCGGGCACGAGATCGGGCTGGATACCGCGCTCGCGCAACGCATCCGCGGTCGCCTGTCCGACGGCGGCCACTCTCGTTCCCGCGATTTTGCGCACGTCCTTCACACGCTCGAACCATGCGTTAACACCGTTAACAGAGGTGAAGATCAGGCAGTCGTATTGAGACGCGATCACGCGATCGAGCGAGTCCCACGACTCCGGCGGTGCGATCTCGATGGTCGGGAACTGCAGCACCTGCGCGCCGGAGTCTTCGAGCATCCGCTTCAGCTCCGACGCCTGCTCGCGCGCACGCGTGACGACGACACGCTTGCCGAACAGCGGCTTTCCTTCGAACCAGTCGATCGTGTCGTGCAGCGACACGACGTCGCCGACCACGATCAGCGCCGGCGTCTCGAGTTTTTCTTCCGCGACGCGCGCCTCGATGTTGCGCAGCGTGCCCGTCACCGTCCGCTGCTCGAACGTCGTCGCCTTCGAGATCACGGCGACGCCGCGCGCGCCGCTCATGCCGTGCTCGAGCAGCTTGTGCGCGATCATCGGCAGATTGGCGAAGCCCATCATGAACACGATCGTGCCGTCGAGCTGTGCGAGCGCGCCCCAGCGGATGCCGGTCGAGCCTTCCGACTCGTGCGCGGTGACGAGCGTGACCGAGGTCGCGTGTGCGCGGTGCGTGACCGGGATTCCCGCGTACGCGGGGCCGGCGATCGACGACGAAATGCCCGGCACGATCTCCACCGGCACGCCCGCGGCGATCAGCTCCTCCGCCTCTTCGCCGCCGCGTCCGAACACGAACGGATCGCCGCCTTTGAGGCGCACGACCATGTGTCCCTGCTTCGCCTCGTCGATCAGGATCTGATTGATCTGGTCCTGCGGCACGGCGTGCGCGCTCGCGCGTTTGCCGACGTAGATGACCTTCGCCGTCTTCGGAATGCGCGCGCCGATCTCCTTCGACACGAGCGCGTCGAGCGCGACGACGTCCGCGCGCTCGATGAGCTCCGCGGCGCGCAGCGTGAGGAGGCGCGGGTCGCCGGGGCCAGCGCCTACGAGATAGACGGTCCCCGTCATTTCCGTCCCCCGGTGTGGGACGGGCTTTCCAGCCCGTCGGCAGGCTGGAAAGCCTGCCCTGCACGAGTCAATTCCTCGTACACCGCATCGATCACGTTCTCGGCGTCGCATCCGCGGCCTTCTGCGCGACGTCCGTGAAAGAACGCGCGAATGGTGATTTCCGGTTGCTCGGTTACGCGGTCGCGCGGTTGCTCGGCATTTCCACCGTGTAGGTCCTCCCGCGCAACCGAGCAACTGAGCGACCGCGCAACCGCGATGGTGCAGTGCACCGCGACCTCAGAGTAGCAGTCGAGCCGCTCGCCGAACTTCTGCAGCACGCCGCGCTCGCAGAGCGCCGCGCGTTCCGACGGCGCGTGATTCACGGCGCGCGCGGCGTCGCGCAGCGCGTCGTTGCCGCGCAGGCACTCGATCGCGACGATGCCCTGTCCGGCGGCGGGAAGCATGTCGTCGATGGAGAAGCTGCTCGTGATCTCGTGCGCGCGGCCGAGTCGCCGCAGGCCGGCGCCGGCGAGGACGATGCCGGCGTATTGCCCGCTGCGCGCCTTCGCGATGCGCGTGTCGACGTTGCCGCGGATGTCCTCGATGCGCAGCCTCGGGTACAGCGCAGCGAGTTGCGCGCGGCGCCGCGGCGCGCTCGTGCCGATGACCGCGCCTTCGATCATCTCGTCGATCGCGACGCCGTCCGGATGCACCCACGCGTCGCGCGGATCGGCGCGCTCGAGAAAGGCGGCCAGCTCGAACTGCTCGGGAATGATCGACGGCACATCCTTCAGACTGTGCACCGCCACGTCGATCGCACCGCGCTCGAGCGCTTCTTCCAATTCTTTGATGAAGAGTCCCTTGCCGCCGATCGATGCCAGCGACACGTCGGTGCGCTTGTCGCCGGTCGTCTTGATCGTCACGATCTCCGACTCGCACGGCAACAGGCGCGCGACTTCGTTGGCCTGCCACAGCGCCAGCTGACTTCCGCGAGTGCCGATGCGTATCTTCATCGCAGCCCGAAAATCTTCCGGATCGTGCGGCGCAGCGACTCGCGCTCCTGCGGCTCGTCGGACATGTACTTCAGCTGCAGGATCGGGTAGTGGAGAATCTTGTTGATCATCTGGGTCGAGAACATCTCGATCGCCGCCCGCTGCGCGGCCGTCATCGGCCCGACGTTGCGCAGACACTTCTCGAGCTCGGCGGCGCGGATCTGTTCGAGGCGCTGCTGCAGCTCGAGAATCGTCGGCACCGCGTCCTGCGCGACGAGCCGTTTGCGAAACGCGTCGACTTCGCGCGTGACGATCTGCTCGGCCGCCGTGGCTTTTTGCTGGCGCTGCGTGAGATTCGCGTCGGCGACCTGCTGCAGGTCGTCGACGTTGTAGAGGTACGCGCCGTCGATGCGGCCGACCGCGGGATGGATGTTGCGCGGCACGGCGAGGTCGATCAGGAAAAGGTTGCGGCGCTTGCGCGCGTCGAGCGCGCGCTCGACGTGTTGCGGCTCGACGACGTAATGCGGCGCGGCTGTCGACGCGATCACGATGTCGCAGCCGGCGAGATAGTCGTCGAGCCGATCGAACTGCACGGCCGCGCCGTCGAAGCGCCGCGCCAGCTCCTGCGCGCGCTCGAACGAGCGGTTGGCGACGAAGACCTGCTTCACTTCCTGCTGATGCAGATGCTCCGCGGTGAGCTCGCCCATGTCGCCGGCGCCGAGGAGCAGCACTTGCAGCCCGCGCAAATCGCCGAAGATCTTTTTTGCGAGCTCGATCGCCGCATACGGCACCGACACCGCGTGTTCGCCGATCCCGGTGTCGGTGCGCACTCGCTTCGCGACGCGCATCGTCTGTTCGTAAAGCTGCGTGAGGACCGAGTCGAGCGTGCCGAGGTCGAGCGCGGTGATAAACGCTTTCCTCACCTGCCCGCCGATCTGCGGCTCGCCGACGATCATCGAGTCGAGCCCCGAGGCGACGCGGAAGAGGTGCCGCACGACGTCTCCGTGGCGGAGGATATACAGGTGCTTCTCCAGTTCCGCGCGCTGCGTCGACGCGGTCTCGGCGAGCCAGTCGACGATCGCCTCGATCGAGTCTTCGTCGCGCGTCGACACAATCGCCTCGACGCGGTTGCACGTCGACAAAACCGCCGCGCCGTCGACGCCCTCGATCGATCGCAACGCGCTCGTCGTCTCCGGCAGTTTCGAGTCTGCGACGCCGAGGCGTTCCCGTACCTCGACGGGGGCGGTACGGTGGTTGAGACCGACGAGGATCAGCGGCATGCCACCTCCCGCCCGAATGAAGGCAGAAGGCAGAAGGCAGAAGGCAGAAGTGAGAAGTAAGAAAGCGAAACGCGGCGAGCGCGCGTTCTTACTTCTGCCTTCTGCCTTCTGCCTTCTGCCTTCATCTGCTAATCCCCAGAATCGCCACCAGAACCGCAACAAACGCGCACGCCGACAACAAAACCGTTCTCTTCCTGCGAAACTCGCCGGCGATGTACTGCTTCAACAGCACCGCGAACAAAACCCACGCGACCATCGCGCCGACCTGTTTTACGCGCAGCTCCATCAGTCCCGCGGTCGTTCGATACGACCACAGAATGCCGGCCAGCAATCCGGCCGTGTAGATGCTGAAGCCGATCGCGAGCGCGTGATAGCTGACGCGCTTGCAGACGTCGAGGCTCGGAATCCACTCCCAGAAACGCCCGCGGCGTTTTTCTTTCAGTGCGCGGTCCTGAATGAACGCCAGCGACCCGAACGCGACGCCGATCAACATTCCGGCGACGCCGATCGTGGTCAGCAGCAGATGCGCGGTGAAGACGTTCGAGCGCAGGCCGGGATTGAGCGGCGCGAATTGTTCGCCGGCGACCGCGGAGATCGTGAGCAGCAGCAGCACGAGCGGATAGACGAAGAACGATGCGGCGTACACGCGATAGCGGATCCAGAGCGCGAGCTCGACCGCAAACACGACCCACCCCACGAACGCCGTCGCCTCGGGGAGATTCGTGATCGGCGGATGTCCCGTGCGCGTGCAGATCGTGCCGATCCACCCCGTGTGCGCGACGAAGCCGGCGATCATCATCAGCAGGCCGTAGTGCTGCAGCCGCTTGACCTTCGTGAACAGAGACCCGAGCGCCGCGATCGTGCCGAGGGCGTAGAAGGCGAGGGCGACGTACAGCGTGTCGGTCGCGGCGAGGGTCATGGCTGGCTCAGGATCTTCGAGAACACGACTTTGTCGTCTTCGATTCGATAAAAGTCTTTGATGCGCGAAATCTCCGCGTACCCGGCGTGCTGATAGAAGCGCAGCGTCGGCGCGTAACTCTGCTTCGACGACGTCTCGATCAGCAGCATCCGCCCATTCTGACGCCGGACTTCATTTTCCACGAACTTGAGCAGAAGCTGCCCGAATCCCTGTCCCTGCTGTTTCGGATCGACGGCGATCCAGTACAGATCGAACACTCCCTGCGTGAGCGGCGTCGGCCCGAAGCAGACGTACCCCTGAATCTTGCGCCGCGGCCCGCTGTCCGGCTCTTCGAGGACGTGGATCTCATACTCGCCGCGCTCCGGACGATCGATCGCCAGATCGACCAGCTCCATCGCCCACCCGACCTCCTGCCGCGTGAACCGCGCGGTGGCGACGAGCACTTCCTGAATGCGCGCGCGGTCGGCGGCGTTCGCGGGACGAATTTTCACATGGAGATCATAGATGCCACTCGCGTCCCGTGCCCGAACCCGCTCGCGAACCCGCGCCCGAACCGGCTCGCGAACCCGTGCCCGCGCCCGTGCCCGCTCCCGCGCCCGGGGTGGGCGCGCGCAGTGCGTAATCGCGGTGGCATCGCTGCGCGCCCCCCGCCCCGGGCGCGGGAGCGGGCACGGGCGCGGGCGCGGGAACGAGGTTGCGTGGGTGTCGTGAGGCAGATAGAGTCCGTTGGCTCACATGCCTCGCAGAAAACGCGCGCTCGTCACGGGAATCACCGGCCAGGACGGCTCGTACCTCGCCGAGCTGTTGATCGAAAAGGGCTACGAAGTGCACGGCATCATCCGCCGCGCGTCGACCTTCAACACCGAGCGCATCGATCACCTCTATCAGGACCCGCAGGAAGAGAACCGGACGCTGTTCCTGCACTTCGGCGATCTCAACGACGCGTCGTCGCTCAATCACATCCTCCGCGTCGTCGACCCCGAGGAGATTTACAACCTCGGCGCGCAGAGCCATGTGAAGGTCTCGTTCGACACGCCCGAATACACGGGCGAAGTGACGGGACTCGGCGCGATTCGTTTGCTCGAGGCGGTGCGCGAGCTGAGCATCCGGCCGCGGATTTATCAGGCCTCGTCGTCGGAGATGTTCGGCAAGGCGCAGGAAGTGCCGCAACGCGAGACGACTTCGTTTTATCCCCGCAGTCCGTACGGCGTGGCGAAGCTGTACGCGTACTGGATGACGGTCAACTATCGCGAGGCCTACGACCTCTTCGCCGTGAACGGAATCCTCTTCAATCACGAGTCGCCGCGGCGCGGCGAGACGTTCGTGTCGCGCAAGATCACGCGCGCGGCGGGGCGCATCAAGTACGGTCTGCAGGATCGTCTGTACCTCGGCAATCTCGACGCGAAGCGCGACTGGGGCTACGCACGCGACTACGTTGACGCGATGTGGCGCATGCTGCAGCAGCCGATCGCACAGGACTATGTGATCGCCACCGGCGAGACGCACACGGTGCGCGAGTTCTGCGACCTGGCGTTCACCAGAGTGGGCATTCCGATCGAATGGCGCGGTGAAGGAATGGACGAGAAGGGCCACGACACGCGCAGCGGAAACGTCGTGATCGAGATCGATCCGCGCTATTTGCGTCCGACGGAAGTGGACTTGCTGTTGGGCGACGCGACGAAAGCGCGCGAAGTCCTCGGATGGACGCCGACGACGGCGTTCGAGAAGTTGGTGGAATTGATGGTCGACAACGACCTCCGCCTGGCGGCGGATGAAGCGGATTTACGAAACGCGCGCGCCGCACGCGCGTAACTGTGGAGCGGCGGCCGCTCTCGGCCGCCGAATACTCGCGACGACTCGGCGGCCGAGGGCGGCCGCCGCTCCACAGTGCATCGCCCGAGGCTCGCATCGTGCACAATGGCACCTCGATGTTGCCGTTGTCGCCTCGACGCCGATGGGCCGTGACCATCGGCGTCATGACCGGGATGCTGCTGGCGGCGCTGGAGGCGACGGTGGTCGGCACGGCGATGCCGACGATCGTGGCGGCGCTCGGCGGGCTTGCGCATTACAGCTGGGTATTCTCCGCGTACCTGCTCACGTCCACCGTCACGGTTCCGATCTGGGGAAAGCTGTCCGATTTGTTCGGACGCCGTCCGATGTTTCAGATCGGCATCGCGGTGTTCGTCCTCGGGTCCGCCGCGTGCGGCTTCGCGCATTCGATGACGTTCCTCATCGTCGCGCGCGCGGTGCAGGGACTCGGCGCGGGCGCGCTGGTGCCGCTGGCGATGACGATCATCGGCGACATCTACACGCTCGAACAGCGCGCGAAGATGCAGGGACTCTTCAGCGGCGTGTGGGGACTCGCGAGCGTCGTCGGTCCGCTCATCGGCGGATTCATCACCGATCAGTGGTCGTGGCGCTGGGTGTTCTATCTGAATCTTCCCGTCGGCATCGCGGCGGCGATCATCATCGGCATCGCGCTCGTCGAAGAGAAGCGCGAAGAGCGTCCGAAGATCGACTACGCGGGCGCGTTCGTGCTCACCGCGGCGGTGACGATTCTCCTGCTCGTCTTCACCGAAGGCAGCTCGCCGCGCGCGCTGCTCGAGCCGGGCGTGCTCGCGTTGATGGTGCTGGTCGTCGTGCTGTTCGCGCTCTTCGCGCGCATCGAGCGCCGCGCGCCCGATCCGGTCGTGCCGTTCTCGCTGTTCCGCAACCGCGTCGTCACCGTGTCGATCATCGTCGGCTTCCTCGCCGGCGTGGCGATGTTCGCGGCGATCACGTTCGTCCCGCTCCTCGCACAGGGCGTTCTCGGCACGTCCGCGACTGCCGCCGGCTCGCTGCTCACCCCGCTGCTCCTGTCGTGGGTGCTCTCCTCGATCGTCGGCGGACGCTTGCTCATCAAGCTCGGCTCGCGCCCGCTCGTGATCGCCGGACTCGCGCTGATGATCGCCGGCTTCTTCGCGCTCGCGGCGTTCCACAAGACGACACCGTGGTCCGTGCTGGTGTTCGATCTCGTGATCATCGGCGCGGGACTCGGACTCGTGATGCTGACGCTTCTCATCGCCGCGCAGCATTCCGTGCCGCGCGAGCAGCTCGGCATCACGACGTCGCTCAATCAGTTCTCGCGCTCGATCGGCGGCGCGCTCGGCGTCGCGTTGTTGGGCGCGGTCCTCGCGTCCGGCCTGGCATCGTTCTCCGACAACCCAAACGCGCTCGTGAATGCCGAGGCGCGTGCGCACATGCCGCAGGCCACGCTGGTGCAGCTGCAACACGCGCTCGAAGGAACGCTGCACAACATCTTCCTCATCTGCGCGATCATCGTGGTCCTGTCGCTCCTCTTCGCCCTCGCGCTCCCCGGCGGCAAAGTCGAGAGCGCGCACACCGAACGGATGATGATGGCGGAGATGACGACAATCGACGCCGAACACGAGCCGGAGTGCTAGCGCTGGGGCAGGTTTCTGGGCGCGGGTGTCGGCTCGTCATGCATTCGATGCCGACGCGGTCGTGCGCGCACGGCACGGGAATGCAGAGCGCAGAGCGCAGAACGCAGAATTGAGAAGCACACCCCGCGCACTCGGGTGGGCGGGTTTCTCAATTCTGCCTTCTGCGTTCTGCCTTCTGCATTCCTGGCCGGTGCGCGAAAAGCACGCCTGAGCCCACGTGCGTGCATTCACGCCACCCGCGCCCCCACTTCACACCGAATTTACTTCCCCTCCCACTTCCCCCAACCCGTCGTCCCTAAACTCCGCGCCATGCAGATGTTCTTACTGAGAAATTGTGTATCTCGATTGACGCTGGTGCTGCTCCTCGCGGGAACGGCGATAGCGCAGGTCACGCCGGGGACCGGCGCCGCGGTGCCGAGTGACTCGCCGACCTGGAAGATCGGCGGGACGTTGTTCGCCGATTACACCTACATTGAATCGCCGAAGGCGACGGACGCGGACGGCAACAAGATCAATCCTTCCTCGTTCAACATCGGCCGCGCGTACATCAACGTCACCGGCACGCTCAATCACCGCATCGCGTTCCGCGTCACGCCGGACATCACGCGCGAGAGCGGCAGCGGCAGCTCGCTCAACGGCAGCTACACGTTCCGCCTGAAGTACGCGTACGCACAGCTGAATCTCGATGACTGGACGACGCCCGGATCGTGGGTGCGCGCGGGCATTCATCAGACGCCGTACCTCGACTTCATGGAAGGGATCTATCGCTATCGCTTCCAGGGAACGATGTTCCCGGAGCGCGAGGGCTTCATCACGTCGGCCGATGCCGGCCTGTCGTCGCGCTGGGTCTTCCCGAAGAACTACGGCGAAGTGCACGGCGGCTTCTACAACGGCGAGGGCTACAGCCGCGCCGAGACGAACGATCAGAAGGCGTTTCAGATTCGCGGCACGGTTCGCCCGTTCCCGACCGGCACGGTGTGGACGAAAGGCCTGCGCGTCCACGCGTTCGCGGTCGTCGATGACTACGTGCAGGACGGGAAGAAGGACCGTTTCGACCTCTCGGTGACGTGGGAGCATCCGCGCGTCAACGTCGGCTTCGACGCGCTGCACACAAAAGATCAGACGTCGGCGAGAGTCGCCGAAGTCGAAGGAAAAGGGTGGGGGATCTGGGCGACGCCGAAGCTCTCGCACCTCTGGGAGCTGCTCCTCCGCCGCGATCACTTCGAGCCGAACACCAACACGAGCCAGGAGCGCAATCGCAACATCATCGGCGTCGCGTACTGGGTCCCGAACCTCGATCACGTGACCGCCGCCATCATGCTCGACCGCGACTCGCTCGAGCAGAAAGGCTTCTCCACTCCCCGCCCTGACGACACGCGCTACGGCGTGAAACTGCTGATCACGTTCTAAGGAGAGTCATCCCGAGCGAGAGCGAGAGACCTGGGTGGGCGGGGCGCGATCCCCGAGCCACTCACCCGCCCAGGTCCCTCGCTCCCGCTCGGGATGACATTGAGGAACAAACGAGTATGAAAAAAACAGTCATCACGTTCGCAGTTCTCGCTTTCCTCGCTTGTGGTAAATCGGAAACGCCCGTCACCGCGACCAACGCGACTTCGTCCTCCTCGAGCGCGCTCACCATCAACGGCGCGGGCGCGACGTTCCCGAACCCGATTTACTCGAAGTGGTTTTCGGATTACGGCAAGCTGCATCCGCACGTCGGCATCAACTATCAGCCGATCGGCTCGGGCGGCGGCATTCGCCAGCTGACCGCGAAGACTGTCTTCTTCGGCGCGACCGACGGCCCGATGTCGGACGAGCAGCTGAAAGCGGCACCGGGACCGATCGTGCATCTGCCGACCGTCCTCGGCGGCGTCGTGCCGATCTATAACGTCCCCGGCATCACCGCGCCGCTCCACTTCACGGGCGAGACGCTCGCCAACATCTACCTCGGCACGATCAAGAAGTGGAACGATCCGGGAATCGCGAAGGGGAATCCCGGCGTGAAACTGCCGGACAGCGACATCGCCGTCGTGCATCGTTCCGACGGATCGGGCACGACCTACATCTTCGTCGACTTCCTGTCGAAGGTTTCTCCCGCGTTCAAGACGAGAGTCGGCGTGGCGACGTCGGTCAGCTGGCCGGTCGGAGTCGGCGCGAAGGGCAACGAAGGCGTCTCCGGACTCGTGAAGCAGACGCCCGGCGCGATCGGCTACGTCGAGTTGATCTACGCGAGCCACAACAACATTCCGTTCGGCGCCGTGCAGAACAAGTCCGGCAAGTTCGTGACCGCGAGCCTCGACAGCGTCACCGCCGCCGCCGCGAACGCGGCGATTCCGGATGACTTCCGCGTGTCGATCACGAACGCCGACGGCGACGCCGCGTACCCGATCGCGTCGTTCACGTGGATCCTCCTCTACGAGAACAACGACGACCACGCACGCGCGCAGGCCATGGTCGAGCTCATGAAGTGGGCGCTCACCGCGGGCCAGAAGCAGATCGGCGAGCTCGGATACGCGCCCCTGCCGCAGGCGGTGGTGGACAAGGAGATGGCGGCGCTGGGAAGGATTCACTGATGGCGCGACCGCGTAACTGCACAACCGTGTAAGCGATGCCGATCATCAAGACCTCCGAAGACCGCGCATTGCGCCTGGGAACAGGCGCATTCGCGGTTTTTGTGGTCCTGCTCGTCGCCGGCATCGGCGTCGTGCTGACGCAGCAATCGGTGCTGTCGATCCGCAAATTCGGACTCGCGTTCTGGACGCGCTCGACCTGGAACCCGGTGTCGGGCGAGTTCGGCGCGCTGCCGTTCATCTGGGGGACGCTCTACTCGTCGCTGATCGCGCTCCTGATCGCCGCGCCGATCGCGCTCGGCATCGCGATCTTCATCAACGAAATCTCGCCGCTGAAGCTGCGGCAGCCGCTGTCGTATCTCACCGAATTGCTCGCCGCGATTCCGTCGATCGTGTACGGGCTGTGGGGCATCTTCGTGCTCGTGCCGATCGTGCGGAAGCTCGAGCTGCTCGCGCCCGAATGGCTGAAGAAAGTGCCGCTCTTCACAGGGCCGCCGCTCGGCGTCGGAATGCTCTCTGCCGGAGTCATCCTCGCCGTGATGGTCGTGCCGCTGACGTCGTCGGTCGCGCGCGAGATTCTGCGCGGCGTGCCGATGACGCAGCGTGAAGCCGCGCTCGCCCTCGGCGCGACGCGATGGGAAGCGATCCGCATCGCCCTCGGCTACGGCCGCACCGGAATCATCGGCGCGGTCATGCTCGGCCTCGGACGCGCGCTCGGCGAGACGATGGCCGTGACGATGGTCATCGGCAACAACCCGCAGGTCAGCACGTCGCTCTTCGCGCCGCAGTACACGATGGCGGCGGTCATCGCGAACGAGTTCACCGAGGCGGCGGACGAGTTGTATCTGCACGCGTTGATCGAGATCGGACTCGTGCTGTTTCTGATCACGATCGTCGTCAACGCGCTCTCGCGCATCCTCACGCGGCGGGTGGTGCGCGCATGAGGAAATTCAAATCGAATTTGATCGTCGCGTTGTGCGGTGCGTCCGTGCTGCTCGCGCTCGTGCCGCTGGCGATGATCCTCTTCTACGTGATCAGCCGCGGCTTCTCCGCGCTGAACTGGGCGTTCTTCACGCAGACGCCGAAGCCGGTCGGCGAGGCGGGCGGCGGCATGGGCAACGCGATCGTCGGGACGCTGATCCTCATCGTGATCGCCGGAGTGATCGCGATTCCCGTCGGCGTGTTGAGCGGCGTGCATCTCGCCGAGTTCAAAGGGACGCGGTTCTCGTCCATGGTGCGTTTCGCGGCCGACGTGTTGAACGGCGTGCCGTCGATCGTCATCGGCATCTTCGCCTACGCGATCATCGTGCTGCCGCTGAAGCGATTCAGCGCGATCGCCGGCGGCTTCGCGCTCGCGATCATCGTGATTCCGGTCGTCGCGCGCACGACCGAAGAGCTGCTGCGCCTCGTTCCCGGCGGATTGAAAGAAGCTGCCCTCGCCCTCGGCGCAACGCGCGCGAAGGCGATGTTCAGCGTCATTCTTCCGGCCGCGCTGCCCGGCATCCTCACCGGCATTCTCGTCGCGCTCGCGCGCGTCGCCGGCGAGACGGCGCCGCTGCTGTTCACGGCGTTCAACAATCGCTTCTTCTCGACGAACGTCACGCAGCCGATCGGCTCGCTCACCGTGCAGGTCTTCACGTACGCGCTGTCGCCGTACGACGACTGGATCCGCCAAGCCTGGGCCGGCGCGCTGGTGCTCGTCACGATGATCCTCATCCTCTCGATCATCGCCCGCGTCGCCACGCGCAGGCTGGAGAGGATGGCCCGTGGGTAAAAGCAATGGATGAAGTGAAGATCACCGTCCGCGATTTCGATTTCTATTACGGCACGAACAAGGTGCTGCACGCGATCTCGCTGGACATCCCGAAGAACCGCGTCACCGCGCTCATCGGTCCGTCGGGCTGCGGCAAGTCGACGTTTCTCCGCTCGATCAACCGGATGAACGACATCATCCCGGGCATTCGCGTCGACGGAAAAATCCTCGTCGACGACGTCGACGTCTACGGCTCCGGCATCGACGTCGTGTCGCTGCGCCGCCGCGTCGGCATGGTCTTCCAGAAATCGAATCCCTTCCCGAAGTCGATCTACGAGAACGTCGCCTACGGCCTGCGCATCAACGGACTGCGCGACAAGCGCAAGCTCGACGAAGCGGTGTCGCGCTCGCTCGATCGCGCGGCGCTGCTCGACGAAGTGAAGGACCGCCTCAACGCCAGCGCGCTCGCGCTCTCCGGCGGACAGCAGCAGCGCCTCTGCATCGCGCGCGCGCTGGCCGTCGATCCCGACGTGCTGCTGATGGACGAGCCGGCGTCCGCGCTCGATCCGATCGCCACGCAGAAGATCGAAGAGCTGGTGTTCGATCTGAAGAAGAACTACACGATCGTGATCGTGACGCACAACATGCAGCAGGCCGCGCGCGTGTCGGACCGCACCGCGTTCTTCATGCTCGGCAAGCTCGTGGAGTACGACGACACGCGTACGATCTTCATGAACCCGTCGGTGAAGTTGACCGAGGACTACATTACAGGGAGGTTTGGATGACGTGCTGGGTGCTGCGTGCTGGGTGCTGCGATTGATCTCGCGCGACCCAGCACCCAGCACCCAGCACGCAGCACGTTTCTATGCTCAGACACTTCGATAGAGAAATCGACCAACTCAAGGAGCTGCTGCTGCGGATGGGCGCGCTGGTCGAAGACCAGATCAACGAGTCGATCCGCGCACTGCTCGACCGCGACTCCGCCATCGCGCAGAAAGTCATCGACAGCGACACGGCTGTCGATCAGATGGAGCTGGACATCGATCAGCACACGATCGAATTGATCGCTACGATGCAGCCGGCCGCGGTCGATCTCCGCTTCGTCGCCGCGGCGATGAAGATCACGCCCGAGCTCGAGCGCATCGCCGATCTCGCCGTCGACGTCTGCGAGCGCGCGATGGAGCTGAACGCCGAGCCGCCGCTCAAGCCGCTCCTCGACATCCCGCGCCTCGCGCGCATGGCGCAGGACATGGTGCGGCAGGCACTCGACGCATTCGTGCGCCGCGACACCGCGCTCGCGCGGCAGGTGATCGACCGCGACGACCAGGTCGATCTCCTCACCGAGCAGTCGTTCCGCGAGCTGCTCACGTATATGCTCGAAGACTCGCGCAACATCTCGCGCGCCATCCGCCTCACGTTCGTCAACAAATACTTCGAGCGGATGGCCGACGGCGCGACGAACATCTGCGAGATGGTGGTTTATCTCGCGGAAGGTAAAGTGATCAAACACAGCGGACACCATGACGCCGAGTGACGCGCGCTTAGCGATTATCGAAGACGACGCCGACCTGGCCTACACCATCCGTCTCAATCTCGAGCGGCAGGGATACAGCGTCACGCACTTCGACAACGGACATGCCGGCCTCGTCGCCGTGCAGCAGGGCGGCTTCGATTTCCTGATCCTCGATCTGAACCTGCCGGACCTCGACGGCTTCACGATCTGCCGCGAGCTGCGCCGCGATCCGCGCACCGCCACCCTGCCGATCCTCATGCTCACCGCGCGCACCTCCGAAGCCGACCGCGTGATGGGGCTCGAGCTCGGCGCCGACGATTACCTCGGCAAGCCGTTCAGTGTCCGCGAGCTCCTCGCAAGAGTCGCGGCGATCCTGCGCCGCTCGAAAAGCACCGAGGGCGACGCCGCGGTTTACGACGACGGCCAGCTCCGCATCGACAGCCGCACGCTGCGCGTCTACGTCGGCGGAGCCGAAGTGAAACTCGCGAAGAAAGAGCTCGAGCTGCTGCTGATGCTCGTGCGCAACCGGCCGGCGGTCGTGTCGCGCGATCGCATCCTGTCCGAGGTCTGGCAGATGTCGGATGACATCGAGACGCGGACGGTGGATGCGCACATTCGCAATTTGAGGAAGAAGATCGGGAAGGACAGGATCGAAACGGTGATTGGGTATGGGTATCGGTTTGAATAGTCCACAGTGCTGAGTGCTGAGTGCCGAGTGCTGAGTGCAGAGTGCAGAGTGCCGAGTGCCGGGTTTTACTCAGCACCCAGCACCCAGCACCCAGCACTCAGCACCCAGCACCCAGCACCCAGCCCTGAGCACCCATCACCATGCACCCCCTTCGCGTCCTCCTCTACGTTTCCCTCGTCGTCGCCATCGCGGTGGCGTGGGGATTCGGCGCTGCGCTGCATCATGCGGGCGTTGCGCAGTCGGCGGCGGTCACGCTGGCCGTCGTCGCATTCGTCGCGTTCCTCGTGCCGTGGGGGGGCGTGTTTCTTTGGGCGGTGCGGCGGGCGGGCGATCTCGACGTGCTGACCGATCGCACGCGCGGCGTTGCCGAGGGCATGTTCGAGCGGCCGGTTGCGGACCGCGAGTATCACGGCGAGCTCGACGATCTCGCGCGCGCGGTCGAGGAGTTGCGCGTGATCATTCTTCGCCAGCGCGCATCGCACGAACTGCATCAGGCCGCGATGGCGGAGATCGTCGGCTCCCTCGGCGAAGGAATCCTCGCCGTCAGTCCGCAGAGCCGCGTCGTCGTTGCCAATCCGCGCGTCGCTGAGATGTTCGGCTCGATGCATGACGTCGTCGGCAAGTCGGTCGTCGAAGTCGTGCGCAAGATGTCCGTCGTTGCGGCGATCGACAAGGCGCTGCACGGCGAGACGTCGACCGATCGCGTCGTGCTCGAAGACAAGCAGATCGAGATCCGCGCGTTTCCCGTCGCGGCGTCGCCCGACATCGCCGCGGTCGCGCTCTTCATCGACGTCACGCAGCTCCAGAAACTCGAGCGCGTCCGCAAAGACTTTCTCGACGACTTCTCCCATGAAGTGCGCACGCCGCTGGCGGGATTACGATCGGCGGCCGAGACGCTCGAAGGGGGGGGACTCGCGCGCGAACAGGAAGAGACGCTGCGCAGCGTGATGCAGCGGCAGCTCACGCGCATCGAGCGGCTCGTGCACGATCTCTCCGATCTCAACCAGATCGAGACCGGCCGCATCGCGCTGCAGCGCCGCCGCGTGAACCTGCGAGACGTGCTGCGCGATCTCGGCGAAGACTTTCGCTTCACGCTCAGCGGCAGCGACGCGTTCGCGACGATCGACGAAGCGCGCGTGCAGCAGGTGTTCTCGAACCTGCTCGAGAACGCGGCGCGCCACGGCGGCGGCGAAGTCGCGGTCGAAGTCGCGCAGGAAAACGGCGAAGGCGTCGTGCGCGTGTCCGACCACGGCCCCGGCATTCCCGCCAACGAGCTCGATCGCATCTTTCACCGCTTCTACCGCGTCGACCGCAGCCGCTCCCAGCCCGGCACGGGCCTCGGCCTCGCGATCGCGAAACACCTCGTCGCCCTCCACGGCGGCAGCATCCGCGCCTGGAACCGAGCCGAAGGCGGGGCGATATTCGAAGTGCGGTTGCCGTAGTACTTCAGCCGCTCTCCTCCTACGTAGCTTGAGATCCTTCGCTGGGCGCTCAGGATGACGAAACTTCTGTGTCGTCGAACCCAGTGAATGCAGTACTTAGTACTTCATTCGCTAAATTCGATCACAGGACCATCGCACCGTCATGCTGAGCCGCAGAGACGGCGAAGCATCTCAAAATACGTAACTTGAGATCCTTCGCTACGCTCAGGATGACGTGTGTTTGAACTTGGCGAATGGAGTACTTAGGTCGCGAATCTGTGGAGCGGCGGCCGCCTTCGGGCCGCCGAATGGGTCAAAAACTTTGCTTCACCAATCAAACTTTTGACTGTGCGGGGTCAAACTCGCCGCCTGATAGATCGATTTGATGGACCGCGGTCCCGATTTGATGGACCACGGTGTTGATTTGACGGACCACGGTGTTGATTGGATAGACCACTAGTGATGATTTGATGGATCGCGGTGTTGATTGGATAGATCACCAGTCGTGATTTGATGGACGACGTGTTCATTGGATAGACCACTGGTGATGATTTGATGGACCCCGGTGTTGATTGGATAGACCACCAGTCGTGATTTGATGGACGACGTGTTCGTTGGATAGACCACTGGTGATGATTTGATGGACCACGGTGTTGATTGGATGGACCACCACTCGCGATTTGACGGACCACCATCCTGATTTGACAGACCGTCGTAATTTGGAGCCTCTCCGGCTCGCTTTTCGGCGCCGCGGTTTCCGCTGCGCCGGCCAGGAGCGGCGCGACGATCACCGCGCCGGCCGATCCGATCAGAAACTCGCGCCGCGAGGGATCTTCCGGCTCGTCATCCGGTGGTTGATCACAGGGCGGAAGTGTCATGAAAATCGCGCGTGCGGGGAACAGGCCAGTTCACTGTAGAATCGCGCCGCCTTTCCCCAGAGGAGGATCACCAGTGGCGAGATTCCGTCTCATTCCCCGCGAGGAGAAGTTCTACGACGACTTCAGGATGATGGCGGACCAGCTGCGGGTCGGCGCGCGGCTGCTCGAGCAGATGATGGCGTCCGATCCTCCGATCGCCGACAAGGCGCACGAGATCAAGGAGATCGAGCATCAGTGCGA
The DNA here is from genome assembly GCA_003223645.1 of Acidobacteriota bacterium. Taxonomy (GTDB): domain Bacteria; phylum Acidobacteriota; class Thermoanaerobaculia; order Gp7-AA8; family Gp7-AA8; genus QHVT01. Next base: position 299,056 of record QHVT01000004.1, on the reverse strand, counting down.
TTTCCTGACGCACGAAATCATCCAGCGCCTCAACAAGACCTTCGTCACGCCGATCGACCGCGAAGACATTCACGAGCTGGCGCGCACGTTCGACGACGTCATGGACGCGATCGACAGCGTCGCCGCGCTCATCCCGCTCTATCGCATCGAGAAGTGCCGCCCCGGCACGCGCGAGCTCACGGCCGTGATCGTCAAACAATGCGATGAGCTGCGTGCGGCCGTCGAAGCGCTCGAGAATCGCAAAGGCGTGCTCGACCGCGCGATCGAGATCAATCGACTCGAAAATGAAGCGGACCGCATTCACAAGCAGGCGATCGGACAGTTGTTCGACGACGAGAAGGATCCGATCACCGTGATGAAGTGGAAAGAAATTTTCGACGTGCTGGAAGAGGCGACCGACGCGTGTGAAGACGTCGCGAACCTCCTCGAGAACGTCGTCGTGAAGCACGGGTAGCCTGCGCGCATGCTGCTGCTCACCGTCATCGGGATCATCGCCGTCGCACTGACCTTCGATTTCATCAACGGCTTTCACGACGCGGCGAACTCGATCGCCACCGTCGTCTCGACGCGCGTGCTCTCGCCCGGTCAGGCCGTCATCTGGGCCGCGTTCTTCAACTTCGTCGCCGCGTTCACGTTCGGCACCGCCGTCGCGAAGACGATCGGCAACGGGATGATCGATCTCAAAGCCGTCAACTTCTCCGTCATCTTCGGCGGCTTGATGGGCGCCATCATCTGGGACCTCATCACCTGGTACCTCGGCCTTCCGACCAGCTCCTCGCACGCGCTCATCGGCGGCTACGCCGGCGCGGCGGTCGCGCACGGAGGCTGGGACGTGATCATCATCTCCGGATGGACGAAGACGCTGCTGTACATCGTCCTCGCCCCGCTGATCGGACTCACCCTCGCGCTCATCATCGCGATCCTCATCTACAACCTCTTCCAGCGGATGACGCCGCTGCGCGTCGACCGCACGTTCCGCAAGCTGCAGCTCCTCTCCGCCGCCGCGTACTCCCTCGGACACGGCGGCAATGACGCTCAGAAGACGATGGGCATCATCTCCGGCGTCCTCGTGACGGCCGGCTACATGAAGACGTTCGACATCCCGGTCTGGGTCATCCTCTCCGCGCACGCCGCGATCGCCCTCGGCACGCTCAGCGGCGGCTGGCGGATCATTCACACCATGGGCAGCAAGATCACGCGCCTCCAGCCGGTGGGCGGCTTCGCCGCCGAGACCGCCGGTGCGATCACGCTCTTCATGGCCACGAGCTTCGGCGTACCGGTCTCGACCACCCACACGATCACCGGCGCGATCGTCGGCGTCGGCGCAACCCGCCGCCTGTCCGCGGTCCGGTGGGGAATCGCGGGAAAGATCGTGTGGGCCTGGGTGTTGACGATCCCGATGTCGGCACTCATCGGCTCGCTGGTTTTCTGGTGCGTGATGCCGTTCCAGGGGTAGAGGAGAGCGGGCGTCCCGCCCGCCTCCCCGTGGGCGGGCGGGACGCCCCCTCTCCTTAGAATATTTGGCTATACTCCCCCGTTCCCTAAGAGCTAACACCCAGGACCTAAGAGCTACGAGGACGTCAATGAAGCCAGAAATTCATCCGAAATATCAGCAGGTCAACGTGCACTGCGCGTGCGGCGAGGGCTGGACCACCGGCTCGACGCGCAAAGACCTGCGCATCGAGATCTGCTCCAAGTGCCATCCGTTCTTCACCGGCAAGCAGAAACTCGTCGACACCGCGGGCCGCATCGACCGGTTCCAGAAGAAGTACGCGAACAGGGAAAAGAAACAAGCATGAGACCGTGGCTCGGCGCAGCGAAGGTGATCATCGGCGCGTTCAACGCGTTCACGAACGGTCTGACTTCGTCGATGCCGAGCTCGGGCGATCGTAAGGTCGCCTTGTCGGGCGATCGTAAGGTCGCTTTATCGACGGACAAAAACGTCGACATGCTGATCGGCGGCCAAGCCGTGATCGAGGGCGTGATGATGCGCTCGCTCACCGGCTACTCCGTCGCCGTCCGCCAGCCGGACGGCGGCGTCTCCATCCGCAAGGACAAGCTGACGTCAATCACGCAGAAGTATCCGTTCCTCAAGTTCCCCGTGCTTCGCGGATCGGTCGTGCTCATCCAGTCGCTGATCCTCGGCGTCCGCGCGCTCAACTACTCGGCGAGCGTGGCGTCGGCGGGCGAGGAAGGCGAACAGGAGATGTCGAACTGGGCGATCGCAGCCACGCTGCTGATGTCGATCGTTCTCGGCGTCGGCCTCTTCATCCTCGCGCCGCTCGGACTCACGAACCTGCTTCGCGCATACGTTTGGCCGGCGATGGGGAACTTCGCCTACAACGCCGTCGACGGCGTCCTGCGCGCGGTCTTCTTCTTCGTCTACATCGCCTCCATCTCGATGATGGAAGACATCCGCCGCGTGTTCCAGTACCACGGCGCCGAGCACAAGACGGTCTACACCTTCGAGGCGAACCAGGACCTGACGGTCGAGAATGCGCGCGGCAAGTCGACGCTCCATCCGCGCTGCGGCACGAGCTTCCTCATGTTCGTGATGGCGATCTCGATCCTCGTCTTCTCGCTGATTCCGTCGAGCGCGCACTTCGCCATCAAGTTCGGCGCGCGCGTCGTCCTCATCCCGCTCATCGCCGGGCTCGCGTACGAAGTCATCCGCTTCTCCGCGCGTCACCTCGACAGCGCCGCCTGCCGCATGCTCATCACGCCCGGCCTCTGGCTCCAGCGCATCACCACCAAAGAGCCGGACGACAAGCAGCTCGAGATCGCGATCATCGCGCTGAAAGAAGCGCTGCTCTACGACGCGGTCGAGCCCGAGCAAGCGGCCGTCGCTTAGCTACGCACTCCCTCATCTCTCTTCTGACGTTTCTGCCAGAGGTGCGCAGCCATGTACGAAAAACTCAACGACATCGAAAAACGCTACGAAGAGCTGCAGCACAAGATCGGTGATCAGTCCGTCGCCACCGACGTGAAGCTGTTTCGCGACACGATGAAAGCGATCGCCGAGATCGAAGAAGTCGTCGCGAAGTATCGCCAGCTGCGCGACGTGAAGAAGCGCATCGCCGACGCGCGCGACATGCTGCGCAGCGACGACGAGATGCGCGAGCTCGCGGAGCTGGAACTGGCGGAGATCGGGCCGCAGGAGCCGACACTCGAAGCGGAGCTGAAAGTGCTCCTCCAGCCGAGAGATCCGAACGACGAGAAGAACGTGTTCGTCGAGATCCGCGCCGGCACGGGAGGCGACGAAGCGTCTCTCTTCGCCGCGGAGATCATGCGCATGTACATCCGCTACGCGGAGATCAAGCGCTGGAAAGTCGAAGTCACCGACGCGAACTATTCATCCGTGAGCGGCATCAAAGACGCCACGATCCAGATTGAAGGCAACAAGGTCTACTCGCGGCTGAAATTCGAGTCCGGAGTCCACCGCGTGCAGCGCGTCCCGCAGACCGAAACGCAGGGACGCATTCACACGTCCGCGATCACCGTCGCCGTCCTCCCCGAAGTCGAAGACATCGACATCGTGATCAATGAAAAAGACCTGCGCATCGACACGTTTTGTTCGTCCGGTCCCGGCGGACAGTCCGTCAACACGACCTACTCCGCCGTCCGCATGACCCACCTCCCGAGCGGAGTCGTCGTCTCCTGCCAGGACGAAAAGTCGCAGATCAAAAACCGCGCGAAAGCGCTCAAGGTGCTGAAGGCGCGCCTCTACGACATCGAGCGCCAGAAACGCGAAGCCGAGCTCTCCGCCACCCGCAAAGGCATGATCGGCACCGGCGACCGGTCGGAGAAAATCCGCACCTACAACTTCCCCCAGGACCGCGTCACCGACCACCGCATCGGCCTCACCGTGCACAACCTCCCCGACATCATGAACGGCAACATCGACGTCGTGATCGAGCCCCTGATCGCGCACTTCCAGGCGGAGAAATTGCGGGAGGCGGTGGAGGCGCGGTAGGACCGAGGTAGACTGAACACATGGGACGCACACACCAGCAGATTCTTCGGGATGCGATGTCACTTCCGATCGAAGAGCGCCTCCAACTCTCGCAGCAGTTGTATGCGAGCACGATGACAGACGAAGAGCGCGAGATCGAGGAAGCGTGGATCGCGGAGGCTATACGGCGCCGCGAAGAGTGGAAGGCCGGCCGATCTCAGACGATTCCGGGCGAGCAAGTGTTCCGCGAGTTGCGTGCGAAGTATGCCGGTCGAGACGTACGAACTCGGCGCTGACGCACGCTTGGAGCTCGACGAGGCAATCGGATTCTTGGAAAGTCAGCGAGCCGGCCGAGGCTTCGAGTTTCTTGAAGCCGTTCATTACGACATCGAGCTGCTCGTTGATTATCCAGAAGCCGGCCACAAGCTCTACGGCGGCGTACGGTCATTTGCATTAGCGGATTGGCCCTACAAAATCATTTACGCGATAGAAGATGCAATCATCGTGGTGTGGGCAATTGCACACGACAGCCGCCGTCCGGGCTACTGGCGGAAGCGCCTCCGGCGCTGACTCCCGAGGTACATTGACCCAATGGGAACGACTCTCGAAGAAGCGAAACGGATCGCGATGGAGCTCGACGATTCCGACCGACTCAAGCTTGCAGAGCATCTCGTTGCCAGCGTTCCGTTCGATCCGCAAGTTCAGGAAGCGTGGATCGCGGAAGCCGAGCGGCGCTACCAACGCATGGAAAGCGGCGAAGATCCCGGCCTGACGCTCGAAGAGTTCTGGTCGGACGAAGACTGACGGCGATCTATCGATCGCGCCGCTTCGCGCGCCATAATCCCCCTCCGCATGCCCCGCAACCGCATCGCGGCCATCGACATCGGGACGAACTCGATCCACATGATCATCGTCGAGGAGCGCGGGGCGAGTTATCGCGTCATCGACAAAGAGAAGGAAATGGTCCAGCTCGGGCGGGGGTCGCTCGAGGGGCGGCCGCTGACCGATGACGCGATCGAGCGAGGCGTCGAGGCGCTGCGGAAGATGGCGGCGATCGCGGAGCGGTGGCAGGTGAAAGAAGTGGTCGCGGTCGCGACGAGCGCGATTCGCGAGGCGCCGAACCGGCGGCGGTTCATCGCCGCGGCGCAAAAGGCGGCCGGCATCCGGATTCGCGTCGTCTCCGGTGAAGAAGAGGCGGACTACATTTATCGCGCGGTTCGCGCCGCGCTCGATTTTCATGGCGGGACCGCGCTCGTCATCGACATCGGCGGCGGGAGTCTCGAGTTGATCGCCGGCACGGCAGACGAGGTGTATCTGACCGCGAGCGAGCCGTTAGGCGCTCTGCGCATGGCGCAGATGTTCGAGCTCGATCGCGCGTCGTCGCCGGCGGCAGTCGATGCGTGCCGCTCGTGGGCGCGCAAGCGGTTGAAGAAGACGCTGAGCCGCATCAGCGCGATCGGGTTCGACTTCGCGGTCGGCACTTCAGGGACGATCATGACGCTCGGGACGATCGCCTCCGCCGACACCACCGCCTCGGGATTGCGCTGGCTTTCACGCAAGCGTCTCGGTGAGTTGATCGGCGAGCTCGCGCCGCTCTCCGTCGACGCGCGCACGCAGCGGTTCGCGATCGATGCGAAGCGCGCGGAGACGATTCTCGCCGGCGCGATCGTGCTGCACGAAGTGATGCGCAAGCTGGAGATGGACCAGATCCGCTCGTGCGACGCGGCGCTGCGCGAAGGGATCGTCGAGTACGTGCTCGACGCCACGCGCGACGCGCCGCGTCCGCAGCAGCGCGGCAGCGTGCGCCGCTCTTCGGTGCTCGCGCTCGCGGACCGCAGCGGCGTCGACCGCGCGCACGCCGCGCATGTCGCGCGCCTCGCGCTGCGCATCTTCGATCAGACCGAGGAGCTGCATCGGTTCCAGACAGGCGAGCGGGAGCTGCTCGAGTACGCGGCGCTGCTGCACGAAGTCGGAATGCACGTGTCGTATCAGAGCCATCACAAACATTCGTACTACCTCATCAGCCACGCGGGACTGCGCGGCTTCACCGCCGATCAGGTCGCGGTGATGGCGAACGTCGCGCGCTATCACCGCAAGTCGACGCCCGACGCCGCGGACGACAACTTCGCGCAGCTCTCGTCGTCGCAGCAGGAGATCGTGCGCCGGCTCGTCGCCATCTTCCGCGTCGCCGACGCGCTCGACCGCAGCCGCAGCCGCGCGGTTCGCGACGTGCATATCGACGCGACCGATCATCAGCTCCAGTTCCGCCTGCGGCTGCGCAGCAGTGCGGACGTGGAGGTCGCGGCCGCGGAGAAGCGCGGACGCTATTTGGGAAAGGTGTTTGACCGCAATGTCGACTTCGAAACCAGCACCGGCTGAACGCTTCATCGTCCTGCTGCGCCACGGCATCGCCGAAGACGCGGCGGCGAATCAGAAAGACGAAGACCGCGCGTTGACGAAGAAGGGCGAGGCGCAGATGAAAGAGATCGCGCGCGGCCTGAAGCGCGTGTTCAAGAACGTCGACGCCATTTATTCGAGTCCGCTGTTGCGCGCGATGCAAACGGCGAAGCGCATCGCGAAGGCGTACGACGTCGACGTCACGACAACCGACGCACTCAAGCCCGGCTCAGCGCCGAAGGATGTAGCGGCGTTGTTGAAAGGCCGCGTCATCCTCGTCGGCCACGAGCCGGACCTGACGGAGAACATGCGCGCGATCACCGGCATCAAGTCGGGACGAGTCGAGTTGGATAAAGGCGGCTGCTACGGAATCCGCGGCACGACGCTGGAGTGGATTCTCACGCCGCGCGTTCTGCGCAAGCGATGAAACCGCTCGAAGGGAAAGTCGCTCTCGTCGCGGGCGCTACCCGCGGCGCCGGCCGCGGCATCGCCACCGCCCTCGGCGAAGCCGGCGCCACGGTCTATTGCACCGGCCGCAGCGTCGCGGGAAATCCGGGTATGAAGAATCGTCCCGAGACGATCCACGAGACCGCCGACATCGTCACCGCGCGCGGCGGACGCGGAATCGCGAAACGCGTCGATCACACCGATCCCGCACAAGTCGCCGCGCTCCTCGAGGAGATCGGCAAGCTCGACATCCTCATCAACGACATCTGGGGCGGCGACGATCTCGTCGAGTGGGGCAAGAAGTTGTGGGAGACGAAGCTCGACGACGGTCTGACGCTGATCGATCGCGCGATCAAGACGCACATCATCACGTCGTACCACGCGCTGCCGCGGTTGCGCGCCGGCGGCCTCGTCGTCGAGATCACGGACGGCGACGCGTTTTTCTATCGCGGTCATTTCTTCTACGACCTCGTGAAGACAACCGTCATCCGCATGGCCTTCGCGCTCTCGCAGGAGTTGCGCGGACGCAACGTCACCGCGGTCGCGGTCACGCCCGGCTTCCTCCGCTCCGAATGGATGCTCGATCACTTCGGCGTCACCGAAGCGAACTGGCGCGACGCCGCGAAGAAGGCCCCGGAGTTCATCGCCTCGGAGACGCCGCTCTTCGTCGGCCGCGGCATCGCCGGTCTCGCGGCCGATCCGAACGCGCGCGCATTGAACGGCCGCGTGATCGCATCGTGGGACCTCGGCGATCGATACGAAGTCAACGATGCCGACGGATCGCGTCCGCATTTCGTGCGATGGCTGGAAGCCAATCAGCCCGAAGTCCTGACCAACTGGAAGAAGCTCGACGACACGTTCTATGCGTATTGGGGCGCCACGCCGTACGAGCTGCCGGGCGGTTAGTTCCTTCAATGACGAATCTGTGGAGCGGCGGCCGCTTCGGCCGCCGACCTCTCGCGAGAATCCGGCGGCCGAAGCGGCCGCCGCTCCACAAATCAGTCCATCTCCTCGGGATCTTTTCCGAGAACGACGAAGGCCATCAGGAAGAGCGCCAGGATTCCGATCATGTCCACGTGCACATGATGGTTCCGCGACGGTCGCGCGCGCATCGTACCGAAGGGCGAAACGACCCTGTACGAAAGTACGATGTCACTGATCGAAACGCACGAGCCCGCGACGTGTCGCCACCTTCACTGCCTCGGTGCGACTCGTGACGCCGAGCTTCTCGAACAGATGTCCGAGGTGCGATTTGACGGTGCGCTCGCTGATGCCGAGGGAGGTGGCGATTTCCTTGTTGCTCTTGCCGTCGGCCATCAGACGCAGCGTCGAGAGCTCGCGCGGCGTCACTTGCATGCGCGCCATTCCCTCGGCGAGCTTCGCCGCTGCCGCCGGCGCGAGATAGGTTTTTCCCGCGAGCACGTCGTGGATGCAGGTCACCAGCTCGTCGGCGCTGATGTCTTTCAGCGCGTACGCCTTCGCTCCCGCTTTGAGCGCGCGCGTGATGTCTTCGTCCGTGTCGTACGTCGTCAGCACGATCACTTTCGCCTGCGGATCCATCTCGCGAATCTGCCGCACGGCTTCGACGCCTTCCATCACCGGCATGCGCAGATCAAGGAGCGTGACGTCGGGACGGAACTTCGCGTACGCCTCGACCGCTTCCGCGCCGTTGGCCGCTTCGGCGACGACCTGCAAGTCGGATTCATGACTGATGATTTTCACGACGCCCGTGCGAACGAGCGCGTGATCGTCGACGACGAGCACGGAGTGAGAGGCGTTCATGGAGTGGGGATGCTGAAGGACGGCGGCGCCCAGGCGAGAACGACTTCCGTTCCCGCGCGCGGCGCCGTCACGATGGTGAGCGATCCGCCGATGCGCTCGGCGCGCTCCTGCATGCTGGTGAGTCCGAAGCCCGCGCCGAATCGTTCTTTGGCGATGCCGCGTCCGTCGTCGGCGACGGAGAGGCGGAAGCCGACGGCGCGCGATCCGGCCGCGTGCACGGTGATCTTGCGCGCGCGGGCGTGACGCACGGCGTTCGTGAGCGCTTCCTGCGCGATCGCGACGATCTCGCGCTCGACACCGGCGCCGAGGTCGGGGAGCTCTTCGATCACGAGCTCGATCGGTACGTCGGTCGTGCGTCGCGCGAGCTCGGTCGTGCGCTCCAGCACCGCCGCGACGTCGCCGATCTCGAAATCCTGCGGACGCAGCGCGCCGACGGAGCGCCGCGCTTCGATCATGTGCGTGCGCGCGAGATCGACTGCCGTCTCGATGCTTTCCGCCGCGGTACTCGGCAGCGACGGCAGCAAGCGCTGAGTCGATTGCAGCTGCATCAGGATCGCGGCGAATCCCTGCGCGAGCGTGTCGTGGATGTCGCGCGCGATGCGGTTGCGCTCTTCGAGCACCGCTTTGCGCCGCTCTTCGTCGCGCGCGCGTTTCGACATGCGGTTGTGATGCAGCGCGAGCGTGACCTGCAGCGCGACTGCTTCGAGCAGCATGCGACGCCACGGCGCCCACTCGGCGGCTTCGTCGTCGGTGGTGGAGAGCGCGAGCCATCCCAGGTTTTGCGAGCCGGCGGTGAGCGGCGCGACGGCGAGCCAGCGGAGATTGGACGCGCGATTGAACGCGCGCACGGCCTCCGGCAGACGCGGATCATCGCCCGCGTACTCGATGGTCGCGTTCCACCCTTCCTCGTGCGCCATGAGATGCGCGGCCATCGCCTCACCCGGAAGGCTCAGCGTGTTCCAGTCCGGCTCGTCTTTCGCGTAGAAGCGGTTGTCGGCGTACGCCATCTTCAGCAGGCAGTGCTCGCCGCTCTCATCGAGCATGAACACGCCGCACGCATCGCTCTCGCCCTGCTCGATCAGCATCTTCACGAAGCCGCGGAAGAAGCCCTTGAGATCGGGCTCGCGCACGAGCAGATCGAGCGCGAGCTGCACGGTGGCCGACTGCATGTGCGCCATGCACTCCGCGCGTTTGCGCTTCTCGATCTCCGCCTCGATGGTCGTCGCCGAAAGATCGACGACCTCTTCCATCGGGCACTTCTCGTCTTTCACCGGTGACGTCACGCTATTCATTATCGCCCCGGCTCGCGCGAAGGGAATCGTCCAAAGGTACGAGGTGTGGCTGCGGCTTTGTACTCACCAAGCTCGCCGAATGCGCGGATCGACGGTGTCGAAATGCGAGTCGCGGCTGATGATTGGCAAATCGTGCTGCTGCGCCAAGGCAGCGATCCAGACATCGTTTTCCGGAATCGGAGTACCGGCACGACGCAGTTGTTCTCGCAGTCTTGCGTAATGCCGAGTCGTCGACTCATCAATTGGAAGCACGACCGATTCTTGAATCAACAGGTCGAGAAGACGTTCGAGTCGCTGTCCATATTTCGACCTCGCAAGGCCATACCTGTATTCGCCGATGGCGATGACAGGAAGATGATGGACCGATTCTTCGTCCAGCACTGTTTCCAGGCCGCCATTACCGGAGAGAAGGGCCGAGATGGCATTTGTGTCAAGAATCATCGCCAATCTTCGGGATCGATCGTTTCCAGATCGCGCGCCACGATTCGATCGACTGCAGCAACATCGGCGCGTCGCGCCACTCCGAAGACACTTCGCCATCCGGCATGCGATCGTTTGCGCGCCGTCTCATGCTGCAAGCGAGCTTCGAGAGCGCCGGCTACGTAATCGCGCAGAGTCTCTCCTCGGATTGCCGCCGATGCCTTGGCGTCCTTGACAATTTCATCCGGCAAATCGAGTGTCGTCTTCACGGACCCATATTACCGTATTTACGGTTCGCGTTCTTATCGTCCAAAGGTACGACATCCCTCTAGCCCATTCGTGAGGCCCCTCCCTCGCACCACTGCCCGATTGTTCGCGGGCTCTCGCGGAAGCATCTTTACGTCCCATGAAAACAACGTCGTTTGTCGATTCCATGCACGACCAATCGTCTGATTGCTGGGAGGACGCCGAAGTGAAAGTGATTCGACTCCGTGCATTCGGGATGTTCGTTCTGATCGCGGGCCTGGTGTCCGCGATTCTGTTGTCGACCGCGTGCTCGCGTGCGGATGCGCAGGCGTCGAGCGCGCCGCCGCCGCCCAAAGTCACGGTGGCCGAGGTGGTGGGGAGGGATGTGACGGAGTGGGATGAGCTCACGGGAAGGCTCGAGGCGGTGAACAGCGTCGCGATTCGGCCGCGTGTGTCCGGATTCGTCTCCGCGGCGCGCTTCGATGAAGGCGCGCTCGTGAAGAAAGGCGATCTGCTGTTCGAGATCGACGCGCGTCCGTTCCAGGCGGAAGTCGACCGGCTGCGCGCGGAAGTCGCGCGCGTCGAGGCGACCGTGCGCCGCGCGGAGAACGATCTCGAGCGCGCGAAACATCTCTCGTCCGACAACGCGATGTCGCCGGAGGAGATCGACCGCCGCGCGGCGTTCGCGGAAGAGTCGGCGGCGCAGGTGAAGGCCGTGCAGGCGGCGCTGCGCGCGGCGGAGCTGAACCTCGAGTTCACGCGCGTCACGGCGCCGATCAGCGGACGCGTCGGACGCGCGATTGTCACGTCCGGCAATCTCGTGTCGAGCGGTCCGGGTGAAGCGACGCTCCTCACGACCATCGTCTCGCTCGATCCGATTTACGCGTCGTTCGATGCGGACGAGCAATCGTTCCGGCGCTGGAGCGGACGGCATAACGGACAGCCGATTCGGATGGCGCTCGCCGACGATGAAAAGTTCTCGCGCGAAGGCACGCTCAACTTTCTCGACAATCAAATCAACTCGGCGACCGGCACGATTCGCGGCCGCGCGATCTTCCGCAACCAGGACGTGTCGCTCACGCCGGGGTCGTTCGTGCGATTGCGTGTGCCGGGAGGCGCGCGCTATCACGCGCTGCTGATCCAGGACCGCGCCGTCGGCACGGACCTCGACAAGCGCTACGTCTACGTCGTCAACAGCGGCAGAGTCGAATATCGCGCCGTCCAGCTCGGGCCGGTCATTGACGGCTTGAGAGTCGTGCGCAGCGGATTGAAATCGGGCGACCTCGTCGTCATCAACGGACTGCAGCGCATCCGTCCGGGCGTGCCGGTCGACGTCGAAAAGGCTGCGATGGACGGTCGCGCTTGATGGCACGTCCCCTCACCCGGCGCTTCGCGCCACCCTCTCCCCGCCGAGCGGGGAGAGGGGCAACAAGACCCCAAGCATGGCAGGTAGCCCTTCTCCCCGCTGGCGGGGAGAAGGTGGCCGAAGGCCGGATGAGGGGCGACGAGAAGGGAAAATCATGAGACTCGCACAATTCTTTATCCCGCGGCCGATCTTCGCGGCCGTGCTCTCGCTCCTCATCGTGGTCGGCGGCGCGATCGCGCTCTTCAACCTGCCGGTGAGCGAATACCCGAGCGTCGCGCCGCCGACCGTCGTCGTGCGCGCGGCGTATCCCGGCGCGAATCCGAAAGTGATCGCCGAGACCGTTGCCGGCCCGCTCGAGCAGCAGCTCAACGGGATCGAGGGACTGCTGTACATGTTTTCGCAGTCGACGTCCGACGGTCACATGCAATTGACCGCGACGTTCGCCGTCGGCACAGACCTCGACAACGCGCAGGTGCAGGTGCAGAACCGCGTGGCGCAGGCGTTGCCGCGGCTGCCGCAGGAAGTACAGCGCATCGGCGTCGTCACCGAGAAGGCCTCGCCCGACTTCATCATGGTCGTGCACCTCCTCTCGCCCGACAACCGCTACGACATGCTCTACCTCTCGAACTTCGCGCACCTGCGCGTGAAGGACGAGCTGGCCCGCATCAGCGGCGTCGGCGCCGCGCAGGTGTTCGGCGCGGGCGAGTACAGCATGCGCGTGTGGCTCGATCCCGACCGCCTCGCGTCGCGTCAATTGACGGCGACGGACGTCGTGCGCGCGATTCGCGAGCAGAACGTGCAGGTTGCGGCGGGCGTGTTAGGCGCGCCGCCCGCGCCGAGCGATACGACGTTCCAACTCTCCATCAACGCGCAGGGACGCCTCACGACCGAAGAAGAGTTCGCGAACATTGTCGTGCGCGCGACGCCGGACGGGCAGATCACGCGCATTCGCGACGTCGGACGCGTGCAGATCGGCGCGGACCGCTATTCGATGCGCAGCCTCCTCGACAATCAGAATGCCGTCGCCATCGGCATCTTCCAGCGTCCCGGCACGAACGCGATTCAGGCGTCGAACGAAGTCCGCGCGACGATGGAGCGGCTGAAGAGATCGTTCCCCGCCGGCGTCGACTACAAGATCGTCTACGACCCGACGATCTTCGTGCGCCATTCGATCAGCGCGGTCGTGGAGACGCTGTTCGAAGCGATCCTCCTCGTCGTCATCGTCGTGATCGTGTTCCTGCAGACGTGGCGCGCGTCGGTCATTCCGCTCGTCGCCGTCCCGGTCTCGCTCATCGGCACGTTTGCCGTGATGTTGATGCTCGGCTTCTCGCTGAACACACTGTCCTTGTTCGGGCTCGTGCTCGCGATCGGCATCGTCGTCGACGACGCGATCGTCGTCGTCGAGAACGTCGAGCGGCACATCGAGCTCGGCGCGTCGCCGCTCGAAGCGACGCGCGCGGCGATGAGGGAAGTGTCGGGCCCGATCATCGCCATCGCGCTCGTGCTCAGCGCCGTCTTCATTCCGACGGCGTTCATCAGCGGCCTCACCGGCCAGTTCTATCGCCAGTTCGCATTGACGATCGCCATCTCGACGGTCATCTCCGCCTTCAACTCCCTCACCCTCAGCCCCGCCCTCGCATCCCGCCTGCTGCTTCCGCATGGCGCGCCGCGCGACCGTCTGCAGCGCGCCATCGATCGTCTCTTCGGCTGGTTCTTCCGCCTCTTCAATCGCGGCTTCAAGCGCGCGTCGTCGGTCTATTCGTCCGGCGTCGCGCGCGTGCTGCGCGTCTCCGTCGCCGCGCTCGTCGTCTACGTCGGCCTCGTCGCCCTCGGCTGGCTCGGTCTCAACAAAGTGCCGCAGGGATTCGTGCCGCAGCAGGACAAGTCGTATCTCGTCGCGTTCGCGCAACTGCCCGATGCGGCGACGTTGGATCGCACCGAGGCGGTGATTCGGCGGATGTCAGACATCGCGTTGAAGCATCCGGGTGTCGAGAGCTCGGTCGCGTTTCCGGGACTGTCGGTCAACGGATTCGTGAACGCGTCGAATACCGGCATCGTCTTCGTGACGCTGAAGCCGCAGGAAGAGCGAGAGAGCGCGGAGAAGATCGCCGCCGCATTGAATGCAAAGTACTCCGGCATCCAGGAGGCGTACGTCGCGATCTTTCCGCCGCCGCCCGTGCAGGGGCTCGGCAGCATCGGCGGCTTCAAGTTGTTCGTCGAAGATCGCGGCGGCGCGGGATTCGAAGAGTTGTACGCGAACGTGCAGAGCGCGATCGGCGAAGGCTACAAACAGAAGGAGCTGGCCGGACTCTTCTCCAGCTTCCAGGTCAGCGTGCCGCAGATCGACGCGAAGGTCGACCGCGAGCGCGCGAAGACCTACGGCGTGCCGCTCACCGATGTCTTCGACACGCTGCAGGTCTACCTCGGATCGCTCTACGTCAACGACTTCAATCGCTTTGGTCGCACGTACCAGGTCAACGTGCAAGCCGAGCCGAAGTTCCGCATCCAACCGGAAACGATTCAGAGACTCGAAACGCGCAACGATCGCGGCGCGATGGTTCCCCTCGGATCGCTCGTCAATATCGGCAGCGGATACGGACCCGAGCAGGTGATGCACTACAACGGATTTCCCGCGGCCGAGATCAACGGCGCCCCCGCGCCGGGATCCAGCTCGGGACAGGCGCAGAACGCGATCGCGAATGTGTTGCGCAAGAAACTGCCGGACGGAATGTCGTTCGAATGGACGGAGCTCGCGTATCAGGAACTTCTCTCCGGCAACACGATGGTGCTGATCTTTCCGTTGTGCGTGCTGCTCGTGTACGTCGTGCTCGCCGCGCAATACGAGAGCTGGTGGCTGCCGCTCGCCGTCATCCTCGTCGTGCCGCTGACGATCCTCTCCGCGATCGCGGGGGTGTGGGTGACGGGCGGCGACAACAACGTCTTCACACAGATCGCGTTTCTCGTGCTCGCGGGACTCGCATGCAAGAACTCGATCCTCATCATCGAGTTCGCGAAGCACCGCGAGGAACAGGGCGACGATCGCGTGACCGCGATTCTCGAAGCCTGCCGCGTGCGGCTGCGTCCCGTGCTGATGACGTCGATCGCGTTCATCATGGGCGTGCTCCCGCTCGTCTTCTCGCACGGTGCCGGCATGGAGATTCGCCGCGCGATGGGCATCGCGGTCTTCGCCGGCATGCTCGGCGTCACCCTCTTCGGTCTCTTCCTCACGCCCGTCTTCTTCACGTTCCTCGGCAATCTCGTCGACCGTTTCTCGCGCCGCAAGCTCGTCCCCGCGGCAGCCGCCGCGTCGATGCTGCTCGTGCTGTTCGTCAGCATTCCCGCGAAAGCGGACACGTGGTGGCATCAGTTCGACGACCCGGTGCTCGAGAAACTCGAAGCGGACGCGGTCGAATCGAATCACGACGTGCGCATCGCGGTCGCGCGATTCGATGAAGCGCGCGCGTTCTTCACCGAGTCGTCGCGCGATCGCTATCCGCACGTCACCGCGAACGCGTTCGTCGACAAGCGGAAGGAGTTCGAAGTCGAGACGACGACGTACCGCGCCGGCTTCGACGCGTTCTGGGAGCTCGATCTCTTCGGACGCGTGCGCTCGCAAGTGAAGGCGGCGAAGGCGAACGCGGAAAGCTTTCAGGCGTCGCTCGACGACGTACGCGTCATCATCGCCGCGGAAATCGCGCGCAACTATTTCGAGCTCCGCGGATTGCAGCAGCAGCTCGCCGTCGCGGAGAAGAGTCTCACCAATCAGCGCGATACGCTTCGCCTGACGACCGCGCGGCGCGATGCGGGGATTGGCGAGGAGCTCGACGTCGCGCGCGCTTCGGCACGCGTCGCGGCCATCGATGCCGATCTGTCCCCGCTGCGCATCGCCATCGCCGCGCACATGTATCGCGTCGCCGTGCTGACCGGACGCAAGCCGGGCGAGCTCGACGCCGAGCTCGCGCCGCGCGCCTATCCGCCGCTCGCGAAAGAGCTGCCGGTCGGCGACGTGCAGAACCGCCCCGACGTCCGCGCGGCGGAGCGTCGCCTCGCCGCAGCAACCGCGCGCGAAGGAATCGCCAGCGCCGATCTCTATCCGCGCATCAGCATCACCGGCGTCCTCGGATTTCTCGCCGGCCGCGGAAGTCTCTTCGGAAAAAGCGAGTCGCAAACGTGGGCCGTCACTCCCGCGCTCTCCTGGGCCGCGTTCGACCTCGGCAGCGCCCGCGCGCGCCTCCGCGGCGCGAAAGCATCGACGCGCGAAGCCGCCGCGATCTATGAACAAACCGTCCTCCGCGCGCTCGAAGAAACCGAAAACGCGTTCGTCCATTACCGCGAGCAGCAACAGCGGCTGGTGAAACTGAACGATCAGGCTCGTGAAAGCGCGCGTGCATCGGCGATCGCGCGAGCGCGCTACCGCGAAGGCGTAGCCGACTTCCTCGCGCTGCTCGACGCGGAACGCACGCAGCTGCAGGCGGAAGACGCGGTGGCACAAGCCGAGGCGGAAGTGTTCACGAGCGTGGTTGCGGTGTACAAAGCGCTTGGTGGAATCGACACCCCTCACCCGGCCTCCAGTGTGCAACAGCGCGAGCTTCCCGCGCCCACGCCCGCTTCCGCGCCCGGGACGGGGGAACGCCAATCACTTCGCTCGCCCACCCCGGGGGCGGGCGCGGGACGAAGAAAAATCGCCTGGGCTCATAGCGTTTTCTATGAGCCCATGAGCCTCTGCGCCTTTGAGCCTTTGAGCATCGCCTGATGCCCGCACAAACCTTCGACCGCTCGATCGTCGACGGTCCGCTGGGGCGGGCGGTCTGGAAGATCGCCTGGCCGACGATGCTGCAGAACGCGATCGCCGGTCTGCAGGGAATCATCGACCACGTGATGGTCGGTCACTACGTCGGCTACACCGCCAACGCGGCGATCGGCGTCAGCTGGCAGATCATTATCGTCGTCATCGTCTTCATCAGCTCTCTCTTCACGGGCATGGTCGTGCTGGTGACGCGCTTCGCCGGCGCGAACGATCCGGAGAAAGTGAACCGCGTCGTCTATCAGGCGCTCCTCGCCGCGATCGCGCTCTCCGCGATCATGGGCGTCGTCGGCTACACGTCCGCGCCGATGCTGCTCGACGTCGTGCGCGCCGCGCCCGCGGTGCAGCACGAAGCGCTGCCGTTCCTGCGCACGATGTTCGCCGGCATCGGCGGGATGATGCTCTTCTTCATGCTCGGCGCCGCCTTTCGCGCCGCCGGCGACGCGCGCACGCCGCTGCGCCTCGGCGTCGCGTTAACGGCGTTCACCATCGTCTTCAACGTCGCGCTCATCCCGCGCCTCGGCACGCGCGGCGCTGCGCTCGGCACGATCGGCAGCAGCTTGATCGTCGCCGCGTACGGATTGCGCAAGTTCTTCGTGCCCGGCTCGGTGATTCACTTCGGCAAGGGCATGAGCCTCCGGCCCGACTTCGCGATCATCCGCTCGCTGTTCCGCTTCGGACTGCCGGCGGGATTTCAGGGAATCGCGATGAACGTCGCCGGCGTGCTGCTCGTGCGCTTCATCGGCTCGCTCCCGCAGAGCGCGGCCGCGCAGGCCGCGTACGCGGTCGGATACACGGAGCTCTTCTCGCTCATCACCTGGACGTCCTTCGGCCTGATGGGCTCCGCATCGACGATCGCCGGACAAAACCTCGGCGCCGGCCAGCCCGATCGCGCCGCGCGCGGAGTCGCGCTCTCCGCGCGCATCGGTCTCGGCGTCGCCGCGATCGTCGGCACGGCATTCGTCCTCATCCCCGGGGCGTTGCTCGGCGTGTTCGGCATGACCGAGCCGCTCGTCACGACGATCGGCTCGCAACTCCTCCGCTACCTCAGCGTCTCCGGCTTCCTCGTCACCATCGCGCTCAGCTACACCGGCGGCCTGCAGGGCACCGGCGACACGCGCAGCCCGCTCTTCATCTCGATCATTTCGCAGATCGTCGTGCCGATCGGCATGTGCACCTATCTGCAAATGACGCGCGGCCTGCACGCGAGCGACATCTGGCTCGCCATTGTCCTCGGCCACTTCACGCGCGCCGCGCTGAGCGTCCTCCGCTTCAGGCAGGGACGCTGGCGGAACATCGCGGTCGACATCCGCAGTAGCATGCCGGCGTGAACGTCATCCTCTTCGGCGCGACCGGCATGGTGGGGCAGGCCGTTCTTCGAGAATGCCTGCGCGACGACGGCGTCGACAGCGTTCTGGTCGTCGGCCGCAGCTCGACCGGCGTCACGCATCCGAAATTGCGCGAGCAGATTTGCAAGGATCTCTTCGACTGCGCAGCGCTGGACCTTCTCGGTTATGACGCTTGCTTCTTCTGCCTCGGCGTTTCGTCCGCCGGCATGGGCGAAGCGGAGTACACGCGCCTCACGCATGACCTCACGCTCAGCTGGGCGCGCGCGCTCGCGCACATCCAGCCATCGATGACCTTCATCTACGTCTCCGGCGCGGGCACGGGCGGGAAGGCGATGTGGGCGCAGGTGAAGAAGCGCACCGAGGACGCGTTGCTGGCGCTGTTTCCGAGCGCATACATGTTTCGGCTGGCGATGCTGATGCCGATGAATCGCGAAGTGTCGAAAACGCGCTGGACGCGGATCAGCTACATGATTTTCCGTCCGCTGCTGCCGCTGATCCGGCGCATTGCGCCCGGCATGGTCATCACCAGCGAGGAGCTCGGACGCGCGATGATCCGCGCCGCGCGCGAAGGCGCGCCGAAACGCGTGCTCGAGAATCGCGACTTGCGGGAATTGGGCAAGTAAATCTTTCCGGCGCGATCTTGCAACGTTTTGCGGTCAGACGTAGAGTGGAACAAATCGAAATCGGAATCGACGTCCAAAGGAGATTGCATGCACCGCCTCGCACCGCTCCGGTCGTTTCTCATCCTCTCTCTCATTCTCTTTTCCTCTGTGGCGCTTGCACAGTCGCAGGCCACCACCGGCGTCATTGAGGGCACGGTCACCGACGCCACCGGCGGCGCGTTACCCGGCGTGACCATCACGCTTCACAACACCGGCACGAACTTCGAGCAGGTGCAGGTCACGGACAGCACCGGCCGTTTCCGCGGTGTGCTGCTTCCTCTCGGTCCATACGAGGCGAGCGCGAAGCTCGAAGGCTTCGGCCCCCAGCTCGTGAAGGGCCTGAACCTCGGTGTCGGCCAGACACTGACGGTCGACCTCAAGCTCTCGCAGGCGGCGGTCGCCGAGGAGATCGTCGTCACCGCGGCGGCGCCGCTCATCGAGACGGCGCGCACCGAGGGATCGACGCGGCTCGATGAAGACGCGGTTTCGGATCTGCCGAACAACGGCCGCAATTTCCTCGATCTGACGAAGCTCACACCGGGCGTCACCGTTGTGCAGGGGCCCGACGGCGACGAGCTGTCGATCAATGGACAGAAGGGTATTTCCAACAATATCTCCGTCGACGGCGCGGACTTCAATAACCCGTTCTTCGGCGAACAGCGCGGCGGCCAGCGCCCCGCATTTACGTTCAATCTCGACGCGGTCAAGGAGCTGGTCGTCGTCGCCGACGGCGCGAACGCGGAATTCGGCCGCTCCACGTCGGGCTTCGTCAACGTCATTACGAAATCGGGCACGAATCAATCGGCCGGTACGGTGCATTTCGTCTTCAAGAACGACGCGTTGTCCGGACGCTCGAAGAAACCGGCCGGCGGCGAAGCGCCGAAATTCGATTTCAACCAGTATCAGACCGGATTCACCCTCGGCGGCCCGATCGTGCGCGACAAATTCTTCTACTTCACCGCGCTCGATTTCCAGAAAGCCGATTCGACGAAACAGACGGAGCTGGGCCGCATTGAAAAGCGCGTCGTCGATGCGCTGGCGGCGCTCGGCAGCCCCAATGAAAATGGTCCCATTACGCGCACCAACGACGCGCGCGTGTTCCTGTTGAAGGGCGACTGGAACGCGAGCCAGAAGAACCTCGTCACCTTGCGCTACAACTACACGTGGTCGGAGCAGGAGAACGGCACGTTCGACGTCGACTCCTGGGGCCGCAGCGCCAATGCGATCGAAAAGGATTATTCGAACGCCGGCACCGGCAGCGTGATCACGACGTTCACCAGCAATCTATTGAACGAATTGCGCTTCCAGTACGCGCGCGAAGACCGTCCCCGTCCCTACAATGGACCGAACATCACGGGACAGAATCGCCCGCTGCCGGATACGGCATTCGATTTCGGCAGCGCCTATCGCTTCGGCATGCCGTTCTTCATCCCCGTCGAGTATTACGACACGCGCGTGCAGTTCAACGACAACGTGTCGTGGCTCAAAGGCGCGCACTCGATCAAGCTCGGCGCCGAATTCAACCGCGTCAACTCCATTCAGACGTTCGTCGGATTCGCCAACGGCCGCTACATCTTCAGCTCGACCGACGGATTCCTCAATTACCTGCACAATTCGAATTACGTCGAGTGCTCGAACGGCAGTTCGTCGCAGAATGGCACGTGTCCTGCCGGAACGAGCATTACCGGCCCGGTGCTCTTGTATTTGCAGCAAGCCGGCGTCGGCGGACTGTCCGTCGAAGAAGCGGGCACGCAGGAGATTCCGCAGAACGAGCCGGCCGTCTTCGTTCAGGACGCGTGGCAGGTCAATCCGAATTTGAACGTTCAATACGGAGTGCGTTGGGAAGCGGAGATCGAGCCCGACCCCATTACGCCGGCCGACAAAGTGTTCTTTGCGCCGTTCATCGGCAAGACCAGCAAAGGACAGGAATTTCCGTCCAATGGAAAAATCCCGTCTGATTACAACATGTGGCAGCCTCGCCTCGGCCTGTCGTGGAATCCGGGCGGCGACGGCAAGAAGGTGTTCCGCGCCAGCGCCGGCATCTTCTATGGCCGCATTCCCGGCCTCTCCCTCGCTTCTACGCGCTCCACGAACGGCAGCCGCGGCCAGTCGATTTTCCGCAATAGCGCGCTGACGGCGATTCTCGGTCCGGTGCCGGCCTATCCGAACCTGATTCCCGCGAGTCAGATCGGCGCGCCGTTCCTCCCCGACGTGTTCGTGTTCGATAAAGACTTCCAGAATCCGCGCACGACGTCGTACAGCGCGTCGTGGGAGCAGGAGCTGATCAAGGATTACGCGTTCCTCGTGAAATACAACTATGCGAAGGGCTCGCACATCACGCGGTTCATCAACCGCAACGATCCGCTTCTCGGATCGCCGTGGGGCAGCGGGCTCGCGCCGGGTGGAGCGAACGGCATCAATACGCTGACCGTGGTCGAGTCGTCCGCGAAGAGCCTCTATAAGGGAGTGACGCTCGGCATCACGAAGCGGCCGTCGCACAATGTGCAATTCCAGGCCTATTACACCTATTCGAAAGACATGTCGGACGACGACAACGAGCGCGATCCGTTTACGTTCCGCTATGCGAAGGTGACGGACCTGGCGGCCGAATATGGCTACTCCGATCGCGACCAGCGCCATCGCTTCAATTCCTGGCTCTTGTGGAACGCGCCATACGGCGTCGACCTCAATATCCGTTATTCCTATCGTTCCGCGCAGCCGCAGTCGATCTCCTGCGTCGTGAGCGCGGCGTATTGCGGCAAGGACCAGTTCGGAAATTCCCGCTTCAATGCCATCGCGGCGACGCCGCAGGACCGCATCAATCCGGACGGCTCGGTGACGCGCCGCAACCTCGGACGCAAGGACAATGAGTTCTCGTCGTTCGACTTCCGCGTGTCGCGGCAGTTCGCAGTCGGCGGTGTGACGGTCGAGCCGGCGCTCGACGTCTTCAATCTCTTCAATGCCTCGAATTTCCGCCGCCCCGAAGTCACGAACCTCATCTTCAACTTCGACGGAACGGTCCAGAGCGGCAACGGCGATCCGCGCCAGATGCAGCTGGCCGTGCGGGTGCTTTGGTAGCGAAGTTTTCATCGGTGCGTGCCGTCCTGTTCGATTGGGACGGCACGCTCGCCGATACGGCGGAAGCGACCTTTCGCTGCTACGTGCGCACTTTCGAGTCCTTCGCGATCCCATTCGATCGCGTGACCTACACGCGTACGTACTCGCCGAACTGGTATCACACGTTCCGCGCGATCGGATTGCCGGAGGAGCACTGGCCGGCGGCCGACCAGCGCTGGCTCGCGAATTTCGCCGATGAACAGACCGCGCTGATGGACGGCGCGCGCGGCGTGCTCGAAGGCCTTACCGCCAACGGAATCGCGACCGGCATCGTGACGAGCGGCAACCGCGTGCGCGTCTCGCGCGAGCTCGAAACGCACGGCATCGCCGCGCACATCCACGCGTGCGTCTACGGATGCGACGTCACGCAAAAGAAACCGCACCCCGAGGGATTGCTGCGCTGCCTCGAATCCCTCGGCGTCCCCGCGCGCGACGCGCTGTACGTCGGCGACAGCCCTGAGGACATCGAGATGGCGCGCGGCGCGGGAGTGCGATCGATCGCGATTCCGGGCGGGTACCCGAATCGCGACGCGCTCCTCGCGGCAAAGCCGGACCGCGTGCTGGAGTCGCTGCGCGAGCTGCTCTAGGTGTGGAGCCTGCGCTACTCCGCGTACTTTTTCTTCGCCGCCACGCTCACCGTTTTCCACTTGCCGTTCTCGAGGATCGCCGCCGTGAGCGAGCCGCCGTAGACGCAGCCGGTGTCGAGGCCGAGCGCGCAGCGGTCGAACTTCGGCTCGCGCAGCGGGGTGTGGCCGTACACGACGAAGCGGTCGCCGCGCCATTTCTCGGACCACAGCACGTCGCCCTTGCGGCGCTTTTCCTTCGGCACGTACTTCCACGATCCGTTCGACTTGCGGATCCAGCGCAGGCGATGGACGACGTCTTTCTCGCGCTCGACTTCGTCCTGCGTGACCTGCATCTGCGGGAGAAAGCCGCCGTGCACGACCGCGACGTCGTGGCTCTCGATGTCGATGACGAGCGGCCACGACGCGATGAAGCGCAGCAGATCGCGGCGTTTCAAGACGTCGCGGCTGTCGCGCGAGAAGAGCCGCAGCAGCGACTTCGACTCATCGAGGAGCTTGATCTCGTTGTTGCCGCGCACGGCGCGATAGCCGCGCTCGCGCCAGAGATCGAGACAGCGCGCGGGCGCGGGACCTTTCGTCACGATGTCGCCGGCGGAGACGACGAGATCGTTGCGGCGCGGCTCGACGCGCGCGAGCAATTCCGTCAGCTCGTCGAAGCATCCGTGGATGTCGCCGATGACGATCACGCGCGCATTCGCGGACGCGCGCACCGGCTCGTAAATCAGTTCCCGCGCCATGTGCTCCAGTAATTCGACATTCGCGCCAGCCACTGGCGCGGCGGCTCCGCGTACACGCGCGCGCCGATCGTCTCCGCTTCGCGTTCAAGCTCGAGCTGGCGCGCGGCGATGGCGTCGAGCATGGCCACGACGAACGCGCGGCGGCCGAGGTGACGCGCGTCGGATGCGACGACGCGGCGCAGCACCGTGAGGTCGTGATGATCGCCGAGTGTTTTCGACATCGTCTCCATCACCGTCGCGTACGGCTTCATCACGTCGGGCCAGACGTGACGCAAGAGCTGCGTGTGGTACCAGTGCTCCTTCACGCGCTTGCGCCATTCGTGAAAGTCGTCCGGCAGTTTCGTGTCGACGGCGACTCTCATCGCGCGCCGTCCGTTGCGATACGTGCGCGCGAGTCCGTCGGCGATCGTGTCGAACGAGTCGGCGAGCGGCGGCCACGAGTCGACGCGATCCAACGCGGTTTGCAAGAGCGCGAGCGCGCCGTCGATGTGCGCGGACAACTCGTGCGCCGAGGGGCGTCGCTTTTTGAGCAGCCTCCGCGTGCGACGCAGCGTCGCGCCCGGCAACGGCGTTATCTTCGCGAGTTTCTCCAGCGCCTCGAGCACGGCGTCGGCGTCGCGCGCGCCGGCGAGCGTGTGTCCGGCGTCGCGGTACCACGCGTTCTCGACGTCGAACTGCGCGCCGAACGGCTCGCGCGCGAGGCGCAGCACCGCGCGGATTTCCTTGAATCGTTTTCTCGCGTCATGCACGCGCTTCTCGACCGGCGCCTTGCGATCGGTCAGCTGCTCGCGCGCCCGGGCGATCTGTTCGCGCACGATGCGCGCGATTGCAGCGCCCGTCGTCTCATCGTGCTCGATCGCGTAGGCCATCTTCGTTCGATCCTGCTTCTGACGACACCGTCATCCTGAGCCGCGAAGACAGCGAAGGATCTCTAACTACGCAAACGTTTCGCATTTAGAGATCCTTCGCCGTCTTCGCGGCTCAGGATGACGGTGAAGACGTCGTTCGCTTCAGGATGACATGCCCCGCGTAAATCCGTGTAAAGTCCGCCGCCGCCGCGCGTGCCGCACTAGAATCGCGGGCGGTGCCCGGAGCCAGCCCGCTTCCGCTGCTGAACCGCGAGCTCAGCCGTCTCGACTACAACCGCCGCGTTCTTGCGAAGGCAGAAGACCGCGCGGTGCCGCTGCTCGACCGGCTGCGCTTCGTCACGTTCTGCTCGAAAAATCTCGACGAGTTCTTCATGGTGCGCGCGGGCGCAACGCGCGATCTCCTCGACGCCGGCATCGCCGAGCGCACGCCGGACGGCATGCTGCCGTCCGAACAGATGGCCGCGATCCGCAAACGCGCGGGCGAGCTGCTCGATGACATGAGCCGCTGCATCAACGAGCAGATCCTGCCGTCGCTGCGCGAGCACGACGTCTCAGTGCAATCGTTCACCGAGATCTCCGCCGACGAGCAGAAGCGGCTCGGCGATTACTTTCGCGACCGCGTCGCGCCGCTGCTCACGCCGCTGGCGATCGATCCCGGACATCCGTTTCCGTTCGTCGCGAACCAGACGCTCAACATCGCCGTGCTCGTCGAGTCGGCGCGCGGCGGCGAGCACGTCGTTCTGTTCAAACTGCCGCCGCTCGTGCCGCGATTCATCCCCGTCGGCGAGCGGCGCTTCGTCGCGATCGAGTCGCTGCTCGTCGCGAAGCTCGATCATTTCTTTCCCGCGCTGAAAGTGCGGCGCGCGGTGCTCTTTCGCGTGATTCGCAATTCCGAGCTGAGCATCGACGACGACGAGATCGAAGACCTGCGCGACTCCGTCGAAGCGGAGCTGCGGCGGCGCGAGCGGAAGCAGGTGGTCTGTCTCGAGATCGACGCGCGCGCCAGCGACGAGCTCCTCGGCGTGCTGATGGAAGGGACGCGTGCGCGCGCCGAGGATGTCTATCGCATCAGCGGATTCCTGAAGCTGAGCGACTTCGCGGATCTGTGCGACGCGGTCGACGATCCGAAGCTGCAGTATCAGCCGTTCAATCCGCGGCTGCCGCAGCGACTCGTCACCAGCGCCGATATTTTCTCGATCATCCGCGACGGCGACGTGCTGCTGCATCGCCCGTACGACTCGTTCACCGCGATCATCGAGCTGCTGCACGCGGCGGCGAACGATCCCGCGGTCGTCGCGATCAAGCAGACGCTGTATCAGACCGACGAACAGTCGCCGGTCGTCGACAAGCTCGTGCTCGCGGCGCGCAACGGCAAACAGGTCACGGTCGTGATCGAGCTGCAGGCGCGGTTCCAGGAGAAGCGCAACATTGCGCTCGCCGAGCGCCTGCACGACGCCGGCGCGCAGGTCGTGTACGGGCTCGTCGGCATCCAGGCGCACGCGAAAGTGTGCGTGATCGTGCGCGCGGAAGAGGGGCGGCTGCGGCACTACGTCCACCTCTCGACCGGCAACTACAACACCGACACCGCGCGCGCGTATACCGATCTCGATCTGCTGACCGCGAACGAGACGTTCGGCCACGAGGCCTCGCAGCTCGTCAACGTGTTGACCGGATTCAGCAAGGCCAGTCTGTCGCAGGTGCTGGAACGGCAGGGGCCGCGCCCGCAGTGGAAGGAATTCGTGATCGCGCCGTTCGAGTATCAGAAGGTGCTGTTCGCGAAGATCGAGCGCGAGACGAAGCATGCGAAGGACAAGAAGCCGGCGCGCATCGCGGCGAAGCTCAACGCGCTCGTCGATCCCCTGATCATCGAGGCGCTCTACCGCGCCGCGTCCTTCGGCGTGAAGATCGATCTCATCGTGCGCGGCATCTGCTGCCTCGTGCCGCGCGAGAACATCCGCGTGGTCTCCGTCGTCGACCGCTTCCTCGAGCACTCGCGCATCATCCGATTCGAGAACGGCGGCAACCCCGAGACGTTCCTCTCCAGCGGCGACTGGATGCCGCGCAACTTCCACCGCCGCGTCGAAGTCATGTTCCCCCTGCGCGACCCGGGCGTGCGCGAGCAAGCCGACCAGATCTTCGAGATCGTCCTGCAGGACAGCGCATCCTCGTGGACCCTGCAGCCCGACGGCAGCTGGATCCGCTCGAACGGAACGTTCTCCGCGCAACAACGCTTCATCGACGTCACCCGCGCCGAGGCCGTGGCGATGGGACCGTACGACGAGTCGATTGAAGAAGCACCGCGGATTCGGAGGAAGAAGGCGAAAGCAGGCTCACAGGCTCATAGGCGCAAAGGCTCATAGAAGCCATGAGCCCATGAGCCCATGAGCCCATGAGCCTATGAGCCTATGAGCCCATGAGCCCATGAGCCTATGAGCCCATGAGCCCATGAGCCCATGAGCCCATGAGCCTATGAGCCCATGAGCCTATGAGCCTTTCTTCCTCTTCGCCTTCCGCCGCGCCACCCCCGGCCGCTTGATCGCCTCGTCATACCGCGGGATCCGCACTGCTTCCGCGCGCGCGATCTCGATGAAGCGTTGCTGGCTGCGTACGCCGCGTGCACTGGACTTGCGGCGGCGATAGGTGCCGTCCGGCTGGAGTCGCCATGCTTTCACGTCGTCGGAGAGACTCGTCGCGAGGATCTGGTGCTCGATGCGGTCGCAGAGCGCGGCGCCGAGGACGGGCCACGCGACTTCGATGCGGCTGAAGAAATTGCGCGGCATCCAGTCGCCGCTTGCGATCCACACCTCGGTCGCGCCGCCGTTGCGGAACACGAACATGCGGCTGTGCTCGAGGAAGCGATCGACGATCGACACGACGCGGATGTTCTCGCGCGGCACGAGGCAGCAGATGCCGCGCACGATGAGATCGATCTTCACGCCCGCCGCCGCCGCGCGGTACAGCGCGCGGATCACTTCCGTTTCCACGAGCGCGTTCATCTTCGCGGTGATCTGCGCCGGCCGTCCCGCGCGCGCGTGCTTCTCCTCGCGCTCGATCATCGACAGCACCCACGCGTGGTAATGCATCGGCGCGGCGACGAAGCGCTTCCACTTCCAGTCCGCCCCGTGGTTTTGAAACACTTCCTGCGCGGTGTCGGCGCTGTAGCCGGTGAGGAGGTTCATCAGCTGCGCGGCGTCGTCGCCGAAATCGGGGTGCGCGGTGAAGAGATCGAGATCGGTGTACAGCCGCGCGGTCGCCGCGCTGTAGTTGCCGGTCGAGAGGTGCACGTATCGCCGCAGCTCGTTCCCCTCGTTGCGTACCACGAGACAGATCTTGCAATGCGTCTTGATGCCGACGAGTCCATACACCACCTGCACGCCCGCCTCTTCGAGCCGCCGCGCCCAGACGATGTTGCGCGCCTCGTCGAAGCGCGCCTGCAGCTCGACGACCACCGTCACCTGTTTCCCGCGCTCGGCCGCGCGCGCGAGCGCCTCGGCCACGACCGACTCCGGGCCGCTGCGATAGAGCGTCTGCTTGATCGCGACGACGTTCGGATCGTCGGCCGCGCTCTGAAGGAATTCGACGACCGCGCTGTAAGAGTCGTACGGGCGATGTAGCAGCACGTCCGTCGCGCGGATGATCGAGAACATGTCGCCGCTCGTCGCCAGCTCCGCCGGCATGCGCGGATTGAACGGCTCGTCGCGCAACGACGGCTTGTCAATGCGCGTGTAGATCTGCATCAGATCGCCGAGCTTCGGCAGACGCGCGGAAAGCCACGTGTCCTCGCGCTCGACTTCGAGCTCGTTCTGCAGGAGCGCGACGATGAAGTCGCTGGCGTCGCGGCCGATCTCCATCCAGACGACTTCCTTCCGCTCGCGCCGTCGCAGCTCCGTCTCGACCGACTTGAGCAGGTCTTCGACTTCGTCCTCTTCGCGCAGAAGCATGTCGGCGTTGCGGATGACGCGGAACGGCACGACCTCCTCGACTTTGAGACCGGGGAAGAATCGCGCGACATGCAGGCGGATCACGTCTTCGATCGGGATGTAGCTCGCCGCGGTCCCCGGCAGCGCGATGAAGCGCGGCAGCGTCGGCGGGACGCGGATGAAGGCGATGTGTGTCTCGCCGTCGCTGCCGAGGACGATGGCGAGCGTGAGAGCGCCACTGGCGAGGAAGGGGAAGGGGTGGGCGGGATCGAACGCCAGCGGCGTGAGCACGGGCGCGATGCGTGCTTCAAATTCTTCCGCGAGCGCCGCGTCCTGTTTCTTCGTCGCGCCTTTCACGGTTCCGATGCGCACGCCGACGCCGCGCAGCGCGGTCGCGACGTCTTCGTACACCGCGTGCATTTCGCGCAGGAACGACTTCACGCGCGCGCGGATCGCTTTGAGTTGCTGCTTCGGCGTGAGCCCGTCGACGGACCGCTCGCGGATGCCGCTCTCGATCAGCGCGTGGATCGCGCCGGCGCGCACCATCAGGAACTCGTCGAGATTGTTCGCGGCGATGCTGAGGAACTTCACGCGCTCGAGCAGCGGCACGCGCTCGTCTTCCGCCTCGGCGAGCACGCGCCGGTTGAACTCGAGCCAGCTCAGCTCGCGGTTGAAGAACTCGCCCGGCGCGACGTCAGTGGTCGCCACCATGGGATCGTATCAACTCGCCGTATCAACTCGCCGTCCGGCGACCGCTCAGGCTTCGCGGTCGCCCACCCACAACTCCGGCGGAGCAAGGTCGGGACGCCGCGTGCGCCACAGGCGCACCGTCTCGTCCTCGTCGTTGCTCGCCGTCCACGCCGCATCGGACGTGATCTCATATTCCCACGCGCGCAGATGCGGCTCCGAGACCGCTCCCGATTTCTGCAACGCGCCGCCGGACCACGTGTAGATCGCTCGCATGGGCGACAGTCTGTTCATATTGGGCTGTAACGTGTGTGGAGAGCGTGTAAAAAATCGCGTCATTCGATTTTGTTCTTGACATCGCTCGCTCGGGCGTGCGAAGCGTACCGCCGTCATGAAGAAGTGGGGAAAACTCGAGTCCGGCGAGAAGGTGCGGCTGCACGACATCGATCCAGACGCCACTCCCGACTTTCGCGGATCGAAGGCCGCCGCGGAAGAGAAGCGCGACAAGATGCGCACGACGCTGGACGAGCTGCAGGAGCTGATGTGGGCCGAGCATCGCCGCCGATTGCTCATCGTCCTGCAGGGGATGGACACGGCGGGCAAAGACGGCACGATCCGTTACCTGATGGACGGCTTCAACGCCGCGAGCGTGCGCGTGGCGTCGTTCAAGAAACCGACGGCGCCCGAGCTCGATCATGACTTTCTCTGGCGCATCCATCAACAAGTTCCCGGCAACGGCGAGATCGTCATCTTCAACCGCAGCCACTACGAAGACGTCCTCATCGTCCGCGTGCACGAGTTCGTGCCTGAAGACGTCTGGCGCCAGCGCTATGAGCAGATCAACGACTTCGAGCGGATGCTGACCGAGAGCGGCACCACCATCCTCAAGTTCTTCCTGCACATCAGCAAAGACGAACAGAAAGAGCGCCTCCAGGAACGCGTCGCCGACCCGCAAAAACACTGGAAATTCAACGCCGGCGACCTCGAAGAGCGGAAGCTGTGGGACGAATATCAGAAAGCGTACGAAGACGCGCTCGAGAAAACGACGACCGATCACGCGCCGTGGTACATCGTCCCCGCGAACCGAAAGTGGTATCGCAATTACGTGATCGGCTCGGTGGTGATCGAGACGATGAAGAAGTTCAGGATGAAGTATCCGACGGTGGATGTGGGGAACGTGGTGATTGAGTAAGGGCTTCGCTGGTGGCGGCTACGCTGATGGCAGCTTCGCAGATGGCAGATGGCAGATGGCAGCTTCGCTGATGGCGAGGAGTTGAAGTTCGAAGCTCGAGGTGCGAATTACGAATGAAGAAACTTCTTCGCACTTCGCACCGAACCTCGCCATCCGCCATCCGCCATCCGCGCAGCTGCCCACAGCGCAGCACAGCGCTATCATCCCCCCGTGATCAAGATCCTCGTCAGCGCCTGTCTCCTCGGCTCGCCCGTGCGTCACGACGCGCGCGACAAGAAGTGTGATCACGCTGTTCTTCAACGCTGGATCGACGAAGGACGGGTTGTATCTGTGTGTCCGGAAATGCTCGGCAGACTCGGAACGCCGCGTCCTCCGTCGGAGATCGTGCACGTTGACGGCGCGCGCCGCGTGATGACGAATCAGGGTCGCGACGTCACGCGCGAGTTTGAACGCGGCGCGATCGCGTCGGCGGAGGAAGCGAAGCGTCACGACGTGCGCGTGGCGATCTTGAAGAGCAACAGTCCGTCGTGCGGAAGCGGTGTTGTTTACGACGGGACGTTCACCAGCACGAAGATCGCGGGCGACGGCGTGACGACGGCGCTGCTCCGCGCGCGCGGCATCACCGTGTTCTCGGAAGAAGAGCTCGACGTTGCGGACGCGTATGTACGCTCGCTGGAAACTGCGAATTGACGCGTGATTTACACCCTCGCAACATGAGCAAAGTATTCGTCAACATCGGACTTAGCCTCGATGGCTACATGGCACCGGAAGGAATGACCATGGAGAATCCCGGGTACAAGAACTGGGGCGCCAAGTGGGGTGCGCTGATGGGCTGGCTCCTCAATCAGCAGTACTTCCGCGAGAACCTCAAGTTCGGACCAGGGGGAGAGACCGGCCCGGTCAATGACCTGGTTCGCAGCACCACGGAGCGCATCGGCGCCAACATCATGGGTAAGCGAATGTTCGACCAGGGCGAGCGCGCCTGGCCGGAGGATGCTCCGTTTCACACAGCGGTCTACGTTCTTACCAATGAGAAACGCGAACCGTGGGCGCGCCCCGGTGGGACGACCTTTCACTTCATCAATGACGGGCCTGAGCGTGCCCTGGAACTGGCTCGGGAATCCGCGGGCAGTCGGGATATTCGAATCGCGGGTGGAGCGGATGTGATCCAGCAGTATCTGAACCTGGGTGTCGTCGACGAGCTGGAAATCGCGCTGGCACCCGTGTTGTTCGGCGGCGGACGGCGTCTCTTCGAGAACCTGCGCGAGCCCGGGCCGCAGTTTCGCATTGACAGGGTTCTTGACGGACCAGCCGCCACACACCTGCGCTATGTGCGTCAGTGATGGCGGACGAACGGAAGCGGTGTCGTCGATACGGTAGGATCGCCGTGAACCGACAGAGTGATCGTCGTGCCTTCACCTCGCCGGTATGCGGATCAGATGGGTCAATGGTTTTGAATCACCAATCAAAGCGTCTGCCTGCCGAGTGAACATCTTTGATGGGCGAGATAAGGCTCCTTGCCTGGCGTGACATACGTGCTTGATTGTCGCGACATGATCTTTGATTGGCGAGGCGAGTTTTTTGATGCGCGAGACCAGCCCCATTGCCTCGTGAGACAAGATTCCTTGCCTGGCGTGGTCAGAAGCCAGCCTCGCACGTCGAATTGCAAGGCGCGAGGGATCAAACCTTTTGCCTCGCGAGGCAAAGGTGCTGTCGCGACAATCAATTGCCATTTCGCGACAATCAAGCCCCCATGTCGCGACAATCAAGCTCCATTGCCTCGCCAATCAAAATCGATTGGTCGCCAATCAAGTTTGTTGCCGTGCGAATCAAGCCCCGTTGTCGCGCAGGGCGAGCTTGTTGTCGCGCGGAGCGAGCTTGTTGTCGCGCGAATCAAGCTCCCTTGCTTCGCGGGGCAAAGTCATTGACGCGTGAATCAAACCGCTTGACTCGCTTGTCAACGCTTTACCTTGGAGCTCCGCTTCTTTGCCTTCGAGCAGATGCGCGCGGCGCTCATTTCACGACCGACGCGAACTGCACGCTCGGGTCCTGCGAGACGTTGTCGACGATCGAGCTGTAGACGAACGCCGCTCCGGTGCCCATGCGCACGACGACGTACTCGCCGGCCTGCAGCGCGAAGCCGAGGAGCTGGCTCGACTCCGTCTGCGTGTAGTAGTTCGCCGGGTAGTCGACGTCGACTTCCTCGGTGCGCCTCGTTCCGTTGGCGCGCACGATCGCCGGACGCGCTCGCGCGCACGCTCGCGAATTTCGAGCGGCGAGATGCTCACGAATCCGCTTCCGTTCGCGATCCTCGCCGCGTTCGCCGCGCCGCAGCTCCTCCTCGGCGTATTGATCGTCCGCTACCTGCAATTCATCGCGCTCAATCGCTCCACGCTCGCGCACCTGACGTGGAAGCAGCTCGCGGCCGTACCGCTGCTCGATCTCATCATGCTGTACACGTGGTTCGTGCCGTTTTTCTCGAACGAGATCACCTGGCGCGGCTACCGCGCGCGCATCGGCCGCGACACGGAGATGATTCAGATCGCGGCCTGACAACGTTTAGAATCTCTCCCCCATGAAAGAACGTGTGGACGCCATCCTCCGGCGCAATCAGGGGGAGTATCTCGAGTCGCTGCTTCCGCCGCGCGACGCGCTGCTCGAGGAGATGGAGAAATTCGCGGATGAGAACAATCATCCGATCGCCGATCCCGAAGTCACGCAGCTGATGCGGACGATCGTGCGGATGAAACGGCCGCGGCGCATTCTCGAAGTCGGTACGAACATCGGCTACTCGGTGATCGTCCTCGGACGCGAGAGCGATTCCGAGGCGGTGATCGAGACGATCGAGATCGACCACAACACGCTCACCACCGCGAAGCGGTTCGTGAGCGAAGCGCAGCTGCCGTGCCGCGTCGTTTTCCACGAAGGCGCTGCGCTCGACGTGATCCCGCGCCTCACCGGCCCATTCGACTTCGTCTTCATCGACTGCGTGAAGACCGAGTACGGCGACTACCTCGACGCGCTGCTGCCGAAGGTCGCGCGTGACGCCGTGATCGTCTGCGACAACCTGCTCTGGAAGGGACAAGTCGCGGCGGGCACGCACGATGGCCCGACGGACGCGCTGCGCGCGTTCAACAAGCGCATCTCGAATGATCCGCGATTGCTCACGATCATCCTGCCTCTCGGGGATGGGACAGGGATCTCGGTCGTGGTGTAGCGCAGGCTTTCCAGCCTGCGCCCCGGGAGGCAGGCTGGAAAGCCTGCCCCACACCAAAAGAAAACGGCGGGCTAAAGCCCGCCGCTTCACTTTTCGCGTTTGTCGAAACTTACTTCGTTGCCACGCTCGCGGTTTTGACCATGCCCTTTACGGGGATCGTCACCACGGGATGGACCTTGTCGTTCGTCTGGATCGTGACCGTGCCGTCGAGGGCGCCGCTCTTCGCGGCCTTGTCGACCTGCACCGTCACTTCGTACTCGCCCTTGTTCGCGCTTGGCGCGACCGAGACGCTGACGCCCGGGACGTTCGACTCGGCCTTCGTCACCTGGAAGGACTCCGGCGTCTTGAGGTCGTTCGAGCGGAGCATGATGATGCGCGTCGCGGCGGCGTCGCTCGGAGCGACTTCGCCGAAGTTGAGCGCGGTCGGCTCGACGCGGATGGACGGGCGGACCACGCCGGTCACGCTGATCCAGTACTCCGGCTGGTGCTTGGAGTTGGTCAACACGTGGACCTTCTCGGCGAGCGGGCCGACCTTGGAGTCGGGGCCGCCGACGGTGACGTCGAGCTTGTACTGGTTCTGACCTTCGCGTCCGACGTTCGGGATGACGTCGAGGCCTTCATTCTTCTTGACGTCGACCTTGATCCACTCCTGCGGCGACTCGACCTTCGTGATCTGGAACGGCTCGGTCTCGTCGGAGTAGAGCGTCACCGACTGCTTCTCGGAGTCGCCCTGCAGCATGTTGAAGCGGATGAAGCCCGCCGGATACGCCTCGACGAACGGCTTCACCACGGCGGTGATCGTCACCTGCGCGTTCGGCGTCGTCGGATCGTTCGTCTCGATCGTGATGCCCTTGTTGATCGGGCCGGCGAAGTTGGTGGTATCGACGTGCGCCGACACCTTTCCGGTCGCGCCCGGCTTGATGATCTTGTCGAAGTCGGCGACCGTGCAGCCACAGGTCGGCTTCGCGGCGATGATCTCCAGGTCCGTCGTGCCGGTGTTCTTCACCAGGAACGACCATTCCAGCTTCTCTCCCTTGGCAACCGTGCCGAAATCCTTCAGCGGATCGACGAGGGTGAGCCGCGGGCCCTTCACCTCATCCTCGGCGAAGGCAGCAAAAGATGCCGTGAGCATCAGAACCGCGAGCGTGATGAAAACCAATCGCTTCGACATTGCGCGAAACCCTCCTGTGGTTTAGAAGACCTGTTGGTCAGGCCAGCGTTCCGAACACCGGCGTGAAAACGGCCATTCCCCTTGATTGGATGGCGGATGGCAGATGGCAGATGGCGAAAAAACGCTGTTCGTGCTCTGCCATCTGCCATCCGCGATCTGCCATCTCGGTTCAAAGCATGATATTTGCGAAGTGACGACCGATGCCGCACCTCACTGAAATCCCCAACGTAAAACGCGTTTACCTGATCGGTATCTCCGGGACGGCGATGGCCTCGCTGGCCGGGATGCTCCAGCAGCGCGGGTACGAAGTCTCGGGATCCGACGAGCACATCTATCCGCCGATGTCGACATACCTCGAACGACTGCGGATTCCCGTGCTCGAAGAGTATACGAAGGAGCATCTGGAAACGTTCCGTCCCGATCTCGTGGTGATCGGCAATGCCGCGGCGAATACCAACGCCGAGGCGGCCGCGACGGTGGAGATGGACCTGCCGTACACGTCGATGCCGGAGGCGATCTATCACCTCTTCATCAAAGGCAAACACTCGATCGTCATCACCGGCACACACGGAAAGACGACCACGACGTCGCTGATGGCGTGGATGCTCGAGGCCGCGGGACGCGATCCCGGCATGGTCGTCGGCGGCATCCCGCTCAACTTCAATCAGAACTTCAAGCTCGGCGACGGACCCGACTTCGTCATCGAGGGCGACGAGTACAACACCGCGTTCTTCGACAAGGGACCGAAGTTTCTGCACTACCGCGCGAACACGCTGCTGGTGAACAACATCGAGTTCGATCACGCCGACATCTACGCGAATCTCGATGCGATCATCGCCGCGTTCCGCGTGGCGGTCGAGCGCGTCGCGCGCGAGGATGTGATCGTCGCCAACGGCGACGACGAGCACGTGATGGGACTGCGCGGCAACGCGGTTGCGCGCTGGGTGACGTTCGGCTGGGACCGCAAGTGCGACGCGTTCGCGATGGACGCTGCCGAGCATCCGGAGGGAACGGAGTTCACGGCGTGGTGGGAAGGGAAGGAGTGGGCGCGTTTCCGCACGACGCTCTCCGGAAAACACAACGTGCTCAACGCGCTCGCCGACGCGGTGATCGCGAAGTTGCGCGGCGTCTCCGATGCCGACATTCAAAAAGGATTCGAGACCTTCCAGGGCATCAAGCGGCGCATGGAAGTACGCGGTACCGAGCGCGGCGTCACGGTCATCGACGATTTCGCGCATCATCCGACCGCGATCGCGACGACGCTCAAAGGCGCGCGCGACCGTTATCCGGGGCAGCGCATCTGGGCGCTCTTCGAGCCGCGCTCGATCTCGTCGTCGCGCAAGGAATTCGAGAGCGGCTACATCGACGCGTTCGCCAACGCCGACCGCGTGATCATCGGACCGATCTTTCACCTGCAGCGCTACGAGACACGCTACGGACTCGACAAGATGATGTCGGTGCCGGCGATCATGCAGAGCCTCAGCGTGCCGACAGAACAGATCGACGACATTGACGACATTGCGAAGCGGGTTGCACGGGACGCAAAAGACGGGGACGTGGTTCTCGTGATGTCGTCGGGCGCCTTTGGTGGCGTGCACGAGAAGATCTTGGCGGAATTGAAGGTGACGGCATCGTCATCCTGAGCCGCGAAGACGGCGAAGGATCTCTGAATGCGAGACGTTTGCGTCGCACGAGATCCTTCGGCGTCTCCGCGCCTCAGGATGACGAAGGGGGAATAGCTCCCTGGCCCAGCCCGTTCGACGCGGCACCATGCACGAACAGAAAGCACACGACCTCCTGCGGAAGCACAATATTTCTCTCAGCGATGTGAAGGAGCGGCGCACTTCGCTGCACCATCTCCGTCAGATCGTCCACGCCGAAGAGCTGCCGTTCGACGTATTCAAAGCACTTGTGAAACTGCGCCACTAGTTCAATACAATGCGCACCTTCTATGGGTTTTCGCGAAGACGCGCAGGTTCTGATCCAACAAAAAAAGTTCGATGAGCTCGAGTCGCTCTGGATGAACCAGATCGAGAGCGACCCGAAGGACGTCGACACTTTTCTTCATCTCGGCAAGCAGCTCCGCAAGTCCGAGCAGCGCACGCAGTCGGACACGCTCCTCGGTCTCCTCTCCGACGCTCTCAAAGACAAGCACCTCTGGCCGCAGCGCCTCGCGGTGCTGAAAGAGCTCGGCCGCCTTTCCAAACATCCCGCGCAGCTGCGTCCGCAGATCGAAGAAGCGCTGCGCAAGAGCCTCGGCACGCATCGCAGCTTCGAGCGCGCGTACAAGTTTGCCGGCTTCGCCGACGTGCAGAGCAATCCCGTCGAGCGCGCGGACAAGATCGAGACGTGGCTCACGTACGACGAAGGGCAGTGCTTCTTCATGACCGGCCGCGGCGCCGGATGCGTGACGGAGCTGAATCCGGAGCTCGGCATCTGCCGCCTCGATTTCGAAAAAGACAAACGCGTCTCCGTTCCTCTCGGCGCGGCCGCGAAGTTTCTCATGCCGCTGCCCGAGGGCCACGTGCTGCGCGAGAAGTTCACGAACGGCGAGAAGTTGAAGGCGGCAGCGAAAGACTCGCCGCCCGAATTCTTCGCGCGCATTCTCCAGAGCTTCGGACGTCCGATGGTGATGTCGGAAGTGCGCGACGCGGTGATCGGCATTGTTCCCCAGGAGAAGTGGAACTCGTGGTGGACGTCGGCGAGAAAGAATCCGCAGGTCATCACGAGCGGCACCGGCGCGAAGGCGACATATGCGTTCGCGGGATCGGAGTCCGACGCCGAAGCGGCGATCCGCCGCGACTTCGATCGCGCGGATGCGAAAACGAAGCTCGAGCTCGCGCGCAAGCACAGCGGCCGCAGCAAAGAGTTGGCGAACGCGTTCTCGTCCGCGCTCGCAACAGAAGCGGCCAGGATCGCGCGCACCGACGCGGCGATGGCGTGGCAGATTCTGACGACACTCGAGTCATTGCCCGGCACGTACACGTCGCCGCTGGAAGCGTCCTCTCTCCTCGGCGGCGCGATGGCGTCGCGAACGATCGCGGCCATCAACGACAAGCCGATGCGCGAGAAAGCGCTGGCCGTCGTGCGCGAGAACCATCCCGACTGGCCGAAGGTCTACGCCGAGGAGTTTTTTCTCGACTCCGAGCCGCGCATCCTCACGAACATCATGAACGCGCTCGAAGAAGCGGGGCAGAACGACATCCGCGATCGCCTGTTCGACGAGACGCTGCGCTATCCGCGCCGCCATCCGCACGCGTTCTACTGGCTCGCCAAGCGCCTCCACGATGACGAGACGCTGAGCGATCGCGCGAATTACAACCTGCTCTTTCAGCTCCTCGACGCGCTGACGCACGACGAGTTCGCGCCGGTGCGCGCGCGGCTCAAGGACTTGTTCGACAAAGGCGGACTGGCCGTCCGCATCGTGATGGGGCAGGAGAACGAAGAAGGCGCGCGCAAGCTTGTCGAGACGCTCGACCGCTACGGCGCGCTCGAGGAGTATCGCCGCGACACGCTCAAGCAGGCCGCGCACATGAAGTATCCGACGCTGCGCGAGCCGCAGGAGGAGCCGGTCTACGCGACCGCGGATTCACTCGAGAAAAAACGCGCGGAGCTCACGCACCTCAAGGCTGTCGAGATTCCCGCGAACTCGAAGGCCTTGCAGGCCGCGCGCGAGATGGGCGATCTGCGCGAGAACTTCGAATACAAGGCAGCGCGGCAGCGCGCTGAGTATTTGTCCGCGCGCGTCGGCGAGCTCGCCGGCGAGATCTCGCGCGTGCGCGTCCTCGATCCGGCGCAGATCGACACGAGCGTCGCGCGCGTCGGCACGAAGATCGAGCTCTCCAACGGAGACGTCCGCCGCGACGTCACGATCCTCGGTCCGTGGGAGTCCGATCCCGAGCACGGCGTCTACTCGAATCAATCCGACGTCGCGAAAAAACTCATCGGCCACGCCTCCGGCGACATCGTCTCGTTCATGGGCAACGACTACATGATCGAGTCGATTCGGCGCTGGAACGAGTGACGGCCGAAAGGCCGTCATCCTGAGCCGCGAAGACGGCGAAGGATCTCGTGCTGCGTAACCTGAGATCCTTCGCTACGCTCAGGATGACGAGTTACAATGCGCGAACCTACGGTCGGAGGAAATGACCCCAGATGGCCTATGTGATTGCTGAGCCGTGCATCAACACGAAGGACACCGCGTGTGTCGATGTCTGCCCCGTCGATTGCATCCACCCGCGCAAGGACGAAACAGGTTTCGCCGAGGCAACCATGCTCTACATCGACCCCGAAGTGTGCATCGACTGCGGGGCGTGCGAGCCGGCCTGTCCGGTCCAGGCGATCTTTCCGGCCGACCTCGTTCCCGACCAGTGGAAGCAGTACACCCAGATCAACGCGGACTGGTACAAAAACAACGCTTGAGTTTTGTGATCCAGCTCACTACATTGAGCAGGACACAGATGTAGATTGCTCGCCGGGTAGCAATCGGGCCGGAAAAGCGGCAACAAAGGGGCGTAACGCCCCTTTTTTCTTGTCCAGATCTTTGAGATGTCTATCGAGACCCTTCAGTTTCGCGCCCACCTCGGACCCAACCACGGAAGAGCGGGCGAATGGGCGTGCCTCCGTGGAATTTGCTGAAGCTACCTCTCTCTCTCTGCAACGCGAGCCGGAGGGTCTCGACCGACATCTCAGAACTTCAACATCCCGAGCAGTCCTCGCTTCAACGCCCGCACCGCTTCGTGTCCCACCTGGTTCGCCACTCCACGGGCTGCAGACTCGAACACCCGTTCCGCCGTCGATCGTGAGGATCTGCGTGCTCCCGACGTGCTCAGCGTCGTAGATTTCCTACGCGATGTAGAACGCGCCGCCGGCGCGCTCTGCCGCCAATCGAAGTCGTCTCCTTCGCTCGGTTGCGGCGGCTCCGCCTCCGCACTCTTCGCAAGCTTCGCCTGCAGGATCTCGTGCGCGCTCTCGCGATTGATCGCCGTCGAATACTTCGCGTTGAGCGTCGACGCGGAGATCACACGCTGATATTGCGCGTCGTCGATCGCCGACATCCACGACGACGGCGCGAGGACTTGCGCCGGCGCGACCGGCGTCGGAACGCCTTTCGGATCGAGCACGCTGACGAGCGCTTCGCCGATGCCGAGGGACGTCAGCGATTTCGGAACGTCGACGTGCTCACTCGGCGGAAACGTCGACGCCGTCGCCTTGATGTTCTTCGCATCCTTCGGCGTGAACGCGCGGATCGCGTGCTGCACGCGATTGCCGAGCTGCGCCAGCACGTCTTCGTCGACGTCCTTCGGCGTCTGCGTGATGAAGAAGACGCCGATCCCTTTCGATCGGATGAGACGCGCGACTTGTTCGATGTGCTCGACGAGCGCGGACGACGCGTCGTCGAACAGCTGATGCGCTTCGTCGAAGAAGAACACCAGCTTCGGCTTGTCGGGATCGCCGGCCTCCGGCATCTTGAAATAGAACTGGCCGAGGAGCCACATCAGGAAGGTCGAGTAGAGGCGCGGCTTGTCCTGCACGTCGGCGAGCGAAAGGATGTTCACGATGCCGCGGATGCCGTTTTGCGTAGGCACGGCGCGCATCAAGTCGTTGATGTCGAGCTCCGGCTCGCCGAAAAACTTCGCCGCGCCCTGTTGCTCCAGCTCGACCATCTTGCGCACCAGCACGCCGACCGTCGCCGCGGACATGCCGCCGTACTGCTTCAAATCGTCTTTGCCGTCGGTAACCAGGTAATTGAGAACGTCGCGGAGATCGTCAAAGTCGAGGAGCGGCATGCGGCGGTCGTCGCAGTACTTGAAGACCATCGCCAGGACGCTCTGCTGCACGTCGGTGAGATCGAGCACCTTGCCGAGGAGGACGGGGCCGAACGACGAGACCGTCGCGCGCAACTGAATGCCGCGATTTCCGGTGAGGCTGAAGAACTCGACCGGAAACGCCTCGGCTGGATGCACGCGCCGCGCGTTGAGGCGCTCGTTCGATTCGCCCTGCACGCACATCCCGGCGAGATCGCCCTTCACGTCCGCGAGAAAAACGGGAACGCCGTTGCGCGACAAGTCTTCGGCGATCAGTTGCAGCGTGCGCGTCTTCCCCGTGCCCGTCGAACCGGCGATGAGACCGTGCCGGTTCATCATCCGCAGCGGAATCTTCACTGCGAGCTCCGCGGCGGGCGAGCCCTCGCGAAGAACGCGGCCGACATCGAGGGCGGGGTCGGTGAAGCCGAAGGCGGCGCGGTAGGTTTCGTCGAAGGTCATGGGCGAAGCATAGGCGTAAAGGCTCATGGGCTCATAGGCGCAAAGGCTCAAAGGAGATCGTCGCGAGCGGTTCCACTTTGCGCCTTTGCGCCTATGAGCCTTTGCGCCTACTCTCGCGCCCATGAAGATCGCATTCATCGGACTCGGTGCGATGGGCTATCCCATGGCGCGCCATCTCTCGAAAGAACACGACGTAACGGTGTGGAATCGCACGCGCGAGAAAGCGGAGCGGCACGCGCGCGAGCATGGGACGAAGCTCGCGAACGATCTCGCAGAGTGTGCGAATGCCGAGGTGATCGTCACGATGCTGCCGACCAGCAAAGAGGTCGACGAGATCGTCGATCCGTTATTGCCGCATCTGAAAACGGGAACGTTGTGGATCGATGCCACGAGCGGCGATCCGAACGTGAGCCGCGAGACGGAGAAGCGGCTCGCGGAAAAAGGCGTCGCGTTCGTCGACGCGCCGGTGACGGGCGCGGTCGTCGGCGCGGAGAACGCGACGCTCACGATCATGATGGGCGGGCGGGCGGAGGACGTGGAGCGCGCGAAAGAAGTGCTGCGACTCAACGGCAAGACGCTGATTCACGTCGGCGACGTCGGCGCGGGTCACGCGATCAAGGTGCTGACGAACTCGATCATGGGCGCAACGGTGTGGATCACCTCGGAGTGCCTGCTCCTCGCGAAGCGCCTCGGCATCGACATCAAGACCGCACTCGAAGTGACGAACGCCGGCAGCGGACGCTCGAACGCATCGGAGAATCTTCTTCCGATGCGTCTCCGCGATCACAAGTGGCCGCTCGTATTCAAGCTCGCGCATCACGACAAGGACATCCGCATCGCCAACGCGCTCTCGCATCAGCAGCACGCGTCGACGCCGATGCTCGCGCTCACGCAACAGCTCTTCACCGCGTCGCTGAACGAGCTCGGCGAAGGCGCGGACTACATCGAAGTCGCGAAGATCGTGGCGAAGATGAACGGGACGAGTTGGGATTGATTGGTCGTCGTACTTCGACGTCAAAACAAATATGTCATCCTGAGCCGCGAAGACGGCGAAGGATCCCCCGCCGACGAAGCGAGCAGCGTCCTTACGCCGGGGATTCCTCGCCGTCTACGCGGCTCGGAATGACACTTGATTCGTTGTTGAAGCAGCGCGAGCGCGGTCTCCGCAAAGACGCCTAGACAAGTGGAGGACAGACAATCTTGTCTGTCCATGGACAGGCAGGATTGCCTGTCCTCCACTTTCTAGAACGTCGAGCGCACTAACCCGCCGTCGACCTGGATCGACGCGCCGGTGAGATACGACGCGCGCTCGCTGCAGAGGAACGCGATCACGTTCGCGAGCTCCTCGGCGCGTCCGTAGCGTCCGATGGGGATCCCCGCTTCCGTCTTCGCGAAGTATTCGTCGAGTGTGATGCCCTGCTGTTCGGCGCGAATCTCGCCGAGGTGGCGTTGGCGGTCGGTGAGGAAATGGCCTGGCAGGATCGCGTTGACGAGAATCCCGTCGCGCGCGACTTGATCGGCGAGCGTTTTCGTCAGCGCCGACAATCCCGCGCGCAACGTGGAGCTGATCGTCAGGAGCTCGATCGGTTGCTTCGCGACGAACGACGTGAGGTTCACGATGCGCCCCCACCTCCGCTTCTGCATGTCCGGAATCACGAGCTTGCAGAGACGCACGACGTTCATC
This sequence comes from Acidobacteriota bacterium, assembly GCA_003223645.1. GTDB lineage: Bacteria > Acidobacteriota > Thermoanaerobaculia > Gp7-AA8 > Gp7-AA8 > QHVT01. Next base: position 256,895 of record QHVT01000004.1, on the reverse strand, counting down.
AGCGTCGAGTCGATGCCCCCGCGCCACTCTTCTTCGGTCAGCTTCATGAACGGAGCCGCAGGCGGACCGCCGGTGTTCGTGACGAGGATGTCGACCTGCCCGAACTTCGCGATCGTCTCATCGACCCAGCGCTGCACGTCTTCCGCATTCGAGATGTCGCCGCGGACGGCAAGCATGTCGTCGTTCCACGCTTCGATCGAGCGCGCGAGACCGGAGACCCGGCAGCCTTCTGCCTGCAGCGCCTCCGCGGTTGCGCGTCCGAGTCCCTTGCTGGCGGCGGCGACCATCGCGACGCGGTTGCTGATTCCGAGATCCATTTTCAGAGTTTATCCTTTGGACTGCGGCGGCTGCGCCGCCGCTTTCTCACACCGTATGACACTGTATAGAAAAGCGGCGGCGTAGCCGCCGCAGTCCAAAGGATATGGAATGTCCCAACTGCGGCTCCGAAAAAACGCGTCGCGGCGGCAACGCGATCTGGATCGTCTACCTCGTGCTCGTCGCGCTGGCGATTCCGGCCGTGCTCGTGTTTCATCTCAATGCCGCGATCGTTGCCGGAATCATGATCGCCGTGATCGTGGTCGCACACCTCGCGATCAACCAGCGGGTATGCGTGGATTGCGGGCATCAGTGGCAGGGACATTAGATGGCGGATGGCGGATGGCAGATGGCGCCGCTTTGGAATTTGCCATCCGCCATCTGCCATCTGCCATCTAAACCGGGATGACAACGCCAGCAGTTCGTGTTAGATGGCCCGCGAATGCCTGAGCCTCGGTACATCCGGAACTTCTCCATCATCGCGCACATCGATCACGGCAAGACGACGTTGTCGGACCGGCTGCTGCAGATGACGGGTGCCGTCGAGCAGCGCGATATGCACGAGCAGATGCTCGACGACATGGATCTCGAGCGCGAGCGTGGCATCACGATCAAGGCGCGCGCGGTCACGCTCCAGTACAAGGCCAAGGACGGGCAGGAGTACACCTTCAACCTCATCGACACGCCGGGGCACGTCGACTTCAGCTACGAAGTCTCGCGCAGTCTCGCGGCGTGCGAGGGCGCGATTCTCGTCGTGGATGCGACGCAGGGTGTCGAGGCGCAGACGCTCGCGAACAGCTATCTCGCCATCAACAACGATCTCGCGATTCTTCCCGTGATCAACAAAGTCGACCTGCCGTCCGCGGAGCCGGAGCGCGTGCGCGAGCAGATCGAGAACGTGATCGGGATCGACGCGCACGACGCGGTGCTCGCATCGGCGAAGGCCGGCATCGGCGTCGAAGAGATCCTCGAGAAGATCATCACGCACATTCCGCCGCCGAAAGGCGACGCCGCCGGGCCGTTGCGCGCGATGTTGTTCGACTCCTGGTACGACTCGTATCGCGGCGTCGTCTGCTTCGTGCGGATGATCGACGGCGAGCTGCACAAAGGCATGAAGATCAAGATGATGTCCACGGGGCGCGAGTACGAGGTCGCCGAGCTCGGGATCTTCACGCCGAAACCGAAGACGATCGAGTCCCTCGGCGTCGGGGAAGTCGGCTTCTTCTTCGCCAACATCCGCGACATCGTCCAGGCGAAGATCGGCGACACCATCACCGAGGCGAAAGCCAATCCCGTGGCGTTGCCGGGATTTCAGGAAGTGAAGCCGATGGTCTTCGCCGGCCTCTTTCCGATCATCACCGAGGAGTACGAAAACCTGCGCGACGCCGTCGCGAAGCTCAAGCTCAACGATGCATCGTTCTCGTATGAACCGGAGAACTCGACCGCCCTGGGCTTCGGTTTCCGCTGCGGCTTCCTCGGCCTCCTGCACATGGAGATCATCCAGGAGCGGCTCGAGCGCGAGTTCAATCTCGAGCTGCTCACGACCGCGCCCGGCGTGCGCTATCGCGTGCTGAAGACCGACGGCGAATGGATCGAGATCGAGAACCCGCAGAAGCTGCCCGACCCCGCGTACATCGCGAAAATCGAAGAGCCGTTCTTCGAAGTGACGATGCTGACGACCGACGAATACGTCGGGCCGATTCTCGCGCTGGCGATCGATCGCCGCGGCACGCAGAAGAAGATGGAGTACGTCGCCGCGAACCGCGTGATGATCGTCTACGAGATGCCGCTGAACGAAGTCATCCTCGACTTCTTCGACAAACTGAAATCGATCTCGCGCGGTTACGCGTCGCTCGACTACCAGTTCATCGGATATCGCGAGAGCGATCTCGTGAAGATGGACATCCTCGTCAACGGCGAGCCGTTGGATGCGCTCTCGCTGATCGTGCACAAAGACAAGGCCTTCGCGCGCGGCAAGATGCTGGTCGAGAAGATGAAGGAGTTCATCCCGCGGCAGATGTTCGAGGTCGCGCTGCAGGCGGCCATCGGAAATCGCGTCGTGGCGCGCGAGACCGTGAAGGCGCTGCGCAAAAACGTGCTCGCGAAATGCTACGGCGGCGACATCTCGCGCAAGCGCAAACTGCTCGAGAAACAGAAAGAGGGCAAGAAGCGCATGAAGCGCGTCGGCAAGGTCGAGATTCCGCAAGAAGCGTTCCTCGCGGTGCTGAAAATCGACTGACCTCGCTTTGCGCCAACCGCAAATAACCTGGCACGCATTCTGATCTTAGTGCTCCCGACCGGGAAACGATCCGGCCGCGGACGTCACTATGAGACAGAAGGATGCCATGAGCTCGAAAATGATTCTGGCGGTTGCCGCCAGCACGATCCTCTCGCTGGCCGCCGGTGCGGCCGAGTCCATCGACATGAATGATCCGCGACGCTCGGTCGCGCGCGAAGACAACGTTCGCATCGACGCGCAGCTCTCGCGCGACACGGCATCACCCGGTGCCCCAATCGGCGTCACGTACCAGATCCAGAACTTCACCGCCACTCCCGTCGCCATCGCGGACAAGCTCAGCGCTGCGTCGTATGACGAAGACCAGCGCACGATCACGGTGTCCATCGGCTCCGAGGTGCCGGCTGACGGCACGATGCCGCACATGGTGACGATCGGTCCCGGCGAAAAGAAAGTGCTGCGCGCGGCCGCGATCCCCTCGGTCTCCGCTTCGGCAATGCGCGATACTCTCGGGCAGGCACCGCGCTACGTGCAGGTGAAAGTCACGATCCTGCGCGACCTCGCGCCGTTCGCGACGCTGCGCGTGCGTCAACAGCTGTCGGACGCGCAGTTCACGCAGTGGATGGAGAACAGCGACACGATTCTGCTCAACGCGGTGCCGATCGGCTGGACGTCGCACGATCCCAACGCCACAGTCGACGCCTCGCAGCGCATCGCCCGCGCGCAGGGTTTTTAATGGAGCGGCGCCCGCTTCGGGCGCCCACAGCAATATTCGGCCACGGTTGCGGGGTTCCGAACTGCACAAGGGAGACAACCCCGTGAACCGTTGGTCCGCTGCTGCCTTTGCACTCGTCGTCGCTGCTGGTTGTGCCACGCGTCCCGTCGACATGAACGAGCCGCGGCGCGTCGTCGGAACGGAGAGCGCCGTTCGCGTCGACGCGGAGATTCGCGCCGAGGAGATCCGGCCGGGGCTGCAGTTGCCGATCACCTACGAGATCACGAACGAGCGCGATCAGGCGATCGCGATCGCCGACATCATTCCGGTGACGACGTACGACGCCGAGACGCAGACCATCACCGTCAACATCGGATCGGAAGTGCCGGGACAGGTGATGCTGCCGCGATTGATCACGATTGCGCCGGGCGAAAAGAAAGTGTTCACCGCATCGGCGCGGCTCGCGTTCGCGATGCAGGCGACGTCGCCCGATCCTCGCGTGCGCGTCCCCGCGAACCTCCGCCTCAAAGTGAATTTCCTCGGCGACACGAAGCCGTTCGCGGAACTGCTCGACATTCCCGAGCACGCGATCGCCGACGCCAAGCGCGCCGACGAGCTCTTCGGAACGTGGCTGGAGCGCAACGAGGTCGTGGTCACGAATGCGCTTCCGGTGCGCTGGTCGAACCTCGGCGATCAGCCGGTATTTGCGCCCACGCCGGTGGCGCCGGGACGGAGAGGTCGCCGGCCTTAGAGTGGAGCGGTGGGCTTTGCCCACCGACGATCCGGCGGGCTAAAGCCCGCCGCTCCACTAAAAGCTGGCGACCGCCTCGTTCTCGTTTTCGTAGACTTCGAACACCGTGATGAGCTGCGTCACGTGCAACAGCTCGTTCAGCTTCGCCGGCAGGTGAAGCAGCTTCAGCTTGCCGCCGCGATTCGTCACCGTCGTGTACGAGCCGACCAGCTCGCCGATGCCTGACGAATCGATCGTCGTGACTTTGCTCAGGTCGAGCAGGATGTTGGTCTTGCCCGCGCTCACGGCGTTCGTGATCACCTCGCGCAGCTGCGTGTCTCCCGCACCGATGGTGATCTTTCCGTCCAGGCTGATGATCTCGACGTTTCCGGACGTCCGGGAAGTGGCTCTCATACTGACTCTCCTTCTTTCCGATTCATGCTTTCGTGCTTGCGATGCCGCTGCCCCTGGTCAGGTTCTTCGTCATCACCAGCGACGTTCCGCCGCCGGACTGAAACGAGTAGTGCACCTGGTCCATGAACGTCTTCATATAAAAGATGCCGCGGCCGCTCGTCTTCATCAGGTTCTGGGGATTGAGCGGGTCCCCGACCTTCGCGGGATCGAATCCTTCTCCTTCATCGGAGATCGTGATCTCCAGCTCCGGGCCGGTGAGCTCGAAGGTGGCGTTCACTTTCTTCCGTACATCGAGTTTGTTGCCGTGCTTGATGGCGTTGGCGACCGCTTCGCGCACCGCCATGCCGATCCAGTGGGAACCATCCTCGTCGACACCTGCGTTCTCGCAGAGGTGTTCCGCGATCACTTGAACCAGTTCGATGTTCTCGAAGCGGCTGCTGATCGTGATCTCGATACGCTCGCTGTCGCCGCGTTCCATGAGCTGAATCGCCGCGCATTCTACACAGAACGGGATGGCAGATGGCAGATGGCGGATGGCGAATCCGGATCTTTGCCATCCGCCATCGGCCGTCCGCCATCGGAATGGGCGGGTGGGTACGTCCCGTTCCGCAGCGCATGACACCGCTCCGCCGTTCGCGACTCGCCGTACTTCTGCTCGTGCTCACCGCCTGCGCGCAGGCTTCTCCTCTCGCGCCGGGCATGAAAGCGGTGGAGGAGATTCGCGGCAAGAAGTTCATCGCCGAAGTGCGGAATGTCAGCATCGATCGCAGTGAGCTGAAGAAACTTCTTCGTGAACAGATGGAGGAGTCCGTTCCCTACTCGCTCGAGGACTGGGGAACGCTGCTCCGCGCGCTGCAGCTCGTCGACATCAAGTCCAGCGAGATCGTCCCGACGATGCTGCAGCTTTACGAGTCGCAGGTCCTCGCGTTCTATGACCCGCATTCCCATACGTACTACTCGATCAAACAGATGCCCAACCTTCCGGACGCGGCGAAGCTCGCCGATCCGAAAGTGCTCGAAGAGACGGTGATGGTGCACGAGCTCACGCACGCGCTGCAGGACCAGTACTTCAAGCTCGGCCCGCGCGAGAAAGAGCTGATGAAAGACACGGACGCGATGATGGCGTATCACTCCGTGCTCGAAGGCGAAGCCGTGCTGGTGATGGTCGCGCACATGCTCAAGCAGAACGGCGTGGAGCTCGACGAAGTGCTCAAGGACGATGCGGTCATGAACATGATGTCCAACAGCGCCGCCGCCGATCAGATGATCGATCCGAAGACGCCGAAGTATTTCGTCGAGATGCTGAAGTTCCCCTACCTCGACGGACTGAAGTTCGTGATCACCGCGTACAAGCGCGGCGGCGGCTGGAAAGCGATCGACGCCGTGCACGCGAACCCGCCGCGCAGCACGCGCGAGATTCTCCACTCCGGCGAATACTTCGCACACCAGTCGAAGTACGAGCCCTTCAACAACAAGAAACCGGAAGGCGACGTCATCGCCGTCGAACACCTCGGCGAATTTCACTGGCGCTACCTCGTCGGCGTGGACGCCGCGCGCGGCTGGATCAACGATCGCGCCGCCGTGTGGCGCGACGGCCGCGTGGAAACGTGGACGAAGTGGGAGTCGCCCGAGCGTGCGAGCGCGTTCGCGGACACGTACGGAGCGTTTCTCAAGAAGCGCGGCATCGACGCGAAAATCGCGAAGAGCGGAGTCGAAGTGACGACGACCTACACCGCCCCGAAATGAACATCGACTACAACAACATCGAAGAGGACATCTTCAACGGCACGTTCCGCCAGAACCTGCAGGACGAGCTGACGATCGGCTTTCGCCAGATCCACGAAAGCGGCGAGCGCCTTCCGCTCGCGTCGTACTACGCGGCGCAAATCGCCGAGATCGTGAACCGCGACGTCGCGCTCTCCGACGACGTGAAGTACGATCTGTACCAGGAGATCCTCGCGGCGGTCGAGCACGCGCGGGCGGAAGTTCTCGGAGAAGAACCGGGTGCATAGGCTCAGAGGCGCATGGGCTCAGAGGCGCACAGGCTCATAGGCGCATGGGCTCAGAGGCGCATAGGCGCATAGGCGCATAGGCTCATAGGTTCTTCTTGCTTCTCTATGCGCCCATGAGCCCGTGCGCCTATGAGCCTGTGCGCCCATGAGCCCGTGCGCCTATGAGCCTGTGCGCCTATGCGCCTATGAGCCTTGCGGCGCGGTAACATCGCGCGCGTGAAGCACTCGCTGCGGCGCTATCCGGCGCTCTCGTCCTTCGCGACGACCGGCGGTTGAGCGTGCAAGCTGGGTCAGGATGACCTGCGCTCGATCCTTTCCAAGCTCCCCTCCACCGAAGGGGTCGGGGATCTTCTTGTCGGAACGTCGACGTGCGATGACGCGGCAGTGATTCGCATCGCCGGCGACATCGCAATCGCGCAGACCGTCGACTTCTTCACGCCGATCGTCGACGACCCGTATCTCTTCGGACAGATTGCCGCGGCGAACGCGATCTCCGACGTCTACGCGATGGGCGCGACTCCGATCCTCGGCCTTGCGATCGCCGGCTTCCCGACCGAGGTGCTTCCGCTCGACGTGCTGCAGGAGATCCTGCGCGGCGGCGCGGAGAAAGCGCAGGAGGCGGGCTTCAGCGTTGCCGGCGGTCACACGATCATCGACGACGTGCCGAAGTACGGACTCGTCGTCACCGGCGTCGTCGCCGTCGACAAGCTCGTGCGCAACTCCACCGCGCGCGAAGGCGATCTGCTGTATCTCACCAAGCCGATCGGCAACGGGATTCTCGTCAGCGCGTACCGCGCGGCGACGACGCGCAAGTTTTTCAAACGCGAGCCGCCGTCACTCGACGAAGCGATCACGTGGATGACGATGCTCAATCGCGACGCTGCACAGGCGATGGTCGCCGCCGGCGCGAGCGCGGCGACGGACGTCACCGGCTACGGTCTCATCGGTCATTTGCTCGAGATGTGTCAGGGTGCGAGCCTCGGCGCGGAGATCATCGTCAGCGCGGTTCCGGTGCTCGATCACGTGCGCGAGCTGCTCGCGCAGGGATATCGTCCCGAGGGCACCAATCGAAACGCAAAGACCTTTCGCGATCGAGTCCGCTTGTCGGTTCCGGAGAGCGAATACACATTGATGTGTGATGCACAAACGTCCGGCGGCTTGCTCATCGCAATCTCGCCGGAGCGCGAGGCCGCGCTCGTCGCACGGCTGAGCGAAAGCGGTCTGTTCTATGCAAAGATCGGAAGGATGACGGCCGACAAGGGCCGAATCACTCTCATAACGTAAGGAGTCAAAGGAATGCCTGACGATACCGCCAACACCATTACCGCCGAGGACGGCACGACACTCGTGGAGATTGCGAGCGTCGGCACCGAGGACGAAGCGAACCTGTTGCGGGGATTTCTCGAGGCGGAAGGCATTCCCGCGCAGATCGAGGACGTGAAGTTCCACATGGAGCCGATCAACTTCGGAACGATGGGGGAGATCCGGATCTTCGTCACCGCCGAGGACGAGCCGCGCGCGATGCAGTTGTTGCGCGAGCGCGAGCGCGAATACGAAGACCACATCGATGACGACGACGACACGCTCGTGACCGACGAGGGCGTCGCCGAGATCGACGAGAACGCGCAGGCGGAGAGCGATGACGGAGCAACCTCCTGAGGCCGATCTCTCGCGCGACGATGAAGAGCCGTCCGCGCCGATGCCGCGCTGGATCCCGATCTTCATCGGCGTCGTCCTCGTAACGCTCGCCGCGCTCGCGGTCTACACCGGCTTGCGCTTCCGCAGCGACGACACGATCCTCGCGCACGTGCCGGCGCGCAAAGCGCGTCCCACCGCGCCCGCGCCGGGAGGCGAGCCGGGCGCCGGCGCATCGCTCGTGCTGCCGGAGAACACTCCCGTCGCGAACGAGCCCGTGCCCGGCACGTCGCGCACCGTGATCACCAACGACAGCGGCGGCGTTCAAGCGACGTCCCGCTACTGGGCGCGCCGCGGCGTCGTATTCAACGTGCTGCCGGACGACGTGCTCGTGTACGTCAACGATCTTCCGATCGGCCAGGTGACGCAGTTCAACTCGATGGACGAGGTCTACGACTTCGCCGAGCCGGGAAGCTACAACGTGAAGCTCGTCGCGCCGAACGGCGCGGAGAAACTGTTCGTCGTGACCGCGGCCGACGACGCGAAGCAGGACATCGCGCGCATCACGTGGAAGTTTTAACCGGAGTGGTGCGCGCCTCCGGCGCGCCTCCCGTCCCCCAAAGGCGCGCCGGAGGCGCGCACCACTCCGCGAAGCGCTACACGTGCTGCGACACGGACAACGTGTTGCCGTCCGGATCCTTGAACCACGCCACCTTGTCGCCCGTCGGCGCGGTCCAGATTCCGAGCGCGTCCTGTTCGAAGAATCCGAAGCGCTCGAACGTCACGCCGCGCTCCGTGAGCGCGGAGACGGTGCGCTCGATGTCGGAGACTTCCCAGCCGAGGATCGTGTAGGGGAGCGGAGTGTGCTCGCGGAGCTTCGTCACGCGGATCATGATTCCGTTCGCGTCGAGCACCATCGCGAATCCGTCCTGGCTGACGAAGCGCAGGCCGAGGACGCCTTCGAAAAACGCGCGCGCGGCGTCGTAGTCGGTGGTGGGAAGGAAGGCGACGATCTTGTTTGTGCCGAGCATGCGGTCAATGTACGCGTTGAGCGCGGACCGCGCTTTCACTACGATGACAAAAGATGTCGCAAAAACGACAGCACGTCGAGATCTGTCCGCCGCTGCCGAATCCGATCACGACGCTGTCGTACGAATTCGCGTCCGCGCACGAGATCCCGCGGCATCTCCATCCTGAACATCAACTGATCTACGCGAGCCGCGGCGTGATGACGGTGTGGACCGCGGAGGGGACATGGGTCGTACCGTCGCAGCGCGCGGTGTGGATTCCGGCGTCAACGCCGCACGGCGTCTCGATGCACGGCGCGGTCTCGATGCGCACGCTCTACATCAAGCCGCGCCTCGTCCGCTTCCTGTCCAACTGCTGCGTCGTGAACGTCTCGCCGCTGCTGCGCGAGCTCATTCTTCACGCGTGCGCGTTCCCGTCGCTGCGCCGCCGCGTGAAAACGCAGGCGCATCTCATCGACATGATTCTCGACCAGCTGAAGATCGTGGAGATCTCGCCGCTGCAGCTCATCCATCCGACCGATCCGCGCGCGGCGCGCATCGCGGATGCGTTGTCGCGCGACGTCGCCGACACGCGCTCGCTCGACGCGATCTGCAAACGCGCCGGCGCGAGCAAGCGCACGATCGAGCGCATCTTCGAGTCCGAGACCGGCATGTCCCTCGGCCAATGGCGGCAGCAACTCCGCCTCGTGCGATCGCTCCGGCTCTTAGCCGCCGGCGAAAAGATCACGCACGTCGCACTCGAATCCGGCTACAGCACCCCGAGCGCCTTCATCGCGATGTTCCGGAAGGCGCTCGGGACGACGCCAAGGCGCTACTTTGAAACGCTGCGCTGAGCGCGGCTTCGCTGATGGCTTCTGCCATCCGCCATCCGCCATCAGCGCAGCCGCCATCCGCCATCCGCCATCCGCGAGCGCGGCGTCAGCCGCGCGTAGCCGCCATCGCGCGAGGCGCGCTCAGTGCGCCGCCGCCTGCGCTTCCTTCGCCTTCTTTGCCTCGGCGATGATTTTTTCCTGGAGCTGCTTCGGCACTTCTTCGTAGTGCGAGTACTCCATGTGGAAGCTGCCGCGGCCCTGCGTGATCGAGCGCAGCGTCGAGCCGTACGTGAGCATCTCCGCGAGCGGCACGCGCGCGTGGATGGTCTGCATTTCCTCTTCCGCGTCGACGCCTTCCACGCGTCCGCGGCGGGAGTTGAGATCGCCCATGATGTCGCCGACGTATTCGCTCGCCGCGCTGATGTCGACGTGGAAGATCGGCTCGAGCAGCGTCGGCTTCGCCTTCTCCATCGCGTCCTGGAACGCCAGCGAGCCGGCGATCTTGAATGCCATTTCCGACGAGTCGACGTCGTGGAACTGCCCGTCCTTCAAACGCACGCGGAAGTCGACGACCGGAAATCCGGCCAGGAATCCTTTCACGCGCGCGTCCTGAATTCCTTTTTCCACCGCGGGGATGTACTGCCGCGGAATCGAGCCGCCGAAGATCTCGTCGACGAACTCGAAGTCCGCGCCGCGCGTGAGCGGCTCCATCGTGATCTTGCAGTCGGCGAACTGGCCGTGACCGCCGGACTGCTTCTTGTGGCGTCCGTGCGCGTCGGCGGGCTTCGTGATCGTCTCGCGATACGGCACCTTGGGCGGATGCAGCACCACGTCGACGTTGTACTTTTTCTTCAGCTTCGCCACCACGATCTCGACGTGCAGCTGTCCCTGGCCGCTGATGAGGAACTCCTTGGTCATCGCGTCGCGCTCGAATTTGATCGTCGGATCCTCTTCGATGATGCGATGGATGGCCGCGCCGAGCTTGTCCTCGTCGCCGCGCGCTTTCGGTTCCACGGCGAACGCGATGGCCGCCTCCGGGTAGCGCATGAAGTCGAACGTGATCTGATGGTCCTTCGACGCGATCGTGTCGCCGGTGTACGTGTCTTTCAGCTTCGCGACCGCGCCGATGTCGCCCGCGCGCAGCTCGGAAACGGGGACCTGCTGCTTGCCTTGCAGCAGCTGCAGCTTGCCGACGCGCTCTTCGTGATCGCGCGTCGTGTTCCAGTACGCGGTGTCGGACTTCAGCGTTCCTGAATAGACGCGGAACAGCGACACGCGTCCGGAGAACGGATCGGAAAACGTCTTGAACACGAGCGCCGACGCGAACGCCTCGGCGCGGCGATCGAACGTGGCCGGCTCGCCTTTCTTGTCTTTTCCTTCGACCTTCTTCTCTTCATCCGCGGCCGGGAGCATCGACGCGAACGCATCGAGCACCGGATGTCCGCCGACGTTGTGCGACGCCGACGTCAGCAGCACCGGATAAATCTGATGATGCGCGATCTCGCGCTTCAGCCCGTCGATCAGATCCTCCTGCGACAGACCGCCCTGCTCGAAGAACTTCTCCATCAGCGTGTCGTCGCCTTCGGCGACTTTCTCGATCAGCTTCTCGCGCCACTCGTCCGCTTCGCTCTTCAGGTCCGCGGGGATGTCGCCGGCGTCGAACTTTCCGGAGCCGTCGGCCTGATACAGGTAGGCCTTCATGCCGACGAGATCGATCACGCCCTTGAAGTCTTTCTCCTCGCCGATCGGGAGCTGGATCGGCACGACGTTCTTGCCGAACTTTTTCTGCAGCGCCTCGAGCGTGCGCGGAAATGACGCGCGGTCGCGATCGAGCTTGTTGACGACGATCGCGCGCGGCAGATGAAACTCGTCCGCGAACTTCCACACTTTTTCCGTCGTCACTTCCACGCCGGTCACGCCGCTGACGACGATCACCGTGGAGTCGGCGACGCGCATCGCGGCCTTCGCCTCCATGATGAAGATGCCGAAGCCGGGCGCGTCGAGCAGATTGATCTTCGTGTCTTTCCACTCCACGAACGCAATCGCGGACGAGATCGAATGCTTGCGCTCGATCTCATCGGGATCGAAGTCGGTGACGGTCGTGCCGTCTTCCACGCGACCCATGCGCGTCTGCGCGCCGGCGTTGAACAGCAGTTGCGACACGAGCGTGGTCTTCCCAGTGTCGTTGTGTCCGACGACCGCGACGTTGCGAATCTCGGAACCCGAGTAAACCTTCATGAGTCTGACTCCGTAAGGGATTTCAAAACCGGGCGGACATCATAATTTAAAATCCGGGCGGGTCCCGCTGTCCGCTCGTTTATGATGAACGGTCCATGGGTGCAGACCCTGCGGCTGAGGCTGTCGGCCGCGACGACGCCGGAGAAAAACGTCTCTTGAAGCTCGGTCGCTATGAAGTGGTTCGTGAGCTTGGCAAGGGCGCGATGGGTGTCGTCTATCTCGCCAAGGATCCGATCATCGGGCGCCTCGTCGCGTTGAAGACGATTCGCGCCAGCGCGCATGCCGACGACGAAGAGACGAAAGAATTTCAGCAGCGCTTCACGCGCGAGGCGCAGGCCGCCGGCATTCTCAATCATCCGTCGATCGTCACCGTGCACGACATCGGACAGGACGACAGCGGCACGTCATTCATCGCGATGGAGTACGTCGAAGGCAACAATCTGAAGGAAGTGCTCGCGCAGGGGCGCACGCTGTCGTTCGACACGATCGGCGACATCGTCGCGCAGGTCGCCGATGCGCTCGACTTCGCGCATTCGAAAGGGATCGTGCATCGCGACGTCAAGCCCGCGAACATCATCCTCATCGACGGCCATCGCGCGAAGATCACCGACTTCGGCATTGCCAAGATCGCCAGCGGCGGCGCGAATCTCACCACCACCGGCCAGTTCCTCGGCACTCCGAACTACATGGCCCCCGAGCAGATCAAAGGTGCACCGGTCGACGGACGCACCGATATTTTTTCCCTCGGCATCTGCTTGTACGAATGCCTCACGCGCCGCAAGCCGTTCGGCGGCGACTCGCTGACGTCGATCTCCTACAAGATCGTCCACGAGCCGTTCCCGCCGCTGCACGAGATCAATCCGACGATTCCGGAGTCATTCGAGGAAGTGGTCTCGCACTGCCTCGCGAAAGATCCGGCCAAGCGCTACCAGCGCGGACGCGATCTCGCCGCGGCGCTGCGCGCGGTCTTGCGCGGCGAGCGGCCGACGCGCGCCGCCGATCCGGTGCTCGAAGAAGTGACGATGGTGACGCGCGAGCGTCCCGCGCCGGCGATGCCGACGGTCGAAGTGCCGTTCCCGCAGGCGCAGGAAGCGTCGGGCCCCGGCATCAACACGCGTCCAGTATCGGGAACGTCGCACACCGCGGTTGCCGCGGCTGCCGCTCCCGCGGTTGCGCGCGCGCCGCGCGAGCCGGTCTCGAAGCAGGTCCGCCAAACGCTCACCAACGTGCGCGCGATGCCGCTGTGGCGCAGCCGCATTCCGCCGGCGTTGTTCTTCGGCATCGTTGCGATTCTCGTCGGCGTGCTGATCGCGGCCGTCGCCGGCATTCGCAGTAAGTACTCCGACACGACGCCTGCCGACAAGCAGGCGTGGGCGCTCAGCGCGCACGAACGCCAGTTGCGGATGCAGGCGCAGTCGCTGCTCGCGCAGGGCCGCGTCACCGATGCGACGCCGAAATTCGAAGAGCTGTCGCGCCTCGCGCCGAAGTCGCCGTACGTCAGCGGCATGATGCAGCGCCTCGACGCGTTGCGGCAGCGTGACGAGCTGACCAAGCAACAGCTCGTGACGGCGCAGGCGCGGTTCGATGAAGGACTGGCGCTCTTCAACAACAAACAGTTCGATCAGGCGATCGAGAAGTTCCAGGAATCGTTCACGATCAATCCGAGCTCGATTCAAACCGGCGACTATCTGAAGCTCGCGCAACAGGAACTTCAGAAAGTCGACGACGCGAAGGCGACGGCGCGCGCGCAGAAACTGGCAACGCAGAAGACCGCGGCCGCGACGACGACCACCACCACGAAGTCGCCGGTCACGCCGTCAGGCGGCGACGGCGTCTCGCCCGCCGTTCCCGCCGCGCCGGCCAAGCTCACCACGATCTTCACCCACAAGTTCACCGACGGCCGCATCACGGTCCGCGCCGGCGGCGACATCGTGGCCAACGAACAGCTCTTCACTGTCCGCAAGGGCAACCTCTTCCGCCGCACGGCAAACATCGCCAAGCCGATCAATATCACGCACGAGTTTCCGCCGAAGAGCGCGGACGTCGACATCTGGGTCATCATCCCGGCGCAGAACATCAACGAGCATCACGTGATGCAGTTTCGTTTTCAGCCCGGCAGCTCTCACACGCTCGTCGTCCGCTTCGACGAGGCGAGCAAGAAATTCACGTACGAGCTGAATTGAAGCAGATGGCAGACGGCAGATGGCAGATGGCCGGTGTGAATCCGCCATCCGCCATCCGCCATCCGCCATCCGTATTCCGCATCGCCACCCGCGACGAGCTTTGGCTGCGCGGCCGTCTCCTCGAGCGCCGGCTCTCGCACGGCGAAGCGATCGAAGACGAGTACGGAATCATCGCGACAGATTCGCGCGACGATGCACTCCTCGCGATCTGCGATCGCGAGATGCAACGCATGCATGACGCGATGCCGCGCGACGCGCGCGTACGCCTCGTCGCGACGGCAAGCACCGATGGCACTTCATCGACGATGACGATCGGCCTGCGCGGACTCTCGATCGTCACGTCGCCCGAGCACGCGTCCGTTGACTACGCGCTCCTGCGCGAGCTCGCGGACGTCGAGCCGTCCGGCGAGCTGATCGACTATCACGGCGTCCCGATCGTCTGGCGCAACGGATCCGCCGCGGTGCTCCTGCACGAAGCGATCGGCCATCCTCTCGAACATGAACACGCAGCGATCGAATGGCCGTCATGGCTGCACGTCGACGTCCCGCTGCGCATCCGCCGCGCGACCTTTCGCGACGTGCCCTTGTTGCGCATGACAACGTTGATTGCAAGCGGTGTAGGACAGGCTTTCCAGCCTGTCCCCTCCATCGAAGTCCTCCTCGTCGCCGGCGGCGAATACGAGCCCCTCACCCAAACCGTCACCCTCCACATCGCCGCCGCGAACTACGAAGGCCGCCGCCTCCCCCCCTTCGAGATCACCGAGTCGCGCGAAGCCGTCGCGCGCGCGATCGTCGCAGCCGAAGGCGAGACGCTGCGCTATCCGGGAGTCGTCTGCTCGCGCGAGGGACAGGAGCTCGTCGTCGGCTCGTTCGCGCCGGTGATGATGACGCTCTTCGCATGAGAGAGATCTATCGCAAGCGTGGGTACGTCGTGCGTTGGGAGAACGGAACGCTCGTGCGCGTGAGCGAGAGCGGCATCGCGATCGAAGAAGGGGAGTTGTTCACGTGCGAGCCGGAGCATCGTGAAGCGCTCTGGCTCTCGGATGAACACGTGCTCGCAACCGTAGAAACGATCCGCGCGATCGACGTGAACATCGAGCGACTGATCGTCAGCCATGGCATCGCCGAGCACGAGTTCGACGGACGAACGTGGACCGAAGAAACGCATCGCGTGCATCTGTCGATCGTGAACGGGCGCATTCGTGCGCTCATCGATTCGCTGGATGATGTCGAGCGAGTTGCGAACGCGATGAAGCGGGTCGAGCAACAGGAGCGCGAAGCGCCGAAGCATCTCGTCCTCGCGCCGAACGTGAGTGCCGCGCTCCTGCCGTCGCTGCCGAATGTCGATCAAATGGCCGGCGGCGTCGACGGCAAAGGTCACGACATCGGCGAAACATTCGGCGAGAACTGGTATCGCCCCAGCTATCGCGTGCGGCCGATCCGCATGCCGCTCAACCTGCGGCTGCGCACGGAAAAAACCGGCATCGATCCCGATCTGCCGCGCGCGGTCGCGCTGCTCGCGCCGCCCGATGGCCTAACCGTACGCGTGCTCATCGACGACGGCACGCGCGTCTACCCCGCTACCGTTCACGCCGGGAGGATCGAGGCCGTCTCCGAAACCGTCACCTGGTACCCCTACGCGGGCGGTTCCTTCGGCGCGGAGATGATGCTTTAATGCGGCCCGTCGTGAACGGCACCGGCAAGCGCATCGAGTTTCTCGCACGCGCGATCGTCAACCGCCTCGAGGACCGCGGACTCGTGGAGTTTCGCGACGCCGAGGCGGGGATCATCGTGGTGGCGAAAGCGCTGGGCGAGAACTTCGCCGCCGTCGAGGCGATCGAACAGGAAGCCCGCCAGCGCCTCAGCGACCGCGCCACCGATCACCAGATCGAAGAAGAGATGCGCAGGATTGCGAGTGAGAAGAATTTCATTTTGTGAACGGAGAGGCCGTGAAGAAATCCGCCGTCATCCTGAGTCGGCGAAGCGCGACGAAGGACCTCGAAATACGAAGAGCCTGCCATTTCGAGATCCTTCGCCGTCTGCGCGGCTCAGGATGACGGGGATCGTGGCTCGGAATGACACTGGCAGATGAACACCGACGAACTCGAACGCCGCAAACAACAGAGTGAGCTCGGCGGCGGCCAGGCGCGCATCGACCGGCAGCACAACGAAGGGAAGCTCATCGCGCGCGAGCGCATCGCGCTGCTCTTCGATCCGGGTTCGTTCCAGGAACTTGATCAACTCGTGGTCCATCGCTCGATCGACTTCGGCATGGACAAGCAGCGCATCCCCGGCGACGGCGTGGTCACGGGCTACGGCACGGTGCAGGGGCGGCTCGTGTATGCGTTCGCGCAGGACTTCACGGTTTTCGGCGGATCGCTCAGCGAAACGCACGCCGCGAAGATCGTGAAGATCATGGACCTGGCGATGAAGAACGGCGCGCCGGTCATCGGCCTCAACGACTCCGGCGGCGCGCGCATTCAGGAAGGCGTCGTGTCGTTAGGCGGCTACGCCGACATCTTTCTGCGCAACACGCTCGCATCTGGAGTCGTGCCGCAGATCTCCGCGATCATGGGACCGTGCGCAGGCGGCGCGGTGTATTCGCCGGCCATCACCGACTTCATCTTGATGGTGAAGAAGACCTCGTACATGTTCGTGACCGGCCCCGACGTCATTCGCACGGTCACGCACGAAGAAGTGACGAAAGAAAAACTCGGCGGCGCGGAGACGCACAACCAGGTCTCCGGCGTCGCGCACTTTGCCACCGAGTCGGACGAAGACTGCATCGCGCTGATCCGCGAGCTGCTCTCGTACCTGCCGTCGAACAATCTCGAAGAGCCGCCGCGCGTAGCGACGTCGGACGACATCAACCGCGTCGACGACGCGCTCGACTCGTTCATTCCGGAGAGTCCGAACCAGCCGTACGAAATCCGCGACCTGATCAAGACGATTGCCGACGAAGCACATTTCCTCGAAGTGCATCAGCATTTCGCGCGCAATATCGTTGTCGGCTTCATCCGGCTGAACGGACAATCAATCGGTGTCGTCGCGAACCAGCCGGCGTTTCTCGCGGGCGTCCTCGACATTGACGCCTCGCGCAAAGGCGCGCGCTTCGTCCGCTTCTGCGACGCGTTCAACATCCCGCTGCTCGTGCTCGAAGACGTGCCGGGATTTCTGCCGGGGACGGGGCAGGAGTACGGCGGCATCATCGTGCACGGCGCGAAGCTCTTGTATTCACTGGCCGAGGCGACGGTGCCGAAGATCACGGTGATCACGAGGAAGGCGTACGGCGGCGCGTATTGCGTGATGAACTCGAAACACATCCGCGCCGACATGAACTACGCGTACCCGACCGCCGAGATCGCGGTGATGGGAGCCGAAGGCGCCGTGAACATCCTTTATCGCGGCGCGGACAACCGCGAAGAGAAAGTCGCGGAGTACAAAGACAAGTTCGCGAATCCCTACATCGCAGCGGAGCGCGGATACATCGACGAGATCATCGAGCCGCGGTTCACGCGCAGGAAACTGATCACCGCGTTCGCGATGCTGAGAAACAAGCGCGATAAGAATCCGCCGAAGAAACACGGCAATATTCCGCTGTGAGACGAATGAAGGCAGAAGGCAGAAGGCAGAAGGCAGAAGTAAGAAAAAACACGCGCCGCAAACTCACTTCTTACTTCTGCCTTTTGCCTTCTGCCTTCTGCCTTCTGCTTTTCAGCGCGTGCACGAAGCGTGAGCAACCTAAGTACAACGTCCTCCTCATCACGCTCGACACTTTCCGCGCCGATCGTCTCTCTCGCGAATTCACTCCCGCAATCGACTCCGTCGCAAAGTCCGGCGTTCGCTTCGACAACGCCACGAGCGCCGTCCCGCTTACGCTTCCTTCTCACTCCACGATCCTCTCCGGTCTGCTCCCGCTCCATCACGGCGTGCACAACAACGGCGCGAATTCGTTTCCCGCGGATCGCGTGACGCTCGCCACGCTGTTGCAGGCGAACGGCTATCGCACCGCCGCGTTTCTCGGCGCGTTCGTGCTCGATCATCGTTTCGGTCTCAATCGCGGCTTCGACGTCTACGACGACGAGATCCCGCGCGATCCGACGCTCGGCGATCATCTCGAAGCGGAGCGGCGCGGCGACCTCGTCACCGATCGCGCGCTCGCGTGGCTCGCGAAGGACGACGGCCGTCCGTTCTTCGCGTGGGTGCATCTCTACGACGCGCATGCGCCCTACGCCGCGCCGGAGCCGTATCGCTCGCGCTACGCGTCGTCGCCGTACGACGGCGAGATCGCGTTCGTCGACGCGCAAGTGCGGCGCATTCTCGATGCGCTGCCGCAGCGCGATCGCACCATCGCCGTGATCGCCGGCGATCACGGCGAAGCGTTAGGCGAGCACGGCGAGCTGACGCACGGTTTGCTCTTGTACGAGCCGACGCTGCGCGTGCCGCTGATCATCTCCGCGCCCGGCATCGATCCGCACGTCGTGAAGACGCCGGTGAGTCTCGCCGACATCGCGCCGACGATCGCGGCGATGACGAACGTCGCATTGAAAGCAGACGGCCGCGATCTCTCGCAAGCAATCCGTAAGAAGGAAGAGCCGTCGTCGACCGACGTCTACGCCGAAACCGAATACCCCGCCGTCTTCGGCTGGAGCGGACTCTCCGCATTGCGTCGCGGCGATACGAAATACATCTCCTCGCCCGCGCCCGAGCTGTACGACCTCGCGCGCGATCCGCACGAGTCGCGCAATCTCTACAGCGAAGAGCGACGCACGATGCGCGCGCTGTCGACGAGTCTCGCCGCGCTCGTCGCAACTGCACCGAAAAACTCGCCCGCCTCCGCACCCGATGCGGAAACGATGGCGAAGCTCGCGAGTCTCGGCTACGTCGGCGGCACGCCGTCGGGCCGCACGTCGCACGCCGATCCGAAAGTCATGGCTCCGCTCTTCCACAAATTCGAAGAAGCGACGTGGGCCACGACCGCGAAGCGCTACGACGAAGCGGTTGCACTGCTCGATGATCTCGTGCAGCGCGACAAGGAAAATCCGATCTTCCGCGCGTCGCTCGCGCGAGTCGAGCTGCTGCGCGGACGTCCCGCGCGCGCGATCGAGCTGTATCGCGAGGCGATCGCGTTCGCGCCCGACGACACGCGCGCCTGGTACAACCTCGCCGCCGCGTTTCAGGAGGCGGGCGATATGAAGCGCGCGAGCGAAGCGGTGCGCGAGGCATTGCGGCGCGACTCGGCGAATCCCGACGCGCACAACGTCCTCGGCATCATCGAGATGTCCGAACAGAAGCCGGTTCTCGCGCTCGACGAATTTCAGAAAGCCGCGCAGATCGATCCGCGCAATGCGCGCATCCATAACAACATCGGCAACGCCGCGCGCGCGTTAGGCCGCGGCGACGACGCGGAGCGCGCGTATCAGCGCGCGATCGAGCTCGCGCCGAATTATCCCGATCCTTTCAATGGACTCGGCGTGCTGAACGTCGATCGCGATCGATATCGTGAAGCGGTCATCAACTTCGACCGCGCGCTGCAGCTCTCGCCGAACTATCATGAGGCGCGCTTCGGCCGTATCGTCGCATTGCAGGGCACGGGCAATCTCGATGCCGCGGCGGCCGATTGCCGGCAGTTCATCGCGAAAACGGGCAACGATCCCGCGTTTTCACGCCAACGCGAAGTCGCTCGTGCGCTGCTCGCGCAGGTGCACAAAAATCCGTCGAATTGAACGCCGTCGTCCAGAAAACCGAATGACGTAAATGCCCGTAAAATCGAGACAAAACAGAGATTGTGCGGCAACGCGGATTGCCCGTATGATTGCCGCAAAGTTTTCGGATAAATCGGTGATGAGTTTTACAAATCAAGGATGGTGACGCATGAATAGTCGCTCCCTCAAGTGGTTTGCCCTGGCACTGGCCATGGCGCTTTTCCTACCCACGTTGGCGTTCGGACAATCGCAGTCGGCGTTGTCCGGTACGGTTGCGGACGCATCGGGTAGTCCGGTTCCCGGCGTGACGGTCACGGCCACGAATCCCGAAACGGGATTGGTGCGCACGACCGTGACCGCGGCCGATGGAACGTATCGTTTTCCCTCGCTTCCTCCCGGCACGTACAAAGTGATCGCGGAGCTTTCCGGATTCGCGACCGTGACGACGGAGAATGTGGTTCTCAACGTCGCGTCCGAGCGTGAGCTCAACGTCGCGCTCAAGCAGGCCTCGGTGACGGAAGCGATCACCGTCACGGCCGAAGCGCCGCTCGTCGCGACCGATCCCGCGGTGGGAACGGTGGTCAGCCAGAACGAGCTCGAGAACCTGCCGCTCAACGGCCGCCAGTTCGCGAACCTCGCGTCTCTCGCGCCGGGCACGCAGCTCTCCGTCAACGCCGACCCGACTAAGCCGGGCCAGCTGACCGTCGCGCTCAACGGCGGCAGCGGACGAAACGTCAACTACCTGATCGACGGCGGCGACAACACCGACGACACGATCGGCGGCGCGCTGCAGAACTTCAACCTCGAAGCGGTGCAGGAGTTCAAGATCCAGACGATGTCGTACAAGGCCGAATTCGGCCGTTCGTCGGGCGGCGTGCTGAGCGTCGTCACCAAGAGCGGCACCAACGACTTCGACGGCAGCGTCTACGGCTTCTTCCGCGACAAGAGCCTCAACGAGAAGACCGAGACCGAGAAGCAGGCCGGCGCCGACAAGGGCGAATACAAGCGCAAACAATACGGCGTGTCGTTCGGCGGCCCGATCATCAAGGACAAGGCGCACTTCTTCGGCACCTACGAGAAGACCAAGCGCGACACCACCGTCACGTTCGACACCGGCGGCATCTTCCCGTCGATCGACGGAACGAGTGGCGCGATCCCGTTCGAAGACGAGTTGGGAACCGCGAAGACGTCGTGGAACCTCACGGCGAAACAGCTCGTACAGGTCCGCTACGGCTACCAGAAGAACAGCGACATCTATGGCGCCGCGCCGCAGTACACGCCCTCCAACCAGGGCACGATCACGAACAACTACAAGTCCGCGCTCCTCGGCCACACCTGGACGATCAGCGGCGACAAGCTGAACGAGTTCGTCTATCAGTGGACGCGGTTCGAGAACGGCATTCTTCCCAACTCCAACGAGCCGAACCTCTACTTCCCGAACGGCGTGCAGTCGGGACAGAACGTCAACACCCCACAGACCACCGTTCAGGAGAAGTCGCAGTTCAAGGATGACTTCAGCTGGTCCACGACGCTCGGCGGAAAACGCCACGACTTCAAGATCGGCGGGAACTACATCCACGAGCCGATTCTCGGCGGCGACTTCACCACCGGCACCAGCGGCCAGTTCGCGATGCTGAACAACAGCCCGACCTCGCCGGTCGCGGCCATCACCATCTTCGGCGGATTCTTCGGCGATCAGACTCCGGTCAATCAGTACAACGCATACCTGCAGGACGACTGGTCGTTCAACAATCAGCTCACCTTCAACATCGGCGTGCGCTACGACCGATGGGAGGGATTCGATCTCGATCAGAGAACGAATCCGCTGCTGCCGCTCTTCAAGGCCGCGGCGAACGCACACCCCGAGCTCGGCTTCCTCAAGCCGTTCAAGAACGGCGAGGCCGACCAGATCGAGGACATGGACGGCAACTTCGCCCCGCGTCTCGGATTCACGTACGACATCAAGGGCGACGCGAAGCACATCGTGCGCGGCGGCTACGGGATCTACTACGACTTCCCGTACACCAACGCCACGACCCTCTTCCCGGCCGCCGCCGTGCAGTCGACGTACGGCATCGTCTACTCGAATGAGAACGCGACCGGCATCAAGAACGCGAACGGAACCTTCTTCCGTCCGGGCATCGATCCGCTGCCGCCGAACCAGGGCGGCGGTGCGATCCTTCCGAACAACATCGCGCAGAAAGCATGGAAAGCTCCGAGGTCCGAACAGATCTCGCTCGGCTACTCGATGCAGGCGACCGATTGGCTCGGCCTGACGTTCGACGCAGTGCACATCGACTACACCGACATCCCGTATCGCTTCCGCGCGAACCCGGTCGTCGGCGGCTCGCGCATTCTTCCCGGCGTTTCCGGCAACACGCGTCTTTGGATGTCTGACGGCGAAGCGACGTACAAGGGCTTCAACGTCGGCTTCCACGCGCGCGCGTCGAAGTTCGAAGCACAGGGCTTCTACACCTGGTCCGAGTCCGAAGGAAACGTGCTGACCGGCGCCGACGAGTTCCGCCTGTGGGACAACTCGTTGCAGCCCGGCGCGCAGCTCAACGCTCCGGCGTACGCGCTCGACCCGCTCGACAGCCGGAACTTCGGTCCGCTGTTCACCGATGCGCGTCATAAACTCACGGTGAGCACGCTCTATCACGCGCCGTTCGACATCAACGTCGCCGGCATCCTTCGCTACCGCTCGGCGACTCCGTACACCGATCTCGCCGGTTCGGACGTCAACGGCGACGGCTACAACAACGACCTCGCGTCGGGCGTGTCGCACGTGAATTCGCTGCGCGGCGGGTCGTTCTCGCAGCTCGATCTTCGCGTGTCGAAGGAATTCAGGTTCGGCGGCGACTACGGCGTCGAGCTGATCGGCGAAATCTTCAACCTGCTCAACGAGAAGAACGGCACGCGCTTCAACGGCACGCGCGGCACCACCGGTTTCGGCGAGCCGACCGTGTTCGCGGGCGACCCGCTCCAGGGCGAGCAGCGCCTCGCTCAGCTCGGCGTTCGCTTCTCGTTCTAGTTTTTCGCTTCTGTTTGGAAGAAAGGCGGCCTTGGCCGCCTTTCTTTTTGCTAGGACCTCTAGCTAGGACCTCTAGGACCTCTAGGACCTCTAGGACGTCCTAAATGTCCTAAGAGTCCTACGGGAATTCCGTTTCCCATCAATCAGTTGAAGCCGTTCCGCACCGTTGACTGTCACGTCACCGGTGTGTACCTAGCAGCGTTTTTGGAGGATTGTTCGTGTACGCCATCATTCGTTCCGGTGGGAAGCAGTACCGCGTGGCCGTGGGAGATCGTCTTCAGGTCGAGCGTGACGTTCTCGGCAGCGCCGAGGAGAGCAAGATCACGTTCAACGACGTGCTGATGGTCGGCGGCGACTCGCCGAAGTCCGGCAGCCCGACAGTCGAGGGTGCTTCGGTCGTGGCGACGATCCTCGGCGAGACGCGCGGGGACAAGATCATCGTCTTCAAGAAGAAGCGCCGTAAGAACCACACCAAGCGGAAGCACGGACACCGTCAGGACGTCGTCGAGCTCCGCATCGACAGCATCAACGTCTAAGGAGATCCGACAGTGGCACATAAAAAGGGACAAGGCTCCTCGCGCAACGGCCGCGACTCGCAGCCGAAAATGCTCGGCGTGAAGCGCTTCGCCGGAGAGTTCGTGACCGGTGGATCGATCCTCGTTCGCCAGCGCGGCACGAAGTTCAACGCCGGACCGAACGTCGGCATCGGCCGCGATCACACGCTCTTCGCGAAAGTCGCCGGCATCGTCGCGTTTCACGACAAAGGCGAGCGCGGACGCTTCATCAGCGTCACGCCGCAGGCCGCCGAATAACGTACCTCTTGCGCCTCGAACCGAACGCGGCCCGCAGCGGCCGCGTTTGCTTTTCAGGCACAGCAGTCGCACTTATCCAATCATGATGTTCATCGATCAGGCGACGATCCGCGTCAAGGCAGGAGACGGCGGACACGGCTGCATCGCCTTCCGCCGCGAGAAATTCGTTCCGAAGGGCGGACCGTCCGGCGGCGATGGCGGCACCGGTGGATCGGTGTGGATCGTCGCGTCGAAGCGACTCAACACGCTCTACCACCTGCAGTTTCAGCGTGAGTGGAAAGCCGGCCGCGGACAGCACGGCATGGGCTCGAACTGCTCCGGTCACGACGGCGACGACGCGACGATCGAGCTGCCGATCGGCTCCGTCGTGCGCGACAAGCAGACCAACGAAGTGATCGCCGATCTCGCGAATGACGGCGAGCGCGTGCTCGTCGCGAAAGGCGGGCGCGGCGGGTGGGGCAATCAGCATTTCGCGACGGCCACACGTCAGGCACCTCGCTTCGCGCAGGACGGAAATCCCGGCGACGAGCGCGAGCTGTTCATCGAGCTCAAACTGATCGCCGACGTCGGGCTCGTCGGGCTGCCGAACGCCGGCAAGTCGACGCTCATCTCCGTCATCAGCGCGGCCAAGCCGAAGATCGCCGACTATCCCTTCACCACGCTCGTCCCCAACCTCGGCGTCGTGAGCGCGGACGACAACCAGACGTTCGTCGTCGCCGACATCCCCGGCCTCATCGAAGGCGCGCATGAAGGACACGGACTCGGCGATCAGTTCCTGCGCCACGTCGAGCGCTGCTCCGTCCTCGTGCATCTCGTCGATCTCTCGGCGAACGAACATCCTGACGAGGACGCGGAAGTGATCGCGCGCGAGCTCGCGCTCTACTCGCAGACGCTCGCCGCGAAGCCGCGCATCGTCTGCGGCTCGAAGCTCGACTCCGCGATCGAAGGCAACTCCGAAAAACTGCGCGCGTATGCCGCGAAGCACGGCTACGACTATCACGAGATCTCCGCCGTCGTCGGCGACGGCGTGCGCGAGCTCGTGCGCAAGCTCGCGCGTTTCGTGCGCGAGCACACCCGGGCCGCATGAACATCGGGATCTGCGGCGGCACGTTCGATCCGTTCCATCGCGGACACGTCGACACCGTCGCCGCCGCGTGCGACGTCATGAATTGGGATCGCATCCTCTACATTCCGGCGTATCGACAGCCGTTCAAAACCGATCGCGAGCACGCCGAAGGGCCGCATCGCTTCGCGATGGCCATCCTCGGCACGCTCGAGCGCGAAGAAATGTACGTGCTGCCGATCGAGCTCGAGCGCGGCGCGATCTCGTACACCGTCGACACACTCGAAGCGCTACGCACCGTCTACCAATACGACACGCTCGACTGGATCATCGGCGACGACAATCTCGCCCAGCTCGATCAATGGAAATCGATCGACAGAATCTTTGAACTGGCCAACTTCTGCGTGTTGACACGTCGTGTAGGACAGGCTTTCCAGCCTGTCCCCCAAACCGGCAGCCTGGAAAGCCTGCCCCAAACGCGCCCCACCCACGGCGCCATTGTCTTCGCCAAAAACCCCGTCGTCCCCATCTCCTCCACCGAAATTCGCAGGCGCGTAGCCGTGGGAGAATCGATCGAAGATCTGGTCGATCCGCGCGTGGCGCGTTACATTCATCATTACGGACTGTATCGAAAGGAACAGGCGTGAACGATTCGATAGAAAGCCGCGTACGCCTTGCCGTCGCAGCGGCGCTCGACAAAAAAGCCATGAACCTCGACGTGCTCGCGGTCGCGAGCCTCACGTCGATTGCCGACTACTTCGTGCTCATGTCCGCCGGCAACGAGCGGCAGTCGCAGGCCATCGCCGACGAGATCGCCGAGCGTTTGAAGAAAGAGATGAACGTGCGTCCGCTGCTCATCGAAGGAACGACGCCGGGCCGCTGGATCCTGCTCGACTTTGGCGACTTCATCATCCACATCTTCACCGAGGACGTGCGGCGGTTTTACGGACTCGAGAGATTGTGGGGCGATGCGCCGAACGTGACGACCGAGTTCACCGGCGAAGCGGAAGCGGAAAAGCCGCGACGTGCCCTCAAAAAAACTTCGTGAGGCGGCACGGCCGCCGGCGTTGATTGCCCAAGGCTCCCACACGAGAGTCGCCTGAATGTCATCCCGCGCGAGAGCACCTGGCCTTCGCGATCTGCTTCGCACGCGCAACGCCGCGATGCGGAACGTCGTCGACACGGTCGAGAAGGTCCTCGATCACGACGTCAGCGTTCTGATTCTCGGCGAGTCCGGCTCCGGGAAGGACTATCTCGCCGAGGCCATTCACGCGTGCGGGAACCGCCGCAATGAGCCGTTCGTGCACATCGAATGCGCGAGCATCCCGCCGGAGCTCTTCGAGACCGAATTGTTCGGACACGAGCGCGGCACGTTCACCGACGCGCACGCGCGGAAAATCGGCAAGCTCGAGATGGCGCGGCGCGGGACCGTTTACTTCGACGAGATCTCCGCGCTGACGCCGCAGCTGCAGGCGAAGCTGCTGCGCGCGATTCAGGAGCGGCGATTCACGCGACTCGGCGGATCGGCATCGATCGCATTCGAAGCGCGTGTCGTGTCGTCGTCGAATTCCGACCTGGTTGCAATGCTCGCAAACGGCGCGCTGCGTCGCGACCTCTACTACCGCATCAACGTCGTCACGCTGACGCTTCCTCCGTTGCGCGAGCGTCGCGAAGACATCCTCCCGCTCGCGAAAAAATTCTTGAAGCGCAAGAAGCTCGACGCCGACGCCGAACGGCTGCTCGCCAATTACGCATGGCCGGGCAACATTCGCGAGCTGCGTAACGCGCTCGAGCGCGCGGCGCTGCTCGAACAAAACGAAAAAATCGGTGCAGCCTCGCTCCCGCTCAGCGACCTCGTCACCACCGCCGCCCGTGCCGAATGGACGCTCGCCGATCTCGAAGCGCACTACATCCGCGAAGTCTTGCGCGCGACGCGCTCGAACTATTCACGCGCCGCCGAAATCCTGGGGATCAATCGAAAAACGCTCCTGGAAAAACGAAAGCGTTACGGCATTGAAGAATGAAATTTAGACTGATCTGGCCCCGTTCCCATGCCGACGCTGAACTGACTGTTGTGTTCGAGCGTTACTTCAATCGGGTCAAGCATTTCTTCCCGATCGAGCTCATTGAGATCGCTCCCGAGCGCGGTAGACAAGCTCAGAGTGATGCGTCTATCATGCGCGCTCAATCCGCGCGCCTGTTGGCCGCGATCCCCGATCGCGGGTACACCGTGGTCCTCGACGAACGGGGGCAAGTCCTTGATTCTTTGAAATTTGCGAAGTGGATCGAGAAGCTGACGATCGACCAGCCGCACGGCGTGAATTTCGTCGTCGGAGGCGACCTCGGCTTCGACGACACCATCCGGCGACGCGCCGACAAGCTGCTCAGTCTGTCACCCATGACACTCCCGCATCAGCTCGCGCGGATTTTGCTCATGGAACAGATCTATCGGGCGTGTACGTTGATGCGCAACATCGCCTACCACAAGTAAGAGGACAGAATGGCAAAAGCAGCGACGAAGAAGACGAACCCGTATCAGTTTTTCGAGGACGCACTCCGCGCCAAACAGCGCGAGCTCCTCGATTCCTACGAGCGCGACAAGGCAGCCGGCAACGCGCTGCCCGACGACGGCATCCAGGACCTGGCCGACAAGGCCGCCAGCGCCTATTCGAAAGAGCTCAACTTCTCGCTCTCCGACGGCGAGCGCAACCTCCTGATGTCGATCGAAGAGGCCTTCAACCGCATGCGCGAAGGCAGCTACGGAACCTGCACCAACTGCAACAACGTGATCGGCGAGAAGCGCCTGCAGGCCGTCCCCTGGACGTCGTTCTGCATCGACTGTCAGGAGCTGCAGGAGAAGGGGCTCTTGTCATAGGTTGTTCACGCGCTGGCCGTGATCTGAAACGGGAGCGCTTCGGCGCTCCTTTTCATATGAAGGCAGAAGGCAGAAGGCAGAAGGCAGAACTTAGAAGTGCACGCGGCGTGCGCTCGTTCTGCCTTCTGCCTTCTGCCTTCTGCCTTCTGCCGGGCGGCCATGCCTAAGCCGCTCGCCGCCGTCCTCGCCGAGATCGCGCAAGGGAAACCGCCGCGAGTTCTTCTCATCGGCGGCTCCTCCGAGTTCCTCGCACAACACGCCTTCCACGAGATCCGCGACGCGATCGTCGCGAAGAATCCGTCGATCTCCGTCGAGAACTACGAGCCCGGCACCGAGCTCGCGTCGATTCTCGACTCCTATCGCACGATGTCGCTCTTCGGCGGCGCGCGTCTTCTCGTCGTCAACGAAGTCAATGCATTCGTCTCCGCAAAAGAGATCGCTTCGCTGTATGAGAAGGCGCTGACTGACTGGCGCGGCGCGAAGACCGATCGCAAGCGCGCGTCGTCCGCTGCGAAGCTCTTACACGTCCTCGGCCTCGCGGGTGCCGATCTCGAGATGACGGACCGCGCGATCGCGAACGCGCTCGGCGTCACGCTCGACCAGACGCTCACCGACATGCTCGCGTTCTGCCGCGCGACGGGAAAGAAAGCGGGACGCGGGGAAGACGACGCGGCGCTCTTGATGGAAGCGATCGCGCGCGGCGGCGCGTCAGGCGCGATTCTGCTCATGCGCACCGGCGAAGTGCCGCGCGACTCCGCAACGATCGATCTCATCGAGAAACACGGCGCCGTCATCGCGGCCGATCTCACGCGCGAAGGCTTCAGCGCCGCGCTGGAAAACGCCATCGCCGAAGTCGCGTCCGACGCAAGCGTTCGTTTCGACAATGCCGCCATCACGCGACTCAAGCAACGCCTTGGCGTCGAGCGCATGCTCGCCGACAAGTTCTCGCGCGAGATCCCCGAGCTGCGCGGCATCGTCTCCGAAGCGGAGCGCCTCGCGACGCTCGCCGGCGCGGGCGGACGCGTGACCGCCGACATGGTCGACCGCGAAGTCGCCGCGGTCGAAGGCGGGGCGCGCTACGAGCTCGGCTCGCTGTTCACGGAAGGAAAGATCATCGAAGCCGTCGCGAAACTGCGCGACCTCGTCGCGCAGGCGCGGCGCGAAGATCCGAAAGCGCCGGCCGACATCGTCTACGGCCGCTTTCTCTTTCCGCTCGCCGAAGAGATCCGCCAGATGATCGGCATCCATTCCTTCGCGCGCACGCACAACCTCAATCTGAAATCGTCGATGCAGTACAACCGCTTCAAGGACTCGATCGCCGAGAAGCTCGGCGACTATCTCAAGACCTTCGGTCTCGTGCGCCAGCGCCCGCACCCGTTCCCGCTGCACAAGAAGTGGGAAGCCGCGCGCACGATGAGCGAGTCGGATCTCTTCCGCGCACTCGCCGAGATCGCCGACCTCGACATCAAACGCAAGTCCGGCGGCATCCCGGTCGACCTCGGCCTCGAGACGTTTCTCCTGCAACGCGTGCGCTGATTACACGACGACCTGTGGAGCGGCGGCCGCCCCCGGCCGCCGAAATGAGCACGCGCATCCGGCGTTCGGTACGTTTTGATTCGGCGGCCGAAGGCGGCCGCCGCTCCACAGGTCTCATCCGATCGAAACGGGTTGCGCGTTCTGCACGTAGCGAAGAATCGCGCTCGGCATGTGCGTCAGCGACAGCACCTCGCTGACGCCGCCGCGCGCGATCGCTTCTTTCGGCATGCCGAAGATGACCGACGACGCTTCGTCCTGCGCGATCGTGTGCGCGCCGGACATGCGCATTTCCAGCATGCCTTCCGCGCCGTCGTCGCCCATGCCGGTCATGATGATGCCGACCGCATTCGCGCCCGCTTCCTGCGCGACGGAGCGAAAGAGCACGTCGACGCTCGGGCGGTGACGCGACACGAGCGGGCCGCCGGTGACGAGCACGTGATAGCGCGAGCCGCTGCGCTTGACGAGCATGTGCTTGTTGCCGGGCGCGATGAGCACGCGTCCCGGCACGACCGCATCGCCGTACACGGCTTCCTTCACTTCGACGCGCGCGCCGAGGTTGAGGCGCTTCGCGAATGCGGCGGTGAAGCCTTCCGGCATGTGTTGCACGACGACCATGCCGGGCGCATTCGGCGGCAGTGACTCGATCACGTAGCGCAGCGCCTCGGTGCCGCCCGTCGATGCGCCAACGGCAATGATGTCTCGCCGCTCTCCAGGTGGAGGACAGGCAATCTTGCCTGTCCGGACAGGCAGGATTGCCTGTCCTCCACTCCTTCTGCCGATCCGCGCCTGCGCGGCCGCGCGCAGCGTGTCGATGATCTGCAGCGCGGACTCTTCGAAGAACTCGATCGACGGCTTGAGCATCACATCGACCGCGCCTTCTTCGAGCGCGCGCATCGCGGTGTCGCTTCCCTGCGCCGCTGCGGCGGAACAGATCACGACCGGCATCGGATCGTTGCTGCGCATGATCTTGCGCAGGAACGTGAAGCCGTCCATCCGCGGCATCTGCAGGTCGAGCACGATCACCGACGGACGCCGCTTCTGCATGCGGCGCATCGCGATCATCGGGTCGGCGGCGGTGTCGACGGAAAACTGCTTCTGCAGAATCATCGAGAACATCTGCCGCACCACCGCGGAGTCGTCGACGACGAGAATGTGCTCGCGCGCGCTCACGCTTGCTCCTTCAACGCGTACACGGTCGGGCCGGCGCTGCGCACGCGATCGTGGAAATGCAGACTCTCGGAATGGCCGAGGAAGAGAAAGCCCTGCGGATCGAGCCGGTCGAGGAGGCGATCGACGACCTGCCGCTTCGACGGCGCGTCGAAGTAGATCAGCACGTTGCGGCAGAAGATCAAGTCGAACGGTCCGCTGATCGGATACGACGCGTGCGAGAGATTGATGCGCTCGAAGCGGATCAGCGACGCGATCTCCGGACGCGCGGCCATCTTCGCGTCCTGTGCGGCGCGTCCGCGCAGCATGAACGCGCGCCGATAGTGCGCGGGAATCTGCTCCGCGCGATCGATCGGCCAGATTCCCGCGGCGGCGCGCGAGAGTACCTTCGTCGACAAGTCGCTGGCGACGATCTCGATCGACCAGTTCGGAAGATGCCACGCCAGCGACATCGCGATCGAGTACGGCTCCTCGCCGGTCGAGCAGCCCGCGCTCCAGACGCGAATGCGCTTCGACGGCCGATCGCGCCACGCCGGCAGCACCTGCTGCTCGAGAAACGCGAACTGCCTCGGCTCGCGGAAGAAGTGCGTCTCGTTCGTGCAGATCGAGTCGATCATGCGCACGAGCTCCTCGCGGTCCGCGCTCACGCGGTCGAAGTACGCGCCGAACGACGCGACTTCGAGCGCGCGCATGCGCGGCGCGAGGCGTCCGACCAGGAGCGCACGCTTCTGGTCGGACAGGAAAATCCCCGCCTCGTGCTGCACGAGCTTCTGAAAGAGCCGGAACTCTTTCGTGGAGAGGAGCGTGGTGTCCATGTTCATCTTTGGTGTGGCGCAGGCTTTCCAGCCTGCGGACAGGTTGGAAAACCTGTCCTGCACCACTAGAACGCGTGGAAATCCGAGAGTGAGCGGCCGTTGCCGCTCTTCGCGGGCGGCGGCGTGAAGTGCATCGACGGCATCGACGCGATGCGAGCCGCGTACGACGACTGCGCGTGATCGCCTCCGATGCGGAAGAAGCTGACGAGGTTCTGCAGCGCAGCGGCCTGCGCCGCGAGCTCCTCCGACGTCGCGGCCAGTTCTTCGGCCGCTGACGCGTTGCGCTGTGTGACCTGATCGACTTGCGCGAGTGACTGGTTGATCTGCGCGACGCCCGCGGCCTGTTCATTCGAAGCCGCGGCCACGTCCATCACCAGTTCCGCGGTGCGGCGGATCGACGGCACGAGATCGGAGAGCAGCGTGCCGGAGCGATCGGCCACACGCACGCTCGACGATGCGAGCGCGCTGATCTCGCGCGACGACGACTGGCTGCGCTCGGCGAGCTTGCGCACTTCCGTCGCGACGACCGCGAAGCCGCGGCCATGTTCGCCGGCACGCGCCGCTTCGATCGCGGCGTTCAGCGCGAGGAGGTTCGTTTGATATGCGATCTCTTCGATGATCGAGATCTTCTCGGCGATCGACTTCATCGCCTCGACGGTCTCCCGCACCGCGCTGCCGCTTTCTTCCGCGTCGCGCGATCCCTTTTTCGCCATCGACTCGGTCTGCTTGCTGTTGTCGGCGTTCTGCGCGATCGACGCATTCATCTGCTCGAGGCTCGCCGTCGTTTCCTGCACCGCCGCGGCCTGCTGGCTGTTGCCGGACGACACCGATTGCGCGGTCGACGACACTTGTCCCGCCGCGGTTGCGAGCGAGCCGGCCGCCGTGCGCACTTCGCCGATGATCTCGACGAGGCGCGCGATCATCTTCGACAGCGCGAGGCCGAGCGTGTCGCGATCGGAGCGCGGTGCGACGGTGACGCCGAGGTCGCCGGCGGCGATTGCGGAGGCGGCGGAGACCATCGACGCATTGGAGTCGATCATCTTCTTCATCGCCGCGAGGAGTTGTGACGTCTCGTCCTTGCCTCGCACTTCGACGCGCTGATCGGAATCACCTTCCGCGAGCTTCTCCGCGATCTGCACGACCGACGCGATCGGGCTGGTGATGCTGCGCGTCACGGCGATGCTGAGCAGGAACACGACTGCCATCGCGATGATCGTGATGATCACCGTCGCCAGGCGCGCGCGCTCTGCCACCGCGGTGATCGTCTGTTTCTTCTCCTGCATCCGCTTCGCGGAGTCGTCGTCGAGCGTCTGCACCGAGGTCTCGATGCGGCGGATGTGCTCCTTGAACGGCGTCAGCGCCTGGTTCGCGTCCGCCGCGGTCTTGATCTCCCCGCTGTCGATGCGCGTGGCGATCGCGTTGAACGCATTGACGTACTCGAAGAGATCGGAGCGCGTGAGCCGCACCAGCTCGTGCGACTCGTCGTCCGCGCCGAGCTTTTCGATCTGCGTGAGCTGCGTATCGAGCTTCTGCCGTGAGTCGTTCCACTTGGCGAGGTACTCCGCTTCCTTCGCCTTGTCGCCGGTGTTGATGAAGTAGTCTTTCTCGAAGCGGCGGAGATCGAGCGTGGCGACGTGCGCGTCGTTCGACGCGGAGTTGATGCCGTAGTCGACGGTGAGCACGTGCTCCGCCGTGTCGACGGAAGTCGTCATCGCCCACTGGCCTGCGCCGGCGACGATGAGAACGAATGCGAGGATCAGCGCGAAGCTCGCGAAGAGACGTTTGCCGATATTCATTTGCTGCAACATGTTGGTTCCTCTCTGATTCAAACTTCCGCCGGTTCGAGAACCGCGGCTTCGATGGTTTGTTGGATTTCGACCGGTGACAGCACGCGGTCGATGTCGAGAACGAGCACGAGCTTGTGGTCGAGCTTGCCCATGCCTGCGAGAAAGTCGACGCGGATTCCCGTGCCGAATGCCGGGGGCTCTTCGATCTGTTCGTCCGCGATCTCGACGACCTCGGACACGGCATCGGCCATGAGACCGACGTCGAGCGTTTCGCCGTCGACGCGCGTCTCGACGACGACGATGCAGGTCGTGCGCGTCGCCGCGGTCTCGCCGTTTCCGAACTTCGCGGCCAGATCGATCACCGGCAGCACCGCGCCGCGCAGGTTGATCACGCCGCGCACGTGCGCCGGCGTCGACGGCACGCGCGTCACCGTCTCGTATTCGATGATTTCCTTCACGCGAAGGATCGGTGCGGCGTACTCCTCGCCGCGGATGAAAAACGTCAGGTACATGGATGTCTCCTTAGCGAAGCAAGATGAAAGTGCGCTTCTTTCGAGTGCGCTCGGATGGTTTGAAGAGGCGCGGGAAGAGCGCCTGCAGGATCGCGCGGATCATGCGGCGCCTCGCATTTCGAGATTGCGGACGATCGTCGCGGTGTCGAGAATCAGCGCGACGCGGCCACTGCCGAGGATCGAGGAGCCGGCGATGCCGGGAATCGCTTCGAAGTAATTGCCGAGCGGTTTGATGACCGCCTGCCCGGCGCCGTGCAGCTCGTCGACGACGAACCCCGCGCGCGCGCCGCCGTGCTGCACGACCAGCACGTTCTCGCGCGACGGCGTATCGCCACCGATCTCGAACAACTTTCGCAGCCGCACCCACGGCACGATCTCGTCGCGCAGCAGGAGCACGCCGGTCGTGTCGTCCCGCGATTCGCCGTCCGGCAGCTCGACGCATTCGACGACGTGCTCCATCGGCACGATCCACGTCTCGTCGCCGGCCGCGACGCCGAAGCCGTCGATCATCGCCAGCGTGAGCGGGAGGCGCAGCGTGAACGTCGTGCCGCGGCCCTCGCTCGTTTCGATCGCGATCGAGCCGCGCAGCGATTCGATTGCGCGCCGCACCACGTCCATGCCGACGCCGCGTCCCGACATATCCGTCACTTCGCTCGACGTCGTGAAGCCCGGCTCGAAGATGAGGCGATCGCTGTCGTCCATCCCCAGGGAGCGCGCGCGTGCGGCGATCGCGCCGCGATCCAGTCCCGCGCCGTCGTCGGAGATGCGGATCGTGATCGTTCCCGCTTCGTGGCGCGCGTCGAGCGTGATCGTTCCGATCGGCGACTTTCCGTTCGCAGCGCGCACCTCCGGCAACTCGATGCCGTGATCGATCGCGTTGCGGATCATGTGCGTGAGCGGATCGCGCAGCAGCTCGACCGCGGTCGTGTCGAGCTCCACGTCTTCGCCGCGCGTGACCAGTCTCGCGTTCTTGCCGTGCGCCGACGCGAGGTCGCGCACCGTGCGCGCGTACTGCCGGAACAGCGGGCCGACCGGCACCATCCGCGCGCGCATGATCAGCTCCTGCAGCTCGCGCTGCAGCTGATCGATCTGCCGCTCGACTTCGACCAGGAGATCGTCGCCGCGCGCGCTGATGATCTGCTGCACGCGTCCGCGCAGGATCGCAATCTCGCCGGCGAGATCGAGCATGCGGTCGAGTTTTTCGACCGCCAGGCGCAGCGTGCTGGTGTAGGGCAGGTTTTCTGACCTGCCGCCCGGGGCCGCGGGCTGGAACGCCTGCGCGACACCGAGCATCTTGCGAAACGTGTCGATGCCGTTCAGCAGCGCCGGGATGTCGAGCGCGTCCGCGCTTTCGAGCTGCGCTTCGTACGTATGCGCGAACGCCGCGAACGAATCGAAGCCGACGCACGACGCGTTGCCTTTCAGCGTGTGCGCATGTCGCAACAGCTCGCGCCGCAGCTCGGCATCGTTCGGCGTTTCTTCGAGCGCGAGCAGTCCCGCTTCGAGCGCCGCGATGTCTTCCTTCGCGTCGGCGATGAAGGTGGCGTAAAGCTCTTCGTAGTTCAGATCAAATTCGTCCATACCGCCCCCGTGTCGCTGTAGAAAACGAGCTTGCGCCCGCGTGTGCCGCCGACTTCGGCCTGCACGATTTCGATTCCGCGCCTGGCAAGGTCCTCGAGCGCGAGCATGCTGTTCTTCGCCCCGAGGTGATCGGGCGACTGCATCGCCTTAAACATGCACGCGCCGCCGAAGACGCGCGCGCGCAGGTTCGGCAGGCGCGCGCCGGCGCCGCGCAGCTTCGTCACGAGCTGCTCCATCGCCATGTTGCCGAAGCGCAGCGACGTCACCGCGCCGCCCGCGTTCATCGGCAGCATGAAGTGATTCATCCCGCCGATTCCTTTGTGCCGATCCCACAAACAAACGGCCACGCAGGAGCCGAGAATCGTCGTGATGACGGTCGGACGTTCTGCGACGAACAGTTGTCCGGGCTGGAGATGACGCCGCTCGCGACCCGATTCCGGCATCGTTCCTCCACCTTCCAGCGGCAGCGCGTACGCGGTCATTGCATCTGCTCCGCCCAGCGCGAATGGAGGCTCGTGCAGAAGAGCGCGGACGCGGCGTGCGATCCGAGAAGATCGAACAGCTCGTAGTCGACGTCCTCGAGTCCCGGCTTCTGCTGCAGCAACCGGAAGATGCCGATCACGCCGACGACTTTGTCGTCGAGCTTCAGCGGGATGCACGCGGTGAGCGATTCCTCGCGATCTTCCGGTGCGAACAGCGCCTCGTCGACGACGAAGCGCGATCCCGTCTCCGCGACTTTGCCGATCATGCCGCTGCCGATCGGAATCGCCGACCACTGATCGGCGTCGATGCCGAAGGAGCCGATGAGCGAGAGTGCGTTCAGCTCTTCTTCGACTTCCCAGATCGCCAGTTCCTCGGAGCCGATCAGATTGATGACGATCTCCTGCACGGCGGCGATCACGCGCTCGCGGTCGAGCGTGCCGTTCAGCTGATAGCTCGCGACGTAGAGATTCGCGAGGTTCGTGTTCTGCTGCTCGACCTCGACGTAGCGCTCCGCGTACTTGCGGCTCTCCGTCTCGATCGCGTCGAGCCGCTCCTGCAGCATCGCCTCGCGCGCGACGCGGTGATCGCGCTCGATCTCCAGCTCCGCGACCATCTTGCCGAGGCGCTGGGTCTCGTCGATCAGCGACTGCACGTACGCGCGCGTGTCGTTGGCGACTTTGTCGAGAAACTCGGTCCGCTTCATGCCGACACCTTCGCCATGCCGGCGCCGAGGACGTTCTGCAGCTTCGCCAGCAGCTCGAGTCCGTTGATCGGCTTCGTCACGTAGTCGGTGCAGCCGTTGCGGAACGCGGTCTCGATGTTGTGCTCTTCGCCGCGCGTCGTGACCATGATGATCGGGATGTGCGCGGTCGTTTCGTGTTGGCGGATCGCCGCACAGGCGGAGAGGCCGTCGAGCTTCGGCATCACCACGTCGAGCAAAATCACGTCGGGCTGTTCGCTGTGCGCCTTTACGATCGCCTCGGCGCCGTCGCGTGCGATCACGATCTCGTACGGTCCCTTCGCGAGAATCATCTTCTCCATCAGCAGCACCGTGTTGGAGTCGTCGACCAGCAGGACTTTCTTCTTCATGAGCAACTTCCTTTCATGGATCGGTGAATCGGGGAGTGAGCGAGTGGATGTTTCGCCAGCTCGATGGCCGGCTTGCTGGGCGAGTAGAGCCACCCCTGCACGACGTCGATGCCGAGATCGAGCAGGGTTTCGAGGTCATCGACGGTTTCGACGCCTTCGGCGATCGGCGTCGCGCCGCACGTCTTCGTCAGCAGGACGATCGACTGCAGCACCGCGCCCCGCCACGGATCGCGGCTGCATCCTTTGATGACGTGACGGTCGATCTTCACGTGATCGGGCTGGCAGTCGACGACCATCTGGAAATTCGATGCGCCGACACCGAGGTCGTCGACGGCGATGCGCACGCCCGCGGCGCGCAATTCATCGAGAGTCGAGCGGAACGCCTCGGCGATCCACGGCGTGCGATGCTCGACGATCTCGAGCATCAGGCGATCCGGCGTGATGCCGAACGCCTCGGCCGACGAGAGCACGCGCTCCGTGAAATCGCTCACGCCGGCCAGCGTCGACCCGTGCACGTTGAGCGTGATCAGCGGGCGGCCGGGGAGCGCCGTCGCCGCGACGAGCGCCTCGGCGATGCAGAGCAGGTCGATCGTGCTCTCCACGCCTTTGCGCCGCGCGTACTCGAACATCACCGCGGGACGCTCCATGCTCGTGCCCCGCGGTCCGCGCGAGAGCGCTTCGTACGCGTATACCTCGATGTGGTCCGCGTGGACGCGCACGATCGGCTGGAACTCCACGCGGATCGCGCCCGGCTGCCGCAGACGATTGAGAACCGGCGTCACGCGAATCCTCCGGTGAGCTGCTCGGCGACGCGCGCGATCTCGGCGAGCGGACGTGGCTTGTGCAGGAACGCGTCGGCGCCGCGGCGATACGCTTCGCTCTCCATGTGCGGCGTGCCGTACGCCGTCAGCATGATCACGCGCGCGGCGGACCGCGTGACGCGCAGATGCCGGATGATCTCGAGTCCCTCGGTGCTCCCGGTCGTCGTCAGCGCGACGTCCGCGATCACCAGGTCATAGCGAGTGTGCAGCGCCAGCGCTTCCGCTTCTTCGAGCTCGCGGGCGATGTCGACCTCGAACCCGACGCGCTGGAAGTAGCGCTGCAGCGCGAACAGGATGGTTTCTTCGTTGTCGACGATGAGCAGTTTCTTCTTCACGGGTTGCCCTTAGAGCAACCCGACTGCCATCGGTGCCACTCACGTAAACGCTGAAAATAAAGCGGTTACGTAAAATGACATTTATTTCAGGAAGGGTGGTGTGCTGGTTTCAGCACGTTAATTTCTAATTTTAGAAATCGTGATGTGGTGCTTGCGGGCCTTGTAGTAGACCGCGCTCCGTGAGACGCCGAGGCGGTCGGCGACGCGATCGATCAACCCGTTTTCTTCGCGCAGCACCTGCTCGATGTAATCGCGCTCCACTTCATCGAGCGTACCGCTGCGCTTCACGACGTTCGGAGATGCAGTCGCGGGCGCGGCAACGTCGGCCGGCAGCGCGAGCATCGATGCGTCGAGCACGTCGCTGTGACTGCGCAGCAATCCTCGCTCGAGCACGTTGCGCAGCTCGCGGATGTTGCCCGGCCAGTCGTAGCGGCACAGCACGCGCTGCGCGTCTTCGCTGAGCGCGACCGGCTTTTGCCCGAGGTCGCGCGCCAGTCGCGCGAGGATGCTTTCGGCGAGGAGCGGAATGTCGTCGCGACGTTCGCGCAGCGGCGGCACGAACAATTCGAGCGTGCTGATTCGATAGTAGAGATCCTGGCGAAACCGGTTCTCTTCGACGAGCGCTCGGAAGTCGCGGTGCGTGGCCGCGATCAGTCGCACGTCGACCGTTCGATCTTTCACGTCGCCGAGCCGGCGGAATCGTTTTTCTTCGAGAACTTTCAGCAGGCTCGCCTGCACCTGCGAGTCCATGTCGCCGATCTCGTCGAGGAAGACCGTCCCGCGATGCGCGACTTCGAGCAGTCCCTGCTTCGTCGCCGTCGCGCCGGTGAACGAGCCCTTCTCGTGTCCGAACAATTCCGTCTCGAGAAACTCGCGCGAGATGCCGGCGCAGTTGAGATCGACGAACGCCTCGCCCGCGCGGCGGCCGCGATCGTGGATCCATCGCGCGAGCACGGTCTTGCCCGTGCCGGTATCGCCGTGGATGAGGATCGGGCTGTCGGTGCGCAGCACCGCTTCCGTTTTGTCGCGCAGCTCCTTGATCGCGTCGCTCGTGCCGAGGAACGGATCGATGCGGCGGCGGCCCTCGAAGGTGAGCGCGTCGGCCTGGATCTGCCGGCGATTGCGCTGGTTGCCGACGATGCGCTGAATCACCACGAGCAATGCTTCGAGCTCGACCGGCTTCGTGAAGAACTGCTCCGCGCCGAGCTTCACCGCCTCGACCGCGTTGTCGATCGACGCGTACGCGGTGAGCACGATGACGGGCGAGCCATCGGCGGAGTGAAACTCGGGGATGAGATCGAGCGCCGTGCCGTCGGGCAGACGAAAGTCTACGATCGTGACGTCGGGATGAAACGCGCGGAACTTCACGCGCGCGGACGCGCAGTCATCCGCCTCTTCGACATCGAAGCCTTTCGACTTCAGAAAACGACGGATGCCGAAGCGCGGGCCGGGCTCGTCGTCGACGAGGAGAACTCGATTCCGGAGCATGGAGTGTTAGGCATATAGTACCGGCATCGTGCAAAGTCGGGCTGCTGCGGCTGCAGTGCTGCTCGCGCTTGTGGCGACCGCTGCCCTCAGCGGTCGCGGCGCCGCTGAGGGCGGCGGCACCCACACGATGACCTACATCTACCACCCGCCCGAGTCGTCGCTCGACGTCCGCTACCTCTATCACTGGGAAATCCTCCGCACCGCGCTCGACAAGACGACCGCGAAGTGGGGTCCGTATCGCATGGTCCCCTCGGAATTGATGACGGAGCAGCGCCAGGCCTTCGAGCTGAAATCCGGCAGCGGAAAGCTGAACGTCATGTACCTCGGCACCACTCCCGACTTCGAGAAGAACCTGATTCCGATCCGCATCCCCGTCGATCGCAACCTCGGCGGCTACTGCATTTTTCTCATCCGCGACGGCGATCAGAAACGCTTCGACTCCGTGAAGACGCTCGACGACCTGCGCAGGTTTTCCTACGGCCTCGGACTCGGATGGATCGACGTCGACGTCCTGAAAGCGAATCGCTTCCACGTCGTCACCGGCTCGAGCTACGACGGACTCTTCGAGATGCTGGTCAACAAACGTTTCGACGTTTTCCTCCGTGCGGCCGTCGAAGTGCTCGACGAATACGACCGCCGCAAAGACACGCTCAGGAACCTGCGCATCGAGAACGGGATCGTCTTCTACTACCCGCTGCCGATGTACTTCTGGTTCTCGAAGAACGACGAAGGCCGCCGGCTCTCGGCGCGCGCCGAAGAGGGAATGCGCATGATGATCGCCGACGGCACGTACGACCGCATCTTCGATCAATACCAGCGCCGCAAGATCGAGCGGCTGCGCCTCAAAGAACGGCGCATGTTCAAGATCGACAACCCATTCGTCGGACCGGAGACGCCGTTCGCGGACAAGCGCCTATGGTTCGATCCGAAGACGTACAAGTAGATGAGAACACTGCCCCTCACGCGCAAACGACTCTCCGTCAGGAGCGTCGTTGCCGCCACGCTGGTGACGGTGACGACGGTCGTGCTGGCGATCTTCGCCGCGCCCG
Source organism: Acidobacteriota bacterium (assembly GCA_003223645.1). Lineage (GTDB taxonomy): Bacteria > Acidobacteriota > Thermoanaerobaculia > Gp7-AA8 > Gp7-AA8 > QHVT01. The sequence continues at coordinate 216,428 of QHVT01000004.1, read as the reverse complement.
ATTACTTCGCGCGCCGGCAGATGGAGATGACGCGCCTGCGCCGCGTGAATCGTGCGCAGACGAGCGAGCTCGCGGTCGCGCTGGCGGTGCCGGTGTGGAACATCGACCGCGCGCAGATCGATCGCATTCTCGATAGCCAATCCGAGGTGCAGGCGATCGCCGGGATTGTGGTGGCCGCGGCGGGGAAGACGCATGCGCGCACGCGCGACGCGCGATGGCACTTCGTTCCGAAGAACCGCGTCTTCGCCGCCGCGGACCTCATCGTCGACGAACAGCCGATCGTCTTCAACCGCGAGAAGATCGGAACGGTGCGCATCTACACGACGCCGAAATTCGTCGAGCGCGAACTGCGCAACACGCTGATGCGGATCATCGGCGTCATCCTCGTGGTCGACGTCCTGCTCATCGTCGTCGTCTATCTCGTGTTGTGGCGCGTCGTCCTGCGTCCGCTGATGAGCATCGAGCGCTACGCCGTCGCGGTCAGCGCGGGCGACCAGCGCGAGTCCGCGCCCGCAGTTGCGGGCTCGGCGGCGGAGCTGGAGAGCCTCGGCACGTCGATCGAGACGATGGTGCATCTGCTCGAATTGCGCGAAGAACGATTCCGCTCGATCTTCGAGTCGGTCGACGACGCGATCCTCATCCTCGACGCCGAGAACATGCGATTGCTCGACGTCAACCCCGGCATGGGCGCGATGTTCGGCTACACGCGCGAGGAAGCAAAGCAGCTCGAGGCCGGCTCGATCAGCTCGGGCGTGCCGCCGTATACACCCGAGAACGCCCGCGAGGTTCTGCGCGGCGTCACTCCGAAAGGGCGGCTGCTGGAGTGGCAGATGCGGCGCAAGGACGGCAGCCTGTTCTGGGTCGAAGTCAACGTGCGCTCGGCGATGATCGACGGTACACCGCGCGCGGTCGCCGTCGTCCGCGACATCACCGCGCGCAGGGAGATGGAGGACGCGCTGCGGCGCAGCGAACGGATGTCGGTGATGGGCTCGCTCGTGGCCGGCGTCGCGCACGAAGTGCGCAATCCGCTGTTCGGCATCGCCGCCGCGCTCGACGCCTTCGAGGCGGAGTTCGGAAGCGGACCGGAACAGGCCGAGTACATCGAGGTGCTGCGCAACGACGTCGGCCGTCTCAATCGCCTGATGCAGGATCTACTCGATTACGGACGTCCGCACGAGACCGTGCGCCGCACGCAGTCGCTGCGTCCGGTGCTCGCCGAGACGCTGCGCGTCTGCGCGCCGCGCGCGAAAGAGAAGCGGATCGAGATCAAACAGGACGTCGACGGCGCTCTCCCCGAGGCATCGATCGACGCCGACCGCATGCTGCAGGTGTTCAAGAACGTCGTCGAGAACGCGATCGACTTCTCCGCGCCCGGCTCCGACGTCACCATCCGCGGACGCGGCGACGGCAACGGCGCGCTGCTCCTCACCGTCGCCGATCACGGTCCCGGCTTCCCCCCCGCCGACCTCGCGCACGTATTCGAGCCGTTCTTCAGCCGCCGCCCCGGCGGCAGCGGACTCGGACTCGCGATCGCACAGAAGATCGTGGCCGAGCACCACGGCACCATCGCGGCGATGAACGGGGAGCGCGGCGGCGGAATGATCGAGATTGTCATCCCGAGCGAGAGCGAAGGACCTGGGCGGGTGGGGCTGCGAGGCACGTTCGTGGGCGCGCCACCCGAGCCCCAGGTCCCTCGCTCTCGCTCGGGATGACAACCGCGTAAATTGCGCCGCGCGGCGGGCGGCTGCCCTGATGGCCATCCGCCATCCGCCATCCGCCATCCGCGCAGCTGCCACCGCCATCAGCGCAGCCGCCCACAGCGCGCTGCTCCTCACCGTCGCCGATCGCGGTCCCGGCTTCCCGCCCGCCGACCTCGCGCACGTATTCGAGCCGTTCTTCAGCCGCCGCCCCGGCGGCAGCGGACTCGGACTCGCGATCACGCAGAAGATCATGGCCGAGCACCACGGCACCATCGCAGCGATGAACGGGGAACGTGGCGGAGGAATGATCGAGATTGTCATCCCGAGCGAGAGCGAGGGACCTGGGCGGGTGGGGCTGCGAGGCACGTTCGTGGGCGCGCCACCCGAGCCCCAGGTCCCTCGCTCTCGCTCGGGATGACAACCGCATAAACTGCGCTGCGCGGTGGGCAGCTGCCCTGATGGCCATCCGCCATCTGCCATCCGCCATCAGCGCAGCTGCCATCCGCCATCCGCGCAGCCACCATCAGCGAGCGCCAACAGCACAGCGCGCGTAAACTGCCGCGCACATGTTTCCCGACGTCGACCGCAACGCCTGGCGCGCGCTCTTCGCCGCGCAGCTCGGATGGATGCTCGACGCGATGGACTTCCTCCTCTTCACCTTCGCGCTCGTGCCGATCCAGAAAGAATTCGGACTGACGAAGGCGCAGATCGGAATCCCGCTCGCGGTCGGACTCTTCGCCAGCGCGATCGGCGGCATGTTCTTCGGCCATCTCGCCGACCGCATCGGACGCGTGCGCGCGATGACGATCAGCATCCTGCTGTACTCGCTGGCGACGGCGGGAGTCGCGACCTCGCACGCGCTGTGGCAACTGATCGCGTGGCGCGTGCTCGTCGGACTCGGCATGGGCGGCGAGTGGACGTGCGGCGCGGTGCTCGTCGCGGAGACGTGGCCGGCGCATCACCGCGCGAAAGCCATCGGCATCATGCAGTCGGGATGGGCGATCGGCGCGCTCATCGCGGCCGGACTCTCCACGCTCGTGCTCGAGCCTCTCGGATGGCGCGTGCTCTTTTTCATCGGCGCGTTGCCGGCCGTATTCGCGTTCGTCGTCCGCCGCACCGTCGAAGAGCCGGCGCTGTGGCGCGAGCGGCAACAGCGCACGACGCGCTTCAGCGAGATCTTCGGCGCTGCATTTCGCAAACGCATCGCCATCGCCACGCTCGTCGCGAGCAGCGTGCTCATCGCGTACTGGGGCGTGACGTCCTGGCTGCCGGCGTTTCTCGCCACGCCGGTCGCGCAGGGCGGCGCGGGACTCACGATCACGAAGTCGGCCGCGTGGCTGATTCTTCTGCAGGCCGGCGCATTTCTCGGATACATTACCTTCGGCTGGATCGCCGACCGCATAGGGCGCCGTCCCGCCTTCACGCTGTTCATGATCGCCGCGACGATCGTCATTCCGATCTTCGCGTTCCATGCGCGCACGCCGCTGATCCTGCTCACGCTCCTGCCGCTCGTCGGCTACTTCGCGCACGGATACTTCTCGGTGTTCGGCGCGATGCTCGCGGAGCTCTTCCCGACGCGCATCCGCGCCAGCGCGCAGGGCTTCTGCTACAACACCGGCCGCTTCGCGGCGGCGGCGAGCACGTACGGTGTCGGCGCTGCCGCGACAAAGTACGGCCTCGGCGTCTCGATCTCCGTCGTCGCCCTGCTCTTCGCGATCGGCGCGATCCTCATCTGGCTGCTCCCTGAAACGAAAGGAGCGGAATTGTGATCAACGTGAGCGCCGACCTCGGCGAAGGCTCGCCCGGCGAAGACGAAATCTGGCCGCTCATCGACAGCGCGAACGTCGCCTGCGGCGGCCACACCGGCGACGAGCATTCGATGCGCGAGGCCGCCGTGCGTGCGCATGAGCACAACGTGCGGCTCGGCGCGCATCCGTCATACCCCGACCGCGAAAACTTCGGACGCAAGTCGATGGACATACCGCCGCACGACTTGCGCGCGTCGCTCATCGCGCAGATCTCGACGCTGCGCCTGTTCGGCGAAGTCCATCACGTCAAGCCGCACGGCGCCCTCTATAACGACGCACACAAAAACCGCGACCTCGCCGACGTCATCGTCGACGCTCTACGACAGATGGATCCGAACATGGCGCTCGTCGCCGCCGACCACTCCCAAATGGCCGCCGCCGCCCGCGCCGCCGGAACGCCCGTCATCCGCGAAGCCTTCGCCGACCGCCGCTACGAGCCCGACGGCGCCCTCGTCTCACGCAAAGAACCGCGATCGACCCTCACGATCGAAGAAGCCGCCGCCCAGGCCGCGCTCCTCGCACGCGAAGGAGTCGTCATCGCGCGCGACGGATCGAGAGTGCCGATCGCGTTCGACACCATCTGCATTCACGCGGACATGGATGGAGCGGTCGAACGGTTACGCGCAATCCGCGCGAGCCTCGGCCGTTGACGCGCGAGCTTCGGCGCGAAGCCTCGACAGATTCTGCCGGCGCAACGACGCCTTGGGGGCAGGGATCGATGCCTTCGCCGGCCGCAACGATGCCTTCGATGAAGCCATCGATGACTTCACCGAACGTAACAATGACTTCGCGAACCGTAACAATGCCTTCGATGAACGTAACGATGCTTTCGCTGAATGTAACAATGGCTTCGCTGAACGTAACAATGGCTTCGTGGAACGCAACAAAGGCTTCGCGGAACGCAACAATGACTTCACGGAACGCAACGATGGCTTCGCACAACGTAACAGTGACTTCGCGGAAAGCAACGATGACTTCGCGGAAAGGAACGATGACTTCACGGAACGCAACGATGGCTTCGCACAACGTAACAGTGATTTCGCGGAAAGGAACGATGACTTCGCGGAAAGCAACGATGACTTCGCGGAAAGGAACGACGGCTTCGCGGAAAGGAACGACGGCTTCGCGGAAAGGAACGACGGCTTCGCGGAAAGGAACGATGGCTTCGCCGAAAGGAACGACGGCTTCGCGGAAAGGAACGATGACTTCGCCGAAGTGAACGATGACTTCACGGAAGGAAACGACGCTTAAAACGAATCATCCGTCATCCTGCGTCTGGCCGGCCGTGGATTGCCACCTGGCGTCCGCCGTTCGCTGGATGCCGTCGGAAGGAATGGTCCGGCCCAACATCGTTCGCACGGACGCCCGGAAATCCTTCGATCTGGTGGGAAAGCCGCCGGCGATCAGCGCCTCGGCAATCTGCCGTGCCGTTTGCGGCTCCCTGATCGCCGCCAGATGGGCGGCTGCGGCCTCCGTAAAATGCAGCAACGCGTACGGCCTCTCAGCGGCCGGCGAGAGCCGTGCCGGTTCCTCCGTCCCCGCCGCCCCAACCCCCTGAGGCGCCTCCGCCGTCCCCTCCGCCGTCAACACCTCTTCCAACGCCCGAATCGCCCGCTCCACCCCCGACAATTCGGCGCGAAGCCGGCTTTCCTCTTTCCGAAGCGCCCGCAGAACCTCAGCAACTTTGCTCATCAACGTAACAGTGTCGCAACTACGAGCAAGTTGCGCAACAGTTAACGCAACAGATTCCCGCCGCCGCCGTTGACAAAGAACCACCATTCGGCGACCATCCCCGTCCTCCCAACATGCTGTGGTGTAGCTCAGTTGGTAGAGCGCCGGATTGTTAATCCGGTGGTCGTAGGTTCGAGTCCTACCGCCACAGCCAATTGGAATCAGAGACTTAACTAGAATCTGCGACGCGTTTGACGCCTCAAATCGAACCCGCGACATTCTATAAAGTTTCTATTTTTTTCCGAGCATCGCGTTTAACTCCGCTCGCAAATCGACCAAAACCGATCTCTGAGGTGCATCGCAGGAACGGAGATTCTTGCGATGGCAGACACCTTCACCTCGGCTCAAGAGACGGCGCGGCGGACGGGGACTCTCGACCGGTGCGCTCGCGAACGCCGCTACCCGCCCCAAGGCTCCCGGGTTTGCCTGCGGGTCAAATCGCTAGAGTTCGCGCAAACCTAGTAGGATGCGGAGCAGGGATGCGTCGAGAAACGCGCGGCGCGCAGAGGAAACATTCAGGCGGGAAGTAGAGGCTGGCGTAACTAGATGGCGGCGAACGAGCAGAACGAAACCGACGATCTACATCCGACGTTCAGCGTCGACACACATCTCTTCAGGGAGCTTGGTGAACTACTTGTCGGCCGCGAATCCACGGCCCTCATCGAACTGATCAAGAATTCATACGACGCCGATGCGAAAGAAGTCGTTGTCTTCGGAGAAATGCTCTCGAATCCGAAAGCCGGGTACATTGCCATTCGTGACGACGGAAACGGTATGGGCCGCAAGGAGTTCGAGCAAGGATTTCTTCGAATCGCGTCGCGTACTAAGGAGTCGGGTCAAAGACGATCGGAGCGACTTCGCAGACGATACACGGGAGCGAAGGGCATCGGCCGTTTGGCCGCGCACAAGCTAGCCCACGTCGTTGATGTGACATCTTTTCGCTGGTCGGGGAAGCCGCATTCACTTACTGCCTCTCATGGTGTCGAAGCGACAATCCGATGGGATGTTGTGGAGCAGTACGCCACTCTCGATAAACTAGCGGGTACTGACGCCGTCACAGTCCAAGAGCTAACGCCCGACGTCACGACACGTCCAGGGACGACCATCACATTGCGCCGTCTCCGGACCAGGTGGTCGAAAGCCGCTCACGCGCGGTTCCTTGAAGAAATTCAGACATTCGGACCGTCAAAAGCGCTGATAGAACCGATCCCGCGGCGTATCGTCGGTAGACGTCTGATATTCGATCGGCCTGTTTTGAGAGACATCAAAGCAGCGAAACGTGACACTTTCGAGGTGAAGCTGGACGGCGATCTCTTACCACCCGACGCATTTTTCCAAGCGAAGGTAGAAGCGGCAACTTGGGTGCTGGAGATTGAGGCACAAGCGAAAACGAAACGAGTGCGGTACGTCATCGCACCAACAAAAGAGACCGAAGCGGAGTTCCCTGACGCCGAGAAGCAGGAATTCGAAGTCGCACATCCGTCGCCCAAGGACGGGCCGTTCTTCCAGGCTCGGGTTCTGATACGCACAGGGCGTGCTTGGGAATCGCGAACCAGCGGTATCCGTGTTTTTATGGAAGGCTTCCGTGTTCTGCCATACGGCGAGAGCCGCAATGACTGGCTAGGCATTGACCGTGACGTGACCGAGCGTGGACGGGGGAAGCTTCTCCGCAACGAGTCAGCAGACATTTTAGGGCAGCTCTTACTTGAAGACGATGACAAGAAGAATGATGCACTACTGGTCCTGCCTAACAAACATTACTTCGGCGCGGTGTTCCTAACGCAGGCTGGTGGCCGTAACCTACGCATGCTCGTAAACCGGGAGGGATTTGTTCCCGATTCTGTCTTCGAGACTCTGACGGCGCTGGTTCGCGCAGGAATCGATCTCGCGACGCGAGCGCGGGCGGCAGCTTCTGAGCAGCAGCGGGAAGCGAGACGACAGCAGCGCGCGAAAGGGCGAACGCAATCCGGCGCACCACCATTACGCGGCGATGCGCCGGCGACGAGTGCGCTCCGGGTCAGAGTCAGTCAAGCTGAGGACTCTGCAAAGGCGGCGCGGCGTCTGTTGGAGGCTGGCAACGTCAAAGGCGCGCAGGAGAAGGTCGCACAGACGCTCGAGTATGTTGCGGACGCCAGCTCAATCTCAGGTGATGTTATCAACGAACTTGCAATGATCCGAGTCCTTGCGTCTGTGGGAACGCAGATGGCTGGATTTGTTCACGAGATCAACGGGCTTGTAGGCGCAGCTGAGTCGCTGGACGCGGCGCTGAGAAATCTCAAGAGTCACACTGCCGGTCGGAAGGAAGCGAACGTCCTGGCCTTGATCATTCGAACCATGGCCGACTTGCGGAGGAATCTCGAACGGCAAGCATCGTATCTGGTGGATGTTGTGACGCCAGACGCACGCCGGCGTCGTTCAAGGTTGCGGATCGAGGAAAAATTTGACGCGGGCGCACGATTGATCGCTCACGTGGCGGAGGCTAGGAACATTCAGATCGAGAACCGGATCTCTGCAGACGCCCAGTCGCCGCCAATGTTCCCCGCGGAACTCACCACCGTCTTCTCGAACCTACTAACGAACGCTGTTAAAGCTGCCGGTGAGGCCGGCCGCATCCGTGCTACCTCTAGACGAGCCAAGGACAGCGTTATTCTACGCATCGAAAACACGGGCAGCTCGGTTCACCCTGCCAAAGGCGAGCGGTGGTTTCGGCCTTTCGAGTCGTCCACGGCGCAAGTCGACGCGGTATTGGGCCAAGGTATGGGACTAGGACTACCGATCACGCGAGGGGTTCTCGCGGAGTACGGTGGCACAATCAAGTTCGTTACACCGTCTAAGGGCTTCGCAACGGCACTCGAAATCGTTCTTCCGAGCCAGTCATGATCCAACCGAAACGACCAGTGGTTCTGACGATCGACGATGACGATCAGAACGCCACCGAGCTGAAGCTGCAAAAGGCGGTGGATGTTCTCGCGCGGAAGCCTGATGAGGTCACGACGGCGGACCTCAAGAAAGCGAATGTTATTCTGGTCGACTACCAACTCGAAGACTGGCCCGGACGTCAAGAGGTCCACTCGATCTCTCTTCAACCTGGAAACGGCGTTGCGTTGGCGGCCGTGCTGCGTTCTCAAGTGGAGGAGCACATCGGCGACCAGCGGCGGGCGTTTGCAATTCACTCTGGGAAGCTGGATGAACTCAGTGGAGGACTGCCAGCACTTTCCCGCGAACATGCGATCGCCCGGACGCTCAACCTCGAATGGGTGTTCTCAAAGCGCCAGAATCAGAAGAGCCCTAAATTGGATGTCCAGGTTGCGGCGTTGGCCGGCGCGGTCAAGGCTCTGCCAAGGAAGTGGCCGGAGAACCCGGAGAAAGCGCAGCGCTTCGTTAGTAGGTTGTTGGCCACTCCGCCACAACAGCCATGGGGCAGCCGGGCCGCCGCGGACGTTGAGACGTGTCATCCGCCGATTCATGAATGGGCCGCATCGACGCACGGCATGGCGTTGCTCCGTTGGCTCCTCCATCAGGTTCTTCCGTATCCCTCGTTTCTCTGGGAAGATCGATACCTCGCGGCGCGCCTCTGCGTAAAAGTGGAATCGCTCCGTCAGGCGTTAGCGTCGGAGAGCAAGGCGCGTCGAGTACTTGAGCCGCTCCGCTATAAGGGTGTGCTTGCCGAGTTTCTTGGCGACCGGTGGTGGCGAGCGGGTGTTGAGCACATGCTGTGGGAATGGACAGACGGCGAGCCCTTCAACGCGGTGGTGGTTCGTGATGCTGTTCAGGCCCACGTCTCCAAGGTGCTCGAACCGCTGAAGTTTAATCGTCCCGTTGTGTGTGTGGATCCACAATCGTTCCGGCCGCTAGATCAGACCATCGACGTGATAAATGCTGTGGAGATCAAGCCGGATGATTGGCCCGCGTATGCCGAACAGGCGTGGGTACATATCGATAGTACGAAAGACGAAGGAATCGCAGCTCTCGTCGTCCCTCAGGACAGACACCGCATAGAGAGTGCGCCGTGACATCGTTGCTCCGCTGCTTCGTCGCACCAAACCGTGCGGGAGGTTCGCGATGAGCGAGCTCGAGTTCGGTTTTCAGGACGTTCTGGACGAACTCGATGCGCTCGACAAGATCATCGGACCTTATTGCGGCCCGCGTTCAAGAACCGTCCTGCCGCAACTGATCACTGAGCTAAAAAGCATACGCGACAACCTCGCGAAACGTGCCTGGCCGTGGGGCATTCGTGAAAGCAATCCGTTCTACACCGCCGTAAGCTGCGGTGAATATCAGCCTGACGACCAAGGCGCAGATAACGTATTCGCCGAGATCACCAGCACATGGACGATTCAGCGAATTCCTCCGCGGAAAAAGTCGGGGAAAGCTGCGCGGTTTAGGCTCACAGGCAACGCTTCGACTCGTGTTCGGATATATCGGGAAATGCCGACAGGCAGAGCCCCTGCCGAATTGGCAATGTGGAGGGCCGAAATCGGCGACGCCTTTTCGCCCGGCTGTCACTTTCACGTACAAATACTAGGTGAAGGCGATGAGCCGCCTTTCCCGCGCTCGCTCGATATCCCTCGTCTACCTACGCTCATCGTCACTCCTGCCGCGGTGGTGGAGTATGTCGTTGGTGAGCTATTTCAAGAAAGTTGGCTTAAACATCTGAGCAGTCAATCCGCCAATCTTAATCGATGGTGGCCAATTCAGCGCCGGTACCTGAGCGCCGTCCTCGCGTGGCAACTGAAAGTCATCGAGGACGCATCTGGATCTCCATGGGGGACGCTGAAAAAAGCTAAGCCCGACTCTCAGCTGTTTGTCGCGAGCTTTTGACATGAACGCCCTCGAAATCCTCGGGCTAGCAGACACTGAACGGGCGACGTCAGCACCATCTCTGATTCCGCAGTCGTGCGTCGTCTTCACTCCAAGGCCACTGGCGGATGCAATGGTTCAGGCCGTGGGTGATCAGCCACATGCTACATGGCTCGAACCTTGTGTGGGCGATGGCGTCTTCCTGGAAGCACTCGCTGCGGCGAATGTGGAGCCTACTCGAATCCGGGCGTTAGACATTGATATGAATCCGAGCAAGCAAGATCACCTTGCACACACTTTGCGAGGTGAAGAGTTTTTTTGTTGGCGCGAGAGCACCACGGAGCGATTCTCGAGAATCGTCGCCAATCCTCCGTACGTCGCGCTGAATCGCATGCCTCCTACTGTTCAGGAGGCCGCACTGCGCGTCATAGTGCCCGGCACTAAGCACCGGGTTTCGCTCGGAGCAAATGCGTGGTTCGCGTTTCTTTGCGCAAGTATCGCGTTGTTGCGCTGGAGGGGCAGCCTCGCATTCCTGCTCCCGGCGGCGTGGGAGTACGCAGATTACGCTGCGTCTCTGCGGGAATCCATCCAGCTACTATTCCAAGCCGTGGAAGTTCATCGGTGCAGAAAGCCGCTCTTTAGGACAGTTCTCGAGGGTAGCGTGGTTCTAGTAGCGCACGGCTATCACGGCGCGCTGTTTGGTCATAAAGCAGCGTCCCTCCAGCGGATCGACTACAAGACTCCGAACGCGCTCATCGCGACGCTCGCGACTCGCCGGCCAGCAAACGCGAGCTCTGGCGCTCGTGTGATTAGCATCTCTACCGACGCAGGGTTGGAATCGGTGCACCAGTCACCCGCTCCACCTGATTCATGTCGTCCCACAGAAACCAAGGCTTCTCCAGCGATCCGGCGGCTGGATGACGTCATTCAGATTCGCCTTGGTGGCGTCACCGGTGATGCGAGCTACTTCGTTCTCTCAGAGGAACAGCGCCTTCGCCACCGGTTGCCAGCGGCCGCTTGCCGTCCAATCATATCGAGGGCTCGCCATCTCACGGCGGCAGCGATCACAACCGATTATTGGCGCCAGTTCCGCGACGATGGTGAACGTGTCTGGTTGTTTGATCCTCGACCATCGCAAACCCGCATTGACGCAGTGAGGCGGTATCTTGAGCTGAGTCCCGAAGACGGCGGCTGCGATCGTACCGCACTTAAAGTGCGCTCTCGGGAACCTTGGTATCGTACGCCTATCCAGCGAACCATCGATGGGTTTATGAGCGGAATGTCGGGCTGGGGGCCATGGGTCGTGTTTAGAAGGATGGCGCGATTAGCCGCGACGAACACGCTCTACGTTGTTCACTTTCGTGCTGGCTGGACCACCGACGAGCGAGCAGCTTGGGCAATGTGGTTGCTCACATCAGATGCGACCCGCCATCTTGACCGGATCGGCCGTCGATACGCCGATGGGCTCGTGAAGTTCGAGCCAGGTGACGTTGCTGAACTTCCGATCGCCACACCGGTCCGGACGGTCGGTGCGTATGCCGCATACGAACGCGCCGTTCGACTCTTGTTGAAGGGCCAGAAGTCAGCATCACGACGGGAAGCGGACGACTGGTTCTAGATTCGCGATTATTCCCGTAGTGCGAAGCAACGCGCGGGCGGTTCTTTGATGACCAGCGATGGGCCTTCTTCGGGACGGTATTCCGTCGCAGGTATCTAACAAGTTTCTATTTTTCCGCGGTGGTTCTCTCCGGACCGCTCAGGACAGCTCCAGATAGGCCGTAAATCATTGATCTAGCGCCGTCTCTCGCGGTCCGGACCGGACAATTACGATTGTTAATCCAGTGGTCGGAGGTTCGAGCCCTCCCGCCACAGCCAAGTTCATTCCGGAGACGGTGCTGCTCCGTGGTCTTGAGCTTGACCAGATTGACTCGTCCGCATAGTTTTGCGGCATGTCCGATCCGAAGGTTTGGCATCTTCATGAGGCGAAGGCCCGATTCAGCGAGCTATTCCGGCGCGTGCGTTCGGATGGTCCGCAGCGCGTCGTGAAACAACGTGGAGAGGCAGTCGTTATCGTCACGGCCGAGGAATACGATCGCAGCGGCGAACTTGCCCGGCAGCCGGAATCGCTTCTCGAGTTTTCCAATCTGCCGCCGGCGGACGGACACTCGACCTGACGCGAAAACGCGATACGACGAGAAGGATCAAGTGGTAACCGTTCTTCGGGCTACCTCCTCGATACGAATGTCATTTCAGAGCTGATGAAGGCGCGGCCCGCGCGCTCGGTTGCCGATTGGATCATCTCGACACCCGAAGAGTTGATGCATCTCAGCGTCATCACCATCGGAGAGATTCGAAAAGGGATTGACCTGTTCGACGAAGATGAACCGAAGCGAGGCGCACTTCAGAGCTGGCTCGATCATGATTTGCGCATCCGTTTCGCAGGCCGACTCCTTTCATTCGACGAATGGGTTGCGGAACGATGCAGCCAGATCGAGGCACTCGCAAAGCGACAACGTGTCACTTTCCCACGATCGATGCCCAGCTCGCCGCAAGGGCGCTCCATCATGGCCTGACGTTCGTCACTCGAAATACGGCGGATGTTCCCCTGACCGGAGTGCCTCTGTTTAATCCGTGGAGCGGTTCCTCCACACGCTGATGGAACGCTCGCGCCCGATCTGCGGTTTCGGGATTACGATTTGCACCTCAAGCGATGACCATGCGACGCACGGCGATAGCAGCGGCCTGGGTGATCGGCGCGACCATTCCGCTTCTTGCGGCGGTCGTGTTCGTCTTTGGGTGTTGCGTCCTGCCGTTTCATGGCATGATCCACAAGGCGTTGCCGCTGTGTGACGTCGCGTTCGGTTTCATCCGCGGCGAGCAGCACGATCAAGGTGGCCGGCAGACGCCCGTTCCGGCGCGCGAAAAACAGGAGCCGGTGAAGCGGATCGCGACCGAGGTGCCGCGCTCGTCCCGACTCGTGGTCACAGCGGCGGCAGGGCAGCACTTCACGGCATCGGACGCGACGACGTACCGTAGCTTCATCTCATTGGGCGCGATCCGCTGCGACCGGGACGTGGGATTGCACGTTCTCGTCCGCACGCTCCTGATTTGATCCTCCCGCCCGGGACGCGCACTGAGGCCGCTTCCGCGCGCCTGATGCCGACGCGTCATCTCTCGCTCGACACGCTGAATGCCGATCCGCGCGACGTCTCGTTCGTCGCGCCGCTACGGCACGCCCGAAGGAGAGTTTCCCAACATGAAGTTCGTCAAGACAGCAATTCCCACGCTCGTGCTGCTCGTCGCGTTCAGTGCGCAGGCGGCCGAGAAAAGCGGCGCGCTGAGCGGCACCATCGTCAGCCGCGACGCAGCCACCAATCGACTCACCGTTGCCCATACCGAGGTGCCCGGCGTCATGGGCGCCATGACCATGCCGTACGAAGTGCGCGGCCAGAAGGTCGCATCACTGCCGAAAGACGGCGCGAAGATCACCGCCACGCTTCACGAATCTGATGGCACGTACTGGCTGACCAACGTTGCCGCGGCGGGTGCGAAGGCGATGCAGGAGTATCCGATGAGCGAGCCGCCCGCAACGTCTGCACCGCAGCACGAGCATGCCGCCATGCAGCAGCACGCCGATCACGCGCAGCACGGCGGCGCGGCTGCACCGCAGCCGATGACCGGTATGCAGCACGGCGAGCAGGAGCAGATGCAGCACGGCGGCATGAGCGGGATGCAGATGCAAAGCGATGCGACGAGCGAGCTGTTGATGCGTCAGGCGTCCGGCACCAGCATGAATCCGGCTGCCGCGCCGATGCACATGACGATGACGCAGCACGGAGACTGGATGCTGATGCTGCACGGGCTCGCATTCGTCAATCAGGTCGTGCAGTCGGGTCCCCGCGGCGATGACAAGTTCTTTTCGACGAATTGGATCATGGGGATGGCCGAACGGCCGCTGGGCGGCGGTCACCTGATGCTCCGCTCCATGCTCAGTCTCGAGCCGCTGACAGTCGGGAAGAAGTACCCGGAATTGTTCCAGACGGGGGAGACGGTCGACGGGCGTCCGATCATCGACGCGCAGCATCCGCACGATTTCTTCATGGAGGTGGCCGCCGAATATGCGCACCCCCTCGGCGCGAATACGATCGGGTACATCTACGCCGCGCCGTTCGGCGATCCTTCTCTCGGCCCGGTCGCCTATCCGCATCGCGCGTCGGCGTCGGAGATCCCGCAGGCGACGCTCAGCCATCACGTGCAGGATTCGACGCACATCGCCGGAAGCGTCATCACGCTCGGTGCGCAGCGCGGCGTGCTCGGATTCGCGTTCAGCGGTTTCCATGGACGCGAGCCGGACGAAAAGAGATGGGACATCGATACCGGCAAGATCGATTCGTGGGCCGCGCGGCTGACGTTCGATCCGAGTCCCAACTGGAGCGCGCAAATCTCCACCGGCCATCTGGAGCATCCTGAAGCGGCGGAGCCGGGCAACATCCAGCGGACCACCGCCTCCGTCGCGTACAGCAAGGCCACGAGCGTCGGCCGGTGGGACACGAGCGTCATCTTCGGGCACAACAAAAAGAGCGGGGGACATGCCCCGATTTCATGGCTCGCGGAATCCGTGCTGCAGTTCGGCGGCCGCAACTACGTCACCGGCCGCGCGGAGATCGTCGATAAGGACGAGCTGTTCGCCGTGCAGGATGCGCCTCCCGCGATCGGGCACGGCGTGTTTCGCGTGAAGGCGCTGACGATCGGCTACTCGCGCGACGTGCTCACGACGCAGGCGCTCGCCGGCGCGCTCGGTGCGAACGTGACGGCGTACTCGATTCCCGACGCCCTCAAGCCGAGCTACGGCAGCAGTCCGCACTCTTTCTATCTCTTCGTTCGCCTGCGCGGCGGCAGCTCGTCCGCGCACGACATGCATTCCATGCACATGTGAGGCGAGACGTGGCACGACAGCACTGGCACATCACCGGAAAAATTCTGGCGGCGGCGATCGTCCTCGCGGCCGCGGGACTCATCATCATCTGCGCCTGGCTGGTTCATTACGGCCTGAGCGCACGCACGCGGCCCACGATGATGGAGGCGGTGATCGCGCGGAGCGTGCGGCGCCTGGCGACACCGGCAAGAATGCGCGGCGCGCGCAATCCCGTTCCGCTCACCGCCGGCGCCTTGGCGGAAGGTCGCGCGCATTGGGCGGATCATTGCGCGACATGCCACGCCAATGATGGCAGCGGAAACACCGAGATCGGCCGCAACCTTTATCCGAAAGCTCCCGACATGCGGCGACCGCGAACGCAGGAGCTGACGGACGGAGAGTTGTTCTCGATCATCAAGAACGGCGTACGGCTCACCGGGATGCCGGCATGGGGCGATCCCGCCGGCCATGATGACGCCGAGAACTGGAAGCTGGTTCACTTCATCCGGCATCTGTCGAAGCTCACGCCCGAGGAGACGGCTGAAATGGAGAAGCTGAATCCGAAGTCGCCGGAAGAATGGCAGCAGATGCAGCAGGAAGAAGCATTTCTCGCCGGCGGCGACGCTTCGTCAACGCCGGCTCCCAGCTCAACCACGCATTCACACCACCACTGAAAGGACATCCATGAAGAAACTCGCCGCGGTCTCTCTCTTCCTCCTCCTGGCCGTCAGCAGCGCCTTCGCGCACGCCGGCCACATTCACACCTACATGGGAAAAGTCACGATGCTGCACGGCCGCAACGCATTCATGATGAAGACGACGGACGGCAAGGACCTCACGATCCAGACTTCGCAGAAAACGAAGTGGCTGCACTCCGACAGCCACGCGGCGAAACAGTCCGAGCTCGCTGTCGGGCAACGTGTCGTTGTGAAGATGATGGCCGACGGCAAGACCGCCGGCACCGTGAAGATGAGCGCTCCGGCAAAGAAATAGCGCGGGTCCGCGAGGAAGTCCGGACCGATGTTCGTTCAACCGATCGACTCCTTTTTGTGCGCTGAGTTTTTTTGCATGGCGCGAAAGATTCGCTCCGGCGTCTTCCAATTGACGCAAACAACTCGCGGGAGTACGCTGCCCTGGTTCAGCGGGGTCTTGCGTGTCCGTGCTCGTGATTGAAGACGACCGGGCGTTGAGGGCGCTCCTGGAGGCGATTCTCCGGCGCAACGGTATCTCCACTCGCACGGTGGCGAGAGGCGATGATGCTCTGAGCGCAATCTTGGAGGGCGTCCATGACGCGATCATTCTTGATCTCCTCCTTCCGGGCTTGAGCGGCGTCGAGCTGCTTCAGGTGCTACGCGAGAGGCAACCTCATCTCCTCAGCCGCGTAATCGTCATCACGGCCGTCTCCGCCGCGACGCTGCAAAGCTTCGAGTTCGGTCATCTGATCTGGAAGCTCATCCGGAAGCCATTCGAGATCGATGATCTCGTCGCGACAGTCCTCGGCTGCGTTGCATGTCACGCCGCGGGGATGTCACAAGATCCAGCGGAGTTCTCACGCTGGTTCGAGAAGCGATCGGCACCGTTGAATGCCAGCACCGGAGTCATCGCGGTGGTGTCGGATCACGCGCTGCACCTTCGCGCGGACTTTGGATACGCTGCCGGCGCGGCAACCTCCGCCTTTCCCGTTCCGATCGATCGAAACTATCCAATCTGTGCCGCGTTTCGTTTGAGGAAACCGGTGTGGATTGCGTCGCTCACGCTCGAGAGCGCCGAGTATCCGTTGCTTCTCTCGATCTGGACTGCGAACGGCAGCCAGGCGATCGCAGCCCTTCCTCTCGTGCACGAGCGGCAGGTGCTTGGAACGATCGGCTGGAGCTTCGAGCAACCGCAAGCTTTCAAGGCGGCACAGCGAGATGCCCTGTCGCAGACCGCCTCGGAGTGCCTCGCGATTCTGGAGCACGATTCGGACGCGGGTCGCATCGTCCGGTCTCACTCTTGAACGGTGCGGTGGCTCGCAGCAATGCGTCACAGCGTCACGCCGAATCATGATTTTGCGTCATCCCGAGCGGGAGCGAGGGACCTGGGCGGGTGGTGCGCGTTGCAAACGCCTCGCAGCCCCCGCCCACCCAGGTCCCTCGCTCCCGCTCGGGATGACATGGGCGAGACCAGTGATGAATCGCACACGGCGAAGTGCGGCGACTCACCACGGCTCCGACAGCGCCGCCGTAACGTATCCAGGGAGCGAGGCTCAGCGCGAGGAATCTTTTCCCCGCGTTGGCCGTCTCACTGGAACGGATAGTGTTCATGCTTCGCACCACGATGCTTCGCAAGCCGCTCATCCTGGCGATCGTGCTGGTGATCGCCGGTCTCGCACCGGCGGCCGCGATCATCGGCTTCTGTACACGGATGCCGTGCTGCTCGCACGCGCCTGACGCGACGCTTGTGCTGGCGACGGAACGAGGCGATTGCTGCACGGCGATCACCTGTTACGACACACCGGCCGCGAAGCTCACGGGATCCCCGGCAGCACCAACCGTCGGGTTCGCGTCCGCGCTCGCAGCCGTTCCTCCAGGGTCGCGCCTCGCGCCCACCCTTGCGCACGCGTTCAACGATACGTCGCCCCGGCGCGGAGTCGTCGACAGGCTCGCCCTCCTCTCCATTCTTCTCATTTGATCCCTCACGCGCTCGTGACCTTTTCGCGCGGACACGACCCGTCCGCGACTCCGAGCCTGTGAGGATTTCATGGATCGAAGACTCTTGGCCTGCGTTGCAGGCGCACTTCTGAGTGCCTTTGTAAGCGCAAGGCCCGCGTCGGCCCTCGACTGGAACGACCCGCATTCGATCGTCGCAGCGGCGATCGCGGCTTCACCGTCGCTGCGCGAGATCGACGCGAACCTCGCCGCCGCGCGCGCGCAGGTCCGCGGAGCGGGCGCGCTGCCAAACCCGATGCTGATGGCGGGGGTGCGGGATCAACAGATCGACCTCTCGCGCGATCCGATGATGACGATGTACATGGTCGGCGCGTCACAGACCTTCGTGCGCGGCGAACGCCGCGATGCGCTGCGGCGCGCGGCGCAGCTCGGCGTCGAGCGGCTGGAGCACGAAGCGGACTCCCGGCGTGCCGAGATCACGCGCGACGTGCTGATGGCCTACGACGAAGCCGCGGCGGCAAACAATCAGATCGCCGCGAACGACGAGATCGTGAAGCTGGCGGCAATGATGAGCGAGGCCGCGCGCGCCCGGTACGAAGTCGGCGCAACGGCGCAAAGCGACATCATCCGCGCCAAGGTCGAGGCCAGCAATATCCAACACGCTGTCCTGATGCAGCGCGGCGTCCGGGATAGCGCGCTCGCACGCCTCCGCGCTCTCGTCGGCCTTCCCGCAAACGAAACGATCCCTTCCTTCGCGCTCAACCATGCGATGGAGCACCACGCACATGCAGAAGACGTATCGCTCGATCCTTCGACGCCGGCGATTGCCGCGCTGGAAACAGAAGCGGCTCGGAGTGAAGAAGACATCCGGCTCGCGAAATTGACGGCGAAGCCCGACTTCAGCATCGAAGCGTCATACGGCTTGCGGCCGGAACAGAAGGACATGTTCAGCGTCGTCGGCCGCATCGAGCTGCCGATCCGAAAGAAGACCACGATCGAGCCGCGCGTCGCCGAGGCCATCGGAAGACGCGATGCGGCACGGGCGCAGATTGGCATGCTTCGGCAGCAACTCGCTGCCGCCTTCGGCGAAGCGCTCGCCTCGCGCAACGAGGCCGTCGAACAAATCAATCTTCATGTCGAGCAGCTCGTACCCGAAGCGAAGCTCGGCTTCGAATCGGCGCTCGCGTCGTACCAGACAGGGAAGGCAACATTCGACGGCGTGCTCGGCGC
The DNA here is from genome assembly GCA_003223645.1 of Acidobacteriota bacterium. GTDB lineage: Bacteria > Acidobacteriota > Thermoanaerobaculia > Gp7-AA8 > Gp7-AA8 > QHVT01. Next base: position 197,596 of record QHVT01000004.1, on the reverse strand, counting down.
GCTGCAAACCTACCGCACGCTCAATGTCGATTATTACGAGTTCCTGCGCCAGCTACTGGTCGCGGATGCCGAAATCGACGCGCTCCAGCACGGTGCAACCGGCGGAAGCGGAGCGGTGGCGATGGGAGGTGCGCGATGAAACGGACCTGGCTGCCGTGGCTCCTCAGCGCGCTCTTCGCCCTCGCCTTCGGCATCGTGCTGGTCCTCCTCCTGTCGCAGCGCGGAGGATCGGCCAACGAGATCGGTGGCGTCACGCAGGACCACTCGGGCCGGCGCGTCGTCGCCTGGATCGACCCGATGTACTCGCAAGGCCCACCGCATCTCTACGAGTCCAATCACCCCGGCGTCGCACCCGACTGCGGCATGAAGCTCGTGCCGCAATACGCGGAAGAAGCCACGACGACGCATGCGACATCGACCATCGACGGATACGCGAACGTCTCGGTTGCACCGCAGCGCCAGCAACTCATCGGGGTCAAGCTCGCGACGGCCGAACTGCGCGATCTCTCGCGCAACATCCGCACGACCGGCAGGGTGACGGCCGACGAGCGACGCGTGGCGCAGGTGCGGACCAAGTTCGAAGGGTTCATCGAGACGCTCTACGTCAACTTCACCGGCCAGCCCGTGCGCCGCGGCGATCCGCTGCTCGCCGTCTACAGTCCCGATCTCCTCGCCACACAAAACGAATTGCTCCTCGCCGAACGCAATCATTCCGACCTCGGCCGCACGCTTGCCGATGCGGCACGCGCGCGTCTCCGTCTTTGGGACATGAGCGCGGCGGACATCGCCCGCGTCGTGCGAACCGGCCAGGCCACGCGCGATGTGGTTCTCCGCTCGCCCGTGAGCGGCGTCGTGACGACGAAGAACGCCGTCGCCGGCGCGCGCGTGATGCCGAGCGACACGCTCTACGAGGTCACCGATCTGTCGCACGTCTGGGTGCTCGCGGATGTCTACCAATCCGAGTTGCAGGCGGTGCGCGTCGGAACCCCGGCGCAAATCATCGTCGGCGGCCAGACGCTTCCGGGCCGCGTGACGTTCATCGGTCCCGTCGTCGCAGCGCAGACGCGCACGGCAACCGTTCGCATCGAGCTCGAGAACGCGGCTGGTCTGCTCAAGCCCGACATGTACGCCGACGTCATGCTGCAGCAGCCGGCCGGATCATCGGTGGCGATTCCCGACAGCGCAGTGATGAACACCGGCACGCGGTCGCTCGTGTTCATCGCGCGCGGAGACGGCACGTTTGAACCGCGGCAGGTGACCACCGGTGCGAAGGGCGACGGCTTCTATGCGATCCGTTCCGGCGTGCGGCCGGGCGAGCGAGTCGTGGTTGATGCGAACTTCCTGGTCGATTCGGAATCGCGTCTGAAGTCCGCGCTCTCGCGGTTCTAAAAGCAGAAAGCAGAAGGCAGAAAGCAGAAATGAAAGACTTAAAGGATCGTACTCGTGATTTTGCGCTCAGGGTGGTTCGACTGTGTGCCCGAGATCGTGGAGGGCTCGAATCTCATGACCGCGAAAATGCTCGAAGCGATCAGGGCCGAGACCAACGGTCTGATCGCAATCTTCGTCTCGCTCATCAACAAATGGAGGCGGAAGTGAAGCGAAGCATTTCTGCTTTCTGCTTTCTGCTTTCTGACCTACGAAGATGATCGACCGCATCATTCGCTGGTGCGCGACGAATCGCGGCATCGTCGTCATCATCGTCGGCGTGCTGGTCGCGATCGGCGTCTGGAGCATTCAGCACATCGCGGTCGATGCGCTGCCCGACCTCTCCGACACGCAGGTCATCATCTTCTCGAAATGGGATCGCAGCCCGGACATCATCGAGGATCAGGTGACGTATCCGGTCACGACGGCGCTGCTCGGCGCGCCGCACGTGAAAGCGATCCGCGGCTTCTCCGACTTCGGGTACTCCTATGTCTACGTCATCTTCGACGAGGGTACGGACATCTATTGGGCGCGGAGCCGCGTGCTCGAATCCCTGTCGAAAGTCCAGTCGCAGTTGCCGCAGGGCGTGGAAACGTCGCTCGGCCCCGATGCAACGGGAGTCGGATGGGTCTTTCAGTACGCGCTCGTCGATATGACCGGCCAACACTCGCTCGCCGATCTCCGCTCGCTCGAGGACTGGCACATCCGGTACGAGCTGCAATCCCTGCCGGGCGTTGCGGAAGTGGCGAGCGTCGGCGGCTTCGTGCGGCAGTACCAGATCACCGTCGATCCGCAGAAGCTCGCCTCGTACGGCATCCCGCTCATGCAGGTGAGCGATGCGGTGCGGAAGTCGAACAACGAAGTCGGCGGGCGCCTCATCGAGTGGAGCGGTGCGGAGTACATGGTGCGCGCGCACGGATACGTCCGCGGCAAAGCCGATCTCGAACAGATCGTGCTGAAGTCGGCGAACGGCACGGCGGTACGGCTCTCCGATGTGGCCGACGTGCAGCTCGGACCGGAGCTGCGCCGCGGCATCGCGGAGCTGGACGGGAAGGGAGAAGTTGCGGGCGGCGTCATCGTGATGCGCCACGGCGAGAATGCGATGAACGTCATCCGCGCGGTGAAGCAGCGGCTCGCGCAGATCGCGCCTTCCCTGCCGAAAGGCGTTCAGATCGTGACGACTTACGACCGCTCCGAGCTGATCGCCGCATCGATTCACACGCTGAAGCACGAGCTGCTGATCGAGATGCTGATCGTCTCGCTGATCATCCTGTTGTTCCTCCGGCACATCCCGAGCGCCGTCATTCCCATCTTCACGCTCCCCGCCGCGGTGATCCTGGCGTTCATCCCCATGCGCTGGTTCGGCATCAACGCGAACATCATGTCGCTCGGCGGGATCGCCGTGGCCATCGGCGCACTCGTCGACGCCGCGGTCGTCGTCGTGGAGAACGCGCACAAGAAGCTGGAGGCGTGGGAGAGCGGCGGACGTCGCGGCGACTACAAGGAAGTGCTGATCACCGCGATTCAGGAGGTGGGCCGGCCGAGCTTCTATTCGCTCCTCGTGATCGCGCTGTCGTTTCTGCCGATCTTCGCCCTGGAAGCACAGGAAGGGAAGCTCTTCAAGCCGCTCGCATTCACGAAGAACTTCTCGATGGCCATCGCCGCGCTGCTCGCCATCACGCTCGACCCGGCGCTGCGGCTGATGTTCACGAAGCTGAAACGCTACGACTTCAAGCCGCGCTGGCTCTCCGCGACGGCGAACGCGGTATTCGTCGGACGGATGGTGCCGGAGGAGCGGCATCCGATTTCGCGTGTGCTGTTCCGCATCTACGGCCCGCCGATTCATTGGGTGCTGCGGCACACACGTGTCGTGATCGCGGTCGCGCTGCTCATCGTGCTGGCGACGGTGCCGATCTACTTCCGCCTCGGCCACGAGTTCATGCCGCCGCTCAATGAGGGCGTGATTCTGTACATGCCGACGACACTGCCGGGCATCTCCGTCACCGAGGCGAGCGCGCTGCTGCAGAAGCAGGACGCGTTGCTGCGGCGGGTGCCGGAAGTCGAGCGCGTCTATGGCAAAGCGGGACGTGCCGATACCTCCACCGACCCTGCGCCGTTCTCGATGATGGAGACGACCGTCGTTCTCAAACCGGAGTCGCAATGGCGGATGAAGCCGCGCTGGTACTCACGGTGGCTGCCGTCATTTCTGCTGCCGCTGGTCCGTCCGCTCTGGCCCGATCGCATGTCATGGGAGGAGCTGACGAACGATCTCGATCAGCGGCTGCAACTCCCGGGACAGACGAACGCCTGGACGATGCCGATCCGCAATCGCATCGACATGCTCACCACCGGCATCCGCACGCCGGTGGGGATCAAAGTGTTCGGTGCGGACCTGAAGCAGATCGAGAACGTCGGCAAGCAACTGGAGCGGATCGTCAGTCGCGTTCCCGGCGCGCGCAGCGTGTACGGCGAGCGCGTGTCGGGCGGCTACTTCGTCGATTTCGACATCGACCGCGCGGCGATCGCGCGATACGGCCTGACCATCGACGACGTACAGCAGACGATCATGACCGCGATCGGCGGCGAGAACGTTTCGACGACGATCGAAGGTCGCGAGCGCTATCCGATCAACGTCCGCTATCCGCGCGAGCTGCGCGACGAAGTGGACACGCTCGGTCGCGTGCTCGTTCCGGTGCCGGCGAACGGAGGCATGAACGGTTCACAGATTCCGCTCGCGCAGCTCGCGACGCTTCGCATCGCAGAAGGTCCGGCCATGATCCGCGATGAGAACGGCCGCCTCACCGGCTACGTCTACATCGACGTCGATACGGCGCGGCGCGATCTCGGCAGTTTCGTCGAGGACGCGAAACGCGCCGTCGCCTCGCAGCTCCGTATGCCGGCCGGCTACACGATGCAGTGGTCGGGGCAATACGAAGCGATGGAGCGGGTGCGGCAGCGAATGCTCGTCGTCGTGCCGCTGACGCTGTTCATCGTCGCGTTTCTCATCTTCCTCAACACGCGCTCGATGCCGAAGACGCTACTCGTCCTGCTCGCCGTTCCGTTCTCGGCCGTCGGCGCGGTGTGGCTGCTCTGGGTCCTCGGCTACAACATCTCCATCGGCGTATGGGTCGGCCTCATCGCGTTGCTGGGGCTCGACGCGGAGACCGGCATCTTCATGCTGCTCTACCTCGATCTGGCCTACGACGAGATGAAGCCGCGCAGCCGAGAAGAGTTACGCGAAGCGATCTACCACGGGGCGGTGAAGCGCGTCCGGCCGAAGGTGATGACCGTCGCCTGCGCCTTCTTCGGCCTCGTGCCGATCATGTGGTCCACCGGCGCGGGCGCCGACGTGATGAAGCGCATCGCAGCGCCGATGATCGGCGGCCTGTTCACGTCATTCTTGATGGAGCTGCTGGTGTATCCCGCAATCTATTACCGCTGGAAGTGGCGCGCCGAAGTGCGTCACGCCGAAGGCGCGGTGATCGCCGCGACGGAGAACGCATGAAAACACTCATGATCACCACGCTGTTCGCCCTGACCATCGCCGCGTGCTCGAAAGAGACGCAGACGAGCACGCCGTCCGCATCGAAGGAGAAGACGTACGCGATGACGGCGACGATCGTCTCGCGCGATCCGGCCAAGAACACCGTGAGTCTCGACAACAAGGAAGTGCCGGGCGAGATGCCGGCGATGAAGATGGACTATGAGTTACGCGGCGCGAAGGTCGCGGAACTGCCGCCCGACGGCGCGCTCGTCGAAGTGACGGTTCACGACAGGAGCGGCTCGTATTACGTCACCGGCGTAAAAGCGAGAAGTGAGGTGAGGCGGTGAGCGCATTCGCGCTGCTTCATTCTTGTGCTCGATTTCGCGGTGCAAGCCAATCCGGACTGACGACACAACATCGTTTGCTTGGTTGGGAATGCCGAATCCCATACGATACGTCTCCGTAGTGGTATGTCGGGCATCGTGAGCGCAGGTCGACGATTGTTCCTGGTGGTGGCGTTCTTTGCCACGCTCCAGGCGCTGCTCCATTCGCACGCGATCGACCATTCGTACACCGACCATGCGTCGGCTCCCGCGCAGAGTTGCGTTCTTTGCGTCAGCACTGCCACTGCACTCCTGACGGTCGCCGTTCAACTTCCGCTCCCCGCCGTCACGGATCGGCCGGCGACGCTTCCGAGCGCTCAGCTCGCATCGCTCCTTTGCGCACTCGCGCTCCCTTCCCGCGGACCTCCTCAGCTCTAGCCCTCACAACCGTCGTCGCGTGAAAGACGGGCCCGCCGATCCGGCGGCCGGTTTTTCCTGTGGAGGAACGAGGTCATGAGAAGAAGCACATGCGCCCGAATTGGGGTCGCACTAGCCCTGATCGTCATCAGCGGAGCTGCCCCGGCCCGCGCGGATCAGCAGCCGGCGGACCCTTTGGAACGGCTCCGCGCGCTCGAGCAACGCGTTGAAGAGCTGAAGCAGGAGAACGACACGCTGCGAAGCGAGATCGAGTCGCTGCGACACGACTTTCAAGCGACGCCCGTGCCTGCCGCGGCTCCGGAATCGCCCGAAGCGGCAACTACGCCGCCGGTCGAGACGGAAGCCACGCCGCCGCCCGCCGAGCCGGTGCCGGCGATCGCGGAGGTGCCGGCCCCAGAGCCCACGACGATCGTGTCGGGTGCGGGAGGAAAAAACTTTCTCAATCTCTCCCTCGATGGTCTCGTCGCGGCCGGCACCTCGACCGCCAAAGACATTCAGGCGCTGCAGGTGGGCGGACACGATCCGACGCAGCGTGGCTTTACCGTCCAGAATGTCGAAACGGTTCTCGAAGGCGCCGTCGATCCGTACCTGCGAGGTCAGGCGAATATCGTTCTTCAGATCACTCCCGAAGGCGAGACGTCGGTCGAGCTCGAAGAGGTTTACGCCACGACCAGCTCCCTCCCGAAGGGACTGCAGGTCAAAGCGGGGCAGTTCTTCACCGAGTTCGGAAGGCTGAACGCGCAGCATCCGCATTCGTGGGATTTCGTCGACCAGCCTCTCGTCAACGGGCGCTTCTTCGGGCCCGACGGCCTTCGCTCGGTGGGTGCGCGCGTTTCGTGGCTGATGCCGACGAACTTCTACTCCGAAGCATTTCTGGCCGTGCAAAACAGTCAGGGTGAGACGGCCAGCAGTTTCCGCGGCGTGCCGGGCGAGACCCTGTTCGGGCGTGAGATTCAGCAGCGGGAAGTCGCCAGCGTTTCCGATCTTCTGATCACTCCTCACTATGCGGCATCGTTCGATCTGAGCGACACGGAAACGCTTCTGGTCGGCGCCTCCGCCGCGCTCGGTCCGAACGGCACGTCCGACCATGGCAGAACACGCATTTACGGCGTCGACGGATTCTGGAAATGGAAGCCGACCAATGCATTCCGAGGATTTCCGTTCGTCAAAGTCCAGGGAGAATTCATGCAACGGCGCGCCTCCGTTGGAGCAGTCGATTCCCTGGCCGCGGCGACGTTCCGCGATCGCGGCGGCTACCTTCAGGTTAACTGGGGATACAAGGCCGGCAGGATCGTGGGTCTGCGGTTCGACCGCGTGAGCGGCGATCGAGGCGACCCCGCCGACGATGCTCTGGCGCCGCGGTGGCGTATCTCCCCCGCACTGACGTGGTTTCCCACGGAGTTTTCAAAACTTCGTCTTCAGTACAACTACGACAAGCGCAGTCCGTTCCAGGATGACGCGCACTCGCTGTGGCTGCAGCTCGAGTTCCTGCTCGGAGCGCACGCCGCCCACAAATTCTAAAAAGGAAAAATCAATGCGTACTACGAGAGTCTTCTTCACCATCGCCGCGACGTGCATGGCCGCGGTGCTTCCTGCAAATGCGGCTTTGAAGGTCGTCGGCACCACCGGCGAATACAGCGCTCTGGCTTCGCAGATCGGCGGCGCGCGCGTCTCGGTGACCACCATCGCCAAGCCCACCGAGGATCCGCACTTTGTCGATGCCCGGCCGAGCCAGATCGTGGCGTTGAACCGCGCCGACGTCCTGATCGAAGGAGGGGCGGAGCTCGAGGTCGGATGGCTGCCGCCGCTTCTCGACGGATCGCGCAATCCGAAAATCGCGGCAGGAGCTCCGGGACGAATCGTCGCTTCGCAGGGCATCCAGCTGCTGGACATCCCTCTCGCGGCCGACCGTTCGCAGGGCGACACGCACGTCGCCGGCAATCCTCACTTCATGCTCGATCCTCTCAACGCCAAGATCGTCGCCGAGCACATTGCGCGCGTGTTCAGCGCGCTCGATCCGGCAGGCGCATCGCTCTACCGGACGAACGCGTCGGCTTTCGAAGCCGCTCTCGACGCGAAGATGAAGCAGTGGACGGCCGCGCTCGCGCCGTTCAACGGGCGTCAGATCGTCACCTATCACCCGACCTGGCGATATTTCGGCCGCCGTTTCGGCTTGAAAGCCGATACGTTCCTCGAGCCGAAGCCCGGCATTCCGCCGTCGCCGCCGCATCTCGCGAAAGTGATGCAGAAGATGCAGGCCGAGAACATCCGCGTTCTGCTGGTCGAGCCGTACCAGCCTCGCAAAACAGCGGAAGCCGTGGTCGCGCGCACAGGAGGTGTGCTCGTGGACGTGGCTCAGTTCCCCGGCGCGTTGCCCGGCACTCCGACGTATCTCGACCTCATCGACACTGTCGTGAAACGCGTGGCCCAGGCCCTCGCGGCGAAATAGGAGAGAGTTGTGACGACACTATTTACCCTGTGGCTCTGGCCGCTCATCGCGCTCGTGGTCCTGCCGGCGGTCCTGGTCTACTTCGGTCTGCACGTCGTCGGGCGCGGAATCATCTTCGTGGATCTGGCGCTCGCGCAGATCGCCGCTCTCGGGATCGCGACGGCCGTCCTCCTCGGGGCCGATCCGGAACACAGCACGCTGCCATACATCCTGGCGGTCCTTTTCACGATCGCGGGAGCCGCGCTCTTCTCTCTCACGCGCTTTCGTCATCCGCGAGTCCCGCATGAGGCGATCATCGGCATCATCTACATTGCCGCCGCCGCCGCGGCGACGATGATTCTGAGCCGCACGGCGGCCGGCGACGAGGAGATCAAGAACCTCCTCGTCGGCAACATTCTGCTGGTCTCGCGAGCGGAGGTCCTGCGCACGGTTGCGCTGTTCGCCGCGGTAGGCGCGCTGCACTACTGGTTGCGCCGCAAGTTCTATCTGATCTCGTTCGACATCGAGGAGGCGGAGCGGCAGGGGATGCGCGTACGGCTGTGGGACTTCCTCTTCTACGCGACCTTCGGCCTGGTGGTCACGAGCTTCGTCCGGATCGCCGGCGTCTACCTCGTCTTCACGTATCTGATCGTGCCCGCGGTCTGCGGCGCACTGCTCAGCGCGCGAATCGGGATGCGGCTCGTCATTGGATGGTGCGTGGCCATGATCGCCGGCATCGTCGGACTGTTGCTATCGACGCAATGGGAGAGCATGGATCTACCGACCGGACCGACGATCGTCTGCGTCTTCGCCGTCTTGCTGGTTTTGAGCGGCGTCGCGACCTTTGTGCAGATGCGAAGGGCGGGGCTGCAGCCGTGATGACCCGACCCGGGATGGCGTAGCCGTGCGTCCATGGAACAGGATCACCGTCGCGGTCGCAATTGCTGTCGTGGTCACCGCGGCGGGTCCTGTTCATTGCGTTCGTGACGTTCGACTGAGGCGGGCCGCCCGCACGTGAATCAAGTTCAGCCGGAAATTCAGAATTGTGGCACTCTATAAAGACATCAAATGCGATTGTCTCTTCACCAGCGCGCCGCGCCGCATGGACAGTTGCATGTCTGGATCGGAGCGGCAGAGGCGGCGCAGGCGCCGCAGCTCCAGTGGATGCTCGACGGCGCGCCCGCCGCGCCGCAGGTGTTGCGGCCGCTCACGGTCGTCCGCGGCCCGCAGCTCGCGGGAAAGCCCGAGCGGACCTTTGGGTGACCGACCACAAGCTCGGCGATCAGGCGAAACACCGGGCCTATCCACGCCTCTCCGAGTACCTGAAGCTCAAAGAAGCGTAAGGAGGATCGCCATGGAGAACTTCGATTACGACACAGTAGTCATCGGGTCGGGCTTCGGCGGATCGATGACAGCGCTGCCTCTTGCCGACGCCTACAAGAGGCGCGGCGCGGGCGAGCGCGTCCTCATGCTGGAGCGCGGCACGTGGTGGACGACGCCCGTGTCGACGGTTCAGGACAAGGAAGTGAAGACGTACGGCTTCCTCCAGTCGAAGGGGCAGCCGGTGCAGTTCTGGTCCTCCGTCCCTCACATGCGCGGGTTCGTCGACATCTTCATCCGTTGCCTGCGCAAGAAGCGCAACGAGGACGGGCTCTATGACTTCTCGAGGCTCGGACGGAGCGGCCTGTTCAACATCGATGCCCTGGGCGGCCAGAGCGACGGCGTGACGGTCGTGCGCGCGAGCGGCGTCGGAGGAGGATCGCTCGTCTATTCGAACATCACCATCCGTCCGCCGGACTTCATCTTCGAGGATGAGCGATGGCCGATCAGCTGGTCCGACGCCGAACGCAACGCGTATTACGCTCTCGCGAAGGACGCGATCGGTACCGGCATTCTGTTCGCGCTCCGCAACCGCGAGGCAAAGGCCGCCGGAGCACCGATCGCGACCGGTCCCGTCCTCGAGTTCGTGCCGAAGCAGCGGCTCGTGATCGAGGTGACGAAGGCGGGCGGGACGAAGGAACCGCGGGAGTTCACGCTCGGCGAAGAGCCGCGCGTCGACGAGGGGCTGCGGCTCGGAAACACCGTCTGGGTACGGTTCGATCCCGCGCAGCCGCAGCGTGCAACCGGCGTGGTGCTGCAGGGTCCGACGAAGATCAACACGGGTCTGAGCAACATCGCCACGCGCATCGCCGGTCTCGATCCGGAATTCGAAAAGGACACGAAGAGGCTGAAGATCCGTCCCGCGGTCCCTCCTCCCGGCGCTCTTCTGAAGGACTACAACCACGATCTGTGGCTCGACCGCGCGCGGGAGTTTCAGATTTCCGCCAGTAAAGTGACGACGGAATGGGGCACCGTCGATTCGTCGATCAATGATCTTCCTCCCGGCCAGGTCTACGACGCCAAAGGCTCGGCGAAAAACTTCTGCCAGCGCGAAGGGCGCTGCAATGTCGGCTGTCTGCCCGGAGCGAGGCATACGCTCAACAAGCAGCTGATGAACGCGGCCCTCGGCCTTCCGAAGGAGCCGGACAAGCCGGCCGTTCTCGGCGAGCAGTTGAAGATCGAAGCGCTCGCCGAGGTGGATCACATCCGCGCGCTGTCCGGTGGCGGCTACGAAGTCCTCTACATCGTCCGCGATGCAAAGAACAACTCGAAAACCACGGCCCACAGCGTCAAAGCGCGGCAGGTGATCGTCGCCGCGGGCTCTCTCGGCACCAGCGAGATCCTGCTGCGCTCCAAGGCCAAGGGCGGGTTGCCGAACCTCAGCGACCGCGTCGGATACGGGTTCTCCACGAATGGCGACTGGGTGGGGTTCATCGAGAAGACCAGACAGTGGATCTCTCTCTCTCGCGGGCCGGTCACGACCTCCTACGCCCACTTCCATACCGAAGACCCGGGCACCGGCGGGAAGCCGGAGTTTTTTCACACTGTCGAGGACCAAGGCATCCCGCAACCGTTCGGCGCGATCACCGGCGCCGGCGTCTCGCTGATTCGCTCACTGGGCCGAGGCCGCAGGAGTTTCTTTTTCATCGCGATGAAGATCCTGCGCGTCGCCGTCCAGCGATTGCTCAGCATCTTCAAGAACGCGCGGGAGCAGCAGGACTTCTTCCGCGGCGAGGAGGAGCTGATCGGCCGCATGATGTGCGTGGTCGCCCAGGGGCGGGAGCGTTCGGTGGGACAGTTCCGGCTCGGGAGCGGAAATCGCGATACGCCGCTGCGCGTCAAGCGCGATGACGGGAAGGAATTCTGGGAAGATCCGATCTACGATCACATTCGAGCGAGCCTGAAGCGCATGGCGCCGCATTTCGATGCAACGCCGGGCGCCGATTTCACGAACCCGCTGATCGAGAAGTCGATCGGTGAGGTCGCGCCGACGTCGATCGGCACGAGTCACCCCCTCGGCGGCTGCCGCATGGGGAAAACCGCCGCGGACGGAGTAGTGGACGAATACGGCCGCGCATTCGGGTATCCCGGTCTCTATGTGAGCGACGCGGCGATCATCCCCGCTGCCCTCGGTGTCAATCCCTCATTGACCATCACCGCGCTCGCGCTGCGCATCTCCGACAACATCATCCACGCCCTTCCGCCGGTGCCTCCCCCGTCATGAAAGGAACCTGTCCCGATTTCTTCAGATGAATGGGCGTAGCCGCGAGCAGTCGTCCAATGACGACAATTCCCCGCTGACACGGGATGACGGCGGAAGTTCGGGTGCCGCTACTTCTTCACGTGCATCGCATCGAGCGCCGCACGTAGCGTCGTCGCCAGCTTCTTCGCATCGTCGTTCGCCCAGAAGTGCATGAAGAAGAGCCGCGGAGTTTCTTCGAGCATGTGGCTATGCAGCGCGGTCACGGCAATGCCGCCGTTGCGGAGAATGCGGATCACCGGATTGACTTCCGACGCCAGCAGAACGAAGTCGCCCGTGATTGCCGCGCGGCCGTCACCGGTCGGCTGGAAGTTGATCGCGATGGCCATCCCCATCGACGGCGGGACCTCGGCTCCATGCTCCATGATCTTCTCCGCTCGCGGCACGGCGAACTGATACGTCCCGCCCGCGATCTTCCCCGGCCGGCCGATCATGCGATCGAGGTCCGCGGTGGGAAGATCGATCGCGGGAGGCGTGGCGGGAGGTGCTGGCATCGGCCCCATCGGCGTCTTCGTCAGTGCGAGCGCGTCATGTAGTGTGCGCGCGAGCTTCGTGGCGTCACCGTGACCATCGAAGTGCATGTACATCACGTGCGGCGACTCGCCGAGCAGATGGTTGTGCAGCGCGCTTTGCTCGATACCGCCTTTCTGCAACGCGTCCATCACCGGCGTGACTTCGGATTCCAGCAGAACGAGATCGCCCATGGTCATCACGTGACCGCCGCCGATCTCTTTGAACGCCACCCACGATCCGAGTGCCAGCGCAGGCTTGATCGCTACACCGTCCAACGTCACCGCCAGGTCGCCGCGCGGGAAGCTCACCTTGTAGACATCGCCCGGCTGCATCGTTCCGGCGCGGCCGATCGCCTGCTCCACATCTTTCCAGCCGGCTCGCGGTGTGGTCGACGTTTTCGGTGTCGCAGCAACGAGCAGAGCAATGGACGAGAGAACCACCAGTATCTTGCGCCGCATGGGACGCTCCTTCGCTACTTCGGTTTTGCTGCCGGGAACGAGTCGCGGACGATGAGAATCCGTCCGCCATCGGGATCGCAGACGTACGCGTCTTTCCCGTCTGTCGTGACGCAATGCGCGCCGCGTGCCGTGGGAGTCGTGGCCAGTGGCGTGAGCGTGCCAGTCGTGGCGACGGAGAAGATCGTCATCGTCGCGCTGCGGCCTCCGGGCACATAGAGATGCCGGCGCATCGGATCGTAGTCGATGATGTCGACGCCGGCTCCGCTCGATGCCGTCGCCAGCACCTTGCCGCCGTGCGCCGCGTCCATCACCACCGCCTTTCCCTCCGCGCATCCGGCGAAGAGAAAATGGGATCGCTCGTCGTAGGCGATGCCGCGCGAGCCTTCGCATGCGTTCGGCCATTTCGCAGCGATCGCGCGGGAGCGGAGATCGATCGCCACCGTCGTTCCCGTCCACAGGTGTGTGTACGCACGACCGCCCGCGGCATCGATCACCAGCGACTCGGGACCGCCCGGAACGGCGATCGCCGCAACGCTTGCGAGCGCGTCTCGCTTCGGTGAAATGTTGAAAATCTCGATGCGGTCCGAGTCCGGCTCCGTGACCCAAAGCTCGCGTGTCGGCGCAACGTAGCGAACGTAATCGGGGCTGCCGCCGAGCTTCGCGCGCGCCGTCACTCGACGCGCGGCCGGATCGATGATCACGACCTCCTTCGATGTGCGATCGATCGCATACAGCGCGCCCTCGCCCTCATCGACCGAGGTCGTTCCCTCCCCATGCCCGCCGCCGTACGCGGCCTCGCGACTCAACTTCGTGACGGCCGTGCGCTGGTGCGTGGAAGGATCGATCAGCACGAGCGTTCCTGTGCGGCCCGCCGGCACCAGGACCCGATGCAGCGAAGGCGAATAGCGAAGGTCGTCGAAGCCGATCCCCTTTCCGTCGTCGGCAATCGCAATCGACTGGCCCTTGAACGGCTGCGCGCAAGCGGCAGCCGCGGTGAGGAACATCGCCACTGCAAAGACATGGCAGATGCGGGGCATGTTCATCGTCCTTTCGCCAGGAGTGGCGCACCGTGACTGGCGAATGGCATCGCCAGCAGCCCGCGGAGCCGTTGCGTCTCCCGTTCGTCGAGGTCATCGAGTCCGTAGCGCAGCGTCGGGAATGCGACATGCGCGGTGTACGTGCCGAAGACTCTGTCCCAAAGCGAAAAGATATTCGAATAGTTCGAGTCGGTCTCCGTCTGCCGGCGGGAGTGATGGGTCTTGTGCATGTTCGGTGTGACGAAGAGAGCACGCACCAGCCGGTCCAGTGGCTCACGGAGCCGAACGTTTGCGTGCTCGAGCTGCGCGTTGACGGCCGAGACCGTGAGATAGACGACCACGAGCCATAACGGCAGTCCGAACAGGGCGATGGCAGGCAGTTGCCAAAGCACACGCCAGATCGACTCGCCCGGATGCTGCCGGAACGCCGTGGTCACGTCGACCTCCTCCTCGGAATGATGAACGCGATGGAAGCGCCACGCGAGCGGCATCTTGTGCAGCAGTACGTGTGCAACGTACGCGAAGAGGTCGAGCGCGGCGACACCGATGATGACCTCAATCCAAAGCGGCAGACGCGTCAGAAAGAGCAGCCCGATGCGATGCGAGACGACGAAGCCGGCGACCGACGCGGCGGCGAACGACAGCACGAGATTCGTGAGTAGCACGAGCACGGTCAAACCGACATTCGGCAGCGTACGACGCAGACGATGGTCGCGAAAGCGGTACAACGGCATGACCGATTCGAGCGACCACAGAACGGCACAACCGATGATTAACAGCAGGACGCGATTCTGGCTGGAGAGCAGGACGGTCATACGTTTCCTCCCGCCGCTCAGGCGGCGCGAAACAGCACTGAAGCAATGCCGACGATCGCGATGACGACCGGCTCGGGCACGCGCTTGAGCCACACCAGACACGCGAGCGTGCCGGCGAAGATCAGGATCGTTGGAACATCGATGATTGCCCGGCGCGCAAGCACGTAAACCGCGCCGGCGATTGCTCCCGTCGCCGCCGCGGTGACCCCGTCCACAAACGCCTTCAGCCGCGGGTTGCCGGCAAAGCGCGCGTAGAACGGCGCGGGGATCACGACGAAGAGATAGCACGGGAGGAATACACCGAGGGCGGCCAGCGACGCGCCGCCGAGACCGTGCACGAGATAGCCGATGAACGCCACCGTGATGACGACGGGACCGGGCGTGATCATCGCGACCGCGACGGCGTCGAGAAACTGCTGGTCGGTGAGCCAACCGTGCTCGCGCACGACGCCGCCGTAAAGAAACGGCACGATCGCGAGGCCGCTGCCGAACACGAACGCGCCCGCTTTGGCGAAAAACCAGAACAGCGTCCCGCCGGTGGCGGGGGTCGCGCTGCCGGATACAGCGAGCGCCAACGGCGGCACGATCGAGAGCGCTGCTGTCGTACGCGACTTCCAGAGCTGCACGGCCAGCGTCGCGACGCCGCCGGCGAGAATGAGCGAGACCACTTCCGCCTGCATGGCGGCCGTCGCGACGGCGTTCGCAACGAAGATCGTCCACAGGAGCCAATCGCGGCCGAGCGTCAGCCGCACGAGCTTGTACGCGCTGCGTAGGATGATGGCGATGACCGCCGCGCCGATGCCATAGAAGGCGGACTGCATCCAGGCCAGACCGCCGAAGCGCACGTACGCAACCGAGATCGCGATCACCATCAGAAACGACGGCAGCACGAACGCAAGTGCGACGAGCGTTGCGCCGAAGACCCCCGCCCTCGCCCATCCGAGGTAGATCGCGAGCTGCGCGGCGAGCGGACCGGGAGCGAGCTGCGCGAGCGCGAGCCCTTTCACGTATTCGTCCTTCGTCACCCATCCGCGCTCCTCGACGAGATCACGTTGCATGTAGCCGGCGAGCGCGATCGGCCCGCCGAAACCGAAGGTGCCGAGCCGCAGGAAGTACGCAACAAAGGCAGCAAGCGACGGAGCGGGCACCATCGTCCCCCCGGCATCAACGGTCGCCATCGAGATCCTCGGCCAATCGTTCCACGTGCCGTCGAATCGCGACGACGGAGCCTTCGAGATCCTCGCTCGCCGCCGGCACGTCGTCCCAACGTTCGTGGGCGCCGGAGAGGTCGCAACCGATGGTGATGATCCTCGCCGCTGTCTCGATCTCCTCCGGCGCGACGTGATGCGGCGTGAGCTCGCGAACGTCCGTCCCTTCGCGGTGCAGATAGTCGGCGACCGGTGCGGGAACCGTGTCATACGGGTCTTCTGCTGCCGCCGCGGTGGCGACGAACGGCAGGCCGCGTTCGGCCGCAACGCGATTGAAGTGAGACGCCGCGATGACGCTCTTCGCGCCCCCATGCTGACAGAGGAACAGGATTTCTTTCACAGCGTGACTCTAGCAGTTGCTAGATACGATGTGCAACTGCTAGTATCAACCCGTGCCGCGCTGGCTGATTCTCGTGCATCGCATCCCTCCCCGTCCGCTTTATCTGCGCGCGAAGATGCGTCAACGGCTCGCCGAAGTCGGCGCGGTGGCGGTGAAGAACTCCGTCTACCTCCTGCCGCAGGGCTCCGATGCGCTGGAAGACCTGCAATGGATTGCGCAGGAGATCGTGACCGGCGGCGGCGACGCGCATCTGTTTGCCGGTGACTTCGTCGATGGCGATGCGAGCGATGCCGCCGTGGCACAGTTCCGCGAAGCGCGGAACACCGACTACGACACGATCGCCGCAGACGCGCACGCCGCGATGAAAGCAGCGCGAAGCGCGGCCGCGGTGGCCGAGCTTGCGACGGCACACGGACGCCTGCTGCGCCGCCTCGAGGAGGTCCGGAGGATCGACTTCTTCGATGCCGACCGGCGCGCGGCGGCCGAAGAAGCGCTGGCCGCGATCGAAACCCGCCTGCAGAAGGACCGGAAGGAGGAGACTCGGATGCTGAAGACAAAGCCGGAGCTGCGAGGAAAGACGTGGGTTACACGTCCCGGCGTGAAGATCGATCGGATGGCGTCGGCATGGTTCATCCGCCGCTTCGTCGATCCGAAAGCGCGATTCCGCTTCGCCGATCCCGCCGCCCCGAACAAAGACGGCGAGCTGCGCTTCGATATGGTCGGCGGCGATTTCACACACGAAGAAGACCGCTGCACGTTCGAGACGCTGATCGGCCGCGTGGGATTGCCGGATAAGGGCGTGCGCGCGATCGCGGAGATCGTGCACGACCTCGACCTCAAGGACGGCAAGTACGGACGTGCCGAAGCCGCCGGCGTACGCATGATGCTCGACGGCTTGATGTCTCGCACCGAGAGCGACGAGGAGCGCATCGAGCGCGCGCTGGTCATCTTCGACGATCTCCACGAGGCCCTCGGCAGCCGGACCAAACGCGCTCGCAAAGGCTGACGTCGGCGGGCAGTTGCGCCGCCACACGCGATCAGATGGGCGAAGCGACAGGGACGCGCTCCGCTCATAGCGCGCATTTCTCACAGCTTCTGAAAAGGCGTGGAGCAAGTCTCAAACGTCATCCTGAGCCGGCGAAGCGCGGCGAAGGATCTCAGGTTACGTAGATTGAGATCTTTCGCCGTCTACGCGACTTCTAATGACAGCCCCCATCCGGCCTTCGGCCACCCCCGCAAGGAGGAGAGCGGGCGTCCCGCCCGCCCCCCGGGAGGCGGGCAGGATGCCCGCTCTCCTCCTTGCGGGAGAGGGTGGCGCGAAGCGCCGGGTGAGGGGCTGTCATTTTGCTCGACAAATGCGCATCGCGCAGTGCCTCCGCTCAAGATGACGCAAGGTGTGAGAAATGCAGGATAGCGCCTGCCACTGAATCTCCCCCAAACCGGACCATCGGCGTTGTTCATCCGGTGGTCGCTGGTAGCGAAGAATCTCTGACCTTTACGCCAGGTCGCGAATGCTCAGGATGCGTCTCTCGTCCTGTTCCTGTTCCTCCGGCGTGCGTTTTCCGAGGGCCTTCGGCGGGAAGAGGATCGGTCCGATCTTTTCCATCGTCGCGATGCGGAGCTTCTGCTCCTCGGGAGTCGGATGGTGCATGCCGTACGGACTGGACCATGGCTGGTCGACTTCGATCCACTGCGATGATCCTTTGAACCAGTCGAATCCCAGGCCGGTGTCGTAGCGCGTCAAGCGCTCTCGCTGCGCCTCGGCCCAATCCTCGATGCGGTTGTCGATCCATTTGTGGAGGCGGAAGAAGATCGGGGTGACGTGCGACGAGTATTCGTCGAACAGTGTGTCGTAGCCGGGGTCGTCCCACTTTGCGCGGAAGTCGGGCTCGTCGCGGATGGTGAGCGATCCGTTCGACGGAAAGGCGGACCAGCGGATGTGCATCTGATTGTGAACGCTGAACTCGAGCCGCGATCCGAGCTCCCCCAGCGTCATGTTGCGCAGCGCGCCGAAGTCGCGGAACTCGATGCCCCACCAGTTCATCCGGTCCCAGTAGAACGAATCGCTCTTCATCTCTTTGACGCGCAGCTGCAGCCACTCGACGCGAATCGGCGGGCCGGACGGATCCTCGAACCACGGAGTGAAGTCGGGAACCGATTCGTCGGGACAGCCGCGTTTCGGCGCGGGGATCGTATCGGTGTCGGACCACGCCGCGAGCGTCGGTTTTCCTGCGTCGCTCAGCAGCTTGTTGACCATCGCGATCATCCAGCGATGGAAGTAGAGAAAGTCGATGCCCGAGCCGTTGTGCGTCGCCCAGACGACGGTGTTGTCGTCGGGATTGGGGCGCTTGCTCCACGTCGGCGCGAAGAGTGAGGCGCGCGGCGCAGCCCATTTCAGATCGGTGAGCGCGCGTTGTTGCGCAGCGGTCAGCCGGTCCCAGTTGTTCCGGATGTAGTGGAAGAAGACGTGTTGCAGGCGATGGTAGCGGCTGGCGAGCATGGGACGCACCGCGGTGTCCCATCCTTCGCTGATCTCGCGCAGGCGTTTGCAGCCCGGTGACTCGGCGGCGGCAGCGAGCGGAGCGAGAGCCAGGCCCGCCGTTGCCGCGGCGGTGCTTGCAAGGAACTTGCGGCGGGAAACGGGGAACGGCAGTACGGAACGGGCCATACTCTCCTCCTATCGTCAGTGGTGCGAGTACGGCGACTGCAGCGGCGCGACTTCCACTACCGTCATCATTCCGCGGTCTTCATGCGCGAGGATGTGGCAGTGGATGACGTAGTAGCCGGCGTAGTCGACGAAGTTGCTGCGCATCCGGAAGTGGCCGGGCACCTGCGTCCAGGTGTTCGTGGCCGCGTTGTAGAAGTTGTTGCCTGACGGAATCGCGAACGTGTCCCACCAGATGAGATTCGTCGCCGGCGGCTTCGTGCACGGCTTCGGATTGTTCGGATCGATGAGGCATTGCCCGGCCCGCACGTTGTTCGCGTCGATCGTGTAGAGCGGCACGGCAATCTGGTAGGGCGACGCGGCATTCACCGACTTGTTCGTATCGATCAGCAGCGTGTGCTCGTCGACGATCTTCTGCACGATGCCGGGAGGTGCAGCGGGTGGACCGGTGGCCGCCTGGCCGTTCGTCCAGATCCAATCGCCAATGTGGAAGTCGCGCGTGAAGTTGGTCTCCGCGCTGCCCGTCACCGTCGTGGTCGTGACACCTTGCGCGTCCGTCACCGAATTGATCGTCACGGTCCCCGCGCCATTGGGTGACGACAGCACTTCGTTCGGATCGAACAGCTCGGTGACCTGGAAGGGGTTGATGTGGATGTGGAAGGGATGCGAGATCTGCGGTCCCGTCGACGGCGGATAGGTTTCGTTGACGATCTTCCACTCTTCGGAGCGATTCAGCAGCACGACCGCGCCGACTTCGCCGTCGAACTGCTTGCCGTCGATCGTCTGCTGCTGCGCGGACGGCGTGCCCGGCTTCGTCGCGAACTTGATGATCTTCGTGCCGGTGATGTCGCTGTCTTTGATGTCCTTGAGGAACGGCGGAAACGCCGGCGCCTGCGGCATGAACTGCATTTCCTGGCCGTCCTTGGTGACCTCGACGTTCATCAGCGTCGCGGTGGGGAAGAAAGGACGCGCGGGCGGCCGGTCACTCGGATCGACGGTGTTGTAGACGAGCACCGGATACACGTTCTTGCTCTTGTCCTTCTCGTTGTATGCCGGCGCCTTGACGAGGAGGTCGGCGCGGTTGCCGGACATCAACGTGAACGTCTGACTCGTGTTCGCCTGGTAGTTCTCTTCCTTGAATTGCACGCCGTCCTGCGCGATCTGTTTCCACTGCAGGCTCGTGGGCGGCAGGAAGTACATGCCGGCGCGACTCGCGGAGTTGACGATGCGCCACATCGCCACCGATTTGCCGGCCATTTTGATCGTCGGTTGAATGCGGCCGTTGACGGAGAAGTTTGGTCCCGGCCCGAGGAAGGCGCCGACGCTGAGACCGGGGACGCTGCCGAGCTGATTGACGACGATCGGCGGAACCCTGCGCGTGAAACCGTCGCCGTAGAAATCGTTGAGGTCCTTGTCGTACTGCCCCTCGATGATGAACGCGCCGGTCATGCCATTGGACACGTTGATCGTCGTCGAGCCGTGCTTGTGCGCGTGATACCAGTGCGTGCCGGGCGCCTGTCCCATGAGCAGCGGCCGCGTGGGTGCCGCCGCCTCATCGACTTCAGCCGTGCCCATGCCGTGCGTGTGCGGCGTGCGTGCGTCGGCCGATGCGGTCGTCGCGTTCGAGGCGTCGTTGTATTTCGGCAGCTTGAAGCAGTACGGATACCCGCCGACGAAGTACTGCGGCCAGCTTCCCTGCGCGATCAGCTTCTGATCGATTGCGTACCACTCGGGCATGTACGTTTGCACCGGACCGAGGAGAGCGTTCTGCGTCGATGTCGGGAGATCGCGCCAGAGGCGCGGCCACTCCGTCGGACCGGAGACGTTCAGGAGCTTCGTCTTGCACAGCGTGAAGAAGTCGTCGAACGCGGCGTGCACCGTGCTCTCGTCAATGACCGGCTGACGCGTTGCGTCGTTTTTCCGCGGCGACGGTTTGATCTGCAGGAAGACGTTGTCGCCGGTCGTGTTCGGAGTCGTGTGCGTGCCGTGGTAGTGCACGTTCGTGTAGACCGAGCCGGCGAAGCAGTCGGGGTATTTGTCGAAGGTGCCGGGGTAGATGTTCTGTCCCTGCTGGTTGATGGTCTCGTCGCACTTGTTGTCGTCGGCGCCGGGGAACTTGTTCGCGTCGATGACGTTGAGGAACGTCAACTGGATGACGTCGCCGACCTTCGCGCGGAGCGTCGGTCCGGGCAGCGGATCCTGGATGTCCTTCGCGGACGGATTCCAGTTCTTCGGCGCATCGACGCGATAGGCGCGCACCCACTGCGCGACGCAGTTCGGCGCGCTCGTGGTCGCGGTGGGCGCCGGCTGCTTCTGCATTTCCGAGACGGTGTAGAGCGTGCCGTGCAGCACGCCGTCCACGGATTCGATCTCCGGAATCTTCTGCAGTTCTTTCCCCGCGAGCTCCTTGCAGTTGAACTGATTCGTGCCTTGGGCGGCGAGCGGCAATGCAACGGCGGGGATGAGAAGAATGAGCAGGATCGCGCGCCTCACGACTTCACCTCGATCGTGCCCTTCTCGTCCGGATGCAGGCAACAGAAGTAGTCGATGGTCTGGACGGCTTGAGGCGAGAACGCATTCGACGAGCCGTATGCCGGAATGAGCCCGGTGAGATGAACCTCTGCGCCGCCGGACTCGGTATAGATCCGGTGCTCCAGACTGGTCTGGTTGTTCCAGGAAATCGAATCGTTGGTCTCCGCCGTCAGGACGGTCGGCGGCGGCGTGCCGGGTGGAACGTAGACGTCAGGCTCGAACTTGCAGGGGTTCCCGTCGACGATATTGATCGACCACGCATTTGCCGCCATGGATGTGTCTCCCTCCGTTTCACGGAGTGTAAGCCGGAGGACGTTTCCCTACCCTGAAGCCGCGTCCCCTTCTTTCCATCCATGCCGCATTCCGCGTAGAATCCGCCGTCATGACGGCGATCACGAACCCCACTCGCGAAGCATTGGCCGGCGGGCGCGTGAAGGGCGCGATGGTGCGCGCGCATCTGCAGTTCGTGCGCGACCGCATCGGCGAGGCGGCGCTGGAGCGCACGCTCGCGGCGATCCCGGAGAGCGTCGCCGCGGAGGTCAACGGGATCCTGGTGTCGTCGTGGTGCAAGTTCGAAAGCCTGGTCGTGCTCGATCAAACGATCGCGCGCGTTTCCGGACGCGAGCCGCACATGGTGATGCGGGAGCTGGGACGCCACTCCGCGCAGATCAATCTCTCCACGCTCTACCGCGCGTTCCACCGCGACGACATCCACGAGTTTTTCCGCCACAGCGCGACGCTGCATCGCCAGTTTCAGGATTTCGGCGACTGCGTCTACGAGCAGCTCGGCCCGGCCAGCGGACGCATGAGCATCCGCGGCGCGAAGTGCTTCAGCCCGACGTACTGCTCGAGCGAAGCGGGATACCTCGAGGAAGTGATCGCCACGCACGGCGGCACGTCAGCGCACGTGAGCGAGTCCGCGTGTCAGTGCGCGAACGACGATCACTGCGTGTTCGAGCTGCGCTGGCATTAATCCGCGGTTGCGCGGTTGCGCGGTTGCGCGGTTGCGCGGTTGCGCGGTTGCGCGGTGTGCAGTTCCGCAGTTCCGAGCGACCGCGTAACTGCCCATTCAGTCCGTCGGCGATTGATTCGAGTCGAGCCGCCACGGCCAGTCTTCGGCTTGCGGGTCGAAGTCGCTCTCGAGCAATGCCGGAGGCTGTTGTACATAACCGACGGTGCTGCCATCGGGATGATTGCGCAGCGACTTGTTGCGATAGAGATCGTTGTCGGCGGCGCTGAGGAGTTGCGTCATCGTCGGCTTCGGCAGCGTGCTCGACGAAGCGACGCCGGGCGTGACGGTGATGGAGAACGATTCCGCGCCGGCGATCCAGCGCAGCGCGTGAACGGCCGCGCACAAACGCTGCGCGACGCGCTCGACGTCGCCCTGCGGCAGGTCGGAGACGACCATCACGAACTCGTCGCCGCCGTAGCGCGCGATGAGATCCTGCGGTCTTGTATGTCGATCGAAGAGCGCGCCGACGTCGTGCAGCACGCGGTCTCCGGCGAGATGTCCGAACGTGTCGTTGATGTTCTTGAAGCCATCGAGATCGAAGAGGATGAGGTTGAGCACCGTGCCGCTTTTCAACAGCCGCTCCCCCTCGGAGAGAAGAAAGCGGCGATTGAAGACGCCGGTGAGCTCGTCACGCGTGGCGAGGCCGTACAGCTCGCGAATGGTCGTGTCGAGCGTTCGCTGCCGCGCCGCGATGCGCCGCGCGGCGACGAACTTTGCGGCGATCTCGAGCTCCGACGAGGCCTTGGTGAGGAAGTCGTCGAAGCCGGAGTTGAGCGCGGCGAGCTTGGTGTCGACGTCCTCGTTGGCGGTGAGCATCATCGCGTAGACCGACTTGAGATTGCGGTCGGCGCGGATTTTCGCGATCAGCTCCATGCCGGTCATCCTCGGCATGTTCTGGTCGATGATCGCGACGTCGAAGTGTTTCTGCGCGAGCTGCTCGAGCGCGGCGGCACCGTCGGAGGCTTTCTCGACGCGGAACCCCAGCCGCCGCGTCAGTGTGGCGATGTAGGCGCTGTAGGAAGGTTCGTCTTCGACGACAAGCAACGTCAGCGATTCGGAGTCGACTTCATTTCCTGCTACTGCGCGGCGGCGATCCGGGCCAGGTTTCACCAGAGTCTTCTCCGCGTTCAACGTTCAAGCCAAAGGGCGAGTGGTGCGTGACGCGCGTCACATGCCGGCGCGTGCCCGAACTTTGCACGCGCATCCCGGCGAGTGGCGGGAGCGTGCGCGGCGTGCGATTCACCATCGAGCAGATTTATCTCACGGACGACGAGGGACGGCCGGCACCGCATCGCGTCGAATTCCATCTCGTCGAGGCGGAAAGCGTCGATTCGGCGCTCGGTGATTTTCTGCGCCGCAGCGACGCGACGCTGGTCGGATCGATCGAAAGATTTCCCGGATTC
Organism: Acidobacteriota bacterium; assembly: GCA_003223645.1. Classification (GTDB taxonomy): domain Bacteria; phylum Acidobacteriota; class Thermoanaerobaculia; order Gp7-AA8; family Gp7-AA8; genus QHVT01. The sequence continues at coordinate 173,875 of QHVT01000004.1, read as the reverse complement.
CACGCTTTCGCGAAGGCAAAAACCGGCACTTCCGTGTTTACGTTGCAACTTTTGCCGGGCAGCGACAGCTACCGGCGTATTCGCGAGTAGCTCGTGGGGGCAGGGTTTCTGGCCTGCCTCCCGCCCGGGGCGCAGGCTGGAAAGCCTGCGCTACACCGGGGTGCGGCTGGAAAGGCTGCGCTACACCGGCGCGATCCCGGCGAACGTGGCCCGCACGTTTCGGTCCGACTCGGCGGCGATCGCGTTGCGCAATGTCGTGAGCGCCTCCGGCGTCGCGATCGCGGCGAGCGCGCGTGCGGCGGCGACGCGAATCTGCAGCGGCTCGCGTACGAAGAGTCCGCGCGGACGCATGACGTCGCCGAGTGCGGGGACGGCGATGTCGGAGCCGATCGATCCGAGTGTGGTGATCACGGTCTCGCGCACGTCGGCGGGCAGCGAGCGCGAGCGCGCCATGTCGCTCAGCGCCGGCGCCGCGCGCTGCGCTTTCATCGACGCCAGCGCGAGCAGTACCTCGGTCAACGTCTCGCTGTCGCGCTCGCCCAGCGCTTCGACGAGCAGCATCTCGCTTTCGGGTCCGCCGATTTTTCCGAGCGAGCGCGCGGCCGCGCGGCGCACACGCGCGTCGCTGTGCTCCATCTTTTTGCCGATCGCGCCGGCGTGATCGTGCTCGCCGATGTCGCCGAGGATGTTGAGCGTGTTCCGAACGACATACCACGCGGGCGCGTGCAGCGCCTCGAGCAGCGAGGGATACGCCGGCCGGCCGATCGACTTGATCGTGCGCACGAGGCGTCCGCGGCGGTTGCGGTCTTCTTCGTTCGTGAGCGTCTCGATCAGCGCGGGCACGAGCGCGCCGCCGAGCTGCGCGACCATCGGCGCGACCGCTTTTCCGAACGTCTCCGCATCGGACGCGAAGATCTGCGCGACGAGCTTCGCCGCGCGGCGCGGCTCGGCGAATGCGGAACCGAGCGCTGCGTACGACTGGCGCACCGCAGCGTCGGGTGCGGCCACGTTGACCGCGGCTTCGAGTCGCGTGAGAGTGCGCAGCGCGACGTCCGCGCGTCCGGCGGACGCGAGCGCGGTGCAGAGGCTCGCCACCGCGTTTGCGACGGTCGCGCGCATCCGCGCGTCGCTCTCTTTCACGAAGTGATTGAGGATCGCGCGCGACAGCAGTTGTTCGATCTGCGGGTTGACGCCGGGACTCTCGATCAGCGGCGCGACTTGTCCGAACGTGTCGATCACGTTCTGACGGACGGTGAACGTGTCCTGTTCGAGTCCGCGCGCGTAGGCGTCGAGGAGACGAAACGCGTCGTCGAGGCGGCCCTGCTCGATGAGATCGCGGATGAAGACCACCAGTTTTTCGCGCGGGAAGCTGAAGATGCGGCCGCCGGTCAGCAGCTTCTCGATCTTCTCGGCGGTCGAGAGCTTGTCCCAGCCGATGACGCCGATCAGCTCGTCGAGCTGTTCGCGCGAGATGCCGAGGTTCGAGAGACGTGCGCGGAGGAGCTCGATGCCGGCGGCGTCGAGCGAGGTCTGGCCGAGAAGATGCGCGAGCGCGTCGGTGTCACTCTCGGCCGTCGCCATCACTTCGCGCGCGGCGGGCTGCAACGCGCTGCGCAGCGCGCCTTCGGGGAGGGAAGCGATGTTGAGGAGCAACGCGAGCTGCACTTCCGGCTCGACGCCTTCGATGGCCTGCTTGAGCGCGTCGCGTACTTTGTCCGGCATCTTCGCCGCGATCTCGTCGGCTTTCTCGCCGAGTCCTTCGAGCTCGGTCTCGGGAAGTTGATCGCCGGCTTCGCGCGTGTCGACGTTCTGAAGAAGCAGAAATTTCTTGAGAAGCGCGGGCAGCCCGTCGGCGCCTTCGAATCCCGCCAACTGCTCCGCGCGCCGCGCGGTCTCCGACCAGACGACTTCTTCGCCTTCGGTGATCGCCTCATAGCGGACGTGACTGATGCGGACGTGAATGACGTCCGCGTGGCGGAAGATCTCGTCCGGTCCTCCCGCGTTGCGAACCTGCTGTGGTCTCATCACGAAGAGGCGTACGAGCTCGACGAGCTCGCGATACGTGACGCCCTGCATGAGGATGATTCCCCCGAAGTCGCGCGCTTCGAGCTCGCGCGCAAACGCGGTCACATGCGCCTTGTTACGGGCGGCCTCGCTCGCCAGCGGCGCGCCGTCGACGAGGAGCGCGCCTTTGGTGGCGACGATCGAGACGCGCGGCCGCTGCGCGACGAGCGCGTTCGCCGCGCGGTCGAGCGCGGCCAATGCCTCCGCGCCGCGCGGATGCTCGGCGGTGTAGAACTGCAGCGCCTTCGCTGCCAGATGCAGCGCCGCGGTGAAGTCGGTGACCTCCTGCATCGAATGCATTGTGGCATGGGGGCCGTGTCGGTCGTTGGGCAGACTTTCGGGAGAAAGGCGTGAATTCGAATGAAGCCAGAAGGCAGAAGGCAGAAAGCAGAAGGCAGAAAGCAGAAGGCAGAAGGCAGAAAGCAGAAGGCAGGAGTTAGAAGTTACGATTGCTGAAGTTCTCGGTTCTCATTTCTGCGTTCTGCGTTCTGCGTTCTGCGTTCTGCGTTCTGCCTTCTGCCTTCTGCTTTCCGAATATTGACGCTCCCAGGTGCGTTCACTACACTCGCTTCCCCGCCGTGGATGGGGCGACGTAGCCAAGTGGTAAGGCAGAGGTCTGCAAAACCTTTATCCGCCGGTTCGATTCCGGCCGTCGCCTCCAACTTTCCCGTTCCCAACGACTTCGTCTTCGCCACGACCGTCGAGTCGCATGGCTGGTACAGGCTCGCGCCGTTCCGCTGGTCGCGCGAAGAAGGCGTGCTGCGACGCCGCGAGCGGGATGGGGAGCTGGAGATTTCGTGCGTTGACGGTGCGCTTCTTGTGGAGCGGCGGCCGCTCTCGGCCGCCGCTCTCTCGCGAGATTCCGGCGGCCGAAGCGGCCGCCGCTCCACAGAGCTTCGCGAGCGCATCAGGCGTATGTTCCAGCTCGACGTCGACATTGCCGGGTTCGTCGAGCTCTCGCGCGACTCGCCCGCGCATGCGTGGGTCGCGCGCGCCGGCTTCGGACGTCTCCTCTGCGGCGCGACGTTGTGGGAAGACGCGGTCAAGATCATCGCCACGACGAACACGACCTGGCGACAGACCGTCCGCATGATCGAGCTCCTCGTCGCGAAATGCGGCGGCGTCTTTCCGACGCAGGAAGAAGTCGCGCGCTTCACCGTCGACGAGCTGCAGTCCGACTGCCGCCTCGGCTATCGCGCGAAGTCGATCCACGCGCTCGCATCGTGCGACCTCTCGACGCTTCCCGCCAGCACCGAAGACCGCTACAAGTTCTATCTTTCCCTGCCCGGCATCGGTCCGTACGGCGCGGCCCACCTCCTGGCGATGGACGGCCGTCACGACTTCATCGCCGTCGACACGGAGTTCCGCAGCTTCGTCCGCAACCGCTATCACGGCGGCCGCCGCGTCAGCGACGCGACGATGCTCCGCCGCTACCGGAAGTGGGGCAAGTGGAAGTACCTGGCGTATTGGTCCGAATCGTGGAAGAGAGCGGTCTCGGGCGAGAACAAGTAGTGTACTCTCCGCGCGTCAATTCTGAAATATTGACCACGGGCAGCGTCGTTAGGATAATGACTTCAGAGCGCGTAAAGGTAAGCTGCTGATTTTGCAATAGTTTACGAATCGTTTACGGCTCGGGAGGGAGAGTGCGTGGACGAAAAGATCAAGCAGCTCCTGCAAGACCTCGGCACCGCCATCAATGAGAGCATCTCTTGCTCCGACGATGTGAATCGCCACATCCAGAAAATCCGCGATGAAGGCTACGACCTCTACGTTGTCCTCGACGCGACGATCGGTCTGAACAAGCAGGACGAAGAATCGACAGAGACGGCGATCGTCCCCGCGACGCCCGCGAAGTCGCCGAAAGACATCCAGTTCCGCATCAACATCAACGACCTCGCGCTGCTCCGTTCCCTCGGCATCGATCCGACGCGCAAAGTGAGAACGGCGCGCCGCGTGGAGCCGCTAGCGCAAACCAGCGACGAGTAGCTAGTGGAGCGGCGGCCGCCCTCGGCCGCCGGCCTCTCGCAAGAAATCGGCGGCCGAGGGCGGCCGCCGCTCCACTGAATGAACCAGCGATGAACCTCTACGACCTCGGCCCTGCACAACTCGAAGCAACTCTCGGCGAGATCGTTTCCCCATCGTTCCGCGTCAAGCAGATTGAAGAATGGATGCATGTCCGCGGCGTCGACGCGTTCGGCGCGATGACGAACGTGCCGAAAGACGTGCGCGCGGAGCTCGAGTCGCGGTTCACGCTGGCATTCCCCAAGGTGCTCACGCGAACGGTGCCGGCGTCGGACGGCAGCCAGAAGTATTTGTTCCGATTGCACGACGGACAGCGCATCGAGTCGGTGTACATGCCGATGAGTGATCGCACGAGCATTTGTTTGTCGTCGCAGGCGGGATGCGCGGTCGGTTGCACGTTCTGCGTGACCGGCTTCTTCGGACCGGGACGCAACATCGTGCCGTCGGAGATGCTCGGGCAGTTCTACACGATTCAGCACGAGAAGCAGATTCCGGCGGAGCAGATGAACGTCGTGTTCATGGGGATGGGCGAGCCGCTGTTGAATCTCGAGAACCTCGTCACGACGCTCGACGTGCTCTATCGCAACATGTCGCCGCGGCGCGTGACCGTGTCGACGTCGGGGATCATCCCCGGCATCGATGATCTCGCGCGTCTCGAGAAGCGGCCCAATCTCGCGGTGTCGATCAACGCGCCCGATCGCAAGCGGCGTGAGGAGATCATGCCGATCACGGCGAAGTATCCGCTCGATGAGCTGATGGCGTCGCTGCGGCGTTTCCCGCTGGAGAAGGGGCGCGACATCACGATCGAGTACGTGCTGCTCGCGGGCTACAACGATTCGAAGAGCGACGCGGTCGCGCTGGCGAAGTTGATTCGCGGCTTGCACGCGAAGGTCAACGCGATTCCGTTCAATGCTGATCCGAATCTGCCGGAATGGATGAAGCGCCCGAACGACACGGCGATCGATCGCTTCGTCGACACGCTCGTGCAGCACAACGTGCGCGTCACGGTGCGGCGCTCGAAGGGACGCGACATCGCGGCGGCGTGCGGACAGTTGCGCGGAAAAGAGATCGCGAAGTCGCGCGCTACACGCGAACAGCCTCTGCGTAAAGCATCGGAACCCGCATCTCCAACGGCCTCGCGGCGTTGAGCGTTTCCTCCAGCGCGGCGTAGATCGCGGAATCGTCCGTCACGCTGCGCCAGCCATAGAGGAAAAACTGCACGAGGTGATGCTGGAACATCGCCGTGCCGTCGGCGAAGCGGAGGAAGAACTCGTCTTCGACCACGCGCGCGATCTCGAACCCGTTTCGTTCGAGGAGCTGCTGCACACCGGCGCGCGCGCCGCGATGCGCTTCCTGCGCGTTGATGGCGGCGGTGAGTTGCGGCGCGGTCTCGCGGAACAGCTGATAGAACTCGGCCATGTGACCGGTGAGGTTTGTGGTGACGACGATGCGTGCGCCGGGACGCGCGACGCGATGACATTCGGCGATCACGGCGGAAGGATCGTCAAAGTTGTTGATGCCGAGGTTCGAGGTGATGAGATCGAAGGACTCGTTGGCGAACGGCATCGAGGAGGCATCGGCTTCGACGAGATCGACGTTCGCGAGGCCGTACACCTCGATCTTGCGCCGCGCACGATTGAGCGCCTCGCGCCAGAGATCGAGTCCGGTGAAGTGCGACGACGGACCGTGCACGAACGCGAGCTCGAAGAGCGGAAAGCCCGCGCCGCACGCGACGTCGAGGCCGCGGACGCCGCGGCGCAGCTCGAGGTTGTCGAAGATCATCGCGCCAAAACGCGAGCTCCAGAACGACAGCTCGTCGTAGACGAGGTCGGCGAAAACGGCGTCGAGTTTCACGTCAGAGGAAACGTCTTCAGCGGCGTGTGAATCGCGCCGTTGGGGTTGAGCTGGCTCGAATACAGCGTCACGTCCTTCACTTCGAACGGAGCCGAACGGTAGTCGCGCAGCGTCGAGCAGAAGAGATCGATCGATGACGGCGGCCAGCGGTCGCGAATGCGCATCAGCGTGAGATGCGGCCGGAAATCGGCGGCGTCGAGCTCCACACCGTGCTTTTTCACGACGTCCCGCACGGCGGTCGCGATCATTACGAATTTCTCTTCCGGCTGCAGTCCGCTCCAGCCGACGCGCGCGTGCCGCGGGTTGGGAAAAAATCCGCAACCGTGCAGTTGCGCTTCGAAACGCGCGATCGAGCTCAGCGTCGCGGCGAGTGGCGGCGCGATTTTCTCGACCAGCGTCTCCGGCTGTTCGGCGAGGAACGCGAACGTCAGATGCTGCGTCTCCGGCCGCACCCACGACGCCGCCGGCAGACGCGGCTTCATACGCGCAATGCGCGCGTTGAGGTCGTCGATGACCTCCGCGGGGAAGCTCGTGGCGATGAAAAGTCGCATTGGGACCGGTAGCGGCTTGGGGGGATTGTAGCCTCCCGCCGCGAGCCCGGCTACCGGTCGGCCTGTCCGGCGAGGAACTCCGGGGTGAAAATCTCGCGAATCCGTTCCTCGGAGAGCATTTTCTTCTCGCGCAAAAGATCGGGAATCGTTTTTCCGCTCTTCACGGCCTCTTTCGCGACTTCGGCCGCCGCGGCGTAGCCGATGATCGGATTCAGCGCGGTCGCGAGCGACGGAGAGCTGATGTAGTAGGCCTCGCAGCGCTCGCGATTCGCTTCGATGCCGTGGATGCATTTGTCGATCAGCACGGGCAGGAAGTTCTTGAGGATCTCGATCGAGAACGAGATCTCGAATGCTACGAGCGGCATCATCACGTTCAGCTCGAGCTGTCCCGCCTGCGACGCGTAGTCGATCGCCGTTGCCGAGCCGATGATGTGGAACAGCACCTGGTTCATGCACTCGAGCAGCGACGGATTCACTTTGCCCGGCATGATCGAAGAGCCGGGCTGCACGGACGGAAGAAAGATTTCCGCGAGGCCGGTCATCGGTCCCGACGAGAGCAGACGCAAGTCATTCGTGATGCGCGTCAGCTCGAGTGCGAGGGTGCGCAGCGCGGCGGAGACCGCGACGACGGGAAGCTGCGATTGCATTGCCTCGCGCAGATCGGGCGCAGTGCGGAACTGCGGCCCGAGATGTTTCACGACCGCGAATCGATAGCCGGGCGGCGTGTTGATGCCGGTGCCGGTGGCGGTGCCGCCGATGCCGAGCTCGCGCACTTCGTCCGCGGCTCTGCGCAAGCCGTCGGTCGCACGTTTCGTCGCCGCCGCGTACGCTTTGAATTCCTGTCCGAGCGTGACCGGCACCGCGTCCTGCAGATGCGTGCGGCCGGACTTGATCACGTCCGCGAACTCGTCGCCTTTTTTGTCGAGCGCGTTCGCGAGCTGGTCGAGCTCGGGGACCAGTTGATCGAGCAGAACGGCGGTCATCATGCGCGTCGCCGTCGGGACCACGTCATTCGTCGACTGCGACATGTTCACGTGATCGTTCGGATGAATCGGCTTGTACTCGCCGAGCTTCCCGCCGAGAGAGAGGTTCGCGAGGTTCGCGATCACCTCGTTGCAATTCATGTTGAACGACGTGCCGGCGCCGGCCTGGAAGACGTCGACGACGAAGTGTTGGCGGTGACTCTCGAAGTCGCCGAGGATCTGATCGCAGGCGGCGACGATCGCGTTCGCGAGATGCTCGTCCATCACGCCGAGCTCGTGATTCGCGACCGCGGCCGCGCGCTTGAGGAAGATGAACGCGCGGATGAGCTCGGGGTGCTCGCGCAGTCCGCTGATCGGGTAGTTCTCGACCGCGCGCTGCGTTTGCGCGCCGTACAGCGCGTCGTCCGGCACGCCCACTTCGCCGAGGGTGTCTTTTTCGATTCGCATTACGCCTTCAGATGCGAAAGCCGCTCCTTCGACTCCTCGAAGACCTGCTTATGCAAAGACTGTCCATGCGCGTCCATGGTGACGATGGCCATGAAGTCTTCGACCCAGAGATGCCAGATCGCTTCCGGCGATCCGAGGTCCATCCAGTCGACGCCGTCGACGCGTTTGATCGAGGCGGCGCAGACTTGCGCGGCGCCGCCGATCGCGTGCATGTACACGGCGCCGTACTCCTTGCAGGCGGCGAGCGTCTTCTCGCCCATCCCGCCCTTGCCGATCACGCCGCGGATTTTGTAGTCGCGGATCACTTCCCACTGATAAGGCTCTTCGCGCGACGACGTCGTCGGTCCGGCGGCCTTGCACACCCACTGGTCGCCTTCTTTCACCATCACCGGACCGCAGTGATAGATGATCTGCCCTTCGAGATCGACCGGCGGCTTCACGCCGGTGTGGAGGCGATGATGGACCGCGTCGCGGCCGGTATAGAGGCGGCCGCTGATCGAGACCGAGTCGCCGACGTGCAGCGAGCGGATCGTCGCTTCGTCAATCGGGGTGTTCAGCTTTACGAGCGCCATGCGGCGATCGTATCGCGTTCGGAACGCTGCCGCGATGACACGAGGTACATGCCTGTCTGAGCCCTTCGGTCGAACTGACCGGTGAGACGAGGAGCGCTCAGGGCGAGGCGCCGCTGCTGATGAGCGCCGCCTCCTTGATCACGTACGGCTCGCTCGATGGCGCCGGCGGCGGAACGTCGGGAATCGGCGGCGGCTCCATCACGGAGTGCAGCACGTTCGGCGCGATGTTCGGCGGTTTTAGCGCCTGCAGCACCGCAATGTCGTCGTTGACGCCGACGGCCGCGAGCATCACGAACAGCATGAGGCGAAACAATCGCACCATGCCTCATTAGACGCTCAATACAGCCAGTTCATCACCGCGCCCTGTAAATCGAGCGTAAAACCTCGGCGCCGAAAGGCCCAGCACATGTACGCGATGGAGACAAAGAACGAAGCCGGCAGGCGATTCAGCTTGCCGATCTTGCAGCCGAGGAGCGTCGTCTTTCCGCCGAAGCCCATCGGCCCGATGCCCGACTGATTCGCCTTCTGGACGATGCGCTCTTCGAGCTCCGCGAGCTGCGGATCGTCATTCACGTTGTCCATCGTGCGCAGCAGTTGTTCTTTCGCAAAGGCGTAACCCGTGCCGCGATCGCCACCGATGCAAACGCCGAGAATCCCCGGACCGCATCCTTGTCCCTGCGCCTGCAGCACGCAGTCGAGAATCGCGTTCTCGACGCCCTTCAAATCGCGTCCGCCGAGGTCCGGGTGCGGCAGCGAATACTGCGCGTTCATGTTCTCGCACCCGCCGCCCTTCAACATCAGCTTCACTTCCACATGCGGCTCGCGCCACTGCTCGAAATGAAACACCGGCGATCCCGGCCCGGTGTTGTCTCCCGTATTTTTTCCGGTGACGCTGTCGACGCTGTTCTGCCGCAAATACCCCTTCCGCGTCGCCTCGCGCACCGCATCGGTTGCCGCTTCTTCGAGCTCGAGCTGGTCATACCCGACCGGCGTGTGCACGAAGAAAAGAATGGTTCCCGTGTCCTGACAAAGCGGCAGCGAGCTTTCGCGCGCAAGCCCGATGTTGCAGCCGATCACATTCAACGCAACCGCCGCATTCGAGCCTTCTTTCTCCACGCCGCGAGCCGCATTCACCGCGTGCACGACATCGTCCGGCAGTTGGGTGGACGTGCGGCGGATGAGCTCGAGGATGCTTTCGAACAACTGCGACTGGGAACGAACTTCGTGGAGGGGCTGGGCGGTCATGGTTCGAGTATATGCAACTCACCAATGGATGACTTTTAGTTCAGCGATGACGTCGAAACCGTAGTCCCCGGTGAGGAGGGGGATGTCATAACGAATGCAGAGGGCGGCGATCCATAGGTCATTGACGCGGGCTGCGCCTGCCAATGCTTCGGATCTGCGTAGCCGGCCGTAGACGCGCGCAGTCTCAGTGTCAGGATTCAATACCTTCCACCAATCGAGCAGCTCTTCAACTTTCGCGAGATTCTCCGCATTTCTATTCGACTGCTCTGCTCCCGCGAACAGCTCACCGACAGCCGGCAACGGCAAAACAACCGCACGTGCATCATGCAACGGTGGAGGATCGGGACGATTCGGGCGCATGAAATCGATCGCCACGTTCGCGTCGACCGCAAGGCGATCAATCATTTCCAGGGCGGAAACAGCTCTTCGTGGGCGCGCGCTAATGAATCGCCCGCTTCTTTCGACAACGAGCCGCTGAGCGCGAGCCATGGGCGTTCGGGATCGACAGGCGGTTTTTCGTTGAGCGTCAACTCCACCTGCTCGTGATCCTTCACACCCTCCAGTGGTTCGACAAGACGAAGCACGTTTGCTGATGCGTCGTATTCGGCCTTGAGTGTCTTGCCCATAGCATCACCAACAATACCTCGGAACGCCCGCTTCTTGCACGCTCCGGAATGAGCGGTAACATTTGCCGGTTAACTGACTTGAGTCAATTAGACTCAATGTGAGGTAAACCAATGAACTTCAATAAGCTTACGGTCAAGGCGCAGGAATCGGTCGTTGACGCGCAGAACCTTGCGCGGGGCGCCGGGAACGCTGAATTTACGCCGGATCATCTTCTGCTCGCGCTCGTGCGGCAGGAGGGCGGGATCGTTACGCCGATTCTGAACAAGCTCGGAGTCGTGCCCGCGGCGATCGAGGCGGAGACCGCGGCGGAGCTGGCGAAGCTGTCGAAGGTCGGCGGTGCGTCGGCGGAGCCGATGACTTCGCCGGCGTTGCGCAAAGTATTCGATGCAGCGTTCGCAGCGGCGGAGCAGTTCAACGACGAATACGTGTCGACGGAACATCTGCTTCTCGGTCTCGCCGAAACGAAGAACGGGATCCTCAAACGTCACGGTGTGGTGCGCGATGCGGTGCTGAAGGCGCTGCAGTCGGTGCGCGGAACGCAGCGCGTGACGGACCAGAATCCGGAAGACAAGTATCAGGCGCTCGAGCGCTACGCTCGCGATCTCACCGCGCTCGCGCGTCGCGGAAAGCTCGATCCGGTCATCGGACGCGACGAGGAAATCCGCCGCGTGATCCAGGTGCTGTCGCGCCGCACGAAGAACAATCCCGTGCTCATCGGCGAGCCGGGCGTCGGCAAGACCGCGATCGTGGAAGGACTCGCGCGGCGCGTTATCGCGGGCGATGTCCCCGAGGGCCTGAAGAACAAGCGCGTGGTCGGGCTCGACCTCGGCGCAATGATCGCCGGCGCGAAGTATCGCGGCGAGTTCGAAGATCGCTTGAAGGCCGTCATCAAGGAAGTCGAAGAGAGCGAAGGCGAAGTGATTCTGTTCATCGACGAGCTGCACACGCTCGTCGGAGCGGGTGCGGCCGAGGGCGCGATGGACGCTTCGAACATGCTCAAGCCGGCGCTCGCGCGCGGCGAGCTGCGCGCGATCGGCGCGACGACGCTCAACGAATATCAGAAGCATATCGAGAAAGACGCGGCGCTGGAGCGGCGCTTCCAGCCGGTGTACGTCGGCGAGCCGACGGTCGAGGACACGATCGCGATTCTGCGCGGACTGAAGGAGCGCTACGAAGTGCATCACAAGGTGACGATCCGCGACTCCGCGATCGTCGCCGCGGCGACGCTGTCGAATCGCTACATCACCGATCGTTTTCTTCCCGATAAGGCGATCGATCTCATCGACGAAGCCGCGTCGCGTCTGCGCATCGAGCTGACGTCGATGCCGCAGGAGATCGACGACATGACGCGGAGGCTCACGCACCTGCAGATCGAAGAGCAGGCGCTGCAGAAGGAGGAAGGCAATCCGGTCACGAAGGAACGTCTGCGCGGCGTGCGCGCGGAGATCGCCGAGCTGCAGGAAAAGATCTCCGGATTGAAAGCGCAGTGGGAAAGCGAGAAGCGCGTCATCACCGAGATCAACGATCTGAAGAACAAGCTCGAGGATGAGCGCGAGGGGGCGAACCGCGCCGAGCGCGAAGGCGATCTGAGTCGCGCGGCGGAGTTGCGCTACGGATCGATTCCGCAGATTCAGCGGCAGATCGAAGAGAAGACCGCGCAGCTCGCGGAGATGCAGAAGAGCGGCGCGCTCCTGCGCGAGGAAGTGACGGAGGAAGACATCGCCGAGATCGTCGCGAAGTGGACCGGCGTGCCGGTGACGCGGATGCTCGAGTCGGAGATGCAGAAGCTCGTTCGGATGGAAGACAACCTCCGCAAGCGCGTCGTCGGACAGGATGACGCCGTACGGGCGGTCGCGAACGCGGTGCGACGCTCACGCGCGGGACTGCAGGATCCGAATCGTCCGATCGGCTCGTTCATCTTCATGGGGCCGACCGGCGTCGGCAAGACCGAGCTCGCGCGCGCACTCGCGGAGTTCCTCTTCGATGACGAGAACGCGATGACGCGCATCGACATGTCGGAGTACATGGAGCGTCACGCCGTCGCGCGTCTCATCGGAGCGCCTCCGGGCTACGTCGGCTACGAAGAAGGCGGACAGCTCACCGAAGCGATTCGCCGCCGGCCGTACGCGGTCCTGCTGTTCGACGAAATCGAGAAGGCGCATCCGGAAGTGTTCAACATCTTCCTGCAGATCCTCGACGACGGACGACTGACGGACTCGAAGGGACGCGTCGTCGATTTCAAGAACACCGTCATCATCATGACGTCGAACGTCGGATCGCAATACATCCACGAGGCGTCGAAGGGCGGGATGCCGGAAGACGAGATGCGCAAGCTGGTCGAGCAGGAGTTGCACCAGCGGTTTCGTCCCGAGTTCCTCAACCGCATCGACGACGTGATCGTGTTCCACTCGCTCGATCTGAGTCAGATCAAGCAGATCATCGGCATCCAGCTCAAGCGGCTGGCGAAGCGAATCGAGGAGCGCGGATTGACGATCGACATCAGCGACCACGCGAAAGAAGTGCTGGCGCAAGAAGGATTCGATCCCGCGTTCGGCGCGCGGCCGCTCAAGCGCGCGCTGCAGCGCGAGATCATCGACCCGCTCGCGATCAGATTGCTCGAAGGGCAGTTCAAGCCCGGCGACACCGTGTTCGTGAACGGCACGGCGAATGGCAAGATCGAGCTGTCGTTGGAACCGGAAGCGATCAGCGTGAATTGAGTGGAGCGGCGGCCGCTTCGGCCGCCGGGATCTCGCGAGTGGTCGGCGGCCGAGGGCGGCCGCCGCTCCACAGGTTACGGGATGTAATACAACCGTATCGACCTGCCCACGCGTTGGGCAGGTCGATACATCTTCAACCAGTCGTAGTCATTGGTGAAGGCGGTCCAATTCTCGCCGGCCGCCACCCAGCCGCTGACTTTCGTGCGCGGCGGCAGCCACTCCGCGTTGATCCCGTGCACCGGCAGCCATGTGCTGTTGTTCATCACGATCCAGAGGTGATCGATGCGCCGCTTCTTCACGACGCGTGCGAGCCGCAGGACGTCCTGTCCCCAATCGAGATTACTGTCGACGGCGACGTGCGCGGGATTCGATCCCGCGGCCTCGTTGAACCACGCCATGTAATCGGGATGCGCAATCGCGACGCCGATGACGAGCCACGCCATCAGTGCGGCTGAGACGATGGTCTTCAATCGCAGGACCGCAACCGCGGCGACGATGCAAAACGGCGCGTAGATCGGGAGGATGTGCCGCAGTCCGATGTTCAGCGACGCGGTCATCGACACGAGCATGATCGCGAGCGTGCACAGTGCGTACGGAAGCCCGCGACGGCCGACGTAGAACAAGCCGGCGATGAACAGAATCAACAGCGGCAACGGCGTCTTGAAGAAGAAGACGACCGGGAAGTAATACCACCAGCCGGTGCGGCTCTGTTTGCCGAGGAGGAAGGCGGTGTGGCCGAGTTGGTCGTGGAGGCGCACGCGGACGAAGCCGAGCGGCATCGCCGGCGCGGGCATGCGCATGAGCGCGAGCGAGCGGGGGAGGTTCGCACCTTCGAAGTACGCGGGCGCGTCGGGATCGACATCGGCGGGCGCGCGGAAATCGAAGCGATAGCCGCCCCACGCCACGATGAACGCGGCGGCGAACGCGATCGCGATTGCGACGACGCGCGGACGCGATCGCAGTCGCACCGCAAGCAGGACGATCGCGCACGCGGGGAAGTAGACGAGAAACGAAAACTTCGACAGCACGCCGAGTCCGATGGCGACGCCAAGGAAGAGCGCGCGGCGCGGGGTCCACGACTCGATCACGAGATCGAGCGCGTACAGCGCGAGCGGCAAGGTTGCGGTGACGGACAAGTCGGTCGTCATCAGTCCCGCGTGTCCCAGAACCGCAGGCACATTCGTGAAGAGCGCAACCGCGATGACAGCGACGGTATCGTTGTAGGCGCGCTTGGCCCACGCGGCGACGGCGATGCACGCGACGATCAGGAACACGAGATTGCCCATCCGTCCGCGCGCGAGATTTCCTTCGTAGTGATTGCCCGCGTACAAGAGCTCGTTGCCGCGCCCGATCATGTTCGGACTCGCCGGCTCCGGCTGTCCGCGCAGCGGCAGCGCGAAGAGGATGCGCGCGAGCGGCGGATGCGTCGGATCGATGCGGTACGTGCCGTCGAACCATTCGTAGCCGGCGGCGAGATGCACGGGCTCATCGACGGTCGCGCTGAACACGCGATGCGTCGACGCCACGCGGATCGCCGCGATGAGCGTGAGGGCGGCGATCGCGAGAAGACTTCGTCTGGTCATGGGCGGCGGAATGTATTTTGCCTGTATCGCCCGGCGAAGGAGTTGTTGATGCGCACGTTGTCCGTGATGTTCCTCGCTCTTGTGCTCGTCGCCGGCTGCAATCGCGACAAAGTCGAAGAAAACAATCCACCGGAATCGGCGACCGCGACCGATACGGCCGCGCAAGCCGCGACCGTCGAGACCACCGGCACGTCCTCGACCGCGCCGATCGCGGCGAGCGGAACCGATGTCGTCACCCCGACCGGCACCAGTTCCACGATCGTCACTCCCACGACGACCACGGCCTCGGTCACCACGCCGACCGAGACCAGCGCCACCGTCGCGACGACGACACGCAAGCACTGATCACCACCGGCGCATCCCGCTACGGAATGTAGTACAGCCGGATCGACTTGCCGATGCGTTCGTATGGGCGGCCGTGCAGCCACTGATAGCCGACGAACCGATAGGCGTGCTCGCTGACCGCCGCCCATCCCTGTGTCGGAATGTCGCGACTGAGTAGAGACGTCGGAGGAAATCCGAGCGAGTCGTAGTCGTGCCCGCCCATGGCAACGACGGCGAGCCGGTCGATCTTTTTCGCACGCACCGCGCGCTTGAGGCGGAGGATATCCTGCCCCCAATCGAGATTGCTGTCGAGGAGATAGAGCCAGGGCCGGCGTGCGGCGAATTCGTTGAAGTACGGAAATGCGTCGGGAATCGCGATGATCGAGGCGACCGCGTGCCACGCCAAGAGAACAGCAGCGGCAATGCGCAAGCGATGATGTTGGAACATCGCCAACGCGGCAGCCGCGCCGGCGACGCTCAGCGGCGCATAGAGCGGCAGTACGTAGCGCACGCCGAGGTCGAGATGGCTGGTCAGCGAGACAGCCAGGATTGCCAGTGCCGCCGCGAGCGCCTCGCCGGCGACGCGCGTCTGTCGTACGAAGAATGCGCACAAGCCGAGAACGAGCGCGGCAATCGTCGACTTCAGCGCAACCGCGGCCGGAAAGTACCACCACCAGCCGCGCGGCTTGATGTGGCCAAATGCATAGCCGAAGAAATCCATCCGGTCGAACCAGATGAGATCGTGGATGCCGGCAAAAAACCAGTGGGTTTTGAATCCGTAGCCCGCCCAGATCAACACGACACAGGTCGCCAGCGCCGTGCCGAAGCTTGGCGCGATGTGCCGCCACGCACCCCGCGTTTGCGCATCGCGTGACGCGCGCACCAAGTACATCGCCAGGCAGGCGGCGGGCACGTATCCGATGTCGCTGAACTTGCAGAGAACCGCGAACGCGAATGCCGCGCCGAAGACCATCGCGTGCCGCGCCGACGGCACGTCGAGCCAGCGCGCAAACGCGAGCAGCGAGACGGCAACTCCCGCCGTGGCTGAGATGTCGTGCGTCACGAGGCCGGCATAGCCGGCGACGACTGGCTGCAGCGCGAACAGCGCCACGGCGACGAGGCCGCCGTTTGCGCCGAGCTCACGTCGCGCCCACCACCACACCGCGATCGCGGCGATGACAAAAAACAGCAGATTGCCGCTGCGCGCGAGAACGAGATTGGTCTTGTAGCGATGGTTCGAATGGAACACATGCAGCAACTGATCTTCCATCGTGTTCTTCGGGTCGAACTGCATCCCGCCGATCCATGGCGCCAGTCCGAACACGAGTCGCGGCAAGGGTGGATTCACCGGCTGATAGGTGTAGTCATGCTGTGTGTAGAGCTGCAGCGCGGCCGAGACGTGCATCGGCTCGTCCACGGTCGCCGAGTAAATCGTAAATGTCGCGGCGATGCGAATCAGCGAAAGGGCGATCAGCGCGATTGCCGCGAGGTCGGCGCGCCCGCGCATCACCACGATCCGTTCTCGCTCGAGAACATCACCTCGTACACCTTGCGCGCCCAGCTGCGCTTGCCGAACTCGACGCGCCCTTCCTGTCCGAGCCATTCTTTGATCGGCAGCGTGAAGCCGGTCTTCCTCCGCCTGCGCACGTCTTCGGGCAGCGGCGGACGCGGCGTGTTGGCGAGAATTTGTTTGCCGCGCTCTTTGCGCGTGACGAGCACGGGCGCGAGCTTGCGCAGCAGAAACGCGTCGACGAGCGGCACGCGCACTTCGAGCGAATGCGCCATGCTCGCCCAATCCATGTCGCGCAGCAGTTGATTGCGCAGGTAGAGCGACGACTCGAGCGCGGCGACGCGCGCGAACGGATGTCCGGGATCGGGCGTGACCGCGCGCTCGATGAGACCGAGGATGTTCAGGCGCCGCAGTCCTTCCTCGGCGATGTCATTGCCGAGGACGTCGGGCAATTCGGAGGAGAGGAAGCGGCCGCGCTTCACGAGATACGCGCCGGCATAGGACGATCCATGACGAAGAATCTCGCCCATCTTCGGACTGACGTGACGGCTCATCTTCGCCAGCGATGCGTTGAGCCGCGCGACTCCGTTCGACAAACCGGGCACGCGCGCGAGTCGCGACGTCACGGGTATCCATCGCGGGATGTCGCGGAACGATGTGTATCCGCCGAACAACTCGTCGCCTCCCGCGCCGGACAATGCGACCTTCAATCCCACTTCCGCCGCCGCCTTGCTGATGAAATAGCTGTTGAGCCCATCGACGGACGGCTGATCCATCGCCGCGAAAATGCGCGGCAGCTCCGCTTTGAAATCGGCAAGCGCGAGATCGCGGATCGTGTGCGGCACTCCGTACTGCCGCGCAACCAGCGCGGCGAGCGGCGCCTCGTCGTTGACGCGTCCGCGATACTCCTCGAAGCGCAGCGTCATCGTCTGCAGATCGGTCGCGCCCGTTTCTCGCGCGAGCGCGACGACGGCAGTCGAGTCGATGCCCGCCGACAAAAACGCACCGACCGGAACGTCCGCGACCATGTGATAGCGCACGGATTCGAGCAGCGCATCGTGCACCGCGGCGAGACGTTCGTCTTCGCTCACATCGCGCGCATGCTCGACCGCATCGCGCCACGTCGCGGCGATCGAGAAGTACGACTGCGGCTCGCCGACGCCGTTCGCATCGACGAAACAGTACGAGCCCGCCGGCAGCGCGCGAATCGCGCGATACATCGTGAACGGCTCCGGCACCGTGCCACGCAGAAAAAATCCAGCCGCCGCCGCGGGATCGAATTGCTTCGACACCTTTCCGCCCGCGATAAGCGCCTTCACCTGCGAAGCGACGCGCACCGTTCCGCCTTCATCCGCGTAATACAGCGGCTTGATGCCGTACGGATCGCGCGCGAGGAAGAGCCGCTTCTTCGCGTCGTCCCACAACGCAATCGCAAACATCCCGCGCAGCTCGCTCACCATCGCCGTGCCTTGTTCTTCGAACAGGCGCAGCATCACCTCGGTGTCGGAGTGCGACGTGAACGTGACGCCGCGCGCTTCGAGCCCCGCGCGCAACTCGCGATAGTTGTAGATCTCGCCATTGAAGATGATCGTCAACGCGCCGCGCCGCATCGGCTGCCGGCCGCCCTCCGAGAGATCGATGATCGCGAGTCGTCGATGTCCGAGTCCCACGCGGCGATCGTCCGAGCCCCACTGATCCGCCGCATCCGGCCCGCGCGAGCGCATGCATTCGCGCGACGCGATCAACTCGTCCGCGTCGACGCACTGCGCGTCGGCGCGATACGCGAAGATTGCGTTGATCCCGCACATTGGCGCGCGCGAGTATAGCGGGGCGTAGAATTGCTACATGGGCGAGTGGCAACTACTGGAGCGGATTACATACAACCCGGAGATTTTCGGCGGCAAAGCGATCATCCGTGGGCGGAGGCTGGCGGTGGAGCACGTACTATCGATGATGGCTGCAGGTTCCACCATGGACGAGCTGATCGAGCATTTCGACTGGTTGGAGCGTGAAGACATTCAAGCGTGCTTGTTGTATGCGGCTCGCGTAGTGGGCAACGAACATTTCGCACCGTTGTTGGTAACGAGTGAAGTTCCTAATCGATAGCTGTCTGTCGTCGACAGTTGCGAATGAGCTCGCGGCCGCCGGGTACGATGTCGACAGCGTTCGGTCGTGGCCATCCGACCCCGGCGACCGCGCGATTCTTGCAGCTGCAGTTGCCGCCCAACGTGTACTCGTGACCGCTGATCGCGGCTTTGGAGAGTTGGCGGTTCGGCTCCGACTGGAGAGTGCCGGCATCATCGTCTTGTATCAAGTACGCGCTGAAGAACATGCCGCCGCGTGTTTCCGTGCTATTCGTGAACATGAGGCAAATCTGGCCGCCGGGGGAATCGTCATCGTGACGCCCGAAAAGATTCGCGCTCGCTGGCCGCCTCCGGACGCGTAAAATCCGCGCCCATGCGCCGCACGCTGATCGTCGCCCTCACTCTCACGACCGCGCTTGCCGCCGACACGCCCGCACCGAAGCCGATTCTCGGCTTCAGCGATCCCGCGAAAGAACATGCGCTCGAAGCGCGCTTCGACGCCGCGCTCAATCGCGACGAGATGCGCGCGTGGCTCAAGCGTCTCTCCGCGAGGCCGCATCACGTCGGCTCGCCGTACGGAAAAGAAAACGCGGAGTTCATCGCGTCGCTCTTCCGCTCGTGGGGCTATGACACGGCGATCGAGCGCTTCGACGTGCTCTTCCCGACGCCGAAGACGCGCGTCGTCGAATTGGTGGCGCCGACGCGCTTCACCGCGAAGTTGATGGAGCCGCCGCTGCCGGAAGACGCGACTTCGAATCAGGTCAGCGAGATCCTGCCGCCGTTCAACGCCTACTCCGTCGACGGCGACGTCACCGGCGATCTCGTCTACGTGAACTACGGCGTGCCGAAGGACTACGAGGTGCTGGAGCGCAACGGCATCGACGTGCGCGGCAAGATCGTGATCGCGCGCTACGGCGGATCGTGGCGCGGCATCAAGCCGAAAGTCGCCGCGGAGCATGGCGCGATCGGATGTCTCATCTACTCCGATCCGCGCGACGACGGATATTTCCAGGGCGACGCGTATCCGAAAGGCGCGTATCGCAGCGACTACAGCGCGCAGCGCGGCTCGGTCGCCGACATGCCGACGTACCCGGGCGATCCGCTGACGCCCGGCGTCGGTGCGACCGCCGACGCGAAGCGATTGAATCGCAGCGAAGCGGCGACGATCACGAAGATCCCCGTGTTGCCGATCGCGTACGCGGATGCATTGCCGCTGCTTCGCGCGATGTCCGGCCCGGTCGCACCTCCGGACTGGCGTGGCGCTCTACCCATCACCTATCACCTCGGCGCCGGTCCCGCGCGCGTGCATCTGAAGCTCGAGTTCAACTGGAACCTCGTGCCCGCATACGACGTGATCGCGCGGCTGAAAGGCACCGACCTCGCCGATCAATGGATCGTGCGCGGCAATCATCACGACGGCTGGGTCCACGGCGCGCGCGATCCGCTGAGCGGACAGGTGGCGATGCTCGAAGAAGCTCGCGGCGTCGCGGAGCTCGCGAAGAGCGGATGGCGTCCGCGCCGCACGATGATTTACTGCGCCTGGGACGCCGAAGAGCCCGGACTCCTCGGGTCGACGGAATGGGTCGAAACGCATCTCGCGGAGTTGCAGGAGCACGCCGCGGTCTACATCAACTCCGACTCGACTTCGCGCGGCTTCCTCGACGTCGCCGGATCGCACACGCTCGAGCGGCTCGTGACCGAAGTGGCGCGGGACGTCGAAGATCCGCAGCGCAACGTCTCCGTGCTCGAGCGACTCAACGCGCTGGCCATTACCGAGCTGACGTCGCCCGAAAAACAAAAAGAGTTTCGCGATCGCAAGCTGATGCGCCTGGACGCCCTCGGATCAGGATCGGACTACACGCCGTTCCTCCAACACGCCGGCATCGCATCGCTCAACGTCGGCTACGGCGGCGAAGGGGAGTACGGCGTCTATCACTCCGCCTACGACTCGTTCGATCACTTCATCCGCTTCGGCGATCCGAAGTTCGACTACGAGATCGCGCAGGCCGAGACGACGGGACGAATGAGCCTGCGACTGTTGAACGCGGACTTCCTTCCGCTCGAAGTGACGACCTTCGCCGACACCGTCGCGCGCTACGAAACCGAGGTCGAGAACCTCGCGAAAGACATGCGCGAGGAGACCGAGGAGCAGAACCGCGAGCTTCGCGAGCACACGATGGAGATCGCCGCCGATCCGACGAAGCCGTTCGTCGCACCGAAGGCGGCGGAGCCCGTGCCGTATCTCGATCTTTCGCCGCTGCAAAACGCCGTCGCGCGATTGAAGACGGCGGCGCGCACATTCGATGCCGCGCCGTCACACGACGACCGCATCCTCATGCATCTCGAACACGCCCTGACGCGCGATCAGGGACTTCCGATGCGCCCTTGGTACCGGCACCACGTCTACGCGCCCGGCTACTACACCGGCTACGGCGTCAAGACCTTGCCGGGAGTTCGCGAAGCGATCGAACAGCGCAAGTGGAAAGACGCCAACGACCAGATCGTCATTTTGGCGGGGGTGCTGGAGCGGTACGCGAAGATGCTGGAGGACGGCGGAAGCCGTTGAGTCACTTCTTCGGCAGCATGTAGACCGTCTCGCCCTTCTTCGACATGCCGAGGTCTTCGCGGGCGATGCGCTCGATCGCGTAGGACGACTTCTTCACGCTCTCGATCTCCGCGCGGAGGCGTGCGTTGTCGGCATCGAGCTTCGCGATGTTGGCGCGCAGCGTCGCCGCGCGGGAACGCGCGTGCTGCAGTTCCGGCAGGCCGCGGTCGCTGAAGACGAACGAGATGAAGAAGACCAGCGTCAGCGCCCCCGACAACAGCGCGACCGCCTTGAGCGTCACCTGCGTGGCGCGACGCGAATCGTGCGTGGAGACGGACGGGAGCATGTGGAACTAGTTTAGCGAATATAATTCGTCCGTGAAGCGCGATTCCGCGTCGAACCCGCTGACCGAGCGTTACGCGTCGCGGGAGATGTCCTACCTCTTCTCCCCCGACTTCAAATTCAAAACGTGGCGGAAGCTCTGGATTGCGCTGGCCGAGGCGGAGCGGGAGCTGGGCCTCAACATCACGGACCAGCAGATCGCGGAGCTGAAGGCGCACGCCGACGACATCAATTACGACGACGCGGAGCGGCGCGAGCGTGAGATCCGGCATGACGTGATGTCGCACATTTACGCGTTCGGGCTGCAGGCGCCGTCGGCGAAGGGGATCATCCACCTCGGCGCGACGTCCGCGTTCGTCACGGACAACACCGACATCCTGCAAATGCGCGAAGGGCTCGCGGTCCTTCGACGCCGCATCCTCAACGTGATGGCCAAGCTGCGCGACTTCGCGTGGAAGTGGCGCGCGACGCCCGCGCTGGCGTTCACGCACTTCCAGCCGGCGCAGCTGACGACGGTCGGGAAACGCGCAGCCCTCTGGTTGCACGATCTTCTGCTCGACTTTCGCGATCTCGAGTTCCGCTCCTCGCAGCTCGCCCTCCTCGGCGTGAAGGGCGCGACCGGCACGCAGGCGTCGTTCCTGAGTTTGTTCGACGGCGACGAATCGAAAGTGCATCGCCTCGAACAGCTCGTCGCGGAGAAGCTCGGGATGCGGCGCAGCTATCCCGTGTCCGGGCAGACGTACTCGCGCAAAGTCGACTCGCAGGTCGTCAACGTGCTGTCCGGTTTCGCGCAGTCGGCGTCGAAGTTCGCGTACGACATGCGCCTGCTGCAGCATCTCCGCGAGATCGAAGAGCCGTTCGAAGAAGAGCAGGTCGGCTCGTCGGCGATGGCGTACAAGCGCAACCCGATGCGTGCGGAACGGATCGACGCGATCGCGCGGCACCTCATCGTCAACGCGCTGAATCCCGCATTCACGGCGGCGACGCAGTGGTTCGAGCGGACGCTCGACGACTCCGCGAATCGCCGCATCGCGATCCCCGAGGCGTTCCTCGCCGCCGACGCGATCGCGTTGATCTACGACAACATCCTCGGCGGCATCGTCGTGCACGAAGAAGTGATCGCGACGAACGTGCGGCGCGAGCTGCCGTTCCTGATGACCGAGAACCTGATGATGGAGGGCACGCGGCGCGGCGGCGACCGCCAGGTGCTGCACGAGCGCGTGCGCATCCATTCGCAGGCCGCGGCCGACGCGATGAAGTCGGGCGCGCGCGAGAACGATCTCTTCGACCGCATCGCCGCCGATCCGCTGTTCAGCATCGACCGCGCGTCGATCGAAGCGATCGCGCGCGCGGAGGATTACGTCGGGCTGTCGAAGCAGCAGACGGAGCGCTTCCTCGCGGAAGAGATCGATCCGCTGATCGCGGAAGTGCAGGTGCAGGCGACCGAGGAGCTGCGCGTATGAAGCCGCGCGTCATCGCGCTCGCGGCGCTCGCCATCATCGTCTACGGCTGCGCGACGAGCGCGCCGCTGGCGCCGCAGCCCGCCGAAAATCTGCACGGGATCGCGAGCTGGTACGGAGAGGAATTCGCGGGACGCACGACCGCGAACGGCGAGATTTTCGATCCGCTGCTGCTCACCGCCGCGCATCGCACGCTGCCGTTCGGCACGGTGCTCGACATCACGAATCCGAAGACCACGAGGACCGTGCGCGTGCGCGTGAACGATCGCGGGCCGTACATCGGCAGCCGCGTGATCGATCTGTCGTACGCGGCCGCGCAGCAGATCGGCCTCATCGAGCCGGGCATCGGGGAAGTCGACATCAAGATCGTGCACCTCGGCAGCGGCGAGCGCGAGCCGCCGGCGCCGATGGAAGTGACGATCGGCGAGGCGCCGAAAACCGTGAGCGCGGTGGCGTCCAGCGAGCCGCCGAAAGTCGACTTCCCGCTGCCGGCGAAAAGCGCGCCGCCCGAGCCGGTCGTCGTCGACAAGATCACGGTCGAAGAACAGCACGGCGGCGTGATCACGCGCAAGCAGGTGGCGCCGAATGGGACGACGATCACGGACGTGCCGATCAGCGGTGGAGCAACACCAACCGCGGCCGCGATCGATCGCGTTCCGGCGCCCGAAGCCGTCGCCGCCCCACATGAAAGGCAGTTCATCGTGCAGGTCGGCGCATTCTCGGTCGAGGCGAACGCGAAGCTGCTGCAGGAGAGGTTGACGACGATCGGACAGCGCGCGTGGATCGATCGACAGGATCTCTATCGCGTCCGCATCGGCCCGTTCGCCACGCGCGATCTCGCGATGCAAACGCGGACCGCGCTCGAGGCGAACGGAATCTCGGCGATCATCGTCGCCGAATGACTTTGGTGTAGCGCAGGCTTTCCAGCCTGCGCCCCCCGGAGGACCGGCTGGAAAGCCTGTCCCACACCGGGGCCTACAGCAGCTCGCTCTCCGCGAAGAAGAAGCTGATCTCGATCTTCGCGTTCTCATCCGAGTCCGATCCGTGGATGGCGTTCTGCTCGATCGACTCGCCGAAGTCTTTGCGAATTGTTCCGGCGTCGGCTTTCGCGGGATCGGTCGCGCCCATCACTTTGCGCAGGTGCGGCACGGCCTCGCTGCGCTCGAGCGCGGCGGCGTAGACGGGTCCCGAAGTCATGTAGTCGACGAGTCCGGGAAAGAACGGACGCTCGCGATGCACCGCGTAGAAACCCTCGGCCTGCGTGCGCGAGAGGCTGACTTTTTTCAGGCCGAGGACGCGGAAGCCTTCGTCCTCGAGGCGGCTGATGATTTTCCCGAAATTTCCCTTACGAACGGAATCCGGTTTGATGATCGTGAATGTGCGGTTCGGCATAAGGGCGCGGATTATACGCTGCCTCGTCATAGTCAACCGGCAGGTAGAGCGTGAACGTCGAGCCCTCGCTCGGCTTTGACTTCACCTCGATGCGCCCGTGATGCAGTTCGACGAAATTGCGCGTGAGTGAGAGGCCGAGTCCCGTGCCGCCTCCGCGAATGCGGCGGCCTTCTTCGGTCTGGTAGAACTCGACGAAGATGCGCTGCAGTTCGTCGGCCGGAATGCCGATGCCCTGGTCGGTGACGTCGACGCGCACGGTGTCGAGCGCGAGCGGCGAATCGCTGCGTGGAAGGAAGCGGCACGATACGGCGACGAGTCCACCATGCGGAGAAAATTTGACGGCGTTCGAGAGAAGGTTGAAGAGGATCTGCTTGAGCCGCCCTTCGTCGAGCCGCACCTGCGGCACTTTCGGATCGATGTTGACGAGGATCTGGACTTTCGCCTCCGCGGCGAAGCCGCGCATCACGCGCTCGACCGCGGCGATCGTCTCGCGCAGATCGAATTCGTCGGCGCGCAGCTCCATCTTCCCGGCCTCGATTTTCGAGAGGTCGAGGATGTCGTTGATCAGCTCCAGCAGGTGATTGCCGGCCGTGTGAATGTTCTCCAGGAACTTGTGCATCCGCTGCGGCAGCGAGCTGCGTCCCGCTTCGATGAGGACGCTCGAGAATCCGATGATCGAGTTGAGCGGCGTGCGCAGCTCGTGCGACATGTTGGCGAGGAACTGGTTCTTCGAGCGGTCTGCAGCGAGTAGACGCAAATTCGTCTCGCGCAGCTCGTTCGTGCGATCGAGCACGCGTTGTTCGAGTGCGTACGTGAGTCCTTCGAGGTCCTTGTAGAGGTGCGCGTTCTCGAGTGCGACCGCGGCCTGGTTCGCGATCGCGGTCAGCAGCAGTACGTCGTCGGCGGTGAACGCGTGTTTCTTGTAGCTCTCGACGGCGATGACGCCGATGACGTGATCGCGCGCCATCATCGGCACGCCGAGCCACGACTCCGTCGCCTTCGTGTCGGGCACGGAGCGGATGCCCATCCGATGTTCATCGGCGGTGCTGCCGAGGAGCAGCGGCTGGTGATGTTTGACGACCCATGAGTTGAGACCTTCGCCGAGGGGCATCCGTTCTTTCGGCAGGACGTGATCGTCGCGGATGTCGAGCTCGAACGACAGCTCGCCGCGCTCGTCGTCGAGGAGCGCGATGCTGAACAGCGAACAGTCGATGACTTTTTTGCACTCGGTATAAATCGCCAGCAGCAGCTCGTCGGTCGTGAAGCGGAGCGAGATCGTCTTGCCGATCTGCGTGAGCGACGCGAGGCGCTGCACCTGCTGGCGGCTGCGGCTGCGCGTGATGGCGAGATTGCGCGCGATGAAGTTCGCGACGCCGCCGGTGAACGCGAGCGCAACGACCGCGCCCCAGCCGATCGCACCGTACGACAGCGCGGTAACGACGGCGTACGGAATGGTGAGGAAGTAGATCGACGAGTCGATCGTGTCGAGCTTCACGATCTTCGAGACGGAGTAGCCCCACGCGCGCGCGGCGCGGAACATCACCAGCTGATTGGTGAGGATCATCGCCGCACCGCAGAGCGCGATGAGCATCGCCGCGCCGGGCGTCGGATGCATGGCCGGCACTTCGCCGCCGAGCGACTCGTACAGCGTCGATGCGGCGATCACGGGAATGCCGTACGTCCCGAAGAGTCCGAACGTGCGGATCCATTCCGCGCGCGGATCGCTGACCGTGATCTTCGTCCAACCGATCTGCTTCATGCCGAGGATGCGCGTCGTGACGGAGACGACCACCGCGACCCAGGCCGTGAGGATTCCGCCGAGGAGCGGAAAAAAGGCCATGAATGCCGTGAGCACGAGCGAGACGTAGATCATCTCCGTCAGCTCGAATTTCAGAAGCGCGAGCGTGGTGGCGAAGGCGATGAAAACGCCGATCACGATCGGCGCGTTGTCGCCGAGCTGGTGAACGATCGCGGCGACCTGATCCTGCCGCAGCCACGTGAGCCACAGCATCAGCAGAAGGCCGGCAATGCCCTGCGCGAGAAATACCGACATGACGCGCCGGCGCGCTGCAGCTTCGGGGGAAGTGGCCATGGGGATGCTGATTCTAACGGAGCCGGCCTCCGAGCCTCCCAGCCTCCATCAAATCACGACTGATGGTCTATTCAATTAACACCGTGGTCCATTTAACACCGTGGTCCATCAAATCACGACTGGTGGTCTATCCAATCAACACGTGAGCCATCAAATCATCACTAGTGGTATATCCAATCAACACGTGGGTCCATCAAATCATCACTAGTGGTCTATCCAATCCACACGTGGGTCCATCAAATCATCACTACTGGTCCATCAAATCAACACCATGGTCCGTCAAATCAACACCGTGGTCCATCAAATCATCACTAGTGGTCTATCCAGTCAACACGTGGGTCCATCAAATCATCACTACGGGTCCATCAAATCAACACCATGGTCCGTCAAATCAACACCGTGGTTCATCAAATCAACACCGTGGTCCATCAAATCAACACCATGCTCGATCAAATCGGGACCATGGTCCATTAAATCGATCTACCAGGCGGTGAGGACCAGGAGGCCAGGAGGCTTGGTGGCTTGGAGGCTATACGCGCACGATCACGAGGCCTTCGCGCCGCTCGTACATCGGGTCTTGCGGGATCGCCGGATGGTCGCAGCAGACGAGCGCGTCCTGCAATTCGATGTGGCCGGAGAGCTCGACGCCGTGCGCAACGATGCAGCGCTCGAGGCGCGCGTTGCCGCCGATCGCGCAGTCGTCCCACACGTTCGTGTCGTGCAGTTCGCCGCGCACGACGCTGCGCGCGCCGATGGTCGAGCGGACGAGCGTTCCGCCGGCGGCGGAGCTGCGATCGACGAGCGAGTCGCCGCGCACGCGCGAGTCGGCGGGCGGCGGCACGTCGCCGCGCACGATCGCGTCGAGCAGCGTGCGCGATGCGGAGAGGTAACGCTGCGGCGTGCCGATGTCGAACCAGAGGCCGTCGCTCACGACCGCGGCGATCGTCTCGCGTTTCGCGTTGAGGAGCGGCTGGTAGACCTCGTCGACGATGCCGGAGAATTCTTTGTCCGGCAGGTACTGAAAAATCTTCGAGCTGATCGCGTGCGAGCCGGAGAACATCAACGGCTCAGCCGTGCTTTGGCCGGGGCCTCTGCCGAACCGGGTGATGAATCCATTCTCGAGCCACACCGCGGTGAAGCGATCGTTCTCCGGCGGATGGCGCAGTGTGAGCGCGGCGAGCGAGTCGTGTGCGCGTCGCGCCGCGATCAATTCCTCGTAGGGCGGAAACTGCACGGTATCGCCGTTGACGAGCAGGAAGTCCTGCCCGGGCTCGAGTTGCGCGCGCACGCGGCGCACGCCGCCGCCGGTGCCGAGGATTTCCTTTTCGAACGAGAACGCGATCTCGGCGCGCGCGAGGTAGTGCGCGCGCAGATGCCCTTCGATCGCCTCCGCGAGATGATGCACGTTCACGATCAGATCGCGGATGCCGGCGACGAGCAGCGACTCCACCGCCCACCCGATCAGCGGCCGGTTGCAGAGCGGCACGAGCGGTTTCGGCAGCGTGTACGTCACGGGCCTGAAGCGCGTGCCGTAGCCCGCCGCGAGGATCATCGCCTTCATCATTCAGTTGCGCGGTTACGCGTTTGCGCAGTCGCTCGGTGGTTTGCCGCGCGACCGCGTAACTGCGCAACCCCTCATGGCACCGGCAGTTGCTCCGGCGGAAACACCATGTGCTCCGGCAGATCGCCGCGCGTGCGCCGCGCCTGTTTGTAGAGGTCGGCGTAGCTCTGCCGGATCGCGTGGTCCATGTCCATCCCCAGCTCGTCGGCCAGCGAGCGAATCACGTCGATCGCGCCTTCGATCTCGAAGTAGTGGCCGATCGGCGTGCGGTCGATGACGACTTCGACGTCGCGCACGCGCCAGACCTCGCGGAACTTCTGATAGCGAAAGGTCGGCTTGAATCCGAGCGCGTCGAAGATTTTGATGGCGAGCTCGAACGACTCGACGCCGGTCTGCACTTCTTCGCGCGACTTCACGTTGCCCTCGTACGAGACCGGACCCTTGTACGTCGCCAGCGCGTAACGCCCGAACTTCCGCACCCGCAGCATCGATCCGCGCGTGCGCAGCTCCCCGCGTTTGTCGAGCACGATGTTGTCCTCGAACGTTTCGGGATAGAGGCGCTGCGCGCCGATCTCGTCGAGCTTGTGCACGAGCGCGTTCCGGTCGCGGAGAGCGAACTTGACCTCGATTTCCTGCGCCATCAGCCCCTCATCCGCCCTTCGGGCACCTTCTCCCCCGGGCGTCCCGCCCGCCCCCCCGGAGGCGGGCAGGATGCCCGCTCTCCTCGGCGTGCCGGGTGAGGGGTCGAGCCACTACGCACGGAGAACCTCCACACCCGGCAGTGTAGCGCCCGAGATGAACTCCAGCGACGCGCCGCCGCCGGTGGAGATGTGCGTGATGCGATCGGCGAAGCCCGACGCTTTGACGGCCTCGACCGACTCGCCGCCGCCGACGACCGTGATCGCGTCCGCTTCCGCGACGGCGCGCGCCATCGCGATCGTGCCTTTCGCGAACTGCTCGCGCTCGAACACGCCCATCGGTCCGTTCCAGAAAACGATCTTCGCGGTTTTCAACTCGTCCGCGTAGCGCGCGACGGTTTTCGGCCCGATATCGAACGCTTTTTGATTTTCGGAAAGACCGTTGCCGACGTCGACGACTTCGATGTTCGCCGGCGCATCGAGCGAGTCGGCGACGACGAGATCGTCGGGGAGAACGACATTCGTGATTCGATTCGCGACTTCGATCGAGTCGGTATCGACGAGCGAGCCGCCCATCGCGATGCCGCGCGCGGCGAGGAACGTGTTGGCCATGCCGCCGCCGATCAGCACTTTGTCGGCGAGTTTGACGAGCGCTTCGAGCGGCTCGATCTTACCGGCGATCTTCGCGCCGCCGAGGAGCGCGACGAACGGACGCTCGGAAACGTTGGTGATCTTCTGCAGAAACTCGATCTCTTTCGCGAGCAGCAGGCCGCCGGCGGTGTGATCGTTCGGAAAGAGACGCGGCAGTGCGTCGATCGATGCGTGCGCGCGATGGCACGCGCCGAAGGCGTCGTTGACGTAGAAGTCGGCGAGCTTGCGCAGCTCGGATGCGAATTGCGCGTCGTTCTTTTCCTCGCCCGCGTGGAAGCGAAGGTTCTCGAGCAGCATCAACTCGCCGGCCTTGAGCTGCGACGTGTCGACGCCGACGCAGTCGTCGGCCCACTGCACATCCGCGCCGAGCAGTTCGGCGAGCTTCTCGCGGACGGGCGCGAGCGAGTACTTCGACTTGCGCTCGCCTTTCGGACGTCCGAGATGCGAAGCCAGGACGAGCGCGGCGCCGCGATCGCGCAGCATGCGAATCGTCGGCAGCGTCTCCTCGATGCGCGTGGCGTCGGTGATGCGCGTGCCTTCGAGCGGCACGTTGTAGTCGACGCGATAGAACACGCGCGCACCGGATGGAATCGAGAGTTGATCGAGCGTTCGGATCTCGATCATCGCGCCGATTCTCTCGCAGCAAGGGATTCCGACTTCACACGTGCGACGTGCGCGATCAAATCAATGATGCGATTCGAATAGCCCCACTCGTTGTCGTACCACGCCAGGATCTTGTGCATGTGCGGGTCGACCGACCGCGTGAAGGTCGTGTCGAGGATCGACGAGTGCGGGTTGTGATTGAAGTCGACGGAGACGAGCTGTTCGTCGGAGTAATCGAGAATTCCTTTCAGCTCGCCGGTCGCCGCGTCGCGGATCGTCTGATTGATCTCGTCCTCGTTCGTTGGCTTCTCGGTGTGGAACGTGAGGTCGACGAGCGAGACGTTCGGCGTCGGCACGCGGACGGAGATGCCGTCGAATTTTCCTTTCAGCTCCGGCAGCACGAGGCCGACGGCCTTCGCCGCCCCGGTCGTCGTCGGGATCATCGACAGCGCGGCCGCGCGTCCGCGCCGCAGGTCTTTGTGCGGCAGGTCGAGGATCTCCTGATCGTTCGTGTACGAATGCACGGTCGTCATGATCCCCATCGTGATGCCGAACTTGTTGTGCAGGATCTTCGCAACCGGCGCGAGGCAGTTCGTCGTGCACGACGCGTTCGAGATGATCTTGTGCTTGGCCGGGTCGTAGTCGTTCTCGTTCACGCCGATGCAGAACGTCGCGTCCGCGTCTTTCGACGGCGCGGAGATCACGACCGTCTCGACCGTTTTCTTCAGATGCCGCTCCGCTTTCGCCTTGTCGGTGAAGCGGCCCGAGGACTCGACGACGATCTCCACGCCCAGCTCGTCCCACGGAATGTCGGCGGGATCGGGAGACGAAAACACGCGCAGCTCTTTGCCGTCGATGACGATGCTGTTCGCGCCGTGCCTGACCGTGTTCGGGATCGTGCGATGCACGGAGTCGTATTTCAAAAGGTAGGCGAGCGTCTCCGCGCCGGTGAGATCGTTGACGGCGACGAACTCGATGTCGAGGTCTTTCCGTTCCAGCGCCGCGCGCAACACGTTGCGCCCGATGCGACCGAAACCGTTGACACCGACTTTCACCATGGCAGCAGACCTCCTGGAAACAGATGGCGGATGGCAGATGGCAGATGGCGAATGGCAGAAGCGTGTTGCTCGCCATCTGCCATCTGCCATCCGCCATCGTTAGTATATCGACGTGAATCCAACTGCGAAGTCCGTGCAAGTGTCGCCGATGCGCTGGAACGGGCGCGTGCTCTCTCTCCTCGATCAACGTTTACTCCCTCGTGAAGAAACGTGGGTCGATTGTCACAACGCGAGCGAAGTCGCGGACGCGATTCGCACCATGGTCGTGCGCGGCGCGCCGGCGATCGGCGTGTCCGCCGCGTTCGGCATGGCGATGGCCGCGACGCGCGGCGACGATCTGCAGCAGGCCGCTGACGAACTGAAGGGCGCGCGTCCGACGGCAGTGAATCTCGCGTGGGCGGTGGACAGGATGTTGCGCACGAGCGGCGATCTCGCCGCCGAGGCGGAGCGGATGTTCAACGAAGACGTTGCGGCGAACATGCGGCTCGGCCGTTACGGCGCCGAGCTCCTCGGCGAGCGCGCCACCGTGCTCACGCACTGCAACGCCGGCGCGCTCGCCACCGCCGGCTACGGCACGGCCCTCGGCGTGATCCGTGCGGCCGTCGAAAGCGGCAAGCGCATCTCCGTCTTCGCCGATGAAACGCGTCCGTATCTGCAAGGCGCGCGGCTCACCGCGTGGGAACTGCAGCGCGACAATATCGAGACGACGCTCATCACCGACAACATGTCGGGACATTTCTTCAAGCAGGGCGCATTCGACGCCGTCATCGTCGGAGCCGATCGCATCGCCGCGAACGGCGACGCCGCGAACAAGATCGGCACGTACACCCTGGCCGTGCTCGCGCACGCGCACGATGTGCCGTTCTATATCGCCGCGCCGGTGTCGACGATCGATCCTGCGACTCCGAACGGCGACGCGATCCCGATCGAAGAGCGCAGTGCGCAGGAAGTGACCGACTTCTTCGGCGCGCGCGTCGCGCCGGAGGGGATCCAGGTGCGCCATCCCGCATTCGACGTCACTCCCGCGCGTCTCATCACCGCGATCATCACCGACAAAGGCGTGCTGCGCCCGCCGTATGAGGAGGCGATACGGAACGTGTTCAAAACGTAGTCGCCGCGGTGTGGCTCGGCAGCGCGGTGTTCCTCATGCTCGCCGCGTCAGCCGCGTTCCGCTCCTCGCCGAACGCCACCGTCGCCGCGGACGTGGTCGGCGCGATGCTCGCGCGCTGGCACTACATCGCCCTCGGCGCGCCGCTGGCGCTCTTCGCGCTCGAGCTGCGTCACGCACGCAAGCTCGTATTGATCGTCGTATTCATCGCCATCATCATCGCGGCCGCGCAGTCGCTGGCCGATCTGCGCATTCGCGCGATCCGCAGACAGTCGATCACGCCGATCTCCGAGCTCGATCGCTCCGATCCACTGCGCAAACGATTCGGCGCTCTGCACGGCGTCTCGATGATGCTGCTCCTGTTGCAGACCATCGCCGCGGTTACCGTGGTTGCGGCGAAACCGAGAGAGGGAGAACGACGCGTCATGACCGAAGACACCGCGATCTACAAAATCGTCGTCAATCACGAAGGGCAGTACTCGATTTGGCCCGCGGATCGCGAAAACGCGCCCGGCTGGAACGACTACGGTTTCAGCGGCCCGAAGGAAGAATGCCTGGCCAGGATCGAGGAGATCTGGACCGACATGCGTCCCAACACGAGCGGGGGCGGGCCGTAACCGAGGAGAGCGGGCGTCCCGCCCGCCCCCCGGAGGCAGGCAGGATGCCCGCTCTCCTCGGGTTCACCCCACCGCTAACTGATTCCCCTCGATATCCAGCTCGTGCAGCGGCAACCCCAGCGCGCCTAACGGCTCGCGGATTTCCTGTGCGTTGCCGACGATCACGATCAGCACTCGATCGGGGTCGAGGTATTTGTTCGCGACGCGCGCGATGTCGTCTTTCGATACCGCGGCGATGTTCTCGCGGTAGCGGTCGAAGTAGTCCTCGGGGAGTCCGTACAGTTCCATGTCGACGAGGCGGCTGGCGATGTCGGACGCCGTTTGCACCGTCGCGGGGAAGACGCCCATCAGGTAGGACTTCGTGTCGTCGAGCTCGGGGTCTTCGATGTCGCCGGTGCGGATGCGGCGGAGCTCGATGAGCATTTCTTCGACTGACTCGCGCGTGACTTCGTTGCGCACGGGCGCGGCGATAACGAAGGGGCCGGCCTGCCGGCGGAACGCGAACTGCGATCTTGCTCCGTAGGTGTAGCCGTGGCGCTCGCGCAGGTTGAGATTGATGCGCGAGTTGAAGACACCGCCGAAGATGGCGTTCATCACGGACAGCGGGAAGTAGTCCTCGGACGATCGCGCGACGCCGATGTGGCCGACGCGGATCTCCGACTGAACGGCTTGCGGGCGATCGATGACGTAGATGCGCGAGCGATCGATCGCGCGGGAGGCGACGTTCGGTCGCGGCGGTTCTTCGGCGCGCGCCCAGTCGCCGAGGGCGCGTTCGACGAGCGTCAGCGCATCATTGGAGTCGATGTCGCCCGAGACGACGATCGCGCTGTTGTTCGGCAGGTAGTGCTCTCGATAAAAGCGCTGCACGTGATCGAGCGTCAGTCGCGAGACGCTGTCGGCGTTGCCGATGATCGAGTTGCCGTACGCGCCGGTGCCGTACAACAAATTCGCGAATCGCTTGCCGGCGATTGCCGCCGGCTCGTTGCGCTGCTGGAGGATTTCGTTGAGCCGCTCCGCGCGCACGCGCTCGAGTCCGTCCGCGGGCAGCGTCGCGCGCGCGGTGACGTCGCCGAAAATCGCCGCCGCATCGACGCCGTTGCGGCTCAGCACATCGAGAGTGATGTAGGACGCGTCCCAATCTGCGCCCGTGCCGAGGGCGCCGCCGAGGAGTCCGACGTCCTCGGCGAGCCGGATCGCGTCGCGCGAGCCCGCGCCTTCATCGAGCATGTCGGCGACGATCGAGGCGAGTCCCGCGGTCTCCAGCGTGTCGTGATCCGCCCCGGAGCGCACGAGCGCGCGCAGCGACAGCAGCGGAGCGTTGTGGTTCTCCGCGACGAGCACGCGCAATCCGTTGGGCAGCGTTTTCCGCGTGACGTGCGGGAAGTGATACGGGCGCGGCGGCGCGGGCGAAGGTGCGGAGGTGCGGTCGATGGGCATAGCAGTTAGATGAAGGCAGAAGGCAGAAGGCAGAAAGCAGAAGTGAGAAACGAATCACTTCTTCCTTCTGCTTTCTGCCTTCTGCCTTCTGCCTTCATATCTCCGGTACAAACAGGCTAGTCACTCGATTCTCGGGAATCAGGTACTTCCTGGCGATGTGCGCGAGGTTGTCCGCGGACGCGGCGCGATACGGATCGAGCCAGCGATCGACCATCGTCGGATCGCCGAAGTACGTCGACATCATTCCAATCAGGTCCGCGCGCGCGTCGAATGTTTCGATCTGATGCGCAAACTCGATCTCCGCGCGGTTCTTCGCGCGCGTGAGCTCGTCTTCGGTGACGCCGTCGAGCGCGATGCGCGCGACTTCGGCGTCGATGGCTGCTTCGATCTCGTCGATCTGCACGCCTTCGCGCGCCGTCGCCTGCAGCATCACGATCCCGGTCGACTCGGTCGGCAGCACGTACATCGCCACGTCCTGCGCGATTTGCTGTTCGTGCACGAGCGCGCGATCGAGACGGCTCGCTTTGTCCGACGCGACGATCGTCGTCAGCAAGTCCGCGTGCACCCACTCCGCCTCGCCCATCTTCGGCAGGTGATAGAGGCGATAGATGCGCGGCAGCTGGATGGGCGACGCGAACGTCTCGCGCACTTCGTGGGACGCGGGCGTGCGCTGGAGATCGAACGGCGGGAACGAGCGTCCCGGCTCGATGTCGCCGAAGTATTGTTCGACGAGCGTCCTCGCCTCGGACGTCGAGAAGTCGCCGACGATCGTCAGCGTGCAGTTGTCGGGGCGATACCAGGTGCTGAAGAACGCGCGGATGTCGTCGAGCGATGCGGCGCCGAGGTCTTCCATCGAGCCGATCGTCGGCCAGTGATACGAGTAGTCGGGCGGATAGCCGAGACGCAGTAAACGCTCGAACGCCGTGCCGTACGGCACGTTGTCGTAGCGCTGGCGCCGCTCCTCCTTCACGACTTCCCGCTGGATGTCGAGCTTCTCCTGCGTCAGCGCGGGGAGAAAAAAGCCCATCCGGTCGGACTCGAGCCAGAGGCCGAGGGCGAGATAGTTGGAGGGAAGCGTCTCGAAGTAATTCGTGCGATCGAAGAACGTCGTGCCGTTGAGCACACCGCCGACCGACTGCACGTAGCGGAAATGCTCGTTGTTGCCGACGTGCTCCGAGCCGGAGAACAGCATGTGCTCGAAGAGATGCGCGAACCCCGTGCGGCCGGGCCGCTCATTCTTCGAGCCGACGTGGTACCAGAGATTGATCGCGACGAGAGGGGCGGAATGGTCCTCGTTGAGGACGACCTTCAGCCCGTTATCTAACGTGTATTGCTCAAGGGACAGCATGTGGGGCGCGAGTTTTATCACGAACCGGTGAAGGCAGAAGGCAGAGGGCAGAAGGCAGAAGTAAGAAGTGGCGAGTCGCGCTGCCTTTCTCACTTCTGCTTTCTGCCTTCTGCCTTCTGCCTTCATCCCTTATCCTTCCCGCACGTGAGCAATCTCCCCTGGCGCCACATCGCCATCGAAGGTCCCATCGGCGTAGGCAAGACCTCGCTCACCAATCTTCTCGCCAAGCGCTTTCGCGGCACGAAAGTCCTCGAAGATGCGGACAATCCGTTTCTCGACGACTTTTACAAAGACAAGCGCGGCGCGGCGTTTCGGACGGAGCTGTTTTTTCTGCTCTCGCGGTTCGATCAGCAGCGGCAGATCGCGCAGCGCGATCTCTTCACGGAGCTGATCCTCGCCGACTACTCGTTCGCGAAGTCGAAGATCTTCGCGCATCTGACGCTCGACGACTCCGAGCTGATGATCTACAACCGGCTGTACGACTTGCTCCTCGATCAGGTGCCGCGGCCGGATCTCGTCATTTATCTCCAGGCGAATCTTGATACACTCTTGAAGCGCATCAAGAAGCGCGGGCGCGCCTACGAAAAGGCGATCTCGTCTTCGTATTTGCAAGAGCTCAGCGAAGCGTACTCGCACTACTTTTACCGGTATGAAGAGACGCCTCTCCTGGTTGTGAATACGAACGGGATCGATTTCGTTCATACGCCTGAGCATTTCGAACAGCTCGTCGAGCAGGTGCGAAATGCGCAAAAGGGAACCCAGTACTACGTGCCGCTTGGATCCTGAGTACACGGACCGAGACTAAGGCGTAGGAAGATGTGCTGAGTGCTGAGTACTGCGTGCTGAGTCGAATCCCAGCAGGCAGCACCCAGCACGCAGCACCTTCCCCGTCCTCTCGGCCCCAGGGAGGATGAGATGAATAGTCAGCCACGGAAAAAAGTCACCGTTCCCGCGGTTCGCGCGATGAAGGGGAAGTCGCGCATCGGCATGCTCACCGCGTACGACTATCCGAGCGCGAAGGTCGCCGATGACGCCGGCTCCGACATCGTCCTCGTCGGCGATTCCCTCGGCATGGTCGTTCTCGGCTATCCCGACACGCTCAGCGTGACCGTCGACGACATGCTGCATCACACGCGCGCGGCGGCGCGCGGCGCGAAGTCGGCGCTCCTCGTCGGCGACATGCCGTACCTCTCGTATCACGTGTCGATCGAAGAGTCGGTGCGCAACGCGGGGCGGTTCATTCAGTCGGGCGCGCAGGCGGTGAAAGTCGAAGGCGCGAAGGCGAGCCGCCTCCGCACGATCGAGGCGATCCTCGACGCCGAGATCCCGGTGATGGGACACATCGGCCTCACGCCGCAGTCGGTGAACGCGCTCGGCGGATTCAAGCTGCAAGGGAAAAATGCGGACGACGCGAAGCGATTGATCGACGAAGCGGTCGCGCTGGAGCGCGTCGGATGTTTCTCGCTCGTCCTCGAATGCGTGCCGACCGAGCTCGCGGCGATCATCACCGAACAGATCACGATTCCGACGATCGGCATCGGCGCCGGTCCGCACTGCGACGGGCAGGTCCTCGTCTTCCACGACGTCCTCGGCATCTACGACGGCCACACCGCGAAGTTCGTGCGGCAGTACGCGCACATCGCGCAGGACATGCAGAAGGCGCTGGAGTCGTATCTCCACGACGTCCGCGACGGCAGCTTCCCCGACGAAGAGAAGGAGTCGTTCCACATGGCCAGCGACGAAGAGCTGAAGCGGCTCTACGCCACGCGCGATGACGGCGGCGTCGTCGCGTTCCCGCGATGAAGATCGCGCGGACGATCGAAGAAGTTCGCGCAGCAGTCGCGAATGCAAGAGCGCACGGTGCGGTGATCGGCTTCGTGCCGACAATGGGCTTTCTGCACGAAGGACATCTCTCGCTGGTCCGAAATGTGGCGACCGCTGCCCTCAGCGGTCGCGGTGCCGCTGAGGGCAGCGGCACCCACATGTTCATCATCGTGTCGATCTTCGTGAACCCGACGCAGTTCGGACCGACCGAAGACTTCTCGCGCTATCCGCGCGATGAGGAGCGCGATCGCGCGCTGCTCGAGTCCGAAAACGTCGACCTGCTGTTCCTGCCGGAGGTCGACGTGATGTATCCGCCCGGCGCGACGACGCGCATCGACGCGGGCGCGGTCGCGCGTCCGCTGGAAGGCGCGCGACGTCCGGGACACTTCGAAGGTGTCGCGACGGTGGTGGCGAAGCTGTTCAACATCGTGCAGCCCGACGTCGCGGTGTTCGGCCGCAAGGACGCGCAGCAGTGCGCGGTGATTGAGCGGATGACGCGCGATCTCGACATCCCGCTGCGTCTCGTTTTCGGCGAGACCATGCGCGAGCATGACGGGCTGGCGATGTCGTCGCGCAACAGTTACCTGTCGGCCGACGAGCGCGCGAAGGCGCCGGTGCTCCATCGCGCGCTGCGCGCGGGCGAAGAAGCGATCACGCACGGCATTCGCGAGGTCGCAGGGATCGAGAAGCTGATGCATCGCGTCGTCGCGGAAGAAGGCGGCGTCGAAGTCGACTACCTCGCGGTCGTCGATCCGCTCACGTTCGAAGCGCCGCGCGATTTCGATCGCGAGGTGCTCGTCGCGGGCGCGGTAAAAATCGGACGCACGCGACTGATTGATAACATCCGCATCCCGAGATGATGCGACGACCCGCGCTGGCCGTTCTGTTTGCCTGCGCGATCTGGTTCAGCGGACATGAATACGTGCAGCTCGTGCGCGATTCGCTGGCGCTGCTGCCGCTGCGATACGAAGAGCGGCGCGAGCGCGTTCTCGGCGGCGACTACGTCGTCATGCAACGCCTCGCGAGCGAGATTCCGCGCGATGCCTCCGTGACGATCGTGCTGCGGCGGCCGCGCGACATCGATCGCGGCATTTTTCTCAACTACTACCTCTATCCTCGCGCGACGCACTTCACTGAGCCTTCTCGGTGTGGGGCAGGTTTTCCAACCTGTCCCCCGGGCGGCAGGCTGGAAAGCCTGCCCCACACCATGACGCGAACCGGCGTCATCGTGCTGGTCGACGGCAGTGACATGCGAGTGATCTCGCGATGACCGGCCTCGTGATCGCGCTGCTCTGGTTCCCGCTCCTCGGCGCCGCGTTCTCGCGCCTCGCGGGGCGTACGTCGTGGTTCCTTGCCGGCGCGGGCGCGAACGCGCTCGCGCTCTTCGTCGCCGGCGTACTGCACATTCCGCTCAAGCCGGTGATCGCGGTTCTCGGACTCTCGGCGATCGCGGTGATGGCGATGACGCCGTCGAGTGGTGCGCGCGTCCCGCGCGCCTCTGAAGTTCGCTCGGCACTTCCGCTCTGGATCACCGCGTTCGTCCTGCTCATCGGTGCCGTCATCACGCCGCTGAACGACTACGACGGACGCGCGTTCTGGATGCTCAAAGCGAAAGCCATCGCGCACGAGCAGCGGATCGACGGGCCGTTCTTTCAGCTGCAGTCGACGCACAGTCCGCGCAATCAATATCCGCTGCTCGCGCCGCTCGACGCCGCGACCGTGATGATGTTCGCGCGCGACGGCGACGATCGCCACGCACGCGCGCTCTTCGCGATGTTCGCGATCGCGCTGGCGTTCGAAGTCCGCCGCCGTTTCGCGGAATGGTTCTCGCCGTCGACCGCCGTCTGGCTGGCGACGCTGCTGCTTTGGATCCCGCAGATCGAGACCGCGGGCGGCGGTGCGCGCTCGGCAGGCGCGGATGTTCCGCTCGCCGCGTTCGTAGGCTGCGCATTCTTCGAACTGATCGAAGCCCGCGCGCCGCTCCGCCTCGGTCTCTGGCTCGCATGTCTGGTGCTGACGAAAAACGAAGGGGTGCCGTTCGCGCTCGTGTTCCTGGCTGCAGGCGTCTTCGTCTTCCGACGCCGCATCATCGCTGCCGCGATTCCGTTGGCGATCGCGATCGCCGCGCAGTTCGCGTGGCGCGCACGCATCGCGCCGACGGACGAGCAGGATTTTCTCGGGCAACTTCCCGGCCTGCCGCAACACATCGGACGCATCGGTGAAGTGCTGCGCGAATTCCTGCCGAGGTTCGGGTTTCTGTGGATTGCGGTCGCGGTTGCGATCGCGGTGCTCGTGGTGAAACGCGCATGGCGGCCGCTCGTCTTCGGCCTCGTCGCGATTCTTCCGATGCTGACGCTGTACACGCTCGCGTACGTCGTCACGGATTGGACGATCGCGGAACTGGTGCGCGTGACGGCGACGCGCCTGTTGTCGCACTTCGTTGCGCCGGCGCTCTTCCTCATCGCCGCCGCTCTGCACGTGACACAATCGAAGCGATGGGGCGAGATCTCCGAGCCGTCGCCGGCCCGTTCCTAGCGTCGCGCGCGATCGTCCTGGCACTGCTCATCCTCTTCGGCAACATCACGCTCGTGCGCACCAGCTTCGGGATCGTGAAGGAGACGCGCATCACGCTCGCGTCCGCGCCTCTCGTCAGCGTGTTCATCAGCGGCGATGCGGAATGGTTCCGGAGCGTGGCCGAGGATGGATATGCGCGGGCGCGGTTCGCGGCGGGCGTGCAAAAGAATTGGGCGTTCTTTCCGCTGTTTCCGATGGCGGCGCGCTATCTCCGCGTGTTTCCTTCGTATGCGCTGAACGCGACGATCCTCACGCAGCTCTTCTTCATCGGCGCGTTGTGGATGTTGTACGCGCTCGCCAAGCGCGCGGGTTGCGATGACGACATCGCACGTCGCGCGATCGGCTACGCCGCGTTTTTTCCGACGTCGTATTTCTTCTCGCTGCCGATGGCGGAGTCGCTGTTCGTCCTCCTCGCCGCCGGCTGCTGCGTCGCCGCGCTCTCCGATCGCTTTCTTCTCGCCGGCCTCCTCGGCGCTCTCGCTTCCGCGACGCGCCTGCAGGGCGTGTTGCTCGTCGCGTTTCTCCTCGTGTTGTGCTGGAAGCGAAAGCGCGGCTGGTACTCGATCCTGCTCGCGCCGTGCGGACTCGCATCGTTCTGCGTGTTCCTCTGGCGCATCACCGGCAACCCGTTCGCGTTCGCGGATATCCAGGGGGCGTGGCAGCGCGGAGCGGGACTGAGCTTCGCGCAGTACGCGACGTTCTTTCGCGAGCTGCCGATCGTCAGCGCGGAATGGAACTTCCGTGCGCTGAACATGCTGATGCTTCTGTTCCTCCTCGTTGCGATCGTGCTTCTGCTTCGGC
Organism: Acidobacteriota bacterium; assembly: GCA_003223645.1. Lineage (GTDB taxonomy): Bacteria > Acidobacteriota > Thermoanaerobaculia > Gp7-AA8 > Gp7-AA8 > QHVT01. Next base: position 133,241 of record QHVT01000004.1, on the reverse strand, counting down.
AGCGACAAGCGGCGCTCGCCGCGTTCGTTGCGGCCTCGTTCGTCGTCGTGCTGGTGTCGGGATCGCTGCAGTCGATCGGCCGCTACGTCCTCAGCACGTTTCCGGTCTTCATCGCGCTGGCCGCGGTCCGCTGGTCCGAGCGCACGCATGCGCTGTTGCAGAGCGCGTTCGCCGTTTTGCTGGGCGCGCTCACGGTGCTTTACGCAATGCACTATGACATCGGGATGACCTGAGCACCTTTGGACCTACGCCGCCGCTTTCGCGTAGCGGTATACGAAAGCGGCAGCGTAGCTGCCGCAGTCCAAAGGGATTCAACGCACGAAATCGATAAAGCCTCTTTCGATGTCGACCTCGACGAGCTTCACGTGCACGCGGTCGCCGATGTCGAGTCCCTTCTCGCCATGGACGAGCTTTCCTTCGACAGGTGGATGGAAGACCCGCACCCACGTTCCCTTCGACGATGCGCCGGTGACGATGCCGTCGAAGCGCTCGCCGATGCGGTTCTGCAGCAGGCACGCGGCGGCGGACTTGCGCACCTGCCGCTCGACCTTGTTGGCGGCGTCTTCCTGCTCGGTGCAGTGCTGCGCGAGCTGATCGAGCTCGTCGACGCTGTACGGCGGCTTCTCATTCTTCAGCGCGGCCTTGAGCAAACGGTGCGTGATGAGATCGGGATAGCGGCGATTCGGCGCCGTCGAGTGCGTGTAGTCCTTCACCGCGAGGCCGAAGTGTCCGATCGGCTCCTGTCCCGGACGCTCGACGACGTACTCGCCCGCGCCCATCGCCTTCACGATCGAGAGCGACAGATCGGGAAAGCGCGTCGGGTCGGCTTTCCTGCGGCGCACGAGAAATTCTTCGAGCGCTTTCGCGTCGGGATCGGGCGGCAGGCGCTCGCCTAATTCTTCGGCGATCTTTTCGATGCGATCCCACCGTTCCGGTGAGCGCACGACGCGGCGGATGCTCGGGAGCTCCTTGCGCGAGAGGAAGCGCGCGGTGACGCCGTTGGCGGCGATCATGAAGTCTTCGATGAGCATGCGCGCGTTGTTGCGGTGCGCCTGCTGAAGGTCCACCACCTGGCCGTCGCGGATGACCGGACGCGCCTCGATCGTGTCGAGGTCGAGCGCGCCATGCTCGTGCCGCAGCTCGCGCATCGCGTCGGCAGTCTTGTCCTGCAGCCGCAGCGTCTCGTCGAGTCCGCGCACATTCTTCACCTTGTCCGGCGCGTCGTCTTTGCCGTCGAGCCACGCCGCGACGCGGTCGTACGCGAGCTTGGCCTGGTTGCGCACGAGCGCGCGATAGACGTCGCCCTGCGACGCCTCGCCGTCGTCGCGCACCGTCAGCTCGATCACCATCGCAATGCGGTCTTCGTTTTCGTTGAGCGACGTGAGATCGGTCGAGAGGCGCTCCGGCAGCATCGGGAACATGCGCCCGGCGGTGTAGATCGACGTCGTGTTCTTGTTCGCGTGGCGGTCGGCCGGCGAGTCTTTCTTCACCAGCGCGTCGACGTCGGCGACGGCGATGTAGATCTTCACGCTGCCGTCGTCCGTCTTCTCCGCCCACGTGAGCTGATCGAGATCGCGCGAGTCGTCGTTGTCGATCGAGCACCAGGCGAGGTCGCGCATGTCGCGGATCGCCGGATCGTTCTCCCGCGCCGGCCCGTGCAGGCTGTTGACCTGCTGCATCACATCGTTTCCGAACTCCGGCTCGAGGCCTTTGTCGATCATTGCGTCGTGCGCGATCTCCGCGAGAATCTGTTCCTGCTTGCGATTCATGAGCGCAGACGTTATCACCATGCGATGCATCTCGCTCCAGCGGGCGACCGCGCGGTGTTGGTCGAGCTCGGCGACGTTTCCGCTTCCGAGTTGCACGCGTTCGCAGCGAGCGCTCGCGCAGCGCCGGGTGTGGTGGCGTGCATTCCGGGGCATTCATCGCTTTATGTGATTTGGGCGGGCACGCCCAATTTCGAGACACTAGTGGAGCGGCGGCCGCTTCGGCCGCCGATTTCTCGCGAGAATCCGGCGGCCGAGGGCGGCCGCCGCTCCACAATGCCTGTTGCATTCGCCGGCGCGGATTTAGACGAGTTTCTCGCCCGCACCAACCAAACGCGCGAGCAATTTCTCTCGCGCGTTCGCGGCATCACGCTCACGGCTCGCTACCTCGGCTTCCGCGGCGGCTTCGCCTACCTCGATGGCTGGCCTGCGGAGTGGGCGATGCCGCGCCGTTCCACGTCGCGTCCTGTTGCGCGCGGGTCGTTTGCGATCGCGGGCTCGGTTGCCGGCTTCTATCCGATCGACACTCCCGGCGGTTGGAATCTCCTCGGCCTGACGGACGCGAATGTCGAGCATGCGATCGCGCCGGGCGATGAGATCGTGATCGAGCCGGTCGACGAAGTGCACGTCGCGCCGGCGCCGAAGAAGGCGCCGCTGCAGCTCGACTACGCGGACGTTCTCTCCGCTCCGCTGGCGACGCTGGTCGGCGCGCCGGACTGGAGCCGCATCGATCGCGGCGTCGCGCCCGGCGGGCCGTTCGATGACGCCGCGGCGGCGCTCGCGAATCGCGCGGTCGGCAATCCGTCCGATGCGCCGCTCCTCGAGTGCGCGATGTCGGGGCCGCGGTTGCGCTTTCGCCGCGACTGCGTCGTTGCGTGGTGCAATCAAGTGCGAGGCGTGCGCGCGGGAGACGAGATCGCGTTTGGACGGGTGACGGACGGGCTGCGCGGTTATCTCGCGGTGGGAAATCGCAAAGGCGTCGTCACGGAGTTCGCGCGCGAAGACCATCGCGTGATTCGCGCGATGCGCGGGCCGCACGACGTCGAGATCGGCACGATCGATTGCGAAGTCACGCCGTCGATCGATCGCGTCGGCATTCGTCTCCGGCCAATGCGTCCGATCGACGTGAAGATCCCCGCGGACCTCAAGTCATTCGGCATGCAGTGCGGAACCGTGCAGCTTCATCCGGACGGCAGTCTCGTCGCGATGGGTCCCGATCATCCCGTCACGGGCGGCTATCTGCAGGTGCTGACGGTGTTGTCGGACGAGCGGTGGAAGCTCGCCCAGCTGGCGCCGGGCGAGCGGATGCGGTTCGTCGTGAATCAGGCGCATGGGCTCATAGGCTCATAGGCGCATGGGCTCATAGGCTCATAGGCTCAGAGTCTCTATGCGCCTATGAGCCCATGCGCCTTTGAGCCTGCCTATCCCCCGTACTGATATCCCTGCCGTGCGACGACTTTGAACTCGGGATTCTTCACCGACACTTTCACGCGCTGATATCCGTGCTCGCCGCGTGCGTGCTTCGTGCGATAGGTGAGGAGGTAGTAGCCGTTGTTCACGTTCTCGATGCGCTTGAGCGGCTGCGTGAAGCTGGTGTTGAAGCGGAAGTACTGTCCGCCGGTCGCGCTGGCCATCTCCTCGAGGCGCTGATGAAAGAGCGGCGTCGTGTCGACGTCGCGCTGCAGCTGCACCGCGTAGACCGACAGGTTCGCGCCGTTGAACGCCTCGAGCATCGGATCGAGGAAGCGGCTGCGGTTCGTGATCACGCCGTTGCGCACCGTCTCGCTGTCTTCGAGGATTCCCGGCGAGAAGAGCACGAGGTTCTTGCGCGCGCGGATCGGCTTCGTCGCGTCGGCGAGCACGCGCAGCGCCTCGTACACGCGGCCGGTCTGATTCACCATCTCGCCGCGGCTGATGTGCTGCAGGACTCCGTCGTCCGTGGTCGGACGATCGAGTCCCGGTCCGAAGCGTGCGGAGTCGTTGAGCGCCTTCTCGAGCTTCTTCTTGTCGCTTGTGAAGTCGCTGTAGATCTTGAGTCGCACGTCGTGTCCGGCGATGGCGACGCGATCGCCTTCGAGCATCTCGTTGCGGATGAAATTGCGCACGGCCTCGCGCGCGACCGTCAGCTCGTCGAACAGCACGCCGGCGTCGTTCGGCTTGTCGAAAAAGAAAATGAAGTAACGCTCGTTGCGGATCTTCTCGACCTGGAACGGCGCGTTCTCTTCGCGCGTGTCGAGGAGCCTGCGGTTGGTGAAATAGTCGACGGAGTCGACCGGCTGGGTGACGCCGTCTTCCTTGACGATGAAGTCGTCTTTCGAGAGGCCGAGGATTTGATTGCCGCGGGCATCGGTCACGATGACGTCGAGGAGCACGACGTTGACGTCGATCTTTTCCTCGAACGGCTTCTCCTGCGCGAAAGCGGAAAGCGCAAACACGAGCGCGGCGCAGGCGATGGCAAAGCGTCTCATGAATCTCTCCTTTGATCCGGAATCCGCAACGGCAGAGTGTATGACGCGATTCCGCGGCGGACGTGGCGCCGATCCGCTGTTCACGGAACGTTTCGCGGAATGAAAGCCTTACGTGCGCCGTTTGACCGCGCGGCGCGAATCACCTAGAATCCGCGCTCTTCAAAACGCGAGACTCACTCGCGACACGTCAATCGGGGCATAGCTCAGCCTGGTAGAGCGCACGGTTCGGGACCGTGAGGTCGGAGGTTCAAGTCCTCTTGCCCCGACCATTGGACTATAGGACATCGTAGGACGCTCCAGGACGTATAGGACATCCTAGGAAGTCCTACGACGTCGTACAAGTCCTATACGTCCTATAGGCGCTTCCACGGAACGTCTTCTCGCCCCGCACGCAGATTTGCAAACCGCGCTGCCACGAAGAGGTAATCGGACAAGCGATTCAGATACGTGATCGTTGCATCATCGTGCAGCGGTACGACGCAGCGCTCCGCGCGGCGACATACCGTGCGTGCGACGTGCAACTGCGCGGCCGCGGGCGCGCCGCCGGGAAGGATAAAGCTCGTGAGCGGCGCGAGCTCGCGCTCCATCGCGTCGATCGCTTGTTCCAATTCGGTGATGCGCGCGTCATCGACGCCCGCGAAGCGATCGGTGTTGGGCGCGGCGAGACGCGCGCCGATCTCGAAGAGATCGATTTGCACCTGATGCAACACGTCGTCGACGGATTGCGGCAGCGAATGCGCGCGTGCGAGTCCGATGAACGAGTTCAACTCGTCGACGGTGCCGTAGGCCTCGATGCGCGGATCGTTTTTCGGAACGCGGGTGCCACCGAAGAGAGAGGTGTCGCCGTGATCGCCCGTGCGCGTGTAGATCTTCACGACGGTGCCTGGTGCAGGGTGCCGCGTGCTGGGTTGACTCAGCACCCAGCACTCAGCACTCTCTCTTACGCTTCCGACTCCAGCTGGCGAATGCGCTCCTTCACCACCATCTCCGCGAGATCGGGGATCACTTCCCACGCGATGTTGCGCACCACGCGGTCGGACATCAACTCGACCACGCGCTGTGCGATCCGCTCGATCTGTTCGTCGGTGAGGTCGTGCGCCGCGATCGGAATGCTCGGCGTCTCCGGCGCGAGCACGGGCGATGGCATCGGCGGCTCTTCCGCTTCGGCAACTGCTTCCGCTTCCGCCGCGGGTGCCCACGCCGGCTCCGCCTCCGGCTGCGGCACTTCGTACGGTTCCTCCGCGGCGGCGGCGAACGGCGTCGCTTCTTCGGCCGCGTAACTCGGCGCGGGCGCTTCTTCTTCGGCTTCCGCTGCCGGCGCTTCCCACGGCAACGTCTCCGGCTCCGCCGGCGTCGCGGCCATCATCTCGTCGAACGTCATCTTCGGGAACGCGCGCGTTTCTCCGCCAAAGGCCTCGCTCGGCGGTTCATCCCACGGCGAAGGCTCGGGTGCGGGAGGCGGCGCGACAGGCTCCGGCTCCGGTTCCGGCGCGGCTTGCCCGGACGCGAGCTGCTGCATTTCGTCGAAGCTCATCTTCGTGAATGCGCGCGTCTCGCCGCTGAACTCTTCCGCGGGTGGCGGCGCGCCGAACGGCGACTCGCTCTCGAGCTCCGGCTCCGGCGGCGGCGCGACCGGTTCCACGGCCTGCGTCGCCGACGCGGATTCCGCGGCGAGCATCTCGTCGAACGTCATCTTCGGAAATGCGCGCGTCTCTCCGCCGAAGGCATCGCTCGGCGATTCATCCCACGGCGACGGTTCCGGCGCGGGTGGAGGCTCCGGTTCCGGCGCGGGTTGCGCGGCAGACGCCATCTGCTGCATCTCGTCGAAGTTCATCTTCGTGAACGCGCGCGTCTCTCCGCTGAACGCGTCGGCGTCGGGCGTTTCGAACGGCATCTCCGTCGTTCCGGCCGGTGCGGGCGCGGCGCCGAAGATGTCCGGTTCGTGGCGGAACTCCTGCGGCGTCGGATACGAGCCGCTCTCCGTCGAGAACGGCGAGTGCGTCGGCAGCGGCACCACCTCGGTGTCCGCAGTCCACAACGCCTGCGGCGCAGGCTCGGGCTCAGGCTCTGGTTCCGGTTCGGGCTCCGGCGCGTGTGCGGGAGTCGGTGCGGTGATCGCCTGCGAGATCAGCTCTTCTACTTTCTGGATGAGACTCTGCGACTCGAACGGCTTCGTGACGACCGCGTCGCAGCCGGCTTTTTCCGCGCGATCGGGATCGAACGGCTCGAACGTGCCGGTCAACAGCACTACCGGAATGTTGCGGTAGTCGGGATGCGACTTCACGTACTCGCAGACTTCGTAGCCGTTCTTCTCCGGCATGATGATGTCGGAGAGGATGATGTCCGGCCGCATCTCGGCGAGCTTCGCGATCGCTTTCGCGCCGTTGTTCACCGCCGTGACTTCGTAGTCGGCGTCCGAGAACGTCAGTTCGACGACCTTTTGAATGGTGATACTGTCATCAGCCAAGAGGATTTTCTTCGCCATCGATCCAACTCTCCGTGATTTCAAGCAAGCTACCACAATTTCTGATCTTCGGTCATCGAGGCAGTCCGGGGCGCTTTCCGGAGAACACGATCGCGTCGTTTGAGGACGCGCTGGCGAGCGGCGCGGACGGTTTCGAGACCGACCTCCGGCTGCTCTGCGACGAGACATCCGTGCTCTTCCACGATCACGACGTCGTCGAGACACTGACGTCCAACGAATGCCCCGACCTCGCGCGTGTCGGGGACCTCGCGCGCTTCGCCGGACGCACGACGATGATCCTCGAAGTGAAGCGCCGCGGATGGGAACGCGTGCTCGTCGACATCGTGCGCGACTGGCCGCAAATCGTCATCGCATCGTTCGATCACTACGTGCTCGCGAACGTGCGCGAACATCACCCGACCGTCCCGCTCGGCATCACGATGTACGGCGCAATGGTGAACGTCGGCGCCTACGCCGCGAGCCTCGGCGCGACATGGTGCTTTCCGAACTATCACTACGTCGACGCGGAGATGGTGGCGTCGCTGCACGCGCATGATGTTCGGGTGGTGCCTTACACGCCGAACCTCGTTCGCGAGTGGGAAGCATTGCGCGCGGTGGGGTGTGATGGGGTGATTACGGATTTGGCGGGGGAGGCGGTGGAGTGGAGAGATGAAGGCAGAAGGCAGAAGGCAGAAGGCAGAAGTTAGAAGACTGGCGTTCTGCGTTCTGCGTTCTATATTCTGCCTTCTGCCTTCTGCCTTCTGCCTTCTGCCTTCTGCCTTCTGCCTTCATCCCTGACTTTGCTACACTTACCGTCCCCCAAAACAGGATGCCGGGAGGGAGCGCGGACATGAAGATGTGGGAATACAAGATCATCAACGTCCGGTCGGAGAACTATTCGATGGATCCGCGCCGCGCCGAGGAGCTGAATCGACTCGGCGATGAGGGGTGGGAGCTCGTCAGCATCACGTCCATCAACTTCAAGACCGGCGCGACCGATCACATCGGCATGGTGTTCAAGAGGGAAAAGGCGCAAACCTAGATGGCAGATGGCAGATCGCGGATGGCAGAACCGGGAAACGCCATCTGCTATCCGCCATCTGCCATCCATTTGATATCTTCGCGGCCCCATGCCGCGTCCCTTTCTCATCCTCATCGTTCTCGACGGCTTCGGCTGCCGCAAGGAACGTGAGTTCAATGCGATCGCGCAGGCGGAGACGCCGCGGTTCGATCAGCTGTTTCGCGACGCGCCGTGGACGACGCTCGAGGCCAGCGGCCTCGCCGTGGGCTTGCCGGACGGGCAGATGGGCAATTCGGAAGTCGGGCATTTGAACATCGGCGCGGGACGCGTCGTCGATCAGGACATCATTCGCATCAGCAAGGCGATCGAGCATCACGAGCTGGAGTCGAATGACGTGTTTGGGCGCGCGGTGAAGGAGTCGCGGGCGATTCATTTCGCGGGGCTGCTCTCCGACGGCGGCGTGCATTCGTTGCAGTCGCATCTGCATAGGCTCATCGATGCCGCAGGCTCGAAGGATGTATTCGTGCACGCGATTCTTGACGGTCGCGACACGCCGCCGAAGTCGGCGGAGACATATCTCGCACAACTGCTCGACCACATCAAAGACAAACCGAACGCGCATCTGTCGACGATCATCGGCCGCTACTACACGATGGACCGCGATCACCGCTGGGAGCGCGTGCAGCGCGGCTACGATCTGATGACCCTCGGCGTCGGGACGCAGACGAAAGATCCGCTCGAGACCGTCCGCCGCTTCTACGAACAGAACGTGACGGACGAGTTCATGGAGCCGATCGCGGTGCTCACACCCGACGGCGCGCATCTCGGCCGCCTCGAAGACGGTGACGCGCTCTTGTTCTTCAACTTCCGCGCGGACCGGATGCGGCAGATCGTCATCGCGTTCAAGGACGAGCACTTCACGCCGTTCGAGCGCGCCGTGCATCCGAAGGTTCAGCTCGTGACGATGAATCGCTATCACGAGAAATTCGATCTGCCGGTCGTCTTTCCGCCGCAGGAGCTCCGCAACAACCTTGGCGAAGTGCTCTCGCGTGCCGGCCTCAAACAGTTCCGCATCGCCGAGACGGAAAAGTACGCGCACGTCACGTTCTTCTTCAACGGCGGCTCGGACACGCAGTTCCCCGGCGAAGAGCGACTCCTCGTGCCGTCGCCGAAAGTCGCTACGTACGATTTGAAGCCCGAGATGTCGGTGTTCGAGGTGACGGACAAAGTCGTCGACGCGATTCGGTCGAAAAAGTACGACGTCATCATCATGAACATCGCCAATCCCGACATGGTCGGACACACCGGCATGATGGACGCGGCGAAGACCGCGGTACACGACACCGACCTCGCGGTCGGACGAATTCTCGATGCAACCGCCGCGGTCGACGGCGTCGCGCTCATCACCGCCGATCATGGCAACGCGGAGTTGATGTTCGATCGCGCGACGAACCAGCCGCACACAGCGCATACGACCAATCCCGTGCCGCTCATCCTCGTCGATCCGCAGAAACGGTTCGGCGCGCTGCGCGGCGGCGGCGTTCTCTCGAACGTCGCTCCCACCATCCTCGACATTCTCGGGATCGAGAAGCCGGCAGAGATGACGGCCGACTCGCTGCTCGCGTGATGCGCACGGCCCCTCACTGCATGCCGAGGAGAGCGGGCATCCTGCCCGCCTCCCGGGGGCGGGCGGGACGCCCGCTCTCCTGGGTACGCGATGGTGAAGGGATGCTCGCGTGATGGAGCAGCTCTTCCTCGTTCGCCACGGCGAGACGCTGCACAACGTCGCCGGCATCGCGCAGGGGTGGAACGACAGCGAGCTCTCCGACAAAGGGCGCCGCCAGGTGCGCGCGCTTGCCGAACGGCTCGCGACGCATTCGCCGACGGCGATCTTCTCGTCGCCGCTCGGACGCGCGATGTCCACCGCACAGTTCATCGCTGAAGCCACGAGTCTCGAAGTGCAGACGCTCGATGATCTGCGCGAGATGAACTACGGCGATTGGGAAGGGCAGTCGTTTCTCGACGTCCGCCGCAACGATCTCGATCTCTATCACCGCTGGGTCGCCGATCCCGATCTGCCGTGTCCTTCCGGCGAGTCGCACAATGACGTGCTGCACCGCATGCAGCGCGCGTTCACGGCTGTCCACTCCGCGCGTCCGGTCGTCGTCACGCACGGCACCGCGATCCGCATCGGCGCCACGCATCTCCTTGGCGCCTCGATCGCGACGTCGCGCCATCTCGCGCAGGACAACGCGGCGTTGAACGTGTTCCTGCGGCGCGGCGATCGCTGGGTCCTGAAATTGTGGAATGACACCACGCATTGTGTGGAGCCGGCATGATCCTCGAAACGATTCACGAGCAACTCACCGAAACCCTGAAATCGCGCGTGCTCGCGCTCTTCGGTCATTCGATCGAACGCGTGGTGCTGCAGGCGCCGCCGAAGTTGAGCATGGGCGATCTTGCGACGCCGGTCGCGCTGGAGCTGGCGAAAGTCCTCAAGCGCAAGCCGCGCGAGATCGCGGAGCAGCTTTCGAACGGACTCGCGCTGCCGATATTCGTGGAGAGCGTCAGCGTCGAAGGCGCGGGCTATCTCAACTTTCGTTTCGATCGCGGCGCGTTCACGGCGCAGCATTTCCGCACGGTGATGATGCCGGCGAAGCCGAGCGGCGAGCGCGTGATCGTCGAGCACACGAACATCAATCCGAACAAGGCCGCGCACATCGGTCATCTGCGCAACGCCGTCCTCGGCGACACGTACGTGCGCTGCTCGAAGTGGCTCGGCGATCGCGTGGAGACGCAGAACTACATCGACGACACCGGCGTGCAGGTCGCGGACGTCGTCGTCGCGTTCGAGCTTCTCGAAAAAAAGAGCGTCGCCGAAGTGCAGCAGTTGATCGACACGCATCCGCGCTTCGATTACCTCTGCTGGGATTCGTACTCGCGCATGGCGCAGTACTACGCCGATCGCCCCGAAGCGCAGGAGTGGCGCAAAGACACGCTGCATCGCATCGAGAAGCAGGAAGGCGACACGGCCGTGCTCGCGAAGACCCTGGCGCGCGCGATCGTGCGGCGCCATCTCGCGACGATGTTGCGTTTGGGCATCGAGTACGACCTGCTGCCGAAAGAGAGCGACATCATTCACGCGCACTTCTGGGATCGCGCGTTCGAGCTGCTGAAGCAGTCGGGCGCGCTCGTGTTCGAGGAGGAAGGCAAGCACAAAGGCTGCTGGGTGATGAAGCTCGACGAGTCGGAGACGTTCGCCGGCATGGAGGAGCCCGACAAGATTCTCGTGCGCTCCAACGGCACCGTCACGTACACCGGCAAAGACATCGCATATCAGCTGTGGAAGCTCGGCCTCCTCGACCGCACGTTCCAGTACCAGAAGTTCTCGACCTATCCGGACGGCCACATCGTGTGGGAGACGACGCACGGCGAGGACGGCGATCCGGCCGCGCCGAAATTCGGCGGCGCGACGCGCGTCGTGAACGTGATCGACTCGCGTCAGTCGTACTTGCAGAAGGTCGTGAAGGAAGGCGTGCACAAGCTGGGCGGCGACAAGGCCGCCGAGGCGTCGATTCATTTTTCGTACGAGATGGTCGCGCTCACGCCCTCGACCGCGAAAGCCCTCGGCATGGAGGTTTCCGACGAAGACGCGACGCGCCCGTACGTGGAGATGTCGGGCCGCAAGGGATTCGGTGTGAAGGCCGACGATCTGCTCGATGAGCTCGAGCGCAAAGCGACGGACGCGGTGAAGGCGAATGCCACCGACATCGAGAACGCCGGCGAGATCGGAAACCAGGTCGCGGTCGCCGCGTTGCGCTACTTCATGCTCCGCTTCGGCCGCAACAAAGTCATCGCCTTCGACTTCGATGAGGCGCTGCGCTTCGAAGGCGACTCCGGTCCGTATCTGCAGTACTCGACCGTCCGCGTGCAGAACATCTTCCGCAAGATGCAGGAGCGCGGCGTCGAGGCGCGCCTTGAAGAGCGCATCGTCGACGATCTCACGCTCAATCAGGGACTGACAGACGACATGTGGGAGCTGATTCGCTCGAGCGCGGAGTTGCCCGCCGCGATCCGCCGCGCCGTCGACTCGCTCGAGCTGTCAGTGATCACGCAGTACCTGCTCGACCTCGCGCAGCGATTCAACAGCTTCTATCACAAGTATCCGATCATGAATGAGAAGGACGACGCGGAGCGGCAGCGGCGCGCGGTGACGGCGGAGATTTTCCGGCGGACGATGGTAGGGGCGATGGAGCTGCTGGGAATTCCGGTGCCCGAGCGGATGTAACGGCGTACAATCGTTTCAGGCGGATGTCCAACCGCCGGTTCAGACCATGCGATACGACATTCGTGATTTCGCGCTGCGCACGCTCATTCTGCTCGCCGGCGGCATCGCCGCGATTCTTCTCGCCCGTGAGGGACACGGGCAGGCGTTGCCTGCAGTGGCCGTAGGCGGAGCGCTTGGCGCGTTCTTCGCCGCGCGCGTCCAGCCCAGCGAACCCAACGAAGACTAGCCGGCACGGCCGGCTGCGTCGATTGGCCTAGCCTTCTTGGAACGTTGTCGCGCGTCGGACTTGCCCGTCGCGCGAATTCCTAAACGGCTTCTTCGGCGTGCTCGCTTTGCCCCGCACGACGAACGTTTTCAGCCTGCAGTCCCTTCGGTCCCTGCTTGACGTCGAACTCCACGCGCTCCCCTTCATTCAGCGTGCGATATCCCGACGCCTGAATCGAAGAGTGATGCACGAATACGTCTTCGCCCGTGCTTCGTTTGATGAAGCCGTAGCCTTTGTCGTTGTTGAACCACTTTACTGTACCAATCTCAGGCATTTCCTACCTCCGGACCGCACCGTGAAGCTCAGCCCGGCGCGCTGCTCGTTTGCGCTTTCCACAGCGTCGCTTTTGATTTTTGCAATGCTCGCGCCGGTTCACCAGATCAGCGCGCGATTCTCACCGATGCGCTGAAATCCGAGCGACTCGTACAGCGCGATTGCCGGCTTGTTGAAGTCGTTCACGAACAGCGTGACGCTCTTCCCGCGGCGGAAGAAATGTCCGCACACTTCGGCGAGCAATGCGCGGCTCAGACCTCGGCGCCGGTAACGCGGATCCGTCCACACGCCCATCAACTGCGCCGCGTCTCCGGTGATCGCAGAGAACTCGCACTTCGTTGCGATGCGGCCGTCGACGACGCGGATGACCGAGCGCTTTTTCTCCACCAGCTCGCGAATGCGCTCGCGATATCCCACCGGGTCGCGGTCCATCGGATCGATTCCGACTTCTTCTTTGTGCATCGCCGCGCACGCCGGCACGAGCTTGTCGAGATCGCGCATCGTCGAGAAGCGTGACTCCGTCAAATCGGGATAGTCGAGCCGCCGCTTGATGGCGTACACCGGCTGGCTGAGACGCACGACCGTCGGCGGATCGAGCCGCGGCCGCAGCTGCTCGAACAGTGCTTCGACGAGATGCCGCGGGGAGATGATCGCGCGCACGGACAGCGAGCGCGAGATGATGCGGTCGGAGATGAGCATGATCGCGGTGTCGGTGAGCTCCTGGGAGATCGACGGATCGCCGCCGAGGACCATGTTCGTGGCGAGCGAGGCGACGAGCACGATCGCGCCGTTGAAGCGGACGAGCACGATCTGCGTCGCCAGCGAGCGCTCTTCCATGATCCGCGAGATCAGATAGACGTTGATCAGCGGATCGCGCCGCAAAAACTCCAGCGCGTGGCGCACGTCGTCTTCCGACAACGCGCGTACGGACCAGCGACCTTCAACAGGGAGGGTTGCCATGATGCAGATGGCGGATGGCAGATGGCAGATGGCAGGAGCGCGAGCCGGGCGGTGGGGCCATCCGCCATCCGCCATCTGCCATCTGCCATCTACATCTGCGCATGTGCCAAGTATGCCAGCCCATCCTCCAACTTGTGCCACAGCGAGCGCTTCTGCCATTCGTTGAAGTGGCGTTGCGTGCAGTAACGAAGGTCGGATTGAAACGCGCTGCGCAGCTGCGCGGCGACGTTCGCGTCGAGGAGGCCGATGTTCACTTCGTCGTTGAGCTGGAACGAGCGCTCGTCGAAATTCGTCGAGCCGACGGACGACCAGATGCCGTCGACGACGATCACTTTCTGATGCAGCAGCGTGTGTTTGTACTCGTACAGCTTGATCCCGCGCTTGAGCAGCGTGCCGAAGTGATGATGACTCGCGTGCTGCACGACCGCGCTGTCGGTCGCGTCGGTCGACGGGACCATGATGCGCACGTCGACGCCGCGCTTCACCGCGTCTTCGAGCGCGTTGATCGCCTCCTCGTTCGGCAGCAGATATGGATTCTGAATCAGGATCTCGCGCCGCGCGGATTTGATGGCGAGGTAGTAGAGGATCTCCACCGACGACATGCTGCCGGTCGGCGACGTGTACGCGACGTGCGCCTCGGTGGGGCCTGCCGGCGCGATGTGCGGAAAGAACTTGTCGCCCGCGGGAATCTCGCCGGTCTCCTCGATCCAGTTTTCGGAGAAGCACGCCTGCAATCGATTGACGACCGGGCCGCTGATGCGCAGCCCCGTGTCGCGCCAATGCTCTTTGTCCTGCGCGTCGCCCGTCCAGTTCGCGGAAATGCCGTGGCCGCCGGTGTAGGCGATGCGGCCGTCGATGATGACGAGCTTGCGGTGATCGCGATTGTTCAGACGGCCGAGGTTGCTGATGCGGATGGGATGAAAATGCGCGACCTTTGCGCCGGCGTCCTCCAGGATCTTCTGCGTGTCGCCCTTGAGATCGCGTCCGCCGGACGCGTCGACGAGCACGCGCACTTCGACGCCCTGCCGCGCTTTCGCCGCGAGCGATTGCGCAAACTGCGTCGCGAACGCGCTCTTGCTCCAGATGTATGTCTCGACGTGCACGCTCTCGCGGGCGGCGGCGATGTCGCGCAGCATCGGCGGGAAAAATCCGTTGCCGTTCTGCAGGACCTGGACGCTGTTGCCGCCGTCGAGCGTCGACTGCGTGAGGCCGACGAGCGAGGGAAGAAGCGTGCGGATCTCCGACGCCGACTTCACGTTCAGCTTCGCGTCCTGCTTTCGCTTCGCCGACCAGAACGCGATCGTGAGGACGATGAGCGCGAGCAGGCCGCCGATGAACGCGATGATCGGCAAGCGGACGTACGTCGTGCCGGCGACGTGCTCGATGTGCTTGATGTGTTTTCCGTGATTCTTCATGGATGCGTCAGCTCCGCGATCACGGGCCGGTGGTCGGATGGTCCCTCGTCGGCGACGCGCGACCAGAGCACATGCCATCCGGGATCTGGAAGGATGTAGTCGAGGCGTTGCTCCATCACTTTGTGCGACGGCACTTTCGGATTGCCGGCGAACTGCAGCGTGTTGACGTCGAGGAACTTCGAGATCTCCGGACTGTCGGGCGGCGCGTTGAGATCGCCGGTGAGGATGAACGGATACTCGCTGGCATTGATCAATCGATTCATGCACTGCAGCTGCACGCCGCGCGCTTTCGAATTCAGCGAGGCCCACGCCGAGGTGTGGCCGACATAGAACTCGATCCGGCCGCCGTTGATGTCGACGATCGCCTCGAGCATCGTGCGCGGCTCGCCGTAGCCGGGGAGATCGTGAACTTCGCTGTGCAGGATCTTGCCGCGCGTGAGAATCGCGTTGCCGAAGTCGCCGTGCATGAACGTGTAGCTGCGGCCGAACACGACGTTCATGCCGGTGAGCTTCGCGAGCTGCTTCGTGTGATCGGCGAAACGCGCCTGCCACGTTCCGCGATGCACTTCGTTGAGGCCGACGATGTCTGGATGCTGCCGGTTGATCGTCGCCGCGATCTCTTCGATGTGATGCGGCTTGAAGAGCGATGCATGCCCTTCGATGTTGTACGTCATCACGATGAGGTGCCTCGGATACGTGCTGGCGAAGCGACGCGCCGGCCGCGCGACACATTCGCCGGCACTGAAGCGATAGACGCCGATGACGCGATAGCCGACGCCGAGGACGACGATCGCGAGGAGGACGAGAGCGATTTTCTTCAGCCGGCGGCGCACGCCGTGCTCATCGGGCAAAACTCACGCCTGCGTCAGCTACCGTCTCAAACCGTTGGAGTGGTGCGCGCCTCCGGCGCGCCTTTGGGGGGACGGGAGGCGCGCCGGAGGCGCGTACCACTCCGCGTGTCATCAAAGCGGCGGCGTAGCCGCCGCAGTCCAAAGAACCGTCACTTTCGGATGGTTCCAAAGCGCCGAGGCGGGGAACGCGCGATCGATGCGATGCGACTGCAGTCGCTCGATCGCATCGACCTTTCCACGGCCCGACGCGATCAGCACGATCGCGCGCGACGAGAGGATCGTTCCGATCCCCATCGTGATCGCGCGCGACGGCACGTCCTCGCCCGAAAAAAACTCCGCGTTCGCGGCGCGCGTCGACGGCGTGAGCTCGACGACGCGCGTGCGCGCGTCGAACGGAGTGCCGGGCTCGTTGAAGCCGATGTGTCCGTTGCGGCCGAGTCCGAGAAACGTGAGATCGAGGCCGCCGGCGTCCTTGATGGCCTGCTCGTAGCGTGCGCATTCGGCGTCGAGGTCGTCAGCCATTCCGTCCGGAATGTGCGTGTTCTTCGGATCGAGATCGACGTGATCGAAGAGGTGCTGCTTCATGTAGGTGCAGTAACTCCCGGGATGCTCGCGCGGCACGCCGGCGTACTCGTCGAGATTGAACGTCGTGACGTCGCGGAAGCAGCGGTATTCGCGCGCGCACTGGCTGACGACGCGCTCGTACATCCCGATCGGCGAGCGGCCGGTCGGCAATCCGAGCACGACGCGCGGATTCGACTGAATCGCTTTCAGGAAAACATCGGCGGCGTGTTCGGACAGCGCGTCCGCGCGATCAAACGTGTGCCACTTCATTGCCACGCACCCACACGCGCTCCACTTCGAATTTCTCGCTCAGCATCACGAGGTCCGCGTCGTAACGCATCTCGATCTTTCCTTTCCGATCCGCGACCGCGGCGATCCGCGCGGGCACTTCCGTGGCCAGCGGAATCACCGTCTCGATCGGCAGCCCCGCCAGCTCGACCATGTTCTTCACCGCGTTTCCCATCGTGAGCACACTTCCGGCCAGCGTGCCGTCGGCGAGCCGCGCCGTGCCGTCGGCGACAGTGACGTCGTAGTCATAGAGTTTGTACGTGCCGTCGGCGAGTCCGCATGCGCGGATCGCGTCGGTGATGAGCGCGATGCGATGCGGCATCGCCGCGACCGCGACGCGCAACGCGGCCGGATGGACGTGCACGCCGTCCGCGATCAGCTCCGCCGTCGCGTCGACGGACGTGAGCGCCGCGCCGACGACGCCGGGATCGCGGTGATGCAATCCCGTCATCGCGTTGTAGAGGTGCGTGAAGTGCTGCGCGCCCCACTCCAGCGCAGCGACGGCGAGCGCGTGATCGGCGCTCGTGTGTCCGATCGAGAAGAGCACGCGCTCGCGAAAATGTTCGATCAGTCTCTGCGCGCCTTCACATTCCGGCGCAAGCGTGACGATCCATCGCATCCGCGGCGCCTCGGCGATGAGCGCCGACAACTCGTGAATGTCCGCTCCGCGAATCGACTGGCGGTCCTGCGCGCCGGCGCGATCGGGACTGATGAACGGTCCTTCGAGATGAATCGCCACGATCTCCGCGCCGTCCTCGACCGACCCGCGCGCGATCGCTTCGACGGCGTTCTGCAAATCGCCGCGCGATGCCGACAACGTCGTCGCCGCGAGTGCGGTCGTGCCGTGGCGCGCGTGAAACGCGATAACACGCGACGTCGACTCGCCGTGCGCGTCCATGAAATCCGCGCCGTCGCCGCCATGCACGTGCACGTCAATGAAGCCGGGAACGAGCAGTCCGTCGACGCGCTCCGCGTCCGCCGGCACACGTAGCGTCTGCACGACGTCGACGAGCACGCCGTGTTCGTACCGCACGAGGATGTCGTCGCGAACCGCGCCGTCGACGAAGGCGCGTCCGTAAAGATGCTTCATAGCGAAATCTTGCCGAGGATCGTCGGCTGCGCGCCGGTGGCGCTGGCGACGTTCGTGGTGAGGCCGAGGAGCGAGTCGTTGGCGATGAGCGCCATCGCCATCGCTTCTTTCGCCTCGAGGTGTTCGTAGACTTCGATCGCGCACTGCGGCAGGCGCTCGCGCATCATCCGCAGCAGCGTCGGATTTTTCGCGCCGCCGCCGGCGATGATCACGTCGTCGACGTTGCCGTTCGGAAAAATCCAGCGTTCGTACGCGCGCGCGATCGACTCGATGGTCAGCGCGGTCGCGGTCGCGACGAGATCATCCGGCGCGGCGTCGGGAAACTTCTCGATCATCCGCCGCGCGTACTGCCGTCCGAATCGCTCGCGTCCGGTCGTCTTCGGCGGATCGAGATCGAAGTACGGCTCGCTGAGTCCCCACGCGAGCACGTCCTCGCGCACGCTGCCGCGCGCGGCGCGCTCGCCGTCACGATCGTACGACTCCTGCGCATCGGAAAGGATGAAAACCAGTTCGTCGATGACCATGTTTCCGGGCCCGGTATCGAACGCTGCCACGTCGTTGAGCGTCGCGCGCGGCGGGACGTGCGTTACGTTCGCGATCCCGCCGATGTTCTGCATGCAGCGCGATCGTTTGGGATGCCGGAGCTGTGCCCAGTCGAAGTACGCGACGAGCGGAGCGCCGTGTCCGCCTGCGGCGATGTCACGCACGCGGAGGTCGCCAATGGTGGTGATGCCGGTGCGCTCGGCAATGACGGCGGATTGTCCGATCGCGAGCGTGCCGCGCGTGGCGATGCTCTGGTCCTGCCATTGAAACGTGGCCGGCCGCGGATGGTGCCAGATCGTCTGTCCCGGCGCCGCGATCAAGTCGACCTCCTCGTTCTTCATCCCCGCATCGGCAATGATGCGGTTCACCGCCACCGCGAACATCTCGCCGACGATGAAGTCGAGCGTGCAGATCTCGTCGATGTTCGCCTTCTTCGGATCGAACAGCGTCTTGATGCGCGTGCGGATATCGTCGGGAAACGGGAAGCTGTCGAAGCGCAGCTTCTCCATGACTGCTTTGCTGTGGCCGTCGCCGGCGATGCGCACGAGCACGGCGTCGATCGCGTCGACCGATGTGCCGGACATCAGGCCGACGATCACTCGCTCCTTCTTCCGCGCGATTGCGATCAGCCGCTCGAGGCGGTTCACGACTCCAGAACCTCCCGCAGTTCGTTTCGTTCGAGCAGCTCCCGCGCTTCGCTGGCGCTGACGCGTTTCTTCGCGATCACGCTCGCCAGCCGCACGTCGCCGTCCGCCTCGCGAATCGCCTGCACCGCTGCCGGACGCGATACTCCGGCCGCGAGCTCGACCATCGTGACGGCGCGCGCGCGCAGCTTCTCGTTCGTTGCCGGCATGTCGATCATCAGATTCGAATAGACGCGACCGTAGCGGATCATGACTCCGGTCGAGATCGTGTTCAGCACCATTTTCTGGGCGGTGCCGCTTTTCATTCGCGATGATCCCATGATTACTTCGGGTCCGACATCGACGACGATCGGGATATCGACGTCGCGCGCGAGCGGCGTGTTGGCGATCGACGTGAGTCCGATCGTGAGCGCGCCGAGCATGTTCGCCTTGCGCACCGCCGCGACCGTGAACGGCGTCGTGCCGGATGCAGCGACGCCAACGATCGCGTCGTCCGCCGTCACTTCGCGCGTGACGATCTCGATCGCCGCGTCTTCATCATCCTCGGCTCCTTCAACCGCTTCGAAAAATGCGCGCTCGCCGCCGGCCATGATCACGCGCACGAGCGATCGATCGACGCCGTACGTCGGCGGAATCTCCGACGCGTCGAGCATCGCG
Source organism: Acidobacteriota bacterium (assembly GCA_003223645.1). Classification (GTDB taxonomy): domain Bacteria; phylum Acidobacteriota; class Thermoanaerobaculia; order Gp7-AA8; family Gp7-AA8; genus QHVT01. The sequence continues at coordinate 113,684 of QHVT01000004.1, read as the reverse complement.
ATGCGGCCGCTCGTCCCCGCGCCCGCGTAAAACAAGCGTCCGCCGTGCTGCATGCGTTCAACAATCTGATCGATGGCGTGCGCGATCCGATCCGCCTGCGTCGCGACCGCGGACGCGACGAGAGCGTCCTGTTCCTGAATGATGCGCACGATTTGGCGCGCGGATGCGCGATCGATGTCGAGACTCGATTCAAGGCGGGACATCGTCACCGAAGATATCACCCACAGGGCGCATGGGCTCACAGGCTCACGGGCGCATAGTTTCTATGAGCCTATGCGACTATGAGCCCATGAGCCTGGACCTCGACGGCCTTCAAGTCGCGTACCTCGGCGTTGCGCTGGCGCATTACCTCGACCTCGAGACCGGCGAAATTCTCGACGTCCCGCTCGATGACGATCCGCCCGGTGATCCATCGCGATTCCGGCGGGTTCCGGCGCGCACGCCGGAGAGCGAAGCGGAGGATCGGCGGCTGTTCGTCGAGCGAATGGACGCCCGGTCGCCGCTGCGAGATCAGCTCGCGCAGCTCATCGACGAGCCGCAGGGATTTCGCGCGAAGCTCTCCGAGGACATTTACGTGCAGAAGAAGTTCTTCAACTTCAAGAACGATCAAGCCACGCGCGCGATCCGCGCGTGGCTTGACGAAGAAGGCATCAGCGAGTGAGCGCTTTGTAGACGTGCTCGGCGAGGTTCTCGGCGATCGGCGGATCGATGTTGGCGAGGACGACGACGGTCCACGCGCCGCCGCTGGCGACGCCGGCGTTGCAACCGGGTGAGCCGCCGGCGGCGATGTCTTCGCCGTCCTGTGATCCGCCGTAGTACCAGCGCGTGCCGGCGTCGTTGACGAGCTTGCCCGCGCGCATCGCGCGATCGAAGAGCATGAGATCGCGCGCGGTGGCGAAGCTCGATCCGGCCGGAATGCCGCGCTCGAACTGCGAGCGCGTCTCGAGCCACTGCTTCGAGTTGTCATCGCGCGTGTGGCCGAGCGCAACGTCGGGGTTCGGCTTGCGATATTCGAGGAAGCCGGAGGCGCGCATCGGGACGGCGTCGAAGACGTGCTTCTGAATGTAGTCGTAATAGTTTTCGCCGGAGACGGCCTCGATGATCGCGCCGAGGACGACGTAACCGTAGTTCGAATAGCGCTGGCCCTTGCCGGGCTCGAACTGCAGCGGATCGCCTGCGAAGAAGTCGATGAAGTCTTTCGGAGTACGGAAGCGCATCGTGTTCGTGTCCCAGAAGCGCTTCGTGAACACGTCGCCGAGGCCGGACGTGTGCTTCACGAGCTGATCGACCGTGGCCTTCTGCGCCCACTCTTTGTTCGGATAGTCGGGGAGGTACGTGATCACCGGCGCGTCGACTTTCAACTTGCCGGCCTGCGCGAGCTGCGCGATGGCGAGCCGCGTGAAGTCTTTCGTGATCGAGCCGACGTTGAAGCGCGTGGTGATTTTGTTCGGCACGTTGTAGCGGCGGCTGGCGAGTCCGTACGCGTTCTCGAAGAGCACGTCGCCATTCTTCGCGACGAGCACGCTGCCGGAGAATTCGTCGCGCGACGCGAGGTCGCGAACGTAGGCGTCGACCGTTTTCGCGACTTGTTCGCGCGTTGCGTCTCTCGCGATCGACAGCGGCGCGAGCTTCGGTCCGCGGTCTTCGCCGTTCGCAGGTCCGCCGATCTGAATGCCGACCCCGACGATGAGATGCGACGTTGGCTCAATCGTGAAGCGGAAGGACAAGCGCTCGCCTTTGTCCGATTCCGCTTCGATCTGTAATCCGTCCGGACTCGCGAGCACATTCACCGGCCGCAACTTTCCGTGCGTCGCACGCAGCTGCTCGAAGCGTTCTTTGCGCGCATCGCTGGTCATCCGCTGCTGTGCCTCGGCGGTGTAATTCTCGTGAACGAACGCTTCCATCTGCTGAGCGTCGCCGCTGTTGAACGCGCGGAACCACCCGAGCGCGCGCTCTTCGCCCGGCACCTGCGCGAGCGCCGCGGTCGCGATGAGAAGTGAGAAAAGAAGAAGTCGAATTTTCATGCGGCGCAATGTAGGGAGCGGCGATGAAGAATTGATGAAGGCGGGGTAGGACAGGTAGGACGAATAGGACGAATAGGACGAATAGGACTTCTAGGACATCCTATCTGTCCTAGATGTCCTATTCGTCCTAAAAGTCCTACGCGGAGCGGCTGACGATGACGACCGTGACGTCGTCCTCGAGATTTTCTGCGGCGCCGACGTGCGCGATCACGGCTTCGTTGACGGCGCGCGCGATGAGCTCCGCGCTGGCTCCGTGCATCGAGCCGAGCGGGAGATTCGATCCGAGGTCGGCGTCGGCGGCGTTGCGCGCTTCGCTCACGCCGTCGGTGAAGAGGATGAGCGAGTCGCCGGCATCGAGCTGCAGTTTGCGGTTCACGAACTCGGCGCGCGTGACGACGCCGAGGAGGAGATCGCTTTCCGTCAACTCCGTGACGCCGCGTTTGTGCAGCCAGAGCGGCGGTGTGTGGCCGGCGTTGACGTACTCGATCACGCCGGTCGTGGTGTCGAGGCGTCCGAGGAAGAGCGTGACGAATTTCGACTGCGGGAGATTCTCTTTGAGCGCGAGATTGAGCTGCGTCACCAGCGTGGCCGGATCGGGATCGGTCTTCGAGAAGATGCGGAATGCGACCTGGAGGCCGGCCATCATGATTCCTGCGGTCACGCCTTTCCCGCTCACGTCGCCGATGACGAAGTAGACCTTGCCGTTCGGACGGACGGCAAAGTCGTAGTAGTCGCCGCTGACGACGCGGCTCGGCTGGTTGCGGCCGACGAACGTGTAGCCGGCAATCGCGCTCGGCGCGGCGGGAAGGAGCCGGCGCTGGATGTTTGACGCGGTCTTCAGCTCCTCGTCCATGATGCGTTTCTGGATCGCGTCTTCGCGGAGACGCGTCGTCTCGAGCTTGATGGCGGCGAAGCGTCCGATCTGCGCGACGAGGCGCACGTCGTCTTCGGTGATCGAGCGCTGCGTGAAGAGGTAGTCGACATACAGCACGCCGACCACGGCGTTGCCGATCATCAGCGGTGCACAGAGAATCGAGTGGATGCCCTGCATGATGATCGACTGCGCGCGGCTCAGTTTGTCGTCCGCGCTGATGTCCATGAACGCGAGCGCTTTTTTCTCTTCGACGATGTCGGCCAGGAGCGTGTGGCTGATCGTCAGCTCGCTGGAGTCGTTCTTGTCCTGCCGCCGCACTTCGACTTTGGTGAACGACTTTCCGTCCGACGCAAGCAGCGCGATCGCCGCTCTCGAGGGATGCAAATGCTCCATCACGCGCTCGACGATGAAGCCGAACAGCTCGTCCATCGGGCGGTCTTCGATCAGCTCGCGCGCGAGGAGCGTGAGCGTCTGCAGGCGCGCGATGTCGACGGCTTCGGGACGGTCGGTGATCTCGTGAACGGGGATCGCGATCGTGGCGCTGGCTTTCGACTCGGCGACGGCGATGAAGCGATCGGTGTTGCGCTCCGTCGCCTCGAAGACGATCTCGGTGTCGCCGAGGCGGATGCGGTCGCCGGGCTTCAGCGCTTCGTCGCGTTCGACGCGCGTGCCGTTGAGGTACGTGCCGTTCGCGCTGCCGAGGTCCTTGAGGACCCACGCCGCGCCGACGGCGATGATCTCGGCGTGTTTGCGCGAGAGGTAACGATCCTTGATGGGAATCGAGCAGTCGGATGCCCTTCCGATGGACACGGCACTCCCGTCGAGCGTGTGACGAAAGGGCGAGAACAGCGGCGAGTAGACAGTGACTTCCGCGCGAGGCGGGACCGATTCCATGCTAGGGCTCCGAGAGCGTTGAGGCGGAGAATTGTAAATTAGATCGCTAATGGCTGCCGTGGAGTATTTTCAGGAGATCGAATCGCACTTCGCTTTGCGGCGTGGAACGCCCTTCGTGCTCAATGCGAAGGACTGGGCGCTGATGAAGAAGTGGGCCGAAGACGCGATCCCGCTTCCTGTCGTGATCGAGGCGATCGACTCGGTCTTCGAGAAGGCGGCCGAGCGGCAGAAGAGGGTGAACAGCCTCAGTTACTGCAAGCATGCGGTAACGGAGCTCTGGAAGGAGCGGCGCGAGCTGCAGGTTGGCGCGAACGAGGCAGTGCCGGAAGAAGGGGCGGAGCCGGCACTCAACGAACTTGCCGCTTTGCTCGAGACGAGCGCGCCGTCGTTTGCGCCGCGCGTGCGCGAGCTCGCGCGGGAGCGCAGCGTCGCGCGCATCGAGGAAGGATTGATCGAGCTCGAACACGAGCTCGCGCGGTCGCTCGCGACCGACGACATTCGCGCCGAAGCCGCGAGCGCCGCGGCCGGAAACGCGCGCGCCGAAGAGGCGCATCTGCGGAGACTGGTGCGCGAGAGATTCGGGGTGCCGCGGTTGACGTTGTTCGTGTAGCGCAGGCTTTCCAGCCTGCGCCCCGGAGGACAGGCTGGAAAGCCTGTCCCACACCAGGACGCTAGAGCTGTTTCGCGACTTGATCCAACAGCGCCTTCGCATCGCGTCCGCTCACGAGCGCGTCGGGCGGCATCGTTGCGAGCGGGTCGTTCACGCCGCAGGCCGGGAGCACTTTGTCGATCGTCACGCCACGCGCGCAGGCGGCGCCGCGGAGTTGCAGCACGCGCGCGAGGTGGCGCGAGAGGCGTTCGGCCGTGACAGTGCGCGTCGGGCCGACGCGTCGCGTGACGGGATCGACGTCGAAGACGCCGATGGCGATCGCGCGGACGATCTCGTCGCGGCCGGCAACGTCTTCGATGTCGACGGCGATCGGCGGCGTGCCGAGGTTGCGGGCGAAGCGGATCGAGGGGACGGACCAGTAGAGAAGGATGGCGAAGTCGGCGCGCGTGATCGCGGGGCTGTCGAGCGCAGCGCGATAGTCCGCGGGCATGTTGGCGCTGCTCCATTCCGACTTGATCTCGTCGAGGCGCTGCTGGTAGCGCGGCTCTTTGGTGCGGCGCGCGAGCCGGTCGTAGCGCACGATCGCTTCCTGAAAGCGGCCGCGTCCGACGTCGATCTCCGCGAGCAGTTCCTGCACTTCGGGGCGGTCGACTTCGGCGCTGTTGAGGAGCGGATCGAGCTCGCGCCGCGCTTCATCGAACGCGCGCTGCGTGACGAGCCTGCGCGCGAGCAGAATGCGCGGCTCGACCGCCGCGGGTCTGTACGTGAGCGCTTCGCGCAGGAGCGCGATCGACTCCGCGTCCGCCGCGGTTTTCGCGGATGCGAAGAGCTGCTCGTACATCGTGTTCTCGAGTTGCGCGACGCGCTCGCCCGCGGTCGAAGGCGCGCCGGGCTGCGCGGCGATGGCGCGATAGAGCGTGAGCGCGTTGCGCGCATCGTTCTCGCGCAGCGCGATCTCCGCTTCGTACACTTTCGCGGCGATCGTGTCGTATTTTTTCGCGATGGTCAGCGCTTCATCGAAGCGATTCGCGTGGATGTCGATGACTGCCTGCGCGAGCGCGGCGGGAACGTACGCGGGATTTTTCCGGCGGATCTCGTCGAGCAATCGACGCGCTTCCGTTTCATCGCCGGAGAGAATGTTTGCCCATGCCGCTTCGAACTTGCGCTCCGTCAGCGGATCGCCGGCCGCGGAGCCGGTTCGCGGATCGATGAGATACCGATCCTCCCCCTGCGGCGTGACCGCGGGCGGCGGGGGCGTCGTGGTCGTGCAGCTCGCGGCGACGAGCGCGATGAGGCAGATGGCAGACGGCAGATTGCGGATGGCAGATGGCAGATGGCGGATGGCGGAAGAAAACCACGGTCTGTGACCCGCCATCCGCGATCCGCGACCCGCCATCTGCCATCCGCCATCCGCCATCCGCCCTAGGCCATCCGCCATCCGCCATCCACTTCTTCTCAACTCTCTACCTCGATCAGCCGCAGCGCGGCGGCGAGCATTGCATTCCGGTCAGACGCGTCGAGCCAGTGCACATTTCGCTCCGACCTGAGCCATGTCATCTGCCGTTTCGCATACGCGCGCGTGCGGCGTTTGGTTTCCGCGATCGCGGTGTCCAGTGCCATTTCGCCGCGTACGACGGCTGCCGCTTCTTTGTAGCCGATCGTGCCGAACGGGCGGGCGGTGGCGGGGAAGCGCGCGAGCAGTCCGCGCGTCTCTTCGAGCAGGCCGGAGGCGAACATCGCGTCGACGCGGCGGTCGAGCACTTCGTTGAGACGCGCACGGTCGAGCGACAGCGCGATCTTGATCGACGGCAGCTCGTCTTCGCTGCCGCGCTCCCAGCTCGAGATCGGCCTGCCGCCGATCAGCCAAACCTCCAACGCTCGTTCCACGCGATGCCGGTCACCCAACGCGATCTTTCTACCACTTCGCGGATCAATTTTCGACAGCCAGCGATGCAGCCGCTCGCGTCCGCGTTCCGTTTTCGCGATCGCACGGAGCCGCGTGCGAATCGCTTCATCCCGTCCCGGCATCTCCGGCAGGCCGCTCAGAAACGCGCGGAGGTAGAAGAACGTCCCGCCGACGAAGATCACCGGTGTGTGCAATTTACTGCACAAGACACGTGCGACTTTCCCGTACTCGGCGGCATTGAACTCCTCATCGGCATCGACGATGTCAAATAGATGATGGGGAACGGCTTGCCGTTCATCGGCGGCCGGTTTCGCGCTGCCGATGTCGAAGCCGCGATAGATCTGAACAGAGTCGTAGTTGATGATCTCTCCGCCGATGGCTTTGGCTAACTCAATTGCCAGCCATGATTTACCGGTGCCGGTGGGGCCGGCGAGGAGGATCGGCTTCACCGCCGCAGGCGCGTCGAATGCGTTTTGTCGTCTTCCTGGTGCAATATGTTGCGCAAGTGCGCTCGACAGTAAATCGCGCCATGAGGGATGGGCGTCTTGCAAACGCGGCAGCGGTTTTTGCCTACGGCGGCTGCGCCTTTCCCGAAGAAATGCAGCAGGAAGCCGGCGGCGATCGCGCCACCGGCGACGAGCATGATTTGGGTGAGGAGTGACGTCGAGATGATGTCGCCGATCGGCTGGTCGGGGAACGTCTCGTCGATCACGTAGAGCGCGAGCGCGAGAATCATCGTCCACAAACCCAGCCGCAGTAGCGTCGCAGACATTTCGTGCTCGACCTTCACTCTAATCTGTTCGCGCGCTCACGTACAACCTCGCGCCGCGCACGTCGACGTCGATCGAGCCGTCGCGATCGGTGCGCCACGTGCGCACATTCGCCTCGGCCAACGTGCGCAGCGTCGACGGATGCGGATGTCCGAACAGGTTGCGGCGGCCACACGAGATGACGGCGATGCGCGGCGCGACGAGCTCGAGGAAGTTCGGCGACGTCGAGGTCTTGCTGCCGTGATGCGCGACCTTCAGCACGTCCGCGTGCAGATCGCGATCTTCGAGGATGATCTCCGTCTCGTGCTCGATGTCGGCGGTGAGGAGGACCCGGCGCTTGCCGATGTCCACGCGAAGCACGGTTGACGCATTGTTCAACCGGTGGCGGCGGAACTGATGATCGGTGACGAACGCGGTGACGCGAACGCCATCGAGCGAGAGCATGTCGCCGTCGCGCGTCAGGTGGATTGGCACGCGCGTGACTTCGAGCAGATGCACGGCGCAGTCGCCGTGGAAGCTGCGCGGCGAGACCCAGACCGAGCGCACGTCGAGGTGCTGGATGACTTCGACGAGACCTTCGCAGTGATCGAGATCGGCGTGCGTGAGGATCGCCGCGTCCAACGTGCGAATGCCGCGATCGGCAAGGAGTGACAGCACGTGTCGCGATGGACCGCCATCGACGAGGATGTTGTGTGTGCCGGAGCGAATCACGATCGAGTCGCCTTGCCCGACGTCGAGAAACGTGACGCGGGGATGATCGACGCGGTGCTCGCGCTTGAACGCGACGATCGCGGCGACGCTCGGAATCAACATCGCCAGCACGATCGCGAACGCGCGCCTGCGTTCGCGGAAGAATGCGACCGCGATCAGCGCAAACGACGCGCCGAGAACGAGCGCAGCGAGAGGCGGCCTGGTGAAGAAGCCGGACGCGCCAAATCGATTGAGGAACGCGCACGCGGAGTGAAGGGCGCCGATGATCGCGAAGAGCGCGTCGCACGGAAACGCGCACGCGAGCGCGGAGACGATGAGCATCGCGAAGATGAGCGGCGACATGATCAAGGTGAGCAGTGCGCCGCCGAGGGCGAATTGGTGGAAGTGAAAGAGGGTGAGGGGCGTCAGCACCGTTTCGGCGGCGACGATCGAGGCGAGCCAGCGGCGCTTCGAGAAGTGGTTGCCGATGAACAGCAGCGCGCCGGCGCCGGCATAGGTCAGATGAAACGCGGCGTCGGTGAGGTCGTGCGGCGCGATGAGGAGGCGCGCGATCGCGGCCACGCACCAGAGGTTCTCGATTGACGTCGGGCGTTTGCAGATGCGCGAGAGTGCGTAAAGGCCGATGCCGATGCTCGCGCGCGAGACGGACGACGTCGGGCCGATGAAAAGCGGTGCGAGGATCGAGAAGACCAGCAGCAGCCAGTCGGCGGCGCGCGGCTTGTGCAGCCAGCGCAGCAGCAGTGCGAGCACGGCCGCGGCAAACGCGATCTGGAGTCCCGAGAAGACGAGCAGGTGATATGTGCCGCCGCGCCGGTAGCTGTCGCGCAGCGCATCATCGAGCAGTTCGCCGCGCCCGAGGACCAGCGCCTCGGCGAGAGCGACGGCGAGCGGATGCTCGCGAATGTGCGGGCGGAGTCGATTGGCGAGAATGCGATTCCACGCCGCCGGCTGCCATCGCGGCAGCGTTTCTTCGTACGCGAGCAGCGGCTGCGCCTTCACGCTCGCCACATATTCACCGTGCTCGTTCAGCCGCACGAACGCTTCCGCGCGCACGAACTTCTCCATCGCGATCGTCTGCGGTTCAAAACGCGCGTAGATCGCAATCGGCGCGTTCACCTCCACGCCGTCTGCGCAGAAACGAGAGGACAGCAGCGCGAACGAATCGCCGCGCTGACGCCAGTCGTGCTCGATCGGCGCTTCGATGATCGTGAACCGATCCTCCGCGAACGCCGGCAGCTTCGCGTGATGCAGCGACAGCAGGATGCCGATCGCGGCGAAGAGAGCGCAGCGGCCGACGCGCGGAGAGATCAGCACGAGGCCGATCACCGCGAACAATGGATTGACGAGAACCGGACCGATTGCGAGTCCGGCGATCAAACCGATCAGTGCAAGGGCAGCAGGGACATCATGTTTGCGCACGCTCGAACGAGGAGAGCGTCTCGACGTGATGGGTATTGGGGAAAAGGTCGAGCAGGTCGAGGGTCGACAGACGCCAACCCGACGCGATCAGCCGGCTCGCGTCACGCGCGAAGGTTACGGGATCGCACGACAGGTACGCAATCTTTTCTTTCGTCCGCTCCGCGATCGCACGGATCACCTCCGGACGCGTCCCCGCGCGTGGCGGATCGAGGAACACGAACTCCGCGGGCGGCAGCTTGGCTATGTGCCGCTCGACCGGCGCCTCGATCACCTTCGCGTTCGCCGGCAGGTTGACGCGCGCGTAGCGCGCCGACACCGGCGAGCCCTCGACCGCGATCACGCGCTCGAACATCCGCGCGAGCGGCGCGCTGAAGAAGCCGACGCCCGCGTACAAATCGATCGCTGTCTTCTTCGAGCGCACGTCTGACGCGTGCGTCTGCACGAGCTGCAACATCGTTTGAAGGAGATGGCGGTTGACCTGGAAGAACGCGTCGGTGTTGAGACGATAGCCGGCGATGGAGAGCTCGCCTTCTGTGATGACGCGGCCGTCGATCTCCCAGATGTCCTCCCGAGCGTCAGCGAGGGACCTGGGCGGGTGGGGTTGCGATGCGTTGCCCCTCCCACCCAGGTCCCTCGCTACGCTCGGGATGACATGAGCGGTGTTGACTCCCACAACTTCACACTCCTCCGCCAACGGCACGACCCGATTCGAGCGCATCGCATAAAACCCGATCGCATCTCCATCGCGATGCAATCGCGATCGCAATCGATAGTTGAGCGCGGACGGATGCAGCGTGATCTCCGGCGCGTCATGAATCTTCCCGATTCGCCGCAGCGACTCGAACAAAATCCCGCGCTTCGCCTCGAGTTGTTTGTCGAGCCGCAGCGCCGTCCAATCGCAGCCGCCGCATTCGCTCGCGATCGGACACGGTGCCGCTCGCCGCCACGGGCTCGGCGTGATGAGCTCGACGAGGTCCGCGCGCGCGAAGCCTTTCTTCACTTCGACGAGCTCGACGCGCGCGATGTCGCCGGGAAAAACGTTGACGGCGAAGATGGGAAAACCGTCTACGCGCGCGAGTGCTGCGCCGCCCGCAACCAGCGCGGTCGGCTCGACGACGACTTGATCTCCGATGTGATACAACGCGCCCCCTATGAAAGTCCACGAGTATCAGGCAAAAGAGATCCTGCGGCGCTACGGAGTTCCGACTCCGCGCGGCGTCGTGGTGACGACTCCCGACGAGGCTCGCCAGGCTGCGAAGGACCTCGGTGGACGCGTCGTCGTGAAGGCGCAGATCCACGCGGGCGGCCGCGGCAAGGGCGGCGGAGTGAAGCTCGCGAAGGACGCCGACGAGGCGTCCGAACTGACGAAGAAGATGATCGGAATGACGCTCGTGACGCACCAGACCGGCCCCGAGGGGCGCGTCGTGCACAAGGTGCTGATCGAAGAAGCGCTCAACATCGACAAGGAGCTCTACCTCGGCATCACGCTCGACCGCGCCCGCGGCGCGAACGTGATCATGGCCTCCGCGCAGGGCGGCATGGACATCGAAGAAGTCGCCGCGCACGATCCGAACGCGATTCATCGCGAGGCGGTCGACAGCGTTCTCGGCGTGCAGCCGTTCCAGGCGCGCGCGGTCGCGAACGCGCTGGGACTCACCGGCGACTCGTTCAAGAAATGCGTCGACTTCGTGCAGAAGCTGATGCGCGCGTACATCGAGACCGACGCGTCGCTGGCGGAGATCAATCCGCTGCTGCTGACGAAGGAAGGCGACGTCCTCGCGCTCGACTGCAAGATGAACTTCGATGACAACGCGCTGTTCCGGCACAAGGACGTCGTTGAGATGCGCGATCTCAACGAAGAAGATCCGCTGGAAGTCGAGGCGTCGAAATTCGGACTCAACTACATCAAGCTCGACGGAAACGTCGGCTGCATGGTCAACGGCGCGGGGCTGGCAATGGCGACGATGGACATCATCAAGCTCGCCGGCAGCGAGCCCGCGAACTTCCTCGACGTCGGCGGCGGCGCGAGCGCGGAACAGGTGAAGAACGCGTTCCGCATCATCCTCAGCGACAAGAACGTGAAGGCGATCCTGATCAACATCTTCGGCGGCATCATGCGCGGCGATCGCATCGCGGAAGGCGTCGTGAGCGCGTCGCGCGAAGTCGGACTGCCGGTGCCGGTCGTTGTCCGTCTCGAAGGCACGAACGTCGAGTTGGGCAAGCAGATTTTGAAGGACTCGGGGCTGCCGCTGATCACGGCGGACGGAATGTGGGACGCGGCACAGAAAGTCGTCGCGGCTGCGAAGGGAAGATAAAACGATGTCATCCCGAGCGTGAGCGAGGGACCTGGGTGGGTGGGGCTGCGAAGAACATGCAGCGCGCCCCACCCGCCCAGGTCCCTCGCTCACGCTCGGGATGACATGGAGATGAAATGGCGATCTGGGCTGACAAGGACACGAAGGTCATCGTTCAAGGCATCACCGGCCGCGAGGGGACGTTCCACGCGATCCAGTGCCGCGACTATGGAACGCAGGTCGTCGGCGGCGTGACGCCGGGCAAGGGCGGAACGACGCACGAGGGATTTCCGGTCTTCAACAACGTGAAGGAAGCGCGCGAGAAAGCGGGCGCGAACTGCTCGCTGATCTTCGTGCCGCCGCCATTCGCGGCCGACGCGATCATGGAGGCCGCCGACGCCGGAATCGAATTGATCGTCTGCATCACCGAGGGCATTCCGGTGAACGACATGATGAAGGCGCACGATTTTCTGAAGAAGCACGGAACGGGATCGCGCCTCATCGGACCGAATTGTCCCGGCATCATCACGCCGGGGCAGGCCAAGATCGGGATCATGCCGGGACACATTCACAAGCCGGGACCGATCGGGATCGTGTCGCGCTCCGGAACACTGACGTACGAGGCGGTCGGGCAGACGCGCACCATCGGACAGTCGACCGCGGTCGGCATCGGCGGCGATCCGCTGCCGGGCACGAACTTCATCGACTGCCTCGCGGCGTTCCAGGCCGACGATGCGACGGAAGCGATCATCATGATCGGCGAGATCGGCGGATCGGCGGAAGAAGACGCGGCCGCATTCGTGAAAGCGAATGTGACGAAGCCGGTCGTCGCGTTCATCGCCGGGCAGACCGCGCCTCCGGGACGGCGCATGGGCCACGCCGGCGCGATCATCAGCGGCGGCAAGGGAACGGCGGCGGAAAAAATGGACGCGCTGAGCGCGGCCGGCATTCACGTCGTCCAGGCGCCGAGCGACATGGGGAAGAAGCTCGAAGAGGTATGGCGGGGAAGAGCCTCATAGACAATCCCAATCCTGGGACGAATACCAGAATCCTGGCATGAATCCCAGAATCCTGGCATGAATCCCAGAACTCATGGGATCAATCCCAGAATCTATGGGATGAATCCCAGAATTTCTGGCATGAATCCCAGAATCTATGGGATCGATGCCAGAATCTATGGCATCGATCCCAGAAATCATGGGATCAATGCCAGAAATCATGGGATCGATGCCAGAAATCATGGGATCGATCCCGGAGCTCATGGGATCGATGCCAGAAATCATGGGATCGATCCCAGAGCTCATGGGATGAATCCCGGAATCCCGGCGTTGAATCCCAGATCAATCGACGCGCTTCACCTCTCCGGTGCTCAAGTCGTAGTTCGCCGTCACAATCTTCACCTTCTCCGTCAAGACCGCATCGCGAATCAGTTTGCTGCGTGCAAGCAGCGATACTGCTGCCGCTTTCGCGTTCATTTCGACCGCCCGCTGCACGTTCTTCGGGTCGCGTGAGTCATACGGAATGCCGACGAACGAGGAGCGGATGCGCATCGCCAGCGCGGTTAGCGCTGGCGTTGCCGGATCAGCGCCGCCCAGTGAGGCGACCACGGCGCCGCAGCTGGAGTGGCCGAGGACGACGATCAGTTTCGTGTAGCCCTGCGCGATTGCGTATTCGATCGACGCGATGCCGAAGTCGTCGACGACGTTGCCCGCGCTGCGAATCACGAACAAGGTGCCGAGCGACTGATTGAAGATCAGCTCCGGCGGCACGCGGCTGTCGGAGCACGAGAGGATCGTCACGGGCGGCGATTGATAAGCGGCGAGCTGCGAGCGCTCGGTCTTGAGCTGCGTGTACGCGATGCTGCCGGCGACGAAGGTTTTGTTCCCCGCCTCGAGGATCGTCCAGAGTTGGGCGGGCGTGATCTCCTGCGATTTCGCTTCCTGCGCAAAGAGCGGCGCGCAGACGAGTAGAGTAAGAACGAAGATGAACGTGCGACGCATCGGGCCTCCTGTAATTTTCATTCTCGCATTCCTCGCGTGTGCGCCGCTGCATGCGGCGTGGCTGAAGGGCAACACGCACACGCACACGCTGGAGAGCGACGGCGATTCTTCGCCCGCCGACACCGTGAAGTGGTACCGCGAGCACGGCTACGACTTTCTCGTGATTACCGATCACGACAAAGTCACGCGTGTCGACGGCGGCGGCATGCTGATGATCCCCGGCGAAGAAGTCACCGATCGATTGCCGAAGAAACCGCTGCACGTCTGCGCGATCGGCCTCGAAGAGGCGATCAAGCCGCAGCATGGTGCGACGATCGTCGAGAACCTGCAGAAGAACGTCGACGCGGTGCGCGCGGCCGGCGCGATTCCGGCGATCAATCATCCGAACTTCGGCTGGGCGTTCGGCGCTGACGAACTGCTGAAAGTCGAGCGCGCGACGCTGCTCGAGATCGCGAGCGGACATCCGTACGTGAACATGCAGGGACCGCCGTCGGTCGAGGAGATGTGGGACAAGCTGTTGACCGCGGGCAAGCGCATCTGGGCGATTGGCGTCGACGACTCGCACACCTTCAAGCCGGAGGACAAAGATCCGCGTCCGCCGGGACAGGCGTGGATCGTCGTGCACGCGGACGAGCGCAGCGCGAAGGCGATCCTCGGCGCGATCGAGCGCGGCGACTTCTATGCGTCGACCGGCGTCGAGCTGGAAGACTACGCCGTCGACGCGAAGTCGATGACGGTGAAGGTGCACGCGAAGAACGACGCGCGCTATCGCATCCAGTTCATCGGCGCGAACGGACGCGTGCTTTCAGAGTCGGCGGGAACAAGCGCGACGTACGCCTTTCGCGGCAACGAGCTGTACGTGCGCGCGAAGGTGATCGACTCGAACGGCAAGTGTGCGTGGATGCAGCCCAGGCATCTGCGCGGCGGAAAGCACTCCGACGTGCGAACGCCTGGCAAGAAGGCTTGGCCAACCAACGCTGCCGGCCGTTCCGGCTAGTTTCGTTCGATCACGATCGCGTTGACGTTCACCGGACGGTCGATCGCGTCGACGATGATCTTCGCGATCTCGCGCGGGTCCATGAATCCCTCGCGCGGCGATTCCCAGAACGGCGTCTGCATCCCGCCCGGCGCGACGGAGATGACGCGCGCCTTCGTCCCTTTCGCCTCCGCTTTCAGCACCTCGGTGTATCCGCGCGCGCCCCACTTCGCCGCGCAGTAGACGCTCTCGTCTTTTTTCGCGATGAGCGCCGCGGTCGACAACACGTTGACGATCGTGCCGCCGTCGCGCGCGAAGCGCGGGAAAAGCGCGTCGCAGAAGAGAATCGTTGACGTGAGGTTCGCGTCGATGATCCGCCGTACGTTTTCTTGGTCGTACGTTCCGACGGGACCGAATCCGCCGACGCCGGCGCAGTTGATGAGCAGCGTGATCTCGCCGAGTTTCTCCGCCGCGGCGATCGCGCGCTTCACGGTGTCTTCATGCGACGCATCGCCGGCGACGTGCGCTGTCTCGCGACGCGAGACCGTGACGACGGCGATGTCGCGCCCGCGCAGGAGCGCGGCGATTGCGGCGCCGAGGCCGGAAGTGCCGCCGGGAATGATCGCGACCGGTGCCATACACTTGCAGCGTATGAAACTCGCGGTCCGTCTGTCGACACCGGTGACCACGCTCGCGCTGATCGGCGGCGGCGAGTTTTCCTTCGGCGAGACGCGCGAGATCGATGAGCTGCTCGTCGCGCGCATGCCGGCCGACCGGCGCACGATCGCGTTTCTTCCGACCGCGTCCGGGTCGCCCGAATACGCGCAGCATCTCGGCGCGTACTTTCAGAAGATCGATCCCTCGCTCGAAGTGATCAACGTTCCGATCTATC
The DNA here is from genome assembly GCA_003223645.1 of Acidobacteriota bacterium. Taxonomy (GTDB): domain Bacteria; phylum Acidobacteriota; class Thermoanaerobaculia; order Gp7-AA8; family Gp7-AA8; genus QHVT01. The sequence goes on along the minus strand of QHVT01000004.1, from coordinate 98,314 downwards.
GCGGTCGCGACAGTCGTCGCCAGAAAAATCTCAACACGATTTTGTCGGCGGGGATGATCTACCTCGGCGGCGGCGTGACGAACAATCTGCTCGCGACGATTCGCGAGTCGCCGACCGACATCGCGATGCGCGACGCGGCCGCGAACGGCACGGTCATCGCGGCGATCGGCGCGGCGGCTTCGTGTTTCGGGATCTTTACGCGCGACATGCGCGGCGGCACGTTCCTCCCCGCCCTCGCTTGGCTCGCGCACACCGTCATCGACACGGGCTTCGATCCGCAGCATGACGATGCGCTGCGGCGTCTCATGTCTTTGCCGGACGTGGAGTTGGGCCTCGGCATTCCTCCGAAAACGGCGCTCGTCGCCGGCGATGACGGCGAAGGAACGATCGCGGGCGAGGGACAGATCGCGGCATTCCGCAAACAGTGAATGGCTCAACCGTTGCAGTTCGCGGCCCGCAGGAGGCTTGCATCACGACAGTGGAACCGTCTCAGGCGGCCGAGGCTTCCGTATCGCACGAGGAGCTCGTCCGGTTCTTCAGCGTGCTGTCGCACGACCTGAAATCGCCGATCTTCGCGATCGACGGCTTCAGCGAGCTGCTGCTCACGGACTACAACGCCAAGCTCGATGAAGAAGGACAGGATTTTCTCCAGCGCGTGCGCTCCAGCGCGCAGAACATGAAGCGCGTGCTCGACGACATGTCGGGCATGGTGAAGCTGCTCGCGCGACCGAACGCGCGCAAGCCGACGCCGCTGCGCGAGATCGTCGAGGAAGTGATCCTCAAGTACAACTTCCAGATCGAAGAAGGCGGCGTGAAAGTCGACATGCCGGATCAAATGCCGACCGTGATCGTGGATCCGGAAAAGATGCGCGAGGCGATCGGCGCGATCGTCGGCAACGCGCTCTTCTTTACCGACCGCGAAAAAGGGGAGCGTCATCTCGCCATCGACTGCTCGACCGAAGCCGCGAACGTGAAGTTGTGCATCCGCGACAACGGCATCGGCATCGATCCGCGCTACGTCAGCCAGGTCTTCGACCTCGGTGGCGTGAGCAAGCTCGATAAAGCGCGCGGCGGCGGACCGGGCTACGGACTTTATCTCGCCAAGCGAGTCATCGAGAGCCACGGCGGCGCGCTGACGGTGGATTCGGTGCCGGGCACCGGAAGCGCGTTCTGCTTCACTGTCCCGTTGGCGTAGCGGACGCGATGGCGGCCGCGGGCTCCGTCACATCGATCGTCTCCGGCGGCGGCTCTTCGCCCGGCAGCGCGATGATGTGCGCCTCGACGTGACGATCTTCCGTGACGTCGACGCCGAGAAAGCGCGCGGCGGCCTGCGAGAGATCGAGGAAGAACTTTTTCGCGAAGGGGCCGCGGTCGTTGACGCGCAGGCGCAGTTTCTTGCCGGTCGCGCGCGCCGTCACTTCGATCCACGTGCCGAGGGGCAGCGTGAGGTGCGCGGCGGAGAACTTCCGATTGCGATAAATCTCGCCGTTCGCGGTCTTGCGGCCGTCGAAGAACGTCGAGTAGTAGCTCGCCAGGCCGGAGAGCTTGTGCTCCGACTCGAGGTCGGCGTAGCGCAGCACGGGCAGGTCCGCGGGCGCGGACTCGGTTTGAATTTCGGGATTGCAGTCGGTGCAATGCTGCGCCAGCGGTTCGCGGACACAGCTGCGATCCTGCTGCGCCTGCGCGACCGGCACGGCCAGCAGGAGCATGGCGACTGCGAGAAAAGCACGGTTCGCCATCGATCCGATTCTATGCGGATTTCAATCGTTGCGCCAAGTCGACGGCAAGTTATTCCGGTAAGTCGTTACAGCTCAGCAGCTTCATCGTGGCGTCTCGATTGCAAATAAATACCCCGAAGCGAGGGACGACGATGGGCGAACTGAAGACAGGCAGGCCGTTTCGCGAGCGTTTTCTCGACAACTTCGATCGCTCCCAATTGCGCAAAGAGGTTGAAGCGGTCAAGCCCCGGAAGAAACAGAGATTCGCCGGCCTCCGGAAAAAGTACGCGACTTACGCCCTCGGCGCATCGCTCGCCTTAGGCGGCCTCGGCGTTCCGCTGAAGATGGCGCAGTCGGCTCAGGGCAGCGGCGGACAGGACGAGCAGACGGCGAGCGCGACGGCAACGGTTCCGATCGATCAGCAACTCGCGGGCGACATCAAGGCCGCGCAGTCGATCGCGAAACAGGTTGCCGGCGGCGTCGCGAGCGGCGTGCAGGCGGCGGTGTCGTCGCCGTTGGAGGCCGTCAGCGAGGCCCCGAAAAAATTGGCCGTAATCTCGGAGAAAGTGCGGCAGGACTTCTTCCACGAGGAAGTGCCGTTCGGCTCGATCATTTACCAGGAGGCGAAGAAGAACAATCTCCGGCCGGAGCTGATCGCGGCAGTCGTGCAGGCGGAGTCGAAGTTCAAGCCGACGGCGCGATCGGGCGCGGGCGCGCTCGGCCTGATGCAGCTCGTGCCGAAGACGGGGCGGTGGATGGGGGCGAGGGACCTGCACAATCCGGCGCAGAACATCAGCGCGGGCGCGAAGTACCTGAAGTACTTGCACGACCGATTCAACGGCAACGAGACCGCGGTGATCGCGGCGTATAACGCGGGCGAGGGGAACGTGAAGCGCTTCAACGGCGTGCCGCCGTTCCGCGAGACACGCCGGTACGTGCAGCGCGTGCGCAACTTCGAGAACGAGTTTCAGAATCGCGTGCAGAACCGCGTCGACGAAGCGAGCAGCGCGACCGACGTCGCAACAGACGCGCGTTAGCTGTGATTCAATAACGCGGTGTCCGCAATCAGACTGACTGTCGGCGTGATCGTGATGGCCATCGGCGTGCCCGTCACGCTGTTCCTGCTCTTACCGCTGCAAACGGTCTCGAATCTCTTCACCATGGCCGCCGTGTCGTTCATCGCCTGGGGCGTGACCGATTTGCTGGCGAGCATTCTCGAGCGCCCGCGATTGAAGGACCGCACGCCGGGACGCGCGTTGCGCGAGGACCTCGAGCGGCGATCACAGGATTAGCCTCCAGGCCGCCAAGCCTCCAGGCGTCTAAGGGTTTCTGGGAGGCTCAGAGGCTGGGAGGCCAGGAGGCCAGGAGGCCCTCAAATCCAGTCGTTCATCTTCCTCAGCAGCTGATCGATCGTCAGCAGCTTTTCCGCGCCATCGGAGTCGCGGCGGAAGATCGCGTGATACCACCCCTTCATTCCGACCGGCGTGTACACCTCGTCGCCCAGGCGCAGGTGTCCGCCGGAGACGAGCTTGAGGAAGACCTGCTCGTAGGCCGATCGCGTGAGACGGCGGTCGGGAAACGGAATCGCGTAGTGGTTGCGGCGGCGGTCGCGTCCTCTGCGCCGGTCGCCGCCGTTGCCGTTGAGGAGCGAGACGGGGCGGCGCCGCTCGATGTAGTACGTCGTGATCGCCGCTCGCGTCTGCAGCGGACGCGGACGGAGATCGTCGATGCGCGGCTTTGCCGCTTTCAGCGCAATCGGCTGCGGCTCATTGCTCTCGTGCTGCTCGCGCGCGTGATGCCGCTCGATCACGTACTGCTCGATCGCCGGCTCGGTGCGGCGTTCGTGCGATCCGAACTCGCGCAGCTCTTCGATCACTTCGCCCCAGCGGCAGAGATTGCCGACGTCTTCGTACGCTTTCGGACGCTCGTCGAGATCGAGCAGCGACGGCGCGCGTCCCTCGAGAATGGCGAAGAGCAGCCGCAGGCTGAACGGGTCGGAGTACTTGCGAATCGACAAGCGGAAGTAGAACGCGACTTCTTTCGCGATCTGCCGCAGCGATTTCTTCTCGCCGAACTGCGTCGTCCAGATCGGCGCGTCGATGTCCGACGTGTACGGACTCTGCGGATAGTGAAAGTCTTTCGTCAGCCAGCCCTTGCGCGTCGTGTGCTTGCCGGGGATGACGCCCGCGATCACGGGCAGCGGCAGCGACTCGAGGAGCGAGAGGTCGTACGACGGCCAGCTCATGACTTCGCGCACGATGCCGACGACGAGCGCGGCGGTGGCGATCATGAGACCGGGATCGGGAGTGAAGTCGACCGTGATCTCGATGCGATTGCCGCGCGGACGGACGCCGACGCCCGTCGAGCGCCGGTTTGCGCCGGTGATCATTACCGGCACGGGCAGGAGATACGCGAGGAGGAGCGCCAGCGCTTTCACATTGCGGCGCGCATGCTGCCGCGACTTCGGGATCTCGTAGGAGACGTTGTAATGGGTGCTGTAGGCCTTGAGACGAACGGTATGTCCGTTCTGCTCACCCCACTTCGTGAGCTGCTCGCGCACGAAGCCGATCTGTTCCCACAGGTTGCGCACCATCCGGGCGGTGGCGGACGGCGCGAGCTCGATGACCGGCGTGACGACTTCGATGACGCCGCGGTCGAAGTAAACCGCGCCTCCGGTCGGCAGTTGCAGGGAAGATTTTTCCCGCTTCAGCAGCGGCCGGTCGATAAACGCGCCCGGATGTTTCCAGTACGGCTCGGGATTGATCTCGACTTCATCGAGCCAGACATTGAACTCCGACTCCATCCCGATGGCCGGCATCTCCAGCCAGTTCCGCCGGGAACGTCGAATTTCGCTGTCGAGCTCGCCTTTGCGATCGATGGGTGGCATGGAGGAACCTAGGAACTGCGGAAAGCGAACTAAGCAAACGGTGGGCCGGACATAGGTGCGCGGTTACGCGGTCTCGCGGTAGCCGAGAACCGTTCGCGACCGCGCAACGGCGCGACTGCGCAACCTATGTCTCGCTGTCCGCCGCCACCACCGCCCGCCGCTCCTTCCGCCGCCGCTCTTCGAACGCGAAGCGGGGGCGGTGTTCCTGCGGCTGTTCCATGCGGTCTTCGCTGATCTCGCGCGGAACGAGCGTGACGTAGCCGAGGTCGAGGTGGACGTGGTCGTCGGCATTTTTGCCGACGTCGTGACCGTAAGGGAGTACGCGAATCTCGTCGCTGACGTCTTCGGCGATCTCGTTGTACTTTTCGATCGCGTCTCTCGTTTTGAGGATCGTCGATCCGATGCGGTAAACGTCGGCGGCAGTGCCCCACATGTGCGCCGACGCGTACTGCGAATGCTTGTGCGACGGCGACCGGTAGCCGCCGTTGACGGCGATGTGCACCGATGCGCCGGCCGCGGCGCGGAACTGCTCGAGATAATTCGCGAGGATGCGCACTGCGCAGGGGATGTAGCGCGGCCACTGCTGAAGGCGCGGCGCTTCGCGGAGGTCGTTGAGCACGAGCTCGTTCATCGCGAAGTGCGACGTGAGACGCATGTTGAGCGCGATCTCGTGCGACGGGATTTCGTAGAAATAGCGCGGCAGGCGATGGCGGCGCCCCAGTTCGTCGCGCAGCAGTTCGCCCGGCTTCAGCAGCGAGCGCAGCTCGTCATCGAGATCGAAGGCGTCGACGACCTTCAATCCCGGTTCCGCTTCGTCATGATTCATACACGACCCCGGCGAGCGTGTTGAAGATGTCGCGCGACACTTCGGCGACGGCCGTACCACGGCCTTGCTCAGCCGGGAACTGCGTGAGGATCACCAGCACGTACGGTTTTCTCCCTTCCAGGTACACGATACCGGCGTCGTGATGTACCGTCGAGATGTTGCCGGTCTTGTGCGCCACGCGCGCGGCCTTCGGGAGGCCGGCGGGAATGCCGCTGCGATACTGCTGATCGAGAAGGATGTCGAGCATTTCATCGCACGCTTCCTGCGAATACGCCGTCCCCTCGGCGATCAATCGCAGCATTTTCAGTAAGCCGTGCGCCGTCACTTCGTTGTTCAGTCCCGCTGCGAACGCGCGCTGGTCTTCAACGCCGCGCAGCACTTTGATGCCGTGGATCTCCAGTTCGTCGAGCGCGAGCTGGATCGTCGGAATGCCGATGACATCGACGAGCAAATTCGTCGCGAGATTGCTCGACTTGGTGATCATCCAATACGCGAGCTCTTTGACGGAGAGCGTCTTGCCGAGATGCCCGTAGACGTCGGGATCGGCGTCGCGTCCGAGGTCGAGCATGAACGCTTCCTGGTTGACGATGCTCGTGAAGCGGTTGCGCACGTGCACGGGAGCATCGAGCGCGAGCTCCCCGCGATCGACTTCGCGGAACACGCCGAGGAGCACGGCCAGCTTCATCGTCGACGCGGCGTGGAACCAGGCGTCGGCGTTGTACGACCACTGCACGGTCGTCTCGGCGTCATAAAACGAGATGCCGAGATCGCGCAGCGCGTGTTCGTCTTTGATCTTGAGCAGATTGCGATACAGCGAGACCTCCGACGCGGCGACGGAATCCTGCGGCGGCGGAACCGGAAGCCGTTGTGCTTTCGCGACCATCTCACGTGAATGCTAAGCAAGAAAGATGCGTGCTCAGAAAGCAGAAAGCAAAAAGCAGAAAGCAGAAGTAAAGACGAAAGCGTTTTGGGTCTCGCCGCTCCCACTTCTGCTTTCTGCCTTTTGCTTTCTGCTTTTGTCTAGCGCTTCCAGTCGTTCAGGTCCCAGTCGTAGTCGTCGTACTCGAACTCGATCTCTTTCGCGGAGTCGATCAGTTTCTGTTTGTCGGCAGGGACGTATTTGCGAATGAACTTCGCTTTGCCGCCGCCCCATTTTTCGAAGTCGTCGCTGAACCAGTCCATGATTTTCGTCGTGTGGATGGTGAGCGTGCCGCCGTCGCGCTCGAAGCGGACGCCGTGCGGGCCGTTGAGAAACGCGCGTGCCTGATCGTCGAGCTGCGCGTCGAGCCTCAGGCCGCTGAACGCCTCCATCCGGATCGGCGGACACGTTTTCGCCGCGCAGTTGATCGCGAAGTGAATGCGCGGATCGTGAAAGCCCTCGCGAATCTTTCCGTTCTCGACGGCGTCGAGTGAAAGCTGGACGTTTCCGAACGGGATGCGTTCTTTCTTGAAAACGTTGAGGCGGATGATGAGATCCGTCGAGATGTCGCGGATCGAGTCGACCGGATACGCCTCGAGCACCGTAGCGACGGTGTTGATGTTGTAGACGTTGATCCAGTACGCGAGCTGCGACTTGCGATCGAGCGCGGCGACGTTCACTTTGCCGAGCTGCTGTCGCAGCGACTGCACGGTCTTGAAGTCGCGCGCTTTGAGCGCACGGTAGTCCATGCCTTTCGCGGGGTTGTAGTACGTGGAGAGGACGCGGTTCCACTGGGAGTAATCGGGCGTTTGGGCGTGAACTGGGAGAGCAATGAAGGCAGAAGGCAGAAGGCAGAAGGCAGAAGTGAGAAAGACCGCGAGACGAGTGCCTCGGCGCTTTCTTATTTCTGCCTTCTGCCTTCTGCCTTCTGCCTTCATCTTTCCTTTGCGCGCAACCATCGTCCGATGCGCTCGATTCCGGTCGCTATCTGATCGACGGGCGCGGCGTACGAGACCCGCACGAATCCCTGTCCCATTTTCCCGAACGCGATTCCCGGAATCACGAGCACCGCGGCGTCGGTCGCGAGCTCTTTCGCGGTCTCCACCGTGTTGCACGCAGGCATCGGCACGAACGCGTAGAACGCGCCGCGTGGCGGATCGAGCTCGGTGTCGAGCTCGTGGCGGATCGCGTACAACGCTGCTTCGCGCTGCGCCGCGAACTGCTCGCGCACGCCGGCGAGCCACTGCTCGTTCCATTCGCGATGATCGAAGATCATCTCCGCGAGCGCCTGCGAGAAAACGGACGCGCACGTGGCGATGTACTGATGCGCGGTGACGATCGGCTGCATCACATCGGCGCGCGCGAGAATCCACCCGAGGCGCAGGCCGGTCATGCCGTGGCTCTTCGAGAGGCCGTTCATCAGGATCACGTTGTCGCCCATGCCGACCATCGACGCCGGCCACGCGTCGTACCAGATCTCGCGATAGATCTCATCGCTGACGACGAGCACGCCGGTGTCCGCGATCACCTGCAATGTCTCGCGATCGATCACCGAGCCGAGGGGATTCGACGGCGAGTTGACGACGATCAGCTTCGTCTTCGGCGTGATCTTTTTTCGCAGCGCGTCGACGTCAATGTGCCACTCCGGCGGATCGAGCTGATACGTAACGGGCGTTGCGCCGCAGATGCGCGCGAGCGTCGCGTACGACACGAAGCCGGGATTCGGCACGAGCACTTCGTCGCCGGGATTCACGTACGCGGTGAAGATCGCGAACAGCGCTTCCTGCGTGCCCGCGGTGACGCACGCCTCGGTCTTCGGATCGAACTCCGTTCCCTCGCACAATTTCTTGCGCAGCGACAGCGTGCCCGCGTTCGCGGAGTATTGCCACGGCAGCGTCGCGGCGCGCGCGGCGAATTCGCGCAGCGTGTCATCGGGCGCGAGATTCGGCTCGCCGATGCCGAGGTTGATGGAGTAGGGCGTGGCGAGCGCGTTGATCTGGCGGATGAGCGAGAGCTCGATGTTCGCGAGGCGATCGGCTTTCACCGAAGGGCTTCTTCCAGCGCCGTCGCGCCGTCGGTTTTGTCGTCGCGGTACTTCACGATGATTGGCGTCGCGATATTGAGACCGTGTTCTTCGGCGAACGTGCCTTCCGCCGGACGCGAACCCGGAATGACGACCGCGGCGTACGGAATTTCCAGCGGGCGCTCGGCGCTGCCGCGATAGATCTGGCCGCGCACCAGGTCGTAGACGCGCGTCGATTTCGTGAGCACGACACCTGCGCCGATGACGGCGCGCGAGCGCACGACGGTTCCTTCGTAAATACCGCAGTTGCCGCCGACCATCACGTCGTCTTCGATGATGACCGGCAGACTTCCGACCGGCTCGAGCACGCCGCCGATCTGCGTGGCCGCGGAAATGTGCACGCCTTTGCCGATTTGCGCGCACGAGCCGACCAGCGCATGAGAATCGATCATCGTCTTCTCGTCGACGTACGCGCCCACGTTGACGAACGCGGGCGGCATCATGACCACGCTCCTGGCGATGTATGAGCCGCGCCGGATCGACGAGCCGCCGGGCACGATGCGGATTCCGTCGGCGGCCTTGAAGCGACGCGGCGGGATCGTGTCTTTGTCGACGAACGACAGTGCACCCGACGCGAACTCGGCGGCGACGCCCCAGCGAAACGCGGCGAGGATTCCTTCCTTCACCCACGTGTTCGCGCGCCACACGCCGTCTTCGTCGCGCGCGGCCGCTCGCGCGTTCCCTTTCTCCAATTCGACGAGCAGCAGACTGATCGTCTTGACCGCCTCGGGGCGATCGCGCTCGGTGTACGTCTTCAGCGCTTTCACGCGCTCTTCGATGGTGATCATGACGGCAAGAGGCCGCATTCGCGCAGGATCGCCTCGAGTTTCTTGCGATTCGCGTCGGTAATCGGCGCGAGCGGCGGACGAACCGTATCACTTTCGAGGATGCCCATCATCTTCAGCGCGGTCTTCACCGGGATCGGACTCGACTCGATGAAGTTGCCGGTCAGCAGCGGCAGCAATCGATTGTGAATGTCGAGGTCGCGACGGTCGACCATCTGCCGCATCAGCCGCGGCACTTCGTTGCTCGCGACCGAGACCACGCCGTCGCCGCCCATTGCCAGCAGCGGCAGCGTCCACGCGTCGTCGCCGCTGATGACGAGGAATCCTTCGGGACGATCGCGGAGGATCGTGAGGATCTGCTCCATGTTTCCCGACGCTTCTTTCACGCCGCAGATGTTCGGGATCTCGCGCGCCATGCGCAGCGTCGTCTCCGCCGTCATGTTCAGTCCCGTGCGTCCGGGAACGTTGTACATGACCATCGGGAAGCCGCTTTTCTTTTTCTCGATCGCCTCGGCCTGCGCGCCGAAGTGCCGCCGCAGTCCGTCGGGTGTCGGCTTGTTGTAGTACGGCGTGATCGTGAGCGCGCCGTCGGCGCCGAGGTCGATGGCGAGCTCCGCGAGCTCGACCGCGCGCGCTGTGTTGTTGTTGCCCGCGCCGGCGAGGACGGGCACGCGCCCCTTCGCGCGCTGCACCGTGATCTCGACGACGCGGCGATGTTCCTCCGCGCTCAGCGCCGGATTCTCGCCGGTGGTGCCGCACGGCACGAGAAAGTTCACGCCTTCATCGATTTGCCAATCGACGAAACGCGCCAGCGCGCCCTCATCGAGGGTGCCGTCGGATTGGAACGGAGTGACCAGTGCGGTGCCGACGCCACGAAACATGTGTTTAACTCCAACTAGGACGAATAGGACAGATAGGACGCATAGGACATCGGCGTCCTATCTGTCCTAGAGGTCCTATTTGTCCTATTCCCTTCCCAGCAATTCATCAAATCGAAACAATCCCTTTTTCCCTCGCACGAGCTCCGCCGCAAAGATCGCGCCGCGCGCGAATCCGTCGCGGCCGCGCGCGCGATGCGTGATCTCGACGAGATCATCGGGCGAGTCGAAGTAGAGCGTGTGCAGTCCGAATTCCGCGCCGACGCGCAGCGCCGCGATCGGCGGATCGAATGTTCCCCCGCTTCCCTGCTGCACCTCGGACGCAATGCGCAGCGCCGTTCCGCTCGGCGCGTCTTTCTTCTGCGCGTGATGCCGCTCTTCCATCCCCGCCGCGTATTGCGGGAAGCGCGCGAACAGTTCTCCCGCGCGCCGCGCCAGCGCGAACACGGCATTTGCGCCGGGCGAAAAATTCGATGCGTAGACGCAGCCGATGTTCTTCACGCGGTCGCGCACTTCGTCGAGGCGATCGTTCCAGCCGGTCGTGCCGATGACGAGGTCGAGGTGGTTGTCGATCGCGGTCGCGATCGCGCGATCGAGCACGCTCGCGTTAGAGAAATCGATCAGCACCACGGCGTCGGCCGGCTGCACGATCTCGTGTCCCGTTTCCTTCGCGACGCGCTCGACGGCGTGTCCCATCTTGCCGTAGCCGTGCAGCGCGATCTTCACCGCACGTCCTCCCGGATGGCAGATGGCGGATCGCAGATGGCCCCACCACCCGGCACCCTCTTCTGCCATCCGCCATCTGCCATCTGCCATCCGCCTCTCATACGGCGACGGGCGCCTCGAAGAGCGCGTGATGAATCGACTCGACCGCGCGATCGGCGTCGGCGTTGTCGACGACGAGGCTGAGATTGAGACCGGAGCGTCCGAGGGAGACCATCTTCAGGCGAATGCCGCGGAGCGCCTCGAACACGCGCACGCCGACAGCGGAATCGGCGAGGAGGTCCGTTCCGACGACAGCGATGACACACTGATCGGCTTCGACGTTCACGTCCGCGACTTCGCGCAAGCGCGCTTCCAGTTTGTCGAGGTTCTGCGTGTCGTCGACCGTCACGGACACCGACACTTCGGACGTCGTGATGAGATCGACCGAGATCGCGAGCCGCTCGAATTCGTCGAAGAGGCGCGCGAGAAATCCGTGTGCGCCGAGCATCTTGTTCGACGAGATGTGCACGACGGCAATGCCTTTCTTGCGCGCAATCGAGCGCGGCCCGGCGGGCGCGTTCTCGACGACGCGCGTGATCAGCGTCCCCTGCGAAGCGGGGTTGTGCGTGTTGAGGACGCGCACCGGAACGTTCTCCGCGATTGCCGGCTCGAGCGTGCGCGGATGCAGCTTCGCGCCGAACGATGCGAGCTCCGCGGCTTCGTCGAACGACAGGCGATCGATGACGCGCGCGCCGCGCACGAGGCGCGGATCGCACGTGAGCAGTCCGTCGACGTCCGTCCAGATCTGCACTTCGCTTGCGCCGAGGGCCGCGCCGACGATCGCGGCGCTGTAATCCGATCCGTTGCGTCCGAGCGTGGTCGTCGCGCCGGCTTCGGTGCGGCCGATGAAGCCGCCCATCACCGGAATGCGATTGCGCTCGAGGAGCGGCATCAGCACGCGCTGCGCGGCGTCGCGCGTCTTCGCCATGTCCGGCGTCGCGCCGCCGAAGCGGTCATCGGTCCAGATCACTTCCTCGGAATGCACATGCTCGCCCGGCAGCGCGCGCATCATCATCGTGTACGCGAACAGGACGGATGACAGCTTCTCGCCGATCGACATCACTTTGTCGCGCGCGCGCGGCGTGATCTCGCCGAGGAGCGCGATGCCGCGCAGGATCGTGTCGATCTCCTCGATCTGTTTGTCGAGCTGCTTGATGAACGACTCGAAGAAATCGGACTTCTGCTGCACGAGCTGCAGCGCGACGTCTTCGTGCCGCTGGCGCACCGCGGCGATGATCTCGCGCACGCGCTTCGGGTCCTGCGAGCACGCGGCCTCGGACGCATCGACGAGGTTGTTCGTGACGCCGGAGAGCGCGGAGACGACGACGATCGGCTTGCGCTGCCTGCGCTCGGCGACGATCTCGATCGCATTCGCGACGCGGTCCGCGTCGCCGACCGAGGTGCCGCCGAACTTGATGACGATCATCGCTGCCGCCCGTCCCGATGGCAGATGGCAGATGGCAGATGGCCCCGCCACCCGTGTGGCGCTTCTGCCATCCGCCATCTGCCATCCGCCATCCGTCGCCTCACAGCAGTCCCCGCGCCTGCAACAGCTCCGCGTTGAGGATCGCCGCGCCCGCGGCGCCGCGAATCGTGTTGTGCACGAGCGCGACCATGCGCAGGTCGAGCACGTTGCACGGGCGGAGGCGGCCGACGCTGACGGCCATGCCGCGCTCGCGATCGCGATCGAGCCGCGGCTGCGGACGGTCGGGCGCGTCGATGTAGTGCAGCGGATGTTTGGGCGCGAATGGAAGTCCGAGCGCTTGCGGCTCGCCGCTGAACGACTCGATCGCTGCGCGCACGTCTTCAACCGACGCATGGTCGCGCAGCTTCACGGAGATCGTCATCAGATGTCCGTCGATCGTCGGGACGCGATTCACCTGCGCGGAGATCGTCATCTGCGCGTCGATGTGATGCGCGCCGTCCCACTTGCCGAGGATCTTGCGCGGCTCTTTCTCGATCTTGTCTTCCTCGCCGCCGCCGATGAACGGGATCACGTTGTCGAGGATCGCGTACGACGCGACGCCGGCATAGCCCGCGCCGGAGATCGCCTGCATGGTCGTGACTTGCACCTTGTCGACGCCGAATGCGCGCTCGAGCGGCGCGAGGACCATCGCCAGTCCCATCACGCTGCAGTTCGGGTTCGTGACGATGTATCCGAGCCGCCGTTTCCGCTGCACTTCGATCGCGCCGACGTGATCGGCATTGATCTCGGGAATCAGCAGCGGCACGTCGTCATCCATGCGGTGATTGCGCGAGTTGGAGATGACGGCGCATCCGCGATTCGCGTACTCCTCCTCGGCTTCGCCTGCAACCGAGGAATCGAGCCCTGAGAAAAGAAGGCGCGACTCGAGACCGGCGCCGAGGTCTTTGACGATCAGCTTCGACGCGTCACGCGGCAGGAGCGAGTCGAGTCGCCAGTCGGCGGCGTCGCCGTACGTTTTTCCGGCGCTGCGCTCGGACGCGACCACTTCGTGGAGGCGAAACCACGGATGGTTTTCGAGGAGCTGGATGAATCGCTGCCCGACGGAGCCGGTGGCGCCGAGAACGGCGACCGGAATGCGATCGGTGCGCGTCGCCGTGGTCTGCGATTCGAGCGGAAGAGTGGCAGTCATCGGATGGGCTCCCTTGCAAAAAGCGATTCTATAGTGGAGCAGCGCCCGCCCTTGGGCGCCGGGAACCCTTCGGCGGCCGAGGGCGGCCGCCGCTCACTATTCGACGCGCAGGGCGCGGGCCGGATCAACATGGGCGGCCCGCAGCGCCGCGCGCGCGCAACCCACGAGCACGGTCGCGACGCAGAGCAACGACGCGAGCGTGAACGTGAGCGGATCCGCGGGGCGGATGCCCGCGAGCAGCGCGGCCATCGAGCGCGCGGCTCCGTACGCGAGCAACGCGCCGATCGCGACACCGACCGTGGCCATGACGACGCCTTCGCGCACGACGAGCGCGACGATGCCGCTGACTTGCGCGCCGAGCGCGCGACGCACGCCGATCTCGGGCACACGTCGCGAGACGTTGTAGGTGAGCAGTCCGTGGATGCCGATGCCGGCGATGAGCAGCGCGATCGCAGCGAGCGCGCCCAGCAGTCGCACTTGTGTGACGCGCGCGGCGGTGTCGTCGCTGAGGATCGTCTCCATCGTTTTGATGTCCGACAGCGGCTGTTCCGGATCGGCGCGCTGCACGATGTGACGGATCGGAGTGACGAGGGATTGCGTCGCACCGGCCGTGCGCACGACCAGCTTCTTCGGCGTGTATCCGATGATGTCGCCGTCTTTCACCTGCTGGTACGGCAGATACACCTGCGGCTCGCTCTGGCGCTCGAGTCCGCGCACTTTCAAGTCGCCGACGACGCCGACGATCGTGCGGTCCATCGTCGCGACTTTGAACTGCTTGCCGATCGGGTCCTGTCCCGGCCAGTACTGTTTGACGAACGAGTCGCTGACGACGGCGACGCTCGGATGCGTTTGATCGTCGGCGTTCGCGATGTCGCGTCCACGCAGCAGCGGAATCTGCAACGTCGCGAAAAACTGCGGCGTCGCGTAGCGAAGACTCACGTCGTAGTCGCCGTTGCGGATCGGTTCCTGACCGTTGATGCCGACGGCCCAGATGCCGCCGGTCATCTGCATCGGCAGGCCGGTGATGTACGCGGCGCTCTTTACGCCGGGCAGCGCGCGCACTTCGCTCAGCACCTGTTCGTAAAAGCGCGCGCGCGGCGCGACGTTTTCGTATTTCGGCATCGGCAGAGCGGTGCCGACAACCAGTACGTTGTCCGCACTGAATCCCGGCGCTCGGTTTTGAATGTTCCACACCGCGCGCAGCAGCAGTCCGGAGGAGATCATCAACACGACCGACGCGACGATCTCGATGACGACGAGCACCGATCGCAAACGTTGCGTCCGTCCGCCGCCACTCCGTACTCCGGTGCGCAGCGCGTCGAAGTCGCTTCCGCGCGACGCGCGCATCGCCGGCAACACGCCGAAGGCGAGTCCGGTGACGAGAACGAAGCCGATGGCCATCGCCAGGACGCGCAGGTCGATGCTCGGATAGTTGGCGACCGGCAGCGTTCTCGGGACCAGCTTCGCGAACAGCGGCACCGCGAGTGCGGCGGCGATGATGCCGACGATGCCGCCGATCGCGGAGACGACGAAACTCTCGGTCATCAGCTGCCGCACGATGCGCTCGCGTCCCGCGCCGAGCGCGGAGCGAACGGCGAGCTCGCGCGCGCGATGCGTGCCGCGCGCGAGGAAAAGGCTCGCGAGGTTCGCGCAGGAAAGCAGCAGGATGCAGACAGCTGCGCCGCAAAGCGCGAGGACGAGCATGCGCGCGTTGCGCGGCGTCTCGCCGCGCAGGTCCATCACCCACGCGCCGAGGCCTTCGTTATCTTTCGGATTCTTGCGCTCGACATTTTTCGCGCGCACTTCGATCTCGCTGCGCGCCTGCTCGATCGATACGCCGTCGCGCAGACGCGCGACGACTTCGAGAAACGTGTCGGTGCGATCCTGGTAGTTTTCTTCGCGGAACGTGAGCGGGATCCAACCTTCGCTATCGCGAGTCGGAAACTGAAACGATGCCGGCATCACGCCGATGACGGTGTGCGGCGTGCCGTCGAGGCGGACGACGCGGCCGAGGATCGCGCGGTCGCCGCCGAACTGCGACTTCCAGAGTCCGTAGCTGAGCACGACCGTGTCCGTCGACGTTGCGTCCGCAGCCGTGAACGTACGTCCGAGAATCGGCTGCACGCCGAGCAGCGGCAGGAGCTCCGGAGTCGCCAGCGTCAGGTCCACTCGCCTCGGCTCGCCCTGCTCGGTGAGATTCGCCGTCCGGTGCGAGTACGCCGCCGTGCCGCTGAACGAGCGCGCGCCGGTCGTGAAGTCGCGATAGTTCGCCGGCGACATTTCGTTGCGGCTGCCGTCGGGCGGCTTTTCCCAGATTTTCACGAGCCGGTCCGCGCGCACGAGCGGCAGCGGGCGGAAGAGGACGAAGTCGGCGAGCGAGAACGCAACCGTGTTTGCGCCGACGCCGAGGGCGGCGACGAGGATCGCGGTCATCGCGAAGCCCGGCGTGCGCATCAGCGAGCGGAATGCGAAGCGGAGATCGAAGACGAGCAGCTCCCAATGCGCGGCGATCGCGTTCGGCACGATGTCGGCCATTGCGGCGAAGAGCACGCGCAGCAGGTTCGCGCCGCGCACGCGCTCGCGGAAGACGTCCGTCAGTTCGTCTTCGTAGTCGCGGCTGAATGTGGATGGATAGAGATGCAGGAGCAGGCGATAGAAGCGCATCAGACGTTCTCCGGAGTGAGGCCGCTGGCGCGGCCGAGGCGGACGAGGCGGGTG
The DNA here is from genome assembly GCA_003223645.1 of Acidobacteriota bacterium. Taxonomy (GTDB): domain Bacteria; phylum Acidobacteriota; class Thermoanaerobaculia; order Gp7-AA8; family Gp7-AA8; genus QHVT01. The sequence continues at coordinate 82,120 of QHVT01000004.1, read as the reverse complement.
AGGCGGCGCATCTCGGCGCGCGCGACGGCGGTGCCGAACGAAGTGACGTGGTAGTAGCGGCGGCGCTGATCGTCGTCGCGGCGCGAGGATTTCTTCGTGGTCTCGGCGATCAGTCCCTGCTCGACCATGCGCGCGATCGAGCGATAGAGCGTGCCGGCGGAGAGCCGCAGCTCGCCGTCGGTGGACGACTCGACGTCCTGAATGATCGCGTATCCGTGACGCTCCCCGTCGCTCAGCGCGACGAGGATGTGGAACGTGGCGGGTGGCAGCGGAAGCAGCGAGTCGATCTCATCCTGGCTATACACGCGACGATTATACACATGGTGGCTATATTGACCAGATGGCAGATGGCAGATGGCAGATGGCGGATGGCGGATGGCGGATGGCGGATGGCGGATGGCGGATGGCGGAGAGAACGATTGTGGGTGTGATGCGGGCTTTCCAGCCCGCCCCCTGGTGGCAGGCTGGAAAGCCTGCCCTACACCGGCACTTGCGTATGATCGCGGCGTGCTCACAGTCGAAGAAGCGCAGGCGTGCGTGCTTGCCGAAGTGGCGATCCTCGGCGCGGAGAGCGTGCGTTTCGACGACGCGTTCGGCCGTGTGCTGCGAGAGGACGTGATCGCGCCGTTCGACGCGCCGGAGGCGGGCAACAGCGCGATGGACGGCTACGCCGTGCGCGCGGAGGATCTGCCGGGGCGGTTGCGGGTGATCGAGACGATCGCCGCCGGACATCTCGCAACGTCGCGCGTCGAGAGCGGAACGGCGATGCGCATCATGACGGGCGCGTATGTGCCCGAAGGCGCGGATGCGGTCGTGCAGGTCGAGCTGACCAATGGCGGGGTCGACTTCGTCGAAGTGCAGAGCGCATTGGCGCGCGGCGCGAACGTTCGCAAAAGAGGCGAGGACATGCGCGCGGGCGACGTCGTGTTGAAGCGCGGCACGCGCATCGGCGCAGCAGAGATCGCGGTGCTCGCCGGCGTGCAGAAAGTTTCGGTCGAAGTCGGACGCAAACCGGAGGTCGCGATTCTCTCGACGGGCGATGAGCTGATCGACGTCACCGAGTCACGCGCGCCGGGAAAAATCGTCAACACCAACGCGCCGCTTCTCGTTGCGCTCGTCCGCGCCGCCGGCGCCACGCCGCGCGTCCTCGGCATCGTGCCCGACACGCGCGAAGCGACGATCGCCGCGCTGCGCGAAGCCGCGTCGTGCGACTTCATCGTGACGTCGGGCGGCGTCTCCGTCGGCGCGTTCGATTTCGTCAAAGACGCGCTCGACGCCCTCGGCGCTGAGACGAAGTTCTGGAGAGTCGCGATGAAGCCCGGCAAGCCGGTCGTCCTCTCGCGTCTCGGCGATTCGATCTGTTTCGGACTCCCGGGGAACCCCGTCTCCTGCTTCGTCTCCTTTCACCTCTTCGTCGCTGCCGCCCTTCGGAAAGCCGCAGGCGAGGAAGGGTCGCTCCTTCCCTCCGAAGTGCGCGTGCGACTCACCGCGCCGCTGCGCGCCGCCGACCGACGCGTTTACTTCCGCGTGCGCATCTTCGCGAAGGATGGCGAGTTGATCGCGCAGCCGCTCGCGTCGCAAGGCTCCGGCTCGCTTACGTCGATGACCGGCGCGAACGGACTCGCGGTCGTCGAAGCCAATACGCGCATCGAGGCCGGAGCGCTCGCGACCACACTGCTCATCGGACCGCTTTGACGTCCGTGATCCAGTACGACCGTTCTGTCACGTGGAGCTTCGTTTCGATGCGACTCCTGTCTGCCGGCAACGACCCGACCTTCGCGCCACGCACCGGATAGTCCATCGTCATCGCTTCCATGAATCCCGGAATCGCCTCGTGGTCGATCTTCAGCGAGTTGTCCTCCGCACTGCGCGACAGGACGATGCCGCGCATTGCATACAACTTCTCGCCGGGCTCACTCACCGGCCGGTCCTTTTTCTCCGCGCCGCAGGCGAGGAGGGCGAGGGTGAGGAATGCAGCGACGACGCGCATGATTGGGATTATTGCATTTGCCGTATCACCGGATACCGAGGGAGAATGTTCGCATGGCACCTGCGAAGGTCGAAGAAAAAAGCCAAACGGATCTCCTGTGGGACGAGATTCTTGCGGCGCAACTGACGCCCGAGGAAAAGGACCAGGCGCATGTAGAAGCCATGCGTCGATGTGAGCAGGCTTTTCGTGATGGCGTTTACGAAAGAGCACTGGAAATCGTCGGGACGGTGAAGTGGTCGATTTCGTGGCAGAACTTGCGGCTGGAAGAACGATAGCTGCCGCGGATACGAACGCCGTTCACGCGTTCTTCGAAGGAAAGCTCGACGAAAAAATCGCGCTGCTGCGGCGATTTTTTGAGCAGGGTCGGCTCCTCTTACCGCCTCCGGTGCTAAGCGAGGTGCTCAGCGACCCGCGGCTGCCGGTCGACAAATCCGCGACGATTCGCGTGTTGCCGCTGCTGCCGCTTCGCGACGGATATTGGAAACGGGCAGGATTGACACGCGCGTGGCTGAAGAGCCAGGGATATAAAGGAGCGCTCGGCGACTGTCTCATTGCTCAGGCGTGCATTGACGCGCGAGTCCCCCTCATCACATATGATCGCGACTTCCGGCACTTCACCGACGCCGGCTTAATCCTCATCTGAAAAGAGGTCGCATGCTTCCAGAACAAAGTTTCGCCGGCCGCGTCGGCATCATCACGGGCGGAGCCACGGGGATCGGGAACGCGATTGCGCGCGAGGTTGCGCGGTTGGGCGGGCGGGTCGTGCTCGTCAGCCGCAAGGAGGAGAACCTCGCAAAGGCGGTCGAGGAGATCCGGTCGGAGACGGGGCGCGCGGATGCGGCTTCGTATCACGCGCTCGATGTTCGCGATGCGGAAGCAGTCGGCGCGATGGCGGACAAGGTCGCGACGGATTTCGGGCAGATCGATTTTCTGGTAAACAACGCCGCGGGCAATTTCGTCGTGCCGTCGGATCAGTTGTCGGTGAACGGGTGGAACTCGGTGATCGGGATCGTGCTGAACGGGACGTTTTACTGTTCGAGTGCGGTCGGGAAGAAGATGATTGCGAGCGGGAAGGGCGGGGTGATGCTCTCCGTGATCGCGAATTACGCGTGGACGGGCGGGCCGGGGGTAATTCATTCGGCATCGGCGAAGGCGGGAGTGCTGGCGATGATGCGCACGCTAGCCGTCGAATGGGCGCGCCACAAAATCCGTGCGAATTGCATCACGCCGGGGCCGGTCGATACGCCGGGCGCGTCGTCGCGGCTGTTTCCCGATCCGGCGATCGTCGAAGGGATCCGCAAGACGATTCCGGTGCGGCGCTTCGCATTGATGGAGGAGATCGTCAACGCGGCGGTGTATCTGCTGAGCGACTATGCCGCGTACGTCACGGGCGAGAATCTCGTGATCGACGGCGGGCAGTGGCTGTCGGGCGCGGACTACTTCACGCGTCTCAAGCAGATGATGCCGCGTTAGCCGCCACGGGCGGCTGCGTGGATTGCTCCGCCTCGCGGCATGCTTGTCGCCACGTCACGACCTGCGACTTCGAGCGGCGCAACGCGCCTGAGATCGTCGTTTCTGCCGCGCAGGCTCCTAGCTGTGGAGCGGCGGCCGCCCTCGGCCGCCGAAAGGACGCGCCAGATTCGGGCCGCTCGCAATTCGGCGCCCGAGGGCGGGCGCCGCTCCACTTACTGTCGCAAGTAATCGACGGCGACGTGTGCCATCGCGCGCACGCCTAATCCGAGTCCGCTTTCGTCGACGTAGAAGAGCGGCGAGTGATTCGACGCCGCTTCTTCGGCTGTCTGATTCTTCGGGCGCGTGCCGAGCCAGAAAAAGAGTCCCGGCACTTTCTGCTGGAAGAACGAGAAGTCTTCCGCGCCCAACGTCGCGTTGACGACCCGCACGTTGCTCGAGCCGGCGACGCGGCGCAGCGTCGGCGCCATTTTCTCAGTGAGCGTGGGATCGTTGTAGGTGATCGGGTATCCGGTCGTGATGGTCAGCTCGGCGGTCGCGCCGGCACTCGCGGCGATGTTCTCGACGGTGCGTTTGATGCGGGCGTGAATGTCGTCGCGCATCTTCGCGTCGAGCGAGCGGATGGTGCCGATCATTTCGACGCTGTCGGGGATGATGTTGTTGCGCACACCGCCGTGGATCGCGCCGACGGTGACGACGGACGGCGCGAGTGTCGAGTCGACTTGTCTGCTCGGAATCGTTTGCAGGCCGAGAACGATCTGCGAGGCGACGACGATCGGATCGACGCCGAGCCACGGATACGCGCCGTGCGTCTGTTTTCCTTTGACGATGATCTTGAACGAGTCGACCGCGGCCATCATCCCTTCCGGCTTGTATGCGATCTCGCCGACGGGATAGCGCGACGTCACGTGTAGTCCGAACACGGCGTCGACTTTCGGATTCTCGAGCGCGCCTTCTTTCACCATCAGCTCCGCGCCGCCTTCTTCGCCCTGCGGCGCGCCCTCCTCGGCGGGCTGGAAGAGAAATTTGACGGTGCCGGAGAGTTGATCGCGGATGCCGGAGAGGACTTCGGCGACGCCGAGGAGGATGGCGACGTGCGCGTCGTGCCCGCAGGCGTGCATCACGCCGACTTCCTGGCCGTTGTAAGTCGTGCGCACTTTGGACGCGAACGGGAGATCGACTTGCTCGGTGACGGGGAGCGCGTCCATGTCCGCGCGCAGTCCGACGACGCGTCCCGGTTTGCCGCCGCGCAGGAGTCCGACGACGCCGGTGTGCGCGACGTTCTCTTTCACTTCGATGCCGAGCTCGCGCAAACGGTCAGCGATGAGCTTCGCCGTGCGCATTTCGCGATTGCCGAGCTCGGGATGCTCGTGGATGTCGCGCCGGCAGGCGATGACCTTCTGTTCGACGCGCGCGGCGGCGTCATCGATGCGCTGGTCCATACGTTGGCCCAGCGAGGGCGTGGCGGCGGCGGTGGACATGAGAACCCCCAGTGCAATTGCGAGTGTCATGATGGCGGGGTAAGTGTATGCGGTTTCGAATCGGCGTCATCTCCGACACGCATGGACTCGTTCGTCCTGAAGTTGCGAGCGTGTTCAAAGGTGTTGACGCGATCGTGCACGCGGGCGACATCGGCGGTAAACATGTGCTCGATGCGTTGCGCGCGATCGCGCCGCTGACGTTCGTCCAAGGGAACAACGACGACGCCACGGGCGAAGAGATCGTGCGTGCGGACGTCGGCGGATTGCGCGTGCTGCTCACGCACATCCTGCCGAACCCGGAGAAGCCGGCGCCGCGCGTCGTCGCGTCCTTGAAGAAGGCGCCAGCCGACATCGTGATCTTCGGACACAGTCACATGCAGTTCAACGCGTCGCTGAACGGCGTGTGGTACTTCAATCCCGCGAGCGCGGGACCGCGGCGGTTTCACCTGCCGGTATCGGTCGGCATCCTCGAGAAGCGAGGCCGCGCGTGGAGCGCGCGACACATCGCGCTCATCGAGCCATCGCGCTGAGCTCCGCGATGCTGCGCAGCACGCCGGCGCGCATGACGAAGCGGACGCGCCGGAAGTTCTTCACGTCGTGCGTTGGATCGGCGTCGAGCAGCAGCAGGTCCGCGTCTTTGCCTTTTTCGATCGTGCCGGTGACGTCGTCGAATCGCGCGGCGCGCGCGGCGATGGCGGTCGACGAGACGATCACCTGCATCGGCGTCATGCCGGCCTTTTGCATCGCCTCCATCTCCGCGTACATCGACACGCCGTGCAGCGTGAGCGGATTGCCGGCGTCGGTGCCGGTGGCGATCGGAATGCCCGCGTCGACGAGCTCCATCAGGTTGTCCGCCGCGATCTGTGCGAGCTCGCGCGTGCGTTGCTCGCGGTTCAGCACCTGCGCGACCGTGATCGACGGATCCTTCATCTTCGGCGTCGCCTTCACTTTCGCGACCGTCTGCGCGTCGACGCAGCGGTTCGGATCGTCGGGGACGATCGCGATCTCGCCGACGACGGACGCGAACATGCGGCCGTAGCCGTCGGCGACGGTGAGCGTCGGCGTGACGATCGTGCCGTTCTTTTTCGCGAGCGCGATGAATTCGTCGTCGAGGTGCAGGTCCCACACGCTGTGCACGAGCAGCTTCGCGCCAGCGCGCAGCGCTGCTTTCGCTTCGACGAGTCCGGTCGCGTGCACGATGAGCGGGAGTCCTCGCTTCGCCGCTTCGTCGCCGGCGGCTGTGACGAACGGCTCCGATTGATCGACCGGCAGCGAGTTGGTGACGATGTACCAGACCTTGATCGCCTTCGCGCCTTGCGACGCCAGGTACTTCACGCCGTCGCGGCCGCTCACTTCGTCTTTCAGATGGATGAACTGCCGCTCGGCCGGAAGGTTCAGCCAGTGATCGAGCGTCGAGAGCAGCGGTCCCGCCGCGCTGATGTGCGGGGCGCTCGTGTCCTTCTCGAATCGCGACGCGAGCTGCAGCGTCCAAGGGTAACCGCCGACGTCGAACACACCGGTTACGCCCGAACAGAGGTACGTGTGTGCGAATCGCTCGGGATGCGTCTTCAGATCGGCGATCGTGTTCTCGTACGGATACTGCGCGCGCACGTCGAGCGCGTCCGGCCGCCCGTCCGCCCACCCGGTTTGCGAGAAGTGCACGTGCGAGTCGACGAGTCCGGGCGTGATCCACATGCCTTTCGCGTCGACGACCTTCGCGTCTTTCGGCACCGCGCAGTCCGCGCCCGCGCATTCGATCTTGCCGTTGGCGACGATGACGTTCGCGTGGTTCACCGGCGCGCCGCCGCGTCCATCGATCAGCGTCGCGCCGGTGAGCGCGATCCTCGTCTGTGCAACTGCAGTTGCGGAGATGCAGCAGAGCAGGACGAGGATCGTGCGTCGCATGGATCAGAACTTTAGACCAATCGAAATGCGATACGTACGCGGCGTCTGGTACGCGAGCTCCGACGTCGGTTGGCCGAACGCCGTGCTCTTGCGGTAGTGGACACCTTCGACCGGCTTATCGGTGAACGGATTGAACGCGAGGCAGCGAGTCGTGCCGTCGGATTGCAGGCAGCGCGCGGTCGACGAGTTGTTGCGGCGCGTCAGCACGGTCTTGTTGACGAAGTCGGGATCTTCGATGCCCTCCTCGGAGAAGAGATTGAGGACGTCAGCCTCGACGAAGAACCGCGCGCCGTGAAATGCGGGCGCGTAATAGTTGATGCCGAGGTCCGTCGAGGTGATGTCATCGACGCGGAACGCGCCGCGTTTGCTGAAGTAGTACGTGACGGACGACGGCGGCACTTCGTAGCCCGGATTGACGACGCCGTTCGCGGGACCGTTGCTCGATGTTTTGCGCACGTCGATCGTCGCGACGGCGGAGTACGACAGCGCGGAGTGATAGCGCTCGAGGAGCGTGAGGTTCATGCGGCCGAAGCCGAGGTCGTGGTCGTACGAGAGCCAGATGTTTGTGCGATGGCGCATGTCCGGCCCGAGGTAGCCGACGGGGTGGTTCTGCTCGAAATCGGTGTACTCGGGATAGTTGTGAAAGTCGGTGAACGTCGTCGCGAAGCTCGGCTGCTCGCCTTCGACGTTGCCGCGCAGCTTCGACCACGTGTAATTGCCGCCGAGGAGCAGCGCGGGGGCGAAGCGATAGTTGCCTTGCAGCTGCAGGCCCTGATATTCGCGGCTCAAACCTGCACTGGCGTTTTCGATCACGCCCTGATCGAACAGATCGCCGTCGGGTCCCGTTGCTTTTCCGGTCGCCAGACTGCGGCGGACGACATAGAAGTCCGTCCAGTCGCGATGAATCGCGTCGACGCGCATGTAGCCCTTGCCGAACTGCATCGCGTACCCGACCGTCATCTCGGTCATGCTTGGCGCCTTCAACGAATGATCAAAGCGCGTCGTCACGCCGGGGATGAACACGCTGTTGAGGAGCGCGGTGTTGTTCGTGCCGCCTACGGAGTTGAACCAATTGAAGACCTGGCGGATCAACTCGGGCATCGGCACGAGCTGACTCGTCGGCGTACCTGTCGGATTGATGATCGGTCCTTTGTAGTCCCAGTAATACGACGCGTAGCGGCCGGCGGTGGCGGTGTTGTCGGCCGGTCCCTGATCGACTTTGGAAACGTACTTGCCGTACGTCGCGCCGAAGCGCTGGCGTCCGTCGCCGCGCAGGTCGTACGTCGCGGCGAGGCGCGGACTGATCGCGGAGTCGTCGACGGTTTTGTGTCCGGCCTGATCTTCACCGGACGCTTTGTCGTAGCGCGCGCCGGCGTTGAAGCTCCAGTGCTTCGTGAAGTCCCATCGGTCGTTGACGAAGAGCGAGCGCGTGCCGAAGTCGGACGTCTGCGAAAGCGCGGGCACCGGGTCCCACTCGATCTGTCCGTTGTCCGGCGTGACGGTGAAGAACTCCTGTCCGTTGACGAAGACGAAATTGCCGTGGATGCGGAAGTCGCTGCCGGACTGGAAATTGTTTTCGTTGCGCAGCTGGCGGAACTCTTCGACGCCGCTGGAGAGGCTGTGATTGCCGGCCGATCTCGTTGACAGGAAGTACGAGCCTTTCGCGAGCCAGCCGCGGTTGTTGCGCTGCTTCGCGGGACACGGCGAGCCGCAGAACGTCGGCGACCATCCGCGCACGCCGGCGTCGTCGTCGACGAGCAGCGTGCCGTCGATGAGATCACGCGTCTCCGCGCCGTTCGTGAACTTGTCGTTCATCCGGCTCAGCTGACCTTCGAGCAGCAGCTTGTCGGTGAGAATGCCGTTGTAATTGAACGAGAAGAGCGTACGCGGGCGGTTGAACGGCGCGAGGCTGCGCAGATCGACGACGCGTCCGCCGCTGACGTTGTTTTCGCGGATGTCCTTACTGTTGATGTACGCGCCGACGAGCGAATGCTTCGGCGTGATTTGTCCCGTGAACTTCGCTTCGAACCGCTTGTCCTCGCTGCCGAAGACATACGGGATGTTGGTCAGCGTCGTCTGCCGGGAGAGATCGGATTTCGTGTAGCGGCCGGCGGCGAAGAACCAGAGGCGGTCGCGGATGATGCGTCCGCCGAACGTTCCTTCATACGAGCTGTTGACGTCGTCGATCGGATCGACCTGCGCGGTGAACGCCGACTTCTCCGTCCAGTTCGGATTCGTCAGCGAGTCGCGGATCGATCCCGAGAAGTCGTTGCCGCCCGACTTCGTGATCGTGCTGACCACGCCGCCGGTGAAGCGTCCGAACTCCGCGGAGATGCCGCCGCTGAGGACTGTCGTCTCCTGGATTGCGTCTTCGATGTAGAGCGGGTTCGGTTGTCCGCGCAGGTTCTCGTTGACGATGACGCCGTCGACGAGGAAGAGGTTGTCGTACGAGTTCGCGCCGGAGATGACGATCTGATTGTTCGGCCCCGCCTCGTTGACGCCGGGCGCGAGGCGCGTGACGTCGTCGATCGTGCGGCCGGTGGGAAGCTGGTTGATCTCGTCGCGCGTGAAGTTGGTCGCGATTTCGACCGTCTCGACTGCGGGCGGCGCCGCTGCCGTCACGATCAGCGCTTCGGAGACCGCGGCGACTTTGAGATCGGCGTCGGCGCGGCTCGTTTGCGCGACGGCGATCGTCACCTTCTTCTCGATCTTCTGCATGCCGCTGAGCTCGAACGTGACGGTGTAGTCGCCCGGCGGCAGCGCGGGAAACACGAAGCCGCCGCCGTCGCCGGTGGTCGTCGAGCGCGTTCCCTGAAGCTTGCTCGAGGATGCGGTGACGGAGACGCCGGGGAGCGGGTTGCCTTCGCTCGTGGCGGTGCCGATGAGCGTGCCGGTGGTGAGACCCTGGGCGAAGGCGGTGACGGTGACGAGCAGCGCGAGAAAGACGAGGATCGAACGGTGGAAGATGGACATGCGTTTCCTCCGATTGGTTGTTCGCTGGACTGCGGGGAGACCGAAAGGCGGCCTGATTGTACCGCGTGCCATAATCGCGACGAATGGCGTTTCTCGAAGGGCTGCAGCTCTCGAAGACGTATCGCAACGCCGAGGTGCCGGTCGCTGTCTTCAGCGGACTGAATCTCTCAGTGGAAAAGGGCGAGATGCTCGCGATCGTCGGTCCGTCCGGCATCGGGAAGTCCACGCTGCTCCATCTCCTCGGCGGTCTCGATCGTCCCGACTCCGGCCGCGTCGTCGTCGGCGCGCAGGAAGTCACGTCGATGAACGGCGACGCGCTGGCGCGCTTCCGCAATCGCAACGTCGGCTTCGTGTTTCAGTTTCATCACCTGCTGCCGGAATTCACGGCCGTCGAAAACGTGGCGATGCCGGGGTGGATCGCGCGGATGAAACGCGAGGAGGCGCTCGATCGCGCCGGCGCTTTGTTGCGCGAGCTCGGACTTGAGCCGCGCGCGCGTCACTTTCCGAATCAACTTTCCGGCGGCGAACAACAGCGCGTGGCGATCGCGCGCGCGCTGCTCGCGGAGCCCGTGTTGTTCTTAGCGGACGAGCCGACCGGTAATCTTGATCTCGAGACCAGCGAACGCGTCTTCGAGCTCATGCGCGAGTGCCATCGCAAGCGCGGACTGACGTCCGTCATCGTCACGCACAATCCCGATTTGGCGGCGCGATGTGATCGGATCTTCGAGATGAAGAGGCGTTATCACTGAACCGTGCGGCATGGATCACGCACGGAAGAGCGGATCGCGGGGATACGTTGTGCCACAATAGAGACGGAGTGACTTCCTTCGAAAGGAAGCAAAGCGGCTCAACGTCAGGCCCATGTTCGAAAAATACAACGAGAAAGCTCGCCGCGCTCTCTTCTTCGCCCGCTACGAAGCGTCCAAGCTAGGATCGCGCGTCATCGAGTCGGAACACATCCTCCTCGGCGTGCTCCGCGAAGGCGAGGAGATCATCAAAGAGATCTTCTCCCGCTTCAACGTCAAGCCGGAACAGATCCGCCGGGAAGTGGAAGGCGACCGGTTGTTCGTCGATCGCATTTCGTCCTCCGCGGAACTGCCGCTGTCCGAGGAATCGAAAAAGATTCTCGCGTATGCCGCGCATGAAGCGGAGTCGATGCTGCACCAGTACGTCGGCACCGAACATCTGCTGATCGGAATCCTGCGCGTCGAATCGTCGACGGCCGCGCGCATCCTCACGGCGAAGGGACTCAACGTCTACGGCGTGCGCGAGGAAACGATCTCGATCCTCAAAGAGCGCGAGGCGGACAAGCAGAAGAAAGAGCTGCCGTTCCTCGCCGAGTACGCGCGCGACCTCACGCAGATGGCGCACTCGCAGCAGTTCGATCCGCTGATCGGACGCGAGAAAGAAGTCGAGCGCATCATCCAGATTCTCTCGCGGCGCACGAAGAACAATCCGATTCTGTTGGGCGAGCCGGGCGTCGGCAAGACCGCGATCGTCGAAGGGCTCGCGCAGCGGATCGTCGACGGCAACGTGCCGCTCTTCATCGCCAACAAGCGCATCCTCTCGCTCGACCTCTCGCTGATCGTCGCCGGCACGAAGTACCGCGGCCAGTTCGAAGAGCGGCTCAAAGGCATCATCAAAGAGCTGAAGGAAAACCAGGACATCATCATCTTCATCGATGAGATCCACTCGCTCATCGGTGCCGGCTCCGCGGAAGGCTCGCTCGACGCGGCGAACATCCTCAAGCCCGCGCTCTCGCGCGGAGAGATCTCGTGCATCGGCGCGACGACCATTCGCGAGTACCGCCGCTACATCGAGAAAGACCGTTCGCTGCTGCGCCGTTTCCAGGCCATCATCGTGAACCCGCCGACGGAAGACGAGACGCTGCAGATCCTCGAAGGCGTGAAGGAGCGCTACGAGGCGTTCCACAAGGTCAAGTACAGCGACACCGCGATTCGTACCGCGGTGTATCAATCGAATCGCTACATCACGGATCGCTTCTTCCCCGACAAGGCGATCGACATCCTCGACGAAGCCGGCGCGAAGGTGAAGCTGCGCCGCGTCGCCGACACGCAGAACCTGCGACGGCTCGAAGCGGAAACGCGCTCGATCGTGAAGGAGATGAAGAAGGCGATCTCGGACAAAGACTTCGAGAAGGCCGTCTTCCTGCGCGAGCGTGAGATCGAGTTGAAGGAAGAGATCGAGCGTTTCAAAGCCGAGCGCGAGATGGTCGGCGACGAAATGATGGAAGTGACGCAGCGCGACGTCGAGGAGATCATCAGCTCCTGGACCGACATCCCGGTCACGTCGATCGAAGCGGACGAAGCGGCGAAGCTCATCAACATGGAAGAGATTCTGATGCGGCGCATCGTCGGTCAGAACAAAGCGATCACGTCGATCTCGCGCGCGATTCGCCGCTCGCGCCTCGGGGTCGCCTCACCGAATCGTCCGATGGGCTCGTTCATTTTCCTCGGCTCGTCCGGCGTCGGAAAAACGGAAGTCGCGCGACGGCTCGCGGAGTTCCTATTCGGCTCGCAGAAGCATCTCGTCCGCTTCGACATGTCGGAGTACATGGAGAAGCACGCGGTGTCGAAGCTGATCGGATCGCCTCCCGGCTACGTCGGCCACGAAGAAGGCGGACAGCTCACCGAGCGCGTGCGCCGCAATCCGTACAGCGTCGTGCTGCTCGACGAGATCGAGAAGGCGCATCCCGACATCGCGAATATCCTCCTGCAGATTCTCGAGGACGGAATTCTCACCGACTCGCTCGGCAATCAAGTCGACTTCCGCAACACGCTGATCATCATGACGTCGAACCTCGGCACGCGGCATCTGGCGACCAAGGGACACATGGGCTTCCGCGAGAAAGGCGAAGCCGCCGATCAGAAGTCGGCGGAGCAGCTCATTCACAATGAGCTCAAGCGCGAGTTCTCGCCCGAGTTCATCAACCGCATCGACGAAGTCATCATCTTCAACCCGCTGACCGACGCCGAGCTGCGCGCGATCTGCCAGTTGCTCATCGACGACGTCAACCACGCGCTCGTGCACAAGAACGTGCAGATCGCGGTCGACGACTCTGTCGTGAACTGGCTGCTGTCGAAGGCGAAAGAAGAGACGAACTCCGGAGCGCGCCCGTTGCGCCGCGCGATCCAGCGCTACATCGAAGACGAACTGTCGGAGTACATGATCCGACACAAAGACAGCATCCCCGACCGCATCGACGTGACGATGCAAGGCGACGAAGTGCTCCTGGTGCCGCGGGTGATCGAGGAACCGATTGCCAACTGAGACCAAGTTGATGACCGCGGACGAGATGCTGGCGATGCCGGATGACGGAGCGCATCGGTATGAGCTCGTGCGAGGAGAGTTGATTACGATGTCGCCTGCGGGATGGGATCACGGAAACATCACGGATCTGATTGCCACACATCTCTCGAATCATGTTCGCCGGAACAGACTGGGGAAAACTCCGTCCTCCAGCACGGGTTATGTGCTCTCACGCAATCCCGACACAGTCCGCGAACCTGATGCGTCATTTGTGCGGGCCGAGCGCGTGATCCGCAGCGGAAAATATTTTCCAGGCGGTCCGGATCTCGCAGTCGAAGTCATCTCACCGAATGACACTTGGAGTGAAGTAGACGAGAAAGTGCGCGAATACCTCACTGCCGGCACGCAAATGGTGATCGTCATCAATCCGCGAAATCAAAGCGCCACCGTCTACACCCCTGCCTCCACCACCCGCCTCACCATCAACGATACCCTCTCCGGCGGCGACGTAGTTCCCGGCTGGTCCCTCCCTCTCGCCGAACTCTTCAGTTAGCTCCTGAATCGTAACCAATCCGAAACATGGCGGGCGTACAATGCGCCAATCCCGGACCAATCGTCCCCAATCGGATCAGGAGAAGGAATGAAGACTTTCACACGCATTTTCGCGCTGTTATCCCTCCTTTTATTGATCGGAGGCGCTGCGTTCGCGCAGGGTACCTCCGGTAATCTCGTGGGCACAGTGACGGCCAGCGGCGCCGGCCTTCCCGGCGTCACCGTCACGTTGTCCTCCCCTTCCCTTCAGGGAACACGAAGCACCGTCACCGCCGATGGCGGCGCGTACAACTTCGCCGGCCTGCCGCCGGGCGACTACTCCGTCGCATTCGAGTTGAGCGGCATGCAGAACGTGACGAAGAAGACGCGCGTGAACTTGTCGCAGACGAGCCGCGCGGATGCGGACCTCAAGCCGACGACGGTCAGCGAAGCGATCACGGTCACGGCCTCGGCGCCGGCCGCGCTCGAGACGACCGAGGTCAGCACGAACTTCACGAGCGACGCGATCGCCGAGCTGCCGACGCTCAACCGCACGATCAACACCGCGGCGCTCCTCGCGCCCGGCGTCAATGACGCTGGTCCGAACCAACAGATCGTGATCTCCGGCGCGCAGTCGTTCGACAACCTGTTCCTCGTGAACGGCGTCGTCGTCAACGAGAACCTGCGCGGCCAGGCGCAGCCGCTCTTCATCGAGGACGCGATTCAGGAAACGACCGTTCTCAGCGGCGGCGCGATCTCGGCAGAATACGGACGCTTCACCGGCGGCGTCGTCAGCACGATCACGAAGTCGGGCGGCAACGACTTTTCCGGATCGCTGCGCGACAGCCTGCGCAACGACACGTGGAAGGACAAGACCGCCTTCTCCGGCGAAGCCGATCACATCGACGACATCAGCAGCGTGTACGAAGGAACGCTCGGCGGCCGCGTCCTCACCGATCGTCTCTGGTTCTTCCTCGCCGGCCGCAAAGAGAAGACCAGCCTTTCCCAGGAAACGGTCGAAACGAAGATTCCGTACGCCAACCTGACGGACCAGAAGCGCTATGAGGTCAAGCTGACGGGCGCGATCACGCCGAAGCACAATCTCGTGGCGTCGTACCTGAAGGTCGAAACGACGAACCCCGGCAACGTGTTCGGCAACGTCGTCGACCTCCGCTCGCTGGCGACGCTCCAGCGCAACAACAATCTCAAGGGCCTGCACTACAACGGAATCCTTCGCGACAACCTGCTCCTCGAAGGGCAGTACAGCGAGATGAAGAACATCTTCAGCTCCGGTGCGGAAACGAAAGATCGCATCGAGGGAACGCTGCTGCGCGAGACCGGCACGAGCTTCCGCGCCTGGTCGCCGACGTTCTGCGGCAGCATCTGCCGCCCGAAAGAGCGCAACAACAAGTCGTCCGAAGTGAAGGGATCGTACTTCCTCTCGACGAAGTCCCTCGGACAGCACAGCTTCGTCGCCGGATGGGAGGACTTCCATCAGCTCCGCATCGAGGACAACTACCAGTCCGGCAGCAACTATCGCCTCTGGGGCGACTTCGATTTCACGAGCAGCGGACAGCTGATCTTCCGCGCGAATCCCACGAACGGCCAGGTCGCATTCATGCCGCTGCTCGAGGAGAGCAAAGGCTCCGACTTCCAGATCAACTCCATGTTCGTGAATGACAAGTGGGATTTCAACAACCACCTGAACTTCAACCTCGGCATCCGCTACGACAAGGCCAACGGCAAGAACCAGTCGAAGGTGAAGACGGTCGACGACACGGCGATCAGCCCGCGCCTCGGCATCGGCTACGACCTCCGCGGCGACGGCATGCATCGCTTCACCGCGAGCTACGCGAAGTACGCGTCGAAGGTCGACCAGGGTCCCGGCGACGCGACGTCGTTCGGCGGACGCTACGCGTCGTACTACTGGGACTACCGCGGACCGGCGATCAATCCGGCCGGCACGCCGGCCAACCAGATCGTTCCGACGGCGGAAGTGATTCGCCAGATGTTTGCGTGGTTCGACTCGCAGGGCGGCATCAACAACACCTCGCTCATCAACGCGCTCTCGTTCCCCGGCTACACCTCGCGCATCGGCGACAACCTCACGTCCCCGAGCATGGATGAATACTCGCTCGGCTACGGCGCGCAGCTCGGCACGCGCGGCTACGTGCGTGCGGACCTGATTCGCCGGGAGTGGAACGACTTTTACCTCCTGCGCAAAGACCTCACCACCGGCAAAGTGCATCTGCCGTCGCCGAGCACGGCGTCGGTCGATCAGGGCGTGATCGAGACCGGCAACGCGGACCTCGAGCGCAACTACACCGGCGTGCAGACGCAGGCGAACTATCGGTTCAACGATCGCTTCAGCATCGGCGGCAACTACACGTGGTCGAAGCTGCGCGGCAACGTCGAAGGCGAGCAGTTCAACAACGCCACCGTGCTCGCAGGCTGCAACGGCGGCGCTGCCGTTCCGGGAACCGACACCGGTCTCTGCGCGCCGGAGTACCAGAACTTCGAGCAGAACCATCCGGTCGGTTACCTTGAAGCCGACATGCGCCATCGCGCGAGCGTTTGGGCGCAGTACAACCTGATGACGGGACTCGGCCGCTTCAACTTCTCACTGCTCCAGAAGTACCACAGCGGAGTGCCGTACTCGGCGACTGCCGCGATCGACATCCGCCGCAGCACGACGCTGCCCGACGGCGTGCTCAACCCCGGCTACGTCACGCCGCCGTCGCGCGTTTGGTACTACTTCAGCGGCCGCGGCGAGTTCCGCCTCGACGACATCACTTCGACGAACCTCGCCGTGAACTACGAGTCGCCGAGCTTCGGCAAAGTGCGCTTGTTCGTCCAGACCGACATCGTCAACGTGTTCAACGAGAGCAAGGTCGAGTACGCGTCGACGGCGCGCGGTCCGGTCGTCAGCACGTTCGTCAACGTCCGCCGCACGACTGCGTCTCTCACGCCCTTCAATCCGTTCACGACCAAGCCCGTTCTGGGAACGCATTACACCCTGCCCGCGAACTTCGGCCAGCCGACGAACCGGGAGGCCTATCAGGATCCGCGCGAGTACCGCATCTCGTTCGGGCTCCGCTTCTAATTCCGCAGTGACTCCCGGGTGCGCGCGGCCAATGCGCGCGCACCCGGATGCGGATTCGCCTTCACCATTTCTTCGAGCACGCGATTCGTCTCCGCGTGCTTCCCTTCGATGAACGCGATGATCGCGAGGTTCGCGTACGCCTGCGTGTCCTCGGGGAAGTTCGCGATCTCGCGCTGATACGCGGCCACCGCTTCGTCCACGCGCCCCATGCGCGCGAGGATGTCGCCACGCAGAAAATCAAGGCGATAGAGTTTCGGCACGTTGAGCTCGCGCGCGCGATTTGCCGCTGCTTCCGTCGCCGCGAGCGCGCTCGCGAGATCGCCTTCCGCGCGTTTGATGTCCGCCATCAACAACATCGTCGTCGGCTGCGGGCTCTGTGTTCCGATCGCGAGCGTGGCTTCGCGTTCCGCGGTCGCGTAGTCGCGGCGCGCGAGTGCGGTGCGCGCGAGCAGCGAATGCGCGCCGGACGCGTTCGACTTGATGACCAGCTGCGCATAGCGCTCCGCTTCATTCAGCTGATTCGCTTTCAGATACGTGTCGCCGAGGGAGAGGGCCATCTCGGGAGAGAAGCGCTGCGTGCGGCTCATGCCTTCGCGGTACACGCGGATCGCTTCGTCGTACTCCCCCATGCTCGCGAGCACTTCACCGAGCTTGTCCCAGACATCGAACAGTCCCGGATTCTCTTTGAGCAATCCGCGAAAAAGCGCGACTGCGTCTCCGTAACGTCGCTCGTCCGCGAGCTTGAATCCCGCCTTGATGCGCTCGAGGTACGGCAGCATGTCGCGCGGATTCGGAAGCGGCGCGTTGTCCTTCGTCGCGCGCACGCTGCCGAGGTAGCCGAGCGCCTCGAGCTTCTTCGCGTCTTCGGGATCGATGCTCTGCAGCTCTTGGATGCCGGCGGGATATTTCGCGATATCGCTGCGCATCGTCGCGGTCACGCGCCGCTCCGTCGCGACGACGTCCTTTTTCTCGCGTGGATCCGCGACGACGTCGTAGAGCTCGGAGCGCGGCGACTGGATGTAGTGATGATGATCGTCGACGAGCGAGCGCAGCTCGCTCCATCCGAGGTGAATGCGCGGATAGAACGTCTCGCTGTAAATGCGGCGCGGCGGAATCGGATCGTCGACGATGTCGATGCCTTTCGATTCGACGTCGACGAGACGCAGCACCGTCGGCGCGAGATCGGCGAGCGCTGCCGGCTGTTTTACCGTACCGCCCGCGCGTGCGGACGTCGGCAACTTGATGATCAGCGGCACGTGCAGCACTTCGCGATACAGCAGGATTCCGTGCTGGTCCTCGCCGTGCTCCCACAAACCTTCGCCGTGATCGGACGTGAGGAGGATCAGCGCGCGATCGTAGATGCCGGTATGTTTGAGAAACGACAGCAACTCGCCGACGAGCTTGTCCGACGTCTCGATCTCACCGTCGTACGACGGCACATACGGCGCGTGCGGCTCGTAGAGGTGGACGAAGAAAAAGAACGGCTGCGACTGGTGCTCGCCGATCCATCGCTGCGCAACCGCGAGCGTCGCCGAGCCGGGACGCTGATGCTGGCTCGCGGCGCCCGCGGTCGAAACGGGAATCGCATCGTCGTAAAAATCGAACGCCGCGCCGAGTCCCGTATCCGCGCGCAGCACGTACGACGACACGGCCGCGCCGGTCGCATAGCCGTGCGCTTTCAGTTGCTGCGGCAGCGTCGGATGCTTCGCCGCGTCGAAGCGATAGCCGAGGTTGTTGCGCACTTCGTGCTCGGTCGGAAGCATGCCGGTCAGCATCGAGATGTGCGACGGCAGCGTCATCGGACAATGCGAGTACGCGTTCTCGAAGAGGATGCCGTCGCGCCGCAGCGCGTCGATGTTCGGCGTCTTGATCGCCGTGTAGCCGTACAGAGGCAGATGATCCGCGCGCAGCGTGTCGATCGAGATGAGGATCACCGGCGCATTCGCGAACGTCGAATGCGCGCGCTCGCGATGACAGGCGAAGAGCGCGAGCGACAAGAGGAGGAGGACCCGCTTCATCGCGGGCAGCATATCCTTCTGAGTCTGCCGCAATTTGAACGTGAGCAGAAGCCATGATCCAGGAGCAAAGACGCTGATCTCGGCATCAATCGTTTACGCGTGTGGAGACGTTCATCCGTGATCGTTCATCACGCATTTCTGTTAAAGCGATAGAGCAGCGTGATCTTTTGTCACGCCTGTCTGTGAAACGAGAGAGCGGCGTGATCTTTCGTCACGCATGTCTGTCGAAACGAGAGAGCGGCGTGATCTTTCATCACGCATGTCTGTGAAAACGAGAGAGCGGCGTGGTCTTTCGTCACGCAGGTGTGTGAAACGAGAGAGCGGCGTGGTCTTTCGTCACGCATGTCTGTGGAAACGAGAGAGCGGCGTGATCTTTCGTCACGCATGTCTGTCAAAACGAGAGAGCAGCGTGATCTTTCATCACGAATGTCTCTTAAAACGACAGAGCGACTTGATCTTTCATCACGCATGTCGCCTAAAACGACGCAGCGACGTGATCTTTCATCACCCATGTCTCTTAAAACTATAGAGCAGCGTGATCTTTCGTCACCGGCGTCTCTCAAAAGGGACACAAAGCAAATCAACGAAGTGTCAAACGCTTCGTCCTGATCCACTCGCTCTTCGGGTTTCCTTTCGCGTCGTAAAACCGCACACGAATCTCTTTCGCGTCGATCTGCACGACCGCGAAGCCGATGCGCTCGGGCCGGATTTCCGGCGGATAGATTGTGCTGACGTGTAGTTTGACCGGCGGCACGGGCGATGATCCTGCGCCGCTGATGAGATGCAGCATCCGTCCGCGGATCAACTCTTCGTGATGATCGTGTCCGGCGATGTAGAAATCCGCGTGCGACTCGCGCAGCGACGGGATCATCTCCCGCATCCGCTTCACCTCGGCGCGCGGAAAGTAGCCGTGATAGCCGGACGAAATGACGGGGTGATGTCCGACGACAACGTGCCATGCCGCGGTCGATGAGCGAAACGCGTCGACGAGCTTCGGATCGCTCTTGCCGCGGAGATACGACGTCGTGTCGATGAACGCGAAGTCGGCGACGCCGCCTCGCACCATGTATTGCCGCGCGGGAAAGTTCCAGTTCGCGAGGACGCCGCTCGCGCGGATCTGCGCGTAGGGATCGGACTGGCCGCAGAAGTCGTGATTGCCGAGGACGGGGAAGACCGGGACGCCGATCGTGGTGAGCGGACGCACGAGCTTCCATCGCGGATCGCGCTCGCTCGTCACGCCGCACGGATAGAACGTGTCGCCGGCGAGGATGATCGCGTCGAGCGGCGTCTTCGCGTGCACGTTGCGAATCCCTTCGGCGACGACGTCCGCGCCTTTGCCGGTGTCGCCGGTGACGGCGATTCGCAGCACGCCGTTGCGTGGAGTGAGGGAGAGGAGCGCGAGGAGAAGAAGAAGTGGCGGCATTGTGTACAATAACTGTTCGTGACCCGGTTCGTTCTCCTCCTCACACTACTCCTCTCTCCGTTCGCCCTCGCCCAGGAACTTCCTCTGACCGGCGTTCAGTACGGACCCGCGCCGTTCAGTCGCGAGAGCCCGCAGATGGCGAGCGACGGAACGAACTTTCTCATCGCATGGCGCGACGCGCGCGGCGGAAACGGCTACGGACGTGTTTTCGCAGCGCGCCTTTCGCCGGATGGACGGCTGCTCGACGAGCCGACGGCGATCGGCGTTCCGGATGGGCATGACCGTCCGCCGAGCTCGTACACGAACAGCCCGCCCGCGGTTGTCTGGAGCGGGAGCGTCTTCGTGGTCGCGTGGTTCGATGTGGAATCCGTCGGAATGCAATTCGTGCGCATCGATCGCGAAGGACGCGTGCTCGACGCGAGCCCGCGCCGCGTGGCCGGCGTCGGCGCGCTTTCATGGAACGCGGCGGCATCGACGGGAGATCGATCGCTCATCGTTTGGAGCACGTTCCCGTCCGGCGGAAGCGACATGCTCGCCGCGACACTATTCGATGAGCACGGCGATGTGCTGATCGCGCGGATCCCGATTTCGAATCGCGAGACCGACTCGAGCATCGTCGTCGCATCGAACGGTGCCGGTTTTCTCGCGGCGTGGCTGCGATGGAACGGCCTCGCGTTTACGCTCGTGATCGCGCCGGTCTCGCGCAGCGGCGTCGTGGGCGCGGAGCGCGAAGTGAATCTGTCGACGGCGATGCCGCTCATCGCTTCGAACGGCGGTGACTATCTCGTCGTGTACGCCATTCTCGCGAACAACGTGATGATGCAGCGCTTCGACGCGAACGGAAATGCGCTCGGCGCGACGACGCTCGCGATCAAGACGAAGGACCTTTTCATGAACGCTGCGATCACTCCGTACGGCAGCGGCTATCTGTTCGCGTACACGATACTCAATGATCGGTCGCTGCACGCGCTGGCCGTCGATCGCGAGGGCGGATTCCTCGAATGGCGTTCGCTGAACAGGAGCGACCGCGCCGAGAGCACCGTCGCACTCGGATCGAACGGCTCGGCGACGGCGGTTGCGTGGGTCGATACGGAGGCTTCGTTCGGGTACTCGAACCGCATGTACGCGCGCGTGCTCGAATCGCAAAGCGACGGCACGCTGCTCTCACGTTCCGCTCCGATTCAATCGAAGGTGCGCGCCGCGACGAACGGCAACGGTTATCTCGCCGCATTCATCAACTGGCCGGCAGGCAGCGAGTTGCGCGTTGCGCGCGTGAACGCGAACGGAGAGCGCCTCGATGCCGAAGGGATTTTCATCGACGATGACGTGCGTCAACCGGCGCAGGTCGCGTTTGACGGAACCAACTATGTCGTGGCCTGGATGCGTGGCGACGCCGGCCCGCTTCGGATGACTCGCGTTTCGCCCGACGGAACGCTCCTCGATGGCGTGCGCGGAAAGGTCGTGGTGCCGTCGTGCACTGAGTTCGGCCTCGGCTCGAACGGCGCGGAGACGCTGCTCGTGTGGAACGTCTACGAGGCCGCGCAAAAGCCTGCGATCTTCGCGCAGCGGATGAAGCGGGATGGAACGCTCGATCCCGCGGTGATTCGAATCCCGTCGCGCGAGCAGGCCGGCGCGCAGTTCAGCGTCGCGTGGTCGCACGGCACGTGGTTCGTCGCGTGGCGCGAGAACCAATTCATCGAGTTGTGGCAGTCGATGACGCTCTATCAGTACAACATTCTCGCGACGCGAATCAGCGACGGTGGAACGGTCCTCGACGGCGTTCCGATCGTGATCGCCGAGTCGCAGCGCGCCGAGAGCGCGCCCGCAGTCGCCGCGAACGGCCGCGACTTCCTCGTCGCATGGCGCGAGTCGCGCGACGTTTTCTTTTCCGCGATTCTCGCGCGTCGCGTCGGCTTCGACGGCATCGCAGGAACCGTCAGCGAAATCGGCGCCGGTGCCGGCCGCAACGCACAAGTCGAGGAGTTGAGCGCCGCCGCGGTGGGATCGAGCTACATCGTGGCGTGGGAAGACGCGGGCAATGTGTTTTACTCGGCTGTCGGATCGGGGATTCGAGTGCCGCTCGCGGCGACGAGCGACGTCGAGCGCGTCGGAACGCTGCTGGCGAAACCGGACGGATTCCTGGCCTTCTACGAGCGAGTTGCGACGGAAGCTCTGTACGGCGGGACGCCGCGCGCATTCTTCCGATTCTTCGGCGTCGCGCCGCGGAACCGGGTCGTCCGGCACTGACCCGTGTAGAATGCGCCGCGTTTTCCGGGTGTTCAGGCTTCCGCGTGACCTCTATCCCGGCTCGCGCGTCTCACATCAAAACCGCAGTCTCGACAGACTTTTATGACTCGAATCCTACGCATCTCGCTGGCTGCCGTCCTGCTCGCAGGCGCTGCACAGGCGCAAACGAACACGCAGCAGCAACAGCCGGAGAAGCCGCGCCCGAAGCCGGGAACGATTCTCGAGACGCCGTCCTCCGGCGGCCGCATCACCGACGCGCCGACGACTCCGAAGCCGAGCACGGGTCCCGTCGGCGACCTCACCGGACAGACCGTCGAGCGATTCGAGGTCGTTGGTAACACATCTGTTGCAAGCGACACGATCCGCGTTTACCTCGGCGTCGTTCCCGGCGAGGCGTATCAGCCCGAGGTCATCCGGCGCAATTTCTCGAACCTCTGGCAAACCGGTCTCTTCGATGACATCCGCGTCGAAGCGGATCGCGGCGAAAAGGGCGTCGTCATTCGCGTGACGGTGAAAGAGCGTCCGCGCATCGGCGCCGTCGAGTTCCGCGGCAACAAGGAACTGAACAATCAGAAGGTCACCGAGGCGCTCGAGCGCGAGAAGATCGACGTGCACGTCGGCAACACGATCGAGCAGACGCTCGTGAAGCGCGCCGCGGAAACGATCAAGCGCGCGTACACCGAGGGCGGCTTCGAAGGCGTGCAGGTCGACGCCATCACCGAAGACATGCTCGAGCCGGGCGAGAAGAAGATCGTCTTCATCATCAACGAAGGCATCAAGGCGAAAGTCGCCGGCATCGACTTCGTGGGCAACGCGCACTTCTCCGACCGCCGTCTGCGCTCGGAGATGAAGAACGTCAAGAAGAACAACATCATCACCTGGCTGCGCAAGAAGAACCTCTACATTCCCTCGAAGCTCGACGAAGACCTCGAGCACGTGAAGAACTTCTACCAGGACCACGGCTATCAGGCCGTCGCGTTCGGCGATCCGCAGATCACCACCATCGGCAAGAAAAAGCCGCGCGTGAAGATCACGATTCCGGTCAAGGAAGGCGAGATCCACACGTTCGGTGAAGTCACCGTTTCGGGCAACAAGGTCTTCACCGATCAGCAGATCATCGGCGACTGGCCTTTGAAGAAAGGGGAGACGCTGCGCCGCAAGCCGATCCAGGCGCGCGTCGATGCGTTCGGCGAGGCGTACCGCATCCGCGGCTACATCTACGCATACGTCGATCCCGAATACGTGATCAAGCCGGGCAACGTCGTCGACGTCCGCATGCACGTCTTCGAAGGCGATCAGTTCCGCCTCGGACGTCTCGAGTTCGAAGGCAACACCACGACGAAAGACAAAGTGCTGCGCCGCGAGATCTTCCTCGAGGAAGGTCAGATCATGAACATGGAAGTGTTCAAGCAGAGCCTCTACAAGCTCGGCCAGCTCGGATACTTCAAGGTCACGGACAACCCCGACTTCCGCGTGAATCCCGACTCGAAGACCGTCGACATCCTCGTCAAAGGTCAAGAGGAAGGGAAGAACGACATCCAGTTCGGCGGCGGTTACTCCGAGGGCGGCGGCTTCTTCGTGCAGGCGCAGTTTGCGACGCGCAACTTCCTTGGCGAAGGCGAGAACCTGGGCCTCAGCTATCAGCGCGGACGCCGCACGAACTTCTTCTCGATCTCCTACGCCGATCCGTGGTTCATGGACACGCCGAACAGCCTCGGCATCTCGCTGTACAACACTCAGCAGACGCCGCCGCGCTCCTTCGGCTACGAGCGCACCGCGAAGGGCGGAACGCTCGCCTACGGCTATCGCCTCCATCGCTTCGACAGCCTCTCGATGGTGTACGGCTACGACAAGTCGCACTATCGCTACGACGTCAACGAAATCCCCGATGCGAACGGCAACATCCCGATCGGCATCGCGCAGATCCTCGACTTCACGACGTCGACGATCATCCCGTCCTATCGCTACGACTCGCGCGATCATCCGTACGATCCGACGCGCGGCTCGCGCTTCA
This sequence comes from Acidobacteriota bacterium, assembly GCA_003223645.1. Classification (GTDB taxonomy): domain Bacteria; phylum Acidobacteriota; class Thermoanaerobaculia; order Gp7-AA8; family Gp7-AA8; genus QHVT01. The sequence continues at coordinate 57,695 of QHVT01000004.1, read as the reverse complement.
CATTCTCGATGGCCTACGCCGGCGGTCCGCTCGGCGGAACGGTCGAGATGCTCAAGCCGACGCTCGGCATCACGCGCATGATCAAAATGTCGCGCCGCACGTCGCTCAGCTTCAACGTCGAGGGCGGCTACATCAAGCCCTTCCGCGACAACTGCGCGTACACCTACGAAGAGCTGACGAAGGACGTCACCGAGCTTTGCGTGCAGGACTCCGATCGCTTCATCGTCGGCGGCGAGTTCTCGGTGCGCGGCTTCCAGTATGGAACGCTCGGACCGTACGAGACGTTCGGCGGCGTGCCGCGTCCGCGCGGCGGCTACAAGTACCACGTGTACAACGGCGAATACATCTACCGCGTGAACGATCCGCTGCGCCTGGTTCTGTGGGCGGACGCGGGCCGCGCGTACGGCTATCACGAGCCGTTCGACTTCGGGAAACTGCGTTACACCTTCGGAGCCGAGCTGCGCATTTTCCTCCCGGTTTTCCAGTTCCCGCTGCGGTTCATCTACGCGTTCAACCCACGGCCGGAGCCGGACGACAAGACTTTCGACAAATTCGAGTCGTTCCAGTTCACGATCGGGAATACGTTCTGATCGACCTTGGATTAAGAGCGGTTGCGTCGAGAGAGGTCCTGACGCAACACACGAAGGAGACTCCCATGAAGAAGTTGCTGGTTTTGATTGCTGTGGCGGCCCTGGCGGCGCCGGTGTTCGCGCAGAACACGCCCGCACGTGTGGCTGTGATCGACGTGCAGAAAGTCCTGACTCAGTCGACGTCCGGCAAGGCGGCGTACGACAAGCTCAAGAAGATGCAGGACGACCGGGTCGAGAAGGCGAAGACGATGGACGACGAGATTCGCAAGCTCGACACCGACATCAACACCAAGAAGATCTCGCTGAGCGAAGACAAGCTCGCGGACATGCAGAAGCAGCTCAACGAGAAGAAGATCGCGATGCAGCGCTACGCGCAGGACGCCGACCGTGAGATCGGCGAGGCGCGCGACCGCGAACTGCAGGCGCTCGAAGTGAAGATCAAGCCCGTCATCGACGCGATCGGCAAGGAGATGGGCATCGCCGCGATCTTCAACAAGTTCGAGTCCGGCCTCGTCTACGCGTCCGACGCGATCGACATCACCGACACCGTCATCAAGAAATTCAACGAAGCCAACCCCGGAGCCGCGCCCGCGGCCGCGGCGGCGAAGAAGCCGTAACGCTTCTGCGCTCGCGCGCTTCTACCGAAAGCCTCCCGCACGGGAGGCTTTTTTGTTGAACGCAGAACGCAGAACGCAGAACGAAGAGTCAGAAAAGCTCTGCGTTCTGCGTTCATATAAAATCCGCCCGCCGTGCCTGCCGTCCCTCTGTCAGAAATCGTGAGCTATGTCTCCGGCCGCTACGACGGTCCGGACGGCACGATCACCGGCGTCGCTTCGCTTGCGGATGCGACGGACGGGCAGATCAGCTTTCTCGCGAATCCGAAGTACGTCGCCGAGCTCGCGTCGACGGGCGCGACGGCGGTGCTGGTCGGCAACGATCTCGCGATCGAGTCGCCGCGCTGGATCCGCGTCGACAATCCGTACTTCGCGATGGCGCGCATCGTCGCGCGCTACTTCGATCAGAAGCCGATGCCGCGCGGCATTTCTCCGCACGCATCGATCGCCTCCTCCGCGCGCCTCGGACGCAACGTCGCCGTCGGCGCGTTCACGTCGATCGGCGAGCAGGTCGTCATCGGCAACAACGTCGTCGTCTTCCCGAACGTCACCATCGAGAACGGCGTCACGATCGGCGACGACTGCATCCTCTACCCGCAAGTCTCGATCTACTACGGCTGCAGGATCGGGCGCCGCTGCATCATCCAGAGCGGCGTCGTCATCGGCTCCGACGGCTACGGATTCGCGACCGAAGGCGGGCGGCATCACAAGATTCCGCAGATCGGAATCGTGCGCATCGAAGACGACGTCGAGATCGGCGCGAACTCGACTATCGATCGCGCGGCATTGGGTGAAACGGTCATCGGCGAAGGAACGAAGATCGACAACCTCGTGCAGATCGGGCACAACGTGAAGATCGGCAAGCACTGCTTTATCGTCGCGCAGGTCGGTATCGCCGGCTCGACGGAGCTCGGCGACTACGTCGCCGTCGCGGGGCAGTCGGGATTTTCCGGACATCTGAAAATCGGCAACCGCGTGCAGGTCGCGGCGAAGAGCGCCGTGCTGGAAGACGTTCCCGACGGCACGAAAGTCATGGGCATCCCCGCCGTTCCGTTCCGCGAGTTCGCGCGGCGCGAAGCGGCGCTGCGGAGGCTGGGGAAGAAGACGGGCTGAACATGATGAACATCAACGAGATCATGAAACTGCTGCCGCATCGCTACCCGATGCTGCTCGTCGATCGCATTCTCGAGATCGAAGAGAAGAAGATCACCGGCATCAAGAACGTATCGGCGAACGAACAGTTTTTCCAGGGACACTTTCCCGGCGCGCCGGTGATGCCGGGCGTGCTGATCGTCGAGGCCATGGCGCAGTGCGCGGCAGTGCTGTTCCTCCGCGACATCGAAGACCGCGACAAGAAACTCTTCCTCTTCGGCGGCGTCGACAAGGCGCGCTTCCGCAAGCCGGTCATTCCCGGCGATCAGCTGATCCTCGAATGCGAAGTGCTGCAGCGCCGCGCGAACACCGTGAAGGTGAAAGGCGTCGCGAGAGTCGGCGACGTGATCGTCGCGGAAGCGGAGCTGCTCAGCGTGATGGTGGACCGTCCGTAATGGCGATCGACATCAAAGAAACCGCGATCATCAGTCCCGACGCGGTCCTCGCGCCCGACGTCGTCGTCGGACCGTACGCCGTCATCGGCGCGAACGTCACGATCGGCGCGGGAACGGTGATCGGTCCTCACGCGCGCATCGAAGGTCCGGCCACGATTGGCGCGCGCAATCGCTTCGTCGGCCAATGCTCGATCGGCACCGATCCGCAGGACTTGAAGTTCAAGGCTGAGAAGACCGAGCTGCGCATCGGCGACGATAATCTCTTCCGCGAGTTCGTCACCATCAACCGCGGCACCAGCGGCGGCGGCGGTATCACGACGATCGGCTCGAACAATTTCTTCATGGCCTACTCGCACGTCGCACACGACTGCCACGTCGGCTCGGGCACCGTCTTCGCGAACAGCGCCACGCTCGCCGGACATGTCGACGTTGGCGACTTCGCGACCATCGGCGCGTTCTCGGCCGTGCATCAGTTCTGTCACGTCGGCGATCACGCATTCATCGGCGGCGGCTCGATTTGCACGCAGGACGTGCTGCCGTTCGTGAAAACCGTCGGCAACCGCCCCGCGAAAACGTACGGCATCAACACGATCGGTCTCGAGCGAAAAGGACTCTCGAAAGAGACGATCGAGGCGCTGCAGCGCGCGTATCGCATTCTCGTTCGCTCGAAGCTGAGAGCGGCCGACGCGCTCGCGCGCATCGAAGAGGAGCTCGGACAATTTCCGGAAGCGAAGTACTTCGCGGAGTTCGTGCGGGCGTCGAAGCGGGGTGTGATTCGGTGATTCGAGCGGGAATCGTCGGCACCGGCTCGCTGGGCCGCCATCACGCGCGCATCCTCACCGAGATGCCGTCGGTGCAGGTCGCGGGCTTCGTCGATGCGAGCGACGCCAACGCCGCCGCAATCGAGAGCAACCTCAAACTGAAGCGTTACGAGTCCGTCGCCGCGCTGGCGAAAGACATTGAATGCGCGGTCATCGCCACGCCCACGACATCGCATTGCGAAGTCGCGGCGGAGCTCCTCGCCGCGGGATGCGACGTGATGATCGAGAAGCCGATGACGGCGACGGTCGATGAAGCAAAGCGACTGGTCGATCTCGCCGCGAAGCATGGCCGCATCATCCAGGTTGGTCATTCCGAGCGGTACAACCCGGCGATCACCGCGGTTGCCGATCTCGTCCGCGGTACCCGCTACTTCGAAGCCGAGCGCCTGGGCGTCTTCGTCCCGCGCTCGCTGGATATCGACGTGCTGCTCGATCTCATGATTCACGATCTCAACCTCGCGCATTCGCTGCTGCACGAGGAAGTCGTCGAGATCCGCGCGGTCGGCGTTGCCGCGCTTACCGACAAAGTCGACATCGCCAACGTGCGTCTCGCGTTCGCGAACGGCGCGGTGGCAAATCTCACCGCCAGCCGCGTCTCGCAGGAGCGCGTGAAAAAGGTACGTTTCTTCGGCGGCGACTTCTATTACTCCGTCGACACGAACGAACAGGAAGTGAAGGGCTATCGCCTCGCAAACGGAGCGATTCAGCCGGCGAGCATCAACGTCGAAAAGAAAGAGCCTCTGCGTGCGGAGCTCGATTCGTTCTCGCACTGCGTCGAAACTCGCACGCGCCCGATCGTCGCAGGGGAAGACGGACTCGCCGCGGTCGAGTTGGCGCTGCGCATTCGCGCGGCGATCGATGAATCGGTGAGGAACTTCAAGGTATGACTGACGTCGGCATCGGCATCGATATCGGAATCATAGGGGGCTCCGGCCTTTACGCGATGGAAGGCCTCACCGTGATCGAAGAGCGCGCAATCAAAACGCCGTTCGGCGATCCGTCCGATCCGTTCGTCATCGGCGAGATTGATACTCCAGCAGGGGGCACGCGCGTCGCGTTCCTCGCGCGTCATGGCCACGGCCATCGCTTCACGCCGACCGAGGTGAACTACCGCGCGAATATTTTCGGCATGAAGCTCCTCGGCGTGCACACGATCCTCTCCGCGAGCGCGGTCGGATCGATGAAAGAGGACTACAAGCCGACCGACATTGTCTTTCCGCATCAGTTCATCGACCGCACGCGGCATCGTCCCGACACGTTCTTCGGTGACGGCATCGTCGCGCACGTCGCGTTCGCCGATCCGATCTGCGCATCCGTGTCGTTTCTGATGGGCGAAGTCGGACGCGACGCCGGCGCGACGACGCACATGGGCGGCGTCTACGTGAACATGGAAGGGCCGCAGTTCTCGACGCGCGCGGAGTCGCTGCTGTACCGCTCGTGGAACGTCGACGTGATCGGCATGACGAATCTGACCGAGGCCAGGCTCGCGCGCGAAGCGGAGATCTGCTACGCGACGATGGCGCTCGTGACGGATTACGACTGCTGGCATCCCGCCCACGACGACGTCGACATCGAACAGATCCTCGGCTACCTGCGCGCGAACGCCGCGATGGCGCAGAAGATCCTGCGCAACTCGATCCCGCGCATCGCCGCGCGCAAGCGCGACTGCGCGTGCGTGAACGCGCTGCAGTTCGCGATCCTCACCGATCACGCCGTGATTCCGGAGACCACGAAACAACATCTCGCACCGCTGATTGGAAAGTACGTGAAGTAGGCGCACGGGCTCACGGGCGCAGAGGCTCATGGAGTCTTCTTCATGACCGTTCCACTGTGAGCCTGTGCGCCGATGAGCCTGGGAGCCTATCCATGAAAATCATCGTCACCGGATCGATCGCCTTCGACTACCTGATGTCGTTTCCCGGCAAGTTCACCGAGCACTTCCTGCCGGAGCACATGCAGCGCGTCAGTCTCAGCTTCCTCGTCGACACGATGGACAAGCGCCGCGGCGGCTGCGCTCCGAACATCGCCTACACGCTCGCGCTCCTCGGCGAGCGCCCGTTCCTGATGGGCACCGCGGGCCAGGATTTCGGCGACTACCGCACGTGGCTCGAAGCGGCGAACATCGACACGTCGCTCGTGAAACAGGTGGCGGACAAATTCACCGCGTCGTTCTTCTGCAGCACCGACGTCGACAACAACCAGATCGCGTCGTTCTATACCGGCGCGATGGCGCACGCATCGGAGCTGTCCTTTCGCACGGTGAAAGACGCGGGCCTGGTCATCATTTCGCCCAACGATCCCGCGGCGATGATTCAATACGCGGAAGAATGCCGCACGCTGGGCATTCCGTTCATCTTCGATCCCGGGCAGCAGTGTGCGCGCATGGGAGGCGACGAATTACGCGACGGCTTGATCGGCGCGTGCCTCGTCATCGCCAACGACTACGAATTCGAGCTGCTTCGACAGAAGACCGGCATGAGCGAAGCTGACGTGCTCGAAAAAGCCGAAGCGCTGATCGTGACGAAGGGCGAAAACGGATCGACGATCTACACGCGCGACCGCCGCGCCGACGTGAAAGCCGTCGCCCCGCATCGCATCGTCGATCCCACCGGAGTCGGCGACGCCTTCCGCGGCGGCCTCATGAAAGGAATGGCGACCGGCGCAAACTACGAGACCAGCGCGCAACTCGGCAGCGTCGCCGCTGCCTACGCCCTCGAGCACCTCGGCGGCTCGAGTCATTCGTACACGGCGGACGAGTTCCGGTCACGATACGAGGAGCATTTCGGGGCGCTGTCGATTTAGTTACTCGCGATCGGGGCCGGTGGCGTTCTGATGTCCATGCCAGTACTTGATGTACGTATCGCGCACGGACGGATCGAGCTTGTCCGCAAGATCGAGCGGGAGATCCAAATGCGCAATCAAGTCCTGCACGTCGGCGAGATCACGCAGGCGATCAGGATTCGAAAGGCCGGACGCCAGTTTGAGCTCGATGAGCTTTTCCAGAGTAACGACCTGGATGCCGTTGATGTCGACTGATGCAGTCGCGGGATCAGGAAATCGCACGTCTTTCGGCTTACCGTCGCCGGGGTATTCGCCGGTCGCGATGAAATCGACTGGAATGTTGTTTTGCGTGTCGCGCAGCCGTTTACGAGCACCTGTGAATGCCGGTAGAAATCCCCGTCCGATGAGTTGTTGATGAACGGCTTCGAGGCCTTCGCGAGTCGTTAGGATATCGACGTCGCCGGTAACGCGGACGTATCCGTGCAGACCGAGCGCCATTCCGCCGGCAAGCGCGTATGGGATGTTGGCGTCCTTTAGCCGCTGCACGACCCGGTACATCGTGTCGTGAACGTCGTCCCGTTTCATAAAGAAATCGCCGATGAGCTGAAGAATCTCGTCCGCCGATCGATCTGTGACGACGCGACCCATTGAAGCATTCTAACGCTGCTGGTACACCACCTCGCCCCCCACCACCGTCGCCAGCACTTTCGCTTTCCACAAATCCTTCGACGGCATCGTCGGCAGATCGCCTTCGACGATCGTGAGATCGCCGAGTTTGCCTGGCTCAATGGTTCCGCGCGAGTTTTCTTCGAACGCGGCGTACGCGGCATCCTTCGTGAATCCGCGAATGGCTTCGGCAAGCGTCAGGCGTTGGTCGGGGTACCAGCCGCCGGGCGGGTTGCCTTCGTGGTCCTGCCGCGTTACCGCGGAGTAGATGCCGAAGAATGGGTTCACGTCTTCGACGGGGAAATCGGAACCGAGCGCTAAGCGGCCGCCGGCGTTGAGCACAGTACGCCACGCGTAGGCGCCTTTGATGCGTTCCGGTCCGAGGCGGCGCTCGGCCCACGGCATGTCGGAGGTGGCGTGCGTCGGCTGCATCGACGCGATGATGCCGTGCGAGACGAGGCGCGGGATGTCGGATGGCGAGATGACTTGCAGATGTTCGACGCGGAAGCGATCGCTCGCGGTTACGCCGGCCGCGCTGTACGAGTCGATGACGTTGCGCACGCCGCGGTCGCCGATCGCGTGCGTGTTGACCTGAAATCCTTTCGAGCGCGCGCGCGTCGCGACGTCGGTCATGTGCTCGGGCCGGGCGAGCATCAATCCCGAGTTGCCGGGATCGTCGCTGTACGGCTCGAGCAGCGCCGCGCCGCGGCTGCCGAGTGCACCGTCCGCGTAGAGCTTGATCGAGCGGATGGTGAGGTGTCCGCCGTAGTCGACGAGTGTTCCCTTGCTCAGCCATTCTTTGAGCAACGCGTCATTGTCGCCGAGCATCGCGTAGACGCGGATCGGGAAATGCTTTTCGTCGATCAGTTGGCGCACGGCGGCGATCGTTTCCGCGTCGATGCCGGCGTCGTGCATTTCGGTGAGTCCGTTTGCGGCGATGTTCAGCGCGGCCGCGAGCACGCGCGCCTTGCGCGTCGCCGCGGACGGTGCGGGGATCACGTCCTCGACGAGATGCATCGCTGCATCGACGAACACTCCGGTCGGTGCGCCGTTCGCGTCGCGAATCACGCGTCCGCCTTCCGGATCTTTCGTCGCCGATGTCACGCCCGCGGCTTTCAGCGCGGCCGAGTTCGCGAGCGCGGCGTGTCCGTCGATGCGTCGCACGAACACGGGATGATCCGGCACTGCCGCGTCGAGCGCTTCTTTCGTCGGGAACTCTTTCACCGCCCAGTCGTTCTGGTCCCACCCCCGTCCGATGATCCATTCGCCGGCCGGCGTGTTCGCCGCGCGCTCTTTCACGCGCGCGATCACTTCGTCGTACGACTTCGTGTCGACGAGCTTCACGACGTCGAGCGAAAGGCCGAGGCCGTAGAGATGTCCGTGCGCGTCGGTGAGGCCGGGAAGGATCGTCGCGTTGAGCATCGCGCGCACGTTGACCGCTGGATGCGCCCGCTGCAGATCGACGGCGGGCCCGACTTCGCGAATCACGCCGTCGCGCACGTACACGCCCCAGTTTTTCTGCGGCGTTTGTTCGGGACCGGAGAGGACCGTGCCTGCGATGAAGAGTGTGCCGGGCTCAGTCATAGATTTCGCGGGCTGCTGCGTGGGTGCGCAGGCGAGCAGAGCGAGGAAGAGTATCGCAACGAAATTCCGCATGACGCGGAATGCTACACAAGCAGGCGGCGTTTCGTGATCGCCTCATGAAAATTGGAAGTGTGATCGCGCTCACGCTCGTCGTCGCGGCCGTCGCATCGGCTGACGATCGGCGCTTCACGGCATCCGCTCTTCCCTCCGTGCATCTCAAGCAAAGCGGACGCGTCGTCATCACCAACGACAGTCACTCGATCACCGCGTATCGCTTCTTCGGCAACATCCGCGAGTCGCTCGTGTCGCTTCGCAGCTCGCGCGTGCTGTCGACGAATCCCTTCGGTCCCGCCGTCTTCGATTCGCGCGCATCGGTCATCGCGCCGGACGACTTCGCGTCCGCAATCGAAGAGGCCGGACGCACACACGGCGTCGATCCGCGTCTCGTCGCTGCCGTCGCGCGCCGCGAGTCCGCATGGAACGTGAACGCGATCTCGCGCACCGGCGCGTGCGGCCTCATGCAGCTCATGCCCGAAACCGCCCGCTTCCTCGGCGTCACGAATGTCTTTGATCCGCGCGAGAACATCTTCGGCGGCGCGCGCTATCTGCGCACGCTGCTCGACACGTTCAACGGCGATCTCGATCTCACACTCGCCGCGTACAACGCGGGCCCCGGCGCGGTCGAGAAATATCGCGGCGTTCCGCCGTATCGCGAGACGCAGGCGTACGTCGCGGCCGTGAAGGCCACGTATCAAAGGGCGCTGCGCTGACAAGGCTCAGAGGCTCACGGGCTCATAGGCTCACAGCTTCTATGCGCCCATGAGCCCATGAGCCTATGCGCCTGCGCTCCTCTACTGCGAATACCACTCCGCGACCGCCGACACGAAGCCGCCCTTCATGAAGACGCTCGTGTGTCGCGCGCAGCCTTCGCTCACGCGGCAGACGTAGAAGTACTCCATGTCGCCGAACTTCTTCATCTCCTGATCGGACGGCAGCGCGGTTTCGGGGCGACCCATCTTCTGGATGACCTCGAGCTGCGACTGTCCGAGCTCCGCGCCGGCGCGCTCGCGCACGTCGAGCTGCGGTCCGATTTCCGCGCGCTTGCACGGCGGCGCCGACGCCAGCACGATGCGCCACGGCTTCTGATCCTTCTTCTCGATCGTCATGAGGAGATAGCGGCTTTCCGCGATCTGATAGCAGCCTTCTTTTTTCAGATCGGGGAACATCGAGTGCAGCGCCGACGCCGGCGTCTCCATCAACTGATCGAGATACAGCGGATCGGCGGCATTCGCCGCAAACGCGACGAGGAGCAACGAAAGCAGTTTGAGCGAGCCTCTCATCCTTCGCCCCACTTCAGCTTGTTGCGTAAGACGTCGAAGTAATTCTTGTCGGGTGACTGCACTAAGAGTACCCGTTCCTCCGACTTTCGTACACAAACTCTGTCGTGGTGGCTCAGCTCGAAGCCTTCCTGGCCGTCCATCGTCAGGAAGATGTCCTTCGCGTCCTGGGTGATGAGACCGATCTCGATGTCGAGCTCGTCGGGCAGGACGAGCGGACGGTTGGTGAGCATGTGCGGACAGATCGGCGTGATCACGACCGCGCCCATCGTCGGATAAATGATCGGGCCGCCCGCGGACAAGTTGTACGCCGTCGATCCGGTCGGCGTCGCGACGATCAATCCGTCGCCGCGAAACGTCGACACGAAGAGGCCGGCGACGCTGACGCGCATCTCGATGATGCGCGCGACCGCGCTCTTGTTGATCGCGATGTCGTTGAGCACGCGATAGTGTTTGTTCGGATCGCGCTCCGGTCCGCTGACCGACACGCTGAACGTGACGCGCGGTTCGACGTGGTAGTCGCCTTCCAACACTTTCTCCAGCACCGCCGGGAACTCTTCGACGCGGATCTCGGTGAGAAAGCCGAGGGTGCCCATGTTCACGCCGACGACGGGAACGTGCTCGGGTGCATGGCGTGCGACGGAGAGCAGCGTGCCGTCGCCACCGAAGGTGATCAGTAGATCGCTGCGCCGCGCGAGCTCCTGCTTCGAGTCCGTGTCGCTGTCGAAGATGACGGTGAATCCGCGCGCCCGCAAATCCGCGGCGACGCTGCCGGCGTACTCGTGCGCCTCGGCGGTGTTTTTCGCGGCGATGCCGATCGTGCGCATGTCAGAGTTGGGCGACGGCGCGACGGACGTCGTCGGGCTCGATCACGATCCGCTCTCCTGCACGCTCGGGACCGACGAACAGGATCGGGTGGAGGACTTTCTCCAGAATGGCGCGGAGGGCGCGTGCGCCGAGGCGCTGCTTCATCGCGGCGTGCGCGACTTCGAGGAGCGCGCCGCGCGAAAACTCGAGCTGGATCTGATCGAGCGCGCAGAGACGTTGATATTCGGGGATCATCGCCTCGCGCGGCTCGGTGAGAATCGACACGAGATCGTCGGCCGTCAGCTCATCGAGCTCGACGCGCAGCGGCAAACGGCCTAACAGCTCCGGGACGAATCCGTACTTCACCAATTCTTCGGTGCCGATCTCGTGATGCGGAGGAGGCGCGGACTCGAAGAAGCCGGCGGTTTTCCCTTCCGTCGGTTCGTCCATGTCCGAGAACGATCCCGCGCAGATGAATAGGATGTTCGAGATGTCGATCTCGACATAGTCGTACTTGTTCCAGTGCGCCGTCACGTTCAGCGGAACGAAGATCTTCTCGCCTTCGAGAATCTTCAGCAGCGCCTGTTGCACGCCTTCGCCGCCGATGTCGCGCGGCCCCGCGCCCGTGCGTGCGCTGCCGCCGCGCCGCGCGATCTTGTCGATCTCGTCGATGAAGACGATCCCGTTCTCGGCCGCGTTCACGTTTTGATTGGTCGCGTACAGCAATCGCCCGATCGCGACTTCGACGTCTTCTCCGTAGTAGCCAGCCTCGGTGAATGCAGTCGCGTCGTTGTACGCAAACGCAACATCGAGAATCTTCGCCAGCGTCCGCGCGAGATACGTCTTCCCGCTTCCCGAAGGACCGATCATCAGGATGTTCGACTTGCGGATCGAGACATCGCCGCCGAATTTCAGGTACTCGATGCGCTTGAGATGGTTGTACGCGGCGATGGCCAGCACTTCCTTCGCGTGCCGCTGCCCGATGACGTATTGATCGAGCTGTTCGAAGATGCGCCGCGGCGTGACGTGGAGAAAGCGGTAGATCTCGCGCTTTTCCTTCATCGTGGCTTGCCATCGAGGATAGCACGGCCGGCACGAGCGACCGTTTACCGGCTGGCGTACATCACGCGGTGCCGCGGTAGATGACCAGGCCGGTCCTCATGTCGAAGTAAGCGCCATACGTCTTCGCGAGATCCATCTTGGGGTCGTACCAGAACTTCGGAGTGTCGAAGAGCCTCGCCTCGTCCACGGTGCGATCGAACTCGCAAGTGACGAGCGTCGTCGACTGACGTTCACCATCGGAAGCCGTGCAGTCGACTTGAACGGAACGTTTGCGAGCCGTTCGGCGCCGCCGTACGCATTCGTCACGCGATCGACAAGCGATTTCGTGCGCGCGTCGCACTGCGGGAGCGGCATCAACGTCTGCGCGCGCAGAGAGAGTGCCGCCAGGCACACCGCGAGCGAAGAAAGCGCTGCATTTCTCCGAAGCCTAGCAAAGCTGCAAAAAATTTGTACATCCCTCCATCTCCGCATTTCGCCTAAACGCCTTTCTTTCAGCGACTTAACAACTGCTGCCAAGTGGCGGTCCGCTTGAACTAACGGACCGGCGAAAGGAGGTGGTTGCCGAGGAAATCGTCAGACGCGAAACGAAAAGGACGAAGTAGCACGGTCCGTGTGGAACAGACCGAAAACAGCCAAACCAAGGTCCTGACCCAAACAAAAAAATAGAAAGAAAAGGAGAAAGACCCAATGCGGAAGTCCCTGATCATCACTCTCGCTCTCATCCTCGCTGCCGTTTCGTCGGCGGCATTCGCAGACGCGGCGCCGGTCGCGCAGCCGTCCGGCGTCGTCAACATCAACGCCGCCGATACGTCGCAGCTCTCGTTGCTCCCGCGCGTCGGAGCGAAGGCCGCGGAGCGCATCATCGCGTACCGCACCGAGCACGGTCCCTTCAAGAAGACCAGTGATCTCATGCAGGTGAAAGGCATCGGCGCGAAGACGTTCGAAGGCCTCTCGCAGTACGTGAGCGTCGAAGGCAAGACGACGCTGAGCGCAAAGGTCCACGGCCCGAAGCGCCCGCGCACGAAGAAGCCGGCCGCAGCGACGGCGTCCAACTGATCCCAGCTGCGGGGCCGTCGCAACGCGCGGCGGTCCCGCAGTGCCCGGCCTCCTGGCCTCCCGGCCTCCTAGTCTCCTAGGAGACCAGGAGACTAGGAGACTCAGAACGCCCGCGTCGCCGCAGCGCGCACATCCCACCCCACGGCGTCTGTCGACGCCGCCCACCACCCAACCCACCGGGGCCGCCGTCTGCGGCGCGGCGGCCCCAGCCTCCCCAATGCGAAAGGAGTCAGCGTGATCTCAACCGGAACGCCTCACCACCACCCGCTCCGCCTCGTAGGTTTGAATCGCGGAGAGCACGCTTCCGCGAAGCGTCTCATCATCGAATGCCTCGGTCAGCGCGCGGCCATCCATGTCGCGGCCAACCGGCAGTCCCGCGGCGAAGAGGATCGTCGGTACGACGTCGATCGCGTACGCGGGCGGCGGATTGTCGCGATGCGCGGTGCCGGGTCCGCTGATCAAGACGAATCCATCATCCGCGCCGGGATCGTCGCGCGAGACGAGGCTCATCGCCCACGCGTGCGCGTTGGCGGGAAGTTGGGGCGGCACGACCGCGGACGGCGAACAGATCACGATCAGATGATCGGGATGCGCGCGCGCGATGGCAGCGAGCAGCTTGTCGAGCTGCTGCGCGTACGCGCGGAGCGCTTCGCCTTTCATCGCAATGCGCGGCGGCAGTTCGTTGGAAAAAATGTGCAGCGCGCGCTGCGCCTTCTCGAATCCTTCCAGCGCGACGACCGACAGTGCGCGATTGTCGATCGACGACGCGGCCGCGGTGTCGGCCGCGAGCGCCTGCACGATCGCGTCGCGCGCTTTGCCCGTGCCCTGGAATCGCTGCTCGATCGCGACGGGACGCAGTTGCGTTTTCAGGGACGGCCAGGCAACCACGCGCGCGTCGAGTTGCAGCCGCTGGAACAACGACCAGAGCGGCAGCGCGTGTCCGGCCGGAAGCGGAGCGGAGATTCGCGTGACCGGCGGGATCAATCCCCACGCGCGAAAGCCGACGCCTTCGGGGAGCAGCAGGAACGGATCTTCGCGATTGAGCGGCGTGCGATAGGAGAAGCGTCCCGTGACGCCGTGGCGATACGGGAGTTTCCCGGTCGCGAGCGAAGCCCACAGCGACTTCGAGCTCGTCGTCGGAAACGGCTCGAGGCGCGTGAAGTAGGCGTGCTCGGAATGCTGCTCGAAGAACGGCAGCAGCCCTTCACCGTTCATCGTGACGATCCAGTCGTACGGAAGATTGCGGATCGCGACGAGGATCACCGGCCGGTGTCCCGCGACCGCGCCGATCGTCGCGACGACGACGTTCTTCCGTTCTATCCGATAGCTTTCGCGCCGCTGGTACAGCAGCACCGACGAGAGCGCGATCAGCACGACGCCGGCGAGAAAAATGATGCGCGACGTGCGGCGGTCGGCGTTGCGCTCGAGCACCCAGAGCGCGAGAAGGATGAACGCCGTGAGCGTGATCGCATTCGTGGCCTTGGACAGGATGCGCACCGCGCCGCGCGGCAGGTAGATCTGCACGGCCGTGAGGTGCAGAAAGTAAATGAACGACGAGATGAACGCCGCGAAGACGACGAAGCCGAATCCGTGCGTGCGAAAGCCCTCCGGCCGCCCGATGAGCCGCACGCGCGCGACGCGGAGCAGCCACAAGGCCGTGCCGAAGAGCAGTCCGCAGATCGCGCCGTAGACGATCGTTACCGTCACGAGGCGCAGCGGCGTGATGTCGATCTGCGGATTCAAGAAGTACAGCAGGTGGGCCATGTAGAGGCCGAAGATCGCTCCAGCGAGCACGCGTTTCAGGTAAGCCCAACGAACCGGCATGGCGAGGCGCGCCTATGCTAACCCGCGAGCGCGTCCGCAACCGCAGCGCAGCGGAGCTGCTGCGCGAGCTCGGGTATCCGATCGAGCCTATTGACGTTGACCCCGAGGAGTGGAGAAGGGGAGGCGTGCCGCTGCCGTGGAACGGGGAGGCGAAGCTGCAGCTGGCCGCGCGCATCCGCAACTTCGATCTGTTTCTGCTGACCGGGAATGTGTCGGAGGAAATGGTCTCTCAATTTCTGAGCACTTACGCAGAATATAATTTACTAACTAAATCAGCACTCATTTACGAATATGAGCATTCGCTATCCGTATTCGACTATCACAATGGACTACGCAGGTTCGACGTAAATCTGCACGATCCGACGCCGCACGCGATCGACCGGCTCAATCTTCTCGCAATCGGCGACGAGTCGTCGCTGCCGCGCATCTTCGACCGCGCGCTCGATCGCGAGAGCGTCACGCGCCAGTTCTTCCAGCGCTTCCGCGCCGCCGTACGCGACGTCTCCGCTGCGCTCGCCCAAACCTGCGCGAACGAACCGCAGGAGGCGCTCGACGACGAAGCGCTGCTGATCCTCTCACGACTGCTGTTCCTCTCCTTCGTCCAGGAAAAGGGCTGGCTGAACGGCGAGCGGCGCTTTCTCGTCGACCGCCTGCAGCGCGAGATCGCGCGCGGACGCGAGTTCTTCTCCGGCATTCTTCTTCCGCTCTTCTTCGGCTCCCTCAACACGCCGCTCCACGAGCGCAAGCTCGCCGCGCGCAAGCTCGGCGACATCCCGTATCTCAACGGCGGTCTCTTCGAGCCGTCCGCGTTCGAGCAGCGGCACCGCGATCTTTATCTGCCGAACGAGTTGATGCAGCGCGTCCTCGAGGAGGTGTTCGAGAAGTTCGACTTCCGCATCGATGAAGGCGACGCCGCCGGGACGCACGTCGATCCGGAGATGCTCGGCCGCGTCTTCGAGTCGCTCATGGCCGCCGACGAGCGTGCCGCCAGCGGCAGCTTCTACACGCCGAAAGAGATTGTCGACCAGCTCACCGAGCGCGCGATCACGGAGTGGCTCGGCGACGGCGGCCCTGCTGAGCAATTGTCGAAGCTGGAATCCATCACGATCCTCGATCCCGCCTGCGGCTCCGGCGCGTTTCTGCTCTCCGCGTTGGGCGTGATCGAGCGTCTCTATCGCTCGCTCACGAACGACGTGCCGCGTGACCTGCGCCAGCGCATCGTCGCGCGGTCGTTGCATGGCGTCGACCTGAAGCCGGAGGCGGTGCGCCTTTGCGAGCTGCGACTCTGGCTCGCGATCGTCTCCGGCAGCGACGCGTCGATCGAAACCGTGCAGCCCTTGCCGAATCTCGACCGCAACATTCTCCAGGGCAACTCCCTCCTCGGACCCGCCGACTTTCTCGGCGACGCGCGCGCCGACATTTATCGGGACTGGGTCGTCGCGCTGCACGCGCAGCGCGATCTGCTCGAGCGCTATCGCTCCGCGCCGCACGCGCATCGGCCCGCGCTCTATCGCATCATTCGCGGCAACGACCAGCGCCTCGCGGGCGAGCTGCTCGCGAAATCAATTGACGCCGCGGAGCGCGAGCTGCAGACGCTGATGGCGCCGCAGCGCGATTTGTTCGGCCGCGCGATCACCGCCGACGCGGAAGCATGCCGCGAGTTGCAACAGCGCATCGCCGAAACGCGACGGATGCTCGAGCGCGTTGAAGACGGCTCGCTCGATTTTTTCTCGTACGACGTTCACTTCGCGCACGTGATGGCTGATGGCGGATTCGACGTCGTGGCAGGCAACCCGCCGTGGGTGCGCAACAACCGCATCGATCCGCGCGCGCGGCGGATGTACCGCGATCGCTACGCGCTCTTCAGCGGACGACGCGACGGCACGGCGTTTCATCAGCCGGACTTGAGCGTCGCGTTCTTCGAGCGCGCGCTGTCGCTCGCCAAGCCGGGAGGCGTCGTCGCGCTGTTGATGCCGTCGAAGATCGCGAACGCCGCGTACGCCGCACCGCTGCGGCGCTATGCACAGCAGCACGCGCGCATCGTCGCGATCGACGACTGGAGCGACGATCCGCGCCGTCACCGCTGGTTCGATGCCGACACGTTCCCGATGGGAATCGTGTTCCAAGTGGAGGATAGGCAATCCTGCCTGTCCGGGACTGGCAAGATCGCCTGTCCTCCACGGATCTCCGTCACCACGAGCGGCGAACAATTCGTGCTCGACGATCTCGGGCCCACGTCGGAATGGTCGCTTGTTCCGCCCAACGTCGAAGCGGTTCTCCGGCGCTTGCGCGCGCAACACGCGCCGCTCGCGCAGAACCTCGGCCGCAAGCCGATCATGGGGGTGAAGACCGGCGACAACCGCAATTTCTTTCTCGACGAACAGCGCATCAGCAACGGGCGGCTCGTCACGGCCGACGGCGTGAACGTGCCGCTCGACGCGGTGTGCCGCTGCGTGCGCGGGCGCGATCTGCAGCGCTGGAGCGTCGGTGAGTCGCAGTGGATGCTCTGGCCGCCCGCGGGCGGATGGAAGAAGCCGTCGCGATGGCTGCAGCATCTCGCGCAACTGCGCGAGATGGATGTGCGCGATTTTCGACTCTCGTTCGTGAAGCCCGAGCACGTGGGAGTGAAAGTCGCGTGGAAGGATCTCTCTCGCGGAGTCGCAGCCGCGGTGCTGCCCGACGTGATCAACATCGCTGGCCGCTCGTTTCCGCTCGTGCCGAATCAAACGCTGTACATGCTCGACGCGGTCTCGCTCGACGAGGCTTGGGTGATCGCCGCGATTCTCAACTCGACGATTGCCGGCGCGCTGCTCGTCGCGGTCGCCGAGCGCGCGAAGGACGCGCACTACCGCTATTTCGGCCGCACCGTCGCGGCGATGCCGTTTCCTGACAGCCGCGCGGAGTGGGACAACCTCGTGCGCACCGCGCGGCGGAGGCAGCACGACGTCGACGCGATCGTCGCGCGTTTGTACGGCGTGAGCGAAGACGAGCTCGATTTACTCGGCGCGTTTCTCGAGCGGAGACTCGGTGCTTGCTGAGCACCAGCGCGAAGCGGCCGATCGCGCGGTCACGCTGCTTCGCACCCTCGGCTGTGTCCTCCTCGCCGACGACGTCGGTCTCGGCAAGTCGTTCGTGGCCGCGGAAGTCATGCGGCGGATGAACTGCGAAGCGGAGCTGATCGTGCCGGCCGCGCTGGTCGAGCAGTGGCGCGAAACGCTCGCGCAATTCGAGGTGGACGCGCGCGTGCTCACGCACGATCAGATCGTCAGCGAGCGATTCATTCCGCGGCGCGAACGGCTCGTGGTCGTCGACGAAGCGCACGCGTTCCGCAATCCGAAAACGCGGCGCTATGCAGCGCTCGCGCGCCGCAGCGCCGGCGCGCGGACGATGCTCGTCACCGCGACGCCCGTCTGCAACTCGCTCGCGGACCTCGAAGCGCTCGTGAATCTGATCGCACGCGACGATCTCCTGGCGACGATCGGCGTGCCATCGATCGAAGAGGCGTTCGCGCAGCGCGACGTCGAGCGGATTGTGTCGACGCTGGTGATCCGCCGCGATCGCAGCGTGCTGCCGGAGACGCTTCGCTTCGGCGAGCTCGATCGACGCGTGATTCGTCATCCCGTTCCCGCGATCGCTGTGATTGACGAGCTGCAATTTCCGCTTGGGTGTGCTGCGCTCCTGCGAAAGTTTCTGTGGCGAAGGCTCGAGTCGAGCGAAGCGGCGCTGATCGAATCCGTGCGTCGACAGCTTCGCTACTACGAACGCGCGCTGGCCTGCATCGCCGCGGGACGCACGCTGCCGAAACGCGACTACCGCCGCGCATTCGCACACGAAGAAGACCGCGACGCGTTTCAGGAAGTGTTGTTCTGGGATCTCTTCGCACCGGTCGGCGAAGCGGACCCGAACGCGATTCGCGAGGAAATGTCGCGACTCGAAATCGTGCTCGCGCAGGCGCAGACGTCGACGAACGAGAAGCGGCAGATGCTCGTGCATCTGCTCGCGAGCGAAACCGAGCCGCTCCTCATCTTCGCCGGCGCCGCCGCCACCGCCCGCGACCTCGGCGCAACGCTGCGTTGCGCCGTCATCAGCGCACGCGAGCGATCGCGCGACGACGTGCTGCGCGCGTTTCGCAACGGCCGCATCGATCGCATCGTCTCGACGGACATGGCCGCCGAAGGACTGAACCTGCAACGCGCCGGCGTCGTCGTGCACTACGACCTCCCGTGGAATCCGGTGAAGCTCGACCAGCGCAACGGCCGCGCGCATCGCATCGGCCAACAGCGCCCGAGCGTGCGCGCGATTTACTTTCTCCCGCAAAGCCGCGAGACCAGAATCATCGAGACGATCGCACGCAAGAACCGCATCCGCCGCAAAGCACTCGCCGTGCAACCGCGAGACTGCGCAACCGCGCAACCGACCCTGCGACCGCGCCTCACCAGATCCGCAGCGTTCCTGCGACTCCAGAACGCCGCTGAACGCGCCGGCCTCACGCTCCCCGACGCGCTCGCGCGCAAACACTCCGCCGGCATCGAACAGCTGATGAATGAAATGAGCGGC
Source organism: Acidobacteriota bacterium (assembly GCA_003223645.1). GTDB lineage: Bacteria > Acidobacteriota > Thermoanaerobaculia > Gp7-AA8 > Gp7-AA8 > QHVT01. The sequence continues at coordinate 38,449 of QHVT01000004.1, read as the reverse complement.
GAGTACCTCGACCGTCAGCGCCTTGCCGATTTGCTCGCGCTCTTCGAGTAATTGCGTTTCACGACGTCCGCTGCCGGCTTGTCTTCGAATTCGTAGTCGTTGTCGTCGCGGCCCGCGTGATGCGGATACGAATACCACTTCCACGGATACGCTCCCGCGAGCCATGGCTGCGGCCACACCGCCTCGAAGAACGCCTCGTAGGCGACGCGCTGCGCGTCGAGATTCGGCGCCGCGTCGCGCGGAATCTCCCATTGCCGCCACGCCGCGCCGTCCGCGCTGCGATAGCCGATCTCGGTGAAGACGACCGGCTTCTTTTTCTCCGTCGACAACTTCGCCAGTCGCTCGATGATCGGCTGCCACGCGCGAATCAGCTGTTTCTTCGACGGCGTGCGCGCATCGACGAGCGGAAAGTACGCGCTGACGCCGATCCAATCGAGAGCATCCCAGAACGGCACGTCGAAAACCTCGTCGAAATTCGCGCCGTACGTGATGGGTCCGCGATAGATCGAGCGAACGCGCGCGATGATCGCGCGCCACTCCGCCTCCCGGCTCGACGCCGTCTTCAGTTCATTGCCGATCGAGAACGCGTCGACCTTCGCATCGCGCGCGATCGTCGCGTAGTGCTCGATGAACCTGGTGTACGCGCCGCTCTCGAACTCGCCGTGTCCCCAGAGGTGCGGCTTGAGCAGCACCTTGATGCCGAGGTCGTGCGCTTGCTTCGTGACGGCGGCGAGCGAGTCGTCCGTTTCCCACATCCGCTCGCCCCCGAAGCGAATCTCGGATCCGCCGCGCTGAAATCCGAACGGCATGATCGAGATCCAGTTCACGTCCATGGCCTTCAAATCCCGCAGCGCTTCGGCAGACGCCGGCGAGCCGTAGCGCACGTCGCGCTCGCGTGAGAACGCGCAGGCGTACGACATCCCGCGCTGCTTGTCGGCGGCGGACATGCTGAGAGCGACAAGGACTAAAATCGCCCCGGTGAACTTGCTCATCATCGACGACGAGGCCTCGCTTCGCGACTTCCTCACCATCGTATTCGAGGAAGAAGGCTGGCGCGTCGAGTCCGCCCCGTCGCTCGCGGACGGGCGCGCGGCGATTCAGCGGACCGAGCCGGACGTCGTGCTGTGCGATCTCATGCTTCCCGACGGCTCGGGCATCGATCTCATTCGCGACGTGAAGGCGGCCAGTCCTTCGATCGCGTTCGTGATGATCACCGCCCACACTTCGACGCGCTCCGCGGTCGAGGCGCTGAAAGCCGGCGCGGTCGACTACATCGCCAAGCCGTTCGACATCGAAGAGCTGAAGATCGTCGTCCGCAAGGCCGTCGAGCGCAAAGAGCTCGAAGACGAAAACCTCCACCTCCGCTCCGCCCTCGAGGAACGTTTCACCTTCGCCAATATCCTCGGCAAAAGCCCGAAGATGCAGGAGATCTTCGGCATCATCCAGCGCATCGCGAAGACGACGTCGACCGTGCTCATCGCCGGCGAGTCGGGCACGGGCAAGGAGCTGATCGCGCGCGCGATTCACTACAACTCCGACCGCCGCGGGAAGTTCGTGTCGATCAACTGCGGCGCGCTGCCGGAGACGCTGCTGGAGTCGGAACTGTTCGGACACGAGCGCGGCGCCTTCACCGGCGCGGTGCGCGACAAGCGCGGACTCTTTCACGAAGCCGATCGCGGCACGATCTTCCTCGACGAGATCGGCGAGACCTCGACGGCGATGCAGATCAAGATGCTGCGCGTGCTGCAGGACCGCATCGTGCGCAAAGTAGGATCGAACGTCGAGAACGAAGTCGACGTGCGCGTGATCGCGGCGACGAATCGCGATCTCAGCGAGTCGATCCGCGAGGGGACGTTTCGCGAAGACCTCTTCTATCGCATCAACGTCATCCCGATCACGCTCCCGCCGCTGCGCCAGCGCAAGGAAGACATCCCGCTGCTCGTCGATCACTTCATCGAAAAGTTCTGCTCAAAGATGGGCGTGCCGCGCAAGAAGATCTCCGCCGACGCGATGCGCTCGATCGAGAAGTATCACTGGCCCGGCAACGTGCGCGAGCTGGAGAACGTCATCGAGCGGATGATCGCGCTCGAAGCGTCGGACGTGCTCACCACGAAATCGTTACCCGAGCACGTCCTCCTCGGCGGCCGCATTCCGGATTCGACATTCGATCTGCCGCCCGAGGGGATCGCCCTGGAGGAACATTTGGAGGCGATTGCGAAAGTGTTCATGCTGAAGGCGCTGGAGCGGTGCGGCGGCGTGCAGACGCAGGCCGCGGAGCTGCTGAGGATGTCCTTCCGCTCGTTCCGGTACTACGCGAAGAAATACGATCTCATCCCGCGCGCGGAGGCGGAGGATTTGGTGCACGATGAGTAAGGCGTTGATGGTGACGATGCTGATGTTCGCGTGCAACAGGACGCCGGCGACGACTCCCGTGCAGACGACGCAGACACAGACACAAACGCAGGCCGGCGGGCCGCGCGTGATTTTTCCCGACAAATTTGTCGTGCATGTCGAGATCGCGGCCAACGAAGAGCTGCGCGCGCAGGGGCTGATGTTTCGCGATCAGCTGCGCCCCGGAACGGGCATGCTCTTTTTCTTTCCCGAGGATGGCGACTATCCGTTCTGGATGAAGAACACGCACATCCCGCTGGACATGATCTGGATCGACTCGAACAAAAAGATCGCCCACATCGCGCATGACGTGCCGCCGTGCAAGATCGACGATTGTCCGAACTATCCGCCGAATGCGACGGCGCGCTACGTGCTCGAGGTCGCCGGTGGCGTGGCGAAGCAGCACGCGCTGAAGAATGGCGATCAGTTGCAGTTCGCCGGCACGGAGAATGTTGTCGCCCAATAGAAGGTTCCGAGACTGCAGATCATGTTCCGGTCGCGCGGTGAAAACCTCCGAAGCGTGTTCGTTCTCTGTTTCCTGAACGTCGCGCTTTTTCTGCTCGAGCACCAGGACGGCGAAAAGTACGCGCGCCTCTTCTCCTTCCGCTGGGACGCGGTGAAGGCCGGCGAATGGTGGCGCCTCGCGACGTGGCAGTTCACGCAGGCGGGCGACGGCATGATGGAAGCGCTCGCGCTCTTCGTCACGCTGCTGCTCCTCTACATGATGGGATCGGCGCTGGAAGAAGAGTGGGGAACGTTCCACTTCGTCATGCTCTTCACGCTGTCGACTGCGACATCGGCCGGCGTCGCGGCGTGGCTCGGCATTCCGCTTCTCGCGACCTACTTCGTCTACTTCACGCTGCTGTTCGTGTACGCGTCCGCGTTTCCGCAGCAGACATTCCTGCTCTTCGGCGCGATTCCGCTGCGCATGCGCCTGATCGCTGTGTTCCTGCTGGCGATTCTCATCTACGGCGCCATCGGCGGCGCGCCGTCGAACATCGCGGCGCTTGCGGGTGCGGCGGTCGGATATCTCTACTACCTCTCGCACCGCATCCGCATCCGCTTCGTCACCGTCGAGGAAGAACAGCAGAAGCAATCGGACGTGCCGCCGGTGCGCATCGACACGACGGCGATTCAGAACGGTGCGCGTTACGCGGCGGTGAAGCAGGCGCTCGCGCGGCGCAGCGACGCGGACATCGATCATGTTCTCGCGCAGAGCGAGCGCGACATCGTGAAGGGCGTGAACATCTGCCCGCCGGCCGATTACAAGCCGGAGAACGCGGACGGCTACTGCATTCACTGCGAGGGATTCGCCGAATGCACGGCGCGCTATCTCAAGATGAACCGGCCGGAATCAACGGCGCCTGCTGCCGCTCCTGCGTCGTTGCCGTCCGAAGCGCCGATCACTCCTTAGGCGGTTCGTTCCCGCCGCCACCACCGCCCGGCCGGCGTTTTCTCCGAAAACGACGACGCTTGCGCGCGGCGGCACCTTCGCCTTGCTGCTGCGTTGCCGGAGGTGGAGTGGTGCGCGCCTCCGGCGCGCCTCGTGGTGCGCGCGGGACGCGCGCACCACTCGACTGCTGCTGCTGTGGTTGTTGCGGTTGCCCCTCCTGTGCCGGACGACCGCCGCGTCCGCGGCGGCGCCGTCTGCGCCGCGCGCCCTGGTCGCCTTCGGCTCGCGGTTGCTGCGGCTGCGGTTGCGGCGGTCGTGGCGGTGGAGTGGTGCGCGCCTCCGACGCGCCCTGAGGGGGGCGCAGGACGCGCGCACCACCACGGCGACGCTGCGGACGCTCGCCGCGCCGCGAACGTTCTTCGCGCGGCGGACGCTCTTCCTTTCGCGGGCTCGCGCCGGTGCGCTGCTCGAACTCGCGCATCTTTTTGTCCATGAAGCGGCGCGTCTGCTGCTCCTGTTTGTTGCGCGTCTCGTCGTGTCCGCAATACGGGCAGCGCTTCCACCCTTCGGGATACGTTCGTTTGCACGACGTGCAGAGGACACTTTTGGGCAGCGGCATCGAAATCGGCGCGCATTGTACACTTCGGATCGTGGATGAAAACCGGCGCAAAACGCTGCAGGCGCTGATCGGGATCGCCAGCGAATCCGCGCCGACGGCGTGTTGGGGCGATGAGCGTGCGATGGCGCTGTTGCGCTCGCAGGCCACCGCCGACGAGCTGCGCGAGGCCGGCGCGGACGAGGCGCTCATCGCGCACATCTACGCGGAGCCGCATGCCTGCTAAGTTCACGGTGAGGGTCGAAGCGCGCTTCGAAGCAGCACATTTTCTCCGCGAGTACCGCGGCATCTCCGAGCCGCTGCACGGCCATTCGTACAAAGTCGAAGCGGATTTGATCGCGCGCGGCGGCGGACTCGATGCCGACGCGATCGCCGTCGACTTCGTGAGCGCGAAGAAAAAACTCGAGACGCTCGCGAAAAAACTCGACTACGGATGCATCAACGACGTCCCGCCGTTCACGGAGGTGAATCCGAGCGCGGAGAACATCGCCGAGTGGTTCGCGCGTGAATTGCAGCGCGCTGTCGACGATGAGAACGCGCTCGTCACGTCGATCACCATTTGGGAAGGGCCGGTGAATTCGGTGAAGTTTCAGCCCTTCCCCTAGGAGCTTGCGCTGCAGAAACGAGATCTCAGGCGCGTTGCGCCGCTCGAAGCCGCAGGTCGTGGCGTGGCGACAAGCAGGCCGCAAGGCGGAGCAATCCACGCAGCCGCCCGTGGCGGCTAGTTTATGCCGCGCGCAGACGGCATCTCCGGTGCGGCCGCGCGATCCACGCCAATCGCACGGTGAGCGCGGTATAACCGGAGATCCCTCGTCTGCGCGAGGGATAAACTAAAAGAGACCCCATGAACAAGCTCCCGAATCACACTGCATTGAAAGAGTGGTCGAGTGTCGTCGACGCGCTCGCGTCGGGACGGCAGGTCATCCTCATTCGCAAAGGCGGCATCGCCGATCCGTCGTTCGGCGTCGACGCCGATCGCTTCTATCTCTATCCGACGTACTTTCATCAGGGCGAGTCGGAGTCGCGTCCACGCGTGACGATCACGCATTGGTGCGAAGTCGTGCGCACGTGGACGACGCGCGACGCCGCCGTGCTCGAACAACTCGCGCCGCAAGTCGCGTTGCCGCCGGACACGCTCGACGCGCGCTACCGCTTTCGTCCCGATCAGGCGCTGTACGTGATCGGCGTCCGCGCGTGGAAGCTCGCGCGGGCGGCGGACGTGCATTATCGCGACGAATACGGCGGCTGCAGGAGCTGGGTCAGCGTCGACGAAGAAATCGACGTCGAAGGCTCGTCGGCCGTTCTTGGAGAAGCGGAGTTGCAGTCCAGACTCGCCTCGATCGCTTCGCTGTGGAACTGATCGCCGTCGTTCTCATGGTCCTCGCCGGCGGCGCGATCGCCGTGTTCGTGATGATCGCGTTCGCGATCGCGCGCCGCGAAAACGAACAGCGTGCTTCGACTGCGCAAATGCCGTCGCAGGAACGCGATCAGATCGCAGCGTCGCTGCTCTTTCACATCGTCGCAGCGAGCGGCGCGTCGTCAGAGGACGCGATGCGCGCAGTGCGGCGCGGAGCAGGAATCGCGGCGCCGGTCACGCGAGGCATCGACGTCGCGAACTGGGCCGATCGCTATGCGCAGCTCGCGACTCCACACCAGCGGATGGGTTTGCTCGAGACGGCGGTCCAGCTCCTCCGTTCGCCCGTTCCCGTGCGGCAGTATGCGGCGCTCCTCGATCTCAGCTTCGGCCTCGGATTTCACACCGACGCGCTCGCGAAGCTGCGCGAGGTCTACGGATTCGAATACGCCGATCACGCGAAGGACGCGCGTCCGCGTCACGCCGATCGCGCGGGCGGCGGCGCGCCGTTGTTCGTGCGCGAGAAGCGCGAGTGCTCGGAATTGCTCGATGTTTTAGGAATTGCCGGGACGCCGTCGCGGCAGGAAATCACGGCCGCGTACCGGCGTCTCGTCGCGCAGCATCATCCCGACAGGTTTTACGGGGCGTCGGAGCGCGAGCAGGCGGACGCGGCCGCTCGTTTCATCGAAATCACGAGGGCCTACGAAGAGCTATTGCTTATTTATCGCGAATGATCTATTCTGCGTCGGTTTCGGGGAATACCGGCAGTTCACTGTTTGTTTGCAGCCGTTTTGCCAGCAGTTCCCTCCAGTTTACCGTAGTATTTCATTGAGAAGAGTCGCTTAAGTGGACGGACGTGTCCGGCAGCGATGACGGACGCGGGCACCCGCGTCTCGTTGCAGCCGGGTCTCAAACAGGCGCACTCCTCTCGCTAACCCGCTGTGCTGGACTGATTTGGGGAAACGTGTCCGGCCGGCAGTAACTATTTTATTTGATCATGCATCTAAATCTGCACACGGCACGAAGGTTGAAGTTTTCAGTCGTTGTCGTACGGGAGAAGCCATGAAGACCGCGGAAGCTTACGAGCACGAACAGGGATGGGATTTCGAGAAGGCGGCCATGCCGTACGTCGACTCCCTGTACAACACGGCCTACCGCATGACGCGAAACTCCGAGGACGCTGAAGACCTCGTACAGGAGACGTATCTCAAGGCCTACAAGTACTACGACAAGTTCGAAGAGGGAACGAACTTCAAGGCGTGGCTCTTCAAGATCATGAAGAACACGTTCATCAACAACTACCGGAAGAAGAAGCTCACCCCTCACAAGATCGACTTCTCGGAGATCGAAGAGTCGTACGAGCGGGTGATCCAGAAGAACGCGCCGGACCTGATTCGCGATCCGGAGAGCGAGATCTTCCAGGACATGATGGACGCGGACGTCAAGCGCGCGCTCGACTCGCTGCCGCACGACTACAAGATGGTCGTGCTGCTCGCGGACATCGAAGGCTTCTCGTACAAGGAGATCGCCGAGATCCTCGACTGCCCGGTCGGCACCGTCATGTCGCGTCTGTATCGCGGGCGCAAGATGCTCGAGCGCACGCTGCTCGACTATGCCCGCAAGTATGGATACATCCGCGGTGAAGCTGAGCCGGCCAAGATGCGCTCGCGCAAGGATGAAGTGAAGGGCCGCAAGAAGAAAGACGAAAAGGGCGAAGAGACCGACGTGCAGGAGCCGGAGGAGAGCGAAGAGGAAGTGCTGTTCGCCGAGGCCGAGGACGAAGAGTTCGAGTTCGAAGTGGAAGAGCAAGAAGAAGAGCGGTTCGAAGTCGAGTAAGAAAACGACACCGATCCTTGAAGGCCGCGCCGAGCGCGGCCTTTTTTTATTGCCGTTGCGAGGAATTCACTTGTTGGTTGCTCAGTTGCAATCACCGCGTCGCACCTCATGCCAGCGGAAGGAACAAGCAGAAATGCTTTGTGACGATTACAAACGAGTGGTCTACTTTTTCCTCGACGGTTCGGTCAGTCAACGCAGGGCTGTGGAGCTCGAGACGCATCGCAGGGATTGTCACGACTGCGATGAGCGCACGCTGGTTCATCGCAAGCTCCGCGACTTCGTGAAGAAGCGCCTTGCGCCGATCAGCGCGCCGGAGCATTTGAAAGTGCGGCTCGTGCAGTCGCTCCGCATCGCGGAGTAACATCGCCGTCTTGGCGAACGACGCGCTGATTCTCGTCTCCTCGAATCCCAACAAGGGAATCGAAGCGGAGCGCATCCTCGGCGTTCCGCTGCTGCGCGTCTCCATCGCGCTGCCGGAGATCCAGGCCGGCGACGTCGAAGAGATCACGCGCTACAAACTCGAGACCGCGAAGACGAAAGGCTACGCGCGTCTCATCGTCGAAGACGTCTCCCTCGGCTTCGACGAGCTCGGCAACTTTCCCGGTCCGTTCGTGAAGTGGCTGCTCGAAGCCGCAGGCGGAAAAGGCCTCGCCGCAATCGCGTACGCGCTCAACAATCGCGCGGCCAAAGCGCAATGCTGCGTCGGCTACTGGGACGGCTCGCAGGTTCATCTGTTCCTCGGCGAGACGGCCGGCGAAGTCCTCGTGCAGCCGCGCGGCGAACAGAAGTTCGGATGGGATGCGTGGTTTCTTCCGCGCGAGTCGAAGAAGACCTTCGCGGAGTTGAGCGCGAAAGAGAAGGACACGATCTCGCATCGTGGCAAGGCCTACCGTCAGCTCGCCGCGCACCTTGAACAGGAATCCGGACGAAAGTGAACCGGAATCTGGACACCTGCCTGTTGCAAAACCGCTACCCCGAACAGCAAACCTCGCTTGCAACTCCTGCGTATTGAAGGATGTGACGCAACGCACGACGTCACGAATGCCTGGCAGGCCGCTTGAAATATTGGCCAGTGACGAAAGGCAGGCAACTATGTGGGTCTACGACGGAGAAGAATGGACGCAGGACAACGGCAGCGAGCAATCGCGGGCAAAGCCGGAAATCCCGCCGCTTCGCTGGGATGAGCTCATGCCGGAGTTGCAGGTGATCGAAATCGTCCCGGTACGCAAGAAGACGGACGTGCCGCCGTTGCCTATGCCGTAAGCCTCGACTCATTCCCTACACTGATGAGCCGCGCGTGAAAACGCGCGGCTTTTTGTCTCGTGTGGCGCAGGCTTTCCAGCCTGCGTTCTCAGCGCGCCGGCGTGTAGCGCGCGAGGAAGTCCGACATCAGCGGCTCGATCTCATCGGGGTGGTAATTGAAGATGCGGTCGGAGTGAAAGTTCCCCTCGATGTCGAGAATGTGCAGCTCCTTCGGCTCGCTCGCCGCTTCGTACAGCGCGACCGAGTGGCGATGATGAATCAGCCAGTCGTTCTTCACGTGGATGAAGCACTTCGGCACGCGCACGTTCACGATGTCGTCGACCGCGCGGATCTTGTCGTTGCGCTTCGTGCTCCAGGCGATGCGCGGACGATGCAGCGCATTCGACATCGCGATGTGGCGATGGATCGTCAGCGGATTGATGCGCGGAACGATCATCGCGAAGTCGGCGACGGGGGAGACGAGGAGCAGCGACCCGATCGGAAGATCGTGACGCGCGGTGGTCGAGATCGCGATCGCGCCGCCGTAGGAGAAGCCGAGGAGCGTGATCGTGGAGATCGTGGAGACTTTCAGCAGCTCGGATGCGACCGCGAACACGTCGTGATGCTCGTTCGTGTTGAACGCGAACTTCCCTTCGCTCTCGCCATGTCCGCGCGGATCCATGATCGCGGTGCGGTAGCCCTGCGCGTGGATGAACTGCGCGAGACGGAGCATCGACGGATGCCGGCGATCGCGCCAAAAGCCCGGAATCACGAGCACGATCGACGGCGAGGGAGCGTCGTAGACGTCGTAGTGAATCGCCGTCCCGTCGAAGGAAAGGACGGTGCCGGTGACAGGTTCCGGAACCGGGCGAATCGCGGGCATGCTTGACATAGATGACGTCGTCTCTATGATATCGCCCGCAGTACAAAATAGTTCCCCAGCCCTTGCGCGCAACCGGCGCGCTGAAAAGTTCCTCGAATCGAGACGCAAAGTGAGGTGAGTCGGGCAACCCAGACAAACTGTTTCGTCTGAGACCGCATCATCACAAGATCCGGATGTTTCATCCGAAAAACGTAAGGAGAAAGTACGCAATGAAGAGATCCCTAGTTCTGACGCTGATCGCGCTGCTCGTGATCGGCATGCTCGCCGTCGGCTGCAAGAAGGAAGAGGCCACGTCTGACACGGCTTCGACCGACACCTCGATGACGAGCTCCAGCGACACGATGGCCACCGACACGATGGCGACCGACACGGCGACGACCACCGCCGGTTCGACCGACACGGGCGCGACGATGGACACCGCCGCCACCGGCACGACGGCGACGACCGAGACGTCCGCGACGACGGCCACCACCGCCACCCACACCTAGTTCGATCCCTGAGCTGTACCCCGAAACGCCCCGCGCAAGCGGGGCGTTTTTTTTGCTGGCACTCGTTGTGCTCACTCCTGACTTCGGTTTTTCTTCAGGGGAATCGACTGTCAAATATGAGAGGGAGGTGAGCTGGCACTCAGAAGAGTTTTGCGCACGCGGTAACCCGACAAAAACAAACAACTCGAAATGAGGAAGAAGCAATGACGAAGAAACTTCTGGCTCTTCTCGCGGCACTGACGCTCGTGATGTTCGTCGCCTGCAAGAAAGAGACGACCGAGACCAGCACCACCGAAACGACAGACACGTCGATGACGTCGTCGACGTCCGACACCGGCGCGATGACCACCGACACCTCGATGACGACCGGCACCGACACGATGGCCACCGACACGATGGGCACCGGTACGACCACCGACACGATGGGGACGAACGGCACGACGACGACTACGACGACGACCGGCACATCCGGCACGTCGTCCACGACGACGACGCACACGTAGTTCGCTGGTTTGCGAAGTGGAGCGGCGGGCTTCAGCCCGCCGCTTTTTCTTTCAGATCGCGTCGCAGCAGTTCGTACACGCGCCGCGTTTCTTCTTCGCCTTCGCGCTCGTCGCCGCTGTTGTCGATCACGTAGTCGGCCTGCCGCAGCCGCTCTTCGCGCGGCATCTGATGCGCGATCCGCCTCGTCACTTCTTCGCGCGACATCCCGCGCGAGATCGCACGCTCGATCTGCACGGCCGGCGCAACGTCGATGACCACGATCTTGTCGTAGCGTTGCCTGCCGCCCGCTTCGAGCAGCAGCGTCGCTTCGACGATGTGGATCGCATCGCCGTCCGCGTGCTCGCGCATCATCCGCTCTTCTTCCGCGATCACGATCGGGTGAATGAGCGCGTTCAGCTTCTTCGCTTCGGCCGCGTTCGCGAACGCGATGTCGGCGAGCTTCTTCCGGTTGATCTCGCCGTTCGGCAGAAGAATGCCATCGCCGTACGTTCGCATGATCGCGTCGTGTCCCGCGTTGCCCGGCCGGTACAACTTCGCGACGACCGCGTCCGCATCGATCGTCACCGCGCCGAGCTTCGCGAAGTTGCGCATGATCGTCGACTTGCCGGTCGCGATTCCTCCGGTCAGACCGACGCGCAGAATCACGCGCGTCTCCGCTCCGCAGCGGTGACTGTGTTCTTCATCAACATCGCGATCGTCATCGGTCCGACTCCGCCCGGCACGGGCGTAATCCATCCCGCGACTTCGCTTGCTGCGTTGAAGTCGACGTCGCCTGCGAGCTTGCCGGCGCCGTCTACGATAAGGCGATTGATGCCGACGTCGATGACGATCGCGCTCGGCTTGATCATGTCCGCGGTGACGAAGCGCGCCTTGCCGATCGCGGCCACGAGAACGTCCGCTTCGCGTGCGATCGCCGCGAGATCGCGCGTGCGCGAATGACAGATCGTCACGGTCGCATGGCGCTGCAGCAACAGCGCGGCGACCGGTTTCCCGACGATGTCGCTGCGTCCGATCACGACCGCGTGCTTCCCTTCGATCGGCTGTCCCGTCGACTCAATCAAACGAATCACGCCGGCGGGAGTGCATGGCGCGAGCGACGGACGGCCGAGGTGGAGCATGCCGACGTTGATCGGATGAAACCCGTCGACGTCTTTCGCGGGATCGATCGCGTCGATCACTTTCATCGGATCGATCTGCTTCGGCAGCGGGAGCTGCACGAGAATGCCGTCGACGTCGTCATCGCGGTTCAGCCGCTCCACTTCCGCGAGCAATTCCGCTTCGCTCATCGTCTCCGGATGGATGAGCTCCGTTCCCTCGAGTCCGAGCTCGCGCGCCTTCTTCGCTTTGTTGCGCACGTAAACCTCGGAGGCGGGATCGCTGCCGACGCGCACGGCCACGAGGCCTGGCCGAAATGAAAGTCGGGAAATTGCTGCCGCGACTTCTTGTTCAAGGGCGCGGGCCACGGATTTTCCGTCGATGATTTGGGCCGTCACGGCGGGCGGTTGTACCACGCTAAACCGTTGGGCGGGAATCAATTCCTTGACACCCCTTGTTGGGCAGTGTTACCGTTTTGGCCCTTTCCCGTGAGGGAGAGTGTGTTTCGTCTTTGAGCGATCCGCGGCGTCTGCGGTCCACCTCTTAGCCGCTGATCTGTCAAGGCAGTGAATAGTTTCAGGGAGAGTCATGCGTACCTATTTCCCCAAGAAGGATGACATCAAGCCGCGCTGGTTCATCATCGACGCCGAAGGCAAAGTTCTCGGCCGTCTGTCGACGACCATCGCGAACATCATCACCGGGAAGGCGAAGCCGACGTACACGCCGTTCCTCGACACCGGCGATCACGTGATCGTGATCAACGCCGAGAAGATCCTGCTGACCGGAAAGAAAGAGACGGACAAGCTGTACCGCCGTCACTCGCTCTATCCGGGCGGACTGAAGGAGCGCGCGGCTCGTTTCGTGCGCGCCGAAAAGCCCGAGACGATGATCGAAGAAGCGGTCTGGGGCATGCTGCCGAAGAACAAGATCGGCAGGAAGATGCTGAAGAAATTGAAAGTCTATCGCGGCGGAAATCATCCGCACGAGGCGCAGAAGCCCGAGCTTCTCGACGTCAAAGAGTAAACAACGGAGGATTCCTTGGCTTTGGTCGAATACTACGGAACGGGAAGACGGAAGACGTCGACGGCGCGTGTGCACATTCGTCCGGGATCGGGCGCGATCACGGTGAACCGCCGCTCGCTCGACGACTACTTCGGCAATGAAGTGCTGAAGATGATCATCAAACAGCCGCTTTCGCTCACTGAGACGGTCGACAAGTTCGACATCGTCGTCACGGTCGACGGCGGCGGTCCGAGCGGCCAGGCCGGCGCGATCCGTCACGGCATCTCCCGCGCGCTTCAGGTCTACAACAGCGAGCTCCGCAAGCGCCTCAAGAAGGCCGGACTCCTCACGCGCGACCCGCGCATGAAGGAGCGCAAGAAGTACGGCCAGCGCGGCGCGCGTGCGCGGTTCCAGTTCTCCAAGCGCTAGTCGGTTCCATGATTCTCCGGTCGCAACGTTTGTAAATCGAGACAGGAGCCACGGCTCCTGTCTTTTTGTTTCTTTCACATGCTCCATGTTCAATTTTCAATTTCGGAAGGAGGGTTCACTTGGCAGTCTCTATTACGATGAAAGAGCTTTTGGAAGCTGGCGTGCACTTCGGTCATCAGACCAAGCGCTGGAATCCGAAGATGAAGAAGTACATCTTCGGCAAGCGCAACGGGATCTACATCATCGATCTGCAGAAAACGCTAAAGCTCTTTAAGGAAGCTTCCGCGTTCATCTCGGACCTCGCGTCCGGGGGCAAACGCATCCTGTTCGTCGGCACCAAGCGCCAGGCGCAGGACGCAATTCTCGAGGAGGCCAACCGCTGCGGCATGTTCTACGTGAACAACCGCTGGCTGGGCGGCACTCTCACCAACTTCACGACCGTCCGCAAGTCGATCGAGCGCCTCAAGGAAATCGAGGCCATTCTCAACGACGCCGAGAAGGAGATGTCGAAGAAGGAGCGCGCGCAGCTCGACCACGAGCGCGAGAAGCTCCAGAAGAATCTCATCGGCATCCGTGAGATGGACGGATTGCCCGACGCGCTGTTCGTCATCGATCCGAAGAAGGAATACATCGCCGTCAAGGAAGCGAAGAAGCTCGGCATCCCGGTCGTCGCAATCGTCGATACGAATTGCGATCCCGAGGACATCGACCACGTCATTCCCGGCAACGACGATGCAATCCGCGCGATCCGTCTGTTCACGCAGAAGGTCGCCGACGCGGTCCTCGAGGGCTACAACCTCGCCGAGGAGCGCTACATCGGAACCGAGGACAAGGGTGAAGCGGCCGCGGTCGAGGCGATCCCCGCCGAAGCCACGGCTCCCGAGATGCAGGCCGCTCCGGCGGTCTGATTCCAACCTGACTTTCATTGGTGGAGGACGGGCAATCCTGCCTGTCCTCCACGTTCCTTCCCGCGGACAGGCAGGATTGCCTGTCCTCCACTCCACACTGAGGTGTTGAAATGAGCATCACTCCAGCCATGATCAAGGAGCTGCGCGAGCAGACCGGCGCCGGATTCGGCGACGTGAAGTCCGCGCTGACCGAAGCCAACGGAAACATGGAAGAGGCGACGAAGATCCTTCGCAAGAAGGGACTCGCCGCCGCGAGCAAGAAGGCCGGACGCGTGACCGCGGAAGGCACGGTCGTCGCGCACGTCGCGGGCGATACCGGTGTGCTCGTCGAAGTGAACTGCGAGACCGATTTCGTCGGACGCAACGAGAACTTCCGTGCGTTCGCTGGTGAAGTCGCGAAGGCGGTCGCGCAGAGCAGCGCGTCGACGGTCGAGGACTTTCTCAACGAGACGTGGCCGGGCGGCAGTGAGACGGTCGGTCAGAAAGTCGCCGAGCAGATCGCGTCGATCAAGGAGAACATCTCCATCCGCCGCTTCGCGCGCTACCAGTCGCCGCAGAGCGCGGTGATCGGCACGTACATCCACGGCGGCGGCAAGATCGGCGTCATGGTCGAAGTCATCGGCGTCGCCGGCAACACCGCGACGGCCGAAGTGGCGAAAGACATCGCGATGCACATCGCCGCGGCGGAGCCTCGTTTCCTCAGCCGCGCCGACGTCACGCAGAAGGACCTCGACACCGAGCGCGAGATCGCGCTCGACGCCGCGCTCAAGTCCGGCAAGCCGCAGAACATCGCCGAGAAGATGGTCGCCGGCAAGATGGAGAAGTTCTACGCCGAGGCGTGCCTCCTCGAGCAGCCGTACATCCGCGACGACAAGTCGACGGTGTCGCAGTACGTGCAGCGCCGCGGCAAAGACGCGGGCTGCGAGCTCGTCGTGACGCGCTTCACGCGCTACAAGCTCGGCGAGGGCATCGAGAAAAAGTCTGAAGATTTTGCGGCGGAAGTTGCGAGCTACATGAAGTAGTCGTAAGCACGCGTAGCATGACGAGGCGACCCCGGGACTTCGGGTCGCCTTTTTCATGAAGGCAGAGGGCAGAAGGCAGAAGGCAGAACGAAGAAGTTCTCAGTTCTGCCTTCTGCCTTCTGCCTTCTGCCTTCATCTGCTATAACCCGCACGAATGCCCGACCCCAAGTACAAGCGCATCCTCCTCAAACTCTCCGGCGAAGCGCTCATGGGCGGGCGGCGGACGGGCATCGACGCCGAAACGCTCTCCGACATCGCCGACGAGATCGCCGACGTGCAACGCCTCGGCATCGAGATCGCGATCGTCATCGGCGGCGGCAATATTTTTCGCGGCGTGACCGCGGCCACCGAAGGCATCGATCGCGTCGCCGGCGATCACATGGGCATGCTCGCGACCGTGATCAATGCGATCGCGCTGCAGGATGCGCTCGAGCGTCGATCCGTGAACACGCGCGTCACGACCGCGATCACCATGGCCGAGGTTGCGGAGCCGTTCATCCGCCGCCGCGCGATTCGCCATCTCGAAAAAGGGCGCGTCGTCATCTGCGCCGCCGGAACCGGCAATCCGTTTTTCACCACAGACTCCGCCGCCGCGCTGCGCGCCGCCGAGTTGAAGTGCGACATCATCTTCAAGGCGACGAAAGTCGACGGCATCTACACGGCCGATCCGGAGAAGCATCCCGACGCCGAGCGGCTGCCGCACGTTACATATCAGCGCGTGCTCACCGATCGCCTCGAAGTGATGGACGCGTCGGCGATCGACCTGGCACGCGCCAACAAGATTCCGATCTATATTTTCTCGCTGCGCGATAAGGGCAACATCAAACGCGCATTGCTGGGGGAAGACGTCGGCTCCATCGTCTCCGACGAGTTGCCGGCCGCGTGAGGAGTGAAGCATGGCTGCGAATGAAGTGATCAATGACGTCAAACACCGAATGGACAGCGCCATCGCGTCGCTGCACACGCATTTCAAAACGCTGCGCACCGGCCGCGCCAACGCGGCGATGCTCGACGGCGTTCTCGTCGACTACTACGGCACGCCTACGCCGATCGCGCAGGCCGCGAATGTGAAGATTCCCGAGTCCGCGCTGATCGTGGTCGAGCCGTGGGACAAGTCGATGGCCGCAGTGATCGAGAAGGCAATCCGCAATTCGGACCTCGGATTCAATCCCGCGTCGGACGGCAAAGTGATTCGCGTCCCCGTCCCGATGCTGACCGAAGAGCGCCGCAAAGACCTCGTGAAGAAGGCGCACGGGATGGCCGAGGAGTCGCGCACCGCGATCCGCCAGGTGCGCCGCGACGGCAACGACAAGCTGAAGAAGATGCTCAAGGACCACACGATCTCCGAGGACGACGAGAAGCGCGCGCTCGACGAGATTCAGAAGCTGACCGATAAGCACATCGACGACGTCGCGAACGTGTTGAAGCAGAAGGAACAGGACATCCTGGCCGTCTGACGCGCGCCAGACGGGATTGAGGATTGAGAATTGAGGATTGAGAAAGGAGGCGCGACGCACGTGATCGTGTTCTTCCCCAATCTTCAATCCTCAATCCTCAATCCGGCGCCGTCGCAATGAGCGGCGTCGTAGTGATCGTTCCCGCCGCCGGCACCGGCTCCCGTTTCGGCGGCGCGCTTCCCAAACAATTCCAGACCCTCGCCGGCAAGCCGATGATCCAGCACGTCACCGAGCGCTTCATGCATGACGCGCTCGTGTCGCGCGTCATCGTGCCGGTCGCCGATGTCCTGCTCGCGAAAATGAAGAGCAGCGATCGAGTGCGATTCGTCGCCGGCGGTGAGACGCGAATGCAGTCGGTGATTCGCGGACTCGCGGAAGCGGACGACGCGGAGTTGATCGCGGTCCACGACGCCGCGCGTCCGCTGTTCAGCATCGAGCTGTTCCACGCGGTCGTCGACGCGGCGCGCGAGTTCGGTGCCGCGCTGCCGGTGATTCCGGTCGCGGATACGATTCACCGGATGAACACGGACGGCACGGTCGCGCAGACACTCGACCGCTCGATGCTCGGCGCCGCGCAGACACCGCAGGTATTTCGCGCGCAGATCCTGCGCGACGTCCTCGCGCGCGCGCAGCGCGAAGGCATCGAGGGCACCGACGAAGCGGGACTCGCCGCGCGCTTCGGCTATCGCGTGCGCGCGGTCACGGGCGACCCGCGCAACTTGAAGATCACGATCCCCGAGGATTTCGCGATCGCGGAGTCGTACCTCGCATGATCCGCCCTGTAATACGAATAGGCCAAGGCGTCGACATTCATCCGTTCGATGCGTCCCGTCCGCTGATCCTCGGCGGCGTGCGCATCTCCGAAACGAACGGCCTCGCCGGTCACTCCGACGCCGACGCCGTGCTGCACGCGATCACCGACGCGATCCTCGGCGCCGCCGGCGCCGGCGATATCGGCCAATACTTCCCGTCGACCGATGAGCGCTGGCGCAACGCGGACTCGCGCGTGTTCATCATCGAAGCGCGGCGCATTCTCGACGAGATGGAGGCGGAGATCACGAATCTCGACATTACGGTTATCGCGCAGCAGCCGAAGCTCTCGCCGCATCGCGACGCGATGGTGGCGTCGATCGCGCAACTGCTCGACTTGCCGGAAGGTCACGTGAACGTGAAAGCGACGACCACCGATCACCTCGGCTTCATCGGCCGGGGCGAAGGAATCTGCGCGATGGCGATTATTGCGATCGAGGTGGGAGCGTGAGCGTTCGCGTCCGCTTCGCACCTTCGCCGACGGGACACTTGCACGTCGGCGGCGCGCGCACCGCGATTTTTAACTGGCTCTTCGCGCGCCATCACGACGGCACGTTCATCATCCGCGTCGAGGACACCGACCAGGCGCGCTCGACGCTCGAGTCGGAAGCGATGGTGCTCGATGATCTGCGCTGGCTCGGCCTCGCGTGGGACGAAGGTCCGTACCGCCAGAGCGAGCGTCTCGATTTCTACGCGCGCCTCAGCCGCGAGCTGCTCGAGCGCGGCGTCGCATATCGCTGCTACTGCAGCGAAGAAGAGCTCGAGCAGAAACGCAAGCAGGCGGAGATCGACGGACGTCCGCCGCACTACGACTTGAAGTGCTGGTTCAATCGACGAGACGACGACGCGCCGCACGCGATCCGTTTTCACGTGCCTGACGACGGAGACGTCACGATCAACGATCTCATTCGCGGCGAGATCACCTGGCGCAAGGAATCGCTCGGCGATTTCATCCTGATCCGTTCCGGCGGTTTTCCGATCTACAACTTCTGCGTCGTCGCCGACGATCACGACATGCGGATCACGCACGTCATTCGCGCCGAGGAGCATCTGACGAACACGCATCGCCAGGTGCTGATCTATCGCGCGATGGGTTGGGACGTGCCGGAGTTCGCGCACGTCTCGCTGATCCTCGGGCAGGACCGGTCAAAGCTCTCGAAGCGCCACGGCGCAACTTCCGTGAATGCATACGCGGACGAAGGCTATCTGCCCGACGCGATGTTCAACTACCTCACGCTCCTCGGCTGGTCGTCGCCCGACGCGAAGGAAGTGTTCTCGCGCGACGAAGCGATCGCGAGCTTCTCACTCGATCGCGTGAATTCCGCGCCGGCGGTATTCGACTCGCAGAAGCTCGATTGGCTGAACGGACAGTACATTCACGCGATGAGCGCGAGCGACCTCGTGCCGCTCGTACGCAAATTCTTCGACGCGCCGTGGCTCGAAGAAGGCATCGACGTCGTGAAGACGAGCGTGCATCGGCTCACGCAGTTCTCGGATGCGCTGAAGTTCGTCGTCGAATACACGCCGCCCTCGGTCGATCGCGAGTTTGCGACGAAGCTTGCGGACGAATTGCGCACGAACGGCACACCGACGGACGCGGACACGTATCACGCGATGGTCGAGAGGCTGAAGGCCGCGACGGGATTGAAAGGCAAGGCGCTGTTCATGCCGCTGCGCCTCGCGATCACGGGGCTCGATCACGGGCCGGAGCTCGTGCGCTCGATTCCGCTGCTGCGGCACGCGAGCGAAGTCGATTCGCGCGTGCTCTCGCCGCTTTCACGAGTCGAGCGATGTATCGCCTGATTCGCGAGCTTCTCTTCCGCCTCGACGCGGAAGAAGCGCACGAATTCACGACGCGTCAGATGATGGCGCTGCAGGAGATTCCGATCGTGATGCGCGCGATCTCGCGGATCTGCCGCGCGGAAAACCCGCGGACGTTGTTCGGCCTGCGCTTCCGCACGCCGATCGGGATCGCTGCCGGCTTCGACAAGAACGCGCTGCTGATGCCGTTCCTCGCTGCGCTCGGATTCGGATTCGTCGAAGTCGGCACCGTCACGCTGCGCCCGCAGCCGGGCAATCCGCGGCCGCGCCTCTTTCGTGGTCCCGAGGCGTTGATCAACCGGATGGGCTTCAACAACGATGGCGCCGATGCGATCGCCGAACGCTTGCGAGAGTGGAGGACAGCCAATCCTGCCTGTCCTCTCTTCGTCAACGTCGGAAAAAACCGGGACGTCCCCCTGGAAGGCGCGGTCGAGAATTACGTCGAATGCTATCGCCGCGTGGCGCCGCACGCGGACGCAGCGGTGCTCAATCTTTCCTCGCCCAACACGCCGGGGTTGCGCGATCTGCAAAAGCCCGAACATCTCGAAACGCTGTTGAATGCAGTGCGATCCGTGCGTAGCGGACCAATCCTCATCAAGATCGCGCCCGATCTCGACGACGTGCAGATCGCGGAGATCTGCGAGATCTGCGTGCGACTCGCCGACGGCATCATCTGCACGAACACGACGATGATCAGTGGAGCGGCGGGCTCTCAGCCCGCCGGACTCTCCGGCAAGCCGCTGCTGCGAAAATCCACGGATGTGCTCGCGAAAGTGCGCGCTCGCGTCGGCGCGGAGTATCCGCTCATCGGCGTGGGCGGTGTCTTCACGAAGGACGACGTTCGCGAGAAGATCGCCGCGGGAGCGAATCTCGTGCAGCTTTACACATCCTTCATTTATGAAGGCCCGATGATCGCGAAGAGGCTGGCGTGATTATTTACGGCGTGAACCCGGTTCTCGAAGCGATTCGCTCGCATCCCGATCGCCTTCGCTACGTCGCGGTCGCGCGCGAACAGAGTGCACGCCTGCAGAAAGTGATCGAGGAAGCGAAGCGATCGAATGTCGCCGTGCGCACGCTGCCGGCGCAGCAGATCGACAAGCTCGCCGGACGAGGCGTGCATAACGGCGTCGTCGCCGAAGTGCATGAGGCCGCGTACGCCGACTTCGACGACGTGATCGCGCGCGACGAAACGAAGTTCGTTCTCATCCTCGACGGCATCACCGATCCGCAAAACTTCGGCGCGATTCTGCGCGTTGCCGACGGCTTCGCCGTCGATCTCGTCGTGATCCCCGAGCACGACAGCGTCGGCTTGACACCGGCGGCCGTCAAAGCATCGGCGGGTGCGTCGGAGTGGGTCGCGGTCGCTCAAGTCACGAATCTCGCGCGCACGATCGAGGCGCTGAAGAAGCGCGACTACTGGGTTTACGCGGCCGCGGCGAACGGCGACCGCGCGGACAAGATCGATTTCAGCGGGAAAGTCGCGCTCGTCATGGGGAGCGAGGGGAAAGGCGTGCGGCGAAACGTGCTCGAGCACTGTGATCGTGTCGTTTCGATCCCGATGTTTGGCCACGTCGATTCGTTCAACGTCGCGTCCGCCGCGGCGGTTTTGTGTTACGAGGTCGTGCGACAAACGCGAAAATAGTGATTTCTCAGTGGTGCGTCGACCTCGCGTTGAGGTCCTTCGACCTCGCGTTGAGGTCCGTCGACCTGGCGTTGAGGTCCGCCGACCTCACGTTGAGGTCCGTCGACCTCACGTTGAGGTCCGCCGACCTCACGTTGAGGTCCGTCGACCTCACGTTGAGGTCCGTCGACCTCGCGTTGAGATCCGCCGACCTCACGTTTGAGGTCCGTCGACCTCGCGTTGAGGTCCGTCGACCTCACGATTGAGGTCCTTCGACCTCGCGTTGAGGTCCGTCGACCTCACGATTGAGGTCCTTCGACCTCGCGTTGAGGTCCGTCGACCTCGCGTTGAGGTCCGTCGACCTCACGATTGAGGTCCTTCGACCTCGCGTTGAGGTCCGTCGACCTCACGATTGAGGTCCGTCGACCTCGCGTTGAGGTCCGTCGACCTCACCATTGAGGTCCGTCGACCTCGCGTTGAGGTCCGTCGACCTCACGATTGAGGTCCTTCGACCTCACGTTGAGGTTCGCCGACCTCGCGTTGAGGTCCGTTGACCTCGCGTTGAGGTCCGCCGACCTCACGGTTGAGGTCGCGATCTCACGGTTGAGGTCCGTCGATGTCACGATCAGGGTCGCCGATTTACGGTGTGATCCGCCCGCTACCCGGATGAAATATCAGTTACTTGCCTCCCGTTCAGCCTTTCTGCTATAACCCGCAGTTCTTCGGCCGCCGCGCTGCAGCTCCACCTTCTGCTTTACCGGTACAGGCTGAATGTGTCTTTGAAAACGTGAGAAGTCGGTGCTGGCATAGCTCAGTTGGTAGAGCAGCTGATTTGTAATCAGCAGGTCGCGGGTTCGAGTCCCGTCGCCAGCTCCAGAGAAAGCACAGCGGAGAGTTGGCTGAGCGGTCAAAAGCAGCAGACTGTAAATCTGCCGGGCCACGCCCTACGGAGGTTCGAATCCTCCACTCTCCACCAATGCGGGAGTAACTCAGTTGGTAGAGTCACAGCCTTCCAAGCTGTTGGTCGCGGGTTCGAGCCCCGTCTCCCGCTCCAAAAGCCGCTCACGGCGGAATTGAGAATTGAGAATTGGGAATGGTAAATTGAGGAAAACGGCAAGCTCGCTCAATTCACAGTCCTCAATTCTCCATTCTCAATTCTGCGGCGCGAAGCGACGCAGTAGGTGCCCTCGTAGCTCAGGGGTAGAGCACGTCCTTGGTAAGGACGGGGTCACGAGTTCAAATCTCGTCGAGGGCTCCAGTTCAAAATCGTTCGAACCACGGAGTAAGCCATGGCAGCGCAGCGCGAGATCATCACGCTCCAGTGCACCGAGTGCAAGCGGCGTAATTACACGACCACGAAGAACAAGAAGACCACGACCGAGAAGCTGGAGCTGAAGAAGTTCTGCCGGCACGATCGGAAGCGGACTGTTCATCGCGAAACCAAGTAAGGGAATTTCACGGGAAAGCAATGCTTTCTCAGCCATTTGCGGCAACTGCAGGCCAATAGCTCAATTGGCAGAGCAGCGGTCTCCAAAACCGCAGGTTGGGGGTTCGAGTCCCTCTTGGCCTGCCAAATTTCATCGGCAGTTCTCCGCTGTGGTAGGCACAGTCGAGAACTGTCTCGGGGTTTTTGATGGCAGAAGACAACAACGACAACAAGCTGGTGGCGAAACCGAAGCAGTGGGTGGCCTCGACGCGCGAGTTCTTCGGCGACGTGTCGGCGGAAATGAAGAAGGTCACGTGGCCGACGCGCTCGGAAGTCGTCGGCACGACCGCGGTCGTCATCGTTTCGACGCTCGTGTTCGCGGTGTTCCTCTGGGGCTGCGACGTCTTCTTCTTCAAGGCCACCAACTTCATCTTCACGAAGTTCTCAGGCAGCTAACGCAATGGTAGAAGCGGGTCAGAAGCAGTGGTACATCGTCCACACCTACTCCGGTTTCGAGGAGCGGGTGAAGGAGAACCTCACCCAGCGCATCGACGCCCTCGGCATGCGCGAGAAGTTCGGCGAGATCAAGATCCCGACCGAAACGCTCGTCGAAATGAAGTCGGGCAAGAAGCGCGAAGTGCAGCGCAAGTTCTTCCCCGGCTACATCCTCGTCGAGATGGAGATGTCGGACGAGGGGTGGCACCTGGTCAAGAACACGCCGAAGGTGACGGGCTTCGTCGGCACCGGCAAGAAGCCGACGCCGCTCACGCCGGAAGAGGTCGACCAGATCCTGACGCAGGTCGTGACGACGAAGGAAAAGCCGAAGCCCAAGCACGTCTACGAGCACGGCGAGCACGTGCGCATCATCGACGGCCCCTTCACCAACTTCACCGGCGTGGTGGAGGAAGTGAACCTCGACCGCAACACATTGAAAGTCATGGTCACGATCTTCGGCCGGTCGACGCCGGTCGAGCTGGATTTCCTGCAGGTGACGAGATACGACGCGACGGAGGAGCCGGCAGGCGCGCCGAAGCGGTAACGAGAAGGTTCGAAGCTCGAGGTGCCAATTAAGAATGACGAATTGTTAGCTCTTAATTCGAACCTCGAAATTCGAACTTCTAACAGGACAGTTTAATCATGGCAAAAAAAGTTACCGGATATATCAAGCTCCAGATCCCCGCCGGCCAGGCCACTCCCGCCCCGCCCGTCGGTCCCGCGCTCGGTCAGCACGGCGTGAACATCATGGAGTTCTGCAAGACGTTCAATGCGCGCACGGCGAAGGACCAGGGACTCATCATCCCGGTCGTCATCACCGTCTACTCCGACCGCACGTTCACGTTCATCACCAAGACGCCGCCCGCGGCGGTGCTGCTGCTCAAGGCCGCCGGCATTCAGAAGGGCTCCGGCGTCCCGAACAAGAACAAGATCGGTCAGGTGACGCGCAAGCAGGTCGAGGACATCGCCCGTCTCAAGATGCCCGACCTCAACGCCGCAAGCGTCGAAGCGGCCATGAAGACCGTCGAAGGCACGGCCCGTTCCATGGGGATGGAAGTCGTCGACTAAGACCTATAGGTCCTACAGGTCCTGTACGACCTATAGGTCCTATGAGAAACGCCACAGCGCGTAGCTGCGGCAACCAATGTAGGAGGCTGGCGACAGCCGCTAACACTACAAGGAGGAAATTTGGCCAAACACGGCAAGAAGTATCGTGCTGCCGCGGAGAAGGTCGAGCAGCGTCCGTATCAGTTGGACGAGGCGTTCGGGTTGCTCAAGCAACTCGCCTACGCCAAGTTCAATGAGACGGTCGAGCTCTCCATGCTCCTCGGCGTCGATCCCAAGCACGCCGATCAGATGGTCCGAGGAACGACCGTGCTTCCGCACGGAACCGGCCAGACCAAGCGGGTGCTCGTGATCGCACAGGGCGATAAACAGCGTGAGGCGCAGGACGCCGGCGCGGATCTCGTGGGCGGCGACGACATGGTCGAGAAGATTCAGGGCGGTTGGACTGACTTCGACGCCGTCATCGCGACGCCCGACATGATGCGCTCCGTCGGCAAGCTCGGAAAGGTCCTCGGTCCGCGCGGACTGATGCCCAATCCGAAGACCGGCACCGTCACGTTCGACATCACCAAGGCAATTCAGGAGATCAAGGCCGGCAAGGTGGAGTTCCGCGTCGACAAGACGTCGATCATTCACGTTCCGGTCGGAAAGATCTCGTTTTCCGCCGATCAGCTGAAGGACAACGCCTCGGCGATCATCAACGCCGTTCGCAAGGCGAAGCCGCCGGCGGCGAAAGGGAAGTACGTCCGCTCGATTTACATCTCGTCGACGATGAGCCCGTCGGTTGCGATCGACACGGCCATCGCCGAGGCCAAGACGGAATAGGGGAGACCGCATGAAAACACGCCAGGAAAAAGCGGAAGCGATCTCTGAATTCACCGAAGGCATCGGCTCGGCCACGAACGCGTTCGTGCTCGACTTCAAGGGCATCACCGTTCCGCAGGTCACCGAGCTGCGCAAGCAGGTCCGTGAGTCGGGATCGGAATACGTCGTCATCAAAAACACGCTCGCGCTCATCGCCGTCAAAGACACGCCGCTGACGAAGCTCAGCGGACACTTCAGCGGCATGACCGCGGTCGCCTACAACACGACCGACGCGGTCGCGCTGGCGAAAGTGCTGACCAGGTTCGCCAAGGACGTTCCCGCCGTGCAGTTCAAGGGAGCGATGCTGGGCGGACAGGTCGTCGCCGCGACCGAGGTGCAGAACATCGCGAACCTGCCGTCGCGCGAAGAGCTCGTGTCCAAGCTGTTGTACCTGCTGCAGTCGCCGATCCGCGGTCTCGCGACCGTGCTCGCGGCGAACATTCGCAATCTTGCGGTCGTCATCGACCAAATCGCAAAACAGAAAGAGACGGCTTAGCGCCGTCAAGGAAAAAATTGGAGGAAGAAATGGGCGTTTCCACTGAAGATTTCGTGAAGCAAGTTGAGTCGATGACGGTGCTCGACCTCGCCAACCTCGTGAAGGCGCTGGAAGATCGCTTTGGTGTTTCCGCTGCCGCCGCCGCGCCTGTCGCGGCTGCCGCCGGGCCTGCCGCTGCCGCGGCCGCGCCGGTGGAAGAGCAGACCGAGTTCACGGTCACGCTCAGCGAAGTGGGCGACAAGAAGATCAACGTCATCAAAGCCGTCCGCGAGGTCACCTCGCTCGGTCTGAAGGAAGCCAAGGACCTCGTCGAAGGCGCGCCACAGACCATCAAAGAAGGTGTCTCCAAGGAAGAGGCCGAGAAGATCAAGAAGGCCTTCGAAGACGCCGGCGCCAAAGTCACGGTCAAATAGTTCGGTTTCAACCATTCCGGGCGGTGCAATTTGCATCGCCCGGAATGGCGTTTTGTTAGACAAAATGAACGCAGAACGCAGAACGCAGAACGTAGAATTGAGAAAAGGCTCGGCTCCCGCTGCGCTTCTTTCTTAATTCTTCATTCTGCGCTCTGCGTTCTGCGTTCAACATCTCACCGGGCCAGAGAGGGGGGGAGCGGCCTTCTCATAGCGCCCGCAAATCGCGTGAACACCGTGCTGCGTCGCCTGCAGCGCGGCCTCACCTAGAACGCGACATAGGGAGTTCCATCGAATGAACGGAGCCATGCCGAAACAGGAGCCGGTTCGTCACGACTTCTCGAAGATTCGCAGCTATATGGCGCTGCCGAATCTCATCGACGTCCAGAGAAAATCGTACGAGCGTTTCCTGCAGATGAACCTCCTCCCCGAGGAGCGTGAGGACACCGGACTGCAGTCGGTGTTCACCAGCGTTTTCCCCTTCAGCGATTTCCGGGAGACCTGCTCGCTCGACTTCGTCCGCTACTCCATCGGCAACTGGGAGTGCAAGTGCGGTCAGCTCAAGGGCCTCGAGCACCTGCGCATGACCTGCGCGAACTGCGGCAACAAGATCATCACCGACCACCCGCACGAAGAGACGGTCAACTGCCCGTCGTGCGGCGTCATCAACAAGAACCGCGTCGAAGTCTGCGACATCTGCGGCAACCCCGTCGATTTGCAGATGAAGTACTCCGTCGAGGAGTGCCAGGAGCGCGGCATGAGCTACAGCGTTCCGCTGAAGGTCACCTTCCGCCTGTTCGTCTATGACAAGGATCCGGACACGGGCGTGAAGCACATGCGCGACGCCAAGGAAGAGGAAGTCTTCTTCGGCGACATCCCGCTGATGACGGACAACGGAACGTTCATCATCAACGGAACCGAGCGCGTCATCGTCTCGCAGCTCCACCGCTCGCCCGGCGTCTTCTTCACGAAGGAAAGCGCGCACACCTTCCTCGCGAAGATCATTCCGTACCGCGGCTCCTGGGTGGAGTTCGAGTACGACCAGAAGAACATCCTCTACGTCCGCATCGACCGCAAGCGCAAGTTCCTCGGAAGCGTTTTCCTCCGCGCGCTCGGTCTCACCACGGACGAAGAGATCCTGCGCCAGTTCTACACGCCGATCAAAGTGCACGTCGACGATAAGGGCGCCGAGCTCTCGTTCGATCGCCGCGTGCTCGATCAGGAAGAGGCGAAGGAGCGGCACTCGATCCGCGGCCGCCGCGCCGTCCGCACCGTCTTCGGCGGCATCAAGCTCGATCAGAAGATGGCGGATGCGCTGACGAAGAACAACGAGGCGCGCGTGAAGATCGAATACACCGCGCTTGAAAAGGCCGTGTTCCTCGGCGACGTCGTCGACGTCAACACCGGCGAAGTGCTCTTCGAAGCCAGCGAGAACGTTCCTGCCGACTGGGCGGACACGCTCCGCGAGCACAACGTCAAAGAGATCGACGTCATTTTCCCGGAGTGGGATCTCGTCAGCGACATCCTGCTCAACACCGTTCGCAAGGACACGTCGAAGGCATTCGAAGCGGCGATCATCGAGATCTACCGCCGCATGCGTCCGGGCGATCCTCCGACGCTCGAGTCGGCGAAGGCGCTCTTCGAAGGCATGTTCTTCGACGCGCGCAAGTACGACTTCTCGCGCGTCGGCCGCTTCAAGTTCAACATCAAGCTCGACCTCCAGTCGCCGGTCACGCAGAAGACGATGACGCCGGAAGATTTCTATGTCGTCATCAACTACCTGCTCCGCCTGCGCAAGGACGTCGGCCGCGTCGACGACATCGACAACCTCGGCAACCGCCGCGTCCGTGCAGTCGGCGAGTTGCTCGAAAACCAGTTCCGCATCGGCCTCGTGCGCATGGAGCGCGCGATCAAAGAGAAGATGTCGGTGCATCAGGACATCGACTCGGCGATGCCGCACGACCTGATCAACTCCAAGCCCGTCATCGCGGCGATCAAGGAGTTCTTCGGCTCATCGCAGCTCTCTCAGTTCATGGACCAGACGAATCCGCTGAGCGAAGTGACGCACAAGCGCCGCCTGTCGGCCCTCGGACCGGGCGGTCTGTCGCGCGAGCGCGCCGGATTCGAAGTCCGCGACGTCCACCCGACGCACTACGGCCGCATCTGCCCGATCGAGACGCCGGAAGGTCCGAACATCGGACTCATCTCGTCGCTCGCGTGCTATGCGCGCATCAACGAATACGGCTTCATCGAGTCGCCGTACAAGAAGGTGCAGGACGGCCGCGTGCTCGATCACTACCGCGTGGTGAAAGTCGGCGACGCCAACTTCACCCTCGGACAGATCGTCGAGAAGCGCGAGCTGCAGAAAGAAAACAACCGCATCGCGAAAGAGAACGCGGCGATGGCCGGCGGCAAGAAGAAGTCTCTCTTGCAGTCTGCCGAAGCCGAGCCGTACGCGTTCTACCTCTCCGCGTGGGATGAAGAGCGCTACACGATCGCGCAGGCCAACGTGATGCTCGACGACGAGGGCAACCTCGTCCACGATCGCGTCATCGCGCGTCAGTCGGGCGACTTCGTCTCGATCGAAAAAGAGAAGGTCGACTTCATCGACGTCTCGCCGAAACAGCTCGTGTCCGTCGCCGCTTCGCTCGTTCCGTTCCTCGAGAACGACGACGCGAACCGCGCGCTCATGGGCGCGAACATGCAGCGCCAGTCCGTGCCTCTTCTCCGCACCGAGTCGCCGCTCGTCGGCACCGGCATGGAGAACGTGGTCGCGAAAGACTCCGGCGCAGTCGTGCAGTGCAAGCGCGGCGGTGTCGTCGATCTCGTCGACTCCAACCGCATCATCGTCCGCGTCGAAGCCGAGGACGCCGAGACCGGCGAGACCAAGGAATTCGGCGCCGACATCTATCAGCTCATCAAGTTCAAGCGCTCGAACCAGAACACCTGCATCGCGCAGAAGCCGGTCGTGCGTGAAGGTCAGCGCGTGCGCAAGGGTCAGGTCCTCGCGGACGGTCCCTGCACCGACGCCGGCGAGCTCGCCCTCGGCCGCAACATCCTCGTGGCCTTCATGCCGTGGCGCGGCAACAACTTCGAAGACGCGATCCTCGTCTCCGAGAAGTTGGTCAAAGAGGATTACTACACCTCGATTCACATCGAAGAGTTCGAGATCGAAGCGCGCGACACGAAGCTCGGTCCCGAAGAAATCACCCGCGACATTCCGAACGTCAGCGAGTCCGCGCTGCGCGATCTCGACGAGAGCGGCATCATCCGCATCGGCGCGACCGTCAAGCAGGGCGACATCCTCGTCGGCAAGGTCACGCCGAAGGGCGAGACGCAGCTCACCCCCGAAGAGAAGCTGCTCCGCGCGATCTTCGGCGAGAAGGCCGGCGACGTTCGCGATGCATCGCTCAAGACGCCTCCCGGAATCGAAGGCACGGTCGTCGACGTGAAGATCTTCTCGCGCAAGGGTGTCGACAAAGACATGCGGGCGAAGTCGATCGAAGAAGGCGAGATCGAGCGGATGAATCGCAACATCCAGGACGAGATCCGCATCATCACCGACGTCCGCAACAAGCGCATCGCGGACGTGCTCGCGGAGAAGAAGCTGCAGCGCGACGTGGTCGACTTCAAGACCGGCGACGTGCTCGTCCGCAAGGGCGAGGCCGCCGATCGCGAAGTCGTCAATCGCCTCAGCCGCCGCGAGCTGCTCGCGCTGCCGGTCGACGAAGAGACGCGCGAGACCGTGCGGATGTTCGTCGAGCGCGCCGAGAACCGCATCCGCGTGCTGGAGCAGAAAGCCGAAGAGCGGCGCGAAGACCTGCAGAAGGGCGACGAGTTGCCTCCCGGCGTCATCAAGATGATCAAGGTTTACGTCGCCATGAAGCGCAAGCTTTCGGTCGGCGACAAGATGGCCGGACGCCACGGAAACAAAGGCGTCATCAGCCGCATCCTCCCCGAGGAAGACATGCCGTACATGCCGGACGGCACGCCGGTCGAGATCGTTCTCAACCCGCTCGGCGTCCCCTCGCGCATGAACGTCGGTCAGATTCTCGAGACGCACCTCGGATGGGCCGCGCGCTCACTCGGTCTCCACTTCTCGACGCCCGTGTTCGACGGCGCGACCGAGGCGGAGATCAAGCTGCAGCTCACGGCCTCGGGACTGCCGCTCGACGGCAAGACCGATCTTTTCGACGGCATGACCGGCGAGAAGTTCGAGCAGAGAGTCTGCGTCGGCTACATTTACATGCTCAAGCTCTCGCACTTGGTCGACGACAAGATTCATGCGCGTTCGATCGGACCCTATTCGCTCATCACCCAGCAGCCGCTTGGTGGCAAGGCGCAGTTCGGCGGCCAGCGTTTCGGAGAGATGGAAGTGTGGGCGCTCGAAGCGTACGGCGCTGCCTACACGCTGCAGGAGCTGCTCACCGTCAAGTCGGACGACGTCGAAGGCCGCTCGAAGATCTACGAGGCCATCGTCAAGGGCGATGTTCCGGATGATCCGGGACTGCCGGAGTCGTTCAACGTGCTCGTTCGCGAGCTGCAGTCACTCTGTCTCGATGTCGAGCTGTTGAAAGAATAGGTGAGTCATGGGACGCAAAATGACGCTGTCTCGCATGCCGAACACCTCATGCCGTGCCTGTCACGGCATGGGCGCGATCCGCATGACCGTGCATTTCTACAGCGGCGACCAGGAATGGGAAGCGCCATGCTGGGAGTGTTACGGCAACGACGTCAAAGTGAACTTCCCTTCACCGAACACGACCGATAACTGACGAAACCTGTGGAGGACAGGCACTCTTGCCTGTCCCTCACAAGGGAGGCACTGAATGGAGTCATTCAACGCACTGTTTCAACCGGCAAAACCGCAGGCGATCAACGATTTCAACGCCATCAAGATCAGCCTCGCATCTCCGGAGAAGATCCGGTCGTGGTCGTACGGCGAAGTCACGAAGCCGGAGACGATCAACTACCGTACCTTCAAGCCGGAGCGCGACGGCCTGTTCTGCGCGAAGATCTTCGGCCCGATCACCGACTGGGAGTGCTTGTGCGGTAAGTACAAGCGCATGAAACACCGCGGCGTCATCTGCGACAAATGCGGTGTCGAAGTCACCAAGTCGAAGGTCCGCCGCGAGCGCATGGGCCACATCGAGCTGGCGTCGCCGGTGTCGCACGTCTGGTTCTTCAAGGGCCTGCCGTCGCGCATCGGACACCTGCTCGACATCTCCCTGCGCGATCTCGAGCGCATTCTCTACTTCGAGTCGTACGTCGTCATCGACACCGGTGACCTCGAAGGCGTGATTCACGAGAAAGAGCTTCTCCCCGAGGAGAAGTATCGCGAGATGCGCTCGCAGTACGGCGATGTATTCGTCGCAAAGATGGGCGCGGAGGCGATCAAAGAGCTGCTCCGCCGCGTCAACGTCGAAGAGCTCAGCGACGAGCTGCGCCTGATCATGCGCACCGAGACCTCGCAGATCAAAAAGCTGAAAGCGGCCAAGCGGCTCAAAGTCGTCGACGCGTTCCGCAAGTCGGGTCATCGTCCCGATTGGATGATCCTCGACGTGATTCCGGTCATTCCGCCGGAGCTCCGTCCGCTCGTTCCTCTCGACGGCGGCCGCTTCGCGACGTCCGATCTCAACGATCTCTATCGCCGCGTCATCAACCGCAACAACCGTCTCAAGAAGCTCCTCGAGCTGCGCGCGCCGGACGTCATCGTCCGCAACGAAAAGCGCATGCTCCAGGAAGCAGTCGACGCGCTCTTCGACAACGGCCGTCGCGGCCGCGTGCTCAAGGGCTCCAACAACCGTCCGCTCAAGTCGCTCTCCGACACGCTCAAGGGCAAGCAGGGACGCTTCCGTCAGAACCTGCTTGGGAAACGTGTGGACTATTCGGGCCGCTCGGTCATCGTCGTCGGTCCGGAGCTTCGTCTGCACCAGTGCGGCTTGCCGAAGAAGATGGCGCTCGAGCTCTTCAAGCCGTTCATCTATCACAAGCTCGAGCAGCAGGGACTCGTCGGCACGATCAAGGCCGCGAAGGAGCTCGTCGAGCTGCAGACCAACGAAGTGTGGGACGCGCTCGAGAGCGTCATCAAAGAGCATCCGGTTCTTCTGAACCGCGCGCCGACGCTGCACCGCCTCGGCATTCAGGCTTTCGAGCCGGTCCTTGTCGAAGGCAAGGCGATCAAGATTCATCCGCTCGTCTGCACCGCGTTCAACGCCGACTTCGACGGCGACCAGATGGCCGTTCACGTGCCGCTGTCGCCGAAGGCACAGGTCGAGTCGCAGGTGCTGATGCTCGCGTCGAACAACATCCTCTCGCCGGCGCACGGCAAGCCGCTCGCGGTTCCGTCGCAGGACCTCGTTCTCGGCTGCTACTACCTGACCAAGGCGAAGCCGGGCGCGAAAGGCGAGGGCAAGATCTTCGGCAACGAAGACGACGTGATGATCGCGTTGCAGGCCAATGAAGTCGAGCTGCTGACGGCGATCCGTGTGCGTCTGTCCGGCCGCTTCATGGATCTGACCAAGCACTTCAACGACCAGGACATCGTCCACTGCGAAGTGCAGGACCTCAATCGCAAGATCGTCGAGACCACCGTCGGCCGCGTCATCTTCAACACCCATCTCCCGGAAGAGATCCCGTACATCAACGGACTCCTCAAGAAGAAGGGGCTGCAGGACCTCGTCAACTACTGCTTCATCAACTACGGCAACGATCTCACCGTGCAGATGCTCGATGACCTCAAGGACCTCGGCTTCCTCTACGCGACGAAAGCCGGCGTCTCCATCGGCGTCGACGACATGGTCATCCCGGCGCGCAAGCAGGAGATCGTGGAGAACGCCCGCCGCGCGGTGCTCGAGGTCGAGCGCCAGCGCCTCGACGGTGCGATCACGCAAGGCGAGCGCCACAACAAGATCATCGACATCTGGCATCGCGCGACCGAGACCGTGTCGGACGAGATGTTCTCCGACATGCGCCGTGTCGAAGCCGAGAGCGGCGAGTTCAACCCCATCTTCATGATGGCCGACTCCGGCGCCCGCGGATCGAAGGAACAGGTTCGTCAGCTCGCCGGCATGCGCGGACTGATGTCCAAGCCGTCCGGCGAAGTCATCGAGACACCCATCACCGCGAACTTCCGCGAAGGCCTCTCGGTGCTGCAGTACTTCATCTCCACGCACGGCGCGCGCAAGGGTCTCGCCGACACCGCGCTCAAGACCGCCGACTCCGGTTACCTCACGCGCCGTCTCGTCGACGTAGCGCAGGACGTCATCATCACCGAGCAGGATTGTGAGACCTTCGACGGCATCGTCGTCACTCCGATCATGGAAGGCGGCGACATCCTCGAGCCGCTGCGCGACCGCATCGTCGGCCGCATTGCGCAGGAAGACGTCTACGATCCGCTCACCGGCGATCAGCTCGTGGCGCAGAACGAAGAGCTCTCCGACGATTTGGCGAACGCGATCCAGGAAGCGGGTATCGAGCAGGTCAAGATCCGTTCGGTGCTCACCTGCGAAACGCGTCGCGGTGTGTGCCGCCGCTGCTACGGCCGCAACCTCGCGAGCGGCAAGCTCGTCGAGATCGGCGAGGCCGTCGGCGTCATCGCCGCCGAGTCGATCGGCGAGCCCGGCACACAGCTCACGATGCGTACGTTCCACGTCGGTGGTACCGCGTCGCGCGTGTCCGAGCAGTCGAAGCACGAGGCGACGTCGCCCGGCCGCGTGCAGCTCGTCAACGTCACCACGGTTACGAACAAGAACGGCGATCTCGTCGTCATCAACCGCAACGGCAAGCTGCTCATCCTCGAAGACGTCCAGACACGGAAGGGCAAGAAGGCCGCGGAAATTCATCTCGCGCCGCGTGAGAAGGAGCGCTACGCGCTCGTCTACGGCTCGACCCTGAAAGTCACTGAAGGCCAGCACGTCCAAGCGGGACAAGCTCTCGTCGAGTGGGATCCGTTCACGTCGGCCGTGCTCACCGAAGTCGGCGGCAAGGTCGCCTTCAAGGACATCGTCGAAGGCGAGAACGTTCGCGAAGAGACCGACAAAGTCACCGGTCTCACGCAGATGGTCATCGTCGAGTCGGCGACCGCCGAGAAGCGCACACCGACCCTCATCATCAAAGCCGGAAAGGGCGAAGAGAAGAAGTACCTCCTCCCCACCGGCGCGCACGTCATGGTGCACAACGGCCAGGACGTTCACCCCGGCGACATTCTCGCCAAGATTCCGCGCGCGACCACGAAGACCAAGGACATCACCGGCGGTCTCCCGCGCGTCGTCGAGCTGTTCGAAGCGCGCCATCCGCGCGACAAGGCCGTCATCACCGAAGTCGACGGCACCGTGCATCACGGCGCGATCGTCAAAGGCATGCGCCGCATCATCGTCGAGACCGACGAAGGCACGCGCCACGAGTACAGCGTTCCCCGTTCCGTGCACGTCAACGTGCAGGAAGGCGAGCGCGTGCGCGCCGGCGACCCGCTCATCGACGGTCCGATCGACCCGCACGACGTCCTCGCCGTTCTCGGCATCAAGGAACTGCAGCGCTACCTCGTGGACAAAATCCAGGAGGTCTATCGTTCACAGTCCGTCGCCATCAACGACAAACACATCGAAGTCATCTGCCGTCAGATGCTGCGCTCCGTTCGCGTGACGCGAGTCGGCGACACCGATTTCCTCGTCGACGAGCAGGTCGATCGCTTCCGCTTCATGGAAGAGAACGAAAAGGTCATGAACCGCGGCGGCGAGCCCGCCGACGGCGTCCCCCTGCTCCTCGGCATCACCAAAGCGTCGCTGTCGACGGAGTCGTTCATCTCCGCAGCGTCGTTCCAGGAAACCACGCGCGTCCTCACCGAAGCCGCAATCGCGGGCCGTGTCGACTACCTGCGTGGACTCAAGGAAAACGTCATCGTCGGACGTCTCATCCCCGCGGGAACCGGCATGCCGACGTACCGCGACATCTACCTCGAGAAGGACGAAGCGCCCGCCCAGCCCTCCCTCGAGGACCTGCTGCAGCGCGAGACCGAAGAGGAAGACGCGCTGTCGCTGGCGGATTTCGACGACGAGCAGTAGTAGCTTACAGTTGTCTATAGTGCACATCGGGCGGCCTCACGGCCGCCCGAAACGTTTGGAGGCAATCGATGCAAACACGAAACTTGGGCAACAGTGGACTTTCCGTTTCCGCGATCGGGCTCGGCTGCATGGGCATGTCCGAGTTCTACGGCGCGACGAACGAGACCGAATCGATCGACACCCTGGAGCGCTCGATCGAGATCGGCGTCACGTTCTGGGACACGGCCGACATGTACGGCAACGGCGAAAATGAAAAGCTGCTCGCGAAAGTCCTGAAGACGCGCAGAAACGCGGTGACGCTGGCGACGAAATTCGGCAACGTCCGCGGTCCCGACGGCTCCTTCCTCGGCATCAACGGACGCCCTGAATACGTGAGACAGGCCGCCGATGCGAGCCTGAGGCGCCTCGGTGTCGAACAGATCGATCTCTACTATCAACACCGCGTCGATCCCAACGTACCGATCGAAGAGACCGTCGGTGCGATGGCCGAGCTCGTGCGCGAAGGAAAAGTGAAAGCGCTCGGACTGTCGGAAGCATCCGTGAGCACGATCCGCCGCGCCGTCAGCGTGCATCCGATCGCGGCGCTCCAGACCGAGTATTCACTCTGGACGCGCGACGTCGAAAACGAAATTCTTCCCACGCTGCGCGAACTGGGAATCGCACTCGTCGCCTACAGCCCCCTCGGCCGCGGCTTCCTCACCGGACGATTCCGCGGCGTAAACGATCTCGCCGCCGATGACTGGCGCCGCTATAACCCCCGCTTCCAAGCCGAAAACTTCGACGCCAACCTCGTCCTCGCCGACCGCATCACCGAAGCCGCGGAGGCGAAAGGCTGCACCCCCGCCCAACTCGCCCTGGCCTGGCTCCTCGCGCAGGGCCCGGACATCGTCCCCATCCCCGGCACACGCAAAATCTCGCGCCTCGAAGAAAACGCAGCAGCGGCCGGCATCGAGCTCACAAAAGACGAAGCGAAGGCACTGAGTGAGCGGGTTCCACAGCCGTCAGGCGAGCGCTATCCAGCGGCCTCGATGGCTGCCGTAAATCGTTGACAAATCGGCGGCCTCCCGGCCGCCCGATTTTAATGCGAGCCTTATAAGCGTCTACGCAATGCAGAAGTCCTTGGAAGTTCCCTTCTTCCGAGGGACGCTCGCCGTCGATGGAACAGAAGCCGAAATTGCTCGACCGTGTCCGCGAAGCCATCCGCGTCCGCCACTTCGGCAGTGTCGCGCGACGTGATCGCGGGCATGTGCGCATCGGCCCCCGCCATCATGCTCGTCCCGGGCCTCCCGTTCGAGCACGCCGCACAGCTCGACCCGGACCATTTTGACTTCCGCGAAGCATCGATCCTTTCGGCGATGTCAATTTGCTTTCCGCGAAAGCATCGATCCTTCGGCGATGTCAATTTGCTTTCCGCGAAAGCATCGATCCTTTCGGCGAAGTCAATTTGCTTTCGGCGAAAGCATCGATCCTTTCGGCGAAGTCAATTTGCTTTCGGCGAAAGCATCGATCCTTTCGGCGATGTCAATTTGCTTTCGGCGAAAGCATCGATCCTTTCGGCGAAGTCAATTTGCTTTCCGCGAAAGCATCGATCCTTTCGGCGAAGTCAATTTGCTTTCCGCGAATGCATCGATCCTTTCGCCGAAGTCAATTTGAGCTCGGCGAATTCATCGATCCTTTCGGTGAAGTCAATTTGCCTTCCCCGAGCGCGGCGAAGGATAACAAGCTACGTATTTTGAGATCTTTAGCAGCCTTTCGGCTCGAGCGACCTCGGACGCGACACAGCGGCTGAGCATCGCCGCATCCGTCCCGGCGGCGTTCATCGAGCTGACGAACGTGGCGGTCACCAACCAGAAGGCGCTCGTGCGCGAGGAGCGAGTCCCCCCGGCCGAGATCCGCGACCTGATGAGCTATGCCGACGCATACAGCCCCGTCGCCGATGAGCTCGAGGCGCTCGCGCAGTTCGTCCGCCACAGCGTCACCGCCCGCCCGCAACACGGCCGGCAGCGAAGCCCTGACGACCTACGCTCGCACAGCCACTGCCGAAAAGTCCCAGCACGCCCACCTCGTCCCGTACGTGGCCGACATGCGCCGCGCACTCGGACGCTTCAGGAAACTGACGCCCGAGGAAGCCACGCAAAAAGCAACGGAACGAGCGGCGAAGGCAACGGCCAAGGTGGCCAAGGCGACGGCGAAGGCGGCGAAACTCGCGCCGGCGCCCCCGGCGAATCCGGCCCCGACGACGCAGCAGTCCTCGTGACCGCCGGCTCGCGCCTACCAGATTCTGCTAACGCGACATGGGATCAAAATCGTTGTATTGATCACAAGGTACCCAGCTTTGCGGGCGTGGATTGAATGTGTAACAGAATTCAAGCCAGTGCTTTTGTTGATAGACGTCGCGGTAATCAGCGCGGCCGAAAATATAAGCAATCAGTTCGCCCGAGCGGTATGCCTCCAATAGTGGTCGCGTAACAGGTACAGAACGACTATCAAGCCCTGTGACATCAATGATGTAGGGTGCATGAATCGTCGCGCCCGGTGCGAGCACGGTCGGAATTTCAGAAATCCCACCAGCAAGACCGTCAGCCAAGGGCGGGAGTTTGTCGCCTCGACGTCTCACCGCCTGTCCGATAACCGTGGAAAGATTGCGTGCCGGTGTCTTGCCCGTATTTTCAAATATTGCCGTGACGCGAAATGATTGATCAACTATAGGCCACCCTCTAATTTCCTTAATTCCAATCCATGCTCGCTGGTCCAGTTGCGTTGATTCGCGTGAATCCGCGCGCTGCTGAGTACCGAGATACCATTGCATGGCGGCGATAAGCACTGCCGAAGCGGTCAGAACTATCATCCATCGCTCGCCGCGTGCCACCCGGTCGCGCAGGTGTTCCAACTTCTCATCCCTCGCCGCTGGCTTGTTTATCTTTGGCGAGTTGAGCTGGTTCTGTTGCAATAGCTTTTTACGATCGCGTCTGTCGGACATATTGGCTTTTCTGCGCATCGTTGCGCTCCAAGCATACCAGTACGGCAGAATGGGGGCGGCGGCGAAAAAATTGGTCGAGCGTCACGAGTAAAGGATGGCTACTGGGCCGGAGTGACGTGTTGTGAAAATGTAGTTGGGGCGCAGCCGTAACTCGCGCCGTCTAACTCGAGCCAGAAGCCGACACGGCCCGGCGCTGGCCCGCCGGCCGAGCCGCATACGCACTAACTTAAGAAAAGCGTGTTCGTGTAAACAGTTGATACCACGTGAGATCGGGGTGAACGCAGTAAGCCCGTGTGGCATGGTCTGAATCCGTGCTTCGACGCTTCGATGGCGCTGTTCGGCAGCGTTTCCCTCACGCCGACGAGTATCGCTTCAGCGAATCCCGAGGAAACTTCAATAACCCGTCGGATGAGAGGTTTCCAATGCTGTTAAGAACTACGCAGTCAGGCACTTACGCACAATACGGCTTAAGTTAGTGCCTATGCGGCCGAGCCGGCTCGTCAACACACTAGTGTGGGCGGCGTCATGGCGGTTGGTGCGCCAGGAAAAGCTTCGAGGAGGGGAAAACGATGTGAGTTGAAGCACAGAGTGGAAACCTCCTGATGCAACCCAGCAGGTGAAAGTCCTGTCCTGTCAAGAGTGGCCGTCAGCGGGTAGCGAGTCTTGCGCGGTGTTGTCGGAGCAATCCGAGCTGCGAAGCGTAGATAGCGAGCGAACAGGCTGTGTGATTGAGCCTCGAAATGTGACTGATCGTGGAGCCGACGCCGTCAACCGAGCGG
>QHVT01000048.1 GCA_003223645.1 Acidobacteriota bacterium | reverse complement strand
CGGCGAAAAATGGGACGAGAGCAAACTCAAGGCCTATCCCGCAGGCACGTTGTATTCTGAACCCGCGAGAACGCCGCATTATGCATGGGCGAAGGATGGCGAAGTGATTTTGCAGGTCACCGCGATTGGGCCGACCGGCAACACCCCGATTTTACAAAAGCAATGAGGTCGTAAGCACAACGCTAACGATGTCCAGTTCGGGTCTTGGTCGTGTGAAAACGCCTCGAGAGGAGCATTGACGCCTGGCAACGGGCGATCGGCGCGATTTTGTCGGCCTTGCGGCCTGGGAACGGTCCAGGTGCAGATTTCGAGCCGCCTCCTCCTCTCAGTGGTAACCGGTGTGAGCGTCCACGTAGGTGGTGGTCAGCCGGTCAGCCGGCGCGTGCGTAGCGGGTCGGCATCCAATATTGGCGCATCGCCTCGACGACCGCGGGAATATCGGTGTGGGCGTTGCGCAGGAGTTCCCTGGCCTCGCGGCCCTTCCTGGTCGATCCGAGCAGCGGACGCCCCTGATCGTCGCGACAGTGCAGGAGGATCGGCAGCAGCAGGCCATGGTCGGCGTTGCAGGTATCGAGCAGCGGCGCCCAATCCGACATCCGCAGCCGTATTGCGGCGTAGAATCCCCGACACCAGGGACGCGGATCGACGTCGCCATCGGGCTTGCGTCGGTGCATCGGCTCGAACCGATTCGAGGCGGTCGAGAGGATGTTGCTGATGTCGTTGTGGCGCAGTGCGACGGCGGAGATCGCCGCGAATTCCGGGGTGCCCCCGTGATTGAATGCATCGGCATCGACGGCGAGCAGCGAACATATCCACTCGAGCGGGCTGATCGACACCGGCCCGGCCACGATCGCGGTGACATAGCCGTCCAGCATCGCGATGCTGGTGGCGACGGGATGCTGGTCGACACGGGCCTGCAGCCATCGCTCGAGCTCCTCGAGCGGCATGGCGGCGGCCGCCATCGGCGAGGATACCGAATGGCGAGGCGCGCTCATGCGGCGGCCTGTGCCGTGCGCTCCCGAGCAGCCTTCCAGTTCCAGGCGAGCAGCTCGTGCAGCTGATGGCTCTTGGTTTGCCCGCAGACGATACGCTCCAGCACGTCGGCCAGATAGGCCTGCGGGTCGAGATCGTGGAGCTTCGCCGTATTGACCAGCGATGCCAGGATTGCCCAGCTTTCGGCGCCGCCTTCGCTGCCGCTGAACAATGAGTTGCGTCGTCCCATTGCAATCGGGCGCATCGAGCGCTCGACCGTATTGCTGTCGACCTCGACGCGGCCATCGCGCAGGAACAGGGTCAGTCCATCCCAATGATTGAGCGTATAGTTGATGGCCTCTGCCAACGGCGACTGGGAGAATAGCTGGCCCACCATCGCGGTCAGTCGCGTCTTCAGCGCCTCCATCAGCGGGGCGGTCCTGCTACAGCGGGCGGCAAGGCGTTGCTCCGCGCTGCTACCGCGGATCTCCGCCTCGATCGCATAGACCGCCTGCAGGCGTTCGATCACCTCCTGCGCGAACGGCGACCGCGTCGTCTTGTACACGTCGACGAACCTGCGTCGGGCATGCGCCAGGCAAAATGCCAGCTGGATCGCGCCGCCATGGCCGCGGGCAAGCGCCTTGTAGGCGGCATAGCCGTCCACCTGCAGAATGCCGCAGAACCCCGTCAATTGTCCGGCGATCTCGTCGGTGCCGCGGCTGGCGGCGAACACATAGGCGACCGCCGGCGGTGACGGACCGCTCCACGGACGATCATCCATCGCATGCGCCCAGAACTGGCAGGTCCGGGTGCGGCCGCGCCCAGGGTCGAGCACCGGCATCGGCGTCTCGTCGCAGAACACTCGTGGCGAGGCCTGGATCGTCCGCAGCTGAAGCTCATAGAGGCTCTCGAGCCACCAGGCGGCACGCTTCACCCAGCCGGCGAGCGTGGCGCGGTCGAGATGGACGCCTTGGCCGGCCAGAATCTGCACCTGCCGATACAGCGGCAGATACCAGGCGAACTTCGAGACCACCACGTGGCTCACGAGCGCCGTCGAGGCCATCCCGCTCTCGATCAGGCGCGGCAGCACCTTTGCCTGGACCACGCCATCCGTGCAGCCGCGGCAGGCATATTTGGGACGGATCGTGCGCAACACCCGCAGGATCGCGGGGATCACGTCCAGCACCTCGTTGACGTCCTCCCCGATCTTGTGCAGTCGGCCCTGGCAGCAGGGGCACGCCGTCGTGTCCGGCTCCAGCACCTGCTCGCAACGCGGCAAGTGCTTGGGCAGCGCGCCGATGTTGCGTCTCGCCTTCTTACGCGGCTGGCCCGGCGGCTTCGCTGCAGGCGCATCGTCGTTGGCGGGCACAGGCGGCGTGGCGCTGGTCTCGAGATCGCCCAACTCGAGCGCGAGCTGCTCGGCGACGAGCGCCGCAAGCCGCTCCGAGCGCTTCCCGAAGATCATGTCCTTCAGCGTCTGCATCGCCACGCGCAGCTTCTCGTTCTCGGCGTCGAGCGCGAGCACCATCTCGGTCAGAGCCGCCGTGTCGGTCGGGAGAGCTTCCGGGCGAATCGCCATGCCGAAACATACATGTGCGCACCATCTGCTCCAGAAAAATCCGCGTGCCTCATCCGACGAGAGCCGGTTGTCTCACAGGTTTGGGAGAGACCCGCATCCAATCAAGTGCGTCGAGCAGCATCGCAAGCTGTGTTGCACTCAGATGCACCACTCCGTCGCGGATCGGCGGCCAGCTGAAGCGCCCTTGCTCCAGCCACTTCGTCACCAGCACCATGCCGCTGCCGTCCCACGCCAGGAGCTTCACTCGGTCCATGCGTTTGGAGCGGAACACAAACACGTCGCCGCAGTACGGGTTGGCCTGCAGCGCCTCGCTCACCACTGCCGACAGCGTGTGCACAGACTTGCGAAAGTCGACCGGCTGCACCGCCATCACGACCTTCAAGTCGGCCCGTAGCGCGATCACCGGCCCCCTCGCAGCGCCGACAACACCGTCGAGAGCGTCGCCAGCTCCACTCCCGGCCCGACCCGCACGCGCGCCCCGCTCACCTCGATCTCGATCGCCCCGCACAGCTGTTCCGGCGGCGACGCCAAATCCAGAAATCTCGTCCGCGCCGATGGAATGCGGTCAGGAGCGCAAGCTGTGGCACCACCGCTCTCGGGCGCAATCTGGATCGGCACGAAGCTCGCTGCCTTGCCGCGGGCTCCCGCCGCAACCTGGTGTCGCCACACCGTGAGCAGCCCACGGGCAACACCATGCCGCCTCGCCACCTCGGAAATGTTGGCGCCTTCCTCGAAGCTCTCCGCTACGATCCGGGCCTTCTCCTCGACGGTCCACCGTCGGCGACGCCGCTGCCCGGTGATCACCTCGATACGCCGATACGAACCGTCTTCCTGCCTGCCATCAGGCATGCCATTTGCCATCGCTCACCTCCTACGATCAGCTCATGCCGAGCTGTATCGCAGGCGAACCGCACGATGCCCAGGTGGAGGCCTCTTGCCGGTTACGAAGGACGTATCGAGCGCTTTGCCGAGATCGCGGCCGAGTTTATCCGCCTCAAGGTCGACGTCATTGTCACAAGTGCAACCGCCGTCCCCAGATGCCCTCAATGCGCGCCGGCTGTTCGCATCTGGCTCGGCGTCTTTCCGGTCCACCGCTTGAATGCATGCGTGAATGCACTCACCTCGTTAAAGCCGAGCAGCCACGCAATCTTGGATATATGCAGCTTGGGGTCATCAAGGTATCGAACTGCCAGATCGCGCCGCAGTTGTTGAAGTACTTCAGTGAAGTTCAACCCTTCGTCCGAAAGCTTTCGGGCCAGCGTCCTCTTGCTCATTCCCAGACTGCGAGCAATGTCATCCGCCACCACCCTTCCGTGAGGAAGCAACGACGACATCGCGTTCTCAACTCTCGTGCGTAACTG
>QHVT01000002.1 GCA_003223645.1 Acidobacteriota bacterium | reverse complement strand
CGACGCGGCGCGAGCGGCGGGCGCGAGCAAACGCACACTCGCGCGGCGCATGC
Organism: Acidobacteriota bacterium; assembly: GCA_003223645.1. Classification (GTDB taxonomy): domain Bacteria; phylum Acidobacteriota; class Thermoanaerobaculia; order Gp7-AA8; family Gp7-AA8; genus QHVT01. The sequence goes on along the minus strand of QHVT01000002.1, from coordinate 12,665 downwards.
ACGACGTGCTCGGAAGATCGCCGCTCGACTACTTCCAGAGCCTGCGCATCGAGCGCGCCGTCCACCTCTTGAAGACCAGCGACGCGAGCGTCGAAGAGGTCGCGGCCAAAGTCGGCTACGCGGACGGCGCGACGCTGCGGACCCTGCTGCGGCGAAGGCTCAATACCGGCGTGAAGGAATTGCGCGGGAGCGGGTAGGGGAGGAAATGCGCCAAAGCAATCGACGACGCTGTCGCTGTGGACAAGGGGTCGAGAAGCGTTCGCGTGGCCCTTGCCGACGCCATAAACACTGAGTCCCTGTGGAGCGGCGGCCGCCCTCGGCCGCCGAAACCACGTGCTGAGGTGCTCGATCAGCTTATACGCCAATTTCGAGCGCGCGTATAATTCCGCTCCTCGTGATTCAGCGCGCGCCGGAAACCATTCAGCTCCTCTATGCAGAGCTCTTCGATCAATTACGCGCCGCTGAAACCGAGCTCGACGTGCCGGCAGGCGGCTCATTCGTCTCGAAGGTCATCGGAAATCGCAAGTACTGGTACCTGCAACGGAACGAACAGGGTCGCCGCACGCAAACGTATCTGGGCCCGGACACTCCCGAACTGCTGGAACAAATCCAGGCCGCAAGAGATCAGCAAGCCGATCGGAAACGCCGCCGGCAGCTTGTATCGATGTTGATCGCGGGCGGGGCCGCTTCGGAGTCCCGAACGTTCACCGCCGTGCTTGAAGTTTTGGCAGAATCGTTTGTATTCAGGCTCGGGGGCGTCGTCGTCGGTACGCACGCGATGATTTGCTACGCGAACATGCTTGGCGTTCGCTTCGCGACGGACACACTTCGAACGGCCGACATCGATGTTGCTCAAGATGCCACGATCTCCGTCGCCGCCGGCCGGGAAGCGTCGCTGGACATTCTGGAGCGACTGAAGGCGATCGAGCCGCGGTTTGTCGCCGTCCCCGAGCTTGACCCGCGCGACCCGTCCACTTCCCTGAAAGTTCGGGGAGGCGACCTGCGCATCGACTTCCTGACTACCACACGACGCGGGACGCGGAAGAAGCCGGTGCCCCTTCCGCATCTCACCATTGCCGCGCAGCCGCTCGAGGGAATCGACTATCTCATCGAGCAAACGGCCAAAGCGGCAGTGGTCGGGGGAAGCGGGATTCTCGTCCAAGTCCCCGACCCGAGTCGATATGCGCTGCACAAGGTGTGGGTCGCGAGGAATCGTCCCGTCGCGGAACAGACCAAGGCGCGGAAGGACATCGCACAGGCGGAACAACTCATCGAGGTGCTCCGCGCGGACCGGCCCGACGATCTCGACGAAGCCATCGCCGCGATGCAATCACGCCCGAAGATGTGGCGACGGGCCCAGCGCGACATTCGTCGAATGACCGAATCGGCGCAGGTTCCGTGAGCCGCCGTCCGTTGCGCGAGTCGCCCCTCACGGCAATCGCCGCTCCCATACGCCCTTTCCATGCGTGAAGAGCCGCAGCAGGCGGGAGCTCCTACCCGCTGCCCGCGACCCGCTACCCGCCATAGGGTAGGGAAAGTACGCTTTCGCGTCCCTCCTTTAAACTAAGGCAGGCCCGATGTCTGTCTCTCGGAGAGCGACTATGAGCGTTTCGACGGCACTGCCGCCCCCGCGTGAGCAATCAGTCACGATCATTGCGCAGGACCCGAGCGTCCGTATCGACGGTGAGATCCTGCTTGCGAAGATCAACATTCCTGCCGAGCGTCTCGCGAGCGGACCGACCGGTTATCGCGCCGAGGTGCTCGATTTCGATGCGACGTCCGACACGCTTTACACGCCGGGCAAGAAGGTCGACGTCGAGAAATGGTCGCGCATGCCCGCGAAGGGGCTGGGCGATCGCCTGATCAAAGATCCGGAATTTCATCGCCACAACGTATATGCGCTGGTGATGAAGACGCTGAGCCGTTTCGAATTCGCGCTCGGCCGCCGCGTCAACTGGGGCTTCGACGGGCATCAGCTGAAAATCGCGCCGCATGCGTTTTCCGAGGCCAATGCGTTCTACTCGGACAAACTGAACGCGCTGCTGTTCGGTTATTTCCCTCGGCAGCAACGACGAGACGATTTACACCTGCCTCTCGCACGATGTAATCGTGCATGAGACCACCCACGCTCTCATCGATGGTCTCCGCGAGCGCTATCGCGAGCCGTCGTCGCCCGATCAGGCGGCGTTCCACGAAGGCTTCGCGGACATCGTGGCATTGCTTTCGGTGTTCTCCCTCCCCACGGTCGTGGAGACGCTCGTCGACCGCACCCATGGCGACCAGCTTCTCGATACCAAAGTGCTCAAACCGGATGCGTTGCGCGAGTCGATGATCTTCGGGCTCGCGGAGCAGGTCGGCTCGGAGCTCGAGTCGGTGCGCGGGAAGCCGCTGCGGCAGTCGCTGACGATCAAGCCCGACGTTGCTTTATACGAATCGCGGGAGTTTCGCGAAGAACATCGCCGCGGCGAATTGCTGGTCGCCGCGATGATGACGGCATTCGTCAACATGTGGAGCCGGCGCCTGGTCGCGCTGGTCAAAGATCGCCAGCGTGTGGATCGTTCGCGGGCCATCGAAGAAGGAGCGGACATCGCCGACTGCCTCCTCACCTCGGCCATCCGCGCGCTCGACTACTCGCCGCCGGTCGACATCACGTTCGGCGACTATCTCTCGGCGCTCGTCACCGCCGATCGCGAGATCCGGCCGTCGGATACGCGCTATCAACTGCGATCGAGCGTGCTCGATGCATTCGCGTCGTACGGCATCAAGCCCGCGTCGGATGATCCGGAGGGTTACTGGAAAACGCCGCCGAAGGCGCTCGACTACACGCGCACGCATTTCGATGCCATGCGGCGTGACCATGACGAGGTCTTCCACTTCGTCTTCGAGAACCGGGAAGAGCTCGGGCTCCATCCGAATGCGTTCACCGCCATCCAGTCGGTACGCCCCTGCACGCGCATCGGAGCGGACGGCTTCGCGTTGCACGAGACCGTTTGCGTCTACGTCCAGATTCTCGAGCCCCTCGCGTCCGAGCTCGGAACGCTGGATCTGACCAAGCCGCCGAACATGCCCGTTGATAAGAAACTGAGACTGTTCGGCGGCGGAGCGCTCATCTTCGATGAGTACGGTCATCTGAAGTACCACGTCTACAACCCGCTGACGAGCGCCGCGCGGCAGCAGGCGCGACTCGATTTTCTTTGGGAGTCGGGCGCGCTGCGCGGAGAGACGACCGCGCGGCTCTCCGTCTCGCGCATGCATCTTCAACGCGGCGCTGATTCGCAGCGCGATCCGAGAGAGGAGTGGTAATGGCTGCGGCGGGACCGAGAGAGCTGCGCATTCGCATGTACAACGTCGGCTTCGGCGATTGTTTCCTGCTGACGTTCTTCTACAAGGCGTCCGAGAAGCACGTTCTGGTCGACTTCGGGTCGACCGCCGCGCCGCTGCGGCGCAAAGCCCAGATGGGCGAGATCGCCGCCGACATCGAATCGATCACTAAAGGCCGGCTCGACGCGATCGTGGTGACGCACAGGCATCAGGATCACATCAGCGGCTTCGCCACGAACAAGGCCGGGAACGCGCCGGGGGACGTCATCGCGCGCATCAGCAAGGACGCGGTGGTGATCCAACCGTGGACGGAGGACCCGACCCTCAAGACCAACGCGCGAGCGCCGAACAGCGCCGGCAGCTCCGGCGCGAAAGGCCTGTCCGCGCTGCACGTGCAGTCCCTCGATGCGATGCACAAGATCGCGGATGCCGTAGTCAAGCGCGTGGGCGCGATGCAGGATGGCGACGAATCGGAAGAAGGCGAAGAACTGTCCGACTCAGCAGGTGTACCGCCCGACGGGCAGGCCTTCATCCCCGGCCTCGGTGTCGGCCCGGCCCTCCGCAACCGCCTCGGATTCTTGGGCGAAACGAACCTCAAGAACCTCTCGGCCGTGAAGAACCTGATGTCGATGTCGGACAAGCACGAATACCTCTCGTACGGCACGAAGACATCCCTGAGCGGAGGCGTGTTGCCGGGCGTCAAGGTTCACGTCCTCGGTCCGCCGACCATCGAGCAATACGATGCGGTCAGCAAACAGCGTTCGCGCGACTCCGCGGAGTTCTGGCAACTCCAGGCCGCCGCGACGAAGATCACCGCCGAGGAAACAGTCGAACGACTCTTCCCCGACCATCCCTCGGTGCAGGCGGACGCACTCCCCGTTTCGGCGCGCTGGTTCGTGCGCAACGTCAAGTCGATGCACGCCACCCAGCTCCTCGAGCTCGTGCGCATCGTCGACAGCGCGATGAACAACACCAGCCTCATTCTGCTCTTCCAGATCGGCGAGAAACTCTTTCTCTTCCCCGGCGATGCGCAGATCGAGAACTGGGAGTACGCCCTCCGAGCCGCACCCGACAGCGCAGCCAAGCGGAAACTCCTCAGCGCCGTATCGCTCTACAAAGTCGGCCACCACGGCAGCCTGAACGCAACCCCGAAATCACTCTGGAAGCTCTTCAAGAAGAAACCGAAATTCATCGCCATGATGTCGACCCGCCCCGGCAAACACGGAGACAAACGCGCCCACACCGAAGTCCCGCGCCAGACACTCGTCGACGAGCTCGAAGCGCACAGCGAGCTGCATGTGACGACGACGTTGAAAGGGGAGAACGCGTTGTTCGAGGATGTGCGAGTGAAGTTGTGAATTGGGGTGGGGCTCGATCCTGCGATTGAGAATGCGTGAAGGAATTGCGCGGGAGTGGGTAGACGTCGCACTTCGCCGGTCCTCATCACTGCGGACGAAGCGTCATCACGACTTCGCGGTAAGGTTTCGGGCTCGCGGGATCCTGGATCAATTGTTTGAGGACGGCTTCGTCTTTCGCGATCGCAACGACGTCGCCGTCAAAGAGCTGGTCCCCCTCCCTCAACAAATAACTCTTCGTCCCCGACCGAACCTGCGCGACGTAGCCTTTCGTCGTCCTGAAGATCCCCGTGAGCTGAATCTCGTCGATCAGCAAGCCGGGAATGCCGTCCGGTCTCGGTGCTGGAGCCATCGCTTCTCCCTCGCGGTGCAGTGTACGCCCTGGCAGGACCCGCGCGACTTCAGTGGTGAGGTGCTCGATCAGCTTATATGCCAATTTCGAGCGAGCGTATACTTCTGCTCCTCGTGATTCAGCGCGCGCCGGAAACCATTCAGCTCCTCTATGCCGAGCTCTTCGACCAATTACGCGCCGCCGAAACCGAGTTCGTGCCGGCAGGCGGCTCGTTTGTCTCGCGATCACAAAGGAGTGGCACATGAATCAAAGCTTGTCGCGCCTTGCTCTCGTCACGGCCGTGCTGATCAGCGCGTCCTTCACCGGGACGGCGTTTGCGCAGGCCGCCTCCGCGGTCATCACCAAGAGCTTCAGCCCGGCGGTGGTCGCGCTCAACGGCACCTCCATCGCCACGATCACGGTGACGAATCCCAACGTTGCCCTGCCACTCACGAACGTTCAGTTCAGCGACACCATGCCGGCGGGGATCGATCTCATCACCCAAACCGGCGGCACGTGCAGCACGCTCGCGACTGGCGGAGGCATGTTCACCATCAATCCCGGGACAGAGTTCTTTTCCAGCACATCGAGCGTGCTCGCCGGCGGCCAGTCCTGCACGATCACCGTCAGCGTGCGGGGAGCCGCCCTCGGCGTCCATCTCAACACCACTTCGCAAGTCACCTCAACCAACGCGCCCCCCGGCGCCGCCGCGTCAGCAACGCTCACGGTGCAAGCCGTCCATGGTCCCACCTTGTCCGCGTGGATGTTGATGGCCCTTGCCGCGGCGTTGGCCGTAGCAGCCGCAATCAAACTGCGAGGGTAGACAGCTCAGCGCGGGCGAAGCTCATTCCGGCTCTTCTTTCTTCTTCCGCCCGCGGAACCGCTGCGTCTTCAGATAGGCGCGTCTCATGTTCTCGTAGTACGGGCGCAGGTAGGCGTCCTCTGAGCGGGGGTGGCGGAGGTAGATTCCGATGACTCGGTAAATCGTCAGGATGGCGCTGCCGAGGCGGTGCTTCCGCTTCAGGTTCGCAGCCTCGATCCCGTCGATGAGGGCCCGCATTTCCAGGATGACCGCGTCCCAGCGGCGGATCTCCTCGTCCTCCTCCCGAAGCTCTTCACTGTTCCGGCCCACGAGAAGCTTCGTGTCCCGGAAGACGCCGGCCGCGTGCAGACCGTTTTCGATGAACTCCGGATCGAGGTTCGCCGCACGGGCGTGCGATCGCTTTTCCTGCACCGACAGCTGCGTGAACTCGGGGATGCGCTGCTGCAGATAGCGCAGCCCCGCCACGAGCACTTCCGGTTCGGCCAGCGACGGCGGAGCCGTCTGCACCGGCGCGAGAATGTCCGTCACAACCAGTGTGGCCGGCATCCCGGCCGGCTCGGCCGTCACCACGGGAGGAGCGGAGGTCTCCCGATCATCGCTCTGCATGCCTTGATTATGCAGGCCCCGGAGCCAAGAGGGAGACGGAGTGACATCGATCCTTCCCTCGTCAACCGCCCGGACGGGTGCGGCGAAGGTGCGATTGATATGGGCCCATATCAATCGTGACCCCGGCGACCTCACGAACGGGTGCGGGGGCCGTGTGATTGATATGGGGTCATATCAATCGTGACCCCGGCGAGCCTGTGATTGATATGGGGCCATATCAATCGTGACCCCGGCGACCTCACGAACGGGTGCGGGGGCCGTGTGATTGATATGGGGTCATATCAATCGTGACCCCGGCGAGCCCGTGATTGATATGGGGCCATATCAATCGTGACCCCGGCGACCTCACGAACGGGTTCGGCGGACGCGTGATTGATATCGGGTGATATCAATCGTGGACACGGCGACCGTGTGATTGATATGGGGCCATATCAATCGTGGCCTCGGCGACTGCTCGAACGGGTGCGCTGGACGTGCGATTGATATGGGGTGATATCAATCGCGGACACGACGGACGTGTGCACTGATGCGGCGAAGTGCGAAGGACATGAGGCGATATCGATCGTTGCTGCGGCGAGGCTAGGAACAAATCACTCGATATCAACATGGGCGCCATGTTCGACGATTCGGAGCTGAGCAGCTCTGTCGTCGCGCCCGATGGCAAACGGCTCCTCTTTTCGCACGCGTGGCTGGATTGCTCGGTTTGCACGGTCGAGCTGGTGATCGGCTTGTCGACGTTGTCGTCGGCGGCCAATTCGGAAGTGAAGGGAAGGGACAGATTGCCGCACACCTTGCGCCGGAATACGGCGTCCTTATCAGAGTCGGCGGCCCAAATGCTGGTCACAAGGTTTTCGAGAAACCGGAGCCTTACACTTTTCATCTCCTTCCGTCTGGAACACGGCGTAGCGGCGACGCGCTGATCGCCCTCGCGCCCGGGGCGGTGCTCAATGTTGCTCACCTCATGAAGGAGATCGCAGACTGCGAGATAGGAGTAGGACGGTTATTCATCGACCCGCAGGCGATGATCATCGAGGGTGCGGACATCGATGCCGAAAAGCCTCTCGTTGCCGCAATCGGAAGCACGGGTCAGGGAGTGGGCAAGGCCACAGAACGGAAGATCTCACGTGGTGCCGACGTGCACCTCGCCCGCGACATTCCAGAACTGAAGCCGTACATACGTCCGACTCAACTCGTTCTCGAAGATGCGTACTCGCGCGGGACGAAGATACTATTAGAGGGAACGCAAGGGTCCGGACTGAGTCTCCATCACGGGTACTACCCGCACGTTACGTCGCGGGATACCACGGTGAGCGGATGCCTTTCGGAAGCCGGTGTACCACCTAGTCGCGTTCGCCGAGTTGTGATGGTGTGCAGAACGTATCCGATCCGCGTTGAGAGTCCGAAACAGGGCCACTCAGGGCCGATGTCGCGCGAGATTACTCTCGAAGAAGTAGCGAAACGGTCAGGGTTGCCGCTGACGGAACTTCAGACTACGGAAGTGACCTCTACGACGAAACGAAAGCGAAGAATCGCGGAATTCGATTGGGACTTGCTCCGGCGCGCAACGGCACTGAACGGGCCAACGGACATCGCGCTCACGTTTGCCGACTACCTCGACGCTGCGAACCAGAAGGCGCGAAGGTTCGACCAGCTTCAGCCAGACACCATCCGATTCATCGAAGAAGTCGAGCGAGTCTCACGAGCTGCTGTTTCGCTGATCGCCACGCGATTCGACTACAGGAGCATCATCGATAGGCGCTCATGGTGACAGGGATCTCTGCCGCTGAACTCTCTCAAAAATACCCCGTGCTCTACCACATGGCGGCTGTGGGGAGCTGGCCGTCGATCACCAAGTTCGGACTGTTGAGTACTACGGCATTGCTAGACCTATTCGAGATCTCCGGTAGCCAGCGGGCAATGATCGAGGAGTCGCATCGACCTGGGCCGATCACGATCACACACGAGGTGTACGGGTCCGCCGTTATTCGTGATCAGAAACCGATGAGCGATGCCGGCCTGGTCAGAGCACTTATCGGCGGCTTGAAGCCGCGCGATTGGTATCGACTGTTGAACTCGCGCGTCTTCTTCTGGCTGAAACGCGAGCGCTTACTGCGTCTTCTCGGAGCGAAGGCGTATCGAGACGATTCGCACACCGTTCTCGAAGTCGATACTGCCGCGTTATTGGCGCGGCATTCGGAGCACGTCTATTTGTGCCCGTTGAACAGCGGCTGTACGAAGCCGATGCCGTTTCTGCGTGGCGCCGATACGTTTCTTCGCGTGGAGCATTATCCATTCGAGTATCGGCGCAAGCGCGGCCTCGATCCGGTCGTCGAGCTTTCCGTTGCTGGTGGTGTTCCGGACATTTCTGAATTCACGAATCGTGTGGTTGAGATGCGCGGCGATGTTGAGGTTAAGCAGATCTGGCCGTGAGCGGTCCGCCACGCAGGAATTCGCGAGCCGAAGAACTTGGAACCGATCGGCCATGTGGGTCAACGTCTCCTATCGTTGGAAGGAAGGACGTGGAGCGTCGACTGAGAATCCTCGTGTCGGTGCTGCGCATCGGTAGGTAGGCTCAGAAGCGCATCGCAAAATGTGCCAACGAATGTGCCCAACTCCGAGCCGTATCGCGCTCGAATCACGACTCAGGACAAGTCGAGCAGAAAATCGACCTTTACGGCTCAAAGACTTAGCTGGAAGTTGGTAGCGCATACGGGATTCGAAGGCGACGTTGCGAGTGACGTTACTCGAATCGCTTCAGCAGTTTGCGGTTGGGTGGTCGAGGCAGTGTGCCACCGTGTTCCCAAGTTTCTGGGAGGAACCGCACTCGTACCTGGCGTAGCCGTCAATCGTTCAAACAGCCATTTACGCGCGCGGTGCCACTCGCGCTGAAGCGAGCGGAGTTTCAAATTCAGCGCCTCAGCCGCTTCCTCGTCCGTGAGGCCGAGCGAGAACTTCAGCTCCACGACCCTCCGCTGCTGCGGCGACTCCCTGCCGAGCTCCTCGAGCGCCGCATCGATCGCGATTGCCTGCTCCAGCGGCGTCTCATTGGCGAAGCGCCCCTCCGGTAGCCCTTCGATCGGCAGCAACTCGGCATCGGGCTGGCGTCGGGCGTGGTCGATGAGGAGGCGGCGCATCATGACCGCGGCGATGGCGAAAAAATGGCCGCGGTCCTGCCAGTCGATGTTCTTCGCTCTGGCCAGCCGGAAAAATGCCTCGTTGACGAGCGCGGTCGGCTGAAGAGTATGGCCGGAGCGCTCTCCGCGGAAACAACGCGCCGCAATTCTGCGGAGATCGGGCATCAGCAGTTCGAATAGCCGCGACTCCGCCTCCCGGTCACCAGTCCGCCACTGCTGCAGCAACTCCGTGATACCGCCAGGGTCCTCGGCCACATAGCCTCTTTGACCTCGATTCTACGCCCCGGCATCGATTGCCGGCCGGATCGTCCAGAAGTGGTGCTTCAGAAGTGGCGGAACTTCCCCACCATTTCCGCTTCTCTCATTGAGGAACCAATCATGAGCAATTTTCTTTTTCCCCAGTGGTGGTGGTCGTATTGGCCGCCCGTGCAACGACAATTTCCATACAGCGTCAAAGACAACTCCGTCGAGCCGAGCCCGTTGCCGTGGCACGTTGCGGCGTCGTCGCTTCTCGCCACGATCAGCGTCGGGGAGGTCGCTTCCAGCATGGCGAAAGGAGCGGCGAAAAGCACGCTTGGCAAGCAGGTCGACGCGGCGATCTCCGCGTTCATCGACGGCTGCGGGACCAACCCTCCCGGATGGTGGCCGCCCTGGCTCGGGCCGTGGCCGCCGGGGCCAGGACCCGATCCCGGCTATCTGATCGCGTCGGAGTTGGCGATCGCGGCAAACACAGTCGTCGACGGCACAGTGCGGAACGAGATCCTCCGTGTGGCCGGCCAGATCATCGAGCGTGCATCGGGGTCGACGAAGCGAGAGGACATCAAGGTTCCGTCGGATGACGAGCTCGTGGCGATGACGGCGTTCCCGTCGAATGAGAGCGAATGTGAGGTTCTCTGTGAGGACTTCCTCGACACTCTGTCAGAGATCCAGCACGCGCCGAGAGTAGACCGGCCGTGGCTCAAGGTCAGGCTGAGAGCGCTCCGTGAGCGGATGCATCAGTTGAAGTGCAGGCCGTGCCTGCCTTCGTGACGTCGACGCAATCGCTGTGAAGGCGCCGGGGGTGGTGTGCATCACACTTCCCCCGGCTCCGCTGTTGTTGTGCCGTGCGCTCGCGCCATCGAAGACCTCATTGTGGAGCGCGGCGTCCGCGAGTACGTCATCCTCGGAGCGGGCCTCGACACCGCGCGATTCACGCCGCCACGTATCAACGCGGCCGGCGCGTGGAGCACGATAAGAAGCGGGTTCACACGCTGATCGAAGAAAGCGCGGACGTATTGACGGATTGGAAGCACACGCCGCGAGAGTCGGAGCTCGCGGCGACCGCGGATGTCGCGCGCGTGCTCCGGGACTTCGCGGCGGACAAACTGATGACGGATTACATCCGTCTGCTGATCGAAGAGCAGTGCCGGAACGCCGCTGAATATGCCCGCGCTCTCGGCGTCACCGTCGCTGCGATTCACAACATGAACCGTCGCCTCGCGCGGTACCGCGACCGGCAGAGACGGAAAACGAGAAACCGATGAACGACCGAAATGACGATCGCTTATACCGCGAGCTCGACGACGACGAGCGTCACTACGCGACGGCTCCGACCAACGAGATCCGTCGCGAGCTGGAGCACTACGGCGTGCGCGTGGAGCCGGCGATCGCCGCGGTCCGGGCACTGATCGACGAGCGGACTCCGCGCGTGCGCCAAGCTTCCGCGCGCCCCGCTTTCGCGCCCAATCCTGAAACGACGTTCCTCCAACAAATGGCATCGATGGAGCGAATCGCTGCATTCATCGCGCGCCGAAGCCATTTGACCGCTGATGAGACCGCGGAGTTCGCCCAGACCGTGCTCGTGAAACTGCTCGAAAACGACTACCAGATCATCCGCAAATTCGAAGGCCGCAGCAGCTTCACCACCTATCTCACCACCGTGATCATGCGTCTGTTCCAGCAGTGGCGCGTCGAGCAATGGGGGAAATGGCGGCCATCCGCCCAAGCAAGAGCGCTGGGGGAGAAGGCCATTACTCTCGAACGCCTGCTGAGTCGCGACGGCTTCTCGTTCTCGGAGGCCGTGACGCTGCTCACGCAAGGCCATCCGCAGTCCTACTCCGTCCGAGAGCTCGAAGCCATCTACATCCGACTCCCACTCCGCAAACCTCGGCCGGTGCTCGTCTCGGACGAGAACGTGCTGGCAGCGCTTTCCGGCGAGGATTCGGCGGACGAACGCGTGCGCGCCGGCGAGCGCGAGCTCGCATTGCGCTCCGCTGCCGCCGGTCTCGATCGCGCGATCGGCGGCTTCAGCCCGGAAGACCGGCTCATTCTGCGTTTGCGGTTCTGGAATGAAGCGCCGGTGCCGGAGATCGCGCGGATCATGCGCCTCGAGCCGAAGAAGATCTACAAGCGCCTCGACCGCTTGTTCAAGGCGCTGCGGCGGGCTCTCGAAGACGCAGGGATCGACCATGCGGCCATCAGCGAGCTGATGGACCGGCCGGCGTTGGACCTTTGGTTCGAGCCGCAGCCGGAGCGGACCTGCTCCACCAGCCGCAGGCGGTCGAAAAGCCACTGGATCAAACGGTGATCGGCGGTGACGATGTCCGCGTCGCCGCGCAGCATCCGAGCTTCATCCTACCTGGTCTTCCTGCAAGAGGGGAGTTGGTAGCGCATACGGGATTCGAAGTCGCAGTATCGATGCACCCCAAAGGATGATCGTGCGCGCCGCCGCCGCGGGAGCGTCGGCCGCGCGCAGAACGGCCGGCGAGACGAACGAAAGAGCGGCGAAAACGAAAGCGGCGGTTCGCAGGGCGATTCGACGGACGTGCATTCGCACAATCTATCAATTAGGAAACGTCTGAGCCCGCCGCTCCACTGTTTCTTTGATCGTGCAAGCCATTTTGCTGACACGGCCGGCGGCGAATCACCGCCGGCCGTCACTGGTGACTACGGAAGCTTGGCGCCGAGGACGTCGAGACGCTCGATCGAGGGAGGCGCGGCGAGAAGCTCGGAGGCATTCGCCATCAGCGCCTGTGCAATCGGGCCGTTCAGATGATTCTGGCGTCCGGTTTCGTCCTTGAACGCGTCGAAGACTCCGAAGGTGGAGGGTCCGAGGC
>QHVT01000035.1 GCA_003223645.1 Acidobacteriota bacterium | reverse complement strand
AGCTTCTGCAGCGTTATGCGTTGCCAAAGCCTATCCTTGTTCATACCGTGTACGGTGCGCAGCGAAACCGTGGCTCGCGGAGCCGGATGCGGTAATCCCGCACGTCCGGATCTTCAGGGGGGCCGGGGCGAGTAATCGCCTCGGCCTACCCGACCAGATCGCCAATCGTGGCTCGCAACTCCTTGGCGGCAACCGCCGTGCCGCGTCGGCTTCGGCACGTAGGCTCTGGCCGTGCAGCTTAGGCTCAAGCTGATCTCAGCGCGCGCGAATGCGGACGGCTGCGACTTCGCGCATTACTTCTCCGATATCGGCGCCTAAAACGTCACAAAGCTCCACGATCGTGGTCAGGCTCGTGTCGTTGCCGCCCTGTTCGAGCACGCCAAGGTAGGTGGCGTTCATGCCGGCGCGCTGTGCGAGCTTGACTTTCGTCCACCCACGCTCTGCGCGGAGGCGTTGAATGATCGCGCCGAAGCGCTGGGCCTCGATGCTGGTCTTACTCGAACGCGGCACGCCGTCATGATACATCCATGGGAGAGATTCGTGCGGGCGATTTCAATCCGAAAATCGCCATGGATGGGATGATCAGAAATTTATGAAGGCTGAAGCTTGCCAAGGATGACCTTCATGGAACCGTGTCGTTCATGAAATGATCCATGGATGTCGATTAAGCCGGCCATGGATAACTTGCGCCACGTCTTGCGGTCGATGAAGTCATCCATGGATAAATTGAAGTTCAAAAAGTAGCAATGAATCTCATCCATGGATCAATTCGGTAGCAAATCATGGAATGAATGGCTGTTCATTCATCGTTGGACGCAGCCTATGCCGGCCTTCGGGCCGAGAAACAAGGAGTCAATCAATGTTCAATCGCAAGCAGAAGTTTCCCCTCGGCAAGGTCGCCGCGAGTTTCGGCATCGGCGCGTTCGCGGGCGCGGTCCTCGCGCTGCTCTACGCCCCGCTCACCGGCAAGAAGATGCAGAAGAAGATCGCCGGCGTGACCGGAGATCTCATCGAGAAGGTGGAAGACAAGGTCGAAGACGTGCAGGCGACGGTTCGCCGCATCGCCCGCGGCTGATCTTGATGGATCCGGTTGCGCGGTTGCGCAGTCGCTCGGTTGAAGTGACTGCCGCGTAACCGCGCGACTGCGTAACCCATGGACAGGCAAGATTGCCTGTCCTCCACTACTTGTCGTTCTTGCCGCCGGTGTTCGCGCCGGCGGCTTTTTTTTCGGCCAGCAGCTCGTCGACGTACGTCGCGAGGTGTTTCCCTTCCTCGCCCGCGTCGACGAACGCGCCGTTGACGAGATACGTCGGCGTCGCGCGCACTTCGTTCGACAGCGCCGCGCCCGCTCCGCGAAGGATCTCGCTGCGCAGATCTTCATTCTGCAGGTCGGCGTCGTATTTCTTCAGATCGAGCTCGTGATCCTGCGCGAATCCGCGCGCGAAATCCCAGAACGTGAACGCGGTCAGCGAGTCCTGGTTCGAATAGATCTGCTTCTTGTACTCCCAGAACAGCTCCGGCTTCTGGCGATAAATCGCGCGTCCGGCGATCGCGGCGCTGAACGCCCACGGATGCATCGTGAGCGGGAGGTCGTAGCGGATGTAGCGGACTTTGTCGCCGTACTTGTGAAGGATCGGATCGAGGTAACCGGAGGCGCGCTTGCACGACGGGCACTCGAAGTCGGAGAACTCGATGATCGTCACCGGCGCGCTCTCCGGTCCCTTCGCCGGCATCTTGCTGAGGAACGTCGAGAAGCCTTTGATGCGCTGCGGACGGATGCTCGTGGCCGCGCTGCGGAAGTGGCCGAAGAAAAACGTCGTCCCCTGCTGATCCATCTCCCCTTCGTACGGCATCCTGCCGTTCTCGGTGGTCTCGAACAGCGTGACCTTGACGAGTCCGTCATCGGTGACCGTGCTGCGATCGATGACCGGCGTGACGTTCATCTGCAGGTTGGTCCAGACGTAATTCTTGAGCTTCTGCTCCGTCGAGTCGCCTTCTTCCTGGGAGAACTGCATCGGCATGCCGAGGTAGAAGCCGCCGGTGGGGGAGAAGATGGCGGCGTACATGCCTTCGCAGGTCTGCCGCGAGCTCTCCACTTTCACCAGCGCGCCTTTGAAGCGCGCGGGCAGTTTGAACGTCATGTCGGCGTACGAGATCTTGCTGTCGGCGCAGACCGGAAGCGCGTCGCGCACCGCGCGATCGATCTTCACTTCATTCTCGACCGCGAACAGGCTCGAGCAGACGAGGAGCGAGCAGGCGAAGAAGAGGCGTTTCACGCGAGGGTGAACGGGAGAAGGCGGGCGGGGCATTCCTGGGAGGGGGGACGGGCGCGTGCGGTGGGATGGCGCGTGCGGCGCTTGAACGAACTTGAACGCGCACTGGTCCGGAATGCAGAACGCAGAACGCAGAATGAAGAATTTAGAAGCCCTTCCGCCCGTGGGCCACGGTGGGCGGGCTTCTCACTTCTGAATTCTGCATTTTGTGTTCTGCATTCCGGTGCGTGCGCTGGTATCGAGCGAACGATGCCAATCTACATTTCTCACCCCTTATCGTCATCTTGAGCCGCGTAGACGGCGAAAGATCTCAATCTACGTAACTTGAGATCCTTCGCCGCGCTTCGCCGGCTCAGGATGACGTTGACGTTTGCTCCACGCCTTTTCAGATTCTGTGAGAAATGCGGGCTGACGCGCTGCGGACTCTAGTTGTTCGGCGGCGCTTGCGAGATGTCCTCGATCGCCTTGCCGACGCGTCCGTCTTTGTTTGTCTCGACCGCGATGTCGCCGAGCGAGATGATGCCGACGAGCTCGTCGCGGTTGTTCACGACCGGCACGCGGCGCACTTCCGCGCTCGACATGAGCGTCAGCACCTTGTCGACCGGTTCGTCTTCGCGCACCGAGCGGACGTGCTTCGTCATCAACTCTTTGACCGACATGTTCGCGCAGTCTTTGCCGTCGGCGAGTCCGCGCACGACGATGTCGCGGTCGGTGATCAGTCCGACGACTTTCCTGTTGCCGTCCACCACCGGCACGACTCCCGTGTCCTTTTCCTTCATGATGCGCGCGGCTTCCTGCACGCGCGCGTCCTGCGACACGCTTTCCGGGTTGGGTGTCATCACGTCGCGCACGTGGCGCGAGTTGCGATCCTGAGCCATCTTGCTGCCTCCTTTTGTGGGCCTCCTAGCCTCCCTAGGAACGTTAATCCTGGGAGGCCTGGAGGCTCGCTAACGGGGGAGCAATGGGGCTGCCAGCTCAGAACGAGAGGCGGAGTCCGCCACCGACGGTCATGTAGCGCGGCCGGAAGTCGGCGTTCGTGAAGTGATACGCGCCTTCGATGACGATTCCGTAGCGCCGCGTGATCGGGAAGTCTCCGTTCACGCCCGCGGTGAGACCGAAGTTGTTCGTCGACGCGAGGCCGTCCGCCGACTGACGGTACAGCCCGATTCCGCCGAAGATGCTCGTCGATCCGTACGGCTCGGCGAATCGATATTCAGCCAGCGCGTCGATGTGCTGCACTTCGCCTTCCGCATCGCGCCGGAACGTTCCCGACGTTCCCGTGATGTTGTACGCCTCGGCGATCTGGGTCTCGATGCGCCCGACCTTCAGCTTGAACCAGGTGTCCTCGTCCATCTGCATGCCCCAGAAAAGCTCGACCGAGGAGTTGGAGAAATTGAACTTGCTGTCGAGCCACTGGACGCCGGGCTCGCGTTGTCCGATGTCGACCATGCGGCGGCTGCCGCCGACGATCACGCCGAATTCTGTCGACTGCGCGAAGAGAGGAGCGCCGACGACGATCAGCGCAATGAGGAGAGAAGCACGTTTCATGGCGGCGAATATAGCGAAGCGGATCATCACTGTCATCCTTCTCGCGTGAGTACAATGGGCGCGTGCCGAGCCGAGTCGCCAGCGCGTTGTCGTACTTTGGACGCGAGGCGCTGCGAATCGTTCTGCCGTCGTGGTGCGTCGCCTGCGGCAAAGACCTCGAATGGGACGCGCGCGTGGCGTCCTGCTGCCGCGAGTGCTGGGACGCGTTGCCGCGGATTGCGTGTGCAAAGTGTCTTTCGTGCGCGCTGCCTTTGCCGAGCCCCCAAGCCTCCCAGCCTCCCGGTCTCCCAGGTGGCCAGGAGGCTGGGAGGCCTGGAGGCTTCTGCATCGGGTGCATGGAACATCCGCTCCCCGTAGGCTGGTGCGAATCGTGGGGCACGTATCGCGACTCGCTCGAAAAAGTCTTGCACGCGCTGAAATTCGAGAAGCACGATTTTCTCGACGACGCGCTCGCGGGCCTGCTCGAAGAGACGCTGCGCGATCGCGACTTCGACGTCATCGCCGGTGTTCCGATGTCGGCGGCGAAGGAGCGCAGGCGCGGCTACAACCAGGCCGAGCTCCTCGCGCGCGCCCTCGGGCGGCGGATCGATGTCCAATGTGACATGCTCCTCACGCGCCGGCGCGAGACAGCCGCGCAGTCGCTCTTGCCGAAACACGCCCGCGCGGCTAATGTGCGCGGCGCATTTCAGGCATCCCGGTCCCCCCGGTTGAAAGGGAAATCGATTCTCATCGTCGACGACATCTGCACCACCGGCGAGACGCTGCGGGCGTGCGCGAACGCGCTGATCCGCGCGGGAGCGTCGCGCGTGTGCGCGGTCACGGTGGCGAAAACAGTGTGAGCATGTTCCGCGCATTTTTCATCGCTCTCTCCGAAAGCCGCACCCTCCGCGCCGTCGCTGAAAAGTCCGCGATCGGACGCCGCATGTCCGGCCGCTTCGTCGCCGGCATGACCGTCGAGGAAGCGCTCGCCGCGACCGCCGCCACGAACGCGAAGGGGATGTCCGTCTCGATCGACAACCTCGGCGAGAACGTCACGAATCTGGACGAAGCGCGCGAGAGCGCGCAGCTCTATCACGAGCTGATCGACGCGATCATCGCACGCAAGCTGAACGCGAACGTCAGCCTGAAGTTGACGCACATGGGACTCGACATCGACGAAGCGGTGTCGCGCACGATCGTCAGCGAAGTCGTCGCGCACGCGGCGAAGAACGACAACTTCGCGCGCATCGACATGGAAGGCTCGCCCTACACGCAGAAGACGCTCGACATCGTGCGCGAGCTGCACGCGCAACCCGGCCATGCCGGACACGTCGGCGCGGTGATCCAGGCGTATCTGCATCGCAGCGAGCGCGACGTACGGGAACTGTGCGCCGAGAAGATTCGCATCCGCCTCTGCAAGGGCGCGTACAAGGAGCCGGCCGAGATCGCGTTCCAGGCGAAGGAAGACGTCGATGCGAATTTCGTGACGCTGATGAAGATCCTGCTGAAGAGCGGGACCTATCACGGCATCGCCACGCACGACCCGAAGATGATCGAAGCCACGCTCGCATTCGCGCGCGCCGAACAAATCCGAAATGACGCATTTGAGTTTCAAATGCTTTACGGCGTCCGCCGCGATCTTCAGGAACAATTGGTCCGCGACGGCTGGCGCATGCGCGTCTACATCCCGTTCGGAACGGAGTGGTACCCATACTTGATGCGGCGACTTGCAGAGCGGCCGGCAAACGCGATTTTCATTTTGAAGAATCTGTTCAGAAGGTAGGCGCAGAGGCTCAGAGGCGCAAAGGCTCATAGGCTCATAGGCGCATTGGCTCAAGCTCACAAACTTCAAGATCTGTGAGCCCATGAGCCTGTGAGCCTATGCGCCTATTCATCATCATTACCTTCACTCTTACGCTCGCGATCCCGGCGTTCGCGGGCCCCGTCGAAGACGTCGCGGACGCGGAGCGCGCATTCGCGAAGGCATTCGCCGATCGCGATTCCGCGAAGTTCTTCGCGATGGTCGCGCCCGACGCGAACTTCCTTGGCTTCCGCACGCTGCGCGGCCAGGACGCCGTCGCCAAAGGATGGTCGCGGTTGTTCGAAGGGCCGGCGCCGTTCTCGTGGGGACCGGAGCGCGTCGAAGTGACGGCGGACGGAAAGCTCGGACTCTCGACCGGCCCGATTTACGACGCGAACGGAAAACACGCCGGCGACTATTCGTCGATCTGGCAGAAGCAGGGCGACGGCTCGTGGAAGGTGATCTTCGACGGCCCCGGCTCCGCGCCCGCCGAAGCCGGCAAAGTCGAAGAAGGATTCGTCAAAGCCGACGACGGCACGAAGCTCTTCTACCGAAAAGTCGGCGGCGGTCCGGTCACGTTGATCGTGCCGCTCGATAACTATCTTCACGATCAGTTCCGGCAGTTCGCGAACATCGCCACCGTCATCACCTACGACCCTCGCAATCGCGGGCGCTCGCAGCGTGCGAAAGATGAAAGCACGTGGACGATTCTGCAGGACGCGCACGACATGGAGGCGGTTCGCCGCGAGCTGAAAGTCGAGAAGTTCGTTCCCGTCGGCTTCTCGTACCTCGGCCTGATGGTCGCGATCTACGCGATGCGTTATCCCGATCGCGTTTCCCGGGTCGTCCAGATCGATTCCGCGCCGTTCTCCAAATTCGCCAATATGCCGCGCGAGGCTCCCGATCTCGGCGTTCCCGAAGCCGCGCAGAGAAGACTGGCCGAGCTCCACGCCGCCGGCGCGCGCGAGAAATCGCCGAAGGAGTATTGCGAGGCGCAGTGGGACGTCTGGAAGTACTTCTTCGTCGGCAATCCCGCGCACGCCTCGCGCTTCGATCTCGCGTTCTGTAGGCAGGAAAACGAGTGGCCGATCAACTTCGATCGCACCCAGCAGCACATCGGCGGATCGATCGAGACCCTGGGGATCACCGCGGAGAAACTGCAGGCGATCAAAGTTCCGGTGCTGACGATCCACGGCGACAAAGATCGCAGCACGCCGTACGCCGGGAGCGTGGAGTGGACGAAGACGCTGCCCGACGCGCGGCTCATCACCGTCAAAGGCGCCGCGCACATGTCATTCCTCGACGATCCGGTCACGGTGTTCGCGTCGATCCGTCACTTCCTGCGCGGGGAGTGGCCGATCGGGTCCGTTCCCGCGAAGTGAGGGAGTCAGAAGATCGAGTAGCGCCGGCGTCCCACTGCGGCCGCTCTTTCCAGCGGTCGTGAAACCACGGCCACTGCTCGGGCGCCTTGCGAATTTGCTCTTCGACTTCGCGGGTCGCGCGTGCGGTGATCTCCACCGGATCGCCGCCCGCGCATTCGAACGGCTCTAGAAAACGCGAGACCAGCGTGCCGTCCGCCAGCCGCTCGCACACGCCCGTGATTCCCATCGCGCCCGTGCGCACCGCGAGCCGCGCCGGACCGATCACCGTCGGTGCGGGCGTTCCGAAGAACGGCACCTTCACGCTTTCGCTGCGAATGTTCTGATCGATCACGAACGCGAGCATGCCGCCGCCGCGGATGGCCTTGATCATGTCGCGCGCAGAGCTCGCCGATCCGCGATCGATCGTCTTCGCGCCCGAGCGCGCGCGCAGCTCGGTGATGAAGCGATTCAGTCCGTGCTCGTCCCGCTCGCGCTGCATCACGCTGAGCGGACGTCCCCACAAGCCGATCGTGTACGACAGCCACTCCCAGTTCCCGCAGTGCGCGGTGAAGATGACGAAGCCGCGGCCTTCGTCGATGAGCTGCATCATCTGGTCGACGCCTTCGAATTTCGTGAAGCGGTCGCGCGTCTCCGGGGTGAGGTTCGGCAGCCACGCGATCTCGAAGAGCGACATGCCGAAGTGACGGAACATCGCGTGAATCGTCTTGTGGCGTTTCGAGCCGGACCAGTCCGGAAATGCGATTGCGAGATTGGCGAGCGCTTTCTTGCGCTGGCGTCCGACGACGAAGTACGCGAACGTTCCGAGTCCGCGCCCGAGGAGGCGGCCGGTGCGGAGCGGAATGCGGCGGCCGATCGCGGTGAAGAACGCGACGACGAAATAGATCGCGCGCGACCTAAATGCTCGAACTCGCGGACTTGCCATCGCTGAGCTCGCGCACCAATGCGTCCCACTCGCCGCGCTCGCGGAGGAGACGCTCGACCAGCTCGCGAAACGCGCCCGCGCCTCCGGCCCTCTCGAGCTTCCACGTCGCCGCCGCGCGCACCTCCGGCGCGGCATCGGAAGGCGCAGCCGAGATCGCGACGCGCGCCATCGGCGCGAGATCGGGAAGATCATCGCCGGCATACGCGATCTCGCTGAAGTTCACGTTGAGTTTCTCCGCGATGCGCTGCGTCTCCTGCAACTTGTCCGGCGTGCCCTGATGCAGCTCCGCGATCCCCAGCTCGCGCGCGCGCCGCTCGACCGCCAGCGAGCGCCGGCTCGTCAGCAACGCCACGACGATTCCTGCCTTCTGCGCGAGCTTCGCCCCGAGCCCGTCGCGGACATTGAACTCCTTGATCTCCGTGCGTTCGCCGCCGTAAATGATCTTCCCGTCCGTCCACACGCCGTCGACGTCTGAGATGATCAGCTTGATGTCGCGAGGGTTCGCCATTGGCGGGCATGCTAGCAAGAATTGTGGTGACCGCTGCCCTCAGCGGTCACGGCGCCGCCTATGGTTGCGCCCGCGGCGCTTCGCGCCGCCGCGACCGCTGAGGGCAGCGGTCGCCACAAAGAGGCACGCTAATGCCGGAAGTGCCGCTCGCCCGTAAACACCATCGCCACTCCGCGCTCATTCGCGGCGGCGATCACTTCCGCGTCGCGGACGGAGCCGCCGGGCTGGATGATCGCGCGCACGCCGGCGTCGGCGAGAATGTCGAGGCCGTCGCGGAAGGGGAAGAACGCGTCGGACGCGGCGAACGTCCCTTCGGCGGGGAGGATCGACTTCATGATCGCGACCTTCGCCGCATCGACGCGCGACATTTGTCCCGCGCCGATGCCGACCGACTGCGACGCGCGCGTGAGCACGATCGCGTTCGACTTCACGTGCGCGCAGACGATCCACGCGAACTCGAGTCCGTCCAACTCTTCGGCGGACGGCTGGCGGTCGGTGACGACTTTCCAGTTCTCGCGCGAGGAGATGCGATCGGGTGACTGCACGAGAAATCCGTTCGCCGCGCTGCGCACGTCCGAAGCTCTCCGCGATTCGCTTGTGACCAGCCGGAGATTTTTCTTTTTCGAGAGAATCTCGATGGCCTCATCGTCGAATGACGGTGCGACGATCACTTCGAGAAAGAGATCGGCGATCGCGCGCGCGCAATCGGCGTCGAACGCGCGGTTTGCGCCGATGATCCCGCCGAATGCGGAGACGGGATCGGATTCGATCGCCAACGCAAGCGCTTCGGCGAGCGTCGAGTGGTGCGCCCTTCCGAGGAGAGCGGGCGTCCCGCCCGCCCCCGGGAGGCGGGCGAGACGCCCGCTCTCCTCGGAGGCGCGCACCACTCCGACGCCGCAGGGGTTCGTGTGTTTGATGATCGCGATCGCGGGATCGCTGAATGCCGTCGCGAGGCGAATCGCGGAGTCGAGGTCGAGGAGGTTGTTGTAGGACAGCTCCTTCCCCTGAATCTGCGCGAACGGCGTCTCGCCGGCGCGCACGTAGAAGCCGGCAGTTTGATGCGGGTTCTCTCCGTAGCGAAGGTCCTGAAATTTCTCGAGATTGAGAATCAATCGATTCCCACGTCCGAGAAACGCGCTGATCGTCGCGTCGTACGCGCTCGTCTTCTCGAACACCGCGATCGCGCAGCGCAGGCGAAACGCTTCGCTGATCTCGCCGGACTCGAGCTCGCGCAGGAAATCGCCGTACAGCGACGGATCGCAGAGCGGCAAAACGTGTTTGTGATTCTTCGCCGACGCGCGCAGCATCGACGGGCCGCCGATGTCGATCTGCTCGATCGCTTCGTCGACGGTCACGCCTTCCTTCGCGATCGTCGCCTCGAATGGATAGAGGTTCACGACGACGAGATCGACCGGCGGAATACCGAGGCGCTCGCAGTCGGCCAGATGCTCCGGCTTCGCGCGATCGTGCAGGATCGCGCCGAACACTTTCGGCGTGAGCGTCTTCACTCGGCCGCCGAGGATCTCGGGAGCGCCGGACCACTTCGCGATCGGCGTGACGTCGACGCCGCCGTCGATCAGATGCTGCGCGGTGCCGCCGGTCGAGAGAATCTCCACGCCTTTCGCGCGCAGCGCGCGCGCGAGCTCGAGGATGCCGGTTTTGTCGGAGACGGAGAGGATCGCGCGTTCAATAGGCATTCAACAGCAGGTTGCCGCGCCGCATCAGCGCCGCGGAGCGGACGTCGCCGCCGGCTTCCTTCCAGATGTAGTAGTAGAGGTTCACGAGATCGGTGACGGCACGCGAGTAGCAGACCGACGCGACGCCGAACGCGGTCGAGCGGTCATCGAACTCGCTCGACGACCGCAGCGTGCCGCCGCGAAAATACTCCTCGCTCATCAGCGGATAAAACTTCGCCGTGCGCGCGAAGGTCTTGTCGAGATACGACGTGAGCTGGAATCGCGGATCGAGTCCGTAGAAGACGGTCGGAAACTTCGCGAGCCGCTGTTCGAAGAATTGCTCGAAGTCGTTGTGCGCGGCGGTGAGGCGCGCGTCGTCGTTGGCGACGTGGAACGGATTGTTGGCGTCGGCGACGAGATGGGCGAGGATGCCGAGGCGCTCGGCGACGTGGCTCATCGGCTCGCCGCTGCGGATCATCTGGATCGACTTCGCAGTCTCTTTCTCGATGCGCTCGCGCAAGCGCCCGTCGCGCGACAGCACGAAGAAGTGATGCGACTCCGAGCCCTCGTCCGACTCCGCGAGCGCGATTCCGTGCTTGAACTCGGTATCGAAGCGATCGAGAACGAGCCGGAGATCGGGAGGCGCGAGCGCGACGCCTTTCTTCGCGATGCGCTCGTCCGACGCGCGCGTCCACGCATGGGCGATCCAGGGAAAAAGTGCGAGAACGAGGACGATTTGGGTGCGCCGCATTGTTGGCTCACGATCGTAACGTATGAACCGCGACTTTGCAGCTCACCTCGACGCGCTTTTCGCGTGCCGCGCCTGCCCGAACGTCTTCGGCGTGCCGGTGACGGGTGTCGTGCCGAACGCGCGCGTGATGCTCGTCGGCCAGGCGCCGGGCCCGCGCGAAGTCGAGCAGGCGAAGCCGTTCGCGTACACGGCGGGGCGGCGGTTGTTCGCGTGGATGCAGGAGCACGTCGGCATCAGTGAAGAAGAATTTCGCGCGAGCGTCTACATCGCCGCGGTCATCCGCTGCTTTCCCGGACGCGATCCGAAGGCCGGAGGCGATCGCGTTCCCGACGTCGACGAGATCGCGCGCTGCTCCGCGCATCTCGATCGCGAGCTGCGCATCCTGCGGCCCGAGCTCGTGATCGCCGTCGGCACGCTCGCCGCGAAGCAGCTCGTCGGCGAGTCGGAGCTCAAGAAAGTCGTCGGCCGCGTCCATCGCGTCACGCGCGCCGGCCACGAGTTCGACGTGATCGTGCTGCCGCATCCGTCGGGGCGCTCGACGTGGACGAACAAGAAAGAGAATGTGGCGCTGCTCGCGAAGTCGCTGAAGTTGATCGCTAAAAGGCTAAGAAGATCGTCCGCACGCTGAGCGCGATGATCACCAGCGCGACGAAGATCATCAGCGGTTTCGTCGGAATCTTTCCTGTCAAACGCGCGGCGATCGGCGCCGCAACAAGACTGCCGGCCGCGAGTCCCGCGATCGGAATCCAGTTCTTCACGCCGATCGTGGCAAGCAACGTCGCCGACGACGCGACGGTCACGAAAAATTCTGCGAAGGCGACTGAGCCGATCGTCGTGCGCGGCGAGTTGCCGCGCGCGATCAGCGTGCCGGCGACGATCGGTCCCCATCCGCCGCCGCCAATCGAGTCGAAGAAGCCGCCGGCGAGTCCGAGCGGAATGATCTGCGCGTGCGACTCCTGCTCGCGCCGCCGGCGAAACGCCTTCACGAAAATGACGATGCCCATGATCAGGAGGTACGCGGCAACGAAAGGCTTGATCACGTTGCCGGGAATCGACGTGAGGATGTATGCGCCGATGATCGCGCCGATCGCGCCGGGGATCAGCAGCTTTTTTGCGAATGCCCAGATCACATTGCCGACGCGCCAGTGGCTGTACGCCGACGCGCCGGTGGCGACGACTTCCGCCGTGTGCACGCTCGCGCTCGCGGCCGCGGGCGAGACGCCGAACGAGAGCAGCAGCGACGTCGCGCTGACGCCGTAGCCCATCGAGCAGATGCCGTCGATCATCTGCGCGACGAAGCCGGCGGCAGCGAACAACGCCAGATCGATGAGAGTGCGTGCGTTCATCGCCCCTCATCCCCCTTCGAGGTGGTGGCCCGGTTGTGGTGACCGCTGCCCTCAGCGGTCACAGCGCCGCCTAAGGGCGGCGCCAGCGGCGCGTTGCACCGCCGCGACCGCTGAGGGCAGCGGTCGCCACATAGGTTCCGTGGCGCGAAGCGCCGGGTGAGGGGCGGTGCCATCGTCATCGCATGTAGTTCCGTGAGATGTAGTCCATCTCCGCGTACGTCGTGGTCAGCGCATGGCGCGACTCGATGATCAGGTAGACGCTCGCGGAGAAGAGAAGGCCCGCGCCGACGAAGCCGAGGATCAGCGGGATCCAGCCGAGAGCGGCGCTGAAGAGCGACGTGACGCCGATCGACACGCTCGTGCCGATGAAGAAGCTGATGCCCATGTACAAGCGCGACATCGCGCGCTGCAGCAATCGCGCGCGGCGGATGTTCACCTCGAGCTGCTCGTACAAATGTTTGCGGCGACGCTCCGTCACTTCATCCGTCGCCGTTCCGAGCTTTTCCAGCTCGTCGGTGCGCTCGCGGACGCGATCGATGCAGCGGATCGAGCGCGTCGACGTCGTGAGGAGCAGCGAGCTCGAGGCGAGGATGAGCACGGCCGGCGTGATCATCGCCGACAGCACTTGCAGGACGTCGGCGAGCTGCTGCGTGTGGGTCAGGTCAGGCCACATTCGCGAAGGCGTTGCGCGTGAGGTTCTCGTGCCCCGTCTCGGTGACGAGCACGTCGTCCTCGATGCGGATGCCGCCGTATTTGCGGAACGCGCCGACCTTTTCCCAATTCACGAACTTCGCGTTCTCGCTCGTCTTCAGCTCCGCGAGCAGCGTGTCGATGAAATAGAGGCCCGGCTCGATCGTGAAGACGTGTCCCGGCTCGACGACGCGCGTGAGCCGCAGGTACGGATGCCCTTCCGGCTTCGGAATCGTCTTGCCGCTGCGGTCGGCCATGAAGCCGCCGACGTCATGCACCTGCAGGCCGAGGTAGTGACCGACGCCGTGGGGGAGGAACGTGGAGCTGATGCGGCGCTCGACGATGCCGTCCGCATCGATGTCGCGCACGAAGTTGAAGCGCGCGAGGATCTCCGCGACCTTGCGATGCGAGAGGAGATGCACGTCGGGATAGTTCACCTTCGGACGGATCGCATCGACGAGCGCGAGCTGCATCTCGTCCATCGCGGCGATCAGGTCGTGGAACTCGTCCTTGTGCGTCGAGTAGGTGCGCGTGATGTCGCTGGCGTAGCCGTTGTACGACCCGCCGGCGTCGATGAGGAACGACCAGAGATTTTTCTTGTCGAGGCGACTGCGGCCGTGGTGATAGTAGTGAAGCGTCGACGCGTGCTCGTTGAGCGCGATGATGTTTCCGTACGGCAACTCCTCCTCGGCATGATCGGACGCCGCGAGATAGTCGACGTGGATCTCGAACTCCGACGCGCCGCCGCGGAACGCTTTCTCCGCGGCCAGGTGTCCGCGCGCGCCGCGCTCGTTCGCGCGACGCAGGCATTCGATCTCGTATTCCGTCTTCCACGCGCGGTCCCAATGCAGGCTGTTGAGGATCGGCTCGGGGTTCGGCGTGAGGTCGCCCCAGCTCGCGAAGCGCTCGTCCCATTCGCCGAGGAACGCGATGCGGCCGGAGGGGAGATGCGCCTTCGCGTCGTCGGGATTCGCGATCATCACGATGTCGAACTTTTCCGTCCAGCGATCGGTCGGCGTCTCCGCGACCTTGTGCCAGTAGTCGACCGGCTGCCAGTAGATGAGCTTCGGCTTGACGTTCGGCGTGTAGACGACGAAGCAGTTCGGGTTGTCCGTCACCGGCACCCACGATTTGAAATGCGGATTCGGCTTGAACGGATACGACATGTCGTCGAACAGCTGGTAGTGCAGCGCGCCGGAGAAGATCGCGACGTGATCGAACTTCCCCTCGAGCAGCGCGCGGTCGTGCCGCAGCTTCTGAATCGTGACGTGGGCGGTGTAAATCGTGGCGAGCGCGTCGTCCATCATGGCGGCGCGAGGATATAACACCGCCCGCCCGGCCCGGGCCTCCGAGCCTCCCGGCCTCCAAGCCTCCTAGTCGCAGAGGTGTTTCTGCAAGGCTTGGAGGCTCGGACTCTGGGAGGCCAGGAGGCCAGGACTGCGTCACCCGCGCGATGATATTGTTTTCGAAAAGTAGCGTGAGAACGCAATGCCGAAGTCAGACGGGCCGGCGCATTTCCATTTGTTTTTGCTGCGGAACTTTCTGGATCCAGACCATTGTGCGAGGTTGACGGCGGAATTGGATTCGGCTCCGACGACGCGGGCTCCGGTCTATCTCGAAGGCGTCGAAGGGACGATTCACGAGACCGTCCGCAAAACCGCGAGTCTTCACCCCGCCAGGAACACCGTTCGCAAAATCAAGAGACGGCTCTCGAGCCAAAAATCAGCACTGGACGAGCATTTTGGTACGAGTCTGAAGGACTGCGAGCGGCCCCAGTTCCTGCGTTATGAAACGGGGGACTTTTTCGTTCGTCACCAGGACGGCAACACCGATCAACTCGATTTCGATCACTTGCGAGCCCGCCGAGTCTCGATCGTCGTGTTTTTGAATGACTCGTTCTCCGGCGGTTCGCTGACCTTTTACGATCGGCGGAAGAAATATGGGCTGGCGGGCGAAACCGGATTGCTGGTTGCGTTCAAGGCCGATACGGTGCACGAGGTGCTGCCCGTCACGAGCGGCAAACGCTTCACGATCATCAGCTGGTTCCGATAGGCGGGAAGGCACGCCCAGGTTTGTTGACAAGATTACCGTTTCGCTCTAAGTTCCTTACGTAAACCGAAACATCACTGCAGCGGCTCTCGTTCAGGCGCGTTGGTGCCATGACTATGGAGGAAGATCCATGAAGGGCAAATCCAAATCCGGAGTCCGGCCGGAAATCGCCCCCGCAAAACGTTCGATTCCTGCGAAACGTCCGAATCCCGAAGTTGCACCGGCAAACGTGCCGCGGCGCCCGATCCCGGAAGTGGCTCCGTATAAGAAACCGAGACCGATCCCGGAAGTCGCGCCGACAAAACCGCCGCGGCGGCCGATTCCGGAAGTGGCGCCGCATAAGAGACCGGGACCGATCCCGGAAGTGTCGCCACAGAGGAAACGGGGACCGATTACCGAAGTAGCACCGGACAGGAAGTCGAGGCCGATCCCGGAAGTCGCGCCGCAAAAAGCGCCGCGCCGGCCGATTCCGGAAGTTGCTCCGAGTCCGAAGAAGAAGAAGTGATCCTCGAGAATCGGGCGTAATCACGCATGCCGAGGTCCGCCGGCTCCCCGCACCGCGGGGTGCCTGCGGTCCCCGGCTCTTTTGAATCCGAGATGGCTACCGATCCGCTCAAGCCGGTTGCACTCGTCAGCATGCCGACGCTCTCGGCGCGTTTTCCATCCTTTCAACTCGCTCTGCTCAAACCGACCCTCGAGAGCGAAGGGCTTCCCGTTCAGACGTTCTCGCTCTTCATGTATTTCGGAACGCAGGTCGGCTGGCGTCTCAACGAAACGCTGTCCGAGGTCTACCCGTGCATGTTGGGGGAGTGGATCTGGACCAAGGCCGCCTTCGGTGATTTCGCGGCCGGCGACGGCTACTTCGAGACCTATCGGGACGACCTCGAAACCATCTGTGAAAAGGCCGGCTGTTCGCTCGACGATCTCCGCCGTCTGCGCGAAACCGAGGCGCCGGCGTTCATCGACTTCTGCATGACGAGCATCGACTGGAGCCGGTTCGGCGTGATCGGGTTCTCGGTCGTTTTTCAGCAGATGCTCGCGAGTCTTGCGCTGGCGAAGGCGCTCAAGCGGAAGTATCCGCACATTCCGGTCATGATGGGCGGCGCCACCTTCGAAGACGACATCGCCGACGAAATCATGAAGGGCTGCCCGGAGGTGGATTACGTTCATTGCGGCGATGCCGATGAGACACTAGCCCCGGCCATCCGCCGTCTCTATGCCGGCCAGTCGATGGCGGGCATTCCGGGCATGATGTGGCGCAACGGGAGTCAGGTGGCGTATGCCGGCCGGGCTCCCAACCTCGCCGACATGAACAAGACTCCGGTCCCCGATTTCGACGAGTATTTCTACGCGCGCAAAGAGGGCGGGTACCACGACTACGGTCAAGCGGAAGAGGTCTTACTGCCGATCGAAACGGCGCGCGGCTGCTGGTGGGGTGTGAAGAACCACTGCACGTTTTGCGGTCTCAATCGCGCCGGCATGGAATTTCGTTCCAAGCACGTCGAGAACGTCATTCAGCAACTCGACGAGCTTTCGAGACGCTACGGCATCCTCGATTTCAACGCCATCGACAACATCATCGCCCCTGAATACGTCGATCAGCTGTTCCAGCGCCTCGGCGAGGCCAACACCGATCTCCGCATCCACTACGAGGTGCGCCCGAGTCTCACGCGCGCGCAACTGAAGCAGATGCGAAAAGGCGGGCTGTTTTCGATCCAGCCGGGGGTCGAGAGTTTCTCCACGCACATTCTCAAGCTGATGCGAAAGCACACCACCGGCGTCCGGAACCTGGAGTTGATCAAGTGGTCCACCTACTACGGGATCAACAATCTCTACAACATCCTGCTCCGGTTTCCCGGCGAGACTCGGGAAGACTATCGAGCCCAGTGCGAGGTGATGTCGAAGATTCATCACTTCCAGGCGCCCTGGGCCGTTGCGAAGGCGCGCGCCGACCGCGGCTCGCCGATGTATGCCGAGCCCGAGACGCAGTCCGTGACCCGGTTGGTTCCGTCGCCCTGCTACGACTATCTGTTCCCGAAAGACCGCTTCGACCTGAATCGTGTTTCCTATTACTTCGAGCACGAGATGGGCAATACCCTCGAGGATCATGAGTACGGCGAGATCTTCGAGGCCGTGGAGGAGTGGCAGGAGCGCTGGCGGCGGGAGCCGCGGCCGTATCTGCGCTATCGCAAGACCTGGGCGACGATCCTGATCGAGGATGGGCGCAACGGCTCACCGCGCACGACGGCCTACTCGGACGATTACGCGAGTCTTTACGAATATTGCGCCGATGCCCGCAGCCTGAGGGAGATCTCCGCGAAGTTCGAGGACGCCGGCTGGGTCGGGCCGGCGCTGGAAGAGCTCGTGGAGAAAGACCTGATTGTCCATCTCGACCAGCGTTATCTCAGTCTGGCCCTTCCCGAGAATCCGTATTTCTGATCCCCTCATGTTGCGCGAAGCCCTTTCCACGACGCTGGGATCGCTTCCCGAGAGTTTTCAGTCGCGGCGCGCCGAGTTGCTCGATCTGCTGCTCCGGCGCGGGATTCTGCATCGCTCGGAGACGCAGCCCGTGCTTTCGCGTGACGGCACCTCCGCGCGCTGGATGCTGGACTCCCTTTCCGTCACGCTCTCGCAGAGTGGCGCGGAACTGGCGGGGAAGTGCGTGCTGGAGCTCCTCCAGCGATTCGACGGCCGGCAGCTCGCGACGTACGGGCTGACCGGCGTTCCCATTCTGCAGGCCTGCCTGCTCCAGGACAGCCGCTATGGAGGTCTCTTGGTTCGCAAGGAGCGGAAGCAACACGGCTCCTGCAAACTCATCGAGGGCGAGATCGATCCCCGCGAGCCGGTGATCGTGATCGACGACTCGGTGAGCTCCGGAACTTGTATGACCGAGGCGGTCGAGCGGCTCGAAGCCGCGGGCCTGCGTGTCGAGGGCGGGATTTGCCTGGTGCGCTTCGGCTGGGAAAACGGCTACGCGCTGATGCAGGAGCGCGGGTTTCACATGGAAGCGGTCTACGACATCTGGGACGACTTCATCGCATCCATGGACGATGAAGAGAAAACGCCGGCCAATCCTTCCAAATGGTTTCCCGAGTTCGAATGGCACACCGAGCGGGCACCCGAACACTTTCATCCCGCGCGGCTCGCGCGGTTGGTTCTTTCGGAATACCTGTCGTCCGGCAGGCTTTTGCGTCCGCCCGAACAGCTGGACCAGGACTACGATTCAGCGGGCGGCGCGTGGGTGAGCATCCGTTCGCGCGAAGACCTCCATCATCGTCATGCCCGCGGCGGGTTCTGGCACTTCCCGGGCGAGACGTCCCGTTCGGCAGCCGATGACGTGGTGATGGCCTCGCTGAGCACGGCCGAGGGGCTGGCGCGCGGCGAGGAGGGGTTGCGCATCCTCGAGGAGAGCGCGTTTGCCGTGACGTTTTTCAGCGCGCTCGAGCCGTGCAGCCCGGGTCAGCTCGACAACGATCGTTACGGCATCGTGGTGCGGAGCCTGGAGCGGCGCGAGAGAATCGGCGGCGCTCTGCCGCGCATGCCGGGCATTGCCGGCGAATGGGCGCAGCTCCAGCACGCGCGCATCAGGAACGCGCAGCTCGAGCCATTCGAGCCGTACGAGATTCTCCGGCACGAAGTCGTCAAGGCCGTCGAGCCGGATGCGAGCTGGCAACCGGCCGGCGTTCCGGAGTCCGACCCGCTGCCCTGGTACAAGGACAGAATGGTCTGCGGACGGATTGCTGATCGCGCGCATGACCTCGTGCTGGCCCAACGATCGGGCCTGCCCGAAACGACCGCTCCGCTGGCGGACAACCTGCTTCCGGAGAACGTCGACTCTTTGTATGTGACGGTCTACATCGAAGGCTGTCTCCGCGGTTGCATGGGCTGGGCGGTACGCAACCTCGACGAGGACCTGAAGACGATCGTCGGAGCCGCTCTCGCTGATGACCGGTTCGACGAGACGGAACCGGCCGGCCCCGATTCGATCGCCGTCACCGTCTCGCTGCTGTTTGATCCGCTCGAGCTCGGAGACCCGAAGCCGGAAGAAGTGGTTCGTTATTACCGTCACGGCGAGCAGGCACTGATGGCCCATCGCGGCGAGCAGGCGGGGATGCTGCTCCCGTTCGTCGCAAGCCTCTGGAACCTCGACGACGTGAGTTTTGCGGAGGCGGTGCTCGAAAAGGCCGGCCTGTCCGAGCCTCCGTACGACTGGTGCCGCTACGACTGCACGACGTGGCTGGCCGGTCCGGACGGCGTCTGGCCCACCGCCGGAGGGTTTCCTGTGCCGCAGCAAAAGCTGCCGCCGGCCCGCGTGCTTGCGGACCGGCACTGCAAACTGCAGCTGCGCTATCTGCTCAAACACATGCGCGACGACGGCACGCTCTTTTCGTCGTATGAACCGTTTCAGAACCGGTTGTACGAGGACGCCGATTCGGCGAGGCAGGCTCACGGCGCATGGGTCTTGAGCCGCGCCCACAACGTCGTCGGCGGCGACGGGCTTGGAAGCGCTGCCGGCAAAGCGATCGACGCTCTCTTCAAAGGCGAGTTGGACGACTCCGCCGCCGAGATCTCCTTCCTCCTTCTGGCGCTCAGCAATCTGGAAGACGGCGATCCGAGGCGCTCGTCGATGAAGGATCTCGCCGCCGCCCTGTGGCGGCGCGTGGAACTGCCTCACGGCCGCATCGCCACGCACAAAGCTGCCGGCGATCCATCCCTCGAGGAGTACCAGGAGTACTTTCCCGGCCAGGTGCTGCTCGCTCTCGCCGTCGCCTGCCAACAGGGCGTCTCGGCGATCGATGAGGAACGGCTCCGCCGCGCGTTTCAATACTACCGGCATCGCTTCCGGTACAAGCGCCACTTCGGGCAAGTCACGTGGTTGTTGCAGGCCTTCAGCAAGTGGTGGGAGGTGACGGGCGACCCGCAGTTCGCCCACATGACGTTCGAGATCGCAGACTGGCTCCTCGGATATCAGCAGGAGAAGACTGGCGGCTTCATCAACGACCATCAAGCCGGCACGCCCGGCTACACGACCGCGGTGTATCTCGAAGGCCTCGCGGCGGCGGCCTCGATCGCGCGCGGCCGGCGTCGCGCGACCTACCTCGATTCCTATGCGCGCGGCCTGCGCTTTCTCGACCGGCTCATCATCCAGGAGCGCGATCGATCGATCCTTCCCAACCCCGACTATGCGATCGGCGGCCTGCGCGAGGGAATCCATTCCAGCGAGGTCCGCACGGACTTCGTCCAGCACTCGCTCGCCGCCATGCTCGAATGGAAGCGGGTCACCGCCCGCAAGCCTCGAGCTTCCTCAACAAAAACTTCTTCTCCGGCATCGTCGCCGGCAACTCCAGCGCGCGCGTGAAGTATTCGGCCGCGCGGCGGCGATCGCCCAACCGCAGACACAGTTCGCCGAGGGTGGCGGGGAGGGGGAGATAGTTCTGCAGCGACTCGTGCGACTCGATTTCTTCAATGGCTGACATTGCGGCCGCGGGACCTTCGGCCATCGCGGCGGCGACTGCGCGATTGAGCGCGACGACCGGCGTCGGCTTCAGCTCCGTCAGCAGGTCGTAGTGCGCGACGATCGCGTCCCAGTCGGTGTCTTCGAACGATTCCGCGATGGCATGACACGAGGCGATCGCGGCCTCGACGTGATACGCGGTCAGTCGCTCGCCTTCGGCGGATTCTCCGAGCTGGCGCATGCCGTCGGCGATCATCGCCTGGTCCCACAGCGCGCGGTCCTGTTCCGCGAGCGTCGACAGCTCGCCGGCGGCGTCGATGCGCGCAGGCAATCGCGCGGCCTGCATGAGCATCAGCGCGAGCAGCGCGTGCGCCTCGGGCACATCCGTCGCCGGATGCATCGCGATCTCGCGTCCGAGTCGAATCGCCTCGGCGCACAGATCGGAGCGCACGAGATCGTCGCCGGCGTGCGCGCTGTAGCCTTCGTTGAACATCAGATAGATGACTTCGAGCAGCGAGTCGACGCGCTCCGGCAACTCGACGCGCGACGGCATCTCGATCGGGATCCGCTCGTCGCGGATCAACCGCTTCGCGCGCACGATCCGCTGCGCGATCGTCTCCTTCTTCGTCAGGAACGCGCGCGCGATCTCGTCGACGCTGAATCCGCCGACGGTCTTCAGCGTCAGCGCGACGCGGCTCTCACGCGGAATCGCCGGATGGCAACACATCAGCATCATCCGCAGCTGATCGTCGCGCAACTCGTGTGCGAACGCGGGATGCGGATCGTCGGCGCGTTCATGCAGCGCGGCGATGATCTCCGGCTCCTTCGCGCGCAGCGACGCGTCGCGCCGCAGCTGATCGAGCGCGCGATTGCGCGCGACCTGGAACAGCCAGCCCTGCGGGTTTTCGGGGATGCCGCGCAGGCCCCACTGCTGCAACGCCGAGATCAGCGCCTCCTGCACCACCTCCTCGGCGAGCGAAAGGTGCTCGGGGCCGAACACGCGCGTCAGCGTCGAGACCATCTGTCCCGCCGCGTGGCGGAACAGATGGTCGACGACGTCCGGGATCTCGGTCATATCAGCGGACTTCGAGCGCGCGGATCTCGATGGAGCCGTTGACGAGGTGTGGCGAGTCCTCGCACTTCTTCACCGCGTCTTCGTAGCTGTCCGCTTCGATGACGATGTATCCGCCGATGACTTCCTTCGCCTCGGAGTACGGTCCGTCGGTGACCGAAACGCCGCTGCCGTTGCGGCGAACGACGCGTCCTTCCTTGTCGCGAAGCTTGTTGCCCTTGCCGGCGATGCCGTCGATCCAGGTGCGGTATTTCTTCATGATCGCCTGCAGCTCCTCGGGGCTGAGGCTCTCGGGATTCCAGTTGGCGTCGCGAAGCACGATCAGGTATTGGGACATCGTTGATTCTCCTTTCTTCACTCTACAGACGAACGGAGAACGAGGAAATCGACACGGCCGTGTAGGGCAGGTTTTCCAACCTGCCCCCTCCCTGGTGTAGGGGCAGGCTTTCCAGCCTGCCCTCGGGGGGCAGGTTAGAAAACCTGCCCTACACCGCGTGGATCGATCGGGATGACGGAGGGTCGCGGCTCGGAATCACACGAACAGGTCCGCGAGCTGATCGATCGAGAGCAGCTGCTCCTCGCCGTGCGCGTCTTTGAACACCGCGTGATACCACCCTTTCACGCCGACTGGCGTGAGCCACTCGTCGCCGATCTTGATCGGCTTCTGCGAGCCGAGGCCGAGGAACACGCGCTCGTAACGGGAGCGGGGGAGGGGCGGGGTGGATTCGGACCACCGGACGGCGCGGCCGATGTCGTCGTACGCGGCGGGACGTTTTTCCAGGTCGAGCAAAGACTTGGTCTCGCCGCGCAGCACGGAGAAGAGAACGCTCTCGCTTTGCGCGTCGGACACCGCGCTGATCGATTTGCAAAAGTGCGCCGCGATGTCGTGCGCGACCTGGCGCAGCGACTTGTCACCGGACCAGATCGGCGCGTTGATGTCGCACGCGAACGGATCGTGCGGAAAATGAAACGCGCGCGCGATCCATCCGTGGCGCGTCGTGTGCCGGCCGGGGTTCAGTCCGGCGATCGTCGGGATGTTCCGCTTCGCGATCTCCTCGACGCGATACGACGGCCAGGCGATCACGTCGCGCACGATGCCGACGATCACCGCGGTGGTTGCCGACATGAGCGCGGGATCGGGAGTGAAGTCGAACGTGACCTCGATGCGATCGCGTCGCGGCCGAACGCCGACGCCTGTCGACTCGCGATTCGCACCCGTCACGATCACCGGCGCCGGCAATAGATGCGCGAGGAGCAGCGCGAGCTTCTGAATCGTGCGATTGCGATTCCGCTCCACGGCTGCGATCTCGTACGAGATGTTGTAGTGACAGCTGAACGCCTGCAGCCGCGCGCGCTTGCCGCTGCGCGTCTCCCAGCGATCGAGCTCCGCGCGAATGAATTCGATCTGCTCCCACAAGCTGCGCACCGCGCGCGCCGTGCACTGGGCGCCGATCTCGATCACCGGCGTGACGACCTCGAGCACGCCGCCGTCGAAATACACCGCTCCGCCCGTCGGCAACTGCGCGGCCTTCGTCCCGCGATGCAGCAGCGGCTCTTCGATGAACGCGTAGGGCGTCCGCCACAGCTCTTCGGGGACGACTTCTTCGTCGTCGACGAACACCTTGAACTCCGCCTCCAGCCCGATCACGGGGAGACGAAGTTCGTGGCGGTAAGGAAATCGCAAAGGAGTGGTGGGGGCCATGACGCTGCTACGCTAAGACCATGAATCGTCAATTCACCGTCTACAAACGGCTTGCCACGACCGAACCGCCGAATGTCGTATTCGACGCCGTCGAGCAGGCGCTGCGCGTGACCGTCGGCGGCTCGATCAGCCGCGACGCGAACACCTTCCGCATCTTCAACGGCACGAACAACGTCAACTTCTCGTTCGTCGCCGAAGTCATGGCCGACGTGGCGTTGACGCAGCCGGCGCCCGGCATCGTCGAGATCAACGGAACGATCACGCTCACGCCCAACACGTTCTTCTGGATCATGGGAATCGCCGGCTTCTTCTGCCTCTGGTTTCTCTGGATCTTCAACATTCTCTACTTCGTGATGGACCCGCGCCCGCAGTACCAGATGGCACTCGATCGCGTGCAGTTGCCGACGGCTGGAGCCGCTCCGTATGGATCGTAAGCGGTATCCTTGAACGCACGGACAAACAGATGGCGCGCTACATCCAGCGGATTGCGCTGCTCGGGAAGGAGCGGTGGATCGGGTGGGAGATCGACGGCGTCGGCACCGAGATCCCGGGGCTGATTCTCGCCGACGAGATGCCGGAGGAAGAGCTCCGCGCGCGCGGCGTGAAGGAGTTTCGGCCGATGCCGTTCGAGTCCTTCCTCGGACTCGGCGCGGTCACGAGTGCAGCACCCGGCGATCTGCTCGAACAGGACATCGAGTATCGCCTCGACGCGCTCCTCGTGGGCATGGAGCGCATCCGCTCGCGCGGCGTGACCAACGTCTCGCGCTCGCTCCTCCTCGGCTTCTTCGGCGATGAGCGCCAGCTCGGCCATCCGCGCGTGCAGTCGCGCTTCCGCGAGTGGGAGCAGGACGGACGGGTGAAGGTGGTCGGCGCGGACGATTGCTACTTGCGGATTCTCGGGCGGCTCGCGTAGGTAGCTTCCGAGCCTCCGAGCCTCCTGGCCTCAGCCTCCGAGAAAGTTTTCTGGGAGGCTAGGAGGCTAGGAGGCCGGGAGGCTCTCCGCGATCGTCCCCAGCTGCGCCGCAATCTCTTCCTGCGTCGCGTGCGGCACCGTCGCGCTGTCGAATCGCACGAGCACCGGATCGTAGAGGCCGCGCTGAAACAGCTCCGCGCGCACATCGATGAACTTCTTGCGCAGCTCCGGCGTCATCGTTCCGTGCAGCTCCGTCGCAACCGCGGCGGCCATCGCTTTCAACTGATCGTGAGACATCATCGTTTGATCCCGAGCTTCTCCAGGTCGACCGGCGTGAACGTCGTCACGCCGTGCGCGTCGTTGTCGTCGTCGACGCGAATCAGTCCGTGCTCCGACAGGTCCTCATCGACGCCGTCGATATCGTATCCGACCCAGACCGCAAATCCCCGCTCCTCGGTCGGCCCGATCGATCCGACGCGCGTGAATTTCTTTACGTAGCGCGCCATGCGTTGAGGAGTTTGTAGATCACCGCGGTACCCAATCCCCACGCTCCGTTCACGCACAAGCCTAGGATCGCCAATGCCGGCGTCGGATGCATGTGCTGCCCTTTCAGTGGCGCGACCACGAGCCCGGCGACCAGGGTCGGCGCGACGGCACCGAACACGATTGCGACGATCCACCAGATGCGCGGTGTTTGGATGCGGGAGAGAACGAGCCCGAGGACGAGTCCCCACACGCCACCCCAGAACGAGAGCGAAATGACTTGAGGAACGCCGAAGGGTTGCGTGGGTTGGAACGAGTAGGGACGGTACGGCGCAATCCCCGCCGCGTAGAACGCGGCCAGGACAGGATGATGCGCGAGCGGGACTGCGAGAGCGCCGGCGAGAAACCAGAACAACCACTTCATCTCTTTTTACCTCCTGTGCAACGATGATGCGCGTGGAGTTGATCATCTTCGTCGGACTGCAGGCGTCCGGCAAGTCGACCTGGTACCACGCCAATCTCGCGGCAACGCACGTGCATGTGAGCAAGGACCTGATGCCGAACGCGCGCGACAAGGATGTGAAGCAGACGGAGTTGATCTCTGCGGCGCTCGCCGCCGGGAAATCGGTGGCCGTCGACAACACGAATCCGACGCCGATCGTGCGCGCGCCGCTCATCGCGCTCGGGCGGAGATTCGGCGCGCGTGTCGCCGCGTATTTTTTCGAGACCGCGGTGAAGGATGCCGTCGCGCGCAATCGATTGCGGGAGGGGAGAGCGCGCGTGCCCGACGTCGCGATTTACATCACGTCGAAGAAGATCGTTCCGCCGTCGCTCGAGGAAGGATTCGACGAGGTGCGCGTCATCGCGCCTCTTCCGGTCACCGCACCATGACGCCGAAACAACTGCTGAAGAAAATCTTCCCGCCGATGCTGGCCACGCTCGCCGACGCGCCGCCGCGCGACGCGGAGAACTGGACGTACGAGCTGAAATACGACGGCTTCCGCGCGCTCGTCGCCATCGTGAACGGCGATGTCGTGATGCAGAGCCGCAACGAGCTCGATCTCGCGCCGCGCTTCCCGCAAACGTACAAGGCGCTGCACAAGATCAAGTCGAAGGAGATCATCATCGACGGCGAAGTCGTGGTGCTCGACGACCAGGGCGCGCCGCGGTTTCAACTCCTGCAGCAGGGCGGCAACGAGCGGATGGTGATCTTCGACGTGCTCTGGCTCGACGGCGAAGACCTGCGCGGCAAGCCGTACATCGAGCGCCGCGCCCTCGTCGAGAAACTGTTCAGGAAGCCGCCCGCCGGAATCATCGTCGCGCAGACGCTGAAGATGAGCGGCGAGAAGGCGCTGCAGCTCGCGGCGAAAGAAAAGTGGGAAGGGATCATCGCCAAGCACAACTCGTCGGTGTACGAGAACCGCCGTTCGAAGGAATGGCTGAAGATCAAGACGCTCAATCAGCAGGAATTCGTCATCATCGGATATCAGGCCAGCAGCGCGACCGACCGCGAGATCGGCTCGCTGCACCTCGCGGTCAATGAAGGCGGACAGCTCGTCTACTCCGGCAAAGTCGGCACCGGATTCTCCGCGAAGATGCGCGGAACGCTGCGCGAGATGCTCGCCAAGGACGTGATCGACAAAACGGATGTGAAAGGCGCGCCGCGAGATCGCAACGCGATCTGGGTGAAGCCGCGGCTCGTCGGCGAAGTCGCGTTCTCGGAGTGGACCGGCGATCACCGCCTCCGTCATCCTTCGTTCCTCGGATTACGCGAAGACAAAGGCGTCAAAGAAGTGGTGCACGAGAAACCGGCCGTCACGCTCACCAATCCCGATCGCCTGCTCTATCCGCGCGACGGAATCACGAAGCAGCACATCGCCGACTACTACGAAGCCGTCGCCGAGCCGATGCTGCGCACACTGCGCGACCGTCCGCTGTCGCTCGAACATTGGAACCAGGGCATCGACAAGCCGTCATGGTTTCATCAGCACATCGGCAAGGAAGGTCCGGAGTGGCTGACGATCGTCGAGACGCCGACGCGCGTCGCCAGCCGCAAAACCGTGCGGCACCTCATCGTCGACAGTAAAGAAGCGCTGCGCTGGCTCGCGCAGATGTCGATCTTGACTGTGCACATGTGGTCGTCGCGCGCGCCGCAGCTCGAAGAGCCGGACTGGATCCTGTTCGATCTCGATCCCGCGAAAGGAAAAGGGATCGAGCAGGCGATCGAAGCCGCGGGCGTGATGCGGCGATTGCTCGAGAACCTCGAACTGCCGAGCGTCCCGAAGACGTCCGGCAAACGCGGCATTCACGTCTTCGTCCCCCTCGCGCCCGGCTACTCGCACGAAGAAGCCGCAGAGTTCGCGTGCGCGATCGCCGAGGCCGTGACGAAGAAGGTGCCGACGATGACGGTCGAGCGCAGCATCGCCAAACGCCGCGGACGGCTCTACCTCGACTGCATGCAAAACGGCTACGGAAAAACCGTCGTCGCGCCATACTCGCCGCGCGCCATCAACGGCGCGCCCGTCTCCGCCCCGCTCAAATGGAGCGAGATCACGCCCAAACTCGACCCGCTGAAGTTCAACATCAAGACGATGCCGAACCGGCTCGCGAAAGTGGGGGATTTGTTCGCGGACGTATTCCAGGATGGCGTGAAGCTGCCGAAGTTGAAATGAACGGACTCACGGAGGCGTCAAGCCGAAGTGCTCGTAGTTCTTGGCGATCCACTCTTTCCACTTGGCAGGAACGATATCGAGCGGGTAAATCGCCTCGACCGGACACGCGGCGACACAGAGCCCGCAGTCAATGCATTCCTCGGGATGGATATAGAGAATCTCCCAGTCTTCCTGTTTGCCGTAGATGCAGTCGACGGGGCAGACATCCACGCACGCCGTATCTTTTACTCCGACGCACGGCTCGCAGATGATGTAGGTCATGCGGAGTTCATAGCGGGCGGCCGGGACAAGTGGGTGATGGTAAAGATCATCGGGGAGTCGTCAGGCCGGAAGGTCGGCGTACAAAACGGAGAAATCGAGTGTCGGGCCGGTGGCGAGTCTCACGCCTCCTTCCTCTGCTTCGAAATACTCCCACGTGCCGGCTGGCGTGCGGCGGAAGACCTCGATGCGCGGCTGCTGACCGACGAGCACGTATTCCTGGAGCGAGGGGATCCGCTGATAGTGCAGCCACTTGTCTCCGCGATCGTCTTTCTCTGTCGTTACCGAAAGGACTTCGACGATGAGCAGGGGGTTCGTGATTGTTGTGTGCGCAGCGTCCTCGGGATCGTGTTCGATGGGCCCGCAAACCATAGACACATCGGGGTACATGGCTCGCCCGGTTGCAGTGACGCGGACCCGCATATCTGATTGGAATACGGTGCAGCCTTCGGGACGCGTACCACGGATTGCAAATCCGACGTTCATCGCGAGCGCGCTGTGCCTGGTGGTTCCGCCAGCCATCTCCAGAATCTCGCCCGCATAGAATTCATGTTTGATCTCGCTGTCACGCTCGAGCGCAAGGTACTCCGCGAAGGAGTACTCGTGAGGTGATTGCGGTGCGGAGGCAGTCATTCGGCCTTTAGGATAACGCACGGTGCTACGATCCGCCCGAACATGCGCGCAATCATTACCGGCGCGTCCACCGGCATCGGCCACGCGCTGGCGCGTGAGTTGTCGAACCGCGGCTACGAGCTCGCGCTGCTCGCGCGGCGGCGCGAGCTGCTCGATGAGCTGGCGTCTTCGCTGAAGACGAAATCGATCGCGCTGCCGTGCGACGTCACAGATCTCGCATCCGTGCGCGATGCCGTGAAACGCGCGCACGATCATTTCGGCGGCGCGTTCGATCTCGCGATCGCGAACGCGGGGATCAGCATTCCGAGTCCGGTGCCCAAATTCGACGCCGAAGTGGCGAACGAGATCATTCGCGTGAATGTGATCGGCATGCTCAACTTCTTCGATGCCGTGATTCCGCCGATGATCGAGGCGAAGAAGGGGCGCTTCGTCGGCGTCGCCTCCATCGCCGGACTGCGCGGGCTGCCGAGCGGCGCGACGTACTCCGCGAGCAAGGCCGCGATGCAGACGTTTCTCGAGGCGAGCCGCATCGAGCTGAAGCCGTACGGCGTCGGCGTCACGATCGTGAACCCCGGCTTCATCGCCACGCCGCTGACGGAGAAGAACCGCTTCCGCATGCCGTTCCTGATGTCAGCGGAGAAATCGGCACGCATCATCGCCGACGGCATCGAGCGCGGAAAGCGCGTCGTCGAGTTCCCGCTGCCGATGTCGCTCCTGATGCGCTTCCTGCGGCATCTTCCCGATCCGGTTTACGATCGATTGATGAAGCGGGTGAGGAGATGAGGTTGCTCGGTTGCGCAGTCGCGCGGTTACGCGGCAATGCTTTGGATGCGCCGCGCAACCGCGTGACCGAACGACTGCGCAACCGAGGTACTGAATGAAGCCGACGACGATGGTCCGCCTCTGGTCCCTGCAGAACGTGTTTCTGCTCTGGCTCATCCGCCCGAAGATCGTCGAGCTTACGGACGACCGTTGCATCGTCCGCGTGCCGCTCAACTGGATCACGCGCCGCCGCGACATTCACGCGATGTACCTCGGCACGCTCTGCATGGGCGCCGACGTCGCCGCGGGCCTCATCTCCTTCAAGATCGTCAACGAGCGCAAGGTGCGCGTCGTCTTCATCTTCAAGGACCTGAAAGCGGAGTTTCTGAAGCGCGCCGAAGGCGACGTCGTGTTCACGAACAACGACGGGCATGTCGTTCAAGACCTGCTGCGCCGCGCGTTGGAAACCGGCGAGAGGCAGGAAGCGACCGTGCACGTCACCGCGACCGTGCCGTCCAAGCTGGGCGAGGAGCCGGTGGCGAAGTTCGAGTTGACGTTGTCGGTGAAGAAGAAAGGGTGACGAGGCGCATGGGCTCATGGGCGCATGGGCTCATAGTCAACGCTCCAATGAGCCCATGAGCCCATGAGCCTATGAGCCTGGCTTCAGCGACTTGTACAGCGTCTCGATGAACGCGTCCGCCTTGATGAACGACTGTCCCCACTCCACGTCCCACGGCGCGAGCACTTTCTCGGCCTTCAACTGATCGAGCGTCTTGTGGCGCTTGATCCCTTTCTCGACCGCAGCCGTCGCGCCTTTCAGCATGTCGAGAAATTTGCGGAGCCCGGCCTTGTCGGACAGCGTGCCGTGGCCGGGAATGACCTTCGCGTCGTCCGGCACGGTCGCGATCACTTTCTCCACCGCCGTGATCATGCCCTTCACGCTGCCGCCGTTTTCGAGGTCGATGCGCGGGAAGATGCCGACCCAGAAGTCGTCTCCCATGTGCACGACGTTCGACTTCGAGAACCAGATCACCGAGTCGCCGTCGGTGTGGCCGGGCGGCATGTGCACGGCTTTGACGTCTTCGCCGTTGAGATGAATCGTGAGGCTGTCATTGAACGTGACGATCGGCAGCGCGGCCTTGGGCGCGGGCGGCGTCGCGACACCCGCGAACGTCGTCCCCGACTCGAGCCGCTTGCGCACGTTGTCGTGCGCGACGATCGTTCCCTTCTGTCCGAAGTACTCGTTCCCGCCGGTGTGATCGCCGTGGTAGTGCGTGTTGATGATGAACCGCACCGGCTTGTCGGTGATGCCCTTCATCGCCGCCTCGATCTTCGGCGCCAGCGGCGCGTACTGGTCGTCGATCACCACGATGCCGTCGTCGCCGACCGACACGCCGATGTTTCCGCCCAACCCGGTCAGCATGTAGACCGAGCCCGAGACCAGCGTCGCCTTCACTTCGACCTTGCTCCAGTCGCGCTGTGCGAAGGCGGACGTGACGACGAACAGTGTGACGAGAGTCATGTACAGTCTGCGCATGGCGGGCGATTATAAGTTTCCGGCCGCGATGGAACAGCTGATTGCCGGCGCCGGCGCAAAGGTGCGCATCGGATATCCGCGATGGCTGCGCCCGTGGCTTGCGCGCGACGTCGTCGCCATCACCCTCGGCCGCACGATCTATGTCAGCGAGCGCGCCGCCGCGCGCAGCGGAGAGAGCCTGATGAGGCTCCTGCGCCACGAGCTCGTGCACGTGCGGCAGATGAACACGCACGGCTTCTTTCCCTTCGTCTGGCGCTACTCCGCGGAGTTCCTCCGCCATCTG
Organism: Acidobacteriota bacterium; assembly: GCA_003223645.1. Classification (GTDB taxonomy): domain Bacteria; phylum Acidobacteriota; class Thermoanaerobaculia; order Gp7-AA8; family Gp7-AA8; genus QHVT01. The sequence goes on along the minus strand of QHVT01000035.1, from coordinate 10,473 downwards.
CGGCGCGAGCGCAACGTGCAGCGCGCGTATCGCAGCATCTCCTTCGAAGTGGAGGCGTGGGAAGAAGAAAATCGTACCGACGTATAATTCAACGCTCCCAATGATGCAGTTTCATTCTCTCGAGATTCCTCAACTCGAGCGGTTTCTCGAGAGGCATAAGTCCGGGCTGTCGCTGCAGGATAATGTCGAGCTCGATCTCGTGCTGCGGCAGATCCTGCAGCGCGCGAACGAGTTCGTGCCCGCGGAGTCGGGATCGATTCTCCTCGACGATCCATATCGCAAGGTCGCGTCGCGCAAGGACAACGAGCTGGTTTTCATCGCCGCGTTCGGCGAGGCGAGCCGCGAGCTGATCGGCAAGCGCCTCTCCGCGCAGCACGGAATCGTCGGTCACGTCTACCAAACCGGCCAGCCGCATCTGTCGGTGAACGTCGAGCTCGACGAGTATTTCTACAAGGACATCGACGAGCAGCTCGGTCATCGCTCCGGGTCCATCGTCGCCGTCCCGATCTACCTCGGCAAGCACGTCGTCGGAGTCCTCGAGCTGATCAATCGCCACGAGGGAAAAACGTTCACGCCGCGCGACATGAACCTGATGGAGATCTTCGCCGGCTACACCTCGTTCACGCTGCAGAACGCGCTCGAAGCGAAACGCGCGCACGAGCTGGCGAAGAAGGACGATCTCACCGGCCTGTACAACGATCGCTGGTTCCACGTCCGCCTCACCGAAACGCTCGAGGAGTCGCGCAAGAGCGGCAAGGAATCGGTGCTGCTGTTCATGGACCTCGATCGCTTCAAGATCGTGAACGACTGCCACGGACATCTCGCCGGAAGCCAGGTGCTGCGCGAAGTCGGCTTTCTTCTCAAGCGCATCGTGCAGCGCGGCGACGCGACCGTCGCGCGCTACGGCGGCGACGAATTTGTGATGATCCTTCCCGACACGACACTCGACGAAGGACTCGCGCTCTGCGAAGAAATCCGGCAGGCGATCGAGGCGACGTCCTTTCTCGATCGTCCGTGGGGCTTCAACATGCCGCCGGTTCATTTGCGCGGCGTGCTGTCGGCATCGATCGGCGTCGCGCAACACATCCCCGACCGCAACAGCACGGCCTCGCTCGACCACGAGAAAAACGAGCTCCTCCGCCGCGCCGACACGGCGATGTACCAGGCCAAAGCGCTCGGAAAAAACCAGGTCTTCGTCTGGAACCGCGCCCTCGCCGCGAATGCCGCGACGAGGTAGAGGGTCGTGTTGGGTTGCGGTCGCCACACAGTCTCTATCTGCGCTCGGAAACTGCCCTGAATCCTGTGCCATCCACTTCCGGCGATCTGCTATCGTTTCCCATCTTTTTGGAGGGAATTCGCCTTGGCCAAAATCACCGCGGAATACATCTGGATCGACGGACAGCGCCCGACTTCGAAGCTTCGTTCGAAAACGAAGATCCTCGACGGGCCGGTGAAGAAACTCTCCGACATTCCCGAGTGGGGATACGACGGATCGAGCACGTCCCAGGCGAGCGGACACTTCAGCGATCTCCTGCTGCGTCCCGGCAGATTCGTCGCCGATCCGCTGCATCGCGAGAACGACATCCTCGTGCTCTGCGAAGTGCTGAATCCAGACGGCTCGGTGCACTGGAGCAACACGCGCGCGCAGCTGCGCGAAGTCGCGGAAAAGTACAAGGATCACGATCCGTGGTTCGGCATCGAGCAGGAGTACACGTTCTTCGAAGGCAACCGCCCGCTCGGCTGGCCCGATCACGGATTTCCCGCGCCGCAGGGCGGCTACTACTGCGGCGTCGGCGCGGATGAAGTGTTCGGACGCGACGTCGTGGAAGCGCACGCCGACGCGTGCGTGCGCGCCGGCATCCACATCGTCGGAACGAACGCCGAGGTCATGCCGGGGCAGTGGGAATTCCAGGTGGGCGCGGTGGGCGCGCCGGATATCGCCGATGAGCTGTGGCTCGCGCGCTGGCTGCTGTATCGCATCGGCGAAGAGTTCGAAGTTAGCGCGACGCTCTATCCGAAGCCGGTCAAAGGCGACTGGAACGGCGCCGGCGCGCACACGAACTTCTCGACGAAAGCCATGCGCCAGGAAGGCGGCATGAAGATCATCGAAGAAGCGATGCGCAAGCTCGAGAAGCGCCACGACGAGCACATCAAGGTGTACGGCGCGCACAACGAGGAGCGCCTCACCGGACTGCACGAGACGGCGCCCATTCATCAGTTCCGCTGGGGCATCAGCGATCGCGGCGCTTCCGTCCGCATTCCGATGGCCACCGCGAACCTCGGCTACGGTTACTTCGAAGACCGCCGTCCCGCCGCGAACATGGACCCCTATCAGGTCTGCTCGATCCTGATCGAGACCGTCTGCGGCGACTATTGATCCGATCGTGGGGAGCGGCGGCCGCTTCGGGCCGCCGAATTCTCGCGAGTGCCGGCGGCCGAAGCGGCCGCCGCTCCACTACTTCGTCGCGCCGTTCCCGTCGCGGTGAATCATCCTCTCCACGAACGGAAACGTCAGCTGCACGATCGCGATCGCAACCGTCAACGCGGTCGCCAGCGTGAGTTGCCCGATTCCCGCGGCAACGCCGACGCTTGCCGCCGCCCACAACGTCGCCGCGGTCGTCACGCCTTGCACCGTCGCGTCGCGATGCATGATCACGCCCGCGCCGACGAAGCCGATGCCCGTCACCACCATCGCCGCCATCTGCGCGGGATTGTGATTGCCGGCGCCGAAGGTGTTCGACATCATCGCGAAGCCGGCGGAACCGAGGCAGACCAGCGACATCGTCTTCAGTCCGGCGCGCTTCTGACGAAGCTCGCGCTCGATGCCGATCACTGCGCCGAACAGCAATGCGAGCGCGAGCCGGATGACGATCACATCGGTCGGGATCACTTGAAGCTCATCTTCGGAAGGCCGAGGTAGAAGCCGGCCGGATACATCACATAGCCCTGAAGATCTTTGTCCATGATCGCGACGTTGACCTGATGGTACAGCGAGAGGTACGGCAAATCCTCCTGCACGATGCGCTGGACGTCGCCGTAAATCTGCTTGCGTTTCGCGCGGTCGAATGTCGAGCGTCCCTCCAGGATCAGCTGATCCACGCGCGGGTTGCTGTAATACCCACGGTTCTGTCCCTCGGGCGGCACATTCTTCGAGTAGAAAATGATGTAGTAGAAATCAGGATCGCCGATTCCGTTGCGGCTCAGCGAGTACATGTCGAAGTTGCCCTTGCCGATGTCCTCGAAGAACGTTCCGAACTCGCTGGAGAGGATGTTCACCTTGATGCCGACCTGCGCGAGCATCTGCTGAATCATCTGCGCGCGCAGATTCGCCTCGACGTCCGTCGACGTTTTGAAATTCAATTCGAAGCGCGGCTGCGGTCCGTCGCCGTCCGGATCTTTGTAACCGGCTTGATCGAGCAGCTGCTTTGCGCGATTCGGATCGTACGGATAGGCCGGCAGATTGTCCGCGTGCGCCCAATGAATCGGCATCAGCATCGAGTCGGTGACGACGCCGTGTCCGCGCAGGAGGTCCTGCACGATGCGCTGGCGATCGATCGCGTGCGCGATCGCGCGTCGCACTTCGACCTTGCCGAGGACCGGGCTGTGCAGATTGAAGGCGAGGTACTGCCACACCGATCCCGGCTTCTTCACGACCTGCAACTTGTCGCTCTTCTCGAACTCGGCGACGTTCTCGAACGCGATCTGATTCACTTCGAAGTTGACCGTGCCGCGGCGCATCTCGAGCACGCGCGTCGTCGAGTCGGGGATGATGCGGACGGTGATCCGCTTGATCTTCGGCGCTCCGCCGATCCAGTTCTCGTTCGCTTCCAGCTCGACTGACTCGTCCGTCTTGTAGCTCACGATCTTGTACGGACCGAACGAGATCGGATGCGTCTTGAACGCATTCGCGTTGGCGTTCGTCGGCACGATGCCCATGTTGAGATTGTCGAAGAGACCGCCGTTCGCTTCTTTCAACTTGAAGACGACCGTGTGCGCGTCCGGCGTCTCGAGGTGATCGACGGCCGAATAACCGGACGCCTTCGAGTTCACCACCTTCTGCTGCATCACGCTGTCGTACGTCCACTTCACGTCCTGCGCGGTGACCGGCCGTCCGTCGTGAAACTTCGCGGCGGGATTGAGGTGAAAGACGATCGTCTTGTCGTCCGGCGTCTCCCAGCTCTGCGCGAGGTCGGGCGCGTAGTCGAGCTCCGGCGTGACCTGGATCAGGCCGCGGCAGCAGAGATCGTAGATGCGGCCGGAGACGTTGTCCTGGCCGACGCGCGGGTCGAGATTCGTCGGGCTGCTCTGCACCATCACGATGAGGCGCTTCTCCGCGGCCGTCCCGTTGTCCTTTTTCTCGCCGCCGCATGAGGCCAGCGTGACGAGCGCGATCGCGAGGACGATTGAGCGATGTTTCATGTCCGGTACTCCTTCTTCCGCGCGTGGTTACAAGAGGGATGCCCGCCGCCAAGTGGGGGACAGGCAATCCTGCCTGTCCTCTTTCGGCTTGGACAGGCAGGATTGCCTATCCTCCACTTGTATCATGTCGCCCGCATGTTTCTCAGAAGACTGTTTCTCGCGGCCGCGCTCTTGGCGGCCGTCTCCGCGGCGGCGCAGCAGCGCAAAGTAATCGTGCTCGGCTTCGACGGCGTCGACGCCCGCTACACCGAGCGCTGGATGAATGAAGGCAAGCTGCCGAACCTCGCGAAGCTGCGCGCGCAAGGCACGTTTCGCCCGCTCCTGCCGACGACACCCGCGCAGACGCCGGTGTCGTGGTCGACGTTCAGCACCGGCATCGATCCGGGACGCACCGGGATTTTCGATTTTCTGCGTCGCGATCCCAAAACCTATCTCCCGGTCTTCGCCGCGTTCGATGAAACCAAGGAGCCGTTCCTCCTCGGCGATCGCAATCCGATCGCTGTCGGCGGCGCGGTCTTTCTCCTGTTTCTCCTGATTGCGGCGATCCTGCTCCTGCGCCGACGCCGCATCGGCGGCGTCGTGACTCTCGTCATCGGCGCCGCGCTCGCTGCGGGATTGTTCGTTGCCGTGAAGAAATACATCCCGGTCACACGACCCGGCGTGATCAATCGACGGCAGGGCATTCCGTTCTGGGAAGCCGCGGCGAAGGCGGGGAAGAAGGCCACGATCGTCCACGTGCCGGTCACCTTTCCCGCGACTGATTTCGACGAAGGCCACATGTTGTCGGGCCTCGGCGTTCCGGACATGTCGGGCCGTGTCGGGAAGCCGTTCTATTTCACGTCCGAGCTCGATTTCCAACGCGCCGGTGCGTCGAACGAATTCTCGATCGAAGTCGTGCAGCTTGAAGACAACCGCGGCGTCATCCACACTGAAATTCAGGGGCCGCCGAACAAACTCTTCGGCGATCCGCCGTACATCAAGATTCCGATGACCATCGCGGTCGCGAACGATCGCAATTCGGTCGAGATCGAAGTCAGCGGACAGAAATTCACACTGAAGCCGGGGGACTGGACGGGATGGGTGAATTTCACGTTCCCGTTCAATCCACTCATCAAACTGCACGGCATCAGCCGGTTCCATCTCATCGCCTCGCAGCCCGAAGTCAAACTGTACCTGTCGCCGATCAACTTCGACCCGCGGAGCCTGCCGCCGGGATTTCGCATCTCGACGCCGCCAAAGTGGGCGCCTGAAGTGGCGAAACAAATGGGCTTGTACAAGACGCTCGGGTGGGAGATCGACACGTGGGCGATCTCCGAGGGATTCGCGACCGAGCAAATGTTCTGGGACGACATGGAGTGGACGGTTACCCAGGACCGGAAAATGTTCGGCCATTTCCTGCAGCGTGACGACGACCTGACCGTCCAATGCTTCGAATTTCCCGACCGCGTGGGACACGTCTTCTGGCGCTTCGTCGACCCCACCCATCCGGCTTATGACGCGAAACTCGCCATACAGTGGGGCGATGCGTTATTGAAGGCCTATCAATTGATGGACGACATCGTCGGCGACGCGATGGCTGCTGCCGAAAAGAAACACGCAGTGCTCATTGTGGCGTCCGACCACGGCTTCGCCTCCTTCCGAAAACACGTTCATTACAACACCTGGCTCGTGATGAACGGCTACATGACCCTCCGGAAAGGAGTGGAAGTTAAAAAGCGCAACGTCGAAATGCTCTTCGACTCCGGCCAATTCTGGGAAAACGTCGACTGGTCCAAGACTCGCGCGTATGCGATGGGACTGGGCGAGGTCTACATCAACCTCAAAGGCCGCGAAGCGAACGGCGTCGTCGAGCCCGGCGCCGAATACGACAACCTCAAGAAAGAGCTCAAAGAGCGCCTCGTCGCCATGGTGGACCCCGATACCCTCGATCACCCCGTCCGCCGAGTCCTCGCCCGCGAAGAAATCTACAAGAAATTCGACCCCAACATGATCCCCGACCTCTTCGTCATGAACAACGACGGCTACCGCGTCTCCTGGCAAACGTCCTTGGGCGGCGTGCCGAAACAAGTATTCGAGCCGAACAAGGCGGTATGGAGCGGCGACCACTGTTCCGTCGACCCGGAGATCGTGAAGGGGATTTTCTTTGTGAACGAGAAGTTGGCCACGAACCGGGCTCCCTACATTGCGGATATTTATCCGACCGTGCTGGGGCGGCTGGGGGTGGGGGTACCGTACGAGGTGGATGGGGTGGAATTACGATGAATTGTCATCCTGAGGCGCGAAGACGCCGAAGGATCTCTAAATGCGAAACGTTTGCGACCTGAGATCCTTCGCCGTCTTCGCGGCGCAGGATGACGGCCCCCTAAGAGCTAACACCTAAGACCTGAGAGCTTCTACAAGTGGACTACAAACGCCTCCTCACCCAAGTCGAGCGCACTCTCGAGCAGATCGATATGCCCGAGTCGACTTCGACTACGGTTACGTTCATTGCCGAGGCGATTGCGGCGAATTTCCGGGACGAGTTGGGGATTACAGGCGGGCGGATTTATGAGGCTCGGGACGAGACGTATGAGCTGGTCGGGCGGTTCGGGCAGGACCAGGATGGGGCTTTGCACATCGAGGTTCCGAAGGATTACAAACCGATCTCGCTGATCCTGGAGAACGGGATCGTGGTCATGGATCCGACCGATCCCGGCATCGATCCGGAACTGGAGAAGCAGCTGGGGGCGCGGCGGTTCTGTGCCGTCGCCGTGGGGGATGAGAATTACATTCTGGCCTTCAATGTCTCGCCGGAGTTGAAGCGCGACGACATCCTGTTCTCGCTCAATCTCATTCGCTACGCGATCAACCAGCGCATCCGAACGCATCGGTTCGAGTCGTTGATCGGGGAAGCACAGCGGATCCAACAGTCGATTCTGCCGCAGCGCGTGCCGCAGTATGCGGGATTCGACATCTGGGGCCGGACGGTTCCCGCCGAAATCGTCAGCGGCGATTTCTACGACTTCATCCCGGTCACGGACAATATTCTCGGACTGGCCATTGCCGACGGTTCGGGACACGGCCTTCCCGCCGCGTTGGTCGTCCGCGACATTTACATGGGTCTGCGCATGGCTACGGACCGCGATTTCAAGATCGTGCGCACCGTCGAGAAGCTCAACCACATCATTCACCGCGGGCGGTTGACGACGAAATTCGTGTCGCTCTTCTATGGTGAGCTGGAGACCGGCGGGATTTTGATCTATTGCAATGCCGGGCACAATCCGCCGTTCGTCGTCTCGAATCAGAAGGTCGAGTTTCTTCGCAACGGCGGTCCGGTGCTCGGTCCGACGCCGGACGCGTCGTATACGCGCGGGTTTGCGAAGCTGCAGCCCGGCGATTTGCTTTGTCTCTATTCCGACGGAATCATCGAGGCCCATGACCGCCAGGATCGCGAGTTCTCTACAGAGCGCCTCGTCCGCATCGTGAAGGCGGCCCGCGCCCGCTCGGCTCAGGAGATCGGACAGGAAGTGCTGACACGCGTCGCGAAGTGGGGACGCGAAGGGGAGGACGATCGCACGATCGTGATCGTCAAGGCGATCTACCTGTGAGCGACGTCCTCTGGTTCAACGGCCGGTTCACCACCACCGACGAGCGCGTCCTCGGCGTCGAAGACCGCGGCTTCCAATTCGGCGACGCCGTCTACGAAGTCTTCAAATTCCTCCGCAAGCGTCCGATTTTTCTTCTCGAACACTTCCGCCGTCTGCAACAGGGACTGCAGAAGATCGAGATTCCGGTGCCGTGGGACGAATCGTCCTTCCAGGAAACAATCCGTGAGCTGCTCGACCGCACGTCGTTCGCGGACGGCATCGTGTACATCCAGGTCTCGCGCGGCGAGGCGCAGCGCGCGCATTTCTGGCCCGACGACATGACGCCGACCGCGATCGCCTATTCGCGCGCCTTCAAGTTTCCCGACGCGGCGAAAAAAGAGCGCGGCATTCGTGTCATCACCACGCCCGATCACCGCTGGCACTACTGCTCCGTGAAATCGAACAACCTTCTCGCGAACGCGCTCGCGAAAAAGCAGGCGCAGCGTGCGACTGCCGACGAAGCAATCGTTCTCAGCGACGACGGCTTCGTGCGCGAAGGCGCGAGCTCGAGCTTCTTCGCCGTGAAGAACGGCCGCCTCGTCACGTATCCGCTCCAAGACTGCATCCTTCCCGGCGTCGTGCGCGACCGCGTCCTCGACCTCGCGCTGTCCGCGCGCATCCCGGTCGACGAGCGTCCGCTGCGCGAGGCCGAGCTGTTCGATCTCGACGAGGCGTTCATCACCTCGACGACGCAGGGCGTGATGCCGATCTCCGAGATCGACGGTCGCATCATCGGCAACAGCCGCCGCGGTGAAGTGACGACGCGCGTGCAGGAGCTGTTCGACGAGCTGGAACGCGAAGCCGCGTCATCGTGAGACGCGAAGACGCCGAAGGATCTCGGGCTACGTAGAACGAGGTCCTTCGCCGCGCGTCGCCGGCTGCCAATGACAGCCCCTTATCCGGTCCTTCGCTTCGCTCAGGGCCACCTTGTATCTTAAAAGACGAAGACGCGGGGAAGCCGAGGCCACCTGAAGCCAAGAGCTTGTGGAGAAGATAGGCTCCCCGCGAGCCTGCGCCCTGCGGCGTGACAGCTCTGAGTCTAATTGCCTTTCGCCCGCTACTGAGGGGCAGCGGGCACCGCAAGCTCTGATAAGACGGCGGTTAGGGGTGAAAAGGGCCGATCTTGTGAGGCCGCTTGTGAGCATCGCGAGCTTCACAAGCCCGCGCATGGAACGTGTGGAACGTTGTGATTGGTTACCAGTACGAGGCCACGCCGAGGTCTTTCGCGCGCTTGGAGAGTTTCTGGTCGAAGGTGGCGATGGCGTCGTAATCGGTGGGTGGTGGCGACGGCGACGATGGATGCATCGGCGAGGCCGGGGAGAGGGTTCGGCCAGAGCTTGAAGACGCGAGGCCATGGGCAGATGTCGATCGTCTGCACGCCGGGCGTGACGACGATGTCACGGATCACGGAGGCGAGGTTTTCGCCGGTGACGCCATACTGGCTCTGCAGGACGTAAGCGGTCTCCAAAACGACGAACTGCGGGACGATGGCCGCAAGTTTGCCGGCTTCGGCTCGCCGCAGGAGTTCGTCGGCCGCGTCGCGTTGCTTTGCGTTGCGATCGACGAAGAAGGAAACGAGGACGTTTGCATCGACGACGACGGTGCGCACGTCAGATGCGTCCTCGCGTCTTCCGTGCTTCGTGCACGGCCTTTACGGCGTCATCGGGGCCGTGTTTGATGAAGCCTTTCCAGCGCCAGAGTCCCGGTCGTTCGGTGGTGACTGCAACGCGGCCGCCGTTGACGTCGAGCTCGTAGGCGGGAGATCCATCGTCCTCTCCGTCATCGTGTCGCAAAAGCCGATGTGGTGAAAGAGCGCCTCACGAGCGCCGAAGGCGCTCGCTGAGGCTTTCGAGCTCGTGGCCGGTGATGACGGTGTCGAGGACGCGCAGGGCCATGGCCTGGCGATCGGCGGGAAGCTGATCGAGCTCACGCATTCTCTCCAGGAGGCGCTCGTTCTTGAACATCGGTGGCTCGGGTGGCTGGGTTCCGGTGACGAGCTCGTCGAGAGAGACTTTCAGGACTATGGAAAGACGGACCGCCGTGTCGAGGGATGGCAATGTTTGTCCCTTTTCATAGCGGGAGATCTGCATGTAATCGACGCCGCTTTGGTTGGCGAGCTGGGTCATCGACAATCCCAGCCGCTGGCGATACCGGGTCAGACGCACTCCAAGCTCCCGTGGATCCATCGTTGGCCTCCTTCGGCGAATGTCCTGAGAAATGAAGCACGATTGCTGAAAGTCTCAGTAAACATACTAAGAATCTCAGCAGATGTGCTGATATTCTCAACAGGTTTGCTTAACGTCTTGCAATGATCCCTTCCAGTTTAAGCAACTTTGCTGACATTGCAAGTTTTTACCGTACTGAGTGTCAGCACAACTGCTGACACATGAAGTGCAAATGCATAGTTTTTTAGCAAGTATGCTGGGAT
>QHVT01000017.1 GCA_003223645.1 Acidobacteriota bacterium | reverse complement strand
CTCGGTGTAATCTTCGCCTGCACGGACACAGGCCTCACCAACGGCCAAAAGTATTACTACTTCGTCAGCGCCGACAATAGCGCAGGCACCGGTGCGCCGAGCAATGTAGTCTCGGCCACACCCCTCGCATCAGCGAGTGTTCCCGGCCCGCCGCAGAACCTTCAGGCCTCTCCCGACGACGGCAAGAACTATCTCGGCTGGCAAGCGCCGTCATCAAACGGCGGAGCCGCAATTACGAGATACCGCGTCTTCCGAGGGACCACCAGCTCGAACCAAACGCTCGTCACCAGCGGAGGCTGTGCGAACCTCGGTGTGATCTTCGCCTGCACGGACACAGGCCTCACCAACGGCCAAAAGTATTACTACTTCGTCAGCGCCGACAATAGCGCAGGCACCGGTGCGCCGAGCAGTGTAGTCTCGGCCACACCCCTCGCATCAGCGAGTGTTCCCGGCCCGCCGCAGAACCTTCAGGCCTCTCCCGACGACGGCAAGAACTATCTCGGCTGGCAAGCGCCGTCATCAAACGGCGGAGCCGCAATTACGAGATACCGCGTCTTCCGAGGAACCACCAGCTCGAACCAAACGCTCGTCACCAGCGGAGGCTGTGCGAACCTCGGTGTGATCTTCGCCTGCACGGACACGGGCCTCACCAACGGCCAAAAGTATTACTACTTCGTCAGCGCCGACAATAGCGCAGGCACCGGTGCGCCGAGCAATACAGTAGACGCCACCCCCTTCACAACTGCGACCCCAACGCTCACGGCGAGTCTTAGTGCGAACCCCGCTGGTGGCACAGCTCCATTCATTACAACTCTATCGGCAACCGCCGGAGGAACAGCCACGGGAACGATCACCTATACGTTTTGGTGGAACTGCGCGGATGCGCGAGCGAGCGTCAGCGCAGTAACCGCAGCATGCGGCAACCCGACAAGTGCGATGTTTGGAATGCAGTTTGACAGCGTGAACAGCGCCACCCAGGCGACCACGACGTACAGCGCCCCCGCAACTTACAGTGCCAAGGTGATCATCGAGCGCGGCGGTGCGTCACCAGCGGAACAGCGAACAAGCATAATTGTAGCCTCCACTAATACGAACATCCTTCCGGCGCCTGCACCGACCGGACCCGCCGGCAATAATGTATCGACGTCTCCAACGTTCGCGTGGTCACCCGTCGGCGAGGCAACCTCATATCGTCTCATGCTCGCTACCACGGCTGGAGCGTTGCCAACTGATCTCATCTCCTCAACCTGCAGCGGCTGCACGATAAACACCGCGCCGCAAACCAACTCTTACACTCCGCCGACTCCATTGAATGCGGGGACGACCTACTACTGGCAGGTCCAAGGCCGAAACGCGACGAAAAACGGCACTTGGTCGACGCCCGTTTCCTTCACGACAGCTACGCTACCGGATGGGACACAGCCTAACCGGGGCAATCTCTCCGAAGACCCATCGTCTCTAGCGCTAGGGCCCACTCTGGCCAACCGTGCAGTTGTGATCACGCATGGATGGAAGAGCAATGCAACGGGCTGGGTGAAGCAACTGGCCGCCAAACTATGCGACAAACTCGATGCACGGCCGATCGTGTCTGCGATCAAGCTCAATTACTTGACTCGGATTTGTCACGCGACGAATTGGGATGTCTGGGTCCTGGACTGGCAGAGCAAGGCTGCGAACTCGTGCCACCTCCCTTGCCCGTGGGAGGCCTATGCTAACGCTAGCGCGATCGGCGAGAATTTGGCCTTGAACCTCAGAGCCAAAAACTACTCATATATCCATTTCATTGCGCATAGCGCCGGCGCCAATCTGATCGACTTCGCGACAATCGGACTGAAATTCTGGGTACAGAAAGAGAATCGGCCGGCGCTTCAAATACACGAAACATTCTTGGATGCCTACGACCCCGGACTAGATTCCTCGCGCTACGGCAAACAAGCCGACTGGGCTGACAGCTATGTGGACACGCGCGACGTTGGCCTCCTTTCTGGTGTCACCGGTTTCGACGGAACCAAACTGTTTCTGCAGAACGCCTACAACATCGACGTTACGCCGAATCCAGCGACCGATGATTATTCTTATGAATGCCGCCATAGTCGGCCCTACAGGTTCTATGGTCAGTCAGTCGACTCTTCTTTTAGTGACGCCACTGCTGCGTCGTGCGATCCCATCAACGGTACCGGTGGCATGGGCTACCCTCTCTCTTTAGAAAATGGTCACTCATTGAGTCTTCTAAACAACCTCTACCCCACGGGTGCGAAGTGCATCATGGACAAGGGCATCTGTTACGCGGGCAGTCTACCCGCAAGCACTTGGACCTTCTTCCCTGGTGCGGTCGCCAGCAGCGTTGTCGAGGCAACGACAGGTGCGGTCAATTATGTTGCGGGTGCTGGCAGCACGTTGTTCAACTCACTCCAGCTCGGCGCGAACTCTCCGACGCCTAATTCTACTGCTGTCATCCCCACGGGACTCGCGGCTACTCCCACTGAATCACCGTCATCGATCACCGTACAGGTGAAAACGACGCAACTAGTAAACACAATGCGTTTCAACTGGAGTTTCGCGGCTTCGGGCGAGGGCTTCCTGCGCGTATTCGTAGACGGGATACTCATGCGCGAACTCGACCAACGCCACGTGTCATCGGCGTCCTTAGCCACCGAGCAGATTTATGTTGGTGGTGATACCGGCACGTTAGCGCCTGCAACGCACAGCATTGTCTTTCGCCTCGACGGCTTCGGAACGAACACGAGCGGAGTGCAACTGGCTGGAGTCGAGTTAGGGCTAACCACTTCGCCCGTCGGTCGCCGCCGGGCGGCCAGGCATTAAACGGGACGAAGTGGATTTTGCAAAGACGACCAACGGTACGCGACCGCTCTGCTTCCTCCTCTCATCGACGGCTGTCGCGGTGCTTTCTTTTTGCTCGTCCATCGCCCACCCATCACGCGACACCACGCTTCGTAGGCACGGTCGTGAGGTTTACGTTCCTGAAGAAGGCAAAGCGACGGTCTCGAGTTGACTCGCGTTAGTCATCCTCGGTGCAGGGCGCAGGATCGCATCTCGTCGTCCGTCTGCACGCAGGCGTAAACGAATCACGCTTCGCAAAAATGGCGGCGGCCAACGGCATCGAAGTCCCGCTCGTGTCCGACTACGGTAACGCGCGCGGCCTGATCCTCGGCTACGGATCGACGGATGCAAAAAGCGATTCGCAAAGGGATGTCCGTGCTCGCCGCGGCGATCAATCGCGCGCGAGTTCGTTGGCATGTGCATCATGAACCGCCGACATCGTCGTCGTTCACCGGCGGCGGCGGTGTCATGGCGGCCTTCTTCGCTGCGAGCCGGACGCGTTCCGCTTCTCGCCGCATCTCCTCGACTTCGCGGACGATATCGGCGCCGTTGATTCCCAATGCGTCGCCGAGTCGGAGGATGGTGATCAGGCTTGGAATGTTGCCGCCGGCTTCCAGCACGCCGAGGTGGGTCTGATTCATGAAGGCACGGTGAGCCAAGGTCCCAATGGTCCAGCCGCGCTCCTGTCGAAGCCGGCGGATCACCATTCCGAAGCGGGTCGCATCTGGGTTTCGTCGCGCTGCTTTCGGCATTTGATGAAGCGTACCAGCCGTGGCTATTGAGATCAATGCAGATCAAGGTTGTGACGCCATCCGTGGCTGTTACCCTGTTGCTGGGAGTAACAATCAGCGACTGACCGCGGCGAGGATATGCAATAGCCACGGCTATTAGGGCTCTTGTCCATGGCTGGTACGCCCTGGCATGTATGAGTCAGATGCAATAGCCTCGGCAATTGCTACTCTGCTGGTGTTGTATTGTCTTCATTAGCCCGGGCTGGTACGGGTAGCTCATTCAGTCAAAGTAGTAATAGCCTTGGCTGTCATTCCTTGATCAAATCATCAACGTTCTTCCTGATCTCGAGTAGGCTGCCTGCTCCGTGACCATTGATATCAATAGCCAGGGCTGTTACTCCGATCATCTGCATGCAAGGATGTCTCAGCCACGGCTATTGGTGTGATTCCATGCGTGGCAGGGATATCTCATCCGCGGCTGTTCTCGGTTGAATCGCGTAGACACACGATCATTCGCGCGCGAGCGCGTTGACCGCTTTCGCGATGTCGTCCGTCGTCGCGCCGTCCGCGCCGTCATAGTACGCGCGGATCGTTCCTTCTTTATCGGCGACGGCGAATTTGGAGGAGTGCAGGAGCGGATCGCCGCCGGGACCGGGATCGCCCGCGGCGAGCTTGAAGCCCTGAATGGACAGCTTGACGATGTCGTTGCGCGTTCCGGTGAGGAACGACCAGCGGTCGTCGTTGCGGACGCGCTTCGCGTACACGGAGAGCACTTCGGGCGTGTCGTGCGTCGGGTCGACGCTGATGGAGACGAAGCGCACCGGCGCGTTCTTGCCGATCTGCTTCGTGAGCGCGCGCATGTTGTTGGTCATGATCGGGCACGTGCCGCTGCAGGTCGTGTAGATGAAGTCGTAGACCGTCACGCTGCCTTTCATCGATGCGAGCGAGACCGGCGTGCCGCGCTCGCTCACGAGATGCGCGTCGGGGACGGGAAAGAGCTTCGGGAGATCGGAGTGCTGATGGCAGGCGAATGCGAACAGAAGCAATGTCATCCCGAGCGCGAGCGAGGGAGCTGGGGCTCGGGTGGCGGCACAGGCATGAGTATCGCGCCCCTCCCGCCCGGGTCCCTCGCTACGCTCGGGATGACAGGCGTTACGCGCGCGCATTGATGACGAGGAGCAACATCACGGTAAGCAAGTAGAGGTTCGAGATCATGAACACGCTGCGTGCGTGTTTGACGTCGCGGTCGTGGAAGAAGCGGATCGCGGCGGCGAGGAGTGCGGCTCCGGCGGCGACGGCGCCGATGAGGTAGACGAGTCCGGTCATGCCGAACGTCCACGGGAGCACGCTGACGGCGAGGAGCGCGAGCGTGTAGAGAATCGCCTGGCGCGCGACGGCCGATCCGTCTTCGTTGCGCACGGAGAGCATGGCGAAGCCGCCGCGCGCGTAGTCGTCGCGGTACATCCAGCTGATGGCCATGAAGTGCGGGAGCTGCCAGAGGAAGAGGATGCCGAAGGCGATCCAGCCGCCGAGCGACAGCGCGTTGGTCGCGGCGGTCCAGCCCATGAGCGGCGGGATCGCGCCGGGGATGGCGCCGATGAGCGTGCAGATGGTGGAGACGCGCTTGAGCGGCGTGTAGACGAAGATGTAGCTGGTGAGCGTGAACGCGCCGAGGAAGGCGGTCAGCCAGTTGACGAAGACGCCGAGGTAGAGCGTGCCGAGGATGGCGATCGCGGAGGAGAAGAGGAGCGCGGTACGCGGCGCCATGCGGCCGGCGGGGAGCGGACGGGAGCGCGTGCGATGCATCTTCGCGTCGAGATCGCGCTCGACGTATTGATTGAGCGCGTTCGTGCCGGCGGCGACGAGCGCGGTGCCGATGAGCGCGTGCAGGAGCAGGACGGGATCGACGTGCTTCGCCGCGAAGAGAAAGCCGGCGGCGGTGGTGATGAGCACCATCAGAACGATGCGTGACTTCGAGAGCTCGAAGTAGTCCGCAAGCTTGTGGGTGCCGCTGCCCTCAGCGGCACCGCGACCGCTGGGGGCAGCGGTCGCCACATTCGGCATCGTCGTCATGCCGGAACCTCGCTTGCGATCAGCGCACCAGCACGGAAGTGACGCCACGCGACCGTCCGCGCGGTGAGCGTGAGGATGAGCGAAATCGCGAGCGTCGACGCGCCGGTCATCACGTGCAAGCTGGTGATGATCGGCTGTTTGCCGCTCCAGATCGTGTAGGCGCCGAGCAGGACTTGCGCGGCGACGATGACGACGAGCAGTGTGGACAAGAAGCGCAGCGGATGATTGCGATCGAAGCGCAGGAGGCGCACGGCCATCGCGATCACCATCAGCGCGACGAGCACGGCTCCGACGCGATGCGTGAAGGCGGAGATGATCTCGATCGACGTGAAGCGCGGGATCCAGCGTCCGAACGAGCGCGGGAAGTCGGGGATCGCCAGTCCGGCGTGAAGGTGGCGCATCAGCGCGCCGGCGAGGATCTGCGCGTAGACGAGCGCGGTCAGTCCCCATGCCATGCCGACAGGCGCGTCGCCTTTCTCGTGTTTGCGCAGGTCTTCGTAGAAGCGCGAGGTGAAGAAGGCGATCGAGACATTGAGGCAGAAGAAGATCTCGGCGAGGCCGGCGTGGGAGATCGAAATCGCCTTCGGCAGCAGGAAGATCACGGTCAATCCGCCGAGGAGTCCCTGCGCGAGAACGGCGCCGAGGGAGAGCCATCCGAGGCGGCGCACGAAGCGTTTCGGCTCGCGGCGCTGCAGCCAGAGCGCCTGGATGACGACGAGAAAGCCGACGGTCGACGCGACGAGACGATGGCTATGCTCGTAGAAGATGTTCGCGCGCCACTGGCTGAACGGGAACGTGAACATGTTCCGGCCGTACGTCGTCGGCCAGTCGGGAACGGAGAGGCCGGCGTCGTGCGACGTCACCATCGCGCCGGCGAAGATCAGGAACAGCGTGCTGACCGCGACGAGCCTGGTGAAGCGCCGCAGCCAGAGAGGCGTCGTTTCCGTGGGGACATTGGGCTGAACGAGTTTCATCCTGAGATGTTGGCGACCGCGCGCGGCTCCGACGCGTACCACTTGTCGAAATCCGCCTTGGTGTGGACGTGATACTGCCCGCGCATGCGGTAGTGGCCGAGGCCGCACAGCTGCGCGCACGCGATCTCCCACGGCTCCGTGCCGCTGGTCTTGATCGGCGTGAAGTGTACCGGAACTTCCATCCCCGGAAGGGCGTCCTGCTTCACGCGCATGTACGGGAGGGAGAAGCTGTGAATGACGTCCTTCGAGGTGATGCGCACGATGATCGGACGGTTCACCTGCATGTGCAGCTGATTGAGCGTCACGACGTCGTCCTTCGCGGTCGGATCATTCGGATCGAGTCCGAGAGGATTCGACGAGGACACGAGCTTCACGTTCATCTTGCCGAACACGCCGTCGGGTCCAGGATAGTGAACGTTCCACGCAAACTGTTCGGCGACGAGGCGTACTTCGATCGGGTTCTTGGCCGGCTCGGGACGCTGCGTCCATCGATACCAGAGCGGGATCGAGAAGCCGACCAGCAGGATGACTTCGACGACCGCCACGCCTGCTTCCGCATACGTCGAGAGATGCGAATGGGTGCCGTGATAGACCGCCTTCGGCTGCTTCGACGCGCGGAAGCGCCACAGCATGTACGCGAACAGCAGGCCCCAGATCACGAAGAGGATCAGCATCAGTGTATGCACGACGGCATTGAGCTGATCGAGCGCTGGGCCATGCGCGGAGTAATCCGGCGGCATGTACTTGGCGAGGAAATTCCTCATGGATGCGGTCCCCCTTCAATGACGTGGAACTGGTCGCGGAACTTCTTCTGGGCCCGCGCGCGCCGCCAGAAACTCCAGAACATCGCGACGAAGCCGGTCTGCACGAAGCCGACGACGCCGAGGAGCACCCACACGCCGTTGTTCGTGCCTTTCACCATCGGATCGCCGGGCGCGCCGTAGCAGGCCGGACACGCGAACAAAGGCTGGGCGAGCATGAGCACGACGAGCACGAACACGAGGTTGCGCAGTCGCGCAGTCGCGCGGTTGCGCGGCGCGAACATCGCACGCGCTTTGCCGCGCAACCGCGTGACCGCGTGACCGCGCAACCGCGTCATGGGGACGAGCACGAGGTTGCGCAGTCGCACAATCGCGCGATTGCGCGGCGCGAACATCGCACGCGCTTTCCCGCGCAACCGCGTGACCGCGTAACCGCGCAACCATGTCACGAGCACGAGCACGAGGTTGCGCAGTCGCGCAGTCGCGCGGTTGCGCGGCGCGAACATCGCACGCGCTTTGCCGCATAACCGCGCGACCGCGTAACCGCGCAACCGAATCAAGGAATCTCCTTCAACTTCGCGTACACGCGCTTGCCGTACACCATCAGCGCGATCGCGGCCGCGAGAAAGACCAGGCCGAGGGCGAGTCCGCCGGTGCTTTTCTGCTGCGCGAACTCGCGGATCCCCCACAGCGCTACGAAGAGCGACAGGATCGTCGTCACGATGACGAACACGATGTGGAAGACCTTGAGCGACATGCATTAATGAGTCGTTGTGGTTGCCGGGTGATTCGGGTTCTGTTCGGCCGGCTCGGCCGCCGCGGACGGTTTGCCCGCGTGCAGGTCGTAGCCCGGCCATTCGCGTTGCGCGTCGTAGCGGTGATGCCACGGTCCCCACATCAGCACCCCGAAGAAGAACACCGTCAGCACCAGCACGGCGTAGATCAGCTTTCGCTCGGAAATGAGATGCATGAAGAACGCCGCGACCAGGGAGCCCTTCGTCGCCGCGACGACGAGCGCGATGATGACGGCGATGTGGATCGGCAAATGAAACGTGCTGATCCAGACGGTGATGCCGGTCAGCACCGCCAGCGAGTAAAACACGTACAGGTATTTCCTGATCTCTTTCTTCACCGCCTCGGGGCTGTTGTCGTGTCCCAGCTCGTGCGCATGATCGTGGCCGGAGTGATCGCCGAGCGGCTCTTGCGGCGGTCCTCCGGCCTGCTGATCCGGGGCCATGTGCGCGGGGGGATGCGGTGCTGCGTTGTCAGTCATCGCGCGCTCCTACAACAAGTACAGAGTCGGGAAGAGAAAGATCCAGACGAGGTCGACGAAGTGCCAGTAGAGGCCCGTGATCTCGACGCGGTTCGTGTACTGATCGCGGTGCTTCTCGTACCACTTGTCCGCGGTCAGCAGCAGATAGGTGAAGACGACCATCCCGCCGAGGACGTGCAGTCCGTGCAGGCCGGTCATCACGAAGTAGGTCGCGAAGAAGTTGTTGGTCGACGGATAGTGATGGTGCTGGAACTTCGTGCCGTACTCGACGGCCTTGATCCCCATGAAGATGAAGCCGCACAAGAGCGTGATGCCGAGGAACAGCTTCGCTCTTTTCAGCTTGCCGAGGCGGAGATTCGCCCAGGCCATCACGACGGTCACCGATGAGGCGATGAGGTTGAAGGTGTTGATCGTGGCCAGCGGGATGTTCAGCTCTTCGAATCCGCGCGGCCACGTCGGCGCGCTGGTGCGCAAGAGGATCAGCGTCGAGAAGAGCGCCCCGAACAACATGACCTCGGAGGCGAGAAAGAGCCAGATCCCGAGCTTGCCGTTGTACACGCCGGTGTCGGGCCGCGCGTGAACGGTGTACGGGATCTCGATCTCGTGATGTTCTTCGTGTCCGCCGACCGCGTGCAGCGGTTCCGCATGTGCCGTCATCGTCTATGACTCCTTCTGCGCAACCGCGGCCGCGCCGAGCATTCCGCCGCCGGTGGCCGGCGGCAGCGCCGGTTCATCCGGCACGTTCTGCGGGAGATAGTCGGCCGCTTCGTATCCCGGCACGCTGTATTCGTACGGTCCGCGATAGACGACCGGCGCGACGGCGAAATTGCCGTGTGCGAGCGGGGGCGAAGTCGCGGCCGCCCACTCCAGCGTCGTCGCCTGCCAGTGGTTCGCGCCGACGCGCTGTCCTTTGAAGATGCTGTAGAAGAAATTGAAGATGAACGGGATCTGCGCGACGAGCAGCAGCCACGCCGCGCTGGAGATGAAGAGGTTGGACCAGATGACCGGCTTCGCGTGCGCGTATTGCGCGCCGCCGTCGTACAGGCGCCGCGAGACGCCGGCCAGTCCCTGATAGAACATCGGCATGAACACGCAGTTGATGCAGATCAGCGAGAGCCAGAAGTGGATCTTGCCGAGCTTCTCGTTCATCTGGCGCCCGGTCGCTTTCGGGAACCAGTAGTAGATGCCGGCGAACATCGCGAAGATCGTTCCCGGCGCGACGACGTAGTGGAAGTGACCGATGACGTAGTAGGTGTCGTGGAGATGGATGTCGGCGGCGGCGAGTCCGAGAGGAAGTCCGGTCAAGCCGCCGATGCCGAACATCGGAAGGAACGCCAGCGCGAACAGCATCGGCACTGTAAAGCGGATGGATGCGCCCCATAACGACATGATGAGCGCCGTAAGGATGATGACCGACGGGATGGAGATGATCATCGTCGTGGTCTGGAAGAAGGCGCTGATGACCGTGCCCATGCCGGTCATGAACATGTGGTGCGCCCAGACGACGAAGGACATGAAGCCGAGGAACACGCCGGCGCCGACGAGCGACTTGTAGCCCCACAGCGGCTTGCGCGTGTTGTTGGCGATGACCTCCGAGATGATTCCCATCCCGGGAAGAATCAGCACGTACACCTCGGGGTGCGCCAGGAACCAGAACAGGTGCTGCCACAACAGCGGGTTGCCGCCGCCGGCGTTGGTGAGCGGCGTGCCGCTGATCACCAGACCGCTCGGCAGGAAGAAGCTCGTGCCGGCGACGCGATCCATGAGCTGCAGAATCGCCGCGGCCTCCAGCGGAGGAAACGCAAGGAGGAGAAGGAACGAAGTGACGAGCTGCGCCCAGACGAAGAACGGCAGGCGCATGAACGTCAGCCCCTTCGCTCGCAGCTGGAAGATCGTGACGATGAAGTTGACCGACCCGAGGAGCGATGAGGTGATGAGCAGGACCATGCCGAGAATCCAGATGGTCTGCCCTTGTGTGGCGATGATGGAGAGCGGCGGATACGAGGTCCACCCGGAGTTCGCCGCGCCGCCGGGAAAAAAGAAGCTCGAGAGCATGAGGATGCCGCCCGGCAGGTAGCACCAGTAGCTCATCATGTTGAGCTTCGGGAAGGCCATGTCGGGCGCGCCGATCTGCAGCGGCACGACGTAGTTGCCGAAGGCGCCGACGGCGAGCGGGACGATCGCGAGGAAGACCATGATCGTGCCGTGCATCGCGCCGAGCTGGTTGTAGAACTCGGGGAGCATCACGCCGCCGGGGACGTTGGACTGCCCGAGGAACTTCACGAGGAACGAGCCGATGATCGGGATCTCGGTCATCGACCGGCCCGGGAACGCGAGCTGCCAGCGCATGAGCAGCATCAGCGAGAAGCCGATGAGGAGGAACGTCAGCGCCGTGATCGCGTACTGAATGCCGATCCACTTGTGATCGGTGGAGAAGACGTACTTGCGAATGAACGGAACGTGATGCCCGTGCTCGCGCTGTTCGTCTTCCGAGACGCGAATCGCCTCTTCGAGCGCGCGTTGCGCGTCGCGCGCGTACATCCATTGGGTGCCTACGCGAATCTGTCGTTTTGGGGGCATCTTGCCTCCTCACCTCGGTTGCGCAGTTGCGCGGTCGCGCGGTCGCGCGGTGCATTTGCCGCGTAACCGAGTGACCGCGCAACCGCGCAACCGCATTCTCATCCTTTGAACGTAAACGTAATCTGCTTCTGCTCTTTCGCTCCCACCGTCACCTGCTGCTCCTGCTGGCCATACTTCTCGTGCCAGGCGACGAGGGTGTAGTTGCCGGGCGGGAGGTTGGCGATGGAGAACGTGCCGTTCATTGCCGAAGTGGAGTGGTACGGGTGCGGTAGGACGATCATCCACGACTTCATCCATCCGTGGACGTCGCACTTCACGCGGAACGGCGTCCCTTCGACTTTGTCGAACTTCTTCTCCGAGACCATTCCCTGCACGGGCTGTCCTTCGTTGAACTGGCTGTTCACGGCCGGCATCGCGTGGACGTTGTGCAGCGTGTTGTCGCTGTTCTTGATCTGGAGCGTCTGGCCGACCTGCACGGCCTGCACGTGCGGGTGATACTGGCAGCCTCTCTGATCGAGGACGGCCGGTGTCGTCGCGGCGGGACCGTTGGGCGCGTTCTTCACCCACACGATCACGTTGGCCAGCTCGCCGCCCGGACCGACGACGACTTCTTCGTCCTTCGCCGGCGTCGGATGCTGCGACGCGCAGTACGGATCGGCGCCCATCGGAATCGCCGGCATGTTCGGCGCGGCGCCTTCGAACTTCACGAGGCCGTTGATCGTCGCGGCGTCGGCGACTGCGACCGGCGCAGCCGCGGGAGTCGCGGCGGCAGTCGACGTCGCGGCGGTGTCGGCGGTCTTCAACGCGCCGTCGTCTTCGCCTTCGTCGACGACTTCTTTGCCCTTGCCGCAGGCAAGGGCGAAGGCGAGCATGAATGCGAACAACAAACTGAGGTACTTCCGTGCGGACATCATTTCTCCTTTGTTGGATGGCAGATGGCGGATGGCGGATGGCGCCTCAGATGGCAGATGGCAGATGGCGGATGGCAGATGGCGGATGGTCTCGACCAACGGCACCGTAGCGTCGGTCCCCCTGCCATCTGCCATCTGCCATCCGCCATCCACCATCTGCCATCCGCCTTGCCATCTCATCGGCGTGATCCTGCGCGCGCGCTCCTGACCGGAGGAGCCGGCGCGCGATCGCCGGTCTGTACGGGCACCGGCGGCGATGTGGGTTGTTGTTGCGGCGCGGGGGATTCGGGGCCGGCGCCGGCGCTGCGCATCTGATTGATTCCGATGGACCAGATGTAGTCGCGCAGATAGTTGGTGAGTGCGACGGCGTCGCTCATCGTCTTGCGCAGCGCTTCTTCGCTCTCGAAGTACGGCAGCAGCGCTGCTTTGTGCGCGGCGAATGCGGGCGTGTCGATCGCGCCGGCGAGCGGCGACTTGAAGCCGCCGGTCTGCGCGTCGCGCGGGAAGTTCGCGGGCATGCGCGTGTCGGGGATCATCTCGCCGGGACGGCGAATCCAGTCGGCGATCCATTCGTGATGCAGGCGCAGTTTCGCGAGTGTCAGGTTCGGCGCGAGCGACGTCGCGTCGGCGGTGTTCGGCACCGGCGGATTCGCCGGATCGACCGACGTCGTCGAGTGGCACTGCGCGCAGCGGAGCATCGCGAACACTTCGCGTCCGACCGCGACGTTGCCCTGCGGCGGAATGTCGTAGCGATGCGTATCGAACTGCGACTCGTTTCCTTCGGCGGCGAATCCCGCGACGAGCGTGGCTGCCTCGTGATCGCTGAAGCCGAACGTCGGCATGCGCACGCTCAGCCACGGACGGATCTTCATGACCGTCGGATCTTTGATGAAGTTGAAGAGCCACGGCGACTGTGCTCGCGCGCCCTGCGGCGTGAGATCGGGCGGCAGGAAGTTCGAGTCGCTGATCATCGCCGCGATCGCGCGTCCGCTGCGATTCACGATGTGGCATCCGCGGCAGTTGCGCTGCGAGATGATCTTCCGCTCTTCCTCGACCGCGCGCATGCGCGAGTCCGAGGCGGCCAGACGATTCGCCGCGACTCTCTCTTTCGTCAGGCCGACGACGACCATCGTGGCCAGGCGCGCCTCTTCTTCCGAGAGGTGGAAGTTCGGCATCTTCAGCTTGTCGTTGTAGGGCTTCGTCCGCTCGTCGTCGTAGATGCGCGGGCTGCGCACCTTGTTGTAAATCCACGACGGGACGTTGTGCATGATGTGCTCGTGCTTGCCGTCCTCGTGCTCGTATTCATGCACGAACCCGAAGTCGAAGAGATGCGCCGCCTTCGATCCCTCGGTCGTCAGCTCGGTGCCGATCGGCTTGAGTCCGTCGAAGCCTTTGATGTCGTGGCAGGAGTAGCAGCCGTACTTCTCGATGCTGCGCTGGCCGAGGTAGAGCATCTGCTCTTTGACCGGCATGACGCGCAGCTTCGCGTCGGCATCGGTGTCCGTCATCGTGCCGATGAGATAGCCCTTCGCCAGTTCGCGAATCACGTTCGGATCGGGAGCACGCATCGGCTCCTGAAGGAACTTCGGCTTCTGCAGCGTCAGGAGGTAGGCGGTGATGTCGGCGGCTTCGCCGTCGGAAAGGCGCAGGCTCGGCATCGGCGCGAGCTTGTCGTAGGCCTTCGGGTTCTTGATCCAGTTGTAGATCCACGCGGCGTGCGTCTTCGTGCCGACGCCGACGAGGTTGAAGCCGAAGTTGCGCTCGAGCGGGAAGTCGTCGCGGCGCGCGACGCGCACGGCGCCGGTCTTCTCGTCCTTCACCGTGTCCTGCTGGATGTGGCAGGCCATGCAGCCGATCGAGTCGACGAGCTGCTTGCCGCGGCCGGCGTCGCCCTGCGGTCCGGGAGTCCAGGTGCGATGCGTGGAGCGATCGAAGAGATACGTGACGATCGAGTGGATCTCGGCGTCCTGGTACTTGATGTTGCGCGCGCGCTCGTCGGCCGGAACCGCCGGACCGACCATGTTGCGCTGATAGAAGAACGACGGCATGCGCGTCGTCGGCCGGAAGTGATTCGGGTTCGAGATCCAGCGCACGGCCCACGCCGGATACGTTTTCTCGGCAATGCCTTCGAGACTCGGTCCCGGCTTCTGCAGGCCGGTGAAGCGCCAGTTGTTGATCTTGTGGCACGCATGGCAGCCGTACAGCTCGACCATGTGCGTGGCCTTGTTGATCTGGTCGCCGTTCTTCACTTCGATCTGTCCGCCGTGGCACTTGAGACAGCCGGCCTCGGTGTACTGGCGGGGATACATCGGCGTCTCGAGGAACGGGTTCTCTTCGTAGCCCCAGTTGCGCTGCTTGTAGTCCCACGGGCCGGGGAAGAACGGCATCTTCACTCTCTTCCACCGGCTCTCCATCTTCGGTGACATCGCGGTGTGGCCCGCGCGTCCGAACTCGGTCGCGCGATCCTGTCCGCGATGGCAGACCGTGCATCCGTACTCGAGGAGCGGATGCGGTGACGCGGAGCCGACGAACATGTCGAGCTTCGGATGGGTGCGGAAGGGATTCGGAATCTCGCGCGGCGAATCGACGATGCGCTGCAGCTCCGCAACGCGCGCTTCCGTCTCCGCGCGCTTCGTGGGCTGAATGCGGTTCGCGTCGAGCTCCCGCTTCAGTTCGGCGGCGAGACGCTCCGCTTCTTTCTTCGACTCGAAGCCGGGACGGTCGATCGCGCGGTGGCAGGTCTGGCAGCGGTCGACGCGCGGCACCGACATGTAGTTCATGTCGATGAAGAGATCGCCGAGGACGACCTGATCGATCTTGAGCGTCGGATTGATGAAGTCGAGCATCGGCAGGTTCAACACCATGCGCTTCGACTTCGGCGACACGGCCTCGAGCTGTTTGTTCAGCAGCTCGACGCTGGCGGTGATCTCTTTCTTACGGTCCTCGATCTTCTTGATCTCGGCGAGATAGGCGTCGACGCGCGCGCGTGCGGCGTCGCGGTCGCGCGTGGCCTGCTGCAGGCGCAGGTTGAGCGCCTGCACTCTCGCCGTCAGGTCCGCGAACTTCTTCTGCTGCTCCCGGCCGTCGGAGCGATGCTGGACGACCGACAGCTCGGTGACATACCGCTGCGCGTCGAGCTTCGCCTTGGTGAAGCGGTAGTCCTGATCGGCGGCGTAATGCTTCCCTTCCCACTCGTCGAGGACCTTCTGCGCCTCGAGGTACGCATCGCGCTTCTTCGCGATCACGACCTGTCCCTCGCGCATTTCCCTGTCGAATTCCGCGAGCTTCGCGCGCGTCGCCGGGTCGTCCTTCGCCTTCAGCTCCTGCTCGATCCGCTCTTCCTGAATGCGGTTGAACTCGAGCTGAAACCACTTCCAGCCGCGGATGTAGTCGTAGCCGACCATCAAGCCCGTGCCGGCCAACAAGCCGAGACTCGTCAGCGCAAAGATGAGGTTGAGCTTCCTCATCGAGTAGTTGTGGGGGATGGGCTCTTGGGGCTTCATGGCCGCTCCCCCGCCCGGATGAAGGCAGAAGGCAGAAGGCAGAAGGCAGAAGTGAGAAATGCACCAAACGCGTGCAGCGAATCACTTCTCACTTCTGCCTTCTGCCTTCTGCCTTCTGCCTTCATATGTTGAAAAAGATCTCCTGGATATGAACGATGTACTTGAGATTGAAGATCCAGCGCAAAACCATCTTGATGGGCAGCGCGAGCATGACCAGGAACAGGTACGCACCGACGTAGTAGCGCGGCGCGCCCATCTTCAAATAGAAGCGGCGGAACGGACCTTTCGCGGCGGCGGGTGCGAGGCCGAGGTAGAGCAGGATCAGGCCGAGGCCGAACGCTTCGCGGATGATCCAGAGCTTCGGCAGCGGCATCGACAGCGCCTTGACCCAGATCAACTCCGATAGGTCGACGTTGACCAATGGCTCGAGTTTGTTCGGGTCCCAAAATTCGAAGGGTCCGAAGAAGTTCCAGTTCGGGCCGCGCAGGAACGTGCCGGTGATGATGAGGAACGACCAGAGCACGAGGAAGCCGTAGAGGAAGACGCCGATCTCCCACTTCCGCTCGCGGAAGGAGTAGTAGCCGTTTCCTTTCGGATTCGTGTCGATGTACGGAATCGCCATCAGGCCGACGATGATGAGCGTCGGCAGCACGACACCGGCGAGCCAGGGATCGAAGTAGACGAGCATCTCCTGCAGGCCGAGGAAGTACCACGGCGCTTTCGCGGGATTCGGAGAGGACGTCGGGTTCGCCGCTTCCTCGAGCGGAGCGCGCAGGGCGACCGACCAGATGATCATGACGATCGTCAGCGCGATCATGCAGAGCATCTCGGTGTAAACGAGGTCGGGCCACACGAACAGTTTTTCGTTCGTCTCCGTCTTCTCGAAGGTCATGCCGCCGGCGGCAATCTGCCGGTCGTTGAGGTAGGCCTTGCGCAGCGCGATCCAGGTGAAGATGCCGAGAAGGAAGATCATCGCGCCGATCGGCACGTTGTCCGGCTTCGCCGCGATCAGCTTGAAGTTCGAATCGAGGAGCGAGAGGCCGAATCCGCCGGCGCCGGCGATCAGCAGCCAGAGCCCGGTCTTGCTGTCCCACAGGCGCGGACCGAGCGTCGCGAGTCCCCAGAGGGAGAGGAAGTAGGCGATCGAGAGATAGAACATCGGCAGGAACCAGAGTCCCGCCGTGGCGAGGATGAGGCCGACGATGATGAAGGCGACGCCGGCCTTCGACTTCACCTTTCCGTCGAGAAGACAGAAGTAGACGATGAAGGCAAAGGTGGCGGAAAGGAAAATGAAGGAGATCGATGCGACGGACAGGACGTTGATGAAGTTCTTGAGGAATGTCATGTCGTCGTTCTCGTCTGGTGGAGCAGCGGGCTCTGAAGCCCGCCGTCTTGTCCGGCGGGCTGAGAGAGCCCGCCGCTCCACTACATTGGGCCGCTGATGCCTCCGTCCTTGCGTACGCGCCAGAAGTGAATCGCCATCAGGAAACCCGCGGCCAGCGGGATGACCATGCAGTGAAGCACGTAGAAGCGGAGCAGCGTGGCCGCGCCGATCGAGCGGCCGCCGATCAGCCCGAACCGAGCGTCGTCACCCGCGTGGATCAGCGGCACATCGCCAAGTTTTATGAGGGCCGACATCGGCCCCTCATTCCCCGCGCCGGGTGTGGCGCGCGCCATGTTCGAGCCGACGGTGATGGCCCAGATCGCGAGCTGGTCCCACGGCAGCAGATATCCGGTAAATGAAAGGAGCAGCGTGAGCACGAGGAGGATCACGCCGACGTTCCAGTTGAACTCGCGCGGCGGCTTGTACGAGCCGGTCATGAAGACGCGGAACATGTGCAGCCAGACCGCGATGACCATCGCGTGCGCGCCCCAGCGGTGCATCTCGCGCATGATCCCGAACGGAGCCTGCTCGCGCAGGTCCATGATGTCGGTGAACGCGTACTCGATCGTCGGACGGTAATAGAACATCAGCAAGAGGCCGGTGACCGTCTCGACGAGGAAGAGGAAGAACGACGTGCCGCCCATGCACCACGTGTACGACATGCGCACGCCGCTGCGGCGGACTTTGACGGGATGCAGGTGAAGGATGAGGGAGCCGAGAACCGCCAGGACACGTTTGCGGTTGGTGTTGGGGATGCCGACCCGGAAGACCGACTTCCAGACCTGCGAATTAACGATGCCCTCCTGAACCTGCTTCAGCGTCATCGTTCTCCTCTTTCGCTCACGCCTTCAAAAACGAATCGGGATTGGTCCATTCACCGCGCTCTTGGTGAAACTGCACCGACTTGTCGACGACGATCTGGCCGTCAGCCGGGTCGACGAAAATCTTGGCCCGCTCGAGCGGCCGCGGCGCCGGACCTTCGAAGTTGACACCGGTCCGGTAGTAGCCGCTGCCGTGGCACGGGCATTTGAATTTGTTCTGCGACGGAAGCCAGTTGGGCGTGCATCCGAGGTGCGTGCACGTCGTGATGAGCGCGTACATCATCTCCTGGTTGCGCACGATCCAGATACCGTACTTCTCTTTCCAGCGCTCATCCACTTCGCCGACGGAGTAGTCGTTCGGCAGCCCGGCCTTGAACTTCTGCACCGGCTCGAAGAGCACGTTCGGGAACATGAAGCGGCCGAGCACGCTGGCCAGTCCGCCGAGAGCCGCGGACAGCGCGACCCAGGCGGTGGTGAGCACGAACGGAAACTTGCGCCGGGTGATCTCCCCCTGCTCGCGGATATCGGACGCAGCGCTGCCCGCCAGCGGCGTTTTCGGGGTCACCTGATATGGCGTGATTTGCTCAGACATTGACGGGTCGACGCGGGCGCAACTATCGGTGAAAAAAGGAACGCTGTCAACAAGATCGGTGACGGCAAACACGAGGGTGTGTGAGGCGTTTAGTCTTGACTCATCGGATCTTCGTACTCACGAATTCGGTTGATCGACACGATCCATAATCGCCCGACCACACCCCTCGTCTCAGACAGGTCCGCGACTCTCGTCAACGCGTTCAGAATCATCGGTAGCGTCACCGGCTCTGGAAGCCGGAGCACAATGATTCCGCGATAGCGAAGCGGTGGAAAACGAACCACGTCGGCGAAGTCTTTATCGAACGAGACTACCGCCCGGTCTTCAACGCGGCAGATCTCGATCAACGTCTCATCCGTAACCGACGATAGTCCCTGTCCGTCAACGGTCGCCACTTCCCAACCGCGTCCGCGTAACAAGGCCTCTCCACGAACGCCGAAGTTCTCGTCGAGCTTGGCGCGCAGAAATCACCCCACCTGAACGGTGCGCTCGCGCGTCATCTCGGACGCGTACGCCAAGCACGCGCGAATATCTTCAACGGCGAGCTGCGGGTACTCCTCCAGGATTTCTTCCACGCTCATGCCCGATGCGAGTAAATCGACGATGAGCGAGACCCAGATGCGATGTCCGCGGATGCACGGCTTGCCGCCGCAGATCGCGGGGTCAATCGAAATCCGTTGGAGCAGTTGCTCGTGAGTCACGTCCGAAAGTGTACGCCGGAACTGCGCAACACGGCTGCCTGATGCCGCAGCCCGGTGCCGCAGGACCAAATCGAGGAGAGTCGAATGGAGCTTGTGCGTATGCTACGCAACGGTGCAGTTCCTATGGAATGCCGCGAAGGCGCGATCGAACCTTCGAAAACACCGCGTAACTTTCGAGGAGGCGGCGACGGTTTTCCTGGACGATGAGGCTTCTATCTTCGACGATCCTGATCATTCCAAAGGCGAACTTCGCGAGCTCATCATCGGGTACTCGGTCACTGGCCGGCTGCTATTGGTATCCTTCACGGAACCGGAGGACGATTTGATCCGGATCATCAGTGCCCGCGGCAGTGATTCACGCGAGCGGCGGCAACATGAAGAGAGACGATAAGAAATCCATCAGAACACCCCGCAAACGAGCAGCGGCACCTCGGCGCTCATCAGCATCGGATGACCTGCGGAATCATTACGACTTCGATTATTCGAAAGCGCGCGCCAACCGCTTCGCCGGTCGTTTCTCTCGAGAGAGCGTCATCGTAGTGTTGGAGCCTGATGTGGCGAACGTATTTCATACATCAGAGGCCGTGAACGCGTTTCTTCGCTCGGCGATCGAAGCCATGCCGCAAGCCGAACAACGAAAACGGAAGCGCGCGTCGTAGGCCGCAGCCTACTCCACGCCTACTTCTTCAGCGCCTCTTTCGCCGCCGCGCGAACGCGCAAAGACTCGTCGCCTTGCGCCACCGGTCCCAGCAGCTTCGGCGCCTCTTCCGGTGCGATCTTCATCAGCGCGGGAATCGCGGCGAGCATGGTTTCTTCCTTCTGATCGGGACGCATGCCGGGGACGCGATCGAGGCGCGTGCGGTCGAGCATTTCCCGGATCGCGCCGATGCCGCGTTTGTCGCCGAATCGCGCGAGGGCGATTGCGGCGTTGTAGCGGACGTCGGGGGTCTGGTCGTTCGCTTCCTGCGCGAGGATGTCGAGGGCGCGGGGGTCGCCGATCTCGCCGAGCGCGTAGACGGCGGACTTCCGCACGTCGCGTTCATCCGAGGCCGCGATCTTCATCAGCGGCGGGACGCCGGCGGGATCGCGCAAACGTCCGAGCGCGAGCGCGGCGTAGATGCGCGTCTCCGGCTGTGATTCGTCGAGCGCGCCGACGAGCAGCGGCGTCGCGCGGCGATCGCCGAGGTTGCCGAGGACCATGCTCAGGTATTGGCGGATGCGCGGATCGTCACTCTTCGCGTCCTGATAAGCCTTGATCACGTCGTCGACGAGGTTCGGATACTTCTTCGCCTCGCCGGCATTGATGAGTTGCGAGAGTTGATACGCGGCCTGCCATCGCTCGCGGCGCCCGCCGGCACGCACTTCGTTCAGGTAGTCGGGAATCGTCTGTTCATCGGACGCCAGCTTGCCGAAGAGAAGGAAAATGCCGACGGCAATCGCCACGATGCCGAGGGGGAAGACGACGAATTGGAAGAGGATGGTTTTGGACGACTCGCGCGGCACATCGCCGCGCGAGTCGAATTGAGAATTGTGAGTTGAGGATTGTGAATTGGGATCCGTAGGCTCAGCCATTCTCGGTTCTCAATCCACAATCCACAATTCACCATTCTCAATTCGGTTCATCTCCCGGTCCCCGCTACCACGAAGTCCGGCAAGTAGGTCTTGAGCTGTGTCGGCGCATCCGGCACCACGATCGCGTCCTTGTCGCACACGCTCTCGCACAGGCGGCAGGCGACGCACTTGTTCTTCTCGACGAACGCGATTTTGTAGTGGTTCGCCAGCGTCTCGTCCTCGGCATCGATCATCTTGATGCACTCGAACGGACAGATGTCGACGCAGAACTCGCATCCCGTGCAGAGGTCCTTGATGACCTCGGCTTTCGGGATGTCTTTCGGCTTGATGCGCGGGATCAGCTCGCCGTGCTGGTTCTGGATCGCGTCGACCGGGCAGTAGATGCCGCAGACCGAGCAGTCGATGCAGCGCTCGGGGTGAATGTAGTACTGCCCTTTGCTCTCGCCCCAGATGGTGTTCGTCGGGCACTTGATCTCGCAGACCGAGCAACCGATGCATGCGTCGGTGATGAAATGAGGCATTTGGTCGGTCAGTGTAACGTACCGGTCAAGCGTGAAATTCGCAGCCGTCATCCTGAGGCGCGTAGACGCCGAAGGATCTCAAAATTGCAGGCGTTTCGCATTTCGAGATCCTTCGTCGCGCTTCGCCGACTCAGGATGACGGCTGCAGTTTGGCGCTCCGATTGATGGCTTCATCGCCCGCCGAGAGGTGCAGCATGTGCGGCAGCGGCACGAGGTCGACGCCGAAGTATTCGCGGCGCAGATGCGCGTAATCGGACGCGGTGTCGAGGCGAACGCGTCCGCTGCCGCCGTTCATCGGATGGATGCGCTGTTTCACCGACGAACGCTGCAGCAGCGCGTATCCGAGGACCGTGTAGAGATCGACGCTGGTGCGGTAGCTCCAGCGCGAGAACACGTGGCGCGCGATTTTCGCGATCACGTCTTTCGTGTTCGCAAACTCACGATAGCAGTGGATCAGCAGGTCCATCAGCTCGTTGCTCGAGAAGTTTGGATGACGCCACGTCGGCAGCGTGCCGTCGAGCCGATCGAGATTGTCGACGGTGATCAGTCCCTGATCGAGAAACTCTTCGTACTGGTCTGTTCCCGGGATGGGCGTGAGGATGTAAAACGACGCGATGTCGGGACGCAGCTCGCGCAATCGACGCAGATGTTCGAGGACGTCTTCGCGCGTGTCGGTCGGGAATCCGATGATGTTCGAGAAGTGAGAGCTGATCCGATTCCTGCGGCACATCTCGACGATGCGTCCGTAGGTGTCGGGATGGTTTTGAAACTTGTGCGCCGCGAGCAGCACCGAGCGTGAGAACGACTCGACGCCGACGAAAATCTGGAAGCATCCCGCGCGTCCCATCAGCTCGATGAGATCTTCCTGCCTCGCGATCTGCGTGTCGCACTGACAGAAGAACGGCAGCTCGATCTTCTCCTCGATCATCGCCTCGAGCAGCTGCCGCACCTCGGAGTATTTATTGAAGTTGTCGGACGTGAAGAGCACCGACTTCACGCCCGCGGCCTTCGCCGCTTTCAGACTCGCGATCGTCGTCGCGACCGGCTGACTCCTCACCTGCCGCCCCGCGATCTTGATCACCGAACAGAAGTTGCACGTGTACGGACATCCGCGCGCGGGATAGATGCCGAGCATGCGCACGGCGTAGCGCTCGAGATTGCGCTTGCTCGGCGGCACGAGCACCGGCGGATCGAGGACCGACGCCCATCGCGCGTCGCCGCCGTACACCGGCGCAAGCTCGCCCGCCAGCGCGTCGCGCAGGATCTGCTCCCACACGCTCTCCGCCTCCGACAGACAAAAACTCACGCCGCGTCCGTGCAGCTCCGACGTGTCGCAGGTCATCGGATGCGGTCCGCCGATGATCGCGTTCTCGACGCCGCGCGAGCGGGCGAACGCCGCGAGATCGAGCGCGCGATGGAACTGATGGCTCTGCACTCCGGCAAACGCGACGAGCGTGCGCCGGTTCGGATCGCGCGTCAGAAGATGGAGGTAATCGAGATCGTCGTAGACGTACTCGTCGATCGTCGTGACCTCGATCTTCGCGCCGTCGATCTCCTTCGGCGTCAGGCTCGCCAGGTACACAACGGTACTGTTGGGCATGAAGCCGCGGCGGAAACGCTGCACGCTTCCGTCGACGTCATACTTGCCCGGCTTGAGGATGATGACTCGAAGCACCGGACCCGGCATGATGGAGTGCAATGAATCCTACCTTCTTTGAGACGCCGCAGGCGTTCCGAAAATGGCTGGTGAAGAATTACGACAAAGCGGATGAGCTGCTGGTCGGCTTCTACAAACGCGGATCGGGACGGAAATCGATCACCTGGCCGGAGTCGGTCGACTGCGCGCTGAGCTACGGCTGGATCGACGGCGTGCGCAAGCGCATCGACGACGAGAGCTACACGATTCGCTTCACGCCGCGACGCCGCGGGAGCATCTGGAGCGCCATCAACATCAAGCGCGTCGCAGAGCTGGAGAAGCTCGGGCTCATGACCGACGCCGGCCGCAAAGCCTTCGCAGCGCGCGACGAGAAAAAATCAGCGATCTATTCGTACGAAAACGCACCGAAAGAATTTCCCGCGGAGATGCTCGCGCGATTCCAGAAGAACAAGAAAGCGTGGCAGTGGTGGAGCGAACAGCCGCCGTGGTACCGCCGCGTGACCACGCACTGGGTGGTCAGCGCGAAGAAAGAAGAGACGCGCGAGCGGCGGCTGGCGACGTTGATCGAGGATTCGGCGAATGCGCGGCAGATTCGGGGCATGATTCCGACAAAGAGGAAGTAGTGGAAGATAGGCAATCCTGCCTGTCCTGATCACGGAGACAGGCAGGATTGCCTGTCCTCCACAAGATCAAACCGAGAGCAGCTCCGAAATCGTCTTGATCAGGTGCGACGACTGGATCGGCTTGCTGATGTAGGCGTTCGCGCCGAGGGCGAGGCCGCGCTCGCGATCCTCCTCCGCTCCCTCGGTCGTGATGATGATGATCGGGATGTTCTTCAGCTGCGCGTTCTGGCGCACGAGCGAGACCAGCTTCAGCCCATCCATCACTGGCATGTTGATGTCGGTGAGGATCAGGTCGATCTTCTCGGGCCCCGACAACTTCTTCAGCGCGTCGACGCCGTCGACGGCTTCGATGATCTTCGCGTTCTTGAATCGCTTCAAGGAAAACGAGATCAACTGGCGCATGGTCGGCGAGTCTTCGACGACCAGGAAATTCGCGTTCTCCATCGCCACGGGCTCTTACTCTCCCCTAACTCGTCGTGGTGAGCAGATCGAGGAAACTTTGGATCGTGTTCAGTTTCCGTTCGGACTGCGAATACAGCTTGGATGAGAAAATCGCCGTCGCGGCATGCGCGGCGAGCAGCGAGAAGAGCTCGTAGTCGACCGCCGAGAACGCGTCCTTCTGCTGCAGGAGCCTGTAGATCACGATGAGACCGATCACATGCTCCTTGATTTTGAGCGGCACCGCCGCGAGCGGCTTCTCGATCGTGATCGCGCCGCCCTCGACGTCCTGATTGACGTAGTAGCTCTCCCCTGTCTTCGCAACGTTGCCGAGAACGCCTTCGCCGAGGCGCGTCGAGATCTGCTCGATGCCCGGCATCACGTCGTCGCCTTCGTAGGCGATCGTCTTCAGCTCGTTCGTCTTCTCGTCGAGCAGCAGGATCGCGAACGCCTCCGCACCGATGAGATTGATCACGATCTCCTGAACGATCTGGATCACTTCGCGGAAGTCGAGCGTCGAGTGCAGCTGGTAGCTCGCGACGTAGAGATTCGCGAGATTGTTGTTCTGCTCTTCGATCTCGATGTAGCGGACGGCGAAGTCTTTGTTCTCTTCTTCGACTTCGCGAAAGCGCTGCTGGAGGCGGCGATTTTCCTCGCCCAGCTGCGCGATCTGTTCCTTCATCCGCGAGACTTCTTCGGGCGAAGGATGGTCCGATTCGAGCGAGGCGATGCGAAAGCGAAGACGCTGGTTCTCGCGGAGGAGCTCTTCGGTGAACTCCTTCCCCTTGTTGAACAGTTCGAGAAACTTTTCTCCGCGATCTTCGCTCATGCTGTGGACTTTCCTGCCCGGACCCGCAAGACGATTGAATGTAGCACAGTTGCTATGCGCATAACTTCCGGATCGCCGCAGGTATCTCCGCGAGCGGCAGCACTTCGTCGATCGCGCCCGTTTTGATGGCCTCGGCGGGCATGCCGAAGATGATCGCGCTCTCCTCTGACTCGGCGATGGTCTTGCCTCCGCGCGCGTGGATTTCGCGGATCGCCTCGGATCCGTCATCGCCCATGCCCGTCATGATCACGGCCACGATCCGCTCGCCGCACGCTTCGCCGGCGGTTTGGAAGAGACGATCGACCGAGGGCGCGTAGAGATCTTTCGGCGACGCGGGGAATACACGAATCTGCAAACCTTCGTTCAGGCGCCGCACTTCGCTCTGCATCCCGCCCGGCGCGATGTAGACCGTGCCGGGAATCAGGATCTCGCCGTCGGTCGCCTCCTTCACTTCGAAGTCGGTCAACTTGTTGACTCTCTCGGCGAAGAGGCGCGTGAACGTCGACGGCATGTGCTGCGCGACGACGAACGGCACGGGAAGCACGGGCATCGACTGAAAGAGATGCTGCAGCGCCGGTGGTCCGCCGGTCGAGCATCCGATGGCGACGAGATCGATCGCGCGCGGACCCAGCGGAAGCGGCGCGCCGCCTTCCGCGTGCGGCACTTCTTCCTGCACGCGCTTGCGAAGGTTCTCCATCCGCAGCTCGGCGACCTGCATCACCTTCGCGATCAAATCCTGCTGGATCTCTTCGAGCCGCGGCGACACACGTCCGCCGGGCTTGGCGATGAAGTCGAGCGCGCCGAGCTCCAGCGCCTTGAACACGCTGCGATCGCTCGCGCGCGACGACACGGCGATGACTGCCGTCGGAAGATTGACCATCAGCCAGCGCAGAAAGGCGAAGCCGTCCATGATCGGCATCTCGAGATCGAGCGTGATGACGTCGGGCTTGTGCTTCATCACCTGCTTGATCCCGTCCTCTCCGTTGACGGCAGTCGCAACGACGCGAATGCGCGGATCGGATTCGAGCATGCGCGTGAGCGTCACGCGGTTGTATGCCGAATCGTCGATGACCACGGCGCGGATCGGAGGAGGAGCGGACGACACCGCGGGAATTCTAGGCTCATAGGCTCATGGGCGCACAGGCTCATAGCATCTTTCCTTTGAGCCTCTGAGCCTCTGAGCCCTTGAGCCTTTTGAGCCTGCAGTTCGTCATGCCGTAAATCAGCGCCTTCGCAGGTCCCAAAAAGGAGAGAGAGATCATGGCGATGCTGACGCCGTTGTAGCTGTGGAGCGGCGGCCGCTCTCGGCCGCCGAATTTTCGCGACAAACCGGCGGCCGAAGCGGCCGCCGCTCCACAGGTTTAGTCAGTGCACGTTGCCCATGCCGAAGAGCCGCTTGTGGCGCTTCGCCGGCGGGGCGATCACGGGGATCGGCACGATCTCCATTTGCGGGATGGCCGCCGCCGCGCGGATCGTGAGCTTTCCTTTCGCCAGCTCCTTCTGCTGCTTGAACGTCGTGTAGGTCACCGCCTCGATCGGACAATCCTTCGCCACCCAGGTCGCGAACACCTGTAGATACGTGCGGTTGCTCGCCAGCACCACGTCGCGGAACGCACGCGCCATGGCGTTCGTCCCCGCGGCCATGTTCGTCACGAATGGACTGCGCGCGATGTTGCTCGGCGTGATCCAGCCGTTCTGCGGCTCGCGCAATGCGGACATCACCGCGTACGCGATCTCCTTGTCGCTCTTGCCCGGAATGTTCAGCCACCACGTGATCGGCATCGTCGCGTCCTCGCCGGTGTCGGGATGCGGCCCGACGAGCCGCACCGCGTGCGCGGGCACGCCGTTCTGACGCTGGCGCAGAACGGAGATGACTTTGATCATGTCGCGATCGAGATCCCATCGTTCGCGCAGCTCTCGTTCGATCCCGGTCTCCTGCGTCTCCGGCATCGACGGCTGTGCGAGCGAAAGAATGTAGTTGCGCCAGAGCGTCTGCTCGTCGTCGGTAAAGACGTGGAACATCGGGCCGGTGAAGCTCATGAGCTGCATGATCTTCGAGTTTTCCGGATCGCCCGGGATGACGTAGCCCGCGTCATTGAGCGCGTCGAGGAACATCGACGGCCGCGAGAACATGTCGTTGAGGTTGTTCGAGCCGACGGTCTTGTTGCCGTGATTGAGGCTGCCGAACTGCGCCTTCCGCTTGATCATGTCGATCATCTGATTCGTGAGCGACGGCGCCGCGTACTTGGCGATGTCGGCCTGCAGAGTCCCGAGCGTGCCGAACGCAACGTAGCCGTTCCAGATGCGTTTCCAGACCGCCTGCATGGCGTCGTCGCCCGCGCCTTCACGCACCTGATCGAGATAGAGCTGGACGGCCTGCTTGGCCAGCGCGCCATGTCCCGAGGCGGCGTTGTCGATGGCGACGTGCAGTTTGTAGTACGCGGAGTCGATGCCGAACGCGTCGAGCGTGTCGACGACGCCCTGCAGTCCGACGGAGCCCCACTCGAGAAAGAGCGTCATGCCGAAGATCTCCGGCAGGTATTGCTCCGTAAACTGCGAGATGCCGAGGAGGAAGACCGGCTCGACGAACGCGGAGTCGAGGAAGCGCGGGTCGTACGCGTAGTCGCGGCTGCGGATGTCGTACAAGTACACGTTCACGCTCTTGAGCATGTCGGTGTAGACGTTGGCGTGGTTCTGGTGATCGACGCCGTCTCCCATCTCGTCCATGTAAATCGAGAAGAGGAGATTGCGCGCCTGATCGACGGTGCCGGGAGGCGCCGCGCCGCGAATCCAGGTGCCGTCGAGCTGATTGAACGGCGCCATCTGCACCTGTCCGAAGATCTCGTGCTCGCGCGTCGAATTCACGAGCGCATCGGCGAGCGCCGTGGTGTTCGACGTGACGAGGCCGTTGTAGGTCTGCATCAGCCGCGCGTTGAGCGCCTCCGGCGAGTACGGGAAGAAGCTGTATCCCTGCGGGATCTCGGGGTCGGTCTGATTGATCTCCGCCTGCTTGAGGAACTCGTCGACGAGACGTCGCGCCTGCGGCAGGAACTCGGGATACGAGTTGATGTTCATGAGGCGGTAGAACGCATCGCGCAGATTCTCGCCGACGAATGGCGCACGCTCGGTCTCGACATAAACGATCGAGCCGTCCGGCCCCGTCTTCGGCACGATGAAGCCGAGATCGCGCCAGGCGAGGACCATCTGGTTGTCGATGTGCGGCACGTCCTGCGGAAGATCGCGCGTCCAGAGGTCGCGGTTCGCAAGCGCCGTCGCCAGCGGTCCGTCGAGCTTCGGATCGTACGACGCCAGCACCGCGTTGTATTGCGCCTCGCTGACGATGTCGTCGGGACGCTGCGCCGGCCACCAGCGATAGCGGCACTCGGAGAAGTCGGCCTGCCACGGCAGCGCCATGTGCTTCGTGATGTCGCCGGGCGAGAGCTTCTTCGTGTCGAAACGTCCGAGCTCCGACCAGAGCGTGCCTTCTTCCGTGGTTCCGTCTTCCTGCATGCAGATATATGTGATCTCGATGCCGGGATAGAACGAGCCCCCCGCGCACGGTTCGAGCGCGGCGCGGTCGAGAGAGCGCGGCTGCTGCGCGGCCGGGAGATCGTCGGTGAGCGGAGGCGCCGGAAGGCCGGCGCGCGGATCGAGCGGCTTGCCGTCCAGGTCATTCGGCCAATCGTCGATGAAGTCGCCGGCGGCCCAGCGTCGCAGCGCTTCGTATTGACTGGGAATCAGCGCGTTGAACGTGACGTAGACGCCGCCGGTGGTCGCGTTGGATTCGACGTTTTCGTTCGTGTTCGGCTGCGTCGCGCCGCCGTCGCCGTTCATCTGCGGCATGTAGTCCATCGACGCCCACTTCGTCGCCCGCGGATCGGTGAGCACGTCGGGATACTTCTTGCGGGTGAGCGTCTCCATCACCTGCAGCGGCGGGCGCATGCGGCCGAACACGTATTCGCGCGCGGCCTTGTCGCCCGGGCCGCGCTGCATGTGCATCGACGCGAAGCGGTCGGAATCGAAGAGATCGAACGGCATGCCCGTGCCGTGCCGCGAGTTCGCGTACTGATTCAGCCACTGGTACTCGGAGATGCGGCGCATGAGCGGGTAGATGTCGCGCGTGAAGGAGATCGTCGCGTGCGGCGGATACTTCTCCGGCCAGCGCCGGCCCGCGGCGTACTCCGCGCAGTCCCAGAGCGTCGTGAGCACTTCCGCGTGCGGCGCGAACTTGGGCGGCGTCACGAGGACCCACGACTCGCCGCGCACTTCGATCGGCTCGCCGGAAGGTAACGTCACCTCCGCGCTCACCCGTCCGTCCGACGTGTCGTCGTACCAGTAGTCGTTGTTGGCGTAGTAGCTGTCCTGGTTGAGGAAGCCGATCTCGTTGTCGGGGATGAGGCTTCGCGAGTCGCCGAGACCGCCGAGAACGAGCAGACGTCCGTGCGGATCGGTGCGGAGCTGGCCGAGGGTAACCTCGAGCTTCGGCGAGTCGGTCGGCGGGCTCGCGATCTCCGGATCGACCCAGAACGCCGACATCTTGTTGATCTCGGGCCACGGCGCGCCCTGCGAAGACGGATACAGCGGCTTGCCGATGAATCCCGAGCGGATGCCGGGCAGGACCTTCGACATCCGGTCGTCGACGACGGTGTACTTGAGCGGGCCGAAGGTCCCGATCATCGGATCGCTTTTCGCGTTCTGCCCCGTGATGCTCTGCGGCGCGGGCGTGATGTCGAGAAGCCCGGCGCGCTGCGCGGAATCGGACACGATCTGATTGCGCGGCGGATGCTTCCCGCCGAGGTTCGAGGTCGAGTACTGGAGGTCCCAGTAGCGGCCGAGGAACATGTCGTACGAGGCCTTCTTGTTCGCGAGCTGCACGGTCCATTGGATCGTCGCGTGATCCGCGGTGAGCTCGCGGATCACCTCGTTGTCCGCGTTGAACGCGTAGATCCGGAAGCGCGCAGCCTGGCGTTTGATGCGCCCCTCGGAATCCTTGAACTTGCCGTCCGTCACCTTGGCGATGTGGCCGGGCGATTCGGGTCCGATGAAAAACTCATCGGGGCTGTTCCCGAGGCGAGCGATGCCGACGCCGGGATGGATCTGGCAGTACGCGATTTTGTTGGGATCGGAGCTCATCGGATTCTCCTTCTTGCGGCGCGGACGCCGCGGCTTCGTATTCGTCATGGGGGAGATGCGGACGAATATACGCCGATTTTTGGAAGGAGGGAGGGAGCGAGGCGCACAGGCTCAGAGGCGCACAGGCTCAGAGCCCATGAGCCTATGAGCCCATGAGCCTACATCTCGATTCCGCTGCTGTTCAGCATCCCCAGCAGTCCCTGCTTGTCGACCGCTTTCGCGTGCGCCTCGCGCGGCTCGACGACGCCGCGGCGCACGAGGTCGAGGAGCGAGTCGTTCATCAGACACATCCCGTGTTTCTTCGACGTCTGCATGATCGACGGGATCTGAAAGATCTTCGACTCGCGGATGAGATTCGAGATCGGCGGTGTGCCGATCAGCACTTCCATCGCCGGCACGCGTCCGCCGCCAATTTTCTTGCAGAGCATCTGGCTGATTACGCCCTTCAGGCTCGACGCGAGCATCGAGCGGATCTGTTCCTGACGATCGGCCGGGAACTGATCGATGATGCGGTCGACGGTCGTCGCGGCGGATGACGTGTGCAGCGTGCCGAAGACGAGATGCCCTGTCTCCGCGGTCTCGACGGCGATCGCGATCGTCTCGAGGTCGCGCATTTCGCCGACGAGCACGATGTCGGGATCTTCACGCAGCGCCGCGCGGAGCGCGTCCTTGAACGAGTCGGTATGCTCCCCGATCTGCCGCTGGTTGACGAGACACTTGTTGTTCTCGTGCACGAACTCGATCGGATCTTCGATGGTGATGATGTGATCGGTGCGGTGGCGGTTGATGTGGTCGATGAGCGCGGTGAGGGTCGTCGACTTGCCGGAGCCGGTCGGTCCGGTGACGAGCACGAGTCCCTTCGACAGAAAGCACAAGTCGAGGATCTCTTTCGACAGCCCCATCTCCTCGGCCGTGATGATCCTCGAAGGGATGACGCGAAACACCGCGCCGATGCCCTTGCGATCGAGAAAGACGTTGCAACGGAATCGCGCGACGCCTTCGAGCTCGTACGCGAAGTCGGTGTCGTGCCGCCGCGCGAACTCTTCGCGATTGCGATCGGGCGCGATCGACCAGACCAAACGTTCGACGTCGGCCGCGCCGAGCGCGCTGCGATGCGGCAGCGGCTTCATCTCGCCATCGTGACGAATCATCGGAACGAATCCGGCGGAGAGATGCAGGTCGGACGCTTTCAGCTCGACCATCTGCCGGAAGAGCGAGTCGATGCCGGGAGTGGTGTGCGCCTCCGGCGCGCCTTCGAAGGCGTTCCGAAGAGCTTCGCCTTTGATGAGATAAAACGATGCTCTGGCGGCATCCACTTCACGATCGGCAACGACGCGGATCTGCCCCAACTCCTGATGCCGCACCGTCCACTCCGCATGCCCGGCCGCGAGCGCGTCGCGCGCGGCCGCGGAAACGACCGGCGCGATGAACTGATCGATCATCTGCGGCGTCACCTCCGGCCCGCGCATCTCGCGCTCACCGTCCGGCGTGACGATCATGATGCGGCGCGACGACGCGAGATGAATCTCGCTCCCGCCCGCGTCGGCTGCCTTGCGAAGGAGGACGTCTAACGACATGCGCGGCCCTGGCGCAAGCGGTACGCCAACGAATCTCTCTCTAAGCGCGCGTGCTGGTTCGTTCTGAAATTGAGAAAGTGTTCGATTTCAGGACTCAAAACCGAGACAGCGTGGGATCCGACGATCGACTACGTCAGCCTATCTTTGACGGCGTCCAGTCCCGTCGACGTGAAGAATCTCTCATCATCGTCGCAGATCGTTGTCAGGAGCGTCTCTTCATCTCGCTCCGTTAACTCGGCGACGTCGATGTCATCACCGTTTCCTGCTTTCCATGCACTGTCCCACAGCATCGCCAACGTCTTACACCCGTCGATCATCGTCGCGATCGTTCGCTCGCCGTATTTGTTCCAAAGGTCGTTCACTTCGTCGTGCTGGCCGGTTTGCGTGCCACGCTCCCACGACTCTGCATAGGTGTCGACCATTTCGAGCGGATCGATCCGTTGGCGTGTACGGCGCATCAGCTCGATCGTCTGCCACGCCGCGGCACGGCCGTTTTCCACGAGAGGCATGCCATGCGTCGCCGGCAGGATCTTCTCGATCCCTTGTTCGAGTTGGGGCACCTTGGCCTTCACCATGACGCTCTCGTAAGTACTGTGCACGCCCAGTTTTGGAGTGCCTTTCTTGGCGCCGCCATAAATCGGATCGAACGGTCCGCGCATCGACACGGGATTGCCGGCGGGATCGCGGAATGGATCGCCTTGTGAATAGATGGAACCATGGAGCGGCTGGCAACTGTCGCCAGGGTAGTGCGCGAGCACGCCCGCCGCTGCAACGATGCGGTCGATGTCTTTCTGGCGGATGTACTCCACCAGTTCGTTGAAGCACTGCCAGACGCGGAAGGGCAGAAGACCGCGCTCGTTCGTCTTCGTCCACCCGAGTTGGTCGTAATAATCGATCCATGTCTGAACATCGAGCCCGGCCTCACTCTGCGTGAGATCGTCCAGAGACTTCCCGTTCTCGGGAGCATAGTCCATGTCAGCGTAGTGATTCGGTCCCTCGTTCTTCTTGTGCGTGCTGGTCTCTTCCTTCCAATGGTCGTCCGGCACATTGGCGAGCTTGCCCATTGCTGCAAAATTCGCTTCGAGCAGTTGTTTGAGATTCTCGTTCTCGATGAAACTGCACGCGTACTGACCAATTGCACTGTGGCCGACCGGTCCCCAATATTCGAATGCGGCTACGTCGGAGCCTCGGTAGACATCTACGTCGAGCTCACGCGCAATCGTGCTCAGATTCGAGGCTAGAGCGAACGTCATAGCATGTGTGCCGAGGGCCGTGCCTCCCCATTGCACAGCGATAGGGGCATTCAACGTATCATCGTCAGCGACATCCAACACCCAGACAGCTCCGGAATCGCCGGGCCGCGTCGCCAAAGGCTCATCGGTGCGCGAGCCGATCAAGAAATCCGCGACGTAATCGAATCCGCCGACGGACTTGTATCGATAGAACAAAGCAGCGATGCGTCCTTCGAGAAGCCCACTGACCGCACCGAACGTCCGCACCGGCGCGCCGATAATGTTCAACGACAGGTTGTACGTGCTCAGCGCGGCCATCGGCCCTATAGGGCCGACTTGACGGATGCCCGTGCTCCAGCGGCGAAGGTTTTCGAGTTCGACGAGCGCGACATCGAGATTCACGAAAACGTGCCGCCCCGGCCACGGCGCATATACCGACTCGAACGGCACACGCCCGATTTGAAGTTCGGAGGTCGTGCCGACGGTGACGCCGCTTTCGCTCTTCAAGACTTCGCCCGGCTTTCCGGCGACGTGGCGCGAGGTGAGCGCATAGATCTTGTGGCCATCGCTGAGAAGGCAGCCGATCGTCGCTGCCCGCGTAACCTTCTGCAACGTGGCGGTGACACGCGCGCCACCTTGCAACAATCCTTTCGTCTCGTACCGCGGCAGATCCGGTAACGGCAAAGGCGGCGTCATGACTCGCGGCGCGAGCACGACGCAGACCGGGACAGCCTTGCCGTCATCGAGGTAGATCGTCTTCGGCACATACGCCGATGCCGGCAACTCACCGATTCGCCCGAACTCCGAGTCGTCCACCCATTCCTTCACAAAAGCAATTACGCATGGCCACGAGTAGTCACGTATCTCAGAGTTCTCTAGCGTCCGTGGTGGCCGTGACTGCGTCTGCGCATGGGGCTCGTCGGGTCGCGGATCACCCGATCGAATCAGATACCGTCCCACCGCGGTCCCAACAACATTGTGTTTGTGAACGAGGTGCGGATGGAACTGATCACGCGCGCGGAGCAGATCCGCCAAAGATAAGTGCGCGAAGCCCTGACCGCTCGAAAGATATTGCATGTGTGCGCTCTCCCTCAGACATAGGAGAGCCACGACAGCAGATTTCCCTACCGACAGAAGCTACGACAGCGGCTAGGACCGTTCACGCTCGCCGGAACGCAGATGCGATTGCCGTGAATCGCGACGGTGATCTCATGTCCGGCGAGTTGTGTTGCGAAGAGAAAAAAGCCAGCGTGCGCATCTACTCATTTTGAGCAGTGAACCGCCGCAATCGGAACATGCCGATGTCGTGGCTGGTGCCGCCCTCCAGCGCGAGCTGCGCCATGATCTCGCCGACGACGCCGCAGAATTTAAAGCCGTGACCGGAGAAGCCGGCGGCGATCGACACTTCGGGATGTTCGGGATGCGTGTCGAGGATGAAGTGCTCGTCGGGCGAGTTCGTGAACATGCAAACCTTCATCGCGATCGCCGCTCCGTTCGCGTCGGGAAAATAGTGGGCAACGCCTTCACGCAGGACCTCTTCGTCTTCGGGATGACACTCGCGATCGACGCGGTCCGGATCGACGCGCTCGTGGCGGTGATGGTATTTGCCGATCTTGAAGCCCGACAGGCCGTGCATCGGGAATCCGTAGAAGCGACCTTCGGGAGC
Organism: Acidobacteriota bacterium; assembly: GCA_003223645.1. GTDB lineage: Bacteria > Acidobacteriota > Thermoanaerobaculia > Gp7-AA8 > Gp7-AA8 > QHVT01. The sequence goes on along the minus strand of QHVT01000017.1, from coordinate 93,240 downwards.
TTCCAGGTTGAAGATCGGGAAGACGTCGGGTGTGAAGAGCCCGGGTCGCAGTGGCTCGGTCCACAACATCACCTGGCGTTCGGGAACCGCGAGCGATCGAAGCGCCGGCACGAGTTGCGATGCCCACGGGCCGACGGTCAGGATCAGCTTGCGCGCGCGATAGGACGATAGGTCGGTTAGGACCGATACGACGCCGTCATCGACGGACCAGCGGGTAACGCGTTCGTTCGTGCGGATCTCTGCACCGATGTTTCGAGCCGCGGCGACATAGGACAGCACGCATTGCTCGGGCAGCAGGAAGCCTGCGTCGGGTTGATAAACGGCGACCATCGAGCCGGGAAGGCGATAGCCGGGGAAGCGCTCGTGCAATCGCTGCGCGTCGAGCACTTCGTGCGGAATGTCGTGCATCGCGCAGGAGCGCAGCGAGCTTTCGATTGTTTCGCTGTTAGGTGTTCCGGCGTCAATGCCGCCGGTCGTGATCAGCAGCCGCTCGCCGGTCGCGCGCTCCAACTCGTGCCACAGCTCGTACGAGCGGCGTAGCAGCGGCACATACGACGGATGTTCTGCGTACGCGAGTCGGATGATGCGGCTCATTCCATGCGAGGAGCCGCGATCGTGCGCAATGTCGAATTGTTCGAGACCGAGAACGCGCGCGCCGCGCCGCGCGAGCTCGTAGACGGTTGCGCTGCCCATCCCGCCCACGCCGCCAACGATTGCGTCGAACATCTTCAAGAATCAATCGCTACTGTTGAGAATGCGCGAAGCCATGGCTGCCAATTCGGCGACAGCGCGGCCGAGAAACCCGTTCACAAACACTCCAATTCGTAACTGCAATGTGCCCGTCACTGTCGGATGCGCCTCTGTAATTCGAGACTCGAGAGTCTCGTCTGTTTCGAGGCATCGGAGTATGAGGTCATCCTCTTTCCCGGAGTCCTTCGGAACTTCTAATGTGATCTGCCGCGTGAGTTTCACTTGCGCAGGGGGCAACGTCTGAAGTGTGATTTGAGCGAGACGCGGCCCCTCTTTCAGCGGCACTCGATAGTCGGGGTTCTTGATCGTAATGTTTGCGCCGTGATGACTGCCAAAGGTGATGGATAGCTCGCCGGTAGTCAAAGTTCCGGCTTGCCTCTGGATCTCGCTGAAACAGGCATCGAATAGACGATAGCCTGCCGCGTCCACTTCGACATGCGTAAAACCACCGCGTGTCAGATAAACTCGTTTTAATTGAGCGGCCGCTTCTGTCGGTGTCGGCACGCCGGCGGCTTTGAGCGTATCGGACACGAGTTGGATCGAATCAAGCGTTCGTGACAACGTGAAGTCGACAAAGTGCTGATACTCGCCCCGGTCGGCAGTTTCCAGGCCCAGATAGTATTCGGATCGATGTTCGCTCAAGATCAGAAGCGGCACCGACAGCGCACGATAGGTAAAAACAGATGCCAATGCACGTGCAACACGCCCATTGCCATCTGCAAAAGGATGAATGACCGTTAGCGCATAATGCGCATAAGCAGCTTGAGCGACGGGATGAGCGGCGGTAAATTCCGTACTTCGGAGCTCCAGGCAGAAGCGCTGCATTTCAGCCGGTACGAGATCTACCGGCGCATAGGAGTGTGTCGTACCGTCGCTCTTCAGCACATGATTTGGAAGCACTTTGTACGCGCCGAGCGGTAAAGTCTGCTCCTGCACGCCGACCTCGGTAACCACACTATAGGTCTCCTGGCCCCGGCACATCACTTCATGAAGTGTACGAACCCACGCCTCAGCGATCGGAACCGCTTGTGTGGCGAAATCCAACACGAAGTCGTACGCACTGAGTTGCGCCTCGATCAACGTGCGGACGCGAGAGCCTTTCGCATCCAATTGCGCTTCCCATGCCGCCACTTGCATTGCGACTGAGAATGTGAAGCCACGATCGACCTCGTAGAGTCCTTCGATTGCTCCGGTATCGACGGCTGCTGCACGTTTGGCGACATTACGCGCTCGGCTCAACAACTCCGGCGTTAGCTCGGCACGCTGCCGGAGAAGCCGAGCATATCGCTCCCACCGTACGGTATCTACAGAAGTGGAGCTCGCCCACTCGCGGAAAGAAGGAAAACTTTGATATTCGGCATCAGCACGACGGACATCGAATATTGTTACCGGCCGTTCTTCTTCCCCCATGGTGCAATTCTATCTCGCCGTGCACGCGAGCGCGCTCACTTCTGATACACCATGTCGTTCTTCAAATGCCGCAGCTTGAACTGCGCCGACAAGGAGATCAGTGACTCGCTGTGGCCCAGCAACAGGTACCCGCCGTCCACGAGGCGGTTGTAGAAGTTGTTGACGACGACTTTTTTCGACGCGTCGTCGAAGTAGATGATGACGTTGCGGCAGAAGACGATGTCGAGGTGGCCGAGGAGGAAGACGCGGGCTTCGTCGTAGAGGTTGAGGCGGCCGAAGGAGACGCGGTTGCGGACTTCGTCGTTGACGCGCCAGGAATTGTCGTCCTGGCGGGTGAAGTACTTCGCGCGCAGTTTCCCGTCGGTCGCGCGAAATGCGTTCTCGCGATACGTCCCCTTGCGCGCCTTCTGCAGGACCAACTGGTTGATGTCGCTTGCGAAGATCTCGAACGCGGCGTGCTCGTACCAGCCGGCGTCGTCGAGCAGCATGGCGATCGAGTACGGCTCTTCGCCGGACGAGCATCCGGCCGACCAGATGCGAACCTTCTTCACGGACTTGCGCGAGAGGACGTCGGGGATGACTTCCTCGATGAAGGCCTGCAGCTGCGCGGGCTCGCGGAAGAAATACGTCTCGTTCGTGGTGACGAGGTCGAAGATCTGATCGAACTCGGCGTCGGCGCGCGGGTCGTATTGCAGGAAGTAGAAGTATTTCTGGAACGAGTCGAAGTTCAGCTCGCGCGCGCGCGGCGAGAGGCGTTTCTGCAGGAGGTACTTCGACGAGTCGTGGAACCAGATGCCGGAGCGTTTATAAATCTGTTCACGGAGCAACCTGAAGACGTCATCAGGGAGCTCGATGTGATGGTTCAATGAGAAGCCGAAGGTAGTCATGGATTAACCAGGCTCAGAGGCTCATGGGCTCATAGGCTCATAGTTTTTTCTATGAGCCCATGAGCCTGTGAGCCCATGAGCCCTTCTATGAGCCCATGAGCCTGTGAGCCCATGAGCCTACTTATGCATTGCCGCAAGAATCGCTGCGATTACGACCTCGCGCCTGCTGTCCGCCGTCCGCCACGCCTCTTCCAACAGGTCGCGATACAACTCCTTGTGCCGCACGAACACTTCCGACACGTCGTCGAGAATGGCCGCGTTTTCGAGTGCCTTGAACAAATACGGGAACGACGAGCGGTCCGCGACTTTGTCGAGCGCGAGGACCGCGGACTGCTGCACGTACGTGTCGGCGTCGTCGAGCGCGCGATGCAGCGCGGGCAGCGCGGCGCGATCGCCGCGCACACCCAGAGCTGCCGCGGCGGCGGCGCGAATGCGCCAGTCGGTGCCGCCGAGCGCGGCGAGAAGACGCTCGAAGGCATCGCGTCCCGGAATGCGCGCGAGCGCGAGCATGGCCGCGCGCTGAATCTCGGGATCGGGCTCTTCGAGACAGCGAAAGAGCACGTCTTTCACGTCGGCGTCTTCCGATTTGCCGAGCGCGTCGATCACGGCGATGCGCACCGGCGCGGGATCGTGCGTGAGGTGTCGCATCAGCGGCTCGATCGACGCGGGATGGCGGTATTCGCCGAGCGCCTGCGCCGCCGCGGTGCGGATCCAGATGTCGTTGTCGTCGAGGGAGCTGATGAGCGGCTCGAGTCCCGTTTCCGGGCGCAAGCGCACGATCGCGTTGATCGCCGCGAGCCGCACGGACGTCGCTTCGTCGGCGAGCGAGAGCACGAGCTGATCGGCGAATCGGTCTTCACCGAACTTGCCCATCAGCGAGATCGCTTTCTGTCGAATCGTCGGATCGCTGTCTTTCGACGCGAGCAGCAGTTCGTCGTGATAGCCCTCGCCCTGGATGTTCACGTACACCGAGAGCGAGTTGAGCTTGATCGGGGTCGAGTGCGACTGCAGCAGTCTGCGGATCTTGGCCAGCACGTCGTTCTCGATCTCTGGGAACGCCACATCGAGCGCGGAGATCGAGTTGACCGCGGCCTGCTGCGACGCGACGTCGGGATCGTCGAGCTTCGCGAGCAGGTAATCGATCGATGCGGGATCGGGGATCTCGCCGAGGGTCTCGATCGCGAGACGGCGGATCATCGAGTTGTCGTGGTCGAGGAACGGGAGGATGCTGGGAATCGCTTCCTTGCTGCCGGCGACGTTCACGACGCGCAGCAGCAGCGCGACGATCTCGTCTTCTTCGGCGTTGCGCAACGCCTCGAGGATCTTCAGCACCGCGCCGGGACCGAAGTCGATGAGCGCCTGCGCCGCGACTTCGGACGTGTCGGGATGTTCGAGATGCGTGATGAGCACCGGCAGCGCGCGCTCGTCGGCGGACCAGCCGAGGAACTTGAGGATGAAGGCTTTGACTTCGCGCTTCGGCGTGGTGTGCAGATGCTCGATGAGCGCGTCGATTTTCTCGCGCGGAAACGACTCGCGGAAGCGGTGTTGAATGAGATGCCGCTCCGTCTGTTCGACGATCCGCGGCTTGCTTGCTTCTGCGATGCGCACGAGCGCGCGCAGCGCCGTGAGGTTCAACTTCTCTTCGTCGGCGATCACGCGCAACAGGAAGTTGACGGTGCCGACGTCGGCGATCTTGCCGATCGCCTCGAGCACCGGCTTGCGCAGCGATTTCTCCGCGTACAGCGGAAGGATCGCCGGCAGCGCGGCACGGTCGCCGATCTCGCCGACCGCTTCGACGACGTGGAACTTGAGCCAGAGATCTTCGCGCTCGCGCAGCACGCGCATCAGATGCGGCAGCGCGGACGCGTCGCGATACTTGCCGAGCGACGAGACGACCGACGACGCGACGTTGATGTCGCGATCGCGCTGCAAAAGATCGAGCAGCATCGTGAAGCCTTCCGGACTGCGCAGATCGCCGAGGAGATTGACGAGTGAGAGACGGACATCGACGTCCGCTTCGTCGCGCAGCCGATCGACGATCGGCGCGATCGCCGGCTCGCCGATCCGCATCAGCGCTTCGGTCGATGAATTGCGCTTGCCCGCGTTCTCCGCATCGGTCAGTGCGTTGAGCAGACCGTCGACGATGATCGGACGCGCGTCGCGCACGAGGCCGTCGACGATCGTCTTGCGGACGCGCCAGTCCTTGTCGCCGAGGAGCTCGAACATGAGCGGCAGGTTCCGCTCGTCGGTCGACTGCGCGACGAGATACGCGGCTTTCTGCCGCGCGTCGGGATCGGCGGAGCGCGCCTGCTCGATGATCTGCGGATCGGCGGTCATGGTTTGGATGGCGGATGGCGGATGGCAGATGGCGGAAGACTCGCGCGCAACACGACCTGCGTGTTGATGCACTGCCATCCGCCATCTGCCGTCTGCCATCTCATTGCGCGGCCGTCCTCAATTTCTGCATCTCTTCGCGCTTCATCTGCACGAATTGCTGGAGCGTTTCCGTGTAGATTTCGGTGTCGCGTCGCACGCGCAGCGGCACGCGCGAGTCGTAGTACTGGCGGCCTTCCTCGATCTCCTCGCGCAGCACGTCGAAGAAGTTGTCGTCGCGGATCCCCTGCTCCACCTTCTGCGCGTGATAGATGATGATGTCGGAGAGGATGAGCCGGGCGAGACGGCGCGCGTCATCGTACTCGCGCGGCTCGAGCGGCACTTCGGCGGTCTCGCCCATCTGCGGGAAGAGCTTGCGCAGGATCTGGCGGAACTCTTTCTCCGGGATCTGTTCTTCGATGTATTCGTCGGCGCCGTAGAGGTTCGTCGGATTCGCGCGGAAGCGGTTCGCGCGGAACAGTGCGCCGATCAAAATCACGCGCGTCTCTTTGAGCTCGGCATCGGCCTTGATCTCCTCGGTGACTTCGACGCCGAGCTTTCCCTTGAGATAGACGTTGACGATGATGAGATCGGCGCGCGTGGAGCGGACGTATTCGAGCGCGGGATCGCCGGTCTCGAAGTACTCGACTTCGAAGCCGAGGCGGCGGAGATGCTCGCCGAGAAAATGGCGGAACGGGCGCGGCTCATCGGCGATCGCGGCGATGCGGCGGCGGCGCAAACGAGCGGGCGGCGGCGGCGTTTCGTTTTCCGGGACGGGAACGGGATGCATGCTGCTGAGCGTGCGCGGCTTGAGAACCATCTGGTAACCGCAGCCGGGACAGGCCACGCGAACGGGTGACGTGAGCGGGAGGCTCACCGCGGCGCGAAAGGTCGAGCCGCATTTTTTGCAGGTCAGATCCATATTTTTGGAAAGCAGAAATCAGACAGCAGAAAGAACTGCCGGCCATTTCTGCTTTCTGCTTTTTGCTTTCTGATTTTCACAGGGCGAGTGCTCTGCTGTCCAACAGCTTGTCCAAATCGAGGAGGATCGTCAACGCGCCGCCCGCACGAAACACTCCGCGGACCGATTCATCGAGCTCGGTCGCATGGACGACGGGATGCGCCTCGATTTCGGCGGCGTCGGCTTTGACGACGCGCAAAACGCGATCGACGAGGAAGCCGATCATCTCGTTGAGATAGTCGATGACGACGATGCGCGTGTCCGGCGTCGGCTCGCCCGCGGACGGATGGCGCAACTTCCGCCGCACGTCGACGAGCGTCACGATCGTCCCGCGCAGCGACATGATCCCGACGACGGAAAAGTCCGCGTTCGGAATGCGCGTGACCGAGCGAGGCGTGACGATCTCGACGATGCGCTCGATGTCGACGGCGTAATGCTCGTGCGCGATGACGAACGTGAGCAGCTCGAGATTCTGTGTTGTCGCCTTGGCTTCATCCGTTTTCGCCAACTCGGACGTGCGTCGTTTGCCTGCGGATTCTTTGAACCTTTCGAGCTTGGTCGGCTCCGGTTGCTCGGTCGCGCGGTCGCTCGGTTGCGCGGAGTCTTCGAGTGTCTCCGCCACGGTGGCAGGGGCGAGGATGGGTGGCGACTCACCAGGAGGCTCGGAGAGCGGGAGACCGGGAGACTCTTCTGCTTTCTGCTTTTTGCTTTCTGCTTTCTTCTTCCGAATCTTCACCAAATCAACCATGCGCCGCCTCCATGCGATGTTCTTTGGCCGCGGAGACGATGCGCGCTGGGTCGATGGTCTCGGCGTCTTCGCCAAAGGCGTCGAGGAGTGCGGTCGTGGCGAGGGTGTTGATGAGGCGCGGGATGCCGCCGCTGAGCGCGTAGATCTCTTCCATCGATTTGCGGTCGAAGGGATTGCGCGCGCCGCCGGCGACGTGGATGCGGTGCTCGATGTATCGAAGCGTCTCTTCCAGCGACAAGGGGCCGAGAGAGTAGCGCATCCCGATGCGCTGGCGCAGCGGCGCGTAGTGCTCGCGATCGAGGCGCTTCTCCAGCTCGGGCTGCCCGATGAGGATCACCGACAAAAGATTCTGATCGTCGAGCTGAAAGTTCGTGAGCAGGCGAATCTCGTCGAACGTCGCCTTGCTGGGGATCAGCTGCGCCTCGTCGATCATCAGCACCGGCTCGCGCTTTTCTTCGTAAAGCTCGTAGAGGCGCGTGTGAATCTGATCGAGAAGATCGTTGCGAAAGCGCGAGGGCTCGACGCCGAGGCCGCGCGCGATCGCGCGAAGAAGCTGTGTCGGCGTCAGGCGCGGATTGATCAGCAAGATGATCGGGCGTGAATCGCCGATGCGATCAAGCAACGCGCGGCTGAGCATCGTCTTTCCCGAACCGATGTCGCCGACGAGGAGCGCGAGCTCTTTTTCCTCGACTGAATACTCGAGCCGCGCGAGGGCCTCCTTGTGCTGGTTGGATTCGTAGAGGAAGGACGGATCGGGCGTTTTCCCGAAGGGTTTGGTGGCGAAGCCGAAGAACTCTTCAAACATGCGGATGAAGGCAGAAGGCAGAAGGCAGAAAGCAGAAGTAAGAAGTGAGACGCGGCCATTTGCCACTTCTCAGTTCTGCCTTCTGCCTTCTGCCTTCTGCCTTCATATCAACTCAAGACGGCCGCCCTCACCTCTCGCGCCCGCCCCCCAAAATGATCGATCAACGATCCCACATCCACGACCAGCACGATCTCGCTCTCGCCGATCTCCGTCGCGCCGGCGATGCCGGGGATCGTCTTCAATCGCTCGCCGATCGACTTGATGACGACTTCCTGCTGCCGCACGAGGGCGTTGACGAGGATGCCGATCGTCTTCTCGCCCGCGCGCGTGACGACGACGAACCACTTCGTGTCGGGTCCGTGATCGTGATGGTCTTCGAGTCCGAACGCGTCCGCGAGTCTGAGAAGCGGCAGCGTGAAGTCGCGCAGCGTGAAGACTTCGCGGCGCTCGACGGTGCGGATGTCGCGCGAGTAGATGCGCAGCGATTCTTCGACGGACGTGAGCGGAATCGCGAACTTGTCGCCGCCGGCCTCGACGATCAGCGCCTGGATGATGGCCAGCGTGATCGGCAGCGACACGCGGAAGGTCGTGCCTTCGCCGAGGTGCGTGATCACGTCGATCGAGCCCTTGAGGTCCTGGATGTTTTTCTTCACGACGTCGAGGCCGACGCCGCGTCCTGAGATCTCGCTCACCGCGGCCGCGGTCGAGAAGCCGGGCGTGAACATCAACTCGTACGCGCGCGCCAGATCGACCGTGTCCTTCTCGCCGATCAGTCCGCGCTCGACGGCGACGCGGCGGATTTTCTCGGGATTGATTCCGCGTCCGTCGTCGGTCACGTCGAGGACGACGGAGTTGCCCTGCTGGTATGCGGTCAGCGTCACCCGGCCGACCGGATTTTTGCCTGCCGCCTTCCGCTCGTCCGCCGGCTCGATGCCGTGATCGAGCGCGTTGCGGATGATGTGCATGAGCGGATCGGTCAGCTCCTCGACCATCATCTTGTCGAGCTCCGTGTCCTCGCCGCGCAGGATCAGCTCGATCTCTTTGTTCAATTCGCGCGCGACTTTGCGCACGGTCCTCGAAAGCTTCGAGTAGATCTGCCCGACCGGCACCATGCGGATCTCGATGACCGACTTCTGCAGCTCGTTGAGCTTGCGATCGAGATTGCGCGAGATTTTTCCGAGCTCGTGCGAGGCCATGCGCGCCTGCTGCATCGCGATTGCGCGCGTGAGCGCTTCGAGCTGCGTCTTCTCGATGATCAGCTCCCCCACGATGTTCATCACGTGATCGAGCTTGGCGATGTCGACGCGCACGGTCTGTGAGAGCGAGCGCAGGGACATCTCTTCTTCGACTTCGGGTGCCGGGGTGACGGGTGCGGGGGTCGGGGTGGCGGGGGCGGTTTTGCGAAGGGAGCTGACGTTGGCTTCAGGTGCGAGCACGGCCACGGCATCGACATCGAGCGTCGAGCCGTAGAGCAAACGGAACGCGATGCCGTTGATGTTGCCGGTCGGGATCGCGGGCAGCGTCGAGATGACTTCGCCCGCTTCGCTGAGGTTCGCGGTGATCGTGCGCAGTCGCTCGTCGAAGTCGGAGAAGTCGAACGTGACTTCGAGGGAAAGGATGTGCTTTCCCGCGCGCACGTTTTCGAGGAGGCGATGCTCTTCGTATTCGGTGAGCGACTTGCGCGTCTGCTCGTCGAGCGTCAACTCGGAGAACGCGTCGCCGTGCTTCTGCTGCGGCTGATTCGTGACGATCTGGTGGATGCGCCGCGTGAGGCCGGTCATGTCGACGAGGCCGGAGAGCGACGGATCGTTGATGGCGATGACGAGCCGATTCAGGCTGTCGACGGAGTCGTAGAGCAGATCGACGAGGTCTTTCGAGATCGCGACACGTCCCATGCGCAGGCGGTCGAGCATGTCCTCGAGGCTGTGCGAGAGCTCGGAGATCTCGGTGAAGCCGAGCATGCCGGCGAGGCCTTTGAGCGAGTGGACCTCGCGAAAGATTTTGTTGACCAGCTCCGGCCGCACGTTCGCACCCTGCGACTCGAAGTCGGCGAGGTCGCGCGAGAGCGTGTCGAGGAGCTCTTCCGCTTCGCTGGTGAACTCTTCCCGTGCGCGATCGTCTTCGCGTGCCATGGACCGGAGTCATCTTAACCGGTTGCGCGGTTACGCGGTCACGCGGCAACTGTCGGATGGCTCGCAACTGTGCAACCGTGCAACAGCCGGTCGAACATTTCGCCAAGGAACACGTGAGCAGCTGATCACGGTTTCCTCATCGGGTACACTGCTGCGCATGGCTCCGAAACTTCGCACGATCCGAACGGCACCGCGGAATGCATCCGTCACGAGAACTGAGGTTGCGGCTGTCATGAAGACGATCGCGGAAGAGCGGAAGGACGCGCGCTCCGAGCGCAAAATGGGTGCTCGCGCGAAACGTGCAAAAAAACCGCACACGAGCAGCAATGCCTGAGCAAGACGCCGAACACGGCGTCTTCATCAACTGTCCTTTCGATGACCACTATCGGCCGCTTTTCGAAGCCATCGTATTTGCGGTTCACGATTGTGGCTATGTCGCTCGATGCTCGCTTGAAGTCTCTGATGCGAGTCAGGTTCGGATCGACAAAATCGCGGCAATCATTGCCTCCTGTCGCTTCGGTATTCACGACATATCTCGAACAGAAGCCGATACAGACACGCAGCTCCCTCGTTTCAACATGCCGCTCGAGCTCGGACTCTTTCTCGGCGCAAAACGATTCGGCTCAGCCAGGCACAGGGCAAAGACCTGTCTAATCCTCGACATCGAGCGCTATCGATACCAGAAGTTCATCTCGGATATCGCTGGTCAGGACATCTCAGCTCATGGGGGAAGTCCTGACGAGGCGATACGGGCCGTCAGAAATTGGTTGTCCACGGCATCGCGCCATTCTGTGAAGATACCGAGTGGTACCGTGATTGCCCGGCGCTACGCAACCTTCAAGCAGGAACTGCCTACTGCCTGCGAACGCCTGCAACTGAATCCACAAGAGCTCACATTCAACGACTATGTGTTGCAGGTCGAAGAATGGCTGAAAGTCACCGCACGAACCTCGGGTTGAGCTCTAAGTCCAGGCAGCGCGACTGCTCCGCAACGCATCAGGCCACCCTGAGCAGCCTGCGCAACTTCTCCACGAGATCGCCCGCCTGGAACGGTTTCACCAGGTACTCCTCGGCGCCAAGCGCGGCGGCGCGGCGGCGGTCTTCTTCCGTCGATTCGGTCGAGATGACCATGATCGGGATGTTGCGGTAGACGGGATGGTTCTTGAGGAAGCTCACCAGCTCCAGGCCGTTGATGTCCGGCATGTTGATGTCGGTGAGGATGGCGTCGAATTTGTGGTGCGGCAGCGTCTTGAGCGCTTCGAAGCCGCTCGCGGCCTCGATGATCTCGAGCTCGTAGCTCTCGCTGCCGCTCTCGATGATCGTCGTCAGATACGCGCGCATCGACGACGAGTCTTCCACCACGAGGATCTTCATCGACGCGTTCTCTCCGATGCGAACACGGCGTTGCCGAAGGCATAGCCGGCCTGCGACAAGAAGATCTCCAATCCGGTCATGCTGTCGATCGGCGCCCGATGTTCGGCGTTGTCGCCGTACAGGATACCAATGGCGCGCTTGCCGTGCGTGATCGGAAGGGCGACGACTTCAGTCGGCAGGATGCTGCCGAGTCCTTCGATGAGCGACACGTTCGCGGGAGTGCGCCGCATTTTTCCGTGATGCACGACGCCGCTCTTCGCGACGTCGGCGAGGATCGACGGCTGATCGGCGGCGATCTTCAGCTGGCGCACGCGCGCGTCGAGGTCCTGTCCTTGTCCGGCGAATCCGAATCCGCCGAGGCCGAGGAAATCTTCTTTGCGCGCGACGAAGAGCGCGCCGCGATCGAGATATTCGGCGGAGAGGCGAAGGATCGTCGAGGAGACTTGCCCGATGTCGTTCGGATTCGAGAGCTCGTTGATCAACTGGCGAAGGAGACTGAACGAGCGATCGATCGTCTCCTTCGTCGCCATCTCGTAAAACTGCTTGCCGGCGTTCGGTCCGAGCCCGCGCGTGAGGCGCTCCCACTGCTCGAACTGCCGCCCCGCGAAGAGCACGAGCTCGTCGGCGAAGAGCGAGAGCTCTTCTTCGATGAGGCCGGGCTGCAATCGCGCGGGCGAAGGCTTCGTCACGTACAAGTCCGCGCCGGCGCGCAGGAGATTGTGGCGGCGGCGCAGATCCGCGCTCGAGTCGATCATCACGACCGGAAGCCGCGCGTTCTTCCGCTTTACCTGCTGCATGAGACGCGTCGACGACTCGTCTTCGGTGACTTCGAGGAACGTGACGAAGAAGCTGTTCGATGCGAAGAGATCGGTGAGCGCGGAGCGGACGTCGTCGAGCGTTCCGAACTGAAAAATCTTCGCGCCTTCCTGCGTGAACGCGCGCCGCGCGGCGACGCGCACGAGCGGGTTGCGCTCGAAGAGGACGACGTTGCGGAACACGGCTTCCGGCGTTTCGACTTCGAACAATCCGCCGGCGACTTTGAACTGGCCGCTCGCGGCCGTGGAGGACAGGCGATCCCGCCTGTCCTGTTCATCGCGGACAGGCAGGATTGCCTGTCCTCCACTGAGCTGGTCCGGCAGTTCTTCGATCGGCGTGAAGGGTTTTTCTTCGCGCGCGGGGAACGGGAGGATGTTGTCGCTGCGCTCATTTTCGGGCGCGGGAGCGGGCACGGGCGCGGGAGAGATGGGTTGGCCGAGGCCGAGGTTGAGAGACGCGGGAGTCGCGTCCGGCGCGGCGGTGCCGCGAAGAAGGGCCTTGCCGATTTTGAGCGACTCTTCGAGCCCCTTGAGCGGCTTGATCTTCTCCCCTTCCGGCACGCCGACGATCTTGCTCGGCGCGAAGCCGCCGTCCTTGAAAATGTCGTCGGGGTCGTACTCGATGTCGAGCGCGTCCATCGAGTCGCTGAGGAGGAAGTTGAACTCCCCTTCCTTGCTCTGCAGCAGCGGCGTCATCACGGTGAGCACGCGCTGGCGGATCGCGTTGCCGAGATCGTCCTTCGACATCAGATTCATCTCGACGAGCGACGTGCCGGCGGGAATGGCCTGCTCTTCCATCCGCCGGATCATGTCGGCGTTCGGGCGCGTGAGCAGTCCCGCGGCGGCGAGGAAGCCGAGGAGATCGGGAAGCTCGGGCGACGACGCGTTGACGACGAGACCGCCGCGAAACAGCACCGTGTGCCGGCCGTCATCGTTGATGATCTCAAGCACCCCCGTGCGGCGCGAGAGATAGACGATCTGGACGATGTCGGTGAGGGAGAGGTCTTCGAGGCGGCCGAGGAGACTCATTGGTGGTCTCCCGCTGATGAAGGCAGAAGGCAGAAGGCAGAAGGCAGAAGGCAGAAGTCGCCCGTGCCAACGGCACTTCTAAGTTCTGCCTTCTGCCTTCTGCCTTCTGCCTTCATTCGCCGGGCTGATGCGCCGGGCGAATTGTAGCGGTTTCAGTGCACCGCTTCCTCGGCGGATGCGACGAGCATTGCCAATCGCCCTGCATCGAGTCCGAGATCGCTTCCCGCCGCTGCCGCCGCAAACCCGCGATCGGCGAAGATCGGCGGCAGCTCGCCGAAGATCACGCGATAGATGGTGAGCGCCGCGAGATACGAGCCGGCCGACGACGGATGGAAGTTGTCGCCGCCGTACAGCGGCAGACCCGGATCGCGCCGCCAGGCCGCGAGCCAGGCGTCGCCGGCGGGAAAGAAGAGGCCTCCGACGTCGTCGGCGGCGAGGCGATAGGAGTCGGAGACGCGCGGGAAATCGCGCGAGCGCGCTTTTTCGGGCCACACCGCGAACAGCGCTGCACGCGCGCCCGATGCGGTGATGAGCGTGTTGAACTTCGCGGTCCATTCGCGCAAATTGACGCGGCTCTCGTCCAACGCGGACGGTCCCTGCTGCAGCACGACGATCGACCAGCGCTCGTCCTGGAGTTTTCGCAGCGCGCGTCCGTCCGCGAAGTGATCTTCGAGCGCGTAGCCGCCGCCGATGACGGACTCGCACTTGGCGTTATGCCGTCCCGCCGCCGCCAATCTGCACACCACCGCCGGCAGGTCATTCCCCTCCGTCAGACTATTGCCGATGAACAGAATGCGCTGTTCGGCATCGACCGGCTGCGGCGCAACGGAGCGCCGCTTCTGCGCGGAGAGCGGGATGGTGGCGAGGAGGATTGCGATCGCGAACGCGAAGCGCTTAAGCACCCGCGAGATTGTAGCGTTTCAAAATCCCGTCGAGGATTCCGTTGATGAATTGTGACGACTTCTGCGTGCCGTACTTTTTCGCGATCTCGATCGCCTCGTCGATGATGACGAGCTTCGGCGTGTCGGTCTCGTGGAGAAATTCATAGATCGACATGCGGATGATGTTGCGGTCGACCGTGGCCATGCGCGAGAGGCGCCAGTTCTCGGCCTGGTTCTGGATCATCTCGTCGATGTCGGTCATGTGGTCGATCGTGCCTTTGAAAATCTTCGTCGCGAACTCGCGCGTGTTCGGCTTCGACTTCTGCAACTCTTCGAACGTGTCGATGATCTGCTCCGGCCGGTTGCCGGACATGTCGTGCTGAAAGAGCATCTGCAGCGCCAGCTCGCGCGCTTTCCTGCGGGCACCCATTCAGGTGGACTCCTTGTGCGATTCGCAGGCCAGGAGGAGATGGCAGATGGCAGATGGCGGATGGCGGATAGCGGATGGCAGATGGCGGATGGCGGATGGCAGATGGCAGGAGGGACGGCACATCATTCTTCGTTTCCTCGGTCCTCTGCCATCTGCCTTCTGCCCTCTGCCATCCGCTTCCAGAGGTTCGCCATCTCGATCGCCGCCAGCGCGGCTTCCCACCCTTTGTTTTTCGTTCCCGGCCGCGAGCGCTCGACGGCCTGCTCGTAGGTGTTGCAGGTGATGACGCCGAAGGCGACGGGGAACTTCGCGTCGCTGGCGATGCGCGAGAGATCGTTCGTCACCTGCGCGGAAATGAAATCGAAATGCGGCGTGTCGCCGCGCAGGAGACAGCCGAGGGCGACGATCGCGTCGCAGGAGCCGATCAGCTTCGCGACGGCGGCCGGGATTTCGAATGCGCCGGGAACGCGGCAGCAGACGATCGCGTCGTCGGATGCGCCGTGGCGCGTGAGACATTCCAGCGCGCCGTCGAGCAGCGCGGAGACGATTTCGTCATTGAAGCGGGACGCGACGATGGCGAACTTCAGATCCCGGGCGTCGAGATCGCCTTCGAAAGAACGGGGCATTGCGGGCGGGATTATATGAGTTGCGCGGTTACGCGGTCCCTCGGTTGCGCGGCGCTTTGTGGAGAGCAGAAATCGTTGTCATGACGCCTATGAAAAAATCAATGTCATCCTGAGCCGCGAAGACGGCGAAGGATCCCCCGTCGACGGAGCGTCTAGCGCTCTTGTGCCGGGGATCCCTCGCTGCGCTCGGGATGACACTTTTTTTTCACGCTGAGGATGACGCGGCGCTGCGCAACCGCGCGACTGCGCAACCGAGCAACCGCTATTTCGACCCGCTCGCCACGACCGTGCGCCGCGCGTCGTCGTGCGCGGAATAGAAGTCGGCGATGCCGCGATAGATCGCATCGGCGACTTGCTGCCGATATTTCTTCGTCGTCACGAGGTCGCGGTCTTTGGGGTTGCCGAGGTTGCAGATCTCGAGGAGCAGGCGCGTCGGCACCTCGTTGTACTTGATGACGGCGGGGACCCATTCGTGGCCGCGGCGTACGACGTTGTCGCGCACGGGCTCGAACGGATGGACGCGCAGTCCTTTGTCTTCGAACGACGCGATCACCGACTCCGCGAGATCGCGCGAGAGTCCTTCCGCGGCGAGCGCCTCGTCGCGCGAATGCGTGACCGTCGGCTGCTCGCGCACTTCTTCGCGCGCCAGGTAGATCTCGCCTTTCTTCTGGAACGTGCCGGTCGTGAATCCGGCGCCGGGGATGTACGCCATCGCGCCGCGCAGCGACGGATGCAACGAATCGGCATGGATCGAAAGGAAAATCACTTTCTCTTTCGGCACGCCCGACTTCATCGCGCGGCGGAACATCGAGTTGGCGAGATACCAGCGCAGGTTGACGCCGACGATCGCGTCGTCGAGCAGATACTCGGGCGTCGTGCGCACGAAGTGATCGTTCGCGCCCGGCAGCACGTTCTTGTCGAGGATCGTGTAGCCGTTGCCCTTCGATTTCGTCGTCATCGACACGCGCGCGCCGCTCTTGTTCTCGAGGATGCGCTTGAGGCGGCACGCGACGTCGTAGACGTACGTCGACTCCCACACGTCCTCGTGCTCGGTGCCGACGTCGCGGCCGCCGTGACCTGCGTCGAGGATCACGTGCACGCCGGCGAGTCCCGTCGCGCGCGCGCGCCGCGCGGCGAGCGCGCTCTCGCGCCGCGTCGTCTCGCGCGCCACGCGCTCGGGATCATCCTGCGGCAGGTATTCGGGGAGCAGCAGGTCCATCGGAATCTTCACCGCGAAGCTGACCGGCAGCTTCGCCACGTCTTCGATCTCGTTGAACTTCACGATGCGATCGAGCACGTCGCCGACGTCTTTCGAGTAGACGCGGCCGGTGAAGCGAATCGCGACGGACGAATAGAGCGCCTCGCCTCGTTGCAGCCGGTAGACGGCGTACGGTTCGGCGGCGCTTCGCTCATACGTCAGAGCGGGCGAGGCCAGAGGGACGACACTCGCAGCCGCCTCCGGAACATCTTCATCCGCTGTTGCACGCTGAGCCGAATCGTCCTGTGCCTTCCGAACATCCGCTGCCGTCTTCGGTGCATTCTCTCCCTCCGAGCTCCCGCCGAATGCGGCGGTGAGCAGCCGTTGTGGAATGAGGATCACGTCCCCTTTGTGCGTCGAGAGACCCTGATTGGGATTGGCTTTGCGAATGAGGCTGTAGTTCGCGCCGTCGCCGGTGAACCACTCCGCGAGCTTCCAGAGCGATTCGCCTTCGATGCCGCGCGAGCCGACGACGACGTGCTGCCAGCCGTCGGGCGTCGCTTTGTCGAGCGGGAAAAGAATCCGGATGAGATCGCGCTGCAGGTTCGCGCGCAGCATCACGAACGGAACGCGCACGGTGTGCTCGCTATCGAGCTTGTCGTCGGCTTGATTGAAGGAGGCGAGATCTTCCCAGTTCGAGGCGTCGCCGGTGATGCGCTTCGCGAGACGCGTCCACGCGTCGCCCGAGTGCGGCCGCACCGTCACCTCGATCTCGTATTCGCGCGTCAACGCCGCGCGCACCTCGGACGAAACCTGGGCGATCGCGATTGCAGGGGCGATGGGAGACTGCGCGAGGGGAGCGGCGAAGACAGCTGCAGCGCCGAGGTTGCAGAACCACCACACCCACCACTTACGCACGGGAAAATTGTACACCCGGTCAAGATAAGATCGCTCCATGCGCCGCGCCGTCACAATCGCGATTCTCCTTTTCGTCGCATGCAAAAAAGGCGATCCGATCGCGAACGTGATCCATGACATCGAAAAGGCGGCGGACGATCGCGATGCAAGTGCGATTGTCGAGAAGCTCGCGACCAACTACGCCGACGACATCGGCGGACGCCGCGAAGCGGAAGAAAACCTCAAGCGCTACTTCCTCGGCTACAAGAGCGTCGACGTGTCGATCTCCGATCTGCAGACGTGGCAGAGCGGCCCGACCGCGCAGGCGCGCTTCGTGGCGAACTTCAACGGCACCGCGAGAGAAATCGGCGGACTCGATCAACTCCTGCCGTCGTCGGCAAAATACAAGTTCGACGTCTGGCTGGCCAAAGAAGGCGGAGAGTGGAAGATTACGAATGCGAAGTGGGAGCAGGTGAGCCGGGGGTGAGGTGTGAGGGATGCGGTCAGTCAACGTATGAAGCTTCATACACTTCACGCGGCTCGCCATCGCAACGGCCAACGCCCATGTTCCGTGTGAGTTACGCTGCCGGCGCCACGCATCTTGACGCGTCCGTTTGCTGAACGCGCCTGGGACGATAGCATTCAGACGAATGCCGATCGCGCGTTCAGCGCTGCTGATCCTCCTCGTGACGTGCGTGGCTGCCGCCGCGGCGGACGAGCCGCGATTCCCAGTCGAATCGATCCGGGTATCGGGACTCCGCTTCGCATCGCCGGCGATCGTCGTCGCCGAGTCGCAGCTGAATGCCGGAAGCAGCTACACCGAGGGGCAGATTCGCGACGCGGTTGCGCGCGTGCGGCGGCTGCCCTTTGTCCTCGATACGGACGTGCAGCTCGAAAAAGGATCGGTGCGCGGAACGTACGTCGTCGTCTTGCGCGTCACGGAAAACAAGCCGCTGTTCGGCAACTGGCGCACGTCCATCGACATGTTCGCCACGACCCGGCAGGTGATCGACCCCTCGACCGGCCGTTCCGAAACCGTCAGCGGCCGCGTGCTCCGCGATCACGTGGATCGTGAAACCATCGGCGGCCGCATTTTTCCCGGCAGCCGCACCATGCTCGCGGTCACTGCCGACATCGGCGGCACGGATCCTCTCGGCGCAGGCGACAATCGCTACAGCATCGCGTTCACGCAATACGATTTGTTCGCTACGCGCGCGTCGATCGCCGCGCTCGTCCAGTATCGCGAGTTTCGGCAGGACTTCACCGAGGTTCCGGACCTCGGCGGCGCGACGACGACGAGCTTCGGCGATCATCTGATCTGGAACGTGAGCGCGGCGTTTCCGCTGCGCGAAAATCAGGCGCTGCGCGCAACGTGGCACCGCGAGCAGCGCACGCGTGATGTGAATCCCGAAGGCACGGACTTCCTCGTGCGGCGGTCGGTTCACACCGCGGACCTCTCGTGGATCTACGACACCACCGATGACCTGCTGCTGCCGTCGTCGGGCGTGTACGCAACGATCTCCGCGCGCGCGTACCGCGACAGCCGTTTTACGTCTGCCGATCCGGACGATCCGCGCAACTTGAACGCGGAGTATTTCTGGTCGCGGGACCTCGTCGCCGGATTGACGAAATATTGGGAGATCACTCCGCACCAATCGGTGATCGGCGGGCTCGATGTCACGAGAGGATCGTCGGGCGTCGGGCAGATCGCCGGGCGTGCCGGTTATACGGCGAGCCTCTGGAGCGGGCACGCTCCCGGTTCCGGCGAGCTGCGATTCCATCTCGAGGCGGAGCCGGCGTACTCGGATTCGGGCGGATTGCGCGCGAGCGCACGCGCCGGACTCGTATTCCGCAACGTGTGGGGCGTCGCGCGGTTCGACCTCTCGTACAACGGATGGAGGCTCGGCAACGAATGAGGCTTGCGGCCGCCGTGTTGATCGCCGCCGCGGCCGCCGTCGCACGTCCGCCTGCCGCGCCGAAGGCGATCCTGCAGTCGGACCAGATTCTCGTCTCCCTCCCCTCCTCAGTGCTGAACGACGCCGCGATGGAAAAGCAGCTCACGAACGGACTGACGACCGTCGTGATCACATCGATCGAAGCAACGTCGCGGAGCGGCGTTCCGATCCGCGGCGCGGTGCGCGTCGAGATCCGCTACGAGTTGTGGGACGAGAAGTTCCTCGTCGGAGTGATCGGAACCCATGCGCATCGGCAAAATCTCTCCTTTGCGACGTTCGAAAAACTCGTGTCGTGGTGGAGCAACGCGGCGCTGGGAGCCGCGGCGGTTTCCGCCGCGGACGCGCCCTCGCGCGTGACCGTGAAAACAGAAGTGGTGCCGTTCTCGGCGGCGGAAGAAGCGGACGCGCAGCGCTGGCTGATGCGCTCGATGACCGAGGCGAGAAACACCCGCGCGCCGCCGCAGCGGGAGGCGGGCGCGGACACGAGCATCCTCGATGTCATCATTGGAAACGGAGTCCGGCGAAAACCGATTCGCTCGTGGCGCTGGACCGTTCCGCTGACGCGGCCATGACTCTCCGCAACACATTTCTGATTCTGCTGGCGATCGCCGTCCTGGTGATGTTCGCCTCCGTCGCACGCCGGCTATCGCTGGTATCGTACGGTCTTGCTGCGAATCGCGAGTCGCAGGAAGTGCTGCGCCGCAGTCTCGAGGATCAAAAGGCGCTGGCGCGCGCCGATCCGGCGCACCGCGACGTCTACCGCCGCCGCTTCGAGGACACGCGACGTCTGCTCACGCGAATCGAGATCATGGCGCTGACGCGGCGCCAAGTGATGCGGCAGTTCGAGCTCGTGCTGGTCGGCCTGGTCACGGTCATCGTCGCGGCCGCCGTCGCCGCGTATTTCCTCGAGCAGCGCAGCCGCACGCGACGCCTCGCGCGGATCGGTGATGCGCTGCAATCGCTTTCGATGGGCGATGCGGAGATCGCCGTCGATGACCGCGGACGCGATGTGATCGGACGGATCGCCAGGATGATCGAGGAGACGTCGGGAGTGATCGGACGCGAGCGCCGCCGGACGCGAGCGCTGGAGCATCTGTCCGCGTGGCAGGAGGCCGCGCGCCGGCATGCGCACGAGATGCGCACGCCGCTCACGGCTGCTCATCTGGAGATCCGGCAGCTGGTCCAGGAAGCTCAAAGGCGGCTGCCGTCGGACGCCAGCACGTGGAGCCGGGCGGAAGCGAGCATTCTCGAAGAGCTCGAGCACCTGCGGCGATTCACGAACGAGTTCGTCGCGCTCGCGAACGTCGGCGCACCAAAGCTCGAAGTCCGCGACGTCCGGCAACTCCTGGAAGAGTTCTGCATGACGTTCGCATCGAACTGGCCCCATCTGACGCTTCACTGCGCGGGAGCACCGTCGCGCCGATGCGCGGCGCTCGATCGCGAGATGCTTCGACGCGTCCTCGTGAATCTGTGCAACAACAGTGCGCTCGCGGCGGGCGAGCGCAGCGGAAACGTGACGTTCACGATCGGCGGCGGCCCGGAGGCGGTGACGGTGGACGTCGTCGATGACGGGCCGGGAGTCGCACCGGAAGTGCGCCGGCGGATCTTCGAGCCGTACACCACGACGCGCAAGACCGGCGAAGGCATGGGACTCGGACTGGCGATCTCGAAAAAGATCCTGCTCGATCACCACGGCGATTTGGAACTGTCGAGCTCAACGCATGGTGCGGCGTTTCGGATCACGCTGCCCGCGGCGGCATGCCCCGAATGAACGACAGCGCTTTCATCCTGATCGTCGAAGACCACGCGAAGATTCGCACGAGCACGCTGGTGCAGCTCCGCGATCAGGGGTTTTACGCGCACGCGGTCGCTTCCGCCGAGGAAGCGGACGCGTTTCTCGCGGAACAGGAGAGCCCGCCCGATCTGCTGCTGGTCGACATCCGCCTCGGGGGCGCCAGCGGCATCGACTTCCTCAAGCGGCGCGCGGCGAAGCATTCTCCGGTGCCCGCGATCATCATCACGGGCGAGGCCTCGATCTCCGAGACCGTCGAAGCGCTCCGCCTCGGCGTCTACGACCTCATCGAGAAGCCTTTCACCCGCGAGCGGCTCCTGCAGTCCGTTCGCAATTGCCTCGACCACGCGGTGCTCAAGCGCGAGCTCGCGGCCGTCAAGACGCACATCCATCAGCGCCACACGATCCTCGGCCGCTCGCCACAGATCGCGCAGCTGCGCGAGCGCATCGAGCGCGTGGCGGCGACCGGCGCCCGCGCGCTCATCCGCGGCGAGAGCGGCACCGGCAAGGAGCTCGTCGCCAACACGCTGCATCACCTCGGCGCGCGCCGCGATCAGCCGTTCATCAAGATCAACTGCGCCGCGATCCCGGCGCATCTCATCGAGGACGAGCTGTTCGGCCACGCGCGCGGCGCCTTCACCGATGCAAAATTCGCGAAGCCGGGACTCTTCGAGGAAGCGGATCGCGGCTCGCTGTTCCTCGACGAGATCGGCGACATGGAGCTGCCGCTCCAATCGCGGCTCCTGCGCGTGCTCGAAGACGGCAAGGTGCGCCGCGTGGGAGAGAACCACGACCGGCAGGTGGACGTACGCGTGATCGCAGCGACGAATCGCGACTTGAACGAAGCCATCGCGGCCGGCGCGTTTCGCCAGGATTTGTACTTCCGGCTGGCGACGGTGCCGATCGACGTGCCGCCGCTGCGCGAGCGCGCCGGCGACGTCGCCCTGCTGTTCTCCTTTTTTCTCGAGTCGTTCTGCACCGAGCACCAGCGCCGGAAGCTGACCGTCGAGCCGGAAGTGTTCGCGGCGCTCGACCGCTACTCGTGGCCCGGCAACGTGCGCGAGCTGCGCAACGTGTGCGAGCAGCTCGCGATCTTCGGCGCCGATCCGATCACCATCGACCAGATGCCGTCGCTCCTGGTCGCGCGCGACGCCGGCACGTGCGAGGCCGGGCTGCTGCGATTCAATGACGCCGTCGACGTGATGCCGCTGCGCGAGTTCAAGGAGCGATGCGAAACGGAGTACATCGAGGCCGTCCTGCGCCGCACGAACTGGAACTACACCGCCGCGGCGAAGATGCTCGACATCCAGCGAACGTACCTGCATCAGAAAATCGTTGCGCTGAAGATTCAGAAGCCGCGCCGCTGATGCGGAGCGGCGAGCTCTCGCCCGCCGCTCCCGGGTTGGATCAGCGCTGCGTCAAGAGCCTCTCGGACAGTGCATCCCAAATGACGATCGAGTCGTTCGTCTCATCGTCGACGGCCGTCAGGAAGGCCGACCAGTTGTGATTGCCGTGTTCGTTCACGCCCACTTGGACGAACTGGCGGTCCACGAAATGCGCTTCGAGCATCTCGATCGGCACGCGCCGCGTTTCTCCGCGCGGAACGTCGAACGAAGCGCCGGCGGCACAGACCTTTTCCAGGCCGTTCGGGCCGAGGAACTGGGCACAGCGCTCGCCGACCGTGAAATGCAGATCATGCTGCCGGTCGAAGTTCGTCACGACGGCCGCGAGACGAGCATTCTTCAGATACGGCGTGATGAACGAGACCGACTCGGGAGATCCCGGCAGCAACGTTCCGTTGGCGGTTACTTTTCCGCGATCGACCCCGCCGAGCTCATAGTCGGTAAAGCCCGGCTGCGACTCCCACATGTAGCCGCCGGAATTCGGCGCCACCATCAATCGCCCCGAGCCGTGAAGAACGGCGCTTTCGTCATCGGTGCCGTCCTGATGCACGGCGACGATGCGCAGTGCGCCCATGACGTTGTATCCGAGCTTGGTGGCCCAGAAATCGGGCGGATCGGGAGTGATCGGCAATCCCGTGACCGGGTCCAAACCGTTGGTATACCCGCTTCCCCACGTATAACCCGCCGCTCCGCCCGCGGCGATCGGGTTCACATCGATGAGCGCTTCGCGATAGCCGGCCGTGGAATACAGCTCGAACCGAAGATAAATCTGATGATCCGAGTCGTTGAAGATCTTGATGTCCGTCCAATAGCGCGCGGTCTGGCCCTGAATTCTTCCTGCTCCGGGAATCGTGAACGCACCGCGATAATCGCGATCGTTGACGCGCAACGGCGAGGCGGATACGGCGGCGGCGGACAACAACAGTGCTGCGACAGCAGTGAGGATTCGTTGAAACATGTCGGAATGATCTCCTTTCGAATTTGACGACAAGGGGTCGTCAGCGCAAGCGGAAGACCAGTTCCGGTGACGATCCAAAACTCCGCACAACTACAGGTGCGACAACGAGTTGGATTGATTCGCAAGCACGCGCACCACTGCGCGGATCATTGGAGCCGGGTACAACCGGCTATACGCAGCGCGTAAGAAAAATTAGACGCACGCGCGACTCGGCACGGACCATGCCGGAACGGACAGACAAGACTGTCTGTCCTCCACTTGAGCTTTTCCAGTCCTGTCCCCTAAAGGAGACATTCGCCACATCGCCGATCACTCGATGCATAGATTTGATGATTCGTGTTCTTGATTTGATGACTCGTGTTCTCGATTTGATGAATCGTGCTCTCGATTTGATGATTCATGTTCTCGATTTGATGAATCGTGCTCTTGATGTAATGACTCATGTTCTCGATTTGATGAATCCTGCTCTTGATTCGATGACTCGGTGCTCTTGATTTGATGACTCATGCTCTCGATTTGATGATTCATGTTCTTGATTTGATGACTCGTGCCATCGAATCATTTGCCGCTCCGATGGCAACACCACGCGCCGAGGTGAGGGCTACGATCACGCCTTCCGTGGGGCGGAGCCGCGCTTCGTGGGCCCGTAGGCCACGTCTTTGATCAAGTGCTCAGAGGCGCCTTCTTCCAGTATCCGGTTTCGTTCTCGAAAAACCCCGCCGCCCGGAACAGCGCGCGTTCGCCGAAATGCGGTCCCATGATCTGCAGCGAGAGTGGGAGTCCTTCCGCGTTGAACCCGGACGGGACGGCGATGGCGGGGGTGCCGACGAGATTTGCGGGCGCGGTGAAGACGTCGTTCAAATACATCGCCAGCGGGTCTTCGGTCTTCGCGCCGATCGGGAACGCGGCTTCGGGCGAGGTCGGGGTGACGAGGTAATCGAAGGAGCGGAACGCTTCCTCGAATTCATGGCGCAGTTTGGCGCGGACGCGCTGGGCGCGGCCGTAGTAGGCGTCGTAGTAGCCGGACGACAGCGCGAAGGTGCCGAGCATGATCCGGCGTTTCACTTCGGCGCCGAATCCTTCGCCGCGGGAGTCGAAGTAGACCTCGTCGAGCGTGCGCGCGCGTTCGCTGCGATGTCCGTAACGAACGCCGTCGAAGCGCGACAGGTTCGCGCTCGCCTCGGCGTTCGCGACGATGTAGTAGATCGCGATCGCGTAGCCGATCGACGGCACGCTCGCTTCTTCGATGATCGCGCCTCCGCGGCGAAGCACGTCGACGGCTGCGTCGAAGTTCGCGCGCACTTCGCCGCCGAGCTGCTCGACCGCCTCGCGCACGATTCCGAAACGCAGTCCTTTCACTCCGGCGCTCACGTCGGCGGCGTAGTCGTCGACGTCGTGCGTGCTCGACGTCGAGTCGCGCGGGTCATGGCCGGCGATGATGCCGAAGACTTCCGCGCAGTCGCGCACGGTCTTCGTCACCACACCGATCTGGTCGAGGCCCGACGCGAACGCGACGAGTCCCCAGCGGCTCACGCGGCCGTAGGTCGGCTTGAAGCCGACGACGCCGCAGAGCGCAGCGGGCTGCCGCACCGAGCCGCCAGTTTCCGAGCCGAGTGCTGCCGGTACCATGCGTGCGGCCACGGCGGCGGCGGAGCCGCCGGACGAGCCGCCGGCCACGCGCGAAAGGTCCCACGGATTGCGCGCGGGTCCGAACGCCGAATGCTCGGTGGACGAGCCCATCGCGAATTCGTCGAGGTTCGTTTTGCCGACGATGCTCGCGCCGGACGCGCGCAGCCGCTCGACCACGGTCGCGTCGAACGGCGAGACGAAGTCGCGAAGGATTTGCGAGCCGCACGTCGTCGGCATGTTGCGCGCGACGATGTTGTCCTTGATCGCGATCGGCAGCGCGGCTGCATCCGCGTCCGCGTTCACGTGGAGAAACGCGTGCACTTTCTCGTCGCGCGCTTCGATCGCACGCAGGCACGCATCGACGTATTCGCGCGGCGACACGTCCGCGCGCCCTTCCGTCCACGGCAGATCGAGAAGATCAGTCACCGCCGATGACCTTCGGGACGACGAAGAATCCGTCGCGCCATGCCGGCGCGTTGCGCGCGACCTGCTCCCGGGCGTTCAATGCGACCTCCCGGTCGACTGAAGGCCGCGGCTCGTCTTCGCGCATCGGCGTTACGTGTCGCTCGCGCTCTTCGAATCCCTCGACGTCCACTTCGCGCAGCTGATCGATGTACGTGAGGATCTTCGTCATCTCCGCGGCCATCCGATCGAGACCGGCGTCATCGAATTCGAGATGCGCGAGATCGGCGATGCGGCGCGCTTCCGCGCGATCGATTTTCATGGGGCGGAGTATAGGACTGATAGGACTTATAGGACGGATAGGACTTATAGGACTTCCTAGAGGTCCTATGGGTCTATAGGTCCTATAGCTCCTAGAAGTCCTATGGCAGCGTCACCCCCGCCCCGAGGTGCGGATAAAATCGATGAAGCGCACGGCCAGCTCGCCATCGAACTGCGTTCCCGCGGCGCGTGAGATCGTCGTCAGCGCCGTCTGCACGGGCTCGGCCGGCTGGTAGCTGCCGGGGTCGGTGATCGTTGCGAAGGCATCGCAGAGCGCGACGATGCGCGAGGGCAGCGGGATCTCGTCGCCGTGCAGTTCGTTCGGGTAGCCGCGGCCGTCGGGGCGCTCGTGATGACAGAGGACGGCGCGCGCGATCTCGGAGCCGAGGAGCGGGTCGACGAGGGCGGCGCCGACGGCGGGATGCTCGCGGAGGAACGCCAGCTCTTCTTCGCTCAAGTCCTTTTTGCGATAAAGGCGTGCGTAGTCGAGGAGGCGCAGGCCGGCGTCGTGCACGATGGCGAGCAACTTCGCGTTGTCGACTTCCGCGGGCGTCATCGCCAGGAAGCGCGCGAATCCTTCGGCGAGTCCGGCGACGACGTCGGTGTGGCGGCGCAGCTCGGGAAACTTCGTGAAGTCGGGCTCGACGAGTTTCTCCGCGACTCGGAAGCGCAGCGCTGACATCGCGCCGCGCTGCACCGACTGCTCGAGCACGAGTTGCATGTGCCCGTGCAGCACGGCGAGCAATTCGTGCGCTGCGCGATCGGGCGGCGACGCGAAGCCGACGGTGAGATACAGGCCGCGCAGCGATCCGGTGACGAGCGGCGCGGTGAAGACTTTGTGCAAGTCGTTCGCGGTGATCGGCAGACCCGAGGTGCCGAACGGCGTCGTGACGGACGTCTTCGCGTAGCCGCCTGCTTCTCCCCGCTTGGTCAGCCAGACGTTCAGCTTCGATTGCAGAAAATTGCGCGCGTCATCGGCGATCGCGGTGCGCGCGGCGAGCTCCTGGACGCCGCCGAGGTGGCCGAAGGCGGAGAACATGGCGGCGACGGCGCCGGGGATGAGGAGCACGGAGCGGAGGACTTCACGCGCTGCGGTGACTTCCGCTTCGCTCAGTGTTTCCTGCGTCGCCCCCGCGTCGATACGGCTCGCGGCGTTGCGCGCGTCGATGACGAGTGTGGCGAGACCGGGGAGATGACTGCGCGGACGCTCGGCCGTAGGCGCGGGCATCGGGACGGGGGGCGGCGGTGGAGGTGGCGGAGGGGGCGTGAAGAGTGGTTTCTCGCGGACGGGCGGCTTGTCGCTGACGACCGGAGCGCCTGCTGTCGTCTCGACCGCCGCTTGCTGCGCGCCGCTCAGTCGCGACAGCGCGATGAAGCGATGTCCGAAGATGTTCATGTCGGCGAACATGGCGACGATGCGGTCGGCGATCTCCTGCGCCTTCGGGAGGTCGGCCTGTTCGAACGGCGCCTTTCCCGCCTTGTCGCGCATGTCGATGAAGCCGACGAGTTTCCCGCGCGAGTAGAGGGGAGCGGCGAGGAGGCGATCGGTCGACGTCTCGTAGAGCAGCTCCGAGAAGCGCGGCTCGGACGCGACTCCGTTGATGTAGAACGGCGTGCGTCCGCGTCCGCAGCGGTCGACGAGCACATCATTGAAGTCCGCGAACTGGCGGATGCCGGAGCGAAAGCCGTACTCCGTCACCAGCTCGAACCGGTTCGTTCCGTCGAAAAGATAGAGCGCGGCCTTGTTCGCGCGGATCTCCACCGCGCAGTCGTAGAGGACCTCTTTGAGCTTCGGCCGAAGCTCCTCCACCTCGAGTTGCACGGGCGAGATTGTAAGGGCGCTTGTACAAACGTGCGCTGGATCACGGCGCGAATGAGAATCCGACCCCATCTTGCGCGCCATCCGAGATTCGCTCGACTGAACGAAATCAGTATCGCGCCGCGGCGTAGCGGCGCAAATCATCGCAGGCCCCAAGTGTGTCAATTCTAAGGAGGATAGTTACCCCATGAGGATCAACAGAATTCTGCTTTCTCTCTCGGTTCTCGTTTGCCTGTTCCTGGCCATGACGGCGGGCGCGCAGGCGTCGCGTACGTGGGTGTCGGGTGTCGGCAACGACGCCAACCCGTGCAGCCGCACCGCCCCGTGCAAGACCTTCGCAGGAGCGTTCAGCAAGACCGCCGTCTGCGGCGAGATCGATGCTCTCGATCCGGGCGGGTACGGCGCCGTCACGATCACGAAGTCGATCACCATCAACGGCGAAGGCACGCTGGCGTCGATTCTGAACAGCGGCGGCGTCAACGGCGTCGTGATCAACATCACGGCGTCCGACGTCTGCAATACCGTCATTCTCCGCAAGATCTCGATCAACGGCGTTCCGTCTGCCGGCGTATTCGGACTGAACGGCATCCGCGACGTGAGCACGATCGCGCACAGCCTGCACATCGAGCACGTCGACATCCAGCACCAGGGACGCGGCCTCGACATCGCCACGAATGCGAACCCGGTCCGTGTCTACATGAAGGACGTCGACATCCGCCACACGACCGCCCACGGCATCGACATTCACCCGACTGCCGGCCAGCAGGTGATCCTGTCGCTGCACAACCTTCGCTCGCGCCAGTCGGCGGGCGACGGCCTGCGCCTTCAGAACAACGCGAAGGGCACAGTCACGGATTCACAGATCGAGCAGAACAACGCGAACGGCGTGAACATCTTCGGCAGTTCCATCGCGATGAAGTTCGTCAGCACCGACATGAGCAATAACGGCGCGGCCGGTCTCGTGAACGCCTCCGGCGCGAATACGTTCATCGACGGCTGCTCGTTCTCCGGCAACGGCGCCGGCGGCATCAACAACACCGGAAGCACGATGCACGGCTTCGGCAATAACAGCTTCGGCAACAACACCGGCGGCGACGTCATCGGACCGGCGGTCGTCACGGACCCGCACCCGTAATCGCGACGCAAAGCCATCAATCCAAAGGCCTCCGCGGAAACGCGGAGGCCTTTTTGTTTCCCGGACTTCCTAAATTGATCGATGAAAGTGTGAGCTGGATCACGGCGCGGATAAGAGTCTGAATCCATCTTGCGCGAGATCCGAATCACGACTGACCGGCGCACCCGCATGTGAGGGTTGCCTCCAGAGGGATGAGTCGCAGGAAAACGTGCGTATGCGGCGGGATCTCCCCGCTGACCAATCAAGTACCCGTGCCGCGTGTAGCGGCCGAATTCGAGCGCAGGCCCCAGGTGTCAATTTTAGGAGGAACGGTTTACCCATGAAGATCAACAAAATTCTGCTCTCTCTCACGGTTCTCGGCTGTCTGTTTCTCGCCACGACGATGAGCGCGCAGGCGACGCGCACGTGGGTTTCGGGCGTCGGCGACGATGCCAATCCGTGCAGCCGCACCGCTCCCTGCAAGACGTTCGCGGGCGCGATCAGCAAGACCGCGGCGTGCGGCGAGATCGACGTTCTCGATCCGGGCGGCTTCGGCGCCGTCACCATCACGAAGTCGATCACGATCAACGGCTATGGCCAGGGCGGCGGCATCCTGAACGCGCTCGTGAACGGCGCCATCATCAACCTGACGGCGAGCGACGCCTGCAATACCGTCATTCTGCGCTGGCTCGGCATCAACGGCGCCGGCTCCATCGGTCTCTCGGCCGTTCGCGACGTCAGCACGGTCGCGCACAGCCTGCACCTCGAGCACATGGAGATCCAGCACCAGCAGCGCGGCGTCGACATGGCGACCAACAACACCGGTACGAAGCTCTTCATGAAAGACGTCGACATCCGTCACACGACGGTCCAGGGCATCGACATTCGCCCGGCCGCCGGCCAGACCGTGACGATGGACCTGCAGGACATCCGCTCGCGCCAGTCGGCGGGCGACGGTCTGCGCCTGCAGAACAACGCAAAAGGCACGGTCACCAACTCGCAGTTCCAGGGGAACACCGGAAACGGCGCGAACATCTTCGGAGTCTCGGTCCAGATGGCGTTCGTCGACACCGACTTCAGCAACAACACGCAGGCCGGACTCGTGAACGCTTCGGGCGCCACCACGTTCATCGACGGCTGCTCGTTCTTCGGCAACGGCAACGGCGGCGTCAACAACGTCGGCAGCACGATGAACGGCTTCGCCAACAACGCCTTCGGCAACAACACCGGCGGCGACGTCATCGGCAACGCGGTCAACACGCTCGCGCACCCGTAGCCGCAACTCTCACGCATCCCACGCAAAAGGCCTCCGCGGAAACGCGGAGGCCTTTTTTTGTACTTCCGGAAACGCGTCTCCGGCGGGACTTCCCTGGGAACGCAAAGGTGCTATCATCCCCGTTCCAAGTCCCGCTTTTCAGCAAACAGAGAGATCACGCCGCGCGTAGCGGCGTCAGTGAGCGCAGGCCCCGTCAGTGTCCGCTAGGAGGATGTTTCCACATGAAGAATAGAGTTCTGTTCGTTTTCGCAATCCTTTGTTGTCTGTTCATCGCCACTTCGCTGAGTGCCCAGGCGACGCGTACGTGGGTGTCCGGCGTCGGCGACGATGCCAATCCGTGCAGCCGCACCGCGCCCTGCAAGACCTTCGCGGGCGCGATCAGCAAGACCGCCTCGTGCGGCGAGATCGACGTGCTCGATCCGGGCGGTTTCGGCACCGTCACGATCACGAAGTCGATCACGATCAGCGGCTACGGCCAGATTGCCGGCATCGCCAACCCCGGCTTCAACGGCATCATCGTCAATCTGACGGCCAGCGATGCCTGCAACACGGTCATCCTTCGCTGGATCGGCATCAACGGCTTCAGCACGCCCGGCGTCGACGGCGTCAAGGACCTCAGCACGGTCGCGCACAGCCTCCATCTCGAGCATATGGAGATCCAGCATCAGCAGCGCGGCGTCGAGATCCTGACGAACAACACCGGCACGAAGGTGTTCATGAACGACGTGGACATCCGCCACACGACGCAGCACGGCATCGTCACGGCTCCGGGCGCCGCTCAGACCGTCACGCTCTCGCTGAACGACATCCGCTCGCGCCAGTCGGCCGGTGACGGCCTGCGCCTTCAGAACAACACGAAGGGCACGGTCACGTCCTCGCAGATCCAGCAGAACGGTGCCAACGGCGTGAACGTGTTTGGTACCTCGATCCAGATGGCCTTCATCGATAGCGACTTCAGCAACAACGGCGCGGCCGGCATTGTGAATGCCTCCGGCGCGACGACGTTCATCGACGGCTGCTCGTTCTTCGGCAACGGCGCCGGCGGCATCAACAACACCGGCAGCACGGTGAACGGCTTCGGCAACAACGCCTTCGGCAACAACACCGGCGGCGACGTCATCGGCACCGCGGTCGTGACGCTCGGTCACCCGTAATCGCCCATCTCAACGCACCAAAAACGAAAGACCTCCGCGGAAACGCGGAGGTCTTTTTTTGCTTTGTCGTGTGGTGCAGGCGCTACACCGCAACCGCGCGCAGTTTCTCGATGATCTCGTTCTCGGTCGGAAAGCGTCCTTCTTCCTTTTTCGAGAAGAGCACTTTGTTGTCGTGCGAGACGACGAAGATGCCGCCGCTGCCGCGCACGAGCTCACTCTCGATGCCGAGGTTCTTCTTGATCGCGGCCGCCAGACTGGAGGCCCGGGGAAGGTAGTTTCAAACGCCGCAGTAGTCGATTCGAACGCGCAACTTCAGACCGTCCTCACCAGAACGGCCGTGACGTTGTCGAGGCCGCCCCGTTCATTCGCTGCATCGATGAGCTGCTGACACGCCTTCTGCAAATCGGACGCGTTCGCAGTCACGACGCGCAGGATCTCATTTTCCGGAACCATGCCAGTGAGGCCATCCGAACAGAGCAGGAAGACGTCGCCCTTCTGCGCCGAGATCTCCGATGCG
Source organism: Acidobacteriota bacterium (assembly GCA_003223645.1). Classification (GTDB taxonomy): domain Bacteria; phylum Acidobacteriota; class Thermoanaerobaculia; order Gp7-AA8; family Gp7-AA8; genus QHVT01. Next base: position 61,584 of record QHVT01000017.1, on the reverse strand, counting down.
TCCGGCGTCACCTGCAGCGCGCCGCCCAACGCACGCGTGATCACGTTGCGGAGCGGATGCTTCTCCGCCTCCGCCTCGGTCAGCATGCCGGCCTGCACCTGCTCGAATACCCAGGAGTGATCGTTGGTGATGCGCGAGAGCTGTCCCTCGCGGATGAGATACGCGCGCGAGTCGCCGACGTGCGCGACCGACATCTTCTCGTCGTCGGCCATGCAGGCCACGACGGTCGTGCCCATTCCGCGCAAACGCGCGTCCTTTTTCATCGCCTCGAGCACGCGCTGATTGGCCATGCGCAGTGCGGCCATCAGGCGATTCGTCGTGCGCGTGTAGTGCTCGTCGTAGGCGTGCGGCCAGGTGCCGTCGTCTTCCTTCGTGTGGAGGATGAACTCGGAGATGGAGTCGACGGCGATGCGCGAGGCGATCTCCCCCGCCGCGTGTCCGCCCATGCCGTCGGCGACGAGGAACAACTTCGCGCCGCTCTCGACGAGAAACGCGTCCTCGTTGTGCTGCCGTTGCCGGCCGACATGGGTAAGACCGTGTGCGGAAAGATCCATTCGCATCAGCGTTTCCCGAAAATCGAGAAGCCGCCCTTTGCCTCCTTCGTTTGCCGCAGCTCCGCGAGAGCCATCTGTACCTCAACGTTGGACGCGTCCCACTTCAACGCTTCTTCTAAATATCGTTCCGCTTTCGCTACGAGGCCCGCCTGCCGGCAGATCAATCCTGCATCTTTCAGAAACAATGGATTCATCGGCTCGCGCTGAAGGGCGCTCTCGATGGCCTGCACCGACTGCCGCGCGTACGCGGGGATGCGCGCGGCCGAGAGGGCGAGATAGTGAAACGCCTTCGCGTCCTGCGGATTGTGCTTCACGGCCATGTCGAAGTTCTCGTAGGCGCCGCGAGGATCGTTTTCCTTGAATGCCTTCACGCCTTTGGCAAGATACGCCTTCGCCACCTGCGCGAAATCGGCGGACCCTTTTCCGCCGCCGGAGATCTCGGAGTCGTGCTGCTTGCGCTTGGCGGGATTGGTCAACACGTTGACGGCCTCGGTGAGCGTCTGGAACTTCCGCTCCGCGTCGGCTTTGTCCGCGCCACGATAGCGATCGGGATGGTTCTCCCGCGCGAGTTTCCGGAATCGGTCGCGGATTTCCTCGTCGCTGGCCGACCGTTCGACGCCCAGGATCTCGTAGTAGTTGACCTTCATCCGGTTTTCTGGGTTCGCGACAAATAGAATCTCTTGGCGCTCTCGCGAACGACCTGCGAGACGCCTTTGTCGTCCTTCAACCCTTTCAAATCTCTTAAGGTTAAACGATTGATGAACGGCAGGACAACCCCTATGGGCGTCTTCGGATTGCGGCACAGAATCAACATGATCACGTACTTCGACGACCACTCGCGATTCGTACCGATGACGCGCAAAACTTCCTCTTCGACATTGCGCATGCCGGCGATGTTCTCGATTTCCTGCTCGCTGAGCCGCGGATTGCGCAGGACCGCGCTGGCGACCAATTTGTTGCGCTCGCGTACCAGCAGCATGCGCAGCACGCGATCGCCCTTGAATGCCAGTTGCACTTTCTCCGAGATCGACAGGTAGGCGAGCTTCGCCCAGACCGCGCTGGCCTTGACGTTCTTCTTTTCCACCTCCGTGAGGGCGATCGGCGCCGACGGACCGGGATCCTGCGCCGCGCGCTCGAGGAGATCGGCGATCGGGCCGAGCGGAATGTCGACGACCTCCGGCTCCTCTTCTCCCGCGAACGCTTCGATGCGCGCCTTCTTTTCGAAGAATTCTTCGCGCGTCTCGTACGCGCGGCGGCGCGCGTCGCCGGAGAGCGACGGATTCTGGAGCAGCGCGTCGAGGATCTCCGGCGCGCGAAGGATGCGCGCCTGATTGATGACGATGACGTCCTGCACCTGCGGCTCGGCGGTGCGCGCGAGCGCGATGATCGCGCTGTCCGGCACGGTGCGATTGCGGATCAGCGCCTCGAGCACCTGCGCGTCGCCCGAGACGCGCACGAGGCGCAGCAGCACGTCCGCGGGAACGCTCTCGTCCGACGCGAGCTCGAGGACGATGCGCGGCGGCAGCTCCGCGAGCGCGGCGCGCGCGAGTCCGGCGATCTCGGCATCGTTGCTGGCGCCGAGGTGGGCGAGCACGACGACGAGGTCCTCCTGCGCGAGCGGCATGAAGCCGCGCGCGATCGTCGCCACTACTTCGCGCGGATACGCCCCCGACTCGACCAACTCGATGACCGCGGCCGCGGTCATCTCGCCCGTGAACGCGGTCATGGCCGTTCCTTCGGCTCGCCCGCGCGCAGGCGGTCGAGGGACTCGCGATTGAAGGTGACACCGTGCAGCACCTTGCCTTCTTTTCCGAGTTGCGGCACTTCGACGCCGTTCAATCGCAGCGTCACTCCGGCCGCGTTTCCGATCGTCTCGAATCGAAAGCTCGCCGTCGCCTCGAAGCCGCGCCGGTCGCCGCGGGCCATCTCGTCGTTGTATACGGACTTGCCGTCGGCCTTGAGCGAGATCCACGAGTTGTCCGTCGCCTGCACTTCGAGACGCAGCTTCGAGTCGTCGACGGGCGGCGTGGTTGCGACCGGCCGAGGAACCGCCACCGCGGGCTTCGCCGTCGTCGCAGTCGTCACCGGCGTGTTGTCCGCAACGACGTCGTGCTCCGCGAGCCTGTGCTGCACCGCCCACCACGCAACGCCCGCCAGCGCGAGCGCGATCACGACGAGGGCGATCGCGTTGCGGTTCACGCGCGCGTGCGGAATGCCGCGCTTCGGCTGCGGCCTCGGCGTGATGTCGCGCGGCAGCGACGACGCGTAGCGCTCGATCTGCGGCGGCTTCTCGATGCGATCGTCCGTCGCCGCCGCGAAGTTGTAGCGGTTGACCATGTCCTCGGCGTTCAGCCCGACGTAACGCGCGTACTCGCGCACGAATCCGCGCGTGAACACGGGAGCCGGCAGGGTGCGGTGATCGTTGCGCTCCAGCGCATCGAGGAAGCGCTTGCTGATCTTCGTGGCGTCGGAGATTTCCTTGAGCGAAATGCCTCGAATCTCACGCTCGCGGCGAAGCTCCTCGCCGAAAGAGGCGAGCTGCGATGCGCCTCCCGGGGAGGGCGATTCCTGTTCAGGCATCCCGGCGGCCATTGTAGTCAATCCGCAGCCACCGAAGTATTGCGCGATCTCAACCGCTCGATGCAGCGGCGCAGATACACCGAAGTCTCCGGACGCGCGTGAATCTGCGCGAGATCGCGCGCGGAGAGGTATCGCAACTGCGACGCCGCCGCCGAGCGCGGCGTGAGCGGATTCATCACCAGCGCCTTGCGAATCGCGTATCGATACGACCATTTCATGTCTTCCGCGAGCAGGCGCAACTGCTCGACCGTCGCGCGCGGCGAGTTGACGAGCGCGAGCAGGTCCTCTTCACGCAGCTTCTTGTTCAGGAGCAGCGAAGCGAACACGCGCGGAGTCGGATCGAAGAGAAAAAAATTGATCAGCGCGTGACTGCACCGGTGCGCCGACGCCACGCGCTCGCCGATCGTGAGCTTCGGCACGCGCGCGAGCAGTTGCGTGTCGATCGCGCGGCGCACCGGCGCCGGCACGCGCACGTCGATCGAGAGGCGCAAGAGATCGAACCAGTAGAGATAGTGAATGAGCTTGACCGAATGCGGCAGCGGCGTCTGCCGGTGCGCGACGAGCTTGAGCCGGACGGAGTAGAACGCCGCGAGGCGCTGCGTCTGCGCGATGCGGCCGACGATTTGCGGCGTGACGAACGGATTCTCGAGGATGGCGAGCGCCTCTTCCTCCAGCAGCGCCGGCCCGTGCTCGATGACGAGCTCCGACAGCTCGTCGGCGTTGGCCTGCTTCAAGCGAAGCATGCGTTCGTATTTCATCGGATCGCGTGTCATTCCGAGCCGCATCGACGGCGAGGAGTCCCCTGACGATGCACGACCAGCGCTCCGTCGCCGGGGATCCTTCGCCGTCGTCGCGGCTCAGGATGGCACTTGCTTCTCTCACAACATTAACGCACCGCGGGTACACTCCGCGCGTGTCTTCCCACAGCACGGTCGCCGCGCGCGCCGAACGAGCTCTCGTCTTCGCGGCCGCCGGCGGACTGATTCTCCTCGGCGTCGCCTTCGCGCCCGGACTCGACATGTTCCGCGCGCCGAAGGAAGCGGCGATGCGTGCGCAGGCCATCATCAGCGTATTCGCTCTCGCGGTCGCGATTGTCTACGGCGGAACGTCACGGATCCGCCAACTGCTGCGTGAGCGCGGCGTCATCGCGATCCTCGGCGGCGCAGTGCTCTGGTCGATCATCACCACGCTGACGTCGCAGCAGCGCATCCTGAGCATCCAGGCGCTCGTGACGATCCTGTGCTCCGCCATCCTGTTCGTCGCGGTCTGGTATGTCGCGCGCGACGTCCCGGTCGCCGCGCTGCTCGTGCTCGTGCCCATCGTCGTGGTCAACACCCTCCTCGCGGCGCTGCAGGAATTCTCGATCTGGAACCCGTTCGACTTCCGCGCCGCCGAGCTGCAGACCGCGCATCTCCGGGCCTCCGCGCTGATCGGCAATCCGAACGACGTCGGCGGCTATCTCGCCATCTGCGCGGTCGTTCTCTTCGGCGCGAGCGAGTTTCTTCGCGGACGCCTGCGCTGGATTGCGGCGATCGGCGCATTCGCGGCACTGGCCGGCGTGATCGTCTCGCAGTCGCGCACCGCGGTCATCACCGTCGCGGCCGCGGCGGCGTTCATCGGAGTTCGCCGATCGTGGAAGACGGCGCTGGTCGTCACGCTGCTCGTGATCGCGCTGCTGGTCGTCGCGACGCGCATCGACCTGCCCGCGTTCACGCGCGTCGCGCGCATTCCGGAGCAGTTGATGCGCGGCGACTGGGACGTGCTCTTTTCCGATCGCCTCCCCGCCTTCGTCGCAGCGTACGGGATGTTTCGCGATCATCCGTTCCTCGGCGTCGGACCGGGCGCGTACAAGTACCTCTACATGTCCTATCGCATTCATTTGAGCGAGATTTACTCCGCGCGGCTCATGCGCGGCGCGGGAGTGAACTTCGCCGAAGCGCACAACGATCACTTGCAGCTCCTCGCCGAAACGGGACTGCCCGGCTACGCCTTGTTCGTCGCCGCGTGCGTCGTGATCGCGCTGCGCGTGCGTCGCAAAGGCGAAAGCGACGACGAGCGCGCACAATTCGCCGCGCAGCTCGCGATCCCGTTCGTCATCACCGTCGCCGTGCTGGCGCTCGCGTTCTTTCCGCTGCAGATCGCGGCAACACGGCATCTCCTCGTTACGATGTCCGCGCTGATTCTCGGATGGGGAGCGGCCCCTCACCCGGCGCTTCGCGCCACCCTCTCGCCGCAAACACCCCGCGCGCCGAGGAGAGCGGGCATCCTGCCCGCCTCCCGGGGGCGGGCGGGACGCCCGCTCTCCTCGGCGACGGGAGAACCGGATGAGGGGCAACGGAGAACGCGATGATCCGCATCCTCATCGTCCTCGTCGTCGCGGCGCTCTGCGTCTGGGCGATGTTCGCGTTCGTGAAGCCGCCGTTGACGTGCAATCAGTCGCTGAACGACTTGCGCGCGCGGACGGAACAGACGGACCAGACCGGGGACAGCTACAAGCTCATTGTTCTCGCGCGGCAGAACCTCGAGCAGTTGCGGCGGCTCGAGGGTCCGTGCCGCACGAACGTGCAGCTCTACATGTTCGAGGCGGAAAACGAGGATGCGCTGGGGCGGAAGGAGGCGGCGATCGACGCGCTGCGACGCGGCCTCACGATCGATCAGCGCCCGGAGCTGTACCACAACGTCGGCACGCTGCTCGTCGAGCTTGGACGGATGGACGAGGCGGTCGAGAACTACGTGACGGCCGCGCGCCTGCTTCCGGAGGATGTCGAGAACATTCCGAGTCCCGAGGCGCAGCGGCGCGTGCGCGAGCGCATGCGGGGATTGCGGCGCAAGTGACGCGAAAGGTTGCGCGCATCATCGCGCGCCTCAACGTCGGCGGCCCGGCGCGGCACGTCACGTGGCTCGCAGAAGCGATGAGCCCTTGTGGAAGCACAGCCGAGCTCGAGACCGCGCTCGTCACCGGCGTCGTGCCGCCGGGCGAAGACGACATGAGCCGGTTCGCGATCGAGCACGGCGTCACGCCGATCGTGATTCCGGAGATGAGCCGCGAGATCTCGCCGCGCGACGTCATCACGGTGTGGAAGCTCTTTCGCTTCTTCCGCCGCTATCGCCCCGACATCATTCACACCCACACCGCCAAAGCCGGAGCCGCGGGACGCGCTGCCGGTTTTCTCTATCGACTCTTCACGCGGCGCCGCGTCAAGTTCGTCCACACGTATCACGGCCACATCTTTCACAGCTACTACGGTCGCCTGAAAACGCGAATGTTCCTGATGATCGAGCGAACGCTCGCGCGCATGACCGACGCGATCATCGTGCTCAGCGAACAGCAGCGGCGCGAGATCCACGAGACGTTCGGCGTCGGAAAGTCCGAGCAGTTTCACATCATCCCGTTAGGGCTCGACCTCGACGAGCTTGGTGTGGGACAGGTTTTCCAACCTGTCCCCCAAATCGCGATCATCGGCCGCCTCGCGCCAATCAAAAATCACGACATGTTCCTCCGCATCGCCGCGCGTTTGCGCGACACGCAATTCGTCATTTACGGCGACGGCGCCGAGCGCGCAACCATCGAAGCGCGCGCCGCGCAGTTGAACAACGTCACGCTCGCCGGCACGCACTCCGCCGCGGAAATCTACTCGTCAATTTCCATCGCCGCGCTGACGTCGCTCAACGAAGGCACGCCGCTCTCGCTCATCGAGGCGATGGCCGCCGGCATCCCCGTCATCAGCACCGCCGTCGGGGGCGTCGTCGATCTCCTCGGCGACGTCGTCGAGATGAACGCCGACGGCTACCAAGTCCGCGAGCGCGGCATCACCGCGAAGTCAAATGACGACGCCGGATTCGCCAACGGACTGCGCCGCCTCCTCGCCGACGAGTCGCTGCGTGGCTGGCTCGCACACCACGCGCGCGACTACGCGCGCGCGACGTACTCCAAAGAGCGCCTGATCGCGGATATCATCCGACTCTACGACGACCTGGCCTCTCAGCCTCTCAGCCGCCCAGCCTCCTAGGAGGCCAGGAGGCCAGGAGGTCCGGAGGCCGGCCAAGGAGCGATCTTGCGAGTTCTCATCACGGGCGGCGCGGGGTTCATCGGTTCTCATCTCGCAGACGCTTACCTCGGCCGCGGCGACGAGGTCACGATCATCGACGACCTCTCCACCGGCAGCATCCACAACATCGAGCACATCAAGAAACACCCGCGCTTTCACTACACGATCGACAGCGTGCAGAACTATCCGATCGTCACGGAGCTCGTCGACGGCTGCGACGTCGTCTTCCACCTCGCCGCCGCCGTCGGCGTGAAGCTGATCGTCGAGAGTCCCGTGCGCACGATCGAGACGAACGTGCGCGGCACCGAAGTCGTCCTCGCGGCGGCAAACAAGAAAAAGAAAAAAGTGCTGATCGCGTCGACGTCGGAAGTGTACGGACTCAGCGACCAGGTCCCGTTCCGTGAAGACGGCAATCTCGTCATGGGCGCGACGACGAAGGGACGCTGGAGCTACGCCTGCTCGAAGGCGATCGACGAATTCCTCGCGCTCGCGTACTGGCGCGAGAAGAAACTGCCGACGATCGTCGTGCGCCTCTTCAACACCGTCGGCCCGCGGCAGACCGGCCAATACGGAATGGTGATCCCAACGCTCGTGAAACAGGCGCTCGCCGGACGCCCCCTCACCGTCTACGGCGATGGAAAACAGACGCGCTGCTTCGGCTACGTCGGCGACATCGTCGACGCGCTCGTGAAACTGATGGATCGCGAAGAAGCGGTCGGGCAGGTCTTCAACATCGGCTCGAACGAAGAAGTGTCGATCGCCACCCTCGCCGAGCGCATCCGCGAGCTCACCGGCTCGTCCTCAGAGATCGTGTTCGTCCCCTACAGCGAAGCGTACGAAGAAGGATTCGAAGACATGCCGCGCCGCGTGCCCGACATTTCGAAAATCAGCGCGCTCGTGGGATTCCGTCCGAAGACGTCGCTGGATGGGATTCTGCGCGAGGTGATCGCGTATCACGCGGGCGTGGCGGTGTAGGCGGGCAGAGCTTAGACACCCGGCTTCGTCAACGCATGATTGATGTATTCAAGGGCTGTGGCGAAGGAAGAGAAATACTTGCATTTGAATGCTGCAAGTTCCTGCCGCAAATCAGGGTCGTCGAAATCGGCGGGATTCCTGCTGATGAAACAACTTGTGGCCTCATGTTCAGGTTGTAGATGGCCATGAATCGAGGCATACACGACCGAATCCTGTGGAGACAAATCGAACCTCTCCTGATATTCGGCCGCGCCACGAAGCACAGTCACATCCAGCGGTAGGATTTCTGCTATGGCGCAAATGCGTTGTTTCACTTGCTCTATACGCTTGCTTTCATACTCCGCGCTATCTGCCATCAGCTTCACCACTTCCTGCGATGCCAGGACGCGCTCAGCGAGCGGTGTACTGCGTCCGAGTTGTGTTAATTCGGTTGAAATCCGCGACCGCAGCGCCTCGCGATCGAGATGTCTGCGCGTGAGCGTTTCGTGCGGTTCAACGAGACTATAGGCGGGTACCAGTAACTGAATCATCCGCTGTTCAGCGAGATCCAGGAGTCTTTCGCATGCGGAAGATTCCTGTTGCTCGAGCGCAACCTCCAGGACGAAGTTGGTCTCGACAAATATTTTCACGCGGCGATGTCTGAAACGACACGACCGTTCTCGATCGCTTCGAGCAGGCCGGTATCGACGAACACTCTGACTTGCTCGGGATTCGATGGCTCCCAAAGGCGATGAGACAGGTCATTCAGCCAGGCACCTACGATGAATTCGAACGTACGGCCGGATATGTGCGCAGGGTCAGCGTTCGATCGATGCAGGTAAGAAGAAAAAAGACCACGCGCGTCAGCAACAGCTGTCGGGTCTGGCGATGCCGTCCCAGGCTGCTTCCAAAGATACACTCTCTCCGGTGTCGCAAGGAGAACGAATTGTGGCGGCACGCCATGCTCATGCGCTAAGTAGTTGCGTAACCAAGCAATGGCCCACGGCAAGTCAGCGCCAGGTTTTTTCTTAGCTTCGGCAACGGCGGCTAACTTCCCCGTCTCGTCGAAAACCACAAAATCGGCTCGCCACTTGTGCACTCCGGAAGTCATCGATTTGGATTCTATACCTTCGATGTCAACGCGATGCGTCACGGCAATTTAGTATCTCGCGCATGATCCAGCCGCACATTCGGAAGGATCGTGCAAAACATTGGAAGGATCGTCCAACGGTTCGAGCACTCCGAGGCGTTATCTCTGGTGCTGGTGAAACACGAAAGGACGATTCATGAACGACAACAGGAAAGTCTGGTTCATCACCGGCGCGGGTCGTGGAATGGGCGCTGACATCGCCCAGGCGGTGCTCGCTGCCGGACATGCGGTTGTGGCAACAGGCCGTGACACCGATCGCATCGCCGCAACACTTGGCCGCTCCGAGAACCTGCTGCCGGTCGAGCTGGACGTCACGAGCCGCACCGACGCGGAAGCGGCGGTGCTCGCTGCCGTGAGCCGCTTTGGCCGCATCGACGTTCTGGTCAACAATGCCGCGAGCTTCTACGCCGGCTATTTCGAGGAGCTGACGCCGGAACAGGTCGACCGGCAGTTGGCGGTGAGCCTCATCGGCCCGATGAACGTCACCCGCGCGATCCTGCCCGTGATGCGCCATCAGCGCTCGGGCCACATCATCTCCATCTCCTCGTCAGCAGGTCTCGCCGCCGGCTTCGACTTCGTCTCCGCCTACGCCGCGTCGAAGTTCGGGCTCGAAGGCTGGATGGAGTCGCTGCATGCCGAGATCGCGCCGTTCGGCATCACCACGACGATCGTCAATCCGGGATTCTTCCGCACCGAGCTGCTCACCGAGCGATCGACGAACTACGCCGAGCCGTCCGTCGCGGACTACGACGAACGCAGAGGGCCGCTGCTCGAATACTGGAAGAGCCAGAACGGCCGACAGTCGGGGGATCCCGCGAAGCTCGCGCGAGCGCTCGTCACCATCTCCAGCGAGGAGCCACCGCCGCGCCGCTTCATCGCAGGCGCCGACGCCATCGCCACGACGGAACAGAAGATCGCCGATCTTCAGGCGCAGATCGAGGCGTATCGTGAACTGTCGACGTCTCTCGATTTCGATCGCGAGCCAGGCGCGGTGGCAACGTAGAAGACGATCATGCGTTTGAGGCAGAGCTCCGACCTTGCGACGCTGGCGAAGTTGATCGCCGCGCTTGCCCCGTTCGAGGGGACGTTCGAGCTCCGCGTCCCCGGCGTGCGCGTTGCGAGGGTGTCGCAGACGAATCAGGAACCGATCCACTACGTGCAGCGATCGACGTTGTGCGTCGTGGCGCAGGGCGCAAAGATCGTGATGATCGGCGGTGACACCTACAGCTACGAGGCCGGCCAGATGGCCGTGTACTCGATCGACGTCCCGATGGCTGGTCGCGTGACGCGGGGCAGCGTCTCGGAACCGTACCTCTTGCTGATGCTCGATCTCGACGCGGAGAAGATCGCGGAGCTGGCTCCGAAAGTGTTCCCGCACGGCGTGCCGCAACCGCGAGACACTCACTCGCTGTATGTCGGCGAGGCGGACACGAACATCGTCGACGCGGCGACAAGACTCCTCGAGCTCATGGCGCAGCCGGCCGATGCGGAACTTCTCGCACCTCTCGTGCGGGATGAGATTCTGATCCGCCTGCTCCGCAGTCCCCTCGGCAGTCGCGTCGTCCAGATTGGCCGGTCCGGATCGAGCGTGCAGCGAATCGCGAGCGCCGTGTCCCGGCTGCGCGCGAATTTCGACCAGACCGTGAACATCGAAGAGCTGGCCAGGCTGGTGAACATGAGCGTCACGTCGTTTCACCGGCAATTCAAGGCCGTCACCGGGATGAGCCCACTGCAGTATCAGAAAACGCTCCGGCTGCAGGAAGCGCGACGGCTGATGCTGGCGACGATGATCGATGCCGGCAGTGCCGGCCGGCGCGTCGGCTACGGCAGCGCGTCCCAGTTCAGCCGCGAATACAACCGGTTCTTCGGGAACGCACCGGCGAAAGACATCAACCGCCTCCGCGAAGAGGGCTCGAGGACGGCAGGCCCCGAATAGATAGCCGGCTGGTCGATTGCCCCTCGTCCATGCCGCGACGCATTGCACCACGACCCTGCCGCACGTGCGTCCATGCCGCGACGCATTGCAGCACGACCCTGCCGCACGTGCGTCCATGCCGCGACGCATTGCACCACGACCTTGCTGCACGTGCGCCCATGACGCGACGCATTGCACCACGACCCTGCTGCACGTGCGCCCATGCCGCGACGCATTGCAGCGCGACCCTGCTGCACGTGCGCCCATGCCGTGGCGCATTGCAGCGCGACCCTGCTGCACGTGCGCCCATGCCGTGGCGCATTGCAGCGCGACCCTGCCGCACGTGCGCCCATGCCGTGGCGCATTGCAGCGCGACCCTGCTGCACGTGCGCCCATGCCGTGGCGCATTGCAGCGCGACCCTGCCGCACGTGCGCCCATGCCGTGGCGCATTGCAGCGCGACCCTGCTGCACGTGCGTCCATGCCGTGACGCACTGCTGCACGCCCTGTCGTACGTGGTTTCACGCCGGGATTCTGGGATTCATGCCACGCGACTGCCCCCGATACCACTCCACCGTCCGCCGCAACCCCTCCTCGAAGGGCGTCTCCGCGCGGAATCCGAACTCGCGCTCCGCTCGTGAGACGTCGAGCGCGCGGCGAGGCTGTCCGTTCGGCTTGGTCGTATCCCAGGTGACGCGGCCGTGGTAGCCGGTGGCTCGCGCGACGCGTTCGGCGAGCTCGCGGATGGGGATCTCGCGGCCCGATCCGAGGTTGACGGGGGCGGCGCCGTTGTAACGTTCGGTCGCGGCGACGACTGCGGCTGCGGCGTCTTCGACGAAGAGGAACTCGCGCGTCGGCGTGCCGTCGCCCCACAGCACGACTTCGTCGTCGCCGCGCTCGGTCGCGTCGATGAATTTGCGGATCATCGCCGGAATGACGTGGCTCGACTCGAGGTCGAAGTTGTCGCCGGGGCCGTACAAGTTCACCGGCAAAAGAAAGATGCCGTTGAATCCGTACTCGGCGCGATACGCCTGCAGCTGCACGAGCAGCGCTTTCTTGGCGATTCCGTACGGCGCGTTCGTCTCCTCGGGGTATCCATTCCACAAGTCATCTTCGTGAAACGGGACGGGAGTGAATTTCGGGTAGGCGCAGATCGTGCCGAGGCAGACGAACTTCTCGACATCGACGCGGCGCGACTCCTCGATCAGCTGGATGCCCATGATCGCGTTCTCGTAAAAGAAGCGGCCGGGATGACTGCGATTCGCGCCGATGCCGCCGACGACGGCCGCACAGTGAATGACGAGATTCGGACGCGCTTGCTCGAGGTACGCGCGCGTGGCGTGCGCGTCGCGCAGATCGAGCTCGGTCGACGGCGGCGCGAAGAACGCGGCGGGTTGTCTCGATTCGAGATTGCGGCGGATGATGCTGCCGAGGAAACCCGCGCCCCCCGACAAAAAAATGCGACGATCACTCCACCAGCTCATTGGTTTCGACAGTAGTGAACCTTACGCGAAGCCGCAACCGGTCTCAACCATCAAATAAAAAACTGATTTGCGTCAGACGCAAATGCCCATACAATCCAATAACTATCGAGTATTCTGAATGTTGAACGCTGCGCTGCTCAACGCCGCCGCGGGGCTTGTGCTCACGCTGATCGCGACGCCGCTCGTGCGCGCCTTCGCGCGCCGCATCGGCGCGGTCGCGCAGCCGAAGGCGGATCGCTGGCACCAGGCGCCGACCGCGATGATGGGCGGCGTCGCGATTTATGTCGCGGTCGTCGTCGCGCTGCTCCTGCGCGTCCGCACCAGCCGTGAGTTGTGGGTCGTGATCGGCGGCGGGACCGCGCTCTTTGTCATCGGCCTCGTCGACGATTTCATCCGCCTCAAGCCGTATCAGAAACTCTGCGGCCAGGTCCTCACCGCCGCCGCGGTGGTGTACCTCGGTCTCGTCCTGCCGTGGACCGACTCGTCGCCGCTGAACATGCTGATCACGTTCTTCTGGCTCGTCGGCGTGACGAACGCGGTCAACATGCTCGACAACATGGACGGGCTTTCCGCGGGCGTCGCGGCGATCGCGTCACTCTCGCTGGCCATCAACTTCGTGGTGAACGGACAACTCAATGAGGCGCTGATGCTGGCGACGTTCTTCGGCGCGCTGGCCGGCTTCCTCGTCTACAACCACAACCCCGCATCGATCTTCATGGGCGACTGCGGATCGATGTTCGTCGGCTTCTTTCTCGCCTCGACCGCGCTCCTCAGCGGACAGGGCGGCGGACGGTCGCGCAGCGTCATCGCCGTGCTCGCGGTGCCGGTGCTCGTGCTCTGCATCCCGATCTTCGATACGACGTTCGTGACGCTCGCGCGCAAGCTCGCCGGCCGCTCCGCGTCGCAGGGCGGACGCGATCACACGTCGCACCGCCTCGTCGCCCTCGGTCTCTCCGAACGTCACGCCGTCTGGATGCTCTACGCCTTCGCCATCCTCGGCGGCGGCATCTCGATCTTCGTGCGAAAGATGGCGGTCGATGCGAGTCTCGCCGTCATCGCCGCGTTTGCGATCATTCTCGGCATCCTCGGCGTGTATCTCGCGGGCGTGCGCGTCTACAGCGAAGAAGAGCTCAACGCCGCGAAGCAGAAACCGATCGTCTCGTTCCTGCTCGACCTCTCCTACAAGCGGCGCATCTTCGAAGTCGCGCTCGACGTCATTCTCATCGGCCTCGCCTACTACGCCGCGTGCGCCGTCGTGTTCGGCCACCAGCCCGCGACGTCGCCCGACTGGATGCTGTTCCGCGACACGCTGCCGATCATCGTCTTCGTCAAGCTCACCGTCTTTCTCGCCGGTGGCGTCTATCGCGGCTTGTGGCGCTACGCGAGCCTCGCGAACGTCGTCGACTACGTGAAGGCCGTTGCCGTGAGCTCGGTCGCGACGATCCTGGCGATGCTGTTCCTCTTCCGCTTCGAAGGATTCTCGCGAAAGGTGTTCGTCATCGACGGCGTCGTGCTGCTCCTGCTGCTCACCGGCAGCCGCTTCGCGTTCCGCGTGATGCGCCGGCTCCTTCCAGCGCCGCACGCGCGCACGGGACGCCGCGTGCTGATCTTCGGCGCGGGCGACGGCGGCGAACTGCTGTTCCGCGAGCTGCGCAACAACGGAGAGCTGCAATACACACCCATCGCGTTCATCGACGACGACACGCGCAAGTTCGGCAAGTTCATGCACGGACTGCGCGTCTACTCGGGCGATCAGCCGATCGCCGATCTCTGCACGAAACTGCGCATCGAAGAAGTCGTACTGTCGACGGCGAAGATCTCCCCGCTGCGCCTGCGCGAGATCGTCGAGTCCTGCGCGCTGGTCGGCGTGCCGGTGAAGCGGATGAAGATCGACCTCGAGCGCGTCGCCGATCTCGAGCTCGGATGGGTGCTTCCCGCCGCCGACGTCGATCTCGTCGATCCCGCCGCGCGCATCATCGCGCCGCGCACGAAGCCGCAGGCGCCGGTGGTCGAGCCGGTGCGACTCCCGTCAGCGACGTGGAAGGCGAAGGATCATTGACGCGGATGGCGGATGGCGGATGGCAGAAGCCGAGTGACCCGCCATCAGCCATCTGCCATCCGCCATCCAGTCCGCCATCTAATTCTTGAACCCCACCGCCACCCAGAACGGCGCTCGTTCGCTGAATGCAATCTCGCGCAGCCCCGCGCGCTCCATCATCGACGCGATCTCCGCGCGCGTGAATCGTTTTTCGAGGCGCGTGCCGAAGCGGTCGAGGGCGTCGGTGCGCATGACGTAGAAGCTGCGGTTTCGATAGAACGAGAGCGGGAGCGACTCGACGCTGATGCCGGCACGTTCGAGCAACTTCGCGAATCGCGCGAGCGGCCAATACAAAAGAGCAGCGAGGACATCGGTACCGGTGTGTCGCACGAAACGCGGCGCGCGCGATAGGAAGGCGCGCAACAGCTCCGAGAGTTTCCAGAGCGCGCGATACCACGGCGCGCGGTTGTCGAACGCGTAGTAGAGATAGAGCAGGAACGGCGCGTGCGGTTTGAGCTTGGCGACGCATGCGGCGATGCCGGCGGCGGTGTCGGGAACGTGATGCAGGACGCCGAGGGAGTAGCCGAAGTCGCACGAGGCATCGGCGAGCGGCAGCGCGCCGACGGTCGCGTGGTGGAACGTGCAATTCGAAAACGCGCTGAGATTTTTTCGCGCGACATCCAATGCGTCCGTGCTCGCGTCGACGCAGTGCAGGCGTCCGACGCGCGGCGCGACGAAGCTTGCCCAGCGTCCGCTGCCGCATCCGGCGTCGAATCCTTCCGCGTTCGCGGGCAATCGGTTCCACGGAAAGATGCGAAAGTACGAGTCGAACATCGACTCCAGCTCGGCGCGCGAGAGCTCGTGCTGATCGAAGCGCTGCCATTCGTCGCCGAATCCGCGCACGACGGCGTCATCGGCGTTCTTCATCACGCGCGGACGACGCGGAGCGCGGCTTCGCGCGGGACGATGTTGCGCGTGTCGACGACGAGCTTCACGTTCGCGTAGAGCGCCGGATCTTTGAACTGCGAGTGCGGCGTCGACACGACGACCGCGTCGTGGCTCGCGAATTCTTCCGACGTGCACGGAACGGACGCGAGCCCGAGGTCGTGCTTGCGGCCACGGCGCGCGACGGGAACGTACGGATCGCAGTACGACACGATCGCGCCGCGCTCCTGCAGCAGCTCGATCAGCTCGAACGACGGCGACTCGCGATCGTCGTCGATGTCGGGTTTGTACGAGAGGCCGAGGACGAGGACGCGCGCGCCGAAGATGCTCTTGCCGTCGCGGTTGACCGCCTCCACGATCCGGTCGACGACGTAGCGCGGCATCGCCGTGTTCACTTCGCCGGCGAGCTCGATGAAGCGCGCCCACGTGCCGAACTCCGCGGCGCGCCAGGTGAGATAAAACGGATCGAGCGGAATGCAGTGACCGCCGAGGCCCGGGCCGGGATAAAAGGCCATGAAGCCGAACGGCTTCGTCTTCGCCGCCTCGATCACTTCCCAAACGTCGATGCCCATGCGCTCGAAGACGACTTTCATCTCGTTCACGAGCGCGATGTTCACGGCGCGGAAAATGTTCTCGAGCAGCTTCGACGCTTCGGCGACGTCGGTTGTCGAGACGGGAACGACTCTGTCGATCGCCGCGCCGTACAACGCGGTCGCGGCGCGCAGCGAGGCAGGATCGACGCCGCCGACGACTTTCGGAATCGTCTTCGTGTTGAAGTGCTCGTTGCCCGGATCTTCACGCTCGGGCGAGAACGCGACGAAGAAATCGTTGCCGCAGACGAGGCCCGTTTTCTCGAAGCGCGCCAGCAACTCTTCGCGCGTCGTGCCGGGATACGTCGTCGACTCGAGCACGATGAGCTGTCCGCGGCGCAGATGCTTCGCGATCGTCTCCGCGGTCATGCGGATGTACTTGAGGTCGGGCTCGCGATGCGCGCCTAACGGCGTGGGAACGCAGATGATGATCGCGTCGCAGGCGGCGAGGCGGTCGAAGTTCGTGGTCGCTTCCGCGCGGTCGTTGCTGAACGCTTTCGCGACGCGCTCTTCGCCGATGTGTCGAATGTAGGTGTGGCCGGAGTTGAGCATCTCTGCCTTCTGCGGATCGACGTCGAAGCCGGTGACCGGGAATCCGTTTTCTTCGAACAGCAGCACGAGCGGAAGGCCGACGTAGCCGAGCCCGATGACGCCGACGCGCAGCGTGCGCGCATCGAGTTTTTCGAGGAATTGATCGAGCACCGCAGCCTGGGTTTCCGTGGTCATGAGTTCACGTTGTAGTAATCGTTGTACCACTTCACGAACGCGGCGATGCCGTCGCGCACCGTCGTCTTCGGACGAAATCCGACCGCGGCCTCGAGCTCGCTCACGTCCGCCATCGTCGACGGCACGTCGCCCGGCTGCATCGGCAGCAGCTCCATCTTCGCTTTTTTGCCGAGCTGCTCTTCGAGGACGGCGATGTACTCCAGCAGCTGGACGGGCTGGTTGTTGCCGATGTTGAAGACGCGATATGGCGCGCGGCTGCGCGCGGGATCGGGGTCGGACGAATTCCAATCCGCGTCGCCTTCCGCGACGCGATCGACGACGCGCACGACTCCTTCCGCGACGTCGTCGACGTACGTGAAGTCGCGGATCATCTTCCCTTCGTTGAACACCGGGATCGGCTCGCCGCTCAGAATGCCGCGCGTGAATTTGAACAGCGCCATGTCCGGCCGTCCCCACGGTCCGTACACGGTGAAGAAGCGCAGTCCCGTGGTCGGCAGTTGGAAGAGATGCGCGTACGTGTGCGCCATCAGCTCGTTCGCTTTTTTCGTGGCGGCGTAGAGCGACACCGGATGATCGACGTTCTGATGTTCGGAGAACGGCTGCTGCGTGTTCGCGCCGTAGACGGAGCTCGACGACGCGTACACGAGATGCTCGACACCGTTGTGCCGGCAGCCTTCGAGGACGTTGAGGAAGCCGGTGATGTTGCTGTCGGCGTACGCGTGCGGATTCGTGAGCGAGTAGCGCACGCCCGCCTGCGCCGCGAGGTTCACGACGCGCGCGGGACGATGCGACGCGAAGCAGTTCGCCATCGCGTCCGCGTCGTGGATGTTGATGCGCTCGAACGCGAAGCGGGGAAACTCGCGCAGCATTGCGAGGCGCGCTTCTTTGAGCGACGGATCGTAGTAGTCGTTGAGATTGTCGATACCGACGACGTCGTCGCCGCGCTCGAGCAGACGGCGCGAGACGTGGTAGCCGATGAAGCCCGCGGCGCCGGTGACGAGAATCTTCAAGGCGGCGGGATTCTATCCGAGGGCGGAGGGCGATAGGACTAATAGGACCGATAGGACGAATAGGACCCTATAGGTCTTATCTGTCCTATTGGTCCTATCGGTCCTCCTCGACAATCGAGAGCAGGTACCGCCCATACGTGCTGTTTTTGAGCTCCGACGCGCGCGCGCGGACGCGCGCCGCATCGATCGCGCCGGTGTGGAACGCGACTTCTTCCGGGCAGGCGATTTTCAAGCCCTGCCTCATCTCCACCGCGCCGACGAAATTCGCGGCCGCGAGCAGCGACTCCTGCGTGCCGGTATCGAACCACGCATAGCCTCGGCCCAACTGCTCGACGTACAAGTTCGAGCGCTCGAGATAGACGCGATTCACGTCCGTGATCTCCAGCTCTCCGCGCCGTGACGGTTTCAGATTCGCGGCGATGTCGACGACTTCGTTGTCGTAAAAATAGAGACCCGTCACCGCGAGGTTCGACTTCGGCTCCGGAGGTTTCTCTTCGATCGAGACCGCGCGTCCGTTTTCCGTGATCTCAACGACGCCGTAGCGCTGCGGATCGTGCACGCGATACGCGAATACGGTCGCGCCTTCGCTGCGCTCCGTCGCGCGCTTCAGCGCCTCGGTCAATCCGTGTCCATAGAAGATGTTGTCGCCGAGAATCAGGCAGCTCGGATCGTCACCGACGAAATCGCGTCCGAGAATGAACGCGTCGGCGAGTCCGCGCGGCGTTTCCTGTTTTTCGTACGAGATCGAGAGCCCCCACTGGCTGCCGTCGCCGAGGAGATGTTTGAACAGCGCCTGGTCCGGCGGCGTGGTGATGACGAGGAAGTCGGTGATGCCGGCGAGCATGAGCGTCGTCAGCGGGTAATAGATCATCGGCTTGTCGTACACCGGCAGCAGTTGCTTCGAGACCACCGACGTGATCGGGTAGAGACGAGTCCCCGAGCCGCCGGCCAGAATGATTCCTTTTCGCATCGGGCGCGGATTCTATCTACATCGCGGCCGGTTCGGGCGGCTGCTCTTCCTTCTGCTGCTGCCGCTGTCGATGCGCGAGCGCGACCGGCAACAGACAGAGACCGAGGTAGATCATCTGGCGATGCCGGAACAGCGTGCCGAAATTCGCGATCGCGTAGATCAGCGGCACGGCGGCCACCATGAACAGCAGCACGACCATCACGAACATCGGCGTCATGCGCCCGCGACTGCGCAGCAGTTGGCGCGCGCAGGTGATGAGGGCGAACAGCAGCACGATGTCGAAGACGATCGTGTCGATGTCCGCGAAGAACCAGAAGCCACGGCCTCCGCCCATGCGGATCCATCCGAGCCTCTGCGCGATCGCGCGCGGAACGAACGTGGCGGCGACGCTGGAGAGGAAGCGTTGTTTCACGTTCTGCGAGGGATCGAAGGAGGGAGTCGGGTTTGAGGGTGCGGGGTTGACGGGAGGCGGCGCGGGCTGCACCGCTGGTTTCGCAACGACAGGTGCGGGTGCCTTTTCCGCGACGACGACCGACTTCGCGGGAGCAGCCGGTTTCTTTCGCGGGCGCGGTTTCTTCGGCTTCTCTGCCGGTGTTGCTTGCGCAATCGCGGTTTGTGTTTGCGGTGGCGGCGGCGCGGGCTCCGCGATGGACGTCGTCGCGGGCGGAGGCGTGGTCGTCGTGGTTGTGATCGTCTTCGTGGGTGCGATCGTCTTCGTGGGTGCGATCCTCTTCTTGGTTGCGATCGCCGTCGTTGCGACCGGCTTCGTTTCCTGCGGCACGACGGGCTTCGTTTCCTGCGGCACGACGGGCGGTTTTGTGATGACGGGTTCGGGCTTTGGCTTCGCCTCGGCGACGGAGGCGGTCGCCGCTCCACTGTCGATGACGGAGGCGGACGTGACGGCCGGAGGCACCGTTTCGACGGGAGGTGGTGGTGGTGGTGGTGCAGCGGTCGTGGTCGCGACTACGCCACCCGGCTTGATGTTCGTCGCGCCAGGTGTTCGCTCGAAGCCGACGCGCACGTTTTCGACGTTGCTGACGACTGACTTCGGCAGTGAGGCGATCGTGCGTGGTGCGGCGCGCATGCGAAGGATGTCGCGCACGTAGTCCGGAATGTCATCGAGGCCGCCGGCGTCGGCGACGCGCGCGAGCAGCACCAGCATCGCGAGGTTCACGACGATCGCGGCGACTCGTTGCCGCGCGGTGATCATTTGCCACAGGAACAGGACCGCGCAGGAGACGAGCAGCAGAATCCCGAAGTACCAGCGGATCGTCGTGATCGCGTACGCGCAGAGCAGCAGCAGCAGCGCGCAACCAAAAAGTCCGGCGACGCGCCGGCGTCCGCTCGCGTCGGCGGATGTCCAGAGGTCGTGCCATTTCAGCGAGACGACGAGCGCGACGACGAGCAGAAAGTGAAAGAACGGATCTTTCAGCATCTGCGTCGAGTTCAGGATCGAGGCGGGGGCGAAGCTGATCGCCGCAAGCGCGGCGGTCGTCACCGGCGTGATGCGCGCGTCCTGTGTGCCGAGGCGCGCGATGAGCAGACAGAGGCCGAGGTAGGTAAAGCAGTTGATGAGAATGCCGACTGACGGAATCGGTCCGAAGAGTTGGACCGCCACCGCGATCACCTGCACGAATACACGCGCCGGGTAGCTCGGCGACACATGGAGGATCGCCGTGGCTCCGCGGCTCAGAGTCTCGAGCGCATAGCCGAAGTAATACTCGGCATCGACGCCGTAGAACCAGAAGCCGCGGCCGAGCTGCAGCGAGCGGCCGAGCGGCAGGCGGAGGTACGAGACCCAGAAAAGCGCAACCGAGAGAAGCGCACGCGCGGAGAAGCCAAGGGCGACGATGAGCGCGGGGATGCGTCCTGATCCGCTGATGATGCGCAGCAGCCGCCACAGCCCGTAACAGGCCAATGCCGTCGCAAACGTCTGAGCGGCGACCAGGAACACGCACACCTCCGAGGAAAGTTAGGCAACAGGTTACGGATGGGGATGCTCTTCCGTCAAGCCGCCTCAACCGCACAAATTTTGCGTCTCATGCAAAACGCTTTGCGGCGCCTCGCAGCACGTCCGCAATCTTCTCCACCTGCTCCTCCAACCGATAGTTTTCCTCGGCGTACGCGCGCCCCGCGCGTCCCATCGCCCGCCGCAGCTCGCGGTCGCGCAGGAGTGTTGCGAGGTGCCCGCGCCATTCATCCGCGTCGCGCGCGAGAAGGTGCGTGCGTCCGTCGATGCCCATCGTCGCGCAGACACCGACGGGGCTCATCACGAACGGCACGCCCGCGGCCATGTACTGGATCGCCTTGAATCCCGACTTGCCGCGCGTGAACGCGTCGTCATCGAGCGGATAGAGCCCGATGTCGAGCGATTGGAAGTCCGATACTTCCTCTTCGAGCTGCCAGCGTTTTGCTTCAACCTGCACGTGCGGGATCTCGATCCGCTCGAATCCCGAGCCGACGATGCGCAGCGAAAGCTCATGCTCGCGTCCGAGCTCGGACAGCACCGGCAGCAGCGGCTGGAGAAATTTGTACGTCGAGTGCGTGCCGATCCAGCCGATGACCGGAGTCGCGCGATCGGATTCACACGGCGTGAACACGTTCAAATCGACGATCGTCGGCACGATCACCGCCGGCTTCCCAACGCTCTCGACATATGCCGCGATCGTTTCATTGCCCGCAATCACCGCCGACGACCAGCGGATGAGCTGTTCATTCTTGCTCGGCCACTTCAACCACGACGCGAGCCGTCCGTACACCGGGCTGTCGCTCGCGAGATACGTCGCGTCGTCGAGATCGAGCACGATCGGGCGACCGAGGGCGCGCACGATGCGCTCGACGACCGGCGGTCCGAAGAGCATCGCCTCGCGCTGCAGCCACACGACGTCGGCGCGCGTTGCGCGGATCACGTCGGCGACGCGGCGCGCGAGACGGAACGCGAATCGCGGCGAGCGGAGAACGAGCTTTCGCGGCGTGTAGAGCGCGTCGAACAGCTCGCGGTCGAGAAACGGCGAGAACGTGACGTCGATGCCGCGCGCGGCCAGCGCGTCGATGAACTGCACGATGCGATAGCGCGAAGCGGCGGCTTCGACCGGATACGTCGCCAGCGCGAGGACGCGCAATCGTTCACTCATCGTTCCTGCAGGCGTGCGTAGATGCGCGCGTATCGCGCGCCGCCAACCGCGTGCAGATCGTACTCGCTCATCGCCAGCGCGCGGCAGCGGCGCGGCAGCGCTTCGTCGCGGCGCAACTCCTGGACGGCTTCGAATGCGCGTCGATAACTCGCGCGATCGAGGCCGTCGAGCAGCACGCCGGCGCGCGCATTCGCGATTTGCGCGTCCAGATCGCCGATGCCGCGCGTCGAGATCACCGGCAAACCGCAGGCGAGATACTCGGCGAATTTCGTCGGCGAGCTGGCGAGCTTCGAATAGCCGGGCCGCACAAACGAGATCGCGATGTCGCTCGCCGCGAGATGCGAAGGCAGCTCGGCGGCGCTGGCGAAGCCGACGCGATACTCGTCCGATGCGAAGCCAAAGGCGGCGAGATGCTCGCGAATGAGCTCGGGACGGCTCTGCGTGAGGATGAGCGGAAACACGCGCGCGTCGGCCGCTTTCGCCGCCGCGAAAAACTCCGCCATCTCGCGCGGCATGTACGTGTGGCCGAGGGAGCCGACATAGACGATCACGATCGGCGTGGTGCGCGCCTCCGGCGCGCCTTCCGATCCGCCGCCCGCAGGCGAGCCGGAGGCGCGCACCACTCCCGCGAAGCGCGCCGGATCGATGCAGCACGGAATCACTGCGACCGGCTTCGCCTCATTCGCGAACAACTCCGCGCGCGCGCGATCGGTCAGCACCACGAACGCGTCGGACGTGCGCAGCAGAAATCGCTCGACGCGCTTCGCGACGCGATACAGCCAACCGTCCGCGCGCCAGTTCCCCGACTCTGCATACTCGTCGGCCATCAGTCCGCGAATGTCGAACAGCAGCTTCGCGCGCGTGAACCGTTTCGCGATCGCGCCCATCAGCGCCGGCACGTGACTCCGCGCGTGAATGATGCCGATGCCGTTGCGCCGCACGATCCAGATCGCGCGCAGGGCGCCGGCGAGGATGTCGAACAACGTCGCCGGCACCGTCGGCCGCTTGTGATAGCGCGATGCGAACCATTCGATGCCATCCGCGCGCAACTGCTCACGCGCCTGTGCCTGATCCCAACGCTGCGCCTCGAACGTCAGCAGAAAAATCGCCGCGCCCGACTTCGCGAGCTCGCGCAAATACGGCAGCACCTGCGTCTGCACGAGCGGCTCGCGCAGGCCGAAGTAGCAGATGTAGAGGGATCGCGTCATGCGCAGGTTCTCGCCCCTTGCCGAGGAGAGCGGGCATCCTGCCCGCCTCCCGGGGGGCGGGCGGGACGCCCGCTCTCCTCCGTGCGGCGAGAAGGTGCCGAAGGCCGGATGAGGGGCTCTGTCATGAGTCTACGCCGCACGAATCCGCCGATAGCGGGCGTTGATGAACGCATGGACGCCGTAGGACACGAGGCCGAGTCCGACGATCACCAGGATCCAACTTCCCAGCGGAAGGGCGCGCAGTTGGCGAAGGGCTCCGGACATTCCTCGCGCTTCATGGGGATTTCGATCCAGCGATGCCCGGACCAGAGAGACTCCGATCACGCCGACGATCAACCCCCGCGCGGCAACGCCGAAGCGGGACAAGGTCACCAGCACTGTACGCGCCCGATGTTCGACCCGCGCGAGGTCTAATCGTTCGGTGACTTTGTCACTCGCGGCGCGATAGCACTGCCACGCTGCATAGCCGATCAGCACGAGTCCGGCGATCGCCACCAGCCACGGTCCATTCCAACCCATGGCACGGGACGTCCAGTGCCTGCTGGCAGTGTCACTCCCCTGGCCGCCATTTCCGCGGCGAAGAAGGAGTTGCACGACGCTGTACGCAAACGCGGCATAGAAGACTCCGCGTACAAAGCTGCCGGCACGAAGCAACACGCCCTTCGCATCCGCGCCGTGATGCTCCGCATCGCTGATCGCGCTCACCACGCGCCAGATCGCGTATCCGATGAGTCCAATCGCAATGAGGAACAGCATCATGCGTCCGAACGGTGCGCCTGCGATGAACCGAATCGCATCGCGGCGGTCGGCGGTGGTGCCGCCTTTGTGAAGGCCCGCAGCCGTGGTGAGCAATCCGGCGATTCCGTAGGTCACGCCCTTCGCGGCATAACCCAGCCGCGCCGCACTCTCGAGCCAGGAACCGGCCGCGCGTCTGGTGATGTTCAGCCGCGACCGCCTGCGACGAGAGTCTGCGGCACGTGCGGCGCGCCGGCGCGCCACTCTTCGTGCCACGCCTGGAACATCAGCACGGTCCAGAGGTGATATTGCCAGTCGCCTTGGCCATTGACGTGCGCGCGCCAGATGCCGCGGATGCGGTCGACGTCGAGCAATCCGTCTTCGCGTAAGCGACGCGCGTCGAGCAGCGACTCGGCCCACTCGCGCAGCGGGCCGCGCGTCCATGCGCCGACCGGAACGCCGAAGCCCATCTTCGGCCGCTCGATGAGCGCCTCGGGCACGTAGCGGTACAGCACTTTGCGCAAGAGCCACTTGCCTTTGCCGTCGCGCACTTTCATGCGCAGCGGCAGCGACCAGGCGAACTCGATGAGCCGGTGATCGAGGAGCGGCTCGCGCGCCTCGAGGCTGACGGCCATGCTCGCGCGATCGACTTTCGTGAGGATGTCGTCGGGCAGATACGAGATCAGGTCGAAGAACATCATCCGCTCGATCGGATCGTTCAGCTGCGGCCAGCGCGTGCGGTCGGTCAGCGGGATATCGTGCTCGCGCGCGCCGGCGACGACGTCGCGCCAGTGCGTGACGAGCTCGAAGTACATCGCGTCTTCGTCGGTCGTCTCCATGATCCGTGCGAGCTTGTAAATGCGGTCGCCGGCGCGGTTCTGGGTCCACAGCGCGCGGTCCCACGCCTTTTTCGGAATCGACGTGATCGCGCGGCCGGCGACGCGGCGCAGCCGACGCGGAACGATCGAGATTTTCTTGAACGCTTTTTGCCCGAGGAAGTAGCGGTAGTAGCCGCCGAACAACTCGTCGCCGCCGTCGCCGGAGAGGCTGACGGTCACGTGTCGCCGCGCCAGCGCGGACACGAGATGCGTCGGGATCTGCGAGGAGTCGGCAAACGGCTCGTCGTACATCGACGGGAGTTTCGGAATGACCGCGAGCGCTTCGCTCGCGGTGACGTACATCTCGGTGTGTTGCGTGCCGAGGTGCTTCGCGACTCGCGCCGCGTGCACAGCCTCGTTGAAGTCTTCTTCCGCGAATCCGATCGAGAACGTCTTCACCGGCGCGCTGCTCTGCGCCTGCATCATCGCCGTCACGATCGACGAGTCGATGCCGCCGGAGAGAAACACGCCGAGCGGCACGTCGGCGATCATGCGCAGTCCGACGGCGTCGCGCAGCAAGGCGTCGAGTCGATCGGCTGCTTCGTCTTCGCTGCCGGCGAATCGATGCGTCGCGCCGTGCTCGGCGACCGCGGCAGCGGACCAGTACGTGATCTCGCGCGTTTCGCCGCGCGCGTTGACGGCGACGATCGTGCCCGGCATCACCTTGCGGATGCCGCGATAGATGGTGAATGGCGCTGGGACATTCGTGTAGCGGAAGTAGAGCGCGAGCGCGTCGCGGTCGATCTCCGGCTCGAACTCCGGATGCGCGTGCAGCGCTTTCAGCTCCGAGGCGAAGAAAAACGTGCCGTTGGTCGAGCCGTAATAGAAGGGCTTCACACCGACGCGGTCGCGGATGAGAAACAGCGTGCGCTCCTCGCGATCCCACAGTGCGATCGCGAACATGCCGACGAAGCGCCGCACCGCGCTCTCCACGCCCCACGCTTCGATCGCGGCGAGCATCACTTCCGTGTCGGAGTGACCGCGAAACGCCGGCGCGTTGCCGGTGTCGATCAGATCGCGCCGGATCGACTCGAAGTTGTAGACCTCGCCGTTGAACGCGAGGACGTAGCGCCCGCTCGCCGACACCATCGGCTGATGTCCGGCCGGCGAGAGATCGACGATCGAGAGGCGGCGAAAGCCGAGCGCGAGCCCGTCGCGGTCGTCAAAAAATTGACCGGTGTCGTCGGGACCGCGATGCGCGATGCGATCCGTCATCGCGACGACGGTTGCACGCCGCTCGTCGCCGCTCAGACGTCCGCCGAGAAAACCCGCGAGGCCGCACATGATTGATGATGATAATGAACGCTCAGGAGGGAGAAAAACTCCACGTCATCCTGAGCCGGCGCAGCGCGGCGAAGGATCTCCGAATACAAGGCCGTCGCATTTTCGAGATCCTTCGGCGTCTTCGCGCCTCAGGATGACAAAGGAGCTCTTCGCCAGCGCAACACGCGCGACAATATCCTCGTTCCCTCCCCCACCTCCGCCCGCCGCATCGCGATGATCACCGCGGCAACAACGAGCGCGGCGCAAATTGCGAACAGCGGTCCGTACAGCAATGCCACGAGCGCGGCCGCAATCGCGGGCAGGGTCGAGATCGCGTTCCACCAGGTGCTCGCGTTCATCGCGCGGTCGGAGAGCGACGTCGTCACGATCACGCAGACGGCGTATGTGAGCACGGTTCCCCACGCGCAGCCGACGAGGCCGTAGCGCGGGATGAGAAGGAGATCGAACACGATGTTCAGTGGCGCGCCGACCATCGCGTTGATCGCGACGATGTGCGTGCGGTTCGTTGCGTAGGCGATTTGGAAATACCCGGCCACCGCCGGTCCGCTGATCGCGAGGCTCGCCATCATCGGCCACAACACCGGCACGATCGCCGCGTAGCGCGCGCCGAATACGGCGAGCAGCAGCGGGCCGCCGATCGCGGCCCCGGTCACGGTCGCGAGCGACCAGACCAGCGTGATGACGGGCAGCACGCGCGTCGCGTACAAACGGATCCGCTGCTCCTGCATCTCCGGCGCGACGCTGACGAAGAACGGCTGCAGCAGCGAGCCCGCGAGGACGATCAGCATCATGCTCGCGCCCGCGAATTGATAGCCGACCGCATAGACGCCGACCGCCGCCACGTCCATGAATCGCGCGATCAGGAACGAGTCGAGATAGCTCGACGAGAAGTACGACACGAACGCCGTCGGCAGCAACGGCACGGAGAAACGGAGCAACTCACGCACGCGCTCCGGCGCGACGCGCGTCCACGGAAAAATCATTCGCCGCAGGATCACGAACGCGATGGCGATGCAGAAAAACGGCGCGACGATGTACGCGGCGACGACCGCGCGCAACGACGTCATGCCCAGCGTCACCATCGCCAGCAGTGAGACGACGATGACGACGCGCTCGAACGTCAGCAGTGTCGCGCCGAGCTTCGGCAGCTTCACCGCCATCAGCGACTGCTGCATGTGATACCAGATCACCGACGCGGTGAGATGAAACAGGAGCAACGGCGCGAGCTCGGATGGAACGCGCATCGCGGACGTGAGGGGACGCAGCCAAAGCGGCGACGTCGCGAGGATGACCAAGAGGTTGATGAAGAGGATGAGCCCGCGCGTCCAGAAGACGCCGGCGATGCGTCCGGTGTCGACGAACTCACGCACGCCGAAACGCACAACCGCCGTCGCCGTCCAGTTCGTCGTCACCATCAGGAACAGCGATGCCGCGATGAGCAGCGCAACGTGTCCGTATCCGGCGGGCCCGAGGAAGCGCGTGGCGATCCAGGCGGAGAGAAGAGAACAGAGGATGCCGAGGACGTGACCGCCGATGAGAACCACATAATTCGTCGCGCCGGCGGCGAGATCCCATTCGTGACTGCGGCGCGATTCGATCGGATCGCTCGGTAGACTGGCCAGAGTCGTATTCTCGCACGCGATCTGTTACAAGGCAGGAATGCCGTCGAAGCTGATCATTTGGGGTGCGTCGGGACACGCACGCGTGGTCGCGGACATCATTCGCGTCGCCGGCACATACGAGATCGCCGGCTTCCTCGATGATCAACATCCCGAGCACTCCGGCCATCAATTCGAAGGCGCAACGATCCTCGGCGGACGCGAATGTCTCGCCGCGCAGCGCGCGCGCGGCATCGCGCATCTCGTCGTGGCATTCGGACATTGCGCGGGCCGATTGGAGGCCGCGCGCTTCGCCACCGGCGCAGGCTTCATGCTCGCGACGGCGATTCATCCAAGCGCCGTCATCGCCGCAAGTACGCGCGTCGGCGCCGGCAGCGTCATCGCCGCGAACGCGGTCGTTAATCCGTACGCGACGATCGGCGAGAACGCGATCATCAACACCAGCGCGAGCGTCGATCACGACTGCGCGATCGATGAGGGAGTACATATCGCGCCCGGCGCGCACCTCTCCGGCCGCGTGCGCGTCGGTGCGGCGTCGTGGATCGGCGCCGGCGCGACGATCATCGACGGATGCAGCGTCGGCAGCAACACGATCATCGGCGCCGGCGCGGTCGTCGTCGACGACATCCCCTCGGACGTGATCGCGTACGGCGTTCCGGCGCGCGTCATCAGGAGGAACGAGTGACGCTCGTGCGCGCGTCGAAAGAAAAGCTGCACGTCGGACGTCCGAACATCGGCGATCGCGATGCTCTGATGGCGCGCTTCAACGATCTGCTCGATCGCCGCTGGCTCACGAATTCCGGTCCGTTCGTCAACGAGCTCGAACAAAGACTCGCCGCCTGGCTCGGCGTGCAGCACGTCGTCGCCGTCTGCAACGCGACGGTCGCGCTGGAGATCGCGATCAAGGCGCTGGAGCTGTGCGGCGAAGTGATCGTGCCGTCGTTCACGTTCGTCGCCACCGCGCACGCGCTGCAATGGCAGGAGATCACGCCGGTCTTCTGCGACATCGATCCGCACACCCACATGCTCGACGCGGAAGAGGTTGAGATGCGCATCACGCCGCGCACGACCGGCATCATGGGCGTGCATTTGTGGGGACGGACGTGCGACGTCGAGGCGCTGACGCGCGTTGCGGAGCGTCACGAGCTCGCGTTGCTCTTCGACGCGGCGCACGCATTCGGCTGCTCGCGCGGCGGCGTGATGGTCGGCAACTTCGGCACGGCGGAGGTCTTCAGCTTTCACGCAACGAAGTTCTTCAACACGTTCGAAGGCGGCGCGATCGCTACGAATGACGCGACGCTCGCGCGGAAGATGCGGCTGATGACGAACTTCGGGTTCGCCGGCTACGACGACGTCGTCTCGATCGGCACGAACGGGAAGATGAGCGAGATCGCCGCGGCGATGGGGATCACGAACCTCGAGAGCATCCAGCAGTTCATCGACGTGAACCGCGCGAACTACGAGCGCTACCGCGCCGGACTCGCCGGCATTCCGGCGATTTGCATGCTCGAGTACGACGATCGCGACCGGACGAACTATCAATACATCGTCGTCGAGATCGACAACGAGCGCTCCGCGTCGTCGCGCGACGCGATCGTCGACGCGCTCTGGAAGCAGGACATCTACGCGCGGCGCTATTTCTATCCCGGTTGCCATCGCATGGAGCCGTATCGATCGCTCGCGCCACACAACCAACTGCTGCTGCCGCGCACCGAAGATCTCGTGCAGCGCACGCTCGTCCTCCCGACCGGCACCGCGGTCAGCGAAGACGATATCGATTTCATCTGCGGCTTCCTGCGCGCGGCCGTGACCGGAACCTGATCGCATGCCCTCGCCGCCCGCGGTCAGCGTCTGCATCATCACGTTCAATCACGAGCAGTTCATCCGGCAGGCGGTGGAGAGCGCGCTCGCGCAGACGACGACGTTCGACTACGAGATCGTCGTCGGCGACGATGCGTCGACGGATGCGACCTCGCAAATTCTCGCGGAGCTCGAGCGCGCACACGCTCCGCGACTGCGCGTGCACCGCCGCCCGCACAACCTCGGCGTCGGCGGCAATCTCGCCGCCACATTGCTCGAGTGCCGCGGCAAATACATCGCGCTGCTGGAAGGCGACGACTATTGGATCGACGAACAGAAGCTGCAGCTGCAGCACGATCTTCTCGAGACGCAGCGCGAGTACGCGATCTGTTTTCATCCCGTGCGCGCCGTACGCGAAGGAAGTGCGGAGGCGTATCGCTCGCCGCGCGGCCGCATTCCGCGGCGCACTTCGCTCGTCGATCTCATCGAGCGTGGAACGTACATTCCGACAGCGAGCGTGATGTTTCGCAATCGGGCGGACGAAGGGTTTCCTGACTGGTATTCCGGGCTCCGCATCGCCGACCTGCCGCTGCACGTGATCAACGCGCGGCACGGCGACATCGCGCTCATCGATCGCGTCATGGCCGTCTATCGCCTGCATCCCGGCGGCGTCTTCAGCATGATCGCGAACGCCGACCGCGTGCGCGCGGTCGTGCAGATGTACTCGCACATCAACGACTATCTCGACCACCGCTTCGACAAGACGATCCGCGGAATTCAGAGTTACTGGGAAGCGGTCGAGCGCTACAACAGCGGCGACAGCGCCGGCGCGCGCAAACTCGCGCGCATCCGCTTCGCCGCGCCGCCATGGAATCGCCAGCGCTGGATGGCCGGCATGATGGCGTTCGCGCCACCGCTCGTACGCATGATCCGAAGGGTTGTGGGATGAACGAAGCCGACCTCGCGATGGCGCGTCGCAAACCGCGCTCGCTCGCAATCTCGATCGCCTATCGATTGATGCGCGCCGCGCGGTTCGTGTTCGGCGCGAAGTTCGTTCTTCGCTTCTTTCTCAACGTCGCATGGCTCGCGTGGCGCCTCGCGTTCGAGCTCGCGAGTGACGTGTTGGGTCGAAAATTTCAAACGGACGCGCGCGGAATTCCGGAAGAGCTGTTGCGCGAATTCGTCTCGCCCGGCGCAACTGTTCTCGACGCGGGCTGCGGACCAGGACGCTGGACGCGCATCGCGGCGCGGTATGCGTCGCGCGTCACCGGCGTCGACACGAACGCCGATGCGATTCGCGAAGCGCTGCGCGAGACGACGGAGACGAACGTCGAGTACATCGCCGGCAATCTCGTGAACGTGATCGGACAGCGCCATTTCGACGTGGCGCTGCTCGTGCACGTCCTCGAGCACATCGAGGACGTCGATTCTTTTCTGCAAATGATGGCCCGCGCCGCGGACACGCTCATCATCGAAGTGCCGAATTTCGAAGCCGATGCGCTCAACGCCGTCCGCCATCAACTCGGCTGCCGTTTCTATGCGGACGCCGATCACGTGCGCGAATACACGCCGTCGATCCTGCGCGAGCAACTGATGCGAAATCATCTCGACATCGTGCGCGAAGAGCAGAATCGCGGATCGATCATCGCGGTGGTGCGAAGTCATGCCTGACCGCATCCAGTTGCTCCGCAAACTCGTCAGCGGTTTTCATGCGAGCGTCGCGAAGAACGTCGATCCTTTTCGATTCCCGGGCAAGAGACGACCCGATCGGATCGGCGTCCGTACGTCGGCGCGCGCGCTGCTCGCAATGCTTCGCACCGCCGGTCCGGCGTTGAGCGATCCCGCATCCTCCCGCCTGCTGCTCGATCTCTGCGCGTTCCGTATCCTCGGCGGCCGCCACTATCGCCTGCCGCGCAACGACGCGTTTTTCTGGCAGTGCGTCGAGTCCGTGCAGCGCGACGCGCTCGTCGAGCGCGGAGTCTCGCGCGCGGGCGACTACGAGCTCGATCTCTATCGACTTCCGGGCGCGAGCGGCACGATCGAGCTCGAAGCGCATCCGATGAACATCCTCAATTCATTCTTCATCCGCGAGTATCGATTCGATCGCTCCGGCGTCGTCGTCGATGCAGGCGAACACGATGTCGTGATCGACGGCGGCGGATGCTGGGGCGACACCGCGCTTTACTTCGCCGACCGCGCGCCGACGGGAAAAGTGTTCGTGTTCGAGTTCGAAGCGCACAACCTCGAAGTGCTGCGACGCAACCTCGCGCGCAATCCGCGGCTCGCGGAGCGGATCGAGGTCGTGGAAAAGGCGCTGTGGAGCAAATCAGGAGAAGAGCTGCGGTTCTCTGACGCGGGTCCCGCAACGAAAATCGGCGCCGGATCGATCGCGGCCGAGTCGATCTCGATCGACGACTTCGCCTCACAGGCGGGCCGGATCGACTTCATCAAGCTCGACGTCGAAGGAGCGGAAATCCCGGTGTTGCACGGCGCGCGAAACACGATCCGCACCTTTGCACCGAAGCTGGCGGTGTCGATCTACCACAGCATCGACGACCTCCTGACGATCCCGCAGCTGCTGCAGCAACTCGACTACGACGTCTACATCGAGCACGCGACGATTCACGCCGAGGAGACGATCGCCTTCGGGGTGGCGCGGCGATAGATTATCGAGAGATTGCACGCAACATCAGCCGCACCGGATAACCTGCTACATGCGTAATGTTTCGTGGATCGTACCGAAGGCTTTTCATGAGATGCCGAAAAAACCCGGGCAGATCGCGGTTTTGGTAGTAGCAGCCGGCGATGATCATGTGGACGCGGCCGTACGAGTAGCGGCGATGCGATTGAATGACCGGATCCGGCGCCGCGAATGCCTTGTCGAGCGCGCGGAGCATGCCGCTGGCCAGCCTCGGGATGTTCAAGTGAATCCCTCCGCCGTGTAAGCGGTAGCGAAGCAGCACGCGATCGACATATCCGACCGGATATCGCGTGGCGATGCGATAACAGAAGTCCCAATCCTCGGACGGCGGCAATGTCGGATCGAATCCGCCGACTTCTTCGAACACACGTTTCGGGACGACCATCTTGCTGCCGGAGATCGCCTGGCCGTAGCGCAGCATGTCGACGGCGATCCATCCGCCCGTGCCGCCGAGATGGGCGTCGATGACCCGTCCGTCCGGATCGAACGACTGCATTGCACAATGGACGAGCCCGAGCGCCGGATCGCGCTCGAGCTCGGCCATCTGCAATGCGAGCTTGTCCGGCAGCCAGATGTCGTCCGAGTCGAGAAACGCGAGATATTCACCGCGCGCCTCGCGTCCGCCGCGGTTGCGCGCGGCGCCGACGCCGGCATTTTGTTGGTGCAGAGCGCGGATCCGATCGCCGAACCCGGCCAGCACACGCGGCGTATCATCCGTCGAGCCGTCGTCGACCACGATCACCTCGAGTGGCGTGTACGTTTGCGCCAGCGCGCTCTCGATGGCCTCGCGAATGTACGCGGCGTGGTTGTACGTCGGAATGACGACCGAGACTGTCTTCAACGGCGCACTTCCGTCATGCGCGGCTCGTGGTGCGGCTTCATCGCAAACAAGTCCTCGTGCCGCCGCGGCTCATCCGCGGTGACATCGGTCCACACGCGGCCATCCCATCGAAAGATCCTGTAGCCGCAGCCGGCGAGGAAATCCTTCACGCCGCGAATCGAGTCGCCGAAGCGCGCCGCATGTTTCGCGCTCGCCTCGAAAAAAATGATCGGCGCGCGATCGGAGGACAACAAGCGTTGCGCGCCGCGAAAGACTTGCAACTCAGCCCCTTCGACGTCGATCTTCAGGAGATCGACGCGCTCGACTCCATGCTCGCCGATGTACGCGTCGAGTGTTTTTACCGGCACCCGAATCTCGATGTCGGAATCGGAACGGCGGACGAAGGACGACGCGCCGCTGTTCCCGTGCGCGTCAGCGAAGAATGGCAGCGATCCTTCTTCGGCGCCGAGCGCGAACGGATTCAGGACGATGTCCTCGCGGCCGTTGAGCCGCACGTGCGCGCGGAAGCGCTCGACCATCTGCGGTACGGGCTCGAACGCGACCACGCGGCTTCCGCGGACGGCGGCGAGCAGCGACCAGATGCCGAGGTTTCCGCCGACGTCGAACGCGACGTCGTGGGGACGCAGGAGCGCGAGCGAGCGTTGGAACGGCGCGTCGCGCTCGTGCTCCACCATGAATGTCCAGAGCACCATCCAGTCATCGAGCGTTCCTTCGATGAACGCGCCGCCGATGTCGATCGCGACCGGATCGTCGCGCAGCACCGCGCGCGCCGCGCGCAGAATCCAGCCGCGCCCGTGCAGAAAGGGCCATGCGCGAAAGGCGGCGCGGAACACGCGCACCACCGGCCGCTCTCGCAAGGTGCCGGCAACGACGTTCTTAGCGACGCGTCCCATCGGGTTGCGCCTGCCGAAACCACTCCATCGTGAGGGTTAGTCCTTGGTACAGCGGGACAGGCGGCGGGAGGTGCGCGAGCTCGCGCAGCGCGCGGCCGTCGAGGACGCTGCGCATCTGCTCGCCGGTTTTCGCCGGGCCATGCAACGGTTTGCGCGCCGTGCCCGCGGTGTCGGCGAGCCGCGCGTGCAATTCGTTGACGCTCGTCTCGACGCCGGTACCGACGTTGTACGCGCCGGTGAGCGATCGCTCGACCGCGGCGACGTTCGCGGCGACGACATCGGCGACATACACGTAGTCGCGCGTCTGCTCGCCGTTGCCGTTGATCGTGACGTCTTCGCCGCGCAGCATTTTTCGCGCGAAGATCGCCACGACCCCCGCTTCGCCGTGCGCGTTCTGGCGCGGTCCGTACACATTCGCGTAGCGCAGCGCGACGGTCGCCAGGCCGTGCACTTTACGGTAGTAGTCGAGGTAGTGCTCGACGGCGAGCTTCGCGCAGCCGTACGGCGAGAGCGGCATGCGCGGATGGTCCTCGCTCTGCGGCACTTCGACGGGATCGCCGTAAATTGCGCCGCCGGTCGACGCGAAGAGAAATCGCTTCACGCCAACATCATGCGATTTCTGCAGCAGGCGCAGACTCGCGATCACATTGATCTCCGCGTCCGCCGCCGGATCGCGCACCGACGTCCGTACATCGACTTGCGCGGCCTCATGACACACCACCTCGGGTTGCAGTTCGTCTACGAGCGCGAACGTCTTCTCGTCGCGCAGGTCCGCTTCGATGAGCGTCGCGCGCGGGTCGACGTTGTCGCGTGTGCCCGTCGAGAGATTGTCGATGATGCTCACGCGCCAGCCGCGC
Source organism: Acidobacteriota bacterium (assembly GCA_003223645.1). Lineage (GTDB taxonomy): Bacteria > Acidobacteriota > Thermoanaerobaculia > Gp7-AA8 > Gp7-AA8 > QHVT01. The sequence continues at coordinate 26,670 of QHVT01000017.1, read as the reverse complement.
TCGAGGAACGCGTCGGCGATGTGCGAGCCGATGAAGCCCGCGCCGCCGGTGACGAGGATGTGCCGCCGGTTCATGTCGCGCGCATTGTCGCGTTTCTTCGCATCGCGCGGAAGACGACCGACATCAGCGCGCCGAACAGGAACCCGCCGACGTGTGCCCACCAGGCGATGCCCACGACCTCGAACGCGCGCCGCGCCGCCTGCAGCGAGAGGAAGCCGTTGAAGAACTGCATGCCGAACCAGATCGGCAGAAACAGCACCGCCGGAATCTCCGCCATCGCCCAATACACGACGAGCGGAAAAAGCGTGACGATCCGCGCGTGCGGCAGGAGCACGAGGAAGGCGCCGAGGATACCGGCGATGCTGCCCGAGGCGCCGATCGACGGCACCGTCGACTGCGGAAAGAGCAGCGTGTGCGTCAGACTCCCGAGCGCGCCGCACGAGATGTACAGAAGAAGGAAGCGCCCGTGCCCCAGCACCTCCTCCACCGCCCCGCCGAACACCCAGAGATAAATGAGATTGCCGATCAGATGCACGAACCCGCCGTGCAGAAAGAGCGAGGTGACGAGCGTGATCCCCACTTCCCACGGCGCGTAATGAAACGCGGCCGGATCGACCAACCGCGCCGGTAAAAACCCGAACGTCTGAATCACGCGCTCCGTGTGCTCACCCATGAAGAGCTGCGCGATGAACACGAGGACGTTCGCCGCGACCAGCGCGCCGTTGACGATGGGAGGCTTTTTGCGTTCGAGGGTGGTGCGGAGCGGGATCATATTTCGGGCACGTGTTGCGGCTCGTCGCGGGCGGTGCTCGTGGCACACTCGTCGCGCACGAGCTGGGAATGCAGAAGGCAGAATGCAGAATGCAGAATTGAGAAGCACACCCACACCCGAGACTTACGCGGAGCGTGGGCGGGCTTCTTCATTCTGCCTTCTGCCTTCTGCATTCTGCATTCCGGTGCAGTGCGCGCCGATCGGACCAGTGCCGCCGCGCGCTCAGCCGCACAACGCGTGCCGTATCTCGCGAACGACTTCTCCGATCTGCTCTTCGGAAAGCTCCGGATAGATCGGTATCGCCAGCGTCGTTTCCGCCGCCGCCTCGGCGTTCGGGTACTGCTCCTTCGCACTCGGCAAGTCACGGAAGCATTCCTGCTGCGGGAGCGTCAGCGGGTAATACACCTCGCAGCCGATGCTGACGCTTTTGAGATGCGCCATCACGCGATCGCGCGTTTCGCGTCCTGCCGGGAAGCGGACGACGAACTGGTGATAGATGTGGCGGCGTCCCGGAAGTTCGGCCGGCATGACGATGCCGTCGGTTCCGGCGAAGAGTCGCCGATAGAGGTCCGCGTTGCGGCGGCGTCCTTCGTGCCACGACTCGAGATGCGGCATCTTGACGTGCAGCATCGCGGCCTGCAGCGCATCGATGCGGAAGTTTCCGCCCACCGAGTGGTGAAAGTATTTCGGACGCATGCCGTGCACGCGGAAGTCGATCAGCTGCTCCGCGAGCGCTTCGCCGTTGGTCGTGATCGCGCCCGCATCGCCGAACGCGCCGAGGTTTTTGGAGGGGAAGAATGAGAAGCAACCCATGAGACCCATCGAGCCGGCGCGCTTGCCGTTGTAGTCGGCACCCACCGCTTGCGCCGCGTCTTCGATGACAGGGAGCTTGTGCTTCTGCGCAATCGCGAGAATCGCGTCCATATCCGCGACCTGTCCGTAGATGTGCACCGGAATGATCGCCTTCGTGCGCGGCGTGAGCTTCTCTTCGATCAGCGTGACGTCGACGTTGTAGTCGGCGAGATCGATGTCGACGAACACCGGCGTCGCGCCGAGCCGCGCGACGACTCCGGCAGTCGCGAAAAACGAATGCGCGGGAACGATCACCTCATCGCCCGCACCGACGCCGAGAACCATGAGCGCCTCGAGTAGCGCATCTGTGCCGGACGAGACACCGATCGCGTACTTCGTGTGGCAGTACGCGGCGAAGTCGCGCTCGAAATCATCGACGCGCTTGCCGAGGATGAAGAGCTGCGATTCATAGACCTCCGCGGTCACGCGCAGTGCTTCGTCGCGGATGGTGGCGTACTGTTTTTTAAGGTCGAGAAGAGGGATGGCCATTGCGCGCGGGAGTTTACTGCACGGTTCTCGGTGATCGCACGCGCAGCGCTTGTCGGAGGAATCATCGCGCACTGCCCAGGAAGGCAGAAGGCAGAAGGCAGAAGTGAGAATCCGCCGGAGAGCGCATGTATCTGCAGGCGGGCTTCTAAATTCTGCCTTCTGCATTCTGCGTTCTGCATTCCCGGGCAGTGCACGCTAGACGCTCCACAGCGCTGCTCCGTATCAACTCACGCCGCACCATCCTCATTTTCCACACCAATTAAACAACCACCTTTCCCATAGACAAATAACAAGATGCCTCCGTATCACTCGGCAACTTAGCCAAGGAGGCATCAACATGAAATTCCGTAACTTTCTCTCCGCAGCCGCAATCGCGCTGCTGCCCGTCGCCGCGGGCGCGGCGACGCTCGTCGTTCCGGCGGCCGGCACGGGTCCGGGCGCAAATCTCAGTCAATGGCAGTCCGAGCTGACGCTGCACAGCTCCGCGCCGCGCGCTCTCTCCGTTTCCCTCGCGTTCCATCAGGGCACCACTGTTCTCGGCCCCGTCAGCGTCGCCCTCGGCGCGAAGGAGACCGTCTCCATCGCCGACATCGCGAAGTCGAAGTTCGGTCTTGACGCCGCCACCGGCGCGATCGTTCTCACCGTCGACGATCGCGATGAGCGCTACCTCGCCATTACGTCGCGCACGTTCAACCGCGCGCCGGACGGCTCGGAGTTCGGACAGGACGTGCCCGCGGTGAAGAGCGCCGACGCCGTCGCGGCCGGACAGATCGCGACGCTCAACGCTCCCTCGTCCGTCGGCTCCACGCGCTTCAACTTCGGTCTCTACGCCGTCACCGCGACGACGCTGAAGTGGGAGCTCGTGCGCGCCAACGGCACGGTCGCCGGCTCCGCCAACGCGACCTACGCCGCCGGCCAGCACGTGCAGTACAACCTCGGCGTCAACACCGTCTTCGGGGTCGAGCCGCAGAACAACGACGCGGTGTACGCGCGCATCTCGAGCGGCAGCGCGATCTTCTACGGCAGCGCGATCAACAACACCGGCGACCCGACGTTCGTCCCGGCCATTCCGACGCGCGACGACATCCTGATCCAGTTCGGCGTCGACGCGAATGAAGACGGCACGATCGACCTCAACGACGCCAACCATGACGGAGTCCTCGACGGAGCGGTCGACATCTTCACCGGCACCGGCTTCCCGATCTTCTTCCGCGTGGTCGCGAAGGGCGAGTTCGGCGAGACCGTGAACCTCGAGCTCGTCTCCTCCCCGTCCGACGCACGCTTCGTCGACGCGATCGGCACGCTGCAGACCGGCGCGAACGAAGGTCTGCGCGGCCAGACCGGCGAGATGATCGTGAAGGCAACGGTCAACGGACAGACGTCCCTGCTCACGATTCCCGTGCGGTACCGGTAAGACGTTGCTTCTGCTTCTGTGGAGCGGCGGGCTCTTAGCCCGCCGTTTCCTCGCGACGAGTCGGCGGGCTAAGAGCCCGCCGCTCCATTTCTACGCAAACGTAATTTTCGCGAACCGCCGCTTCCCCACCTTCAACAGATAGCTCCGCCCCGCGCTCGCGTCGAGCGCGTGCCGCGTCGAATCGACCTTCACGTCATCCACCAGCACGCCGCCTTGCGCGATCAAGCGCTGCGCGTCTTTGTTCGACTCCGCGAGTCCTGCGAGCGTGATCACTTTGGCCAGCAACTGCGGTTCATGAGAAGCGGGCAATGACTTCTCTTCGAGATCCGTCGGTATTTGCCGCTCGCTGAACACGCGCCGGAACTCCGCCTCCGCCGCGTCCGCGGCTTCATCGCCGTGAAAGTCGCGGATGATCGTTTTCGCGAGTTGTTTCTTCGCATCCATCGGATGCGATGACGTTTTGATGCTCTCGATTTCCGACGGCGCGAGGTCGGTGCAGAGCAGGTAGTACTTCCACATCAAGTCGTCCGAGATCGACATCACCTTGCCGAAAATCTGCGACGGCTCTTCGTTGATGCCGATGTAATTGCCGAGGGACTTCGACATCTTCTCGACGCCGTCGAGTCCTTCGAGGAGCGGCGTCGTCAGCACGCACTGCGGCTCGAGTCCGTACTCGCGCATGAGATCGCGTCCGACGAGCAGATTGAACAGCTGATCGGTGCCGCCCAGCTCGACGTCGCACTGCAGCGCGACGGAGTCGTAGGCCTGCGCGAGCGGATAGAGCAGCTCGTGAATCGCGATCGGCTGCTGCGACTGAAAGCGCTTCTTGAAATCGTCGCGCTCGAGCATGCGCGCGAGCGTGTACTTCGCCGCGAGGCGCACCATTCCTTCCGCTCCGAGGGCGCCGAGCCATTCGGAGTTGAAGCGGATCTCCGTCTTCACGGGATCGAGAATTTTGTAGACCTGCTTGCGGTACGTCTCCGCGTTCTGCAGCACTTCCTCTTTCGTCAGCGCGGGACGCGTCGTCTTCTTGCCGGTGGGATCGCCGATCAGACCGGTGAAGTCGCCGATCAGAAAAATCACGCGATGCCCGAGCTGCTGGAAATGACGCATCTTGCGCATCAGGACCGTGTGTCCGAGGTGGATGTCGGGCGCGGTCGGATCGAATCCGACCTTGATCGTGAGCGGCTTGCCGCGGGAAATTTTCGTTTTGAGATCGTTCTTTTCGATGAGGTCGACCGCGCCTTTGGCGAGGTAGGCCAGTTGCTCGTCGAGAGTCATGGCGGGCGATTATCTGCTAGACTGCACACGCAAATGAACATTACCCGCGCGCACCGGCACCATCACCACCACCATCAACGGTAGGGGTGTAGGTCCACACGCGCCCCGCCGAAAGGAAGGGGCGCACGACGAATCGCGCGAGAAGTCGAAGCCTCTTCCTCCAGCGGGAAGAGGTTTTTGGCTTTATGGGAAAAACGAGATATCCAACCGGAGCGAGGCCGCTGCTCATTGAAGAGACGGCGCGGCGGAGGCGCATCGAGTCGCGCTTCGTCGCGCTGCTCGAAGGCAACGGCTTCGCCGAAGTCGTATTGCCGATCATCGACTTCGCCGAGCCGTACGCGGGAGTAACGGGACGGGAGTCGGCGCGGCAAAGCTATCGATTCACCGATCGCGAAGGAGAGCTGGTCGCGATCCGATCCGACTTCACGCCGATGGTTGCGCGCGCACTCGCTCCCGCGCTGCCTGAGAGCGAACTGCCGCTGCGCGTCTTCTATCGCGGCGATGTGATCCGCTGCGACGCGACGCGACTCGGTGCGAATCGCGAGATGTTCCAGATCGGCGCGGAGATCATCGGCGATGCGTCGAGCGAAGCGGACATCGCGATGCTGCGACTCGCAGCCGCAATTGCGTCGGAGTTTTTCGAGAACGCGTTGGTCGTTTACACGGATGGCGGATGGCAGATGGCAGATGGCAAAAGTGCCGATGCCGACTCGTCTCCGCCATCCGCCGTCCGCCATCTGCCATCTCTTCTCGAAAATGACGCGCGCTTCGTCTACCACGAACAGGACGAAGCCGACCCAAGCAGCTACTACACCGGCCTGCGCTTCTGGGTGTACGGCGACGACCGCCGCAAGCCGATTGCGCAAGGCGGGCGCTACGACTCCCTGTATTCACGCTTCGGAGCCGACGCACCCGCGATCGGTTTCACCTTCACCATCGACGATCTGGACTAACTATGCGAATCGCAATTCCAAAAGGGCGACTGCAGGACAAAGTGCTCGCGACGTTCGCCACCGCGGGCTACGAAGTGCCGGACGATGCGGACCTGCACACGCGCAAGCTCGTGTTCACGCGCGGCGGCATCGAGTGGATTTTCGTGAAGGACTGCGACGTGCCGGTGTACGTCGAGCACGGCGCCGCCGACGCGGGAGTCGCGGGACTCGATCAAATCCTGGAGCATGAATGCAGCGCGTATCAGCCGGTCGAGCTGCCGTACGGACGCTGCCGGATGATGGTCATCGGCGCGCCCGGTGCGCCGCGGCTCGCGAACGACGCGCGCATCGCCACAAAGTATCCGCGCGTCTCGCGCCAGTTTCTCGACTCGCGCGGCCTTCGCGCCGAGATCATCCCCCTCGGCGGCTCCGTCGAATTGGCGGCGGTCCTCAATCTCACGACGCATGTGATCGATCTCGTCGAGACCGGCGAGACGGCGCGGGTGCACAAGCTGGAGATGCAGGACTTCGTCGCGGAGATCACGCCGCGGCTCATTGTCTCGAAGAACGTCTATCGCACGAACAACCAGCAGATCCGCGCGCTGATCGCGCGCATCGAGGAAGCGAAAAATGCCGAGCTCCAATCCATCGCCTGAAGATGCCGTTTTTGCAACGGCCGATGAAATGATCGCCGGCGTTCGCGCGCGCGGAGACGCGTTCGTGGCGGAACAGATCGAGCGGTTCGACGGAGTGCGCATCGCACCGAACGCGATTCTGATCGAGCCACGCGAGATCGCAGGAGAGCGGGCATCATGCCCGCCTCCCGGGGGCGGGCGGGACGCCCGCTCTCCTCTCGCGCGCGCACTCGATCTCGCAATCGAGCGCGTCACCGCGTTTCACCGGCCGCAAATGCCGTCGTCGTACGAATGGCAGGGCGTGCAGCATCGCGTGCGTCCGCTCAAACGCGTCGGCATCTACGTACCCGGTGGACGCGCGGTGTACGTCTCGACGCTGATCATGTGCGCCGTCCCCGCGCGCATCGCCGGCGTCGAAGAGATCGTCGTCGCGACGACGCCCGCCGTCGCCGCCCGCGATGAGCTGCACTACGTCTGCAATCGCCTCGGCATCCGCGAGATTTATCAAAGCGGCGGCGCGCAGGCGATCGCGGCGATGGCCCTCGGCACGAGCACGCTCGCGCGCGTCGATAAGATCGCCGGCCCCGGCAACGCCTACGTGACCGCGGCGAAGGCGCGCCTCGTCGGCGAAGTCGGCATCGACATGACGGCCGGTCCGACGGAGCTCGTCGTCATCGCCGACGACACCGCGAACGTCGACTTCATTCAAGCGGATCTCGACGCACAGCAGGAGCACGGCCCCGACTCGGTCGTGACGTGCATCTGCATCGGCACACGCATCGATGTGCGCGCGTCGCAGATGTACCTCGTCGACACGATCGACGAGGCGGTCGCGATCACCGATCGAATCGCACCCGAGCATTTGTCGATTCACGCGCGCGATGCGGCATCGATCGCGGATCGCGTGAACAACGCCGGCGCGATTTACTGCGGACCGTCGTCGCCCGCAGCCGCGGGCGACTATGTGGTGGGATCGAATCACGTGCTCCCGACCGGGGGCAGCGCGCGTTTCTTTTCGCCGCTCGGCGTCTACGACTTCGTCAAGCGCACGAACATCATCACGCTGACGGATGAGACGCTGCAGGAGATCGGGGCGTCCGCCGCACGCATCGCGTACTTCGAGGGCTTGCCGAACCACGCGAAGTCGATCGAGGCGAGAGTGGGGGTGATCGCATGACCGCGCGCGCGACGATTGCGGCGATGACGGCATACACGCTCGAGCTGCGCGAGGCGGAGCACAAGCTCAATCAGAACGAGTCGCCATTCGATTTTCCGTTCAAGGAAGAAGCGCTCGCGCGCGTGGCCGCGCGCGCATGGAATCGCTATCCCGACTTCGAGTCGTCGACGCTGCGCGAAACGCTCGCGCGCGCGTACGGCTACACCGCGGACAACATCCTCGTCGGCAACGGCTCGAACGAACTGCTCGCCGCGACGGTCAGCACGTTCGTCGGCCCCGGCACGCCGGTCGTTTTCCCGAAGCCGACGTTCGCGCTGTACGAGAAGCTCGTCACCGTCGCCGGCGGACTTCCCGTCCCGATCGACATCGATCCACTCGCCGGTCTGCTTCCGCTCGACGAAATGCTGAACGCGTTGTCGACGCTGCGCGGCGCCGTCGTCATTGTCTGCTCGCCGAACAATCCGACCGGCGGCGTGCTGCCCGACGACGGCATCACACAACTCCTCGCGACCGGCGCAACGGTGTTGTTCGACCGCGCGTACGGCGACTTTGCCGAAGACGAGCTGCCGCCGCTGCACGATGGCCTCGTCACGTTCTCCACGTTCTCGAAAGCGTGGGGACTCGCCGCGCTGCGCGTCGGCTGGCTCGCGTCGACCGCCGCCACGTGCCGCGAGATTCGCAAAGTGAAACTCCCCTACTCGCTCAACGTGATCAGCGAGACCGTCGCCGCGCTCGCGCTGGAGAACCGCGCGTACCGCGACACGAACGTCGCGTTCCTGATCGCCGAGCGCGAGCGCGTCTTCGCCGCGATGCGCGCGATGAAACACGTGACCGCGTTTCCGTCGCGCTCGAACTTCATCGCCTTCCGCAGCAACGCCGCGTTCGAGGATTTTCTCGAGCGCGGAATCCTCATCCGCAAATACGCGACATTCCTCCGCGTGTCGATCGGCACGCGCGAAGAGAACGACGCATTCCTCGCCGCATTGGAGGAGTGCGGGCGTCCCGCCCGCAAGTCGTCGGGCGTCTCGCCCGGCGACCAGAAACGCGCCGAAGACAGCGGCCGGCCAGGATGCCCGACCGCGGCGGGCGAGACGCCCGCACTCCAGGAGACGAAATGAGAACCGCCACGCTCGCACGCACCACGAAAGAAACCTCCGTCGAGATCACGGTCAACGTTGACGGCACCGGCCGCGCCGAGATCGACACGCCGATCGGTTTCCTCTCGCACATGCTCGACGCGATTGCGCGCCACGGCCAGCTCGATCTCGACGTCAGCGCCGCCGGTGACACGTTCATCGACTATCACCACACCGTCGAAGACGTCGGCCTGGTCTTCGGCGAAGTCTTCGCCGCCGCACTCGGCGACAAGCGCGGCATCCGCCGCTTCGGCCACGCCTACGTCCCTCTCGACGAAGCGCTCGCCCGCGTCGTCGTCGACTTCGCCGGCCGCCCGTATCTCGTCTTCGACGTGCCGATGGATCGCGAGATGCTGCTCATCCACAAAGACTTTCCGTTCGTACTGGTCGAAGAATTTTTCAAGTCGTTCGCGAACAAGTGCGCGTGCAACATCCACATCGATCTCATTCGCGGACGCAACGGACATCACGCCGCCGAGGCAATCTTCAAGGCATTCGCGATCGCGGTGCGCGAAGCGAAACAGATCGTGACGAGTGACGTGCCTTCGACGAAAGGCGTGCTGTGAACACGACGCTCATCGACTCGCCGGTCGCCAACGTCGCGAACATCGCGCGCGCGCTGCGCGCGACCGGCGCTTCGCTCGACGTGACGCGTGACGCGGATGCAATCGCGCGCGCATCGAAGCTCGTGCTCCCCGGCGTCGGCAGCTTCGGCGCCGCGATGTCGTGGCTGATCGAGACGCGCATCGATCACGCGATTCGCACCGCCGTCGCGAACGGCGCGTCGCTCCTCGGCATCTGCGTCGGCCACCAACTCCTCTTCGATGCCTCGCACGAGATGGGAACCACGCCCGGCCTCGGCCTCCTGCGCGGCGAAGTGCATCGCTTCGAAGGTCCGCTGCCGGTGCCACAGATCGGATGGAATCGCGTCAGCGGAGGACAGGCAATCCTGCCTGTCCGGACAGGCAAGATTGCCTGTCCTCCACTGTTCGAAGGCATCGATGAAGGTACTGCATTCTACTTCGTCAACTCCTACGCCGCGCGCGACGCCGCGAGCGAGATCGCGTCCGCCGAATACAACGGCCGCTTCACCGCCGCCGTGCAACAGGGACGTGTGTTCGGCGTGCAGTTCCACCCCGAGAAATCATCGCGCGCCGGACTGCGCGTGCTGCGGAACTTCGTCGCATGGAACTGATCCCCTCGCTCGACCTGCTGCACGGCCGCGTCGTGCGATTGACGCACGGCGACTTCGCGACGGCGAAGGTCTACGGGGACGCGGAAGAAGTGCTCGACGCGCTCGACGTGCCGCGCGGCACGCGACTGCACGTCGTCGACCTCGAGGCGTCGCGCAGCGGCAAGCCGATCGAGACTGACATCGTGCGGCGCCTCGCGCGACGCGATCTCATCGTGCAGGTCGGAGGTGGGATCCGCTCGCTCGACGACGCGAAGCGCTGGCTTGATTGCGGAGCAGAGCGGATCGTCGTCGGCACTGCTGCAACGTCATCGCTCCTCGATCTACTCGTCACGACGTTCGGTCCGCAACGTATCGTCCCTGCGATCGACGTGCGCGACGGAGTCGTGCGCACCGACGGCTGGACGCGCGAGTCCAACATCACGATGCGCGAAATCTTCGCGCGCGTCGAATCGCTCGCGATCCCCGAAGCGCTTGTCACCGACATATCCAAAGACGGCGCGTTGCGCGGTCCGTCGTTCGCGCTCTACCGTCAACTCAACGCGATGACACGCGTGAAGATCATTGCCTCCGGCGGCGTGTCGCAAACGAGCGACGTCATCTCGCTCGCGCGACTCGGCAACGTGAGCGGCTGCGTCATCGGCAAGGCGCTGCTCGAACGTCGCGTCGACTTGCATGAAGCGCGCGCGCGTCTCGCCGCATCGAACGCCGTCCCCGAGCGCGTCATCCCCTGCCTCGACGTCCGCGCCGGCCGCGTCGTCAAAGGCGTCTCTTTCGTCAACATCCGTGACGCCGGAGATCCGGTCGAATGCGCCATGCGCTATGAAGAAGAAGGCGCGGACGAGCTGGTGATTCTCGACATTGCCGGCGACCGCTCATCGATCGACACCGTCCGCCGCGTCGCCGAATCGATCTTCATCCCGCTCACCGTCGGCGGCGGCATCCGCAGCGTCGAAGACTTTCGCGACACGCTCCGCGCCGGCGCCGACCGCGTCGCCATCAACACCGCCGCCCTCCACCGCCCCGAGCTCATCGCCGAATGCTCGCGCGAATTCGGCGTGCAGGCCGTCGTCCTCTCCGTCGACGCGAAAGGCGGACAGTGCGCCGTTCACGGCGGCAAAGAAGTGACGAACTTCGACGCGATCGAATGGTGCAAACGCGGAGAGCAACTCGGCGCGGGAGAGATTCTCCTGACGAGCGTCGATCGCGACGGCACGAACTCCGGCTTCGACATCGAGCTCCTCCGCGCCGCCACGAGCGTCCTGAAAATCGGCGTCATCGCCTCCGGCGGCGCGGGCACGCTCGATCACTTCCGCGACGCGATCGAAGCCGGCGGAGCGCGTGCCGTCCTCGCCGCGTCACTCTTTCACGACCGCGTCCTCACCGTCGGCGACGTCAAACGCCACCTCGAAGCAGAAGGAATCCCCGTGCGATGACTGATTTGAAATTCACGAACGGCCTCATCCCCGTGATCGTGCGCGACGCGCGAGACGGCGCAATCCTCACGCTCGCCTACATGAACGAAGAGTCGCTGCAGAAAACCATCGACAGCGGCGAGACCTGGTTCTGGAGCCGCAGCCGCAACGAGTTGTGGCACAAAGGCGCGACCTCCGGCCACACGCAGAAAGTCGTGCACATCGCTCCTGACTGCGACCGCGACGCCATCGTCGTCACCGTCGAGCCGAACGGCCCCGCATGTCACACCGGCGCCGACTCCTGCTTCGCGGATGTCCCGCCGGCATTTCTCGATCGATTGATGAACGTCCTGCGCGATCGGAAAGCAAAGCGCCCCGAGGGATCGTACTCGGCGAGACTGTTCAACGAAGGACGCGACAAGATTCTCAAGAAGATCGGCGAAGAAGCGACCGAGGTCGTGATCGCGGCGAAAGGACAGGGACGGGAGAGGATGATCAGCGAGATCGCCGATCTCGTGTTTCATGTTTCGGTGTTGATGGTGGATGAGGGGATTGGGTGGGGCGATGTTGCCGACGAGTTGAAGACGCGCGAACGTTGATGCGTGTGCTAACTTTCCCCTCATGTTGAAACGCGCTGTCCTTCTCGTCGCAACCGTCGTCGCGCTTCGCGCGTTCGCCGCCCCCGCCGACATCCTCATCACCGGCGGCACGATCATCACGATGGCCGGACCCAACATCGAGAACGGCTCGATCGCGATCCGCAACGGCGAGATCATCGCGGTCGGTCCGTCGACGGAAATCGACAAGCAATTCAGTGCGAAGACTGTCATCCGTGCGGGCGGGATGGCGGTGGTGCCGGGGTTCGTGAACGCGCACACGCATGTGCCGATGACGCTCTTCCGCGGGATCGCGGACGATCGCGGTCTCATGGACTGGCTGCAGAACTACATCTTCCCGGCCGAGGCGAAGAACGTCGACCGCGAGTTCGTGAAGTGGGGGATGCGGCTCGGCGCGGCGGAGATGATCCGCAGCGGCACGACGACGTTCTGCGACATGTACTACTTCGAGTCCGACGTCGCGCGCGAAGCGAAAGCGGCCGGACTGCGCGGCATCCTCGGCAACACGTTCATCGATTTTCCCGCGCCCGATAACAAGACGTGGGACGCGATGATCGCCTACATGCGCGCGTATGCGAAGCAGTGGAAGGGCGATCCGATGATCACGCCCGCGCTCGCGCCGCACGCGCCGTACACCGTCTCCGCCGATCACCTGAAGCAGGTCCGCGCGCTGGCGACGGAGCTCGGCGTGCCGATCCTCATTCACGTCTCCGAAACGAAGAACGAGCTCGAGCAGGTCGCGAAGGCGCACGACAACATGACGCCCGGCGCGTATCTCGACTCGCTCGGTTTCCTCGGCGATGACGTCGTCGCCGCGCACGGCGTCTGGCTCACACCCGGCGAGATCAAGCTTTTCGCCGCGAAGAAAGTCGGCGTCGCGCATTGCCCCGAAAGCAACATGATGCTCGCCTCCGGCGTCGCGCCGGTCATCGACATGATCCAGGCCGGCGTCGAGCTCGGCCTCGGCACGGACGGTCCCGCGGGCTCGAACAACAACCTCGACATGGTCGAGGAGATGGCCAGCGCGTCGCGTTTGCAGAAAGTGACGAAGGGCGATCCGAAAGCGATCACCGCGCGCGAGCTGCTGCGCCTCGCGACGATCGGCGGCGCGACTGCACTCGGACTCGCCGACAAGATCGGCACGATCGAGTGCGGCAAACGCGCCGACCTCGCGATCATCGACTTGCAACAGGCGAAAACGCAGCCGGTGTACTCCGTCGAGTCCGCGATCGTCTACGCCGCCTCGGGGAGCTCGGTCGTGACGACCATCTGCGACGGCAAAATCCTGCTCCGCCACGGAAAAGTGCTGACCGTCGACGAGAAGCAGGCGATTGCGAAGGCGAAGGAGTACCGCCAGAAGGTACTGGCCTCGCTGAAGAAATAAATGAAGGCAGAAGGCAGAAAGCAGAAGGCAGAAGTAAGAACGACGAAGCGGATCAGTCACTTCTCACTTCTGCCTTCTGCCTTCTGCCTTCTGCCTTCATTCGCTCTCTTCTTCTTCGCCTGCGCGCCCCCACCCCCACCGCGCACCACCCCGGCCCCTCCGCCCCCGCTCACCGCGACGGCCACCGCACGCCGCGTCATCCTCGTCTCCTTCGACGGCCTCGGCGCCGACGCGCTCGCGTCGCAAACCGACTTGCCGGCGTTCGAAGCGCTGGCGCGCGACGGCGCGTCCGCGCGCATCATCCCGGTCACGCCGACCGCGACGTCGTGCGCCCACGTCACGATCCTCACCGGCGCGCAGCCGGAAGTGCACGGCGTCATCGCGAATCGCTTTCACGTCGCCGGTACGCCGTGGGACGAAACCGCGCGCGGACTCGAAGTGCCGATCGAAGTCGAAACGCTCGTCGAAGCGGCGCGCGCGCAAGGCAAGCGTGTCGGCAGCGTGCCGTTTCCGACCGTCGACGCGCGCACATCGTCGCGCACGAGCGACTTCGGATTCGCGTGGACCGCCTCGGCAACGATGCCGCGCATGATTCATCTGGCGCGCACGGACTTTCATCGCGAATGGGTGCCGCCGACGTGGAGCGCGCGTCCGCAGCGCCGAGCGTCATATAGCCCGGTCATGCGCGCGCGCATCGAGTGGAGCGTGCCGCAGAAGACGCAGGCGGACGTCGACGTCGTCGCATACGACACGACGAACGACGCAATGGAGAACTACGACGTGTTTGCAATCGAGAGTGCAAATCGAGAGATCGCGACGGATGCGCGCGGCTGGTTCGCAATCTCCGCGCAAACCAGCGAAGCGCTGTACGGCTCGTGGTCGAAGATCCTGAGCGCGGACGCGAAGCTGAACGACGTTGCGATTTATTGGGGAGCGATCTCGCGCACCGACGCGTGGCCGGCGTCGTTCCAAACGCTGCTCGACAGCGAGATCGGCTTCTGGCCCGGCGTCGCCGATGAGCGGCGCGGCCTCGATCCGTCGATCTTCACCGATCAGATGAATCGCCTCGCCGACTTCATGACGCGCGCGCAGACGCTGACGATCCAGCGGATGCCGTTCGATCTGTTGCTCGCCTATCAACCCGACGTCGACACCGCGTCGCACACGCACATCGGCGATGCGGCGATCGTGCGCGACGCATTCGTCGATGCCGATCACGCCGTCGCGGCGATTCGCGCTTCGCTCGATCCGACTCGCGACGCGCTGATCATCACCGGCGATCACGGACTCGTGCCGATCGACACCGAGGTGCACGTGAACGCGCTGCTGGCCGGAAAACCGTGGCGCGCGTTTGCGTCGGGCCACGTCGCGCACTTGTACGGGAACGAAGATCCGGATGCGATCGTCGCGATGCTGAACGCGACCGGATTGTTCGAACAAATCACGAAGAAGTTTGTGGGTGCCGCTGCCCTCAGCGGCACCGCGACCGCTGAGGTCAGCGGTAGCCACAATCGCAACAGCGGCGACGTCGTCGCGTACGCGAAGCTGAACGTGCAGCTCACGCCGTCGAGCGACGTGCCGGCGATCGGCCAAGCGCCGCCCTCGGCGGGCAATCACGGCGGGTTGAACACGCATCGCGAGCTGCATACGGTACTCTTCGCCACCGGCGCGGGAGCTCCGAACGGGCCGCAGGGCGAAATCTCCCAGACGCGCATCGCGCGCTTCGTCTCGCAGCTGCTCGGCATCCGCGCGCCTTCGGCTGCCGAATGATCAAGCGCCATGGAGTGGTGCGCGCCTCCGGCGCGCCTTCGGAGGCGCGCGTGGACGCGCGCACCACTCCGTCGTCGTATATCCGCGAAGCCGCGGTCTTCGTCTTTTTTCTCGCGCTCGCGATCGCGATGACGTGGCCGCTCGCGTCGCACCTCGGCACCGCCGTCGCCGACCTCGGCGATCCGCTCGTCAATACCTGGATCCTCGACTGGGTCTGCCACGCGCTCACGCACGCGCCGCTGCATCTCTACGACGCGCCGACGTACTACCCCGGCCATCTTTCCCTCGCGTTGAGCGAGAACCTCGTCGGCATCGCACTGCTCGTGCTGCCCTTTCACCTCGCCGGCGTCCCGCCGATCACGCTCTACAACATCGCGATGCTCCTCGGCTTCGCGCTCTCCGGCTATGGCGCGTTCGTCCTCGCGCGCGTCATCACGAAGTCGGCCCCGGCCTCGCTCGTCGCCGGCGTCTTCTTCGCATTCGTGCCGTTCAAGTTCGATCACGTCTCGCACCTTCAGCTGATCTGGAGCGGCTGGATCCCGCTGCTCCTCGCCGCCGTGATCGCGTACTGGCGCGCGCCGTCGAAAAAACTCGCCGCCTGCATCGCCGCCGCGCTGGTGATGAACGGGCTCACGAACGTCTACTACTTCCTGTTCGCATCGTTGACCGCGGCGCTGACGATCGTCGCGTACGCCATCCTCGATCCGTGGCGCGACCGAAAATTCTGGACGACGCTCATCGCCGCATTCGTGATCGGTGGAATCGTCCTCGCGCCGTTCCTCCTGCCATATCGCATCGTGTCGAAAGAGTACGGACTCGTTCGCACCGAAGGCGAAGCGCGCAGCGGCTCCGCGCCCGCGAAAGCGTGGCTCGTCACGACGCCGAACAACATCCTCTACGGCAAGCTCGGACCGCAGGAGTTGCACCGGCATGAGATGCAACTGTTTCCGGGGTTGGTTGCGCTGATCCTGGCCGTCATCGGTGCTGGGTGCTGGGTGCAGAGTGCCGGGCAAAAACCTCTCAGCACTCAGCACTCAGCACCCAGCACTCTTCTGACGGCGCTCATCGCCCTCACCGCCATCTTCACCTGGCTCGCCATCATCACCGACCGCATCGAGTGGTCGCTCTTCGGCCACCGCATCCTTTCGTTCAACAGCGCGGACGTTCCGGCGACGCTGCTCGTGACGCTGCTCGTGATTCGCTTTCGTCACGTCCGCTCCGAACAGCCGGAGCGATGGGCGGCGGCGCTGTGGGTCGTGATCGGCGTGATCGGCTCGTTCGGGATGAACGCGTTCTTTCATCAGTTTCTCTATCGCCGCGTCCACATCTTCGCGGCGATCCGCGCGCCGGTGCGATGGGCGATCATCGCCTACGCTGGCATCGCCGTCTTCGCCGCTCTCGGCGCGCTCGCGCTGATGCGCCGCAGAGTTCCGGCGATCGTGTTGATCGCGCTCGCAGCGGTCGATCTCTGGCCGTCGATTCGATGGGAAGCCGCGGTTCCGACACCTGCGCCCGTCTATCGCTGGCTCGCGCACGCGCGTGTTGCGCCGCTCGTGGAACTGCCGCTGTCGGGCGGCTCGGAGTTCCAATATCTGTACGGCTCGATCGTGCATCATCTGCCGCAGTTCAACGGCATCGAGCCATTCAGCTCTCCCGTGTACGCGCGGCTGCGCGAGAAAAACGACGCGCTGCAGTTCGACGACGAGTTCCTCTCGCTCCTCGAGAAGAACGGCTGCAGGCTGATCATCGTCCACGTACACGCACTCGGCGACAAGTCGAGCGCCGTCCGCGCATGGCTCGCACAGCACCTCGCCGATCACCGCCTCGAATACCTGCGTAGCTTCGATCATGAGCTGGGAGGCGACTTCGTGTTCGGCCTGACGAAGAACTACCGCGGCGAGAAAGAGCCGGACGTTCCCGACGGCGCGGGACATCTGCCCGCGCAGAGAGTCGCACGCATGCTTGCCGGCGAGTCGACGCACAGCAACGCGATCACGACGGTCATCGAGTCGCCGCAGTACGGAGAGCTCGTGCGCGGACCGCTGCACGTGCGCGGCTGGACGCTCTCGCCCTTCCGCGTCACGCGCGTCACGGCACTCCTCGGCCTCGGCAAAGTGCGCGTCGACGCGCCGCTCGTCGACGAGCGCCCCGACGTGAAGCAGAAGTACTTCTGGTACTACTTCGTCGCGCGCCCCGGCTTCGAGCTGATCATTCCCGAGCGCCCGGGCGGCATCCACCGCGCGACCGATCTGCAGATCGAAGTCGAAGACGAAAGCGGGCGCGTGATGCGGACGCCGGACGTCGTTCTCACGTGGGAGCGCACGCAGTGAGACGCGACTTCGCGATCTTCGCGTTGTTCCTTACGCTGGCGATCGCATTCACCTGGCCGCTCGCCCTGCATCTCGACACCGCGGCCGCCGATCGCGGCGATCCGCTGCTCACCGCGTGGATCCTCGACTGGGTCGACTACTCGCTCACGCACGCGCCGCTGCATCTCTACAGCGCGCCGATTTACCACCCCGGGATTTACCCGCTTGCGTACAGCGAGAACCTCGTCGGCCTCGCCGTGCTGATGCTGCCGCTGCACCTCCTTGGCCTCTCACCGCTCACGATCCAGAACATCGCGCTGATCCTCGGCTACGCCTTCTCCGCCTACGGCATGTTCGTGCTGGCGCGACTCATCACGCGACACACGCTCGCGTCGATCGTCGCCGCGATCGCGTTCGCCTTCGGCTCTTTCATGGTCGCGCACGTCCAGCACATCCAGATCGTCTGGAGCGGCTGGCTGCCGCTGACGTTCGCGGCGCTTTTCGTCTACTGGCGCACGCCGACGACCAAACACGCCGCGCTCCTTTGCGGCGCGTTCGTGATGAACGGACTGACGAACGTCTACTGGCTGATGTTCGGCGGCTTCATGATCGTCGTGACGATCGCGTTTCTCGCTGTCGCCGACCCGCGGCGCGACCGCGCGTTCTGGATGCGCCTCTTCGCTTCGCTCGTCGTCGCGGGCGTGATCCTCACGCCGTTTCTCATCCCGTATCAAATCGTCGCACGTACCTACGGCGCGGCGCGCACCACCGGCGAGTCCCGCGGCGGATCGGCGTCATTCATCGACTGGCTCGCGCCGTCGTCGCGCAACGCGCTGTATGGGCCGCTGGCGGACCCGCAGTGGCATCGGGATGAGCGGGAGTTGTTTCCGGGCTTGCTGGTGATTTTCCTGGCAATCGTCGGTCTCGTGGAGCGGCGGCCGCTTCGGCCGCCGGATTCTCGCGAGAGGCCGGCGGCCGAGAGCGGCCGCCGCTCCACAATGCCTCTTGATATCGCGATTGTCGTCTTCGGCGTCCTCACCTACCTGACGACGGTGCAAGACCGCATCACGATCGGCCACTTCTCCTTCGCAGGCTCCGACGTGCCCGCGACGATCACCGTCGCGCTGATCCTCGCGCGCCTCTATCCGCGATGGAAGAACAGCTCTCGCTTCAACGCGGAAGAGCGTGCCGCCGGCGTGTGGATTCTCGTCGGCTTCGTCGCCTCCCTCGGCTGGAACGCGTTCCTGCATCCGTTTCTCTTTCGCGTGCTCACGCCGTTTCGCGCAACGCGCACGCCGGCGCGGTGGGCGGTGATCGTGTACATGGGGCTCGCGGTGTGGGCAGCGATGGGATTCGTCGCGTTGATGGAGCGGACGAAGCGGAAGCGGCTCGTCGCCTCGATCGTGATCGCACTCGCGATTGTCGAAACGGTTCCGCGCATTCGCTGGGACCAGCTCGATCCGCGCATCGCGCCGGTGTACACGTGGCTCGCGCAAACGAAGCCCGGCGTGGTGCTGGAGCTGCCGATCCTCGCGCACGGCGTGCCGTACGAGTACATCCTCGCCAATACCATCCATCGCGTGCCGCTCATCAACGGCGCGTCGGGATGGGAGACGCCGCTGCACGGATTCCTTCGCACGAAAGAGGACAAGCTCGAGTACGACGACGCGTTTTTGAAAGCGGCGATCGATGCGGACTGCGCGATCGTCATCGTGCACGAAGCGCGTCTCACGCCGGAACGTAAAGCTGCCCTCGGCCCGATGCTGCAGAAGCTCATCCCCCTGCGCCGCTTCGGCAGCGATGTCGTCTTCAGAACTCGTCGAGTACTTGCGGAAACCGCCAGCGCGCCTCGCGAATCTCTTCCTCGATGATCTCCTGGATGTCGATGTCGCCCTCCCGAGCGAGCACGTTCGCGAGCTGCGGCACGTTCCAATTCGAGAGCCACATCGGATTCACATACGGCAGGACCTCGATCGAGTCGACACGATGCGGCAACCCGCGCGCGGCGAGGCGCTCGTTGAGAAAGGCGATGACGTCTTTCGATGTGGGGATGTTCGTCATGATGAGAGGCTGTAAAAACAATAGTGTCATCCCGAGCGCAGCGAGGGATCCCCGGCGCAAGAACGCTTGGCGCTTCGTCGGCGGGGGATCCTTCGCCGTCTTCGCGGCTCAGGATGACACGGATCATTTTTTCTGCGGAACGATGCTGAGGTCGCGCAGCTGGATGAGGTTGCGGTCGCAGAGGATCGCAGCGCGCTCGATGCAGTTCTGCAGCTCGCGGATGTTGCCCGGCCAGTCATAGTCGTACAGCGCGGCGCGGGCGTCGTCGGTCATGCGCAGGCCGGGGCGGTTCAGCTCGTGCGCGAAGCGCGCGAGCGAAAAGTCCGTGAGCGCGCCAATGTCCTGCCGGCGCTCGCGAAGCGGCGGGATCGTGACCGGGAAGACGTTGATGCGGAAGAAGAGGTCTTCGCGGAACGCGCCGCTCTTGACCGCTTCTTCGACGTTGCGGTTCGTCGCGCAGATCACGCGCACGTCGACATCGATCGTCGCCGTGCCGCCGATGCGCTCGAAGCGCCGCTCCTGCAGCACGCGCAGGATCTTCGACTGCACGCCGAATCCGAGCTCGCCGATCTCGTCGAGAAAAATCGTTCCCATGTCGGCAAGCTCGAACTTTCCGAGCTGCCGCGACGTCGCGCCGGTAAACGCGCCCTTCTCATGTCCGAACAGTTCATTCTCGATGAGCGTCTCCGGAATCGCCGCGCAGTTGATCGCGACGAACGGCCGGTCGCGGCGCGGGGAGAGCTGATGGATCGCGCGCGCGAACAGCTCTTTCCCCGTCCCCGACTCCCCCTGCAGCAGCACCGTCGAGTCGGTCTGCGCGACGCGCTGGATCGCCTGTCCCACTTCGACGATCGGCGGCGAGTCGCCGACGATCGCCGGCAGTCGATAGCGCTTTTGAAACTCTTCCTTCAGCAGCAGGTTCTCGTAGCGCAGCTCGCGATGCTCGCGGCAGCGGCGCAGCAGCAGCGAGAGATGATCGACGTCAATCGGCTTCTGAATGAAGTCATACGCGCCGAGCTTCATCGCCTCGACCGCGTTCTCGATCGTCCCGAACGCTGTCATCACGATCACCGGACAATCGGGATCGTTCTCCCTAGACTGTCGCAATACCGCGATTCCGTCCGCGCCCGGCAGCCGCAAGTCCGTCAGCACCGCGACGTACCGCCGTCCCTCGGCGAGCCAACGAATCGCCTCCGTCCCCGTCGACGCAACGTCCGCCTCGAGACCGTCAGCCTCCGCGCTCTCGCGCAACATTTGCGCAAGCGACTCTTTGTCTTCGACGATGAGGAGGCGTTTCATGGCGAAACATGAAGGCAGAAGGCAGAAGGCAGAAGGCAGAAGTGAGAAAAGACCGCGGCCACATACCTACTTCTTACTTCTGCTTTCTGCCTTCTGCCTTCTGCCTTCATCTCATAGCCCAAAATACGACCGTATCCGCGACAAAATCGTCTTCTCTTCCTCATCGCGGCTCGCGTCGTCGCGGAACGAGTCGAGCGCGTCGCGGCGCGACATCACTTTCGCGGAGATCGCCGTCGCGAGCTCCGGATGATTGAGCAGCACCGGCTGCAGCGCGGCTTTCGTGATCTCGACGGCGACGACGTCGGTCAATGCCACGACGTCGGCCGCGCGCGTCTCGCCGGTGAGGAGCGCCATCTCGCCGACGAACTCGCCGTCGCCGAGCTGCGCCACTTCGTTGCCGTCGACGCGCACCGACACCGTGCCCTGGTGCACGATGAACATCGAGTCGCCGGCGCCGCCGCGGCGGATGATCGTCTCGCCCTGCGAGAACACGCGCACGTTCGCCGTCTCGGCGATCGTCGCCTGCGCCTCGCGCGTCAGCGGCGAGAGGATGTCGACGTTGCGCAGGCGCTCGAGGATCTTCGGCGTATCGGGATGATGCTTCGCGTCCGGCGCCGTGTAGCGCTGAAAGACGCGCATCGGATACGGAATCGAAATGCCGGTGCGGCGGAACGCGTACCACACGGCCTTGCGGATGTCGGCGTCGATGCGGTCGCGTTGCGAGTAATCATTCGTAAAGTATTTGATCTCGTACGTCAGCCCCGACTCCGCGAAGCCGCCGACGCGCGCGAAGCACGGGATGTCGCGCGACACACCGTCGACGTTCGCCGCCGCCTGCGTGAGCACCGCGATCACGGTGGCCGGCGGCACGTTGTAGTCGACGCCGATCTGCAGCACGCGCGCATTGAGATTGTTGCGCGGGAACACTTCCAGGCGGTCGCGCGCGAGCATCGAGTTCGGCACGACGACGATGTGGTTCTGAAAGGTCCGCAACTGCGTGCCGCGCCAGCGCACGGCTTCGATGACGCCGAGGGTTTCGCCGGTTTTGATGACGTCGCCGACGCCGAAGGAGTCTTCGAGATGCAGCGCGATGCCGGCGAAGAGATTGCCGAGAGTTTCCTGGAGAGCGAGACCGAGAACGGCGGCGACGACGGTGCCGGTGGCCAGGAAGGCGGTGACTTGGTAATCGAAGATCGTGGACAGCGCCCAGGCGACGAGCACGGCGTAGAGCACGATCGAGACGATCTCGCGCAGGAGCTGCGGCGCGCGTACGTTGCGGCGTCGCGAGGCGAAGACATCGAACACGAAGAGGTCGATGAGGCGGACGGCGAAGACGATGACCGACAGGCACGCTGCGAACAGAAGGAAGTGCAGGACGTTGTCGGCCTTCCACGGATAGACGATGAGCGCGCGGTTGCGGCCCGCGAATTCCCAGAGGAGGAACAGCGCGACGCTGAAGAACGCCGGGATGACGAGCTGCGAGCCGCGCTTCATTGCGCGCCACCTCTTTCGCGGCGCGCGCGCAGCAGGCGCACGAGATCACGCGAGCCGACGAGCAGGTGGACGAGGCCGAAGCCGGAGATGAAGCCGCGCAGGAACGGATTGTCCGCGTACATCGCCATGACCGCGCTGCCGTGCAGCCACGGATTCACCGCCCACACGCGCGTCCACGGCACGATGGTGAAAAAGAGACCGGCCTCGATGCAGTAGAGGGCGAAAAAGAGCGGCAGCGACATTCGGCGCGGGCGATTGTAAAAGAAAGCAGAAAGCAAAAAGCAGAAAGCAGACGGCGTTCGGCCTGTCTGCTCTCTGCTTTGCTTATTTCTGCTTTCTGCTTTTGATTTCTGCTTTAGTGATCCCGTTTGACGTGGCCGCCGCTTTCGCGGTTGCCATGATCGCCGGAATCGTTGCTGCGCTGCGGCGGAGGAGGCGGCGGCGGGGAGCTGGAACGGCCGCTGTCCGCGGAATGTCCGTGGTCGCCACTGTCGTGTGAGCCGCTGTCGCGGGAGCCACTGTCACGGGAGCCGCTGTCGCGGGAACCGCTGTCGCGGGAACCGCTGTCGCGTGAGCCGGCGTCGCGCGAGCGCCCGCTGTCGCGCGGCTCGCTGCTGCGCGTCGTCGATCCGCTGTCGCGCGACGGCTCGGTGCTGCGCGGCGTACTGTCGCCCGTGGAGGAGCCGCTGTCGGCGCCGTCGCGCGGATAGATGCGCGCGCCGCCGATGCGGTCGATCACGCGGCGCGGAACGTCACTGCCGTGCGAAGAGGAATCGTTCGAGCTCGCCGGCGGCGGTTCGGCCGTAGTCGAGCCTTCCGGCTCGCGCGCGCGGCGCCGCCACGAGTTGTCGCGCGACGGCTCGGGCGTCTGCGTCGAAGGCTCGGACGGCGCGACGGTCGACGGACGCTCGGCGCCGGTCGACGGCTCGCTCGGCTCACTGCCGCGGCGATTGCGCCAGACCGACGGCGAACGATCGCTGCCGCTGTTGCTGCTGTCGCCGCTGTTGACGTCGCCGGACGGATTGCGATCACGGCCTTCGCCGCCGCCGATCGTGCGCACCGTCGGTCCGCGGTCGCTGCCGCTCGATCCGCTGCTACCGCTTCCGCTTCCGCTGCGCCATGTTCCGGCGCTGCCCGTGTCGCCGCGGTTGACGCGTCCGCCGCGCTCGCGATTGCTGTCGCCGCCGGTGATCGGCGCGACGCTTCCGCCGCCGATCGGAGCAACACTGCCTCCGCCGACCGGGGCGACGCTGCCTCCGCCAATTGGCGCAACGCCTCCGCCGCCGATTGCACGCGAGGGAGTCGACGAGCCGGACGTCGAGCCTTCACCGCGTCCGCGCACGATGCGGTCGCGAATGTTGCCGGCGACCTGCGGGTCGCGGCGGAAGAAGCCGGTCAGGTCCGCGGGAGTGCCCGCTTCGATGCCGGCGTCGCCGCCGAGGCTGTGACGGCGAACGTTTTCGGCCGGATCCTGGAGCTTCTCGTTGACGAAGCGCGCGGGACTGCCGGAGATCGTCGCGTAGCCGTCATTGCCGCCGCGTCCGAGGCGCTGCTTGATCGCGTCGGTCGTGAGCGCGGCGCGGTCGATGCGGTTCGAATGAATCGTGTTGTTGTCGATGAACGTCCAGGGACGCAGGTCCATGTCGCGCACGCGCACGCGGCCGTAGAAGCCGAAGCCGATCGACGCGTTGCGGTACGGGCGATACGCCCAGTCGTAGTAGCCGCGGTGACAATCCCACCAGCCTGCCGGCGCCCAGCCGACGTAACTCGGTCCGTGCCACCAGTACACCCACGCGGGCGAATACCCGGAACCAGGCACCCACACCCACCCGTACAGCGGGTCGTACGCCCAGCGGCCGTAGTGGAACGTGCCCCAGCCCCACGGATCGTACGAGACCCAGGTCAGGCAGCCGTGGCGGCTGTACCAATAGCCGTTGTAGTACGGACGCCAGCCGACGCTGACGTACGGACGCCAGGACCAGCCGATGCCCGCTACGCTGACCCAGCGGCCGTAGTCGTCGAGATCATCGTTGTAGTAGGAGAGCCGGCGATCCATGTAGCGGCTCGAGTAGGAG
Organism: Acidobacteriota bacterium; assembly: GCA_003223645.1. Lineage (GTDB taxonomy): Bacteria > Acidobacteriota > Thermoanaerobaculia > Gp7-AA8 > Gp7-AA8 > QHVT01. The sequence continues at coordinate 2,366 of QHVT01000017.1, read as the reverse complement.
CCCAAGCGCTCGGCGCGTTTAAGGAACCAGCGCTCGAAGTCGTCGGCGGCGTAGCGCTGATCACCGACCAGATCGTACGGGCCGCGCGCATCGACCGAGGCCGACTCGCCCGCGCGTAAACGGCTCGAGCGCTGCTGCGTGCGCACTTCGACGGAGCCGGCGAAGACGACGACGCGGTCTTGTCCGCGCGTGTCCGTCTCGACGGAGTAGATCGCCTCGTTACTGGCGACGTAGCTCGCGTTGTCGGTGTCGAGGCGGATGTGATCGCGGCCGATGTCGGTGCGCTGCACGGCAACCTTGCCGTACTTCAGCTCCGTGATCGTCTCGTTGTCCGCGCCGTCGTAGCTATCGAGGATCGAGCGGAAGCGGACCGACGTCGCGCGATCGACGCCGACGATGTTGCCGTCGGAGAGATGAATCTCCGTGCGGCCGCGCCGCGCGGTGATGATCTCGTCGCCGGGATAGACCGGGACGTTGCGCTGGGCGTCGATTTCTTTTCCGTCCTCGCCGGAACGGATGACCGTGCCGCCTTCATCGTAGGAGATGTACGACTGATGGCGTTCGCGATCGGCGCGGAGGGGAACCGCGATCGCGATGGTGAGAAGCGTGAGCAGCAAGCCTTTTTTCATGAGGACCTTCTCCTGCAGAACCGGTCACGCTCGGTTGCGGCGCACATGCCAGCCACGGTCGAGCATTCCACCTTTGTTTTCAATGACTTCGCTGCTGCGCCCGGCCGGTCATTGTCCTCATTCGATGAGGTCACGTCCTGAGCAGATGGCAGATGGCGGATGGCAGATGGCAGAAGACGGCGGACGTGGCCATCAGCGCAGCCGCCATCTGCCGTCTGCCATCTGCCATCCGTTACGTTCCATACCTCAGCCGCTGCGCGAGAACATCCGGCAGACCGGCCTTGAGAATCGAGGCCTGCGCGCGGCCGACGTCGTACTCGACGCGGAAGAACTGAACTGTTCTTTTATCGGAATCGAAGATGATGCAGGCCGAGCTCGGGTTGCGATCGCGCGGCTGTCCGACGGAGCCGGGATTGATGAGATAACGCTCGTTCGGCTCGAGGCGGACGGTCGCTTCGCCACGCACGGCGAAGCCCTTGACGGCGCGCTCACCGTCGATCGAGAAGACGGCGGGAAGGTGCGTGTGGCCGAAGAGGATGAACGGCGCTTCGTACAGCGCGAGCACCTGCGCGGCGTGATGGACGTTGAAGACGTACTCGTCTTCGTCGTACGGCGAGCCGTGGCAAATCAAAACGCCGCCGGCGAGCGTCGGTCCGACGACGAGGTCGCGCAGGAATCGGCGATTGATCGGACTGAGATGATCGCGCGTCCAGAGCGCGGCGGCTTTCGCGGCGTGATTGAATCCGTTCGCGTCATCGAGTCCCGACGCCACCCGATCGTGATTGCCGCGGATGTAGATCTTCCGTCCGCGCAACGTGCGCATGGTGTCGAGCACCTGATTCGGCTGCGCGCCGTAGCCGACGAAATCGCCGAGGCAGATCACGGTGTCGAACTTCTTGCGGCGGACGTGATTCAGCACCGCGCGCAGCGCTTCCGCGTTCGAGTGCAGGTCGCTGACGACGAGCGCTCTCACGCCCGCCTCCCGCCCGCGCGCCATGCCGACTTGCGCGCGGCATCGAGCACGCTCTTCGGCAGCTCCAGCAACAGGCGCTCGGCGATCTCCCCGGGCGTCTCGTCCTCGCGGATCTCCAGGGTCAGATCGGACATGCGGTAGTAGCGGATGCGATTCGCGAACAGCTCGTGCGTCTCCAGATCGTCTCGGAACAGCGGACGATCGCCTTTCGTATCGATGCGCGTGCGCAGCAGCGAATACGGCGCCGAGAAAAAAATCGACATCCCGACGGACTGGATGAACTGAATGTTGTCTTCGAACGTGAACGTCCCGCCGCCGGTGGCGATGACCGCCGCCTCGAGATGCTTCGTGGAGCGAAGGATCTCGCGCTCGCGCTTCCGAAAGTATGGCTCGCCGAACTGCGCGAAGATCTCGCGGATCGACATCTTCTCCGACGACTCGATCAGATCATCGAGATCGAAGAAAGGAACATCGATACGCATCGCCAGCTCCCGGCCGACGGTGGTCTTGCCGGAGCCCATGAATCCGACGAGGTAGAGTTTCATTGCTGAAGGGGAATCAGGTTAGCACGGGAGGGGACGAGCACGTGCAGAGGCCCGTCGCGTTTTAGAGGTGATGGCTCGAGTTCTATGAAAGCGATTGTCAAGGACGGTTCTCTTCCTCACTGATTGCTTTTCGGTCTTTTCCTTTGCAATCAGCTCCTTCCGACCCGAAGAGGACGATCGCGGATGCTTCTGGGTGGGCGGTACAGTCTTCCGTCGCAG
>QHVT01000034.1 GCA_003223645.1 Acidobacteriota bacterium | reverse complement strand
GGTTACATCGCCTGCGCGGAACCGTTCGATACCCCGAGGTTGCGTAATGTCGCTTTCCGAGAGAACACCGGTAAGCCGTGTGCGGGAAATCCGCACGCACGGTTTGAAAGGGGGTCTTGTGCCTCCGATTGCAAATTTGCGAAAGGACTAACAGGATCTACCAATGGCCAAGAACTTCGAAATCATCTGCCCCTGCTGCGAGGCGACGCTCGTCGTCGACCGCTTGAGCGGCGAAGTGTTGCTGCACAAGGCGAAGGAAGTGCGGACGACGGGCACGCTGGAGTCGATGGTCGCCGGTCTCGAGTCGCAGAAGAGCGAGGCCGCCAAGCGTTTCGATCGGCAGATCGAGAGTCAGAAAGACCGCGCGCGCATCCTCGAGGAAAAGTTCAAGGAGGCGATGGAGCGCGCGGAAAAATCGGATGAGAAGTACATCAATCCGATGGACATGGATTGATGCTGCCGCACCAGTTCGATCCCGACGCCGCGGCAGGCGAGGGGAGCGGCATCTACGGACTCCCGTTCACGCCGGAAGAATCGCGCGTCGTCGTCGTGCCGGTGCCGTACGAAGCAACGACGTCGTACGGCGGCGGCACGTCGCGCGGCCCCGAGGCCGTGCTCGAGGCATCGAAGCAAGTCGACCTCTTCGATCATGAGACGGGGCGTCCCTTCGAAGCCGGCATCGCCATGCTCGACGTCCCGGAAAACATCGTGCGCTGGAATCGCGAAGCGAAGAAGCTCGCGCACCAGAAGCGTCCCGCCGTCGCGAAGGTGAACGCGTACGGCGATCGCGTCAACGCGTGGGTCTACAAACAAACCCGCGCTCTCCTCGACGCGAACAAGATCGCCGTCACGTTAGGCGGCGATCACTCCGTTCCCTTCGGCGCCATCCGCGCGCACGCCGAAAAATATCCCGGCCTGGGCATCCTCCACCTCGACGCCCACGCCGATCTCCGCGACGCGTACGAAGGCTTCACCTGGTCGCACGCCTCGATCTTTCACAACGTGATGACGAAGATCGACGGCGTCGCGAAGCTAGTCCAGTTCGGCGTCCGCGACCTCGGTCAATCCGAGCGCGCGATGATCGACGGCTCCAACGGCCGCATCGTCACGTTCTACGACCCCGACCTCGCAACGCGCAAAGAGCAAGGCGTTCCGTTCGCGAAGATCGCCGACGAAATCGTCGCCGCCCTCCCGAACGACGTGTACCTCTCCTGGGACATCGACGGCCTCGATCCCACCCTCTGCCCCGGCACCGGCACTCCCGTTCCCGGCGGCCTCTCGTGGAACGAAGCGATCGGCGTCCTGCGCGCAATCGTCCGCGCAAAAAAACGCATCGTCGGCCTCGACCTCTGCGAAGTCGCCCCCGGCGACACCGAGTGGGACGCCAACGTCGGCGCGCGGCTGCTGTACAAGATGATCGGGTTTGCGCTGCTCACGAACACGTGAGGGCTGACTTCTTCGCCGCGAGCTGTTTTTTTCGCGCTCGCCGCTGCTGCTCGACCTCGCGCACGATGTCAGCGCCGTCGATTCCGAAGACTTCAGCGAGATTGAGAATCTTGACCAGCGTCCATCCGCGCTCTTCGCGGAGGCGGCGGATGATCGCGCCGAAGCAGATGGCATCGGGAGTCGCTCACGAACCTACGACCGCGACCTGCCGCCCCGGCGCCTCGGCAACCGGCTCCAGTCGCGGTGTCAGATCCTCCTCGCTCAACACCTCTGCGAACCGGCCGAGTCTCTCTTTCATCAGGCCGCGGTAGTACGCCGGCAGCGCGGTGCGCGTGCCTTCGTGGAACGCGAGCAGCTCGCGGTCTGCGGCGATGCGGTTCCGAAGCTTGCGCAGCTCTCTCACGACGCCCACCTCGGAGAGGCCGCGGAAGAGATACATGGCGGCGAATCTCGCGCTGTTGCTCGACGCGCGCAGACGCCGCGCCAACAGCCGCATCGACGCGATCGTTCCGTGCATCCGGATCAGGTTGTCGTACAGCTCCAGCGTCGAGTAGTGCAGCGGACGCACGACGACGTACGGGGCGTAATAGAACGCGAACGGCATCGCCTCCAGCACGCGCTGCTCCGCGATGAACTGGTCGTAGAGCGGCGTCCCGCCGAACGGGACCGGAATGTTGATCGTCGGCCAGACGAACGGAAGCCGGCGGATGAACTCGCACGTCAGCTCCACCGGCTCGCTGCCGATGTCGCCGTCGGTGCCGAAAATGAAATTCGCCTGCAGGCCGGGAACGTACTCGTGCAGCTCTTCGAAGTGCTCGACGACTTTCTCCAGTTTCTCCCGCCCGACGCGGGCGCCGACCGCCGATTTGTTCGAGTACTCGACCCACGACTCCACGCCCGGCGCCGCGTAGACGCAGTTCGTCTCCTGCAGGCGGCGCAGGCGCGATCCGCGCAGGATCGCGAGTGAGCTCTCCATCGCGTAAGGATTGCGCCGTCCCGGCGGGATGCGCTCCATCAGCTGCAGCACGTCATCGAATCGAACCGCGAAGTTGGGATCGTGAATCGCCAGCAGGACGCCGGGAAGTTTTTCCGAGACGAAACGGAAGTCCTCCGACAACCGCTCGCCCGGTAACATCGCGTAGTCGTTCTTCCAGTCGACGCAGAAGTTACAGCGATACGGGCAGCCGACGCTGGTCAGCATCGGCACATTGGTGAGAAGTCCGCGCCGCCCGCGCGGGAAGCTGGCGGTCATGATTTCCGGCAGCCGCTGCTCGACGCTCGGGAAATCCTTCAGCTGATGTCCGCTCGAGAGCAGACTTCCCGGCTGGTGCTCGCCTTTGAGAATGCCCGCGATCAGCGCCTTGTCGCAGTCGTGCACGACGAAGTCGAAAAAACGAAGGCTATCGGTCGGGAATGCCGTGGCGTGCGCGCCGCCGAGGATTGTCGTGGCGCCGCGGGCGCGATAGATCCGTGCCAGCGCGTAGGCGAGCATGCTCGCGCGCGTGTACGTGGCCATGAAGACGACGTCGAGATCGTGCGGAAGGACGTCCTCGGCGCGTCCCTGGCCGAAGTACGTCGCATAGTGCACTTCGTGACCGAGCTCGCGGCACCACACCGAGATCGCCTGCGGCGTGACGCTGGCGTAGGCGCGGCGGATGTGGAGGTTGTAGGCATTGCCGATCCAACTCGGCGACACGTCATCCGTGAGGATCTCGAGCACTCCAATGCGCATCGGACTTCCTTTCCCACGGACGCACTCACCCCGTATATATATAGGAGTGTCCCGCGGGCCGGATTTCCTACCCCTCAATTGGAGCCGAGCCTTTCAGCGCTTCCACGATCCGCGGCACATGCACGTGGCAGTCTTCGACGATCACGCGCACTCTCTCCTCGGGTGATCCGGAGATCGCGGTGCCGGCGATGAAGACGCCGCGTACGTTCGTCTCCATCGTCGATTCGTCGTAACGCGGCTTGCGCGCCTCGCCTTGCAGATCGACGCCCAGCATCTCGAAGAGCGTCGGGTCCTGCCGATAGCCGGTCATCAGCAGGACGAAGTCGAACGGATGTTCCTCGCCGTTGTCGAACACGACGCTGCGCTCGCGGATCTCGACGGGCGTGGTGCGCGGGAGGAAGTGCACGCGGCCGTCGCGGATCATGCCGCGGATCTCGGGCAGCAGCCAGAACTTCACGCTCGGATCGATCTCCGGACCGCGATAGCTGACCGTCACGTTCGCGCCGGCGCGCTGGCAGCGGATCGCGGCTTCGACGGCGGAGTTGCGTCCGCCGACGACGAGGACGCGCGTGCCAAAGTACGCATGCGGCTCGTGGAAGTAATGACTGACGTGCGGCAAATCCTCGCCGGGGATGCCGAGGAGCCGCGGCGCGTGCATCGCGCCGATCGCGACGACGACGTTGTCGACCTGATACGCGTTCTTGTTCGTCTGCAACTCGAACGTGCCGTCGAGGAGGCGACGCGCATCGATCACGCGCTCGTACAGCCGCACGTCCAGCGAGAACTGCTGCGCGACGGCGCGCAAATAGGCGAGGTACTCCTCGCGCTTCGGCTTCTGCTGATCGGGAATCTGGATCGGCACGCCCGCGATGGCGAGACGGTCCGCGCTGGAATGGAACAGCATCTCCAGCGGATACCAGACCATCGTCGCGCCGATCGACGACGCATCGAGCTGCACGTACTCGATGCCCGCCTGCTTGAGCGCGACGGCGAGCTCGAGTCCGATCGGACCTGCGCCGATCACGGCGACTCTGTGGTGTTCGGTCACGGTCTTCAGTTTATCCCGCGCATAGACGCGGGATCTCCGGTGATCCCGCGTCGAGCGGCGCGAGCGACGAAGCATGTGCGATCGCCTGTCGGAGCGTGGCCCTGCCGGTGGAGCCGGAGATCCCGCGTCTGCGCGCGGGATAAACTAAACATTCATCTCGCGCAGCACCGCCGACTTCGCGTCGATCATCACGTGATGCTCCAGGCCGAGGAGATCGGCGAGCTTGCGGACGAGATAGCCTTCATAGTCGGTGAGCTTGCCGTCGCTGTAGACGAGGCGCCACATCGTCTTCACGATCTCGATGCGCTCCTCGAGCGGCGTGTTTTTGCGGATGTAGTGCGTGAGCGCGAAGTGATCGACCGTCCTCTTTCGGATCTCGTCCGCCGCTTCCATCAGCGAGCGCGTGTCGTCAGGCCTCAGCGAGAACCGCGACGCGAGAAACTGCGCCACGTTCCCATCCTCGGCGGGCGAGAACGTGCCGTCCGCGTACGCGATCTCGATCAGGACGGCGGCGGTGGCGAGGAGAAGCGGATCATGACGCTCGCGCGGCTGCACTTCGGACGTGCGGCCGGTGAGTCGATCGAGGATGCTGGAAATGCTCACGCCGCGAGTTTACGTTGATCGCATCATGCGTGTGAACATCGACCAGCTCAGCGACGACTCCCGAATCTGGATCTTCGGCATCTCCCCGTCGCTCGACGGGCAAAAACAGACGACACTGCTGCGATCGGTGGACGCATTCCTCGATCAATGGGCGGCGCACGGCACCCCGATCCGCGCCGCGCGCGACCTCCGCGAAGGCAGCTTCCTCATCATCGCCGCCGACGAAGAGTCCGAAAAATCCGGCTGCTCCATCGACCGCATGTTCAACACCCTCCGCGCCCTCGAGCGCGAACTGAACGTCGCCATCCTCGACGCGAACCGCGTGTTTTTGCGCGACGCCGGCGACGTGCGAGCGGTCGGCCGCGGCGAGTTCAAGAACGCGGCAACATTCGATACAACCGTGTTCGACACGACGGCCGAGACATTGGGCCGCGTGCGCAGCGGAGCGTGGGAATGCCGGGCGGCGCATTCGTGGCATCGGGCGTTATTGGGGTAGGCATCAGCCGCCGCATTCTTTGAGGGTGGCATAGGCGTAGGCCAGTGAATCTGGGATTGCCAATTTCGAGAGGATTTCGACAGCGCGTTGGGCGTACGATAAAGCTTCTTGACCATTGCCCTGTTTTGTCAGCGCTCGAGCAATCCTTGCGCAATTCAATCCAATCAATTGACTGTTTCCAAGCTCTTCGTTTAGAGCGAGAGCTTGGCGTGCATAATCCTCAGCTGTAGTCCATTCTTCGCAATCAAGCGCTAGTACGGAGAGGTTGCCGGTGTAAATAGCGATTCCTTCGCGATATTTAGTTGCCTTCGCAATCCGCAAAGCCTCGCGGTAGTCGCGTCCGGCAGCGGCATGGTGGCCTCGCTTATGGTTCACTGCCGCTAACGAGTTCAGTGCCATCGCAACGTCCGAGCTTTCCGGCGCAATCGCCCGCCATAGATCAAGGGCTTCCTGATTAGCTGCAATCGCTGACGAGAAGTCCTTTTTCAATTGATAAGCCTGTCCGCGTAGCCGGATAGCGACTGCTTTTTCGCGTGTTATGCCTGGCGCTTTTTCCCAATGAGTAGCGCAGCGAATTGCGCAGGCCATCGCCTCATCGGCGCGTTTGCGCTCGAAGTAAACCGCGCCGGCGTGATACGCCCGCCAGCCGGCATTATAGAGATCCTTGTTTGCCAGTGCTTTTTCCTCGGCTTGCTGGAATAGAAACAGGCTTTCATCCAGGCGACCAGAAAACTCAAGGAAGGAACGCAATGCGTCACACAACTTCTGCAAGCGTTCATTGATACCTTGAATCACGAGTGGTAAGGCCGCTGCGATGGCAGGCCATGCCCGCTCTAACGTTGGAAACCGCTCGTAGTTTCTGAAGCCATTCTCCAGTACCAGCGCATACACTTGGTCTGTCAGCCGGCCGCCAGTTTGCGAAACAACTTGCGGGCGTTTGCGACGCAAGAACGTGGCAGCCAAGGATGGCAGCAGAAACTCTTGTACGCTTTCAGTGCTCACAAGCAACGCCCGATCCGTTAGATCTTCCAGCGCGGTGATGGCAGCGCGCTCCGCGATTCCCGCTACGTCTGCAACCCATTTCACGGGAGCGGGTTGCGTAAAGTGCACGAGAGCCGACAAGACGGCCGTTTCGCTTTCGCTGAACGTTTCCAGTAAGTCGCCGAAGATGTACTCCAGAGGATCGTTGTCGTTGTCGCGCGGTGCAGAGGCGAGGAAGGCACAAGCATCCGCAATCGTGCGGCACTGGCTAGCCGCGCGGCCTAGCTGTGCCACGGCCCATTTAATCAGTAGTGGATTCCCATTCGTAATTTCGTACAGATCGTTACATTCTTTATCGCTGGCTTGGCGCAAAACGCGGTTGTTGATCGCAAGTTCATTCATGAGTGCAAGCGCATCTTTACGCTCTAGTCGGTCCAGGCGAACAACGCGCGCGTCAATGTCCGCACGCCGTCGGCTCGTCACAATCGCTTTACTCGAGGTCGGCAGTCGCGAGAGAAATTGGTAAAGCCGCACGCGCTCGGGTTCCTCGAATGTTTCGACGTTGTCGATGATAATCAGCGCCTGAACATTAGCCAACGCGCGTCTCACTTTATTAGCACGCACACTTGGGTCGATCTTTCCGATATCCTCTTCGCCTAGTTCACGTCCCAGTTCCGTGAGCAGCGACGTGTAATTCGGCAGCATGAAATCTTCGAGCTTCTGCTCACCTGACGCAGTCAACTCTCGCACTTTCGCCGATAAAAAAATCTTGCGATCGAAGCCTGTAGCGAGCTGGCCGGCACGTACGGCCAGCGCGGTCTTGCCGATGCCGCCTGGACCATCAATCAACGCTCCCCACGTCCGTGCCTCGGGCGAAATCGCGTCTTGAATGAACGCGAGCTCTTTCTCGCGTCCGAAGAAATACGGCTGCGGTGGCAGTGAAGAGGGAACGGGCTTCTGCTCTTCGCCGGTCTCCTCCCCTTTGAGCGGCGCTTGTTGCAGCGCGTGCAACACGAACGCGGCCGCATTGCGTGCAGCCTTCTGTTGGCGCGCATCGCGGTCGGCATCCTTTTTTCCATCTGCCCAGTCGCTGATGGCTTTTACGAGGATCCAATCGACCTTGCCGTTTTGACAGGCGGCGTACAGGCCGCCTCCCTCCATCTCTCCGCCGATTGCTTCGGCCTCCAGTTTGAGCAGCTGCGCGCGATATTTCTTGTTGTCGATCAGGTGGTCGCCGCAGAGGAAAAGTCCGAAATCGACTCTCCCTTTCGATGAGTCCCAGGCCAGACTTGCCATTCGAAGCCAATTGAAGAGCCGAGGTGAAGAGGAGGGGCGGTCTCCACGCGCGACGACCTTGAGATTGCCGGCCTTGTCTGTGCCGCGGCGTTGGAGGTCGTACAACATGATGCGATGCGCGACGAGGACGTCGCCGATGGCGTGCTTCTTATCATCGATCCCAAAGGCGATGCCGACCATGATCACGGCCGACGGCGAGAGCGCCTCGATGCCTTTGCGAACGAGCTCCTGAGAACCGCCGGTCCCGCCCGAGCCCATTCCGGAAAGCGCCATGAAGACTCGAGTGCCATTGACTTCACCGAGATCGAGGTAATGACCATCGGCGATCGACTCGGGCTTTGCTTCCTTCCCTGTTGCTTCTTTGAAGACTTCGATCACCGCGCGGCTTTCGACCGGCGTCACTGTCACAATCAGAACATCCGCTTTCTGAACCATCACTTTCGCGGAATCGCCTCCACCACCCGATCAATCGCCTCTTCCAGCGTCCCGCTCCCGCCTAACAAGTAAGGATACCAATGATTCTCGACGGCAGTACGGTAAAACGGCCACGCCCGCGTAAATAGATCCTCCGACGACGGAATGAATTTCGTCCCTCGCTCCGCGAGGTAGCGGCGTGTGAGCTCGCTCGATGTTGCGAACAGAATCGCGTGCCAGAGGTCGTGGGGTTGACGGATGTTGCGCTTCTTCGATGCGGCGGCGATGGCTTCGGCGACGGTTCCGCGGTTGGGGTTGACGACGGTGTGGGAGCTTTCGTGGAGGAGCATTTCGAGCGCGCGCAGGCCCTGGTAGCCTTCGTCGCGGCACGACATCGTCGTGATCCAGCCGCCGGCGAGGCCGTAGGTGGTGTAGGCGCCGTATGGGCCGGCGAACGGGGTGACGTAGACGCGGATGCGCTCGGGCCAGGGAGTGCGATAGACCTTTTCGTGAGCGCGTACGAGCTCGTCGCCGGCTTCGCGCATCATCGCGGCGGCGTAGGCCATGAAGAAGCGGTTCGCGTTGTCGTCGGCGGTCCACCAGTGTGCGCGATAGATAGGTGCGGCTTTTTTCAAGGTGTCGGCGACGGGTGCGTCGATGATCGGGTCGACGGCATCGTCCGCGACTTGCGTGAGTCCGTCGGTCGTGATGACCATCGTTTTCGAGAACGTCATGTCGCCGCTGCCGCCCGCGGTTTTGTAGGCGGCGACGGCTTCGTTCCATGCGGTCTGTTCTTCCGGCTTGAGTGCGCCGAGGTCGCGCGGCTGCTCGCGCATGGCGTCGTCGATGAGCGTTTGGTGAAGGCTCATCCAGAAGCTGTTGTGAAACTCCCAGTGCGAGGCGCGCACGACGTCGGCGGCGTGCGCGCCGAGGGAGAGGAGCAGAAGGACAAGAAGTTGACTATGGCGTCGAAAGCGCATCTTCGAGCACCTTCCGCAGCCGCAGTCCGCCGCGCAGCAGTCTCTCGTACACGACCCCGATGTTTTTCTTCGCATACTCGGAGCCGAGAACACCGTTGCCGATGTCGTACGCGTAGCGCGCCGCCGCGTAGTGCGACTCCTCGAACCAATCCTGCACGGTGCCGCGCTGCAGTTCTTCGACGGAGCGTCCGCGCATCTCGTACGTCAGCAGTTGAGTGACGTAGTCGTCGACGGTCGCCGGGCCCCAATCGATGATTCCTGAGTCCCAGATGCTGTGCAGGTTCGTTTCGATGCCGAGGAAGCGGACCTTGACGCGATTGCCGCCGAGGTCGGGGACCATCTGGCCGGTCGTGTCGTCTTTGACCATGCCGCCGGCGGTATGCATCGGCTGATGAAGATCGCCGATGAGATGGACGACGAAGATGAGCGCCTCTCGGCGCTTGTCGTTCGGCTGCGTCCGATCCTTCAATACCGCGACGTACTTCTCGATCCCCGCGATGATGCACTGATCGTCCTTGCAGTCGCGCGCGCGGTCGAACGTCAGCAGCTCGTTCGGCGTGTTCGCGAAATGCAGCGAGCCGGTGTTGCCAGGGCGGTTGCCTTTCGTCTCCTCGGCGCGCCACTCATCAGGCAGCGAAGCGACGTCGCGCAGCGGCGCGCCGAAGTTCAGCTGCCGGACCTGCGCCGCCACGTTCGGCGAGAGGCCGCGTTCCGCCAGCTCGGCGACGATCGCGTGACCCTTCGCTCCCCAGGCGAACGCTTGCAACGGAAAGAGAACGAGCAGGAGAATCAAGCGTGCGGTGCGCATGCGGAGATACTACCGCGCCCTACCCACTGATCGCCGCGTCCACCAAAGCCTTCTGTTGCTCTTCGTGCCGGTGATGCGATCCCGTCGCCGGCGCGGCCGCCACCGGCCGCCCGACGTAGCGCACGTTTGAATGCAGCGCCGTGAGGCGCTCGTGCAGGAACGGCCACGCGCCCATGTTGCGCGGCTCTTCCTGCACCCAAACGAGCTCGCTCGCGTTCGGATATCCCTTCAGCGCTTCGACGATCATCGGTTGCGGGAAGGGATAGAACTGCTCAAGCCGCAGGATCGCGACGTTCGCGTTCGCTTTGTCGCGCGCCTGTTTGAGGTCGTAGTAGACCTTGCCCGACGTGAGGATCACGCGCTTCACTTCGTCGCTCGTGGCGACATCGTGCAGCACCGGCTCGAAGCGGCCGTTGGTCAACTCGTTGACGGCCGAGACGGCCATCGGGTGCCGCAACAGCGACTTCGGCGTGGTGACGATCAGCGGCTTGCGCGGGTTGTTCTTCATCTGACGGCGCAGCGCGTGGAAGTACTGCGCGGGCGTCGTCGGATAGATGACCTGCATGTTGCCTTCGGCGCAAAGGGTGAGAAAGCGCTCGAGGCGCGCCGATGAATGCTCCGGTCCCTGTCCTTCGTATCCGTGCGGCAGGAGCATCACGAGTCCGCTGTGCTGTCCCCACTTCTCCTCGGCCGACGACAGGAACTGGTCGATGATGATCTGCGCGCCGTTCATGAAGTCGCCGAACTGCGCTTCCCAGACCACGAGCGCGCCGGGATCGGAGACGGAGTAGCCGTACTCGAATCCGAGAACTCCATATTCGGAGAGCAGCGAATCGTAGACGGCGAGGCTGACTTCAGCGTCGGGATCGTTCGTCTCGCGTGTCAGCGCGTTGTCGACGACAACGGGATCGCTGACGTTCGCCGGCTTCGCGTCGCGTGCGAGCGTGTTGAGCGGGACGATGCCGTTGCCGGTCACATAGTCGAACAAAATCGCGTGGCGATGCGAGAACGTGCCGCGGCCGACGTCCTGTCCGGACAAGCGCACGCGGAATCCGTCGAGGAGCAGCGAGCCGAAGGCGATGAACTCCGCGGCGCCCCAATCCATCGGCTCTTTGCCTTCGGACATCGCCTGCCGCTTCGCGAGCACGGGCTTGAGCTTCGGATGCGGCGTGAATCCTTCCGGCACGTTGAGCGTCGCGCGGATTTTTGCGAGCACTTCGTCGGTGATCGAGGTGTCGGGCGACGGCTCTTTCTGATAGCCCGTCACTTCTTCGTCGGTCCAGAGCGGATCGCGCTGCGAGGGCGGCGCTTCCTGCTCTTTCGTGCGATCGAACGCCTCCTGCAGTTTGGCCTGGAACTGATCGAGCCAGCGCTCCGCTTCCTCGGGCGAGATGTCGCCTTTGCGCAGGAGTTGTTCGGTGTAGATCTTGCGCACCGAGCGATGTTCTTTGATCAGCTTGTACATCTTCGGCTGCGTCAGCGACGGCTCGTCGCCTTCATTGTGGCCGTGGCGGCGATAGCAGAGGATGTCGAGCACGACGTCTTTGTGAAATTGCTGGCGGAAGTCGTACGCGAGTTTCATCGCGCGCACGCACGCCTCGGGGTCGTCGCCGTTCACGTGGAAGATCGGCGCCTGCACCATCTTCGCGACATCGGTCGCATACCACGACGATCGCGCGGCCTCGGGGCCGGTCGTGAATCCGATCTGGTTGTTGATGACGAGGTGGATCGTGCCGCCGGTGCGATAGCCGCGCAGTTGCGAGAGATTCAGCGTCTCCGCGACGACGCCCTGCCCGGCGAACGCGGCGTCGCCGTGCAGCAGGACCGGAAGGACGAACGAGCGGTTTTTGTCGGCGAGCAGTTTCTGTTTCGCGCGCGTCATGCCTTCGACGATCGGGTCGACGGCTTCGAGGTGCGACGGATTCGACGCCAGCGTGAGCTTCATCAACTCGCCGGACGGCGTCTGATGCGCGCCGTCGGCGCCGAGGTGGTATTTCACATCGCCGGAGCCTTCGCGGGAGTTCGGATCGATGTCGCCTTCGAACTCGCGGAAGATCTGCTCGTACGATTTGCCGAGCGTGTTCGCGAGGACGTTGAGCCGTCCGCGATGGGCCATGCCGATCACGCCTTCGACGACGCCGTCAGTTGCGGCTTCGTTGAAGAGGTAGTCGAGCATCGGGATGACGGACTCCGCGCCTTCGAGCGAAAAGCGTTTGTGTCCGACGTACTTCGTGTGCAGAAACTTCTCGAACGCCTCGGCGTCGTTGAGCTTCATCAGGATGCGGCGCTTCGTCGCGCCGTCGAGCGGATGCTTGTTGCGCGACGGCTCCATGCGGTCCTGCAGCCAGCGCTTCTGCACCGTCTCCATCATGTGCATGTACTCGGGGCCGATTTTTCCGCAGTACGTCTCGCGCAGCGTGTCCAGAATGTCGCGCAGCTTCGCGGTCTGCTTCCCGCACAAGCCGCCGCAGACGAAGTCGCGGTCCAGGTCCCACAGCGTGAAGCCGTAGAACTGCGGATCGAGCTCGGGATGCTTGGAGACTTTGTAGTCGAGCGGATCGAGATCGGCGAGGAGATGTCCGCGCACTCTGTAGGCATTGATGAGCTGCAGCGCCGCGGCTTCGCGCGCGACGATCTCGTCGGAGGTCGTCGACCCGAGGGCGAGGCGATGGCGGTCTTTCGCCCAGCGAATCGGCTCGTAGGGGATGCGAAGGTCGCGATAGATGTCGTCGTAGAAGTTGTCGCCGCCTAACAGCAGCTCGTGCACGCGCGCGAGGAACGCGCCCGACTCCGCGCCCTGGATGATGCGATGGTCGTACGTCGACGTCATGGTCATCACTTTCGAGATGCCGAGGTCGGCGAGCACGGCTTCGTCGGCGGCGGAGTATTCGGCGGGATAGTCAATCTGTCCGGTCGCGATGATCGCACCTTGCGATGTCATCAAACGCGGCACGGACGCGGCGGTGCCGAGGGTGCCGGGATTCGTGAGCGAGAGCGTCGTGCCTTCGAAGTCCGCGATCTCGAGCGTGTTGTTGCGCGCCTTGCGGACGACGTCGTTGTAGGCCTTGAGGAACTGCGCGAAATCCATCCGGTTCGCGCCCTTGATGTTCGGCACGAGCAGCGAGCGCGAGCCGTCTTTGCGCTCGATGTCGATGGCGATGCCGAGGTTCACGTCCTCGCGATCGATGCGCGCGGGAGTGCCGTCCTGCATCGCGAACGCGGCGTTGAGGCGCGGGAACTCTTTGATCGCTTTCACGAGCGCCCACGCGACGATGTGCGTGTAGGACGCCTTCGGCTGGCCGCTGTTCGCGAGATGACTGTTGACGACGCGCCGGTTTTCCTCGAGCACCTTGACCGGGATGTTGCGCATGGACGTCGCGGTGGGGACGGAGAGCGACGTCTCCATGTTCGCGACGATCTTCGACGCCGCGCCGCGAAGCGGAACGGCATTGCCGGCGGGGGAGGGGACGGCGGTGGGGCGCGGTGCTGGAGTGGTGCGCGCCTCCGGCGCGCTTTGGGGGACAGGAGGCGCGCTGGAAGCGCGTACCACTCCGCCACCTACCGCGGCGAGAGGCTGCTCCTCCTCCTCGGCCGGCGGCTGATAGTCATCGAAAAACTCCCGCCAGCTCGTGCTGACGGATTGGGGGTCGTTGCGGTACTTCTCGTACAGCTCTTCGATGAAGGCGATGTTTGCGCCGAATACTGAGGACATAGCACCTATTCTTTTTCGTTCGCTTCGACTGCGGTATGCGAGAGCGACGTGAGACCGAGCCACGCGAACCCGGCGGCGAAGCCTCCCAGAACGTCGGACGGGAAGTGTACGCCGAAATAGACGCGCGAGAATCCGACGCTGAGGATGGTGAGGCCGGCGACGGAATGCGCCAGCGCCTGCGCGGGAAGCGAATGCCGCTCGACGAGATGATGCACGACGATCGGATACGTCGCCGCGGACAATAAAGAATGTCCGCTCGGGAAGCTGTGCGACTTCGGCAGCGCGATCTTGCGCGCCAGCTCGCGCGGACGCTCGCGACGGAAGATGTTCTTGAGAATCGTGTTGATCGCCATCGCGCCGCCGGTCGAGACGACGACCGTCATCGCGTCGTGTTTGCGTCCGCGGCTCAACATCATCAGTGCAGTGACTCCGGCCGCGGTGCCAATCGCCCAATGCGAGCCGAGCTGCGTGATCGCGTGCATCACCTGGTTCGTCGCCGGGTCGTCGATGCGATGGACGGCATCCATCACCAGCGCGTCCATCTTGTCGGCGTCGCCGTCGACGACGTTGTCCGCCTGTTTCTTGAAGAACCAGAGCGCGAGCGCGCCGAGGACCACCCCGCCGCTGCGGCCGATGGCGAGCGGCAGGAAGTGATGGCGGCGCTTGCCTGCGCGCAGCGGTTTTTTCTTCGCCGTACTCTTCACGGGGCGGATACTAATGCAACGAACTGATGTGCGGGTTCCGCGCCACACGATTTGCGATAGAAATCGAGCGCGTCCGTCCACGGAATGATCGCGCGTTCGTAGCCGAGCGCGTGCAATTCCGCGAGCGCTTGAAGGAGCAGCTCGCGCCCGATCCCGCGCCCGCGCATCGACTTCACGACGCCGGTCGGGCCGAACACGCCGAGGCCGCGATTGTTCGCTTCGTATGCGGCGAAGCCGGTGAGCGCGCCGTTTTCTTCAGAAGTGACGATGCCGAGCGCGCGGGAGCATTCGAAGCGCCAGATCTTTCCGAAGTGCTGTTCGATGAATTCGAGGACAGTGGAGCGGCGGCCGCTTCGGCCGCCGAGGTCTCGCGAGATCCCGGCGCCCGAAGCGGGCGCCGCTCCACTGTGTACGTTCCATGTCCACGCTTTTTCGATGAACCCGCGTTGCGCAAAAAATGCGCGCGTTCCTTCATCCTCCGCGAACACTCCCGGCACGAAGTAGTTGCCCGGCTCCGCGAAAATCACGCTCGCGTTCGAGTCGGCGACGAGCGCGCTTCCGATGCCGCGGCGCCGCGCGTCGCGATCGACGACCAGCACTCGCAGCCACTTCCCGCACGTCACGGCTGCGCCTTCGAAGTCGCCGTAAATCCTCGTCACCGGCGCGCCGGCGATTCCCTCGCCGAAACATTTCTCTTCGGCGACCACGTCGAGCGCATAGGGCGCGTCATTCGCGCGCGCGAAGAGCGCGCGCAGCGAGGGGAGATCGTCGCGCGTGGCGGTGCGGATGACGGCCCGCATTTCGCAACATTCTGAGGCATGAGCGATGTCATCCGTTGCGCTTCCTGCGGCCAGCTGAATCGCGTGCCGGACCTCGGCAGCGGCAAGAGGGCCGTTTGCGGACAATGCAAGACGCCGCTCGCCGCCGCCGCCGCGCATAATGGACATCCCGTCGAGCTGAGCGATTCGAATTTCAAGTCGATGATCGGCAACGGCGACTACATCGTCGACTTCTGGGCGGGCTGGTGTGGTCCATGCCGCATCATCGCGCCGGTGATCGAACAGCTCGCTTCCGAACGCAATGACGTTCACTTCGCGAAGGTGAACGTCGACGAGAATCCGCGCACCTCGGCCGCGTTCGGCGTGCAGAGCATTCCGATGCTGGTCTTCTTCCGCAATGGCGCCGAAGTCGGACGCGTCACCGGCGCCGTGCCGAAGGCGCAGATCGAGAACGCCATCACGCGCTACTTCCACTGATGGCCTCGTACATCCTCAAACCCGGCCGCAGCGAGCTCGAGATCTTCACGAGAAAAGTGCTGATCGTGATCACGTTCGGACTCGCACTGGCGCTCTTGTGGGAAGCGCGCGGCGTTCTCGTCCTGATCTTCATCGCCGCGATCATCGCCGCCGGCATCGCGCCGGCCGTGCATCGCGTGCGCCTGTTGTGGCGCTTCTGGTTCCACAAACGCCTCGCGCGCGGACCGGCGGTGATGATCGTCTACCTGCCGGTGCTCGTCGGCGTCGTGCTGTTCGCGATCCTCGTGTTGCCGCGCGTCGTTGCGGAGTCGCGCGAGTTCTCCGCGCAGATGCCGCAGCTGATCGAGAGGAACATCCTCGCGCCGCTGGAGCCGTACGTGCCGGTCAACTTCATCCGCAAGGAGCTGCACGGAAAAATTCAGCTGCCGCGCTCGCAGGTGTTCGCGTACATGCGCAACGCCGCGACGGCGATCGCGTCGGTGATGGCGGTGCTGTTCATGGTCGCGTACATGCTCGTCGACGCCGAGCGATTGCGAAATTTGATGCTGCTCGTCTATCCGCCCGAGGTGCGCGGCGATCGCCGGCGCACGCTGATTCGCGTCGCGAACCGGATGAGCCTCTGGCTATCGGGACAACTTCTGCTCTCGGGAATCATGGGCGTGACGACCTTCGTCGCGTTTCTCCTGCTGCGCGTTCCTTACGCGCTGCCGCTCGCGATTCTCGCCGCCGTCGGCGAGTTCATTCCGATGATCGGCCCGACGCTGGCCGCGATTCCCGCGCTGGCGCTCTCGCTCTTGCATTCGCACTGGCAGTTCTGGGCCGTGCTCGCGTTTGCGGTGCTCAGCCAGAAACTGGAAAACCTCGTGCTCGTGCCGCGGATCATGTCGCGGCGGATGTCGATCTCGCCGCTGGCCGTCTTCATCGCCTTCATGATCGGCGCCTCGGTCCTCGGGATCGCCGGCGCGATCATCGCGATCCCCGTCGCGGCGATCGTGCAGGTGGCGTTCGACGAGGCATTCGTCTCGCGACGCGAGCGCCGGCAGGACGTCGACCGCGCGGGGACGCTATTGCGTAAGGCGGACTGACCGGCACGTTTTGCGGCTGTTCATGTCGTCGGCGAGAGGCACATTCGTGCGCGCACGGCACAGGAATGCAGAAAGCAGAAGGCAGAGGGCAGAATGCAGAAGTAAGAAACCCGCCCACCGGGAGTCGTGTCGTTTGGGCGTGTTTCTCAGTTCTTCCTTCTGCCTTCTGCCTTCTGCTTTCCCGGCCGGTGCGCGAACGATCACGCAATCATCTCTGGCTCGTATCGCCTGATTCGTGCCTGTTCTGTCCCACTTGACAATCTCCATTGAGACCATCACAGTCCGCCTCATGAGAGCAACTGAGACTCAGTCTCAACTAGGCCGGTTCGTGATCCTCACGTTTCTCGCCCTTCCCGCGTGGGCGGCGCAGTTCGAGGGGCGGGCGGTGGACGTGGCGGGTGCTCCTATCGCCAATGCGAGCGTCAGCGCGTTCGCGGGCTCGTCGACGAAGACGACACGGACGGATGCGGACGGACACTTCGCGCTCGCGCTCGATCCCGGCAGGTACGTGCTTCGCGTCGCCGATGACGCGCACGAGATCGTCGAAGAAGTGAGCGTCATCGACGGGATGACGCCGCACGATTTCGTGCTGCAAACCGTCGTGCGCGACACGATCACGGTGCGCGCGCCGGACGGTTACGTCGTCCCGAACATCACCAGCGCGACGAAGACCGCGACGCCGTTGCGCGACGTGCCGCAGTCCGTCACCGTGGTGACGCGGCGGCTGATGCAGGACCAGGTGATGACGAGCGTCGGCGACGTCGTGCGCTACGTGCCGGGCGTGATGCTGCATCAGGGGGAGAACAATCGCGATCAGGTGATCATGCGCGGCAACAGCTCGTCGGCCGACTTCTTCGTCGACGGCGTGCGCGACGACGTGCAGTACTACCGCGATCTCTACAACCTCGAGCGCGTCGAGGCGCTGAAGGGCCCGAACGCGATGATCTTCGGGCGCGGGGGAGCCGGAGGCGTCATCAATCGGGTGACGAAGGAGGCGGGCTTCACGCCATTGCGCGAACTGTGGCTTCAGGGCGGTGCGTGGAACGACCGCCGCGTCAGCGCGGACCTCGATCAGCCGCTCAATGACAAGCTCGCATTGCGCCTCAATGGCGTTTATCAGAAATCCGACAGCTTCCGAAAGGGCGTCGAACTCGAACGCCAGGGCATCGCGCCATCGCTCACGTTTCTCCCAAGCGACCGGACGAAGGTCACGTTCGGCTACGAATACTTCCACGACGGCCGTGGCGCCGATCGCGGGATTTCGTCCTACGCCGGCAAACCCGCTGACGTGCCGATCGAGACGTATTACGGCAATCCCGACGACAGCCGCGTGCGCGCGACCGTGCACCTCGCGTCGGCGTCGATCGATCATTCGATCGGAACGCTATCGATTCGTAATCACACACAATTCGGCGACTACGACCGCTTCTATCAAAATTACGTTCCCGGCGCAGTCAGCGTGGACAAGAGCCGTGTGTCGATCTCCGCATACAACAACGCGACGCAGCGGCAGAACCTCTTCAATCAAACCGACCTGACGTGGAACCTGGGACGCCATACGCTGCTCGCCGGAACAGAGCTCGGCCGGCAGGCTACCGACAATTTCCGCAATACCGGTTTCTTCAACACTACGGCGACGTCGATCAGCGCGCCGTATCTCAATCCGATCGTCACAACGCCTGTCACTTACCGGCAAAGCGCAACTGACGCGAATAATCATTTGATCGCAACCGTTGCCGCCGCTTATGCGCAGGATCAATTCGCCGTGTCGCCGCATCTGCAACTCGTCGCCGGACTGCGCTTCGATCGTTTCGATCTCGACTACCACAACAATCGCAACGGCGATGACCTCAGCCGCGCCGACAATCTCGTCTCGCCTCGCTTGGGCATTGTCGTGAAGCCCACAGAGGCGCTGTCGCTCTATAGCAATTACAGTATTTCGTATTTGCCGGGTTCCGGCGATCAATTCTCGTCGCTCACGACAATCACCGAACAATTGAAGCCCGAGCAATTCACGAATTACGAGCTCGGCGCCAAATGGGACGCATCGAGCTCATTCTCACTAACCACCGCCGTCTATCGCCTCGACCGCACCAATACCCGTTCGACCGACCCCAACGACCCGACGCGCATCGTGCAGACCGGCGGCCAACGCACCAATGGCTTCGAATTCGGCGTGAACGGCCGCGTCACGAATCGCTGGAGCATCGCCGGCGGCTACTCCTGGCAGGACGCCTTCGTCGCCAGTGCCACCGCCACCGCGCGCGCCGGCGCAACCGTCGCACAAGTCCCGCACCACACCTTCTCCCTCTGGAACAACTACGACCTCACCTCCCGCCTCTCCACCGCCCTCGGCATCGTCGCCCGCACCAATATGTTCGCCGCCATCGACAACACCGTCACGCTCCCCGGCTACACGGAGCTCGACGCGGCTGCGTTCTATCGCGTGACCGACACTGTGCGGCTGCAGATGAACGTCGAGAACCTGCTCGACACGACGTACTACAAGAACGCCGACAGCAACACGAACATCTCGCCGGGTGCGCCGCGGGGGGTGAGGGTGGCGGTGCTTACGAGGTTCTAAAGACGGTCGTCTGCATCGTCTCAATCTCGGTCAGAACCTCGACTTCGTAGCCGCGCTCCTGCAGAACGACCCCGCACGTCAGGCCCGATACGCCCGCCCCGATGATCGCTACGCGTCCCGAGCTCATGCACCGATGTTAAACTGCCTCATGCAGTTCAGGCCGGTTTCGATTCTCTGCACGCTCGTCGCGCTCGCGTCGCCCGCGTTCGCGCAAAACAGCTGGACGTTCAAGCACAAGCTCGAGCTTCGCGGCGGATATCGCTGGAGTGACAACGAGCAGCATCCCGTCCGCTTTCTCTTTCCGCCGGGATTTCTCCCGCCCGGACAAACGACCGGTTTTCTGAAAACGCCCGATCCCGGCAGTCACGTCGAGTTTCAGACCGCCGAGCTGCAGCTCGACCTCGGGTACGGCGACTGGCTGACCGCGCGCGCGAAGGTGCATTTCGGCGGTCTCTATCGTCGCAATCCGACGACGAGCGATCGGAAGATCGACGCGGATGAATTGTTCGTCCGCATCGGTCCGAATCCCGATTTTCTCGAGCGTCCGTCCGGAACGTCGTTTTTCGTGCAGGCCGGAAAAGCGCCGCACATGGAGCGGCAGCCGATCCGCCTCCTCGAGAGCTACGGCGTCGCGGCGACGGCGTTCAATCGATTCGAAGACGTGCAGGGCATCGTCGGCGGCTCGGTCGGCCGCAATTTCTATTGGCGCGTTTCCGCGGCCAACGGGAATCCGCTGTTCTTCCGCGATCCGAACGCGCTGGCCGGCGACAACGGCACGCCCGGCATGCGCAAGACTCCGCCGCAGTTCGACCTCGGGCCGGGATTCCCGATCCTCTACAACGCCGAGGCCGAGGGGCTGTTTTTCAAGAGCGACCATGTGCAGGTGGGACAGGCGGTCGGGTATCGATGGCAGCGCGCGGATCAAACGATGGGGTTCGACTTCATCGGATTTCATTACCGCCGCTCGATGGCCGATCAGGAAAATCTCACCGGCACGTTTTACGGCGGCGACATCGATCTCCTCAATGGTCCGTTCGATCAGGGCGGGCTTCCGCTGAAGGACCGCAAGAAAGAGGAGTACGGCGGGCGGCTGTACAGCGAATGGCGCGGCGCCACGTTCATCGCGCAATTCACGAAGCAGCATCTCGCCGGATTGCAGCGCGAAGGGTGGGAGGGCGAGCTCGGCTACGAGTTCCCGTTCAAATTCGCATTCTTCGAAACGATTCAGCCCGCCGTCCGCGCAAGCGGCCTCACGAACCGGTTCGTCGGAGCCGCGCTCATCCAGCCGGATCCGGCGATGTGGTGGAAGTGGACGAAGTTCGACGGCGGCATCCGCATCGGATTGAAGCGCCACATCGATCTGACGATCGAAGGCACGCGCCACAACGTCGGCAGCAGGCTGAAGTTACATCTGCGCGAATATCTCGCGACCGTGCGCATCCGGATCTAGTGGAGCGGCGGCCGCTTCGGCCGCTGGTTTTTCGCGAGGGTCGACGGCCGAGAGCGGCCGCCGCTCCACCTCGGCAGCCCTCTTGCTCCTTCTCCGTCGTGTAGGACAGGCTTTCCAGCCTGTCTTCCGGGGCGCGGGCTGGAAAGCCCGCGCTACACGTACGGAGGAGGCAATACGAATGCGCAATGAGATGATCGGCGCGATCGTCCGCCGGGCGATCGAGCATCCCGAGTTTCGCCGCCGCCTGATCGACAGCCCGCAGGACGCGTTGAAGACGCATGGCTTCGCTCTCGAAGACGCCGAAATGGCGGAGATCGAGCGGATCCGCACCTCGATCAGCGGGAGCAGCGGCGGCGACGCCGAAACGAAGCTGGTGAGCATCGCCGAACGGTACGGGGTGCGGCCGCCGCAGGCGTAATCGAGTGGTGCGCGCCTCCGGCGCGCCTTCGTCCTCAGAGGCGCGCCGGAGGCGCGCACCACTCCATCCGTATCCTTTTTGTCGCTGGATCGTCGGAATTATCATCACGGGTCTTCCGGTTCGGGCAACTCGTCGAAGTCTCAAATACTTAGTCTTGCTGCGAGGCACCTTCACGGATGAGAGTTCTCACGCCGAAGCGATTGATTCCCGCCGTTGCCGTTCTGCTGTTCGCCAGCGCCGCGTTCGCTGCGCATCCGTCGCCGAGGACGTACGCGAGGATGGCGTATGACGCGAAGAACAAGGTGAGCGTGCTGTTCGGAGGCGAGAGCGCCTTCGACACCGGCACCAGCCACGCCTACGATAGCCGCGAGACCTGGCTCTGGAGCGGCGCCACGTGGACGCAGGTCTTTCCGGCCAACAGTCCGCAGGAGCGCACCGCGCACGGCATGGTCTACGACTCGCTCCGCTCGCGCGTCGTGCTCTTCGGCGGCCGCCACGCCAAGACGACGCTCGGCGGCGAAATCTCGCTCTTCAACGACACCTGGATCTGGAACGGCTCGAACTGGAGCCAGATCAACACGGCGAACGCGCCCGACCCGCGGCAGATGTTCGCGATGACGTACGACTCCGTTCGCGATCGCATCATCCTCTTCGGCGGAACGCATCGCACCGCGGACGGAAAATCGTTCGAAGCCGAATACGACACGTGGGAGTTCGACGGCACCAGCTGGCAGCAGGTCAGCCCCACCAGCGCCGGGCCGCAACTGAGTTTCCCGCAGCTCGCGTACGACGTCGCGCGCAATCAGGTCGTTCTCATCGGCGCCGACAGCACGCTGGCGACGAAGATGTTCATCTACGATCCGGCCGCGAAGACGTGGAACGCGCCGAGCCCCGCGCCGGACAAACTTCCCGACTGCGCGAATGATGCGGCGGTCGCGTATCGCAACAGCAACGATCACATCGTCCTCGTCGGCGGCGTCTGCAGCGCGACGACTTCCGCGATCGATCAGACGTGGGAGTGGAACGGCACGACCTGGAAAGAGCTGACCGACGTCGCGAACCCCGGACGCGCGACCGCGCAGGCAGTCGCGTACGATCAGCTGCGCGACGCCGTCGTCTACTTCGGCGGCTTCAACGCGTTCGACAGCTCGCCGCGATCATCGACGAACCTCTATCAGGCCGGCAGCTATCGCTTCCCGCAGGACCTCACCCGTCCGTCTCCGCGCTCGCTCGCATCGTTCCGCACCGATCCGAAGACCAACACCGCGTGGCTCTTCGGCGGGCTGAGCGAGTTCGGCACGTTCTACCTCGACGACTTCGATCCGTCGAACAACGCGCAGCGCCGCTTCTGGGCCTACAAGAACGGCTTCTGGTACCCGCTCGGATTCGCGAACGCGCCGACCGAATGTAACGGACCGCTCTCTTCATACGACGTGGATCGCTCGAAGCTCGTCGTCTTCTGCAGCGGCTCCTCGGAAATCTTCGAGTTCGACGGCACGGCCTGGTCCACGCCGACGCCGAAGCACACGCCGACCGCACGTCGTCTCGCCGCCATGGTCTACGACGAGAACATCAAGAAGACCGTGCTCTTCGGCGGATTCGACGAGACGAACTATCGCCAGGACACCTGGACGTGGGACGGCACCGACTGGACGGAAGTGAAGAAGAACCGTCCGCCGAACCGCAGCTCGATGGCGATGTGGTACGACCCGCTCGCGCACAAGACCATCTTCTACAGCGGTCTCGGACGCGGCAGCATCGACGAGCGCATCACGCGCTACAGCGACATGTATTCGTTCGATGGAAACGGCTGGACGAAGCTCAACGTCAGCAACACGCCGGGCGAGCGTTTCGGCGCGCAGATCGCGATCGACCCGCGCACCGGAAAGCTGCTGCTGTTCGGCGGACTGCACTCGGTGCTCGACACTGCGACGGACAACCGCACGCAGTTCTACGACAACGACACGTGGAGCTGGGACGGCGCTTCGAACTCATGGACGAAGCTCAATCCGACCGTTTCGCCGTACGCGCGGCAGAACGGAGCGATGGCCTTCGATCCGGTGCGGCAGGAGATCGTGCTCTTCGGCGGCTACGCCGGCTTCTACTACTCCGACACGTGGGTGTGGAACGGCACGAGCTGGACGCCGCGCCTGGATGCGCCACTGCGGCATCGTTCCGCGCCGGCGCATGAGCCGGTCGGACCGACGCTGCTCGACGATCCCGGCGTCGGTCACTGAGTCGAGTGAACGCGCGTCAGCGCAAGAGCGTCGAGCTCGTCGAGCAGTGCCTCGCGAACATCCGCGAGCACAACCCGCGTGTCAACGCGTTCATCACCGTGTTGCATGATGAGGCGCTCGACGCCGCGAGACACGCCGACGCGGAAACCTCGGAATGGTTGCGCGGTCGCGCAGTTACGCGGTCGACGGGGCGTGCGCTGCGCAACAGCGCGACTGCGCAACCGAGCAACCTGTTTCCCGGACCGCTGCACGGCGTTCCGATCGCGATCAAGGACTTCTACGACACCGCCGGCGTGAAGACGACCGGCGCGTTCGAGCACTTCAAAGATCGCGTTCCCGAGAAAGACGCGCCGGCGGTCGCGATGCTGAAGCAAGCCGGCGCGATCATCGTCGGCAAAACGAACATGCATCAACTCGGGATGGGCACGACGGGACTCGAGAGTTTCTTCGGTCCCGTGCGCAATCCGCATGATCCCGACTACATCGCCGGCGGCTCATCGAGCGGATCGGCGGCGGCCGTCGCGACGGGGATGTGCGTCGCGACGCTCGACACCGACGCGATCGGATCGTGTCGATTGCCTGCCGCATGTTGCGGCGTCCTCGGATTCAAGGGGACGTACGGTCTCATCCCGATGAGCGGCATCCTCGAAGGCACACAGCCGCCCGACGAGATGATCGTCTGGCTCGGTCACGCCGGCATCACCGCGCGCAGTGTCGAAGACATCGCGATGATGCTCGAGGCCCTGACGGAAAAATCATTCGCGCCGCT
This sequence comes from Acidobacteriota bacterium, assembly GCA_003223645.1. Lineage (GTDB taxonomy): Bacteria > Acidobacteriota > Thermoanaerobaculia > Gp7-AA8 > Gp7-AA8 > QHVT01. The sequence continues at coordinate 17,926 of QHVT01000034.1, read as the reverse complement.
CGAAACCGATCGCGAATTCCGCGTCGGCGTCGCCACGAATTTCAAAGCGGACGCGGAAGTGCGAAACGCATTCGAGCGCGCCGTCGGACAATTGCGCGGCGTTTCGCTCCGCGAAGCGAAAGTACCACCCGCCGATCCGCGCAATCTCGAAAACATCAAAGAAGATCGCGCCTCGGTCGCCGATCGCGCATTCGCAGACATCGACCTGCTCGTTCTTCCGACGACGACCACCACCGTCCCGCGCATCGAAGACGCACGCGGAAATCCGCAGGCCCTCTCTCCGGAAAACACGCTCTTCGCGAACTACTACGGCCTCCCCGCGATCAGCGTCCCATGCGGCATCGATGCGAACGGATTGCCGCTCGGATTTCAGATCGTCGGCAAACCGCAGGACGATCGAAGCGTGCTCCAACTCGCGCGTCGTTTCGCCAGCTAGCGGCCGACCCGCCGCTCCACTGGATTCACTCGCGCCCGTGCCCGCGCCCGCTTCCGCGCCCGGGGCGGGCGGGGAACGTCGTCGCTTCGCTCACCGCCCACCCCGGGCGCGGAAGCGGGCACGGGCGCGGGCACGGGAGCGCTCGTCGTAATCTCCCGCGCCTTGGCCGACCCGCCGTGACGGTCTTGTGGAGCGGCGGCCGCTCTCGGCCGCCGACCCCTCGCGAGAATCCGGCGGCCGAAGCGGCCGCCGCTCCACTGGATCATCCCGCGCCCGCTCCCGCGCCCGCTCCCGCGCCCGGGGCGGGGCGAGCGAAGCGACTGACGCTAGCGCCGACCCGCCGTGACGGTCTTGTGGAGCGGCGGCCGCTCTCGGCCGCCGACCCCTCGCGAGAATCCGGCGGCCGAAGCGGCCGCCGCTCCACTGGATTTATCCGCGCCCGTGCCCGCTCCCGCGCCCGGGGCGGGCGGGCGAACCGACGACGTTCCCCGCCCGCCCCGGGCGCGGGCGCGGGCACGGGACGAGGGGCGCGGAAAGGACGTGGTAATCTCCGCCGCCTTGGCGACGATCGCTCTCGGTGCGGACCACGGCGGCTTCGAGCTCAAAGAGCAGCTCAAAAACCATCTTCGCGAGCAGGGCCACTCGATCCGCGATCTCGGCACGAACAGCAAGGATCCCGTCGATTATCCGAAAATCGCGAAAGCCGTTGCGGAGCTCGTCGCGTCGGGCGGCGCGCGGTTCGGCATCATGATCGACGGCGCAGGAATCGGCTCGGCGATGACGGCGAACAAAGTCCCCGGCATCCTCGCTGCCGCCGCCTACAACGAAGCACTTGCGCGAAACAGCCGCGAGCATAATGATGCGAACGTCTTGACGCTCGGCGCGGGGCAGGTCGACGTACCGGCGGCGAAACGTATCGTCGACGTTTTCCTCAACACCGAATGCACCGTCGACCGGCATCGCGCGCGCGTCAAAATGATCCGGGATCTCGACAAAAGGGGAGGGCGTAGCGGCGTGGTTCCCACGGACAAGGACTTGTCGGCCGAGGATATTGGGCGGATCACGGATCGCGTGCGGGAGATCCTTGCGCAGGGCGGCGGCGCCGCACCTGCCGGCGCGCTGCTCCCGCCGGACAAAGTCGCGAAGCTCATCGACCACACGCTCCTCAAACCGGAAGCGACCGCGGAAGAGATCGAGAAGCTCTGCAGAGAAGCGGTGCAGTACGGCTTCTTCGCGGTCTGCGTCAACGCCGTATGGGTGCCGAAAGTGAAAGCGCTCGTGCGCGGTACGCCCGTCAAAGTCTGCGCCGTCGTCGGCTTCCCTCTCGGCGCGCAGGCTCCGGAGATCAAGCTCCTCGAAGCGCGCCGCGCGCTGCGCGAAGGCGCGCAGGAAATCGACATGGTGATCAACATCGGCGCGCTGAAAAGCAAAGACGATCGCATCGTCGCGCGCGACATCCGCGGAGTCGTCGAAGTCTGCAACGAAGCGCGCGCGCTCTGCAAAGTGATCATCGAGACGTCGCTTCTCAACGACGAAGAAAAAGTGCGCGCCTGCGAGCTGGCGATGAAAGCCGGTGCGCATTACGTGAAGACGTCGACCGGCTTCTCCAAAGGCGGCGCGACGGTCGAGGACATTCGTCTCATGGCGCGCACGGTGGCGCCGCGCAAGCTCGGCGTGAAAGCGTCGGGCGGCGTGCGCACGTACGCCGATTTAATGAAGATGGTCGAAGCCGGCGCGACGCGCGTCGGCAGCTCCAACAGCGTCAACATTCTTCAAGAGGCCACGCAGATGGCCGGGAAGAGGTAAGAAGTGAGCGAGCTACGCTGCTACGTCTTCATCGACAGCCTCCAGCCGCAATTCGCCTCGTTTCTGGGGACGGTCGCACAGGGATTTCTCCCCGTTCCCGGACAGGCATCGCTCTTCGTCGAAGTCGCGCCCGGCATGGACATCATGCGCGTCACCGACGCCGCGCTGAAAGCGACGGACGTCCGTCCCGGCATGATGATCATCGAGCGCCTCTACGGCATGCTGGAGCTGCACTCCGACTCGCAGGCCGACGTGCGGCAGGCCGGGCTCGCGATTCTCGACCTCCTCAATCTCAAGGAAGAAGAGCGTATCAAGCCGGAGATCACCTCGAGCCAGGTGATCCGCAACATCCACGACTATCACACGCAGCTCATCAACCGCACGCGGCACGGCGACATGATCGTGCCCGGCCAGTCGCTCTACGTCCTCGAATGCGCGCCGGCCGGCTACGCCGCGATCGCCGCGAACGAGGCGGAGAAAGCCGCGAACATCAACGTCCTCGAGGTCCGCGCGTTCGGCAGCTTCGGCCGCGTGCTCCTCGGCGGCGAAGAGCGCGACATCGACGTCGGATATCGGGCGGCCGAGCAAGCGATTGAAAGTATCAGTGGCCGCAAGGGCAAGGCCTGAGGCACGAAAAGCAGAAAGCAAAAAGCAGAAAGCAGAAATGAAAACGAGGCAGATCAGCAAACAGCCGGCAGAACGATTTCTGCTTTCTGCTTTCTGATTTCTGCTTTTAAGGAGGATTCATGACCGATGCACTTGGAATGATCGAAACCCGCTCGTTCGCGGCCGTCGTCGAAGCGGCCGACGCCGCGGTGAAGGCCGCGCGCGTGGAGCTCGTCTCGTATGAGAAAACCGGCGGCGGATACACGACCATCATCGTGCGCGGAGACGTCGCGGCCGTTCGCGCGGCGTGCGACGCGGCGCAGACCGCGGCGGGACGCGTGGGCGACGTCGTCGCCGTGCACGTGATCGCGCGTCCGCACGATCAGGTCGACGTGGTCATGCCGCTCGGACGCGGCACACCCGCGCCGGCCGGCAAGTCGAAGTAACGCGAAGTCCGCGAAGGGAACCGAGCCATGCAACTCGCGAGAGTCGTGGGAAGCGTCGTCTCCACGCGCAAGGAGGAGAGCCTCAACGGGATCAAGCTCCTCGTCGTGCGTCCTCTCGATGAAGAGGGGAAGGAGACCGGAACCGCGCTCGTGTCGGCGGACGCCGTCGGCGCCGGCCCGGACGAGATCGTCCTCATCGCCGCCGGAAGCTCCGCGCGCCAGACCTCCGTCACCGACAAACGTCCGGTCGACTCGGTGATCCTCGCCATCGTCGACAGTTGGTGCGTCGGCGACTGCGAGAAGTACAAGAAGTGAGCTGACTGATGGCTACGCGACTGACCGATCAGGAAATCGACGAGATCGCGCGGAAAATCGCCGCCGATATCTCTCGCGGTGGTGGTGGAGCGGCGGGCTCTCAGCCCGCCGGTTACTCGCCGTCACCATCGCCCGCCTACGGCTCCGACCTCGGCGTCTTCACCACCGTCAACGAAGCCGTCGCCGCCGCGAAAGTCGCGCAGGTCGCATTCGCGGCGCTGCGTCTCGAACAGCGCGCAAAAATCATCGAGGCCATCCGCGCGACGATGCGCGAGAACGGATCCGCGCTCGCGAAGGCCGCGCACGAAGAAACGGGTTTCGGCCGCTACGAAGACAAGGTGATGAAGAACACGCTCGTCACCGACCGCACGCCGGGACTCGAAGATCTGCAGGCGGCCGCCGTCACCGGCGACAACGGACTCACGCTCACCGAGCCCGCGCCGTTCGGCGTCATCGGAGCGATCACGCCGGTCACGAATCCGACGTCGACGATCATCTGCAACACCATCGGCATGCTCGCCGCCGGCAACAGCGTCGTCTACAACGTTCACCCCTACGCGAAAAACTGCTGCATGCAGACGATCGCGCTCATCAACAAAGCGATCATGGCCAACGGCGGACCGCCGAACGTCGTCACCGGCATCGCCGTTCCGACGATCGAGTCGGCGCAGGAGCTGATGAAGCATCCCGGCGTGCGCCTCGTCGTCGTCACCGGCGGCGGCGAAGTCGTGAAGGTCGCGATGACGAGCGGCAAGCGCGCCATCTGCGCGGGCCCCGGCAATCCGCCGGTCGTCGTCGACGAGACGGCCGACATCGGCAAGGCCGCCCACGACATCATCATGGGCTCGTCGACCGACAACAACATCATCTGCACCGACGAGAAAGAAACGGTCGTCGTCGCCTCCGTGGCCGACGCGCTTCTCAACGCAATGTCGCAGACCGGCCTTGCGGTCGTGCTGCCGAAAGAAAAACTGCCGCAACTCGAGAAGGTCGTGTTCGAGGAAATGCGCGGGCCGAGGCAGCGCGCGAGGATCGACAAGAACCTCGTTGGCAAGAATGCGTCGGTGATCCTCGGCAAGATGGGGATGAACGTTCCCGACTCGGTCCGCTCCGTCGTCGTCGAAGTCGATGAGAACCATCCGCTGATCTGGACCGAGCAGATGATGCCGGTGATGCCGGTGACGCGCGTGGCGAATGCGCATCGCGCGATCGATCTGGCGATCGAAGCCGAAGGCGGCAATAGGCACACGGCCGTGATGCACTCGAAGAACATGGACAACCTCTCGCGCATGGCCAAGATGTGCGACTGCTCGATCTTCGTGAAGAACGGGCGCTCGCAAGCCGGCCTCGGGCTCGACGGCGAAGGCTACTGCTCGTTCACCATCGCCAGCCCCACCGGCGACGGCATGACCGGTCCGCATTCGTTCTCGCGCTGGCGCCGCTGCGTCGTCGTCGGTCACTTCAGGATCACGTGATGAAAATCCGATGGCAGATGGCAGATGGCGGATGGCAGACATGAACCGCGTTTGTTTTTTCCGCCATCTGCCATCCGCCATCTGCCGTCGAAACGAGAACCAATGAAAAAAACCCCGGCGCTCGCCGTGCTCGACTTCGAAGACATCCCGTCCGGAGTCTGGGCCGTCGACGCGATTCTGAAGAAGGCGCCGATCGCATTCGTCCGCGCCGGCACCGTCACGCGCGGACGCTACCTCGTCGTCTTCGGCGGCTCGACGGGATCGACCGCGGAGTCGCTCGAAGAAGCGCTCGCGAAAGTCGGCACGTCGATCATCGATCACACGTTTCTTCCCGACGTGCATCCCGTACTCTTCGAGGCCGCATTCGGCGCGCGCCACAAGTCGACCGGATCGCTGCTCATCATCGAAACGGAGACCGCCGCATCCGTCGTGCGCTCCGCTGAAGCCGCGCTGAAAGGCACGCCCGTCGATCTCCTCGAACTGCGGCTTTCCGACACCGGCCTCGCAGGAAAAGGCATCGCGTTTTTCGCGGGCGACCTGCACGACATCGAAGTTGCCGCCGACCTCGCGCGCGGCAGCACCGGCTACGCTCCGCCGCCGCGCGGCTTCTCGCATCGCCTGATCGCCGCGCCGCACGAAGTCGTCGAGCGCGAGATCATCCTGACCACGCGCTTCGAGGCCGCGCCGCTTCTCGAGCTCGACGGGGAGATCGCCTGATGCTGTTGGGCCGCGTGATCGGACAAGTCGTTCCGTGCGTCATCACGCCGGGCCTCCGCGGGGTTCCGTTGCTCATCCTGCAGCCGCTCGACAAGAAACTGCAGCCGAAAGGCAGCGCCCTCGTCGCCGCCGATGCCACGCGCATGGCCGGCGTCGGCGAGCTCGTTTCGTACGAAGGCGGCCGCGAAGCCGCGCTCGCGCTCGACGAGACGTTCGTCCCGGTCGATCACGCCATCATCGCCATCGTCGACGGAGTCAACATCACCGCATGATTCTCGGACGCGTCATCGGCGAGATCCACGGAACGATCAAACATCGTTTCTACGAAGGCAAGCGCCTCCTCGTCATCGAGAAAGACAACGGCGACTACCTCATCGCCGCCGACTCCGTCGGCGCCGGCGCCGACGAGCGCGTCCTCGTCCTCGACGAAGGCAACGGCGCGCGGCAGGTCTTCGACTCAAAGGACGGGCCGGTGCGGTCGGTGGTGGTGGGGGTGGTGGACGATGTGTACACGGACTAGCCGCCACGGGCGGCTGCGTGGATTGCTCCGCCTCGCGGCATGCTTGTCGCCACGTCACGACCTGCGACTTCGAGCGGCGCAACGCGCCTGAGATCGTCGTTTCCGCCGCGCAGGCTCCTAGCCGCCACGGGCGGCTGCGTGGATTGCTCCGCCTCGCGGCATGCTTGTCGCCACGTCACGACCTGCGACTTCGAGCGGCGCAACGCGCCTGAGATCGTCGTTTCTGCCGCGCAGGCTCCTAGTAGTGCGTCAATCTTGAAAAGTTGTGTTGTGGTGACCGCTGCCCTCAGCGGTCACAGCGCCGCCGATGGCGGCGCCAGCGGCGCGTAGCGCCGCCGCGACCGCTGAGGGCAGCGGTCGCCACAAAGCTCTTGGAAATTTTTCACAACCTCTGAGCGCCGCTCTTCGTTGTTTGCGCGGCGTAGTCGCAGTCGCCGGCGATCTGCTCGACGCACCGTCGATGCCGGAACCCAGGTCAGCGTCACCGCGAAAACGAGCTCCATCACATGCACGATCAGACTTCGGTCGAGCATCCCCGTTTGCGCTCCACCGTTGACCCCCGCGACCAACCCGTTTACTTTGTCCGCACTTCGGGATGAACGGCCGCATTCGTCTCCTGGTCCTGGCGCTGGTGCTGCTGTTCGGGGCGGAGCAGCTCGCCGCGCTGTCGGCGGACCGCGCCATCAATCAATACGTTCGACGCGCATGGACGGTGGAGCAGGGACTGCCGCACGGAACGGTGCGCGGCATCGCGCAAACGCGCGACGGTTATCTCTGGCTCGCGACGTACGAAGGGCTCGTGCGCTTCAACGGCGAAGAGTTCCGCGTGTTCGATCGCACCACGTCGCCGGAAATGCTCAGCATCGCCATCCGCATGCTCGCGCTCGATCGCGGCGGAACGCTCTGGCTCGGAACGGCCGCGGGTCTCATGCGCTATCGCGGCGGAACGTTCGAAGCGATCGCGATTCCCGGCGGCGCGGACAGCATCAGCGGCATGGCCATCACGCGCGACGACACGGTCTGGATCGGCACCGCGCGCGGAAAACTCGTGCGCGTGCGAGGCGCTCGCGCGGAAGAAGTCTCCGTCGGACTTCCCGTCAGTCCGATCACCGCCCTCGCCGCGTCGGGCGATGACGTCTGGATCGGGACGTCCGATGGGCTGAGCCGTTTGCGCAAAGGAGCGAATCGCGCGGACGTCATCTCGGGATTGTCGAACGATCGCATCGTCACGCTGATGGCCGACGGCAGCGCGATGCTCGTCGGGTCGGCGACCGGACTCGATCGCATCGCGGACGGCCGCGTCCAGCGCATCGCCGGACTTCCCGTCGATCAGGTGACCGCGCTGCATCGCGATCGCGACGCGAACCTCTGGATCGGCACGTACAGCCACGGCGTGTTCCGCGCGCACGGCAGTGAGATCGCGTCGTACGGAATCGACGACGGCCTTTTGAATCCGACCGTCCGCGCGATCGCGGAAGACGACGAAGGCAGTCTCTGGATCGGCTCCAACGGCGGCCTCGAACAATTCCGCGCCGGCATGTTCATCAGTTGGGATCGCAGGCACGGACTCGAAGACGACTTCGTGCGCACGATCTACGAAGACCGCGGCGGCATTCGTTGGGTCGGCGCAGCGGACGGGCTCTATCGCTCGGACGGCAATCGCTGGATCAAAGAGCCCGGCGCGCCGGCCGGCGTTCTGTCGATGGAAGACTCAGTTGACGGCACGCGCTCAGCGGACGTGACGAGATGGATCGGCACTTCGAACGGCCTCTATCGCATTTCCGGCGGATCCACGAAGCTCCTCACCGTCGCCGACGGACTCTCGAACAACGGCATTCGCGACATCCATCAGGATCGCAAAGGCGACGTCTGGGTCGCCACCGACTTCAGCGTCAATCGCATCGATCGAAACGGACGCATCGAGAATTTCGCCGGACGTCCCGGCATCGGCGCCGGCTACGCGCTTGCGATCGCGGAGAGCGGCGATGGCCGTCTCTGGTTCGCCACCGGACTCGGTCTCGCCGAATTCAACGGCACGACGTTCACGCTGCACGCCGCGCCGAAAGAGCTGCCGTCGAATCGCCTCTTCGGGATCGAAGCGGACGCCAACGATCCCGGCACCGTGTGGGTCATCACCGACGGCGACGGCTTGATCCGCTTCCGCGGCGGCAAAGCGTCGGTGATCACGATGCGCGACGGACTCGCCACCGACAAAATCCTGTCGCTCGTCGACGACCGGCGCGGACGATTGTGGTTCGGCACCGGACGCGGCGTGTTTGCGGCATCGAAGCGTGAGCTGAACGCGATCGCCGATCACGCGATCGGCGCGCACGTCGTCTCGCGATTCTTCGACGAGAACGACGGACTCGGAAGCCGCCAGTGCAACGGCGCGTCGACGCCTTCGGCGTTGCGCACGCGCGACGGCCGCATCTGGTTCGCCACCGCGAAAGGCGTCGCCATGCTCCAAGGCGGGGCGACTGCTGCGCCGCTGCTGCGCGCGCCGGTGATCGAGAACGTCGACATCAACGGCAAGCCTGCCGACATCGGCGCGCTCGCCGCGATTCCTCCCGGCGTCGAGCGCATCGAGTTCGAGTTCAGCGGCGTCACGTTCGCGACGCCCGAGCGCATGCACTTCCGCTATCGCCTCGAGAATTACGACGACGCCTGGATCGACGGCGGCGGCAAGCGCGTCGCGTCGTACACGAATCTGCCGGGCGGCAAGTACCGCTTCCTGCTCGAGTCATCGCGCGACGGCGTGCAGTGGCGCGGCAGCGCATTGCCGTTCACGCTGAAGCCGCACTTCTACGAAACCAAGTGGTTCCTGATCGTGAGCATTCTCGCCGTCGCCGCGCTCCTGCTCGGCGCGCACAACGTGCGTCTGCATCTCAGCCGCGAGCGCGCGCGGCACCTTGAAGCCGTCGTGGACGACCGCACGCGCCAGATCTCGGAAGAAAAAGAGCGCACCGAGCGCGCGCTGCAGGAGGCGCAGGCGGCGCGGAACGAAGCGGAAGCCGCGAGACGCGAGGCGGAACGCCACGAGAAACTGGTGGAGGACGCGTTGGAGCGCGCGGAGTCCGCGAGTCAGGCCAAGAGCATCTTCCTCGCGAACACCAGCCACGAGCTGCGCACGCCGCTCAACGCGATCATCGGCTTCTCCGAGCTGCTCATCGAGAACACGTCGCACCGCATCGAGCCGCGCCACGTCCGCTTCCTGCAGAACATCCTCTCGTCCGGCGAATATCTCCTCGGCCACATCAACAACATCCTCGATCTCTCCAAGATCGAAGCGGGACGCACCGACCTGCAGCCCGAGACGATCATCCTCTATCACATCGTCGACGAGATTGCGGCGGTGATGAAAGGCGTCGCCACGCTGCGCGAGATCACGATCGACGTCGACCTCCCCACGGAGCTGCCGCTCATCGAAGCCGACCCGACGCACGTCAAGCAGATCCTCTACAACCTCGTCTCCAACGCCGTGAAGTTTTCGCCCGACAAGTCGACCGTCACCGTCAGCGCGCGCGATCTGCCGGCGCAGGAGGCGATCGAGATCCGCGTGACCGATCAGGGCGTCGGCATCGATCCGAAAGATCACGAGTTGATCTTCCAGGAGTTCCGTCAGGCGCACGGCGCGAAAGGGGAGCGCCCGCAGGGCACCGGCCTCGGTCTCGCCCTGGTCAAGCGCTTCGTGGAGATGCATCGCGGTACTATTCGCGTCGAGAGTGAGCTAGGCCTCGGCAGCACGTTCATCGTGATCCTGCCGCGCAAATACCAGCGAACGACGGTTGCCCCCGATCAGGCTCCGCGAAAAGACGCAGTGGGACGGACGTAAACGATGGCCGTGATGGACAAACAACAGGGACTGGCGCGCCAGGCGAGAGAGCTGCACGCCGAATGGATTCAGACTTTCGGAAACGGACGGACGTCGCTGCAGACCGCCGAGAAGGTCAAGCAGTTGACCGACGGCCGCGCGGGCGAGCTCGCCGATTCGCTCGTGCGCGGCAGCGTCTCGGTCGAAGAGCACAACGATCAGCGCTTCGTCATGGTCATGGCCATGCGCCGGCTGATCGACGGCGGCACCGAAGATCTGGCGGCGCGGATGATCTCTCGGCAGATGCACGACCTCTACGCCGACAATCCGCCGCTGCCGAACTCGAAGTACCGCTTCTCCTACGACTGGGTCACGCCGCACACGAAAGAGTGGGCCGAGGATCTCCGCGAGCTCAAAGACCAGCCGAATGTCCACGCGCTCGAGATCGGATGCTTCGAAGGGCAGTCCGCGTGCTGGTTCCTCGACAACATCCTCACGCATCCGACGAGCCGCCTCATCTGCGTCGATCCGTTCGCCGTGCCGATGGCCAGCATCCTCCTGCGCTACTTCGAGGCGCGCTTCGATCACAACATCGCCGCATCCGGCGCGTCCGATCGCGTGACGAAGCTCATCGGACCGTCGCAGGTCGTCGTCCGCACGCTGCAGCACTCGCAGTTCGATTTCATCTACGTCGACGGCTCGCACAAAGTCGGCGACGTGCTGCAGGACGCGGTGCTCGCGTGGACGGTCCTGCGTCCCGGCGGCATCGTGATGTTCGACGACTACGCGCTCGTCGACGACGTGTCCGAGGGGCTGATGGCGCGCGCTCCCGGCCGCGCGCTCGATGCATTCATGTCCATCCTCGGCGGCAGTGCGCAGCTGCTACGCAAAGACTGGCAATTAGTCTTGAAAAAAACTTAGATGTAACTGTTTACAAACTGTAACTGTTTACATATCATTCGACGTCCCTCATCGCTTTGGTCAGCGATCCGCTCAGGTAGCCCACAAAAAACTGAATAACGATGCACAGGATGAAAGCCCTGCCCGTCTGGAGGCTGTCCGGCGTTCTCTCGCTCGTTGCGACGGAATTGCGCGACAACTTCGGACTGACGAAAGTCGCGATCGGCGGCTCCAGCGCGCCGGCGCTGCTGGACCACCTTTTCACCGGCAGCGCGTTGAAAATGCGCGACTTCGATCTGATCGTCGTCGCCGACCGTCTCGTCGATCAGGATCTCGTGCGTGCAATCGGCACCGCACTCGACGGCCCGCTGATGCGCTTCCTTCCGCGTTACATCTATCCGCGCATGCGCGCGCGCGGCGAGGACAGCGACTTATGGAATGCCGGCTGGGGAGTCATCTGGGACGCGCACGGCACCGAAGTCGATCTCTCCATTTTCCATGACGCCGCGTCGCTCACGCTGAACGGCCTCATGAACGTCGATCGCATCCTGATTCCGTTCAGCGCCGATCGATCGCTCAATGAAACCGCCGCGCGGATGCTCACCGCGACGTCTGCGGAGGCGGCACTCGCGGCGAACCTCTTCGAAGACCCGTGGGGCGGCTACGCGTCGTGGGTTCACCGCTCGCCCGTGATCGTCGCCTGGAACGCCGTGCATGCCGCGCCGATCGAATGCGCGATCCGCATCGTGCGCGCCTCCGCGAACAAACTGCATCTCAATCAACTCCACCCCGAGCTCGCCGACCCGCTGCGCGCGTCGCTCATCACCGGACACGAGCGCGGCGATCGTTTCCTGCGCGTCCGCAATCTCGTGAAGCTGTTCCACGACGACCGCGCCGGTGTCGAGCTCGAGATGTTGCACGCCCTCGGCGCGTTCGCTCATTGGTTACCCGAGGTGGGAGAGGCGATCGAGAAACTCGGACACGGCGGATTGATTCATGCGTTCGTGGAAGCCGATCGCGACGGACGGCGAGACCTGCAGCACCACGCCGCGTTCGCCGAGGCAGGCGAGCAGGGCGGAGATGAAGTGAGCGCATTGCGCATTGAAGCGCTGCTGCTCAAGATGGCGGCGTCGAAACGCGAGCGCGTCCTCGACGAGATCGCCGTCGCCGAGCCGATGTTCGCGGCGCTCGTTCGCGGTCAACTTCCCCTGGTCGCGCGGCGCACGCAGAGAAACGCGCCGCGTCCCGCGCGCCAACGCGTCCTCAGGGCATGAGCATCGGCTCCCGCTGGCCGCTGCGCGTCCTCTTCCTCACCGTCTTCATCGATCTGATGGGATTCGGCGTCGTCGTGCCGATCCTCGCCTTCGTCTCGAAAGAGTACGGCGCGAGCGGAATGACCCTCGGCCTCATCCTTGGCAGTTTCTCACTGATGCAATTTCTCTTTTCCCCATTGTGGGGACGTTTATCCGATCGCATTGGACGACGCCCCGTGCTGATGATCAGCCTCTTCGGCAACGTCCTCGGATTTACCTGCTTCGCATTCGCGAACAATGTCGCGATGCTGTTCGCGACGCGCATCATTTCCGGGATTGCATCGGCGAGCATTCCTGCAGCCCAGGCGTATATCGCCGATACCGCGGACGAAGCAAACCGCGCCAAAGAAATGGGCCGCATCAGCATGGCCTTCGGACTCGGCCTTGTCCTCGGCCCGCCCCTCGGCGGACTGTTGTCGAGCTTCGGCACGGACATGCACCTGCGCCCCAATGTGCTTCCCGGCGCAGCCGCCGCCACGCTGTCGTCGATCGCTCTGTTGATGGCGATCTTCGCATTGCCGGAGTCCTTAAAGGCGGACTCGAAACCCCACGCCAAAGGCTGGTCGATGTTCGACAACGCGAGCTGGCGGATCCTTTTTCAGACGCGCGCACTGCGCATTTCGGGACTCGCATTGGCCATCCTCATGTGCACGCTCGCGTCGCTCGCGCCGATCCTCGTCCTCGTCGGACGCGACCATTACGCACTGACTGCGCGCGAAGTCGGCTACCTGATGGGACTCATGGGCGTGGTCGTCATCACCCTGCAACTCGGCCTCCTGCATCGCCTCGCATCGAAATTCGGCGACGTGACCACGGCACTCCTCGGCGCTGCCGCCCTCGTCGCCGGCCTCCTGCTCGTCCCGCTGTTCCTCATCTCTTTACTGATCGTCGCCGTCTGCCTCATGGGCATCGCCCAGGGAACCTGCCATCCCGCGCTCAGCGCGTACATCAGCAAGGTCGCCCCCGCCGAGCACCGCGGCGGCATCCTCGGCGTGTCGAGCTCGATGACCGCGCTCGCGCGGGTCGTCGGCCCCGCGCTGGCCGGCTTCGCGTACGATTCGTATCGGGCGGGTGGGGCGGTGGGATCGCAGGTGGTGATTGTGGTGGTGGGGGTGGTGCTGTTGGTGCGGTTGATGGGGCGGGGTTGAGTTGCGGTGTAACTCACTGCGACGACAACGCGTAGAATGGATCTATGCCTGAATACGAATTGATCGTCGTGAACGCCACGTCTCAGAACGGCACGTTCTGTCTGTATCAGCCCGCCAGCAGCGAGGAACAAATCGCGCTCATGCCGGTGGCCTGGTTCACGAAGTCCGCCGCGGCGACGTCGCGCGTCTACTTCCGTTGGCAGATGGAGTACAACTTCGTCTGGGGCGAGACCGGGAAGCTCTCGCCGGGAGAGATCTTCGACGTAACGCAGATCTGGCCCGCGGATCCCGTCACCGAGAATCACGTGACGCTGACGAAACAAGGGGATGTCTAGACGTTCGATGATCTGCGCCAAGGCCAGGCCGGCTCGCTCATGATCACGGCCGACGGGACGGTTCCGCCGGACATGCTCTCGGCCGGGATCGGCATGTCCGGCGCTCCCACGATGATCGTGCAAGCCGTGCCGAACCTACAAACCATGTTCACTCCGCGTCCGCGCTATCGCGTGGCCTTCGGACAGGTCAAACCGCGGCAAATCCTCGGACCGGCTCCGCTCCCGAATTCCGCGGACATCGAGTTCCCGCCGAACATCTTCTCGATGACCGCGACGCTCAACATCAACTACACCTGGACGATCGAAGTGAACCCGCTGCCGATGGCCATGGAGATTCCTCCGCCACCGGAAGCGCAGCTCTGATCCTCGAAGCTGTGATGTGCCGATGACGCCATCGAACATCTCGATGGCGTCATCGAGAGGTCGCGCGTGCTGTGGCGCGCTGGCTCAGGATGACCTGTCCCGGCCTGCGGCCCTGTCTCGAGCCTACTCCGTTTCCTCCGCCTTCTTTTTCCTCCGCCGCGCCGGCCGTACGAGGGTCTTTTTGAGCGCTTCAACGTGCGTGCGCGCGGCGTCGCCGGCGTCGAGGGTCACGTACCCTTTCGCGATTTTGTACAACGCGCGAACGGCTTTCACGGCTCGCAGTTTCCGGCGCAGGATGATCTGGTCGATGCGGCGTGCCAGCACCATCGCCTCGACGCGTACGCCGTCGTACGCCAGTTCGAAGGCGATCACCTCCCGAAGCTCCGTCACGTCGATCATCTCCCCGAATCCGGGTACGGCATCGACGAAGAGCGCCGCTTTCTCCAGGGCCGCGACCGGCGTATGCCGGGCCAGGCGCACCTCCATGGAGGTCAGCGCCGGCGGCGCCGGCTCGTCGAGGTCCTCCACGAGCGCGCGCAACAGCTCCCGGCGACGGACTGCATCCGCCGTAAATCGATTCGCTTGAGGCTCATCCGAGGTGGGAACATCGCTCATGACTCACCTTTCCTCTAGATGCGAATCGCATCCAAATTATACGAATTCGCAGGCATTCGATAGAATTTCGGATCTATCATATACAACTTTTGATATCTTCGATTCAAAAATTCATAAAAATGATCTGCAAAGATATGGACTATATTCAAATATGAAGCGATTCTATCCAATGAAGTATGATTTGTGTTTGAATCCGTATCATTTCTATTCGAAATCACCGCAAATGTCAGCAAGTTAATTAGACAGGGAAGGGAACGATCATCTTCCGCCGCCAGGCGCGACCGCAGCGGAAGTGGCGTAATCTTGTAGGTATCGCCGGAGCGTAGTGGGCGCGGCCGGCCATTTGGGGAGGTGCTCATGAAGAAGAAGGTGGACGCCGAAGCCGTCCTGAAGAAGCTTGCGGAGATGCGCAAGTCGATTCCGTACATCGAACACGCGCAGCCGCGCTCCGGCGACGAAGGGCGCATGATGCTCGACGACCTCGCGCCGCGGACGGAGGAAGAGTTCGAGTACCTCGCGATCGCCGCCGGCCTCGAGTCGCTGGCGGCGGACGTCTCGTCGGCGATCGAATACGCACGCGCGCAGGCCACCGAGAAGGCGCTGGAGGTGTACTACACTGCCGAGGAGCTCGCTCGCGATCCGGCGCACGCGGATCTCATCCCGCACGTCGAGGCGATGCGGAAGGCGTACGAGAGAGACTACGGGAAGCCGATTCCGCCAAAGCCGAAGGGGTAGATTCGAGCTCTTGTGGAGCGGCGCCCGCCTCGGGCGCCGGACCCTTCTCTTGTCGCGTCCGCGCCGGCGCGGGTGGACCGCCGGGCGACGACCTGCAAAGGCAGAACGCCGACTAGACGGATTTGGCCGCGCTTCCGTATTGAAGTCTTAATACGGAGGTCGTCCATGAATACGCGCTGGATCGCAGGCTGTGTCTTCGCCGTCTTGCTCGCTGCAACGAGCGCTTCGGCCCAATCGATCGGCTATATCGCGAATCCGGCCGGGATCTCGTATGGAGTTTATCCATCCGTGCTCAGCCTGCAGATCGATACCGCATCGCACAGCGCGATCGTCCGCAAGAACGACGGCACCGCGTTCCAGCTGTCCGGCACGATGCGCCTCTATCAGAACGGCATCGAGCTCGCGTCCGCGACGCAGACGGCGGGCAAGCTCTTCGTCACGGTGCCGTTCTCGTGGACCTTCACGAGCGGCACACGCACGTATTACGCGCTCTCCTCGACGAATCCGTACCAGTCGGGCAGTGTCGCTGTGACTGCCGGATACATTCCGGCGGCGCCGTCCGGCGTGACGGCGACGGCCGCGTCCGCATCGTCGGTCGCCGTCAAGTGGAACGCCGTGACGGGCGCGACGCGCTACAAGGTCCGCTACGTCAATACGAACGCACAGACCGGCGACCTCACGTCGCTGAGCTACACGTGGCCGGGACTCGCCGCGGGGATGAGTCATTGCTTTGTCGTGCTCGCATGCGGAGATCCGAATTTCTGCTCCAGCCCTTCGATGCAGAGTTGTGCGAAGACCGCCGCGGATCAATACAAGGTCGGCGTCGTTCTCTATCGCAATGGGATGTCGATCAGCGACATCAGTCTCGTTCTCGACAAGTTCAGGAGCGAGGTCGCCTTGAACCGGCCGGTGCGCACCGGCAACGGACGCGAGATGCGCGCGGTCGTGGAATTGGACGTGCCGTGGTCGGAGACGGAGCGTAGCCGGGGAGCGTACGATTTTCAGTGGTACAAGGACTTCGCGCGGCTGTGTGAGGCGAAGGGGATCAAGTGGACGCCGCTCCTCAGCGCGCATTACGTGCCGTCGTGGGCATTGGCGAGCTATGAGCCGCATCGCCTGCGCAACATGCAGGGGCAGATCGTCAGCGACGATCAGAACGCGTTCCTGAAATTCAGTCCGTCGTCGTGGGTATGGGGAACGGAAATCCGCGCATGGATTCGCGCCTTCGTCGACGCGATGGCGTACGACGGCGCGTACAACCATTTCTCGAGCAATGGCGCGATCGACGAGCTCCTGGCCGGGAATGAGGTGCAGTATCCGTCGGCAACGCTCACCTCGAACGACGCCGCGTCGCAGCAGAGGTGGCACGATCTCCAGGGCACGAAGCCGTTTCCGGCCACGTTTACGGCCGCATTCCAGGCGTTCCGTGCAGACGAGCTGTCTTACGCGATCACGGCGATGGTGAAAGCGGCGAGCGATCGTCTGCGTGAGATCGGCATGTCTCAGACCGGCGTCACGAGCAAGCTCTACCCCTTCTACTTCCCGCGCTCGACGGACACCGAGCCCGATCGCTGGCGCGGATATACCAGCTCGTCGCTGTCGTTCATGAACAGCAATTTCAACTCCGTTTTCGCGCTCGACAGCTACGCGAACAGCTTCTGCGGAAAGAGCTGGAGTCCGGCAAGCGACTTCAGCGCGGCGCGCTCGCGGACGAGCTTGCCGTTGTACATCGCCGAGTTCAACCGCAACAAAGTCGACTGCAAGAGCCCGCTCACGCGGAGTCAGGTGTCGACCAGCGCGACGAGCGCGTTTCAGACGTACGGCGCGAGGACGTTCGTCTTCTTCGCCTGGAACCCGACGGGAAAGGATGCGGATCTCGCGATCACCGCCGATCAGAAGGCCGGGCTCACCGATGCGATGAGCTGGGTCGTGCCGTGAGGTTGCGATCGCGGGAATGTCCTGCGCGCGCTGGTGTTATCTCATGTCCGCGCGTGAAACCCCGGCAGGCTCTGCCGGTGCGGTCCGAGCGGCTGAAATAACCACCCGCTCTTTCCAGTTAACAGCCATCCCGACGCGAAAAGCCGGCGAGTCGGAATCAGCAGTAAGCTCTTGAAATAACAATCGGTTGCATCAGGTTGTAGATAGTCCTTGCGCGGGACCGGTGGTGAGAACGAAACGGCAGTGACGCGGTCGTCCTCAGCATCGATCCGACGCGATCAGCAGCAGCGGTTCCTTGACAACTGAATAGGAAAGCAACGAAGGCAAACGTGATTCCTTTTGAGATTCGCTTGTCGAATCTTGAAACACAAAAAGCAGTAACCGAATAAATAGCATCAGTCGTTCACGATTGATGTCAGAGCTTCAAGCTTATTCAGTTCAACTGGA
>QHVT01000016.1 GCA_003223645.1 Acidobacteriota bacterium | reverse complement strand
GTCGCTCTCATCACCACCAACCCCTGCTCGTCCCGAACGCTCACCACCACGGTTGCCTGATGGACATCGAGAGCCACATACTGAATTGCCTGTTGTTTCATGGCCGCCGCTCCTTTCCTGCTCCTGTTGTCCGCAGACTTCACGGTAGCAGGAGGGAGCGTGCTTTCAATATGCGTTAGGCGGTCGGCAATAACTTAACAGGATACTTACCGATGATCGGATCGACCGTCACTACATGCAAATCGTGTTCGATGGCTTGGCAGATCAAGATTCGATCGAACGGGTCGCGGTGATAGAGTTCGAGAGACGGCAGGTGTGCGACGCTCGCTTCGTCTATCACCAATGACACGAAACCGTGCTCCTCGCGCTGCGTAGCTAACCAAGGATGCGGAGGTTCCGGCAAAGCGAGCTTGCCGAGGCGATACTTAGTTGTGGCCTCCCACAGCGTTGCAACACTGACGTAGACGGAGTCTGCGTTCTCAATTGTAGCGCGCGCCAAGGCACCGATGCGTTTATCTCCGACGATGTACCAGAGAAAAATGTGCGTATCGAGCAATAACCGCATTACTCGAAGTCTTGAAGCACATCTTCAGGTAACGGATCGTCGAAATTGTCGGGAACGACAAAAGTTCCCGCGGCAAGACCGAACGGACGCGGCCGACGTATTCGCTCCACCGGCCGTATCTCCGCTACCGGCTGATCGTCGGCGGTCACGACCAAGGTTTCGCCATCAAGAACACGATGGAGAACGCCTTCGGGATCTCGCTTCACGTCTTCTACCGTGACATTCATGGAAGCAGTCTACCAAATGCGAGCAAGCCGGTGGCTTGTGATGCGCAAAGTTCAGTGGAATTAGACACTTATGCGTGGCAGACGCCGACCACAGCAGACACAACCACAGATAATGAGACTACTAACGCCGGCCGCGAAAGCGCCACCAATATGCAACGCCGCTCGAACGGCTCGAGGAGCTTCGCCGCCCTTCACCCCGCTCATAACAACATTAGCCGCGAATCACACCAGCACCAGCACCCCGTCAACTCCGTCAAAGACCTCCCAGCGTTGACGCTCCCGCGTAAGCGCCACCTTCCTGCACAATGCACCCCGTTAGCGCAGCAGACCAACTCCGCCACGGCTACTTCTATTCATTGAACGTCGCTTCAGATACTCTTGCATGTCAGTGTTGCACTTCACTCTTGATGCCGCGCGGGCCTCATCGCGTTGTCAGGCGTGTACTTGAATCTTTTCGTAGAGAAATTCCGGGGCGATGTCTGCGCCATTCGGCCATGCAATCGTCCCAAGCTCCGGGTCAACGGCGACTTGTTTGAAATACGTAATGTCTTTCAACGGCTCGAACACAGGTCCGTACAGCTCCGTTGAGAGGTCAACCTCGCCCTCGGTACCGTCCTCGAACCTGACCCACACGACAAAATCTCGCACGTGTCTGGCCTCAATCACGTCGACAAGCATGTTCTACTCCAGCAGTTCGTTCAGCATTAATGGCAGATGCTTACGAGCGAGCTGCCAGTTCTCGAGCAGTTCGGCGGAATGCATTTTCCGCCACTCCTGTACGTGAGCCAACGCGCGAGCTGGAAACGAACCCGTTACGGCACCATCAGCCACTCGCACCAATATTTTCGCACGCCCGTACCTGGCATGGAAGTGCGGCGGATCATGCTCGCTGTAGTTCATCATGATCACGATTCCGAGAAAACGGCTGATCGTTGGCACAGACTGAGATTCTACCTTCAACCGGAGGTGCGTGAAGAGCTTCGAGCACGTCGAACTTGCTGCCATCCCGGCGCTCGAGCAATCTGCCATTCTGGTATGCCGACCAACCCTGCTCTTGGGCTGTTCGAATGTGAAATTCAGCCAGGTCTCGCCGCAGTTTACGCGGCATGTTTTCATCGAACAGAACTCGTTTCACGCCTATGCCAGAGCCGCGCGGCCCGCTTCTTCCAGAAATGAAACGGCTTGATCTCGCGATACGCTCGGATAGTTGTCGAGGAACTCCTCCAGAGGCTCACCGCCTTCGAGATAGTCCAATAGGATGCGAACCGGTACACGCGTGCCGACAAACACGGGGGTTCCGCTCAAGATCTCCGGATCGGAATGGACAATTTCTTTCAGGGTCATAGATACGTCCTGGTTTCGTTGAGGCAATCCAAGAATAGTGCAAGCCGAGACGGATTGGCAATCATACCTGCTTCGTCCTCGCGAATGGCTTCGTCAGCCATCTGCGACAACAGATCTGCCGCCCGTGCGCGAGTGCCACCAAGCATCTTTGAAGCTCGTGTCAGATCGAGATCCTTCGATCGAAAATATCGAGCCTCATATCGAATTCTACGGCCTCAATAGATTCTCGGCTTTTGCTTGGAGTTAGGCCGCACTCGACGCTTCGTCGTAATTTCGCAGGGTTTCTGGAGCGATGTCTGCACCGTTCGGCCAACAAACGGTGCCGCCGGCAATAAAAAACCTTTTGAATTGTCGCTTGTTCGCGAGAAGCTTAAACATCTCACCGCGAATCCAACGCGTAAAATCGACCACCTTCTCCTCACCATCTGAGAATCGAACACGCAACTGATAGCCTTTGACGTATTCCGCTGAAACCACGCGAACCAGAATGTTTTTCATGCGTTATTCCAGTGGAGCAATATTCTCGAGCCGTTCCAACTTCTTTGCACGACGCCAATTCGCTTCGAGCTCGAACCGGTGAAGCTTCGCCCATTCCTTGATCAACTTCCGTGCCGTGCCAGATGCGATCTCGCCTTCAATGATACTACGACAAAATCGACGATGGCGTCTTGCCCGTGATGCTCGGGGTGGAAATGAGGCGGCGCATGATCATCGCGTTGGGCAGCGGCTACTTGACGGCGAGTTCGTGCAGCAATTGCTCAATGTCTTCCGGGACGGTCACAGTAACAAACCATGAGCGCGGATAGACATAGTCTTCGCCGGATTCGTCTATCACACGCATGTAGTTGCGCTTCGCCGCCGATGGGTCATCGAGAACTTCATATACCTTGCGAAGTTCTAATGTGCCGGCATATTCGCCGTTGCGAATACAGATTGCGAACTGCTTTGCCTGGCTCATTCCTAGTCAATGTACCGCTTGATCTTCATCCAGCGCTTGCCGATTCCGCGGGCTTCGTACCAATGTACTTCGGCTTCGGCAATCGTACCATCCTCAAGTCGCACCGCTGCGACACCCTTCAGTTTTCGCCAACTTCCCGCGCCAAAGTGCTCCTCGAGATATACGAGATCGCGGATTCCGTGACCAACGGCGATCGTTCGGATGTTGCGGATCTGACCGATGATTTCGAACGATTCCTGCGCCACGTGCGGAACCTGTCACGTTTCACGTTGTGGGATAAGACGCGCCTATGCAGTCACTTATCCGCGTCCGTACGTGCTTTGAGGAGATGTGAGAACGGAGCGGTTCTTCAGTACGACGAGCTGGCGCGCGCCGATCGCGACGTTCACGTCGCCCACGTCACCGTAGGGGTACGAAACGTTGCGGAGCTCGAGCATCCCCTCTTTGGACTCTCGCGACAATCGAGGCCGTCCGTGCCGCAACGGAGGGAGTGTCGATTCAACGGTGACTCTCCGTTCGAGGAACACTCCCCGGCGTTCAATCATCAGAGGGGAGTGTCGATTCAATGGCGCCACTCCGTTCGAGGAACACTCCCCGGCGTTCAATCATCAGAGGGGAGTGTCGATTCAACGGCGGCACTCCGTTCGGGGAACACTCCCCGCCATGGAATCATCAGAGGGGAGTGTCGATTCAATGGCGGCGCTCTGTTCGAGGAACACTCCCCGCCGTTCACTCATCACAAGGGAGTGTCGATTCAATGGTGACACTCGGTTCGAGGAACACTCCCCGGTGTTGAATCATCACGAGGGAGTGATGATTCAACACTCGCACCGTCAAATCATCACTCGTCGTGGATGAATCGGAAAAAAGAGCTTGACATTTATACTGGACGGACGTAGTTTGTAGATCACGCGCCACCCCCTCCTTGGGGGCTCCGCGCGCGTGAGCAGTCGTTTCTCGCGGCCTTCTGGGCTCGAGCGAGAAACCAATTGCTCTCCTCTCGGGCCGGATGTACGAGGGTCGGAACGCATGTTATGAGCGGCGTTCCCAGACCTCTCGGCATCCCGCCATTCCCCGGCATTCCGGCATCCGTGTGCGCACACGTGTGCCGACAGAAGCTCCCGGGTCCGCGGGCTCGGGGTCCATCCACCCGGTACGGCGGCGTGTCGCCGCCGGCACCACCGGACGTCGTGTGCCTTGCCGGCTCGCGGCGTCCGGCAAATCGAATGAGGAGGTTTTCCATGATTACAAAGACTGAAGATCCCAGAATCCCCATGGCGGCGGCGCTGGACGGCACGGAGCCGCTCACGCCCGAACAGTTCGTCGAGCAACTGCGCGCGCTGCGGCAGCACGTACCGGATTTCGGCCCGTTGCCGAAGGCATCCGCGCACGCTCTGCGGGCGGCGGCACGTGCCTCCGCGGAATTCGTTCAGGCGTCGATCAATTACGGTTGGCACGTCGAAGCCGATTGCGGCCGCGATCTCGACCGACCACGCCGTATTGATCAGCGAGCGCGAAGACGCCGCGCGGTGGAGTGCCGTCGAGGACGAGCTGGGGACGCTGCTCGCAGGCGTCGCAGCAGCCAACCTCGGGCGCCGTCACCGCATCGGGCTGGCGGCGCTGCAGATCTACAGCATCTCCCGCCAGCTCGTCCGCCGGAAGGAGAATGCCGACCTGCTGCCGCACGTCGACAACATGCGCCGCGCGAACCTGTTCGGACGCCGCCGCCCGGCGGCACCCGACCCGAAAGCGCCGGCGCCGGTTTCTCCGCCCGTGATTCCTCCCGTGAAGACCTAGTGCCGGAAGCCGTAGTTTGAAGAGTCCCGGACCGGGCGCGCCGAAGCGCGCCCGGTCCAATGTGAAGTTCATTCAGCCGGCGTTACGTTCTCGCCGGCACGCGCGGCACCACCCACGCGCGGTCGCCGGCCGTAACCGTCTCGGCCTCGAAGCCGAACAGCTCCCGCATCACCTCGGCGCGCATGACGTCGCGCGGCGGCGCGTCCAGCGCCAGCGCGCCGCGCTGCATCACCAGCATCCGGTCGCTCTCCGCCGCCGCCCAATTCAGATCGTGCGCCGCGAAGACGACCGTGCAGCCGGTGCGATCGACGACGTCGCGCAGCAGCGACGAAAACTGCTGCACGTGCGAGATGTCGAGCGCGGCGAACGGCTCGTCGAGCAGGATGAGGCGCGGCGTGCCCGCCAGCACGCGCGCGAGAAATACGCGCTTCCGCTCTCCGCCGCTCATCTCGTCGAGATAGCGCTCCGCGAGATGCGTCGCATCGCAGAGCGCGAGCGCGCGATGCGCTTCTTCCCAATCGCGATCGCTCTCCCACGCGAAGCGGCCGAGAAACGGCGCGCGCCCCGACACCACGACCTCGATCGCGCGCATCGGAAACGCCGGATCGGGGTCCTGCGGCAGATACCCCACCCTGCGCGCGTACTCCTTCGCATGCCACTCGCCGAGCGGCTTGTCTTCGAAGAGCACTTCCCCGCGCTGCGCGCTGAACACGCGGGCGATCAATTTCAGGAGCGTCGATTTTCCGGAGCCGTTCGGTCCCGCCAGTGCAACGAGCCGGCCTTCGCCGATCGTCACGCTCACGTCGCGGACCGCGGCGACGTCGCCGTAGGCGTAGGAGACGTTGTGGACCTCGAGCATCACAGAGACTTTTAGCACCAATGGCCTTCACTTAAGCACGCACGACCCCTCACCCGGCGCTTTCGCGCCACCCTCTCCCCGCAAGCGGGGGGAGGGGCAACTTAAAGAGTGCGTTGAATTTGTTGCCCTTCGCCCCGCTTGCGGGGAGAAGGTGGACCCTGAACGCAGTGAAGGGCCGGATGAGGGGCCGTGATTCTTAAGTGAAGCCTACGCTGACTGGAATGAGACGTACCCGCGCTCGATGCAACGTTCCACAGTTGTATCGAAAAGGTTGTGCGGAACGACTGAATCGTGTAAAGTTCGCGCCCTAAAAACCATTCGCAGGTTTTTTCAGCAAAACAATTAGCGTCCAATAGGCGTCCAACTACTTCCAATTTCTGGAGTTGCGTATGATTCGTCTGTCGTTCCTCGCCCTCGGTCTCACTCTCATCCTTCCCCTGACCACTCCCGACGCAATCGCCGACTTGACGGTCGGTTTTGAAACGAATGGCGTACGGGTCACCGGCGTCACGCACGGCGGGAAAATCGTTGCGGCCTCGATCGACCGGCCGCCTTCTCGTGAGGTGATCAGTACGACCGGTGTGCTCACCGATTCCGATAACGACGGTGAGGTCTTCATCGCCATGAAGGAAGGCATCGAGATTTCCGACCGCGCGATCTATGCGGTGGTGGACGTGGCCAGCGGCCATTACATCGTCGTCAATAAGGCCGAGGGCGTAATCAATACGCAAGGGCTGCAAGCACAAGGGGTCAAGGCGAATTCGATCGGCGAATTCGATCGTTTTGTCGTCGACGACACCGGCGTGCAGACGTTGATCGTCCGGCCGGGCAGGGGCGCCTGGGCAATGCGCGGCGCGGACGGAGAAACGGGCGATGCCGATCAAGTACAAGACGGAAAACTCGAGATTCAATTGGAAGATACGCCGCCTCTCAAGAGTTTTCCCCCGGCTCCCCGGCTTTTCGCGAACGATGACCTGGTCATCACGATGAATCCGTTCACGATGGAAGTGTCCGTGACGAAAGTGACGGGCGTGAGCACGGGGGTGACGCAGTGAGCATGCGACGCGTCGTCCCGTTCGTCCTTCTTGCCTTCTGTGCGCTCGCGGCTGCTGCACAAGAGCAGCATCCGAACCTGCAGCGCGGATTTTCGGCCGACAAGGTTTATCAGCTGGGAGAGCTGGATCAAGTCGATCTGTTCAACGGCTCGTTGAAGATGACGGTGCCGATCGGTCCGCGATATCCGGTCAATGGCACGCTGAGTTACGGGCTGACCCTCATCTATAACAGCCAGATCTGGGATCTCCATCCCGGAACCTATATGGGCTTTGACGAGGACGCCAAGGGAAACACCGTCTATATCGAATTTCCGTATGTCGACGCAATGCCGACCAACCGTGCGAATGCGGGCATGGGCTGGTTGTTGTCGCTCGGTAAAATCTTCGAGGCCGGACATTGGCTTTATGAGAGTCCGGACGGCCATGACCATGATATCGGCGATCTGAACAAGGTCGGAAACGTCGGCTATTCGCGGGACAGCACCTACATGCGGGCGAAGCGTACGGCCGAGACCGAGGTCACGCTCGAGTTTCCGGATGGCGCAATCCACACTTTCTCGCGCCTGCCGAAGCACGACTGGCGTCTCGTCAAGATGGCGGATCGCTTCGGAAACGAAGTGAGCGTCGAATATCCGAATGACGCCGACCTCTGGATCATTCGCGACGGTCACGGGCGCGAACAGAAGATCTATTTCAAGCAGATGGCCTACGGGTGGATTGACGGCACCGTATATAAGAACCGCATGGTGGACAAGGTGGTCCTCACCAGCTTCGGCAGCCATGATCCGCTCGAGTACAAGTTCGTTTACGAGGCGGCGAAGGTAAAAAACACGTGCGATTCGAACGCGCAGTTGTACACGCCGAAGGAATACCTGAACCAGCCGTTCCTCAAACGAATCGAGCTCCCCGACCACTCGTCATTCGAGTTCACCTACGCCAATTCCGCGGGGTCTCCCAGCAATCCGCAGAACTGCGAGCAGGGTGCATTGACCCGGATGAATCTGCCGACCGGCGGCTCGGTCCGATGGACCTATAAGAGATACACACTTCCGACGACAGATTGCTACGGTAACTTTTACGGGCTCGGCCAGATGCCGCCGGGCGTGGCCACGCGCACGCTGTACGACGAGAACGGGCTGGCCGGCGGCCGGACCACGACGTATTCGCAGACACTGCCCGCGCGAAAGAAGACTCCGGACTGTTCCGGAAAAGAGGCGTACGAATGGGTCGGCACGGTCGTCGACGCCCCCGACCATACGAAGACGATCCACTATTTCACGCTCTGGCCGTTCGTGACGAAATCGACGGACGGTTACAGCGTCCGCGAGCGCGGCATGGCGTATCGCCGCCTGCCCGACGGCCGCAGGCTGGCGAGCGAGTTTCTGGGCGTGTGCGCCGATACGACTTGTCCCTCCCAGCGCTCGACCTACGTGAAATGGGAGTTCGAGGGCAGCGATGAACCGATCGAGAGGCTGCAAAGCTTCAATCACCGCCAGACGCTGGAAGACACCGAATATCCCCTGGACGGCGGCCTGAAGGTCCACAAGTTCTTTACGAATTACGACGGCGTCGGCCACTTCCGCGGCGCCATTTTTGAAAGCACGATTCCGGGATCAGTTTTCCGCCTGGAATCCACGAATTGGGACGCCACGACCAGCGAGATGTTGGTGGACGACGACGGCAAAATCATCAGAGACGTCGTCCGGCCCGCGACCAACCAGCCGTGGATTCTCAATACCTACTCGCGTAAGGGCGCGACGGAGAACGGCACTTCGCAAGGCGAGGAATATTGCTTCGACAAGAGCAACGGGTTCCTGACGCGCAAACGGACGTTCAAAGACGGCAACGGCGCGGGCCCATACGACCTGCTGACCCTGTATTCCCAGGCAATCGGCGATTCCGAACAGGACAACCACGGGAACGTGTTGCGCGAGGAATATTACGGAGGCGACCTCCAGGCGCTCGACTCCGCCTCGCTCGTCTGCGACATGCCGCTTCCGCAGAGCGGGCCGCAGCTGACGATCCTGAACGGATATCAGTTCGGCGTTCTCAATTCCTCGAAATACAAAGACTCGACGATCAACATTCTCAACCTGACCATCGACGCGAAGGCCGGACTTCCGTCCGCGGAGACCGACGTCTCCGGCATTACGACCACCTTCGATTATGACTCGATGCTCCGGCTGCAGTGGGAGAAGCCGCAGAGCGGTCATGGCCCGTGGCGGCAGTATCTGGTGACGAACGCGACGTCGTCGGCGCATGCCGCGGCGGACGTCATTTCGTACAGCAACGGCAGCACGAGCAACGAGATCACGCACCAGCACATCATCTATGACGCGTTCGGCCGCGTATTGCGTGACCTGCTGCGCCTCCCGGCCGTGCCCGGCGAAGACGAACAGTGGAGCGTTCGCGACGTCACGTACGACGTCGCGGGACGCAAGGACACGGAGTCGTCGGTCGAGCTCTACGACGAAAATGCGGCCCCGACGGACAAGACGTTCTATCACTACGATCCGTTCGGCCGCGTGGACTCGATCCGGACGCCGGACGGCAGCGTCACGACCTACGACTACAAGAAGGGCGTCTCGCATGCCGAGCGCGTGAGCCAGGTCGCGACGCCCACGAACGAACAGGACTCCGTCCTCGTCACCGAGCATTACGACGCGGCGGGACGGCTGGTCGGCGTGGACGAAGCGGCCGACGGCACCAAGGCCGATACGCCGAAAGGCGGCAACGTCGTCACCACGTACACGTATGACGTCGCCGGCCGGTTGTTCACGGCGAAGGTCGGCACGCAGGAACGCAAATTCGAGTACGACGGCCGCGGCTTCCTGCTCAAGGAACAGCATCCCGAAAATGGCGAGACCGTCTACAGCGATTATGACGCGCGCGGACATGCCGGCAAGCGCACATCCGGCGGTACGACCGTCCAGTCGATCTACGATTCGCTCGAGCGGCTTCGTTTCCTCAAGGAATTCCCCAGCGGAAAACTGATCAAGGAATTCCAGTACGGCGACGACAACAACGGCTCGGACTACCGCAAGGGAAAAATGACGAAGGCCGTGCGCCGCAACGAGCTCACTTCGGCGGGCACCATCGACGTCGCCGAGTCCTACGAATACCGCGGACCGGGCGGACAGGCTTCGAAGCGCACCACCGCCATCGAGCGCATTACACAGAACCCGGACGGCAGCGAGAACCGCGCGCCGATCCAGACCTTCGAATACGAGCTCACTTACGACGATCACGCTCTGCCCCGCACCGTGTTCATGCCGAAATGCCTGTTGCAGGGCTGTACGGCCACGAGCGGGCTGACCGCCGTGACGAACGTGCGGTCCGCGGGCCTTCTGACGGACGTCCTGGGATTCGGATCGATCTCCTACCACCCGAACGGGATGGTTCATACCATTCAGTTCCAGACGCCGCAGAAGCCGGTCGACAAGTACGACGTCCGTTTCGGTATGCCGCGACCGTCGAAAATCACCTTCGCCTCGTGCGGCGACGTGAAGCCGTACTTCCTCCCCGGCGTCTCGATCGCAAAAACGAATGCACTCGAATGCGCTCTGCAGGTGTCGTGGCCGTCGGCAACGGTCTGCGGCGGCGGTAATGCGATGAAGTACCGCATCCTCCGCAATAACGTCGACATTACGGACCAGAGTGGAAGCAAGTGCCTGTCGACGCCGAAATTCCTCGACAAGACGGCCGTCCAGGGTACGCCGTACTCGTACCGGATCATCGCCGAGGGACCGCAGGTCGACGGCGGGAAGGGCGTTTGTCAGGGCGGACAGGAAACGGAGTTCGAGGAGCCGATCCTCGGAACGCGCGGCTCCTGCAATACCGACGTCACCCTCTCGCTGTTGCCGACCACGGCGACGGCGTTCGTCGGAATTCCTCAGACCTACAAGGCGCTCCTCCGCACTCCGGACGGACCGGTGGTCGATGAAGGTCTGACCTTCGTTCTCAATGGAAAGAAAATCAGCTGCGCCGACGACGTCGACACGGCCTGCATTGTGAAGACCGGCCCTGACGGCACCGCCACCGCGACCGGCTCGCTCGATCTCGCGCCGAAAGACTACGAGCTCAAAGTGCTTTATGCGGGCGGCGTACTGCCGTCGCGCACCACGACCGGAAAGGTCAATCTGTTCTGCGGATTCCCGTCGTATCTCGTCAATCCGCTCTTCTACAATCTGCGGCCCGAAGAGCGCACCTATCCGGTCTTCGTCGGCACGTCCGACCATTGCAACTGGACACCGAGTGCCGACGTGGGCTTCATTACGCTGCCCGTGCCCGGTACGCGGACCGGCAGTTCTTCATTCGACTTCAAGGTCTCCCAGAACACTGCCGCCGAGGCGCGCAACTCCAATATCGCCGTCGCGCTGAAACAGGTCAAAGTCAAGCAGAGCGGCAGCGGCTGCTCGTATGGCTTCGATCCCGAGATCGCGTATGTCGCGGCCGAGAGCCAGTTCGGCACCGTCAGCATGACGGTCTCCACCGGCGACAATTGCGCGTGGCGCGTCGAGTCCGACTCCGGCTGGATCCACTTCGTTCAGCCGCCGGGACAGGATCCCCCCGCGGCCAATCACGACATCGGAACGCGGACGATTTACTTCAAGGTGGATCCGCAGGAGGATCCCTCGAAGCGCGTAGCCACACTGCGGCTCTACGACAAGGAGCTCGCGTTCCAGGGTGGCAACGTCGTCGCCTCGACGAAAGTCAATCAGGACGCGCCGCCGATCCCGGTTCCGCCGTCCGGCATGGACGTCGATCTGGAGGGCGGCTCTGTCTCCAATGGCTCCAACGTGACTCTGCGCGTCTGGCTCCGCGAAGGAACGCAGCTGCAGTACCACTGGTTCATCAATGACGTTCCGGTCTATCCCTACTGCAAGTACTGCCCCTCACTGACCCTGCATCCGGGAGACAACGGCTATCCGACGTCCCAGTCGTCGACGTTCCAGGTCGAGGTCATCAACAGCCGGGGCCATCTGGCCAGCAGAAAAGTCACCTGGTCCAACAACACTCCCAGCCCGAACTGCAAGGTGCCGTACATCATCGACTCGCTCTTCCGTGGCGAGGACACGCCGGGCGACTCCATCTCGCCGTACCCCGGCTTCAACGTCACGATGTTCGTGGTCGGCGCGCACGCCAACTTCAGCGACACCACGCCGCTGACGTACCAGTGGTACCGCGGCATCTCCGGCGATGAAGACTCGCCGATTCCGCCGGACCCGCCCGACCCCATCACCGGCATCTCGTATCCCGACACCATTCACGTCAATCCGTTCCACACCTCGTTCTATTGGGTGAAGGTGACGGACAGCTGCGGCTCCAACTACAGCCGCACCGCGGCCATCTTCAGCGCGCCGCCTCCTCCGGGACGGCGCCGCGCCTGCTGCTCGTTCGACCTCAACTCCGACAATAAGAACGACATCCCGTGGCACAACAGCGCCACCGGCCAGAATGAAGTCTGGCTGATGGACGGAACGACGCACGCCAGTACGGCCACTCTTCCGCTCAGCGATCCGAAGAATCAGCTCCAGAGCGCCGGCGACCTCGATGCCGACGGCAATCTCGATCTGATGTTCCGCAATCCCGAGACCGGCCGCGATGAAGTCTGGCTGATGAACCGCACGAACCTGCGCGACGTCGTCCCGATCGAATCGCGCCCCGGTAAGGACTGGACGATCGGCGCGATCTCCGACTTCGATCTCGACGATCACGACGACATCGTCTGGCACAACGGCGCCACCGGCGCGAACGAGATCTGGTTCGGCGAAGGGACCGATCACCTCGGCTCGTGGGCGCTCCCGAACTCCGGCAGCGCGGGACTGTACGGCCGCGGCGATTTCAACGGAGACGAAAAACCGGATCTCTTCCTCCACAACCGCACCACCGGCGAGAACCAGATCTGGATCATGAACGACGCTCACCGCATGACGGTGAACTCCGAGGGCGCGCCGGCAAGCAGCCCGCGCACGTTGAACGTCTCGACGCTGAAGATGGCGACTACGTCCGATCCCGATCTCGTGCCGGCGCTCATCGCCGACATGAACGGCGACGGCAAGGCCGACATCGTCTGGCGCAATCCCGCCACCGGCGAGAACAGCGTCTGGATCATGGACGGCTCGCAGGTCACCGAGACGCGCACCGTCGAAACGCGCAGCGATCCTGCGTGGCAGGTCGGCGGCGGAGGCAACAGCAACAATCCGGAGACCGGCGGCGGCGGAGGCGACGGCGGCGGTGGAACGATCGGTGACACGCCGACGTCCATCGACGTCACGGTCGATCCCGTCCCTGTCGGCAAGCCTGCGGTCGTGACGGCTACGCTGAAATCCGGCAGTACGCCGATCGCGGACCGCGAGATCGTGTTCTCGCTGAGCGGAGCGGAAGTCACGCGCCTGCTCACCGGCACCGACGGCGTCGCCACGGCTGTGATCGAAACGACCGGCCGCGCTGCCGGCACGTATGCCGACGCGATCTCCGCGCGCTTCAACGGCGACTCGCTGTACGCGGCTTCGTCCAAGAGCGCCAACCTTGTCATCGTCTCCGATACGCCGAAGATCACGTGGAACGAGCCCGCGGCCATTCCGTACGGCACGCCGCTGTCGGCAACGCAGCTCAACGCCACGGCGTCGGTCGCCGGCACGTTCGTCTACACGCCGGCGGCGGGCGCGGTTCTCGACGCGGGATATCAAACGCTGTCGGTGAAGTTCACTCCCGCCGACGCGACGCTCGCGCCGATTACGACGTCGACCGTCATCATGGTCAACAAGATTCCGGCGGCGATTTCGTGGGCGACGCCCGCGCCGATCTCGTACGGAACTCCGCTCAGCGGCGCGCAGCTCAACGCGACGTCGCCGGTCCGAGGCACGTTTACGTACGATCCGGAGCCGGGCGCGATCGTCGGCGTCGGCACGCAGACGCTGCACGTCACGTTCGAGCCCGATGACCCGAACTATGACGTTTCCACTGCGTCCACGACGATCGTCGTCGAAAAAGGCACGCAGTCGATTCTCTGGAACGACCCGGCGCCGATCACCGTCCTGCAGTCTCTCACCGCGACGCAGCTCAATGCGCGGATCCTGACTTCCGGCACCGCACCCGCCGGCCAGGTCACGTACACGCCGCCCCTCGGCACCTCTCTGCCGGCCGGCACGCATGAACTGCGCGTCGACGTGGCCGCGACCGCGGAATACGAAGCCGCGACCGCGAGGGTCGACATCGTCGTGACGCACGTGCAGTCCACGATTCAGTGGCCGGTGCCCGCGCCGATCGTCTACGGCACGCCGCTCTCCGCGGCGCAGCTCAATGCCACGGCAAACGTACCCGGTACGTTCGTTTACGAACCGGCCGCCGGCACCATCCTCAATGGCGGAACGACGAAGCTCTTTGTCAGCTTCACCCCGAGTGATTCGCGTTATGACCCGGCCACGGCCAGTGTGACGATCCAGGTCACGCAGGCCACTCCGGTCGTTTCGTGGACCACTCCTGCTCCGATCGTCTATGGCAAGCCGCTGACGCTGACTCAGCTCAATGCCACGGCCACGACCGGCGGCGACTTCATTTACACGCCGTCGCTCGGAACCATCCTCAATGCCGGCACGCATCCGCTCAACGTCACGTTCAAGCCCGACGAGGCGGCGAATTACAAGTCCGTGTCGGCGAGCGTGACGCTCACTGTGCTGAAGGCGCCGCAGACCTTGTCGTGGGCCAATCCCGCGCCGATCGTGTACGGCACACTGCTGTCCGCGGTTCAGCTCAATGCCACTGTGTCGGTCGGCGGAACTTCGCCGGCGGGAACGCTGACGTACAGTCCGGGCTCGGGCACGCTGCTGCAGGCGGGCAACGGTCAGATCCTGACCGTCACCGCCGCTGCGACTCCGAACTATGAACTGGCGACGAAGTCCGTCACCATCGACGTACGAAAGGCGAAGCCGGTCCTCACCTGGCTCACGCCGGCGCCGATTGTCTACCGCACGCCGCTCAGCGGCACCCAATTGAACGCTACCGCCAATATCCCCGGCGCCTTTACCTACAATCCGCCGGCCGGCACTGTGCTCGAAGCGGGTCAGCAACCGCTGGCAGCGCACTTCACGCCGGCCGATACGAACAATTACGAGCTTGCCGACGCCTCGGTGACACTCGAGGTGCAACAGGCCACGCCGATCCTGACGTGGCCCACGCCGGCAGGCATCGTCTACGGCACGCCGCTGTCGGGCACGCAACTCAATACGACCGCCGACGTGCCGGGCACGTTCGTGTACTCGCCCTCGGCGGGAACGATTCTCAATGCCGGCCCCGCGCAGACGCTGTCGGTGCAGTTCACGCCGACGGACACGCGCAATTTCAAGAACGCATCGGCCACCGTGAAAATCAACGTCGCCAAAGCGAAGCAGACGCTTTCGTGGACTCCGACGCCGATCGTTTACGGCACGCCGCTCGGCTCCGGCCAGCTCAATGCGCAGGTCTCCGTGGTCGGACCGGCCGCCGCCGGCGCGTTGGTCTACACGCCGCCGTCCGGTACCGTGTTGGATGCCGGAACGCACACGCTGACCGTCGTCGCACAGGAAACGCCGAATTACGAGAGCGCAACGCTGTCCGTGCCCTTGGAAGTCGCGCGCAAGCCGCTTTCACTGGTCGTGGATGCGAAATCGAAGCTCTATGGCGGCGCGGTTCCAACGCTCACCGGCACGCTGACGGGTGTCGTCAACCACGACAACATCACGCCGTCGTATGCGACCATCGGGACGATCAGCAGCCCGGCCGGTACGTATCCGATTACCGGAACGTTGATCGATCCAGGCAATCGTCTGTTCAACTATGCGGTGACCATCACTCCGGCGACACTGACGGTGCTGCCGGCGCCGCTGCAGATCTCCGCCGATCCGAAGTCGAAGCAATACAGTGATCCGCTGCCGACACTCACGGCGACGTTCACCGGCCTCGTCCTCGGCGAAACGCCCGCCGTATTGAGTGGCACGCTGGTCATTGAGACGACGGCCGTGCGTCTGTCCGCGCCGGGCCCGTATCCAATTACGATCGGCGGACTCTCTTCACCGAATTACGCGATTGTCTACGTCAATTCGACGCTCACGGTGACGCAGGAGGACGCGCGCGTGCAAATCACCTCGCCGCTCCTCGCGTCCGCGTCTGCAAGCAAACCGGCGAGCGTTACGCTCACGGCAACGATCAAAGACATCAGCGCCACTGCGGATGCGAACGGCGACGTCGATGCCGGCGATATTCGTAAAGCCACGCTGACCTTCGTCGACCGGGCGACCAACACGACACTTTGTACGGCACCGATCGGACTGGTCTCGTCGTCCGAAGAGCGAGTCGGCGTGGCCACCTGCACGTTCACGCGCAACTTCGGCGCGACGCTGCCGGCCTCTCTCGTCGTCGGCGCGCGTGCCGGCGGCTATTACACCCGTGACGCGGCGGCAGAGGACGTGACGCTGTCGATCGTCGCCCCGACGACGGCCGCGGTTACGACGGGCGCCTCGTTCTCCATCGCCACGTCAGCCGGTGCCTATGCGCCGGATACCGGCAGTGAGGCGCAGGTCACTGGAACGCTGCAATACGACCGCGATGACCTGGTCAAGGGCCAGCTTTCCTTCAAATTTACGCGCGGTACACACAATTACGAGATCACTGTGGACGCATCGTCGCTGGCCATCGTCCTCACGACGACAGGCGGCGGCAAAGGGGCCATTGTCGGAACCGGTACGTTGCTGGAAGGCAAGACCGTCCTTGCAACAGGACCGGTCGTCCTTACAGCGACGGATGCCGGAGACGCGAAAAACGACACCCTGGGCATCGCTCTCTTCAACGCCGAGGGCGGCTTCTGGGTGGCGGCGGGATGGAACGGGTCCACTGTGGTCGAACAGAGCATGCACAACGGCAACATCGTCATTCATTAGGAACCAGCCATGCGCAAACCACGAATGACGATGATTGGCCGTGTATGCGTTCTCGTTTTGGCGTTCCTGGCGACGGTATGGACCCCTGCGCTGATTGCGCAGCAAAAGGTGCTGCAAAAGGGAGGGGAACAGACCTATGTCATCACGCTCCAGCCCGACGTTGCGAGTGCGGGTGACGTAGCCGCGGATCTGGCCAAAGTGTACGGCGGAACCGCGGAGCAAACGCCCGATGAGACAGAGGGTGTGTTCCGGATGCGTCTGACGCGTGCGCGCGCACGCGTCCTGGCAGCCGATCCGCGCGTCGCTTCAGTCACGGCGACAGCCGTGCTGCAGCCGAATGCGGTGACCGAGGCGACGAGTTGGAGCGCCGGGATCACGTATACGTACGACGGCTCGGGCAACGTGCACAAGATCGGCAATGACACGTTCAGTTACGACCACACCAGCCGTGTGATCACGGCAAACGTCAACGGCACTCCCCGTGATTACAGTTACGACGCATTCGGGAACCGCACCGGCTGCCGGCAGTGGGCAGGTACGTCCTCGCAGGCGGAATGTCAGAAAAGCAAGACCATCGATGCGGTCGAAAACCGGAATCGCCTGAAGGACGTTCCTTATGACGGTGCCGGCAATGTGAAGGAGTTGGACGGTCATCAGTATGCGTACGACTCACTGAACCTGATGAAGAGCGACAGCGTCGGCACGGCGGCGCGGGAATTCGTCTATACAGCGAACGACGAACGCATCGCCGTCTACAACGTGGGCTCGTCATGGCGATGGGCGATTCGCGACCAGAGCAGCAAAGTGCTGCGTGAATTCACGAGCACGAACGGACCGAATGGCGTAGGCACGGCAACGTGGCAGTGGGTCAGGGACAATGTCTGGCGGGACACGCAGCTCCTGGCCTCACGCCAGCCGGAGAACCAGACCACGACGACGTATTTCTATCACCTCGATCACCTCGGCACGCCGCGGCGGATCACCGATACGAATGACCGGATCGTCGGAAGCCACGACTATTTCGCGTTCGGCCCGGAGATCAGCGGCGGGACGAACGAGCCGTCCCCGACCGCGCTCAAGTACACGGGACACGAGCGCGACAGCTGGGGCAGCCTGTTCGGCGCGCTCGATTACATGCACGCGCGCTACTATGACCTTGAGTTGGGCAGGTTCGCCTCGGTCGATCCGTTCATTAGCCGGGCCGTGCTCGGCCTGCCGCAGGGCTGGAACCGCTATTCGTATGCGTTGAACAATCCGCTCCGCTTCACCGATCCGACCGGAAAGAAGGTCGACTGTACGACGATCCCTGCTACGGACAAAAAGCCCGAACAGGTCGTCTGTTCCGAGGTCATTGACGTCGAAGGCGAGACGCCGACGTTCCCCACGATCGGCGGCAGCATTGCTACGATGATGGATCTCACGCGGTGGATGCGTGGCGGTCTCCCGCGCATTTCCGCCGCAGACCCAAGATCCGCGCAAGACCTGGCCAACACCCCGGTGATGGACCAGATCCGCGCCCAGTACAAGAAGAATAATTGTGATGATCGAAAAGAGCCGTACTACGGCGATTTTCAGTACAGCGAGTTCATGACCACGCCTCCGCTGTCGACGGGCCAGGCGGTCGGCAGCTTCGGAGCAAAAATACGAGGAATTGGAAACGGCTTGATCGTCGTGACGGCGTTCAATACGTGGGGCCTTGAATCGGGAACGCGGTTCCCCGGGACGGGCAATCGCCATAACGCGAGCGTTCAACAGATGCTTGGCGGAGCGCCGATTCAATATCCGAAGTCTCTTCTCGAAAATCGCTCCAGCGGACCTATGAGCACCGCGACGCTCAACTACATCTGGATCGAGGGATCACCGTGCATGCAATGAGAATCGCGTTGGCGGTCGCAGGCGCGCTCGTTCTCTCGAGTTGTCAGCACTCGGAGAACCGGTATCTCGAGCGCGAAGTCGTCGCCGGAGAGATCGTCGGAACCTGGTCGATGAATCCGGCTTCGGTAAAAGACTTGCGGGACGTCGGATACACGGCGGCGATTGATCCATCGCGCGAGCTCATTGTCATTCGTGCCGATGGCTCGTGTCTCTTCGACACTCTCCCTCCATCCATTGCTTCCGCGGGAGGAGGGAAGCCCTGGCCCAAAGCATCAGCCGAATGCCGCTGGAAGCTCGATAAGCCGCCCCGTCAGAGACTCATGCTCGACGTCTCCGGTATTCCGCCCGCGAAGTACGACTACTACTTCGACCAGACAAAAGATGCGCGGCTCGTGCTCTGGCAGTACATCGATGATCCGGACGCCTGGCGTTATGTGGAGTATCTGAAACAGTGAAACAGCTGATACGAACAATGCCCAAACTTCTACGCATCCGCCTTTTTCCATTCGCACTGATCGTTGCGATGTGCTGCCCCGCGCTGCTGGCGCAGCAGAAGAGCAACGAACGGACCTACGTCATTACGCTGAAGCCCGCGGTTGCAAACGCGAGCGATGTGGCCACGGACCTGGCCAGGTTGTATGGCGGCACAGCGGAACCAAACCCTGACGAAGCAGAGGGCGCGGTCCGCATGCGCCTGACCCGCGCACGTGCACGTGTCCTGGCGGCCGACCCGCGCGTCGCTTCCGTCACGGCGACGGCCGTCCTACAGGCGAATGCCGTGACCGAGGCGGTGAGCTGGAGCGCGGGAGTCTCGTATGCGTACGACGGCTCGGGCAATGTGCACAAGGTCGGCAGCGACACGTTCAGCTATGACCACGCCGGCCGGCTGATCACGGCGAGCGTCAACGGCACCCCTCGCGATTACAGCTACGACGGGTTCGGGAATCGCACCGGTTGCGTTCAGTGGGCCAACACGTCCTCGCAGGCGGAGTGTCAGAAAAGCAAGACCATCGACGTCGCCGGCAACCGGAATCGCCTCAAAGACGTTCCTTATGACAATGCCGGCAATGCGACGGCGCTGGACGGGCATCAATACGCGTACGACGCGCTGAACATGATGAAGCGCGACACTCTCGGCACGCAGGCGCGGGAATTCGTCTACACCGCCGAAGACGAGCGCATCGCGGTCTATAACGCCGGGTCCTCCTGGAGATGGTCGATTCGAGACCAGAGCGGCAAAGTGCTGCGCGAATTCACGAGCTCGAATGGACCGAACGGCGCAGGCACGGCGTCGTGGCAGTGGGCGCGGGACAACGTCTTCCGCGACGGACAGCTGCTGGCGTCTCGTCAGCCGGAAAACCAGAGCACCACGACGTATTTCTATCACCTCGATCATCTCGGCACACCGCGGCGGATCACCGATACGAACGACCGGATCGTGGGAAGCCACGACTATTTCGCCTTCGGCCCGGAAATCAGCGGTGGGACAAGCGAGGCTTCTGCGACGGCGCTCAAGTACACGGGCCAAGAGCGCGATACGTGGGGCGGTTTGTTCGGCACGCTCGATTACATGCATGCGCGGTATGACGACCCGGAATTGGGGCGGTTCTTGTCCGTCGATCCGGCACCCGATAGTGCCGACCTGGAAGCGCCACAGTCATGGAATCGTTATGCGTACGCACGTAACAGCCCTCTCGCTCGACTCGACCCGGATGGACGACGGGATGTCTACGTCGCGTTTTGGACGGCCGAGTTTCCCTATTTTGTCGGGCGCGGTTCTGTTGGGCATGCGGCGATGTTCGAGGTGAGCGGCAAGACCATCGTGAGCCAGTTTCCCGACCCGCATGGTGCTCATGGCAAGAACACGACATTGACCTATGGCGAAACACTGATCAAGGAGAACGGCCGCCTGCCGGACAATGTTTTCCTGGTTCATCTTCCCTACGATGCCGACCTCGATGCGGCGCGAGATGCTGCGCGAGCCACAAAGTGGTGGGACGCAGATCCTAGTGCCAGCGACAATGAAACCCATTGTTCCGCAGCCGTCTATTCCGTGATGAGGGCAGGCGGTGCGAACATGCTGAGCATCGGATTTGGCGCTCCCCTGCCCTATGATTTGCGGAAGCTTCTCGAGGACATGGCCGAGAAAGATAAAAAGAAAGCGCAACCGGACGTCAAAGAGGTTCCGCCAGACACGCTCCAAAAAACTCCTGACAAATACAAGAAGTAATCGTGTGAGCTCGCATCCGCGCGGACCTGGACTATGAAGGCCACAAAAATGCTCGGATTCGTCGCCGTCGTACTGACCGCGGTCGGAGCGTTTTTGCTGCACTGGACGCTTTCCAGCGAGACGCCGAGCAACTGGGTGCCCGTGTGTTTGCCATACCCAGGCCCAAACATGGTGATTAGTGACACGTTTTCCGTTGCATCCGGCGGTCGTTTTGAGGTCCAAATCATCAGCCCGGCGGACCCGACCGATCGATCGGCAGATCGCGATTCTCCCGTTCAGACGAAGCTACGGATCGATGTCTCGGGCGGCAAGGGTGTTCGCATATCCAAAGACGTGTCCTCGGCGCGGATCGGCGGTGGGCGTCCGGACACCGATATCTTTGTTGCAGACGGGCTGATCGAAATCCCGGCAGGTGGCGACTACGACGTCGTTCTGCGTGGCTTGGGCCGTGATGAGTTGTTCACACAAAGGGGGGCAGTGGTACGTCTGGCGAGGACTCAGCCAGTTGGTCCGGAGCTCTTCTATCCGGTCGCGCGGTGGTTGGCGTATTTCTGCTTCGTCTGCAGTGGTGTTGTCGTGCTGATCATGGCGTGGCGTCGTCCGAGGTAGAGGGCTCACCGTGCACGGGGCACACTACAACCTTTATTTGCGGTGCCCGTCCTGTCAAAGGACGGAGGTCGTGTCCGGACAAGTCGACGTCGCCGACCCTTCACGACGCTCTTCGCAGTAGCGACAGGAAAAACGGAACGCCGAGGATGGCCGTGAAGGCGCCGATCGGCAGTTCGGTCGTGCGCACGGCGACGCGCGAGATGAGATCGGCGGCGACGACGAGCGTTGCGCCGCCGAGGGCGCAGAGCGGAAGCAGCGTGCGATAGTCGCGGCGCCAGGCGAGGCGGATGAGATGCGGGACGAGCAGTCCCACGAAGCCGATGATGCCGCTCACGGCGACGGCCGCGCCGGTGATGATCGACGCCGCACCGAAGCCGATCAGCTTCACGCGCTCGACGTCGACGCCGCGCGCCTTCGCGTCCTCTTCTCCGAAAACGAGAAGGCGCAGGTCGTTGGCGACGAACGCGAGGACGACGATCGCGACGATGAGCAGCGACGCGACGAGCACGACGCTCGTCCACGTCGCGCCGAACAGCGTGCCCATCATCCATTTCAGCGCGGCGGTGAGATCGTTCTGCGGCGAGAGCGCGAACGAAATGAGGATGACGGCGGAGAAAAACGCGTTGAGCACGAGGCCGGAGATCAGCAGCCGAACGGGATCGGTGTGGTCGCGGCGGCGCGCGAGGAGAAACACCGCGGCGGTGGCGAGGAGCGCGCCGGCAAACGCGACGATCGGCACGAGTCCCGGGACACGGTTCCATCGCAGCGCGGTCGCGACGGCGGCGCCGCTCGCCGCACCGCCGGAGACGCCGAGGATGAACGGATCGGCGAGCGGGTTGCGGAGCAGCGTTTGAAACGTGACGCCGGCGACGGCGAGCGTCGCGCCGATCGCGGCGGCCAGCAGCACGCGCGGCAAGCGCAGGCGCAGCAGAATCATGCGCGCGGTTGCGTCGTGCAGGTCGAGCCTGACGGAACCGAAGGTGACGGCGAGCGCGATCGCGAGCAATAAGAGGATTGTGAGGATGACGAGCGGGCGCGTCATGTTCACGCCGGCTGATGAAGGCAGAAGGCAGAAGGCAGAAGGCAGAACGAAGAAGACTCGTCATCCTGAGCCGCGCAGACGGCGAGGGATCTCAAGATGCGAAAGGGTTGCGTAGTTTGCGATCGTTCGGCGTCTTCGCGCCTCAGGATGACGACGCTCGGCAGAGCACTTCTTACTTCTGCCTTCTGCCTTCTGCCTTCTGCCTTCATCGATTTATGCGGTACAGGGAACGAACATAGACCAATCGAGTCCCGCCAGGAACCCTTCGTCGGGCGGCTGGATGGTCTTGAACGTGAACGCGAACTGCGACGGTCCGTGCTCTTCGAGATGTTTGAGGCGCTTCTTCGCCTCGTCGATGCCGGGGATGTGCCCGGCCGGCACCCACCACATCGCGAGATACGCGCCTTCGAAGTGCTCGAACCAGTCGCGGCGCTGGCGCAGCAACTCCGTGTGCGCGGTTTTGTAGACGTAGTTCTTCAGCGCCTCGACGCTCTCCCACACCGTCATGTTGACGATGATCATGTCGTCGTCGAACGGGCGGAGATACGTCGCGTCACCTTCCGGCGTCTGCAGTCTCCAGACGAA
Organism: Acidobacteriota bacterium; assembly: GCA_003223645.1. GTDB lineage: Bacteria > Acidobacteriota > Thermoanaerobaculia > Gp7-AA8 > Gp7-AA8 > QHVT01. The sequence goes on along the minus strand of QHVT01000016.1, from coordinate 105,939 downwards.
GCCGGGCGCGAGGTCGGCGAGCGCGTTGATCTCTTCGAGACGCGCGACGAAACCCGCGAGCTGCGGAGTGTCGAGCGGCGCGCGCAGGCGGGCGATGTTGATCTGAGCGATGTGGTACTGCGTCGTCATCGATCACCTCTCGCGTCCAGTATCGCATTGAGAGCGCGCGCCGCGTCCGCGACGCGCGGTCCCGGCCGCTGAAAAATGTCTTCGTTCACCGAAACGACTTCGGCCCGTAACGACGGCACGCGTTTCATCAGCGCCTCGACCTGCTGCGGCGTCACGGCGCCGCGCGGATACAAAATCAAATCGGGCGGCGACGCGACGAGCGACTCGAGCGAGTATTGCGGCCATCCGCCGACCTGCACCGCGTTTTGTGCACCGGTCAGTTGAAAGAGATCGTCGGTGAAGGTGTTGCGGCCGGCGACGTAGAGCGGATCGGTCCAGACCATGAACAAGATCCGCAACCTCTTCGACCGCGTCCGCCGCTGCGCGTCGATCGCGCTGCGCAGATTGCGCACTGCATCATTCGGCGGAGCGTCGATCAACCTGGCGAGCCGCTCCATCGCCGGCGCGATCTGATCGAGGCGATCGGTGCGGACGACGTAGAGCGGAATCGAAGCCGCGGCCAGCGCGGGGGCGAGGTTCGGATGATTCCCTTCCGTCGACGCGACGACGAGGTCGGGCCTCAGCGCGGCGATCTTCTCGACGTTTGGCTGCATGCCGCCGACTTTCGGGATCCGTTTGGCGTCAGGCGGAAAATTCGAGAAGTCGTCGGTGCCGACGATGCGACCGCCCGCGCCGACGGCGAACAGCATCTCGGTGAGATTCGGCGCGAGCGAGACGACGCGCGTGACGCCCGTCGTCAGCGCGACGGGGCGCCCGAGGTCGTCGGTGTGGGCGGTTTGTTCGGGAGGAGAACAGGCGAAGAGAACGAGGAGCGCGAGAAACGCGAGCCGCTCAGCTCTCGCCACCCTCTTCGTCTTCCATATCGTTGTTCACGCCGAGCCGGTTGCACGCCGCGGCGTACATCTGCTTCGACGCGTTGATCGCGGATTGCAGTTCGGCGATGCGGTCTTTCACTTTCGCCAGCTCTTCTTCGATCTGGTCCTTGAGATCATTGACCTCCTGCTTGGTCACCTGGAGCGTGGTCTCGTAGAACTTTCTCTGCTGATCGGTCAGAACCGGCATGTAAGGACCCTCCGACGAATGTTTATCACAATTTGAACTGCACCGGGACCGTGATCCACGATTTCACGCGCACGCCGTCGATCGTGCCGGGCGAGAACGAGGAGCGGCGCATGGTCTGCTGCGCGGCTTCATTCAAACCAACGGGACGATTGACTCCGCGCACGACGCGCACATCGAGCACCTGCCCGCTCTCCGACACGAACACGTTCGTAAGCACCGTTCCTTCGACGCGCTGCATGCGCGCGACCGCCGGATAGTTGACGGGACCCATGCGCGTCATGTGCGGCGGATTGAGGCCGTCGGTGCCGGCGGGAACCGTGTCGCCTTCGCGATACGTGGGGCGCGCGGGCCGCGTGTCCTGCGGCGCGGGTGCGGGTGCCGGCGCGGGCGGCGTCTCCTGCACGGGAGCCGGCGCGGGACGCGTCTCCGCAACTGTTTGCGTGACGACGGGCGGCGGCTGCACGGGTGCGGGAGCCGGTGCCGGACGCACGGGTTGCGCGGCGGGCTGGGTCGTGGTCGCCGCCGCTTGCTGGCGCGCCTGCGCTTCGAGGCGCGCGCGCTCCGCGGTTGCGGCGGCCGCGAGGCGGCGCTGTACTTCCTGATCGACGGCGGCCTGATCGACCGCGATTGCGGTTGACGTGGCAGCGGTGGTCGTTGCGGTTGCCGGTGCTGTGGTTGTTGCGGCGGTGGTTGTCGCGGGCGCGGTCGTCGTTGCGGATGTCGTCGCCGGCGCGGCCGTTGTGGAGCTCTTCCTGTTCATCATCCAGATGCCGCCGCCGATGAGCGCCAGGACGACGACCGCGGCGATGCCGATCATCGGGCCTTTGGATTTCTGTTCGGTGTGCGGCTGCTCCCACGCCTCGAGCGCGGGTGTTTGCGCGACCGCCGCCGGTGCAACGACAGCCGGCGCGACAACAACGGGTGTCAGCTTCGCCTCGGGCGCGGGCGCGGGTACAGGCTCGGGCTCGTGATGGAAGACGGGCTCCGGAGTCGACATGCGATGCATGTAGATCGCGAGGTCGGCGCTGGTCGGGGTCGGCCTGAAGCTGTAGAGGATCGCGTCGATGTCGCGCGCCATCTCGCCGGCGGTTTGATAGCGATTGGTCGGATCTTTCTGCAGCGCTTTGATCACGACCGCGTCGATCTCCGGCGTGACTTCGTCGTTGAATTTCGACGGCGGCGTGACGCGCGCCTCGCGCACCTGTTCGAGGATCGACAGTTCGTTGTCGCCGCTGAACAGCTTGCGGTTCGTAAGCATCTCGAACAGCACGGTCGCCAGCGCGAAGATGTCGGAGCGGCGATCGATCGTGCGGCCCCAGGCCTGTTCGGGCGACATGTACTGCAGCTTGCCTTTGAGCGCGCCGGCCTGCGTGTGCGATGCCTTCGACGCCGCTTTCGCGATTCCGAAGTCGCAGAGCTTGATGTCGCCTTCCTGCGAGATGAGCACGTTCTGCGGCGAGACGTCGCGATGCACGAGACCCATCTCGCGCTCGTCGAAGTCTTTCTTGCGATGCGCGTAGTCGAGCGCGGAGGCGACCTTCGATGCGATGAAGAGCGCCAGCTCGATGCCCATCGGATGATCGCGCTCTTCGCCGCGACGGAGGATCGTCTTCAGGTCGTACCCGTCGATGTACTCCATCGCGATGTAGTACGAGCTCTGAATTTTTCCGAGGTCGTAGATGTGGATGATGTTGTTGTGATTGAGCTGCGCGGCGAGCTTCGCTTCATCGATGAACATCTCGATGAAGTCCTGGTTGTCGGAGAGATGCGGAAGGATCTTCTTGATCGCGACGATCTTCTGGAAGCCTTCGACGCCGCGCATGCGCGCCTTCCAGACTTCGGCCATGCCGCCGGTCGCGATCTTCTCGACGAGCACGTACTGGCCGAACTTGACTCCATCGGCCGGCTCTTCTTCTTCGACGCGCGGCGGCTCGGGCGTGAAGACCGGCTGTGAGACCGTGATCTTCTCGTCGACGTACGCCGGCATCTTCGCGGTGTTGAATCGCGGATCGGGCGTGACGGGCGGCGGCGGAGTCGGAGTGACGGGACGCGGAACGCTGCCCGTCTGCGTTTTCGCGCGCGCGGTTTTCTCGATGCCGGACAGCGTGTCCGACAACCTCTTGTCGAGGTCGCCCGATCCGGGTTTCTTTGCTTGCGGTGTCGGCGTTGGTGTTGGAGTTGGCGTCGGCGTTGGAGTGGGAGTGGGTGTTGGCGTCGGAGGGGGAGGCGGCGGCGGTGCGGGCTTTGGTTGCGGCTGCGCCTGCGGCACGGCCACCGGACCGGTCACTTCTTTTTTTCTCTGCGGCCTCAAGCCGGAGAGGGTGTCGGCGAGCATCTTGTCGACGTCATCCGTTGCTCTCGGTTTCCTGATGCTGGCGGTCGTCGGGCGATCGCTGTCGACGAGATCGCCGAACAAATCATTCGACGTCACGGCCGGACGCACGGTGAATTCTTCGGTGAGCGTCGCGCCGGCGTGAATGCCGAGCATCTGCTGCACTTTGCCTAGGAATTCGCTTTCGGAGTACGGCTTCGGAAGAATGTCCGAGGCGCCGACGCGCTGCGCGTCGGACTTCGGAGACTTGCCGTTGTAGCCCGACACGGTGAGCAGAATCGGCGTTTCCTGCAGCGGCTTGCGTCCTCGGATTGCGCGAATCAGCTCCGTCGTGCTGATCTTCGGCACGACCGAAGAGAGCACGATCAGCTTCGGCATCTCGGAGTCGAGAACGCGAATCGCCTCTTCTCCGTCTTTCGCAAACGTCGGCGTGAACGGCTGACCCGACAGCGCCTGCCGCACGCGATCCGTGTATCGCGGTTCGTACTCGACGACAAGAATGTTTTCTGACATAGGAGTTTTTGGACGTTAAGAGGTTTGACGATTCTGGCACATCGAGGGAAAAGGTTAAAGGTGAAAGGCAAAAGTAGCCGAGCCGCATGCGCGATCTTTTTCCGTTTCGCCTTTTCGCTTTCGCCGCATGCAGCGCGTAACGCTTGCATTTGGCGGCGACCTTTCGCATACTACGGCTCGCACCTCGCGCGACGATTGAGCGTTCGATATCCCGCCGGGCGTTGAGACTTGCTCGCTCCGCCCAGAGATCGTCGGTTCCAGGGACTCGCAGGTGAAAGCTCATTTGGGTTTTGATTGAGTTCGAATGACACCAGAAGATCGCACTCCGCGTAAGCGGCGTCGTCGCAGACGCCGCGGGGGCAGCGGTGCACCGGGCGGCCTGCCGGGCACCGAAGGCAACAGCCCCTCACCAGGCAATGAAGCGCTTCCGCCACAGCAGTACGGCGGCGGAGGGGGAGGCGCGCAGCGGCGACGCCGGCGGCGCGGCCGCAGTCGCGGCGGCGGTGACGACCGCGGCTACGGCTCACAGGCCGAGAGCTTGCTGCCGCCGCTCGACATCGAGCCGGGACAGCTCGTCCCCGCGAGCGGTGTCCTCTGGATCAAACAGAACGGCACCGGCGTCCTCGTCAATCCGGCCAACAACTATCAGCCCGCGCCCGGCGACACGGTCGTGCCGCGCTCGATGGTCGAAAAGCTCCATCTGCAGGGAGGCCTCCTCATCGGCGGCACTGCACGCCGCGCCGGCAACGTCATGGAGCTGGCGGGACTCGAGACGATCGAAGGGATGGCACTCGAGGAGTATCGCGACTCGCGCCGTCCTTTCTCCGAGTTGATCTCGATCGATCCGAACGAAGTGTTCAAGCTCGAGACCGAATCGGAGCGCCTCACGACGCGCGTGCTCGATCTGCTCGCGCCGATCGGGAGAGGACAGCGCTGCCTCATCGTCGCGCCGCCGAAAGCGGGCAAGACGACGCTCCTCAAAGACATCGCGCACGGCGTAAATCGCAATCACCCCGATGCGCTGCTGTTCGTTCTTCTCGTCGACGAGCGTCCCGAGGAAGTCACCGACTTCCGCCGCTCGGTCGAGCAGGGCGAAGTCGTGGCCTCGAGCTCCGATGAAACGGCGGACAACCACATCCATCTCGCGGAGATCATCCTCGAGCGCGCGCGGCGTCTGGTCGAGATCAAGAAAGACGTCGTGATCCTTTGCGACTCCATCACGCGCATGTCACGCGCGTACAACAACGAACAGCGAGGATCGGGAAAGATCCTTTCCGGCGGCATCGACGCGCGCACGATGGAGAAGCCGCGACGCTTCTTCGGCGCGGCGCGCAACGCCGAGGATTGGGGATCGCTGACGATCATCGCCACGGCGCTGGTCGACACCGGATCGCGAATGGACGAAGTGATCTTCCAGGAGTTCAAGGGAACGGGCAACACCGAGATCGTGCTCGATCGCGGACTGTTCGAGCGGCGCATCTTCCCGGCGATGAATATTGCCCAGACCGGCACGCGCAAGGAAGAGAAGCTGCTGCCGCCGACGGTGCTGCCGAAAGTGCACACGCTGCGGCGTGCGCTTGCGGGAACCGATCCGATGTCGGCGATGAAGATGCTGTTGGAGCGGCTTCAGAAGTTTGCAACGAACGACGCATTCCTGAAGAGTTTTTAGTCCGGGATGGCGGATGGCAGATGGCGGATGGCGGGCCGGAGAATGCCTTGAATCCGCGATCTGCCATCCGTCATCTGCCGTCAGCTTTTCGAATCGCCGATTCAAAAAACCGTTTCTTTACGGCTCGCGTTTGGTGCAGTAATGTAGCGGCAGCAAAATCAGGTCAATATCAGGTCAACAATCGCAGGAGGATCTATGTTCGTTAGGCGTCGTCTTTTATTCGCCGTTGCGTGCGCATTGATTGCGATCGCGCCGGCACTCGTCGCCCAGGTCACGACCAGCAGCATCGCCGGTAACGTGACCGCGGCAGACGGAAGCGCGCTTCCGGGCGTGACGGTGGAAGCCGTGCACGTTCCGACCGGCACGCGTTACGACACGGTGAGCGGATCGGATGGCCGCTACACCATCCCCAACGTCCGCGTCGGCGGACCGTACACGATCACGGCATCGCTCGAAGGCTTCAAGGCGACGACCGTGAACAACGTTTCGGCATCGCTCGGCAACACCGCCTCAGTCGATCTGAAGATGGTGCTCGCCGCCGTGACGGAAGCGATCACCGTCACCGCCGCGGTGGATCCGATCCTCAATCCCGATCACACCGGCTCGACGTCCGCGGTCTCGACGGAGCAGATCCAGATGCTGCCGACGATCAACCGGCAGATCCAGGATTTCGCGCGCACGAACCCGTACTTCACGACCAGCCTCACCGGCGACGGAACGTTCATGTTCGTGGCGGGCCGCAACAACCGCTACAACACGATTCAGATCGACGGCGCCGTGAACAACGACCTGTTCGGTCTCTCCTCCTCGGGTACTCCGGGCGGCGGTTCGGGAACACAGCCCGTATCGCTCGATGCCATTCAGGAAATCCAGCTCGTCGTCTCTCCGTATGACGTCCGCCAGAGCGGCTTCACCGGCGGCGGCGTGAACGCCGTCACCCGCTCCGGAACGAACAAATGGGAAGGCTCGGTGTTCGGAACGAAGCGCGACCCGTCGTTCGTCGGCAAAGGTCCGACGAACACGAAAGTCGGCGAATTCGAACAGACGCAGTACGGCGGCCGCCTCGGCGGTCCGATCATGAAGGACAAGGTCTTCTTCTTCTTCAGCGGCGAGAGCAACAAGCGCAACGATCCGAACGGAACGTCGGCTGACGGATCGACCGGCATCGTCTATACCGGCACGCCGTCCGCGGCGGACGTCGCCAACTTCCTGAAGACGACGTACAACTACGATCCGGGCTCGATCGGCGATCTCGTATTCAACACCCAGAGCAAGCTGTATTTCGGCCGCATCGACGCCAACCTCGCGGCAGGACACAACCTCACGCTGCGCCACAACTACATCGACGGCACCAACGGCAACACGCCGTCGAGCTTCACCCGCAGCACGACGCGTTTCTACTTCCCGAACAACATCTATCTCTTCCCCAGCAAGACCCACTCGACGGTCGCTCAGCTGAACAGCGTCTTCGGCTCGAACATGTTCAACGAAGGCCGCGTCAGCGTTCAGAAGATTCGCGAGCATCGCGAGACGCCGGGCGACATCTTCCCGACGATCGAGATCGGCGCGAGCGGCGGTGAGCGCAACGGCACGATCCAGGCCGGCATCGAGCGCTTCTCCGGCGCGAACGTGCTCAACCAGGACATCACCGAGATCACCGACGACTTCACGTACACGACGGGTGGTCACAACATCGTCGTCGGCACCCACAACGAGCTGTTCGACTTCTCGAACCTCTTCATCCAGGACTTCTACGGCTACTACCACTTCACGACGCTCGCGAACCTGCAGGCCGGCAATCCCGATATCTATCGCATCGGCTTCGCCACCGGCAGCGATCCGCGCCGTCCGACGAAGTTCAAAGCGGCGCAGTACAGCCTCTACGCGAGCGATCAGTGGCACCTGAACAACGGCGTGACGCTCACGTTCGGCCTGCGCGCCGACAAGCCGCGCTTCAACACCACGCCTTCGCTCAACCCAGCGGTGCAGACCGCGCTCGGATTCTCGACCGCCGAGACCCCGAGCGAGTCGGTCACTTGGGAGCCGCGTGTCGGCTTCAACTGGGCAATCCCCGGTGGCGGCAAGCAGCAGCTGCGCGGCGGAGTCGGCGTGTTCCAGGGCCGCACGCCGTTCGTCTGGATCTCGAACAACTACGGCAACACCGGCGTCGAGCAGATCCTGCGGATCTGCAATGCCGCGTCCTGTCTGCCGAAATTCAATCCCAACCCGGAGACGCAGTCGCGTCTCGAAGGAGTCGCCGGCATCGCGCAGGACATCGCGCTGTCGGATCCGGACTTCAAGTTCCCGCGCGTCCTCCGCACGACCCTCGGCTATGACCGCGATCTGTGGTACGGCATCCGCGGCACCGTCGAAGTGCTCTACTCCAAGACCCAGGAAGACGTGTTCTACCAGAACGTCGCGAAGACGCGGACCGGCACGAGCGTGCTCGACGGACGTCCGACCTACGCGAACATCAACACCGGCATCGCCAACGCGTACCTCCTGACCAACACCAGCAAGGGCAACGAGCTCACCGAGACGCTGCAGATCGGAAAGACCCTGGGCAACCTCGAGCTGAACGCGAACTACATGCACCAGAAAGCGAAATCGGTCGGCGACTGGACCTCCAGCACCGCCGGTTCGAACTGGCAGTTCGGCTACGTGAACAAGGGCGACATCTACGACGATGTGCTCTCGACCACGCAGTTCGAGATCAGGCATCGCTGGAACCTCTCGGCCACGTACAACCTGCAAACGGGATCGTTCACGCACGGCTTTGGTCTCTACTACGTCGCGCAGGCCGGCCAGCCGTACTCGCTGCTCATGAACGGCGACCCGAACCGCGACGGCTCGCAGAACAACGACCTGCTGTACGTCCCGGCCGCGGGCAACCTGATTCTCTGCCCGTCGAACGCGACTGCCGCTCCGGCGGCCGCCGGTCCCTGCCGCGCCGGCACCGCGACGGTGACACCGCTCGACGTCAATGTGTTCTACAACTTCCTCAAGTCGGTCGGCCTCGATCCGACGAGCGGAAAGATCCTCGACCGCAACGTCCTGCACCAGCCGTACACGCGCCGGCTCGATTTCCACTACCAGATCGGACTGCCGCCGGTGTACGGAGCGCGCCTGCTGATCGAGAGCGACATCCTGAACGTCCTGAACATCTTCGACAAGGACTCGGGCGTGCAGCGCTTCGTCACCAACGCCACGTACTTCCCGATCACCTACACCGGACAGGATCCGACGAGCGGCAAGCCGGTCTACCGCGAAGCAGCGGCTGGCCGCCTCACTCCGGGAACGCAGTTCTCCACCGCGAATCTCTTCTCGCGCTGGCAGGGCCGCCTCGGACTCCGCGTCAGCTTCTAGTCCACGGTTTCATCGCATCCAACGAAAAGCCGCCCGCAAGGGCGGCTTTTTTATAGAGTCGGTGCATGCGCAAGGTTGTTTTGGCTTTGCTTTTCGCCGCGTGCGACGACTACGACAAATAGGACGAATACGACGGCTAGGACGAATACGACGCCGTGCAATCCCGGTCTCACGCTGTGAATTCGACGGTGTCGGTGCAGACGGGCGCGGAGTTTCGCGCCACCGAGCGAGCTTTTTCCTGCGCCGTTGACGCCGGCGAGCACAAACAGGACGGGGCGCTCGTGCCGCGGAGGCATCAGCGCGGTCGTCGGCCGGCGGCATTCGCCGCCTTTGCGATCGCGGCCGGTGTCGAGCCGAACGCTCTCCGCAACTTCCGTGGTGCATCCGCATTGCGCAAAGCGGCCAATTCACGATCAAACTCTTCGCGAAGTGCGTTGAGTGGATCGCGCGCCACCGCATCGTTCTTGAGTTTCGCGTATCGCTCAATCGACAACACCACGACCTCAGGCCGATCGTAGTTGGTGACAATGACCTCTCCGACCGCGTTCACCTCGGCGACGATATCGCGCCAATGTCCTTTGACATCGGAAGCTGGACGCCTGACGGACCCGTGTTTCATCCTCATCTGATTCTCGCGCATGGTTCCCATGTTGTCCAATCAATGAAGACGGTCCAACAAGAGTCTGCACGGACAAAGTCGGTATACAGTCCCACGTATGCGCAAGCTTGTTTTGGTTTTGCTTTTCGCCGCGTGTACGACGACTACGACGACCAGGACGAATACGACGGCTACGACGAATACGACGATGCCGTGCAATCCCGGTCTCACGCTTGTGAATTCGACGGTGTGGGTGCAGACGGGCGCGGAATTTCGCGCGGCCGCGCTGTCGACGTTCGCTGCTGCGACGCGCTCGCTCGATGCGGCGCTCGCCGATCTGTCGTGGAACGTGGAAGAGGACGGGCGGAGCGATCCGTCGCAGCCGCCGGCGATCGTCGTCGACTCCGACGACACGGTCTTCGACAACACGCGCTTCGAGGTGCGGTCGCTGAAGCTGGGCAAGACCTACGATCAGGACGCGTGGAACGCGTGGGTGGCGGAAGCGAGCACGGACGCGGTTCCCGGCGCGGCCGCGTTTCTCGCGCACGCGAAAGCGCGCGGCGTGACGGTGTTCTACGTGACCAATCGCGAAGCGAAGGAAGAAGCGGGCACGCGCCAGCGCATCGCGAACCTCGGCTTCCCTCTCGATCCGGACGTCGACACCGTCCTCACGCGCGGCGAACGGCCGGAGTGGACATCGGACAAAACTTCACGCCGCGAGCTCGTCGCCAAAAACTATCGGCTGATTCTCCTGGCCGGCGATGACCTCAACGACTTCGCCAACGCGCGCGACAAGAGCGTCGCCGATCGCTACAAGATCGTCGCCGACCACGAAGCGTGGTGGGGCACGCGATGGTTCCTCGTTCCCAATCCGATGTACGGCTCATGGGAGCGCCCGCTCACCGGCGGCACCGGCACGCCGTGCGAACAGGTGCAGAAGAAGATCGACGGGCTGAAGCCGTAGTCAGCGCGGGTTGTACTTCGTCACGACGATCCCGTTCGCGAACGACTTCGACTCGCGCAGCTCGAGCTTTTTCTTCTGTACGTCGCTGAAGAGGCTCTTGCCTGCGCCGAGGACGACGGGGATGTGCACGAGGTGATACTCGTCGATCAGTCCGTGGTTCGTGAGCTGCTGGACGATCGAGCCGCTGCCGAGGATCGTGACGTCGTTCTCGCGCTTCAGCTTCTCGATCTCGTCGCGCGCGATCTCGCGAAGGATGCGGACGTTGTTCCAGTCGTCGGCGTTCTTCAGTGACTTCGAGACGACCACCTTCGGGCTCTCGTTCATCACCGAAGCCATGTGCGGATCCATCTGGCGCGCCTGCTCCGTCGGCCAGAAGCTTTTCATCATTTCGTACGTCGTGCGCCCCATCAGCAGCGTGTTGCGGGACTGCGCGCTTTGATGCGTGTACTTGTCGTACTCGTCATCGCGGTCGATCGACTTGAACCAGTCGATCTCGCCGTTCGGTCCGGCGAAGTAACCATCGATGCTGATTTGTGTGAATGCACTGATCGTGCTCATACCACCGCGCCAACGACATCGTACGGATGCGCATCCGTGATCGCGACGCGCGCGAATGCGGGCAGATTTTTCGGGAGGAGGTCGATGCCGTCGTTGATGAGGAGACGGCCGTCGATCTCCGGCGCTTGTCCGATGAGACGTCCTTCGAGCAGGTGCTCGGTCTCGTCGCAGACGCCGGTGACGATCGCGTCGAAGGTTTTTCCGACGCGCTGTTCGTTGCGCGAGAGCGCGATCTTCTGCTGCAGCTCCATCAGCTTCGCGCGGCGGCGCTCGGCGGTCTTGCGCGACGGTGTGTCGGTCATGCGCGCGGCGAGCGTCGAGTCTTCCTGCGAGTAGACGAACGCGCCCATGTTGTCGAACTGCGCCCACTCGACGAAGTCGTACAGCTCGCCGAAGTCCTTCGCCGTCTCGCCGGGGTGGCCGGTGATGAAGGTCGTGCGCAGCGTGAGGTCCGGCACGAGCGCGCGCATGCGCGTGATCATCTCGCGATACTCCTTCGGCGATCCGGGACGGCGCATGCGCTGAAGGACGTTCGCGCTGACGTGCTGCAGCGGGATGTCGCAGTACGACGCGAAGCGGGGCTCGCGTCCCATCAGCTCGAAGAGTGACCAGTCGAGCGAGCCGGGATACGCATACAGAAAACGAATCCAGCGGAAGTCGGTCTCGCGCAGCAAAGTCTCGACGAGGTTCGTGAGTCCGTTCGCGTAGCCGAGATCTTCGCCGTAGCGCGTGGTGTCCTGCGCGACGAGGTTCAGCTCCATCACGCCCGCGTTCTGCAGCGATTGCGCTTCACGCACGAGCGACTCTACCGCGCGCGAGCGGAACTTGCCGCGCATCTGCGGGATCGCGCAGAACGTGCACGGGTTCGAGCAGCCTTCCGACACTTTCAAATACGCGTGCGCCGTTCCCTGCGTGAGGACGCGCGGCAGGTCTTCGTACAACCGCACCGACATCTTCCGCCGCACCGGCGCCGCGTCATCCACCACGCCCGTCACGGCTTCGGTGATCTTCTCGAGATGATCGAGTCCGACGAACGCGTCGATCTCCGGGATCGACTGCTGCAGATCGGTGCGGTACTTCTGCACCATGCAGCCGGTGACGATCAGCCGCTCGACGCCGCGTCCTTTTTTCTCCGCGATTTCGAGGATCGTGTCGATCGACTCCTGCTTCGCCGCGTCGATGAAGCCGCACGTGTTGACGATCACCACGTCGGCCTCTTCGAGGTCGTTGGTGATGACGACATCCTCGTCCGCCTGCAATTGACCCAGCATGATCTCGGCATCGACGAGGTTCTTCGGGCAGCCGAGGGAGATCATCCCCACACGGCGAACGGACTTTTCAGGCAGGACTGCGCTCATGAGCAGACGTTCAACGCTACGGGTACGCGGTAAATTCTGCCTTCCAAAGCAGCCCGGCAGCGCCGTGTTGCAGGACGTGCTTGCGCAGCGCGTGATTCATCACGATCGAGTCGAGCAGCATGAGCTCGTCGACGTCCGTGGGATCGAGGAGCGAGACGTTCATCGTGCGCGCAACTTCTTCGACCGTCCGATTGTGCAGCGATGCGATCGTCTCCGACACCGGCTTCGCCGGATTCATTTCGTGCACGATGCTGAGCGCGTTGCCTCGAAGAATGTACGTCGCGCACTTCTGCTGCCCGCGCAGCCATTCGAGCGCGGCCGTGAGCGTGAGGCGGTGCCAGTCGCGATGGCGGCGATACAACTTCGCGATCGCGCGATTGCGCTCGCCGGCCGGCTTGTAGACGTTCGGCTGCACTTCCCAAATCAGCGCGACGCCGTGCACGCTGTCGAACGTGCCGGACGTTTCGCCCACTGAGCCGGGCAGCGTGTGCTGCTGCCCTTCCGCGCGCGCGATCGCAACCGCGTCTTCGACGTCGCGCGCGACGAGGTCGAACGAGATGGTCTCGCTCCGTCCGCCGGAATGCGCGTTGCGCCCGAGGATCAACATGCCGTGCGAATGTTCCGGATCGAGCGGTACCGCCGCGCCGGACGCGCGTCCTTCCGCAGCGCGCGGATGCCACAGGCTCGGTGTCGGCGTCGACGCGAGCCAGCGCGGATGACAGCGGCGCAGATAGCGCTCGACGACCGCCGCGCGGATCGCGTGCGTGTCTTCGGGACGCAGGTCCGTGACCGACGTCGCGCGCTCCGCGATGTCGCCGAAGACCTCGAGCACTTCGTCGCCGAGGGCGACGTAGAGATCGTAAAGGGCGGCTTTTGTGTCGGGGCGGACGCCGTAGGCCGTCAGGATCGATTCAATGTGGTCAGGGAAAGGCATGAGGTGCTGCGTGCTGAGTGCTGCGTGCTGGGTGCTCCGCTTCTAACGCAGCACTCAGCACCCAGCACTCCTACGCCACGAGCCTCAGCCGCGCGTTGTCGAGCAGGCGCTGCACGTCGGCGACCGCGGTGATGTCGTGCAGACCGGTGCGGATGTCTTTTCCGTGCGGGATGCCTTTCGAAAACCAGCCGATCACGGTGCGCGCTTTGTGAAGTTTCCATTTGTCGATCTGCGGCGCGGCGTCGATTTTCGCGAGGTAGCGCTGCATCGCGTCGATGCGGCGGTCGATCTCGTTCTCTACGTTGCGCTCGCCGCTGACATACGCATGAATATCGCGGAAGATGAACGGATTGTGCAGCGCGGCGCGGCCGATCATCACGCCGTCGACGCCGGTCGTCTCGAACATGCGGATCGCGTCGGCGGCCGTTTTCACGTCGCCGTTGCCCCACACCGGAATCGTGAGCGCTTCTTTCACTTTCGCGATGTAGCCCCAGTCGCTCGCGCCGGTGTAGGCCTCGCTGCGCGTGCGGCCGTGAATCGCGATCGCGGCGACGCCGATCTCTTCGAAGCGCTTGAGCAGCGGGATCACGTCGTTGCTCTCCCACCCTTTGCGCACTTTCACCGTGACCGGGATCTTCACCGCCGCTTTGATTTTCTCGACGACGCGCGCGGCTTTGTCGAAGTCTTTCAGCAGCGCCGAGCCCGCGCCGCTGTTGACGATCTTGCGCACGGGGCAGCCCATGTTGACGTCGACGATGTCGACGCCCTCCGCCTCGACGATCGCGGCCGCGTCGTCCATTCGCTCCGGATCGCCGCCGTAGATCTGAATCGCGACCGGACGCTCGTTCTCGCTGAACGCGAGCATCTGATGGCTGCGGTCGTTTTTGCGCGTGAGTCCTTCCGCGGAGATAAATTCGGACACGACGAGTCCCACGCCGCCGAGCTCTTTGATCAGGGACCGGTAATACGTGTCCGTGACCTCGGCCATCGGCGCGAGTGCCAGCGGTGATTCGATTGCGACGCCGCCGATCGTGAAGGAACGCTTCAGAAAATCCATCGAGGTGGATGGTAACGCTCGCCACCAGCGTTACAATCCCTTGCCATGCGCAGACTCATCCTTGCTGCTACCCTCACGCTCGCCACCGCCGTCCCTGCCATCGCCGTGACACTCGCGGGCGTAACGCTCCCAGATCACGTCACCGCCGGCAATCAGCAGCTCGTCATCAATGGTGTCGGGCTCCGCAAGAAGTTCATCATCAAAGTCTACGTCGGAGGCCTGTATCTTCCGGCGAAGCAGAGCAACGCCGCGACCGTCATCGCCACCGATGCGGCGCGCCGCCTGACGTTCCACTTCCTCTTCAGCGTCTCGAAGAGCCAGATGGCCGACGCGTGGGAAGAAGGACTCGAAGACAACACGCCGAACGCGTCCGCGGAAGTGAAGAACGCGTTCAAGACACTGCAGTCGTGGATGGAAGCCATCCCGAAGGGCAACGAGATGGTGCTGACTTACGTCCCCGGCCAGGGCACGACCGTCGAAGTGAACGGCAAGACCAAAGGCACATTGCCGGGCAAGGCGACGGCCGACGCGATTCTGAATACGTGGATCGGACCCGATCCGGCGCCGGGCGCGGATTTCAAGAAGGCCGTGCTCGGAATCAGGTAGGCCGGCAGACGAAGAACAGTTTCACCGTCTCCGCATCGACGCTTCCGACTTCGTGATACGGATCGAAGTCGGTTACGTCGACCGGTGCGAGGTGTGCGTCCGCTAACGCCGCCACGATCTCACGCTCGCTGTACGCGCGCTGGCGATGCTCTTCGCGAATCGCGACGCGCTCGCCGTTCAGCATCGCCCAACCCGTCACGATCGCGCGTCCGACTTTCTCGCGCGAGCGATAGCTCGTCATCATTTCGAGATGAAAGTCTGCGGATCGCGCGATGAATGGATCGGCGACTCCCCACACGGCCGGATAGACGTCGATGTGGTTCATGTCGAAGAGCAGCAGCGAGTCGTGATCCATGAGCGCGCGCATCGCGCGGAACGCGGCGACGAGGTCGTTGCGGTCGAGAAGATGATTGAGACTGTCGTAGAGACAGGTGATGCGCGCGAATTTTCGTCGCAGTGGCAGCTCGCGCATGTCGGCGGCAATGACGGATGGAGTGGTGCGCGCCTCTGGCGCGCCCCCGCCCAAAGGCGCGCCGGAGGCGCGCACCACTCGATTTCTCGCAAGTTGCAGCATCGGAATTGATACGTCGACGCCGATCGATCGCCATCCCTCTTTGCGAAAGTACGAAACGATGTAGCCGGTGCCGCAGGCGACGTCGAGGTGCGTGCGCTTCGGTGTCGGATAGCTGGCGAGCGTCTGCTCGAGCAGCGTGCGGACGGCGTAGAAGAAGCGCGTGCCGAGGGATTGGTCGTACGCGTAGGCGAATGCGCCGTACGCCTCGCTCATTCGGATTGCCAGCGATAGAAACCTTCGCCCGTCTTCTTGCCGAGCTTCCCTTGCGCGACGAGATCGCGCAGGAGCTGCGGCGGCTCGAAGCGCGGGCCGAGCGTCGACGCGAGATACTCCGCGATGCCGAGGCGGACGTCGAGGCCGACGAGATCGGTGAGACGCAGCGGTCCCATCGGATGGTTGTAGCCGAGCTCCATCGCGCGGTCGATGTCTTCCGCGCTGGCGACGCCTTCTTCGAGCATGCGAATCGCCTCGAGCCCGATCGCGACGCCGAGTCGCGACGTGGCGAAGCCGGGACTATCGCGGACGACGATCGGCGTCTTCCCCATCTCGATCGCGATCGCGCGGACCTGCTCGACCGTTTCATCGGACGTCCGTTCGCCGCGCACGATCTCGATGAGTTTCATCGCGTGCGGCGGATTGAAGAAGTGCATGCCGATGAATCGATCGCGGCGCTCGACCGTCGCGGCGAGTCTTGAGATCGAGATCGACGACGTGTTCGACGCAAGGATTGTTTCCGGACCGCAGAAGAGATCCGCCTGCGCGAAGAGGTCTTCCTTCAACTCGAAGTCTTCCGGCACGGCTTCGATGATCAGGTCCGCGCCGCTCGCCGCAGGCTCGAGATCGGGAACGAGCTGCACGCGCGCGATCGCTTCGCTCGCTTTTGCCTCCGCGACTTTTCCCTTCTCCACGCCTTTGCGCAGCATCGAGTCGATCGACGCCTTCGCCGCGTCGAGCGCCATCGGATCGACGTCGTAGATGACGGTGTCGTATCCGGAGAGGGCGCAAAGGTACGCGATCCCGCGTCCCATCGTGCCGCTGCCGAGAATGGAAACGTTGCGCATCATCAAAAACGAATATATCTAAAAGAGGATGCGGACAATTGTGCTTTCTGCTTTTTGCATTCTGATTTCACTCAACGCTTTCGCCGCCTGCCCGGTCGGCATCCCTGTCGTCGTGCTGCCGCCGCAGCAAGTCGCGGGCTTCAGTTGGACGACCGCGATTCAGCCGATGGGCGATCCGTGCGTAACGCACATCGTCGTTGAGACGGCGAATCAGCAGTCGTGGTACGTCGGCGGCGCCAACGGAGTGTACGTGACGCACGACGGCGGCGTGAACTGGACGAAGCCGCTCAGCGGACACGTCGGTGCGCTGCTGTGGGAGCCGAAGTTCCAGTTCATCTACGCCGGCGTGGGCAACTTGCTGTATTTCTCGCGCGATCACGGCGCGCATTTCGTGGTGGCGCACACGTTCACGCAGCCGGTCTGGTCGCTGCTCGCCCTCGGAGCGCAGAACGTGCTGTTCACCGGTCTCGCGTGGAGCGATCACGTAAATCCGAGCGGCATCTTCACGTCGAACCTCGGCGGCGGGCAGATGGTCTTCCATCCGTTCGGCTCGCCGCCGCAAACGCAGACCGGCCTGCTCGTCTGGACGATCTCGCGCGATCCGGCGAACGGCACGCTTTACGCCGGCACGGAGATCTTCGATCACCAGCCGACGCCGTACAAACCGCCGTTCTTCCGCTCGACCAACAACGCGATGACATGGCAGAACGTCGCGAACAACCTGCCGACGCACGTCCTCGCGTCTGCCGTGCGTCCCGCCGGCAGCTACGTCTACGCGCTGACGGAAGACCTCGGCCTGTACGGATCGTCGACCATGGGCAACTCCTGGATCCCGCCGAACGCCGCCACCCCGAGCCTCGGCATCTCGCTGCTCATGGATCCGAATGTGCCGACGCGCCTCTACGCCGGACGGCAAAACTTCGGGACGCAAACCGGCGGCATCTGGCGCTCGACTACCTCCGGCAACACGTTCTCGCTCGTGGGATTGAAAGGCGTGAAGGTCAGCAGCATCGCGCTCAATGGGACGGCGACGAAGATCTACGTCGCCGCGTACGCCTCGGGGATTTACACGTCGCCGGTGCCGTAGCGGTTTCCGTGTAGCGCAGGCTTTCCAGCCTGCGCCCCGGGGGGGCAGGCTGGAAAGCCTGCTCCACACCGGAAGTGTTATTTCTTCTTCGCCGCCGCTTTGATCGCGGCGACGTTGTCGGTGCAGTTCGACCACTCCGCGAGCTGGAGCGCGGTCGCGCCTCCGGCGGATTTCGTGTCGAGCTTCGTGCGCGCTTTGAGCAGCGCTTTCACGGCGTCGGTGGCATCGCATTTGTCGGCGATGCGCATCAGCGCGTTCGTGTTCGCACCGTCGACGGCGTTGACGTCGGCGCCGGCGTCGATCAGGTACATCACGACGTCGGGATGATTGAACATCGCCGCGCTGACGATCGCGGTTTCGCCGTCGTGCGACTTCGACTCGAGTGAATAGCCGGCTTCGACGAAGAGCTTTAGCGCGTCGAGGTCGCCGGTGACGGCGCTCATGACCATGAAGTCCGCGTTCGGCTGCGGATAGCCCTTCTCGCGCAGCTTGCGAATCGCCGCGCGCTGCTCGTCATTCTTCGGCTGCGGGACGTCTTCCGATTTCACCGGCGCTTCGTCGGGTTCGCCGCCGATGTTCCACTCCTCGGCGAGGATCTTCCACTTCCCGTCCTCGCGCGTGAACTGGATACGGCCGACGGATTTGTTCTCGGAGACGTCGGCGGTGACGATCAGCGTCGCGTCGTCGCCTTCGATGATCTCTTTGTATTGCTTCAGATTTTCTTTCGGCGAGAGGACGTCGATCGACGCGAGCGCCTCGTCGTCTTCCATCGCATCGAGACGCTCGCGCTTTCCGGACGAGACGAATTTCTTCGCGATAGCAAGATCGCTCTTGCCGATCGCGGCGACATATTGTTTGTAGATCTTGAAGAGCGGACCGTCGTCGGCGCGAGCGGCGAGCGCCATCGCCGCGAGAAAGAAGGCGACGCCGAGTCGACGCGCGCT
Organism: Acidobacteriota bacterium; assembly: GCA_003223645.1. Lineage (GTDB taxonomy): Bacteria > Acidobacteriota > Thermoanaerobaculia > Gp7-AA8 > Gp7-AA8 > QHVT01. The sequence continues at coordinate 87,127 of QHVT01000016.1, read as the reverse complement.
CACACGGCCTTCATCGCCAGCGAGAGGATCTCGCGGTGCGTGAAGTAGTTCACCGCCGGGTCATCGAGATGGAACGTGTACGTGAACCGCTCGTCGTTGTCGGCGATGAAGGTGAATTTGTAGTAGCGGCTGTCCGTGCCTTCGCCGAACTCCTTCACGTTCGACGCGTCGCCCGCATCCGCTTCCACCTTCAGCACGCGATACAAACGATGCGCGCTGATCGGCAGGTCTTCCGGCGGAAAGTGGATGAACTGGATCGCGTAGATCGACTTCGGATCGATCTCGCGCTGCGGATACTCCTGCATCGCATCGGCGGCGGCGCCGGTGAACCACGACTCTTCTTCCTTGAACAGCACGAGGTTCGCCGAGTTCTCGGTCATCGGCAGCGCGCCGCGATCGAGATGGATGTGCTGTTCGGGATCAGTCGCGTCGCGGAGCTGCGTCAGGAGATCGATCAGGTACTGAATGCCCTCGCGCGTTCCGGTCAGCGCGACTTCGTCGTCCTCGTCGGAGATCCAGAGGTCGAGCCACGCCTCCTTCGGCAGTTTGACTCGCCCCTCGAGCGCCTCGCGCGTGATCGCGGCAAAGCCCAGCCGCTTTGCGGCAGCGAGCAGGAAGTCACTGCAATGAGGATCTTCGATCAGATGCTGACGCGCATACTCGATCGTCGCCTCGTAGGCGCGCTTGCGCCCGAAGTCGTGGCTGAGATCGAACGGCCCGATGATCTCGTCGAGAAGCTGCGCGTAACGTTCCGCAGGTTTGGACATAGCAACGTGAGAACCGGGACGAATCTACCATATCTTCCCGCGCCGGCCCTTTTCGCGCCGGCCCCGAGTCCGAGCCCGCACCCGCTTCCGCGCCCGGGGTGGGGCGGCGAGCGAAGCGATCAAACACGGTCACGTCGCTGCGCGCCCCCGCCCCGGGCGCGGGAGCGGGAGCGGGCGCGGGCGCGGGAACGCGAAGCGCGTGTGGCAGGAGTTAAGCGCACGGGACCGGAACGCAGAACGCAGAACGCAGAACGCAGAGTGCAGAATTTAGAAGCACTCCCAACGAGCATCGCAGAGCGATGCGCCCTCTCGCACGGGGGGAGGGTTTCTCAATTCTGCTTCTGCGCTCTGCGTTCTGCGTTCCTGGGCCGTGCGCGCAGAGCACGCAACAAGCGTACGGGCGTGACGAGCCGACGCGCGGGCTCGTCTCTCAGCCCGCGGTACGGTTTCGTTCGCGCCAGTCTTTTTCCATATCGGCGAGGAAGCTCGACAAATCATCGGCGTGCTCTTCCTCGACGGCGAGGATCGACTCGAGAATCCGTCGCGTCGTGATGTCGTCATCACCGATGTAGCGGATCATCTCAGTGTAGGAATCGATGGCGATGCGCTCAGCCACCAAGTCTTCTTTGATCATCTCGAGAAGCGTCTGTCCCTCGACGTATTCGGAGTGCGAGCGCGACAGCAGTCCCTCGGGGCTGAAGTTCGGCGAGCCGCCGAGTTGCACGATGCGGCCGGCGAGCTGGTCGGCGTGGCCCTGCTCTTCGTTGGCGTGCTGCAGGAACTCCGCGGCGATCGGATCGGCGTGGATGCCCTGGGCCATGAAGTAATGGCGCTTGTAGCGCAGCACGCAGACAATCTCCGTCGCCAGCGCCTCGTTGAGCAGCTTGATCACGGTCTCGCGGTCTCCGCGATAGGAGTCGGTAACGGCGCCCGTCTCGATGTGCTGCCGCGCGCGGCGGCGCAGCTCCTGGACGTCGCTGAGGAATGGCTTGTCAGTCATACACTTCTCCTCCATCCGGCGGTTCGTTGCAAAGCTCAATCCGCTCCGAACCGCGTGTGCTTCGCATCATATCGGCGTCCGCGCCACTCGATCTCGCGGCGGATTCCGGTTAGCCATATCGAGCGCAGCATGATCCAGCTCCAGACGGCGATCATCAGCGGATGCCCGAACAGCGCGTTGATCGCGCCGTAGCCGAGGACGACGAACAGCACGAGCCGCGTCAACGTGATGAGGATGACGGTGGCGACGCTCGTGAAATCGCTCGTCAGCGCGAGTCCGTACGGAAGAAGGCTGATGAAGAACCCGAAGAGCAGCGCGAGAATCGCGACGAAATAGTTGCGGCCGACGATCGCGAAGCCGTTCTTCGTGAAGCCGCGCACGATCTCGCCGAGGCCGTGATACATGCGGATCGAGACGAGATCGTCGGCGAGGATGACTTCGGTGCGGCGGCCGCGCAGGCGAAAGAGCCGCGCGAGTCCGACGTCGTCGACGACCGCCCCGCGCAGCGCTTCGTGTCCGCCGCACGCGTCGTAGTCGGCACGGCGCACGAGATTGCCGGTGCCGCCGCCCAGTCCGAGCGCCGCGATGCGCGTGCGATTGACGAGCCAGAGCGGCATCAGCGTGAACGCGAACATCGCGAGGTTCGGCATCGCGATGTTCTCCCAGAAACCGTGCATCTCGAAGAACGGCAGCAGCGTGATCATCGGCACGCCGCGGTCTTCGATCTCCGCGACCGCAGCGGCGATCGCCTCCGGCGCGTAGTACACGTCCGCGTCCATGAACAGCAGCAGCTCTCCGTTCGCGTGCTGACTTCCCTGATGCAGCGCCCACGGCTTGCCCAGCCATCCGTGCGGCGGCTCGCTGTTCTCGACGACGACAAGACGCGCGTCTTCGATGTTTGCCAGGATCTCGCCGGTCGCATCGGTCGATCGATCGTTGACGACGATGATCTCCAGCTCGCGATACGTCTGCGCGAGCAGCGCGCGCACGGTCTTCTCGATCGTGCGCTCTTCGTCGCGCGCGGGGATGACGACAGATATTTTCGGAGTGCGGACCGGATCGCGCACGTACAAACGCGGCGCGAGAAGCAGATTGACGATCGTCCGCGCGAACGCGAGGACCCAGAAGGCGAGGACGGCGTAGGTGATGAAGCGCATGTGGAGCGGCGGGCTTCAGCCCGCCGTCTGTTGATGCTCGGCGGGCTGAAGCCCGCCGCTCCACTATCTTAGCTTGCGCGGCGCGCGGCTTCGACCGCGTACGGCGAGTCGGGATACTCGGTGCTGATGCGCTTGTAGGCGTCGCGCGACTTCTCGCTGTTGCCCTGTACGTCGTAGGCGTGCGCGAGGAGAATCAGAACGGAGTCGCCGGGAAGGATCGGATCGGCTTTGCCCATCTCGGCGTTCAGCTCGGTTGCGACCTGCGCGGCTTCGCCGCTGTCGATGCGCACCTGATAGAGGCTGTAGCGCGCGGCGTTGCCGAGAATCGTCTGGCCGTGATCGTCGATGAACTCCTGCAGCATCTTGCGCGCGGTCGCCGTGTCGCCTTTCGCAGCGGCGTTCTTCGCGAGCCAGAGGCCCGCCATGTCGGCCGCGTCGGAGCCGGGATACTGCGACTGCACGTCCTTGAACTGCTTTTCCGCCACCGCATTCCGCTCGGCCTCGGTCTTGTACGACGGACCGGTCGTCGCCTTGTTCGGGTTCTGCGCGGACTCGATCGTCGCGTTGCTGGTCTCGATCGCGGTCGCGAGCAGCGACTGCGCCTTCGACTCGCGCGACGAGCGGTAGAAATACACGCCCCACACGATCAGAGCGACGGCGACCACGCCGAGGCCGATCATCAGCAGCAGGCGCTGGTTTTCCCGCGCCCGCGACGACAGCGCGCCGATCTCGTCGACGAACTTGTCGTGTTTCAAACTACGCCGGTGTTCACGATCCATGGAGAGAAAATGCCTCCGTTTTGAAGAGGGGGAACTCTACTGCCAGCGCGCGCAACCGTCAACGCGAGGCGGGGATTCCCGGGAGGGCTCCTTCAGATGAATACCTTCTGGGCGCGAAGGATTCCGTGATCCAGCGCACTCTCCTCGCGGTACAATCGTTGCAGCAGCCGGCAGTCGCCTTTGATCTCATTGCAGCCCGGGAGCACCATGACCGCGCGTCGCGCGTTATCGTCCGCGTTTCTCATTTTCATTGCAGTCACTACGCTCGCGGGGACGCAGCAGCCGCGCGAGAAAAAGGACGACCGGCCGACGGCGACGGTGCTCTGCTATCACATCGTCGAGGCGCCCGCCGCGCCGAAGATGCACATCACGCGCAACGTGTTCCGCCAGCATCTTCGTTATCTGGAGATGACAGGCTACAACGTGATCTCCCTGCGCGATCTGTACGAGTACGTCGTCGGCACGCGCAAGTCGATCCCGAACAACGCCATCGTGATCACGATCGACGACGGATGGCGTAGCACGTACACCGAGGTGTTCCCCGAGCTTCAGAAGCGCAAATTTCCGTTCACCGTATTCATTTATCCGAAGATCATCGGACAGACGTCGAACGCTCTGACGTGGACGCAGATCCGCGAGATGGCCGAGGCGGGAGTCGATATTCAGAGCCACTCGCTCTCGCATCCGTTCCTGACGCGCCGTCGTCACGAGTCCTTCGACGACACGGCGTACGCGAAGTGGATCCAGACCGAGCTGACCGAAAGCAAGCGCCTGCTGGAAAAAGAGACCGGCAAGAAAGTCGAGTTCCTCGCCTATCCGTACGGCGACTACGACAAGAACCTGACGAAGGTCGTGCAGAAGGCAGGCTACAGCGCAGCGCTGACATGCGATTTCGGCCGCGTGCGACCGGGCAGCGATCCGCTGCGCATGCGCCGCTTCGTGATCGACGACCGCATGGATTTCGCCGCGTTCCGCCACTACCTCGGCGCATCAAATCTGCAGATCGCCGACGTCACGCCGAATCCGGGACAGGCGATCGACCCCGGCGTCACCGTGATCTCCGCGAAGATCCCGAATTACAAGTCGCTCGATCCGAAGTCCGTCGGCATGGCGCTCCTCAGCGTCGCGGCGCCGGTGCCGTATTCGTACGACTCGCGCAGCGGCTCGATCTCGATGGTGCTGCAGGACGCGATCAGCTCGCTCAAGGCGAAGTACCACCGCGCGGTCGTGTGGGGCAATGACATCAAGAGCGGCAAGCGCGTCGAAGCCTCGTTCGTGCTGCGCATGCCCGAGCCGGAGAAGCCACTTCCGCCGGTGACGCCAACCGTCGCTCCCGCGGGTGCGGCAGCTGCGCCGACGTCGGCGGCCGCGCACACGACCGTTGCCGCACACGGCGGCGGCCGCGCTCAGTGAGGCGCTTCAGCGCGTCATCCTGAGCCGCGCAGACGGCGAAGGATCTCCGACTACGCCGGCGTTCCGCATCTCGAGATCCTTCGGCGTCTCCGCGCCTCAGGATGACGGCAGTTTGATCGCCGGCTTCTCTTCGCGCTCGCGATAGAGAATCGCGATCTTTCCGATCGTCGCCGCGAGGTGCGCGTCCGCCTCGCTCGCCAACTTCTCGGCGATTTCGCGCCGCACGGATGAATCGTCGGCGTCGATCCGCACTTTGATCAGCTCGTGCGCGGCGAGCGACTTTTTCGTCTCCGCGATCACCGACGCGGTCGCTCCCCCTTTCCCGACGCGCACGATTGGCGCGAGCGGATGCGCGAGGCCTTTGAGGAACTGGCGTTGTTTCGTGGTGAGCACGGCCATAGCGGAATCTTCTCACGGCGTGCTGTGCACTAGGAATGCCGATTTGCGCGCGGCTCGTTCTCGCTCGCGTCCAAAATGCGGCTCTCCCTCGTGCTGTGCCTCGCGCTGTTGGTGCTCTCGTTCCCCGCGTACGCATACCGCACGTCCGCCTGGGTTCCGTCGTGGGACTCGAACGCGATTCCGATCCTCGGCGTGCACGCGCGCGATCTCGATGAGACGAATCCCGGCTGGTTCTACGCGAACGCCGACGGCACGGTGAAAGCGAGCGGCGAAGACCCGCGCCTGCGCGCGGCGCTCACCGGAACGCTGCTGATGCCGACGATCAAGAATTACGTGAACGGCTCGTTCGACGGCACGATGGCCGCGAACCTCGTCAACTCCACGTCACTGCGCGAGAAACACGCGGACGCGATCGCGCAACTCGTCGTGCAGAACGGCTACGACGGCATCGACGTCGACTACGAGCGCATGCCCTCGACCGCACGCGCGGGGTTCTCCACGTTCGTGCAACTGCTCGCGAGCAAACTGCACGCGAGCAACAAGAAGCTTTCCGTCACGGTGTACGCGAAGACGAGCGATGCGACGTGGAGCGGTCCCGGCGCGCAGGACTGGCCGGCGATCGGCGCGGTTGCGGACAGCGTGAAGATCATGGCTTACGACAATCACTGGAGCACGAGCGCGGCCGGTCCGATCTCGCCGCTCGACTGGCTCGATCAGATCGCTACCTACGCGGAGCAGACGCTGCCGATCAAGAAGGCGATGCTCGGCCTGCCGTGGTACGGCTATGACTGGGCGGGCTCGAACGGAGCCGCCGTGACGTATAGCGAAGCGATGGCGCGCGCGCAGAGCGCGGGCGTTACCGTCAACCACGACACGAACGGTGAGGCAACGTTCAGCTACGGACAGCGCACGGCGTTCTTTCAGGATGCGGCGAGCTACCGGCGCAAAGTCGAATGGATCGTGTCGCGCCACTCCGGCATTGGCGGCTTCGCGCACTGGCGCGTCGGCGCGGAAGATCCGGCGATCTGGGACATTGTCAGTTCGCTGCGCGCGACCGGACGCGTGCCCGCCGAAGCGCCACGTAAGGATTTCGCAATCGACGGTCCGCTCGACATCACGGCTGCAGCCGGGACGCAGATCAGCACGCGCTACTCCATCGTCGCGGTGAACGGCTTCAGCGATCCGGTATCGATGTCGGCACGCGTCGTCGACGCGTTCGGCGCGACACCGGCGATCAGCGGGACCTCGATGAATGTCGCCGTCCCGGTGACGACCGCGCCCGGCGCGTATCGCATCACCGTCACGATGACGGGCGGCGGCATCTCGCACGAGCAGGTCGTCACGCTGCACGTGACTACGGCCAGGTACGCGAAGCGGCGCGCGGTGCGGTAGGTCTCACCGGCACAGCGCTTGCGATTGTCGGCGGCATGACTGCACGTCGCGGCGTCGTGCTGTACATCCTCCTCCTCACAGCCACCCTCCACGCGAACATCATCACCAACGAAAACGCGCGGCCGGGAACCGATCGCTGGCAGCTGCGCAGCAGTCCGTCTGCCGACGTCGCGGCATATGCATCGGCGACGAGCGTGGCTCCCGGCGAGACGATCCGCTTCTTCGTGTCGATCGCCGATCCGAAGTTTCAGATCGAGATCTTTCGCATGGGTTGGTACGGCGGACTCGGCGGCCGGCGCATGGCCGATGCGATCGAGCGCGCAGGCGGCACGCAGCCCATGCCGAGTCCTGACGCCGACGGGATGATTCGCTGCCAGTGGATCGAGTCGTATGCGCTCGCGATCCCGAGCGATTGGGTCAGCGGCGTCTACCTCGCGAAGATCACTGGCAAGCCGAGCGAGAAGCAGAATTATGTCATCTTCGTCGTGCGCGACGAGCGCACCGCCGATCTTCTCTTTCAGTGCAGCGTAACGACGTATCAGGCCTACAACAACTGGGGCGGCAAGTCGCTCTACGCATTCAACAGCACGGGCGCGCCGGCGCGGAAAGTCTCGTTCGATCGTCCGTATTCGCTCTCAGCCGGCCCCGGCGATTTTCTGCTTCATTGGGAGTACCCGATGGTGCGCTTCCTCGAGCGCGAGGGCTACGACGTCACGTACGGCACGAACATCGACACGCACGCGCGCCCCGAGATGCTGCGCCGCGTGAAGGCGTTTCTCTCCGTCGGCCACGACGAATACTGGTCGTGGGAGATGCGCGCGAGCGTCGAAGCGGCGCGCGATGCGGGCGTCGATCTCGCGTTCTTCTCCGCGAACGTTTGCTTCTGGCAGATCCGCCTCGAGGACGAACTGCGCACGATCGTCGCGCACAAGGAAACGGCGCTGGCAACCGATCCGTTCGCATACGACGGCGATCCGTCGAATGACACGCACATCACCACGCAATGGCGCCTCGTCCCGGTGTTGCGCCCCGAGGAAGCGTTCATCGGCGTCATGTCGGGCGAGTCGCAGATCGACGCCGACATCGTGGTCGACAATCCGTCGCATTGGGTCTTCACGAAAACGAATCTCGCACGCGGCGATCACCTCCCCGGCCTCCTCGGCTATGAAGTCGACGAGATCGTCGGCATGCAGTCGCCGCCGAGTCTCGTGCGCCTCGCGCATTCGCCATACGTCAACGAGCACGGCGAGACCGGTTTCTCCGACATGACGATCTACACCGCGCCGTCCGGCGCGATCGTCTTCGCCGCCGGCACGATGCAGTGGAGTTGGGGACTCGACGGCTTCGGCCCGTCCGTGCGCGGCAACCACACCAGCGCCGCGGCGCAGCAGATCACGCGCAACGTCCTTGATCGGATGATCGGAAAGATCACGTACACGAAGCGGCGGGCGGTGCGGTAGCGCACTCCTGGAGTGGTGCGCGCCTCCGGCGCGCCTTTTGGGGGACGGGAGGCGCGCCAGAGGCGCGCACCACTCCAATGCGCCCTAACGCACCTGTTTCAACCGCGCCAAAAACTTCTCCGACGGCTCGAATCCCGTCATGCGCAATCCGCTGATCTCGTGTCCTCTCGCGTCGAGGAAGACGAGCGTCGGGACGCCGAGGATCGCGTACTGCTTCGTGAGCTGCTTCGTCGTCGCGTCGTTCGGCGCGGTGAGGTCGGCCTTCACACGCACGAAGCGATTGAGCTCGGACGCGACGGCGGAGTCATTGAACGTTTTCTCGTCGAGCTCTTTACACGGCAGACACCAGTCGGCGTAGAAGTCGATGACGACCGGCTTGTTCGCCGCGCTTGCGGCCGCGAGCGCCTTCGCGTCGTACTTGTCCCATCGCAATTCGACGGCGTGCTTCTTTGGAAGCGCGAACGCGACTCCGGCGAACAGCAGCAGCACCGCGATCGCGATGCGCCACACCTTCGCGCCCTGCGAGCGCGCGACGAAGAGAAAGATCGCGCCGATCAGAAGGCTGGCTGCGACTCCGTACTGGAACGCGGTGTCGCCGATGAGCGGCCGCAGGAAATAGATCGCCATCGCGATCAGGATGAAGCCCATCCCCTTCTTCACGTGCAGCATCCATTCGCCCGCGCGCGGCAGCGCGCTCATGCCGGACGAGAAGATGCCGAGGAGCAGATACGGGACGCCGAGACCGAGGGCAAGGACGAAGAACATCAGGAACCCGAGGAACGGGCTCTGGAGGCTGCTGACGAGCGCGATCAGCGAGATCACGAACGGTCCGACGCACGGCGCGGCGACGATACCGATGAGGAGGCCCATCGTCAGTGCGCCGGCGAGTCCGGCTTGTCCGCCGGAGCGGTTGGAGATGAACTGCGGGACACGAATCTCGAACGCGCCGAACATCGACGACGCCATGATGAGCATCAGCGCGGCGAAGAACACGAGCACGGCCGGATGCTGCAGCCACGCACCGAAGAGTTTCCCCGACAGCGCGGAGAAGACGCCGAGAGCGGAGTACGTGATGGCGATGCCGAGGACATAGAGCAGCGAGAGCGTGACGCGACGCGATGCGCGCGCGCCGCTCTGATTGCTGAAGTAGCCGATCGTGATCGGGATCAGCGGATAGACGCACGGCGTGAGATTCAGCGCGAGGCCGAGAACGAAAATCGCAAGCAGCGTGAGCGGAAGTCCGCGCGACGCGAACGTGCCGCTGACGTCGGTCGAAAAGAGTCCCGACTTCGCCTTCGCGTCTTTCGGCGCAGCCGTGAGCGGCGTGAAGTTCGCGGGCGATGCCGCAGGCGCAGCCGCCGCGATCTTGTTGATGTTGATCGTCGCGAGCGCATCTTTCGGCGGGAGGCAGACCGTGTTGCTGCACGACTGATAGTGCAGCTTCGCTTCGAGCGATTTCGCGCCGGCGTTCAGCTTCGCTGTGAACGGAAACGCGACCGCGCCGTCGTACACCGCGAGCTGTTTGCCCTGCGTGAACTCGAACGCCTTCAGCTGGTGCTGCGGATACTGCACCTGCACGCTGGTCGCGTTGTCGATCGTCAGCACGGTCGGGATCGCGAACTCTTCGCTCGGGACGTGCGAGTTGATGTGCCAGCCGTCCGCGACTTTCGCGGTGACGACGCCTTCGACGGCGTCGCCGCTGCGCTTCGTCAGCTCGCCGCTGATCGTCACCTTCGGCGTGAGATCGCCGCCTGTGGGATCGAACTGCGCGAAGACAGGAACAGCGAAAAGGAGGAGAACGAAAACAGCGCGTTTCATTTGCCGGACGACGCGAGTCTCCGCTCGATCTCCGGCAGAATCATGTCGATCTGCGGGAGCAGCGACGAGTTCGGGAACTGCTTCTTGAAGTTGCGGAACTCGTTCGCGGCGCCGAGAAGATTGCCCTCTTGCATGTAAATCTGTCCGGAGAGCATGCGCGCGCGCTCGACCGACTCGCCGAGCTTGCTGAGGCCGGTCAGCTCGCGGATCGTCTTCTGCGCGTCGTCGAGCTTGTTCTGCACGACGAAATTGATGGCGAGGTTGTAGTACGCCTCGTCGCGGATCGCGGCGGGGATGCCTTTGTCGGTCGTCAGCTTCTTGAACCGCACCTCGGCTTTGTCGTACTGCTGCCGCTGCGTGTACTCCTTCGCCAGCGACAGGCGCTGGATCGGATCTTTCGCGATCGAGGTCTCGTTGTTCGCGCGCCTCGTGAAGTCGCTGTACGCCTTGCGCGTGTCTTTCAGCGACTGCGCGAAATCGTTCGGCGGCGCGTAGCCGCGCAGGAGGCCGGCGATCGTGAGATCGGGCGAGAGCAGCACGAATGTCGGCAGCGACGTTACGGCGTAGCGGCGCGCGAACTGCGTCCCTTCTTTTCCGTCCTCGGTGTCGAGGCGCAGCAGGACGATATCGGCCGTCGCATCCTGGAAGACCTGCGAGGGAAAGACTTCGCGCTCGAAACGCTTACACCAGCCGCACCACTCGGCGTACATGTCGACGAGGATGAGCTGGTTCTTCGTCTTCGCTTCCTTCTGCGCCGGCGCGATCGCCTTGTACCACGTCCTGCCGGCAAAGAGCTGCGGCGCGGTAACGAGCGCAACCACGACGAGCAGAGAGAGTCTTCGTTTCAAGAGAGCGGCCTCCGTGTTTGCCAAACGACCTCTCTACAATGACGTATTCCTCTGACCGGGCGACGCCAAAACTCTGTCACGTTTCGGTGGCTACTTTTTTCTTTTCCTCAACATATCGCCGCGCCGCCTCGACAAACGCGCCGAAAATCGACGTCGCCGAGTTTTCGCCGCTCATGTCCTCGGGATGCCACTGCACGCCGACGTAGAACGGATGCTTCGGATCTTCGAGTCCCTCGATGATCCCGTCAGGCGCGTGCGCGGTGACGCGCAGTCCGTCACCGACTTTGCGGATGGCCTGATGATGCGAAGAGTTCACGTTCAACTCGCTGCGGCGCAGGATGCCGGAGAGCTGCGTGCCTTCGTCGACGATGACGTCGTGCCGCGCGCGGTCTTCCGGCTTGCTCGCATGTTCGATCTCTGTTTCAAGCTCGGAGTCGATGTCCTGCACCAGCGATCCGCCGGCGGCGACATTCATCACCTGCACGCCGAGACAAATGCCTAACGTCGGGATGCCGGCCTCGCGCGCGTACTTCGCGAGCGAGACATCGTTCGCCTGACGCCGCGGATCCATCATCTCCGTCGCCGCGTGGCGCTCTTCGCCGTACAGCGAAGGATCGCAGTCATCGCCGCCCGCAAGCAGCACGCCGTCGAGCTCGCGCACCAGCTCCGCGGCGTTCTCCGGCTGCGGAGGAATGAGCACCGGAATCGCGCCGGCGCGCCGCAGCGCATCGACATACGTGACGTACGCGAACGCGCGCTCGCGCTTTCCCGTTGGGGATTGGATGTCCGAACCGATACCGATGAGAGGCTTCGTCATTGCGGGGAATTCTAGCCTCACAGCCTCCTGGCCTCCCAGCCTCCCAGGGGTGCCGCGGCCTTGGAGGCTCGGAGGCCGGGAGGCTCGGAGGCTACTTCTTCTTCGCCACCGTTCGCTTCGCTCTCGAACGCGCGGGTGCTTTCCGCGCGGGCTTTCGTCCGCTGCCGCCGAGGGACTTGCTGAGGACTGCGAGCAGGTCGACGACTTCGCCGTCCTCGGGCTCCTCTTTCTCCGGCTTCTCCACGCGCACGATGTCCTGGTGCTTCTTCTCTTTCGTGTGCGCGAGTTTCTCGAGGCGCTCTTCGTAGTCGTCCATCAGCTCGCGCAGGTCGAGCTTCTTCGAGCGGTGCGCGATCTGCGTCTCAAACTTGCGGACCTCGGCCGGCATGACTTTCGTTTTGTGCGGCAGGCCGGCGTCTTCGGGCGAGCGCACTTCGTCGCGGAAGCGCAGCGTCTCCGCGCGCAGGATTCCGTCCTCGGCGGTGATCGCGACGAGATACTCCTTCGCGCGCATTACGAACGTCGCGATGCCCGCGAATTTTTTCTTCTCCATCACCTCGGCGAGCAACCGGTACGCTTTGTTCGTTCCTCCGCTCGGTACGAGGAAGTAGCCGCGATCGAAATAGATCGGATCGATGGAGTCGCGGTCGACGAAGAGGCGCAGGTCGATCTCGCGCGACTTCTTCGGCTCGACCGCTTCGAGCTCGTCGTCGCTGACGACGACGAACTTCCCTTTTTCGATCTCGTAGCCGCGCACGATGTCATCGTCGTCGAGCGGCTTCTCGTCCTTCGAACAGACGTAGCGGCGCTGCACGGGCGCTTCGTCGGGCGCGACCATGCGCAGTGCGGTGCCACGGCTGCGCGTCGCCGAGAAAAGCGCCACCGGAACGGTTACGAGGCCGAAGCTGATCGTGCCGCTCCAGAACGGACGCATCCCGCTCGATGCGCCGACTTCGTATTCTTCCGCTGCTTCAGGAGGCACGTTTCACCTTCGCGAGACTCGCCGCGAGCACATCGTCGAGCTTTTCGTCCTTCGACGGCTTCGGACGGAACTTCACGATCTTCGGCTTGTGTCCCTTCGCCTTCGCTTCGACGAGGTCCATCACGCGCGCGCGGTATTCGTCCTTGTAATCGTTCGGATCGAACTCGCCGTGCAGTGCAGTCAGCAGTTGCTCCGCCATTTCGAGCTCTTTCTTCTGTAAAGGACGCCCCGCCGGCGGCTGCAACGCGCTCGCGTCGATGATCTCGTCGGCGTGACGCATGGTGATGAGCACGAGATAGCCGTCTTCCGCGCGCAACGCGCCGACGTACTGCCGGTCGCGCATCACCCACTTCACGATTCCTTCCTTTTCTTTTTTCGCGAGCGCTTCCGCGGCCGCGAAATACGCCTTCGAATCGCCATCAGGCCCGAGGAAGTAGGCGCGATCGTAGAAACGCGAATCGACGTCCTTCGGATCGACAAAACGCGTGACCGTGATGTCCCGCGAGTCCTTCGGCTTCAACGTCTCCAGCTCTTCGTCCTCGAGGACGACCATCCGTCCGCGCGCGATCGGAAACGCCTTGCGGACTTCCGCGTATTCGATCGGCTCGCCGCTGTCCGCGCTGACGAGCTTTTGCTTGACGGGTTGCTTGTCCGTCTTATGCAGAAGGCGGAAATGAACGGTTCGATCCGTCACCGCCGAATACAACTTCACCGGGACGCTGACCGTGCCGGCTTTGATGACACCCTTCCAAATCGCACGAGCCGCCATGCGTCGAATAATTGCCAATGTCACGCCAGAATCTTTGGACTGCGGAGGCTACGCCGCCGCTTTCGCATACGCTCTCGAAAGCGGCAGCGTTAGCTGCCGCGGTCCAAAGCAATTACTTCACGAAAATGCGCACCGACTCGCGTCTTCCGCTCTCATCCATTGCAGTGACGGTGTGCGCGCCGCGCGCGAGCTGCCATTCGGGCTCGACCTTGCGTTCGTCGATGTACCACTGCACGCGTGTCGGCGAGATGGCGCGCAAGCGCAGCGTCTGGAACTCCGCGCGCAGTGTGGGGTCGATGAGGTAGGTTGCGCCCTCGGCGGGGTTGGCGATCTTGAGCGCCGCGGTGTGGGGCAGGCTTTCCAGCCTGCCTCTCCGGGGGGCAGGTTGGAAAACCTGCCCCACACCGCGCGCCCATTCGCGATACTCCGCGGGCCAGTCGATCGCGCCGTCGTGATGCCACGAGCAGAAGCGCGCCTGCTCGTTCGTCGGCAGCCATTCTTTGCGAATCGACTCGCACCACGGCGACGGGCGCAAGCCGGACAGTGCGCAGATCTCGACGGACTCGACGTCGGACGATGGCGGGACGATGGGCGTCCAGTCGCCGATCGGCAGCGAGCCGCGCGCGCGTTTCATCGCGGCGAGCATGACGGCGTTGAAGATCGGCGCGGCGCCGGTCATGCCGCTCGATCCGCGCAGCTCGCTGCGATCAAAGTTGCCGACCCACACGCCAACGGTCACGTCTTTCGTGTAGCCGATCGTCCAGTTGTCGCGATACGACTGTGACGTGCCGGTCTTTACCGCGACAGGAAAGGGGAAGTCGAGGTTGCCGCCCGTGCCAAAGGCGTAGGCGCGCGCTTCGGGATCGGTGAGGATGTCGGTGATGTAGAAGGCCGTACGCGCGGAGACGAGCCTCCGGGCCTCCGGGCCTCCTGGCCTCCCAGCGAGGAACATCGTCGGAGTGATTTGTTTGCCGCCGCGTGCAAACGCGGAGTAGGCAGTGATCAGTTGTTCGAGCGTCACTTCGGCGTCGCCGAGTGTCAGACCAAGCCCGTAGTAGTCCGCCGTGTGTTGTAGGCCGTTGAAGCCGGCGTTGCGGAGCAAACGCAGCAGCGATTCGGGTCCGAGTTTGTCGAGCATCGCGACCGCAGGAACGTTTTCGGATCCGGCGAGGGCGGAGCGGACGCGCAGCGGGCCCCGGAAGCGGCCGTCGTAGTTGTGCGGGGTGTAGACGACGCCCTGCTCGGCGGTTGGAAAGTGCGAAGGCACGTCGGCGATGACGGTCGCGGGCGTCTCACCGTCTTCGAACGCGAGCGCGTAGGTGAACGGCTTGAGCGTCGATCCCGGTTGTCGCGGTGTGACGACGCCGTCGATCGCTCCGCCAAATCCGTCATCGAAGTAATTGCCTGACCCTTCCCACGCGAGCCACTCGCCGGTCGCGTTGTCGAGCACCGCGACGGCGGCGCTGTGCGCGCCGTGACGCAGCAGGTCGGCGCGATGTGCCTCGATGATGCCGGCGACGGCGCGCTGCAGGTTCGCATCGAGCGTCGTGCGCACCACCGATTCTGTGGAGCGGCGCCCGCCCTCGGGCGCCGGTTTTCTCGCTTCGCTCTCGGCGGCCGAGGGCGGCCGCCACTCCACTAAGACGTGTTCGATGAAGTGCATCGCCAGCGCGGGCTGTGCGTTCTTCGCGAACTGCAATCGCTCCGAGCGCGCGTGCTCGTAATCGACGCGCGGGAGGTTCATCTTCGCGAGCACGAGCTGCTGCCGCGCGCGCGCTTTCACCGGATCGCGCAGCGGATTGAACGCGCTCGGGCGCTGCGGCAGCGAAGCGAGAAACGCGGATTGCGCGGCAGTCAAACTCTCCGGCCCACACGCAAAGTACGCGCGGCTCGCGCGCGCGACGCCGGTGATGCGATTTCCGTACGGCGCGAGATTCAAATACATCGCGAGAATCTCGTTCTTGCTGTAGCGATGCTCCAGCCGCAGGGCAACGACGGTCTCGCGCCACTTCGTGCGCAGCGAACGATCGTGCGACTGCAGCAGCAGCTTTGCGACTTGCTGCGTAATCGTCGAGCCACCTTCAACGATGCGCCGCGCGCGGAGGTTGTGCAGCGTCGCGCGCGCGACGGCCAGGGGGTCGACGCCAATGTGTTTGCGGAAGCGGCGATCTTCCGCCGCGATCGTCGCATCGACGACGCGCGGCGGGAGTTTGTCCGCCGACAGCCACTGCGCGCGATTTCCGCTCGCCGCGAGCGGCTCGTACAAGACCTCGCCGTTGCGATCGAGGATCGTCGTCGACTGGAAGTGCGTGACGTCGAAGTCGGGCAGCGGTCCGAGACGGAGCCACAGCGCCGTCGCGCTGAGCGCGATCAATACGAACAGCCAGTGGAGCGGCGGGCTCTTAGCCCGCCGACGCTTCGGCCCCATTTCGGCGGGCTGAGAGCCCGCCGCTCCACTTTTCACTTCTTGATCTCCACAACCGTCGTACCGGTTCGTCCAAATACTTCGGGCTCGTACATTTCTTCAGCGTGCGTCGGCGCGGTCACGAAGGTTCCCGCGGTCGTTGCGCGCACGAGGTAGCTGAACTCGGTCGTGCCTTCGCCGAGTCGCGTCGCGAAGAGGTTCACGCGATCGTCGTGGCGCTCGACGTAGTCGAAGCCGCCGCGCTCCCACCAATCCCACCACCCCTGTGACTCGCGCTGGTACTGCTGCTCGACGAGTTGCGTCGCCGTCGTTGCGAACCACGTCTCCACCGGCTCGGTGCCGGCGGGGATCGGATCGGTGACGGCGACGTAGCGGCGCTCCTTCGTGTTGCGGATGCGCAGCTTCACGAGGATCAAATCGCCGGCCTTGAACGACGTCGACTCCCCTTCTTCATTTTGCAACGCGTACGAGCGCTCGACTTTGAAGCCGGCGTCGAGCGGCTGGTAGTGCAGCACGTTCGCGGCGTAACGCAGGCGCATCATGTAGAAGAGCGTGCCGGCGCCTTCGCGCGTGAAGACGACCGGCAGCTGCTGTCCCGCCGTCGCTTTCGCGAGCAGTTGCGGCATCGAGAATTCTTTCGACTTCACATTGGTCGAGCGTCCCTTGAACGGCTCGCTGGCGATCTTCTCCGGCCCGATCGAAACGGTCGCCAGGAAGTCCGGCACTTCGGATTCGTACTTGCGGTAGTAGTCGACGAGCGCTTCCATCGCCCACGCGTTTTCCTGCGTGTTGCCCCAGCGCCCTTCTTTGCGCACCTTCATCATCCAGCGCACCATCCGCTTCACCAGCTCTTCGTCGGATCCAAGGCGCACCAGCGTCTGAACCGACATCGCCGTGGAGCGGACGTTCGAGTTCCAGAACCACAGCAGGTACGGATCATTGAGCTCATTCACGAACGCATATCCGCCTTCGGGCAGAATCGAGTTCGTGATCCTGCGATGTAGATCGTCGACGCGCGCGCCGCTCGTTTCCTTCTTCGCAATGAGAGCGTCGAGGAGATGCGAGATGCCGAACACCGGCATGCGGTCGCGATACTCGTAGACGCGGTTGACGTGGCTGTCGACGTTGCGTCCGCCTTCCGCGAGGATCTTGACGGCGAACGCCTGCCATGCGGTGTAGCCCGGCATCCATCCTTCGTTCGTCGGCTTCGGCTCGCCGAGGACTTTGTCGAGGAACGTGTACGCGCGCTCGAGCACGCCGTTGTCGACGGTGTAGCCCATCGCCTTCGCGCGCTGGTGGACGTGCGTGACGTACGCGGTGAGATACGGCGACGAGTGCGGACCGCACGTGCCGGGCCAGAAGGCGAAGCCGCCGTCGCCGCACTGGTACTTTTTCAGCTCTTCGAGCGTCGACTGCACCGACGCTTTCTGTTTCGCCGAATCCATTCCGGGCAGCGAGAACGAGTCGCCCAGGTCGGTGATGAGCATGAGACCGAGGGCGCGCGAGGACCGCTGTTCGGAGCAGCCATACGGATACTCGACGAGATACTGCGCGCCTTCGGCGAGTCCGATCATTGCCGTCGACGCCAGATCGACGCGCAGTCCGCCGAATCCCGGCACGACGCCGTCCGGCATCTCGATGCGCTCTTCGGCGCGCGGCTTCGCCTCGCCGTACGCGGCGACGGTTTCCGGCGACACGAGCACGCGCACCGGGATGATGTCTTCGAACGCGTCGTTCTCGCGTCCCATCGTCACGCGCATTCTCACGCGCGCATTGCCGACCGATTTTCCTTCGGCGTCGAAGCGCACTTCGGTGTCGGAGCCCGGCTGGACAGACACGATTGTCTGTCCTCCACTGAACGTCAGCACGTTCGGATCGAGCGACTCGATCGACACCGTCGCCTTGCCGCCGCTCTTGAGCGTGTTGTGCACGACGCCGCCGAAATACGCTTTGTCACCGACCGACAAGAACCGCGGCCACGACGGCGTGAGCATCAGCGGCTTGTTGATCTTGACCTCGGCCGACGCGCCGCCGAAGCGCGACTGCTTGTCGCCAGCGACGGCCATGATGCGATACGTCGTCAGCGACTCCGGCAGCGTCACCTCGGTGTGCGCGCGGCCTTTCGCATCCGTGACCAGCGATCCGAGCCAGAACGCGAGCACACGGAAATCGCGGCGCAGCATTCCCGGCCCGGCGTCGCGTCCGCCGCCTCCGCCCTCGCCTCCGCCCTTCGGCGTGAGCACGCGGCGGCTGACGATGCGCTGGCGCGAGTCTTCGTTCGCCACCTGCAGCGCTTTCTGCAGATAGATCTTGTCGAGGATCTCCGGCGTCTGATAACCGGTGAGTGAGAGCACTCCGTAATCAACGGCCCACAACGTGACTTCGGACTGCGACGGCTTGCCCTTCGCGTCCTTCACGTTCACGTCGATCTTCGCCTTCGAGGCGGGACGGAACTCGTCGCGATTCGCTTTCACGTCGACGGAGAGCTTCTTCGACGCGTCTTCGACGGTGAGCTCGACGTAGCCGAGGCGGAAGGCGGGCTTGCCGGGATCGCTGCCGTCCTTGTCCGGATTTTTCTTCGTGCGGCCTTTCAGCAGCAGCACGGACACGTAGAAGTTCGGGATTTCTTTTTCGGAGATCGGGACTTCGATCGTCTGCTGCGTCGACGTCAGCGTGAATGGCGTCCAGGTGCGGATGCCTTCACGTTCGGTCGTGAGCAGTGCGGTCGCCGATTCCCACGGCGACTTGATCATGATCCGCGCGGTCTCGCCAGGGCGATACGTCTTCTTCTCGGGGATCAGATCGATGCGGTTGTGATCGTAGCGTTCCCACGCGGTGTAACCCTCGCCGAGGGCGTAGAACCAATCCGTCGTCGACGTGGTGCGCTTCGTCTTTGGCTCGCTCGCGTGCGCGCGCAGCACGTACTGTCCGCCGTCGGTGATCGGAATGTGCAGCGGCACGGGATCGGCGGTCGTCGTGATCGTCCACTCGCCGGCCGCCACTTCCTTGCGCTCGGTTTCCCATTCGTAGAAGCCGTTGCCTTCCGCTTTGCGGACGCTCGTCCACTGCAGGCGTTTCAACTCGATCTTCACTTGGACGCCCGGAACCGCGAGTCCGTCGAGACCCGCGGCGACGATCGAGGTGTCGACGCCTTTCGACGAGTCGGCAAAGTACGGAGGCGTCTTGACGCCGATGTACCACGGCGCGGGATCCACGCGCGTCGACGCGCGGTTGCTGATCTGCTGGCGCGTGACGTCGGTGACGGTGCCTTCGAGGAGGTAGCTGTACGGCCAGCCCGCGGCTTCGTCGGTCTCGAGCTTGAGCTTCAGCTCCCCTTTCTCATTGAGCGTGCCTTCGTTCTGCGAGACCTGGACGACGCCCGGATCGTAGCTGCTGCCTTCTTCGTCCGACTCTTCTTCCTCCCAGTCCCATCCGAGGAACGTGAAGGCGTCGTAGCGATCGGTGATTTTTGCGGGGACGTCGTAGAGCTTCTGCTTCGAGTACGTCCACTTCACCGGCTTGCCGGACATCGGCGAGCCGAAGAGATAGCGGCCGGTGACGGTGCCGTCGAGTTTCGTTCCGGCGAGCGGATTCGATGAGGCCAGCGTGACGTCGGTGCGGAACTCGGGACGCCGATACGCGGCGACGAGGAAGTTGCCGTTGATCAATCCGCGATGACCGGCGATCGCGCCGTTGATCGTGTACTGGCCGAGCGGAACGTCGTCGGGAAGCTTGAACGTCCACTCCGCGCTGCTCCATGCGTTGACCGTGACTTTGCGCTCGTCGACGGTCTGGTTCTGCGGATCCATCACGCTGATGTCGATGGTCGTGCCGGCGGGCACGAGCTTCATGCCGTCCGGCGTGTCGGCGCGCACGATCGCTTTGAAGTGCACTTCTTCGCCGAGCTTGTAGACGCCGCGATCGACGAACACCGTGCCGCGCAGCTGCGGATCGGCTTCCATCACGTCGTAGCGCGTGTTGAACTCCCACGGCGAGATGCCTTCGTTCCAATCGCTGCCGACGTAAGCGACGTCGCCGTCTTTCTCGGCCGTGACGATGAAGTGCAAATCCTGCAGCGCGCGCCAGCTCACTTCCCACGATTCATACTTCTGCGTCGGATCGCGGCGGAGATCGGTCTTCGGCGCGACGGCGATGCCTTTCGCATCGGTCGTGCCGCTCCAGAAAATCTTGTTCGCCTTGTCGCGGATCGAGACCGTCGCGCCTTCGACCGGTTTGCCGTCATCGAGACGCGAGACGAGGATGATCGAGTTCTGCGGGCTGTCCTTGACGGAGATACCGAGGTTCGTGGCCTGAACGAGCGTGGCGGTGATGTTGGCGTCCTCGTGCCGCGTGTGGTCGATCGGATCGCCGGGCTGGATCGCCGCCCACGCGAGACCCATGTTGTCGCTGCCGATGGCCGGCGCAAGATCGAGACCGATGGCCATGATCTTGTCGGTGGCAACCTTCAGCGTGCGCGGCACCGGCTTCGCGTTCGGCGGCGCGAGCGTGAAGCTTCCTTCGCTCAGCTTCTGAATCGTCGGCATCAGCTCGTCGACCTTCAGCGGCGCGAGCCACTGCTTGACGCTCTTGAAGTTGCGCGCGTGGAACGGCAGGATCGAGCCGCCGCTCGTCTCCCACACGCCGTGTCCCGATCCGAAACTGACGAACGCGGAGCGGTGCCAGTTCTCGATCACCGCATTCCACGCATATCCGAGCTTCTGTCCATCCTCGGCGGTGAGACTCGGGTCGATGCGCACCGCGTACGTATGCGCGGGCAGGAGCGAGTAGCCCAGCTCGTCGAAGCTGTAGCTCGTCGACGGATACTCGTACGTGTTCGTCACGTTCTTGGGCTTCACCACCACATTGTTTTTCGGATCGGTGATGTCGGTGACGGTGACGGACTTGCGGTAATTCGCGAACGGGATGCCGGAGCCGGAGCGGAATGTGACGGCGTTACGCCAGTCGGGATCGCACGACTCCTGGCAGTCGATCTCCGTCACGAAGAACGTCGGCTCGAGCTGGACGGTGTAGCTCTGCTCTGTTCCCGTCGCCGCGCGTCCGGCGGTAGAAAGCTTGTCATCGAGCACGATTTTGATCCACGTGTCGGACGCGATGCCGGGCTTCGTCTCGAGGACGACGAGGTCTTTCCCTTTCGAAAACGTCTCGGTGTTCCATTCCGTCGGCGTGAAAACGAATACCGGCAGTTCGTTCGATGCCGCCGCGGCCTGCGCCTTCGCTTTTTTGGCCTCGAACGCCTGCACTTCCGCCGGCGTCATCCGCTTCAATCCTTCCTCGGGAATCGCGACGTCGGCGAACTCGTGCGACGTCGTCTTCACCTTGAGGTGCTGCACGATCGTGTCGACGTCGACCGGCTGGTTGAACCGCAGTCCCATGACGACCGCGCCGTCGGACTTCCCGCCCTTGCGATACCAGCCGGTGTTCAACAGCTTGATCGTCGGCGTGGTGAAGCTCCACGCGTAGTCGTCATCGAGTGCGTTCCCGGCGATCGATTTCGCGCTCTTGTCGATCTTCATGTCGTACTTCGTCGCGTACCCGAGCGGCTTGTCGGGCGTGAAGATGAGCGTCGTCGTGCCCGACCAGCGGAACGTTCCCTTCACCGCCGGCGCGAGACGAAAGAACGGCGCGGTCACCGGCGATGGAATCCTGCCGAGCACGACCATCGGCTCGGAGAACACGACGCGAATCTCATTCGCCTCGGCGATATTCGCGATCTCTCCCACCGGCCCCGCGCTGACGATGCGCAGACTGGTGGCGGCGAAAGCAGACGCGGCAGAAAGCAGCAGCAGGAGCGCGGCGACGACGACTCTTCTCATGACGCCGGAGAGTGTAGTCACGGATGAGCCGGAACGCGCGTCCGATTCAAGGAATCACGTGAGCAGGTTTGTGGCGGGATTGTGGTGACGGATCAGCTCAACCACACCGACGCTTTCTTCGCCCACGTGCTCCCGCCGAAGTGATCGCGCAGCGCGACGCCCGTTGCGCCGAGGTGCGACGGGTCGTTCGTCGCCTTGTACTTGGTCACCCCGCGCCAGTAGATCGCCTCGGCGGCGATGTCCGGCGACGGATCGTTCGTCAGCTCGTCATAAAGCTTTTCTGCCTCGCTCCAGTCGCCGCGCGCGCGAGCTGCATGCGCGGCACCGAGCTTCAACTGCGGCAGAAAGTCTTCGACCGGAAGGAAGCCCTCGATGCGGTGCTGTTCCTTTTCGTCACTGCCGACGACCAGCACCGTCGGCGTCCACTGCGCGTTGAAGCGCGCGAACACATCCTGTCCGGTTTTCACGTGAGCGCGCAGCGGAATGAAATGATCGCGAATGAAGTCGGCCACGCTCGGATCGGGGTACACCTCGGCTTCCAGCCGAGCGCATCCCCCTCACATCGGTGCGGCGGTGAAGTCGATCAGCAGCGGCTTCTTCTCAGCGGCCGACGCGGCGAGCGCGGCATCGACGTCTTTCTGCCATTGAGTTTCCATGCACGAATGCGCGTGCAGAGGCTGCGCCACCTTTATCGCGGCACGCGCATCTTCAGCGTCTTCGCCGCCTTGTCGCGATACATCGCCTTGTCGGCGGCGCGCAGCGCGGTTTCAGGATCGCTTTTCGGCGGCATGTATGCCTCACCGATGGAGAAGCGAAGCAGCGGACCGCCGGTCTGCTCGAACTTCAGCCGCTCGCGCAAACTCGCGATACGCTCGGCCAGCGAACCCGGCTCGACGCCCGGTGCAACGACGACGAACTCGTCGCCGCCGTAGCGGATGATGTGATCGTCGGAACGGAAGCTCGCCTGCAGCACGCGCGCGAAGCTGCGCAGGCATTCGTCGCCGGCGTGATGTCCGTACGAGTCGTTGATGTCCTTGAAGTCGTTGAGATCGAAAAAGAAGATCGTCGCGCCGCGCTCGTACGACTCGCGCAGGATCGGCGGCAGCGCCCGCCGGTTCGCGAGGCCGGTCAGCGAGTC
Source organism: Acidobacteriota bacterium (assembly GCA_003223645.1). GTDB lineage: Bacteria > Acidobacteriota > Thermoanaerobaculia > Gp7-AA8 > Gp7-AA8 > QHVT01. The sequence continues at coordinate 64,129 of QHVT01000016.1, read as the reverse complement.
GCGATCGACCAGATCCTGCAGCACGTCTTTCGCGGCGAGGAGCGCCTGGTTCGCATCGACGAGCTCCTCCTGGATGCGGCGATACAACGTCAGCACGCAGCCGAGCGCGATCACCCACTCGGCACCGGTGTCGAACGACGAATGCGACGCGAGGAACACGCCGACGAACGGCTTCGACGACTGCGCGCCGTACGCGACCGTCTCGATCAACGCCAGCGTCGCGCGGATCGCAAACCCGGCGGTAAGCCATCCCATGCCGCGCACGCGTTGCCGAAGAAGACGAACCGCGCCGATGAGCAGCGCCGTACCGATCACACCCGACTGCACGACGCCGATCTTGTCCACCGTGTTCAGCACGAACGCCGCGCCGAACGCAAACACCGCGACGCCTCCCGCGACTCGCGTCCATTGCCTGAACCGAAACGTGCCGAGGACGAGCAACAGCACGAACATCGTCTTGCAGAAGAGATAGCTGAAACGGAGCGCAATGAACACGACCGGCGACTGCGGCTGCGCGAGCCAGAAAATCAGCGTCACCGCCAAAGCACCGAGGTTCAGCAGCCATGCGTGCACCCAAGGCCGCAGCTCCACCCGCCGCACCGAACGGCCGAGAACATAGAAAAACACCGCGATCATCAGCGCGGAGGTGATCTGCGCAGTAGTCGACCAGCGCCAGAGAAGGAGTTCCATGCGGAAGCGATATGGTACGGGAAAGGCTCATAGGCTCATAGGCTCATGGGCTCTAGGCTCATGGGCTCATGGGCTCATAGGCTCATGGGCTCATGGGCTCATGGGCTCATGGGCTCATGGGCTCATGGGCTCATGGGCTCATGGAAGAACCACTGTGAGCCTGTGAGCCTATGAGCCCATGCGCCTGTTACCGCCCCGCCACCGCCCGCTCCACCGCCGAGACCACCTCGTTGAACTCCTGCTCGCCGTAGCCGCGGGTCTGGTGGACGATGCGGCCGGAGCGGTCGATGACGTAGATGCGCGGGAGGACGTCGCGGCCGCCGTAGAGGCTCGCGATCTCGCGGCGCTCGTCGGCGACGAGAGGGAACGTCAGTTTCATCTTGCGATTGAATGCGGCGACTTTCGCCACGTCTTCGCTTGCGGCCGCGCCGATGACCTGGACGTCAGGACGGAATCGCTGCCAGATCTCTCGCTCGATGCGCGGCATTTCTTCGACGCACGGGCCGCACCACGTCGCCCAGATGTTGAGCACGATGACGCGGTCGTGCAAACGCGAGGAGTCGATGATCTGTCCGTTCAAATCGACGCCCGAGAAATCGGGAGCCTCGCGTCCCGCGAGTTTCTGCGGCTGCGGCAACGGAGCCGGCGGCGTGCCGAGTGCCGGCCGCTCGATGACCGTCGGCCGCTGCGCGAACCAAAATGCGACGCCGGCGGCGCAAATCGCAATGACGAGCAGCGACACATAGAGAGCGTTTCGATTCATCTTCACTCCGCCGGTTTTGGCACTCCCAACAAGAATCCCTGCACTTCTTCGCAGCCTTGTTCGACGAGGAACTGCAGCTGCTCCTCCGTCTCCACGCCTTCCGCGGTGACGGCGAGATCGAGGCCATGCGCCATCTGCACGATCGCGGAGATGATCGCGCGGTTGCTGCGGCTGGTCTCGATCGCCTGCACGAATTCCTGATCGATCTTCACGCGGTCGATCGGAAAGCGGCGGAGATAGTTGAGCGACGAATGTCCGGTGCCGAAGTCGTCGAGCGCGATGCGCACGCCGAGCTCGCGCAGGTCCGTAAGCGTCGCGATCGTCCGCTCGATGTTCAGCATCGCCGTGCTCTCCGTGATCTCGAGCTCGAGGAATCGCGGATCGAGTCCGCTTTCTTCGAGCGCTGTCGAGACGACGCGAAACAAGTCCGCGTGCTGGAACTGGCGCGGCGACAGATTGACCGACACGCGCAACGACTGCCACTTCTTCGCCTGCGCGCACGCCTGCTGCAGCACCCACTCGCCGATCGGCGCGATCATGCGCGTTTCTTCCGCGACGGGGATGAACGTCGCCGGCGGCACGAGTCCGTAGCCCGGACGGTTCCAGCGGATGAGCGCTTCCATCCCCGCGACCTGGCGCGTGTCGAGGCGCACCTCCGGCTGGAAGTGCAGCACGAGCTCGTCGCGCTCGAGCGCGTGCCGCAGCGACGTCTCGATCGACAGCCGCTCGGCCGCGCGCGTGTTCATCGCCGGCGTGCAGAGCTGATACGAATTGCGTCCCGCATCCTTCGCGCGGTACATCGCGCCGTCCGCGCACTGCAGCAGCGCCTCCGCAGTCTCGCCGTCGGCCGGATAGATCGCGATGCCGATGCTCGTCGTGACGTACAGCTCCTGCCGGTCGAGGCGGATCGGATAGGAAACGATCTCGAGCAGTTTCTGCGCGATCGTCACCGCGTCTTCAGGCTTCTTCAGATCCGTGAGCAGCACCGTAAACTCGTCGCCGCCCATGCGCGCGATCGTGTCGCCCTCGCGCAGCACGGACCGCAACCGCGTCGCGACGGCGCGCAGTAGTTCGTCGCCGAGGCTGTGACCGAGCGTGTCGTTGACATTCTTGAAGCGGTCGAGATCGAGAAACATCAGCGCCACCGGCGACTGCAGCCGCTTCGCATGCGCGAGCGCAATCGTGAGCCGGTCGCGGAACAGCGCGCGGTTCGGCAGTCCGGTGAGCGCGTCGTGGTAGGCCTGATACTCGATCTGCTCTTCCGCGCGCCGGCGCTCGCTGACGTCGCGCGACACCGCGACGACTTCCGCGACTTCACCGGTCACCGGATCGCGCAGCGCGCGATTGCGGCTCTCGAACCAGACCACTTCGCCGTCTTTGCGGCGCACGCGATAGCTGAACGTGTGCGGTCCGTCGAACAGATCCACATGACGCAGGAGCGGATGATCTTCCTGGAGTGCGTACTCGAAGATCGAATGGCCGACCATCTCGTCCGGCGAGTAGCCGAGGATCGACCGCGCGGCATCGGAGACATAGAGGAAACGGCCGCGCGGCGTCGTGCGCGAGATCATGTCCATCGAGTTCTCGGCGATCAGCCGGTAGCGCGCCTCGCTGTCGCGCAGCGCGTTCTCGGCGAGCTTGCGGTCGGTGATGTCGATCATCGTCCCTTCGAGCACGGTCTCGCCGCTGCCGCGATCGAACACCGCGTGCACGCTCTCCAGCAGCCACACCGGCTCGCCGTTCCTGCGGCGTAGGCAGATCTCGAGATTTGGGATTCCGCCGGCGGAGCGGATCGAGTCGATGAGACCCTCGCGCTCTTCGCCGCGGAAATAGAGATCGCGCGCGTTGAGTCCGATCAGCTCCGCGCGCGACGCGTAGCCGAGCATTTCCGCGAGCGCGTCATTGCAATCGAGGACCTCGCCGTCGAGCGTGTTGCGAAACACGCCCGCGAGATTGCGCTCGAAGAGCAGCCGATGCCGCGTCTCGCTCGTGCGCAACGCGTCGTACGTGCGGTTGCGCTCGATCGCGCCGACGAAAATCTCTCCGGCAATCTGCAGCAGCGAGATCGCTTCGTCCGGCCAATGGCGCTCGTGCGAGATCGTGCTGCAGCCGATCGTTCCGAACAGCCGCCGCTCGAGCCCCATCGGCACGATCGCGAAACTGCGCAGGCCCTGACGGTCGAGGATGCGCCGCTCGTTGATTGCCGCCGCCGGCAGATCGGCGATCGATGAGTAGACGATGCGCTCCATCTTCCGCAGATGGTCCATCCACCACGGAAACGCGGCCGCCGGCAGTTCCGCCCACCTGTCTTTCGACAGCGCGACGCCGGGCGCGCTCCAGTCGTGCGTCATGCGCGCGCTGAGGCAATCGGCGGCGAAGAGCCAGACGTGCGCGCGCTCCGCGCCGATGAACGTGCCGATCGCCGCGAGCGACTCTTCGATCGCGGCGTCCAATTCGTCGGCCTCGAGGCTGACGAATCGCGTGGAGATGTGCGAGATCAGCTTCTCGAAGTCGGCGCGATGACGAAGCGCATCCTGCACCTGCCGGCGCTCGGCAGCATCGACGGCCGACGCGACGAGATCCGCGATCGATGCCGCGAAGTTTTCCTCGTCGCTCGTCCACTCGCGCGGCTCGCCTTCGTGCTCGAAGCGAAGCAGCGCGATGACCTGGCCGAGGCGGCGCACGGGCGTTTCGAGCGCGGCGCCGGGCGTTCGCGGGATGTCGAGCTCGCGATCGGGCGTGAAAAAGACGACGCGTGCGCGTGCGACGTCGAGCGTGGCCGCGGCGGCGTCGGTGATTTCCTGCAGCGCGTCGCCGAGAGTGCCGGAGTGAGCGTGCACGCACCGGGCAAGATCGGCAAGCACACGATTCTGCCGCCGGAGACGGCCTTCAGCGACGCTGCGACTCACTGGAAAAGCAATGTATCAGGGATGCGCGGACGGCGCCGCAGCGAAGGGCGATTCGGGGTGAGAACCGAACATGTGCCGATAGACGGCGCTCTCCCACGAGGACATCCCCGCGGACTGCAGGATATCCAGCATGTCCGGCGAATAAATCATCGTCAGACATATGCGCCCGATCGAAGTTGATCGAGTAGCGCAAAGACATCCTGTGTCTTTCCAGCCTGAATGCGAGCGGCGGCAGTCTCACCACCGAGCAATTTGTGAGGACTGAACAGCCAGAGTTTTGCTTCTTCAGGCGAATAGAACTCCGCAAGTTCCGTGAGAAAGAACTCCAATTCGAGAAGGCGTTGCAGTCGCTCTCGGTGCGGATCAATTCTGCCAGTGCTCCAACGAGATACCGTCTCGGGAGTCGTGTCCAGCAATTGCGCGACGTCGCGGCCGCTGATGCCTCCGAGCTCTTTAATTTTTTCGAGACGTTCTGCGAGTGCTGAGGCCATTGATATCACCCTCGTTCCACGTCAACGTTGACGTAAACGTTGATATTTTCGATGACACATCAGTTGATGTCAAATATGCGGGATATCGCGCAATCGCGGAGCGGATCGCGTCCGCCTACACCTTCTCCGGCCCGTAAACCTTCACGTTCACTTCGCGCGCGTAGTGGCGGATCGGCACGTTCTCCGGCCGCTTGATGCCCGCGGCCCAGACGAGCGTCTCTTCCAACCCGAGAAGCTCCGCGCGCTGCAGCGGGTAGGGCTGGTGGTGGACGCGCGCGCGGTAGAGGGTGTGATCGCTCTCCGCATAAAGAATGTAGCGCTCGACGAGAAAGTGCTCGAGCGATCCCGGCCGCGCGGGCTGCACCGGTCCTTCGACCGGCTGATAACGCACGTGCGCATTGGCGGGAAGTTGGCCGCGGCGATCGGTGCGCTTCGAGTCAAACGTCAGTGAGCTCGGATCGAAGTCGATGTCGGAATCAAAGTACGGGAGCTTGTACATCGCGCGTGCTGCGGCGACGGCGAGCGTGCTCGATGCGTCGAGACTGAAGAACCATACGCCGGGATCGCGGCCGTTGCGATGCACGTACGTCCGCACGTTGACTTCGTGAAAGCTCGAGATCCACGGCAGCGGAGGCGTGAGCACCGCGCGCACGCCGGTGATCGTGAACGGGATGAGGCCGACGTAGGCCTTCCCTTCGAACGTGTCGATCTCCAGCCCCGCGGGCACGAGCGCCTGCAGTTTCTCGGGCGGAATCTCCCAATGCAGAAAGAGGAGGTGATGCCAGTTCTGGTGCATCACCACCATCTGATCCGGCTCGAGAGTCGGAGAGATGCGGTCGATGGCGTCGTGCTGATGCATCAGCGCGCGTTATTCGAAGAGATCGTAATCCGCCGCCGGCAGTTCCACCTGCCGCCAGCGCCAGGTCTGAAACATGTAGAGATCGAAGAGCAGCAGGTAGACCTCGCGATACATTTCGTAGCGCGCCTGCACGCCGCGGCGGAAGCCGAGCTTCTCCTCTTTCTTGATGTGCTCCAGGTTGTAGATCACGGTGTGCATCTGGCGATAGCCGCTGTTCGCACAGAAACAGTTGAGCGCGACTTCGATCTTGTAGCGCGCCTGATACTGCGCCGGCACGACGTCGAAGATGGTCTTGCGCATGACGCGGATGCCCGACAGCACGGGACAGAACTTCATCTTGAGATGCATGAAGTTCGCGAGCGGCCCGCGGTCGCGGATGCCGATGTTCATGTCGCATTCGCCGCGCAGCACCGGGCGCACGAGCGCCTCGATGTGCGCGTTGCTGACGTTGTACATGTCGCCGTCACAGAAGAAGAGGATGTCGTGCGACGCGTTCGCGACGCCGACGGCCATCGCGAATCCTTTTCCGTGATTCTCTCGGAGCGCGATGGTTCGAACACCTTCGACGCTGCGCGCGATGTCGACCGTGCGGTCGTCCGAGCCGTCGCTGACTACGATCACTTCGTCGATCAGCGGACTGGCCGTCAGTCCGCGCAGCACATCGGCAATGGTTCTCTCTTCGTTGTAGGCCGCGATGATGGCGGTCGTCCTCAAGTTCACACCTCGAACTACAAACGTTGGGCTCCCGAGTCACGACTCTGCAACGGGCAGACCACGGATTCTACTTCAGAGGTCAGCGATGGCGAGTGCGGGGGACAGTAACACGTGGCGGACGCAACGTCTGCCCTCACGTTTCATCTGACACGCGCCTTGCACCGCACGCAACCGCCATGAAACGAAATCTGACTGTCGGCGTTCTCCTCGCCATCTTCTGCATCGCCGCCGGCGTGGCGTCGCTCCTGCTTTCGAGCTGCGCCGCGGTCCGCAGCGCTCTCAACATCGAGAACCCGCGCTACTCGCTCCACGACATCCGTCCGCGAGTCGACGTCGCGCTTCCGCTGTCCGCGTCATCGATCGACATCGACTTCGCACTCGAAGTCGAGAACCCGAATTCGGTCGGACTGCGGCTCGATCAAATCGACTTCAACCTGCTGATCAACAACAATCCCGTGCTCGACAGCATCAGCCAGCAGGACATCCACATCCCCGCCAACGGACGCGGCGACGTCCGGCTGCGCACGCGCATCGGCTATCAAAACGTGCGCTCGCTGTGGACCGAGATCGTCAACGTGATCCAGGGAAACCGCGCACGCTACGAGCTCCGCGGCAACGCGTACTACAACACGCCATTGGGAAGGTTGAAGTTTCCGGTGAGCGTCTACTCGACGCGATGACCTGTGGAGCGGCGGCCGCCTCGGCAGCGCCGAGAGCATCGCCGGCCTCGCGCGAGGCGCGGACGGAACGATCTGGGCGAGCTCGACGAACACGGTCGTTCCGTCCGCAGCCAATGCTCATGCCATCGTTTTCGTGAGCGACGCGAGCTCCCCGTAGAACTGCGACCACGCCTTGATCCCCTGCCGGCTGTCGAACCGTTCGAGGGCGGCCGCGCGTGCAGACGCGCCGAGGCGCCGGCACAGATCGGGGTCGCGATAGAGCGTCATCATGGCCGACGCCAAAGCGGCCTCGCAGCCGGGCGTCACGAGCAGACCCGTCTTGCCGTCGACGAATACTTCGAGCATCGCCTCGATGCGCGATGCGATGCATGCCCGCCCCTTGACCATCGCCTCGATCGACGCGCTGCCCAATCCCTCGAAGAGAGAGGGAAACACGAATGCATCCGCCATCTCCAGGCATGCGCCGACGTCCGTGCGACTCCCCAGAAAGCGCACGCGGTCGTGAATGCCCAACTCGGTTGCGAGCGTCTGGTACGCGGCTGCCCGCGGACCGTCGCCGGCGATGACGAGATACGCCTCCGCGACCGACGCGGCGACTTCTTTGAATGCACGCAGCAGCACCGGCTGCCCCTTCTCCGGTGAGAGCCGCGCGACGTTCAGATAAACGAATGCCCCGGATGGAATCCCGGCGTCCTTTCGAATGCGCGACGGCTCGTCGGGATGGCATTGAAGGATTGCCGGATCGATCGAGTTATAGATCACGCGGATGTCTTCCGCGCGCAGACCGAGGTTGCGCACCGCCGATCGCTTGACGCTCTCGGAGATGGCGATGAATCGCGGAGTCGTGGCGCGTGCCGTCCATCGGTCGAGTCGCTGGAGCACGGCCATCTTGTGCGGCGGCCACCCGGCCGCACGAATCGTTTCCGCATCGTAGGTGGGCATGTGCAACGTATTGATGATGGGAATCGAAGGACCGAGGATCGTGGAGAGACGCCCGCTCAAGTCCGCGTCGAGAAGCCGGGTCTGAAGGAAATCGGGACGGCGCGCGCGCAGGAGAGGGACGAGCTTCCACGGTGCAACCAGCCACGGCCACTTGCGCGGCAGATCGAGACAGATCGTCTCGATCCCGGATTTCCGGAGCTCCGGGGCCAGATCGTCGGGCCGATGAAGGTAGCAGACGATGTGGGAAAGCTCCGCGCTCGCCGTGTTGCGCACGAGGCTCGCGAGTTGGCTTTCAGCACCTGCGCGCGTGAGCGAGGTGACGAGATGCAGGACAGTGATCATTAGAGAAGCGGATCGCGGAGACGATGATCGTACGTCTGGTGCGCGCGTGAATCTACTGCAGTTGTTCGTGGATGATCGCGCCGACGCGCAACGCATTCGCCGCGATCGTCAGGCTTGGATTGGTGCCGCCGCTCGACGGGAAGAACGACGCATCGACGACATACAGATTGTCGAGGTCGTGAGCCCGGTTGTTCTTGTCCAGAACGCTCGTGCCGGGTTTGTCGCCGAACCGGCACGTTCCGCAGACGTGGCCGTAGTTGATGTTGTTTTTGCCGGCATTGACGAAGCGGATTTTGTGTCGCGATGCGAGCCTGCGGACGAGCTGCTTTCGAAAATGGCGGTTTCGCTCATGCAGGTCGCGTGAGTAGGTGTATTGGAAACGTCTGCCGTCCGGCGCATGCGGATCGGGCAGCACGCGGTTCTCGGGATACGGCAGGTCCTCGACGATCGTGCTGAAGAGTGAGGCCCGGCGGAACCGACGCGCGGCGATTTCAGACAGCCGCGGAAGATGATCGCTGATCCGGCGCCTCCACCAGCGCGGGTCCTTCTCCTCCACATAGCGGAGGTATTTCAGGATGAACTCCGCGAGGAGCGGCATGCCGACCGACTGCAGCGTGCCGAGCTTTCGGCCGCGGTCGTAATAGAAATCGTTGAGTGTCAGCGATTTTCTCGGTCCCAGGACGGAGCGTTCCTCGCTCTGGTCGACGACGAGGAAGTCGCTCGTGTGAAGCATGAGGTTGCGCCCGACGGCACCGGAGGAATTCGCGAGTCCATCGGGCCAGTCGGGCGAGGCGGAGTTGAGCAGGAGCACCGGCGTCATGAACGCGCCGAGCCCGAGGATGACGACCTTTGCGGTCAGGAGGATGTCGCGGCCGTTCCACCGTGCGCGGACGGCTCTCACCCGTGTCCGGTCCGCGATCAGTTCCTGCACTTCGCACTCCGGGAGGATCCGCGCGCCGAAGGTCGTCAGCGCCGGAAAGAGGCACTTGCTCGCCGCGTCGCTCTTACAGTTCTTCAGGCAGAGATCGAAGCATTCGAAACAGTTGTCGATCGCGTGATAGCCGACGTGCGAGCGATACGGATGCAATCCCGATCGAGTAAAGGAATCGAAGAGAACCTGATCGCGCTCACTGAGGGGCGGCGGCTCGCGCAGCGTCCCCTCGCCGTCGGGGTTCAGCGGATCGGGCGTCCCGCATAGGCTGAAGTGCGCTTCGGCGCGCCGATAGAACGGCAGGAGCTCCTCATACGAAAGCGGCCACTCCTCGGGCAGGTTCGCGTCGCGGACGTTCGGGAAGTTGCTCCTCGGATGGAAATCAACGGCCGAGAAGCGCTCCATCTGTGCGCTGTACAACGTCGTCGAGCCGCCCGTTCCGCAGCCCAACGGACCGAAGAACTCGACGTCGCCGAAGCTCGTCCAGCCTTTGATCGGCAGCGGCCAGCGCCCGGTCAACAGTCGCACTTCTTCGTTGCTGCGCACTTCGGTTGGTGCCGGCTGTGGGCCGCGATCTAGAAATTTTCCCTTTTCGAGGAAGAGAACGCGGCGTCCGAGGCGGGCGAGCTCGTAGCCCGCGGTGCTGCCGCCCATTCCGGTGCCGATGACGAGGACGTCCCACTCTTCCCGCTCGGGATCGAGCGGAATGTGGTCAGCTGCGCGCATCCGCGAGGATCCGGAGCACGGTGGACGCCGCCCGTTTCGGTCCGTTTCGGCGGCGAAGGAGGCCCGAATACTTCTCCAGCGCGGCCTTCATGCGCGCATCCGTCCTGAGCTTCTCGATGATCTCGCCCAAATCCCTTCCGCTCAATTGGCCGCAGGGTTGTTTGACCAGAATTCCGAGTCCCATCTTCTCGATGCGCCTGCCGATCTCCAGTTGCTCGATATTGTGGGGAAAGATGGCCATCGGCGTCCGGTGAAGAATGCACTCCATGACGCTCCCGTGTCCGCCGTGGCAAAACGCTACGTCAGTGCTGCTGAGGAAGCGCTCCAAATCTCCGGTACGGCCGGGTGCGATGCACGAAACGCGATAGCGCCCGGGGATCGTTCGCGACAACCACGGGACGATTTCTTTCCCATTTCCCGTACTTCCGAAAAACAGGAAAACGTCCGAGCGGGGTGGCGGGTCGTCATTCGTAGGAAGCCGCTGCCAGCCGCGCCAGCGAAACACACCGCACATACTTTCCCGGCGATCGATGCCCGCATGTCCAGCGCCGCGTCTCCAATATTCGATGTCCTTCAATCCAGGTACGAGGATGTGCCCCGAGTCGAGGGGAAAAAAATCGGCGCCCATGACGCGGCGATAGAAGGATGGGTAGCCGAGGATGTGGGAGATGTGGAAGACGTGCGTGCGGGGACGAAGAGGGAGCAGCGACGGGGTGAAATGATAGTCGGTGACGATGGCGTCGGGACGCACTTCTTCGACGATCGCCGCATCCCGCTCGACCATCTGTGTGAGGCGCCGGCCTCTTCGCCGCAGTTCGGACTCGTTCAGCCGGCCGGAGCTCTCCAGATTCGCGCGATCGTTTGTAATTCCCTCGCGATAATGCCGAATCGGCCCGAACGACTGCGTCGCCGCTGCCCACATTTCCGGCGCCGGCAGAACACGGATTCCGGGCGGCAGCACGTTCGCAATGTACGAGTACGTCCGATTCATCGCGACGTAGACATCGTGCCCTTGGGCATCGAGCTCCTCCGCGAGCGCGAGCGTCCGTGTGACGTGACCCAGAACGTTGCTCAGTGGAAAGAAGAGAATTCTCTTCCTTCCGCTTCCCGCTATGGCGGGCATTTCACATTGAACGTCGGGATCTTCACATTGAAGTCGTTGAAGGGGTTCGTGATCTTCAGCAGGAGATCCGGGAAGTTCGGGATGCCGGGGAGATCGATGTGGAGGTTGATCAGGTCACTGAGGCCGGGGATGGAAGGCAGCGTAATGTGCAGCACCTCCAGGACCTTGTCCACGAGAGCCTGGATGGGTTTCATAGCGAGATCGATGAAGCTGCCGAAGAGCTTGAAGACATCGTAGAGCTTCACCATGTGCGGGTAGGGTATCGGAATCATGATCTCGATACTCATCAACGCGTCCTTCAATGCCTGCAACGGCCCAATCACCGGACTGAGGACGTTCATCACCGTATCGATCGCATCGGCGATGGCCTTGAGCGGATTGAGCGCATCTTTGACCTTCTGCAGCGCCGCATAGAAGGTGTCGATGGCTTTGTTCGCAGTGTCGAGCGCGGTGTTCAGCGTTGCAACAGGCGTCTGGACCGTGCCGGCAAACTGATCGAGGGCGCTCTGCAGGTCGTTCTTGACAGGTCTGTCGGGCAGACTCTGGACGCAGCGGAAAACCGTGGTGAACTTGTCCAGGAAGGATTGAGAGGTCGACTGGATCTGCCCGGTCGTCTGGATGCCCTGATCCAGCACGGAATTGAGCTTCTGGAGCGCCTCGCGAAACGGCTTCACCTTCGCTTCCAACCGGTCGGCTGCCTGGCGCGCCGGCGTAACCTCTCTGCTGAGCAGGGCGATCGAGTTCTTCAGCGCGCTCGCGGCCTGTCCGACTTCCGGAATCACTGACACGACGGTGAGAAGGTCGGATACGAGTTTGAGCGTGTCGTCCAGCTTGTCGAGCTTATCGGCGACGGTCTTGGTATACGTCAGAACCGTGATGATCTGATCGTTGTTGTTCTTGAGCCGTTGCAGATTCGCCTGAAGCGCTCCGGCGAGGGACGGAGTCTGCGTGAGAGTGCTGATGAAGGTTTCTGACGGGCTGGCCATCTCTCTCTCCCCTTCTGGCCAATTTTCGGACTTCCGTAACTCTATCACGTTTCAGATCGCGACAGGACCGCTGATTCGAGGGCCACGTTCTGAAAAGTGCCGCGCATGGCGCAGCTGTAATCGAGGACGATGCGCTCGATCCAGGTCACCCATCGCGCCTCGGCGGTCTGGCCAAACCAGTCCAGCGGAAACCCGTCGACGCCATTCGAGCACTCCTTGTCGGCAACGTGCACCAATCCGCCGGACGCGGGAAGCGGGTCAGGCAACGAATGCTCGCCCGTTCCTCGCAGAAAATAGGAGGGCCAATCGAGATCCGTGACGAACGACTTTCCGGTACGGCTGTCATAGTCCGGAAGGACCAGGATGTCCTTCTGATAGCGCAACACGCTCTCGAGGTTGGCGGCGTGCGGATACTTCATCGAGAGAAACTGGCTTAACGCCTCGAAAAAGGAATCGAGCGAGAGACAGGCCCGGATCAGCAGCCATTGAAACGCCGCGACACGATGCGGATACGACGGCAATTCCTCCACTCGCATGAACTCGGTGGCCTCTTCTTCGCTGAGAAACGCGCGGAAATGGGCGGCGAGGCGCTCGTACCACCACGTCTGCACGGCCCATTCATCGACCAGCGTGCGATAGAAATCTTCATAGGACACGCCATGCGTCCATCTCAGGTAATGCGCAACGAGCTGAGTCAATCCGGACGTGTGCAGCGCCTTGATGATCGCCGCGTACACGTTCATGCGCACCCAGTCCTCGCGTCCGTACGTTGACGAACTGACGATGATGTCGTTCTTCTCGACAATGCGCGACCCGGACGCAATGAATCCCAGGTGCGGCGATAAATAGACGGAGCGCTCGATCGTGTCGATCCGCCACCGCCGGCGAGACTCCGGGGACGCCGCGGGAGCATTCGGAAGGAGGTGGTAAAGGTACGTCTGATACTGACCGTGAATTCCCCATTCCATCAGATCGCCGAAACAGCCCTGCCAAAGCGCGTAGGTATCGCCGGGAATGCCGAGGATGAGCTGCACTTCGATAGGGATCCCGTACTTCATCAGCTCCCGGACGACCCGCACCTGTTTTTCAGACGAGATGTTTTGCCGGTCGGCCGCCTCAAGCACCTCGGATTTCGTATGTTGAATGGAGAGTGTGTGCTTGTAAGGCATCCCGGAATCGAACAATGCCTTGGAGATGGCGACCGACGGCTCCGGCCTGTTTTTCGCGGTGTTGTAACTGAAGCTCGCCGGTGCACCGTATTGGCGAAAGGTGTCCGCCACCGTGCGGCCCAGATCCACATCTTCAGGAAACATCCCGAAATTCGCGTCCGTCAGCACCAGGACCGTCACGCCGTGTAATGCCAGCCATTCCAGCTCTGCACGGACACGCTCCTGCGCGAAACGCCGCACTTTGGACATCGTGCTCGAGCCCCAGTCACAGAAGCTGCAGCTGAACGGACAACCGCGGTTGGTCTCCCAGGTCGCACAGAACTTTCCGCCGCACTCACGGATGAAGTTCTCATAATGATCTGCCTGCGCGAGATACGGGCTCGTGTCGAAGACCGTCGGGATTTCCGCCGGTCCTGTAAAACGATGTCCCTCAGGTGCTCCGAGGTCGGGCAGATACACTCCTCGGACGCTGCCGAGGTCCCGATTGCACGACGCCCACGTCTCCAGGATGCGCGTGAACGTCAGCTCGCCGTCCTTTACGGCGATGGCGTCAATGTAGGGGTGTTCTCGGAAGAACTCCGGGTTGGCGAAATCCGGCTGCGGCCCTCCGGCCACCACCAGACATTCCGGGTAGCGCGACTTGACGGCCGCGGCGATTCTGCACTGCAGTCTCCAGTTCCACGTGTAGCAGCTCAGTCCCAGGACGTCGATCGGTACGTCCAGCCGGCGTCGCAACAGATCGTCCGGATCGCCATACCGATAAATTGGGGCGAGCCATTCCCAATCGTCGCAGTCGCGGCCGTGTTGCTCGTGATGGGTCTTCAGCACGCCCCACACGTAGGGCAGATAAGGAAAGCCTAGTGCGTCCATGTCCCACGAACAGGGCTCGCTGATCAAAATTCTTCGCCGGCTGGAGCTCATCGAAGCCAACCATCGATGCGGGCTATAATGGAGTTCTGATTCCAATGAATCATAACACCGACGTCGAACTCGGCGCCGCTCAGCTTCATCGAGCGCGGGAGTTGGCATCACAGGGCCAATGGGGCGAGGCCCAGCCATTGTGCGAGGCCGCGGCCCGGAGCGCACCGGACCTGCCGGGGGTTTTCGAGTTTCTCGGCGACCTTCAGTTTCGCCTGGAACTGTGGGAGCCCGCCGCCCGGAGTTATCTGGCAGCGATCGCGCGTGCCCCTCACAATGCGGTCCTGTTCCGCAAGTTGGGAGACCTGCAGCGGCTTTGCCACGATCACGAAGGGGCCGCGGAATCGTACCGGCGCGAAGCGGAGCTGGCACACGCGCCACTGCCGGCGGGCGGTACCGATGCCGCGGCGTCCTACCTCGAGTTGATGAAAGATTGCCTGACGTTTCTATTATGGCGTGCGAGCGACGGGCCCCTCCTCGAGCTCAACGCACGACGGCCGCTGGTCAGCTTCGCCCGCATGCTTCGAAAGATTGGCCTGTGGCGTCGCACGCCACCCATCAGCGTCCGCGAATTCGGCATGGACTGGCCGGCGCAGGCACTGACCATGATCGGCAAAAAGCGCCTCGACAACATTCAGACGTGCGTAGAGCGCGTTCTTCAGGATCAGATTCCCGGCGACCTGATCGAAGCCGGCGTCTGGCGGGGCGGAGCGACCATCTTCATGCGCGCGATCCTTCGCGCATACGGGGATGCGAAGCGGAAAGTGTGGGTCGCCGACTCCTTCCGGGGGCTTCCTCGCCCTGATTCGGACAAATATCCGGTGGACCGCGGCTATGACTTGTCGATGTGGCGCTCTCTCGCCGTCTCCGCCGAGGAAGTGCGCGAGAATTTCCGGCGCTTCGACCTTCTCGACCATCAAGTCGTGTTCCTCGAAGGGTGGTTCGCCGACACATTGCCTGTTGCACCGATCGATCACTTGGCGGTCCTGCGTCTGGACGGAGATCTTTACGAGTCGACCATGGACGGGCTTGTGCACCTCTATTCCAAGCTCTCGCCCGGCGGGTTTGCGATTGTGGACGATTACTACAGCGCGCCGCCCTGCCGTCAGGCGGTGGACGACTTCCGGCGTGCGAATGCGATTCAGGAAGACATCGTCAGGATCGACTGGTCCGGCGCGTTCTGGCGCAAACAGTAATGTCCGAACACGACCTCGCAACCGTGAGCTTACCCGGGGGGCGGGCGATCGAGACCTGGCTGGAGAGCCTCTGTACGAGCCGCGGCGGGAACGGGCACGTCCTGTTCATCCTCGACAATGATTTCGGCGAGCTGACCACTGTCATGTATCTGGTCCTGGGGCAGGAATGTCTCGGCGACGCGAGGATTCTTCTCAGCCCTCGCCTGTATGAAAAGAATCACGACACGCTTCCCGGCCGCATCGCCCTATGGACCTCGGAAGAAGATCTGGTCCAGGCGATCGAAACCTTTCAACCGGCGGTGGTCGTCTTTGCTTCGGGATACCTGATGCCGGTGCATCGTCTTCTCACCGCGGCAGCCTTGGAGCGACTATGCGAACTGGCCCGCCGCCACCATGCTGTCGTAGTGACGGCCGATCCGTTCCTGGGCCTGGTGTCGCAGTGGTCAGGCCGCGTGGAGCAATTGATCTCGATCGACATTCCGGAACATGCCAGTGAGAGTCTGATTACCGTAAAACAGTCCGCCGACAGGATGCTTCACACGGCGCTTGCAGAAGCGGAGCGCGTTCTGCGCAATGTGCCTCACCTCTACCCGTCTTACACGGACATGGATGGCCTGGAGACGGCGATCGAGGACAATCGAAACCTTTCTTTCTTCAACGACGCGCTCCTGTTGCCGCCGGAGATTCGCGCCGTCCGATCCGATCATTGGATGTTTGTTGTCTCCGAGGCCGACTACGCGACACAAGTCATGTTCCTGGGGAGCATCGAATTCGCACGGATTGTCGCGAGCCTGCTCACTCAAACGGCGCGGCTGGGACGTGACGCGATTTTCGTTGGGCCGAATGAGCTCGTGGATCTCGTAAACCTGACGCTCGCCGGGACCCACGAACGGATCCACCTGCTCCGGTATTGTTCCTTTCGCCGCTTCCTGTCCCTGCTTCTTTCCGCGGAATACAGCTTTTACTGGAACGTCGTGTCCCATTCGATTCTCATGCAGTTGTGGAACGGCCGGCCCGTCATCCTGTTCAATCGCGGCCATCTGGCGCGCGCGGTGCCGGCGATCTACGACCGCGTCATCGCCTGGTACTATCAGGGGTGGGAGCCTCCCTACCTCGATCACAATGCGGCTCTGTCATTGTCCGTGCTGGAGGCGGCAGTCGCGGGGCACGCGCAACAGCGGGATCGAATCATGGAACGATTCCGTCGGGCTCCGTCGCCGTCCGCTCTGCTCTCGTCATTGCGGCCCTAATCTCTCTTTCACGACGAATCTGTCAATCTGAAGGCTGTGAAAAATTTCCAAGAGCTTTGTGGCAACCGCTGCCCTCAGCGGTCGCGGCGGCGCTACGCGCCGCTGGCGCCGCCGTGAGGCGGCGCGGTGACCGCTGAGGGCAGCGGTCGCCACATCCTTCTAATGACAGCCCCTCATCCGCCCTTCGGGCACCTTCTCCCCGCATGCGGGGAGAAGGGCAACAAATCTCGATGCTCGTACATGTTGCCCCTCGCCCCGCATGCGGGGAGAGGGTGGCGCGAAGCGCCGGGTGAGGGGCGGTCATTACGATCGAGGTCTGCGCATCGCGCGGTGGGCCGGCTCAGGATGACGGAAGGAGGTTCGTATGGCTCCGCCACTTTGACCTCAGCGCGCCGAGATCGCCTTCCGGTGGAATTCCCACGCAGGAGAATCCGCGCCGGCGTGCCTGAATCCAGAAGTCTGCGGCTTGTGACGACGCAGGGACATACTGCTCATCAAAGCCTCCGGTGGCTGCAACGACCTCACGCCGCACCAGCAAAATCTTTCCGCCAGGCGATGGCGCGAGCAAATCGGCGCCGGTGTCATTGAGAGTCCGGATGAACGTTTGGATGTCTGCGTGCTCGCCCAGGAAACAGACCACCGGCCGCTGTGTGGCGCGAAAACCCGCCATTCGCCAGGTTGACGCGCCGTCCGTCCCGCGAGTCACAACATTAACATCCTCCAGCGTGACCGGCCGGCGTGGCAAGCGCTCATACACGAATGGGGGCGTATCGTTGACACGTTTGAGCGGCAAGCCAATCCGCGTAATGGCTCCGTCGCATAGACGTCTCCACATTTCGAACGCAGCGGCGTTGGTCAGGGAGAGACTGGCACGGCCGTCGTGCAGCCTGTACTCATAAAGGACCTCGTCGATGAATTCGAAATGCGCCACCTCCTCCAACTGAAGGAAAATGTCGCAGTCTTCACCCGCGCCCATGAAATCAGGAAACCCGGTCCACCCGCGCGTGCGGTTGTAAGCGGAGCGCCGGATCAAGTAGGGCTGCGACTGATTGAATATGTCGGTGACCATTCCGCGGTCATAGCTCCGCGGTCCGAACGGAAACCATGGTTCCTGTTCGACAATGTTCCCCTCGACGTCGATCAAGACGCGGCGCGCCCGAATCAGACTCGCCCACGGACACCCGGTCGCAACCTGCAGGAAGCGCTCGACGGCCCGAGGACACAGAATGTCGTCATCATCCAGTGGAAGGATGTAGTCCCCTTCACTATGGTCCGTGAGAAGCTTACGGCCGCCCGCGATTCCGCGATTTTCTCCGAAGAAGACCCGCACACGCGCATCACCTTCATGCTGGAGTCGTTCGAGGATAGTTCTCGATTGCTCATCGCCGCCGTTCCAATAAAGCGACAGCGTCCATGCGTCCGAAGTCTGGGCCAAAACGGAGTCAACGCATGGACGCAGGAACCGTCCCTTGAATACGGGAACTTCGATCGAGACTTGCATTGGGCGGCTATAGGTCCGCAAGCCATCGGCGCATGCCGTCTACGGACAGGGTCAATCCGATCGCTTCGTAGACGCCCTTCGGCGGCTGCCGCATCACACGATCCCAGTCATCGCCGTTTGCCGTCACGCTCGCGACCAGCTCGTCGATGCGCCGAAATACGTCCGTGTCGTGAGTCCCGACCACGCCCCACACACCGGAATACGTGCGAATCAGTTCCTTCAAATACGTCGATAGAAAGTGGGACGAGCTGACCTCGTGGCGTAGTCCGGCGAGAATCAGCCGTACCTGGTCCACGCGTTCCGCAAACTCGACAGGAAGCTCGCCGTCCGCGTCTTCTACATTCAATCGAGTGATCAAATAGTTCTTCACCGCCTGCGACAACCGGTCTTCCACTGACGAATAGTGACTGACGACCGCGCGCGCCGTGTCGAGGCGGGAACGCAATCCGGCGATGCGGTTCTCCGGCTGCAGGAATCCCCTCAGACGAGCCACGAGCTCTCGATAATTGCGGAGATTCTCGAGGCCGATCGGCGTCGCCGGCAATCGAGGCTCCTGCTTTTCCAGCGTGTCGGCAACATGGGCGAGCTCGGCCGCCGGAAGCGTGGTCAGTGAGAGACCGATGGGAGAATCGAGCTGATTATAGAAAAGCGCGATCTCATGGTCGGTGCAGTATTGCAACGTATCGGGAAGCTCGTGCCAGTTGAGACGCATCGGGCAGAGCCGCCAGAGGATGGGAAGCCCGCGCTGGCGCATCAGTGCATGAAAATACTTCGCGTTGGCCATCACCTCGTCAAAAGAAGCTCCGCGCCGGATGGTCTCGTACGTCTCCTTCCGGAACGAATCGATCGATACATGGATCCAGCAGTTGATGCTCTCGAGGATTTTCTTGATGCGATCATCGAGAATTGTCGCATTCGTCAGGATGCACACCCTGGTCTTCGGATTGACCTCGCCGATGCGCGCCCAGATCCGCTGATAGAGCGGGATGAGGAACGGCTCTCCTCCCATGAAGTCCGTTTCGACGACGTAAGGAAGATAAGGCGCGAGCTGATCGACAAACAACTCGTCATCGTACGGATTGGGCATGGCGCCGAGGGCCTCGCGGCGGGTGCGAATCGCCGAGGAGGCCAGTCCATGACACATCACGCACTGAAGATTGCAGGCATTGTGAATATTGAATTCGAGCTTCATCGGCAACGGAGTCACTGACCCGTCGGCCGGGGGCACCATCCCGAGCTCGCTCCGTCGGTCCGCCATGATCCTGGCGTGCCGGCTATAAAAGACCGCGTGAGAGCCGCCGAAGTCGCGAGCCTCGATCTGCTGTAGACACTTTTCGCAGCCCTTGGAAAGATCGCCGCGGGCCAGCGCCTCACGAAGCTCGGCCGCCGCCGCGCCCTCCCAGATCTCCCGGACGGAATTCTTCGGATAGACGCCCAGAACCTGGGTCCGATTGAAGCAACAGGCCGTCACCACGCCCAGCTGCGAAAAATGAAGATTGACCAGCGGAGCGGGACATACCGTCGCGCCCTCGTCCTCCCCTCGGAATGCATTGAATTCCTTCAGGAGATCGGGGGCCGGCATGCATACGATTATGCTTCATTTGATGTTGGACCTTTCCAACCCCCGCGTCCTGCAGGACTTGCTGGCAGCGCCCCGCGTGCTTGCGCCGGAGCGATTGCTGATCGTCGGCTCGACCTCGAACGGCCAACTCGCGAACCGGCTCATCCTCTTTTCCCACCTGGTGGCGCTTGCGCATGACCGCGGCCACCTGCTGGTCCACCCCGCGTTCGGCGAGTACGCGGACCTGTTCGCGAGCACGCGCGGCTCGCTGTTGTGCCGGTATCCACCCTCGGACGCGTTCTACGATGCGCGCGCGGCAAAAGCGCTCACGAGTCTCTTCTTCAAGGTCGATCGAGACGCGCGGAACGGGATCGGCAAAACGTCGCCGCGCGCGCTCGACGCCATGACCACGCCGGAGTGGCGGGCCCGCTTCGAACAGTTCGCGCTTTCCATGTGCGCGACCATCGCTCCGCGCGAGCTACCGCCGTCGTCGCCGCTACGCTACCTGCACACGCCACTCCCCGCCGAGCTCTATTTCGACGGCCTCGATCTCATCTCCGCGGTGAAAGACTTCTCGCTGCTCTTCCTCGACGGCTGGGGCTTTCGCGCGATCGGCGCGCACAAGCGAAACGGCGACGCCGTCCGCCGCTTCTTCGTCCCCGCCAGCCCATACCGCGAAAACGTCGAGACCATGGCCGCCGCGGCGCGCCAGGGCGCGGATCGCCTGATCGGCATCCACATCCGGCGCGGCGACTATCGACTGTTCGAATACGGCCGATACTTCTTCCCGCTCGCCTTCTATGTCCGCCTCATGAAACAAATCCGCGCACTCCTCGCACCCCGGCGCGTCCGCTTCGTCGTCTCCTCGGATGAACCACAGCTGTTGGAGACATTCGGCGATCTCGACGTCGTATTCGGGAGCGGCGTGCCCATCGAAGACCTCTACCTCCTCGCGAAAACCGATGCCGTCTTCGGCCCGATGAGCACCTACAGTTACTGGGCGTCGTTCTACGGCGACATTCCGCTCCAATGGATACACGCTGCGGAGTGGTCGCCGTCAGACGCGTTGATGCGCGAGATGGGCCTCAGCTGAGGTGGATCGTGGAGTTTCGCTGCTACTCCCCCATTGACAACTTGGCGATCTGGTGTTATACCTACCTATAACACTAACGAGGTCGAGGAGGATCGATGGAAACCCTGATGGAGCTGAAGCCGCCGGCGGAGTGCACCTCGCCCACTGCTTCGATTTGGCAGGATGTGCTGGCCCAGGCGGTGACGGGCGAGCTCGTGGCCGCGATGAACTACGCCGCCCTGGCCGAGATCTGTGACGATCCCCGGGAGGCCGGCGAGGCGCGGGAACATGCGGCCATCGAGCGAGCGCACGCCGCCGCCTTCATGGCCGCGGGCCGGAAGATCGGAGTGGACGTCGTCAGCAACGTCGACGGGAAGCATTGGAAGCGGCTCTCCGGGGCGTTCATGGGCTGCGTCGCGGAGCGCGACACCATCGGCTGCCTCATCGTCCAGGAAATCATGCTGGAATCCTTTGCCCTCGCCAGCTACACCCGAGTGGCGAACGTTGCGCCGGGGAGTCTCGGCAAGGTGTTCGGCGCCATCGCGGCGGACGAACAGGAGCACGCCGATCACGCCATGGCGATTCTCAAAGCGGAGCGCGACGCGAACCCCGATCGCTTCGACGACAAGTTGCACCGGCTGCATCTCGAGGTGATGAGCACCCTCGCGAAGATGCTGGCGAAGGACTGCAGAGACGGACACTGCGAAGTGTGCGTGTCCAGTTGCGTGAAGCCGTCGTTGTTCGAAGTCAGCCTGAGCGCCGCGCAACTCCGCGGAGCATCGCTGCAACAGTACCTGAAGACTCTCGACGCGTTGGGCCTGCCCGGGGAGATCACACTCGCATGGATTGCACAGCTGCCGGTGTAGCGCCGCGAGTCGATTTCGCTCTGGTCGGACACCCCGAGAGCTGGAAAGCGGCGGCGGACGTGTTCTCGGCTCTGCGCGGACCGGATCGCATTCCTCTGCCGGACGATGAGCTCAAGGACATCCTTCCGTGGATTCCCCCTCGGGCCGTCTGCCGGGTCGACGTGAAATCGATTGCCGACGCGGAGGCGCATGGCCTTTACATCGACTCCTTCATTCCTCCCGACCGCCTGGATGCCGCCTGCGTGCGGGAGAACCTGACACGCGTTCGCGCGGCCGCGGCGTACGCCATCAAGGCCGGAGCCCGAATCGTCAGCCTCGGCGGATTCAGCTCCATTCTCATCGAGGGCAACTTCGATCAGCTTCCGCCCCGACGCAGCACGATCTTCACCACCGGCAACACGCTGACGGTCGCGTTCATCGTTCAGGGCATCGAGAAGATGTGCGCGCAGGAGGGGCGGAGCCTGCGGCGATCGACGCTGCTCGTGGTCGGAGCCACGGGAGACGTCGGTTCCGGCTGCGTCCGTTGCCTGGCACCGAAGGTGAGACGGGTGCTGCTCCATGCCCGCAATGTGGAGCGGCTCCGCCGGCTGGCGGCAGAGCTGGAAGCGGAGGGAGTCGACGTGGAGATCGGGACGGACCTCGGATCATTCTCTGAGGAAGCCGACGTGGTGGTCTGCGCGGCCAGCCTTCCCTCTCCCTCCCTTCTACTGGGAAGAGTCGCGCCCGACGCTCTCGTCTGCGATGCCGGTTACCCGAAGAACTTGTCCCCCGATGCAGCGACCTCCCGGGCCACGGTATTTTTCGGAGGGCTGGGACAGATGACGGGCGGATTGAAGTTCGACCCCGACCTTCAGGGAATCCTGAACCGTCATCCGTTCCCCGACGTGGTCCACGGATGCCTGCTCGAAGGGATCGCGCTCACGCTGGAAGGGCGGTTCGAGTCCTTCTCCCGCGGAAGGGGCGCCATCACCCCGCCGCACGTCATGGAAATCGAGACGATCGCCGCCCGGCACGGAATCGTCCTCGCGCCTTTTTTCAACGCCGCCGGACCCGTGACGTTACAATGAAATGACGCGCCAGGATGGAACGCGAGTGGGACGACAGCCAGCCGATCTATCGCCAACTGCGGGATCGTGTCGTCGCCATGATCCTGGAAGGCGTGCTGAAGGAAGGCGATCCTCTGCCGTCCGTCCGTACCGTGGCCACTGACTATCGGCTCAACCCGCTCACGGTCTTGAAAGCCTATCAACAACTCGTCGACGAGGGACTGGTCGAGATGCGGCGCGGCCGCGGCATGTTCGTCAACGCCGGCGCGCCCGATCTGCTCCTGAGCACCGAGCGTAAGAAGTTTCTGGAAGAAGAATGGCCGAGGATTCGAGAGAGGATCCAGCGATTGGGACTGACGGCAAAAGAGCTCCTCAAGCGATCCGTGGAGAAGCGCTGATGGCGGTCATCGAAGCGCGAGGCATTCGAAAAGCGTTCGGGACGACGGTCGCTCTCGACGGCGTCGATCTGCGCGTCGAGGAAGGGCGCATCGTCGGGCTGATCGGTCCGAACGGCGCCGGCAAAACCACCGCGCTCAACACGATTCTCGGCCTCACTCCCTATCAGGGTCAGCTCACCGTCCTCGGATGCGACCCCTGGACCGCGCGCGCACAACTGATGCGTGACGTCGCCTACATCGCCGACGTCGCCGTCCTGCCGCGCTGGATTCGCGTCTCCGACCTGCTCGACTATGCCGGCGGCGTGCACCCGCGATTCGATCGCGCGAAAGCCGAGGGGTTCCTGGCCAGGACGGCGATCAAGCGCACGGCCAAAGTGCGCGAGTTGTCCAAGGGCATGGTGACGCAGCTCCACCTCGCGCTGGTCATGGCCGTCGACGCGAAGCTGCTGGTGCTCGACGAACCGACCCTCGGACTGGACATCCTCTATCGCAAGCAGTTCTACGACTCGCTGCTCAACGACTACTTCGATCAGAGCCGCACCATTCTCGTGACCACGCATCAGGTCGAGGAGATCCAGGACGTGCTCACCGACGTCATGTTCATCCAACGCGGACGCATCGTCTTCAGTTCCAGCATGGAGCAGTTCGAGTCGCGCTATCTCGAGGTCGTCGTCCGTCCGGACCGTCTTGCCGACGGCCGCGCGCTCCGGCCGATCCACGAGCGCCAGATGCTCGGACGCAGCATCCTGCTGATCGATCTGATGGCCGGCGGAGCCGACCGGCAACAACTCACCGCATTGGGCGAAGTGCGCAAGCCGAGCATCGCCGACGTCTTCGTGGCAGTGATGGAGGAACAAGGAGCGACGACGCCATGAATTCCGGAGCAATGAGCTGGTCGGTGCGCCGCGAGCTGTGGGAGAACCGTTCGATCTACCTCGCGCCGCTCATCGTGGCGGTGATGATTGCGTTCGCCTCCCTCGTCGCGACGCTGACCGGGCGCCACTCGCGGCCCGACCAGATTCCGAAGAACTACGAGTTCGCCGCCGGGACGTTGATGGCCACCACCCTGATCGTGGCCATCTTCTATTGTCTCGACGCGTTGTACGGCGAGCGCCGCGACCGCAGCGTTCTCTTCTGGAAATCGATGCCGGTCTCGGATTGGACGGCCGTGCTCTCGAAGATGGCCGTCCCGCTGGTCGTTCTGCCGGTGATCACCTTCGCGATCACCATCGCCACGCAATTGATCATGCTGTTGACGACCAGCGCATTCCTGTCGATGAAAGGCCAAAGCGCGGCCGCGCTATGGAACTTGCCGTGGCTGCAGATGACGTCCGGACTTTTCTACCACCTCATCACCGTCCACTCCCTCTATTACGCGCCGATCTTCGGCTGGCTCCTGCTCGTCTCCGCATGGGCCAAGCGCCTGCCGTTCCTCTGGGCCTTCCTCCCCCCGGCCGCAATCGCCGTCATCGAGAAGATCGTCTTCAACACCTCGCACCTCGCCACCACGCTGGGCGCGCGCATCAGTGGTGGGATGGAAGTCGGCCCCGCAGCGGGGGGCATGACGATGATGCCCTGGCCTTCCCATCCGCTGGAATTCCTGACCAGATCCGGGTTGTGGATCGGACTCGCGGTGGCGGCGGGTTGTGTGGCGGGGGCGGTGCGGTTGCGGCGGTTGCGCGATCCGATGTGATCCATTCTCGTGTCGGACAGGATCTTATTGCGCGGGTTTCTCGATGACGGTCGTTCCCTCTGGACCGCACTGTTGAACGTCGGTTGTCTCTACGCGTCCATTGCCATAGTGGAGATTGGCGACAGTCCATACGCGGAATCCGCAGTTCGAGGGTGGACTGAACGTCTTCACCTGGCAGCCGCGCGTGTAAACCTGGACTGTAGCGCCGGCGTCGCCAATCATGCCGGTGCCTTGATAGGCATGCACGAAATAGACGAAGTCGCCGACGGCGGAATTCCGCACGGTGAGCGTTTCGTAGGCGCCCGGATAGAGCTCGTCGACATCGAGACGGGCGAAGGAGACGTTGTTCGGAAGCACGCCTATTTTATGCCCGAAGAACACGTGCGCCGGGTGGGGGAAGCCGACGGCGTCCATCTTACGGAAATGCGTATCGAGGTCGCGCGGTTCGTTGCGCCAGCCGAGAACGAAGCGTGCGATCTCGTCGTCCTTCAGATCGGGTGACATCGGCAGCGCCGCTTTCGTCACTTTTCCTTCGCGAATCTCGAACTCGCGATTCGACTCGCAAAAACCAGCGGCGGTTGCAGAAAAGCGATGCGTTCCCGGCGGAAGATCGAGTGTCAGCGTCCGCTGCGGCTCCGAGGTCACACCGCGGCTTCCCTCGTTCACCGTGGCGGCGACCGGATTGCCGGTGCTCGTGGCATCGACGATCGAGAGCTCCAACCGGCCGAACGCAGGCGTGAGATCGACCGGCACGCGAACCTGTTGCAGCGCCGCGGCCTGCACGCGCGCCGTGCCCGGCTTGTAGCCGTCGATGCGCGCGGTGTACACGCCGCTGCCGCTGTTGATGCGGCCGAGACGCGCGACGAAACCTCCGCCGATCCGCTGCACCGCGGCGCTCATGGTCTTTCCGGTCTGATCATCCGTCACCGTCACCCGGTGCTTGCTCAAGTCGGAGGCGAACACGGCATCGCGCAACGCGAGGTCGAGATACGCGGGCGGCGTGAGAAACCAGGGAATGGCCAGCAATCCGATGCCGGCAAGGATCATGGCGACGAAGAGGCCGACGGCTCGCCGTTCGTTCTGAGACGCGTTCATCGCAGTTCCTGTCCAGTCTTCTCGCGGAAAAAGCTCTCGAACGCGCGAACGGAAGCGACGTATCCGATCCCTTCGCCGACTGTGTTGGGCAGTTTCGCGCGGGCGATGCCGAGGACGGTCCAGTTGTCGCGGATGAAAATCGGACCGCCACTGTTGCCGGGATTCAGATTGAGTCCCGAGGTGACGAATACGTTGCGATCGCGGATGAAGCGGGAAAGGCTGCCCTCTCCCGACACCGACGCGCTGTCGCGGGCGGACGCTCCCTGCTGCTCGAGCGGATAGCCGATCGTGACGACGCGGACGACGTCATTGGCGGCTTCATAGCGGGTCGCATCGGCGAGTGCCAGTGCCGGGAGCAGGACGTCGGGAATGCTCAGCACGGCGAGATCGTCGTCGTCCGATACCCCCGCCACCTCGGCGATGTGCTCGAGGCCTTTGTAGTCGACGAGGCGAATGGGACCGCTGCACAGACGCCGGTCGCCGAAAATATGCGCGGCCGTGGCGACGAATCCCGGCTTCACAATGAAGCCGGTTCCGGTGTTCTCGCCGCTGATGCACTGCACGCGCACATTGAGAATGCTCTGCCGCAGGCGTTGCAACTGCTGCGGGTCGACGCTCGCCGCCCGCACCCCCTTGCCCGATTTGGCGTCGGGAATCTTGACCAGGACGACATGCGTCCATTGCAGGTCGACGAACGCGAACACCGTCACCGCCAACCCAAGAAAGAACAGCAGGAACAGCACCGTGAGAGCGCGCACAGGCGATGAGCGAGCCATGGCTTACCTCACCTCCAAGGGACTGGAACACTCTGAGCACGTCGGACCGGGGACGACTTTTTCATAACAAACCGTGCACTGTACGAGCGGGATCGTGGCTATCGCCGGCTCGGCGACGCTGACGGACGGCCCGGCCTTGCCGTTGCCGCCGCCCTCCTCCGCCGCTGTACGGACATTAAGAATCGGAGTCCCGATCGACGGCGGGGCGGTCGATCCCGTTTTCAGGTCGTAGCCGCACTGAGGACACGGAAACTGCTCCTCGTAGCCGCTGAAGTTGAAACACTGCGGGCAATCGACCGGCTCGTCCTGGCGCATCCGCTGGCCACACTTGAAGCAGTGCTCCAGGTCGCTCGGTACGCGCGGCTCCTGGCAATGGGGACAGGCGACGTGGACGGCAATTGTTTTCTGACAATGCGCACAACGGATGGCGCGCTGATCGATCGGCTTCGCACAATTCGGGCACGGGCGCTCGCCGAACGGCCGGTCGGCCGGGACAGCGGGGCTCGCCGGACGCGGCGGCGGCATCTGTTCCTTCGCCTTGGCCGCGCTCTTATCGGCCTTGTTGATGTCGAGCGCGAAGACATCCCGCCACTCAACACCACGATGGACCACGACGAGCGCCGGATCATCTGCATATTTGCCGGCCGTCTTACAGTACGGCTCGAGCGCTTTGGCGTACTCCTCGTACGTGAGCGGATCCTCGAGATTCTTCTGGGCGATGCCCCGGAATTGTTGCTGGAACTGCTCGTGATCGCCGATGATCTGCGTGAGCCGGTCCTTGGCTCCGTCGAGTACCGCATATTCCGGCGAATACTGGGTCATCGTCAGATCGGGAATTCCGCTCTCGAGGCGATCGACCGGCGGATAGACCTTCTTCATGTAAAAGTCGAGAAGCAGCCTGTAGACGGCCAGCTTCTTCTGATCGCGCAGCACCTGAATCGTCTTCTCGATTTTCTCGAGCAGATAGCGGCGGTGCGTCAGATGTTCGGCGCGTTTGTCGCGCCAGAGGTAATCGACCGCGTGCGCTTCGCCGCCGAGAGGGATTTCCTGAACGTCGAGATCCTTGACCAGCTTGTAGCTGTAGCGATAGACGAGCTGGTCGCCGTCGCTCGGCGATTGATTCGCTTCCACGATGCCGAGCACGCGCCCGAGGACGAAAGCGCGCAGGGAATCGGTGTACTGGCGCGCCTCATTGTCGTCCTTCGGAATCAGATCGCCGAACTGGAAGCGGTTCTTGTCCGTGTGCAGCTCTTCTTTTTCCGGGAACGCGTTATAGGCGGCCCGCAGACCGTGCGCATCGGTGACGGAGCTCGGATAGAACGCCGGGACGCCCGCGAGCTCATGATAGAAGACGATCATTCCGCGGTGCTGCTGGCCGATGTTCTTGAACGTCAACGGTGAGTCGCCCGTGTTTTGCGCGCCCTCGACGAGTTTGACGAAGTCGGAAACGCGCTGCGGATTGGCCGCATCGTCGAATCCGATGAGCACCGGCCGCTGATCGATGCTCACCGGCGGAAGCCCGGTGTGCTCCAATCCGCGCTCGCTCGGCGCGACCCAGACTTTGGCGAGGCGATAGGCTTGGCGGACCATGTCGATGCGCTGGCGGGTATCGATCCGGTTGGCGTCGAACAGCATCGTCAGCGCGTCCGGCTGGCGATTGTGGTGGACGACGACGGCGCGGCACTTCGCGAACATCATCTCCTCCACCGTTTCCACCGGCGTGCGCTGAATTTTTTCCAGCGCCGCGCTGACGCCGTCGACTTCGAACACCTCGGAAAGCATCTGCCCGCCGATGTTCTTGAGGTTCTGCACCTCCGCCGCCCCCTCCCCGATCCACGTGCGATACCACTCGTCGACGTCGCCGTCGCGATAGAGCGACAGCGTCAGGTCCGACGCCTCCTGCTTCGTGTAATACGCCTCTTTCTTCTGCAGATGGTCTTTCAGCCGCGCAAAGCCGGCCACGAGATCGTGGTAGCGGCCGAGCAGACCGGCGCCCCCTTCGTGATCGGGGCCGAGGAATGCCTCGAGCTGTTCACAGACCCACTTGCCGCGCTTGGCTACCTGCTTGCCGGCGCGGGCATAGAAGTGATCGAAGAACGCGCCGCGATCGTCGTCGTCCTTCCCGTCGCCGACGAGTTTTTCGTAGTCGCGCTTCAGATCGGCGGGGCGGAACAGGAATTCCTCTTCGTGGCGCGCGACGTCGCGCTGCATCTCGTCGAGCGCGTTCGAGTAGTACTGCATCCGCTCCACCCACACCGGCACCTGATCGTCGAAATGCTGCATATAGCGGAACGTCTCATTGCGCAGCAGGGTCTTGAACGTCTGCAGCAGCTTGAGCGTGTAGCTGACGCCGTATTGCGGGTGATTGGCCAGTTCGCCTGCCTTGGCCTCGATCCCGTCCTTCACCCGCTGGAGATAGGAGCGCATGTTCTGATCGAGATGGCGGATGCCGACGCCCCATTCATCCGGATATTCCGAGTCCTCGGCCGTATAGAACTGATCGAGCTCGGCCCGCCGTTCGCGCAGGCGCTCGGCCTTCTTGCCGTTCGGAGTCGATTCGAGCTCCACGCGCAGCGCCTGCGCTTTTTCCCAGAGAAAATCCCTGAATGTGCGGCCGCTGCCGGCGTCATAGACCATCAGCGCGTCTTCGATGTCGTTTTGATCGACGACGCCCGCGCCGTCGCGCCGCTCGTACGTTCCCTGGGCGCAGAGCACCCGCTGATCCGTGAGGAACTTCGTGAAGAGATATTCGATCGGATCGTCGACGGCGGTTTTCTGCCAATAGTCGAGAATCTTCGAGGCCAGGCGGCTGGCGCAGGCACTCTGCACGCGCTCCGTCGGAAACGCGATCGTCGCCAGGCCGAACGATCCGAACCGGCACGGATACGCGTCGCCGACGATTCCTTTGTGCGTTTCCGCGTCATTGCGCAGCAGCGCCTCATTGAGGAAGTTGTGGCGGTACACATTGAGGTTGAACTGCTCGAGGTTCACGCGAATGGCGCGCTTGTGGCTGGCGAATGCGCCGACCGAATAGTCCTGATACAGCACCTCCGCCACCATGCGGTAGGCGTCGAGCTCTTTCTGATCTTTTCCGCCGGAGCCGATGGCAAGGCCGGCCTCGTTCTTGTTGTCGATCAGGTACGTGCTGCTGAATGGCGGCGGTCCCATGCGCTCGCTCTGCGTGGCCGTCCAGTCGGCGATGAAGGTATGGCGGAAGGTGTAGTGATTGAGCTCCATCAGCGCGGCATATCCGTTCGCACGCACGCGCTCCGCTCCCGGATATCCGCTGAAGAATCCGGGCAGGAGCAGAATCCCGATGCGCTCGGCCTCGGGGAAATAACGGCGCACGAGATAGCCCATGTCCAGGAAGGTGCCGCTGCCCGTACCGCCTGCGATCGACGCGACGATGACGACTCTCGAGTTTTGGGCGTTGAAGTCGAATCCGAGCGCGCTCGATTCCGAGGGGATGGAAGTCTCGCTGAGCTCCCTGCGGCACTGCGCCAGGCGGCCGGTGATCTTCTGATGATTGAAGGCGTCGAAGAAACCGAGGCGGCTGGCGATGCGGACCTGTCCGGCGCCGTCCTTCAAATCGCCGAGATGGGCGATCTTGCTGCCGCCCGGAAACCATCGCTTGACGCTGGGGTAGTTGTTGAGATGATCGACGTACTTGCCGGTTCCGCCCGTAATCGTCAGATCCACGCGCTCGGCATTGGAGAACTGTATTTCACGGATGAGCGGATCGTCGCCGCCGCGGAGGTCGTATTGTTCCGTCGCGTTCAGCGTCTTGTCGGTATCGACGTGCATGAAGCGCAGGAACGGCAGCCGGGAAAGCGCTCCATAACGCTCGATGATCTTGCGGCGCAGGCGCAGCAGGACCTCTTTTCCCGTGCCGCCCAGGCCGATGATCATCGTCGGTCCGACCGGCTTGTCGCTGACGAGGGTTTGGGGAAGGCTTGCTTGCAGGAGGGGGTCGAGATTCATCGGTTCTCCCTGATGGTCAGTTCGTCGTTAGGCCGGAACGCGTCTCAGCAACAGCACCGCGCCGGAGATCAGCCACCACACGCCGAGGAATACCGCTACCCACGGCAGCCACGCCCAGTAGAAGCCGACGTCCAGCACTACATAAAAGGACACGAGAATCCAGGTCAGGGTGTAAAGAAAAAAGAGATTCCAGAAAATCGTTTTGCAGAATTCGTCGCGGTAGTAGCGGAGGAAGAACGGATACACCCCTTTGTAGAGAACGAACCAGATCATGACGACGGCGAGAGCGATCCCGGCACCTCGCAGCAGGACGTTGTCCGACTGTTCGAGCAGCGGAGCGTTACTCTGTGCGGCGAGTGGGAATGCGAGGAGAGCGGACAGGGCAGCGAGAGTATTTCGATAGTTCATGGACACGATTCCTTTCAACGGTTGCCGATCTTGGGTGTGCGCGGAGGCAGGCTGCTTTTCGGTGGCGGCGGGGGCGGCGGCGGCGTTCCGGGCTTCTTTTTCGGCTCGTCCGCCTGATTCAACGTGCCGCTTTTCGATTTGATGGAGAGTTGATGATTGTTGCCGCCGGTGAACTTCACGTCCCATGTGCCGGGCATCGAGGACGGAATGACCATGACGCTGCGATCGCCGGCGACCGGATCGAAGGCGTAGCCGTTCACGAGACCGCGGGACAAGCGGCCGAGGACCTTTTGATCGAAGATCACGCGATGCGTGCCGAGGCGGCGCAGTTCGATCGTGGCCGTCGGCCCGCGCGTGATGGTGATGTCGAACGATTGCTTGCGCGCCAGCAGGATCGCGAGCAGCACCCCGATCGCCGCGAGGAGCGCGAGCGCCACCAGCAGAATCGCGGTGCGGCTCGAGCCCGTCCGCAGTGAGAAGCTCACCGGTACGACGCTCGGACGCACTTGCTGCAGCGTCCGCACGTCCTGGAAATCGAAGATTGTCGACGCCTGATCGATGCCGAAGATGCCGGCCATCTGCTGCCGCTCGAGGCGGACGCTCACGTCGGTGAACGACATGCGCACCGAGCCCGTGTAACGGACTGCCGCGCCATTCCACGCGAGGCGCAGCCATTCACCTAGGCCGCTCGGCGTGAAGGACACCGGCTGCGTGGAGCTGAGCCGCACGTGCACGCGGCGCGAGCCCTTCGGCGGAATCTCTTCCTGGATCTCTCCGCTCGCGGCATCGAACACCTGTGGCGCGAGCGATTGCGCACCGAGGTCGCGCTGAGCCCACATCTCCGGCTGAAACGTCGTCGCCACCGCGAGCTCGTAGCGGCCGGCCGTGACGGAGTGCTGCGTCAGACGGCTGCGAATCTCGCCCTCCAGATCCAGCTGGACGCTCTGCCCTTCCTTGAACATCCCTTTGTCCTGGTCGGAGAGGACGAGCTGCAGGTCGGCACTCAGTACCAACGGATCGATGGCCAGGTTCTTCAGCTTGAGATATTCGCGGCCCGGAAAGAGCTCGCCGCCCCGCGCGCCCCGGCGGGCCTCGAGCAGTGTCAGGAACCTGGCGTCGTAGTACCCGAGCGTTTCAGGAGAAACATCCGATGCCGAGACGAGGATGCCGTACACCGCGAGCGCGGCGGTGTGTCCGCCTTCTTCGACGGTGTACTTGAAGAGATGAACGGAACGGAACTCATTCTGCCGCGCGAGCGTGTCGAAAAACCGCCGTACGCCTTCGTCCGGTTGTCCGGCATCCGTCTCGACGATGTTGTCGGTGATCAGCCAGATCAAACCGGTGAAATCGCGCGTGAAGGTGGTGAGCGTTTCGGTGAGATACGTGTTGTCGCCGGTGTGATTGGGAAAACGGCCGATTGCCGCGGCGGCGTCGAACTCGCGGAGGGGCACCACCGGATGCACCTGTTGAATGTCATTCGGCGTGAAGGCTCCGGTGGACGTGAAGGTCCACATCCCTGCGGTCGCGCCGTCGAGGAGCGTCTGCCGCTGAACGAAATCGCCCAGCCACTCGACGAACGCCGGCGACTGATGAACGTAGCGCGAGCCGAGGTCGGCCCTGCTGCGACGAGCCGGATCGCCCGGCGGACGATAGCCGGGATACATGCTGCCGGAGTTGTCGTACAGAATGCGCACGGCCACCGGATCGCCCGGCCTGAGGGCCGGGGCCGCGTGCGCGGCGGCCGCAAGCAAAACGAGCGAAATCGCAATCGCGATACGTCGGGTCATTGTTTCGCTCCTGGCGTCCGCAGCTCGCGCACTTCGACGATTCCCTCTTTGTTGCCGGCCGCGAGAAAGGTCTCGAATGAAGCGAGCGCGGTGATCGCGACGCCGCCGTTGCCGCCGACGAGCCACGCCTCGTGACGCGGGAGGTGTGCGAGGTCGTAGACGCGCACGCGCCCGTCATCCATGCCGATGACGACTGCGCAACCCTGCACGATCAGCGGTGAGCCGCGGGTGGCCCACTCGTGCGGTCCGAAGCCGTCATGAATTCCGGAGCGAAGGAAGGAGATCCCGCGGGTGTCGATGCGCGCGCCGTCGCGATCCCATTCGTCCTCGCCGGCGTGGGTGAGCGCGAAGAGCTGCGTGTCGGCATCGAGCGGCTCGGCGATGCTGCCCGTCGCCGCATCGATGCGATAGAGACGATGCTCCTCGCCGAAGATGCCGAAGATCGTGTCGCCCAGGAGCGCGATCGGCTGCTCCACGAGCGACCGCAGCGAGACGGGATGCGTCGTCAGTTCGCGGTCAAAGACGTGCAACTGCACGCCCTGCACATCCTCGGAGAAGAAAACCGCCCTTCCCGCGGCATCGGCGGCGAGCCAACCCGCATTCGCGGCACCGAACAGCGTGCGCGCCGGTGCCGGCTGCGGGCGGTGAATCGAATCGATCACCTGGATGTCGCGCCAGCCCGACGAAGCGACGGTGACGAACAGGCGATTGCCGGCCGCGGTGAGCGCGTGAATGGGAGTGCCGACGATCGGCATTTGCCACACCGGCTGCACGCGCGGCGTCGTCGCGGTCATGGGAGCGAGCGCATAAGCGGTCAGCTGTCCGCGCGTCCCGAGATAGAGCATCCCGTTGCGGATGCAAGGCTCGGCGGTGATCGGTCCCTGCACCTGGAAGCGGCAGAGACTCGCCGCACGCCGCGGATCGGCGATCTCCACGACGCCGGCGAGTGAGATCGCCACCAGCACGCCGTCGCAGGCGAGAAGGCTGCGGCATTCGTCGCCAAGGCGCAGCCGAAGCGTGACGTTCTCGGCGAGGCTCGCCGGACCCCTTGCGGACCCGCTGACGCCGAGACGGCGTGCGCTCCCTTTGTAGGCCGTCCAGTTCTGCGCCGACGGCGGCAACACCGATCCGCAGGCGCGGCAGAAGTTCGCAAACCCGCGGTTGCGCGTATCGCAGCGCGGGCAGCGCTTCAGGAAGCCGCCGCAGCGGCATCGCTGCGCGTCTGCCGCGACATCCGATGTGCAATTCGGAACCGAATAGGCACAGGTCACGTTGTTCTCCCGTCACCGCATCCGGTTGACGATTACCTCGGGGTGCCGAATCACCTGCTGCCCTCCTTCGACAAACCCATTCCTCACCACACCGGTAATGACACCATCCGAGAAGCGAGGGTCGTTCGTAGTGGAGCGGCCGATGTGCAGCGCGCTGTCGAAGGCCGTCTCACCGAGGGTCACCTCGATCGGCTCGACGGCGGCGAAGTGCAGCAACTGGCGGACGAGCTGCACGCCCCGCTGCATCTCGCGATGGCGGCTTTCGAGCTGGGCCTGCTGATAGCGCTGCAGATAGAGATCGGCGAACGGAAGGAAGCTGTCCGTGATCCAGCTCTTGAATCGGAAATTCAGACGATTGCCGTTGTCGCCGCTCTGCATCGACGCGAGGAGGCTCGCGTACTCGCGCGTCCTGCGTACTTCCTCGGCGTCGCTACCGAGCCGCTTCAACTCTCCGCTGACGATTTGCGGAATCAGGCTGACTTTTCGGACGAGCGTGCGGTACTCGCGGCAGGGGGCGACGACATTGTCGAATGACGGCCTCAGATCGTCGGGAACGAGCTTCCCCAGATCGGTGAGCAATCCGTCCCATGAGCTGTCGTGGAGCGCGGCGTCGAACGCGGCGCTGAGCTCCTTGTGGTCGCGGAACTGTTTCCAGCACTCGCCGAGAACCTGATGCTCGATGGCAGTCGGGTCGACGGGAGAGGACGACGTCGTCGGCGGCGCGGTCGCGATTTCCTCGATGGTGTGATCGAGCGAGGCGACGTGGGCGAGCACCGGCTGCAGCTCGGCATCGAGTTGCTCGCGTGTGACGTGCTTCGCGATGGTTTCGTGCAACTCGTCGCCGCGCTTCTGGATCTTGTCGCTGAGAAATGCCTGGACGTCTCCGATTCTCTCGGTGAGCCGGGCCAGCCGTCTTCCGAGCTCCGTATCGTCGAAGTTCGGTTGCGGTTTCGGTTTGAAGAGCGGGAGCGCGAGCAACGCGACGGCCGTCAGCGCGAGGAGCGTGTTCAGGATGAGGAGTGTGAGCAGCCACCACGGCAGTGATTGCGGCCGAGTCGGAGGGATCGGATGGACGACGGGTTTCGCAGGGACCGGGGCAGCCGGCGGCGCAGCGGTGGTCGTCGTGATCACCGGCGCGGCAGCGGCGGTGGTGGTCGGCGTGGTTTCTGTGGCAGCAACCGGATGGGCCGTTTGCGTTACCGGTCTTGTTTGACGGACGGTCGTGGTGACATGCGGCGCAGGATTGCCCGGCGGAGGCGTCGTGGTCGTGGCGGACGTGTTTGTGGCATCGGACGCCGTGGTCGTGTTGGAACTGTCCGGTGTTGGTGTGGCAGGGTTGCCTTCCTTCGACACCTCCCCCACCGCGGCGAACACCACCAGCGAAATCAGCAACAGCCCGACCATCAAGGATCGATTCATCATCTCCTCACCTCCAGCTCTTCGGCGAACTGCGCCTGCGCCGCGACGACGCCGCGCGCCATGCGCGCTTCGACGGTTCCGTGCAACCGGCGGCCGCTCCGGCTGCGGCGAAGATGCACGCTCAGCCGAAGATCATTCGAGTCGCGGCGCAGCTCGAGCGGCATCGCGCAGAGCGTCGCGTTTCCTTCCGGCGTCTGGTCCGCGCCCCACTGCAAATGCATCACGAACGACTTCGCGGCCTCGCCGGCAAATCGCAAGTCGGTTTCGACGAAACACGCTTCGCCGGCGGCGGGGAGCTGTTCCGGTGAGACGAGCTCGATCGCTTCGCCATGGAAGTTGTTGACGCGCAGCCCTCCGCCGGGCACGAGGACGAGCTGCCGCTCCTCCGCGGCGCGAAGCCAGCGCAACGCCCCCGCAATGCCGCCGGCGGCTTGATCGAGAACGGGTGTGCCGGTCACCCCGTTTCCTCCGAAGACCGCGCGGACGGCGTCGAGCGCGAAGAGCTCGCCGGCAAAAAGCACGCGCAGTCCGCTCACATCGATTTCCCGCAACCGGCCAGCGATCTCGTTCCGCTGCGCCGCGACCCACGCATCATCGAGCGCGCTTTGCAACGCTCCATGGGTCAGTCTCGGCTTGAGCGAATCGGGCGAGCCGGTGAGCAGCGAGATCAACGCGCGATCGAAGGCCGCCGTGGCGGTGACGTGCAGTGCCTCGGCGATGCGCGCGCTCCAATGATTCCAGCCGAGCGCCGGCCACGTCGTGGAAGCAAGCGTGCGGAACCGCCGCTCGTTCTCGCCGCCCTCGATCGACACGCGATGGAGATGCAGATGCTCATCCGATGCATCGAGGACGAGGCATTCGCCTGGCGGCTCATCGATCCGCGCCACCGCGGCCGCGAGATCCCGGCTCACGATTGCGGGAGGACGAAAGCCACGGCGGCGAAAGAGCTTCTGCAGCACCAGCCGCGCGTGCCGCCCCACCTGCGCCGGGAGAATGACGATCGGATCGATCTCGGCGAACGCGATCTGCCGCTCGGCGAGAAACGAAAACGCCGGATCGAGCATGGCGTCGAGGAGCGCCATGGCCACGCGCGGCAGCGATGCGCGCGCGGCGCGGTCGGTCAACGCAACGGCGGACGAGAGCACCGCCAGCGGCGACGCCAGCAGCAAGGCCCGCTCGGAAGCCTGCGCGTCCCATGGCCGCCGGAGGCCGATGCGGCGCGCCCGCTGAAAGAAATCGCGCGCAGTCGCCTTTGCTACCGTCTCGAGCGCGTCTTCCCAGATGAAGTCCTCGGCCTCGGCAACACGCGGCTCGTAGAGCAGATCCGCAGAGACATAGCGCGCCGCGACGAATCGGATGTCCTGGCTGCACGGCACTTGTTGTCCATCTGCCGTCACAAGCAGCGCTGACAGCACGCGGCCTCCGCAATCGAGGATCAGCTGCGCTCTCATCCCATCCAGCTCTCTTCTTCGTGCAGGCGCGCGGGCTCGATGGTCACGGGATTGCCGTTCGCGGAAACATGCAACGTGCGGTTCGGTCCGACGGCGAACGTGACCTGGCAGCCCGAGTTGCCGTCGTGCGCGGTGTCGATCGAGATCTGGCCGATCCGGCTCACCTGCCGGTTGCCGACGATGGTCTTGCTGACACCGGTGTTCTGGTAGAAGTTGAGATTGAGATAGCCGCTCACCGGAATCATGTCCGCCGGATAGAGCTTCGTCCGCTCGACCGGATACTTCGCGCCGCGCTCGATGACTTCGTCGAACTCCGGCTCGACCATGTTGGTGAATTTCTCGACGCCGTAGCTGTGCGGCAGGCGCCGCCCTTCGCTGAGGAGGACGATCCGCGCTTCGGGCGCGACGAGCCGGTCGCGCATCGAGCCATAGAGCGCCGCCCCTTTGGCAACGCAGATCTTCAGATGTTGCTCCTCGAGAAGATCGTGTTTGTCGTCGAGATTCGGGAAGAGCGCGCGCACGCGCTGGCGAACGTGCGGCAGAAGGCTCTGCCGGCCGGTGTGGAGGATGTAGTCGATGTCGTTCGCGCCGACTTCCGCGAGCGCGAGCGCCTGTTTGATCAACTCTTCGCTGCGCGCGAGCACCGGCTGCAGCAGCTCGCTCACCAGCTCCGACGCGAGCGGCGGAATCCTGGCGCCCCGGGGGGCGCGCTCGATCGCTCCGCCGGCGAGGCGCACGATCAAATCGGGACGCACGTCGATCGCCGGCTGGGATTTTCCGCTGATCTGAATCTTCGCTTTCTCGGCCAGATCCTTCCACTGCGCGCGAACGCCCATCAGTTCCCGCCAGACGTGGCCGTTCCAGCCTTCGGCCTCGCTGCGGCGCTGGAAGTCGCGGAACGTGCCGGTGATCAGCGAGGTGTCGAACTCGAAGTCCCGCAGCTCGTGCTTGCAGCGGCGCAATAGCTCGCTCATCACGAGCACGTCGATCTGATCGCCGCCGATCGCGTTGTCGCCCATGTTGGCGAGGATTCGCAGGCCGGTGCCGCCACCGTTCACCTGCGTCACGCCGGCCACGGCCACGTCGAGCGTGCCGCCGCCATAATCGAAGACGAGGAGCTTCAGCCCCTGTTCGCGCCCAATGGCCTTGGCCATCTCCGTGGCGCCGCGCGAGTGCCGCAGCTGATCGATGTAATAGAGGACCGCGGCCGAGGGCTCGTCGAGGATGATCCCGGCGTTCACGGCCTCACCGATCTGCGCGCCCTGCCGCTCCGCGACCTTCTGCGCGCGCTCTTCTTCAGTGTCCAGACCGGCAGCGTCGCAGGCCTCGAGCACGTCGCGGATTTGCAGGTCGTGAAAATTCGCGGGAACGGTGATGATGGCCTTGCGCACGGTGAAGTGCGTGCCGTTCGTCGATTCGGCCTGCAGCTTTCGCTCCGCGAGCAGGACGAGCTTCCGGATGATCAACGACGCCAGTTGCGCGGCGGAATACGGGCGGTCGAAAAAATTGCGATCGCGCTCGTAGCCCATCACACGCTTGATCGAGCGAACCGTCCGGTCGGGCGCGGCGTCGGCCTCGTGCAGCGCCGCCGCGCCGATCTTGTACGTCTCCGGATCATCGAAGACCAGCACGCTGGGGATGAGATCTTTGCCCGACGACTCGTCCTGCACCAGCTCCAGTCCGCTCTTGTCCTTCTGGCTCAGCACCGCGACGACGGAGTTCGTCGTGCCGAAGTCGATGCCGATGTAGTCGGGATACTCCTTTGGCTTGACGATGGTGATCTCCACCGGCAGCACGAGCGGCTCCTGTTGGTGCGCACGGATGGTGACGTTGCCCCGATGCCTGCCGGGCGTCAGGTCGGCGGGACGGCAGACAATCTTGAAGTCGAACGCGCGAAGCGTCGTCGGCGAGAGCACTTTCTGCCGAGCGACGGAGTCGGCGCACAGCAGCGTGAATCGCGTCGCGCGCGCAATGACGTGAATCCATGGCTGATCGGGCTCGATCGATGTGATCTCGACATCGACCGTGCCGCTGTTTTCGAACTTGATGGGCGAGACGTACTCGTGCTTCGCCAGAGCCTGAGTAAAGCGGACCGACGACGGCTTGACATCGAGCCGGTAGCGGAACATCCGCGCGCTCGCGGCCACGAACAACTCGTCGAGCCGGTTCGTCGTAAAGGTGATGCGAACACCGGCCGGCTGCTCGCCCGCGGGAGTCATGGGCGTCTCGGACGAGCTCTGCCAGATGACGGGAATCGACAGCGTCTCGCCTTTTCTGATCGCGCGATTCGCGTGATCGCCTTCGACGCGCAGATGCGGCGATCCTTCCGCGCGTACGCTCTTGATCCCCAACGGCACGTTGCCGGCGTTCGTGAGCCGGAGCAGCCGCTCAACGGCCGTCCCTTCCGCGACCTCGTCGAAGTCGAGGCGAGGCGTGAGCAGTTTCGGCGACGGTCCGGAGCGCACTTCGAGCGTGAACGTTCGCTGCTTGCGCTCGTCGCGGTCGACGACGCAGACGTACTCGACGAGTCCGTCAACCCCCGGCGGCAATTTCGCCGCGTCCGCGGTCGCGTGGACGAGCACTTCGCTCTTCGCCGCGACCTCCAGATCCGTTCCGGGATCGAACGTCACGCCGGCGGCGAGCGCGCCGCCGCTGCGCGCGCGAAGGGAGAGCTGCATCGGCCGCGAGCTGTCATTGCGCAAAGTAATTTCGCGCGTGGGAGAGATCGTCGTGATCAGCGGTTTCGCTTCGAACAGAATCTCGAGCGGCAGCAACAGCGATCCGCAGAAGCTGCAGTAGAGGTCGTCCGAAGCAACTTCCCACTGACGGCAGAAACGGCACTCCGCGAGCGCGGCGGCTCGATTCATGAGAGACCTCGCACGACGACGGCGAAGAGGAGCGCGAAGAGCAGCAGCGTGAGGAGCGCGGCGACCATTTCGGAACGGCTGACGCCCGTCCGACGCGGCAGCGCGGGCGTCACTTCGACGCGCATCGGCACGTCGACCACCGCGGGCTCGCCGTCGAGAACGCGGATGGAGACTGACAGCGCGTGCGCGCCCGGCGCGAGCTGCGCCGGCAGGATGCGGATCGGCAACATCGCCGCGCCGGGCTGTCCGTCGCGCGCCGCCGGAACGACCGGCCACTCCAGCACGCGAAGGGCGGCCGGCACGACGTGCGCGTGGACGCGAGCCGGCGAGCGACTCCAGTTTTCGAGACGCGCCGACACGGTCATGCTCTGATCCGCGCGCAGGCGATTTGCCTGCGGCGCAAATGAGATGACACACGGCTTCGCGGGCTCGACGCACGCGGCGAACGCGAGCTCGATCGATTGCATGTCCGCCCTCGGATCGTTCGTCTGGAGATGGATCGAGCCGTTTCGCCGCCCGAAGAAGCGCGGACGCGGACGGATGCGTACGCTGAACGGCGCACTGCGCCGGAAGAACCGGCCCGGCAGCGGTCCGTCGCGCCAGCGGTCGTCGATCTCGAACCGCAGCCATTCCGGAAGATCGGCAAAGCTGACGACGAGCGGGACGCCGCTGCGATTGCCGACCGAAAGAACGTATGGATGCTCGTTCGCGCCGAAGTCGAATGGATGCGGCGCCGGCCAGCCGTTGAAATTGAGCTCCGCGATCGGATGCGTGCGCCGGGCGCTCATGCGCACGCGGAGCGCCTGGCTGCGGCCATCGCTGAAGGACAAGCGAAGCGGATCGCAGAAGTCTCGCTCGGTGTCGTGAATCGCAATGAGCGCGAGCGTCGAGTCATCGATCCAGCGCACCGTGAGCCACGGCGGTTGTTCGCTGATGCGCGCGCCTCGCTCGGAGACCCGCAGCAGCCGGTGGTCCTCACCGGGCGATTCGACGGTGCCGAAGTCGACCAGACATCCTTCGCCGTCGATGCGAATGGCATCGCCGGCAAACGCCACGCGGGCGGCGGCCATGGGCTCGAGCCACGTGCGCGCAGGCTCGCTGAGCGCGCCGAGAAAATGACGCTGCAGAGCGAGGATCGAGTCGCGGGACAGACTCATCACGCCGCCGTTTTCACTCCGCGGCTTCCGGCGCGCGCGAGGATGTAGAGCACACCCTTGCCGAGGGTCTGCGGGAATCGTCCCTGCGAGTCTTCGAGCAGCGCTTCGGCGGCATACGTGCCCTCCGGAGCTTTCTTCGGCAGCACCAGATCGAGCTTCGACTCCACCACACCCCCGCCCTGTGGCACTTTGAACTCATTCGGACCGGCGCCGAAGACATAGTCGTCGCCGTATTTCAGGCCCCGGAACATCTTCACTTTGATCGTCTCGTTCGGATCGGGACCGAGCACGAGATAGCGGACGTAGAGCGTCGCCGTCTCGCCGGGCTTCGGTTGCGGCGGATCGAACGTCACCGCTTCGACGCGCGCGATGTAGCCCTGCGAGCGGTCGTAGCCCGCCTGCCGGATTGCGAGATCGCGGCCGGCGAAGATCGTATCCTCCCGTTTGCCGATCGCGAACCCGGCGATCGCGCCGACCACCGCGCCCGCGAGCGCGTTCTTGAGGATGTCGTCGGTGTTGCCGCCTGCAATGCCGGCACTCAAGCCGCCGGCGACCGCTCCGATCAGCGCCCCGATGAGTGCCTTCTTTTTCGCCCGGCTCTGGAGCGCCATCCACTCCTTGATGTTGTTCGGTCTGGGAGGCGTATTCGCTTTTGACGACGGTGCGGTCGTGACACAGGCAGACAGCAGCATCGTGGCGATCAGAAAAATGACGGTGATGCGTTTCATGCGCTACCTCTCAACGGTTTTTCCTCGGCGGTGACGGGGGTTTCCGGACGATCGTGTTTTGAGTGTTCCCGACCTCTGTTTCTTTGAAGATCGCGGCGCGGCCGTCCTTCGCCTGCTGCAGCAGCTCGGAGGCACGGGCACGCACCGGCTCGGGCGCGTCGGCGCTGTCGATGATGTTTTTTGCGAACCGCTCCGCTTCCGGCCAGCGCTCTTTGCGCAGGTCGCTCTCGACATCCGCGATCCGCGAGCTCCACATCGCTTCCTGCTGCCGGTGGACGCGCTCCAGTTCCTCGGCCTCATTGATGCGGCCGCGCATTCGCTCGATCGCGTCGCGCTCCTGCCAAAGGCCGGCGGACTGTTGCTCCCACCGCTCGGCTTGCGCGACCTGTTCGCGCGCGGACGCAAAGCTGTTGTTCCGTACGTCCGCGTCCGCGCGTTTGAGGGCGAGCGCGATTCTTGCGCGCAGCTGCTCGATCTCGATCCGCGTCGCATCATCCGCGGCGCGTTGCGTCGCGGCTCTGTCGTCGACGACCGGCGGCTGCTGCTTCGGCGCCTCCTGTGGTTGTTTCCGGCTTTTCAGAACAGCAGGGAGCGGAGCCGCGAAATCGATGACGATGCGATCCGTTCCGTTCGACGATGAACCTCGTTGTTGCGGCGGCCTGAAATCGAATGCGGGTTGACGGTTCCAGAGACTCACCGTCACGTAGACCATCGCCACGAGACACGCTGCGATCGCGATCCAAACCCAGCGCCGCGAGATCGATGGATCCTGCGAAACCGGTGGCTGCGTCTCGACGATCGCATCCGGCACGGTGTACGGCACCGTTGCGTCGGAATCGTGCGGCAGAACATCGAGAAATCCCAGCGCTCCTTCACGCAACGCATCGCGGAGCTCGACGGCGGACGCGAATCGCTTCGCGGGATCCGCCTGCAACGCCATTTTCACGGCGTCGCTCACGCCGGCCGGCAAATCGGGGACGAATTCGCGCAGCTCGGGCGGGCCGAGCCATCGCGCGTAAATGCCCTGTTCTGCGAAAGGAAGCGCACCCGCCAGCATCTGATGCAGCACGACGCCCCAGCTGTAAATGTCGGTGCGTGCATCGAGCGGCTTGCCTTCGATCTGCTCCGGGGACATGTAGGGCAGCGTGCCGGGAACGC
The DNA here is from genome assembly GCA_003223645.1 of Acidobacteriota bacterium. Classification (GTDB taxonomy): domain Bacteria; phylum Acidobacteriota; class Thermoanaerobaculia; order Gp7-AA8; family Gp7-AA8; genus QHVT01. The sequence goes on along the minus strand of QHVT01000016.1, from coordinate 21,205 downwards.
GATTCGTGACCGTGAAACGCGGAGCGCCGTCGACGATGGCCAGGCCCCAGTCCATCAGCTTCACGCGCCCGTGACAGAGCATCACGTTCAACGGCTTGATGTCGCGGTGGATGATTTTCTGGCCGTGGACGTAGTGGAGTGCGGTGAGGAATTGCGTGGAGATCTCCAGCACTTCCTCGAGCGGCATCCGGTGGTGAGGGAGTTTCTCCAGCGTCTTCGCGAGCGTCTCGCCCTCGACATACTCCATGGCGATGAACAGCTCGCCGCCGTCGGTGAAGGCGTCATAGACCTTGACGATGCCGTCGTGCTCGAGGAGCGCCTGCGCCTTCCCTTCGGCGATGAACCGCGCACGGAGCGCGGCGTCGCCCGCTTTATCCGGAAGGAGCGTCTTGATGGCCGCGAGGCGGCCGAGGGTGACGTGACGGCCTTTGTAGACGACGCCCATCCCTCCTGCGCCGATCACTCCTTCAATCTGGTAAGGCCCGATCTGTCTCACGGCGTATCGCTCGTCAATGACGAAAAAGACACTGCCGTCAGGATTTGGTTGCGCGCCTCCGAAAAACCATCGCGGCAGCGATCGCGCATGCGAGCAGCGCCGCGGCAATGCACTCGATGCGCGTGCGGCGCACGAACGAGAGCTGCGGCGGAACGAAGCGGATGTTGTAGGGGCCGCGCAGGCGCGCACGGTCGATGGCCAGCCGCAATTGATACGCGCCGTCGCGGTCCGCGCCGCGCAACGAGCCGGCGAACGCGCCGGCGCCATCGTAGCGAAGCTGGAGCATGGCCACGGTGCTGCGGCCTTCGCGCGTGAGCACGGCGTGAAAGAGATCGGCCGGCGAGCCGTTCGCGAGCGCGCTCATCTCGATCGGGCGGTCTCCCGCCTCGACGCATTCGATGCGCGTCGTCATCGGCAGCCACGCCGTCGTTCCCGACGCGCTGACGCGGCAGTCGACGCGCGACGCCGGCACGACCGAGAACCCCGACCAGCGGTCGCGGAAAACATCGAGCCGCCGCCCGTCGTCATCAACGGTGGTGATTCGCACGTCCGTCCAGTAGTGGCCGGCCAGCTCACACTCCGCTTCCTGCATGCTGCGAAACACCGACTTGCTGCCGGCGTCGCCCGTCATCGGTACCACGGTCGAGACGCCGTTCGGCTTCACGAGCGTGACCTCGAGCGACAGTTGATAATCCCGTAGCTCCGCGAGCGGCAATCCGCTGCCGTCGATCACACGATAGGCGATCGCCACGCGGTCGTACTGGCGGAGCGCATCGGCCGCCGGAGGACGCACGAGCAATCCCCGCGGAAAGAACTGCTGGGAAAGAATACGCACGCGCGCGCCGGCGCTCGATTTCCGGATCAGCCACTGGCCCGGCGAAGGATGCGGAACGACGAGCGTGGCCATGACATCACCCAGCGCAAACGACTCCGCGCCGTCGACTCCGCCGCGGACCGGCGTCGTCTTTCCCGGCGGAAAGATCGCGACTTCGGCGTCAGGCGATCCGCGAAAGACGTCGAGCACGATGAGGTCGAGATAGGGAGCAACGACGAGCGTGTCGATCGCAGCCTCCCCTTTTGCCGGCGCGCTCGCGACCGTGCGCGTGCCGGCGAGCTGCGCGAGCACGCCATGCGCGCGGGCGAGCAGCAGGTCGGGCTCACGGCTCACCACTTCGACATTGCCCGCGATGTCCCGCAAGAGCGGGCGGTCCGCGGCTTCGCGTCCCGACGCCAGGAGTAGGACCTCGATGCTGATGTTCGCGCGAGAGAACTGCTCGTGCACGAGGCGCTGCAGCGCGGCACGATACGCCGGCATCGCCACGCCGCGCACGTACGGCACGCCATCCGTCAACAAAACGACCGCGCGACGCCGCGACGGATCGGCCGGCAACTCGCGAAAGAGTTTCTCCGTGGCCATGAATGCCGCGAGGACGTCCGTGTCCCCGCGATCTTCCGCCGGCAGGCCATCCGCGAACCGGCGCAGGCGCGGCAGCTCTTCGGCGCGAATCGAAGTGAACGGCAGATCGATACGCGGCGCCGCGCCAAATGTGACCACCGCCAGCTGGTGATCGACGCGATTCGCCCGCGCGTTCTGCGCCACGAGATCGAGTGTCATCCGCAATAGCAGCGACGCGAGCCGCGGATTCCGAGCCATGCTCGTCGACCGGTCGACGAGCATGACCAGGTCGAGGCCCGAGCCGGCGCGCACCGGGGTTGCGACGAGAAGGAGGAGCGCGAGTGCCAACGCGGGTTTCACACTCGCAGAAGACACCGCGGCCGCAACTTTGTCGGCCGTGCGTGTCTTTTCCCATCAGCCATGCGACGCGCGGCTCTTTCTTCATTGATCGTCGCACTGATGACCTGCGGCGGAAATCCACCGCCACCCGTGCGCGTGCGCGCGCCGGCAGAGCGAAGACAGGCACTCCTGCCTGTCCGGACGACCGTTCGCGAAGCGATCGACTGGAGCCAGTCGGTGGCCATCGTCATCGGCGTCGAGACGTTTGTCTCCGCCGCCGTGCCGCCCGATGTTCAGTACGCGGCCGACGACGCCACCGATTTCTCCTGGACGTTGGCCAAGGAGCTGCCGTCGCTGCTGCCCGCCGATCGCCTGCTGCTGCTGCTCTCCGGACGTCCCGACAAACGGGCGTCGCAGGCGCACCTGCTCATGCTGCAGCACGAGGGATCGGTGATCGTCGAAGAGTTCGACGCCGAGCGCGTCTATGCACTCATCTCAGAGTATGGCGAGAAAGTCGGACAGGACGGCGTGTTGATTCTCTTCATCGCCACGCACGGCATGACCGACCGCGGTGCGCACATCCTGTTGATGCCGCAGTCGGACGCGAAATCCCCAACCGGCGTCGAGCTGAACGGCATGCTGCAGGCGATCCCTTCGGGCCACGGGCATCGCGTGCTGCTCTTCATCGACGCTTGCCGCGCGCCGTACCCCACGCCTTCGCGCCTGTTCGAAGATCTGCGCTTCCCCGGTGAGTACGCAATCTTCTCCGCCTCCGGGCCCGGCGGCTTCGCCAGGCCGGACGAGGAGCTCCGCAACGGCTACTTCACGCGCGCGGTTCTCGACGGACTACGCTGCCGCGCCGCCGCCGCGAACGGATTCATCACGCCGGCGGCGCTCGGTGCGTTCGCCAGCCGTCGGGTGCCCGAGGCTTCGCACGGCTTGCAGAATCCGGAATCGCGCTTCGGCGGATTGGCGGACCTTCCTCTTTTCGGCTGCATTCCGCCTGACAAGATCGCGCGGATCGTCCATCCGCTGCCGGACTCGCGCGTCGCTCCGTCGGACTCGATCGACGTCGAGGTCTTCGTGCCGTCGCTTTACGTCACGGCGCTCGTCTGCGCCGCGAGCACGGGAGAATGCTGGAAGCAGAATCCCGAGCCGGTGCCCGCCACGGCCGGCGCGATCACGCGCATCCACGCCGGCTACGGCGACGAGGACGCGTTCCGCATTTATGCCGCACTCTCCGCAGACGGCACGTTCCTGCGCGGCGAGGAACACTTTCCCGCCGTCCCGCTCGAGCATCGCGCGGAGAACATCGTCTATTGGCTCGGTCCGAACGACGTGAGCCTGGAGGGAAACCAATGAGAGCCTTTGGATCGTTCATCGCGGTTTCGCTGCTGATTCCATGTTGCCTGGCTCAGGCAGCCGATCGTCCCGTCGTTACACGGCCGGCGGCGGGACAGAAAGTCGGCGCCGACGGCGACACCGGCTGCCCGAAGTCCGAGCGGGCATGTTTTCGTATTGAGGCGGAAGGACGGGTCCCGAAAGGAACGCATGCGTTCTTCGCCGTGGAGCCGGAACTGTGGGCGCCGCGGCTGCACATTCAGCCGCGCATTCACAGCATCGGAGACGACGGCTCCGTCAACGGGTCGATCTACCTCGGCAACGAGGTGGACGGCGTGGGCGAATTCTTCAGGATCTACCTGCTCGCCTGCAAGACCGACAATCCGTTCGACGGCCGGAAGATCGTCCTCCGCGTTCCTGCAACGTGCGAAGCGAGCAGCCCGGTGAGGGTGTATCGCGTGCGGTGAGGCGGTCGCCTCACTGCATTGCCAGCTGCCGAAGATCGACAATCTCGCACCGGCGACATGGTCCATCTCGGTCTCGTCGCTCTGATCGCAACCCTGCGCATCGTCATCGCGATGCTCGTTTCGGAGCCCCGGACTGGTATGTCACTTTCTCGATCGACCAGTTCGGCGGCGTGTGGCTCGAAGCGTCGAGGCCGCGCGTTCCCGAAATCGGGCGGGCCAGCAACTTCTCGAGCACCGTCTTCGGCGACGGCTCGAGGCTGCGCACGGCGTCGCCCTCCAGATTCGCGAGCGTCGTCACCGGCTCGTCCGTCAGCAACAGAAAGTAGGTATCGAGTCCGTAAGGCTCCGTCACGCGAAACCGGCCGAGCGGAATTTCCCGAGGTGGATCGCGCAATGGCCGGCCGGGATTGGGGGTGACGGGCAGGAGATTTTCGACCGATCCGCTCGCGGAGTCCGGGAACAAGAGCACGCCTTTGCCATCGCGATCGATGACGAACGCATAGACGTAGCGCGCGTAAATCGGACCCGGCGCGTTCTCCCGCGCGCGCAGTACGAGCCGATAGATCTCATTGCCGGAAAGCGTTCCGTTCTCGACGAGCTGCCCGTCCCTCGAGCGCCGGATGGCGAGGCGATAATGTGGATCGGCAGCCGCGGGCGAGGCCAGTTCATGCCAGCCGTGAATGCGGCGAAGACGCTCGAGCGCGCTGCGCAAGACGAGCGCGGTATCCCGCCTGCCGTCGGCGATCCACGCACTGCGCACCGGCGTCACCGCACGCGCGGCGTCGGCCCGCGTGAGCAGCGGACACACCCACGCGTACTCGATCCGGCTTCCGGCGAAACGCCCGACGAGAATGTAGTCCGCCATCTCCGGGCCGGAGGTCATTTCGACGTCATTCAAGGCTCCGATCTCGCCGGCTACACGCGGCGAGACGGGCAGTTGCAGAAAGAGAGAATCGCCGGCAGGAATCTGCCGCAGTCGATCCGCCGTCATGACGCGGCCGCCGGCGACGAGCTCCCAGGCAGCATTGCGCCAGCGGAGGAGATGCTTCGGCATGGTATCGGTCGGATCGTCGATGACGTCGATCCCTCGACTGAGCGCTTCCCTGCGAAGGATGCGCGCGTCGCCGAAAACGGGATCGGTGGCGCGGGGCACCCAGACACGCAACGGCCGGCCCGGCGGCTCCGCCCACGCAACGACTTCGAGGAGCGTTCCCGGCTGCAGATCCGCACGCGTCGAGGCCACGAGCCGTGCTTCGCACTGCAGGAGGCCATGGAGCGCCGTCACCTCGAGCCGCGCGCCATTCTGGCCGGCGACGCGCAACTCGCTGCCCACCGTCACACCGTCCACCCACCCGCCCTGAAGCAGGTACGTCTCTCCACGCGTGGGCTGCTCCACCGCAAGCACAGTGCGCGGCCGCCGCGCGCGCCGTTCCGTGCCGTCGGCAAGAAAAGGAGCGAGCCGCACACCGGCGCGGCCGGCGAGCACCGGTTCCTGCGATGGCGCATCGACTCGCAGCCGCGCCCGCGCGCGCAGAAACGTGTCATCCGCCGATTCGCCCGGCACCGCGTCGCGGATCGCGCGCGCGAGCGCCCACGAAAACGCGCCGCGAATCACATTCCGCTCGTCGAGGGTCTCGAAGGCCTGATCGAGGTCCTGCGCAGCGGAGAGCACCAGCGCGCCCCGATCTTCGGGACGCATCACGATTTCCGCATCCGCAACATCGCGGAGATCCGGCTTCACACCGCGCACGCGCCTTGTTGGATCGATCCCGCGCGCGCCGGAGCCGCTGTGGCAGGCATCGAGGACGATGGTCAGGCGCGCGCCGCGATCCAGAATCGCATTGAAGATCGGAGCGAGCTCCTTGTCGCGAATATCGGGCGCGCCGAGGCGAGAGTCCGCGGGCACGAGCGACTCGTCGAGCTGATCGCGCTCAGCGGAGCGCGTGTTCTTCACCTGCGACCCGTGGCCCGAGTAGTAGAAGAGAAGGACATCGCCTTTCTTCGCCGGCGCGAGCAAATGATTCCGAAGCGCCTCGAGAATGGCGCTGCGGGTGGCCTTCTGGTTCGGCAGCATGACGATGTCCGCACGTTCGAAGCCGTAGCGCGCGACCAGCAGTTCCCTCATCGTCTCGACGTCCGTCACCGCGCCGTCGAGATCTCCCAGATCGCGCCCTCGTGCGGCCGCCCGCCGCGGCAGATGAATGCGCGACGCCGAGTAGTCGTTGATCCCGACCAGCAGCGCGCGCCTGCGCGGGACCTCTGCCTCCGCCTGGTGGTTCCAGAGGAAACAGAACAGCGCTAGAGCGATCGTGCCTCTTCGCATGTCTGCATGGACACGAATCGCAGCGAACGGGTGGGGGCAAGGCTACGATGCCAGGCCGCATGGAGGGATGCGTAGCGCCGACAAACTGCACGAATGCGTGTCTATCTATTCAATAGCGCGCCGACCTCCGGTTGCGGCGGGCGGCAATCGGCTTGTGGGAGGTAGCATGTCCGGTCAATTTATCGGCGGCCCGGGATCCGCGGTTTACAGCAAGTGGACTGTCGTGCGTGCAAGGGTCTTTCTCATGGCGTATCTCATTTTTTTGCCTGCCGGCGCTGCTTTTTCGCAGGTTCTCACCATTGGACCTGACTTTTCGGGTTTTCCCAGCGCGGGCGGCGATTCAAACTCGGAACAGGTGCGAACCGTCATTGACTTGTTCGCACCTGCGAGTGCCACCGGGATCGTGACGTCTGTTCATTTCTACTGGTCTACCGCCGGCTGCTCGAATGCCTTGAAAATTAAATTCTTTCGTCCGAGTACAAAGCTCACCATGGTCGCCGAACGTGGTCCCTTCACGGTCTCCGCAACCGACGTTACCATGCCATTGTCGCCCCCTGTTCCAGTGCTCAAGGGTGACGTCATCGGAATCACACGCCTCACAAATTGCGGAACTCCGATGCTCTTCCATGAACAGAACGCAACGTATGCGTACTTTTCGTCTGACTTCAGGGGCCCATATTCGGCCGGCTATAACTACATTTTTGGAGAACGCCTTGCCCTTGCCGGAACCGGCATCGAGACGGAGGACGTCCTTCGAGCCGTTATTCCCGTGGTCGGATCGGCGGCCGGCGCGAATGGATCAAATTTTCGGACGTCCCTGCAGCTTCTGTGCGGAGCCGGCGTCACGAATGGCGCGATCACAGGTAAGCTAGTGTTCCACCCCGCCGGCACGAGCGGCACGGCATCGGATCCCACTGTAACGTACACTGTTGGCGCCGGCCAAATCCTATCCTTCCCGGATATCGGGACGACATTCGGCCGTTCCGGAACGGGAAGTATTGATCTACTGACGACGCAAACCGCCCTGAGGCCTATCATTATCACCAGAGTGTTCAATGACGCGGGCTCGGCCGGCACGGCAGGACTTACCGAAGATCTCATCGACCTATCCGATGTCCGAGTGTTGAACGCTGCAACCACCGGATTCCTTGTGACCCCGGTTGATCCGGCGAAGACCCGATTCAACATTGGCGTCCGGACACTGCTCCTGGGTGCGTCCCTGACCGCTGTCTTGCGCGACGCCAACGGAGCGGCTGTTCGTAGCGTCACTAAATCCTATCCACCCAACTGGTTCGAGCAGGTTGACTCTACCAACTTTTTTAGTGGTTTCGCCATCAGCGCCAATCAGTCGATTGCGATTACCATATCGAGCGGCAGCGTAATTGTCTACGGGTCTACCACAGACAACACCACTAACGACCCGAACATCCAATATGCAAGTCCTATGGTGACAGGGTCGTAACTATTCCGACCGAGCATCACTGCGAATCTTATAAAGCCTGACTTCGAGAATCGCCGCGACACTTTCGAATGTCTGGGCTCTCGTATGTTTCGTGGCGCCATGGCTTGCACCAATATCTGTGCCTCGATGACCGCAAGAACGGTGTCTTCACGGCGGCCGTTCTCGACGGCCTGCATTGTTCCGCGCCAGCAGACGAGCGCGGACTCATTACCATCAATGCCTTCGCCGATGATGTGAACGACCGTGTGCTTGCATGGGTCCGCGAAAATCGCGAGCGCAACGCGGCCAGGGGAATTCAGTTCACGACGGACGGCGGCAGCAAGAAGATGGCGATTGCGGCGTGCCAGACATCTGCCGTAGCGGAGCGCGCGTCGCGCGGACGCGGCATGGCCGGGCCCGGCGAGGTTCTGAATGTCGCCCAATCCGACGGCGCGCGAACCAGGAGTGCGAGCTTCCAACTCGTGAAAGAATGAGACGGCCGCTTCAATCGCGCCTGACTCGCACGATGTCCGATCGCGCTTCCGCGTCCGGCCAGTCGGGCAGCTGGTCCGCCTCTTCGAGCAGGGTTTTCGGATTGACGACGGCCGCGAGCTCGAACGGTTTCCCGTGATCGACGGAGCCATCCCGGCCGAAATAGGCGAGCACTTCCCATGTGCCGTCGGATTTGACGTCGATTTTCGGCTGGACCCAGTGCTCGTTGACTTCGAGCGGATGGATGATCACGTGCACGATCGCCTTGGGATTGGAAACGCGCCCGCGAATCAGGGTGTGCCAGCCGACCGCGGATTGATCGCACGGCGTCAGGATCGACACCGGCGCATTCGCCGCCACTGCGTTTTCGCATTCATGTCTGCAAGACAGAACAGTGAGCACCAGGAACGAGAGAACGATTACGGTACCGCGCCGGCCATACATAACAACTCCCCCTTTTGATCACTGCGTTCGTACGACGATCACTGGAGCGGAGAACACGGCGTCGGAAGGCAGTGACTGCGACGCCAGAGAGCCGGTTCTCAGTTCCCCTTCCGTCGCCAGACAACGAACGCTGAATCGCTCGCCGCGGCCGGTGTCGCCGGAACCGAATTTCGCGGTTCCGGTCCAGGTTCCGTCCGGCCGCGGCGTCATCGCATCCTGTACATACGAGTCGCCGATGTTCACCGGCGCCACGACCAGGTAGTGCCGCCGGTGCGTAAATGGGGTCAGGCCGCTCACGGTTTCATTCCGCGAAACCTCGTCGCCATTGGACAACGACAGAATCGTCAATCGATTGCTGAGAATCGCGGTCTCGATGCTCTTCACGTTTCGCGACGTGTCTTCCACGTGCTCGGCCGCCCTGGCCAGCGGCCGTATCGCGATCAGCAACGCGAGCAGTGCGGCAACCGCGCCGATCAGGCCTGCAATGGCGGACAACAAGCCCAGACAGAACTGCCGCCGCAATTCCCGGACTTCGGAACGATAGAGCGCGAGATTCTCCCTCGCGATTTCCAGATGACTGTCGGTTTCGCTCATGTTTCCCGTGCGTTCAGGGCTCGGCCACCGGGCAGAGCGAGAGGTCATAGGGCCCTTTGCCCCGCGGACTGAGATTGAGTTGCTCGAGAAGATCCGACCAGAGCGCCGCCCGTGGATGCAATGTGCCCCAATCGGTCTGAGGTTCCGACGCCGGAGGCGCCAGCGCCAGATGCGGAACGGGCCGCGCCGCGCGCGCAGGCGGCGTCTTCACGAGATCGTAATAGATTTGAAAGTGCTGTCCCGGCGCCGGCGCCGGTGCTTCCGCATCGGGAGCGGGCGCTTCGAAATCCGGCAGGTTCAGGATGGCCACTTCGACTTTGCCCTCCTGCGGATAGAGCTTCATCGTCCGGACGCGCTCGCGGTCATCGAAATTCTGGTCGACGATCTCGACGAAATCACCGGGAACGTGAATCTCGGCCGCGACCCAATTCGCCAGGGCCTGCGAATATGTGGCGTCGGGGCCTTCACCGGAGGGCTTGCGGAAGTGAATCGGCTTCGCCTTCCCATCGACTTTGATCAACGAGTACGTGAAGACCCTGCCGCTGCGCAATTTCAATCGCGCCGCAACCTTGCAGCTGGGAGGCGGCTCCGTCGCCGTCGCCCAGCTCGTGAAGCCCCCAATCCCCGGTGCAATGGCGCCGAGACTCGCGACCCAGCTGAAATCCTCACGCTCCGCCGCCGTCGTCGGCACGCGCTGCAGGGAGCCGTCCTGCAAATGGCCGCGTACATCCTTCTGGATCGAGAGATTGTCGGGCAGGTCCGGCAGAGTGAGATCCGATCCGGACAGCTGCCACGCGCCGCCGCCGGCAAGCGCGCCGTTGAGCGCGGTTGCCGCCTGATCGGGGGTCTTTTTCGCATAAATGTATTGAGCGATTGCCGCCTGATCCGGCGTCGTGCACGTTTGTTCGCAACGGGCTGCGCGGGCCAGGAGCAGCGGGCGGTGATGCGCCAGTTCGGAATCGTCGGCCAATCGGTATTCGTGTCCGCTGTTGACGAGCAGCACGGTCAGTTCTTTGCCGTCGCTGCTCGGCAGGAGGGCGATGAGACCACTGAAGAAAATCTTGAGAGTGAACCCGTCCATTGAAATCTCCTTGTCATTGAGAAGGCCGGAATGGCGATGAGGCATAGCCGATCGCCTGGAACGGTGCCCATGCCGCGGCCGATTGATGCGCGATGTCTCCATCGAGCATGTCCAGTTGAGCCAGCCGCAACGCTTCGTCCGCGTCATGGCCTTCGCGATAATGCTGGTGAAAAAAGACGAGAAAATCGGCGGTTACGCGCGCGTCCCATACCTTCCAGAGCGTACCGACCACTCCCGGCGCGCCGGCGGTGATGATCGGCCTCACGAGCGGAGCGAGCCCCTCGGGGCCGACCGCCGTTCCTCCCGCGCTGCTGCATGCCGACAGAACGACTAGGCGTGTTTTCTTCAGCCGCAGCTGCCGGAGCAGTTTCTCCACATTGAGCAGGCCCGAGTCGTTCTCCGCCGGAGCCAGGAGGAGAAACGAGTTGGAAGGGACGTCGGGGTTCGCCACACCGTGGGCAATGACGTGAACGATGGTGCTGTCCGCCGCCAGGCTCACGAACGCGGGAACCGTCGCCGCGGCACCCTCCAGCGGAGGCCGCACGTCAATGACGGATCGATAGAGTTGTTCGATGCGCTCGCGCTCATAGCGCGCCGTTTGCAGGCGCTTCAGTCCATGCGCCACATGGAGGTTTTCATCGAACGCCGGATCGGAGACCAACAGCACCGACTCCGGTTCCGACAACGACAATTGCCGGTCCTGCGCCAGTGAAAACGCATAGAGCGTCCCGCTGGCGGCGACGGAAATCACATAGTCGCGCACGACATAGCGGTTGCCGTTGCGCAGGGCCGAAAACGGCAGGCCGTGCATTGCGCGGTCGGGAACGATGACGACCCTTGGAATCGTGTTCTTGCCGTGCAACTTCGCAATCCGCGCAATCGGCTCCGCCAACAACGCCTGATACGGAGCCGCGAGTCCCGCTTCGAATGCCTCGGCGTGCTCCTCGCCGGCCTGTAGCAAGTCCGCGGACCACCGTGCAATCGCAGCGTTCCCGACCTGCAGCGTGCGCCGTTCATGGTCGCCGTGCCATACGATCCAGACGTAGGTCCTGTCGTCGAGGACGCAGTACTGCAGCAGGAACGTTCCGTCCGGAAGCACTCCGGCGATGTCGTCGAGCCCGAACGGCTCGCCATTCCGAATCTCCTGACGAAATTCAGGCGGCAGATCGTCGCGCTGCAACAGGCGATGCAGCGGCTCCGACCCGCGCGCTTTTTCCGCATAGGCGAAGGCTTCCTCCGCTTCCTTCTCACCTCCTGTTTCGATCAACTGCCGGATCAGCTGCCGGTACGCTTCCTGCCGGCACGAGAAATAGGAAGACCACAATCGTTCCGCCTGCGATGCGGGCGCGGTCGAGGCCAGCACGGCCTTCTCTTCCTTGCGCAACTGCTCGATGGCATCGTGCAGGTCGCGCAGTGCAGCCGGGCGGTCGCCCTCGAGCCGCTCCTGCTCGGCACGCTGCACGAGCAGCGATGCCAGGAGGGTGTTGTAATTCGTTTCTCTCGCATATCGGATCGCTTCGGTGAATTTGCCGATTGCCGCCTTGCGATCGCGGCCGGCCAGTTCCTGGGCCTCGACCTCCGCAAGACGCGCCCGATATCCGATCGGGATCGGCGCATCCTCGTTGCCAATGAGAGGCTTGGCCAGCACGAGGTCCGCTTCGGCGCCCTTGCGGTCACCGAGCCGCAGACGAATGTTGGCGCGCACGCGCAAGGCGATGCCGAGATTGGCGCGTAAACCCTGCAATGGACCCCCGGCGCCACTGCGGCCGATCTCGTCCTCGAGGAGGCGAACCGCCAATTCCTGGTACTGCAGTCCGACCCGCGGATATCCGAGGTCCACCGCCGATAATGCGCATTCGCCGAGGAAATAATGGCGCGCGGCCGGCCGCAGGATCGCCGAGGGATGCCTCCAGGTACGAACGATTTCCGTCCAGGTCAGATCGCGCTCGCCGATCGTGCGAAGGACCCCGATCTTCTTCGAGGTGATCTCGCTCAGCTCTTCCGTGTCACCGATGCTCTCGACAACCCTCTGCGCCCGGTCGTACTCCGCCAATGCGTCGAAATACCGGCCTTGTACGACGTAGAGATACCCACGAGCCCGATGCACGCGCGCGAGCACGGAGGGGTATCGGCCGCGCACTGCGTCTTCGACACGACGAAGCTCTGCGACCGCTTCGCCTGTTTTTTTCGCTTGCGTCAGCGCCGTGACGTGACCGACGGCGGCGCTGAATCGAAGCGGGCTGCCGGCCTCCGTCAGAATCTGCTCGGCTTTCCAATAAGGACGCTCCGCTGCTTTGCCATTGAGACGCATTTCGACGTCACGGGCCTCGGCAAACGCCAGATGGCCGAGGCGCAGCTGCCGCAATCGTTCCGGGTCGTCACAGGTGCGGACGGCGTCGACGATTTCGAGTAGATAGCGATCCTTCGTCAGCCGGGCCAGCGCGGATGCGATTGCATGGGCCAGTAACAATCGTTCGGCCGCCTCTTTCGATCGGCCGCCTTCCGACGCTTGCGCCCATTCCGGCAAGACCGTTTCCCCGACATACCGCTGCACGGTGGCGCGATACGGACTCACGAGATCCTCCATCGTGCGCGAATTTCCGGATTGCGCCGCGCGCACGAGGCGCTCTTCATCCCATTGAATTGCCTGCTCGGAGCGCAGGCGGCTGTAATGAGCGGCAGCGTCACGCGCCCACCCCGGGCCGGCGGTTCTGCTCAGGGCGTCCCACGATGCAATCGACTGGTCGAAAAATCCGAGAGCTTCCTCCGCGAGCGCACGATTGAATCGCGCGGGGATGAGGCCGGGAGCAAGAGTCGCGGCCTGTTCGGCGGCATCGAGCGCGCGGACGAGATCCCAGGGCTGATGTTTCCGCTGTGCACGCGTGTAATACGCGGCGGAGAGATCGCTCATGACGGCAGCATCGTTCCGCGTCGCCGCGAAACCGGCCAGCTTCGCCACCACCGCGTCCACGCATCCCGGCACATGCGCCAGCAGCTGCACGGCTTCTCGTTCGGTCTCCATCAATTGATTGCACTCGCTGGAAGAGATGGACACGGGATCCGTCCGAAGGTTGCGCACCAGTTGGTCCGGGATCACGTTCGGGCCGCAATCGCCCTCCTCCAGGACCTCTCCCGGCCCGAGCGTGCTTCTGCATGGGCGCCATTGGTCATATCCCGTCAGCCACGCGGTGGTCTCGCGCGGCGCGGCCGGCCGGGCGGCGGGCGGCCTGTTAGACGACGGAGCGGCAGGCTTCTCCTTCCCGCACGCCATCGAGAGAACGAGAAGAAGCGTAAAAAGGGTGCACGTTCGCCGGCCGAATTCGAAAGAGAAATTCGTCACATAGACTCCGCAATCTTTACCTGCTGAAAGGGTTAGATAATGATATAGACATTCCGAAGATGATCGACGACGAGGAAGAACTGCCCAAACGCCTGGCCGAGGAAGAGCGGCAGAGCCCGGAAGAGGAAGAGCGGAAGCGCAAAGAGGAGCAGGACCGGCAATTCGAAAAGCTTTATGCCTACTATCCCGGCATCGTGAGCTTATTGAAACAGCTCGGTCATCCTCTCGATGAAGCGCGGGAGCTCGCCCAGGACGTATTCCTCCGTGTCTATCAAAGCATGAGCGGGTATCGCGGCGAGTCGAAGTGGGCGTTCTTGCAAAAGATCGCGCGGCGGCTCGCAGTGAATCGAATTCGCGATCAACATACGCAAAAACGGGAGGGCGAAAACGTGCCGGAGGAGGCGCTCGCCACGCGGCCGTCGGATCCCACCCAGCAGCCGGATGCGCTCTTCGAGCAGGAGGAGTCCGCGAAGCGCTACTATCACGCCATCGCTCAGCTCAACGAGAAGGATCGCACTTGCATCCTGTTTCTTCTGGCGGGATTTTCTTACGCGGAGATGGGTGACATTCTCGGCATCGGCAAGTCGGCCGTGAAGTCGCGGATCAAAGCGGCGCGCGATCGTTTGAAGAAGCTCCTCGGCAAAGACGCGCTAGGATTGGATGGCGGCTCATGAATGACTCATCGGGTTGGAAAGACGCCTACCGTGACGTGATCGCCGAAGGACGAAAACGGCTCGATCCTCCCACGGTGGACGAAGTCGAGGCTCTCTTTGAAAACAAATTACCGGAAGCGGAAGCGGAACGCGTGCGGAAGCTGCTGGCGTATTACCCGGAAATGGCGCGAGCGATGATCGAGCCGTTTCCGGCGGATACGGCGGGAGTGCTGACGGCGGAGGAGCTCGCGGCGGATCTCGCCGCCATCCGCCGCAAGACCGGCATCACCCCCGCCGCCACCCAGACCCCCGCCGCCACCCCGGCCGCTGCCCCGACGCCCGTTCCGAAGCCCCTCCCGTTTCCAAAACGCTTGCCTCGTCCCGCTTTCGCCGTAGCCGCGGGTCTGATCGTCGTCCTCGCCATCGGAGCGATCGTGGCCGGGCTCTTTAAATCCGGGCCGGCGGCCAGCATCGCGGTGACACGCAAGGTGTATCCCACCGACATCGGCGCGCGCGGAGGCGCATCGGCACCTCCTCCCATTCTGCTCGAGCAGGACCGCGATTACCGGCTCGAGCTGGTGTTCACTCCCGACCGCGAGTATCGCGAGTATCGGCTCGTGTTTCTCGATCTCGGCAGCGCACCTGCCCGGTCCTTATGGAGCCGCGATCACGAGCATCCCGAACAGCCCGGCGTCTATGCCGTGCCTCTCTCGACGAAAAAACTCCCGCCCGGCCTTTATGAACTGGTTCTCTATGGCCTCGACGACGGCGAAGCCGAACATCTGGCGACGTTTGCCATTCGCGTTTCCTCTTAGAGCTCCACCGCGCCTCAGCGGCCGGATCCCGATGACGCAGCACGTGGAGACCACCGCCCTTCGGGATTTCCCGAGAGCACAAACGCCGCCCATTGCCTCGGATCGCTGAACGCGTCGCCATGCAGCATCGACAGTTGGGCGGCTCGCAGCGCATCCGCCGCCGAATCGCCGGCGAGGAGGTGTCGATAGAACTCGTCCATCAGCGCCGCCGTCGCCTCGTCATTGATCCTCCAGAGCGTCGAGATCACGCCCGGCGACCCGGCGTACAGGAGCGCACGGGTCAATCCGACGACGTCGTCTCCGCTGTTCCGCTTTCCGAGTGCGCTGTCGCAGGCCGCGAGGACGACGAGATTGACGCCCGTCAGATCGAGCTCGGTGAGAATCTCGTGCACTTCCAGGTTTCCGTCGCGGCCGTCGCCCGGCGCGAGCACGATCCGGCTGAAGAGCGGATTGTCCTCGTCGTAGCTGCCGTGCGCCGCGAGATGGATCAGATCCACTTTCCCGTTCAATTCATAGAGCCGGCTCTCCATCGCGTCCGCCGCGAGCAGCGGCCGCGTTCCGAATGCGTCCGCCACGCGCGTGGCCTCGACCGTCGCATTCGGAAGATCGCGCCCCGCCCATCCTTTCGGATTGCCGAGGACCAGGGCGCCGCCGTCGACCGGCGACTCCTTTTCGTGCAGGAACCGCAGCGCGCTCGCGCTGGGCGCATACGTGATCGTGAAGTCCTCGATCAGATAGCGGCCGCTCTTCGGGTCGCGCAGTGCCGCGAAGGGAATGTAGTGCAGCGGTCCGTGTGGAACGATGAGCACTTTCCGGTTGGCGATGAGCGGACGAACGCGGGCGAACAGCAGGTCGTAGACCTCCTCCGGATTCGCGTATCCGCCGCAGCGCTGGTCGTCTTCGACGACGACGCCGCGCGCATCGACCTGCCCCGGCCAGCACGCCGCGCGCGCGAGCGCCTTCGCATCGGCCGGCATGGCCACGTGCTGCAGCGTGGTGCGATCGACCACCCATGCGTGCACGTTCCAAGGAGTGACGAAGTAGCTGACGAGCGTGGTGTCAGGCGGCAGCGCGCCGCGGATTTCCTCGAGATTCAGCGGCTTCACGCTGACGAGCGATGCGTACTCCGAGCTCGAGGTCTTGATGCGCGTGAGCAGCGCGCCATACCGCACGCGCGCCTCGCGGAGGTCGCTGCGCATCTTTCGCGCATCGGGCTCGGATGCGGACGGCAACTGCCGCTCCCACGCGGCGACCTGCGTTCGCAGGGTCTCGGCTTCGCGTGCGAGCTGGACATCCGCTCCGCGGCGCGGCTCGAGCCGTGTATTGCCGAGGAGCTGCAGGAACGCGCGGGAACGCGCGCGCTCCGATTGATCGAATGCATCCGCGAATCGCCCTTGGCGTGCCAAGCTCTCCACGAGCAGCACGTAATAGAACCCGCGGCCGGTTCCGAGATAGTCGCTGAGCATCTCTTCCACGCGCATGTCGTCGACTGCCATCTCGAGAGACTTCGCCGCATCGGAGAAACTCTCCGTCGCTTTCGCCATGTCTCCTTGCCGCACCCACGTCGCACCGATGAGTGCGTGGAAGCCGGCGCGGAGGTCGCGGCTCGGATTCATGCTCAATCCCTTTTGCAGGACCATGCGCGCGGCGGCGAGATCGCCCTTGTCCGCCAGGAGCTTGCCTTCGAGCATCGCCACCAGGACGGAGAGTCCCAAAGTGTTTCCCGCATCGTCGATGCGAAGTGCGTTCGGATTGGTCACTCTCAGCGAGAAGACACTTTCGAGGAAATCGGCCGCGTTCGGCGGCATCACATCGCTTGTTTCAGGAAGCTCGAACGGGCGGCGGACGGCCGCATGCAGCTCGTCCGCTCCGATCTCGCCGTTCATGAACCGCCGCGCGGCATCGATCATCTCGACGGACGCTTGCGACGTTCGGAACTTGCTCTTCACCGCCAGTTCCCGAGCTTTCTCGATGGCGAGTTTGGCCGAGTCGCGCGCGCCGATGGTCGTATCGATCTCCGACAGCTTCAGCCACGCTTCCGACTCCGCGGCCCGGTTCTTCGTTTCGGCGAGGAGCTTGATCGCCTGCTCGAGCTGTTGCACCGCGGTTCCGTATCGGCCGCGCACCATGTTGAGCTGACCGAGATCGGAGAGCACCGCGCCGCGCCGGTATCCGTCGCCGGCATCCGTGGCGATCGCGAGCGAATCCTCGAAGGCTCCTTCCGCCTCATCGAGGCGGCCGGCGCGCAGCAGCAGGCTGCCGCGCGCATTCAGAATCGCCGCGTCGCGCTGCGGGTTCTTCGACGCCGCGATGAGCGCGATTGCCTGGTTGTTCCACGCCATCGCATCATCGACGCGGCCGCACAGGATCTCCACGTCCGCCAGCCGGTCGAGGATCTCCACTTCGATGAAACCGCCCTGGTGTGCGAACGGCGGCATGAACCGCGTGCCGCGAAGGGCCTGCCGGTAATGCGTGCGCGCCTCGTCGAGCCGCCACTGGCGGCGGCGGAGATCGCCGAAATAGGTTTGCAGCGAGGAGTCGAACATCGGGCCGAAAACCGCGGCCACTTCGCGCGCGCGATTCAGCTCTGCTTCCGCTCTCGGCAACTGGTTCGCTTCGACGAGCGCGGAGCCGAGCTCCATCCGAACCATGATCCCGAACATCGTAATCATCATTGGCTTGACGATTTCGGAGTCGGGCATCAGAGGCATGAGCTTGTTGATGTCGTTGCTGAAGAACGAGCCGAACGACTTCAGTCCTTCGAAGGAAAAGCGCTCGCCCGGCATCGACGCTTTTTCCAGGACCGCGAGACTGTGCTCCAGTGTGACGATCGATGCGTCGAACTGCAGTTGCTGCTTCTGAAATACGCCCAGGCTCATGAGCGCGAGAATGGCCGCGAAGTGGTCGCCGGTACCTTCGAATTCTTTGACGCTCGTGTCGAGAGCCTCCAGCCCCGACTCCTCGCGGTCGAGCGTCAAATCGATCGATCCGAGAAGCAGATGGCAAAGCGCCACCTGCTGCGTATTGTTTTCTTTCTGGTAAGCCTCGAGCGCCTCGACCACTTTCGCGCGGATCGCTTGCGTATCGCCGGTACGGAATGTCGCCCCGAGATTCGCGAGGCGGTCGGGTTCTTCCCCCATCGCCGTATTCGCCAAAGCCAGCAGGAAGAGGCCGACGAAAAATCGTTTACTCATGGTGCGGTCCTCTTTGCGTCCGGCGCAATCGATCGAAAGACGAGGCGCTGCAGCGACCACCGCACCGGCAGCCGCTCCAGCACGACCGAGCGTTCGGGCGACCCGATCGAAACGAGGAGCTCTTCGAGAGGCGTCGTTGCGTCTCCGGTGCGCGTGCGCACGCCGTCCCACTCGAGAATCCACGGATTCGGCAATGGCTCGTCGGTGGACAGGAGCGCGTACGTGTCGATGCCGTACGGCTCCGCGGCATGGAACGTGCGCTGCCCGTCGGGCGCGATTTCGGCAGGCGGCGGTCCGGTGGACGGCAGCGGAAACCAGTTCTCGACCGCGGCGTTGCGTGGGAACAGCAGAGTACTTCGGCCGAAGCTGTCGATCACGAATACGTACACGTATCGCGGCGCAACGCGCGGCGGCATCGGCCGGGCGGTAGCGCGAAGCGCGAGGTGGTAGGGCTCGCCGGCGGTGAGGACGGCGTCGCGCACCAGCTCCCGTTTCGCCTCCTGACGAAGAACGAGACCGTACGGATACTCCGCGGACGCCGGCGAGTCGACGAGCTGCCATGCGCGGATGCGCTGCAATCGGAGAACGGCCTCCGTGAGCGCATATGGCGTCGTCGGCGACTGCGCAGGCTCCCAGTTCGTACGCGGCGGCAGCACGTCCGGCGACCCGGCAACCGCGAACGGCCGCACCCACGCGTATTCGATTCCGCGATTCGTCGCGCGTCCCGCGAGTACGTACGCGGCATTCACCGCGTCCCCCACCCGCTCGACCGCGCTGTGCTGGGTTCCGGGACCCAGAAGGATGCGCTGCGAAGTGGCATCCGGCAGCGGCCACTGCACGAACAACGCGGCGTTGCGCGGAATCGACGCGAGAGCTGCGGCCGGGTCGGTCCAACGGCGGATCGGCGCCTTCGGCTCGATGAGCTCCCACTGCGACCCGTTCCATCGAAGAAGATGCGTCGGCGTTTTTTCGACCGGATCTTCGATCCAGGTGATGCCGCGCCGCGATGCGTCGGCAGCGAGGGTTTGCGCGAGCGCCGCAAGCTCAGCCGCGGTCGACGGGGCTCGCGGAATCCAGATGCGCATCCCATGCGCAGGAGGCGCCGCCCAGGAGACGATCTCGAGCAGCGAGCCTGCTTTCACGCGCCTCGGGTCACTCGCGCGGCCTTCGCAGCGCGCGAGGCCATCGAGCGCCTTCACCTCGATCCGCACGTTCGGCGCCTTTCGGCCGAGGAGACGCAACTCGCTTCCGACGGTGAGGCCGTTCAGCCAGCCGCCATGGATCACGACCGTTCCATCACGACGGACGCGCGCCACCGCCACGACCGGCGAATGGCGGACGTCCTGCGGTCCGGAGTCGATGAACGGCTGTTGTCGCGCGCGATCGTTGCCGGCGAAAACCGCGTGCTGCGGCCTGGCCATTGCGCCGAGGCGCGCACTGGCGCGGAGGAACGTGTCGATCGCCGGCTCGCCCGGCGCCGCATCCCGCATCGCGTGAACCCACGCCCACGAAAACGCGCCGCGGCGCTTCCCCTCCTCGTCCGTGAATTCGAACGCAAGCTCGTGATCCTGCGACGCGGCCACCACCACCGCACCGCGCTCCTCGGGTTTCGGCGCTGTCGAGGGGCCGTCGGCGACGTCGCGCAGATCCGCCCGGATTCCTCGGGCCATGTCCGGCGTCGCCAAGCCGCGGAAGGCTGATCCGCTGAAGCAGGCGTCGAGGACGATGCGAAGTTGCGCGCCTTTGTCGAGGATCCGATTGAACATCGCGCGCAGCTCTTTGTCGTGGATGTCGCGTACGCCGAGGCGCGAGTCCGCCGGCACGAGCGACTCATCGAGCTTGTCCGGCTCGTCGGAGCGCGAGTTCAATACCCGCGAGCCATGGCCGGAAAAATAAAAGAGGACGAGATCTCCCTTCGCCGCCTTGCGTATCAGCGCCTCGAGCGCTCCAAGGATCGCCGCACGCGTGGCCCGTTGATCGGTGAGCGTCGCGACATCGCGCGCGTCGAATGCGTGAAGCTCGATGAGTGCATCGCGCATCGCCGCAACATCGTTCAGCGCGCCCGTGAGGTTCACCCAGTCACGCGGCGGCGGCACGCCGGCGGCCACGCGACGCGGCAGCCGTGATGCCGAGTAGTCGTTGACGCCGATGAGCAGCGCCCTGCGTCGCGGCAGCGCACCCGCGTGGATGCTGCCGGCGATCAGAAGCGCGAACACAGTGACCCCGATGCGACGGACGTGCTGGCCCACCTAGATAAAGACACCGAATGCGGCGTTTTGGGCGTATCGGGATCCGGAGTGAGAAGAGATGGTGGAGCTGAGCATGTCGCGAGGACGCCGGCCGTGCGTCAAGATGAACCGATGACTCGTCTATGCACCTCGCCCGTGTCGCAGGACCGCACGCCCGGTGTACACGTGCGTGACACCACCGCGCAGGGTTCATGCTGCGCCCCATTGCGGACCGCCCGCGCCCCACGTGGGTTCATGCTGTGCCCCATTGCGGACAGCCAGCGTCCCACGTGGGACTATGCCGCGCCCCACTGCGGACAGTCAGCGCCCCACGTGGGACCATGCCGCGCCCCATTGCGGACAGCTTGTCGGCGGCCACCCTAAAATCCCCCCATCCGGCCAGTTAAAAATCCCCCCTCCTGGAGCAACGACGAAGGAGGGAGTCCGTGCAAGAACAAGAAGGATCAGAGATGCTCGACGCGGTGCCAAAGGGCACCGTGGAGGAGGAACTGATTGGCCATGGGACAGCGGCAGCGATACGAGAGATGCGGTTGCGTGGGA
>QHVT01000015.1 GCA_003223645.1 Acidobacteriota bacterium | reverse complement strand
GAAGAGCGCCGCTTTCTCCAGCGACGCCACGGACGTGTAGCGGGCGAGCCGGATGTCACTCGGCGTCAGCGTCTGCGGCTCCGCCGCGTCGGGAAACTCCGCGGCCATCGCGCGAAGACGCGCCATGCGCTCCTGTGCATCGGGGGTGAATCGATTGGCTGCCGGCGCCTGGGCCGGTTCCGGTACTAAGACGTTACTCATGGTTCAATCTCCTTTCATGGTGGTCATTGTCGAAATTCGTGTGAAATGGAAATGCGTAATTGTCAAAGGATGGTCATAGGCAAAACTCCTTTCTGGGGATGGACCCTGGACAGGGAAGGGGCGGGTGCAGCGGCACGATTGCAGCTGCATGGTCAGACACTCACCTGCGCGTTCGATGAACGCTGCGCAGGAAAGTGGTGAGCCTCGGCGAGAGCCCGACGGCAGCCCCTAGGATTGCGGCCGCTGGTCGGACCCAGACACCTGCTCGTCGCCGGAACCTACGCCCCGGGCGGGGCGACACCGGAGGGCCTGGCTGCAACAGCAGTAAGGACCTCCGGACCGGACCATTGATGAAGGTACGCCAGTTCGCTCATGAACGCAAGGGTGAATTAATTGCCCCGGCGCTCATTGTGAGGCAGTCAGTATTTCAACGTATTTTCCCGTTATTCCGGCAATTTTCGAATGCCTTCATTCGCGAGCGAAATTGGTTGATTCGCAAACGTAACCAACTCGTTTGCAAGTGAAACCGGCCCGGATGCAAGTGAAACCGGCCCGGATGCAAGTGAAACTGGCTTGGATGCAAGTGAAACTGGCCCGGATGCAAGTGAAACTGGCTCGGACGCAAGTGAAACTGGCTTGGATGCAAGTGAAACTGGCTCGGATGCAAGTGAAACTGGCTCGGATGCAAGTGAAACTGGCTCGGATGCAAGTGAAACTGGCTCGGATGCAAGTGAAACTGGCTTGGATGCAAGTGAAACTGGCTTGGATGCAAGTGAAACTGGCTTGGATGCAAGTGAAACTGGCCCGGATGCAAGTGAAACTGGCCCGGATGCAAGTGAAACTGGCCCGGATGCAAGTGAAACTGGCCCGGATGCAAGTGAAACTGGCCCGGATGCAAGTGAAATCGGCCTGGATGCAAGTGAAACTGGCTCGGACGCAAGTGAAACTGGCTTGGATGCAAGTGAAACTGGCTCGGATGCAAGTGAAATCGAATCAACTGTCCTGCGAATCCGCCGCCGCCTCATCCACGGAAGCACGAGCCTGTCCTCGGTATCGATGCCCCTCCAGTTCTCTCGCCTCCACCCATCCCTGCACTTCGCGCACGTTCATCCCGCCCATAAACCATGGAACACGTCGTCTCCGCGATCCTGATGGTAAGCTTCGGCCGCTTCTGCAGTGCCGATCGTCCGATCGAAACAGCGCGACTCCATGGCCCGTCTCGAAGACCTGAAAGAAGGCGCATCCGTCACCGGCGTTCTGCCGAATCAGACCGTGAGCGTCGTTGCATGTCAGTGGCACGGGGATGCCGTCGTCACTCTCATCTACAAGGATCAGGCGGGCGGCCTCGGGCAGAAACTGCTCTACCGGCACGATGAGTCGGATCTCGAGGTTCTGACGCAGGGGAGGCCGTGGTCCTTTGCCGCGGACGGCGCGCTCCTCCGACTCGTTTCCGAAGCGCGGCGGATTCGTCTCGCATACCTCTTCGATCCGTACCTCGCCATCACCACCAGCACCGTCCGGCCGCTTCCCCATCAGATCACGGCGGTCTACGAGTCGATGCTTCCACGCCAGCCGCTGCGATTTCTTCTTGCGGACGATCCCGGCGCCGGCAAGACGATCATGGCCGGTCTTCTCATCAAGGAGTTGATGCTGCGCGGCGACCTGCAGCGCTGTCTCATCGTCTGCCCGGGCAATCTCGTCGAGCAGTGGCAGGACGAGCTGCACGAGAAGTTCGGTCTCGACTTCGACATCGTCAGCCGCGAGACGTTCCAGACTTCGCTCACTGGAAATCCTTTCGCCGAACGCGATCGGATCATCTGCCGGCTCGATCATCTGAGCCGCAACGAAGAACTGCAGGCGAAGCTGGATCTGACCGACTGGGACCTCATCATCTGCGATGAAGCCCACAAGATGTCGGCCAGCTATTTCGGCAACGAGGTGAAGTACACGAAGCGCTATCGCCTGGGTCAGCAGCTCTCCGGCCTGACGCGAAACTTCCTGCTGATGAGCGCGACGCCGCACAACGGCAAGGAAGCGGACTTTCAGCTCTTCATGGGACTTCTCGACCCTGACCGTTTCGAGGGAAAGTATCGCGAGGGCGTTCATTCGTCCGATCCCTCGGATCTGATGCGCCGGCTGGTCAAGGAACAGCTCCTGACGTTCGAGGGGAAGCCGCTCTTCCCGGAGCGAGTCGCGTATACCGTTCCCTATAAGCTCTCGCAACTCGAAGCAGAGCTGTACAAACACGTCACCGACTACGTCACGACGGAGTTCAATCGCGCCGACAAGCTCGAAAGCGGCGGCCGCAAGGGAACGGTCGGCTTCGCACTGACTACCCTGCAGCGCCGCCTCGCCTCATCTCCGGAAGCGATCTATCAATCGCTGAAGCGCAGGCGCGAACGCCTCGAAGAGCGGCTGAACGCGGAGCAGTTCGCGAAGCGGGGAGGCGAGTCACGGATTCTCGACGAGTCGGCGCTCTCCGAGGCCGAGTTGGAGGACCTCGAAGACGCGCCGGAGGTCGAGGAAGTCGAAGAACAGGTCGTCGACCGCGCAACCGCGGCGCAGACGATCGCCGAGCTCGAGGCTGAGATCGCGATCCTTCGCGATCTCGAAGAGAAGGCGCACGTCGTTCGAAAGAGCAACATTGACAAGAAATGGGACGAGTTGCGGAAGCTGCTTCAGGAAAACGACAAGATCATCGACGAGCGCGGACACCACCGGAAGCTCGTCGTCTTTACGGAACATCGCGACACGCTGAATTACCTCACCGCCAAACTGCGCGGCATCCTCGGCCGCGACGAGGCCGTCGTCACGATTCACGGAGGCATGGCCCGCGAGGAGCGCCGCACCGCGCAAGAGCGGTTCACGCAGGACAAAGAAGTCGCGATTCTTCTGGCTACGGATGCGGCAGGCGAAGGCATCAACCTTCAGCGTGCGCACCTGATGGTCAACTACGACCTGCCGTGGAATCCGAATCGGATCGAGCAGCGCTTCGGCCGCATTCACCGCATCAATCAGACCGAGGTCTGCCACCTCTGGAATCTCGTCGCGGTGGAGACGCGGGAGGGCGATGTCTACCACCGACTCCTGGAGAAGATCGAGGAAGAGCGGCAGGCCCTCGGCGGCCAGGTCTTTGACGTACTCGGGAAAGTCACGTTCGAAGGACGATCTCTCCGCGACCTGTTGATCGAGGCGATCCGCTATGGCAATCGCCCTGAGGTTCGCGCCCGCCTACAGGAAATCGTCGACCGCATTCCTGAAACAGTGCAGGCGCTGATCGAAGAGAAAGCGCTCGCGCACGACTTCCTCGACGGCACGCGCGTGCAGAAGATTCGCGAAGAAATGGAGCGCGCCGAAACACAGCGGCTGCAGCCGTTTCATGTCGCCAGTTTTTTCAAGAAGGCTTTCGAGCACCTCGGCGGGAGAATGGTCGAACGAGAGGCAAACCGATGGGAGATCCGCCACGTCCCGGCCATCATTCGCAACCGTGACCGTGCCATCGGAACGCGCGAGCCCGTGCTCGAAAAGTACGAGCGAATCACCTTTGAGAAAGACCTGCAGTCGGTGGAAGGAAAGCCGCTCGCGAAGTTCGTCTGCCCGGGCCATCCTCTGCTCGACGCCACCGTGGACATCATCCTCGAGCGCTACCGCGAGCTCATGAAGCAGGGAGCGGTGCTCGTGGACGAGCGCGACCTTGGCGATGAGCCGCGCGCGCTGTTCTACCTCGAGCACACCATCGAAGACGCGCGCACGGACAAGAGCGGTCAGCACCGCATCGTCTCCAGACGTCTTCTGTTCGTCGAGATCGACGGCCATGCCAATCAGAAGATCGCCGGGTACGCGCCCTACCTCGATTACCGGCCGCTCACCGACGAAGAGAAGCCAGTGGCCGAAGGGGTCATCGCGAGCGGCGTCAACCTGGAATGGCTCTTCGCGAATCCCGAGTCGGCGGCGCTGTCGTTCGCGATCGAACAGATCGTCCCCGAGCACTTCGCCGAGGTGAAGCAGCGGAAGGAGCGCCTCGTCGCGAAAGCGCTGGGCGAGGTGAAGGACCGGCTGACGAAAGAGATCACGTACTGGGACCATCGCGCGAATGAGTTGAAGAACCAGGAGCTCGCGGGACGGACAAACGCAAAGCTGAACTCCGGCAAGGCGCGTCAGCGTGCGGAGGATCTGGAAGGACGACTCCAGAAACGAATCGCGGAGCTGGAGCAGGAGCGCCGGCTCTCCGCGCTCCCGCCGGTCGTAGTCGGCGGTGCGCTCATCGTCCCGATCGGACTTCTCAAACGCTTTCTCTCGCCGGTGAAGCCGGAACCGGCGATGTTCGCACGCGAGACGAAAGAGATCGAGCGCCTGGCGATGGAAGCGGTCATGGCACACGAGCGCGGTCTCGGATTCGACCCACGTGATATTTCGAAAGAGAACAAAGGCTACGACATCGAGTCGAGAGACCCCCGTACTGGACGTCTCCGTTTCATCGAAGTGAAGGGCCGCGTCGCCGGCGCCGACACCATCACCGTCACGCGCAACGAGATGATCTGCGCTCTGAACTCGCCGGCCCATTGGCGGCTGGCCGTCGTGATGGTCGACGGCCTGGCGGAGAAGCCTATCTATGTGATGCACCCCTTCACCCGAGAGCCGCAGTTCGGGGAGACGTGTGCGACGTTCGATCTGAAGGCCCTTCGGACGTTCGAAGAGGCCAAAGCGTGACGCCAACCTGCAAATGAAAAAGAAATTGATTGAAGTCGCGCTTCCTCTCGAAGCGATCAACCGCGAGTCGGCGCGGGAAAAGTCAATCCGGCATGGACATCCGTCGACGCTGCACCTGTGGTGGGCGAGGCGTCCGCTGGCCGCTTGCCGCGCGGTGTTGTTTGCGTCACTAGTCGACGATCCCTCGAGTTTGCCGGAAGAGTTTCCGACCGAGGAGGCACAGGAGAACGAGCGGCAGCGCCTGTTCCGGATCATCGAAGAATTGGTCAAATGGGACAACTCGAACAACGAGGAAGTTCTCGGACGGGCACGTGCGGAGATCATGAAATCGACGGGCGGAAATCCGCCGCCGGTGCTTGACCCATTCTGCGGCGGCGGATCGATTCCGCTCGAGGCGCAACGGCTCGGGCTGGAGGCGCACGGGAGCGATCTCAATCCCGTTGCGGTGCTGATCACGAAGGCGCTGATTGAAATCCCGCCGAAATTCGCCAACCAACCCCCGGTGAATGCTGAGGCTAAAAAGAAGCTGACGCACTCCGCCAAGTGGAAAGGAGCGCAGGGACTTGCTGAAGATGTCCGCTACTACGGTAGGTTGATGCGCGACGAGGCAGAGAAGCGGATTGGGCATCTCTATCCCAAGATGAGGTTGGACAACGGACACGAAGCGACAGTTATCGCTTGGTTGTGGGCGCGGACCGTGAAATGTCCGAATCCGGCGTGTGGAATCAGCATGCCACTTGTTCGGTCGTTTGCCCTTTCGACGATGGTTGGCAGAGAAATGCGGGTGTTTCCGCACATAGCCGGGCAGCGCGTGAACTTTGAGGTTCGAAGTGGAAGGGCCGGACGCGATGAGGGAACTGTCGGCCGTACCGGTGCGAAATGCGCGGCTTGTAGCACGGACGTGAGTCTCGAATACATCCGGCGTGAGGGGCGCGCAGGAAAGCTTTCGTCAGAAATGATGGCTGTCGTTGTGGAGGAGCCGCGAGGACGTTCCTATGTGGCGCCGGATGTTTATCAGGTTCGCGGAGCCGATGTGCAAGCGCCAGATTCTGTTCCGGATACGCCCCTTCCCGAAAAAGCGATGAGTTTTAGGGTTCAAGCTTACGGGATGGTGAAGCATCGCGACCTCTTTACGCCACGGCAACTGGTGGCACTTACGACCTTCGGCGACTTGGTCAGCGAGATGCGCCACCGCGTGCTGACTGATGCAAAGAAGACTATGACTGACGACGGAGTGCGTCTGGTCGATGGTGGGGTTGGCGCACAGGCGTACGCCGACGCAGTAGCAACGTATCTAGGATTGGCCGTGAGCAAGTTCACTGATCGAAATAACACCCTTGCGACTTGGGATAGCGGACCCAGTGGGACGAAGAGTTCCACTGGTGGTTCTGCGCGGACCGCATCGGTACGGAATGCATTCGCCCGACAGGCGCTTGCAATGACTTGGGATTTTGCTGAGGCCTCGCCCTTCAGTGATTCAGGCGGTGGGTTTACAAGCGCATTGGAATGGCTAGTACCAGCGATCGAACGTACACCGGCGCGAGCGTCGGGTACAGTGCACAATCGCGATGCTATGACGGGTCGGTCAATCTCGCCTATGCTCATTTCAACTGATCCACCGTATTACGACAACATTGGATATGCAGACCTCTCGGATTTTTTCTATGTTTGGTTGAGACGATCACTGCGAGAAGTGTATCCCCAACTTTTCAGCACGCTCCTTGTCCCGAAGGCGCAAGAGCTGATAGCGAGCCCGTACCGCCATGATGGAAGTAAGGAGCAGGCGAAAGAGTTCTTCGAGGCAGGACTGTGCGAAGTTTTCAGGCGCTTACGGGAGATGCAGGATCCACGATTTCCTATCACGATCTACTACGCGTTCAAGCAGTCGGAAGACGAAGCTGATTCGGTTGCGTCGACCGGATGGGAAACGATGCTGGAGGCTGTTTTGGGGTCCGGTCTCTCTGTCGACGGGACTTGGCCGGTTCGCAGTGAACTGAGTAATCGGATGATCGGCAGCGGGACAAACGCTCTCGCTTCGTCGATTGTGCTCGTCTGTCGTGCGCGAAACGACAGCGCCTCCATCGGCACTCGCCGCCAGTTCATCGCTGCGCTTAAGTCCGAGCTGCCGGACGCGCTGAAAAAGCTCCAGCACAGCAGCATCGCCGCTGTGGATCTCGCGCAGGCAGCGATTGGTCCAGGCATGGCCGTCTTCTCGCGCTATGCGAAAATAATCGAAGCCGACGGCTCTCCGATGCGCGTAAGAAGCGCACTGCAGCTCATCAACCAGGCGCTCGACGAAGTGCTCACAGAACAGGAGAGCGAGTACGACGCCGACACGCAGTGGGCTCTCGCGTGGTTCGAACAGTTCGGCATGAGCGAGGCACCTTTCGGGGAGGCGGAGACGCTCTCGAAGGCGAAGGTCACCTCAGTCGGCGGACTCGTGGACTCGGGCCTACTCCGTGCGGCGAAAGGGAAAGTTCAGCTTATCGCGCGCGAGCAGCTTGACTCCGATTGGGATCCTACATCCGACCGCCGCATCACGATCTGGGAAGTGACGCAACATCTGATCGCGCGACTCAAATCCGGCGGGGAGCAGGCTTCCGCCGAGCTGCTCCGCAAAGTCGGCGGTATGGGCGAGATCGCACGTGACTTGGCTTACCGCCTCTACGCAATTTGCTCAAACCCGAGAAAAGGCTGGACGGAAGAAGCCATCGCCTACAACTCGCTCGTCGTCGCCTGGCCGGAGATCACACGTCTCGCCACGGAATCGCAGGCGCCCCGTGCGGCTGAGCAGATACCGCTCGGGTAACGCATTAAGGCTGCGCCCTTCGGCGGTCTGGCTCATTCAACAAGGCGGGATGGGTAATCACGATGTAGAGGAGTACCGCGCGATCCACTCGTCGATCTGCCTGACCGACTGAATCGCAACCGGAAGATCGACGTGCGGTTTGACCGCATGCAGCTCTTGAGCACGCTCTCCCACGCTGCCGGAAGGGTGCTGACGGGTGAGAAACAGCGCGGTCGCGAGCGGTTCCAGTTGGCCGACCCCACGCGTGGCCAGCTCGCGGACCACAAACCCGAGCGCATGTTCGTGGTTCTCAATGGTCTTCGAGAACTGGCGCTGCAACAGCGAGTAACGCTCGCTCGGGACGAACGTGGCTCCGTACTGGTGCGGCTTCACTTTTACGAAGTCGTCCGCCTGCATCCCCCGCAGCCGGTCGCTCAGTTCGAACGAGAACGGGCCGTAGTAATAGAGCCGAAATCGATCCGACACCGGGACGCTGAAAAGCTCTTTGAGGAAAAACACCGATTTCTGAATGAGGGTCTCGCCGCAGAATCGCCCCGTGGCCGCCACGCGGTCGATCAGCGTTGCAATCACCGTTGCTTCCTCCAGCTCATTCAGGCTCATGGATCCTCCTTCAAGGCGTTTCGAGAATACCTCGGATGTTCTGCCGGAGCCATCGCCGTCCTTCGTCCAACTTCTCGGGAGTGATGAAGACGTATCCGAACCGGGCCGTCGGAATCTGCCCGAGGATCTGCGACTCCGCGACCGAGGAGACGATCGCTCCGTCCTTGTCGACGGCAAACTCCATCGGCCTGGCAACGGGGGTGTGCACGTCCTTCTCCACGCATCCGGGGAACCGGTCGCGAGCAGCCCGATGGACAGCTCCGATCGGATCTGCTGCCTTTGTCAGGTCGTCGGCTGACGGCACGTAAAGAACACGATAGAACGCACGATCTTTCATGATCCTTCGGGCCGGCTCGTGACCCGGCGCGGCGGGATCTTCCGCTGCTTTTCTCATCGCCGCCAGCACTTCGTTGTCCGTCAGCCGGAGATGCGCATCCACGTCGATCGGATAGGTGCCGGCGGGGAGAAACGCTCGGAGGAAGGCTTTGAGATGGATGTCGAGAGCCCTGCGCACCTTGTGGAAGTAGAGCTGTTCGAACATGAAGTAGCGGCCGAGCTGCAGTCCCTCCGCCGCGTGAAGTCCTCCGCGCTCGATCCCGATGACCGGCTTGCCGGGTTTGTCGGGATCGGCGGATGGGAGGACGCGGAGAGTGTCGATCAGCCGATAGTGGTCGAAGCGGCCGTAAGCGACGCCGGCATGGAGGGAGTCGCGCAGGAGATAGTCGATCCGATCGACGCCGAACGCATCGCCGGTCACGATCTCGGTCATCAACTCGTCCCAGGGAGAGAAGTCGGATTCCGATCCCGGCCACTTCTTTACGCCGACCGCCACTTTCGCGACGTCTTTCGCGATGAGCGGGATCTGCAACCAGATCTCTTGCATCTCCGGGCTCAGAATGACGTCGACCGACAGCTGTTCGTGGTGGTATCCCTCCGGAAGAAGCTCCTCCGCTCCATGCGAGAACGGCATGTGCCCGAGGTCGTGGCACAGTGCACCCATCCGGACGACGGTCCTCCAGTACTGCAGCTTTTCGTCCGGCGGGAAGAACTGGCGTACCTCGTCACGTCGATGGGCGTGGCGAACGATCACGTCAAACACGCGTCCGGCGAGATCCATCACGCCGAGGCAGTGCTCGAACCGTCTGTGCGTCGCTCCGGGATAAACCATGTAAGTGAGCGCGAGCTGATGAATGTCCCGGAGACGCTGAAAGGGACGGGAGTCGATCACTCTTCGCTCGTCGGACGAGACCCGGATAAACGTGTGAACCGGGTCGCGGATCTCATGCTCGTACTTCGCCGACGGCATGGGAGAATCGTAACGACAAATCATGGCTGCGCTCCGGATTTCCACTCCGTGTAGACGCTCCCTGATGTTCGAGGAAATCAATGGCACTGACAAATCGGCAGCGCGTCGAGCAGGCGCTGGAGCTTCTCAAGGCAGGACTTCTTCCGTTCGTAGAGCGCGAAATGAAGTCGGTCTATGGCGCTACGAAATGGGAGACGCAGGCTGCTGCGGCTCTCGACAAGCCGCTGATGAAAGGCACATGGGACACGACGGCGCTTCTTAGCGTCATGATCAGCGAGTGGCAGAACGTGTTCAAGCGAAACCTCGGCGCCACCGAGCGTGCCATCGTCGGCGAGATGCGGGATGTTCGCAACCGTTGGGCACATGAGGTGGCATTCAGTACCGACGACACGTATCGCGTATTCGACAACGTCTATCGGTTGTTGTCGGCGATCGGAGCGAAAGAAGCCCTCGACATCGAGCGCCAGAAGCAGGAGTTGCTGCGCGTCCGGTACGAAGAACAAGCAAAGAAGGAGACCGTCAAGGCGGCGGTGGCTGCCGTTGAAACCGGCGTCGCGACGGGCCTCGGACTGAGGCCATGGCGCGAGGTCATCACGCCGCATCCGGACGTCCACTCGGGCCGTTATCAACAGGCGGAATTCGCCGCCGACCTCGGGCAGGTGCATCGCGACGAGGGAAGCGATGAATACAAGGACCCGATTCAGTTCTTCCAGCGCACCTACATCACGCAGGGCCTGCGCACACTATTGGCGGGTGCGCTCAAACGGCTCTCAGGCACCGGCGGCGATCCGATCGTGGAACTGCAGACGAACTTCGGCGGCGGCAAAACGCATTCGATGATCGCGCTGTATCACTTTTTCAGCGGCGTCTCCGCCGACAAGCTGCGGGACATCGAACCTGTGCTGAAGGATGCGGCAACAAGCTCCCTTCCGAAAGCGAATCGTGCGGTGCTGGTGGGCCAGGAGCTTCCGCTTGCTGAGCCGAAGAAGAAGAAGGACGGCACGGTCGTGCGGACGATGTGGGGCGAGCTCGCGTGGCAGCTCCTCGGCAAAGACGGTTATGCACTGGTCGAGACGGCGGACAGAAAGGGTGTCAGTCCCGGGTCGGAAGCGTTGCGCGAGTTGTTCACGGTGGCCGAGCCTTGCCTCATTCTGATCGACGAATGGGTCGCGCACGCACGCCAGCTCGTCGGCAAGGACGACCTGCCGGCCGGCACGTTCGATTCGAACTTCAGCTTCGCGCAGGAATTGACCGAGGCCGCAAAAGCGTGCAAGAAGACGCTGGTCGTTGCGAGCGTTCCGGCGACCGAGGCGCAGCGGCCGAGGGGCGAAAACTGGATTGAGGACATTGAAGTCGGCGGCGACGCGGGGAAGACCGCGCTCAAGAGGATCGAGAACGTCTTCGGTCGGATGCAGTCGCCGTGGCGGCCGGCGAGCGCGGAGGAGAGCTTCGAGATCGTCAGAAGACGGCTGTTCCAGCCGATGACGGCAGATGTCTACAAGCACCGCGATGCGGTCATCCGCGCCTTCACGGACACGTACAACACGCAGAAGTCGGAGTTCCCGAGCGGCTGCAGCGAAGGCGATTATCGGCGGCGCATGGAGTCGTCCTACCCGCTGCACCCGGAACTGTTCGACCGGCTGTACGAAGACTGGTCGTCGTTGCAGCGTTTCCAGCGCACGCGCGGTGTACTGCGCTTGATGGCCGCGGTGATTCATGCCCTCTGGATTCGTGAGGACAAGAACCTTCTGATCATGCCTGCGAACGTGACGCTCGATGACGCAGCAACCGTGAACGAGCTGATGTTGTACGTCGAAGACGGGCTGCGGCCAGTTGTCGAGCGAGAAGTCGACGGCCTGGACTCTCTGTCGCTCCGACTAGACAAAGAAAACCCGAACTTCGGGCGCCTCTCCGCGGCGCGCCGGGTGGCTCGAACGGTTTTCATGGGCTCCGCCCCTCATCTGCGCTCGTCAACGAAGGGGATCGAGGACAAGCGAATCATCCTCGGCTGCGTACAGCCGGGCGAAGCGGTGGCGACGTTCCGCGATGCTCTGCGCCGTCTCGCCGACCGCGCGGCGCATCTGTACGTCAATGAGAATCGGTACTGGTTCGACACGCAGCCGAGCATCAATCGCGTCGCGCAGGATCGTGCCGAGGGCGTGAAGATCGACAGAGTGCATCAGGAGATTGAGGATCGGCTGCGTGTCGAAGCGAAGACTCGCGGTGAATTCGAGCGCGTCCAGGTGATCGAGAACGCCTCGCAGAGCGGCGACGTGCCGGACGAGCGGGAAGTGCGGCTGGTCATCATCGGTCCAGAGGCGCCGCATGCGAAGGGAACCGCCAGTACGGCCATGACTGTGGCAAAGACAGTTCTCGAGCAGCGAGGGAACTCACCCCGGTCGTACAAGAACGCTCTGGTGTTTCTGTCGGCAGAGACGAAGGCGCTCGACTCGCTGCAACAGGCGGTACGAATTTATCTCGCATGGAAATCCATCGACGTCGAAAAAGAATCGATGGACCTTTCCAAGTTCCAACTCAATCAGATTGCGACAAAACTGAAGGATGCGGACAGCGCAGTCCGCGCGCGAATTCCGGAGGCGTATACGTGGCTGCTAGTTCCCGAGCAGCCGGATAAAACGGGGCCTGTCACATGGCGCGAAGTGCCGTCCAAAGGCAGCGATTCGTTGGCCGCGCGGTCATCGAAGAAGCTGATGAATGACGGTTTGCTGATCGCAACACCATGGGCCGGCCCGCTGCTGCGGCTCGAGCTCGATCGAATTCCGCTTTGGCGCGGCGATCACGTCTCCGTCAAGCAACTCGCCGACGATTTTGCTACATACGTCTATTTGCCGCGGCTCAGGAATACCGATCTGCTGTTCGGTGCGATCTCAGATGGTGCGGCAGCCATATTGTGGGAGAAAGATACATTCGCGTATGCCGCCTTCTATAACGAAGGTGCAAAACGGTATGCCGGATTGATCGCGGGGCGGAGGCCACCGGCCGTCGACCTGGGCGGCTTTGTCGTAGCGCCAGCTGTGGCGCGAGCGCAGATGAACGCAGATTCGCCCGCCGCATCGTCTTCGGAGCAGGTTCCGGTGGGCGATGCCGGGACGGAGTCCGTGGGGGATGTGAACACTACCGCGTCTCCTTCTGCGACAGGAGGACTTCCGAATCACTTCTACGCCGACCTCGACTTGGACGCGCTTCGTTTCGGTCGCGATGCGGCTCAAATTGCGGACGCGATCATCACGCATCTTAATGCGTTGGTGGGAGCGAAGGTGACGGTCAGTCTGCAGATCGAAGCAACTGTTCCCGGCGGTATTCCGGAAAATGTCCAACGTACCGTCAGCGAGAATTGCCGCACGTTGAGGGTGCACTTCGAATTCGGGGATCGGTAAGTTGATTGGGCTATCGCGACCGGGGTTCTCGCTGATTGAAGGTCTCACCGAAAAGTGCTCGCCGTGCTAATTGTTCACGTAGACGCAGGGCGCGCAATCGGCTCTGAATCGCCTTCAAATTGCGGAGAACGCGCTGGATCCAATCTGCTTCAAGCTCCGGATCATTCAACTTTGCTATCCGACGCCGTACGGTCCGTATATTCAGT
This sequence comes from Acidobacteriota bacterium, assembly GCA_003223645.1. Lineage (GTDB taxonomy): Bacteria > Acidobacteriota > Thermoanaerobaculia > Gp7-AA8 > Gp7-AA8 > QHVT01. The sequence continues at coordinate 118,414 of QHVT01000015.1, read as the reverse complement.
TGAGCGCGGTGTACGCCTCACCTCGGGCGGGAGCAAAACCGCTTTCGGCGTGGTTGGATATTTCACCCGTTACTGCATTGAGCAGTTCTTAGCGAGGGACTCCCAGTCTGGAGTTTCTCGAGGTATGGGGAAGCGTGGCTGAGCCAATACGAAGTCAGTTCAGAACAGACATCGAGATCGCGTGCCGCTCGGAGCTATTCCGATTCCATCCAATCAATGAATTCTGTCCATGACACAGACGTGCCGTTTTCTTTGCGTGTCCGGCCCTTGCACCAGACCAAGCCGCTCTTGGTCACGATGAGGTCGCCCAAATGTAGGTCTTGACTGTCATAGACATCGAGTTCTATCCCCTTGTTCTTCACTTCCATTGACACGCTGAGATCTTTAATACTTACTTTCATGCAGAGGTCCTCTGGCGGAATTGTACAGTTCCGGTCGTGAGATCTCAGAACCGCAGGACATCCTATGGATTCATTTGAGCAACTCGTCGCCACGGTTCTCGACCGCGCCGGTTACTGGGTTCGGACGAGCGTGAAAGTAAATCTGACGCGCGAAGACAAGCACGCGACCGGCCGCCCTTCGGCTCCGCGCTGGGAGCTCGACATCGTCGCCTACAGCGGCCGTGAGAATGAACTGCTTGTCGTCGAGTGCAAGTCGTATCTCGACTCGGCGGGCGTGCGTGCGGCGTCGTTTGATGGTCCGAAAGCGGCGAAAGAGACACGGTACAAGCTCTTTTCCGATGAGTTGCTCCGGCGCGTCGTTCTCTCGCGGCTCGAGACGCAACTGGTGGAGCAGGGCTTCTGCCCTGCCGGCACGAAGGCTCGGCTTTGCCTCGCGGCGGGCAACATTCACGGGGACCCGGTGCCGCTGCGCGCGATCTTTGACGCGAAGGGCTGGAAACTGTTCGAACGCAGCTGGTTGATCTCGGGACTGGAGGCGCTCGCGACGGAAAGCTACGAGAATAGCGTCGCTTCGATCGTTGCCAAGCTGCTCCTGCGTGAGGTCGTGTCGCCGCGCGGTGCAACCACCTCCGCGGCTGTGGAGGACGACGATGACACCGTTCCCGCTACTCGCGGCAGCGGCTATTCGACGCGGCCGGGATTCACGAACGCGAACGCGCAGACCGTCGTTCGTCCCACAGGTCTGCCGGCCACCGATCATGGTCAGTCGATTTACGTTCTGCGGTGCGGCCACTGCTCCGAGGAGTACGGCGCGAACGGGAGCGACATCTGGTTGCGGAAATGCCCGAAGTGTCAGGGCGGCCGGCCGGGGTTGTCCATCGCCTGAGCATGAGTAACCTGGATCCCTTCGAGAAGGCACCACGATCGGCGCGACGTAGTAGAGCCGAAATCGATCCGACACCTGAACGTTACTTCTGTTGCGCGTACACGATCAATTGCCACTTGATGTCGGCATTCGATGGATGCTGTGCATGAGTCTGCGGTGGAAGCGTGTGGCCTTTGGCGATCCCGATCTCATCGCCGCACGCAACGCAACGGTAAATCCCCGGAAGTGGGGCTGCCGTGCCGGGTGAGTGGAGTGCGTTGAAGGCGTCGTCATTCGAGCTTTGCAGGTACTGGATGTAACGGTAGAGCGCCATAGAGATCCCTCTTTGGGAGAAACACTGCGGGCGCAAATTGGAGGCGCGGGGAAACTGAGTTGGCGCGGCCCTTCGGCCGCGCCACCCCCGCCCACCCAAAGCGGCGGCGAATGCCGCCGCAGTCCAAAGCCCCCGCGTTATCCTTCCTCCATGACCGACCTTTTCCTCCACAACCCCCGCTGCAGTAAGAGCCGCGCTGCGCTGGCGCTTGTCCGCGAGGCGGGTGTCGAGTTGCCGGTGCGGGAGTATCTTCGCGATCCGCTTTCCGTCGATGAGTTGCGGCGGATTGTGCGGCTGCTTGGGGTGCGGCCGATTGAGATTGTGCGGCGGGGGGAGGCGGTGTTCGCGGAACTGGGGCTTGGCGATGGGACGGCGGACGAGGAGGTGTTGCGGGCGATGGCGGAGCATCCGATTCTCATCGAGCGGCCGATTGTCGTTCGCGGGGGGCGGGCGGTGGTGGGGCGGCCGCCGGAGGCGGTGCGGGAGGTTCTTTAGGCCGCGCTCGTCGGACTGGGCTTTGCACTCTCCGTTGCCATGAATACGACTGCGCTGGAACCGCTGTTGCGCGATGCGACGATCAAGGCGATCGACGGAGTCGCGAAGAAGTTGAGCGGTGTGGAGCGAAGCGCCGAGGGCACGGTCGCTCGGCTGCTCACTCACTGGAATGAGATGGATGCGGAGGACAAGGAGCATGCGGTGGGGATCGCGATCGCTACGGTCAGCACGGCGGTAATGGCGATCGCGGCGTTCCGCGGGAAGTCGAAAAAGCCGTTGAAGTCCGCCGGCAAGAGGCTGGTGCGCGCGGTGGCGAAGAAGGTGGGGTAAGCGATGGGGTTGCGCGGTTGCGCGGTTACGCGGTTGCGCAGTGCTCGGAAGGGGATCCACCGCGTGACCGCGCAACCGCGTAACCGGCCAAACTTCAGCCGCGGCTCGCGCGCAGGTGGTTGGCGATGGCGGTGTTGACGATTGGCGCGTGGGTGATGGGGGCCATGTGGCCGGCGTTGGGGAGGAGTTGGGCGCGGGCGTGGGGGAGGGTGGCGCCTAGTTTTTCGACGACGCGGCGTTCGGTGAGGGGGGAGTTTGCGCCGCCGAGGATCAGGGTGGGGGCGGTGATGGTCGCGTAGGTCGCGGGGGTGGTGCGGTCGGCGGCGAGGGTCATCACTTCCTGGAAGACTTTCCAGCCGACGCTTCGAAACGCCGCCCGCGTCTCCTCGGGGAGGCGTGTCCAGGCGCCGGGGCCGTTCCACCAGTCGACGAATGCGGTGAGCCAGGCTTCATCCACCCCTCTCGCAGGGCCGCTCGCGTCGGGGTCCCATGTCCGCTTCACGGTCGTGAGGCCGGCGCGCGCGTCGGCGTCTTCGATCTCATCGAGGATTCCGAAGGCGACGGGCTCGTATGCCGCGATGGAGCGCACGAGCTCGGGCCGCGCGAGGGCGAGCTGCAGTGCGAGGAATCCGCCGTAGGAGTGTCCGACGAGGTGGACAGGCGCGTCGATCAGGGTCAGGAGGTAGTCGAGGTCCTCGCGGAAGTGAAACGGCTTTTGGTCGGGCCATGGACCGGATGTGCCGTAGCCGAGGAGGTCGGGGGCGACGACGCGGTAGTCGGACGCGAGCAGCTCGGCGAGCTTCCGCCACTGGCGTGACGTGAAGCCGCCGCTGTGGATGAGGAGGACGGTCTCGGTGGTCGCTGAACGCAAGGGGTGAAGGCTATCAAAGCTTGATGGTTGCGCGGTTACGCGGTTGCGCAGTTGCTCGGCAGGGCTCTGCCGCGTGACCGCGCAACCGCGTGACCGCGCAACCGTTTCTATACCTGAAAGGCGTAGCCGACCTTCAAAAACAACGTGCGGCTTTGCTGGGTGAGGTCGATTTGGGCGTTGCCGGTGCGGGTGTCGGAGTAGCCGAGGAAGAGGACGGCCAGGGGGTTGATCTTGTAGGAGAAGAGGAACTGGTTGAAGAAGTCGCGGCTGCGGGCGTCGATCGGGAAGGTGTAGAGGGCGGGGTCGCGGTCGACGTCGAGGGATTGGCCGATCCAGCGGACGAAGGTGCGGTTGTTCAGCTGATAGGTCGCGCGCAGTTCGGTGAGGTTGGCGGTGTAGAGGCGGCCGCCGTCGACGTCGATCGTTTCGTAGGAATGGTTGAGGTTCAGGCGGAGGTGGCTGCCGACGTTCCAGCGGACGCCGGGGTCGAAGCGGAGTTGTTCGCCCTGGCGCGCGTTGGCGAAGTCGATCTGGTTGCCGGCCGTCAGCTGGCCGGTGACGAAGACGTCGGGATGGGCGGCGAATTCGCCGTAGAGGACGACGCTGTCGGTGTCGAACAGTTCTCCGGCGTAGCGCTGGTCGCGCGCGTAGACGTCCGCGCGGACGAAGGACTGGCGCGGGCCGTTCGCCCAGGCGTAGAAGTCGGCGTGGCGCTCGAGGCGGTCGCCGCTCTGGTCGTCGATGTCGGTTGCCTCCACGCCGAGGCGCCACTGCGTCCAGGCGCTTTTCACGGGGTACCAGGCGTGCTCGAGCAGGCTGCCTTTCTCGCGAAAGTCGACGCGCGGAACGAAGCCGAGGTCGGCGCGGAAGTCTTTGCCGACGTCGCGATAGAGGAAGTAGTACGTCCAGTCGCGGGAGGTGTGCTGAAAGACGGTGCGGATCGCGCGGCCGGTGAGCTCGGAAGCGTTCTGGCCGGTGTCCGCCACGATCGACGCCGGATACTGGGTCGAGGATCCGAGGAGCTCGACGCGGAGCGCCTTCGTGCCGCGCCAGCGGAAGAGGATGTCGCCGCCGAGCATGCGGTTGTGGTAGCCGTCGCCTTCGCGGCTGGTGAAAAAGAATCCGCCGGTGGTCGCGCCGAAGAGGTCGCGGCGATAGCGAAGGATGGTCGAGAGGTTCTTGTCGTCGACGGTCGCCAGCCGGCTTCCCTCGCTCGACGGAATCAGAAAATTCGTGCGGCGGTCCTGGGTGACGATCGCGCCGAGCGCGTTCTTGCCGGCCTTGCCGGTGAGCTTCACGCCCCACTCGGGGTCGGCGATGTTGCGGCTGTAGATGGCGTTGAAGCGCGTCTCGAACAGGTCGGCGCCTTCGAGGAAGAAGGGCCTTTTTTCTGGGAAGAAGAGCGCGAACTGGGTATTCACGGCGAGCTGCGCGGCGTCGGCTTCGACCTGCGAGAAGTCGGGGTTCACGGTGCCGGTGAAGGTGAGGTTCGGGGTAATGCCCCAGTGTCCGGTCAGGCCGGCTTCGAAATTCGGGTCGCCGGTCTTCAGCGGTCCGTTGGGGAAGTCGGTGCGCTCGCCGCTCTGCGACGCGGTGACGGTGGGATTGAGCTCGATGGAGCGGGCGGGAGAGACGCCGGAGATGCCGTTGAGGGTGGCGGACTGGCAGAGGTAGCAGTTGTTTCCGCGCTGCTGCGGGTTGAGGCCGAGGCGGTACTGCTGGCCGCGCGGATAGACGCGCACGGAGTCGATGCCCCAGGTCATCGCGCCGCCGCCGGACGGGAAGCGAAGCGACGAGAAGGGGATGCGCATCTCGACTTCGTATCCGTCCGCGGTGATGCGGCCGGCCGAGTCCCAGATCGCGTCCCAGGAGCTGTCTTCGTTGCCGGTCATCTCGTTCTGGGTGAGGTCCATCTGCACGCCGAGGGGGTTGGCGAAGAACTCGAACGCGCGGCGCTGGTCGTTGAAGGTATCGAGGACGATGCCGATGAAGTCGTCGCCGAAGGCGTTGTCGCGATCGGAGTAGCGCGCGCGGATCTCGCCGGGATGCGGGTCGTGCGCACGAAAGCCCGCATACAGGTTGCCCGCGTCGTAGGTGATCCACACCTCGGTGCGCACCGGCGCTTCCTTGTTCTCGGCCGGCCGGGTCTCGTACGCGAGCTCGAACGTCGGCGGCGCGCTGTACGTGCTCTCGTCGAGGCGGCCGTCCACGCGGATCTCGCCGGTCAGCCGTTGGACGTGGTAGGCCGGCTTGGTTGCCTGCGCGAAGGCGGGGAGGGAAAGGAAGAGCGCAACCAGAGCGATCGCGCCGCGGCGGAAGTTTTTCTGCATCATGCAGAGTAACTACGAAACGTTTCGCAGATGGTTGCGGCGGCGTGAATTTTTTTCAAATCAGGTGGAGCGGCGGCCGCTTCGGCCGCCGGGGTCTCGCGAGAATTCGGCGGCCGAGAGCGGCCGCCGCTCCACAGGTTCGGGTTCGACGACACAGAAGTTCCGTCATCCCTGAGAATGTGGTGACCGCTGCCCTCAGCGGTCACAGCGCCGCCTCACGGCGGCGCCAGCGGCGCGTAGCGCCGCCGCGACCGCTGAGGGCAGCGGTCGCCACAAAGCTCGTGGAAAATTTTCACAACCTCTGAGCGTAGCGAAGGATCTCGAGCTGCGTATTTTGAGATCCTTCGCTGCGCTCAGGATGACGGAAGGGTGTGTGATCGAGTTCAGCGAATGCAGTACGCAGCCACTGCGCCTCCCGGCCTTCTAGGAGGCCGGGAGGCTTGGAGGCTCAGAGGCTTACTGCGCGGGCGGTTTCGCGAACTCGTTCGCGTCGATCGTGGGGTTCAATTCGACGTTGCTCACGTGCATTTCGCCGGCTTTCTCGCCGTTGCGCGTGATGATGGTTGCGCTCGGGAGGTTGAGGCCGTTGAAGGTTTTCCACTCGGTGTACTCGCTCACGGCGTCGCCGGGCATGGGGCCGCCGGCGTGGCTGACGGTGCGGAGGAGTTTGCCGGTGGCGGGGTCGACGTACCACTTGACGGTCGCGCCGTCGGCGTTGACTTCGACGACGCGCGCGTCGACGGTGCCGACTTTCTCGGTCGCGCCGGCGCTGAAGGTGTACTTGGGATTGCCGATGTTCTTGATGACCGTGAGCAGCTCGGTCTTCATGTCGCTCGACGCCTGATCGCGCTGCGATGAGGGGATGTCCTGCGTGCCCATCGGTCCGATCATGAATGCGGCCTGCGGGCTGATCACGCGCGTGATCGATCCCATCGGCGTGTTCATCACGACCTTGACGGAGTTGGGATACTGCGCGACGGTCGTCATCTCCATTTCCATCTCGCCCTGCGGCGTGACGGCTTTCATGGAACCGCTGCGCTTCACTGCCTGAACCGCATCGACCTTCGCCTTGCCGCCGACGAAGTCGGCGACTTTGTTCGCGAGCGCGAGGCCTTCGGCATTTCCTGCCGCGGGTGCAGCCATGGCTGCGCCGCCGCCGGCGCCCGGCTTCGCAGGTGCAGCGCCCGGCTCGGGGATCGTGATGTCGATCGTCGTCACGTTGCCGAGGGTCGAGAGCGGTTTTTCGAAATCCTTCTGGTTGCCGACGACGAGGAGCGCGAGCTGATCGGGGTGCACGTACTTCTTCCCGACGCGCTCGACGTCCGCCGCGGTGACCTTCTCGATCTGCGACGGATATTTCTCGTAGTAGTCTTTCGGGAAGCCGTAGAACTCGAGCAGCACCTGCTGATCGAGCGCCTTGCCGCGGGTGTCGCGCGTGAAGACGAACGCGTTGAGGATCGACTCCTTCGCCAGCGACAACTCTTCCGGCGTCACCGGCGCGGTGGTGAGCTTCGCGATCTCGCCGCGCAACGCGTCGACCGACTCGAGCGTGGTGCTGCTCTTCGTGGCCATGCCGGCGCGGAAGAGGCCGGGGTAATCCCAGTTCGCGCCGACGCCGCCGCTCACGCCGTAGGTGAGGCCGCGCCTGGAGCGCAGCTCCTGCATCAGGCGTCCGGAGAAGCCGTTGCTGAAGACTTCGTTCAACACCTGCAGCGCGTAGTAGTCGGGGTTGTCGCGCGTGACGCCGGGACTCACGAACGAGATGTTCGCCTGGGTCACGTCGTCTTTGGCGATGAAGTAGGTGCCGGGCTTCGCGGGAGTGATGTCCTGCGTCGCCTTCGGGGCCTGCGGGCCTTTCGCCCACGAGCCGAAGGTGTCGCGGAGCTTCTTCTCGATTTTCGCCGAGTCGAAGTCGCCGATGAACGACACGATGATGTTGTTCGGATGCACGTAGGCGTTGTGGAACGCGACGAGGTCGTCGCGGGTGATCGACGCGATGGTCGCGTACTCGGACTGGCGCGCGTACGGAGAATCGGCGCCGTAGCCGAGCTTCGCCGCTTCGCGTCCGATGATGCCGCCCGGCTCGTCGTTGCGGCGCGAGATCGCGGTGTTGGCCTGCGTCTTCGCGAGATCGATCTTGTCCTGCCGGAACGCGGGATTGCGCAGCACGTCGACCCAGATCGGGAAGACGGTGTCGAAGTCCTCTTTCAGCACGTCCATCGACACGCTGGTCGAGGCGGTGCTGCCGCTGGTCTCGACGCGCGCCGCGCGCGACTCGAGGAACTGATCGAGGTCGTCGCCGGTCTTCGTCGTCGTGCCGCCGGTGCGCCACGACTGCGAGTAGATGCCCATGAGGCCCGCTTTGTTGGCGGGGACGTCGCGCGAGCCGCCGCGAATGAGGGCGGTGCCGCGGACGAGCGGCAGGTCGTGATCTTCCATGAGGAAGATGACCATGCCGTTGGAGAGCTGGACCCTCTTCGGCTGCGGCATCGAGAACGAGCGCAGCGGCGGAGTCTTGATGTCGTTGACGCTGGTTGCCTGTCCGAACGCGCCGGCGGCGAGAAGCAGCAGCGATGCGGCGAGCAACAGATGGCGTACGGCGGATGGGCGGACGGCCCCACCGCCCTGCCATCTGCCATCTGCCATCTGCCATCTGATTTCACGAAGCGATCTCATTGCGTTCCTCCTTTCGGAGCGGCGGTCGGGCGCGTCGACTCGATCTTGGCGATCGTGCGGTGCGACGGCACGAACGTCTCGTTCGCGACGCGCTTCACGTCCGCGGCCGTGACCTTGTCGATGCGCTCGACCTCGTGGAAGATCTCGCGCCAGTCGCCGAAGTTCGTCTGATACTGCGCGAGCTGCAGCGCGAGGTCGGAGTTGTCGTCGAGCTGGCGGATCAGGCCCGCTTTCACGCGCGTCTTCACCGACTGCAGCTCATCCGCCGGTACGTCTTCTTTCTTCAGCTTGTCGACTTCTTCGGCGATGGCCGCCGAGACTTCGTCGTTGGAGTGGCCCTGTGCGGTCACGCCGAAGAACGCGAAGAGGTGCGGGTACTTCTCGCCGGGGAATCCGTTGAAGCCCGCGGCTTGAACCGCGATTTTTTTGTCGCGCACGAGCGTCTTGTAGAGGCGCGACGTGCGGCCGGCCGACATCAGGATCGAGATGACGTCGAAGGTGGCGTTGTCGGGACTCGTCACCGCCGGGCGGTGATAGCCCTCGAGATAAAACGGCTGCGCGCCTTCGCGAAGAATCGCGATGCGCTCCGCATTCTGCGGCGGCTCGACCGTGCGCAGCGTATCGGGGAGCGGCGAATTCGGCAGGCGGCCGAAATACTTCTCGATGATCGGCCAGGCCTCATTCGGATTCACGTCGCCGACGATGGAGATGACCATGTTCGCCGGCACGTAGTACTTGTTGAAGAAGTTCGTCGCGTCGGTCGCGGAGAAGCTATGCAGATCCGACGGCCAGCCGATCGTTCCGGTGCCATACGGATGCGCGATGAAGGCCGTCGACAGGAACTGCTCGACCAGCCGTCCGACCGGGCTCGACTCGGTGCGCATGCGCCGCTCTTCGAACACGACGTCGCGCTCTTTGTAGAACTGGCGGAACACCGGATGGCGGAAGCGCTCCGACTCCAGGAACGCCCACATCTCGAAGCGATTCGACGGCAGCGAGAAAAAGTACGCGGTCTCGTCGGCGTTCGTGAACGCGTTCATGCCGACGCCGCCGGCGCGGTCGACGATGGTCGAGAATTCGTTGTCGACCACGTACTTGTCGGCCTCGGCGATCGCATCGCGCCACGCCTTCTCGAGCTCTTTGACTTTCGCGTCGTCACGGCCCGTCATCACGTGGTTCGCTTTGTCGTAGGCGGCGTACGCCTCTTCGACTTTCTGCAACGCCTTCTGTTCGGCCGGCCAGTCTTTCGTGCCGACGCGGTCCGAGCCTTTGAACGCCATGTGCTCGAACATGTGCGCGAGTCCGGTGATCCCCGGCACTTCCTGCGCCGAGCCGGTATTCACGATCGTGGCGTACGAAAAAACGGGTGCGTCGTGGCGTTCGCTGATGATGACCGTCAGGCCGTTGGCGAGCTTGCGCGTGCTCGTTCGTTTCTCGAACGAAGCGAGGTCCTGCGCGAATGCCGTTGCGGCGATGAAGGTCAGGAGCGCCATGACAAGCCCAAGTCTTGTCCGTCTTGCTCTCATGATTCCTCCCTGGTTGGATTGGTACTGAATGAATGCACGGAAATGTGCGTCGGGTATTGTACGTGAGCGCGTGTTACGAGTTTGGAACAAGTGGCCTCCCAGCCTCCCAGCTTCCCAGCTTCCAAGCCTCCAAGCCTCCAAGCCTCTAAGTAGATATGCGGATGACGAGCGCGGCGAGCTCTGGGAGGCCAGGAGGCTCGGAGGCCAGGAGGCTCGGACGCCAGGAGGCTCACAACCCGAGAATCTTGGCCGCCTCGGCCGGACGCGGGTCGCCCGGCAGGAGCTTCGCCGCGTAATCGAGATATGCGGACGCTTCGACGCGGTGTCCGAGGGCGGCTTGTACCTGACCGGCGTAGAGGTAGGCGACGCCGGCTTTCGGATCGATGCGGATCGCGTTCTTCAGCAGCTTCATCGTGTTCGTCGCGAGCGCATTTCCCAATCGATAGCGCGCCCACGCCGCCTCGGCCGCATACGTTCCGTTCTGCGCGTCGCACTCCGCCGCGAGCTCGAAGGACGACAATGCCTCGCGCACTTTCCCCGCCGCCGCGAGGCTCTTGCCCGTCTTCCACAACGCCTCGGGATCGATGAGTGCGGATGGTCCGAGTGCCTCGGCGGTCGTCTTCGCCGCTTCGCGCAGCATCGCGCGTTTGCGGAGCAACGTGTCGCGGCGAATCGGATCGGCGAGCTCCGCGTACGCGCGTGCGGCGGCGAGAAACACTTCCTGCGCTTTGTCGCGCAACGCGTCGGGAGATTTCTCGTCGAAGCGCGATGGGAGAAATCGCTCGGACATCGCGAGGTACGCCTTCGTCATCGCGACCGGTCCCGCGTCTTCCGCAACGTCGAGCAGCTCGAACGCGTCTTTGCGACGAACCGACAGATAAGCGGAGATCACTTCCTCCGCACTCGCGAGGTTCTGTGGAGCGGCGGCCGCCTCGGCCGCCGGCCTCGGACGCTCCTGCGTCTCCGCAAACGGATTGACCGCGAGCTCCAGCTTCGGCGCGGCCCGTTGGTCGCTCGTTTCGATCACGCCGAGGAGCAGGAGGGCGTAGAGCGTGCGATTCAGATCGTCGCCGTCGACACCCGCGCGCACTTCGTCGAGCCTCGCGCCGCGCTTCGCCGCGTCGACGATTTTCTGTTGATTCGCCGTCAGCTTGATCTCGTCGAGCGTGAAGAGGGGCGATTCCGACAACAATAGATATGAGCCCTTCAACGCCGCGACCGCGGCGTCGGCGTTTTCCTGCGGCTCGACTTTCTGGATGCCGGTGACGAGAAGCTGCGGCACTTTGACGCGCAGCACCGAGGAGCTCGGAGGAACGTCGCGCGAGATCGAGTAGGTGCCGCTCGTCCAGCTGAACGGCTCGAGCAGTTTGCGTCCGAGGTTTTGTTGCAGCGCGCGATAAAGCTCGGAGGGCGTGAGGAGTTTTCGCTCGGTGAGAATCTCGCCTATCGGCACGCTGCGCCGGATCGACTCCGCGACCGCCGTGCCCTCGTCCTGCGCGCTCAGTTTTCCCGACGCAACGAGAAAGCGGCTGAGCATCTCCGTCGCGATGTTGGAGCGGCAGTCGACCGGCGCGCCGCCGTCGAAGAGGATCGTCTTCTGCAACTGATTGCGCCGCAGCTCCAGCACGGCGGATTCTTCGCGCGCCGCGAGCGCGAGCAGCAGCACCGCGTACGGCGTCGCCTCGAGCGTGCCGCTGCGCGTGCGCAGAATGTCCGCGAGCTCATCGCGTGTGAATTGACGCAAAGCGCGATGATTGTAAAGGTGCGCTTTCAAGATTGTTTCGCGATGTGGCGACCGCTGCCCTCAGCGGTCGCGGCGGCGCAAGAGCGCCGCCGGCGCCGCCGTTAGGCGGCGCTGTGACCGCTGGGGGCAGCGGTCACCACAATCCAACGTTTCAAAATTAACGCTCCACTAGACCATTCGCCAGTACACCGGTCCCGTGATCGCCGCGATCAGGTAGCACACCGCCGCGACGACGAACGTTGCCGGAATGCCGAACGCGATCGACACGAGCACGGCTCCGCCTCCGCCGAGGACGCTCGTGATTCCGTTGATCGCGAGCGCGGCGGGAGCGCCGGTGTCGCGGTTCGTGAAGCGGAGTCCGGACGGGAACAGCATGCCGAGAACGAGTCCGACCAGCGCGGCGCACGCGCCGGACCACAACGCGCGCACCGCGAGCGACGCGTCGATCGTGCGATGGGCGAGCGGACCGATGACGAGATACGGCAGCACGACGAGCAACGCGGCCGCGGCGATGGCGACGAACGACACCGCGCGCCGCGATTGCACGACCCGCGTCGAGAGCGCGCTGCCGATGCCGGTGGCGACGAGGAGGCTCGCCAGCACGACGATCAGCGAATAGGTCGGATGCCCGAGGACGACGTGCAGCCGCTGCATGAGCGCGATCTCGACGAGCATGAATCCCGCGCCGAGCGCGCCGAAGTAAATCCACGGCCGGCCGCCGGGCAGCACCGGATCGCGCGAGCGGATCGAACGGACGATCGTCGGCCCGAGGAGCACGATGCCGATGAGCGTGACCACCGCCAGCATGACCGTCATGCCGACCATCGCGGCGATGTTGCCGGGAATCACGCCTCCGCCGAGTCCTGCGACCTGCTTGAACATTGCGCGCGTTTCCGGATGGAACCATGCGTCGGGCGCGAGCAGCTGAAAAAAGAACGGACGATCGTCGGTCGGCGCCGACGTGTCGAGCCCGATCGGTTTGCCGGCGGCGGCGAGATCGTCGACGGACTTCGCGTTCAACAGTTGCTCGATGACCGGGTCGGACGCTTTTCGTCCCGGCATCACCGGCAGATCGAAGCGCAACACGCTTTCCAGTTGCAGGAGCCGGCGGCGATCCTCCGCCGAAAACGGCTTCGGGCTGATGAGGATCGTCGCGCAGATCGACGACGCGACGATGGCGATGTGATCGCGCGGATTGGCGACGCCGCGATCGAGCAGCGCCGCGTACGCGAGCGAGACCAGCCGCACGGTCTCGCTGATGCGGTTCGGTGCGTACCAGCGCGAGAAGGTGAGGATCCCGTCCGGCTCCACGCGTCTCAGAAACAACGCCCAGGCTTCGCGCGTGTACAGCGTCGCCTCTGTGTGCGCGAACGCGCCCGCCGACGTCGCCGCCCACGTGTCGATGAGCGATGCCTGCAGTGTGCTGCAGCGGATGTCCTTGCGGCTGGCGAGAACGGCGCGGCCGTCGCCGACGACGATCTCCACGCGCGGATCGCGCAGCACCGGCGAGCCGGCGGCGTCGCGGAGCATGCGCACGATCGCGGGATTGATCTCGATCCCGAATACGCGCTCGTGTCCGAACTGCAACGCCGAGAGAAGATCGCGTCCGCCGCCGACGCCGATCACGCACGCCGTGCCGTGCGGGCGGAGCGTGTGCACGGCGCTGATGCCGTCGTAGCGGAGAAACGAGACGTCGCGCATGTCGCGATACCAGTGAATCGGCGTGCCGGCATCGGCGTCGATCATGATGTGGCTCGTCGGATAAACGGGCGCTTCCGGGTAAAACACCGGCGACCGCGCCCACAACGTCGGCATCCGCTGGCGAACGACGTCCGTGACGTAGACGTACGAGAGCGGATTCCAGCCATCGGCGGCCGGCTTCAGAATCGCCGTTCGAATGGTGCGGCCTTTTGCCTCCCGAATGAGCAGCAGTCCGACCGGTGAGACCTCGGTGAGGAGAATCATCGCCACCGCGACGGCTCCCAGCACCACGGGCCAGACTCCCGCGCGCTTCGGTGCGGCGATCCATGCTCCCGCGGCCGCGAGAACGGCGAGGAGCATCGTCGCGCTCGGAGCGCTGAGCGGGCCGAGGAGCGCGAGCGGAAGCAATGCGCCCGCGGCGGCGGCGATGAGATCGACGGCATACAACGACGCGACCGGCGCGCTGCCGGAGGCCATGAGACGCGCGATGACCGCACCGCCGGCGATGAGCGGAATCGTGTTGAACGCGACGACGAAGAGCAACGCCAGGATCTCGTCGGTGGCGATGCCGAAGGAGAGCGGCGTGACGACGGTGATGACGGTCGACGCGATGAGACCGATGGACAAGATCAGCATCGCGGTCGCGATGTATTTGTCGATTGGCCGATGCGCGCGCTCCGCGCGTCCGGCATGCAGCGCGCCGGCGGTGAGGCCGATCATCGCGAGATTGATGACGACGAAGGCGAGGCTGTACCAGGTGAGAACGGACAGCAGGCGAGTCAGCAAAACTTCCTGTGCGACGATGATCGCGGCCGTGAGGCCGAGGAGCGACATCGTCTTCGTGCGCGAGAGCATCCGCGCATGCTAGCTCATGTGTTCCGAGGAGAGCGGGCGTCCCGCCCGCCCCCGGGAGGCGGGCAGGATGCCCGCTCTCCTCTCGGCATCACGGCGGTACGTTTCCCGGGGGAAAGCCGAAGCTCAAGCGAATCGCGGAGTACTCCGGATCCGTCGAGCGGTCGCGATGACGAATGGTCAGCGGCGGCTCGATGAGCGGGTGGTATTGCACGGGAATGTCTTCCCGACGCGAGGCCGCGAAGACCGCGATCAGCGGCGGCTCGCCGTCTTTGAAGATGATGTCGCGGCGGCGGATGAGCGTGAGTCCCGCGTCGTCGATCGCATTCAACGCGCGCGCGTCCTGCACGACGGGGAATACGAACGCGAACAATCCGCCGGGCGCGAGGATGCGCGCGGCCGCACGCGCGTAGTCTTCGACGCCGCCGCGCACTTCCATCCGCGCGGGCACGGCCTGCGGATGTCCGGGCTCGGTTGCCGTGCCGGACGGAAAATACGGCGGCGATCCGGTGACGAGATCGAAGGGCTCTTCGTTCGCGAGGATCGACGGATCGCGCAGATCGCCGTGATAGAGCGTGAAGCGCGACTCGAGTCCGTTGTAGCGAATCGTCTTGCGCGCGAGCCGGATCGAAATGTCCTGCGCCTCGACCGTGCAGAACGTCGCGCCCGGCAATCGCCACGCGCAGATCAGCGCGACTGAACCGATGCCCGAGCCGAGGTCGGCAGCGCGCGCGACTCTGGGAGCGTATGTACTGCCGTACCAGGCGGTGAGCACGTCATCCGTCGAGTACCGATGCCCGCGCTCGTACTGAAAAATGCGATAGCTCCCGGAGATGACATCGAGCGACTCGCCCGGCTCGACGTCCACGCCGCCGGGCGGGAGGGGGCCGGGGCGGCGCCAGCCGCGATAGATGTTGTCCACTGTCAGCCGCCGCCCCTCCGGTAGATCTCTTTGCGATCACCAATTTAGCCTTAGCACTTCATTCGCTAAATTCGCACCGTCATCCTGAGCGCAGCGAAGGATCTCAAAATACGTAGCCTGAGATCCTTCGCTGCGCTTCTAATGACCGCCCCTCATCCGCCCTTCGGGCACCTTCTCCCCGCATGCGGGGAGAAGGGCAACAAATCTCGATGCTCGTACATGTTGCCCCTCGCCCCGCATGCGGGGAGAGGGTGGCGCGAAGCGCCGGGTGAGGGGCTGTCATTTTGCTCGACAAATGCGCATCGCGCAGTGCCTCCGCTCAGGATGACGGAACTTCTGTGTCGTCGAACTTAGCGACCGAAGTACTCAGTACCACCTCGTCGAAATCAAGCGCGGGCTCGCGGCGTCGTTTCTCGAAGGTTTCCAGGTCCGCCGCATCCTCGGAGAGTGTCTGCCGAATGGCATCGTTCACCACGTCCGAAATCGTTCGATCGGTGGCAGCCGCTTTCAGTCGTAGAGCTCGGTGAATGTCCGGGTCGAAGTAGATCGTAGATCGCTTCGGAGTCGACATGCTCGACATCATAACGTCATGACGTCTACGTGCCGCTGTTCATCGCGCATGGCACGTGCACTGTGAATCGCCATGTCACACACCGGCGCGGAAATCCTCATTGACACTCTCATCGATTGGGGCGTGGACACGGTCTTCGGTCTTCCCGGCGACGGGATCAACGGGATCATGGAGGCGTTGCGCACGCGCGCGGAGAAGATTCGCTTCATCCAGGTGCGTCATGAAGAGTCCGCCGCGTTCATGGCGTGTGCGTGGGCGAAATACACGGGGCGCCTCGGCGTCTGCGTCGCGACGTCCGGGCCCGGCGGCATTCATCTATTGAATGGTCTTTACGACGCGAAGCTCGATGGACAGCCGGTGCTCGCGATCACGGGACATCACTATCACGACCTCATCGGGACGTTCGCGCAGCAGGACGTCGATCTCGACAAGCTGTTCGACAACGTCGCGCGCTACAGCGTGCGCGTGATGAGCGCGTCGCACGTGGAGAACGTCGCCAACCTCGCGTGCCGCATCGCACTCGCGCATCGCACCGTCACGCACATCAATTTTCCCGTCGACCTGCAGGATGAGAAAGCGGACAAGCATTCGAAGCGCAACGTCCCGGAGCACACGTCCGAGGTGCGCGCGTGCGGCGCGCGCGTTCCGTGCGACGACGATCTGAAGCACGCGGCGAGCGTGTTGAACGCGGGAGAAAAGATCGCGATCCTCGCCGGCCGCGGCGCGCTCGGCGCGGGAGACGAGGTCGAGCAGATCGCCGAGCTCCTCGGCGCGCCGGTCATCAAGCCGCTGCTCGGCAAGGGCGTCATTCCGGACGACAGTCCGTACACCACCGGCGGCATCGGTCTCCTCGGCACGCGCGCGTCGACCGAGGCGATCGAGTCGTGCGACACGCTGCTGCTCGTCGGCACTTCGTTTCCGTACATCGAGTTTCTGCCGAAGCCGGGGCAGGCGAGGGCGGTGCAGATCGACGACGATCCGGTGCGCATCGCGCTGCGCTATCCCGTCGATGCCGCGCTCGCCGGCGACGCGAAACACACGCTGCAGAAACTCATCCCGCTGCTGCAGCGCAAAACGGATCGCGCGTTTCTCGAGAAAGC
Organism: Acidobacteriota bacterium; assembly: GCA_003223645.1. Lineage (GTDB taxonomy): Bacteria > Acidobacteriota > Thermoanaerobaculia > Gp7-AA8 > Gp7-AA8 > QHVT01. The sequence goes on along the minus strand of QHVT01000015.1, from coordinate 101,696 downwards.
GCAGCAGGCGATGCGCCAGTGGTGGGAGCAGATGGACACGCAGACGGCGCGCGACGACAAGCCGATGAAGCCGCAGCGATTCGCGGACGAGTTGTCGAAGCGCCTGTCGCGCGATGCGATCGTGTCGTGCGACTCCGGCACGATCACGACCTGGTTCGCGCGCCATATCCGCGCGCGCCGAGGGCAGATGTTCTCGCTCTCCGGCAACCTCGCGACGATGGCGTGCGGACTGCCGTACGCGATCGCCGCGCAGCTCGCGTATCCCGAACGGCAGTCCGTCGCGTTCATCGGCGACGGCGGACTCACGATGCTCATCGGCGAGCTCGCGACCGCGGTCAAGTATCAGCTGCCGATCAAAGTCTTCGTCCTCTCCAATCACACGCTCGGCATGATCAAGTGGGAGCAGATGGTGTTCCTCGGCAATCCCGAATATGGATGCGAGCTGCAGCCGATCGACTTCCCCGCTGTCGCGCGCGCGTGCGGCGCCGCCGGCATCCGGGTCGAAGATCCCGCCGACTGCGGACGCGTGATCGATCAGGCGCTCGCGGCGAAAGGACCGGTCGTCGTCGAAGCCGTCGTCGATCCGTACGAGCCGCCGATGCCGCCGAAGATCAAGCCGGAGCAGGCGCTCCATCTCGCCGAGGCGCTGGCGAAGGGGGAGCCGGCGCGCGGGAAGATTCTGAAGACGGTGCTCGAGGACAAGGTGAAGGAGATGGTCTAAGGATCATCGTGGGGATCTTTGTCGTCCTTCTTCACGACGAACATCACCTGCGTGTCGCTCATCTGCATCAGCTTCTCGATCTCTTCGGGCGTCATGCGCGCGCCCGACAACGCGGCGGCTTCGAGGAACACGCACAGCAGCAGTTTTCCGAGTTTCTTTCTCAGGGACATGGCTCCCTCCGTCACGCAAAATCGCGAATGTGAGCGATCAGCGGACGGGCGGGAGAATCGAGGCGCGGGGGAGGTGATGCGAGGCGCGCAGCGCGATCAGCGCGGGCTGCGTGTTTTGTGACTCGACGCGCGTGCGAACGACGCAAACGGTGATCGCGACGATCGCGACGTTGAGCACGACGAGCATCGCCGGCATCGCGACGAGCAAGCACGCGATCGCCGCGACGGCGAAGACGCCGAGGCACAACAGGGCGGTGCGTTTGCGGAACTGCGACACGGCGCATCGAGTATACGCGCGTACACTGTCGGCCATGCGGCCGGCGATTCTGTTGTTCGCGCGCAGCCCCGAGCGGGAGGCATCGGCGAAGCGGATGCGCTTCGCTGCGCCGCTGTTCCGCGCGCTGGTCGCGTCGTGGCTCGACGCCGCGCGGCGATTCGAGGCGAAGCCGGTCATCGCGTGTGCGGCAGAGGATCGCGAGGCGCTCGCGTCGATCGCGCCGGAGATCGAGCGCGAGTGGATCGAGCAGCGCGGCACGACGTTCGGCGAGCGCGTCGCGAGCGTGACGAATGAAGCGTTCGCGCGCGGCTTCGACGCCGTCCTCCTCGCCGCCATCGACGCCCCACCGCACGACCTCGGCGAAGCCTTCGCCAAACTCGCCGCGGGCACGCCCGTCATCTCGCCATCGCGCGACGGCGGCATCAACTTCATCGGCCTCGTGCAGCCGGAGGCGGAGCTCCTCGCGCAACTCGAATTGCGCCGCCGCGATCTGCGCGAGCAGTTCGCCTCGTTTTCCGTCGTGCGCGGGTCGATCGACCTCGACGACGAATCCGCCATCGCCATCGCGCGCACCGATCGCGCCTGGCGGGGACTTCTTCCCGCACTCCGGCCTGCGAAACATCACTCGCGTGTTGTCGCGCAGTCGCGTACACCGCTCCCACTCGCGTCACGCCCTCCTCCCGCCTAGTGGAGCGGCGGCCGCTTCGGCCGCCGGTTTGTCGCGCAAATTCGGCGGCCGAGGGCGGCCGCCGCTCCACAGGCACGACGGAGGAGGAACACATGCCGAGCTACTACATGTCCGAGGACCTCGCGCGCTTCGGCGAGATTTCGAAATCCAATCCGAAGGGCTGGGACGGCTTTCTCAGCTGGTATCAGCAGGTGATGGGCAAAGGCGCGCTCGATGAGCGGACGAAGAAACTGATCGCGCTCGCCGTCGCGTACGCGATCCAGGAGCCGTACTGCATCGACTCGTATTCGTCCGCGTGCAGCGATGCCGGCATCAGCCCCGAGGAAATGGCCGAGGCGGTCGGCGTCGCGGCGGTGATCCGCGGCGGCGGCACGATCGCGCACTGGGCGCAGTCGTGCAACGCGCTCGCGCGCCGCGAGGTCTGATGCGCCGCGTCATCGTCATCGGCGCGGGGCCGATGGGTATCGCGGCCGCGATCGGCGCGCTCGATCGCGGTCTCGATGTCGTCGTGCTGGAGCGCGACGAAGCGGGATCATCGCTCCGCACGTGGGGCGCGACGCGCTTCTTCTCGCCGCTGCACATGAATGTCTCCGCGCGCATGCGCGAGCTTCTCGGCGACGCGATGCCGGATCCCGATGCGTTGCTCACCGGTCCGGAGCTCGCGGATCTCGTCCTCGCGCCGCTCGCGGAACACGCGCACGTGCGCGCGCACCACAACGTCATTGCAGTCGGACGACGCGGACTCACGCGCGCCGACTACGCGGGACATCCGCTCCGCGCCGAGCGTCCGTTTCGCGTCGTCTGCGACAACGACGAAGTGTTCGAAGCGGAGATCGTGCTCGATGCGAGCGGCGGTCTCGTCGTGCCGCGCGCGATCGGCGCCGGCGGACTTCCCGCACGCGGCGAGTCGCGCCTCGGCGGCGCCGCGATCCGCACGCTTGGCGACTTGATGTCGCACGACCTGCGCGGAAAGCGCGTGCTGGTGGTCGGCGACGGCCACTCCGCCGCGAACGCGATCGTCTGGCTCGAGCGCGTCGACGGTGTGCAAGTCACGTGGGCGATCCGCACGCCGAATCTCCGCCCATGCGATGAAGTGACGAACGATCCGCTGCCCGAGCGCGCGTCCATCGTCGAGCGCGCGAATGCACTGGCGGCGAGTCCGCCGCCGTTTCTGCGGATGGAGCGCCGGGCGATGATCGAAAGCGTCGCGCGCAACAACGGACACGTCGCGATCACACTCTCCGGCGGACGCACCGTCGAAGCCGACTGCATCGCCGCGTTCACCGGCTATCGTCCCGACGACTCGTACTTGTCCGAGCTCGCCGTCGAAGTGTCGCCGGTGACCGAAGGCGGAGCGCGTCTCTACCGCGCGATCGCCAACATCACCGACTGCCTCAGCGTCCCGAAAGTCTCGCCGCGCGATTTGCAAAGCGGCGAAGAGAATTTTTACTTCGTGGGATCGCGCGCGTATGGACGCTCGCGGAGCTTCCTGCTGCAAACCGGTCTTGCTCAATTGGAGATTTTGCTCGATGCCCTCTCATCTTGATCCCGTGCCCGTGCCCGTGCCCGCGCCCGCTCCCGCGCCCGGGGTGGGGGCGAGCGAAGCGACTGCGTTCCCGCCCGCCCCGGGCGCGGGAGCGGGCGCGGGCACGGGCACGGGAAACAAACGTCATCCGCATGTTCAACTCCGCGCGCTCGATACGCTTTGGTTTCAGGTTGCCGGCACGATCTGCAACATCGAGTGCACGCATTGCTTCATCTCCTGCTCTCCGCGCAATCACTCGCACGAGATGATGTCGCTCGCGGACGTGCAGCGATCGCTCGATGACGCGCGCGGGCTCGGCGTCCGGGAGTACTACTTCACCGGCGGCGAGCCGTTCATGAATCGCGACATGCTGGCCATTCTCGAAGCGACGCTGAAGCAGGGACCGGCGACCGTGCTGACGAACGGCATGCTGCTGCGTCCGGATGTTTGTCGAAGACTGCGCGAGCTGTTCGACGCGAGCGAGTACTCGCTCGACATCCGCGTGAGTCTCGATGGATTCGATGCCGAGTCGCACGACGCGATTCGCGGAAAAGGCGTGTGGGATCGCGTGATGATCGGACTGCGCAATCTCGCGGACGCGGGCGTCAATCCCGTCATCACCGTCACGACCGCGGCGGAAGGCGTCGCGAGTGAAGAAGGACGCGCGCGATTCCTCGACGTCATCCGCGGATTCGGATTCGACCGCCCGCGGCTCAAAGTGCTGTCGCTGTTTCGCATCGGCGCGGAAGAGAATCGGACGCGCGCGTACGAAGAGTGGGAGCGCCTCAACGCGGAGTCGCTCAGCGACGAAGAAGCGTCGGTGCTGCAATGCTCGAGCTGCCGCATGGTGACGAGCAAAGGCGTGTATGTCTGTCCGATTTTGATCGAGGAGCCGGAGGCGCGGATGGGCGCTACACTGGGCGAGACACTCCGTCCATTCCAACTTCGTTACGGCGCGTGCCACACCTGCTGGGTCGACGGAGTCACGTGCAGAACCTGAACGGTAGCATCTACGAGAAATCCTTGTGAGACTCGCGTTCCTCGGCGGCATTTACTCCAATTACCACGCGCTCGCCGCCGCGCTTGACGACATCACGCGGCGGAACGTCGACGCAACCTATTTCCTCGGTGATCTCGGCGCGTTCGGTCCGCATCCCGATCGCGTCCCCGAGCTCCTCATCGTGCGCGGCATTCCCGGCATCCAGGGGAATTACGAAGAATCGCTCTCGACGCGCGCCGATGATTGTCATTGTGGCTACACCGACCCGCGCGACAATCATTACGCCCAAATCTCCTACGACTACACGTTTGCCAATACGCGCGACGCGTACAAAGACTGGATGGCCACACTCCCGCGCGAAATCCGCTTCACTGCAGGTGGCCTGCGGTTTCTCCTCGTCCACGGCTCACCGCGGACTATTAACGAATTTCTCTGGCGCTCCACGTCGCCCGATGTATTCCTGGAAAAACTCTGCAATGACTATGACGCCGACGTGATCGTGTGCACGCACACCGGCCTGCACTGGCACAAGTCGTTGAGCGAGGGACGCCACGTCCTCAACGCAGGCGTTCTCGGCCGCCCCGCCAATGACGGCCGCGCCAACGTCTGGTACACCCTCGTCGACGTCAACGAACGCATTGTCGACGTCACGTTCGTTCCCGTCCATTACGATCACGCACTGCTGGCGAATGAGATGCGCGCGGAAAACTTACCGGAACAATTCGTCGAAACGATCCTCACCGGCTGGTGGACGACGTGCCTGGAGATCCTCCCGTCCAAGGAGCGGACGGCGGGGCGGTGGTGATCGTGCGACACTGCGCGCATGCGATCCATGCTCGTCGTTCTCTGCGCGCTCGCCGTCCATGCCGCGGAGCCGCCTTATGCGGCGCGCACGCCGTTGCAAACGCCGGCGGTATTTGCGCCCGGTGCGATCTCGACCGGCGACTTTGAATCGCATCCGGCATTTACGCCCGACGGCACGACGGTCTATTACCTGAAGGACGCGCCGAATTTCTCGTTCTGGACGATCGTCGTCTCGAATTTTCAGAACGGAAAGTGGCAGCCGCCGCAGGTCGCGCCGTGGTCCGGACAATATCGCGACGCAGATCCGTTCATTACGACGGACGGAAAATACTTCTACTTCATTTCCGATCGTCCCGTAGACGGAAATCCGAAAGCGGACCTGGACATCTGGGTGATGGAAAAGCAGGGAGCGGCGTGGGGAGCGCCGAAGCATCTCGACGTGCCGGTCAATAGCTCCGGCGACGAATGGTTCCCCACAGTAGCCGCGGATGGGACAATCTATTTCGGTTCGGATCGCGAAGGCGGACTGGGACGCACGGATTTGTATCGCTGCCGCCGCAACGGCAATCCGTACGCGCCGGCCGAAAACCTCGGACCGAACATCAATTCAAAGGCCGACGAGTTCGAGCCACTGATCAATGCGGATCAGACGATGCTCATCTTCATGGCTGCAGGCCGGCCGGGCGGAATGGGCGGCGGCGGCGATCTCTATGTCAGCACCTTCGCCAACGGCGAATGGAAGCCCGCCCGCAACCTCGGCGCTCCGATCAACTCGCGCTTCCTCGAAATCTCCCCAAAGATCTCGCCCGACGGCCGCTGGTTTTTCTTTACCAGCTCGCGCACCAATTTCACCGGCAAACCGTTCGATGCACGAAAATCGACGGACGAATACATGGCGATCCTTCGCGGACCGGGGAACGGTCTCGGGGACATTTATCAAATCGATCTGGATGTCGTGAAAAAGATCGCGGCTACTCCGTGACGCGCTAATCCCGAGAAGGAGGACCATGGTCATACCGATTCCCGAAGAATCGCTCTCAACTTTCCGAAGAGGATCAGGAAGAGCTGGAATTGGCGCTCGCTGAGATTCGGCAAGGCACCTATATCGATGGCCGTGAGCTGTTGCGAGAGCTGACGGGCATGAACCCGAGGTCGTCATCCTGAGTCGGCGAAGCGCGACGAAGGATCTCGGACGCGAAGGCGTGCAATTTCTCACACCTTGCCGTCATGTTGAGCCGTGTAGACGGCGAAAGATCTCAATCTACGTAACTCGAGATCCTTCGCCGCGCTTCGCCGGCTCAGGATGACGTCATCCGTGTATCCGTCGCGATCCAGTTCACCTCCCACGTTTTCCCGCCGTCGTCGGAGAAGGCCTGTTCGAATTTGATGAGGTCGGGGTTGACGGGCGTGATGATGAAGCGCACGAGGATCGCGCGGCCGTTGTACGTTTCCTGGTCGTAGAATTCGCCGCGGCCGTTCTTGAACTCGCCGATCGTCGCTTCGCTCAAGGTGCCGTCGGCGGCGTTGGCGAAGTTGAGGCTCCATTGTTTCGACTGCGGGTTGTAGAGGCGCAGACTGAGGCCGGTGAAGTGACCGTTCGGCCCGTCGGCTTCGAGCTCGATGAGATTCGCGCGGCCGCCCCACACCTTCCTGCACGTCGTGATGCCGTCCATCTCGACCCACGTCGTCGATCCGGTGAATGGTTTCGCCAGCCGGCGGACGTGCGTCTTCCACGTGCCGAGCTCGAAGTCGAAGTCGTGGTTCTGTGCGAATACGGGAAGCGTCAACGCCAGCGCGAGAAGGAGCTTTTTCATCGCGCGATGGTCGATCAGCGGGTGGTCTCGGGCAATAGCCACTTCTCCTGGGGAATGTAGAACCACTGGTGCGAAGGGCGGCGGGGACGCCGGCGTTCCGACGCAGCGTGCAGTCACGCATCCCCTCGAAGAAGAGCAAAAAAAGGCCGGGCGCCGGATGAAGGTGAGTGTCGTTCGAAGGAGATTCCAACGAGCTTCATCCGGGCCCGGCACCCTCTCCCACCTCTGAGAGGGCAGCTCTCTTCAGTTGTCCGCTTCAGTGTCCGCGGATACCCCTCCGTCCAGCCGCCGAAGCAGCCTTTGATGAAGGAGTCCCTGTATAGGAGTGTCGTGAAGGAGGGAAAACCTTAGATGCCGAATCGATTTTTTACGTTTTTTTCCGCCGCTTCGCTTTCAGGGCGTCATACGCCTTGCGCACCTGCTTGCGGCCGGTGTGGAGAAGCTGCGTGACGTAACCGCTGCTCGTGCCGAGGCGCGTGGCGATCTCGGCAGTCGAATATCCCTCGGCGTAATACATGCGCAGCGCCTCGCGGCACTTCAGCCCGATCTGCGCCAGCGCGCGCGCCATCGTCACGCGATCGAGAATTTGTCCCTCGAGTCCCGGCGCGTTCGTGTCGACGAACTCCGATGCTTCGTCAGGCAGCTGCGACGTGCGCGCCGCTTCGCGCCAGTACGCGCGGCTGGAGTGACACGTCGCGCCGATCAGCCAGTTGCGCGCGTTGCGCACGGTGTCGCGGCGCAAAAGGTAGGCGGTGAAGACCTCGCTGACGATTGCGTCCGCGTCGGCGGGCGGGATGTTGAACTTCGTCTCGGCGATATTGCGCAGGAGCTCGGAGTGCTTCTTATAAGCGTCTTCTACGCACGGAAGCGCCGCCGGCGGATTCGGCGTCGAACCATCATCACCGCCCGACGACTCCATCGCCGCAGTATAGTTCCGGGTATGGCATTCCTCGATCCGATCCTCGGCGAGATCAGCTTCGAATTACCGACGACGCTGCGCGTGCTCGAGCGCGTGCCGGGCGACAAGCTGGACTGGGCGCCGCATGCGAAGTCGATGACGATCGGCCGCCTCGCGTGGCACATCGCCGGCATTCCGTTGCGCGTGCAGACGATGCTGGAGGCGGGCGACTTCGACATCGTGAAGGCCGGCGCGCCGCCGATGCCCGCGGACGCGAAAGAGTTTCCGCCGACATTGCAGCGCAACATGGACTCGCTGCTCGCGTATCTGCGCTCGCAGGACGAAGCGACGCTCAAGTCGCAGTTCACGCTGCGGATGGGCGAGAAAGTGCTGCAGCAGGTCCCGAAGATCGCGATCGTGCGCAGCATCCTTCTGAATCACAGCTATCACCATCGCGGACAGCTCTCGGTGTATCTGCGCCTGCTCGACATCCCGGTGCCGGTCATTTATGGACGAAGCGCCGACGAGGGCCCGTCGTAGCGATCATGCGTTTGCTCGCGGGCGACGTCGGCGGAACGAAGACGCTGCTGCGGCGCGTGGAGGCGGACGGCTCGGTCTCCGCGGAAAAACGATACGAGAGCGGTGCGTATGCGACGTTCGATGCGTTGGTGCGGGATTTTGCTGGAGTGGTGCGCGCCTCCGGCGCGCCTGTCGTCCCCCCGCCCTCAAGCGCGCCGGAGGCGCGCACCACTCCAACCGACCTCGATGTCGACGCCGCCTGTTTCGCCGTTGCGGGTCCGGTCCTCAACGGCCATGCGGAAGTGACGAACGTCGGATGGAAGATCGAGGAGTCGTCGCTCGCGCGCGCGTTCTCGATTCCGCGCGTCGCGCTGATCAACGACTTCTACGCGGTCGCGCTCGGCGTTCCGCTGCTGCACGACGAAGATCTGCTGCCGCTGCATCCCGGCGCGCGCGACCGCACGATGCCGATGGCGATTCTCGGCGCGGGGACGGGACTCGGCGAGGCGATCGTCGTCCACGCGCGCGACGTCATTCCGACCGAGGGGGGACACTGCGATTTTGCGCCGCAGGATGAGGAACAGGCGCGGCTCTTCGTGTATCTCGCGAAAAAGTACGGACACGTGAGCTGGGAGCGCGTGTTGTCCGGACACGGCATCGTCAACATCTTTACGTTCCTCGGCGGCGACGAGATCGAGCCCGCGGAAGTCGCGGAGCTCGCGGAGCGCGGCGATGCGAGAGCGCATCGCGCGATGGAGATCTTCGTCGACATCTACGGCGCCGAGGCGGGCAACATGGCGCTGCGCGTCCTCGCGCGCGGCGGCGTGTATCTCGCGGGAGGCATCGCCGCGAAGAACATCCCGCGCTTCACCGACGGACGCTTCGTGGAAGCATTTCTGAGGAAAGGACGTTTTCGGCCGCTGCTCAGCACGATTTCCGTGGACCTGATCGTGAACGAGCGAGTGGGGCTGATCGGGGCGGTGGAGGGGGCGCGGCGGGCAGCGACCGGATTGAGGATTGAGGAAACCGGATTGAGGATTGAGGATTGAGAATTGAGGAAGCGTTTGCTGCCCGGTCCCTTTCCTCAATCCTCAATTCTCAATCCTCAATCCGGTTTCCTCAATCCTCAATTCTCAATCCGGAGGTTGGAAGGATGGGCTTAAGTGTCGGCATCGTTGGATTGCCGAATGTCGGGAAATCAACCATCTTCAATGCATTGACGGCGGCGGGCGCGCAGAGCGCGAACTATCCGTTCTGCACGATCGAGCCGAATGTCGGCATCGTGCCGGTCGTCGATCCGCGGCTCACGAAAATCGCGACGCTCGCGGAGAGCAAGCAGATCGTCTTCACCGATCTGAAAGTCGTCGACATCGCGGGGCTCGTGCGCGGCGCGAGCAAGGGCGAGGGACTCGGCAATCAGTTTCTCGCGAACATCCGCGAGACCGACGCGATCCTGCACGTCGTCCGCTGTTTCGAGGACCCGAACGTCGTGCACGTCGAAGGCACCGTCGATCCGGAGCGCGACATCGAAGTGATCGAGACGGAGCTGTTGCTCGCCGACATCGACGCGCTCTCAAAGCGTCACGAGCGCGTGTCGCGGCTCGCGCGTGTCGGACAGAAGGAATATCAGGCGCAGGCGGACGCGCTGGCGAAGGCGATCGACGCGTGCGATCGCGGAGTGCCGTTGCGCGCGGCGGGTTTGTCGGACGAAGAGCAGGACGCGCTGTCCGATCTCAATCTCATCACGCTCAAGCCGGTGCTGTACGTCGCGAACGTCGCGGAGAACGACCTTGGGAAAGAAACGCCGCTGCTGCAGAAGGTACGGAAGGCCGCGGAGGACAAAGGCGGCGAGGTCGTCGTCATCTGCGGCGAGCTGGAAGCGCAGATCGCGCAGCTGCCGCCGGAAGAGCGCGACGATTTTCTGAAAGAGATGGGTCTCGAAGAGCCGGGACTCAACGCCCTCGTGCGGGCGGCATACAAGCTCCTCGATCTCGAGACGTTTTTCACCGCCGGCCCGAAGGAAGCGCGCGCGTGGACCATCCATCGCGGTTCGCGCGCGCCGCAGGCGGCGGGAAAGATTCACACGGACTTTGAGCGCGGTTTCATTCGCGCCGAGACGATCGGCTACGACGACTACATCGCGCTGGACGGCGAACAAGGCGCGAAAGCGGCAGGGAAGATGCGCAGCGAAGGGAAGGATTACGAAGTGCAGGACGGCGACGTGATCCTGTTCCGGTTCAATGTGTAGGCAACGCCCCTCACCCGGCCTTCGGCCACCCTCGCCCCGCTTGCGGGGAGAGCGGGCATCTTGCCCGCCTCCCGGGGGCGGGCGGGACGCCCGCTCTCCTCGGCGGATGAGGGGCGTTGCATGACGACATTCACGATCGACTCGGCGGAAGGCCTCCCCATCCGCGGCGATATCGACGCGCCGGACCATCCGCGCGCGCTCATCGTCCTCGTACACGGCTTCAAGGGATTCAAGGACTGGGGATTTTTTCCCTGGCTCGCGCAGCATCTCTGCCGTCATCGATTCGCCGTCTGCCGCTTCAACATGTCGCGCTCCGGCATCGGCGATGATCCGGAATCGTTCGACCGGCTCGATCTCTTCGCCGACGATACGTACTCGATCCAACTCTCGGATCTCCGCGCGGCCGTTCACTACGCGCAGTCGAAATTTCCCACGCTGCCGACCTATCTCCTCGGGCATTCGCGCGGCGGCGGCGTCGCACTCCTCGGCGCGCACGACGTGCCGCGCCTCAAGGCCGTTGCGGTCTGGAGTCCGATCTCGCGCGCCGACAACTGGGACGACGAGACGAAGCGCCGCTGGCGCGCGACCGGCTCGCTCGACGTCATCAATCAGCGCACGAAGCAGAACATGAAGATGTCGACGGCGATCCTCGACGACTTCGAAGCGAATCGCGAGCGGCTCGACATCCTCGCCGCGACCGGGCGTCTCGACGTGCCGCTCCTCGTCGTGCACGGCGGCCGCGATGACAGCGTTCCCGCGCGGCACGGGCGGCTCATCGCCGCGCGCGGCAAAGACGCGTCGCTCGTGATCCTCGATCGCGCGAGCCACACCTACAACGCCATTCATCCGCTGGTGAACGTTCCGTTCGAGCTCCTCCTCGCCGCCGAAGTGAGCGCGCATTTCCTCGCCGCGCACACTTAATTCGGGCGTACAATCCTTACGTCCACCTCAGCAAGGGTCCACAAGGATCAACACAATGGAGTTGTTAGGCCGGCGGTTCGGTCATATCCGCATTACTGACGTTGCGGGTCAGGGCGGCATGGGCGACGTTTACGTCGGGTATGACGAGAAGCTCGATCGCAAAGTCGCGCTGAAGGCGCTGCATGCGGAGCACCGTCTGGACGCCGAGGCGCGGGAGCGATTGCTGCGCGAAGCGCGGACGCTCTCGAAGGTCGATCACCAGCACATCTGCCGCATCCACGACTACATGGAGAGCAGCGACGTCGACCTGCTCGTCCTCGAGTACATCGACGGCCAGACGCTGCAGGACGCGGTGGAGCAGGGACGGCTCTCGCGCGCGGAGAAACTGCGCATCGCGCTGGCGATCGCGGACGTGCTCATCGCCGCGCATCGCGCCGGCATCATCCATCGCGATCTGAAACCGGAAAACATCATGCTGACGAAGAAGGGCGACGTGAAAGTGCTCGACTTCGGACTCGCGCGCTGGCTGACCGTGAGGTCGTCGAGCAAGCGGCTGCGCGCGGTCAGCTCGGCGGAGGCGGAGAGCGCGCTCGCGATTGCGGACGACGCGAACAACGTCTGGTTCCCTGTCGACGACAGCAGCGCGACGGTGTTGCCGCGGACGCGAAAAGAAGCCGCGGGAAAACACTTCCATCGCACCGAAGCCGGCGTGACGATGGGCACGCCGCTGTACATGAGTCCCGAGCAGGCGCGTGGCGAAGAGCTGACCGTCGCCAGCGACATGTATTCGTACGGTCTCGTGCTGCAGTTTCTCTTCACCGCCGCCGATCCGCATCCGAGCGGGTTGACGGCGCGCGAAGTGATCCTGCGCGCCGCGCGCGGCGAGAAAGTGGCGGCGGACAATGTGCCCGGCGACATCGCGTCGCTCATCACGCGCCTCACCCAATACGCGCCCGCCGACCGCCCGACTGCAATCGAAGCGACCGCGCGTCTGAAGTTTCTGATCGACCGGCCGCGCCGCCTCGTACGCCGCGCGGCGATCGCGCTCGCCGTGCTGCTCGTGGTTCTCGCGTCGTGGCGTTACACGTCCGATCTGGCGCGCGAGCGCACGGCCGCCGTCACCGCGCGCGCGGAAGCGGAGTCGCGAAGAGCGCAGGCGGAGAACCTGATCGAGTTCATGCTGGGCGATTTACGGAAGAAGCTGGACACGGTCGGACGGCTGGACATTCTCGATGACGTCGGCGTTCGAGCGCTTGCCTACGTCGACTCGCTCGATCCGTCCAAATTGTCGGCCAGCGATCTCGCGCGGAACGCAAAAGCGCTGAATCATCTCGGCGAAGTGCGGCAGACGCAGGGAAACAACGCCGCCACCGCGCTTTTCGAGCGTTCGCTGAAGCTCGCCGGCGAAGCGCTTAGACGCGAGCCTCGAAATCCCGAAGCGCTGCTCACGCATGGGGCCGCGCACTTCTGGCTCGGCAACGGACTCCGCCTCCAGGGAAGAAACGACGATGCGCTTCCCCACATGCGCGCGTACATGAAAGACGGCGATCTGTTGTCGGAAGTCAATCCCGAGAACGAGAAGTATCAACTCGAGCGCGCGTACGGCCACACGGCGGTCGCGCAGATCCTCGAAGCCAAGGGCGCGTTGCGCGAAGCGCTCGATCGATATGAGACCAGTCTGCGCATCAAGAGCAGAATCGCCGAGGAGAGCCCTGCCGACAACGACGCGCAGGCGGAGCTCACGCGCGCCATCAACAAGGTCGGCGCCGTCGAATACAAGCTGGGCGAATTCCGCGACGCGCGCGCGAACTTCGAGCGCGAAGTCGCGATTCACCGTGCGCTCCTGGCGCGCGATCCGAAGCAGACGCAGTGGAAGAGCCGCCTCGCGACGGCGATGGCCTACCTCGCCAACGTCCGTTACAACACCGGCGATACTGCCGGCGCCGCGACGCTGTGGAACGAAGAGCTGACGATCGAACGGGAGCTGGCCGTGCGCGATCCGACGAACGTCGACTGGCAGAGGAACGTGGCCGTCACGCTTCGCCGGATCGCGGTGGCGAACGCCACGAGCGGCAACCGCGAGAGCGCTCTCGCGCAATTCGCCGAGGCGCGTCAGCGCATCTCGCGGGTCGCCGACATCATTCCGAAGCGCGAGTACCTGGCGATCGATCGATGGGCGATCGACGTCGATTACGGACGGGCGCTGCTCTCGTTTGGCGCGGGAGGGAGGGCGATCCCTCTCTTTGCGCACGTTCTCGACGAGACCGCGACCGGCACGCCGAATGACCGGCTGCACGTGCTGCGCGCCCGCGCGGCGTTGAACCTCGCAGACGCGCAGGCGAAAACCGATCCGCGGGCCGCGGAGCAGAACTGGCGGCTCGCCGAGAACGAATTTGCCGCGGTCACCACCGCGATCACCGAGCCCTATCTGCTCGACAGCCTGTTCCGCGTCCTGCTTCACCGCGGCCGGATTGCCGAGGCGAAACAGATCCTGAATCGCATTCGATCGACCGGATACTCCAGCGCAGAGCTGGAGAAGTTGTGCAATGAAAGCGGCTGCTGAAGGCCGCTCAGTGAAAGGAGTTTGTGATGGCTGAGGAAACAGTCACGATCAACGCGGCAGTGGGGATCCTGGGCGACGTCATTCAGGCAGCACTGTGGCCCGTGGACGTGCACGTCAGGAATTTTGTGGATAGCAATCGGGAGACGGTTCTCGTCTGGGCCATTGCGGAGGACAACGGGAAGTTCGATGAGACCAATTTCTTTCAATGGAACACCTCCGGCACGGAGCCTGCGCCGCCGAAGGTGAATCGGATGAACGACTTCGAACTGCGATCGGAACCCTACAGAAACACGGTGCCGAAAGACTCCCCGTCGGTGACATGGGTCTACACGATCTATATCAACAAGTCGGGACAGAGGATCGGGATCGATCCCGAGGTCGACAACCTGCCTCCGGGTGGTCCATAGACTCGTCGTCGCGCGGGAACTCCGCTGCTCTCGGCCTGCTACAATCCTGCATCCCGGTTGGAGGGAAGTAGCAGGCTCTCGGAGTGGTCCCGAGTTCCCGCGCGACACGCAAGATGGAGCTCATCGGCCGAAGGTTCGGTCACATTCGCATTACGGACGTCGTGGGGCAGGGCGGGATGGGAGACGTCTATGCCGGCTACGACGAAAAGCTCGACCGCAAAGTCGCGCTGAAAGTCCTGCACGCCGAGAACCGCCTCGATAGCGAAGCGCGCGAGCGATTGCTGCGCGAGGCGCGCGCGCTCTCCAAGCTCGATCATCCCAACATCTGCCGCATCCACGACTACATCGAGAGCGATGACGTCGACCTGCTGGTGCTCGAGTACATCGACGGCCAGACCGTGCAGGACGTCATCACCGATCAGAAACTCTCGCGCACGGAGAAACTGCGCATCGCCGTCTCCGTCGCCGACGTCCTCGTCGCCGCGCACCGCCTAGGCATCGTGCATCGCGATCTCAAGCCCGAGAACGTGATGCTGACGCGGCAGGGCGAGGTCAAGGTGCTCGACTTCGGTCTCGCGCGCTGGCTGAACCTGATGTCGAGCAGCAAGCGCATTCACATCGCCGCTTCGCAAGACGTGATCGCGGCCGCGCCGGCGCGCGTCGTTCCGCTGCCCGAGGAATCGGATCACGAGTGGCTCGCGTACGCCGACGTGAAACGCGAGTCGACGTCGGTGCTTCCGCGCTACGACTCGTCGCGATCGCAGCTGCAGCAGGGCCGGCGATTCCTGAAAACCGAAGCGGGCGTGACGATGGGCACGCCGCTGTACATGAGCCCCGAGCAGGCCCGCGGCGAAGAGCTGACGACCGCGAGCGACATGTACGCGTTCGGACTTTTCCTGCAGGCGATCTTCACGGGCAGCGATCCGCATCCGCTCGGCCTGACGGCGCGTGAAGTGATCCTGCGCGCCGCGCGCGGCGAGACGGTTGCGGTCGAAGGAGTATCCGGCGACATCGCGGCGCTCATCAATCGGCTCAAACAGTTCGCGCCCGCCGACCGCCCGACCGCGATCGAAACCGTCGCGCGTCTTCGCTTCCTCGGCGACAAGGCGAATCGCATCATCCGCCGCGCGGTAGCGGCGCTCGCGGTGTTCCTCGTGATCTTCGGCGTGTGGCGGTACACCGTCGATCTCTCGCGCGAGCGAGCGCGCGCCGTAAAGGCGCGAACCGAGGCGGAGAAGCGGCGCACGCAGGCGGAGGACTTGATCGAGTTCATGCTCGGCGATCTCGCCGACAAGCTCGCGCCGGTTGGACGGCTCGACATCCTCGATGACGTCGGCGACCGCGCGCTGCAGTACGTCGGCTCACTGAAGCCGGAGACGATGTCGGCGAGCGAGCTGACGCGCACCGTGAAGGCGATCAATCAGCTCGGCAACCTTCGTCTGCAGCAGGGCAAGAAAGCCGAGGCGCTGGCGCTCTTCAAACGATCGCTCGCGCTTGCGAGCGAAGCCGTACGAAAAGCGCCGAACAATCCGGATGCGCAGCGGATGCTCGGCGAGACGCGCGCGTATCTGGATAGGAGTGCGGGCGTCCCGCCCGCCCCCGGGGGCGGGCAAGATGCCCGCACTCCTCGGCCTTAGTACTTCATTCGCCAAGTTCAGTCACACGTCATCTTGAGCCGCGTAGACGGCGAAAGATCTCAATCTACGTAACTTGAGATCCTTCGCTACGCTCAGGATGACGTGTGCTCGAACTTAGCGAATGGAGTACTTAGTTCTCGTCGCCCGCCAAATCCTTCCCGCGATTTCCCGGCAGCTCCGTGCGCTGACGCGCACCGCCGCGGCGGCGGCGTCTGCGTCGCGGACCGTCGGGCTCCGAAGGTGACGGCGGCTCGTCGGCCGCCTCTTCCGGCTCGGCGGCGGATTCGGCTGGGCGCTCGGCTTGCCGATCTTTGAGCTTCTCTTCATCGAGCAGCCACACCCACTGCGTCTCCGCCTCTTTCTTTTCCGCCGGCCGCGGCTGGCGCGGCCCGCGATCGCGTTGCTGCTGCTGTTGCCGCGCCGGCCGCGCTTTGCGCTCCAGAGCCGGCGACTCGAGTTTTTTCACGCGAATCAACACGTCCTCGGTCAGCCGCCGATTCACGGCAATCAAATCGGCGAGCAACGCGATGAGCCACGTCTGAAAGCCGGTGACGAGAAAGACGGCGGCGAGAATCAGCGACTGAATGTGACCGCCGGCTCCGCGCCAGTAGTACCAGAGGAAGCGTCCGCTGATCGCGGCGCCGAGGAGCACGAGCAGCGTGCCGATGGCGAAGAACGTCTTCAGCGGGCGGTAGATGGTGTAGATGCGAAAGATCGTCGCGACGGACTTGCGCAGGTACGTGCCGACGCCGCCATAGAGGCGCGACGGCCGCGTCGGCGCGTTCGTGCGGACGACGACGCTCTGCACGCCGAGGTTGCGATTGCCGGCCTGGATGATCGTCTCGAGCGTGTAGGTGAAGGGGTTGAAGACGTTGATCTGCATCGCCGCTTCGCGCGAGAAGGCGCGGAAGCCGCTGGTGACGTCGGCGACGCTGAGACCGGAGGCGCGTCCGACCGTCCAGCTGCCGAGGCGCTGCAGCGAGCGCTTGATCGGCGACATGTGCGGCGACTTCGCGACCTCGCGATCGCCGATCACGACTTCGGCCGTGCCTTTCACGATCGGCACGACGAGGCGCGCGATGTCGGCGCCCGCGTACTGATTGTCGGCGTCGGTGTTGACGATGATGTCCGCGCCGAGGCGCAGCGCGGCGTCGATGCCGGCGACGAACGCGGCCGACAGTCCGCGATGCGTTTTCAGCTGCAGGATGTGCGTCGCGCCCGCTTTTCGCGCGGCATCGGCGGTGTTGTCCGACGATCCGTCGTCGATCACCAGCGTCTCGATCGCGGTGATGCCGTCGATCTTCTTCGGGACGTCACGCAGCGCCTGCGCGATCGTCGCTTCTTCGTTGAATGCAGGGATTTGTATGATGAGCTTCATGCGGTTACGCGAATCATAGTGAACACGATCATTGTTGGCCCTGTTCCTCCCTACCGCGCGGGCATTGCGTACTGCACGATGCGGCTGGCCGAGGAATTGCGAGCGGATGTTATCTCGTACAAGCGCCAGTATCCGCGATGGCTGTATCCGGGGACGAGCGATATTGATGAGTCGCTGCGCGATCGCACGCCTCGCGGCACGCGATTCCTCCTCGATATCCTCAACCCGTTCACGTGGATTCGCACGGCATTCGCGCTTCGCGATGCCGACGCGGTCATTTTCGTCTGGTGGATCTGGGTCTGGGCGCTGCCGTATCTTACGCTGATCGCGCTCTTGCCGAAGAAGACGCGCGTGATCCTGCAGTGCCACAACATCGGCGACAAAGAACCGGCCGCGTGGAAGCGCTGGCTGACCAATCGTGTGCTGCGGCGGGGCGACGTGTTGGTCGTGCACGCTGAGAGCGAAGCGAATGATGCAGCAAGGCGCGTGCGGAGTGGTGCGCGCCTCCGGCGCGCCTCTCGTCCCAAAGGCGCGCCGGAGGCGCGCACCACTCCGGCGCCCCGTATCGTGCACACATTTCTTCCTGTCCACGAAATGGGCGGCCCGGTTCCTTCTCGCGAAAACGCGCGCGCAGCGCTCGGCTTGCAAGGCAACATCGCACTCTCCTTCGGCCACATCCGTCCTTACAAAGGAGTCGACATCGCGCTCAACGCCTGGCGCCTGTTGAAGACCGAGGTCACGCTCGTCGTCGCCGGCGAAGTGTGGTGGAAGAACGAGGACGAATATCGCGAGCTCGCGCGCGGGCTGGAAAACGTCCGCCTCGACTTCCGCTTCATCCCCGACGCGGAGATCGCGAACTACTTCGCCGCGACGGACGTCGTTCTCGCGCCGTATCGTGTCGAGGCGCAGAGCGGCGTCGCGCTGACGGCGTTCCACTTCGCGCGTCCGGTGATCGCCAGCACGGTCGGCGGATTGCCGGAGATCGTCGAAGACGGCGTGAACGGTCTGTTGATTCCTCCGGAAGATCCAGCCGCGCTCGCGCATGCGGTCGATACGTTTTTCACGAGCGCCGATCGCGCCGCGATGGAGCGCGCAGCGACCGTAAGCGCGAAGAAGTATTCGTGGGAGGAATACGCAAAGGTGTTCGAAGGCTTGGTGACGAACACATGAAGGCAGAAGGCAGAAGGCAGAAAGCAGAAGGCAGAAGTGTCGCGCGGTGCGAGCACTTTTTCGTTCTGCCTTTTGCCTTCTGCCTTCTGCCTTCATCTCGTTCATGAAATTCAACCCCCGCAAGATCAAGGTCGGCCTCGAGCTCACCTCGAAGTGCAATCTCCGCTGCGGCATGTGCCCGCTGCCGGTGCTGCGCCGTCCGTACGAGGACATGCCGTGGCCGCTCGTCGAGAAAGCCGAGCGCGAGATCCACGGCCTCGGCCTGAAGCTGAAGTGGCTGCACGAGATGGGCGAGCCACTCTTGTACGCGCGGATCGATGACGCGATCCGCTTGTTCCCCGAGGCGAGTTTGTCGACGAACGGACTCGTGCTGACGGAAGAGATCGGCGCGAAGCTGCTGGCGACGCCGCTCAAGCGTCTCCGCATCTGCGTCGACTCCATCAATCCGAAGGTTTATCCGCAGCTGCGCACCGGCGGCGACTTCGACAAACTGGTCGCACTCACGCGCGCGTTTCTGAAGCAGGCCGACGGACAGCCGATGCGCATCGAGCTTCAGAAGATGCGCTCGCGTCTCACCGTCGACGAGACGGTCGACGATTTCAAACGGCTCTTCGATCTGAAGCAGCATCGCAACGCGCGCGTGATCGAGAAGACGTGCGAGGCACTCGACGTCAACGAAGAGACCGACCTGCACGGAAAGTTCTACGGCTGCGTGCAGGGCGCGTTCTTCACGTGGGTCGTCGTCTTCGCGGACGGACGCGTCACGCACTGCTGCTACGACGCGCACGCGGAGCAGGTGATGGGCGATCTGAAGACGCAGTCGCTGCGCGAGATCATCGACAGCCCGCGCTTCGCGGAGATGCAGGCGATGTTCGACCGCCGCGACTTCACCCAACTCCCGCGCTGCGCCGAGTGCTTCAAGCACGGCGGCGAGTCACACGCGTTCGAGGATGTGATCAAGGGCGTGCAGAACTTGCCGGGACTTGCGAAGGATGTGGTGCGGAAGGTCATCGATGTTCGGTATCGCTGATGGTTGCGCGGTTGCTCAGTCGCGCGGCCACGCGGCCCCGCCCGCCCGCTGCGCAAC
Organism: Acidobacteriota bacterium; assembly: GCA_003223645.1. Taxonomy (GTDB): domain Bacteria; phylum Acidobacteriota; class Thermoanaerobaculia; order Gp7-AA8; family Gp7-AA8; genus QHVT01. Next base: position 81,869 of record QHVT01000015.1, on the reverse strand, counting down.
CGCGTGACTGCGCAACCGCGCAACCGCAATGACCATCCTCCTCAACCTCCTCCTCGGTCTCGTTCCCGCGCTGATCCTCGGCGCGAGCATCGCCGCCGGCGTCGACGATGACGCGCATCATCGCCGCGTGTTTCTGCTCGTCTACGGACTCTGGGCGCTGACGCTCGCGCTCTGGAACTGGCTCGAGTCGTCGCACGTCGCGTGGATCGTCGTCTGGGCGGCGTTCGGTCTGGTGGCCTTGGCGATGAGTTACCATCAGCGTCGATGAACGGTGGAGCGGCGGCCGCTTCGGCCGCCAATTCTCGCGAAAACCGGCGGCCGAAGCGGCCGCCGCTCCACTGATCCAGATTGTCGGAGGAGCATGTGAAGCGAACATTCGCTCTGCTGTGCGTGCTGGTTCTCGCCTCCGCGTCCGCTCACGCGCGCGAAGGCTTCGGCTTCAAGAAAAAAGCGGTCGACATCATGAAGACCATCCCGCCCGCGCTGAACACCGGCGCGCGGCGCGTGAAGGTTGACGTGAGCAGCCAGCGCGGCGACGACGAAGACGACGCGCGCACGCTGTCGCGCTACGTCTCCGACGCGATCCTCAGCGGCGGCGGAACGCTCGCCGAGAGCGGCAAGCCGGAGATCACGCTGACGGTTGACGTCGACCGCCTCGACTCGCACGAATCGTGGGAGACGAAGACGGAGTACGAGTACCGGCAGACCGGCACAGAACAGAAGTGGAACGAGAGCAAGAAAAAATACGAGACGAAGGCGGTCTACGGCAACGTGCCGGTGACGAAGAACATCAAGGTCGTCGAAGCGACGCTCGCCGGCTCGTATGACATCCGCGCCAAAGGCGGCGAAGTCGATTCCGGATCGGTCGATCAGAATTTCAAACAGAAATACGACGACGGCACCGGTGCGCCCGCGCCATCGAGCGTCGAAGATGACTTGTTGAAGCACGCCGCACGCGCGGTTGCCGCGCGGATCGTGCCGACGCAGGAGCGCGTGAGCGTGCTCATTCCGCGCGCGAGCTTCGAACCGCTGATTCCGTACGCGGAAAGCGGCGACTGGAAAAGCTACCTCGCCGCCGTCGAAGCGATTCCGGCGATGAAGAGCGCGAAGGAAGAGGCGTATCGCCAGTACGCGCTCGCCGTCGCGAAGGAAGCGCTCTCGTATCAGATCGACGATCGCGAGCAGGCGCTGGAGATGTTGCGCGCGGCCGTCAGTCACTACAAGACAGCGATGTCGTCGAATCCCGGCGAGGAGTTGTTCACCAAGGGCTACTCGAGTTTATTCTCCGTCAACACCATCGCGTCACCGACCGTGCGCGCGAACGACTCGCTCGCGCGCTACACCGCGTGGAGCGGCACGGGCTCCGTCACGCGCGTGGCATCGACGACTCCCGTCGCCGCACCGCCGCCCTCGACCGCGAAGACAGGCATGCGCAATCAGACGGTGATCGATCTCGCAAAAGCGGGACTGTCCGACGACAACATCATCATGGCAATCGACGCAGCGGAACGCGTCGACTTCGACGTGTCGCCGAACGCACTCATCGCGCTTTCGAAAGAAGGCGTGAGCAAAGCGGTGATCGCGCGGATGCAGCAGAGAGCGAAGCGCTGACGCTATGTGGCGACCGCAGCGGCACCCACAAAGTCAGCGAAAGCTGATCGAAATGTCATCCATCGTCAGCACGCCCGGCCGCGCTTGAACGACGCGCGGGATTGCGTTGACGACCATGGCCGCGGTCGCGCGATCGCCGTGGACGCCGCCTTTGATCTCCATCTCGACGTCGGGCACGCCGTGCACGATCACGCGATCGGCGGCGACGGCTTCCGCGCCGACGTACATGCGCAGCTCGAGGCTGACGTTGATGCGTCCCATTCCTTCGATCGTCTGATGCACGCCTGCAACCTGTCCCGGCGCGACTTTCAGAAACTGCGTGACGACTTCGCGGTCGGCGAGGATCGGTTCGATCGCTTCATCGGTGACGTGATCGAACTCCACGCCGAGGCCGTTGCCGACCATCATTAATGACTCTCTTAGTCCCATGTGCTTGATCTTCCCCGCATCCACGGCCGCGCGGAACTCATCGGCGGTCATGCCCGCGCCGACTTTGCGCTGCAGCGGCTCACGCCGCGTCGACGCGTTCTGAATGCGGATGATCTCGAGCGACTTCACGTCCTGACACACCGAGGTGATGGTGAGCGGGAGCTTGTCCATCACGAAGCCGGGATTCACGCCCGTGCCGAGGAGCGTGACGTTCGCGGCGCGCGCGACCTGCATCAGCTCTTCGCGAATCTCCGCGTCGAGCGGGAACGACAACTCCTCGCACGTCGAGACGACGTGGCAGCCGCGATTCATCAGCTGCTTCAGTTGATCGGCGACGTCGCGCAGTCGCGAGCCGGTCGAGTGGCAGACCACGTCCGGCTTCGATTCCAGCTCGCTCGTGACGGTGACGCCGACGTTGCGTCCAAGACCGATCACCTCACCGAGATCCTTGCCGATCTTGCTCGGATCGATGTCGACCGCGGCGACGACTTTCACCCACGACTTCGTGAGCAGCAGACGCGCGATCTCCGCGCCGATCGGTCCGATTCCGTATTGCGCAACAGTGAGAGGAGGGCGGTGACTCGTCATGGCGCGCGCATTGTAGTGGAAGCCGGAAGGAGAGCGGCCGTCCCGGCCGCCCGTGTCCGGCGTCTCGCCCGACGCGCTGGATCGCGGAGCGAGACGCTCCGCGATTGCGGGCGAGACGCTCCGCGCTCCTCACTGCGCTTCCGAAAAAAGCGTCGGCTCCGGCTCTTCCTCTTCGTCCCCGTCGAGAAAATTCGACACGCCGACGCCCGCGAGCCGGTACTTCGCGTCCGGCTTGAAGTCAAACTTCTCCAATAGGGAGATGGCCAGCGTCGCGATTTCTTCACCGGATGCCGGCAGTTCGGCGGGCGTGACCTGCCGCGTCGCGGTTTTGAAATCGGGCGTGCGCAGTTTCACCGTCACCGTTCGTCCGCGCATCGCGTTCTTCGAGAGCGACGCCCACAGCGACGTCGCCTGTTCGCGAATCCACTCCGCGACTTCGTCGCGCGTGATGTCTTTCGAGAACGTGTTCTCGCTCGACCACGACTTCCGTTTCCGCGACGGCTCGACCGGACTCTCGTCGATGCCGCGCGCCAGCTCCCACAATCGCGTGCCCCATTTTCCGAAGCGGTGGATGAGAGCCTGTTGCTCGAAGCGCTGCAGGTCGCCGACCGTGGCGATGCCCATCTCCGTCATGATCGCTTCCGTCGCTTTGCCGACGCCGGGGATTTTTCGCACCGGCAGGCTGACGAGAAATTTTTCGATCTGATGCGGGCGGATGACGAACAAACCATCGGGTTTTCGCCAGTCCGAGGCGATCTTCGCGAGAAATTTGTTCGGCGCGACGCCGGCGGACGCGGTGAGATTCGTCTCCTCGCGAATCTCGCTTCTGATTTTTTCCGCGGTCTCGGTCGCGGTCGGAATCCCGGTCAGCTCCTGCGTCACGTCGAGGTATGCCTCGTCGAGCGAGAGCGGCTCGACGAGGGGTGTGTGGCGCTCGAAGATCTCGCGAATTTTTCTCGATGCGGCACGATAGCGCTCGAAATCGGGCGTGATCCAAACGCCCTCCGGACACAGCCGCCGAGCGCGCGACGCCGCCATCGCCGAGTACACCCCGAACTTCCGCGCCTCGTACGACGCCGCACAGACCACGCTGCGCTCACCCGCCCAGCCGACGATCACGGGTCGGCCTTTCAGTGACGGATCATCGCGCTGCTCGACAGAGGCGTAGAACGCATCCATGTCGATGTGGATAATCTTGCGCACTTCGAAATGCTACCCGACGACATCACCACTCCGGCGTTTCTGATTGAACGAAGCGTGCTGCATCGCAACTGCGACCGCATGCGGCGCAAGGCGCTCGACTCCGGCGTCGCGTTCCGCCCGCACGTGAAGACGCACAAGAGCGTCGAGATCGGGCGCATCCAGCACGGCGGCTGGACGGGACCGATCACCGTGTCGACGCTCGCCGAGGCGGAGTATTTTGCGGCGAACGGCTTCCGAGACATCACGTACGCGTTTCCGATCGCACCGGACAAGCTGGCCCGCGTGGCTGCACTCGCTGCGCGCATCGAGCGGCTCAGCGTGTTGATCGACTCGGAGCGCGCGCTGCACGCGATCGAGGAGTACCACGCGAGCCACGGTCACGTGTTCGACGTCTTCCTGAAAGTCGACTGCGGTTATCACCGCGCCGGCGTCGATCCCGACAGTCCCGACAGCGTGCGGCTGGCGACGGCGATCGCGCGCTCCGAGGCGGCGCGGATGCAGGGACTGCTCACGCATGCGGGACATTCGTACAACGCGAGCGGCGTCGAGGACATCCGGCGCATCGCGGCCGAGGAGCTCGCGTGTCTCACCCGATTCCGCGCTCTCCTCGCCACGGAAGGCCTCGGCGAAACGCTGCGCAGCGTCGGATCGACACCGACCGCGTCGGTCGTCGATACGTTCAGCAACTGCGATGAAGTGCGTCCCGGCAATTACGTTTTCTATGACGCGTTCCAGGCCACGATCGGATCGTGCGCGCTCGCCGACGTCGCGTGCTCGGTGCTCGCGACCGTCGTCGGCTCGTATCCCGAGCGCGGCGCGCTGATCGTCGACGCCGGCGCGCTCGCGATGTCGAAGGATCGCGGACCGGATCACGTCGATCCGCAATTCGGATACGGAATCGTGTGCGACATCTCGCTGCGCCCGCTGCCGATGCGCCTCGTCGCGCTGTCGCAGGAGCACGGAAAAATCGAGGCACACACGCACGTGCCGGTCGGCACGCGGCTGCGCATCATCCCGAATCATTCGTGCCTGACGGCGGCGATGTTCGATCGCTACTACATCCTCGATCGCGGCAAGGTCGTGGATCAGTGGAAGCCGGTGCGGGGATGGTAACGAGGCTCATGGGCGCATGGGCTCAGGGGCTCATAGAATCTGTGAGCCTATGAGCCTATGAGCCTACTCTTCGACGGCCCCGAACACGCGCCCCTCACCTTCATCTTCGCCCACGGCGCCGGCGCGCCGATGGATGTTCCGTTCATGAACAGGATCGCGCGCGGGATCGCGGAGCACGGGATTCGCGTCGCGCGATTCGAGTTTCCGTACATGGCGGCGCGGCGAACGTCGAAGAAGAAAGGCGGTGCGCCGGACCGGCAGCCGGTGTTGCTCGACACGTACCGGCAGGTGATCGAGGAGCTGGGCGGAGCAAAGCTCGTGGCGATCGGAGGGAAGTCGATGGGCGGGCGGATGGCGACGATGGTGGCGGACGAGATGAACGTCCGCGGAGTCGTCGTGTTCGGATATCCGTTTCATCCGCCGGGGAAGCCGCAGCAGTTGCGCACCGCGCATCTCGAGACGATGCGCACTCCCGCGCTGTTCGTTCAGGGAACGCGTGACGAGTTCGGCGCGCAGGAAGAGGTGGGGGAGTACGCACTTTCGCCGGCGATTCGCTTCGAGTGGATTCGGGACGGCAATCACTCCCTAAAGCCGCGAGCGGCCTCGGGGGCCACTGAAACCGGTAACATCGAGGCAGCGATCGAGGCAGCCGCCTCTTTCCTTAAGGCAGTCGCATCGCATAGAATGAATTCCTGATCGAAAGCGATCCGGCATGCCACCTCGTGTCCTGGTCGTCGAAGACGACTCCGCCACCCGCGAAGCCCTCAGCAAGGTGCTGATCGGGGAGGGGTGTGAGATCGACATCGCCGTCGACGGCGAGCGCGCGATCGGATGCCTCGCCAATCGCAGTTACGACGCGATCATCCTCGACATCGTCCTGCCCAAGATGAGCGGAACCGACGTGATGGAGTACATCGCCTCGACACGTCCCGAAACCCTCGCATCGATCATCGTCGTGACGGGACTCGAGGTTGCCGAGATCCGCAAACTCTTCCCCACCGTTTGCGAGACCCTCTCGAAGCCCGTCATCCCCTCCCGCCTCCTCGGCTCCGTCCGCCGCTGCCTGCATACCTCGTCAACGAACAACGGCAACCGCTCCGGCGCGTCCGTCGCCTGAACGGAATCGCAAGTTGCCGCGCGTGGTTGCAGACCGTACAATCCGCACTCCTCACCAGCGCCCATAGCTCAGCTGGATAGAGCGTCAGCCTCCGGAGCTGAAGGTCGTAGGTTCGAATCCTACTGGGCGCACCAACCTTAAGCCTCTCAGAAAGAAGCGCTTAGACACGAGAACACCGAGCCGCTGTTAGTCGCGACAGAAAGGCGGTTTCTACCAAGGTGTCTATTATTCTGAAAAACCGCATCGGTTCGCGCTTCACGACACATTCAGCATGCGGCTCGCGATGGCTGGGTAGCGTTCGATTTCCGGAGGACTCTCATGAACGAAATCGAGCGTATTCCGGCGCGCGTCGTCGCGCGCATGATCGGCGTAAAGACAGCCACTCTGGCGAAGTGGCGGCGGCTCGGCAAGGGGCCGAAAGGATGGATCGAGGTCTCGCCGACGCACGTCACCTACTCGACCGGAAGGTCGCCCGCTTCCTCGATTCACGGCGCAACGCAGCGGAGCAGCAGGGTGTCTAATTTCGACGGGAGGCGCGCGATGAGCCGCTGTCCCGGATTCGAGTACGACGCCACAACGAAGCGCGCGCGCTTCGTTTCGGCCGCGCGATTACGCTCGAATGCTTTCTCCCCTACGAGGAGTCGGGCGAGCTGTATCCGTTCATGCCGATGCCGTTGCTCGGCGACGTGGTGCACGACATCGGCTGCACGAAAGATGCTCCCCGATGGGAACTCGATGCCGTGCATGCGCGGCATGTGCCGCTGCGACGATCGTCCGACTGGCTGGAAGCTCACTCGGGCGATCCTGCGGGGGCTGCTCGGCGTCACCGACAGCTATCTCCACGAGCACGGGCGGCAATTGCCGGGCGTGATGACCTGCTGGTGCCTCTGCGTGAACACGCCTGAGTTCATGAAGGAAGCGTTCTTCAATCCGGAGTTCGTCTTCCCAACGCGCGAGTCGCGCAGCACGTGCTTCTCGACAGGCGGGCCGGCGTCGCGGGTGCAAGCCGCTGCGTCCGTCGGATCGCGGGCGTCGGTAATCGAATGAAGTGGAGCCGGATACCGGCTCCACTTCATTCATGACGTGCGAGAATCCGCCTCCGTGCGTGCGAGCGAGACCGGATTCATCTTCGTCTTCGACGAACCAAAACGAAGCGAGGATCTCCAGTCGCTACTGCCACGCGTGAAAACCTTCACAGACACGATCAGCGTGCCGGACTGGCCGCTGAAGGGTGCCTACGTCGTCTTTCTGTCGCTTGATGGTGCGAAGCTAACGCACCTCGCGCTCGCGCGCCGCGGGAACAATGTCGCGTCATTCAAGGCGCAAGTGCGATTCACGCACGTTATCCCTTTTCGCCCACTCGCGTTCGATGAGATCGAGACGAAGATGCAGGGGGGGCTCCGACGCTATTTCCTTCGTGTGAGCACGAGCAGCGGTGGACGTGTGCCGCCGTCCACGTGGAGTGAGTTGCTGCGAGTTCTCTTCGACGCGCGGCCCGAAGTGAAGGCCGATTTCGAGATCGTCGAGCGCGCGGCGCACCGCGATCTTGTCCGCGTTTCCGGGGCAACAGGTCCGACGCTCGGGCAGGAGCGGGATGCGTTCACGCTCGCCCTGCGGCTCTTCGGTGTCGATCTGAAGAAGCAAGACTTCATTTGGGACGGCGATGCTTCGACACCAATCGTGAAGGGCGTACGGCAGCTCGAAAAGCGCAAAGCGCCACGCGACGATCGGTCGCGCCGTTCTACCGCGGCGTGACGAGCGTGTACGTCGACGAGGACCGGCTGATCGCGCACGACGCGCAGACGCTTCCCGGCTGGATTGCAGGCATTCCTAACGTCGTTGGCGGTGTCACATTCACGCGCAACGAGGATCACATCACGATCATCAACGCGAACCGTGGCCCGATCGAATCGGCGCTCGGCGTTGATCTGCTGTACTACCACCATCGCTTTGCGTCGTTCGTCACCATCCAGTACAAGCGGATGAAGAAGGAGAACGAGGAGTTGGCGTACCGTCCCGATGCCTCATACGCGGAGGAAGTCGAGCGCATGCGCAAGTTCCGCGCGGCGCACGGGCAAGCGGCAATCACCGCCGTCGATCACTACCGCCTGAATCCCGAGACGTTCTTCTTCAAGTTGTGCCGCATCGACTACTTCGAGCCCGATTTCGAATCACTCGCGAAAGGCTTCTACATCCCGCTGGACTACCACGATGTCCTGCTCGAAACCGGCGCGGCCATCGGTCCGCGCGGCGGCATCACGCTCGGCTACCGCACGATCGCGCGCCATTTGGACAACGAGCTGTTCATCAGGCTCTTTCAGCAAGGCTGGATCGGGTCGCGCGGTACGACGACGGAGGCACTTGTGGCACTCACGAAGAGTCTCTTGGAGCAAGGCCGTTCCGTGCTCGTGGCGGTGACAGAGAAGAATGCGCCCCCGAAGAAACAGAGTGTCTAACCGAGTGCGTACCTTTTCTCGGCGGCGGCAGCTATTCACGATTTAGCGCTTCTCTCATTTTCGCGGCGAAGCACCGCAAACGTCCGTAGCTATTCTTTCGAGGGCTGCCGGATCGATTGAAGGCTGGGGCGCGTCATGCGTCTTCAGTGCTCCGTTTCCGAAGGCAAGCTCCCATGCATTTTCTCGGCGGTTGATGACGTCATTGGTGCGTGAATCGCCCCAGAGCTTCCCGCCTGCAACTACGAATGGAACCGTGAAGTCTGGCGAGACTCGGTTCCAGTCGTCGAGCGTTGGGCCGTTTGCCTGACGCAGAGTATCGTTCGTCTTCGTGAAGTCAGGGCCGAGTTGTTCAATCGGGATGTTCTGATGAAACCGATGCTCAAAGCTGTCGCGAAGCGCCCGAGGAAGGTCGAAGTCCACGTGAGCTGTGATGCCGCTTTGCAATGCGTCTTGGTAATCGTATCCGGCCGAGAGGCCCGCTCGCGCTTCGTCGAAGTGTTTTTGCCAGTGTGGCTCAGCAGTACCGCCGGTTTCCCAGGCGTGCCGGTTGTACTCGTATGCATCGAAGAATGCGACCAGCTGCTGCATTTTCTCAATCGGATAGCTAAAGTCACCGTTGGCGATGCGGTCCATTTCGATGGCCGTCACGTGGAAGTACGCGGCCGGAAATACGTCGATCGGCTTGCCCTCGCGTAGGAAAGCTTCGCGGTACTTGGCAAGAGTCGAAATCGCGCCAAGGAGCTGACGGCTTAATTGCTGAAGGCGTTGCTTGTCGCCTTTCGCGACATCGAGATTGGCGATCCTTTTCACGATGTCGCAGAGATCGCGTGACGCGCAGGGTGTATTCGACCGCGTTACGAACGCGAGCGCAGATGCGAGTTCCGTCACAGGGATGATCGCGCCCGAGCTCACGAGTGCCGCCTGAATGACTTCATGCAGGACACTAGCGAATGACTCCGTCGATGCCCGAAGTTTCCGATCGAGTTGCGTGAGCGAATCGCGTCCGAGCGCATTCAGAAGGACCGCTCGCACATCCTCGGACGATCCGCGAACGACGCCTCCGAGAGCGAGTCGCTGCGTGACGCGCGTGGATTGCCCGACATAGTCCTCGCCGTTGAACGTGTAAGGCTCGCAACCGTCGTTCAGGATGTCGAGCTGCGAGCTGTGGATCCCAATCGTCCCGGACACAGATCGAGCGGCAACGCCGTTTGCAAGTAATGTAAACCCGCTGTCCGGGGTGACAGCGCCTTTGGTGACGGTGGCCTGTTCTAGGTACCGCAGTGCCGTATTGACATCAGTCACCGATAACCCAGCTCCTGATGGCGGCGGTAATGGCCTCCCGATCGTGTGTTCGATCTCTGCAACCGCTCGCCGGTATATCTTGCTTTTGATTTCATCGACTCGGCCTGTCTGCATCTCCTTCGACAGATACTGCTGATACTGATCGGCTCCTCCGGACGTGACTTCGTTAAGCATCGCCACCTGATCCGGCGCAAGCTGACGGATGAAAGGCGCTTGTGCTCGCGCATGGCGCATCCCCCACACAAGGTTTTGAACCGCGCCATGTTGATCGGGATGTCGCGCCGAGTAATCCATGAGGGACCCATACAACGTGGCGCCGTATTGCGGGATGAGTCGCTCGCGCCGCACGAGATGGATGTACTCATCGCTACGCGGCGCGGGTGCGTCGTGATCCATGCAATAGGTCTGAAACGTGACACGCTGGACCTGTCCGGGAAGCACGACAACCGTATTCGGTTTGTCGCTTCGGTTCTCGCCGAGAAAGCGTAGGAAGGGAAGAAGGGCCGAAGCCAGTTCCGCGAGGTCAGTCTTACCAACGCCCTTGTTCCTGCCGATCCGCTCGACGACACCTCGATAGCGTTTTGTCAGTTGCTTCGCGACATCCGCATTATTAGGATCGTACGTGGTGAGCTGTGCGTTCGCGTAGGTGTGCTCGAAGATGCTGCGTGCTTTCGCCGAGGCATTGAGTTCGGCCCCGGTGAGTTGTCGCTCCGCGACGGGGTCTTTGATCCCCAGCGTTTTGGCCGCTGCCCACAGCACGGCGTCAGAGATGGCCTGCGATCCGACATTTTGCGCGCCTCGTCGCAGATCGTCAGCCGTCGGAAGTCGCAACTGCGCCTCGACGAGGGGCGCGGTGGTGATGCATGCGGCAAGAACCACGGCGACCACACGTCGACCAATAGGAATCTGCATACCCGTCTCTCCAGACCTAGAACCGTTTGTGCTAGGAGTGACGGAAAGCGTGATTTCCCTACCGTCCGGCGCAGCCGAGCCAAGAGAAAATCTCGTGCTGAGTTGCACCTCCGCCATCCCGACATCACGCACGAAGACTTCTGGTGTGATCACTTGGACGCTGCGCCGGCCGAACTCGCGGCGGATTGCTCTAGCTAGCTGCCCGGTATCGCTGCACGCACTCGGCCATCTCCGATGATTGAACCTTCCAAACAGCTCCCAGCCTCTGGGCGCGGGTGTCTAACCAAGTGTCTATTTTCCCCGAAATAGACACCCCTAGATACCCCCGGACGCCCCTACCCGAGGTAAAATGGCTCGTCGCAAATGCGGTAGGTTTGTGATTCTTCACGATTTAGCGTTCTTTCCTTGGGGCTGCTCCGGAGCTGAAGGTCGTAGGTTCGAATCCTACTGGGCGCACCAAATCCACGTAACGTATGGTATGATGTATGGCATGAAGAAGACGACGCTCTATCTGCCGGACGAGCTGAAGGAACGCGTCGAATCCGTTGCCCAAACGGAGGGACGCTCGGAAGCCGACGTCATTCGAGATGCGATTGCGTCCGCGGTCGCCGTTCAGCGGCCGCCTGCGCCGCGTGCTCCGCTTCCGGGTGTGAAGTTGGGAGATCCTATGATCGCCGAACGGGCCGGCGAGCTGATGGATGGCTTTGGCGAGTGATCCTCGTCGATACGAGCGGCGTTCTCGCGGCGCTCTTCGAGGATCAACGCCACCATGAGGCTTGTGCCGCTGCGCTGCTGAAGGCGGAGCCGCCGCTGATTCTGTCGCCATTCGTGCTGGCGGAAATCGACTACATGATTCAGAAGTTCGGCGGGCCGAGAGCCGAGCTGCTTTTTCTCGAAGAAGTCGCGCGCGGTGTGTATGACTTACCGCCGTTCAGCGAGCGCGACATTGATGAAGCTCGAGAGCTCATCCAGCATCACCACGACATGGGCATTGGCCTCGCCGACGCCTCGATCGTGGTTCTCGCGGAGCGGTACGGGTGCCGCGAGGTGCTCACGCTCGATCACCGTCACTTCCGTGCACTTCGCTTTTCACGACGCCGGAGTTTTCGCATCCTTCCGGCCGACCTCTGACGCGCGCACCAACACGCGATCCGAAACGCCAAACCCGAACCTCTCATACAACGACCGGCTCTCCTCTGTCGGCCAGAGGAAGATGTTGTCGACTTTCCGCGCGCGGCATTCGGCGAGCGCAGCGTCCATCAGCTCCGCTCCGCCGCCGCGGTTGCGATGATCGAGGCGGACGAAGAAGTTGGAGATATACGCGTGCAGTTCGGGCTCGACGGCGGACGGGTTGGGGATTTTCTCGATGAGTTGGAGCCAGAGGTTGCCGGCGGGCGTGTCGTCAATGATGAGGATCCATGCGCGCCAGTGCGAGTCAGCTGTCAGGCGCTCGCGCATCCACGCGGCGCAACGCGTGATGAAATCGGACGGAGACTCGGACGGCGGGCGATGTTCGGACCGGAACGCGAAGCGGAAGTGTGCGAGCAGCTCCGCGTCGTCCGGAGTCGCACGTCGGATCATTGGAGAACGGTGCGCTCGAACAAATGCAGGATGCGTTTGTATTCGTCGGCCCAGCTCGTCGGTTCGACGAAGGAGTGGTTCTCGACGGGATACGCCGCGAGCTCCCAGTTTTCTTTGCGCAGTTCGATGAGTCGCTGGGCGAGGCGCACGGAGTCCTGGAAGTGGACGTTCGTGTCGACCATCCCATGACAGACGAGGAGCGCGCCTTTCAGCCCCTCCGCAAAGTAGATCGGTGACGACTTCCGGTACGCCTCGGCGTCATCCTGCGGGCGATTGAGGATGTTCGATGTGTATTCGTCGTTGTAGTGCGCCCAATCGGTCACCGGACGCAGTGCGGCGCCCGCGGCGAAGACGTCGGGCTGCGTGAACATCGCCATCAGGGTGATGAAGCCGCCGTAGCTGCCTCCGTAGATCGCGATGCGCTTCGGGTCGATGTTGTGCTCGCGGACGAGCCACTTCGCCGCGTCGACCTGATCGTCAAGATCCTGGCCTCCCATGTGGCGGTAGATCGCGGTGCGCCACGCGCGTCCGTATCCGGCGGAGCCGCGGTAGTCGAGGTCGATCACCGTCACGCCGCGCTCCATCAGGAGGTGATGGAACATGTATTCGCGAGAGTAGTAAGACCATCCGAGGGCGACGTTCTGGAGGTAGCCGGCACCGTGGACGAAAACGACGGCGGAGCCGTTTGCGTTCGCCGGCTTATACAAACGCGCGGGAACGTTCGCGCCGTCGCGCGCGGGCACGCGGACGATCGGCGCGTCCTGCCACGGAAACGCGAAGAATTCCGGGATCGGCGACGTCGTGACTCTCACACGCTTTCCGCCGATCGTCTGTAGGTACAGCTCCGGCGGGACGTTCGTGTACGAGTAGATGTCGGCGAACGCGCGCTGATCGGGTGAGGAGTGCGCGTCGTGAAATCCTTTTTCCGTCGTGAGGCGCTTGCGCTCGCCCCCGTCGACAGACACGCGATAGAACTGATGCTCGAACGGACTCGCTTCGTTCGTCGTGAGGTCGAACCACTTCCGATCGTCGGACAGTGCGACTTCGATCACTTCCCAGTCGCCGGACGTGATCGCCTTCCAGTCGCTGCCGCCCCACGGCACTTCGTAGAGATGTGCGTAGCCGGTTTTCTCGGACGTGAAGAAGATGCGGCCGTCGGGGAGGATGCCGAGGATGGGATTGCCGGGGACGCTGAGCCAGGCGTCGTCGTGGAACGTGACGACGAGCTGTCCCTTGCCGGTCGCGGGATCGAACTGGACGAGCCACGCGTCTTTGTTGTCGAGTGACGCCGCGGGAATGACGATGCGCTTTCCGTCGTCGGAGAAGACCGGCATCGACAGCAGCACGTCGCGCTCTTCTTTGCTGTCGGCGGGGATGCGCGGGAACGCGATGTCGAGCGGATGACGCTCGCCGTTCACCACATCGATCGCGACGATACGCGTCGGCGGACGCGGATCGCCGACTTTGATGCGCGACTCCGGCGCGTCGGTGTACGCGCTCTCGGTCACGTACCGCGGCACGATCGTCCGCTTCGCTTTGTCCGCTTTCTTCTCGATCAACGCGATCACGTACTTGCCGTCCGGCGTGAGCATCAGATCGCTGACGTTCTCCGATGCCTCCAGCGGAAACGGCTTGCGCGGATGTTCGCGATGCTGCAGCTTTTCGTCTTCCTCGCGCTTCTTCGCCTCGCGATTCACGGCGTCGATGAGCTTTCGCTCTTCGTTCGCGACGTACTCCTGGCTCTTCGTCTTCTCCTTCTCCGGCCAGCCTTGGGCGTCGAGATGTCCGAACTCGCGTCCGATGTTCGTGAGCTGCGTCAGCGAGCCGTCGTCGAGATTGATGAGAAAGAGATTGTTGTCGCGGACGAACGTGACGCGGCGTCCATCCTCCATGATGCGCGCGTGCGACTCCGTCGCGGTCGTGCTGGTGAGCGCGCGACGCGCGTGCGCGTGATCGTCGAAGAGATAGACGTCGCCGTCATCGACGTACACGACGCGTTTGTGATCGCGCGTCGACGATCCCTCGGCCGGCGGAACGTTCTTCGCCTCGTCGCGGGTGAGTTTCTTCAGGGCGCTGCCGTCGCGATTGACGCGCCACGTGTCCCACTCTTTCTCCAGCGGATCGGCGGCGTCCTTCCATTCGAAGAACAGCTGCGATCCGTCGGCGGACCAGCGCAGCGCGCGCGGCTCCCAACCGGTCAGCGCGTGACCGCGCATGATGCTGTCGATCGTCAGCTCGAACTTCGGCGGTGCGGCTGCGAAAACGCCGGCGGCACAAATGAAGAGAAGAGCGCGAAGCGTGGCCTTCATGCGGCTGGCGATGATATGCGGAAACTCACTTGAAGCCTTTCGACACCAGCAGCGGATCGAGGATCGGATCGCGTCCGCGGAATGCGCGGTACATCGCCGCCGCGTCCAACGTTCCGCCGCGCGACAGCACCATGTCGCGGAAGCGCTGTCCGTTCTCGCGCTTCAGACCGCCGTGCTCCTGGAACCATGCCCACGCGTCTTCGTCGATGACGTCGCTCCAGAGATACGCGTAATAGCCGGCGGCGTAGCTGTTGGCCCAGATGTGTGAGAAGTAGGTCGTGTGATAGCGCGGCGGGACGACGGCGAAGTCGACTCCGAATTTCTTCAACGCGGCTGCTTCGAACGCGTCGACGTCCTGCTTCGGCGCGTCGGCCGGCAGCGTGTGCCACGCCATGTCGAGCAGCGCCGACGCGAGATATTCGGTCTCCGCATAGCCGATATTGAACGTGCTCGCCTTCTTGATCTTGTCGACGAGCGCCTGCGGCATCGGCGCGCCGGTCTGATAGTGCTTCGCGTAATGTGCGAAGACCGCCGGCTCGAGCGCCCAATGCTCGTTGAACTGCGACGGCACTTCGCCGAAGTCGCGCGAGACGCTGACGCCGGTGAACGTCGGATAACGGACGTCGGAAAGGATGCCGTGCAGCGCGTGTCCGAACTCGTGGAAGAGCGTCGTGACGTTGTCGAATGACAACAGTGCGGGCTGGCCGGGCGCGGGCTTCGTGAAGTTGGAGACGTTGACGACGACGGGGCGGGTGCCGAGGAGGGCGGATTGGTCGACGAAGGAGTCCATCCAGGCGCCGCCGCTTTTGTTCGCGCGCGCGAAGTAATCGCCGTAGTAGAGCGCGATCGATTTTCCGTCGGCGTCGAAGACTTCGTACGCGCGGACGTCCTTGTTGTAGACGGGGAGGTCCTTGCGCTCCTTGAATGAGAGTCCGTACAACTCGTGCGCGGCGAAGAACACGCCGTCGCGCAGCACGCGCTCGAGCTCGAAGTACGGCTTCACCTGCGACTCGTCGACGTCGTACTCCGCGCGCTGCACTTTGCCGGCGTAGTAATCCCAATCCTGCGGGCCGAGCTGAAAGCCTCCGCCTTCGGCGTCGATCATCTGTTGAATGCGCGCCGCTTCTTTGTGCGCCTGCGCCGTCGCCGGCGCGGCGAGCTCGGTCATCAGCTGCATCGCTTTCTCCGGCGTCGCCATTTCGGTGTCGAGCGAGAACGCCGCGTAGGTCGGAAAGCCCAGCAGCTTTGCGCGCTCGGCGCGGAGCTGCGCGTAACGCGCGACCATCGCCTTCGTGTCGTTCTCGCCGCCGTGATTGCCGCGCGCAACCGATGCGTTGTAGAGGCGCGTGCGCAGCGCGCGATTCGTGAGATAGCCGAGGGGCGGTTGTTGTGTCGTGTTCTGAAGAGTGAGGACCCATTTGCCTTTGAGTCCGCGCTCCTTCGCCGCTTCCGCGGCGGCGGCGATGTCGCCCGCGCTGAGGCCGTCGAGCTCCGCGAGAGTATCGACGACCACCGCCGATTGATCGGTGTCGGCGAGCAGCTTCGCGCGATAGTCGGTGTTGAGCTTCGTCTCTTCCTGATTGAGCGCGCGCAGCGTGTCTTTGTCTTTCTCCGAAAGCATCGCGCCCGATCGCACGAAGTTCCGGTAGTAGCGCTCGATCAGATACTTCGCCTCGGCGTTCGGCGCGGACGTATCGCGCGTCTCGTACAGCGCCTTCACGCGCGCGAAGAGCTTCGGATTGAGCGTGATCGCGTCGTTGTGCGCGGCGAGCTTCGGTCCCTCGTCCCGCTCGACTTTTTGCAGAACCTCATTCGTGTTCGATTGCGCCAGGTTGGAGAACACTTTCGACACGCGCGTGAGCAATTCGCCCGAGCGCTCCAGCGCCTCGATCGTGTTCGCGAACGTCGGCGCGTCGGGACTGTTCGCGATCGCGTCGATCTCCGCGAGCTGCCGCTTCATCCCTTCTTCCAGGGCCGGCGCGTAGTCGCTGTCGCGAATGCGATCGAACGGCGGCGCCTGGTATTGCAGCGAGCTGCGATTGAAGAACGGATTCGTGCGCTTCGCGGCTGGCGGTGCGGCGAGAGCGGCGGACGCGATGAGGAGCAAAAGGACGATTCGTTTCATGCGCAGATCGGAATACAGGCTCGCGCGCGCGCAAACAAGGGATTTGGGGCGAGCCGGACGAGCAATGTGTCTGTTTCTTAGCAAAAGTGTCCGGGAGTGGGACGAAGCGGGTTGTCCCTTGAAACGATTTTCATTCTTTCATCACTACTTCTGTGAATCCGTAAAAAAGGAGAATGGTGATGAAGCCCAACTATCTGTCTCTCTTCGCAACTCTCGCCCTGCTTGCCGCCGCGATCCTCGGCTGCTCGCAGAATCCCAATCCTCAGGCGCCGGCGGTTGCGGCGCAGCCGCAGCCGCAGCCGCAATACAGCGCCGGGATGGTCGCGTACAAGGACCCGGTCACGGGACGCTTTGTGCCGGCCACGGAGGCGCAGTCGTCGAAAGAATCGGCGAATGCGCTGAGCATGTCGCAGGAAGGACTCGTCGAAGTCCCGGCTCCCGGCGGCGGAGTCATGGTCGATCTGCGCGGCCGCTTCCAACAGGCGATGACCGCGACGACGAACGCGGACGGCAGCGTGACGGTCGAGTGCGGACAGCACGAGCGCCGGAAAAAGGATTGACGCCATGTACCGAAAACTCTTTGCACTCGCATTCATCACCGGCATGCTGCTCGCGCCGCGAGCGGCCTACGCCGTCGCCACGATCACGGTCATCAACCTCGATGGTCCGGGAGAGGGTTTCAACGACAACTCGCCGTTCACGCCGAACGGCGGCAATCCCGCGACGACTCTCGGGCAGGCGCGGCTCAATGCATTCCGTCACGCCGCGTTCATCTGGGGCAGCTTGCTGACCAGCCGTGTCGAGATTCGCATCGGCGCGCAAATGAATCCACTCGGCGGCTCCGCAACCTTCGCTGTCCTCGGACAGGCCGGTGCTACGACCGTGCATCGCGATTTTCCGGGCGCGCCGATCGCGGGAACGTGGTACGCGCAGGCGCTGGCCAACGCGATCTCCAACTTCGATCAGGACCCGGGCACGAATGACATCACGGCGACGTTCAACTCCGACGTCGACGGTGCTGTCGTCTTCGGCTCGACGAGCTGGTACTACGGCGTCGACGGAAATCCCGGGACGAACTTCGATTTCGTCTCCGTCGTCCTGCACGAGCTCGGACACGGACTCGGATTTCAGACCTTCGTCAACGCGTCGACGGGCGTGAAGTTCATGGGATCCAACGACACCTACATGCTCAATCTCGAATGCCACGGTGCCACGCCTTCGTCGTACGCCGCCGGCACGGACGCGCAGCGCGCGACGTGCGGCACGAGCGATCCGAATCTGCACTGGATCGGCGCCAACACGCTCACGGCGGCCGCGGCGATTCCGCTCACCGCGGGCTTCCCCGGCAATCACGTACAGATACACGGGCCCAATCCGTTCCAGGGAGGATCATCGGTATCGCACTTCAGCACCTCCGCTTTTCCGAATCAGCTGATGGAGCCGTCGTACACGGGATCGAATCATCTCGTGGCGCTCTCGCTGCCGCTGATGCGCGACATCGGCTGGACGCTGCAGGCGCAGAACGGCACCGACGTGGTGTTCATCATGGACATCACCGGCAGTACCGGCGCGCTTCTGCCGCAGTGGGTCCAGCAGATTCCGATCATCGCGAATCAGTGGAAGGCCTTCGATCCGAACGCGCGCTTCGCCGTCGTCAGCCACGTCGACTTCCCGTTCTCGCCGTACGGAGTGTCCGGGGAATGGGCGTATCGCGTGGAGACGACGTTCAGCGCCGATCCCTCGAACCTGCCGGCGGCGCTCGCGCTGCTGACGCAGAAATTCGGTTCCGACGAGCCGGAGTCGCAATACGAAGCGATCTATCAGGTGCTGACGTCGAGCGGCCGCGATCTCGCGCCTCCGGTCAACTACACGGGGCCGGGCGAGATCCCGCCGGTGAGCCTGGGCCGGCTCTATCCGATGGTCATCTACCACTTCACGTATCCGGAGTCGTTCCATAACCGCGATACCGAGGCGAACTATCCGTTCGCGGGTTCGAGTCCCGTCGCGGGACGCACCACCGTGTTGAACGAGATCGCGACGCAGTCCGCGAACAACATGTTCTTCGGTCTCACGTTCAATCCGAATCCGCTGTCCACGACGCCTGTCGAGTCGTCGTCGTTCTCGACGCAGACTCCGCCGACGAAGCAGGCGCTCGCGCTCGCCGGCGCGCTGCCGCTCGAGGAGATCACCAAGGGTCCGCTCGCCGAGATGGCGTCGCTCACCGGCGGCGCGGTGTACAACGTCGGCAACAACGATCTCTCCCAGCTGCAGGCGGCGATCGCTGCCTCGATTCAGCGGTGGGGCCGCAGCGCGCAGCGCGGCGATCACGACGGCGACGGCAAAAGCGATTCCGCCGACAACTGTCCGTTCCTCAGCAACGCCAGTCAGTCCGACCATGACGGCGACGGCATCGGCGACGCGTGCGACAACTGCGCGAACGTCGCGAATCGCGATCAGCTCGACTCCGACTACGACGGTATCGGCGATGTCTGCGAGACGAGCGGCAGCTGCATTCCCTCCGCAACGGCGATGTGTCTCAACAACAATCGCTTCAAGGTGGAGACGGATTGGCGCACCGGCAGCGGCACGACCGGCACCGGACGTGCCGTCAAGCTGACCGCCGATTCCGGATACTTCTGGTTCTTCGGCGCCGACAACGTGGAGGTCGTGATCAAGGTGCTCAACGCCTGCGATCTCAACGCGCGCTACTGGGTCTTCGGTGCCGGCCTCACCGACGTCGAAGTCACTGCGCGCGTGACCGATACGAAGACGGGCGCCGTGAAGACGTACACGAATCCGCTCGGAACAAAGTACGGTCCGCTGCAGGACGTCAGCGCGTTTTCGACTTGTCCGTGACGTTTCGTCGGGAGCGGCCGGAAGGCCGCTCCCGTTTTCCCTTCCACTGAAATCGCTTCAGCTCCAGCCGCCCCCTCAGGTCGAACTCCACGCCTTCTTCTTCGAGTAGAAATTTCTGCAGCTCGTGGGAATCTCCGGCGCTGCGCGGGCTGATTTCGCCGCGCGAATTCACGACGCGATGCCACGGGACGTCGCTTCTCTCGGGAAGATTGTGCAGCGCGTAACCGACTTGTCTTGCATGGCCTTCGAGGCCGGCCAGCTCCGCGATCTGGCCGTACGTGGCGACGCGGCCGCGCGGAATTTTGCGGATGACGGACCAGATCAGCGCATAGCGATTCACGCGCCGGCATTGTAAAATGCACAGGTTTCTGGGCATCGAATCTCGGATTAACGGCCCGCAATTCTGCGTTTCCAAAAGCAACTCAGAGGTGTCTACATGCCACGTGCGATTGCGACAGGACAGATTGCCTTCGGACTCGTTTCGATTCCGGTGAAACTCTTCTCCGCGGCCGAGTCGTCGGAGCGGATCAACTTCAACATGCTGCACAAAGAGTGCGGCAGCCGGATTCAACAGCAGCTCTTTTGCCCGACCGACGAGCGGACGATCGACCGCACCGAAGTCGTCAAGGGCTACGAATTCTCGAAGGGGCAGTACGTGCTGTTTTCCGACGAAGAGCTGAAGGCGCTCGAGGAAAAGAGCACCCAGCAGATCGACATCACGGAGTTCGTGAAGTCCGATCTGATCGATCCGATCTATTTCGCGAAGCCGTACTACCTCGGCCCCGACAAGAACGGATCGCGCGCGTACTCGCTGCTCGCGGCCGCGCTGAAGGAAACCGGACGCTGGGCCGTCGCAAAGTACGCGGCCCGCGGCAAGGGCTACCTCGTCGTCATCCGCCCCCTCGGCGACGGGCTCGTGATGCAGCAGCTCTTCTATCCGAATGAAGTCCGCTCGATCGACGAGATCGATCTCGGCGATACGACGGTCAAAGACAACGAGCTGAAGATGGCGGTCCAGCTCGCGGAGATGAGCGCGAGCGACGAGTTCCATCCCGAGAACTATCGCGACGAAGTGCAGGACCGCATCAAAGGCCTGATTCAGAAGAAGGTCGAAGGCGAAGAGATCACTGCCGCGCTCGCCGAAGAGCCGCAGGCGCAGGTCATCGACCTCATGGAAGCGCTGCGCCGCAGCCTCGGCGGCGCGTCGCCCAAGCCGGTCGCCGCTCCAAAGGCCGCGCCGATGAGAGCGTCCGCGCCCGCGAAGATGCCGATCAAGTCCAAGCAGGAACGCAAAGCGCCGAAGCGCGCGCCGGCCGCGAGCGCGAAGCGCGTGGCGGCGCCGAAGGCGCGCGCGAGATAGGCCGAAAGTCACGCTGCGCCGACCTGCGCTTCGGCACATGCCATCGGATGTTCACGGCCGTAAAACATAGGTCGTGAACATCCTCTTCTGGCTCCCTCTCCTCGCCGCGTCCCTCCACATCGTCGAAGAATTCGCATGGCCGGGCGGCTTCGCCGTCTGGTATCGCTCGTATCTGCCCGACATCGCTGCGAGCGTCTCGCGACGATTTCTCTTTTGGATCAACGTCGCGCTTCTCTTCGCGTGCTTCTCTGTCGGCGTCGACGGACCATCGCCGTACGGTGCGGCGTTGTTTCTGACGGTGATGGCGCTGCTGTTCGCGAACGGAGTCTTTCACTTCATCGCAACGATGAAAGGCAAACGCTATTCGCCCGGCGTGGTGACGGGCGTCGCGCTTTACCTGCCGCTCGCGATCGCCGGCTACGCGATCATTCTTCGTTCGCATCGCGCTTCGTTTGGAACGGCGGTCGTCGCGGTGATCCTCGGCGGCTCGTATCAGTTCATCTCGTGGAGCATTCATCGACGCCGGGCGGCAAGGCTGGCGGGTTGAGACCCTTCCCGGTGTGGCGCAGGCTTTCCAGCCTGCGCCCCGGGGGCAGGCTGGAAAGCCTGCCCTACACCGGAGCAATGCGGAGAAGTTCCCGCGCCCGCGCCCGCGCCCGCTTCCGCGCCCGGGGTGGGGGACCATAGTCGCTTCGCTCGCCCACCCCGGGCGCGGGCGCGGGCTCGGGCGCGCAAGTGCGTGCGCAATGGGGCGGATCAGGGGCCGTACAATGATCGCGGCATGTCCTACTCCCTCCGCGAGGTCTCGGCGATGCTCGGGTTATCGCCGGCCCAGATCCGCGCGTACGCCACGGAGGGATTTCTCGACCCCGAGCGCGGGCCGCGCGGCGAATTGCGATTCGGATTTCACGATCTGATTCTGCTGCGCACCGCGGGTGAGTTGACCGCCGCAAACATTCCTCCGCGAAAAGTGCGTCGCGTATTGCAGAGGCTGCGTGACCAATTGCCGGAAGGACGGACGCTCACTGGCGTTAGAATAACGGCGGACGGAGAGCGCGTGATCGTGCGGGATGGGGAGGTGGTGTGGAATCCGGAGTCGGGGCAATCGCTCTTCGACTTCGCGGTGGCCGATCTCGCGCGGAAGGCGCAGCCGCTGATTCATCGCAACGCGGCCGACGCGCGCGAGCGTCCGCACGAGGTCGACGCCGACGAATGGTACGAGCTCGGATGCGAGCTCGAGATGTCGTCGATCGAACAGGCCATCGATGCGTACGAGCGCGCGCTGAAAGTCGAGCCCGATCATCCCGACGCGAACGTGAATCTCGGCCGCATCCTGCACGAGCAGGGCGCGCCGCAGCTCGCGGAAAAACGCTATCGCGCCGCGCTGGAAGGCGATCCCGATCACGAGACGGCCGCGTTCAACCTCGGCGTCGCCCTCGAGGACCTCGGACGCACCGCCGATGCAGTACGCGCGTACAAACGCGCGATCGAATTGAGTCCGGGAAATGCGGACGCGCATTACAACCTCGCCGGCATCTACGAGCGGCGCGGACAAAAGCAGGATGCGCTGCGGCATTTGAAGACGTATCGAATTTTGAGGGGATAAGGATTGAGTGATGCGTCCCTCATCCGCCCTTCAGGCACCTTCTCCCCGCAAGCGGGGAGAAGGGCGACAAACGACACGCGTGCCGAGTTGCCCCTCGCCCCGCACGGCGGGGAGAGGGTGGCCGAAGGCCGGGTGAGGGGCGCTTCCCTTCGTCTTGTCTCGCTGGACGTCTTCCGCGGCGCCACCGTCGCATCGATGCTGCTGGTCAACAATCCCGGGTCGTGGGGCGCAATCTACTGGCCGCTCGACCATGCGGAATGGCACGGCTGGACGCCGACGGACCTCATCTTCCCGTTCTTCCTCTTCATCGTCGGCATCACCACCGAATTGTCACGCAAGGAGCCGCTGAAGATCCTGCGCCGCGGCGCGCTGATCATCCTCTGCGGACTGCTGCTCAACGCATTTCCCTATTTTCATTTGTCGACGCTGCGCTTTTCCGGCGTGCTGCAGCGCATCGGCGTCGTTTACATCCTCGCCGCGCTGATCGCGCGTTACTGTTCAAAGAAAGTGATGATCGCGATCACGGTGATCATCCTCCTCGGCTACTGGTTCATCCTCACGCGCGGACCGCTCGAGCCGCCGGATGCGACGGTCGCGGCAAGCATCGACCGCGCAGTGCTCGCACCGAATCACATCTGGAAGAGCGCGAAAACGTGGGACCCCGAGGGACCGCTGTCGACGATCCCGGCGATCGCGACGTCCTTGTGCGGGGTTCTCATGACGCCGTGGGTTCGCGAGCGCGATATCAAGAAATTGACAGCCGTCGGCCTGATGGGAGTCGCGATCGGACTCGCGTGGCATGTCTGGTTCCCGATCAACAAGAATCTCTGGACCAGTTCCTACGTCGTCTTCACCGCCGGCTTCGCCTGCGTGCTGCTGGCGATCTGCATCTGGGTGATCGACATTCGGGGAGTGGTGCGCGCCTCCGGCGCGCCTCCGGCCGAAGGCGCGCCGGAGGCGCGCACCACTCCGGGCTGGACGCGACCGTTCGTCGTCTACGGCGTGAACCCGCTCATCGCCTTTCTCGGATCAGGCGCGATGGCGCGGCTCATGGGCATCATCAGGATCGGCGGCAAAACGCTGCACGCCTGGACGTACAAGCCGTTCAAAGTCTTCGAGCCGCACATCGCATCACTGCTCTGGGCGCTCGCGTTCGTCGCGTTCTGGTGGGCGATTCTCGAAGTGCTTTATCGGCGCAACATCATCCTCAAGGTCTAGCGCGCCGCGTCGACCGCGGCTTCGAGCCGCCGCAGCTGCTCATCCAGACGCCGCTCCATTTCCGATACACGGCGATCCGCGTCGAGGGCATCGATCTTCCGCTCGATCGCGGCGATCTTGCCGTCGACGTCGATCCCTTCGATGCGGCGCTCGATCGCCGCGACCTGGCCGTCGACATCGAACGCGCGGATCTCGGCCTCGACCTTGGCAATCTTGCCGTCCGCGTCGAGCGCATCGATCTCGCGCTCCACGGCCGCCACGCGCGCCTCCTCGTTGTAGTCGCGAATCTCCTTTTCCAGCCGGTCGATCGCTTTCTCATGACGCGCGATCTCTTCTTCGGAAGCGCGGTAGCCGGCGGCTCTCAGGCTGGAGATGGAGCCGCGCTCGGACGAGATCTCGCCGCGCAGGGAGCTGACGTGTCCCTGGATCGAGGAGATGCGGCCGCGCATGCTGCTTTTCTCGCCGCGGATCGACGAGATCCGCCCCCGCAGGGAGCTGACTTGACCGCGGGCCGAAGAGATCTCGCCGCGCAGCGAGCTCTCGTTGCCGCGGATGCTCGAGATCTCGCCGCGCAGGGAGCTGACCTGGCCGCGCAGGGTCGAGATCTCCCAGATCGTGTCGAACACCGCCAGCATGCGGTCGCGCCACTGCTCCGCTGCGGCGTCGACCGGCTGCTCGCGGCCGTCGACGCTCCACGTGAGCCGTTGGTCCCCGTCGCCATCGAGCCGCTGCACGTGACTGCCGCGGCGCGCTTCCATCACGAACCGCAACGCCTTTGCCGGCCATTGACCGGGCGGGTCGGCGGTCAGGCGGTCGATCCCTTCGGCGATCATGCAGACGCGGAGATCGCCGAGGCGCTTTTGAATGATCCGCGTACTGCCCCGGGTGCCGATCTGCTCGTGGATAATGGTGCGGCCGCCGCTGTCGGACGTCGACATGCTGCCGTGGAACGAGCCGGTGATGCCGCGGCCCCAGCATGCCTCGGCGTCGCCGGAATTCACGATGACGTCGTCGGTCTGCTGCTCCTCGATCCTCTGCGGCTCGTCATGACTCTGCGGCTCGTCAACACTCTGCGGCTGCGCCAGCGCCGCGGCGGCGTTGACCGACACGGTCGCGATCGGCGCGGTCGCCACCGCGGCGATGATGCGAGGGGCGGCGGGCGTGCCGGGTTGCGCGGCCGCGATCACGACCGTGAAGACGGCGATGGCGAGCACGGGAAGCAGCGCGAGACGGTGAGCGGAGGGACGGGGATTGCCGAGAATGGCCATGAGTCGTTTCTCCAGAAGCGAGCGCCGCACCATCGGCAGCGCCGCGATCATTTGCGGATTGGGTGGAATCGATTCGGCGAAGCCGAGGAGAACCTGCGCGTACGCGGATGGGAGTGTGCCGAGGGCGATCACGGCGTCGTCGCATGCCTCTTCGCGCGCGGCGCCGGCCTGACGCGCGGCGATCCACGTCAGCGGATGAAACCAATACAGCGCGACGGCGAGGCGCGTCAGCACATGCCGCAGCGGATCGCGGCTCGCCATGTGGGAGATCTCGTGCGCGAGGACGACGTCGCGTTGATCCGCGGCCCATGCGCGGCACGACGCCGGCAGGAACACGGTCGCACGGCGGATTCCGCCGGCCATCGGCGCCGTGACGGCGTCGCTGACGAGAAGCCGGATCGGCCGCCGGAATCCGAGACGTGACGCGACTCCGTCCGCCGCCGCGCGCCACTCCGGATCGTCCCACTCCGCGGCCGATCGCGACAGGCGCCGCACGCGCCACAGCGCGACGAGCAGTGCCGCGATCGCGAACGCGCTGCCGATCCCCCATGCCGCGAGAAGCGCGTCACGAAGCGTGATGCGAATGCGGCCGGGTACCGGGCGGTCCGGCATCGGAACCGATGGCGGCGGCGTTGCGGGCGTCTTTGCAACAACGACGTCCGGCGCGACGACTGGAACATGAGTGACGGCAGGAGAGGCCGTTCGCTCCCACTTCGCCGGCATCGGAAGGACGAGCGCCGGCAGCGTGAGTGTCAGGAGCGGCAAGAGCAGCAGCGCCGCGAATGCGACGCTCCAGCAGCGATGGCGTGTCACCGCGGGAGCACGGCGCAAAAGCTGTCCCGCGCACAGGGCGAGCAGGAGCAGGAGAGTGGCCTTCAGCAGCAGTGTTGCATCCATGTCAGCGTCCCTCCCGCGCGGCGTCGTCGATCATCTTCTTCAGACGGCGGCGCGTCTCCGGCGTTAGCTGTCCCGGCTGCAGATCGAGCAGCGTGGCCAGCGCGCTCTCCGTGGAGCCGCCGAAGAACGTCTTCAGGATGTGTTGCAGCTCCGACCGCTGCGCGGTCGTGCGCGCCACGGTCGGCCGGTAGTCGTAACGTGGCCCGTCCTGTTCGATGCGCAGGTGTCCCTTGGCGACCAGGATCCGCAGCGTCGTCCGCACCGCGGCGTCGGTCGGCGGGTCGTCCATGTCGTCGCGCACCTCGGCGGCGGTGGCATGTCCGCGTGCGTAAATGATGTCCAGGACTTCCTGCTCGCGTCGGCTGAGCTTCGGTTTTGCGCGTGCCATGACGTCAATGTAGCGCGTCGATGTGGAAAAATCAACAGTCTGTTTAAAAATCAACGGCGTGTTGTACCGGCGCAAGATCATTTTGAAGGTATAGCGGAACGCCGCCGTCCCCGCCGGCTGGATCGGCGGCGTCCCGCCGCCGGGGCTGCATCGATTCAGCTGGCGCGGTCAGCTCGTTAGCCGACGCTGTCAGCTCAATCGAAACACGCTTCATCAATTAGCTGGCGCTGCCAGCTCGATCGAAGCAGCCTTCATCGATTGAGCTGGCGTTGCCAGGTCGTTACCTGACGCTGTCAGCTCGATCGAAGGAGGCTGCATGGATTGAACTGACGCTGCCAGCTCGATCGAAGCAGCCTTCATCGATTGAACTGACATTGTCAGTTCGTTAACTGGCGCTGTCAGTTCGATCGAAGGAGGCTGCATCGATTGAACTGACGGGGCCAGTTCGATCGAAGGGGGCTGCATCGATTGAACTGACACTGTCAGTTCGTTAGATGACGCTGTCAGTCCGATCGAAGCAGGTTGCATCGATTTCGGCAACGCCTCTTGCATCGATGGTGGCCCGTCTCAGGGTGTAACCTGACAGATGAGATGAGTCTTCTGCAGCGACTCAATGTTTCAACCGAGGAACAACGGTCGATCGGCAGCACGGTCGGACGGATTCACTCCATCAACGAATTCTTCGCCGACGCGGTCGACGGTCTGAAGTCGGCCGATTTCGTGAGCGCGATCGGGAAGAGCTCTCCCTGGCTGTCCGCGCTTGGATCGACGATCGCGGACGTCGTGCCGGTCGTCAAGTTCGCGGTGATGTTGTTCGAGCGACTCACGTCGATCGATGATCCGGCCAGGTTGGGACTGCTCGCGTTCACGCTGGCTTACGAGCAATCGCTCGTGCAGGCAGCCGAGGCGGTGGGCGCGCCGCGTCACGCCATGGCCAAACCGGAGGTGCTGTCCGCAAAGTTGCGCTCGATGGGCGATGTCATGCCGGAGGAAGCGCTCGACTTCACGCGCGTCACCTTCGCGGATGCGCTGGCGCATCCTTTCGTCAAGTACGCCGACGAGCTGCTGAACGAGTGCACGGCGGGCGTCGGATACAACGCGGCGGAACGCCTGAAGCTGCAGAACGAGGTCCATCAGCGCTTCGTCGTTCATCTCAAGACGCTGCTCTCGCATCGCGACACGCGCGAGAAATTCGCCCCGTTCCGGACATACATGGAGGCGGGAACCGGCGAGCGGACGTCGATCGCCGCGCTGATGGAGCACGCCGCTTACCAGCGTGCGCTGTATCAGGAGTATCCCGTATTCGGGAAGGAGGCCTTCGCGCTCAGCCACATCTAGGTCGACACGGAGTGCGGCAAGCTGACGTGGGGAGAGATCCGCGATCACTCACCGGACAAGCACGAGCGCGTCGATCCGTTTTCGGAGAAGTGGGGTGGGCGCCAGCGCCTCGGCGAAACAGTCCTTGACCTCCTCGGCGATCCAAAGTTTCGCGACGCGATCGTGATTCAGGGAGTTGCCGGCAGCGGGAAGTCGGCATTCACGCAGTGGCTGTCCGCGGAACTGGTCCGGCAGGGACTGCGCCCGATCCGCGTGCTGCTGCGGCACATCCGGCTGGAGCGGAACCGTCCCGTTTCGGAGGCGCTGGCCGAGGCACTCCGGTACGGCGACGATAGCCGGCATGATCTGCTCGCCTATCCGCCGCCCGACGATCCGTTCAACGGCAATGCGATCTTCAAAGAGTCGGTGCGCTTTCGCGGCGCCGACATCTGCCCGTATGTGCTGATCCTCGACAGATGGGACGAGATCAGCATCTCGGTCTCCGAGGGGTTCAAAATCCGTCTCAACCGGATGCTCGAGCAGCTTCGCGGCGAATTTCTCTCGAACCGCGTTGTCCCTATTCGCGTCATCCTGACCGGCCGGCCATCGGCAGAAGTGGCGGACAGCCCATTTCTCTTCAAGACCACGCCGATCCTGACGCTGCGTCCCTTTTCCTCGACAGACCTGGGCACGTTCTTCTCGAACGTAGCGAATGCAGTGTCGACGCGGCCGCTGCCGGACGTCGAAGGAACGCACTGGCCGCCGATCGACGCGGCGCGTTTCGAGCCGATCGTGCAGCAGTACGCCGAGGGTGAAAGCGTTGAGCTCGAGATTCTCGGACTTCTCACGGACGCAATAATGCCGGACGACTTCGTCAGAAAATCCTCCTAACCCCCCTTACCACCCGCCCGGGCAACACCTCTGTCATCTGCCCATCGTGCATCACCAACTTCCCGTTCACGATCACCTGCGACACGCCCTCGGAGTAATGATGCGGATCGTCATACGTCGACACATCGCGCAGCTTCGCGATGTCGAACACGGCAATATCTGCTTTCATCCTTGGACGAAGAACGCCGCGATCGGCAAGCTTTGCGCGCGATGCCGCGAGCGACGTCATCTTGCGAACGCACTCTTCTAACGTGATCAGCTTCTCGTCGCGCACGTACTTCGCGAGGACGCGTGTGAACGTTGCGTACGCGCGCGGGTGTGCACCGGCGTCGCGCCATGACGGCGGGACGGAGCCGGAGTCGGAGCCGAAGGCGACCCACGGCTGGACGAGCGCGACTTTCATGTCGTCCTCGCTCAGCGAGAAAAAGATCGCGATCGGCGACTTCGGGTTCGCCTCGAACAAGCGCAGCGCTGCTTCCGCGGGATCGACGTTCATCTCTTTCGCGATCGCGTCGAGCCGCTTCGATGGTGTGCCGCGAATCGAGATTGATGATGCGCTGTTGCCTTGCAGTCGTCCTGCGCGCAGTTCGTTCGCGATACGCGCTCGTGTCGCGGGATCGTGCAGGCGCTCGACGAACTTCAGATACCCGCCTTCGAGCGCCCATGCGGACACGATCGACGTCAGCTCTGTCGACGTCGCGAGATAGGGATAGATGTTCGCCGCGATGTCGACGCCGCTCTTTCGCGCGGCCTCGATCTTCTTCACGATGCGCGGCATCGATCCCCAGTTTTGCTGTCCGCCGATTTTCAGATGAAAGATGTTGACCGGCACTTTCGCTTCGCGGCCGATGCGGATCGCCTCGTCGATCGCGGCGTCGATGCCGCTCGCCTCGTTGCGCAGGTGCGTCCAGTACGCGCCCGCGACGCGCGACATCGACGTCAGCTCGTCCGTCGTCGCGAAGCGGCCCGGCGGATAAATGAGCGCGCTCGCGAGTCCGACCGCTCCTTCGTCGCGCGCCTGCTTCACGATCGCGTTCATCCGCT
This sequence comes from Acidobacteriota bacterium, assembly GCA_003223645.1. GTDB lineage: Bacteria > Acidobacteriota > Thermoanaerobaculia > Gp7-AA8 > Gp7-AA8 > QHVT01. The sequence goes on along the minus strand of QHVT01000015.1, from coordinate 52,278 downwards.
TCTGTTCGTCCGCGGTTGGAGGACGATCGGCGTGGCCGATCACCATCTCGCGCGGATTGCGCGCGCCGATGAAGAACGCGAAGTTGAGCGCGCTGCCGCGCTGCTCGACGACGCGCATGAAACCGCCGAGGGTGTGCCAGGTGACGGGAGGCCAGCCGCTGGGCTTCGTGCGCTCCATCTCCGCGGCCATCGCCTCGTCGAGCGGGCCGGGCGAAAAGCCTTCGCCCGTGACCTCGGTGGTGATGCCCTGCCGCACTTTTCCTTCGAGATGCGGATCGATGAGGACGGCGGACTGGGAGTTGCCGAGGAGATCGATGAAGCCGGGAGTGACGACCTGGCCGTTTGCGTCGATCACGGTCGTCGCGGTTGCGTGCGAGAGATCGCCGACGCTGACGATCGTGTCGCCGCGGATGCCGACGTCCGCGTGTTTGCGTGGAGCGCCGGTGCCGTCGATGACGTCGCCGTTGCGGATGATGATGTCGAATGTCGCTGTTGCGCGAGACCCGACGGGCTGAGAGCCCGCCGCTCCACAACCCGCGAGAAGAAGAGCGAGGAGCGCGATGCGCATGCAGAAGAGTTGCCGGGTGTGCTATGAACCGGGCGTATGCATTCGCGGCGGTCGCTCGTGTGGCTCCTGCTCGGGATTCTCCTGCCCGGCATCTTCGCCGTCTATTTCGTGAAGCGATTCGGCGTGAACGTGCCGGTGCACGACGAATGGCACTTCATGAGCACCGTCGACGCGTTTTACTCCGGCAATCACTGGCAAGCGGCGCTCTTCGAACACTACGGCGAGCATCGCATACCGATTCCGAAGGCGATCATTCTCGTGCTCGCTCCGTTCACGAAATACAACGTCAAGGACGAGATGTATCTCTCGGCCTTCCTGATGATGGCGGGCGCGTTCGTCGTCTGGCAACTGCTGAAGAAAACGAATGCGCCGGAGTGGCTGATCGTCCCGATCGGATGGCTGTTCCTCTCGATCGCGCAGTATCACAACCTTCTCGTCGGCTGGCAGTTTCAGATCCCGCTGATGAATTTCTTCGCGCTGCTGACGATCCTGCTGCTCGCGAACGAGCCGCTTCGATTTCGCGATCAGGCCGCGGCCGCGCTGACGGCATTCGGCGCGACGTTTTCGTTCGCCAACGGACTGCTGATCTGGCCGGTGATCACGCTCTTCGTCGCGTGGCGCAGGCGATCGTTTCGCAAGGCGCTGCCGTGGCTGATGCTGATGATCGTCGCGGTGATTCTCTACATCGCCGGCTACCACGGCTTCCATCGCCGCGCGGGCGATCAAACGCCGAACTATGTCGGCGCGATCGAACGCGCGCCGGCGGACGTCCTCGCGTTGTTCACGTCCGTCGCGGGCGACAACTTCGGCGGCGGAAACGCAGTCGCCGGTGTCGTCGCGGGTGTCTTCCTGCTACTGCTCCTGCTGCTGCTCGTGATCGCGTGGAGAAGACGCGCGGCCGCGTCGGAGACGACACTCGATCCCTATCCCTGGCTCGCGCTCGCGCTTTTCTCGCTGCTCTCCGCCGGCGCGATCGCAGGCGGACGCTCGCTCGCCTGGAAAGAATTCGCGACGGCGTCGCGCTACTTGACCATCACGATCTTCATTCCGATCGCGATCCTCATCCTCGGCGTCGATCTGCTGCGGCGGATTCCCCGGCGGACGACGGTATTCAAACTCGCCGCGGCCTGCGCCGCGATCGTCGTCATCGCCGCGGTCGTGCAGCACGTGAGAGCGATTCGCGTCGGCTGGGGAATCGCCGAGGCCACGCGGCAGCAAAACATGGCGACACTGCCGTGTCTGCGCAGCTATCGCACGGCGCCCGTTCCGTGTCTGGCGAATCTCTTCGCCGCCGACGGTCTGTTCGTTCGCCAGAACGCGGTGACGCTCGAGCGATGGCGCCTCGGTCCGTTCTCCAACGTCCCGGACACGTTCTCCACGAGCACGTCCGATGACGCGGCCGCGTTTACCGGCACGATCGACCTCGCGGCGATCAAACAAACATCCGTGACTGCGCAAGGCTGGGCGCTCGTCGGCAGCAACACGACGCCGCGCACGATCGCGTTGTTCGTCGACGGAACGTTCGTCGGACAGACCTCGGCGTTCTTCACGCGGCCCGACGTCAATCAATTTTTCAAGCGGGAGCTGCCGCCGGTGGGATGGACGATCACCGCGAGCGTCCCCGATCTGAAGCCGGGCGATCACAAGGTGCAGGCGATGTTGATCTCGAGCAGCGGCCGGGTCCTCGGCATGCTCGCGCCCAAGAGCATTCATGGATGACGAGCAGCAGCGCGCCGGCAGCGGCGCCGATCAAATCAGCCGCGAGCTTTCGGCGAAGTTCGGAGTGGGGCAGGGGCCGCGTTTTCTGCGTGCGCTCCTCACGCGCATCGGACGCATGCCCGGTATTCGACGCATTCAATGGCTGCGGACCGCGAAGAAGCGACTGATCGATCCGTTTCTCGCGACGCGCAACGCGTCGTCGTCGCGCCGCGCGGTCGCCGGCAAAGAGCCGTTCGCGCCGGAAGTCGAAAACAAGCACGACATCGTCTGCCTGCCGATCATCGACTGGGACTTTCGTTTTCAACGCCCGCAACAACTGATGACGCGCTTCGGCGCAGCCGGACATCGCGTCTTCTACATCCGCCATCAGTTCCGCCCGTTCGGCGCGCCGTGGAAGATCACGAAGAAAGCGCCGAACGTGTACGAAGTCTCGCTGCGCGGACCGGCCGTCGACTTGTACAACGAGCCGCTCGACGAGCGCGCGTGCGAGCGCATCTTCCACTCGCTCGACGCTCTCCGCCGCGATCTCTCCCTCGGCGCGACCGCGACGTTCGTGCAACTCCCATCGTGGTGGCCGCTCGCGCGCCGCGTTCACGAAACGTTCGGATGGCCGGTCGTGTACGACTGCATGGACGATCACTCCGGCTTCACCGGCGCGATCGACTCGCTGGTCGTGCAGGAGCGCGAGCTGCTCGCGAACGCGGATCTCGTCGTCGCATCGTCCGCGCAGCTCGAAAAGAAGGCGCGCGCGCACGCGAAGAACGTGATTCTCGTTCGCAACGCCGCCGACTACGAACATTTTGCGATTGATGCCGACGCTGGCGGAGTGGTGCGCGCCTCCGGCGCGCTTTCGGGCGGGGGAACGAAAGGCGCGCCCGAGGCGCGCACCACTCCAACCCGGCGCCCGCTGATCGGCTACTACGGCGCGATCGCCGACTGGTTCGATTCCGGCCTCGTCGCCGAGCTCGCGCAGCGACGACCCGATTGGGACTTCGTGCTCGTCGGCTCGACGTATCGCGCCGACGTCGAGCGGCTCGCGAAACTGACCAACGTCTCGCTGCCCGGCGAGCAGCCGTACGAGGCGATCCCGCACTGGCTCGCGCGATTCGACGTCGCGATCATTCCGTTCAAGCGGACGAGACTGACCGAGGCGACGAATCCGGTGAAGGTGTACGAGATGCTGGCGGGCGGGAAGCCGGTGGTGTCCGTGCCGATTCCGGAAGTCGCCGCACTCGCGCCGCTCGTGCAACTCGCGTCGGACGCGAATGAGTTCGAGCGCGAGATCGAATCCGCCCTGAAAGAAACGGATGGCAGATGGCAGATGGCAGATGGCAAAGACGCAGATGGCAGATGGCAGATGGCAGATGGCAAAGACGCTGATGCATCCGCCATCGGCCATCCGCCATCCGCCATCTCACAACGCCGCGCCTTCGCCCGCGAACAAACCTGGGACCACCGCGTCGCGGAGATCGAACGCGCGACCGCGTCCGCGTTTACGCGCGCGTCGATCGTCATCGTCACGTACAACAACCGCGACATCAATCTGCTCTGCCTCGAGACGCTGTTCGCGCGGACGGAGTGGCCGAACTTCGAAGTGATCGTCGTCGACAATGCGTCGACTGACGGAACCGTCGAACTGCTGCGCGAGCTCGAAGAGAAGTACGCGAACCTGCGCGTGATCTACAACGATCGCAACTCCGGCTTCGCGCCGGCGAACAACCTCGGACTCGCACATGTCAGCGGCGACTGCCTCGTCCTCCTCAACAACGACACCGTCGTTCCGCGCGGCTGGCTCGCCGCGCTGATCCGCCATCTCGTCGCGCGTCCGTCGATCGGTCTCGTCGGTCCGGTCAGCAACGCGGTCGGCAACGAGGCGAAGATCGACGTCGGCTACTCCGACGTCCGCGACATGCCGCGGTGGGCGGCGACGTACACGCGCACGCATGACGGCGAGACGTTTCCGATTCGCATGCTCGGCATGTTCTGCGTCGTGATGCGTCGCAAAACGTTCGAGAGAGTCGGACCGCTCGACGAGCGCTTCGTCGTCGGCATGTTCGAGGACGACGACTACGCGCGCCGCGTCCGCGATCTCGGCTACGAGATCGTCTGCGCGCGCGACGCGTTCGTGCATCACTGGCAGAAGGCCTCGTTCCGCCTCCTCGGCGACGCCGAGTACGCGCGGCTCTTCGACGAGAACCGGCAGCGCTATCGCGAGAAGTGGGGCGAAGATGCGCACGAATGAGGTTACGTCGAGTGCAAAAAACTGCCTCGGCGGATATGATGAAGGTCCTCTCTCATGCGTGTTTATACAATCTGCACACAGAGTTATCTGGGCTTTGCGGGCGTGCTCGCGGAGTCGCTTGCACGTACGAATGACGGCCTCCGCCTCGCGGTCGTTTTAGTCGACGGCGACGAGTCGTCGAAGCTCGATTTCGCCGACGTCATCCTCCCGACCGCCCTCCCCCTCGGCGGCGTCGAAGAGTTTCATCGCATGGCCACGATCTACGACGTGGTCGAGCTCTCGACCGCGCTCAAGCCATGGGGGTTCCAATACCTCTTCGAGCGCCACGACGAGCCGGTGCTCTATCTCGATCCCGACATCCAGGTGTTCGCTCCGCTGTCCGACATCGGCGAGCTCGCGACCGAGCACGGCATCGTCCTCAATCCGCACACGACCGAGCCGCTGCCGCGTGACGGTCTGATGCCCTCGGAGCGCGATCTCCTGATCTCCGGCACGTACAACCTCGGCTTCCTCGGCGTCGGAAAAAGCGGCGCGCCGTTTCTCGACTGGTGGGCCGAGCGGCTGCGCCGCGATTGCGTGCACGCGGTCGATGAAGGGTATTTCCTCGATCAGAAGTGGATCGATCTCGTGCCGAGCTATTTTCCGCACTATGTCCTGCGCGATCCCGGCTGCAACGTCGCGTACTGGAACCTGCCGAATCGCAACGTGCAGAACGGCAGCGGTCCGTATGTCGTCGCCGGCGTGCCGCTGCGCTTTTTTCATTTCAGCGGATTCAACGCCGACAAGCCGCATCTGCTCTCAAAGTATCAGGGCGACACGCCGCGCATCCGTCTCAGCGATCATCCCGCGCTCGCGGCTTTGTGTCGCGAGTATGCGAAACAGCTTCGCCGCCAGGAGCACACGAAGTACACGCGCGTTCCGTATCGCTACAACACCGCGGCGAACGGAATGCCGCTCGGCAAAGCGATTCGTCGCGTCTACCGCCGCGAGTTGTTGCGACAGGAAGCGGAGGGACAGACGCCGACGCTGCCCGATCCGTTCACGAAAGAGGGCGCGGAGGAGTTCGTCGAGTTTTTGCGCGAGCCGTTTTCGTCCGACACGTCCGTGTCGCGATATCTCGAGGAGTTCCACCGGCAGCGGCCCGACCTTCGCGCCGCGTTTCCGGACATCTCCGGACGCGATGCCGATCGCTTCGTGTCGTGGGTCGTCGACGGTGGCGACATCACCAGGGAAATGCCGGCGGAGCTTTTCCCCGCGTCGCGCACGGCGACGGCGACGTTGCCGATCGAGCGCGGCGTGAATCTGTACGGCTACGTGTTCGCGGAGAGCGGGACCGGACAGGTCGGACGCTCGATCGTCGCCGCGCTGAAGGCGGCGAACATTCCGTACGCCGTGATCCCGTTCAAGGAGACGATCAACCGGCAGCAGCATCGTTTTTCATCAGAGGCAAAAGATCGCGCGATCTACGACACCAATCTCATCTGCGTGAATGCCGACCAGGTGCCGGTGTTCATCGAGAAGATGGGGGAGGGGATTCTCGAGAACCGCTACAACATCGGCGTGTGGGCGTGGGAGGTTGACGACATTCCCGCGTGGATGGCGCGCAACGCCGAGTACCTCGACGAAGTGTGGGGCATCAGCGCGTACACCGCGGATGGAGTGCGCAAGCGCTTGCACGTGCCGGTGCGCTCGTTTCCGCTGCCGGTCGTCGTCCCCGAAGTTTTTCCGCGCACGCGCAAAGAGCTCGGATTGCGCGACGGATTTCTCGCACTGTTCTGCTTCGACTTCGAGAGCGTGTTCGAGCGCAAGAATCCGCTGGCGATCGTGGAGGCATTCCGTCGCGCGTTTCCGCGCGAAGGGGAGGCGCAGCTCTGCATCAAGAGCGTGAACGGTCATCGGCACGTCGCGGAGCTCGAACAGTTGCGCATCGCCGTGACCGATCGCCGTGACATCACGATCATCGACGGCTATCGCTCAGCCGAAGAGTTGCTCGCGCTGATGAACACGTGCGATGTGTACATCTCGCTCCATCGCGCCGAAGGATTCGGATTGACGGTCGCCGAAGCGATGTCCATCGGCAAGCCGGTCATCACGACCGCTGCGTCGTCGACGATGGAGTTCACGACTCCCGAGAACAGCTACCTCGTTCCCGCGCGCACCGTGCCGGTGCCGAAGGGAACGCCGGTGTATCCGGCGACCGCATGTTGGGCGGAGCCGGACGTCGATGCGGCCGCGTCGCTTCTGCGGCGCGTGTTCGAACATCCCGAGGAAGCGAAAGCGATCGGCGAGCAGGCGAAGCGCGACATCGCCGAGCATCACAGTCCGGCCGCGCGCGCGCCGCAGCTGCAGAAACTCCTTGAGGACAGCAGCCGCACCGCCATCCGCCGCCCGCGCCGCAGCGCGCGCTCGCTCAAGATCGCCAGCGTCGGCGCGATCCCGGCGGAGGAACGTGCGGAGACGCTGATCGCGCGTCCCGATCCCAACCGCCCATCGCGCTTCCCGATGGTCGCTAACCTCTGGCGCCGCATCATGCTGCGCCTCATCCGCAACTACTGGGTCCACGAGCGCGAAGTCGATCGTGCCATGCTCGAGTCGATCCGCAGCTCGCGCGAGAGTCTGCGCCTGGAGATGCGCGGCCTCGCCGACGGCGTCACCGAACGGCTGCAGAACATCGAAGAGCGGATCGACCGACTAGAAGATCCGCGCGCGCGATAGTGTCATCCTGAGCCGCGAAGACGGCGAAGGATCCCCCCGCCTACGGAGCGAGCAGCGTCTTTTTGCCGGGGATTCCTCGCCGTCTGCGCGGCTCGGAATGACACCGAGTCAAATCACGCCTGGGGAAAACGCCATGATCCTTGGCCGCCGCATCGCGTCGAGCACTGCGCCGCGGCGATAGCGGATCTCCGTCACGATCAGATCGTGCGGCACGAGGATCGCCAGCAGATCCGCGCCGCGCGCCGCGGACAGCACGGAGTCGCACGCGTATTCGGAGACGAGCGGGTCGTAGAGCGACACGTCGAGTCCCTCTCCGCGCAGCAGCTCGAACACGTGCAGCGCGGGGCTCTCGCGGAGATCGCGCACGTTCGGCTTGTACGTTGCGCCGAGGCAGACGACGCGCGGGTGCTCGACATCGGCGACGGCTTGCAGGATTTTCGCGGCCGTGCGCGCGGGGATGCTGTCGTTGGTAACGCGCGCGGCGCGGATCAGCGACGACGTTTCGGGACACGCGTGCACGAGGAACCACGGATCCACCGGGATGCAGTGACCACCGACGCCGATGCCGGGGTCGAGGATGTCGACGCGCGGATGTTCGTTGGCGAGCGCGATCGCTTCGCCGGTGTCGATGCCGAGCTCGTCGCAAAGAACCGCAACCTGATTCGCAAACGCGACGTTCACGTCGCGATACGAGTTCTCGATCAGCTTCACGAATTCGGCGGTACGTGCGTTCGTAGCCAGGAGTTTTCCTTTAACGAACGTGCCCATGAGCGCCGTCGCCGCGCGCGTCGACTCCTCATTGATCCCGCCGATGATCCGCGCGTTATAAATCGCCTCGGCCATGATGTTCCCGGGCAAAATTCGCTCGGGACAATGCGCGAGGAGGAAATCCGTTCCCGCCTTCAGTCCTGATTTCTCCAGAATCGGCGCCACGATTTTCTCCGTGGTGTGCGGCGGAATCGTCGACTCGACGATCACGAGATTGCCGCGCTCGACGAGCGGCGCGATCGACTCCGTCGCCGCGGTGACGGCGCGCAGATCGGGCGCTTTGCTGTCTTCATAAATCGGGGTCGGGACGGCGATGATGAACGCATCGGCTTTCACGGGCGTCGTCGACGCGCGGAGATTGCGCTGCACGTCGGGATCGCGGAAGTACTTTTCGAAGTCTTCCTTCTCTTCGACCTTCGCGCGTCGCTCGTTGATCTCGGCGACGACGGTCGGATCGACGTCCACCGCCGTGACCTGCAGTCCGGCTTTCGCGAGATGCAGCGACAGCGGCAGGCCGACATAGCCGGCTCCAATGACGGCGACGCTGCGGATTGCCCTCAGCTGCATTTTAACGTCCGGCGCCTCAACGGCCGGCGCCGTAGTACTGTTTCTGCCAGTCGATGGTTCGTGCAATGCCTTCCTCCAGGCCGACCGTCTCGCGGTGGTCGATCTCTTCGATCGCCCGCGCCGCGGACGTCCTCTTGTCACGGGTATTGTGGACCTCGTAGTCGACGTACTTCACCAGTTTGTCGGTTTTCCCGCAGAGGCGAAGGATCGTGTCGGAGATCGATTTGATGTCGTGATACGTGCCGCCGGCGATGTTGTAGACGCGCCCAGCGCGGAATTTCTCGGAGATGTTTGCCAGCGTCCGGCTCGTGTCGTCGATGTACGACGACGTGCGGTGGTGATTGAGATAAACGGTGTAGGGGAGGTCGTGCAATGCCGAATAGATGAACTTGCAGATCACGCTGCGATAGTCACTGTACGGCTCTCCCGGCCCGTAGGTATTGAACAGACGCACGATGACGGTCTCGGTGCCGTTGACGGCCGCGGAGTTGTAGACCTGCAGCTCATTGACCCATTTCGAGATCGCATAGTCGTTCATCTGCTTGATCGGATGCTCATTGGGTGTGTCCTCGAGCATCAGATCGTCCCAGTCGCCGTAAATCTCGGAACTGGAGAACACGACCATGCGATAGCGATGGCGCTCCTGCAGCCGGATCATGTTCTTCGTGCCGACGGCATTGGAGCGCCACAACGTCTCGTAGAAATCCTCGCCGTTGATGCGGCCGAATTCAGCGGCGGCGTGATAGACGAAGTCGAATTTCACCTGCTCCATCACGTTTTCGACCTGCCGGAATTCGCCGACGTCGGCGCGGAAGTAATAATGGCCGTTGAGTCCGTGATGATGCGGGCGGTCGAGCACCCACACTTCGTGTCCGCGGCCGCGCAGCTGCGCCACGAGCGGCGAACCCACCGCGCCCAAACCGCCGGTAACCAGAATCTTCACGCAATGTCCCCCATTTGAAGCCGTGTGCGACGCATGCTGCCGTCATCCTGAGCCGCGTAGACGGCGAAGGATCTCAAAATTGCAGATCTTTCGCATCCCGAGATCCTTCGTCGCGCTTCGCCGACTCAGGATGACGGTCTATCCCCATTTACCAGTCGAGCGTGAACCAACGGCCCGTGAGCCGGTTCACGAACGCCTTGAACAGTATCTTTCCGTATCCCGGTCCCGCGCGCAAGAACGAGAACTTGCTCTGTCCCGACGTGCGTTTGAGATGGCGCACGTCCAATTCGCCGACGCGCTTGGTCGCGAACCATGCCTTGAACGTAATTTCCGGCGAGATCTCGAAGCCGCCGCTTTCCGGGCCATAGCGCGCGAAGATGCGGCGGTCGAACACGCGAAAGGCGTTCGTGTAATCACTGAGTCGAACGCCGACGACCGCCCACGCGGTCAGACGAAAACAGCGGCTCCAAAAGCGATAGAGACGCGGCACCGCTTCGTAGTTTTCCTTCGCGCGATAACGCGACCCGATGACCAGTCCGTATCCTTCGTTCGCGACCTTGCGGTACATCTCCGGAAGGCGCTCCACCTGGTCCGAGCCGTCGCCCATCGTGATGCCGACGATCGGCGCGCGCGCGCGGTCGATGCCATACTGAATCGCATTGCCCATCCCGCGCGGCGTCGGCTTCGTGAACGCGCGGATGCGCGGCGACTTCCACATCTGCCGCACCGCCACTTCGTACGTGTCGTCCGGACTCGAGTCGTCGATGAGCAGAATCTCCGCCGACACGTCGTCGCGGTCGAACACGCCGAGGAGACGGTCGCAGACGAGATCGAGATTGCCGGACTCTTTGTACGCCGGCACGACGACGCTCAGCTGCGGACGATCGTCAACGTGCTGACCGGCAGAACGGATCGCTTGCAGCATGCGATCGGCTGCGCCTTCATCGCGCGGATGTCCCGTTGGCAGGAGCGTGCGTCCGTACCGCGCGTCGGAAAGCGCGCGCACGACGACGTCGCGTGCGCCGAGGAAAAACGTGCGCGGCGGATCGGCGTCCGCGATCGGAATCGCGTCCAGCTCCGCTGCGCTCGCAATCACCGAGAACATCGGCACGCGCTCGCTCTCGCACGCCAGCGCGAGCAATCCGGCAGCGGTTCCCGACGACAGCGACAGACACGCGGCCGGCTTCTGTTCGCGCAGCAGCTCGCGAAATGCGCCGTAGTCGCCGGGCGAATCCACCATGACCGGCTGAGAATTGAATGCCTCGAAGCGGAAGCGCGTGAGCAGCTCGCGATCGTCGCCGTGTTGAATGAGCACGAGAATCTTCACGTCATCCTGAGCCGCGGAGACAGCGAAGGATCTCGAAATGGCAGGCGTTTGCGCATTTTGAGATCCTTCGTCGTGCTTCGCCGACTCAGGATGACGGCGTCTGGATTCCTCCATCCGCGTCCAGTACTCGCGCAGTCCGCTGCGCAAGTCGTATTGCGGTTGATAGCCGAGGTCGCGCTGTGCTTTCGAGATGTCGGCGACGCTGTCACGCACTTCGCCGGCGCGTGAGTCGCGCTTTTCGATCGTCGTGGTCTTGCCGGTCGCGTACATCGCGGCCGCGGCGACGTCGTTGATCGTCGACGCTTTGCCGGTGCCGATGTTGTAGACCTCGCCCGGCGTTCCGGCAGTCGCCGCGCGCATGAGCGCGTTGACGACGTCGAGCACATAGACGAAGTCGCGCGACTGCTCGCCGTCGCCGTAAATGATCAGCGGCTGGTTTTCGCCGAGACGGCGAAAGAAGATCGAAATGACCCCGCTGTAGTCGCTCTCTTCCGACGGGAAGCCATAGACATTGAAATAGCGGAGACACACCGCCGGCACGTTCCAGAGCGACGCGGCGAGCAGCGCGTACTTTTCGCCGGTCTGTTTGCTCAATGCATAGAAGCTCGCCGGCCGCTGCGGATGCGACTCGTCGATCGGCAGCCGCTCCGCTTCTCCGAAAATCGCGGACGAGCTGGAATAGACGATGCGCTTCACGCTCGACCCGCGCGCGGCGTCGAGCACGCGCACTGTGCCGAGGATGTTCGACTGCGCGTCGGAGACCGGAAACTCGATCGACTTCACGTTGCCGACTTGCGCGGCCATGTGAAAGACGTAGTCGCTGTCGCGCACGAGCTCGCGCAGTTGCGGCGAGTCGGCGACGCCGCCGCGCACGAAACGGATGTTCGATTGATGTGGCGCAGGCATTCCTGCCTGCGGGACGTCGGCGAGATTGTCGAGACTCCCGGTCGAGAGATCATCGAGCACCGTCACCTTCGCGCCCGCCGCCGCGAGCGCGCGCGAGAGATTGCTGCCGATGAAACCGGCGCCGCCGGTGACGAGACAACGCACTCCTGTGAAGCGAGAGTTCAGATCGTGAGAGGACATCATCGAGGGACGGTTGAAATTGGCGCGCGAGTCTAGCACGGCAGGTAGCGTTCGGCTACGATTCAGCCCGCTCATGACAGTCCGCGACTGCGTCATTGTGGGGATCGCTGTCTGCGTCCTGACCGTAGGCTCTGCGTGCGGCCGGCGGCCGGGTCACGGGCCCGCGCGGATCGCGGCGACATCGACGGCTCCGACTCCTGCATTGCTGTCGCCGTCGGGGATGAAAATTCAGTGGAAGCCGCTAGTCCTTCCCCCGCGCATCGCGCACGGCATGACGCTCTCCCTCGGCGTTGAAGTCCGCAACGCCGGCGACGAGCTCTGGCCCGCAGCGGAGTCGACTCCGGCCTATCGGCGCGGACAATTCTCCGTGCGCATCAGCCATCGCTGGTGCGGTGCGCACGGCATCGATTGCCCCGGTTTCCTGTCGCGATTCAATCTCACCGCGTCGCTGCCTCCGGAACAGTGGCAGACCATTCCCGCGGTCATTACGGCGCCGCCGTCGGCAGGGGACTACGAGCTGCAATTCGATGCCGTCCAGGAAATGGTGGGGTGGTTCGGAAATACCGGCGCGCGACGGCTGCTCGTGCCCGTTCATGTCGAATGAAGATCTTCGTCGACATCGATCGCGGCGAAGCGCTCCGTTCGGCGGCGTTGTTCGCGCTGCTCGTCATCGCCGCGTTCTTCAATGTCGTGTTTCAGGGCGAGTCGCTGGTTCCGGGCAATAATTACAATCCTCTTTCGGCGGGGTTCACGGCGGCGAATTACGGTCCGCACGTACGCTCGAAGGAGTACTTCGAGCTGCGCGGCATCTCGTCGTACGCGAATATTCAGGATGCCGGCTCCTCGTGGTGGCAGGGCGAGCCGGCGCTGGAGCTGCTGAAGCGCTCCATCCGGCGCGGTGAATTTCCATTGTGGGACCCGTACATCGGCGGCGGCGTTCCGAGCATGGCCAATCTGACGCCCGCGTACTTTTTCCCGCCCTCGTTCCTCGTCGCGCTCCTCGGCAATCAGCCGTGGCTGAAAAATCTGTACAGCCTGCTGATCCTTCTGTCGTGCGGTTTTTTCACCTACGTCTTCGTCCGAAAACACAACGTCGGCGTCCTTGGCAGCCGCGCCGCCGGAATCGCGTTCATGTTCTCCGGCGCGGTCGTGCAGACGGCCCCCGAATTCTTCGGACAGACCGTCGCCGGAATTCCGATCGTGCTCGTAGTGACGGCGCGTCTGCTGCAGCGGCCGACCTGGCGGCGGACCGCCGTCGCCGCACTCGTCTACGCGATGATTGCGCTGGCGAGCTTTCCCCCCATCCTTGTGCTCGCATTTTCGCTGGTCGTGTTTTATGCGATTGCGGTGATTGTCTTCGCCGGGCGGGAGGGGGGGAGGGGACTGCTGGCAGCGCGTTTCAGCGCAGCGGTCGGGCTGTCGCTTGCGCTGGTCGCGTTCTATTACATCCCCGCGGCCTATGTCATCCGCGGGGCCGACGACGTTCAACGCTTCTATCACAATGCCGGCCTGGCGTCTTTCACTCGCCGCGGTATTTTCAAAATCCTGTCGCCGGTCCTGATGGAGGGCGTGCCCTCCTATCTCGCTCCCGCCGTCTATAGCGCGCCGGGAAATCTCTACTACTTCGGCGTGACTGGCTTGATCCTCGTGCTTGCGACCTTCGCGCGGATCCGGCCCGCGCCATTGCTCCTGATTTTGCAAATCGCGACAGCGCTCCTGGTCCTGAAGCTTTTCGGTGTTCAGCCCATTCAGGCGCTGGGCAAGTTGCCGATCTTGAACGCAACGCATTTCTCATCCTATGGCGGCATTCTCCTCGGATTTCTGCTCGCCTGTCTGACCGGTGTTGCCGTCGACTTGTTGCTGCAGCGAAAACTGCTGTTGATCTCGGTCATCGGCTCCATTGCGGTCGTGGGTGGAATGTTCTTCCTGTTGTACAGGATCGGGTTGCGCGAGGCGACGGCGCATCCGCAATACTGGCGCTGGATCTCCGACTATAGGGTCGCGTTGCTCTTCTTCGTCCTCGCGACCGCACTGATCCTGGCGCGGTACAAATTCAAGTATGCCGGCGTCGCGATCCTCGCGCTCATTGCGGCCGAGGGGATTACGAATGCGACCTTTCCCCGGCAACCGGCGTGGAACTATTGGGAGCATCGTCCGCAATACGTTCGGGCGCTGCTCGCCCGGCCGAGCCTCGGCCGCATGCTGCCGTTCGGAGTTTTTCCCGCCAATACGAATTCGCCGTATTCCATCGGCAGCACCGATTCCCAGTTCACCTTCAACTCCAGCCGGTACGCCGATCTCCATCACCGCTACCTCGGCTCGAGCGAATACATTCTGCTTCGCGAATGCTCGGTCATTCCGCCGGACAACGTCCTCGACGCCTTTGCCATCGATCGCATCGTCATCTTGAGCAAATTGAAGTGGCTGGCGGGCGAGGCCGTGAGCCGCCGATACCCACTCATTCATCGCGACTCCGACACGCTCGTGTTCGCGAGACCGTCCGCGCCGCGATATTTTCTGACGCGCGACTATGCGGTTCGCGATCGCGCCGAAGCGTTCTATGAATTCGAAACGCGCCCGCCGCGGCGGCTGCTGCTCGAGAAGCCGCCGGGATTTCTGTCCGCCGCGGAAATGCCGGCCGGCGGCGCGATCCGGGTCGAGCATTTCGGACTGAATTCGTACCGGCTTCGCGTCGACTCGCCGGTGCCCGCGCTCCTCTCCGCGTCGGAAACGAAAATCGACGGCTGGACGGCAACAGTCAACGGGCGTCTAACGCCGATTCTGCTGGCGAATTACGCGTTTCGCGCGATCGAAGTTCCGGCCGGACGATCGACGGTCGAATTTCGCTACTGGCCCCCCGGCATGACCATCGGGATCGTGATTTCTGCGGTCGCGCTGCTGGTCGCGTTCATCGCGCTGAATCCGATACAATCCCGCTCGTGAATTGGAGACGGCCGGGCCTTCTCGTGTTCGTCCTCTGTTGGGCGGCGTACATGGCGAATTGCCGCACGGTGCCTTACGGGAGCGGCGCGGACACGATCCCCAATCGCCTTATTCCGTTTGCCATCCTCCGCGGCGGGACGGTGCGGCTGGACATGTTCGACCAGGATATTTACCGGTTAGGCCTGCCCTTTTCCATTCACGCGCGCGGAAAATCGCTGATCTCGATGTATCCCGTCGGTACGGCGCTGGCGGCCTTGCCGGTTTACGTTCCCGTGTATGCGTTTCTCACGGCCGGCGGAAAGCCGGATCCTCACGTGTTGTTCGTGCTCAGCGAGTACGCGGAGAAGTTCGCGGCAGCGACGATTACGGCATTTGCGGTCTGGATGTTCTGGCTGACGGTGCGCCGGATACTGCCGCAGCGTCACGCGTTCTGGATGGCGATCGCCTTCGGCCTCGGCACTCTGATGTGGGGAATCTCCAGTCAGATGCTGTGGCAACAGACAGTCGTGTCCGCGTCCATCACTGCGGCTTTGTATTTTCTGACATGGCCCGGCTTTCCACGGCGGGCCGCTGCAGGCGCGGGCCTGGTGCTCTCCATGGCGGTTGCAGCGCGTCCGACGGCGGGGCTGTTCTTTGTCGCAGGCCTGATCGCAACCGCCGTCATGGCGCGGAGAGACTGGCTTCGATCCTCATTGTCGTTCTGCATGGCCGCAATTCCGCTCATCGCATTCGCGCTGTGGATCAACTGGCGTGATTTCGGCCATTTGAGCGGCTTTTACCATGAGATTCTAGGCAAGATTCTCGGGGCGATCTTCACGAGGTGGGCGGCCCACGGCGTGCACGCCCTGCTTGTGAGCTCGAACCGCGGGCTGCTGATCTTTACCCCGATCGCATTTTTCGGCATCGTCGGCCTCGCCATGCAGCTTTTCACCCGCGACGGCCGTAATCCGGTGCTGCTGAGCTTCGGGATTGCCGCATTCGCCCACCTTATGATCTGCGGATCGTTCGAAGCATGGTGGGGCGGCTTTTCCTTCGGCCCGCGCTATCTCGTCGACATTCTGCCGGTCCTCGCGCTGGCCGCGGCCGACATTTGGAGCCGCTTGCCACTATGGTCTCGCCGCGCCGCGGTCGTCCTGCTCGTCTGGTCCATCCTCGTGCAAATCGACGGCGCTTTTTGCTATCCCGCCTCACGATGGAATGAGCGGATGCTCGGCCCCGATCCTGTCCACAATATCTACAGCTGGCGCAATTTCGAGCTGTGGCAGGATTTTCAGGCGTGGCGCGAGCTGCGAACATGGTCGGCGCCCCATTGAGCCGCCCATTCTTCTTCACGATCGGCCGCGGAGAACTACTCCGTTCCGCGGCGTTGTTTGCGATTCTCATCATTGCGACGTTTCCCAACGTGATCTTTCGGGGAGAGTCGCTGATTGCCGGCGACGGCTTCAATCCCGTGGGGATGGCGTGTACGCCCGAAAATCACGGACCCGGCTCTCACCGGCAGCGCTATTTCGACTCGCTCGGCACGGTTCCGTGGGCGAATGTGCACGATCCGGGCGGGCCGTGGTGGCAGAGCGAGCCCGCGACGGAGCTGCTGCAGCGATCGCTGCGGCGCGGTGAATTTCCATTGTGGGACCCATCCATCGGCGGCGGAGTCCCGTCGATGGCGAATTTGCTGCCCTCATACTTTCTCCCGCCGGTATTCGCGATCGCGCTCGCGGGCAACGAGCCGTGGATGAAGAACTTCTACATCCTCGCGCAATTGCTTGCCGCCGGCTTCTTCACGTACACATTTCTGAGAAAACACGGCCTCAGCGTACTGGCGAGCCGCGCCGGCGGAATCGCGTTCCTGTTCTCGGGCACGGTCGTCCAGACCGTGCCGGGATTCATCGGCCAGGCCGTCATCGGCATGCCGATTGTCCTCACCGCGACTGCGTGGCTGCTTCACAAACCGACGTGGCGGCGGGCAATGGTGACGAGCTTTGCCTACGCATTCGTAGCCCTGGCCAGTTTTCCGCCGGTGCTGTTGTTCGCGTTCGGCCTGACTGTCATTTATGCAGCGATTGTGATCGCGCTCGACCCGGAACAGGCGGGAAAGCGGATCCTCGTTACGCGCTTCGCCGGTGCCGCGATT
Source organism: Acidobacteriota bacterium (assembly GCA_003223645.1). Classification (GTDB taxonomy): domain Bacteria; phylum Acidobacteriota; class Thermoanaerobaculia; order Gp7-AA8; family Gp7-AA8; genus QHVT01. Next base: position 35,269 of record QHVT01000015.1, on the reverse strand, counting down.
CTCTCCGTCGGACTAGTCGCGTTTTATTACCTGCCGGCGTTTCAACTGATGCGCGGGTCGCAATCGGCAGCCCGCTTCTATCGAGATACCGGTTTACAAACGCTCGATCGATCGCAGGTTTTGCAGTTGCTGTCGCCGCGACTGGTTTCCGGCGCGCCGGCGTTGCAAGGGCTTCCGGTGTCGGAGAGCAATCTCTTTTATTTCGGCGTTACGGGATTGCTTCTGGCGATGATGACGCTCGGCCGCGCGAGGCCGTTTCCGCTGTTGCTCTTTCAAATCGCCGGCTTGCTGGTGCTCTTGAAGATCTTCGGCGTTCCGCCGGTTCAATGGCTCGGGAAACTCCCGGTCTTCAATGCGATTCACTTTTCGTGGTACGGCGGGATTTTGCTCGGGTTCTGTCTGGCCGTCTGCGCCGGAATCACCGTCGATGTTCTGCTGGAACAGCGACCGCGTTGGTGGACGATCGCGATTGCGTTGATCATCCTCGCCGGCGCATTTCTGCGGCTATTCGTAGGGTTCAGTGTGGAGGGAACCGCCGCGGCGCGTCATTGGCTGGCCGAGTTTTGGCTGATGCTCGTGATTTTTGCAGTTGCAGGATTGCTGCTGATTGCCGCGGTCGTTTTGAAGAATCGCACGTTCGGAATCGCGATTGTCGCGCTCCTCGCGCTGGAGGGGATGAGCCACGCCTCGTTTCCGCGCCAGCAGCGCTGGAACTATTGGGACCATCCGTCGCGATTCGTGCGCCACCTCCAGGCGCAGCCGACCCTCGGCCGCGTCCTGCCGATGGGGTTTTTCCCGGCCAACGTGAATTCGCCGTTCGGGATCGCGAGCGTCGACTCGCTGTTCGTCTTCAATTCGGACCGCTACATCGAGTTGCATCATCGTTCCTTCGATTCCCGCCCCGACCCGCCGCTTCGCGAATGCAAGACCATTCCCGCGGACGCCGTTCTCGATGCCTTTGCCATCGACCGGATGGTGGTCTCTTCGACCTACGGCAATATCCTGGCGGAAGCGCCGAAGCGCGGATTTATGCAAACGTACTCCGACGCCGTCGTCGTCGTGTTCCGCCGCTCATCCGCTCCCCGCTATTCGCTGACGCGCAACTATGCCGTCGTCACGGCGGCTGAAGCATTGCGCGAGCTTCCGCACCGCGCTCCGCATCATCTGTTGCTCGAGCGTGCGCCGGGCTTTGCTTCGGACGCGATGGATCGGGGCGCCGGCACCGTGCAAGTGGAACATTTCGGATTGAATGGATATCGCCTGCGCGCGTTCAGTCCGCGTCCGTCGTTACTGTCTGCGTCGGAGACGAATTTTCCCGGCTGGACCGCACGGGTCAACGGAAAAGAGACGCCGATCCTCGCGGCGAATTACGCATTTCGCGCGATTGAGGTCCCGGCCGGCGTGTCGATCGTCCAATTCTCGTACTGGCCTCCCGGCATGACGGCGGGGCTGGTGATTTCCGCGATCGCTTTGTTGATCGCGACAGCGATGCTGGCATTACACGCGCGTCGCAACGACGATCATTTCGCCGATGTAGAACGGCAGGACAGCCTCGCGCGCGAAGCGGGGGAGTAATCCGTAGGCCGGCTTCAAGAGCCGGTGAAATTCGGGTCCGAAATTGCGGAACATGTTGTACACGTAGGAGACCGGGAGTTTTTTCCAATGCTGCGACGTCTCGACGACGCGGAAATCGTGCTGTTCGAGCAACGCGCGGAGGCTTCGCTCGGTGAACAGGTGGATGTGCTCGACCGGCGCGTACGGAGGCCAGTACTTCCGCAGGACGCGCGCGAACAGCGAGGCCGAATTGGGCGTCTGCAGGAGGATCAGGCCGCCCGGTTTGACGAGATCGCGGACCCGGCCGAGGAAGCGGGCGGGATCGAGGAGGTGCTCGATGACGCCGGTGAAGGTGATGACGTCGAACTGCATCACCGGAAATTCCGTGCAGTGGACGTCGCTCTGCAAAACGCGGCCGGGTAATTGTTGGTTGGCAATGGCGACCGCATCGGACTGCAGCTCCACGCCCCAAACGTCCGCGCCACGGTCACGCATGATGGCGAGCAGATCGCCGGCGAAACAGCCGATGTCGAGCACGCTCTTGCCCGCCAGGGATTCGCCTTTCCGAGACAACTCTTTCTCGAGCGCGCGCACGAAACCCTCATAAACCGGCATGTACCGGCCGCGGTCGTTCAGCAACAGGAGGTAATTGCCGTCCATGAATTGCGCTTTGTAATGCTGATCGATTTGCTCCGGTGTGGGCAGCGGAAGGGTGGAGACGTGCCCGCAGCGGCGGCAGCGGAAATAATCGTAATTCCGGTAGTGAAACGCGAGGCGCTGCTCCGCGCCGCAGGCGATGCAATCGTGTCGGGTGGACGTCACGGACTCGCGATTATACCGGCCGGATCTCGGTTATGATGCGCGCCGCTCATGAAAGGCACGTGCCGCGCCTGTCTCGGCTCGCAGCTCCACCCCATCCTCGACCTCGGCGAAATGCCGCTGGCCGGCGGGTTCCTCAGCGGTCCCGAGGCGATTGCGGGCGAGCGCCGCTTTCCGCTGGTGATCCATACCTGCGACGCGTGCGGGCTCGTGCAAATCACCGAGCCGGTCGATCCCGACGTCCTCTTTCAGGACTATGCGTTTTCGTCGTCGACCGTGCAGCCGCTCGTCCAGCATTTTCAATCGTACGCGTCGTGGCTCAAGGAGCGTTTCGATCCGCGGCTGGTCGTGGAGTTCGGCTGCAATGACGGCGTGCTTCTGGAGCCGCTGGAAAAAGCCGGCATCACCGCGGTCGGCGTCGACATCTCGCAGAACATCACGGACATGGCGCGCGATCGCGGTCTGAAGGCCATTGCCGGCTTCTTCGACGCGGAATCAGCGCGCGCGATCGCGTCGGAATACGGACGCGCGGACATTGTGACCGGCAGCAACGCGTTTGCGCACAATGACCATCCGGAAGCGATTCTCGAGGGCGCGCGCGAGCTGTTGAAGCCGGACGGTCGTCTCGTCCTCGAGATGATGTACGCCGGCGATCTGCTCGATCAGCTGCAATGGGACACGCTCTATCACGAGCACCTCACGTTCTACAGCCTCGGCACGATTAGTCCGCTGCTGTCGCGTTACGGATTTCAAGTGACGCATGCGGAGCGGCTGCCGATGCATGGCGGCGCACTGCGCATTGTGGCGTCGATGGAAGCCAATGCGTCGCCGACGGCGGCAACGAACGAATTGGACGCGTGGGAGAGCGGCCACCGCCTCAATGAGCCGGAGACGTGGGACGAATTCGGACGCCGCTCATTGTCGAAGATTCGCATCGTGCGCGACACCTTCGCGGCGCTGGCGTCGCGATATTCGATCTGGGGCTACGGCGCCGCCGGCAAGGCCACGATGTGGGTCAACGCCGCCGCCATGCATTACCTCGGCGGTATGGTCGATGCGTCGCCGCTCCGCGCCGGCAAGCTGATGCCCGGCACGCACACGCCGATCGTATTTCCCGATGAATTGAAGAAGCATCCGCCCGACTACATTTTCGTGACGGCGTGGAACTACGCCGATCTGATCCGCTCCAAGGAATCGTGGTTCGAGGGAATCTGGTCGACGCCTCTGCCGGACCTCAGATTTTTCTAAGAAGGAACATTCATTGAAGAAAAAATTGGCAATCATTCTCGGAATTCGCCCCGACGTCATCCGCGCGAGTCTCATCCTGAACGGGATCCGGGCGTCCACCGAATTCGACGTCGTGTTCATCTGGTCGGGGCAGCATTATTCCGACAATCTCAAGGACATTTTCTTTCGGGAGCTGAACGTGGAACCGCCCGAGATCGAGCTCAATGCCACCGGCGGCACGGACGCCGAGGTCAGCTCGGCGGTCATTTCGAAACTCTATCCCGTGCTGGACGAGATGCGGCCGGAGGCGGCGGTGTTTCTCGGCGACACGAATACGGTGATGGGCTGTCTGGCCGCGGCGCAGCTCAATCTCCCGATCGTGCACATCGAAGGCTGCATGCGCTCGTACGACTGGCGGATGCCGGAGGAGAAATACCGCGGCACGATCGACCACCTCGCCGACGTCATTTACACGTATTTCCCCGAATACAAGGCGCAGGGAGTGGCGGAAGGACTCAATCCCGCGAATATCGTCATCGTGCAGAACCTGATCGTGGACGTGCTCAATGAGTATTACTACAAGCGCAAGAAGCTCTACGACGATCTGGCGACGGCCGAGTTCTTCCGCTCGCGCGGCCTGGAGCGCGGCGAATTTTATCTGATGACCTGCCATCGCCGCGAGAACGTGCACATCCGTTCGAGCTTCGAGACGATCATCGAACTCGTCGGCCGCACCGACCGCAAGGTGTATTTCACGGCCAGCTACCGCACGCAAAAAGTATTGCAGGAATACGGGATCGCGCTGCCGAAGAACGTCGTCATGGTCGACCCGATCGGCTACGAGGAAATGCTCGCGCTGATGGTGAACTCGCGCGGCCTGTTGACCGATTCCGGTACCGTCGTCGAAGAGACGTGTGTATTGCAGGTGCCGTCGCTCCAGATCCGCAAATCGACCGAGCGTCCGCAGGTGTATGACGCGCGCTCATCCGTCAAATATGACCCGACGCGTCCCGCTGATTATCCGGCGGACGTCGTGTTCCAGAAGCTCGAGTCGCTCTATGGAAAAACGTGGGAGCACAACCTCGGCGACGGCAACGCGTCGCAGCGCGTAATTGCGGATTTGACGGAGCGCATGCGCAGCGACGGCTTCCGCCGCCATCGTCCGGAGAATTATCATCTCGACATCAGCCGCTCGTACCGCGAGGACGGGCTGTAAGGACAGGACTTGTGGAGCGGCGGCCCCTCGGCCGCCGGCCTCTCGCGAGAAATCGGCGGCCGAGGGCGGCCGCCGCTCCACTGTTTTCGTTAGTGGGCGAGCTCGTCGATCATTTGCGGAATCGCCGGCGGATGGTGGTAACCCGCCGCCCGCCATAATGCGGCGTTGACGTCCGGCCGTTCGGTAATGAGCGTTCGATCGATCGCTTCGGGCGCTTCGACGTCTTCAATGCGCAGGTCCGTGCGTCCATAGGCGCGCGCAAGCTCGCGCAGCAGGTTGGCTTTCGTAATGACGCCTGCAGGAATCACGTGCTGCACTGGCGGGACGTCCACGCCGCGTACGATGCCGGTAAGGATGCGCGCGAAATGCAGAGTCGTGATGCCGTTCCAGAGGTGATTGGTGAAGCCGGGGACAATGGCTGATTGCGGCTGACGGCGCAGCCATTCCAGCAGATAACGCGGCTCGTGCGGCTCGGGACCGATGATGGAGCAGCGCAGGTGCAGAACGGCGGGCGATTGCACCTCGCCGAGGCTCTTGGAGCGGCCGTAATCGTCCGTCGCGTCGTGAGGATCGCTCTCTTTGTACGAACCGCGAGCGCCGGAGAAGACGCCATCGGTGGCGATTTGGATGACGCGTGCGCCGGAACGTTCGGCGGCATTCGCCAGTGCGCGCGGGAATTGTGTGTTGACGCGGTACAGATCGTCGCGCTGTGCCATTGGCTTGGTGACGCCGACCGCGTTGACGATCCAGTCGTAGCCTTGGACGAGTGGATCGAGGTCGGCGTCGATATCGAAATTGCCGGCGCGACGGCTTACACCTCTAGCATCAGGCAGGACCTGGCACACGGCGGAGCCGAGCATTCCAGACGCGCCGATGACGAGAATTCGCATCTTCCTGTGACGTGTCATTCCGAGCCGCGAAGACGGCGAGGAATCCCCGGCGTAAGAACGACTAGGGAAACTCTGAACAACATCTGATGCACGTCATCCTGAGCCGCATAGACGGCGAAGGATCTCGAAATTAGAGCGTTTCGCATTTTTGAGATCCTTCGCCGCGCTTCGCCGGCTCAGGATGACGACTTGTTCAAGGTTCCCTGGGGGATTCTTCGCCGTCTTCGCGGCTCAGGATGACACACTAAAGCCCCAGAAACGACTTCACTGGATATTTCAGATAGTGCGCGAACGTCGACGGCCTGTACGAGAAACTCGTCGCCCGCTGCTCGCCGCTGCGCGCGCGCAAAATGTTCGGCACTTCCGCAAACGAACAGCCCATCCGCTTCATGTGATACAGCTCTTCCATGATGATCGCAAATTTGCGCTCGCGGAAGGGAATCCGAACGAATGCCGACGTGCGCACGGCGCGGAATCCGTTGGTGAGGTCGTGAATGGGAATGCGCATCAGGATTCGCGCCACACTATTCGCGCCGCGTGAGATCACGCGGCGGAACCACGGCACACCGATCATTCCGCCGTCTGGAATGTAGCGCGAAGCTTTGATGCAGTCGTGTCCCTCGCGCATTTTCGGTAGAAATCGCGCGATGTCCTTCGGATCGTTCGTGAGATCGCTGTCCATGAACACGACGTAGTCGAATCCCGTGTCGTGCGCTGCATGGCCTCCGGTGACGAGTGCCTGTCCGTAGCCGCGATTCTCGGCGTGAAACAGCACCTTCAATGCGGGCGTCATGCTCTCGAGATCGCCGAGAATTTCGGCAGTGCGATCGCGACTGCCGTCTTCGACGACGAACAAGCGCGCGTTCGGATCGAGCCGTTGCAACTCCGCACAGACCGTGCTCACGCAGGCGGACGCGCCGGCTTCCTCATTGAACATCGGAATCACCACGGCGAACGAAGGGGAGTCGCTCAAAACCAATAGAGTTTCCGCTGATGCATCCACGCGCGCAAGAGGACGTAGGCGTAGCCGAGGGTCTCGTTGGAGAGTTTGAATTTATTCGAGCCGCCGGCGTCGTAAGGCGCGGGCTGGCCGGGAATCAGCTCGCTCACGCCGCCGCTGAGGACGATCTTGAACGTGATCTCGGGACAGAGACTGAAGCGATTGGACGTCAGGCCGAGAGCCTGCACGTAGACGCGGTCGAACGCGCGGAACGCGTACGTGCTGTCCGTGATCTCGCGGCCGAGGAGCCAGCGAACGAGGCGGCGGTACACGCTCTGATAAATCCGGTATTTCCGCGGCACCGACCGCGCGTCCGCGGCGCGGATATACCGCGAGCATTGCACCTGATGCGCGCCCGCGCGCAGCCGCTTGACGAATTCCGGAATCAGCTCGACCGGATCGACGCCGTCGGCGGACACGAAACAGCAGTAGCGTCCGCGCGCATGCGCGATTCCGAAGCGCGCGACCGCGCCGAAGCCGACGCGCTGGCGGACGTGATGGAACACGCGCACGTGCAGCGCCGGATAACGGGCGGCGAGATCGGTCGCGACCTCCAGCGTCTTGTCCTGGCTCTCGTCATCCAGCACGATCGTCTCCACGTCGAGCGACGTCTGCGTCACCACGTCGTGCAATTTCTCCAGCGTCTCCGGAAGATGCTGCTCCTCATTGAACGAGGGGAGGATGATGCTGAGCTCCGGCATCAGCGCTCTTCGACGCTCCAGGGATCCCAGTGCCGCGATGGATAGCGATAATCGTCGCCGCGCGACTCTTCCAGCGTCGACGTCGAAAAGAACATGGCTTTCGCGTCGTCCGTGAGCGACATCAATCCGTTCGCGTAACCCGCCGGAATCGCGAGCACGGCCGGCGACTGTGCGCTCAGAACGAAGCGATGGACCGGCCGGTCTTTGGACGGCGATTGCCAGTCGTCAATGGCCACGCAGCAGATCAGCATCGATCCGGAAACGACGGTGACGAATTTCGCTTCGTTCCGATGGCCGTGCCACGCGCGCACGAAACCGCGGTGGTGATTGGCCACGGTATAGAAGCGCTTCACGCCGGCGAATGCGAATTCATTGACGAATCCGACTTCGCCGCGATCGTCGACGCTGAGCTGGCCTTTGATGAGAGTCGGCTCGTTCATGGGTCAGCGGCGGATGCGGGCGGCCGTTTTGATTTCGTATCCGAGGGGATTGTGCGGAGTCACGAGCAGCGGCCGGAGAAATTCATTATTGGAGAAGCGCGCGCTGCTGATGTCGCAGATGCGCCCTTCGACGACCAGCCGGCGCATTTCCGCGATTCCCTCTTCCACGCTGCGCTTCGGCGCGAAGCCGAACGCCTCTTCCGCCTTGCGGCTGGAGACGCTGTAATTGCGGGCGTCCTGAAACTTCATTTCCGTTCGTACGATTTGCAGATCCGGCACCTGCGCTGCGAGCAGTTCGGCGATGTCGACGATTTTCATGTTCTTCGCCTGAAGATTGAAGATCCCGCGATGCCTGGTGTCGACATTCGCGACGACGGCTTCCGCGACGTCGCGCACGTGCAGGAGCGGCCGAAATTGATTGCCGCCGAACACGCTGATTTTTTTGTATAAGCACGCCTTCACCGTCAGCGTATTGACGACGAGATCCATCCGGATGCGCGAGTACGTGTCGCCGAGGCCGAAGAGCGTGCCGAGGCGGAAGGAGATGGCGTCGCTGTCGGCGAGGATTCTTTCCGCTTCGAGCTTCGTCTCCGCATAGAGGGACAGCGGATTCGTCGCCGACTCCTCCGTCAGGATCCCGTCCATCGCTCCATAGACCGAGCACGTCGACATGAAAAGAATGCGGCCGGGGAAATGCTCGCGCAGCCACGCGACGGAATCGACGTTGATCGCGCGCGTCAGCTCGGGATCGAGCGCGCACGCGCCGTCGCCGACGAGCGCGGCCAGCCAGACCACGGCGTCGGCCCAGCGAAGGAGCGGAAGCAGCTTGTCGCGGTCGCGGACGTCGCCGAAGACGAAGTCGACCGGCTTGAAGTAACTCTCTTCGTAGAGCAGCGCGTCATAGACGCGAACCTGGTGGCCGGCCTCGATCAGCCGATCGGTGATCGCGCCGCCGACGTAGCCGGCGCCTCCCACAACCAGGATTCGCTTCGCCATGGAGACGGCGAAGTGTAGCGTAGTTTCCGGCGGCGCCGCAGTGATGAGGACTACAATCGCGCTCGTGAACCGGCGGCAGGGCCTTCTTCTGTTCGTGCTTTGCTGGGCGGTCTATTTGGGGAACTGTCGCACGCTGCCTTACGTGAGCGGCGGCGACACGATTCCCAATCGACTCATCCCGTTTTCCATCCTCCGCGGCCGGACGCCGCGGCTGGATATGTTCCGCGACGACATCGATAAGCCGGCGCGCGTCTTCTCCATTCACGAGCGCAACGGCTCGCTGATCTCGATGTATCCGGTCGGCACGTCATTGGCCGCGCTGCCGGTCTACATGCCGGTGTACACATTTCTGTCCGTCGGCGGCAAACCGTCGGCGCATGTCCTGTTCGTCATGAGCGAGTTTGTGGAGAAATACGCGTCGGCGACGATCACTGCATTTGCAGTGTTGATCTTCTGGCTGACAGTGCGCCGTACCTTGTCCGCGCGCCCGGCATTCTGGATGGCGATTGCGTTCGGCATCGGCACGTCGATGTGGGCTACAGCCAGCCAGATGTTGTGGCAACAGACCGTGGTCGCCGCGTCGGTTACGGCCGCATTATGGTTTCTGACCTGGCCTGATTTTCCGCGGTGGGCCGCCGCCGGCGCGGGCATCACGCTTTCCATGGCGGTCGCTGCGCGGCCGACCGCAGGCCTGTTTCTTCTCGCCGGTTTTGCGGCCACGATCGTCATGGGGCGGCGGGCATGGTTTCAATACGCGCTGGTGTTTGGGATCGCCGCAATTCCGCTTGTGGCATTTACCTTGTTCGTCAATTGGCGTTATTGGGGAAACGTGAGCGGCTTTTACGGTGTGTTCCTCGGGTCCACGCTGCGGGCGGTTTTCACGAAATGGGGAGTTACGGGCACGCTCGGTCTGCTCGTGAGTCCGAATCGCGGCCTGTTGATCTTCACGCCGATTGCGATCTTCGGCATTCTCGGCCTGGGATTGCAGCTCTTCAGTCGCAAGGCACGCAGTGCGGTCCTGCTGTCGTTCGGCATCGCCGCACTGATTCACCTTCTGATCTCGGGCGCGTTTGAAAACTGGTGGGGAGGGTGGTCCTTCGGTCCGCGATATCTGGTCGACATTCTCCCGATTCTCGCGCTGGCGGCGGCCGACGTCTGGAACCGTTTGCCACAATGGACGCACCGCGCCGCGGTCGTCCTCCTGGTCTGGTCGATTTTCGTGCAATTCAACGGCGCGTTTTGCTATCCCGCTTCCCGATGGAACGGGCGGATGCTCGGCCGCGAGCCGATCGCGTCGATCTACAGCTGGCGCGACTTCGAGCTGGGGCAGGATTTCCGGGCGTGGCTCCGGCTCGGAACGTGGTCTACGCCGTGGAACATCTAGCCGGCACGGCCGGCTGCGTGGATTGCTCCGCCTCGCGGCATGCTTGTCGCCACGTCACGACCTGCGGCTTCGAGCGGCGCAACGCGCCTGAGATCGTCGTTCCTGCCGCGCAAGCTCCTAGGGAAGCTCGGCACAATCGTCTCGTGTCATTCCGAGCCGCGAAGATGGCGAGGAATCCCCCGCCGAAGCACGACCAGCGCTCCGTCGGCGGGAGATCCTTCGCCGTCTTCGCGGCTCAGGATGACACTGTGCAGAGTCTCCTAGGCCACGTCGTGTTGCGCGGCTTGCGCCTGCGACAACGGCTTCGTGGCAATCGCGACGATGCTCAATCCCTTCGTCGGATTTTTGCCTTCGATGCGGCGCAGCAGCGGCACGAATAAATCGAAAATTCGGGACTGTCCGGCCGGCACGTGCGCGCGGCGCAGGAGGCGACCGTTGAGCCACCAGCCGAAGCGGCCGAAGTAGTTCTGGTGGAAGATCTCCGGCACCGAGAATCCTTCGGACTCGATCAACGCCCGGAGCTCGTTGGACGCGTAGCGGCGGAAGTGGCCGACCTGTTTGTCCATCGTTCCGTAAAGCGCCGGATCGGCGGGGACGAAGAGGAGCAGGTTGCCGCCGGGATTGAGGAGCTGATGGAGGCGGCGCAATGCCCCGCGGTCGTTTTCGATGTGCTCGAGGACGTTGAGGCAGACGATGGTGTCGAAGCCGTATTGCTTCAACGCCGCGCAGTCGTCGTCGGAATTGAGGTCGAGCTTCGCGACGGTGATGGTCGGATTGCGCGAGAAGCGGTTGCGAAGGATGTGCAGGTAGGGCAGCTCGACGTCGGTGGCGACGATCAGCTCGCGGCCGTACATCACGCGGGTCATGTTGCCGATCCCGGCGCCGACTTCGAGGACGCGGTTTCCGACGTGGCGGGCGATGCTCTGCCAGATCCATTTGTTGTAGCGCGACAGGCGTCCCATGCGCTCCAGCGTCACATACCCTTCGGCTTCGCTGTCGCCGCGGTAGAAGATGCCGTACTTGAAAATCGTCCAGATCGCGCTGACGCCGTCTCTCCAGCCGATTTTCTTTCCTTCCCAATATTCGCGGCCGTGGTACGAGATCGGGACTTCGTAGATGCGATAGCCGCGGCGCGCAATTTTCGCGGTGATCTCCGGCTCGAAGCCGAAACGGTTCGACTCGATCGGAATGGATGTGATGACCTCGCGGCGGAAGGCCTTGTAGCAGGTCTCCATGTCGGTGAGGTTGAGGTTCGTGGTGATGTTGGAGAGCCAGGTGAGGAACGCGTTTCCGACGGTGTGCCAGTAGAGCATCACGCGGCGCGGGTGTCCGGCGAAGCGCGAGCCGTAAACGACGTCGGCATCGCCGTCGAGGATCGGCTGGAGGAGACGCGGATATTCGCGCGGCTCGTATTCGAGATCGGCGTCCTGCACGATCACGATCTCGCCGTGCGCCTCTTCGAATCCGCGGCGTAATGCCGCGCCTTTGCCCTGATTTTTCTCCTGCCGCAGCAGTCGAATGACGGGCTCGCGGCGCGCGATCTCTTCGACGATGTCCGGAGAGCCGTCGGTGGAGGCGTCGTCGACGACGATGATTTCTTTGGAGACGGGGACGGCGAGGACGCGCTTGAGCAGCTCGGCGACGGTCGAGCGCTCGTTATGGCAGGGGACGATGACGGAGAGGACAGGGGGCATTAGGGACATTCTATCTTCCCGCGCCCGCGCCGCGCCCGAGCCGCGCCCGAGCCCGTGCCCGCCCGAGCCCGCGCCCGCTTCCGAGCCCGGGGCGGGGGAATGTATGCTTCGCTCGGCCGCCCGCCCCGGGCGCGGAAGCGGGCGCGGGCGCGGGCACGGGAAAGGCGTCTTAGATTGCTGCGATCCTTGCTACGATGAGCTTTGCCGTTTCTTCCCACGTGAATTTCGCGCGTACGCGCTCCGCCGCCCGTTGTCCCTTGGCGCGCGCTTCGTCCTGATGTTCGTACACGTACCGCATCAACTCGCCTAGATGCTGTTCATCCGGCTCCGCCCACGAGAGGCCGCGATAGTAAACGGCTCCGCTGGGTTCTGCGGATGTTAGGCCGTGGATGCGGAGCGGGTAGGTGTCGTTGGGATCGAGAAATGCGGTGTGGCCGCCCCAGTCGGTGGCGATGACGGGGAGGGCGCAGGCCATTGCTTCGAGCACGGGCAGGCCCCACCCTTCGCCGCGCGAGGGGGAGACGAAGCAGTCGGCGGAGCGATAGAGCGTGGCGAGCTCCGCGTGCGGGATGTCGTGGTTGTGGAGGAAGTAGATGCGGCCGCCGCGGGGATGGAGCGCCAGCGCGCGGATTTCGTTGGGGACGTCGAGGTTGGGGTCGCGATTCATGGTCTTGCAGACGAGGATCACGCGCTCGCCGGCGCGGAAGGTCGCGTTGAATGCGCGCAGCAGAATCTCCGGCGCCTTGCGCGCGCCCCATTCGAAATTGGCGAGGAAGACGAAGTCGCCGTTGCGATTCGGGATGCGCGGCGCATTGGGATGGAAGCGATCGGGATCGATGCCGAGGGGGATGACGTGGACGGGCTTGGTCACGCCGCTGTCGAGGAGACCGCGGCGATTGAACTCCGTCGGAGTCCAGATCTCATCCATCGCGTCTGCCTGGCGAACCCAGTCGGGAGGAAAGCCGTTCACCTCGAGCATCGTGAAGCCGATCTTGTATTTGCCGTGATTGCGGTAGAACACGTTGCCCGCCGCGTACGTGACGACGATCGGCGGATGTGTTTCCTCACGCCGCGCGCGAATCGCGTCGAGCCGCGCATCGCCCGATTCCTCGGGCTCGGTGAACGGCCACGGCGTGCCGGGTCCGTAGGCGTAGCTGTAGGTGACGTGCATGCCGCGCGCGTCGAGGGCGCGGAGGATGTCGCGCGCGCTGGTCGCGTAGCCGATCGGCAGATTCATCAGCGTCTGCCACGCCAGCGATTTCATTCGTCGGTCGCGACGCGGCTCCAGAGGCTGTCGAGCGCGCTCTTCGCATCGGTTTGTTTGATCTCGACGTCGATGCGATCGATCTCCTGCATCCATCCCGGCCGCGCCTGCGTGGCGCACAGCAGCGCCGCGGCGTTTTCGACTTCGGGCGATTCGAGATAGCGCAGCACGCGCGCGCGCAGCGCTTCCAGCTCGCGCTGATATTGCGCCGCGAGCTCGCGCCAGTATTCGAGGTCGTCGCTCACCAGCGCCGTCCCACGAGTCCGCGCAGCTTCTGCACGATGCGCCATGCACGCGAGCCTTCGATTGCGGCGAGCGACTGTTTCAGTCGATCGCGCTCCGCGGTCACGATTGCGAGCTTCGCGGTGAGCGCGCGATTCGTCGACGTAAGAACCTGACATTCGAACGCCAGCGTTTCGTTCTCCGCGGTGAGGCGTGCCGATTCTTTCGGGTCGCGCATGTCAGACAGTCGCGACGGCCGGCGCCGGCAGCGCGTGCATCCGCTTTTCGTACGCGTCGGCCACTTCGTTGGCGTCGCCGATCGTGACGACGCGCCCGTGATCGATCCAGACCGCGCGCGTGCAGAGCTCGCGCACGCTGACGAGATCGTGCGAGACGAAGACGATCGTGGCGCCGGTCTGATGGAAGCGGCGGATGCGCTCTTCGCAGCGGTCGTAAAACGACGCGTCGCCGACGGCCAGCACTTCGTCGAGCAGCACGATCTCCGCGTCGATGGTCGTCGCGACCGCGAACGCGAGCCGCGCGACCATGCCGGTCGAGTACGTGCGCAGCGGCGCGTCGATGAACTCGGTGAGGCCGGAGAAATCGATGATCTCTTCGACGCAGCGGCGCATGAACGCGCGCGAGCGGCCGAGGAGCGAGCCGTTGAAGAAAATGTTCTCGCGGCCGGAGAGTTCGCCGTCGAAGCCGGTGCCGAGCTCGATGATCGGCGCAAGCACGCCCCGCGTGATCACCTCGCCGCGCGTCGGCGGAATGATGCCGGCGATGACGCGCAGCAGCGTCGATTTTCCCGCGCCGTTGCCGCCGACGATGCCGAACGCTTCACCCGGCTCGATCGTGAGGTTCACGTCGGTCAGCGCCTGAAACGGCTTGGCCCTGTTGCCGCGGCGCAGCGCCCACTCCTTCAGGCTGGGCGCCTTCTGCGGAGGGTAGGTAACGCTGATGTCGCGACAGACGATCGAGCTCATGACTTTACAGGTGCGGATAAAAACCGCGGGACATTCGGCGGAACGTCAGCCAGCCGAACAGGAACGATGCGAGCGCCATGACGATGGCGACGGTCAGCAGCTTCGCCGACGGAATGATGCCTGCGTGCAGCGGGATGCGCACCATCTCGACGAAGTAGTACAGCGGGTTGGCCTGGATGATCTGCTGAAACCTCGGCGGGACGATCTTCAGCGGCCAGATGATCGGCGTGAGATACATCAGCGCCGTCAGCGCGACCGCGAACATCTCGCGCACGTCGACGAAGTAGATCGAGATCGTCGACAGCATCAACGAGAGGCCGAACGTGAATACCGCCAGGATCGCGACCGACACCGGCAGGAAGAGCATCGCCGGTTTGAACTTGATCCCGTTGATGACCATGATCCCGACCAGCGGCAGATACGAGATCGCGAGATTGATCAGTCCCGAGATGGTGGTCGAGAGCGTGAAGATCGACTTCGGCACCCGCACGCGTTTCATGAGCGGCCCGTTCCACGCCGTCGCCGCCATTGACGACACCGTCGTCTGCGCGAAGAACGTCCATGGCAGGAGACCGCTGAGCAGGTAGATCTCGTAGTGCTCGATGTCGAAGCGGAAGATGTGCGAGAAGACGATCACCAGGATTCCGGTGAGCAGCAGCGGATGCAGCAGCGTCCAGAGCGCGCCGAGGATCGAGCGCTTGTAGCGCACGGTGAGATCGCGATGCACGAGGTTGTAGAGCAGATGACCGCTCTGCAGGATCTCGCGCCACTCCTGGAGGAAGCGCGTTTTCTGTCCCGCGAAGTAGCGATGGACCACGCGCTCGTCGCGTTCGAGGGCGATGCTCATGCGTGGCTCCTATCTGGTGTAGGGCAGGCTTTCCAGCCTGCCCCCGGGGCACAGGCTGGAAAGCCTGTGCCACACCCGGAGGGCTTCATCCTCATACACGCTGGAAAGTCTGCGCTACACCCGAAGGGCTTCGCCCTCATACGCCGCTCCCCGACAGCGACGTCGACACGCTGTGCAGCAGCAAACGCACGTCGAGCATCAGCGACCAGTCGCACATGTACATCAGATCGTAGCGGAGCTTCACTTCAGGATCGGAGTCGTATTCGGCCGAGACCTGCGCCAGGCCGGCGATGCCGGGGCGCACGAGGCAGCGGAGGTCGAAGTCGGGAAGCTCGCGTTGAATGTCGTCGGCGATGTCGGGGCGCTCGGGGCGCGGGCCGACGAGGCTCATGTCGCCGGTGATGACGTTGAGCAGCTGCGCGAGCTCGTCGATGTGATAGCTGCGCAGCAGCGAGCCGACGCGCGTCACGCGGCCGTCGCGCATCGAGCGGAGCTTCCACATCGGGAACGGAATGCCGCCCTGTCCGACGCGCAACTGGCGGATGAAGACCGGTCCGCGGTCTTCGATCCAGATCGCCAGCACGGCGATGAGCCAGAGCGGCAGCGTGAGGATCACGAGCGCGCTGCCGATGACGAGATCGAGCGTGCGCTTCATGCCGGCCTGGAAGCCGATCGCGCAGCCGACGGCGACCTGCACGAGCGGCTGATCGCCGATCCAGCCGAGGGTGGAGGAGGCGAGGAGGGCGTCGGCGTGCGAGGCGAGCAGGAGGAATCCGCGCGGACCGCGCACGCGAAGGAGATCGAGCCGCTCGCGCGTGGAGCCGGAGCAGATCACTTCTTCCACTTCGCGCAACCGCGCGCGCGTTTCGAGATTCGTGATCGGACCGAGATAGGGGACAGGAAGCTCGGCGGACGCGTCGCCCGCCCATCCGATCACGCGCAGCCGCGGATCGGCGGTGAGATCGAGTGCGCTGAGAGCGCTCGATACTTCGGCGGGACTGCCGAAGAGAATCGCCTGTCGCGGGCGGATGCGCATCGTTGCCTGCGGCAGCCAGCGCCACAGCGGGATGAGCATCGCCTCGACGATCGCGATGGCGATGAGAATCGTGCGCGGCACCGGGCGCGCGACGAACGTCGCGGCGGTGGTGAGGAGCACGACGCGCATGACCATCGCGACGGCGAGGCGCGGGCGGCCGCGCGGCGTGAGGCGCTGGCGATAGAAACCGCTGAGGCTCAGCGCGGCGATGAGCGTCGCCGTGACGAGAACGAAGCCGAGGATGTCGAGCGGAAAGTTGATCGACGGGAGCAGTGACTTCGTGAACTGCAGCGGCACGTTGCGCCGTACTGCGACCGCGGCGGTGAGCGCGATGCAGGAGATCGCGACGTCGCCGAAGACGGCGAGCCCGATGCGGAACACCGCTTCTTTCGAGCGCGGCCGGATCATGCGGCGTCTCCGAGCGCGATCTGCGCGAGGCGATCGAGCGTCGTCTGCCGCGCGTGATGTTCGATGACGGCCGCGCGCAGCGCGGACGCCATGCGCGCGCGCTCGTCGTGAGCGTCGAGCAATGCGACCGCGGCGTCGGCGAACGCGGCCGGCGCCGACAAAATGCGCGCATGCGCGGCGAGCGCGCTCACGCCGCGGAACGCCTTCGGCGTCCCGACGATCGCACAACCTGACTCTGCGGCTTCCATCGTCTTCGTCGACTCGCCGCTGCCATATCGCAGCGGCAGAAGCGCCACGCGGATCTCTCTCGAAAATGACGGCATGTGGTCGACCGGGGACGTTAACGTCACTCCTGCCTGATTTGCTTTCCGCCGGATCGATTTCGTTGCGTGCGCGCCGCCGATCGCGAGTGTAGCGCTGGCGCGCCGCTCGCGGATGCGCGGCCAGATCTCGTCGAGGAGATATTCGGCGGCGTCGGAGTTGGCGAAATAGGCGAGCCGTCCCCAGAACCCGAAGTCGTAGCGGCGCGGCTTCTCTTCGAGCGGATGAATCGCGACGCCGTTCGAGACGACGGCAAAGCCGTCTTGTTCACGGTCAAAGCCGTCTTCGTCGCTGACGAAAAGGACGCGCTCGTAATGCTTCGCCGCGTCCGCTTCCGCGCGCGCGACGCGACGCTCTTCGATGCGCCAGAACCAGCGCGCGAGCGGCGACGCCTGCGACGCGCGCTCGCTCGCGTTGCGTGTCAAGGAATCAATGGCATCGAGGATGGTGGTGGAGTGGTGCGCGCCTCCGGCGCGCCTTTGGGCGGGAGGCGCGCCGGAGGCGCGCACCACTCCAGCACCACCGACGCTGATCCACGGATGCAATCGCGACAACAACACGATCGTCGCGTCGAACGGTCCTGCCTCGCTCTTCGCACGCTCGATCGCTTCGCTCCATTCAAACGGCGCGGCGAGCAGGCTTTGCAGTGGCAGCGACTCGCGCATGACGCGCAGCGCTGCGCTGACACCGCGTGCGATGGATCGCTTCGCTGGAAAAAAACGAAATGGCGGCGCAGACGAGGGCACCGAGCCGTGAGGCGACACCAGAGCGACTTCCGCGCGGCCGGCGAGCGCATCGAGCCAGATCGCGCCGCGCAGACGATCGCCGCTGAACGGCGGCCAGGGAAATCGTGACGTGATCACCAAAACCCTCTTCATCGGTCCGTGCGCAGCCAGCGCGTGAGCGCGCGCGGCGCGTAGACGACGGCGAGCAGCCACGACGCCGCGAAGCTCGCCGATCCGCGCGGAATGCCGCGCGCGGCGACGAGATACGAGAGCACATCGACCGCCGCGCTTCCGGCGATGGCGCCGCCGAGGATGGGATGACCTTCGCGAATCGCCCAGGCGCCGGCGAGAACGCGCAGCGGAACAGTGAGCGACAGCGGACGTCCGAAAATCTCCGCGAACAGCGCCGCGCCTTCAAGCGGATGCTTCGCCATGATCGACGCGAACGTGCCGCCGCGGCGCAGCAGCAGCTCGTAGCGTCCGAGGAGCCAGCGCGCGCGTTGAGACGCGGCGGCGTCGACGCTGGAGGGCTTTTCGTCGAACACGATCGCGTCGTCGGGCGCGAGGCAGATCTTCGCGCCTTCGGCGGTCAGCAGCAGCGACGCCTCGTGGTCTTCGATGCGCGTGACGAGTCGCGGGATCACATCCGCGAACGTCTTCGGACGAAATGCCGTCCCCGTTCCGCGCAGTCGCACGTTCCAGCCGAAGGCCTCGCGTCCGCGGTCCTCGCGACTCTGCGCGAAGCGCTCCGACAGCGAAGCCGCCGCGGCAGCATTTCCATGCGTGTGCGAGTCGGCCACCCCCGAGAGGTGCGTCTGCACCGCGTCCGCTCCCTCGGGCCACACGAAGCGCTCGAAGAAGTCGGGCTTCACGCGCGAGCCGGCATCGATGATGAGAATCGCGTCGACGTTTTCGAGGAGTGTGTGGCGACCGCTGCCCTCAGCGGTCGCGGCGGCGCTTCGCGCCGCTGGCGCCGCCATTGGCGGCGCTGTGACCGCTGAGGCAGCGGTCGCCACATCCGAGAGAAGCCACGCCAGCGCTGCGGCCTTCGTCGGGCCGGGCGGCAGTTTTACACGTACTGCAAAACCGTTTTCGCGCGCGGACGCAGCTGCTTCGTCGTCTTCGCCGTCGAGGAGCAGAAGCGCGGTCACGTCGTCGCGTCCGCGCATCGCCGCAGCGATCGAGCTCATCGTCGTCTGCAGTCGCGTTCCCTCGGCGCGCGCGGGAACGATCACCAGCCAGTGGCGCGGCTGCTCGCCGCGCGCGCGCCCGTTTTCCGGACGCGACCGCAGCACCAGAGCGGCACGTACGAGGGAGTCAATGGACGCGAGAATGGCGGGCGCAAGTACAAACGCGAGAATGATTGACATCGGCGGAGCGTTCGTCACAGGTTACCATTGAATAACCGTATGAAACGACTCCTGTTCGTCTTCGGTACGCGTCCCGAAGCGATCAAACTCGCCCCGGTCATCGACGAGCTTCGGCGGGAGCCTTCGCTCTTCGACGTGCGCATCTGCACCACCGGTCAGCATCGCGAGATGCTCGATCAGGTGCTGCAGCTTTTCGATCTGAAGCCCGACGTCGATTTGCAGCTGATGAAAGCGAACCAGACGCTCGTCGACATCGCCGGCAACGTGATCCTCGAGACCGGTCGCGTGTTGCGCGAGATGCAACCCGATCTCGTGGTCGTGCAGGGCGACACGACGACCGCCGTCGCCGCCGGCATGGCCGCGTTCTACGCGAACATCGACACCGCGCACGTCGAAGCGGGACTGCGCAGCGGCGACGATCGCGCGCCATGGCCGGAGGAAGTGAACCGCAAGATGATCTCGGTCCTCGCGCGTTATCACTTCGCGCCGACCGAGGATGCGAAGGCGAACCTGACGCGCGAGGGGACCGATCCGGCGCGCGTGTTCGTCACCGGCAACACGGTGATCGACGCGCTGCAGCGCGCCGTGTTGCGCATGTCGTCCGACGTCGTGCTGAAGGAGCGTCTCGCCCGCGACTTCTCCTTCCTCGATGCGAAGCGGCGGATGATCCTCGTGACCGGACATCGCCGCGAGAGTTTCGGCGGTCCGATTCGCGACGTCTGCGAAGCGCTCGCGGAGCTGACGCTCGACGACGACGTCGAGATCGTCTATCCCGTCCATCTCAATCCCAATGTCCAGCAGCCGGTCCGCAGCATCCTCGGCGGCAGCGATCGCATTCACCTCATCGAGCCGGTCGACTACGTCTCGTTCATTCATCTGATGATGCGCAGCGATTTCATCGTCACGGACTCCGGAGGCGTGCAGGAAGAGGCTCCGTACCTCGGCAAGGCCGTGCTCGTGACGCGTGGCACGACCGAGCGTCCCGAAGGCGTGCGCGCGGGCAACGTGAAGATCGTGGGGACGGGACGCGAGGACATCGTGACGGAAGCGCGGCTGCTGTTGCGCGATCCGGCCGTGCGCGCGGAGATGAGCCAGCAGCGCAATCCCTACGGCGACGGACAGGCGTCGCGCCGCATCGCCGAGATTCTTCGTTTGTCACTCGGAAACTGATCCCGTCCTCATGCTGATCGCCACGATTCAGCTGTTCCTCACGGCCATCGCCTGCGGACTGCTGTTCGTCGCATGGCGCGCGTTTCGGAGCGATCGCACCATCTCGACGCTGGTCGCGATCGGTTTTCTCGTGCGCGCGATCGCCGGTCAGGCGCTCTTCTGGATCTCGTATCTGCATCTTCCGTTTCTGCGGCGGCTGCAGGCGGGCGACGGCTTCTGGTTCTACGCGACCGACGGGAGAAAGTACTTTCGCTACGTCGCGGAGATCGCCAGGCGCGGGTCGTCTGCGCTGACGCACCTCGACCCGAATGTCGACGGCTCCGGCTTCACGCACATTCTGGTGGTGTTCGGATTGCTTTTCGGCATCGTCGCCTCGATGGCGCTGCTGATGAATCTCGCCGCCTACCTCGGCACCTGCGCGATCGTCGTCAAGCTCGCCGGCGAGCATGTGCGCGTCGCGCGCGTCGTCGTTGCGACGATTGCGCTCTCGCCTTCGTCGATTCTCTGGTCGACGCAGCCGCTGAAGGACGTGCTGTTTCTTTTTCTGTTCGCGCTGTTCGTCGCGACCGCGGCGATGTGGATCCGAGCGTGGCATCGCGAGAAAAACGCCGCGCTGCACGGCGCGCTGATGACGCTCGCGCTGCTCGCGGTCTTCTGCCTGATCGCCGGCATCCGCTGGTACTGGGCGCTCGCGCTCTTCGGCGTCTCCGCGCCATTGCTCTTCGTCGCCTCGCTGCGCACGCGAAAGCCGCTGCACGCGGTCATGCTGCTGATCGTGATGTACGGCGGCGTGCTGGCCGGCGCGGTGCGCGTGACGGGGCGCTATCTGCCGCCGCCCATTCGCGCGTGGATCACGTCGCCGCGCCTGGAGGACGCGAAGCACGCGCCGGTGATGATGGCGTGGATCATCGACGGCGCGCGCAGCGCGTTCGACCGGATGGACGGCGGCACGAGGATCGGCGGCGCGGAATATGGACACCCGGAGAGTCGCCCCACGCGTTTCCTGCGTGGATGCGTCGCGTTTTTTCTTCCGCATGCGTTCGCCGGTATCGGCGGCGGAAGGGGGCTGTGGGCGTTCGCCGACGTCGACACGATCTTCTTCGACGTCGTGTTCCTCATCGCCATCGTCGCGCTGTTTCGTATGCCGCGCGAGCAGTGGCGCAATCCGATTCTCTGGCTCGTGCTCGTGGTGACGATCGCGATGGGCGCGGCGTTCATCTACTGCGTGAGTAATTTCGGCGCGCTGTTCCGCTATCGCTCGATGATCTTCATCGGCGTCGCGATGATTCCGGTCGTGGCGGTTTGGAAGTACGATCGTGCGGCAGTTCCAGTTCATGCACGAGATCGAGAAAGTCATCGCCGCGTGCCGCTCGACGATTGATCAGAATCGCCGCGGCGTGCTCGTGACGCTGATCCGCACGCAAGGCTCGACGTATCGCCGCGCCGGCGCGCGCGTCGTAATCACGGAAAGCGGCGAGGCGTTCGGCGCCGTGAGCGGCGGATGTCTGGAGCGCGATCTCGCGGCGCGCATCCGTCCGTGGCTCGACGACATGCAGCCGCGCGTCATCACGTACGACGCTTCCCGCGCCGACGACATGATCTTCGGACTCGGACTCGGATGCCGCGGCGTCCTCGAACTCTTTGTCGAGCCGTTCGATGCCGCGCACGTGCCGCCGCTGGTCACCGATTTTCGTCGGAACGGACGCGAGCCGGTCGAGTGGACGATGCGCCTGCCCGACGGCGAGACGCTCGTCGAGCTGATTCGCCCGCGGCGCGCGCTGGCGATCTTCGGCTCCGGCGCCGACGTCGCGCCGGTTGCCGATCTCGCGCGCACGATCGGCTGGCGCATCGACGTGATCATGACGCGCGCGTCCGTCGACGTGAGCGACTACGACGCCGCGGTCGTGATGACGCACAACTTCGATCGCGACGCCGACGCGCTCCAGTTGCTGCTGCGATCGCAAATCGCATACATCGGTTTGCTGGGACCGAAATCGCGCGGCGACGAATTGCTCGCCGAGATCGGCGCCACGCGCAAGCCGCGCTTCCACAATCCGGTCGGCCTCGATCTCGGCAGCGAGACGCCTGAAGAAATCGCGCTCTCGGTCATTGCCGAAATTCAGGCCGTGCTGAACCGCCGCTCCGCGCGCGCATTGCGCGAGCTTAACGCGCCGATTCACGACCCGGCGAATACACCGGCGTGCGCGTAGTCGCCGTCGTCCTCGCCGCCGGTGCCTCGCGACGCCTCGGCCGCCCGAAGCAGGACGTCCTCTACGAAGGCGAAACGCTCCTCGCACGTGCTACACGCATCGCGCACGAAGTCGCGGACGAAGTGATCGTCGTCGACCGCGCTGCAAATCCCAACGCGGACGAAGGCATGGCGTCGTCGATTCGCGCCGGCGTCGAACGCGCCGGCAACGACGTACGCATTTTGTTCTTGCTGTGCGACCAGCCGCGCATCACCGCCGACCACCTCCGCGCACTCATCGCGATCGATGCGCCGATCGCCGCCACCGGCTACGCGGGAATCGCCGGCGTCCCCGCCATCTTCGCGCCGCGCTTCATTCCCGAGCTGCTCGCATTACGCGGCGATCGCGGCGCGCGCTCGATCATGGAGCGGCATCGGGGAGAGGTGCGGGTGGTGATGTTCGAAGATGCCGCCTTCGATATCGACGAGCCTCAAAACGCGTAACGTCCCTCATCGGGCCTTTGCACTTATCCCCGTACGCACTTACTACCACCTGCAGTGAGCGCGGTCACATTTTCAGTAATAACTTTCATCTATACTTATTTACAGCATGCTCGGCTGTAACCTGCAGGTCAATTCAAAAACCCGGAGACCTTATGAAACTCAAAGCTGTTGCTCTTGTCGTACTGTTCACTCTCGCGTCTAGTCCCTGGCAGTCAGCATTCGCTTCCGCGCCGCCTAAAATTCCGGCGGACCAACTGCAGCCGGCCGTCGCGCCGGGTCCAAACCCGGTCCTCGTACCGCCGCCCGCCGGCGCGCTCGGCGCTCGGTATTACAAGTCGCTAGCGCAGCTGCAGAAGTCGACCCTCAGCACCGTGCTTTATCGCCAGCTCTTGAAGCAGTTTCAGGGGCCTCAGGGGCTCCGCGCAATGACGGCCGATACGCAAAACCCGGAATTGAGGGACGGGCGAAAGCGGCTGCGGTCGGCTGTGATCGATGCCACTCCCGCTGTGCCGCCGATCAATATCACCAGCAACTCGGCCCAGGACGTCGAGCCGTCCATTTCGACGATCACGGCCAGCGGCGTCGACAGGACCTTCACGACCTTCATTGAATACAATCCGAATCCGGCCGTTCGCTACTCGAGCACGACGTCGTTCTCGTCGCCGTTCAATAACAACGCGGTGCCGTCGACCGGTTACTCGTATAGCGGCGATCCGGCCAATGCCGAGAACTTCTCCACTGGCGGCCAGGGAGCGTTGAGGACCTACTGCGCCGGCATTGCCTTCAACGGCGATGAGACTGCGCCGAATGCGATCGTGGTCTGGCATTCCGACCCGTCCGACAACGGCAGCTTCACCGCGTCGCCGACCATCGTCGACTCGAGATATCCGACCGCGCCAGCCGCGTATTTTCTCGACAAGCCCTCCATCGCTGTCTCCTGGCACAACTCCACTGACCTCGGTTATGTGTACGTCGCCTACGTCAGCTATGACTATCCGTACACGGGCCACGCCGGGAACACCGCAATCGTCCTCGCCACCAGCACCAATGGCGGCTCCACGTTCACGGTGCATTCGCCGATCGCGTATGGCGGTTCGGACGGAAGCGGCTCGGAAGTCTTCAATCCCCAAGTCGTCGTCTCATCAGCGACCGGGACAGTCTGGGTGATGTGGCTCGACCACGCCAACAATCAGATTCGAGCCGCCAGCTCGACCGACTATGGCTCGACGTTCGGCTCCCACGAGATCGCGGCGAATACGAACATCTATCTCGGAACCGTTACGGGAAACATTCGCGCGAACACTGTGCCGAATGCGCGATACAACGCGGCCGTCGGAAACATCGACCTGACGTGGCACGACAACGTCAGTGGCACCCAGAACGTCCAGTACGCGTACCGCGACGGCACCGGGTGGCATCGCCCGAGCAGCTCGATCGTCCAGTACACGGGCCACAATGCGTTCATGCCGGCACTCGACTACAACACGTCGGGCAACGTCGTGATCACGTACTACTATCAGCCTTCCGGCACTGCCGCATACCGCGCCTATGAGGCATACATCTCGTCGTCCGGCACACGCATCGACAGTACCGATCACGACATGAGCGGCTTCGACTCCACTCCGGGAGGCAACGACTTCATCGGGGATTACCAGACCGTCTGGGATTGGACGTTCTCGTCCGGAGAGAAAGCGACCGCAGCGTGGATCGGGGTCTCCTCCGGCCAGTACGACACCTATCTATCGCGTATCTCGTACTGAGTCCTGACGCCTCATTCGTAGCAGAAGACCGGGCGGCCCGCGCGCAGCGGGTCGCCCTGCGTGCCGAGGAGAGCGGACGAGACGTCCGCGCTCCTAAAAGCTGTAACGCCCCTCGATCGTGTACGTGTGCGCGTCCGTTTTCACCGCCGCGCGCTCTTTGTTGAATTGCGTGAGCTCGGCGCCGAGGCGGAGGCGGGTGGTGAGGTCGTAGAGCCAGGCCAAGGTCCAGGAGTGGCCGGTCTCGTCGTTGTTTTCGGCCAGCGAGAAATCTTTTTCGGTCGTCTTGAAGCGATCGTAGCGGCCGGAATAGCGCGTGCGCCCGACTTTTTCGGAGAAGAGGATGTATGCGGACCAGATGTCCGCTTCGACATAGGCCGGATCGTTGCCCATGCCGGTTGTTCCGCGGAGGTATTCGGCGGCGAGTGTGTATTTGTCCGCGGTGATGATCTCGCCGCTGATGAGATTGAACTTGGTCGCCCACGCGTATTCGCCGTCGTGCAGCTGGCGGTCGCCGTGATTGTTGAGATAGAGGTATTGGATATTCGCGATTTGAGGGATCGAGTAGCGGACGCGCGCGGAGACGCCGGTGTTGCCGTCGAGGTCTTTGCCGAACGGCTTCGTGCCGTCGTCGCGCTGGTCGGCGAAGAATGTCTGGAAGGACGGGAGCGGCGGGAGCGGACGCGCTTCGTTGTAGACGGACAGGCGACTGCCGACCTGCCAGCCGCGCCATCCGAGGAGCGCGCCCATCGTGTCGTTGCCCCGGAAAGCGGTGGCGGCGGCGGTGAGCGCGTGGCCAGTGCCGAAGGTGTGGCGCCATTGGAGGTCCGCGCCGAGCGGCCGCACTTCTTCGCCGATCCATGTGTTCAGCGCGGAGAAACTGATCGTGTACGGCGACGTCCACAGCTCGCCTTTGTTCTCGCGCGACGTCGGCAGAAAAAATTGTCCCGCGCGCAGTTGGATCTCGTCGTTGACGAACACCGCGCGCGCGTCGGCGTACGCGTCGACGACGCCGGTATTTTCGTCGCGCGCGACGCCGCTCGCGTGCAGATCGAAGTAGCGCGACGGCGTCCACTCGAATCCGAATTGCGTGACGCCCGTCGTGTCGTGCTTCCCCTCTGCTCGTGTCCACCGGCCGGCGACATAGCCCTGCAGGTCGAACGTCGATTGTGCAAAGAGAGGGGTGGCGACGATCAGCGCGACTGCGAAATCAAACAGGATTCCGCGGATCGCGCCACAAACCGACAAGGCGTTGTCCGTAGTCGATCGTGACAAGGAAGTGGGAGAGTAGCCGATTGCCGACGCGCGGGTGCGAGACATTCGCATATTGGATGTCGACGTTTCCGAAATCGTTTCCCGCGATGCGCACGCGCGCGGTGCCGCGCGCTTTCTGCGGCGACGGCAGTATGAGCGTGTCGGGATTCGCAGTGTCGACGACCGCGTTCAGCGTCTGCCCGTTCACGTCCACTTCGATCATCGGCTCGGCGGGATAGCGATAGAGCTTCATTGCGTCCGGCACGATCCCTTCTTTCTGAAACGATACGAGGCCGGCGTGATAGTCGATCGAGATCGCGTGTCCGTTCCAGACGTCCGCGCCGATGAGCGCGTCGGCGACGCCGCCGAGCGCCATCGGAGCCGCGTTGGAAAGCGCGAGCGTTTCCTTTTGTCCGAAATGCAACAGATGCGGCCGGCGCGGATTCGCGAACGACGGATCGAGGATCGTCCGCGGCGACGCGCTCGCCAGGATGAAACGCCCGGACCGCCCGTCGATCCGGATGGTCGTGAACGTCACGAGATTCCGCTCCAGCGTGAACGCGAGATTCACCTCCGAACCGACCGGCTCGTTGTGCCACGGCGTCGCGCACGCGAACGCGAGCAGGAGCGGGAGGGTTTTGGATAAGATGCGCATCCGTTTTTTGCAAGGCTCACAGGCGCAAAGGCTCAAAGGCTCAGAGATAATCCTCTGAGCCTCTGAGCCTCTGAGCCTCTGAGCCTCTGAGCCTCTGAGCCTGCATTCCTAGCAACACTGACGCCGAAAGGACTCCTAGACGTGCCAACGCCGTCCCTCCCTGAATTCAAGAACGAAGCGCTCGTCGATTTCACCAGGCCCGAGAACAAGTCCGCGATGGAGGCGGCGATTGCGAAGGTGCGCGGCGAGATCGGCCGCGAGTATCCGGTCGTCATCGGCGGCGAGCGCATCACCGGCCTCTCCACCTGGGACTCGACGAATCCCGCGCACAAGGACGAAGTCCTCGGACGTTTCAACAAAGGCACGCGTGCGCACGTGGAGCAGGCGGTCGAGGCCGCGTGGAAAGCGTTCGAGAGCTGGAAGAAGCAGCCGGTCGACGTGCGCGCGGGACTGCTTGTGCGCGCGGCGCAAATGATGCGCGAGCGCAAGCACGAGTTTTCGGCGGCGATGATTCTCGAAGTCGGAAAGACGTGGGCGGAAGCCGATGCCGATACGGCCGAGGCGATCGACTTCATGGAGTTTTACGCACGCGAGGCGTATCGCTACGCGAGCGAACAGCCGATCGTGAAGGTTCCGTCGGAAGACAACAATCTCGTGTACATCCCGCTCGGGGTCGGCGCGGTCATTCCGCCGTGGAACTTCCCGCTCGCGATCATGACCGGCATGACCACGGCCGCCGTCGTCACCGGCAACACCGTCGTGTTGAAGCCGTCGTCGGAGTCGCCGTGGATCGCGTATCGCTTCTTCGCGTTGCTCGAAGAAGCGGGCCTGCCTCCGGGTGTCGTCAACTTCCTCAGCGGATCGGGCGCGGAAGTCGGCGATCCGCTCATTCAGCATCCGCGCATCCGCTTCATCTCCTTCACCGGGTCGAAAGAAGTCGGACTGCACATCAACGAAGAAGCGGCGAAGGCGCAGAAGGGACAGCTGTGGATCAAGCGCGTCGTCGCGGAGATGGGAGGGAAGGACGCGATCATCGTCGACCGCGAAACGTCGAACCTCGACGAAGCCGCGGCCGCGGTCGTGGCGTCGGCGTTCGGATTCCAGGGACAGAAATGTTCGGCGTGCTCGCGCCTCATCGTCGACGAGGCGATCTACGACCAACTCGTGCCGCTCGTTGTCGAGAAGACGAAGGCGCTGCGCATCGACGATCCGGCGTCCGGCGACGCGCAGGTCGGTCCGGTCGTCAGCAGGAAAGCGTTCAAGACCATCAAGGACTACATCGACAAAGGCGTGAAGGAAGGACAGCTGCTCGCCGGCGGCGTGGCGGATGACCAGGAAGGATTCTTCATCCAGCCGACGGTGATCGGCGACGTCGATGCGCGCGCGACGATCGCGCAGGAAGAGATCTTCGGACCGGTGCTGGCAATCATCAAGGCGAAGGACTTCGACGACGCACTGCGCATCGCCAACGACTCGCAGTTCGGACTCACCGGTGCGGTCTTCACCGACAACGAGGAGAAGCTCGACCGCGCGCGCGAAGAGTTTTTCGTCGGCAATCTCTATCTCAATCGCAAGTGCACCGGTGCGCTCGTCGGCGTGCATCCGTTCGGCGGCTTCAACATGTCCGGCACCGATTCCAAAGCCGGCGGCCGCGATTACCTCGGCCTGTTCCTGCAGGCGAAATCGATCGCACGCAAAGTGAAACCGGAGTCGAAGACCGTGCAAGATGCGGCTGCGTTCTAGACAACGCCCCGAGCCCGAGCCCGAGCCCGCTTCCGAGCCCGGGGTGGGGGAGCGAAGCGACTCCATCCCCCCGCCCCGGGCGCGGAAGCGGGCTTGGGTCCGGGGGCTTTGGACTGCGGCAGCGACGCTGCCGCTTTTAACAGCGGTCGCTTGCGCTACCGCACTCCCAAGCCTCCCTCCCTCCTGGCGCGACGTCCCGCACGCACCGCGCATTCGCGCGGTGCAGCTCGATGCCGACGACAAGGTGACGACCGCATTGCAACCGCTGCGCACGAGCGATGTGCGCGTCGACAACAATCGCATCGTGCGCGGCGATCACGAGCTCACGCCGGCGTTCAAGGCGATCGACTCGTTCGATGTCTCCGAGTCGCGCGGTGAAGTCGCGTTCTCGGCGAAGAAGGACAACGGCTTCGACATCGGGCTCGTGTCGACGGACGGTAGTCCGATCAGCTGGGTGCCCGCCGATCCGGCGGACGAAGTCGCGGTGCAGTGGGCGCCGCGCGGCAACAAGATCAGCTACGTCGTGCACTCGAAAGGCGGCGACTTCGTGCGCACCGTGCACATCCCGACGTCGGCGCAAGTCATGGCGGATTTTTCCGGCGCGCGAGTCGAGGCGCTGGGCTGGGATCCGAAAGGGGAGAAGTTCGCGGTCGTGTACTCGACGCCGGACGCATCGGATCGCATCGAGGTGATGAAGTACGACGGCGGCGACCGGAAGCTCGCGACGCAGCCGGCGGTGACGCTCGACGTCGAAGTCGAATCGATCGCGCCGGAGGCGATCGTGCTGCGCCCGCGCGACATGCAGTACAACGAGAAACTGCCGCTCGTCGTCTGGCTCGATGACGAGCCGTACGCCTGGAACGATGCACGCGCGGAGCTGGTGCGCACCGCGCGCGTCGCGATCGTCATCGCGCGCCGGCTGACCGGGCAGGTGCGGGACGCGGCGAAGGCAACGCCGTGGATCGACGCGAGCCGCGCGTTCGTCGTCGGCGCCAATGCGCCGAATGCGACGAGCATCGTCGGCGACGCGTCCGTGCAGGCGGGAAACATTCGCCGCGAAGGCGCGACGGTGGCCGTTGCACCGGAACTCGTGCAATCATTCGCCGCGCACTTCATTGCGGACCAGGTGAAGAGAACGAATGGCAGCAGCCGATGAGAAGCAGCAGGGGAAAACGACGGTCCGCGAGTATTACGAAGCACTGCTGATCGCGCTCATCTTCGTCAACTTCGCGCGCATCTTCGTCTTCCAGGCCTTCAAGATTCCGAGCGGCTCGATGGAAGACAACCTCAAAATCGGCGACCACATCGTCGTCAACAAATTCATCTACGGACCGAAAGGCGACAACCTGCTCACGCGCCTCCTGCCGCTCCGCGACGTGCGGCGCGGCGACATCATCGTCTTCCGCTTTCCCGAACAGCCCGACATCGACTTCGTGAAGCGAGCGATCGGACTGCCGGGGGATACCGTGCTGATCCGCGACAAGAGGGTCTACATCAACGGCCGCAAGCTCGACGAGCCGTATGTGGTGTTCGACGATCCGCAGGTCTATCCTGACAAGCCGGAGCTGCCCGAGCCGTATCGCTCGCGCGATCACTTCGGCCCGTTCACCGTCGGCCCCGATCAGATTTTCGCGATGGGAGACAATCGCGATCACTCGCACGACTCCCGTTTCTGGGGGCCGGTGCCGCGCGGCATGATCAAAGGACGCGCATTCATGGTTTATTGGTCGTTCGACGCCGCGCCGCCGCCGCAGGGCAGCGGACTCAAGGCGCGCGGCGGCGAGCTCGCATATGTCATCAAACACTTCTTCTCGAAAACGCGGTGGCACCGATCGTTCTTCATCGTCGACCGGAAGTACCACTTCACCCCCGGCATCAGTACCTATGGAAACGAGTGACGTTTCCGGCACCGTCATCGATCGCAGCGGACATCGGGTCTCGCGGCGCAGCATTCCCGAGAACGTCCTGAAGGTCCTCTATCGATTGCATCGCAGCGGATACCGCGCGTATCTCTGCGGCGGGAGTGTGCGCGATCTCCTGATGGGCCGCACGCCGAAGGATTTCGACGTCGTCACCGACGCGCATCCGTCCGATGTGCGCCGTCTCTTCCGCAACAGCCGCATCATCGGACGCCGGTTCCGGCTCGTGCACATCATCTTTCAGGATCAGGTCGTGGAGGTCGCGACGTTCCGCCGCGAGCCGGAGCGCGTCGCGGTTGCCGAGGATGAGGTGGAAGAGATCCTGATCACCGACGACAACACGTTCGGCTCGCCGATTCAGGACGCGAAGCGCCGCGACTTCACGATCAACGCGCTCTTCTACAACATCGCCGACTTTTCCGTGATCGACTACGTCGGCGGCATCGACGATCTTTCGGAAGGACGCGTGCGCATCATCGGCGATCCCGGCGTTCGCTTCCGCGAAGACCCGGTCCGCATGATGCGCGCGATCGAATTCGCCTCGCGCCTCGGCTTCGAGATCGAGAAGGAAACCTACGACGCGATCCTCGTCCATCGCGCCGAGATCCTCAAAGCATCGCCGCCGCGCGTCTCGGAAGAAATCCTCGAGCTGCTGCGCCGAGGATGGTCGCGCGGGGCGATTCGGTTGATGGTGGACACCGGACTCATCGAGCCGCTCCTGCCCGAGATCTACGGCGCCATTCGCGGCGAGCAGGCATCGTATTTTTGGAAGATGCTCGAAGTGCTCGACCGCACCGTGCAGTCCGGACGCAGGATCTCCGATGCCGTGCTGATGTCGGTGTTGATGCTGCCGTGGGTCATCGAAGAGATCGAGCGCGAAGAGGAGCGGAAGCAGACAAGAATGCGGACGGGCGAGGTCATCATCTTCATCCGCGATCTCGTCCTCCCGCTCTGCGCGCGCATGGCGCTCGCCTCCGGCACGCGTCATCAAATCGAGCAGGCGCTCGAAACGCTCTGGCGTCTGCTCGAGCCGCCCACCGACCGCCGCTCCCAATTCCGCGCCGTCTATCGCGAGCCCTTCAACGACGCACTCTCACTCCTCGAGCTCTACGCGCTTTCTTCGGGACGCTACGTCGACGTCTTCCGGCAGTGGCAGGCCTTCGCGCAACGCGTAAAACGCGCACAGGAAGAAGCGGGCGAGCCGACGACCCGGAGACGACGACGGCGGCGGCGGTAGGAAATGGTAGGACGTCTAGGACGTCGCAGGACGTCATAGGAGTCCTAGAAAGTCCTAAAAGTCCTAAACTTGGAGGCTTGGAGGCCTCATCAACGCCCCGTACTACATGGACCACCACGCCACCACCCCCTGCGACCCGCGCGTGGTCGAAAAGATGCTGCTGTTTTTCAGCGAACATTTCGGCAATCCGGCGTCGATCACGCACGCGCATGGGCGGAAGGCATCGCAGGCCGTCGAAGATGCGCGCATCGCCGTCGCGCGCTTTTTCCGCGTGCTGCCGCCGGAGATTTACTTTACGGCCGGCGCAACCGAGTCGAACAACATCGCACTGAATCTTGTGCATGCCGGCGAGCACTTCATCACGACCGCGATCGAGCACAAGTCGATCATCGTGCTCGCCGAGCGACTACGAAAGCGTGGTTCGGACGTCACGCTGCTCTCGCCCGATCACGAAGGCGTCATCCAGCCGGAAGTGTTGCGCGCGGCGATGCGCAAAGAGACTCGGCTCGTGTCGATCGAAGCGGCGAACGGTGAGATCGGAACGATTCAGCCGCTCGCCGAGCTCGCAGCCATCTGTCATCAGCACAAAGTCCTCTTTCACACCGACATGACGCAGGCCGCCGGCAAGATCGCCGTCGATCTCACGAACGTCGACATGGCGTCGTTCTCCGCGCACAAGATCTACGGCCCGAAAGGAATCGGCGCGCTCTTCGTGCGCCGCGGAAGGCGCGTCGAGCCGGTCGTGATCGGCGGGGGACAGGAGCGCGGCATTCACGCCGGAACGGTCAACGTGCCGGGCGTCGTCGGCTTCGGCGCCGCGATCCAGCTGCGCGCGGAAGAGATGGGCGAAGAGGCCGTGCGGCTCGCCGAATTGCGCGATTCGTTGAGGAATTTGATTCTCGCGGAGATCGACGGCGTTTCGATCAATGGCCCGCGGGAGTTAAGATTACCGGGAAATCTCAATGTCTCCTTCGACCGCATCGAGGCCGACTCGTTGATTCTCGCGATGAAACGCTTCTCGTTGTCGTCCGGCTCGGCGTGCAGTTCGGGGGAGCGCGGACCCTCGCGTGTTTTAAAAGCGATCGGCGCCGGCGACGCGGCGGCGATCGGCTCGATCCGGTTTGGTCTCGGAAAATCCAACACGGCGGAACAGATCACGATGCTCGTTGACGACTTGAAGCGCGTGGTGCGAAAACTGAGGGAGATCTCCGCGGCATGAAAGAGCAGACGCTCGTCGGATCGATTCTCCTGGTCGATCATTCGCGCGGCGCGCTGCTGTTCCAGGAGACGATCCTCCGCCGCCGCGACATGCAGATCATGACCGCGCTGGCCGGCTCCGACGGCCTCACCAAAGCGCGGATGGAGAAGCCGAACCTCATCATCTTCGGCTACGACCTCTTCGACATGAGCGCGCCGGAGTTCTGCCGCGAGATCCGCTCCGACGATGAGACGCGCGCGATCTCGCTGCTCCTCGTCTGCGACCGCGCGAGCTCGGAGCACGGCGACCTCTGTCTCTCCGCCGGATGCAACGACGTGATTTTTCGTCCGCTGCAAAAACCGGATCTCGATCAGAAGGTCGAGCGGCTGACGCGGATTCCCGTTCGCCGCCAGCTGCGCACGATCACCAAGATCGAGATCTCGCTCGAGAAGAACGGCCGCTTCGTTCTCGCACGCAGCGTCAACATCTCTTCCTCGGGCATGCTCGTCGAGGTGGACCGGATGCTGCCGCAGGATGGACCGGTGCGACTCCATTTCTATCTGCCGGCCGACCCGAAACCGCTGCAGGTCCTGGCGGAGATTCTGCGGGCGGAGTTCTCCGGCTCCATGCCGAAATACGGAATGCGTTTTCTCGACCCGACGGAAGAGGACCGCGAGCGGATCATGCGCTACGTTCACCGCCTTCGCTCGCGCGAAGCAATCTGATGACTCGACAGATGACCGCTGCCATTCGCGCAGCAAACGAAGGCGAGTACCTCGAAGCGCTGACGATGTTCCTCGACATCTACGGAACCGCGGACGCGCCGCCGCTCAACACGCGCCGCGCCGCGACCGGACTCTCGTGGTTCGGGCTCTGCATCGCGCTGGTGCGGAAAGACTTCAAGCTCGCCGTCGATCTCTGCCGCCGCGCGATCGACCTCGAGTTCTACAACGGCGATCACTACGCGAACCTGGCGCGCGTCTATGCCGTCGCCGAAAAGCGGAAGAAAGCCGTCGACACCGCAGACCTCGGACTGAAGCTCGCGCCCGACCACGACTACCTCAAACACGTGCGCGAGGAGCTCGGCGTCCGCTCGCGTCCCCCCGTCCCGTTCCTCACGCGCGCGAACCCGATCAACGTCTCCCTCGGCCAATCGCGTCACGCGAAGAAGATCGCCGAGAAAGAAAAAAAATCGGGGCGGAAGTGACGCGATGTGTGCGAGGCAACATCGCGTCATGGTGCGCCGTGACGAACCGAAGCGACTGAAATGGAGCGGAGGTTCAGGCTGCACTTCTCCAGCGGGTGAGAGTCCCGTCCCGGTAATCGCCGGAGAGCCGGGTAGCAGGTCCACAGCGCATGCAGAGATGGGTGCTGCTGAAGCTGGACGTCGAAAGCCTCTGCGGAGGGAGCAACAACGCGGGCCGCAACATGAAGTGAAGCCTGCAGCCTCGACAGATGCACAACGAGAGAGCCGAGCCGCTCATGTCACGGCGAAGGCAACATCGCGTGCTCCGAAGACCGGAGATGTACGGGCACGAGATCTCTCCGGGGTACGGGGCGCAGCACGCGTTGAAGGAGAAGTGCGGAACACGGGAGGTCCGTCTGCGCAGTTGTTGTCGCAACGAGGTGGCTCGTATAAGCCGAAGGTGAAGTCGAGCGCCGTGCAGCGGAAGTCCGAGGGGATCGTAGTACTGAGGATGGGCGCGAAGAACAACGCGTCCGGAGGGAAGGGTCCCTGCGGTGGTCGCGTCGGTGGCGAAGGAAAGCGCGAGGGCATGACCGGACGAACGAGCCGGTCCAACCACCCCGAAAGGCAGAAGCCGATCGACAAAGTGCTACGCCTTCAAAGCCGGCTGAGGGAAGCGGCCAAGCGACATACGGGTAGACGTTTTCACGCGCTGTACGACCGCATCTGGAGAAGTGACGTTCTCCGGGAAGCGTGGAGACGAGTGAAGCGGAACCGAGGCGCAGCGGGCGTCGATGCCCAGACGATCGCGGCGATCCAACAGTACGGCGAGGAACGCTTCCTCAGCGAGACTCGCGAATTACTGCGAGCAGGCAAGTATCGGCCAGCGGCGGTTCTGCGCCGGTACATCCCGAAAGCCGATGGACGGAGGCGTCCACTGGGCATTCCGACGGTGCGTGATCGTGTGGTCCAAGCGGCGGCGAAGCTCATTTTGGAGCCGATCTTCGAGAGCGACTTTGAGGAGAGCTCGCATGGGTTCCGGCCCGGCCGGGGAGCCACCGGCGCGCTGGAAGTGTTGCGGAAGACCGCACACAACCACGTGTTCGATGCAGACATCCGCGACTTCTTTGGCACACTGGATCATCAGGTGTTGATGAAGCGGATCGAGCGGAGAGTGAGCGACCGAAGGGTGCTGAGGTTAGTGCGGCAGTGGTTGAGGGCAAAGGTGATGGACGATGGACGACAGAGTACGACGCTTGCGGGAGTCCCGCAGGGCGGAGTGATCTCGCCGCTGCTGTCGAACATCTATCTGAACTATCTCGACAGCGTCTGGAGGCGGCAGTGTGCGCATCTGGGCG
>QHVT01000003.1 GCA_003223645.1 Acidobacteriota bacterium | reverse complement strand
GGAAAGCCGCGATGAGGCCGCGCCTTCCCACAGGACTTGGAAAACGCCGACATGAACCCGTCGGCGTTTCCCACAGCTCCCACAGCCCCTGCCACTGGGAAAAGAGAGCCTGAGGCAGAGACGAAGCAACCACGCTCCGTCTCACACCACAATAACCATCTCCAAGAGGGGATTTTTAACTGGCCAACCGGGGGGAAAATAGGATGGCCGTTGACAGCGGAATAGCCTCCAGGGGTTATCGGAAGAGCCTCCAGGGTTATCGGAATAGCCTCCAGGGCTTTCGGAAGACCCTCCAGGGTTATCGGAAGAGCCTCCAGGGTTATCGGAATAGCCTCCAGCGCTTTCGGAAGAGCCTCCAGGGCTTTCGGAAGAGCCTCCAGGGTTATCGGAAGAGCCCCGAGGGCGCTCGGAAGAGCCCCGAGGGCTCACGGTCGAGCAACTTCGATTCTGTTGTGTCATTCCGAGTCGCGGAGACGACGAGGAATCCCCGGCGTCAGAACGCTACTCGCTCCACCGCCGGGGATCCTTCGCCGTCTTCGCGGCTCTGGATGACACACAGATTCGACGTTGAAGCAGGACTAGCCTCTCTCACGGTGGAACGACCGGATCCTGTTACGCACTCTTTGTATCCACGAGACGGACGCGGGCGACATCCGTGCGAGCGAAGTCGTTCCCTTGAAACAGAGCGGCTCGCCAGAGGTCCTGCTGATCCGGCCGAGAGAAGCCGCGTGGCATCTACTTCGATTGCCTGCGAATCGCTTCGGATTCGGGCTCATCGAGAAGAATGGCGAGAACGGCCGATGTATCAAGGACCATCAGCGGGCAATCCACGATGGTCGTATCCGAGGATCTCATCAGCCGTCCGCCCGTCGAGTACGGGCAGCGACGCACAGCGCCGGCCGATCTCCCCGAGCTCATCAGCCAAGCTCCGGCGCCGGGCTCTTTTCTTTTCCCGCTCGAGACGTTCGCGCAGCGAGGTCACAATTGCTTCCGTGAGCGTTTCGCCCGTCCGCGCAGCCAATTCCCGCGCCAACCGGTCGGCATCAGGATCTTTGATGCTCAAGGCCATGACGTGAGTATATACGAGCCTCAAGCTGTCTATATTTCGCGGAGTCGCAACAAGTGCTTCGCAGGGATTTTGGAGCGGACAACGGATTCGAACCCGCGACCGAGCTTGGGAAGCTCCTACTCTACCAACTGAGCTATGCCCGCTTGCATACGGTCAAGTCCCGCATTTTCTGCTAGATACACGCGCGTGAAAGTCGTTCCATACGCTCCGAAGATTCTACCAAGTTCGCTCTCGTCCAAAGGTAGGAATGGCTGTCGTTGAGCGCAGAACAGAGACCGAAACAGAGACCGAGATCGGCACAAAAGATCCAATCGAAGCCGGGGGCCGCGCGGCTCATCACGACTCAACGATTTCTCGCTGGCGAGCCATCTCCCGCTCGACTGCCTCTACTCTGGTTCGTTCCTCCGCGATTCGATCCGCAGATGGCTGATATTCAGCCCTGAACCGTTCATCCTCTTCGGTCGCCCTATCCTTGACGGCTTGGACTCCCGCGGTCGTTGAGAAGTACCAGACGAAGGCCGTGACCACCGCGAGCGCCGCGGTCGCGGCAAGGCGGAACGATGGCGTCTGCTTGGTCGCAAAGAGCGCAATCACGGCCAGCGCTGCAACGATGAAGACGACGTTAAATATCCACTGGTAGCGCGCCTCAATCGCTTTTGCCCGCTGGTCTCGATGCCATCTCAGCATCTCGGCCTTCTCCGCACCCTCTTTGCTGACGGTTTCGAGGATGCTGCGCGTCCCTGCCAGCTCCCGCGCCAGCCGTTGCAGCGCCAGTTCCGCTGCGGTCTTGTCCGTTCCCGCCTGAACCTTCGCAACGGCATGGGATACGCTGCGGAGGCTGACCACGCCTCCGCGCCGCTGGACCGTTTGTTCCGCCCCGCAATGCCCGCAGGCGAACTCCTCTACGTCAGGGGTTACTTCAAGCTTCTCTCCACAGCTCGTGCAGCGCAGAGTAACGGCGCGAAGTGAGTCGACCATTCGAGCACGCCCCTCCCGGGAACGTTCTTGTTGAGCCATTCTACCGAGGGACCAATCGAGCCGCGGCGTGAGTCTTCGCCAAAAAACCGCGGCCCCCGGCGGTAGATACCAACCGGGGGCCGCGTAGTCAGCTTAGTTTTGGGCGCCGTCACGCTGTCAGGGAAATCAGTGAATTTTCGCTGGTCGGCCGCGTCTTGGCAACGGTCACAGAAGGACAAGGAGACATTGCGCAGGAAGGAAGGCATGGCTCGGAATGACGATCATCGGGAAGGCCGAGGCAAACGGCCCCCGGCCTTCCGCAACGCCGGCTACTTGTCGTCGTTCGCCGTGGGCTCCTCGCCAACCTTCCGCGCGCGGCGGCGTGGCGTAGCGAAGAGCCCGAGTGCGAAATTCACGATCGACCGGCCTGCTTCGCGAGCGGTCTTCGCATCCGCCGCTTCCAGTGGAGTCGTTGAAGGTGAACTCGCCTGCTTCGATGATGATGTTGACGGTATTCTCGGCTTTGGCGGAACCTGACATCCGTGACTTCCGGCGCGGCTCAAGATTTGCCCTCGGGGGCAGCCGCGCTGCGAACATGACATGCGCAACGAACGCGTCACGAAGTAAGAGTGTCGAAGGTCGCGCAGAGATGAAGAATTCACGTAGATCACCCCTGCTTTATGAGCCTAGTCGAGACTGAAATACCTGCTGCAATTAAGGAACGTATCTACGAAACCCCCGGGTTCCGAGGCATGTGCTTCAGCTCGTGGCGCGACTCCGCCTACAACACGAGTGATGCGATTCGTAGATCGTTCCGCCGCTACAAGGCTTCGACCGCCCAGCCGGAACGTGCCTATCGCGGGTGGGACATCATCACGGCTGTCGTGGAGATGACAGAGATCGTTGCCACCGCGATCCTGAACGCGCGCGACCCTCTCCGCTTCGCTGCGCACCAAGCCAGTAACGATCAGATCGAGGAACTCTTCACGAGCATCCGCGACCACGGAATCTCAGGCGCAGAAGTCCGCAACGTTCTCGGATTGCAGGGACCGCGAGGACTCGATGCAACTGCTATGCGGACGCTGCGCATCTTTGAAAATGTGGTGGAGCGCATCGCCCTCATCCTCCGCGACACTGCTGTGTTCTGGCTGGACCACATTGACCACGCACGTTGGTTTCGCCACTACCCCGCCACGCTCACACCTGAGGAAACTTGGATCATCGACAAGAACGTTTCGGACGCCGATCGCGCGAAGGCTGAGGAACTCGCTGCCATGCCGGGCGCAATCGAGCTCGTGACGATCATGAAAGACACAGGCTTTGAGCACACGGTCTTACGGGAGGAGCTAGTCGTGAGCGCGGCGTGGCTCGGCGACGTGGCTACGCAGTTCATCATGAACATCCTCGCGAACTCAGGGTTGGATGTACGGGCACCGAAGAAGACTGCGCTCTTCCCAGGATTTCTCGCGCACCTTACGGCTGAGGACCGGGAGCTCCTCTTTGCGAACGCAAGCTATGTCGACCCCCGTTGATGAGCCATACACGCCGGAGCAGGTACGCAGCTTCGTTGTGCCTCGCATGCTTCTCACGCGCTCGCTGGTCCGCCATATGGGGGAGCGCCTCCGACATGCACACGAGCAGGTCGCTGAGGCGCAGGCCGCGACCGCGGATCAGGCCCACGCATGGATGGCCGCCGTCGCGACAACGACCTCGCTCATCGAAAACACGTTGAAGCTCTACACGACCATCGCAGCGCAGGTCGATACGCGCTCGGAAGACGAGCGGAAGAGCCTCCAGTGGCGATTCATGCGAGAGCGCGATCCGGACGAAGAGACGACCTTCCATAGCCGCGTCTGGATGTTCCAGGTGCTCGACTCCGTGGACGATGCGGCATTCACCGCGGCCGAGATAGAACCAGCAGAAGCGCGAGAACATCTCGCCCGGATGGTCGAGCGGAGCATCGCGTACCTGCAAGCGTCCGAGCAGCAGATGCGTGCGTTCTACCGGAAGTACCTGCCGATCGTGAACGCGCACAAGCATGGTCGCGCGCTCTTCGCGCTCGTGCCCATCGTGACAGACACCGGCTTCACGTTGCAGGCTTCCGAGGTTGCGCTGTCTGCGCTCGTCTCGAAGCGGCCAGGCCGCGGTCGCCCTACCCGCTTCATCACGTTCACGGCGGACGAGGAGTTCCAGTCCGAACTTAGCGAAGCCCTCGCGCTCCTCGACGTACAGGTGCCGCGCTTCGTCTCGTTCTTCGAGAGTTTCGCCGAGAGTGCGCTGCTCTATCTCGTCCACATCGAGGGCGCGAACCCCGGGAAGTTCCCGTTGCTGC
Source organism: Acidobacteriota bacterium (assembly GCA_003223645.1). GTDB lineage: Bacteria > Acidobacteriota > Thermoanaerobaculia > Gp7-AA8 > Gp7-AA8 > QHVT01. The sequence continues at coordinate 709,782 of QHVT01000003.1, read as the reverse complement.
AATTCTCGCTCTTTGCCGATCCGTATTCGGCTCGTGAGGAGGAAGTCATGGCCGCCTTGCGCGGTGCGAAGCTCCGCATACCGGAACCACCTCCGGAGGACGAGGGGCAGTAGGCGCAGCGCTGCAACGCTCGCAGTGCTGCGCCCCCTCCTCATGAATGAGTTGTCATCGGCGCTGGCGTCGTTCCGAAGTTCGGCAGGAGCGGGTCGGCGTCGAGGGCTCCGGTGATCTCGCGCATCGATTCTTCCGATGGTCGCGCATAGCGCTCGGCCATGCGCGTAGTCGTGTGGCCGAGAGCTTTGGCGATCTTCTGCAGACTGATATTGCGATCAGCAAGCCGGCATCCAAAGGTGTGGCAAAGATCGTGCGGACGGAAGCGCCGCCTGATGCCCGCGAGCTCCTTCGCGGGCAAGAACGCGCGGCGAATCCGGCTCTGCGAGAACCTCCGGCCCTTCGCATCCACGAAGACGTACACGCTCGCGACACCATGCTCGCGGCACCGCCGCAGCGCCTCGCGGCATGCCCACGAGATCGGGATCTCGGCTTCGAGCCGCGTCTTCTGCATAAGCACCCGAATGAACCCGCCTGCGAAGTCCACCGACGACCACTGCAAGTTGCGCAGGTCCGTCCACGCGCGCAAGCCGGTCTCCACCGCGACGATGAAGAAGTCGCGGAGCTCGCGATGCCGCTGAAAGTACGCACCCGTGGCCTTGCTGTCGCCGCGCATGCCGCCACCGAAGCGCCGCTCCTTGCCACCGAAGCGCGGGCTCGCCTTCACCGGCCCGAGCGCGCGGCCGGAGTCGATGTGACGGCGGAAGGCCCCTTCATCTTCGAAGGTGGCGAAGAAGCGCGCGCGCTCGTCGGCCTTCAACTCTAGGCGGAGCGGCGTTTCCTTCTCCTTCGGCACCTTCTTCTTGATGGGGTAGTCGGGGATCACGTCGCGCTCGACCGTCTGGCGGAGGAGCATTTTTAGGACGCGCACACAGTTGTTGATGAAACTAGCGGCGCACGAGCGCACGCGGAGATCGGCCATGAAATCCACTACCCGAATCGTGGTGATGGCGGCGAGTTCGGTGTCGCCGAAGTAGCGGAGCAGGTGGTTCTTGATGATCCCCCCTGTGTCTTCCGTGTCCCGGCAGCGTGGCCCGCGGCGATCAGCTCGTAATAGCCCGCCACGAATTGTTGGAGCGAGAGCGGCCCTTGGATCGCCCGGCCGCTCGCGAGTTCGGCGCGAAACTCCTTCCATGCTTCGAGCGCCTGGTCGCGCGTCACGTTCTCGACGGTGCGCTGTCGGCGGACCTTGCACTTCGTCCCGGGCACGAAGCCGTCGAGGACGGCGCGCTTCCGCTTCCCGTCGTACGTGAAGCCGGGCAGTTGTTGGCGCTTCATCGCCGCACCTCGGAGTTCACGGGCGGGTGGGTGTCGCCGCGGCGCGCGCCGCGAGGAAGCGTTCGACTTCGCTGCGGGGATACGTCACGTGCGTCGGCGAGACTTGAATCCAGCCTTGCGGGCCTTTGCCCAGGCAGCGCCACTTCGCGAGGGTGGGCGTCTTGATGCCGATGAGCCGCGCGACCTGCGGCGCAGGAATCCGGTCGTCCATATCTGATCTCCTGTTCGGAGACCACGGTGCAACCGCTTTTTGCGAGGAGAGAGAAAGGTGTCGAAGGGCGGCGAACGAGAACACGAACAGAGACCGTCACTGAGACTCCCTCGAATCGGAAGTCGTAGTGAACGACCCTAACTGCTTGTATCTATTGGAGCGGGCGACGGGATTCGAACCCGCGACCAAGAGCTTGGGAAGCTCCAAGGACGTTCAGAGAAAGTCGGTGATGCTTGGGGATTCGAGAAAGCACGCATCACCGACCGTCACGAAGCATCGTTACGACCGATCCTGTTACGCACTCTCTACCGATGACGTGCGTCATCGGTCTGGCGTCTCCGCCTCGCGGCCCGCTTGTGACCCCGGTCATAGACGGGGCTGGCAGCAGAACCGACATTGCCTGCAGTGACGGCTCTCGAAGTTCTCCCCGGGCAGAGGCTCATGCGACTTCACCGGACTCTGATCCTTCTTCTCGCTGTGCTGGCAAGTCGTCGCGTGCACGCCACCACCTACGTGGTTCCTCCCGATGAGACCCTCATCGCCAGAGCCGACGCCATCGTGATCGCCCGCGCGCTTCACTCCTTTGTCCGGGAGCCTCCTGAGCGAGGAATCGAGACGGTGACCGATTTTTCGGTCGAGGAAACCCTCGAGGGGGACGTCTCGATCGGGAGCGGCGTTCGCGTCCGGGCACCGGGCGGCACGCTCGAAATGCCAGACAGGGAGATCAGAATTACCATCATCCCGGGCTCGCCACGATTCGTCGATGGGGATCGCGTGCTCCTGTTCCTCCAGAGCGTCGGCTCCGGCGAGTTTGCCGCGACCGACCTGGCGCTCGGAGTCTTCCGATTCGCGGCGGACGATGGCGGCAGGCACGTCCTCATCCGCAACGAGTCCGAGATCAGCGGATGGGATCCCGATGGATCCGTGCATCGCGAGCCGCGGCGTGACGCCGCTCGCTTCCTCCAGTTCATTACGGCCATCATCCGCCATCGGCCCGCGTCGCGTGACTACGTCATCCAGGAGAACCCGCTCGTCAGCGAGAATCGCTCGTTGGCGCAGGGCCGCGTCAGCGCCCTGAGCCTCCCCTCGTCGACGCAGTACACATTTGCCTCGCAGACAGGGGTCGAGAACAGCATAGGCGTGCGCTGGAAGACCTTTCCCTCTGCGGTCAACTGGAACCGAGGCAACTCGGAAATCAACGCCGCCAACGGCGGAAACGACGCAATCCTCGCCGCCTTCAACTCCTGGAACAGTGATGTCAGCTCCAACGTCAATCTGGTGCTGGCTACGGCGGTCGCAAATCCCAACGGGATCAAGGATTCCTTTGATGGCGTGAACAACATCGTTTTCGAGAAGGACTCGACCGCTTACGGCGTCCAGCCGTACAACTGCAATACCGGTGGCGTTCTCGGATCGGGCGGCGTGCACACCGCGGCCACGGACGCCATGAATACCGTCAATGGCGAGACCTTCCTGAGAATCACGGAGGGCGACGTGAGCATGAACCAGGGAGTCGGTGCGTGCCTGCCGGGCGGAACGGGGACTCTCTCGATGGGGAACTACTTCAGCGTCGTCACCCACGAGATTGGCCACTGTCTCGGATTCCGGCATTCCGACAACTCTCGCGACAACAGCCAGCCCTGCGTGAATCTCGCCGGCTATGACTGCTCCAGCGCAGCGATCATGAATCACATTCTGATCAACGGGCTGGGCGGCGTTCTGACGTCATGGGACCAGCGCGCCGTCGAAAGGGTGTATCCGGCCCCTGCCGCGCCAGCAAACGTTCTTGCGAGCGCGACGACGCCCAATGCCGTCAGTCTCAGCTGGACAGCAGTCCTGGGCGCGGCTTCTTACACGATCTATCGAAGCGCGAACGCATCCATCTTCTCGTTCGCCGGCACGACCGCCACCAACAACTTCCTCGACCCCGGAGCCTCGGCCGACACGGCCTATCTCTACAGAGTCACGACGACCCTGGCAGGCGTCGAGTCCCCCCCCAGCAACGTCGATCTCGCGACAACTGTGATTTTTTCCGATCCAACGCTCGTCGCCGGATCGACTTCCATCAAGGCGGCCCACATAACGGAGTTACGCACGGCAGTGGACGCCGTGAGGAAGCTCGCCAATGGAGGTCTGGGGAACGACTTCAACTACACCGACCCGGCGATCTCACCGGCGTCGACTCCGGTCCGTCGCATTCACCTCATCGAGCTCCGCGGCGCCCTCGACACCGCGCGTGCGACATTGAACTTGCCGGCAGTGTCGTACGGCGATCTTCCGGAGCAATCCCCGGTGAAGGCCGTTGACTTCGTGGAACTGCGCAACGGAGTGAAGTAAGCGTCCGCCGCGACCAACTCGCAAGGTTTTCAGGAGTGATTTTGGAGCGGAAAACGGGATTCGCACTTCGACGGCCCCTTTAGATTCTGTAAGTTACTGCAAACGCTCGTCTCCACAACTTCTTGAACCGCTCAAATATCGGGAGCGCTTTCCGCACGGGCACGGGCCGCGCGTCCCAAAGAAAAGCCGCGCGCTCTACATTGGGAGACGCCGACACGCACGTCATCGGTAACGCGGTCTTCGGCGCATGTCTACGTGGTGCTCCTGACGACCCGGGGCCTCACTGAGCAGCAGCTTGGACCGCTGCGAATCGACGTGTCGATCAGCAACCTCGGCGGCGTAAAAATCCAGAGCTTGGTCGATGCTGAACCGGCTTGCACGGACGCGCTACCGTGCTCGACGGGCGAGCTGGTTGAGGTGTTCGACCGGCATCGTGCCACACGACCCTCGCGCAAGCCTGATCTAGCGTAACTCCGAGGCTACCACTTGCGGAACCCGCAGCCGGCGCGTCCGCTTAGCTCGACGGCCGTTCCGAAGCTAGGGCTGGGTCTCGCCCAAGTCCGCGTGGTAATCTCAAACCGTGGAGCAACTTGCGACTGACGAACACCTGATCGCAGAGTTTCGCAGTTCGATCACGCCGGACCTTTATGCCGCGTCCGATCTCGTGGACTGGTCGGCCATTGACCAAGAGGTTGAAGCTCTTTCCCCGGCCATCATCGCTGTTCAAGCGCTTGCCGCTTCGAACGACATTTCAGCGGCGCATATCGCTTCGGAACTACGGAGAGAGCCACGGGCGCTCGATGTTTTGAAGCGTCTGCTCGCAGTTGGCGATAGGGTAGTGTTTTCCGACGGTCGTGAATTGCCCTCCATTGTGCCCGTCGATGCCACCGCGCTCGCTGCGTTGTCAGAGCTTCTTGTGGAACTGCGCGTTGCGTCGCTATTGCCGCCCACTGCCGACGTGCGGCAGATGCTAGTCACAGCAATGATCGCTTCTGAAGCGCCACGACGACGCTTCAGAAGCCGGAGGAAGTTAGAAGAAAGGATCGAGCGCATAATCCGATCAGCGACTAAAGAGAGTCACGGTGCAGGACTAGACGTGAAGGTCGTCCCTGCATCGCTGCACCTAGCAACTTCGGTTGCACTCCGGTCTGTTGATTGGGTTGTACTCATCGGTGGCACACCGCGAGCCGCCGTTACCTCCACGTTCCAAGCTCGGTCGGGTGGCCGCCAGCAGCGCGACCTCGTCTTGACTTACCCTGCGTTGCAAGACCGGCTGCGCAATGACGGTCTCGATTTGGTCCTGCTCGCCGATGGCGCAGGCATAAGGGACACGCCGATCCGGATTCTATCCGACCTATTCGGACGCGTTTTTGCATGTTTAACCCTCCGACAAGCGGAGGAGGGTAGGCTCGCTGACGTATTTGCGCGCCTCGCCCAACCGCGAATTGCCGGGCGAGAACCGCTCGACCAGGTGATTAATGTGGCACTCGAGGCTGGTTCGGTCGTGGCCGCATCAGGACTGCCGGCAACATTAGATCACGCTAAGCTCGCAATAGCGACGTATGTGCAGGATCATCCGCATGAAGCATTAGACCTAAAACCCGATGCCTCTGAGCTAGCTTGGAGCAGACTCTCCGCGGTACGTGGATGTCTTCAACTCTTGAAAGAGTTCACGTCGTCTCACGCCATATCGGTGCTCGCTGAACTGCTGAGCGTACGCGACCGACGAGAAGTGGACGGTGGGGTCGTCCTTGCTTTCGATAAGGACGTGTTCATGTCGGACCGGGTATACGTTACAGCTGCTGATCGCGTGGACGTTGCGACCATTCGACTAACAGCTGTTCGCGCACTCGGGCAAACGCCGAACGCCCGCTTCGCTTTGTTCGTGGTGCCCACCATCACGCATTCCGAGGGCGATGCTGTTCATCGGCTTCAATACCAATTGGCAGTAAACGTGATCGTTCTTGACGTGGCAACGCTTCTCACGATGGCAAAGGTTGTCGATGATCCCGTTGATTCTCTTCTGCGCCTTGTAGTTGCCGCGTCGGATCTTGCGAAGGTGAGTCCGTTTGTCCTTACCAGCGTCGCCCCGACACGGGTGTACTATGGCCGGGAGATCGAAGAGGCGACGGTTACCACAACGATCCAGACCAATAGCGTAGCAATTTTGGGTGGCCGCCGTATCGGGAAGACATCGCTGATGAAGCATGTCACCCAGAGCATCACCACCTCAGGCCTCGTTCCTTTCTTCGGAGATTGTCAGACCGTCAGAACATGGTTGGACTTTGTCCGAATGGCAGAACGAGCGTGGGACGTTCATCTGGACAGTACCTTCACGCCAGATCACCTTTATCAACTCATTGAGGTGCTATCGCAACGCAGCGCCGGACATATTGTGTTGCTGCTTGACGAGGTCGATCAGCTTCTTGATTGGGATCAGAGAGCGAGCGACACTTCGGTTCCAGAGGCATTTTTCCGCGCATGCCGCGGAATATCGCAGGAGGGTAAAGCACAGTTCGTTTTTTCCGGCGAGCGGGTTATCGCGGCGAAATTGTGGGATGCGCAGTCGCCGCACTGGAACTTCTGCCGACCGCTGCCGCTCCGGCAGCTTGACGCTGATGCGGCTGAGCGCCTTTTGGAGGAGCCATTTCGCGAACTGCAGGTCGGAATCTCCGACCGTACGGATTTTCACAACACGGCATGGCGTCGTACGAGTGGACACCCGCAGTTGCTCCAGTTTATCGGCGACAAGCTTGTGCATCTGCTGAATACACGTCCATCGGATGAACGTTCGTTGCTGCATGCAGCAGATCTGATAGCTGTCACAGATTCATATGAATTTGTAGAACAATACTTGGAGACATACTGGGGACAGGCCACCGCGTTGGAGCGACTCGTAAGTCTGTTCGTGCAGACCGACAGCACCGTACCCGCCGCTCTTTTGCGTTCAATGCAGGCTGCTGGAATCTCGATCTCATCCGACGAGGTACTCGCGGCGCTCCGACTACTTGACCTTTACGGCGTCGTCGAGCTCGATTCGCACGGTTATCGTTTGAAGGCGCCGTGGTTCCAGTCCGCTCTGGATGCGTACGGTGGCGTTCAGACGTTGCTCAATGAACTTCGGAAAGAGGTTGCGTGACGGAATTTCACACGCACGGGCCCGTCCCTATCGGTTCATCGGCGTACGTCGTGCGGCAATTCGAGAATACCGTCCGAAGCGAGCTTCTCGCAAATCGATGGGTGTTGCTTCTCGGACCGCGCCAGCACGGCAAGACGAGTGCGCTGCTGCGCGCCAAGGTGGAACTGGCAGCAGCAGGCGTGCTGTGCGCTACTGTTGATCTTCAAGGACTACCCCCCTATTCGCAATACTCGGAGATCTTGGACTGGATCGCCCGTCGCGTAGCGCCGCAACTCGGAACAACCAGCGTTGCGCCGCCTGATCGTGACGACTTAGATGCATGGTTATCGGCGATCGCTCCGCCCGGCGCGGCGCCGCTGGCGATCTTCTTCGACGAGGCGTCGAGTATCGCAAACGACGCGTTCAGAAATGCCCTTTTTGGTCAACTGCGATCCATCGCGACTCTTCGCAGCGAGTCACCAGCTGCGGCAAGAATCCGGTGCCTGTTTTCGGGTACATTCAGACCGGAGACTCTCGTTGATGAGCGAAACTCGCCGTTCAACGTATGTCAGCGCGTGGAGACCGACGACTTCACGATAGAACAGACGCGTCAGCTCGCGGCTACCAACCCAAACGACGATCTGAGCGCATTCGCCGATCAGATCTACGCGAAAGTACGCGGCCAACCATATCTGACTCAACGTTTGCTCGCGGACTTGTCCGCCGCCGAGGCCGACGCGCGACCAGAGGCAATCGCAAGCAGCATTGATGGTATTGTTAACGGCGACGATGGACATTGTGAGCGACTATTTAGTCGCGTCTTTGAGGATGAGCGCCTGATCCGAGTCGTGGATCAACTGGTTCGAACGACATCCGTTGCGTACCAGCCGGCCAATGCTGATTTTCGCTATCTGCAAGTCATCGGCGTCGCGCGTCGTGAGACAACAAGTCTCGTATTCAGAAACGATTTATATCGTGATGTCGCTGCTCGTAGCCCGCAAATCGCGGGATCAGCTACAGCGGCTATCCAAGGCGCGCCGGTGCTCTTCGCATTGCCGCCGACAGCCTTCGACTTCATGAAGTCTGTCGAACTTCGCGACGTTGTTCTCGGAAGTCACTCCGGAGCGGTGCGCAGCTACAACGATGGCGCGTATCGGCTGGCGTTGGCCGGCTTCGGGTGCGCACTGGAGGGTATCCTCCTCGATTGGTTACGGGCAGTAACAGCACCGAACTTAGCGGCCGCGGTCGGCCGTGCTCGACATAAGTGGACGCCGGTCGAGAGTCGTACGGATCCCACTTCATGGCGGCTTGTGACGATGATCGTCGTAGGACGTGAGTTGTCGACGAAGTTCCGGCCAGTGGAGCCGCCCGATGTATTGCGAGAATGGCGGAACCTGATTCATCCCGCAAAAGCACTCGACCACTTTGTTCGTGATGCCGCCCTTGAGCCCGAAGCCCGCGCGGCGAGTGGCTTATTTGAGGCGTTTCGTCGCGACGTAGCGGAAGAACTGTCGTGATCGTAAAGCAAGCCTGGCGCACCGGACTCTGCACTCGAATGTCAGATACGCGACTCGCGGTTATAGGCCTGACGGCGCCGGGAGCGCCAATCTGAGCACCGAGATTCGCACTTCCAGTGCGTGGCCTTGAACGCACTGACATCCTAGTATCCCGCGATCCCGAGATCCGCCGCTCAGGCCGGAAATCTGTCGGTCGCACGCTAATCACGGCTGCATCTGGCGGCGGACGAAGTACGCGACGAGTACGCGAACCACGACGTAACGCGACCAAGTTGTTGAAATTACGCACATTATCTTGGAGCGGGCGACGGGATTCGAACCCGCGACCAAGAGCTTGGGAAGCTCCTACTCTACCAACTGAGCTACGCCCGCTCGGGGTGGGCGGGTAGTTTAACACCGCGGCGGCGTGAGCCGATCCACCACAGCACGCCCGTCGCGAAGATCACGCCGCCGAAGATGATCGCGTGATTCGCGTTGCGCGCGTTGGCGCCGGCCCAGGCGTAGACGAGCGACGGCATGATCGAGCCGGCTGTTGCGGCGATGGCGGTTTGCGTCCACGTGAGTCGCGAGCTGCCGGCGAGGATGGCGACGGTCTCGGCGAGGATCGGGACGGGACGCGTCAGCGCGACTGCGGTCGCGCCCCATTTGGCGAGGAGCGACGATGCGTATTCGTGTTCAGCCGGCGTGATCAGCCGGCGCACCATGCGCGTGCTCGCGCGTCCGACTGCAAAGCCGACGAGCGCCGACGCGACGGAGCCGGTGAGCGACAACAGCGCGCCGATGGCGGTGCCGAACAGCGCGCCGTGCGCGATCATCACGAGGCTCGACGGGATCGGGAGGAACACGTCGGCGATGAGCAGCGCGACGCCGGTGATCGCGGCGAGTGGTCCCGCGCTCTTCGGCATCGGCGGCGCGCCTTCGATGTCGAAGCCCATCGCCCATGCGACGCCGAACATCAGCAGCAGCGTAAATGCGATTCCCGCGACGAGGGACCACCAGCGAATGTGGCGCACGCGTCTACGTTACCACCGCCGCTGCAGCTCGTTTCGATGAAACGCGTGCGCGGCGGCGAGCATCGCGATCGTGATTCCGATGTACGCGGCGATGACCATCGGCGTCGCCGTTCCGAACCAGCCGGCGAAGTCGAGCGACGGGCTCGCGCCTTTGTCCTGCGTCGTGACGTACCAGAACGAAAGGAACGCGACGAGGAACGTTTTCGGATTCGCGCTGACGATGCCGAGCATCGTCGCGGCGGCGCACGTGAACGCGACGCCGGCAAGGAGCGGGAGGCCGGCGGACGGACGCAAAGTGATCGCACGCAAGAGCGGGACGGCGAGGAACGCGAGTCCGAGCATCAGCGAGCTCGCAAATTTCCAGAGGACGAAGCGCGCGCGCAGGAGCGGCGACGCGTAGACGAGCGCGGAGGTGCCGGCGCGTTTCTCACGGCAGGCGATGTCGGCGATCGCGATCGCGCAGCCGGCGAAGGCGATCGGCATGACGCCGGTGAGGAGCGACTTCTCGCCGGACGCGAGCGCGGCGATGGCGAAGCCGATGATGGCGAGCGACGCGAGCGGGAACGCGGCGATCGTCGTGAGCGCGTCGGTCGCCGCGGAGCGGAAGAGCGACGCGCGTGACGACGAGGCGATGAGTTTCTCTCCGATCGACACGAACAGGCGGGCGAACGGTTTTGCGATCAGATTCAGACGGCCGATCCAGCTGCGGCGCGCTTTCTCGTTCGGCACGGCGCGCACGCGCGCGGGGTCGAAGCGATGAAAGAAGAGGCGCGCGAGAGCTAGGAACGACAGCGGCCAGATCGTGGAGACGATGCGCGGGATGAGCGCCGCGGCGCTGATCTGCAGTCCGCGGAACACGATCACGCCTTTGTGCGCGTCGAAGGTCGAAGAGCCGATCGACATCGCATTCGTGTTGTACAGCCCGCGCATCTGCTGCATGAGAAAGCCGAACCCCGACACATCGAAGTACTGCGCCCAACCCGCGGGCTTCCCCTTCTCGGCGACCGTCGCGACGATGCCGAGGGTGGCCAGCCAGAGGAAAAAGTAGGCGACGTCGCCGAACTTCGAGCGCAGGATCGGCGTGCACTCGAAGAAGATCGCGACCGCGGAGACGAACACGATCGACGGCGGCGCGAGGAGCAGGTACGGCAGCATGAACGCGAAGGGCTCGAGCGGCGCTTCGCCGCGCACGAGTACCATCGACATCGACGTCAGCATGAAGCCGAGCATGAACACGCTGAGAAACACGACGTTGCCGGCGAATTTGCCGGCGATGTACTCGCTGCCGCGCATCGTCGTCGACGCGATGACGTAGCCGCAGCGCGAGAGGACGTCGCGCTTCAGCGCGTTCGAGATCACGTAGAAGCCGAAGAGTCCGACGAAGATCGTGCCGAGGATCGCCGTCGCGAGTCCGATCGCGGACGAGTTGTAGAGCGCGCGGCGGCCGTCGATCTGGATGAGCGCGCGTCCGGTCGACGGATCGGGCACCCAGAGGTACGCCATCGCTGACAGCAGCAGAAAGACGACGACGGTCGAGGGACGTCGCAGGCGAATCAGAAAGTCCGCGCGGACGATCGCGCCGAGGCGGTTGATGTTCATGCGGCGACGGCAGGCTGAGAGCCCGCCGCTCCACCGCGCTTCATCGTGAAGAGGAATGCGTCTTCGAGTGTCGGCTCGGCCGCGACGGCATCAACGACGGGACGCTGCGGCGCGACGATGCGCGCGTGGACGCCGTCCGGCTTTCGAATCGCGGCGGAGATGTGCAAGCTGCGACGCAACTCATCGAATTGTTCCGACGTCACGACGACTTCCCACACGCTGCCCTGCGCGGTGCGCATCAGTCCTTCCGGCGTGTCGAGCGCGACGAGCGCGCCTTCTTTCATGATCGCGATCTCGGTCGCGATCGACTCCACGTCGGAGACGATGTGCGTTGACAAAATCACGAGCCGTCCCGCTCCCAGATCGGAGAGGACATTGCGGAAACGCACGCGCTCTTCGGGGTCGAGGCCCGCGGTCGGCTCGTCGACGATGACGAGATCGGGATCGTTGATCAGCGCCTGCGCGATGCCGAGGCGCTGCTTCATGCCGCCGGAGAATCCGCCGACGGCACGGTTGGCGACGGAGTGCAGGTTCACCATCTCCAGCATCTCCGTCACTTTCGCCTTCCCCTTCACGCCTTTGAGCGCGGCAAAGTACGAGAGGAACTCGGATGCGGTGAGGTTGTCGTAGACGCCGAAGTCCTGCGGCAGGTAGCCGAGGCGCGGGCGGAGCGCGTCTGGATTCGCGACGATGTCGTGATCGCGGAAGAAGAGCCGGCCCGCGGAGGGACGCGTGACCGTCGCAATCATCTGCATGAGCGTCGTCTTGCCCGCGCCGTTGGGGCCGAGCAGGCCAAGCACGCCGCCGCGCGTGGAGAGCGTCACGTCGCGGACGCCGAAGTTGCCGGAGCGGAAGCGCTTGGAGACCGATTCGATGCGCAACATGCGCGTAGATACGGGGGGGAGGGGAGATGGTTGCGCGGTCGCTCGGTTGCGCGGTCAGGTTTTAGGCTCATGGGCTCATGGGCTCACAGGCTCACAGCTATGAGCTCCCGAGCCTGTGAGCCTATGAGCCTCGGTCGCAACCGATTACTTGATCGCGCCGGGCTTGCCGGTGACGCGCCGCAAAATGCCGGTCTGGCCGAGGTGATAGCCCTCGTGCACGGTCGACTTTGTGAGGAGACTGCCGAGCGTTTCCGGTCCGCCGCCGGGGCTGAACGGCGCGGGCGCGGCGAGCTCTTCGTCGGTGAGCATCGCGATGCCGGCAAGGATGCGCTCCTGCGTCGTGTGGAACGCGCTCACGAGCTGGTCGAACGGGAGGTAGTCCGCATCGGCGGCATCACCGCTTCCGCGGCGATAGAGGCGCAGCGTGTCATCGCCCCACACCGGCTCATGGTGAAGCGATGGCAGAACGGCGCAGCGCGTGGCGATGACGTGGCCGACGATCCAGTTGATGTGATTGCCGGTCTCGACGGCGCGGACGAGGCTTTCCTCGTGGGTGATGCCTTCGGTGTTGCGCAGCAGGATGAACAGGTTCATGCCGTACTGGATGGTGAGGGTCTCGGCGAGAGTGGTGTTCAGCGTGGCGATCATCGTCTTTCCTCCGTGTTTGCGGTACGATATTACGAGACCGTAGTAAATTTCAAGTGTTACGATATCGTAATATATGGCACGGACCTACTTATCGCCTCTCCACAAGTCCACCCGCCAGATCGGACTCTGGTTCGACTCGCGCCTCAACGGTCTCTCCGGTCCCGAAGGTCACCTGCTGTCGTTTCTCCTGCCGTACGGACCATGCCGCGTGTCCGAGCTCGTGCGCGTCTTCGGCCACAAGCACTCGACGATGACGAGCCTACTCGACCGCCTCGAGAAGCGCGGCTTCCTCGAGCGCAAAGACAACCCAGAGGACAAGCGCTCCTACCTCATCGGCCTCACCTCGAAGGGACGCAAGGCGGCCGCACGCGTGAACGTGCTAGTGGAGGAGATCGAGCGCGAGATCGGCAAGCGCGTGTCGAAGCGCGATCTCGAAGGGTTCAACCGCGTGATGGAGGCGGTGGCCGCGGCGACGGGAGTGACGGTGAGGGAGTGACGCTTGGGTGTGGGGCAGGCTTTCCAGCCTGCCCGGGACGCAGGCTGGAAAGCCTGCGCCACACGAACTACTTCTTTTTGATTGCCAGCCGCGGCACGCTCTCCGCCGCCGGCGCGAGGCGCGCGAGCTGGCCGTAGTTCGGGCTGGTGCTGCTCATGTTGCGGCGCTTCTGGATCGGGAGGCGCGTGTAGACCTGCGTGGAGAGGATCGACGCGTGGCCGAGGATCTCCTGCACTTCGCGGATGTCGGTGCCGGACGAGACCAGCATCGCCGCCATGGTGTGGCGCAGCGCGTGCGGGGTGACGTGGCGTTTGATCTCCGCGAGGCGAACGTGTTTCTTGAAGATGTTCTCGATCGAGTAGATCGTCAGGCGCGTTCCGGAACGGCCGACGAAGAGCGCCGGCGTCGTGATCGTGCGGTCAGCGCGCATCTCGATGTACTGGCGGATGGCGTCGAGCACGACGTCCGAGGTCAGCGTGACGAGACGGCCGCGCGTCGCGCGTCCGGTGATCTGGATCTGCTTGCGTTCGGCATCGACGTCGGCGACGTTCAGCGCGACCAGCTCGCCGATGCGGATGCCGGTCGAGAAGAGGAGCTCGAGGATCACGTTGTCGCGCACCGCGCAGAAGAAGCGGTTGCGCGCGCCTGCGGAATGGTCGCGCATCGCTGTCAACTCGACGATCTGCTCTTTCGGAGCGGCGAGCAGCGCGCGCACTTCACGCGACGACAGCACCGTCGGAACGCGGTTCTCGATCGGCTTGCGAATCTTCAGGCGCCGCGCCGGCGACTCGTTCACGACGCCGGAGTCTTCGAGATAGCGGAAGAACACTTTCAGCGCGGCGACTTTGCGCCGGATCGACGTGTCGCGATACGGTCCGTCGCCGAGCTTGTCGAGATACGCCTCGAGATGCTCGGGCGTGACTGCGACCGCAGGCGTGTCCGATAGATGGACGTCGAACTGCGCGAGATCAGACTGGTACGCGCGCAGCGTCCGGTCGGAAAGATTTCGAACCGTTTGACCGTGTTCGAGGAATTGGGCGATCGCCTGCTGAACGTTCATGACTGTGTGTCGCTTGCGGTTATTTGTTCTGTTCGGACCGGTCAGAGTCTCGGCGTATGTCACCTTTTTGTCAAGAAATTATTTGGTAACTAGGGAATGCGGACCCATCATTACCCTAAGGGAATCAAGAGGTTATTTTGCGAGGCTTACGTCTTTTCGTCCGTCCGGTAGAACGTGCGGATCATCACCAGATCCTCTCGTTTCTCGCGCAACAATCGGAAGAATCCCGGACGCGGCTGTCTCATCTGATGAGCTCCGACGCGACGGCATGCGGTCTGCTCGGGAAGCTCCTCGGCGACATCGTGGCCGTCGTCGAAATGGAGCTCACGGCCGACGCGCTGCGCGTGCGCGACATCCTCGTGGCGCGCGAGCTGCGGCGGAAGCGGATCGGCAGAGTCATGATGCGCGAAGTGGAACAACTCGCGGTGAAGATGGATCGTCGCCGGCTGATCGTCGACGACGCGTGCGGCGCGCAGGAGTTCTTCCGGCGCGTCGGGTTCGAGGCTGAGGGGGCGCGATGGGTCAGGGTCGTCGGTTCGTAGTCGTCGGGTTATTGAGCTGCGCGGTTGCGGCCGGATGCGCGAAAACAACGCCGCAAAAACTGACACCACTGCCCGCTGTCGTGCCCCAAGTTCAGGTCGACCCGAAAGATCTTGCGCGACAGGGACTCGCCGCGCTCGAGCAGAAGCAATACGACGACGCTGTTGCGAAGCTCACCGAAGCCGCGAAACTGAATCCGAACATCGCGCCGTTTCTCCGCTTGCGCGTCATCGAGGCCGAGCTCGCGCGCGGCAACGCACAGAACGCGGCTGCAGCCGCATCCGAGATCATCGCCCTCGGCGACATGTCGTCCGCGACGACGGTCGCGCGCCTGCGGCTTCCCGCGATTTACGCGCAGCTGGATGGAGTGGTGCGCGCCTCCGGCGCGTCCCCGCCAGAAGGCGCGACGGACGCTCGCACCACTCGAACGGATCTCGCGTTCGAGCAGACGAAGTCGATTCCGATCGACGAGTTGTCAGAGCCGGACTTCGTCGCAATGGCGGGTGCGCTCGCGCAAAACGGACGCGCCGATCTCGCGTCGGCAACGCGCATGCGTCTCCTCAATGATTACGCGGGCGGCCGTTCCACCGAACAGAACTACGCGGCGGTGCGCGACGAAATCGCGAAGCTCTCCGAGGCGGATCAGTTCGCGCTGGCGCAGAAACTCGCGCGAACCGATCACTACGATCAGGCGCTCGAGATTTTCGATCGGCTGACGCGCACGGATGAAGTGCGCGCCGCGCGGTTGCGCGCGCTCTTTAACTCGCGTCACTACGGCCAGCTGCTCACGGAAACAGCGGACATGCAGCTCACCGATCCCGCGCTCGCGCTGCTGCGCGCGCGCGCCGCGTGGCGCAACGACGAGACTGCCGAGTTTCTCGCGGCGCTGGACGAAATTGCCACTCCCGAAGCGAACATTCTGCGCGCGAAGTACTACTCGACCGACGAGGTCGACTACACGCGCGCGATCGACAACCTGAAGAAAGCGATCGACGCCGGCGCAGCCGGTACCGACGGCGAGAATCTCTGGAACCTCGGCTTCACGTATCTCCTCGCCGGAAAAGATCAGGAAGCGCTGCAGACGTTCGATCGCTACATCGCGTCGTATCCCGACGGCGACTGGAAAACGAACTCGCTGTTCTGGTCGGCGAAGCTGCTCGATCGCGCGGGACGCACTGCCGAGCGCGACGCGAAAGCGCGGCAAATCCTCGACGAATATCCGTTCAGTTACTACGCGTATCGCGCGAAGGAATTGTGGGGCGTGACGTCGTCCACACAGCCGGCGACACCGTTCCCCGACATCGCCACGCTTCCGAGCGAGCCACGACTCGCCGTCGTCAACGAACTGCTCGACATCGGCCTGCCGCGCGACGCAACACGCGAGATGAAACTGATCGCCGCGAATTACGCCGACAACCCCGCGATGCAGTTCATGCTCGCCGACGTCTACATGAAAGGCGGCGAGCCGCTGAAAGCGAACGGCGTGTTGCAGCGAAAGTTCCGCCAGTTCGTACGCCACGGAGGAGCGAACATTCCTCGCCGCTTCTGGGAGATTCTCTTTCCGCTGCCGCATTGGGAGGCGATTCGCGCGGAAGCGGAGAAGCGCGGACTCGATCCTTATCTCATCGCGTCGATCATCCGGCAGGAGAGCGCGTTCGAGCCGTCGACGGTGTCGAACGCCGGCGCGGTCGGACTGATGCAGATCATGCCCGAGGAGGCGTCGCGCATCGCGGCGGCGGGCGGACTCGGCGAAGTCACGCGCGACGCGCTGTTCGATCCCGCGACGAACATTGCCGTCGGCGCCGCCGAATATTCGCAGAAGCTCGCGCTGATGAACGGCAATCACACGCTCGCGGTCGCGGCTTACAACGCCGGCGAGGATGCCGTGCGCAGCTGGAAGGCCGCCGCCGACATCGATCTGTTCATCGAGTCCATTCCCTTCGCGGAAACGAAGTTGTACGTGAAGACGGTCAATCGAAATCGCAACGAGTACCGGCGAATTTACGGAGAATGAAACCCTTTTCGACCTCTTGGCACTATCCTTGGAGATGTCCGCCCCCATGTAACTAGGTGATTGGTTAGGCTGCTGCGAGGCCCCGGACGAACTTGCATCAGCCTGGAGCAAGGCGGGTGTATGAAGTCACAAAAGGTAGTTCTCGCGTCCTTCCTGCTGGCGGTCTACGCGACCGCCGCCGCGGCAAACTCCCAACTCCTCCTCGAACGCGGCAAGCACACCGAAGTCTCAGGCGAATACACCGGTGTGGTTGACCTCGCCATCGAGCCGGGCATCGACAACGCGAAAGTCGCGGTGCTCGTCGACGGACAAAAAGTCGCCGACGGTCTGATGTCGCCGTATCACCTCAACGTCGACTTCGGCCCATCCGCGATCCAGCACAAGATCACGGTGGTCGTCACGTCGCCCGGCGGCAAGCGCGTGCAGTGGTACACGACCATCAACCGCGGCTATCTCCCGCTCAGCGTGAACGTGAAGCCGGTCGATCTCGGCGCGCGGCTCTTCGAGGCATTCGTGACTTCGCCAAAAGAAGATCCGATCGACTCCGTGTCGCTGTGGGACAACGGACAGGCGATCGCGACGGTGAATCAGGAGCCGTATCAGTTCACCGTTCCGGAAGCAGTCCTCGCGAGCGGCTTCGTGCAAGTGACCGCGCGCACCAAAGCCGGCGATGAAGCCGCGGACTTCTGGTCGCCCGCCGGAAACGTGCACTCCGAGGAAATGCAGATTCGCACGGTGCCGATCTTCGTATCGGTCGTCGATCGCAACGGACTGACGCACGACGACGTCGACCGGTCGAAGTTCCGCATCATCGATAACGGCACCGAGGCGAAGATCATCGAGTTCGGGAAGGCGTTCGATCAGCCGATCTCGATCGCGCTCGTCGTCGACTCCTCGGCGAGCATGACGTACTCGATGGAACACGCCGCGAAGGCGGCATCGGAATTCGTGCAGCGCGCGCTCAAAGAAGGGGACCGCTGCAGCGTGACGGCGATTCAGGAAGTGCCGCGGCGCAAACAGGCGCTGACCGACGACCGCGAGCTCGTCGCAAAGGCGCTGGTCGGCATCAAGCCGCAGGGACAGACCGCGCTGTACGATGCGATCAACAGCGCGATCCGCGAGCTGCGCGACGAAAAGAACCGCCGCGCCATCGTGCTGCTCACCGACGGCAGCGATACCTCATCGTTCGAATCGTACGAAGACGTGCAGAAGCTCGCACGCGAAGCGGCGATTCCGCTGTACTTCATCCTGTACGAAGGCGGCGACGAACAGGCGCGCGACCTCGAGCGGTTGCGCTACCTCGCCGGCGAGACCGGCGGCTTCGTCGCGACCGCGACACAGCAGAACCTGATGGCGCGCTACGAAGCGATCGAGAAGGACCTGCGCGCGCAGTTCGCAATCAAATACCAGATCAGCGACTTCGGCCGCACGAACGAATGGCGCGCCGTGCGCGTCGTGATCGATTCTCCGAAATTGACGGCGAGGACCATCAAGGGATATTTCACTCCTTAGTGGACCGCAACGACGCTCTCATCGATGGCCTTCGCGCGCGTGTCGCGAAGGCTTCGTTTTTTCAGCGCATCGCGAATGATCGCGTCGACGTGACCGGCGCGTCCGTCGAGGCGCGCGCGCTGCTGATCGCCGCGCTGCAGGATCAGCACCGCCGCCGCGTCGCGATCGTCACGCCCGGCGATGCCGCTGTCGACGATTTCGAAAACGCGCTGCGTCTCTTTCATCGCGAGCCGCAGTGCGTGTCGGTGTATCCGTCGCCGTCACTCTCGTCGTATCAGGACGTCGCGCCGTCGCTCGGCGTCGTCCGCGAAGAGATCCGCGCGCTCGGCATGCTGATCGACGGCGCGTCCGACGTGCTCATCGTTCCATCGCGCGCGCTCTTTCAGCGCCTGCCACTTGCGGACGCATTTCGCGAGCGCATCGTGCGGCTCGCCGAAGGCGACGAGCTCGACATGCGGCAGCTGCTCGAGAAATTGGTGGAGAACGGATTCGTGCGCACGGATCTCGTCGGCGAAGCCGGCGAGTTCGCATTCCGCGGCGGCATCCTCGATCTGTTTCCGCCGAACACGTCGCAGCCGGTGCGCGTCGAGTTATTCGGCGACACGATCGACTCGCTGCGCTGGTTCGACGTCGAGACGCAGCGTTCCGCGGATGCGTCCGGCCCCGTCACCGTCTATCCGATGGCGCAGTTCCCGCTCACGCGCGAGATCCGCCAACGCATCGCGAAGCGCCTCTCGCGCGACTTCATGGATCCGCTGTTCAAGTACGACGTGTCGGAAAAAATCGATCGCCTGCAGGAGAACGGCACGTTCCCCGGCATCGAGCATTACGTCCCGGTCGCCGTCGACACCGTCACGTTCGCCGAATACATCAGCAACTGGGATTTGATCCTCATCGAGCCCGATCAAATCACCACGATGATCGCGAAATACGAAGCGCTGCTGCGCAACGAATACGAAGCGGCCGCCGAAAAAGGGCGCGCCGTCTACGCGCCCGAAACGCTGATCGCGCCCGGTTCCGAGGTCCTCGACTTCCTGGGACACGCGCGCGTGGCGTTCAGCGAAGTGCACATCGGTGGAGCGGCCGGCTCTCAGCCCGCCGAACTGCGTGTGCATGCGAACTCCACCGAGCGCTACGCAAATCGCCTCAGCGAATTCGCGACCGACGTGCGCAAGGAAGAGCGCGAGCAGCTTTTCTTCGCCGCGACGAAAGGCGGCGTCGAGAAAATCGAGCGGCTCCTCAAAGAGTTCGATCTCGTTGGGGCGCTCACGATCACCGGCGGCAATCTCGCGAAGGGCTTCGTCTTCGAAGAGATCGGCCTCACCGCCTACTCCGAATGGGATTTGTTCGAGCCGCCCACGTCGACGCGCGTCGGCGGGCGCAAACGAAAGTCGGACGCGTTCGTCTCCGACCTGCGCGACCTCAAAGCCGGCGACTACATCGTGCACGTCGATCACGGCGTCGGCCGCTTCGTCGGCCTGCAGCGCATCCCGTTCGGTGAGACCGAGCGCGAGGTGATGCAGATCGAGTACTCCGGCGGCGGCAGGCTGCTGATGCCGATGGAGAATCTCAATCTCATCCAGCGCTACACCGCGGGTGAGGATGCGCAGCCGCGCCTTGACAAACTCGGCGGCACCACCTGGGCGCGCACGAAGGCCTCGGTCAAGAAAGCGATGCGCGACATGGCTGACGAGCTGCTCAAGCTCTACGCCACGCGCCAGATGGTGCACGGCCACGCGTTCGCGAAAGACTCGCCGTGGCAATTCGACTTCGAAGACGCATTCGAGTTCGACGAGACGGAAGACCAGCTCTCCGCGATCGACGACGTGAAGAGCGACATGGAGACGCGCAAGCCGATGGACCGCCTGCTGTGCGGCGACGTCGGCTACGGCAAGACCGAGGTCGCGATGCGCGCGGCGTTCAAGGCGGTGATGGATGGGAAACAGGTCGCCGTCCTCACGCCGACGACCGTGCTCACGTATCAGCACTACCGCACGTTCCTTCGCCGCTTCGCGTCGTTCCCCGTGACGATCGAGCTGCTCACGCGCTTCTACTCCGCGAAGGAACAGCGCGAGATCCTGAAGAAGATCGAGACCGGCGAGATCGATCTCGTCATCGGCACGCATCGTCTGCTGTCAAAAGATGTGATGTGGAAAGACATCGGCCTCCTGATTGTCGACGAAGAGCAGCGCTTCGGCGTCGGACAGAAAGAGCGGCTGAAGCAGATCAAGAAATCGGTCGACGTGCTGGCGATGTCGGCGACGCCGATCCCGCGCACGCTGCACATGTCGCTCGTCGGCATCCGCGACATCTCGATCATCGAGACGCCGCCGAAAGACCGCCTCGCGATTCAAACCGCGGTCGTGCCGTTCGTCGACGACTTCATCCGCGAGGCGATCGAGTTCGAGACCGGCCGCGGCGGACAGGTCTTCTTCGTCCACAACCGCGTCGAGTCGATTTACATGATGAAGGAGTATCTCGAGAAGCTCGTGCCCGGCCTGCGCGTGATCGTCGGACACGGACAGATGGAAGAGCGCGAGCTGGAGCGCGCGATGCTCGCGTTCATCGAGCGCAAGTTCGATCTGCTCCTTGCGACGACCATCATCGAGAACGGCATTGACATCCCCGCGTGCAACACGATCCTCATCAATCACGCCGAGCGTTTCGGCCTCTCGCAGCTCTATCAATTACGCGGACGCGTCGGCCGCAGCGATCGATTGGCGTTCTGCTACCTGCTCGTTCCCAGCGATCGCGTACTCACCGGCGACGCGCGCAAACGTCTCGCCGCGATCCAGGAGTTCTCCGACCTCGGCGCCGGCTTCCGCATCGCCGCGCGCGATCTCGAAATCCGCGGCGCCGGCAACATCCTCGGCGGCGAACAGTCCGGACAGATCGCCGCGGTCGGCTTCGAGATGTACACGAAGCTGCTCGAGGAATCGATTCGAGAAATGAAGGGCGAGAAGATCGAAGAAGAAGTCGAGACGTCGATGAACCTCGGCGTCAACATCTACATCCCGCACGAGTACATCGCCGAAGAAAATCTGCGGATGACGTTCTACAAGAAGATCGCATCGGCATCGACCGAGGAGCGGCTGGAGGACATTCGCAACGAGATGCGCGACCGCTTCGGCGCACTCCCGCCGAACGTCGAGAACCTTCTCTACTTCGTGCGCGTGAAGTGGCAGGCGCAGAAAATGGGCGTGCTGTCGATCGTGCGCGAAGGCGCGCGCGGCGTCATCAAGCTCACGCAGCACGCGAAAGTCGATCCGAACAAGCTGCTGCACTTCATCGGAGAGAACCCGCAGGCGAAGTTCACACCAAACGGCGTGCTGTCCTTCCCGCTGCGCGAGCACGGAACGCAGGTGATCAGCGCGATCGAGCAACTGCTTCAGACAATCGCGGCGTAACCGTTCGTCGCGTCAAGCCGCACGCGCATTCCGTCGCGCAGGACTTTCGTTGCGTCGCGAACGTTCGCCAGCGCCGGCAATCCCATCTCACGCGCGACCGTCGCCGCATGCGACAACGTCCCGCCGACTTCGACGATCACCCCCGAGGCCAGCGTGAAGAGCGGCGTCCACGAAGGATCGGTTGCGGCCGTAACGAGAATCGCGCCGCGAGGAAAGCGCGTGATGTCGGAGGGATGCGCAACGACGCAGACCGGCGCTTCGATGAAGCCCGCGCTGATGCAGTGCCCGTGGAGGACAGGCAATCCTGCCTGTCCTTGCACTGTTTCGCGGACAGGCAGGATTGCCCGTCCTCCACCGATCAGCAACGGCATCTCGATCTTTGCCCACTCCGCGCGCAGCCGCAGCTTCTCGCTCGCAACGGGACGATACGTCGACGGATCGCTCGCGAGCTCGTCGAGCGTCAGCGCGAAATATTGGTCGACGTCATCGAGCCATCCGCGCGCAATGAACCGCCGCGCGAGCTCCAGATGCCAGGCGCGCAGCACCGCGATCACGCGGATCAGCTCCGAGCGATAGCGCTCGCGCCAGAGGTACATCCACTTGATGCGCAGCAGCAGCCAGTTCAAACGCCATCCCGGTTTCACGTCGCGACGGAGCCGATCCCACACTTCGTTCTGCTTCCGCGCGATCTCCTCCGGATCGGGAATGTCGCCTGCGGCTTGATGCGCGCGCACAGCATCCAGAATCGGAGTCGGATCTTCCGCGAATCGCGGCAACGACCAATCGGTCTCGTAGATCCCTCGATGTCCGTAGCGCTCGAGAAACGCGTCGAGCGTCAGCTCGCCGCGCGCGACGCGCAGCACATCCATCCCCTGCTGCGATGAAACCGATCGCTCGCCCGCGCTGAGCCACGTGTGCAGCACGCGGTCGCCGTCGACGCCGCGCTTCGCGCACAGGTCGCAAACGATCCGCTCGAACGTCATGACCCCGGCGAGCATGAACGACGGGAAGATGTAGTCGTACGAGATGTCGCGCCAGTCGCGCAGACGCTGCAGCAGCTCATCATCCGTCGCTGCGCCGGCGTCCATCGCTCGATAGCGCGCATGAATCGCGCGCAGCTCGTCGACACGCTTCGGCACGGTGCTTCGAATCCGCAGCTGATGCCACGCCGTGTACAGCAGCGGACGCGCAACCGGCAGCAGATTGCGCAGCCGGATCTTCGAGCGCTTCTCCTCCTCAGGCGTGAAGTCGCCGGCATGCCCGATCGAGCGCAGCATCGCCGCTTCCGACTGCCCCGTGATCTGCGCGATCCGCCGGAACTGCGTGATGTTGAAGTACGGCCGCCCGCAGATGATGCGCTCCAGCGGCCCGAGCTTCGGATCGAGCAGCGTGCCGAACGAGCGCGCATACGCGGTGCTGATCATGTCCTGCAGCATCTCCGCGACTCCCGGCGCGGGAAGATCCGGCAACACCTCGCGCAGATTCGCGCGCGACCACTCGATGCCATCCTGGATGGCAGATGGCAGATGGCGGATGGCATCTTCTCCCGCCATCTGCCATCCGCCATCCGCCATCCGGTTTGGCATCGACGTGATCGGCCGCGATTGCACGATCCAGATGCAGGCGCCGTCATCGCACCACTCGACATCCTGAGGCGCGCCGTAATGCTCCTCCACGCGCAGCATTAATTTCGCCAATGGCTCGCGCGCCTCACTCTTTCGCACGCGCGTCTCTTCCGGCGCAACCGTCCCGCTCACCACCGCTTCGCCGCGTCCCGCCGCCGCGTTGATCACGATCGTGTCGCGATCGCCGTTGATCGGATCGGCCGTGAACGCGACTCCAGCCCGCAGCGGCTCGATCATGCGCTGGATCAGCACCGCGGCACCGCGAGGCATCGGAGTGGTGCGTGCCTCCGGCGCGCCTTCGGGCGGGGGCGCGCCGGAGGCGCGCACCACTCCAGCATCCAGCCCGCGAGCCTCGCGATACGCACGCGCGCGATCCGACGACATCGACGCAACACACGTCGCAATCGCCTCCTCGATCGCAGCCGCGCCGACGTCGAGCACCGACTCGTGAATGCCCGCGAAGGAGTTGCCGGCGCCGTCTTCGTCCGCTGCCGACGACCGGACGGCAAACCGCATCGACGGGCGTGCTGCGGTCCACACGCGCGCATCCTCCGGCAGATGCGCCTCATCCCCCGCCTCGAACGCGATCGCGATTCCCTCGGGCACAGGAAACCCCGCTTGCAGCAGCACGCCGCACTGCACGGCCTTCCCGCCGAACCGGCTCGTGTCCGCCGCCGTCAGGTCTTCAAGCCGCCGCGCGATGGCCACTCCGTCATGATCGCACGTGCTACACTCCGGCCGCCCATCCGATGCTGCGCCGCATCGTTGCCCTTTTGCTCGTCGGTCCCGCGCTGCTCACTGCCTGCAAGCGAAAACCGGCCATTCCGCCGGACGTCATCGCCCGCGTGAACGAGCGCATGATCACGCTCTCCGATCTCAAGCGCTACCTCGATCGCAACGCCGGCACCGACCTCGCGCAACTGACTCCCGAGGTCGCGAGCGCGATGCTCGACCAGTTCGTGGAAGAAGTCGTGCTGTCGGAGTACGCGGCCGCGCACGGCGTCGAAGTCCCCGCCGAAAAAATCGCCGCCGCGGTGCGCAGTGAAGCCGGTGCAACGGTCATCGAGAAACGCGACGACATGCGGCGCGAGAAATTGCTCGCAAACATCGCGTCCGAGGTGCAGGAGCCGTCGCAGGCGGACATCCAGGCATACTACGAGCAGCACCAGAGCGACTTTCGCAGCGGCGAGGAAGTGCGCGTGCGCCAGATCCTCGTCCACGACGAAGCGCTCGCGAACGACATCGTCAAACAGCTGCGCAGCGGCGCATCCTTCGACGAATTGTCGAGCCAGCACTCCAGCGCGCCGAACGCGAAACGCGGCGGCGAGATCGGCTTCGTCAGCCGCGGCGAGCTGCCGAAGATGTTCGAGGACGAGATCTTCAAACTGAAGCCGGGCCAGATCAGCGACGCAATCCAGACGGATTCCAGCTTCCACATTTTCCGAGTCGACGAGCGCCGCGCGCCCGGCACGCTCGACGCCGATTCGGCCGCGCCGCTGATCCGCGTCCGCATGAGAGAAGATGCGCTGCGCGAGCGCGTGGCTCAGCTCGTCGCCCAGAGCCGCCAGCAGATGCAGCTCGATGTCCTCACCCGCCGCCTCCCCTTCCGCTACTCCGGCACGCTTCCGAAGACCACGGATGAATAAACTGGATGCTGTAACCTGTTCTGCCCACTGCCCGTCTGAACCAAAAACCGCTATGAAAAAGATTGTTCTCGCTCTCGCCATCGCTCTCGTCGCGACCGCCGCGTCCGCATCCGAGCTTCTCGAAGCCGTCGTCGTCCGCGTCGGTGATCGCATCATCACCCGCACGCAGTACGAGCGGCGACTCCGCGAGAAAAAGGCGGAGATCGATCAGTCCGCCGAGCCGTCGCAGGCCGCATCGCTGAAACAGCAGGCCACCAAGGCGCTCGTGAACGAGCTGATCAGCGAGCTGCTCATCAAAGACCGCGCCGATCGCCTCGGCATCAGCGTCAGTGACGCCGAGATGAAAGAAGCGACCAATCACCTCAAACAGCAATACAACATCACCAGCGACGAGCAGTTCGAAGCGTCGCTCAAACAGTCCGGCATGACGCGCACCGACATGGAAGCGCGCTTGCGCGAGACGCTCGTCACGCAGAAGGTGTTCTCGCGCGAGCTGCGCAATCGCGCCGACCTGAGCGATCCCGAGCTGCGCGAGCGCTACAACCGCGAGAAGGAACGCTTTCGCCTTCCGGAACGCGCGCACCTGCGGGAGATCGTCGTGCTGAAGCCGGACAACGCGGCCAAACTCGAAGAAGCGCACACGCGCGCGAATGAAGTCGCGGAAGCCGCGCGCAAAGCCGGAACCGACTTCGCCCAGCTCGCGTCCACGATGTCCGAGTCCGCCTCGAAAGACAAAGGCGGCGACCTCGGCGAAGTCGCGAAAGGCGATCTCGTCGGCGAGCTCGATCGCGAGGTCTTCAACGCCGCTCCCGGCACGATCCTCGGACCGATCGAGACGAAGTCGGCGTGGTTCCTCATGAAAGTCGAACAGCGCCTCCCGTCCGAGGTGCCGGCATTCGAGTCCGTGAAAGAAAAACTCCGCCGCGACGCCGACGAAGAAACGTTCCAGCGCGACTACAAGGCGTATATCGACACTCTGCGCAAGGACGCCTTCATCGAGATTCATGAGGACGTGATTCCGAAGGCGTAAAACGTCCGTTCTACACGCAGTATCCAACTGCACAAGAAACGTTGCCCTCGGAACGTCCGGGATCCCCCGAATCCGTAGATTCCGTGGGGTCCCTTGACATCCTCACCCTATGCTGCTGCGCATGAGCAGCTTCGATGAAGCCGTCCTCGCCATTCAACGCAGCAAGCCTCGCCGTGTCGTCGTCTTCACCGGCGCGGGCATCTCGGCCGACAGCGGCATCCCGACCTTCCGCGACGCGAACGGCCTCTGGCGAAACTTCCGCGCCGAAGACCTCGCGACACCCGAAGCCTTCCGCCGCGATCCACTCCTCGTCTGGGAGTGGTACGAATCGCGCCGCGATCTGATCCGCGAGGCGAAGCCGAACCCGGCGCACGAGGCCGTCGCGCGCCTCACCGACGCGATCGTCGTCACGCAGAACGTCGACAACCTCCACACGCGCGCGGGCGCACCGAACGTCATCGAGCTGCACGGCAACATCTTTCGCGTCCGCTGCACGAAAGACCATCGCGTGCAGATGCGCGTCGAGGCATTCACCGATCTCCCGCCGCGATGCGAATGCGGAGCGCTGCTGCGCCCCGACGTCGTCTGGTTCGGCGAGATGCTGTCCGACGACGCCGTCGCGCGCGCCGTCAGCGCGATCCGCGCCGCCGACCTCCTCCTCGTCATCGGCACGTCCGGCATCGTCTATCCCGCCGCCGGCTTCATCTCGATGCACAAGGGCCTCTCGATCGACATCAATCCCGACGCGAGCAGCACCAGCACCGCCTGCAGCTTCGCGATCGCCGAGCGCGCCGCTGTCGCCACACCGCCCATCATCAACGCCGTATTGGAGGCACAACGATGACCGACATAATCCGTGACCTTCCCCAGGATGAACGCCCGCGCGAGCGCCTGCTCCAGCACGGGCCGGAAACGCTGTCGGATGCCGAGCTGCTGGCGATCCTCCTCGGCTCCGGCGTTCGAGGCAAGAACGCGATTCAGCTCGCGCGCGAGCTGCTCTACCAGGGCATGCCGGCGCTCAGGCAACGCGATCTCCATCAACTCGCTACGATCCCCGGCATCGGGCCCGCGAAGGCTGCGCGCATCGCGGCAGCGATCGAATTCTCGCGCCGCATCGCGAACAGCCAGACGAAAGGTCCGCCGGACTACGACAGGACCGCCCTTGGCCGTGACCTCGTCACCCGCTGCGCGCGTTTTCGGCAGGAGCGTTTCGGCGCCGCGCTGCTCGACGCGCGCTATCGCATCCTCAGAGATCGCGAGATTTTCGTCGGCACCGTGAACCAGACGCTCGTATCCACACGCGACATCCTGCGGTTCGCGTTGATGGAGGAAGCCCACGCTCTCGTGATCTATCACAACCACCCGTCGGGCGATCCGACGCCGTCAAAGGACGACCAGAGCTTCACGGTCCGCCTGCGCGATTCGCTGCGACTCGCCGACATGCACCTCGTCGATCACCTCGTGATCGGAGCACACGGCTACTACTCGATGATGGAGGGAGGAATGATCTAGCGCAGCGCGGGAGCTAGCCCGCGACCAATGCCGGCTTCCGCGCCTTCGTCTCGCTCTCCGCGTACACGGGCGTCAGCCAGTTGTAGCGATCCGGGATGTCGCCGCCGATGTAGGCGAAGAACTCCTTCTGCAATCGCTCCGTGATCGGACCGCGACGGCCGTTGCCGACCGTGATCTTGTCGATCGAGCGGATGGGAGTGACTTCGGCCGCGGTTCCAGTGAAGAAGACTTCGTCGGCGATGTACAGCATCTCGCGCGGGATGAACGTCTCGACGACTTCGAAGCCGAAGTCGCGGGCGATTCTGAGAATGCTCGAGCGCGTAATGCCGCCGAGGATCGAGGCGCCGAGGGGCGGAGTGAAGATGCGGCCGTCGCGAATGATGAAGATGTTCTCGCCGGATCCTTCGCTGACGTATCCGTTGACGTCGAGCGCGATGCCTTCGGAGTACCCGTCGATCGCGGCTTCCTGCCGGATCAGGATGGAGTTCATGTAGTTGCCGGTCGCTTTCGCGAGCGCGGGGAACGTGTTCGGAGCCATGCGGTTCCACGACGACACGCGCACGTCGACGCCCTGTTCGATCGCCTCAGGGCCGAGGTACTTGCCCCAGATCCATGCGCCGATCACGACGTCGACCGGGCACGCGCCGGGAAACACGCCGAGGGAGTGATAGCCGCGATAGACGACCGGACGGAGATAGCAGTCTTCGAACTCGTTCGCCTGAATGAGATCGATGCAGGCCTGGCTGATCTCGTCCATCGTGAACGGCAGATCCATCCGGTAAATCTTGGCGCTGTCGAAGAGGCGGCGCGTGTGCTCCGGCAGGCGGAAGACCGCGGGACCGCGTTTCGTGTTGTAGCAGCGGATGCCTTCGAAGAGACCCGATCCGTAGTGGACCGCGTGCGTGAAAACGTGGATTTTCGCATCGGCGAAATCCACCAGCTGCCCGTTCATCCAGACTTTTTTCACTTCCTCGAATGGCATCGGAACCTCCCTAAGGCCGGCACGGGCGTGGCTCGGATGAGCCAGAGGATGAACTGCGGTCGGAGTATAGGGGTCGCACTTTTGCAGTGTCAAATGCGAGAACTCTGCCGATAAACTCTCGTCCGGCATCGAATGGATTTACGCGGAAAGACAGTTGTGATCACCGGCGCGTCGAGCGGCATCGGCCGCGCCACGGCCATCGAAATGGCCCGCCGCGGCGCCAACGTCGTGATCGGTGCGCGGCGCATGCCGCAGCTCGAGGAGACCGCGGCCGCCTGCCGCGCGCTCGGCGTTTCCGCTATCGCCGTGCAAACGGACGTGACGAAGCCGGAGGAGTGCAAGCGTCTCATCGATGCAGCGCAGCGCGTGGACGTGCTCGTCAACAATGCCGGCTTCGCGATCTTTGACGCGATTGCCGACGCGGATCCCGGCGAGCTGCGCGAGCTGATGGACACGAATTATTTCGGCACCGTGCACTGCACGCAGGCGGTGCTGCCGCAGATGCTCGAGCGCAGCGAGGGAACGATCGTGAACGTCTCCTCGATTACCGGCATCATGGGCTTCGCGCGGATGGGCGGCTACTGCGCGACGAAGTTCGCGCTGATCGGCTTCACCGAGGCGCTGCGCGATGAGGTGCTGTCCCGCGGCGTACGCGTTGCACTGGTCTGCCCCGGCACGACCGACAGCGAATTTTTCGTGAAAGCGGAACGCGGCATGATGCCGACCGCGTCGCGTCTTATGATCGCCGTGAAACCGCAGCGCGTCGCGCGCGCGATCTGCAACGCGGCCGAGGACGGCCGCTATCGCCGTATTCTTCCGCTGCTCGCCATGACCTACATGCGTTTGAAAGAGCTCTTCCCGCGATTCGCACACTTCCTGATGCGCCGCACGTCGTCGCTCCTGGAGCGGAAGTGATTCGCCGCGCAATGCCTGCCACGATGGCGCTGATCGTCGCGATCCTCATCGGCTTCGGCGTCGAGATCGTGACCGGTGCATGGGTCGACTTCCGCAAGCTCGCCTACCTCGGCGCGATTGTTCCGGAATGGATCAACGACGGCCAGTACTGGCGCCTTCTCAGCGCGATGTTCCTCCACGGCGACGGCACGATTCGCGGAGACTTCCTCCACCTCGGCATGAACCTCTTCGCGCTGTACCAGCTCGGAAGTTTGTACGAATTGATGTTCGGTACGCGCCGCTTCGTCCTCATCTACTTCGTCACCGGCATCGCCGCATCGCTGACGAGCTACTTCCACAACATAGGCGCATCCGTTGGCGCGAGCGGCGCGATCTTCGGCATCCTCGGCGCGTTCATTTTCTCCGTCCGCCGATCGCCGCGCTGGCGCGACGAGCGCGCGGCGCGCAGCATCGTGCGGCAGCTGATTTTCTGGATCGGCGCAAACCTCGCGATCGGAGCCATGATCCCGCAGATCGATCTCGCCGCACACCTTGGCGGACTCGTCTCCGGTCTCATCCTCGGCGCGATTCTTCCGCACGGCGAGCCCCCGCTCCCGCCCGCGCGCGTCGTCGTCGACGTCAGGCCGTACGGCGAAGGATCAATCGCAGGTCCTGGGGTGCAAAGAGACGATCGTTGATCGCGTGCACCACGCGCTGCAATTCAGGCGCGTCCGCCGGCAAAATCGGGATGCGCATTCCTTCAGGCAGCTCGTGCACCGCGCGCACTTCGTCGATCGCAAAGCCGTGCTCGCGCGCGAGCACCGTCAGCGCGGCGGCGTGACGCGGCGCGAGATGCGTCGGATCGCGCCAGAAATCGGAGGCGGAGACGACGAGCGACTCCGCATTCGGAGTCTCGATCATCAGCAGCCCGCCCTCGCGCAGCGTGCGCGCGGCCTCGCGGAACAACGCGAACAGCGCCTCGACAGGAAGGTGCTCGACGACGTGCATCGCGACAATCGCGCCGAGGGAGGCGTTGTCGATCGATGCGAAACATTCGGGAACGCCGGCGAGCGCGACGTCGAAGCCGCGCGCCTGCAGATCGGCAACCGATCGCTCGTTCGTGTCGACGCCGCGCGCGTTGATGCCCGCTTCGCGACAGGCGGCGAGGAGCTCGCCGCGGCCACAGCCAACGTCGAGCACCGGCTGATGATCTGTCGCCAGCCCCACGTACGGAGCGACGTCCGCACGCACATGCGCTTCGCTTCCTCGCAGCGCGTCCTCGAGCCGCCGGTAGAGCACATCGTCTTGTTGCCCCTCTCCCCGCTCCGCGGGGAGAGGGTGGCGCCCTTCGACTCCGCTCAGGGCAGGCTCCGCGCCGGGTGAGGGGCCGACCGTCGGATTGACGACGTCCCGAATGCGCACTGCCAGCGTCTCGATCTTCTGATCGAGCGCAGCGATCAACGCATCGTTCCGCTTCGCCGCGATCGGGATCAGCTCGCGGATCTTCGTGATCTCGCTTGCGAGTCCTTCATCCGCCGCGCGGACATCGCGCTGCACGCTCTCGATGTCGCCGTGGAGGTCGCGCCTCACGGCTTCGATGTCGTTGCGCAGATCGGTGATCAAATCGAGAATGACGAGATTGAAGTTTCGCTGCCGCTCCGCATCCGGCCCGAGGATGCGCCGAAAAATGTTTCGCAGGAACGAGTTGCCCGGGTAATGACGATCGTCGCGCCAAACCTCCCGCCAGCCATCGGCGCCGGCGGGAGGCGAATCGATGAAACGATCGTCAGACATGGACGAGGTTTATTTTCCCGCGGGTGCGGCTGCCGCCTCGGGAGTCTCTTCGAGCTTCTCCACGCCGATCGCCTGCACTTCGACCTGGATGTGCGCCGCGACGTCTTTGTGCAGTCGCACTTCGACGTCGTGCAGGCCGGTGTTCTTGATCGGATGCGCGAGTTCGATGCGGCGCTTGTCCACATTGACACCCTTCGCCTCGAGCGCGTCGGCAATCTCGTTCGCGGTCACGGAGCCGAACAGCTGGCCGTGCTCGCCCACGCGCTTCTGCACCACGATCTTGATGCCCTTCACGGAATCCGCCGCCTTCTGCGCGGCGTCCTTCTCCTGCTGCGCGAGCACCGTCCACTTGCGGCGCTCGTGCTCGATCTGCTTGAGATTACCGGTCGTCGCTTCGCGCGCGAGATTTTTCGGGAAGAGATAGTTCCGCGCGTAGCCGTCCTTCACGGACACCACGTCGCCGCGTGTGCCGAGGCCGCGGATCTCCTCAGTCAGAATGACCTTCATGAGAGTCGTCCTTTCGCTTCTTGTAATGTCGGAAATCAAAAAACGGATCGAACAGTCCCGCTACGCCGAGCAGCATCGGCCCGACGCCGGTGATGAACGTGAACCCGAACGCGAACAGCGCGCCGATGAAGCCGACGCCCGCTGACGCGAGCAGGAATCGCAGCAGTGCGAATCCCTGCAGCAGGAACAGGAACACCGCGACCATCAGCATGTTGGCGCTCACCGCCTGCAGCGTTCCCTTCAACAGCGGCGCGACGCCGCCGAGAATGAAAGCGAACAGGGCCCACTCCGGCAATGCGAAATTGCGGAACAGATAGACGCCGGGCGCCGTGAGCTTGCGCTTCGCTGCGAACTCGAACCACGAGCGCAGCCGGCCGATCATCATCAGGCTGAGCACGAACGAGACTGCATTCATCACGAGCAACGCCCCCGGCAGCAGCACGCTGGTGTAGTACGCATTCCAGCGTTCCATGAGCGTCACCGCGGCTGCGGGCATCCCGCTCGCGGCATACGCCTTCGCGTACACGGCCGTCGTCACTTTCGCATCGGCGACGAACATCGCGTACGGAGAAAACGAAGCCGCCGCGCGCGCGCCGAGCTCGACGACGCCGAGGCCGGCCGCGCTGCCGAGCAGCATGATCATCAGCACGCGGCCGAACGTTTCGCCGCGCTCGATCATCGGCAGCGCGATCATCGACGGTAGTGCGATCGCCAGCACCGTCACCGCGAGATAGGAAAACCGCTGCATCATCTGCAGCTCGGTCGCCGGGTTGATCGCGAACAGCGCGAAGCCCAAAAGCGTCGCCAGCGCGAGCATGATCCATGTCGAGCGGCGCCCGTTGCGGATCGCGCTGTGAATCACCGTCGCCGGGATGAATACTGTCAGCTCGCTGCGGATCATCAGCGCCGTCAGCAGCGCATATCCGGCAATGCTGCGCACAGTCCGGCCCCACGGCCGTCCCGGCAGCATCACCGGCTCGCTCTGATGGAGAGACGTGTCGATCATCGATAAAAATCAGTCAGCAGTGAACGGAAGCAGCGCGGCGATGCGCGCGCGCTTGATCGCGTTCTGCAGTTTGCGCTGATGCAGCGCGCACGTGCCGGAGATGCGGCGCGGAAGAATCTTGCCGCGCTCCGGGATGAACTGCTGCAGCGTCTTCACGTCCTTGAAGTCGATGTACTCGATCTTCTCGACGCAGAACTTGCAGACGCGCTTGCGGCGATAGAAAAACTTCTTCTTGCCGCCCTGCTGTCCGCCCGGACCGCCGCGGCGATCGTCTCCGCCACCCGGTCCGCCCGGACCCCTTCTCGGACCACCTGTAGACATGGTTGCCATCTGTCGTTCTCCTTACGCCTGCGGCGCTTCCTCGAGTCCTTCCATCGCCGCCTCGGGCGATGGAGCCGGAGCCGCGGCTGCGACCGGGGCCGCGACCGGACGAGCGCGGTCCTTCTTCGGATTGCGCTTCGCCAGTTTGTCGGCGCGCTTGTGGTCTTCATCCGTGCGCACGATCACGTGACGCAGAACGCGGTCGACGTTCTTCATGCGCCGGTCAAGCTCGGACAGCGAGGAGTCGCTTTCCAGCACGAACAGGTGATAGACACCCTCGGTGAATTTATGGATGGGATATGCGAGACGGCGGCGACCCCACGCTTCTTCGTTCTTCAGCGTGGCGCCGTTGCGCTCGGCGACGCTCTTGAAATCGCTGATGAGCGTCGTGGATTCTTCCTCCGTCACTTGCGGAGAAAGGATGAACAGGACTTCATAAGTCCTCATGAAACCTCCTTCTGGCCTAGCGGAACCCTCCCTTTCGGAGTGGTTCAAGGAGCTGGCAGATTGTTAAAGATTTTGCCCGCGAGGGGCAGTAACTG
The DNA here is from genome assembly GCA_003223645.1 of Acidobacteriota bacterium. Taxonomy (GTDB): domain Bacteria; phylum Acidobacteriota; class Thermoanaerobaculia; order Gp7-AA8; family Gp7-AA8; genus QHVT01. The sequence continues at coordinate 676,178 of QHVT01000003.1, read as the reverse complement.
TATGCAAATGCTCCGGTGACGGCAAACTATTCCGTTTGATGCTGTTCTACACGCTCGCGTTCGCCGTCTTTCTCGCATTCACGATCGCGCTCGTTGCGAGTGTCCGCAACGCGACCGGCCGCAAAGTCATTCTTCTCGCCGCGAGCTACACCTTTTATGGATGGTGGAGCGTCCCGCTGCTCGCGCCGCTTCTCTTCACCACGTTCCTCGACTACTTCATTGCGCAGGCCATCGAAGCGGAGCAGCGCGACGTGCAACGGCGCACGCTGTTGATCGTCAGCCTGACCGCGAACCTCGGCCTGCTCGGATTTTTCAAATACTACGATTTCGTCGCAAACGCGATCGGCGCACCGATCGCCGGCGTGCTCCTGCCGATCGGCATCTCGTTCTACACCTTCCACACGATGAGCTACACGATCGATGTGTACCGCCGCGAGATCCCCGCGTGCCGCTCTGCGCTCGACTTCGCGCTGTTCATCGCCTTCTTCCCCGTCCTCGTCGCCGGACCGATCCTTCGCGCGAAACAATTTCTCCCGCAGCTGCAGCGCCGCGTCGAGTTGCAGTTCTCACCGTCGATCCTCTTCCTGTTTCTTCGCGGACTCGCGAAGAAAGTGCTCGTCGCCGACAACCTCGGATCGCTGATCGGCATCGTCTTCGCGAAGCCGCACCTCTGGCCGAGCACCGTCATCTGGATCGCGACGATCGCGTTCGCGATTCAGATCTACTGCGACTTCTCCGGCTACTCCGACATGGCCCGCGCACTCGCACGCCTCTTCGGCTTCGAGATCCCGCTCAACTTCGATCATCCGTACGCCGCGAAGAATCCGCGCGAGTTCTGGCATCGCTGGCACATCAGCCTCTCGACGTGGCTCCGCGACTATCTTTACATCCCACTCGGCGGCAATCGCCGCTACCGCATCCGCAATCTGATGATCACGATGGTTCTCGGCGGCCTCTGGCACGGCGCGAGCTGGAACTTCGTGCTCTGGGGCGCGATGCACGGCGTGCTTTTGATCATCAGCAAGCACATGCCTCGCATCCTCTTCTATTACTGCCTGCTCCTCACATGGATCGCGTTCCGCGTCCACGACTTCCGCGCGATGTTCATCGCGATGAAAAAGTTCGTCGTCTTCGACTTCGACTTCTCGCTCGCGCACCGCGGACTCACCGGCCTTTACTTCATCACCAGCGTCGCGCTGATCGCGCTCTTCTTCGCGATGCCGCGCAATCTCGACGAGCGTCTCTCGCGCGCGCCGCTCGCGGTGCAGGCCGTTGCGTGCGCGATCATCGGCGCCGCGTTCGTCCTCTTCTGGCCTAATACCAGCGCGCCGTTCATTTACTTTCAGTTCTAAACTACGCGCATGGCCGACGTCACGTTCACCGAAGTCGCGAAGCGGTACGGCGATGTCTCGGTCATCGAGAATCTCAACCTGCACATCGACGATCACGAGCTGATGGTGCTCGTCGGTCCGTCCGGCTGTGGCAAGTCGACCGCGCTGCGCATGATCGCCGGCCTCGAGGACGTCAGCGCCGGTACCGTGTCGATCGGCGGCCGCGTCGTCAACAACCTCGCGCCGAAAGACCGCGACATCGCGATGGTCTTTCAGAGCTACGCGCTCTACCCGCACATGAGCGTGCGCGAGAACCTCGAGTTCGGACTGAAGATGCGCGGCGTCGCGAAGGACGAGATGAATCGCCGCGTCAACTTCGCCGCCGATATCCTCGGCATCTCGCACGTGCTCGACCGCAAGCCGAAAGAGTTGTCCGGCGGACAGCGACAGCGCGTCGCCGTCGGACGCGCGATCGTGCGGCAGCCGGCCGTGTTTCTTTTCGACGAGCCGCTCTCGAATCTCGACGCAAAACTGCGCGTGCAAACGCGCGCCGAGATCACGAAGCTCCAGCAATCCCTCGGCACGACGTCGGTCTACGTCACGCACGATCAGGTCGAGGCGATGACGATGGGCCATCGCATCACCGTCATGCGCGAGGGAAAAATCCAGCAGGTCGGCACGCCGCGCGACGTCTATGAACATCCCGCGAACGCATTCGTCGCGCAGTTCATCGGCACGCCGCCGATGAACCTGCTGAAGGCGACGGTCGAAGACTCGGCGCTGCGCACGTCGTCATTCACGCTGCCGCTTCGCATGCCGCTGGAGCCCGGACGCCGCGTGATCATCGGCATCCGTCCCGAACATCTAGGTGTACCGCAGGCTTTCCAGCCTGCGCTCGGGGACAGCCTGTCCCACGTCATCCAAGCGACCGTCGATCTCGTCGAGCCGGTCGGACACGAGTCGATCGTCTACGCGACCGCGGGCACTGAGAAACTCGTCGCGATCTTCGAGCCGCACGAAGCGCCGCGCGCCGGCGACGCGATCTCCCTCGGCGTCGACGCGACGCGCCTTCACTTGTTCGACGGCGACTCCGAAAACGCGATCACGTAATTCCTCGCGCCCTTCACGTCGACCTTTCCGTTGCGACTGATGCGCACGTCAATCGCGCCCTGACTCGTCGCCAGCGGACCGACATGCAGCGGCAGCCAGCGGCGCGGCACTCCCGCGCCGATCACGAGCGTGCCGTCTTCGCGTTCGTACGCAATCGCATCGAGGACCGAGCGGATGAAATCCGACGCGACCCACGCGTGCGGCATGTCGCCGATGAATCCCGCTTTCCGATACTCCGTCCGCACGACCTCGGCCCACTGTTTCCATCCGCGCGGCCGGCGGTCGAGCATGAAGAGATCGACGAGTTGCAGCGCGCGATTCTTTTCGCCGAGGCGGATCAATGCGCCGATGTTGCGCATTTCGTAGGGCGTGTAGTCGGCGCGCGGGCGCGCGAGGTTCGACAGATACTTTTCGTACGTGCGGCGCAGTTCCTTTTCAGGGAGCAGCGTCGCGAGGCCAAGGGGTGAGATCGCGATCGACGTCGACGTCGGATCGAAGTCCGCGAGCTCGACGGATGCGGGGACGTAGTCGAGTTGATGTTTGTCGATCGTGCGACGAATGGAATCCGCAACGTCGCGCCGAAAGTCGGGAGTGTTCACGCCTTTCACGCAGAAAAAATCGTCCCAGTACGAATGCACCGGCTTCGCGGAGTAGCCCTCGTGACTGATCGACTCGGTGACCAATCCTTCGAACTCGCCGTGATTCTGCGCGCGCAGTTCATTGATGTAGCGCGCGGCCGCTTCTTTGTGCGACTGCAGAATCTTCTCGCCCGTGTACCGCTCGATCTCGTCGATGAGAAAAATCAGCTCGCCGTGACTGTCGTTCTCCGGAACGGGATCGGCGCCGCGTTTGTCGACGCAGCACGGAACTTTTCCGTTGTCGTATTGAAACGACGCGAACCACGTCGCGAACTGCTTCGCGATGGCGGCATGTCCGAGTCGCAGCAGCAGCGAAGAGATGAGCGCGCCGTCGCGAATCCACGCGCGCTCGTACGAGCGCGAGCCCGGCTGCAGAGCGGGGCCGTCGCGATGGATGAGCGTGTACGCGAGGTTCGCGCGGATCGTGTCGCCGATCTCCGGCGCGCCTGCGATGTCGATCGCGACGCGATGCAGCTTCTCGCGCCAGTCCGCCGCGATTTTCTCGAACGGCTCGTGCTTCGCGCCGGCTTGCAGCGGGATGTCGATTTCACATCGAGTGGTGCGCGCCTCCGGCGCGCCTTTCGAAAAGCGCGCCGGAGGCGCGCACCACTCCGGGACGTGCTTCAGCTCCGGATGAAACACCTTCGCGACGCCGCCTTCGGTGTTGAGGAACTGCGTCGACGGATTCACCTGAAACGGCCGTTTCTCGAGTCGGAGTGACGCGTTCCCGCGCACGCGATAGCGCAGCTGCAGCATCGACGAGCTGCTCACCGCCGCGGTCATCGTCATCGACGCGTTCTTCGTCGTCCACGTCACCGACGGAATCGGCAAGTCGCCTTCGGCAAGCGACTGCGTGATGTCGACGTCCGCCCATGTGAGCCGCTTGCCGTCGACGATGAGAAACGGCTCGATCGACTCGCCGCTCTTGAACGGCTCGACCGCGCCGTCTTCGCCGACCAGCGCCTCGTTCTCCGCGCCGTCGGCGCCGATCACCGTCCAGTACGACTGCTCGCCGACGAAGTAGCGCGGGTATTCGCCGCGCGTCGCGTGCTTCGCGACGATCGAGTAGAAATCATTTTTCGCCGGCGCCCACGAAGGCGGCTGCGTCGTCACGCTGCGCGTTTCTCCGGCAATGCGCGGTGTTTGCGTCGGCGCGTCGGGCAGCCACACAAACAGCTGATTGCCAACGCGCTCCTGCAATGCGTCCGGCACGCTGCACGACGCGCAGTCGATGATCAATCCGCCGATCTCGTTCGTCACGAGCAACTCTTCGAGCACGGGATCGGTGAACCAGACCGTTCCCTTTCCTCCGCTGCCCGCAGTGACGACGACTTCCATCGCGTTGATGTGTTTCGCGTCGCCGCCGCCGGACGGTCCCCATGCGAACGAAATCTGCCGCTTCTTCGTCACGACTGTCGACCATTCGCGCGGAAATGCGAAGTCGCGGCGATTCGTCCACCACACGTCGTCGCCGCGAATCAACTTGAGCTCGAGCGTCTCGATCGGCGCCTCGCCGCGAATGCGAAACGTGAACTGATAGTTCGCCGGCAGATCGACCTCGACTTCGCGACGCGCGATCGCGTAGCCGCCGTGGCCGTGAAAGTCGAAATCGAGGCGGTTGATCTCGCCTTCGCGGGAGAGTCGCATCTCGACGCCGTCGGCGGGATGGGGAGTCCACTTGGCTTGTGCGGAGATGAAGGCAGAAGGCAGAAGGCAGAGGGCAGAAGTAAGAAGGAGCGCGAGCAGGCGAAGACTTCTTACTTCTGCCTTCTGCCTTCTGCCTTCTGCCTTCATCCGCTCATCCCTTCACGCTTCCCGCCATCAGTCCCGCGATGTAGTACCGCTGCAGGAACAAAAACAGCGCGAGCACCGGCAGCACGGTGACGACCGAGCCCGCCATCATCAGCTCCACGTCCTGCGCGTGCTCGCCGACGAGGTTCGCGAGCGACACCGGCAGCGTGTATTTGCGCGCGTCGCTCAGCACGATGAGCGGCCACATGAAATCGTTCCACGTCGTCATGAACGTGAAGATCGCCAGCGTCGCGAGGATCGGCCGCGCGAGCGGCATCACCACCGACCAGTAGATGCGCCACTCGCCCGCGCCGTCGATGCGCGCGGCCTCCAGCAGCTCCTGAGGAATCGAGAGCATGAACTGGCGGATCAGGAAAATCCCGAACACGCTCGCCAGCGACGGGATGATCACGCCCCAGTACGTGTTCACCAGACCGAGGGATTTCATCAGCAGGAAGAGCGGGAGCATGCCGACTTGCGCGGGGATGACGAGTGCGGCGAGAAGCAGCGTGAAGATGCGGTCGCGTCCGCGGAAACGCAGGCGCGCGAATGCATAGCCGGCCATCGAGTTGAAGAGCAGCGAGAACAGCGTCGAAACGACGGCGATGATCGTGCTGCTGAAAAACGCGCGGCCGATGTTGAGGCGGACGAACAGCGCGTGGTATTGGTCGAGCGACGGCGCGTGCGGGAGGACGTGCGGCGGATACGTCGTTGCCTCGCCGGTCGACATGAAGGACGCGGAGAGCATCCACAGCAGCGGGAACAACGTCACGAGGCCGCCGGCGATCAGCGCGAAATGGAGCAGCACTTTCTTCATCGCCGTTCCTGCAGGCGCATCTGCAGCGCGGTCGCCGCGGCGATGGTGAGGAACAACAGGAACGCGACCGCCGCCGCGTAACCCATCCGGAAAAACTTGAAGCCCTGCTGATACATCAGCATGACCGCCGAAAGCGTGCGATTGAGCGGCCCGCCGTGCGTCATTACATACGGCTCGGCGAAGAGCTGCAGGTAGCCGATCGCGGTGACGATGCCGACGAAGAGAAACGTCGGCCCGAGCATCGGCAGTGTGACGTGGCGGAATTGCTTCCACTCCCCCGCGCCGTCGATGCGCGCGGCTTCGTACAACTCGTCGGGGATGCTCTGCAGCCCGGCGATGAAGATGATCATGTTGTAGCCGAAGTTCTTCCACACCGCCACGAGGATGATCGCCGGCATCGCCAGAAGCGGATCGCTCAGCCAGTCCACGCCGTGCAGACCGATGCTCTCCAGCACGCGATTGATCATTCCGAAGCGCGGGTGATAGAGAAACCGGAACACGATCGCCACGGCCACGAGGGTCGTCACGACCGGCGCGAAGTAGACCGTGCGGAAGAACGGCTTCCATCGCGCCGCCTTCGCATTCACCAGCAGCGCTGCAGCGAGCGACGCCGCCACCGTCAGCGGTCCGCCGGCGACGGCGAAGTAGAGCGTGTTCAGGAACGCCGTCCAGAACACGTTGCTGCGCAGCAGCGTCACGTAATTTTCGAGCGCGATGAAGCGGAGATTGTGCACGTCGCCGATGGAGTAGAGATCGAAGTCGGTGACGCTGAGCGCGAAACCGGCCAGCACGGGGACGAAGAAGAAGATCGCCAGCACCAGCAGCGCGGGCGAGAGAAACAGCAGCGCGGCGCGCGCCTCGCGGCTCATTCGCCGCTCCGCGAAAGCGAAGCACCTCGTGGGAGAGCGGGCGGCTCGCCCGCGGCCGCGGTGCGTCTCGCGCCGCGGCCATCGCGACGGGCAGGATGCCCGCCGCGTGCGGGCGGGACGCCCGCTCTCCGCTCCAGCACCCAGCGCCGCTTTTCGAGAATGCGGTCGGACGTGCGATCGAGATCGGCCAGCGTCGCGTCGGTCGTCATCACGCCGCGCACCGCGATCTCGCCATGTTCGTACAGCGCCGTCGCGATCTGCTCCCACTCCGGCACCGGCGGAAACGGCGCGACCCTCTCGAGCTGCGTGCGAAACGCTGGGAAATACGGATCGTTCGCCAGCGCCGGCGAGCGCCACGCGCTGCGCCGCGGCGGCAGATCGCCGCACAACTCATAGAAGCGCACCTGTTGTGCCGGCTCCGAGAGAAACTCGATGAATTTCCGCGCCTCGGCTTTGCGCGCCGATCCGCGAAAGATCACCAGGCTCGCGCCGCCGGCCATGGAGATGCCGGTCCGCGCCGTGGCATCGCGCGCCGGCAGAGGCGCGGTCGCCCACTTGTCCTGCATGTTCGCCGGAAGCCGCCGCCGGAACTCGCCGACGTTCCACGGCCCGGTGATGTGCATGACGAACTCGCCCTGCGCGAACTGCTGATAGAGGTTCGCGACCTGCGTGTTGTTCACCTTCGGCGCGAAGCCGCGCTGGAAGAGCGAGACGTAGAACGCGAACGCGTCGCGGAACGGCGGCTCGCGAAACGCACCGCGCGTGCCGTTGGCCTTCAGGAACGGCGAGCCGTTGCTCATCGCCAGCACCTCGATGTGCTCGTGCTCGTTCGTCGGCATCAGGATTCCGTAGCGGCTCTTTTTCTCGCGCTGCAGCCGCTCCATGCAGTCGATCCACTCGCTCCACGTGCGCGGCCCGAGCGGATAGCCGACCGTGGCGAGGATGTCTTTGCGATAGAAGAGCACGCGCGTATCGACGTACCACGGAATGCCGTAGAGCTTTCCGCCGACGACGTTCGTGGCCCAGATTCCCGGAAAGAAATCGCGCTGATCCGCGGTCGGCCATTGCAACTCGTCGAGCGCACCGACGGTCGCGAACTCGGGAATCCAAGTGTTTCCCATCTGCGCAACGTCCGGCGTCGCATCGCCGACATACGCGGTCAGCAGTTTCTCGTGCGCCGCGATCCACGGCATCTGCTGCATCACGACTTTGATCCCGGGATTGCGGCGCTCGAAGTCGGGGATCATTTCCGCGACGACTTCACCCTCGCGGCCGAGGCCCCAGAACTCGATGACGGTGCGCGTGTCTCGTTTTTGGGAGCACGCCAAAAACATGAAGGCAGAAGGCAGAAGGCAGAGGGCAGAGGTGAGAACTCTCTTCATTCTGCTTTCTGCCTTCTGCCTTCTGCCTTCTGCCTTCATTCGCTCTTACCCAACCAACCGCCTGTAAATCCCGCCCGTTTCAGCCCCCGCACAACATGCGGATTCTTCTTCATCGTGTTCCACACCAGCCCGCTGCGGTAATTCTCGATCATCGCGATGATCGGCCCTTCGTCGATGCCGAGGTAGTCGATGTCGAACCAGCCTTGTTGCGGGTCGACGCGGCCGTGTTTCAGCTCGTCGGTCGTGCGCAACGTCGGATTGAACGCATCGAGGAAGCCGTATTTTGTGTAGAGATTTTCGCCGTAGCGGGTGCTCATTTCGCGGATTGCTGGAATCGCAATTTCCGGTGTGAACGCGATCGACGACACGGCCGCCGTCGGCGCAATGGTTCCGTCGTCGCGAATGTCGCCTTCGGTGGCGCCGCGTGCGGTGTAGGAATGAAACGTACGCGCGCGGCCGTCGATCGTGACGGTCGCGTCCATCGGGCCGTCGCAGGCGGTCAGTCCCCAGATATTCGGGCCGTAATCGCGATATTGCTGCGGGTTTTCGATTGCGTACGCGTGCTGCGCGAGCGTCGCGCGGCGCGAGTTCTCGTGATAATCGACATCGAGGTTGACCTTGTCGCGAATACCACGGAAATCGATCCAGACCTGCGAGTATTGATGGCCGAACAGCGGGGCAAAGAGGATGTGCTGCTGTCCGTAAAACGTACCGCGACGATCGGTCTTGTGATACTCGGCCCACGCGGAAGGATCGACGGGATGCGTCGGCGAGCCGAGGGCGAGGATCACGACGATCATGGCTTCGTTGTAGCCGCGCCAGTCGTATGTATGAAATCCCTGCTCCGGCGTCCAGCCCATGCTGATCGCATTCGCGCGGATCTGTTCCCACGGCCATTCGACGCGCTCGTACAACTGCTCCGCCGCCTCGCGAATCGCTTTTTCCGTCGGATTGTCGCGATCGAAATACGATTGCGCGAATAACGCGCCCGCAATGAGCAGCGACGTGTCGACGGTCGACAATTCGACGGTCTGAAAGCGCTCGGCCGTCTTCATGTCGAGGAAGTGGTAGAAGAATCCTTTGTAGCCGGACACGCCGCGCGGCTCCGGCCCCTGTTTCATCGCCAGCAGCGACTGCAGCGTCGCCAGCGTGCGCTGCGCGGCCTCGTCGCGCGTCACAAAGCCGCGCTCCGCGCCGATTCCGTACGCTGTCAGGCCGAACCCGACGGCGGCGATGCTGGAAAACGACGGCGTCGGCGCGCGGTCCGGAATCAGGTGCGTGCCGGGATCCTCGAGGTCCCAGAAAAAATGAAAGGTGCGCTGCTGAACGTCGTCCAGCAGCGCATCGTCAGAGTGAGCCGGCGGACGCGTCGCGCAGGTGACAAGGAAAAGGGAGACGAGCGCGACGAGTTGCCGAAATGACAGCCCCTCACCCGGCCTTCGGCCACCCTTTCCCCTCACGCCGAGGAGCGCGGGCATCCTGCCCGCCTCCGGGGGGCGGGCGGGACGCCCGCTCTCCTCGGTGCGGGAAGACGGCGAAGAATCTCGAAATGGCAAGTGCATTCGCATCTGAGATCCTTCGCCGCGCTTCTCCGGCTTCAGGAGGACAGGATCAGAAGCTCACTTTCAGGCCGACCTGCTCGCGGCGGCCGAGCGAGACGACGCAGTTCGGGTTGCCGAGGTTCGTGCGGTCGTTGTTGTCGCCGACGAAATTGTTGAGACAGCCGTAATTCGTCTCATTGAAGGCGTTGAACATCTCCGCGGACAGACCGATGGTCACGCCGGAGAACGCAGGGAAGTCCTTCGCCAGACGGACGTCCAGATTGCGGTACCCGCGCTGCGGATAAACGGCGGAATTGATGACGCCCGTCTGCAGGCGTCCGGCGAGCGAGAATCCCTTCGAGAAATCGAAGACCGGAGTCGCCTCGCCGCTGCTGGCCGTAATATTCGTGCTGAGGCGCATGTCCCACGGCAGGCCCACAATGAGAGTGGCGTTGAAGCGATTCGGCTCCGAGCCCACGCGCGGATGGCGCGCATAATCGGCCGCCGACGGCGCGTCGAGGCTGAAGAGATCATTTCCGTTCTGCTCGGACGTGGCGTGCGTGAATGTCAGGCGGACGCCCCAGCCGCTGCCGGTATACGGACGGTCGAGCGTGAAGCTCGCGCCGTCGTACCAGAAATCCTTGCCGACCGGATCATTGAGAATGACCGCACCGAATCCCGGCGCGAACGCGCCGCAGCACGTGCCTGACGCGGCGACATACGTGATGCCGCGCTTCGCGCGCACGACGTTATAGCTGGCGGACCCGAGCCACGATCCGAACGCCTGGCGATAGCCGATGTTGTACTGCGTCGAATAGGGCGGCTTGGTGTTGTTGCTGAGGAGATAAATCTCGGGATGCGCGGCGCCCTTTGCAATCAGCGCCTGCAAGCCTGCCTTTGTGAAATACGACGGATCCCACTTGATCCCGCTGCTGCCGTCCGGCGAGAAATTGAAGCGATAGACGGGGAATTGCAGGCGGAAACGCTCGTCAAGGGTCGAATTGAGGAAGAGGCGGTCATAATATTTGCCCCATCCGCCGTACAGGACCGACTTGCTGTCGCCGCGGAGATCGTAGGTGAAGCCGAGTCGCGGCTGCCACATGTTCTTATACGGCTCGCGCTCGCTGCCGGTGGAGAAATATTCGTCCGGAATCGAGATCGTGCGGCCGTCGAACGAGAACGATTTCCCCTTCAAGGCCGACACGATATTCGCCGGCGTGACGTAGTCCGCGTCGATCATCTTCGACTCGTAGTCCCAGCGCAGGCCGATGTCGAAGGAGAGCTTGTTGTTCAGATCCCATTTGTCCTGCCCGTAAAAACCGTATTCGCGGTTGCTGGTGGCCAGGCGCGGATTGCCGATGCCGAAATCGGCCTCGAACGGGATATTGCTGTAGACGCCGTTCGCATCCGGCAGGAACTTGAATTCGGGATTGCCGTTCAGGCTCTTGTTCACGCGATAGTGCATGAAGTCGACGTTGCCGCCGACCTGGAAGCTGTGCGAGCCATGCATCGTCATCGGCGCGAAGTTGTAGTTGTCGCGCAGTTCCAGCCGGCGCTGGTGAAATTCCTGCGTCGTGCTGCCGCCGCCAATGCGGATGACGGTGGCAAATCCCGGCGCGAAATAGCGCCGGCCGACGAGGTCGGGGTTGCGCGGCTGCGGGTTCCAGCCGAATTTCTGCAGACTGACCGACGCCTGATTGAGCGCGCTGCCGTTGATCCATTGATGGCGCGCCGTGCCGCCGTACACGTAATTCTTATAGTCGGTGGCGGACTCGAAACTGTCCTGATTTCCGAAGTCGCGGGTCTCGCGCTCGCGGCGGTAATTGGTCGAGACATCGACGAGCTGCTCCGGCGAGAGCTGCCAGCTGACTTTTCCGAACAGGAGATTCGATTTGAACGGAGCCGGGAACGATCCGGTGTATTGAGCGAACTGGCTGGCGAACTGCGGGATCGTGATCGTGACCGGTTTCTGCGCATCTTCGTCGTCGCCTTCATAGGCGACGAAGAAATTCAGTTTGTCTTTGATGATCGGGCCGCCGAGGCTGACGCCGGGCTGGAGGCGGCGATAGTCGGAATTCGTAGCCAGTGTGCTGAACTGGAAGTTCTTTTCCGTCTCCTCCACCCACCCGTTCGGCTGGTAATAGACGAACGCGTTGCCCTTGAACTCGTTGCCACCCGACTTCGTGACCGCCGTAATGATTGCGCTCGACGCATGGTCGTATTGCGCGCTGTAATTCTGCGTAATGACGCGGAACTCCTGTACGGCGCTCTGCGGGAACGGATTTCCGCGGCTGGAGTCCTGTCCGCTCGTGCCGCCCTGCAGAATGTCGTTCTTCGTGCTGACGCCGTCAATGAAGACGTTCGTCTGTTCGGGATCCTGTGCGTCGCCGGCGAATACCTTGCGCAGCGGATCTTTCGAAAGGCGAATTCCCGGCGCCAACGCCGCGAAATTGAGGAAATTGCGATCGTCCTGCGGCAGATTTTCGATCTGATACGTAGTCACGTTCGTCGCGGCTTCACTCGTCTTCGTCTCGACGGCCTGCGTCCCGACGACCGTAATCGACTCGCGCACGGTTTGCGTCCCGGAGACCACCAGGGTCATCTCCAGGGACTGGCCGACGAGCACGGTGATGGTCTGATTGACCGGCTCGAATCCCGGCGCCGCGACGACGATGTTGTATTCGCCGGGCGTCAGGCCGGCGAGCGTGTAGGAACCGTCGCCGCCCGATTTCGTGGTGCGGACGAATCCGCTGGTGGTCGACACGGCGTTGATCTCCGCGTCCTTCACCGCCCCTCCCGAATTGTCCGTGACCTTTCCGCGAACCGTCGCCGTGGTCGACGACTGCGCGAGCGCGGTCGCGGCGATGAACAAAATAAGCAGTGCGAATGTGAACGTTCGTCTCATGACGTCTCTCCTTGTCTGCCGGAACTCTTCCGCACGATGAGCGTGGTTTCGATCGTTTCGCGCCGCACGCGCGATTTGGGGTGGGCGAGCGTTTCGACGAGCACGGCGAACGCGCGCCGTCCCAACTCGGCGATCTCGACGCGGATGGTGGTGAGCGGTGGATTCACGTAGCGCGCGATCGGGATGTCGTCGAATCCAACGACGCTCATCTGCCGCGGCACGTCGATGCCTGCTTCGTGCAACGCGGACAATGCGCCGACCGCCATCGAGTCGTTCGCCGCGAAAATCGCCGTCGGCCTCGGATCCGCCGCCAGGATTTGCTTCACGGCTTCGTGTCCCGCGTGCTCGGTGAAGTCGCCGGCGATCTCGAGGCGAGTCGCGCCGCGCATCGACTGGCGGTAGCCGCGCAGTCGGTCGCGCGAGTCGGCGTTCGACGCGGGGCCGGTGATGAATGCAATCCGTTTGTGTCCGAGGCCGGCGAGGTGACGCATCATCGCGCGGGCGCCGCCGTAGTTGTCGATCGTGATCGCGGGATGGCGCTCATCGCTCGAGTTGAGCAGCACCATCGGCAGGTCGCGCGGCAGCTGCTCGCGCAGCGAGTCGATCGCGACGTCGGGCGCCATCACCACGAGTCCGTCGACGCGGCCGTGCATCGCCTCGAGCACCTCGCCCATCTCGACGACGTCGCTATGAGATCCCGACACGAGGATGTGGTAGCGGTCTTTGCGCGCGGCGACGTCGATGCCGCGAATGACTTCGGAGAAAAACTCACCGTGCACGTCCGGCAGCACGATGCCGACCGTCTGGCTGCGGCGGATGCTGAGCGCGCGCGCGGCGACGTTCGGAATGTAGCGCAGCGATTTCGCGGCGGCGAGCACCTGATTGGTCGTTTCTTCGCGTACGATTTCTTTTCGATTGAGGACGCGGGAGACAGTGGCGACGGACACGCCCGCGCGCGCGGCGACGTCGTGGATCGTGACGGCGGGCGCGCGGCGGTTGGCCGCACGGCGTCGACGACGGGGACGGGGCAGATCCGATCGGCTCGGCGTCATTCTTTGACCGTTACATGTAACCGTTTACATTTTGCGCAACATTACGCACAATTGTGCAGCATGTCAACGCGTGATTTCCACTTTCCTCCCGCGTTCGCGTGGGGCGCGGCCACCGCGGCGTATCAAATCGAGGGCTCGCCGCTCGCCGACGGCGCGGGCCCGAGCATCTGGCATCGCTTCAGCCACACGCCCGGCCGCATGACCAACGGCGACAACGGCGACGTCGCGTGCGATCACTATCGGCGCGCGGCCGGCGACGTCGGATTGATGCAGGAGCTCGGACTCAACGCGTATCGCTTCAGCATCTCGTGGAGCCGCGTGCTGCCCGCGGGAACGGGACGCGTGAATCAGGGCGGATTGGATTTTTATCGGCGGCTCGTCGACGAGCTGCGCGCGAAAAATATTCGTCCGATGGCGACGCTGTATCACTGGGACCTGCCGGCGGCGCTCGACGATCGCGGTGGATGGCTGAATCGCGACGTCGCCGATTGGTTTGCCGAATATGCATCGGTGATGTTCAAGGCGCTCGACGACGGCGTCGAGTGGTGGGCGACGCTGAACGAGCCGTGGGTCGTGACCGACGGCGGCTATCTGCACGGCGCGCTCGCGCCGGGACATCGCAATCTGTTCGAGGCGCCGATCGCGTCGCACAATTTGCTGCGCGCGCACGGACGCTCGGTGCAGGCCTATCGCGCGGAAGGGAAGCACGTCATCGGCATCGTCGTGAATCTCGAGCCGAAGTCGCCGGCGACGGACAGCGACGACGATCGCGTCGCGACGCAACGCGCGGACGCGTACATGAACCGCCAATACCTCGATCCTGTGTTTCGCGGCGCGTATCCCGACGAGATGCGCGACCTGTTCGGCGAGGCCTGGCCGGACTTTCCGGCGAGCGACTTCGACGACATCCGCGCGAAGGTCGACTTCGTCGGCATCAACTATTACAAGCGCGGCGTGGTGCAGGCGTCGCAGAAAGTCGTCGAGCGCGCGGACAACATTCACATCGCGAGCTCCGTCTACACCGAGACCGATTGGGAAGTGCACGCGCCCGGCCTCACGACGATCCTCACGTGGTTCCGCGACCGCTACGGCGCGATGCCGCTATACATCACCGAGAACGGCGCCGCGTTCTACGATCCGCCGGCCGCGATCAGCGACCCGGTCGAAGATCCGCTGCGCGTGCACTATCTGCGCGAGCACGTCGCGGCAATGCAGCGCGCCATCGAGAGCGGCGTCGACATCCGCGGCTATTTCGTCTGGTCGCTCTTCGACAACCTCGAATGGTCCCTCGGCTACACGAAGCGTTTCGGCATCATTCACGTCGACTTCGCAACACAAAAGCGAACATTCAAGCGCAGCGCCCTCACCTACCGCGACATCATCCGCAACGCGATGTAGTCTTGACGCATGAGCGTGATGCTCGCCGTCATGCTGCTGGCCGCGACCGACGCGCGCATCGACGGCGCGACCGGCATCTGGTTTCCGCCGTACGCGCCGCGCGAGGTGTACATCGCGGGAACGGACCCCGCGCATCCGTACAGCGCGGACGTGAAGAAGGCGTTCGCCGACGATCCGCAGCTCGCGTCCGAAGTGTGCGCGGCGGTTGCCGAGTGGAAGCCGGCGGGAACGGGCGCGAGCGATCCGCGCGTCGCGCAGAAACGCACGATGCTGGCGATGATGTGCATCGGCGGCGCGTGGAAGAAGAAAGAAGACACGGCCGCGAACGATGCGCGCGCGATGCTCGAGCGCGCGTTCGCCGAAGCGGACGCGGCGCCGGCGTTCTCGACTGATTTGCCGTGGGACGATTTCGTTCAGGATCTCGGCAAGCAACCGGAGCACGAGCGGCTCGTGACGGCCGCACGCGCCGTGCTCGCGCACGTCCCGACGACGAGCGGCTCCGTGGCGCTGCTGCTCGAGCAATTCGCGAACGTCTCGCACGTCCCTGCCGCTGTTTCCTATCGCATCGTCGTCGACGCGCTCGCGAAACGCGCCGAAGGAACGGACGCGACGTACGGCGAAATCGCGGCGCATCGCTACGCGCTCTTTTTCACCGCCGACTACAAAGGCGCGCGACGCGTGACGCAGCGCATCTTCGACGCCGGTCACGCGACGTCGGAAACGTACGAGCCGCTGTTTCGCGCGCTGCTCGACCGCATCGACGGAAACGCAGCGACGTTTCAACAGGAAATTCAGCGCTGTCCGAAGCCGAGCGAGGAAGCGATCGAGGCGTTCTACGGATACGAAGAGCCGGAGATTCACTGCCGCGCCTGGATCGAGTCGCTCGCGGCGCGCGCGCTCGACGTCACCTCGGTCACGCCGTCGCCCGTGCTGCGCGATGTGATCCGCGAGTGCGCGGCGTCGCAATATCCGATCATCGCAGTGAATGCCGCGCGCGATCAGTTGCAATTCGACGCGGCCGGCGCGAAGCAGAACGCGGAGCGGCTCGTCGCACAGCGATCGAAGATTCCATCCGGCATTTACGCCGACGCGCTGCTCGTCCTTCGCCGCGTCGCACTCTTCGCCGACAAAGACAACGATCGTGCGATTCAGATCATCGGCTGCTGGCTGAGCGCAATGGGTTACGAAGCGGAGTTGCCGGACGATGGATGGCAGCGCCTTGCGAAGAATGACGCGGCCGCGAGCGGCATCCACGAAGTCGCGCAGGTCGAGCGGATGTACGAGGAGAGCTCGACCGCGGCGGCGCAGAAAAACGACTTCGCGCGCATCCGCCACAACATCGAGGCGCTGCTCGCGTTCGAGCTCGACGTCGGCGGACATCTCGACGTCGTGCGCGATCGGCTCACCACGCTCGCCCAGAAAGAAATGGAACAGGGCGATCGCGATCGCGCCGCCGCAATCCGCGCCTACCTCGGCAATCATCGCAGCGCGCCGTGGACGCCCGCCGAGTCGAAGGTCCCGCCGTCGCACTGCGAATGATCCGGTAGGATTCGCGGTCATGCGCCGCTTCGCACTCGTCGCTCTCGCCATCGCTATCGCCACTGGAGTGGTGCGCGCCTCTGGCGCGCCTTCTCCGCAAAGCGCGCCGGAGGCGCGCACCACTCCCGCCGAAATGCGCTGGCGGATGATCGGACCGTTTCGCGGCGGACGCACCGTCGCCGCCGTCGGCATTCCGTCGCAGCCGAACGTCTTCTACATCGGCGTCAACAACGGCGGTGTGTGGAAAACGACTGACGCAGGCCGCACGTGGTTCCCGATCTTCGACGATCAGCCGACCGGCTCGATCGGGGCGATCGCGATCGCGCCGTCCGATCCGAACATCATCTATGTCGGTAGCGGCGAAGGCCTGCAGCGGCCTGACTTGTCGACCGGCGACGGCATCTACAAATCCACCGACGCCGGCAAAACGTGGACGCACCTCGGACTCCGCGACGGCGAGCAAATCCCGATGATCGCCGTCGATCCGAAAAATCCGAATCGCCTCTTCGTCGCCGTCCTCGGCCATCCGTACGGCGCGAACCCCGAGCGCGGCATCTTCCGCTCGACGGACGGCGGCAAGACCTTCGAGAAAGTCCTCTACCACGACGAAAACGTCGGCGCCATCGACGTCGTGTTGGATCCGTCCAATCCGCAAATCGTCTACGCCGCGCTTTGGGAAAACCGCCACGGCCCGTGGGAGAACGCCGTGTTCGCGGGACCGGACAGCGGCGTGTACAAGTCGACTGACGGCGGCACGACGTGGACGCAGTTGAAGACCGGACTTCCCGCCGGCGAGCTCCTCGGCCGCGCGGGGCTCGAAGTCTGCGCCGCGAATCCGAAACGTCTGTACGCGATCGCCGGAACGAAAAAAGAAAGCGGCGGAGTGTATCGATCCGATGACGCGGGCGAGTCGTGGACGCGCGTCAATGATGACGAGCGACTGTGGGGACGTCCCGGCGACTTCAACGAAGTGCGCGCCGATCCGAAAAACGCGGACGTCGTTTACGTCGCGAACGTCGTCACGTGGAAATCGGCCGACGGCGGCAAAACGTGGCACTCGCTGCGCGGCGCGCCGGGCGGCGACGACTATCACCGCCTCTGGATCAATCCGAACGACACGAACATCATCATGAACGCGTCCGACCAGGGCGCGGTCATCAGCGTCAACGGCGGCGCCACGTGGAGCAGCTGGTACAACCAGCCGTCCGCGCAGATGTTTCACGTCTCCACCGACAACGCGTTTCCGTATCGCGTGTGCGGCGGACAGCAGGAGAGCGGATCCGCGTGCGTGCAGAGCCGCGGCGATGACGGACAGATCACGTTTCGCGAGTGGCATCCCGTCGGAGCCGAAGAATATGGATACGCGGTGCCGGACCCGCTCGATCCGGACGTCGTGTACGGCGGCAAGATCACGCGCTACGACCGGCGCACCGGACAGCAGGAAGTCATCACGCCACAAGCTTTGCGCGGCGGCGACTATCGCGTAATCCGCACGCAGCCGATCGCGTTCTCGCCCGTCGATCCGCACATTCTCTACTTCGCATCGAACATGCTGTGGAAGACGACGAACGGCGGCAAGTCGTGGGACCAGATCAGCCCCGACCTCACGCGCAAAACGTGGGACGTGCCGAAGAACGTCGGCAAATACGCTGGCAGCGAGGCGGCGGCGGTGAAGCAGAGAGGCGTGATTTACGCGCTCGCGCCGTCGCCGCTGCAGATCAACCGCATCTGGGCCGGCACCGACGACGGACTCATTCACCTCACGACCGACGGCGGCAAGACGTGGCAGGACGTCACACCGTCGCAACTCGTGCCGTGGGCGAAAGTGTCGGTCATGGAGGCGTCGCACTTCGACGCGAACACCGTGTACGCCGCGATCAACACCTTCCGCCTCGACGACGTGCGACCGCACATCTATCGCACCACCGACGGCGGCAAATCGTGGACGCACATCACCAGCGGCATCCCCGACGCCGGCATCGTCAACGTCGTCCGCGAAGATCCGAAAACGAAAGGCCTCCTCTTCGCCGGCACCGAGCGCGAAGTGTACGTGTCGTTCGACAACGGCGATCACTGGCAATCGCTGCGCTTGAACATGCCAGCGTCATCGATCCGCGACCTCGTCATCCACGAAGACGACGTCGTCGTCGCGACCCACGGCCGCGGCTTCTGGATCCTCGACGACATCGAGCCGCTGCGCCAATCGCCGGCGCTCTTATACAAACCGCAAAGAGCCTGGCGCTATCGCTGGAACAAAAACACCGACACGCCGTTGCCCGCCGACGAGCCTGCAGGACAAAACCCGCCCGACGGCGCCATCATTGATTACTACCTCTCATCACCCGCGACCGAAGTGACGCTGGAAATCCTCGACACGACGGGTACCCTCGTCCGCCGCTACTCCAGCCGCGATGTCGCAACGCCGCCCGCCGACACCGGCAACGTCCCGTGGTACTGGATCCGCCCCACCCTCACCCTCGCGACCACCAAAGGCATGCACCGCTTCGTGTGGGACCTCCACTACACACCCGCTCCCCCGAAAACCCCGAGCTACCCCATCTCCGCGATCCCGTTCAACACCCCGCCCGACTACTCCTCGCCATGGGTCCTCCCCGGCACCTACACCGTCCGCCTGACAGCCGGCGGCAAGACCGCCACCCAACCGCTCACCGTCCAAATGGACCCGCGCGTCCCCACCCCGCGCGCCGGCCTCGAACAACAATTCGCGCTCTCGATGCGCGTGTACGAAGCACTGAAAGCGAACCCACCCGAGGAATTGGAGACAAAACTGCGCACCCTGCTCGACACACTGCAGAACGCGGATACCGCACCGACCGCGCAGGTGGTGCGGGCGGTGGAGGAGGTGTTAGGAGGGAAGTGAGCGAAGTTGCGAGGCGACAAGCTCACCGCGCTTCACGACGCTGCGCTTCCCTGTAAATCTCCCACCGCTCGGCCGGCGAGAGGATTCCGCAGAAGGGGTCGTTCTGCCTCAACCTTTGCGATTCTTCGGAATCGTCGAGCAAGATTCGACGAATCTCGGCCCACGGCCGCTGCAGAATCGCGATCCATTCTCTTGCGGGCACGTTGCCCCGCTCGACCCAGCGGGTGCATACGCGCTTCGCGTGCTCGAGTCCTTCACGCCGCGGATCGGCATCGATCTTCGCGACGATTTGCCGCGCCATTTCGAGACTGCGACGATCGATGGCTTGGTGATCTTGCACAAACCAATTTTACTTCGGGCGCAGCGGCTGGCGCGAAGAAGCGCTGCAGCGCCTCGACGCCGGGGCGAATTCTCGAAGCGCGAGAGACCCTTACACACCCTCAGGAATCGTCTCCGCCCACTCGTCGTTTCCGCTGCCGTGCGCGCGGAAGAGGTGCTTCGCCGTCTCATATCGCCCGGAAGTCTCAAGCGCGGCGACGACTATTTCGTGCAGGGGCGCGTACGGAGCATCGTTGATAACGGCGACGGGCTGATCGACGCCGAGGTGCAGGGCACGCAGCTGTACGACGTCCAGCTCACGCTGGTGGACGACGATCTCACCGTCCAATGCCAATGCCCGTGGTTCGAAGGCCAGCTCGAAGTCTGCAAGCACATCTGGGCGGCCGTGCGTGCCGCCTTCGCGAAGGGTCTTCTGCCGGAACGAGAGCTGTACCTGATCGTCGACGATCCTTACGAGCCGGCGTTCGACGAGGATGAAGACGACGAAGGAGAATTCGTCGCGCAGCAGCTTCGGCCCGCGCGGACGCATCGCGACGAACGGCCGCAGTGGCAACGCCTGATCGAGGCGGTCGGGCAACCACCGCAGTCGCGCGACTCCGCGGCACGCAACGTCCCGGACGAGATCGCCTATGTCATCAATCCGGGGATTCATGCGTACGGCCTCTCCTTCGAGATCCTCGGCCGCTCGCGCAAAAAGGGCGGCGAATGGGGCAAGTGGAAGCGCATCTCGCTGCGCCTCACCGACCTGCCTCGCCTGTCGCCGTTCGATCGCGAGACTCTCGCGCTGCTGCAGCAGCGAACGTACAGCGATGTCCTGGACGCGATCGCGTCGATTTCGTCGGCGACGACGAGTTGGTGGATCGAGAGACTGGCGCGCGCCGGCAAGCTGTACTCGGGCCATCGCGACGGAGATCTGCATCCGATCACCTGGGATGACGGACCGCCGTGGCGGCTCGAAATCGCCGTCGTCAACGACGCCGCACGGTCGAAATATCGCGTCACCGCCTCGGTTGCGCGCGAGAACGAAACGCTGCCGCTCGAGCGGATCGACGCGCTCGCCAACGACATTCTCTTCAGCGGCGGCCGCGCCAGCCGCGTCGACACAGGCGACTGCCTGGGCTGGCTGAATGTGCTGCGCGCGAACGGCTTGATCGAAATTCCACACGCGGACAACGAGCGGTTTCGCACGGCATTGCTGCGGACGCCGATGGCGAACGTCACGCTCCCCGAGGAGCTCGGGTGGAGTGTCGTCGACGTGAGACCGCAGCCCGTGCTCGCGCTCATGCACGACAGCTGGGGCAGCGAGCTGCACGGAGATCTGCTGTTCGAATACGACGACTGGCGCGTCTCCAGCCGGTCGACGGAAACGCAGAAGACGGTCGGCCGCAAACTGATCCGGCGCGACCGCACGAACGAAAATCGATATCGCGACCGCCTCGGCGCGTCGCAAGCCGTCGCGACCTGGGACGGCTATCGCGTCCGCCTGACGCAACTCGAGGAGCTCGCCCGGACGCTGTCCTCGGAAGGATGGAAGATCGAGATCGACTCCGCGCCCGTGCGCGTCGCGGACGACTTCGACGTCGAGATCACGAGCGGCATCGACTGGTTCGACCTCGACGCGCGTGCGAGCTTCGGCGACGTGCGCCTGGCGCTCCCGGAGCTGCTCGCCGCCTCGGAAGCGAAGCGATCGCTGTTGCGCCTGGCCGACGGCTCGTACGGCATCGTCCCGACGTCGTGGACGGACGCGCTCGCGCCGGTGCTCGATCTCGGAAAACGCGAAGGCGCGTCGGTTCGATTTCGATCGACGCAGGCGCTGCTCGTGGACGCACTGCTGCAGTCGAAGCTGCAAAAGACAGACAACGCGTTCGCGGACCTGCGGCAACGGCTCATCGACGCGGCGCCGGTTCCGCGCCAGGAACCGCCGACACTCACCACGTCGCTTCGTCCGTATCAACGCGCCGGTCTCGGATGGCTCGACTTCCTGCGCAACCTCGGACTCGGCGGATGTCTCGCCGACGACATGGGACTCGGCAAGACCGTGCAGGCGCTCGCGCTGCTCGAAGAACTGCGCGCGAGCGGCAACACGCGGCCGTCGCTCGTCGTCGCGCCGCGATCCCTGCTCTTCAACTGGGCCGCGGAAGCGAAACGATTCGCGCCGCAGCTGCGCGTGCTCGAACATCACGGGACCGAGCGGACGAAGAACGACTTCGCGGGCTACGACGTCGTCCTCACGACGTACGCGACGATGCGTCTCGACGTCGCGCGCCTCGCCGAAACGGAATTCGAATACGTCATCCTCGACGAAGCGCAGGCGATCAAGAACGCATCGAGTCAGGTCGCGAAAGCGAGCCGCCTCCTGCGCGCAAAACATCGCCTCGCGTTGAGCGGCACGCCGATCGAGAATCATCTCGGCGAGTTGTGGAGCCTGTTCGAGTTTCTCAATCCCGGCCTCCTCGGATCGGCGCGCTCGTTCAGCCGCACGTTCGCCGCGAAGACGACGCCGCCCGAGCGTCGCGAAGCACTCGCACGCGCACTGCGTCCGCTGATCCTGCGGCGCACGAAGGAACAAGTCGCGCCCGAATTGCCCGCGCGCACCGAACAGACGATCTACTGCGAGCTCGAAGGGATGCAGAAAAAACAGTACGACGAGTTGCGCGACCACTACCGCCAGGCGCTCCTCGGCCGCATCCGCAAAGGCGGCATCGAGAAGTCGCGCATGCAGATCCTCGAGGCGCTGCTGCGCCTGCGCCAGGCCGCGTGCCATCCCGCACTCATCGATCCGAGTTACGACGCCGAAAGCGCGAAGAGCGACCTCTTGATGAACGAACTGCTCGACGTCATCGAGTCCGGCCATCGCGCGCTCGTCTTCTCGCAATTCACTTCGTTCCTGTCAATCATCCGCGGCGCGCTCGACCGCGACGGCCTCGACTACCTCTATCTCGACGGAAAAACGCGCGACCGCCAATCGCTCGTCGAACAGTTCCAGAGCGACGACGGCCCGCCGCTCTTCCTGATCAGCCTCAAAGCCGGCGGCCTCGGACTCAACCTCACCAACGCCGACTACATCTTCCTCCTGGACCCCTGGTGGAACCCCGCCGTCGAAGCCCAGGCCATCGACCGCGCCCACCGCATCGGCCGCCAAAAACCGGTCGTCGCCTACCGCCTCATCGCACGAGACACCGTCGAAGAAAAGATCCTCGAGCTGCAAGCGCGAAAACGCGAGCTCGCGGATTCGATTTTGTCGGAAGACAACAGCGTGCTGCGGCGGCTGGAGGTGGAGGACCTGGAGATGCTGTTGTCGTAATCATCCGCACGATTCCCCTCACCCGGCGCGTCGTTTTGCCGAGGAGAGCGGGCATCCTGCCCGCCTCCCGGGGGCGGGCGGGACGCCCGCTCTCCTCGGCGCCGAAAGCCGATGTTCCGCACGACTCCCTTACAATGCCGGCCATGTCCCGTTTCCCCCTCTGGCATTTCCGCGCCATGGATCCGGGGGAAGTGCAGGTCGATCCGGTCCACGACGAATTCTTCAAGGCGCAGGATCTCGCCGATGCGCTCGTCCGCGAGTCGATCCAGAATTCCCTCGACGCGCGGCGCAGCCGCTCACCCGTTCGCGTGCGCTTTCGTTTCGCGTCCGGAACGCATGCACTTCATCCGGACGCGGTGCGGCAGTACTTCGACGGCCTCGAGCCGCACCTCCACGCGGTCGCGAAAACGATTCACTCCGATTTGCCGCGGCCCGATGAAGCGGTGCCGTACCTCCTCATCGAAGACTTCGGCACGCGCGGCCTCACCGGCGATCCGTACGTCGATCCGGAGCTCACCCCCTCGACCGACGAGCGCAACGACTTCTTCTACTTCTGGCGCAACGTCGGGCGATCGAACAAGGGCGAGATCGATCGCGGCCGATGGGGACTCGGCAAGGCCGTGTTCACCGTCGCGTCGCGCATCCGCACGGTCTTCGGCATCACGCGCCGCGCCGATGACGATCGCGTGCTGCTCCTCGGCCAATCCGTGCTGAAAACTCACATCCTCGACGGCGAGCGGGTCTATCCCTACGGCTTCTTCGCGCGCCACGAGAAACGCAACGGCCTGCCGCTTCCCATCGAAGACCCGATGCTCCTCGAACGCTTCGCCGACGACTTCGGAGTCGATCGTACCGAGGCCGGCCTCTCCGTCGTCGTCCCGTATTACCGCGACGACGAGCTCTCGCTCGAACGCCTGACGGAGTCGATCCTCGAACAGTATTTCTATCCGATTCTGCGCGGTGATCTCGTCGTCGACGTCGTCGACGGCGCGCGCACGCAACGCATCGCGCCCGACACCATCAACCAGCTCTTCACAGCCGGTTCGAGCGTCGCACGTCTCTGCGAACTGACGCGCTGGTCTCTCGCGCAACAGGACGAGCAGCGCATCGTGCTCGCCGAACGCGGCACGGCCGCGCCGAAGTGGGATGAGAGCGTCATCGACACACGCGATCTCGCTCGGCTCCGCGAACGCTTCGCGTCCGGCGAGCGCCTGGCGTTTCGAGTTCCGATCCTCGTGAAACGCAAACGTGCGCGTCCCGCAAGCGCATCCTTCGATGTCTATCTCGAGCAGGACGACTCGCTGCGCAAAGCCGAGCACCATTTCATCCGCCGCGGGATCACCATTCCCGACATTCGCATCAGCAGCGACAAGCCGGCGCGCGCGCTGATCGTCGTCGACGACCACAACCTCTCCACCTTCCTCGGCGATGCCGAGAACCCGGCGCATTCCGACTGGTCCGAGCGCGCCGACAAGATCCGCACGCATTACGACCATGGCGCGTCCACGCTTCGCCTCGTGAAAAACAGCGCGTCCTTTCTCGCTTCATTGCTGGCCCGGCCGCCGGTCGGACGCGTGCGCGACTTCCTCGCCGATGTCTTCTCGATCGAGCTGCCCGACGAGACTGCGCACGAAACGGCGGCGGCGCGCATTCCGGTCCGCGCATCCGCCGGCGGAACGAGCGGCCACGGCACGGGATCGGGAGGAGCTCCGGGCGGCAGCCGCGTCACGATCGCCAGGGTCGCCGGCGGCTTCACCATCAAAGCCGCCGACGCGGCCATGATCGGCCGGCCGCTGCGCGGTGAAGTCGCGTACCGCGTCCGCGCGGGAAACCCGTTTCGGAAACACAGTCCCTTCGATTTCGACCTGACGTCCGGCAGCGAGATCAGCGTACAGATGGAGGGCGCGAGCCTGCGTGCCACTTCCGTCAATGCGTTCGACCTCGTTCCGACCGCGGCGAAGTTTCAGATCTCCATGAAAGGATTCGATCCGCGGCGCGACCTCGTCGTGCGCGTGATCGACGCCGGCGATGCTGCGGAAACTGAACTTCACTGAGCGCGTCAAAGTCCCGCGCACGCACGTGCGGATCACGCTTCGGCGCGACGACAGCGGCACGCTCGTCTTCGATCCGCAACTCTCCTTCGACGGCATCGACGTCGTGCCGGACGCGCGCGTGTTCATCGAGGCCTACTACCGGACGTCCTTCATGCGTTTCGATTGCGGATCGGTGGATGCGTTCTCGCCGCCGGAAGATCGCCGGCTCACGGACATCGACCGCACGAGCCTCGTGCGCTTCCGCGTGAAAATCGTCGACAACAGCCACAACGATCATCGCGTCATCGCCGTGGCCGACGAACTGCTCGTCTCCGAGGAGACGCCGCAATCCGCAGGACGCGTGCCGCTGCTCCCCGTGAACTTCAGCGACGCCCTCGGCCAGCAGGCGTGGCGCATCGCATTCGAGTCCACCGGTCCCGTGCTGGAGCTGAACAACCGCATCGAGAACGTGAAAGACGTCGCCAAACGCGATGCCGCATTCTTCGCCCTCGTGTATCCCGCCGCCGTCCGCCTCGTCCTCACGCAGATCCTCCTCGTCGACGAGCACGACGTGCATGAAGAAGGCGACGAGTGGTGGAACCTCTGGCTGCGATGGGCGGCACGCTTTTCGAGCACGCCGCTGCCGGGCGACCCGGAAGAAGCCGCGTTCTGGATCGACGAAGCCGTCGCCGCGTTCTGCGACGAGCAGGCAACGATCGACCGCTGGCGCGCGACACGTGCGGAGAGCACATGACCGCGCTGCGCTCTCTCAACACGAAAGGTATCGCGGCGTTCCGCGGTTTCCTCCAGCAGATCCGCGACGGCGCCGAATTCGGCGGGAGTCCGGCGGTGCTCTATGTCGATGACTACTCGACGCGTCTGCAGCATCCGATCGAAATTGCGCCGCGAACCTTTGCGAGCAAATTCGAAGCGGCCGAATATCTTCACCACATCCTGTTGAACGCCGGCGCGGACACGGACGACATCGGACTCTGGAGCTGGCTCGCGCTCTTCTACTTCGATCAGCTCTCACCCGTCGACGACGAGGGACGGCGCCGTCCGCGCGAGGACTATCACTACATCCCGTCAACGGACAACGGATGGCATCGCGAGCGGCATCTGCTCGCCGGCCCGTACAAACTCTTCGCCATGCACCGCGAACATGCGCGGCTGCTCCTCCACCCGCCGGTCCACCAGCACGGAGCGTTCGTCTACCAGCTCGGCGCCCGCCGCGATCTCGTCACCAACAAAGGCCTCGTCGAAGCGATCGATCTCCTCTACTGGGACGCGAAACGCAACGCACCGAAACGCGGAGCGACGACGGAAACGCGTCCCGGAAACCTGCACCGCCTGATCACCGTCATCCAACAGCTCGACTTCAACTACGACCTCTACGGAATGCGCGCCGAGGAGATCCTTCGCCTGCTGCCGGCAGAATTCGATGCCTGGCAGCCGCCGCCGCTTTTGGCGCGCGCGTCCAAGTCGCTCCGAGAGGACGCGGCTCACGACGCCCCGCCGATCAACGAGTGATCGACGCCGGCGGCAGGCTGGAGGAGACTCAGCACCAATCTGGTATTATTTTGGTATGAGCCCGCGAGCCACGACCAACCAGCCAGAACCCACGATTGCACGCACGATTCGCATCCCGGCTGCGCTTCGCAAGCGAATTGCCGCGGATGCGGAGCGCTGCGGCAGGAGTTTCGAAGGACAGGTGATCGCCCTGCTGCGCCGGCATTACGGCGAGGATGTCGATATCGCTCCGAGACCGGCGGGGATCCTGGCACTGGCGGTTGCCAGTCTCGCTGATGTTCCAGCTTCGCAACGCGATCTGCTCACCCGAAAGCTCGGCGAGCGGGAACGCTGAGTCGATGAACCGTGAGCTCGCCGTACTCGATACCGACACGTTGTCGGAGCTGAGCCGGGGGAACCCTCGAGTCAGCAAACGAGCGCTGGAATATCTGACCGGCTTCGGGCGGCTGACGATCACCGCGGTAACGGTGTTCGAGCGGCTGCGCGGATATCGCGTGGCGATCCGAGACGGAAAGCCGTTCGAACGGCAGATGCAGGCTTTCGAGGCGCTCGTCGCCAACTGCATCGTGCTTCCCTTCGACCAGGAAGCCGCCCGCCTGGCCGCCGATATCTGGTCTGCGGTTGCGCGTCGTGATCGTCAGAAGCTCGGCGACATTCTGATCGCTTCAATCGCCGTCTCACGCCAGCTTCCGCTCGTGACCAGAAACAAGCGCGACTTCGAGCGACTATCAAAAGCGTCGGACCTCGAGCTTCGACTCCTTGATTGGTCATAACTCCGGCCAGCCGCGACTCACGGCGCCACGCCGATCGGCGAGTGACCCACGAGATAGCCGTAAATCTGCACGTCCGACGCGCGTGCATCGATCTCGACGGACTCGTGTCGTTCGTTGGTGCTGGTGAGGCGGATCACGTGTCCGCTGATCTCGAATTTTTTCAGGAAGAGACCGTCGTCGCGGCGGAGCAGAGCCACGCGGCCGTTCGCGGTGCGCGGACTGCGCGTCGGCTTGAGAAACGCCAGCTCGCCGTCCTTGATCGGATCGCTGCCGCCGTCCATCGAGTCGCCGACGACCTTCGCAATGATCCGCGCGCCTCGATTCCAGGCCGTCCGCGGAATGAGAACTCGTTCCGTCTCCAGTTCCGCGATCAGCTCCGCATTCGGATCGGCCGCGGCTCGAATCGGAACGACCGACCGGTCGCGAGAAGGCTTGACCAGCGGCACCACCGGCGCGATCGGAGCGGCCGGCAGCCAACTGCCGAGGATCTCGCGCGCCTGCGAGACCGCTGCGTGTGCGACGCGGACTTTGTCCACTTCGATCACGACGTCGCCGTCGGTGAGCAGCAACGCCGGATCGGATCCGATGGCGCGCGCGATGGCGATGAATTCGAGGACGCTCGGCACCTGCCGGCGATTCAGGATCTTGCTGAGCTTCGTCGGCGGCATGTCCGCGTCCGTAGCGACGCGAAGCCGTTTCAGACCGCTGGCTTGGACCGCGGCAATGAGCCGCTCGATCGCATCCATCTACCGGCGACGGTAAGTCGGCATCGCAGATTCGTGTTGCACAAGCAGTTTCTCGACGAGCGATGCGTGGTTCCCGAATTGCTCTTGCTGCAAAAAGACTCTAGTAAGTTACTGATTAAGCAACAAAAGTTCCTTCTGGAGCAACAGGTTCTCTGGTGTGGGGCAGGCTTTTCCAGCCTGCCCCCGGACGCAGGCTGGAAAGCCTGCGTTACACCGCTTTCGGCGGAATGGGCATTCCGTACTGCTCCTCGTGCGCCCGCCGCATCGCCTCCACATGCGGCACCAGCTCCGCATGCTCCGGATCGCGCGCCAGCTCCTCGGCCGTGTAATACACCTCCAGCGCCTGCCGGTACGCCATCTCCATTTTCCGGTTGACGACGAACTGGATCTCGTCCGCCAGAGCGCTCATCGCGTCGGCCGCCGCGAGCGCGTCGAAGTCGCTCATCGCCTGATCGCGCTCATCGATCGAATAAACGATCTCCGGCGCCGAATCATCGAACTTGCGGTTCTTCAGCGCCGCCTTGTCCTCCGGCGTCAACCCCGCCTCGAACGTTACCGCCGCCTCGCCCACCACGCGCATCACCGCTTCCACATCGAATGTCTCGTTCTCTTTCGTCATTTGACTCACTCCTCGAAAAGTCCGGGCGTGCCGCGGCACGCCCGGAGCTCTCTCATCGTTACTGGGTCTTCGTTTGCGGCACAGGTTCAGGCTGCGGCGCCGGCACGGGCTCGGTTGCCGGTTTCCGGCGCCGTCCGAACTTGTTCAGCCGCTTCATCTCGGCGATGTGCACCGCGAGGCGCGGCTGATTCGCATCGTCGCGCGCGAGCTGCTGGCAGATCTGATAGGTCTGCAGCGCGGCGAGTCCGATGCGCTGCTTGCGCACGACGTTGGCCGTCGTCATGCTTTGCAGCAGCGCACGCATCTCGTCGATGGCCGCGACCCACCTGCCGGCGGCATCGATCTCCAGGCGAAGATCTTCATCCGAGCGGCGCAGGGCCGACTGCACGGTATCGGAGACTCCGGCCGCGTTGACCGAGGCCGTGATGAAGTCGGCGTTCACGTGCGCCAGCCGGCGGCGGAGCGCGATGGGCACCTGAGCCGATTCCGGAATGGGGATGCGCGCGCGCAGCGCGCGCAGCTCATGCACCACTTCGTCGGGCGAGAGCATGGCCGGCTGCGGTTCCGTTTCCGCAGCCGAGTTGCGGGGCGTTTGATTGTCGTTTGCCATACAGGATCCTTTCTCCCGAAAAACGGGACGCTTTCACCGGCGACGCGCCGGTGATCGGCGAACAGAGTTCCGAGCGCTAGCAGCTCGGGCTTTGTTCACGAGGAAGGAGGAGCTTCGTACTTGCTCGACTCCCCAGCGCGGTGAAAGGGCATGGCTCAACCCGAAGCACCTGTCACCACCGCACCGTTACCCTCGTGGCTGGGAGGAGCTCGGCTCAACTCCCCGCGTCCGCCGCGGGTCATTACTCAAACCGCAGACCGGCGTCGCGTATGTGTATATACGGGCGAGATCGTTTTTGGTTTACCTGTTTCTGTTACAAAAAGGTTACACGCATCCACATCGAGCGACAACGTACATCGATGATGCAGCGCGATACAGACGCGATCTCTCCGATTCATTCGCCGATCATCATCGATGTCGATTGGATGCCCGATGTTCTCGCGGCGATCTCATTCGTGAGCTCCCGCGTGAAGAAAACTCATGCGATCGAGTCGAATGTTCTTCCATTCGAGTCGCGCATCATCGAAATCGATCTCTCGTGAGATCCCCGAGATGACTTCGGTCATCCAATCGTGAGCGCGCCGCTTGCGCGAAGCAAAAACTTCAGCGCACGAGCTTCTCGAACAAATGCGCCAGCGCCGCGGGCAAATCGGCATGCACGCCCGAATGCACGGGCGAGGTTTGAATGATCGTGCTGCGCGGCGCCACCAGCCAGTGAAACCGCTCGCTCTGCGACAACAGACCGATCGGCCCGCCGTCGGGTCCACCGGCACAGATACGAGGAATGGCGTCGAGATAGCTCTGCACCACCTCGCAGTCGATCGACGGCGCCAGCGCGCCGAGACGCGCGGCATCGAGCGCAATCCGCGCATCGAGGAACCGCGCCGTGCGGCTGAACAGAATCACGCCGGCGTTCACGAACTCCCCTCGCTCCACGCGCGGAACGACCCGCACGACCGCGTAGTCAAACGCGTGCACGAACCGCCTCCTCCAGCCACGCGCGCGGTGCTTCCAGTCGCCGCACGAGATAGTCGACGTACGCGCCGCGGTGCGCGGCGACGCCGGGAAAATCCGAATCCTCCTCGAGCCACGAATCCGGAATCAACTTCACGACGCGCTCGATCGCATCGCGCGTGAGCAGCGCCGTCAGCTCTTCATCCACCTCGCGCAACATCTTCGCCCATCGCAGCAACACATGATCGCGGATCTGCGGGAACGGATTCTTCGCGCGTCCCGGGTCGCCGCTCCAGGAGTGATGCACGATCAGCGTCGCGCCATGATCGATCAGCCACAAATCGCGATGCCAGATCAGCAGATTTGTGTTCTTCGCCGTGCGATCGACATTCGTCACCAGCGCATCGAGCCACACGATCGACGACGCGAGCCGCGCCTGACCCGCAACGGCAGCCGCACGCTCAACGAGCGGATCGAACGTGACGGACCCCGGCAAATAGTCGAGCGCGAGATTCAGCCCCACACTCTTGCGCAACAGATCCTGGATCTCGGGATCCGGCTCCGTCTTCGCCATCCGCTCATCGACATTCGCGAAGACGATCTCCGGCACACGCAGACCAAGAAGCCGGGCCAGCTCCCCCGACACCAGTTCCGCGATCAACGCCTTCACCCCCTGCCCCGCCCCGCGAAACTTGAGGACATACGTCCCGTCGTCATCCCCTTCGACGATGGCCGGCAACGAGCCGCCCTCGCGCAGCGGCGTCACGTATTCGGTGGCGGTGATGGTGCGAAGCATGTGCGGAGGGGGATTCTCTCATTGCAGTCCCGATCTCTAGGCAGTAGCTGAAGCGCCGGATTGCTGGAGGTCATCCAGAAACTCCGATCCCGGCGCTATGCCTGTCACGAGCAGGTGATCCCGAGCGCGCGTGCAGGCAACGTACAAGAGGTGACGCTCGGTCTGATAAACCTCCTCCAGATCCGACTCCTCGGCGACTGTTTCGATCCGTTCCTGCAACGGGATGACGCCGTCGTCGCAAGCCATCACCGCCACAGCACGAAATTCGAGTCCTTTGGCAAGGTGCATCGTGGCGATCGTGACCTGGCCCTGCGTCGTTTCCATCTTCTCGCTCAGGACGGCATACGGGACATTCGCCGCTCGCGCCGCCGCTTCGGCACGCGGAATCTCGGCGTTCGAGCGGACAAACAGCGCGATCTCGCGGGGCCGTAATCCTTCGCTGCTGCGTTGCCGGAGCCATGAGGTGACGCGCTGCTGTTCGCTTCCTTCCGATTGCTCCGCCGTCACCACAGGAAGGACACCGTTAAACACGGAGATCGTCCCTGTTCGCTCTTCAGTGATCCCGTCGACATCGGAAAGCTCCGTGCCGAGCAACCGATCGGCGCGCGAACGAATCTGATGAGAGGTGCGGTAGTTGACGCGCAGCCGTGCCGAACGTCCTCGGACGTCGACTCCGAGCTCCTTCCAGGAAAACGGCTGCTGGAAAATTCGTTGACCGAGATCTCCGGTGAAGAACAGCGCGTTCGGACGACTTTCACCGAGCGCCGCCAGGAAACGGAGCTCGGGAACACCGACATCCTGTGCCTCATCCACGATGACGGAATCGAAGATGGGACGCGGAAGCTGCGCCACCTTCTCGGCAAGCCGCCGGAACATCGTGGCGGACGTGATCAGGTTCCGATCGACGAGCTTCGCGCGCACTGCTTCAAAGATCGACCAGAGCAGAATCCGGTGCTTTTCTGCGAGGCGGGTCTTGCGTCCGAGCCTCTGTACGTCGCGATACATTTCCCACGACTCGAGCTGCCACGCGTCCGCAACGATCGACCATTCATTCCAGAGAAAATTGGCGGAGAAGCCGTGGGCATTCGCCGAAGCGGCTGCTTCGGCGAGCATCCGCCGCAGCTCATCTTCCAAGGCGAGCCTCGGAGCTCCGAAGTGAGCCGTGTAAAGACGGCGCCCGATGCTGGGAATCGACTGCACTTCGAGACGTTCCGCGATCCGCGGCTGATTGCCGATCAGCAGCCGCATTCGCAACCGAAGTGCGTTGGCGAGCGTGTCGGAGAACGTAGTGAGCAGCACCCGCGCGTCTTCATGCGTGCGCGCGAGATGCACGGCGCGGTGAAGCGCGACGATGGTTTTGCCCGTTCCCGCCGAGCCACCAACACGCGCAGGACCGTTGAACTCCCGTTCGACCAACTGCCGTTGCGCGGGATGAAGGAAGACGATCCACTTCTCCCATGGCTCGTCGAGCGCGCGCTCCAGCTCTTCGCCGTTCTCGATCACCCGGAAACGCTGCTGCGCATGCGGGTGCGCGAACGCATCGACGTGAGGCGGCAGATCGAGTGCGATGGGCGGGAGCGGTGCGCCGGTCGCGAGATTCAGCAACAGTTCTGCTCCCTCGCGCGGAAGATGCTCGGCAATCTCGAACAGCGTCTCCTCGGTCGCAGCGCGGACGTCGCCGATCCACTCCGGCGGCACGCCATGACTGAGGAATACCCATTCCGGAACATCCGTGAAGAGCGGCTTCGGCGCGTCAGCCGGCGGCGCGGCTTCGACGTACTTCGGAATGACGATCTCTCGAACCGTCTCGCGTACTTCGACAAGTTGCGCCGCTCCCGTCTGCGGATGCCGTTCGATCTTCCGCCGCTCCGCCCACGCGTACGCGGCGTCATGATGATCGACGTAGCAGAGCATCAGACTCGATGCGGTCTTGTGAACGATGAGGCGCAGATCGCTGCCGACGCGCACCGACCAGAAATTCGTATCCTTCGACTTGCTGATGCGATGAAACTGCATCCCGGGACTGGCGGGGTTCAGTTGCAGATCAAACGCCGTCGTCTTGACGAGCTTCTGCTCGTCGCCCGTGAGCTTGGCGAGGCTGTCGGTGAAGGTGTCGGCAATTCGGACGTCCATTGCTATGCCTCGACCTTCACCAGAACCGACTGAGAAGCGATGACCAGCGCGATCTCCTTCTGTCGCGCTTTCTGCAATTCGGGGTCGGCGTGCACCGGCCATTCGACCACGTTTGCGTGCCGCGGCGGCGGTTCGTCGGCGACGACATTCAGATGCTGGGCGCGGACGACAGTGGCTTTGCAAACTGCCGCGCCGTGGAACTTCACTTCCGAGCCAAGAAAAGCCCTGGCTAATTTCCACAGCTCCTGGCGGGGCTCAGCACCGTGGCGAATCACAGAGGTCATTCCGTCTTTCGCCGGAAGAAATGCGGCTCCTTTCACTACGGTCGTACTGAAATGTCCGGAAGAGCGAAGGATCCTTGCGAGATCCTCTTCGTCCGCGACGATCTCAGGCAACCCGGACGGCAGTGGATCGCTCATCGGTCAGATCGCGGATGCCGCCGAGGATTCTCGCGGGAACCGTGTCGCCGTCGAACCGCGCAACCCCGTGGCCGCGATCCGTTCCGTCGATCCAGGCGAAGGCAAGGCGATTCGTCGCGCCCACACTGACGGAGAACGCGCGGGTCCGCGCCACGATCCAATCAAAGGAGATCGAGCCGTCCGGCTCTGGCGCGATGTCTGGCAGTGTGAATCCATCAGGGAGAGCACGCACGAAACTGACAGCACGATCGATCACTTCCCCCGAGATGGAGACTCCTCCCTCCCCATTCCATCCATCGCTTGCGCATTCCAGCGCGAGCTCGTTGATCCGGTCGATCACGGAGCTCTTCGCACCGAAGAGCGCCAGCGAACGGTCGCGTGACGCGATGATCGCTGACGCGGCATCGCGGATCGCGGCCGCCTCACGCGAAACCGCGCTGCTCGTGCGTGTCGCGAGGTACAACGCGAGCGTATATCCCGCGACGGCTATCGAAACAGGTTCAGACATTCTTCCGTAAGTGTCCTCTCAAAAACCCGATTCTTCAAACTGCGGAGAGAAACAATCGCTTCCCGAACACCCTGCCAATCCTCGGGAAGCCTGTTCCGCTGGTCGGAGGTCTCGATATCAAGAATGATCGGCAGCTGATCATTCTCCGGCAGCTGCGTGACCAGATTGACGTTCACCTGATTTTCCGTTGCCACTTCGACCGCGACATGTTGATGCATAAATCCGACGAATTCGAGCGTTTTGCCGTCGGCGAGTTGCGGACTCAATCGCAAGTATTCGCTCAGGTCGACGCCTCCACCGGTCATCGGGAGAAGAATGCGATTGATGAAGCGGAGACCAATGGCGCGAATCTGAACCGGCCTTGTCAACTCGCGAAAGATGTTCCAGCTCCACTCGATATCAGCAAGATAGTCGTCCAGGCTGCTGTATGGAGCGAGGCGATTGAACGTATAACCAGCACTCCGAAACTGCACGATCTGTTTCTCGTCGGTGTGGAGAAACTGGAGGCCTGTGACCTGCTCTCGGACCGCGACGTCTGCCGTGCCAACGGCAGCCGCGGTCCGGAGCTCATGACGCTGCGTGATCTGGCGGCGGGCGATCGGATACGACGCGCTCAAAGCCTGCTTCGCACGCTCCTGCAGCGCGGCAAAGTCGATCGTCGGCGGGAGATCACAGTTGATATCGAGTACCGCCTCGATGATCGGGGCGTGTGCGAGATGAAGGGCGTCCGTCATACGCGGAACACCTTCATCACCTCATCACCGAGATGATTGATGACTTTGACCGCGATCCGGCCGTTCGCCGGCTTCGGGAATGGGCGCGAGGTGTCGCTGTTGAGAGTCGACCATGCTTCCTCGTTGATTTCCGCTTTCAGCGTCGTCTTGAGGGCGCTGTAGGGATCGTTCTGGCCGAGGAAGTAGGCGTGGCGGACGAAGAAGCTTTCCTCGTTGTAGTCGGTGTCGATGAACCAGCAGGCGATGCCCTCGGGACCGGAGCTTTCGACTTTGCCGCTGCTGGGATGAAAGACGTCGACGCCGTTGATCTTGACTTTGATTTGATCGTTGTCCACGTCGACGACGTCGATATCGGGCTCTCCGAAGATGACGAAGAGATTACCCTTCCCGGTGTTCTTGAGATCCTCGGACATGTGGAGATCGGCATTCATGCGCGCCTTCAGAACGGGGACGCTGCCGAGCCTCGCGAATTCGGTGGTGTGCGCCTCGTAATTGAATGCGCAGGCGATGAGGACGTCGAAACCGGCATCAGCCGCCTCACGCGCAGCGACGACGAGATCGGCGCGAAGAACTGTGCCGAATTCCGGGCCGATGAAGATGCCGGCGCGGCGCTCGGCTCCCGATTCACCTTCGACGTAACGTCCTTCCCCGCAGATGTACCTGCCCGGCCATGGCGTCAGCGCCGTAAAAGTGATGCGGTCTTCCTTGTGAGCCTGTTGCACTCCGGCCGTGCGAAGGTTGTCGAGGATCATGGACGGGAAATCGCGCTTCCCCTCGTAGCCCGTACGCTTGTCGGTAAGGCTGTCGATCAGCTCATCGTTCTCGTCGACGCCGAGAACGCGGTGCGGCGAGAGGCTCTCCACGGTGAAGGGACCGGCGACGCGAACCCTTTTGGTATCCTGATACGGCTCGTTGTAGAGATACTCGAACTCCGCCCTTGCGATGATCGAAGCGTCGATCTCCTTCTGCCGCGAGATACGCGCCGCCCACCATTGAGCGTGATAGTTGCGCGCCTGCACATCCCACTTTGCATTCGCCTCGCGCGGAATCTCCCATTCCTCCCATTGCTGGGTCAGTGCGGCGTTGAGTTTCTCGCGCAACGGCTCGAGCTCCTGCTGCCATTTCTCCCAAATGACGTCGATCTCCGCATTGTTGGCGATCGACTTCAGAGTGATATGCTGAACGCGCTCGTAGACGAAACCGTGACGGATATTGTTGTGGACGGGCTTGGAGGGAGGGGGCTTGCGCGTGATTTCTGCTTCCTTTGTTTGTCCTCCACGCGAGTCGGCTAGAAGGTAATAGGGATAGCGGGCACCCATGATGCGAGCGCGGGCGAGTGCGAGTGCAACGCGCGAGGTGTCGATGGTGATCCAACGGCGAGCCCATTGTTCTGCGACTGTCGCTGTCGTTCCAGAACCGCAGGTGGGATCAAGCACTAGATCGCCTGGATCAGTTGTCATCAAGATGCATCGCTCTATGACTTTAGAGTTCGTTTGTACGACATAGACCTTCGCTTCAGTAAAGCTTCCAGTGCTGGTATCAGTCCACAGGTTATGCATTGCGACGACGGGATAGTCGGTCGCCATCCTGACGTACCTAAGGATCTTGCCACTCGATTCCCACAGCCGATTGGCTTTACCGAGACGCTCCAATCCTACAAGATCGGTCTTGAATGTTCCTTTGCCTGGACGAAACAGCGTACCTTTCCATCCAAACTCTTTCAGATCACCTTCGCCTAGCGGTCGCTGACTGACCAAATTATCCGGGAAAAATAATTCATACTGACCCGATCGGATCTCAACGTCATCACCACGCCACATTCTGCCACTTTCATCTCTGACGTATGCGTAATAGTCGAAACCTCCACGATCGGCTTTCCTAAATACGAGCGAGCGGTACTTTGCCTGACTTCGGTCTTTGTAATACCAGAGAATGTAGTCCCCTGACGGCGATAGACCGACTGTTCCCAGCCCGGTTGTGCTTTGAAATGTTATCAACGACGCGAAGTTGCCATCACCAAAGACTTCATCGAGCAGAGCGCGAACTCTGTGAACATTCTCCGATCCGATCTGCACAAATATTGATCCGGAATCCGACAGTAGATCTCGCGCTATCGCCAGCCGATCGCGCAAATACGTCAAATACGAATGAATCCCATCCCGCCACGTATCCCGAAACGCCTTCACCTGTTCCGGTTCACGCGTAATATGCTCGGCCGCGCCATCCTTCACGTCGCGACTGGTCGTCGACCACTGAAAGTTCGAATTGAACTTGATCCCATACGGCGGGTCGAAATAGATGCACTGCACCTTCCCCCGCAGCCCCTCGCGCTCCGCGAGGCTGGCCATGACCTGCAATGAATCGCCGAGGATCATTCGGTTCGACCAATTCTGGTCGTGCTGGTAGAACTCCGTCCGCGCCTCGGCGCTCGGCAGGCCGTTGAAGTCTGCGAACAAATCGAAGTTGGCGCCGGCCTGTTTCGAATCGCTCTCGCTGGTCCGCTTGAGCAGGTCGTCGATGAGCACCTTCGGGTGCACTTTTTCCTGGATGTACAGCGGCGGCGCGGGGACGACGAGATCGGACCAGTCCTGCTCGTCCTTCCCTCGCCAGACCAGCTGGGGGTCGAGATCGCGGTTGCGGCGCTCGTACGCCACCTGCACCGGGGTCTGGCTCTCTTTCTCGATCAGCGACTCGTATTCCGCGGTCGGGATGTTCTTGCGCGACGCTTCTTGCTTGAGCGTCTCTACCTGCTTCAGCGTCTTCCCTTTTTTTGCCATCGTCTTCAGCGCCCCTCACCCGCCGCAGCGCCCACCATGTCGTTGAAGCGCTGCTCGACTTTCGCCGCGAAGTCCATTTCCATCGTCCAAAAGTCCCCCATCTCGGTGAAGGCCCAGCGTCCCCAGTCGCCGCGATTGTTCACACCCGGCACCCAATAGGTCTCCATCGTGGACTTCTTCTCTTTCGCGTTTTCGTAACGGTAGCCTTTGATCTCCACCACGAGGTGGAGCAGGTCGCCGTCGCCGCGGCCGTCGTCGACGAGCACGATGAAGTCGGGACGGTATTTGTGCGACTCGCCTCCGAACTGGTACGGCACTTCGAATCCGAGGCCGTGGTTCTTCACGTAAGCGCGCACCCGCGGGTGTCCCTCGGCGACGCGGCAGAATTCCGCTTCCCAATCGCTGTCGAGGACCACCCAGTTGACGTGGCAGCGGCGCGGGTCGGTCTGCCACCGGCTTCTTTTTGAGGTAGTGAACGTGACGTGGCGCGTCGAGCCGGCCGGATTGTACGGATCGAGAATGGCCTGAATCGGCCGCTCGCTCGCGTGTCCGCGCGTGATGGCAGCGGTGATCTTCTCGCAGGCGACGTCGGCGAATTCGCGGTAGAGGACCTGCGCGGGATACGTGTCGCCCATGCAGACGAGATGATTGTTCAACCACTCTCTGGTAATGCGTTTCAACTGACCGAACAGCGAGAACCGCGGCTCGTCGCCGGCATCGCGCCATTTTTTGAGCAGCAGGTGCGTGGTGAGGTGATAGAGGATCGTCGACCGGCGGACGTCTGCGGTGTGCGCGAGCGTCAGCTCGACTCCTTCGCCGACGATCCCCTGGTTCAGCGTGTGCGTGGCACTCACCATGTCCGGCCGGAGCACGAACGTCGAATCCGGCGTGAAGTTCGCCGTGAGCTTTTCCTCCGGCAATTCAACCCGGTAACCCTCGACGCGAGGGAAGCGGATCTCGCAGCCGTCACGGTCGGGAACGACGGCGTGGACGTGGATCGTTTCGCGCGGCGGTTGCGGCGACACAACCACCGGCTTCGCGTTGAAATCGAACGGAATGCCAAGGACGTCGGCGTATTCGACGTTGAACAGCCGCTGCTCGTTCAGGTCGTACGACTGCCGGCGCAACGCGCGCCCGATGACCTGCTCGCAAAGGAGCTGCGTGCCGAAGGCGCGCACGCCGAGAACGTGGGTGACGGTGTTCGCGTCCCATCCTTCGGTGAGCATGGAGACGGAGACCACACATCGGATCGACTCCCCGAGCTCGCCTTTCTTGCCAACCGTGTTCATCACCTCGCGGAGAAGCTCCTGATCGGTGACGTCTTCCGCGGCGAGGCGGTCACCCGTTTGATCGAGTCGCTCGCGCCGAAACCGGTCAATTTCATCGGCTGCGACGTCACGAAACTTCTCGTCGAGACCTTCGCCGGACTCGAGCTGTTCGCTGTCGATGAGAATCGTTCGTGGGCGCGGCAGCTTGTTCCCGTATTCGTCGTAGTTGCGGAACAGCTCGAACTTGCCGAGGTACGGCGAGGGAGTTCGGCCATTTTCGTCTTCGGGGTATTCGAAACCGGCGATGTAGTCGTACACGAGCTTCGAGGCCGAGGTGTTGTTGCAGACGACGATGAAGCAGGGAGGAACGGCGACGTTCGCCTTCGCCCAGAGCTCGAAGGTCTCTTTGTAGTGGCCGTACAGTGCTTCCAGCGCGGTCTGCAGCTCCACCGGGAGCCTCATCGGATCGAGCTTGCCGGCCTTTCCTCGCCCCTTTCGCGGCATGTCGGCGCGGATGTGCTCCCAAAGATTGCGATACAACGGAGCTTGATTACCCGGAATGTTGTCGGAGACGGGCACACGCGGCAGTTTGACGATGCCGCACTCGATCGCATCCATAAGCGAGAAGTCGCTCATGGTCCAGGGAAACAGCGTCCCTTCGGCGTAGCCCGAGCCGCGCAGGAAAAATGGTGTGGCCGAGAGATCGAACACATGTTGAAGGCCAAGCTTGCGGTCGACAGCTTCGAGACCGGAGATCCATAGACGCGCAGCTTCCTTGTTTCTCTCAGCCTCCTCTTTTTCTTCGCCTTTGAGCGGCTCCTCGTCCGCCGCCTCGGCATCCGGTTTCTCGCGATAGCAATGGTGCGCCTCGTCGTTGATGGCGAGGACGTTCTTCATCCCCATCAGCTCAGGCAACACGCGTTGCAGCATCTGGCCTTCGGTCTCGAGGGTCTGGATTTCGTCGCCGGTCCGTCCTTTCAGCAAGGCGCGTGTGCCCCTGGAGACTTCCAG
Organism: Acidobacteriota bacterium; assembly: GCA_003223645.1. GTDB lineage: Bacteria > Acidobacteriota > Thermoanaerobaculia > Gp7-AA8 > Gp7-AA8 > QHVT01. Next base: position 636,370 of record QHVT01000003.1, on the reverse strand, counting down.
CGTCTCACGGAGCTTGAAGGCGTGATAGTTCGTGATGATGATCTTCGCGCGATCGAGATCCTGGAGCATGTCCGGCGGCACCAGCTCGCGCGTGCGGTAGTAACTGTCGGGATCGTTCGGCCGCAAAACCCGAAGCCTGTCTTTGATCGTGAGGCCCGGCGTGACGATCAGGAACCCGCGCGTGAAGTGTTTGCTGTTCACGCGGCGAACGGCGTTGATCGTCTGCCACGCGATCAACATGGCCATGACGGTGGTCTTGCCCGCGCCGGTGGCGAGCTTCAACGCGAGTCGCGAGAGGCCCGGGTTCGACCGCTCGTTGGCGGCGCGAAGGAGCTCGAGGAAGCGGCGTCCTACTTTCGTTCCCGGTGCAACCTCGGTGAGCCAGATCGCAGTCTCGACGGCTTCGACCTGACAGAAAAACGGCGTCACATCGTTGAACGCGTAGCTCCGCCAGTGTTGCAGAAGACGCGCGGTCTCCGGGGTGACGTTCCACTGACTCGGATTCTTCAGCTTGCGCCAGCGATCGACGTGGACGCGAAGCTCGTTGATGATTGGCGTCGGATCGTACTGCTGATCCTCGGTCGAAATGCCTCTGCCTTCGTCGAAGACAAGTGCCTTCTGTCCCTGCTTCTGCTTCTTCGGCTTCGGAATCGGGGTGATGTACTTCGCCGGCCGCCGATGAGTCAGGATGTGATTCGTGGGCTGGCCGGTCTCATCGAGCTCCCAATGCTCCGCCGGATAGTCGTAAGGCGAGTTGAGAATCGGCTTTTCGAAAAAAGATTCGGGCATGAATGGCTGGTCAGTTGATAGGATCGCCCAAGCACACGAACTCCGGGCAGACCATCTGACACTATTTTGCCGTTTTTTGTGCTGAACGACCGACTGCTGTCGTGAAGTCTACGACTTTCGCTTGCGGTGACGTGCACGGACAATCGATGGCGGGGAAACTGGAGCCGATGACCGGATTCGAACCGGTGACCTGCTGATTACGAATCAGCTGCTCTACCAACTGAGCTACATCGGCGCGGTGGTAGGAACCTCGCGAAACAGCGCGGGCGCGCATTCTATTCACACGTTCGGGGGCTGTCGAGTAGGATGTCTCCGGGCGCCCTTAGCTCAGCTGGATAGAGCATCAGACTTCGGATCTGAGGGTCGGGGGTTCGAATCCCTCAGGGCGCGCCATTCCTCACCATCTTGCCGAAATCCGAAAGAATCCTGCTCGGGTGTTTCTCCGCCGCGGCGCTCGTGCTGCGCGCTCTCGCGTTTTTTCGCTATCGCTTCGATTCAGATGAGCAGCAGCATCTGCATGTCGCGTGGGGGTGGACGCGGGGGCTCGTGCAATACCGCGATGTCTTCGACAATCACCTTCCGCTTTTCCATCTGCTGACGGCGCCGCTGGTGGCGCTCGTTGGCGAGCGCGCGGACGTTCTGCTGTGGATGCGGCTGCCGATGCTGCTGCTGTTCGGCGTCGTGATCTGGGCGACGTATGTACTCGCCGATGACTTGCGCGTGGGACGGTGGGCGGTGGTGCTGCTCGCGCTGTTCCCGCCGTTTTTTCTGAAGTCGCTGGAGTATCGCAACGACAATCTGTGGACGGCGCTCTGGATGCTGGCGATGGTCGGCGTCGTTCGCCGCTGGCGGCCGTTCGTCATCGGCCTGCTCCTCGGCGGCGCGCTGATGGTCTCGATCAAGACGGTCGTGCTGCTCGTCGCGTTCGTCGTCGCGCTGCGCAAACAGAAGTGGATGGAGATGCTCGCCGGCTTCGCCGTCATTCCTGCGCTGCTGACGATCTACTTCGCGAGCATCGGCGCGCTGGATGACTTGCTGTACTGCAACGTCACGTTCAACTCGCACTTTGCGATGACGCGCAAAGGCCTCTGGGTGTTGCGCCTCCTCTTTCCGCTCCTCCTCGGCCTGATCCTCTGGCTCGCGCGGCGTTATCGTCCGCACTTTTTTGCGGTGCTCATCGCGGTGTACGCGATCACGCTCGTGTCGGCCGGCGCGCCGGTCTCACCGCGCGATTTTCTGCCGCTGATGCCGCTCGCCGCGATTCTGCTCGCGACGTCAGTGACGCAAACGCGCGCATTCGCCGCAATCGCGATCGTCTTCATCGCCGCGCTTTTCTATTACGCCGATCGCTTCGAGAACAACACTGACTGGCACATCACGATGATGCATCAGGTCCTCGGCCTCTCGCGGCCGGGCGAGTCTTTGCTCGATGTCAAAGGCGAGACGATCTTTCGCCGCCGTCCGTTCTATTACGTCTTCGAGAACCTCACGCGCATGCAGATGGCGCACGGAATCATTCGCGATACGGTGGCCGAGGATGTGATCCGCACGCGGACGCACGTCGTGCAGGCGGACGGTCCGATGTGGCCGCCGCGCGCACGCGCGTTTCTCAGTGAGAACTTTCTCGACATGGGACGCCTTCGCGCGTCCGGTCAGTGGCTGACATCGGACGGCTCCTTCACGATTGCGGTGCCGGGCGAGTACCTGTTCGTGGATGAATACGGGCCGCTGACTCGCCCGCGCGTGTTCGCCGCGGGCGCGCATCGATTCATGCCCGTGCGACGTCTTACCGCGGTCGTGTGGGCGACAGCGATTCGGCGAGGGTACTCGCCGTTCAACTTGCGCGATCGCGAGTTCTAGTGGAGCGGCGGCCGCTCTCGGGCGCCGGATTCTCGCGAGGGGTCGGCGGCCGAGGACGCCGCCGCTCCACTAGTCGCCGCGAGGGGCGACTACGTGTACAAGCCGCCGCTTACGTTGAGCACCGTGCCGGTGATGTAGCCAGCCTGTTCGCTTGCGAGGAAAACGACGGCGTAGGCGATGTCGTCGGGAGTGCCGAGGCGTTTGAGCGCGATGTGTTCCGCCAATTTTCCGCGCTGTTCTTCGTTGAGCGCGTCGGTCATTGCGGTCTGGATGTAGCCGGGTGCGACGGCGTTGACGGTGACGTTGCGCGATCCGATCTCGAGCGCGAGCGCTTTGGTGAAGCCGATGATCGCGGCCTTCGACGACGCGTAGTTGACCTGCCCGGCGTTGCCCATCAGACCGACGACCGACGAGATGTTGATCACGCGTCCCCATCGCGCGCGGATCATCTTCTTCACCGCTTCCTGCGTGATCGGAAACGCGGAGTCGAGGTTCGTGCGGATCACATTCGCCCACGCTTCCGGTTTCATCCGGATGAACAAGTCATCCTCGGTGATTCCGGCGTTGTTGACCAGGATGTCGATCGGTCGCTCTTTCACGAGCGCGGCGACGCGCTCGCGCACGTCGGGCGCGGCGATGTCGAGCGCGACGCCGGTCGCGTTGCCGATCTCACTCGCGATCTGATTCACGCGATCAACCGAGCGCGCGGCGCAGAGGACGTGCGCGCCGGTCTCGCCGAGGCGGCGGGCGATCGCTTCGCCGATGCCGCGCGACGCGCCGGTGACGAGCGCGGTTTTTCCGGTGAGATCGATGTTCATTCGTGGCGTCCCTTCAAATGAAAAAGTGCGGCCCGATGATGTGCAGCATCACGTCGCCGGCGAAGTGTCCGAGCATTGCCGCTTCGATGCCCCACTTCACGTACAGCAGTCCGAGAGCGATCGCGACGAGGCCGTTCACGAGGATCACCGCGACGATCACCGTCGGACCGGAATGAATCCAGCGATTCAAGTGCGCTGCGCCGAAGAGCAGCGCGGAGATGACGAGCGCGATCCAAATGCCGATGTGGGTGCCGCTGCCCTCAGCGGCACCGCGACCGCTGAGGGCAGCGGTCGCCACATTGATCAGCCAGACGACGAGCGACACGATGAAGAGCCGGAAGACGATTTCTTCGAGGGTCGCGGAATCGAACGCGATGATGAGCCACTGCCAGAGCGGGATCGATGCTTCTTTGATGATGCGGCTCTGCAGTCCGGCGAGCGGCAGGAGTGCAATCACGATTCCGCCGCAGGCGATGCCGATCAGCAGCGCGATGACTGCGCGTCGCAGCGATGGAATCGACGACCCGAGCTGCACGTGCGCGCCGAACCAGAGGCCGGCCCAGATCATCAGGATGACCACGATCTCGCCGGCGAGGAGCGCGAGCAGTTTCGGCGGATACGGAAAGGAGAGGAACGTGGCGGCGACACCGAGGACGTAGAGCCACCACGTGCGGTTCATGACCGTCCGAGGAACGCCTCGAGCGAAGGCACGTCGGAGACGTTGATCAGTTCCACGTTCGGATCGATGCGTTTGATCATTCCGGTGAGCGCGTTTTTCGGACCGACTTCGACGAAGCGCTTCACGCCCATCGCCACCATCTTCTGCACCGACTCGACCCAGCGCACCGGCGATGCGACTTGCCGCAGCAGCGCGTTGCGGACCGCGGTCGCGGTGCCGATCGGCGACGCGTCGACGTTCGAGATGAGCGCGACCCACAGATCGTGAAAGCTCGCTTCGTCGAGGACCGGTTTCAATCGCTCTTCCGCGGGCTTCATCAATTCGCAGTGGAACGGCGCCGAGACCGGCAGCGGCAGCACGCGCCGCACGCCGTGCTTCTTCGCGATCTCGATGACGCGATCGATGGCGCCCTTCGCGCCGGCGATGACGACTTGCTCCGGCGAGTTGATGTTCGCGACCGACAACACTTCTCCCTGAGCCGCTTCGTCGCAGATCGCGCGCGCCTGCTCGATCGTTCCCAGGACCGCGGCCATGCCGCCCGTCCCGACTGGCACGGCTTCCTGCATGAACTTGCCGCGCGAATGCACGATCTTCGCGGCGTCGGCCGGCTTCAATCCGCCGACGCTGACGATCGCGCTGTATTCGCCGAGAGAGTGGCCGGCGACGAGATCGCGTCGCGCGGCGCCGTGCTCTTCGAGCACCGCGTGCAACGCGGAGGACACGGCGAGAATCGCGGGCTGCGTGTTCTCGGTCAGTTTGAGCTGATCGTCTGGACCTTCGAAGCAGAGCTGCGAGATCGAGTAGCCGAGGGCGGCGTCGATCTCGTCGAAGACGCGACGCGCGGCGGGATATTTTTCGGCGACGTCCTTCCCCATGCCGGCGTACTGGCTGCCCTGCCCTGGAAACACGAATGCGGTGTTGTGCTCCATGTGCGCCGGATCATAATCGAAGCGTGCAGGACGCTCTCGCCCTTCTGATCCGCCAGCTGCGCGGCGCGTATTCGGGCGAGCTCGCGGCCGGCCACGCGTATCGCGGACACTGGCGCAGCGTGCGTGACGCCGCGGAGCGCGAGCGCATCCGGAGCATCGAAGGCGAGGAGTGGCATCACCGCAAGCTCGTCGGCGAGCTGCTCGCGCAAGTCGGCGCGAAGCCGAGCCGCGTGCGCGAGGCGATCTTCTTCGTGATCGGAAAAACGATCGCGGCGCTCTGCCACGTCGGCGGCCGCTTCGTTCCGATGTACGGCGCGGGAAAGCTCGAGCGGCACAACATCGTCGAGTACGAAGACGCGGCGCAATACGCGGCGCGCTGCGGACACGACGAGATGATCGAGTGCCTCCTGACGATGGCCGAAACGGAATGGGAGCACGAGCAGTACTTTCGCGAGCGCGTGGGGGGACATCCGCTGCTGCGCGTGTTCAGGTTGTGGGACCCGCCGCCGCCGAAGGAGACGATTCGGGCGAAGAAGCGGGCGGCGTGAGGCTACGACTCGGCCAGCACCTCGCTGTCGTGCTCGCGCCGATGCAGGTCGCCGATCTTCTCGCGGATCTTCGCGTCGATGCGGTTGACGGCGAAGTCGCGCGCGACGCGGATCGCATTCTTGATCGCCTTCGCGTTCGAGCGGCCGTGGCAGATGATGCAGCCGCCGTTGACGCCGAGGAGCGGGGCGCCGCCGTATTCGTCGTAGTCCATCCGCTTCTTGATGTCGCCGAATGCGTTTCTGAGAATCAGCGCGCCGACTTTGCGTCCGGCAGTGCGCGTCACTTCGTAGCGCAGCCATTTGCTGACTAACTCGCCGAGAGATTCGGACGCCTTCAGCACGACGTTGCCGATGAAGCCGTCGCACACGATGACGTCGGCGTTGCCGTTGAAGACGTCGCGGCCTTCGGCGTTGCCCATGAAATTGAGGCCGGTCTCTTTGAGGACGCGGAACGTCTCTTTCGTCAGCTCGTTGCCTTTGCCTTCTTCTTCGCCGATCGAAAGGAGCCCGACGCGCGGCGACTCGACGCCGAGGATCATCTGCGCGTAGAAGTGGCCCATGACGGCGAACTCGCGCAGGTAGGCCGGCTTCGAGTCGACGTTCGCGCCGACGTCGAGGATGATCGTGTGTCCCGACTCGTTCGCACTCGGCAGGATCGTCGCCAGCGCGGGGCGGCTGACGCCCTCGATCGTGCCAAGCACTTTGTACGCGGACGTCATCGCCGCGCCGGTGTGTCCCGCCGACATCATCACGTTCGCGCGGCCGTCGGCGACGAGGTTCGCGGCGATGCGGACGGACGAGTTGCGCTTGCGCCGCAAAGGCGCGAGCGCGTTGTCGGTCATGTCGATGACTTCGGGCGCATCGACGACGCTGATGCGCGGCGGCGTCGACGCCCCGAGCTTCTCGCGCACGATGTCCGCGCGGCCGACGAGGATGATCTCGACCTCGGGGTACTCTTCAGCAGCGAGCAGCGCGCCTTTGACGATCTCGTCCGGCGCATGATCGCCTCCCATCGCGTCGACCGCGATGCGACAGAGCGGAGTCGCCGTTACGTCGCCAGCCATGGCGCCGCTGATACTAGAGGGTATCCTTCGCGATTACTTCGCGGCCTTTGTAGTACCCGCACTTCGGGCAAACGCGGTGCGGCTGCTTGGCCTCGTGACACTGCGGACACGTGGAGAGCGACTTCGGATCGAGGAAGTCGTGCGCGCGGCGCGTGCGCGTTCTCGCCTTGGAATGGCGTCTTTTTGGATTCGGCATCGTTGAAGCTCCTTAAACGTTTTTCTTTTTCTGTAATTCGTCGCGGATGCCTTTCAACGCATCCCAACGCTCGTCCACGATCAATGCCTCGCACTTGCACGCTTCGCGCGAACGGTTCGCGCCGCACTGCGGGCAGAGACCAAGGCAGCTCTCGTCGCACAACGGCTTCATCGGAATCGAGAGCTGAATTTGTTCCAGCGCGAGGTCTCGTAGCGGGATCGTTCGCTCCGAGTAAAACTCGACGTCGAGCTCTTCCGCAGCGGCGATCTCGATTTCTTCGTTTTCCTCGGAAACCTCGGGACGAGGGCGAAATCTTACGTGAAACGCGGACGTGTGCGCAAACGGATACGGCTCGAGGCAACGCGAACACTGAAGATCGGCCGTGAATCGCGAGTTGCCGTCGGCGACGTATTCGGCTTCGGCATCGCCCGTCGCGACGTTCGCTTCGATGACGATGTTGCCGCCGGCGTCCGTGACTTCTTCGCGGGCGATCTCGTCGCGCGAGAAATCGTACGTGCCGCGATACGTCTGCGGTCCGTACTCGTCGATGACGTCGAAGTCGATGAGGTCGTTCATTTTGGCCGTCCCCGTAACCCGACGAGGCCGCGAATCTATTTCGATGCAATGCGCACGCGCAATTCCTCGACCCCGCCGGAGACGGAGTCGGCGGCCTCGATCGACTTCGCCTGCTGCAGCGCGCTCGTCCAGCGGCGCAAGTCGCGCGCGGAGCGATAGATGCGCGGCGCGAGGAGGCGGAGCGCGCGGTTGTCGCCGAGTTTTTCGAGGATGGGAGCGAAGCGGACGGGATCGAGGCGCAGCGACCAGCGCGTGGCCGGCCAGGGGGACGGCTCGAACGCATCCTTTAAATATAGGGGCATGCTTCGGCGGTCGAAGGAGACGAGGAGCTCGGGGCCGGTGTCGCGCGTTTCGCCGACGAGCTCCACGACTCGAACGATGTTCTGCATCTCCGCTCGCGCTTTATCGTCCGCGGGAATGGCAACGACGCCTTTCGGACGCGGCACCAGCGTTCCGGCGTCGACGTCGTAGAGCGCGATCGAGCCGCCGTTGCTGACGAGGACGGAGAGCTTCGCATCGAGCAGGCGATCGACGTCGTCGAGAATGCGCGGCGCCTCGACGAAGGTGACGGAAAGGAGGGCGTTACGGGGGTGGCGGGCGGTCGTAGGACGTCGTATGACGTCGTAGGACGTCGTAGGACGTCCTACGGCCACTGGAGCACGCGATGTGAGAACGATGTCGTTCGGCGTGAAGCTCACCACCGTCACCGCCGGTCGTTCGATCGGCGGAAACGCTCCGCGAGAGCGATCGCGCTGCACTGCGAACACATCGCCCTTCGGCAAGCCGTTCGCCTGTGCGAGGAGCGCATCGAGATCACGCGCAGGCATTGGCGCGCCGGCGTCGGAGATGAATACGTCGCCGTCCCACGTTCCCGCGGGGCCGAAGATGCGGAAGAGAAACGCACGCACTGTGTCGAGGCGGACGGCGTAGCCGGTTCTCTTCTGTTCGCGCCAGATCACGGCGTCGGCGCGGCCGAAGAGCCACGCGCGCGGGATCTCGTGCTCGGACGTCCACTGCTCGACGGCGTCACGCGTGACGGGATTGGCGAGCAATTTTTTTTGCAGGGCGGCGGCGGTGGGAACGACGGCGAACGAGTCGGCGGACGCGGGGACGCGCGCGACGAGATCGCGCAGCGGAGCGCTCAGCGGAAAATGCACGGGCGTGCCGCTCTTCGGCGTCGTGAGCGCGAGGTACGCGCCGGTCGCGGCGAAGATCGTCGCGATCACGAGGAGGAAGATGAGCAAGCTCCGCGAGTTCATGGAGTGTTGCGCTACTATCGCGCGCCGAGGTTGATTGGATGGCAGATGGCAGACGGCAGATGGCAAGCGCGGAACGCCATCCGCCATCCGCCATCCGCCATCCGATCCTGCCGGCGGTCCGAGTCGTGGTTCACACTCTACGCCATGCGCTCGCGGATCGCGTACGGCGCATTGCGAGGAAGGCGGCGCGGCGCGAAGAGAAGCTGCGCATCGGCGTCGACATCCGCCCGTTTTACGAGCCGCTGACCGGCGTCGGCTGGTACCTGTACTTCGTGCTGCACGAGCTCGCGAAGCACGACGACGTCGAGCTCTATTTGTTCGGCGACGCGCGCGTGACCGATTACGGTCCGGAGCTGCACGCGGACATTCCGTCGAACGCGAAGCTCTGCACGTTCGATCTGCGCGGCATTCCGTGGCGCGACGTGATGCGGCCGATCACGGCCGCGGGATACGTCGCCTGGCTCGCGCTCTCCGACTGCGATGTGTTCTTCGGCGCGAACTATTTTCTGCCGCGGCTGCACGCCGCGATCGCGAAGCGGCGCGTGATCACGATTCACGATCTGACGTACAAGCGCTTTCCGGAGCTGCTGCAAAAGGAGACGCTGGAGAACCTCGAGCGGATGATGGCGCGCGAAATCGCGCAGGCGGACGCGATCATCTGCGTGTCGGAGTCGACGCGGCGCGATCTTATCGAGTTCTATCGCGTCGATCCGACGCGCGCGATCGCGATTCACTCCGGTCTCGCTCCTGCTCCGATCTCCGAGCCGATCGATGGACTCCCGTCGCGCTATCTCCTCTTCGTCTCCACCATCGAGCCGCGCAAGGACCTCGGCACGCTGATCTCCGCCTACGAGCGTCTGCGCGATCCCGATCTCTCGCTCGTCGTCGTCGGAAAAATCGGATGGAAGTCGAAGGACATCGTTCCGCGGCTGCGGCAGCGCGGCATCGTCCATCTCGATTACCTCCGCCCGTCGCAACTCGCGACGGTGTACGAGCGCGCGCACGCGTTCGTGTTCCCGTCGATCTACGAAGGCTTCGGCTTTCCGCTGCTCGAGGCGATGCGGCACGGCATCCCGTCAATCGCCGCGCGCTCGTCGTCGCTGCCGGAGATCGGCGGCGATGCCGCGCTCTACTTTCCGCCGGGCGACGCCGACGCGCTCGAAGTACAGCTGCGCCGCGTCGTCAGCGATCGCGCGCTGCGCGACGAGCTTGCGGCGCGTGGACGCGCGCGCGCGGCCGAGTTCCGATGGGATGCCGCGGGCGAAAAGACGCTGAATGTTTTAAAACGGGTGCTATGAAAGTCGTCATCGACGGTCGCCCGTTGATCGGCAACCGCACCGGCATCGGCGTGCACACGGCCGAGATCGCGCGGCGACTGCCGTTCGAGACGATCATCGCCTCACACAAAGAGATCGACGACAAGAGCGGGCTCGAAGGTTCTGCGTTCCGCGTTCAGCGTTCTGCGCTTGGCGTCTCGTGGCAGCAACTCAAACTCCCGAAAGTCGCAGGCGACGTGCTCTGGGGCCCTCACGGCACTCTCCCGCTGATGACGCGCATTCCTGCCGTCGTCACGCTCCACGACTTCACCTCGATCACGATGCCGTTCCGCCATCGACTGAAGACGATCCTCTCGTTCAATCTGTTGATCGGAGCAAGCTTGGAGATCGCATCGCGTATTGCGTGCGTGTCGCGCGTCGTGGCAAACGAAGCGATGCGCGGCTTCGGCGTGCCGGCGTCGAAGATCGAGATCGTGCCGAACGGCGTCGACGAATTCTTCTCGCCGGACGGCGATGAGGACGACTACATCCTCTACGCGGGCACGCTCGAGCCGCGAAAAGGAATCGACGACCTGCTCGCGGTCTGGTCGTCGCTCTCGCCGCGTCCGCGACTGATCCTTTGCGGCGACGCGGGCTGGCGCACGCGCGTACCTGCTGACGTGGAAGTGACGGGCTACGTGCCGCGCGAGCGGCTTCGCGAGCTGTATCGCCACGCGCGCGCGTTCGTCTATCCCTCGCGCTACGAAGGCTTCGGCATCCCGCCGCTCGAAGCGATGGCGTGCGGCGCGCCGGTGATCGCAACCCGCGTCGGCGCGATCCCTGACTACGCCGAAGGCGCCGCGCTCTTGATTGCGCCGAACGATCGCGACGCGCTGAACGCTGCGCTCACGCGCGTGCTGCACGACGACGCACTGCGCGCGGAGCTGCGCGCGCGCGGACCGGAACGCGCGCGGCTCTTCGGATGGGACCGCGGCGCGCGGACGATGGCGGAGCTGCTGCGATGCGCGTAGGCATCGACGCCCGGAAGATCGCCGACTTCGGGATCGGCACGTACATCCGCGGCCTGCTCACCGCGCTCGTGGACCTCGGCGACCTCGACTACGTCGCCTTCGCACCCGCCGACGCTTCCCTGCCCTCCGGCGTCGAGCACGTCGTCGTCGACGCGCCGCATTACTCCGTGCGCGAGCTGTTTGCGGTCGGGCGGGCGGCGGATCGGGCGCGGCTCGATGTTTTTCACGCGCCGCACTACGTCGTCCCGTTCACGCGCGTGCCGGTCGTCGTCACGATCCACGATCTCATCCATCTCCATCGCCGCAATCCGCTGCAGCGGATGTATGCGAAGACGATGATCGATCGCGCGATCCGCAAGGCGCGGCGGGTGTTGACGGTGAGCGAGACGGTGGCGCGCGAGCTCGCGTGCGATGCGGTCGTCACGCCGAACGGAATCGACGAGGTGTTTCAGCCGGCGAATGTGCCGCGCGAGCACTTCCTCTACGTCGGCAACGACAAGCCGCACAAGAACGTGTCCGCGCTCGTGGATGCATTCACGCGCGTGCCGGACGCGAAGCTCGTTCTCGTCGGCGCGCCGTTCGATCGGTTTCGCGGAAGAGAGCGCGTCGACGTGCGCGGGTTCGTTTCCACGAGCGAGCTCGTGTCGCTTTACCAGCGCGCGATCGCGCTGGTGATGCCGTCGATCGAAGAAGGGTTCGGACTTCCCGCGGCCGAGGCGATGGCCTGCGGAGCTCCGGTCATCACGTCGCGCGCCGCGGCGCTCGTCGAGATCACCGGCGACGCCGCGCTGCACGTCGACGACGACGCGCTCGACGATGCGATGCTGCGCGTCGCGCGCGACGAGACGTTGCGCGCGACGATGATCGCGAAGGGCCTTGAACGCGCGCGCAACTTCACGTGGAAGCGCTGCGCGATGCTCACGCGCGACGTGTTTCGCTCGCTCTGAAAGCGTGGAACACCGTGGAACATCGCGTTCTCATTTCGATTTTCATAAACAAATGCTTGACAATATCGTTTAAGGATTCTATTTTTCGATCAGTAAAACGATGATCGCCAACTGGGAATCAATCTTCAGTCACGTCGCAGGTCATCGGAACGCGTCTCTCCACTCAACGTCATCAAGTCAGCTGGAGCAATCCGGCGAGTTATGCCAAGAGCGCGACCGTGAGGTCCCGTACGGCATGAAAGGTGGTGAGCACTAATGGCTGCGAAAAAGAAAGCTGCGGCGGCGAAGAAGGGCGGCAAGAAGCCCGCGAAGAAGAAATAAGCGATCATCACCGACTTTTGGGGAGTCGTATTCGTCAGGCCGGCGTTTGCCGGCCTGACGTTTTTTTTGGAGGGGACCAGCACGTGCGATCGTGGTTGGTCGGCCGGCGCTTGAACGTGATTTCTGTGCACGGGCCGGGAATGCAGAAGGCAGAAGGCAGAATGAAGAATTGAGAAACCCGTCCGCCGCCGTGACGCACGGAGCTCATCGATGGGAGTGATTCTCAATTCTTCCTTCTGCGTTCTGCGTTCTGCATTCCCGGCCGGTGCGCGCCGCTTTCTGCAACAAGCGACACGCGTCACGGACCGAACCTCGTCCGCAACTTTCAACCGCCCGTCACGTAACTGACATCATGCGAGCCACCGCCTTTGCCTTCGCCTCGTTGTTGATCGCCTCGTCCGCCGCCGCGCAGGACGTCGAGCACAAGTTCCAGACGTCGACGCCGCGCGGAGAGGTGCAGCGCGTCGTGATCGACATGCCGTTCGGCGAGTTCACGGTGCGCAACGGAGCGCCGAACGCGATCAGCGTCGCCGGCATCGCGTCGCGCGACTACGACGGGCAGCGCGAGCGCATCTGGGCGCAGAAGGTCGTCAACGACACGAGCGTGGAGATCGTCGTCGACGGCGCCGAGGCGACCGTCCGCAGAAAGTTCGGCAAGAACGCGTCGAGCTGGCGCGCGCGCAAGTTCACCGGCATCGACGTGAAGCTCGAGCTGCCGCCGGGCATCGACGTGCGATTCGAAACGCACGCCGGCGAGATCGACGTGGCCGGACACTTCGGCGACCTCGACATCGATCTCACCGCCGGCGAGATCGACGTGCGCGTGCCGCGCGCGAGCGTGCGCGAGCTGAACGCCTCCTGCCGCATCGGCGAAGTCCACACCAACCTCGGCACCGAAGTCATCACGCGCGAAGGTCTGTTCCCCGGCAAGACGCACTTCTACAACGCGTCGGGACACGGCCACGTCAACGCGCACACGACGTTCGGCGAAGTGCGTGTGACGCTCACGCAGTAAAGCGCCGCACGAACGCTTCCGCTTCTTCGCGCGTCGTCACCTCACCGCGCACCTGCGCCTCGACCAGCGCGCGTTTCGCGCGGCCGAGCTCCGGCCCGGGCGCGATTCCGATCTCTTCGCCGCGGAGCAGCGGACGGATGGAGAAGTCGGGCAGGTCGAGCGCGTCCTCGCCGCCGAGGACGCGCAGGACGGCGGGAAGTTGCGACGCGACGGATTCGCCGGCGTCGTAGAGCGCGATGCGATCGTGATGATCGATCAGGTTGCGCAGCGTGTGCACGTCGCGCAACAGCACGTGGCCCCAACCGAGATCGTCGCCGCCGAGCAATGCCAGCGCGCCGGCGAGCGAGACATCGTCTGGTATGTGGCGACCGCTGCCCTCAGCGGTCGCGGTGCCGCTGAGGGCAGCGGCACCCACAAATCCCACCACCGAATCGAGCATCGTGCGATGCAGCAGATCGACAGCTTTGCGAAACGCGTTCGAGGAGAAGATGACGGAGAGCTCATACAGCACGCGCTCTTTCGCGACGCGCTCGAGCTTCGGCGCGTGCTCGCGAATCGCGGCGATCGTCGCCTCGTCGATCGTCATCCCGTACTTCACCGCCATCCGCACGCCCTTCAGCGTGCGCAGCGGATCGTCGTCGAAGTTTTCGGCGCGGACCATGCGCACGATTCCTTCGCGCACGTCGCGTTGTCCATCGTGCGGATCGAGGAGCTCGCCGCTTTCGAGATCGACGGCCATGGCGTTGACCGTGAAGTCGCGGCGCTCGAGATCGGAGTCGATGCTGCCGTCGAGCAGCGCGGCGAAGTCGTAGACGTGCTCGGGCAGCACGACGCGCCACGCGCTGAGATGCTGCTGATCGCCGAGGCGGATGACTCTGGAGCCGATCGATCGCGCGGCGGCGAGCGGATCGAGACACGCGACGTCGGCGTCGGCGGGCTCGCGGCCGAGGAGGAGATCGCGGATCGCACCGCCGACGACGTACGAATGCGGGCCGAGCTTCGCGAGCGCGGGAAAGCGGCGCGTCAGCTCGTCACGCCACGACATTGCGCAGCACGCCGATGCCTTCGACTTCGACCTCGACGGTGTCGCCGGCATTGAGCGGGCCGACGCCGGAAGGCGTGCCGGTGAGAATCACGTCGCCCGGCATCAGCGTCATGATCGCGCTGATGTACTCGACGAGGAACGCGCACGAGAAAATCATCTGCGACGTCGAGCCGTTCTGCCGCGTCTCGCCGTTCACGCGCACCTGCACGCGCAAGCTCGACACGTCGAGCTCCGTCTCGATGCACGGCCCGATCGGGCAAAACGTGTCGAAGCCTTTACCGCGCGTGAACTGCACGTCCTTCTTCTGCAGATCGCGCGCGGTGACGTCGTTGGCGCAGGCGAAGCCGAGAACGTAGTTGCGCCAGTTGTCCGCTTTCACATTCTTCGCTTCCTTGCCGACCACGATCGCGAGCTCGCCTTCGTGCTGCACACTCTGCGAGACCGGCGGACGAACGATCGTTCCGTCGGGATCGAGAATCGCGCTCGGCGGCTTCAGAAAAAGCAGCGGCTCGGACGGCGCTTCGTTGCCGAGCTCTTTCGCATGCTCGGCGTAGTTGCGGCCGACGCAAACGATCTTCGTCGGCGTCACCGGCGCGACGAGCTTCGCGCCGGCTGGAACTTCGGACGACTCCAAGACACGACCATCATGTAGATACCGGTAAAGCTTCATTTCACCTTCCGTGTGCCGAAGGGCTAGGCCAACCTACGCAGCCGGCCGTGCCGGCTCATGCGCCGCGATCGTAAATCAACCAGAGGCCGGAAAACCCTCGGAGTAAGCGAAATCTCGATCGATAGAGTTGATGCAGGATCTGGCGATTCGAGTAGTACACCGCCTCCTGCAGGAAGTCCGCGAACAGCGCGTCGAGCTCTTTCGCGAGATCCAGGCTCTGTTTCGCGCGCGTGAACAGCGTCGCCTCGGGGTGCACGCCCGCGGCGATCGCCGTCGCGAGGATCGTCGCCTCTTCATCCACCTTCACGCGCAACGCCGCCGCGCGCACGTGCAGCATCCACAACTCTTCCGTGTCGTTTTCCGACTCCGCGTCGCGGCGGCCGAGGAGTTTCTCGTAGGCCGCGACTTCCCATGGCTCGAGGCGCAGCAGCAGCGTGTCCCTCTGGCCGGATTCGATCGCCACCCCGATGCGCACGAGAAAATCGAGCAGCGGCTCGCCGCGTCCGAACCGCGACGTGACGTCTTCGACATGTTGCGCGTCGTCGAAAAACTGCGCCGGCAATTCCTCGGGTGCTTCTTCTTCGACGTCCAGCCCGCGATCGAGCTGCGCGAGGATGTTGTTCATGCTCGTCTTCAACCGCGAGACGACGTCGTACTTGATGTTCGACTGTGCGCGCAGCGAGTCGAAGCGCTCCTTGAACTCGCGGAAGCGCGCGATCTCTTCGATGAGCGCGGGATTCGCGTCGCCGAAGTTGCGCTCGATCGCGTCGCCGTGCTCCATCAGCTTCGCGGAGTCCTCGAGGATGCGCTGCTCCTCGCCGCGATAGAGGCGGAGGAAGTGATTCTTCGCGGCGACGTTCAGCTCGATGATCGCCAAGAGCACGTCGGGATCGAAGAAGAGATCGCCGACGCGATGTTTGAACGTGCGCGCGTCCTTCAGCAGATTGCGCTCGGCGAGGTCGTCGAACTTCGATGCAGTCGAGATGTCGTCGCGCATCGAGCGCACGGCGCGGGTGACGCGCACGACTTCTTCGCGCGGCGCGGACGCGACGTTGAGCAGCGACACCAGTTCCATCACGCGCGGGCGCAGCTCGAGCGACTCGCGCGTCACGTACTCGCCGCGGCGCGCATCGAAGTCTTCGCCGAGGCGCGTGAAGAGGAAGTCGAGCTTGTCGCGGCGATCGGCTTCGACCGCGTCGGCGTAAAGATAGAAGCGGATCAGGTACTCGATGATCGTGTCGTCCTGACGCTTGAGCCTTTCGAAAAAGCGTCGCAGCAGCGACGGACTGATCGCGTCATCGGCGGCGAGGAGGTAACGCGTCACGCGATCGAGCGCGTCTTCGAGATCGGTGACGGCAGCGATCGTGGCGATGAGCTTTCCCTGCTCCATCGTCGTCGCGAGATCGCGCAGGCGGTGATAGATGCGCGTGAAATCGACGTTGTACGGAAGCGGCGCTGCAAGGAAGTGATGATAGGTGCCGGTGACGAATTGATGCGACGTCCAGGCCGCTTTCAGGCGGTCGGAAATACGCTCGTATCGCTTCTGCAGAGGCAGACTCTCAGCGACCGTCACCCTCAAGACCTCGATGTATGATTCTGGCACGAATGGCACAGACGACGTTAATCAATCGCGAACAGATCGACCGCCGCGTCGCGGAAATGGGGAAGCAGATCAGCGCGGACTTCGCGGGGCAGGACATGATCGCGCTCTGCGTGCTGAAAGGCGCCGTGTTTTTCTGCGCGGACCTCGTGCGCAACATGACGATGGACGTCGCGCTCGACTTCATTCAGATCAGCAGCTACGGCAACGAAAAATATTCGTCGGGCGTGGTGACGATCCTCAAAGAGCCGCAGCTCGACATGCGCGGCAAGGCCGTGCTGATCGTCGAGGACATCATCGACAGCGGGCTCTCCATCCGCGAAGTGAACAACTACATCGAGAGCCGCGGCGCGGCGATGGTGAAGACGGCGGCGTTCCTCGACAAGCCGAAGGCGCGCAAAGTGCCGTTCACGCCGACGTACGTCGGCTTCAGCATCGACCCGCAGTTCGTGATCGGGTACGGACTCGACTTCGCGGAGAAGTACCGCAACATTCCGGAAGTGCAGGTGCTGTCGGACTGACGGGCGTCTTAGAGGCGGAACGGCACGGTGACGTTCCACAGCGTTCGCACGGGCGCGCCGTTTCGATCCTTGCCGGGCGTGTAGCGCCATTCCCTCACGGCGGTCAGCGCCGACATGTCCAACGCCATCGGCAGCGACTTGAGGACCTTCGCGTTACTCACCCGACCATCGCGCTCGATCAACAACTCGAGGATGACGTCGCCCTGAAGACGCGCCTTTCGCGCGACCTCGGTGTAACGCGCCGGCACGGAATGGACCAAGACCGGACGGATCGGCGGAAAGCGCCACGGATCGTTCGGTGATTGCGCGGTCGGAATACGATCGAGCGGATGTTCGGCACGCGGAGCCGGTGCGGGTGCCGGCGGCGGAGCGGCCGCGGCATTCTTCACGGGCTGCGACGGCGGCGTGTCAGGTGTTTGCGCACACGCCGCTGCGAACAGGAGCAGGCCGGCGATGCAACGCATTCTCACGCGCGCAGGTAATCGGGCCGCCAGCTGCGGATGCGGCGTTTGATCGCGTCGCCGCTGCGCAGGTTCTCGTCCGCGATCGTGCGCGCGAGCTCCGGCAGTTCGGCGTCGGAGCAGAAGCGCATCGCGATCAACTGGCTCGTCGAGTAGCGCGATGCGTCGATGCCGAGCTCGCGCAAACGCGCGCGCTCTTCGAAACGGATCAATCGATTCTGTACCGTCAGCGCGAAGACGCGCGCGGAGGCCGTCAGCGCGACTAACGCGACGGCGACGACGACTTCCCACAGATTCGGCCACGACCACCAGCGCACGACGAAGGCGATGCGCACCAGCAGGTTAAGGATGAGCACCGGCATGGCGACGAAGTGGTAAGGCCAGTAATAGCGTTTGTGATTCTCGTAGCTCTGCGTTTCTTCAGCCATCGGGACGACCTCCGCGTTCACGCTGATTCCTTCAGCGTATCAGGTGTCTTCGAGTGGAGTGTGATGATCAGCTGCATCAGCGTCACGTTTACGCGCTGCCATGCCCACGCGGAGATCAGCGTGAGCGTCGTACCGGCGATCGCGATCTCGAGTGCGCGCACACAATGCTCGCAATCGAGTCTCGCAACCTCAAAGGCCAGTACGGTCATCGCGATGAAGCCGAGCACGATCGGCTCGAGCACGAACGGCGGTGCTCGATGCGTGTTCAGTTCTTTCCAGTGATGGGTCGTCGGATACTCCACGAGGCAGGCGAGAACGCCGTACAGCACGTAGATCACACCGGTCGCAGGCGCGGCAAAGAATCGGTTCCCCGGATCGTTGAGGATGAGCGCCGCGACGGTCATCGCGGGCAGCAGCGTCGTCAGCGCGCGCAAAATGCGCATGCGCGAGTTGATGTATCCGAAGACGGACGACTCGATCCGCTGCTTGTGGCCGAACTGCGGGAATGGATCCCGTTTCAGCGGCCATTCGAGGTCGAACCGTTTCATCGCGAATCGGAGCCGACGACGCCGCTCGATGCGCTCGAGGAGCGAGTCCGCGCAGCGGTCATAGAGGATGCCGGCGACATACGCGCCGCCGATGAACATCACGCCGCCGGCGATCTCGTTTAACTCTTTCGGAATCACCGGAAGCACGCCGGCCGCGAGCACCCACACCGTGAGAATCACGAGCGCGCCGATGATCACCTGCTCGACGTACACCTGGGTTACTTCCATGCTGCCTCCAGAGTCGCGCGCGTCTCGTCGAAGGTCGCCAGCCGCATCGCGTCATCGAATGTCAGCCATCGCGATTCCCGCGATTCCTCGGGTGCAACTTGCGAGTGCGCCTCGACGAAGAAGAACGCGATGACCGCGCCGTTGGGGAGCTGCTGCGTGTGAACCGGCCGCACGATGCGTCCGATCACGCCTGCTTCTTCGCGCAATTCGCGCAGCGCGGCCTGCTCCGCGCTCTCGCCCCGCTCGATGTGCCCTTTCGGGAGCACCCACTCGACGGCGTCGCGCGCGGTGCTGCGAACGAGCAGCACTTCGCGGCCGTTGCGTACGGCCACCGCGCCGGCGTGCGTTAACGGAGCGCTGCGCGCGCCTCCGGGAGAATCGCCTGCACCCATTGTGCGTACATTGTCGCTGATGGATGCAGTCCATCACCCGCCACGAGCGACGGATCGCTGCGTCGCGAGATCGCGGTAATGTCGACCCACTTCGCGCCCGCGCGCGCTGCTTCTTCGCGATTGATCGCGTTGAACTGGTCGATCTCGCGCGCGATCTTCACGCGATCGCGTCCTTCCGCGAACGGCGTCACTCCCCAATCCGGAATCGACACGACGATGACGTGCCTGGCGTTGCCGCCGGCGAATCCGATCGCGCGTTTCAGCAGCGCGACGAACTGCGTGCGGTACTCATCCGCACTGCGGCCGCGATATTGATTGTTGACGCCGATCAGCAGCGTGACGAGCTCGTACGGACCTGTCGGTTTTGCCGCGTCGATCGCGGCGTCCAGCTCGTCCGTCGTCCAGCCGGTCTTCGCGATGATCTGCGGCGTACCGAGCTTCAACTGCTTCGCGAGTTGCACGGGGAAGCGCTCGGATGCGTCGACGCTCTCGCCGATCGTGTAGGAATCGCCGAGGGCGAGATACGAGTGGTGCACCACTCCATCCGCGTGCATCGGCGACCATGATGTCAGAAGAAGCACCGCCAGGATCGCGCCGAGGACGTAGCGGTAGTAGATGAAGATGTGCGTGGTGTGCGTGCGGAGGTAGCGCAGCAGGAACCAGATCGACGCCCAGCCGGAGACGAACGCGACGGCGATGGCGATGACGATCGGCTGCGTGCCGATCGCGGCGAGATGTTTGCGCTCGGAGAAAAGCTCGTACAAGCCCGCGGCCGTGATCGCGGGGATGCTCATGATGAAGGAGAAGCGCGCGGCGTATTCGTGCGGGATACGGCGGAACAGCGCGACCATGATCGTCGAGCCGCTGCGCGACGATCCGGGAATCAGCGCGATGCATTGTCCGAATCCGATCGCCAACGCGTCCTTGGCGTTGAAGTCGTCGCGATCGCGAAATCCCTTTCGTCGCGCGTACGCCTCCGACACCTGCATCAGAAAGGCGATGAACACGAGCTGAAAGATCACGACCCAGGTGCTGCGAAACACGCCGTGAATGAAGTCTTTCAGCAATACGCCGAGGACGAGGATCGGGATCGTCGCGAAGATGACGTACCACGCCTCGCGCGAGTCGGGATCCCGGAAGGGATGGCGGAGGCCGCGAAAGAATCCGATCAGCAGTCGCAGGATGTCGCGCGCGAAATAAATGATGACGGCGAGGATCGTTCCGAACTGAATGACCGCCGACGCCGCCGCGCCGGGATCGCCCCAGCCGAGAAGCTCGGGGACGAGCTTGAGGTGGCCGGTCGAGGAGATCGGGATGAATTCGGTGAGGCCTTGAATGAGGCCGAGGACGATGGCTTCGATGGTTGACATATCGGTTGCGCGGTTGCGCGGTCACGCGGTTGCGCGGCAAAACCACCGCGCGACCGCGCAACTGCGCAACCGGAAAATCACATCTCCCAAATCACCGGAAGAATCATCGGCCGCGCTCCCATGCTCTTCCGGAAATACCGCTTCAGCATCGCGCGCATTTTCTCCTGCAGCAGATCGGGATCACGCAACTCTTCTGCCGGACTCGCCGCGAACATGTCGGCGATCGTCTTCTGCACGTCGGCGAGGATCTCCTGGCTCTCGTCGACGTGCACGAGTCCGCGCGTGATGATCTCCGGATCGCGAATCAGTCGTCCGTTGCTGTCGACCGCGACCACCGCGATCACAAACCCATCCTCGGCGAGATGTTGCCGGTCGCGCACGACCACCTCCGGCACCTCCTCCGCCTCCGAGTCGATGAACACTTTCCCCTGCGTCACGCGCTCTTCGAGCACGCGGACCGAGTCGCCTCCGATCTCGACGACCTGGCCGTTCGTGATCACGACGCCGTGCGGCACTCCGACTTCCTTGGCGAGCCGCGCGTGATAGATGAGATGCCGTAGCGTGCCGTGCATCGGGATGAAAAACTTCGGCCGCGTCACGTTGAGCATCAGCTTCAGCTCTTCCTGACATGCATGACCGGAGACGTGCACGTCGGGCTGCTCGTGATGTACGACGTCCGCGCCGCGTCGATAGAGATGATCGATCACGTGCGCGACCGCGCGCTCGTTGCCGGGAATCGTGCGCGCGGAAATGACGACGACGTCGCCACGCTCGATCTCGACCTGTTTGTGCTCGCCGATCGCCATGCGCGACAGAGCGGACGACGGCTCGCCCTGCGTGCCGGTCGTGAGGATCACCAAATCACGTGCAGGCAAATCGGCGGACGGCGCGCGGACCTCGCGCGGAATGCGGAGGTATCCGAGTCGCTCCGCGGTCTCGACGTTGTCGACGAGCGAGCGGCCGACGA
The DNA here is from genome assembly GCA_003223645.1 of Acidobacteriota bacterium. GTDB lineage: Bacteria > Acidobacteriota > Thermoanaerobaculia > Gp7-AA8 > Gp7-AA8 > QHVT01. The sequence goes on along the minus strand of QHVT01000003.1, from coordinate 614,852 downwards.
GCAGCACTTTGCGGCGGAACTTTTTCGCGAGGTCGATGATCTGCTGCACGCGATGGATGTGCGACGCGAAGGTCGTGACGAGGATGCGTCCGTTCGCGTTCGCGAAGATGCGATCGAGCGCGCTGCCGACCGTGCGCTCCGAGGGGCAGTGGCCGGGCACGAGCGCGTTCGTCGAGTCGCTGACGAGCAGCAGCACGCCCTGCTCGCCGTGATGCGCGAAGCGCGCGAGGTCGGTCGGCTTCGCATCGATCGGCGTGTGATCGATCTTGAAGTCGCCGGTGTGAATGATCGTGCCGGCGGGCGTCGTGATCGCGTAGCCGAGGGCGTCGACGATCGAATGCGTGACGCGAATGGCCTCAATGCGGAACGAGCCGACTTCGACCACGTCGCGCGGCATCACCGCGCGCAGCTCGATATTGTCGATGCCGAATTCTTCGAACTTGTCGGCGACGAAGCCGAGCGTCAGCGGCATTCCGTAAATCGGCAGCGGCAATCGCTCGACGAGAAACGGCACCGCGCCGATGTGATCTTCGTGGCCGTGCGTGAGAAACAGCGCGCGGATCTTCGACGCGTTGTCGAAGAGGTACGTCATGTCGGGGACGATCACGTCGACGCCCATCGTCGTGGCGTCGGGAAACATCATCCCGCAGTCGACGACGATGGCGTCGTCGCCGCACTCGTAGACCATCAGGTTCATGCCGATCTCTCCGAGTCCTCCCAAGGGAATGACTCGGAGGGTCGACGCAGCTTCGCTGCGGATTGAGGATTGAGGATTGAGGATTGAGGAAGAGGGTTGGTCTTCGTGATCCATTTCCTCAATCCTCAATTCTCAATCCTCAATTCCGTAGCGAAGCTACGGATAGATCCGGTTCAACATGCGCGGATAGGGAATGGTCTCCCGCAAATGCGGTACGCCGGATAGCCACGCCACGACTCTCTCAACTCCCATGCCGAAACCGGAGTGCGGGAACGTGCCGTACTTGCGGACGTCGAGGTACCACTGGAACGCCTCGACCGGCAGGTTGTGCTCTTTGATGCGCTGCAGCAGCAGATCGTGATCGTGGATGCGCTGTGAGCCACCGATGATCTCGCCGTAGCCTTCGGGCGCGATCATGTCGAGTCCGAGGGCGACTTGCGGGTCCTGCGGATCGGGCTGCATGTAGAACGCTTTGATCTCGACGGGATAGCGCGAAATCATCACCGGCTTGTCGAAGGAGTTGGCGATCACCGTCTCTTCGTCGCCGCCGAAGTCGTCGCCGAACTTCGCTTCGATGCCGTTCTTCTTCAGCACCTCGATCGCGTCGCGATAGGTGATGCGCGGGAACGGACGCTTCACGTTCTCGAGCTTCGACACGTCGCGTTCGAGCGTCTTCAACTCTTCCTGACAGCGCTCGAGCACGCGTCCGACGATGTACTCGACGTACTCTTCGGCGAGATCCTGCAATCCCTCGAACTCGAGGAACGCGACCTCCGGCTCCACCATCCAGAACTCCATCAGATGGCGTCGCGTCTTCGACTTCTCCGCGCGGAACGTCGGACCGAAGCAGTACACGCGTCCGAACGCCGCGGCCGCGGGCTCGAGATACAACTGGCCCGACTGCGACAGATACGCCTTCTCGCCGAAGTAGTCGGTCTCGAACAGCGTCGACGTCCCTTCGGCCGCATTGGCCGTCAGGATCGGCGAGTCGATCAGCACGAAGTCGCGGTCGTAGAAAAAATCACGGATCGATTTCTCGATCTCATTGCGAATGCGCAGCACGGAGTGCTGCTTCGACGAGCGCAGCCAAAGGTGGCGCAGGTCCATGAGGAACGCCGTGCCGTGCTCCTTCGGCGTGATCGGATAGTCCTGCGTGAGCTGCGTGACCTCGAACGACTCGACGCCGAGCTCCACGCCGCCCGGCGCGCGCGGCTCCGCGCGGACGCTGCCGGTGACGCGCACCGACGACTCCTGCGTCACCTGTTCCACACTGTTCCATGTCGCTTCGTCGACTTCCTTCTTGAAGACGACGCACTGCAGATAGCCGCTGCCGTCGCGGACGATCGGAAACTGCAGCTTCCCCGAGGTGCGCTTGTTGTACAGCCAGCCGTTGACCGTGACCTTCTCGCCAACGTGTTGCGGTAATTCCTTGATACGGACCGTAGTCATGAGGCGGCGGATTATATTTGGACTGCGGCGGCTGCGCCGCAGATCGTCAAAACTCGCGGCTCATGAAACCGTCATCCTGAGCTGCGTGAGACAGCGAAGGATCTCTGAATACGCAAACGTTTCGCATTTAGAGATTCTTCGGCGTCTCCGCGCCTCAGGATGACGGTGTTGTGATTGGTATCGTAAAGCGGCAGAGCAGCTGCCGCAGTCCAAAGATCACGCAACCCGCGGCACTTTCACCACGAGCGACTGCGGCACGATCGTGATCGCGAGTGGCGTCGTCATCGTGAAAACCTCGCCGTCGACGCCGACCTTTACGTGCGCGTGCGTCGACTGCACGCGCATGCGTTGGGTGCGGAAGGAGCGGAAGCCGGGGACTTCGCGGACGCGGCCGGCGAGGTAGCGGGCGACGAATTTCATGAGGCGCAGGCGCGGGGTGTGGGGGAGCCAGTAGACGGAGAGGCGGCCTTCTTCGAGATTCGTTCGCGGCGCTTCGATGCCGATGCGCGAGAGGTCGTACGAGTTGTTCGACACCATGAAGACGTGCGTGCGGATGACTTCGTGGTGGTGTTCGGATTCGACCATGACGGTGACGTGCGGGTATTTGCGGAGCGTGACGTACGACGCGTAAAGGCGCGCTTTCCAGCGCGGGTAGTCGCGTCCGCGCTCTTCGCGTTTCGCGACGAGCTCGGGGTACAAACCCATCGCCACGTTGTTGACGAAGAAGCGCTCGTTGATGCGCGCGGTGTCGATTTGCCGGTGCTCGCCGGTGAGCGCCACTTGCAGCGCGGCGCGCCAATCGAGCGGGATGTTGAGGTCGCGCGCGAAGTGGTTGTAGGTGCCGATCGGAATGACGCCGAGGGATGCGTCGGTGTGGACGACGGCCTGCATGACGTGATGCACGGTGCCGTCGCCGCCGGCAGCGATGAAGAGCTTCGTGTCGCGGCGAAGGTGATCGCGGCAAATTCCCGCGACGTCGAGCTCGCGTGACAGATCGATGACATCGAGCGACGCATCGCGCGCGGCCTCGCGCAGTGCCTCGACCTCAGCGGGCGCGAGCTTCACGCCCGCGCCGCGATTCAGGAAAACCACTCCTTTTGCTGGCAATTTCGTCCGTCCGCGCGGCGTTAAGAGCGCCGATTGTCCATGAGAAAACTGACGCTGTCGCTGCTCCTACTGCAAATCTTCGTCCTTCCTCTTTTCGGGGCCGATGCTCCGAAGGAATGCACCCTCTGCGTCGGCGTCGTCGCTGCCGACGGCGCGGGCGTTCCGACGCTCTCGCGCGTCGCGGAATCGGATCTCGCGTCGTACGCACCGGCGCATCCGTCTGACATCGCGCTCGTCGTCTCCTACACGCTCGACGACAGCAAAGACGCGCTGCTGCAGGTCGAGGAGCACACGAAGACGATCATCGACTGGGCGCGCTCACACGGCCCCTTCGACGCCCTCGGCGTCTCGATCGCGACCAACGATCCGGCGATCGCCGCGTACGCGGTGAAGCGCCTCGCGGTAACGGCGCAGGGACTCGACGTCGCGAAGCGCATCGTCGTGAGCGGCGGCGTCAAAGAGCTCTTCGACAACGGCGCGGGCGGGTACTTCGACGCCGTGCTCGTCGAAGGCGCGCCGGAGGCGCGCACCACTCCGATCGCGGAAACGGTCGCGCTGCTCGCGGAAAAAGATCCATCCAAGAAAATCTTCGCCGTCGTTCCGATCGAGTCGCCGAATGCGACGTTCGATCTCGCGAAGGCGCTGAGCGCCGGCGCGACGCGCGCGTACGCGAATGCGCCGGTCGACGCGAATTCGCTCGCGCAATTCAATCGCTCGATGACCGGCGACTGGGCGTTCGACTCGACGGCGAAGATCAGCGTGCTCGACGCGAAAGGCAACGCCGTCGAGATGCCGGTGCTGAGCTTCGTCCGCGGCGAAGACTTGCGGACGATGCTGATTCCGCGCGGCGATGCAAACGCGCCGTCGATCCTCTCGCTGCCCGCCGATCGTTTTCAGAAGCCGCGCCGCGTCGACGCCGCGGGCGAGCGCGACATCACGGACACCGGCAAGAAAGGCAATCGCCTCCTCGTCGGCTCGCCCAAGACGACGCAGCCGTACGCGGTCGTCGTCGACTACACGGAGAAGCCGAACCGCAACGTGACGAAGGAAACGATCAGCGTCGCGACGGAGCGCGGGATCTCGGTCGAGGAGATCATCCGCAATCAGCAGGCGTACGACGCGTACCAGGAGTCGATTCAGCCGCGCTACGTCGCGCGCAACACGACCAAGCTGCGCTTCGACATCGGGACCGGCAGCGATTCTTTGGAGGCGACGATCGCCGGAGATTACTTCTCCGATCCGAAAGGACGCGCGGACTGGGTGTGGTCGGAGTTCCTGATCAACGGCGTGAAGTGGAAGTACGGACGCATCCCCGAGCTGCCGCTGATCCAGCCGGAAAAAGTCACGCAGCTTCCGCTCGACATTCACCTCACGAACGAATATCGCTACGAGCTCGTTCGCCAGACGGACGTCGACGGATATCGCACGTATGAAGTGCGGTTCGAGCCGCCGCCGAACGCGCCGGAGAATCTGCCGCTCTACCGCGGCACGGTGTGGATCGACACGCGCACGTTCGCGCGCATCCGCATCTCGATGATCCAGCTGCATCTCTCCGGCGAAGTGCTGTCGAACGAAGAGCGCGTCGACTTCACGCCGTTCGCGCGCGAGACGAAGCAGCCGCTGACCGCCGCCGATGCCGCGAAGACGGATCCGCGCGAGCTGATCTGGCTGCCGTACGAAGTCGGCGCGCAGCAGGTGGTCTCCGCGGCCGGACGCGCCAATGTCGTGCAGCGCGCGACGACGTTCAGCAACTTCCGCATCGAGCCACAGGAGTTCGACACGATGCTCGCGCAGGCCTCGGCGTCGGACGCGCGCATGGTGCGCGAGACGCAGACCGGTCTTCGCTATCTCGAAAAGCGCGGCGACGGCGAGCGCGTCGTCAAAGAAGGATTCGACACCTCGCAGCTGTTCATGCTCGGCGGCGTGCATCACGACGCGGGTCTCGACTATCCGGTCGTCCCCCTCGGCGGCATCGACTATTTCAATTTCAATCTCTGGAACAAGGGCATTCAGACGAACGTCTTTTTCGCGGGCGTCGTCGTCGCGGCGAACGCGACGAAGCCGAGCGTCTTCGGCACACGCACGAACATCGGCGCCGATTTCTTCGGCATCGCGCTGCCGGTCACGAACTCGATGTATCGCAACGGCGAAGAGCGCATCGATGAAGCCGTGAAGTCGATTCCGACCAACCTGACGCTGCGCGTCGGACACCCGGTCCTCGGATTCGGCAAGATCGATTTCTCCCTCGGCATCGGCCACGCGTTCTACAAGCGCGGCGACGACACGCCCGACGACTACGTCATTCCGACCGACACGTTCACGATCCAGCCGGGAGTCAGCGGCACGTACACGCGCCGCGGCTACTCGCTCGCCGCGTATTACGAGCACGCGACGCGCACGTCATGGGAGCCGTGGGGCAATCTCGCGGAGTACGACGAGAATCAGAAGAGCTACTCGCGCTTCGGCGGATCGGTCGGCAAGACGTTTTTCCTGCCGGCGTTCCAGCGCTTCAGCGTCGACGTGAATTACCTCGACGGCACGCATCTCGATCGCTTCTCGAAATACGAGCTCGGCTTCTTCGGCGCGCAGCGCGTGCACGGCGTGCGCTCCGGCTCCGTTCGCGCCGAGCGCGCGATCCTCGGACACCTCTCGTACGGCTTCGTTTTCTCGCAGCAGTTCCGCCTCGAGGCGTTCTACGATCACGCGCTGATCGACGACGCGAACGCGGGATTCAAACGCGAGCCGTTCCAGGGACTCGGCATCGCCGGACAAACGGTGGGCCCGTTCGGAACGCTGCTGCGTCTCGACATCGGAAAGACGATCGGACGCAACGCGCAGGACGGCTTTGTTGCGAACGTGGTGTTCTTGAAGTTGTTCTAGCCGCATTTCTCACAGCATCTGAAAAGGCGTGGAGCAAGTGTCAAACGTCATCCTGAGCCGGCGAAGCGCGGCGAAGGATCTCAAGTTACGTAGATTGAGATCTTTCGCCGTCTACGCGGCTCAAGATGACGATAAGGTGTTAGCCCGCTCTGGTGTGGGGCAGGCTTTCCAGCCTGCCTCCCGGGGCGCAGGCTGGAAAGCCTGCGCTACACGAAAAAGCGGCGGGCTAAGAGCCCGCCGCTCCACTTCAATTGGCTACGTAGAAGTCGACGGATCCGATCTCCGAGGTCACGCCGAGGTTACTCGTCGCGCGCACGGTGAGGCGGTGCTGCGAGTTGGCGAGCTGGCGCGTGTCCATCGAGAACGTCCAGCCGGAGAATTTCGAGTTGATGATGAACGGGTACTGGTCCTGAATGTCGGGACGCGGGAATCCGTATGCCGCTCGGCCGACGAAGTTGCCGTCGACGATCACGTCGACGTAGGACACGTTCTGTTCGTTGATCGCCCAGCCGCGGAACGTGACGGTGCCGCCGATGTAGTCGACGGTCTGCGGGAACTCGATGAAGCCGATCGACGGGAAGCTGATGTCGCCGGGCGCGCACTGGAAGAAGACCGGGATGCCGTCGTGGTTCGGCAGATCGGCGAACGTTCCTTCGCGATCGCCGACGCGCACGTGCATCGTGTGATTGCCGGGACGCACGCCGTTGCTCATGAGCGCGCCGACGTCGAGCGTGAAGAGGAAGCCGGCGCGCGGCGCGTCGGGATACGTCGGGTAATAACGCGCGACGTCATAGCGCGGCAGTCCGTAGCAATTCGCGAAGCGGCCGAGGATGATGCCGCAGTCGTCGGTCGAGTACCAGCGCACGCCGTCGATGAGAAGCTCGACGTAAGAAACGCGTCCGGTGTCCTTGCGCGTGCCGAGATCGAGCGCCCATCCGCGAACGGCGGTGAGGTGTGCGCCCTGCGGGCGCGCGATCGGCGAGACGACGATCGGCGTGTTCGAGCAGGTGCCGTACAACACCGCGTCGCGCAGCGGCTCATCGAGATAGCCGAACGGCGTGAGGAATGAGTCGTTGTTGATGACCTGCACCTGCCGCCGCCCGATCATGCGCGACATGCCGAGCTTGTCGACCGCGCGGACTTCGAGCAGATGCACGCCGTTCTCGAACAGCGTCGTGTCGATGTTCGCCACCCATCCGCTGAACAGCGCCGCCGCCATATCGGGATAGCTCGCGCCGACGTCGGGACGCGGATCGCCGTACATCGCGGCCTGCACGATGCCGCCGTCCATGAGCACTTCGACGCGGGCGATGCCGTCAGTGTCGGCCGCCCAGCCGTTGACCGGGAACGACGTCGACGCGTTCGTGACGCCGGCCTGGTTCGGGATGTCGATGAAGCCGAACGGCGACTGGTTGATCGAGTTGTTGATCGTGATCGTGCGCCGGCCGAGGAAGTGAACCTGTCCGTCGCTCGTGTAGACGCGCAGCTCGACCGTGTGCTGTCCGTTCGTGAAGCGGCTCGCACTGAAGCCGGTAAGGAAGCCCGGGCGCGAGATCTGGATGCCGGGGAAGGTCGGGAACGCTTTCACGATGTCGATGCGCGCGAGATTCAGCACGAGATTGTGCTGATACTGATCATCGACGTAGAGCTCGATCTTGCTGATGGTGGCCTGATCGAGCGCCCAGCCTTGCACCAGGATCATCCCGGACTGCGTGACCGCAGGGTCCGGTTTTTCGACATCACCGACGAATGTTACTTGTGCGGTGAGCGCAGGCGCGAGAAGCGCGCCCAGCAAGGCGAGCACAAATCCGCGGGTAACCCATCTCCACATAACCCCAACCTCCAACCCCGAGTATGCCCTTGGTTATGTTGCCAGAAAGTCCGACAGCGCCGACTGTACTCCGCTGGATTGCCAAAATCAAATAATCGGCGATGCTGGATGGCCGATGACGGATGGCTGATTTTCGCCATCTGCCATCGGCGGTCTGCCATCTGGTTGTTGCCGGCGAGTTTATACTACGCGGGTGAGTTCGCCAACCATCAGCACCGGCATCGACTTAGCTGACATCCGCGCCGCGGCCGGGCGCGTTCGCCCGTACGTTCATCGCACTCCCCTGCTCGCCAGCCGCTCGATCTCCGAGCGCGCCGGCTGCGAAGTGCGTCTCAAGTGCGAGAACCTGCAGCGCTCCGGCTCGTTCAAGATCCGCGGCGCGATGAATGCGCTGCTGCAATTAGATGATGCGCAGCGCACCCGCGGAGTCGTCGCGTTCTCGTCCGGCAATCACGGGCAGGCCGTCGCTCTCGCAGCGAAGCTCCTCGGCATGCCGGCGACGATCGTCATGCCGGAGAACTCGGTCGAGAGCAAAGTGATCGCGACGAAAGCGTACGGCGCGGAAGTCGTGCAGCAGGGAGTGACGCAGGCGACCCGCGACAAGATCGCGCGGGAGATCGCGGAGTCGAAAGGCGCCGCCGTGATTCCGCCGTTCGATGACGAGCGCATCATCGCCGGCGCGGGAACGGCGTGCCTCGAGATCGTCGAAGAGTGGCCTGACGTCGAAACGATCATCACGCCCCTCGGCGGCGGCGGATTGCTTTCCGGAACGTCCATTGCGGCACAAGGAAGAGCCGTCTACGGCGTCGAGCCGGCGGCCGGAAACGACGGCGAGCAGTCGTTCCGCAAAGGCGAGATCGTGCGCATCGACGCGCCGAACACGATCGCCGACGGCGCGCGCACGCTCGCACTCGGCACGCGCAACTTCCCGATCATCCGCGAGCACGTCCGCGACGTCGTAAGCGTCGACGACGCGACGCTCCTCGACACGCTGAAGTGGACGATGTACCGCACCAAGCTCGTGATCGAAGCGACGTCCGCGCTGGGACTGGCGGCGCTGTTTGCGGGGAAGATTGCGGCGAGGGGGAAGATCGCGGTGCTAATCAGCGGCGGGAACCTGGATTTCAAGTTGCTGTGTGAATGAAAGCAGAAGGCAGAAGGCAGAAGGCAGAAGGCAGAAGTGAGAACTGAGATCTGCTTGTGGCTAAGACGTTTTCTTAGTTCTGCCTTCTGCCTTCTGCCTTCTGCCTTCATTCGCCACTGCCTTCTGCCTTCTGCCTTCGTTCGTCACTGCCTTCTGCCTTCTGCCTTCATTCGCCCATGACCGGCTCCCTCTTCGACGACGCCCCTTCCTCCTCCGAGTCGCCGACACCGGCTGACGCTCCTCTCGCGGAGCGCCTTCGCCCGCGTTCGCTCGATGAAGTCGTCGGTCTCGAAGATCTCCTCGGCAAAGGAAAGTTCCTGCGCAATGCGATCGAGACCGATCGCATCCCGTCGATGATTTTCTGGGGGCCGCCCGGCTCCGGAAAGACGACGCTCGCGCGGATCATCGCGCGCACGACGCGCGCGCGGTTCGTGCCGTTCTCCGCGACGAGCACCTCGATCAAGGACATCAAGACGCTCATGGAAGAAGCGCGCAAAGGGCGGCGCGCGCGGGGATCGAAGACGATCGTCTTCATCGACGAGATCCATCGCTTCAACAAGGCGCAGCAGGACGCGTTTCTGCCGTACGTCGAGGCGGGCGACATCGTTCTCATCGGCGCGACGACGGAGAACCCGTCGTTCGAAGTGAACTCCGCGCTGTTGTCGCGATCGAAAGTGGTCGTGATCCCCGCGCTCGAGCGCGAGCAGGTGGTGACAATTCTTCATCGCGCGGTCGAAGAGCCGTCGGTGCAGAACTTCGACGTCGCGCTGACGGAAGAGGCGCTCGACTTCATCGCCGCGACGTCAGCGGGCGACGCGCGTCAGGCACTCACGAGTCTGCAGCTCGTGATCGAGACGGCGTCGAAGGAAGACAGTCCGGTCGACGTCGCGAAAGTGAAAGAGATCCTGCAGCGCCGCTCGCTGATGTACGACAAATCGGGGGAAGAGCACTACAACATCATCTCCGCGCTCCACAAATCGCTGCGCAACGGCGACGCGGACGCGGCGATGTACTGGCTCGTGCGCATGCTCGAAGGGGGCGAAGATCCGATGTACATCGCGCGGCGCATGGTACGCGCAGCGTCGGAAGACATCGGCAACGCCGATCCGCAGGCGCTGGTGCTCGCGGTCGCGGTGAAAGAAGCCGTGCACTTCATCGGCATGCCCGAAGCAGGCGTCGCGCTCGGACAACTCGTCACCTATCTCGCCGCCGCGCCGAAGTCGAACGCCGCCTACGCCGGCTACGGCGAAGCCGTCCGCGAAGTGCGGCAAGGCGACAATCCGGGAGTTCCGCTGCACATCCGCAATGCCCCGACGCGCCTGATGAAGGACCTTGGCTACGGCCGCGGCTATCAATACGCGCACGACTTTGAAGATCAGACGGCGGCGATGGATTGCCTGCCGGACGCGCTCGCAGGACGACGGTTCTACGAGCCGAAAGACGCCGGCGCGGAGAGCGCGATGAAGGAGAGGTTGGAGAAGATGCGAGCGGCGCGAAACAAAGTGTCATCCTGAGCCGCGAAGACGGCGAAGGATCCCTCGCCGACGGAGCGAGTAACGTTCTTGCACCGGGGATTCCTCGCCGTCTGCGCGGCTCGGAATGACACTATCAACGAATCGGCTTCGGTTTCCGATCCTGCCCGACGTTGACGTAGACGACGTTCGCTTCCGTCACGATCACGCGCTTGTGCGAGTCGCGAATCACTTCGCAGACGACCTTCGTCGTGATGGACGTGTTGCCGATGCGCAGCGTCTCGGTCCAGAACGAGACGAGGTCGCCGACGAACACCGGCTCGTGAAACACGACCTTGTCCATCGACACCGTGACCATGAGCGAGCAACCCTGCCGGCGCGCTTCGATCGCGCCGGCCTGGTCGATGTAGGAGAGGATGACTCCGCCGAAGATGGTGCCGTGCGCGTTGGTGTCGCGCGGCATCATGAGCACGCGGATCGCGGGCTCATTCCACTTCGGCAGAATCTCAGCCGGCATGAAGGCACCACGTCGTCATCCTGAGCGGAGCGAAGGATCTCGATCTACGCAAATCGTGCGCATTTCGAGATCCTTCGCCGTCTTTGCGGCTCAGGATGACGAGGATCACAACCCCGCTTGCTGTTGCTGCTGCTGTTGCGTCGGATTCAGAAGCTGCTCGTTGACTTCGATCTTCGCGGCCGAGCGGAGGCGCTTCATCAGCGACTGGCGCAGGCTGCGCGCCTGGGTCTGGCGCAGCTGATTGATGAACGCGTCGCGGTTCTGCGCGAGATCCTGCGGCGTCACCTTTTTCTGTTCGACCACCTGGAACGCGACCGCGCCTTCCTTCACGCTGATCGGTCCCTTCACCACGCCGACCGGCGCGGCCATCGCGGCGTCGACGAGCGACGTGATGTCGCCGGTGATGCCGGCGATCGCTCCCTGATGATTCGCGCTCGCTTCCTGCGCGGCGAGTCCCGCCTTCTGCGCGATCTGGTCGACCGAGGTCGCGCCGAGCATCATCTGCGCGAGCGTCGCCTTCGCGGCTTCACCTGCTTTCGCCATGCGCACGTCTTCTTCGACTTTCGCCTTGATCTCCGCGAGCGGCGAAACGCCGGCCGGGCGCATGTTGTCGAGGTAGACGATCACCGGACCCTGCGGCGTTCCGATCGACGGGCTGACGTCGCCCTTCTTCGCCGAGAAGATCCACTCCTGCAGCGGCTCGTGCTGTCCGAGCTTTCCGATCGGATCGCTCTTCTGAATCCAGCCGCTGTCGTTCGACGTCACCTTGTCATTCGCATATGCGCTGAACCCGCCGACGTCTTTGGGCTTGTTGCTGCTCATGATCGCGGCGAGACGATTGATCTCGCTCTGCGCCTGTTCCTGCGCCATCTGCGTCACGGCTTTCGCCGCGAGCTCGCCGCGCACTTCTTCGAACGGACGGATGCCGGCCGGACGGCGGCCGAGGACTTTGACGATGTGATAGCCGAAATCGGTCGATCGGATCGGATCGCTGATCGTGTTCAGCGGAAGCGAGAAGATCGCTTTGTCGAACGGCTCGACGGTCGCGCCGCGCTCGACCCAATCCATGTCGCCGCCGCGTCCCGCCGACGACGGATCCTGCGAGTTGTTCTTCGCGAGCGCCGCGAAGTCGGCGCCGGCGCGCAGCTGCGCGACGAGCGACTGGGCCTTTGCTTTCGCGGCTGCATCGACCGCCGGCGCCGCGTTCGGCTCCACCTTCACGAGGATGTGCAGCACGTGCGCGGCTTCCGGCATCTGGTACGACGCCTTGTTCTCTTCGTAGCGCTTGCGCAGCTCCGCTTCGCTCGGCGTGATCTGCGCGCGCAGCTTCGCGTAGTCGGCGAGGAGATAGTGCATGAGCCGCTGTTCGCCGTGCGTGTACTGCGACTGATGGTTGTTGTAGTACGCGGTGATGTCGGCGTCATTGACGACAACCGACGCGGCCTGCTGCGACGCGGGCACGAGGACGTAGCGGATCTTCGCGTTCTCGTTCATCCGCCGGTATTCGGAGTCGGCGGCTTTCGCGGAGATCACCACGGAGTTCTGCAGCAAACCCTCCATCTTGCCCAAGGCGATGTCGCGCGCGAGATCGTCCTCGAAGTCGGCGGCACTCGCGTATCCGAGAGGGCCGGTGACGTAGCGGTTGTAGTACTCCATGCCGACGAACTTGCCCTCGGGATTGAAGAGCGGCAGCGTGAGCAGCTTCTTGCGCACTTCTTCCTGCGTCGCGGCGAGATTGAGCCGCCTCGCTTCCTGCGTGAGCAGGCGCTGTTCGATCAGCGAGTCCATCGCCTGCGCCGGCAGCTTCAGCATCGCCGCCATCTCCGGCGTGTACTGCGCTCCGTACATCTGGCGATACATGTCTTCGTAATTCTTGAGCTGCCGGTAATAAGCGTTATAGGAAATGGTCTCTCCGTTCACGCGCGCGGCGAAGTTGGAGGTGTCGCGCTTCCCGCGCAGCGCACCGCCGAGTCCCATGTCGAGGAACACGAAACCGAACACGAACGCCGCCACGATGGCGATGAGAATCCATTTCAACTGATTGAAACTGTCCCGCATCAACTTGAGCATTGAAAAACGACCTTTCGAGATTGGGCGTCATCCTGAGGCGCAGGTGACACCTCGTGCAGAAAAAGCGGCGCAGTTTACCTATTCCCGCGCGCCGCCGCCAGCGGAGCTCGCTGATGGCGGCTTCGCTGATGGCGGATGGCGGATGGCTGATGGCTGATGGCAGATGGCGGATGGCAGATGGCGGATGGCAGATGGCGGATGGCCCCACCGCCCAATCCGGCAGGCAACAAGACTCGCGAGGGTGGGCGAGGCCATTAGCGAAGCCGCCATCAGCGAAAGCCGCCATCGGCGCAGCCGCGCTCCGCCATCTGCCATCCGCCATCCGCCATCGGCGCAGCCGCGCTCGCCATCCGCCATCCGCCATCCGCCATCTGCCATCCGCGCGCTGATACACTCTCTCGCGCCGTCTCATGGCCAAGCGCAATCCGACCGCCGCGAACATCGACTGGTATTTGATCTCGATCGATCGTCTCAAACAGATCGGTCTGGTCGTGGTCATTCTTCTGCTCGCCGGCGCGGGTTACTGGTTCTGGCAGCAGCAGAAGGGAAATCCGAAAGAGAACGCGGAGCGCGCCATCGGAGAAGCGCGGCAGGCGCTGAACTCGCTTGCGGCGTCGAGCGAATACAACGCGCATCACGCCGAGTTCAACCGGGCGCAGCAGAAGCTCGATGAAGCGCGAACGCATTTCAATGGAGCGCGCTACGGCGAAGCGCAAACGGCCGCGGTCGAGTCGGCGACGATCAGCAACACCGCGCGCACCGGCGGAGGCGCGGTCGACAACGACGCGCAGTTCCTCGCCGTCGAAGGCGACGTGAAAGTGCAAAAAGGATCGTCGAGTGAATGGCGCGACGCCGACATGCGCACGCCGCTCTTCAATGGCGATTGGGTGAAGACCGGCGACCGCTCGTCGGCCGAGTTGATCTTCTCGTCGAACGGATCGCTCTACACCATCGGCTCGAATGCGCTGCTCGAGATTTACGCGACGCTCAATCCCGGCTCGACGAAGAAAACGAATTCGGTGACGGTGAAGGTCGGACCGGTGGAAGTCGCGACGTCGAAAGACACGTCGACCGTGCGCACGCCGGGAACGCAAGTCATCGTCGAGTCGGACTCGACGACGCAGGTCGGCGTCAACGAACAGCAGGCGACGTCGGTCATGGCGACGCGCGGCAGCGCGTCCGTCGCGCCGGAGGCCGGCGGCGCGGGCGTGCGGCTGTCGTCGGGCGAGAAAGTCACGGCGACGCCGGTCGGCGCCGTGTCGGCGGTGAAGAAAGTCACGCCCTCGCCGGCGCTGCTCTCACCCGCGGACAATCAGGTGTTCCAGCTCTCGCCGGAGCTCAACGTACAGCTGCTCTGGAATCCGCCCGAGACCGGGGCGAACGGGTACATCCTGCAGGTCTCGCGCTCGCGGCTCTTCTCGACGCTGGAGATCAACGCGCGCCGCACGCGCACCGGCGCCTCGACGAAAGTCACGGCCGAAGGCGCGTTCTACTGGCGCGTGGCGTCGATCGGTCCGGACGGCGAGCCGGGTCCGTTTGCCGCGTTCCGCCGCTTCCGCGTCGCCGGCGGCGGCCGCGTCAACACGCAGGACACGAAACCGCCGAAACTCGTCATGAAGAAGCCGTTTCTGATCGGCAGCCAGTTCTACATCATCTCCGGCACGACCGATCCCGGAGCGACGGTTTTCGTCAACGATGAAGAGGCGGACGTCGACTCGAAAGGCGGCTTCCAGAAACTCGTCAGTCTCGACAAGCTCGGACAAAACACGATCGTCATCAAAGCCGTCAATGCCGCCGGCGCGACGAACGTGCAGAATCAAACCGTCATTGTGCAAGAATAGTGGTTCCCCTTTTGCACCCCGCGCAGTTCTCGAAAACGTACGGAAAATCCAGCAAGGAAATCGAAAAGACCAATGGCTGTGAAATCGCTCCTCTCGATGTTCTCGAACGATCTGGCGATCGACCTCGGAACAGCGAACACGCTCGTCTACGCGAAGAACAAAGGCATCGTCGTGCGCGAGCCGTCGATCGTCGCCGTCAACAAGATCAACAACAACGTCGAGGCAGTCGGCAAGGAAGCGAAGGAAATGCTCGGCCGCACGCCGGGGAACATCGTCGCCATCCGTCCGATGAAGGACGGCGTCATCGCCGACTTCGAAGTGACGGAGAAGATGATCAAGTACTTCATCGAGAAAGCGCACGGCCGGCGGTTCCTGGTCAAGCCGCGCATCGTGATCTCGGTGCCGTCGGAGATCACGCAGGTCGAAAAGCGCGCCGTCAAAGACTCGGCGCTGCGCGCGGGTGCGACCGAGGTGTATTTGATCGAGCAGGCGATGGCCGCGGCGATCGGAGCGGGACTGCCGATCACCGATCCGACCGGCAACATGATCGTCGACATCGGCGGCGGCACGACCGACGTCGCGGTGATCTCGCTGGCCGGCATCGTCTACTCGCGCTCGGTGCGCGTCGCCGGCAACGAGATGGACGACGCGATCATTCAGTACATCAAGCGGAAGTACAACCTCCTGATCGGCGAGCGCACGGCCGAACAGGTGAAGATGGAGATCGGCTCCGCGTTCCCGCTCGATGAAGAGATGACGATGGAGATCAAGGGACGCGATCTCGTCGAGGGCGTACCGAAGACGCTCGTCGTCAGCGACGAAGAGATCCGCGAGGCGCTCAGCGAGACCGTCGCCACGATCGTCGAAGCCGTGCGCGTGGCGCTGGAGCGCACGCCGCCCGAGCTCTCCGCCGACATCATGGACAAAGGCATCATCATCGCCGGCGGCGGATCGATGCTGAAGAACCTCGACAAGCGGCTGCGCGAAGAAACGGGACTCCCGGTCACCCTCGCCGAAGACCCGCTGGCGTGCGTGGCGCTGGGAACGGGACAGATGCTGACCGACTTCAATCTGCTGCGGAAGATCTCGATCGAATAGGTGCCGGGTGCAGAGTGCCCGGTGCTGAGCAGAACCCGGCACTCTGCACCCGGCACTCAGCACCATTTCCGATGGCCTGAAACCTGCTGATCCGTCTCGCGAAAAACATGGCAGTACCGACCGACGTCATCCCCCGCCGCCCGACGCTCCTGTTCATCGTCGTGCTGGCGCTTCTGTTCCTCCTCATGAGCGTCAGCAGCCAGACGCGGTACCTCGGCGAGACGCGCACGATGTTCGAGCGAACGGTGATGACGATCTTCTCCCCCGTGCCGAAGCTCGTGCACTGGGTGGGCGGCGCGCTGCAGGACATGTATCACGGTTATATCGACATGCGCGGCGCGATCAACGAGAACCTCGAGCTGCGGCGCAAAGTCGCGTCGCTCACGACGGACAATCTGAAACTCCGCCAGTCGGAAGGCGATCTGCGCAGACTGCGCAGCCTCCTCGCGTACTCCGAACAGTTCACGATGTCGACGTCGATGGCGCAGACGATCATGCTCGACACCGCCGGCCGCTTCAAATCGATCATCATCGATCGCGGCTCCTCGGGCGGCGTCGAAGTCAACGACGTGATCGCCAACGCCAACGGACTCATCGGCCGCGTCGTCCTCACGACGAAAGACCTCGCCAAAGTGCAGCTCGTCACCGACAACAACTGCTCCGTCGGCTCGCTCGTGGAGCGGACGCGGCGGCAGGGCGTCGTGCGCGGAAACGGATCGACGAACCTGCAGATGGGCGACATTCCTTCGCTGGCCGACGTGCAGCCGGGAGACAAGGTCCTCACCGCCGGCATCGACGGCGTCTATCCGCGCGGCATCCCGATCGGCTTGGTGACGAAGGCGGAGCCGGGACAGTCGCTGTTCAAGACCATCACCGTCAAGCCGTCGGTCGACTTCGGCGCGATCGAAGAAGTGATCGTCATCCACACGCGCAAAGTGCCGCCGGGAATCGTGAGGTACGCGCCGTGAGGTGGCTTCGCTTCGCGATCGGACTGCTCCTCGCGCTCACGCTGCACTCGCTGCTCGACAGCTTCTATCCGAACGCGCTGGCGTTCTTCAATCCGTACATCATCCTCGTCATCTATTACTCGATGGGCGGCAACATCGTCGGCGCGATCTTCGCCGGGGTGGCCGCCGGCTTCGTGCAGGACGCGTTCTCGAACGCGATGTTCGGACTGCACGCGTTCTCGCTGACGTTCTGCGCCTACATCGTCGCGTCGATCAACGCGCGGCTGATGCTGCGCGGCACGCTGGCCTTCGGCGCCTGCCTCGGCGGCGCCGTCATCGTCAACGAGCTCGTCATCTACATCCTGGTGAACATTCTCGTGAAGCAACGGATCGAGATGTTCGAACAGGCGCTGCTCGTGAAAACGATCTTTACGCTGCTGTTCGGAATGCTGGTGTATCAGCTGTTGACGCTGTTTTTACGTGAGGAGCCGATCGAGGCGACTCGACGGCCGGCGGCCTGGTAACCGATGCGCGTTCAGTCAGTTTATCCCGCGCGAAGACGCGGGATCTCCGGTCATCCCGGAGCGATCTACACCACAGGCATGCCCCATGCGGTGCCACCGGAGATCCCGCGTCTGCGCGCGGGATAAACTAAAAATGCGTGTCTATCGAGACGACCAAAAATTTCTGCAGTTCCGCATCAACGCCGTCCTCTGGGCGATCGTCGCGATGTTCGTCTTTCTCGCCGGCTCGTTCTGGTTCGTGCAGGGCGTGCAGGCGGAGAAATACCGCGGCCTTTCGGAAGCGAACGCGCTGCGCGAGATCGAAGTGCCGGCCAAGCGCGGTCTCATCATGGACCGGCGCGGAAAAATCCTCGCCGACAACCGGCCCGCGTATTCGCTCGAGATCGACAAGGTCGTTCTCAAGCCGCTGACGAAAGCCGATCCGAATCATCGCGCGCGCCTTTTCGAGTTCCTCTCGTCCGTGCTGGCGATTCCGCCGCAGGAGCTCGAGGCGCGCTGGAACAAACAGTCCAACACCACGTCGCACGCGCAGCCGTTCATCCTCGCGGAAGAACTGGAGATGGGGCAGGTCGCATCGCTGCAGGCGGAGTCGATCGCCTTTCCGGAGATCAACGTCGTGCCGAAGCAGCGGCGCAACTATCCGTACAGCACGATGGCCGCGCACGTCCTCGGCTTCATCGGCGAGGTGAGCGAGAAAGAGCTCGAGCAGAACCACGCGCTGAAGCAGGGCGATCTCATCGGCAAGCGCGGCGTGGAGCTGATGTACGACAACTTCCTGCGCGGCCAGAGCGGCGCGGAGTATTGGGAGTACGACGCCGACGGACGGCGCCTCAGCGAATACGCTCCCGCGCGCAAGACGCCGGTGCCCGGCGACAACATCTATCTGACGCTCGACTTCGAGTTGCAGCGGCGCGCCGAGCAGTACTTCGCCGAAAACGAAATGGTCGGCGCAGCGGTCGCCCTCGATCCGCGGAACGGCGAAGTGCTGGCGATGGCCTCATCGCCCACATTCAATCCCAACGTCTACTCGAAACGCTTCACGCCCGACGTCTACAAGCTCATCACCAGCAATCCTTTCAAGATCGAGTTGAATCGCGCGATCCAGGGCCTCTACTCGCCGGGATCGGTCTTCAAAGTCGTCATGGCCATGGCCGGACTGTCGGAAGGCGCGATCGGTCCCGGCACCGTGTTCAACTGCGGCGGCAGCGCGATCTTCCGCGGACGCCGCTTCCGCTGCTGGCGCCGCGAGGGACACGGCACGGTGAACGTCGAAGAGGCGATGAAGAAGTCGTGCGACATCTTCTTCTACAACACCGGCGACCGCCTCGGCGTCGACAAGATCCACGACTACGCAAACAAGCTCACGTTCGGCGAGATCTCGCACATCGATCTCGACGGCGAGCGCGCGGGACTCGTGCCGTCGACGAAGTGGGCGACGGAGAAACAGCATCGCAAGTGGTATCCCAGCGAAACGATCTCCGTCTCCATCGGACAAGGCCCGCTCATCGTCACGCCGCTGCAGGTGGCGAACATGATCGCGGCCGTCGCGAACGGCGGGAAAGTGTTTCAGCCGCACGTCGTCCGCTTCGTCGATCGCGTGCAGAAAGACGGATCGTACAAACGCTTCCGCGTGCCGAACCGCGTGATCCACCAGGTCGACCTCGCGCCGGCTGCCATCCAGGCAGTGAAAGAAGGACTCTGGAAGGTCGTCAACGAAGAAGGCGGCACCGGCGGCAACGCGCGCATCGAGGGGCTCGACATCTCCGGCAAGACCGGCACGGTGCAGGTCATCGCGCAGCACGGCTGGGTCAAGACGGAAGGTCTGCCGTTCAAGTACAAGGACCACGCCTGGTTCGCATCGTTCGCGACGCTCAACAGTCCGCAGATGGTGGTCGTGGTCTTCATCGAGCACGGCGGACACGGCGGCACGGACGCGGCGCCGCTGGCGAAGCTGCTCTACGAGTCGCGCTTCCGCTCGCAGGTCGCCGGCTCGACGCTCGATCTCAGCGATCCGGAGACCCTGCAGCAGATCAAGGAAGGCGAGCTCCCGCTCCCCACGACCCGATAATGATTTTTCGCGACCGCACCACGCCGAACATCGATCTGAATTTCCTCGGCACGGCGCTGGTGCTGGCGATCGTCGGCTGCCTCCTCGTCTACAGCGCCACGTACTACAGCGATCCCGGACTCGGCCTGTTCAAGCGCCAGATGCTCTGGGCCGTCATCGGCATCGTGCTGATGATCATCTTCATGGTCGTCGACTACCACGTCCTCTTCGACATCGCGCCGATCCTCTACGCCATCGGATTGCTGCTGCTGTTGTACCTGGTGGTCTTCGGCAAGCTCACCGCGAACGTGAAATCGTGGATCCGCTTCGGAGGATTTCAGTTTCAGCCGTCGGAGTTCATGAAGATCTTCACCGCGCTGATGCTGGCGCGCTTCTTCGACTCCAACGACCGTGCGTATCTCGATTTCCGTTCGTTCCTGATCGCGATGGGGATCATCGGCGCGCCGGTCGGGCTGATCATCATCCAGCCCGACTTCGGCACCGCCGCGGCGTTCTTCCCGCTCATCGCCGTGACGATGTTCTTCGGCGGCATCCGCGCGCGCATCTGGATCGCGATGATCCTCGTCGTCGCCATTACCGTGCCGGCCGGCTACATCTTTTTCCTAAAGCCCTATCAGCGCGCGCGCGTCGTCACCTGGCTCAATCCCGAGCGCGATCCGCTCGGCAAGGGCTATCAGATGATGCAGGCCAAGATCGCCATCGGATCGGGCGGCATCCACGGCAAAGGCTTCAAGCACGGCACGCAGGCGAAGCTCGAGTTCCTCCCCGCGCGTCACACCGATTTCATCTTCGCGGTGCTGGGCGAAGAGTGGGGATTCATCGGCGTCGTCATCGTCCTCGGGCTGTACTTGTATTTGATGGTGCAAGCCCTGCTCTTCGCCAAACACGCGCGCGACCGCGGAGGAACGTTCCTCATCATCTGCCTGATCTCATACTTCCTGTATCACGTGTCGATCAACGTCTCCATGCAGATCGGCGTGCTGCCGACGACCGGCATCCCGCTGCCGCTCATCTCGTACGGCGGATCATCGACGATGATGTTCTTCATCGCGGTGGGGTTGATCCTCAACGTCGACATGCGGCGATTCGTCAACGCTTAGTACTTCATTCGCCAAGTTCGAGCACACGTCATCCTGAGCGCAGCGAAGGATCTCAAGTTACGTAGATTGAGATCTTTCGCCGTCTACGCGGCTCAAGATGACGTGTGACTGAACTTGGCGAATGAAGTACTTAGTCAAACAATGGTCATCCTGAGCCGCGCAGACGGCGAAGGATCGCGAAATTGCAGGCTCTTACGAAGCTGGTGTGTCCTTCGGAGCCAAGGATGAAATACCAGAATCGTGGGATCGATGCCATCGCCGATGGGATGAATACCAGAATCGTGGGATCGATGCCATCGCCGATGGGATGAATGCCAGAATCGATGGGATCGATGCCATCGCCGATGGGATGAATGCCAGAATCGATGGGATCGATGCCATCGTCGATGGGATGAATGCCAGAATCGATGGGATCGATGCCATCGCCGATGGGATGAATGCCAGGATCGATGGGATGGATGCCATCGTCGATGGGATCAATGCCGGTCGTTAAGCCACGAACTCCAGCTCGGGACTCGCTCGCAGCGCGCGGGCTTGCCCGTTTGTCGAACCCGCTTGTGTGCCAGACTTCAAACGGTGAAAACGCTTTATGTCGTCCGGCACTGCAAGGCTGAAGGCCAGGAGGCTGACGCGCGGCTCACGCCGGAAGGAGTTGCTCAGGCGAGCAGTTTGGCCGATTCCCTTGCCACTGCAAACATTGAGCGGATCATCTCCAGCCCGTACATGCGAGCGACGCAATCGATCGCACCATTGGCCCGGCGGCTCGGTCTCGCCGTTGAAATCGACACGAGATTAGTGGAGCGGGCATTGTGTTCCGGCTCTCGCCCAGATTGGCAAGACTGTCTCCGTGCCTCGTTTCTGGATTTAGATCTGTCCTTTGAAGGCGGCGAGTCCAGCCGCGAGGCGATGCGCAGGGCAGTTGCGGTGGTCACGGACATCCAAAGGCATCCTGCTCAAAGGACGCTGCTGGTTACGCATGGCAATTTGATGGCGATCCTTCTGAAGTATTTTGATGATTCCATCGGCTTTGCCGAGTGGTGTGCTTTGTCCAATCCTGATGTTTACCGCGTTGTCTTGACTCAGCCATTCACAGTCCAGCGACTATGGCCTTCGTGACAGGGATCCCCTGATTCTGGGGATTCCTCACCGTCTGCGCGGTTCGGAAGGACACGCCGTCAGCCTCTCCATTTCTCGATCTCGCGACGATCCTTCTTCGTCGGCCGTCCCGCTCCGCGCTCGCGCAGGATCTGCGTGACGGCGTCGGGCTTCTGCGGCACCGGCGACTCGTCGATGTACATCGTGCGCGCCGCTTCCTTCGACACGTTCGTTTCCGGAAGCTGCTGCACGATCACGCGGCGAAATCGATCGCCCTGGTAGAACTCGACGACGTCGCCTTCCTTCAATGCAGCGGAGGGCTTGACGCGAGAGCCGTTCACCTTCACGAGCCCGCCCTTGCACGCCTCCGTCGCGTCCGCGCGATGCCTGAAGAGGCAGACGAGCTTCAGCCAGCTGTCGACGCGATGTCTTTCCATCAGCCGCAAACATCGTATACTCAGCATCTTCGCGGAGGAACCATGATCAAGGCCGACATCGTCAACAAGGTCGCCGAGACTTCGGACATCGCGCGGGTCAAGGCCGCCCAGGCCGTGGACACGGTCATCGAGGGACTGCGCAACGCGCTCGCGCGCGGCCAGCGCATCGAGCTGCGCGGCTTCGGCGTGTTCCAGGTCAAGCAGCGCAAAAAGGGAATCGGACGCAATCCGAAGACCGGCGTCGAAGTGAAGATCCCGCCCGGAAACACCATCCGCTTCAAGCCGGGTAAAGAGCTCCGGAACCTTCTCTGACGTGGAACGGCGCCCGCCTCGGGCGCCGAATCAGCCCGGCGGCCGAGGACGGCCGCCGCGCCACAAATCAGCAAACAACCGGCAACGCCTCCGCGAAGCGAGAAACAGCAGGCCCGCGGCAACGTCATAGAGAGTATGAACACGCCGCATTGCACAACCCCAGCGATGCACTTGCCCGCCTAATCTCCCTCCGGTCGCCGGCGCACAGGCTGCGCGCCGGCGGCCCCTCCCGCCTTGCTGCCCACCCACCCGACCGATGGCGGCTTCGCCGATGGCAGATGGCGGATGGCGGATGGCGGATGATGGCAACGGCTTCCGCCATTTGCACCGCCCATCAGCGAAGCTGCCATCTGCCATCCGCCATCCGCCATCAGCGCAGCCATCACGTAAACTGCGCGCAATGACGCAAACGGTCCTCGTTCTCGACTTCGGATCGCAATACACACAACTGATTGCAAGGCGGATTCGCGAGCATCGCGTGTACTCCTTCGTCCATCCGTTCGATCTCGCGCTCGACAAAATCCGCGAGCTCGCGCCGACGGCGATCGTCCTCAGCGGCGGACCGCAATCGGTGTACGCCGAAGCCGCGCCGCATTGTTCGCGCGAGATCTTCGACCTCGGCATCCCGATCCTCGGCATCTGCTACAGCATGCAACTCGCCGCGTTTCTCCTCGGCGGAAGAGTCGAGGCGGCAGCGGAGCGCGAATATGGCCGCGCAGAGGTCGACGTCATCCGCGACTCGCCGCTCTTCCGCAACACGCCCGCACATCAACGGGTGTGGGCGAGCCACGGCGATAACATCCTCGCCGCCCCACCCGGATTCGAGGTCACCGCGTCGTCACCGAGCGCGCCGATCGCGGCGTTCGAGAATCGCGAGCGCGCGTGCTACTGCA
Organism: Acidobacteriota bacterium; assembly: GCA_003223645.1. GTDB lineage: Bacteria > Acidobacteriota > Thermoanaerobaculia > Gp7-AA8 > Gp7-AA8 > QHVT01. The sequence goes on along the minus strand of QHVT01000003.1, from coordinate 591,370 downwards.
TCCAGTTTCATCCCGAGGTCACGCACACCGAGGCGGGCACGCAGATCCTGAAGAACTTTCTGTTCGACATCGCGAAATGCCAGCCTTCGTGGGACCTCGGAGATTACCGTCGACGCAAGGTTGAAGAGATCCGCGCGCAAGTCGGCGATCGCCACGTCATCGCCGCGGTCAGCGGCGGCGTCGACTCCTCCGTCGCTGCGCTCCTCGTCGCCGAAGCGATCGGCGATCAACTCACGGCGATCTTCGTCGACAACGGCGTGCTGCGAAAACACGAAGCGATGCAGGTCGTCTCGCGTTTGTCCGAGGGCCTCGGGATGCACATCGTCGCCGTCGACGCGCGCGAGCGCTTCTACGAAAAACTCGCGGGCATCGAAGACCCCGAGGTGAAGCGCAAGCGCATCGGCAACGAGTTCATCGCCGTCTTCGAAGAGGAAGCGAAGCGCATTCCGAACGTCGAGTTCCTCGTGCAGGGCACGCTCTACCCCGACGTCATCGAGTCGGTCTCCATCAAAGGTCCGTCGTCGATCATCAAGACGCATCACAACGTCGGCGGGCTGCCGGAGAAAATGGGGCTGAAGCTCATCGAGCCGGTGCGGGAGCTGTTTAAGGATGAAGTGCGCCGCCTCGGCCTCGAGCTCGGTCTCGAAGAGGAATTCGTCTGGCGTCATCCCTTCCCCGGTCCCGGCCTCGCCGTCCGCATCCTCGGCGAAGTGAACGCCGCACGCGTCGAGATCCTGCAGAACGCCGACGAGATCGTGATCGACGAGATCCGCAAAGCGGATCTCTATCGCGAGACGTCGCAGGCCTTCGCGGTTCTACTCCCTGTGCGGAGCGTGGGGGTGATGGGCGACGAGCGGACGTACGAGAACGTCCTTGCCATCAGGGCGGTGACGACCACGGACTTCATGACCGCGGACTGGTTCCGGATGCCGCATGACGTCCTCGATCGGATGGCGCGGCGGATCGTGAACGAAGTGCGCGGAGTGAATCGCGTCGTCTACGACATCTCGTCGAAGCCGCCCAGCACGATCGAGTGGGAGTGACTTTCCCTAATTGGCCCTCTCCTCTTCAGAAATCGCGTGCACTTCTGAAAATCCCGACTTATAGTTACGTATCCGCGTCTAAGCCCCTTGTCCCAAAAAGTACGACGGCGTAACCAGACGCCAGAGAGATTCGCATCCCATCATCGGAAGCGTTTTACACAAAACTCCAAGGAGGAGGCAACGATATGGTGGTAAATCGATCCCCTATTCTCCGTTTCATTCTGACGGCGCTCGTGATCGCGATGCCGGTTGCGATGTTCGCCGCGCCGGTCGGGAAAGCGATCGGCGGCGGTTCGCAGATCGAATGGCAGTTGTCGATCAGCGGGCACGAAAAAATCGTCCTCACGGTCTCCGCGCCGGACGGCGAGGTGTACTCGAAGGAATTCGCAGCCGGCACGCCGGTCACGTTCAGCGCGAAAGATCTTCCCGCGCTGGTCGACGGTGAATACACCTATCAGTTGACGGTAGTCCCGCGCATCTCGTCCGGCCTGAAGGAGCAGTTGGCCGCGGCGCGCAATTCCGGCGACGAAGCCGGCGCGCGCGCGATGATGAAGAAAGCAGGCATCGAGCCGATCTCGCAGACGGGCGCATTCGTCGTCGCCAACGGCGCGATCCTTTCAGATCGCGAGGGAGCCGAGCGTCCGGGCGGCGCGATCTCCACCGGCGTCGCACGCGAGCCGGGTGCAGGAAAAGAAGGAACGTCCGCGTCCGCGACTCCGCGTCCGGGCACACCCGTCGTGAACGACCAGGTCATTGCTGACGATCTGATCGTGCAGGGCAGCGCATGCGTCGGTCTCGACTGCGTGAACAACGAGTCGTTCGGCTTCGACACGATTCGCCTCAAAGAGAACAACACCCGCATCAAGTTCGACGACACGTCCACGACGTCGGGTTGCCCCGCGAACGATTGGCAGCTCACCGCGAACGATTCGTGCGGTGGCTCCAGCAAGTTCTCGATCGAAGACATCACGGGATCGAAGGTCCCATTCACCGTCACCGCGGGCGCGGCGACGAACTCGATCTTCGTCGACAGCACGGGCCGCGTCGGCTTCCGCACGTCGACCCCCGTTCTCGACCTGCACGTCAGCACCAGCAATACTCCGGCAATTCGCCTCGAGCAGACCAACGCCGGCGGCTTCACCGCGCAGACGTGGGACGTCGCCGGCAACGAAGCGAACTTCTTCGTCCGCGACGTGACCGGCGGCTCGCGCCTTCCGTTCCGCATTCGCCCCGGAGCGCCGACGAGCTCGATCGATATCAATGCGAGCGGTGACGTCGGTGTCGGAACCGCCAGCCCGAGCGAGCTACTTCACGTATTCTCAAGCGCAGACGCAAACAAGTTCATCCAGATAGAAGACACCAGCACAGGGACGTCTGCGCTGGCAGGTTTTCGCGCCAAGAATGACGCCGGCGCCTTGGGGCAGTTGATCTCCCACGGAAGCGGCAGGACGACCCTGAGATACGGCGTGTCGGTCGGCAATCGTCAGGAGCTTCTCGCCACCGGCGGCAATGGACTCCTGATCGGCACACTCGAAGCCGATGACGTCATCATCGGCACGAACAATGTGAACCGCCTCCAGATCAACGGCACTACCGGCGCGGTGACGGTCAGCGGTAACTTTACCGTGACCGGCACGAAGAACTTCGGCGTGCCCGATCCGGCCGACGCCACTAAGGCGATCTACTTCTCCGCGCTCGAAGGTCCGGAAGCCGGTACCTATTATCGCGGCACCGCGAAGACCATAAACGGCGAAGTGACGATCACGATGCCGGGCGCGTTCGCGCGCATTACGGAGAAAGAGCGCATGACCGTGCAGCTCACTCCGATCGGCGCTCCGGGACAGTTGTACGTCGCGTCCCGCAGCCCGGAGAAGATCGTCGTGAAGACCGACGGATCGTCGGACATCGAGTTCGACTTCCTCGTCCAGGGCGTTCGCAAGGGATACCTTGACTTCGAGGTGGAGCGGGAGAACACACTACCGAAGTAGCTTCCATCCTCGCAGCGTCAGGTTCAGGGACCGGCGGATTCTCGCCGGTCCTTTTTTTGACGCTAGAGGCCTTTGCGCACGAGAATCGTGAAATCGTACAGGCCGTAGTCATGAAGCAGGGCCACATTGCGCGAAAAACTACGCTTGCACAAATCAAAGAAGAAAAGCGGATCCCCGAAAAACAAGTCCGGACGCTGTTCCATGCGATCCTGATCGGAATACGCCGAGAGCATGTTGAATGAAAAACCCTTCAAACAGAGACTGTTCATGTGATGCAATGACTTCACTACAAATCCGCACCAATCGGCAGCCGGAACATCCAATTTGTTGTTGAATATACTGCCCGCCATCAGATAATCCACAGTTGGAATCTCTTTTTCGTCGGTCGTAAGAGTCATGTCCGGAAACTGCCTGTGGGTTTCTTTTGCCGCGACGATCATCTCTTCGATCAAGTCGACACCGTAATAATCAAACCGCCAACCATAAGCATTTAAAAAATCGAATAGAGCGCCATACCCACAACCGTAATCGAGTACGGAGAATCGCTCTGCAGGATTCGTGATAATCTTTGCAAGTTCGGCGAATCGGGTTTGTTGTGCAAGCTCGCCGCTATAGTCAACGCCCTTTGCCGTCGCGCCAAACTGCTCCAGTTTTTCCGTGAAATACTGATTTAATTTCGTTCGAACGCGACTCAATTCGTTGGACATGTGTACCTACTCCTCGGACGGCTCCAAAAATACAAATGTTTGAGCTCGGCCTCTTCATAAAGAATATGTCAAAAACGAGTGGCGATGAGGGAAGGGGGCGGCGTTAGCGGAAACGAAGAGCGCTGCGTCTCCTGCCAGGGTCGTGTCACGGGAGCGGCGGCGAGCTCGCTCGTCATTCGCGCGGACCGTGAGACGTCCGCATCGGTGACGCCACGCACGATATTGCGGAAGAGGCGGATCCTACCGGGCTTTTTTGGGCGCGACGCGGTATGCTCTTCATCAGTCGATGAAGAACACGCCGGAAACGGTCCCGAAACCAGACGTCGAGGCATGGATCCCATTTAATCGTCCGAGAGTGGTCGGGAACGAGTTCGCCTACATCCGTGATGCCGTCGAACGCGGACGCCTCTCCGGCGACGGCGCCTGGACGCGAAAATGCGAAGCCGTGCTCTCCGGCGAGATGGAGGGCGCGCGCGTCCTGCTGACCACGTCATGCACGCACGCGCTCGAGATGGCCGCCCTTCTGCTCGACATTCGCGAAGGCGACGAGGTCATCGTGCCGTCGTTCACGTTCGTTTCCACCGCGAACGCATTCGCGCTGCGAGGGGCGCGCATCGTGTTCATCGACATTCAGCCGGACACGTTCAATCTGAACGAGGCGCTTCTCCCGTCGTTGATCACACCTCGGACGAAAGCGGTCGTCCCCGTGCATTATGGCGGCGTCGCCTGCGCGATCGAGCCAATCCTTGCGGCGGCAGAAGCGGCCGGCGTAGCGGTGGTGGAAGATAACGCCCATGGACTCTTCGGCCGCTACCGCGGTCGGCCTCTCGGTACGTTTGGCGCGTTGAGCACGCTCAGTTTTCACGAGACGAAAAACGTATTCTGCGGCGAAGGCGGGGCCTTGGTCGTGAACGATCGTGACTTGATTGCCCGGGCCGAGATCCTGCGCGAGAAAGGTACGGATCGAAGCCGTTTCTTTCGCGGCGAAGTGGATAAATACACCTGGGTCGATCTAGGTTCGAGCTATGTCCTATCCGACATGCTGGCCGCGTTTCTGTTTGCGCAGCTCGAACAACGCGAACGAATTCAGGCGGCAAGACAGCGTCTCTGGCACCGCTACCGCGATGAGGTCGCTGATTGGGCGCACGCGCGCGGGGTGCAATTGCCGAACGTGCCCGAAGGATCGAGTTCCGCGCACCACCTCTTCCATCTGCTCATGACGTCGCTCGACGAGCGGCAGGCGATGATTGCGCATCTTCGAAGCCGCGGAGTCCAGGCGATTTTTCATTATGTGCCGCTGCATCGTTCGGCGATGGGTGAGAAGTTTGGAGGTCGTCCGGGTGACTGCCCCGTTGCGGAATCAGTCAGCGACCGCATCGTACGGCTGCCGTTTTACACATCGATGAGCGTAAGCGAGCAGACACGCGTCATCGAAGCGGTGCGGAGCTTCTAGCGATATCGATTTCAATGCCAAAGCGCGTCGCGGTCCTGCAATCGAATTACATCCCATGGAAAGGCTACTTCGACATCATCCATGATGTGGATGAGTTCATTTTTCTCGACGACGTGCAGTACACGCGCCAGGACTGGCGCAATCGCAATCGGATCAAAACCGCCCATGGCGTGCGCTGGCTGACGATTCCCGTCGGCACCAGCCTGCATCGCAGAATCTGCGACGTGAAATTGCCTGCTGGCGAGTGGGCAGACGATCACTGGCGGCGCATCGAGCTCTCCTATGCTGCGGCGCCGCACTTCGGCAGGTATCGAGCCGTACTCGAAGAAATCTATCGCGATCGGAAGTGGACACGGCTCGCTGATTTCAATCAACAATTGATTCGCACGATCTCAGAATGGCTCGGGATCACCACGCGTTTTCGCGATTCCCGCGTTCTCGGCACGCGCGGGCAAGCGCAGGATCGCGTGCTCGATCTTGTCGGCCGGGCAGGTGCGGACGTTTACGTTTCCGGTCCCGCCGCCCGAGCGTATATCGAGCCGCAGCGCTTTGCGAGAGCCGGGATCGAGCTGCACTGGAAGGATTACAGCGGATATCCTGAATATCCGCAGTTTTATCCGCCATTCGTTCATGAAGTTACCGTGCTCGATCTGCTGTTCCACACTGGTCCTGAAGCGCCGTATTACATCTGGGGATGGCGATGATCGAGCGTGCGCTGTTCGTGACCGGTGTGCAGCGCTCGGGCACGACGCTTCTGGAGAAACTTCTCGGCGCGCAGAAAAGTATCTCGATGCTGTCGCAGCCGTTCCCTCTTCTCTTCACCGACGTGAAGCGCGACTTTCTTGGCGGAGACGATGCGTACCCGCTCGGCCACCTCTTTCTGGAGTCGCGCTACGAACCCGAACAATTCGCCGCCTTTCTCGGCAATTGGCGCACGACCGCCGAAGAGCTCGAGCCGATCTTCGCGCGCATGGAGCATTATTCAGGGCAGTGCACGCGATTCAGCGCCGACGAGCGTCGCAAGGCTTTTTCGCAGATTGCCTCCACCGATGATTTCGCAGCAGTCGTGAGCACACTCGATCGCGCGCTCGCGCACAAGGACGCGAACTGGTTCGGAAGCAAAGAAACGATTTGTGAAGAGTATGTGCCGCCGCTGCTCGATCGCGGCTTCCACTGTACGATCATCCTTCGCGATCCGCGCGACTTCGTGACGTCGCTGAATCACGGCCGAGGAAATCAATACGGTGGAGCGCGGAAGCCAACGCTTTTCAACATCCGCACTTGGCGGAAAAGTGTGGCTATCGCGTTGGCGATGAAGGGCCACCCGCGTTTTCATCATTGCCGTTACGAAGATCTCGTGACCGATACCGCACCGGAGCTCGAGCGACTTGCTGCAGCGTTCGGACTGGAAGCGATGACGGTTCCGAGCGAAGTGCGAGACGCAAGCGGCAACCCCTGGCGCGGAAATTCATCACACGCTGACTACGAGGGCATCAGCCCTGCGTCCGTGGGCATCTATCGGGAAATTCTGCATGCGACCGTCGCGGAGTTCGTCGAAGCCGCTTGTCTTCCCGAGCTGCAATTCCTCGGATATCCAACGTCACAAACGCGCACCGGCGCGATTCGCGTTCTGCAAGCGTTCACCGAGCCGTACTCCGGCATTCGCGGCGGCATGGAGCAGGACACTATTACGCCGGAAAACATCGATTTCGAAATTCGGCGTCTCGAGCGTGTCCCTGCGTCGATCGATGATGAGTCAAGGCGATGGTTTCTCTTTCCGCAAACACACACGCAGCTGCGGGAAGGATTCCGTCCATGATCGTCTTCGAGCGGCGCGCGTCGGCGATTCTGTTCAACCTGCTCCGCGCTTTGAGGGACCCGCGTCCCTTTCTTGTCCCCGCGAATGTTTGTCCCATCGTTCTACAGACATTCAAAGCGGCCGGGCAGTCGTTCGTGCTCGTCGACATTTCCGAGCCGTCGCTCGAGATCGACGCCGTACAGTGTCTCGAGCACATTCGATCCGGCGGCTTCGCTGGCCTGTTGTTCGCGCGTCCGTACGGAAGTGAACGCGATTTATCGCCATTCTTTGTCGAGCTTCGCAGCGCGCGGCCCGACCTTCTGATCATCGACGACAAATGTCTTTGTATGCCCGACTGCGACAATGAATCGCCTTCACCGCAGGCCCACGTGACATTGTTCAGCACCGGACCCCGGAAATCGGTCGATGTCGGCGGCGGTGGGTTCGCGCATCTCGACGAGCGAGTCGTGTATCGGCGTGCCAAGAACGCGCCCGACTGGCTCGATCTGCGGCCGCCGGACGAATCGTGGGATGAATATCGCGAACAGGTTTTCAGCGAAGCGCGCGCTATGACTGCACACAAAAAAGAATTGAATGCGATCTATTCGTCCACGATCCCTGCACCCTTGCAGTTGCCGTTTGATTTTCAACAATGGCGCTTCAACATTCGCGTGCCCGACCCCGATAGTCTCATCGCCGAATTGTTCGCATGCGGCTTATTCGCCGGACGGCATTATCCTCCGCACGGCGAATTCCCCGTCGCGGCAAAGCTGCACGCGCAAATCGTGAATCTCTTTAATGACCACTACTTCTCCGCCGAGCAGGCGCGGCGCGCCGCGGAGGTCGTGGTGCGATTCAATGGATGATGCATGGATGAGTTGAATGAACATGAGAGACAGGCGATCGACGACGAGATCGCCGCAAGTCTCGACGCGCTGCGGCGCGGCGAGTCTGTCGTCGAAGCGCTCGTCGATATGGGATCGATTTCACATGCCGCGCTGTACGCGCAGGTGGTCGCGTATCGCGCATGGCTCAGTCACACCGGCGTTTTCGCCAGCCCGGCGATCGAAGCTGCACTCGCGCGCGCAGCCACGCGCATCGAGACGCCTGTTGGCGAGGAACCACAGCAGGCGACAAATTTACGTCGCGTCTTGCACATCGCGAGCGCGGTTGCTTACCCCGAAGGCGGGCATGGGAGGCTCGTCGACCGCTGGATCCGCTCCGATACATCGAGCACGCACTCGCTCGCGATCACGAGGCCGGGACATGATGCCGCGCAGTTCTTGCGCGACACGGTCGACGCGTCCGGCGGGAAAGTGCGATTGGCACCCGGCACCTCGTCGTTCGTCGAGCGAGCGCGCGATCTCCGGCAGTTCGCATCGCAATTCGATGCCGTCGTTCTGCACGCGCACCCGCATGATCCGATTCCGATTCTCGCGTTGGCGTGGCCCGGCCGCCCGCCCACGATTCTCTGCAATCACGCGCCGCAGGTGTTCTGGCTCGGTGGTCCGATCGCCGACGTCGTGACGTACGGACGCGAGTATTCCAAAACGATTTCCGTCGAACGCAGAGGCATCCTGCCGGAGACATGTTTCGGTTTGCAGGTTCCTGTCGATCCGCCGCGCGAGACCACGCCGGAGGCGCGCGATGCGATTCGCGCCGAGCTCGGCGTCGCGCCGAACGATCTCTTTCTCCTCACCGTTGCTTCCGAATACAAGTTTCGCCACGCCGGAAGCCGCGATCTTGTCGAGACGGTCGTCCGCGTGCTCGCGGATCGGCCGAACATCGTCTGGCGCATCGTGGGATGTCCGCCCGAAGGACGATGGGCCGAGCTCGCGGAGAGGACAGACGGGAGAGTGCGCGCGGTCGGAACGCGATCGGATGAAGATCTTTACGCGGCGAGCGACGTCTTCGTCGACAGCTATCCGTTCGCGTCGCGCACGGCGATGCTCGATGCCGGAGCCGTCGGCCGGCCGCTGCTCGCACCGCGGTGGCATTCTCCCGACGCCGCAATTCTCGGCGCATGGGGAAGCTCGATCGACGACGTCATCCTGCCGTTCGCGGACGAGAGAACGCTCGCGGGCTGGCTCGACGTCCTTTACCGCGATCCAAAGAAACGCGAGCGATACGGCAGGAAAGCGGCGGAGACGATCTCCGAGTTTCTGACCGGCCCCGCATGGGCGGCGAAACTGAACGGCATTTACGAATTCGCCGCGCAGCGGAAACAGCAGCGTGATGCGAGCGGCATCGTTCCGCACGGTTCACTGCGCGATCGACGACCGGACGATCTCGATCGCTATCTCCGCCGTCTCTACTCCGCGCCGGAGCCTCTGCGCGTGCTGCTCAACTGGCATCGCGCGGAGTTGAATATCGGCGCCCCGCTGACGTTTCCCGGCGACGAAGCGTGGCTCGCGGATACGAGCGGCCTCGCCGCATTCATCGGCGAGCAGAGCCTCATCATTCGCGACTACGAAGCGTACGTCCAGCATCTCGAACAGCAGTTAAGGGATTTGCACGAGTCATAAAATTCGGGGCGCGGCCGGAAGACCGGCGCGACGTAAAAAATCGGGGCGCGGTCGGAAGACCGCGCCCCGAGGAGCAGATTGATCGCGGGTCCCTCCCCCCGAGATCAGTGGCGTACATGAGGGGTACGCCGTGCCGGGGGCGATGGTCCCGGCATGTCATGCACAAAGATCAATCGTTCAGTCGCTCAAGTTGCGTATCACTGTCGGAATATCGAGGTCATTGCCGAAATCACTCGACGCCATCGGGCCGAATCCGCCGGAGCCGTCGGGTCGCGTGAAGCCTCTGCGAAAAAAGGGTGGATCGTAAATCTCCCCTTCGGCGCCGATCTGCTGCGGTGGCTCTTCGTGATGCGCCGCGATTTCTTTTTCCCTCGGCGCAAACGGGCGATACGGCGACGGCGCGGGGCCGGAGCGCTCCTGCGTGTGTGCGCGCGCCGCAGGCGCGGACAACGCTTCGCCGCGCGCGTTGAGCAAGCCCTTCGTCGCCGCGTCGAAGCCGGTCGCGATCACCGTCACCTTGATCTCGTCCTTCATCTTCGGATCGATGACCGTGCCGAAGATGATGTTCGCTTCTTCGTCCGCCGCTTCCTGGATGATCGACGCCGCTTCGTGCACTTCGAACAGCGTCATGTCGGCGCCGCCGGTGATGTTGATCAGCACGCCCTTCGCGCCTTCGATCGACGCTTCTTCGAGCAGCGGGGACGAGATCGCGCGCTGCGCGGCCTCGACGGCGCGATGCTCGCCCGTCGATACGCCCGTGCCCATCAGCGCCATGCCCATGCCGTGCATGATCGTCCTCACGTCCGCGAAGTCGAGATTGATCTCGCCCGGAACGGTGATGAGATCGGAGATGCCCTGCACCGCCTGGCGCAGGATATCGTCGGCGATCTTGAATGCTTCATTGAGCGACGTGCCGCGCTCGACGAAGTTGAGCAGGCGCTCGTTCGGAATCGTGATCAGCGTGTCGACGGTGTCGCGCAGCGCGCGGATGCCCTGCTCCGCCTGCACGCGCCGCCGCTTGCCTTCGAAGCCGAACGGCTTCGTGACGACGGCAACGGTGAGCGATCCCAGCTCCGCGGCGAGCGACGCGATGATCGGCGCCGCGCCGGTGCCCGTGCCGCCGCCCATTCCTGTCGTGATGAAAATCATGTCGGCGCCGTGCAGCGCCTCGAGGATGCGGTCCGTATCTTCGAGCGCGGCCTGCTTTCCGATCTCCGGATTCGCGCCCGCGCCGAGGCCCTTCGTGAGCTTTCCGCCGATCTGCAGCTTCACCGGCGCCAGCGACGTGCGCATCGCCTGCAAATCGGTATTGGCGACGAGGAACTCGACTCCTCGGATGCCCGCCTGAATCATTCGATTGACGGCGTTCCCACCACCCCCACCAACCCCGATGACCTTGATCTTCGCCGGAAGCTGCTCTTCTTCGAGTGTCACCGCGAGCGTTCCGTCGCCAGGCCTCTCGTCAAACGTGATCATTTAATTGTCCTCAGATATTACGTATTTTAATGTGTCGTTTCAATTTCTTTTTTCGTGTTGCGTTAGCCTCACAGCCTCAAGGCCACCTCAGCTCCATGCGAACCACTGCTTCACCGAGTCCGCGACTTTTGCCAATCCCTTACGCGGGCGCTTGCGCACGCGCGTGCTTTGATCCTTCAGTCCCCACAGCAGGAGGCCCGTCGCCGCGGCCCATTCGGGGCCGCTGACGGTGTCGGCGAGTCCGCCGAGTCCGCGCGGCACGCCTTTGCGCGCCTGCTGGTCGAACACCTGCTCGACCATCTCGACCATGCCCTCCATCTCCGCGCCGCCGCCGACGAGCACGACGCCGGAGCGGATTTCTTTTTCCAGTCCGACTTTCTCGAGGTCGCGATAGACGAGCTTCGCGATCTCCGCCGCACGCGGTTCGAGGATTCCGGTCAGCTCCTGCTTTGAAAGAATCTTCGGTGCGCGTCCGCCTACGGTCGGCACTTCGATCGGATCGTCATCGGTGATGAGCGACGCGAGCGCGCAGCCGTACCGCCTCTTGATCCGCTCCGCGTCTTCCATCGGCGTGCGCAGCACGACCGAGATGTCGCTGGTGAAGTGTCCCGCGCCGACCGGCAGCACGTTCGTGTGAATGACGTTGCCTTCGAGGAACACTGCGTAGTCGGTCGTGCCGCCGCCGATGTCCATCAGCAGCACGCCCATCTCGCGCTCGTCCTGCGTGAGCACTGCTTCCGCGGCCGCGAGTTGCTCGAGGACGAGCTCCTGCACCGCGATGCCGGCCTTGTTCACGCACGCGAGGATGTTCTGGTTGTGCGTGCGCGCGCCGGTGACGATGTGCACGTTCGCTTCGAGGCGCGTCGCCGTCATGCCGATCGGATCGTCGATGCCGTCCTGCCCATCGACGACGAACTCGCGCGGAATCACGTGCAAGAGCTCGAGCTCGGCCGGGATGTTGATCGACTTCGACGCTTCGATCACGCGGTCGATGTCCTCGCGTGCGATGGTCTTGTGTTTCCCCATCACCGACACGACGCCGCGCGAATTCACGGATCGAATGTGATCGCCCGAGATCCCCGCATACACCGATTCGATCTGCAGCCCCGCCATGACCTCGGCCTCATCGACGGCTTTCTTCACCGCTTCAATTGCCTGGTCGAGGTTGATGATGTTGCCGCGGCGCGTCCCTTTCATCGGCGACGTTCCCTTGCCGATGATCTCGAGCTGCCCGCGGTCGCTGATCTCTCCGACGAGCGCGCAGACTTTCGAGGTCCCGATGTCGAGCGCCACTACGTACTTTTCTTCAGTTCTCGGCATGATGCCTCCACCCTCACGTGTCATCCCGAGCGGAGCGAGGGACCTGGGCGGGTGGGAGCGCGCTGCGTTGCGCCACCCGCCCGGGTCCCTCGCTCACGCTCGGGATGACATCGCTGACTTTCACAATGACCCGATCCGCAAAACGCAGATCGGCGTATTCGATGCGTGGTTGGTTCTCGGCGCCGAGGATCGCGTAGAGGCTGCGCCATTTCGCGGAGACGTTGTCCGCATCGGCGTAAACGAACGCGCCGAGCTGGCGATCGAAGATCGCGAAGCCGCGCGGCGCGATTGGCCGCACCTCGGAGATGCGCGAGTAGATCTCGCGATCGTGCGCGCGCAGCTCGCGCAGCAACGCGACCGCGCGCGTGAGCTCGGCGCCGCTCGCGTCGGTGATGATCGGCAGATCGTTGTCGCCGGCGGCGGACGTGAGGTCCGCGAACGCGACGCCGGTTTCGTCGGCGTAGCGGAGCGCGCCGTTGATGCGCACGAGCGCAACCGGCGTGCGCTCGGTGATTTTGATGCGCAGCGTGTCCGGCAGCTTCTTCTCGATGTTGATGTGGCTGATCCAGCCGACGCCGCCGAGGTCGCGCTGCACGCGGGCGATGTCGATCTGAAAGAGATTGACGCCGACGTAGCGCTGCGCGACGCCGTCAATGGCCGCCCGCGGCGTGTGCACTTCGCCGGCGATCTCGATGTGCTTGACCGCGAAGCGCGCGTCGGACTGCGCGTGCTCCCAGATCCAGACGCCGCCGGCGACGACGATCGCCAGCACCGCGACATTGCGCAGCAGCACGAGCAGACGCCCGATCTGAATCTGCCGCTGATTGCGGCGCAGGCGCGCGACGTCGGTCGGACGGAAGAAGCGGATGTCGACGCCGCTCATCGCGCTTCCTCCCGCACGAGCTGTTCGGCAACCTGGTGCACGTCGCCCGCGCCCATGGTGATGAAGATGTCGTTCGGCTTGAGGCGCCGCCGCATCTCATTGACGAGCTGCGCGTTGCTGCGATCGATGAACTCGATGCCCGGCTCGGCGTCGGCGATGATGCGCGCGGAGATGCCCTCGACGGGATGCTCGCGCGCGGCGTAGATCGGGGCGACGAGCGGCACGTCGGCGACGCGCAGCGCCTGCGCGAACTCTTTCGCGAAGTCGATCGTGCGCGAGTAGAGGTGCGGCTGGAAGAGCGCGACGACGCGGCGGCCGGGATAGCCGGCGCGTGCGGCATTGAGCGTCGCGCGAATTTCGGTCGGATGATGCGCATAGTCGTCGACGATGATCGCGCCGAGGTACTCGCCGAGAATCTGGAAGCGGCGATCGACGCCGCTGAACTTTGCGAGCGCCGAGGAGATCGTTTCGACATCGATGCCGAGGGCGCGGCCGACGCCGATCGCGGCGAGCGCGTTGAGGACGTTGTGCTCGCCCGGCACGAAGAGCTTGAAGGATCCTGCGCCCGGCACTTCGAATGACGTGCTGCGCCCGGCGTACTCGATTTTGGTCGCGCGGAGCTCGGCGTCTTCGGACAGGCCGTAGCTGATCGCGCGCACTTCGGAGTGGCGGAGGAGACGCGCGACGTTTTCGTCGTCGACGCAGCCGACGACCACGCCGGTGCGCTTCACGCCGCCGACGAAGATGCGGAACGACTCGATGATCGCCTCGAAGCTGCCGTAGTACTCGAGGTGGTCCGCTTCGATGTTCGTGACGACGGCGACTTCGGGTTTCAGCTGATGGAACGAGCGGTCGTACTCATCGGCTTCGACGACGATGAAGTCGCCGCTGCCGCGCTTCGCGTTCGTTTCGAAATTGCCGACGACGCCGCCGACGAGCATCGTCGGATCGAGTCCGGCCTCTTCGAGGACGAGCGTGATCATCGCCGACGTCGTCGTCTTGCCGTGCGTGCCGGAGATTCCGACCGCGCGCTTGTCGTTCGCGACGGCGCCGAGCATTTCCGCGCGCTTCATCACGCGCACGCCTTTGGCGCGCGCGGCGTCGATCTCGGGATGATCGCCTTTCACCGCGGACGTCATCACGACGAGATCCGCGTCATCGACATGTTTCGCGTCGTGCCCAATCGTGACGGGAATCCCCCGCTCTCCCAGCAGTTCGGTGGCGGCTGAGTGTTTGAGGTCGCATCCGGAAACGGCGATTCCTTCGCCCGCCAGGATCTCCGCCAGCCCGCTCATTCCGATTCCGCCGATGCCGACGAAATGAATGCGCCTAATGTGATCGAAATTCATCCTGAAGTAGTCTCTGAAATTGTAAATTAATCTCTCTGAATTCTCTCGACGAAATCAACAATCTTTTTTGTGGCATCCGGCATCGCCAGTGTCTTCGCCGCGGCGCCCATCCGCTCGATGCGCTGCGGATCCGCGATCACTTCCGCAATCGCGTCCGCGAGTCGCTTCGCGGTCAGTTGTTTTTCGGTGATGACGATCGCGCCGCCGGCTCTTTCCACAACGCGCGCGTTGAGCTCCTGATGGTTGTTCGTCGCCGCAGCGAACGGGATGAGGATCGCCGCGCGTCCCGATGCCGCAAGCTCGCCGATCGTCATCGCGCCGGCGCGTGAGACGACGAGATCGGCGGACGCGATCTCGTCGGCCATCGGATCGAGATACGGAACGACGCGCGCATTCGCGAACGCGGTCCCGACGTACGCGGCGTTCACTTTGTCGAGATCGCCCGGTCCCGTCTGATGAACGACCTCGAGTTGCTCCGCGAGATGCGCGAGGAACAGCAGCGCCTCGGACATCGTGTTGTTCAAAATCCGCGAGCCTTGAGAGCCGCCGAAAATCAGAAGCCGGTTGCGCGGTCGCGCAGTTGCGCGGTCGCGCGAGGTGAAAAATTCGGCGCGAATCGGGTTGCCGGTGACGATCGCGTCGCTGCGCTTCATCCGCGCGCCGGCCTCCGCGAACGCGACGGCGACGCCGGTCGCGAATTTCGCGGAGAGGCGGTTCGCGACGCCGGGGAACGCGTTCGACTCGTGAATGAGCGTCGGAATGCCGCGCATCCGCGCGGCTGCCATCACCGGCGCGGACGAATATCCGCCGACGCCGAGGACGATGTTCGGGTTGTGCTGCTTCACGATGCGCGCGGCCTGCGCGAATCCGCGCGGGAGCCGCAGCATGTTGCGAATCAGATCGGCTCCCCCTTTTCCTTTGAGCCCGCCGACGTCGATGAACTCGAGCGGGAAGCCGGCCTTCGGCACGATCTGCTTCTCGAGTCCTCTTTCCGTTCCGACGAAGACGACGCGACGCGAAGAGTCGCGCGCCATGTACTCGCGCGCAATCGCGATCGCGGGATAAATGTGGCCGCCGGTGCCGCCCCCCGCGATCATCAATGTCTTCACGCCCGTCTCGCCCATTTCGATGTCAACTCGCTTGTTGTGAAAAATTCAGCAGCAGCCCGACCGCGATGAGACTCGCGATCAGCGATGAGCCTCCGTAGCTGACCAGCGGCAGCGGCAGTCCTTTCGTCGGAAGAAGGCAGAGCGCCACGCTGACGTTGATCAGCGCCTGGATCGCAATCATTAGCGTGCAGCCGAGCGCCGCGTAGAACGCGAAGCGATCCTGGCTGTAGCGGACGACGCGGAACGCGCGCCAGACGAGAAACGCGAACGCGCCGACGAGCATGATCGCGCCGACGAATCCGAGCTCTTCACCGATGATCGAGAAAATGAAATCGGTGTGCGGCTCGGGAAGGAAGAAGAGTTTCTGCCGGCCGTTGCCGATGCCGAGGCCGCGGACGCCGCCGGTGCCGAGCGCGATGAGCGACTGCAACGCCTGAAAGCCGGCGCCCTGCGAGTCGGCTTCGGGATTGAGAAACGTCAGCAGTCGCTCGCGTCGATACGCGGCGCTGAGCGCGAAGTAGCCGCCGATCGGAATGAGCGCCATCGCGAACATCGCGACGTAGCGCCACGCGAGTCCCGCCGCGAAGACCATTCCGGAGACGACGACGATGATGACCGTCGCGGTGCCGAAGTCGCGGCCGAGAAGAATCAGTCCGGCGAAGAGCGCGAGGATGAAGCCGAGCGGCAGGAGCGTCGTCAGCTCGTTGATGCGCTCCTCGCGGCGCGTGAGATACGACGCGAAGAAGAGCACGATCGCGGGCTTCGCCAGCTCCGACGGCTGCAGCTGGAAAAACGGGAACACGATCCAGCGATGCGTGCCGTTGATCGGCGACTGGAAGAGCGCGAGGATGAGCGCGAGCCCGACCGCCGCGAGCGCGCCGTACACGACGCGCTTGTCTTTCAGCAGCGCGGGATTCATGTGCATCAGCACGACCATCGCGATCGCACCGCCCGCGAGAAACGCGACCTGCCGCGCGAGGAAGTAATAAGGACCGTGACCGAAGCGCTGCGTCGCGATGATCGCCGACGCGCTGTAGATCATCACCATCCCGACGACGAGGATGAGCATCGCCGAGCCGAACAGCCACGAGTCGTAAGTCAGCTTCCGGCTCATTGGGCATCCTCGGGCTTCGGGAAATCAGAAAGCAGAAGGCAGAAAGCAGAAATGCTCCGCTTCGGCACGCTCGTGTGCCCAAATCCTTTCTGTTTTCTGCTTTCTTCTTTCTGCTTTCTCACAGCGCTCTCACCAACTCTTCGAAGTGTTCGCCGCGATGTTCGAAGTTTCTGTATTGATCGAAGCTCGCGCACGCCGGCGAGAGCAGGACGACTTCGCCCGACTTCGCGTTCGCGCGCGCCCAGTCGACCGCGCGTTGCATGTCGTGCGCGGGAACGATCGCGGCTGCGCCTTCGAGCGCGTCGCTGATGCGGTCCGCGGCCTTGCCGATCGTAAGCACGGCACGCGTTTTCGATTGCACGAGCTCGCGCATCCGCTCGAACTCGCCGGCTTTGTCTTTCCCACCGAGGATCAGGATCACGCTCGACGGCGCAAAGCCTTCGAGCGACTTCAGCGTCGCGTCGACGTTGGTTCCTTTCGAGTCGTTGATCCAGCGCACGCCGTCGAGCTCGCGCACGAGCACCATGCGATGCGGCAGTCCGGTGAATGTGCCGAACGCGATCTGCATGTCGACGTCGTTCACTCCGACCGTGCGTGCCGCGAGCCACGAGGCGAGCGCGTTCTCCACGTTCGCGTTGCCCTGCAGTTTCAGCGACGCGCGCGGAATGCGGCGCTCTTCGCCGCCAACGCACAGCACCATCTCCTCGCCGTCGAGCCACGCGCCTTCTTCGACGCGCTCGTTCGCGGAGAAACGGAGCACCCGTCCCACGGATGGCGGATGGCGGATGGCGGATGGCGCTGTGAGAGGCTCGCCATCTGCCATCTGCCATCTGCCATCTGTCACCGACGCATTGAGGATCGCGGCGTCGCGCGCATCCTGATTGCGAAAAATACGATGCTTCGCCGCCGCATACGCCGCGAAGTTCGGATAGCGGTCCATGTGATCGGGCGTGATGTTGAGGAGCAGCGCGACGTTCGCGTGGAACGACTCGACCGCTTCGAGTTGAAACGACGACAGCTCGAGCACGTATGTGCGCGGCTGCTCGAAATCGATCGCAGCGATGAGGGGATTGCCGATGTTGCCGGCGACGATCGGTCGTCGTCCGGCGATTTTCAAAATCTCGCCGATCAGCGCGGTCGTCGTCGACTTGCCGTTCGATCCGGTGATCGCGATGACCGTTCCCTTCAAATAGCGATACGCGAGCTCGATCTCGCCGATCAC
This sequence comes from Acidobacteriota bacterium, assembly GCA_003223645.1. Lineage (GTDB taxonomy): Bacteria > Acidobacteriota > Thermoanaerobaculia > Gp7-AA8 > Gp7-AA8 > QHVT01. The sequence continues at coordinate 573,383 of QHVT01000003.1, read as the reverse complement.
CGGCAACGCGAGCGCGTTTGCGCGCTGCAGCAGCGGGATCGTCATCGGCACGCCCGGACTGATGACGATCAGCTCGACGCCATCGAGCAGCCCCTCATCCTCCGTGCCGAATGCGCGCACGACACGTTCGTCGAGCGTGAACGGCAGCGACGGATTCGCGTTCGCGTCCGCGAGCACGACGGACGCACCGCGTCGGGCGAGGAAGTTCGCCGACGCAACGCCGGACTTGCCGGCTCCGATGACGAGAGTCCGGCTCATCGCAGTTTCAGCGTCGCCAGCGAGATCATCGCGAAGATGATCGCGATGATCCAGAAGCGGACGACGACTTTGGTCTCCTTCCAGCCCGCGAGCTCGAAGTGGTGATGCAGCGGCGACATCTTGAAGATGCGCCGGCCCGTGATCTTGAACGAGGCGACCTGCAGGATCACCGACATCGCCTCGAGCACGAACAAACCGCCGACAAGGACGAGCAGGATCTCCTGTTTGATCATCACCGCGAGGCATCCGATCGATCCGCCTAACGCAAGCGATCCGACGTCCCCCATGAAAATCTCGGCGGGATGCGCGTTGAACCACAAGAAGCCGAGCGATGCGCCGACCATCGCGCCGCAGAAGACCGCGAGCTCGCCGGTCTGCGGGACCCATGCGATGCGCAGGTAGTCGGCGATGCGCGCATGGCCGGCGGCGTACGTGAGCACGGTGTACGTCACCGCGGCGATGAGCGTCGAGCCGATCGCGAGTCCGTCGAGGCCGTCCGTCAGATTGACGGCGTTCGACGCCCCGACGAGCACGACCATCACGAACGGGATGTAGAGGATGCCGAGATTCAGCGCGACGTTCTTGATGAACGGGAACGTGATCGCCGTCGAGTAGTTGTTCTTCAGCATCGGCAGGTACGCGATCGCGAGCGCCGCGAACAGCGCGACGACGAACTGCGCGCCGAATTTTTCTTTCGCGGTGAGGCCGAGGTTCTGCTTCTTCGCGAGCTTGCGATAGTCGTCGACGAAACCGATCGCCGCGTACGACGCGGTGACGAAGAGGACGATCCAGATGTAGGGGTTGAGGATGTCGGCCCAGAGGATCGTCGGAATGATGATCGCGACGTTGATGAGGATGCCGCCCATCGTCGGCGTGCCGGCCTTGACCTGGTGCGACTTCGGACCTTCCTCGCGAATGTACTGCCCGAGCTTGATCTTGCGCATGCGCTCGATCAGCCACGGACCGAGGATGAACGAGATCATGAGCGCGGTCAGCGCGGCGAAGGCGGTGCGGAAGGTGATGTAGCGGAAGACGTTGAATCCGACGACTACGCCCCGCAGTCGGAAGAGGAGGTGGTAAAGCATTATCGATTCGCCTCCAGCATCGTCACGATCTTGTCGAGGCCCACACCGCGCGAGCCCTTGATCAGCACGAGATCGCCGTCGCGAATCTCGCTCTTCAAAAATTCGCCGGCGGATTGCGCGTCATCGAAGTGATGCGTGTTCGCGTGTCCCGCTTCGCGCGCCGCTTCGAGCAGCGCGTTCGTGCGCTTGCCGACGCCGATCACCATGTCGATCGATTTCGGGATCGTCTCGCCCGCTTCGCGATGGAATTTCAGTTCGTGCTCGCCGAGCTCCAGCATGTCTCCGATGACGGCGATTCTTCGCCCACCGACATCCGCCCGCGTCATCAACTCGAGCGCGCGTCTCAGCGCGTACGGATTCGAGTTGTACGTGTCGTCATAAATCGTCGCGCCTCTCCACTCGACGATCACTCCCCGGTGATACGCCGGCTTTACGTCGCGTACGCCGCGCGCGATTCCTTCCCACGAAATGCCGATCGTGCGCGCGGTGGTGATCGCGGCGAGAAGATTCTCGAGGTTATGGCGACCCGGGAGCGCGAGCTCGAACTCGCGGTTCCCGACATTGAAGTGCGTGCCGAGGAGGCCGCGCTCGCGAATGTTCGTCGCGCGGAAGTCGGCGTCGTGATCGATGCCGTACGTCACTTTCGGACCGGCGTAGTCGCGGCTGATGCGGACGACGTGCTCGTTGTCGTTGTTGACGACGACCGTACCGCCTTCGCGCAGGTTCTCGAGCAGCTCGCGCTTCGCCTCTGCGATCTTCTCGATCGTCCCGAAGAACTCGATGTGCACCGGCCCGATGTTCGTGTAGACGCCGACGTCGGGACGCATGAGACCCGCGATCTGCGCGATCTCGCCTTTGTGGTTCATGCCCATCTCGCTCACGACGACTTCGGCGTCGTCGGGAACGTTGTCGAGACAGAGCGGCGCGCCGATCTGGTTGTTGAAGTTGCCCCACGAGCGATGCGTGCGGCGCTCGGTCGCGACGAGAGTCGCGATCATTTCCTTCGTCGTCGTCTTGCCGGCCGAGCCGGTGATGCCGATGAGCGTCATCGGCTGCCGCTCGCGAATCGAGCGCGCGAGCTGCTGCAGCGCGGCCGTGGTGTCCGCGACCTGCACGATGCCTTTGTCCGCCGGCAGGTTCTCGGGTACTTGCGAGACGACCGCGCCGCGCGCAGTCTGCAGCGCCTGCGCAAGAAATTGATGTCCGTCGAGACGCTCGCCTTTGATGGCGAAGAAGACGGAGTCCGGCTTGACCTCGCGCGAGTCGATGACGACGGAGGAGGTCTCGATCGCGTCGCCTTGCAGAACTGTGCCGCCAACGTATTCGGCCAACTGCGCGAAGGTCAGCGTTGGCACGATGCACCTCCGCCCGCCCGGATGGCGGATGGCCGATGGCGGATGGCCGAGAACGTGGCGTGCTTCGCCATCTGCCATCTGCCATCTGCCATCGCGCGCAGCGCCACAGGCGCCGCCTCCCGGCTCCGCCGCGTTTCGTCGCCTGTGCTCGTCCCCTTCCCCAGAGACTGCCTGGCGAACCCCATCCATCCACCCACGCTGAAACCGACCGACGGAGCCGGAACGCGGCACCTGATCGGGGCCAATTTAGAGTACGGCAATTTCATCGCTGATATCAAGTACGATTTCTCGATGTCTTTTTCTGTAACGCCAATTCCGCTTCTTCACGGTCGTCGAAGTGAATCACCTGATCGCCCGCTACCTGGTAGGTCTCGTGTCCCTTGCCGGCGATCACGATCACGTCGTCGTTCGACGCCTCGGCGATCGCGCGCGCGATCGCCTCGCGGCGGTCGGTGATCGCCGCGTACTCCTTGCCGTTGATGCCGTTCGTGATCTCGTCGATGATCGCGCGCGGGTCTTCGCTGCGCGGGTTATCGCTCGTGACTACGATGCGGTCGGCGAGCCGCGCGGCGATCTGGCCCATCTCCGGACGCTTGCCGCGATCGCGATCGCCGCCGCAGCCGAAGACGATCGTGACCTTGCGCTGCTGTGCGATGTCGCGCACCGCGTGCAGCAGTTTCTCGAGCGCGTCGGGCTTGTGCGCGTAGTCGACGATCACTGTAGGGGACGCAGGCTGGAAAGCCTGCGCCACACCGACGCGCTCGAAGCGGCCGCGCACGGATTTCAAATTGCGAATGCCGGCTTCGATCGTCGCGACCGGTATGTCGACGGAGATCGACGCGCCGATCGCGCCGAGCCAGTTGTACAGATTCGGCAAGCCGAGGAGTGAGGACTCGACGCGGACTTTGCCGAGCGGTGTGATCACGGTGCCGCGCAATCCTTCGACGTCGATCGACACGTCGGACGCCGGATGGATGTGCGCGTTGTCGCTCTTGCCGAACGTGATCGCGGCGTCGCCGAGCTCGTTCGCGAGGCGGCGTCCGTATTCGTCGTCGATGTTCACGATCGCGGTCTTGTGCGTGCGGTCGATCTGATCGAAGAGGATTCGTTTCGCGGCGAAGTAGTCCTCGAAGTCTTTGTGAAAATCGAAGTGCTCGCGTGAGAGGTTCGTGAACACGGCCGCGGCGAAGTGGATGCCGTACGTCCGCTTGAGCGCGAGCGCGTGCGACGAGACTTCCATTACGGCGTGATGCACGCCGGCGTCGACCATCTTCGCGAACCATTCGTGCAGCACGACCGCGTCCGGCGTCGTGCGGTCGGCCGTCAACTTTTCCTCGCCCGCGCGATACTCGATCGTTCCGATCAATCCAACCGGTTCTCCGCTGGCATCGAAGACGGACTCGATCATGCGCGTCGTCGTCGTCTTCCCTGACGTACCGGTGACGCCGACGAGCGAGAGCTTCTCCGCGGGACGGCTATAGAAGTTCGCGGCCATGAGCGCGAGCGCGGCGCGCGGATCGTCGACGTCGGAATCCGTAAGAATGGCAGCCGCGCCTTTCTCGCGCGCCTGCGGAATGAACTGCGCGCCGTCTTTCGCCGTGCCGGGAATCGCCACGAAGAGGGCGCCCGGCTTTACAAGGCGCGAGTCCGGCGTGACGCTCGTGATCTCGGCATTGAGATCGTCGCGCGTCGAGCGCAGCGGAACATCGCGTAAGAGATCGCGCAGTTTCATGACAAGGTCAATCGCACTTTGCCGTCGCGCGGCAAAGCTCCGCCGGCGACGGGTTGTTGTGAAGTCACCACTCCGCTTCCCGTGGCCTCGACCGTGAGGCCGCTGGCGACCGCGCGCGCGATCGCCGCGCGCGCATCGAGGCCGTGCAGGTCGGGAACGCCCGCGGCCGTGCCTGCCGGTGCATGTTGCGAAAAGGCGGCCAGCACCGGCGGCGCAATTCCGATCGATCGCGACGGCAGCGACGGCGGAACGCCGAGGTAGCGCAGCGTCGCTTCGGCAATCTCGCGGAACGCGGGCGCGGCAACGGTGCCGCCGTAATATTCGCCGCGCGGCTCGTCGATCACGACGAGGATCGCGAGGCGCGGACGATCGGCGGGAACGTATCCGGCGAACGATCCGACGTAGCGGTCGGCAGAATATCCGCCGCGCCCGGCCTTCTGCGCCGTTCCCGTTTTTCCGGCGACGACGTGATCGGCGAGCGCGGCCTGCGTTCCGGTTCCGCGCGCGACGACGTTCTTCAAAATCTCGTTCATCACCGCCGCTGTTTTCTCCGACATCACGCGCACCGGCGGATGACGCGGCGGCTCGGAGATGGTCAGGCCGTCGTCGTCGACGACGCGCTCGACGATGCGCGGATCAACACGCAGGCCGCCGGTCGCGACGGCCGCGACGGCACGGACGACCTGCAACGGCGTCACGCCGATCTCCTGTCCGATCGAGATGCTCGCCGGCGAGACCTGCGTCCACTTCTCCGCGCGGCGCAAGAGGCCGCTCGCTTCGCCGGGCAGCGGGATGCCGGTGCGCTCGCCGAATCCGAAGCGGCGAATCCAGCCGTAGAAGCGTTGCTCGCCGAGCGCGAGTCCGACGCGCGCGGCGCCGACGTTCGACGAGTTGACGATCACGTCTTCGAACGAAAGGAGACCGTAGCGATGTCCGTCGTGCTCGTGAATCGTGACGTTTGCGACGGTGATCTCGCCGTTGCCGCAGTCGAGAATCTGCGACGGCGTGACGACGCGCTCTTCGAGTCCGGCCGTGGCGGTGATGATCTTGAACGTCGATCCCGGCTCGTAGTTGTCCTGCAGGTTGCGATTGCGCCACGCGGCGGGCGAAAAATCGGCGAAGTGATTCGGATCGAACGTGGGCGCCGACGCCATCGCCAGGATCGCGCCGTCGTTCGGATCCATGACGATCACCGAGCCGCCGGCCGCGCGATATTTCGTCACCGCGCTCTGCAGCGCGCGCTCGGCGATGAATTGGATGACCGAGTCGATCGTGAGAACGACGTGGTGCCCGTCCTTCGGCGCGTTCGCGCCTTCGCCGCCGACGAGATACATCCCCTTGCGCGCGTCTTTCAGCAGCGTGACTTTTCCGGGCGTGCCGTGGATGTCGCGATCGAACGAATGCTCGATGCCAGCGAGTCCGTCGCCGTCGACGCCGACCATGCCGATGACATTCGCGGCGAGCATCGCGCGGGGATACGAGCGGCGATGCGCCTCGAGGAAGTAGATACCGGGCAGATTCAGCGCGCGCACTGCGCGCGTCGTTTCGAGCGGCAGCTGCCGCGCGATCCACGCGAAGCTCCCACTGGCGCGCAGCTTCGCTTCGATCTCACGCGCGTTGACACCGGTGACGTTCGCGAGTTTTTTCGAGACGCCGCCCTTGTCGGTGATCGCCTGCGGATCGGCGTAGATCGACTCCGCGGCGACGCTTTCCGCGAGAACGCGATGCCGCGCGTCGTAAATCGAGCCGCGCACGGGGTTGAGCGCGAGCGTCCGCTCCTGCTGCGCTCTCGCACGCGCAACGTAGTGCTGATGGCGGACGAGCTGGACCTGAACGAGACGCGCGCCGACGATGAGCGCCCACGCCGCGAGCACTGCGAAGAGCTGGAGGAGGCGCTTTTGTTGGAGGGCCATCACGCCTGCCCCGATGAGGGCAGAAGGCAGAAGGCAGAAGGCAGAGGGCAGAAGTGATTCATGGCGCGCTCGCCTCAGTGGTTCTGCCTTCTGCCTTCTGCCTTCTGCCTTCTGCCTTCGTATCGACAATCACGATCGCTTTCGGATCGGTCGCTTCGAAGCCCAGCGTCTTCGCCTTGGTCTCGACCGTCTCGAAAGACGTCATCCGATCCAGCTCCAGCTGCAGGGTCTTGTGCTCGACTTCGATGTCCTTCAGCGATTTCTGGAGGCGCGTGGCTTCGCGGCCCAGGCGGATGACTTCGAGGTTTTGCCAGGTGAAGAGGAGGAGGAACAGACCGATCGGGATGCCGAGGGAGAGGACGGCGAGGAGCTCGCGGAAGCGCTGTCGGTCGCGCTCACGAACGATGTGCGTGTTTTCGATCGGTTTCTTCTGCGTGTACATGACCGGGGACCGAGATGCACGAAGTCAACGAACAAGGGTGAAGATCTGCCTACAAGCACGGCGTGACGAGCCATCCACACACACCCACGCTCCACGCTCCACCCCTCCCGAGCTCCCCCGCCGCACACACACCCACCCTTCCCCAACCTTCACCCTTGCTCCTGGGCTCCAAACATCTTCACAACTTCTCCGCGACTCGCAGCTTCGCACTGCGCGATCGCGGATTCCTTGCGATTTCTTCTTCTGAAGCAGTCACCGGACGATGGGTCAGCACGTTGACGATTTCCTTCGCGCCGCATCCGCAAACCGGCAGATTCCGCGGGCAGGTACATTCGCCTTCCAGCCGGCGGAACGCGCGCTTGACGATGCGATCCTCGAGCGAGTGAAACGAGATGATCGCGATCCTCGCGCCGCTCTCGAGGACGCTCACCGCGTCGTCAAGGAAGCGATCGAGCCCCGTCAGCTCCTCGTTCGTTGCGATGCGCAACGCCTGGAACGTGAGCGTCGACGGATCGATGTCGCCGAACCGCGGACGCTTCACGCCGCGGATGATCTCCGCGAGACGCGACGTCGTTTCGATCGGCGCTTCGCTTCGCGCCGCGACGATCGCTCGTGCGATCCGCCGCGCCATCGGCTCTTCCCCGTAGTCGCGAAGAATGCGCGCCAGCTCGTACTCGTCGAGCGAGCTCACGAGGTCGGCGGCCGTCGTGCCTTCCGGTCCCATGCGCATGTCGAGCGGCGCGTCGTAGCGGAATGAGAATCCGCGCGATGCGTCGTCGAGCTGCATCGATGAGACGCCGAGGTCGGCGAGGAGGCCGCTGATCGTCTCCGTGCCGGACTGCTTCAGGATGTCAATGAGCGATTCGTGCAGCCCGCGAACGAGCGTCACGCGGTCGCCGAAGCGGGCCAGCCGCTGCCGCGACCGCTCGAGCGCCTCCGGATCGCGATCGATGCCGATCAGCCGCACACTCGGATGACGTTCCAGCACGCCCTCCGCATGTCCGCCGAGACCCAGAGTCGCATCGACGATCGTTCCGTCCGTGCGGCTCGGGATCAGGGACTCGAGAATTTCGTTGAAAAGAACCGGCTCGTGTTTCATGGCTAGACACCATGAAGCTCGAGCTCCTTGAAATCTTCCTCAGTGAGCGGCGCGGCGGTGAGCCGCTTCTTCATCCGCTCTTCGTTCCAGACGATCAGGTGGTCCTGACTGCCGAGAACGACCACGTCTTCGGTGATGCCGGCCACGTCGCGCAGCACGGCCGGAACGAGCACGCGTCCCTGCGCGTCGAGCGTCGAAACCTGCCCGAAGTAGTTCACGCGCTCCATCAGCCGGCGGCGCGCCTGCGACGTCGACGGCACTTTCGCGAGCCGCGACTGAAAATCGAACCACACCGGCAGCGGATAGACGAGCGCGTGCTCGCCGTCCGTCGACGTGATGAAGCAGTCCGCCCCGTACCGCTCTTCGATGATCTTCCGGAAAGAAGACGGCACTTTGAGACGACCCTTCTCGTCGATCTTCGCGGGGCTGTGCCCCATCAAAACGCTAAGTTCCACTGTTTTCCTACGCTTTGAAGAGAGTTTCTACCACCATTAGCCACTTTAGTCCACCAAAATCCACAGCAAACGCAGCCGTTAGTTGTTGGGGTTGCGCGCTTTCTCGGTTGCGCGGTTGCGCGCCGTTCGATCGGCAGTCGCTGCGTAACCGCGCGACTGCGTAAACGCGTAACCGCTTATTTCACAATGTTCTTCAGCCGCCCGAACAGGTCCTTTCCGACCAGGCCGTCCGCGGCGTTGAGCACATTCGTGATTGTGGTGAGCACGTCTTCCGATCCGCTCCAGTGCTGGCGCAGGACTTCCGGATCGGTGTCGGTGAGGATCTTATTTAGGAGGTAAACCGAGAACACGAGGTCGTCCATGTACCCAATGGGCCCCAACAACGCCTCGGGCATGATGTCGAGCGGGAAGAAAAAGTAGGCGAGTCCGCTGCCGAGGAGAAGCTTGTTCTTCGCGTTGACGCGCGCGTCGTTGACGAGACGCCACAGCAGCATGAACACGTCGGGCGCGAGCAGGAGATAGTGCGCCGATTTCTCCAGGTGCGCGCGCTCGCGGAGAAAATTCTGAATGCGCTGGCGAATGCGATCGTAGAAGCGCTGCGCGCGGTCGCTCGACACCGGTGCGGCGAGCTCCGTCATTTCATCGAGACTCGATTCCTGTTCCTGTTCCGACATCGAAACCTCCAGCCGGTAAATCGGCGCCGCCTCGTCCGAGCGTCACGGCGAGACCGCCGTCAATGATCCAGATCTTCTGGATGTCGGCGCTCACAAAAGGTGGCAAAAATCGATCCAGCGACATCACCAGCGTCGCCGGCTCTTCATAGCGTACGAGATCTTTCGGAAAGCGGTCGCGCATGAGACCGATCAGCAGCGTCGGAATCGGAATCGGCCCTGCCGACACGCGCGCGAGCGGCACTTTCACGGTCGTGCCGTTCGCTTCGAATCGCGTGATTTCGACACTGAACGGCACGCTGATGACTTTGCGAATCTTTCCTTCGACGCGCAGCAGCCCGTTCGAGAATTTGAGGGCGAGCTTTTCGATCATCGGCTCCGCCGCGACGATCTCGCGAGCCATCGCCGCGATTTTTTCGCCGTCGACGCGAACGTCGATCGAATCCCACTCGATGAAGCGCTTCACGTCCGTATACTATGCGCGCCAGTGCCGAAGCGGACCGACCTCCACTCCATTCTCATCATCGGATCGGGTCCCATCGTCATTGGCCAGGCCGTCGAGTTCGACTACTCCGGCACGCAGGCGTGCAAAGCGCTGAAGGACGAGGGATACCGCATCATCCTCGTCAACTCGAACCCCGCGACGATCATGACCGACCCGGAATTCGCGGACCGCACGTACATCGAGCCGCTGACGCCGGAGGTGCTCGAGCGCATCATCGAGCGCGAGAAACCCGACGCGATTCTGCCGACGGTCGGCGGACAGACCGGCATCAACCTCGCCACCGCGTTGTACGAAAACGGCGCGCTGCAGCGGCACGGCGTCGAGTTGATCGGCGCGAACTATGACGCGATCAAGACCGCGGAAGACCGCCAGCTGTTCAAAGACTGCATGACGCGCATCGGCGTCGAAGTGCCGCAGTCGGTGTACGCGGCGAACGTCGACGACGCCGAGAATTTCGCGGCGACCCTCGGCTATCCGCTCGTGGTCCGCCCGTCGTTCACCCTCGGCGGTTCGGGCGGCGGCATCGCCTACAACGTCGAAGAGCTGCGCGCCATCGTCGCGGGCGGACTCGAGCTCTCGCCGGTGCATCGCGTGCTCGTCGAAGAGTCGGTGATCGGCTGGAAAGAGTTCGAGCTCGAGGTGATGCGCGACAAGGCGGACAACGTGATCATCGTCTGCTCGATCGAGAACTTCGATCCGATGGGCGTGCACACCGGCGACTCGATCACGGTCGCGCCGCAGCAGACGCTGACGAACGACGAGTACCAGGCGATGCGCGACGAAGCAAAGCGCATCATCCGCGCGATCGGCGTCGAGACCGGCGGATCGAACATCCAGTTCGCAGTGCATCCGAAGACCGGACGGCGACTCGCGATCGAGATGAATCCGCGCGTGTCGCGATCGTCCGCGCTCGCGTCGAAGGCGACGGGATTCCCGATCGCGAAATTCGCGGCCAAGCTCGCCGCCGGCTATACGCTCGACGAGATCCCGAACGACATCACGAAGAAAACGCCGGCGTCGTTCGAGCCGTCCATTGATTACGTGGTGGTGAAAATCCCGCGCTTCTCGTTCGAGAAGTTTCCGAACACGCCGCAACATCTCAGTTTCTCGATGCAGTCGGTCGGTGAGTCGATGGCGATCGGCCGCACGTTCAACGAGGCATTGCAAAAAGGATTGCGCTCGCTGGAGATCGGCGTGTCGGGACTCGAGACGCGCAACTACACGCGCGAGGGGATGTCCGAGCTCTTGCGCACACCGACGCCGGAGCGCATCTTCGCGGTCGGCGACGCGTTCCGCGTGGGGTTGAACGTCGACGAGATTTACGCGCTGTCGAACATCGATCCGTGGTTCCTCCGCGAGATCCGCGACATCGTGGAGATGGAGCTCGGCATTCACGATATCCGCACGATGAAGCGTAACGGCTTCTCCGATCGCCAGATCGCGAAGCTGCAGGGACGGACGGAGCAGGAAGTGCGCGACGAGCGTCACGCAAAAGGCATCCGTCCGGTCTACAAACGCGTCGACACGTGCGCGGCCGAGTTCGAAGCGACGACGCCGTATCTCTACTCGACGTACGAGATCGAGAACGAAGCCGATCCGACCTCGCGCCGCAAGGTGATGATCCTCGGCTCGGGTCCGAATCGTATCGGCCAGGGCATCGAGTTCGACACCTGCTGCGTGCACGCATCGTTCGCGCTGCGCGAGATCGGCTTCGAGACCATCATGGTCAATTGCAATCCGGAGACGGTGTCGACGGACTACGACACGTCCGACCGCCTCTACTTCGAGCCGCTCACGCTCGAAGACGTGCTGGAGATCGTCAATCTCGAAAAGCCGGAAGGCGTGATCGTGCAGTTCGGCGGACAAACGCCGCTGAAGCTCGCGAAGGCATTGTCCGACGCGGGTGTGCCGATGTGGGGAACGTCGGTCGACTCGATCGACATCGCCGAAGACCGCGAGCGGTTCGGCGAGCTCGCGCGCACGCACTCGATCCTCGTTCCGAAGCACGGCACCGCGCTCAATGAGAAGGATGCGCTCGACGTCGCGCGGCACGTCGGTTATCCGGTCGTCGTCCGCCCGTCGTACGTGTTGGGCGGCCGCGCGATGGCGATCGTGTACGACGACGCCGCGCTCAGCGCATACATGGCGCGCGCCGTCGAAGCCGCGCCGGGACATCCGATCCTCGTCGATCACTTTCTGGAAGACGCGATCGAGATCGACGTCGACGCGATCGGCGACGGCACGGACGTCGTCGTCGCCGGCGTCATGGAGCACATCGAAGAAGCCGGCATTCACTCCGGCGACTCGACGACGGTCATTCCGCCGTACATCATCGGCGCGCGCGAACAGGACAAGATTCGCCGCCGCACGATCGAGCTCGCACGCGCGCTCAACGTCATCGGCCTGATGAACGTGCAGTACGCGATTTATCAGGGCGAGCTATACGTCCTCGAAGTGAATCCGCGCGCGTCGCGCACCGTGCCGTATGTCTCGAAGGCGACGGGCGTGCCGTTCGCAAAAATCGCGGCGAAAGTGATGGCCGGCCACTCGCTGCGCTCGCTCGGCCTGACCACGGAGCCGCGTGTCGACGGCTACTTCGTCAAAGCGCCGGTCTTCCCGTTCAATCGTTTTCCGCGCGAGGACACGGTCCTCGGACCGGAAATGAAGTCGACCGGCGAAGTGATGGGCAGTTCGTACAGTTTCGGCGAGGCTTACGCAAAAGCGCTGTTAGGCGCGGGGACGAAGCTGCCGCTCGAAGGGTGCGCGTTCATCTCCGTCAACGACAACGACAAGCGTCCGATGGTTGCGCATCTCGCCCGCGAGCTCGGCTCCCTCGGCTTCCGTATCATCGCCACCGGCGGCACGCGCGAGTTCCTGATGAAGAACGGCGTCGAGTCCGAGCTGGTGATGAAAGTGCACGAGGCGCGGCCGAACATCGTCGACCGCATGATCAACGGCGAGGTCGCGCTCGCGATCAACACGCCGTTCGGAAAATCGGCGTTCGTCGACGACACCTACATCCGCCGCACCGCGCTGCAGATGAACATCCCCTGCATCACCACGCTCACCGCCGCAACCGCATGCGTCGAAGGCATCCGCTCACTGAAAGAAGGCGCGAGCTCGTTCGCCGCGCTGCAGGAGCAGCATGGCGCGACGCTGCGCGTCGCGAATTGAGGATTGAGGATTGAGGATTGAGGACTGAGGACTGAGGACTGAGGACTGAGGACTGAGGGAAGTACGCCGACGCGCTCTCTTCCTCAATCCTCAATTCCCAATCCTCAATTCGGCCGTCAGGCCGTAATCGTCACCCACAACTTCGTCGACGCGAGCTCGGTCTTGAACGCCGTCATTCCGCGCGCCGTGTACTGAACGCGCTTGCCTGCCGACGCCGCGCTCGAGGGGCCGGAGAGCTGACGATGCGGGCGCGCGCCGCCGGGTCTGCGCGAGCGGTACACGCTCTGCGGAAACGGCGACGGCTTGTCGAACTCGATGACGATCTCGTCGCACATCACGTCCGCGCCGCCGACGTAGCGGAAGTCCCACTCGATTCCTTCGCCGACGCGCACCGTGACTTCGGCACTGGCGATGACGTAGAAACGACCCGCGCCCTGTTCGATGTCGATGCGAACCGGAACGGTGCGCACCGCGGGATGCACGACGTCTTCCGGACGGATCAAACGATCCGACGACGCAGGCGGAGCCGCGATCGCGGACGGCGCTTCCGCGCGCGGAGGCGCGGGGATGAACGACGACGCACGCGGCTTCTCGGTCGACAGCCACGCCGCGACCGGCGCGCCGCTCGACTGCACGCGCGGACGTGCGCGGCGGCCGCGTTTTTTCTCGGCTTCCGCGGGGCGAGGGGTTGGAGGAACGGGGGCCGGAGGTTTGGGGGCGGCGACCGGTTTGACAGGTTTTGCCACGACCGGTGCCGGTTTCGGAGTAGCCGGCTTTTTTGCAGGCGCGGCGACTTTCGCGACGACCTTCTTGATGGCCTTCGCCGCCTGCTTCACCTTCGCGGCGACCTTTTTCGGAGCGGGCTTTTTCGCGGGAGGCTTCTTCGCGGGCTTGGCCGGCTTCGCGGGCTTCTTCTTCGGCGCAACCCTTGTTTTCAGAGACTTAGCGGCCTTTTTGACCTTCGACACAACCTTCTTGGCTGCCGGTTTCTTGTCCTTTGCAGCCGGTTTCTTCTGCGCCTTCGCCATGCGACCTCATCTCTCTGGAAAAAATGGATGGCGCACTATAGCAGAGCGTTCTCTAAAAAACGCCCGCGACACTGAATCCGCCGTCGATGTCGATGCATGCGCCGGTGATGTAACCGGACGCGGGCATACAGAGGAACGCCACGACGCTTGCGACCTCCTCCGGCTCGCCGATCCGGCCTAACGGAGTGACAGAGAGGATTTTCTCAAGTCTGACGGGATCGTCGAGCACCGGCTGCGCGAGCGGCGTGCGGATGTACCACGGGCCGACCGCGTTCACGCGAATGCCGTCCTTCGCCCACTCCGCCGCGAGACCGCGCGTCATGTGCGCGACCGCCGCCTTCGTCATGGCGTACGGAACGCCGGTGCCGAGGTGACGGGAGGCGGCGATGGAGGCGACGTTGACGACGCTGGCGTCGCCCGCGGCTTTCAGGAGCGGATGCGCGAGCCGGCACATCTCGAAGGTCGCATCCATGTTCAGCGCGCGGATGCGCTCGTACTCGTCGTACGAATACTCGATCGCCTTCTTGCGGATGTTCATCCCCGCGTTGTTGACGAGGATGTCGAGGTGCTCGATCGACTGGAAGATGCGCGCGCGATCTTCGGCGATCGACACGTCCGCGTTGATGTCGGCGTTCTTGCGCGCGACGCGAATCACCTTCGCGCCGAATCGCGTCAGCTCTTCCGCGACCGCGAGTCCGATGCCGGCCGTCGCGCCGGTGACGAGCGCGACCTTGTTTCGCAGCGACCAGCGTTGTTGTGTCATTCCGAGCCGCAAAGACGGCGAGGAATCCCCCGCGCAAGAACGTTCATCGCTCGTCGGCCGGGGATCCTTCGCCGTCTTCGCGGCTCAGGATGACACATCATCGAATCTCATCGCTCAACACGTCCCGCAGTTCTTCCGCGATCGCGCGAATCTGCGACTCGTCTTCGCCCTCGACCATCACGCGCACGAGATTCTCCGTGCCGGAGTAGCGCACGAGAATGCGTCCGCGTCCCTGCAATGCTTCGAGGGACTTCGCGTGCGCGGCCTGAAAGCGCGGCAGCGAGTCGAGCGGCGGCTTCGCGGCCACTTTCTGATTGAGCAGCAGCTGCGGCATCGGATCGAACGCGTGCAGCCTGGAGAACGGCGCGTGCATCGTGCCGAGGATGTGGCCGAAGACGAGAGCGGTGTGGATGCCGTCGCCGGTCGTGTGCACGAGGCGGTCGATGATGTGGCCGGACTGCTCGCCGCCGAGGACCGCGTCGCGGGCGAGCATGAGCTCGAGCACGTACTTGTCGCCGACCTGCGCGCGCAGCAGCTCAATGCCGTCCGCGTGCAACTGTTTCTCGAATCCGAAATTCGACATCACCGTCGTGACGATGACGTCGCCGCGCAGCTTCCCCTGCGCGCGGAGGTACTTTGCCCAGAGATAAATGATCTCGTCGCCGTCGCGAATCTTTCCCGCGTCATCGGCGAAGATCGCGCGGTCGGCGTCGCCGTCGAACGCGACTCCGAAGTCCGCCGACTGTTCGACCACGACCTGCGCGAGCCGCTCGGGATGCAACGCGCCCGATTGCTCGTTGATATTGCGTCCATTCGGCGTGTCGTGAATGACGACGACGTCCGCGCCGGCGCGACGGAACACTGCCGGCGCGATGCGATACGCGGCGCCATAGCCCGCGTCGAGCACGACCTTCTTTCCCATGAGCGCGTTCGTCGGAATCGCGTCCATCAAAAAGCGCTCGTACTCCTCGATGAGCTCGAAGTTCTCGTCGTCGAGATCGCGAAAGTCCGGAACGCTGCTCGCGACGACGCTGCGCAGATCGTCTTCGATCTCTTCTTCGACCGCGTCGGCCAGCTTCATTCCGTCATGCCCGAAGATTTTCACGCCGTTGTCTTCGAACGGATTGTGCGACGCGGAAATCGAGATCGCGGCGAGCGCGTCGGTCGTGCGGCAGAGATACGCGACGCCGGGAGTCGGAATGATGCCGGCGATGATCGGCTCCGCGCCTCCGCTTCGGAGGCCCGCGCTCAGCGCGCCGGCGATCTCCGGCCCCGACTCGCGCGTGTCGCGGCCGATCAGCACGCGCGGCTTCTCGATCATCTTTTTCAGACGATGCGCGAGCGCGATGCCGAGCTTGTACATCGTCTCGCGATCGAGCGGATACTGCCGCGCTTTCCCGCGAATGCCGTCGGTTCCGAAGAGCTCTCTCATTGTGTCGATGTCGTCGATGTCGTGGTGGTGCCTGTCGTGGCCGGCGCTACCGGTCCGACTTCCGCGAGGACCGGCACCGTCACCTGCGTCGTCTGCGGCGAGATCACGCGCACCAGCGGCGAGTCGGAGACGACGGCGGCGGGCTGCACGAACGTGCTCGTGCGGCCGGTCATGATAATGCGTTCGGTCGCGACCTCGTTCAGTTTCATCACCTGCGATGCCGGCCCTGACACGAGCGCGAGCGAAGGCTCAGCGGTCGCCTCGCCGATGATGTATCCGGCCGGCGGATCGCCGACGAGGAACGGACGGATCGACACCGCGCGCTGTCGCAACTGTTCGACGCGAAAGCGGACTTTGTTCGGGCTGATCGAAACGATCTCGATGTTCTCCGGCACGTTGATGTGCTGCGAACGCAGCGTGATCTCGACTTCGCCGGACTGATTGATCGCGCTCAGATCGGCCGACGCCTCGAGGCTCTGCGACGCGAGCGCGCGCAGGTCCGACTTGCGCCCGCGCACGCGCACCGACACGCTGCTCGGAATGTCGGGCGTGGTGATGACGAGATACGACGGCACGCCGACGAGCGAGAGCGAAGCCGTGACGATGCGCTCGCGCACTTCCTCACGACGCGGAGCGGAGACGAAGATCCAGAGCGCGATGGCGAGGAGGAGTGCGATAAATTTCAGTCCGAGATTTTTCATCGCGGCTCTCCGAATCGCTCGATCAACGCGGCGCGCAGCGCCTCATGATCCAAATGCTCGCGCAAGGTCCCCTCGCTCGCCGTCGCGATCGATCCATTCTCCTCGGAGATGATGATCACGAGCGCGTCGCTCTCTTCCGACAATCCGAGTGCCGCGCGATGGCGCGTTCCGTGCGCGAGCTTCGGATCGGGTGTCGCCGTCAGCGGGAGAAACGCATTCGCTGCAGCGATGCGGTTGCCGCGCACGATCACCGCGCCATCGTGCAGCGGACCGCCGGGCGTGAAGATCGCGACGAGCAGCTCCGTCGTCACGAGCGCGTCGACATGCTTCGCGCCGTCCTCATACATCCGCAGCGTCTGCCGTCCTTCGATCGCGATCAGCGCGCCCATCGTCTTCGACGACAGCACGTCGCACGCGTTGAGGATCGCGTCGTACGGAATCTTTCCGTTGCTGCGCCGCAGGAACGGCAGGAACGGATTACCGCCGACGCGCGCGAGCGCGCGACGGATTTCCTGCTGGAAGAGGATGATCACCGCGAACGGCAGATAGAAAAGGATCTGCCGCGAGACGGCTTCGAGCGCGGTGAGATCGAAGGCGTGGGCGATGAAGAATGTGGAGCCGAGGACCATCAGGCCGATCGAGATCTGCATCGCGCGCGTGCCGCGGATCAGCGCGAGGATGGAGTAGATGATGATCGCGACGATGAGAATGTCGACCACGTCGCGCCAGGTGAATTGCAGCGAGAAGAGGCGGTCGAAGAGATTCATCGCCGCCGCGCCTCGATCGCCTGCAGCACTTTGAGAAAATCGACCGTCTCGCGCACGTCGTGCACGCGCACGATCGCCGCGCCGCCGCGATGCGCGGCCGCGACCCCGGCCAGCGATCCGCTCGCGCGCGTCGATCCGGACGCGCGTCCGGTGAGATGGCCGATGAATCCCTTGCGCGACGCGCCGATCACCAGCGGAGCGATCGACGTCAGTTCGTTGCAGCGCGCGAGGATCTCGAGGTTGTGATCGAACGTCTTCGCGAATCCGATTCCGGGATCGATGAAGACTTCGCGGACGCCCGCGCGCTTCGCGTCGTCGCGCCACGCCGTCAGCTCGCGGGCGACGTCGCTCACCACTTCGTCGTAGTGAATGTTCTCCTGCATCGTGCGCGGCTCACCGCGCATGTGCATGAGGATCACCGGGACGTTGCGCTTCGCCGCGAGCGTGCGCATCTCCGGATCGTGCCGCAGCGCGCTCACGTCATTGATGATGTTCGCTCCTGCATCGAGCGCCGCTTCCGCGACGCGCGCTTTGCGCGTGTCGATCGAGATCGCAATCGCGCTGCGCTTGCGAATCCCTTCGATCACCGGAATCACGCGCTCCAGCTCGACGTCGATCGCAATTTCTTCCGCACCGGGACGTGTCGATTCACCGCCGACGTCGATGTACGACGCACCGTCTTCCTCCATCTGCATCGCGGAGTGGATCGCTTTGGGATGATCGAAGTGAACGCCGCCATCAGAGAAGGAATCGGGCGTCACATTGATGATGCCCATCACCGCCGGACACGGCGCATCAGACATCACGCTCTCGCCTGATCCTCGCGCCAAGAGCATTCAATCGTTCATCAATCCGCTCGTACCCGCGATCGATCTGGTGAATGTTGTGAATCGTGCTCTCCCCTTTCGCGCAGAGCGCGGCGAGGAGCAGCGCCATGCCGGCGCGGATGTCGGGGCTGGAGATGTCGGCGCCGTGCAGGCGATTGCCGCCGACGATGATCGCGCGGTGCGGATCGCAAAGGATGATGCGCGCGCCCATCGAGATCAGTTTGTCGGTGAAGAAGAGCCGCGACTCGAACATCTTCTCGAAGATCATCGACGTCCCTTCCGCCTGCGTCGCGATCACGACCATGATCGAGAGCAGATCGGCGGGAAACAGAGGCCACGGACCGTCGTCGATCTTCGGCACCGCGGCGCCGATGTCGTAGCGCACGCGCAGTTCCTGATCGCGCGGCACGCGGATGTTTGGTCCTTCGACTTTGATGTCGACGCCGAGCTTCTCGAGCATGTGCCGCACCGAGTACATGTGCTCCGGCACCGCGTCCTCGACGACCAATTCGCTGCGCGTCACCGCGGCGAGGCCGATGTACGAGCCGGCCTCGATGTGATCGCTGGCGATGCGGAACTCGCCGCCGTGCAGCGCCTCGACGCCCTGGATGCGCAATGAGTTCGTGGCGATGCCGTCGATCTTTGCGCCGAGGCCGTTGAGGAAATGACAGAGGTCCTGCACGTGCGGCTCGGCGGCGGCGTTGTAGATCGACGTGTCGCCGTCCGCGAGCACGGCGGCCATGATCGCGTTCTCCGTCGCCGTGACCGACGCCTCGTCGAGAAACATCTTCTTGCCGACGAGCTCGCGCACGGCCATTCGATATTCATGCGCGGAGACTTCGATCTGCGCTCCGAGCGCTTCGAGCGCGAGGAGATGCGTGTCGACGCGCCGGCGTCCGATCGCGTCGCCGCCCGGCTTCGCAACGGCGACTTGTCCGCATCGCGCGAGCAGCGGCCCGGCGAGCAGAATCGACGCGCGGATTTTCTTCGACAGCTCGACGTCCGGATTCGGATTGATGTCGCCTTTCGCGTGAATGCGCACGACATTCGCTTCGAGCCGCTCCACACTCGCACCGATCCCTTCGAGGATCTGCAGCATCACGCGCACGTCCTGAATGTCCGGAAGATTGCGAAGGATCACCGGCTCGTCGGTGAGCAGACAGCCCGCAAGGATCGGCAGCGCCGCGTTCTTGTTTCCGCCGGGACGAATCGACCCTTCCAGCCTTCGGCCACCCTCGACGATGAAGCGTTCCATTTGCGCGCGATTCTATAGGCGTTCAGGCTCACGGGCGCACAGGCTCATTGGCGCAGAGGATCGATGCGCCTATGAGCCTGTGCGCCTGTGCGCCTGTGCGCCTGCTACGATGTCTCCATGCTCATCGCTCCCCTCTCCTCGGGCAGTGCCGGGAACGCGTACTGGTTCGAGTCGGAAGGGACGGCGATTCTCGTCGACGCCGGCATCGGTCCGCGCGACACGAAGAAACGGCTCGTCGAGCTGGGGCTGAACATCGAGCAGTTGTCCGCGGTCGTCCTGACGCACGAGCACTACGATCACATTCGCGGCGCGGAGAAAATCGCGCGCAAGTATCAGATCCCGATCTATCTCACGCGCGGGACGCTCGAGAACTCGACGATCGACCGCGACGAAACGAAAGTGGTCGTGTTCGAGAACGGCTCCGCGTTCACGATCGGCGAATTGCAGGTTCATGCGCGGCGCACGATTCACGACGCCGCCGATCCCGCGTGCTTCGTCGTCGAAGCGCGCGACGGCACCCGCGTCGGCATCGCCTCCGACCTCGGCTACGTCGATCCCGGCGTGATGAAGCATCTCAGCGGCTGCGACGGCTTATTTTTCGAGTCGAACCACGACCTCGACATGCTGCGCCTCGGCTCGTATCCGTGGTCGCTCAAGCGCCGCATCATGTCGCGCTACGGGCATCTCTCGAACGACGACTCCGTCAACGCCGTCCAGCGCCTCCTCGGCTCGGAGCTGAAGACGCTCTGCATGATTCACCTCTCGCAGAAGAACAACCACGAGTCGATCGTCCGCGAAATGTGCACGCGACTGCTTCGCCGCACCGGCGCCAGCATCGAGTTCGCGATCGCGCGCCAGTTCGAGCCGACCGGCATCTTCGACGTCGCGCGCCGCCGCGAGCGGAAACCGCTGCCGGGACAGATGTCCCTGTTCTAGCGACGACTTGTGGAGCGGCGGCCGCCCTCGGCCGCCGGCGTATCGCGAAACCGGCGCCCGAAAGCGGGCGCCGCTCCACTAGAATCCGTCATCAATGAAAGCAACGGTTACAGTTGAGTTAAAGGCTTCTGTGCTCGACCCTCAAGGCAAGGCCATTCAGCACTCGCTGAGCTCGCTGGGGTTCGGTGGGGTGGAAGATGTGCGTGCCGGAAAACTGTTTCGAATTGTGCTTGCGGACAGTGGGCAGACACGAGAGGAGATCGAAACGCAAGTTCGACAGATGTGTGAGCGGCTTCTCGCAAACACGGTCATCGAAAAATTCTCCTACACTCTCGAGGAGTAGACTCACCGCTCTCGTGCTGCTCACTACCGCGGCGAGCGTGCTCGCGCACGCCGCGGAAATCCTTCCCGCAGCACCCACCCGCGATCGCAAAGTCATCCGCCGATGGTCCGTCGCCGGCGATCCGCGCGGTGTCGCGCTCGGCGCCGACGGCACGATCTACGTCGGCCTCGCGCAGCCGCAGGCGGTGATCGCCGTCGATCCGAAATCGGGCGAGGTGAAGAACCGCATCATCCTCGACTCCGCGGAGATCGCGTCGACAAAAGAGCTCGTCACGCTGCGCACGAACCCCGAGCGCACGCGCCTCTTCATCGCCAATGGTAGCGACGAGAGCGCGTCGATCCTCTCGCTTCCCGACCTCGCGGTGTTGCGCGAGATCACGATGGAAGGCGAGACCATCCGCGACGCGGTTCCCGATCCGAAAGGACGCTACGTCTATTTATTAGGCCGCCGCGTGCATGTCTACGACAAGAACGGCACGACCGAATTGCGCGCGCTGCCGATCGAAGACCCAATGGCGATCGCGGTAAGCGCGAACGGATCGATGATCGCGGTCGTGGCGACCGAGGATTACGGGAACGCGAAGGCGACGAGCGTGGCGCTGTTCGACACGAACACATTCGCGGAAGTCGCGCGCGAGCCGCTGCAGACCGCGGACACGATCGAAGCGGCGATGTTCGCGGACAAAGACCGCGCGCTGATCGCGCTGAGCCGCGACAACCTGTTCGAGAAAGCCGTGGCCGCGCGTCCTGCGCGAGCGCTGTCCGCAAAGGACAAGAACGGCACGATGCGGATGACGATTGACTTCGGCGATCTCACCAACAGCGATCGCATCTGCCTCCCCGAAAAAAGCGGCGCGCAGATCGCGACGCTCGGCAGCTCCGACGCGGTGCTGCTCTATGCCGAGCGCCGCTGCAGCGCGAGCGGCACGTTCTCCGGCTCGAACCGCAGCGTCACGCCCGCGTCGCTGTACGGTGTGAATGCATACGCACTCGCGTACGACAAAGCATCGAACGCACTCGTCGTCACCGATCGCGAGGGGTTTCTCACGTTGTACAACGTGCCGCGCGTGACGCTCGCGCGCTAGTCTTGGTGTGGAGCAGGCTTTCCAGTCTGCTCCCGACAGATAGGACCGATAGGACCTTCTAGGAGCCTGCGCGGCAGAAACGACGATCTCAGGCGCGTTGAGCCGCTCGAAGCCGCATTCGTGACGTGGCGGCAAGCAGGCCGCAAGGCGGAGCAATCCACGCAGCCGCCCGTGGCGGCTAGGACGCCGCAAGATGTCCTATCTGTCCCAGATGTCCTATCGGTCCTATCTGTCCTAAACTTCCTCCGATGAAATTCGGCGTCGTCCTCCTGCCGGGCTCGAATTGCGATCACGATGCGCTGCACGTCGCGAAAGACGTTCTCGGCGCGGACGCAGAGCCGCTGTGGCACAAGGACACCGACCTCAAAGGCGCGGACTGCGTGATCGTCCCCGGCGGCTTCGCGTACGGCGATTACCTCCGCGCCGGCGCGCTCGCGAAGTTCGCGCCGATCATGGAGCCGATTCGCCGCCACGCCGACGCCGGCGGACTTGTGCTCGGCATCTGCAACGGGTTCCAGGTGCTGACCGAAGTCGGTCTTTTGCCCGGCGCGCTGATGCGCAATCAACACCTCCGCTTCCTCGGACGCGACGTGCACATTCGCGTCGAAGAGACGGACACGCCGTTCACGTCGTTGTATGAACGCGGGCAAGTCTTCCGCGTGCCGATCGCGCACGGCGAGGGGAACTACTATGCCGACGATGAAACGCTCGACGCGCTCGAGCGCAACCGCCAGGTGATCTTCAGCTACAGCGATGAAGAAGGACGGTTGACGTCGGACGCGAACCCGAACGGCTCCGCGCGCAACATCGCCGGCATCTGCAACCGCGCGCGCAACGTCGTTGGCCTCATGCCGCATCCCGAGCGCTGCTCGGAATCGCTCCTCGGCGGCGCATCGGGGCTGTTGATGTTCAAGTCGATCGCGGCGTCACTCGCTCGCGTTTAACACCGCCCCTCATCCGGCGCTCCTTTCGACGGTCGAGCACGCGAAGCGGTTTCGCTTAGAATCGACCGCCCGGCACGGAGGAATGATGGCACAAGAGATCGACGCGCTGTTGCAGGAGAGCCGTACGTTTCCGCCGTCCGAGGAGTTCCGGAAACAAGCGAACGCCAACGATCCCGAGATCTGGGCGAAGGCGAAAGCGGACCGCGAACAATACTGGGCGGATTGGGCGGCGGAGCTCGACTGGCAGACGAAGTGGGATCGCGTGCTGGAGTGGAATCCGCCGGACGCGAAATGGTTCGCCGGCGGAAAGCTCAACGCGTCGTACAACTGCCTCGATCGACATCTCGCGACGCGCGGCGACAAAGTCGCGCTGATCTGGGAAGGCGAGCCCGGCGAGATTCGCCGCGTGACGTATCGCGAGTTGCACGCCGAGGTTTCGAAATTCGCGAATGTACTCAAGTCCCGCGGCGTCGCCAGCGGTGACCGCGTCGCGATCTACATGCCGCTCATCGTCGAAGCCGTCGTGGCGATGCTCGCCTGCGCGCGCATCGGCGCCGTGCACTCCGTCGTCTTCGGCGGATTCTCATCGGATGCATTGAAGGATCGCATCCAGGATGCGGAAGCGAAGCTCGTCATCACCGCGAGCAGCGGCTATCGCCGCGGCACGATCGTGCCGCTGAAGAAAACGACCGATGCCGCCGTCGCGGAGTGTCCGACGATCGAGCACGTGATCGTCGTGCGACGCCGCGACGAAGACGAAGTCGCGATGCAAACGGATCGCGATGTCTGGTACCACGAGGCGATGGCGAACGCCGACGCGAACTGCGAAGCGGTGCCGCTCGACTCCGAGCACATGCTGTACATGCTTTACACGTCCGGCAGCACCGGAAAGCCGAAGGGAATCGTGCACACGACCGGCGGCTATCTCACGGAGTGTTACGCCACGTGCAAGTGGGTGTTCGATCTCAAAGAGAACGACATCTATTGGTGCACCGCGGACATCGGATGGGTGACCGGACACTCGTACGTCGTCTACGGCCCGCTCGCGTGCGGCGCGACGGTGATGATTTACGAAGGCGCGCCCGATTTTCCGAAGAAGGACCGCTTCTGGGACATCATCGAGCGTCACAAAGTCACGATCTTCTACACCGCGCCGACGGCGATCCGCGCGTTCATGAAGTGGGGCGAAGCGTTGCCGCGCGCGCACGACATGTCCTCGCTCCGGCTCCTCGGCACCGTCGGCGAGCCGATCAATCCCGAGGCGTGGATCTGGTACAACCAGAACATCGGCGGCGAGCGTTGTCCGATCGTCGACACGTGGTGGCAGACCGAGACCGGCGGGATCATGATCACTCCGCTGCCCGGACTCGTCGCGACGAAGCCCGGCTCGGCGACGAAACCGTTCCCCGGCATCGATGCGGAAATCCTCGACGAGCGCGGCAACCGTGTCGAAGTCGGCGGCGGCTACCTCGCCATCACCACGCCGTGGCCGTCGATGCTGCGCGGCATCTACGGCGATCCCGAGCGCTTCCAGGAACAGTACTGGTCGAAGTGGCCCGGCATCTATTTCACCGGCGACGGCGCGAAGCGCGATGAAGACGGATATTTCTGGCTGCTGGGCCGCGTCGACGACGTGATCAACGTCGCCGGACATCGCATCGGCACGATGGAAGTCGAGTCGGCGCTGGTCGATCACCGCAGCGTCGCCGAGGCCGCGGTGGTCGGCATTCAACACGAGATCAAAGGAACGGCGATCGCGGCGTTCGTGATCGTGAAGGAGTCCGAGCGCGAAGAAGCGATGCGCGACCCTGCGAAGTTCGAACAGGAATTGAAAGCGCACGTCTCCGAAAAAATCGGCGCGATCGCGCGTCCCGAGAAAATTCTGATGACCGCGGACTTGCCGAAAACGCGCAGCGGGAAAATCATGCGGCGCTTGCTGCGCGACATCGCGGAAGGACGCGCCCTCGGCGACGTGACGACACTCGCCGATCCCTCGGTTGTGGCGACGCTGAAAGAGAAATATGAAGAGGAGAACTAGGCACATAGGCTCACAGGCTCAGAGGCTCACAGGAGCCGCTTTGAGCCTCTGCGTCTTTGAGCCTTTGAGCCTATGAAAAGAGTCGCGCTCATCACCGGCGGGTCGCGCGGCATCGGCCGCGTGACGGCCATGCGTCTGCTGCTCGACGGCTGGTCAGTGGCGTTCACGTACAGCCGCTCGAAAGACGCGGCGCTGGCGTTCGAGGCGGAGTCGAAGTCGAACGCGATTGCGCTGGAAGCGGACGTGCGCGACGAAGGGGCGTGTCAGCTCGCGGCGGAAGAAACGCTGCAGCGCTTCGGCGCGATCGACGCGCTGGTCAACAACGCCGGCATCCGCCGCGACGCGCTGATGTACAACATGACGGGCGTGCAGTTCGACGAAGTCGTGCAGACGAACCTGCGCGGCGTCTGGACGATGACGAAGCAGGTGCTGCCGGTGATGATGCAGCAGCGCCGCGGCGCGATCGTGAACGTCGCTTCGCTGTCCGGCCTGCACGGCGTCGTCGGGCAGACGAATTACTCCGCCGCGAAAGGCGCGATCATCGCGATGACCCGCTCGCTCGCGCGCGAAACCGCGCGCAACGGCATCCGCGTGAACTGCGTCGCGCCGGGATTCGTCGAGACCGACATGGTCGCGGACCTCGACGCCGAGGTGAAGCGCGAGATGATCCGCCAGATCCCGATGCGACGAGCCGTGCGCGCGGACGAAGTCGCGGCGGCAATCGCGTTCCTGCTCTCGGACGATGCGAGCGGAATTACCGGTCAGGTGTTGGCGATTGATGGTGGCGCCAGCGCCTGACGGCGAATTGAGAATTGTGAATTGAGAATTGAGATCGAACCGCGAGCCATGACCAATTCACAATTCACAATTCACAATTCACAATTCTATTTCTCGGTCGTCATCCCCACGTACAACCGTCTCGACATGCTCCTTCGCGTCCTCGACGCGCTGGATGCGCAGGTTGATGCGCCGCCGTTCGAAGTGATCGTGATCAACGACGGCTCGACGGACGACACGGAGCGCGCCGTCGCGCAGCGAAAGGGCATCACCTTTCGCACGCAGCCGAACGGCGGACCGGGACGCGCGCGCAATCACGGCGTGTCGCTCGCATCGGGAAGATTCGTCGTCTTCACCGGCGACGACACCGTCCCCGAGTCGCGATTTCTCGCCGAGCACGCGCGCGTGCATCGCGAGACGAATGACGATCCTCTCGCGGCGTGCGTCGGCTACACCGGCTGGCCGCCCGGCGAGCGCGTCACCGCGTTCATGGACTACATCAACGACTGGGGCCTGCAGTTCGGCTACCGGATGATCGAGCACGGCGCGATCGTGCCGTTCAACTTTTTCTATACGTCGAACATCTCCATCGATCGACAGCTGCTCGCCGATCATCCTTTCGATACAACCTTCCCGTCGGCCGCGTGGGAAGACATCGAGCTCGCGTATCGACTCGATGAGCTCGGACTGAAGATTCACTACAACGCGCACGCCGTCACGCGCCATCACCATCCGATGAACATCGACTCGTTCGCGCGGCGGCAATACACCGTCGGCAAGTCGGGCGCGATTTTCTACAAGAAGCACCCCGAGCTCGGCGGCTTCCTCGGCGTGCACGAGCTGGAAGGACGCCCGTTTGATGACGCACGCCTGGCGAAACTGCGGAGAAAAGCGCGCCTCGGCGAGCGCTTTCGCGTGCTCGCGCGGCCGAAAGTTTTTGAGACGCTGATGAGGGAACACTATTTGAGGGGGTTGCGCGATGGGTTGTCCGGCCTGTAGGACTAATAGGACGGATAGGACAGATAGGTCGTCCTATACGTCCTATCTGTCCTATCCGTCCTATTAGTCCTATCAATCATGTTCATCACATTCGAAGGCATCGAAGGCTCAGGCAAGACGACGCAGGAGCGGCTCGTCGCGGAACATCTGCGCGCGAAGGGCCGCACGGTTGTGGCGACGAAGGAGCCGGGCGGCACACCGCTCGCCGACCGCATTCGCGCGATCGTGCTCGACAGCGCGAACGTGATCGATCCGATCGCCGAGGTGCTTTTGTTCGCGGCGTCGCGCCGGCAACACACGACGGAAGTGATCGAGCCCGCGCTCGCGCGCGGCGAGATCGTGCTGTGCGATCGCTACGCGGACTCGACACTCGCCTACCAGGGATTCGGACGTCTCATCGATCTCGATCGCTTGCGCGCGCTGAACAATTGGGCGACGAACGCGCTCGTGCCGCATCGCACGCTGCTCTTCGATCTGCCGGAAGAAGCCGGCCTCACGCGCGCGCGGTCACGCAATGCAAACGCCGACATGGACGAGGGACGCTTCGAGCTCGAAGACCTCCGCTTCTTCCGCCGCGTGCGCGAAGGCTACTTGTCGATGGCGCTCGCGGAGCCGCGGCGCTTCGTCGTCATCGACGCGCACGCGGACGTCGACACGGTGTTCGCGCAAACACTCGCCGTATTGAAGGACATCGCATGACCACTGCCGCTTCGCTCATCCTCGACACCGCGCGCCGCGGCGAGCTGCATCACGCGATCATCCTCTACGGCCCCGCGCCGGCGCTGCTGCGCGACGTCGCCCTGCGCATCGCGAAGACGATCAACTGCCTGAACGGCACGACCGGCGACGACTGCCTGTCGTGTCAGCACATCGATCGCCGTATCCATCCGGACGTGCACTTCGTCGAAGTCGGGGGCGAGCGGAAGCTGATCTCGGTCGAGCAGATTCGCGAGATCGTCTCCGGCGCGGTGATGCGTCCGTTTGAAGGACGCGGCAAGGTGTTCATCATCGATCCCGCCGATGCGCTGAGCGTGAGCGGATCGAACTCGCTTTTGAAAACGCTCGAGGAACCGGCGCGCGACACGACGTTCATCCTCATCATGCGTTCGCCCGATCTCCTCCTGCCGACGATCAAGTCGCGCACGCAGCACATCTACGTCGCCGACACCGCGCGCGCGTTCACCGGCCCGCGCGAAGTGCATCGTGTGCAGCAGGTGGCGATGCTCCAGGACGCCGGCGATCTCGCGACCGACATCATTGATTTGCTGCATCGCTTCGCCACGCGCAATGAAGGCGCAGCCCTCCTCGCGCTCGCCGCCCTCGTCTCCGATCACGAGGAAGCGAAAGACGCCATCGCCCTCCTCGGCGCGATCCTCTGCGACATCGTCGCCCTCGACCCTGCCGACTCGCTCGACCCGGCCAAGCTCGCGGAGATCCGCGAGCACATTCCGCGCGAACGTTTGCTCGCTGCTGCCGATCAGGCGATGGCTGCGATCCGGTGGCTGGTGGTGAACGCGGACGTGCGGCTGCTGGTGGAGGGGATCGTCGCGCAACTCGCGCCGTGACAATCCCGGGCGCGGGCGCGTAAAAAAAGAACCCCGCCTTCCGGCGGGGCTCTTGAAAATCTACTGGATGGGGCTAGGCAGGAACGCTAGCAGGCGTGTTTTCAGGATCGGTAAGGTTCAAGGAAGAGCTCAAATAGCGGTGACTGCAGTGGCGGGACTGATACAACAGACGCGGTTCCTGTCCGCCCATCCAGTAACTCAAATCTCATCGTGGGCGGGATTATCGCACACTTTGTGAAAAATTTCTCAATGTAACTGCAATGTGACAAATGGTTCTCTCTCTGATAGATACGCCGCGATTGGTGGGTCAGCCATCGACCAAAGCAAAACGGGCGTTCGGTCCACTATTAACGGAAACGGGGGTCGACGAATTGCGGCATCGGCGACAAAGACCGGGAGAGAGAAACGTGTCCGGCGAGCGTTTCCGCGGGTGCCCCGTTGATGATGAACCGGACTCTACGAGCGTCAGCGAAGTTGACAGCCAGCGTTTGGACGAGGGAGCTCGCGGCCATCAGCTCGTGATGACTTCCGGCGCCCCATCCCTGGCTCAGCGTGGCTCCGCCGAGGTCCACGATGACGGTTCCGCCCGGCAAGAGGTAGGCGCCGCGAACGAGGGTGTCGGGCGGAAAGAGGCGCGCGCCGACCGGAGTCGCAGGACCTTTCATCAGCTCGCGCGCAACGACGGGAATCGCGGCGGCCGGACTCTCCGGCAACGCGATGTTTCGCGTCTCGGCCACGAGCATCAACTGCTCGGACTCGTAGTAGAGACGCACCGGCCGCACGGCGACGCGATTCGCGGCATTGATGTTCGCGGTGATGTTGTTTTTTTTCGAGCACGCGCCGGCTAGCAGCGAGACCGCGACAAACACTGTCATCCCGAGCGTAGCGAGGGACCCGGGCGGGTGGGGCGCGAAGATCATGCAACGCAGCCCCACCCGCCCAGGTCCCTCGCTACGCTCGGGATGACACTCGGGTGTCAAGGCACCGTCCTCGTTGCCGGAGCGGTCGCCGTCGCAGGAGCGGGAGCCGCGGGTGCAGCAGGAGCGGGCTGCACGATGCCGATGCGCGTCTCGTAGTCGGTCTTGTAGCGCTGCACGGCGCGCGTGAGCGCGTCGACCAAGAGCGTCTGATACTGATCGGACGTCAGCTTCTTCTCTTCGTCGGGATTGCTGATGAATCCGACTTCGACGAGCGCGGCCGGCATCGTCGCGCCGACGAGCACTTTGAACGGTGCCTGTTTCACGCCGCGATTCGCGACTCCCGTCGCCGCGTTCATCTCTTCCTGGATCGCCTGCGCGAAGCGGCTCGACTCGTCGAGATACGTCTGCTGCGCGAGATCCCACAGGATCAGCTTCAAGTCGGATGCGGAGGGATCGGCGACGGGCGCAGCTGCAGCCGACGCGTTCTCCGTCTCCGCCGCTTTCTTCGCGAGCTCGTCCGATGCTTCGACCGATAGAAAGTACGTCTCCGACCCCTTCGCCACTTTGCCAACCGACGAATTGAGGTGCACGGAGAGGAAGAGGTCGGCCTTGTATTGATTCGCGAGTGCCGTCCGCTGATCGAGCGAGACGACCGCGTCTTCGTCGCGCGTGAGCACGATGCGCGCGCCGGTCTTCGCCGCCAGCGACGCTGCGAGCTTGCGCGCGATTGCCAGCGTCACGTCTTTCTCGAGCAGACCGTCCGCGCCGCTTGCGCCCACGTCTTTTCCGCCGTGGCCGGGATCGATCACGATCGTGCGGATGCCCGGCAGCTCCTGCTGCTTGAGTCCCGGCATCGCCGGCAGCTGCCCCGGAATCGGCGCGGCTGCTTTGCGGAAGTCGAGGACGATGCGCGGCGGATTCTCGAGCTTGTACGCGTCGGCGACGACGTCCGGTGCGGTCAGTTGAATCCGCAGATCATTTCCGGCGAACGACAGCTTCGAGATCGACGGATCCTCGACCGTCTGCTCCGCGAACGGCGGCTGGATCGGCGACTTGAAGCGGACGACGTACGCGAGCTGTTCTTTGAGGATCGTGTACTCGGCCGCCGCGCTGAGCGTGAGGACGACTTTCGAGATGCCTTCGACGTTCGCGACCGACGGCTGCACGCTGATGACGTTCTGCGCGAGCGGCCGCACGAGCAGCACGTGCGCGTTTGCGTCCCACGCCACATCCATCGACGACGTTTTCACGAGCAGTCCCTGGAAGAACTGCCACGGCACGTACGGCGTGCCTTCGATCGCGATCGGCGGCACCGGCATCTCGATCAGGTCGTCGCGCACGACGCCGTAGCGCGTGTCGGGACCGAACGCGGCGACCACGTTGTTGATCGTGATGCGATAGCCGTTGCTGTCCGGCGCGATCGTGCCGCCGAGGGCGGCCGTCACTTCGGAAGCGGAGACGTAGGTCTGCCCCGACTGCTGCACGTACGTGAACGGCTTGTCGCCCGCGGGAGTGCGGAGCGTCGCCTGTCCGGACGTTTGCGCAAGAACGATCGAGGCAAGAGCGAGAACGACCACTGCACCGAGAGAGAACAGACGTTTCATGAGAGCCGGCCGATTATCGCATGCTACTCTTCGGCGCATGCCGCGCCGCCTCCTCGTCCTCGCGCTTCTCGCGCTCGCCGCATGCGGCGGCGAGCAGAAAAACGATCCGTCGATCTACCTGATGAATCGCGACCCGATCAGCGTGCGCGGATGGATCGTCGACGTCGCGAATGCGAAGCATGCGGACAACCTCGACATGGAGCTCGCGCGGCGGCAGGAGCTGTTTCAATCGGTATCGCTGTGGGTCGAGAGCTCGCAGTATTCGTCGGGCGGCATCGCGCCGAACGGCGCGTTCGTGATCCTCGACGTGCCGCCGCTGAAGGCGACGATCGGCTTCAACGCGCCGGGTGCGGAAAACGCGCAGCTGACGATGACGGGAGTGCCCGGAAACGCGGACGTCTTCATCCCCGACATCGTGCTCGAGCGGGGCGGCGCGAAGGTGCTCGATCCGAAAAAGATTCTCATCCGCCTGCCGATGAAGATCGACAAGGCGCAGCCGACCGGAAAGACGGCGACGATCGCCGGCAACGTCGTTCCAATCATCGCGACGCCGCTGGGCCAGCTCGCCGATCGGCGCGAGTATCCGAATCCGGGCGGGTTCCGGCCGGTGGCGATCGTGAAGTAGGACTGATAGGACAGATAGGACAAATAAGACAAATAGGACCGATAGGACGTCCTATGAGTCTTATCTGTCCTATTTGTCTTGTCAATTTTTGATCGCGCGCGCCCGCTTCTCGCTCTCAATCGCGTTCGCGTCCCCCAACTTCCGCTGCGCTTCCGCAAGCCGCAGCCACGCCGCCACGAAGTTCGGACGCAGCGCGAGTGCGCGCTGGTAGTGCGCGATCGCGTCGCGTGTGCGGCCGTCGCCGGCGAGGAAGACGCCGAGGTTGAATTCGCCTTCGGCTCGCGTCGGATCGACACGCAGCGACTGCTGGATGAGGCGGATCGCTTCGCTGCGGTTGCCGGTGAGCGCGGTGCGCGCGATGCCGAGCCATTCGAGCGCGATCGGATGATTCGGCGAGCGATCGAGCACGAGTTGCGCGGTCTTCTCGAGATCGGCGTAGCGCTTTTGTCGCAGCAAGCCGGCGCAGAGATCGAGATACGGCTCGATCTCTTTCGGCTTCGCCTCCGCGAGCAACTGCGCGAGCCGATTCACTTCGTCCGCGCTCGCGCCGCCGTGCGCGCGCACGAGCGGGAGGAGCAGCAGCAGCGGATCGTCCCCGCCGTACAGGAAATGCACGCCTGAGACTTGCGACTCGCGCTCTTCGAGCGGCGCGAGCAAGTTCGCCTCCGGCTTTCGCTGAATCAAATGATCCGTCATCACCACGTGCACGACGTCCTGCGTGCGCCGCTGCGGCATGTGGCAGGGGATGCAGTCTTCGTTTGCGCGATGCGCTTTCTCGTGGCACGACAAACATGCCGCGCGGTATTGCTCGCGCGCGAGGCGGCGATGCGGGTCGTGGCACGTGAGACAGGTCAGCTTGCCCGCGCTCTCGCGAAAGCAGCGGCTTTGTTCGAGCCGATACGGATGATGATTGATCTCGAATCGGTCTTTCTCAGCGATATTGATCGGCGGCGCGTAATCCGCGAGCAGTTGTCCGGGACGAAATGAATTGATGTCGCGGCCGAATTTGCGCACGCCGAAGAGCGCGACCGCCGGCTGCATGTGGCATTCGTAGCAGACGTCCATCCGCCGCCGCACGTCGAGCTTCGCCGGGTTCACGATCGACGACTTCGTCTTCTCGACGTTCCCCGTCAGCGCGATCGCCGAATGCCGCGCCCCCGGTCCGTGACAGCGCTGGCAGCCGATGCCCTGCGGCAGCTCGGCCGGAAACATCTGCGGTCGCCAGTACGACTCGCTCAACGTCGCGACGCCGGCGTACGCGTTGTGGCAGAACATGCATTCGTGCCGCACGCGCCGCGTGACGCCGTCGTGATCGGCGCGGTCGTAGCCGGGCGACATCCGCCACGCGCGCGGCTGCGTGTACCACGCGATCGGCAGCTGATATAGCTCGCCGTTCGGCGTCGCGTAGAGATACGTGCGCGAGTGATGGCCTGAGCCGAGGATCCAGTCGACGATCTGCTCGAAGACGTTGACCTGTTTTCCATCGACGAGCTGATAGCGGCGAAACACGACGTCGTCGCCGCGTTTGCGCATTTCGAAATACTGATTCGACTTCGCGTGAAAGTACGGCGCCGCGTC
Organism: Acidobacteriota bacterium; assembly: GCA_003223645.1. Taxonomy (GTDB): domain Bacteria; phylum Acidobacteriota; class Thermoanaerobaculia; order Gp7-AA8; family Gp7-AA8; genus QHVT01. The sequence goes on along the minus strand of QHVT01000003.1, from coordinate 540,508 downwards.
GAAGTCTTCGATCACCTTCGACGCGCGCGGACGCGAGAACGACTGCGACATCCCGACGTGCGCGTACGACGCGGCCAGCTCGCGATGACACTCCCCGCAGAGACTGTCATTGACGTAGCCGGCCGGAAATGTGAGAACCGCGGCGAGGACGAGCCACATGAGCGTGCAGGTGCTGGGTGCTAAGTGCTGGGTGCTGGGTGCTGGGTATGTACGGCCGGGCACTTAGCACCCGGCACTCAGCACTCTGCACTCAGCACTCAGCACTCAGCACCCTTTCATCCAATAATCTCGCAAAACTTCTTGAGATCGATGTTTCCGCCGGACACGACTGCCACCACCGGCCCTTCTTTTTCCTTCAGCGCCGCGGCGACGCCCAGGGCGCCGGCTCCTTCGGCGATGACGCGCGTCTTCGATGCGACGAGACGGATCGCGCTCTTCACTTCGTTGAGCGTCACGACGATCGAGCCGTCGACGACCGCGCTGATGCGCTCCCACATGCGCGGGAAAATGCTCTTGCCTCCGGCGCCGTCGACGAACGACGCCTGCCATTCGTCGAACACTTGCGGCGAATGCGCGGCGAATGATTTCGCGCCCGGTGCCGCGGTCTCGGGCTCTGCACCGAGGACGCGCACGTGCGGCGCGAGCGCCTTGATCGCGCTGCCGATGCCGGTGGTGAGGCCGCCGCCGCCGATCGCGGCGATGACGGTCTTCACGTCCGGCAGGTCTTCGAGGATTTCGAGTCCGACAGTTGCATTGCCGGCGATGAAGTCATGCTCATCGAACGGATGCACGAACGTACCTTCGATGCCGGGAAACGCACGCGCTTCCATCGCGTTCCAGCACGCGTCGAACGGAGCCTTCACCAGCTTCGCGCCGAGCGCGCGCATCCGTTCGATCTTCGTCTCCGGCGCGGTCTCGATGACGAGCACCGTACACGGAATCCCCGCTTCGCGCGCGGCGTACGCGACGCCCTGTCCCGCATTGCCCGCGCTGATCGTCCAGACGCCTTTACTGCGCGCGTCGGCGTCGAGCATCGCGACGGCGTTCGCCGCGCCGCGAATCTTGAACGCGTTGATCGGCTGCAGGTTCTCGAGCTTCAGCCAGATTTCCGGCGCGCCCGCGACGTCGTGGCGCAAACGAATGAGCGGCGTGCGCGTGATCACCCCGCGGATGCGCTCGCGCGCCGCGCGAATCTCCTCGATCGTGACGCGGCGGACGGGCGGAGGAGCGATGGCCGGCATGACGCGGGATTGTATCGAAGCCGGCTGCGCGGATGGCGGAGCACGGTTGCACGGTTACGCGGCTGAGGTGGCCGCGTGACTGCGCGACCGCGCAACCGCGCAACCATCCTTAGGCACGCGTCATGCGAAACGTTTGCACGCCATGCAAACGGAAAAGAACGTCAACATCCCCGAACGCTGGGCCTCGGTCCTGCTCGGCAGCGCGCTCGCGACGTACGGACTCAAGAGCCGCTCGCGCGGCGGCTTCGCGCTCTCCGCGTTAGGCGGCGTGCTCGCGTGGCGCGGCGCCACCGGCCACTGCATGATCTACCAAGCCCTCGGCATCTCCACGAACGGCGAGCAGCGGCAGGGCGAGCAGGTCAGCGTGCCGTACGGCAAAGGCATCCGCGTCGAAAAAGCCGTGACCATCAACGCGTCGCCGGAATCACTCTATGCGTTCTGGCGCAATTTCGAGAACCTGCCGCGCTTCATGTGCAATCTCGAAGCGGTCGAGTGCCACGACAGCCTGCGCTCGCATTGGGTCGCCGCCGGTCCGGCCGGAATGAGCGTCGACTGGGAAGCGGAGATCATCAACGACATCCCGAACGAGTTGATCGGATGGCGGTCGATCGACGGAAGCAAAGTCGACAACGCGGGATCGGTGCACTTCAACGCGCTCCCCGACGGACGCGGCACGGAAGTGAAAGTCGTGCTGCGCTACGACCCGCCGGCGGGACTATTGGGCGCGGCCGTGTCGAAGTTGTTCGGCGAAGATCCGGCCATGCAGGTGCAGGAGGATTTGCGGCGGCTGAAAATGCTCGTCGAGACCGGCGAGATCGCCACGACGGAAGGACAGCCCTCCGGGAGGAAAATCGCATGAAAGCAGTCTGCTGGTGGGGCAAAACCGAGGTGCGCGTCGTCGACGTGCCGGAGCCGGAGATCCTCAATCCGCACGACGCGATCGTGCGCGTGACGCTGACCGCGATCTGCGGCTCCGACCTCCATCTCTACGACGGCTACGTCCCCACGATGATGCGCGGCGACATCCTCGGACACGAGTTCATGGGCGAAGTCGTCGAAGTCGGCGAAGAGGTCACGAACCTCAGGGCCGGCGATCGCGTCATCGTGCCGTTCCCGATCGCGTGCGGCCGCTGCTGGTTTTGCGAAAACAGGCAATGGTCTCTTTGCGACAACACCAATCCGAACGCCTGGATGATCGAGTCGCTGATGGGTTACTCCGGCGCGGGACTCTTCGGCTACTCGCACATGTACGGCGGCTACGCGGGCGGACAGGCGCAATACGTGCGCGTCCCGTTCGCCGACGTCTCGCCGCTGAAAATCCCCGACGGTCTTCCGGACGAGAAAGTCCTCTTCCTCACCGACATTCTTCCGACCGGATGGATGGCGGCGGAGAACTGCGAGATCGAGGCGGGCGACACGGTCGCGGTGTGGGGCTGCGGTCCGGTCGGACTGTTCGCGATTCGCAGCGCGTGGATGCAGGGCGCGGGACGCGTGATCGCGATCGATCGCTTCCGCGAGCGTTTGCGTCTGGCGCAAAGCGACGGCAGGACTGAGATCGTCGACTACTCGGAAGTCAATGTCTTCGACACGCTGAAAGAGATGACCGGCGGACGCGGACCCGATCGCTGCATCGACGCCGTCGGGATGGAAGCGCACGGACATTTTCCCGACGCGGTCCTCGATCGCGTGAAGCAGGCCATGAAGCTGACGTTCGATCGCGCGCACGTGCTGCGGCAGGCGCTGCACTGCTGCCGCAAAGGCGGCACGGTCTCGATTCCCGGCGTGTACGCGGGCTTCGTCGACAAAGTGCCGCTGGGCACGGCGTTCGGCAAAGGGCTGACGCTGAAGATGGGACAGACGCACGTGCAGAACTACACGCGCATGCTGCTGGAGAAGATCATGAGCGGCGAGATCGACCCGTCGTTCATCATCACCCATCGCGTCTCGCTCGACGACGCGCCGGAGATGTACCGCACGTTCCGCGACAAGCAGGACGACTGCGTGAAAGTCGTCATGCGCCCGGCGGCGTGACGTCGGACTACCGCACGCGATACACGAGAATCACGTCCTCGCTCAGCGGACGATACTCGCGGGCCGCGTCGCCCCAGACGTAGTGCGTCTGCGTCTCGCTCATGTCGGCGACGCCTTCGAGCTGCCAACGCCCCGCCTGCGTGCCGCTGTTGAACCACGTCAGGAGCGTCATGTCCGACTTCGGCCAGCGCATCCACGACTCCGGCACGCCGACGTACACGAGGTACTTCGGCTTCGCACTCTCGATCTGCTTCACCATCTCGGCCTGCATCTGCGCGGCGAACGGCTGCTCTTCCATCAGCGGATAGGCGTAGATGTAGCCGGTCGCCGATTTGCGTTTGGCGAGAAAGTAGATCTGCGGCTCCGAGCCGAGGACGGCGATGCGGTCGTTCGGTTGCGTGTGCTCGCGAAGATAGTTCGCGACTTCGATCGACTCGATGAACGGATTCGAAAAATAGAGGTCGCGCGTGAACTCTTCCTGCGTCGTGTTCATGAGTCGCGGCCAGCCGATCATCGATGTGATGACGATCGCGCCGATGGCAAAGCCGAGTCGCGCGTTCGCTTGCTTGCCCGACTCCTGCACCGCCGCGCCGGCGAGCAGCGCGAGCGCGGGAAACATCACGATGAAGTAGTGGCCGCGAAAGTAGAAGCCGGGAACGGCGGCGAGAAAACCGGCGACGAGGAAACCGATCGCGAAAAAACGTCGCTCGCGCGGAACGAACCAGAGCCCGACGATCGCGAGCAGCCAGAGCAGCGGCGCGAATTTGATGATCGGACCGAGATTGGTCGCCAGTCGTGTGAAGACCGTTTTATCGAACGGCACCGAGGTCGCGTATTCGCGCGCGTACTGAATCGTCCAGAACAAAAATCGCGGCAGCACGCCCGCCGCAGCGAGCGCGATCACCGTGAGTACCGCGACGGCGATTCCGCCCGCACACACCATCGCGAGATCGCGCACCCGCGACTTAGATCGCAACGCGACGTAAATCAGCGCGAAGATCACGAACACGAACGCCGGCTGTTTCATCAGCACCGCGAGCGCGAGCAATGCTCCCGCGGCGACGAGCCTCCGCGCCTCCGAGCCTCCTGGCCTCCCAGCACGATCCTCGGAGGCCGGGAGGCTGGGAGGCTCGGAGGCCGTCACCAGCAGCATCGCCGCGACGACGAACAGCGCGACGAAATGCGTCGCATGCGCGTACAGTCCGAACGAGGACGGCGCGATCGCGAGCAACGCGTACGCGCCGGCCGCGATCACGCCCCCGCGCGTGCCGAACATCCGCTTGCCGAGGAAGTACAACAGGATCGACGTGAGCGTCGTGACCAGGAGCAATCCGATGCGAATCGCGGTCGCGGTCTGACCGAAGATTCCTTCGATCAACGCGTACGCCGCGTACGTGCCGGGGAACTTCATGTTGTACACGAGCTCGTACGGCGGCACGCCGTGCAGCATCAGTTGTCCCGCGTATGCATACTCCCCTTCGTCGCGCTCGAGCGGGAGATCGAGCAGCCGCAGGCGGACCAGCGTCGGGAAGGCGAGCACGGCGACGAGCGCGACGAGCATCGAGATCTTCGACGCCTGGGGCGAGACGGTCCGCAGCGTCGTCGCAGGCGCAGCCGCGCGCCGTTTCTTCGCTTTCGCCACGCGCGGTCTATATCACGGACGAAGCCGCGACATAGCCCGTCTTCGGGTTCTGCAGGAACGCGACCGCGCCCATGTGCGGCCCCAGCGCGAGCCTCACGCGCTTGTTGACGGCGCTCTTGCCATCCAGCGTCCCCACGCGCAGGAGCTTCCGCACGATCGAGCCGTTCACGAACGTCCGGCCGCGGTTCTCGCCGCGCTCGACGTTCGTCTGCACGTCGTCTTCATACACCGCGATCATTACGTCGAGTCCGCCGCCCAACGCGCCGGCGCTCACCACCACATCTTCGCCGTCTCTCTTGATGCTCACGCTCGCCTCGGTCATCCGCTTCGACTCTTCCTCGATCGCGCGGTAGATCGCGCCGGACGCCGAGCCGACCATCTGCCGCGTGCCGTTGATCACGACCTGCGGCGTGTACGCGCTGTCGAGACTCATCGCGTGCACGTAATCGCCCTGGCGCTGGGACCACTCGCGCGACGAAAACGGATCGCGCCACCCGAGGTGATCCCAGTAGTCGACGTGGTAGGCGAGAGGGATCACGCGGCCGTGCAGGTTGCGATCGTGCGCGATGCGCTGCAGCAGCTCGTCCGCCGGCGGACAACTCGAACAGCCCTGCGACGTGAAGAGCTCCACGAGCACGGGCTGATCGCCGAGGTCCGGAATCGGGTGCGGCTGCGCCTGGCGATCGAAGACGAAGAACGCGGCCACGATGGCGAACAGGAGTGCGACTGGTATCCAGCGTTTCATGACTTGGTTAGAATCCGCTCACATCGCAGGAGTTTCAGAATGCGTCTCATCACCCGGTCCGATTTCGACGGACTCGCCTGTGCGGTACTGCTCAACGAAGTCGAACAGATCGACTCGATCGAGTTCGTCCATCCGAAGGACCTTCAGGATGGAAAAATCAAGATCGGCGCGAACGATATTCTCACGAATCTGCCGTACGTTCAGGGCGTCGGGCTCTGGTTCGATCATCACTCCAGCGAGATCGTGCGCAACCGCGACACCGTGACGTATCGCGGCCGCTTCGAGATCGCGCCGTCCGCCGCGCGCGTCGTCTATCGCTACTACGCCGAGAGCGGACGCGGCGAGAAGCTGCAGCGTTACGAGAATCTCCTCGGCTCCGTCGACAAGTCCGACTCCGCCCAGCTCTCGATGAACGACGTGACGAAGCCCGGCGGATGGATGCTGCTGTCGTACGTCATGGATCCGCGCACCGGCCTCGCGTATCACCACGGCTACAGCATCAGCAATCGCGAGCTGATGTCGAAGATGATCGACCTCATCTCCAAACATCCCGACGATCCCGACGCCGTGCTGGCCGATCCCGACGTGAAGGAGCGCATCGACCGCTACTTCGAACAGCAGGAAGCATTCACGCAACTGATGCGCGAGCGCTCGACCGTCGAGAAGAACGTGATCATCACCGACCTCCGCGGCATCAGCGAGATGCCGGCCGGCAATCGCTTTCTCATCTACACGATGTTCCCACAGGCAAACGTCCAGGTGCGCGTGTTCGACGGACGCAAAGGGGAGTTCATCGTTTGCGCCGTCGGCCACAGCATCTTCAACCGCACCTCCCGCACCGACGTCGGCGAGCTGATGACGAAGTACGGCGGCGGCGGACATCGCGGCGCGGGAACCTGTCAGCTCCCGAACGCGCACGCGGAGACGCGCGTGCGCGAGATCGTGGAGCAGATCAAGAAGGACGGGTGAACCAGGCTCACAGGCGCATAGGCTCATAGGCTCAGAGAACCGGGAGCCGACAACCTACGCCTATGAGCCTGTGCCTGTGAGCCTATGTGCCTGTGAGCCTATGTGCCTGCTTCACGCCGCTTCTCGCGCTTCAGTCTCCGAGCTCGCGATGCTCGCGGCCCGCACCCGTCCCGATGTCTGCACGAGCGCGACTCCCGCGAGGATCGTGATCATCGCGACGATCGACAGCCACGTCAGCGGCTCGTTGAGAATCAGCCAGCCGAGGAAGACGGCGACGACCGGATTCACGTACGTGTAGAGCGACGTCTGCGTGGTGCGGAGATGCTTGAGCGCGTAGAGATACGCGCTGTAGCCGACGATCGAGCCGGCGAGGGTGAGGTACGCGAGTGCGGCGAACGTGCGGGCGTTGAGCGTGTAGCGCGAAGTCTCGCCGAACGCGAGGCCGAGCGTACCGATGACGAGGCCGCCGAAGAGCATCTGCAACGCCGATGACGCGAGCAGCGGAACGTGCTGCAGGTTGTACTTGCCGCGCGCGGAGCCGAGCTGCCAGCAGAACGAGCCGACCTGGATCGCGAGCGCGCCGATGACGAAGCGCACGTTCCACGCGCCGCCCGATCCCCGCGGCGTGACGAGCATCGCGACGCCCGCGAATCCGATGAGCATGCCGATCACGCCGCGCGTGTTCACGCGCTCGCCGTGCGTGCGGAAGCCTTCGATGATCGCCATCCAGAACGGCGCGGTCGCGACGAGGAGCGCGGCGAGTCCGCTCGGCACCCACTGCTCCGCCCAGATGACGGAGAAGTTTCCGACCGAGACGAGGAGGATGCCGACGATCGCGATGTTCGCCAGCGTGCGCGCATCGCGCGGCAGCGCTTCGCCGCGAAGACGCGCGACGACGAGCATGACCGATCCGGCGACGACGAAGCGCGTGCCGGTGAGGAGCAGCGGCGGAATGGTCTCCAGCGCGATGCGGATCGCGAGATAGGTCGTGCCCCAGACGAGGCAGATCGTGGCGAAGGCGAGATAAGCGAGAGCGCGTGGGTGCTTCATCGCGTGGCGGCCTCCTCGCCGCCGAGGTCGATGCCGCCGACTTTCTCGCAATGCGTCTGCATCACGATCGTCGTGCGCGTAGCCAGCGACATCGGGAACGCGGTGAACATCTGAACGAGCTCGTTCAACTCCGCGATCGACTTCGTGCGCACTTTGATGAAGAAGCAGTCGTCACCCGCAACCGTGTGCACCTCGAGGATCTCCTCGCGCTGCATCAGGTCGCGGAACTTCCGCCAGCCGGTCGGCGACATCGTGGGACCGCGCGCGGCGACGAATGCCGTGATCTTGTTGCCGAGGGCGACGGGATCGACGACAGCCGTCGTCCCGCGGATCACACCCTGCCGTTCGAGCTTCTCGAGTCGGTCGGCGACAGCCGGACGCGAAAGGCCAATCTGGTCAGCGATTTGGGCTGCCGGCGTCCGCCCTTCCTTGATGAGGAGGCTGACGATTCGAAGGTCCAGATCGTCCAATTCGACAGCCATATTGATAATATGGCTTCGAATCGTCGGAAAAGCAAGTAGTTAACCTTCGAATCGTCGGTTGTTGCTTAGCCTTCCAGCCTCCGAGCCGCCCGGCCTCCTGGGCCCGTCGACCCCCCGAGAGGCTACGAGCCCTTCAATCACGAAACTTGTGGAGCGGCGGCCGCTCTCGGCCGCCGGTTTCTCGCGAGAGGTCGGCGGCCGAAGCGGCCGCCGCTCCACAACGCTGAGGTGACATACAGATTCAAGGCTGGATGGGGAGGCTAAACGACGCAGGCGATCGGCATCCCGGCGGCCACCATCCGCCGGATCTGCACGAAGTGGGAGAGTCGCGGATACCGGAACTCGGTCCGCTTCCCGGCGCTCAGGAGGAGATCCCGCTGCAGGTATTCGACCTTGATCGCCCGGTCCGCGTCCTCGGCCAGTTTCTGCAACGATGACCGCCGCAGGACGATCGTCCGCAGCTTCATCCCCTCACCACGCACGGAATAGCGGATCGAGTCGCGATCCGGGGAAAGCGAACGCGCGATGCCGGCGGGAAGCACGCTCACGATTTCTTCCGCGATGCGAGTCTCGTCGATCTTCTTTTCAGTCATCTCAGTGATGTCACGCGCTTTCGTTCTCATGCTGTAATAGACGCACGGAACGCGGGAAAGTTATGCACAGGGATGTAAACGCAGTGTCAAATCTCGTTACGTTTACGCCCCTCGGCCGCACCGCTTCCGCACATCCAAACGAGACGCTCCTCGACGTTGCGCGGCGCGCAAACGCCCCCCTCGGCGCATCCTGCGGCGGAGTCGGCATCTGCGCACGCTGCCGCGTGCGCGTGGTGAGCGGAAGCGAGAACCTCAGCCCACCGACGTCGATCGAGTCGCGCATCGGCGCCGCCCGCGGCTTCGCCGCGGACGAGCGGATGGCCTGTCAGGCGGTCGTGCGCGGCGATTGCGCGATCACGACCACGTACTGGTGAAAGTGCTCTTTGTGGCGACCGCTGCCCTCAGCGGTCGCGGCGGCGCGCAACGCGCCGCTATACCGCCGCAAGGCGGCGGTGTGACCGCTGAGGGCAGCGGTCACCACAAAGCAGTGCTCACGTCAGTCTTCGTCCTCGCTCGTCGCCGCACTGGTCGCCGCGCTCCACGTCTCTCCTCCCGGCGTCTGGAAGAAGAACGGTTTGCGCGTGCGCGGGTGGTTGCCGATCTCGTTCATCGTCGCGGAGTCGAAGACCCGGCCGTTGACGATCGTGTAGTGCACGCTCGTCGAGTTGCGGATGTTGTCGAGCGGATTCGCGTCGAGCACGATGAGATCGGCCAGCTTCCCGGTCTCCAGCGAGCCGATGTCTTTGTCGAGGCCGAGGTAGCGCGCACCGGCGAGCGTGGCGGAGCGGATCGACTCGAGCGGCGTCATGCCGCCCTGGTTGAACATCCACAGCTCCCAATGCGCGCCGAGGGACTCGCGCTGGCCGTGCGCGCCGAGCTGCACGCTCACACCTGCGTCGTACAGACGCTTCGCGATGCGCGCGTTGTCGAAGTGATTGTTCTCATCCTCCGGCACCATCGTGCGGCGGCGCGAGCGCGAGTCGAGAATGCGGCGCGGCACGAACGACGACAGCCGCGCGTCCTCCCACACGTTCGTGTGCTGATACCAGTAGTTCTCGCCCCAGTTGCCGCCGTAGCCGACGATGAGCGTCGGCGTGTAGCCGACTCTCGTGTGACTCCAGAGCTGCACGACGTCGTCGTAAATCTTCGCGACCGGGATCGAGTGCTCGACGCCGGTGTGTCCGTCGACGACCATCGTCATGTTGTGCTCGAAGAGCGATCCGCCCTCGGGCACGACCATCATTTGCAATTGGCGTGCGGCCGCGATGATCTGCTGGCGCTGGTCGCGGCGCGGCTGGTTGTAGCTCTTCACGCTGAACGCGCCGACGGCTTTCATGCGCCGCAGATGCGAGATCGCGTCGTCGAGCTTGTCGATGTCGGCTTTGAACGGCGCCTTCGCGCCGTAGAGGATCGTGCCGGTGGAGAAGATGCGCGGCGCGACGATCAACCCCGCTTTGGCGAGCTCGCTCGACGCGAAAATCTCCGCGGTGTCGTTCGACGGATCGTGCAGCGTCGTCACGCCGTATCCGAGCGCGGCGTAGTTGATCCAGCTCTGCTGCGGCGTGATCTGCTCGGAGCCCATCGAGCCGTGCCAGTGCACGTCGATGATGCCGGGCATGATGGTCTTGCCGGCGACGTCGATCACTTTCGCGTCCGACGGCACGCTGACGTTCGCGCCGACCGCGGCGATGCGATTGCGATCGATGACGATCGTGCCGTTCTCGATCACCTCGTCACCCTTCATGGTGATGATGCGCGCGCCGGTGAGCGCGAGCTTGCCGGACGGAACGTCGTAGCTTTGCGAGAAGCCGATGTTGATGCCGGCCGCCGGCGGCTCCGGCAGTTTCTCGGGTGCGCCGTCGAGAAATGCGAACGCGTCTTTCAGGTCGCGTGAGAACAATTCGGCGCCAAGAGACCAGTACAGGCGTTTCGAATCGCCGGACCAGTGGATGTATTCGCCGGTGTCGCGCGACACGGTCGCCGACGGAATCGTCTTCATGTCCGGACTGATGTCGATCGTCTTGCCGGTGCGCACGAACGGCGTGATGCGCGCGCGAAACTTCTCCGTCCACGCGAGCCACTTTTCATCCGGCGAGATTGCGAAGTCGGTCGCGAACGCGGAAATGACGTGCGTGCGTTCGTCACCGCCGTCGATGTCGACCGAGCGCAGCGCGCGCTTGCCCTCGTCTTCGAACGTCATGAAGAAGACGCGGTCGTTCGACGCGCCGAACTGCGGCAGCGCGCCTTTCTTCGACACGAGCTTCGGTTTTCCTCCCGCCGTCGGAATCACATAGATTGCGGGATCGGCGGACCAGAGCGCGCTCGTGAGGAAGCCGTCGGTCGTCGTTCGATACGCGATCTTCGTTCCGTCGGGTGAAAACGCGGGCTCGAGGTAATGGCCGGGCTGCGGCGTGACGACGCGCCCGTCACCACCCGTTGCCGGCGCGACGCGCACCGATCCGAACGTCTCGTCGTTCCACGTCGTGTACACGATCCACTTTCCGTCGCGCGACCATGATGGATAGAACTCGAAGTGATCGGTTTGTCGCGTCAATCGATGCGGCGTGCCATTCGGCAGGTCGCGAACGTAGATGTAGCCGAGGGCCTGATAGAGAACCTGATTGCCGCGCGGCGAGACTTCGACCCAGCGCAGCATCTTCACGTTGAAGTTCGATGGCGCGACTTCGATCGGGAAGCGCACCGCTTCCGTCACGCGGCGCGTCGACTTCACGTGAAACGGGATGTCCGTCACCTGCTTCGATGCGACGTCGATGCGATGGAAGTGGCCGCCGGCCCAGAAGACGATCGACTTGTTGTCGGGTGTCCACGCCATCGACGGATAGAGGCCGTGAATCGACCACGTCTCCTGCATGTCGCGATCGAGCCCGTCGTACAGCGGCGTCTCGCGTCCCGACTCGAGGTCGCGCACGAAGAGCGTCGACTTGTAGCGCACGCGGCGGATGAACGCGAGCGACTTGCCGTCCGGCGACGGCGTCGGACGCACCGATCCGCCCGGGCCGGTGACGTAGCGCTCGATCTCGCCACTCTCGCGGTCGAGCCGCTGGATCACGTAGACCTCTTTGTTGGGATCTTTGTTGTACTCGAATATCTGTCCCGGCGTGATGTCGTCGCTGAAGTAAAGATATTGACCGTCCGGCGAGAACACCGGCTCGCCGCTGTCCTTCTGGTCCGTGCGCTTCTTCGTCATCTGCAGGCCGTCGCCGCCGCTGCGGTGGTAGAGCCACATCTCGCCCGCGCCGAGGGAGCGCTCGGAGGTGAAGTGCTTGCGCGCGACGAGGAACTCGGAGTCGGGACTCCAGTTCGGCTCGTTGAGAAGACGGAACGACTCCTTCGAGACCTGCTTCGGATTCGAGTCGTCGCGGCCGGCACGGCCGGCTGCGTTGGCTGGCAAAGCCTCCGGCTCGGTTTTCGCCTGTTTGATCGCTTCGCGGTCAAGAATCCAGATGTTGTCGCCGCCGCTGCGGTCCGACGTGAACGCGATCCACTTTCCGTTCGGCGAATAGCGCGGCTGCATGTCCCACGCGACGCCGCTGGTGAGCGCCTTCGCTTCGCCGCCGGTCATCGGAATCGTGTAGAGATCGCCGAGGAGATCGAACGCGATTTCCTTTCCGTCGGGACTCACGTCGAGACTCAGCCACGTTCCTTCCGTGACGTTGATGTCGACGTCGTGCGACGGACCGGGCGGATTGTTGACGTCCCACTTTTCGTCTTTTTTCTCAGGCTCGCTCGCGGGAGCGACTGCGCCTGCGGGAGTCGGCAGCGCCGCGGATGGAGCGGGCGCGTCTTTCGATTGCGACTCTTTCTTCTGCTGTTCCTGTTCGACCGGACGCGGCTCCTGCTCGGCTTTCTCCGGTTTCTTCGGTTCCGCTTTCTTGTCGGTCGGAGGTGTGGGGGGCGGAGTTTGGGGAATGAGGGGTGCGGCGAGGAATGCGACGATCAAGAGCGCGGCGATTCTCTTCATGGCCGCGAACCGTATCGCTATCGCGTTGCCATTGCCAAGAGGGTGGCGGCGCTGAACGCGCACCAGGCAATCGGAATGATGCGCAGCGGCCAGCGCGTGAGGACGATGGTGGCGAGGGCGGTGGGATCGGGCGCGAGGCCGAAGGTTTCGTGGCGTGGCGGGATCAGCGCGTAGAGGAGGATGAGCGCGATCACGATGGATGGCGGATGGCGGATGGCAGATGGCAGCGCGAGGAGGAGGATCGCTTCGAGTGCGAACGCGATGGCGAACCATTTCGCGTAGGTGTGAATCGACGCGAAGCGCTGCCAGAAGAACGCGTACGCGATCCAGAGCCACGAGATGGCGAGCAGGATCGACGTCACCCTGCCCGCTACCCGCTGCCCGCTGCGCGCCAACCAAAGAATGAGAACGCCGATCGCGATCGCGACGAGGTGCAGCGGCCACACATCATGGTTGTAGCGCTCGAACAGGCGGTTGTACGTCCGCTGCGAGAACATCAGAAAGTCCGAGAGGCGGTACGTCCACCACTCCGACATCAGACAAGACTCGCAATCGTGTCGGCGATGCGCTTGCGCATCGCGGCGTCGGGCATGCGGCCGCGCGCGGCGTCGACGTTTTCCCGCGCGTGCGAGGGGACGCTCGTCGCGGGAATCACGCAGGTGACGGCCGGATGCGTGATGATGAACTTGAGAATGAGCTGCGCCCAGCTGCGCGCGTCAACGTCGCGCGCCCAGTTTGGAAGTGGATGGCTCGCGAGATCGTCGAGCAGTTCGCCCTGATTGAACGGACGATTGATGATCACGGCGATCCGACGCTGCATCGCCAGCGGCAGGATGCGCTGCTCCGGCTCGCGCTCGATCGGGTTGTAGGTGAGCTGGATGAAATCGAGCGGCTCTTTGCGCATGATCTGTTCGAGCTCTTCGAGCCGCCGTCCGTGCGACGTCGTGACGCCCACGTAGCGCAGATGCCCGGCCTTCTTCATCGAGAACAGCAGCGGCAGGTGATCGTCCCAACCGAGAAGGTTGTGCACCTGCAGCAGATCGAAACGCGGCACGCCCCAATGCCGGCGCGACTCTTCGATCTGTCCCGCGCCCTGCGACGACGTCCACACCTTGTCGGCCGAGAACACGTTCGGATGAGCGAGCTTCCCGAGGGCGTAGCCGATCGTTTCCTGCGACGAGCCGTACATCGGCGAAGAGTCGATGACGCGGCCGCCGGCCGACACAAATGCACGCACGACTTCCGTGCATTGATTGCGCGCGGCGACGTCGTCGCCGACGTTGAAGGTGATCCAGCTGCCGAGGCCGATGACGGGGAGCTGTTCGCCGGTGGATGGGATCTTGCGGATCAACGGAGTGGTGCGCGCCTCCGGCGCGCCTGTGGGCGGGAGCGCGCCGGAGGCGCGCACCGCTCCAAACGCGAGAACCGCCAGCACTTCACGCCGCGTCACTCCTTCGCGCAATGAACATGCAGTCGCCGTAGCTGTAGAAAAAGTACCGCTGTTCGATGGCCTCCGCATACGCCAAACGTATCGCCTCGGCACCGGCGAAGGCGCTAACTAACATCAACAATGTCGACTCCGGAAGGTGAAAGTTCGTCAACAGCTTGTCCACGGCCTGGAACTCGAATCTCGGCGTGATGAAGATCGATGTCTCCGCGCGTCCCGCGGCGAATCGTCCCTCCCCCGCTCGAACCGCGCTCTCCAACGTCCGCACGCTGGTCGTGCCGACCGCGACGATCGCGCGCTTTTCGTTCAGCGCGCGATTCAAACTCGCCGCCGCGTCTTCGCTGATCTCGTAGCGCTCGGAATCCATCCGGTGCTCTTCGAGACGATCGACTTTCACCGGCTTGAACGTGCCGATGCCGACGTGCAGCGTGACGCGCACGATCTCGACGCCGCGCGATGCGATCTCGTCGAGAATCGTTTGCGTGAAATGCAAGCCCGCCGTCGGCGCCGCGATCGCGCCGCGCTCGGTCGCGTAGACCGTTTGATACGACTCCTTGTCGCTCTCGCGCGGCGCGTCGCGCACGATGTACGGCGGCAGGGGCGGCACCCCGAGTCGCTCGACCTCGGCGACATCTCCCTCGAAGCGGATCACGACCGTGCCTTCGTCCTTTTCGAGAATCGTCGCGCGCAGCGAGTCGGAAAACGTCACGACGTCACCCGGCTTCACGCGCTTCGCCGGACGGCACCACGTCTCCCAAACGTCCGGCTCGCGCTCGCGCGTCAGCAGAAACTCGATCGCGTTCTTCATCGCGCCTTTCGGCTGCGCGTAGAGCCGCGCCGGAATCACGCGCGTGTCGTTGAGCACGAGCACGTCGCCGGCCTGCAGGCGCGCGGGAAAATTCGCGAACGTGTCGTGCTCGATGCGCGACGGCGGCGTGAGCACGAGCATGCGAGAGCGGCCGCGCTCGCGCGGCTCCTGCGCGATCAAATCTTCCGGCAAGTCGTACGCGAAGTCGCTGCGCAACATTAGAATCGCGCGCGATGATACGCGCGCGGGTGATCACCTGTTCCGACTCCGCTGCAAACGGCACGCGAGAGGACCGCTCCGGTCCGGCCGTGCGCGAGTTTCTCGAGCAGCACGGCTGCGAAGTCGATCCCGTCGTTGTCGTGCCGGATGAAATCGACGTGATCGGCGGCGCGATCCTGCACGCGGTCGACAAGGGCGCGCGCCTCGTCGTGACGACCGGCGGCACCGGCGTCGGCCCGCGCGACTTCACGCCGGAGGCGACGCAGCGCGTGTGCGACCGCATCGTGCCGGGATTCGGAGAACTGATGCGCGCGGCATCGCTGCAGAAAACGCCGATGGCCGCGCTCTCGCGCGGCGGCGCATGCACGCACGGGCCGGCGCTCGTCGTGAATGTGCCGGGGAGCGTTCGCGGAGCTGTCGAAAATTTGGAAGCGGTGATGCATCTGGTGCCGCACGCGCTGCAGTTGTTGGGCGGCGATACGGAGCATGAAAGTGCTTGAGGCGTAGTGCATCGCGAGCGCGCTAACGATGAAGGATGAAAGATGAAGGATGAAAGATGAATCAGTGCTCGCGTAGCTTCATCCTTCATCCTTCATCCTTCATCCTTCATCGCTGGCGCGGGCGGTCGAGCAGCAAAGATTCCTCTTTCATCGATCGCCCTTCATCATTGGCGCGGGCGGTCGTCCGATGAGCGTTCTTCCCGGCCTCGAGGTTCTGATGGATGAGCCGTCCCTTCTCCACGGCAAACGCATCGGTCTCGTCACGAATCAGAGCGGCGTCACGCGCAATCTGCAGCACGCGGTCAAGCTGCTGCACTCCGGCCGCGGCTGGAAGCTGACCGCACTCTTCGGCCCGGAGCACGGTGTGTGGGGCGAGGCGCAGGACATGGCGCACGTCGAGCACTCGACGGATCCGCTCACCGCCCTTCCCGTCTATTCGCTCTACGGAAAAAGCGAAGCCGATCTCGCGCCGCGACGCGAGGTGCTGCGCACGCTCGACGCGCTGGTGATCGATCTCCAGGACATCGGCTCGCGCTACTACACCTTCATCTACACGATGGCGCTCTGCATGCGCGCCGCCGCACCCCTCGGCCTCCAGGTCATCGTCCTCGATCGCCCGAATCCGATCGACGGCGCGCACATCGAAGGCAACATCCGCGAGGACGACTACTCATCGTTCGTCGGCATGTTTCCCCTGCCGACGCGGCACGGCATGACCGCGGGCGAGCTCGCGCGGTGGTTCAACCGCTTCTACAAGTCCAACCTCGTCGTCGTGCCGATGAAAGGCTGGCGCCGCTCGATGTGGTGGGGCGACACCGATCTGCCGTGGGTCATCCCCTCGCCGAACATGCCGACGGTCTACACCGCGACCGTCTATCCCGGCATGTGCCTCGTCGAAGGCACGAACCTCAGCGAAGGGCGCGGAACGACGCATCCGTTCGAGTTTTTCGGCGCGCCGTGGCTCGACTCGTTCAAGCTCGCCGACCGCCTCAATTCTGTCGACCTCCCCGGCGTCCGCTTCCGCCCGCACTTTTTTCTCCCGACGTTTCACAAACACCAGGGCCGCGTCTGCGGCGGCGTGGAACTGCACGTCACCAACCGCGCGCTCTTCGAGCCGTACCGCACGGGACTCTGGTGCGTGAGAGTCGCACGCGACCTGAACCCCGACGAGTTCAAGTGGCGAACGGAAACCTACGAGTTCGTCTCCGATCGACTGGCGATCGACCTCCTCGCCGGCAGCGCGCGCTACCGCGAGCTCGTCGAGCGCGGCGGCAACGTCGATGACTGGGTGGCGGAGTGGGAGGAGCCGCTGCGCGAGTTCGCGCGGATGAGGGAGGAGTTTCTGTTGTATCGCGATTGAATGGATGGCGGATGGCGGATGGCAGATGGCGGATGGCGGATGGCAGAAGAAACGCCGTTCGCCATCTGCCATCTGCCATCTGCCATCCCCACACGGCGCAATTTGTGCTTCCGTCCGTTTCATGCGCACCGGCCTCGAAGTCCTCCTCGACCATCATCTCGATCACATCCGCGGCAAGCGCGTCGGCTTCCTCGCCAACTACGCGTCGATCACGTCCGCGTTCCGCTTTGCGCTCGATGAGCTGCTCGAGCGCGGCGAGTGCCGGCACATCACGGTCTTCGCGCCCGAACACGGGTTCTGGGGCGATGCGCAGTACATGGCGGCGATTCGCGAGGACGGGTGGCGGCGGTCGGAGCGTGTCACGATGGTGCGCTCCTACGATGCGGACAATCCGCGCTTCCTGAGTCCCGATCCGCGGGCGGTCGCTGATTGCGACGTGCTCGTCGCCGACATCCAGGACGTCGGCGCGCGCTACTACACCTACGCGGCCTCTCTCCTCAAACTCATGGGCGTCGCCAAAGACCTCGGCGTCCCGATCATCGTCTGCGATCGCCCGAATCCCATCGGCGGCGTTCTCATCGAAGGCCCGATCAACTTCCACGAGCCCTACATCTCCTTCGTCGGAAATCTTCCGGTCCCGAACCGCCACGGCATGACGATCGCGGAGCTCGCGATTCTGGCGAACGACACGATGCACTTCGACTGCGATCTCGTCACGATTCCGATGGAAGGGTGGCGGCGGTCGATGTCGTGGGACGAGACCGGACTCGCGTGGGTGCCGCCGTCGCCGAACATGCCGTCGCCGCGCGCGGCGCTGCTCTATCCCGGAACGTGTTTCTGGGAGGCGACGAACATCAGCGAGGCGCGCGGGACGACCTATCCATTCGACGCCTTCGGCGCGCCATGGCTCGATTCGTTCGAGCTGTCGGACCGGCTCAATGAATTGCAACTCGAAGGAGTGCTCTTCCGCCCGCATGTCTTCACGCCGACGTTTCAGAAGCACGCGAAGGAATTGTGCGGCGGCGTGTGGGTGCACGTCACCGACGCGCAGAAGTTCCGCCCCGTGCGCGCGGGACTGCTCGCATTGAAAGTCACGCGCGACATCAACCGCGAGAAGTTCGCATGGCGCTCCAGCCAATACGAGTTCGCGCACTGTGCGGCGATCGACGCGCTGATTCGCTCGAGCCGCTATCAGCTGCTCGTCGAGCGCGGCACGATCGACGACGTCCGCGAGTGGTTCACGACGTGGGAAGCGGACGAACGGGCGTTCGACAGCGCGCGGCCGCGGATCAGCGACTACGAGCAGCTCGCGACGGTGTCGAACATTCGTACCGCATAATTAAGGTGGAGCGGCGGGCTCTTAGCCCGCCGGGTCCTCAGCGGGCTAAGAGCCCGCCGCTCCACTGTTTTTCCTGACACGAACCGCGTGGGCCGCACAGGAACCTCTATGCGACGATGCGACTGTGCGACTGCAAATCCTCTTCGAGGATGACGCCCTCATCTTCATCAACAAGCCTGCGGGAATCGTCGTGCAACAACGCATGCATGAGCCGGACGAGCCGTACCTTCACGCCGAAGTGCAGGCGCATGCGCCGGGGGCGTACTTGATGCAGCGGCTCGACCGCGGCACGAGCGGCGTGATCTTTTTCTCGAAACGCGCGGACCTCAACGTGCGTATCACACGTCAGTTTGAGAAGAAAAAGATCCACAAGCAGTATCTCGCCATCTGCGAAGGCGAGCTCGGCGAGCGGCAGACGATCGACGCGCCGATCGCGCGCGCCGGTGCGATCAAGTTCGCCGTTCGTGAAAACGGAAAGCGCGCGGTCACACATGTCGCTCCGCTATGCGCGACAAAGCAGGGCTCGCTCCTCGACGTCGTGCTCGAGACCGGACGAACTCATCAGATTCGCGTGCATCTGTCCGCCATCGGTCATCCCTTGGCAGGCGACTGGCTCTATGGAAAGAGGGACAGCGGGCGGCCGATGCTGCACGCTGCCAGGTTGGAGATGACGCATCCTTTGACAGGTCAGCCACTTCGCGTCGCCGCGCCGCTTCCGGACGACTTCCGGGACGAGCTCGCGCGACGCGGAATCCGTCATGGACAGAGGACAACAGCGACCCCTGAAGGATGCAGCTAAGTGATTGAGAAGATTAGAATAATCAGCACGTCCGGCACGTTGCGGACGAGTACAGGAGACAAGCCATGAAACTCTGGACGCGCGTCGCTTTCGTAATGATGTTGTCCGTGCCGCTGGTCGCATCGGCCCAGTTCCGCGACCTCGACGCGGCGATGTCCAACCTCGAGCGCGGCTTCGGCAGCGGCGATGTGGACGCGATCGTGGCAGGCATCTCGGCAGACGATCAGGTGCAGCTCCAGTTCCCAAGCCTGACGGATAAGAGCGGCTTCTTCGGCCGCGATCAGGCCGCCTACTTTTTCGACGGCCTCTTCAACAAGGTCAAACCGGCCGGCTTCGAGCGCGTGAAAGTGCAGAAGGTGAGCTCCGAGGGGCAGTACCACATCACTGCGAAGTGGACGATCAGCACCGGCGACGTGACGCTCCACATCGTTCTACGCCAGAAAGACGGCAAGTGGTCGGTTGCCTCGGTGCGCTCAGCGGACTAACGTAAGAACCGATGGCGGATGGCAGACGGCAGATGGCTTCCACTGACCCGCCATCCCTCATCCGCCATCCGCCATCCGGGAAAAGCGCTGCGGCGATTCGTCTCGCGGCGCTTTTTCTATTTCTGGCGGCGCTCGCGTACGCGGTGTCGATCTGGCGCGCGGACGCGATCGCGCGCTCGTTCGCGACGCGCTCCAAGCAGCAGCTGGCGAGTGACGTCGCGGAGATGCGCTCGCGCATCGGCGTGATCGAGTCGGAGCTCGATCAATCCGCGGAGCACATCGCCTCGCATGTTTCGTCCGAACGATCGCGACTGTTCGAAGTCCTGGCGATCGAAGTCCACGGACATCACCATCGCGGCGCGCGCGTGCTGAACGACATCGGCGAGCCGATCGCGTGGTGGGGCGAAGATTACCGCGCGCCCGCCGACCGCCGCTTTCAATTCGACGTCACCAATCTCTACGTCACCCGGACGCGCAAGGCCGGCAACTTCACCGTCGATTTGTACGAGCGCATCGACAACGTGCCGGGACGCGCGAACAAGTTGCAGCCGCGTGATGCGTGGGTGAAGTCGGTGTTCTTCCATGGCGGATTTCCGAAACTGCAAAACGGCGTGCAGCGATTCGTCGTCGCGCGGCGCGCGGACTCGACGCTGTACGCCGACGTGACGCCGCGATCGAAAGAAGACGTCGTCGAGGCGACGCGAGCCGAAGGCGAGAGCGTGGCCGCGGTGCTGATCGCCGTCGGCGCGATCGCCGTCCTCACGTTCGCGAGCTCGCGCTGGCTCTCGATCCTGCTCGTGATCCTCGCGCGCGTCGCGCTTCTCCCGCTGCATCTTCCGAAAGACTTTCACGGCATCTTCAGCTTCGACATCTACGCGTCGAAAGTTCTCGGCCCGTTCAGCAAGTCGCCGTTCGATCTCCTCGTCACCGCCGCCGCGCTCCTCGCGTTGCTCGTCCTGCTGCGTCCCGTCTCTCAGCGATTGCCGGCGCTCGTGCGCGCGCTGCTCGCGGCCGCCGCGGTGTGGGGCTATGTGCGGCTCGTCGGCAACTTCGTCTCCAACTCGCGCGTCTCCGGGCTGCCCGATCACATCGTGCCGTCGACGCCGGTGCAGGCGGTGCTCTTTTTCGCACTGCTCCTGTTCGGCTTCTGCGTCTCCGTCTTCGTCCTGCGCATCGTCGATCTCACGCGCTGGAGCATCGCCACGCGCGTGGCGATCGCCGTCCTCGCCGTCACCGCGATCGTGTTCATCCCGCAGCAGATCTTCTCGCGCGAAACCGCGCGCAATTTCATCGCCGACGTCTACGCGCCGCTCGTCGCCGGCGAGTCGGGACAGATGCGCACGATGATCGCAACGATGATGACCGACGAGTTCACGCGCATCGATCTGACGACGATCCTCCCCGACGACTACCGGCACATGAGTCTCGAGGACCTCGCCTACGCGCTCTGGCTGCGCTCCGACTTGTCGAAATGGCGCGTGCCCGCGGTCATCACGATCAACGACGAATTCACGCGCTCGGTGATCAGCCGCTTCGGCGTCGGACTGCCGCAGTTCGATGAGACGTCGTCGAGCCAGGACGGCGAGGTGCTGCAGGTCGGACGCATCCGCCGCGTGCTGATGCACCACGACTTCGACGTGATGGTGTACGGCACCACCATCGGTCTCGGCAGCGTCCACGTCGTCAATCCCGCCGATCCCGGCGCAACCGCGTTCGCCGACATCTACCGCGAGTTTTTCGACAGCAGCGCCGACGACACCACCGGCCTCCACCCGCAGCGCGAGCCCGCGGTGTATGACGCCGAGGGGATTGCGCAGAGCAGCGTGACGTACCGCCTGCCGCAGAAACCGTCCGTCTACTTTACGCGCCTCAAGCCCGGCACGGGCGTGTGGGTGGCGTCGTCCGATCCCGACGCGTCGGCGCTGTACATCCGCCGCGCAGAAAACGCGCTGTACGTTTTCCCGCTGCAAATCCCGACGCCCGCGCAACAGGTGCGGCAAGCCGGAGGCGTCGCGATCTGGGCGCTGATCGTCGCGGTGCTGCTCCTCGCGTGGCGCTCGCTGCCGCGGCTCGTCGAGCTCGCGCGCATGCCGCGCACGCTCGACTTCCGCGCGCGCACGTCGATCTATCTGACCGCGGTCGTGGTCGTGCCGCTGATCGCGTTCGTGCTGTTCGTCCGCGCGTATCTCGCGACGCGGCTCGAGACCGAGTACGTCGACCGCGGACAGACTGCATTGAACGCAGCGCAGCGCGTGATCGAGGATTACATCGGCGCCCAATCCGCCGAGCCGCCGTCGATTCTCGACGACGAGATCCTCAGTTGGCTCGCGCGCGTGATCGGACACGATCTGCACTTGTATCGCGGCGAGCAGCTGATGGCGTCGAGCCGCCGCGATCTCTTCGCCGCGCACGTCGAGTCGGAGCGTCTTCCCGGCGACGCGTATCTCGACATCGTCTTGCGCGGAAAGCAGATCGTCCGCGCGCCGCGCATGACCGGCCCCGCGCAGTACATCGAGATTTACAGTCCGGTCAACCTCGGACCGGGCGGCAATTACACGCTCGCGCTCCCGTTCATCGTGCAAGGCCGGCAGATCGAGGCGCAGGTGAACGATCTCGCGACGACGATCTACATGCTGCTCGTCTTCATCGCCCTCGGCGCGATCGCCGTCGCGTTCCGCGTCGCCGCCGGAGTCACCCGCCCGGTGCAGAACCTCATCGCCGGCGCGCGCGCGGTCGAGCGTGGCGACTTCGACGTCCGCCTCGCCGCCCCCGCCGATCCCGACCTCGGCAAGCTCGTTACCACGTTCACCGACATGGCCCATTCGATCCGCCGGCAGCAGGACGATCTCCGCCACGAGCGCGACCGATTGCAGACACTGCTCGAGAACATCAACGCGGCGGTCCTCGTGCTGGATCGCGATCGCAACGTCGGCGCCATGAACGCGATGGCGCGCCGGCTGTTTAAGCTCGATGTCATCCCGAGCGTGAGCGAGGGACCTGGGTGGGCGGGCGCGGCAGGCACGTTCATCGAGCCCCACCCGCCCAGGTCCCTCGCTCCGCTCGGGATGACACCTGGTCACTTCGATGCTGTCCGCGAATTCGTGCAAGAGCACACACCACGTCGCACGGAGTCGAAAGAGATCGACGTCCGCATCGACGGCCACGAGCGCACGCTGCGCGTCTCGATCGTGCCGCTGCCGGACAGCGACGAGGAGATGCTCATCGCGGAAGACGTCACGGAGATCCTGCGCAGCAATCGGCTCGAAGCGTGGGGCGAGATGGCGCGGCAGGTCGCGCACGAGATCAAGAATCCGCTCACGCCGATTCAGCTGACCGCCGAGCATCTGCGCGCTGTCGCGGAGCGCAAAGATCCGAACCTTCCGCAGGTCGTGCGCAACGCGGTCGAGAACATCCTGCGGCAGGTCGTCACCCTGCGCGAGACGTCGAAAGACTTCAGCGACTACGCGTCGCTGCGCCAGTTGCAGCGCAAACCGCTCGATCTGAAAAAACTACTCGGCGATCTTGCCGCGGGATATTCGCAAAGCCGCGAATTCCGCGCGCGGATCGAGCCGTCGACGCCGTCGACGTTCGCGGGCGACGAGCGCCTGCTGCGCGGCGCGGTCGCGAATCTCATCGAGAACGCACTGCAGGCCGCGCCGGGCGGGCGCGTGTCCCTCGGCAGCTACGGCGTCGACTCGAAAGTCGTGATCTCCGTCGAAGACTCGGGGCCGGGAGTGCCGCCCGAGGTGCTGTCGAAAATTTTCGATCCGTACTTTTCGACGAAGTCGTCGGGCACCGGACTCGGACTCGCGATCGCGCGCAAAGCGGTCGAAGAACACGGCGGCCGCATTCATGCAGAGAATGTGCATCCCGGCTTACGCGTTGTGATCGAGTTGCCGGTCCGATGAACACGACACGCCCCTCATCCGCCCTTCGGGCACCTTCTCCCCGCAAAGAGGAGAGCGGGCGTCCCGCCCGCCCCCGGGAGGCGGGCAGGATGCCCGCTCTCCTCGGCAAACGGGGAGAAGGGCGACGGGGGTGGTTGCCCCTCGCCCCGCTTGCGGGGAGAGGGTGGCGCCCTTCGACTTCGCTCAGGACAGGCTCCGCGCCGGGTGAGGGGCGTGGCCTCAGGCCATGAAACGCATCGCCGTCGCGATCCTCGCCTTCTCGCTCGCCACGCCGCTGGCGCAGGGCGAGATCGAGGTCACCCGCGCCACTCTTCGCGAGCACGTGCTGAAGCTGATCAACCGCGACCGCAAGCTGTACAACCTCGCGCCGGTGCAGCTCGACGTCCACGTCTCCGCGTTCGCCGACGGATATTGCCGCGATCAGATTCGCACCGGCACGACGGGACACTACAGCATCGACGGGCTCGCGCCGTACATGCGCTACTCGCTCGCCGGCGGCGACGATGGACTCAGTGAGAACGTCGCGTCGTGGTCGGCGACGTATCACTTCAACGACCGCGCGCTGTACGAGATGTCGCGCCGCTCGCAGGACGCGATGATGGGCGAGCTGCCGCCCGAGGACGGCCACAAGAAAACGATCCTCGATCCGTACGCGAACTACGTCGGCATCGGGCTGGCGTGGGACAAGGGCGAGTTCCGTCTCATCCAGGAATTCATCCGCCGCTACGTTTCCTGGAACCGTCCGCTGCCGCGCACCGCGACACTGAGCCAGCAGGTGATGGCGACGGGGCGTCCGCTCTTCGGCACGCACATCGAAGCGATCAGCGTGCATCACGAAGCGCTGCCCGCGGCGATGACCGCCGGCGCGGCGAACGCCATTCATCGTTACGCGCTGCCCGACCAGCGCAAGGACTACCTGCCGCGCCTCCAGCAGAGAGTCCGCCGCAATCCCGACGGCACGATCGAAGTCGCGCGGCTCGAATACTCGGACGGCAGCCGCGGAGATTTCCCGGTCGGCAAAGACGGCGCGTTCTCGTTCGCGATTCCGTTCAACGAAGGCGAGGGCATCTACACCGTGGTCGTGTGGGTGCGCAAAGACGGAGCGTCGCAGCCGATCGCCGCGACGAACGTCTCCATCCGCGTCACGTCACAATCCACAATGCCTGCCGCCGCGCTGTCGCCTGCTTCGCCGACAACATCAGCTGCACGTACGTCTGCACATCCAGATCGGCGTTGACGTCTTCCGCCTCGAGATAGTGCGCGCCGAGCTGCATCAGCTCGACGTCGTCCGTCGGCAGCGACGCGCTCGCGGCAAAGCGGCGCAGCTCATCGAGGAGCGCGGGAAGACTCGCCACCTGCAGCGGATCGGCGACGTTCGGAATCGGCACATGCTCGACGTGCTCGATCGACGCGGGGATGTACACCGCCTGATACGCGTCGACCGTCGTCAGATGCGGCGCGACGTCGAGCACCTGATGCACGCGCCGCTGCAACGCCAGCCATCCGCCCGCCTCGACCGGCTCCGACTCGTACTTTTCTTCCTCTCCGCCGTCGAACGCAAAGCGCCCATGCAGCGCGCCATCGACAGCGCGCGCAAGGTCGCCCGAAAACACATCGGCCGCACGACCGACGACAAAGGTAAGACCCACGGGCGCAATTCTATCCCGCGCCCGCGCCACTCGCGTTCCCGAGCCCGCGCCCGCGCCCGCTCCCGCGCCCGCGCCCGGGGTGGGGGATAAGCGCAGCGACTTTGTCGCGCCCCCACCCCGGGCGCGGGAGCGGGCACGGGCGCGGGCGCGGGAACGCGAGTGGCGCGTGCTCGGGCGCGTGTTTTACTGCGCTGCCGGCGCCGGCGGCGCGAGACTCGAATTAAAAATGTCGTCGATCATCTGCCACTTCCCGTCGCGCTTGCGCCACACGACGATGTACTTGCCGCTGTCTTTGAACGGCGTCGTCAGCTCGAAGTGTCCGCGCTCGATCGCCAGATCGCCGCTCGTGAGGACGTCGTCGGTGACGAGATCGACGTCGGCCTTCCCCATCGACAGCAATCCGCCCCAGAACTTGCGGATGTTGTCCGCGCCGTTGAACGCCGGCGAGTTCGGCGGCATCAGCACGGCGTCCTTCGCGTAGAACGCCATGAACCCCTCGACGTTGCCCGCCCGCATCGCCGAGTCGAACACTTCCGTGTTCGCGCGAATCATCTTGTTGACGTCGTCCGCCGCCAGCAACGGCAGCGCCAGACAAACCAGGAGTGCAATCAGGATCGTCCGCTTCATTTAGTCCTCCTCAATTTTCGTCATCCTGAGAAGCTGTGAACCTCCGTCATCCTGAGTCGGCGAAGCGCGACGAAGGATCTCAAAATACGAAGAGCCTCCAATTTCGAGATCCTTCGCCGTCTTCGCGGCTCAGGATGACGTGGCGCTACGCGCCACGTCACTTCGAATACATGTCGATCATCCGCTCGATCGCGCGGCTGCAGACGTCGCAGAAGCCGACTTCGTCGCGCGTGAACATGATGCAATCCACCTTCGGCCGGTAGAGTCCCTTCGCCTCGTAGCCCGCGCCTTCGAACGCGCCGACTTTGCCGGCGTACTGCTGCGAGCCGAGGAACTTCGTGTCCCATTCGAGCTCGCGGCGGAACAGCTCGTCCATCCGCGATTCCGGCACGTTCGCCTCGCGCAGCTTGCGACGCTCGGCCTGATAGTCGCGCTGATGTTTCTCGAATGCTTCCTTGTCCCACGGCGTCGGCAGCGGCGTGCCGGGCGTGACGAGATCCATCCACTTCGGATGCCCGCCGTTCGCGGTGATGTTCGGCTCCCACGGCTCGGGATGCTCGCCGCCGGTTTCATACGCGACGTCGGACGTGTAGTACTCGTCGGCGAGCCCGGCGAAGTGATGTCCGAACTCGTGCACGAACACGTACTCGGAGAATCCGCTGTCGACCGACGCCGTCGCCTGGTCCATGAAGATCCCGCCGCCGCCGTATTGTTTTTCATTCACGAGAATCTCGAGAAAGTCGTACGGCGCCGACGACGCGACGTTGCGCAATGACTGATTGTCGAGCGTGAGCATGTAGCGCTCGGAGTCGAAGATGTTGTACTCGACGTTCGTCGGCGTGCGGCGATCGTCGCGCGTGCGCGGGCGGTGCACGCCGCTCTTCGCCGACGTCAGCTCCAGCACGCGCACGTTGAAGTCTTTCTTGCGCGACTTGAACGGCTCGGTCGCGAACAGCTTCCCCACCATCCGCTCGATGTCTTTGTGCATCTTGTCCGCTTCATTCGCCGTGTACCCCTCGGCGATCACGAGCAGGTCGACTTTCGTCGCCGCCGGCCCATTCTCGAACATCGTCCACACTTTTCCGGCGGGCGCGCGGTCGGCGGGATTGACGAAGCGCGACGAAGGATCGACGACCGTCGACCAGATCTGCTGAAACGCGTTCTGCTGGTCGCGCTTCTTCAGGACGATTTGCACCGGCTTCTTCGGCCACGGAAAGCGCAGCGACTCGCTGAACGTGCCGGCGCGCTCGCGCACGTCCGGAGTGGTTTCCCATTCGCCGTACACCGAGGCGAAGCCGCGCGAGTAGATCGGCTGATTGGAGTCGCGGTCGATGACTTCGAAGTAGTACTTGCCCAGATTCGAAGTGTCGATGAGACGCGTGCGGCTGCCGGGCCACGGACCGTCCGACACGACGCGATTGAGCGCGAGGATCTCGTCGCCCTTTGGCGTCGAGGTGTGGAAGTAGTCAACGCGCATCGTCTTATCGATGAACAAATCGTCAAATGTCGCCGCCGCGGCGGGCAAAGCGATGACAGTGAGGGCGAGAAGGAGTCGCAGACGCATGCGCGGATTGTATGCTCTGGCGATGCGGCGACTGGCTCTCATGACGTTGCTGTTCGCGAGCGTCGCGAGCGCGCAATACAAAGAGCGCATCGACGTCGTCCGCATCCTCCTCGACGTGCGCGTCACCGACTGGCGCGGAAATCCGATCGGCGATCTGACTACGGCGGATTTCGACGTGCGGATTGGCGGGAAACGCGCGGAGGTGGAGTCGGTGGAGTGGGTGCAGGACGTCGGACCGCCGATTGACGAGCCTCCGGGCCTCCAGGCCTCCGAGCCTCCGAGAGAGAGCTCGCGAGGAAGACTGTTCGTCGTGTTCGTGCAGACCGATTTTGCGCGCGAGACGTTTCGTGTTTCGGGGCAGATGAACTTCATTCGCTACGCGGAAAAGATGATCGAGGCGTTCGAGCCGGACGATCGCGTGGCGGTGTTGCAGTTCGACTCGCATCTGAAAATGCGGCTCGACTTCACGTCGAACAAAGGCGACGTGAACGAAGCGCTGCGCAACACGCTGAGCATCAACAATCCGCCTCCGCCACCGGTCGTGCCCGAGCCGTCGCTCTCGTCGCGACTCGACAAGGAAGACATGCGCCGCGCCCCCGACTCCGAAACCGGTCTCCTCGTCCTCGGCAACGCATTGCGCAACATCCCCGGTCCCAAGACCATCCTCCTCATCGGCTGGGGCCTCGGCCGTCTCAGCAACGGCCGCGTGGTGATGCCGAAGAACTACGAGCGCGCGCGACGCGCGCTCGATGCCGCGCGCACGTCGATCTTCGCGATCGACGTTCCCGACTCGTCGTCGCACACGCTCGAAGTCGGATTGCAGCAGGCGGCCGCCGACACCGGCGGCATGTACGTGAAGACCGCGTTCTTCCCCGGCATCGCCGTCGACATGATGCAGCGCGCGCTCACCGGCCACTACGAGATCGAGCTGCGACGCCCGGACGAACTCGAGCCGGGCGAATACGCGCTCGACGTGCGCGTGAAGCGCCGCGGCGCAAACGTGTTCGCACCGTCATCGTGGCGCGATAAACGTTGATCGGTGTAGGACAGGCTTTCCAGCCTGTCCTTCGCGCTGGAAAGCCTGCGCCACACGCGCACGCACCTTGCACAAAACTTTGTGCTGGAGGTTTGTGATGGCATCGAAGTACGGAAAGGCAGCAGGAAAGCGCGTCGAAAGCGCAATGCATCGCAAGAAAAAAGGAACGCTGAAGAGCGGAGGCTCCGGCAAGAAGGTCACGAGCCGCAAGCAGGCCATCGCGATCGGATTGTCGGAAGCGCGCGAAAAGGGCGCGAAGGTTCCGAAGAAGAAATCTTCGGCGAAGAAGGGCGGCGCGAAAAAGTCGGCGTCGAAGAAGAAGTAGTGGAGCGGCGGCCGCCCTCGGCCGCCGGGAGAGCATTCGCATCGACGACGTCCGCGATTCGGCGGCCGAGGCGGCCGCCGCTCCACAGGTCTCCGTCACAGATACGAGAGCCACGCGTGCTTCGGACGCACGCGTGCGTACCATCTGCACGGAAAGTACAACAGCGTCACGCAGATCGCAAAGACGAGGTACAGCAGCGGCAGGCTCCACATGTATCCCGGCGGCAACGGCGGCGGCGCGACGGGAAAGTTGCCGAACAGCCACGGGTCGACGCGCCCTTCGCGGATGAGCGAGACGACGCACGCCGCGACGTGAATCAGCGGAATGTGCAGAAGGTAGTAGAACATCGGCACGCGGCCGAACGTCGAGAGGAAGTTTGCGCGCCACGAATCCGCTGCGGCGAGCAGCAGGAACATCGGGCCGAGCGTCATCATCAGGAAGAGCAGCGACGCGGGATACTTCGTCGTCGCGATGAAGAACAGCGGCGACGGCGCTTCGCGCCAGTGTCTGGGATCTCCATACACATCGACGAAGCGCAATACCACGAACAATGCCGTGAGGATCAGTCCGAGCCGCAGGCAGATCGCGCGGCGGCGATCGCTCTCGACAATCGCGCCGAACGCATAGCCGGCCATCATCACGCCGCACCACGGGATGAGCACGTAGAGAATGATCAGCGGTCCGACGTTTCCGCCGAAGTAGAGCAGTCGCAGCAGCGCGTTCGGCTCCGCGGGACCGCCGATGACGTCGATGAGATTGTGCAGCGCGATGATCGCGATGCCGATCGCGCCGACGGTCGCGCGCGGCAGATGAATCGCCGCGGCAAGGACGATCATCGACCAGCCGATGACCCAGATCACGCCGGCGAGCAGGTAGTTGCGGAAATCGAAGTTGAAGGTCCATGCGACGCGGATCACCGTCAGCTCCAGCAATACGAGCCACAATCCGCGCGTGATGAGAAACTTCGACAGCTCACCGCGCGTGCGCGTGCGTCCGTACAGATACGCCGAGGTGCCGGCGAGGAAGACGAAGGCGGGCGCGACGAAGTGCGTGATCCAGCGCGTGAAGAACACGCCCGGCGACGGCCCGCCCGCCGGCACACCCGCGTACACGCGCACGTGATCGATCGCCATCAGGACCATCACCACGCCGCGAACGATGTCGATCGATTGGATGCGCTGTTTGTCCGCTGTCATGCAGTCTTTACTTTATCCCGGGTTTTCCAGTTTATCCCGCGCGGAGACGCGGGATCTCTGGGTGCACCGGACGATCCGTGCCATAGGCACAGGCCGCGCGGTGCCGCCGGAGATCCCGCGTCTCCGCGCGGGATAAACTGGAAAACCCGGGATAAGCTGGACCAGATCACGCCCACGGCTTCAGCCCATATGCCGAAACTGGCGATCCGCACGCGCGAAATGATTTGCAACCGGCCTGTTTTCATTTGCAACCGGCCCGTTTTCGTTTGCAACGGGCCTGTTTTCATTTGCAACCGGCCTGTTTTCATTTGCAACCGGCCTGTTTTCGTTTGCAACGGGCCTGTTTTCGTTTGCAACCGGCCTGTTTTCATTTGCAACGGGCCTGTTTTCATTTGCAACCGGCCTGTTTTCATTTGCAACCGGCCTGTTTTCGTTTGCAACCGGCCTGTTTTCATTTGCAACCGGCCTGTTTTCGTTTGCAACCGGCCTGTTTTCATTTGCAACCGGCCTGTTTTCATTTGCAACCGGCCTGTTTTCGTTTGCAACCGGCCTGTTTTCATTTGCAACCGGCCTGTTTTCATTTGCAACCGGCCTGTTTTCGTTTGCGACGGGCCTGTTTTCATTTGCAACCGGCCGATCCGCACGCGCGAAATGACGATCCGCACGCGCAAACTGCCGATTCGGACGTGCGACTTACGCCGTATTACTGCTCTACTGCCGCGCAGGCTCCTAGACCACTACGGCACGTCGACGCCGATACCATGCTCGACGACGAGAAAGCGCGGATTCCCTTTCGCCGCGAGCGCCGCGCGCAAGTCGTGCACCGGCTCTTCGTATCCGTCGTCAGCGTTGCGAAACGTCCCGTAGTGCATCGCGATGCTCGTCTCCGCGTGCAGAGCAAGATGCGCGTCGACCGCTTCGGCCGGCGAAATGTGCGCCGACTTCATGAACCAGCGCGGCAGATACGCGCCGATCGGAAGCATCGCCACACGGATCGCGCCGAAGCGCTTCGCGATGTCCGCGAAATGATTCCCCCACCCCGTGTCGCCCGCGAAATAGGCGTTGCCTGACGGCCCGCTGATCACGAACCCGCCCCACAGCGTCGCGTTGCGATCCGACAACCCCCGCGCGCAGAAATGCTGCGCAGGCACGAGCGTGACGGTCACGCGATCGGACACGCGGACGCTCTGCCACCAATCGAGATCGCGCGCGTTCTTCACGCCGTGACGCGCCATCAACGCCGAGCTCCCGAGCGGCGTGATGATGCCGACGCCGTGCAACCGCCGCAGCGTCGGCAGATCGAGATGATCGTAATGGTTGTGACTCACCAGCACCGCATCGATCGGCGGCAGATCCTCGAACCGTAACCCCGGCGCACGATGCCGCTTCGGACCGATCGACGGAACCGGCGACGTGCGCTCGCTCCACACCGGATCAGCGAGCAGATTCACCCCGTCCATCTGCACCAGCATCGTGGAGTGATTCACCCACGTGACCCGAATGCGCCCGTCATCCACCCGCCGCGGCGGCGGCGGACCAGGAATCGTGTCCACCCACTCCGGCCACGCCCCCTGCTGCCGGTTCATCATCCACTTCAGAAACGACCCGCCCGACTGCCACCCCGACTGCAGGTTGTGGAAGCGCTTCCCGTCGAAGTGATCGCTCACCGGCCCGTGATAATGCGGCGACGCGACGCACGCGCGCTCCGCGACCACCCCGAGCGCAGCCGCCACCGCCGTCACCCCCGCCGCCTTCGCCAGCCGTCGCATGGCCGGCGATTCTAGTTGATCAGACGCGTCGGCAGGGCGGCGTTCCAAAGGCCGGTTGACGCGTGAGAGCGCGTCCGCTATCGTGACGATCCCGAATCGGAATAGCGATTCGGGACAGTTCGTTGAAATCGTTCCAGTCAATAGGCGCTTAGCTCAGCTGGTAGAGCATCACCTTCACACGGTGGGGGTCAGCGGTTCGAGTCCGCTAGCGCCTACCATGCAACCTACTCACGCCGCTCAGGTTAGCCAGACCGGGCGGCTCTTTTTTTGCCTTCCTTCGGCGGAAAATGTTCACGCAAGTGTTCACCGGGTCGGGGTTGGGTCCCAAGTCACCATCGTCACGCTGAACACACCCGTCCCCGCGTCGCCTCGTGCTCTGCACCGGTAGGGAAACGCGCGTGAGCGTCACTCCTATCGTAGAGGTCATTCGCTTCACGTCCTGGAACGGAGTGGGAGAGTCGCGGCGGGCCGGTTTCAGCTCTTTGCAATCGTCTGCCGCGGCGTGGCCAACGCTGGGGAGTGTCTCTGAGATGAGTAGTGGACATGGTGAGTCCTCGCGATCCGCACGGCAGAACCCCGACGAGCCCCCGCTGAACATGGGGATCCTGGATACAGCGGCTTCCTTCGGGAAGGAAGCCTGGAGGTTTTTCAGATCCCCTCGCATTTCTATAGCGGAGTTCGATGCGCAAGGGAAGGGGCAAGGCAAGCTCTCTCTCATCTACATGGCGTTTGCCTTCATCCTAACCTCTGCATTTGTGCTCATTGAGCTGAGGCTGATCCCTGAAACTGTGACCGGATCGTCCACCCGCGCCATCAAGAAGGATGAATTGATTTTTACTTACTGGATTCTGATCCTGCTGTTCGTGGCCTTCCTCCATGCCGGGTGTCGGCTCCTTTCGGGGCGAGCGACCCTTCGTGCGACTTTCACTGCGAGCCTGCGTATCTATGCTTTCCTCGTCCCAGGCACGACCCTGCTGATGATCTTTCTTAGCCAGCTCGTTGCGTCCGCTATCTCTACGTATTGGCTCGTGATTCCGCCACTCGGAGTCGTTGGCTTCAAGCCGTTCGTTCCGACGACCGGCAACCTCCTCATAGTTGCCGGGTTCGTGACAGCGTATTTTTACCTCGCGCTGTTTTTCCTGATGTGTACTGTGTGGGCTTTACATGCAACCCACAAGCTGTCCTATTTGCGTACGTGCCTCGCCGCTGCCGCAAGCATTGGCGCGCTATTACTCGTCAAGCCCTTTGTCATTGGAGCCGGGCGGAGACTCTATGAGGTCTTCGAGCCGTTGATCACGCCTTTTCTGGGGGGCCTATAGTGCCGCCAATTGCAGGAAAGAGAATCCTCGTTGGGCTGCTTGCTGTTGGTATTCCATACGGCGGTTCCTTCTTCTACCTCTGGAACCAGAGCCGCAATGTCGTACCTCCGAAGCCGCGATTGTCCGAGGATGCGCTACGAACGTTAGAGACTGTGGAGTTCGTCCTCAACGACCACATCACGTCGGCCGAAGCTAATCTTAGTGGCATGGAGAAAGATGAAGCGCGAACGCAGGAGAGGATTACATGGATTTCACAAAGGGAAAGCCCTTACGGGCCGTCAGGCGCCCCTCTTTTGTCGTGGGCAGAGCTGATCTATAGGGACGGTAGGCGACTGGAGTCGAGTCAGAAGATGGTAGTTCAAGAGATTAAGCTATGCCGTCTCGTGACCAAGGGTCTCAGGGAGGGGATCGACCGTAGTGAGCTTCTAAAGACAATTCGAGCACTTGAAGAATGGGCTCCAAGGGTTCAACAAACGATCGAAGACACAGAATTGAGTACGAAGAAGACGGCGATCGGAATTGGAACCAATCCCGTTCTGCTTGCCGAACCAGCCTATACCGAATGGAACATTCTGAGCTCGCTCCACTACGACCAGGAATCAAGAATCAGTTCCCTCGGGAAGATACACTCCGACCTCGTCAGCTTCGTGGACGCGCTGAAGAAACTTGTAGACAGGTCACCTCCAGTTTACGAGACGCTGAGGTTTCCCTTCTAGTGAAAGTAAGATGGCCCCGCAGCGAGGAAGCATGAATACTCCAGAGCCGACGTGCGATACGAGCGCGAGAATCCGACCGATGGCGGTCCGCCCCATGCTGTGGGCGCTTCTAACCGTACTCGTGCTCGTTGGCTGCCACTCTCCAGGGGACCCTCAGCAAATCGGAGCGCACGCGCGCGCCGTCAAGAGTGTGGCGGCAGACACTACAAATGCATGGCTGTACGTCGCCGCGACCCTCACGGTGCAAACAAGAGATCTCAAGGCGATTGAGCGAGGTTTCACTTTGCTCAAGGACGATCCGAAAGCGCAAAATCTAACCGGCTTCCAGAGTCTCCTCCCCCAGCTGATCGGCCTGTCAGAAACTCTTCGCTTTACCCGCCCAGTCCGGGCGGAAATCAAGGCTTCGATCCTTCGAGCTCAAACGGTGCTGGACGAGATTCACAAGGCAATCCCAGGCCTTACGGCCGACCTGTCCACCGGGAGGTCTGCTTTAGGTGATACGGCGAACGTCTTCGATCAAGCCCAAGGGGAATTGGGGTCATCAGTCAAGAACCTAGAGGAATCCATCGGGGCGATGACGGCCTACGTGGAGAGCGCAAACGACATGGAGACCGCCGTAAACGGGATGCTGCGAGAGTTAGATATCCTATCTCAGGGCGCGACGAACCCGGACCAGACGGCCGCCATCGTTCGGCTCCACGCCTTCGATGACAATCTGATGGCCGGCCTCCAAAAGCTCACAGCAGCGATAAAATCAGAAGGGTCTTCCCAGGACGAGGGCCTCGCAGCCCTCCTCAAATGTTTCAAAAGTCTCGAATCCATCTCCGATTTACCTGAGGATCTTTCCAAGGAGATTCGCGAAGCAATTAAGCTCCTCGACGATGTAAGCAAAGGGTTGCCGTTCTCTCCGAAGCCGATGTAGATGACCCCGAAAAGAAAGCGAGCCACTCCGGGCGCTTTATTCCATCCATCCGGTAGCTCACGGGGTAAGACCCGAACGATTCGCTTAGGCCAGCGCTCGCGCCACCGCGTCGAGCGCTTCGGCGCTCGGCCGCGCGTAGCGCTCGGTGGTCCTGGTGCTCGTGTGGCCGAGGAGGTCGCGCAGCGTGAAGCTGTTGATGCCTTTGCTTGCGAGGGTGCTCGCGAAGGTGTGACGTTGATCGTGGAAGCGGAAGCGCCGCGTGATGCCGGCGAGTGCCTTGGCGGTCTTGAAGTAGCGCTTGATCGTTGACTCGGCGTACGGTCGGCCGTCGGGCGTGACGAGCACGTACTCGCTCATCACCGTCCGACCGCGGCACGTTTCGAGTGCTGCGCGCACGCGCGGCACGATGGGGAGAAGCACGGAGCGTTTCGTCTTGCGCATCACGAGACGGATGACGCCGGCGTGCAGGTCGATGCTCGTCCACTTCAGGAGTCGTAGGTCGGAGCGTCGCAGCCCGGTGTAGAGCGCGAGGATGAAGAGCGGCTTGCTCCATGCGAAGCGCTCAAAGGCGTAGGTGACGTAGTCGCTCTGCGCGTTGGGCGGTTGGTGCTTGCGCTCCGCGCGGCTGGCGAGTGCGGTTGCGATGAAGTGTGCTCGAAAGCCCGCTTCGTCGTGGAAGCTGGCGAGGAACGCCTCACGTTCGTCGACGGTGAGTTCGTTCTGCACGATTGGCTCGGGCAGGAGCGGGAGCTTTTCGCGCAACGGGTAGTCGGCAAGGACGCGTCGTCGCCAAGCATGCTTGAGAATTTTGCGCAAGAGGTGCAGGCACGAGTTGATCGTTGCGTTGCTGTACGCCCGCTCGTCGTGCCGTTTGCGCTGCATGACGCTGACGAAGTCCTCAAGGTGCGCGATCGTGACCTGGTCGATGCGCACGTTGCCAAGTGCCGGCGTGATGTGCTGCTCAAGCTGCGCGTGCTGATTCTTCCGCTTCGCGTCCGAGAGGCGGCTGCTGATGCTCTCCCACGCGGTTGCGACGTACGCGCGTAGCGTCGGAATGTCGCCGGGAAGTGTGATCGCTTGCTCGGGATGTTGGACGGAGTGCCTGAATGCGCTGAGCTTCTTTTCGAGGTCGTCCCAGCTTTCTACCTTGACGACTTTGCGGATGCGTTTGTGGCCGCGTGTGCCCGGTACGCTGCACTCGAAGACGGCTTTCTTCGTGTACTTGTCGTAGGACTTCAGGCCAACAGGTCGCATCGGAAGCAAGACAACAATGCGTCGTTAGACGAAAAAAGCTAGTGCCCAGAAGCAGTGCGTTTTTGCTCTGCGAGGTAGCGCTCTACTTCGTCCATGGGGTACACGACGAGCGTGGTGCTGACGTGAAACCATCCCGCGGGTCCCCTCCCCTCGCGCCGCCACTTCGCGAACGTCCCGGTTTTGATACCGATGAGTTGCGCGACAGCCGATGCGCTGAGGTGCCGCGTCATCGCTCCTCCCGCAGTGTGTCCAAGAGGCGCAGCACATCGACAACCATTACGCGATCCGTCTCGGCGAAAGTTCGTTGCAACTTCTCCGTCTCGGCCATCGTCGCGATGATCGTCAGCGCAAAGCCTGCGTCGCGAGCCACGTTGCAGGGAGCGGTCTTGCTTGCCGCACTCACCTCGCATTCGAGAGCCACGAGGTCGCCATCGTTGAGCGCAATCGTTCCGGCCTTGAGTGTCTGCAACGCGTTCTGCAGTTGCTGGTGCTCTGCTGTGTTGTACGCAATCACGAGGTCTGCGCCGAGTGTCTCGATCGTGCTGCGCGGGATTCGGCGAGCGAGTTCGTGAACGACGAACTCGTGCTGCACACCTGCGCCACGTGTTCCCTTCGGCGGCTTTCTGCCGAGCCATGCCCATCCTGCCGGCGTGAGGCGCAGTGCGCTTCCGGTCTTTCCCCGGCCAGCGCCCGTGCGTACGCGGTGCGATTCGAGAAAGCCGATGTTGGTGAGAAGCGTCTTCGCCCGATCACCTTCGGAAAGTCGCACGTTGCAGCGATGGAAGCAGGGGGTTGTGAGCGTGAGGTGATGCTCGTCTACGTCGTGCATGACCGCCGCGCAGTGTTTGTTGAGCGCAGCCTTCCGGGTGTTCGGCGGAGTGGTGTTCTCCACCACCGGCGCAACGCGTGACGGTGGTGATGCTGACGGCGCGGTAGTTTGCGACGGCGTCGGCTGCCCGGTGCTCTCGCACTCTTCCCTTGGTGCCAAATGCACAGGAGGTGCTGTTCGCGCATGCTGATTCGTACGTTCTTCTGCGGCGCGCCACTCGTTAGGCGAAATGTGCTTCGCGGTTCTGACTTCGTCGAACTTGGTGAGGACGGGGAATTGCCATTCGCCGGCCGTCTTCAGGATGAACGTGCCGGGAGCAAGCTTCGTCGCGAGGTACTCGCGTTGGTTGGTATCTAGTCCGATCGTGTCGCACACGGCGCGTTGTTCGCGAGCGTCGCTCATCGCGAGCACGCAGTGCGTCGTCGTGTTTGATTTCACCGCGTCAGGAAGTGAGCGGTAGTTGTTCGTCGTCGTGAGACAGGCGATGCCAAACTCGCGCAGGAGCGGAAACGTGGGCGCGATGCTTGCGGTCTCGGTGATCGTGTTCTCGTGCAACAGGAGGACTGATTCGTCGATGAGGGTGAGCGTGTCGAGAGCGCGAATGTTCTGCGCGCGATGGTGCGCAAGACGAAGTTCGAGCAGCCAGGTCGTGAGGAAATCTTCCACCTCGGTGTGAATGCGAAAGCCGAAGTACATGCTGCTCGTGCACAGCAGGTCGAGATGCAGACCGCTACCTGCCGGCGTCTTGCCAATACCAGGGTACCGGTCGATGAGCTGTGCGAGCTTTGCTGCGGTAGCATCGATGCGGTCGACGCGGTTGTACGTATCTCCTTTGTGGCGCAGTCCGAGGAGGCTGTTGCGCCAATCTTCGATGGAAGGATGGTCGTGCGTGCGGTATGCGACATCCATACTCTCGCCGCCGACTTGGTCCGTGCCTTGTCCGCCCCACCACGTTCGACGCAACACTTTCGTGATGAGACGTTTGTATTCAGCGCGTGAGAGCCACGAGGGTACTTCGAGCACTGGTATCGGCGTGCTCGGTCCGATGAGGAGCGTGGCGGGATACGCGGTGAGGAAGTACGCAGCGTCGTCCTTCGCATCGATGGTGACGACGCTGAGGTTGTGGTCGTACGCCTCGCGCGCAAGCGTCTGCGCGAGTGTTGTTTTTCCCGCGCCGCTTCGTCCGACGGCCATGGCATGTCCAGCCAGGAGGGAGCTGTGGATGGAGAGCGGGCGCTGGTCCGCAACTTGCCGTGCGTGCAGCGAGAAATCCCCACTGAATGTGCCCGATGGGGCTACGGCGAAGGGATATTCGCGTTCGTGGTACGTGACATGCGGTGTGATGACATCGCGCAGCTCTCGCAGATCACGTTCGCGCCCGGAGCGGTCGAGCCGATTGAGCAGCTGACGGATGCGCGGGAAGTGTTCGTCGAGCGCGTACCGGCGCACATCGGCGTGGATCGCGTCGATTGCTCGATCATCCGCGCGGCGTTCGCGCGTCGTCGGAAAGCGTTGCGGGTCGAGCCGCGCTACAGGTTCGTGAGCCATTCCCATGCTTTCGCCCACCACGGTTTGTCGGCGCACGTGCGGCAAATGATGCCGGCTTCTGTCTTGATGCGGCACGCGTCGCACATGAACCGTCCGCAGGCGGCGCACTGCATGGCGTGCACAAGCGGCTTTGCGCCGCAGCTCGCGCACGCATAGAGCGGCTCGTTGTACGGGAAGAGGAGTTGCTTGCCATCGGCTGTTGGTACGACGACGTTCATCACGTCCCGCCGCTCCTGGCCCGAGGCTTCATCGATCATGGTGCGCTCGATGCGTGCACCGATCGTGATCACCTCGCCCGTCGCCGGGTCAATGATCACGGTGCGCTCGGTCGAGAGTTCTTCAGTGCGCGTCGTGCTCTGGTAGGGATTGGCGTTCATGATGTGCACGAATGAATGAGCGCAGCGCGACACCCAGGAGTCCGCCCGCGACGAGGGCGAAGGCGAGATGCACGAGGTCTGTCGGCCACGTCACGAGGAGAATCGCGAGCGCGATCGTCGCAAGAATTCCGACCTCACCTGTCGCGATGCAGCCGGCTCGACTTGCGATCGCGGAGGTGCTCCGCGAGGCGGCGGCGCTACGACCTCTACGCGCAAAGCCAAGATCGGAATCACCGCATCGGACAGTCCCTGCCCGTCACGTATCTACGGCTGCTGGGTGAGGACACCATCGATTCCGCAATTCTCGATGCGCTCAACCGAAAGGCGCTCCTCGGACCGCAACTCCTCGGAGACGCCGGGGCGTCGGAACCAGTGCTCGACATGACCCGCGAGGCATTCTGCGAAATGCTTCTCACCAATCGCATCCCGACCGAAGCGGCGAGCGTGGAGTCCACCTGATGGCGGCGGAAGTGTTCGCGGAGTGTTCGCAGGGTCGCACTACGGCTGGGACGTCTTAGGACATCTTGGGATGCTCGTAAACTGTTGAAACTACGGATAGCCTGGGATGTCCAGGGACGGGGAGCATCATTCACACGGTGGGTCAGCGGTTCGAGTCCGCTAGCGCCTACCAAGCTGCACTTGTTTCCGCTGGTAGGGAAAACCGTCGCGAATGTCACTCCTCGTTGTAGCGTCAACCTGGGGACCAAGTGGAGCAACCGATGAGGAAACTGCTTTGGGTGGCTGTTCTAGGGCTGCAGGCCTGTTCGCTCGTCTCTACGCCGAAGCCCCGATCCACAGCCCCTGGACGCGCGGCGGCGGCAGATACCGGCAACAGCGCGGAGGGTGATACCGCGACTCCAGACCGCATGGGGAACAAAATTGTTTTCGAACTGCCGAAGACCCAACCTGAGTTGGAGCTTGCAATTCAACTGACCCAAGCACAAGCGTTGTGTCAGGAAGTCGACTTGCTGAATCGCTACGTTCGGGATGCTGCTGTGGCTCGTGGCGGTACTGAACCAGACACTACCGGCGAGACAGCCAAAGGTGGCACGGGGACCAACGAGGGGAAGAATACTGATCAAGCGCCATGTCACGAAAGTGCGTTCCTGAATCTCCTTCGCGATGCTGCTGCGGCCGCCGCCATTGCACCCCCCAAGACTCCCCGCCCAAGGCGGTTTGCGCCAATATCGGTCTGCGAGTCGTATGCAACCTGGCTGGCCACGAGCGGCCTGCAAGGGATTCTCGCGGTCGACGAAGTTGCATGGGTGGACCATGAGTGGGAAGTGACACTCCTTCTGAGCACGACAGAACCCCATAACGAAGTCCACCTCAGCAAATTGTGGAACGACCTCATAGCTGAGCTGGGCCCAACGTTGGCGTTGCGCATGATCTATCGCATGGCTGACGAGCTCGATGTCACTCCTAGCGCTGTAAACCTTCGGATCGTTGCCGAGACCACGAATCCGTATTGGGAACTCACGTACAGGCTCAACGATGAGTCCCTCGATCGCCTAGACCACCTCTACTGCACGACAGACTACACACGACAGTACCGGGACGAGTTTGCCAGGGAGTACGAGATGGGCTGGAGTGGAGGTGGCAGTGAAGGGTCTGAGGTGGCCGCCACGATGTCGTCCGTCGTCACGTCCGGCCAGAGACTACTGGCGGCAAGTGAAGTGTACTTGCGCGACCGGTTTGCGCGCGGGCGAGTCCAAGTCGACTCGCGACCGAACATACTCCTCCTGACGGCCGATGCGCTGCGAGACGAAGTCCTCCTCGGTGCACATCGCTGGGAAAAACTCCAACTCGTCATCGTGAACATCGAAGGAGACCCATCGCAGCTCGTGGTCACCATCGACGGATCCTACGCGCCGGGCATCGGCAGCACACCCCCGCCGGCGAAGAGCTACACACGACCCATGGATCTGGAACACTATCCAGAACTCATCGGGTATCTGGGTGATCTCCTCACAACACTCAAACGCTTGGAGGTAGACAAATGACCGACGCAGAGCTTCGCACGCGGATCGGACTCTTCTGGGTAATCACCCACTTTGCGATCATTGCAACGATCATTGTGTGCTTCTTCCTCGGCGGGTATGAATTCCCTGACATGACCACACTTCTGGCAATCGTTGTCCCCATGTTCGCCGGAATCACCACCGTTGTTATCCGATACTTCGCACAGCATCGCCATGACGCGCCGCGCGGCAAACGCGTCAATGCCGCCTACGTGACGCTCACGTGGTTACTACCGGTGCTCTTTAGCATGACGATCGCGCTCACGATCATCCTGCGCGCACTCAACCGCGCGTTTGAGGACTTCGATCAAGCAAAGCTTTTCCTCACAGCGCTAGAAGCCCTCTACGTCACATACACCGGGTATCTGCTAGCACCCCTATTCGGCGTCGAACCCGACGCACTGCGATCGGCGCAGGAGACTAAAAAGAGCCCGCTGTAAATTCGACTTTGTGCGCAAACCGGAAAGCCTGCTAGGTTTCGAGCATGCGAAATCGTCCCGAACAAGCACGATAGTGTTCGCGGAGTGTTCGCAGGGTCGGCCTACGGCCATCCCAGGCTATCCCGGGATATCCCGGGTCGCTCGTAAACTACTGAAACTACGTACATCCTAGGATATCCAGGGACGGGGATCGTCATTCACACAGTGGAACTGGCGAAACGATAAGTCTCAGCGTGCTAATAGTTTAGGTGTGGCAGCTGCCGCTCAACCGTTGAACCTCACAATTCGATGGTGAGCTTCGCGCTTCTCGCTGGCGTTCAAAGCAACCGGGCAAAGAGATCAAGGCCACATCTGATCTTGTCGCGAGCAGGCGCGCGACGCGACGGATTGATCTTCGAGCCGACGCCTCGCACTTCATTCGCCCTCGCGTGACAATACCAAGTATAGCCTTCACGCGCACTGCCCGGAAACTCAGTCGAACACCATGTAGGCCTCTCGAACAAGGCGTGGACATCCGTCACTTCCAGCGTCTGCTTCAGCATCGCAGCATCATCGCCACATGAATCGGCCCATCCGCTGACGCAGCACTGAATTCACGAGTCATCCGAACCCCCGACCAGGGCGGATCCTGGGCCAACTCGCCCGTCTCGGATCGATAACTACAAATTATGTCTGCCGACTGCTGGCAAATGTTCGAGGATCTCGTTTTCGAAGCGGCGAAGAAAGCTCTGTTCAGCAGCAGCGGTGCGCGTGTGGAGATTGATCGGAACAGGAAAGGGCCGATCGACATCGTCATCACGGTCCGAAGGCCCGCGCCCGACCTAGGTGCGCACGCGCTTCCCGGGTTTTCAACCCAGACCGCGTACATCGAATGCAAGCACTACAACCGGCCGCTCGAGTTCGCGGACGCCGCGAAAGTGTTCTGCGTTGCGATCAAAGAGCCGCCGAACTTGCTGATGA
Source organism: Acidobacteriota bacterium (assembly GCA_003223645.1). GTDB lineage: Bacteria > Acidobacteriota > Thermoanaerobaculia > Gp7-AA8 > Gp7-AA8 > QHVT01. Next base: position 498,356 of record QHVT01000003.1, on the reverse strand, counting down.
TCGTCTCATCGCTCGATATGGGGCCGCAAGCCTGGGAGTACGCGAGGTACTTCTTTACCGTTGGAAACCGGCGCGGCATCTTCGGCAACATCCACTTCGCGCACTGGCGTCTGGCCGAGCTGCTCGGGCCGGCGGTCGCGGAAGTTCCGTTGCCCCTCCCGGAGGAGACTGTCGCGCCGCAGCGGCGCTGGGTCCTCCGCGTATCGGACGCATTCACCAACCGCATCGTTGCGTTGTCCGACAACGTTGAAAGCGTGACGTTCGACGCGTGCAAGACGTACGCGCTGGAGATCACGCCGGGCGCGTGTACACATGACTTCGCCATCGGTGTTGTGACCAGCGACGCCGTGGAGCTGCACCTTCGCGGCGCCTGTACGCCATCCACTCGCAAGTCGCAGGGCAAGACGGTCTGCACGATCTCGCCGCAGTTGCTCTCCGCGCTGCCGGACGGTGCGCGGATCGCCTTGAGCGTCGACTGCAAGACCTCCGGCCAGTTCACCGTCTCGCTCGGCGAACTCGCGCAGCACGGCATCGGTACTCTCATCGACGACCTTCGCAGCGACACGACGTCAGCATGGATCGCGAGCCTTGCCGATCCGGCGGGCCCCCAATGTGCTGGTAATCGGCGGCGAGGGTGGCGTCGGCAAGACGTACCTTTGCCTGAAGCTCTGCACGTCGTTGCACACGCAGCGCGACTACCGATGCTTGACGATCACCGCCACGCCGGACAGCAGCGAAAGCGTCTTTTTTCGCATGCTCTGGTGGCTGATCGTCCCCGAATTCGGCGAGGCGGCGGAGCCTCCTGACCGCGAGTTGCTCGCAGCATCGCTGGAGCGCCTTCTCACCGACGACCGGCGCACCGATGCCGAGGTCGTCGCGCGGCTGCTTGCGGACGGCGAGCTGCACGCAGTCGACGTCGAAGTGCTCACGTTCCTTTGCGCGAGATTGCTGTCCCAGAACCCGCGGCGGCGCATGCTGCTGATCAGCAACGCGCATCACCTCGCGCCCCGCGTCGTGCGCGCTCTCGAACTGTTGTTCTCCGCGATCGGCGATATCGGATGGGGCGATATGCGCCTGCTGCTCGAGTACCGCACTGGCTACGACAACCCTCGCTTCGGCGAGCTGCTCGACCGCTTGCGCACCGACACTCAGCGAGTTGCCTTCGCCGATATTTGTCCGTTGAGTGAGACCGAGCTGGCGGCCGCGCTAGAGTCACGCGTCAGCGCGGAGCAACGCAAGGACTTCGCGCACGCAATCTACCGCAAGGCCGGTGGCAACGCGCTGTTCGTCACCAACGTCCTCCTCTGGGCGATCGACGGGGGTTACGTAACGCGCTACAACGAGCGGGTCCGCGTCAACGACGTGCCTGGATTCGAGCGCGAGCTGACCCGCTTGCCCGCGGTCCTCGACCACTTCCTCGAAAGCCGCATCGGCAGCGTGCTCGATCGTGCGGACGGTCGCATAGTGCTGCCGTACCTGACCGCCGCAGCGTTTGGCGGCTTCGAGATCGACGCCGCGCAGGTGCAGCGCATCACGGAACTGCAACCTTCAGACATGGAGGCCGCGCGCCTGTATCTCTGCGCGAAAGCGATCATCTCGGAATCGATCTCTGGCCCGCAATCGACCTTCGCACACGAGATCATGATGTTGTCAGCGCGCTTGGCGGTGGCTAAGCAAGGCGCATTCGTCGAAGCCGGGTCGCGCATCGTCGCGCATCTCGATTCCGCGGTCTTCGACGACACGTTGCTCGGCGGCCGCCTCAGCTCCGCGTTGGGTCGCAGCCGCGCCGCGTTCGACTTCTACAACGGCGGCTACGAGCTTGCGCGCAACGCGGCAGCCTTTCACCAACAGTGCGTCGCTCTGGACGGCGCGCGCGAGGTGCTCGCGCCGTCGCACACCGGCACGACGGACCTCACGCGCCGCTACGCGGAGATCGAACTCTCGCTAGCTGAGGCGGAACTCCTCGGCGGATCGATGGTGCGGGCCGATCGCGCGCTGCGCGAGGTGCTCGAGGTCGCCGCCCGCGAGGAGCGCGGGTGGCCGGTTCGTGGCGAGACGACGTTGTGGCGTTGTCGCGCACTCAGCCAGCGCATTCAGCTATTCGTCCGGTTGATGAAGCCGCGCCAGGCGCTGCAGGCGTTCGGCGAACTGCTGTCGATCTTCCAAGAGGCGCCGAGCGCGCCGCATATCTTGCGCTCGGCCATGACGCGCATTCTCCTCACGCTGGCGATGTCCAGTCGTCCCGCGGACGCTCGGCAAGTCGCCGATGCACTACTGCTTTCGCGGAAAGCAAATTGACATCGCCGAAAGGATCGATGACTTCGCGGAAAGCAAATTGACATCGGCTGCCGTCGTGCGAGAGCGGGTCATTCGCAACATCCTCGCACGGTACGTCCTTCACGATCGCTCGGTCCGCAGCAGAAGCGGGCGGAGACAGGTCGTCCCGCACTTTCTGCTCAACGATGTCGTTCGCTACTGGCGAACGATGGCGTCTGATTACGCCTCGAAGATGTGGGAGCGCAGCCGGCAGGGCTGGGGGATTCGGAACGTGAAGCTGCGCTTTTCACGAAAGCTGCTCTTCATCTGGGGCTTGCTTGCTGCCTTTTCGGGCGACCTTTTCGCACCGCCTGAACTCCACCAGGTGGAGAATGATGAGCAGTACTTCCTCATGCTCGCCGACCTGATTCGGAGCCAGACCGACGTCCCGCCGCTGGAGCTACTCGCTCGCGTCGTGCTCGAAGCCGGCGACAACGATATCGCGGACGACATCTTCTCGTCGTACGATCAGTTCCTGCATGCCCTCGCCGACCCTGATGCATGCACGAAGCTCGAAACAGTCCGGTTCGAAGATGCGCTCGATGATCCGACTTACGCAGGACTGCGAGACGTCAGCCAACGGTCCGGCAAGGCATCACACGGCTCTTTTTCGATGTCCATCCAGAACTGAAGATGCTGATTCGCGACTTTGAGTGTTCTGATGAAACCGATTGGGTTCTCGACCGGCGCACTGGCCAAGGGCGATTTCGCTACAGGGTTGGCTGTCCAGCGCGATGTGCCGCGGATTGACGCCGTGGAGCTTTCTGCGTTGCGGGATCACGAGCTGCCGTTGCTCGTTGACGCGATCCCGAGTCTGGATCTCGAGGGTTCGAGTACGTCTCCTTCCATGCGCCGAGCAAGCTGCAGACTCTGGACGAACACGCGGTGTTCGAGTTCCTGCTCGTATTGCCCGACTCGTGGCCGGTCATCGTGCATCCAGAACTGTTGCAGACGCCGTCGCTCTGGCGGGCAACTTGGCGAGCGTCTCTGCCTGGAGAACATGGATAACCGAAAGACGACCGGACGCACGATCGCGGAGTTGCAGGTGCTCTTAGACGGTGCGCTCACTACGCACCGATGTTCTCGATCTTCGCGAGGTACCGAGGTACCATCGCTTGAAGGAGGCTGTCTGGTGAGGCGTTCGACAGCGACGCAACGCGAGGAAGAAGCAACACCGCAGGAAAGTCCTTCGGCGTTCGCGGCACGCGCGTTCACTGAGTACTGTGCGAGTGCCTCGATGGACGAGCGCCGCGCACTTGGCCAGTTCTTCACGCCGCCAGAGGTCGCCGCATTCATGGCCAATCTCGCGCTACCGGTTGGACGCGAAGTGAGAATCCTTGAGCCGGGCGCGGGCACCGCAATTCTGACCGCCTTAGTCTGCGAGCGGCTCGTCGGCCGTGCAGCGACGATCCACATCGACGTGTACGAGCTGCACCCACGGCTCGCGACCGTATGCGAGCACGTGCTCACGCACACCGCTGAGTGGCTCGGTGATCACGACATTGCCTGTACGTTCCGCGTGCACCGTGACGACTTCGTCCTGGAGAATGCTTCATACCTCCAACCCTCGCTCTTCAACGAGCATCGCGAGCGCTACGACATCGCGATCGCAAACCCGCCATACTTCAAGCTCCTCAAGGATGATCGTCGCGCTAGAGCCGCAGCGCACATCGTGCACGGCCAACCGAACATCTACGCGATCTTCATGGCGATCATGGCCAGCTTGCTGCGCAAGGACGGCGTGATGGTAACGATCACGCCGCGCAGCTTCACGACCGGCGAATACTTCCGTCGCTTCCGCGAAGTTCTCTTCGCGAACGTACTGCCGGAGGCAATCCATCTCTTCGGGTCACGTAAGGATGCCTTCCGCAAGGACGAAATCCTCCAGGAGAACGTCATTATGCGGGCGCGCCGTACACGCGTCGAGTCACCGGTCACCATCACGACGAGCGCAGGTGTCCGCGACCTCGACCACTGCACCACCCGCAGCGTCCCAGTCCGCGACGTCGTCGACCTGCGCTCCCGTGACCTCGCAGTGCACATCCCGACCACCGACGTGGACGACCGCGTGCTCACCTTCATCAGGTCTTGGCCGGAAACGCTACACACGCTCGGCCTGAGCGTCTCCACCGGTCCCGTGGTTGCCTTCCGCGCGCTGGAGTTCCTCCACGAGAAGCCCAACGGCACGAAGGAGGTACCGCTGCTCTGGCTCCAGCATGTGCGAAGAATGGATATCCGGTGGCCAGTCGATGGCTCGAATAAACGCCAGTACATCGCGAACCGCGCCGACTCGAAGTACCTGCTGCTACCAAATGCGACGTACGTCGTCATGCGACGCTTCAGCGCGAAGGAGGAGCACCGCCGCATCGTCGCCGCTCCCCTCTTCGAGGGCCAGTTGCCCGGCAGCATGATCGGACTCGAGAATCATCTCAACTACGTGCACCGACCTAAGGGCAAGCTGACGCATGCCGAGGCGTTGGGACTCGCCGCGCTCCTGAACAGCGCAATCATCGACCGGTTCTTCCGCATCTCCAATGGCAACACGCAGGTGAGCGCGGCAGAGCTGCGCAACCTTCCCTTGCCTCCGGCCGAGACAATCAAGGCGATCGGGCGGCTCATCGAGCGGGGAGGTACCGAGGAACTTGACCGCGTCATCGCCGACGCGTTAGATGTCCCGGCTGATCTCGCGGAAGACTTGGCCGGGACAGCGCATGGCGAAACTTGAGGACGCGAAGGAAATCCTGAAAGCGCTCGGGCTTCCACCCAAGCAGCAGAACGACGTCGCAGCGTACACGCTCCTCGCGCTCGCCGGTATGCGCGAACGATCACGCTGGTCCGCGGCCGAACGACGCCCTCTGCGCATTCACGACATGATCGTCTTTACGAATGCGAAGTACCGCGTGCCCGCCGGCATCGAGCCGTACAAGGAGAACACGCGCGAGACCTTCAGGCGTCAGGCCATCCATCAGTTCGAACAGGCGCGCGTCGTCGATCGCAATGCCGATGATCTCGCGACAAATAGTCCGAACACGCAATACGCGCTGTCGAATAGCGCGCTCGAGGTGATTCGCAGCTACGGCACGAAGCAGTTCGCAGCGGAGGCAGCGGCCTTTCGGGAGAGCCACGGCAGCCTGCTCGCGGTCTACACGGCGAGCAAGCGCATGCACCTCGTGCCCGTGAAGCTCGCGGACGGAAGGAAGTTCACGCTCTCACCGGGAAAGCACAACCAAGTGCAAGCAGCCGTCGTCGGCGAATTTGCCGCACGCTTCGTGCCCGGCTCCACGATCCTCTACTTCGGCGACACGGCAAAGAAGACGCTCATCCTTGAAGAGGACGCGCTACGCAAGCTGTGTGTGCCGATCACGAAGCACGACAAGCTTCCGGACATTGTTCTCTACGACAAGTCACGGAACTGGCTCTTCCTCATCGAAGCCGTCACCTCGCACGGCCCGGTCTCGCCCAAGCGCAAGCTCGAAATGGAGCGTGCGCTCAAGTCATGCACAGCCGAACGGATCTACGTCTCCGCCTTCCCGGACTTCAAGGAGTTCCGCCGGCACATCGACAATATCGCGTGGGAGACGGAGGTCTGGATCGCCGAGAACCCAGACCACATGATCCACTTCAACGGAGACAAATTCCTCGGGCCGGCAACCTAGCATACGAATCTCGCCGTGATCGCTCATGACGGACCTTGAGAGCTTACGAAAGCAGATTCGGTATCAGCTCAGTCAACTACACGCGGAGAACGCGCACCATCAGTTCAAGCACTTGTGTCGTCACCTACGCGGCAGCGCATCTGCTCAAACATCCCGCCTGCAACCGGTCCCGTTGCTGCTGGAGGCGATCAGGGCCGCGACTTCGAAACTTATCGGACGTACCTCGACCAGCATCCAGTGGGAGACAACTCGCATTTTATCGGACTCGTCTCTCCTCGTCCGCTTGTCTTTGCATGTTTCCTCCAGCAGGTGATCGCGCCAAAGATCAAGGACGACGTCGCAACCATCGTGGCTGGCGGCAGAGTCGAGGGAATCCACTCCTTTGGAAGGAGATCGAGATCGTGTTTCCGCACGTCCTCGACGGAATAGCCGTGGGCAAGCATCGCAGCGATGATCCCGCCCGTAGTGGCCACGTGCGCACCAGGCGTGGAGCAGTGCGGCGCGGCCGGTCCGCACGTGTAGTACACCGAGGATGTTAGACACCGCTTCGCCACAAGACGGAGCGGCGGCTTCTCCCACTTGCAAGGGTGCTGCGAAAGTGTGGCGTTGGCCGTGGAAGCGGAAGCAGCGCGTGATATCGGCGAGCGCTTTGGCGGTTTGAAGGTGGCGGTTCATCGTGCTTTGCGCCCAGGTAAGCCCGAGCGCCGTTGTACGGCAGCCTCCCCTTTGGTAGCGTGCCGTCGATGCCGCCACCCCCACCCGAACAGCTCAGCAAAACCATCGAAACCCTTTACCGCTCGGAATCGGGGCGGGTTCTGGCGACGCTGGTGCGTCTCCTCGGGGATCTGGATCTCGCCGAAGAGGCCATGCATGAGGCATTCGCCGCCGCTCTGGAATCGTGGGCGCAGACCGGGATTCCGGAGAAGCCGCGTCCCTGGCTGATTTCAACGGCACGCTTCAAGGCCATCGACGGGATCCGCCGGCGCGCGCGCTTCGACGGGGCGCAGCGAGATCTTGTTGCGCACATGGAATCGCGCGTCCACGACGCTTCCGGCGGGAATGAAGAGACCGGAGAGGAAGAGATCGAGGACGATCGCCTTCGCCTGATCTTCACCTGCTGCCATCCCGCTCTGCCTCTGGAGGGGCAGGTTGCGCTCACCCTTCGCGAAGTCTGCGGTCTGACCACGGAAGAAATCGCTCGCACATTTCTCGTGACGCCGGCGACGCTCGCTCAGCGCATCGTGCGCGCCAAGGCAAAGATTCGCGAGACGCCGATTCCCTACGAGGTGCCGGCGCCGCAGGAATTGCCGGAGCGGCTGGACGCGGTGCTTCACGTCGTCTATCTCGTCTTCAACGAGGGCTATTCGGCCGCGGCGGGAGCGGAGGTCACGCGGCCCGAGCTGACCGGCGAGGCGATTCGGTTGGGGCGGCTGCTGACCGAGCTCCAGCCGGAGGCGGAAGTCCTTGGGCTGCTTGCTCTGATGTTGCTGCAGGAATCCCGCCGCGCGGCGCGGACCTCGCCGGCCGGAGAGCTCATTTTGCTGGAGCATCAAGACCGCGCGCTTTGGAACCGCGAACAGATCGCGGAGGGAGTGGCCTTGGTGGAGAAAGCGCTGAAAACCCGCCGCTTCGGCCATTACACCCTGCAGGCTGCGATTGCCGTCGTCCATGCAGAGGCGGAATCGGCGGCTGCGACGGACTGGCGGCAGATTGTTGCGCTTTACAACCAGTTGCTGCGAATCCAGCCTTCGCCGGTCGTCTATCTCAACCGTGCCGTGGCCATTGCCATGTGCGATGGTCCGGCAGCCGGTCTGACGCAGATCGATGCGCTGCTGGAACATGGCGAATTGACGAATTACTACCTGGCGCATTCCGCCCGTGCCGAGATGTACCGCAGACTCGGCAGGACGGCCGAGGCCCGGTCTTCTTATGAGAAAGCTCTGGCGCTGACGCAACAGGAGCCGGAGCGGCAATTCCTGCAAGCGCGGATTCGCCAGCTGAAATAAAAGTTGGAGTGGCTGTCGATTTCCGGTCTCCCCGACGACTACAGGGCAAACGCAGTCACCACGAAACGTGAAGGAGAAGAATTCATGCCTCAGTACCTGATCGCGAATTACATGCCCGACGACTTTGACCCGTCCACCGTCACCGAAGCGATGATCGAAGAGATCCATGCGCTCAACCGCGAGATGATTGCCGCCGGCATCAGGAAGTTCGCTTGCGGGATTGCCCCGGCCGCCGACGCCAGGACGGTGCGGAAGCAGTCCGACGGTAAAGTGCTCGTCACCGACGGACCGTACACCGAGACCAAAGAGCACATGGGCGGCTTTTGGATTCTGGAGGCCGCCAATATGGACGAGGCACTGGCGTGGGCGCGCAAGGGCGCCATCGCCTGCGATACGGTGGGTGAGGTGCGCGAGCTGCTGTTTTTTCCCGCTCCGGAGTGAAATCCGAACGCCGCCGCGTCGTTAGACGCGGCGGCGGTTTGTGATGTGTCTCAGTTCGCGCCTTTGAATGTGGCGACCGCGCCCACATATTCGGCGGGTACGCCCACCGTGGCGCCGTGGCCGTAGGAGCCGATCGCCGTCGTGATCTTCTCGTACATGGCCGTCGTCAGGTGGTACAGCATGTACTGGTCATAGACCTCGGTGTAACCGTCCGCGGGGGTGGTGGTGAACTCGGTCTGCGTGTAGGTCGTCAGCGCGGTGATCACCAGCTCCTTCGCCTGGGTCGTGTTGGCCGTGAATCCCGTCTGGACGTAGCCATTGTTCGTGGCGGCGCCGTTGAGGGCCGTCTTGTCGAGCGGATTCGTCGCCGCGATGCCGGCGTACTCGAGGATGTAGAGCGTCATGTCGTGATAGCCGGGCGAACAGGTGAACGTCTCGGAAGTTCGCGCGCCGGGATTGTTGGGGCGGTAGTAGATCGCGACCTTGACGTTGTTCCACTCCGACGTCACGGCGTGGGACCATCCGGCAGGGGCGGTGAAATTCGCGTACGGATCCAGCCACACGGAGACCACTGCGACGAGGAACGTGCCCGCCTGCGTCGGCTGGGGCCAGTTGGCGGTGATGCTCGTCTGTGAATTCGCCAGCGAAGATGCCGATTGAAGCCGCGTGATCTGCGGCGGCTGAGCCGGTGCGACCGTGACGACCACGGTGTTGCTGTCGACCGATCCGCAGGAATTGCTCACGCGTACCCAGTAGCTGGTCGTCGCCGCCGGCGTCACGGTGAGCGAATTACTGTTGGTGCCGACCGGCGTCGCCGTCGACGGAGCCGTTCCCTGATACCACTGATAAGAGGTGGCGTTGATGGCTGTCACGGTCAGCGTCGTCGATTGGCCGGGATTGATGATGCGCGGCGTAGGCTGCGCGGTGATCCCGGGCAGGACACAAACGGTCGCAGTCACGCTGTCGGCGTTGCCGCACCCGTTCATCACGCGCACCCAGTAATTCGTCGTCGATTGCGGCGCCACGGTGAGCGTCGAATTGATCGCACCCGAAATCGGTGTGGCTGTCGACGGGGAATTCCCCTGATACCACTGGTACGACACCGCCTGCGTCGCACTGACGCTCAGCGTCGTCGACTGGCCGGGGGACGTCACCCGCGACGTCGGCTGCTGCGTGATCATCGGAGCCGCCGTGCATTGCACCGTAATGACGGCTGCATCGCTGCGGAGGAGCGTTCCCTGACAGGTATCGTTGATCTCGGCCCAATACTGCTTCGTCGTCACCAGCGGGCCGGTATTGATGGTGGCCGTGCTGATGCCGGTAGGATTCTGGTAGAAGCCGACCGGCGCCTGATAGAACTGATAATTGAACGGTCCGGTGCCGCTGACCGCGACGCTGATGGTGGCGGAGGCGCCCGGAATGATCGTCTGCGACTGCGGCTGCTGGGTGATCATACCGGCCACGCACTGCTGCCCCGGCGTGACCGTCGCGATGGTGCTGTCCGCGGAGCCGCCGGCATTCGTGACCCGGACCCAATACGATTTGGGAGTCGAGGACACGGGCGCGGTGAACGTGCTTGCGGTCGCACCCGCGATCGGCGTGGACGAGTGCGCGCCGTAGTTGTAGGTCGCGAGATCGAAGCCGGAGCTCACCTGGTACCACTGATAGGACAGCGCCGAGGTACCGCTGGCGATGACGGTGAGCGTGGCCGGTCCGGAGCTCGTCACGGAAACGGGCTGGCTGGTGATGTTCACGTCGCTGAGCTTGAGCAGCTTGTTGGGAGTACCGGAAATCGGCTGTCCCTGATAATCGAACGTGTTCAGCGTCGCCGCGTCGAGCGTGCCGACGCTGTTGTTCAGCAGCGCGGTTCGCATTTGCACGGGAGTAAATGTCGGGTTGTTCTGCAGGAGGCGCGCGGCGAATCCGGCGACGATCGGCGCCGACCACGACGTACCGCTGGCATGCCCTCCGCGGACGCGCGCATCGCGATAGCTATTTGCGCTCCCGATCGAGGCGACAAACAGATTTTTCGCCGGCGCGAACAGCGTCACGCATGGACCGGCATTGGAGCCGCCTTGGAAAAAATAGTAATTGCTGGAGTTTCCCGGATTTCCCGACTGAATAGCGGTCGTGTTCGAGCAGATTTCCGATGAGTCGCCGGCACCGCAGATCCAGCGGCCATCACGCACTGCTTTCGTCGAGTCGTACGCGGGCTCGAGACCATAAAAGCCGTTGGGATTCGGACCGTCGGCGACATTGCCGCCGACATCGGAGATATCGACGGTCCACGGCCGGTTGATGATCATCGTGCCGCCCGCGGTGATGACGTTGTTGGCGATATTGGAATCGGGATTGTTGATCGACATTCGGCCCGGGGTGGTATCACAGGCATTGCCGTTCTGATTGTTCGCCGACGCAATGACGGTGATGTTGTTCGCCAGAAGATTCTTGATCGACTGTTCGACCCCGGAGGCTTGCAGGTCCGTTGCAAGCTTGTAGGTGCTCAGCGTTACCACGGCGTAGCTTTTCGGCCCCGGATTGGAGGGCGAGAGAATCCAGTCCAATCCAGCGATGATGGTGTCTGTGGTCGAAATGGTGTCCAGGACCGCTTTCCAGGTGATCGTGCCGTCGACTCTCACCGTGCCAACCAAATTAGGCCAGTCTCCCGGATCGGTGGCCGCCGTCGTGCCGCTATTCATGGCGCGCCAGATCACCCCCGAATTGGCGCCGCTGTTTGGAGAGTGATACATGATCTGGTTCTGTTGATAGAAATGGCTCGATTGGCGCTGGCGGCCGGAATTGCCATCGCAAGGGGCCACTTTGATCGGGACGATCGTGACATTCTTCGCAATGCCCGTACGTCTGCCGCCCAGCGCCGAGGCCACGGCCGTGCCGTGACCATTCAGGAGCAACTCGGACTTGAGCAGCGACTGTTCATAAGGTTGGGCAGGGACACTGAGCGGCGCGGCGAAGCCCATGCACGGGTCATCGGCCGGTATCAGATCCCCCGTCGCGTTGAATCCGGCCTGTACGCGTCCGCTGCCGGCAAACTCCTGATGGTTTTTATTGACGCCGGTATCGACGACGTACACCGTGACGTTCGTTCCGTCGCTCGTATACGAGTAGCGGTTCGTGGACGACGCATAGTTCTGGTCCGCGCGGTCGAGGTGCCACAGGCGATTGTCGTCGACGACCGGACAGTTGACGGCCGGATCGCACGTGATGGAATTGACGTTCGTCTGTTGACTGGCGGAGAGATACCACCGCGCGTTCTCTTCGACGTATTTGACGAGCGGGTGGCGGCTGAGCTGCTCCGCCCGCTCCTCGCTCATCCTGACGAAGAACGCTTTGATCGTGTACTGCCAGATTTTCTCGGCGCGTGTGCCGTGCGCGCTCGCGATCTGGCGGGCAAGCTCCGGCACCTGTTGCGGGAGGACGTCGTCCTGGAGGACGACGATGTACTCGTTTTCGATCTTGTCCTTGCCGGCGCGAACGATCTTGTTCTGCGCGACGGCGGTGACGGTCAGCAGCATGATGGACATGGCGAACAGCGACGGGAAAAGCGAGCGGCGTAGTTTAGTCATCATGGTTTCTCTCGATTTGGAACGCGCTGAAACGCCGGCTCGAACGAACAGCGAGCTCGCAGAACTCTCATCGATTTCAATTCCGATCTTTGCGGTCGACCTGTTTACTAATGTATATGCATCACAGAGAATTGCCATGGACATATGGAAACGATTCTGTGCCGGCACAGCGCCGCATCATCAACAGGCCGGGTTGCTGCTCAACGGCTGCGCATCGCGCGGCGGAGGTTCTTGAGCACTCGAATCGCCTCGTCGAGGGTGGGAGAGGAAACGGAATCGGCGAGAGCCGCTTGCGCTTCGCGCCAGCAACCGTGCGCGAGGCGCAGCGCTTCTTTTCCCTTGGCGGTGAGGGCGATGAGACCGGGCTTGGGTCCGGAGGACGCTTCGATTTTCACCAGGCGGCGGCCGCGGAGCAGGGCCAGGTTGCGTGAGAGCGTCGAGCGGTCGAGGTCGAGCTCCTCCGCCAGCAACCGGAACGTCGGCTCCTCGGTCGCGGCGATGATGGCCAGGATCGGGAGCTGGACCGCGGTGAGGCCCGACTCGGCCAGATATCCGTCGTAATGACGCGTCACGACCCGTTCGGTCCGGCGGAGGCTCGCGCTGAGGCAGTTGCGCGCCATGGCCACGCAATCGTCACGCGACGGGTCACGGGAGGCCTGCCTGCTGCGCTTCACACGACGATTGTATGGCGATGTGCAAATACATGACAACGCGGCGACGTCAAGTCCGGATCGTGGCCGTTTCTTTTCCGTAACATGAGCATTCCTCGGCATTCGCTACCCTCACGCGATGCGCACCCGCCTTCTGCCCCTTCTCGCCTTGATCGCCGTCTCGCCGCTGTTCGCGCAGGAGAAGCCCGCGGCGAATTCCGTCGAGTCCAGACTCGCGGCGCAGAACGCGCTCTTCGAAGAATCGTGGCAAACGAATCTGAAGCTGTCGCCTACTCAGGCGACCGCGGTCGGTGATTACCGTTACAACGACAAGCTCGGCGACGCGTCGCTCGCCGGAGTCATGCAGCGGCACGAGATCAACGCGAAGTTTCTCGCGCGCATCAAGGCGATTTCAACCGACGGGTTCAGTGAAGAGGATCGCACCTCGCACGATTTGTTTCTGCGCAATCTGCAGGAGAACGCGGACGATTTCAACCTGAAAGGGTATGAAATGCCGCTCACCGCACAAGGGGGCATTCACACCGGCCTCGCCGATCTCCCGAACGCCGCGCCGTTCGAGACGGTCAAGCAGTACGACGACTACATTGCGCGCCTGCATCAGATCCCGAAGGTGCTGCGCGATACCGAAGACGTCCTGAGCGCCGGAGTGAAGGACCATCTGGTCCTGGTCAAGTTCCTGGCGGAGAAGATTCCGGCGCAATGCAATGGAATCATTGCCGCGAACCCGTTCCTGCTCCCGATCAGGAAGATTCCGGCAAGCTTCTCCGACGACGACAAGAAGCGGATCACCGATTCGATCACCAAGACCGTTGCGGACGAAGTCCTCCCCGCATACAAGCAGTTCGGCGAATGGGTCACCACGGAGTACGCCCCGCATTGCAGGACGACGCTCTCGATCGAGAGCCTTCCCGGCGGCAAGCGGCGGTATCAGGCCGCGTTGCGGAGATTGACGACGACGAACCTGACACCCGAGGAAATCCACAAGATCGGACTGAGCGAATACGATCGCATCGTCGGAGAAATGACCGCGCTGGCGAAGGCGAACGGCTATGCGGATCTCGCCGCATTCCGCGAGCACCTCGAAGCCGATCCGAAATACAAACCGTCGTCCGCACAATCGATCGTCGACGATTTCGATCGCTACGTGCGTCAGATGAAGCCGAAGCTGCCGCAGCTCTTCACGCTCATCCCGTCCGCACCCGTCACCGTCGAGGCGATTCCCGATTATCAGAAGGCCGCGGCGACGCATTATCAAACCGGCACGCCGGACGGGAAGCGACCCGGCCGCGTCTCGGTCGCGGTTTTCGATTTCGCGAGCCGCACCTTCATCAACGACGAAGCCGTCGCCTATCACGAGGGAATCCCGGGCCACCACATGCAGCTATCCGTGCAGCAGACGCTTCAGGGACTTCCCGAGTTTCGCAAGCATGGCGGCAACTCGGCGTATACCGAGGGTTGGGCGCTGTATGCAGAAGAATTGGGCAAGGAGGTCGGCTTCTATCAGGACCCGGGATCCGATTATGGACGTCTCCGTTCGGAACTGTTCCGCGCCGTGCGTCTGGTGGTGGACACCGGCATTCACGATCTGGGATGGAGCCGCGATCAAGTCGTCGAATTCATGCGCAAGTCGCACGCGGTCGACGAGCCGACGATCCAATCCGAGACCGACCGCTACATCTCCTGGCCCGGCCAGGCCTGCAGCTACAAGATCGGCCAGCTGAAGATTCGCGAGCTGCGCGCTCGCGCGTCGAAACAACTCGGCGCGAAATTCGACGTCCGCACATTCAACGACCAGATCCTCGCGGGCGGCAGCCTGCCGCTCGATCTCCTCGATGCGCGCATCGAGCGCTGGATCAAAGCGCAGACGGCGATCGCTGCAAACTGACGCCGCCGCGCGAGGCAAACGGTTGATTGGCGAGACAACGTGGTTGACTCGCGAGCAATTGGGTTTGCCTCGCGAGACAAAACCTTTGACTCGCGAGACAAAACTGTTTGCCCTCGCGAGTCAAAGTTTTGACCCCTCGCGTATTCAAATTTGCCGTGTGAAGCTCAGGATGTTCCTCACGAGGCAAAAACTTCGACTCGCCAGGCAATGATTCTGCCCGCGCGCATCAAAAACTTGCTTCGCGAGGCAAAGGTTTTGTCTCGCGAGGCAAAGGTCTTGTCTCGCGAGGCAAAGGTCTTGTCGCGTCAATCAAAACGTTGACCCGACCAGTCAAAGTTTGATTCGCGACTCAAAATTTTTCACACGTCAGGGAAGCGTTGCACAATTGTGTCGTGTCATTCCGAGCCGCGAAGACGGCGAGGAATCCCCGGCCGAAGCACGACCAGCGCTCCGTCGGCGGGAGATCCTTCGCCGTCTTCGCGGCTCAGGATGACACTTGTGCAGAGGTTCCTTAGGGAAGCGCTGAACAACATCTGATGCACGTCATCCTGAGTCGCATAGACGGCGGAGGATCTCGAAATTGCAAGCGTTTCGCATTTTGAGATCCTTCGCCGCGCTTCGCCGGCTCAGGATGACGACTTGTTCAGAGGTTTCCTAGTGGTCTCACCCCCCTGCTCCGCGGAGCAGGTTCGCCGGTTCATTGAAGCGCGGCTCGGAGATCGAGAATATGCACTGCGCGAATTGGCGTGACGTTCACCGTCACAGTCGGGTCGTTGTATGAAGCCGCGGCCATGCCCGCCCCTGTGCGCACGGCGTCGAGGGCTGTACGTATGTCGATGAGGTGACTACGCAGGACGGTTTGCCCCGGAGTGATCGTCCCGTTGAATGTGAGCGCGGCCCAGCCGAGAGCTGCGCGCGCGGCGTTGACTGCGTTTCGCAGTTCTGTCAGGTGATTTGCTCTCACGATGGCCCCGGGACTCAGCGATGGATCGGTCCAGGAGAACGGCACGACCAATTCGGGATTGCTGTAGCCGAGCGAAAGCGGGCAGGCGTCGAGCGCCAGGATCTGGTAGCGGTAACCGGTCCCGGCTGCGACCGATGCATCGGTATAAAAGAGATTGGCGGTCGTGGTCACACTGGTAAAAGGAGCGTTGTTCGCGCTGCGCATGACGGCATACGACGTTGCGCCGGCCGCCGCATTCCAGGAGAGCGCCACCTGCGAGGACGACGCCGCGGCGGCGAGAGTCATCGTGACGCCGCTCGCGTTCTGGGACACGATGAAGCTCTTGCCGGCGATCGTCAGCGTCGTGGATCGCAACTTCCCGCTGCTGTTCGCGGTGAAGGAATACTGCACGATGCCGTTTCCGGTTCCGGAGGAGCCCGAGGTAATGGTCACGAAGCTGCCGGCCGGCGCCGTTGCCGTCCAGGCGCAACCTCCCGCGGCCGTGACTTGAACCGAGCCGCTGCCGCCGGCCGACGACAGGTTCGCTCCGACCGGCGAGATCAGGTCTGCACACGTACTGAAGACTTCGACATTGATATACCGCTCCAGCGCGAGGGACGGCGAGCCGTTGTCGGCCGATCGGATGGTGAGCTTGTATGGCGACTGCGCCGCGGTCAGGAGGGTCGTGTCGGCAATCACGAGATCGGGGCCCGACAATGCGAATCCGCCGTTCGACGGGTCGTTGACGATCGTGTAGGTGTGGCTGTTGGCCGCGTCGGGATCGCTCGTAGAGAAAGTGCCGATGACCGTACCGTTCGACGTGCCCTGGGCGACGCTGGAGGAGCTCAGGGCAATGCCCGTCGGGGCTCGATTGCAGGATGCCGGGGCGGATGACGAGTAGATGCGGACGTTGTCGAGAATGAAATCGATCTCGAAGCTCGCAGGACGCGATCCCGGCGGGACGGCGGCGAAGACGATTTGTGTCAAGCGGCTGAGATCCACCGGTTTCGACCCTGACGTGAAGCTCGTCAGTGGAATCTGCACGTGCTGGAACGACGTCGTGAGCGCGGGCAGCGCCACGCTCGTGTTCATGAATTCGTTGGGAGGGTCGCTGGAGTCCTCCAACCGCGCGAGCCACGAACCGAACGATGTCGACGTTCCTTTGCGGATGTCGAAGGAAAGCGTATCGAAGGAGTGGAGGTCGTAGCTCGTATTGACGGACGGGAAAAGCGTGAGGACGGCGATGATGTAAGGAGTGGAGCCGGGAACGGAGGCCTGTGCGACGCGCAGGGCAACGTCGTTGGCGCCTCCGGAGGCGCCGCCGGCATTGTTCGCCGAAGCGATGGCGGATCCGTTTTGTTCCCCGAAGGTAAAGCCGGCGTAATTGTTCGAAGTTCCGGCGTTGAAGTCCGCCAGGAAAGGCTCGGGTCCAAGCGCATTGGGACAGGCTTCTGCCCACGCCGTGCGGACAGCGTTGTAGGCCTGCTTGGGAACGACCAGATTGATCTCGCCGGGATCGCCCGCGGCGATCCGCATCACGCCGAGATGCTCCTCGTTCATGAAGTTGTCCGGTCCGTTGCCGAAAGGATTCCCGCAATTGTCCTGCTGACAGGCGCCGCCGCATTTCCACCACTCGTCGCTCCAGAAACCGATGTCGGCGCCGGAGAGGACGTCATCGAAAACACGGATTTGGTCCCAGAGAGCCGTGAGCACCGCCGCCTGGGGCGCCTCCTGCTGGACCGACAGGTTGTTATTGAAGCTGTCGATCCCCATTTCGGCGATCCAATACGGCTTCGCCGGAGCCGCGAGCAGCTCCTCGCGCAGAGTTCCCAGCGATGAGCCGCGAAAAAGATTGACCGCCCAGACGTCGACCGACGGCGCGAGCGTCATGCCGGTCGTCGCGCCGCCGTTCCCGAAATTCAAGCCGGCGCATGTGGTGTCGTCGAGATTGTTGACGTCGCCGTTGATTCCGCAGACCAGCGGACCGCCCGGCCCCTGCGCGGTCTTCACGGCCGAGGCGATCGCTTCGAGAAGGCTGTACCAGTCGGCGCGATCGTTCTCAGCGATGGCCAGATTCATTTCGTTGCCCGGCGCCCACATGAGCACATTCGGCTCCGCACCGAACTGCGCCGCCAGGCTGACGTGCGCCTGAATGACATTTGCGCGGACCGTCGCGTTGGCGAAGTCGAGGTCGCAGGGAAAACCGGTTCCCATGACGACCCAGAGGCCCTGCAACGCAGCTTCACGGATGAAGGCGAGGTTCGTATGAACCTCGCCCGTGCCGTCGGACTTGATCGTCATGGCGTCGAAAATGCGGATGCCGTTTGCCCCCGCGGCGGTCATGAGCGGACCGTCGCGACGCAGGAAACGCGGATCGGTGTAGGCCGTGCTCACCGCGGTCTTGGGATTCTCGCCGATGGGAACGGGAGAATAGGCGAAGAAGCGCAGCTCGAAAGGAGCTGCACTGACCATGAGCCGGCGGCCGGAAACCACGGGACGGACAAAGGGATCGGCGTGCGCGGCAAGAGTCACGAGAAGCGCGCAGCCAACCACCGCGCGCGCGAAAACGCGTGTCAGGCGAGATTGACCGTCATGACCCGCCATATGCCGAACTTCTTTTGATCGCAACCGAGGTGGCCCGGGCGTTCATTCCACATCTATTTCACGCGATTCCGGATCTGCTGCCGGATCGTACGTGGTCGGGTTGACCGCTGCCCCCAGTGGTCACCGCATAGTGAAACAATCTTGAACGCTGGAAGGATCATGAACCTTAACGATCGCCGCGCAACCGAAACACGCCTGCTGACGAATCTGAAAGAGCGTCTTTCAGCTCTGCGACAACTTCGCGATCGAGTCAGCACGAATGGGGAGTGGAAGACTCGGTGTACCGCTTCTACCATCAAAGCTTCAAGGTCTTCGGCATCCAGCAGCTCACTCTTTCGATTCGCGATGCATTGCGTGACCTCTTGCCCGGCGTACCGCTGAACGCACAGTTCGAGCGCATCGTCGCGGATGGAACTGGAAAGACCTTCACGATGGAAATGAACGCGCGCTGGGATGCAGAGACGCGGCCGCTGCTCGAAGCGTTCTTCCACGCCAGCTACTTTCTCGACATGACGATCAAGTACGGCGAGAGATTGGATGAGCCGCCGTCACCGCTGCCGAGCGGCTGGGCGGCGGTGCTGTACTTGTACAACATCCGTTGATCGCAGGCGCCCGTGAGGCCGCGTGAGACACTGTTCGCGATCGATGAACCTTCGCGTTCTGGCAGCCTGTCTCCTCCTCACATTGCGCGTGTCCGCGGCGGACGTGCAGCAGTTGTCGGCGATGCTCGACGAGGCGGAGCGGATTCGCGCGAATGACAAGGTGAAATCGCGCGAGCTGTTGGACGCGGTCGAGCGCGACCCGCTGGCGCAGCGCGATCCGAATCTCATCGCGCGCGTGCAGCTCCTCGAATGCGCGTGGGCCGACGAGCCGGCAATCGCGTATCGCGCGTTCGCGACCGGCATCGCCGCCGCGGAGCGCGCCGGCAACGTCCCATTGCGCGCGAAACTGACGCGCTGCCGTGCGGCTGCGCTGGTGTTCGACGGCAAGAGCGCTGATGCGGAACGGGAGTACGTCCGCGCGCTGGCTCTCGCGCGGCAGGCGCACGACGCGAGGCTCGAGTCGGATCTGCTGCGCGGCATCGGCTACCTGCAGTACGACCGTGGCGCGATGGCCGATGCGCTCGCGAACGTGCAGTCGGCGTATCGCATCAGCGGCGGCATCGGCGATCGGAAAGGACAGCTCGACGCGCTGTCGATGATCGCCAACGTCTACGCCGACGCGCACGTCGCGCAATACGACCGCGCCATCGAGTATTACCGCCAGTTGCTCGACGACTACGAGAAACATGGGGAGCAGGCCGACGTCGCGGACACGCTGTTCAACCTCGGCAGCACGTTCGAGCGCAGGAACGACTTCGGCGCGGCGGCGGACCACTATCGCCGCGCGCTCGCGATCTATCAGAAGCTCGACAGAAAGCCGGACGTCGCGGACACCAACCGCTCGCTCGGCCTCGCGCTGACGAAACAGGGACAGGCGGCCACGGCACTGCCGCTGTTGGATTCGTCGCTCGCGTACTACAGCGGAGCGCACGACGCGGAGGGCGTCGCGATGACGCGGCAGTATCGCGGGATGGCGCTGCGGAGGCTCGGCCGGCTCGAAGAAGCGCTGCGCGAATTGGATGCGGCGCGGCGATATTACGAGCAGGGCGACAACGTCCGTTATCTCGAAAAGAATGCGGACGAGACCGCGCTCGCGTACGAGAAGCTGGGCGACTGGCGCAACGCATACATCGCTGCGACACGCCACGGCGCGCTGCAGCAGAAGCTCGCCGAGACGCGCCGTGACGAGTTGTCGTCGCGCCTGCGCGTCGAATTCGACGCGGAGAAAAAGGATCAAGAAAACCGCGCGCTCCTTCGCGAGAACGCGCTCCGCGAGCGCAGCCAGAAACTGCAGGTCGTCGTCATCGCGCTCACCGCACTGCTCGCGGGGGCGCTGGCAATTTTGTTCTGGCGCCAGGTCGCGAACACGCGGCGCATGCGCGCGATGGCGATGACCGACGAGCTCACGCGCCTCCCCAACCGCCGCCACATCCTCGCCGCCGCCGAGATCGCACTCGACGCCGCCCGGCGCGACGCGCGTCCCGCGGCGGTGATCGTCTTCGACATCGATCGATTCAAGCGGATCAACGACACGTACGGACACGCCGCCGGCGACACGGTGCTGCAGGGCATCGCACGCGCGTGCCGCCTCGAGCTCCGCGCGTTCGATCAACTGGGACGCATCGGCGGCGAAGAATTCCTCGTCGTCCTCCACAACGCGACCGCCCCGCAAGCCGCGGATGTCGCCGAACGCTTGCGAGCGGCCGTCGAGCGCCTCGACTTCACCTCCATCGCCCCCGTCCTTCGCGTCACCATCAGCCTCGGCGTTTTCGTCGCGGACGAATACAACTCCGCCGCCGCCCTCGCCGCCGCAGACTCGCTGCTCTATCGCGCGAAAGAGGGCGGGCGGAATCGGATCGAGATGGAATTCACGTCGACGTAGCCGCCAAGAGCCACTCCTCAGCGAACGCTCAGCCTGCGCTCAGGCCAAGCGCCGCCCGCGCGACGCATGTTGGGCGGCATGAAACAACTCGCTCTGCTTCTCTTCCTGTTCATCCTCTCCTGCAACGTCAGCGCTGCCGATCGCGAGCTGTCGTTCGCGCGCGACATGATGGAGGACGCCGTCATCCGCAACGACGTCGAGGGCATCGCGCTCGCCCGGGCGCGGCTCGTGCGGATCGCGGCCGAGACCGGCGACCGCACCGTCGAGCGCGACGCGCGTTATCTCGCTGCGGTCTCGTCGATGTTCGAGCTGTTCTCGGGATCGCTCGACCTGCCCGCCGCCGCGAAGTTGATGACCGTCGCGGTGCGGCAGGCCGATCGCGTGGTCGAGATCGATCCGAAGTTCGCGGATGGATGGATGATCTCGGCGATGCTGCGCGGCAGCGCGCAGCGCGCGGGCATTGCCGTGCCGAAAGACCCCGAGGGCGCGCCGAATCGATTCGCGCACGCGATCGAGCTGGATGCGAAGTCGCCGGGCGTCGCGTTCTTCGCCGGCGTTATCCGCTCCTCGAACCCGCTCGGCGCCGCGCCGCCGGAAGGCGTGCAGATGTTCGACGATCTCGTCGCGCGCCTCGATGCCGATCGCGCGGCGACGGGACGCCGTTTCGGACTGTGGGACGCGCAGGCGCGCGCGTGGCAGATCTTCGTGCGCATGGCGCAGGACGAGCCGCGCGCCGACACGATGAGGACGATGGCCGCGCGGCTGATGGAGTTGCGTCCCGACTTCGCGCAAGGGCAGGATCTCGTCGGGTACGTGACCGAGCGTTGCTTCGTCGCCGCGCCCGCGGTAACGTGGAAGCCGTTTCTCACCGACGCAGTGGGCGACGGCAAGTCGCCAAAGAATCCCGACGTCATTGCGGTCGATCGCGCGGAAGACGGCGATCGGTGGTGGTATCGCGTCGCGTTTCACGATCCGCTGCCGCCGTCGTTCGGCGTCAACATCGTCGTGAACCGCAGCGGCGATCCGGCGACGGGGATGAAGTGGTGGGGCAACGGATCGACCGCGCGCTTCGACAGGCTCGTCACCGCGTGGATCACGCGCAGCGGCGATCGCTATTTCGGACGCGCCGGCGTGACGGACGATCCCGGCAGCCGCGGCGCGCGCCTCACGAAGATCTCGTCGGACATCCAACTCGCGATCGCGGACGACAATCGCAGCGTGATGATCGGCGTTCCGAAGAGCGCGCTTGAGCTGACGGATGCGAGCACGATCGTCGTCGCCGGCGGGACTCACCTCGTCTGGAACGACGACGCGGCGAGCGCGGCGAACTCGCGATGACCGCGCAGCGACGCGAACGCGGGATGCACGCGTAACCAGAGGTTCCACGGCTCGCGCTGCCGCACCGACTCGCGAAGCAGTTGCATCGCTTCAGAGTCGCGTCCGGCGCGGGCCGCGTACGCCGCGATCGTGAATCGCGGAATCTCTTTCGTCGCTTTCAAGCGGTCCGTCCATGCGGCGTACACGGCCGGCAATCCCGCGGACGCGAATGCCTTGTCGTATTCCGCGAGCAAGTCGGACGGCACACCGCGCACTTCGAGTCCACGCCGGTAAAACTGCATCGCCTCGATTGGCGCATTCTGCAACTCGCGGCAATAGCCGAGCGAGATCAGCGTTCCGCTGTTCGTCGGATCGAGACGCAACGACTCGCGATAGACGCGCTCCGCGCTCGCGACGTCGCCGGCGAGCACATACGTCCATGCGAGATCGTTCATCGCGACGACAGACGTCGGTTCCATGTCCGAGGCGATCCGCGCCTGCTGCGTCGCCTCGGCGAACCGTCCGCTTGCGCCGAGGAGATACGAATAGCGGCGATGGACATCGGGCAGCGAGGGATCGAGATCCATCGCATAACGAAAGCTGCGCTCGGCCTGCACGACGTCGCGATCGAGAACGAACTGCACCGACGCGAGCGCGGCCTGCGCGATGGCCGTGCGCGGCGCGAGATCGAGCGCCGTCGCCAATTCTTTGCGCGCTTCCGCTTCGCGAGCCTGTGCGTCCGGCGATCCGACTTCGATCAATCGCACGCACGCTTCCGCGAGCGCCGCGTGCGGCTCCGCGAAACGGCTGTCGACGAGAATCGCCTTGCGAAACTCCACGCGCGCCTCTTCGAGATCCTTCTGCGTGCTGCGTTCGCTGAAAAAAAGCCCGCGTGCATGCGCGCGCACGAGATCGTTCGTGCGCAGTATCGAGGGCATCGGCTCCGGAGGCCGCACCACCGCCCACACGAACGCCGCCACGCCGCTTGCGATCAGCGCGGCCCATACAAACGAGCGCGCGCGCTTCGGCTTCGCCTCCGGCGCCGCGACTTCCTGCGACGCCTTCGCGATCCATCGATACCCACGCCCGCGAATCGTCTCGATGAACTTCGGCGAACGCGAGTCATCATCGAACGCCTGCCGCAGCGCATACACCGCGACCATCACCGCATCATCGGTCACGAACTTCCCGCCCCACACATCGGTGATGAGCCGCTCGCGACTCAGCGTCTCCTCGGGGTGCTCCGCAAAATAGAGGAGGAGATCGAACGCCTTCGGCTCGATCCGGATGACGTTCCCGTTCGGCTTCGCTACCGTGCGGTGGACCGTGTCGATGCGATATCCTCCGAATTGCACGACCCGATTTTAGGGCTGGAATGTCCTCGGCCCACGGCAAGTTCTGTGACAAGCGTTGCAGACCCCTAGCTCAGCTGGTTAGAGCGCCACCTTGACACGGTGGAGGTCAGCGGTTCGAGTCCGCTGGGGTCTACCATTCGACACCTTAATGACGCCGCCCGGAGGGCGGCGTTTTGTTTGCGTGGAGGAACTAGGGAACTTCTGAAAAGTCCGTCATCCTGAGGCGCGAAGACGCCGAAGGATCTCAGTCACGCAAACGTTGCGCATTTAGAGATCCTTCGCCGTCTTCGCGGCTCAGGATGACGGATGTTCTCACTTGTTCAGAGGCTCCCTAGCGAGCGCGAAGGAAACCGATCGCTTGAATGGTGTCGCCTTTCGTGCGGTGGCGATACGTGGACGCCATCGCATGGAGATTTCCCGAGTCATCCACTGCATTCATGGATGCCGCCGCGATATCGATTTGCTCGACGCCATATTTGTGAATTGGCCCGGTCTCGTTGGGATCACAGATCCCGTCATGGCTCGCATCGACCCAGATTCGCAAACGATTCCAGACAGCGTCGTTCGCATCGAGAATGCCGTCACCATTCCCACCGTGTGCGGCCAGGTCATACACCGCTAACGCAGCAAAGCCGTCGTGACCGCGCGATCCGTCGGGCATTACGGTGCCGACGCCGAACAATTCGCGGCCGCTGGTCACTCGATTCTTGTGGTCGAGATCGAGGTAGAGAAAGCCCTCGGCCGTTGCAGGATCGGTCCACGCGGTTTGCTCCGGCTTGCCGTCACCGTCCATGTCGAACCAGACGAGCTCCGATGTACCTGTCGTATGAATGCCATCGCCATTGAGATCCAGTACGAGCGGATCCTGACACTCGGCATTGCCCGTCACGCAAACGGTGTATTCCGCCGGCGGCGGAGGTGGAGGAGAGGTCTCCGTGTACAAGCAGGCGGGCGGTACTTCGGACGTGCACGTGGTGTGATTGTCCTTCTCAGTGAGGGTGCATTGCTCACTGCCCCATTCGTTGTTCGGCGGGTGCTTACATTCAATCTTCAGCCCATTTTGATTGTATGTCGCGGTGCAGATCTCGCACGCCGGCTGACCTAACACCAAGGCGTCAGCCCACAGGATGATCAACAAGCTGAAAAACAGACGCGTCCCTCTCATCTGAACCTCTTACTTTCATCAGCGAAGATCGATCTCTACAACGGAGTTCGCCGTGACTACGCGTTGTACACATTTTGAGCTCGCCAGCAGACACGCTTCGTACATCCCGGGCGCGAGATTCGGAACAACTAAAGAACCGGCTTCACTGTTGGGCCGTCCCTGCTCGTAAGCCCACTGCTCGAGATCGATTGAAGGAATGAGCACTCCGTCACGACGAAGAATTACGGGCCAACTGTCTGTTGGGTAGAGCACGCGAACAGTGCCCCCCTGCGCTGCAAGATCGAATACGACGGGCTTGTCGTCAGCCGCAACTTCGTACGACTGCAGGACGCGTCCTGGCGCCCGGATGTTCACCAGGACACGGCGCGTCGACACCGGAATCCGTAACTCGAATTTTCCGATCATGTCGGAAGTGGCGCGAACCTGCGTGGACCCGCCTTCAAGGATGGGAAAAGCGCTCACGGATGCGCCGGCGAC
Source organism: Acidobacteriota bacterium (assembly GCA_003223645.1). Taxonomy (GTDB): domain Bacteria; phylum Acidobacteriota; class Thermoanaerobaculia; order Gp7-AA8; family Gp7-AA8; genus QHVT01. The sequence goes on along the minus strand of QHVT01000003.1, from coordinate 473,452 downwards.
AGGAGCGCCAAGCGATGTCACGACACCGGCCAACTTCCGCTGGGACTCGATGTGCAACTCGACATGGTTCGCGACTCCCTCCGCGACGGGAACAGAAACAAATTGACTCTCCTCGCCGGTCCACCGATCGCGCGCAGACAGCGTGGCGTTCCCCGCGGGCACACCGCGAAAGCGGAACGTACCGTCGGAGTTCGTTCGTGTCCCGACTGGCCCGATCAAATCCCCTTTTGTCATCAGATCGACGTCGGCATGTGCCGCACGCTCGCCGCTCGCATCGAACACGGTACCGGTGACCTCGATGTCGGGAATGTCGATCGCAATTTCGCGATCGTCGTCGGCGATGACGACCTCCATGTTCGTGGTGACCTCGTCTCCGGTGAACGCGATGTCGACCGGCCAGGTTCCTGTACGCGGCAGCAATGCCGCAAACGAGCCCTCGCGATTCGCATCGACGATCATCCGATCCGCTCCGTCGCGTCGACCGAAGAACAGTCGCGCCGCGATTGGCTCATCGCCGAACGTCACGCTGCCATGTACGCGGACGAGCGGAATGGAAATCGTTTGCTGTGCGTCGATCGCGCTCGTGATCTCGATCCGGCGATTCACGCGGAACTGTTGGCGCGCGTCGGCAACTTCGATCGTGAAGCGGCCCGGCGATTGGTCGCGTACCTCGAACACTCCGGGTTCGTTCTCCAGCCGTCGAACAGTGATCGGAGTCGCGTCGGTGCGTCTGCCGAAGTCGCCGTTCCGTCGGAGCTCGATGCTCCACGGCGCGCCGTTCGGGTCCGCCGGGGGATCGATCGTGAGCCGCAGCGTAAGCGGGGGCTCGAGCTGAATCGGATGCCGCAGGACTGCTTCGCGTTGATCGAGGATCTCGACCGGATACGTGCGGCTCGGCGCGAATCCCTCCGCCGTTACTTCGAGGAGGTAAACGCCGGGCGGGATCCCCGCGAGTTGCACGCCGCCGCGCTTGCCGAACGTGGCCTCCGCCACTGGCGCGGCCAACCGCTCGCCTGTGATGGACGGATCGCTGCTGACGCCGCGCAGGAGGCGCGCTTTCGCCAATCCGGTGAGCGACTTCGCCGACTCGCGATCCAACCAGGCCACCAGCGAAGCGCCGCGCCGCAATGAAATCTCGCTCAGAATCGTGTCGCGTGCAGGATCGGCTTTGAGGTCCCATCGATAGACAGGGATAAAGCCATCGACGACCACCGCCACATCGAGCGCCGTCGCAGGAATGCGACAGGACCACGCTCCGGTGTCATCGACTGGACACTCGAATGTCGTGTGGCGGGGAATCTCGGGCGGCGTTTTCGGATCCGGCGGTGTCTCCACCACCAACCGCGCGATCTTCGGCATCGAAGAGTTGGCCGCGACTGTGAATCGGCTGCGCACCACTCCGGTTTGAAACGCCGGAAGGACAACCTTCGCCATGGCGCCGGCGGCGCTGATGATTTGCGGCTCCGCCCACCAGCCATTCGCATCGAGTTTGATTGTCCACTCTGAATCCGATGGGATGTCGATGGTTGCCTCACCGGAATACAGCGGTACGTCCCGCCGGACCGATGAATCGTCGACCCGAGCGACTGTGAGCTTGCCGCTTACGGTTCCTTGCGCGTTGCGCGGAATGACTTTGACGAGAATTTCTCGCGCAGATGCGGCAGAGCCGGCGACCATGAAGACTGCGAGGCAAACCGTTCGTGTGATGAGCGTATCTGTTAGGCTACTTTAAATACCGCCTTCCGTAAAGCAACCTATGCGTTGCTTTTCACACCAGCCGCGGCCCCGCACACCAGGCCGACAACACCACCCGCTCCCCACGCACCACCCGCGTCACTTCGTGCCATGCGAAGCTCGGGAAGAAGAGGCAGTCTCCGCGCTCGATCCTCGGCATGCGTTTGCCAGCTACGGTCAGGTCGCCGCCGGACCAGGCGCGTGACGATACGAGCGGCATGATTGCGGTGATTTTGCTTTGGTCGGTGGTCGTGTAGTCGTAGTCGGCGTGGGGTCTCGTGTAGCCGTCGATGCCGTATTTCTGGATGCGCATGGGCTCGACGATTCCGGACAGTGCGAAGCGCCAGATGTTGTGTTTCGCAAAGGCGAAGGCGATCGCTTCGAACGGCCATTGAAGATCTTCGGGGCGTAGGAAGGCGTATTGGACGTCGCGCTTGATGCGTTGTCCGCCGCTCTTGTAGAAGCGGCCGTGCGTCTCCGCGAAGGCGATGAGCTCTTTGCATTGCGCGGCGGTGAAGATGGCGCGGGCGACGGAGAACCATCCCGGTTTTTCGATCGACTGCGGGACCGGGAAGACGATCTCGTCGACTTCAAACGACATGCATGACTCCCTCGGCTACGAGCCACGATAGAACTGCCGTGGCGTGCGGTCGCGGGATCGTGTTCGACCATTGATCGACGATTGCGTGCGCGGGTGTGCGGGCGGGGAGCGATGCGATGAGCGGCGCGAGCGGCGTGCCACCGAGGTAGGCGACGTCGCGGCCGGAGGCGGTGCGGATCGCGGGCTCGAGCTCGACGAAGTCGCCGCGAATCGTTGGCGCGATGACTTGTGCGTCCCGGTTCGTTGCGACGATCGCGTCGTTCGCAATGTTCGGAAGCTCGTTTGAATCCGGTTCGCCGCTGTACGCGTCGGTGGTCCACTTCATGTGTTGCGAGGACACGCGCTGGACGTGTGATGTGTAGAAGCGGATCGCGGCTTCCGCGTTGGACGGTCGTTCGAGGATCGTGTGGATCGCGATCGCGGCGGTGATGCCGCTGCCGATCGCGGCTTGCACGCCGGACGAGGAGATCGGGTCGATTGCGAATGCGGCTTCGCCGACTGCAGCGGACGTCGCATCGATAGGAGAGTCGCAGACGTACGGTGTCGCGTCGAATGCGTGCGGCGGTGCGATCGGGGACGCGAGGAAGTTGAACTTCAGCGAGGGATTGCCAAAGGCGAGCGTGCTGAAGGTGCCGTCGGGGAGTTTGGTGCCCCACATCCACGAGTCGCCGCATCGCTCGACCACTGTTTCATCCGGAAAGTCCTCGCCTTGCCAGCGCGTGTGCCACGCGATGACGCGCGGCGCGGTGAAGCGGCGCTTGCGACGCGAGAAGTTGGCGCGGCCGGTCGCGTCGACGAAAAATCGCGCGCGTGGAATGGAGATGCCGAACACGATCTCGACTCCCGCGTCGCGCGCGGCGTCGAGCATGAGCGCGTCGAAGAGCGCGCGGTCGACGATCAGCGACGGCTTGTCGCTGACGATGCGCTCGGTCTCGCCGCGCCAGCGAAGGAGTGTCGTCGATGAGAGGCGAAAGCCGGCGGAGGCGATGCGTTCTGTAATGCCTAACGTTGCGAAGTGGACCCACACGCCGGGCGAGAGCGACTCGCCAATGTGCGGGCGCGGAAATGTGCGGCGCTCGACGAGCGTCACCGAATGTCCGAGCTGCGCGAGGCGGCGCGCGGTCGTGCTGCCGGCCGGTCCGCCGCCGGCCACCACAACGTCGATATCGACATCGGTCAGGCGGGACATCCGAGCTCCGCGTACGTCTCGAGGCAGTAGTGCAGCCAGCCGCGAATGTAGTCGCACGCGGGGCGGCCGCGATGGATTTCTTCGTGATGGCATCCGCCGCCGCACATGTAGCGCGCCCAGCACGAGCGGCACGGCTCCTGCCGTGCGACGTGTCGCTCGGCAAGCCAGCGCGATTGGCGCTCGCTATCGACACCGTTTTCCAGATCGCCCATCGCGCCGGCCTCGTCGCCGACGAAACGATGACACGCGGCAAGCTCGCCGTCCGCGGAGACGCCGAGGTAACTCGCGCCGGCGCCGCACGGATAGGGACGATGAGTGCCGCGATGAATCTCGCGCAGCGCATTGACGAGGTTCGCGAACGCGTAGCGCTCGCCCGCGCGCGTGCGGCGGCGGAACTCGTCGCCGCATTCGATCATCGCCGCGAGCATGCGCTCGAGATCGCGCGCGTGCATCTCGGAGTCGTGCGTCGGCGCGGTCAGCATCGGCGAGAAGCCGACGCTGTGAAATCCGCGCGCGAGCAATTCATCGAGTGTCTCGCGCAGCGCGAGGTTGCGCGGCGTGACGGTCACGCGCGCGGAGACCTGCATGCGCCGCTGCATGCGCAGCAGCGGCTCGACGCGCGACATCAGCGCGTCGAAACTTCCGCGTCCGTTTTTGAACGGGCGCTGCGCGTCGTGTGCCGCGCCGATGCCGTCGATGCTGACCGTCACGGCGAATCCGTTCGCTTCGAAAAACTCCGCATCCTCTTCCGTCAGCAGCGTGCCGTTGGTCGTGATCGAGAACGTCGCCATCGCGCCGGTCTCGCGCGCGCGTTGCGACGCGTAGCCGGTCGCGAGTCGCAACACCGCTCGATTGATGAGCGGCTCGCCGCCGAGAAACGCTACGTTCACCTTCTCGCCTTCGGCAACGTCAGCGAACAGCAAGTCGATCGACTTCAGCGCGGTCGCGAGCGGCATGTTCTTCGCCGCGCCGCCGAAGTCGCCCTGCTGCGCGTAGCAATAGGTGCAGCCGAGGTTGCACTTCTGCGCGACGGCGAGCGAGATGGCGCGCAACGGCGGATCGACGAGCGGCGTGTCGTCGACGAACGGCGGCGCGTCGATGCCGAGGGAGACGAGAATCGCATCGATCTCCGCATCGTTCGACGCATTCGCGATCGATGCGAACGCCTCGGCGTCGAGCTCGTAGATGCGATTGCCGTTGGGGATGAGGACGTGACGCTCGCCGAAGAGATGAGCCGAGGCGTGCATCGTCACTCGCTATCGCGTCCGCGGATCTCGAACTTGAGATTCTTTTCCCATTCGCGGAACAGATCGGGATAGTCCAGCAGACCATTGCCGTCGCGAACGTACACGCCGGGATTTTCGCCGCGCTTCTGCACCCAGTTCTCGCCCGCGCTCGTGCCGTTCGCGTCAATGTCGACGTTAACGAAGTCGGGACGGCTCGCCGCCCAGTAGTAGCACGCGCATTCGAGGTAATCGTTCTGCCACGGCGAGCAGAGGCTCTGCGTGAGCTGCCCCGGCGCTACGAGATCGCGCGCGATCACCGCCGTCCCGGGCTCGAAGAAGTTGCGCACCTTCAACTCGAACTCCTCAGTCTTCACGTCCGCGCCGACCGCGTCCTCCGCGCGTCTGCGCGTGAACTCGCACTTGACGATCTGACCCGCCGCTTCGCGCACGACGAACACGAGCGCGTTCGCCCATTCGAGCGCGGCGGGGCCGAGGTCGCGCGACGGTCCGCCGACGGTGCGCGGACCTTTCAGCGCGGTGATCAGCGCCTGTTCGCCGCGCGGCAGATGAATTTTGATGAGACGGCGATAGCGAAGTTTCTTCAGCTTCGGATCGATGACGTTGACGACGAAGTTGTCGGACTCGTGCAGCTCGATTCCCTCGAAGATGTTCTTCCAGACGTTGCGGAAGTCGAATTCGAGTCCGGGGAAACAATTCGAGATCGCGGTCGTCGGCAGCGTACCCGGCGGATTGCCGGCCGCGCGATACGAGAGCTGTTCGAGCAGCGCGTTCGCTTCAATCTCTTTCGGCGCGAACGTTCCCTCCATCGCCTGCACGGCGAGCGGCAGTCCGCGCGCGGTCTCGTTTTTCGGCTGCGCCTTCATTCGCTTTCCTCGCCTTCGGGCATCGGCGTACTGAAGACGACCGCGCTCGCGTCTTTCGCCGTTGCCCTGCTGTTGCCGGAGCCCTGCACGGCATTGAACTGCCGGCGCGTCAGCGCGAGGTGCAATCCGTCGCTGCCGCGCATCATCGCCGGCATCTTGCGGCGTCCGTCATTCGTGAGATCGCCGACTTCGTCCCATTCGCGCAACACTTGCGTGAACCACGGCGCGGTGCCGCTGCGCAGCGCGGCGAAGATGCTCTGATGCAACGCACGCAACGCGATGGAGTCGACGATCGCGCGCGCCATGATCGGCTCGAGCGCGCGTCCGTTGCGCTCGTCGTGCGACGCCATGCTGTTCGCATCCTCGGGGTTGCCATTGAGCTCGACCGTGTTCTGCAATCGCACGGTCTCGAACGCGCGGCGAATGATCTCTTCGGTCCATTCCGGCGAGACGTCCTTCTGTTTGACGTCAGGACCAAGCAGGATTTGTTCGAGCTCGTCGGCAATCGTGCGGACGGGAAAACTGTCGGGCGCGTAATCGGGCGGACCCGCGCCGATGCGCGCGAACGCGGAGAGGTTCAACTTCTCGATGCGCACTTCGACGATGCCGTCGCATTCGTCGTCGAGATAGCCGCGGCTCACCTCGCGCAGGTTCGCGTAGATGTAGCCCGGATTCGTCATGATCTGCCACGGATCGAGACTCGCGTCGGTGTGCGCGTCCCAGCGGCCGCGGTTCTTGTCGTAGACGACGTCCTTCACGTCGTCTTTCACATTGCGGACGCCGGTCGATCCGTATACCGAGCCTTTGCCGGGCGTGAAGCGCAGGCGAACCTCCGGGAACTTGTCGTTCGGACGGATGAACTGCACGTCGCCGAACGGCAGCGTCTTCCCTTTCAGGAAATTCTTGCAGCGGCCGAGCAGTCGATGCGGCGCGTGATCGTTGAACCAGTCGACTTCGGCGTCGATGCGATCGTCGGGATCGCCGGTGCGTCGCCACGCTTTCTGGTTGCCGACGTGTGCGCGCCACTCGACGTCTTCGACGCGTACTTTTTCTTTCCGCAACAGCGACGTCGTGAGCGGCACGAGCGTGCCGTCGACGTCCGCCCACACTTCGAGAAACGGCGCGACCGGCTTCACGCGCTTCTTCGCGTCTTTGAATCGCACCGCCTTCGGCGTCACTTCGCGGCGGATCGCGCCGGACTTGCGATCGACGACGAGCGTCCGCGCCGGCTCGAGCGTGCGAAAGCCGAGCGGGTCGTCATCGGAGACGACGACGTTGTAGTTGTCGAGCGGATCGGGCGAGGAGCCGAGGCGCGCGATCGCGAGCGGCGGAAGAATGCGCAGCGCGCGGATCATTCTTCGTCCTCCTCCCCTTCTTCGCGCTCGTCTTTTTCGAGCTGCACGGAGAAGAGGCGCTGCACCACTTGCAGCGTCAGCGCGTCGTGCTCGCGCAACGCGCGGAGATAGAGCCGGTGCTCTTCGGCCGCGTTCTTCTCGATCTCGGTGATGAGGTCCACCGAGCCGTTGATGAGATCGCGATGCACGCGCCACTTGTCGGAGTCCCAGTCGGGAAGCGACAGCGTGTACGGCGCCTGGAATGGCGGACCGGCGTGCTTGCCGTCATCGCCGTCATTCAAAGGAAGCGTGACGAGGATCGCCGCGATCGAGCGGAGGTTGTACATCTCGCCGAACGTCCACGAGATGAGATTGCCGCGCGCGGTCGGACGATCGGTGACTTCGTCTTCTTCGACGTGGAAGGCGTGCTTGAGCGTGTAAAGCAGTTTGCGATAACGCAGATTGAAGAGGTGCGCCCAGAGCTGGGAGTGTTGGTTGGTGATGGAGCCGGGCTCGCCGGGACTCGTCGTCGGATTCGCCGGCGTGTTCCGCGACGGCGGATTGTCCGCGGGAAATTCACGATAGATCGTGAGGAAGCGCTGGAAGTGCGACTCTTCCGGTTTTTCGGGCGTCTCGGTTTTGATCGCCGGGTTCTCGCCCTGCTGCGCGATGTTCTGCAGCGCTTTGATCACACCCTCGCGATCCGCCACCGGCTCCACGAGCACGTTCGGCGTCTTGTCCGGCGATCCTTTGCCGATGTTGCCGCGCTCGCCTCTCGTGTAGCCGCGTCCCCATTCGTCGAATGACGCCTGATACGGCAGCGTGTCGATGCGGAAGTCCTCGTCGGTCAGCGCGTCGTCGCGCTGGAAGAGTTTCACGACACGCTCGTACAACTTGCCGACCGGAAGCGTCTCGCGTCCGCTCTCCGGATCGGTCGCGAGCTCTTTGATCGGCTGCGCTTCCGGATCCTCGTCCAGCCATTTCGCCGGCGCCTCGGCCACGACATATTTCGCCAGCGACACTTTCGAGATCGGCTCGAGAGCGAAGGGGAACGGATAGAACTCGCTGCGGAACGGATAGTCCTCGCGCTCGAGATGGAGCGGGCCGCCGATGAGACGGAGGACGTTCTGCACGGTGATGAGGTGTCCCATCTCCTCTTTGGCGATGCCGAGGATGACCTCGCGCCACTTGCGCGCCTTTTCGTGCTGCTCCACGTCGACGAGCGCGGCGCCGCCGAGGGAGTACGCGGCGTAGAGGTATTGCACCATCAGCGCGTGCTCGACCTCGGACGCAACATGCAGCAGATAAACGGCGTAGTCATGCCACGAAAGCTCGAACGGCGGCTCGCGCAACTCTTCAGGAGGCGCAGGCGCGGCGAGCGCGGCTTCCCCCGCCACGAGGGGAGGACGCGGCGCTGACGAGGGCACGAGGTATCTGCTTAGACTCGATCGCACTCAGGTAGGAGTGTCCGTAGCGAGGGATTTCCCTACCGGCTTTTGGTGTGGGGCAGGCTTTCCAGCCTGCCTTCCGGGGGCGCAGGCTGGAAAGCCTGCGCTACTCCGGCCGCGTGATCCCGAGCGCGGCCATCTTCTCGTGCAAGTACGTGCGCTGCAGGTCCAGCAGCTGCGCGGCGCGGCTGATGTTCCAGTGCGTGCGGCGGAGGACGGACTCGATGTACTCCTTTTCGCACTGCGTTTTGAAATCGCGCAGCGGCATCACCGTCGCGCCTTCGGTGATGCGGACGATGCCGCTTTCGGATGCGCCGGGATTGAGGATCGTCGACGGGAGCTGCTCGACGGTGACGGGATCGGTGCCGAAGACGGACAGCCGCTCGGCGAGGTTGCGCAGCTCGCGGACGTTGCCGGGCCACGCGTATTTGCTCAGCGCGTCGTAGACCGCGGCGTCGATGGAGAGCGCGGTGCGCTGGCTGCGTGCGCAGAAGTGCTGGAGGAACGTCGAGAAGAGGAGCGGCACGTCGTCGCGTCGCTCGCGCAGCGCCGGAACGTCGATGGGGACGCTGGCGATGCGGAAGAAGAGGTCTTCGCGAAAACTTCCGGACTGCGACATCGACTCGACGTCGCGATGCGTTGCCGCGAGGACACGCACGTTCACTTTGCGATCGGTGGTCTCGCCGATGCGTCGCACGCGTCCGTCTTCGAGCACGCGCAGCAGGCGCGCCTGCAGCGCCGGCTCCATGTCGCCGATCTCGTCGAGAAAGAGCGTCCCGCCGTCGGCTTCTTCGAAGAGCCCGCGCTTCGCGGTCTTGGCGTCGGTGAACGCGCCGCGCGCGTGGCCGAACAGTTCGTCTTCGATGAGATGCGACGGAATCGCCGCGCAGTTCAGCCGCACGAACGTGCGCGACACGCGGCGGCTCAGGCGATGAAGCGCGTTCGCGACGAGCTCTTTGCCGCTGCCGCTCTCGCCGCGAATGAGCACGCGCGAATCGGTCGGAGCGACTTTGTCGATCGTCGCGCGCAGCGTCTGAATCGCGTCGGAGCGGCCGACGATTTCCTGTCCCTGATCGCGCAGCGCGCGCACCTGCAATCGCAGCGACTCGCGCTCGAGACAGTTGCGCACCGACTTGAGCAGACGCTCGCGCGTGAACGGCTTGTCGATGAAATCGTGCGCGCCGAGGCGGATCGCTTCGACGGTCTCGGCCATCGTGGCTTCGCCGGAGATCACGATCGCGGCCGGCATCACTTCGCCGGCGACGCGCAGCAATTCGATGCCGCTCATGCCGGGCAGGCGGACATCGAGCAGCGCCATGTCCGGCTGCACGTTGTGCGCGTCGCGCAGATACGCGAGCGCGTCCTCCGCGCGCCGAAAGCGCACGACGCCGTAGCCTTCCTCGCGCAGACGCAGCGTGAGGTTCGCGGCGATCTTCTCGTCGTCTTCGACTACGAGGATCAACTGCATTCTTTGTCTCCGAACAGCACGCGAAACGTCGTGCCCACGTTCGACGTCGACGCGAGCTGCAGGTCGCCGCCGTGGTCGAGCATGATCTTGCGCGAGATCGCCAATCCGAGTCCCATCCCTTCCCCTGTCCTGCGTGTCGTCACGTACGGATCGAACACGCGCGCGCGCAGCGACTCGGCGATCCCGCCGCCGGTGTCGGTGACATCGATCGCCCGCTTCGAAATCGCGAACGTGATGGTGCCGTGAGGAGAGCGGGCATCCTGCCCGCCCCCCGTGGGTGGGCGGGACGCCCGCTCTCCTTCCATCGCCAGCGCGCTGTTCGTGCAGAGGTTGACGAGCACCTGCCGCAGCATGTCGCGGTCCGCGCAGACCGTCGCGTCGCCGCCGGAGCAGCGCAGCGTGACATTCGGCCAGGCATCGGCGAACGTCGCGCAGAATTCTTCGACGGCGGTGCGCAGCGAGACTTCGCGCAAGACCGGCCTGCCGATCGCGGCGAACGATGCCTGGTTGCGCGTGAGTCGCGACAAGCGATCGATCTCGTCGGCGACGCTCTGCAACGCGTTCGCAACGTCGTCGGTCGCGCCGCCGCGCAGCGCATCGCCGGCGCGCTCGAGCTCGAGTCGCGCGGCGGTCAGCGGACCTTTCGTCTCGTGCGCGTGACGCCGCGCGTTCTCCTGCAGCACCGACACGCGATCGAGGTACTGCTTCTGCTCCAGCGCGCGTGCGCGCCGCGCGCGCATCGTCACCGACGCGGCCACGACGATCGCAACGAGCGCGAAGATCGCGACGACCGTGATCTCGAACCGCTGCAGCATCTGCGCACGATTCATCCGAATGACGTCCAATCGATGCAGCAGCGTGCCCGTCGTCTCGAATCGCTTGCGGTACGCATCGCGATGCGCCGCGTCCATCGATCGCAATCGCTTCTGGTCCTCCATCGATTGCTGCAACGCCTGCCGCACCTCGGGGCGCAGCGCCACGTCGAGCCACAAGCCCGACACCTGGTGAATGACCATCCAGAACAACAGCGTCGGTCCGATGACGGCGAGGAGAAACGCGGCGATCGACTGCGCGCGAATCATCGGAACACGAGCTCCGTCTGCCAGCGATAGGAGCGGATCGGCTTCGCGCTCAGCGTCGTTCCAATCAGTGCCGCCACGAGCGGCGATCCTCCCTCGGTCTGCGCGACGCCGCCCGACTTCGAGATCCACTGCCGCGCGTCTTCGCCTTCGGCTGCCGAGAATGGCAACACAGTCAGAGTGACGTTGAGCGCGACGCGATCGGCCGCGGCCGCGAACAGGCGCAGCGGCGCGCTCCACCATTTCTCCAGCAGCTCGCGCGTGGCGATGCGCTGGCGGTCTTCGCGTCCGTCGAACTCGATGCGTCGCACGATCCACACTTCATCCCACAGATCGAATCGAATCTCGATCCGCGCCGCGCCTTTCGCATCCGAGTCGCGCTGGCGCGCAACCAATACGAACGTCGCGGTGAGTCCGCTGCGCAATTGTCTCTCGACGTCTTTCTCCGCGAGCACGGCCGCCGGCAATGCGGCTGCGACGACGCGTCCCGCCTGCGCGATGAACGTCGGGCGCGGCTCCGCCGCGGCAATCGCCGGCAGCAGCACCAGTGCGACCGCTGCGACCCGGATCAGCGCTGCCACGCGTATCCAACTCCTAAACGCAGCATGCCCCACGAGCTTCTGCGCGCCCAGCTGATCACGCCTTCGACTGCACTCTGGTTGTAGGGATAGGGGTTGGCGGACACGAACGATCCGTGTTCCACGTCGAACTGACGCAAGACGTAGAGAAGATCCGCTTCGATGCGCGAGTCGCCGTTCTTCGATTCGGTACGCCAGAGATTGCGCGAAAAGCCGGCGTGCAAAATCTCGTATGTGGGCCGGTACCCGAAGCTCGCCGGCCGAAACGTCGGCGGATTGTTGCGTTCCCGCACCGTGCCCCATCCGGTCAGCACGCCCGCCGAAACGGAATTGCGCTCGGACAGCTCCCAGTAGTGATTGCCGACGAGATCGATGCCCGTCCCGTTGAGGTGACTCGCGAGCGGCACCGGCGGCGCATCGAACCCGATCGTGGTGAACGTGAAGGACGTGCGATCCTGATTCGATCGCACCGCCGACACGCGGAGCACCGTTCCGCTCGTCGGTACGAACGGCTGGTTCGTGGTGTTGTACGTCCAGGCCAGCGAGATCAGCTGCTCGCTCTCGCTGCGCTCGAAGTCCTGGTCGGAGATGTGGAACGTCGAGCGGCTGAAGCGCGTGTTTTCGACGTCAAAAGACAGCGTCTGGGTTTTCGTGATCGGGACGCCGACGACGAGTTGCGGAGAGATCAGATTCGTCTGCGACGATCCGAGAGGCAACCGCAGATTGATCGTCGCGAACGCCGCGGTGCCGAACAAACCGTACTGCGTATAGCCGATGGCGGCGCCGCTGAAGTCGCGCGTGAATGATTGACGATCGGCATGCGAGACGTATCCGACGTGCACGACTCCGCGCCCGCCGACGAACCAGCGGAAGCCGAAGCCGGCGTCTTTCGATTCCGTCGTCGGATCGACGTCGATGTCGGAGTCGATTCGCGCCGACCGGCGGCTGTCGTCCCACAGCGTCGGACGGATGTCGAGCAAATAGAAGAACGGCTTCGCTTCCTGGACCGTGATCGCGAGAACGTAACGTCCGCGATCCGATCCCTTTTCGAGCGCGAAGTCGGAAGAGAGAATGAACGGCATCCGGCTCAATCGCAGCGACGCAGCGCGCAGATCCTCTTCCGAATACTCGTGCCCTTCGCGCAGCAGCGTCTCCGAGACCACGAGCGTGCTGGAGACGCGCTTCGTGTTGCGCACTTCGATGCGCTCGACGAGGAACCGCGCCGGCGCGGCATCGTCCGCGCGCAGCGTGCCGGCGATCAGAATCGCCGCGATTGCAGTGAGAAACGTTCGTTTCATGTGGCCTCCGGGGGCGCTCATTGAGCGTGCGGCGTGCCACTGCTCGACTTTTCGCAAACCATTCGAAGACTGTAACTTGAACGCGCGCCAGCCAGTGCGTTGCAGAGCGAAGTGTATGTGATTCCTGACAGCGCACGTCAGGTTTATCGGACGGCCCCTCACCCGGCGCTTCGCGCCACCCTCTCCCCGCAAGCGGGGCGAGGGGCAACACGGAAAACATCCCTCGTCGCCCTTCTCCCCGCAAGGAGGAGAGCGGGCATCCTGCCCGCCTCCCGGGGGCGGGCGGGACGCCCGCTCTCCTCCTTGCGGGGAGAAGGGCGCCGAAGGCCGGATGAGGGGCGACGTCACCGCGTCAGTACGATCCCGGTCGTCCATCGCAGCTCGCCGAGGTCGAGGGCGCGCCAGTAGAGTTGCTGCAGGGACGACTCGATGGCGAGGTGCGGCTGGAGTTGCAGGCGCACGCCTGCCGATGCGGCGAGCGCGAGCTCGATGCCGGCGACGAGCTCTTTGCCGTCGCGCGTGAGGAGCTTGTGATCGTCGCGCCAGTCGGCGACTTCGACGCCGCCGCTCCAGCGCAGCGACAGCGCGCGCGTGAGGGCGTGCGACTGCACGACGCCGAGGCCGTAGCCTTCGATCGTCTTGCTACGGAAGTTGCCGTCGTAGCCGCGAAAGACCGACGGTAACGACGACTCGTGTGCGGTCGACGACCACGACAACTCGAACTGCACGCGGCGAAAGGTGCGCAGCACGCTCATGCGATTGAGTGACGTGCTGCGCAGTTTGCGGTCGCCGCCGAATCCCGCGCCCGGCATCGTCGTGCCGGTCGAGGTGCCGAACTCCCAATTCGATTCGCCGCGCGCGTCGCCGGAAGTGACGAACGCGATCGAGATGTCGCGCGACGGACCGGTGCCCATGCGCGTCATCTCGAACGTGCGCCTCGCGATCCGCACGCCCGCCCCCCGGCGAAGCGGAATCGTCGCGCCGATCTCGAAGAAACGGATCGCGCCGGATTGCTCTTCGGTCGTCGTCACGTATCCGCCCGCGCCGTAACGCGCGCCGATGCGAAAGCCGGAGAGATCGAGATCGGCGCCGGCGAACATCGCGACGCTGACGACGGAGAAGTCGCGCTGGCTCGAGTTGTACTCGGTGTGATTCACGCTCGCGTCCGCGCCGCCGGCAATGCGCAGCGCGCCGGCGCTCCAGAAATCGCGCTCGCGTCCGGCGCGAAATCCGATCGAGTCGTCGAGGTTCGCGCGTCCGAAATCGTCGGCGTCGCAGTCGTTGGCGCAGAATTGATCGTGTCCGTGATGCCCGATCGTGTTCCAGCGCGAGCTGAATCCGCCGGCGAATGTGCGCCACTGTTGTGCAAGTGTCACTGGCGCGAAGGAAAAGGCCAAGGCCAGACACAGCGCACTGGCCCGCAACGCAGAACGCAGAGCGCAGAACGGAGAAGGCGAAAGCCCACCCGAAGACCTTCTCAATTCTTCGTTCTGCGCTCTGCGTTCTGCGTTCATCGCTTTCCTTTCACCGCGCGCCACCAGATGACGGTCACGGGCTCCGCGGCGGCGAGCGTGTGGCGGCCGGCGGCGAGAAATCGCGGGCCGCGATACGGCATGCCGTCGATCGTCACGCGCGCGGGATCGCGCGCGACCACGGCGTACGTTTGCGGAATCGCGATCGTGAATGCGCCGTCGCGCGCGACGCTGCCGCAGACGCGAAGCGGTCCGATGTCGACGAAGTTCTGATTGAGGAACGCGCGCGTGGCCGGCGGGATGTGCGACATGTCGTCGATGGCGACGCAGCAGCGGCGCGCGACGATCTGCGCGGGCGCGCCGTCGTTGCGGAAGAGCGCGCGGCCGACGATGTCGTAGATCGAACGGATCGGACGCCGCCGGAAAACGGCGTTGCCTTTCAGATCGAAGACGTATTCGTTCGGCGTCGTGAGCTTGACCGCGGCGTCGACGAACTGCTGCCGCGAGTGATCGCCGGGCTCCAAGCACCACACGCTCGCGGCGGCCATCACGACGAAGAGCGCGATCGCAGGAATGCGCGTCGACGCGAGCGCGATCGCGGCGAGCGGAACGAGCGGCAGAAAATCGCGCGGCGAAAGGCTCGGCCAGAAGCAGAGCATCACCAGGCCGTACCAGACCGCGACGTTCGCGCGACGAAACGCGAGCGGCGCGACCGCCGCGAACGCCACCGCCCCGCCGATCCGCCGCGCCGCATGCACCGGCAGCGACGCGTTGAAGAAGAGCGTCGCGTACAACATGTCATCGAGCGCGCCGTACGCGGCGAAAAAGAGTGCGGTGACGAGGAGCGGGATCGCGAAGCCGAAGGCGACTCGCACTGTGGAGCGGCGGCCGCTCTCGGCCGCCGAAAGCATCGCTAGCCGATCGCGAGAATCCCGGCGCCCGAGGGCGGGCGCCGCTCCACAGGCCATCGCGAGAAACAGCGGCAGCGCCTTCACTGACGCGAGAAGACAAAGTGCGGCGGCAACGCCGGACCAGAAATAGTCCCTCCGCGCGAGCAGCGCCAGCATCGCCAGCCAGAAAAAAATCCACAGTGTGTCGTTGCGGAACTCGACGCTCTTCGGCAGCCACGGCGGCATCACGCTGAACACGATCGCGGCGATGGCCGCCTTCCGTTCGCCGATCAACGGCTCGGCGATGCGATAGACAAAGTACGAGCACGCGAGCGCGATCGGCAGCATCGCGAAGCGCGCGATCACGAACACCGCCGAGCTCTCCGGCATCACGCCCATCAGCGGCGCGAAGAGGAGATGCAGCAGCGGGAAGTGATTGTCGAAGACGTCGCGGTACTGCACGAGTCCGCGGCTCCACGCCCACGCGACGTGCAGATGCTGCGGCTCATCGGAGTCGATGCGGTGCGTGAAGATGAACGCGATGCGCACGACGACCGACGCGGCGGCGAGAACGGCGAGCTTTCGATCGCGAAGCACGCCGCGCTTCATGGGCAACGGTCAGACCGCGTTTTTCCGGTCGCTCGCAGAGAGCAGCGCCGCCGGGCGCGTCCGTAAATCCCGACAGCGCATGTCCGGACGACCTGACATGTGCGATCCTGTTCGCGAGTGCGCCACGCTTCAGCAGGCCTCGCCGTGCTCGTCCTCGCGTTTGCGTCTCACGCAAATGCCGGTGGCGCCCTGCAATGGAGCGGCTTCGCGTTGCTGCGCGCATCGAACGGCGCCGACACGACCACGCTCCGCGAGAAAGAGCTCTCCGCGCAGCTGCACGTCGGCGTCGACTGGTCGCCTTCTCCGTTTTTCGCGGCGCACGTGCATCTCCTCGCGCGCAGCGACGACGCCAATGCGCGGCGCGGACACTTCGGCATCGTCGAGGCGTATCTCGAGGCGCGGAACAAATACGTGCGGCTGCGCGGCGGCGCGTTCTTTCTACAGACGTCGCGCGAGAACGTCGACGCGCTGTGGGAGCCGGCGTACACGATCACGCCGTCGGCGCTGAACAGCTGGCTCGGCGAAGAGTTCCGTCCGATCGGCATCGACGCGTCGTTCACGCATCGCGGTCTCACCGCCGGCGGGACGATCTATCGCGGCAACGACACGTTCGGCGGCATCCCCGTCGAGCGCGGCTGGTCGATGCGCGATCACTGGATCACCCTCGGCGAATGGATTCCCGTCGATCCCGATTACTACACGTCCGCCTCCGCCGAAAACGATCATCGCGCCGGCTGGTCCGCGCGCGGCGCGTGGACCGGCGCGAACGCGCTCGTGCAGCTGACGCACATCGACAACCGCGGCGACGGTCTCCCCTACGGACGCCTCTTCAACTGGGGCACGCGCTTCGACATCGTCAGCGGCGAGTATTCGCAGGGCGACTGGACGCTCGCAGCCGAAAGCGGATGGGGACCGTCGTTCCTCATCGTCGAAGGCGTGAAGTACACGACCGATCTGCGCGCGAGCTACGCGCTCGTCTCGCGCCGCTTCCCGCGCTTCCGCGCAACGCTGCGCGCGGACGACTTCAAGGCCAGGACGCACGAGCGCGCGCTCACGTTCGCATTCCTCTGGACGCCGCCCGGACACCTGCGCCCCGGATTCGAAGTGACGACTTCGGATGGGGAGCAGCGTGTGATCGTCGAACTGCGTTACAGCTTTCACTAGTGGAGCGGCGGCCGCCCTCGGCCGCCGAATGTCTCGCCTGTCGAATGCGAATGCCCTCGGCGCCCGAGGGCGGGCGCCGCTCCACACGAGATGTTTGGAATCTCCGGCGGATCGTTGCGCTTGAGTCTTGCAACATGACCCGGACCCTTCCCCTTCTTCTTCTTTTGCTCGGTCCGCTTGCGCGCGCGGCGACGGTCAACGTGACGGTGCGCGACGCGCGCGGCGGTGCCGTCAACGACGCCGTCGTCTACGCCGTCCCCGAGGGACGCGAGCTGCCGTTGGCGAAAAAGTCGGCGATCATGGATCAGAAGAACCGCATGTTCGTGCCGCACGTTTTGCCGGTGCAGACCGGCACCTCGGTGCGCTTTCCGAACAGCGACGACATCCGCCATCAGGTCTACTCGTTCTCGTCGGCGAAGCAGTTTCAGATTCCGTTGTACAAAGGCACGCCCGCGAACCCGGTCGTGTTCGATCGCGCCGGCGTGGTCTCCCTCGGTTGCAGCATTCACGATCGCATGACCGCGTACGTCGTCGTCGTCGACACGCCGTACTTCGCGACGACAGACAGGAAAGGACGCGGTGCGATCTCGTCGGTCGGCGCGGGCAAGTATTCGCTGCGCGTGTGGTATCCCGACATGACCACCGAGCCCGCGCCCGTACCGCTCACGCTCGCCGCTTCAGACAATCAAGAGCTCGTCGTCACAGTGCGGAAATAGCGATGCGCAGCTTCCAGGCGAAGCTCGTTTATCTGACAGTCGCAGTGCTGGTGCTGCTGCTGGCCGCGATCCTGATCGCGGTGCACGTCGCGGGCGACCGGACGATGCGGCGCAGCATCGATGACGAATTGCACGTCGGCAGCCGGGTGCTCGATCAGACTCTCACTCTCCGCGGACGGCAACTCTCGATCGCCGTGCGCGCGCTGGCGTCCGACTTCGCGTTTCGCGAGGCCGTCGCCTCGGCCGATCGCGGCACCATCGTCTCCGCGCTCAACAATCACGCCGATCGCGTCCACGCCGACGCGGCGTTCCTGATCTCGCTCGACGGCACCGTGCTCGCCGGTACGCTCGGCGGTCAGTACTTCGGCCGCCCGTTTCCCGTTCCGTCGCTGCTCAGCGAAGCCGCGAAGCACGGCGAGTCGACGGCGTTCGTTTCATTCGAAGGGCGTCCATATCAATTCGTGATCGTGCCGATCCTCGCGCCGCGCCCGATCGATTGGGTCTGCATGGGATTCCCGATCGACGACCGGGTGCTGAACGAAGTCCGCAGCCTGACGCTTCTCGACGCTTCGGTGTGGAACCCGGCGGCCGAGAATCCGCTGATGGTGTCGACGCTGCGGCAGCAGCAGCGCACCGAGCTCGCATCGCAGATGCAGCAACTCGGGCCGCGCCGCAGCGACGCGACGGCGACGATCCAACTCGACAACGATCCGTTTCAGGTGCTGTTGCATCCGCTCGTCACCGGCGACGGCTCGCATATTCAGATGTTGCTGCAACGGTCGATCGAAGAGGCGCGCCGGCCGTATCGCAAACTCGAGTTGCAAATCTTCGCGCTGTCGCTGCTCGCGCTGATCGGCGCCGTCATCGCGGCGATTTTCTTCGCACGCGGCGTGAGCAGTCCGCTGCACCGCCTCGCGGCCGAGGCGCAGCAGATCGAGAAAGGCGACTACTCGTCGGGCCTCGAGTTCCGGCAGAAGGACGAGATCGGAAAACTCGCCGGCGCGTTCGACAAGATGCGCAAGGCGATCGCCGAGCGTGAAGAGCAGATCTGGGTGCAGGCGACGCACGACAGTCTGACCGGACTGCCGAACCGGACGCTGTTCTTCGACCGCGTTGCCTACTCCATCGTCGGCGCGAAGCGAAACTCCTCGCTCGTCGGCATGATCATGATGGATCTCGATCGCTTCAAGGAGATCAACGACACGCTCGGCCATCACTTCGGCGATCAATTGCTGATCGAGATCGGCCGCCGTCTTCGCCAGACGCTGCGCGAGGCCGACACGGTCGCGCGCCTTGGCGGCGACGAATTCGCCGTCATGTTTCTCGCCGACGACGAGTCGCGCGCAATCGACGTCGCGCAGCGCATCGGCGCCGCGCTCGTCACTCCGTTCCTCCTCGGCGGCGTATCGATCGAAGTCGCCGGCAGCATGGGCATCGCGCTCTTTCCCTCGCATGCCGAGGATGCGGCGACGCTGATGAAACGCGCCGACATCGCGATGTACGACGCGAAGAAAAATCACCTGCAGTACGCGATATACGAGCCGGGCCGCGACGAACATTCACTGCGGCGATTGGCGATCCTGTCCGAGTTGCGCCACGCGATCGCTCGCGACGAGCTCGACCTGCACTATCAGCCGAAAATCGACGTGCGCACAGGAAAGGCCGTGCACGCCGAGGCGCTCGTGCGGTGGAAACATCCCGTGCACGGACATCTGAAGCCCGACGAATTCATTCCGCTGGCCGAGCAGTCGGGCAACATCAGCATGATCACGAAGTGGGTGCTGCGGAAGGCGATTACGCATTGCGGCGAATGGAACGCGTCGGGGGTCGAGCTGACAGTGGCCGTAAATTTGTCAGCGCTCGATTTGTTCGACGCGGAACTGCCGACGTACATCAGCGGCCTCCTGAGCGAAGTCGGACTGCCGCCGTCGAAGCTCGTCCTGGAAATCACAGAGAGCGCGGTCATGAAGGATCCGATCTATGCGTTGCGGATCCTGCGCGACCTGAAACATCGCGGCGTGAAGCTGGCGATTGACGATTACGGCACCGGGTATTCGTCGCTCGCCCACCTCAAACGATTGCCGGTCGATGAACTGAAGATCGACAAATCGTTCGTGCTCAATCTGCGCAATGCCGCGACGGACGACATCGTCATCGTGCGGTCGACGATCGAGCTTGGACACAACATGGGATTGCGCGTGATCGCCGAAGGCGTGGAAAACGACGAGGCCTGGCAGATTCTGAAGAGACTCGGCTGCGACATGGCACAGGGATATTTCATCAGCAAGCCGCTGCCGGCGCCGGAATTCCGCGCGTGGATGGCAGAAGCACAGAGCAGCGGTGTAGGACAGGCTTTCCAGCCTGCCCCCCGGGCGGCAGGTTAGAAAAACCTGCCCTACACGGGGAGCTCCAACCTCGCGCGCAATCCGCCGGCGGGCGAAGTGCCGAGCGTGATCGAGCCGTTGTAGAGCGAAGCGAGATCGCGCACGATCGCCAGGCCGAGGCCGGAGCCGGGCGCGGCTTCGTCGGCGCGAACACCGCGTTGTAAGACGGCAGTGTGCATCGACGGATCGAGACCCGGGCCATCGTCATCGATGATCACAATGCCGGCCAATTCCGACTGTCGCGAGGTCACTGTAATGCGCGATTGCGCGTATTTGCACGCGTTATCGAGCAAATTACCCAGCATTTCGTCGAGGTCTTCCCGCTTAACGCGCACGTAATGTTCCGGCGCGACGTCGGTGTCGATCGTCAACCCGCGATCGGCATACAGTCGTTGTAATGTACGCGTCAGGCCTTCGACTGAGGTGGCCACCTGCGAACGCACACCCGGCGCCGCACCTGCAGACGCCGTCGCACGCGCATGCGCGAGGTGATAATCGATCTGCCTCCGCATTCGCTCCACTTGCTGTTCGATGATCGTCGCGCGCTCGCTGTCTCCCGCGACTTTCGCGCGCTCCGCTTCCTGCGCGAGAATCGCCAGCGGCGTTTTCAATCCGTGCGCGAGATCGCCTGCGGTCGCCAATGCGCGCGTAATGGCACGCTCGCGATCGTCGAGCAGCGCGTTGAGATCATTCACCAGCGGCTGCACCTCGGACGGATAATTGCCCGGAATCGTGTGCTCGCTGCCGTCGCGGACGGCGGCGAGGCGATTTCGCATTTCATTGAACGGCGCGAGGCTCTTTCGGATCAGCCACAGACCGGCCGCAACGAGCAGGAGCGCCCCCGACGTCATTGCCAGGAGGTGCTGGATGTGGCGGACCTCATTGCCGCCCGTGACGCGATTCACGATGATGTAACGTCCGGCGTAGTTGTGGAGTACCGGGCCGACGAACAGAAACGCGATCACGTTCGCGACGGCGGCCATCGCCAGCATCCAGACGAACGCGCCGAGGAAGAGACGTGTGCGGAGGGAGGCCATTACGAGGCGATCCGGTATCCGAGGCCGCGGACGGTCTCGATGATGCCCGCGCCGACCTTGCGGCGCAGGCGCGCAATGAAGACTTCGACGGTATTGGAGTCGCGGTTGAAGTCCTGTGCGTAAATGTGCTCCGTCAATTCCGCCTGCGACACGACGCGTCCGCGATGGTGCATGAGATACGACAACACTCGAAATTCGTGGCTCGTCAATCGCACGGAATTGCCGTCCACTGTGACTTTCGACAGCCGCGCATCGAGGACGAGCGGACCGCAGCGCAATTCGGGATTCAGTTGTCCGCTCGCACGGCGGATCAATGCGCGAAGTCGCGCCAGCACTTCTTCCATGCGGAACGGCTTGGCGACGTAATCGTCCGCGCCGACGTCGATGCCCTGCACCTTCTCGTGCCAGCTCGCGCGGGCGGTGAGAATCAGCACGGGCGACGACATTCCGGCTTCGCGCCAGCGGCGAAGCAGCGTCAGGCCGTCGATTTTCGGAAGGCCGAGGTCGAGGATGATGGCGTCGTATTGCTCGATTTCCACCAGCTCGTCGGCGCGCTCGCCATCGGTCGCACAATCGACGGCGTAGCCGGCGTCCGCGAGTGCGGATGCGAGTTGCCGCGACAGCGCGGCTTCGTCTTCGACGACCAGAATGCGCACGGACGTCGATTATACGGACCAACCTGAACGCAGCCTGAACGGCGCATTCAGGGAGAGTTCAGCGCGTGTAGCGTAGCATCCCGCACTATGATCGAACTGCGCGGACTCACCAAATCGTATGAAACCGCGGCCGGAGCGTTTCCGGCCCTGCGCGACGTCACGCTCAACGTGCCGGCAGGAGAAATGGTCGCCGTCGTCGGAAAGTCGGGCAGCGGCAAATCGACGCTGCTCAATCTCATCGGCGGCATCGATTATCCGACATCCGGCAACGTCGCCATCGCCGGGACGTCGATTCACACAATGCCGGCCGGAAAACTCGCGGCGTGGCGCGGACGCAACATCGGCTTCGTCTTTCAGTTCTTCCAACTGCTGCCGACGCTCACTGTGGCCGAGAACGTAATGCTGCCGATGGATTTCATCCGCAAGGTTCCGGCCCGCGAGCGGCGCCCGCGAGCGCTGACGCTGCTCAATCGCGTCGGCGTTCTCGATCAGGCGGACAAATTGCCGGCGGCATTGTCGGGCGGACAACAACAGCGCGTCGCCATTGCGCGCGCGCTCGCCAATGAGCCATCGGTCATTCTCGCCGACGAGCCGACCGGCAATCTCGACTCCGTCACCGCCGCCGCGGTGCTCGAGCTCTTCCGCCAGATCGCGAACGGCGGCACGACCGTCCTCGTGGTCACGCACGAGCGCGATCTCGCGAAGATCATCGACCGCAAGGTCGAGCTCGCGGACGGGCGCATCGTGGAGAACGCCGCATGACCGCTCCCTGGCACAAGGCAATCCGCGACGTCTGGCACGAGCGGACACGCACGATTCTCGTCATCCTCGCGATTTCATTGGGAATCGCGGGATTTTCCGCCGTGATGTCGACCTACGCGATCCTTACGCGCGAATTGGATCGCGGGTATCTGGCGACGAATCCCGCCTCCGCGACGCTGTGGACCGATTCCATCGACGACAATCTCGTCGCCGCAATCAAATCGTCGACCGCCGTCAGCGACGCGGAACCGCGCCGCACCGTGCGTGCGCGCATTCGCACCGGACCGATGGAATGGCGCAGCCTCGTCCTGTTCATCGTGAAGGACTACGGCGACATCCGCGTCAGCACTCTCAATCGCGAGACCGGCGCGTGGCCGCCGGGAACCGGCGAGATGCTCATTGAGCGCGACGCGTTCCAGGTGGCGAAGGCGAAGATCGGCGACACCGTCACGATCAAGAACAGCGACGGCGACGAGCACACGCTGCGCGTCACGGGCGGCGTGCACGACGTCGGACAGGCGCAGGCGCGGATGGAGAACGCGGTCTACGGCTACATCACGCTGGCGACGCTCGCGCAAATCGGTGAAGAGCCATATCTGGATCAATTGAAGATTCTCGTCGCGCGCGACCGCTACGATGAAGCGCACATCCGCGCCGTGGTCGACGACGTGAAGCGCGTGATGGAAAAGAACGGCCATCCCGTTCGCCGCGTCGAGATTCCGGAGCCCGGCAAGCACCCGCACGCCGCGCTCACCGGAACACTGCTCCTCATCATTTCGACCTTCGGATTGTTCGTACTGTTTCTGAGCGGGATCATCGCCACGAATTTGTTGACCGCCATGATGGCCTCGCAAGTGCGGCAGATCGGCGTCATGCAAGCGGTCGGCGGCTCGCGCCTCCAGATCGCGCGCATTTATCTCGCTCAATCACTCCTCCTCGGCGCATGCGCCGTGATCCTCGCGATTCCCGCCGGCATGTGGGGCGCGCGCGCCATGTCGCTGTACATGGCGAAATTCCTCAATTTCGATATCACCAGCTTCGCCGTCCCATTGTGGGTTTATCTGCTGGTCGCCGCCGTCGGCATGATCGTGCCGCTCCTGTGCGCGCTCTATCCCGTCTGGCACGCGGCCGACATCTCGATCCGCGAGGCGCTGACGTCCTATGGCGTGTCCGGCAACAAATTGCGGACGTCGTTCTTCGATCGCGCACTCGCCGGCATCGCGCGGCCGCAGCTCTTCGCCATCCGCAACAGCTTCCGGCGCCGCACGCGCGTCCTGCTCACCATCGCCACACTCGCGGCGGGCGGAGTCTTCTTCATGGCCGCGCTCAATCTCCGCTCGTCGATGATTCACACGCTCGACGGTCTCTTCGCGCAGCGCAAATATGACCTCATGGTGCAATTCGCGGAGCTCTCGCCCACGGAAAACATCGAGCGCGCCGTCCGCAATACGCGCGGCATTGCGCGCGCGGAAACATGGATCGTGAGCCAGGGCTCGACGCTATTCAGCAAAAAGCCAACGGCATCCCACAGTGTCGGACTACACGGCGGTGCGACGACGGTCGACAAGAATTCATTCGTCATCATCGCGATGCCCGCGGACACGCACTTGATGCAGCCGGAGATCATCGCCGGACGCGCATTAAAGCCCGGCGACGAGGACACCATGGTCGTCAATTCGGCGCTCGCCAGCCGATTGCCGCTCGACAAGCCGGCCAGGATTCAGATGGGACCTGGACAGCCGACGTTTCGCGTCGTCGGAATCGTACGAGAGCCTTTTTCGCCGGCGGTCGCCTACATCCCGCGCGCATTTTTCGACGCGCGCCATCCCGGAATGGCGAATTCGCTGCGCCTCAAACTCGACGGCACGCCCATCAATCAAGTGAAATCCGACCTCGAAGCCAACCTGCGCAAAGAAGGTCTGCGGCCGATCGCGAGCATGAGCAACGGCGACGGCCGTTACGGCTTCGACCAGCACATGCTGATGATCTACATCTTCCTCATCGTCATGTCGGCCGTCATTGCGCTCGTGGGCGGACTCGGACTCATGACCACGATGAGCCTCAACGTCATGGAACGCCGCCGCGAAATGGGAATCCTCCGCGCGATCGGCGCGACGCCCGCCGTCGTCTGGCTGATGATCGTCATTGAAGGCGTCTTCATCGGCATCGTGAGCTGGATCGTGGCAACCGTCATCGCCGCTCCGCTCAGCAAGGGCGTGTCCGCCGTGCTTTTCATGGCGATGATGAAGACCCGCCTCGACTCCATCATCGAAATTCCGGGAATTCTGATCTGGCTGGCCATCTCAATTGCATTAGGCGCGATCGCGAGCTTCCTGCCGGCCTGGCACGCGTCGCGTTCGTCGGTGAGGGAGGCGTTGGGGTACGAGTAGCCTCCGGGCCTCCGGGCCTCCGGGCCTCCTGGCCTCCTGGCCTCCTAGCCTCCTAGAGAACTACCGGGCGGCACGCACGCCTCTCGCGACAATATCCTGGGAGGCTGGGAGGCTAGGAGGCTGGGAGGCTAGGAAGCGCTGGAAGGCCAGGAGACCCAGAGGCCGCCGTTCAGGCACAATGCGCCCGTGATCGAGTATCGCGACGTGTCCGTGGTCCGCGGCGGGAACGCGATCCTCGATCGCGTCTCGCTGCGGATCGAAAAGGGCGAGCATGTCGCATTTCTGGGGCGCAGCGGCGCGGGCAAGACGACGGCGCTGAAAGTCATCAACGGTCTCGTCGGGCCGTCGGCGGGAGAGATTCTCGTCGACGGCGCGCCGATGGCGCGGCACGAGCTGCCGCGGTTGCGCCGCCGCATCGGCTACGTGATGCAGCAGCCCGCACTCTTTCCGCATCGCACGGTCTTCGATAACGTCGCCACCGTTCCGCGGCTCCTCGAGTGGCCCGAAGAGAAAACGCGCGCGGAAGCGGAGCGACTGCTCGCGCAGCTCGAATTGCCGCTGGCAACGTTTGGTGCGCGATTTCCGCGCATGCTCTCCGGCGGGCAACAGCAGCGCGTCGCGATCGCGCGTGCGCTCATCGCCGCGCCGGAGATCGTTCTCTGCGACGAGCCGTTCTCCGCGCTCGATCCGATCATCCGGGCGGAGATGCAGTCGCTCTTTGATGGAGTGGTGCGCGCCTCCGGCGCGCCCCCGCCCACAGGCGCGCCGGAGGCGCGCACCACTCGAACGACGCTCGTCTTCGTCACCCACGACGTGCGCGAGGCGCTGCGCATCGCCGGCCGCGTGATCGTGTTCGATGCCGGACGCGTCGTCGTCGACACGCCGGCCGACGCATTCATGAGTCATCAGCATCCACTCGTGAGACGATTCGTCGAAGCATGAGCGATCTCGTGCGACTGACCGGCGAGCATCTGCTGATCGTCTCGATCGCGGTCGTCATCGCCATCGCCGCCGGCGTCCCCCTCGGCACGTTCGCGCATCGCCGCCGCCGCCTCGGCGGCATCGCGCTTCGCATCACCGACGTCGTGCAGACGATTCCTTCGCTGGCGATGTTCGGCTTCCTCATCCCGCTCCCGCTCCTCGGCGGCATCGGCCCGCGTCCCGCGATCGTCGCGCTCGTCCTCTACTCGCTCCTCCCGATCGTGCGCAGCACGCTCGTCGGACTCGAGCGCGTCGACGCGCACGTGCGCGAAGCCGCGACGGCGATGGGCATGACCGACCGTCAACTGCTGTGGAACATCGAGCTCCCGCTGGCGACGCCGGCGATCGTCGCGGGCATCCGCATCGCGACCGTCACCGCGATCGGCGTCGCGACGATCGCCGCCGCGATCGGAGGCGGCGGACTCGGCACGCTCATCTTCCGCGGCGTGTCGATGGTCGACTCGCGACTGATCCTGCAAGGCGCAGTGCCCGCGGCGCTGCTCGCGATCGCGGCGGACGCGCTTCTCACCCAAGTCGAGCACTACTTCGCAAAACGCAGAGGCGAATCATGAAACGACTCATCACATCATTCTGCTTTCTGCTTTTTGCTTTTTGCTCTTCACGCGAAAAGCCTCTCGTGATCGGCTCCAAAAATTTCACCGAGTCCGTCATCCTCGGCGAGCTGCTCGCGCAAAAACTCGAAGCCAACGGCTGCAACGTCGAGCGCCGTTTGAACATGGGCGGCACATTCGTCTGCGACACGGCCATCCGCTCCGGCGCGATCGACGCGTACGTCGAGTACTCCGGCACCGCGCTCACCGCCATTCTCAAGCTGCCGGCGATCAACGATCGCGCGAAGGTGAACGAGCTCGTTCGCGCCGCGTACGAAAAGAGAGGTTTGCGCTGGTCGCCGCCGCTCGGCTTCAACAACACGTTCGCGATGATCGTCCGCCGCGCCGGCGCGCAGAGCCAGGGACTCCGCAAGATCTCCGATCTCGTAAACGTCGCAAAGATCTATGAGCCCGGCTTTGGCTACGAATTCACAGAACGCCCCGACGGCTGGACCGGTCTGCAGCACGCGTACGGGCTGCAGTTCGCGAAACCTCCGCGCACGATGGACCTCGGCCTCACCTACAGGGCGCTTGTCTCCGGCCAGGTCGATCTCATCGCCGGCAACTCGACCGACGGCCTCATCGAATCGTTCGGCCTCATCGTTCTCGACGATGACAAGCACTTCTTCCCGCCCTACGACGCCGTCGTCGTACAACGCAACGACCTCGACGCGCGCTGCCACGACGCGTCGAAAACACTCGAGTCGCTGCGCAATTCGATCGACGACGCGACGATGCGCCATCTCAATTTCGAAGTCGACGGGAACAAGCGCGCGGTAGCCGAGGTGGTGAAGCAGTTCCTGCGGCGATAGTTTGTGGTTGCCGCCGCGGTCGCCACATTCTTGGTCGAGAGGTTGCAATTGTTGACCGCGGAGGAACTATGGCTACAGCGAAGATTTCTTCGACACGCAAACGCACCGGCTCATCGAGCGCCGGCCGCACCTTGCGCAACGTAGTGACGACCGCGGCCGCAACGGAGACGCTGGTCGACCTCGTCGACCGCCTCGGCCTCGTCGACATCGTTCTCGGCAGACTGAAATCGCGCATCGAGGAGACGGACCTCGACGAACTGTTCGACGAAGTCGCGGCTTACCTGAAACGCAATCCGGAAGTGCTGGTCGTTTCGTTGGGCGCGCTCACCGTCGCCACCGGCGTCCTGGTCTTTCTCAACGGCCGGCGCGAGTGGGACGGCGACGAGCGGCGAAAGACAGCATAAGAGAGCGGGCATCTTGCCCGCCTCCCGGGGAGTAGGACGTGCTGTCCGTTTTGAGAGTCACTTCTAACGAAAGATCAGAAGCGTCTCTCAACGTGAGACAAGCACGTCTCAACGCGAGACACGCGAGTATCAACGCGAGACACGCGAGTATCAACGCGAGACACGTAAGTATCAACGCGAGACACTCGAGTATCAACGCGAGACACGCGAGTCTCGACGCGAGACAAGCACGTCTCAACGCGAGACACGCGAGTCTCGAATCGTTAGAGTTTTTGATCCGAAGATCGCGCATTCACTCGTTTTTGAGACACACGCGTGATCCTCGGATGACGTGTTGATCACGCGTTGACCCACAGTCGTCTCGAAAGATAAGAACCGCGTCTCAACGAGAGACAGGCACCTCCTGACGCGACAGACGCGAGTCTCAAATCGCCAGGAACGTTTGATCCGACGAGCACGCGTGCATTCGTTTCGAGTGCACGAGTCATCGTCAGGAGACGTGATGGTCAGGCGTTGAGCCTCGACCCTGATCTTCGGACCAAACGCTTTGATCGGATGAGGAGAAGTCTTAACGTTCCGAGGAAGCGGCTTAGGACGCGAGCGATGGCGAGACAGATCGCCGCGATTGCGTAACGCAGAATGCGTTCTGCGTTCTGCGTTCCCGGCCGGGTGTAATGCGGAAGGACGTGCGTGCTGGCCGGCTCGTGGCGCTTGTGCTCGAGGCACGATCATCGCGCACGGCTCAGGAATGCAGAACGCAGAGCGCAGAAGTCAGAATTAAGAAACCCGCCCCCAGAGGCGCGGCCGGGGGGCGTGCTTCTCACTTCTTACTTCTGCCTTCTGCCTTCAGCCTTCAGCCTTCAGCCTTCAGCCTTCAGCCTTCTGCGTTCTGCGTTCTGCGTTCTGCGTTCTGCGTTCCCGGCCGGTGCGCTCAAAGCATGAACCAGGCGCCATTCGCCCGTTAACCACAAGTTTCCTTGCCGTCCGACGATCGTGATGCTAATGTACTAGCATCATGCCAACCCACAAGCACACCGACTCCACCGAGCTCGGGCGGCGCGAGCGGCAGATCATGGACGTCGTTCATCGCCATGGCCGCGTGACGGCAGCGGAGATTCGCGATGAGCTGCCCGATCCGCCGAGCTACTCCGCGGTTCGGGGAATGCTGCGGCTGCTGGAAGAAAAAGGCTACGTTCGCCACGAATGGGACGGGCCGCGGTATGTGTATCTGCCGACGGCGGATCCGGAGCGCGTGCGCAAGTCGGCGGTGCGCCACCTGCTGCGCACGTTTTTCTCGAACTCGATGGAGTCGGCGGTCGCGGCGATGCTCGGCGTCGCGGAGCAGCCGCCGTCCGACGAGGAGCTGAGGCGGATGGCGAAGTTGATCGACGAGGCGCGCCGCGGGAGAAAGAAAAAATGATCCAGCTGCTCATCAAAGTCACGCTGCTGTTGCTGTGCGGCTTCGCCGTCGCGGAGCTGCTGCGCGCGCGATCCGCTGCCGCGCGGCATTTCGTCTGGTCGCTGACGATCGCCGCGACGCTGTTCGCGACCGCGGTCGCTTTCTTCGCGTCGCCATGGATCGTGCCGATTCACTACAAGGTCGCATCAGCTCCGGCGCCGATCACGAATTTGACGCAGGAGACAGTCACGCGCGTCGATTCCGACGGCGCGGTCACGCTCGCCGCACCGGCCGTTCCGCGTCCGCCGATCTTCGCCATGCTCTGGATCGCCGGCGCGCTGGCAACGCTGGCGTGGTTCATCGCCGGCAACATCGGACTCGCACGCATCGCGCGCTCCGCGACGCCGATGGACGACTGGCAATCGCTCGTCGATAGGAAACGCAACGCGCGCGTCGCATACAGCGCCGCGGTCGGCGCGCCCGTAACGTGGGGATGGCTACGTCCCGTCGTGCTGCTTCCCGCCGATGCCGCGACGTGGCCGCTCGACCGGCGCCGCGCCGCTCTGCTGCACGAGCTCGCGCACGTCGCGCGCCGCGACTCACTCACGCAACTCTTCGCCAGCCTCGCCTGCGCGGCGTACTGGTTTCATCCATTGATGTGGCTCGCGGTACGCCAGCTGCGTCGCGAGAGCGAGCACGCCAGCGACGATCGCGTGCTTGCCGGCGGCATCGTCGGCCCCGACTACGCGGCGCACCTGCTCGCCGTCGCCAACGCCGCTCACTTTCGCCGCCTCGCCGGCTTCCTCGTTCTCGGCATGGCCTCGCATCTTCAGACGCGCGTCGAAGCGGTGCTCGACGAATCGCGCAAGCGAACGTCGATTCCGCGGGTCATCGCGATCGCGGCCGTCATCGTCGCGTCGATCGCAATCATTCCGCTCGCGCGCGCACGCGCCGAGTTGTTCGCCGAACA
Organism: Acidobacteriota bacterium; assembly: GCA_003223645.1. Classification (GTDB taxonomy): domain Bacteria; phylum Acidobacteriota; class Thermoanaerobaculia; order Gp7-AA8; family Gp7-AA8; genus QHVT01. The sequence goes on along the minus strand of QHVT01000003.1, from coordinate 443,356 downwards.
TGACAACGATGAGTCGGTGCGCGCGACGTTCTCGCGCACGTTCGACGCCGCGCCCGGCGAGACGCTCGACCTCGCGCTCGAAGCCGGCGGGTCGGTCGTCGTGCGCGGATGGGACCAGCGGCGCGTCAGCATCGAAGGCCGCATCCTCTCGAACAGCTCGAAGGGCGTGGAAGCGGACGCGCAACGCGTCAGTGACGGCGTGCGCGTCACGTCGGGGTTCGCACCCAACGTTCGCATGCGCACATCGAGCGTGAAGTTCACCATCAACGTACCGCGGCAGTACAACGTCCGCCTCCATTCGTCGGGCGGCGGACTCTCGGTGAGCGACGTCGAAGGCTCGTTCGAAGGGACGACCGGCGGCGGTGAGCTCGAGTTCCGCAACGCGAAAGGAAGCGCGCATCTCTCCACCGGCGGTGGTGAGATCCGCGTCGACGACGTCGATATGTCAGGATCGATGAGCACCGGCGGCGGCAAGGTGTGGCTCTCGCGCGTGCGCGGCGGTCTGAGCGCCACATCGGGCAGCGGCCCGGTCGTCAACGCCGAAGATGTGACCACCTCTCTCGATGACGTGACGGAGAAAGACTCGAAGTTCACGGTCGGAGATCGCTTCCAGGGACGGCTGCACATCACGAAAGCGGGCGGCGACATCGAAGTGCGCTCCGCGCCGAAAGGCGTGTACGCATCGACCGGAGGCGGCGACGTGCGCATCGGCAGCGGCGCCGGCCGCATCGAAGCGCATACCGGCGGCGGCGACATCGACGTCGGTCCGATCGCGGGATCGGTCGACGCATCGACGGGCGCCGGCAAAGTGACGATCTCACTCGCCGACGCGAACGGCGCCGACCAATCGGTGAGCGTGTTTACCGGCTACGGCCGCGTGATCGTCGAGCTGCCCGAGTCGATCAACGCGCTCTTCGAGCTCGAGACCGCATACACGGAAGGCTACCGGCGCAAGTCGCACATCGAAAGCGATTGGGCGCTCACCACGACGGAGAGCGATCGCTGGGACGACAGCGAAGGCACGCCGCGCAAATACATTCGCGGCAAAGGAACGATCGGCAGCGGCAAGTCGCTGATCAAGGTGAAGGCCGTGAATGGAGACGTGATCGTGCGGCGGCGTTAACGCCAGGAATCTCACGGGGAATCAAGCAGTGTTCCCGCGTGCTATACTCGCTGACCTCTTTATGTTCCGAACGACGACGACTATCGGCCAGACGCGAACGACGAGCACGAGCTCGTCGCCCTGCCGTTGATCGTCCGTTTGAAATCCCCGAATCAAAACGATCACCGAAGCAGGGCCCCAAAAGGCCCTGCTTTTGTTATGAGGTCAACATGAACATCCAGCTTCCCGACGGTTCCATCAAAGAGGTCCCCGACAACGCGACTGTCGCCGACGTTGCGGCGTCGATCGGAAAGCGTCTCGCGAAGGACGCGATCGCCGGCAAGGTGAACGGCAAGGTCGTCGACGTCTACGCGCCCGTGGCCGAAGGCGCGAAAGTCGAGATCGTGACGCCGAAGTCGGACGCGGGTCTCGACACCATCCGCCACTCGACCGCGCACCTCATGGCGATGGCGGTGCAGGAGCTGTTTCCGGGAACGCAGGTGACGATCGGTCCGGTGATCGAGAACGGGTTTTTCTACGATTTCGGAACGGAGCGTCCGTTCAGCGACGAGGACCTGCGCCGCATCGAAGAGAAGATGACCGAGATCGCGAAGCGCGATCTGCCGATCCGCCGCGAGGAGTGGAGCCGCGACGAGGCGATTGCAACCTTCGACAAGCTCGGCGAAAAGTATAAGGTCGAGATCATCAAGGCCATCCCCGGCGACGAGGCGCTGTCCGTCTACCGGCAGGGCGAATGGTTCGATCTCTGCCGCGGACCGCACGTCCCCTCCACCGGCCGCCTCGGCGCCTTCAAATTGCTCTCCGTCGCCGGCGCGTACTGGCGCGGCGATGAGCGCAACGCGATGCTGCAGCGCATCTACGGCACCGCGTGGGCGGACAAGGAGCAGCTCGACGCCCACCTGAAGCAGATCGAGCAAGCGAAAGCGCGCGATCACCGCAAGCTCGGCAAAGAGCTCGATCTCTTCCAGTTCCATCCCTTCGCGCCGGGCGCCGCGTTCTGGACCCCGAAAGGAACCACTCTGTACAACACCCTCGCGCACTACATGCGCGAGATGACTCGCGAGAACGGTTACCTCGAAGTGAAGACTCCGCTGATGTTCAACAAGGGTCTCTGGGAGATCAGCGGACACTGGGGAAAGTACAAGGAGAACATGTTCCTCGTGCTCGACAGCGAGACCGGGGAACACGATTTTTCTCTCAAGCCGATGAACTGCCCGTCTCACTATCTGCTGTACAAGATGAAGCGGCACAGCTATCGCCAACTGCCGGTGCGTTACAGCACGCACGATCCCCTGCATCGCAACGAGGCATCGGGCGTGTTGAGCGGTCTCACTCGCGTGCGGCAGTTCGCTCAGGACGACGCGCACATCCTCTGCATGGAAGAGCAGGTGACAGAAGAAGTTCGACGCTTTGTCGAGCTGCTCGATGAGGTGTACTCGTCCTTTGGTCTCGACTACATCGCGAAGTTCGCGACTCGTCCGGAGCAGCGGATCGGCGACGACGCGCTCTGGGACCGTGCCGAAGCGATGCTCAAGCGCGCTCTCGATTCCCTCCGCCGCCCCTATGAGATGAAGCCGGGCGACGGTGCGTTCTACGGTCCGAAGATCGACTTCGACGTGTCCGACAGCATCGGGCGCAAGTGGCAGCTCGGAACCATCCAGCTCGACTACAACGCGCCGGAGCGCTTCGATCTCATGTACATCGGTGAAGACAACGCCGAGCACAGAACGGCCGTTTTGCACCGCGCGATTTATGGATCGTTCGAGCGGTTCATCGCGATTCTCATCGAGCACTTCGCCGGCGCGTTCCCGTTCTGGCTCGCGCCCGTGCAGGCGATCGTGCTGCCGCTGTCGGAGAAATTCGTCGACTACGCGGACGAAGTCGGGAAGAAACTGAAGGCCGCGAACCTGCGCGTCGAAGTCGACCGCAGCAACGAAAAGCTCGGCGCGAAGATCCGCGACGCGCAGCTGCAGAAGATCCCGTTCATGCTCGTCGTCGGAGAGAAGGAGGCCGCGGCCGGAACCGTCACGCTGCGCAAGCGCAGCGGAGGCGACCAGCCGACCGTGAGCGTCGAGGAACTGATTGGAATTGCTCAGGAACAGGCGCGTTCACGCGCGTTGACTTTGTAATCCATTTATACGTACATTGATCGACCCAACAACAGGAGGACTTTCGTATTTTCCCACCACGTCGTAATCCGAGATTCGCCCCGCGACCCGCCGAGCCCGAAAACCGCATCAACGACATGATCCGCTCCGCCGAGGTGCGGCTGATCGATTTCGAAGGAAAACAGGTCGGAATCGTCCCGCTGCAGCAGGCGCAGGACATGGCTCGCGAAAAAGACCTCGACCTCGTAGAGATCTCGCCGACCGCGAACCCGCCGGTCTGCAAGATCATGGACTACGGCAAGTTCATCTTCCAGCAGAAGAAGAAACAGAGCGAGGCGAAGAAGAAGCAGAAAGTCATCGTCGTCAAAGAGGTGCAGTTCCGGCCGCGCATCGACGAGCACGACTTCGACTTCAAGAAAAACCACGTCATCCGCTTCCTCGAGCACGGAGACAAGGTCAAGGCCAGCGTCCGCTTCCGCGGCCGCGAGATGACGCACATGGAGCTCGGCCGGGCCGTGATCGATCGTCTGCTGACGGAAATCAAAGAGTTCGGCGCGTCCGAGAGCCCGCATCCCGACGTGCAGGGCAATCGCATGACGATCGTGATTGCGCCGAACAAATGACGCGCGAAGACGCGTCATCCTGAAGCCGCGAAGACGGCGAAGGATCTCCAAAGGCCAAGAACGCGCAACTCGAGATCCTTCGCTTTGCTCAGGATGACGGGAATCATCCGCAGGACAACCAGGTTACGCACCAAGCCTTTAGGGGAAAGTTATGCCTAAGATGAAGACGCATCGCGGAGCCGCGAAACGGTTCAAGAAGACCGGTTCGGGCAAACTCCAGCGCAATCACGCGTTTCATTCGCACATCCTGACCAAGAAGCGCCCGGGCCGTAAGGCGAAGCTGGGCGCCGAAGTCGAGGTCTCGAGCGCGAACGCGAAGACCGTGAAGCGCATGTTGCCGTACAAGTAGAGGCGCATGGGCTCACAGGCGCATGGGCTCATCGATTCTGTGAGCCCATGAGTCTGTGAGCCTCTGAGCCTCACAACGGAGCGCGCCCGGGTAACACCTTACTCCTGACCCGGCCGCTCGAAAAGAAAGGAACGAGGAGAACATGGCAAGAGTCAAACGAGGTCCGAAGAGAAAGAATCGCCGCGTGAAAATCCTGAAGCTCGCTAAGGGCTTCTACGGGATGAAGTCGCGCGGACACCGCATCGCGAAGCAGGCCGTCGACAAGGCGCTGAACTCGGCGTTTACCGGCCGCAAGGATCGCAAGGGTGACTTCCGCAAGCTCTGGATCGCCCGCATCAACGCCGCGGCGCGGCTGAACGGGATGTCCTACTCCCAGTTCATCAGCGGACTGAAAGCGGCCGGCAACACAATGGACCGCAAAGTCCTCGCCGACATCGCCGTTCACGACGCCGCCGGATTCACCGTGCTCGTCGAGAGCGCGAAAGCGGCACGGCCGAAGTAGTGGAGCGGCGCCCGCTTCGGGCGCCGACCCCCGCGAGAATCCGGCGGCCGAGAGCGGCCGCCGCTCCACTACTTCAGCGGCGTCACCGCTCCCGTCGTCGGGTTCCACGTCACGAGCTTTCGGTCCCCGTTGACCGCGACGAGCTTCGCGTTCGCGGAGAAATGCGCGAGCTGCGGATTACGCCAGTTCCACGGTCCGTGCAGATCGTTGATCGCCCGCTCGATCGTGCCGCGCGCGGTATCGACCACGTACATTCGAGATTTGTTTCCGCTCGCGTCGTTCTCGCCCAGGCTGTTCATCACGACCAGCTTCCCGCCTTCCACCTCTGCCATGATCCAGCCGCCGCGCCCCGGCAGCGCGACTTCGTGCTTCAGCGTGCCGTCGGGAGCGAAGAGCGACAGCGTGACTTGCGGAGCGCCTTTGGCGTGCTTCGAGACCGCGATCGTTCCGTCGCTCAGAATCGCCGTACCGGCGTGACTGGGCATGACCACCGGCAGCTTCGTCACGATCGCGCCGGTCCGCGCGTCCGCCACGACGCCCGATCGCGGAAGAACGATGCGTGAGCCGTCGGGCGACACGTGCGCGTTCACGTACGTGCGGTCCGTGGTCACTTCACCGGTCTTCACGAACTTCTTCGACGGGATGTCGAGCTCGTAGATCTCCAGCGTCGAGGAGTTGGGATGCGCCAGATGCACGCGGACCACGTCGGGTGTGACGAAGTAGAGCTCGACCGCAAAGCCGCTCTTCGGAACGGACGCGAGGATGCGATGCGACGCCAGATCCTGCACCGCGATCGTTTGAGCGCTCGCGACCACGACGCGCGTGCCTTCCGGCGAGAGCGCGAAGTCGTTGCCCATGCTTCGCCGGATTCCCGTCGCGACCGCACGCGCGTCCGGCTGATCCAGCCGCTTCGTGTAAATCTCGAGCTGCTCCGCGGGCTTGATCAGCGACACCGGCTGCATCCACGCCACGGCGTTGCCGCTCTGCGAGAAGCGCACTCCCCACCACGGCAGCGTGTCGATCCGCTCATACTTGCCGCTGTTCAGATCGACGATGTACGACGCGCGATAGTCGCCGCGCGCAGGCGTCGCGCCGGTGAGGAAAATCGCGTTGCCGCCCGGCGATTGTTCGAGGTCGACGATGTACGTGAAATCCTTCGGCGCGACATTCACCACCCACGCGGCATACAGGCCGGCCACGGCGAGCACGATCACCGCCGACGTCCAGATCGCGCGCGAAAGCGCGATGTGGCTCCGTTTGATGTCGCTGCGCCCGCGCGCGAGTTGCCAGAGCGGCGCGAAGAAGAGCGTCAGGATGATCGCTCCGCCGATGATGCCGAGGAGAATCAGTCCGATCACGGCGCCCGCAAGGACGAGGGGCTTCACGATGTAGAAGATCGCGCCGAGACACACGGCGGTCAGGACGAAGTCGAGTCCCACCAGCGCGGAGCGCGAGCGCACCATCGTGTTGAGCGTGTGGCTGATGAGGAACATCAGCAGAATGCCGCCGCCCAGGTAAGGAAGAAGGCGCGTGCCGCCGAACGTCGCGATCCATTGATTGCCCGTCGCGAGAAACGCCGGCGCCGCGATGATCACGAAGCAGGCGACGCTCATCGCGAGCGCGGCGAGCATCTTCCCGAACCAGATCGCGGCAGGTGAAACCGGTTTGGAAAAGTAAAACGACATCCGCCGCGAGACCAGGTCACCAACAATCGTCGATCCGCCCAGCGCGAGCGCGACGCCGAGCGCCATCGCCACGCCGAGGAATCCGCCTACCCCGGCGATCGCCTGCGGACGGTCACTGCTCACCGCCGGAATCAGCGCGGCAAGGAACGGCATCAGGGCCATCGCCCCCGCCATCACGAACACTCTCGATCGTTCGCGAAGCTCGCGGCTCGCGATCACTAATGTGCTGCTCATGTCATTCCCCCTGCTCGCCGGCGACGGCGATGAAAATTTCTTCGAGCGACATCGGCGTCACTTCGGCCTGCAGATGCGACACGTCGCGGAATCGCTCGAAGGCGAGGTCGTCGTAGTTGCTGACCACTGCCTCGGTGCCGCTCCCCCACTGCCGCACGGTCGCGGCGATGAGGTTCGCCGTCGACAGCGCGACCGGCTGGCTCGCGAAGCGGATGCGGCGGAAGCGCGACTTCAGCGTGTCGATCTCTTCGTCGAGAACGAGCTTGCCGTTGCGCAGGATGCCGACGCGATCCGCAACCGCTTCCACCGGCGCGAGGTCGTGCGTGGTCATGAAGACGGTGATGCCGAAGTCGGCCATGTGCGCGATCACTTCTTCGAACAGCGACTTGCGTGCGACGACGTCGAGACCGAGGGTCGGATCGTCGAGGATCAGGACCTCGGGCGAGATCGCCAGCGCCAGCGCGAGCGTCACCTGCTTCTTCTGTCCCTTCGACAGCTCACCCATGCGCGACGTCTGTGCGATCCCGAAGCGCGCGATGCGCTCGTCGAACGCCTTCTGCTGCCAGCGCGAATAGAGCCGCGACGAAAACCACGCCAGCTCTTTCACGCGCATTTCCGGCGGCGCATCCGGTTCCTCGGACACGATTCCGACGCGCTCCATCAGCGGCGCGCGTCCGCTCCAGGCGTCCTTGCCGAGAACTTCCATCTTGCCGAGATCGGCGCGCAGGTTTCCGGTGAGCGCGCGAACGAGCGAAGACTTGCCTGCTCCGTTGCGGCCGAGAAGTGCGTACACCGATCCGGGAACGACGTCGAAAGAGACGTCATCGACTGCGGTCCGCTTTCCGTAGCGGATCGTCACGTGTTCCGCTCGAATGCCGGTCATGCTTTCCTCCTGTGCTCGCGCACGACGCGCTCGTAGCTGTTCCCCAGCTCGCGCGACGCGTCATCGAGCGTCGCGCCGACGGAGACTGCGGTGCCGGCGTAACGCGTGGCCGCCTCGCGCAGCGTGTCGTGGCGTTCGGATTTTTTGAGTTGTGTCGGCTCTTCGCTGACAAACGTTCCCTCGCCGCGCCGCACGGCGAACACGCCGGCGTCGGTGAGCCGTTGATAGGCTCGGGCGACGGTGTTGGGATTGACGCGGAGCTGCTGGGCGAGCTCGCGCACCGACGGAACGGTGTCGCCCGGCGCGAGCGTGCCGAGGGAGATCATCCGCCGCATTCCCTCTTCGATTTGCCGCCAGATCGGGGCGGCCTGACTGGGATTGATATCAAACATGTTCATGATTCCTGCTGGACCAGTGTATTAGGTTACCAATACAGTAGGTCTGCGTTCGACGTCTGTCAAGGGGTACAATGCGCGCTTCCCCATGAACTTCGTTCTCGCCCTGGTGCTGGCTGTCCGCCCGATCTCGGACGCGGAGCACGCGGGAGTGCGGATCGCGGCGGATTACCTGAGCCGCGGACCGGCGGCGATCCACGAGAACCTCTCGAAGGATTCGCCGCTGCGCATGCTGCCGAATCTCGACGAGGAGATCGAAGTACGCGTCGGACCGCGCGAAGGCGCGCAGTGGCAGTTGCAGACGGTCGTGCCGGCGCTCAAGGACAAGATGGCGGCGTTCTCGGTGTCGTATCCGTCGGGATTCGATGACGCGCTGATCTTCGAGATGAGAGACGGGAAGATCTACGACATCCGTTTTCTCGCGCAGCCGTCGGAGAAGAAACCTCTTTGGACTGCGGCGGCTACGCCGCCGCTTTCTCCGGTCGACAATCAAAAACCACTCGCGCTGGTGCTGCTCGCTGCTGCGCTCACCGCGGGTGCCGCATTTCTCAGCGCGCGCCGCAGCATTCAAATCGTGATGATCGCGGCCGCCCTCGCGCTGGTCGTGATTCCGTATTGGAATGTGGAGCGGCGGGCTCTTAGCCCGCCGGAAGCCGACGTCGGCGGGCTAAGAGCCCGCCGCTCCACTCAGACGGCGCTCCGAAGTTTGTTGCCCCTTCGTCGCGCCGTCACCTCGGGCAACGGCGTCGTCGAAGCCGGCGCGAACACGATTGCGAAGCTCTGGAAGATTCAGTTCGATCTGCAGCAGACGAACGTCGACGCGGCGAAGCGCGCTCTCGATGCGTTTCCTTCTCCCTCGGACATCCCGCTCGTCGAGATCCTGCGCGGACGCCTAGCGCTGATGCAGAGCGACGAGTCGGCCGCCGCGCTCGCGTTCGAGCACGCGCTCAATCTCGGTCCCGGTCGTGACGCGATCTGGATGGAGTCCGCTGACGCGCTGATGGCCCTCGGCTACGACGAGCGCGCGACCAGCTATCTGCAGCGCCTCGCGCGCATCGGCTCGCGCGACGCGGACGTCTACTACTCGCTCGCCGTCGTCGCAGCAAACGAGAGGCGCGACGACGAAGCGGAAGCGATGCTGCGACAGGGATGGATACTGCGTCCGGTCGAGCGGCAGCAACTCCTCGGCGCGGACGTGTTCTGGTCCGTGCTGCATCGTCCGAGCGTCACGTCGACGATCAGCTTCGGCGCGGCGACCGATCCGCTCGTGACGTCGACCACCGCGTCGACGCGTCCCGTCGCGCTGCCCGCCAACGCCGAGGCGCGCACGTCCGGCGATTTTCTCCACGTGCAAATCGGCGAGCAGGAACTGCTCGTGCCCGGCGGCGCCGCGCTCGCGCCCGTCGGAACGCCCGTCGTCGCGGCAACGGAGTGGGCGCAGCAGGAAGAGCAGCAGCATCTCGCCGATCTGCCGCGGCTCATGGCCAGCGGCCGCAACGCGGCCGCGTACGCGCAACCCGCGCTGCGGCGCCGCATCAGCGCGACCGCGGACGCGCTCGCAGCGCACAATCGCTGGCCGGAATTGCTGCAGCTCACCGATCAGCTGTCGGCGTCCGCCGAATACGTTCCGCCGTCGATTTTCTTTTTGCGCAGCGTCGGACTGCAACGCATGCATCGCAGCGACGACGCGAAGCAGCTCCTGATCAACGTCGCCGCGAGCCGCGTGCTGCAGCGGAAGAAAGACGCCGCCGCGCTGACCGAGCTCGCGGAGCTGTTCGCCGCGCACGATCTCTATGACGCGGCCGTGCGGATGTACGACCGCTCGCAAAGCATCCGCGCGAACGCGTTCATCGACGAGCGCGTGCGGCAGATCCAGATGAACAAGCGGCTGGCGACAAGTTACTACACGACCAAGACGCCGCACTTCGAGATCCACTTTCCCGCCGAAGTGAGCGCGACGTCGGCCGCGGAGCTGGGCAACGTGCTCGAGCTGGAGCTGAAGCGCCTGCAAGAATGGATTCCGACGCCGGACTTCCAGCCGGTCGTCGTCAACGTCGTCTGGTGGGACGAGTTCAAGCAGACCTACACCGGCTCGGACATGATCCTCGGCTTTTACAACGGCAAGATCACCGTGCCGTTCGCCGGCGTGCCCGAGCTGATCCCGCCGATCGTGGCGATCCTCGCGCACGAGCTGTCGCACGCGATGATCGCGCAGGCGACGAACGACCAGGCGCCGCACTGGTTCCAGGAAGGACTCGCGCAGCGCATCGAACAGCGTCCGTATCACGAGAACGCGTTCAACATGTACGAGGACGATCGACTGCTGCCCGTCACATTGCTCGACGCCGCGCTGAAGGGCTCGCCCGATCCCGAGATGATCGGCGCCGCGTACATCGTGTCGCAGACCGACATCCGCTACATCGAAGCGCGCTACGGCAAAGCGGGCGTGCGCAAATTGCTGGACGCGTTCCGCGAGGGACAGACGACCGAACAGGCGCTGACGACGCTCTCCGGAAAACCGGTCGCGCAATTCGAGAGCGAGTTGCGCGCGTGGGGACGCAGCGAGCGGAGGGTGTTCGCGCAATGATCGTCCTCGCCGCAGCAGGCATCGTCTGGCTCGCGCTCACGCTCACGCGCAAACGCATTCCCATGCTCCTCGGCAGCGCGATTCTCGCCGGCGCGTGGCTCCTTTGGACTGCGCCGGCTACGCCGGCGCTTTCGAAAGCGGCGGCGATGCCGCCGCAGTCCAAAGCCGCCACCCACCACGGCTCATGCGCTTCGCTGTCGCAGGGCATGAGCGCAGCCGAAGTGAAATCGAAAATGGGTGACGCCGACGAAACGCGCAGTGATGAAGAAACGCGCGGGCCCGGCGCGACGATGATGATCTACCAGGACTCGCGCTGCGCGGTGCACCTGCTCGACGACAAGATCGAGTTCATCGAGTAGCGCACGCCCCTCATCCGGCCTTCAGCCACCTTCTCCCCGCGCAGCGGGGAGAAGGGCGACAAATCACAGTGTGGTCGTTTTGTTCGAGTGAGGCGCCGCGTTGGGGAGTCTCTGCATCAATGACAGCCGCTGGTGCTGATCGTATCCGTTCCCTGAATCGCCTGCGCGCTGAATGTTTGTCCCGTGAGCGTCGCGGACGTCGCGCCGCACGGAATCGCCGCGTCCTGCGTGCGGAAATGCAGCATCAGATCGAGATCGCCGTCGCCATCGACGTCGCTGATGTGTCCCGTCCCGTGCGCCTCGGACGCGTTGCCCGGACCGAAGCGGACCGTCGACGGATCGACCGTCGTCGCATCGAACGTGGCCGTCGTGAAGATCACCACCGGGATCACGCCTTTGCTCCGCGGATTGATCGTCGAGCGGACGTCGATCGTGACTTCGGTCGGGCCGGGCGGCGGCGCGGACGCCGCCGGATACGCGAGGCCGACGAAGAATTGCGACGCGCTGCCGGTGATCGTCGGATTCCCCGGCACCGCGCCGGTCGCGGTATCGATCGTGTAGATGCGATAGTCCGACTCCGCGCTCGGCACACCGATGAAGAAGAAGCGATTGCCGGCCGGGTCGAGCGCGTTCACGCCGCCCGGAATGCCAAGCGGCGGCGCGATGCTCACGCTCACCGCGGTTGCGGCACCGGTCGCGGGATCGAGCCGCACCAGCTGCTTGCCGGCGTCGCCCGGATTGCGCAGCGCGTACAAAACGCCTTCGGCGGCGTCGTACTCCAGCCCGAGTATCGACGTCGCTGGGCCGACCGTCGGATTGCTGATGACGGCACCCGTCACCGTGTTCACAGTGTAAACACGATGCACGAACTCCGCGCTCGGCGTGCCGATGAAGAAGAAGCGATGACCCGCCGCATCGAGCGCGGTCACGCCGCCGGGAACGCCGAGCGGCGGCGAGATGCTCGCGCTGATCGGCGTCGCGACGCCGGTCGCGGGATCGTACGTGACGATCTGCTTCCCGCCGTCGCCGGGATTGCGCATGCCGTACAACACGTCCGCCGCGTCGTCATACTCGAGCCCGAGAATCGACGTCGCCGGATCGATCGCCGGCGAACTGAGCACCGCGCCCGTTCCCGTGTCGACGGTGTACAACCGCCAATCCGTGCCGGACGACGGCATGCCTACGAAGAAAAACCGCCCGCCGCCCGTATCGAGCGCAACGACGCCCGAGGACGTTCCGTTCGGTGGATCAATGCTCGCGCTGATCGGCGTCACCGCCGCCGTCGCAGGATCAATCGAGACCAGCTGGCGCCCACCATCGCCAGGATTCCGCAAGCCGTAAAGCGTAGCCAAAAGGACGAGAACCGCCGGAGCCATATCTGCACCTCCTGGTTGTATGAGAGGAGGACAGGATACTCCGGCGGTTGCGCGGGCCGGCTATCGTGGCGTTGCAGCGTTACCCGATGTTCACTCATTGACACGTATTACGTGTACACGTAAACTTTGAACGTGAACGTCACGCTGTCGATTGACGACGATGTGCTCGCGCGCGCACGTGAACTGGCGGCGCGGCGTGGCACCTCCGTGAACCAACTGATTCGCGAATATCTGGAGGAGCTGGCTTCCGAGCGAAGCTCCGATGAGATCATCGACGAGCTGAAAAAGTTGTGGCGCAGCTCGTCCGGAAACTCGGCTGGAAAGCGCTGGACGCGCGAGGAAATTCATGACCGCGCCCGTTTTCGTTGATACCAATGTTCTCATCTACGCCGATGACAAGGCGGTGCCCGCCAAACGGAAACAAGCCCAGGAATTGATCGAAGAAGTATTTCGCGACGGGAACGGCTGGCTGTCGATCCAGGTACTTCAAGAATACTTCGCCGTGGCGACCAAAAAGCTGGGACTGGATGCCGAATTTGCACGCCGCCGGGTGGAGCTTTACTCGCAGATGGAGGTGGCCACGGTCTCAGCTGCTGATGTTCTCGCAGCAATCGATCTGCATCGGCTGTATCAATTCTCGATCTGGGACGCCCTGATCGTACGAGCCGCTCTCATCGCCGGCTGCCGCAAGCTTTACTCCGAGGACTTGCAGACAAGCTTTCGAATCGAGCGGCTCGAGATCGTGAATCCCTTTCGCTAATCTTCTACGCCACGGCCTCCGCCACAGTCCCCTCTTCCTCCTCCACCACACCGCGCTGCCGCCGGAACCACTCCTGCACGTCGTCGAACAGCGAGTACGCGACCGGCGTCGCGAGGAGCGTGAGCAACAGCGCGAGTGTCTGGCCGCCGATGATGACGGAGCCGATCGCGCGGTTTGTTGCGGCGCCGGTTCCGCTCGATGCGACGAGCGGGATCATGCCGGCGACGAATGCGAGCGTGGTCATGAGAATCGGACGCAGTCGATCGCGGTTGGCTTCGCGGATCGCGTGCGGGCGGTCCATGCCCGCGGCGCGCAGCTGGTTCGTGTGGTCGATCTGGAGGATGCCGTTTTTCTTGACGATGCCGAACAGCACGAGGATGCCCAGCATCGAGAAAATGTTGAGTGACTGATTCAAAACGAGAATGGAGAAGAGTGCGAACGGGATCGTCAGCGGCAGCGCGAGCAGGATCGTGATGGGGTGGATCCAGCTTTCGAACTGCGCGGCGAGGATCAGGTACATGAAGATGATCGAGAGCAGGAACGCGAACATGAAGTTCTGGAACGCGCGCGTCTGCTCGCGCGAGCGGCCGGTAAAGCCGGCCGAGTAGCCGCTCGGCATTTTCAGATTCGCGGTCTCGCGCGTGAGCATGTCCATCACGTTCTGCGCGGAGTGGCCGGGCGCCATGTTCGCGGTGAGCATGACCTGGCGCTGTCTGGCGATGCGATTGACGGTCGACGGTCCCGCGCCCGGCGTCATGTTGACGACGTCGCGCAACTGCACGCTGCCCGTCTTCGATGACAGCACCTGCGCCTGCGCAATCCCCTGCGGATCCTTGCGGTACTCGTGCTCCGCGCGCACGTGCACTTCGTACTGCTCGCCGCCTTCGTAGTAGTCGGTGATCTTGAGTCCGCCGACGAGCACGTTGAGCGTCGACGCGATGTCCTGCACGCGGACGCCGAGGTCGGCGGCTTTCGCGCGGTCGATGCGCACGCCGAGCTCCGGCTTGCCGGTGATGAACGTCGTGTCGGGATCGACGACGCCGTCCTTCTTCATCTCGTTCAATTTCGCCAGCAGCACGTCCGAATACTTCTCGAGCTGCTTCAGATCGGGCCCGCCGATCCAGTACATGATCTCCGCGTTGACGCCGCCGCCGAACGTATTGACCGGCGCGACGCTCGTCCGCAGGTTCAACCGCCGGTACTGCGGCATGACGTTCGCGCGAACGTCGGCCATGACGTCGAACTGGCTGCGCTTGCGCTTTTCGACCGGCACGAGCTTGACGTAGACGCTGCCGAGGTTCTGCGTGATCTGCGGATCGTCCCCGATCGTCACGACGGTCGTCTCGACCTCGGCGATCTTGCGAATGCGCGACGCGATCGAGTCCATGATCGTCTGCGTCGTCTGCAGGCTCGATCCCTCGGGCGCGCGCACCGACACCGCGAACTGCGACTCGTCGTCCTGCGGCAGGAAGTTTTTGTTGACCGCCTTTCCGAGTGGCACGATCGAGAACAACGCGAGGAACATCGAGATGACGATCACCCAGCGGTGCCGCATCGACCAGTCGAGCATGCGCAGGTACGTGCGCTCAATGAGTCCGTAGATGCCGTGCTCGCGCGTCGCGGTCCCATGATGCAGGTCTTCGCGGCGCAGCCAGCGCGACGACATCATCGGCGTCAGCGTGAACGAGACGAGCAGCGAGACGGCGATGGCGATCGCCATCGTGATGCCGAACGAGTTCATGAACCGCCCGACGATGCCGCCCATGAACGCGACCGGAAGGAACACGGCGATCAGTGACAGCGACGTCGCCATGACCGCGAGTCCGACTTCCTTCGTTCCTTCGACGGCTGCTTCGCGCGGCGACTTCTTCTTCTCTTCCATGAAGCGGAAGATGTTCTCGAGGACGACGACCGCGTCGTCGATGACGATGCCGACGGCGAGCGTCAGCGCGAGGAGCGTGATGACGTTGAGCGTGAAGTTCTCGAACTTCATCGCCGCGAACGTCGCGATGATCGAGCTCGGGATCGCGACCGCCGAGATGACGGTCGGACGCGAGCGGCGGAAAAAGTACGTGAGCATGCCGAGGGCGACGAGCACGCCGCCGGCGCGCAGAGGAATGGCCATCTTCGCCGGCACGTCGTGGAATCCGAACAAGAGGAAGTAGACGGCGAGCGTCGCCGCGACGAGCATTAGCGCAGTGCGCAGTTTCGGCGACGACAGGAAGAACCAGACGATCAGCGCGGCGAAGAGCGAGCCGAGGATGAGGTGCTCTTTCACGGCGTTGACCGCCGAGATGACGTATTCCGACTGATCGCGGATCACGCGCATCTTCCAGCCCTTCGGCAGGTCTTTCTGCAATTCCGCGGTGCGCTCTTTCAGCGCCTCGACGACTTCGACCGTGTTCGTGCCGGACTGTTTGCGAATCTGCAGCACGACCGCCGGCTTGCCGTCGACCGACGCGACCGACTCCGGCTCGGCGACGCTGTCTTCGATGTGCGCGACGTCGCCGATCTTCACCGGATATCCGTTCTTCGAAAGGATCACGACGTTCGCGAAGTCGCCGGGCGACGTCACGCGTCCGTACGTGCGCAGCGTGAGGTCGTGCAGTCCCTGCTCGACTTTGCCACCCGGGATCTGCACGTTCTGCGACTGCAGCGCGCCGATGATTTGCGCAGTCGTGACTCCGACCGCGCTCAGTTTTTCCGTGTCGACGACGACGTTGATCTGGCGCGGACGTCCGCCGACGATGAGCACCTGTCCGACGCCGTTCAGCGACTCGAGCCGGCGTCGCAGCTTCTTGTCCGCGTATTCGGTGATCTCGCGAATCGGCGCGGGGCCGTCGAGCGCGATCGACAGAACAGGAACCGAATCGGGATCGAATTTCTGAATGATTGGCGGATCGGCGTCGGCCGGAAGATTGCGCAGGACCATGTTGACCTTGTCGCGCACTTCCTGCGCCGCGACGTCGGCGTTCTTCTCGAGGACGAACTGCACGATGACCTGCGAGACGCCTTCCGACGAAATGGATTGCAGCTGATCGATGCCGCTGATCGTGTTGACCGACTCCTCGATCTTGTCGGTGATGTCGGTTTCGATCTCTTCCGGCGCGGCGCCGGTGAGCGTGGTCGTGATCGTGATCGTCGGGAAGTCGACCTTCGGAAAGCGGTCGACGCCGAGCTGCAGATACGCGAAGTACCCGACCACGACGAGCGAAAGCACGAGCACCGTCGCGAAGACGGGCCGGCGGACGCAAAGTTGAGCGAGTTTGTGCATGGTTTCCTCGGTTGCGCAGTTACGCGGTCACGCAGTTGCGCGGCTGTGGGGTTGCTGCGTAACGGCGCAACCGAGCAACCGCGCAACCGATCATCTGGCGGACATCTCCACGCGCGCGAACAACCCCGGCTTCAGCTTCCCGTCGCGATTCGGGAACTCCGTTTCGACGGCGAGCGAGCGCGATGCGGGATCGATGACACCGCCGACCGTGGTCACACGCCCTTCGAAGACGACGTTCGGATACGGATCGACGGTCGCTTTCACGGCGTCGCCTTTATTCACGACGGCGAGGTAGCGCTCCGGAACGCGGAAGCGCAGCTTGAGCGGCGACGTCTGCACGATCACGAGCGCGACGGTTGCGTCGCCGAGGCGCTGGCCGACGTCGGTGCGCTTCTCGGCGACGACGCCGTTGATCGGCGAGCGCAGCGTCGCATCCTCTAATTGCTGTCGCAGCAGCGAGGCCTGCGCTTCCGCGGACTGACGCGCAGCAACTGCCTGATCGTAATTCGCCTGCGAGCGGTCGAACGTCGCGCGCGGGATCGAGTCTTTCGCGATCAGATCTTTCTTGCGATCGAGATCGCGCGAGGCGTCCGCTTCCGCGGCCTTCGCGCGTGCGACGTCCGCTGCGGCGCGCTGCAGATTGATGCGAATGTAGTCGGTCTCGAGCTGCAGTACCGGCTGTCCTTTCGCGACGCGCGAGCCTTCTTCGACGAACATCTTCGCGACGCGCCCCGGCATCTTCACCGCAAGCTCCGAGCGCGTCGGCGAAACGAACTCGCCCGTCGCGACGATCGTGTCGCCTGTCTCTTCGGCAATCGCGGACGCCCCTGTCGTCGTCGTATCTGTCGTATCTGTCTTAGCCGTGGCGCTCACCGCCGCCACATCCGCCGGCAACGGAGGCGCCTCGGCAGTCGTATTCGTCGTAGCCTCCGCAGCCGGTTTCTTCGCGCAAGCGACAACCGCGGCCAGGAAAATCACAGCTAATACACGCTTCATTGGTTCACCCCTACAGCACCTTTCATGTTGCCGGCGGCGAACCAGACGCGCAGCTCGGCGAGATCACGGTTGAGAGTTTCTTCGGCGACGGCGCGGCGCGCTTCGGCGAGCGACGCCTCGGACGTCGCGACGTCAAGCGACGTCGCCTCCTGCGCGCGGTACAGCTCGAACGCCTGATCGTATTCGGCCTGCGCGGCCGAGAGTTGCTCCTGCGCGAGCTGCAGACTCGTTTGCGCCGCATGCAAGTCGGCGATCGCCGTGTGCACGTCCTCGCGCGCCGCGGCCTTCACGGTCTCGACCGCGAGCTCCGCGGCTTTCTCCTGATGCTTCGCGCCGGCGACGCGCGCGTTCACCTCGCCCGACTGGAACACCGGGATGTTGAAGTGCAGCGTGCCGTACTTGTACTGATCGGCGGGAAAGGCCGTGGCCTGATTGATCCATCCCGCTTCGAGCGTGACGGTCGGCCACCAGAAGCCGCGCTGCTTCGCGACTTCGAGGCTCGCGATGCGCAGATTGTTCTCCGCGACTTCGACGTCGGCGCGCGACTCCGTCGCATTCGCGATCAGCGCCGCTTCGTCCGGCATCGGCGGCACGGTGTGCTCCGGCGGCGTGACGGTCAGCGGTCCCTGCAGATCGAGGTCTTCGCGCAATTGCGCGGCGGCGTGCTCGCGCGTCTGCTCGGCGACCTGCATCAGTCGCTGCGCGGCCTTCATCGCCGTCTCGGCGCGGAAGACATCGACCTTCGTCACTTCGCCGGCCGAGTAGAACGCGTTGGCTTGATCGAGCCGCTTCTGCGCGAGCTCGACGTTGCGCTTTTCGATGTCGATGCGGCGGCCGGCATTGACGACCGCGAGGTAGTTCGACGCGACGCGCAGCAGGATCGCGTCCTCGGCGAGCCGCGAGTTTTGCTTCGCGTTCTCGATGTTCAACTTTGCCTGGTTGTACGCGCGCAACTCGCGGCGGCCGGCGAACACCGGCTGCTGCAGGATCATGCGGTAGCTCCAGTTGTTCTGCGGCAGGATCGTCGTTTTGTCGCTGCCGTTGCCGAACGTGCGCTCGATCGAGTTGCGCGTGAGATCTCCGGTGATGCTGATTCGCGGCAGGACCGCGGACAGGAGCTGCGCCTTCTGTTCGGCCGCGACGCCGATGTACTCGCGCGACTGCTCGACCGAGTTGTTCACTTCCAGCGCGCGGCGCAGCGCGCCGTCGAACGTGAGTGTGGTTTGTGCGTTTGCGGTGACCGCGCAGAGCGCGATCAGCATTGCGGTGACTGTTGCTTTCAACGTTTACGAACTCCGTCGAGGATCAGCTGAGTCATGAATTCGACGTCCGCCTCTTCGGGCGGAGGCGCCTCTTCGTTCAGCCGCTCCAAAATGATTGCGGTGCTGCCTTCGATGACGAACAACGCCAATCGATATTGTTCGAGCTCGCGGATCTCGCCGCGCTTCATTGCATCTTTCAGCACTTCCGCGAATTTCTGTACGCGCGTGCGATATTGCGGATGACACGTCCGCTTCTGCCGGCGCTGCTGCTGCGGCGTCCCCTCGGGCATGCGCAGCGAGAGATAGAGGCGGAAGAACTCGCGGTTCTCGCGGAAGAACGCCAGCCGCACGCGGATCGCCTCACGCAGCTTTTCTTCGAAGGAGAGACTGGTTTCCAGGACTTTGTCGATGCGATCGCCGAGCTGCGTCATCGCCGTCTCGAACGTCTTCTCGACCAGTTCGTCGCGGTCGCGGAAGTAGAGATAGATCGTTCCCTTCGCGACGCCCGCCTCCTCGGCGATCTCCTGCATCGTCGCGGCGGCCATCCCCTTGCGGGCGATGACGCGCATCGTCGCTTCCTGGATCGTGTGGATGCGAAATTCCTGTACGACTTCTTCTTTGGACTTCATCGGCTTTCCGTGTGGGGCGGGGCTTCCAGCCCGCCGCGGCGCAGGCTGGAACCTGCGCTACACCATCGAGCCAGTGGACTGAACGCGTGGTCAGTCAATCAGAATTCTCGGTCAGGCGCAAGTTACGGATTTGTTGCTGGTGGAGCGGCGGCCGCCCTCGGCCGCCGGGAGTTTCGTTTCCCGTTCGCGACCATTTCGGCGCCCGGAGGCGGGCGCCGCTCCACTAGAATCGATCGTTCGCATGCTCCAACCCGGATCGCGCTATGGCCGCTACGAGATCCGCTCGCTCCTCGGGGCGGGAGGCATGGGCGAGGTGTATCTCGCGCACGACGCGCAGTTGCAGCGTCCCGTCGCGCTGAAGGTGCTGGCCGGCGAGATGCGCGACAACGACGAGCTGCGCGTTCGCCTCGAGCACGAAGCGCGCGCGGCGTCGGCGCTCAATCATCCGAACATCATCACCGTCTACGACGTCGGACGACTCGGCGACGATCACTTCATCGCCACCGAGTATGTCGACGGCGTGACGCTGCGCCAGAAGATGCATCGCGGCGAGCTGCCGCTCGCGGACGTGCTGCACATCGGCAGTCAGATCGCGTCGGCGCTTGCCGCGGCAGAAGCCGCGGGCCTCGTGCATCGCGACATCAAGCCCGACAACATCATGCTGCGCAGCGACGGCTACATCAAACTGCTCGACTTCGGACTCGCGCGCACCGCGGACTCGAAAGAGCTGCCGCGCGACACGGAGCCGTTCACCGTGCGCGGCACCGTCTTCTACATGTCGCCCGAACAGTTGCGCGGCATGGTCCTCGACACGCGCAGCGACATCTGGAGCACCGGCATCGTGCTGTACGAGGTGATCAGCGGACGACTGCCGTTCGAAGGACTGAACGCCGCCGAGATCGCCGCGAACATCCTGCGCATCGATCCGCCGCCGATCACGCGCCGCAGCGGCGGTCCGGTCGCGCCGCGGCTCGCGGCGATCGTGCAGCGCGCGATGGTGCGCGACCGCGATCTGCGCTATCGCAGCGCGCGCGATCTGTTCGATGACCTGCAGCAGCTGCGCATCGATCTCGAGCGCGATGCCGCGGCGATCCTCGGCTCCGAGGAGTCGCAGGTCACGACGACGGAAGAGCTGGGACTCGACATCTCGTCGCCGACGAATCTTCCGCATCACCTCACGCCGCTCCTCGGCCGCGACGCCGAGCGCGACGACGTCGTGCACCTCCTGCAGCGCGACGAAGTGCGCATGGTCACGCTCACCGGTCCGGGCGGAACAGGAAAAACGCGACTGAGTCTCGCCGTCGGCGCGGAGCTGTTGCGCGAATACGACGACGGCGTCTGGTGGATCTCCCTCGGTCCGGTGCTCGACTCGCGTCTCGTCCTGTCCGAGATCGCGGCGACGCTGGACGTGCATGAAGGCGGCGTGTCGCTGCTCGACGGCGTCAAGAACGCGCTGCGCAATCGCTCGATGCTGCTCGTCCTCGACAACTTCGAGCAGGTGCTCGAGGCCGCGCCGATGATCGCGCAGATCCTCAACGCCGCGCCGCGCGTGAAGGCGCTCGCCACGAGCCGCTCGCCGCTGCGCATCCGCGGCGAGCGCGAATACGCGGTGCCGCCGCTGATGCTGCCGCCGCTCGACCTGCCGATCGCGCCGGAGTCGCTGACGAATTACGCGTCGGTCGCGCTGTTCGTGGAACGCGCCAGCGCGGTGAAAACCGACTTCAGGCTGACGGCGGAAAACGCGCAGGCCATCGCCGAGATTTGCGTGCGCCTCGACGGACTTCCGCTCGCGATCGAGCTCGCCGCCGCGCGCATCAAACTGCTCCCGCCGCGGGCAATGCTCGCGCGCGTCGGCAATCGCTTCAAGCTGCTGTCCGGCGGCGCGTCCGATCTGCCGGAACGGCAACAGACGATGCGCGCGGCGATTTCTTGGGGCTACAACCTGCTCGACGAAGAGGAGAAACATCTCTTCGCGACGTTCTCGATTTTCCGCGGCGGATTTTCGCTAGAGGCGGCGGAGCGGCTCGCCGGCGACGACGCGCTCGACGGCATTTCCTCGCTGCTCGACAAAGCGTTCCTGCGTCGCGATCCCGCCGCGCGCGACGAAGATCCGCGCTTCACGATGCTGGAGACGATCCGCGACTATGGACTCGAATGCCTCGCGGAGACGAATCGCAAGGACGAAGTGCGCATCGCGCACGCGCGACTGATGGCGAGCATCGCCGAAGAAAATGAACTGGAGACTGATCGTCTGACAATCGACGAGGACAACTTCCGCACCGCGCTCGAGTCCGCGATCTCGACCGGCGACGCCGAGCTCGCGCTCCGCCTCGGCGCCGCGCTGTGGTGGTTCTTCTACGTGCGCGGCTCGTATCTCGAAGGACGCTTGTGGCTCGACGAGATCCTCGCCGTCGACGGCGGCGTGGACGTGCCGATCCGCGCGAAAGCGATGACCGGCGCGGGCGCGCTCGCCTTTCTGCAGTGCGACTATGACCGCGCGACGGAGCTGCTCGACACCGCGATCGATCTCTCGCGCGCGCACGGCGATCCGATGAGCCTCGCGCGCTCGCTGCAGTTCCGCGGCAGCATTGCGCGCGAGCGCGGCGAGTACGATCACGCGATCGACCTGCATCAACTCTCGCGCACGCTGTGGCTCGAGCTCGAAGACCGCGCGAACGTCGGACGCTCATTGAATTACATCGGCTTCGCGTCGTGGCTGAAGGGCGACTACGCGCGCACGTTCGAGCTGTGCGAAAGCACGCTGCAACTCTTCCGCGATCGCCGCGATACCGAAGGCGTCGCCTGGTCGCTGCTCAATCTCGCCGGCGCGCTTTTGTATTCGGGAAAATTGAAAGCGGCCGAACAGCGACTCGATGAATGCCTGTCGTGGTCGCGCGCGGGCGGATTCAAAGAGGGCATCGCCTGGTCGCTCAATCTCCTCGGCTGCGTACTTCGCGAGCGCAGCGACACGATGGCCGCGAGCGTGCTGCGCGACAGCCTGCGATTGCATTGGGAGCTCGGCGACCGCTGGCGCAGCGCCAGCGTTCTTGAAGCCCTCGGCGGCGTGAAGCGCGAGCCGCGCTTCTTCGGCGCCGCCGCCGCGCTGCGCGCGCAACTCGGCGCGCCGGTTCCGCCGGCGGAGCGCACGCAGTACGACAAGGACGTCGCGGAACTCGGAATGGCGGAGTTTGCGGTCGACGACGCGATCGCGCTGGCGCTGGAGTAATACTGTGTCTTTGTGGCGACCGCTGCCCTCAGCGGTCGCGCGGCGCATCGCGCCGCTGTGCCGCCGTCGGAGACGGCGGTGTGACCTATAAGGGCAGCGGTCACCACAATTCGAATCAATACAACAAGAACTTCTCGCGCCGCTTCAAAAACTCATCCACATTCCACACCGGCTTTTCGCCCTTGCGAACCGCGTCGAGCGTCGCGCGGTCGCGGAGCAGCGGCTGCAGTTCGTCGAGCTTGAACTGCGCCGGATACAGGCGCGCGAGCGTCGTCGCGATCGTGACGCCGAGGTCGACGGGGTGGAGGAGAGAGCGATCGGTGATGGCAATGCGGACGCCGCCGCACAGTTTGCCGGCGAACACGCTCGACGCCGGAGTGAAGTAGACGGGCGAGAACGAAACGCCGGCGCGAATACCGCGCAGCTCGCGCGTGAGGCGCAGCGCGTCGATGTATGGCGCGCCGATGATCGTGAACGGCGTGTCGTTCGTGCCGCGGCCGACGGAGATCGCGCGCTCGAGCAAGCCGATGCCGGGATAGAGCGCGGCCGCTTCGAGCGAGCGCATGTTCGGCGACGTGTTGACCCACGGCAGTCCCGCGTCGTCCTGCCACTGCGTGCGCATCCACTCGCGCAGCGGAACCACGCTGAGATCGACGTCGATCGCGCGCTCTTCCTTGAACATGCGCGCGAGCTCTCCGACGGTCATTCCGTGTCGAATCGGGAGTGCGTGGAACGCGGTGAACTCCGTCTCGCCATCGAGCATCGGACCTTCGACCGCGTCGCCGCCGATCGGATTCACGCGGTCGAGCACGATGAATTTGATCTTCGCATCGGCGGCCGCTTCCATCGCCAAGCCCATCGTCGCGATGTACGTGTAGAAGCGCGTGCCGATGTCCTGCACGTCGAACACGAGCGCGTCGAGATTCGCGAGCTGTTCGCGCGCAGGTTTTCGTCGATCGCCGTAGAGGCTGTAAATCGGAAGTCCGCTGACGGGATCGACGTCGTCCGCGACCTTCGCGTCGACGTCGCCGCGGATTCCATGCTCGGGACTGAACAGCGCGACGACGTTGACGCCGGACGCGCTGCGCAGCACGTCGATCGTCGGATTGCCGGCGTGATCGATGCCGCTCTGATTCGTGATCAAGCCGATGCGCATTCCGCGCAGTTCTTCGTACGCATCCGATTCGAGCGCGTCGACGCCGTTCTGCGTGTTCGCGCCGCCGGTGACGACGTCGACGCGCGGATGCTGCGGCGGCCACGTCAGTCCCTTGATCGACTCCGCGACCAGCGTCCCGAGCTGCTGCTGCAGAGCGATCACGCTCCCCTTGCCGTCGGGATGCACGCGATTCGAGAGAAAAATGTAGAACGTGTGCGACACCGGATCGATCCAGAAAAATCCGCCCGTCCATCCGGTGTGGCCGAACGACGCGCCGATTGGAAAGTGCTCGCCGCGCGGGCGGCTGTACTGCGAGTCGAGATCGAATCCCGCGCAGCGACGCACGGCTATGCCACGCGGCGTCGCGTCTTCCGTCATCGCGCGCGGAAAGAATTCGCCGCGCATCACCGTGCGCGCGAACTTCGCGAGGTCCTCCGCGGTCGAGAAGAGTCCCGCGTGTCCTGCGACGCCGCCCATCCGCCGCGCCGTCGGATCATGCACGACCGCGCGCAGCACCGGCGGCGCGGGATCGAGCGGATCGTCGTGCATGTGCTCGGTCGGCGCGACGCGCTCGCTGCCGTTCGGCCAGAAGCGCGTGTCGTGCATCGCCAGCGGCTCGAAAATATTCTTGCGCGCGAACTCCTCGAGCGGCTCGCCGGAGACGCGGCGCACGATCTCGCCGAGGAGAATGTAGTTGATGTCCGAGTAGCGGAAGATCACGCCGGGGCGGTTGCGCGGCTTCTCCGCGAGCGCGCGGCGCACGCCTTCCGCGTAGCCGCTCCAGGCGTCGTGCAAGTCGAGACTCGCCCGCAGCCCCGACGTGTGCGTCATCAAGTGGCGGACGGTGATCGTCGCGTCGGCGATCTCCGGCAGATACGTTTTCGCCGGCTCGTCGAGCGAGACTTTTCCGCGCTCGATCAGAATCCAGATCGACGGCGCCGTCGCCACGACTTTCGTGATCGACGCCAGGTCGAAGATCGTGTCCTCGGTCATCGTCTCGATGCGCGGCTCGATCGCGCGCTTGCCGTAGGCGCGGTGGTAGACCGCGCCGTCGCGCTCGATCCACAAAACGCCGCCGGGGATTTTCTTGGCGGCGATCGCCTGGTTGATCGCGCCGTCGATCTGATCGAGCTTCGCGGAATCGAACGCCTCCGGCCGCGGCGCGGTCGCGCAGCCCGCAAGGAGCAGGATGAGAAGGAGGCGTTTAACCAAGCGTGACCGGTAGTATGCCGGACATCGGTGCCTCTCCTCGAATCGCTCTGATCGCGGCGCGCTGCAGAACCGGCTGAATCCCGTACGCGCAGACGGCCGTGCGGAAGTCGCGCAACACGTACGGACTGCCGAACGAGACGGCGATGACGTTTCGTTTTGCGAGCGCTTGCGCGGCCTTCGGCAGAGCGATGCGGCCGGCGCCGGACTTCGGACGCAGCGCGAGGAGGAGCACGATCGGATCGTCGACATCGACGTGTTCGGTCGTCGCGTCGATCGCGATTACGCGCTTCGCGTTCAACTCACGCGTGGCGATCTCGATCGGATTCGGCTCGGGGAAATCCGTTACGACGATTGCGGTGACGGATTGCGTCAGCGGCAGCAGTTGATCGTCATCGCGCACGAGCGTGATCGCGCGCTCAGCGATGAATTCCGCTCCGATGTCATCCCGAGCGAGAGCGAGGGACCTGGGTGGGGGGGTGCGCGTGGCGTTGCCCCGCCCGCCCAGGTCCCTCGCTCCGCTCGGGATGACAGTGGATTTCGCGATCATCACGCGCTCGACTGACTGGTCGATTCGCGACTCCGATAGCCGTCCACCGCGCACCGCGTCGCGCACGGCCGCGATTGCCGCATCCGTGTCGGCGGAAAAAAGAATCTGGTCCTCTCCTGCCTCGATCGCGCGCACCGCGGCTTCGCCGGGATCAAAGTGCGCGGCGAGGCCGCCCATGTCGAAGGAGTCGGTGATGATCAGTCCTCCGAAGCCGAGGTCACGGCGGAGAAGCTGGATGATCGCGGGCGAGACGGTGGCGGGGAGCGCGCCGCCGTGCGTCACTTCGTCGCGCGCCGTGCCGTAGACGTTTTCGAACTCGGCGCGCACGGGCGCGGGAGTCGCGTCGATCGACGGAACGGCGAGGTGGCCCATCATGATCGACGCGACACCGGCCTCGATCGCGGCGCGGAACGGGACGAGCTCGACGCGATTCAATCGCTCCAGAGTGACGTCGAGCACGGGAAGCGCGCGATGCGAGTCGACATGCGTATCGCCGTGTCCGGGAAAGTGCTTTGCGGTGGCAGGCGCGCCTTCGCTCTGCACGCCGCGCACGAACGCGGCAACGTAGCGCGCGACCTCGTGCGGGTCCTCGCCGAAACTCCGCGTATTGATGACCGGGTTGCGTGGATCGACATTCACGTCGGCCACCGGCGCGAGGATGTGATTGACGCCGATCGCCAGCGCTTCGCGCGCCGTTACGCGTCCCATCTCTTCGGCAAATGACGGATCGCCCGTCGCAGCGATCGCCATCGGCGGCGGCCACCACGTCGCGTCGGTGAAGCGCATCCCCATTCCCGATTCGAGATCGGCGCTGACGAGGAGCGGCGTTTTCGCGATCGACTGCAGATGCGCGTTCATCTGCGCGGCGTATTGCGTCGTCGACTCGAACCAGATGATGCCGCCGACGTGATTCTCGCGAACGTGCCGCTCTACATCGCCGCGCGCGGGGACGACGAAAAGCTGCCCGATCTTCTCGAGAAGATCCACGAGGCGATCATACCGGTCGCGAATGTCGTCAACGACCCGATCACCGCGTACCACGGCCACGCGACACGCGTGAATAGCGCGACCGGGATCACCACCGCGAGGCCGACAATCATGCCAATCAACGATGGCAGATGGCGGATGGCAGATGGCAACTTCGGCGCCTTTGCCATCTGCCATCCGCCATCTGCCATCCCCATAAAGAACACCCCGAGAATCGGCCCATTGATCAGCGAAGCGATCGACAGCGCGGTGTTGAGCGCGGAGCGCTGCGTGTGCTGCAACGCGAGCCCGACTGCGATTTGCGCGATGCCTGCGATGACGACGATGACACGCGAAGCGCGCATCGCGGCCCCGTCATCCCGAGCGTGAGCGAGGGACCCGGGTGGGTGGGGCTGCATCGCACGTGCCTCGCGCACCCGTCCGCCCAGGTCCCTCGCTCCGCTCGGGATGACAAAGGCAGGCATCAGGTCCGACACGACCGTCGCCGCGATCGCGCTCAGTGAAGACGACATCGCCGCCGCGAGAATCGCGGCAACGACTAAACCCGACAAGCCCGGCGGCAAATGATTCGCGATGAAGTGCGGAAACACCTGATCGGGCGCGGAGACCGGCGCGTGCGCGCCGTAAAACGCGAAGAGCAGCACGCCGATGAAGAGGAAGCCGGCGAACTGCGCGAAGACGACGACCCCCGAGGCGAGCAGCGCCTTCGCCGCGCTCCTCGGACGGTCCGTGCACAAGTATCGCTGCACCAGGTATTGATCGGTTCCGTGCGTCGAGAGCGTGAGGAACGTCCCGCCGATCACGCCCGCCCAGAACGTGAACGTCTTCGTGAGATCGAGCGAGAAGTCGAACATGCGGAACTTCGCGTGCGCTTTCCCGAGCGCGATCGCATGTTCGAGACCGACGTCGCGGATGAGGATCACGGCGACCGCAATCGCGCCGCCGATGTAGATCGCGAGCTGCACGACTTCGATCCAGACGACGGCTTCGATGCCGCCGAGGAGCGTGAAGAAAATCATCACCACGCCGAGGGCGATGATCGTGGCGGAAATGCCGGCGCTCTTCAGCACCGCGGCGATCACGAATGCGGTGAGCAGCAGCCGTACGCCATCGGCAATCGTCCGCATCACCACGAACAGCGCGGCGGCGAGCGCCTTCACTGATGGACCGAATCGCGTTTGCAGCAGCTCGTACACCGTCACGAGCTCGCCGCGGAAATACCACGGCATGAACACGGCCGAGATGATCACGCGCGCGATCAGATAGCCGATGACGAGTTGCAGGAAGCGAAAATCGCCGCCCTCCGCCCAGGCGATCCCCGGAACGGAGATGAACGTGATTGTCGACGTCTCGGTCGCCACGATCGAAGCAGCGATCGCCCACCACGGCACCGCGTGTCCGGCGGTGAAATAGCGCTCGGTATTTTTCTGGCGGCGCGCGAAGAAAAAGCCGGAGGCGATGACCGCGCCGAGGTAGGCGACGATGATCGCGGCGTCGATTGCGTGCACGGGCGCAGGGTAGCCTCCGAGCCTCCTGGCCTCCAAGCCTCTCAGGAGCTTTCCTAGGAGGCCAGGAGGCTTGGGGGCTTGGAGGCCCTCAAAACCAGCGATAGTGCCCCGTCACTTCGTACGCGAACAGCACGTCCTCGAGCTGCGCGCCGCCGCCGATGTTGTGCACCATCAGATAGCGGTCGCCGCGGCGGACGTCGCTGACGATGCCGATGTGCGGGACGCCGGACGAGAGCTTCCACGTCACGATGTCGCCCGGTTTGTAATCGGTGCCGCGCTGCGTGACGGAGAGCGCGCGGCCTTTGCGGCGGAAGAACGTCGCGAGGTTGGGGACGCGGCGGTGATCGATGTTCGTGTCGGGCGCGCGCAGGCTCCAGTTGCGCGGGTACGCGCCGAAATTGCGCTTCATGTCTTCGTGCACGAGCACCTGCAGGTCGATGCCGGCGCGGCGGAAGGCGCGGACCACCACGTCGCTGCAGACGCCCGTCTCCAGCGGCACGTCGCCGTTCGGATAACCGATCGAGCGATACGTCGGATCGTAGCCGCGCGTGATGCCGACCTGCGACTTCGCGCCGGCAATCATCAATTGCATCGGCGTGCCGGCATGCGCCTGCAAGG
Organism: Acidobacteriota bacterium; assembly: GCA_003223645.1. Taxonomy (GTDB): domain Bacteria; phylum Acidobacteriota; class Thermoanaerobaculia; order Gp7-AA8; family Gp7-AA8; genus QHVT01. Next base: position 414,957 of record QHVT01000003.1, on the reverse strand, counting down.
CGACGAGCAAAAACGCGAGCGCGATCCTCTTCACACGCATCATTTTAGAATGCACGCCGTGAATTCGATCGACGACGCCATCACATCCAGCTCGTTCCATTTCGGCGGCGTGTACGTCTGGGCGCGCGTGCGCGACGTGGGCCACGCGAAGCATCATCTTCTGGTCGCGCGCGACGAGAAGGAAACGACCGTCGTCACCGCGCCCGAACATCTCGCGTCGCTCGACGTCATCGAAACGAATGGCGACCGCTGGCTGCTGCTCTCGATCGACTGCGCGAGCCCGTTCTACTGCGTCGGCTTCATCGCCAGCATCTCGACGCGCCTGCGCGACGCCGGCATGGACATCCTCGTGATCTCGACGTTTTCGCGGGATTTGTTTTTTGTGAAGGAAGAGGAAGGCGAGCGTGCGGCGGAGCTGCTGCAAGGGATGGGGATGAGGGTTAAATAGGACGAATAGGACCTATCCGTCCTTCGTCCTATTCGTCCTATTCGTCCTATTCTGGTTGTCATCCCGAGCGTAGCGAGGGACTTGGGCGGGCGGGGCTGCGTTGCATGAGCTTCGTGCCGCCACCCGAGCCCCGGCTCCCTCGCTCACGCTCGGGATGACAGCCTTCCTATCACGTAATCGGATTGTCTTTCGACGTCGTGTCCATCTTGCCGCCCGGCGCGGTGGGGTCGTGCGGGAGGCTGCCGCGCGGCGCGCGGAGGAACGCGAACGGCGTGACGTACATCAGGTTCGAGACGCGCGACGTGTAGATGTCGGCGTAGCGCTCCATCTGATACGCGAGGTGGCTCTTGTCGTTGCCCGCGCGCATGATCGGGCCCCAGTTGTTGTTGAAGACGTTGTTCGCCGCTCTGGCGATCGGCGCGATCTCGAGGTCGAGCTGATCGAGCGTCGCGCGGATCTCGGCGAGACGCGCGGTGAGCTGTTCGATCGGCGGCTGGTCGTCCGGCACCGGTACGTATTTTTCGCGCCGCCGCTGCACGCTCAAACGAATCGCGCACGCCTCGGCCTCGAGGTCGTCCTTCTGTCTCATCATCGACCCGAGCCTGTCCTCGGTCTCGCCGAACGCGCGCACCTCGCGGATCTCGTCTTCGAGCTCGCGCAGGATCAACGCCGTGCGCCAGCGCAGCACGTCCTTCGTCACGTGCACGTCGCCGAACATGTGATCGCCGACGTAGAGGATCTCGTAGCCGGAGACGCCGAGGTATTGCTCGATGTTGGCGGCGGAGCCGCCGAGGAAGACGGCGTTTTCGCGGAGGCCCGTGACCGTCGGTTTCAGCAGCCCTTCCTCGGTGACGACTTCGAAGAGCGGACTCTTCGTGGTGAAGAATTCCGGCTTGCGCGCGCCGACGATCACGACGTCGAAGAGATCGCGCCAGCCGCCGCCGGGGAGGAACGGATCGAACGCCGCGGCCATCATCGGGACGGTGTAGGTCCACTCGGAGTTGGTGATCAGCAGCAGCTTCTTGCCGGCGTGTTTCTGATCGAGAAGAGCGGTGACGACGTCGGGATCCTTGACGACGAAGCGATCGGGCGACGCGAGAATCTCCGCCTTCAGTTTTCCTTCGGCGTGGATCGAGTCGAGCGCCGCCCGCAGCTGCCGGTACAACTCTTCGTAGCCCATCACGCCGGGGAGCAATTGCCGGTCGAGCAGGTCGACGAGCTGCGCGAAGAGGCACCCTTCGCTGAGCGAAAAGAGCGTGTTCATGAACACCCAGCGGCGCTCGCTCAACTCGACGACCGTGCGCGCGTAGGTCTTGCGCTGCTCCTCCCACGGCATCGGCGCGGTGCCGTGCACGGCGCGCTTGATGAAGCCGAAGCGATTCGCCTTGACGAGATTTCCGAGCTCGATGTCCATGATCAGCCCGCGCGTGACGGTCTGCGCGTCGAACTTCAGATCGCCGACCGGCCAATTCTTCGCCAGGAAGAATTCCTTGACATGGTTGTACGCGAGCTCCTCCCAGATCGCGGAGTCGTACTGGACGAGCGTGTAATCCATGTCGTAGCCGATCGCGCGGATCGAGCGCAGGTTCAGCGTGCGGTTGCAGAAGACGCCGCGCTGGGGCGGGCAGGTCGTGTAGTGATAGCGCTCGCTCACTGAATGTTCGCCGTCACATCGAACGACGTTGCGACGCTGGGGTCATTCTTCGCCGTCACCTTCACGCTCTCATGCAGCGTCCCCGCTTTCGCGCGTGCGCCGTCGATCGTGACCGTCACCGTCTCTTTCGCCTTCGGCGGGATGAGCGCGACGTATTCGTAGTAGAGACAGCGGCACGCGGAGCGCCCGACCTGCATCGTCACCGGCTGTTCGCTTTCGTTGCGCACCGTGAATTGCCGCGTGGCGCGCGTGCCTTTGCGGATCGTGCCGTAGTCGGCGGATGCGGGCGTGGCGGTCAACACGCTGACGACTGCCGGCTGCTCGACGACGGTGGACGGCGCAGTCGTCGAAGAAGCCGACGTCGTCGCGGCCGGCCGATCGGCGATTGCATTCGCCTTGTTGCGATCGGAGCCCGGCTTCCAAATGAGCCAAGCGATCGCGGCGAGCGCGAGCAGCGCGGCGACGACGATCAGGACGAGCGGCGACCGCGAGGAGCGCGGCGCGTCGTAGTCGGCGATGCCGTCGGCCCCGCGAGGCGGCGGCACGAGCGGGCGCATGCCCGGCTGGAGATCATCGACTTTCGCGAGCGCCGCATCCATCTCGGCGATCAAGCGGTTGTACTCCGCGGCGAAGCGTTCGGTCGGCGCGTCGGCGGCGAGCTGGTGCAACGACTCGCGATGGCGGCGGTAATGCTGCCGCAGCTCATCGATTTCCCGCGCCCGATCCGCACGGCTGACGTTAACGGTGCCGAAGTCGTCGGACATAAACGCGATTCTAACTCGTGCTCATCCCGTGCCCGCGCCCGCTCCCGGGACGGGGGCGACGAATTTGCTGCGCTCGCCACCCACCCCGGGCGCGGAAGCGGGCGCGGGCGGGGGCGGGCGTGGGTTTAGATCGGAAGCCAGTACGAGAACTTGATGAGAAACACATCCTCGCTCGGTGCACCCGGCAACGCCGCGAGATCGCGGCGGAAGCGGAAGTCCCCGATCGGGACGACATCCGAACGGTTCTCGTTCCACACGACGTACAGCGCCGATCCCGGGCGGAACTCCCAGCGCACGACGGCGCTGCCGCGGACGCTGCGGAAGTTGAAGTCGGGATTGAATGCGCTGCCGTCGATCGGCGTGTATTGGTCGTCGCGCGGGCGGACGAGTTGTTTGAAATCGTAGTAGTCGCCGCTGGCGATGAACGGCTGCAGGTAGAGCTGCGCGGACAGGCGCGAGTTGACCGTCCACTCCGTCCGGATGCCGAGCTCCAGCGAGCGTTGCTCGATCGTCGAGAAGATGTAGCGCTTGCCGTACGTCGGCGTGTACTTCGGATCGTCGATCGTCGTCACGTACTGCTTGATCGTCTTCGTGCGGCCGTACGTCGGCGAGAGCACGAAGCGCAGCGCGGGATTGGGGCGATACGACAGATACGTGCCGATCCAGTTCTCCGAGCCGCCGTCGTGGACATCGACATGCTCGGCCCAGTTCTCGTAATAGAACTTGCCGCGGCTGTCGTTGCCGAATCCGACGTTGAGGAAGTGGTTGCCCGGCCCGATCACCGCGGGACCGCCGCGCGTGCGCTGGTCGTCGGTGTAGTCGAGACGGCCGCCGGTCGAGATCCACATGTACTTGTAGTTGAGAAACTGCCAGTAGAAGTTCGACGAGATGCCGTTCGCGGTCGTGTCGCCGTCGAAGTTGAAGTTCTGATACTTGCCGATCCACCAGCTGATCTCGCGCGTCCGCTTCGTGACCTCGGGGTTGTAGTACTGCAGCACGGCGTGGGTGGCGATGGCGTCGACGCGCGGCAGGAAGCCGACGTCGTTCACTTCGAACCCCGGCGAGAGCATTTGCACCTGGAAGCTCGGGCGCAGCTTGCCGTTCTGCTTCGCGAACATCACGCGGCCCATGTATCCGCTGAGCGACGTCTTCGTCGGATCGTATTCGACGTGATCCGCGTCAGGCCGCTGGTAGTAACGCGCGCTCGAGCGCTGCGTCGCCGCGATCGCGCCCTCCGAACCGTTCACGAGCGTCGAGCCGCCGAGCCACTCGAGCAGCCAGTCCTTCTTCTTGAAGAACGTGTGGCCGTCGACGCCCGCGAAGTACGCGTTCTTGCGCAGATACGGATCGAGATTGTCCGTCAGCTTGCGATTGACGCCGGTGAACATGAAGCCGATGCGCGAGTTGCCGTACTCCTTCGTCGCGCGCGCGACGGTGTAATTGGTCATCGGCTCAACGGTCTGTTGCCCGACTGCCGGGCCGGCGCGGAACCACGCCTGCTCTTTGTCGGTCAGCGCATCGAGCACGCCGATCGTCCAGCCGTTGCCGATCTTGCCCGTGACTTTTGCGGCGCCGAGGATCGTGGTTTGGCCGGGAGCGTCCACGAAGTCGACGTTGGTGATGCCCTGCTCGCGCAAGCCGTCGACGAATTGCGGATCGACGAAGCCCTGCGGCGAACGGCCGATGCGGCGCGAATAGAAGAACGTCGGGAACGACATGTTGAAGCCCCAGCGGCTGTTCGCGGGGCCGTTGCCGAAGTTGAAGATGTTCTTCCCTTCGGTGAAGAACGGGCGCTTCTCGGGAAAGAACGTCTCGAACTGCGAGAGGTTGATGACCGCGGGATCGACTTCGACCTGTCCGAAGTCGGGATTGATGGTTCCGGTGAGCGTGAGGCTCGACGTCAATCCGTATTTGACGTCGACGCCGGCATCCATTCCCTGCGCGGATGAGTGGACAAACGGGTTGTCGAACTTCGTGTGCATGTCGTTGCGCGCGACGCCGTACGGGACGATCTCGAACGCGCGCTTCGGCTTGATGCCTTCGATGCCGGTGAGGTCGGCGAACTTGGAGATGAACGCGCTCTCTTTTTTCGGCGTGAACGCGAGGCGCGAGCTCTCATGCAGGCGCGCGTTCCAGCGGCTGATGTTGAAGCCCCACACGTACACCGGCCTGTCCGGAAAACGCAGCTGCGAATACGGAATCCGCACTTCGGCGATCCAGCCCTGCGGCACGATCTTCGCCGCCGAGTCCCACACCGCATCCCAGCTCGAATCGTCGTAGATGTCGTTGTAGAGGATCATGTCCATCTGCACGTTCGACGCGTTGACGACGAAGGCCGCGCCGTTCTGGCGGTCGTGCTGCGAGTCGATGCTGATGCGGATGTAGTCGCCGTTATTGAGATCGTTGTCGCGGCGCGCGAGGAGCGGCGTGGCCTTGCCGCTGTCTTCCATCAGGCAGCCGAAATAGATCGCGTCGTCGTCATACACGACGCGGCATTTCGTCTGCTGCGTGGCCGGCTGTCCTTCATTCGGATCGCGCTGCGTGAAGCCGGTGATCTCCTGCGCCTTCTGCCACGCTTCGTCCGAGAGGTCGCCGTCGAGAACGGGAGCCTTCATCGCGCGCACGGCCTGGAACGTGAGGTTCGCCGGCGCGGCGCCCTCGGCGCGAACAATTGCAGCTGACAGCATGTTGCAGATCAGTAGAAGAAGGGCGATGCGGTGGAGTCGGTGCTGCATTGGTTCCCTCTCGTACAGGAAGTGAGATAGCTTGTCGTTTCATGGCTAAAGACGCAGCATCCGCTACGAAGTTAGCTTCGCCAATGAAAAAAAGATGTGAACGGTCCGAAACCGGATATGAAGAAAGTGCTGGGTGCTGAGTGCTGGGTGCTGCGTATCCGCCCGATGCAGCTCAGCACCCAGCACCCAGCACCCAGCACGAGTCATCCATGAAGGTGTACATCGGCCAGATCAATCCGACGATCGGCGCGTTGTCGGCGAACTTCGATGCGATCCGCCGCGCGTACGACGAAGGCGTGCAGGCGGGAGCGGACGTGGTGATGGTGCCGGAGCTCGCGCTGACCGGCTATCCGCCGCGCGATCTGCTCGACCGGCAGTTCTTCATCGACGCGACCCAGAAAGCAAAGGACGATCTCGTCGCGATGACGGGCGACACGACGCTGATCTTCGGCTGTCCGGTTCCGAATCCATCGTGGTGCGGAAAGCCGCTGCACAACGCCGCGATCATCGCGCGCAATGGAACGGTGCTGCTCGAACAGCACAAGAACCTGCTGCCGACCTACGACGTGTTCGACGAGCTGCGCTACTTCGAGCCGGCCAGGAGCGTCTCGATCGTCGAGATCGCCGGCAAAAAGACAGGCGTGTCGATCTGCGAGGACTACTGGTTCGACGACGAGGTCTTCGACAAGAAGCTGTACTGCCGCAATCCGGTCGAAGAGCTCGCGCGCCAGGGCGCGGAAGTGCTGCTCAACATTTCGGCGTCGCCGTTCAACGCCGGCAAGCGCCGCGCGCGGTACGAGATCTTCTCGCGCATCGCCGCGCACTACCGGTTGCCGCTCGTGTACGTGAACGTCGTCGGCGGCAACGACGAGCTGCTGTTCGACGGCTCGTCGATCGTCTTCGACGCGAACGGACAGACGATTTTCTGCGCGCCGGCATTCGAAGAGAGCAACGCGCTGGTCGAGCTGCAAGGCTCGCCGTGCGACTCGATCGCCTCAATGGATGAGGACGAAGAAATCGCGCGCGGCCTGATCCTCGGGCTGCGCGACTACATCCGCAAATGCGGCTTCACCAGTGTTGTCGTTGGTCTGTCGGGCGGCATCGACTCCGCCGTCACCGCCGCGATCGCGGTCGAAGCCCTCGGCGCGCAGCACGTCACCGGCATCGCCATGCCGTCGCAATTCTCGTCGCAGCATTCGGTCGACGACGCGCGCTTCCTCGCGAAAAACCTCGGCATCGCCTTTCACATGGTCCCGATCGGAAACGTCTACACGCCGTACGAGCGCGCGATGGAGAAGCTGTTCGGCGAGAACAAATTCGACACCGCAAACGAGAACGTGCAGGCGCGCATCCGCGGAAACATCCTCATGGCGTGGTCCAACCGCACCGGCGCGATGGTGCTGTCGACCGGCAACAAGTCCGAGATCGCCGTCGGCTACTGCACGCTCTACGGCGACATGTGCGGCGGTCTCGCCCTCCTCGGCGACGTCTACAAGACGATGGTCTACAAGATCGCGCACTGGCTCAATCGCGAGCGCGAAGTGATCCCGCGCTCGACGATCACCAAAGCGCCGTCCGCGGAGCTGCGTCCGAACCAAACCGACCAGGACACGCTGCCGCCGTACGACGTCCTCGACGGGATTCTCAAGCTGTACATCGAGGAGTGGAAAGAAGTCGACGCGATCTCCGCCGCCGGCTTCGACCGCGCGCTCGTCGAGCGCATTTTGAAAATGGTCGACACCGCCGAGTTCAAACGCCGCCAGGCCGCGCCGACGATCCGCGTGTCGGAGAAAGCGTTCGGCAGCGGACGCGACATGCCGATCGCGCAACGGTGGCGCAGGGAGCCGGCCCGCTTCGTCAAATGAAGCCGCTCGCACCGCACACACCTCTCACCGACTATTACGGCGATCCGTCGCAACGCGAGCATTACGTGCGCGAGATCTTCGACGAGACCGCGCCGTGGTACGACTGGGCGATCCGCTTCATGTCGTTCGGCTCCGGCTCGTGGTATCGCCGCGAAGCATTGAAGCGCATCGGATTGAAACCGGGCATGCGACTCCTCGACATCGCGACCGGCACCGGCGTCGTTGCGCGCGCGGCCGCGGAAGTGACCAACGACGGACGCGCGATCGTTGGCATCGACGCGAGCATCGGCATGCTCCACTCCGGCCACGTGCAAAGCGCGAAAGTGCAGGGCGCGGCCGAGGCGATTCCGATTCGCTCGCAATCCTTCGACGCACTCACGATTGGCTTCGCCTTGCGACACTTCGCCGATCTCCGCGCGGTGTTCGAAGAATGCCATCGCGTATTGCGCCCTGGCGGACGCGTGCTGATTCTCGAGATCACCGCGCCGGAGTCGCGCATCCCCCGCGCGCTCCTCGGCGCATACATGGGCCGCATCCTCCCCGCCGCGATCCGCATCCGCACCCGCAGCGCGCGCGCCGCCGAACTGTTCCGCTACTACTGGGACACGACGCGCGACTGCGTGCGTCCCGACGTGATCCTCGACGCGCTGCGCGCGGCCGGCTTCGCGGACGTGCAGCGGAATGTGGAATTGGGGATCTTCAGCGAGTACTCGGGGACGGTGAATGACCAGAATTTGCTCATGCGGCTCTGAGCGTCAGAGTCGGATGACCCCCGCGTCCGCATGAATGATCAGAATTTGCTCGTGCGGCTCTGAGCGTCAGAGCCGGATAACCCCCGCGTCCGTATGAATGACCCCCACGTCCGCGTGAATGACCTCCGCGTCCGTATGAACGACCGGAATTTGATCACGCGGCTCTGAGCGTCAGAGCCGGATGACCTCCGCGTCCGTATGAATGACCGGAATTTGGTCACGCGGCTCTGAGCGTCAGAGCCGGATGAGCCCCGCGTCCGTATCGATGACCCCCGCGTCCGTATCGATGACCCCCGCGTCCGTATGAATGACCCGGATTTGGTCACGCGGCTCTGGGCGGATGGCTTTCGCTCACGCTTCTGCGGCCGCCCGCGCCTCTTCCAATCGCTTGATCTGAATCTCCAGAAATTCTTTCAGCGACTCTTCCTGATCGGTGGGAATCGCGTTGAACTCGATCGCCGAGCGGAACACGTACTCCGGACCTTTGTCGCCGCGGCGTACCTGCACGATCGAGCGCAGCACTTCGCATGGGACGTAGATGCCGCCGTAGCTCGGAAAAATCAGTGTGGCCGAGGAGCCGGCGCGGACGGGAGAGCGATGAATGACGGCGGCGCCGTGCAGGCTGAGATCGATCAATTCGCCGTTCACGTCGGAGAGCTGCACGGGAATTGACGCGGTGGCGTAGCGCTCCGACTTGCGGCGGTCTCGCGAAGACATCGAAACGATTATAAGTGGCCGCTCGCCCTGAGACCGTGGACGAAGTCGTGCGCGACCTTCGCGGCCGCGAATTCTGCAGCGCCGGCATTCTCAGCGATGAGCGCGAACGCGACCTTCGGATGATCGGCCGGCGCGAAGCCGACCATCAATCCATCGTAGCCGCGCTCGCGCGCTCCGGCCGTGCCGGTCTTCAGCGCGAGCGAAACGCCGTCGACTTGCGCGCGACGTCCCGTTCCTTTCGGACGAGTGACGACGGCCTGCATCGCGGCGATCACGCGCTCGACCGCTTCGCGCGGCGCGATCTTTTCGCTCTTCGATTGCGGAACGCTACGCGTTTCGCCGAGAAACGAACGGCGGTCGCGCACGAGACGCGGCGTCGACCACACGCCGCGATTGGCGAGCATCGACGCGATCATCGCGAGGTGCAGCGTCGTCACGCTCTCGTGCGCGAGGCCGATCGAGTAGAAGCCGGTCTCGAAGTGATTGAAGATCTCGCCGACCGTTTTTCCGAGCGGCACGGCGAAGAGGCCGAGGTGCGCGGCGCCGTCGAAACCGGCGCGATGGTGAAAGGCGCGCAGGCGATCGAGTCCGATTTTCAAACCAATGTCCGCGAAGGCGACATTGCATGACTCGGCGAGCGCTTCGTCGACGTCGGGAAGAACGCCGTGTCCGCCGGGATGCCAGTCGCCGAAATGGCGGCCGTCGATGTCGAGCGAGCCTTTGCAGTCGTAGGGGAAAAGCGAATTCACGTCGACGTGATTCGTCAGCGCGGCGAGAAGCGTGAGCACTTTGATCACCGAGCCTGGCTCGTACTGGCGCTGCAGCGGATCGGGTGATGTCGTCGCGATCGCGAGGATCTCGTTCGTGCGCGGATCGATCGCGACGAGCGATGCGTGCAGATCGCCGAGCGCAACGAGCGCGGCGCGCTGCACGTTCGAGTCGAGCGTCGTCGTGACGCGCTCGTGAATGCCCGCGCGCCTAGACGCGAAGAGCGCGGCGACCGGCTGGAAATCAGGATTGAGGGAGAGCGGATGTCCGTCGCGGTCGTAGACGAACGGATAGACGCCGTTGCGCCGCTCGACCGCGGCGGCGCGATATTGCGCGACGTGATCAGGCGCGGGCAGCTCGGAGGAACAGGCAACGGCGATCAAACATGCAATGAGCCATCGTCGCTTCTCCATCACTCCACGCTCGAAGCTGCAATCGTTCTGCCCGCGATACACTTGAAAATTGTTCGCCACCGTCCCGCCGCCGCCCCAGCGACTGCTCGTCTTCGCGCGACTGCCCGAGCTAGGCCGCGTGAAGACGCGGCTCGCGTCCGCGATCGGCGACGAGCGCGCGCTCGCGGTGTACGAGGCGATGCTGCGCGAGCTGATGGCGTCGATCGGAGAGTCGACTCCCGAAACCGAGATCGAATTCCTCTGGGTCCCGACGCCGCAAGCGAACGGCGAGCTGCTGCGCCGCGCGTTCGCGCATTACACCGTCGCGATGCAGACCGGCAACGATCTCAGCGAGCGGTTGTCGATGGCGTTCTCGGAGCGGTTCTTCTTTCATCGCACCGAGAAAATCATCGCCATCGGCGTCGACGATCCGGTGCTCCCGCGCGCGCTCATCGACGACGCCTTTGGGCTGCTCGACTCGTGCGAGTACGTCGTCGGGCCGGCGAAAGACGGCGGCTACTACCTCGTCGGCTGCCGCGCCGGCGCGTTCGATCCCGACGTGTTCACCGGCATCGAGTGGGGCACGTCGCGCGTGCTGGCGGAAACGCTGCAGAAGATCCGCGCGCTCGGCAGCACGATGGCGCTGCTCCCCGAGCGCTACGACATTGATACAGTGGAAGACCTCGAGCGATTCGAGCGCGAGCAGCACGCACTGACATGAAGATCCTCAACGCGGAGCAGATGAGGAACATCGACCGCCGCGCGATCGATCGCTTTGGCGTGCCGTCGATCGTGCTGATGGAGAACGCGGCGATCGCCGTCGTCGACGCGATCTTCACGCACTACCCGAACAGCGAGCGCGTGGCGATCGTCTGCGGGATCGGACAGAACGGCGGCGACGGATTCGCGGTCGCGCGCCATCTCGAGAACCGCGGCGTCGTGCCGATCCTCATCATCGCCGGCGACCGCGCGAAGATCACCGGCGACGCGCTCACCAATCTCCTCATCTGCGAGCGCCTCGGCATCCCGATTTACGACGACCTCGCCCACGCGTCGGATGCGGATCTCCTCGTCGATGCGATCTTCGGCACCGGCCTCAATCGCGCGCCGGCCGGCATCTACGCCGACGTGATCCGCGACATCGCCGAGCTGCGCATTCCCGTCCTCGCGATCGATCTGCCGAGCGGCGCGAATGCGTCGTCGAGCGAGCCGTTCGAGCCGTGCGTGCAGGCCGAAGTGACGGTGACGTTCGCGGCGCCGAAGCTGTGTCACGTGTTCGAGCCGGCGGCGCTCTACTGCGGCGAAGTGATCGTCGCCGACATCTCGATTCCCGACATCGCCGTTGACGAAGAAGGGGTGACGCTCGCGCTCATCACGCCGAAGAGCGTGCAGCCGCACATCGCGCCGCGCCTCGCCGCAACGCACAAAGGCACGTACGGCCACGTCGCCGTCATCGCCGGCTCACCCGGACGCAGCGGCGCCGCCGTGATGTGCGCGCGCGGCGCGATCCGCGCGGGGGCGGGGCTCGTGACGGTGATGACGGATGAGGAGACGGCGAAACTCGTGCACGTTGGGTGTATCGAGGCAATGACGATGACTGGTGGAGCGGCGGCCGCCTCGGCCGCCGACCTCTCGCGAGAACCCGGCGGCCGAGGGCGGCCGCCGCTCCACAGGTTTAGCGCGGTATTGATCGGGCCTGGCCTGGCGGACAACGAAGAGTCCTACGAAAAAGTGCGCGCGACGATCGCCAACATCGACCTCCCGATGATCATCGACGCCTCCGCGCTGAACGCGTTTGCGTCTCGCGCAAACGAGATCAATCCGCGCTCGCTGCCGCGCGTGATCACGCCGCATCCCGGCGAGCTTGCGCGGATCATGAACACGGACACGAAAGCGATCAACGACGATCGCATCGCGGCTGCGCGCGAAGCGGCGCGCGCGTGCAACTGCGTGGTCGTGCTGAAGGGATATCAGACGCTCGTCGCGGAGCCGGACGGTCACGTGTTCGTGAATCCGACCGGCAATCCGGGAATGGCCACGGGCGGGATGGGCGACGTGCTCTCCGGCGTCGTCGCTGCGCTCCTCGGCCGCGGCGTCGATCCGCTCGATGCGGCGTGCGCGGCGGTCTATCTGCACGGACTCGCCGGCGACATCCTCAAAGACGAGATCGGCGACATCGGTCTCTTTGCAACCGAGGTCGCCGATCGGATTCCGCGGGCGATTCAGCGAGCGCGCAACTTCTGAAGATGCGCCGCCGCTTTGCGGAAATGCGCGGCCCCGTATTCGCGCGGCGGACGCGGTGCCGCGAGCGCTTCCGGCGCCCCAATTTCAAGCGTTGCGGGCGCGGGCGCGGCTTTCGGATACATCTCGGCGATGAATCTCTTGTCGTTGTCCGAGAGGTCCGTGTTGTTCGCCGTCGCCTTTCCGCTGGCGATCAGCTTTCCGGGGAACGCGTAGAGCATGATCGACTTCGCATCGAAGTCGGTCGCGTTGAGCTGATCGACGCTGTACTTCTGCACGATGTTGAAGTCGATCTGCGCCTTCGACCAGTTGTTCGGCGGGCCGCTGAACACGCGATAGACCTCGTTCAGATTCCACTTGATGCCGGCCTGCGGGTTCTGATGTTCGTGAATCGCGCTGAGCGCGTGTCCGAATTCGTGCAGCACGACGCGGCGCCATTCCTCCTCCGGCGTCGAGTCGCGCAGCCAGCCGTAGTTCATCGTCGGGTCGGTTTTCGGAAACGCGTTGGTGAGCAGCGAGTCCGTGCCGAGGGCCGACCACGAGCCGGCTTTGCGAAACGAGATGCGGATCTCCGCGCTCGCGCCGCCGTTGAAGTCGAAGCCGACGTTCGCGAACTGCAGCCAATGCTCCGCGTACTTTTGCGTGAGGCGTTTCTGCGTCGACGTGCCGTCGAGAAATTTGATCTTCAACTTGCGCCCGTTGTTCCACCGCTTCGGCGTCGCCAGCGCCATCTCCAGCGGATGCACCGGCGCGCCGGGACGCATGATCAACGGCGGCGGCTCGTTGGAGTTGTTCTCGTTCATCGCCAGCACCGCCGCATCCATCGCGTGTTCCGTCTTCACGACGCGGTCGACGCACAACCTCAAGTCATTGAGACCGAGTTTTTTGCGTTCCATGCAAAGCCTCCTTTTGGGACGAAGGACATCATTGTGCTCCTAATTTGCGCTGCGCGCGATGGCGGACTGCAGATGGCGGATGGCAGAGCACGGTTTCAGGCTTCGCCATCCGCCATCTGCCATCTGCCATCCGCCGTCTGCCATCTGCCATCTCGTGTTCAGGCGCGGCAATACAATCCTCGCGATGAAGTTCGTTTGCCTCACTGAGTCCGACAGCGAACGCGCAGCCCGCGAGATCGCGCGCTCCCTTTCGCCGAACGCGGTCGTGCATCTCGTCGGCGATCTCGGCGCGGGAAAAACGTTTGTCGCGCGCGCGATTGCGGCAGAGCTGGGCGCGGATCCGAAAGAAGTCGCGTCGCCTTCGTTCGCGATCATTCACGAGTATCCGCGCACCGGCGCGCCTTCGATCATTCACATCGACGGCTATCGCCTTTCCGAAAATCGGCGGGAGTGGCTGGAGATCGGGATCCCCGAGCTTCTCACCGGGCCCGGCATTAAATTGATCGAGTGGCCGAAGCGGGAGTTCGAGGAGTTCGAGGACTCGCACGTCGAGGTCGCGATCGAGGTGCGTGATGACGGTGCGCGCGAGATCACGGTTCATTGATCCATTCGTCATCCTGAGCCGCGCAGACGGCGAAGGATCTCGAAATGCGACACGGTTGCGTAGTTTGAGATCCTTCGCTTTGCTCAGGATGACGGGAGCGTTGTTCATTCTGTTGGCAACGATCCCCGCGTTTGCACAACCGCAACTGAAGCCAGCCCCCGAGGCGGCGAAAGTGTCGGCGTGGCTGCGCGAGCTGCCGCCGGCGAAGCCGGGCGCGTCGTTCTTCGGCGTGTTAGGCGGAATCTCCGCGACGCACCTCGGCCCCGGCATCGGCGTCGTGCGGCAGTCGGGGCCGGCGGCGCTCTACGACAACACGTCCGCACTCGACGGAACACGCGAGTCGATCCGCATCCGCGTCGATTACCTGAAAAATCTGGCGAACGCGGGCATCACGTCGTTTCGCGACGTGCAGAACGTTCCGTGGGGACTCATCGAGGTCTCGCCGAGTCGCTATCAATTCGAAGTCATCGACAGCCTGCTGTCGTCCGTCGCCGCGGTCAACGGCTCGTATGTCGGCACGGTGATGCCGTACGCGTCGTGGGACCTCGCGTCGTACGCGCCGACGACGAGCGAGATGTGCAAGCGGTTGCTCACCGAGGATTTTTTCTACCTGCAGGGAGACGGGCGGATGGATCGCTATCGCGACGAGGCCGCGTACCTGCGATTCCTCGAGCGCGTGGTGGAGCGATACGACGGCGACGGCATCGACGACGCGCCGGACCTGAAGGCGCCGATCAAGGCGTGGCAGATTCACAACGAGCCGGAAGGCGATCAGTGCGGACTGTTCCGCTTCGACGTCGCCGCGTTCGTGCGGCTGATGCAGATCAGCGCGGAGGTGATTCATCGCTCGTGCAGCGACTGCGTCGTCGTCAACGGCGGCGCGGGCATTCCGCTGTTTCACGAGAATCGCAATCCCGTGCCGGCGGGCGTGACGTTCTGGCGCGACTACGCCGCGATGGGCGGCGCGCCGTACATCGACGTCATCGCCGCGCACTACAACCAGGGCAAAGATCCCGACCACGGAAACATCGACGATCTCGAATATCAGATCCGCCGCCTCCGCGAGCTCCTCGGCAACAACAAGCCGGTCTGGCTGACCGAATTCGGAGTCTTCGTCGGATTCGGCGGCAATTTCTCTGCGCTCTCCGAGGCCGATGCGGCGGCGTGGTATGTCCGCTTCTATACCTCCGGACTCGCCGCCGGTGCGACGAAGTTCTTCTCCGACGCGCCGTCGTTCGTGCAGATCGACGGCACGGTCTATCTCCCGTACTTCGTCAACAAGTTGATCGATGCGAAGCTCGGCGGATTCCTGGCAGCGCAGAAAATCGCGGGCGGCCAGTACTACTTCCGCATGAACGGACGCGACGTGTACGTGCTGTGGAGCGGCATGCCGCCGGCGCTGCGCGGCAGCGTGAACGTGACGGACATGTACGGCAATCGCAGCACCGCCGACGCGGCATCCTTGCATCCGTCGGAAGCGTCGCCGCTCATTGTCGAGCCGGTGTTCGCAAAGCGACGGTCGGTTCGCTGATCAACCCTCGTGTGGGGCAGGTTTTCCAACCTGCCCCCCGGGGGCGGGCTGGAAAGCCCGCCACCACACCGGGGGCTAACGTTGCAAGAGCGCGAGCGCGTTGCGGCGTCCCGGCGCGTCGTGCAGCACGCGCTGCACTTCGGCACGCGCTTCGTCGCGCTTGCCGAGGTCGAGCAGCATTTCCGCGAGCAGCTCGCGCGCGGGAATGATCGCGCCCGGCGTCACGGGATGCTTGTCCGTCGATGACTCGAGATCGGCCGACGCGCGCATCTGCTGCAGCGCCTCGTCGTCGTTCTTCTCCGCGTGCGCGATCCACGCCGATACGGCGAGCCGTTGAATCTCGACCTGGTCGGCCCAATAGCCGTTCTTCTGATCGACGAGCTTCTGATGAATCGCAGCGAGCCGCGCGAGCGCCTCGCGCGCGACGTCGAGCTGGTTCGAGCGCGCGCCTCCGATTCCTCGCGCGAAATGAATGTTCGCTTCCGCGTACGGCACCTGGTCCCACGCGATCACGCCCGGCACTTTCAACGCTGCCGCTTCTTTCCACTGACGCCGCTCGAGCGCGAACCGCTCCGGCGATGCACTGAGCGCGTATGCGGCCGCGAACTGGCTCGGCTTGTCGACCTGCGTGACCGCGTTCAGTTTGTCTACGAGCTTGCGCGCCGATTCGATCTCGCCTTTCTGCAGGTACGCGTACACGAGGTAGTCGACCGCGTGCAGCTCGTCGAATGACGTGCCGTTCGGCATCGTCATGACGAGATGATCGTGTGCCGCTTTCGCCGATGCGAGGTTCGACGCGATCGACTCGTCCCACAGGCCGAGGCGCGTGAAGATGTGCGAGGGCATGTGCAATGCGTGAGGCGAAGCCGGAGCGAGCTTCGCGTAGCTGCGCGCGGCGGGCAACGCGAGCGCGGCGAGATCGGGATAGTCGAAGCTGTGAATCAGATAGTGCGCGATGCCGGGATGCTCCGGCTCCAGCGGCAGGATGCGATTGAGAATCGCCGCCGCTTCTTTCTGCTTCGCGTATGTTTTGTCCTTCGGATTCACGGTACCGAGGATTGCGAGCGCGTGGAAGATCGCAGCCTCGTGGTCGTTCGGATTGGCGCGTTCGAGCGCGGCCATCTTCTTCTCGTACTCAATCATCCCGTTCGCGTGATCGCCGGGTGAGAAGTACGTCGCGATCGCGTCGATGAACTTATCCTCGCGCTCGCTCTTCGCGCCGATGAGGATCGCTTTCTGGATGGCGTCATCCAGAACCTTGCGCTCGTCCGCGGTCGGCGGCGCCCAGATCGGATGCAGGTTCGACATCGCCACGCCCCACCACGCCATGCCGCACGTGCCGTCCGCGGCCGCGGCGTTGCGGAACGCCTTCTCCGATTCCGCGTACCAGAACGAATGCAGCAGCGCGAGTCCGCGATCGATCTCTTTCTGCGCCGCGGCGTTGCATGTCGTGGCGATGTGCGCCTTGCCGACGTTTCCGGGATCGTGATCGTGATGCATGGGGTCGTGATCGGCGAGAATAAGGACCGTGAGCAGCGCAAACATCGACATCGAAATCACCTCCGAAGTCATCGCCTCGCACGGCATCACGCCGGACGAGTATCAGCGGATCGTCGAGATTCTAGGACGTGCGCCGAATTACACCGAGCTCGGCATCTTCTCGGTGATGTGGTCGGAGCATTGTTCGTACAAATCATCGCGCGTGCATCTGCGCAATTTTCCGACGAGCGGACCGCGCGTCGTGCAGGGTCCCGGCGAGAACGCGGGCGTGATCGACATCGGCGACGGCTACGTCGCCGCGTTCAAGATGGAATCGCACAATCACCCGTCGTTCATCGAGCCGTATCAGGGCGCGGCGACCGGCGTCGGCGGAATCCTGCGCGACATTTTCACGATGGGCGCGCGTCCGATCGCGTGTCTCGACTCCCTGCGATTCGGCGAGCTCGACGCGCCGCGCATGAAGTATCTCGTCGACGGTGTCGTGCGCGGCATCGGCGGCTACGGCAACTGCATCGGCATCCCGACGGTCGGCGGCGAGACGTCGTTCCACGCGTCGTACAACGGCAACATCCTCGTCAACGCGTTTGCCCTCGGCGTCACGAAGCGCGAGAAAATTTTCAAAGGGACGGCGAGCGGCGTCGGCAACCCCGTGATCTACGTCGGCTCGAAAACGGGACGCGACGGCATTCACGGCGCGACGATGGCGTCGGCGGAATTCGATGAAGCGTCGGAAGAGAAACGTCCGACCGTGCAGGTCGGCGATCCGTTCACGGAAAAACTTCTGCTCGAGGCGTGTCTCGAGATCATGGACTCCGACGCGGATACTGATAGCCCGGTCGAGGGCATCCAGGACATGGGCGCGGCCGGACTCACGTCGTCGTCGTTCGAGATGGCGGGGCGCGCCGGCACGGGCGTCCGGCTGCAACTCGATCGCGTGCCGGTGCGCGAAAGCGGGATGACGCCGTACGAGATCATGCTCAGCGAGTCGCAGGAGCGGATGCTCATCGTCGCGAAGCGCGGACGCGAAGACGAAGTCGTGCGGACGTTCGAGAAGTGGGACCTCAACGCGTCGGTGATCGGCGAAGTGACGGACGACGGATTCGTGCGGCTGTTCTGGCATGGCGAAGAAGTCGCGGCGATTCCCGTCGATCCGATTTCGACGGAGGCTCCCGTGTACGACCGTCCAATGTCGAAGCCGGTTGTGGGTGCCGCTGCCCTCAGCGGCACCGCGACCGCTGAGGGCAGCGGTCGCCACAAAGAAGATGTGGACCACTCGGATACGCTGCTGCGCCTCCTTGCAACACCGAATCTCTCGTCGAAGCATTGGATCTTCGAGCAGTACGACACGACCGTACGCACGAACACGATCGCCGGTCCGGAGAAGCGCGACGCCGCGATCATCCGCATCAAGGAAACAGGACGCGCGCTCGCAATCACGTCGGACGTGAATCCGATCTACTGCTCACTCGATCCGTACGAAGGCGGCAAGCAGGCGGTCGCGGAAGCGGCGCGCAACGTCGCGGTGAGCGGGGCGCGTCCGGTTGCGATCACGGATTGTTTGAATTTCGGCTCGCCCGAACGGCCGGAGATTATGTGGCAGTTCGCGGAATGCATTCGCGGAATCAGCGACGCGTGCCGCGCGCTCGAAACGCCGGTCGTATCAGGCAACGTGTCGTTCTACAACGAGACCGAAGGCCGCGCGATCCCGCCGACGCCGACGGTGGGGATGGTCGGATGGATGGAGAGCGAACGCGACGGATGCGGACTCGCCTTCACGGACGCCGATCTCGACGTGATCCTCCTCGGCGACTCGCGCGATGAGCTCGGCGGATCGGAGTGGCAGCAGCTCTTCGCGCCGGACGCGATCGCGCGGCCGCCACGCGTCGATCTCGGCCTCGAACGTTCACTCATCGAGCTTCTGCTGTCACTACACGCGTCGAAGCTATTGCGCAGCGCGCACGACGTCTCGAACGGCGGCGTCGCCGTCGCGCTCGCGGAAATGTCGACGAACGGCATCGGCTGTCACGTCGATCTCCTCGGACACGCCGACGCGCTCGACGCAACCGCGCTGCTGTTCGGCGAGTCGCAGGCGCGCGCGATCGTCGCCTGCGCGGCGTCCGATCGCGATCGCGTGCTCGACGCCGCGAACCAGCACGGCATCGCCGCGCTACGCATCGGCCACACCGCCTTCGGCACGTTCCTCATCGAGCGCAACGGCGCGCCGCTCGTGCGCACGACCGCACAGGAACTGACGCGCGTCTGGCGCACCGCCTTCGCGTTGCTCCTGGGCGGCGACACGATCGATGACGTGCTGCGCGGCGTCGGCGAAGAAGCGCCGGAGGTCATGGCGCACTAACGCCCGTACCGCTCCGCGGCGCGCGCTCTCGCACGCGCCGCTTCGATTTCGCGATTGCGGGGCTCGGAGTTGGTGACGAGGCCGTACACGAGGGTGCGCGCCGCCTCGGTGATGTCTTCGAGAGCGCGGTCCCACACTTCCTGGTTCGCCTTCGACGGCGCGTTGAAGCCCGACAGCTTTCGCACGAACTGCAGCGATGCCGCGCGGACTTCATCCTCGGTCGCGGGCGGCTCGAAGTTGAAAAGGACTTTGATGGACCGGCACATGGCCGGCAACTATAGCGCCGGCGTAATCACGCCGCGGCATTCGCCGAAGCCGATGCGCGGGAGTCCGTCGCGCTCGCAGTACGCGCGGAGGATCACTTCGTCGCCGTCTTCGAGAAAGTTGCGCGTCTCGCCGTTCGGCAGCTCGATCGGCGACAACTCGAGCAGGCATCCGGCGGACTCTTTCGCAGGACCGGAGATCGTGCCGCTGGCGAGGAGGTCGCCCGGCTGGAGGTTGCAGCCATTCGAGGTGTGATGGGCAACGAGCTGCGCGACCGTCCAATACATATCGCGGAAGTTGCCGCGGCTGAGGCGCACCGGCTCGTTCATCTTTGCGCTGCGCAGCCAGACTTCAACAGTGATGTCGAACGCGACGTCGTCTGCGAGATGCGGCAGCACCGGATCCTCGCGCTGCGACTGCACGCGATACGGCTCCAGCGCATCCAGCGTGACGATCCATGGAGAGATGGAGGTCGCGAAGTTCTTCGCGAGGAAAGGACCGAGGGGCTGGTACTCCCAAGCCTGGATATCACGTGCCGACCAGTCATTGACGAGGCAGAAGCCGAAGACGTGATCGAGCGCCTCGTTCGCGGCGATCGGCGTGCCGAGCGCGTTGCCGCGTCCGATGAATGCGCCGAGCTCGAGCTCGTAGTCGAGGCGCTTCGACGGGCCGAAAGTCGGTGGCGCATTCGCGTCGTCCCGCGTTTGTCCGTTCGGCCGTTTGACCGGTGTGCCGCTGACGACGATCGACGAAGCGCGGCCGTGATAGCCGATCGGGATCCACTTGTAATTCGGCAGCAGTGGATTGTCAGGACGGAACTTCGCGCCGACCCTCGTGGCGTGATGAATGGATGCGTAGAAGTCGGTGTAGTCGCCGATGCGCACCGGCATCAGCATCGTCGCGTCGCGCATCGGGATCAGCTCGGCGTTCGTGTCGAGCAGTTTGCGGATGCGCTGCTTCGTCTCGACGACGTCGCCGCTCGCCATGAACGCGTTCAGCGCCGGCTCAGGGAGCCAACCGTGTAAATCGAGGATGTTGTCTTCGATCGCGGTGCAGACGTGCGGCTCGCCATCGGCATCGAAGACGCCGAACGGGAGGTTCTCGATCGGGAAGTCGGTCGTGTTCATCGGTTGCGCGGTTCCGCGGTCGCACGGTTACGTAGTTCCTTTTCGCCGCGCAACCGCGTAACCGCGCGACCGCGCAACCAATTTACAGCCATCCGAGTGCCTTCAAATCGTCGATCGGCTCTTCGAAGGAGCACGAGCCGAAGGAGAGCGCGAAGTTCTTGCGCGTGTCTGCGAGCTGTTCGGTGCTGATCGTGTATCCGCGCCAGCGTACGTTTTCATCGCTGAACGAAAACGCGCCCTCATCGGTTTCGCGCAAGATCGATTCCGCGTGATCGATCATCGCCGCGGCGAGGAACACGTTCACGAATCCATGCGCGTCGCCGCTGCGGATCGGATGATGCAATCCCGCGGTTGCCTTGAACGCGACTCCTGCGCTGTTGCACGCGCGCAGGAATTCCGCGACATGCTCGACCGATGGAACCACATCACCGCCGGTGCGAATCTTCGCGCGGAGACCGCGTCGCGCAAGCTCCGGAATCAGCGCGTTGTCGGCGATCTCGACGAACGCGCGATCGCGCGCCGAGTCGAGATCCTTCACCTCGTCGACGCCGAGAATCGTCAGCGGGAAGTCGCGCGGCACTTCATCGACGCGGTCTTTCGGGACGACGAACGGCCCGAGGGCGAACGCGTATTCGCCGTCGCGATAGTGCGCATAGTTGCGTACCGCGTCGTCCATCGACAGCGCGGCCGGCGGAAAGAGTCCCGCGTAATCGATGAGATGATCGAGGAAAACGTGTAGCGACTTTGTCATTCGGATCGGAAGTTTTTCTGGAGGCCTTGCCAGCATTTCCAGTAGTCGCGCTGCAGCGCCGGCGTCTCCATCGCGAAGCGCGTCGGATGAATGATGAAGCGGCTCTCGAACATGAATGCGAGCGTGTCGCCGAGGTAACGCGGCTCGAGCTTCGCGGCCGAGGCGGCGTCGAAGGTTGGGGCGTCGGGGCCGTGGCCGGACATACAGTTGTGCAGGCTCGCGCCGCCCGGCACGAAGCCTTCCGCCTTCGCGTCGTACGCGCCGAAGACGAGGCCCATGTACTCGTTCATCACGTTGCGGTGGAAGTACGGCGGGCGGAACGTGTCCTCCGCCACCATCCAGCGCGGCGGAAAAATCACGAAGTCACAATTCGCCGTTCCGGCGATCTCGCTCGGCGACGTCAGCACCGTGAAAATCGAAGGATCGGGATGATCGAACGAGACGGTGTTGATGGCGTTGAAGTTGGCGAGGTCGTATTTGTACGGCGCGTAGTTGCCGTGCCACGCGACGACGTCGAGCGGCGAATGATCGATGCGCGCGGACCAGAGCCGGCCGCCGAATTTCGCGACGAGCGCGAAGTCGCCTTCGCGGTCTTCGTAGGCCGCGACGGGCGTGAGGAAGTCGCGCGGATTCGCGAGTCCGTTCGAGCCGATCGGTCCGAGGTCGGGGAGACGGAATGGAAGACCGAAGTTTTCGCAGACATAGCCGCGCGCTTCGTCGAGCTCGACGCGAAACTTTGTACCGCGCGGGATAACCGCGATCTCGCCCGGCTTCGCCTCGACGACGCCGAGCTCCGTCTTAATGACGAGCGCGCCGCGCTCGGGGACGATGAGCAGCTCGCCGTCCGCGTCATAGAAGAAGCGATCGCTCATCGCGCGATTCGCGGCGTAGATGTGAATCGCGATACCGGCGTTACCACCAATCGTGATCAGCCCATCGACGAAGTCGCGCGCGTCGTCCGGCATCGGCATCGGATCCCAGCGCAACTGCGTCGGCGGCGTCGGCACTTCGTCGAAAGAACCGCGCACGAGTTTCGGATTGATCGCCGCGAACGGCTCGTGCAACACGCTCGGACGGATGCGATACAGCCACGAGCGCTTCTGCATGTGCCGCGGCGCGGTGAACGGCGATCCCGAAAACTGCTCGGCGTAGAGTCCGTGCTTCACGCGCTGCGGCGAATTGCCGCGCGCCGGCAACACGCCGGGCAGCGCTTCGGTCGCGAACTCGTTGTTAAAGCCGGACTGGTACATGGTTACGCGGTTGCGCGGTCGCAATCACAGATTGCCTCGTTTCGCCTGCTCGCGCTCGATCGACTCGAACAGCGCGCGGAAGTTGCCCTTCCCGAATCCGCGGCTGCCCTTGCGCTGGATGATCTCGAAGAAAACGGTGGGACGGTCTTCGAGCGGCTTCGTGAAAATCTGCAGCAGATAGCCTTCCTCGTCTTTGTCGACGAGGATGCCGAGCTCTTTCAACGTGTCGAGCGGCTCCTCGATCTGGCCGATGCGCGCCGGCAACTCGTCGTAGTACGAATCGGGCACGCGCAGAAACTCGACGCCGTTATCGCGCAGCTTGCCCACCGTCTCGATCACGTCCTTGCACAACAGCGCCACGTGCTGCACGCCCGGTCCGTAGTACGCATCGAGGTACTCCTGGATCTGGCTCTTCTTCTTCCCTGCCGCCGGCTCATTGATCGGAAACTTCACGACGTGCGACTCGTCCGACATTACGATCGACATCAGCGCGGAGTACTCGGTCGAAATGTCCTTGTCGTCGAACGTGATGTAGCGCGTGAATCCCATCACCTTGCTGTACCACTCGCACCAGCGATGCATCGCGCCCAGCTCGACGTTGCCGACCATGTGATCGACCGCGGCGAGTCCGACAGGCTCGCCCGCGATCTCCGCGCCCACGAATCCCGGCAAAAACGCGCCGTCGTAATTCTTGTACGAAAGGAACGAATGAATCGTGTCGCCGTACGTCTTGATCGACGCGCGTCGCACGACGCCGTTCTCATCCTGCAGATCGTGCGGCTCCAACACCGGCTCCGCCCCGCGCCTTACGGCTTCATGAAACGCAAAGTCCGCATCTTCCACGAGCAGCGCGATATCGCGAACGCCATCGCCATGCATCTTGATGTGCTCGCTCGCGGCATGCGCCGGATCGAGCGGCGTCGAGATCACGAACCGAATCCGCCCCTGCGCCAGCACGTACGACGCAAACTGCCGGTTGCCCGTCTCCAGCCCCGAATACGCCGCCTGCGAAAACCCGAACGCCTTGCGATAGAAAAACGAAGCCTGCTTCGCATTCCCCACCCAAAACTCGACGTGATGAATGCGCTTCAGCCCGAGCGGATTGCCGCCCGACGCGGCAACGTCGCGGAGAGTGGGAGCGGGGTGGGTGGCGGCGGTCATGGGAGTGTGTTTATCACAGGGAATGCCCACGCTGCATCCGAGGTACACTCGGGTGGGATGAAAACGCAGAACAATCGCGAACAGGCGATAGACGCAACGCCGGTTTCACAACAGAGGCTTGAGAAGCGCATCGACGAGTTGGCGCGGCAGGGAAAAGTACGGAAAGGGACCGGCACGGTGCCGGACGAGCTTCTCACGACGTGTCCGCCAAAATTCTCCAGCAGTGTGCTCGAAGCATTGCTTGAGGAGCGTAAGAGCGGCTGGTGAGATTCTGGGATACGTCAGCGATCATTCCGCTCGTTGCACTTGAAGAAACGACACCGCTCATTCGCGAGATCCTCGCCGCCGACCGCAACGTGATCGTCTCGTTTCTGACGACGGTCGAGATCACAAGCGCGATTTGGCGCAAGTCGCGCGAGACGAAAGACGACGACGCAAGACGAGAGTCCGAGCGACGCGTGCGCGATTTTCTGGAGCCGCATTGGACGGTGGTCGACGAAGTCGAACCGATTGCGAGAATCGCTCGACGACTGCTGACGCAACATCCGCTTCGCACTGCCGATGCAATCAATCTCGCAGCGGCAATCCACATCGCGCGCGATCCGGAAGCGCTTCCGTTCGTTACGAACGACAAGCGTCTCAAATCCGCCGCCCAATCCGAAGGCTTCCCCACTCTGCCGTAATCGGCGTGAGGGAATGCCCACGCTGCATCCGAGGTACACTCGGGTGGGATGAAAACACTGGATCTGGCGGATGTTGCGCGGCTCCCCGAGGAGTTGAAGGATGGGGAGGAGATCGCGTTGCGCGATGGGGAACGGACCGTCGCAACTGTGACACCCGTGAAGACGATCGAAGAGCGCATCGATCAATTGGCGCGGCAGGGAAAGGTGCGGAAGGGTACAGAAAAAATACCCGCGTGGTTCTTTGAAGAGCGCCCTCCCAAATTCCCATCGAGCGTGCTGGAGCAGTTGTTACACGATCGATATAGCAGGGATTGGTGAGATTCTGGGATTCGTCTGTCCTCGTTCCTCTCGTGACCGACGAGCCGATGACCGACGCGCTGACGACACTCTTCGCGGACGATAGCGACATTCTTGTCTCGTTCATCACACCGACAGAAGTCACCGCAGCGATGTGGCGAAAGGCTGGAGTCAATGATGATTTGCGCCAACGCTCCGAGAAACGATACGCAGTTTTGGAGAGGCATTGGGCGGTTACGACCGAATACGAAACGGCACTGACAGAGTCGCTGCGTGTCGTTCAACGACACCGCCTCCGTGCGGGCGATGCGATACAACTTGCGTGTGCGATCCTGGCCGCGCCCGACCGAGCCGTAGCGTTCGTGACGCTTGACGGCGATCTTCGTGATGCTGCTCGTCAAGAAGGCTTCACTGTGCTGCCCACCACCGTGATCCCCTAAACGAATTTCCCTGCCATAATCCTCGTTGACCTCTTCGAACCGCGATGTTCGACAAATTTCACGATGAGTGCGGTGTCTTTGGCGTGTTCGGGCGGCCGGACGCGGCGAATCTCGTGTACCTCGGGCTCTATGCGCTGCAGCATCGCGGGCAGGAGAGCGCGGGCATCGCTTCGGTTGGGCCGGAAGGACGCATCCTCTCGGAGAAGGAGATGGGGTACGTCGCCGACGTGTTCACGCAGGAGCGGATCGCGCGTTTGCCCGGCGACGTCGCGATCGGGCACGTTCGCTATTCCACCGCGGGCGGCTCGATGTTGTGCAACGCGCAGCCGATCGTCGCCGGGACGAGCAAGGGGCAGATTGCGGTCGCGCACAACGGGAATCTCACGAACGGCGACGAGCTGCGCAAGCAGCTCGAAGCCGAAGGCGCGATTTTCAATTCGACGGCCGACAGCGAGTTGTTCGTTCATCTCATCGCGCGCTCGAAAGCGAGCGATCTGGAAGGCGCGTTCATCGACGCGCTCTCGCGGGTGCAGGGCGCCTACGCCGTCGCGTTGCTCGCGCCCAGCCGCATCTTCGCCGCGCGCGATCCCTACGGCTTCCGTCCGCTCGTCCTCGGCAAACTCGGCGACGCACACACGATCTCTTCCGAGACGTGCGCGTTCGATCTCATCGGCGCGGAGACGGTGCGTGAAGTCGCGGCCGGCGAGATTCTCGCGATCGAAGCGAACGGCGTGCGCGTGGTCAGGCATGCGCGCGGCGAGCGCGAGGCGCGCTGCATCTTCGAGCACGTCTACTTCGCGCGTCCCGACTCCGTCGTGTTCGGCAACAGTGTCGCCGACGTGCGGCAGCGCTTCGGCAGGCAGCTCGCGCGCGAGCATCCCGTGCCCGCCGACATCGTCGTGCCCGTGCCCGACTCCGGCGTCTTCGCCGCCCTCGGCTACGCGCAGGAAGCAGGGCTGCCGTTTCAGTATGGGCTCGTGCGCAATCACTACGTCGGCCGCACGTTCATCGAGCCGAAGCAGACGATCCGCAGCTTCGGCGTGAAAGTGAAATTGAATCCGGTGCGCGAGCTCGTCGCGGGAAAGCGCCTCGTGCTGATCGATGACTCGATCGTGCGCGGCACGACGTCGAAGAAGATCGTACGCATGCTCAAGGACGCCGGCGCGTCGGAAGTACACATGCGGGTCTCCTCGCCGCCGACGTCGTGGCCGTGTTACTACGGCATCGACACGCCGCGGCGCAAAGAGCTGATCGCCAGCACGCAGTCGAACGACGAGATCCGCGAGTTCATCGAAGCCGACTCCCTCGGCTACCTCAGCGAAGACGGTCTGCTCGAAGCCGTGCGCAACGACGACGATCCGCGCTCGCTCTACTGCACGGCGTGCTTCAGCGGCAAGTACCTGCGGCCGGAAGAATCAGAGGCGGTCCTCGTCGCGGAGGCCGCTGCGAGCGTTGCGTCGCGTTGATTCTTCGCTGCTGATCTCGGTCGTGCTCGGCACTTCGTACGGGACGTCGCGAATGGCCGGCTCGCCGATCAACTGCTCGAACAGCGAGCGGTAGTTCAGCATCGCCTGCCGCAGGTCTTCCGTCGACGCGCTGCCAGGCGTTCCGCCGATCACGCGATGGCCGGCGCGATAGTGCTCCACGATGCGCGGGTGCCGGACTGACAAATGCGCTGCATGCTTCTCGAAATCACCGACCGGATAGCCTTCGACGCGCATGATGTCGCCGACGAGCTCGTCGGCTTCGACGACCGCGGCCGCGGGACGCTCGACGAAATGCCGCTCGACCCGAATCCATTCGATGCTGTAGTGCTCGCGCTCGGCTGCATTGAGCTGACGGATGTTGAACGTCTTCACTTCCTCCGCGCGGCCGACCAGCTCGCGCTCCGCACGTGCACGGTTTCCGGTCGCCGTCACGACATGGTCGTACTCGCGTCCGAATTTGTCGCGCAGTTGTTGCGTGCGCGCGCGCCGCGCGCCGCGCGCGAACAAGCCGATGACGGCCAGCAGCGCAACCGCGCCGACTGCAATCCATATCCATCGAGGGTCCAAGGGCATAAGAGTCTCCGCGGAGGCGGCCTGCAAGTCGCGGGCCGCTAGGAGCTTGCGCGGCAGAAACGACGATCTCAGGCGCGTTGCGCCGCTCGAAGTCACAGGTCGTGACATGGCGACAAGCATGCCGCGAGGCGGAGCAATCCACGCAGCCGCCCGTGGCGGCTAGACGCTGAGGCGCGGCTCGCGCGCGACGAGCATGCGCCGCGAGAGCAGCGTTTCGGTCAGCTCGTCCGCGCCGACCGGCCTGCTGAAGTAGAAGCCTTGCGCCTCATCGCACTTGCGGCTGCGGAGGAAAGCGAACTGCGCCGCGTTCTCCACGCCTTCCGCGACCACGCGCAAACGAAGCGTCCGCGCCATGCCGATGACCGCGGACACGATCGCGGCATCGCCTTCGTCGGTCGCGAGATCGTTGACGAACGCGCGGTCGATCTTCACCGCATTGATGGGAAATCGTTTCAGGTAGTTGAGCGACGAGTAGCCCATGCCGAAGTCATCGATGGAGATGCCGACGCCGATGTCGCGCAACGCGCGCAACACGTCGACCGTCACGTCGGCGTTCTGCATCGCCGTCGTCTCGGTGATCTCGAGCTCGAGGAACGACGGATCGAGATCGACTTCCTCGAGCACGCCGCGCACCATGTCGACGAGGTCGTGCTGCTGGAACTGCCGCGCGGAAAGATTCACCGCGATGCGCAGCGGACCGGCGCCGGCCATGTGCCACTCCTTCGTCTGCTTGCACGCGGTGCGCAAAACCCATTCGCCGAGCGGCACGATGAGCCGCGTCTCCTCGGCGATCGGGATGAACGCCGACGGCTCGATCGCGCCGCGCTCCGCGTCATGCCAGCGCAGCAGCGCCTCTACGCCGATCGTGTCGCCGGTGACGAGATTGATCTGCGGCTGATACGCGAGCATCAGCTTCTCGTCGCGGATCGCCGCGCGCAATCGGCTCTCCAGCGACAGGCGCTCCATCGCGCGGCTCTTCATCTCCTGCGTGCAGAGCTGATACGTGTTGCGGCCCGCTTCCTTCGCGCGATACATCGCGCTGTCGGCATTGCGCAGCAGCGACTCCGCGTCCGTGCCGTCGACGGGATAGAGCGCGATGCCGATGCTCGCCGACGACACGACGGGAGTCGCGCCGACGGAGACCGGCTGCTGCACGGCGTCGAGAATTTTCTGCGCGACGCCGAGCGCGTCTTCCGGCTGCCGCAAATCGGCGAGGATGATCGTGAACTCGTCGCCGCCGAGGCGCGCCACCGTGTCGTCCTCGCGCACGCATTCGCCGAGGCGCTTCGCCATTTCGAGGAGCAGCTCGTCGCCGGCGGTGTGGCCGAGCGTGTCGTTGATCGTCTTGAAGTGATCGAGATCGATGAACATCACCGCGAGCGATTTGCCGGCGCGCTTCGCGTGCGTGAGCGCGTGGCGCAATCGATCGGTGAACAGTTTGCGATTCGGCAGATGCGTGAGCACGTCGTGGTAAGCGTGGAACTCGATCTGTTCCTCGGCGCGTTTGCGATCGCTGATGTCGACGACCGTGGCGTGCACGACGCCGGTCAGGTTGTCGCCGACGAGCACGAGGTTCTTCAGCACCCACAGCGAGGTTCCGTCGGCGCGGCGCATCTCCACTTCGACGCTGTTCAGCGAGCCGATGTTCGTCAGCATCATCCGCAATTCGAGCGACTCTTCGCTGCGCACGAACAATCGCGACATCTGCTCGCCGATCAGTTGATCGCGGCGGTATCCGAGCTGCGCGGCGAACGTCGCGTTGCAGTCGATGATCTCGCCTGACAACCGGCTCACGCACACACCCGCGGCGTTCTGTTCGAACAGCAATCGATAGCGGATCTCCGACTCGCGCAGCGCCGCCTCGGCGACGAAACGCGCGGTGACATCGCGGAAGCTCCAAACGCGGACGTCGGACACGTTTTCGACGTGGCGAACGATCGAGTAGCGCTCGAATCGCCTTCCGTCTTTCAGTTCCAGCAAATCGAAGCTCTCCGCCTGCGGCTGGCCCGCCAGCGTGCGCATCGCACGTACGAACTCCTGCGGCTCGGTGAGCTGCTCCGCGATCGCGCGCGTGACCTGGCGATCGTCGCCGCTCTCCATCACGTCCTGCGAAATGCGCCACATCTCGACGAAGCGCTGGTTGTACGAAACGACCTGTCCTTCGCCGCCGATGACGAGGATGCCGTCCGCCGTCGAGTCGAGCGTCGACTGCAAGAGCGTGACGGCCTGCAGCACTTCGCGCTCGGCGCGTTTGCGATCGCGGATGTCGCGGCCGATGATCACCGCGCCGGCCGACTGTCCGTCGCGCAGGACCGGCGCGATCGAGAGCGTCAGCTCGACGCGCTCGCCGCTCTTCGACGTGAACACGTATTCGTCGTTGCGCAGCGACTTGCGGCCGAGCTTCGCCGACAGCGCGACGTCGTGCGCGAGCAGGTCGTCGATGCGGCGGTGCGCGAGCTCGTGCTCCGAGTACCCGAGGAGCGACGCGGCGGCGCGATTCGCGAATTCGATGCGTCCGTCGCGGCCGCAGACAAACAGCGCGTCCGCCATCGTCCCGATGATCTCCGGCGCGGCCAGCGACGGCGTGATCGCGACGAGGTCGTATTTATGCAGCGTGTACGCGGCGATGAAGACGAACGCGAGGATTGCGACGTAGCCGAACGGATACGCGGCGACGCCGTACTTCGGCAGATAGTCGATCGAGCCGGTATACGCGACGCCGAACGCGACGATCACCAGCGCGATGCGCTTGCGCTCCAACTCGTCGGCGGCCGGATACGCGCGCACCAGCTCCACGAGCGCGAAGATCAGATAGCCGAAGAAAAACGCGAGGAAGATCGCGGAGACCGACGGACGGTAGCGCGGATAGAAGCCCCACCAGTACTTCTGCACGCGCGGAATCAGCTGATCGGTGGTGACGGCGATCGCGCTGAAAAACGCGCCGACGGTCCACGCGAGCATGAACGCGGCGCGGCGGCGCTGATGAATGCGCAGCAGCTCGATGGTGAACCAGTAGACGGCGGGCGGGATGAACGGGACGCCGAGGTACGCGAGGTGCGACCAGAACAACGCGATGCTCGCGTCACGCGAGGAATAGAGTGCGGTGAACGCGGCCAGCCAGATGGCGACGACCAGCGTGAGCGAGAAGAACGCGGCGGTGAGGCCGTTTGCGCGGCGCGCAAGAACGCGCGCGCCGAAAGCGAGGATCAGCACGGCCGTGATTGCGACCGGAATCGCATACGCGGAAAACGCGTACGCGCCTGGAGTGAGCGCCGACATACCTGTCCTTCTGGCGGGGAGAGAGCGCGAGTATTGTAGACGCAATGCGAATTCGAAGCGAAATCGTCATCGCCGGTGCGGGCGTCATCGGCGCGAGCGTCGCGTATCACCTTGCCAGACGCGGCTGCAAAGACATTCTCGTGATCGATCGCGCGTCCGACTTCGGCGCGGGCAGCACATTGAAAGCGACCGGCGGCTTCCGCGCGCAGTTCGACAACGAGACCGAGGTGCGGTTGTCGCTACTGGCGCGCGAGAAACTGCGCGCGTTCGAAGACGAGATCGGCTGCGATTCCGGCTATCGGCCATACGGCTATCTGTTTCTCGCGCGCAATGAGCAGGAGCTGGACGATTTGCGCCGCACGCAAACGATGCAGCACGCGTGCGGACTGACCGAGGCGCGGATGGTGTCGCCGGACGAAGCGCGCGAGCTCAGTCCGATGATCGAAGACGATGCGCTCGCGGGCGGCGCATTTTGTCCGACCGACGGATTCATTCGCGCAGGCAAAATCCTGCGCGGCTACGCCGATGCAGCGAAGCGTTTAGGCGTACGTTTCCAGTTCGACACCGAGCTGCGCGATTGGAGCGACGTCGACGCGCGCGTGAAGATCGAAGCGCGCGGCGCATGGAGCGGAGCGCCGGTCGTGCCGACGCGGCGCAACGCCGTTGCGACGGTCGTGACGGACATCGTGGCGGAAACGACTCCGATGACGGTGTGGGCCGGCGACTGGTATCACTTCCGCGTCCGCGACGGCCGCGTGCTTTTGCTGTGGCCCGACGATCCGCTGATCGACGACGACGCCTGGCTCGAGGAAGTGAAACGCTTCACGCGCGAGCGCGCGCCGCGACTCCTCACGCTGCCGATCGAAGAGTCGTGGTCCGGCTTCTACGAGATGACTCCCGACAAGCACTCCCTCCTCGGCGAAAGGAACGGCATCTACTGCGCGACCGGCGCGAGCGGACACGGCGTGATGCACGCGCCGGCACTCGGGCATTTGCTCGCGGAGTTGATCGTGGATGGGAGAACTTCGATTGATGTGAGCGCGCTTGATCCGAATCGGTTTTAGGACGAATAGGACGGATAGGACCTATAGGACGGATAGGATATATACCTATAGGTCCTATAGGTCCTATTCGTCCTATTCGTCCTACACCAGCAGCGCACAACACGTCACCCCGCCTTCGGCTTTCGCGAGCTCGGAGGCGTCCACCGTCCGCACGTCAATCCCGTCGCGCTCGAGTTTCGTGCGGGTGCGCGGGAACGCGGACGGGTAGATCACGACGTCGTTCACGAGGACCGCGTTCGCGCCGAACGGCTCCTCGGCGTCGATGAGCGTCCATCCGCGGAACGGCGCGACGTCGATCCAGTCGCGATTCACGAGCAGCGCGTTGCGCGACACGCGCGTGATTGCGCTCTTCAGATGCAACGCGCCGTGCACGTCGACGGGAATCACGTCGCGCCGCGTGTGAAAGCGAAGCTGCGCGAGCGCGGCTTCGTTCGTCCGCTGCGAGCGGCCGACAAAGATGCGGTCGTCGAGCACGAGCACGTCGCCACCGTCGATCGTCGCCGGCTCTTCGATGTGCATGAGCCTGCGATAACGCGCGAGCACGTCCGCCACCGCGCGCGTTTCGCCGCGGCGCGACGGCGCACCCGGGCGTGTGATCACCGCGACGTCGTCGAGCACGATCGCCGTGTCTTCGATGAAGACGCAGTCAGGAAACGCCGGATCGGCGGGAATGCGCACGACTTCGAGCCCGAGAGATGCAAGCAGCGCGCGATATTCCTCATGCTGCGCGATCGCGCGCTCCACGTCGATCGCCTCCGGCTGCAAATGCGTCAGCTCGCACTGATTGACCGACGGGCTGACATCGCGCGTGATCGCGATCATCGCGCGGCCTCCACGATCGCCTCGCGAATCGCGTCCGCGTGAGCGACGAGTCCGTGATCGCCTTCCGCGAGCTCGACGAATTTCGATCCGCGGGCGAGCTTGCCCGACGCGCGCCAGCGCTCCCACGTTTCCGCGACGACCTCGAACGGCACGGTCTCGTCCTGTCGTCCCATGATCACGG
The DNA here is from genome assembly GCA_003223645.1 of Acidobacteriota bacterium. Classification (GTDB taxonomy): domain Bacteria; phylum Acidobacteriota; class Thermoanaerobaculia; order Gp7-AA8; family Gp7-AA8; genus QHVT01. Next base: position 382,355 of record QHVT01000003.1, on the reverse strand, counting down.
TCACGCGCGAGCGCGGCGGCTCGTCATCGACGTGCAGCCTGCCGACCTGCTCGAAAAACGCGCGATGAATCGGCGCGTTCTCGCCGCGGGCGTAGTTGAACATCATTACCGGATCGCCGGCCGGGATGTGCTCTTTCCAGCGCGCGGCGATGCCGAGGGCGGGCGCGATGAGAACGAGCGGGACGTCGATGTCGCGCGCGAGCGAGAGCGCGATCAGCGCGCCCATCGAGCTCCCGACCATCGCGCGCGGCGGCTCGCGCCGCGCGCGCTCACGCGCGAACGCGACGATCGCATCGAAGTCGAGCTGCTCGAACGACGGGATGTTGAGATCGGGCGTGTTCAGCTCGATGCCGTCGGGCTCGAGCAGCGGACGCAGCGCGGTGATCTTCGCGCTCGCGGGCGACGAGGCGAAGCCGTGGAAGTAGAGGACGGGGGTCATGGGCGCGGTGATTTTACGCATGAACCATAGCGCGGGCGGCAGCTCGTCACGAGTGCGGATGCGAACGGCGTTTTGCGCGCACGGCGCCGGAATGCAGAAGGCAGAACGCAGAATGCAGAATTGAGAAACCCTCCCGCGCCGCGATGTTGGGCGGGACTTCTAAATTCTGCCTTCTGCATTCTGCCTTCTGCATTCCCAGCCCGTGCGCACCAAACATCAATCAAGCCGAGACCTTCCGTAGCCTCATCATCGCCACAATCCCCAACAACGGCCCCGGCGCCAAAAACGCAAATGCCCACTCCCACCCGACCCGCGCGACCAGCAACGGCATCATCCGAATCGAGATCGTCGTGATCAAGAAGCCGATGCAGGTCTGCAGCGTCAGCGCGGTGCCGAGGTAGCGCGGGTCGCCGAATTCGGTGACGCAGGCGGAGAATTGCGCGGAGTCGGCGACGACGGTCGCGCCCCAGAACGTCGCGAGCGCGAGGAGCGCGAGCGGCGTTTTGCCGTAGAGGAATCCGATCGCGAGGCAGCATGCGCCGCTGCCGAGCATCGCCGACGCGGCGACGACAGGGCGGCCGATGCGATCGGCGACGAGGCCGGCGACGATGCATCCGAGCGCGCCTGCGCCGATCATCACGAACGACGCCGCCTCGGCGAGCTTCGGCGAGTCGCCGCTCGCGGCGATGCTCGCGCGGATCATCACCGGAGCCCACGTCCACATCGCGTACAGCTCCCACATATGTCCGAAGTAGCCGAAGTTGGCGAGGCGCACGCCGCGATTCGCGAACACGCGTGTGATCTGCTTCGCATCGAACGGCTGGTTCGGCAGCGCGTACGGACCTTCTCCGACGAATCGCAGCACGATGAGCGGCGACAGCACGGCGAGCAGCGAGAGGATGCCGGCGTTGACGCGCCAGTTGCCGGAGCCGATGACGTTCACGAGATACGGCGACGCTTTGCCGAGCGTGAGCGCGCCGATGAGAACGCCGAGGGCGAAGCCACGGCCGGTCTTGAACCACGTCGCGATGATCTTCATCCCCGGCGGATAGACGCCGGCGAGAAACATACCGGTGAGAAAGCGCAGCGCGATCGCGACGGCGACGCCGGTCGCGAGCCAAGCCAGCAGCGCATTCGCAACGGCGCCGAGAAACGCGCAGAGCGCGAAGAGACGGCGGACGTTGAGGACGTCGGGAAGATTCAGCGTCGCGCTGAGGAGCGTGCCGGCGACGAAGCCGAGCTGCACGCCGAGCGTGAGCCACGCGGTCGTCGCGGCATCGAGCTGCCACTCCTTCGCGATCTGCGGCGCGACCGCGGACACGCCGAACCAGAGACCCATCGCCAGAAGCTCGGCGAGGGAGACGAGCGCGAGGGCACGATAGCGATGCATTTTTGGCCGCGCGCATGGTACCGCGCGCGGCCTCGAGGCCGGTTAGCCTCCGACGGACAGCCTTACGCGAGAAACGACACTCTTTTTCGTCGGCATAGGGACGGCATTATGCATAGTTTTAAGAAAGGCACAAGTGTTTTTCGCGCGCTGATGGCGGATGGCGGCTGCGCGGATGGCGGCTGCGCTGATGGCGGATGGCGGATGGCAGATGGCGGCTGCGCTGATGGCAGATGGCAGATGGCGGCTACGCTGATGGCAGGCGGGTTTGGCCATCAGCGAAGCCGCCACCCGGCGAAGCCGCCATCCGCGCAGCCGTCACCCGGCGCAGCCGCTACGCTTGCGGCCGAACCGGGATCTTCGCCTCCGGCGCGGGCGCGAGTTTGATTGCACGCATCGCCATCTGCAGCATCGACGTCACGTCGGAGAGGTTCGCCGGCACGATCATCGAGGTGCCGCTCTTGGCGAGCTTGCCGAACTCGGTGATGTACTGCTCGGCCAGCCTCAGCTGCATCGCTTCGAAACCACCCGTGATCTTGATCGTCTCGGCCACTTTGCGGAGGCCTTCCGCCGTCGCCGTCGCGATGGCGAGTGTCGCCTGCGCCTGTCCCTCGGCTTCGTTGATCTGCTGCTGGCGTTTCGCTTCCGACGCCTTGATGACCTGTTGCTTCTGTCCTTCGGCGGAGTTGACCGCCGCGTCGCGCTCACCTTCCGACTGCAGAACCACGGCGCGCTTTTCGCGCTCGGCGCGCATCTGCTTCTCCATCGCCGCGAGCACGTCTTTCGGCGGCGTGATGTTCTTGATCTCGTAGCGCAGCACCTTCACGCCCCACGCTTCCGAGGCCTTGTCGACTTCCTGCACCACCTGCGTATTGATGTTGGTGCGCTCCTCGAACGTCCGATCGAGATCGATCTTGCCCATCTCGCTGCGGAGGTTCGTCTGCGCGAGCTGCGAGATCGCGTAGGTGTAGTCGCTGATGCCGTACGACGCGCGCTCGGGATTGAGGATCTTGAAGTACAGCACGCCATCGACCGCGACCTGCACGTTGTCTTTCGTGATGCAGACCTGCTCGGGGACGTCGAGCGCGATCTCTTTCAGCGAGTGTTTATAGCGAACGGTGTCGAGCAGCGGAAAGAGAATGTGCATGCCGGCGCCGAGCGTCTCGTTGAACTTGCCGAGGCGTTCGACGACCCAGGCTTGCTGCTGCGGAACCACGCGAACGATTCTCGAGATGGTGAAAAGCGCGAACCCCGTAATCGCGAAAAAGACAATGACTGAACCCATGTTGTTTTCCTTTTCTGTCTATGACGCCTTAACGTGCTATGACGCCTTAACGTGCTATGACGCCTTAACGTGAATGACCAGACCTTCAATCCCGGCGACGACGCAGCGCTGGCCGCGCGCCAGCGCCGTCTCTCCGACGTTGCGTGCGCTCCAGGTCGTGCCCCTGAACTCCGCTTTCCCGTGCCCCGCGACGTCGATGTCATCCATTGCGCGGGCCTGCTCCCCCACCATCGTGTCGACCTGAGGCTGGAAGTCGAGCTTCAGTTTGCGCACGAGAATCGGCCGCAGGAAGGCGAACGCCAGGACCGAAGAAGTCGTGAAGATGGCCAGCTGCAGCCACAGCGGAAGATCGAGGCCGGCGCCGACCAGCAGCGCGACGACGAGCGCGCCGATCGCGAAGAAGCCGACGTGCATCGTCGAAGCCGCGAACTCGGCGGCCAGGAGAGCCAGACCTGCGAGAACCCAGATCCACCAGGACATGTTCGTTTAGGGCGCGAGGGTAACACGTTTGCAGAAGTACGATGTCGACCGTGGCCGGCCTCATCCGCAACAAGAAACGCGTCAGGGCACGTAGCGCCGCACGGGCACGCCCTCTTCGCGATTGATCGAGAGCGCGGCGAGCAGCTGCGTGAGCCGCCGTCCTTCCGCCGTCGTGATCTCCCACGTCTTGCACAGGAGATCGATGTGCTCCGGCTCGGTGTCCGCGGAGATCGTGAAGCCGTTCGCCGGCTGGTCCGTACGCGTCGTCTCCGATTTGCGCCACGTGCCGTCGACGAATTCGCAGCGGCGATACAAATCGCCCTTGCCCGGCTGATACATGTACGCCGCCAGCGGCGGAATGCCGCGCGCGTTCGCCTTCTGCTCTTCGATCGCGCGGATGATGCGGTCGGCGATCAGCTCGCGCAGGCTCGCATACGCGCTGCCGACCGACTCGATGATCTGCAGGCCGGAGTGATAGATGCTCTTCTCGCCGATCGACTTCGCGAGCCGCCACAAGGTCGAGCGCACGAGACGGCAGACGAGATCGAGCTTCGTTCCCTGCCAGTCGAGGACGAGATGTCCGACCTCGCCCGGTGCATAGCGCTGCTCGTGCGCGATCGAGAATCCCCGCACCGACAATTCGAAGACCGCCACGCGCGCGGACGCGAATTGCCCGGACAGAGGTTCATCCAGTGTGATGCGCCCATACCGGCGCCGGTCTTTTGAACGATTCACTACGCGCGCAACTACACGACCTAACAGCGCACAAGTCAAGTCACAAAGCAGAAAGCAGAAAGCAGAAAGCAAAAAGCAAAAGCAGAAAGTAGAAAGACTAACCGCGGCTCTCGCGCCCGTGCCCGCGCCCGCTCCCGCGCCCGGGGCGGGGTGGTCCTTTCTGCTTTCTGCTTTTTGCTTTCTGCTTTCCGCTTCTGCTTTTTGCTTTCTGCTTTGTCATAATCCAGCCATCCACATGACATTCACACGGCGCTATCTCGCGTGGCTGCTTCTTCCGCCGCTGGTGATCAGCATTCCGCCGGCGCTGTTGTTTCTGTCGCAGGTCGTGCAGTTCACGACGTCGCGCAACCTCGCGCTGGCCGGACTGTTGGTCGCGGCCTACGCGATCGGCTGCATCATCTTCACGTTCTCGGTTCGTCCGTACGCGGAAGCGGTGGAAGAAGCGCTCGCCGATCGCGGCGACGTTTCGAAGGCGCTGTCGGCGTGTCTCATCCGCACGACGAACGTCTCGATCGCGCTGTGGGTCGGCGGCGGTGCGCTCTTCGCGATGATCGCCGCGCTGATGTTCATGCGCAACGCGCTCGGCCTCGCATACTTTCTCGTCGCCTCGCTGATCGCCGCGTTCCCTTCGGTCGTCTGGGGCTATGCGATGGGCAAGTACCGGCTGCGACAGGCCGCCGGCGACGCGCGCGTGCATTACGAAGGCCGCGAGATCTCCCTCGGCAAGAAAATCGCCGCCGTCTTCATCGGCGCGTTCACGATCTCCGCGGCCGCGCTCATCCTGCTCGTGTCGTCGCGCGTCTCGACGACGCTGGAGACGCTCGCCGTCACGACCGAAGCGGAGCGATGGCAGCGCGTGTACGACAACGCGCGCATCCTCGCCAAGGTCGACGCCGGCGCGCTCGACACGCTGCGCATTTATCTCCCGGTCGAATATTCGCTGCACATCATCGATCCGCAGGGAAAGGTGGCGAGCACGAAGGACTCGCTCGAGCCCGATGAAGTCGCAGCGATCCGCCGCATCCGCAACGGCGACAGCACCGCGTTCATCGGACCGCACGTCGCGCGCTTCGCGCAGCTCAAAGACGGATCGATCCTCGTCCTGGCGATTCCGTGGGCGCCATACAAAAACATCCCGATGCAGATCACGTTCTACACGATCATCGTCGGCGTGCTGACGGCGATCGCGTTCGCCGTCGCAACGTGGGTCCTCTCGCGCGACGTCACCGTGCCGCTGCACGAGCTGCGGCGCCTCGCGCGGGAGATGGCACAGGGCAACTTCGACGTGACGCCGCGCGTGTTCGCGGACGACGAAGTCGGACAGCTCGCCGACTCGTTCGGCGAGACGCGCTCGAACCTCCGCGGTCTCCTCGGGCGCGTCGGCGGCAGCGGCGCGACGATCACCGACGGCGTGCGCGTGATCACCGACGGCACCGGCCTCCTGCTCGTGCGCTCGCGCGATCAAAGCGAGCTGACCGAGAGCTCGTCGCTCGCGCTGGAAAATGTTCGCGGCGGAATCCGCAGCGTCCTCGGCGCCGCGGAGACGGTGACGGACCTGACGCAGGATGCGTCGAGCCGCGCGCTCGAGCTGCAGGCATCCGCTGAAGAAGTCGCGCGCAGCATGGATTACCTCTTCCAGTCGGTCGAGAAAACGTCGGCGTCGACGACGGAGATGAACGCGTCGATGAACGAGATGTCGAAACGCACCGACGTCCTCGCCGGCATCGGCGAAGAAGTGCTGTCGTTCGTCGCGCAGCTCGACTCGACCGCCGGCGAATTGCTGGCGACGTCGCGCTCGACCGCCGACATCGCGCAGCAGGTGCGCGAAGACGCGCGCGGCGGCGGCGAAGCCGTGAACCGCACCGTCGACGGCATCAACGTGACGCACGAGCTGACGATGAGCACCGCGAAGACGATCGACGAATTGCAGCGCAGCGTTGGACAGATCAGCCAGATCCTCACCGTCATCGAAGAAGTCGCGAACCGCACGAACCTCCTCTCGCTCAACGCCGCGATCATCGCCGCACAGGCCGGCGAACAGGGTGCAGGATTCACCGTCGTCGCCGACGAGATCCGCGAGCTCGCCGAGCGCACGCGCGGCTCGACCAAAGAAATCGGGACGATCATCAAGGCCGTGCAGAGCGGATCGCGGCAGGCCGTGCAGAAGATGCACGAAGGCGTGGCGAAGGTGACGGACAACGTGCGGCTCGCGGGCGACGCGGCGTCGTCGCTGGCGAAGATCGTCGAGAGCGCGGCGCGCTCGTACGACATGGCGATGCGCATCTCGCGCGCGCTCGAAGAGCAGTCGGCGGGCAGCCGGCGACTGCACGAAGTGACGTCGCGCATGTCCGACCACATCGCCGAGATCAACCGCGCCACGCGCGAACAGGCGCGCGGCACGCAGATGATGGCGCAGGAGTCGGAGCGCGTGCGCGACATCGCCGCGCAGGTCAAGAACGCCACGCAGGAGCAGTCGACGGCCGGCCGCGGCATCACCACCGCGCTCGAGAAAATCGCCGCCGACGCGCGCGCGATGCGCGACCTCCTCGAGCGCCAGCTGCAGGAGACCGATCGCATCGCCGACGCGTCCAGGACGATGCTGGATATCGCGCAGCAGAACGACACGATGGCGCGCGACTTCAACGACACCCTGCAGGACCTCGTGCGCAGCGGACGGGACTTCGAGAGCGAGGTCTCGCGCTTCCGCTACTCCGGGGCGGAGAACTAGTGGAGCGGCGGGCTTTAGCCCGCCGTAACGATTCGAGTGGAGCGGCGGCCGCTCTCGGCCGTCGACCCTCGCGAGAATCCGGCGGCCGAAGCGGCCGCCGCTCCACAGGACATGCCGGCGGGCTAAGAGCCCGCCGCTCCACTCGGAGGCCGGGAGGCTAGGAGGCCGGGAGGCCAGTCAATCGCACGATGGCGTTTCCGTCCGCGTCGGCGACGCACCACGCGCCGTCGATGCGCTTGACGCGGCGGTGCTCTTCGCGAACACGCGCGTGTCGGCCGAGGAGACGCGAGGAGAGCATCTCGCCGGAAATGTCGGAGATCGAGAGCGCGAAGTCGGCGCCGGCGCGATGGATGTTGTCGACGTTGCGCGCGTGATTCACGCGGGCGATGATCGGCACGTCGTCGACGAGATCGCGCGCGATGACCGTCGCGAAAAGCGTCGAGTCGTCGCTGTCGAGCGCGAGCACGAGCGCGCGCGCTTCGGCGATGCCGGCGCGTGCGAGCACGTACGAGTCGAGCACGTCGCCGACGACGTCGACGTTCGCGCCGGGCGCGCGCTCGATCACGCGCACTTCCTCGCCGGCGTCGGTGAGCAGCTCGTGCACCTTGCGGCCGACTTCGCCGAAGCCGCCGACCAGAAACGGTCCGTTGTCGCGCAGCAGCTTCGCGCCGGCGATGCGCGCGGACGCGTCGAGCGCGTCGGGATCGCCGACCAGCTCGAGGACGCAGTTCGGCTCGATGACCGTATCGGGCGCGATGCGTGTGTGCAACCGGCTGCGCGTCCAGACGCCGACGATCGCGGCGGGCAGTTTCGCGTCCGCAAACGTGCGGCCGGCGAGCGGACTGTTCGCGGAGACGCGCATTTCGCGGCGCACGATGCCGTCGAGCTGATCGAGGCCGGGCAGTCGCGGACTGAGAAGGTCGCTCGCGTGCGCGGCGAGCGCGGCGGCGATGATGTGCCGCGGCGTGTAGGCCGACGTCGCGCCGGAGAGCTCCATCGGCTTGCGATGCGACGGGTCTTCGACGAACGCGTAGATCTCGCCGCGGAAGCCCATCTGCCGCGCGCGCAGAATCAGCGCCGCGTTTTCCTCGTCGCGCCCGTTCGCGACGATCGCGCGCGCCTGCTCGATGCGGCATACATCGAGCGCGTCCTCCTCGTTGCGCGTGAAGACGACCGGCTGGCCGCTTTCCATCACCGCGCGCGCCTGCGCTTCATCGATCTCGACCACGAGCGACGACACCGCGTGCGATTTCAATCGCTGCAACAGCATCTCGACGGCCGGACCGAATCGATACACGACGACGTGATTCGCGAGCTTCGAGCCCGCCGTGCGCGGCACTTTCTCTTCGAACCGCTCTTCGAGAAACGGCACGAGATAGATCGGGATGATGAGAAAGACGAGGAACACGCCGACGAACTGCACGGCGACGACGAGCACGACCATCAGCGGATGCGACCACTTCGCGTCCGCGCCGTACCCGGTCGTGCTCAGCGACTCCCCCGCCCACTCGAACGCCTGCCAGAACGAGCGCGGTTTCCCTTCCAGCCGCGCCATCCCGAGTTGATAGAGCAGCGCGGTGACGATCACGAACGCGATCAGCCCGAACACGAGGAGCGCGAGTCTTCGTGAGGAGCGCTGCATGGGCCCCCATAGTAGGCTCAGAGGCACATAGGCTCATAGGCTCATAGGCTCATAGGCTCATGGGCTCATAGGCTCATGGGCTCATGGGCTCATAGGCTCATGGGCTCATGGGCTCATGGGCTCATGGGCTCATGGGCTTATAGGATTCGCTGTGCGCCCATGCGCCTGTGAGCCTATGCGCCTCATCTGTCCGATCCCGACGTGCCGCCAACCTCTCGCAAAGCGCGAGCGCACGTTTGTCTGCGCGAACAACCACACGTACGACGTTGCACGCAGCGGCTACATCAATCTGCTGCAGCCGCAGGATCGCCGCTCAAAAAATCCGGGCGATACACGCGACGCGATCGCGGCGCGCCGCAGATTTCTCGATGCGGGCCACGCGGAGCCGCTCGTGCGTGCGATCGTCGAGGCGCTGCCGCTTTCCTCGGATGACGCGCTGCTCGACGTCGGGTGCGGCGAGGGACATCATCTCGCCGCGTTCAAGCGCGCGTACGGCGTCGACGCGCAAGGCGTCGACATCTCCGCGATCGCGATCGATCTCGCGGCGCGCCGCCATCGCGATTGCACGTGGATCGTCGCCAACGCCGATCGCTTCATTCCGTACGAGGACCATGCGTTTCGCGCCGTCACGTCTATCACCGCGCGTTTGAATCCACCGGAGTTTCGCCGCGTGCTCGCGCCGGGCGGCACGCTCCTCGTCGCGATCGCCGGCGCGGACGATCTCGTCGAGCTGCGCGGCATGGAACGCGATCGCGTCGAACGGACGATCGAGATGTTCGCTTCGCACTTCGAGCTCGTGCGGCACTTCAACGTCCGCCACGTCGCGCATCTCGATGCCGATGCGGTTCGCGACGTGATGTCGTCGTCGTACCGCCGCGGTCATGAGAACGCCGAAGCGATGGACGTCACGCTGAGCCGCGACGTTTTGCTGTTCCGGAAATAGTGGAGCGGCGGGCTCTTAGCCCGCCGAGGCGCTCGCGAGAAAGCGGCGGGCTAAGAGCCCGCCGCTCCACAGAATCAGTGCTTCGCCGCCGCGGGCGCGTTGTCGAACGAGATGTCGCGCACGTAGTGGCAGGTGTAGCCGCCCGGATTCTTCACGAGGTAATCCTGGTGGTACTCCTCGGCGGTCCAGAACTCCTTCGCCGGAACGATCTCCGTCACGACCGGCCGCCGCCACGCGCCGGACGCGTCGACTTTCGCCTTCTCGCGCTCGGCGGTCTGCCGCTGCGCATCGCTGTGATAGAAGATCGCCGATCGATACGACGTGCCCGTGTCGTTGCCCTGGCGATTCAGCGTCGTCGGGTCGTGCATTTTGAAGAAGAACTCGAGAATCTGTTCGTACGAGATCTTCGCCGGGTCGAACGTGATCTTCACCGCCTCGGCGTGTCCCTCGTGGTTCTGATACGTCGCGTTCTTCACGCTGCCGCCGGTGTAGCCGACTTCCGTGTCGACAACGCCCGGCAGTTTGCGAATCAAGTCTTCGACGCCCCAGAAGCATCCGCCGGCCAGCGTCGCCACTTCGAGCTTCGCGTTCTTCGCGTGCGTCTCGCCCTTCTTGCCGAAGAGCGACGCGTACTGTCCGTACCCCTCGGCCTCGAGACGGTCGGCCGGGATGAAGCGCAGCGACGCGGAGTTCATGCAATAGCGCAGACCCGTCGGCGCGGGGCCGTCATCGAATACGTGTCCGAGGTGCGAGTCGGCGTGCTTGGAACGGACCTCGTTGCGCGCCATGAAGAGCTTGCGATCCGTCTTCGTGGCGATGTTCTCCGGCTCCAGCGGACGCGTGAAGCTCGGCCAGCCGGTGCCGGAGTCGAACTTGTCGAGCGACGAGAACAGCGGCTCGCCGGAGACGACGTCGACGTAGATGCCGGGCTGGTGATTGTTCCAGTACTCGTTGTTGAACGGCGGCTCCGTCCCTTCGTGCTGCGTCACCTCGTACTGGGCTTCGGTGAGCTGCTTCTTCAGTTCGGCGTCGGACGGCTTGGTGTACTGCGACATGGATTTCGATCCTCCGTAAGATTTCTTCGCGGCCGGGAGCGGCGCCGACTGCGATTGCACGCAGCCGATGAGGAGAACCAGAAAAAAGACCTTCGAGAGAATGCGTTTCAACGCGTGCCTCCTGTGCATCGGATAACGGCTTTCCGGCCGCACGTTATTCGATGCAGGAGAGGTCTTTCGGTTTCGCGGTTACGCGGTCGCGCGGTTACGCAGCGGTTACGTGTTCGTATGTGGCGACCGCTGCCCTCAGCGGTCGCGGCGGCGCGAAAGCGCCGCTTGGCGCCGGCGTGGGCGTCGCAGTGACCGCTGAGGGCAGCGGTCACCACAATGAATCAGCGTCGACGCCAGCGGTCGCGGTCGTATTCGTCATAGCCGCCGGGGCCGAAGTCGCCTTCGTAGTAGTAGCCGCCGCGACGCGGGTAGTCGCGGTCGAAATCGCGTGAGCGATCAAAATCGCGTGAGCGATCAAAATCGCGCGAACGATCGTAGCCACTCGCGAATCCGCGGTCGTAGCCGCGATCGTAGTCGTTGCGGTAATAGCCGGGCGGCGGACCGAAGTCGCGCTCTCGTCCCCAGTCGCGGTCGCTGTTGAATCCGCCGCGATAGTCGCGATCCCGGTCGAAATCGCGTGAGCGATCGTACCCATAGTCGTTCCCGTAGCCGAAATCGCGAGAGCGATCGTAGCCGCTGCGAGCACGGTCCTCGAAGCGATCGGGGTTCCAGCGATACGCGAAGCGGCCGTCGCGTGCGTTGTGACGATACACATCGGACTGCCAGCGATCGCCGCGGTCGCGATCGGGATCCGGCATCTCGTGCTCCGGATCGTATGAGCCGATGTATCGCTCGCGGTCCCTTGGTCTCCACATGAGCGTCATGCCTCCTTCGACGCTCATGTGGTGCAAAAGGCACGCTAGTGATCAGTGACGAACCGAGCGATATTTCGGCGGCTTCACGTCGATGACGATCGTGTTGCTGTTCGCGCTGCCGCACGTGTTCCTGACTTTCACCCAAAACAGCTTCGGATTTGTGAGCACGGCCGACGTGAACGAATTGGAGTCCGTGCCGACCGGCCTGCTTTGGTCGCCAGACACGCCGTCGTACCACTCATAGTGCAGCGTCTCCGTTCCGGTCGCGGCGACGGTGAGCGTCACGGTTTCGCCTTTGAACTTCGTCGTTCCATTCGACTGAGAAACGATCGACGGTTGAGTGCACGCGGTGCCGACCGTAATTGTTACCGTGCGTGAGGTCTTCTCGCCGCAACCGTTGATGATGCTCGCCCAGAACTGCGTCGTCGCTGTGAGCGCGCCGGTGTTGAGCGTCGCGCCGGTTCCCGCCTGATTCGTTTTGTTTGGAGCAGCGCCGCGATACCACGTCACCGTCGCAGTGGTAGTGGACGTGAATGCAACTGTGAGAGTCGCCGACGCGCCGGTCGCGATCGCCGCGTCGAGCGGCTCGGTCGTGATCACCGGAATGTCGGAACAGGGATTGATCGTGATGACCACGCTCGCGGCTTCTTTGCCGCAGTCGTTGCGGGCGATGACGGAGTACGACGTCGGCACAGTCGGAGCGGGAACGACGATCTGTTTCGTGTTGCCGACGGAGTTGCCGGAGCCGGGCAGCGGACCCTGGAACCATTGATACGTGAGCGGGCGGCCGCCGCTGCTCGCGGTGACGTCGAGTGAATACTGGCCGCTCTGCAGCTGCGTCGCCTGCGGAGCGCCGACCGTGACGTCGGGACAGCTGGCCGTCGTGACGGTGATCGTCACGGGAGTGCTGTCCGCGACCGGCGCGCACTGTCCGGTGACGCGCACCCAATAGCGCGTCGTGGTGCTAGGCGAAAGCGTGACCGGATTGCCGCTGCCCGCGAACTGCGACGTATCGCCGGTTCCGCCGGCGAACCACTGATACGACAGCGGTCCCGTGCCTGCCGCGCCGACCGAGAGTTGCGCCGACTGCCCCTGCGTGATCGTCGTGCCCGTCGGCTGCGTGGCGATGCTCGGCGGCGTGCACGTCGGCGCCTGCACGGTTACGGTGACGGCGGCGCTGTCCGCGGTGCTGCTGTTGCAGCCGCCGACGCGCACCCAGTACGTGGTCGTCGTCGTTGGCGCATGCGTCAGCGTCGCGGTCGTCTGTCCCGCGAGCAGAGTCGACGTGTCGCTCGGATTGCCGATGTACCACTGATACGTGAACGGCGACGAGCCTGCCGCCGTGACGGTGACATTCGCCGGTTGTCCCTGCGTGATGGTCTTGTTCTGCGGCTGGCCGCTGATCGACACCGTCGTGCACTGCGGGCCCGTGCCGTACACCACGGCCACCGCGTTCTGATCCCACGTCTGCAGCGTCGTGAGGCTGCACCCCACGCTCGAATTCATGACCGCGCTGCCCGTGCAGTCGTTCAGGCTCGTGTTGCACGGCAGCGAGTTGTCGCCGTTCTGATTCGAATGGCGGAAGCCGAACGTGTGTCCCATCTCGTGAAGGATCACCACGTTGAGCAGACACTGCGTGAAGCTGAAGTTGTCGACGACGACGTCGATGCCGCCGTCGATCGCCTTGAAGTTTTCGCCGCCGAATGAATAGGGAGCGTTGCTGGTCCAATAGCCGCCGCGCGCGAGGACCGGCGGAGCGACCTCGCTGTTCGGATCGCCGTAGAGCACGGCGTTTTTCGAATCGTGCGACGTGAATCCTGCGGTCGCGGTGTCGTCCTGTCCGAAATACGAGTACGCGATGTTGCCCGCGGTCGAGTTCCACGTGCCGATCGCCGAGGTCACCGGGTTGACGCCGTTGATCCCGCCGCTCGGGGCCGAGGCCGTACGGACGCTCGCGTTCGGAGTGCTCTGCCAGCGCGGCGCGCCGGTCACGAGATACGACGCGCGCGTGAAGACCTGCGCGTGAATGTCGTTCTCGTGAAGTTTCTTCGCAGGAGCGGGATCGAAAAAGTACGCCGGCGTCGGATCAATGTTCTGCGCGACGATGCCGCGGATGTAGTCCATGAAGCCGCGCGCGTCGCGCGTCTTCTCGCTGTACGACTCGAAGTTGTTCGCGTCGAACGCGAGGCCGGTGTTGCGCAGCGCCATCGGACGTCCTTCGCCGTCCTTCTCCAGCGCGAACTGTCCGAGCTCGAGTCCCCACGTCTCGGGCTCGCCGTCGCGGTTCGTGTTCGTGAAAACGAGATAACGGCGGCCGGGGACATAGACCGGCATGCCGGACACTTCGAGCGTCAAGTCGGCGAGCGAGCCGCCGATCTCGGTCAATCGCAGATAGCTGCCGCGCGTCCGTTCGCCTTTCAACACGTCTTCGATGCGCAGGTAGTAGCGCGTGACGATGCCGCCTTCCGGCGTCCGCTCGACCGCGGACGTCACGGCGGTGGCGACGACGATGTCGTCGGACCGTTGAATCATCTCGCGGTCACTCGGAACGAGATACGAGACCGCGAACAGCGGCGCTGCCATTGCAAAGGCGAGCGCCATGACGAAGATACGCGAAGCGAGGGGACGCATGGACGTAGTGGCTCCTCCGAGGGAAGTAAAACGGACCCAACGCAAAGATAAGTCATCGAAATCCGTCTGTCACGAATCGTGATCCGGATCACGCCGGACTCGGCTATGTTAGGAAGCTACGTCGCCCAAACGGCGTTTGGATTTACTTCGTGAGAACCATCCGCGCCATCACTGCAGGGTCTCCCACGCGAGCGGTCCTCGTCGCCGCCGTCTGGTTTGCCGCGTTCATGTACGCCGGCCGCCCGATCCTCGCGGGGGCGGCAGCGGTGGGATTGCCGGCCGCCGCCGGCTGGCTCGCGATCGTCGTGCTGTCGGTGATTCCGGCGCTCCCGCTCTTCACGCGGCGCGCGCACTTTACGTCGTACACCGTCGTCGCGATCTTCTCGACGCTGCTCGTGCTCGTCTTCGTGAGCGATGTGCTGCGCGGCGTGTACTTCTTCTTGCGCTGGGCGATCTCCGCGCGGAGCTGGCCGCTGCCCGATCCCGGCGCGATCGCGCTCACGATCCTTGCCGCCGCCGCCGCGCTCTCGTTCGTCGGCCTCTTGCAGGCGATCTATCCGCGGCTGCAGCACGTGAAGGTCGCGATCGACGAGCTGCCGGCGGAGCTCGAAGGCTATCGCATCGTCCAGCTCTCCGACGTCCACGTCGGTCCGACGATCCGCCGGCGCTTCGTGCAGTCGCTCGTCGATCGGACGAACGCACTCGATCCCGATCTCGTCGCGATCACCGGCGATCTCGTCGACGGTCCGCTCGACGATCTGCGCGACGAAGTGCAGCCGCTGCGCGGGCTCCGCGCGCGCGACGGCGTCTTCTTCGTGACCGGCAATCACGAGTATTACTGGCAACCCGGCGAATGGCTGCCGGCGCTGGAGTCGCTCGATCTCATCCTGCTCAGGAACGCGCACCGCGTCATTCGTCGCGGAAGCGCGCAGCTCGTCGTCGCCGGCGTGACCGATCCGGTCGGGCGGGACACCGATCCCGCGCGCGCCGTCGCCGGCGCGCCTCCGTCCGCCACGAAGGTCCTCCTCTCGCACCGCCCGCACATCGCGAAAGCCGCCGACACCCTCGGCGTACACCTCCAGCTCTCCGGCCACACGCACGGCGGCCAGTTCTTCCCCTGGAACCTCGTCAGCTCGCGCGTGCACCCAGCGACGACCGGCCTGCACCGCGTCGGACGCACATGGCTCTACATCAATCGCGGCACCGGTTACTGGGGTCCGCCGTCGCGTCTTTACGTCGGCAGCGAGATCACCGTGATCCAATTGACGCGAGCCTGATGGCGCAGGCGGGCTTCGCCTGATGGCGGATGGCGGCTTCGCCTGATGGCGGATGGCGGGCTTCGCCCTGATGGCGGATGGCCACACCCGCCCGCCCCGGCGGGATGACGAGATACCTGCCGGGCGGGCGTGGCCATCAGCGCAGCCGCCATCTGCCATCCGCGCGAAAGCGCCGCCATCCGCCATCCGCACCGCGGAAAGTGATCCACCTCACGCGCGCCTGACCTCCGGGCGTGAGCCGTCTCACAAAGCCGTCAATCACGCTCATCCTTCGCCATATTTGAGCCACAGTCGGACCCGACATTGGGGGTGTATGAAACGGACACTCTCTGTTCTGATCCTGGTGGTTACGACGCTTTCCCTTTCGGCGCAGACGGTCGAAGTCGCGCCGACGACGCCGGTGACGCGCGAAGTGCGCGACCTTGCCGCCGCCGCTCCCGCCGACGTGCGCACCGACCTCCGCAACCTGTACGGACCGCTGGCTTATCGCCTGGTCTGGATCCGCAACAGCCGCCCGACCGCGCAGGCGCTGGCGATGATCAACGCATTCGAGACCGCCGACGCGAAGGGACTTCGCCCGGCCGACTACGACGGCGGCCGCTGGCAGCCGCGCGTGCAGAACCTCACGACGGATTCGGCGTTCGCCGAGCTCGAGATCGCGATGTCGATCGCCGCGATGCGCTATGTCTCCGATCTTCACAGCGGCCGCATCGACCCGCTGTCGATCGGCTTCGAGCTCGATGCCGCTCCGGAAAAGCTCTACCGCCCGGACGTGATCTGGCAGCTCGCGAACACGCCGGACGTGGTCAACGCGATCTCGCACATCGAGCCGCAGCAGCCGGAGTACAAGCTCCTTCTCGCCGCCCTCGGCACGTGGCGCGGCATCGCCGCCGACGCGTCGCTCGACGCGCCGCTGCCGGTGGTGACCAAACTCTCTCCGAATGGTGAATACGAAGCGCTTCCGCAGCTCGCGGCGAAGCTCCGCGCGTTCGGCGACCTGACTGCCGACGCGCAGCTGAACGGCAATCGCTATGAAGGCGCGATCGTCGACGCGGTGAAGCACTTCCAGGACCGCCACGGCCTCGACGCCGACGGCGTGATCAGCAAGAAGACATTCGCGCAGTTGAACGTGACGGCCTCGCAGCGCGTGAAGCAGATCGAGCTCGCGCTCGAGCGCGCGCGCTGGACGCCGGTGGCGACCGACGGCCCGTCGATCGTCGTCAACATCCCGGAGTTCACGCTCCGCGCGCATGACGAGAACGGCGACCTGACGATGCGCGTCGTCGTCGGCAAGGCCGCCGGCCACAAGACCCCGGTGTTCGAAGGCGACA
This sequence comes from Acidobacteriota bacterium, assembly GCA_003223645.1. Classification (GTDB taxonomy): domain Bacteria; phylum Acidobacteriota; class Thermoanaerobaculia; order Gp7-AA8; family Gp7-AA8; genus QHVT01. The sequence goes on along the minus strand of QHVT01000003.1, from coordinate 365,556 downwards.
TCAAACACGTCGTGTTCCGCCCCTACTGGAGCGTGCCGCCCGCGATTCAGCGCGCGGAGATCGTGCCGCACCTCGAGAAAGATCGCGGCTACCTCGCCCGCAACAGCTACGAAGTCGTCGACGACGCGGGCGTCTCCCTCGGCACTTCGGTGAGCGACGACACGCTGCGCCGCCTGAAATCACTGCAGCTGCAGGTGCGCCAGAAGCCCGGCAAGTCGAATGCGCTCGGACTCGTGAAGTTCCTCTTCCCGAACGACAACAACGTCTACCTGCACGACACGCCGTCGCAGTCGACGTTCGCGCTCGCGCGCCGCGACGCCAGCCACGGCTGCATCCGCCTCAGCGACCCCGCCGCGCTGGCCGCGTGGGCGCTGCAGTGGACGCCGGACAAAGTGAAGGCCGCGATGACGGGCGAGCACAACGACGACTACGTCCGCCCGCCGCGCCCGATCGCCGTGACGATCACGTACGCGACCGCGGTCGCGCGCGCGAACGGCGAAGTCGCCTTCTTCGACGACATCTACGGCCACGACACGACGCTGGTGACCGCACTCGACCAGCGCTTCATGAAGCCGGCGCAGGCCGGTGGCGTGTTGATGGCTGCCTCTCAGTTTATCCCGCGCGCAGACGCGGGATCTCCGGTGGCATCGCGCTGAGTGCACGGACAGGCAGGATTGCCTGTCCTCCACGATAGCGCGGCGTAAGGTGGAGGACAGGCAATCCTGCCTGTCCTCTCTGCTTTCGGGACGATCCCCGAGCGGCAGCCATCGCGTATGTAGGCAACATTTTGGCGGTATCACCAGAGATCCCGCGTCTCCCGCGCGGGATAAACTGAACCGCATGCAAGAGCGCGAGTACCCGGTCTGGAAAGTCATCGCTGCCGCGGCTGCCGGGACGATGATCGAGTGGTACGACTTCTACATCTTCGGCAGCCTCGCCGCGATCATGTCGGGGCTCTTCTTTCCGAAGCAGAATCCGACCGCGGCGTTTCTGCTGACGCTGGCGACGTTCGCGACCGGCTTCGCGGTCCGTCCGTTCGGCGCGCTCGTGTTCGGGCGTGTGGGCGATCTTGTCGGACGCAAGTACGCGTTCCTCGTCACGCTGCTGATCATGGGCGGCTCGACGTTCGTGATCGGCCTCCTGCCGACGTACGCGCAGGCCGGCATCCTCTCGCCGCTCCTCCTCGTCGCGCTGCGCCTGCTGCAAGGCCTCGCGTTAGGCGGCGAATACGGCGGCGCAGCGGTGTACGTCGCGGAACACGTTCCCGACAAGCGTCGCGGCTTCTACACGAGCTTCATCCAAACCACGGCCACGCTCGGCCTCTTCGTCTCCCTCGCCGTGATCCTGCTCGTGCGCACGCGCATGTCCGAGGAGGACTTCAAGGCGTGGGGATGGCGGATTCCGTTCCTGCTTTCGATTCTGCTCGTCGCGATGTCGCTCTACATCCGGCTGCGATTGAAAGAGTCGCCGCTTTTCTCGGCGCTCAAGAGCGAAGGGAAGACGTCGACTGCACCGCTGCGCGACAGCCTCGGCAGCGGCCGCAACTGGAAAGTGATCCTGCTCGTCCTCTTCGGCGCAACCGCGGGGCAGGCCGTCGTCTGGTACACCGGCCAGTTCTACGCGCTCTTCTTTCTCCAGAAGATCCTCAACGTCGGCTTCATCCCCGCGAATGTGATTGTTGCGATCGCGCTCGCCCTCGGCACTCCGTTCTTCATCTTCTTCGGCTCGCTCTCCGATCGCATCGGCCGCAAGAAAATCATGATGGCCGGCAATCTTCTCGCCGCCGTTTCGTACATCCCGATCTATCACGCGATGAAAGCCGCGTCCGCGCCGCTGCAGCCGGTCGTCATGACGCTGCTCATCTTCATTCAGGTGATTTTCGTGACGATGGTCTACGGCCCGATCGCCGCGTTCCTCGTCGAAGCGTTCCCCGCGAAGATCCGCTACACGTCGCTCTCGCTGCCGTACCACATCGGCAACGGCTGGTTCGGCGGCTTCACCCCGCTCATCGCGCAGTCGCTGTATGAAGCGACGCATCACAACACGTACGCGGGGTTGTGGTACCCGATCGCGATCGCGTCGATCACGTTCGTCGTCGGGTCGCTGTTTTTGAAGGAGAGCAAGGACGTGCGGATTTGGGACGAGGTTTCGTAGTTTCGCCGTTGTCTCTCTCAGTTTATCCCGCGCGAAGACGCGGGATCTCCCGGTTATACCGGCAGAATCGGTCCGACAGGCACGAGCCGCTCCGGTGCACGGAGAGATCCCGCGTCTTCGCGCGGGATAAACTGGAGAGAGACAGCAACCCTAATAAACGATCCGCATCGGCAGTCCCGTGAGATCGGCGCGCGCGTCGCCGAGCTCGCGCGCGCGTCCGGCGAGAATCCGCTCCGCGGTCCAGAGTGCGGCGAGTGCATCGAGCGCGTCATTCTCGCTCGCGTACTTTGGCGTCGCGGGCACTGCGCCGAAGTGCGCTTCGGCGAGCGCGCGTCGCGCGGCGAGTCCTTCCTTCGAATGCTTCGACGCGGCGAGCACTTCGTGTTCATTCCACGCCGCGAACGAAACCTCGGGATGCACTTCGTACACGCGGCCGCGCAGATGGCGATGACGCTGCAGCAGGCGGTCGACCTGCGCGACCTTCGGCACGATCGCCCATCCCTGCTTCGAGATGCCGCGCTTCTGCAGATCGCGCGCGATGCGATTCGCTTCGTTGTATTCGCGCAGCGCAAGCAGCGGTCGCAGCGGAGCGGGAAAGACACTGGAGGCGCGGCGCCCGAGGAAACGGCGGGCGTGGTGATCGCAGGAGCGGGGGCCGGATTCGGAGAGACCGATCGGGATGTCGATCGCGACGACCGCACATGCGTTGAAGAGCGCGAGCAGATCCTCGTCGGTCATCAGCATGCGCGCTTCGATCGCGTCGCCGTCCTTCACCATCGCGACCCAGCCGCGCCGCGTGCCGTCGACTCCGGCGATGCGCGCGGGCAGCTCGACGAGCACGCGCGGCTCGCGATCGTCGGCGTCGCCGGCGACGAAGACGTGCAAGTCCGCGCCGCCGTCGTTTTGAATCGCGTGCGCGGAGAGCGGATCGATCTCGATGCGCACCGCGCCCGCGCCGCTGAACGAACGCGTCTCGACGTCCGTGTCGGCGCCACCGTCGAAATGCAGCGTCCACCGATCGGTGTACAGCACGATCAGCAGCTCGCGCGCGCTGCGATGGAAGTAGTTGCCGCGCACACCGCCGCTGCGCAGAGTCTCGGCGTGATGCTCGCCGGTTGCGCCGATCGGTGTGATGCGGACGCTCATATCATCGCCGCGCTTCCGATCTCGCGATGCGCGCGCCAGAACTCGACGAGGCGCGGCATGTAGTCGCGCAATCGCGGCACGACGATGCCGGAGCCGGCGAGATCGGCCGTCGCGTTCGTCGTGTCGTATAGCGTCGGATGCACGAAGTAGTCGACCGCCGCGGGCGGAATGCGCAGCAGTCGATAGACGCCGGGAACGTATTGCAGCGAGCCCTTCGCGATTCCCTTCGTCAGCGGAACGCGAATCACTTTGCGGTTGCCCGCTGCCGCCAGCGTGTCGATCGTCTCATCGACCGTGAGCGGCGACGGGTCCGCGATCGCGTACGTTTTTCCTTTCGACTGCGGCAGCGCGCTGAGATACTCGATCGCGTTCATCACGAAGTCGCGCGGCACGACGTTGAATCGATAGCGCGATGGACGTCCGACGACCGGCAGCACCGCGATCTTCGGCTGCCGCATCAGCCATTGCAGCACGAAGTACGGTCCGTCGAATTTCTGCGTCGCGCCGGTCACGCTGTCGCCGGCGACGACCGACGGACGATAAATCGTCGACGGCAAACTCCGCTTCCGCACGTCCACTTCCGCGAGCTGTTTCGTCTCTTCGTAGAAGTTGTTGAACCGCTGCCCCTTCTCGAGATCGTCCTCGCGCCACACGCCGGGATACGATCCACTCACGTAACACGTGCTGATGTAGTGCACGCGCTCGAGCCGCGGCGCGCGTGCGGCGAGATCGAGCACGCGCCGCGTGCCTTCGACGTTGATGCGCATCCCGACGTCGCGCGGCACGGCGAGGTCGTACGCCGCCGCGAGGTGCCACACTTCGCGAATGTCGCGCGCGTCGATGTGATCGAGCGCCTGCGTGATGTCGCCTTCGACGAGTCGAATGCGCGGATTCCCGCGCGCCCGCTCCTCCGCCATCGCGCGAAACTTCGGCTGCACGAGACAGAGCGCGTCGTCGTCCGTGCGCCCAAGAACGCGCGGAAGCAACTCCGAGCCGAGGAAGCCCGGGAAGCCGGTGAAGAAGATTTGTGGCAAGCCGGACGATTATAGGAGTGTCGTTTGGAGTGGTGCGCGCCTCCGGCGCGCCTTTGGCGGGATGGAAGGCGCGCCAGAGGCGCGCACCACTCCACGACGGAATGCCACGGTGCACTTTGAAAGCGGCGGCGCGTTAGTCAAACGTCGAGGTTGGAGTACCTCAATTTAAGGTCCGATCACCTCAATTTAAGGTCGGACCACCTCAACATCGAGGTCCGAGCACCTCAATTTGAGGTCCGACCACCTCAACATCGAGATCCGATCACCTCAATTTGAGGTCCGAGCACCTCAACATCGAGGTCCGATCACCTCAATTTGAGATCCGACCACCTCAACATCGAGGTCCGAGCACCTCAATTTGAGGTCCGACCACCTCAACATCGAGGTCCGATCACCTCAATTTGAGGTCCGACCACCTCAACATCGAGGTCCGATCACCTCAATTTGAGGTCCGACCACCTCAATTTGAGGTCCGACCACCTCAACATCGAGGTCCGCGCATCTCAATTTGAGGTCCGTTCACCTCAAGATCGAGGTCCGAACATCTCAATTTGAGGTCCGAACACCTCAACATTGAGGTCCGAGCGCCTCAATTTGAGGTCCGACCACCTCAACATCGAGGTCCGAGCACCTCAATTTGAGGTCCGATCACGCGCATCGTTCTTCTGCCATCTGCCATCTCATTTGAGGCTCTCCAAATACGCGACCAGCGCAGTAACGTTCCGCCCACTACTGTCGCGCCGCATGGTGGAGCGGCGGCCGCTCTCGGCCGCCGGTTTCTCGCGAGAGGTCGGCGGCCGAAGCGGCCGCCGCTCCACTGTTGTTCGCCCTCACCAGATCTTGCACTCCTTCTTGTTCACCATCGGCGCGTCGTCGCCGCAGTTGAATGCTTTCTGAAACTGCGGAAGGTTCGTGACGACGCCGTTGATGCGGTACTTCGGCGGCGAGTGCGGGTCGGTGATCGCGTTCGCACGCAGGTCCTCGGGGCGTGTGTTGCTGCACGCCCACTGCGCGAGTCCGATGAAGAAGCGCTGGTCGGGCGTGAAGCCGTCGATCGGCTTCAGGTCCTCGTCGGCCGTCGCTTCCTTCCATGCGATGTACGCGAGGAGTGTTCCGCCGATGTCGGCGATGTCTTCGCCGGCCGTGAGCTTCGAGTTGATCTTGATGTCGTCGATGACCGTGTAATTGCCGTATTGATCGCGCACGCAGTTCGCGCGCTCTTCGAACGCCTTGGCATCTTCCGGCGTCCACCAGTCCTTCAGATTTCCCTTCGCGTCGAACTGCCGTCCCTCGTCGTCGAACGCGTGCGTGAGCTCGTGTCCGATCGTCGAGCCGGTGTTGCCGTAGTTCGGCGCGTCGTCCAGCTTCGGGTCGTACAACGGCGGCTGCAGCACGCCGGCCGGGAAGTTGATGTCGTTCATCTGCGGACTGTAGTACGCGTTGACGGTCGGCGGCGTCATGCCCCACTCGCCGCGGTCGACCGGCTTGCCGATCTTGCCGAGGTCGCGCTTCGACTCGAACAGCGTCGCGCGGATTGCGTTGCCGTAGAAATCGTTGCGCTTGATCTGGAGTCCGCCGTAATCGCGCCAGCGATCGGGATAGCCGACTTTGTTGACGATCGCATGCAGCTTCTCGAGCGCGCGGCCCTTCGTCTCCGCGCTCATCCAGTCGAGAGTCTTGATCTCGTTCTCCATCGCCTTTTCGACGAGGCGCGTCATCTCGACGGTCTTCTTCTTCGTGTCGGCCGTGAACGTGCGGCGGACGAATTCCTGTCCGAGGGCTTCGCCGAGGTCGCGGTCGACGTAGCGGACGCACTGCTTCCAGCGCGGCGTCATCGCCGTCACGCCGCGCAGCGTCTTGCGATAGAAGTTGAAGTCTTCCTGCACGAACTTGGACGAGAGGTAAGGCGCGCGCGCGTGCACGGCGTGCCAGCGCAGGTACGCTTTCCACTGCGGAAGCGGAACGGACGTGACCTCGTGCTCGACGGCTTCGAAAAACTTCGGCTGGGTGACGTTGATCATGTCCGTCTTGGGCAGGCCCGACTTCGTGAGATACGCGGACCAGTCGAACGACGGCGTAATTTTCTGCAAGTCCGCCACTTTCATCTTGTGGTAGATGTTGTACGGATCGCGGCGCTCGACGCGCGTCAGCGACGCGCTCGCGAGTGCCGTCTCGATCGCCATCACGCTCTGCGCGTCCTGCTTCGCCTGGTCCGCCGATTCGCCGGTCAGCTGCAGCATGTTCGCGACGTGCGCGACGTACTTGTTGCGGATCTCCTGCGACTTCGCGTCCGTCTTCGTGTAGTAGTCGCGGTCCGGGAGGCCGAGGCCGCCCGCGCCCGCTTCGGCGATCACCTGCGTCGCGTCGCCGAAGTCCTGATCCGATCCGAAGCCGAAGATCCATCCGCTGCCGAACGTGCGCGGATGCTCGCTCGCGAGGAACGTCGCGAGCTGCTTCGCGTTTCCGATCGCCGCGATCTCATCGAGCAGCGGCTTGAGAGGCTTCGCGCCAACCTGCTCGATCGCTCCTTCGTCCATGCACGCGGCGAAGTAATCGCCGATCTCTTTCTGCACGGCGGTGCGCTTCGCGTTCGGATTGGAGGCCTCTTCGAGGATGCCCCACAAAAACTGCGCGTTCTCGTTCGTGGTCTTGCCGTAGACGCTCCAGCGCGACTGGTCGGGCGGAATCGGATTGTTGACCATCCAACTGCCGCACGAGTACTGATAGAAGTCGACGCACGGATCGACGCCTTTGTCCATCGACGGGACGTCGAGGCTCGGCGTGTAGGGAAGCTGCTTGAGCGGCCGCTCCGGCGACGCGGCGACGAGGACGAACAACGAGAGGACGATGACGAGTCTGCGCATAGGCGGATTCTATGAGCGCGACCGCCCGGCAGCGTCACGTTTTCGATAAAACCCGCCGCGCGCTGTGATCAGCCGACGACGATGTTGTGCGTCTCGACGACTTCCGGCTGACCCGGATCGACGCCCAGGTCCTGCAGGATCGGCAGCAGCGTCCCGCCGAACTGCTCGAAGGATGCCGGCGAGTCCCACACGTCGAACACGCGCAGGCGGTCCGCGCTGCCGTAGCACGCGTGATACAGCCGTCCCGCCGGCGCCGACGCGCCCGCGGAGTCGAGCCGCTTCATGATCTCGTCGTACTTGGTCGAGGACATCGGCGTGTCGGGGTTGAAGTGAAAGATGTAAGCCATATGCTCTCCTCAGACGCATCTACGCGCGCGGCCGGTTCTCGGATGTGTCGATTGCCCGCTCCCGCGCCCGCCCTGCTCCCGCCCGCTCCCGCGCCCGGGGTGGGGAGCGTCAGCGACCCAACCGTGTTTACGCGCTGACGCGCCCCCGCCCCGGGCACGGAAGCGGGCACGGGAGCGGGCACGGGCGACGGGGCCTCGATAAATCGAGTTGCGCCACAGCGTACTGATCGGCGATCATCTCCGCGGTCCGATGAAATTCCTGCGCGGCATCGCCCTGCCGATCCTCATCCTCGCGCTCGCCGCATGCGGTACGCATTCGGATCACGACGAGCTCGGGGCTGCTCGCAAGCGGCTTCGCCCCGTGCCGTGCGACGGCGGCCCCGCGGTCGCCGCGGTGTCCGGCGTGTACAGCAATCAATACGAGGTCTATGTCGGCGACTGGGTCGTGGTCTCGGTCTGCCACGTCGATCAGCTGCTCCAGTCCGCGGATGCCGCGCAGAAACCGGTCACGCTCTTCGCCGAGGGCGTCGACACCGGCAACGAGTTGATGGGCGTCGATGCGCAGTCCGGCGTGCTGACGTTCGCCCTCGAGCGCAACGACAAAAACCGCAACTTCTGGCGGCCGTTTCTCTACGACCCGCTGTTCGATCCCGAAGTGGACATGCACATCAGCGTCGGCCTCAAAGGCGAACGGCCGCTGCCGCGCGTCCCCAACGCGAACATGATCTTGCACGTGCGCAAGATGTACGTCGACTGGACGACCAGCATCTTCCTCATCGGCCTGCTCATCTTCACGATCGTTCTCTTCTACGCCGCCGCGAAGACCGCCATGCTCCGGACCGGTCCCGCCGTCGACGGCGTCCCCCAGCCCTACAGCCTCGGCCGCACGCAAATGGCGTGGTGGTTCTTCCTCGTCGTCCTCAGCTACACCTACATCTGGCTCTGTCTCGGCGACCGCGACACCATTCCGACGTCCGTCCTGGGATTGATGGGCATCAGCTCCGCCACCGCCCTCGCCGCCATGTTCATCACCCCGAAGAACGCGGCGCCGCGAAAGACCGAAGGCTTCTGGCGCGACCTCGTTGCCGACGACCAGGGCACCATCGCGCTCGACCGCCTGCAAATCGTCGTGTGGACCCTGATCCTCAGCGGCATCTTCCTCACTTCCGTGATCTGGGAACTGACGATGCCCGAGTTCAGCGCGACGCTCCTCGCACTCATGGGCATCAGCTCAGGAACGTACATCGGATTCCAGTTTCCGCAAGCCAAGAGCGCGGCCCCTTCGTAACCGCCTGTGGAGTGGTGCGCGCCTCTGGCGCGTCTTCCACCCTCCCAAAAGCGCGCCGGAGGCGCGCACCACTCCGAGCCCGAGCCCGCGCCCGCTTCCGCGCCCGGGGTGGGCGGGCTTCTCGTTTGCTCGCCCCACCCCGGGCTCGGGCTCGGGCTCGGGATAAACTAACGCCATGCAGAAAGTTCGCGTTGGCGTTCTCGGCTCCGGTGATGTCGGCAAGGTGCTCGCGGCTGGCTTCGCGAGTCTCGGTCACGAAGTAACGATCGGATCGCGCGATCCGGGCAAGTTGCAGGAGTGGGCGTCGGCCAGTGCGCGCGTGAGCGCGGGCACGTTCGCCGACGCGGCGACGTTCGGCGACATCCTCGTCCTCGCGACGCTCGGCACCGGAACGCTCGACGCGATCAGGCTCGCCGGCGTCGATGCGTTCGACGGCAAGGTCGTGATCGACGCGACGAATCCGCTCGACTTCAGCAAGGGGATGCCGCCGACGCTGTACGTCGGCACGACCGACTCGCTCGGCGAGCAGGTGCAGCGTCTCATCCCGAAGGCGCGCGTGGTGAAGGCGTTCAACACCGTCGGCAACGCGCACATGATCCATCCGCAATTTCCGGGTGGACCGCCGGACATGTTCCTCTGCGGCAATGACGCCGAAGGAAAGAAGATCGTGTCGCAGATTTGCGAGGCGTTCGGGTGGGGCGTGGCCGACATCGGCGGAATCGAAAGCTCCCGCTACCTCGAGCCGATGTGCATGACCTGGGTTTTGTACGGCGTCCTGAGCTCGTCGTGGGGCCACGCGTTCAAGCTGCTCAGAAAGTAGGTTACGCAGTTACGCGGTCGCGCGGCAAAACACTGCGTAACCGCGCAACCGAGCGACTGCGCAACGGCCAGAACCCCCATCCCGCAACCATCTCGTAACAGCGGCCGGGGCAACAAACTTGCAGCCGGAGGCCGATCGGTGTTCATCTAGAGCCGAGGTGCCTGATGCGAATTGCCGTTCGTCTCGCTGTTTTGTCTCTCCTCATCACTCTCCTCACCGTTCCCGCAAGCGCCCAATACTTCGGCCGCAATAAAGTCCAGTGGGAGAATTTCCACTTCAAGGTCCTGCAGACCGAACACTTCGATCTCTACTACTACGATCAGGAAGCGGACGTCGTGAACGACGTCGGGCGCATGGCCGAGCGGTGGTACGCGCGCCTCTCGCGCGTGTTCAACCATTCGTTCAAGAAGAAGCCGATCGTCCTCTACGCGAACGCCGCCGACTTCCATCAGACGACGACCACCGGCGGGCTGATCGGTGAAGGGACGGGCGGATTCACCGACGCGTTCATGAATCGCGTCGTCCTGCCGCTCACCGGTGACTATTCGCAAAACGATCACGTCCTCGGACACGAGATCGTTCACGTCTTCCAGTACGACATCGCGTCGCAGTCGAACAACAACCGCCGCCGCTTCGCGCTCGAGCAGATGCCGCTGTGGCTCGTCGAGGGAATGGCCGAGTACTTCTCGAAGGGCCGCGTCGATCCGCTGACGTCGATGTGGATCCGCGACGCGACGATCCACAACCGCATGCCCGATCTGAAGCAGCTGACGCGCGACTCGCGTTACTTCCCGTATCGCTACGGACAGGCGCTGATGGCGTACATCGGCGCGCGCTTCGGCGACGAAGCGGTCGTGCGCTACTTCCTCGCGGCGGGTGTCGTCGGCATCGAAGAAGCCTTCGAACGCTCGGTCGGCATCTCGGCGAAACAGCTCTTCTCCGACTGGGCCGCGTCGTCGAAAGAGTTGTACGACCCGGTCGTGTCGGCGCGCCGCGAGACCGCGCTCGCGAGTCCGCTGATCGGACGGAAGCCGGCGCTTCCGCCGCCGGACGAAGAAGGAAAGAAGAAGAACCGCCGCCGCGGATCGTCGGAGTTGAACGTCGGACCGGCGCTCAGTCCTGATGGACGCTATCTGGCGTTCCTCTCCGCGCGCGAGCTCTTCTCGATCGATCTCTATCTCGCCGACGCGTCGACCGGAAAAATCATTCGCAAGCTCGTGTCGTCCGATCGCGATCCGCACTTCGAGTCGCTGCGCTTCATCGAGTCCGCCGGCGCGTGGTCGCCGGACTCCCGGCACCTCGCATTCATCACCTTCTCGAAAGGCGACAACTATCTCTCGACCGTAGACGTCGACAGCCGCCACATCGAACACCAGAAAGTGCCCGGGCTCGAGGCGATCAACAACGTCGCCTGGTCGCCGGACGGACGCCGCATCGCGATCTCCGGTCAGACGACCGGCGTCAGCGATTTGTTCGTGTATGACCTCGACTCGAAGCAGGTGACGCGGCTGACGAGCGACGAGTACGCGGACCTGCAGCCGGCGTGGTCGCCGGATGGACGGACGATCGCATTCGTCACCGATCGCGGCGAGGGATCGGTTCCCGAACAGCTTCGCTTCGCCGACATGCGCCTCGCGACGATCGACGTCGACACCAAGCAGATCCATCTCATCGAAGGATTCAAGGGCGCGCGGCACATCAACCCGCAGTACGCGCCCGACGGACGCTCGATCTACTTCATTGGCAATCCCGAAGGAATCCCCGACATCTATCGCGTGAACGTCGCCGACGGATCGATCGCGCGCATCACCTCGGTGATGACGGGCGTCGCCGGCATCACCGATCTGTCGCCCGCGATGACCGTCGCGTCGCGCACCGGCAACATCGCGTTCTCGCTGTTCGAGGACGACAACTACAACATCTATTCACTCCCCGCGAACCCGGCGGGAAGCGCGCCGAACGTGACGGCGCCGTCGAGTGACACCGCGGTCGCGCGCGCGGCTTTGTTGCCGCCGTTGCGCGGCACGGGCTCCGAGATCACCGGCTATCTCATGCGTCCCGAAGAAGGACTGCCGCCCGCGTCGACGCAATTCGCGGAGCGCGGATACAGGCCCGATCTCCACCTCTCGTACCTCGGACCTCCGACGCTCGGCGTCGGCGTCAGCGAATTCGGCTCCGGGGCGAGTGGCAGCGTCACCGCGTTCTTCTCCGACATCCTCGGGCAGCACAACGTCGGCGTCACGTTCCAAGGCGGCGGAGGTGGCGGATACGGCGGTTCGAATCTCGCCGAGCAGCTCGGCGGCGAAGTGTTTTATCTCAATCAGACCAGCCGTCTGAATTGGGGCGCCGACCTCACGCACATTCCGTACGTCTACGCGACGGCGTCGTTCGCACGCGGGCCGGTCGACGTCGGCAACGGACAAATCGTCACCGCCGATCTCTATCAGGAGTACCGCGAGGTCCAGCTGATCACCGACGTCACCGGACTCGCGCAGTATCCGTTCAGCACGACGCGGCGCGTCGAAGCCGCCGCCGGCATCGAGCGCTATTCGTACAAGCAGGAGCTCGAGACGTTCGTCGTCATCAACAACGACGTCTTCGATCACACGACCGAGAACCTCGGCTCGTTCAGCGTGAATCTCACCAAGGCATCGAGCGCGTTCGTCGGCGACAGCTCAATCTACGGATTCATCTCGCCGATCAACGGCACGCGCTATCGCTACGAAGTCGAGGCGCTGCGCGGAGACGCCGGCACCGGAGCGGACAGTCACAATCTCAACTTCGAGACCGCGCTCGCCGACTGGCGCAAGTACTTCTTCAAACGGCCGGTCACGCTGGCCGTTCGCGGACTGCATTACGGCCGCTACGGAAGCGGCGCCGAGGACTCGATTCTCACGCCGCTGTACCTCGGGCAGGGATCGCTGGTGCGCGGATACGATCCGTATTCCGTCGATGCGGTCGAGTGTCATCCGGCGGCGGGATCGAGCTCGTGCCCCGTGTTCGATCGCCTCGTCGGATCGAAGATCGCGGCCGCGAGCCTCGAGTTCCGCGCGCCGCTCCTCGGCACGCGCGAGTACGGTTTGATCAACGCGCCGTTCGTCCCGACGGAAATCTTCGCCTTCGCCGACGGCGGCGCCGCGTGGAGCAAGGGCGACAGCGTGAAGTTAAAATGGGCGACGGATACGACGGAGCACGTTCCGGTCTTCAGCGTCGGCGCGGGCCTGCGCATCCTGCTCAGCTACATCCCGATCGAAGTCTACGCGGCGAAACCCTTCCAGCGTCCGGATGAAGGGATCGTGTACGGTTTCAACATCATTCCGGGCTGGTAGTTCCGAGGTGACGGGTGCTGAGTGCCGAGTTAGCTAGAAGCTCGGCTACCCGGCACCCGGCACCACGCCCATGCGATGATCTGGCGCGCATGCAGCACCTCACCCCCTCCGAATTCGAGCACGTCGTCGAAGAGGCGCTCGAGTCGCTGCCGCCGCGGTTCGCGGAGCTCGTGGACAACGTCGTCGTCGTCGTGGAAGAAGAACCGGCGCATGACGATCTCGAATTGCTCGAGCATCCCGACGGCGAGCTCCTCGGCATCTACCGCGGCGTCGCGCGCACGCGCCGCACGCACAACATGCTGCCGATGCTGCCCGACCAGATCGCAATCTTCCGCCGCCCCATCCTGCGCGTGACGCGCAATCGCGCCGAGGCCGTGCAGCAGGTGCGCGAGACCGTGATCCATGAGCTTGGCCACTATTTCGGCCTGCACGATCACGACATGGTTTTTTAGCGCCGGTTTCCTCCACCGGCTCTCCTGTTTCTAACGCGTCATGGGGGAATCGAACATGAAACGCCTACTCACGCTTTTGAGCATCCTCGTGATCGCGCTGGCGTGCGCGAAGAACAAGCAGGAAGAACAGGTGGTCGGCTCAGGCGGAATTGCCGCGGTGGACACGTCCAACGCGCCCGAGTCGCTGCCGCCGGCGGTCTTCGCAAAAACCGGCGGCGCGCTGTACGGCATCGCCAGCGAAGTCCGCGAGCCGGTGGCGCAGTACGCGAAGGTCGAAGAGAACAAGTTCAAGTCGGCGAAGGACGAGCCGGTGACGACGTTCGCGATCGACGTCGACCGCGCGTCGTACGCGAATGTGCGGCGCTTCCTCAACAGCGGCATCGCCCCGCCGCCCGATGCCGTGCGCGTCGAGGAGATGATCAACTACTTTACGTATCACTATCCGCAGCCATCGAGCGACGTGCCGTTCTCGATTACGACCGAGGTCGCGGGCTGTCCGTGGAACACGAACAACCGGCTGCTGCGCATCGGCATCCAGGGACGCAATCTCGACGCCTGGAAGATGGCGCCGAACAATCTCGTGTTTCTCCTCGACGTCTCCGGTTCGATGGAGCCGCCGCAGCGCCTGCCGCTGCTGAAGTCCGCGTTCCGTCTGCTCGCCGAGCAGCTGCGTCCCGAAGATCGCGTTGCGATCGTCGTGTACGCGGGAGCGGCGGGACTCGTGTTGCCTTCGACGTCGGGCGCTGACAAGGAAACAATCCTCGGCGCGATCGATAACCTCGAAGCCGGCGGCTCGACCGCGGGCGGCGCGGGAATCGAGCTCGCGTACGAAACGGCAAGCGAGAATTTTCTGAAGGACGGCAACAACCGCGTGATCCTCGCGACCGACGGCGACTTCAACGTCGGCGTGTCGAGCGTCGAGGAGCTGGAGAAGCTCATCGAGCAGAAGCGAAAATCCGGCATCAACCTCTCGGTCCTCGGCGTCGGCGACGACAACTATCACGACGCGAACCTGGAGACGCTCGCCGACAAAGGCAACGGCAACTACGCGTATCTCGACTCGCTCAAAGAAGCGGAGAAAGTGTTCAAGCACGAGCTGACCGGCACGCTGGTGACGATCGCGAAGGACGTGAAAGTGCAGCTCGAGTTCGATCCGTCGCTCGTCGAGTCGTACCGCCAGATCGGCTACGAGAATCGCGCGCTCGCGAACAAGGACTTCGAGGACGACACGAAAGACGCGGGCGAATTGGGCGCGGGACACTCCGTCACCGCGTTGTACGAGATCACGCCGGCGGCCGGCGCGCACGGGACGATCGCGACCCTGAAGCTGCGCTACAAGGAGCCGAAGGAAGAAGTCAGCAAGTTGATCACCGCGAGCGCGAAGGATGAAGGAACGAGCGCGTACGCGGCGTCGGCCGACATGCAGTTCGCGTCCGCGGTCGCGGAGCTGGGAATGCTGCTGCGCAACTCGCCGCACAAAGGGACAGCGAGCTTCGCGGACGTGATGCAGCTCGCCCGCGTCGCGCATGGCGAAGACCTCGACGGACTGCGCGAAGAATTCGTGCGGCTCGCCGACTCCGCGCGCGCGATGACGGAACATCCCATCGCGGAGAAGTGACGGGGCTATAGGACGTCGTAGGACTGCCAGGACATCCGAGGACGTCCTACGACGTCGTAGAAGTCCTACAGCGTCCTATTCGCTGTTCCGCTCCACGCTATTTGATCGAGATCAATTCGATGTCGAAGACGAGCATCCCCTGCGGCTTCGTCCTATCGTGGGGATACGCGAGCTTCGCCGGAATCCAGAACCGCGTCTTCTCGCCGACCGTCATCAACTGCAATCCCTCGGTCCACCCCTTGATCACTTCGTCGAGCGGAAACTCCGACGGCGTGCCGCGCAGTACCGAGCTGTCGAACATCCGTCCGTTGGTTGTCCATCCGCTGTAATGCACCGCCACCTTGCTGGCGCGCGAAGGATGCTTGTCGCCGCGCCCCGGGCGCAGCACTTTGTATGCGAGTCCTGATGCGGTCGTCGTCGCGTCGGCCGGAGGCGCGGCGACGTCGGGCGGCGTGATCGGGCGCGGGACGATCTCGAGCAGTTCGGTGTCGAAGTACATGCCGAGGTCGATCTTGCCGCCGTTCAGCGGCTGCGGGACCCAAGTGATTCGATGTTCGCCGATGACCATCAGCTTCACCGCCTCCGCCCACCCCGGAACCATCTTCGGCACGGCAAGCAGCAGCGACTGCGCCGGCGAGAGATGCTGGATCAGCGTGCCGTCCGACTTCCAGGCGGTGAAGCGGACGCGCACGAGATCGTCGTCCGTCGGATGCAGGTTGCCGGTGCCGGCGGCGACGCGCTTCGTGATCAAACCGTCGGCGAGCTTCTCCGCATCGGCGGGAGGATGGTTGAGATCGGCCGGCGCTTGCGGCAGCTCGGCGGCAAACAGAGAAAACGCAACAAGGAGAATGAGGGACACGCGGATCATGGTCCGCGCATTGTAGCGAGGGTCGGTGTGGGGCAGGCTTTCCAGCCTGCCTTCCGGGGGGACGGGCTGGAAAGCCTGTCCTACTCCACGATCGCGATCTTCTCGAGCAAGTCGTAGCGCGCCTGCGCGACCGCGTCCTCGACGGACACGCGCAGCAGATACTCGCCGGGCGTGAGGCGGCTGACGTCGACGGTCGTGCCGACGCCGAAGTGTCCGGGCACGCCTTTGAGCGCGACCGGCTGTGCGTCTCCGGCGAGTCCGCGCTTGGTCTTGCCGTTGCCTTCGAGCGTCACGTTCGTCGTCAGCTTCGGCGCGCCGCTCTCGTCGACGCCGGGATTCTGCGCCTCGAAGAAGATCCACAGCTCGTCGTTCTTGTGAAACGTAAGATCGGCTTCCGGCACGACCTTGATGCCGCCGAACGCGAACGGATCGTCGGCGGCCTGCACTTTGTCGAGCGGGAACACTTGCTTCGCCACGAGCAGGCGCGAAACGCCGCGCGTGGCTTTGTCGAGCGTGCGCAGCGACATCGGAACGCTGATCATCGAAGCAGGCTCGCCGTTCACGGCGAAGCCGAACGTCGCGTTGTGATTGCCCGCCTTCAGCGGAAGCGAGCGCTCGTAAAACGCGGTGCCGTCGGCCGCGCGCTGCAGCGTGACCGGCTCTTCCATCGACCAGTTGTCGTCGATCGTTCCGAACAGCGTCGCGTTCGCGACGTCCGCGGGCAGCGCCGCATCGAAGTGCATCGCCACGAAGTAGTAGCCCGACGCGGTGACGAACTCACCATACGTGAGATGCATCGGCGCAGCTTTGTAGTCGTTCGCCTGAAAATCGCGGATCGCTTCGCGCAGCTTCGCGGCCTTCAGCGGCTTCACCGGCGCTTCGTACTTGCGCCGCGAAACCAGCTCGTCCTGCGCGCGCTCCAGCTCGCGCCGCCCGATCGGCTGCCGCTCTGGCGGGGTCTGGGCCTGCGCGACGAGCGGAGACAGCGCGAGAGCGAGCGTCACTGCTGCGCGGATTCGCATCGCGCAGCAGTGTAATCCAGTGGAGCGGCGGCCGCCCCCGGCCGCCGATTTCTCGCGAGAGGCCGGCGGCCGAGGGCGGCCGCCGCTCCACTAATCAATCCCGCGGGACGTGGAACGGCACTTCGTCGTCCGATTTCGTGTCCCATTCGACACGTTCGTCGTCGGGAAGATGCCAGTCGTTGTCGTCGTCGAACCGGTAGTTGCGGATGTCTTCCATGATGTCTCCTTCGTGAGCCTCCGAGCCTCCAAGCCATCAAAACTGTGCCGCCTCGGTCGAGCCCTCGAGTGCCGTCGTCGACGACTCTCCCGCGCTGACGATCTTTGCGACTTCGTCGAAATAGCCGGTGCCGACTTCGCGCTGGTGGCGCGTCGCCGTGTATCCGTTCTCTTCTGCTGCAAACTCGGCCTGCTGCAGGCGCGAGTACGCGGTCATGCCTTCGTCGCGGTATTGCCGCGCGAGCTCGAACATCGAATGGTTGAGCGCGTGGAAGCCGGCCAGCGTGACGAACTGGAACTTGTAGCCCATCGCGCCGAGCTCGCGCTGGAACGACGCGATCTGCTGCGCGTCGAGCTTCTTCGCCCAGTTGAACGATGGCGAGCAGTTGTACGCGAGCAGCTTGCCGGGATATTGCGCGTGCACGCCTTCGGCGAAACGCCGGGCTTCGTCGATGTCCGGCGTCGACGTCTCGCACCACAACACGTCCGCGTACGGCGCGTACGCAACCGCGCGCGCGACCGCGGTCTCCAGTCCGTGGCGCAGGCGATAGAACCCTTCCGGCGTGCGCTCGCCGGTGACGAACTGCTGATCGCGCTCATCGACGTCGCTCGTGAGGAGCGTCGCGCTGCACGCGTCGGTGCGCGCGATGAGCAGCGTGCCGACGCCCATCACGTCCGACGCGAGACGCGCGGAGACGAGCGTGCGGATGAACTGCGACGTGGGAACGAGAACCTTGCCGCCGAGGTGTCCGCACTTTTTCTCGGAGGCGAGTTGATCTTCGAAGTGGACCGCGGCCGCGCCGGCCTCGATCATCAGCTTCATCAGCTCGAACGCGTTCAGCGCGCCGCCGAAGCCGGCTTCCGCGTCGGCGATGATCGGCGCGAACCAGTACGTTCCGCTGCGCCCTTCCATGTGATCGATCTGATCGGCTCGCTGCAGCGCCTGATTGATCCGCTTCACGACCTGCGGCACGGAATTCGAGGGATAGAGACTCTGATCGGGATACATGTGACCGGCGAGGTTCGCATCGGCCGCGACCTGCCAGCCGCTGAGATAAATCGCCTTGAGTCCGGCGCGGACCTGCTGAATCGCCTGATTGCCGGTCAGCGCGCCGAGGGAGTTCACGAACGGCTCGGTGGTGAGGAGCTGCCACAAGCGCTCCGCGCCCATCTCCGCGAGTGTGTACCGGATGTCGATCGAGCCGCGCAGGCGCAGCACGTCATCCGCGCTGTACTCGCGGGTGATGCCTTCCCATCGCGGATTGCGGTCCCAATCCTTCTCGATCGATTTCGGGTCACGCGCCTCTTTCAGTCTGGCCATCGTTTGTTCGCTCCTTGAGTGGTGGAGCGGCGGCCGCTCTCGGCCGCCGGATTCTCGCGAGGGTCGGCGGCCGAAGCGGCCGCCGCTCCACTGGATTCGATTTCAAGTAAGTCTGCGTATGCGGGAATCGTCAGAAAATCGGCGAGCTCGGGATTGAGAATCAGTTCGTCGAAGATCCGCGCCGCGCGATCGACGTGCGGATGAGTACCGATCGACTGCAGCTCTTCATCACGAATGCGCCGATACAGCGACGGCGTCACCAGCTCGCCGGCGTCCGTCTTCGCGCCGTGCTGCACCCATTGCCACAGCTGCGTGCGCGAGATCTCCGCCGTCGCCGCGTCTTCCATGAGGTTGTAGAGCGGCACCGCGCCGCTGCCGCCGAGCCACGCCGCGAGGTATTGGATTCCGACGCTGATGTTGTGGCGGATTCCTTTCTCGCTCACGAAGCCGTCGGGAATCGCGATCAACTCGGCCGGCGTGACATTGACGTCGTCACGCTTGCGATCGATCTGATTCTGTTGCGGCATGTACTCGTCGAACACGCGCTTCGCGACGGCCACGAGCGCGGGATGCGCAACCCACGTGCCGTCGTGTCCCGCGCGCACTTCGCGCAGCTTGTCGGCTTCGACTTTCTTGAATGCGATCTCGTTCGCGGCCGCGTCGTCCTTGATCGGAATCTGCGCGGCCATTCCTCCCATCGCGTGCACACCGCGGCGATGGCAGGTCTGAATCAACAGGTCGACGTACGCGGCGAGGAACGCCTTGTCCATCGTCACCGACGCGCGGTCCGGCATCACGAAGTCGCGCCGCGCTCTGAATTTCTTGATGAAGGAGAAGATGTAGTCCCAGCGTCCGCAGTTGAGACCCGACGAGTGCTCGCGCAGCTCGAAGAGGATCTCGTGCATCTCGAACGCGGCGAGGATCGTCTCGATCAGCACCGTCGCGCGGATCGTTCCGGCCGGAATGCCGAGCTCCTCCTGCGCGCGCACGAAGACGTCGTTCCAGAGACGCGCCTCGAGGTGCGACTCCATCTTCGGCAGGTAAAAGTACGGACCGCTGCCGCGCGCGATCAGCTCTTTCGCGTTGTGAAAGAAGTAGAGCGCGAAGTCGAAGAGGCTCGCGCTGACTGGATGTCCGTCTACGTAGACGTGCTCTTCGACGAGATGCCATCCGCGCGGACGGACGACCAGCGTCGCGGTCTTGTCATTCAACTTGTAGTGCTTCGCACCGCTATCGAACGAGATCGTGCGGCGCACGGCATCGCGCAAGTTGACGTGTCCGTCGATGCAGTTGAACCACGTCGGCGAGTTGGCGTCTTCGAAGTCGGCCATGAAGACGTTCGCGCCGGAGTTGAGGGCATTGATGATCATCTTCCGGTCGACCGGACCGGTGATCTCGACGCGGCGGTCGACGAGGTCATGCGGAGTCGGTGCGACCGTCCATTCGCCCTCGCGAATCGCGCGCGTCTCCGGCCGGAAGTCGGGTTGCTCGCCGGCATCGAGGCGCAGCTTGCGATCCTCGCGCGCGCGCAACAGCTCCTCGCGCCGCGGATTGAACTCCTTGTGCAACATCGCCACGAACGCAAGCGCGTCGTCGGAGAGGATCTCGTCCCACTCCGGCTGCACTTCGCCGCGCACGTCGATGTCGGTATCAATCACGATCGTCATCGTTGTAAAATCCTCGCACGCCGTTTGCCAGATTGGCCTATAAACAGCCTGTACAGTTAGTTACGTTGTGAATGTCCGTAAATGTGAAGCTGTAAATGAGTAAATCGATGTAAATCGGTTACGCGGTTGCGCGGTCGCTCAGTTGCGCGGTCACGCGGCTCCCAACCACCCTCGCAACCGCGGGACCGCGCAACCGAGGAACCACTGCCATGCCACAATCCAAACTCGGCGCCAAAGTGCGCGGGTTTCGCCGCCGCGAGCAGCTCACGCAGGTCCAGCTCGCCGAAAAGCTGCAGATCTCTCCGTCGTATCTCAATCTCATCGAGCACAATCAGCGTCCGCTGCCGGCGCATCTGCTGGTGCGGCTCGCGCAGATCCTCCACGTCGACCTGCAGGCGTTCGCGGACGACAGCCAGGTGCGGCTCGCCGACAGCCTGCAGGAAGTGTTCGCCGATCCGCTCTTCGAGGAGTACGCCGTGACGACGAACGACGTGCGCGAGATGGCGGAGAACGGTGCCGCCTCGCGCGCGGTCATCGCGCTGTTCACGAAATACAAAGAGCAGGTTCAGTCGATGCGCGACCTGTCATCGCAGGTGTATGACGGGCGCGCGTTTCACGGACTCGATCCCGCGCATCTGCCGTCCGAGGAAGCGTCGGACGTGATCCAGGAAAACCTCAATTACTTTCCCGACCTCGAGTCCGCCGCGGAAGACATCACGCGCCGCGCGTCGCTCGATCGCTCCGACATGTATCGCTCGCTCGTCCGCTACCTCGACGCGCGCTACGGCGTTCGCGTCGTGCTCATGCCGGTGGTGCGCGACCGCGGTCTCATCCGCCGCTACGATCCGGAATCGCGCACGCTGTATCTCTCCGAGGTACTCCCGCCGTGGAGCCGGCAATTCCAGGTCGCGCATCAGCTCGGCCTGCTCGACGGCGCGTACGCGATCGATGCCGTGATCGCGCGCTCGCAGAAAAATCTCACGACGCCGGAGTCGGTACGCCTCTGCCGCGTCGCGCTCGCGAACTATTTCGCCGGCGCGCTGCTGATGCCGTACGACGACTTCTTCAAGCTCGCCGTGGACGTGCGCTACGACATCGAGCTGCTGCAGCACCACTACACCGCGAGTTGGGAACAGGTCTGCCATCGACTCACCACGCTGCGCAAGCCGGGCGCGGGCGGCGTGCCGTTTCACTTCGTGCGCGTCGACATCGCCGGCAACATCTCCAAGCGCTTCAGCGGCACGGGAATCCGCTTCGCCCGCTTCTCCGGAAGCTGCCCGCGGTGGGACGTGCACGCCGCGTTTCTCACACCGGGCCGCATCCGCACCCAGCTCTCGCGCATGCCGGACGGCACCGCGTACTTTTGCGTCGCGCGCACCATCCGCAAGACCTACGGCTATTCATCGGGTGACGCGCTGATGGCCGTCGGCATCGGCTGCCCGGTGAACGACGCGCGCAAGATCGTCTACGCCGAGGGCTACGACCTCGACAATCTCGACGCCGCCGTCCCGATCGGCACCACGTGTCGTTTGTGCGAGCGCCTCGACTGCGAACAGCGCGCGTTCCCGCCGCTGCAGTACGGATTGAAAGTGGACGAGAACGTGCGCGGGCGGTCGTTCTACGCGCCGGTGGACATCACGGGCGAGCCCTTGCCGGCGCCGCAGAAAAAACGCACCGCGCGCGGCAAACCCGTCATCTGATCGTTCCACGCATCGCCGCTGCTCACGTCCCGAACCGGTACTGCAGCGCGCGGCGCAGCTCGTCCAGCTCCTGCGACTCGCCGGCGCCGAGCGGCTTCGGGATCTCGATCGGCTTGACGTCGGGATCGGAGAACGAGATCACGCAGTAATCGGCGCCCGGCGGCTCGGTCACATCCTTGATGGCAGCGCCGTCGCGTCCGATCTCCGCCATCGCCTCCCGGGCCATGCGGCGAATGCGGTCTTCGAAGTCGGTCACGCGCTTGTGCACAACAAGAAGCGCGCCACGTCTCTCAGGGAATCGCGAAGAGGAGGACCGCGCCGATCGCGCCGACCATCGCGCCGATGAGCGCGAGCAACAATGCGTGTTTACGTCCGAGATTCTCCGTGACCGGCAGAAACATCGTGCGCAACGGCTTGGCGAGGAACACGAGAAGGATCGAGAACACGAGCCACCACGCGCCGGCGCAGGCCGCGATGTAGCCGGTCTCGATGCGCACGCGCTCGAGCGTCTCCGGCTGCGTGTGCGGCACGCCGTGGACGAACTGGAGGTTGCCGTCGCTGAGGCCGATCGATGCGAGCGCCATCACCGGGGCAACGAGCAGGAGCATCGCGACTCCGAGAAGCATCGTCCAGATCGCGGGAAGCACGAGCCAGCGGCGTGCGCCGAGTGATTCGCCGCGCGCGGTGAGGAGCTCGTGCTCGGCGCGCGCGAGTAGAAACGCGCAGATCAGAAACACGAGTCCGAAGCCGACCGGCAGCAGAAACAATCCGAGCGCAAACGCTCCGAACGTCGTATACGCCAGCCGCCAATCCTCGGGGCCGCTCGACATGCGAGACGCGACGCGCTTCCACCACGGCTGCTCGTCCTCCGGCAGCCAGCGCTCGGGCGGACCGAGTTGCTCGAGCACTTCGTCGAGTCGATCGATGCCGATCGGCGCCGCGGTACTTGCGAGCGCAACATCGACGTGCTCGCGAACGTTCTGCTCCACGTCCGCCGCCTCGACCGCACTCCCGCGCAACGCGCTGCGCATCCGCGTGAGGTACCGCTCGAATCGCGTCTGTGCTTCCGGCGTCATTTCGATCATCGCTTGCGCTCCTTCCGAAGAGCTCCGAGTGCGTTGTGGAGTTGCTCCCAATGCTGGTTCATCCGCCGCAGCTCCTCTCGCCCCCTCGGCGTCAGCCGGTAGTACTTACGTGGCGGGCCGGCGGAAGATTCTTCGATGTAGCTCTCGATGTGCTCCTCGTTCTTCAGACGGCTGAGGATCGGATAGACCGTTCCCTCCGTGATCACGAGGCTGTCGACGTCGCCGAGCCGCCGCACGATGTCGTACCCGTACAGCGGCCCGCCGCTGAGCGTGTTGAGAATCGCCAGCTCCAGAACTCCCTTGCGAACCTGCGTCGTCCAGTTGATGTAGAACTCGGACATATCGTGTGATGCAGTATAGGTCGTGGGCAGGTATCTGTCAATACGATGTACCGGCCGATGAAAAAAGCCTCCGAGCCTCCCGGGCTCCAAGCCTCCGAGAACTTCGTGGAGGCTGGGAGGCCAGGCGGCCTGGAGGCTTAAGCCACGACCGGTTTCGCGCAGAACTCGTTGAACGCGTGCACGAGCTCCGAGGCGATGTCGTGCGCGTGGCGTCCTTCGATGTTCCAGCGCTCGAGCACCTTCACGACCTGGCCGTCCTTGAACAGCGCGATCGCCGGAGACGAGGGACGATAGCCGACGAGGTATTCGCGTGCACGCTGCGTCGCTTCGCGATCGTTGCCGGCAAAGACCGTGATCATCTTGTCCGGCAGCGCGTCGTTCTCGACCGCCATCGCCACCGCGGGGCGAGCCATGCCCGCCGCGCAGCCGCAGACCGAGTTCACGACCAGCAGCACCGTCCCCTTCTTCTCGCCGAGCACGGCATCCACCGCGTCCGGCGTCCTCGTCTCCTGAATTCCGAGTTGCGTCAGCTCTGCGCGCATCGGCGCGACCATCATTTCGTCATACATCATGGTTTCCTCCGCCGCAGTCATCATAGTCCAAGGGTCACGACGGTCGAACCGATGGACGACCGTCGTGCCCGAGGCTCAGCCAATCAGCGCTGCCGGCCGTGCCGGCTCAATGAGCATTCTCGTTGATCTGGATGGACTGCACGACGGAGTTCAACACCGACGCATAACTCGATGCTTCCCGCTCCGGCGTGACGAACACCATGTAAATCAGATGTGCGTCCGGCAACTGGCGCGTCACGACCGTGACCCGCTCGTCCATGCCGGTGTTCGGGTTGCGTCCACGCAGCGACGCCGCCATCGCGGTCCGTCCGTCGAGGTTGAACTGCTGCGCCGAACCGCGGATGACCGCCAGGTGCGGCGAGTTGCGCTGGACCTGCTGCAGAAGATCTTCCGTCGCGCTGCGCAGCGACGTCGATCCCTGTTGCTGCTGCAAGTACGAGCCGTCGGTGTTCCCGAACGGGGCGTAGTGATCGATCATCAGACCGTACACGATCTCCGTGTTGTTGCCGACGTTGCCGATTCCGCCCTGAGGCGCGATCGTGACGCCGCTGTTGTTGCCGCGATAGACCTGCCAGTTGGACGGATAGTTGACGGAGAAGAGTCCGGATGAGTCTCGATAGGTGCGCCACGTGCGCGACGGCGCTTCGACGCTGATCGTTCCGCTCGTCGACGACGTCATCGGCGGATTGCCTTGGCTGGTCGACGCCGTACCCTGCGCGATCTGTCCGAGGGTCGGAGCATTGCCGTAGCGACGCAGGTCGGACTTGATCTCCGCGAGCTGCGCGGTGTTCTGCGTCGGCGTCGCCGGCTCCTTCAACAGCTGCCGCTCTTTCTCGAGGCGCGCGATGCGATCGGGCGGCGCGGGGTGATCCGACAGCCACGACGTCTTCTTCGACTTGTCGACGTTCTCGAGCGTGCGGAAGAAGCTCACCATGTCGGCGGGCGTGTAGCCGCTCGCGGCGAGGATCTGCGCGCCTCGAATGTCCGCCTGCGTCTCGAGATCGCGGCTGTACTTCAGAAACAGCGCGTTGAGTCCGATGCCGCCGACGGTGTTGAGGATCTGCGCGGTATTGCCGCCGATCTTGCCGCCTAACAGTCCGCCGAGGATCTGCAGACCGGCCTGCGCGGCGTAG
The DNA here is from genome assembly GCA_003223645.1 of Acidobacteriota bacterium. Classification (GTDB taxonomy): domain Bacteria; phylum Acidobacteriota; class Thermoanaerobaculia; order Gp7-AA8; family Gp7-AA8; genus QHVT01. The sequence continues at coordinate 340,579 of QHVT01000003.1, read as the reverse complement.
GCCTTCGAGGCCTGGTGCGTGCCGTGACGCAGCGCGACGTGCGCGATTTCGTGCGCCATGACGCCGGCGACTTCGCCTTCATTGCGCGCGTTGTCGAGGATGCCGCGGTTGACATAGACGTATCCACCCGGCAGCGCGAACGCGTTGATGTCCGATGCGTTCACCACGCGGAAACGATATTGAAACTGCGGTCCGCCGGCGTTCGCGGCGAGCCGCTGGCCGATGCGATTCACGTACGCATCGACGCTGCTGTCGCGCAGGATCGGCAGCTGGCGATCGGCCTCGACGGCCGACTGTTGTCCAATCTGGACGTCGTCCTGCGGACTGAAAAGGTTCCAGCCTGATTTGATCTTCGTCTGCGCGTCCGCGACGCCGGCCGTGAGCGACAACGCCAGCATCAGTACGATCACCGGGCGCGCGAGTAATTGCGCTGATCGGTTCATATCTTTGTCCTCCTGTGGAGCGGCGCCCGCCTCGGGCGCCGGTTATCGGCGGGCCGGGGGCGGCCGCCGCTCCACTTTTGATTGCAGTCGCGGTGCCGCTTTCGGAGCTTGTGGAGCGGCGGCCGCCCTCGGCCGCCGATTCCCCGCGAGAACCCGGCGCCCGAAGCGGGCGCCGCTCCACAAGATCCCGGGGAGTACTCTCTGTGCGCATGAAGCTCTGCCCGCTTTTCGCCGTCCTCCTTTCGCTGCACGTTGTCGCGCAGGAAGCGAAGCCTGCCGTTGCGGGCGCGCAGCTGCCGCCGTGGACGCGCGGCATGCTCGACATTCATCAGACCGTACCAGTCGCACTGATGGATGGCAGATGGCAGATGGCGGATGGCAGATGGCGGCGGATGGCGATGGCGATGGTTCTGCCATCCGCCATCCGCCATCTGCCATCCATCTCAGCGCGTGCCGACCGCGCGGCGTCGCGTAAGCATGCTCGTCAGCGCGCTGAGATCGCGCTTGTCGATCGTGCCGTCCGCGTTCACGTCGCATCCCCACGTGCCGGCGAACGTGCCGTCCTGCGCGCGCAGCATCGGCTCGGGCGCGTCGCCGAGCTCGCCGTTCAACGCGACGATGTCGCGCCAGTCGACGCTGCCGTCGCCGTCGCAGTCGCCGCGCTTCGGAACAATCAGATGTTGAATGTGTGACGTCGACGGAAAGCGAACGGTGCTGAAGTAGACCTCGCCGTTCGGCGCCTGCGTCACGTCGATCACCGCTTCGTCGAAGTCGTCGACAATCGGATACGGATCCGCGATCGGACGCGCAGTGAGATCGGAAAAGTAAAACAGCGAGCGCGCGACGAATGAGCCGGAAAGATAGCCGCGGCGCAGCAGTGGATTCGTGTTCGGCGCGAGGCGCAGCAAACCGGTCGGCGCGACCGTCGCCGGAAAAACATAAACCGGCGGAACGCTGCCGTTGATCTGCGGCTCGTTGCCGACCGTGTCCGGCCATCCGCAATTCGCGCCGTCGCTGATGACGTGCAACTCGTCGCCGGCCGACGGTCCGTTGTCGGTGAAGACGAGTCGATTCAAATCGGGATCCCACGCCACGTCGTACGGATTGCGCACGCCGCGCGCGAACTGTGTCGCGTTGCCGTCGCGATCGATCCGAAAAATCTTTCCGCCGTTCCACTCCGGCTCCTGCGCGAGCACGAACGAGTTGTACTCGCCGATGCCGACGAAGATCGCGCCGTCCGGCCCGATCGTCGGATTGCCGCCGTGATGTTCGGCCGACGCGCCGCGCTCGCGCACCTCGATGTCGCACACGAACGTGTGCAGCAGCGCTTCCGCGCCGCTCGCGAGATCGACCGTCGAGATCACGTCGTCGATCACGCTCTCGCCCGACCACGTCGTGTAATGCACCGCGGCGGTGTGATCGTCGAGGAGCGCCATGCCGAGGAGACCGGCGTTGCCGCCGGAGTGCGTGTTGAGCGAGAGAAGCTTCTGCGGGACGCCGTTGTCGATGCGATAGATCGAGCCGCTCGTCGTCGTGCAATAGATCGTGCCGCGCGAGTCCGCGACGAGCGAGCTGACGACGCCCGGCACGCTCGCAATCGTCTCGACGCGAAACCCCGGAAGCGTCGCCGCGCGCAAAGAAGTGGCGAGATAAAGGAAGGAGAGGGTGAGGAACTTCATCCGAACAGCGGTCTCAAGAAAGATTCGCGCCAGCATAGACGAGTTCGCGATCGCAGATCGCGAGCTCGTCTCCCGCGCCCGTCCCCACTTGCGTTCCCGCGCCCGCGCCCGCGCCCGCTCCCGCGCCCGGGGCGGGCGGTTGAGCGAACCGATCCAAACGCGATTGATATCGCTGCGCGCGCCCCCGCCCCCGCCCCGGGCACGGGAGAGGGCACGGGAGCGGGCACGGGCGCGGGCGCGGGAAAAGCCGGGCGCGGGAGCGGGCACGGGAAAAGCCCGGGCGCGGGATATTTGCTAACCACTTCTTCGTCATTCGTTCACAACGTCGCGTGTCGCATGTTCGTAAGATCAAATGCGAGTGAGAAAAATCGCCATCGTCGGATCCGGCATCGTCGGCTTGATCGCCGCGCATGCGCTGCGCCGCCATCGCTACGACGTCACGCTCTACTCCGATCGCACGCCCGATCAGTGGCTGCACGAGAGCCGTCCCACCGGCACGGCCGCGCGTTTCGAGATGGCGCTTTCGTACGAGCGCGAGCTCGGTCTCAATCATTGGGACGCCGTCGCGCCGCGCGGCGAAGGCGTGTTCCTCACCTTCTGTCCGAAGCTGCACAACCAGCTCATCCGCCTCATCGGACGTTCCGCGCGTCCGTTCCAGGCCGTCGATCTTCGCCTGCAGTGCCATCGATGGATGAACGACTTCGACGGCAGAATCGTGATCGAAAACGTGTCCGTCGCGCGCCTCGACGAGATTGCGCGCGATCACGACCTCACGATCGTCGCCGCCGGACGCGCCGATCTCTGCAAGCTTTTCCCGCGCGACGACGCGCGCAGCACATACACCGAGCCGCAGCGCAAGCTGGCGATGATCATCACCACCGGCGGCGCGATGTCGTTCGATCGCTGTCCGTTCACTCCCGTCAAGTTCGAGTTCCTCGGCACGGACGGCGAGGCGTTCTTCGTCCCGTACTTTCACAAAGATCACGCCCCGGCGTGGAACATCCTCTTCGAGCCGAAGCCCGGCTCGCGCATGGACCGCTTCACCAACGCGAAGAGCGGCGACGAAGCGCTGTCGATCGCGAAGCAGGTCGTGCACGAGCTCTTTCCGTGGGACGAAGAATGGATGCGGCCGATGCGGCTCGCCGATCCCAACGGATGGCTGACCGGCAGCGTGACGCCGGCCGTGCGCAAGCCGGTCGCCACGCTTTCGAGCGGCCGCATCGCGATGTCCCTCGGCGACACCGCGATCTCGTACGACCCGATCGCCGCGCAGGGCGCGAACAGCGGCGTCAAACAGGCGCGCCACGTCGTCGAGCAGATCGTCGCGCGCGGCGGCGAGCCGTTCGACGCGCAATGGATGACGTCGACCTTCGACGCGTACTTCGACGAGCACGCGCGCTTCGCCGCCGACTTCACGAATCTCTTCCTCGAGCCGATTCCGCCGCCGGCGAAGGAACTGCTCATCGCGCAGTTCGGCAGCGACGGCCGCGCGAACAACGACAGCGGACCGCAGCGCATCGCCGACGCCTTCTTCGCGAACTTCAACGACCCGCGCGCGCTGACCGGCGCGCTCCACGACATGCCGCGCATGCGCCAGTTCATCGCGCGGACAACCGACCGGCCGTGGATCGCCAGCGCGATTCGCGGACGCGCCGCCGTGATCCGAAATCAACTATTCTCGCGTTGATGAAAACCGTCGTGATCACCGGCGGCACCGGCTCTCTCGGCACCGTCGTCGTCCCGCGGCTCCAACGCGACTACCACTGCGTGCTCCTCACCCACGCAATGGCCGATCTCAACGACGCGACGAGCGTGAACGAAGCATTCGCGAAAATCGGCGAGATCTACGCACTCGTCCACCTCGTCGGCGGATTCGCAATGGGCAGCGTCGCGGCGACATCGAGCGAAACGTGGTCACAGATGTTGTCGCTCAACCTCACCGGCGCATTCAACGTCACACACGCCGCACTTCCGCACCTCACGCGACCGGGACGCATCATCGCCGTCAGCTCCGTCGCGGCGATCGAAAAACGCGCCGGCGTCGCCGCGTACGTCGTGTCGAAGTCCGCGCTCAACACGCTCGTCGAAGTCATCGCCAAAGAAAATCCCGGCATCTCCGCGACCATCGTCGCCCCCGACACCCTCACCCCCGAATTGCGCGAGCGCGTCGCCGAGACGATCGCGTTTCTGCTCTCCGACGCCGCCGCCAACATCAGCGGCGCGATCCTCCCGCTGCGAGGCGCCAGTTGAACGACACCACGCTCGTCGCAGGACTCCGCGCCGGCGACACCGCCGCCTTCGAAGACCTGCTGCGCCAATACGGCGCGCGCCTCTTGAGACTCGCGCGGCGCATCCTCATGAGCGACGAAGACGCGAACGACGCGCTCCAGGACGCGATGGTCGCGGTCTTCAAATCGGTCGGCAAATTCGAGTCGAATTCGTCGCTCCTCACGTGGCTGCACCGCATCGTCGTCAACGCGTCGCTGATGAAACTGCGATCGAAAAAGCGTCACGAAGAAATCGACATCGAAGACTACCTGCCGCGATTCCAGGAAGACGGCCACCAGGTCGAGCCATCGCGACCCTGGACCGAGTCCGCCGAATCGATGCTCGAGCGCGACGAGCTCCGCGCACAAGTCCGCGCCGCCATCGATCGCCTCCCCGAGACCCACCGCGTCGTCCTCCAACTCCGAGACATCGAAGAAATGAGCACCGAAGAAACCGCCGACATCCTCGGCATCAGCGCGAACGCCGTCAAAATCCGCCTCCACCGCGCGCGGCAGGCACTGCGCGCGCTCCTCGACGAGCACATGAGGCCCGCGACATGATCGTCTGCCGCGAAGTGATCGCGTTCCTCGACGACTACGTCGCAGGCGAGCTCGCCATCGAGCGCCGCGCGATCTTCGACCGCCACCTGTCCCTCTGCGACTCCTGCGTCGCCTACCTCGCCACCTACCGCGAAACCATCCGCCTCGCCCGCGCCGCAAGCCCCGCGATCGAAGACCTCCCGCCCGACCTCATCACCGCCATCGTCGCGACCATCACGCGGAATAGCCCCGGCGCGTGACCAGTTGTAAGGGCCCTTGACGCGAGGTGGCTTGGTCGAGATAATCCCCGCCGCTTCGCAGCAGTTCTTCCAACAAACGGTGACGCGGGGTGGAGCAGTCTGGTAGCTCGTTGGGCTCATAACCCAAAGGTCGCAGGTTCAAATCCTGTCCCCGCAACCAACCGAATCAACTGAAAGAGCCGCGGTTATCCCGCGGTGGTTTTCTGTTTCGTGTGACAGCTGGTGTTCGACTGAATTGCACGGTTTGGGTGCGATTCCGACGCGTTTCATCTCACACTTGATCTCTAGACCTTCCACCTCAGCACGCAACGTAGCACGCGCAGCCGGGCGGTCGAACGCATGGATCCGACCGCGCGGCCCGAATTCCTTAGCCCTTGCCGAGATCGCGCAGCTTCCGGTGCACCGTATTACCGCGACGACTTGTTCGTTTTCGCTGGCCCGGCGTACCACGACGGGAACAGGAACTCGCCCGTGGACCGCTCGCGTGGCCACACCACGCGATATCCGTTAGCATCTGGGAATTGGTACTGCACCATGTTGATAACACGGAACCCGTCACCAAAACGCGGGTGATGATCAGGTCCGAACTGATAGCGCCCGACAACGCCCGAATGGTCGGATTGTTCCAATGCCTTCACGAGTGCCGCAGGCTCAGTGACGCCCGCTCGCACGATCGCGTCACGGAGCAGGTAGGTTGCGTCGTAGGAGTAGGCGCTCGTGTACTCGGGGTCGCCGTACTTCGAGGAGTACTCGCGGTGCCACTTCGCAGCGCGAGTAGTGAGGGGATTCCATTCGGAGGGAATCGTTCCGACTGAGTTCACGCCGATTCCTGCCGGCCCGATCTCGTCATAATATTTCCTCGTGCCTGCGCCCGTTGGAACTGCGCCGATGAGCGGTCCCTTCATCTCGGCCCAACGCTTCAGATAAAGTGCCGACGGCACCTTCGAAGACGCGTCGAGAATGTACTCAGCATCGGCCGCGCGGACTCGGCTAAGCATCGCCGCGAAGTCTGTCGTCTGCGACGAGAAAACATCGTCGAATACCACGCTTCCGCCGGCTTCCCGGACGGCGACGCGCCACCGGTCGCTCAAATACTTCGTCCAGACGTCGTCCTCAACCATGATCGCGAAGCGCGTCAAGTGCAACTGTCCGACCAGGACGTCTCGAATGAAAGCATTGGTGACATCGGCAAGCTCCGACGAGCGATGCATGACGCGAAACGTCCGGCCATATCGGGTGGGATTGTCACGCACCATGTCGGTAAGGCGGTCAGCGCCGACGCCCGTGCAGATGATGGGAACACCATAGCGCGCCTGCTGCTCCATCGCCGCGAATACCCCACTACCTGCGAAGCCGACAACAGCCGCGACGTGCTGTGAGCCCGAAAGCCATTGATATCCTTCTACGGCCCTCGCAGCTGCGAATTGATCGTCAAACTCTACGACGCGAAGCGGTCGTCCGTTCACACCGCCAGCGGCGTTGATCTCCGCAACCGCCATCCCAACACCATGTCGGATGCCTTCACCAGGAGTCGAGAAAAACGGCGCAATTACCCCAATCACGATCGGTTGCGCCGCTGCGGGCTGCTTCGTTTCACGAGAACAGCTCATGCCAGCCACCAGCACCAGAACAAGAAGACCGACACCTAAAGGTCGACGAGCGATCATTTCGAAACTCCTCTCAAATACATTTTCGGTCGCCGTCAACGCGGCGCGTACTCAACTCCGGGGTACTACGCGCCCGCCACTCAGCATCGCACGATCAGACGCGATGCTCACGACAAACTTCTCATCATCATCCGCAAGCAACACTGCCCGCTCGCCACCGGCGATGAATTGCCGCACAAGATCGCTGACTTGGATCCTGAAGGCCGGCGCCAAACCACTGGTCGGAGCATCGAGCAGCAGCAGGACCGGCTCGGACATCAGGGCGCGGCAGACCGCGACGAGTTGCTGCTCGCCGCCGCTTAGCGTGCCGGCGCGCTGGCGAATCCGGTCCCGAAGCCACGGCACGGCATCCAGCATCGCTTGAGCGCGTCGTTTCCCTACTGCAAATCCCGCCCTATAGGAACCGAGCAGCAAATTCTCCCACACAGTCATATCCGTAAAGAGATGGCGACCGTCAGGACAGAGGCTGATACCCTCCACCACTCGTCCGGAAGTCCCGCGTGACTCGAGACGCCGTTCTCTGAGCCACAGATCACCCTTCGTCGTGTGCAGACCCGCCAGCCCCTCCAGCAGTGTCGTCTTACCGACGCCGTTCGAACCTTCAAGAGCGAAAACTGCACCGGGCGAAATCGACAAAACAACGTCCCAAATGACCTGCGTACGGCCACGCCACACCGAAAACTGTTCGAGCCTCAGAAGTGACATCGCCTGTTCCATCTCACATTCTGAGGTACAGCTCCTCTACCTCACGGTCAGCGAGCACTTCTGCGGCAGGTCCCGCCCGTAGGACACGGCCTCGCCCAATCACAACCATGTCATCGATCGAGCGCAGCATATCAGCCAGGCGATGCTCCACGATCAGGAGCGTCAATCCAGCAGATTTGAGCTCACCGATGGCGGCGGAGACCACTTCAGCCTGGCTTGCCGACAACCCAGCATATGGCTCGTCGAGAAGCAAGAGTCCGGGCGGCGCGACGAGTGCCATCGCCATCTCCAGAAACCTGAGGGTTGCTGGATCCATCTCGCTGGCCGGTCGTGAACGAACGGGTTCGCACATGGTTAGGAGCCTCCGCAACGCAATGCCGTCCAGTGGCCGCGCTGATGATGCTGCGATGGCCACTTGGAGATGCTCCCACGCGCTGAAATCCGGGAACCGTGCGGGATGCTGAAATGTCTTCCGCACACCTGCTCGCGCGCGCGCAGCCGTGTCCAGACGTGTGAGGGAAACGCCTGCCCAGTGCATTTCGCCAGTTGCCGGCACGAGACCGGCGATAGCATTCAGCAGCGTCGTCTTGCCCGCGCCATTCTGACCGAGGACTCCTATGGCGCGCCCTTTGGGCAACGTGAACGTGACACCCTCGAGCGCGTTCAGTCCCCCGAATCGAACGCGGACATCGCGCAAGATCAAGCCGGTCTCGTCAACCGCCACTGCACCGTCAGCGCTCGGAGGGCTTGATGAAATGAGGAGATGATCCCAATTGGGCCGCGATGGTCCGGACTGGCGAGCGGGTCGTGCCACCAGCCCTAACAGCAACCCGGCGGAAATCGGCCCACTCCAATCCGTAAACCTTGAAAGGAAAAAACGAAAGCCGTCCCATCCGAGGCTGGCCACGACCGCCCCTGGAATGCTCCACAATCCACCGATACATCCAAGCAAGGCCGCACGCGCAGATAGTTCCTCGCCGGCGAGGTCAGGACTCACGTACCCTTGCGTCAGCGCCCATGCAGCGCCGCCCACGCCGGCCGTAGCGGCAGCAATGGACAAACCGGCGGCGCGAAGCACTGTTAGGTTGGCGCCGAGCGACCGAGCGAGCGTCTCGTGTTGTCCAACGGCCCCTAGAAGAAGCCCGGTTCTGGATCGCAGAAAGCGTGTAGCGACGAGAGATCCTGTGAGCAAGAGCAATCCAGCTGCGACGTACAGTTCCGATCGATCAACGATAGCCACGGGGATGCCGGTCAGGCCTTCTTCCCCACCGAAAATATCGCCTCTGAGATACAGAACTCGATAGACCGCAATCTGTACAGCCATGGTCACCATCGAAAAGTAAAGACCTCGATGTCGCGCCGTCAAAAGTGCCAATAGGCCACCCAACACCGCGGTGCATCCGCTGGCGGCGAGAAGAGCCGCGATCGGGTGAAGGCCAGCTCGGAGTTGGAAGAGGGCTGCAACATAGCCGGCCCCACCGAAGAACAATGCGTGGCCTAGTGACACCTCTTGCGCTGGGCCACAGAACGTCGTCCAGCCCACGACGAGCAGAGCCGCGAGCATCCATGTGGCGGCGACATCGAGAGTAACAGAGTCCCTGAAAAGAACGGCGGACAAGAAAAGAAGTCCGACCGCGAGCACGACCCAGAGTCGGCGCAATCGCAGAAACCAGCGGCTGGCGCTAGGCATCGGCCACAACGCCTCTGGGCCGGATCGTGAGCGCGGCGACGGCGATGAGCACGCCGCCGAGTTCGGCAGCCGTTTCTCCGAGCCACGCTGTCGCTATGACCTCGATCGCGCCAAGGCCATATGCTGCCATACATGTGCCTCGGAGACTTCCGATTCCGCCCACGATGACAACCGTCAGTGCCTTCAGCAGAGCGAATGACCACATGTCTGGACGGACGATCCGCGTCGGCGCAGCGAGCGCACCCGCGAGTCCTGCGAGGGCGCCGGCGAGCGTCACGGTGAGGGCCAGCGTCACCGCAGGATTGATCCCCATCAACCGCGCGCCGAATGTGTCCTGGGCAACTGCGCGAACGGCAGCACCCCACAACGTCCGCGTGAGAACCCAGCCGAGCGCTGCGAGCAATACAGCGGCGACGACAGCGACGACGACTTCCTGCGCAAGGACATTGACCGACCCAATCCGCACGGTACCGGCCACGATCGGCTGAACCGAGGCGCTTCTGGTGCCGTAGTATGCGCGAAACACCTCTGCCACCAGGAGATTCGCCGCGAGCCCGGTCGTCACCAGCCGTAGCCACGAGGCGGCACTGGGCCGCAAGACCAGGTAGTAGTAGATGAGCGCGAAGATGCCCACACCGCTCGCAACCAGGACAGCTGCGAGCAATCGCTCGCCGGCGTTCGAACCGGCGAAGCCCAACGCGCCGACCACGTATGCCCCATATGCACCGAGCAGGAAAAAGCTTCCGTGGAACAGGTTGAGCACGCGGCCGGCACCGAACACGAGCGCGAAACCGACGGCTATGAGCGCGTACAAACTGCCCCTTGCGACGCAAAGCGTCAGCAGTTCGAAGAGTCTTGTGACGGGTTCGTGCATCGTTCCGCAGATTCACCACGGTCAGATATTGTCATCAGCCTGAGAGAGCAACGATGATATCAGACTCATGAACGATGATTTAGACGGCTGGAAACGATGATTCGCAAAGACAGAGTGCGCCAGCTCGAAGATCGGCTAGCAGGGCGGTCGCTGATCTATTTTGGAACACGAGGAACCGACGCACGTCCGCTGCTCGAACTCGGAGCATTGTCCGAAGTATTCTGTCAGGTCGCGCCTCTTCAGGCCGCGGGAGTGTCGGAAACCTGTCTCGAGATTATGACCAGGCGCCGGGTTGACCTGAACTCCTATTCGATCGACCAGGACTCAAGCGAGCCCGTGCGAGCTTTACGGGCCGGCATGCTGAAAGCGTTCAGCCGACCCGCGGCGATCGTACCCTATCGGCCGACAGCGTTAGTGGCCTCGGCGTGGTTTCCGAGATCGGACCGAGTGCAATACCTAGGTATGTTTCATGAGCACCAGGCTTGTTTCGAACATAAACCATGGGTCGAGACACAGCTGTCAGACGCCGGGGTCCGGATTTTGCCATGGTCCTACTACTCAGACGATGATTTGATTCTGATTCGCGAGGCTGCCGAAAGAGACGCTTTGGTTTTGCGCGCTAACCGGTCGGACGGAGGCGCAGGCCTTACTTTAATTCGCACTCCGTCTGATCTCCAGCACAACTGGCCAAGCCACGAGGATGGCTTCCTAGCCGCCGCGCGGTTTTTAACACCCAGCATTCCACTCAACATTAACGCATGCGTATTCGCCGGGGGAGAGGTTTCTATTCACGCAGCATCCGTCCAACTCATTGGCATCTCCGCATGCACGAACAGGACATTTGGGTACTGTGGCAACGACTTCGCACAATTCCAAGAACTGGGAAGTACAGTAATCAATGCCTTGGATCGGATGGTACGCACCGTGGGCGCCTGGCTTGCACGCAAGGGCTACCTTGGAGCATTTGGCATTGATGCTCTGCTGCATGAGGATAAGGTGTACCTTGCGGAACTCAACCCGCGATTTCAGGGGTCGTCTCGGATCTCAGCAGAATTAGACGCCGAGGTGGACCGCCCAGACATCTTCCTCAATCACATCGCGGCCTTCATGCGGCTGACGCCGCCGCCCCTTACTCCGTTGAGCGAATTGACGCGGTCCCTCCCGCCTTACGCTCACATCGTGTGTCACAATCTACTGCCGACCTCCGCGTCATGCACCCCCACAAATCTCGACACCCTGCCGCTCCACTGTAGCCTCGTACCGGCCGTGAATGTAGCCGTCGAGCCAGAGGGTATTTTGGCCGACTGCCTATTGAATCGAAAAATCACGAACGACGGGACCTCACTATTGCCGAGCGTGGAAAGCCAGCTAAGGGCGACACTCCAACAACTCTATTCTACGGAATACTCCGGCCTTACTTCCTCTGTGCCATAGGGTCCACCGCGACGAGCTCTTTGATCAGGCCGGCTCGCCGTGTTAAATCCTGAATAGGTTCCAAGGTAACCCAATTAGACTGTTCGACGTCCATAAACAAGGCATTCCGCAAGTCGCAGTTGACAATGCGAAGCCGCGGTTCCGACCTTGGATCAAAGCGATGCATCTGACTGAATGCGAGATCGGTATTCTCAAATAGTACGGTTCCCAGCGCCACTTCCGTGAAGACTACCGATTGAGCTTTGCAGGCGGTTAGAGTAAGGCCCTCATTCTCGCTGCTCCCGAACGACTCGACTGTGCATCGCAGGAATACTGCCCCGGTAAGGATGCAGTTGATGAAGCGACACTTCGCAAAGTGACATCTCGAGAAAAGCGTGCCAGTCAAATTACAGTTCAAAAAAGTAACATTTATCAGGGTCACGTCGTCAAGACGGCAAGATAGCCAGCTCATATCACTAATAGGGCCTTCGAGCTTACGCCATTGCCGAAAATCTTCACCGCCGCTGCTGACCACCGAGGAAAACACATCCGGAGGCTTTCCCTTCTCGCTCTCGGACCATGCAGTCAGGGCTGAGCCAATACCATCGTGAACCAGTTCACAAGTGCCCCGGCCGCGGGCGTATCCACCGCCTTTCAAAACGGATGTGTTGGGGTCTTTTAGGTAACGAATTAGCCCAAAGGCTGATCGTACGAGCAATGTCGCGACTTCAGAGAGAGAGAGCTTCGTTCGAAGCGCCTCCCCAGACAAGCTGAGAGAAAGTTTTTGCCTGCGCACATCGTCCGGAACACTCTCGGCTAACTCGTAATCCGCGCTAATTGCGACCTCAAAAGGGGAGCCATCACGATACGCGGCGAGCTGGTTTCTGATATCGTCCGAAGTCCCAAGTATGCCTAAACGCAACAGATCGGGCAGAAGAGCATTGAAGACCAACTCTGTTTCTTCCACATGGCGCTTAAAGCCGCCGCCCGATAGCCACGGTGCCATGCGAACTAAGATGCGTCGCATCAATTCGGGAGAGTAATTCGAAACAGCGCCGAGCACGCTATCAATCCGGCGTTGATCAAAAAGGCGATCGATATACCGCCGGAGCGCCATCTTAGCGATAAGCGGTCGTTCGCCCTCAGTCCAGACCTTGCTGAGCTCAACCCGAAAACGATCAACAAGGGCCTTATTAATTCGAAACTCGTCTTGGGCGGAATACTCCTTCCGACTCCACTCGATTATCTCGTACAAAAACGCTTGCAAACCAAGCAAGTCTACGGCGTTCCTCGCCCCTCCGAGTTGCCGATCCTCTACAGCCGCATCGTCGTCTGAAGTTTCAGAATCAGAACCCTCGATCCACGACAAAATAAGGTCAATCGCTTCTTGGTCTATCGCGACATCATCTTGCTCGTCGGCAGCAGCGAGTATGGCGCCGCGGGCCGTCTCGCTAGCCATCGCGTCGAGGTGATGAGTGCGTTTGGCCACAGCGTCCACATATTTGTCAAGGAACTGCAACCTGGGATAGAACTCCTCGCGCAGAGAGATAAGAATCTTTAGCGCATCATGATTGTTAGTGAGGCGACCCACGACCCCTAGTACCTCTCGTTCTAGGTTCCGGTTGCGCGGACCCAGCCCCGATCCCAATAGTTCTTCCGCCTGATCAATGATTAATACGAGCCCTTCGGTCGCGTTGCAGAGCGACGTAACATAATTCTTCAGTCTCACCCAAGGCGTCGTCGTAGAATCTTCCTCCTCTTCAGGAAGTGCTACATCCATGAGAGCAACGAAATCTTCCGCCACACGGCTACCGTCATTCGGCAGTAACCCATGAACGCGTTCGATCTCGTTCCGAATCGCGAACGCGATCACTGAAGCGGGGCTGGCCGCGGAAAGGTTCCCCCACGAACTGAGCACCAGCACAGGACCGAAATCCTGCCCCTCCTCGCGAAGGCTGCGAAGGGTAGGCACCAGTCCGGCCCGAATGAGTGAGCTCTTGCCCACACCGCTCGGAGCCGAGAGAACATTGAGTCGTCTCGCCATCATTGCTCTAACCAGCAGTTCGACGTCAGTCTGACGTCCAAAGAAGACATCCGCCCGATCCTCGTTGTAAGGCACCGGGCCCGGCCATGGAGATCGAAATGTTCGCTGTGGCATAGTCGTCATCGCGTTTCTCCGGAGAGTTTTTCCGGGAGGGCCGATAGATCATCAGTGTCCCGGATAAGGATTGCGACGTCCTCAAGAGTAGCTTCGAGCAGACTCTGATCGAGCTTTAGAAACGCGTGCTGCACTGGATCTCTCGGAGAGTCCACAAACAGAATTCGGAACGGCCCGTCACTCCCGCTGGATTGCGCTGAGTCGCCACGCCGCAGCCCGTAGATCCGTAACCGGCTATTCGAATCGGTCAGTCGAAATCCCAAAAAGCAAAGAATTCTGCGGCGGCTTTCTTTTCGCAGCGCCAAAAGCCCTTCTAGACCAGCGGGCAGCGCGGAGTCTGGACCCAGAGCGCGCATAACTTCGGAATAGGATGCTACTACCCGGTGAGCCACGGATGCGACGCCGATGTGCTGTAGGCCACCAAGTTCGTCACCGGATGGCAGCGGCGTAAGCGGCGCACCATTCAGCTTTACGATTAAGGGTCCTTTAAAGCGCATTGTTTCTAGGCTTTGACCGCCGCTAGACTTCTCCTTGTCACTCGCTAGGTACACCCACCTAACGTCGCCGCCGCCGGAGTCCGAATACAGAATCCAACATTCCTTCGGCCTATCGTCGTCCTCGGGGTCCTCGTAAGTCACCTTCGCTGGAAATGCCACGTGATGGGGCATTCCACGCTCTCTAAAGACGCGCTCCAGACCGTCCTCGAAGGTCGTGTCAAGCGCGATCGGCACGAAGCGAACGTTGCTTCTCACCATCTGCCGCGTGGAAGTCCCGGTAAGCCCGCCGTCGTCTCGCGGAAGAGCATGGACGAGCGCCCGGGCGATGGCTTCATCAAATGCGGTCGAGTCATAACGATCGGCCGGCGCCCATGTCCGCAACCATTTCTGAATGGTGAGCGCGAGGTCCTCTTGATCGAAGACTGACGCTGCCGCACCGACTGTCGGCCTTCGACTGGCCGTAGGGGCTTCTGGTTGACACACGGACAGTTGAAAGGCTAAGTCGTCTGGCGCCGGGTACATTGGCGCGCAGAAACGAAGCGTGTGCCAAACCAGATCCCCTACCCATTCGAGTAGCGTGAGCGGAACATTTAGCGACGAGGTCGGCTGCGTTAGGGTCGTCTTTAATACTTCCAATCTTCGCCGAATCCCTACCGCGCCAAGCCCGAGTTTGATGCTGTTTCCCTGGACGCCAGGAGCATCGCACAGCTTCTGGGCTGCCTCAAAGGTCTGGTCGAGCAGGCTCCCAATTTTGCGCTTCGCCTCTTGTGATTCGATCGTCACGGAAAACTCGAATACGTCGACAATCGCCTCCACCCGTTTACCAATCGCTTCGCCGAAGCTTCTGGTGAGTATGACCCCCAGACACACAAGAGCCGCCTGAAGCTTAAGCAACTCTTTCTTCTCGAATGGGAGCGGATCTGCGACTCCAAACGTCTCAAGCACGACCGCATGGTCAGCCGCTCCAAGTTTTGACGCAACGACGGAATCCACATAGTCTTGTTCAGGTGTTCCTCGCGTGAACACTTGACGAAGTCGTTCTGCGCGCTCCTCGACGTGCGCTCGCCCTCGCGACAGGTTGCTTCTTACACGATAACAGCCTGGCCCCAGCACGGGTGTAAGCAACCCCTTACGCACGTCACTCTGCAGGGAGTTGGCATTAGGCGAAGAGTCACGATCCGCGGCTGAACTCCTCACTCTGGACTGCCCGGTAAGCGACAGAGGCTCCTCTAACTTATTTACTTCTGTCGGTCGCACGGCCGGAAAGCAAAATTGCCGAGTCGTCAAGTCGACGAACCACCGAGTTCCGGAACCGACATGCTGGTTCAGCACCGGAATCTGGTTGTGCACCTTCTGACGACGTGCTGTCTCGACGCTGGCAATCTTTTCAGATCCATCCGTCATGACTTTGACTTCAAGAACCCTACAGGAGAGGTAACGAGCAAGAACATCTCCGATGTACTCAAGGTACGCCGTTAGCGCCACCTCAAGAAGAGGATTGATCGTCGCGTAGAAATCCTCATTGAGAAATAGATTTAACGGAGGTGAACCTTCTCTTATGGCCCATGAGTGTCTATGGGCGAACGCATTCCGGCAATTCACTATGCACTCTAGAAACATAAACAATGTAAACCGTTTCGACGTGACTCGCTGGGCGATAATTGAACGGTACTCTTGCACGGGACCCTGCGCAGTCAACCAACGCTGCTTTATCGCTTCCCACGTCGAACAGAACGGTTCAACTTCTCGCACATCATGAGTTGATAAATCAGTACTCATCAACACGAAACGCGAATCTTGTTGTTTCCGGTGTCGCGCATGAAGTGCAGTCAGGCAAACGTTGAGCAGATTTAGAGACAATCCCGCCGATGACTTCGCCGTCAGCTGCTGCGATGTCGACTTGACCTGGTGAAAGCTCGGGGCGTCGCTACAACTGAACAGGTACTCTGACAGTGCAAGGTTCCTCAGGTGTTCGAGCGAACGCTCTCCAAGTTCAAGCAGCGATACGAATGACGACATGGACTCCAGATTGCGACCAGTGTCGTTGATCGCGCTCTCGATAGCGGACAGCAGGTCCTCAGGTAGCCCTTCCGTCGGTACGTCTTTCAAGGTCCGGCTCGGCTTCACACTACTCATCGGGGCCCCCTATGTCTTAAACTAGCCTCGCGGCGACTCTAACCTGATACGTCAGCAAAACGCATGCTCCGCGCTGGGGTTTTTGAATGACTGGTGGCGCGTTCTAGAACGGCCATTCTCACCCATAATCCATCGTCACTCTGCTCAAAGAACCGCGCGCGGCTATCACTGTCGATCTCGAGCGCAATCTCATCAATCCGCGGCAATGGGCATAGAACCACGCCAGTATCGGGAAGCTGTCTGAGACACTGAGGAGTGAGCGCGAACCGCTCCCTCTCCGCGTCCGGGAGACGATCGGCGCCCGTACCCGGAGGTAGTCCCGCGACGTAAATGACGTCCAAATTTCGAAGACTCAGGTGATGAAGTACGGTGACTTGCTCCGTCACGCCTGCACACCATGTACTCGCGTCTGTGGTATCAACACGAAGGGCGGGTCCCATGAGACGGATCTCCTTCGGTACGAGACGCGACAGTGCTCTCATAAGCGAATGCGCTGATCGACTGCCTCGAATGTCTCCGACGATTCCTACTGTTAAGCCGTCGAGCCGTCCGAGCGCGCGACGAATCGCGAACAGGTCAATGAGCGCTTGCGTTGGATGCTCTCCGTTGCCATTGCCGCCATTGATTATCGGGCAGCTCACATCTGTGACCGCAGTTGTCCATGCATCATTCGCCGGGTGCCGCAGCACCAATGCGTCACTGTACGCGGAGACAACCCGAATTGTATCTTCCAGCGATTCAGACGAAGACATTCGCAAGTCGTAACGTTCCGCAAGAAGATCAACCGTGCCAAATCCCAGCCGGACGCCCGCGGACGCAAACCCGATTCTCGTGCGTGTGGAGGCCTGGAAGAACGCGAGTGTCAGAACGCGGCCGGCCCCTATGAGCGACCGCGCCCCGCTGCGCATTTCCTCGGAACGATCGAGAATCTGAAGTACCTCGGCCGATGAAAGGTCCGCGATCGCACCAAGGTGACGCATCACTTGGCCTCTGAATAGTAGTATGCGTCGGTTCCATCCGGAAACGTTAGCGTATTGTGCTGGCACGGAATACAACGGGGCCCCAGCCTGACGTCAGGATATCTCTCCAGAATGTCACGCGCGCCTTCATACGCGGCGATGAGAAGGTTCGTTCGCGGCGGAGCGAGTGCGCGAAGCGGCGTCGACGGATCTGGTCGGAACGGACTGAGTACAGGATCGCATCCACGTTCTGCCAAACACTCGACCGCACGGAGCGTATCCTCCAGCGGCTCCAATCCCAGCATAAGCAGTGACCGCACACGCCCGCATCCAAAGACATCGACCGCGCCCTCGATGAATGCGAGCAGGCTCTGACGAGATAGTCTGGCCTTTCCGCTCATGACCTTCCTGGCTCGCTCCTCGCCGAATAGTTCGAGATTGATCGATAGGCTGTGAATCCCGACTGCTTTGAGCCGAGTAGGATCCAGCAAGCCCGGCATCGGCGCCATCATCACATCGATGTCGAGTCCAGGGAATGCCTGACACGTCTGTTCATAGACCTCATTCTCGTAAGAATAGTCCTCGGGTCGGGGTGTGCCGCCCGAGATGAGGACGTGTTGCGCCTTTACAAGTGGATCGCCGGCGGCGCACGCAACGGAATCGATCAGACCGGCGATTCGCTTTGTGGCATATCTGTACTCATACGGAAGATCGCAGAACTGGCAGGTAATGGCGCATCCCTGGATCGGCGAGATGCGGACGCGGTCCGTGTGGGTAATCGCATACGACGTGTACTTCTCACCCCACGCATTGGTTTTGTCGTGATAATCCGGCACCGGTACCGGCGACGCGGTCACCTCGATATCGCGGTTTCTGACTTGGAAGCAGCCAGATTCCCAGACCAGTTCACCAGCCGGTTGCGTGACGAAGTTCGGGTTAAAGTCGACGATCGGGGCGTTGACCCAGATCTCCTCTTCCAAGCACATTGAAACCCCGGAGGTGGAGGCATAGTCGGCCAAGGTCAGCGGCCGCAGCCCGGCCCCTTGCAATTGCTGCCGGGCCGCCTCGCCGATGGTCAATCCATGAGTCATCAGTTCTATTTTGAGACGCTCGACGGCTTTCAGCATTGCACCCGCTTTCGCGACACCGATCGGTCATTGTGGTGGACCGAAGTGGCACAGTCCGTAGAAATGTCACCAATCATTGATCAGTCCAGCTCAGAGAGACTTTTATCGATGGCCCCCACCGCATCCTGCCACGAGGCCGTCAACGTTCGCCGCAATTCCCGCGGAGGCGCATCATAGGCGGGATAACCTAATGCGATGACGCCGACCAGCTCCTTGGACGTACCGAGGCTTGCCTTGATACTCTGTCTGGCTGGATAGGAATCCGCGATATAAACCCCGCCGAGTCCGAGGGCGCGTGCCGCCAACAGCATGTTCTCGGCCGCCGCTCCGATACCGAGAATCTCACCGGCATAACCATAGAGAGCCTTGCCAATGATCGATCGTTGGCCACCTTTCTCAATCAGCGTCGCAATGGTCTCGGCACCTCGCGAAAATGGCCCACGGTTAAAGAGCAGCAACAGCGTATCGCACTGCCTCATCGTGGAGATTGACTCCTCAACCGTATCCGAAACACCTTCTTTCGTCACGCCTGTCATGGGGTCAATCGGGGCGCGCTCGGTGACGCCGACAGGAGTATTAGACGCCTCCTCCAGCCAGCCCACAATCCTGTTCTTGTCGTCACCTGAGGCCGTGACGATGAACCAAGGGTTGCTGTTCTTAGAAGAAGGCGCAGCCAAGCCGCATTCAACGATTAGCTCGATGAGCTCTTTTGCGACCGGCCGTTCAACGAATTCGCGAATGCTCCGACGATTTCGTATCAGCGCTATGACATCGCTTCCCAACATATGATCGTCTCTGATCTGCCCGGCGAAATCAACCTTGTCGTGCGCGACAAACGGCGGCGCGCCCTATCATCCCGTATTCCGAACGCAGGCTCTCTCGCGCAACCGAAGTCCAAAATGGCGCTCGGTCACGACACTCCCACTCATCGCGCAAAGTGTTATTGAAAGCTGCTTGGTTGCTGAGTGCTGTTATTCTACCTCGTATTTAGCCTCGGAGGAAGGAGGGAAAGAATGGGTGAATCGCTGGAGCTCGAACAGGCTCGCCACTTCTCGTTTCTGATCTATCCGTTTCGTTCGCTGCCTCGGCGGACTAACCGCGGTGGTGATGGCGCGGCTTCGAACTGGCGGCACTTGTGGCATCGATTAGAAGGTGACGCTCTCGCAAGGCACCTTGACGACACATTCTTCTTCCTGCCATACATTCGCGACCTGCTGTTTCCTGATGTGCCTGCGTGGCCAACTAGCCCGAAAGATATTGCCGTGCGGCGCGAGAAGCTGCTGAAGCTTCACACGGGCCAGGTGCTGACGAAGTCCGCACAGGACGCGCTGGTTCATCTGACGCTCGACAAGTCTCTCCTGAAATCTCATAACCCATTCACGCTTGTGGCGCGCGGGAGCGAGTCGCAGCCCTTGACATTTAATATTGAGTGGAGCGATCTGCTTCTGTTTCCGTTGGATGTTGGATTCATTGTTCTCAAAGTCGCCACCGCAGATCCGGAGATTAAAGCAGACCGCGTGAACGACCTTCTTTATGGCGTCAGCACGCTGTTCGCACCCAGTGTAAACATGAAAGTCGCTGTTTGGCGGTCGGCCGAACGCGTGGAATTGGATGGCAGGGAGCTTCTGGAATTTATGCTGCAAGGTTGGACCGCTTCGACGTCTCCCGCCGTAACGAGCTTGACTGAATTCGTCAGTGCCATCCGCACTAGGCCGGCGTCAACGCAGTATACGTTTGGGCCCGATGGCCAGACCCATGGCGACCGTTTCCGGGTGTTCACGTTCCTCGCACTCCCAGCACGAGAACTGGAAAGCGGTCCATCCGCTCCCCTCAGTTCCTCTTGGAATCGCGTCTTGTACGAAACCTCCACACTCACCAAGTTGAGCGATCCCGCCTTTTATCCGAGTGAAGACATGGTTGACGATTTCGGCGAAATCATCATCTCGCGCTGGTTGAACTGGCGAGCCGCCGCTCTGCCCGAGCACACGGTTTTCTTAGCGCGATCGGAGAAGTTTACGCTTGACACTTTGTCACACAATGTAGAATCGGACTACCTGAGCCTGTACTTATTGTCTCTGTTTCTCAAAATGAGGCTGAGCTTCTTCTTTGCCGATCTGGTTCAGCGAAACCCCAGCCTTTTCCGGAATTTGTTTGCCGCGCGGCGAATCTCTAAAAGCTTCATCCGGTTTCAGAATGAATTCTGGTTCCCCGAAGTCACGCATAAGCCACAGGGCGCGTATCTGTACGGTCGATTTCAAGCGATGCTGCGGAATGAAGCGCTTTACTCGGAGTTGAACCTGCAGATCCAGAACCTTGTGTCGCATCTCGAGCAGCGGTATCAGTTCGTCATCGCCGTCCTGGTCGCGCTGCTTATTGGTCCGCAAACAATCAAGGAGCTTGGCGACGCATTATTGTGGCTTGCGCAGAGGGCGCGGGACTTGCTGGGCCTGTTGCACTAAGCGCAACGCAGCGAGTTAAACGTCGAGCAACGCGAACTGTTCCGGTACGTAGAGCGCTCCATCTGCTTCTTGGCGGATAGTATTCAGCCATCGTGGATCGAATGAATCTCACAGGTCGCTGCGGCTGAAGAAAGAGTGCTCCACGACCCCATGCGGCAGCGCGGTGAGCAAGAGATAGTCGATCGACTTCGCCGCGCCGTGCGCGCCGCTCCGCGTTTCGCAGATCGGTCATTCGGTAATTGTATCGGCGCAACCGATGACGATCAGGGTGTGCCGATGACGACCGAGACCGGCTGCACCGCAAGATGTGATCGGAGCAACGACATAGGCGTCCGGATAGTACTCGCACATCCATGGGGTTCCCGAGCCGCACGCGCAAACTGCCCATCCGCACACGCGAACTACCGATCCGCACGTGCAAAATGCCGTTCCGCACGTGAAAACCACCGATCCGGCGCGCGCGAACTGCCGTTCTGCACATGCAAACCACCGATCCGCACGCGTGAAATGCCGTTCCGCACGTGCAAACTACCGATTCGCACGCGCAGACCGCCGATCCGCCACGCGCAGACTGCCGTTCCGCACGCGCAAACTACCGATCCGCACGCGTGAACTGCCATTCCGCACGCGCAAACTGCCAATCCGCGCGCGTGAACTGCCGTTCCGCACGTGCAAACCACCGATCCGCACGTGCAAACCACCGATCCGCACGCGCAAACTGCCAATCCGCACGCGTGAAATGCCATTCCGCACGCGCAGACTGCCGTTCCGCACGCGCAAACCACCATTCCGCACGCGTGAAATGCCGATCCGCACGTGCGAACGACCGGTCCACGTGCGCAAACCGGCCATCCGCGCGTAATGTTGGTACCTTTTAATGCCCCTCTTTTGATGCCCCCCCTTGACACCCAGCGAGTTCGGCAGTATCTTTTTTCCCAGCCGCCCGGGCAGCCGGAGTTACGCTGCTGACGAGATGGCGCAGGGTCTGGAAACACCTACCGACGGGTAGCCTAGTACGTCCCGGGCAAGCGTGAGGCGACAGCGGGTTTTTGTTTTGTTGTGTCCCTGTCGCCCCCAACGTGGAGTTGAGCCGGAGCTCCTCCAGCACTTGCCTCAACGCGTAGACCGGTAATCGTGTCGCTTTGCGTTTGCCGGTTTTGGCTCCCGGGGATCCGGACCTTCGGGGAACATTTCTCCGAATCGGCGGATGCGCGGCCAGGCGTTCGCCGGTTCACTACCGTCCCTCGAGGACAAGAAGGAAGAACCATGTCTATTATCCTTGGTAGTTCATTGAAAAACGGTGTGGCCGGGGCTTCGGACAAGCCTCCGCTCACGCCCGAGCAGGTCGTCGAACAGCTGCGCGTGCTCCGGGAGCAGATCCCCGAGTTCGTGCAACTGCCGAGCAACGAGGTGCATCAGATCCGCCGCGAGGCGTCGGTGACGATCGACTTCACCAGCGCCGCAATCACCGCCGTCGGTTCCTCGGAGATCGTGCAACACGCCATCGGCAATTCGCCGGAGGAGTTGCATCAGGCCGAGGACGAGTTGTCGCGCTGGTCGGTCGTGGAGAACGAGTTCCGCTCGATCCTCCGCGGCGTGACTCTGGCGAATCTCATGCGCCGTCATCGCCTCGGCCGGGTCGTGCTGCAGGCCTATCACGTCAGCAAGCAGCTCGTGCGCGAGGAGGCGCATGCGCAGCTGCTCCCTCACGTGGAGGCCATGAGCCGGATCAAGAAGTTCGGCCGCCGGCGCACGAAGCCTGCCACGGAAGTCGACCCGCAAAAGCCGGCGCAGCCGCCGGTGCCGGCGAAACCGGCAAACGCGTCGTGACGCGACACAAGTAGTCCAGACCGGGCGCGCTTCGGCGCGCCCGGTCCCTCGGCGCACGCGGATCTCATTCCGCATGTGCAGCGGTTGCGCAAGGCGTATGAGCGCGACTTCGGCCGGCCAATTCCTCCGCGGGCGAACCGTTGAGCTCCGTTCTTCCTCGTGTAGGACAGGCTTTCCAGCCTGTCCCCGGTCGCAGGCTGGAAAGCCTGCGCTACACGACCTGCTCGACAGCAAAACGGTGCGTCGCTATTGCTTGTCAGGATCGTCCTCCCGTTTCCTTCACGGACCGAGGCGGATTCTCCGACGTTCAACGCCGAGGACGATGAGCCGGATGGCGCGAATGGGTCAGCAATCGCGGCGTGAGATGCGTTGCTCAGGAGACTGTCCTGATCGACCTACCAGATCACCGCATGGGTATCGAGAAGGACTCTCATTCCATGTAGTCCCTGAACTCTTCCAGAGGCGCGTCGAAGTCCGGGGCCATGTACACCACCGATCCTCGGAGGATTCCCGGTTGGCGAGGCTTCCGCAGCGGCTCAGCTGCCGTGTGGACCAGCCGAGCCACCGGCTGATTGTTTTCGGTGATGACGACCTCGTCGCCCGAGTGGAGGCGGTGGATCAAATCCGGCAGCTTCGCCTGAGCCTCTTCGATAGAAATCGTGGTCATGACTCCGCTCCTTACGTCACAAAGGCCTTCACCTTAGCACCGTGGGCCCGGCATGCCTGGAGATGACCCCGGCCGTTCTGCCTTTGAAGGCTCTCCAAGGAGTGTAGAACACCAAAACGAGCCGACTCTTCGCCCGACAACTTCGGAGGAGCTGCGAGTGCCGAACCTTGTCTTCGGTGCTCCCCATCGAGTCACTCCTGCATGCTGCGGAGCAGCGCCGCCAGGCCTTCCGCAAATTGGCCGATTGCCTCGCGGCTCGGCATGGGGACGGCGAGGTACATCGACCCGTCGTCGTTCCTCCGCGCTTCGATGTGTCGCGGTTTCACTTCCACGCGAGCGGATGCCGGGAGCGAAGCAGCAAGTTGCTGCAGGAACGCGACGCCGCTCTCGATCAGTTGCGCCAAGGGCTGTCCGGACTCGATTGCCGGTTCCGGCTCCGGCTCCGGCGGCGGTGCCGCGGGTGGAATCGCATTCGTGACGCTTTCCACGCTTTCCATGAACCGGGCCAGCCGGTTCTTGCCTAGAGAGATTTCGGTCTCGCCTCCGTCGAGCACCCCCGCGAACAGCGACTTCTTGAAACGCAGCACCGACAGCATGCTCTCCTCAATCGTCCCCGCGGCCACGAAGTTCACGACGCGCACGGGATTGCGCTGGCCGAGGCGGTGCACGCGTCCGATGCGCTGCTCGAGCACGGCCGGATTCCATGGCAGATCGACGTTCACGACGACGCTGGCGTGCTGCAGGTTGAGACCGACACCGCCGGCGTCGGTGGAGAGAAACAAGCGGCACGCGGGATCGTCGCGGAACCGCTGCACGAGCCCCGCACGCGCGCGGCTGCTGATGCCGCCATGGAAGAGGACGTGTCCCCATCCCGCGGCGGCGATTCGCGAGGCCAGGATCTCGTGCATGCGCAGCCACTGACTGAAGACTACGACTTTGGTCCCCTCTTCCTCCAGAATCTCGCCGAGCAGGGTCGTGATCTCGCCGGATTTCTTTCCATGGTCGCTGGTCTCGTCGAGAAGGTACGAGCTGTCGCACGACATGCGCATGCGCTGCAGTGCGATCATCAAGCGACGCTGATCCGATTCCGATAGATGACGGTGCTTGCGCCACTTCATCGCGATTCGCGCGACGATCTCCCGGTTCTCCTCATGATGCTGGACCTGCTGCGGCGTCATGGCCACGAAGAATTGCTTCTCGATCCGTTCCGGAAGTTGCTTGAGAACTTCCTTCTTGCGCCTCCGCAGAACCACGGAAGAGAGCGTCGTCGCAACGCGATCGAGATCGCGGTAGCCGGTCACGCGCCCGTTTTCGTCTTTCGTCTGATGCGCGTCGAGGAACTGGTACGTCGGGCCGAGCCGGAAGGGATCGATGAAGTCGACGATCGACACCAGCTCTTCGAGCGGGTTCTCGAGCGGCGTGCCGGTGAGGACGACCGCATACGCGGAGGCGATTCGCTTGACCGACCTGGCGGTGCGCGTCGACCAGTTCTTGATGCGTTGAGCTTCATCGAGGACCACGAGATCGGGCGCCCATCTCCGGATCCGGTCGATGTCCGCATGAACGGTGTCGTAGTTTATGATCTTGAAGAAGTCGTCTTCGCGAAACGCCGCGGCACGTGCGGGCACGAGCCCCTCGATCACGCGCGCGGAACGATCGGAAAAGAGAGCAATCTCCTGCGACCATTGATGTTTGAGCGATGCCGGACAGATGACGAGCACGCGCTCGACGCCGAGGTGCCGGGCCATGATCTCCGCGGCAGCGATGGCCTGGATCGTCTTGCCGAGCCCCATCTCGTCGGCGATGAGGCTCCGCCCCGCGCGAGCCGCGAACAGCGCGCCTTCCTTCTGATAGTCATAGAGCGTCGTCTTCAGAAGACCCTGGAGCTCGGGGCTGCGGATGCCTTTCGCGAACGTGCCATCGATCACCTCCGCCCTGCGTCGCGCATCGCGCACCTCTGCGACGAACGGCAGTACGTCCTCGTAGATGCGCATTTCGGGATCGATCTCCTTCGCCGCTGAAACAAACGTATCGAAGTGATCGAAGGCCTCGTCTTTCAATCGGCCACCGGCATCGAAGTGCTTGCCGGCGAGGCGCCGAAGAGCCGCCGGGCAGTCGCTGCGGATGCGGAACCGCACATGCCGCTGCGCACCGTAGTCGATGCTGATGCTGCTGTACGGCGCCTGGTAACCGGCGAGCAGAGCGCGCTTCGCACCGCGCTTCCGCAGCAGAGAGACCAGGGTGGCTTCAATGTGCTTGCAGGTGCCGAGAGCGTTCGTCTTGAAATCGGCGCAGGAGCAGAAGTTCCGATCCGGCTCCGCCCCACGAATCGCCACGCG
Source organism: Acidobacteriota bacterium (assembly GCA_003223645.1). Lineage (GTDB taxonomy): Bacteria > Acidobacteriota > Thermoanaerobaculia > Gp7-AA8 > Gp7-AA8 > QHVT01. Next base: position 314,869 of record QHVT01000003.1, on the reverse strand, counting down.
GTACACGCTGCCGCTCGCGGGATTCGCGACCCGGAACTCGGAGAAGATCGGATGCTCACCTACGTTCTCGATGTGAAACGTCTGTTCCCGGCCAAACTGCCTGCGCAGCTCTCTCTGCCAGGCCTCGAGCGACATGTCCGCAGGCTGGTGGAGCCGTGACACGTTCCGTTTCTTCGTAGGACGCACCATTCAGATCCGAAGCTTACCGGAGAGTGGAGAGCGAGCTCTGTTGGGTCGTGTCAGCGGTCGATCATCTTCTGCGCGCCTTCGGAGTACCGTGCGCCGACGGCACTACGGGTGTCGCAGGTTCAAATCCTGCCCCAGTAACCAACCGCCGGTGACATCCGTCACGCCAATCCATGACGCCCGTCGCAGGCTGAGACCCGCCTCTGCCTCCACATTCTGTGACGGAGGCATCTATGCCGTCGCCGTACAACATCGATATCCAAAATAGCTGCACGGATTGCGCGCGAAAGGTCGAGCGCCTGTTCTGCAATATGTCGCCCGGGACGATGGAGACGCTCGACGCGATCAAGTTCACGAGTGTTTATCCGAAAGGCTCGGTGCTGTTCGTCGACGGGGAGGATCCGCGCGGGGTGTTCATTCTCTGCAGCGGGCGGGCGAAGCTGACGACTTCGTCGAGCGAAGGGAAGACGCTGATCGTGAAGATCGCGGAGCCGGGTGAGATGTTAGGCGCGAGCGCAACGATTCTCGGGCGGCCGTACGAAGTGACGGCGGAGACGATCGAGCCTGCGCAGTTGAACTTCATCAAGCGGGAGGATTTTCTGCGGTTTCTCAGCGGGCACACCGAGGCGTGCATGCACACGGCGCAGCAGCTCAGTGAAAAGTATCAGTCGGCGCAGCGCGAGATCCGCTCGCTCGGACTGGCGCAGACGACCTCGGAGAAGCTCGCGAAGCTTCTGCTCGACTGGTGCAATCGCAACGGGGAGAGCACGCCGCAAGGGGTACGCCTCAAAGTTCTCCTCACGCACGAAGAGATGGCGCAGATGGTCGGCACGACGCGCGAGACGGTGACGCGGCTGCTGAGCGACTTCAAGCGACGAAAGATCATCGAAGTGAAGGGCTCGACGGTTCTCGTCCTCGAGAAGCGCGAGCTCGAATCGATGGTCAGTATTTGATGGAGCACGAGCACACGCCCGAGGCCATTCGCGCGCGACTCGCGGCGGGGCCGCGGTCCAGCTATCTTCGCGACTGGGTCTACGGCGGCATCGACGGATCGGTCACGACGTTCGCCGTCGTCACCGGCGTCGTCGGCGCCGAGCTCTCGCCGGCCATCATCCTCATCCTCGGCGTCGCCAATCTCCTCGGCGACGGCTTCTCGATGGCGGCCAGCAACTTTCTCGGCACGCGCACGGAGCGGCAGGAAGCGGATGCGCTGCGCGCGCAGGAAACGCGGCACATCGCGATCGATCCCGCGGGCGAGCGCGAAGAAGTGCGGCAGATCTTCGCGTCGAAAGGATTCACCGGCGACGATCTCGAGCGCGTGGTGGAGATCGTCACCGCGGACCACGAGCGGTGGATTCGCTTCATGCTGTCCGAGGAACACGGCCTGCCGCAACAGATCCGGTCGGCGTCACGCGCGGCGTGGAGCACGTTCGGCGCGTTCGTGCTTTGCGGAGTGGTTCCGCTTCTTCCTTTCGTGCTGCGAGTGAAGAGCGCGTTCGCGGTGTCGATCGCGATGACGCTCATCGTGTTCTTCGCCGTCGGCTCGGCGCGGAGCCGGTGGCTGGTCGTGTCGTGGTGGCGCGCCGGTCTCGAGACGCTTGCGATCGGATCGATCGCGGCGCTCCTGGCCTACGCCGCCGGATTGGTGTTGCGCACGTAGATCTCGCGCGCGACGTCGTCTTCGATGGCGATGGACGACGAGCCGCACGCGAGCACGACCGCCGGACGTTTTGCGATGAGGCGCACGTCGCTTCCCGCGGCGATGCCGTAGGACGCGAGTCGATTGAGACGCGCAGGGGATGACGGCGTGATGTACGCCACCGGCGCCGACGATCCGACGCGCATCTCGGCGACGGGAATGATCTCGCCGTCCTCCGCTATTTTCTCCGGTCCGCGCCGAATCCAGCGGCGAAGCATGTCGGCGAATCGGCCGCTCTCGACGTATTCGTATCCGCAATGCGGACAGCGGACCATCGCGCAGCCGCGCGACATGGGACACGACGAGCGGCATTCCGTGCCGGCGAAGTCGGTGCCGCACAGCGGACATTCGTACGTGCGTTCGTTGCTCATCCGAGCCTCACGCCGAACATGCGGAACGCGGCATGGAGCACACCGCCGATGGCGAATGCGTACACCGTCACGAATGCGGCGATCGCAACTGCCGCGCGCTTGCCACGCTCGCGGATCATCACCAGAAAGTTCGCGACGCACGGAATGAAGAGCGTGATGACGGTCAGCGCGATCACGGTTTGATTCGGAGTCAGCCCGCCGCTGCGCTGCATCGCGTACAAACCGGCGGCCCCGTAATCGCGCCGCAGGAACCCGATCAAGAAGGCGTTCGCCGCTTCCGCGGGAAGTCCGAGAACCGTGACGACGAGCGGCGAGAGGCCGCGCTGCAGGATCGCGAGCAGATGCGTCGCGTCGAGCACGTACAGCAGCAGCGTGCCCACGATGAACAGCGGGACCGCTTCCTTGAGATACCACTCCGTGCGCGCGAGGACTTTGATCAGAATGTTCGACAGCCGCGGCACGCGCATCGGCGGAATCTCGACGATGAAGTCGCCGGTCGTACCGGGGACGACCTTCGACGACAGAAACCCGACCATGAAAATCGTCACGAGCGTGACGCCGAGCCAGATCAGCGTCGCGGCCGGACCGAGGCGGCCGAGCATGGCCATGATGACTCCGAGCTGCGCGGAGCATGGGATGCCGAGAGCGAGAAGGATCGTGACGATCACTCGCTCTTTCTTCGTTTCCAGCACGCGCGTCGTCAGCGTAGCCATCGTGTCGCAGCCGAGGCCGAGGACCATCGGAAGCACGGCCTTGCCGTTGAGGCCCATGCGCCGAAACGTGCGATGCAACATCACCGCGAGACGCGGCAGATAGCCGGAGTCTTCGAGGATGCCGAAAAGCGTGAAGAAGGTGATGACGACCGGAAGGACGATGGCGATCGCGTAGGTAAGCGCCATCGTGATCACGCCGTACGGACCGACGAGGAGGTCGCGCACGAAGGCAATCGGGACGATCGCGTCGATGATTCGCGTCGCCCACGGATTGATCCACCCTTCGAAGATCGAGCGCTCCACGAAATCGACGAGCGTGCCGGCGCCGAACTTTCCGACGAAGAGCCAGGCGGCGTACAACACCGCGAGAAGAATCGGCCAGCCCCAGATCGAATGCATGCAGAGGTGGCCGAAGCGCTCACCCGGCCTGGGCGCGCAGGCTGGAGAGCCTGCGTTCCCCGAGAGGACTTCGTCCACGAACGCCAGGCGTGCAGCTGCGATCTCCGTGGCGAATGACGTGTCCGACAAATCGGTCAGCGCTTCGGCGCGTGATTTTCCGCTCGCAGCAATCGCCTCTTCGACGGCTTGCGAGTATTGCGCGATCAATCTCGGGCGTGTGGGGCGCACCGCGTGCCGCTTGAGTTTCTCAAGGTTCCAGCGCCGCAGTGCCGACACCGCGACGACAGGCACGCCGATGCGATCGGCGAGTGCGTCGATGTCGATCGCCGGCGCATTCGGCTCGTCGCTCATGTTGAGGCAAAGCGTGAACGCGACGTCGTGCTCGGCGAGCTGCAGCGAGAGCAGCAGCGTGCGGCGGAGATTGCCGATGTCGCCGACCTGCACGACGTCGGCATCGACGGCATCGAGCAACAGATCGCGCGTGACGCGCTCTTCATGCGACTGCGGCGAGAGCGTGTTCGTACCGGGGGTGTCGATCACTTCGCGCAATTCGCCGTCGACCTCCGCCAGCGCGCTCGTGATCTCGACAGTCGTGCCGGGATAGTTGGACACGGTCGCGTAGCGATGCGTGAGGCGCGTGAAGATCAGCGACTTGCCGACGTTCGGCTGGCCGACGAGCAGGAGTCTCCGGGTGGTTGGGAGCTGAGACATTGTCTCAGTGCATCGTGGGATGGGCCGTCGCTGCACGAGGTGACGATCGTCACCCGCCGTAGTGACCGGCGGCATCGCCGCGCGTTCGGGCGGTGCGCGACATTGCGCACATGGAGAACGCAATCACTTTCTCGATCGTGGGATCGGGCGGCGACGGCGCAGTCGTCGCCGGCGATCTGATCGCAATGGCCTGCGCCGCGCGGGGCCTGCATGTCATGAAGACCGAGGCGTACGGACCGCAGATTCGAGGCGGCGAGTCGTCGAGCACCGTTCGCATCAGCAGCGCGCCGCTCGTCGCGCCGGCCGAATCGAATGACGCGCTGGTCGTGTTCCGCTTCGCCGACTTCGCGCGCTTCCGCAGCGAGATGGCGCTGTCGCCGGACTGCGTCGTCTTTCACGAGCCGAACGATCCGCCACCCGCGGAGCTCGCGGCGCTTCGCTGCATCGCCGTCCCGTTTGGCGAGCTCGCACGCGAGAAGAACATGGTCGCGATCGGCATCCTCGGGGCGATGTTTGACATTCCCGGCGACGAAATCCGCGCCGCGATCAAGAAGCGCTTTCGCAAGAAAGGCGAAACGGTGATCGAAGCGAATTTGAAAGCTTTTGGTGTGGGGCAGGCTTTCCAGCCTGCCTCCCTGGGGCGCAGGCTGGAAAGCCTGCGCTACACGGGGACGCCGCATCTACTCATGTCCGGCAACGAGGCCGCGGCGTTCGGCGCGTTGCATGCGGGCTGCACGTTCTTCGCGGGCTATCCGATCACGCCATCCTCCGAGATCCTGCACTTCCTTTCGGATTGGCTGCCGCGCATCGGTGGAGCGTGCGTGCAGACTGAAGACGAGCTGGCGGCGATCGGAGCGGTCGTCGGCGCTTCGTTCGCGGGCGCGAAAGCGATGACCGCGACGTCGGGTCCGGGCCTCTCGCTGATGGCGGAGATGCTCGGTTTGTCATCGATCGCGGAGATCCCGAGCGTGATCGTGGACGTGCAGCGCGGCGGACCTTCGACCGGCATTCCGACGAAGAGCGAACAGTCGGATCTCTTTCACGCGCTCTACGCCAGTCACGGCGATACGCCGCGCGTCGTGCTCGCCTGTTGCGACGTCGAAGATGCGTTTCACACGACGGTCGACGCGTTCAACATCGCCGAGGAGTATCAGCTGCCGGTGATCGTCCTGTCGGATCAGTTGATCGGACAGAGACGTGAGACCGTCGACGCCGCGTCGCTCGTCCACGACGTCGTGCAGCGGCGGATCGCACTTCCAGTCGATGAGTACAAGCGCTACGCCTACACGGAAGACGGCGTCTCGCCGATGACGATTCCGGGCATCGAGCACGGCATGTATCAAACGAACGGACTCGAACACGACGAGCTCGGACGACCGAGCTCGATGTACGTCGTGCACGAACAGATGAACGACAAGCGTCATCGCAAGCTCGACGCGATCGCGGACCGCTATCGCCTGTTCCGGCGCTTCGGCGCCGAACATCCGGAGCTGGGAATCCTCTGCTGGGGATCGTCGGCCGGAACCGTTCGCGAGGCCGTCGAACGAATGAACGGGATGGGCGCGAGCGTCGCGGCCTTCGTGCCGCGCATTCTCGCGCCGTTGCCGGCCAGCGAGCTGCAGGCGTTCGTCGATCAGTGCGAGCGCATTCTCGTCGTCGAGCTCAGTCATGCCGCGCAATTCCATCGCTACCTCCGCTCAGAGATCGATCTGCCGCGCGGGCGAACCGCGGTGCTCGCGCGGTCGGGAGGAAAAACGCTGACGGTTTCGGAAGTGATGGCCGCCGCGGTCGAGAAGGTGATGGCATGAACGCGAACGATTTCAAGAGCGATCTCAAACCGGTGTGGTGTCCCGGTTGCGGCGACTTCGCCGTCCTCAACTCCGTCTACCGCGCGCTCGCGGCCGCGGGCTGCGCGCCGCACGAAACCGTGCTCGTCTCCGGCATCGGCTGCTCGTCGCGTTTGCCGGGATACGTGGAGACGTACGGTTTCAATTCGCTGCACGGACGCGCACTCCCGATCGCCATCGGCGCGAAAGTCGCGTCGCCGCGCATGACGGTGGTGGCGGTCGGCGGCGACGGTGACGGACTCGCGATCGGCGGCAATCACTTCATGCACGCGGCGCGTCGCAACGTCGACATCGCGTACATCATGATGGACAATGAAATCTACGGCCTGACCAAGGGACAGGCCGGCCCCACCACGCCGACTGGCGACAAGACGAAGTCGACGACGTACGGCAATCCCGATCCCGCGATCGATCCCTGCGCCCTCGCCATCTCCCTCGGCGCGTCGTGGGTCGCGCGCGGCTTCTCCGGCGACGTAAAGGGAACGACCGAGCTGATGACGCGCGCGATCCGGCATCACGGCTTCGCCTTCCTCAACATCCTCTCGCCCTGCGTCACCTGGCGCGGCGAAGAACAGCACAAAGAGCTGCGCGCGAAGACGCGCGCGATTCCGGCGGACCACGACGTCACGTCGCGCGAGGCCGCGCTGCGCTTCACCGGCGAGCACGATGTACTCACGACGGGCGTGTTGTACGAAGTCGCGCGGCCGACGCTGCTCGACGAGCTCGCGCAGATCGAGAGGCGCGCGCGCGGAAGCGCGCCGCCGCCGACGCGCGATCAGATCCTTCAGTTATTTCAGATGAGGTGACGTATGGGAAGCGGATTCGGAATCGCATTTTTCATCGGAGTGGCCCTCGCGCTCGTCGCGCTCTTCAGCGCGTTGTATTTCCGCTATCGAGGGAAGCGCATCGTCACCTGTCCTGAAACGCACGCGCCGGTGAGCGCGAAGATCAACGCCGCGCTTGCGGCGGGAACATGGATCGTGAGCCGGCCGCGCTTCGCCATCACCGCCTGCTCGCGCTGGCCGGAGCGCGCCGGATGCGATCAGGCGTGCGCGCCGCAGATCGAGGCGTCGCCGGAAGAGACGCTCGTGCACAACATCGTCGCGCGCTGGTATGCCGAACGAGACTGCACCTACTGCCGCAAGCCGATCCGCGAGATCGGCGGCCCGGTGATGCCGGGCCTGCTCGTCGACGGCGAGCTGCACGAATGGAAAGACATCGCGCCGGAAGATCTTCCGCGCGTCCTCGAACATTCCGTCGCGGTCTGCGCGCACTGCGAGCTGGTCGAAGACTTTCGCATGCGCCATCCCGATCTCGTCCTCACGCGGCCCACGGCTCCGGCGCACGCGCAGCGGCACCTCACGATCGCCGACGCGTCGCGCGCGCTCTACTGAGCTCGCGTGATCGTCATCACCTCAACGCGTGAGCGGCACTCCCGCGCCACGGAAACTGCCGACGCAAGATAAGACCATGAAGCCGAACCGTTTCCTGTTCATCGCCATCGGCGTCTCGGCGCTGGCCTTCGCGTTCATCGCCGCGAGCGGCATCAACAAGAATCTCGTCTACTACTGGACGCCCACGCAGTTGCGCGCGTCCGGCGGGAAAGCGTACGGCGCGACGATCCGCCTCGGCGGGATGGTTGCGCCGGGATCGATCCGCCGATCCGGCACGACCGGCGTGGAGTTCGACGTCCAGGACGCCGGCACGCTCGTGCACGTCAGGTCGACCGGCGTTCCGCCGCAGATGTTCCGCGACAACATCGGTGTCGTCGTCGAAGGGACGATGACGCGCGGCGGCGCGTTCGAGTGCCACCGGCTGATGGTCTCGCACAACAATCAATATCGCGCGCCGAAGCCGGGCCATCCGGTCGATCAGCAGCAGATGGAGAAGTACATCCGGGAGGCGAAATGACGCTGGCGGCATTGGGACGCCTGCTCATTCTCGCTTCGCTGCTCGCCGCGACGACCGGCGCAGTTCTCGGCTTCGCCAGCGGCGCGAAGAAGTCGCTCATCGGACTCCAATGGACGCGGCGCTTCGCGTATGCATTCGCGGCGCTGATGGTGCTGGCGACGCTGGTCATGGAGCGCGCGCTCGTCACGCATGACTTCTCCGTCAGCTATGTCGCGCACGTCGGATCGCGCGCGGTGCCGCTGTGGGTCACGATCGTCAGCCTCTGGTCGTCGCTCGAAGGCTCGATTCTCTTCTGGGGCTTCGTCCTCGGCATCTTCATCGCCGCCGCGACGCTGCTCACGCGCATCGGACACGAAGGCGAGATGCCGTACGCGATCGCGACGTGGCTCACGTGCGGATCGTTCTTCAGCTTCCTCATCGCCGGGCCGGCCAATCCATTCCTCACCGTCTCGCCCGTGCCGCTCGACGGACCGGGACCGAATCCTCTTTTGCAGAACCACATCCTCATGGTCGCGCATCCGCCGATGCTCTACCTCGGCTACGTCGGCATGACGATCCCGTTCGGCTTCGCCACCGCCGCGCTCTTCCGCGGGCGGCTCGAGCTCACGTTCCTCCGCCTCATTCGCAACTCGCTGCTCCTGTCGTGGATCTTCCTCACGCTCGCGATCATGCTCGGCGGCTGGTGGGCGTACGAAGTCCTCGGATGGGGCGGATATTGGGCGTGGGATCCGGTCGAGAACGCATCACTCCTGCCGTGGCTCACCGCAACGGCGGCGCTGCACAGCGCGATCATTCTGCAACGCCGCGGCGTGCTGAAGGGGTGGACGATCACGCTCGTGCAGGCGAGCTTCCTCCTCACGGTCCTCGGCACGTTCATGACGCGCTCCGGCGTGTTCAATTCCGTCCATTCCTTTACGCAGAGCGCGATCGGTCCGACGATCCTCGTGTTTCTCGCGGCAGTCCTGATCGGTACGGTGACGCTCCTCGCGCTGCGCATCGATTCCCTCGAATCCGACGGATCGATCGACGGCGCGGTGAGCCGCGAGGGAAGCTTCCTCCTGAACAATCTCCTTCTCGCCATCCTCACGTTCACCGTACTGATCGGGACTCTGTTTCCGCTCGTCGTCGAAGCGATCAGCGGCAAGCAGATGAGCGTCGGCCGCCCGTACTTCGACTCGATGGTCGTGCCGGCCGGCGTCGCGCTGCTCTTCCTCCTCGGCGTCGGACCGGCACTGCCATGGGGCCGCGCATCGCGCGAGGAGATCAAACGCGCGCTGCTGCCGCCGCTCATCGGCGCCGCGATGTTGACCATCGCCGGCGTCGCATTCGGCGCGCGGAACCCGTGGACGATCCTCACGCTCGCATTCGGCGGCTACGCGATTCAGGTGACGGTGTCGGCGATGTGGAAGGCGGGCTGGAAAGCACGCACCACGCGCGCATACGTCATCCACCTCGGCTTTGCGATCGCGATCGTCGCGATCGCCCTCTCGAGCACGATGCGCACGCAAACCGAGGTGACGCTGGCGAAGGGGCAGACCGCGAAGACCGGCAACTACAGCGTGACCTTCCTCGGCACCGAGCTGCGCAACGAGCCGCATCGCATGTCCTCCGTCGCGCTCATCGCGATTGCGAAGAATGGCAAAGCGATCAAGACGCTCGAACCGCGCATGAACCAATACGAAATGATGCGCGAGCCGATCGGAACGCCGGACGTCTACTCGACGATCGGCGGCGATCTCTATATCTCGATCGCGAGTCTCGAGGAGAGCCGCGCGAGCCTTCTGATCATCACGACGCCGTTCGTGTCGTGGATCTGGTTCTCCGTCGTGCTGATGGCGATCGGCGGCGCGATCTCGCTCATTCGCTTCCGCCGTGTGGCGCCGGCTGTCCAGCCTGCGCTCATCGACAAACTCGAAACGCTGTCCCACACGCCATGAACCGCACCGTCCTCATCATCGGCACGATCGTCACCGCCGCACTCGTCGGCGTGCTCTTCCTCGGGCTCGGTCACGATCCGTCGCACATCGACTCGCCGCTGGTCGGCAATCCCGCTCCATCCTTCGCGCTGAAAGTCGCGGGCAGCAACGAAACGATCGCACTCACGAAGTTTCGCGGCAAACCGATGGTCGTCAACTTCTGGGCGACGTGGTGTCGTCCCTGTTGGGAAGAACATCCGACGCTCACGGCCGCGGCGGGCGAGCTCGGAGACCGCGTGCAATTTCTCGGCGTCGTCTTCCAGGACGACGAGGCGAAGATTCTCGACTTCATGCGGCAGCGCGGCGCCGCGTATCCGACCGTGATCGATGAACGCGGCAAGACCGCGATCGCGTACGGCGTCGGCGGCGTGCCGGAAACGTTCTTCATCGACGCGAACGGCATCGTCGTCGCGAAATACGACGGACCGCTCTCGCCGGAACAGCTGCAGTCGTATCTCGCGAAGGTGCTGACACCATGATCCTCACGCTCATTCTGTTGATCGGAATCGCGGAACCGCCGCACGGCACGCCGCTGCAAGGCGGGGAGCTCGAGCGGCGCACGCAGGCAATCGCGTCGGAGATCCGCTGCCCGGTGTGCCAGGGACTCTCGATCGCCGACTCGCCGTCGGAGATGGCCGTGAACATGAAGGCCGAAGTGCGCGACCTCGTTGCGCGCGGCTACACGCAGGAACAGATCGACCGGCACTTCGAACGCTCATACGGACAGTTCGTTCTGCTGCGTCCGAAGTTCCGCGGCGTGAACACGCTCGTCTGGATCCTTCCGATCGCGGCGCTCGCCGCCGGCGCGTTCCTCGTTCTCCTCACACTCCGCAAATTGACGAAAGGTGCACTGTCATGAACACCTCTACCAACTGGACCAGCGCCATTGCCGTTCTCGCCGCCGGACTGATTCTCGGATTGCTGCTGATGGTCGTGATGCGCCGCCGCGCAAAGACCGAATCGAAACCACGCCCCGTTCTGAAGGGCTTTGTCTGGGGCGTCGCAACGACGCTCGTCCTCGGCTTCATCGGCCTCCGTGTGGCGCAGGCTTTCCAGCCTGCGCCCAAATCCGAAGACGTCGAATCCCGCATCGCGCGCGCGAAAGACCTCTTCGCGAAAGACGACCTGAAGGGCGTGCTCGAACAGACCACAGCGGTCCTGGCGAAACATCCCGACGAGCCGCGCGCGCTCACCTACAACGCGATCGCGCTGATGTCGATGGGCAAACTCGACGAGGCGCGCACGCAGCTCGAGACCGCAACGAAAAAAGATCCCGCACTGCTCGACGCATGGGTCGCACTCGCCTCCGCGCGCGCCCAGGCCGGCGATCACGACGCTGCAGCGGCCGCCATCGACTCAGCGATCAAAACACACCCGAACGACGCGCCGCGCCTGCAGCAAGTGCTCGCGCAAATGCAGCAGAGCGCATCGAACCTTCCTCCCGATCATCCGCCGCTCGCATCCGCGTCCGCATCCGCGGCTGCGCCGGTCGACGGAAAACTCGTCCATGTCACGCTCGCGCTCGAAGATCCATCGAAGAGCGGAATCGTCTACGTGATCGCGCGCGCGGACGGAGCCAAAGGACATCCCGTCGCCGTGAAGCGCATCGACACCAACGCCTTCCCCCTCACCTTCGACTTCGGCGGCGCCGACACGATGATGGGCGGCGCACTTCCCGCACACTTCCACCTCGAAGCACGCCTCGACTCCGACGGCGATGCCGGGACGAACAACGCGTCCGATCCGAAGGCCTCGGCGGAGGTCAGCGCGGGAGAGAACGTGTCACTGACGTTGAAGTGATCCGGGTGTCACTTCCGCAACGCGCTCCTCAGCTTCCGCACGGCCTCGGTCTGAGTCTCGCAGTCGAGGAACTGCCGGATGAACGATGGCGTGAGGCCCGGAATGACGACGCTCTGTGAGATCTCGACGTAAGCGTTGCCGCGAAGCTCGTATGCCTGGAGCTCCTCTTTTTTCCAGATCCAAACTTCCCTTACGCCAAGACCGCGATAGACATCCAACTTGTCGAGCCCGCCGTGAGTCCAGATCACTTCCACGGCGAGATCGGGAGTATCTTTCCGTGCGCCAACCGCATAACACTCGTCCGGCTCGATTCCGCGCCGCTTCGGAGCGCTGCGTATCGTCATCGACTTGTAGCCTTCGAAAACGATTTCCTTCTCATCGGCATAGGCCTCGAGAAGACGCGCGATCAATTTTGCGAGCAGTTCATGGGTTTGCGAAGGACTCATGATCTCGAGCTGTCCCTCCAAGTAAGTCACGCGCACGCCGGCGCGATCGCCGAGCGTCACCAGGAAGGTTTCGAACTGCCGCCAGTCGATGCCGCCGAGAATCACCCGCTGATCGGGATCGTCCACCCGACTCGGAGCGGCGAGGACAGGGGCGGTTGACATGAACCGAATATAGCACCCGGCGACGCACACGCGCTTGTGTGAGTTCGCACAGCCGCCCGTGCCGCTCGCTACGCGTGATCACCGGCCACGCGCCTACATTCGGCGCATGAGCACAATCGCCGAACAACTGCGGCGCTCCGGCGCGAGCCGGCGCGATTTCCTGACGTTTTGCGGCAAGTTGATGGTCGCGGCGCCGGCCGGTTTGGCCATCACGAGTTTCCTGAGTCCCGAAGCCGTCGCGGCAACGATCGGACGCGCTAGACGTCCGTCGGTGATCTGGCTGCACATGCAGGACTGCACGGGCTGCACGGAAACGCTCCTGCGTACGTCGCAGCCCGATCTCGCCACGCTGCTCTTCGACGTCATCTCCCTCGACTATCACGAGACCGTGATGGCCGCCTCGGGATACGACGCGGAGCACGCGCTCGCCGATGCGATGAAGGAGAACGACGGCAAGTACATCCTCGTCGTCGAGGGATCGATTCCGACCGGCGAGAGCGGGACGTATCTGAAGATCGCCGGCCGCAACGGAATCGACATGCTCCGCGATGTCGCCGCACACTCCGCGGCCGTCGTCGCGATGGGCTCGTGCGCGTCGTGGGGCGGCATTCCATCGAGCAACATCAATCCCACGGGAGCCACCGGCGTCGACTCGATCATCAAGAGCAAGCCGGTCGTCAATCTTCCCGGCTGTCCGCCGAATCCGTACGTTCTCCTCGCCACCATTCTGGAATTCGCCGCCACGGGCAAACCGCCGAAGCTCGATTCTCTCGGACGCCCGAAGTTCGCGTACGACCGCGTGATTCACGATCACTGCCCGCGCCGCGCGCACTTCGACGCCGGCCGCTTCGCGAAAGAGTTCGGCGACTCCGGACATCGCAGCGGCTGGTGTCTCTACCAGCTCGGATGCAAAGGCCCGGTCACGCACGCGCCGTGCTCGACGCGGCACTTCAACGAAGTCGTCGACTGCTGGCCGATCGGCATCGGCTCGCCGTGCGTCGGCTGCACGGAAAAAGACGTCGCCTTCACCGTCCCGATCTTCAAGACCGCGGACATCATCCATCCCGTCCCGCCGAACACGTATCCGCCGATCGCCGCCGAGCACAAGGGAATCAGTCCGGTCGCGACCGGAGTCGCGGGGATCGTCGGGGGTGCGCTGATCGGCGCGGGCCTGCTCGCGTCGCGCAACTTCCCGTCGAAAGAGGAGTGAGCGATGGACATCGATCGCCGGTCACTTCTGAAAACCGCCGCCGCTGCCGCGACGCTCACCATCATCCCGGCCGCGGAAGCGCGCGAACGGCGCGTCGCGCCGTCCGATGCCGTCGGTCTGCTCTACGACACCACGCGCTGCGTCGGCTGCAAGGCCTGCGTCGTCGCCTGCAAGCAGGCGAACGAAATGGCGCCGGACGTCGACGGCTACGGCGGCGGCTTGTATGACGCACCGGAGGGACTGAACGAGTACACGAAGAACGTGATCGCCCTTTATCGCGAAGGCGAAGAGCAATCGTTCGTGAAGAAGCAGTGCATGCACTGCATCGATCCCGCGTGCGTTGGGGCGTGCATGCTCGGCGCGATGCACAAAGGCGCGTTCGGCGTCGTGTCGTACGACGCCGCCAAATGCGTCGGCTGCCGCTACTGCGAGACCGTCTGCCCGTTCAACGTTCCGAAGTTCGAGTGGTCGAAGAAGGCGCCGAAGATCGTGAAGTGCGAGCTGTGCCGGCATCGGCTCGCGGAAGGAAAGGAACCGGCATGCAGCGAAGTCTGTCCGCGCGGCGCCGTGATCTTCGGCCGGTACGCCGACCTCCTCGCCGACGCGCGCGAGCGACTCGCAAAAAATCCCGGCAAGTACGTGCCGAAGATCTACGGCGAGCGTGAGCTGGGCGGCACGCAGGTCCTCTACCTCTCGCACGTTCCGTTCGAGAAACTCGGCTTCCGCTTCCAGGGCGAAGAGGCCGTGCCGCACGTGCAGCAGAGCGTGCAGCACGGCGTGTACAAGGGCTTCGCCGCGCCGGTTGCGCTCTACGCGCTCCTCGGCGCGGTGATGTTCCGCAATCGCCGGCGAGGAGACAGCGATGAGTAGGAACTTCAAAATCCTCCTGCTGCTTGCCGCGATCGGGATCATGCTGATCATCCGCCGGTTCGCCATCGGCCTCGGCGCGTCGACCGCGCTCTCCGACGGCTACCCGCTCGGACTCTGGATCGCGCTCGACGTCGTCGTCGGCACCGCGCTCGCGTGCGGCGGCTACGCCGTTGCGCTCCTCGTCTACATCTTCAATCGCGGCCAGTACCACCCGCTCGTGCGCCCCGCGATTCTCACCAGCGCCCTCGGCTACTCGATGGCCGGACTCTCCGTCGCCATCGATCTCGGCCGGCCGTGGAACATGTGGAAGATCCCGCTCTACTTCCGCAACTGGAACCTGAACTCCGCGCTCCTCGAAGTCGCGCTCTGCATCATGGCCTACGTCTGCGTGCTCTGGATCGAGCTCACGCCGGCGATGTTGAAGCCGAGCCGCATCACCCGCTTTCTCGACCGCATTCTCGTCTGGATCATCGCTCTCGGCATGCTCCTCCCGACGATGCATCAGTCGTCGCTCGGCTCGCTCATGCTCCTGGCGGGACCGAAGCTGCATCCGCTGTGGAACACGCCGCTGCTGCCGCTGCTCTTCCTCATCACGTGTCTCGCGATGGGCTACGCGATGGTCGTGTTCGAGTCGGCGATCAGCCGGCGCCACACCGCGCTTCTCGCCGTGCTGCAAAAGATCGCCGTGTTCGCGGGCATCGCATTCGTCGCTCTGCGTCTCATCGATCTCGCGCTGCGCAGTCGCCTGTCGATCGCGATGCACCTCGATCTCTACGGCATCATCTTCTGGATCGAGATCGTCCTCTGGCTGATGCCGGCGATGATCGCGAATCCGTTCCGCGGCGCGATGTGCATCGCACTCGCCGGCGGGCTCTATCGCTTCGACACGTTCCTCGTCGCCTTCCAGCCCGGACCCGGATGGCACTACTTCCCGTCCGTCTCCGAGATGTTCATCAGCATCGGCCTCATCGCGCTCGAGATCGCCATCTACATCGCGCTGGTGAAGCGATTCCCGATTCTCGGCGGCATGCCTGCCCAGGAGCACTCTCGTGTAGCGCAGGCTTTTCAGCCTGCTCCCCGGCATCAGGAGACGACATGACCAAGATCACGATCGATCCGATCACGCGCATCGAAGGACACCTTCGCATCGACGTCGAAGTCGACGGCGGCAAAGTGCAGAAAGCGTGGGCGTCGTCGACGATGTGGCGCGGCATCGAGCGCATTCTTCTGGGACGCGATCCGCGCGAGGCGTGGCTCTTCACGCAGCGCTTCTGCGGCGTCTGCACGACCGTGCACGCACTCGCATCCGTGCGCGCGGTCGAAGACGCGCTGAACCTGCCGATTCCGAAAAACGCGCAGTACATCCGCAATCTCATCCTGATTGCGCACGCGCTGCACGATCACATCGTGCACTTCTATCAGCTCTCCGCGCTCGACTGGGTCGACGTCACGCAGGTGCTGAAGGCCGATCCGAAGAAAGCGTCGTCGATCGCGGAGAGTCTCTCCGACTGGCCGAACAACTCGGCGAAAGAAATGGCCGCGGTGAAGACGCGCGTCAAAGGACTCGTCGACAGCGGACAACTCGGACCGTTCGCGCACGGCTACTGGGGACATCCGGCGATGAAGCTGCCGCCGGAAGTGAACCTCATCGCCGTCGCGCACTACCTGCAGGCGCTCGAATACCAGCGCTACGCCAACCAGGTCGTGGCGATGCTAGGCGGGAAGACGCCGCACATTCAGAACGTCGCCGTCGGCGGCGTCTCGAACGCGATCAACATCGAGAGCGAAGCGGCGCTGAACGTCGATCGCCTGTACGCGATGAAATCGCTCTTCGACAAGGTCGTCGGGTTCGTGCAGAACGTCTACGTGCCCGACGTCTGCGCCGTCGCCGGCTTCTATCCCGACTGGTTCGGATACGGATCGGGCGTGACGAACTATCTCTCCGTTCCCGATCTGCCGCTCGACGAGAAGAGCACGGAATTCGAATTGCCGGGCGGCTTCATTCCGCACGGCGACCTCTCGAAGCTGCGCCCGATCACCGGACAGAAAGACGAGGCCTGGCGCAAGGCGGTGACCGAAGACAGCGAGCACGCCTGGTACAAGAGCGGCGGCGCGCTGCATCCGTGGAAGGGCGAGACCGAGCCGAACTTCACCGACTGGCAGGCCGACGGAAAGTATTCGTGGGTGAAAGCGCCGCGATACGAAGGAGAGCCCGCGCAAGTCGGACCGCTCGCGAACGTGCTCGTCGGCTACGCGAGCGGAAATCCGCTGATGAAGAAGTGGACCGACGCCGCGCTCGCGAAAATCTCAGCCATCGCCGGCGTCACCGCCACTCCCGCGATGCTGCACTCGACGTTGGGCCGCCACGGCGCGCGCGCGGTGCGCACCGCCGTGCTCTCCGAGCTCGCGACCAAGCACTGGCAGCTGCTCACCGACAACGTGCTCAAGGGCGACACCGCGATCTTCAATCCGCCGACGTTCCCGAAAGGCGAGATCGAGGGCGTCGGCTTCCACGAAGCGCCGCGCGGCACGCTCTCGCACTGGGTCGTCGTCGACGACGGCGTGATCAAGAACTACCAGGCCGTCGTGCCGACGACATGGAACGCCAGCCCGCGCGACAGCAAGAATACGCTCGGTCCCTACGAAGCCTCGCTCCTCGGCACGCCGATCGCCGACGCACAACATCCCCTCGAAGTCCTGCGCACGATTCATTCCTTCGATCCCTGCATGGCCTGCGCAGTCCACATGTTCGATCCCGCGGGCAACAACGTCGCGCGCGTGAAGGTCTTGTGACCACTGCAATCTACGGCATCGGCAACATCCTCATGGGAGACGACGGCGCCGGTCCCGCCGTCATCCGCCATCTCTCCGCTCATTACACTCTCGGCGACGGCGCCGTCCTCGAAGACCTCGGAACTCCCTCCCTCGACCTGCCGTCGTATCTCATCGGCTACGACAAGGTCGTCTTCATCGACGCCGTCGCCGCTGATGCGCCGCCCGGGACCATTCGCGTGTACTCGCGCGACGAGATCACCGCCGTCGCACCGGGAATCCGCATCAGCCCGCACGAGCCGTCGATCAACGACGCATTGATCATCCTCGACTTCGCGGGCAACGCTCCGCGCGACGTCGTGCTGGTCGGCATCGTGCCGGAGACCCTCGACGGAGGCATCGCATTGTCGCAAGCAGTGGCGGACGCGGTGCCGCGCGCGGCGGAAGTGGTCATGCGTGAACTACAATTTCTGATGTGAGCGCAGCGACACTTTCAGGAAAAGAGGAATGGATTGCGGAATTCGAGGCTGCTGCGTGCCGTCCATTACCGCTGCGAATGCGATATGCATTCATTCGCACGTACAAGCCGGTCCTCGATGATGCTCCCTTTCGCGCCTTCGACCACGATGGCCGATTACCGCGCGTGGTGCGAAGCCAATCTACCGTCATTGCTCGGCTACGGAAGATGAATGGCCGGAGCGTTCGAGTATCGGCAAGCCGAAGAGATCCGTGACGTCTTCGCAGCGCACCGTGTTCGCTAGCCGGCACGGCCGGCTGCGTGGAATTGCTCCGCCTCGCGGCATGCTTGTCGCCACCTCACGACCTGCGGTTTCGAGCGGCGCAACGCGCCTGAGATCGTCGTTTCTACCGCGCAGTCTCCTAGCCGGCGGCTCGTTCCAGCGCGCTATTCGCGAAGCTTCGCCGGCTCCGGAATCACGAAGCCATCCTTCTCCGTCAGAACGATGGCTTCCTTCTGCCACCGGCTCATGAGCCGGATTGCGGTCTCGAGTGTCGTGCCGAGGAGGTCGGCGATCTCCTGGCGCGACAGCGTGAGCGGAATGCGCACGCCGTCGGGAGTCGAGAGTCCGACGCGATCGGCGAGTGTGAGAAAGAGCCGCGCCGCGCGTTGTTCGGCCGACCCGGTGAGGTCGGCCAAACGTTTGTTGACCATCATCAACCGAAGCGTGAGACCGGCGAGCAGGTGACGCATCATCTCCGGCCGCTTCTCCAGCAGCGCGAAGAACTCGCGCTCCGGAATCGAGAGAATGCCGGACGGCTCGAGCGTCACCGCGCTCGCCGGAAAGGGAAGGCGCTCGAAGACCGCGACCGCGCCGACAGGCTCGCCGGGGCCGAGGATCTCGACGATGACGTCGCGTGCGCCGGCGGACTTCACGATCTTCACGCGGCCGATGTGCACGAAGTGAATGCGGTCCGCCGGATCGCCTTCGCGGAAGATCGTCTCCCCTTTGTCGTAGCCGCGCATCCGGCAGAGCGGCGCGACCGCCTCGCGATCCTCGCGGCGCAGTGCGGCGAGCAGTGGAATCGAGTCGAACGGAATCGGTACTTCGATCGGCATATGACCAATGTCATGGCGGCCGCATCGCCGCGCCTCTACATTCGATCATGAGGAGACGCGCAATGAACATCAATGCCGAAACGAAGACGATCGGAGAGCTGGCGCTCGAAACGCCGAACGCGATTGCGATCATGGAGCGATGGCAGATCGACTACTGCTGCCGCGGTCAGCAGTCGGTGGCGGAGGCGTGCAGGAACGCGGGAGTCACGCCGATGGAATTGCTCACGGCGATCGGTGAACCGCGCATCGAACAGTCGGGTGACTGGCAGAACAAAACGCTCGTCGAGCTGCAGGACTACATCGTGTCCGTGCATCACAGCTATACGCGGCAGGCGATCGAAACGATTTCGCTGCTGGCCGAAAAGGTCGCGAACCGGCACGGCGGCAATCACGCCGAGGTGCTGGATGTGCATCGCGTGTTCGGCGAGCTCGTGGGCGAGTTGATGCCGCACATGATGAAAGAGGAGCAGATTCTCTTTCCGTACGTCGAAGAGCTCGAGACCACCGGCGAGCGGCCGGAGTCGTGCTTCGGCACGATCGCGAATCCGATCCGCGTCATGCTGATGGAACACGAAACCGCGGGGGAGAAACTCGTCCAACTCCGCGCGTCGACGAACGGCTACGAGCTGCCGCCCGACGCATGCCTCAGCTTCCGCGCGTTGTACGAGCGGCTCGCGGATCTCGAACAGGATCTGCATCGCCACATCCACCTCGAGAACAATCTCCTCTTTCCGCGCGCGCTGCGACTCGAGGCCTATCGATGACGACGATCCCGCTCCCGGCGCGGCCGGTCGCGTTGCGTTCGCTGGCGTTGCCGGCGGAGCACGGCGGCTGGGGCTTTCTCCTGGAGCCGATCGCCCTCGGCCTCCTGGTCGCGCCGTCCTGGAGCGGAGCGATGATCGCCGTTGCGGCGGTCTTCGTGTTCCTCGCGCGTCATCCGCTCAAGCTCGCGCTGCAGGACGCTGTTCGTCGCAGGTCGTATCCGCGAACGCCGTACTGCCGGATGCTCGCCGCGATCTATCTGCTCGCCGCACTGCTCCCGCTGGCGCCGTGCAGCGCACGCGTATGGATCCCGTTCGCCGTCGTCGCGCCGTTCGCTCTCGTGCAGTTGATCTACGACGCGCGCAACCGCTCGCGCGAGCTCGTCGCGGAACTGAGCGGCGCGCTGGCGATGTCGAGCATCGCGACGGCAATTGCAATCGCAGGCGGGCGATCGATCGCGATGTCATTCACCCTCGCCGCCATCATCGCCGCGCGCTCGCTGCCGTCGATCCTCTACGTGCGCGCGCTGCTGCGCCGCGCGCCCGCATGGCCGGCGATCGCGGCACACGCACTCGCCGTTGCGCTCGTGGCCCTGATCGCATCCCCCTTCGCGATCGCGGCCATGATCATTCTTCTGCTGCGCGCCATCCACGGTGTAGCGCAGCCTTTCCAGCCTGCGCCGCAAACCATCGGGTGGCGCGAGATCGCCTACGGCGCGGTCACGGTGACACTGGTCACCATCTCCTGTATCACCTGACATCTCATCACCGCCTCCCGCCACTTAACTTGATCCCAACGGGAATCGAGACATGGCGCACGGAGGACTCCACATCGAAGTCCGCGGAACGGTTCAGGGAGTTGGATACCGTCCGTGGGTGTATCAGCTGGCGCAGCGGATCGGCGTCGCCGGGCGTGTCTGGAATGACTCGCGCGGCGTGTCGATCGATGCGTACGGAACACGCGAGGCTCTCGACGGCTTTCTGGCGCAATTGCAGGCCGGCTCTCCCCCTGCCGCCTCCGTGCGCTCGGTGACGTGCTCGGAGCTCTCTGACGCGGATCTCGACGCGTTCACCATTGCCGGCAGCGCAACTTCCTCCGAGCGCCGCGTCTCGATTCCTGCCGATCTCGCCACCTGTGACGACTGTCTGCGCGAGCTGCTCGATCCGGACGATCGCCGCTATCGCTATCCGTTCATCAACTGCACGAACTGCGGGCCGCGCTACTCGATCGTCTACGGCTCGCCGTACGACCGCGCGAAGACGTCGATGGCGCGGTTCACGATGTGCGATGCCTGCCGGCGCGAATACGAGTCGCCGTCGGATCGCCGCTTTCACGCGCAGCCGAATGCCTGTCCCGATTGCGGACCGCGCCTCGTCGCGATGACGCCGCAGGGAAACCACGTGGAGACGGACGACCCGATCCGCTTCGCCGCGCGCGCGCTTCGCGCCGGTCTCATCGTCGCCGTCAAAGGCCTCGGCGGGTTTCATCTCGCCTGCGATGCGACGTCGCCGCAAGCCGTGCAACGCCTGCGCGAGCGCAAGCATCGCGAGACCAAACCTCTCGCGATCATGGTGCCCGATCTCGCGGAAGCGGAAACGCTCGCCGAACTGAACGACGAAGAGCGCGCGCTGCTCGTTTCGATCGAGCGCCCGATCGTTCTAGCAAAAGCGAGCAATTCCGCGCCCGCTCCCGCGCCCGGGGCGGGCGGGCTGAGCGAAGCGACCCTCATCGGCCTCTTCCTCCCCTACACGCCGCTGCATCACCTGCTGCTGCGCGATGCCGGCATGCCGCTCGTCATGACGTCCGGCAATTTCTCCGACGAGCCGATGGTGACGACGAACGACGACGCGCTGCACCAGCTCGGCGAGGTCGCCGATCTCTTCCTGATGCACGACCGCGACATCGTGACGCGCGTCGACGACTCGGTCGTGCGCGTGATCGCCGGCGCGCCAACACTGATCCGCCGCGCGCGCGGCTACGTCCCGCACGCAATCGAAACGCGGCGCGAATTTGCGGAGCCGATCCTCGCCTGCGGCGCGCATCTCAAGAACACGTTCTGCATCGCCTCTGGCACGGCCGCATTCCTCGGCCCGCACATCGGCGACCTCGAAAGCGTCGCGACGCTGCACGCGTACGAATCGGCCATCGAGCGCATGAAAGAGTTCATCGGCGTCTCGCCGAAGTTGCTCGTGCACGATCTGCATCCCGACTACTTCTCGACGCGCTACGCGCTCGCCGAGAGCGGTGTCCGCACGATCGGCGTGCAGCATCATCACGCGCACGTCGCCAGCGTGATGGCCGAGCATGGACTCGACGGCCCGGTGATCGGCATCGCCTACGACGGCACGGGCTTCGGCACCGACGGCACGTCGTGGGGCGGCGAGATCCTGATCGCGCGCTACGCCGGCTTCGAGCGCTTCGCCACGTTCCGCGCAATTCCGCTCGCCGGCGGCGATCTGGCGATTCGCCAGCCGTGGCGCATCGCACTCGCGCTGCTCGATGATGCCTTCGACGGCGAGCCGCCGCCCTTCGAGATCTTCGCGCGCAAGGACGTCGAGACCGTGCGCCGCATGATCGCGCGCAACTTCAACAGCATGCCCGCGCGCGGAGTCGGCCGCTACTTCGATGCGTTCGGCGCGCTGTTTCTCAACATGCCGGACGCGCACTACGAAGGCGAAGTGGCGTTCCAGTGGAACCTCATTGCCGATCCATCGTGTGGCGCGGACTTTCCAGTCCGAGTTTCCGAAGCACAGGCTGGAAAGCCTGTGCTACACGAGATCGATCTGCGCCCGACGATGCGTGCGGCGGTCGACGCCTACCTGCACGGAGTCTCACCCGCCACGATCTCCGCGCGCTTTCACAACACAATCGCCGCGGTGACGGCGAAGCTCGCGCTCGAAGCGAGAGCGATGCACGGCGAGCTGCCGGTCGTCCTCAGCGGCGGATGTTTTCAAAACGCGCGGCTCGCGGAATCGGTCATCGACGCGATCGGCGGAAACGTATTCATGAATCGCGGCGTGCCGCCGGGAGACGGCGGCATCGCGCTGGGACAGGCGTTCATCGCCAGGGAGATCGCAGCATGTGCTTAGGCGTTCCGGGTCGCGTCATCGACGTGCGCGAGTTCACCGCCACGGTCGATTTCTGGGGCGTGCGCAAAGACGTGCGCCTCGACATCGTCGACGAGCCGGTCGCGCCCGGCGACTACATCCTCAATCACGTCGGCTTTGCCATTCGCCGCATTCCGCCCGAGTCGGTCGCGGAGACGCTCGCTTTATACGAAACACTGCTCGAAGGCGACGATACCGATCTGATGACCGGCGACGTGCGAGCGGAGATCGCGGGCACGTCATGAACGACATTCCGCTGCAGTTTCGCGATCCCAACCTCGCGCGCTCGCTCGCCGCGACGCTCGCCCGTCTCGTCGGCGACCTCGGGCGTCCCGCCGCGGTGATGCACGTCTGCGGCAGCCACGAACAGGCGATCGCGAAATTCGGCTTGCGCTCGCTCTTCCCGAAAGCGCTGGACGTGATCATGGGTCCCGGTTGCCCCGTCTGCGTCACCGACGTTCCCGAAGTCGATGAAGGAGTGCTCATCGCCGCGCAGGGCGCGCGCATCGCCACGTTCGGCGACATGCTGAAAGTTCCCGGCACCGTGCGATCGCTCGCCGATGCGCAGGCGTTGGGCGCGAAGATCGACATCATCTACAGCCCGAAGCAGGCCGTCGATCTCGCGCGCAAGACGACCGAAGAAGTCGTGCTCTTCGCGACCGGCTTCGAGACGACCGCCGTCGCAACCGCGGCAGTGATCCTCGACAATCCGCCGCCGAATTTCTCCGTCCTCTCCGCGCACAAGTACATCCCGCCGGTGATGGAGATCGTCGCGGAGATGCCGGGCTCGCGCATCGAAGGATTTCTCGCCGCCGGTCACGCGGCGACGATCACCGGCTCCGCGGTCTTCGAAGAATTCGTCGAACGCCACGGCGTGCCGGTCGTCATCGCCGGCTTCGAGCCGAACGACATTCTCGCGGGACTCGTTGAGCTCGTCGAGTTGATTCGTGCGGGCACGCCGCGCGTCGTGAACATGTTTCCGCGTTGCGTCACGCGCGAAGGAAACCTCGCGGCGCAACAGCAGCTGTGGCGCGTCTTCCGCTCGACCGGCGGACGCTGGCGCGGCATCGCGCACGTGCCGAACGGCAATCTGCGATTGCGCGACGAGTTCGCGCACGTCGACGCGCGCAGGCGTTTCCCCATCGATCTCTCGTCGCTGTGGGACTACGCACCGCCCGCGCTCGCCGGGCAGTGCATCTGCGGCGACATTATGGCCGGCATCCGCAATCCGCGCGACTGCCGTCTCTTCAATCGCGAATGCGTTCCCGAAAACCCGGTCGGCGCCTGCATGGTGTCGAACGAGGGAACGTGCAAGATCTGGCACCTCTACGGCGGCGTGCCCGATCTGGAGGCATCCGCATGAGCACCGATCGTGGAACGCAGACTTTTCAGTCTGCGCCCCCAAGCGGCAGGCTGGAAGGCCTGCCCCACACCGTGAGCCTCAAACAAGGCGGCGGCGGACGCGCGATGCGCGCGCTGATCGAGAAACTCTTCGTGCGCGACTTCGCCGCATTGCCGTTCGACGGAGTCGGCGTCGGCGCGATGGATGACGGCGCCGCCATCCGGATCGGCGAGGAATGGCTCGTCATCACCACCGACTCGCACGTCATTCATCCGATCGTTTTCCCCGGCGGCGACATCGGCAAGCTCTCGATCTGCGGCACGGTCAACGACCTCGCGATGATGGGCGCGACGCGAGTCCTCGGCCTCACCTGCAGCGTGATCCTCGAAGAAGGATTCGCGCTCGAGTCGCTCGAGGCGATCCAACGCTCGATGCTCGCCGCGTGCATCGAAGCGAATGCGCCGGTCATCACCGGCGACACCAAAGTGATGGGCCGAGGAGAAGTCGATGGTGTTGTCATCAACACGTGCGGCATCGGACTCACGCGCACGCTCGTGCGCGACAACGCACTCCGCGCCGGCGATCGCATCCTCGTCACCGGCTCGATCGGCGAGCACGGACTCGCGGTGATGGCCACGCGCCACGGCATCGAAATCGACGGCGAGCTCGTCTCCGACGTCGCGCCGCTGAATTCATTGATCGAAACGATTGTCGCCGACGTCACGGCGATGAAAGATCCGACGCGCGGCGGCGTCGCCAGCGCGCTGCACGAGATGGCGTCCAAGAGCAACGTCGGCATCGTCCTCGACGAGCGCGCGATTCCGGTTCTTCCGCCCGTCCGCTCCGTGGGCGAGCTCCTCGGCATCGATCCGCTGCATGTCGCGAACGAAGGGAAGGCGCTCATCGGCGTGCGCGCGGAGCTGGCGGAGAGCGTCCTCGCGCGACTGCGCGCGCATCCGCTCGGCCGGCGTGCGGCGATCATCGGCACCTGCGTCGCCGAGCGCCCCGGCTCGATCATTCTCGACACCGGATTCGGAAGGAGGCTGCTCGCCGAGCCTGAAGGCGAGCCGCTGCCGCGCATATGTTGAAGCCTCCTCGAGAGGGACAGGCTTTCCAGCCTGTCACCGGCGACAGGTTAGAAAACCTGTCCCACACCAATATCGCCACGAGCGTCGACGGCGGCGTCGGCACGATCACCATCGATCGTCCCGCGCGATTCAACTCGCTCGACGACGAAACCGCACGCGATCTCCGCAAAGCGGGACTTCGCTTCGCGCGCGACACCGCGATTCGCGCGGTCGTGCTGCGCGGCACGAACGGCGTGTTCTGCAGCGGCGCGGATTTGAAGTACATCCGCGCGAGCGAAAACTTCGGCGACGCGTTCCGCTCGATCCTCGAATACATCCACAGCACGATCTCGGAGATCCGCCGCGCGCCGAAGCCGTTCATCGCCGCCGTCGACGGCATCGCCGCGGCCGGCGGCTTCGGGCTCGCGATGTCGTGCGACCTCGTGATCGCGTCCGATCGCGCCGCGTTCGAATGGGCGTATTCGAAAACGAGTCTCACCGGCGCCGAAAGCTCGACGTTCATGCTGCCGCGGCTCATCGGCCTGCGCCGCGCGATGGAGCTGCTGCTGCTCAATCCGCGGCTCGACGCTGCCCGCGCGCTCGAATACGGATTGATCAACAGAGTCGTCCCGGTCGCGGCATTCGACGACGAAGTCCAGCGCATCGCGCAGCAACTCGCGGCAGGACCGACCGAAGCATTGGGGATCGCGAAGGAGATGCTGAATCAGGCGGCGGGGATGGATCGGCTCGACGTGCATCTCGATCGCGAGCTGGAACACCTCGGGCGCATCGCGAACGGCAGCAACTTCGCCGAAGGCATCGACGCCTTCTTCGCGAAACGGAGTCCGGAGTTCGGAGCGGCGTGATGCACGAGTACTCGATCATCGAGTCGCTCGTCGACTCCGTCGCTGCCGCGGTTCCAAACAACGCGACCGTGCATCGCATCGACGTGCGCATCGGTGAAGTCGCGGGCGTCGACTGCACGCTGCTCGCGACCGCGTTCGAAGTCTTCCGCGCCGGAACGCTCTGCGAGCGCGCGTCGATGACGATCGAGCGCATCCCCGCCCAATGGGAATGCCCGCGCTGCAAAAACCCCATCGCACGCGGCGCGTTCCTGCGCTGCGCGTCGTGCAACGAGCCCGCGCGTCTCGCCGCCGGCGACGAGATCGTGCTGCAACGAATCGAACTGGAGGTGGACTGATGTGCAAGATCGACGTTCAAACGCGCATCCTCGCGCGCAATGACGACACGGCGTCACACAATCGGATACATTTTCTCGAGCGCGGCATCTTCACCGTCAACGTGATGGGCTCTCCCGGCTCGGGTAAGACCGCCGTGCTCGAGGCGACCGCGCGCGCGTTCGATCGCCGGGCAATCGCGGCGCTGGCGGGCGATCTCGCCACCGACAATGATGCCGCGCGCCTGCAGCGCGCCGGCATCCGCTCGCGCGCGATCACGACCGGCCAGGCGTGTCATCTCGATGCGGAGCTCGTCCATCACGAGCTGCATCATCTCGATCTCAGCGGCGTCGACTATCTCTTCATCGAGAACGTCGGCAATCTCGTCTGCCCCGCGGTCTACGACCTCGGCCAAAGCGCGAATGTCGTCGCGCTCTCCGTCACCGAGGGCGAAGACAAGCCGCTCAAATACCCGACGATGTTCGCGAAGGCCGATCTCGTTCTGATCACGAAGATCGATCTGCTTCCGTACCTCGGCACCGATCTCGATGCAATCCAGGACGCGCTGGCGCGCGTGATGCCGAACCCGCAGGTCGTGCTGCTTTCCGCGCGCGAAGGCTACGGCATCGACTCCTGGCTGGCATGGCTGACGAAATCCCGCGACGAGATCTTCTCCGCCGCGGAGGTCATGGCGTGACCTGGGCGCTCGTCCTCACCGCGGCGACGGTCGGCGCACTGCACACCCTCGCGCCCGATCACTGGATGCCGTTCGCCGCGCTCGCACGCGCGCGGGGATGGTCGCCGCTCCGCGCCGCGCGCACGACGGTCGCCTGCGGCTTCGGCCATGTCACCGTTTCCGCGTTGCTCGGCATCGTCGCGCTCTACGCCGGCCTCGAAGTGATCAAGCTGATCGGAGGCCGGCTCGAAAATCTCGCGACGTACCTGCTGATGGGATTCGGAACGCTGTACATGATCTGGGGCCTGCGTCGAAGTTTCCGTCGCGACCCGATGTCCGTGCTGCACGCGCACGATCATCACCACGCGCACGGTCACAACGATCACGATCACGGCCTGACGGAGGGGTCGCTGTTCGTGTTGTTCTGCCTCGATCCGTGCGTGGCCGTGATTCCGATGATCATCGCCGCCGCGAGCGGCGGATGGGCGGCGGTCGGGACGGTCGTGCTCGCGTACGAGGCAGCCACCATCGCCACGATGGTCGTGCTGGTCACGAGCGCGCACGCAGGCGCACGCGTCTTCCGCGCGCCGTGGATCGATCGATACGGAGACGCCGTGGCCGGCGCGTTGATCGTCGTGGCCGGTGTCACGGTGCAAGTCCTCGGCATCTGATTCGGTGTGGTGCGGGCTTTCCAGCCCGCCTCCGGGGGCAGGTTGGAAAACCTGCCCTACACCGTGTGTCGATCGTCACACCGGCATGTTCGGCGAGTCACGGCTTGCTGTTCGAAGCGGATCGATCATGAGCACATGATCAGCGTGACGAAACTCCTCGGCGGCGCCTCCTACTTCGGCGACCGTCTGCGCTACCACAAACATTCGGCCAAACAGACAATGGGGGCGCGGCCCGATTCGGGCCCCGTCGTCGTCTGGAATGCGACGAAGACCTGCAATCTCGAATGCGTGCACTGCTACGCCGATGCAGAGCCGCGCCGCTTTACGGGCGAGCTCACGACGGCCGAGGCGGACACGATGATTCGCGATCTCGCGTCGATCAAAGTGCCGGCGCTCCTCATCTCCGGCGGTGAGCCGCTCGTCCGTCCCGACGTGCTCGATCTCGCCGAGCTCGCGATGTCGCTCGGCGTCCGCGTCACGTTCTCCACGAACGGCACGCTCATCGATGCGAAGAAGGCGCAGCGCATCGCGAAGATCGGCGTCGCGTACGTCGGCATCAGCGTCGACGGCGGCGAAGCGCGGCACGATCGCTTCCGCGGCCGTGACGGCGCGTTTCGCGACGCGATGCGCGGCATTCGCAACTGCCGCGATGCCGGCATTCGCGTCGGCGTGCGCTT
Organism: Acidobacteriota bacterium; assembly: GCA_003223645.1. Classification (GTDB taxonomy): domain Bacteria; phylum Acidobacteriota; class Thermoanaerobaculia; order Gp7-AA8; family Gp7-AA8; genus QHVT01. Next base: position 286,740 of record QHVT01000003.1, on the reverse strand, counting down.
CACCGTCACGAAAGAAAACGTCGGCGAGATCGATGACGTGTTCCGCATCGTCGAGGACGAAGGCATCGGACGCCTTTGCCTCTATCACCTCGTCTACTCCGGCCGCGGCGCGTACCTCGCCGGAATCGATCTCGAAGTCGAAGAAAAGCGCCGGCTGATGAACAAGCTGATCGAGCGCGTCGAACGGTGGAACGGCGAAGGACGCGAGATCGAGGTGATGACCGTCGACAACCACGCCGACGCTCCCTACATCTATCTATGGTTGCGCGAGCACGATCCCGCGCGCGCAGACGCCGCGCTGTCGCTCGTCCGGAGCAACGGCGGCAACCGTTCGGGAATGGCCATCGGCTGCATCGACAGCTTCGGCCTCGTGCATCCCGATCAATTCTCGACGAACCACACCCTCGGATCGATTCGCGAGCGCCCGTTCTCGGAGATCTGGCGCGACGATCGCGTGCAGCTGCTGCACGGTTTGCGCGTCCGCAAGACGCTGCTGCAGGGACGCTGCGCGACGTGCCAATGGCTGCCGGTGTGCAACGGAAACTTCCGCGCGCGTGCCGAGGCGGCGACCGGCGACTACTGGCAATCCGATCCCGGCTGCTATTTGCTCGATGAGGAGATCGGTGTAGGACAGGCTTTCCAGCCTGTCCGCCGGGCGCAGGCTGGAAAGCCTGCGCTACACGAGGAGATCGCGTCATGAGCGCGGTGCTCGAGCTCTCGGTCTCACCGCGGGACGCGATCAATCGACAGATCCTCGAAGTCTCCGAAGATCGCATTCGCGGCTTCGTGCGCGATCCGTTCGTGGAGATCGCGCGCCGTTCGGGAGTCGAGCTCGCGGAAGTCATCGCGCGCATTCGCGCGATGCTCGAAGCCGGCACGATTCGGCGCGTACGACAAACGCTGCTCGCGACCAACCTCGCGCAGGGTGCGCTCATCGCGTGGAAGATCGACGAACAGCTCGTCGACGCCGCGTTCCAGTTCATCGCGTCACGCGATCCGTTCTCCGGACACGTCGTCATTCGCAACAGCGAGACCGGTCCGACGGAGTGGCGGCTCTGGACGACGCTCAAAGTGCCGACCGGTTTCTCCGTCGAGCGCCATTGCGAATCCTTGAAACAGCAGATCGGCGCCGAAACGTATCGCGTGATGCCCGCGCTGCGCGCGTTCGTCCTCGGCGTCGGCCACATGCGGCGCAAAGGAATGCGCGTCGGCGAAATGTCGGACGCGCGTGCCGAGGCGATGGTGCCGGCGATCGTGGACCTCTCGGAGCGCGATTGGGACGTGCTCATGATTCTCAAGCGCGATCTCGATCCCGAAGAAATCGGCGAGCAGTTGTGGGAACGCCGCGCGCACGCCGCCGGAATCGATGCGGATGCGTTCTTCGTCATCGCCGAGGATCTCGATCGCCGCGGCGTGATCGGACGCTTCTCCACATTCCTCGAACACTCGAAACCGGTCGCAGGCGAAGAACGCCTGTCGAGCTTCAACGGACTCTTTCATTGGGCAGTGCCGCGCGGACGCGAAATCGAAGCCGGATGTGAAATCGGACGCTTCGCGATTCTCACGCACTGCTACTGGCGCGACGCGGGACCGGAGCTGAACGACGTCAACATCATGGCCGTCGCGCACGGCGAGACGAAAGAAGAAGTGCTCGCGCACAAACGCGCGATCGACGCGCATCTCACATCGACCGGCATCGGCTTCACGTACACGAACGTCTACTGGGGCGGGCGCGCGGAGATCAAGCCGTCCGACATCTCGCCGGTCGCCTATCGCGAATGGGCGAGGAAGGCGGGGCTGTGATCGATTTCAACGTGTCGCCGTTCGTCGTGATCTGGGAGAACACGCGCGCGTGCGACCTCGCGTGCGTGCACTGCCGCGCGGCCGCGCAGTCGCGGCGCAGCCAGTACGAGCTGACGACGGAAGAGGGATTCCGGCTCATCGACGAGATCGCGACGATGCAGCCGAAAGTGTTCGTGCTGACCGGCGGCGATCCGCTGAAGAGAGAAGACACCTATGCGCTGGTCCGCCACGCGCGCGACAAAGGGCTCGAGCCGTCGCTCACTCCGAGCGCGACACCGCTGCTCACCGAAGAGGCGGTGACGCGGATGAAGGAACACGGACTCGGACGCATGGCGGTGAGCCTCGACGCATCGAACGCAGCGCTGCACGACGACTTCCGCCGCGTGCCGGGATCGTTCGACATCACGCTGCGCGCGATCCGCCAGGCATCGCGCGAAAACATCCCCGTGCAGGTCAACACGACCGTCACGCGACGCACGATCGCCGACCTGCCGCACATGGTCGAGTTGCTGACGAGCCTCCGCATCGCGATGTGGAGCGTCTTCTTCGCCGTGCCGACGGGCCGCGCCAAACAATCCGACCTTGTCACCGCGTTCGAAGTCGAAGAGCTGTTCGGATTCCTCTTCGACACCAGCAAACGCGTACCGTTCTCGATCCGCACCACCGAAGCCATGCACTACCGCCGCTACGTACTCCAGAACGGCGGCGCCATGCCCCTCGGCGTCCAGCCGAATGGCCCCCCGCGCGCACCGCGCGGCGTCAACGAAGCGAAGGGATTCGTCTTCGTCTCCCACATCGGCGACGTCTACCCGAGCGGCTTCCTCCCGCTGAAAGCAGGCAACGTCAAACAGCAGCCGCTGTCCGAGATCTACCGCACGAGCCCACTCTTCATCGACCTCCGCGACAGCAACAACCTCCACGGCAAATGCGGCCGCTGCGAATTCCGCGACCTGTGCGGAGGCTCGCGCGCGCGAGCGTGGTCCATGACGGGGGATGTGTTCGGGTCGGATCCGTTGTGTGCTTACCAGCCGGCGTGATGGCTTGCCTGATGTTATGATGGCACCCTTATGAGCGAGAGGACGCAGATCACGCTCGATCCGGAGCTTCAGAAACGAGCCCGCCGGAAGGCGGCAGACCTGGGAATCTCCTTCGCCGAGTACATCCGCCGTCTCGTGGCCCGCGACGTCTCCGCACCTCGGAAACTCAACGACCCTTCGGTCCTCTTCGCGTTGGGCGCATCGGGCGGCAGCGACGTCGCTCAGGAGAAGGATGAGATGGTCGGTCGGGCATTTGCGGCCGCGCGCGGCCGCCGGCGGCTGAAGAGGTCGTGAGTCTCTTCGTCGATACGTCTGCGTGGTATGCAGCAGCCGATCGCGACGACCGCGGCCACCAGCGCGCCAAAGCCATCCTTACGTCGAACGAGTTGCTCGTTACCACTGACCACATTCTCATCGAGTGCTGGATGCTCATCCGACATCGAATCGGCCGCAGCGAGGCGATCGTCTTCTGGTCACGCCTCCCGCACGTCGCCCATATCGAAACCGTACTCGCTGCCGACCTGCAGAACGCCCTTGAAATCGTCGAAGAGTGGTCCGATCAGGACTTCTCGATCGTCGACTGCACAAGCTTCGCGGTCATGCAGCGACTCGGCCTGAGACGGGCAGCGAGCTTCGATTCCGACTTCAGCATCTTCCGGTTTGGTCCGGACCGCCGACGTGCATTCGAGGTGGTGCGGTAGCGGTAAGCTCCCTCAATGTGCGCACGCCGAGCCGGCGAATGCGAACGTGGAGGGCGGCCGACGCGGGTGGTAAGCTGAACAGAATGAAGGTCAGGACCTACGAGGCAATCGTCGAGCAGGGCGAAATCAAACTGCCGGAAGCGGTGAAACTTCCCGAGCACGCCAAGGTGTACATCGTCGTCCCCGGTGTTGAAGATCTGCCGCCATCCATGATTCACACGCCGCACCTCCTGCGACCCGAACAGGCAGCCGATTTCGCAATGGACATCGTGGAAGGCGAAGATGCCGCCGTACGATGATCGGCGCTTCGCTCCTCCTGCGCCGGTTCTGAGCGCGCGACTTCGCAATCCGCAAAGCGGCGCGATCATTTCGGATGTACCACTTTTGATCGATACGGGCGCTGACGTGACGCTGCTTCCGCTCGGCGCCGTGAACGCGGCCGGCATCGAACAGACCGGTGCCTCGTACGAATTGCTGGCGTTTGACGGCAGATCGAACTCCGCCGGCGTTGTGCGCGCTGAGCTGTTAATGCTTGGCCGCACCTTTCGCGGTCAGTTTCTCGTGATCGATCAAGAAGTCGGAATCCTCGGCCGCAACATTCTCAATGCTCTCGCGCTTCTGCTGGATGGACAACGGCAGACGTGGAGTGAGCAAACCATATCCGGCTGACGCGTTGTCCGGGAGCGCAGGCTAGAAAGCCTGCGCCACACCGCGGTCGCGAATGAACAGACTGCGAATCAGTCCCACGAACGTCACCAGCCACGCCGCCAGCGCGATGTACACGAATACGCGCGGCACGGTGTGCAACAGCGGAATGCCCGCGACGTTGGCGAGGCGGAACGTGCAGACGGTGTACATCCCGAGCGGGAAGACCGCGCCCCAATAGAGCGGGCTGTAGGTGAGCGGGAATCGCTTCGCGACGTGACGCCAGAATCCGAGGATCACCAGCATCGGGATCCACCACGTCGCGGTCGCCCAGAAGAGAATCGTCAGGCCGAGGAGGAAGGGGTGGAGCTGCGTGAGGAGCGGAGACGATTTGGCGCTGGCGATGAGCAGCGTTCCGGCGAGCGTGGAGATCGCCATCGCTCCCATGTTGATCCAGTACGGCGGCATGAGGTCGGACGGCGCGAAGCGGAAGAACGTGTAGCGATAGAAGATGAGGGAGATGAGCCAGATGTAGAGCATGCCGCCGGCGAGCCAGAACGTCAGGCTGACGAAGAGCAGCAACTCCGCGTATGTCGTTGACGGCGCGAGGATCGACGCAAGCGTCGACACCGACTGCGTCGCCACGACCGCAACGAGCCAGCCGCCGTTGATGCCCTGATCGAGCGGCGGCTTCGTCTCCTTCACCGTCAGCGCGGTGAAGACGGCGTACACGAGCACGAGCCAGAGGATGAGCGTCGCCATCCAGAACGCGAGCGCGACGGACTCCAGCTTCGCCACGATGACGAGCTGCGATCCGAGGACGCTCGTTCCGGCGACGGTGGTGAAGAAGCCGACGCCGCGCTGATGATCGCTCACATCCGCGAGCACGTCTTTCGGATAGCGAACGATGCGGATGATCGTCAACGCCCACAGCACGATGAACGCGACGCCGTTGATGCCGAGGAGCACCTGCGGCACGATCGGAATGCCCAGCAGCTGCGCGGCGATGGACACGATGCCGGTCGCCATCACCAGCGCGAAATATGCGGGATGCAGCGTGCGAATCAACGCCGCTCCATCCGATAGACGTACGTGAGCAGGCCGAAGTTCAGCGCGAAGCAGATGAAGCTTGCGATCGCGGCGGGAACGATCACGCGCTCCTGTCCCGCGAGAAATGCGTTCATCGTCGCCGTCAGAAGCCAGAGCTGCAGCACGACCATCACGATGACGATCGAGAGGATGCCGAACACGATCGTCATCTTCTGCTGCCGCGAGAACGCCCGCCTCATGCGCGCACCTCACGGCCGATCGCGTAGAGATCGCCGTTGCGGATCTCGAGCAGGATGCGCTCGAGCGGACGTCGCGGTGGACCGGCGACCGGAACGCCTGTCTCGAGCTCGAACGAACCGTTGTGACACGGGCAATGGAAGCGACCGCGCGCAACGTCGGGCACGACCGCGCAACTGAGGTGCGTGCATTTCTGATTGAACGCGACGTAATGCTGCGGGCCGGTGCGTACGACGAGACAGATGTCGTGCGCGGCCGGATATTCGAAGACCAGCGAGCCGCCGACGGGAATCGCATCGGCGCGCGCGATGCGCATCACCGGCAACTGTCCCTTGCGTTTGCGGAAGAAGTTCTCGAACACGATCCACAGCTGTCCGACGGCGAACGCGAAGCTGGTGAGGACGAGAAACTTCGTGAAGTCGCGACGCGCCACGAGCTCGTCCTGCGGCCAGTCGATCGGAAAGTCGTTCCGCCACTGCGGCTGGTCGTGATACGGGCGGCCGTCGGGCGGCTCGGAGAGCTGGTCAGGCGGTTTCATCGAACACATCCATCCTCGCCACCGGTTCCTCGCTCATCGCGGAAAGCACGTCGACGTGCTGTACGCCGCCGTCGCGGGGAACCATCATCTGCACCTTCGTGGTGATCGTCTGATCGCCGAACCGGAACGTGTTGACAGGCGCGGAGCGCGGCCGCAGCTGCTCGATCTCCTCGCGCGTGCCGAAGTAGAGCGCGCCGGAGGGACAGACGCTCGCGCACATCGGCTTGAGGCCGACCGACGTGCGGTCGTAGCACATGTCGCACTTCATCATCAGATTGAACTCGGTCTGCATCTTCGGCACGCCGAACGGACAGGCCAGCACGCAGTTGTTGCAGGCGATGCAGCGCGGCTTGCGCGCGGTCTGCACCACTCCATCACCGGTGCGCTTGATCGCGTCGGCGGGACAAACTTCCGCGCACGTCGGCGAGTCGCAGTGCATGCAGATGACGGGAACGGTCTGCACGGAGATCGGACGATCGACGTACTGCAGCTGAATCATCGAGTGCCCGCGATGCGTGTCGCATTCGCTGCACGCGGCCACGCACGACTGGCAGCCGATGCAGCGATTCGGATCGACGAAGAACTCGAGATTCATCGGTGTGGCGCAGGCTTTCCAGCCTGCGCTCCTCCGGGCACAGGCTGGAAAGCCTGTGCTACACGAGAGACTCGCACCGCGCACACTTTGTACTCGGGGATCTTCGACACCGGATCCTGCGCCGCGATCGTGAGCTGATTCGCAGCCTTCCGGCCGGCCCAGTGATACGGAATGAACACCGTGTCCGGACGAATCGTCGTCACGACCTGCGCGCGCAGCGTGATGTTGCCGCGCCGCGACTCCACGATCGTCCAGTCTCCATCCGCGATCCCGAGTTTCTGCGCAAGCCGCGGATGAATCTCGACGAGCGGCTCGGGATATTGGTCCACGAGTGGACCAATGCGCCGCGTCTGCGTGCCGGACAGGAACTGGCTGACGACGCGGCCGGTCGTGAGAATGACCGGGTATTCGTCGTCGACGTCTTCGGCCGGCGGCCGGTACGCGGCGACGTTGAAGCGCGCCTTGCCGTCGGGAAAATAAAACGGCCCCGCGCCGTTCGCGACCGGATTCCACGATCCCGCTTCGAACAGTCGCGGCGTGCCCGGATGATCTTCCGACGGACACGGCCAGAAGACGCCGTTGTTCGCCTCGATCTTCTCGTACGTGATGCCGAAGTAATCGGCGACGCCGCCCTTCGACGCGACGCGCAGCTCGTCGAAAATTGCGCGCGGGCTGTCGAACGTGAAGCCGTGTGGCCGTTTCAGCGCGTGCGCAATGTCCTGAATCACGCGCCAATCCTGCGTCGCGTCGCCGGGCGGATCGACGGCCTTGTTGATCTTGATGACGCGGCCTTCCACCTGGCACACCACGCCTTCGTCTTCTTCGTGCAGCGATCCGGGAAGAACGACGTCCGCGTGTTGCGCGGTCTCGCTCAGAAAGAAATCGATCACCGTGAAGAACTCGAGCTTCTCCAGCGCGCGCGTGACGAATGCATTGTCGGGCAGCGAGACTTTCGGATTGAAGCAGATCGACAGCAGGCCTTTGATCTCGCCCGCATCGATCTTCCGCATCATCTCGTAGCAATCAACACCCGCCTCGGGGAGCTCCTCCGGCCACACGCCCCACACGCCGGCAATGTATTCGCGATGCGCGGGATTCATGATGTCGCGCCAGCCGGGAAGCTGGTCGGCTTTCTGTCCGTGCTCGCGGCCGCCCTGTCCGTTGCCCTGACCGACGACCGTTCCGTACGCACAGCACGGCTTTCCGATGCGGCCGGAGGCGAGCACGATGTTGATCGTCGAGAGGCAATTCTCGACGCCGTGCGAGTGGTGCTCGATGCCGCGCGCGTGCATGAGAAAGCTCGTCTTCGCCGTACCCCACAACTCCGCGGCGGCGCGGATCGACTTCTCCGCGATTCCGGTCACTTCGGATGTGCGCTTCGGCGTCCACTGCTGCACGTGTTCCGCGACGGCGTCGAACCCGACGGTGTGCTGTTCGATGAAGTCGTGATCGATCCAGTCGTTCTCGATCATCAACTGCAGGATGCCGTTGAAGAGCACAACGTCGCGCCCCGGCTTCACCGGCAGAAAGATGTCCGCCGTACGCGCGATCGGCGTGATGCGCGGATCGACGACGATCAACTTCCCGCCGTTCTCGCGCGCCTGCCATATGTAGTTCGTCGTGATCGGCGAGCATTCGGCGGTGTTCGATCCGGCGACGAGCACGACCTCCGCGTTGAGAATGTCGTCCCACGGATTCGCGCTGCGATCGATGCCGAACGCCTTCTTGTTCGCCGCACCTGCGCTGACCATGCAGAGCCGGCCGTTGTAGTCGATGTATTTCGTCTTCAGGCAGACACGGGCGAACTTGCCCATGAGATACGCCTTCTCCGTCGTCAGGCTCGCGCCGGAGAGAACGCCGAATGCATCGGGTCCATACATTGACTGAATGCGCTCGATCTCCGACGCCACGCGCGCGATGGCCGCGTCGTACGCCATCGGCGAGAATCCGCGCTCCGAATCCGGATCGCGCTGCAACGCCGTCGTCAGGCGATCGGGATGTCCGCCCTGCAGGTAGCGCTTCACGCCCTTCGGACAGAGCATGCCCTTGTTGAACGGAAAGTCGTACCGCGGCTCGAAGCCGATGACGAGGTTGTCTTTGACTTTGAGATTGATGCCGCACTGCTGCCCGCAAAAGCAGCAGTGCGTCGGAACGATCTTGTCCGGCTCCGCACCGGTGTCGACGCGCAGCCCCTCCATCCGATTGAGGTGCGGCCCCCACGCGTCGATCAGTACGTCCTGGTCTCTCGGAAGCGTTGCCATGGAATCCCTCAGTGGAGGACAGGCAATCCTGCCTGTCCTCTTTCTCCTTGCCCCGATTCGACAGGCAGGATTGCCTGACCCCCACCAGCCCACAGCCGCCCCTGTGCAATTGCGAGCATCGAGCGCCGGCACGCCGGACAGATGCGTTGGTATTCGCCGTAGCGATAACCGAGCTCGCGCTCGACTTCGATCAGGTCTTCGATCTGCAGCAGCGGTGCGAACTCGTCGCCGCAACGAAGGCACTTCGCCATGCCTTCTTTTGCGGCGACATCCTTGTAGAAGCTGACGCCGAGCTGCGCCGGCCGCTGGAAGATGTGAAAGAACTTCCCGAACGGCAGGTACAGCAGCGTGAAGATCACGGTGATCGCGTGCAGGAGCGCGAGAAAGTCGTAGCCGTAGCCCTGCATCCACGTGTAGCTCGCCGTGAGCAGCAGCCCGGTGACGCTGATCGCGAAGAGCAAAATCAGCGGCAGGAAGTCCTCGGCGAATCGCTGCACCGACGCCGCGCCGTGGTCGCGCATCCGCCGCCGCATCGCCAGCATCACGCCCGCGATCACCAGGAATGCCGACCACACCAGGCCGTGAAAAATCAGGAACGCGACGATCGAGTGGATCTTGAACGAGCTCGTGGCGAAGCCGAACACGAACGTGCGGTACGACTCGACGTCGCCCGGCACCGTCTCGAAGTGAATCCATCCGAAGACCAGCGGAAACGTGATCGCGAACGCGAGGATGCAGCCCCACATGATCAGCGCATGCGCGAGCCCGCGCGCCGCGCCGCGCTTGAAGATGAAGCGATTCAGCGCAAAGTCCGCCGTCACGCGCGCGAACCAGTTGCGGATATTCGCGACGAGATACTTCCTGCTGAAGAACAACTGCCAGCCGCGATTCCAATATCGCTTCGTGGGCGGACGCTGGAGCCATATCGAATAGCGATATGTGATCGCGAACGTCGCGAAGAGAACCGCGAACGTGTATCCGACCAGCGCCGCGTCGAAGTGCTGCAGGTTGCGCGAGCCGACGACGATCAGCACCGCGAGGATCGCCGTGAACAGCGCTCCCCATGCAGCACCGACGATCCGTTCTTTGCCGACGCGACCGAACATCATCGAGAGTCTACGCTTGCACTACCCCGAGCGAATCTTCATCGCCAACGCGACCAGCACCGCCATGATGATACCGAGGGCGACGAAGAGACCGCGGCGGCGATAGCCGAGCTCGTCGAGTGATTTCTGCGCGCTGAGCAGCGCCGCGCGCGCGTGGCCGAGGCCTTCGGTTTGTTTCTTCTGCACCTCGGTTGTGCCGAACGTGTGGACCAGCGTCTCGAGCTCGATCTGATTGTCGATCGCGCCGTCGAGCTCCGCGCGCGCGTTGCGCGTTTCGACGCCGCCGCGATGCGCGGCGAGCTGGATCCGTTCGGCGCGCGCGATCATGCTGGTCAGCGATCGCGTGGCGTCGGAGTAGGACTTCGCGAAGTCGCCGCTGATATGACAGTCGCCGCAGCGGCGGATCGCCACCTTCACCTTGCCGAACGCGTAGTGCGTCTTGCCGATGCGGAACTTCTCGAACAGGCGCGCGAACTCGGGGCGATTGCGATGCGTCGGAAGGCTCTGCGCCTGATCGACGAGCCAGTCGAATCGCGCATCGCCGGTGAGATGTTGTTGCGCGGCCGCGGCAAGAAGCGCGTCGCGCATCTCGCGATAGTGACTCGCCTTCTTCGCCGGCTCCGCGACGAGCGTCGCCAGCGCGCCCGCGCCTTCGTGGCAGAACGCGCACGGGACGTCGGGCAGCACGCCGATCATCGCCACGCTCGGCCGCACGACGGCGTGATTCTCGTGACACGTCACGCAGTCGCTGAACTGCGTCATCGTCAGCTTCGCGCGCGCGTCGTCGTGGCAATCGCCGCACTTTCCGCCGCTTCCGAGGAGCTCGTTGTGCTGCGCCCATCCGCCGGCCTTCTTGCTCGCGCGAAACAGCTCCGCCTCGCGTCCGTGACAATTGCCGCAGACAAAGCTCACGCTTTTCACGCCCGGCGGCGTCGCGCCGTGATTGCCGTGGCAGTCGTTGCACGTCGGCGCGCTGAGATCGTCCTTCTCGAACATCGCCTTCGCGTGCACGCTGATGCGCCATCGCGCGAATTGATCCGTCGCGATTCCGTACGGCGCCATCTTCTTCGCGTCGGAGTGACAACGGCTGCACGTCTCCGCGACGTGCGTCGCGTACACCGGCGCGTCGGGATTCGTCTTGCGCCGGATTCCATGCACCGAATGACAATCGACGCACGTTGCAACGTTCTGATCGCCCTGCGCGAGTCGCTGCCCGTGCACGCTCGTCCGGTACTCCGCGACTTCATCGACGCGCGCGGCGGGATTGAATCGCTTCATGTAGTCGGCCGAGCTGTGGCAGCGGCCGCAGAACTCCGGGATCTCGCTGCGCTTCGGTTTCGGCGCATGCTCGTTCCCGTGGCAGTCCTTGCACGACAATCCCACCTCGGCGTGCACGTCGTCTTTGAGCGAAATCGTGTCGTGGCAGTTCGCGCACGGCGTCGTGATCACGGTGCTCAGGAGCAATGCAGCGACGATCATCGCGCCTCCGGAGCTCGCGTGATGAATGCGAAGAGCGCGAGCAGCAACGCAGTCAGAAAGACGATGTAGAGCGGGACGAGAGTCCCGTAGCCCCAGCACGTCATCACGATGACGAACGCCAACCCGAGAAGGCCGGCGATCGTCCATCCGCGGCCGTGTCGTCGATCGAGAAACGGAACGAGCAACAGCAACAGGCCCGCGAGTCCGAACAGCAGGATCGGAATCGCCTCGTATTCAATCCCCAGAACCTCGCCGCCCGGAACGAGCTTCAAGGTTTGAAACATGAAGACGTAGTACCACTCGGGGCGGATGTTCGCGTATGCCGGCGCGAACGCGTCCGCCTTCTCGCCGAGCTCCCACGGCATCATCGCGGCGAGCGCGGCGAGCACGCCGAGGGCGAAGATCCAGCCGGAGAGATCCCGCAGCGCGAAGTGCGGGAAAAACTTCATCGGCGACCGGCGCCGCGATTCTTCTTCGACGTTCGCCGGCACGCTCATCCCCTTCACTTGCACGAGCACCAGGTGCGCGAGCAGCAGCACCGTCGTGATCGCCGGCAGAATCGCGACGTGCCAGCCGTAGAAGCGAGAGAGAGTCGCGCCGGTGACGCGATCGCCGCCGCGCAGAAAACGAAGCATCCACTCGCCGATCACCGGCACCACGCCGGCGATGTCGGTGCCGACTTTCGTCGCGAAGAACGAGAGCTGATTCCACGGAAGGAGATATCCGGAAAAGCCGAACCCGAGGATCAGGAAGAACACGAGCGCGCCGGTGATCCACGTCAGCTCGCGCGGCGCGCGGTAGGACTTGAGGAAGTAGACGCTGGCGAGGTGGAGGAACGCGAAGAACACCATCAGGTTCGCGGACCACGCGTGAATCGACCGCACGAGCCAGCCGAACGGCACGGTCGTGACGAGGAACTCGATCGACTCGAACGCCTCGTCCGCCGACGGGCGGTAGTACAGCATCAGCAGCACGCCGGTGCAGACCTGCACGAGGAAGAAGAACAGCGTCATCCCGCCGAGGTAATAGAAGACGCTGTAGCGATGCATCGGGACCGTTTTGTGCGAGAGAAACTCGCGCAGCATCGACCAGCCGACGCGATCATCCAGCCATTGCAGCACGCGGCTCATGTCAAGCCTTTGACACCACGACCGTCGGCGCGCTGCCGCTCTTCGGAACGAGATTGACCTTGAACGCGGTGAGCGGACGCGGCGGAGGCCCGGCGATGTTGCGTCCCGTCAGGTCGTACGCGCCGCCGTGGCAATTGCACCAGATGCGGTTGCGCTCCTTCTGAAAGCCGACGATGCAGTCGAGATGCGTGCACGTCGCGGAGAGCGCGCGGAAATCATTCTCCGCGGCACGCACGACGATCACCGGGTCCGCGCCGAAGCGGACGATCTTGAAGCCCTTCTCGCGGAACACCGGGTCGTCGGCGCTGCCCGCTTCGATCTGCGCCGTCCCCGGCTCCGGAATCCGCGGCGGACTGAGGAAGCGCACCAGCGGATAGAGAACGCTCAGCGCCAGGGCGCCGAAAGACGTGCCGAGAAACCAGTTGATGAAGCGCCGCCGCTCCGGGACTGGGTACGCTTCCATGCACCCTCCGTTGTGACGAAGGTAGATTGCGCGGTCACCCGCGTGATGTAGCGATGCGCACAGGTCACGGTGATCGACGCTACCGACGTGCGGTTACGACTTGTGTTTCGGTGATGCGATGCCCACATTGGAGGAGCGCATCACCCAACTCGAGCAGCGCGTCGCCGCCCTCGAGACCGGTGTAGCGCAGGCTTTCCAGCCTGCGCCCGTGGAGGACTCTCCCTCCCCCATCCTCGACTTCGCCCTCATCGGCAGAAGCATCCTGATCGTGGGAGGCGCGTTTCTCCTTCGCGCGCTGACGGAGGCCGGATGGGTCCCGCAGCTCGCGGGAGTCGCGCTGGGATTCGTGTACGCGATGGCGTGGATCGTCGTCGCGCCGGAAACCGCAGCGCTGATCGCGGGCGCGCTGATCGTCGAAGCGACGATACGCTTTCACGCTCTCGACGCGCCGGCCGGCGCGTTGCTCGTGGTCGTCACGGCGTGCGCGCTCCTCTTCATCGCGCGACGACGCGACTCGAATGCGATCGCGTTGATCGTGCTGGCGATGACGACGCTCACCTTGACCGGACTTGCCATCGGCACCGCCGACGTGTTGCCCTGCGCGATCGCCGCGACGGCGATCGCCGTGATCGCGCAGCGGTCCGTCGCGCTGATGATCGTCAGCGATTTCTTCGCGCTGGCATTGCTCGCGATGACGCTGCTCGATCGCACGCCTCAGCCGCGGCTCGTCGTCGAGCTCACGCTCGTCGCGATCGCCGTCGCCTGGCTCGTGCGACCCGCTCGCATTCAGACCTCCGTCGCACTCTTCATCGGCCTCGGCGGCGCATCGCTCCTCGCCTTCCACGCGCCCACCCTCGTGATCCTCTGGGCGGCCATGTCCATCGCCACCGCACGCCATGAGCCGCACGGATGGATGATCGCCGCGACCGCGGCCGCATTCGCGACCGGCACTCCCACGCTGTCGCTGGCGATCGTCGGGGCAATGTCGATCATCGCCTATGCATTAGCGTCGCGCGCACGCATCGTCCTTCTGCTCATCATCACCCTCGCGCTCCTCGTCAACGCCAATGCGCTTCTGACGACATCCGATGCCGGCACTCTCGCCATGCAACGCAGCCTCTTGCTCGCCGTCACCGCCGCCCTCCTCACCCTCCTCGCCCGCCGGCATCCCGAAGCCGCAATCGCCGCGCGCATCGTCCTCGGGTTCGCGGCGCTCAAGCTCCTCGTCGAAGACTTCCGATTCGGCCACGCGGCGACGATCGCCGTCGCGCTCGTCGCCTACGGAACCGTTCTGCTCATCATTTCGAGAAAAGGAGAATCCATGAAACGCATCCTCGTCCTCATCGCCCTGCTCGCCCTCCCCCTCACCGCATTTGCCGACGACGCCGCCGTGCTCTACAAATCAAAGTGCGCGATGTGCCACGGAGCCAACGGCACCGGCGACACGCCGATGGGAAAGAAATTCGCCATCAAGTCGTTCGCGTCCGCCGACGTCCAGAAACACACCGACGCCCAACTCGCGCAAACCATCACCAAAGGCAGCGGCAAAATGCCCGCGTTCGCCGGCAAACTGACCGACGCGCAAATCAAACAACTCGTGGCGGTGGTGCGGGGCTTTGTGAAGAAATAAGGCTAAAGCGTTAGGCGCCGCATACCGACTTGTGTCGATTTGCTACAGAAACCAGAGGCCGCAACGACATGACAGCGTCCCCGGTTCGTCGTATCCATCCTGAGCAGGATGACTACGAAGAACCTTCGACTCGCGCTGCTCCTGCTGGCGTTTGTGCAAACGGGGTTCTCAGGAACGGCACGGGCCAATCCCTTTGAGTACACCTGGCAGGAGGTAGCACCGGGCGTTTGGGCCGGGATTCGACAAGATCCATTCGAGCTTCCCCAGGAAGGGAATTCGGTCTTCGTGCTCACGGAGCAGGGAGTCGTCGTGTTCGATGCGGGCGGATCGCCGCTCATGGGAGAGTCCATCGTCGCAAAAGTGCGATCCCTGACTGAAAAGCCGATCACCCACGTGATCATCAGCCACTGGCACGGCGACCACATGCGAGGCCTTCAGGCCATTCAGTCCGCGTATCCGAACGTCGCGATCTTCGCGCATCCCTACTCACGCGACTTCATTGCGGCTACACAAGAACGCTGGCTCAAGCGCCGCGTCAGCATGGTTCCCAACATTCGGAAAGCGCTCGGCGCAGCACTCGCGGCGGACCACGATCTGAAAGGACGAGTCCTGATTCCGGAAGAAAAAGAGTGGTTACTGAAAGGACGGGATGTCCTCGATCAGCTCGATCGCGAAAACAATCGCACGACCTACGTCATCCCGAATGCCACTTTCGCCGATCGCATGGTCCTCTACCTCGGCGGCCGAGAACTGCAGTTCCTGCATCTCGGAAACTCCCATACGGCCGGAGACGTGATCCTATGGCTGCCGCAGGAACGAATCGTTGCGACCGGAGATATCATCACGGCCCCGATCCCGCTGCTGCCCAACCCATATACCAGCGACTATGCCGGCGTGCTGCAGCAGATCAAAGCACTCGGCTTCAAGACCCTCGTTCCCGGCCACGGCGCCATCCAACACGACACCGCCTACCTTGACCTGCTGAGCGACACGTTTCGTTCCGTGACCGCGCAAATGAAGTCCTTGATCGCGCAATCCATCCGGAAAGAGGACGCGATCGCCAGAATCGACTATTCGAGCGTCGAAAAGCGCTTCACCCACGGCGACGCATTCTTGACGAATCGCTTTCACGACTACGTCAGCGCCGCCCTTGCGGAGGCGACCTACCTGATCGAGAGCGGAACTGGGATCAAGGAGGAGTTTTGAGCGACCATTGAATCGAGCGAAGCGCGCAGTTCGTCGGCTACGCCGAAGCTCGGCCGGCGGGCAGGGCCGAGCGCGCGTGAGCTTGTGCTGGAGTTAGCCGGCTTACCGCGCCACGTCACACCCAGTTGACCGGTGCCGAGTCACGAACATGAAGTTTGTGGCGTTCTCCTCGATGACTGAGATCTACGCATCTGTAACCGCCCAACTGCGGTGGATCAGAAATCGAGACTGCATTGTAGTTTGGAGAGTATTTGTAAATCAGCAAGCACTCGGCGAGTCGCACATCGGCGACCCATCGCTTCCAGAGATCGCTGGCGGCATGTCTGCGCGAATCGTAAATCCGGCCGAGATGAATCACGATCTCTTCCTCATTGCGGAGCCAGTGCTCATGCTGGCGGAACCGCCTGCCGAATGTCTGCCCTGTGGCCTGTCCGATGTAGAGGAGTGTGTTGGGACCGCACAGGATGTGCCTACCGTAGATTTGGTATAGGCCATAGTCTTCGCCGTCATAGTCTGGCGGAGCGCCCTCGTTATCGAACTCTGAGATCACTGTTTCAATCGTGAATGGACCGCTCCATAGAACTTCCAAGTGCAGCGTCTCACCGCTGGCCGGCGACTCCCGGCCAGTTCCTGTTTCTACGTGCCCTGTTGACGCGTCCAACTTAAGAATCCACTCATGTCATGCGCTAGTTAGCCGGCCGTTCCGCTACTCTGTAATTCCAGCGCTACACCGAGTGCTCGGTTCAATTCAGCGATCTTCGACGGTGGCAAACTGCCAATGTAATCCGTGAGGACCGATTTAGGCAGACTGACGAGTTCATCGCAGTGGACCGCACTGTCGTGTTTTAGACCTTGGTCCACATCGACCGCTACCTGTGACAAAAGTCCATGGTGTGACGAATATACCGGCGCACAGATCACCGAAGAGAACCGAGATTCGATAACAGCCTGTCGTGACACGATTACGAACACTCGCGATCTTCGAGGATCAGCACCGCCAGGATGCCGCACGCGATACATTTCGCCGCGTCTCACGTGACCTGGTATTCGAGGACGTCTTCGGCTTCCGCGTTGAGTTCATCAGCAAGTTCGTTGATGAGGGCGATTTCACTCTTATCAGAGACATCGTCCGGTTCGTGCAGCAGGCGACGTACCGCGTCAGCGACGAAGGCCGAACGGTCGTTAGCCACCGCGTCTATCTGAGCGACCAGTTCATCGGGCAAGTCGATGTGCATGTTCACAATATGAAGAGTAACTGGAAAACGAGCCCGATCGCAAACGAATGGCAGACTCGTTCGCGTGACTAGCGCAATCCGCTGATCTTAAACCAGTTACCTCGTGCCGACAAACACACACAGCTCGGTCTAGCCATACGTGCCGTCGCGTGTCGAATCTACTCTTCGCAGAGATTTTGCGCCATGGCGAGGCGCTGGCGCTTTGAGGCGCGAGCTGATATCGCTACCTCAAAGGGCTTCGAAAAGGGCAGGCTGGAAAGCCTGCCCCACACCGGGAGCGCGGGCTGAAAGCCCGCGCCACACCACACCCTACCGCCGCAGCAGCAGGAACACTCCGTATCGCGAGGCTTCGTAGTCCGCGACCGCGAATGCGGACTCGGTGTATTTGTCGCGGGCCCATTCGGCGCCGATGCCGAAGGTTCCGTGGACCTGGACGGTCACGCGGGCGCGGGAGCGGTCGAGTTTGAAGGGGATGGCGCCTTCGTTTTCGAAGTGGGTGAGGTCGCCTTCGAAGGATGCGCGGGGCCAGGTGACGGCGACGCCGCCTTCGAGCGATTTGCCTCGCTCGACGTGGATGGATTCGTCGATCCTGAAGTTTTCGGGGTGGCGGAAGAGGATGGTGCTGTCGGCGTGGAAGCGGGACGCGGACGCGTGCAGCGATACCTGCTCGACGGGAGTGAGGACCACGTCGCCGGTGTACTGGCGCAGTGTGGAGTCGTAGCCGATGCCGGGGCGATCGTTCGACTGCTGGGTCTCATCGGCGACGAAGCCGAGGCGGACGAATTTCGGCGCCTTCCACGACGCGCGCACGCGGTAGCGATCGCGCTCGAGGAAGTCGGTGCGGAGGATCGGATCGTTCGCGCCGGAGCTCTGCAGCGATGCGCCGAGCGTGAAGCCGCCGAGCGAGTAGCTGCCGTCGAGGAGGAACGTGCGGACGCGGCGATCGAACGCGCCGCCCTGCCCGCCGTCGACGACGATCTCCGCGAGATCGGGCGCGACGTTCACGTCGAGGTTCGACTGGCTGATGCCGGCGCGCAGTGCAAGCGGCCCGACCGGGCGGACGAGGAGCGCCGCATCGAGCACGTCTTCGTCGCGCCGGAGCGCGTTCTCCGCGCGCAGGACCACTTCGAAGTCGCGCGGATCGGCGCCGCCGAAGGTGACGCTCTGCAGGTAGAGCGTGCGAATCAGCGCGCTGCCGTCGAGCTCACGATGTTCGCGGCGATAGCCGGCGGTGAGATCGACTTTGTCGGTGAACGCGATGTCCCCGCGCACGCCGATGCGCCACGTCGTGTTCTTCGCGCGCGACGCGCTCTCCTCGGCGATGCCATTGAAGAAACGGCTGATCGCAAAGGAAGCGAGCGAGCCGGTGACGTCATCCGCACCGGTGGCATCGCCGTCGGCGGCGAAGCGCACGAAGTTGCCGGTGACGCGCACGCGCGATCCGGCCTGGCCGCCGATCGAGAACGACGTGAACGGCGTGTCGACGTCGGTCCGCTCGTCGCGCGTGAGGGCGGAGACGGTGATCGGCCGGCCGAGGACGGGATCGCTGTTGTTGCCGTTGTTCGCGCCCGGCGCGAGCGTGAGCGTCTCGCGGCCACGGAAGGTGCGCCATCCCTGCGTGAGCTGTCCGCTCACCGAGCCGAATTCGAACGTGGCGCCGGCGCGAAGCTCGCGATCGGTGTCGCGCAGATCCTGCGACAGCAGGAACTCGTCCTGACCGACGTGCCACGTCGTGGTGCCCGGACCTTCGTAGCGATTCCACGTGTAGCCGATGAACGGCTTGATCGCTTTCCAGCGAAGGATCTCGATCTCGCCGTCGACGAGGTCGCGCGTGCGATCGAAGGTGTGCTGTCCGAGCGCGAACGCGGGCAACGCGCTGAAGGCGTCGGCCCTGCGATAGCGAAGATTGAAGCGATACCAGCCGTCGCGGCGCGTTTCGAGACGAAGGGCGCCGGCCGGACCGGCGCCGAGGTCGGAGACATCGAGACGAAGGTCGGAAGTGGCCAGCGTCAACGCGCGGATCAGCAGGCCTTCATCCTCGTTGATCTGCGTCCGGTACATGTTCTCGTTGCCGCTGACGTCGGTCCAGCGGTAGCCGATCTCGATATCGATCGGCATAGGGATCGGCATCGTCTGCGCGGAGACGTGCGCCGCCGTCAGGCAGAGCGCGAGCAGAAGCCATCGATAGCGCATCAGAGTCTCCATCACTTCAACAGTTGCGGATCGCGGTTCGAACCGTGGACGGCGACGTGGCACGTCGTGCAGTTCTGATAGCGCGGCAGCGAGAGGTTGTGGAACGACGGCGGCTGCGATCCGAGCGTGGCGGCGGCGATCGGCGAATGGCACTCGATGCAGACTTGCTGCACCGTCGCGCGCACGAGCTGTTTCGGATTCGACGAGCCGTGCGTCTCATGGCAGGTCGTACATTCGCCGGTCTCCAGTCCGCCGTGCGAAAAGACGAAGGGACCGCGCTTCTCGGTGTGACAGGAAACGCACGGCGCCTCACCCGCGCGCGTCGTGCGCAAATGGCCGAGAAGCGCCAGCGAGCGCTCGCCTTTCGCGCGGCGGCCGTGCGGATCGTGACACGTCGAGCAGGTCATGCCGCCGCGATCGAGGCGATGCGCGAACGGCTTGTTGCGCATCGATGCTGCTTGCGTGTGACACGTGCCGCATAGCGCGAGCTGCGGCTTGGCGACGAGATGCGGCGAGCGCGGATCCGACTTATGAATCGAGTGGCAGGTCAGGCAGTTCACCTGATTCGTGTTCGCGTGCATGCCGCCGCGGGTCTCTTCGTGACACAGCAGGCACGTGTCGTTCGCTCCGGAGAGTCCGCGAGGAACGGTGATCTTGGTCTTGTCGCCGCCGGACTCGATGTGCTCCGCGCCGTCGCCGTGGCAGGTCGTGCAGACGTCGTTCGGTACGACGCCTTTCACGACCGCGCCGCGCGCGTGCGGATTGGTGACGAACGCTTTCGCCTCATCGTGGCAGTCGCCGCACGAAGGCTGCGCTGCTTCCTGCGCGCGGACCGTCAGCGCGAGACAGAGCAGGAGCAAGAAGGTGTACGGTTTCATGGCCAGGCCATCCTTTCGGAGCGCAGGCTGGAAAGCCTGCGCTACACCTACTTGGCGTGCACCTTCTCGACTGCCCAGTCTTTGCCTGTCCCGTGACACGTCGCACACGCCTCGGATGGCGTCGCCGCGCCGGGGAAGAGGACGGTGTTCAGGTACGCGTGCGCCGCGGCGTCTCTGCTGTCGTGGCATCCCAGGCATGCGGCCGTGGCGGGACCGTGCGGCGTGAAGAAATCGCGCAGCGTGTTCACCGACGCGATTCCCGGCTGCAGCGGCAGCAGATGCGAGTTGCCGCTGTGGCACTTCGCGCAGTCCGTGCGGTCGCCCGGGAAGAGCACTTCGTTGAAGTTCGTCGGCGTGCCGCCGAACGCGTAGATCGTGAAGTCCTGCGTCAGCTCCTCGCCGGTGTGAATGCGATGGATCATGCGCTGAAACGACACCGACTCCGGTTGTCCCGCGTTCGCCGTGCGGCGCGCGCTGTCGTTCTCGACGGGATTGTGGCAGATCACGCACTCCTCGGTGGTGTTGCGCTGTCCGCCGTGCAGGGACAACGAGTCGTGGCATTGATTGCACTGCGCGAGCGTCACGACCGTGCGGCGCGGAGTGGCGGTGCCGGTGATCGCAACGTACTTGATCGGATTGATCGTCGATTCCTGCACGGCGATGTCGGCACCGCCGTCGCCGCGTTTGAGCGTCGCCGCGCGACGGATGTCCGCGCTGATCGTCCACGTGCCGCTCGCGTCGGCCGGAACCGCATTCGTGAACGTGTAGGTCGTCGTGCCGGCGGTCGCGTTGTACGCGCCCGTACGTCCGTCTTCACGGCGGTACCAGGTGTAATTGCTGGTCGAGCCGGCGAGGATCGGAGAGAACGTCGCCAGTTTCGTTCCGTCGATGAACGTGCCGTCGCCGTTCTTCAGCAGGAACACCGCGGTCGGCTTCTTGCCCGGTGCGAGGTTGGTGACGCTCGTGACCGTCGCGGTGATGCCTTTCAGCTGTTTCGATTTCAGCGGAATCATGTGCGCGCCTTTGATCGACGCGTCGAATTCGAGTGAGCTCTCGGGCTGGTGGCACGACGCGCAGGCGTTGTCGTTGGCCTGGGCTCCGCCGGGGTGATTCGCGCCGGTGACCCAATTGACGTCGTCATGGCAGGAGCCGCACGCTTCGCGGCCCGGCTTCGTGTACCAGGCGTCGGCTTGCGCCGGTTTCTTGGTTGCGTCGATGCCTTCGTGGCAGTTGTCGCAGTTGCGCACGTCCTGCGGAAACGTCACGCCGGAGAAGTCGTGAATCGAGTTGGCGTTGCCCCAGATGATGTACGGCTTCGACAGCTCGCCCGGCGCGTGGATCTTGTGGATCATCACTTTCAGATCGACGGTATTGCCGGTGTCAGGATCGACGGTCTGCGGCTGATGGCAGAGGGCGCAGAGCTTCACGTCGCGGCGCGAGCCGCCGTGGAGTCCGAACGTGCGGGTGTTGTGGCACGCGAGACAGCTCGTCGTGTCATTGATCTTGGCCCAGGTTTCGGTGACCGCTTTGGAGTCCGGACGAAAATCGAATTCGGCGTTCGCGAAATAATTTTTGCCGAAGCCGACCGCCGGAATGTTCGTGAGATTGCGCGCCGCATAAATCCCCAGCGTGTGGGTCTTCGTCTGATCGAAATTGTCGGGAAGCGCCGTGGCGAATTTGTATTTCGCGTGGCCGGCCTCGAGATCCGTGAAGACGCCGCCGGAATCCGCCGCCGCCTGAATCGCTCTCGCGCCGGGGTTCGGGCTGTTCGCCGCTCCGGTCGCGGTCCGCGTCGTATACGACGTGTAATGACGTACGGCAGGGTCCCAGAACGCAAGAACGAAGCTCATCGAGATCGGGCCCGGCGTGGTTTTGCCGAGGCGATCGATCGGCTGATCGAAATCATCGGTGAACGTGACGTCGACGACCGGCTTGCGATCGGTGCCGATGGTGACGGAGTTGACTTTGATCTTCAGGCCCGGACGGATGTACGCGAGGTCGTTCTCGCTGAGATACGACTCGATCTGATCCGGTTTGTAGACCGCCTTCGCGGGCGACGGCTGGCCGACGGATCGGCGCCGTCCCGTATCGCCGGACGTGGAAACAGTGAGGCTTGCGGCGATCGCGAGCACCAGCAGCGTGCGAAGCAGGTTTTTGTGCTTTCTCATGAGCGTCCTTCCATCTTGCGAGGAGCGCACTCCTCGGCGTCGATGTCACCCTAAGGCCGTAAGCCGTACGCCGACCATGCGTTGAGCCACAAGACCAGTGTGATGGCTGTCACCGACGTCCGTGAGGACGATGATGCCGGTTTTGGACTGCGGTCAGTATGGTGCTGCCAGGACCGAAAAGATACACAAGGATGGAACGTATGCGGCTCCCCGTAGCCTTGATCGTTGTAGGAGTTTTCTTACTCGCCGCCGGCTCGTGGTACGGACTCGCGATCGCGCCGGCCGAACAATACATGGGCAACGTGCAGCGCATCATGTACGTGCACGTGCCGACCGCCTGGTGCGCGATGCTCGTCCTGACGTGGGCGTTCGTCTGTGCGGCCGCCTATCTCGTGACCAATCGCTGGCGCTGGGATCACCGGCTCGAAGCAGCGATCGAGATGTCGATCGTGCTCTGTTTTTTGCTTTCCGTGCAGGGCGCAATCTGGGCGAAGCCGACGTGGGGCGTGTGGTGGGACTGGGATCCACGACTGACGACGGTCGCGATTCTGCTGATGGCGTTCCTCGGCATCGCCGCATTACGCCGCTTCGTCGACGATCCCGCGAGACGTGCAGCCTGGGCGGCGGTGGCGACAGTCGTCGGCTACATCGACGTGCCGATTGTTTACTTCTCGGTCAAGTGGTGGAATTCGCTGCATCAGCAGCAATCGAGTCCGTCGACCGTCTCACGTGAGTTTCTCATCCCGCTGCTCATCAATTTCGCGGGAATGCTCGCGCTGATCGCCGGAGTGATGACGATCCGGGCGCGCACGGCGGCATTGCGCGCCGAGGACGAGATCAACCCTCCCCTGTTCGACACGGACGCCATCGAGGTGACGGTATGAACGGAACAGTCATTGGCGGTTGGGGGTTCGTGTCCGCCGCATACACGATCACGGCGGTGATGCTCGGCGCATATGCAATCCGCGTGATCGCGGAATGGAAGAGACACACGAAGGCGTGAGGCGCGTCACCACGCAGGGGTGACTCCGCTCCTCGTGTCCCGGCGCCGCAAAACCTACTGTGGCAACGGGGCCGTCATGCGCAAACAGATCATCATCGCCGTTCTCTTCTTGTTCGCAGCGCTCACGGCGCACGCCCAGACAACCAATGACGACTGCCTCGCCTGCCACGACACCGTCGACGCGAAGAAATTCGCCGGCTCTGTCCATTCGCCCCTCGGCTGCATCGATTGCCACGCCGATGCGGCGACGATTCCACACGAGGCGAAGCCGAAGGCTGTCGATTGTGCATCGTGCCACTCCGACGCCGTCGCCGCGTGGAACAACAGCCTGCACGCCAAGGGTGCAAGCGTCGGAGGTGCGCGCTGCAAGGATTGTCACGGCGCCACCCACGAGATTCTTCCCGCCGCCGATCCGAAATCGAGAACGAATCACGCCAACATTGCGCAAACGTGCTCGCAATGCCACGCCCAGAAATTCGTCATGGAGAAAGCCGGATTGAGCGCGCAATCGGCCATCTCGTATCAGCAGAGCGTGCACGGGCGCGCGGTGGCGCGCGGATCGGTGAAAGCTGCCGTCTGCACCGATTGCCACGATTCTCATGATGTCCGTGGGGCGAACGATCCGCTATCCGGTATTTTCAAGTTCAACGTCGGCAGAACCTGCGGCAAGTGCCACGCCGCGATCGCCGGTCAGTATGGCGAGAGCGTGCACGGAAAAGCACTGGCGCGCGGCAATTGGAGCGCTCCCGTTTGCACGGACTGCCACGGCATTCACACGATCAGCAAGGCCGGCGATCAATTGGCCGGGCCGCGATCGAGCTGCGCGCGCTGTCACGACGGGGTTCGCCTGACGAAAGAATTCGGCGTCCCCGGCACGCGCGTGTCGTCATGGCAATCGAGCTATCACGGGCTCGCGCGGCGCATGGGATCGACCGTCGCCGCCGATTGTGCGAGCTGCCACAGCGCGCACAATATCCTTCCTTCTTCCAATCCGCGTTCGGCGGTCAATGTCGCGAATTTGCCGAAGACGTGCGGCACGTGCCATCGCGGCGTCAACGCGAATTTCGCCCGCGGAAAAATTCACGTCATGCAGGGAGACGTGAGCGACACGCCGTCGCGCATCAATACCTGGATCGCCAGGATTTATACCGTCCTGATCGTCGCGACGATCGGGTTCATGCTGCTGCATAACCTCCTGCTGTGGTTCCGCAAGGCGCGCGCGGCGAGGCTCTCGCGAGGACCGACAGTGGTGCGCATGACTCTCAATCAGCGCATCCAGCACGCGGTGCTCGTGGTGAGCTTCGTCGTGCTGGTGATCAGCGGGTTCGCGTTGGCGTGGCCGGAGTCGTGGTTCGCCTGGCCGTTCGGCCCCAATGAGGCCGTGCGCCGCATCATCCATCGCATCGCCGCCGTCGTGATGATCGCCATCGGCCTCTATCACCTCGGCTACATGACGCTGACGCGCGAAGGACGGCAGGGACTGCGCGATCTCTGGTTCCGCTTCTCCGACGCCCGCGACCTGAAGGACGTTCTCCGCAACCGGCATCCGCAAACCGGCCGCTTCGGCTACGCCGAGAAAATGGAGTACTGGGCCGGGTTGTGGGGCACGCTGGTCATGGCGGTCACCGGCCTGGTGATCTGGTATTTCACCGGCGTCGCGACGTGGATTCCGCGTTGGTGGATCGACATCGCCACCACCATCCATTTCTATGAAGCGATTCTGGCAACGCTGGCTATCCTCATCTGGCACCTCTATCATGTGATCTTCGACCCCGACGTTTACCCGATGAACTGGGCCTGGTTCGACGGGAAGATGTCGGCACATCGGTTCAAAGAAGAACATCCACGGGCATATACCTCCGACACCGCGGACGCCGGCGTCGACGGGGAGGATTTGATTGAGCCCATCGAGTGATCGGCCGCGGCTGTCGCGGAATCTCGTCAGCGAATTCGGCGCGGCGATCGCCGTCATTGCGCTCGCGAACCTGGCATTTCTCATCTATCTCGATTTCAGCCACCCGAACGGTAATCCGTATTTCGGGATTCTGACGTGGATCGTCGCGCCGGCCATTTTGATTTTCGGGCTGGTGCTGTACATCGGCGGAATTCTGCTCGAGCGCCGGCGGCGGCACCGCCGCGCGCCCGGCGAAGTCGCGCGATATCCGCGCATCGACCTCAATCAGCGCCGCACGCGGCTGATCCTGATCTCGACCGCGTTAGGCCTGATTCTCTTCGTGACGATGTCGGTCGTCGGCAGCTATCAGGCCTATCACTATACGGAATCCGACGTGTTCTGCGGAACCACGTGCCATCAGGTCATGCATCCGGAGTACACCGCGTATCAGACCTCGCCGCACGCGCGTGTCGGCTGCGCGGGCTGCCACATCGGGCCGGGCGCGGGGTGGTTCGTGAAGTCGAAGCTCTCCGGCTCGTATCAGGTCTATGCGGCGCTGTTCCATAAATATCCGCGTCCGATTCCGTCGCCTGTCGAAAATCTCCGACCCGCACAGCAGACCTGCGAGCAATGCCATTGGCCCGAGAAATTCTTCGGCGCGCAATTGAAGATCTTCAATCACTATCAGTACGACGAGCAAAACACCCCACGCGAAGTGCGGATGTTGATCAAGACCGGCGGCGGCAGTCCGACCGCGGGAAACGCGTCGGGCATCCACTGGCACATGAACATCTCCAATGAGGTGACGTACATCGCCACCGACAAGCAGCGCCAGGCGATTCCGTGGATTCAAATCCGCGACCGGAAAACCGGCAAGGTCACGGTCTATCAATCCGAAGCGGCGAAACTGACCAATGCGCAAATCGCGACGGCACCGAGGCGCACCATGGATTGCGTCGACTGCCACAATCGCCCGACGCACATTTACCGCTCGCCGGACCGCGCTGTCGACGCCGCATTGACGGCCGGCCGCATCGACCGGTCGCTGCCGTTCATCAAGCAACAGGCCGTCGCGACGCTGGCGAAGGATTATGCATCGACGGATGCCGCGCTGAAGGGAATCGCCAAAGACCTGCCGGCGTGGTATCGCGACAATCAAACCGCGGCATTCACGTCCAAAAAGAATTCCATTGACGGTGCAGTGCTGACACTCCAGCAGATTTTCAAGATCACGCGTTTCCCGGAAATGCGCGTCGACTGGCGCACGCACCCGGACAACGTCGGCCATATGACGTCGCTGGGATGTTTCCGCTGTCACGACGATCAGCACGTGAGCGCGGACGGGAAGCGGATCAGCAAGGACTGCCAGGTCTGTCACACCGTCCTCAATGAAGGCAACGCCTCGGGGGTTTTCGAGCATCCGGTCGACATCGGTGATCTCCGCGGCGTCAACTGCGCCGACTGCCATACCGGCGGCGGCATGTAGAGGAGAAAGCCATGAAACGAAATACCATCATCCGTATCACGCTTCTCATTGTCACGATGGCCGTGCCGGCCTTTGCCGCCGGCCCCGACGGCGCCGCGCTTTACAAAGCCAAATGCGCGACGTGCCACGCCGCCGACGGGTCGGGACAGACCACGATGGGCAAGAACCTCAAGCTGCGCGACCTCCGTTCCACCGAAGTGCAGAAGCAGACCGACAAGGAGCTCTTTACCTGGACGGCGGACGGCAAGGGAAAAATGCCGGCCTACAAGGGCAAATTGACCGATGCCGAGATCAATGCGCTCGTGGCGTACATGCGCGAGCTGGCGAAAAAGAAATAAAGACGAGGAGAAACCATGAAAAAGACCGCAGTCACGCTTCTGATTTTGCTCATTGCAGTACCGGTATTCGCTGCCGGTCCCGATGGCGCCGCGATTTTCAAGTCGAAATGCGCGATGTGCCACGGGCCGGATGGAGCCGGGCAGACCACGATGGGGAAAAACCTCAAGCTGCGCGACCTCAGATCGGCGGACGTGCAGAAGCAGACCGACGCGGAGTTGACGAAAATAATCAGCGACGGCAAAGGGAAAATGCCGGCCTATAAAGGGAAGCTGACCGACGCCGAGATCAAGGCGCTCGTGGCATTCATCCGGACGTTCAAGAAATAACTGCCGCGCCGTCCTGTGACGACCGTCACGGGACGGTGTGCGCGGTGGTCCGGCGGAAATACCGCCGGCCAGCTATGTTGACCGTATGTCGCGGCGAGCCACCGCCCTCATTGTCCGGACCCTGACCGCGGCCGTCGTTCTGCTGCATGCAGGGTTTCTGTGGCAGCGCATCGGCGATCTCTCCATCACCGAGCCGGGAGTGATCGCCCGCTGGTCGGTCGCGGCGATTGTAGCGGCCGCCGCGCTCCTCCTTCTGCACCTTCGCGTTTCCCGCCGCGCGTGGCTCGTCTTCTGGACGATCGTCGTTCTCCTGCACGCGCCTGCGCCGGTCACGGCGATCACGATCGCCGCCGTCGCTCCTGCGATTCTGTGGGTCATCGGCGCAATCCGCTTCCAGCCGCGCCGGATCGCCACTCTCCTTGAAATTGCAACATTCATTGTCGCGATCGCGATTTCCACAATCACGCTTCCCAGCCGCGCTCCGCCGTTGTGGTGATTCCCGCTCCTCCCATCCCATCGACACGATAGGAGTGAATCACCATGCGTCGCCTTGCAATTGCCCTGGTTCTCTTGTTCTCCCCGATCCTCTTCGCCCAGCAGTCACCACCGCAGGCGGACGAGGCGAATGCGCAGCCGGAACAGCCGATGGCGTCCTTCTTCGCGGAAACCACCGTCACCGCGACCGGCTCGGAGCGAAACGTCTTCGACATCGCCACGCCCGTCACGGTGATCCGCGAGAAAAAAATCCGACAGAAAGCGGCCGAAAATCCCGCCGATCTGCTTCGCGAACAGCCCGGCGTCGACATCAACGGCGTCGGCCCCAATCAAATCCGTCCCATCATCCGCGGCCAGCGTGGCCTGCGGGTGCTCTTTCTCGAAGACGGACTGCGCCTCAATAATCCGCGGCGGCAGACGGACTTCGGCGAGATCGGCGGACTGGTCGATCTGCACACTGTCGCGTCGATCGAAGTCGTGCGCGGACCGGCCTCCGTGCTGTATGGCAGCGATGCGATCGGCGGCGTCATGAACGCCGTCAGCAGAGACCCGCAATTTCGCGGCGGCTCGAACGTCGCGGGCTACATTGAAGGGCGGCATTCCTCGGCAGGCGATCTCTCCGGACTGAGCGCGGAAATCGATGCGAGGGCCGGACTCTTCACGTTCCAAGTCGGCGGTACGCGGCGGCAATCCGAAAATTACAGCGCGCCTTCGGGACGCGTCGGCGCCATCGATCTCGGCGACAACGTCCACGTGCTCGATACGGGGCTCGATGACACGAGCGCATGGGGCAGCATCACGTTCGTGCCGTCGGCGGGGCAGACACTCCGGCTTCGCCTGAGTCGCTATCGCGCCGGCGAAACGGGATTCGGCTACGTCCCGGGCGAGGATTATGGAACGGTCGAATCGACGAAAGTTCGTATCCTCTATCCGAAACAATCGTTCGATCGCGCGGCACTCTCGTACAGCGGCGCACTGCAGCGCCCGTGGGCCGACTCGACGAACGTGCAGCTCTACTATCAAAGCAACGCGCGCCAGCTGGCCAATGACATCGACATCGACATCGGCCCGGTCGCACCCGGATTTCCGCACTCCAGCGTCGCCGCGAAGACGCTGAATTTCAGCGACGTCGACACCCTGGGATTCCGCGCCGACGCGGTCAAGGTCCTCGGCAACGGCCGGCACATCGTCACGTACGGCATCGAAGCCTCGCGCGACGACAGCTACAACACCGACTTCTCCACGACGACGACGACCATCCGCACGCCGCACGGCAATGCCGTCAGCGTCGGGACGGACGGCATCGCCAATGCTCCGAACGCGTCGAATACCGCCTACGGCGCATTCGCGCAGGACGAGATCTCGATCGGCCACAAGCTGAGCGTCACGTCGGGCGTGCGCTTCAACAGCGTCGACACCACCGCCAAAGAAACGCCGGGATGGAACGTGAGCGGCCTCGAATTTTCCGATCGCACGTTCGTCGGCGCGCTCTCGGCGAAATACCAGATCAATCCGAACATCAACATGCTCGCGTCGTGGGGACGCGGCTTCCGCGCTCCGAACATCATCGAGCGGCTCTTCAACGGGCCGACTCCCGAGGGATCGGGATTTCAGATTCTGAACCCGGCGCTCGACTCGGAAACGAGCGACAACTTCGACCTCGGCATGAAGTACTCGCGCGCCAACGCGTTCATGGAAGCGGTGGCGTTCCGCAACGAGATCCACGGCGGAATCATTCAGTCGTACCTCTCGCCCACGGAGATCGCGCAGCTCGATCCCGACACGCGTGCGGCCATCACCGCGAGTCACGCGCAGTTCGTCGTGCAGCAGCGCAACACCGCGCGCCTGCGCTATGACGGCGTGGAGCTCGCGCTCGGGTGGCGCACGAGCCGCGGCATCGTCCTCGGCGGCAACTACACGTGGATCGACGGCGTGCGCATCGACGCCGCGAATCCGCCGACCGGCGACAGCTACTCCAACAAGGCCTTCGCGTACGCGCGCTACGAGCCGGAGCACGGACGGTTCTGGGTCGAGTACCACGTCCGCCGCAACGGCAAAGTCGGCGCGAACCTCGATCCCGATGCGCCGGTACCGGCGATCGGACGCACGCTGCCGTCATTCACCGTGCACGGAGCCGGCGCGGGAGCGCGGCTGTTTCAAATCCACGGAATGGCGAACGAAGTCACGGTGTGGGTCGAGAACCTGACGAACACGCTATATGCGGAATTCTCGAACGCCACGTTCTTCCGGCCCGAGCCGGGCCGCACCGCGAGAGTCAGTTATCGCGTGACGTTCTGATATGCGACGCCCATTAGAAGGAGTGCCATGGAACCGTATCGCATCAAGACCGTCGAGCCGATTCGAGTGACCACGCGCGCGCAACGCGAAACCGCGTTGCGCGCCGCGGGGTACAACGTCTTCCTGCTGCACGCCGACGACGTGATGATCGATCTCCTCACCGACTCCGGCACCGGCGCGCTGTCGGCTGCGCAGTGGGCGGCGATGATGAACGGCGACGAGTCGTACGCCGGCGGCCGCTCGTTCTATCGATTCCGCGACGCGGTGCACGACCTCACCCGCTACGAGCACATCATCCCGACGCATCAGGGACGCGCGGCGGAGCGCATTCTCTTTCAAACGCTGCTGCAGCCCGGCGATCTCGTCGTCAACAACATCCACTTCGACACCACGCGCGCGAACATCGAGTTCGTCGGCGCCGAGGCGAGAGACGTCGTCATTCGCGAGGCGCGTGTGCCGTCGCTGAGCCATCCGTTCAAAGGGAACGTCGATCTCGAACAACTCGAGCGCGTGCTGCGCGACGAAGGCGAGCGCGTAGCAATGGTCATGGTCACGATCACGAACAACTCCGGCGGCGGACAGCCGGTGTCGATGGAGAACCTTCGCGGCGTGCGCGCGCTCTGCGACCGGTACGGCAAGCGATTTTTTCTCGATGCCTGCCGGTTCGCGGAGAACGCGTGGTTCATTCGCGAGCGCGAAGCCGGCTTCGGCGAGAAATCGCCGAAGGAGATCGCGCGCGAGATGTTCGCGCTCGCCGACGGATGTCTGATGTCGGCCAAGAAAGACGGACTCGCGAACATCGGCGGCTTCCTGGCGATGAACGACGCGGCGCTCGCGGAGCGCTGCCGCGGCCTGCTCATTCTGACCGAGGGATTTCCGACGTACGGCGGATTGGCGGGATACGACCTCGAGGCGATTGCGCAAGGACTGCAGGAAGTCGTCGACGTCGAGTATCTCCGGCACCGCATCGGCTCGATCGCGCGACTCGCGACGCAGCTCACAATGGCCGGCGTTCCGATCGTGCAGCCGCCGGGCGGACACGCGGTGTACATCGACGCCGGCGCGCTCGTGCCGCACATCGATCGCGCCGAATTTCCCGGCCTCGCGGTCGCGAACGCGCTGTACATCGAGAGCGGCGTTCGCGCGAGCGAGATCGGCAGCCTGATGTTCGGCTCCGCCGCGCAACTCGAGCTCGTGCGGCTGGCGATTCCGCGCAGGCTCTACACCGAATCGCATCTCGATTACGTCGCGAACGCGGTCATTCACGTCGCGGCGGAAGCCGCACAACTCAGCGGGTACCGGATCACGTACGCGCCGCAGTTCCTGCGGCACTTCAGCGCGCGGTTCGAGCCGTGTAGCGCAGGCTTTCCAGCCTGCGTTTAGTTAGAGGACAGGCTGGAAAGCCTGTCCTACACGACGACGATCTGATCGTCGACGGCGCGCACACCGGTCGCGCACCCCGCTGAGACCGAGCAACTCGTCGTGAATCGCCCTCCGCAGCATGCGCTACACCGCGACCGCGGGCTCCGAAACGCGTTCCTCGACCGGACGCGTGCGCGGAGCGGCGCCGCTGACCGTGAGGACCGGACACGTGCTGTGCTGGATGATTTTCACGAGAGAGCGATCGCCCGCGAGACCGAGCGCGATCAGGTCCGCGTCGAGGTCTTTCGCGAACGCGACGATTTCGGACGCGGACGCGTTCGCGGTCATCAATTTCAACTCGCAACGACTCACGAGCTCGGGCGGCGCCCACGCGCGGAGCCGCGGCAGCTCGTCGAAGCATTCACCGAATCGATCCACGCTGCGAACCAGGACGATGTCGGCCTGCGGCGCGAGCGCGGCGGCGCGGAGCAGTGCATCGGCGCAGGCCGGCGTGTAGTCGACGGGACAGACGATCTTCTCGACCTTCGCGTGTCCCGCGCTTCGCGGATTCACGGCGATCACCGGCACCTTCGCCACACGCATCACGGCTTCGGTGACCGATCCCAGGAGGACGCGGCGAACGCCGGTGCGTCCGTGCGTTCCCATGATGATGAGGTCCGCACCGGTTTCCCGCACCTGATCGCCGATCGCCTCGGCCGCACGATTCACGAGCACGCGCGTGTCGAAGGGAACGCCGCGGCCGATGCACTGCTCCGCGTGCGCCAGCAGCTGCTGCTGCGCTTTATCGATCATCGCGTCGCGCGCGACGTCGAACGCGCCCGCGGCGCTGGCCATGAAATCGACCGGAACCATGAACAGATCGGCGTAGAGGACGAGGAGGTGGGCATCGAATCTCTCGGCGAGCGCACTGGCGTAGCGCAGGGCATGTGCCGCAGGAGCGCTGAAGTCCGTCGGGACCAGAATGAGTCTCGGAACGCGCGATTCCATGCTCCACCTCCGTATCCATAACGTACGCGCGAGGGGTGGGCCGGCGTATGACGCGCGCCACCCGGCGATGTGACGGTCATCGCATCAGAAGCGGAAACCGCGGAGCATCTTCGACGCGATGAGAGTCACGATCTTCGCCGGCGACATCGCCGACGCCGAGGCGGATGCCGTCTGCACGTCGACGAATCCGCGTTTGTCGCTGGTCATGGGAACCGGCGCGTCGGTCCGCGGCCGCGGCGGGTTCGCGATCCTTCGCGCCTGCGAAGAGATCGTGAAGAACGGACCCGCGACGCCGGGATCGGCGCACGCGACGACCGCGGGCAGCCTCCCGCATCGAATCGCGATTCACTGCGTGGCGAGCAATCACGCGCACCGCTCGTCAGAGGAGTTGATTCGCCGCTGCGTCGGCAACGCGCTCGCACGCGCGGATCAGTTTGCGTGCGCCAGCGTCGCCATGCCGGTGTTCGGATCGGGACACGCGCACGTTCCCTTCGCGCGCGCGGTCGCGGCCATCGTCGAGACGTTGCGCGATGCGTCCACGTCGGTCGAGCACGTAACACTCGTCGTTGCGGACGACGAACGCGCGGAGGAGGCGCGGCCGATCGTGGAGAGAGCTATTCGCGCAGGTATTGATCGATCGCTCGAGCCGCTTTGCGCCCCGCGCCCATCGCGAGAATGACGGTCGCACTGCCGGTGACGATGTCGCCGCCGGCGAAGACGCCTTTCTTCGACGTCCGCATCGTTTCGGGATCTGCTTCGATGTAGTTCTTGCGATTCGTTTTCAAGTCGGGGGCCGTCGACTGGATCAGCGGATTCGCCGACGTGCCGACGGCGACGACCGCGAGCGACGCTTCGATGACGTGCTCGGATCCCGGAACCGCGACCGGCCGTCTGCGTCCGTCCGCGCCGGGCTCGCCGAGCTCCATCTTCACGCAGCGGATGCCGGTCAACCATCCGCGCTGGTCTCCGATCATCTCGATCGGATTCGTCAGCATGCACAATTCGACGCCTTCCTCTTTCGCGTGCTTGATCTCTTCACGCCGAGCGGGCATTTCTTCTTCGCCGCGGCGATAGACGAGCATCGCGCGGCGGGCGCCGAGGCGCAGTGCGGTGCGGACGGCATCCATCGCGGTGTTGCCGCCGCCGATCACGACGACGTCTTTGTCGCGGCAGTCGTACACCGGCTGGTCGTATTCGGGAAAGCGATACGCGCGCATCAGGTTGATGCGCGTCAGGAACTCGTTGGCCGAATAGACGCCGTTCAGATGCTCGCCGGGCACGCCGAGAAACTGCGGCAGGCCCGCGCCGGTGGCGACGAAAATCGCGTCGTAGCCTTCCTCGCCGAGGAGCTCGTCGAGTGTGACGGTCTTTCCGACGACGACGTTCGTCTCGAACTCCACGCCCATCTTCCGAAGCACATCCACTTCCTGCCGCACGATCTCCTTCGGAAGACGGAATTCGGGAATCCCGTAAACGAGCACGCCGCCCAGCTCGTGCAGCGCTTCGAACACGCGCACCGCGTGACCCTTCTGCACGAGATCGCCGGCCGCGCTCAGGCCCGCGGGACCGCTGCCGACGATCGCCACGCGCTTGCCGGTCGGCGGCGCGATCTCCGGAATGCCGACCTTTCCCGTCGCGCGCTCGTAGTCGGCGACGAAGCGCTCGAGATGTCCGATCGCAACGGAGTCCTTCTTGCTCTTCACGATCAGGCAATCGCCTTCGCACTGCTCTTCCTGCGGGCAGACGCGCCCGGTGATCGCGGGCAGCGCGTTGTCCCTGCGGATCACGGCGGCGGCGCCGAGGTAATCGCCTTCGATGATGCGCGCGACGAATTGCTTCACGTCCACCTGTACCGGACAGCCTCTCGTGCATGACGGTTTCGCGCACGCGAGACAGCGCAGCGCTTCCACGTTCGCCAGCGCCGGATCGAAGCCGAGGTTCACTTCTTCGAAGTTGCGCGCGCGAGTGAGCGCGTCGCGCTCCGGCATGTGCTGCCGCGGCAGCTTGATGCGCTCCTTGTTCGGGATCGTGTTAGGCATGCTGTTCTTTCCACTTCGCGAACGCTTCCTGCTCCTGCGCGCGATACATGGCGTTGCGCTGCGCGAGCACCTGGAAGTCGACCGTGTGCGCGTCGAACTCCGGACCGTCGATGCATGCGAACTTCGTGTCGCCGTCCGCGTGGACGCGACAGCCGCCGCACATTCCCGTGCCGTCGACCATGATCGAGTTGAGACTGACGACCGTCTTGATTTTCCGTTCGCGCGTGACGTCGGCGACCGCGCGCATCATCGGCACGGGACCGATCGCGAGGACGAAGTCGATCGGCAGTTGGATGAGCTGCCGCAGCTTGTCGGTCACGAGTCCCTGGTGACCGTAGCTGCCGTCGTCGGTCATCACGAACAATTGATCGCTGACCGCGCGCACTTCATTTTCGAGAATTAAAAGGTCCTTCGTGCGCGCGCCGAGGATCGAGAAGACGCGATTGCCGGCGTCGCGCAATGCGGTCGCCGTCGGAAGCGCGATCGCCGTTCCGACGCCGCCGCCAATGACGATCACCGTCCCGTAACGCTCCACCTCGGACGGCTTGCCGAGCGGCCCGACGACATCGAGGATCGCGTCGCCCGCTTCGAGTCCGCTCATCTGCGCAGTGGTTTTTCCCACCGCCTGCACGACGAGCGTGATCGTTCCGCGCGACGGATCGGAGCCTTTGATCGTCAGAGGAATCCGCTCGCCGTTTTCGTCGAGACGAAGGATGACGAACTGGCCGGCGAGTTGCTTGCGCGCGA
Organism: Acidobacteriota bacterium; assembly: GCA_003223645.1. Taxonomy (GTDB): domain Bacteria; phylum Acidobacteriota; class Thermoanaerobaculia; order Gp7-AA8; family Gp7-AA8; genus QHVT01. The sequence goes on along the minus strand of QHVT01000003.1, from coordinate 251,388 downwards.
TGCGCGGCGCCGTGATCTCGAACTGCTTGACGCCCGGGCCGAGCTGCGCGGTGGCGATGATCGGGAACATGGTTAGCTCGTGTGGAGCAGGCTTTCCAGCCTGCCTCCCAGGGCACAGGCTGGAAAGCCTGTGCTACACGGGGTGAATCGCGCCGTAAAGAAGCGCAGCGTCGGCGGCTCGTACGTCATCGTCAACCCCGGCACTTCTTCGCGTTGCTCAAAGAGCGACGTCACCGACCACGCGACGACGTCCATGTGCCGGTCGGTGTAGACGCGGCGCGGGATCGTCAGCCGCACGAGCTCCAGTTCGCAGTGACGATTCGCTCCGGTGACCGCATCGCGTCCGGCCGAGACGACGCCGCGCTCCATCGAGCGCACACCGCTGTCGAGATAGAGCGCCGCCGCAAGCGACTGCGCCGGAAACTCTCCGGCATCGAGATGCGGAAGAAAGCGCCGCGCGTCGAGAAACACCGCGTGACCGCCAATCGGACGAACGATAGGAATGGCAGCGTCGATCAGTTGCTGGCCGAGGTAGCGGACCTGCGCGATGCGCGCGGCGATGTAGTCGTCGTCGACCATCTCGTAGATGCCCTGCGCGATCGCCTCCATGTCGCGGCCGGAGAGACCGCCGTACGTCGGCATCCCTTCGAAGATCACGACCTCTTCGCATGCGGCCTGATAAATCTCGCGGTTGTTCGTCGCCAGGAAGCCGCCGATGTTGACGAGACAGTCCTTCTTCGCCGACATCGTGCAGCCGTCGAAGTGCGACATCATTTCGCGCAGGATCGCGCGCACCGGAACGTGCGCGTAGCCCGCTTCGCGTTCCTTGATGAAGTGCGCGTTCTCCACCGCGCGCGTGGCGTCGCACCAGAGGCGGATGCCGAACAGATCGCACACTTCGCGCACCGCGTGAAGATTCGCCATCGAGACCGGCTGCCCGCCGGCGAGATTCACGGTGCAGGCGAGGTTGACGTACGGGATGTTGTTCGGACCGACGCGCTCGATCACCTCGGTCAATTTGTTGAGGTCGACGTCGCCTTTGAACGGATGCTCGAACGTCGCGTCGTGCGCCTCGTCGATGATCACGTCGACGAACTCGCCGCCCTGCAGCTCCTGATGCACGCGCGTCGTCGTGAAGTACATGTTGCCGGGGATGACGTGGCCGGGACGGATGAGGATGCGCGAGATCAGATGCTCCGCGCCGCGTCCCTGATGCGTCGGAATCACGAACCGGAATCCGTAGATCTCGCGCACCGCCTCTTCGAATTTATAGAACGAGCGCGCACCGGCGTACGCCTCGTCGGCGGCCATTATCGCCGACCATTGCCGGTCGCTCATCGCGTTCGTGCCGCTGTCGGTGAGGAGGTCGATATAGACGTCCTCGCTCTTCAGAAGGAACGTGTTGTACCCGGCGGCGGCAAGCGCGCGCTCGCGTTCCGCGCGCGTCGTCATCCGCAACGGCTCGACGGTTTTGACCTTCCACGGTTCTGCAGTTGGACGCATGGCGAGAACGTAGCAGCGCGCGCGAACGAGCAACGGCGAGCGCGCGCACGAATGCGGGTGACGATCGTCACCGATCATCCATCGCCGCGCGCACCATTCCGCACGCGCCGGAGTCGTAATGTCGCGCGCGAAAGGAGTGGTCATGAAATTCTCGAAATACGTTTCCTCCTTCGGCGTGGGGTTCTTCTTCGGCGCCGGTCTCGCTTTGCTGTTCGCGCCGATGCCGGGCAAGAAGATGCAGCGCAAAGTCACGAACATCGCCGACAAGGTGGCCGACAAGGTCGACGATCTGAGAGTCGCCGCGCAGCGGATCGCGAGTTGACGCGGGCGCGACACGGGCCGGTGTCGATCGTCACCGGCTCGCTTTTCGCCTGCGCAGACTCGGCCCGATCACGCTGCAGCAGCGAGAGGCCGTCGAGCAACTCTCCCAGCAAACGATCAACAAGATCCTGCTCAGCCGATCGTCCAGTTGAAGGAAAGCACCGACGCGCGGCAGGCGGTGCGGACGATCTTCGGGCTGGCGTGAGGTCTTGTTTGCATCTCATGCACCGCATGAAGTGTTACACGCCGCGCGCAGGTTCGTCTTCGCACAATATCGTTCCCGTGTATCCTCGGCATGACACGGTACCGCCATGGGCGATGAAATTCGCGACGTCACAACCATCACGTTTTCGGGTCCTCGCTTCGAGGATGCAGGCCTCGACATTGATGTGTTACCCGAGTTGATTGGATATCGGAAGCTCCTCGTCGAGACAGCAAAAGAGCTGTGGCGGAGCGAGAACCCCGACCGGCAGCGTCTTCCGAAGGGCTTCCACGAATCCATCCGGCTGAAGTTCTATTCGATTGAGCCCGGCTCCGCCGCAGTGCCGATCAAGCGCGTAGTGCTGCATCAAGACACACTACTCTTCGGATTAGCGGATCGCTCGGATGAGATCGATGAAGCAGCGCAGCTCATCGACGAAACGATCGTGGCAGTTTCCGAAGATCGGCCGATTCCAGAAAAAATGCCAAAGAGCAGCCTGCCACTGCTCGCTGCACTGGGCGAAAACCTCCGCAAGGGCGAGGCGATCAAGACGCGCTCCGCCCGTTCTTCGAAAACTGCTGAATTCACGTGGGAGACACGGGCACGCGTCGAGCGGTTGCTGGAAGCGGTGTATGAAGATCGAGTCGACATCGTGGGAGAAGTGCGCTCCGCAGATGTGGACCTGCGCAATTTCGCGATCCGCGACGCCACCGGCGCTAAGATTCCGGCGAAGTTCCGGCCGGAAGATGAAGCCGCGATCACTGACGCGCTCCATGAACATGCCTCGTGTCGCGTCGCCATCATCGGTCTGGGCGAATTCTCTGCACGGGACGGCAGCCTTCGCCGGATCGTGCGGATTGATAACGTCGAGCGCCGCGCCACGGTGACGGATGAGGACTACGATGACTCGGCGCCACCGCTCTGGCAATCAATCATTACTCTCGGTGCCAGTCTACCCGCCGAAGAATGGAACCGCGTTCCGGCGGATTTTGCGGCGAACCTCGATCACTATCTTTACGGGAGCGGCGACGAGGAAAAATGACGCGGGTATTCGCGGACGCTGGCTACTGGATCGCGCTCCTGAATCCGAAAGACGGCCTACATGCGAAAGCTCTCGTGGCGTCCGCCGAACTTGGCAAAGTGCGTATCGTCACGAGTGAAATGGTGTTGACCGAGGTCCTGAATGCATTTGCAGGCAAAGGTGAGTTGCTTAGAAAGGCGGCGTGCGATCTGTTCGATCGGATTCGATCCAATGCCAACGCGGAAATTGTTCCAATGACGAGTATCGCGTTACGGAACGCCGTTGACCGCTATCGCAGTCGGGCCGACAAGACGTGGGGCGTTACAGATTGCACGTCTTTCCTGATCATGGAGCAGAAGGGAATCACCGAGGCCCTCAGCGCGGATCGGGAGTTCCAGCAAGCAGGTTTCAAAGCGTTGATGGCTGACTGACTCACCCTTCCCGCATCTTCACCACGCCCACCGAAACCACCAGCAACAGCGTGATGCCGTTGGCGATGGTGATGACGATGTCGCGGCGGATTACGCCGTACATCGTCCAGAGAAAGACGCCCATGATGAAGAGCGCGAGGTAGCCCCAGGAGAAGTCGCGCGCGCTGCGCGTCCTCCAGGTTTGCGCGACCTGCGGGAACCACGCTGCGGTCGTACCGATGGCTGCGACGAATCCGATGGCGAAGGCGAGGTAGCTCTGCATTCAGTACGACACTCTACGCGACGGCGTCACGGCGGCGACCGGCTCGACGCGAATGCGTACGTCGATCGCGGACACGCCGTGCTCGAGCACCTTCAGCGGGTTGATGTCGACCTCGCGAATCTCCGGGCAGATCTCCAGCAGTGCGGAGAGGCGGAGGATGGTTTCTTTGAGCGCGGCGACGTCGGACGGAGACGCGCCGCGGAAACCGTGCAGGAGGCGCGAGCAGCGGGTTTGCGCGATGAGGTCGTCCGCATCGGTGTCGGTGAGCGGATGGACGCGGAAGGCGACGTCGCCGAGGAGCTCGACGAGCGTGCCGCCGGCGCCGCAGGCGATCACGTGGCCGAAGGACGGCTGCCAGGTCGCGCCGATCATCATTTCCACGCCGCCGGCGATCATCGGCTGCACGATCGCGCCGGTCATTTGTTTGCCGAGGGCGTGCGCGAGCTCTTCGTAGGCGACGACGACCGAATACTCGTCGCGCAGATTGAGCCGGACTCCGTGCACGTCGCTCTTGTGCAGCAGCGCGGGTCCGTACGCTTTCAGCGCGACGGGGAAGCCGAGGGATGCGGCTGCGTCCATCGCGTGATCGGAAGACGTCGCGAAGACGGTCGTCGGCGCGGCGATGCCGGCCGCGCGGAGCATCCCGCTCACTTCCAGCGGATGCAGCCAGTTGCCGCCGCGTTCGCAGGAGACGTCGACGACGGCACGAAGCACTTCTCTGTCGATGTCGTCGAACGCGACGATCTCGCCTGCCGGACGCTCGCGCCATTCCGCGTAGCGCGTTGCGAGCGCGAGTGCGTTGACGGCGCGTTCCGGAAAGGGGAACGCCGGCACCGGCGCGAGCGACGACGTCACACCGTACGCGCTCATGAACGTGGCGAGCAACGTTTTTTGCGAAGGGCGGGCGATCGCCGCCGCGACGTTGGCCGCGTCGGTCGGCAGCACGGGAATGTAGATCACGACGACGGCATCGACCGATGGATCGGCGAGAAGGATGTCGAGACCGCGGCTGTATTGGTCCGCCGTCGCCGACGCGATCATGTCGATCGGATTGCCGACGCTCGCCGCGGCCGGAAGAAACGCGCGCAGCGCGTTGGTCGTGTCGTCGCTCAACGGCGCGAGTTGCAGTCCGTTCCCTTCGCACGCATCGGCGGCGAGAATTCCGGGGCCGCCGGCGTTCGTGAGAATCGCGACGCGTCGCCCTTTCGGCAGCGGCTGATTCGCGAGCAGCGCCGCGACGTCGAACATCTCCTCGAGCGTTCCGGTGCGGATGATGCCGGCCTGCCGGAACAGGTCGTCGACGACGGCATCGCTCGTCGCGAGCGCGCCGGTGTGCGAGCTCGCTGCTTTCGCTCCCGCCGCCGAACGTCCGGCTTTCACCGCGACGATCGGTTTCGTTTTGCCGACGCGCCGCGCGATCTCGCCGAATTTTTTCGGATTCCCGAAGCTCTCGAGGTACAGAAGAATCACGTCCGTCTTCGGATCCTCGGCCCAGTACTGAATCAGATCGTTGCCGGAGACGTCGGCCTTGTTGCCGACGGAGATGAACGTCGAGAAGCCGATGTTCAGCGAGCGCGCGTAATCGAGAACGGCGAGTCCGAGGGCACCGCTCTGGCTCGACATGGCAACGTTGCCGGACGGCGGAAAGGCCGGCGCGAACGTGCCGTGCAGCTGAATCGCGGGATCGGCATTGATCACGCCCATGCAGTTCGGGCCGACCATGCGAATGCCGGCGTTGCGCACTTTCTCGACTAGCGCCTGCTCGCGACGACGCCCCTCCTCTCCGGTCTCCGCGAATCCCGCGCTGATGACGACGACCGCGGAGACGCCGCCGGCGATGCAGTCGTCGAGCGCGGTCTCCACGAGATCGGCCGGCACGGCGATGATCGCGAGCTCGATGGATTCACCGATCGTGGCGAGCGATGGATACGCGCGCACGCCGTCGATCTCGGTTGCGTTGGGATTGACGACGTACAGCGCGCCGCGAAATCCTGTGCCGCGAAGATTGCGAACGATCTCGCGTCCGAGCTGCCCCGGACGTTTGCTCGCGCCGATGACGGCGATCGAGCGCGGCGCGAAGATCGGCCGCATCGAGGCATACGCCGCGGTCTGCGACCGCTGCGCCGCGAGCTGTTCGGCTTCGCGCGTCGCCGCGATGGGAAACGACAGATGCATCGTCCCCTCGGCACTCCGGCTCGTGACTTCGAAGCCCATGGAGAGAAAGACGTCGAGCATCTTCTGATTGCCGGAGAGCACTTCCGCGCGGAAGCGCGCGATGCCGTGATCGCGCGCGGCGGCCACGAGCGTCTCGAGCAGTTTCGTTCCGGTGCCGCATCCCTGCGCTTCATCGGCGATCGCGAACGCGACTTCGGCGACGTCGGGATGCTGCTTCGATGCGAAGTAGTGCGCGACGCCGACGATCTTGTCTTTCAGCTCCGCGATCGCGCCGAACTCGTGAACGTAATCGACGTCCGCGGGGGACGATTCGGCCGCTCGTTCGGGAGACGGCATGTCGAAGAATCGCGCGTGCAGGCTCGCCGGCGAGAGATCGGCGTAGAAGCGAAGAAGCTGCTCGCTGTCGCCGGGACGGATCGGGCGGATGCGCAGCGTGCGGCCGGTGCGCAGCACGACGTCGGATTCGAATTGAGCGGGATATGCGATCGTCATTGCGCCACCACGGGAGTGCTGCTGCCGGTGAGCTCGACGAGAAAATGCGCGAGCTCCTCATCGGAGAAATCGTCCCAGCCGTTGCACAGGTCGTGTTCGCGCTGCTGCACGTCGCAGGCGGTGGGCACGCCGTCGACTTCCTGCCGCGCCAGCTGCCAGCGGTCGGCGGTCTCTTCGAGCTCCGCGCGGGATTCGTTTGGATTTTTCTTGGCGATCCAATCGAGGCGGCGGCGCAGCTCGTCCTCCGAGAAGCGCCGGAAGCCGCTGCAATAGATCCCTTTTTCCGCGGCGAATTTGCAGATCGACATCTCGCCGTTGGCGCCGCGAGCGAGCGCGGTACGAAGAGCTTGGACGAGGGAAGCGCGTGACACAGTGTTCATGGTTGCAGCATCGCGCCCAGCGATCGCGCCAGCGGTACGGGTGCTCACGCGGACCTGTGACAGCAATCACCTGCCGAATGGACGGCGCGGCATTCACTCTCCATCGATGCTCAAACCGGTCGAATTGGAGATCGAGCTCTTCTGCCGCGGGATGCGAATCGACAACGCGAAAGGAGCGCGCCCGATCAGCCGCACCCGCGCCGGACTCGGCTCCGGTCTCGAGCTCATTCTGCACGGCCGTCGCAAGAACATCTGGGTGAACGTGCCGGTTGTCGAAGAATTCGCGAAGCGATCGCCGTTCCTTCTACGGAACGACGTCATCGTCGACGAGCGCGACGGCGCCGAATACGACATCGAGATTCCGGCGGAACCGCACTGGTATTCGCGGCTCACTTCTTACGACGTCCCGATGAGCCGCATCGGTGTCCTGCAGGGCAACTACCTCGGCATCTACGTCTCGAATCGCTGTCTTTACTGGACGTGGTCTCCTTCGATGGCGTGCAAGTTCTGCACGACGGGCGCGAACGTCGGAACGGCCGAGGAGTCGCGGAAGCGTGTCGAAGACGTGATTGAGGTGGCGCGCGCGGCGCGTGAAGAATCGGGATGCATCTTCACGCACTTCAACACCGGCTATCACTACGAAGACCGCGCCGAACGCGAAGTCATTCACGGCCTGCGTCAGTGCGAGCCGTACGTGCGCGCGGTGCGCGAGCACGTCGGCGGATTCATCGGCGTGCAGGCCGTGCCCGTGCCGCGGCAGTCGTATCACGAGTACGACGAACTGATCGCGGCGGGAACGGACCACTTCTCGTTCTGCTACGAATTCGAAGATCCGGAAGTCTTCGCGCGTCTCTGTCCCGGCAAGGCGAAGACGATGGGACAGAAAGTCTTCTTCGATGCGATGGAGTACACGTCGAAGAAACTCGGGCGCGGCCGCGTGTCGGGCGAGATCATCGCCGGCATCGAGCCGATCGAGTCGACGAAGCGATCGATCGACCGGATCGTTAACGCCGGCGCGTTTCCGACCGTGTGCATCTTCCGGCCGACCGTCGGCAGCGAGATGGAGCACGTTCCGCCGCCCGATCCCGAGGCCATGAAAGAAGTGTTCGCGTACCTCTACGAAAGCTGCCGCCGCGCGGAGCTGCCGGTCGGCATCCTGCCGATCGAAGTCTCGCTGGTCGTGCAGCCGGAAGAGACCGCGGACCTCGTCTCGCCGACGTGGTCCGGCCGCTGGTACACCCTGCGGAATCGCGCGCTGCGCTTGCTCGCCGTGCCGTACGTCGCGCGGAAATGCCGGCCGGTCGCGGCGTAACCGCGGGCTGGAAAGCCCGCGCCACACGACGCGGAAATGCCGGCCTCGCGGTGTGGCGCAGGCTTTCCAGCCTGCGCCCCCGCACGATGTGATCCTCAACACACGCCCGCATGTCGCACGTCATCGCCTCGCGTTCGCAGGGAGCCGACGATGTGGGTACGGAGGTGGACCATGTGTCTTGGGATGCCGGGACAGGTCGTACGCGTAGCCGGCGACACGGCGATCGTCGATCTGTGGGGAACCGAAAAAGAAGTTCGTCTCGATCTGCTGGAGGACACGCTGCTTCCGGGCGACTACGTGATCACTCACGAAGGCTGCGCGGTGCGGCGGATTCCCGACGACGAAGTCGCCGACACGTTCACGTTGTACGAGACCGTCCTGGTCGAGGCATGAGCCATGTCTACGTCTGAGCCGCATCCGGCCGTGATGTGGGAGCTGACGCGCGCGTGCGATCTGCACTGCCGCGGTTGTCCCTCCGGCGCCGAACCGCGTCGCGGAGCGAACGAGCTGACGACGTACGAGGCTTACAAGACGATCGATCAGATCGCCGAGCTCGAGCCGCGGGAATTGATCATCACCGGCGGCGATCCGCTCGAGCGCGAAGACGTCTACCAGGTCATCGACTATGCGCGCCGCCGCGGACTCGATCCGGCGCTCGTGCTCAGCCCGACGTCGCAGCTCACCTACGATGCGATCGCGCGACTCGAGCAAAACGGCTTGACGCGAGTCGTCTTCAGCATCGACGGCTCGACGCCGGGGATTCATCAGCCGGTCCATGGCGTCGCCGGAACGTTCGCGGCGACAATGCGCGCGATTCGCTGGGCCGAGAGCGCGGGCTTGCGGATCGACGTCAACACACTGGTTTGTGCGCGCAACCGCGACGACCTCGAGTCGATCGTCGACGTGATCCGCCCGCTCGGAATCGCGCGCTGGAACGTGCACTTCCTCGTTCCCGTCGGCGGATCGGTCGTCATCGAGATGATCACCGCCGAAGAAGTGGAGCGCGTGTTTGCGCAACTCGACGAGATCCGCGAGCGCGAGAACTTCGCGATCCGTGTCATTGAGGCTCCGCACTACCGCCGCTTTCGGCTCGAGCGCAAACTGCAGAAGAATCTCGAGTGGCCCGACTTCGCGACGTACGAGAGCGAGTCGCCCGAGACGAATGCGTTCATGTACATATCGCACGCCGGCGACGTGCGGCCGAGCGAGTTCATTCCGCAGAGCGCGGGCAACCTCCGCTATCGCTCGCTCAGCACGATCTATCGCGGCAGCGATCTTCTCGTCGCGCTGCGCGATCCCGCCAATCTCAAAGGCAAATGCGGCCGCTGCGACTATCGCCACGTCTGCGGCGGCTCGCGCGCGCGGGCGTGGGCGATGACCGGCGATCTCTTCGCGTCCGATCCGCTCTGCGCCTACGAGCCGGAACACGTCGGCGCGACACCACGCGTCGACGCGCGGAAAGGAGCGACCGCATGAACGACCTGATCGAGCTCAATGCCCTGCGCGCGTTGTGCGACGTGCTCGACGAATACCCCGACACGCTGCGCCTGATCCTGCCGCACGACTACGCACGCGTCGCCGATCTCGTCGGAGCCGACGTGAAAAGCGCGAGCGTCCTGATCGTCGTAACCGCGGACGACCATCACGCGCTGCGACGCCTTCTCGCGACCATCACCGCTGCCGGACTGCAGTACCAGTCGATCGACATCCGCAACGTGCGCGAGAGCCTGCGCCTGCTCGTCCGGTCGGAACGCTCCGCGCAGTTGCTGATCAGGATTGGCGCGCCGGGGAATGTCGAACGCAAGGCGGCGCAGCGCTTCGCGTTTCGATTCACCGGCTAGCCGCCACGGGCGGCTGCGTGGATTGCTCCGCCTTGCGGCCTGCTTGCCGCCCCGTCACGACCTGGCGACAAGCCTGTTTTCATTTGCAACCGGCCCGTTTTCGTTTGCAACTGGCCTGTTTTCGTTTGCAACCGGCCTGTTTTCATTTGCAACGGGCCTGTTTTCATTTGCAACCGGCCTGTTTTCATTTGCAACGGGCCTGTTTTCGTTTGCAACCGGCCCGTTTTCATTTGCAACCGGCCCGTTTTCATTTGCAACCGGCCTGTTTTCATTTGCAACGGGCCTGTTTTCGTTTGCAACCGGCCTGTTTTCGTTTGCAACCGGCCCGTTTTCATTTGCAACCGGCCTGTTTTCGTTTGCAACGGGCCTGTTTTCATTTGCAACCGGCCGATCCGCACGCGCGAACCAGCGATCCGCGCGCGCAAACTGCCGATTCGGAACGTGCGACTTACGCCGTATTACTGCTTTACTGCCGCGCAGGCTCCTGGGCGCCGCCGTCCGGCGTTCCGCTCCACCGTGCTGCGTTGATCACGATTGGCGCGATGCGAGATACGCGTACATCTGCCGCCGCGCGTCCGCGTCGTGTTGCACCGCCTCGATGACGCCGGCGTCGAGGTGACTGAAGCGCGTCTCGGTCTTCAGGAACTCCGCGACGGACGTCGTGGCTGCGCGCGAGTCGAGCTGCAGCGGCTGGTCGCGGCGCGGGTCGTGGCGATAGAGCAGCCATTGTCCGGACGAGACGAGCGCTTTCTGATGTTGCAGCCCCGCGCCCATGTCGAAGCCGTGAGCGATGCAGTGGCTGTACGCGATGATCAATGACGGGCCGTCGAATGCCTCGGCTTCGAGGAACGCCTTGAGCGTCTGCTCGTCGCGCGCGCCCATCGCCACGCTGGCGACGTAGACGTTGCCGTACGTCATGGCCATCAATCCGAGGTCCTTTTTCGCGACGGATTTGCCGGCGGTGGCGAACTTCGCGGTCGCCGCGCGCGGCGTGGCCTTCGACATTTGTCCGCCAGTGTTCGAGTACACCTCGGTGTCGAGCACCAGGATGTTCACGTTGCGGCCGCTCGAGATCACGTGATCGAGGCCGCCGAAGCCGATGTCGTACGCCCAACCGTCGCCGCCGACGATCCAGACGCTTTTCTTCACGAGCGCGTCCGCGATCGCGAGGAGTTGCTGGATGTCGATCGCGTCGAGCTTGTGCATGCGCGTCATCAGCTCCATGCGGCGCAGCCGCACTTTCAGCAGCTCCACGCGTTGCCGCTGTTCGAAGATCTCGGCTTCGTTCGTCTGCGCGCATTCGACGAGCGCGTTGCAGAGCACCTCGCCGATCGGTTGCGCGTGCCGCTTCAGAAGCTCGATGGCGTACTCGCGCTGCTTGTCGATCGAGATGCGGAAGCCGAGGCCGAACTCGGCGTTATCTTCGAAGAGCGAGTTGCACCACGCGGGACCGCGGCCATCGGAGTTCGTCGTCCACGGCGTCGTCGGCAGGTTGCCGCCGTAGATCGACGAACAACCGGTGGCGTTCGCGACGACCATGCGGTCGCCGAAGAGCTGCGTCGCGAGCTTGAGATACGGCGTCTCGCCGCATCCTGCACACGCACCCGAAAACTCGAACAGCGGCTGCAGCAGTTGTTGGTGCCGAAGCAGTCCGGGATTGAGCTTCGCGCGATCGAGCTCTGGCAGGCCGAGGAAGAAGTCCCAATTCATGCGCTCCGCGTCGAGCAACGGCGTTTGCGGCTGCATGACCAGCGCTTTGTGTTCGGGCGACGTTTTGCTGCGCGCGGGACAGACGTCGACGCAGATCGTGCAGCCGGTGCAATCTTCCGGCGCGACCTGGATCGTGTACGCGAGTCCCTTCCAGTCTTTGTGAATCGGTTTCAGCGACTTGAAGGTCGCGGGCGCATCGGCGACGAGCGATTCGTCGTAGGCCTTGATGCGAATCGCGGCGTGCGGACAGACCATCGCGCACTTGCCGCATTGGATGCACGCGGCCGTCTCCCACGCCGGGATCTCCTGCGCGAGGTTGCGCTTCTCGAAACGCGCGGTGCTCGTGGGAAATGTGCCGTCGCACGGCATTGCGCTGACGGGGAGAGCATCGCCGCGATTGGCGAGAATCTCGGAGAGCCAGTGCTGGGTGCTGGGTGCTGGGTGTTGGGTTTCAGCACTCGGCACCCGGCACTCGGCACCCACTTCGTGCAGGTTCGCGAGCGCCGCTTCGATCGCTCGCAGATTTTTCCCGACGACGGCTTCGCCTTTCTTCGCGTACGTCTTGCGCACCGCGTCGCAGATCGCGTCGAGCGCTTCGTCGAAGGGCATCGCGTTCGCGCAGGCGAAGAAGCAGACCTGCATGATCGTGTTGATGCGGTTCCCCATCCCGCACTCGCGCGCGACTTTGGTGGCGTCGATGACGAACACCCGCGCCTTCTTTTCCGCGAGCGCCGACTCCATGTGCGACGGAATGCGGTCGCCGTTCAGCAGGAACGTGCCGCCCGGCGCGAGGTGCTCGAGCACGTCCACGCGATCGAGCAGCGACGGCTGATGACAGGCCACGAGATCGGCCGACTCGATGAGATACGGCGCACGGATCGGACGCGGTCCGAACCGCAGATGCGACACCGTCATCGCGCCCGATTTTTTCGAGTCGTAAACGAAGTAGCCCTGCGCGAAGCGGCCGGCGTCGCCGATGATCTTGCAGCTGTTCTTGTTCGCGCCGACCGTGCCGTCCGAGCCGAGGCCGTAGAAGAGAGCGCGCACGACATCGTCGGGCTCGATGGAAAACGCGGGATCGAATTCGATGCTGGTGTGCGTGACGTCGTCACGAATGCCGACCGTGAAGTGATTGTGCGGCTGCTCGCGGCGGAGCTCGTCGAACACGCCCTTGACCATCGCCGGAGTGAACTCTTTCGAGGAGAGGCCGAAGCGGCCGCCGATGACGACCGGCACTTCGCGATTCGCCTCGCGCAACGCGCTGACGACGTCGAGATAAAGCGGCTCCCCGATCGCGCCCGGCTCCTTCGTGCGATCGAGCACCGCGATCGCGCGAACGCTTCGCGGGATGCCCGCAGCGAAGCGATGTACGTCGAACGGACGGAAGAGTCGCACGTTGACGACTCCCACGCGTTCCCCGAGCGCGTCGACCGTTTCCGCAATCGTCTCGCATGCGGATCCCATCGCCACGATGACGCGCTCCGCATCGGCGGCGCCGTGATACTCGTACGGCGCGTACGTGCGTCCAATGTGTTTCGCGAACCGCTCCATCGTCTCCGCGACGACGTCCGCGCAGTCGCGATAGAACGGATTGGCGCGCTCGCGCGCCTGGAAGAAAACGTCGGGATTCTGCGCCGTGCCGCGAATCACCGGATGATCGGGAGTGAGCGCGCGGCTGCGATGATCGAAGATCAATTCCGGGTCGATCATCGACTGCAGATCGTCATCGGTCAGCAGCGTCACCTTCGCGATCTCGTGCGACGTGCGGAAGCCGTCGAAGAAATGGAGGAACGGGATGCGCGACTCGAGCGACGCGGACTGCGCGATCAGCGCGAAGTCTTGCGCCTCCTGCACGCTCGCGGAACAGAGCATCGCCCAGCCGGTCGCGCGCGCGGCCATGACGTCGCTGTGATCGCCGAAGATCGACAGCGCGTGTGTGGCCAGCGAACGCGCGGCGACGTGAAAGACCGTCGGCGTCAGCTCGCCGGCGATCTTGTACATGTTCGGAATCATCAGCAGCAGGCCCTGCGACGCGGTAAACGTCGTGGCGAGCGATCCGGTTTGCAGCGCGCCATGCACGGCGCCCGCGGCACCGCCCTCGCTCTGCATCTCGATCACCGACGGGACCGTTCCCCAGAGGTTCGGCTTTTTCTCGGCCGCCCACGCGTCCGCCCACTCGCCCATCGACGACGCGGGCGTGATCGGATAGATGGCGATGACTTCATTGAGCGCGTACGCAACGCGCGCGACGGCTTCGTTTCCATCGAGAAGAGCTTGCATGCATGGAAGGTAAATCCTCGCCGAACGTCAGGGCATGACGATCGTCAGCGCGCCGCGTGACGGGTGTCACCGGATGGCCAGCGCGCGCATGTCGTCGTAGACGGCATTGACGGCGTTGCTGAGCAGGCGCAGCACGCTGAACCAGATCGCGGGAGACTCGTCGAGCATGCGCAGAAACTCTTCGCGCCCGATGAATCCGATCTCGCAGGGCGTGCGTGCCGTGGCCGTGCAGTCGTAGTTCCGGTCGGTGACGACGCAGCTCAATCCGAGGATCTGTCCCGCCTCGGCGACGCGCAGCGGCTTCACGTTGCCATTGCGCGCGGCGAAGAGAAGATCGACCGTGCCGGCCTGCAGGATGTACACGCCGTCCGGCTTCTCGCCTTCGCGAAAGATCTTCTCGCCCGGATTGACGAACAGCGGCCGCTTCACCTCCACCAGTGCCGTCTCGAAAATCGATTGGTTCACGCCTGCACGATAGGATCGCGGCGGAATGACGGCGGTGATGATTGCTACACGAATGCGTGAGGATTGTCAGATGCTGACCATCGCCTGCATCTCCGGTTTCGCGAGCACGAAAAAGTTCGCGCCCTTCACGGTGATCAGCTTCTTGCGCTTGAAATCGCTGAGCAGACGCGTCACGGTCTCGCGCGTCGTTCCGATCATCTGCGCGATCTCCTCGTGCGTCAGGAGGACGCGCAGACGCGTGCCCTGCGGCGTGATCTCGCCGGTCTCGCACCAGTCGAGGATCAACTTCGCGAGCTTCTCCGACGTCGTCTGCGCGAGTCCGAGCGAACGGATCCCGCTCTGCGCCGACTGATACTTCTCGCTGAGCTGCTGCGCCGTGTGCATGCAGGCTTCGGAGTACGCGTTGAGGAGACGGAGAAAGTCGTCGCGCCGGACGAAGTTCACCTGGCTCGGCTCGAGCGTCTCGCCGGAGAGCTCGTACGGTTTTCCGAGAATGGCGGCACTCGCACCGAGAATCTCGCCGGGACCGGCCAGCTTGACGATCAACGTTCGCCCTTCCCTGGACGTCGTCGTCAACTTCACGCGTCCGCTGCAGAGAATGAACACGCCGCGCGGCTGCTCGCCTTCGACGAAGAGCAGCGATCCCTTCGGGTAAACGCTGGTGAACTTGACACTGTCCAGCGCTCCGACCGCGTCGTCGGACATGTTGCAGAATGGACGGTTGGCGCGCAGCGAACAGGTGGTGCAGTGGTCTTCGATGGCAAGGTTGTAGGGCGACGGCATGGTGTGAGCTCCTTCTGGTGTAGCGCAGGCTTTCCAGCCTGCGCAGGACAGGCTTGAAAGCCTGTCCTACACGAGATCAAGATCGCACCCTCGCCGCGAAACCGCCCCACCCGTCGGGGTAGGAGGCGATACATCGACGGGTGAGGACGGTCACATTGCGTTGTGATCACTCGGCCGGCACCGCCAGTTCGTAGGAACCGGCGTGTCGTTCCGTTTCTCCGTCGGTTCCGAAGATGCGAAGGTGGTAGGTGCGGTTGGGGCGTAGGAAGGTGGGGGGGATGGCGATCTGGAACGTGTCCTCCTGGTCCGGTTCGGCGGAGGGGGTTGACCACAACAACTCATCCTTGTCGTACAGCTCTATGCTGTAGTGCGGGTAGTGGATGGCGTTGGCGAGTTTCAGTTGGAGGAGGTACGCCTCTCCGTCCTTGCGAAGCACTGTTGCCGTGGATGGACCGCGGTTTCCGCCGGGGAAGAGCAGTTGCGGTGCGCCGAGGAGGCGGGGGCGCTCGTGGTCGCGGGCGCGGTTCTCGGCCTGCACGTAGAGGCCGAAAAAGATGAGGGCGAGTGCCGCGGCGATCGTCGTCGGGATGTAGTGCCATACGCGGCGGCGGGACGCGGGGGTGATGCCGAGGCGTTGTTTCACATCGCGCAAGCCGGCAGTGATTTCTTCCTCGGAAATACCAGCAGCGGGCTCGCTCGGGAGGGGGGCGCCGTACATGCGCGCCAGTTCGGGGTATGCCACCAGCAGATCGCGGATCCGCTCTTCTTCGCTTTCGCTCAACTCGCCGCGGTTGTACGCCAGCAGTTCCTCCGCGGTCGGAGGGTCGCCGAGTTTCTCCCGCTGTTCCGCCGTCAGCCGGCGGCTCGCTTCCTGCCAATCCGATTTGTTCGCCATGATTCAATCCTCAGGGAGCGCGCCTTCGTCTCCCAGCCGTTCGCGCAACGCGCGTTTCGCGTCGCGGATGCGCGACTTCACCGCGACTGCCGAGATGCGCAGGGCGAGCGCAATCTCTTCGCCGCTCAGATCCTCGAGCCATAGCTGGATGCATTGCCGCTGACCATCAGGGAGCTCACTGATGGCTTCGTACATTCGCTGCAGCTGCTCGTTCTTGATCATCGTATCGATCGGATGCTTTTGCGTGCGATCCATCGCATCCTTCACGGAATCGCCGTCGTCGAGGGACTCCGGCCGGATGCTACCGCGCTTGATCGTGGTCACAGACCGCACGCGGTTCAACCCGACGTTGCGCGCGATCTCCTCCAGCAGCGCCCATTCCGCCTGCCCGTCGTAGGCATCCATCTTCTTGTAGAAGCGGATGAAGGCGTCCTGCGTCAATTCCTTTGCGTCGGACTCAGACACGCGAAATACCTGGTGGAAGTACCGAAGCATGCGCGCGTAATGACGCCTGTATACGGATTCGAACCGATCGCTGCTGTCTCCGCCGGGCTCCCGCGTCGTCATTGCTCACACCAATTCCCGCGAAACGCGTATCGTATGTTAGGCGTGAAGAATCGAGTCTGCATCGCTCTGTGCCTCTGCAGCGCCCTGTTGGCCTGCACTAGAGAGAACCCCAAACCGCCCGGCAGGGGGGATCTGGCCCGCATCGAGCGCATCGACGACCCGGTCAAACTGCTGCGCGCGCTGGAAACGGCGAAAGGGCCGAATCACGCGCTCGTGCTGGAGAAGCTCTGCCTGACGAAAGAGGCGATCGCTGCGTGGAACGAAGCGGCCCGGCAGAATCCGCAATGGTCGAACGAAGCGCGGCAGCACATCGCCGCGCTGCAGCAGCTTCCCGATCCCATCAAACAGTGGAATACAGATGAAATCGATCGCGCATTGGATCGCCGCAACGCGACCGAATTGGCGAAGATCGTGCGACTGTTTCCGGCAGATGCCGCCCAATATTTCGAACGATCCCTGCTGCGCGACCGCGAACGCGCGCGGTTGTTCGCAAAGGTACTTGCCGGAGCGGGCGAGCATTATCCGCAGACGGTGATCGATGCGATGGATCGGACGAAGGATCGAGCAGCGCTCGATCAGGGGTTGGATGCATTCCGCAAGGGAGACTTTCTGCGCGCGGCGACGCTCTTCGACCGGGCAGGGAATCCGTTGGCGCTGGCTGCGCGCTATTACGCCGCGGCGACTGAATCCTTCACGATGCCCGAACAAGCGCTGCGCGAAATCGATACGATCCTTCCAGATCTCAACTCTCGTGATCGCGAGCTGTCCTCGCGCATTTACGTATTGCGCGCGAGCGCGTTGGAGTTCGACGATCGTTATCTCGAAGCACTCGCGGTCTACCGGCAGGCTCTCGCGGCCGCAAATCGAGAGCCGACCTTGACGGCCGTGGCATTCGGACGTGAGAGCTTCAACTTCGCCACAATCGGCAATTCCGAGAAGGCATTCTCCGACGCGCATAGCGCCCTGAAGCTTTTGCCCCGCGTCGCCAACATCGACGCACGCAATCATGCGTACGCCGGTGCCGCGAGGGCAGCAGCGCAGCTCGGGCATCCGAACACCGCGCTCCTCTATCAGAATGCAGCGGTCGAGGACGCGCAACGGGCCGTGATGGGCGCGAGGACTGCTCGCGACCTGGCGACTGCAAAGATGGAGCTCTCAGCTGCACTACGACAGCGAGCCGAATTCCATGTGCAGCTCCAACAGGACGCCGAGGCTCGCGACGATCTGCAACAGGCATCCGATCTCGCCGAGGCGGCAAATTACATTGAGCGTCGTAACCTTATGCGGATGCGCAGGCTCGAAGTAGAGGGACAGTCGCTGCTCAAGAGCGATCCCGCAAGAGCGGCAACAGTCTTCAATGAAGTGATCGAGCTCGCGAAGGGTCAGGACTCGACTTACCTCGCCATTCTGCATTTCGAGCGCGGCGCCGCGCGACGGAAGGCCAAAGACCCGCGTGCGGACGAGGACGATGCAACGGCCATCGGAATCTTGCGCAATGAGGTTCGGGGCGCTCTCACAAGAAATCCACCAGCCGCTACGGAGCTCTTATGGACGCCGTACTTTTCGCGGTTCCGGGACTGGCAGGATGAGCTCATCGAGAGCCGCATCCTCGAGGGCGATATTGAAGGCGCGTTGGTTTATGACGAGCTTGCGCGCGCCTTCGAGCCGATGCAGATCCTCCTGCAATCGCGTTCGCCAGGGTTCCGGTTCATCGAAACGACGGCGGATCTTCAACAGGCGCGTGCCGGTTTGCCGGAACACACCGTCATTCTTCAATACCTCGTGTTGCCGAAGAGGACCTACACGTGGGTCATCACACGGGAGCGCATTGAAGTCGTTCAACAGCGTGCCACGAAGGCGGATGTTCAACGATGGGTTGCGAAAAACTTCGCGCGGGCCGCATACGCCGAGCTATTCGACGCACCATTGAAACGCGCCGGCTCGACGAAGACGCGGATTGTGATCGTGCCTGACGAGTCGATGCAGGGGCTCGCCTTCAATGCTCTTGAAACTGCAAAGAATCGCTACCTGATCGAGCGCGCCAGCATTGCCGTTGACAGCAGCACTTCGCTGTATCTATATGCACTCGCACGCGATCGTCAGTTGTCGACGGAGCGGAAGCCTACCGCGCTCCTCGTGGCCAATCCCACGTTCGAGGGATTTCCGCCGATTCCACACGCCAAAGAGGAAGTGGAGGAACTGGCGCGCAACGATTACCCGGGCGCCACGGTGCTCGTCAGCGCCGATGCGACCGTACAGAGATTTCTGGCCGAAGCAAAGAACGCGACGATCATTCATTTCGCCAGTCACGCTATCCCTGTTTCTCAAAACCCGTGGCAGTCGCGGCTCCTGCTCTCGCCTCATGGACAGGAATCGGGCGAATTGACCGCGCAAAAGCTGCTGCAGAAGCTCCCGAGACTCGAGCGCACACGCCTGGTCGTGCTCAGCGCGTGCAGCACGTTCAGCGCACGCTCCGCCGGCGACCGGGGACTCGCGTCTCTCGCACGACCGTTCATTGCAGCCAATGTTCCCGCGGTCGTCGGCACCCTGAGAGAGGTCAACGACGCCTCCACGAAAGAACTGCTGGTGTTCTTCCATTGTCACTATCGGCACGGAGACGACGTGGCAGTTGCGCTGCGCAAGGCGCAACTCGAAATGCTCCGAAAGAAAGTGCCGGTGGAAGCGTGGTCCGCGTTTCAGGTCGTCGGCTTCGCCGCGTCCCCGTATCCGCGCTCCGCCGCTTTGGAGGAACCAAGCAGTGAGCACGTTTGTACTCAAGATTCTCTTCTCGGGCCTGATGGCCTTCATTCCCAATGACAACGGGACCGAAGTCACGGTCCTGCTCCTCAATGCCGATCACTACCACACGTCCGACGGCTCGGCGATGCAGCCGCACAAGCCGTTGCTCTATGCGCGCGCGGGAAGCTGCAGCGGCGCCTGCGTCAATGACGATCTGACCATCGCCGCATCGACGTTCCGCGACCAGTCATCCTCGGCCGCGCTCGACTCTCTCGTCTACGCCCTCGGCGACGGCAGCGCCTGGGCCATCTCGGGCTCGGACATCACCGTCCAGAAGTCGAGCGGAGCCGCGAGTCTTCCGGCGCTCAACATCCACAATGGGGATCGCGGCACGGTCAACGGCCAGCCGAAAATCATTCCGACAACGTCGACCGAGCGGCAGGACATCTCCTGGATTCCGTCATTGCAGCAGCTGTGCGGCGGCGGCTGCACGCTCGACTCCGATCTTCTCGCGAACGTTCCGCCGGAGATCGTCGCCGCGCGCTTCAAGATCAACAGCGGCGATCTCTACACCTACAGCATCGCGCGCATCGGCAGCGACGTCACGCCCGTGCATTTCAAGCGTCTCGACGGCACCGGCAGCACGTCCGCGTACGTGCAGGCGGTCGCGAGTTGGATCGGCGTCGACATCGAAGTGACGGGCGACAGCGTCGACTTCGTGGAGACGAAATACGACAACAGCACCGGCCGCACGATGACGCTCTCGCCCGACGCGAGCGGCAAAGTGGAAGTGGCCGTCGTGAATCTGCCGCCGTCCGTTCCGCCGGCCTCGTCGAGTAATGACGCGCCTCAGGTCGGCAAGCATTTCGAGATGTACTACGAGCTGCTGGCGAGCCCGCCGGCGCGCGAGGCACGCCTCGTTCCGCGCACCGGTGCACCGAGCGGTATGACCGTTCCGCAGGTCACGTGGACTTCCGTCCATCCCTCGAACGCGGTCACGTCCGAGCTGCTGAACCGCTTGAGGTTCGAGCCCGGACGCTCGTTGTACGACCGCGTCCTCTGTCCGCCCGTCCAACCCTGGCCGTAACCCGTCCTCAGTTTCCTGGGCCGCCATCTCCATGGTGGCGGCCCGTATTCGGCCGAGGATTTCTCATGCGACGAATCATACGATTGGCGCTCGTCTTCGCGCTCGCCGCCTGCAATGGCCCGCGTGCCGGAAACACTGCAGCAGACAACGCCGCGTTGTTCACGATCCAGCACGCGAAGCACCAGCTGCGGGCAGCGGTTGCGGGCAGCGATTGCCACGTGCTCGTCATCGAAACGAAGGCTGAATTCGACGATGACCTGGTCGAATCGATTCAGTACGGAATCGGCGATTACGACGCGTTCGGAGGCGCCGATCAATTCGCACAAGAACACGGTTTTCGCGCCGTGGTTTATCGCGATTCCGCCGGAGCTCTCTGGACGTACGGCGCGACGACGCGCGATGAGGCGCAATCGATGCCGCGCTGTAGATGAGAAAAGACCATGCGATTTCTATTGATAGCGCTCCTCGCCGTCTCCGCGTCCGCACAACCGGCAAAGCGCGCGTTGCTGATCGGCATCGACGACTACACCGCGTCGACGATTCCTGTCGTGAAGACGGTCGAGCATCGCGGCTGGCCGGACCTGCAAGGCTCGGCGAACGACGTTCGCATCCTGTCCGAGATGCTCGTCCTGCGGTACGGCTTCGAGCGGAAGAACATCATCGCGCTCACCAATCAGCAGGCGACGCGCGCCGCGATTCTGCACGCGATCGAACAGCAGCTCGTCACTCCTGCGCGCGCCGGTGACATCGTCTTCTACTACTTCGCTGGTCACGGCTCGCAGGTTCCGAACGCGGCGTCCGACGAGCCGGACGGTTTGGACGAATCAACCGTCCCCGCCGATTCGCGCCGCGGCGCCGAGGACATTCGCGACAAAGAACTGCGGCCGCGCTTCAATCGCATTCTCGATCGCGGCGCGCGACTGACGCTGCTTCTCGATTCCTGCCACAGCGGCGGCGGTTTTCGCGGTGAGCGCGTTCGCGGTATCGCGAAAGCGCCGCCCATCGTCGATCGCACAAGTTACGGACCGCGGCCCGACGACCGCGGTGCGCTGGTCCTCGCGTCGACGCAAGATCTCGACTCGGCGTACGAGATACGCGGCGACGACGGCGTGATGCACGGAGCATTCACGTGGGCGTGGATCCGCGCGATGCGCGATGCGGTTGCAGACGAACCGGCCGAGGAGACGTTTCTGCGCGCGCAGGCGCGATTGCGCAACGAGAGGCCTTATCAGATGCCGGCGATGCTCGGGAACGCCGACGCGCGGCTGCGACCATTTCTCGGCATGCATCGACGCGCCGCACGCGCGGTCATCGCCGTGGAATCAGTTCAGCAGGATCAGATCGTCGTGCAAGGCGGGTGGTCACACGGTCTCGCAGTCGGCAGTGAACTGCGAGCAGCCGACAACACCCGGGTACGCATCACCCAACTCCTCGGCCTCGGCCGCAGTGTCGCGCAAGTGTCCGCCGGCCCATCGACGATTCGTGCCGGCGCATTGCTCGAGATCGTTCGGCGCACGTCCAGGTGGTACTCACTGGCAACGCCGACCGATCCTTCGTCGCCGTACCACCTCGCGATTCGCGACGAACGAACGAAGCAAACCGTCGACGGTGCGACGGTGATCGGCAGTCGCATTTACAGCGTGGTTCTTCGTCCGTCGCAGATGCCACGCACGCCGCGCTATTACTACGTCTTCGTCGTCGACAGCCGCGGCCACAGCCATCTCGTCTTTCCGAAAACCGGCTCGGTCGAGAACCGCTTTCCAGTCGACGACCGCGCTTCCTCCGAAATCACTCTCGGCCATCCGAGCGCCTTCCGCGTCGTCCGCCCCTACGGCGTCGATACGTACTTCCTCCTGTCCGCCGAGGAGCCCTTGCCGGATCCGTCGATCCTCGAGCGCGACGAAGCTCGCGCACGGCGCCTGCTCATCGAGACGCGCTGGTCGCTCGAGCGGATCACGTTCGAGTCGGTCGCGCCAACGCGCCGTCGCGTCACGCTCTGAGGCCCAGAGCCGCGCACCAACCTCGCAGCCTCGAACGGCTGCCGCGGTAGATCGAACGTCTGACGGCCAGAGGTGAATGCCGACAGAACAGCGGATTCGGGCTCGCGCATGTGGCGACCGCTGCCCTCAGCGGTCGCGCGGCGCGAAGCGCCGTTAGCCGGCAAAGCCGGCGGTGCCGCTGAGGGCAGCGGCATCCACAAAGCCTTTCGAGATGTGCGGAGATGTGCGTATTTCAAACGCGTCGCAAGAGCAGTGAACGATGATCGCAGATCCGAAGCTCATGGCGTCGCGTACTTTCTCAACAGTCCATCGAGGACGTTGCGGTCGAGCGGAGTAAGCGGCACGGACTTGCGCAGCGAACGCAGTTCGCGCGTGACGTCGGGTGTGATCTCCAATCGCGGAACGAGCGCGTCGTCGAGTTGCTCGCGATCGGCGCTGCTATCGGGCTCGGCGAGACGCTGCGCGGTGGCGAGATGCGTTTCGCCGTCACGCGCGATCGCGATGCCGAGGGCGTGGGCGAGGAGGACTTGCTCGTAAGCGGCGTGCACGCGTGCGCCGAAGACGATTTTGACCGGGATGAGATCGGCGACGTCATTTGCGTCACGAGGCGAAGCGGATTCGTACTGCGCGCGGTAATAGTCGATCGCGCCGAGGATGTAGCCGGGATAGTGCAGCGCGCGCGTGATCACGTGGACGGAGAGCGCGTCTGACGCGGGCCGCACGTGCGACTCAGGGAAGCGGCGCTGCAGCTGCGCGGTCCAGGTCGCGTCGTCCGTGTCAAGCCAGAGCGTGCAATCGGATTGCATCGACCGCTGCGCCTGCAGATCGTCTTCGCGCAGCTCGATGAGCGGCGCGCTCGCATCCGCGAGCCGCTTGAGACGCTGCGCGAGCTTCGACTCGTTCGCGAGCGATGATGCAGCCTTCGCGAGCGTGAGCTTGCGGAAATCGGCGAACGCGATGGACGCGTGCGACGTGACTCGCTGCCGAAGCTCGTCCATCGGCAGACGCCGCGACTCCGCGCGCCGGATCGGAAACTCGCGCGCGAACGGCTTCCGATCGTCGATCGTCCGCGCGTACCAGGCATCGACTTCCACGTCGTCGATCACGCTGAGCGACAACTGGCGCGACGCGAGCGACGGCGCGACGAACGAAGCGGCGAGTCCTTCGAGGTCGGCACGCCGCGCGCGAGCGGCATCGAGCGTCTCTCGCGCCGCATCGTGCGCCGCGCGCAATACGCGCAGCGCGGTGCGGTGATGAATCATGTCGTATTCGAACTGCAGCTCGTCGTTGTGCGCGGCGTCCTTCGACTGATCCGCCGTCTCGATTTGCGAGCGAAGGCGCGCCAATCGTTCGCGCGCCTCGCGCACGAGCGGCACGATCTGCGTCACGTAACGAATCGCCGTGACGACGGCGAAGATTGCGAGCACGGGCAGCACTGCCCACGTGAGCCGGGCCGCGAACACTGCGACCGCGCCGACAACGCCGAACAACAGCTGCTTCCACAGCCACGCCCGCCGCGTCTCCAGCGCTTCGCGCAGCGCCTGCTCTGCTTGCGGCAGCTGCGCGAACAGCTCGCGCAGCCTTTGCTCGCGCGCGATTGTTTCCGCCGACAATCGCGCCGTTTCCGCTTCGCGCGCCGCCGTGCGCGCCACGCTGTTCTCCCGCTCCTCGGCAAAGATCAGCTCCGGCACTTTGCGAAGCAGCGACGATTTCTCCTCTTCGAGCGACTGGAGTGCCGAGTGGAGGACAGGCGATCCCGCCTGTCCGGACAGGCAGGATTGCCTGTCCTCCACCAGCAGCGTCTCGGCGACGACCTTCTGATCTTCGATGAGCGTCGCCAACTCGCGAACGCGATGCCGCGCCGCGTCGCTCGAGGCGGTGTTGGCGATGAAGTGCAGGCGTGCGTCCAGCGCAGCTGTTGCTGTGCGGATCTCCGTCACGACATTGCGTGGCGCGAGCTCCGCGTCGGAACGAAGCTCCGGCAACGGATCGAGCAACGCGTCGAGGAACGAGATCGCGGCGTCATAGCCGTCGCGGTCAAGCGTCTCGTCAACCGTGCGCGCGAGCAGCGCCGCGTGATCGCGCGCCGTCTCGTCGCCCTGCTTCGCCAGCGTCTCCAGATTTCGCAAATGCGTCTTGTCGCGGAACGTCTGCAGCTCGCTGCGCACCGCGGCGATCGTTTCTTCCGCGCTCCGCGTCTTTTCGGTGACTTGCGTCTTCGGGCGGAACCGGCAGAAGAGAGACTGACCGCCTTCGACGCCGATGCGCGACAGCGGCAGCGCGAACTCGTCGGCCACCACGAACTGTTTCGCCGCGAGCTGCACGTGCGTCGCGTGTGCGCCGGCGAGCAGTTTCTCGCGCACGAGCTCCGCGGCGAAGCGCGCCTGGACGCGCTGCAGCGCGACGTCGCGCGGAAACACGAGCGATGCGTAGCCAAAGGAGCTGAACGTCGGATGCATGCCGCGCGGATGAATGCCCGGCAACGCGCCGCTCATCTCCGGCTCGTACGTGAGCGCTCCCGCGATCGCGTCGGCGTAGACGTCGAGGAACGCATCCGTCGCGCCGAAGCGCACGCGCTTTCCGTTCGTCGCGTCGACGAGCCAGACTTCGTCGAACGGTTTGTCGTCTTCGGCGCTGAGCGTTTTCAGCAGCGCGTACGCGGCCGCGTAGTCCGCCGGCTGCGATGCCCCGGCCGCTTCCGGCAAGAGACAGAGAATCTCGATCGACACGAACGACGCGAAGCGGCGCGTCTCGTAGATCGAGCGGATGTGGCGCGTCGTCTCGAGCAGCGATGCGCGCGCGGGACCGGCCGCGGCGAGCATGACCAGCACGAGCTCGCGCGTGCCGACGTCGTCGCGCAGACGCAGCGGACTGTCGGGACGCTGCCGCTGCGCGTGCATCGACTGAATCGCCGCCTCGGGATGTTCGTCGCACACGCGCGACTGCACGAGATCGTCGACGCCGTGATGCGCCGCGACGCGCTGCTGCACCGCCTGCGCGAGCGGCGCGACGACGTCGTCGAGAGCGAGGATGCTGACGGGCTTGAGCATTTACGCGAGCGTCTCCATGCGCCGCACGTAGTCCTCGATCGCCACGATCTCGTTCTCGACCTGGTCTTTCACCTGCGGCTCGACCGCATTCGCCATCTGCTTCGAGAGCGACTCCGCGTAGTCGCGAAGAATCTGCGCCGCGCGCACCGCGCCTTCGCGCGTCACCGCGGCATCAATCGCTTCCTCCGCTTCCTGAACGAGATCACGGCTCTTCTCGAACGCCGTGAACGCCGGCACGCGCCCCTGCGCCAGCCGCACCATGTTGTTCTCCGTGCGCCGGCCGTTCTTCGACTTCATCGAATACCACGCGCCGTCGCGGCGGATGATCGCGAACGGTTCCGGCGCCTGCGCCAGCGCGAACCAGCGCAGCGCCTCGCCGTCGCCGCTGCGCGGAATCAGGTTCGGCAGCTCCTGCCAGCGGCGATCGACGTGATTGGAGATGATCTTGTTCGGATCGGTGTACGCGCGCTCCATGTCCTCCATCTCCGCAAGCGCGAAGAGCGGCAGGCCGGTTTTGACCTTGAAAAGGAGGATGCGTTTCGTATCGCGCGTCGAGACCATCGACGGTTTGGCCGACCCTTTCGGCAGCCCGGCCTCATAACGCGATTCCTTCAGCAGCGTCGTGTCGGCGTCGGCGACGCCGTAGTGATAGAACTCGTTGATGAGCGTCTGATTGACGACCGGAATGCGGCCGACGTCGTAACGCCACAGCGGCACGGCGAGGTTGTCGAGACGCTTGAGCTGCTGCGAGACGACGTCGGGCGACGAGCGGCGAAGGATGTCGTCCATCGTCAACGACGTCAGCGGCTCGTAGCACTTCTCGACGAACTGCTGGATGTCCGCGTGCACCTCGGCCGCGCGGAGGCCGGCCCACTGCGACAGCGACGCGCGATGCTGATCGGCGTACCACTTCACGAAGTCCTCGCCGGTGACGCGCGGGCGATGCTCGCCCGGATCGAACGCGACGGTCTGTTCGAACAGCCGCGCCGCGCCGCGCGGATTCGTCGCCTCGAGATACTGCTGCTCGAACTGCTTGCGCGCGGCGTTGAGGTTCTCGCGGATGCGATAGCAGCTGTCGAGAATCGACTGCGTGTGCGCGTGCAGCGTCGAGTAGAGCTCGGCGGCTTTTTCGAGACGTGCCACGCGGATCGTCAGCTCGGTCTCGCGATCGACGAGACCGCCGTACACCTCGCACGCGGTCTTCACCTTCGCCTCGCGCCGCATGAACGCGCCGGCCGCCTCGGTGATCTGATCTTCCGCGGACTTGAAGCTGATCGCCTTGAGACGCGTGCGCTCTTCTTTCGCCTCGCCGTCCATCATGTTGCGATACCACTCCAGCTTCGCCTGCAGCTTTTCGAAGAAGCGTGACGCGCGAGTGAAGCCGTTGTTGCGGTTGACCATCGATTCCCACAAAGCGCTGATCGCCGATGACGAGCGGTCGCGCAGCACTTCGAAGTTCGCGCCGATCACCTGCGCGATCTGCCGCTCCGCCTTCGAGCGATGCACGGTGTGCAGGTTCTTGATGGCGCCAAGTGCTTTGGCATCGAAGGTCAGTTGCGTGAGCGGCATCGGAACGCGCAGCTGTCCGCCGCCTTCGCGCTGGCTGAGCACCTCGATTACTTGATCCGCGTCGTCCTCGCGCAAATGCGTCGTGTCGATGAAGCGCTGCACTTCCTCTTCGATCTCGGAGTCCGCCACCGCGCCGTCCAGCAGATCGTCGTTGACGAGCCGCTTCGCGTCCTCGTACAGCTGCGCGTCGAAGCTCGGCATCGTCAGCGCGGCCACGCCGAAGCTGCAGTACTGCGGCGAACGTCCCTTCACGCGCGGCTGCGTGGCGATCTGCGTTTTGATGTTGTCGACCGCGTTCGCGGCGTCGGTGCCGAGCTGCGAGCCGATCTGCACGTACATGCCGTCGGCGATGAGCGCGTGCAGATCGCTCTGCTCCGTCACCACGCGTCCCTGCTCGTTGACGCTGTCGATGAGATAGACGACGTCGAACGGCGGACGCGTGACGTCGACGCGGCGGAAACCGTAGTCGACGGTGAGCGTTGCGCGTGACGTCGAGAGCTGCTCGATCTCCTTGAGCGCGCCGTACGCGTTCGGCTTGACCAGCGCCACGCCGTTCATGCGCGTGAAGATGCCGGGGAGCAGCAGGACCGCGGTGAAGTTCGACTGCTCGTCGCTGCCGATCACGTCGCGGGCCATGAACGCCATGTCGAGAAACGTGCCGCTGCCGGTGCCGCCGGCGAGACTGCCGACGATGTGCACCTCGACGCCGGAGCGCTCCGACACCTGAAACTCGTCCGCATACATCTGCTTCTGATTGCGGATGTTTCGCACGTCGTCGACTGCTCGACGGATGCGCCCATACACCTCGGATGCTTTCGCAAACAGCGCCAGGCGTCCGCGCGCGCGTACCTGTCCCGCGCCGGCGATGATGGCCTGCGTCGGAATCTCCGGCGGCCACCACTCGTCGATGTGCGGGTTCGTGCCGTTGACGAGATTCGCAGGATTGCCGACCTGCAGCACGTAGGTCTCGTTGTGGTCGAGATGCCCGTCAGTCGAGATCTCTTCGCCGCGCGACGAGCCTTCCGCGTTCTCGGTCGTGTCGATGGAGAGGAAGCGGATGATCGGCGGAACGGATCCGTACGCATCGACGAAACGCTTCTTCAATTTGAGAAGTGTTTTGTAGCCGGTACCGCCGAGGCCGAGGACTACGGTGGGACGAAACACGACATTGTTTTTCACAGGTCAGCCTCCTGATTGGATTCGAGTGGACGTTCGTCGCCGACGCGGTTGAAGCGCAGCTTCGCGTCGCCGATCTCGATCGTGTCGGCGTCGTACAACTCGCTCATCGGCGTCTCGACGTCGTTGATGCGCAGCGATCCGCTTTGCGCGGCGATCCAGACTTTCTTGCGGCCCGCTTTGCGGCGCACGAAGAGACGCGCGTCGCTGCCGGAGAGTGTGTCGACCGGCAGGATCGCGCTGAGCGCGACTTCGTTCGCCTGCAGATGCGGCAGGCCGACGAAAGCGGCGTCGGGGGCGGCGCGAGGACGGAGAATTTCCAACTCGCCTTCGAGTCGATTTTTCTTCTGCTGCTGTTTGAAGAAGAGGATGGCAATCGCCGCGACGAGCGCCAGCGCGATCGTTGCGGTCAGCACTCTCGCGATCAACGACGGAGGCTCTTTCGGAATCGGCGGAGGTGCGCGATGCGGTCTCGGTGGAGGCGGAGGCGCGGGTTTCGGCGGAATCTTCGCGCGAATCTCCCGCGCGACATTGCGAATCGCGTCCGCGTCCGGCGTCCTCAGTACCGATGTGTGTTTCGTCCTCGTGGCGAACGCGTCGAGCTGCGGCTCGTGATCGCCCATCGAGACGAAGAAGACGAACGTCTCGCCGGCGCGATCGATGTTCGCATCGATGCGCACCGGGTTCCTGATGCCGCGCACGTCTTCTTTGCCGTCGGTGAAAAGCACGACGACCTGACGGCGCGTGGCATCACGGCTGGTGCCGCGCAACACCTCGGCGCGCTCGAGACCTTTCGCGATCGCGGCGCCGAGGTGCGTGCGATTGCCCTGGGCGTCGAGATCGAAGATCGCGCGGCGCAGATTGCTCGTGTCGATTTCGCGGACGTCGCGATCGAATGCGTACAGCGTCAGCGAATCCTGTTTGCCCGCTTCCTGCGCGAACGAATCGAGCGCCACCTTCACATCCGTCCAGATGTTTTTCGTCCCGCCGATGCCTTTCATCGACTTCGACGTGTCGAGGAGAAAAATCCAATCGACCGGGCCGAGCGTCTGCGCATGCGAGGCTACGGCGACGAACAGCAGAAATGCCGCGACAGGAAGCCGTCTCATCGAGTCTCCTTGGGTGTTCAGGAGACAAAACACCGCCGCGCGCCGCGGGTGGCGTTTCTTCGTGAAATACGCCACTCTTCTCAGGAAACGGGGTTCCCTACATCGTGAACACATGGAAATCGCTCGTTGCGGGCGGTCTGATGGTTCTCGTGACCACGATGGGCATGCTGTGCTCGAAGCGATCGGCGACGCGATCGGTGGAGCCGGTGATGCTCGCGGACACGCTGGCCGAGCCGAAGTTCTCGCGCGAAAACTCGACCGGCTTATTCGTCGGCGTGCGCGACTTTCACGATGGGAATCTGGAGGTGCCGTACGCCGTCGACGACGCGATCGATCTTGCGTATCGCTTCGCGCTCGATCAACGTGTCGGGCTCGTTCCGCCGCCGCGCGTCGTCCTCGCGATTTCCGGCTCACCACAGAAAGCCGAATCGAAGCAACGCCTTCGCGAATTGGAAAGCGCTCGCGCGCACATCGTTAGAAATGCCACCGCGGACAACATCTTCGAGATCCTCAAAGAGCAGGCCGCGCGCGCGGGAGACGACGGCATCTTCGTCCTTTCCATCGCCTCGCACGGCTTTCAACAACACGGCGACGCCTACATCCTCGGCTCCAACTCATCGTTCGGCTCGCCCGAATCGTCGCTGCGCGCGGCGACGATCTTCGACATCGCGGCGCAGGCGCGGCGTTCCCTGATCTTTATCGACGCGTGCCGCGATCGCATCGGCCGCGGCTCGCGCGGAGCGACTCCCGATCCTGCGGCCGCCGCACCGCAAATCCGCCGCATGAAAAATGTGCGGGGCCAGGTAATCTTCTACGCTGCGGCTCCCGGCGAGTACGCGTACGACGATCCCGAGCATCAGAACGGCGTCTTCACGAAGGCGGTGTTGGACGGATTGGACGGCAAGGCCTCGGCACCGCACGGTGTCGTGGTGGTCGACACGCTGTACCGTTTCGTGGATCGCGAAGTGCACGACTGGATCCGCGACAACAAACACCGAGTCGTGGATCCCGCTACGCAGATCAGCATGGAAGGCAACACGCGCAACATGCCGCTCTGCGAATGCTGGCGCTCCCCCGGCGCGCGCATCCGGCCCGAAATCGATCGCACGATCGTCACGGCATACGACGAGAACACGCGCATGCTCTGGCAAAAAGACTTCGGCGAGCCGGTCGTCGCCGCCATTGCCGCCGATCTGGACGCCGACTCGTTTTATGAAGTGGTCATCGGCCTGCACGACCGGATCCTGGCGGTCGACCGAGACGGCAAAACACTTTGGACCCGCAACGGCGAGACGAGAACACTGCGAACGTTCGCCGTCGGCGATCTCTTCGAGAAACACACGAACCAGGTCGTCGCGCTCTGGAATGGCGATCACGACTCGCGCTTGACGGTGCTCGACCACGACGGCAGCGAACACTCGAGTTTCGACTACGCCGGTCCGCTGCAGCGCGTCGTCATCGGCCGGCCGACGAACATGCACGCGCCGAAGATCGTGGTCGCCTCTGCCAACAGCCTGATGCTCCTGCACGCGAAGAAAACCGTTCCGGTCTGGCAACAGATTTTTCGCTCCGCCTCCGCGGATGCGATTGAAGGTCTGCGCATCGACGACATCAATCACGACAATCGCCGCGACATCGGCGTCACCACCGCCGGCGGAACAACGTGGTTTACGTTCGACGGCAAGGTGCTGCGACAGAGCGCGAAGGGGACGTGGGAGAACGCGAAACCGGGCAGGCGCTGATCACGTTGCCGCCCCATACCGCGCCATCACCGCGGCTGCGCCTGCGCGCACGCGCTCGCGCAGCGAGGCCGGCTCGATCACCTCGGCCCGCGCGCTCATTCCCATTATCGCGAAGCAGGCTTGTTCTTCGTCCTCGAACTCTGCCTGCAGCGTGATCCACTCGTCGGCGCGATCGATCAGTTTCGCGGCGCGCCAGCTCATGAAGTCTTCCGCGAGGCGCGGCTCGAGGCGCATCGTCACGGAGTAGCGTCGGCTCTCGCGAAATTTCTCACGCATCGTCGAGTCCCGGCACGCGCGTGCGCCACTCCTCATCGAGCTGCCATCCACCGCGCGAGCCGCGCAGCGCCAGCACCGGCACGCCGGCCGCGCTCAGCGCCTCGAGATCGCGATACGCCGTCCTGTGTGATACCTCGAGCCGCGTCGCCAGCTCGCGCACCGTCAGCTTGCCGTGCGCCTGCAGCAGCAGAAGGGTCGAAAGCAGACGATCGGCACGCATCGTTTCAAGAATGCCGCGCGAATTATGTCGCCGATTGACATATATGCCGGCTTAGAGTTCGCCACTGGAGGAAAGTGCATGAAATTCACTGAATTGCTTCTCGCCCAGATCGAACGCGAAGCGCGCGGAACGCGCGAGTCGCTCGAGCGCGTGCCCGACGGAAAGGGCGACTGGAAGCCGCACCCAAAGTCGATGCCTCTCGGCCGCCTCGCCGTGCTGCTCGCGCGCATGCCGTCGTGGACCTCGATGATCATCGACGGCAACGAGCTCAATCTCGCCAACACGCCGGTCCCCGAGGAGACCAGGACGAGCAAGGAGCTGGTCGAGATTCACGAACAGTCGCTCGACGCCGCGCGCAAGTCGCTGTCGAACACGACCGACGAGCACCTCATGAAACCGTGGCGGCTGTTGTTCGGTGACAAAGTGCTCGACGAGCGCCCGCGCCATCTCGTCATCGCCGACACGATCGCGCATCTCGCGCATCATCGCGGACAGCTGACGGTTTATCTGCGGCTCAACGACCAGCCCGTGCCCGCGATCTACGGAGCGTCGGCGGACAGCGGCTGGTGATCGCGACTACGCGCGATCGATGCGGCACGCGAAGCAGCCGTAGGTCGGAAAGCGGACGTGCACGAACGCGGTGTCATCGGAGCTGAAGAAACGATTCACGGTTTCGGAGAGATCGTCGGCGCGGATCAACGCCGCGTCGATGATCTCTTCCGACGCTGAATACGCGCGAACGGTGAACTGCTCGCGCAGATAGTTCGATGGCGCGCCGGCGGGCGGAAGCGCGTCGCGGTTCACGCCTTCGTCGCTTGCATTCGCGAGCACGAAGACCGGACCGAATTCTTTATACGGTCCGGCAATCGTGAACGGCGTGAAGCTCGCGAGGATCAGTTCTTCGCCCGGCTCGGCGCGGCGTAGCACATCGCGGCACGGCTCGCCGCCCTCGGCGATGACGCGCCGCACCGGCTGTCCCTGAGCATCGAGTCCTTCGTTGCGCGCGCGATCGAGAAATGTCTGCGGGATGGTTGCAATCGTCACATTCATCGTTTCTTTAGAACACGCGCCGAGCGCAATGCGTTCGCGAGATCGCGTACTCCGCGACGAATTTCTCGCGGTGTGGGGCAGGCTTCCAGCCTGCCGCCCGGAGGTGGGCTGGAAAGCCCGCACCACACGAGAGTCCGGCTCGTGCCGGCGGCGAATGGATCATCGGCAGCGGATCGATGCCGCTGGCGATTCTCGAAGAGCACGTGCAGGAGCAGCTGCGCGCGCGTTAGGCCAGGACTCTTTTCAGCGCCTTCAATAGCTTCTCCGCCTCTTCCACCTGCTCGAGCAGTTGCGGGTTCTCGCCCTGTTCGAGGAGCGTGGTCCACGAATGGCGTTTCAATGCGGTAGTGAGCTGTTCGAGCTCGCCGGCGAGTCCGCTCTTTTTTTCGGGCGGCGGGGCGACGGCTTCGAGGACGTGGTTGAGGCTCTCGCCGTCGACGAATTTCTGGCGCGCGACGGGGTCGCGCAGGACGACGCGCAGTTTGCGGATGTCTTTCGAGTTCGTGATCTCGTTTT
Source organism: Acidobacteriota bacterium (assembly GCA_003223645.1). Classification (GTDB taxonomy): domain Bacteria; phylum Acidobacteriota; class Thermoanaerobaculia; order Gp7-AA8; family Gp7-AA8; genus QHVT01. Next base: position 218,214 of record QHVT01000003.1, on the reverse strand, counting down.
CGTTGACTTTCTGGACGATGGTCTCGAGCACCGTCGGCGTGAGGAGCGTCTTGTTGATGTTCTTGATCTCGCGCGCCCAGGTGATCGATGCGCCGGGCTCGGGGAGGTTCGTGAGTTTCTCGGAGAGCTCGTAGACCTCGACGAGCTTGTCGAGCTCGCGGACGGTGACGCCGAGGATGTTCGCTGCGCTGGCGCGGCCGACGATGTCGACGAGGCCGTACGCGACCATCTCCTTTTCCTTCGCGTCCCACTCCTTGCGCTGGCGGTGGATGTAGATCCAGACGCGCAGGCGCTCGTCGTCGGTCAGCGTGCGGTCGGTGATCTCGAGCGGGATGTGGCGGTACTGGTCCTTCTTGTGGAGCTCGATGAGGATCTTCGAGTTCGTCCAGCGGCGGTCGCCGTCGATGATGCGCAGCTTGCCGTCGACGTCGGGATGCGGCTCAACGAGCAGCGGCTCGAACAGTCCCTCGTTCGCTTCGATCTGCCGCTGCAGCTCGAGGTCTTCCTTCGGTCCCATGCGCGGCTGACGCGGATTCGGCACGACGTCGTACAAATCGCGCGTGTCGCGGTAGGTGCGAAGGATCGTGCGGCCGAGGCGGCGCTCCTGCCAGGGATGTTCGGCGGTCATCATTGGGACGCTCATGATTTCGATGTCACCCGATAGGCGGCCAGCGATACGGGCTCGCCTTCTTCACGTGCTTCGACGATCGCGCTGACCTCGGTGTCGAGGTCGCGCAGTACATGTTTGATGCGCGTCAGTACAGTGCCGCGTTTCTTCCATACGGTGTCGTGCGCGCGCTTCTCCTGCACGTCGATCTCGAGCGCTTCGCCGGCGAGGTCGCTCGCTTCCGCGAGCTTGCGCTTGAATCCCGCCGACGTGATGAAGCGGAACAATCGATTCAGTTTGTCCGCGCGCTCGGCGTCGGAGAGTTTCGCGACGTGCATCGCGACGAGCGCCTTGCGCAGCACTTCGATCATCGGACGCACGCGCGCCGGCGCGATGACGATCACTCCCGACTCGATGAACAGCTCGCGCTTTCCCGCCGGAAATGCGGGCGTCGCGAGAATCGCGTAATCGGTCTCCAGCTCGGTCTGCACTTGCCGCAATTTCACGGCCGGCGCTTGCTTCCACGCGGCGCGCGGCGTTGCATCGATGACAATCTTTCCGCTCGATCGGCCCTTGTAGCGGATGTCATGAACGATGATGCCGGGCTGCGATTTCACGCGCGAGATCTGATCATCAGGAAACGCGCCGCGCAGTTCTTCGAAGAGATCGAGCTCCGCTCCTTCGCCCACGTCGCCTCCGGCTTTGCTCACACGGCGCGAGAGATCGGCGATCTTCTTCTCCATCGATGCACGTTCGCGCGCGTGTTCCGCTTCCTTCTTCAACAGCGCGGCGTCGCGGTCCTTTTGCAGGATCTGTCGGATGTCGGCGATCTCCTTACGGCGTTTCTTTTCGGCGTCCTGCTTCACCGCCTCGATCTGCTTCGCGAGCTTCGCGCGCTCGGCGTCGATCGCCTGCTTCTCCTTTAATAGCTTCTGCTGCTGGATCGCGACTTCCTTCCGCAGCCGGGTGCTGATGAGCCGCTCCTGCTCGGCGAGTTTCTTCCGCTCGTCCTCGCGGATCAACGCCTGGACCTGGAGGAACTTGGCGTGGGTGATCTTGCTGCCGCACCACGGGCACTTTTCCGTGGCGTTGGGGGAATCGGGTGGTGGAACTACGCGAAGATTGCGCTCCATAGGTGTCCTTATGCTTCCTTTTAGCCCCTTGTGTCAATCTTGAAAGCGTGTGGATGTCCTTTTTAATCCTTGTTGTCCTTTTCACTCCTTGTGTTACCCTGTCGCACCTCAGGAGATGGACTATGGATCTCGTTCTTAAACTTCGTGAGCTCCGGCGCCTGCGCGGTCTGACGCAAAAGGATGTCGCCCGACTCTCCGGCGTCGGCCAAAAAACAATCAGCTCGTTCGAGACCGGCGAGCGCATCGATTCTCTCAAGCTTGCCCAGCTCGAGCGGCTCCTTGCCGTATACGGCTTGACGGCGGCCGATTTTTTCGGCAGCACGATCGAGCGGCAGATCGCGCCGTGGGAGCTGAATGAGGAGGAGCTGGCGGCGCGGCGGCTGCTCGATGACCTGCAGACGCTGGCGAAACCCGCCCAGCACACGCTGCTCGCCAAATTTCAATTGATGATCGACACGGTTGCGGACATGCACCGCGACCGCGCGAACATGGCAGATAATTCGGCGCATGTTCATCACGCGGCTGTGTCTCGCGATCGCGCTCGCGGTCCCGATCTTCGCTGAAACCCCACCGGCGCAGCCGCGGAAACCCGGGCCATACATCGTCGTGTATCACGACGATCGCGTCGCGTTTCAGATGCGCCGCGATCGCATCGAACGCGCCGGCGAGGCGAAGTACGTCGTTTGGCTGCGTTGGTTATACGCGAAGGGACGGCCGTGGAAATCGGACCGCGAGATCGCGCGCACCGCGGTGACCGAGATCGATTGCACGCGACTGCGCGTTCGCGAGCTGGCAGTCCTCCACAGGAACGCCGCCGGAAAAGTGTTCGACGTCGAAGAGCCCCCCGATCACAACACCGTGCCGTGGAGACAGCTCGATCGGAAGAGCGGCGCGGCGTCCGCGATCGCCCAAGTTTGCGAATTCGTTCCGCAGCTGCTGGCGATGGCGGGGACGAAGTAGTTACAATAACTCCATGCGACGCTGTTTCGTCCTCGCTCTCGTTCTCGTGACCGTTTCCTCGCACGCCGTGACCAAGCGTCGCGCGGTCGCGCAACCGAGCGCGCCGAAACGGCTCACGTCATGGAGGATCGAGGTCACGACGTCGGGCGGCTTCGCTCCCGCCGTGCGCACGAGCATCGCTCTCCAATCGACCGGCAACGCGACGCTGCTCGATTTCCTCGGGCGTCCGCTCTGCGCGAGCTCCGTCACCGACTCGGAGCTCGCCTCGCTGGCGACGGGCGTCGCGCAGGCACGTCCCGAGTCGTGGGCGCCGTCGTATGTTTCGGCATCGAATCCAACCGGATGCTGCGATCAGATCCGCACGAGCGTGAAGCTCACGCGCGCATTCAGCGATCACACGACCGCGACCAACCAATCGTACTGGTTCGACGTGCATCCGGAATTGCCGGCCGATCTCAACGCGCTCTACGACACCGCGTTCGGCGCGGCGAGCACGCGCAGCCGCATCGAGCCCGCGTGCCTGAGCGACGCCGCGCTCAAGACGTGGTCGCTCGACATCACCGAGGACGGCGGAGCCGGATATCGATATCACCGCGTGTCGCTCGATTCATCGGGCAACGTGTTCGTGCAGCCGAACCTGCGATCGGGCGCGTGCCGCTACGCGATCGCGGAAAGCGAAGGGCGCGAGCTCAGCGACGCAGTGCTCACCGCGAACGCCGCGGCGTGGTCATCGTCCTACGTGCGTCCGGAAAATCCGAACGGCTGCTGCGATCAGATTCACACCGTCGTGCGCATGAGCCGCAACGAGCGCGGCCCAGACGGCGCGGCCATTCCCGTCACGTACACGACGGAGTGGTATTCCGATCATCCGCTGCTGCCGGCTGATCTCGAGCATCTGCACGAGCGGCTCCTCGGCAACGACTCATCGCTCTTCGCGCGCTTTGGCGCGCAGTGTGGGCCGCTTTTCTAACCTTTGGACTGCGGCAGCTACGCTGCCGCTTTCGGATAGAAAAGCGGTGGGGTCGCCACCGCAGTTCACACTTTTTCACAGGCGCTCAGGATGACGATTTTTCATAGCGGCACCTATAAGGATGACGATGTGCCGAACACGATCACGTTGCGCAGCGCCTCGCCGCTTTGCATCGACGCGATCGCATCGTTGATCTGATCGAGCGGATAGCGCGCGGTGATCAGCTCATCGAGTTTTAGTCGGCCGTGCAGGTAGAGATCGACGAGGCGCGGGATGTCGACGTGCAGTCTCGTCGAGCCCATGCGGCTGCCGAGAATGCGCTGTTCGCTCCAGACGACGTCGAAGATGCGGATTGGCGCGGTGTCGCGGACGCCGGGCATGCCGACGACGATGACCGCGCCGCCGCGGCGAATCATGCGCAGCGCGTCGACGACCGCGTTCGGATTGCCGACGGTGACGAACGCGTAGTCCATTCCGCGAATGCGCCGCGGCTCCATGGTCGTCTCGGTCGCACCGAACGCGCGTGCGGCTTCGAGCTTCGATTCCAGTCGATCGACGGCGAGGATGCGGCTCGCACCTGCGAGCGCCGCGGCTTGAATCGCGTTGAGTCCGACGCCTCCGGCCCCGATCACGACGACGCTTTCGCCCGGCCGCACCTTCGCGGTGTTGAAGACCGCGCCGGTGCCGGTGATGACGCCGCAGCCGAGGAGCGCGGCGCGGTCGAGCGGCATCGCGTCGGGGATGCGGACGAGCTGCGACTGATCGACGATCGCCGCTTCCGCAAACGCGCCGACTTTGATGCCGGCCTGCAACGCTTCGCCGCTCGAGTTGCGCAAACGCGACTCGCGATCGAGCGCGAACTCGGCGTCGCAGTTGTGCGACGCGCCGCTCGTGCAATGAAAGCAGCGTCCGCACGTGCGCAGGAGCGAGACGACGACGCGGTCGCCGGGCTTCACCGTCGTCACGTTGTCACCGATCGCTTCGACAACGCCTGCGGCTTCATGTCCGGCGACGATCGGCGGCGCGCCGGCCCACTCGCCGTTCATCAGATGGATCTCGCTGTGGCAAACGGCGGTTGCCGCGATCCGTACGCGCACTTCGCCGGACCTGGGCGCATCCAGCTCTACGTCTTCGATGCGCAGCGGCGCCCCGAATTCATAGCAAATAGCGGCCTTCATCGTTCGCTCCGATGGCGGATGGCAGATGGCAGATGGCAGAGACCGAAAAGCGCCATCCGCCATCTGCCATCTGCCATCTGCTTCACCGCTGCTCCATGTCGCGCGCGACGGTGCGCGTCGCGGCGAAGAGGACGAGCGCGAGGAGGATGCTCAGCATCGGCACGACGTACATCGCCGAGTGCAGTCCCGCTCCGCGGAAAGGCTCGAGCACCGTTGCGCCCGCGGCGGCGCGGTGCGTGAAGTGATCGCTGAGCATGCCCGTCGCGAGCGGGCCGAACGACGCGCCGAGGACGTACATCGCGAAGAAGTAGAGCGCCATCGCCGTGCCGCGCATCGACGGCGCGACGACGTCGTGCAGCGCGGCATACACGCACGCGTAGTAGACGTACATGAACGCGCAGGCGAGCGCGCCGAAGACGACGAAGAGCGTCGCGTCATGCGCGGGACGCGCGAGCGCGACTGCCATCAGGGGCGCGGAGATGCCGGTCGCGATCGCGGCAATGAGCAGGCGTCCGTCACTTCGCTTCACGCTCCACTTGTCGGCGAGCGCGCCGCCGATGAGAAGGCCGGGGATTCCGGAGAGGCCGTACATGATCGTCGTCATGAGGCCCGCGCCGCGAAGATCGGCGCCGTGATAGCGCATCAGCAGCGGCGGGAGAAACGTGCCGAGCGCGTACATGTTGAAGTTGTGCAGCGCGCCGGAGAGGATCAGCCACCAGAGCGTCGGGATGCGCAGCAGCGTGCGCCACGGCGATGCGTTGGTTTGAACGGGAGCTGCGTCCGCAATACCGCGCGCAGGCTCGGTGATGAACAGCGCGGCGATGGCGGCGATGACGCCGGGAATTCCGGCAACGTAGAACGCCGCGCGCCAGCCGTAGGCGTGGGCGATGCGGCTCGCGACGAGGTACGAGAGCGCGATGCCGATCGGCAGTCCCATCATGAAGACGGACAGCGCGCGTGCGCGCTTCGCGGGCGGATAGAGATCGCCGATGAGCGACGTGCCGGCGGGTGCGCACGCGGCTTCGCCGACGCCGACGCCGAGTCGCGTGACGAAGAGCTGCCAGTACGTGCGCGTAATTCCGGAGGCGGCAGTGAGCGCGCTCCACACGAACACCGACGCGGCGAGGATGGACTTGCGCGGCTTGCGGTCGGCGAGCCGTCCGAGCGGAACGCCGACGAATGCGTAGAGCAGCGTGAATGCGGTGCCGAGCGCGCCGAGTGCGGAGTCGGAGAGGCCCCACTCGCGGCGGATCGGCTCGCCGAGCGCGCCGCCGATCACGCGATCGAAAAAGTTCAGCGTGTTGATGACGAACAGGACGGCGAGTGCGTAGCGGGCGCGATTCATTTGCCTTCGAACTCCGGCTTGCGCTTCTCGAGAAACGCGCGCATGCCTTCCTTCTGATCGTTCGTCGCGAAGAGCAATTGAAATGCTTTGCGCTCGAGCATCAGCCCCGCTTCGAGCGACGAGTCTTCGCCGGCGAGCACCGTCTCCTTGATCTGCATGATCGCGAGCGGGGGCAGCGCGGCGATGGTCTTCGCGATCGCGAGCGCGCGGTCGAACACTTCAGTATCGGCGACGACTTCGCTCGCGAGTCCCATCGCCAACGCATCGCGCGCGGGGACGAGATCGCCGGTCATCAGAATTTTCATCGCGCGGAACTTTCCGATCGCGCGCACGAGCCGCTGCGTTCCTCCCGCGCCCGGCATGATGCCGACCTTAACCTCGGGCTGACCGAAGTTCGCGCCTTCGCCGGCGACGATGATGTCGCAGTGCATCGCCAGCTCGCATCCGCCGCCTAACGCGTATCCGTTGACGGCCGCGATCACCGGCTTCGGACACTCCGCGATCGGGCGCCACAATTTTTCGCTGCGGCGCGCGAACATCTCGACGGCTGTGCGCTCGACCATGTCGCGCAGGTCCGCGCCGGCCGCGAAGATTTTCTCGCCGCCGGTGAGGATGATGCAGCGCGTGATGTCGTCGTTGCCGAGGTCCGTGAAGTGCGTCGCGAGTGTCTGTCGCACCGGAAGACTCAGCGCATTCCTCGCCTCGGGGCGATTGAGTCGAATGACGGCGATGTGCTCATGCGGGCGTTCGAGGATCACTTCGCTCATGCGGCCTCCGTCAACGTTTTCGCGATGCGCGCGAGGTCGACCACGCGCTCCCCCATCTGCGCGAATCGCGGATCGTCCGTCTGTCCACGGGCGAAGCGCGCGTAGATCTGCTGAATCACGACGGCGAGCTTGAAGACGGCGAACACTTCGTAGAGCGCGACGTTGCTCACGTCGCCGGGATAGCGCGCAAGAATCTCATCGCGCGTGAACCATCCCGGGTTTCGAGTGACGTCCGACATCGGCGCGTGCACCCAGTAGCAGAGGAGGATGCCGAGGTCGACGAGCGGATCGCCGATCGCGCTCATTTCCCAATCGAAGACGCCGACGAGCCGCGACGGATCGTCGCTCGCGAGCATCACGTTGTCGAGCTTGAAGTCGCCGTGCACGAGCGTCGCGCGCGGCGGATCGGGCGGGATTCGTTCTTCGAGCCAGCGCGCGAGCCATTCCATGTCCGGCACGTCGCTGGTCTTCGATCCGTGCCAGCGCTCGGTCCAGCCGCGAATCTGTCGCGCGACGAATCCTGCCGGCTTGCCGAGCGCGTCGAGTCCGTGCGCGGCGACGTCGATCGCGTGCAATTGCGCGAGCGTATCGATCATGTTCGCGCTGATGTTTCGCCGCAGCGCTTCGTCGAACGACTCCTCATTGCGCACGACGATGCCGCGGCGCCGCTCCATGACGTAAAAGACGGAGCCGATCACGCTCGCGTCTTCGCACAATAGATAAGGTTGCGGCGCAAGCGGAAAGTGCGGGTGGACGGCGGCGAGGACACGATACTCGCGTGCCATGTCGTGCGCGCGCGGCGGCACGGGGCCGAAGGGCGGGCGGCGGAGGACGAGCTCGAAGTCGCCGAACGCGAGGTCGTAGGTGAGATTCGAGTGGCCGCCGGGAAACTGCGAGACCCGCATCTCGCCGTCGAGGTTCAGCGCGCGTCGCAGATACGCGGCCAGCTTCTCCCAATCGAGTTGCTCGCTGTCGCGCACTGGACGCGTGTCGGTCATTTGACCCTCAGCACGCGTTTCATGACGCGCGGCAGAAATCGCTGCAGGTCGATCGCATAGATCTCCGGTCCGCCCACGTGCACTTCTTCTTTGCCGCTCGCGACGCCGCGCAGAATTTTCGCCGTGGTTTGCTCGGGCAGCATCGCTTTCTTGTGCGTGTCGTCGAGTTTTCCGTGCGGTGTGCCATCGCCGCGCAACGCGTTCTCGGACACTTTCGTGCGCACGTAGCCGGGACAGACGATCGTGACTTTGATGCCGCGCTTGTGCGTCTCGGCGCGCAGCGCGTTGAAGAAACCGTGCAGCGCGTGCTTCGACGCGGCGTACGCGGAGCGAAGCGGCACGCCGACGTAGCCGATCACGCTGCTGATCGGCACGATGTGTCCTTCGCCGCGCGCGAGCATCGACGGCAGGAGCGCCTTCGTCAGCGCGATCGTGCCGAAGTAGTTGAGCTCCATGATTTGCCGATCGGTGGCGAGATCTGTCTCCGCAGCGAGCGAGCGCTGACTCACGCCGCCGCTGTGCACGACGATGTCGACGTGCCCGAATTCTTCGAGCACTTCGTCGGTCGTTGATTTGATCGCTCCGCTGTTCGTGAGATCGAGCGGCTTCACGACGTGCTTCTCGGGATTCGCGCACGACTGGCGGACGCGCTCGAGCTCCTGCGCGTTGCGTGCGGACAAGATGACGCGCGCGCCTTCGCGGCTCCACGCGACGGCGAGCGCCTCGCCGATGCCGGACGACGCGCCGGTGATCCAGACGATTTTGTTTTCGAAGCGTGCCATCGCTACTCCACTGTCATCCCGAGCGTGAGCGAAGGACCTGGGTGGGCGGGCGGCACGATGCCCATGCCTCGCAGCCCCGCCCACCCAGGTCCCTCGCTCACGCTCGGGATGACACTCATTGCGACCTCCGCAACACATTCCGCGCGATCACCATCCGGTGCACTTCCGACGGTCCGTCGTAGATGCGGAACGCTCGCGCTTCTCGATAGAAATGTTCGAGCGGCGTGTCGCCGGATACGCCGAGCGCGCCGCAGATCTGCACCGCGCGATCGATGATGCGATTCACGGCCTCGGCGACGAACACCTTGCAGATCGACGACTCGTGCCGGATCTCGCTGCCGCGCTCGTGCGCCCATCCTGCCTGCAGCACCATCAGACGCGATGCGTGCAGCTCGATCTCGGAGTCGGCGATCATCCACTGGATCGACTGCTGTTCGGCGAGTTTCTTTCCGAACGCGCCGCGTTCTTTCGCGTACGCAATCGCGATGTCGAGCGCGCGCTGCGCGACGCCCATCCAGCGCATGCAGTGCGTGAGTCGCGCGGGGCCGAGGCGGACTTGCGCGAGACGAAAACCTTCGCCGGCGTTGCCGAGGATCGCGGAGTCGGGGACGCGCACTTCGTTGAAATCGACTTCGCCGTGTCCGAAGCCGCCGTGCTCGCCCATCACCGGCACATTGCGGATGAAGCGATAGCCGGGCGTATCGGTCGGGACGAGGAACATCGTCGCGCGTTTGTGCGGATGCGCGTTCGGATCGGTCACGGCCATCGTGACGGCGAACGCCGCGCCTTCGGCTCCGGTCGCGAACCATTTGCGGCCGGTGATCGACCATCCTCCATCGACGCGCTCCGCGCGCGTCATCATCATCGTCGGATCGGATCCCGCGCCGGGCGCCGGCTCGGTCATCGCGAAGCACGAGCGGATTTTCCCTTCGATGAGCGGCAGCAGATATTGCTCGCGCTGTGCGTCGTTCGCGTGATGCGCGAGGAGGTGCATGTTGCCTTCGTCGGGGGCGGCGCAGTGCAGCGCGACGGGGCCGAGGAAACTCTGGCCGGCCTGCTCGAAGAGGACGCACATGCCGACGGTGCCGAGTCCGAGTCCGCCGTATTCGCGCGGAAGCTGCGGTCCGAAGAGGCCCGCGCTCTTCGCCTTCGCGCGCAGCTCCGCGATCAACTCGCCGGTGACCGGCTGCGACTCGAGCGGAATGACTTCGTCGCGCACGAACGCCGCGACGCGGTCACGCAAGTCGGCGAGCGCCGGCTCCAGCTCGAAGTTCATTGCAGATTCTCGAGAATCGTCGCCGCGCCTTGCCCGCCGCCGACGCACATCGTGACCATGCCGTACTTCGATTTGCGTCTGCGCATCTCGCCGAGAATCTGCACGGTCAATTTCGCGCCGGACGCGCCGAGCGGATGGCCGAGCGCGATCGCGCCGCCGTTCACGTTCACGCGCTCCGGATCCATGTTGAGCTCGCGCATGACCGCGAGCGCCTGGCAGCCGAACGCTTCGTTCAGCTCGATAAGATCGATGTCGTCGAGTTTCAGTCCGGCGAGTTTCAGCGCCTTCGGCACCGCGACGGTCGGACCCATGCCCATGATCTCCGGCGGCACGCCGCCGACGGCGAAGCTGACGAATCGCGCGAGCGGCTTCAGTCCCAACTCATCGGCGCGTTTGCGCGACATCACGATCACCGCGGCTGCGCCGTCCGACGTTTGACTGGAGTTGCCGGCGGTCACGACACCTTTCGCGTGGAAGACCGGTTTGAGTTTCGCGAGCGCGGCTTCGTTCGTGTCGGCGCGCGGTCCTTCGTCCTGGTCGAACGTGAACTTCCGCTTGTCGTCGACTTCGTTGATCTCGACGTCGAGCGGCACGATTCCGTCGTCCGCGAATCTCCCTTCAATCTGCGCGGCCAGCGCTCTTTGATGACTGCGGAATGAGAACGCGTCGGCGTCCTCGCGCGAGACGTTGTATTTCTTCGCGACGTTCTCCGCGGTGAGGCCCATGCTCAGGTAGACGTCGGGATCGTTTTCGACGAGGTACGGATTCGGACGGAAGCGCCCGTTGCCGCGCACGAGGCTCATCGACTCGGTGCCGCCCGCGATGATCGCCTCGGCCATCCCGGCCATGATCCGCTCCGCTCCCATCGCGATCGTCTGCGATCCCGACGAGCAGAAGCGATTGACCGTCACGGCGGCGACGCTGTTAGGAAGTCCGGCGCGTAACGCGGCAATGCGCGCGACGTTCGAGCCCGACTCCGCTTCCGGCGCCGCGCAACCCATGATCACGTCGTCGATCTCTTCCAATCTCAGCTGCGGCGTTTTCGCGGTGAGCGCGCGGATCACTTCCGCGGCCATGTCGTCGGGGCGCGTGGTGCGCAGCGATCCGCGCGGTGCTTTTCCGACGGCGGTGCGCAACGCGGCGACGATGACGGCTTCATTCATGACGGGTCTCCTTGTACAAAAAACAGGTGATGGTTCCGTGCGCATACAACACGCCGTCCGCATCGAGGATTCGCCCCTCGGCAGTCGCCGTGCGCCCGCCCGCGTGGATGAGCGTGGCGATGCAGGTCAGCGTGCCGTTTTCGCGGCGGATTGGACGGACGTAATTGATTTTCATTTCCAGCGTGGTGAAGACGCGGCCGGCCGGCATGACGCTGTTGACGGCACAGCCCATCGCCGAATCGAGGAGCGTCGCGGCGAAGCCGCCGTGGGCGATGCCGATCGTGTTCTCGTGTTCGGGCTTCAACTCCGCGGTGAAGACAACGCGGCCTTCGTCGACTTCGGTGATGCGCATGCCGAGGAGCTTCGTGAACGGACCGGCCTCCACTTCGCCCGAGGCGACGAGGCGCATGTATTCGAGTCCGGTCAGCGAGTCGCGCATATTCGAGACTCCCGGCCTCCTGGCCTCCAAGCCTCCTAGGAGGCCGGGAGGCTCGGAGGCTTGGAGGCTAATTCCTCAAGGGCTTCCCCGTCTTCATCATGAATTGGATTCGCTCGACGGTCTTCGGCTGATGCGCGACTTCGACGAAGACATCGCGCTCGAGGTCGAGCATGTACCGCTCGCTCACCCACTCTCCGCTCGACAGGTCGCCGCCGCAGATGACGTATGCGAGGCGGCCGCTGATGTAGGCGTCGTATTCGCTGATGTAGCCGCCCTGCTGCAAAACGTAGATGCCGGCTTTGACCGCGGCGCGGACGTCGCGGCCGGCGGCGTAGCAGGTGTCGCCGTTCGCGGGCGCCGTGTAGCCGGCCGCGTGCATCTCGAGGACGTCCTGCTTTGCTTCGTAAAGCAGGTGATCGCGATTCATGACGATGAGGTCGGACTCGGAGAGATATCCGAGTGTTTTCGCTTCCGCTGCACTCGATGACACTCTCGCGGTGCCGATCGTCTGCATCACGTTCTGCACGAACGGGAGCGGATCGGCGTTCGGCGTCTTCTTCATCGCCGGCGACACGACGCGGCGAATCATCTCCTTGCATCCGCCCGCACCGGGAATCAAGCCGACTCCGACTTCGACGAGGCCGATGTACGTCTCGCCCGCGGCGACGACGCGCGCGCAGGCGAGCGTGATCTCGCAGCCGCCGGCGAGCGTGCGCGCGAACGGCGCGGCGACGATCGGCTTCGCACAAAAGCGCACGCGTTGCAGCGCGTCCTGCAGCGACTTCACCGCTTTGCGCACGCCATCGGGTCCGCCGGTCGAGAGATCGCCTTTGAGGTTCGCGCCGATGCAGAAGTCGGCGCCTTCGTTGCCGATGACGAGTCCCTTCCAGTCGCCGCGCTCGAGCTCATCGACGCCGGCGTCGATCATCGCGCGCAGGCCGTCGTCGATCGTGTTCATCTTGGTGTGGAACTCGAGACAGAGCACGCCGTCGCCGAGGTCGCGGAGCGAGGCGCTCTCGTTCTCTTCAACAACGGGACATTCCTTGAGCGAGATTTGCCGCGGGTCTTTCGGAATCGCGACGTACGTTTTTTTCAGCGGATCGTAGACAGAGCCGTCGCGATAGAACGTCTCGTTGCCGGCGTCGAGCATCTCGCGGACCCACGGCGCGGCGTCGACGCTGTCGATCGTTGCGCGGACGCCGATCGCGTCCCACAACTCGAACGGGCCACGATCATGCGAGAAGCCCCAGCGAACGGCGCGGTCGATGCTCACGAGGTCGTCGCTGATCTCCGGCACGCGGCGCGATGCGTAGCCGAGGGCGTTGTAGATGATGTGGCGCGCGAGCGCGCCGGCCTTGTCGTCCTGCGCGAGCACGAAGCGCACGCGCTCGCCCAGCTTCCGAATCTTCGACGCCTCGGCGAGCGACGCGATCTGCGGCTCCTGCCGCTCGCGATACTCGCCGGTCTTGAAGTCGAGTGACTGAATGACCTTGCCGTCCTTTTTGTAGAAGCCCTGCTTCGTCTTGTCGCCGAGCCGCCCTTTTTCGATTTGCGTCTTCCGCAAATTCTCGAGACGCGGCGAGCGGAGGACCTCGCGCGACTCGTCGCCTTCGATGAGGTCGTAAAGGTTCGAGGCGACGGCGAACGCGACGTCGAGACCGACGAGATCCTGCAACCGGAACGCGGCGGTTTTCGGGCGGCCGATGAGCGGACCGGCAATCGCGTCGACTTCTTCGACCGTGTAGTCGTTCGCCAGCGCGAAGTCGGTGATCGACGCGCCGCCGACGGAGGCGAGGCGATTGGCGATGAAGTTCGGCGTGTCTTTGCAGAGCACGACGCCCTTGCCGAGGCGCTGCTCGGCGAAATCGCGGACGAACTGCGTGATCTCCGGCGCGGTGTCGCGCGTCGGAATCACTTCGAGCAGCTTCATGTAACGCGGCGGATTGAAAAAGTGCGTGCCGATGAAGTGCCTTTTGAAATCAGCCGACGCGTTGGCGGCGATCTGCGAGATCGGCAGTCCGGACGTGTTGCTGGACACGACGCTGTCCGGCTTGCGCAGGCGATCGATGCGCGCGACGAGCTCGCGTTTCGCATCCATGTTCTCGACGATCGCCTCGATGATCCAGTCGCCTTCCCCGATCCACGCTTCATGCTCGTCGAGCTTGCCCGCGGTGACGAGGCTCGCCGCGTCGGCGGTGAAGAACGGCGCCGGCGTGTGTTTTTTGATCTTGTCGAGCGGCGGCTCGATGATGTCGAGCAGATAGACGGGAATGCCGGCATTCGCAAAGTGCGCGGCAATGCCGCTGCCCATGGTGCCGGAGCCGATGACGACGGCCCGGCTGATCGTACGTGTCATTGTGCAGGTTGCTCCTCGCGCAAGACTCTCCGCAGGATCTTCCCGACCGCGGACTTCGGAAGACTTTCACGAATCTCGATTTTCGTGGGTCGTTTGAATTCAGCGAGATCTTTCGCGCAATGCGACTTCAAATCATCGATCGTCGCGTTCGTGCCGGGCTTGAGCACGATGAACGCCTTCACGGCTTCGCCGCGATACGCGTCGGGCACGCCGATCACGACCGCCTCCATCACCGCGGGATGTGTGAAGAGGACGGACTCGATCTCGCCGGGATACACGTTGAATCCCGACACGATGATCATGTCTTTCTTGCGCTGCACGATGTACGTGAAGCCGTCGTCGTCCACACGCGCGATGTCGCCGGTGTACAGCCAGCTCGTTCCGTTCGCGTCGGTGCGAATCGTGGTCGCGGTTTCGTCGGGACGGTTCCAATAGCCCTTCATCACCTGTGGGCCGGCGATGCACAACTCCCCTTCTTCGCCGTTCGGGACTTCGCGCGTGCCTTCGCCGAGGTCGACGACTTTCTGATCGGTGTCGGGGAGCGGGATGCCGACGCTTCCCGGCTTGCGCACGGACAACGACGGGCTGTTGTGCGTCACCGGCGACGCTTCGGAGAGTCCGTAGCCTTCGCTGAGCATGCCGCCGGTGAGTTGCTCGAACTGCTCGAGCACTTCCAGCGGCAGCGGCGCGGAGCCGCTGTTGAACGCGCGGATCTTGTCGAGGCCGTACTCGCGCGACTTTGGATGATTGAGCAGCGAGATGAAAATCGTCGGGACCGCGGGAAAGTACGTCGGACGATAATCGCGGACCGCGTTGAGCAACGCGTCGACGTCGTACTTCGGAATCAGTATCTGCTGCGCGCCGAGCCAGGTGCCGGCCATCAGTCCGACCGTGAATCCGTAGATGTGAAAGAACGGGATGACGAGCAGGTAGCGCTCTTCACCGCGGCGCAGCGACGGAATGTGCAGCGACGTCGACTGCACGACGTTCGAGAAGATGTTGTAGTGCGTGAGCATCGCGCCCTTCGGCGTGCCGGTGGTGCCGCCGGTGTATTGCAGCACCGCAACGTCGTCGGCATCGACGTGCACGCGGGGAAGCTGCGGCGTGTCGACGCCCGCGATCAACTCATCGAATGATTTGTGCGTGCCGCTGCCCTCAGCGGCACCGCGACCGCTGAGGGCAGCGGTCGCCACATCTTTGAACGAGACTACGATCATCTGCTCGCACGCGTTGCCGGTCGACGGCACGAGCATGTCGAGGACGATCAGCACGCGCATGCCGGAGTCCTGCGCGACGACGCCGACTTCGCGCGGCGTGTAGAGCGGGTTCACGTTCACGACGATCGCACCGACGCGGAGGATGCCGAACACCGCGATGATGTACTGCGGACAGTTCGGCAGCATGACGCCGACGCGGTCGCCCTGCTTCACGCCCATCCGCGAGAGTGCCGTCGCGAATTTGTCGGCGCGCTCTTTCACCTCGGCAAACGTGAGCTGCTGTCCGAAAAACGCGGTCGCCGGCCGATCGGGAACGTCGGCGGCGGCGATGCGCAGGATGTCGGTGAGCGGGCGGCGCGGGTAGTTGAGATGCGGGCGCACCCAGTAGTCGTAGTGCGCATGCCAGGGACGACTGTCAGACAATCGTTCCACCTCCATCGACGATGATCGTTTGTCCGGTGATGTAGCTCGACGCGTCGGACGCGAGAAAGACGGCGACGCCTTTCAGCTCACCGGCCGCGCCGACGCGAGGGATCGGATTGCGCCGCTGAATTTCCGGCTCGGCAAATTGAATGACGGGATCGGCGAGACGCGAATGAAAGAAGCCGGGCGCGATCGCATTCACACGAATGCCGTCGCGTCCCCACGTCGCGGCGAGCTCGCGCGTGAGTCCCATCAGCGCGGCTTTGCTCGCAACGTAGCCGACGTAGTGCGGTCCGTGCGTCGAGGAGCGAAGACCCGCGACGGACGCGATGTTGATGATCACGCCGCGCTTCGCTTTCAACATCTCGCGGCCTGCGGCCTGCGAAAACAGAAACGCGCCGGTGAGATTCGTATCGAGTACTTTCTGAAACTTGTCGAGCGCCATCGATTCGGGACGCTCGCCCCACGAGATGCCGGCGTTGTTGACGAGGATGTCGACGCGTCCGAACGCGGACATCGTCGCGTCGACGACATCCTGCACCTGCGCCTGATCCGCAACGTCGCAGACTTTTCCCTCGACGCGAAATCCGCGCCCGCGAAATTCGTCGAGCGCGGGCGTGAGCCACTGCTCGCGCCGCGCGCACAACATCAAGTCCGCTCCCGCCTCCGCGAGCGCCTCGGCCATCTCGAATCCGAGGCCGCGCGAGCCACCGGTGACGATGGCTGCGCGGCCGGTCAGGTCGAAGAGTTGCTGGACTTGCATAACTCCTTGCGTCATCCCGAGCGTAGCGAGGGACCTGGGCGGGTGGTGCGCGTGGCAAACGCCTCGCAGCCCCGCCCACCCAGGTCCCTCGCTCCCGCTCGGGATGACACGCTCACATCAGAACGACAACTTCGCGCCGAGCTGGATCTGCCGGCCCGGCAGCGCCTGTTCGTAGACGCCGTACGTCGGCAGCGGGGCGCTCGGGAACGCGCCGCGGCCGAAGATGTTGTTGATCTCCGTGTAGTTCGTGCGGTCGAGGAGATTGAACGCGTCGATGATCGCTTCGAACGCCATCCCGCTGCCGAAGGAGAATCGCTTCGACAAACGCGCGTCGACGACGACCTGGTTCTTCATCGTCTCGCTGTTGCGGCCGACGGTCGTCGCGGCGTTGTTCGGATCGGTGCGCGCGCGATCGCTCGGGAACGCGCCGCCGTCGCCGTCGCCGTTGACGTCCGCGCCGGCGAGCGGCGTGTACGGACGGCCCGACGCCGCGGTGATGATCGTCGAGAAGTTGATGCCGAGGGGGAACTGGTACATGCCGCTGACGACGAGGCGGTGGCGCTGGTCATGCGTCGCCGGTCCCCACTCGGAATGCGGATTGAATCCGATCGGGAGTCCGGTCGGATTGTTCAGATCGCGTCCACGTCCGTTTTCCTGCGGAATGAACGCGCTCTGAAAATCAGTCGAGTTGTCTTCCGCTTTCGAGAGCGTGTACGAGACGAGGAACTGATAGTTGTTGGCGAGCCTGCGGTTCAGCGTCAGCGTGAGGCCGCGATAGCGCGTCTCGCCGAACGACGTGTACTGCAGGATCGACGCGGATGTTCCGGCGACGCCGTTGACGTCATTCGGACGGCGGCCGGCGCCGAGGGACGGAACGATCGGGTTGTAATCAATGGTGCCGAGCTGGTGATGTCCGCGCACGTAGAGCGCGTCGAACGAGATCGCCATGTTGGCGCCGAGCATGCGGTCATAGCCGAGCGCGCCCTGATTCGAGTAGCCGGTCTGGAGTCCGGGATCGGGCGAGATCTCGAGACTCGGGTACGGCGTCGTCGGCTCCGCAATCTTGTGACCCGGCGCGCGCCACGGCGCGATCGAGTTCGGGAAGCGAAGGACGAGCGTGCGGAGGTCGGTGCCGTTGATGCCGTTGCCGATCTGCGCATTCGCGATGATCACGTTGTCGTAGAACATGCCGTACGACGCGTGCACGGACGAGCGTCCGTTGCCGAGCGGATCGTAGACGACGGCGAGGCGCGGTCCGATGTTGTTGGTGTCGTCGGGAATCTGGTACGTGTACGCTCCACCGCCCGGCTTCGACACGCTGTAGTCGATGTCGTATTGCCACTGGCGCTGATACCGAAGTCCGCCTTTCAGCATCCAGTGCTCGTTGATCGTCCAGTCGTCCTGCACGAAGAGCGCGATGTCGGGATCTTCGTACGAGTCGCCGCTCGTGCCGTAGCCCTGCACGTACGCGGCGGGAATGCCGGCCGCGAAGGCCTGCAGCGCGCTGATCGGCGCCGGGATGCCGAGGGCGGGGATGGCGGGGAGCGCGGAGAAGATGTAGCGGCCGCCGAAGTGCAGCGGCAGCGCCGTCTTTTTGGTCTTGATGTAGTTCCAGTCGACGCCGGCCTTCGCGAAATGATGCGTGCCGGCGAAGTTGATCGTGTCCTTCAATTGATAGCGCACATTCTCGCGCGGCTGCGGTGTGAAGCGCTGGCGGCCGACGCTGGCGACGCCGGTGATCTCGACGGTCGGACCGCCTTCGAAGAACGTGTCGCACTTGCCGCTGCAGTTCGGATCGAGTGAGCTGATGAGCTGGTCCTCCGACGCGTACTGCGCGCGCAGCTCGTTGATCCAGCGCGCGGAGTAGATGTCGGACTCCGACAACGCCAGCGCCCAATCCTTGCGATCCTGCAGTGCGCCGCGACTGCGCGCGACGATGCCGCCGAACGGCTCGATGTTCTCGTTCAGGATCTTCGCGTAGCTGAAGCGCGCGGAGAGGTTGCGGTTCGACGTCCACTGATGATCGAGCTTTGCCAGGTACTCGTCGGTCCTGACCTCGTACGGCACGTTGCCGTCTGCGACCGGGAAGCCGGCGGCGTTGAGCAGCGTGACTGCCGTCGGATCGATATTCACAAAGTTGTTCGTATCGACAGAGAGCTTTTCGCCGGAAAGGAAGTAGAACGTGCGGTCGCGCACGAGCGGTCCGCCGAACGTGACGCCGTACTGCTTCTGATCGAACGGCGCCTTGTCGCGACTCTGCGCTTTCTCGAACACCGACTTCGTATTCAGGTTGTCGTTGCGCAGGAAGTAGAAGACGTTGCCGCCGGGATTGTTCGTTCCGGAGCGCGTGATGATGTTGACCACGCCGCCCGACGCTTTTCCGAATTCCGCGGAGTAGGAATTCGTCAGCACCTGGAACTCCTGCACCGCTTCCTGGCTGAACGTCGCGCGCACCGCTCCGACGATCGGGTCGTTGTTGTCGACGCCGTCGACCATGATGTTGTTCGAGCGCGCGCGCTGTCCGCCGAATGAGAGGCCGGAGGTCGCGGACGCGCCCTGCTGCGGCGTGCGGTCGGTGGTCACGCCGGGCGTGAGCACGGTGAAGCTGAGGAAGTTGCGGCCGTTCGTCGGCAGGTTGTCGATCTGCTCCTGCGACACGACGCTCGACACATCCGCTTGTGTCGTGTCTACGACCGGCGCCGCCGCGGTCACGACGATCGACTCCGTCGTGCCGGGACGCATCGCGAAGTCGAGATTCACGCGCTGGCCGATCTGCAATCGCACGGCGTTGTGCGTCTGCGGCGCGAATCCGCTCAGCTCCGCGACGATGTTGTATACGCCGGAGGAAAGTGCGGCGATGTAGTAATTGCCGGAGCTGTCCGATACCGCCGAGCGCGCTTGATTCGTGGCGGTGTTCGTCGCCGTCACCGTGACGCCGGGAAGCACGCCGCCGCTGTCGTCGCGGACCGTGCCGCCGAGGTCGGAGCCCGTGAGTCGCGCCTGCGCGAACGCGACGACGGGCAACATCAACAGGATAAGGACCAGGATTGCCGTGCGTTTCATTGCTGCCTCCTATTTAGATGAAGAAGAACGGGCCAACATTTCGGCGGAGCGCTCCGCCGCACTTGATTGCCGGTCGATAACGAGCGACGCGATGCGCTCCCGATGGAACGTCGCGTCGCCGAACATAGTCTCGGATGCCTTGGCGCGTCGAAAATAAAGGTGGAGGTCGTGTTCCCAGGTGAAGCCGATGCCGCCATGTACCTGGATGCCGCGATTCGCGGCTTCGCGGTACGCATCGGAGCAATACGCCTTCGCGATCGACACCGCCAGCGGCGTCATTTCCCACGCGGCGTTGTACGTGGCCGAGCGCGCGCTCTCGGTCATCAGCAGCATATCGGCGCAGAGATGCTGCACGGCCTGGAACGATCCGATCGCGCGGCCGAACTGCTGGCGCGTTTTCGCGTAGGCGACGGTCGTGTCGAGGATCCACTGCATCCCGCCGACCATTTCCGCGCAAAGCGCGACGGCGGCGATGTCGATGGTGGAGGACAGGCAATCCTGCCTGCCCTCGGACAGACAAGATTGTCTGTCGTCCACTCGATAGAGTTTCCGCGTCTCATCGATCGCGGGCGTGCGCTCGAACGTCGCGCCTTCCACTTCCTCGATCCCGTCATCCGTGAAACGCAGAACCAGATCCGCGACTCCGGCATCGAGCACGAATTCATTCGACAGTGCGACCGTCGCGCGCATCTCTCCCGCCGCGATCGGCTCGAGCCATTTTCGTTTTTGCTCTTCCGTTCCCGCGTGCACGATTGCGGCGGACGCGAAGATCGTCGCGAAGAGCGGGCCCGGCATGCATGCGCGTCCCATCTCTTCCGCGACGACCGCGAGGTCGACGACGCCGAGTCCGAGTCCGCCGTACGTTTCGGGAATGATGAGCGATGTCCATCCCTGATCCGCGGCGGCGGTGAAGAGCGCGCGATCGTCGGCCGTGTCGGTCGCCATCGCCGCGCGCACGCGCTCGGGCTTGCATTCGCGCGAGAGGAAATCACGCGCGCTCTGCTTGAGAAGTTTCTGCGGCTTGCTGAGATCGAAGTCCATGTCAGTAACTCTTCGGTAACCCGAGTACGCGCTCGGCGATGATGTTTCGCTGGATCTCGCTCGTTCCGGCCTCGATGGTGTTGCCGCGCGCGCGGAGATAGCTGTATTGCCACATGCCGTTGTCGAAGTCGGAGAGCTGCGCGTGTTGTCCGAGCACTTCCTGCGCGATTTGTTGCGTGCGCTGGTTCATCTCGCTCCAGTAGAGTTTCAGCGTCGAGCCTTCCGGCCCCGGCACGCCGCTTTTACTGAGAGAAGTGAGCGCGCGATTCGTATTCATGCGCAGAATCTCGAGCTCGAGATACGCCTGCGCGAGCTTCTGCCGCACGATTGGATCGGCGCTGCGATTCATCGAGCGCGCACGCGCGATGAGCGCGTTGAGATTGCGGCGGAAGAGGACCTGCACGCCCGTGCCGAGGTTCGCGCGCTCGTTCATCAGCGCAGCGATGGCGGTCGTCCACCCTTCGTTCACTTTGCCGAGCACTTGCGATGAGGGAATGCGGACGTTTTCGAAGAAGACTTCGTTGAATCCGGCGTCGCCTGACATCATGCGCAGCGGACGGACGGTGACGCCGGGCGCGTGCATGTCGGCGAGCAGGCAGGTGATGCCTTTGTGCTTCGGCGCCTCGAAGTCGGTGCGCACGAGCAGCAGGCACCAGTCGGCGATGTGCGCGAAGCTCGTCCAGGTTTTCTGTCCGCTGACGATGAAGCCGTCGCCGTCTTTCAGCGCGCGCGTGCCGAGTGAAGCGAGATCACTTCCGGCGTTCGGCTCGGAAAAGCCCTGACACCAGATCTCTTCACCGGAGAGAATCTTTGACAGGTGCCGCGCTTTCTGCTCGTCCGTCCCCATCGCGATGATCGTCGGTCCGACGAGCGAGAGTCCGATGACGCCGATGAGCTGCGGTGCGTCGGCGAGCGCGAGCTCCTCCTGGAAGACGGCCTGCTGCATCAGCGTCGCGCCGCGTCCGCCGTACTGCTTCGGCCACGAGATCCCCGCCCATCCCCCTTCGAAGAGCGTGCGCTGCCAGCGCTTCAGCTCATCGACCGTCTTCGCTTCGAACACGTTCTCCTGCAGCCACGCGCGGAACTCGTCGCGGAAGCTTTGTTCGTCGGGCGTGAGATTGAGGTCCATGTCAGTTCTGCTCCCCCTCTGTCATCCCGAGCGTGAGCGAGGGACCTGGGCGGGTGGGGCTGCGCGGCACGTTCATCGCGCCCCTCCCGCCCAGGTCCCTCGCTACGCTCGGGATGACAGGCTGTTGCGACGCCCACAGCACTTCGGAGATGTCCTGCACGCGCATCCGGCCGCGCACGCCGTCTTCCATCATCGACATGCAGAAGGGGCAGCTGACGGCGAGCGTCTTTGCGCCGGTCGCAACGGCTTCGTTCGCGCGCTCCTGATTCACGCGCTGGTCCGACGGCTCGTCGACGAAGCTCATGCCGCCTCCGCCGCCGCAACAGAACGACTTGTTGCGGCTGCGCTCCATCTCGATCGTCGCGTTGGCGACTTTGCGCGGCGCGTCGTACACGCCGTTTTGCCGGCCGAGGTAGCAGGGATCGTGGAACGTGACTCCGTCTTCGCGCGCGGGCGCGAGCTTTCCTTCATCGACGAGCTGTTCGAGAAATTCGCTGTGGTGCTGCACTTCGAACGTCGCGCCGTAGCGCGGGTACTCGTTCTTGAAGGTGTTGAAGCAGTGCGGGCAGGGCGTGACGACTTTGCGGACGTTGTGCTTCGTGAAGTTCGCGAGGTTGTCCTTCGCCAGCATCTCGAAGAGAAACTCGTTGCCGATGCGGCGCGCGGGATCGCCGGAGCATTTCTCGTCGCGGCCGAGGATCGCGAACTTCACGTTCGCCTTCTGCATGAGCTGCGCGGTCGCGCGAATCACTTTCTGATTGCGCTCGATCAGCGCGCCGCCGCAGCCGACCCAGAACAACACGTCCGCATCCTTCGCCGCGCTGACGTGCTGCACGTCGAGTCCCTGCGTCCAGTCGACGCGCGTGGCCTGCGTGCCTGTGAACGGATGTCCGCGTTTCTCCAACGACATCACGGCGGACTGCATCCCGTCCGGAAAGTCGGCTTCGTCCATGACGAGATGCCGCCGCATGTCGACGATCTTCGGCATCTGCTCGATGAACACCGGACACGCTTCGACGCACGCCGCGCACGTCGTGCACTCCCACAGCGCCTGTGCTGCTGCCGCCCCGGCGATCGCTGCGCTGCCTTCGTCGCGGTCGCGCAGCTCGATAATGATGTCGCGCGGCGAGAGCATCTTCCCGACCGTGTGCGCGGGACACGCGTCCGTGCATTTGCCGCATTCGGTGCAGGCGTCGAAGTCGAGGCGGTCTTTCCACGTGAAGTCGTCGAGGGTCGCGACGCCGAGCCGCTCCTGTTCGAAGTCGACGCTCTTTAGGTTCGCGCCAATCGGCGCGAGATTGGACGTATAGAGATTGAGCGGCGACGTGATGATGTGGCGCAACTGCGTGAACGGCAGCCACGCGAAAAACGCGAACGTGATGGCGAGATGCGTCCACCAAAGCGTGCGATGCGCGACGACGGAGACCGGCACCACTTTCGCGATGAGGTTGCCGAACGGAGACCATGCAGCCCACGGGTCGTGCGTCGCGGCGATGCGCAACGCTTCGACGAGGAAGCCTGTGAGCGCGATGACGAAAATTGCGGCGAGCAGCGGAGTGAAACGCGGGCGACGCGCGGCGAGCGCAATGCACGCGACGAGAACGAACGCGCCGAAGACGTCCACTGTCAACGATTGAAAGTAGAGATAGAAGCGGCCGCGCATGATCGCGGTGCCGAAGTCCGCGTCGAGCGCGACGATGATGGTCGCGATCGTAAGGACGATGAAGCCCCACGTCAGCAGGCGATGAAAGATCGGATTGCGCCGTTGCGCGAGTGAATGATCGAGAAGTCGTTTGATGCGCAACGTGGGACGATCGAATCGCGACGCATCCGCTTTGCCGCGACGCCAACGCTGCACGCGACGCCAGATCCCCCACGCGCCGATCGCAATCGCCGGCACGAGCAGGGCGTACATCAGCCAGATGTGGCTGATGTTCCAGTAGATCTCGCGAGTCGGTTCTTTCATCGTTTCCGGGGGTAAAAGGAAAAAGGGAAAAGGTAAAAGTGGTTCATCGGCAGGCTCCACTTTGACCTTTTGCCTTTCACCTTTTGCCCTCGTGATTTCCGAGATTCGTGAGCCTCTCGCGAAGTAGCGGCACCACTTTTCGATAGTCGTCGACGATGCCGTACCGCGCATGCTTGAAGATCGGCGCGTCCGGATCGATGTTGATCGCCACGATATTTCTCGCCTCGGAGATCCCCGCCATGTGCTGGCTCGCACCGGTGATCGCCACCGCGACGTACAACTCCGGCGCGACCTTCTTCCCCGTCTGCCCCACCTGCCACGTCGGCGGCACCCAACCCGCGTCGCACGCGGCACGCGAAGCGGCCATCTGCGCGCCGAGCATTTTCGCGAGCGGCTCGAGCTCGTCGCGGAAACCCTCCGGCCCGCCGATGCCGCGGCCTCCGGAGATGATGACCTGGGCGTCTTCGAGGCGGGCATGCGTTTGCGCGGAAACGTTGCGTTCGACGATTCTTGTGGAGCGGCGCCCGCTTCGGGCGCCGGGATCTCGCGAGAGCTCGGCGGCCGAAGCGGCCGCCGCTCCACCGGAGAACGAGCGCGCGCGCAACCACAGCACTGCGGGTGAACGTCTCACCTCCACCACCGCATGCGCCTTCCCCCCGTACACCTGCCTCGTGACTCGCACGCGTCCGTCCACGCGCGCGACGCCCACCCCGTCCCCCACACACGCGCCCCCCAGCCGATGCGCGAGGCGCGGCGCGATTTCCTGGCTGTATGTGTCGTTCGCGAGGAGGATGACGTCCGCTCCGCGACACGCGTCGACGAGCGCGTCGAGCGTTTCTTCGATCTGATAATCGCCGTCGACGAGAATGGCGCGCGTTTCTCCGCCGAGTTGCTCCGCGGCGCCGGCGAGGCCCTGCGCGGCGCGGTCTTCGGCGAAGAGGATGAGCACGTTCGTCATAGCGCCGCCGTGATCTCCGCGATGCGTTGCGCGAGGCCGTCGACGTCGAGGAGCTCGCAGCGCGTCTCTTTCTGCGGAATCGCCAGTTCTACGATTTCGTAATAATCAGCCGGCGCGACTCCGAGCTCGTCGACGGTGAAACGTGTCAGCGGCTGTTTGTGCGCCATCATCACGTCGCGCACCTTCGGGATGCGCGGAACGTTGTGCTCCGCGTTCGTGATCGTCACGACGAGCGGCGGCTGCGCCTCGACGGTCTCGAAGCCGGCGTCGGTCTGACGGCGGACCCGGATGGCAGATGGCGGATGGCGGATGGCGGACGAATCGGAGGCTTTGCCATCTGCCATCTGCCATCCGCCATCGTTCATCACCTCGATCTTGTCTGCGAACGACACGCACGGCAGTCCCAACTCTTCCGCGAGCAATGCGCCGGTCTGTCCCGCGCCCCAATCGCCGGACTCGCGTCCGGTCAGAATCAAATCGAACGGGCCGAGCTTGCGAATCGCGGCCGCGAGGACTTGCGCGACGTGCAGCGGATGTCCGCCTTCGCCGGCGACGTGCGCCGCGGCATTCGCTTTCATCGCCAGAGCCTTGCGCAGCGTGTCTTCCGCGCTCTCCGGTCCGTAGGTCAGCGCGGTAATGTTGCCGCCGGACTGCAGCGCGGTCTCGAGTGCGTTCTCGCAGAAAATATTCGTGACGAGGCTCGCCGACCCGCGCTCCGCTTCGCGACGCGCCGCATCGATTCGAAAGTCGCGCGCCGGCACTTCCGGATCGAGGATCTGTTTCATGCAGACGACGATGTTCATGACGGCCGCAGCACTCCGTTCAGCGCGATGTCCGCGATCTGCCACGCGATTTCCTCGGCGCTCAGCTCGCCGCCGGGGCGATACCAGCGCGAGAGCCAGTTGATCGCGCCGGTGATCGAGAACGCGGCGACGGTGGTGTCGACGCCGCGCAGCTTGCGTAGCTTTTTCAGCTCGTCGAGCGTGTCGCGCAGGCAGTCGATGTACTTCCGCTTCATGCGCATGACGTTGCGGTTTTGCGCGGGCGTGAGCGCGCGCGCTTCGTCGACGAGAATCGTGACGACGCCGTCGCCGCGCGTGACGATGCGCGCGTGCGTGGTGACGACGAAGCGGAGCCGCTGTTCCGGATCGGCGATCTCGCGCGCCGGCACGAGCACTTCCCGCTCCAGCTCTTCGAGACCGTACTTCATGATCTCGTACAGCAGCTCGGTCTTTCCTTTGATGTAGTGGTACAGGCCGGCCTTGGTGATGCCGAGAGCGTCGGCAATGTCGCTCACCGAGGTGGCGTCATAGCCCTTCTGCAGGATGATCCGCGCCGCGGTCCGATAAACCTCGACCGCGCGGCCGTCCATTGATGAACGCTGAATGGAACTCTTCACTTACCTACCGAACGGTAGGTAGCATAGAGCAAAAGGCAGAAAGCAGAAAGCAGAAATGTTTCTAGCGAGAGACTACCGGGCCGAAGAGATCTTCACGCGTGAGGATCTTTCGTCCGCCCAGCAGATGTTCGGTTCCATCACCGAAGACTTCATGCGTACGAAGGTGTTGCCGCGCGCGGACGAGATCTATTCGAAGGATTGGAGCGTCACGCGCGAGCTGCTGTTGAAGGCGGGCGATCTCGATCTGCTGCGCGTCGACATCCCCGAGGAGTACGGCGGACTCGGATTGGACAAAGTGAGCTCCGCGTTCGTCGGCGAGAAGATCGGCATCTTCCCGTCGTTCGCAGGCTCCCTCGGCGCGCACACGACGATCGGGACGCTGCCGCTCGTCTACTTCGGCACGCCCGCGCAGAAAGAAAAATATCTGCCGCGGCTCGCGTCGGGAGAAATGGTCGCGGCGTTTTGCCTGACCGAACCGGGATCAGGATCGGACGCGCTCGCGGCGCGGACGCGCGCGACGCGCGACGGCGATCACTACGTGCTCAACGGGCAGAAGATGTGGATCACGAACGGCGGCTTCGCCGATCTCTTCACGATCTTCGCGAAAGTCGACGGCGAGAAATTCACGGCGTTTCTCGTCGAGCGCGAGATGGGCGTCGTCAGCGGACGCGAAGAGCCGAAGCTCGGACTCGACGGCTCGTCGACGACGGCGCTCATTCTCGAGAACGTGCGCGTGCCGGTCGACAATGTCCTCGGCACGATCGGCGAAGGGCACAAAGTCGCGTTCAACGTTCTCAACATCGGACGGTTGAAACTCGGCACGCGCAACATGGGGAGCGCGAAGAACGCGCTGAACCGCGCGACCGAGTATGGGAAGCAGCGGCAGCAGTTCGGACGCGCGATCGCAACATTCGGAATGATTCGGCAGAAGCTCGCGGAGATGGCGATCCGCTGCTACGTCGGCGACTCGATGGCGTACCGCACGCTCGGCGACACGGATCGCGCGATCGAAGCGGGCGGCGACGTGCTGAAGACGATCGAGTCGTTCGCGGTCGAGTGCAGCATCAACAAGGTGTGGACGAGCGAGTCGCTCGCGTACGTCGTCGACGAGGCAGTACAGGTGTACGGCGGCTACGGCTATTCGAAGGAGTATCCGGCCGAGCGCGCGTTCCGCGACGCGCGTATCACGCGGCTGTACGAGGGGACGAACGAAATCAATCGCCTGATCATCCCCACGCGTCTGCGCAAAGCGCAGCGGAACGGCGTTGCGAATGGCCTGCTCGCGCACGAGAAGAACCTCACATTGAGGGTGTTGGACAAGGTCGAGGACATGGAGCAGCAGGAAATCCTCGGCCACATCGCCGATATGGCCATCGAGATCTACGCGATCGAAAGCGCGACGCTGCGCGCAGAAAAGCGCGGCGGTTCGCTGCAGAAAGATGCAGTGGCCGTGTATGCCGAGGATGCACTCGCGCGTTTCGATCACTCCGCGCGGCAGCTGGGCATCGACGCGACGCCTCGGCCGCGGTTCGATACCGTCGCCGCGCGCCGGCGCATCGCGGACGCGGTGATTGGCGCAGGAAAATATTGTCTATAGGAGAGCGGCCGTCCCGGCCACCCCCCGGTGGGCGGGCGG
Organism: Acidobacteriota bacterium; assembly: GCA_003223645.1. Taxonomy (GTDB): domain Bacteria; phylum Acidobacteriota; class Thermoanaerobaculia; order Gp7-AA8; family Gp7-AA8; genus QHVT01. The sequence continues at coordinate 190,645 of QHVT01000003.1, read as the reverse complement.
GACGCCCGCTCTCCTCTGGTAGTCTTCGCGCATGGCTGAACCCTCCGAACAGCAACTGCGCGTCGACCTCGCCGCCTGTTATCGCCTCGTCGCGCTGTTCGGGTGGGACGATCTCATCTTCACGCACATTTCCGCGCGCGTTCCCGGGCCCGAGCATCACTTCCTCATTAATCCGTACGGGATGCTGTTCGAGGAGATCACGGCGTCGAGTCTCGTGAAGATCGATCTCGACGGACACAAAGTCGACGAGAGTCCGTACGAAGTGAATCCGGCGGGATTCACCATTCACAGCGCGATTCACGCCGCGCGCGAGGACGCGAAGTGCGTGCTGCACATCCACAGCCTCGACGGAATCGCGGTTTCGGCGCAGCCGGAAGGTGTGCTGCCGATCTCACAGCAGTCGATCTTCGTCCTCGCGTCGCTCGCGTATCACGGGTACGAAGGCGTCGCGTTGAACGAAGAGGAGCGTCCGCGTCTCGTGCGCGACCTCGGCGACAAGAATTTCCTGATGCTCCGCAATCACGGCCTCCTCACCGTCGCCGACAACATCCCCGACGCCTTCCTGTTCATGTACCTCTTCCAGGCCACGTGCAAGATTCAGATTCGCGCGCAGGCCGGCGGCTCGAAACTGATCAACGTCGATCCGCGCATCATCGCCGGCGCGACCGCGCAGGCGAAGCAGGTGACGCGCGGCGCGGGCGGCGCGCTCGCATGGCCGGCACTGCTCCGCAAGCTCGAGCGCAGCGATCCGGGGTACAAAAGCTAGACGAGTTGCGCAGTCACGCGGTCACGCCGTTGTGCGGCCCGCGTAACCGCGCGACCGCGTAACTGCGCAACCGTATTAGACGACCGACGTGCAGGCTCGGCACTTTTTCGCTGCCGACGGAATCATCTCCAGGCACTGCGGACACTGCTTCATCGGCTCCGGCGCTTCCGCCTTCGGCGGCTTCACCAGCGTGCGGATGATGAGGAACAGGACCGCCGAGACGATCAGGAAGTCGATCATCGTGCCGATGAAGTGACCGTACTGGATCGCGTTCTCGACGATCTTGCCGGTGGCGTCGTTCGAGTGCGACAGCACGATCTTCGCCTCGCGCCAGTTGCCGCCGGGAAGCGCGAGACCGATGATCGGCATCAGCACGTCGGCCGCAAGCGCGGAGACGATATTGCCGACCGCCGCGCCGATAATCACGCCGACGGCGAGGGCTAGCGCATTGGTTTTGGTGAGGAACGTCCGAAACTCTGCAATCATCGTGTCCGTATCGTAACTGAACGTCGCGGTAGAATTGGGAAACACGCCCATGCGACTCCACGCGGACGACTATCAGATCATCTCGTTTTTCGTGCTGGTCCTTCTGTTCAGCATCGGAGAACGTGTGCGTCCCGCGTGGCCGGTGAATCGGCTGAAAGAGCTGAAGATCGATCTGCTCTCGTTCGCGTTCGCGCTGCTCGTGCAACGCATCGTCACGCGCTCGATCATTCACGCGGCGGGCGACATCACGCCGGTCTCGATCCGTCCGATCGTCAACTACCTGCAGGATCTGCCGAGCGCGCTGCGCATTCTGCTGGCGATCGTCATGACCGACTTCACGATCTACTGGATCCATCGTTCGCAGCACACGTTCGTCACGATGTGGCGCACGCACGCGTGGCACCACTCGATCACGGAGATGTACTGGTTCGCGGGGTTCCGCACGAGCTTTTTCCACTCACTGCTCAACAACATCCCGCAGGTGCTGATCCCGATCACGCTGTTCCAGCTCAGCCCCGCCGAAGCCGGCATCGGCTATTCGATCGGCGCATTCGTGCAATTCGTCGAGCACACGAACTGCCGCCTCAGCTTCGGCCCGCTCAACTGGCTGCTCGTGACGCCGGACTATCACCGCATCCATCACGCGGCGACGCTGCACCGCGGAAAAAATCTCGCCGGCGCATTCCGCCTCTGGGACATCCTCTTCGGCACGTATGTCGATCCGTCGACGGTCCCCGCCGATTACGAGCTCGGCCTCGGCGAAATCATCGACGCGCGACGGATTCCGCGGTTGATGGCCGGCGTGTAGGGCCGCCCGCCCGACCCAGCATCCTAGCCTCCTGGCCTCCTGGCCTCCTGGCCTCCTGGCCTCCTAGAGAAGTCTTCCTAGTCTGCATCTCTCACACCTTATCGTCATCTTGAGCCGCGTAGACGGCGAAAGATCTCAATCTACGTAACTTGAGATCCTTCGCCGCGCTTCGCCGGCTCAGGATGACGTTTGACACTTTGCTCCACGCCTTTTCAGATGCTGTGAGAAATGCCGACTTGGAGGCCAGGAGGCTCGCTAGAACTATAATTCCTCCTCATGAAGAAAGGCGACGCTTTCCTCCGCGCCTTCGGCGAACGTCTGCGCGGCGAGCGCGCGCGGCGCGGGATGAGCCGGAAGTTGCTCGCCGATCACGCGAAGATCTCGGAGCGGTACGTCACGCAGATCGAGTCGGGGAAGGGGAACGTCTCGATTGCGATCCTGCGTCAGATCGCGTCGGCGCTCGGTGTTCCGATGAGCAAGCTGGTCGCCGAAGAAACGCCGTCGCCGGAGGTCGAGTTTCTCGCGCGGCTCTCTCCCGCGCAACTGCGCGAGGCGTACGAGACGCTGGCGAAGAAGAGCGCGTCGCGCGCGAATCGCATCGCGCTCGTCGGGTTGCGCGGCGCGGGAAAGTCCACACTCGGCGCGGCGCTGGCAAAAGCCCGGAAAGTCTCGTTTTTCGAGCTCGATCGCGAGATCGAGCGCCTCTCCGGCACGTCGCTCGGTGCGCTCATCGAAATGTACGGACAGCAGGCCTACCGTCGCTATGAATTGCAGGCGCTGCAGGAGCTGCTCGAGAAACACGCGCGATTCGTCGTCGCCACCGGCGGCGGGATCGTGTCGGAGTCGGCGACGTACGAGCTGCTGCTGCGCGAATGCCTCACCATCTGGGTGCGCACGACTCCGGAAGAGCACATGGGCCGCGTCCTGGCGCAGGGCGACAAGCGTCCGATGGCAGGTTCCGCCCAGGCAATGGAAGACCTGCGGCGGATTCTCGACGAGCGGACGCCGCTGTACGAGCGAGCCGATCTGACGATCGACACGACCGGCACGTCGGTTGAAGAAACGATCGGAATTATAATGCCGAGGCTTTCCTTGAGGACGTCTGCATGATCACATTCGACCGTGACCCGGCGAGCTACAAGCACTGGAAGCTCGCATTCGACGGCCCCGTCGCGACGCTGTCGCTCGACGTCAACGAAGACGCCGGCATCGACGACGGCTACAAGCTGAAGCTGAACTCCTACGACCTCGGCGTCGATATCGAGTTGCGCGACGCGATCGACCGCGTCCGCTTCGAACACCCGGAAGTCGGCGCGGTCGTGCTCGCGAGCGCCAAGGAGCGGATGTTCTGCGCCGGCGCGAACATCTACATGCTCGGCAAGGCCGCGCACGCGACGAAGGTGAACTTCTGCAAGTTCACGAACGAGACGCGCAACGGCCTCGAAGACTCGAGCGAGCACTCCGGCCTCAAGTTTCTCGCGGCGGTGAACGGCACAGCGGCGGGCGGCGGCTACGAGCTCGCGCTCGCGTGCGACGAGATCGTGCTCGTCGACGACCGGTCGTCGACCGTCAGCTTCCCCGAGGTGCCGCTGCTGGCGGTGCTGCCGGGAACGGGCGGACTGACGCGGCTCGTCGACAAGAGAAAAGTACGGCGCGATCTCGCGGATGTGTTCTGCACGACCGCGGAAGGAATCGGCGGCGCGAAAGCGAAAGCGTGGGGACTCGTTGACGACGTCGTGCCGCCGCGCTTGTTCAACGATAAAGTGAAAGAGCGCGCGCTCGCGCTCGCGGCGCAGACGGATCGTCCGAAGGATGCGAAAGGCGTCGCGCTGACGCCGCTGCAGCGGACGATCGATGAAAGCGGCATTCACTACAGCCAGGTCGACGTCACGATCGACGGTCGCGTCGTCACGATCACGGTCAACGGTCCGCGGAGCGGTGATGAATTCGTGAAGGACGACGCGCAGTGGTGGCCGCTGGCGATGGCGCGCGAGCTCGACGACGCGATCCTGCACCTCCGCACGAACGTGCGCGAAGGCGGGATCTGGGTTTTGAAATCGCGCGGCGACGTCGAAGGCGTGCTGCGCATGGATCGAGTGCTCCACGAAAACAAAGACCACTGGTTCGTGCGCGAAGTGATCGGCTTCATTCGCCGCGCGTTCGCGCGGCTCGACGTCTCGTCGCGCAGCATGTACGCGGTCATCGATCGCGATTCGTGTTTCGCAGGCACGCTCTTCGAGCTCGCGCTCGCGGCGGATCGCTCGTACATGCTTCTCGCCGAGGACGGTCCGCGCATCGCGCTGAGCGCGATGAACTTCGGCCCGTACGCGACACTCAATGGGTCGACGCGCGTCGAAGGTCGTGTGGGGCAGGCTTTCCAGCCTGCCGGCAGCTACAGCGCGGAAGAAGCGATCGAGGCCGGCCTCGTCACGTTCGCGCCCGACGAATTGGATTGGGACGACGAGCTGCGCCTGGCGATTGAAGAGCGCGCGAGCCTCTCGCCTGACGCGCTCACCGGAATGGAAGCGAGCCTCCGCTTCGGCGGGAACGAGACGATGGCGACGAAAATCTTCGGCCGCCTCTCGGCGTGGCAGAACTGGATCTTCATCCGCCCCAACGCCGTCGGCGAGCAGGGCGCGCTGAAACTCTTCGGCAGCGGAACGAAACCGAAGTTCACCTGGGAACGGGTTTAAAAATGGGTTGCGCGGTTGCTCGGTCACGCGGTTGCTCGGCAAAACAAACGCCGCGCAACTGCGCGACCGCGTAACTGCGCAACCGGGAGCGAAGCGATGATCAACTACGACGAGAAAATCCCCAACAACGTCGATCTCTCGACGAACAAGACGCTCCAGCGCGCGCTCGAGCATTGGCAGCCGCGGTTTCTGGATTGGTGGAAGGACCTCGGACCGGCCGTTTTTCAAAACAACGAGGTCTATCTCCGCACCGCCACCTCCGTCGACCGCGAAGGGTGGGCGACGTTCGGGATGGTGCGCATGCCGGAGTATCGCTGGGGGATTTTTCTCGCCGAACGCGATCCGAATCGGACGATCGGATTCGGCGACAACATCGGCCAGCCGGCGTGGCAGGTCGTGCCGGGCGAGCATCGCTCCACGCTGCGCCGTCTCATCGTGACGCAGGGCGACACCGAGCCGGCCTCGGTCGAGCAGCAGCGCGCGCTCGGCAACTCCGCGCCGTCGCTGTACGACCTCCGCAATCTCTTCCAGGTGAACGTCGAAGAAGGACGCCACCTCTGGGCGATGGTGTACCTGCTGCACGCGTATTTCGGGCGCGACGGACGCGAAGAAGCGGAGTCGCTGCTCGATCGTCACGCGGGCGACGCCGACAAGCCGCGCATCCTCTCCACGTTCAACGAGCCGATCAACGACTGGCTCTCCTTCTACATGTTCGCGTACTTCACCGATCGCGACGGCAAGTTCCAGCTGAAGGCGCTCGCGGAGAGCGGCTTCGATCCGCTCGCGCGGACGTGCCAGTTCATGCTGACCGAGGAAGCGCATCACATGTTTGTGGGCGACACGGGAATCGGGCGCATCGTGCGGCGCAGCGTCGAAGTGATGAATGAGTTGAAGAGCGACGATCCGCGGAAAGTGCGCGCCGCGGGCGCGATCGATCTGCCGACGATTCAGAAGTACATGAACTTCTGGTTCAGTTCCGCGCTCGATCTGTTCGGCTCGGAGATCTCGTCGAATGCGGCGAGCTACTTTGCCAACGGACTGAAAGGACGTCCCGACGAATCGCTGTACGACGATCACGTCGCCGCCGGCGAGTACACGATCGAGACGCCGCGGGGTTCCGAGTCGGTCTCGATGCGTAACGCGATGAACGAGATCACGCGCGCCGCGTACGTGCGCGACTGCGAGAACGGCGTGAAGCGCTGGAACAACATCATCAGGAAGGGCGGCATCGACTTCGAGCTGCGCCTGCCGAGCAGCCGCTTCCGCCGCACCGTCGGCGCGTGGGCGAATGTGCCGACCGATCCCGCGGGCAATCAGATCTCGCCCGAGGCGTTCGCCGCGGGAATCCCGAACTGGATCCCGACGCCGGACGATCAGGCATTCGTCGCCTCGGTGATGCAACCGGTGCTGGAGCCGGGCAAGATCGCGGGCTGGATCGCGCCGCCCGATCGCGGGATCAACAACCTGCCGGTGGATTACGAGTACGTGAGACTGGCCTCCTAGCCGCCGAGTGTCATCCCGAGCGTAAGCGAGGGACCTGGGCGGGCGGAGCTGCGTTGCACGAGCTTCGTGCCGCCACCCGAGCCCCAGGTCTCCCTCGCTCACGCTCGAGATGACACTCGAGCGCGAGGGACTTGGGCGGGCGGGGCTGCGTTGCACGAGCTTCGTGCCGCCACCCGAGCCCCAGGTCCCTCGCTCACGCTCGGGATGACACTCGAGCGTAAGGGATGAATGCCATTGTCGATGGCGTGAATGCCAGAATCGATGGGATCGATACCACCGCCGGTGGGATCGATAACAGAATGGATGGGATCAATCCCATCGCCGGTGGGATCGATAACAGAATCGATGGCATCAATCCCATCGCCGGTGGGATCGATAACAGAATCGATGGCATCAATCCCATCACCGGTGGGATCGATCCCAGAATCGATGGGATGAATTACCAGAATTGGTAGATTGCGGTGGCGACAGAGCCGCCCTACTCCATCAACCCCGCCACCGTCGCCGCGAGTTGTTCGATGTCGAACGGCTTGCGCACGACCGCTTTCACGAATTTCGGATCGAATTTTTCTGTGCGCGTGGGGAGTGCGGCGGTGCAGACGATCACCTTGACCGGCTTTTGTTGTTCGTCGATGAATGCAAGCACGTCGTAGCCGCCGACTTCCGGCATCATCAGATCGAGAATGACGCACGCATAGTCGCCGTCGCGCAACCGCGAGATCGCCGCCGCACCATTGGCGGCGACCTCGGTGGCGAATCCGTAACGCTGCATCAGGACTTCGAGCAGCTTCTGCGTCGGCTCGTCGTCATCGACGATGAGGATCGTCTTCACTGCTTCGGAATAGTGACACGAACCGTTGCGCCGGGCACCGGGAATCCGCGCTTACGCATGAGCGCGTCAATCTTCGGATCGCGCCCGCGAAATGCTTTGTAGCCTTCCGCCGGATCGACCGTGTTGCCGACGGTGAAGATGTACTGCCGCAACCGCTGCGCGACACCCTGGTCGTAGAAGCCGCCCGGCGCTTCGGCGAACGCCTCCGCGGCGTCGGCGGTCAGCACATCGGCCCACAGATAGCTGTAGTAGCCGGCCGAATATCCGTCGCCCGCGAACACGTGCAGGAACTGCGGCGTGCGATGGCGCATCACGATCTCGTGCGGCATGCCGAGCTCCGCGAGCGTCTGTTTTTCGAATGCGTCCGGATCGATCTTCTGATCGCCGGCGAGATGCAGCTTCATGTCGACGATCGCGCTTGACAAGTACTCGACGGTGCGGAAGCCTTCATTGAACGTCGCCGCGCTCTTGATGCGGTCGACGAGCTTCTGCGGAATCGGCTCGCCCTTCACGTTGACCGCGAAGCGCTGCAGCACTTCCTTCGTCGGCAGCCAATGCTCGAGCAGCTGCGACGGGAACTCGACGTAGTCGCGGAAGACCGCGGTGCCGGAGACGGACGGATAGTTGACGTTCGACGAGAGGCCGTGCAGCGCGTGGCCGAACTCGTGGAACATCGTCGTCGCGTCGTCCCAGGAGATGAGCAGCGGCTGGCCGGGCGCGCCCTTCACGAAGTTCGCGTTGTTGGAGACGATCGTCGTGATGTCGGTGTCGAACTTCTGCTGATTGCGATACGCGTTCATCCACGCGCCCGACTGCTTGCCGGCGCGCGCGTACGGATCGAAGTACCAGAGTCCGATGTGGCGGCCGGTGGTCTTGTCCGTCACTTCCCACACTCTCACGTCGGGCTGATAGACGGGCACGCCTTCGACCGACGTGAATTTGAAATTGAACAGCTCACCGGCGACCCAGAAAATCGCGTCGCGCATTTTGTCGAGCTGCAGGTACTGCTTCACTTCGTTCTGATCGAGGGCGTACTTCGCCTTGCGCACTTTCTCGGCGTAATACCGGTAATCCCACGGCTCGATCTTGATGTGCGCGCCTTCCTTGTCGGCGACGGCCTGCATGTCGCGCACTTCCTCGCGCACGCGACCGACGGCCGGCTTCCACACGGCCTCCATCAGCTCGATCGCGCGCTCCGGGGTTTTCGCCATGGAGTTCTCGAGGCGCCAGTGCGCGTGCGTCTTGTAGCCGAGGAGATGCGCGCGCTCGGCGCGGAGGCGGAGGATGTCGGTGATGATCTGGTTGTTGTCATGCGCGTCGCCGTTGTCGCCGCGGTTGACGAACATCCGCCACGCTTTCTCGCGAAGATCGCGGCGATCGGAGTACGTGAGGAACGGCTCGATCGCGGAGCGCGTGTTCGCGATCACCCACTTGCCCTTCAGGCCCTTCGCTTCCGCGGCCGCGGCTGCGCCGCTCCTGATCGAGTCCGTGAGTCCCGCGAGGTCCGCTTCGCTGTCGAGCGTGACGTAACGGTCCTTCTCGTCGGCGAGCACGTTCTGCGCGAACTTCGTATACAGCTCGGCGAGCTGCTGATTGATCGTGACGAGGCGCTTCTTCGACTCCGCGTCGGCGCGCGCGCCGGAACGCGCGAAGTTCGTGTAGTAGAGCCACGTCAGCCGCTGCTGCTCGGGCGTCAGGCTCGCCTTCTCCGGCGCGTTGTAGACCGCCTCGATGCGCTTGAACAGCGGCTCGTTCTGCGTGACCTTGTCGCCGAACTCGGAGAGCTTCGGCGCCATTTCCAGCTCGACCGGCTGGAAGTCGTCGTCGCTCATCGTCGAGCTCCAGATGCCGAAGATCGTGCCGACGCGATCGAGCGTGCGTCCCGACTTCTCCAGCGCGGCGATCGTGTTCTGGAACGTCGGCGGCTCGGGATTGTTCGCGATCTGATCGATCTCCGCGAGGTTCTCCGCCATCGCCGCTTCGAGCGCCGGCTTGAAGTCGGAGACTTTGACTTTGTCGAATGGCGGGACGCCGCCGTACGGTCCGGTCCACGGCGCGAGCAGCGGATTCTGATCGGCGGGCGCGGGCGCCGGTGCGGGCGGTGGCGGGGGCGGAGTCGTTTCCGCGACGGGGGCGGGAGCGGCTGTGCTGGTTGTCGTCGTCATATTTACGTCGTTTGTCGTTGATGAGGTCGTACACGCAGCGACCGCAATCGTCACTGCAAGAATCAGGGGATTTCGTGTCAACTTCATGTCTGGGCCTCCGGCAGCGACGAAGCCTACCACCGTCATCCTGAGCCGCGAAGACGGCGAAGGATCTCAAAATTGCAGGCATCGCGATTTGAGATCCTTCGTCGCGCTTCGCCGACTCAGGATGACGAAAGGTCTTATTGCGGCCGGCGCCGCCCGAGCAACGCCGCGCGATAGTCGGCGAGATTGGTCTCGTGGAACGGGATTCTCACGGCGTTCGTGAACAGGCGATTCGCCTCGGCCTGATCGATCCGCGCCGCCGCCTCGACTTCCGCCACCGCACGCGCGGCCTCGCCGCGATTTCCGTAGATCAGCGCGAGATAGATGTGCGGCTCGGGCGTGTTCGTTCGCGACTCCGCGGCCTTCGAAAAATATCCGAGTGCCTCGTTGTCGTGTCCGGTGCGGCTCAGCAGCGCACCGATGTTCATGTTCGCTTCGTAATGACCGGGCTCGATGCGCAGCGCCTCGCGATACTGCTCGAGCGCTTCCGCGTCGCGTCCTTTCCGCGCGAGCATCGCCGCGTAGCTATTGCGGATCTCGGCGTTGTTCGGCGCGTCGCGAACGGCGGTCGCGTATTCGGTGAGCGCGGTGTCGACGTCGTTGCGCAGCACCGCGAGATCTGCGCGCGTCGCCGCATCAGGCTGCATCCCGTTCGCCTTCTGCAAAAGCGCAAGTGCCTCGTCGCGATGACCGCTTTTCAGTTTCAAGCCCGCCAGTCCGCGATACGCCTCGGTCAGCGACGGCGCGAGCGCGAGCGCCTGCGTGTACGCTTTCTCCGCGCCGGCGGTATCGCCGGTGGCGGCGAGCGCGCGGCCGAGGTCGTTCTGCGCGAGCGCGTTCGACGGATCGATCGCGACCGCCTCCCGAAAATGCACGAGCGCATCCTGCACCGCGCCGCGATCGAGCAGCGCAGCGCCGAGGTTCAAATGCGCGATGTCGTTGCGCTTCGTCACGGCGACCGCACGCGCGAACAGCGTCTCACTGTTTTTCCAGTAGCCGGCCTGCACGTAGGTCACTGCACAAAACGCGATGAGAATGGCGATCGCCCCCGCACGCAGCACCTTGTGGCGACCGCTGCCCCCAGCGGTCGCGGTGCCGCTGGGGGCAGCGGCACCCACAAAAGACCAGACGATCGCGATGAACAGACCGACGAAGGAAATGTATGTGTAGCGATCGGCCATCGCCTGACGTCCGACCTGCACGAGTCCGGACATCGGCACGAGCGTGCCGAGGAACCAGAGCCAGCCGACGATGACGAACGGTGCGCGGCGCGCGAAGTAGATCGCGGCGGCCGTGATCGCGATGAGGACGAGCGCAGCGAGGACGACGGCGATCGTTTGGATGGACAGTCGATAGGGATAAAGCACCGCGAGGCCGGACGGCCAGACAAGGACGCGCAGGTACTCGACGTACGACAGGATTGTGTTCGCGATGCGGCCGCTGAGCGTGAGCGTTCCCATCGCGCCGGTCTGCGCGCGCAGCGTGAGGAGAATCGAGGGGATCAGCAGCGCGAAGAGCGGAAGTTTCTCGAGGATCGCTTTGCGGCTCAAACGCTGGAACGGCCACCAATCGAGCAGCAGCAGAACGAACGGCAGCGTGATCGCCGACGGCTTCGCCATCAGCGCGCACGCGAACGCGATCGTGACACCGATCAGCCTCGTTTTCTTCTCGTCGCGCACGTAGCCCGCGTACAAGTACAGCGTCAGCATCCAGAAGAGCGCACTCAACACGTCTTTGCGCTCGGACACCCACGCCACCGACTCGACGCGCGTCGGATGCAGCGCGAAGAGCGCGGCGACAATGACCGACGGCCAGAGCTCGCCGGTCGCGCGGAAGAGAAACAGCAGCAGCAACACCGCAGCGGCAGCGTGGAACGCGACGTTCACGAGCTTGTGCGCGCCGGCATTGAGGCCGAACAGCTGCACGTCGACCATGTGCGTGATCCACGTCAGCGGATGCCAGTTCGACGAATGAAACTGCGTGAATGCCCAACCGATGCCGTGCGCGGTCACGCCGTCGCGCACGACCGAGTTCGCGGTCACGTAGTCGGGATCATCGAAGTTGATGAAGTCCTGCGACGCGACGCGCGCGAAGACGGCGAACGTGACGACGACGAGGACAACGCACGCGATCAGCACCGGTTTGCGATCAATCGGCGGCGGCGTTGTGTCCACGCGGGCCGCCGTCAACTTGTCCGTCGTTTTCTGGCGGGATTTTCGTCCCATGAACGGGCGTAGTGTAGTTGATACGATCACACGCGCATGGACGTCGTCGCGCGGCTCACGCGCTTTCTCACACACCTGATCAGCGAGACGAACGGGCTCTCACTCGAGGACACGCTCGTGCTCGCGGAACAGGCGCCGCAGCTCGACTCCGACGCCGAGCTCGCGCATGCGATCCGCGAGTTCCACGCGCTCCTCGGACGCTTCCGCGTCCACGCCGCGCCGATCGAAGCGCTGCTCGATCATCCGCTGTCGCACGCGCTGGCCGGGTTCTTCCACACGTTTCCGCTTCCGTTCCGCGACGAGCACATTCATCTCACCGGCTCACTCGCCGCCGACTTCGTCTACCCGCGCCTCGCGCCGCTCCTCGAAGGTCCGCATCGCGCGCTGTACGAGTCGAAGATCGCGCAGGTCTACGGCGACGACGCGCTGCCGATCCGCAACGTGCACGACGTCGACCGATTGATCCGGCTCGCGGAGAGCGGACGCTTCGATCGCTATCTGCAGATTCTCTATCTGCCGAAATTGATCCTCACGAGCCGCGAAGCGCATCGCGATGCCGCGTATCACATGGCCAGCCGTCTCTATCGCACCGCGAACGTCGGCGGCCTGCGACTCAAGTTCACGCTGTTCCGCGATACGACCGATCCGTCGGAACAAATCCCGGGACTTGAGAGCGTCACCGCCGAGGACGTGCTCCTCGGCTTGTACGAAGGCTTCCGATCGTTTCAATCCGAAGCCCCGCAATTCCAATTCATCCTCTCGCCGAGTTTCCGCAAGGAGGCGGGCTTCTACGACGCGACGCGTTACAAAACGAAACGCGAGAGCTTCGACGATCAGGTGCGCCAACTCGTCGAATTGCTCGCGCGTCATCCGGAACTGCGCGACGTCGTCACCGAGATCGACACCGTTGGCAACGAGCGCGGCTTCTATCGCAAGGCGCATTTTCAGGAGATGCGCGTCGGCATCCGCAAGCTGCAGGCGTACGGCTTCCGCACGCGCAGCCATCACGGCGAAACGTGGGACACGCTGCGCCACGGCATCCAGGCCGTCGACAACGCCATGAACATCTGGCGCGTCGACGCCATCGAGCACGGCCTCTCCCTCGGCATCAACCCGAACTTCTACTTCCACAGCATGCTGCAACGCATCCTGCGCGCGAACCGCCGAGGCGAAGCCGTGAATCCGAGATCGAGCGAGCTCGCGGAACTGATGGACATGGACACCAGCGGACGCGAAGCGATCCGCGAGAAGCTGATCAACGGCGTCCCGCTCACCGACGAAGAAGCGACGCTGGCGACGAAAACGAAGTTCCATCACGCGACCGAGGTCGAGACCTACCAGCACGACGTGCTCAATCGGATGATCGACAAGCGCCTGACGCTCATCTCCCTGCCGTCGTCGAACAAACGCCTCACCGGTCAACTAGCGGACTACGCCGACCACCCGTTCTCGTGGTGGGAGAAAAAAGGCCTCCGCCTCGGCGTCGGCACCGATAACGACATCACCCTCTCGACGAGCTTCCTCCGCGAGATGCTGATCCTGCTCTACACGGATCCGCTGGAGTTGAAGATCACGAAGCTGTTGATCGTGACGACGGGCGAGTCGCGGCGTGGATATCTCAGCCACTTGTTGTGGGGGATGAGGAAGAGCCTCCGGGCGTCGTAGGAGTCTTCGATCGAAACCAGTGGAGCGGCGGCCGCTCTCGGCCGCCGGATTCTCGCGAGAGGTCGGCGGCCGAAGCGGCCGCCGCTCCACTGGTCAGAATTCGAGGAATTCTTCAGGATAGTGACTGAGATCGAGGCGCTCCTCGTCAGGAACGGGGCGAATCCCCCACTGCTGCATCGCAAGTGCTCCGAAGAGGACCTCGATCGGAGTGCCTTCTTCGTCTTTCCCGATCTCGTTGATGACGAGCGCATAGGTCGAGATCGTCTTTCCCTCGATTTCCGCGTTGAGGGTGGCGCTGGTGTTGGTCTCTTTGACCGTGCCTCCGAGTGCAGTACGCATCGGCATCGGTGTAGGGGTTGTATTCAACAACTGCGCAACCGAGGGAATGACGTACGTGTTGCGAGCTCCTGTATCAAACAACGTCCAGCACTCTCGCCCATCGATCCGAATTGCTTGCCTAATTCGTCCCATCGTTCTCGATTTTAGTGCTTCCGCCGTTCCACAGCGTCGACAATCTCCGCCAGCCGCATCTTCGGCAGTCTTCGCTCATAACCCCAGATCCCGTCGAGCCACTCGGTTCCCGTCGTCTTCTCCTGCGCCTCGGAGATCATGCGCAGGGCTTCGACGACGCCGGGGACGACGTAGGTGTGGCCGCGTTCGTCGCGGAGCATGGTCCAGAGCCAGTCCTGCATGGTGCCGAGGTCGGTGCGGGACTGCGTGAGCAGGCGGCCGAGGGCGCGGAGGCGGTGGAGGATCGCGACGAGGCCGCACGTCGCGAAAAATGAATACGGCTCGAGGGATGCGACGCGCGCGGCGAAGGATGCTTCGTCGCGATGCGTCGTCACCGCGCCGGGGTGGAGATCGGCGGGAAGTTTCACGCTGGACACGATGCCGTGCGGACGGAGATCGATGAAGCCGTTCACGCTCATTTGAAACGCGCGGTACTCCGGCGCCGGGTCGTCAAACATTCGCGCGAGCGAGTCTTCCTGCGTCACGATCTTCCCGAACGGCGCGACGTAGTAGCCGCAGCGCGCGGTGTTGTCGTCGACGACGATCGGCGTTCCGAGCGACGTGACGGTGAAGACGGCGTCGAGCACGACTTTGAGGACGGCAAGATGCGCTTCGTCCCGCGCGCCGAACTGTCCGGGATCGCGCATCGGCTTCAGCGTCAGCAGTTGTCCCGGCTTGTCGGCGGTGACGAGCGTGTGCAGGTCCTTTGCGAGCGTGTCGACGTCCCACAGCTCGACGTCGCGGAACGTGAGCGCACGCGAGTTGTCGAGGAGGAAGCGCTTCGGATCGAACGACGCGTGCGGATTCTCCTCGAGTGCGTCGATGTCGAGCGTACGCAATCGATGCAGCGTGATGAGCAGCGCGAGCGTGTGCAGCTCGGCCTGATGTTTCGCCGAGCCGAGGTCCTGCAGCGCCATCGGATCGATCCCGCTCAGCTGCGCGTTCAGCAGCACCGGCTGATAGAGAAAATCGAAGACCTGCTTCGAATTCACGGTCTCGGTGTAATAGCAGATGCTGTCTTTGAACCACGGCACGTTCGGATCGTCGCCGAGAAGGCCGACCGATGCGAGCACGTGTCCGAGCTCCGACACCGACGCGACTTTCATCACGCGGTAGAGCGCGTCCGCATTCGCGACGCTGAAGAAGCCGTTCTCGCCGCTGCGGATGGCGTACTCGGGATGGATTTCGTCGCCGAGCTTGAAGTGCAGATTGTGGGTGCCGCTGCCCTCAGCGGCACCGCGACCGCTGAGGGCAGCGGTCGCCACATCCAGTTTCAGCGTGATCGGCTTGAAGAGATGGATCGACTGCTTGCGTTCGCGCGCGCCGCGGAAGAGCTCATGCTTCGCGTCGCGCAGCGCCTTCACGATGCCGCCGTGCAGCGGAATCGACTCGCGCATGCGCACTTCGTCGATGCCGATCGCGGCGGCGGTGACGAGCATGAGCACGCCGCGCTGCGCGTACTTCTGCATCAGCTCCTCGGCGTCGATGTGCTTCTGCCGCAGCGCTTCGTCGCGCGACGCGTGCGCGAAGCCGAGGCGCGGCGTCGTGCGGGCGTCGGGCGTCTCGTCATACATCCCGCCGACGCCGGTAGTGTGCGCGACCAGCACGCGCGCGCCCCACTGTTCGCGCACGGCGACGAGATCGTCGGCGAACGCGTTCTCGAATTCGTCGCGCACGCGCGTCGTGAGCTCCGTGCCGAGGCCGAGGGCGTTCGCGACGATGCCGAGACCGCCGGTTTGATACGCGAGGATGCTCGGCAGCGGAAAGCCGAGAAGCACGGAGCGGAACGGCTTGTCGCCGTAGTCGCGCAGGCGCTGCTTGCGATCTTCGAGGAACGACGTGACGGGACGCGTTGCGCGCACGTAGTCGACGAGTTGCTCGGGAGTCGACACGTTCGCGAAATTCAGAAACTCGTCGACTGCACTCTGGCGCGACGCGCTGTCGGCATCGGTCACGATCTCGAGTCCGGGCACCGGCTTCAACTCGAACTTCGAGATCGCGACGTAGACGCCGCCCGGCGTGAGGTAGCCGTGCTCGAAGTGCTTCGGGATCGTGCCGGCGCCCCAGCGCGAGCGCGTGAAGCGTTTGAGGCGCGACTCGAACGTATGCACTTCATCGTCGCTGCGGCCGGTGACGATGAGCACCGGCACGTCGTCGGCCGACGACGGCGGCGCGATCGTCATCATCTCCTCGAACATCGCCACCATCTGCATCGCCGCAGCGCCGCCGACCGCTCCCGTGCCGCCGATGAAAACGTGCACGTCGCGGTAATGCGCGCCCGAGCGCGCCGCGTGAACGAGGCGAGGACCGAAGCGAGACTTCTTGAAGAGCATCCGGACGGGAAGGATATCGCGGGGCGGGCGCTGGGTGCGGGTGCGGGGTGCGGGTGCTGGGTGCTGGGTGCTGGGTGCTGGGTGCTGAGTTATCAACGGCTCAGCACCCGGCACTCAGCACTCTGCACTCAGCACTCTGCACTCAGCCCTATCTCAAGCGGAGCGTGCAATCCCAATCGCCCGCGCTGTCGCGGCAGCGAATCGTGACGTCGAACGGATCGATCGACGTGATCCGCATTCCGTTCCACGGGATCTCGCCGTTCGCGGCGATCACGCGGCGTGTGGGTCCGGCAGCGTTTTTCACGAGGTGCGCGAAACCGCGGCCGGTGTCGCAACTCTGCAGAACGATCGTCGCGAAGGGATCGAGGCGCGAGAAAAATTCGGCGAGGCGATCGGCGTCGTCCGCGTCGAGCGAGCGCGCGTTGCGGCCGTTGAGTGAGATCGAGAACGGATCGCCGTGTCCGGAGATGACGAGCAGCTTCGCGCCGTCCACGTCGATCGCGAACAGCTCATCGTCCGTCGCGACCTGGCTGTGCACTTCGACGTCGTACGTCTTCGCGAGACGCCGGCGCAGCAGCCACTGATGCGGCGTGTAGAACACGCGGCGGAACATCGCACGCTCGCGCGGGTAGATGAGCACGGCACGATCGCGCGCATAGAGCGAAGGCGCAAAAAGGAGAAGCAACGCGATGAAAGCGCGCATGAGGCCGTTTTGGACACGGCCATTGTACGCTCACCTGTGGAGCGGCGGCCGCCGCTCCACAGAGGCATTACTCCGGCGCGAGCCGGCCGCCTGCCTGGCCGAGGACGTAGCGCCAGCCGCTCTGCGTGCGGACGTACGTGTCGCTGAACCACACGCGGTAGGCGAACGGTTTTCCCTCCTCCGTTCCCTTCGCTGACAGCAGCGCGGTGATGACCGCGGTGTCACCCCACACGCGCACGGTCTGATTCGTGTCGCGCTGCTGTTCGTAGACGATGTGGCCGCTCTTCGCTTCGTTGAGCAGGTCTTTCTTCGTGAAGTGTTTTCCGGTGCCGGTGATGAGCACGAAGTCGTCGGCGAGGATGCGGTCCATCGTCGCGGCATCGTTCTTCTCAACAGCAAGCTGATACTCGGTGTCGAGGGCGGCGATCGTTTGTTCGGTCGTCAGCTTTCCTTTCGTCCATACAACGTGGTGAGCGATGCCTGCGCGAGGACGTGCCCGTGAATGACGACGCGCAGTTTTCGCCAGGTCATCGGCGTGCCGGCATCGTCGATCGTGGGGATGTCGAGCGCGTAGACGGTGAATCGATATTTGTGCGGCGGGCCGGCGGGCGGACACGGGCCGCCGTAGTTGCGCTGCAGAAAATCGCTGTACGCGTGGCGCGAGCCGGGCGGCAGCGACACGTCGGACGCGCCGGCGTTTTCCGCGAGTCCGTTCGCCGAGGCGGGGATGTTGTACGCGGCCCAGTGAATGAAGCCGTCGCCCATCCGCGCTTCGTAATCGTCGAGGAGCACGACGAAGCTCTGCGTGTTCGGCGGCGCGTCCGACCATTGCAACGCGGGGGAGCGGTTCGGCCCGCGGCAGTCGAGCGCGTTGAGGACCGTCGTTTCGGCAAGCGTTCCCCCTTCGGAGACAGCAGGACTGGTGAGCGTGAATGCGCCTCGCGCGGTGACGGCGACAAACAAAAGCGCGGCAAGTAGTGTTGTCTTCAACATGAGCGTGATCAATCTGCAGCCGCGGCGGGATATTCGCTAACGTATGCGTTCAGAAAAGGGTTCGGGTGTACGCCGTCGCAGTTTCGCGAGACGACACGTGGAGCGGCGGCCGCTTCGGCCGCCGGTTTCTCGCGAGAGGTCGGCGGCCGAGGGCGGCCGCCGCTCCACTATTTATCGTTAAACAACTCTACGAATTCGTAAATGAAATTTCCGGTGCCCAACGCATCCGAGAACTCGTTGATGAACACGCCCTTGTTGCACGTCGCCGGCCCGCCCGCCCCGGGGTTGCCGGTCGATGACGCGGTGCGGCTCCAGCTCGACTCCGTTCCCGCCGCGCTGCAGCCGCTGAGGCGCTTGAGGCTTTCGCCTCCGGCGCTGGCCATCGCGACAGTCGCGCCGTCGACGGTGGTCGCGCCGTTTTTCAGCGTGTAGGTTTCACTGCCATTGATCTGCGGCATGGTGTCGGCGGAGTTGATGTAGACGACGTTGCTGCCGAGGGTGACGCCCCAGAACGTCTGGAACTGCGCCTGCGTCGCGTTGCGGCCGATGACGACGTAGCCGTGCGACGGAATCGTCGTGCCGGCCGGAATCGTGTACGTCAGCGTCGCATTGGCCTGCGTGATCGTGTAGCCGCCGATGTTGATCGGCACGCCGTTGCTCACCGTCACGTTGACGGTCGTCGACGTGCCGATGTTGTTTGCCGCGTCGTACGCCTTCGCGACGAGCGCGTGCGATGCATTCGTCGCCGTCGTGGTGTCCCAGCTCCACGCATACGGCGACGTGGTGTCGGTCGATTTCAACACGCCGTCGAGATAAAACTCGACCGTCGTCACGCCGACGTTGTCGGATGCGGACGCGGTCACATTCAAAGCGCCCGAGACGGTCGCACCACTCGATGGAGCCGTGATCGAGACAGTTGGTGCGGTCGTATCGCCGGCGGTTGCTGAATCGTTGTGCAGCTCGATGAACTCGTAGATGAAGTTGCCGGTGCCGCTAGCGTCGGAGTGCTCGTTGATCTTCACGCCGCCGCCGCATCCGCCGCCCGCGCCGCTGCCGGGATTGCCGGACGTGTCGACAAGCGTGTTCCACGTTGATCCGCACGGATCGACGCGCTGCAGCGACTTCGCGGCCGTCGCCGGCTGCGACGGAGTCGGTCCGTCGACGACGACGGACGACGCGTTCTTCAGCGTGAAGTTTTCGTCGCCGTTGATCACCGGCATCGCGCCGGCAGTGGTGAGATAGACGACGTTGCTGCCGAGGGTGCGCGCCCAGAACGTCTCGAACGCGGCCTTCGTCGCGTCGCGCGCGATGACCAAATACCCCTCGGCCGGAATGATCGTGCCCGCCGGAATCGTGTACGTGCCGGCGGCATTCGCCTGCGTGACGATCCATCCCGAGACGTCAGCGCTTCCCGATACGACGTTGCTGACCGTCACGCTGACGTTTGTCGACGTGCCGGCGTTGTTCGCCGCGTCGTACGCTTTCGACGCGAGCGTGTGCGAGCCGTTCGCAACGCTCGCGGTGTTCCAGCTCCACGCGTACGGCGATGTCGTGTCGGTCGACTGCAGCGCGCCGTCGAGCCAGAACTCGACTCTCGTCACGCCGACGTTGTCGGATGCGGACGCGGTCACGTCCGTCGTGCCCGAGACCGTTGCGCCATTCGACGGCGCGGTGATCGAGGTCGTTGGCGGAGTCGTGTCGCCGCCGCCGGCCTGATACGTGATCCACATCGGCGACGACCAGAGGTCGTGCCCGTCGGACTGCACGGCGTGGACGTAATAGTAATACGTGCCGGACGTGAGCGACTCGGTCGTCGTCGCGCTCGACGTGTTCGACCACGTCGCGTACGGCCCGGCCGGAACGCCGCCGCCGATTTGGCCGCGCCACAGCTCGATCGACGAGATCGTCTCGCCGTCAGGATCGTAGAGGTTCATCACCAGCGTCGCGCCGCCGGCGGCGTTGAAGATGTCGCCCATGACGTGCGCGCTGTCGCTGGTGCGGAACACGAGCTGCGCGTTCGGATCCTCGGTCGCATAGAAGTGCCGCGCGCGATGCGCGGCCATGATGTTCGCCTTCGTGAGCGAGGCCGCGAGGTACACGGTGCGCGTCGGTAGCCCCATGCCATAGTTGTTGCAGTGCGCGTCGTGATCGGCGGTCGGTCCGACGTGGAATCCTTTGTTGAGCGCGGCCTTCCACTGATCGCTGTAGTCGGTCGCGCCGACGTTCGCGTTCGCGCAGTCGGTCGCGGTCGTGAATGCGAGTCCGCTGCGCACCGCGACGCCTTGGATCGCGTTGTCCGCGTTCGCGTCGAACGCGAGGTTGTCGAAGTGACCGGCGGACGGGTGATTGAGCACGCCGAGCGCGCCGGCCGACGAGGGATTCGCCACCGAGCGCGCATAGAGCGTGAGGTACGCGAAGCGTTTCGGAGTGAAGACGTCGAAGTAGCAATTCGTGCCTGCCGTGCACTCGGGATTCGGACCGTTGCAGGTCGAGCACGTTTCCCATCCGAAGAGCTTTGGCGTCTCGATGAGCGTGACGTGCCCCTCATCGGGATTCGTCAGCACGCCCCACTCCATTCCGTACAGCGCGACGAACGAGCCGCTGACCGTGGACGTGTTGGCCTGCGCCAATCCGTCCGCATAGCGCTGCCGCACCTTCACCTCGGTCGTCGGCGGGAGGTTCGTGTCCATCGCGTCGTTGATGAGGTGGTTGTGCTCGTTGATGAGCCAGTAGTCGAGTCCCGCGGTGTTGCGCGCGTAGTTGTAGACGTCGGCAGGCGCGAACGTGCCGCTGCCGTACGCGTTGCCGGACGCGCAGTTCGTCGTCGGCTGTCCGCCGTCCGACCAATTTGAATGCGAGTGCGTCGAGCCGTAATAGAAGTTGTAGGCGAAGCCGGCTTCCATCGGCGCGTGCTGCTGCACCTGGCAGCTCGTCGCGTGCGCGGAGAGACGCAGGTCGCGCGACTGCTGCAGCGGCAGATCGTAGTCGACGATCACTTCATCGCTCGAGGCGAGCGCTTCTTCGTGATCTTCGAGGACGGCGTCGTACGAGTCGGGAAGCGCGCGCAGACGCGCGATGCGGTCGCCGAGGTAACGGGCGACGAAAGTGTAGCGATACTTGCCGGCGGGAACGAGCTGTCCGGTGTCGTCGCGGCCGTCCCAGTAGAACTCCGCGACCGCGGCGCCGTCGCGTCCGATGAACGCGCGTCCGCCGGTGCTCATCACGCGACTCCCGTCTTCCACGCGATCGATGCGCACCTGCCACACCGCGAAGCCGTAACGCTTCTCGTGTGCAGCGCGCTGATACGAGAGGATCGAGAACAATCGCACGGTTCCGAGCTCGCCGGGATGATTCGGCGAGAACTGATACGCGCTCGATCCGATGAAAGCGATGAAGTTCGCATCGCAGTCGTCGAACTCCTGGCCAAGGAGAGGGAACGCGAGAACGAGGAGCACCAGAGCGGGAGAGAGGAACCGCATTGGAAAGCCTCCGTTTAATTGTGATCGGAAAATGTTTCGGTTTTAGGGCCAGGAAATTGTAATCGAAGATGGCAGACCGCGGATGGCAGATGGCAAAAACGAAAGCCATCTGCCATCTGCCATCCGCCATCTCGCATCGAGCAAGCCAAACGAAGTGGGCCAGGCGCCGAACGGCACCTGGCCCGCGCTCCGAATCGCCCACTGGCAGGGTGTGAACGGCCCGGATTCTGTTTGGTGGTGACACTACTGCCGATCGCGACAAAATGCGAACGGCACGCCATGTCTCGCAACCATTTGAAAAGGCTCAAGTTGCAGAAACGGTAGGACCACTACCCTTGCTTTTCATTCCCCGGATGCGTAGGCTGAATGCGTAGTGAGCGTCCAGGACGGAGACAGCACCCAAACCTCGCGTACGCGTCTGCTGAATGCGGGAAAGATGCTGTTCGCGCAGAACGGGTACGAGCAGACGCCGACCGCCGCGATCGCGCGCGAGGCGGGCAGCTCGGAATCGCAGCTGATCCGCTATTTCAGCGGAAAAGCAGGACTGCTCGAGGCGATCTTCAACGACGCGTGGGCGCATCTGCAGGAGACGATGCCGGCGCAGATCAGCAGCGCCGAGCACGGACGCGACGCGCTGATCCGTCTGCTCGAGCTGTTCATCCGCGCGATGAGCGCCGATCACGACATCGCGTTTCTTTTCCTCTTCGAAGGCCGCCGCCCGCGCGGCGCGACGCACGACGTGTTGCTGTCGAAGGGCTACGTGCGCTTCGCCGAAGGACTCGATCTCGTCATCCAGCGCGGCATCGCCGACGGCTCGTTCCGCACCGATCTCAACGGGAAGGTCCTCGCCTCCGCGCTCCTCGGATGCGCCGAAGGAATGATCCGCGACCGCGTGCTCGCGCTGCGCAACAACCAGCCGATGCCGTTCGACGACGACGCGATCGTCACGACGTTCACGGCGATGGCGAACGGGCTGGCGCCGTAGGCGCCTCAGCGCCGTGGGCACTGAGGCGAATTGAGAATTGTGAATTGGGGATTGTGAATTGAGAATCTCGGCGAAGGCCGCGTCACAATTCACAATTCACAATTCTCAATTCTGCTCAAATCCCCGCCGCCGCGAAGTTCCCGACCACGGCCGGCCGCACGCCCCAGATGTCGCGCGCGTACTCCTGGATCGTGCGGTCGGATGAGAACTTGCCCATGCGCGCGATGTTGAGGAGCGACTTGCGCAGCCACGCGTTGCGATCGACATACGCGGCGTCGACGTCCTTTTGCCGCTCGACGTAAGCAGGCAGATCGGCGAGGTGCACGTACTCGTCGCGCGTCGAGAGGAGCTGCGCGAGGATCGGGCGGAAGACGTCTTTGTCGCCGCGCGAGAAGTGTCCCGTCGCGAGCGACTCGATCACGCGCCGCATCCATTTGTGCTCGTTGAGGTAGAGCTGCGGATCGTAGCCGGAGGCGAGAAGCTCGCGCACGGCGTCGGCTTCGAGTCCGAAGATGAAGATGTTGTCGCGTCCCACTTCGTCACGGATCTCGATGTTCGCGCCGTCGAGCGTGCCGATGGTGAGCGCGCCGTTGAGCGCGAGCTTCATGTTGCCCGTGCCTGATGCTTCTTTCCCCGCCGTCGAGATCTGTTCCGACAACTCCGCCGCCGGCATGATCGCCTCGGCCAGCGTCACGCGATAGTCCGGCAGGAAGACGACGCGCAGATGATCGCGTGACTTCGGATCGGCGTTGATCACTTCGGCGATCGAGTGGATCAACTTGATGATCATCTTCGCCATGAAATATCCCGGAGCGGCTTTGCCGGCGAAGAACACCGTGCGCGGCTGCTTCGGCACTTCGCCGTCTTCGACGATGCACCAGTAGCGATGTACGACGTGCAGCGCGTTGAGGAGCTGGCGCTTGTATTCGTGAAACCGCTTCACCTGCACGTCGAACATCGACAGCGGATCGACGGTGATGCCGGTCAGCTCTTTGCTGAGCCGCGCCAGCGCGACCTTGTTGCGGCGCTTTACGAGGTCGAGCCGTTCGAGCAGCACGCCGTCCTCGGCAAACAATTCGAGCTCGCGCAACCGATTGAGATCGGTGATCCATCCGTCGCCGATCGTTCTCGTGATCAGCGACGCCAGCGCGCGGTTCGAGTGCAGCAGCCATCGCCGCGGCGTCACGCCGTTCGTCTTGTTGTTGAAGCGCTCCGGATAGAGACGGTGAAAGTCGGGCGCGAGCGTCGTCGTGACGAGCTTCGAGTGCAATTCGGCGACGCCGTTGATCGAGTGACTGCCGGCCATCGCGAGGTTCGCCATCCGCACTTCGCCGTTCTCGAGGATTGACACGCGGTTCTGCATCGTCGCGTCGCTCGGATATCGCCGCTCGACGTCCGCGAGCAATCGCCGGTTGATCTCCTGGATGATCTGCAGGTGCCGCGGCAAAACGCGGCCGATCAGATCGACCGACCAGCGCTCCAGCGCTTCGGGCAGCAGCGTGTGATTCGTGTAGCCGCACGCGGCGACGGTGAGCGCCCACGCCGCTTCCCACGGCATGCGCTCTTCATCGACGAACGTGCGCATCAGCTCCGCGACCGTCAGCGCGGGATGCGTGTCGTTCATCTGGATCGCGACTTTCTCCGCGAAGTCGTCGAACGAGTCGTGCGCGTCGCGATAACGCTTGATGATGTCGCGCACCGAACAGGCGACGAGGAAGTACTCCTGCAGCACGCGCAGCTCTCTCCCCGCGGCGACGACGTCGGACGGATAGAGCACTTTCGAAATCGACTCGCCGGTGATCTTGTCCTGCACCGCGCGGATGTAGTCGCCGGAGTTGAAGATGCCGATGTCGAATTCATCCGACGAGCGCGCGGAGAACAAGCGCAGCACGTTCACCGTGCGGCCGCCGTAGCCGGCGATCGGCATGTCGTGCGGCACACCGACGATCACCTTGTAGTCGACCCACTGCGGCGCGTACACACCGCCCACCGACGTGTGCGAGAGCGAGCCGTACACCGGAATCGTGACCGCTTCGTCGCGCCGCTCGATCAGCCACGGCGATCCGCCTTCGAGCCAGTGATCGGGCTTTTCGTGTTGATAGCCGTTGAGGAACGTTTGTCGAAAGAGTCCGAATTCGTAGTTGATGCCGTAGCCGAAGCCGGGCATGTCGAGCGTCGCCAGCGAGTCGAGAAAACACGCGGCAAGGCGGCCGAGACCGCCGTTGCCGAGGGCGGCGTCGGGCTCGAGATCCTGCAGCTCGTCGAGATCGTCGCCGAGCTCCTGCAAGACGGCCTTCGCCTCGTCGTAGATGCCGAGGTTCGTGAGCGTGTTGCCGAGGAGCCGTCCGATCAGGAACTCCATCGACAGGTAATAGACGCGCTTCGCATCCTGCGCGCGATAGCGCCGCTCGCTCTCGCGCATCGCGTCGAGCGCGGGACGCCGCACCGCCATCGACAGCGCGTGCAGGCGGTCGCGGCGCGACGCATCGCTCCACACGCGTCCGCGCGCGAAGCGGAGAAAATTCTCGATCCCTTCGCGGAGATGGACGGTAGCGAGTGTGTCGGTCGCGCGCATCGTTCGTTGCTATTATCCCGATCGCGTCCGCAATGCAATCCCCGATCTCGATCAAGAAGGTCGCTGTCTGCGCGCTGATCGCCGGCGCGATTCTGCTCGCGCCCACTTACGGCACGTTCACGACCTCCGTCCGCTTCACCGCCGCGATCGGCCTTTTCATGGCGCTTCTGTGGCTGACGGAAGCGGTGCCGATGGGCCTCGCCGCGCTCGTGCCGCTCGTCGCGTTTCCGCTCGCGGGAATCAGCAGCATGGAGAAAACCGCGGCGCCGTATGCGAACTCCGCGGTGTTTTTGTTCATGGGCGGCTTCCTCGTTTCGGCGACGTTCGAGCGATGGGGACTGCACAAGCGGATGGCGTACTTCGCGCTGAGCCGCGTCGGCACGGAGCCGCGGCGCATCGTGTTCGCGGTGATTCTCGTGACCGCGTTTCTGTCGATGTGGATCTCGAACACCGCGACGACGTTGATGATGACGCCGATCGCCGTCGCGATCGTGGGCGGACTCGGTGCGAGAAACAACGCCGAAGGCCCCGAGGCGCGCATCGCCGAGGCCACGCTCCTCGGCGTCGCATACGCGGCGTCGTTAGGCGGCATCGGCACTCCGATCGGTACCCCGACGAATTTGATTTTCCTCGGCGCCGCGAAGGCCCTGTTTCCGAACGAGCACACCGTCACGTTCGCGGAGTGGATGCTGTTCGGCGTGCCGTATCTCATCCTCGCCGTTCCGATCTGCTGGCTGATCGTCGTGAAGACCGCGCGCGTTCCGAAAGGCGCAGCCGTTCCGCTCGAGCGCCTCGGCATCGCGAAGCCGGGGCCGTGGTCGCGCGCGGAGAAAACCGCGCTCGTCCTCTGCGCGATCACCGCTCTCTTGTGGATGCTGCGCGCGGACATCGCGCTCGGAAAGACGACGATCCCCGGATGGTCGCGACTCTTTCCCGACGCGAAGATGATCAACGACGCGACGGTCGCGATCCTGATGGCGTTCATCGCGTTTCTATTGCCGGTGGGCGACAAAGATCGCCTGCTGGACTGGTCGGAGTTCAAGAAGATTCCGTGGGACGTGCTGATTCTTTTCGGCGGCGGCTTCGCGCTCGCGGAAGCGCTGGAGTCGAGCGGATTCTCGAAGTGGGCCGGCGCGGAGCTGTCGTTCGTCGGACACTGGCCGCCGGTGTTGATGATCGTCGCGATCTGCATCGTGGTGACGCTGTTGTCGGAAGTCGCGTCGAACGTCGCGACCGCGACCGCGATGATGCCGATCGCCGCCGCGCTCGCGACGTCGATCCACGTGCATCCTTACTTTCTGATGATTCCCGCCGTGCTCGCCGCGTCGTCAGGCTTCATGCTGCCGGTCGCAACGGCGCCGAACACGATCGTCTACGGGACAGGATTCATTCGCGTGAAGGCGATGGCGCGCAGCGGCGTGCTGCTCGACATCGCCGCCGCGGCGATCATCACCCTGCTGATTTTCACGGTGATTCCGTGGGCGACCGGAATCGCCTGGCGATGACGCTTTAGCGTGTCATCCTGAGCCGCGAAGACGGCGAAGGATCCCCCGCCGACAAAGCGAGCAGCGTTCTTGCGCCGGGGATTCCTCGCCGTCTACGCGGCTCGGAATGACACAAAATGAAACGGCGGGCTTCCGCCCGCCGCTCCACCTTCAATCAGTCATCAACTTTACTTGCCGTCGGGGAAGTACACCGAGATGTCGAACTGTCCCGTCGCGGTGGCGCCGTAGGCATCCGTTGCGACGCACGTAACGCTGGTGGTTCCGACGCGGAAGAACGCGCCCGACTCCGCATCGCACTTGACGGCCGGGCTCGGGTCGCGGCTGCCGTCGGCCGTCACCTCGAACTTCACGTTCGTCCCCTCGAGGGTCGGCGCTTCCTCGGCGATGACCTCCGGAACGTGCACCCAGAAAATGTCGCCGCTCTTCTGCTCGTCGAACACCGTCACGGACAGCTGCGACGTTCCGGTCTCACCCTTCGTATTCGACGCCGTGCAATCGACGACGGTGTATCCCACCGGGAACAGCGAGCCCGAGGGGTTCGAGCACTTCAGGTCCGGACGCGGATCCGATCCGCCGTACGGAAACACATCGTAGACGACACCCGCGCCGCTGCGGCTTTCCGACGCTGCAACGACCGGATCGGGAACGAGCACCACGAGCGGCGGCTGTCCCGGATCGACCACGTCGAGGTACGCCGGTCCGGCCGTACCGTTCGCGCCGCGCACATAAACCGTGTAGCGGCCCGGAGTATTGACGATCGGGTCCGGCACGTACGCGACCACGTTGCTTCGGCCGACCGCACTGACCTCGACGTCCCACTCCCCGGCTTTGCCGGACCAGAGCACGTGATCGCCGAGCTCGCTGCCGATGATGTTGACGAACTGTTCACCACTTCCAGTGTCGATCGACTTGGGCTCGATCCCATCGATTTGTGCGGCTGCGGCGGTGAGCGCAGACAGCAACAGCAATACCGTTAACACGGCGGAGCGCATCCTTAACCTCCATCGAGAACCGGCAGTGAGAGATTTGACCGGCTGCCTCGTTTGTTGTGATCCGGCGAGAGAACACCCGCCGGGTTGACTCATCCAGGAACCTGCGGTTTGGAACTCGCAGCAAGGTAGGTTCCGTACTCCTGACCGGCCGTGATGTGGATCACGACGGCACCCGTATCAGTGTTGGGCGGCTGCCAGAAGGGCGTCAGACTTCTCTCGATAGCGCGCGTAAGCGCCTCCATCGCCACAGTCTTGGCTGATACTCGCCAGCACGCCGTACAGCACCGCCAGTCCCCGAATGTCTTCGCGGTTGCCGGAGTCAGCAGCAACGAGACGCTCGCGAATCGCGATCGCCTCGCGCGTCGCACGCTCGGCGTCGTCCCAGCGCTTGAGATTCATGTGCGCGAATCCCATCTGCTCGTAGACGAACGCGAGATCGTGCTGCGCCTCGACGTTCTTCGGATCGGCCACGGCGAGCTCTTTCATTACGGCGAGCGCGCGCGCCGTTCCTTCGAGCGCGCCCGCGCCGTCTTTGATCGCGTTCTGCGCGGTCGCGCGCATCACGAGCTGATCGGCAAAGTTGCGTCGCGCGACGGCATCGGCCGGATCGAGGTTCGCGCGCTCTTCGAGCGCGCGCGTCGCCGCATCGTGATGCGCGAGCGCCGCGGCCATGTCGTGATACTCGCCGCCGGTAAACATCCCGCCGAGGTGCTGATGCGCGCGGCCGGTTTCCATCAACAGCTCCGAGCGATGCGGACCGCTGCGCGGCACGCGCTCGAGCGTGTGCAGCGCGGCCTCGTACGCTTGGCGCGGCGTCACGCGCCGCATCGCCGCGGGGATTTGCTTCGAGCCGACGTAGACGTCGTCGCCGATCGCGACCCACGTGCGCGCGAGCGCGAGCTCGTCTTTCGGCGTGCGCGGCGAGATGCGCTCGCGCAGCACGCGTGCGCTTTCGTGCGCGCGCAGCGCGTCGAGCCAGCGCAGCGTGCGCTGTTCGACGAAGCCGATGCGGTCGTTCGCGTCGGCGAGGAGCAACAGCGCGTCGCGGTTCTCGGGTCCGTCGGCGTACACGCTTTGCGCGATCTCCAGCGCCTTGTGATAGCTCGTCAATGCGCCGCGCGTGTCGCCGAGGTTTGGGGTGTACGGCAAACCCTGCACGTCGCCGATCTTCACGTATGCGCGACCGAGCTCCATCTGCAGCGGCGGGTTGTGCTCCGAATCGGCCGCGAGATTGTCGAGGTACCCGAGCGCGCGACGCACGAGCAGCTCGCGCGCGGGCGTCGATCCCGGCAGCGTGGCAATCGCGTCGTGGATCTCGAACACGACCGAGCGCGCGAGGGAGCGCACCTGATCGAAGCGCCGCTCGGCGATGCGCTTCTGATGCAGCGTGGCGATGAATGCCAGCGCGATGACGACGACGAATGCCGCGACTGCCGCGACACCGACCTTGTTGCGGCGGACGAACTTCGATGCGCGATAGCGGAACGTCGGACGCCGCGCCGCGATCGGATGTCCGCTGAGATGCCGCCGCACGTCGTCCGCAAGCTGCTCGACCGATCCGTAGCGCCGCGACGGATTCACCTCCATCGCCATCCCGACGATGCTGCCAATCTCCCCTTTCAGCGGCTTCGCCTCGTCGCGCGGCGCGCGATTCGCGGAGAACGGCTTCGTGCCGGTGACGAGCTCGTACAACAAGACGCCGAGCGAATACACATCGGTCGCGGTGCTCACGTGCTCGCCGAGGAGCTGCTCGGGACTCGCGTACTCCGGCGTCATCAGGCGCGTGGCCGTCGTATCGGGACGCGTGTCGGATGAAACGAGTTTCGCAATGCCGAAGTCGAGCAGCTTCGGAATCCCCTCTTCGGTGACGAGGACGTTGGCCGGCTTGATGTCGCGATGAATGACGAGATTGCCGTGCGCGTATTGCACGGCGTCGCACAGTTGCAGGAAAAGTCGCAGACGCTGTGCGGTCGATAGCGCATGCGTGCGGCAGTACTCGTCAATCGGAACGCCGTCGACGAACTCCATCGCCAGGAACGGCAGACCGTCCGGCGTACGGCCGCCGTCAATGAGCCGAGCGATGTTCGGGTGCTCCAGCGCGGCGAGGATTTGCCGCTCCTGGCGGAAGCGCTGCACGAACGACTCGCTGCCTCCGCCGCGTACGAGCTTGATCGCGACGCGCTGCGAGAACTCGTCGTCGCGGATTCCGAGAAAGATCGTTCCCATTCCGCCGACGCCGAGCTGCCGCACGATGCGATACGGACCGATCATCGCGCCGGCGAGCCGGTCGCCTTCGGCTCGATCGATGTAGTCCCACACCGATCGATCGAGAAACGGCTCCGTCTCATCGTGCGCATCGAGGAGCGACTCGACTTCGGCACGGACGCGCGCGTCGGCGTCGTTCAGCAGCGACGCGCGCTCCGCCGGCGGCAGTTCCGCGGCGGCGTGGAACAGCTCACGAACGTGATCCCAGAACGGATCGGCGCTCATCGCGGATTCATCTCGCGCCGCAGCCACGCGCGGGCCATCGTCCATTCGCGACTGACCGTCGCAGAGGAGATTCCGAGTGCGGACGCGGTCTCGTCGATCGTCAGCCCGCCATAAAAACGCAGCTCGACGAGCCGCGCCTGCTGCGGATAAATCGCAGCGAGATTCTCGAGCGCGGCGTCGAGCACAACCACGTCGAAGTTTTCCGACGCCGCGACGTCGAGCGCCGCGCCGATCGTCAGCGGCACCACACCGCCGCCGCGCTTCTCGCTGTTCCGCCGCCGCGCATGATCGACGAGGATCCGCCGCATCACCTGCGCCGCGACCGCGAAGAAATGCGCGCGGTCGTTCCATTCCACGCTGCGCTGATCGACGAGGCGCAGGTACAGCTCGTTCACCAGCGCGGTCGGCTGCAGCGTGTGTCCGTTGCGCTCCTTGTGCAGATGGCGCTCCGCGATCGCACGCAACGGCGCGTAGACCAGACCGACCAGCTCATCGCGGGCCTCGGCCCGACCAGCGCTCCAGTCGCGCAACAACCGGGTGACATCGGACATGGGGACGTTATTGGGAATTGTACGTGAGGGGCGGGGGCGGCTCGTATGACGAAAGCAGAAGGCAGAAACAAAGGCAGATGGCAGAAAGAAATGCTCGTCATCCTGAGCCGCGAAGACGGCGAAGGATCTCAAACTTCATGCATCGCATTTTGAGATCCTTCACCGCGCTGCGCCGGCTCAGGATGACGGGAACATTGTTGCTTTTGCCATCTGCCTTCTGCCTTCTGCCATCTGCCTTCTGCCCTCTGCCTTCTGCCCTCTGCCTTCTGCTTTCTGCCCTCTGCCTTCTGCTTTCCGTTGAGGGACTTCACCCGCAAACCGCGCGATCTGTAAATGAGAGGTCAAACATCGATGCTTCGCGTCCTGCGGTCGCTGTTCGTCTGCGCACTGTTCGCGTTTTCCGCCTTCGCCCAAACGGCCGATCAGGAAGTCGTCTCCGCCGTCGACTCGCCCGATCCGGTCGTGCCGGGCAATAACGTGACCTACACCGTCACGATGAAAAACAACGGACCCGATCCGGCCGTGAACGGCGGATTGAACATCACCCTGTCGGGATCGGTGACGCCGGTGTCGGCGACGCCGCCCGCGGGATTCAGCTGCACAGCGCCGTCGCAGTTCATGACCTGCAACACTCCGTCGATGGCGGTCGGCACGTACGTATTCACGGTCGTCGTCAACGTGCCGTCGAGTCTTCTCAACTTCGCCGACGGCTCGTTCTCATCGACCTTTTCGACGTCGGGCACGACGACGGATCCGAACAACGGCAACAACTCGAAGAACGCCACGACGAACTACGACTCACCGCAGATCAACATGGGCATCGCCGTCACCGACTCGCCCGACCCGGTGACACCGAACAACGACATCACCTACACCGTCAACATCAGCAACGCGGGGCCGGATGGCGGCACGAACGCGACGTTCAACGTGTTCAACAACGGATCGTTGCGCTACCAGTCGATCACCATTCCGGCCGGTTGGAGCTGCCCGTCGCTGCCGAGCACCGGCGGCGCGCCGCAATTCACGTGCACGAAGCCGGCGTACGCGAACGGCGAGACCGCGCAGTTCCTCGTCGTCGTGCGCGCCGATCCCACGATCCTCGGCCTCAACGACGGCACGGTCAGCACGTTCTTCGGAATCAACGCGACCGGCAACGAGACCAACAACAACGACAACGGCGAGACCGAGAACACCGCGTACGTCACGCCCGACGCCGATCTCGGCGTCACCGCGAGCGACTCACCCGATCCCGTCACGCCCGGCAACAACATTACCTACACGGGCAACGTCACGAACGCCGGTCCCGACGCGGCGATGTCGACGACCCTCAACATTCCGCTGGCCCTGGCTCTGCGCTTCCAATCGATCACCGGACCGGCAGGATTCAGCTGCACGACACCGACGGTCGGCACGAACGGGCCGATCACCTGCACGAACGCGTCGTTCGCGAGCGGCTCGAACGTGCCGTTCACGCTCGTCGTGCAAGTCGATCCCGCGCTGCTCAACGGACCGGACGGCACGATCAGCCAGAACTTCGTCATCTCGAGCAACAACGTCACCGATCCGAACAACCCGAACAACACCGCGACGGTCGTCACGACGTATCAAACGCCGAAGGCGAATCTCGTCGCGACCAACGCCGACACCCCCGATCCGGTGAATCCCGGCGGCACGATCACATACACGCAGACGATCACCAACAACGGGCCCGACAGCGCGACGAGTGTCTCCTTCAGCCAGACACTTCCCGCCGGCGTCACGTTCCAGACGCTTACATCGCCCGGCGGCTGGTCGTGCACGACGCCGGTTGTCGGCGGCACCGGATCGACCAACTGCACGATCGCGTCTCTCGCAAACGGCGCGAACGGATCGTTCACGCTCGTCGTCAACGTCACCGCGTCGTCCGGCACGATCAGCGACACCGTGACGGCGAGCAGCAGCACGTTCGATCCGACGCCCGGCAACAACAACGCGCAGGCTGTCACGACGATCGTCGCCGCCGCGTCGGCCGATCTCACGATCACGAAGACGACCACCACGACGTTCGCGCCGGCCGGCAGCCAATTCGCGTACACGATCACGCTGCACAACAACGGACCCGACGCGGCATCGAGCGTCGTGATGACCGACACGCTGCCGTCGTCGCTCCTCTTCCGCTCCATCACGCAACCGGCCGGTTTCACCTGCACGACGCCTGCAGTCGGCGCGACCGGAACGATCACCTGCAACGCCGCGACGCTCGCGAACAACGCGACCGCGACGTTCACGCTGACGGTCGAAGTCGCGCCCGGCGCGACCGGCACGATCATGAACAGCGCCGGCGTCTTGAGCGCTACGAGCGATCCGAACAGCGGCAACTCCGGCGCGAGCGCGGGCGCGGTCATGAGCGGCGCTGCCGTCGCCGACGTCGTGATCACCAAGACCACAGCCACCACGAGCGCATCGACGGGCAGCCAGTTCGCGTACACCATCACCGTCACGAACAACGGACCGTCGCCGGCGACGGGCGTCGTCGTCACCGACGCGCTCCCCGCCGGACTGCAATTCGTGAGCGCGGTGCCGTCGCAAGGCGCATGCAACGCTTCGAGTCCCGTCACCTGCAACCTCGGCACGATCGGCGTCACTGCATCCGCGACGATCACGCTGACGGTGCAGGTGACGGGTACGAGCGGCACGATCGCGAACACCGCCAGCGTCAGCGCGACCGAGGACCCGACGGGCGGAACATCAACTGCGCCGGCGGTGACGATCACGGCGGGACAAGCCGCAGGCGCACCAACGCTGTCGGAATGGGCGCTCGTCCTCCTCGGCGCGATGCTGGCGGCGGTGGCGGTGATGAGGATGCGTTAGGCCGCGAGCACGTCGTACTTGCCCGCGAGCTCCACGATCGCGCCGATCGCGCGGTCGAGGTGCTCGCGGGTATGCGCGGCGCTGATCTGGCAGCGCAGGCGCGCGGCGCCTTGCGGAACGACGGGGAAGCCGAAGCCGGAGACGTACACGCCGCGCGTCAGGAGCTCGTTCGACATCGTGATCGCTTTCGCGGTATCGCCGATGAGGATGGGCACGATGGGATGGATGCCTTCACGCACGGGCACGCCGTGCTGCGTCAGCTGTGCGCGGAAGTACTGGGTGTTCTCGCGGAGGCGCGTAACGAAGCTGTGGTCGCGTTGTACGAGATCGATTGCGGCGATCGATCCCATCACGACGGCGGGTGGAAGCGTGTTCGAGAAAAGGTAGGGACGCGATTTCTGGCGAAGGTATTCGATCAGGACTTTCGGCCCGGTCGTGAAGCCGCCGTGTGATCCGCCGAGGGCTTTGCCGAGCGTCGAAGTGTACGCATCGATCTTTCCGAACACACCCAACTCTTCGGCGGTCCCGCGCGCGGTCTTGCCGAGGACGCCGGTGCCGTGCGAGTCGTCGACGACGAGGAACGCGCCGTGCTCGCGCGTCAGCTCGACCATCTCCGGCAGCGGAGCGAGCGAGCCTTCCATCGAGAACACGCCGTCCGTCATCACGAGCTTGTTGCGCGCGTCCTTCGTCGCTTCGAGCGCGCGTCGCAAATCATCGACGTCGCGGTTCTTGTAACGCTCTTTCTTCGCCTTCGCGAGGCGGATGCCGTCGATGATCGACGCGTGATTCAGCTCGTCGGAAATGATCGCGTCCTCTTCGAGCGCGACGGTCTGGAACAACCCTTCATTCGCGTTCCAGCACGATCCGTAAAGAATCGTGTCCTCGGTGCCGAGGAACTCCGCGATTTTCTCTTCGAGCGTGCGGTGGATCGTCTGCGTGCCGCAGATGAAACGCACCGACGCCAGTCCGTAGCCGTAGTCGCGCTCCGCCTTCTCCGCCGCCTCGACAATGCCGGGATGATCGGCGAGGCCGAGGTAATTGTTCGAGGTGAGCATGATCACCTCGCCGAACCCGTCGACGTCGACGATCGCACCCTGCGGCCCTTTCAGCTTCAGCTCGCGCTTGAGCGTGCCGGCGGAGGACATTTGTTGGAGCTCTTGCGAGAGGGTTTGCAGGAGTGACATGGCGCGGAGCTTAGGACGAATAGGACGGATAGGACAACTAGGACGAATAGGAGTTTTTGTGGGAGCGACGGGCTTGGGTCATGCGTTCGCGGATGCCGCTTCTTTTGATGAAGTCGGATTCGAGCCGGCCGATTTGTTGGTCGAGGAGATAGGTCGCCTGGTGGATGAGACAGATCGCGATGTTGGCAATCACCTGCGCTGGTCGCGTTTCGCAGAACTCGCGATAGGTTGCGAACGACTCATCGCGCGATCGTCCTATCCGTCCTACTCGTTGTCGTACTTCAACTCCCGCCGATAACACCGCTGCGCGTCCATGTCGAAGACGACGCAGGAATCGATCGGGCGGGAGTAGACGTGCATGCTGACCGCGGGCTCGTTCCATTCGGCGAGGTTGCGGATGCGGTGGATGGTTTGTGTTTTGTCGACGGTGTTCAGCGGTCCGCCGGGAATCGCGAGCTCGTTTTGGAGGTGCTGCATTTCGATGCGCGTGGCGCCGGCGAGGCAGTCCATGCCGACAACCTGCTGGTTCTCGGGACGGTTGCAGTCGATCTTCTTGTAGTTCTCGACGAGCAGTTTCCCTTCGATCATCGTCATCCAGCCGAGCTGTCCGTTGTGCGTGTGCAGCGGCGTGATCGCGGCGATCGGCCAGCAGATGAGCATCACCTCGATCATGTCGTTGCGGAAGATCTTGTTGCGCGTGTGGCGGTCGGGCTGCCAGTTCTTGTAGCGCTCCAGGTCTTCGGGACGGATCTCGTACGCGACGAGGTAGTCGTAGATCTTCTGTTTGGTGATGAGGTTTTCGGAGAGACGGCGCACGCCGTCGACGAACTGTTCCGCGCTTACGGGAGTGGGGGAGTAGATCGCCTGCGGAACGGGAACGAGGTTCTGCGTTTCCATAGCTGAAATATAAGGCAATTTCCGTGCTTGTGGGACTGTGCTACCCTCCGCGCGCTCATGACTGACCGGCCGCGCAACGTCGCCGTGATCGGCGCCCAGTGGGGCGACGAGGGGAAGGGAAAGATCGTCGATCTTCTCTGCGAGGACTTCGACGTCGTGGCGCGCTACCAGGGCGGACACAACGCCGGGCACACGGTCAAGTTCGCCGACAAGCATTTCGCGCTGCGGCTGATTCCGTCCGGCATCATCCATCCGCAGAAGCTCTGCCTCCTCGGCAACGGAATGGTCATCGACCCCGAGGCGCTGCTGGAGGAGATTGCGAACCTGCGTGCGGCGGGGGTGGTGATCGAGGAGAACCTCCTCATCAGCGACTCCGCGCACTGCATCCTTCCGTATCACAAGGCGCTCGATCTCGCGCGCGAGGAAGCGGCGGGCACGGCGAAGATCGGCACGACCGGACGCGGCATCGGTCCGGCGTACGAGTCGAAGGCGGGACGCTACGGCATCCGCATCGCGGACCTCCTCGATCCCGACGTGCTGCGGCAGAAGATCGAGTTCACCTGCGCGGAGCGGAACGCCGTACTGCGCGACGTCTACAAGCGCGACACGTTCGATCCGAAAAAACTCTACGACGATTACCTCCGCTTCGCCGAACAGCTCGCGCCGCGCATCATCAACGGCACGGTGTGGATCAACGAGCAGATCCGCGCCGGCAAGCGCGTGATGTTCGAGGGCGCGCAGGGAATGATGCTCGACATCGATCACGGCACGTATCCGTTCGTGACGTCGTCGAACACGGTCGTCGGCGGCGTCTGCACCGGCCTCGGCGTCGCGCCGAAGCACATTCACGAAGTCATTGGCGTCGCCAAGGCGTACACGACTCGCGTCGGCGGCGGCGCATTCCCGACGGAGCTCAACGACGCGATGGGCGAGCATCTCCGCAAGCGCGGCAACGAGTTCGGAACCGTGACGGGACGCCCGCGCCGCACGGGCTGGCTCGACCTTGCCGTGCTGCGCACGGCGTCGACGATCAACGGACTCGACGCGATCGCGCTCACGAAGCTCGACGTCCTCGACGAGTTCGAAGAGATTCGGATCTGCACCGCCTACAAAGTGCACGGCAAGACGTGGAACACGTTCCCTGCATTCGCGGTCGCGCATCACGACTACCAGCCGGAATACAAAACATTCAAAGGCTGGAAGTCGTCGACCGCCGGCATGACGACGTTCGAGGAACTGCCGGCGGAGGCGAAGGATTACGTCCGGTTCATCGAGGACGAGACCGAGACGCGCGTCACCATCATTTCGACGGGACCGCGGCGCGAAGAGACGATCCTGCGTCGATCGTGATTACTGCGTGACCGACGTTTCGTCCGGCTGCGTGTCTTCGATGAAGCGGCGGACCTGGTTGAGCAGCGCGTCGCCGGTCAGCTTCTCGTCGAGCGTGAACTCGGTCGCCTCGGACCACGCGCCTTTCTCGAACACGACGAATCGGAACACCGAGTCGCTCGTATAGAGGACGACGCGATCGCGCGAGAAGAGCGCTTTCACCGGCGTGGTGCTGGTCGCGGCGAAGTGCGCGGGCGGCATCGAGCCGGCGGTCTTTCCGCCCGGCCTCCACAAGCGCGCGTTCGGCTCGAGGCGCGGCGTGATGTGCAGGCGCGTGACGGCCGTGCCCTTTTCATAGCCGTAGACGATGTCGATGCCGTCGGTGACCGGCGAGATCGCCAGCGCCGGGAACGGCGTGAGCACTTCGAGGTCGTCGGCGTATCCCGCCTGCCCCTGCGTGTCGAGCATCTGGAAGTTCGACGTCATCGTCGAGACCTGCCGTCCAGATTCGAACGCGGTCAGCGAATATTCACCGCTCAGGTTCTCGCCATCGCGGACCCACGACGCGACGTGAATGAATGTCGTGCGGCTCACGCGCGTGAGCGCGGTGCGCAGTTCGTCGCGGCGCGCGAGTCCCGCCGCGCTGGAGATCACTTCGGCATCCGACCATTCGCCGCCCGGATCGAGGTACGACATCATCACGTCGGTCGTCTGCGCGCCGCCGCGAATCCAAACCACGTACAGGCGGTCCGCGGAGCGATCGTACTCGAGCTGCGCGCGATCGTCGCGCGTGTCGTCGACGGTCGCCGGAACGACGAGCAGCGTCTTCGTGCCGCCGCTGCGGCGCATCAGGTTCACCGACGTGCTGGTGTCGGAGGACTCGACGGAATACAGAATGCCCTTCGTGGTCAGCACGGAGCTCGCACCGAACGCGACGGGCGCGAGAACGAGAAGACCAGCCAGGAGCAATCGTTTCATCATCACGCTTTCCAATTAACGACCCGGGAAACATCTACGGTCATGAGCAATTCTTTGCAGTTCGGATATTCGGAGTAATAGCCGGCCACGACTTCGAAGTATTGGGCTGCTTCGTCGTATTCGCCGGCGGCGGACGCGATCCGTCCCAGGAGATAGTTCGCATTGCGAACCTGCCGGTCGACGCTTGCGAGCGCGAGCGCGCGGCGGCCGAACGGCTTCGCTGTTTCGTATTCGCCGAGGTCGCAGTAGCCGAAGCCGAGATCGAGCATGACTTCGGCGACGAGGTAATCGCCGTCGAGAAGCGGGAGCGCCTTTTCGAGAAGGCGAATGCCGGCCATCGTCTCGCCGTTCGCGACTTTCACGCCGCCGATGTTGCCGACGATCGTCGGACGCATCAGCTGGACATCGACGCGGTTGTCGTCCAGCAGGCAGAGCGCGTCGTACGCTTCTTCGAGCGCATCGAGCGCCGCGACGAAATCGGAATTGGCGGCCAGCGAGATTCCGAGTCCGTTCAGGATGCTGGCGCGGGCCATCGGATCGCCCAACTCCTCCGCGGCCTTTCGTCCGATCTCACCGTAAAAGATTCCGCGGCGGAGATCGTCGGCTTCGACGTAGCGGCGCATGAGCGCGAGGGCGGCGAGGTAAACGTGCCGCGGCGTGCGGCGCCGCATCACGATCTGCGCGAGCATCGGGATCTCCGGACCGTCGATGTTCGCCGCGATCAGAGCCTCCGCCTTGCGGATCGTGATCATCTCGCGGAGCTCTTCGTCCTTCGCGATCTCGAGCGCCCGCGAATACAGATCGAGCGCCGGCTCCACCTCGCTCTCCCACATCTTCCGGAGGCCGGCTTCGCAAAGTTCGCGCGCTTTCGTATCGCGATTGCTCATTGCTCGTTCAGTTTTTGCCAGGGGGACCTAAACGCCGCGATTATCTACCGAGTTATTTTCGATTTCAACGATTATTTTTATTTCAAGATCTCGTCGATCGTCGACTGCGAGACGGGATGATAGGACGGCCGCGCCTTCGCGTAAATCCTCCGCGCGAGCGCGATGTCGCTCTTCGCCAGCCGCTCGTACAGCGGCTTGAGGAACTTGCGCCGTCCCTGCGTCGTGAGGAACCGCTCGACCGCCGGGTAGACGCCTTTGTATCCGCTGTCGAGCGCCTTCTCCAGCCACGCCGAGAGCACTTCGCTGTTGCCGCTGTCGCTGAAGTGGAACTGCTGATCGAGCGACTCGAGCCGCTCCGGATAGAGATTCGGCAGCGACTGAATGAAGTGCACGCGCTCGTGCGACGACCACTTCGACATGTCGATCGACCGCGCCGGCGCGCCTTCCGCGAATCGCTTCGCGTCCGCCTCCACGCGCGCGAATGCCTGCGACGCCGGCTTGGGCGCGTTCGCCGGAATCCCCGATCCGTACACCCATTCATCCACGTTCACGCGCTTCACGACATCCGGCAGCGTCGTCTTCAGATACTCCAGGAGCCGCTTCGTCGTCATCGGCTGGAACGCGAACGTGTCGAAGTACGTGCGCAGGAACTGGTCCCAGCGAGCGCGTCCCGCCGTCTCTTCGAGCAGACGCAGAAACAGCGCGCCTTTCTCGTAGACGATGCCCGGCGCGTCGTCGGGATTGCGTCCCCCGAGATCGATGTAGAGGCCCTGGTCTTTCGGCGGCAGCGTCGACAGCTCGTCTTTCAGATCGGTGAGCCCGAGCTGCCAGAGCATCTCCGAGTATTCGTGTCCGTACAGCTTCTCGGAGATGCGATGTTCGAAATACGTCGTGAATCCTTCGTTGATCCAGAAGTCGTTCCACGTCGCGTTCGTGACGAGATTCCCCGACCACGAATGCGCGAGCTCGTGCGCGATGAGCGAGACCAGCGAGCGGTCGCCGGCGATCACCGTCGGCGTGAGAAACGTGAGCCGAGGGTTCTCCATCCCGCCGTACGGGAAGCTCGGCGGCAGCACGAGGAGGTCGTACTTGCCCCAGCGATACGGACCGTACAACTCCTCCGCGGCCGCGATCATCTTCGGCGTATCGGCGAATTCGTGCACGGCCGCGTCAATTGTCGCCGGTTCGGCGAACACGCCGCTGCGATTGTCGTACGGGCGATACACGAGATCGCCGACCGCGATCGCGAGCAGATACGACGGAATCGGCTGCGGCATCTTGAAGTGATAGACGCCGTCGGCGTTGCGCGCGCCCGAATTCTCCGCGCTCATCACCGCCGACAGTTCCTTCGGCACGTGCAACGTCGCCTCGTACGTGAAGCGCACCTGCGGCGTGTCCTGCAGCGGCACCCACGTGCGCGCGTTGATCGCCTGCGACTGCGAGAGCAGGAAGGGATGCTTTTTCCCCGCCGTCATCGCCGGCTCGAGCCACTGCAGCGCGCGCGCATCGGGATGCGTTGTGTAATCGATGGTGACGCCGGCGGTGTCGGCGTTGATCGGAATCTCGAGTTTGCGTCCGAGGATCGGATCGTCGGGCGCGAGCACGAACGGAGCGCTCGCATCGCCGGGCTGCAACTTCACGGAGTGAATGTCGAGGCCTGCCGTGTCGAGAATGAGCGTCTTTGCATCCGCCTGCTTCTCGATCCGCAGCGCCGCCGTTCCCGAAAGCTGCTTCTTCGCGAAGTCCACTTTCAAGTCGAGCGCAACGTGCTCGACCCGCACCTCGGAAGGATTCGCATACGAATGCGCATCGCGCACGAACGCGAGCTGCGGCTTCGGCGGAGGCTGCGTGGACGTGGGCGGCGGGGCGGTAGTTTCTTTGGTACAGGCGGCAGCGAGAACGAGAACTGTCAGGATGAGAGAGCGCTTCATTGCGGCGTGATCATAGGCGCAGAAGCGCAAGGGCTCCTAGGCTCCAAGGATTCATTCGTGTAACGGTTCGCGATACAAAACTCCGCGCCTTTGAGCCTCTGCGCCTCTGCGCCTATGATCTCGCCGTCGATGTCACTTCCGCCCGGAGCGAAACTCGGGCCGTATGAGATTGTCAGCGCGATCGGATCGGGTGGGATGGGAGACGTGTATCGCGCGCGCGATCCGCGGCTCGACCGCGATGTCGCGGTGAAGGTTTTGCCGGAGCGATACCTGCGCGACCCCGAGGCGCGGCTGCGGTTCGAGCGCGAAGCGAAGGCCGTTGCGGCGCTGACGCATTCGAACATCCTCTCGATCCACGACTACGGCTCGCACGAAGGTGCGGCGTACATCGTGACGGAGCTGCTGGAAGGCGAGAACCTTCGACAGCGATTGATCCAGGGCGCGATTCCGTGGCGCAAGGCGGTCGAGATCGCCGCCGAGATCGCGGACGGACTCGCCGCCGCGCACGCGAAGGGAATCATCCATCGCGATCTGAAGCCGGAGAACATTTACCTCACGACCGACGGCCGCGTGAAGATTCTCGACTTCGGACTCGCGCAGCTCGTGCGTCCCGACGCGAAGTCGGAAGACGTCGACGCATCGTCGATTCCGACCGCGCCGATGAAAACCGATCCGTCGGCGATCATGGGCACGGCCGGCTACATGGCGCCCGAGCAACTCCGCGGCGAGCCGGTCGACACCACCACCGACATCTTCGCGCTCGGCTGCGTGCTGTACGAGATGGTCACCGGCCGCGGGGCGTTCATCCGCAAAACGGTCATCGACTCGCTCTCGGCGATCCTCACCGAAACGCCGGATGTTTTCTCTTCGACGCAGAAGATGATTCCGTACGAGCTCGCGCGCGTCGTGCAGCGCTGCCTTGAGAAAAATCGCGCCGAGCGTTTCCAGTCCGCGCGCGATCTCGCCTTCGCGCTGCGCGCGATCGGCACGTCGTCGCTCACGTTCGAGGCGCCGCACGAGCGGAAGCGGCGGCGCGTGATCTGGGGGAGCGTCGCGATCGCGGTGATGGTCGTGATCACGATTGTTTACGCGCTGGTGGAGCGGCGGCCGCCCTCGGCCGCCGACCCCTCGCGAGAAATCGGCGGCCGAAGCGGCCGCCGCTCCACTGAGCGTTCGTTAGCCATCCTCCCCTTCCTCAACGGCACCGGCGATGCCGAGGCGGAGTATCTGTCCGACGGCATCACCGAGACGCTGATCAACACCCTCGCGCAGGTGCCGTCGCTGCGCGTGATGTCGCGCACCTCGGTGTTTCATTACAAGGGACAGGCGCCGGAGCCGCTGCGTGTCGGGCGCGAGCTGCACGTGAGCAGCGTCGTGATCGGACGCGTGGAGACGGTCGGCGACCGGCTCGTCGTCAGCGCGGAGCTGATCGATGCGAGCGACAACTCGCAGATCTGGGGCAATCGTTATCAAGTCGCGCGCGCCGATCTCTTCGCGGTCCAGCAGTCGATCGCCTCGGAAATCGCGCGCATGCTGCGCCTCGAGCTGACCGGGCGCGAGCGGCAGCTCCTCGCCAAGCGTTTCACGACCGATCCGCGCGCGTTCGAGCTCTATCTCAAGGGACGCTTTCAATGGAACAAGCGCGACGCCGGCGGACTGTACAAAGCGATCGATTTCTTCAATCAGGCGATCGAGATCGATCCGCAATACGCGCTCGCCTACGCCGGACTCGCCGACTGCTACAACCTCCTCGACATCTGGGCCGGACTGCCGACGCGCGAGACGTTCCCGAAAGCAAAAGCGGCCGCACAGAAGGCATTGTCGATCGACGACCAGCTCGCCGAGGCGCACACGTCGCTCGCGTATGCGATTCACAATTACGAGTGGGATTGGAACGCGGCGGAGCGCGAGTACAAACGCGCGATTGCATTGAACCCGAATTACGCGACGGCACATCAGTGGTACGCCGAATTTCTGACCGCGGTCGGTCGATTCGACGAAGCGCGGCACGAGGGATCGAAAGCGCTCGATCTCGATCCGATGTCCCCGATCATCAACGCCGTCGTCGGCTGGAACGAGACGATGGCGCGCCGCTACGGCTCCGCGATCGAACAGACGCGCCGCACCACGCAGCTTTTCCCGAGCTTCGCGCCCGGCCACGCCTACCTCGGCCTCGCCTATCTCGAATCCGGCAAGCCGCGCGAGGCGCTCGCCGCATTGAAGACGGCATTGAAGCAGCTCGACATCGTCGTCTTCCGCACCTGGCTCATCCGCGCGCATCTCGCGGCCGGCGATCGCAAAGTCGCCGAGGAAATGACGCGCGAGCTCGAACGGCGCAACGAATATCTGCCGCCCTATTACATGGCCGCGCTTTACGCCCACCTCGGGGAGCGCGGCAAAGCGGACAAGGAACTGAAGCGCGCCTATGCCGAGCGCACCGGCGCGCTGGTGTGGATCAAGGTCGACCCCGCGATGGACCCGCTGCGGCCGATCAAAGGAGAGTGAATATGAGCTTTACGAATCCGGCCCAGACCATGCTTTGGCTTTCGTTTTCCGCCGGTATCGACGACAAGAACCCGTACACGAAGGACTGCGCGACCGCGCAGCAATTGTATCCATTGATTCAGGGACGTCTGCAGACGCTCAATTCCGAATACAACGCGGCCTGGAAAGTGATCTGGGGACCGGCGATTTACTCGTTCCCGATCAATCTCGAGGGACGCCACATCGACAACGTCCTTTACGTGGTACAGAACGGCGACACGAATGATTACGCGTTCGCGATCGCCGGGACCGATCCGTATTCTCTCGCCGACTGGGTCCTCGAGGATTTCCTCGTCGACGGGACCGTTCGCTGGCCTTATCCCAACAATTTCCAGCCGACGCCGCGCATGTCCCACGGCACGTCGATCGGACTCACGGTCCTGCTCAATATCACGCCGCCCTGCGATCCGCTCCCGGGCGTCGGATTGCGGCTCGTCAGTTTCCTCAGCACGCTGACCAACAACGGTCCGATCAACATTTATACGGCCGGCCACAGCCTCGGCGGCGCGCTCGCGCCGACGCTCACGCTGGCGCTCGAAGATCTGAAGTCGACGTGGGACGCCGACAATCATGCGACGCTTTACCCGTTCGCGTTCGCCGGCCCGACTCCCGGCGACGCCGGATTCGCCGGCTATTTCCAGAGCAAATTTCCGAATCTGCAGCGGGTCTGGAATTCGATCGACGTCGTTCCCCACGCCTGGGACACGCCCCACATGAAGGAATTGTCGACGCTCTATGGGAGCAGGATCGATCCCGTCGCCGTCGCCGTCGATATCGTGCTCGCCGTCATCGAGCACGACCACTACACACCGCTCAATCCGCAACCGGCGACCTTTACCGGAACACAGCAGAACCCGAAAATCACGGACATCAAAGAGTATTTCGCCGAGGCGGCGTATCAGCACACGACCGCCTACCTCATCTGGGCCGGCCAGGACCAGTGGCCCAATCCGAGCATCACGGTGTGATCGCCGGGCTTCAGCCAGCCTGTGGAGCGGCGCCCGCCCTCGGGCGCCAAGGACGGCGGATGATCACTGCCAATTGACCCGGCGGCCGAGGGC
Organism: Acidobacteriota bacterium; assembly: GCA_003223645.1. Taxonomy (GTDB): domain Bacteria; phylum Acidobacteriota; class Thermoanaerobaculia; order Gp7-AA8; family Gp7-AA8; genus QHVT01. The sequence continues at coordinate 146,641 of QHVT01000003.1, read as the reverse complement.
GGCCGCCGCTCCACAAGTCCGTCGAAGAAAACGGTGACGAATTACCGCTGGTAGGCGTAGCTCACCTTGAAGAACAGCGAACGACCGGTCTTCGCGAGGTCGTTGTTCGGCAGAATCACGCGATCGTCGCCGTAGCCGAGGAAGAGCACGGTCTGCCAGTTCAGTTTGTAACTGTAGAGGACGGAGCCGAGGAAATTTCCGGCGTGGGCGCCGCCGTCACCGAATTCGATATTGTCGTATTGGGCGATGACGCGCAGCAGCGATTTTGCCGAGAAACTGTATTGTGCGCGGAGGCGCTCGATCGTCTCCGTGAACACGCGACCGGCGTCGGCGTCGAGCCATTCGCGGCTGGCGTTGAGTTGCAGGTCGATGCGGTCCATCGGGCGCACTGTCGCAGTCGCCGTCAATGACGTTCCGTTGCCGACCGTGCCGCTCGAGAAATCGATCGACTGGCCGGTACGGCCCTGTAATGAGACGCGCGGCAGGCGGCGCGACGGGTCGTATTGCACCAGCCAGGTGAAATACGTCTGCTGCAGCAGTTCGTCGCCGACGCGAATGCGCTCGCCGGGATAGAGACTGAGGAAGAACTGGAGATTCTTCGCGCCGAAGCCGTTCACTCCGACCGACGCCTGCTGGAAAATCGTGTCACCGTCGCGATTGGTCTGCAGATCGGCGGTGACGAACGGGCGCAGGAAGCGGATTTTGCCTTTCTCCGGGAAATAGCGCTTGCCGAATTCGCCGTAGCCCTCGCGATATCCGACCTGCGGAATGAAGCCGAGGTCCGCGCGGAACGCGTCGCCGATGTCGCGGAAATTGAAGAACCAGTCATGCGTCGCATTGAGATGGCCCCAGGAGGCCGTAAACGCGTGCGACGTCAGGCTCTCGCCGTTCCACACCGGGGACAAATCGGGACGATCGGGATTTTTCGTGTCGCTGTAAAGCAGCTGCGCGGTCACGGAGTTGCTCTGATCGGGACGCCAGTTGAAATCGGGGCCGAGCACGCGATTGTGTCCGCCGCCGCTGATCTCACGGTCCGTAATGACGGCGCCGACGAAGGACGAGCCGAAGTCGCGCCGCATACGGCCGATCGTCGCGTACGACTTGAAATCCTGCGGCGCAAATCCCGAGCCCAGCGCACCGGGGATGATCGTCAATCCGCCCCCGCGGTCCTCGGTCACCAGCACCGTATAGCCGATCGGCCCGCTCTTGCCCGTAATACGCGCGCCGGCGCGCGGCGACGTAATCGTGCGCGTGTACGCGACATTCAACGGCGTGTCGAAGAAATCGAACCCTTCGAGAAAGAACGGGCGTTTTTCGGGAAAGAACACGGCGAAGCGCCGATTGGTCGTGATTTGCGGAACGTCCGCCTCGATCTGCGAGAAATCGGGATTGATCGTGAGATCGACCGCATTGTTCGCGCTCGGATTCCACTTCACGTCAAGTCCCGCGTCGCCGTCGGTATCGCCGCTGCTGAGCCCCGATCCGGGAGCGCCGTTCGGAGTGGCGACGTTTTCCGCCGTCACATACGGCGCGGCAACGAGATGGCCGGCCGACGGCAGTCCCGTCAGGCCGGTAATTGGATGGGTATTGCAGACGAGGCAATTCGAGTTGCGCGGCAGCGGCGCGCTATGAAAGGCGTAGCGGAAATCGCGCGGATAATTACGCCACACGAGGATGTTCCAGGTCTGCGGATCGCCGCGGTCATAGCGTAGGGACGAGAACGGGATGCGGAACTCCGCGCTCCATCCCTTGTCGTCGATGCGCGCCGCCGTGTCATAGAAAAAATCAGGCGAAAAATCTTCGCTCTGGTTGGCGTCGTTGAAGATACCGTCGCCCTGAATGCCGCGCGGATTGACGCGCAGTTCCATCGCCGACCGTTTGTCATTACGGGTGTCGAGAAAGACCGCGATGTTGTCGTCGGTGCCGATCACGGCGTCGCGGTCGACGAACGGCGCGCGGATTTTCTTCGGATCGGGATCGTCGCAACGGACGCCGATGTAGAAGTATTTGTTGTCGTACGTGACGTACGCGACGGTACGCACTTTCGCGGGAATGTTGTCGCCGGGCGAAGTCTCGTAGAACTTGTCGATCACCGCGGCCTGCTGCCATGCGGTGTCGGAGAGGTCGCCGTCGAGGACGATCGGCGCGCTCGTACGCGGGATGGTCATCGGTCCCGGAGGCGGAGGCGCGTCCGCGAGCGCAACGGCGGCCGGCAGCAGGAGCAGAAGAAGCGTAGATCTCCAAAAGGTCATGAATCCTCCAGCGTACGAAGAATTACGTAGCAAGAGACCGAAAGTTGCGGAAAAAGTTAGGGGCGGGCCTTTTTTCCTTCCACGAGGAACTGCCGGATCGTCGCGCGGCTCTGCTCGTCGCGGATGCGCGTGAAGAGTCTCTCGCCGAGGGTGAGGATGGTCGAGGGCTGATCGAAGGGAAGCTTCGCGTACATCTTGCCGCCCGCGAAGTGGCAGGGCTGGCATTTCGCCTCGAGGATCGGACGGACGTGTTTGGCGAAGTAGACGTGCGCGGGAGGCGGGTCCGGCTGCGCGACGTTGCCCGTCGCCAGGACGACCAGGAGCGCGACCGCGAGCCAGCGCATGACGCGAAATTAGAGCGAAACGCATCGAAAAGTCATGTCGGCGCTGTAAACTTCCATGACCTATGAAAACATTGTTTGAATCCGGAGATCGCGAATCGCTCCTCGGCCGCCTTGACGCATTGAAACCGGACAGCCAGCGCCAATGGGGAAAAATGAATTCGGCGCAGGCGCTCTGTCATTGCGCGATCGCGCTCGAAGCCGGCACCGGCATCCGCCCGATGAAGCAGAAACTGATCGGCAAAATCCTGATGCCGTTCTTCAAGAAATCGATCCTCGGCGAGAAACCGTGGAGCCGCAACTCGCCGACCGATCCGTCCTTCGTCGTCGCCGACGAACGCGACTTCACCGCGGAGCAAACGCGTTTGAAGGGACTCATCCAACAGTTCGTCGACCGCGGACCCGCGGCCGCCGCCAACGAGACGCACGCGTTCTTCGGGAAGCTGACGGGTGAGCAATGGGGCGAGATGATGTACAAGCACATCGACCACCATTTGCAGCAGTTCGGGGTGTAGTTCTTTGGAGTGCGGCAGCTATGCTGCCGCTTTGTCATACGTATACAAAAGCGGCGGCGAAAGCCGCCGCAGTCCAAAGCGATCATTGTGGCGATCGCGTGACCACCCACGACACGATCGCACCGATGGTCAGTCCGGCCGCCAGTCCGCCGGCAAAGTCGGCGGCGTCTTTGGGCAGGAACGCCATCGGCGTCAACTGCACGAGCCACACAATGATCGCGAGAACTGCCAGAATGAGAATGGTGCGACGCCCCATGATTTCTCCTTCAATCGCGGAGAGTATCACTCCGGAATCGAATTGGCGACGCGCTCCAGGACGTTGAGCATCGGTTTGCTGATATCCGCGACTCCCGGCGGATAGAAGCCTTTGGTCACGAAGCTCACGCCCTTCTGAAACGCCTCTCTCACCCACAGTTCCATATATTGTGCGAATTCCGCCGACGTCTCCAATTTCTCGGGGCCGAAAAGACCGTCGGTGTTGATCAGCACCTTGGCGCCAGGTTTGTAGACCGCGGCGTTGTCTCTGCAGCCGCGAATGCCGGCCGGATATTTGGTGCTGGTCTTGTCTGGGTTCCTGGCCCTGGTTCCGTCGGTCATTCCCCATTGGCCAGCGTGGAAATCGTAGAAGTCGACATCGAGGCCGCCGCTCGACGGTTTGAAGAAAATGTATTCGTTATCGATCCCGCTGCTGGTGCACACGCGGATCGGACGCGAGGCGGCGCCACGTAATGCCTGAAGATTGCCGGCGAGCCAGGCCTTGAGGTTACGCTCATCGCCTGCTTTTCCCGGGTCGAGCTGGTCCGAGTCCGGCAGACGGTCATCGTTCCAGATCCGCATCTCATTTCCGACTTCGAAGAGGACGTTGTCGTATCCGCTGAATTCCCGGGCGATGCGCTCAAAGAGTCTCTTGTGCTCTGCGAAGGCCGCCTGCCTCGACGCCGAAGGCGCATAGTAGTCCTGAAGGCGCTTCGCGGCGCCTACGGTCCAGTTGGGAGCGAGCACGGCGGGAGCATTGTCCGGATATTCGCGCTGATCCGCGATGGCTTGATGATGCCAGACACAGATCTGCACCCAGAATTGCGGTTCGAGGCGGCGCGCTTCCTCGACGAGTGCTCTCAAATTGTCGATCAAGGCCTGATTGATCGTGCCGTCGGGTTGATACAGCTGAATGGCATTTTCCGCGGGCACTTCCGCCGTGGCTTTGCGGAAGATGATGACTTTGACGTGATTGACTTTCTTGTACAGCGAACGGATAAAGGTCAGCAGCGTCTTGCCGCCCGTTGCGCCGGAGGCGCCGAGGCCCCGGTCGAAATGCAGGTTCAGCGCACCGTAGCCGATGATTCTCTTGTCGAACGATAATGCCATGGCGGACTATTTATGTCCGTCATGACGTCCTGTCAAGACTCAGCGCTGGGTGAAGAAGACGAGCAACAGCGCGATGAAGGCCGGCAGTGCCTGCACGATCAGAATCGATCGTTTGGCAGTGATCCCTCCCACAATGCCGGCAACGATGACACAGGACAGGAAGAAGATTTTGATTTGGAACGAGCATTCGTCGGCGACGAGACTCCAAATGAGTCCGGCCGCGAGAAAGAGATTGTAGAAGCCCTGATTGAGGGCCAGCACTTTCGTGGTTTCCGCCTCCTCGGCCGTCGTGCCGAAGACCTTGCGCCCGGCCGGTTTCGTCCAGAGTAGGGACTCGAGTGCGAAGAAGATGATGTGAAGACCGGCGACGATTGCAAGGGCGATCTCTGTCAGCAAGCCATACAAGCTCATGACACCAGTTTACCTCGGCAGCCTCAGCCGCGCGATGGTTCCCTGCGCCGGCGCGTGTCTCGGCGAGAGCGTGAGAATCCCATTGTGGGCCTCGGCGATCTGGCGCGCGAGCGTCAGTCCGATTCCCGTCCCCGACGGCTTCGTGGTGAAAAACGGGACGAAGAGATTCGCCGTTCCGCTGATGCCCACGCCTTCGTCGATCACACTGATCTCGACCGATTCCGCATTCGCCGACCACGACACCGACACACCGCCACCCGTTTCCAGCGCGGCGTCGACGGCATTGCGCACCAGATTGATGAGCAGCTGCTCGATCTGATCGCGGTCCGCGTGAATGCGCACCTGCGGTCCTTCGACCACTTCGACCCGCTGCCGCGTCTCGAGTCCGGCCACGCGTCTCACCGTCTCGCCCACGCTCATGGGACGCAGCACCGGCTGCGGCAGTCGTGCGAGCTGCGCATACGCCTGCAGGAATCTCGTGAGCCCCTCGGTGCGCGCGCCGATCACGCCGAGTCCGCGCTGCGCGTCGTCGAGCCAGCCGTCGGGCAGTTGCTCGCGCGCCAAGATCGAGGAGAGGCTCGCCGCGATCGAGCGAATCGGCGCGAGCGAGTTGTTGAGCTCGTGCGACAACACGCGCAGCAATCGTTGCCACGCCTGCCGCTCTTCTTCGCGCAGCGTGCGGCTGAGGTCGGACATCACGAGCAGAAAATGCGGCACGCCCTGTTCGCGAAACGTCGTGCGGCGAATGCGAAAGCGTCCGTGTCCGCCGGGCAGCAAGACTTCGGCGGTAAACGTTTCGTCGCCGCTGAGAAAGGCCTCGAGGCCGAGGTCCTGCGCGGTGCGCGCGTGCAGCTGTTCGGCGGGACGCCCGAGGAGACGCTCGCCGGCGCGATTGACGAGACGGAGCCGCCATTGATCGTCGAACGTGAAGATCGCGGAGTCGATCTGCTCGACGACGGATCGCACGAGCGCGGTCGCTTCGATCTCGCCGAAGCGGCGCGAGCGCAGCGTGTCGGTCAGCAGATTGAGCTCCGTCATCACCTCGCCGAACGAGTCGTCGCGCTTCGCACCGCGCGCGCGGATCGAGTAGTCCTCCTCGCGCAACGCGGAGATGAGGTTCGAAAGTGTGCGCAGCGGATAAACCAACTGCGCGCGCGTCGCGGCGACGAAGATGAGCAGCGAGATCGCGACGACGATGCCGATCGTGACGCGCGTACCGCGATCGTGCGGATCGATCATCAGCAGCGCGACGAGCGCGAGCACGACCGGCGCGATCGAAACCAGCCCCGCGGCGATGACGCGCTGGTCGTAGCGTTTCACACTTGGATCATACGTGCTGGGTGCTGGGTGCCGGGTGCTGGGTGCTGGGTGCCGGGTGCTGGGTGCTGGGTGCTGGGTGTACAGCCACGCAGCACGCAGCACTCAGCACCCGGCACCCGGCACCCGGCACCCGGACCTACAACCCGTACCTCTGAATCCTTCGATACAGCGCGCTGCGGCTCAACCCCAGCGCCTCGGCGGCGCGGCTGACGTTTCCGGCGAAGCGTGCGAGGGCTTTGCGGATGAGGAGCATCTCCACTTCTTCGATGCTCATGTCTTCGATGCGCGGCGCGCGGTCGGCGGAGGGGCGCGTGAGGCCGAGGTCTTGCGCGCGGATCGTACTGCCGGCGGCCATCAGCACGGCGCGCTCGACGGAGTGGTCGAGCTCGCGCACGTTGCCGGTCCATTCGTGCGCGAGCAGCGCCTTCATCGCCGACTCGTCGAAGCCGCTGATGTTTTTTCGATAGCGCGCGGCGTGCGCGGAGAGGAAGTGACTGGCGAGCGGCGGAATGTCGTCGCGACGGTCGCGCAGCGGCGGGAGGTGGATCTCGACGGTGCGCAGGCGGAAAAACAAGTCCTGTCGAAAGCGTCCGCGCTCGACTTCTTCGTCGAGGCGCGCGTTGGTGGCGGAGAGCAGGCGCACATCGGTGCGGCGCGTCTGCGACGATCCGACGCGCTCGAATTCGCCGGTCTCCAGCACGCGCAGCAATTTCGCCTGCTGCGCGGGCGGCACGTTCGCGATCTCGTCGAGGAAGAGCGTGCCGCCGTCGGCGAGCTCGAAACGGCCGACGCGATCGACGCGCGCGTCGGTGAATGCACCTTTCACGTGGCCGAACAATTCGCTTTCGAAGAGTGACTCCGGCAATCCGCCGACGTTGACCGACACGAGCGGACGCGCGGCGCGGCGCGAGCGTGCGTGGAGCGCGCGCGCGATCACGCCTTTGCCCGTGCCGTTCTCGCCGGTGATGAGGACGTTCGCGTCGGACGGACCGATGCGCTCGATCATGTCGAGCACGGGACGCATCGCGCGCGACTGCGCGATGAGCGCGGGATGATCGTCGCCGGCGCGAAGCACGGCTTCGAGGCGTTGCCCTTTGCGCAGCGCGCGCCCGAGCTCGACGTGCGTGCGCAGCGTGGCGAGCAACTTCTCGTTTTCCCACGGCTTCTGTACGAAGTCGCGCGCGCCGAGCCGCATCGCGGCGACGGCGAGATCGACCGAGCCCCATGCCGTCATCACGACCACCGGCAGCAGTTCGTCGTACGCATGCAGTTGTTCGAGCAGCTCGAGCCCTTCGCTGCCCGAGGTCGTGTCGCGCGCGTAGTTGAGATCGATGAGCAGCAGGTCGTACGCATTCGCCTCGACGGCGCGATACACCGCGCCGGGCGATGTGACGGTGTCGACGGCGAAGCCTTCGCTTTTCAAGAGAAGGCGCAGCGCCTCGAGCACATCCGGCTGATCGTCGGCGATCAGAATGCGCGGTGCCGTCATCGCACGACCCGCCCGTCGTGCAAGCGAACCACGCGGTCGCCGTACGCGGCATTCTCTTCGGAGTGCGTCACCTGCACGATGGTCGTTCCGCCGCGATGCAGCGTGCGGAACAGCTCCATGATCTCACGCGCCTGATCGGAGTGGAGATTGCCGGTCGGCTCGTCGGCGAGAATCACGCGCGGGTTCGAGACGATCGCGCGCGCGATGCCGACGAGCTGCTGCTGGCCGCCCGACAACTGCGACGGATACAAGTCTTTTTTCGCGACGATGCGAAAGCGATCGAGCACGTCGGCGACGATGCTCTCGCGCTCGCGCTTCGGCACGTCGCGATAGCGCAGCGGGACGTCGAGATTCTCGGCGACGGTCAGATCGTCGATGAGGTGATAGCTCTGGAAAACGAAGCCGACGGTGCGGCGCTGCAAATCCGCGCGGTGCTTCGCGGAGAGCGACTCGATCTTCGTGCCGTCGATCGTGAAGCTCCCTTCCCAATCGGCATCGTGCATGCCGAGGATGTGCAGGAGCGTCGTCTTGCCGGCGCCGCTCGGGCCCATGATGGAGACGAACTCCCCCTCGTCGACGTGCATGTCGACGTCGCGCAGGAGCCACAACCGGCCATGGCCCTGGGGGACGGTTTTCGTGAGTTTTTCGGTGCGGATCAAGGGCATGAGGATTCCTTACGGCCTGTCGTTCCGGGCTGCGCGGCCGATGGCAGATGGCGGATGGCGGATGGCAGAAGTAGGACCCGGCGAGGCGGTCCGCCATCTGCCATCTGCCATCGGCCATCCGCTAGCGCCATGACGTTCCGTCTCTCAATGCAACCACCGGATCGATGCGCGACGCGCGGATCGCGGGGACGACGCTGCCGGCGAGGGCGGCGGCGATGATCGCGACGACGACGGCGAGCAATGTGAGCGGCTCGACGCGCGCGACGCCGTAGAGGAATCCGGCGAGGACGCGCGTGACGAAGAGGGAGGCGATGGCGCCGGCGATCGATGCGCCTGACGCGACGAAGACGGCTTCGCGGAGGACGAGGCGCAGGAGGTCGTTGCCGCGCGCGCCGAGGGCGAGGCGGACGCCCATCTCGCCGACGCGGTTGCGCACGGCGTAGTTGAGCACCGCGTACACGCCGATGATCGAGAGCAGCATCGACACCGCGGCGAAGACGCCGATGATCCAGGCGTTGAGCCGCGGCTGCGCGATTTTCGCTTCGACCAGATCTTCGGTCGTGCGCACGGCGGCGACCGGCACGTGCGGGTCCATCGACTTCACGATCGAGCGCAGCGTCGCTTCGGCGGCGCGCGGAGAAACGGTCGTGCGCAACGCGACATACTGCGGCGTCCACGGACTCTGCGTGTACGGATGGTAGACGTCGAGCTTGTCGACCATCAGGCCGCGATAGCGGACGTCGCCGGCGACGCCGACGATCGTGCGCCACGGTTTGTCGGAATCGAGCTTGCCGGATTTGACGCGCTTGCCGACGACGTCGATCGTGCCCCAGTGCCGCATTGCGAACGCGCGGCCGACGATCATCACCTTGTCGGATTTCTCGTTGTCGTGATCGTTGAACGCGCGGCCGCGCAGCAGCGGAATGCCCATCGCCTCGAGATAGCCCGGCGTGATCGCGACGAGATTCGCGAGCGGGTTTTTCACTTGCGTGTCCGCCGTCTGTCCCTCGGCGGTGTACGTCCAGTCCCATCCGACTTCGAGCTCGAGCGGACGGATGAGCGTTGCGCCCGCGGCGCTGACGCCGGGCGCGCTGCGCAGGCGATCGAGGAGGGTGGCGAAAAATCGACGCCGGACCGCCGCGTCAGAATACGGCGCGCCGGGAAGCGGTAATTGCGCCGTAAGCACACGCTCGCGACTGAATCCGGCGTCGATGCTGGAGATCGAAGCGAAGCTGCGCATCATCAGCGCAGCGCTGGTGAGGAGCACGAGCGCGACGGTGAGCTGCACGCCCGCAAGGATTGCGAGGAGTTTGCGCGAGCGCTGCGCGGCGTGCGCGCGATCGATGTCTTCGCGCAGCGACATCCATCCGCCGCGGCGCAGCGATGCGACGCCCGCGCAGAGGAGCGCGACGACGAGCGAGGCCGCGGCAGCGAAGAGATACGTCGTCAGGCTGACGTGTACCTGATCGATCCGCGGCACGGTCTCGGGTGCGACGCGCGTGAGCAGCAGGACCGCGCCCTGCGCGACGACGAAGCCAATCGCGGCAGCGAAGAGCGCAACGAGCGTGGTTTCGGCGAGCGTCTCGCGCAGCAGCGCGCTGCGCGTGGCGCCGAGGGCGGCGCGGATCGCGAGATCGCGCTGCCGCGTGACCGCGCGCGCGACGAAGATGTTGGCAACATTGAACGTGGCGATGGCGAGGACGAGGAGCGACATCACAAAGAGCGTGATCATCGCCGGACGCGTCGTGCCGAGAACTTCGTTGACGAACGGGATCAGCTTCTTGCGCACGCCGCCGTATTGATCTCGATTCACGCTTTCGAGCCGCGCGCAGATCGTGTTGATCTCCGACTGCGCGGTCGCGAGCGTCACTCCCGGTTTCAGTCGCGCCAGGCCTTCGAGGACGGAGTTGTTCCTGTCCGCTTCGCTGGCGTTGATGAAGTTCGGCTCCATCGTGAAGACGACGTCGGCGAACGCGGGGACGTTCAAATCGGGCGGCAGCACTCCGACGATCGTGCACTGCGTGCCCTGCACGTCGATCACCTTGCCGATGACGTTGCGGCTGCCGAAGAGCGTCCGCCACAAACGATCGCTGATGAGCATCGAGTTCGGCGACTTCGGCGTGTGCTCGGCGTCGATGAAGAGTCTTCCGCGCTGCGCGTGCGCGCCGAGGAGCGGGTAGAACGTGCGCGTCACGAAATTCGCGCGGACCTGCACGGGATCGGGGATGTTCATCACGACGTCGAAGTTCGCGGCCGAGAGCGCGGCCATGTCTTCGAGCGACTTCGCCTGCGCGCGGATCAGTTCGTACTCGGCATACGTGATCTCGAGGTGCGGCACGCTGCGCGACGGCACGTGCGACCAGATCGCGGCGACGCGGTCCTGCTCGCGGATCGGGAACGGGCGAAGCACGACGTCGCGCGCGACGGTGAAGAGCGCGGTCGAGATCGCGAGGCCGAGCGCGAGCGTGATCACGGCGATCGCGGGCGCGGCGGGTTGGCGGAGGAGCGAGCGAAGCGCGCGGAGGATCATTCGGTCCTCAGTGCTACGGCGGGATCGATGCGCATCGCGCGGCGCGCGGGGAGATAACTGGCGATGAGCACGATCGCGCCGAGGAGCAGCGGAACGCCGATGTAAATCGCGGGATCGGTCGCGCTGGTTTGAAAGAGCAGCGCTGCGAGAAATTTGCGCGTGGCGAATGCACCGGCGAGTCCGATCGCGACGCCGGCGATCGCGAGCCTTGCGGCGCGGCGCAGCACCATGCGCGCGACTTCGGCGGTGGTTGCGCCGAGGGCGATGCGGATGCCGATCTCGTTCGTGCGCTGCTGCACCTGATAGGAGATCAGCGCGTACAAGCCGATCGCGGCGAGGAGCAGCGCGATGCCGCCGAACGACGTGATGAGGATTGCCTGGAAGCGCGGCGTCTGCACGGTTCGCGTGATGGCCTGATCGAGCGTGCCGACGTCGAAGAGCGCGATGTCAGGATCGATCGATTTCATCATCGAGCGCACCTGCGCGATGGTCGCGGACTCGCTGCTCGTGCTGCGGACGACGAGACTCAGCGCGCTCATCGGAACCTGCGTGAGCGGCGGATAGAGCGCGGGCTGCGCGGCATTTTGCGGCCCGCCGAAGCGCTCCCCTTTCACGAGCCCGACGATCGTGCGCGGCGTGCCCCAGAAGTTCACCTGTCTACCGAGCGGGTTCTCGTTCGGAAAGTATTTCTGCGCGAGCGCCTCGTTGATCACGACGACGGGCGGCGCGGTCGTGCGATCGTCGCGCGAGAGCGCGCGGCCGCGCATCAGCGCGATGCCGAGCGTCGAGAAGTAACTCGGGCTCACCGGCCGGATGCCGACTTCGTCTTTCGGTCCAGGAACTTCCGGTTTGCCGACGACCGTGATCTGCGACGTGAATCCGGCGTCGAGCGGATGATTCATTCCGAGGGCGGCGGAGCGGATGCCGGGCATCGCCGGGGCGCGCTCGAGCACCGTGTCGTAAAACTGGAAGGCCTGCGGCCACTTCGAATAGGTCTTGCGATCCGGCGGTAGATATTTCGTTTCCGGCAATTGCATTGAGAACGTGACGATGTGCTCCGTCGACATGCCGAGATCGACGTCCATCAAGTTCGAAAAGCTTTTCAGCAAGAGTCCCGCGCCGATCACGAGGACGACCGCGAGCGCCACCTCGACGATGACCATCACTCCTCTGCCTGCCGTGCGCGTCGCGCGCAACACGCCGCGTGCGCCGGCGAGCGCGCCTGCCGGTTTCACGGCGGAGCTGCGCAGCGCGGGGACGATGCCGAAGAGCATCGCCGACAGGAGCGACACGCCGGCGGTGAAGAGAAGCACCGGCAGATTGAGCGCGATGTTCTGCGCGCGCGGCAGCGCGGGCGCAAGCGCGACGAACGTACGCGTGAGCCACCACGCCAGCGCGATGCCGAGCGTGCCGCCGATGACGGCGATGGTCGCGCTCTCGGTGATGAGCTGCCGCGCGAGACGCGCGCGCGACGCGCCCATGCTCGCGCGGACGGCCAGCTCACGTGCGCGCGCGTCAGCGCGTGCGAGCAGCAATCCGGCGACGTTGATACACGCAATCAACAACACCGCCAGTACCGCCGCCGCAAGGATCCACAGCCTCGGACGCGCATCGCGCACGATCGCATCGAGCGAGCTCTCGACGTGCGCGCCGCGCGTCGCGACGTCTTCCTTCGGGTACTGCTTCGCGAGGCGCGTCATGATGACGCTCATCTCTGTTTGCGTCTGGCGCAAACTCACGCCGTCTTTCAGCCGCGCGATGACGTAGATGTTGTGCACGCCGCGCAGGTCGCGGAACTGCGGGTCCGCCGTCGCGAGCGGCACCCACAGTTCGTAAGGATTGCCGCGCGAGACCGTCGCATTCGCCGGCATCACACCGACGACTTCGTAGCTCGCGCCGTCCAGGACGATGCGTCGTCCGATGACGTTTTGCTGCGCACCGAAGCGCCGGCGCCACAACGCGTCGCTCAGAATTGCCACCGGCGGCGCGCCGACTTTGTCGTCGTCGCGAATGAAATCGCGTCCGGCGATCGGCGGCACGCCGAGGAGCGAGAAGTATTCGGAGGAGACGGCGAGTCCATTCAATGGTTCGGCGAGCGCATTCGGCTCCGTCAGATTCAGCGACTTCGCCGTCATGCCGGCCATCGACGTGAAGACGCGCTGCTGCGCTTTCCAGTCTTCGAAGTCGGGGAACGCCGCGCCTTCGCGATCGCTGGCGTTATGCGGATCGGTCTCCCACACGCGCACGACGCGCGACGGATCGCGGAAGTCGAGCGGATGCAGCACGACGCCGTAGAGGATGCTGAACATCGCGGCGTTCGCGCCGATGGCAATGGCCAGCGTCAGGATCGCCGCCGCGGCGAAGCCGGGAGCGTGGAGCAGGGAGCGGAGCGCGTAGCGAAGGTCGTACATGATCGAACCTCTCAGAAATCGGAGAGCAGCGCGACGGTGAAGCCGGGCGTACGGACGAGCGAGCGGATCGTGATTCGCAGCATTTACTCGGACCTCATGACGGTCATCGGATCGGTGCGCGCTGCGCGGGCGGCGGGAATTGCGGACGCGGCAATGCCGGCGACGAGCAGCGTCGCGGCGACCGCGGCGAATGAAAGCGGATCGGCAGGCGCGACGCCGAAGAGCATCGACTGCAGAAGACGCGTGAGAAAGAGCGACGCGAGCGCGCCGCAGAGAATGCCGAAGGCGACGAGCTTCACGCCGCGCGAGAGGACGAGCGATACGATTTCCTTTGCAGTGGCGCCGAGGGCCATGCGCACGCCGATCTCGCGCTCGCGGCGCGACGTGATGTACGCGAGCGTGCCGGCGACGCCGAGCGTCGCGAGAAGGAGCGCGGCCGCGCCGAACGCGAGGAGGAGAATCGCGCGGAAGCGCTGCGAGGAAACGGAGCCGGCGACGACGTCGCGATACGGACGAATCTCACCGATCGCGGAGTCCGATCCGGTCGCGCCGACGGCCGCACGAATCGCCGGCGCGAGCGCGGCCAGCGACTGTTTGCTGCGCACGATCACCGTCATCGTCCGATACGACTGCGCCTGTGCATGCGGCACGTACATCGCCGGTTCCGGCGCGGAGGCGAGGTTGAGCATGCGCGTCGCGCGGACGATGCCGACGACTTCGAACAGCGTGCCCTGCGTCTTCACGCGCGCGCCGATCGGCGACCGGCCGGGCCAGTATTTCTTCGCCATCGTCTCGTCGACCACCATCACCGGTTGCGCTTTCGCGTCGTCGGCGCTGGTGATGTCGCGGCCGGCGATGAGCGTCTGTCCGACCGATGCGAAGTAGCCGGGCGTGATGCCGCGCAGCTCCGCGGACTGCTTCTCGCCGGGCGCGAGGTCGGGACGTCCTTCGATCGTGAACCTCAGCGAGGTGAAGTCGCCGCCGAGCGGAAGGATCGTCGTCGCGCCCGCGGCTTCCACGCCGGGAACGTGCGAAAGACGCTCGGTGAGCGCGCGGTAGTACTGAATCACCTCCGGCCGTTTCAGAAACTGCGTGCGCGGCGCGCGGAGATTGAACGTGACGGCGTTGCGGTCGTCGATGCCTTTGTCGACGCTGAGCAGGTTCCACAGACTCCGTCCGACGAGCATCGCGCCAATGAGCAGCGTGATCGAGATCGCGACCTGCACGACGACCAGCGCGGACTGCATGCGCGCCGCCGGCGCCGCGGTGGTCGTGCCGCGCGTCGACACGCGCAGCGAGACTTGCGCGCGCTTCATCTGTGTCGCCGGAATCAATCCGATGAGCAGCGCGGTCATGAACGTCGCGGCGATGACGAAGAGCAGCACGCGCAGATCGAGACCGACGTTCGCGAGCCGCGGAATCGAATCGGCGCCGAACGCGGCAATCGAGCGGATGAAGACGACGCTGAGCAGCACGCCGCCCGCGGTTCCGGCGAGCGCGAGAAGGATCGTTTCGGCGAAGACCTGTCGCACGAGGTCCCAACCGCTCGCACCGACGGCGACACGCACCGCCGCGTCACGGCTCTTGCGCTCCATGCGCGCGAGCAGCAGGTTCGCGATGTTCACGCACGCGAGGAGCAGCAGGAGCAGCACCGCCGCGAAGAGAATCCACAGCGGCCGCGACACGCGGCCGGTGATGCGGACGCGCAGCGGCACGAGGGTCATCGCGTTGCCGATGTTCTCGCGGTACATCGTCGCGAGTCGCGCGGAGATGTTGGCGAGCCGCGCGTTGGCCTGCTCGAGCGTGATGCCGTCGCGCAGGCGCGCGATGGCGGTGAAGGATCGGCTGCCGCGCGGCGCCGCGTCATTCGCGAGATCGAGCGCGTTCGTCGTCCAGATGTCGATGCGGCGCGTGTTGTCGAGGAGGTACGGCTCTTCGTAATCCTTCGGCGCGATGCCGACGATCGTCATTGGCTGTGCGTCGAGGAGGATCGTCTTGCCGATCACGTCGCGCGCGCCGAACTTGCGCTGCCAGAGCGCGTGGCTGAGCACGACGATCGTGTCGCCGCCTGGCTTGTCTTCGTCGGCGACGAAGAAGCGGCCCTTGGCGGGGCGCACGCCGAGGACGTCGAAGAAACCGCTGTCCACCGTGGCGCCCTGCAGCACTTCGGCATCTCCCGCGCCGGTGACGGCAGGGGTCCACTCCTGAAATGCCGCGGCCTTCACGAACGCGCCGCTCTGCGAGACGGCGTCGAGGTAGTCGGGGTAGGAGATGACGTCGAAGCCGTCGCCTTTCGGATTGACGCCGACAAGCCGCACGATGCGATCGGGCTCGCGATAGCGCAGCGGCTCGAGCAGCACGGAGTCGGCGATGCTGAAGACCGCGGTCGACGCGCCGATCGCGAGCGCGAGCGTCGCGACCGCGGCGAACGTGAAGCCGGGCGACTTGAGAAGAGTACGGAGTGCGATGCGAAGGTCGTTCATTTTAGTGGGCTTGATAGGACGAATAGGACCGATGAGACCCGTAGGACGAATAGGACTTGGATGTCCTATTTTTCCTATTCGTCCTATTTGTCCTATGTGTCCTATTCGTCCTATTCATTAGCTTTCCCGCAGAAGCTCGCTCGGGTTGACCGCCATCGCGCGGCGCGCGGGCAGCGCGCTCGCGATGGCGACGGTCATGGCGATGACGCCAAAGACGCCGAGCCAGGTGAGGCGGTCGAAGGCGGTGACGCCGAAGAGGAGTGACGCGAGAGATCGTGCAGCGGGGATCGCGATCAGTGCGCCGGCGAATGCTCCGCCGGCGAGGAGACGTCCGCTCGACGCGGCGATCAGGCGCGCCAGCACAAGCGGCGTTGCGCCATGCGCCGCGCGGATGGCGAGCTCGCGTGCGCGGCTGGTGACGCCGGCGGAGACGACGCCGAAGAGGCCGACCGCGGCGAGGAGCAGCGTCAGCGTTGCGAGCGCGCCGACGACGAGCGAGGCGGTCTCGGCGAGCCAGCGATCGACGCGCACGGAGTCTTCGAGCCGCTGCGTCGCCGGGACGATTCCGTATGCCAGGAGCACGGCGTTGACGTCGCGCGTGGCGACGGCGAGATCGCGTGTGGTGCGAATGACGAGGAACGCGTTGCGCAACGCGGGCGCGCGTTCGATCGGGAGAAAGAGATGCGGCGCGGGATCTTCGGCGAGGGCGGAGAGTCTTGCGTCGCGTGCAACGCCGCTGAATGGGAGATCGGGGCGGCGCCTGGCGAGTGTCTCGTTGATGACGATCGGCGTCGTTCCATTGAGCGTTCCATTGAGCGTTCCATGGAGCAGCGGAATGCCGACGGCTCCGAAGTAATCGCCGTCAAAGTACGTGACGTTGCCGTCGATCGGCTCGCCGTCGATGCCTTTGAACGTCCTGTGCGTTTGCCGCCCGAGCGGTGTGTTCGTCGCGATCGCGACGTGCGTCGTGCCGCTCAACGCGCGCAGTCGCTCCGCGATCTCACGCAGGCGCGGCAGCGGAACGCTGTCGACCGCAACGCGCAGCTGCCGCGTGTACTCGAAGCCGGGATCGACGTTGCGATACGCGCGTGCGGTTTGAAGCAGCAAGCCCGCGACGATCAGGACGACGACGGACAGCGCGAGCTGCACGGCGACGATCCAGCGCAGCATTGGCGGCGTGCGCATCGAGCCGCCGCGCATCGAGAGGCCGTCCGGCGCGGTGCGGCGCGCGTAGAACGCGGCGACGAGAGCCGCGCAGAACACCGCGGCGACGCTGAGGAGCAGCGTGAAGAGCGCGACGCGCGCGTCGGGCGCGAGGTCGAGCGGCGGACGCGATTGCATCGGGATGCGCGCAAGATACAAGCGACTGCCGAGCGTCGCGATGACGTACGCGACGATCGCCGCAGGAATCGCGAGCGGCAGCGTTTCGAAGACGATCTCGCGCATGACGCGGCGCGGCGTCGCGCCGAGGGCGACGCGGATCGCGAGATCGCGGCGGCGGACGGCGATGCGCGCGAAGAGAACGCCGAGGACGCTCGCGGCGGCGACGAGGGCGGCCATCATCATCAACGCCAGAGCGATCGCCAGCGCGATCGAGATCGCCCTCGGCGCGCCGGGCTGGATCAGCATCGCGCGCTCCGCGCCGGCGCGAATGCGGGCGATCCGTTTGTGATCGGGAAGCGCGCGCGTCAGCGTCTCCTGCACGCCGGCGAGCGTCGCGCCGTTCGTGAGTCGTCCGATGACGCGCACGGCTGCGTTCGCGTCACTGCGATCGAGCGGCAGCCAGACGTCGACCGGTGCGGCGAAGTTCGTTCCGCGAAACGCGCCGGCGGCGATGCCGGTGATCGTCTCGCGCTTGCCTTCGATCTCGAGCGTGCGTCCGAGGGCGTTGCCGCCGAACATACGCTGCTCGAGATCGCGGCTGATCACGACGCCGGGAGCCCCGCGCGCGAGTTGCGCGCCGATCACGCGGAAGAAATCGTCGGAGACGAATTCGATGCCGAGAGTTCCGCGCGTTCCGCTGAATGCGGCGATCGATGGATATGCATCGCGCATGGCGACGAAGTCGCCGTACGAAACATCCTCACGCGTTTCGCCGCGCGGCGTGACGGCGGCGATGCGGAAGAGCCGGTCGGGTTGCGCAACCGGGAGATTGCGCAACAGAATCGCGTTCAGCGCCGTGAAAATCGTGGCGTTGGCGCCGACGACGAGGCCGATGGTGAGAATGACAACGGCGGCAACGTGATGTTTTTTCATTCGGGCCTCAGCGATGCGGCTTGGATAGGACTAATTGGACTAATAGGACGGATAGGACAAATAGGAAGTCCTATAGGTCCTATTCGTCCTATTCGTCCTATTCGTCCTATAAGTCCTATAAGTCCTACGTTCATTCGTGCCTCAGCGCGGTCGCCGGATCGACGCGCGCGGCGCGCAACGCGGGGGTGAGGCTCGCCGCGAGGGCGGTGCAGAGAAAGATCACCGCGACGGCGATCAGTGTGCCGGCGCGAATCTGATCGACGCCGAAGAAGAAGGTCTGGATGAAGCGCAGCGTCGCGACGGCGCCGGCGATGCCGGCGACGACGCCGAAGGCGGAGACGCGCAGCGCCCAGGCGACGACGGAGCCGCCGATGCGGGCGGCGGTGGCGCCGAGGGCCATGCGGACGCCGACTTCGCGCGTGCGGGCGGTGACGATGTACGCGGTGAGGCCGTAGAGGCCGATGAGCGAGAGGATGACGGCGACGGCCGCGGAGAGCGCGACGACCGATGCCCGGAGGCGCGGCTGCGCGACCGCTTCGTCGAGGTAATCCTCCATCGTGCGGATGGCGAAGATCGGCTGCGCGGGATCGAGCGAGCGGACGATCGCGCGCACATCGGCCGCGACGCGCTGCGGATCCCCCTGCGTCCGCACGACCCCGAACATGGCGCGCTCGCGTCGATATCCCTCGGAGAAATACACGTGCGGTTCCACGGCGGTATCGAGCGCGTTCTCGCGAATCGAGCCGATGACGCCGACGATCTCGATTCCCTTGCGGTCGTTGAAGTCGAGGTGTTGTCCGATCGGATTCTGATTCGGCCAGTAGCGCTTCGCGGCGACGTCGTCGATGAGCGCGACTTCCGCGGTCCCTTCGCGATCGTTCGCGGTGAAATCGCGTCCGCGCAAGAGCGGGATGCGCATCGTCTTGAGGTAGCCGGGCGTGGTGACGCGGAAGTGCGCGGACGGCGTCGCGCTGGTGAATCCCGGAACATCGAACGTCGCGTTCCAGTCGCTCGGTGAGAACGGCAGATCGGTGACGACGGCGCTCGACTCGACGGTCGGAAGCGCGCCGAGTCGCGATTGCAGATCATTGAAGAACGTGCGGAGCTGCTGCGGCGAGTAACGCGCGCGCGGCAGCTCGATGCGGAACGTCAGCATGTTCTTCGCGTCGAAGCCGGTGTCGACCTGGCGCAGCCGGCGGTAGCTTTCCACGAGCAGCGTGCCGGTGGAGAGGAGCAATACCGCGATCGCGATCTGCGCGGAGACGAGCACGGAGCGAAGCCGCGTCGTGCCCGCGCTCGCGGTGTTGCCGCGATCGTTGGTGAGCGTGGTGCGGCGACGGAACGTCCAGGCGCTGATGACCGCGCCGATGCAGAGCGACATCAACAGCGATGCGGCGAGCGCGAAGGCGATCACGCCGGCGTCGATGCGCACTTCTTCGATGCGCGGCAAGTGCGTCTCGGCGATGAACGGCATCGCCAGACGCGCAAGCACGATTCCGATCAGCGTTCCGAAAAACGCGAGCACGATCGCTTCCGACGCGAGCTCGACGGCGATGCGCGTGCGGTTCGCGCCCAGCGCTTGTCGCACGCCGATTTCCTTTTCGCGGGAGGCGGTGCGGGCGATGAAGAGTCCCATCACGTTCGCGGTGGCGAGCAGCATCACGAGCACGCCCGCGCCGAAGAGCATCAAGAGAGCGGCGCGCGCGCGGCGCACGAGGTCGGCGCGCATCGGAAAGACGTCGACGTGCCAGCGTGTCTCCTTGAGGAATGACGTGCGGTCGGGCACGACGTTGATCACCGCGCGCGTGATCACGTCCATCTCCGCCTGCGCCTGGGCGAACGAGACGCCGGGGCGGAGGCGCGCGATCATCGAGTAATACTCGTTGCCGCGATTCGCATCGGCGAAGTCCGACGCCTCGAGGCGCAGCGGGAGGAAGACGTCGGCGTCCGATGACGGAAAGGCGAAGCCGGCGGGAAGAATCGCGGCGATGCGGCGCGGACGATCGTTGAGAACGATTGTTTGTCCGACGAGGTCGCGGCGCGCGCCGAAGAGGCGATGCCACGCGCTGTCGCTGAGCATCACGGAGTCGGCATCGTTGGAAATCACTCCGACCGCCGGCGCGACGCGCAGCACGCGGAAGAATTCATCGGTGACGAGAATCGCGTTGAGCCGCTGCGGCTCGGCGGCGTTGAGATTGACGCCGCGCTCCTGCCAGATCGCCGATGACTCGAACGCGCGCGCCTTGCGGCGATCGCCGAAGTCAGGCGCGGAGAGCGAGGAGCTCTGCACTTTCTCGACGCCGTAGCGGTTCCAGACGAACACCAATCGCTCGGCGTCGGGGAACGGCATCTGCCGCACGAGAATGTGCCAGACGAGCGCGAACGTCGCGGCGACGACCGCCGTGGCGATGGCGAACGTCGCGATCACCGTCGTGCTGAATGCCGGGACACGAAACAGCGACCGGATGGTCGTCATCGTTCACCTCCGCTACTGCAAGTCGAATCCGCTCTCGCGCAACTCGTGTTCTTCGATCGGCTTCTCTTCGTCGACGACGCGGCCGTCGAAGAGGTGGACGGTACGGTCGGCGTGCTTCGCGTAGCGCGGATCGTGCGTGACCATGCAGATCGTCGCGCCGTCGCGATTGAGCTCGCGCATCAGCGTCATCACCGCCTCGCCGTTGCGCGAGTCGAGGTTTCCGGTCGGCTCGTCGGCGAGGACGATCGACGGCTTGCCGACGATCGCGCGCGCGACGGCCACGCGCTGCTGCTGGCCGCCGGAGAGCTGCGCCGGATAGTGCTTCATGCGATGCGACATGCCGACGCGCTCGAGCGCGGCCTGCACCGCTTTCTTCCGCTCGCCGGCGCTGGTGCGGCGATACGTCAGCGGCAGCTCGACGTTCTCGTAGACCGTGAGATCGCCGATCAAGTTGAAGCTCTGGAAAATGAATCCGACTTCCTTGTTGCGGATGCGCGCGCGCTGCGCGGTCGTGATCTGCGCGACCGGCGTGCCGTTGAGCGTGTACGCGCCGCCGGTCGGCGAGTCGAGGAGACCGAGAATCGAGAGCAGCGTCGACTTGCCGCAGCCGGACGGACCGGCGATCGAGACGTACTCCCCTTCCAAGATGTCGAGGTGCACACCGGAGAGCGCGTGCGTCTCGAGATCGTCGGTGTAGAACACTTTGGTGAGGCCGTCGAGGTGAATCAGCGACTGCATGGTTGTTCTCCTTCGGAGATGGCGGATGGCGGATGGCAGATGGCATTCGCGAGAATAGCCATCCGCCATCTGCCATCTGCCATCCGCTTCATTCGAGTCGAATCCTGTGGTGCTCGCTCCACGCGGACATGTCGGAGAGGATGACGCGGTCGCCCTCGCGCAGGCCCTGTTTGATCTCGACGCTGTTGACTGATGTACGCCCCAGAGTGACATTCGTTTGTACGGCGTCGTGTCCGTCGGCCCTGACGCGGAAGAGCGCGATGGTCGCGCCGTCGCTGCCCTGCACGGGGCGGCCGGTATAGAGCACGTCGGCGAGCCGCTCGAGCTCGATCACGCCGTCCACGGTGAGATCGGGACGCGCGCCTTTCGGCAGCACGCCTTCGATGCCGACGTCGACGCCGATCGTGCCGTTCTGCACGGACGGATCGACGCGCGTCACGCGCCCGTTCACGGTGCCGACGCGCGTGTCGATGACGACGCTCTGTCCGATCGCGACGTCGCGCGCCTGCGTCTCCGCGACGCGCAGCTCCGCTTTCAACGGCTCCGGCTGCGCGACGCGCGCGAGCGGCGTGCCCGGCGGAACGCGTTGTCCGATCTCGACGGGCAGCTGCTGCAGCACGCCGTCGATGCCGGCGCGGACGCGGAGCGCGTCGCGATTCGAGTTGCGGAGGTTGGCGAGCGCGCGGACCTGTTCGACGCGCGAGCGCTGCACGGCCAGCTCCGCGTCCGCGGCTTTGCGCGCGATCTCGAGCCGCTTCTTCTCGATCTCGCTGCGCGACGCGAGCTCGTTCGCGCGCAAGCGCGAGAGTTTCAAGGTCAGCGCGGACGTGAGTCCGTTGCGCGACAGCTCTTCGTCGACGTCGGCCTGCGCTTTCGCCTCGACCATTTGCGCCTCGATGTTCGCGGCGCTGGCCTGCTGCGCGAGGATGGAGCTTTGCAGCTCGACTTCGCGCTTGCGCATCTCCGCGATCGCGGCGCCGAGCTGCAGCTCCGCCTCCTGCGCGGCCTGCTCGACTTCGGGATTGCTCAACTCGAGAATGACGGTGTCGGCCTTCACGATCGTTCCCGGCCGCACGACGATGCGATCGACGCGCGCCTCGGTCGACGCGGGAATCCAGCGCACCAGCTCCGGCACGAGCACGCCCGTGCCGCGCACCTGCCGCACCATCGGTCCGCGCTTCACGACATCGATGAAGAGTCCCGAGCTGTCGACTTGCGGAACCGCGGACGGGAGCCGCGAGACGCCGAAGGCCGCAAGCGCCGCGAGGACGATGACCGTCGCGGTGATGATGATCTTGCGCTTTCGCTTTTTTTCGCCGAGGTCGGGACGGGAGATATCCATTGTTGGCGCGCTCCTTCCGCAAGCGGGTTGCCACGCATCATGCGCGAGTTTTCAATGAGTTAGACCCGCGGCGGTGTTCGATTCCGGGACGGCGGTGTGCGCAGATGGACACGCGCCACGGAATCACCACAGAATGCCTTGGCAGAAAAGGAGAACGCCGATGAGCGGAAGGTTCAGCGTGGGTTTCGTTTCGGGATGCGTGGTCCTGTCGTTGGCGGCCGGCGAGATTCTCGCCGCCGGTGCGAAGAACGACGCGATCGTTTCCAGGATCGTGGTCTCGTCGTCCGCGGCGCCCTTCGCGGGATGCACCCCGAGCTCGTTCGTGGCGAACGTGCAGGCCGTCTCGAACGATGGCGTCGTGGGCGGCTTCGTCACGTCGAAGCTCGGCAGCAGTGGCTGTCTCCAGCGCGTGTTCCGCTGGACCACCAGTGGATTCACCATCGTCCCGTTCCCGCCGATGCCGCCGAACACGAACGCCATCGCTGGCCGGATCGCCGTCATCAGCACGAACAACGTCACCGGCGGGATCACCTTCGAATGCCAGGGTTCGATGAGCTGTCCGAGCCCCTTCGAAGCCGCCACGGCCTCAGGCCCGGCGTCCCAGTTCGTGATCAACGGCTGGAACTACGTATTCGGGATTTCCGAGAACGGCACGTGGATCACCGGAACCAATTTCGCCGGGCAGCCGCTCCTGTACAACGTGACGACGAAGAAACCGGTCTCGCTGACTCTGAACGGGGCCTCCATTCTCGACGCGATCCTCTCCTCGGCAAGCGATGCGGGTCTCGCCGTCGGCTTCCGCAACGTTTCGCAACCGCAGACGCAGAACGGAATGATCTGCATCACGGCCGGACCGTGTCAGGAGATCGACCGGGGCACGACCGCCTACAGGGCGTTGCTCAAGGGGATCTCGTCGAACGGCTCGTACCTCTACGGCTTCCACTCGTACGAACCCACTCGCAACTTCATCACGCGCGTGACGAAGAACAGCAGCGGAAGCTACGTCGTGACGGAGACGTCGCTGCCCTACCTCATGAATCGCGGGGACGTGACGGACAAGGGCGCGATCGCCGTCGCGACAGGGAGCTCGAGTGCTTACTACTTCGTGCTTCCGGACCCGACGACGCCGACCCGCTACCTTGTCTATTCCGTGGCCGGTCTCATCTCCAAGCTCGGCCTCGGGAGCAACATCGAGCAGAATTCAGTGGCACTCTCGCCCAACGGCAAGTACATCTCGTTCAACGTACCGGTGACCACCGTAGGCGCGACGACGCTCATCGGATACAGCGTGTACTTCGAAAACGGAATCGAGGCCTACCTCATGAGTCACCTCTCGGCCCTCAAGGGCGTCGGAGGACCGACGAAAAAGTGACGCAAGGGTTACCCGAGCGTCAGCGAGAGGCGTGGCATGTGGGTCGCTCTTGCGCCCGTCGCGCTCGCGCTCTGCTCTTAGTTTCAATTGCGCTTGTGGCGCTTTTCCGTGGAGCATTCGCGCCGGGCTTGCGCTCAAGATCGGGCTTACCAGTACGACTCCACGCCGATGCTCTTCATCCGCTTGATCATCTTCTGATCGAACGTCGCGATGGCATCGTAGTGGTTCGCCCTTGCCACTGCGACTGACGCCGCATCGGCGAATCCCGGCAACTGCTCCGGCCAATACTCGAAGACCTTCTTCCACGGACAGTCGTCGATCGCCGTTACGCCCGGAAGTGCGATCAGGTCGCGAATGAGCGCCGCGACGCGGGGAGTGGGCATGCTGTAGTAGCTCTGCAGCACGTACGTCACTTCGAAGACGGCGAACTGCGTGACGAAGCCTTCCAGCTCGCCATCGCCGGCCGCGTCGATCAATGCTTTCGCCGCTGCGCGCTGTTCCTCGTTTCTCTCGACCAGAAACGAGACGAACACGTTCGCGTCGATGAGCACCTGCCGCACGAGTTAAACGCGCCCTCTACGCTTGCGCGCTTCTTCCATCTCTTTCACGACGTCGCCGGAGGAGTTCTTGATGACTCCTTCCCAACGGTAGAACGCCGGTCGATCCGTCGTGACGGCGACCTTGCCACCACGGATCTCCCAAGTCAGCTTGTCGCCTTCTTCGAGATCAAGCACTTCGCGCACTTTCTTCGGCACCGTCGTCTGGCCTTTGCTCGTCAGAGTCGAGGTCGGCATCGCTGGAGTCTCCTTACTTTAAGTATAGCAACGTAAGGACCGGCGCAATTGCGGCTCGAACACGCCCTCGGCCATCGCGCGAGAACGTCGTGCGACGGCCGACGGAGCGCGACGTGTTCTGGCCTCTGGAGCATCGCATTCCACCCGTGCAACCATCGCCGGCACGCGTCTCGTCGTCATTACCATGGCCTCAATTCTTGCCACCGCTGGTCAGGAGCGCCGTCGTCGACCAGCGGACGCGCGAGACGGCCATATGCGCGAATGCCTTTGTTCACGTTCATGTGTTGGTCGAGCTCAAAGTTCCCGGTGCCCTTCAGCGGATCGAGCGTCACTTCCTCCACGTCAGCGCCCAGTTGTTGATGGGGGCGCATCAGCGTGAAGTAGGCGATGAGGATCATTCCGCGGAGCGGCAGTTTCGAGGCCGCGCGAATGAGCCGGTTCCGGCGACCTTGCCAACTTTGCTGTTCCACTTCGCCTGCCCGACCTTGTATTGATCGAGAGCGGGGCCGATGATGACGGAGAGCTCTTCCTCACTCCACGTCACAGGTCGGGTGGTCTTAGTCGGCACAGTCGAAAGGCGCACATCGGTGAGGGCATGGGAGCGGATGACACCCTCGGGTTGGCGTTGTTCACTATCGCCAAGAACGTGGAGCCGTAGTGCCGGCGTGACTGCGCGCTGAGGTGCGCGACGGATGCGAGGACCTTGCGGAAGTCGGCCAGGACGATCGAGTTCGCGTACGCGAACATCCGCAAGCAGTGGGACCGGGTGATCGCGATCGCCAGCGACATCTCGGGTATCCGCTCGTGAACGAGAAAGCCGACTTCTTCACCTCCCGGTCACACCGGCGCCACCAACATCGCGCGGATGCCAGCAATCGCGAAGAACTGATGCGGGTGGTGTGAACATGACGGGGGATACCAACGTGGAGACCGTCCGCCGTCACTACTTTCAACTTCAAGTATGACGAGGACGACCAGGTCATCGACCGTTGGGAGCTGCCGAAGAAACTCCGCCCGCCGTCGCCCAGCTCGTGCAGCCAGGCTCCGACCTGACGAACTATGCGATTGCACGTGATGACTACGACCGCGTTCTGCACCGGCGCCGCGCCCGTGCCATCGATCACACGCGGGCCTTGATCGCGGTGACGGTGTCGGCAGCGAGGAGGAGTGTCGGAAAAGCTGTGGGCATGGGGCGCGATTTACCTGAGCACTATTTCCGACGAAGAAAGTAGGGGAATTGTGAAACGCAGAGGACGCGGCAGTCACTATCGGGTATGCACACCACAATAGCTCAAACCCGCCTGTTCGTACTGAGCCTCTGTCTCGCTGCGGCGTGTGAGACACAGACGAACGTGATCCGCGTGGCGACGTAGCGCACGCACACCTGCGACATCGCGATGGCGCCCCTCTCTCGCTACGCGGTGACATGGTTGACGCAGGAGCAGCCTGGCGGCGTCGCCGTGACCGGCCCGACCCGCGCGTACGTGCGGGCCTACGACGCTGCCGGGAAACCGGTCACGCCGCCGATTTTCCTGACGCCGACCACGCCTGGCCCCCTCCTCTCCCCGTCGACCGCTGGCAGCACGCCGAAGGTCGCGATCCGCGACTCCGGCGAGTTCGTCGTGGTCTTCGATGAGATCGTCTACGCCCCGCAATCCGAACTCGCCCATCACATCTACGTTCAGCGCTTCGCGGCAAATGGCACCACGCTCGGAGGACGGTCGTTCGTCGACATCGGTGAGAATCCGGACATCGCGCTGACGACGACCGGGTTTCTCGTTAGCTATGTCCGCTACATCTCCGGGCGTGCGTTTGTCCGCGTGCAGCGCTTCGATGCGAACGGCGGAACCGTTGGGGGACCTATCGCGATCGACAACTATCCATCGAACAATCTCGCCTACATCGGCTCGACGCACATTCGCACGCGCTGCACTGACGAGTTCATTGTGCTCTACCACGACACCCGCAGCGGCTTCGGAACGACCAGCCAGCCGCTGACGCACATCATCCGTTTCTCCGCGGCGGGCACGCAGATGGGTAGCCGGATCACCCTCAACGACGAGGAGCCTTCCGGCGCATTCGGAGATCGCGCGCCAGGAAACGCTCGTCTAGTCTACCTTCCGACGGGTGCCTTCAACGCGATTACGACGACCGGAGGCAATCACTTTCTGCACCGCTTCGACGCGAACGGCAATCCCGCCGCAACGCCGGAGTTCCTCTTCGGCTCGATCGAACCGCCATCGATGGCCGCAAACAGCTGTGGAGACGTGATGCTCGCCTGGCGCCCGGTCGGTACCGATCAGGTGAGAGTCAGGGAGTACTCGTACGCCGGCGTTCCCGTCGCCGAATCCTCCTTCAACCAGACGCCGCTCGGCGCACCCGCCTCGCCGCGCGGCGTCGCCGTCTCGGTGGGCTCGGCGCTGTTCGCGACGGCGTGGACTCGAGATGTCGTGGGCGGCCTGCAGGACACAATGCATCGCCGCTGGATCCTCGACAGCTCATTGCATTCGGGCTCCAACGTCCGCGTCTGCCGGTACGGTTGCGGAGGAGCCGATCCGTGCCAGCCCGCCGCATTCATCGGCCCGCCGAGCGTTCCCGGTTACACGTACCAATGGTCGCCGGCGACCTATCTCAGCAATCCGAACGTCGCGAGGCCGACGGTTAAGCATCCCGGCGGAAACAAGAGCTTCGAGGTCACCTACACAGTGACGATCGACGGCCAGTGCTGCAAGCGCCAGCAGCAGGTCACGGTGAGGTTCGACGTCGGCTGTTTCTAACGGGTCAATCCCTTTCCTCCACCGCCAACGATGCATACGCCGCAGCCGCGGCGAAGCGGTAACGTCGGGGGGCGTGAACAGACGCCGCGCCAGGAATAACGGGAATGGCGGAGTTGCCGCCAGCCGCAGGCTCGAACCCCCGACCTCCGGCGTAACAGGGCCTGCGTTCTAACCGCTTCGCCGCCCCTCACCTCCGAAACGCGGGCGCGTCTCACGACGCGCCCGCTCCGGGGTCTCCTACTGCGGGGTATTCGTGGGCTTGGCCGGTGCCGGCTGTGACGTCGGCGGGGTCTTCGCCGCGCGGGCTGCCGCCTTCGCGGCGCGCTCCGTGGCCTTCGTGGCCTTGGCTGCCGCCTTCTGTGCGGCTGCTTCAGGCGATGCCTTCCGGACGCGTCCCAGCGCACGGCGCATGTCGGCGACGTACGGCTTCAAGTGCCCGGTGTTGCGCTGTCGCGCCAGACGCTGCGCCATGGCATACCGGTTGAGCGCCTCGGTGCCGGCGAGGTTCCGCGCCGCCGTCGTGCTGTGGCGGAGGAACTGCGCAAAGGCCTCGAGCTCGTCCGCCAGCGGATCGTATGCGTCCGCGTAGCTCACGAGGTCCCGGGTCTCGGCCGGAGTCGCTCCTTCTTTCCGCGCGATTGCCGGCTGGTTCGCGACGGCCACGTTCGTCAGCTCGATGAACTCGGGTGAGACCGACGCGGCTATGCTCAGGCGCCGGGTCTCGTCCGCGGACTCCGGCATGACGAAGTGCGGGATCAGCTCGCGCCAGTGGCGGAGCTCCTGCACGCGTTCCTGCGCCGCTTCAGAATGGGAAATGGGGGGTCCTGTCACTTCTACGATGCTCATAAAAATCTCCTATCTTCTCTCGAATGCTTGCGAATGGTCAGAGCAGGCAGCCGGGAAAGAGAGGAGGAGCGCGGCCCATAACGCTGGGATTGGGAACTGTCAGGGCCGCCGGGCGGGGAGTGCGCCGGCGTCTGTGGAGCAAGGGGGCGATGCGATCCCGCACGCGGTGCTGACGGCAGAGCAGGAACGCGCGGATGGGCACCGGCCGCGGGGCCGGGATGATGCGCGGACGGGGGAAAGCGGAGCGCTCGGGCACGAGCGTCCCGTTGCGGATGCCGTCGAGCACGTCCTGGTGGCTGTCGAAGACGCTGCCGGCGCTTGCAGCAAGCCATCCGGCCATGAAGATCCAGCGCTCGGTCGCCAGGATGAGGAGCTCCGGCGCGTCGCCCGCATTCTCCGGATCGCGGGCGATGCAGGCATGCACTTTCGAGAGCTCGCGAGCCGCCTGCGAGAGCCGCGAGGAGGCGAGGAGGATCAGCTCTTCTATCTTCTCCAGCTCCCGCGAGGAACGGATCGGCCGGCGCTGCGCGCGGCGCTCGGAGGCGCCGGCGGATAGCAGGCTGCGGCTGATCAGGTGAACGGAGCTGTCGAGAGCGCGGTGGAGGCGCCGGATCGGACGGACCCATGCCCTCCGCCGCAGGTCTTCCGACCGGCGACGGTCCCGGCAAGTGCCGTCGGCGCTCTTAGGCGCCTGAACATGGTTCAGTTTCCTCATCCACGTGCTCAACCTCAACCATGAGACGCATATTTCTGACAAAAGTTATTCATAAACTACGAAAAACCGGCTTTCATGAATTAACACAGAGATCGGAGTCAGTCACTGATGACTTTCGGCCAAGTCGACGATGACTTCCGAACAAGTCAAATCGACTGCCGGGCAAGTCAACGATCACTTCCGGACAAGTCAAATCGACTGCCGGGCAAGTCAACGATCACTTCCGGACAAGTCAAATGGACTTCCGAGCAAGTCAACGATCACTTCCGGGTAAGTCAAATTGACTGCCGAGCAAGTCAACGATCACTTCCGGGTAAGTCAAATCGACTGCCGGGCGAGTCAACGATGATTTCCGAACAAGTCAAATCGACTGCCGGGCCAGTCAACGATGACTACCGGGCAAGTCAAATTGACTGCCGGGCAAGTCGACGATGACTGCCGGGCAAGTCAAATTGACTTCCGGGTTTCTCAACCCTCCTCCGCGGCTCGTACCCGTGGTCTTTGCAGCACGCGGGTCATCTCCTGGAGATGTGTGCCCTTTTCCAGCGGCACCTCACAGCACAAATGTCTTACGACAATTTTGTCGTGCGATGAACACCAGCGGAACGCGCGTGCATGGTCGCGCGTCGCATCAGGTATGCGTCGTGTTGTCCTGCTGTTGCTCGTTGCGTGTCCGCTGTTCGCGAAGCCGTTCGACGTCGAGGCGGATCTGTCCAGGCTCACCAGCGCGCAGCGCGAATGGTTGTTGACGTTCGAGGCGGGCGCGCGTCTGCACGCGAACGCGGAGATTCCGGCGTCGGATTGGTTGCGCGCGTCCGCAAGATCGGCGCGCAAGGTTCAACTCGTCGAGACCGCGAACGCGCTCGACGCGGCCGCGGACGAGCTGACCAACAGACCGGCGACGTTCCGCGCGACGTTGGATGCAGCGGTCTACGTGATGCCGTTCGTCAGCGAGAAAAGACTGACCGACGTCGTGGTCGCGATTCCGAGCTCCAGATTCGAGAAGGGAGGATCGTCGAAAGAAGCTATGCTCCGGCGCCGGATCAACCGCGCTGGCAAACGTATCTCGAGAAAGCGCTGCCGTGGCTGCGCGCGCACCGCGCGGACCTGCTCGCGCACGCGTATCCGAGCGAAAGTCTCAATCGAAACGCGGCGGCGGAGTGGGTGTCGATGCTGTGTGACTGGCGCGCGGCGATCGGGCAGCCGGAGGCGGCCGTCTGCGCAAAGTAGTGGAGCGGCGGCCGCCCTCGGCCGCCGACCCTCGCGAGAATTCGGCGGCCGAAGCGGCCGCCGCTCCACAGGAGACGCGGGATCAACTCAAGAGACCACGGACCGGAAGTAGTCGATCGTCCGCGTGAGCCCTTCTTCGAGCGGCACCTTCGGCTCCCATCCGAGGATTTGCCGCGCTTTCGTGATGTCGGGCTTGCGGATTTTCGGATCGTCCTCGGGGAGCGGACGGAATTCGATCGGGGCGTTGCTGCCGGTCAGCTTCTTGATCACTTCGGCGAACTGAAGGACGGTCATCTCCGACGGGTTGCCGATGTTCGTCGGCTGCACTTCGTCCGACATCAGCAATCGATAGATGCCGTCGATCAGATCGGAGACGTAGCAGAAGGATCGCGTCTGGCTGCCGTCGCCGAACACGGTGAGCGGCTCGTTGCGCAGCGCCTGCGAAATCAAGGCGGGGACGACGCGGCCGTCTTTGACGCGCATCCGCTCGCCGTAGGTGTTGAAGATGCGCACGATGCGCGTCTCGACTCCGTGGAAGCGGTGGTACGCCATCGTCATCGCTTCCGCGAATCGCTTCGCTTCGTCGTACACGCCGCGCGGGCCGACGGGGTTCACGTTGCCCCAGTAATCCTCTTTCTGCGGGTGCACCAGCGGATCGCCATACACCTCGGACGTCGATGCAATCAGATACCGCGCCTTGCGATCCTTCGCGAGGCCGAGTGTTTTGTGCGTGCCGAGCGATCCGACTTTCAGCGTCTGGATCGGCTTCTCGAGGTAGTCGATGGGACTCGCGGGCGATGCGAAGTGCAATACGTAATCGAGCGCGCCGTCGACGTGGATGTAGTTGGTGACGTCGTATTTGACGAAGCTGAAGCCGTCGCGGCCGAAGAGGTGCTCGACGTTTTTCGGATTGCCGGTGATGAAGTTGTCCATGCAGACGACTTCGTGTCCGCGATCGAGAAAGAGCTCGCAGAGGTGAGAGCCGAGGAAGCCGGCGCCGCCGGTGATGAGCGCGCGGGCCATTACTTCTGCGCGTCCTCCGCGCGGCCGACCGATGTGTAGGCGAAGCCGAGGGTGCGCATGCGGTGCGGGTCGTAGACGTTGCGGAGATCGACGAGCACGGGTGCGCGCAGCGCCTTGCGGATGCGGTCGAAGTTCAGCGCCCGGAACTCGTTCCACTCCGTCGCGAGCACGAGCGCGTCCGCGCCTTCGGCGGTCGAGTAGGCATCGTCGCAGTAGGTGATGTCCTTGAAGAACATCTTCGCGTTCTCAATCGCCTGCGGGTCGTACGCGCGCACGGATGCACCGCGCGCCTGCAGGCCGTTGATGATCGGGATGGTCGGCGAGTCGCGCATGTCGTCGGTCTCGGGCTTGAAGGCGAGGCCGAGGATGGCAATCGTTTTTCCGCGCAGCTCGCCGCCGACGGCTTCCGCGATCTTGTCGACCATGCGCAGCTTGATGGCATCGTTGACGCGCAGCACCGCTTCCATGATCTCGAACTCGTAGCCGTGACGGCGCGAGATGTCGGCCATCGCGCTCGTGTCTTTCGGGAAGCAGGACCCGCCGAAGCCGGGGCCGGCCTGCAGGAACTTCGGACCGATGCGCGAGTCGAGTCCCATGCCGCGCGCGACGTCCTGCACGTCGGCGCCGACGCGCTCGCAGACGACGGCGATCTCGTTGATGAACGTGATCTTCACGGCGAGAAAGCCGTTCGATGCGTACTTGATCAGCTCCGACGACTCGACGTTCGTGACCACGAACGGAATCTCGAGCGAATGCAGCGGCGCGTAGATCTCTTTCATCAGCTCGACCGATTGCTTATCGGACGCGCCGATGACGACGCGGTCGGGCTCGAGAAAGTCTTCGATCGCCGATCCTTCGCGCAGAAACTCGGGATTCGAGACGACGGAAACCGAATGCTCTTTGCCGTGCGAGGTGATGATCCGCTCGATCAGACGTCCGGTGCCGATCGGAACGGTCGACTTCGTGATGACGAGCTTCGGCCCGTTCATGTGCTGCGCGATCGAGTGCGCCACTTCTTCGACGTAGCGCAGATCGGCGGAGCCGTCCGGCTTCGGCGGCGTGCCGACCGCGATGAAGATCGCCCGCGCCGCGCGAATGGCCTCGGGCAAATCGGTCGTGAAGCGCAGCCGTCCTTCGTTGACGTTCTTGCTGACGAGCGTGTCGAGCCCCGGCTCGTAGATCGGGATCTCGCCGTTCTTCAGCGCCTCGATTTTTCGGACGTCGACGTCGACGCAGATGACGTCGTTGCCGAAGTCGGCAAGGCCCGCGCCGGTAACGAGTCCGACGTAGCCGGTGCCGATGACAGAGATGTTCAAACCGTTAGCCTCCGAGCCTCCGAGCCTCCTGGCCTCCCAGGGAGACTGAACTCGTCATCCTGAGTCGGCGGAGCGCGACGAAGGATCTCAAAATGCGAACAGGCCTGCAATTTCGAGCTCCTTCGCCGTCTTCGCGGCTCAGGATGACGCGGCGCGGGAGACTATCACGGCATACGCGGTCTCCCGGTCTTCTCGGAGGCCAGGAGGCTGGGAGGCCAGGAGGCTGATCACGGCGGATTTGTACCGGTCGTCGCGGTCGTATCTGTCGTCCC
Organism: Acidobacteriota bacterium; assembly: GCA_003223645.1. Classification (GTDB taxonomy): domain Bacteria; phylum Acidobacteriota; class Thermoanaerobaculia; order Gp7-AA8; family Gp7-AA8; genus QHVT01. Next base: position 113,702 of record QHVT01000003.1, on the reverse strand, counting down.
CGTCGTATTCGTCATATCGATCGCCGGCGGAGGCGGCGGCACGATCGGCGGCGGCGTTTGCAGCTGTTTCTGCTGTTCGTTGTAGCGCTTCTCGATCCCCGACTGCTGGCGGTTGCGAATGAGCCAGCGCAGCAGCTTCGACTCGTTGATGCCGATGAGGATGTCGTTGACGGACTCGAACAGCGTCGGGTCGGTGATGAGTTTTCCGGCGGTGCCCTGTCCGTTGTTGATTTTGGCGACAACCTCGTTGAGCTGATGCGCGAGGAGCGCGAACTCGGTGAGCGCCTGATCGGCGTATTGCTTGTCGTTCAACAAACGCGGAAGAAGTCCCTCTCCTTTTTCCACGCCCGCGGTGAAGGTCGCGAGACTCGTCGATGTCTTGTGCAGGTTCTCGACGAGATCCGTCACCTTCTTCTTCGTCTCGGCGTCGTTGAGCAGCGCGGGCAATGCGCCCTGTCCGGTCTCGAAGCTCTTCTGCACGTTGCCGGTGATCGACTGCAGCGACGACGCGGTGCTCGCGAGAGACGTCGTGAGCTGCTCGCTGAACTTGTCGTCGTAGAACAGTTTGCCCATCACGCCCTTGCCGCTCTCCATGTGCGTGAGCGCGGCGTTGGTTTTGTTGAGCGTGGTGAGGAACGTGTCGGTCATGCGCTGCTTCGTTTCCGGCGCGGTCGTCAGCTCGCCGATCAGTCCTTCGCCGCGATCGATGCGCGCGAGGATGCTCTTCAGCGAATACGAGATCTGCACGAAGTTGTCGACGAGGTCTTCGCCCGACGACAGCAGCTGCTCGACGTCGGTCTGCCGCTGTGACGGAATGATCGAGCCCGGCTCGAGCGGCGGGAACTTCGGCGTGCCCGGAGTGACGTCGATGTAGCTGTCGCCGGTGAGGAGCCCGAGCTTCTTGAGGCGCACGCGCGAGTCGCCGCGCACGCGCTCGGAGAATTTGCGGTCGATCATCAGGAGGATGTTGACCATCCGCTCTTTCGGGTCCTGCGGGAGTTTGATGTCGCGGATCACGCCGATCGTGACGCCGCTCATCTTCACCGGATTTCCCTCGGCGAGTCCGGTCACGTTTTCCAGCCGCACTTCGTATTCGTTCTTGCGCGCGAAGATTTTCTGCTCGCTGCCGATGAAGAACACGAACACCATCAGCACCGCCAGCGCCACGGCGACCAGCAGGCCGACTCGAATCGATCTCGCTTGATTGGTTTTGGCCATAGAGCTCACTTCGTCGGCTGCGCCGCCACGACGGCGCTGGCCTTCAGAAATTCACGGAGTTTGGGATGCGAGGCGTCGCGCGCCTCGTTGATGCTGCCGACCCACTCGAAGACGCCCTCGTTGAGAAAGGCGATGCGGTCGCCGACCGAGAACGCGGAGTGGATGTCGTGCGTCACGACGACCGAGGTGACGTTGAGCTTCGCCTGTAAGTCGACAATCAACTCGTTGATCGTCTGCGCGGTGATCGGATCGAGCCCGGTCGTCGGCTCGTCATAAAGGATCACTTTCGGATCGAGAATGATCGCGCGCGCCAGTCCGACGCGTTTGCGCATGCCGCCCGACAAATCGACCGGCATCAAGTGTCCGGTGTTCGGAAGATTCACGAGATCGAGCTTCTCATGCACCGCCCGCGTGATCTCCCCTTCCGTCATCTCGGTGTGCTCGCGCACCGGGAACGCGACGTTCTCGAAGACGGTCATCGAGTCGAAGAGCGCGGCGCTCTGAAAGAGCATCCCGAATTTTTTTCGCACGCGATACAGCTCTTCCTCGGGGAGATCCGTCACGTCTTCTTCTTCGACGATCACCCGTCCCGCGTCGGGCGCTTCGAGGCCGAGCATGTGCCGCAGCGTGACCGATTTTCCGGTTCCCGAGCCGCCGAGGATGACCACCACTTCGCCGCGGAACACCTGCAGACTCGCGCCGCGCAGGACCTGCTTCGGTCCGTACGCTTTGTAGACGTCGGTGAACTCGACGAACGGCTCGCGCGAGTGGCGCCGGCGGTCGGGGCCACGGTCGGTGCCGCGACGGTCGGTGATGGCGGCTTCGGTCATCAGAGGATGAGAAGGAAGAGCTTAGTGAGAAAGAAGTCCATGATCAAAACGGTGATCGCGCCGGTGACGACGGTGCGCGTGGTCGAGCGTCCGACGCCGTCCGCGCCGCCGCTGGTGCGAAGGCCGTTGTAGCAGCCGATGAGCGCGATCGTAAAGCCGAAGAAGAACGTCTTCCCGATGCCGGACGAGAGGTCGTTGTACTTCACGGTGGTGATGACGCTGCGCATGTAGAAGTTCGCGGTGACGTGCAGGTTGATGACGGCGATGACCAGGCCGCCGAGGATTCCGAGGGCCATCGAGACGACGGTGAGGAGCGGGAACATGATCGTCGTGGCGAGGACGCGCGGCACGACGAGCTTGCGGACCGGATTCGTCGCCAGCGCGCGCAGCGCGTCGATCTGCTCGGTGACTTTCATCGTGCCGATCTCCGCGGTCATGCCCGCGCCGACGCGTCCGCCCACCATCAGCGACATCAGCACCGGCGCGAGCTCCCGCACCAGCGAGAGCGAGACGATCGTGCCGATGAAGAGCTTCCCGCCGAAATCTTCCAGTGCATACGCGGTCTGCAACGCGAGGACCATCCCGATGAACGCGGAGGTGATGATGACGATCGAGAGCGAGCGCCATCCGATCTGCTCGAGCTGTGCGACGAGCAGATCGCGCTCGATCGGACGCTTCAGCTGCTGCATCGTCTGCAGCGCGAGATCGGTCAGCTCGCCGACGTGATTCAGCGCGTCCCCGATGCGAGAGCGAATGCGATCGAGGATGTCGGCGTCGTCGGCCGGCGCTTGTTCAGAGACTGTGGTCATTTGGTTCGTGCGTGATTATAGGTGGGGGGACGTAGGCTCATGGGCTCATAGGCTCATAGGCTCATAGAGGTTCGTAGTTGGTTTCCTTTGAGCCTTTGAGCCCATGAGCCCATGAGCCTCGTCATCAGTCGTTACCGAAAATCCTTCTCAACAATCGGCGAATCGAGTTCTCACGTGTTTTCTTACGCTGCTCCTCGGCCCTGCGTTGTGCGTCGATCACGTTCGGCGGCGGCATCGGGATCTGCTGCAACTGCGGCTGGTCCGGGAAATACGGCGAGAGCTCGCCGCTGCCGGCGTGAATCGGACAGACCGTTTCCGGTTCCGTTCCCGCGACGAAGACTTCCGAGCGCGTCTGCGGACAGTACGGCGTGGCGAGCATGCCGGATTCGGGATCGATCTCGCGCTCGGTGACGTCGTCGGGACGGCGCCAATCGACGTCGGGAACGAGTCCGCTGACGCGATTCATGTGCCGCGTCCAGATCGGCAGACACGCGTCGCCGCCCGCCAGCCGCACGCTCTTGCCGTCGTCGAAGCCGATCCACACCAGACTCAGAATGCGCGGCGAGTAACCGGTGAACCAGGCGTCGCGATAGTTGTTGGTCGTTCCGGTTTTTCCGGCAAAGGGCTTGTCGAAGCCGAGCGAACGAGCCTTGCCGGCGGTGCCGTAGTTGAGCACGTCCTTGAGGATGTCGTTCATCACGTAGCAGACGCTCGCCGGCGCGACGCGCTTCATCTTCACGTTGCGGCTCTCTTTCAGCTGGCCGTCGTGCGTGACGACGGCGAGGATCGAGACCGGCTCGGCTTTCACGCCGAGGTTCGCGAAGACGGAGTAGGCGTAGGCGATTTCGAGCGGCGTGACTTCGAACGATCCGAGGGACACCGACGGATACGGCTGCAGCCGGCTCTCGACGCCGATCGTCGACGCCATCTTGATCACGTTCGGCACACCGGCGTTCATCGCCGCGCGGACCGCGGGAATGTTGTACGAATGCGCGAGCGCCTCGCGCACGCTCACGCGTCCGTGAAAGCGATTGTCGTAATTCTGCGGAGACCAGACGTTGTTGCCGGTGCGCACGGTGATCGGCGAGTCGTCGAGCACCGTGGCCGCGGTGAATGCCTGGTGTCCGCGCGCGGGATCCATCGCCGTCACGTAGACGAACGGCTTGAAGAGCGATCCCGGCTGTCGCCGCGCCTGGATCGCGCGGTTGAACTGCGTCTTCGAGTAGCTGCGTCCGCCGACGAGCGCCTTCACGTATCCGGTGCCCGGCTCGATCGTGACGACGACGCCTTCGAGCGGCGTCGCCGAGTCGCGGATGTATTTGTACTTTTTGTTGAGGTTCGCGATGCCGTTGTCGAGCGCCTCTTCGGCGCTTCGCTGCACCGTCGTGTCGAGCGTCGTGAAGATGCGCAGCCCTTCGGTCTTCAACTGCGTCTCGGGATACGTCTCGCGCAACTGCTTCATCACGAGGTCGACGAAGAACGGCGCGCTGCGCGACGTCTTCGGGAAGCGCGTGACCGCGAGCGGCGATGCGAGCGCGGCGTCGTACTCCGCCTGCGTGATCTTGTGCTGATCGAGCATCAGCTGCAGCACCGTGTCGCGCCGCGGTTTCGCGCGCTCGGGATATTTCAGCGGCGAGAGGACGTTCGGCGAGCGGATCATGCCGGCGAGCGTCGCGGCTTCGGGCAAGGTCAGATACGTGACGTGTTTTCCGAAGTAGACCTGCGACGCCTGCTCGACGCCGATGATCTGCACGGATCCGTTTTGTCCGAGGTAGATTTCGTTGAGGTAGGTCTCGAGGATCTGCTGCTTGTTGTAGCGCGCCTCGAGCAGCAGCGCCATCACCGCCTCGACGGACTTGCGGCGGAAGTTGCGCGCGGGCGTGAGGTAGAGATTCTTCACGAGTTGCTGCGTGAGCGTCGAGCCGCCCGCGGACAAGGAGCCGCTGCGGATGTCGGTCCAGACCGCGCGCAGGATTCCGCGGATGGAGATGCCCTGGTGCGAGTAGAAGCCGCGGTCCTCGGTGGCGACGATCGCGTCGACCAACACTTTCGGCGCGGCATCGAGCGAGATCGGCATGCGGTCTTCCATCTCGTTGTCGTAGATCGACGTGATCAGCTCCGGCTCGATGCGCACGCCGCGCAGCTTCACGCCGTCGGTGACGCGGCGGATCGAGCGCACCGTCGCGCCGCTGAACTCGACGAGCACCGGCATCGCGTGAAACTCCATGTCCGGATACTCGAAGTTGTTGAGATAGATCTCGAGGTCGTCGCCGACGTAGCGGTACTCGCCGGGGTTCTCGACCGCCTTCTTCACTTCGCGATAGCCGACATGATTCAGCTTCGGCTCGAGCAGCGTGCGCGGATACTGGATGCCGGGCACGAGCGGCGCGGCGTCGGAGTAGACACGACTCGGCAGATCCCAGCGCTGGCTGGACTCGAATTTCTTGGTGATCGAGATGTAGGTATAGCCGACGAATCCGATCAGCGCGACGAACAGCAACATCGCCGTGAAGGCGATGCCCGCGGAGTGTCGCCACAGAAAATCTTTGATGCGCGAACGCTTGGCCATCAGTTGTTTGATCGCAACGTAGATCGCAACAAGAAAAAAGCGGCCGGTGCTTCCGGCCGCCGGACAATTGTACGCGTCCTCGATCTGCGTCGTTGGCGTTGCTCATCGCGGGACAACCGGAGATCCCGCGTCTTCGCGCGGGATAAACTGAAGAACCGAGTCCCTACGCGGAAACGTGTCGCGCGGTGAGAAAGCGCCTCAGCCGTACGCGTTCTTCGATCGTGAGCACCTCGCCCACCCACGTCTCCAGTTCTTCAGCCCGCCGGAACGCGCGGCGGAGGTCGCTGTTGGAGCTGCGCAGCACGCGCTCGACCTGCAGCGCGAACGTCGCGCTCTCGCCGATCAGCATCGCCGAGCGGATGACGCGCGGCGACGACGCGGCCATGTACTGGATCATTGTCTGCGTGACGTACGGCGGAAAGATGTGCGCCTCGGTGAGGTCGGTGACGCCGACGTACTTGCCGGGGATCTGGCCGAGCACGCGATTCAGGTCGTGCACGAATTGCCCGAGCTCTTGCTCGGTCATGGGCGTGACGACGCGGACTTCGAAGAGTTTGCCGGTGTGATGTTCGACTGTGTACATGTCCTTACTTCCGCATCGGCGGATGCGGGAGTGTACACGATCAGAAACGTCAGTGCCGCGCCGATCTTCGCCTGTCCACCGGCACGCTCACTTCCAGCGCGTAGCTGTTCGGCGCTTGCGTGGACGTCAGCGTGACGAGAAACTTGCCGCCGGTTTTGTAGATGTGCGTCTGCTCCGTCTCCGGACCGCGCGCGGTCGTGCCGTCGCCGAAGTCCCACAGCCAATCGCCCTTGCCGACCGCGGAGCCGACGATGAAGCGATATCCGCGCGGCACGCGGCCTCGATCGCTGAACAGCTCCTCGCCCTCGAATGACGGCTGCGGGTCCGAGATGAATACGTTTTGCGTGAGCGTCAGCTGCTGCATCGGTGAGTTGATCGTGACGGTCACGGCGTACATGCCGGGCGACGTGTAGACATGCGTCGAAGCCCGCGTAAGCACGACCTCCGTGGAGTCGCCGAAGTTCCACCGGAACGCGTGCGTAAAACAGGCAAAGTTGTAGCCGAACGTTGCGAGATCGAACTGGATCAGCTCTCCCTGCGTGCAGGGCTCCTGTGAGGTGATGAGACAGTGGCTGCTGCTACCCGCGTAGAGGATGAAGGCATTCGCCGGCGTCAGCAGCGGACAAGGGAGGTCCGCGTGCGCCACGCCCGCCGCGAAAAGAAACGCAAGGAGTAATTTCCGCATCAATGCTCGAACTGCGGGGCGATTCCGAGCTCCCGCATCAGGTCGTGTGCTCCGTCAATCGCGTCCATGATCCAAATAATATAACGCGAATCGACGTGAATCGTACGCGCGATGTCGGATTCGACGAGATAGTCCGAGCCGACGCCTTCCCAATTCGAGTCGAAGGCGAGGCCGCACAACTCGCCCCACGCGTTCATCGTCGCGGAGCCGGACTGGCCGTTGGTGACGACGTTCGTGGAGATGAACGCGACCGGCAATGTACCGAGCTCCGGATCGACGTACGTGCCGAACTCTTTGCGCCGCGCGCGCTCGAGGAGTCGCGGCGGGCTGTTGAACGGCTCCTGGCCGGTTTCTTTTTCGAGCACGCCGCGGATGTCGGTCTGCGGCGTGTACCAGACGGCGTTGCGCGGCGCGTAGCCTTTGACGACGCCGAAGCCGACGCGCAGCGTGCTGTTCGCATCGGGATAGAGCTGTCCGCCGCGCGCGACGCGCAGTGCGTCGAGCATGACCGGCCGCAGGCGCGACATCGCGCCGCTGCGCGCGGTCTCCGCCTCATCAATCTTGTCCGCGATCGGACGCAGCGAAGCCGCGAACGCGATCATCGAGTCGTTGCGCGCGAGGAGCTGCGCGGTCGTCTCGTTCAGCATCGCGGATTCGGCGTCCGCGGTGCCGATCTTCGTCGACGCATAAATCCGGTCCAGCAGCGCGTCGATCTCCTGCTCCGTCTTCGGCAACGGCGCTCCGAATCCGACCTTCGCGGCTTCCACGAGGAACAGGCGCAGTCCCGCGCGGTCGCTGCCGGGCTCGATGTTGCGCCGGTTGCGCGTGATCGTTGCGAGCAGGCGCTTGCGATTGCGGTCGCGATCGTCCTCGGCGCGATCGAGATCGGGCTTCACGCGCTCGACGCTGAGCCGATAAATCCTGTCCGCCTGCGTCAGCATCGGCGACGCGGTGTACAGCCACGCGAAGACCGTGTCGCGCGCCTGCGTCTCCTCGTCGCGTTTGAAAATCTGCTGCAGCTCCGCGTTCGCCGCGTCGTATGCGGCCGCGAGCTTCGGATCGAGCTTCGCGCGGATCTCCGATTCCTGCTTCTGCTTCTCCTCGACGATGTGCGCGCGCTTGAACGACTCCAGCGTGCCGATGTACTTTTTCTGATAGTTCTCGAGCGACGCGATGCGGCTCGCGTTCTTCAGCGCGATCGCGCGATCGTTCTTGCCGCGCTCGCGCAGCACCTCGAGCAGCATCGTGCGGTAGCGCACGCCGGCCGGCAGCGAGAACTGTTCCGCGTTCTCCACTTCCGTCGCGGTGCGATGGCGATACGTAACGCCGGGATATCCGGCGAGCAGCACGAGATCGCCGTCGTTCAAATTGCGCGTCGAGATTTTCAGCCAGTGCTTCGGGTGATACGGAACGTTGTCCGGCGAAGGGTCGGCGCTCTTGCCGTCTTTTCCGACGTAGGCGCGATAGAAGCCGAAGTCGCCGGTGTGACGCGGCCACATCCAGTTGTCGGTCTCGTCGCCGAAGTTGCCGACGCCGAGGGCGGGCGCGTAGACGAGACGGACATCGCGGATCTCCATCTCGACGATCTTCACGTATTGCGCGCCTTCGAAGAACGACGCGACCGAACAGCGCACGCCGCCCGGCTTCTCGCACTCGTCGATCATCATGCGGCGCCGCTTCGTGATCAGTTTCGCGCGCGCGGTGTCGTCGGTCTTGTGGGTGCCGCTGCCCTCAGCGGCACCGCGACCGCTGAGGCAGCGGTCGCCACAGAGGATCTGCTTCGTCACGTCCTCGATCGACGTCGTGACGTACATCCGCGTGTCGGGCGACGCGTTGATCTCGTCCTTCATCGTCCTGGCGAGAAAGCCGTTGGTGATGATGTCGTTCTGCGGCGTCGCGTTGTACTGCAGCGCGCCGAACACGCAGTGATGGTTCGTGGCCACGAGCCCGTCGGGCGAAACGAACGACGCGCTGCATCCGCCGACCTGGATGACGGCGCCCATCGGAAAGCCGGTGAGATCGCCGAACTGCGCGGGATCGATCTGCAATCCGAGTTTTTTCAACTCGTCGGCGAGCGCCGGAATCTGCTGCGGCATCCACATGCCGCCTTCACCGACCACACCGGCGGCGAATGCGGGAACGGCGAGAAGGAGCGAGAGGAGCAGTGCGCGCGCGTTCATGGCGCGCGTGAGTCTAATTCAAGCCGCGATGCCGGTCGCGCGACTGGAGGCCTTCGACCGCGAGCAACGCGCGGATGTTCCTCGCCGCCGTATCGTCCTCGGCGATCGCAACGCGTGGCTTCACGCGCACCACATGCGACTCCTCGCCATTCGCGTGCAGGATCGGCAGCGTCTGCGGCAGGAGGATGTGGAATGTCGTACCTTCGCCGGGATTGCTCTCCGCGCTGATGTAGCCGTCGTGACTGGTGACGATCTGATAACTGACGGCGAGGCCGAGGCCGGTGCCGCCTTTCTTCGTGGTGAAGAGCGGCTCGAAGAGATGCGCGAGCTGGCTCGCGTTCATGCCGCTGCCGTTGTCGCGCACGGAGAAGTGCGCGAAGCGGTCCGCGGTCGGAATCGCGGCGAAGCCGAGCGTGCCGTAGCTGCGCACGCGCGCGGCCGTGATCTCGATCTCTCCGTTCTCCGCAGTGATCGCCTCGCGCGCGTTGACGGCGAGGTTCGTCAGCACTTCCGAGATCTGCTCGGGATCGGCGGAAATGTAGAGTTCTTCTTCTTCGACGTCGACGGTGAGCTTGATGCGATGGCCGAGGGACGGCGCGATCTCGCTGCTCCAGCGATCGAGAAAGCGCGTGACGTCGATGCACTCGAGCTTCGGCGGCGCGGACCGCGTGAAGCGAAGGATCTCGTCGGTGATGCGCTTGCCGCGCTTGACCGATTGCTGAATGTGTCCGACCGGTACCGCGAGGTCGTCGCCGCCGCGCCGCTTCACGAGCTCGAGGTTCGGCTGGATGCCCATCAGCACGTTGTTGAACTCGTGCGCGATCGCGGTGGCGATTCGTCCGAGGGAGCTCACGCGCGTCGCATGCGCGAGCCGCTCCGCCATCTGCCGCGCCTCGGTCACATCGATCATCGCTCCCACCATGCGCACGGCTTTCCTGTCGTCGCCGCGCCCGATCGAGCCGCGATCGAGCACCGTCGCGTAGGTGCCGTCCGCTTTGCGGAAGCGGTACTCGTTCTGCCAGTTCATCTGTCCCGCGCCGATGGCCTCGTCGATCGAGTCGAGGACGCGTTGCACATCATCGGGATGCACATGCTGCCGCCAGAAATCGACGGCCATCGCTTCCGCGACCGTGTAGCCGAACTGCGTGTGAATCGCTTCGTTCCACCACACCGTGTCGTCGACGAGATTCCAGTCCCACATCACGTCGTTCGTCGCGCGCGCGAGCAGCTCGAAGCGCTCCTCCGCCTTGCGCAGACCGCGGACATGGAGGACAGCACGAACCGCGGCGAGCGCGGCACACAGCATCAATGCGATTGCCGCCCAAAGCAGAATCACGGGCGTCGTCCAGTGCATGGTGGGCTGTTTCGTATCAAGCGGCGTTCCGACGATGCCAATCGTCGAAGTGGATGAGGAGACAGGAGTTACGCGGATTGGCGGATTCGCAGGACCAGTTCGAAAGCCGGAAACCGTCAAGAATCCGGACACCCCTCTTTCCGCTTTCACGTTATTGCGGATCAGCGGACCTGCGTCCCGCCTTAGTGCCGCCTCGCACCCGATTCCGTACCTTTAATCCCAAATTTATTGTGAGCGGACCGAACGAGGCGTTCACTGGATGGCGAAAGGAAATCGTATGAACCCACGTGCCCCATCAATCCGCTACTTCCTCATCGCCCTCGCCCTCGCCCTTGCACTTCCTCTCGCCGCCAACCATCCGCCGACGCGCCCGGTAAGCATCGGCGTGGTCGCCAACTACGACCAGAACCTCGCCCGCAACGCAAATCTCGGCTGGACGCGACTGGACATCATTTGGAAGGACATCCAGCCGACGTCCGGCGCCTGGAACATCGGTCCGGTGAACAGTCAGATCGACAACGCGATCGCGAACGGCCAACAGGTCCTGGCCATCCTCCACGTCGTTCCGCCATGGCTCACCAGCGACGGCGACATTCCTCCGTACAGCACGACCGAGTGGTCCGCGTTCGTGCGGCGCCTCGCGTCCGAATTCCGCGGCAGGATCGCGGCATACGAGATCTGGAACGAGCCCGATCAGAAGAACATCAGCTACAGCAGCGACGGAATCGGCTGGGGACGCAATGTCGAGGAGCCGCCGCTCTTCATCGACTTCGTTCGCACCGCGGCGATCGAGATCCGCGCGCAGGCGCCGGGAACGCTCGTCGCCGCGCCGGCATTCATGAGCCGCAACAACGCCGACGGCGCCGACAACCGAAAGCGGCGCATTCTGCAGCAGGCCGAAGGAACCTACTATCCCGACGGACAGGGAACGAGCTTCATCGACGTGATCTCCGTGCACAACAACGCGGGCAGCACGGAGAGCGCGGACACGATGGGCAACCGGCTCAACTACGAGAATCTCGCGTACTTCTGGAACCATGCGTTTTCGATGCGCCATCGGCCGGTATGGGTCACGGAGTTCGGATGGAGATCGAATGCGGTGGGCGACACCGGACAACGGCAGCTGACCTGTCAGGTGGCGCAGTCGTACTCTGGTTATCGCAATCCGTCGTACACGCATCTCAACGATTGGGACGTTCGGAGAGCGTTCATCTTCACTCTCTGGGATCCGTCCAACCAGATCAGCAACACGATCTATTACGCCAACGGCACGCCGAAAACGGTCGTGACGCAATACCTGCAGTACCTGCCGTATCCGGCCGTGCAGCAGCCGGCCGGCAGTCCAGTGTGCACGTCCGCGACAGGATTCGCTTCTGTCGTCGAGGCGAGCACGCCGAAAGCCGCATTGGCGGATTTCGGTCTTCGGGACCCGGCGGCGGCGCTCCCTTCCGGCTTCAAGGAAGCCGGGATCAGCCGCTCTGCCGAAGGGCAGAGCACGGAGGTGCTGTTCGCCGATGACGCGGGCGGAACCATCAGCGTCAACGTCGAGCCGGCGCGCGAAGCGGCGCGTGGATTTCTGACCGAGTCCGGCGCGGAATGGACGAGCGGCAACTCGAGGATCTCGATCTCCGGATTGCGCGAGGGCATGCCGATCGGCAAGAACGCAGTCCGCGCGATCGCGTCCGCGGTCGATGCTTCGTTCGGAGGCGCGTGCCTCGCCGAAACGATTCGCTCCGACGACGACGCCGTCGCACGCCTCGGCTACGCATCACCGAAAGCGCCGGCCGGCTTCACGTTGAAAGACGCGGCGATCGAGTCCACGCACCTCACGCTCGGCTGCGGCGCCGACGTCGCGGCACACACACCGGATCTCGACTTCGTCTGGACGTTCGAAGATGCGAGCGGACGCGTGATCCGCGCCGGCATCTACCGCTACGGCCAGAGCTTCGAAGGCGCGCACTCGGGCGAGCGCTCGCTGCACTGGAAGGGCACCGGAGACGCGCGCTACTTCGTCGCGTACGACGCGGCGGTGACGAACCCGGATCGCGCCGCGCTGCGCGCGATCGCGGAGTCGATGGATCCCGCGTTCGCGAAAGCGGAGCGCGAGGGCAAATCCACGCGCGAGCGTTAATGAACCACCGTCATCCTGAGCCGCGCAGACGGCGAAGGATCTCGAGCGTCGTAGCTTGAGATCCTTCGCTGCGCTCAGGATGACGCGTGCTTGCGCACGCGTCACATCGAAGACATCGCGTTCAGGAACTCGCCGTTCGTCCGCGTCTTGTCGAGCTTCTCGACGAGCAGCTCCATCGACTCGACGGTCGACAGCGGCGAGAAGACTTTGCGCAGCACCCAGATGCGATTGAGCTCGTTGCGCTCGAGGAGCAGCTCTTCTTTGCGCGTTCCGGAGCGGTTGATGTCGATCGCCGGGAAGACGCGCTTGTCGGAGAGCTTGCGGTCGAGGTGCACTTCCATGTTGCCCGTGCCCTTGAACTCTTCGAAGATGACGTCGTCCATGCGCGAGCCGGTGTCGATGAGCGCCGTGGCCATGATCGTCAGCGAACCGCCTTCTTCGACGTTGCGCGCGGAGCCGAAGAAGCGCTTCGGACGCTGCAGCGCGTTGGAGTCGACGCCGCCCGAGAGCACTTTGCCCGACGGCGGCACGACGGTGTTGTAGGCGCGCGCGAGACGCGTGATCGAGTCGAGCAGGATCACGACGTCGCGCTTGTGCTCGACGAGACGCTTCGCTTTCTCGATGACCATCTCCGCGACCTGCACGTGGCGCGATGCCGGCTCGTCGAACGTCGACGAGATGACTTCGCCCTTCACGCTGCGCTGCATGTCGGTGACTTCTTCGGGGCGTTCGTCGATGAGCAGCACGATGAGCGTGATCTCGGGATGGTTGATGGTGATCGAATTGGCGATGGCCTGGAGGATCATCGTCTTGCCGGTGCGCGGCGCAGCGACGATGAGACCGCGCTGACCCTTTCCGACCGGCGCGATGAGATCGAGCACGCGCGAGGACATGTTGTTCTGCGTCTCGAGCTTGATGCGATGCTCCGGATAGAGCGGCGTGAGGTTGTCGAAGAGGATCTTGTCGCGCGCGACGTCGGGATGCTCGAAGTTGACCGCCTCGACTTTGATCAGCGCGAAGTAACGCTCCCCTTCTTTCGGCGGACGCACCTGGCCGGAGACGGTGTCGCCGGTGCGGAGGTCGAAGCGGCGGATCTGCGACGGCGAAACGTAGATGTCGTCAGGACCCGGCAGGTAGTTGTACTCGGGCGCACGCAAAAATCCGAAGCCGTCCGGCAGGCACTCCAACACGCCCTCGGAAAAAATGAGGCCGGATCGCTCGGTCTGCGCCTGCAGGACCGCGAAAATCAAATCCTGTTTGCGCATCCCCGACGCGTTCTCGATGCCGTGGTCTTTCGCGAGCTTCGTGAGATCGGGAAGCTTCAGCTCCTTCAGCGCCCGGATGTCGAGCGTCTCGGCTTTCGTCGGCTGCTCGGCCTGCGCTTGTGGTGGAGCGGCGGCCGCATCGGCCGCAGGTTTTTCTTCGGCCGCCGGCTTTTCTTCCGCGGCAGCGGCAGGCGTCGCTTCTACCACCGGCGCCTCATCCGCAATCGGAGCGACCTCCGCGGGCGGTTCTTCCGCAACTTCCTTCTTCTTGCGCGGCGCGCGCTTCGGCTTCTCCGCCTTTTCGACGGGGGCTTCCTGCTCGATGACCGCGGTGTCGGTGTCGTTTTCGATATGTGCCATTGGTTCCTCGATCTCAGAGTCGCGTGTGGATCTCGCGGCGAATCTGTTCCATTCCCTTCTTCGTTACGGTGGACGCGGCAATCAGTTCGCTCTCGCCGATCTCCAGCTCTTTCGCGATCGCGCGGCGGCTGACGGCCAATTCGTTGTTCGAAAGCTTGTCGCTCTTGGTCAGCACGATCTTCTCGGCGACGCCGTCGAGATCGCGGGCCCATTGGTGCATCTGACGATCGTGCTCGCCCGGAGTTCTCCGCGAGTCGAGCAAAAGAAAGATCGCCCGCAGCTCGGGGGCGTTCTCCAGGTAGCCGCGCACGAGCTCGCCCCACGAGCGGGACATGCTCTTCGGCACCTTCGCGTAGCCGTAACCTGGAAGGTCGACCAGGTAAAACTTTTCGTTCACGAGATAGAACTGCACGGCCTGTGTCTTCCCGGGCGTCTGACTGACGCGGGCAACGCCCTTTCGGTTCAGCACGGCGTTGATCAGACTGGATTTTCCGACGTTGGACTTGCCGACCATTGCGAACTGCGGCCGTTGGTCACGGGGAAAATCTTCAGGCTGGTACGCCGCCCGATGAAACGTTACTGACCGGATTTCCAATGATGATTTGTTGCTGGCTTGATGTAAGTACGAGTATCCGGAGGGCCGGACAAGGCAGAAGTCGGTGAGTTGTGAAGCTGAACGCCGGAAATTGTGGCGATATTCGCGCGCGGTGTCAACGAGCGGTGGAGGACAGGCAATCCTGCCTGTCCCTGTTCAGCGGAAGAGAGGACAGGCAGGATTGCCTGTCCTCTACTTGTGTCTAATGCGTAACCGGAGTGTCGCCGGTGAGCTTCTCCGGTTCCGGGAGTTTCGTCTTCGCGGCTAATGGAACGATCGTGCCATCGAGGGCGACCGACATCACGTCATCCATCGACTCGACCAGCGTGAACTCCATCTTCTCGCGGACGTCTGCCGGGATCTCGTCGAGATCGCGCTCATTCTCGGCGGGGAGAATCACGCGCATGATTCCGGCGCGCGCCGCGGCGAGAACTTTGTCCTTCACGCCGCCGACCGGCAGGACCTTTCCACGGAGAGTGATCTCGCCGGTCATCGCGAGATCGCGATGCACCGGAATCTTCGTGACCGCGGAGAGAAGCGCCGTCGCCATCGTGATACCGGCCGACGGTCCGTCTTTCGGAATCGCGCCTTCCGGCACGTGGATGTGAATGTCGATGTTGGCGTGGAAGTCGGGATCGAGTCCGAACATCTCCGCGCGTGAGCGGACGTACGACAGCGCGGCGCGCGCCGACTCCTGCATCACGTCGCCGAGCTTTCCGGTGAGCGTGAGATTGCCTTTGCCGCGCGAGAGCGCGACTTCGGTCGAGAGAATCTCGCCGCCGACTTCCGTCCACGCCAGGCCGGTCGCGAGGCCGATTTCGCCCTGCTCGTTCATCTGCTGCGAGCGGAACTTCGCCTTGCCGAGGAGCTCGCGGACTTTGGGGCGGTCGATCGAGGTCTCGAAATCGGGACCGTTCTTCACGACGAAGCGTGCGATCTTGCGCAGCACCGAGCCGACTTCGCGCTCGAGATTGCGCACGCCCGCCTCGCGCGTGTAGGAGCTGATCAGCTCTTCGAGCGCGGAGTCGTCGATCGAGATCTTCGTGTCTTCGAGACCCTGCTCGGCTTTCTGCTTCGGCACCAGGAACTGCCGCGCGATGGCGAGCTTCTCGAGGTGCGTGTAACCGGACAGAGAAATGATCTCCATGCGGTCCTTGAGCGGCGCGGGGATCGTGTGCACGACGTTCGCGGTGGCGATGAACATCACCTTCGAGAGGTCGTACTCGACGTCCATGTAGTGATCGGTGAACGAATTGTTCTGCTCCGGGTCGAGCACTTCGAGGAGCGCCGCGGACGGATCGCCGCGGAAGTCCATCGACATCTTGTCGACTTCGTCGAGGAGGAACACCGGGTTGATCGTGCCGGCCTTCTTCATCCGCTGGATGATCTGGCCGGGGAACGCGCCGATGTACGTGCGGCGATGTCCGCGGATCTCCGCTTCATCGCGCACGCCGCCCAGGGAAAGGCGCACGAACTTGCGTCCCGTCGCGCGGGCGATCGACTTCGCGAGCGAGGTCTTGCCGACGCCCGGAGGTCCGACGAAGCAGAGGATCGTCCCCTTCGGCTGCTTCACCAGCTGGCGCACCGCGAGGAACTCGAGGATGCGCTCTTTGATCTTCTCGAGGCCGAAGTGATCTTCGTTGAGGATCTGCTCGGCGAGCTCGATGTCTTTGATTTCCTTCGACGACTTTTTCCAGGGAACGGAGACGAGCCACTCGATGTAGTTGCGCGAGACCGTCGCCTCCGCGCTGACGCCGGGCATCGCCTCGAGACGCTTCAGCTCCTGCAGAGCCTTCTCCTTCGTCTCCTTCGGCATGCCGGCTTCTTCGATCTTCTGGCGCAGCTCTTCGATCTCGTCCGAGCGGTCGTCCTTGCGGCCCAGCTCGTGGTGGATCGCCTTGATCTTCTCGTTGAGGTAGTACTCCTTCTGCGCGCGCTCCATCTGCTTTTTGACTTTGGAGTTGATGCGCTTGTCGATGTTGATCTTTTCGATCTCGATCTCGATGAAGTCCTGCAGCTTCTGCAGGCGCTCGTGCGGCGAAGGAGTCTCGAGGAGCTGCTGCTTCTCGGTGGTGGTGATGAGGAGGTGCGACGCGAGCGTGTCGGCGAAGCGGTCGGGGTCGTCCATCTTCAGCGTCGACATGACGCCTTCGAAGGCGAGGTGATGCGACATCTTCGCGTACTGCTCGAAGATCTCCATCAGCTTCTGCATGTACTGCGTGACGTCGGGCGTCGGCGCGGACTTGGTGTCGATCTCGCGCACGGCCACGACGGTGTAGCCGTCGCGTTCCGAGTTGCCGATGATCTCGCCACGCGTGAGGCCCTCGACCATCACCTTCACGTTCTGGTTCGGCAGCTTGAGGTTCTGCACGACCGTGGCGATGACGCCGGTCTTGTAGATCTCGGTCATCGACGGGTCGTCGATCTTCGGATCGCGCTGCGTGGCCAGGAAGATCTTCTTTTCCGACGTCGAGAGCGTGGCTTCGAGCGCGAGGATCGACGCGCGCCTGCCGACGACGAACGGAGCCATCATCGACGGGAAGACCACCATGTCGCGAAGCGGAACGAGCGGCAGTTGGAGCACTTTCGATTCTGGGTTGGACATGTTTGATCCAGTTATACGCTGATTTGAGGGTAAAAACTTCCCGAGCGACGCGGGTCCGCGTCTCTCGTACACTCGAACAAACTCGTATTCCTGAGAGGAGAAGGATTTGGAATTCGTCGTCACTGCACACGATCATCGCGACGCGGGAGCACTCGACCGCCGCATCGCCGCCCGCCCGCAACATCTCGTCGTCGTCGGCGAGCACGTGAAGAACGGTCACATGTATTGCGCGGCCGCGCTTCTCGACGACGCGCAGCGGATGGTGGGCTCCGTTTTCATCTGCGACTTCCCGACACGCGAAGACGTCGACGCATGGCTGCGCGACGATCCGTACACGAAGGGCAACGTCTGGGAGCGGATCGAGGTCACGGCGTGCGCCGTGGGGCCGTTCTTCAAGAAGAAGTGAAGTGGAGCGGACCTGCCGCAATGCCAGCCCTCGTCCCGACTGTTGCTAACATGCAGTCATGAGCGAATACACGGCGATCGTCAAAGACGCGGGTGACTGGTGGATCGGCTGGATCGAGGAACTTCCGGGTGTGAACTGTCAGGAGCGGACACGAGAGGAGCTCATCGAAACGCTCCGAATCACGCTGCGCGAAGCACTCGAACTGAACCGGGTCGATGCACGCAATGCGGCAGGCGCTGACTTTCAGGAACTGCGCATCGCCGTATGAAACGGCGCGCCTTCGAACGGTGGCTCGCAGAACATGGATGCGAACTGCTGCGAGAAGGTGCTCGCCACTCCTGGTTTCACAATCCTGCTCTCGGACGACGCTCCGCGGTCCACGCCACTCCGAAATCAATAACGATCTGATCCGGAAGATCTGCCGCGATCTCGGAATCGATCCGCCGCAGTACACATAAAACGCAAAAGCCGCCCGCGGGCGGCTTTGTTTCGTTGCGTTTGACCTCGCGCCCTATCCCGCCTTCTTGTACAACGTGATCGGCTGCGAGCGGTTGTCCACGACCTCGCGCGTGATCACGCATTCGCTGATCGCGCTCTGCGAGGGAATCGTGTACATGATCTCGAGCATCAGCTCTTCGATGATGATCTTGAGTCCGCGCGCGCCGACGTTGCGCTTGAGCGCCTCTTCGGCGATCGCTTCGAGCGCGTCATCCGTGAAGCGGAGTTCGACGTTCTCGAAGCCCATGATCGTCTGGTACTGACGCACCAGCGAGTTTTTCGGCTCGCGGAGGATCTCGATGAGCGCGCCTCTGTCCAGTTCGCCCAGCGTCGCCACCACAGGCAAACGGCCGACGAACTCCGGAATCAATCCGAACCGGATCAGATCTTCCGGATGGACCTGCGCGAGGAGCTCGCCGGTCTTCTTCTCTTTCTTCGTCGCGATCTTCGCGCCGAAGCCCATCGACGTCTGCGAGAGACGCCGCTCGATCACGTTGTCGAGTCCGACGAACGCGCCGCCGCAGATGAACAGGATGTTCGTCGTGTCGATCTGGATGAATTCCTGGTGCGGATGCTTGCGTCCGCCCTGCGGCGGAACGTTGGCGACGGTGCCTTCGAGGATTTTCAGCAGCGCCTGCTGCACGCCTTCGCCGGAGACATCGCGGGTGATGGATGGGTTGTCGCCCTTGCGGCAGATCTTGTCGACTTCGTCGATGTAGACGATGCCGCGCTGCGTTTTTTCCTTGTCGTTGCCCGCGGCCTGATAGAGCTTGAGGATGATGTTCTCGACGTCCTCGCCCACGTATCCCGCTTCGGTGAGCGTCGTCGCGTCGACGATCGTGAACGGCACCGACAGCATGCGCGCGAGCGTCTGCGCGAGCAGCGTCTTGCCCGTGCCGGTCGGTCCGATCAGTAGAATATTTGACTTCTGCAGCTCGACGTCCTGCCGCGCGTTGCGCGAGTGGTAGTCGATCCGCTTGTAATGGTTGTAGACGGCGACCGCGAGCTTCTTCTTCGCCCGCTCCTGCCCGATCACGTAGAGATCGAGAAACTCCTTGATCTCTTTCGGCTTCGGGAGATGTCCGGCGCCTTCCAGCGCGCCCGGCTCATCTTTTCGATCTTCCGCGATGATGTCGAGGCAGATGTCGACGCATTCATCGCAGATGTACACCGTCGGGCCGGCGATCAGCTTCTTCACATCCCGCTGCGACTTGTTGCAGAAACTGCAGCGAAGTACGTCGCCGGTGTTCCCCTTTTTCGACATGTGCTATTGGTCCCTTGTCTGAGGTTGCTCCAAGATTGAACTCCCGAGCGTCGGGGAAGTCAACTCAGTGTAGTGCGACCGCATTCCATCGTAGAGTACGTATGTTCCATGAGCGCCGACGCGGAAATCGACCAAACCTTTGCGGAATGGGAAGAAGCGGGCCGCAACGGCGACGCGGAAACACTCGCGTCGCTCGTCACCGGCGACGCGGAGTTCTGGTCGCAAGGCAGGCCGACGATGCGCGGACGCACGTCCGTGCTCGAAGCGTTTCGCGCGACGTTCGCGGTCTACGACGCCGCGCAGCGATGGGAGAAGATCGAACGGATCGTGATCGGCGACTGGGCGTTCGAGCGCGGACACGAGCACAACGTCGTCGTGAACAAGAGCGACGGCGCGCGCATCGAAGTGCGCCAGCGCGGCTTCACGGTGCTGCATCGTGAAGCCGACGGCCGCTGGCGCTTCGCGCGCGGGATGACGAACCGCGAGTCCTGAAGCCGGTTGCGCGGTTACGCGGTCGCGCAGTTGCGCGGTGTCGTTGCCGCGTGACTGCGTAACCGCGCAACCGCGCAACCGCTCGATGGTCAGTCCCTCTTCGCGATCACCTGATCGACGACGCCGTACTCCTTGGCATCGCTCGCCGCGAGGATGTAGTCGCGATCGGTGTCGCGATCGATCTTGTCGATCGATTGTCCGGTGTGCTCGGCGAGGATCTCGTTGATGCGGCGCTTCATGCGAATGATGTCTTTCGCGTGAATGTCGATGTCACTCGCTTGACCGCCGAGGCCTTGCAGCCACGGTTGATGCATCAGGATGCGCGCGTTCGGAAGCGCGTAGCGTTTTCCTTTCGTGCCGCCGGCGAGCAGCACCGCGGCGAACGACGCCGCCATTCCCATGCACATCGTCGCGACGTCGGGTTTCACGTACTGCATCGTGTCGTAGATGGCGAAGCCGGAGCTGACGGAGCCGCCGGGCGAGTTGATGTAGAGGAAGATGTCCTTCTCGGGGTTCTCCGCTTCGAGGAACAGCATCTGGGCGATGACCAGGTTGGCGACGTTGTCGTCGATTGCCTGGCCGAGGAAGATTACGTTGTCTTTGAGAAGCCGCGAGTAGATGTCGTAGGCGCGTTCGCCGCGCGACGTCTGCTCGACCACCATTGGAACCAGCATGAGAGTCTCCTTACCATAGTCGTCATCCTGAGCGTTGCGAAGGATCTCAAACTACGCGGCACGAGATCCTTCGCCGTCTTCGCGGCTCAGGATGCCGCGAAGCGGCAGTCTAACCGAACTCCTCGCTTGCAAACGACCGCGCGCGACGCGTATCTTCCAAGGATCAGAACAAGCCGTCGCGGCACGCACACGCGTGCCCGGCGGCTTTTTCATTTGGAGGATTGCATGAGCGATGAAGTCGATTTCTATTTTCCGTCTGACGCAAACACGCCGTTGCCCGCAGTCGTGATCGTGGGCGGCTATCCCGGCCGCATGAACACGCTCGAGCTCATCATCAAGACCGCGCGGCGCATCGCCGACGCCGGCATGATCGGCGTCGCGTACGCGAACGACGAGCCGGTCGCGGGATTGCAGCGCGCGCTGGAGAAAGTGCGCGCGCGCGAAGGAGTCGATGCCGACCGCATCGCGTTCTGGGCGACGTCCGGAAACGTGCCGCTCGCGCTCTCCGCGCTGCACGGAATCCGCTGCGCCGCACTGCTTTACGGATTCATGCTCGACGTCCCGGAAACGAACTTCGGCTTCGTCGATCCGAAAACGCGCTTCGAAGATGTACCGCGCGACGTGCCGCTGTTTCTCGTCCGCGCGGGACGCGATCACTTCGACGGTCTCAACGCGTCGATCGATCGCTTCGTCGCGCAGTCACTCGCGAACAACTTACCGATCACGCTCGTGAATCTGCCCGAGGCGCAGCACGGATCCGAGGCCGCGGACAGCGCGGTTTTGCGTTTCCTGCAACTTCACCTCTCCGCGGTATCACCGGAGATCCCGCGTCTGCGCGCGGGATAAACTGCAGACAATCTCACCTGTCCGGCGAAACGGACTCGCGCAGCACGAGCTCCAGCGCGCGTTCCTGAGCGATCGACGCTTTCAGCGCCTCGTAGCCGCCATCCTCGACCAGATGATGTTTGACGTCCGCGAAGTCGCGCTCCTGTTCGCGCGCGGCCTTGCGGATCTCGGCGTCGGCTTCGACGTCGCTGACGACGATGTTTTCTTTCCTCGCAATCGCCTCGAGGATGAGGGAGCGCTTCACGCGCTTCACCGCCTCGGGGCGAAACTCTTCGCCGATCTTCGACCAGTCCAGCTCCGCCTTCTGCAGCTCGACGCCCTGCGACGCGAGATAGCGCGCGTAGTTGTTCAGCGACTTTCCGAGCTCCTCTTCGACCAGCGCCTGCGGCACGTCGAATTCGTGCGACGCGAGCAGCTTCTCGCCGATCTGATTGCGCTTGAGGCGCACCACTTCCAGCTCGCGATGCTTGCGGATGTCGGCGCTGATCGCCTCGCGCATCTGCTCGACGCTTTCCCATCCGCCGACGCTCTTCGCAAACTCGTCGTCGACTTCCGGCTTCTCCTGCACGCGGATCTCTTTCAGCGTGACGTCGTGATGAATCGTCTTGCCGCGCCACGCTTCCTGATTCGCGTCGTCGCCGTACGCCTTGTCGAACGATGCCGTCTCGCCGGTCTTCTTGCCGCGCAGCGCTTCGTGCAACTCGGGCAGCGGCGTGTCTTCGCCCAGCTGAAAATGACCGGAGTCGGTCTTCGGCTCGACGTCTTCGCCGCTCGACGCGATGTCGATCACCGCGAAGTCGCCGTCGTCGAGACCGCGCTCACTCTCGACGCGATACACGCTGGCCTGATCGCGCAGCCGCTCGATCATCGCGTCGACGTCGGTGTCGGAGACTTCGATCTTCGGATCGTCGATCTCGAGGCCGCGATACTCGCGCAGCTCGATCTGCGGCTTCACTTCGAAGCGGGCCTTGAACTTCATCGGCGCGCCTTCGATGAACGGATCGAGATGCTCGAGCTGCGGATCGCCGACCGGCTCGAGACCTTTCTCCTTCACGATCGAACGGAAGCTCTGTCCGAGGACGCGCTGCACGACCTCTTCCTGGATCTCCTTCGAAAACCGCGTGCGCACGACACTCGCCGGAACCTTGCCGGGCCGGAAGCCCGGTACGTTCGCCTGGCGGCCGAATTCGGAAGTGACGCGATCGGCCTCGCGGGTGAGGAGAGCCGCGGGGATCTCGACCTCGACGGTTTTCTGGACGGGGGAGAGGTCTTCGAAATTAAGGACAGTCATTGCTTGAAGTACCTTCTGAGCTGAAGGCAGAAGGCAGAGGGCAGAAGGCAGAAGTAAGAAACGTTTCTCACTTCTGCCTTCTGCCTTCTGCGTTCTGCCTTCGTCGGTCTGGTGCGAAAGGTGGGACTCGAACCCACACGGCTTTGGGCCACTGGCTCCTAAGACCAGCGCGTCTGCCAATTCCGCCACTTTCGCGCGGGAAGAGTCTACGTCATAGGAGGGTTGGTGCCCCCACCAGGACTTGAACCTGGAACCAACGGATTAAGAGTCCGCTGCTCTACCAATTGAGCTATGGAGGCCCGGGCTTGCGTACAACAAACGGGTGCGGAAACTATTTCGCTTCCGCGCCGAAGTCAAGAATCCGCCTCGCGCGATGCATGTAGTGCCATCCGGAAACGAGCGTCATCACCAGCGACGCGCGAAACAGCAACTGCAAAAACGGCAGCAGCATCGGCAGGAACGCGTTTACGGCGATTGTCGTCGACAGCAGCAGCATCTGCAGGA
Organism: Acidobacteriota bacterium; assembly: GCA_003223645.1. Taxonomy (GTDB): domain Bacteria; phylum Acidobacteriota; class Thermoanaerobaculia; order Gp7-AA8; family Gp7-AA8; genus QHVT01. The sequence goes on along the minus strand of QHVT01000003.1, from coordinate 90,543 downwards.
TCGTCGAGATCTTTCCGTACACCGTCGGCGGGAAACGTTTCACGTTGACGCGCGTGTACATCAGGTATGCGACGCACACGATCAGGAAGTCGCGGATGAACACCACGAACGTGAGCCAGGACGGAATGCGCACGAGCGGAATCCCCGACGCGAACGTGTAGTACAAGTATCCGCTGACGAGCAGCGTCTTGTCCGCGGCCGGATCGAGCAGCGCGCCGAGCTTCGAGTGCATGTTCCAGCGCCGCGCGACGATGCCGTCGAGCGAATCCGTGATCGCCGCCGTCACGAACATCACGAACGCCGCCGTGAACATCCCCCGCATCGACGCCACGATGAAACATGGCACGAGCAGGAGACGAACGAGCGTCAAGATGTTCGGGATTGTGAGCATTCGTGCTGGGTGCTGGTGCTGGTGCTGGTGCTGGGTGCTGGGTGCGAATCAACAACTCAGCACCCGGCACGCAGCACTCAGCACTTCTAGACTTCAGCGCGGAACTGATCCAATGCAGTCCGCCTGAGATAAATGGTCTTCCCTTCCGACAGCAGCAGATTCTGTCGCATCAGATCGTGGATCAGCCGCGAGACGGTCTCGCGCGACGTGCCGATCATGTTGGCGATCGCCTGGTGCGTCGGGCGGGTGACGGCAACGTAGCCGTTCTCGAGAACCTTCCCCTGATCGCGCGCCAGGTCGAGGAAGAAACGCGCGAGGCGTCCGTACACGTCCATCGTCGCCAGCGACTCGATGCGGCTCGACGCGCTGCGCAGACGCCGCGAGATCTCGGACAGCACTTTGCGCGTGATCGAGAAATTCTCGGCGAGGATCTGCAGGAAGTCGCTGCGCCAGATCGTCACCAGATCGAGGTTCTCGGTCGCGATCACCGTCGCCGAGCGCGGCTCGTCATCGAGCAGCGCCATCTCGCCGAAGAAGTCGCCGGGTCCGAGGAGCGCGAGGATGATTTCCTTCCCCTCGGGGGAAATCATCGTCACTTTCACCTGCCCCTCGCGGATGAGGCAGAAGACGTCGCCGCTCTCGTCGGCGTGAAAGATGACGTCGTCCTTCGCGTAGCGGCGCGTCTTCGCCACCGCCACGATGGACGCGAGCTCGCGATCGTCGAGATCTGCGAAGAGAGGCAGCTTCCGGAAGAACGATGCCTGCATGGACGCGCTGATTGTAACGCGTGGTAACGTTGCCACGCAGGTGGCAATCAAGCGGATCATTCCCGTCTCTTCCGGCAAGGGCGGTGTCGGGAAGACCACGTTCGCGATCAACTTCGCCCTGGCGCTCGCGCGTCATGCCCCCACCGTGCTCGTCGATCTCGACACCGGCACGTCCGCGATCCGCAACGCGATCGACGTCCCGATCCAAAAAGATCTCTACCACTTCTTCCGCAAGAACGAGCCGCTCGAGAACTGCATCTCCACGCTCGACTCGAAGCTCGACAAGGACGGAAAGTTCCGCCAGTTCGGCTTTGTCGCCGGCCCGCTGCATCTGATCGAAGAGATCACGAACTTCGGCCCCGCCTACAAAGCGAAGCTGATGGAGGCGATCAACACGCTGCCCGCCGATTACGTCGTGCTCGATTTGCGCGCGGGCCTCGACGCGAACGTGATCGACTTCCTCCCCTTCTCCAACTCCGGCATTCTCATCTTCACGCCGCATCTTCCGAGCGCGACGCTCGCCGCCTCGGACATCGTGAAGGCGATTCTCTTCCGCAAGCTGCGCCTCATCTTCAGCAAGTCGTCGCCGTTCTTCGACACCGTCGATCACAAACTCGATTTCTGGAAGTTGATCAACGACCTGATCGATCGCGTGGAAGACGTCTACGACTCGTCGGTGCAGAACCTCGACGCGTTCGCGCTCGATCTCGCCGAAAACCTCGGCGACCACCCGATCACGCGCACCGTGCAGACGACGATCGACGAGTTCCGCGTCCACTACGTGCTCAATCTCTTCAACGGCGTCGAGGATTCGTTCAACACCGCGGTGAAGCCGTTCCTCGACAACCTGACGCGCAACGTCTCCGCGCGCTGCGGCGTCACGAACCTCGGCTGGATCACCCGCAGCGACATCATTCATCAGGCGAACTGCAATCGCATCCCCGCGCTGCTTTTGCCCGCAAAGAAGAGGACGCACAAAATCGATCGCATCGAAAAAGAGCTCGACGATCTGCGTCTCGCGATCGGACTCGAGCCGGCGAAGAAAAAGTCGAAGATCGTCTCCCCGCTCGAAGTGCCGACGATGGAAGAAGCGCTCGAAGACCACCTCTCGCGCCAGCTCAACACGCTGAAGACGATGTTCGACCAGAAGAAGAACGACGACTTCTACGCGAACTTCGACTACGTCACGCAGCGCACGCTCTTCACGATGAAAAACCGCCGCCCGAGCGAATTGGGCGACGTGCGCATCTACTCGCCGCAGGAAATGCTCGCATCACTGTTCGCGAAATCGAACGTGCCGACGACGATCGACTGGTCGGAGCTGGAGTAGGACAGGCTTTCCAGCCTGTCCCCCGGAAGGGCGGGCTGGAAAGCCCGCACCACACCGCCCCGTCACTTCGCCGCCAGCTGCCGCAGCGCCGCCGTCTTGAGGCCCATGTTCGTTCCGCTGCGCGCGATGTTGCGCACTTCGGCGTCGGGCAGCGTCGGCAGGATGCGCAGCGCGAGCGGCTGCGGCGTCTTCGCGTTGTGAATCAGGCCGATGCGGACGTCGAGGTTCGACATCCACTGGCCGGTCTTCGAGATCACGTCCGCGATTTGAAAAGTGAGGTACGACGACTTCGCGACGCGCACGACTTCGTCGACCGTGATCCGCGGATTGCGCAGCAGCGAGAGCAGCACGCGCGGATCGTTGTCCTGCAGCAGCACCGCGCGCTCGGGACGATCAGCCTTCACCGCGAGCAGCAGCTTTTCGGTTTGCGTCAGCGCGCGCATTCGCTCCCACAGGTTCGCGGGTGACGCAGCATCCGTCTCCAGCTTCGCGAGCAATCGCGCGAGTCGCTCTTCCGCATCGCCGTCGACGGCGAGCGCGAGTCCGTCCGGAAGTTGCGCGACGATCGTTGCCTTCGCGATCGCCTCTCCGCCGAACGGACCGCGCAGCGTGAGAAGAATCGTCGTGTTCAGCGCGATCGATTCGGTCGTCTGCAAGCGAAGGCCGCCCATCGAGAGATTGTCGCGATGCTCGTCGCGCAGCTCGCTCTCGCTCTCGAATGCGACGGTGAACGCGGCCGATGCCGTGCGCGTGACGTTCATGCAGCTTCCATTACACTACGCGGCCGATGAAACTGCGGACTGTCATCTTTTCTCTGTTTCTCGCCGCCGCCCTCGCCGCCGAACAACCCGACCTGCAAATCGTGACGCGCATCCGCGCGGAAGGCTTTCGCAATTCGAAAGTGATGGAGATCGCCGAGGCGCTGACGGACCAGATCGGCGCGCGCGTGACGGGTTCGCCGAACATGAAGAAGGCGAACGAGTGGACGCGCGACAAGCTGACGGAGTTTGGTCTCACGAACGCGCATCTCGAGTCGTGGGGACCGTTCGGCCGCGGATGGACGTCCGACTACTGCGTCGTGCGCATGCTCGCGCCGGATACGCAGCAGCTCTACGCCGCGGGACTCGCGTGGTCGCCGCCGACGAACGGTCCGGTGCGCGGAATCGTGAAGAAGGTGAAGCTGGAGACGAAAGAGGACCTCGAGAAAAACAAAGGCAAGCTCGCCGGCGCGATCGTGATGATCAACGACGCGCGCGAGCTGAAGCCGCAGGACAAAGCCGCGCTCGAGCGATACGACGACGCGGAGCTCGAGAAGCTGGCGGCGTACGAGGTCCCGCAGCTCAATGACACGCGGCGCCGCGAGGCGCAGACGCGCCGCGAGTTCCGCCGCGCGCTCGCCCAGTTCGCGATGGACGAGAAGATCGCGGTGCTCATCCAGGTCGGACGCGGCGACGGCGGAACGTTCAACGTGCAACAGGGATTCGGCAGTTGGAATCCCGAGGAGCCGCAGGGCGTGCCGACGATCGCGCTCGCACCGGAACACTACGACCGCATCGCGCGCCTCATCGACGCGAAGAAAAACGTCGAGCTCGAAGTGGACCTGCACGCACAGTTCTACGATCAGGACAAGGACGGCTACAACACGGTCGCCGAGATTCCGGGGACAGACAAGAAAGGCGAGATCGTGATGTTAGGCGCGCACCTCGACTCGTGGCAGAGCGCGACCGGCGCCACCGACAACGCGGCCGGCGTCGCGGCGATGATGGAAGCGGTGCGCATCATCAAAGCGCTCGGCATCGCACCGAGGCGCACGATCCGCATCGCGCTCTGGAGCGGCGAAGAGCAGGGACTCTTCGGCTCGCGCGGCTACGTCGCCGAGCACTTCGCGTCGCGCACGACACCGAAGGATCCGGAACAAGCAAAGCTCCCGCTCGGACAGCGAACCACGGACAAGGGCGAGCTCGTTCTCAAGCCCGATCACGCGAAAATCTCCGCCTACTTCAATCTCGACAACGGCACCGGCAAGGTGCGGGGCATCTACGCGCAGGAAAACGCCGCCGTCGCCCCGATCTTCGCCGACTGGCTCCTCCCGCTCCACGACCTCGGCGCCACCGCCGTCACGATGCGCAACACGATGAGCACCGATCACATCTCGTTCGACGAAGCCGGAATCCCCGGATTCCAGTTCATCCAGGACGAGATCGAATACAGCACGCGCACGCATCACACGAACTGGGACACGTACGAGCGCCTGCAGCGCGACGACTTGATGCAGGCCGCCGTCGTGGCGGCGACGTTCGTGTGGGAGGCGGCGAATCGCGCGGAGATGTTGCCGCGAAAACCGTTGCCGAAGTAACGTCCCTGTGGAGCGGCGGCCGCTTCGGCCGCCGATTTTTCGCGAAACGTCGGCGGCCGAGAGCGGCCGCCGCTCCACTACCAAAGGAATTTCGCGCGCGTCACCGTCCACGCGATGCGCAGCGTGTCGACGAGCGGGCGGAAGTGCGAGGTGGCGAGACCGTCGACGAAGCCGAGCTCGATCGGGATGGTGACGATGCGCAGCTTGCGCTTGGCGGCGAGCACAATCACTTCGCTCTCCATGTCGAAGCGGTCGGCGCGCAATTTCAGCGCGCGCAGGAGACGCGCGGAGTAGAGGCGGAAGCCGCTCTGCGAGTCGGTGATGTCGGCGCCGGAGCATTTCGCGATGCACCACGCCGAAAAGCGATTCGCGTTGCGGCGGCGCGGGAGCATCTGCATGAAGAGATGCGCGCGCCCGCCGATGATCAGGTCCTCGCCTCCGCGCGCGTACTGCTCGATGAACTTCGGGATCTCGGAAGCAAGATGCTGCCCGTCCGCGTCGAGCGTGATCACCGCGCTGTATTCGTTGTCGAGCGCCCACGCGAATCCTGTTTTCAGCGCCGCGCCCTTGCCGCGATTCACGTCGTGACGCAGCACCACCGCAGCTCCCGCCGCACGCGCGGCATCGCCGGTTTTGTCGACTGATCCGTCGTCGATGACGATCACCGGCTCGTGCTGCCTGCGCGCCTCGATCACGACGTTCCCCACCGTCCGCTCCGCGTTGTACGCGGGAATGATCACCGCGAGATCACTGCGCAAACGATCCCTCCCCCCGCCGAAATCGAATTCACGAGCAGATGCCGCTCCACGTTGCGAACCGCTTCGACGATTTGCAGCGCGCCTGAGGCAGCGTACTCGCCGTAGATTTTTTTCGTGTTCACGAGCCGCGGCATCTTCGCGCCGAACAGCGCGTCGAGTGCGCGCGCTTCGAGCGCATCGCAACGCCGCGAGCCGTTCGCCGAGACATGAACCGCGTCGATGTCCTCGAGCGCGATCTCCGCATCGTCGATCGCCGCGCGCATCGCGCGCGCGACGCTCTCGTGATCGCTTCCCCAGTCCGAGATCGTCGCCGTCGCATCGCGCGCGATTCCGAATCCCGAGAAATGCGCGTACGGCTCGCGCGCACATGCGCTGCCCGCGACGAGCACCGCACTTCCCTCACCGATCACCATTCCGTCGAGTCCCGCATCGTCGAGCGCGCCGATGCGATCGAGGACGCTGAACAACATCTCGTTCACTTCGTCCACACCGCCGATTAGCGCCGCGTGGACCGTTCCCTTCGCAAGCTGTGCGCACGCGTACATCGCCGCGGCCAGCGCCGACGACTCGCGCTGCGTGATCGTCACGTTGAATCCGCGCAGCCCCCACTCGATCGCGATGTGACTCCCCGGCGCGTTCGCCACCGACTCCGCGAACAACTGCGGCGGCGCAAGCGCCGCGCCTTTCTCGACATACTCCCGCATGTAGTCGACGGACGTCTGCACCGGCCCGAACGCCGTCCCCATCGCCACGCCGGTGTTCGCGGGAAGCACAGCGCCGCAATCCGCGATCGCCAGCTTCGCCGCCGCCATCGCCAATCGCGACAGCCCGTTCATGCGACGCATCTTCATCGGCGCGATGTAGTCCTTCGGCTTGAAGTCGCGCACCAGCGCGGCGGTGTGCGCGGAGAGGCCGGTGGTATCGAAGCGATCGATCGGCGCAATCGCGGAAGGCGCGATGACACCGATGCCGGTGATGGGGACGCGCGTCATGAGAGGCGCGGCGTTATACCACCGCGAGCGGAAAAGACGACCCTGGCTCGAAAAATCTGCAAGGACCTCGACTGCCGGTCCCGCGCTGATCAGAGGTTCACGACGAGCGGCTCACGAATGATCACCGCTTCATCCACATCCATCATCGAGCGCTCACGATTCACTTCCAGAATCAGCTCAACCGCCTCACGCAAATTCTCTCGTGCTTCGTCGAGAGTTTCTCCCTGCGTGTTCGCGCCGGGCAGTTCCTCGACCCATGCTACGAATCCACCTTCATCGGCGGGTTGAAAGACTGCGGTGAAAGTCCGGGTCATTCGATGCTTAGTTTACTTCGGCCCGTCGAAACAGCAACGACACGTTGCTCCCTCCGAAACCAAATGTGTTGGAGAGGACGTTTTCCAGCGACATCGGGCGCGGCGTGTCCGGGATGTAGTCGAGCGTGCAGTCGGCGGCGCGCTCGCGAAGGCGCAGCGTCGGCGGCGCGGTCTGGTGTTGCAGCGCGAGCACGGTGACCACGGCTTCGACGGCGCCGGAGGCGCCGAGGGTGTGGCCGAAGTAGGACTTGCTCGACGACACCGGCACTCCGCCGCCCAGCGAAGCGAGGATCGCTTTCGTTTCGGCGGAGTCGTTGAGCGTGGTGCCGGTGCCATGCGCGTTGACGTAGTCGATCGCCGCGGCGTCGACGCGCGCATCAGCGAGCGCGCCGCGCATGGCGGCTTCGGCGCCGCGTCCGTCTTCTGCCGGCGCCGTCGGATGATGCGCATCGCACGATGCGCCGTAGCTGCAAAGTTCGGCGAGGATGTTTGCGCCGCGCGCGACGGCGTCCTCCCATCGCTCGAGGACGAGATAGCCTGCGCCTTCGCCGAGGGTGATGCCTTTGCGCGCGGCGTCGAAGGGAGCGCACGGCTCGGGATCGACGGCCTGCAGCACGTTGAAGCCGCTGTAGGTGAGGCGGCAGAGCGCGTCGCTGCCTCCCGCGATCGCGACGTCGGCGTGATGCGAGCGGAGGTAGTCCGCGGCCATGCCGATCGCGGCGCCGGCGGACGCGCAGGCAGTCGCGTTCGAGACGACGCCGCCGCCGAGATGAAAGGCGCGCGCGACGGCGTCGGACGGGCCCGATGTCGGCTGCTGCAGCACGAGCGACGCGGGCGCGTGGCGGCGTCCGCGCACGATGCGGCGGAAGTAATAGTCCTCGCCTTCGAGCAGACCGCCGGTCGACGTGCCGGTGGAGACGATCGCGCGCTCGCGCGGCAGCGGAGAATGTTCGGAAGCCTGCTCGATCGCTTCTTTCGCGGCGACGATCGCGAGCCGGTCGGTGCGCGAGAGTCGCCGCGACTTCGGAAGATCGGCCGTCACTTCCGCGGCGAGGTCGGTCGGAAACGTCTCGCCCGGAAATCGCGTCAGCTTCGCGATGCCCGCACGCGCGTCGACGATCGACTGCCACACTTCCGCTTTGTCGCGGCCGATCGAGCAGACGATGCCCGCGCCGGTGATCGCGATCCGCGTCGAGAGATCAGGCTTGCGCACTGCTGAGGTAGAACCTCCCACGTACGACGTCTACTCCATCGATCGAGCCGCTGCCGCTGAAGCGAAACGTCCCGCCGAACTCCGCTTCGAGCTCGACGTGAATCGTGACGACGTCACCCGGTTCGACTGCGCGCAACACTTCGCAGCGATCGATGCCGGTGAAGAATCCGCGCGACTCGAACACAAGCCCTCCCGCGAACTGCGCCATCGCCTCGACGATCATGATCTCCGCCGGCATCGCGTCGTTCGCGGTGCAGACGTACACGCCTGCGATCGTTTTCTCATCGATGCGATGCGCCGCGCTCGCGGCGCGAAAAGGAATTTGATGCGGGAGGCGCGCGAGCCAGTTCAGGACGACACCGGCTCGTTGAGCTTCTCCTCGACGTACGCGGCCAGCGTCGAGATCGACACGAAGTAGTCGCGCGCGGCCGATTCGTTTTTCACTTTGATGCCGAACTCGCTCTCCAGCATCACCACGATCTCGAGCGCGTCGATCGAGTCGAGGCCGAGTCCGCCGGCGAAGAGCGGCGCGTCATCATCGATGTCCTCGGGCGTCATGTCCTCGAATTTCAGACGCTCGATGAGCATCGTTTTCAGTTTGTGTTTGAAGTCGGTCATGGGCAAGATGGTATTCCGGATGCTGGATCGATTTCTAACCCTGCTCGAACGCGATCCGCGCGCCGTTGCGGTGATCGAAGAGGGGCGTGTCTGGACGCGGGCGGAGTTGTGGGAGAGAGCGCGGGAAATCGAGGGCGCGCTGGAAAGCCCGCACCACACCATTCAGCTGCCGAACTCGGCCGAGTTCGTCGCTACGTTCCTCGCAGCGCTGAAGCGCGACCTCGTCGTGATCCCGATCGACCGCGATGCCGCGCCCGCGGAAGTCGCGATGATTCGCGACACGTTCACGCCGCCGCTTCCTGCAGGCACGCGCATCATCAAAGTGACGTCGGGCTCCACGGGAAAACCGAAAGGCATTTTCACGAGCGAAGCGAATCTCATCGCCGACTGCGAAAACATCTGCTCCACGATGAACCTCGCGCCGGACGACATCAACCTCGGCGCAATCCCGTTCTCGCACTCCTACGGCTTCTGCAATCTCGTCATGCCGCTTCTCGTGCAAGGCACTGCGATCGTGGCGACGAACGCGTATCTGCCGCAGACGCTCATCGAGCTCGCGAACGAACATCGCTGCACCGTCGCGCCGCTGATCCCGATGGTGTTCGATCACCTCGCGTCCGCCGCGCACGGCAACTTCGAGACGGTACGCACGTTCATCTCCGCCGGCGCGCCGCTTCCCGCGTCGACGTCGCGCCGCTTCCGCGAGCGCTTCGGCATCGGCATCCATTCGTTCTACGGATGCAGCGAAACGGGCGGCATCACGTACGACCGCATCGGCGGCGCAGCGGAGCGCGGAACGGTCGGCACGGCGATGAACGGCGTTCAGCTTGCGATCGAAAACTCGCGCCTGACCGTGCGCAGCAACGCCGTCGCCGGCAGCGAGACATTCGTCACCGACGATCTCGTCGCGATGCGCGAAGACGGAGAGCTCGTGCTGACGGGACGCGCGTCCGATCTCATCAACACCGCGGGAAAGAAAGTGAACCCGCGGGAAGTGGAAGCGGTGATCCTGCAGCTCGACGGCGTGCGCGAGGCGAAGGTATACGGCGAAGCGGCGGGTGCGCGGGGAGAAGTCGTCGCGGCCGCGATCGTCGCGACGCCGGACGTCACGCGAGAGCACGTGCGCTCGCATTGCCGGGCGCGGCTCTCGCCTCACAAAGTGCCGCGGATCGTGAAACTCATCGACGCGATGCCGGTCGATGAGCGGGGAAAAATCAAGCGCTCCGCCCTCTCCGCCGCGCGCTGAGTTGTCTGGTAGCATGCGCCGCCCTCATGCAAGAAACCCTTCACCATCTCCTCGCCACATGGATGCAGTTCATTCTCGATTGGGGCTATCTCGGCATCTTCGTGATGATGGCGCTGGAGAGCACCGCGCTTCCCGTCCCCGCCGAGATCGTGATTCCGCCGGCCGCGTATTGGGCCGCACAGGGACGCCTCAGTTTCGCCGGCGTGATCGTCGCCGCGACCGCCGGCTCGTGGTTCGGCTCGGCAGTCAGTTACTGGATCGCGTGGAAGTTCGGACGTCCGCTCGTTGACCGCTTCGGAAAGTACATCTTCCTGAAGCCGGAGAAAATCGCGAAAGCGGATCAGTGGTTCGGGGCGTACGGCGCGGGCGGCATCTTCGTCGCGCGATTGCTTCCCGTCATTCGCCATGTCATCTCGATTCCGGCCGGTTTGTTCCGGATGAACTTCAAGTGGTTCTCGATCATGACGGTCACCGGCGCGGCGATTTTCTGCAGCGCGCTGGCGTGGTTCGGCGCGAAAGTGATCGGCGATCATCCGGAGCTGATGAACGATCCGTCGGCGATGTCGGAAGTGCTGAAAGAGAAGTCGCATTACCTCATCGGCTTCGCGCTCGCGATCGGCGCGCTGTACTGGCTGATGACGTGGATGCAGCGACGGGCGCAGAAGCGGAACGCGTCAAACTGACGCCGGCTGCGACGCGCGCGCGGCCACATTCGCCTTCACCGTCGACACCGCCTGCTCCGCCTGCCACAGATGCCGCCGCTGATGCGCGGCGATGATCTTGAAGGCGGAGTAGAGGTTGTACTTCACGCGCTTGTCGAACGGTGACGAGACTTTGATCTTGCGGACGTCGAGTCCCTCGGCGTTATGCACGACGTCGACGAGCTGCGACTGCAGCGCGGCGAACTCGCCGAATGCTTCCGACTTCGCGCGCGCGGAGCGCGGCACGAAACGGCCCGCCGCTTTCACGCGCTTGCGGATCGGCGGCTCGAGGAACCAACGCAGCGTGCGGCCGATGACGTCCATCGCGGGCCTCTTCTTCGACATCCACCCTTTCTGCCTGGCGGCTTCGATCGCCTTCTGCAGCACCGGCAGAAACTCTTCGGTCGACAGACTGAGATGCGCGATGCACTCCGCGGCCGACCAGTCGCGCGGCGTCGGGCGGACAGTGAAGAGGCGGCCGTCGGTAGAGCGCACGAGCTGCCATGCGCGCGACGTCGTCTCGCTCAGCTCTGTTTCGACTTCCTCCAGCACGCCTACTCCTTCTTCATCAGCGCTTCGCCGAGCTCACGGGAACGGCGCGTCGCTGCTTCCACCGCATTCATCAGCGTCGTCCGCACGCCGCCGTTTTCCAGCGTGTGCAATCCCGTGATCGCGGTCCCGCCGGGCGACGTCACCATGTCTTTCAAACGGCCCGGGTGCTCATTAGTTTCGAGCAAGAGCTTTGCCGAGCCAAGTAACGTCTGCGCCGCGAGCAACTGCGAGGTGCGGCGCGAGAGCCCGACCTTCACGCCGGCGTCGCTCAATCCCTCGAGGATGAGGAACACGTACGCCGGTCCCGATCCCGACAAGCCGGTGACCGCGTCGAGCTGCGACTCTTCGAGGATGACGGTGAGTCCGACCGCGTCGAAGATTTTCTTCGCGTCTTCGAGATCGGACTCGCGCGCGTGCTCGCCTCCGGCGATCGCAGTCGCGCCGGCCTCGACGAGCGCGGGCGTGTTCGGCATCGCGCGCACGACACGCGTGCCGCTCGCGAGCCGCGCCTGAATCGCGGCCACCGGAACTCCCGCGGCGATCGAGATCACGAGCGCGTCGGATGAGATCACGCCGGCGACTTCGTCGAGCACGCGACTGAGAATCTGCGGCTTGACCGAGAGCACGACGATCTGCGACGCGGCCGGCACTTTGTTGTCGGTCGTCGCGTTGATCGAGTACTTCTCGCGCAACTCGCGCATCCGCTCTTCACGCGGACCCGACGCCGACACACCCTCCGCCGCGAAGTCCCCTCCGCGCAGCAACCCGCGAATCATGGCCTCGGCCATGTTTCCCGCGCCGACGAAACCGATCGTTTTCGAGATGGACATCCGGCTCGCGCATTGTACGATCTCGCGATGCTCACCCTCGCCGCATTTCTTCTGCTGTTAGGCCAGCCGCACGATTTCGAGACCGAGGCGCGCGACGTCGCGAAGGCGGTCATCGCCGGCGATTACGCCGGGGCAACCAGGAATTTCAACGCTGAGATGATGAAGGGGCTCCCACCGGAAATCCTGAAGCAGGTCTACGAGCAGCAGATTGCCCCGAATGTCGGTGCGTTCGAATCCGCAGGCGACGCGACGTCGGAAAAGCTGGGCAGCGTCACCGTCGTGACGATCCCGGCGAAGTTCGAGAAAGGGCCGGTCAGCATCGTGGTCGCGTTCGATGCCGAGGGGAAAGTGGGCGGACTCTTTTTCCGTCCCGGTCGGGCACCCGAACCCGCGCCGACGCGCTTCGCCGATTACCAGACGAAGACACGTTTGCAATTGCCGTTCGACGATCAATGGTTCGTGTTCTGGGGCGGACGCACGGTGCAGCAGAACTATCACGTGATCGCGAAGGATCAGCGCTTCGCGTACGACATCCTGATCATGCGCGACGGAAAATCGCACGAAGGCGACGACAAAGTCCTCGCGAACTACTACTGCTTCGACAAGCCGATCTACGCGCCCGCCGCGGGCACGATCACCGAAGTGGCCGATGGGATCGACGACAACGTGCCGGGCGTCATGAATCGATTCGCACCGGCGGGAAATCACATCGTCATCGATCACGGCAACAACGAGTTCTCCGTGATGGCGCACTTCCGAAAAGGAAGCGTAGCGGTGAGAGTCGGCGACAAAGTGAAGCAGGGACAACTCGTCGGCCACTGCGGAAACAGCGGCAACACGAGCGAGCCGCACCTGCACTATCACCTGCAGAACACCGGCACGTTCGGCAACAGCGAAGGACTCCCCGCGCCGTTCGTGAACTACGTCGCCGACGGAAAGCGCGTAGAGCGCGGCGAGCCGGTGAAGGGACAGCTGATCATGCGGTTCCGGAAGTAGCGGTCAATCGCTTGGCACCCGCGGCGGTCCCGGCGGAATGTACGGCACGTACTTCACGCCTTCAGTCTTCGCCGCGAAGTCGCTGCGGATCGCGCTCACGTTCTTCGGATCTTTGAAGAGATCGACCATCGTCGCGGCGAGCGCTTTCGACGCGTAGATCATCCCCTTGTGTCCGATCGACATTCCGCCGCACGCGACGACGGACCAGCCGTGCCACGGCACTCCTTCCGCCGCAGTGACGATCGAGAGATGAATCGTCGGAATGTTCCAGCTGACGTCCGCGACGTCCGTCGAGCCGCCCTCGGCCGGTCCGGGATTTTCTTCGAATGCCTTCACCGCACCCTTCACGCCTTTTTCCGGAATGCTGTTCACGCGCTGAATCGCTTTCCCGAACTCCTGCTCTTCCGGCGTGAACTGCAGCGCGCCTAACCACTCGAGATTTCGCTGCGCGAGGCGCTCGCCCGGCATGTTCACGAGCATGTTCCAGTCGCCGCCGTTGATCGTCACTTTCGACTCGACGCCCGCCGCCATCGCCGAGCCCTCGGCCATCTTGCGCAGGCGCTGCAGCATCTCGTCGACGAGCGCGCGTTTCTCGTCGCGCAGCCAGATCCACACTTTTCCGTATTCGGGAACGACGTTCGGCACGTCGCCGCCTTTGATGATCGCGTAATGCATGCGTGACGTCGGGTGAACGTGCTCGCGCATCATGTTCACGGCGTGCGTGAAGAGCTCGAGTCCGTCGACGGCGCTGCGGCCGTTCCACGGATCGTACGCGGCGTGCGCGGCCTTGCCGAAGAATTCGACCGTCACGTCGACGATCGCCTGCGTGCTCTTCGTGTCCGCCTGCGTTTCATCGCCCGGATGCCACGCGAGCATGACGTCGACGCCGTTCATCACGCCTTCGCGCAGCATGTAGAGCTTTCCGCCGACCGATTCTTCCGCGGGAGTGCCGAAGAACTTCACGGTGCCGCGCAATTTGCCGGCTTCGATCAACTCTTTGATCGCGGTCGCGGCGCCGAGGGAGGCGACGCCGAAGAGATTGTGCCCGCAGCCGTGACCCGGCGCGCCATTCTCGATCACCGCGCGCGCCGGCTCGGCTTTCTGCGAAAGGCCGGGCAACGCATCGTACTCGCCCATGATGCCGATGACCGGCGAGCCGCTGCCGTACTCCGCGACGAACGCGGTCGGCATTCCGGCCACACCGCGCGTCACGCGAAACCCTTTCGACTCCGCGTAATCGGCGAGCGCCTTCGACGACTTCACTTCCTTGAGCGCCGTCTCCGCGTACCGCCACACTTCATCGCTCAGCGCGATCATCCGATCGCGATCCGCGTCGATGTTCGCAGCCGCGGCTTGTTTCTCGGCGAGGAATGGAAGCTGCGGCGGCGCGGCGAACGCGGCCGCAGCGGCGAAGAGACAGAGCACGAACAGAAAGATTCGTTTCATGAGAAACGCATCTTAACTGCGTCAGAGCTGGGATTTCCGCTCCGGAAAGAGGGGGTCGAGCGCGTTGACGACCGGCGGCAACTCGTCGTTCACAATCTTCCAGATATCGAGCAGCCATTGCTGCTCATGCGACGTCAAGTTGCACCACCGAATCGAGAATCGCTGCTCTTCGAAGGTAATTGCGCATATGTTCGATGGCTGCGCGTTCGACGAGGTCGACCTCCCGGCCAAAGATCGCTGTCAGCTCATCCTTCATATCGAGCCACAACGAAAAACTCCAGGGAGCGTCCGGCGCTAATTGAACCAACACATCCACGTCACTATCGGGACGAAAGTCGTCGGGCTTGACCGCGCTCCCGAACAACGCGAACTCCGTCACTTTCCACTTGCGGCAGAAATCGCGTAGTTCTTCTTTCGGAATGTCGATCGCGAAAGACATCGTCATCACGCCGCCGTGCCGTGGCACTTCTTGTACTTCTTCCCCGATCCGCACGGGCAGGGATCATTGCGTCCCACCTTCGCCTGCGTGCGTTTGACCGGCGCGGCTGCTTCTTTCGGCGCGCCGCTGAACGTGAGCTGCTGTTTGGGCGGCTGGGGCGGGAGGGCGCGCTGGACGCGCTGGACCTCCTCCGCCGAGCCTTCGGCAGACCCTCCGATCGCCATCTTCCAGAGAATCTTGACGACGTGGTCCTGGATGCGTTCCATCATTTCCTGGAAGAGCTCGAACGATTCCTTCTTGTACTCGATGAGCGGATCGCGTTGGCCGTAGCCGCGCAGACCGATGCCTTCTTTCAAGTGATCGATGTTGAGAAGGTGATCCTTCCATTGCTGGTCGATGACCTGCAGCAGGAGGTACTTCTCGTTGAGGCGCATGTTGTCGGGACCGACCGCGCGCTCTTTTTCTTCGTAGCGCGCGTTGACCGATTCGACGATTTTTTCTTTGACCGTGTCGCGCGGCATCGAGTCGAGATCGACGCCCGCGTCTTCGAGATCGAGTCCGAAGTAGTCGTACAGCTCCGCGTTCAACTCCGGTTCGTTCGGATGTTCGCGATCGCCCTCGGGGACGTGCGTGTCGATGAGGAACGCGACGATTTCGTCGGCGGCGTTGAGGATGTACTCCTTCCCTTCGCGTCCTTCGAGGATCGAGCGGCGCAGCGTGTAGATCGACTCACGCTGCTTGTTCATCACGTCGTCGTATTCGAGGAGGTGTTTGCGCGCCTCGAAGTTGCGGCCCTCGACCTGCTTCTGCGCGCGCTCGATCGCCCGCGTGACCATGCCGTGCTCGATGGGAACGCCTTCTTCCATGCCGAGGCGCTCCATGATTCCCATGATGCGATCGCCGCCGAAGATGCGCATCAGGTCGTCTTCGAGCGAGAGATAGAAGCGCGACGAGCCGGGATCGCCCTGGCGTCCCGAACGTCCGCGCAGCTGATTGTCGATGCGGCGCGACTCGTGCCGCTCGGTGCCGAGGATGTGCAGGCCGCCGAGACTCACGACCTCTTCGTGATCGCGATTCCACTGCTCCCGAATCTCTTCTTCGATCTTCTGCCGCTCGCGCGGCTCGGTGACCTCTTTCGTTTTCTGCGCGGCCAGGAACTCGGGATTGCCGCCCAGCAGGATGTCGGTGCCGCGGCCGGCCATGTTCGTGGCGATCGTGACCGCGCCTTTGCGTCCCGCCTGCGCGACGATCTCCGCTTCGCGCTCGTGATACTTCGCGTTGAGCACGACGTGCGGCACGCCCTGGCGCTTCAGGAGCGACGCGAGGTGCTCCGATTTTTCGACCGAGATCGTGCCGACGAGCGACGGCTGACCGGTCTCCTGCTTCTCCTTGATCTCCTGCACGATCGCGTCGAACTTCTCGCGCTCGGTGCGATAGACGAGATCGGGCTGATCGCGGCGGACCATCGCCCGGTTCGGCGGGATGACTATGACTTCGAGCTTGTAGATCTTGTCGAACTCCGCCGCTTCCGTATCGGCGGTGCCGGTCATGCCGGCGAGCTTCTCGTACATCCGGAAGAGGTTCTGGAACGTGATCGTGGCGAGCGTCTGGTTCTCCGCTTCGATGCGCACGCCTTCTTTCGCCTCGACGGCCTGGTGCAATCCGTCCGACCAGCGGCGGCCGGGCATCAGTCGTCCGGTGAACTCGTCGACGATGACGACTTCGCCGTCTGTGACGATGTACTCGACGTCATTGCGATACAGCGCATGCGCGCGCACGGCCTGGTTCACGCAGTGCAGCGTGTCCATGTTCGCGGGGTCGTAGAGGTTGTCGACCTTCAGCAGCTTCTCCGCGTGCGCGACGCCTTCCTCGGTGAGCACGGCAGTGTGCTGCTTCTCATCGACCTGGAAGTCGGCGTCCTTGATCAGCTTCGGAATGATGCGATCGACCTGGTAGTACTTGTCGACGCTCTCCTCGGACGGTCCGCTGATGATGAGCGGCGTGCGCGCTTCGTCGATGAGGATCGAGTCGACTTCGTCGACGATCGCGTACACCGGATCGCGCTGCACCATCGCCTCGAGATCGAACTTCATGTTGTCGCGGAGATAGTCGAAGCCGAACTCGTTGTTCGTGCCGTACGTGACGTCGCAGCGATAGGCCTGCTGCCGCTCGCGATCGCCGTGCGAGTTCTGGATCACGCCGACGGTGAGGCCGAGAAACTTGTAGAGACGGCCCATCCATTCGGAGTCGCGGCGCGCGAGGTAGTCGTTGACGGTGACGACGTGCACGCCGCGGCCGGTGAGCGCGTTGAGATAAACGGGAAGCGTCGCGACGAGCGTCTTGCCTTCGCCTGTCTTCATCTCGGAGATTTTTCCGCGATGCAGCACGATGCCGCCCATCAGCTGGACGTCGAAGTGGCGCATGTTCAGCACGCGCTTGCCCGCTTCGCGGCAGACGGCGAACGCCTCTGGCAGCAGATCGTCTAGCGCGTACTGCAGGTCATCCTTCGCGGCTTTGACCGCATGCTCGTCAAGGGGAACTTCCTTCTTCACGTCTTCGAGCGCCTGAACCACCGGCTTGAGGCGCTCGCGAAACTCGTTGGTTTTCTCGCGCAGCTGATCGTCGGACAGCGCGCTGATCTCGGGCTCGAGCGCGTTGATCTGCGCGACGGTCGGCCGCATCGCTTTCACATCGCGCTCGTGCTTCGAGCCGAAAATGGCGGTGAGTACTTTGTCGATCATGAGGATCTCTCTTCTGAAAATGAAGGTGCGCGGACGAGAGCGGCTTAGAAGCCGAGGCCGGGCGCGCGGGCGGCGGCGGTGCCGCGAAGGGGCGCAATGAGCCTGACGAGTGGAGGACAGGCAATCCTGCCTGTCCGGGACAGGCGAGAGCGCCTGTCCTCCACTACAGCAGGTCTTCGCTCCATCCGTCGCACGGAGAAGCGCGGGCCGCTGACTGCGATCAGCGCAAACGCCGGACGCGGCCTGCGCTCAGCGGCGGCAGCCACGATTCCAAACGTCAGCGCGAACAGTGAGAAAAGACTCATTTCGGTTTAATTCAGCCTATCACTTCCCACGGTGTAGGGCAGGCTTTCCAGCCTGCCGCCCGGGGGTTGGAAACCTGCCCTACACCGATTAGTGCGGCAGCAACTTCAGACGGCCATACGCCATCCACGTTTGATGCCCTAAGAAGATGACTAACGCAAAGTAGAGCGCGGCAATGCCCGCCCGCTGGCCGCCGGTGATCTCGTAGAAGCGAGGATCCGTCTTCTCGCGAATGATCGACGCATAAACCTGGAACGCGGCGAGGAGGCCGATGATGATCGTCAGCAGGTTCGGCTGGTCGAGCACTTTGTAGACGATCGCCGCGCCGCCGATCAGCCACATCCACTTCGAGATCGCGGCGGAGATCCGTCCGCCGTCGAGCATTCCGATCGGCAGCAGGTTGATGAGATTGAGCACGAAACCGAGGAACGCGATCAGCAGAAATCGCGGCGAGCCGTTCCACTTGTACCACTGCAGGCAGATCAGCGCTGCCGACGTGCCGGCGACCGGTCCCGCGAGTCCGATCAGCGCGTCGTCGTACACGGTCCGCGGCTGGTCCTTCAACGTGACCGCACCGCCGACGAACGGGATGAACACCATGAATCCCGCGCGCAACCCTTTCGCGCGAATCACGAGCGCGTGTCCGATCTCGTGAATGAGCGTGATGACGACGAATCCGATGACGACCGCGAGCGGAAACTGCGTCGCATACGCCGCGATCGTGACGATAAACGAGCCGCCGGCGAGCGCGTACTGAATCGCCCCGAACCCTTCGAACGGATTGACGAAGAGCAGCCGGATTTTCTCGACAAAGAGAATCAGAACGGCTTTCGCCTTCAGCGCGAACACGCCGAGGAGGAGAACCAGGCCGGAAAGAACCTGCGTGAACGTGCGGCGAGGTTTGGGGGAATCCATTGGACCTTCTTCAGTTTATCCCGCGCGAAGACGCGGGATCTCTGGTTACACCGGCAGAAACCAAGCCACAAGGGCGATGATTGCCGATCGCTCGGGGAACTGCTCGACGCGGTGGTGCCGGAGATCCCGCGTCTTCGCGCGGGATAAACTGAAGAGCAGTGTCCGACGTCGACTCCCTGCGCAATGAACTGCGCACGCGCGGCTACCTGACGAATTCGATCGAGCGCTGGTTCGCGCTCGATCCCTGGTCGTCGCGCGCGTTCTGGCTGGAGCTCGTGCTCGTCGCCCTGAAGGCGGCCACGCTCATCGCCGCCTTCGGCGCGCTGCCGATGACGGCGGTCATGCTCTTCCGCAACTTCCCCCTTTCCGCACTCGAGATCTTCGTGCTTTTTCTGACCTACGCTGCGGCGTGGCTGCTGTTCTCCTTTGTCGTGGTCGTCCTGGTCGCACTACTGCTGAAACTCCGTCCCGCGCTGCCGATCGACACGCCCCGCGCGCTCCTCGGCATCTCGTTCGCCGCGAGTGCGCTGCTCGTCGCGCCGGTCGCGGTCTGGTGGTATCGCTTCGACGCAGCGCCGGCGATGAACGAGCTGCTCGCCGGCGTCGCGCTGTGCGTCATCTTCTTCCTCGTCGCGACGATCGTCGTGTCCGCGGCGTTGCTCTCATTCTCCATTTACGAAGTGCAGCGCGTGCCGGCGATTCATCAGAAGCCGCGCACGATTCCGATGCTGGTCGCCGCAATCACACTGATCGCATTGCTCTTCGTTCCGGCGTACGCGGTGCGCGAGCGAAGCGCGATCGAGCCGATGGTCGTGACGACGCCGACGACGGCACGGATCGCGTTGATCGCGGTCGACGGCCTGACGAACGAGATCTACCAATCGCGTCCGCAAACGCTCCTCTCGCATTCCGCATCTCCGATTCCCGGTGCGTCGACCACCGAACGCTGGGCTTCGTTGGGCACCGGCGTGCCCACTGCCCTCCACGGCGTCCGCGCGATCGAAGGCGTACGCATCCGCGGCGGTCGCCACATCCTCCAACGGATCTCGCGCAGCGACTTCGTCTTGATGAACGCGAAGCCTCTCGCCCGCCGTGAGCCGCTTCCGCCGACCGTGCGCAAGCGCGACTATGTTTGGGAGATCGTCGCGAAGCGCGGCATCACGAGCCTTTCGGTCAACTGGTGGACGACGGCGGATGAAAAGGAAGGCGCGTTGACGTCGATCGGACAGGAGTCGATCTTCGGAAATGCGCACGGCGACGCGCTGCGCGTCGATGCGCTCGCGACCTCGCGCTTTCTCGCCGAGCTCGATCGCACGCATCCGCGATTCGCGACGGTCTATCTCCCCGCGCTCGACGTGATCCTCAACCGCGCATACATCGAACAGACCACGAAACTCGCGCAATCGATCCGCGCGCTCGACAACCTGCAGTCGCTCGTCGCGACGCTGCGCGCGCGCGGCTACGACGTCATCGTCGCGGGCCTCCCCGGCGATTACCAGCTCGGGCAGGCCGTGATCGCTTCGAACGTTGCCGTTCCGCAACGTACCTGGGACGTCGCACCTGCGATCCTGTCGATCCTCGGCTTTCCGCTTGCCGCCGAGATGCCGGGCGGAACCACGCGCGAGCCGCGCATCACCACCTACGGCAACCGCGGCGCCACGCACGCCGCGCAAACCATGAATCAGGACTATTACGAAAATCTGAAATCACTGGGGTACATCCGATGAAAAAACTGCTCGTGATTCTCTTCATCGCCGCGGCCGCAACCACGTATGCCCAGCACGCGATGAACTTCGATGATCTCGCCGGCATGCGCCGCATCGGCGCGCCGAAGATTTCGCCGGACGGCAAATGGATCGCGTATGACGCGATCACCGTCGACCTGCCGGCGAATGCGAAGAACAGCGCGGTCTATCTGATGCCCGCGAGCGGCGGCGCAGCGAAGCGCATCGCCAGCGGCGACACTCCGGCGTGGTCGCCGGACGGAAAAACGATTGCGTACCTTTCGTCGCAGGCGTATCTGTACGACGTCGCGAGCGGGAAGTCGACGAAGCTCACGCACCTCGAGAACGGTGCAGGCAACGTGAAGTGGGTTCCCGACGGCAGTGCGATCGTCGTGACCTCCGACGTCGATCTCGGCGCTGCCGAGGAGGCGAAGCCGACCAAGGCGCGCGTGATCGACACCCTGCTCTATCGCCACTGGAACGCGTGGCAGGAGCCGACGCGCACGCACATCATCTACATTCCGCTGAACGGCAGCGCGACGCGCGACCTCACGCCGGGCGCATTCGACGCGCCGCCGTTCTCGGTCGGCGGAGGCAACGAGTTCGACGTCTCGCCGGACAGCAAAGAGCTCGTCTTTGCGCGCGACACCGACGAGCATCCGGAGCGCTCCACGAATTCTGATCTCTTCCTCGTGCCGCTCGTTGCGTCAGCAGGGGGCGGCACGCCGAAGCGCATCACCACGCGCACCGGCGCCGACACGTCGCCGTCGTATTCGCCGGACGGCCGCTACATCGCCTATCGCTCGCAGGCTCGCGCCGGCTACGAGTCCGATTTGTGGGAGCTGTGGCTGTACGACCGCGCGACGAATCAATCGAAACGCATCGCGTCCGAATTCACGGACTGGATCGAGTCGGTGAAGTGGTCGCCGGACAGTAAGTCGATGTTCCTCATCGCGCCTCTGAAAGGAGCGGAAGCGATTTACGAAGTGACGCTCGACGGAAAGATGACGCTCATCACCCAGAGCGGCTCCGCATCCGAGGTCGACGTGGCGCGCGACGGAAAGACGATCTACTTCGACCTCTCGACGCTCACGCGTCCGAGTGACATCTACTCGATGAGGCCAGGCAGCACGCCGAAAAAGCTGACGACCGAGAATGATGCGAAGCTCGCGCAGGTCGCCATGGGCGAGCCGGCGAGCACGTGGTGGAAAGGCGCGGACGACACGCCGGTGCAGGGTTGGCTCATCAAGCCGCCGCACTTCGACGCGTCGAAAAAATATCCGGCGGTCGTGCTGATCCACGGCGGTCCGCAGGGCGCGTGGAGCAACGGCTGGTCGTATCGCTGGAACGGCGAGATGTTCGCCGCCCGCGGCTACGTGGTGCTGATGCCGAATCCGCGCGGCTCGTCGGGATTCGGACAGCAGTTCCTCGAAGAGATCTCGCGCGACTGGGGCGGCAGGGTCTACACCGACATCATGAACGGCGTGGACATGCTCGCCGCGCTGCCGTACGTCGACGGCAACCGCATCGGCGCCGCGGGCGCATCCTTCGGCGGCTACATGGTCGACTGGATCCTCGGACACACGAACCGTTTCAAGGCGCTCGTCACCCACGACGGCGTGTACAACCTGGAGTCGATGTATGGCGTGACCGAGGAGCTGTGGTTTCCGGAATGGGAATTCGGCGGAACGCCGTGGGACAACCCGGAGCTGTACGAGAAGTGGTCACCGCATCGTTTCGTGAAGAACTTTGCGACGCCAACTTTGGTCGTGCACGGCGAGCTCGATTACCGCGTTCCGATCGATCAGGGACTGCAGCTCTTCACGGCGTTGCAGCGCAGAGGCGTGCCTTCGAGGCTGCTCCTGTTTCCCGACGAAGGGCACTGGGTGCTGAAGCCGCAGAACTCGAAGCTCTGGCACCAGACGGTGCTGGACTGGCTGGATCGCTGGCTGAAGTAGTTTGTGGAGGACAGGCAATCCTGCCTGTCCTCGTACCACTGGGATGGACAGGCAGGATTGCCTGTCCTCCACTTGCTACGTGCCGGCGCCGCCGCGCCCGGTAGTCGGCACGGTCGTCCGCGCCGCCGCGGCTCCGGATTCGCCTTCGCCCGGTCCCAGCGCGGGACGCGCGACGGTCGAAGTGATGCCGACTGCCTCGGCGTATTTGAGGTACGTGTCGATCGACGCGATGACGACGCGGGCCTCAACGGTGATCAGGTCGATGCCGACGAGGGAGATTCGTACCCACGCATCGACGACGATACCTTTGTCGAGAATCCGGTCGAGTACGTCAATGAGACTGGTACCGCCCGGGGCGCGTTCAACAGCCATGACTTACCTGCCTTTCCTCTCTCGAGTACTCAATTGCTGTTCGAGCTCGGCGATGCGGTTGCGCAATTCGTCATACTCCTGCGCACTCGGAAGTGCCTTCGCATCGCTCGAGTAAAAACGGTCTGAGCGCCACCAATTGATGCCGATCGCTTCAGCCTTGTCGATCGAACAGATCACGAGCCGAAGCTGAATCGTCAGGAGCTCGACGTTCGCCAGCGAGACCTTCACGTCGCCGGCCACGACGAGACCCTTGTCCAGAATTTTGTCGAGGATATCGACCAGCCCTTGCGGCTGCCGCTGCATCACACCTCGATCATCGATTGGCATTGCGCGCGGAAAATATCACAGGGACTTCACCGGTCCGAGCTTCAAATTGAGATCGTCATCGCTCAAGCCGAACACACGCTTGAGCTCGCTCATCTTTTCTTCGAGCTTCATCAGCGCGTTGCCGAGCCGCTCGATTTCTTCGTCGCTCAAGTTGCCTCGATCCATTCGACGAATCGCCTGCTTCTCCAACAGACGCCGAATCAATTCGATGATCGACAGCACGAGCTTCGCGAGTCCGTTCTCCACGATCTCCGGATCGGCGGCGATGCGCTCCGGCACGATCGACTCCGTGAACGTCAGCGCCTGGCGCAGCTCTTCTTCTTCATTCGTGATCAGCATCGGCGAAAACTTCCAGCGGCCACGGACCAGAGAGCAGGAATGGTACCGAGAGACACGCGCGGCGCAACTCCTCGCCCGCCGCGCGCACGTCGTCGACGCGTTCTCGCGCGATGAGCGCCGTCAGCTCGAGCGACTTCTCATCGCGATGCGTCCATCGATGCTGCAGTGCGAGCGGCACGATCAATCGCTCCGCTTCTTCGCGAAATCGCGGATCGACTGCCGCGGCCTGTGTCGACTCGTGCAACGCGCGCAGATACGCCGCGCCGCTCGCGAACGCGTGACGATCGGGACGCTCGCGCGGCGACGCCGCTGCGATCTTGAGCGTCATCTCGACGTGGTCGCGATTCGATTCGAGCACGCGCTTCCATCGCGCGAGCTGCGACGCTTCGACTTCGCGCGAGAACGTGTAGCCGTAGCGAACGGCGATGAAGGTCGCGCGATCGAGAAGCTGCGCGCGGATGTTCGCGACGCGCAACAACAAATCGCGATCGCCGAGCGGCTGATCGTCGGCGACGGCGACAGCGCTGAAAAAAAGATCGCCGCCCGCGATCGGCGTCGCCAGCGGCTCGATGTCTTCACGACGGAGATGCACGCCGACGGCGACGTGCTTCATCGCTTGCTCACGCGCGCGACCGCGTCGACGTTGGCGAGCACGACGTTCAGACCGAGGTAGAGGAGGTCGACGTCACCGATGGAGATCACGGCTTCGCCTGCGATCACGACACCGCGGTCGAGCAAGTGATCGAGCATCTCCAGGAGGCCGAGGTCTTCTTCCTGATCAGGCATGGGCATTTGCAGTTTATCCCGCGCTTAGACACGGGATCTCTGGTTCCACCGCGATGGTGCTGCCCGCGGGCCACAGCCTGCCGGTATGACCGGAGATCCCGCGTCTACGCGCGGGACAAACTGGAAGCTCCCGCAAACGTGTACGGCGGCCAAGGCCCCGTCAGTGCAAGTGCGACGCCCTCGGACGCGTAGCGATCCATCAGCGACGCGTGCAGCTCTTCCAGCTTCGCTTCTTCGTCGCGCTCGATCAGCACGTTGATCTGCGGGAACGCGCCGTCGCGGCGCTCGCGCGTTTCGGCGACGGTCTCGCACGCGAGCTTGTCGAGCACCGCGCGCTCGATCTCACCGACCAGCTCTTCCTCGGCCGCATGCGACGCGCGTTTCTTCTCATCGTCGAGCTTCTTGCGCAGCAGGAACGCTTTCCCCGGCGGCGCGGTGTCGATCTCGTTTTGCAGCGCGCGCAAACTGTCGACGCGCGTGACGAGCGTTTCGCTCCAGCGCTGCGGATCGATCTCCACGCGCAACGTCCACTCCTGTTTTCCGCCGAGGCGGTCGAGCGCCTTGTTCAGCATCGACGCGTTCTCGTGCAGATACGAGCGCAGCGCTTCCTCGCTGCTGAACAGCGTGAACGCGCGCAGCGGAATGATCGCCGTCTTCTTCATCACGTCCTGAACCACTGCTTGATGCCGATAGCCGATCGCGCCGATCCATTCGAGATCGCCCGCGCGCCGGTCGATCTCGTCCTGCGAGAACGCCTCGTCGCTGACCGCGGTAAAGACCGCGCTGACGCCGTCGATCGATGCCGCGCCGAAGCGATGCGTCATGTCGATCCCTTCGCAGTCGGGCGTCACCGCGTTCCGAGTGATGGCGTAGACGTAGATCACGCGAACGAAACTATAGTGGACAACTCGACGAGCGAGACCGGCGGCGCGGCGCGGCGCTCGATCCTCTGCGTGACTTCCAGCCCTTCGAGCGCCTCCAGCTCGTAGCCACGCATCGTTTGGTCGCACTTGCATTCGTTCTGCGGCGTGACGTAGTTCGCGATCAGGCCGCCGACGGAAATGCCGCGCTGCTTCAGCGTGTCGATGAGCCGCTTCGTCTCGGCGACGACGACCGGCTCGGGACGCGTCACGACGATCACCGACGCACGATCGGAGTGGAGCGTTTCGTCGAGCACTTTCAACGCCCGCGATGCGCGGACGAGCTCTTCGCCGAGGGAGCCGGGCGGGACGAGATCCTTGTAGCGGAGCAGGAGGCGCATGAATTCGCGCACCCATTCGCCGGCCTGTTGCGGAAGATCGAGCAGGCGAAGGAAGTGGCCGGTCGGCGCGGTGTCGACAACGACTCGCGTGTCGCCGGCAGTGAGATCGGCGAGACGCGTGATCGCGAACAGCTCGTCCGCACCCGGCGGCGCGATCTCGATCAATTGCTGCATCGCCTCGGTGTCATAGCCGATCGTCATCCCGCCCGGCGTCAGCGCCTCCATCGCGCGCTCGATCTCCGTGCCGAGCGTGTCTCGGAGCTCGCGCCATTTCCGTTTCGTGTCGATCATCTCGACGGACAGGTTGGGCGGAGGTGGCTCGTGCGCGAACACGTCTCGCAGCGAATGCGCGGGATCGACGGAGAGGAGCGTGACGCGTTCTTTTTTCGCGAGCTGCAGCGCCAGCGCGCTCGCGCACGTCGTCTTTCCGACGCCGCCTTTGCCGGCGAAGAAGGTGAGTGTGGTGGAGCGGCGGCCGCTTCGGCCGCCGGATTCTCGCGAGGGCTCGACGGCCGAAGCGGCCGCCGCTCCACTCCAAAGAGGCACGCAGCTCCTTTCGAAGTCCACGACGTTCCTAGGCACGAATCGCGCGCGCGCCGCGTCGTCGCGCTTCGCTCGTTCGCGATCCAGGTCGCAGTCGATGTCGTGCACGGCGCGGTTGAGCACGACGAACGGCACGTCGATGGCGCCGATCTCCCCGTCAATCTGATGGATGAGACGCAGCGTCTGCTCGACGACCCACGGCTCGGACAGCGTCACGGGAATGAACGTGTCGACGTACGAGCGGTAGCGCTTCGCACGGGCGTCGAAATCTTCGATGAACGCGTCGACGGCGTCGCGCGACGCGCGGCGCGTGAACTGTTGCACCATTGCGCGATGTTTGGCCTGCATCGCATCGAGCGCGCGCGCGAACTGCTGGAAATGTTCGGACGACGACAGCATGCGCAGCGTGTGTCCCGTCGGCGCGGTGTCGACGACGATGATTTTTTCGGGATTGTTCTCGGCCAATTCGCCGATGTGCATCCACGCCATCAGTTCGTCGACGCCGGGCAGCGACAGCTCGAAGAAGCGCCGCAGCTCATCGCGGTCGAGATACGTCCCGCGGTCGCCGATCTCCAGGAACTGATCGAGGTTTTGATCGAGAAAGCGCTGGTACAACGCGTGCGCGTCGAACGACTCGTTGGCGGGATCGGACGAGAAGAGAATCGCCTTCTCGCCGAACAGCGTCGCGGCGTGCGTCGCGATCGTCGTTTTCCCGACGCCGCCCTTACCGCCGAAGAGAATTACTCGCCGCGTTGCCAGCGCGCGCAGCTCGTCATCGATCACCGTTCTTTCAGTTTATCCCGCGCATAGACGCGGGATCTCTGGTGACATCGGCAGGATCTACGCGGGATGAACTGAAACCGAAGGCCGCGGGATGAACCGCGAGTCAATCACCGTAGCCGGTGTAAATGCCGATGCCGCCCTCGTCCTCGCCCTGCTGCGCGGCCATTTCGCGCGCGATCGCCTCGCGCCGCGCGCGGATGTCGCGCAGCGCCTGGAACACGACCGCTTCTTCGCGCCCGTAGTCCTCTTCGCTGATCTCGCCGAGCTCCAGCTGCATCTGCAACTCGATCAGCCGCTCCTTCCACGGCTGATCGTTCATCAACTCCTCGTCCGCCATCGTCTGAATCGTCGACATGATCCAGCGGAAGCCCGCGATCGGCCCCTTGATGGGGAGGAGGAGGATGTCGTCGAGGATGAAGGCCATATAGTTGCTCGGTTACGCGGTCGCTCGGTTGCGCGGGCGGTCGGGCTGCGTAACCGCGCGACTGCGCAACCGCGCAACTTATCTCTCGGCCCGCTCCAACTTGAGCCGGATGTTGACGAAGTTGTACGGCGGCCACGGGCCCGTGTAGAGGAACGACAGTTTGTTCTCGTACTTTTTCGCGATGTCGGAGATCTGGTCGTCGAACGCTTTCGTTTTGTCGCGCTCGACGAGGAACGCGGCGTTCATGATCATCTTGTCGCCGATCGGTTTGTTCGACCGCGACGCAATCGCGGCGTCGCGCAGCGCCTCGTAGATCTCCGTCACGTATGCGTCGGCTTTCGCCTGCAGCGCCGACTCGACGACGCGGCCGAGCTGCATGCGCGAAAAGTACGTCGACGTCGACGTGTTCGACGAGATCTCTTCCTTCAACCTGCGGATCTCTTCGTTCTCGGTCTCGATCTCGCGGATGACCTGGTCCTTGTCCCAATTCACTTTGAGACCGAATTCGATCTTCCCTTCCATCTTCTGCAGCACATCGCTGAGCGCTTCGTACGTTCCCTTGAGGAACTCTTTGATGTCGTTCTCGGTGCGGAACACGGTGCCGAACGACATCGGCAGGACGGTGAAGTCTTTCATCACCAGTTCGTTCACGTGCTCGTGGGCCAGTGCGTTCTCGCGCGTAGGATCGAAGACGATCAGCGGGCAGTTCGAGACCACGGCCGCGAACTCGCGGTAGTGCACCGTGTAGACGCGATCGCGACGACCGCCGATGCCGACGCCGCCGAAGTCGCGCGGCGTGTCGGTTTTGATGATGCAGTAAACGTATTTGCCCTGCTCTGTTTCGGGCTGTGCTTGCTCACCCATCGATGTCCTCTCGTGGAACGACCTGAAGAATACAATGCTGCCAGCCTTGCAAGCTATGGACCTCCACCGCGTCGCGCGCAAAATCGAATCATGGTTCGCGCGGCATCAACGTCCCCTCCCCTGGCGCGAGACCTACGATCCGTATCGCGTGTGGGTATCCGAGGTGATGCTGCAGCAGACGCGGATGGAAGTGGTGGTGCCGTATTTCGAGAAGTTCGTGAAGCGCTTTCCGACATTGCGCGCGCTTGCAGCCGCGTCGGAAGAGGACGTGATGGCGGCGTGGTCGGGACTTGGCTACTACCGGCGCGCGCGCATGCTGCACGCGGCCGCGCGCGCGGCAAACGGCGTGGTCCCACGCACGGTAGAGAAGTTGACAACGCTGCCGGGAGTCGGCCGCTACACCGCGGGCGCGATCGCGTCGATCGCGTACAACCAAAGAGCACCGATCGTCGACGGCAACGTCGCGCGCGTGCTCGCGCGGATCTTCGGATCGGAAGACGACGCGTGGGGACGCGCGCAGCAACTCGTCGATGCCTGCAAGACGCCGCGCGACTTGAATCAGGGACTGATGGAGATCGGCGCGCTGATTTGCACGCCGCGCAAACCGGCATGTCTCGTTTGTCCGTTGCGCACGGACTGCGCGACGCGCAGCGACGCACTGCCGGTCGCGAAGCCGAAGAAGGAAACGCGCGCGCTGCGCATCGCGCTGTACCTCATCACCGACCGCAAAGGCCGCGTCCTCATGCGCCGCGAGTCCGGACCGCTGATGAACGCGATGTACCACCTCCCGCACGGCGACACGTCGCTGCTGTCCGGCAAGCCATTGACCGTCGTCACGCTCGATTTGTTAGGTACGTTCAAGCACACCGTGACGACGCGCCGCATCGAGTTCGCGCTCTACACCGCAACCGCGCGCGTGCGCGCATCGCGGGAGTGGGCGTGGGTGGACACCGGCGGCATGTCATCGGTCGCACATCCGTCGTACGTGGCGAAGGCGCTGCGGATCTGGGCCTCCAGGCCTCCAAGCCTCCCGGCCTCTTAGGAGCCTGCGCGGCAATAAAGCAGTAATACGGCGTAAGTCGCACGTTCCGAATCGGCAGTTTGCGCGCGCGGATCGCCGGTTCGCGCGTGCGGATCGGCCGGTTGCAAATGAAAACAGGCCCGTTGCAAACGAAAACGGGCCGGTTGCAAACGAAAACAGGCCCGTTGCAAATGAAAACGGGCCGGTTGCAAATGAAAACAGGCCGGTTGCAAACGAAAACAGGCCGGTTGCAAATGAAAACGGGCCGGTTGCAAATGAAAACGGGCCGGTTGCAAATGAAAACAGGCCCGTTGCAAACGAAAACAGGCCGGTTGCAAACGAAAACAGGCCCGTTGCAAACGAAAACGGGCCGGTTGCAAATGAAAACGGGCCGGTTGCAAATGAAAACGGGCCGGTTGCAAATGAAAACAGGCCCGTTGCAAACGAAAACAGGCCCGTTGCAAACGAAAACAGGCCCGTCGCAAATGAAAACAGGCCCGTCGCAAACGAAAACGGGCCGGTTGCAAATGAAAACAGGCCGGTTGCAAATGAATCTGTGGAGCGGCGGCCGCCCTCAGCCGCCGAATTCTCGCAGGAGGTCGGCGGCCGAAGCGGCCGCCGCTCCACCAACTGGATGCCCGGGAGGCTACAATAATTCTTGAATGTGCGGGCGTGCGCTCTCTCTCCTCCTCACCCTTCTCCTCACCACCATTCCCCTCGCCGCTGACTGCAACTGGACGCTTCGCTACAGCGGCGAATTTCGCGCGACCGTCTTCGACGTCGTCGTCGACGGCGAGGGAATCGTCTGGCTTGCGACCGGCTACGGCCTGCAACTGCTCGAGCCGGTCACCGGGCGCGGCTACGCGATCGTCGGATCGCTGCCGATTCCCGGATCGACGCGCGTCATCGCATTGAACGGGATCCTCGCCTACGTCGGCAGCGGCTCGCGCCTGTACGTCGTCCGCCGCGACGGGCACAAGCTGACGATCGTCAGCTCGATGGACGCGGGCGGAACGGTCAACGACATCGCGCTCGTCACGTCGTACCTGTTCGTCGCGACGTCGAACAGCATCGCACACTATTTCCTGTTCGACGCGACGCATCCCGAGCGCAGCAGCGTCGTCCTCTTCACGTCGCGCCCGAACGTCACATCGCTCACTGTCTCCGGCACCACGGTCTATGCCGCCGACGGCGACTCGTCCGTCGAACGTTTCCTCGGCGCGAACACGACGCTGCCGCAAGGCACGACGCCGCTCGACTCGCTCGCGCGCGCGTCGGCCGTGCACACGATGCCGAACAACAACGTGATCGTGTCCGACGAGCTCGGACAGAACAGCGACATCTTTGCTCCCAACAGCACGACGAAGATCGGACGCATCGCCTACGGTACGAACGCGTACGCGGCACTGACGACCGACAGCTTTTTCGCCGCCGGACCGCAGCGCACGTTCCGCGCCGTCGATACGACGACGATCGCGCGCGTCGCGGAGCTGTACGCGCAGCAGCTGCAAGCCGTCGGCGGCACGAGCAACCGCATCTTCGCGATGACGCGCAGCGGCAACACGCTCCTCGTCGCCGCCGGCGACATGGGACTGTTCTCGTACGAGATCGCCGGCCTCGCGCCGCCCCGCCCGCTCGTCAGCTACAGCGAAGGCGCGAAAGGGAGCGCGCTGACGATCGGCGACCGCGCGTTTTACGCGGACAGCGCGGGCATTGCCGAAGCGGCGATCATTCGCAGCGGGATCTCGCTGTCGCCGGTGCGCTCGTGGACGACACCGTCTCCGACGTTGCACGACACGACCGCAACGTCGCTCCTCGCATCGAGCACCGCCGAAGTGCGCATCTGGTCCGTCGAAGGCCAGACACCCACCACCACGTTCACTGCAACGATGCCGGCCAACGTGCGCTCCGCCGTCGTCACGAGCAACGCCGTGTTCGCGAATCTCGTGGACAACAGCGTGTGGCGCGCAGCGCTCGCCGGCGGCGCACCGACACAAGTGGACGCCGGCGCGCCCGTGCACGCGATCGCTCGCTCCAGCGCGAACGTGATCTTCGCGACGATCACCGACGACGCCAACACGGTGCTTCGCTACTACGCGAACGGCGACACGACTGCATCGCCGCGCGTGTTCAATCTCGACGGCGTCGCAACCGGCGGTGTCGCGCTGAACAGCACGAGCGCGGCGATCTTCACGTTCCGTGGTCTCAGTGTCATCGACCTCGCAAGCGGCGCCGTGCGCGTGCTGCCGTCATCGAATCGCACGATCCCGAAGCAACTGCTCTTTTCCGGCACCGACCTTCTCGTCCTCGGCGATCCGTCGACGCTCGCGGTGTGGAACACGACGAACAACACGCTCCTGCGCGAGCATCCGCTGCCCGCGTCGCCGCAGCGCATGAACGTCGCGAACGGCGTCGCCGTCATCGCATCGAGCGCCGGCTCGATGGCCATCGCGTACAACGGCACGCTGCCGAAACCGTCCGCGATCAACGGCAACCGCTTCTACAAAAAAGCAGCCGCCGCGGGCGACTACCTCTATCTCTTCGACGATCACGTCGACGTGTACTGGACCGCGAAAGGCGCGGCGCCGACGTTCATCAACAACATCGCCGCACCCGGCACGATCGACATCGCCGCTCTTCCGCAAACGCTCTTCGCCCTCGGCGCGTTCGGCACTGTGACCGCGTACTCGACCGCCGGCGCGCCAATCGCGCAGACCACCATCAACGAAGGCCCGGACGCGCAGCCGCTCGCGATCGCGACCGTCGGCAACGCGGTGTGGGTCGCGTTCGAAAAGGGCTGCTCGAGCGGCACGTGCGAGCGGAAGACGCTCGTCCTCGATCCGCAGTCGCTCACGATCACCGCGACGATGACCGGCGGCTTCAAGCGCGTCGTCACGAACAGCACCGCGACGCGCGCGTACGCGCTCTTCTCGACGCCGGACGACATGCGCGTCATCAACATTCTCAATCCGCTGCAACCGTCGCAGATCATGTCGGCGGCGAGTCCCGCGAACGCCACCGACATCGCGTTCGCCGGCGGCACGGTCTACGTCATCGCCGACAAGGTCTACGCCTACAACGAGGCGTTCGTGCAGTCGGGCGAATTTCTCTCCGCATCCACCGCGCCCGCGA
Organism: Acidobacteriota bacterium; assembly: GCA_003223645.1. Taxonomy (GTDB): domain Bacteria; phylum Acidobacteriota; class Thermoanaerobaculia; order Gp7-AA8; family Gp7-AA8; genus QHVT01. The sequence continues at coordinate 58,101 of QHVT01000003.1, read as the reverse complement.
ACATGTCGATCGAAGACAGCTGCGCGGTCGTCACCGGCCGCGCGGAAAATCCGCAGCTCTACTCGACTGTCGGCTGGGTCGCCTCACCCACACAAATCGCCGCGCCGTCGAGCGTGAGAGTGCTCGCGCAACAACCCGGCCGCCTGTTCCTGCTCACCGATCACTCGATCGAAGTCTGGACGGCCGCGCCGCCGGCGACCGGCGGCAAGAAACGCGCGGCGGCGCATTGATGGTGTAACGCGGGCCCCACACCGTCGATAATCGCGCGGCCAATGCCGAAGATCCGTTTTTCATCCGACGCAAACGCATATCGCATCACGCTCGACGATCCGCCGCTGCACATCCTCGACGTCGCGATGCTCGCCGAATTGCGCGACGCGCTCGCTCGAGTGGCGAACGATCGCCACGCGCTCATCATCGACGCCACCGGCGACAAGGCCTTCTCTGCCGGCGCGAGCGTGCCGGACCACCTCGGCGACCGCGTTGCGACGATGCTCGCGAATTTTCACGACTGCTTCCGCACGCTCACGCGTCTCGACCTCGTCACCGTCGCCTTCGTTCGCGGCCCTGCGTTGGGAGGAGGGTGCGAGCTCGCCAGCGCCTGCGACTTCGCCCTCGCGTCCGATCGCGCGCGCTTCGCGCTGCCGGAGATCACGCTCGGCGTCTTCCCTCCGGTGGCGGCGTATCAGATGTCGCGGCAAGTCACTCCGCGCATCGGACTCGAAGCGATGCTCACCGGCGAGCCGATGGACGCTCGTCTCATGACGAACGCGATCTTTCCGCACGACGAATTCGATGCGCGCGCCGAGGAGTGGATGCAGCGTTTGTATCGACAAAGCGCGTCGTCTCTGCGATTCGCGAAGAAAGCGTTCCGCATCGCGCAGGCCGAAGACTTCGACGAGCGGCTCGCGCGCGTCGAGCGGCTTTATCTCGAAGAGCTGATGAAGACCGATGATGCGACCGAGGGATTGGTCGCGTTCATGGAGAAGCGGAAAGCGGCGTGGCGCCGGCGATAGCTACTGCTGCTCGAACGCGACCGTCGTCTTCGCGTCGAACTTCACGTTCATCTTCTTCGCCGGCGATATCGCGGCACCGAACGTAACGATCATCACGACGCCCGAGGTCTTTCCGTCGCAGCCGACCGGCATCGGACGGATGACCTGGAGCGGGCCCGTTTGCCTCGCGATCGACTTGCCGCCGTCGTCCACCCACTCCAGCGGCGGCGACTGTTTGTTGCTGATCGCTTTCGCGAGGTCCTGCGCTTCCTGGAACGTGAGCTTGCCGGTGAGCAGCGTCACGACCTGGCGCACGCCCTGGCGCGTGGTGACGAACTTGTTCACGCACTGCGCCCCCGACGCGAGCTGAGCGGCAGCGAACAACGACACGACGACTGCTGCGATACGAACCTTGGACATTCCGGACGACCTCGAATCGCTTTAGACAAACCTGAAACCGCCGGAAATTCCACACGTAGAAATCAGTGCAGCCGGCTGTGTCATTATGACTTCGATGGACGTCCCGCCCGACACGAAACGGCGCGGCATCTCGCCCGCGTTCCTGGTCTGGCTTTGCGGCGTGGCCGCGATCATCATCCTCCATTACGCCGGCGTCGTTCTCGACCGGTTCCACCGCACCCTCGGTCCGTTCGCGCTCCTCTCCTTCTTCGCCTGGCTGCTCGTCATCTCGCTCACCATCTACGGCTTCGCCATCGCCGCGCGATGGATCCTGCGCAAGCTGTTCTGGACCGTCGGGCGGCGGCTCTTCCTCAGCTACGTGATGATCGGCGTGCTGCCGTTCTTCCTCTTCGCGATTCTGCTTATCGCGATTTTGTATGTCATCGCGGGCGTCGCGAGCCAGGCCAGCTATCGCCAGGAACGGCAGAACATGCTCGGCTATCTCGAGTCGCTCAACGCCGACTACGCGATTCAGGGACGGCGGCCGCGCATGGAAGGGCTCGAGCTGTACGACACCGCGAACGCGAGCGGCGCGAAGCTACCGGCGTGGCTGCGGATGAAGACCTACAGCGGTCTCGTGCTCCGCGGACGGCAGCCGCTGCTCGTTTCGGCGCGGCAGTACGGCCGCGCGCGCGCGGTCGTGCTCGTGCTGCCGATCGACGAGCGTTTCGCGAAGCAGGTCGAAGAGCGCGGCGGAATGATCAGCGCGACGACGGTCGGCGAGCGTGAGCGCGACGGCGTCAACATCCAGCCGGCCGACGCGCACTTCAAAGACTTCGGCGAGCGCGGATTCGCGTGGAACCGCATCTACTTCTTCGAGACGACGGAAGAAGGCACGGTCCTCAACTGGAAAGACGGCGCGACGAATCCGAAGACGCGGATCTTCACGCTGATCTCGAATCCGGTGCGCAGACTCTCCGAGTACTACTTCGGCGGCGCGACGAACTCGCAGCTGATGCACGTCATCTTCTGGGTGATCATCGGTCTCGCCGCGACGTTGATGGCCGCGTACTTCATTGCGACGGCATTCGCGGCGGTGCTGATCTTCTCGATCTCGCGCGCGGTGAATCGCATCGAGAAAGGCACGCGCGCGGTCGAGCGCGGCGACTTCTCGTATCGCATCCGGATGAAGCGCAACAACCAGCTCGGCGCGATGGCGATATCGTTCGATCGCATGACCGAGTCGATCGCGTCGCTGCTCGCGTCGGTGACGGAGAAGGAGCGGCTGCAGAGCGAGATCGAGATCGCCGCGACGATTCAGCGCAATTTGTTGCCGCGCGAAGGCCCGCAATTCGGCGGTGTCTCGTTCTCCGCGCACTTCGAGCCCACGACGTCGATCGGCGGCGACTACTACGACGTCTTCAACCTCGACAAATCACGCCTCGCGGTCGCGATCGGCGACGTGTCGGGACACGGCCTCTCGACCGGACTGGTGATGGCGATGGTGAAAGCCGCGATCACGACGCTCGTCGAAGAAGGCGCCGACGAGACGTCCCTCTTTCAGCGACTCAACCAACTGGTCTATCGCTCGACCGAACGGCGCGCGTTCATGACGCTCGCGTTTACGATCTTCGATCTCGAGCGCCGCACGATCCGCCACACGAACGCCGGTCATCTCTATCCGTATCTCCTCCGCCGCGACAGCAATCAGCCGATCTCGATCGAGTCGCCGTCGCTGCCTTTGGGCGTGCGCGCCGAATTGCGCACGCACACCGCTGAAGAACAGCTGCGCGAAGGAGACACGATCGTGTACCTCTCGGACGGAATCGTCGAAGCGCAGGACGAGGACGGAGAGCCGTTCGGCTTCGATCAGCTCGAGACCCTGCTCGCGCGCCAGCAGGACCGCTCGCCGTCGGCGGTGCGCGACGCAATCCTCGCCGCGATCGCGCGGCACTCCGGCACGCGCCCGGCGGACGACGACCGCACGGTGATGGTGTTGCGGTTCGACAGCTTGCTGACGGCGACGGCGAGCGCGGCTGCGCTCGAGCCGGCGCTCGCCACGAGCGATTGATGCTGGTGTGGGGCGGGCTTTCCAGCCCGCCTCCCGGGGCGCAGGCTGGAAAGCCTGCGCTACACCATTAGCGATTGACGCTCGCCGCCGAGGCTACTTCCGCGCTCGCGATCACGTTCTCATCGATCGCCTTGCGAATGTGCTTCGCGATGCGGTTGATGTAGTTGACGGTCTCGCGGAACGGCGGGACGCCGTTGTACTTCCAGATGTTTCCTTCGCCAGCGTTGTATGCGGCGACGGCGAGATCGGCATTGCCGTCGAACGTCTTCAGCAGCCACTTCAGGTAACGCGCTCCCGCGTAGATGTTCTCTTCAGGATCGAACGAGTTCTTCACGCCGAAGCGCTCCGCGGTCGCGGGCATCAGCTGCATGAGACCGCGGGCGCCTTTGTGCGAGAGCTCGTGCGGGTTGTAGTCGGATTCGGCTTTGATCACTGCGGAGACGAGCGCGGCGTCGACGTCGAACTTCTTCGCGGCGGCGACGATGATCTCGTTGTACTTCGACTGCCAGAGCGGCGGACTCACTTCGCTGTACTTCCACGAACGCTTCGGGAAGACGCCTTCTTCGACGATCTTCTTCACTTCCTCGACGACTTCGGGCGTCGTGACTTCGTCGTCGACGATGCGCTCGATGCGCGTCAGCGCCATCGACATCTTCCCACCGCCGGCGAACGTGAGATGGATCGTGTCCTCCTCGACGGCGTAGGCCTCGATCTTCATGTTGCGCCCGTCGCTGAACACCGCAATGCTCGCGCTCGCCGCGTTGGCGGCGAGACAAATCGCGAGAGCGAGAAAAACGCGTTTCATCGAGATCGGGTTCAACTGCTTGGTTGGGACGATTATGCCCGGGAAAGGTCTCCCAGCCTCCACCCTCCCACCCTCCCAGCCTCCCAGCCTCCAAGCCTCCAAGTCCCTCCCGCCCACTCCTGGGAGGCTTGGAGGCCAGGAGGCTGGGAGGCTGGCAGACTCACGCCCGCGGGTGGAACTGCTCATATATCCGCTGCAGACGAGCCCGCGAAACGTGTGTGTAGATCTGCGTCGTCGAGATGTCGGCGTGGCCGAGCATCATCTGCACGGAGCGCAGGTCGGCGCCGTTTTCGAGGAGGTGCGTGGCGAACGAATGGCGCAGCACGTGCGGCGAAATGTGCGTCTTGATCCCCGCCACGCGCGCGTAGCGCACGATCTTCATCCAGAACGATTGCCGCGTCATCGGACGTCCGCGGCGCGACAAAAAGAGATGCGGATCGGCGTGCTTATCGAATGCGGAACGTCCGCTCTCGCGATAGCGCAGGATCGCGTCGCGCGCGGCGTCGCCGAACGGAACGATTCTTTCCTTCGAGCCTTTGCCGATCGTGCGCAGGAATCCCGCGTCCATCACCACATCGTCGATTCGCACTTTGATCAGCTCGCTGACGCGCAGTCCCGTTGCGTAGAGCAGCTCGAGCATCGCCGCGTCGCGCAGTCCCTCCGCGGTCGTGCGATCGGGCGCGGCTAACAGTGCGTCGATTTCCGTCGGAAGAATCGACTTCGGCAGCGTCGACCAGAGCTTCGGATTCTCGAGGTTCTCCGTCGGATCCGCCTTCAGATGACGCTCCGCGACGAGGAAGCGGAACATCCCGCGAATCGCCGCGAGCGCCCGCGCGACGGAGCGCGCGGAGATGCCGGCGCCGCGCAGCGACTGAAAGTATTTGACGAGATGAATGCGCTCGACGCGCTCGATCTCGATGGACTGATCGCTCAGCCAGTGGCCGAAGCGGCGCAGGTCCGTCGCGTAAGACGAGAGCGAGTTTTTCGCGAGACCTTTCTCGACGGCGAGGAAGTCGAGGTAGATCGGGAGATACGTGGTGAAGAACTGCGTTTTCTCTTTGTCAGGCTCTCGCATGGTTGGATGAGGCCACCACATCCGCCATGTACGAGCTTCGCACAAAGGGACCGGAAAACACAGCGCGGAAGCCGAGGTCTTCGCCGATGGCGCGGTACTCGTCGAAGACGTCGGGATGGACGTACTCGACGACGTCGAGCTTCTCGCGCTTCGGCTGGAGGTACTGCCCGATCGTCACGATCTCGACCTGCGACTCCAGGAGACGCTCGAGCACTTCGATCACTTCCTCGCGGCGCTCGCCGAGGCCGAGCATCAATCCCGACTTCGTCACGACTTCCGGGTCGAGCGACTTCGCTTCGCGCAACACGGCGAGCGAGCGCTCGAAGCGCGAGCCGGGGCGGACGAAGTCGTACAGCCGCGGCACGGTCTCGACGTTGTGATTGAAGTAGTCCGGCTTCGCCTCGATCACCGTACGCACCGCGTCGCGATTCCCGCGAAAGTCGGACGTGAGCACTTCGACCGCGGCGTCGGGAAGCGCGATGCGCAATTCGCGAATCGTCTCCGCGAACTGCTGCGCGCCGCCGTCGGCGAGATCGTCGCGCGTCACGCACGTGACGACGACGTGGCGCAATCCGAGTCGCCGCGCGGTTTCCGCGATCGCGCGCGGCTCATCCTTCGAAGGCGGCGCGTACGGACGTCCGGTCGTCACGTTGCAGAAGCCGCACGAGCGCGTGCAGACATCGCCGAGAATCATGAACGTGGCGGTGCCGCGCGAGAAACACTCCGTGCGATTGGGGCAGGCCAGCGACTCGCAAACGGAGTGCAGCTCGCGTTCGCGCAGCATCGTCTTCACTTCGCGGAGCGAAGCGAGATTCAGTTTTTTCTCGCGGATCCAGGGAGGAAGCATGTGAAGCTAATTGAGAATTGTGAATTGAGGATTGAGGATTGTGAATTGAGAAGCCTCTCGCGGCTCAATCCACAATTCACAATTCACAATTCACAATAAAAAAGTGCCGCCCAAAGGCGGCACGCAAACAGATCGCGGTAACCGAGGTTAGTGGCCCGTCGTCGCGAGCGACTTCTCGAGGCACTTGTGAATGAGCTTCTCCGCCTCCGGCTCAGGGATGTTTTTCACGATCGCGACTTCGCTGACGAGCAGGTACTTGGCGCGGTCGTACATTTTCTTCTCGCGGAAGGAGAGGCTCTTGCGCTTCTGCACTTCGTTGAGGTTCTTGAGAACTTCGGCGACGTCCTCGAGGCGGCCGGTCTTCATCTTCTCGAGGTTCTCGCGGTAACGGCCTTTCCAGTCCGTGTGGCTCTTCACCAGCTTCTGCTCGAGCAGGCTGAGGAGACCTTTGATCTCCTTCTGCTGATACAGGCGGCGAAGACCGACGCGGTCCGTGTTCATGATCGGCACCATCAGCCGCGAGTTGGTCGCGAGAAGCCGAAGGTGATAGTAGCTGTCCCCCGGGGGCATGATCGGTGATTCACCGATATGCTCCACGACCGTGACACCATGGTTGGGATAAACGAGCTTGTCCCCGACCTTGAATCCTAGTTTCATTGACGACAAGTGAGGCTCCTTTCGGAAATTGCTGAGACAACAACTTGAGGGACAGGCATTCTACGTCACGGAGCGCGTGTCGTCAAACCACCAAAAAGTATAAAAATCGAAGGTTTTCGGGCTCTACCGGCGCATTTTCCGGATGAGCTGATGTAGTTGATCGAGCCCTTCGCGACGCTCCGCCTCGCTGCCCGTGAGCAGGTCTTCAATGAGCTGCAGTTCGGTCTGCATTTCTACCTGAGCCGCAGCGTCCGGCGCGGCGGTAACCGTCATGGTCGACTGTGACGGAGATGGAGACGGAGCGGCCGCGACCTGTCGCACAGGCGCGCCGAGCACGTCGCGGACGCGTTGCGCGGATGCGCGAAGCGAGGGGATGTCGCCGTTGTCGAGCGCGCGCTGCATCGCCTTCGCGGACGCGACCGCCTGCGCGTACGGACTGTCGGCGTTGTCGACGATGCGCGCCTGCACGAGCACGACGTCGAGATTGCCGTAGCCTTTCGGATCGCCGTTCGCCACGATTCCGATCTTCACCTGCCGGGCTACGGCCGGGAGATCGATCGGCTTGACGTCGCCCGGCTGCATCCACGCTTTCACATCGACCGAGCTGCGCTCCGTCTGCGACTTCCCTTCCGCCACCATCTCGATGTCGACGCGCTCGATCCAGACCGGCAGGTTCTTGCGCACGAGCAGACGCCGCGTCGGCACTTCGAGCACGACGCGATAGATGAACGAGCCCTTCACCTCGTCCGTCTCCATCTGGTCCTTGCGCGGCTGCACCGAGAATGACTGCGTCGCGCGTGCCGCTTCGAAACGCTCGTACGTCGCGTATTGAAACGAGCCGTCCGGACGCTTGCCGCGAAGCAGATCGACGTCTTCGTTGACGATCCGCTTCAACAGATCGCGCGGCAGATCGCGCTTCGACGCTTGGGCGACGCGATCGACGACGAGCGCGTCGTCGGAGACTTGTTGCACGAAAGGCGTTTGCTGAACTATCGAGGACGGCTGCGCCAGTGCACTCGCCGCGAAGAGGAACATCAGAATCAGAACCACACGCCTCATCACACCACCCCCAGTTCCGAAAGGACGCTCTTTCCCGCGAGGCCGGTTTGCGGCAGCGAGAGGTACTCGCAAATCGTGGCGCCGAGGTCGCCGAACGTGGAGCGCGTGCCGAGCGGGCGCGCGCCCTGGATGCGCGGACCGGCGACGAGCAGCGGCACGTACTCGCGCGTGTGATCGGTCGAGACGTCGGTCGGATCGCAGCCGTGATCGGCGGTGATGAACAAGAGATCATCCTGCTGCATCGAGTCCAAGAGAGCGGCGAGCTCGGTGTCGAACGTCTCCAGCGCTTTCGCGTAGCCGACGGCATCGTTGCGATGGCCGTACTTCGAGTCGAAGTCGACCAGATTCGTGAAGATGAAATCGGCGTTCGACTGCCGAATGAGATCGATCGTCTTGCGCATGCCGTCGGAGTTCGACTCCGTGCGGATCTCCTGATCGATGCCGACGCGATCGAAGATGTCGGCGATCTTGCCGAGTCCGATCACGCGCCGTCCCGCGTTGTGCGCGCGCTCGACAACCGTCTCGCCCGTCGGCCGCACGGAAAAGTCTTTGCGATTCGGCGTGCGTTTGAAGTGACCCTTCCCCGTGCCGACGAAGGGCCGCGCGATGATGCGCCCGACATTGTTCTCGCCGCGCATCAATTCGCGCGCGATGGCGCAGATGCGCCACAACTCCTCGACCGGAATCACTTCCTCATGCGCCGCGACCTGGAACACCGAGTCCGCCGACGTGTACACGATCGGATATCCGGTGCGCACGTGCTCTTCGCCGAGCTCGTCGAGGATCACCGTGCCGGATGCCGGCTTGTTTCCGAGCGTCTTCCGCCCGATCCGCCGCTCGTATTCTTCGATGATCTCGCGGGGAAACCCGTTCGGATACGTGCGGAACGGATCCTTCACGATGAGCCCCATCATTTCCCAATGCCCCGTGGTCGTATCCTTCCCCGCACTAACCTCGGCCATCCGCCCGTACGCACTCGACGGGTTGTCCGTCGTTGCCGGCGTCGGAAGCGCGTGCAGCAGGCCGAGGCGCGTGAGTGTAGGGAGTTGCGGGTGCTGCGAGTCGAGCACGTGGCCGAGGGTGTTGGAGCCCTCATCGCCGAAGTCGGCGGCATCAGGAAGCTCGCCGACACCGAGAGAGTCGCAGACGATGACGATTGCGCGGTTTTTCATAGGCGGCTGTTTCGTGAAGCGTTAGTGATGAAGGATGAAGGATGAAGGATGAAAGATGAATGCGGGTTAGTCATGACGTTTGCGAATTAGCTTTAATCGTTTTTACAGAAGCTACCAGAATGCGCGTCAGTTCGTCGGCTTCTTGGATCAGCGGCGCGAGTCGTTGTGTAGGCATCACGTTCGATTCGCTGATCAACTCGAGCCAGTAGCTTGTCTCGTCGAGTTCCTGCAAGGCGGTTTCGAGTTTACTGACCAATTCCGCATTCGACCGGGCACGATAAGCCTCGCGACAATGAGAGCCGACAGACGTGCCGGCGCGCAGCACTTGTCGCGCCATCACGGTCGCCTCACGACGCCGCGGTAACGCTGATGAAAGCCTGATGATTCGCAATGCGAACGTTTTAGTTCGATCGCACAAATCGCGAGTCATCCTTCATCCTTCATCCTTCATCGCTAACTGCTCTCGCGAAACACTACGTCAGGTGTTCATGTACAAGCGGCCGCGCCTTCGGCTGGTCGTCTCCAAACTCTACGAAGGACAGAAACCTTGACACGAGCTCTCGCTCGTCTCGTGCCGCCGCGCCCAACTGAATCCGCGCGATCACCTCTCCCGCTTTCACTTCGTCTCCGCTGCGCTTGTCGAACATCACGCCCGCGGCGTAGTCGATCACGTCGTCGGCTTTCTTGCGGCCGGCGCCGAGGTCGACGGTGAACATGCCGGCTTGATAGGTGTCCATGTGGGTGATGTAGCCGGAGCGCGGCGCTTTGACTTCGATGACGGTGCGGGGCTGAGGGAGGAGTGAGTAGTCGTCGACGATTTTCGGGTTGCCGCCTTGTGCGGCGATCCATTTGCGCGTTTGTTCGAGTGCGCGGCCGGACGTGAGCGCGTCGTGGAGCGCTTTGCCCGCGGATGCGTCGTCGAATCGGCCGGACATGGCGAGGATGCGCACGGCTTGCGCGCGCGTCACTTCCATCACGTCCGCGGGTCCTTTGCCTTTCACGCATTCGATCGTTTCGATGATCTCGTTTGCGTTTCCTGCGGCGATGCCGAGCGGGCGGTCCATGTCGGTGATGAGCGCTTCGACGCGTGTGCCCGATCCCGCGGCCGCGGCGATCAAACTTTGCGCGAGCGCTTTCGAGTCGGAGTAGTTGCGCATGAACGCGCCGCTGCCGGTCTTGACGTCGAGGATGAGCGCGGACGCGCCCATCGCGAGCTTCTTCGACATGATCGATGCGGTGATGAGCGGGAGCGACTCGACGGTGCCGGTGACGTCGCGCAGCGCGTAGATTTTTTTGTCGGCGGGCGCGATGCCTTCGGTCGACGTCGAGATCACGCAGCCGCAATCGGCCACCGCTTTCTCGAAGTCGGCGCGCGACAGGCGCGCGTTGAAGCCGGGGATCGCTTCGAGCTTGTCGAGCGTGCCGCCGGTGTGCCCGAGGCCGCGGCCGGAGAGCATGCCGATCTTGATGCCACAGGCGGCGACCCACGGCGAAAGGACGAGCGAGACTTTGTCGCCCACGCCGCCGGTGGAGTGTTTGTCGGCGAAGTAGTCGTAGCTGTCGCGCAGGTGCCACTGCTCGCCCGAGCGCAGCATCGACTGCGTGAGCGTCGCCATCTCCGGAGCGGTCATGCCGTTGATCGCGATTGCCATCAGGAGCGCGGACATCTGATACTCGGGGATCGCGCTCTTCGTGAAGCCGTCGATGAAAAACTCGATCTCAGCAGCGTCCAGCGGACCGCCGCGGCGTTTCTTGTTGAGCAGCTCGTACACGGAGTAGTCGGCCATAGTGCGCGGTAGCATAGCTGCCGAGCGTCCTGGCCTCCTAGCTTCCAAGCCTCCCAGTTTCTAGGAGGCCGGGAGGCCCGGAGGCTTGGAGACCTGAACATGAGGGCAGTCATTCTTCTCAGCGGCGGCCTCGACTCCGCGACCGTGTTGGCGATCGCGAAACAGCAGCAGCGCGAATGCCTCGCGCTGTCGATCGTGTACGGGCAGCGGCATCGCGTCGAGCTCGATGCGGCGAAGCGCGTTGCGGACGCGGTCGGCGTTGCGGAGCACGTGGTGTTGCCGCTCGACTTGCGCGTGTTCGGCGCGAGCGCGCTGACTGCGGACATCGAGGTGCCGAAAGATTCTGCGGGCGCGCCGGGAATTCCCGTCACGTACGTTCCCGCGCGCAACACGATCTTCCTCGCGCTCGCGCTGGGTTTCGCGGAAGCGCGCGAAGCGGAAGAGATCTGGATCGGCGTGAACGCGCTCGACTACAGCGGCTATCCCGACTGCCGGCCGGACTTCATCGACGCGTTCCAGGACGTGATCTGGAAAGGAACGCGCAGCGGCGTCGAGCATCACACGCCGCGCCTCGTCGCGCCGCTCCTGCACATGACGAAAGCGCAGATCATCGAGCGCGGCACCGACCTCGGCGTCGACTACGCGATCACGCATTCGTGCTACGACCCTGACGCGCAGGGACACGCGTGCGGACACTGCGACTCGTGCATCCTGCGAAGAAGAGGATTTGAGGAGGCCAGGGTTTTGGACCCCACGATTTACGCGAGCGCGTTAACGATGAAGGATGAAGGATGACGGATGACGGATGAGAGATGAACGGCGTCAAAGGCGTGAATTCATCTTCATCTTTCATCCTTCATCCTTCATCCTTCATCGCTAACGATCTCGCCATGCGCGTGACTGAAATCTTCCACTCGATCCAGGGCGAATCCACCCACGCCGGCCGCCCGTGTGTGTTCGTCCGACTCACCGGCTGCAATCTGCGCTGTGTGTGGTGCGACTCGGAGTACACGTTCGCCGGCGGCGAGCGGATGTCGATCGATGAAGTCCTCGATCGCGTGAAACGCTACGACTGCGATCTCGTGGAAGTGACAGGCGGGGAGCCGCTGGCGCAGGCGGAGTCGTTCGAGTTGATCAAACGGCTCTGCGACGAGGACCTCGAAGTGCTGATCGAGACGTCGGGCTCGATCGACATCACGCCGGTGGATAAGCGCGCGAAGATCATCCTCGACATCAAGTGTCCCGGCTCCGGCGAAGTCGACAAGAATCGATGGGAGAACCTCGATCATCTTCGTCCGCACGACGAGATCAAGTTCGTGATTGCCGATCGCACCGATTACGATTGGGCGCGCCGCATGATCGAAGAGCGGAAGCTCGATCGCTGGACCGTTCTCTTTTCGCCGGTGTGGGGCTCGATGGACATGAAGTCGCTCGCCGAATGGATGCTCGCCGATCGCGTGCCGGCGCGCTTTCAAACGCAACTGCACAAGCACATCTGGGGAGCGGACGTTCGCGGAGTATGAACAAACCGGTACTCGATCACATCGGCATCGCCGTCAAATCGCTCGACTCGGCGAAGATCTACGAAGCCCTCGGCCTGACGATCGATCACGTCGAAGTCGTCGAGACGCAGGGCGTGAAGACCGCGTTCCTCTCCATCGGTGACTCGAATCTCGAGTTGCTCGAGCCGACCGGCCCCGACTCGCCGGTCGCGAAGTTCATCGAGAAACGCGGCGAAGGGATCCATCACATCTGTTTCCGCGTCGACGACATCGACGTGCATCTCGCACAGTTGAAAGAAAAAGGATTCCGTCTCATCAACGAGACCGCGGTGCCGGGCGCGCACGGATGCCGCGTCGCGTTTCTGCATCCGGCCGCGGGCAATGGCGTGCTGATTGAACTAAGCGAGAAGCACGAATGATCGAAGGATTCGATCCGCAGTCGCTCGTCATCGTGAATCTCATCAATCCGAAGGAGAAGTTCTTCGGCCTGCTGCGTACGCTCTCTGCAGCAGGCGTGACGATGCGCGCGATCAATCTCGATTCGTTCGACGACTGGATCCGCCAGCTCGCGCGCGGCGAAGAAGAGGAGATCGTGATGTTCACGATGTTCGCCCCGCTGTTTCGCGTCGAGCGCATCTTCCTCGACGAGCCAGCCGGCGCGATCAAGTCCTATGCGCAGCGCTTCGAGGAAGTCGTCGGCATGACTGTCCACGCGTACCTCGGCGACGCCGGCGCCGCGCCGTCCGTATAATTCGCGCTCGATAACGTTTTTTATGGAGATTTCTTTGAAGACACCCATTCGTACATTGTTCGTCGCGGCCGTCGCCGCGATGCTCCTTTTCGCCGGATGCAAACGGGAGGAGAACTACTCCGAGCCCGAGGCGTTTAGCTTCGTCGTCTATCCCGGCTCGAAATACCTCGGCGAGATGACCGAGGCGACGAAGAACGCGCACCGAGTGATCAATCCGGGACAGGAGCCGCCGCCGACGGCGATCTACGACACCGACGCGCCGATGGAGCAGGTGGCGGAGTATTACGCGAAGGAGTACGGCTACAACGGCGTCGCGCCGGACATGACGAACAACCTCAACGCCGCGAAGCCGCCCGCGTACTACCGCACCGGCGATCTCGCCACCGACAACAAGGGCATCGAGCCGCTGCTGAAGAAAATGAACATGCCGACCGACGTCTCGAAGGCGACGGGGCTGTACAAAGCGGCCGACATCCAGGGACGCCCGAACCGTCCGCGCGTGACCGTGCAGCGGCCGTACTTCGACTTGACGAAGTCGCAGGTCGTGGACCGGACGCTGATTTTGATGTCGCGGTAAGCGCGAGTTTCATAAGCCATCATCCTGAGAGCCTGTGAAAAAATCCCGTCATCCTGAGCCGCGCAGACGGCGAAGGATCTCTAAATTGCAGGCTCTTCGCATCTTGAGATCCTTCGCCGTCTTCGCGGCTCAGGATGACGGTTGCCGCGTCATAAACTGAGAACCCGATGAAACGCGAAGTCCTGATCGTCGGTCTCGGCCTGATCGGCGGCTCCGCCGGCATCGCGCTGCGCCGCCGCGGCTGGCGCGTTCGCTATGTTGATCCGCACGTCAATGTTGACGAAGCGCGTCGACGTGAGGCGGCGGACGAGCGCGCGGAGACCATCGACGGCGATTTCGTTCTGATCGCGACCAGCGTCGACGTCGCGATCGACATCCTGCGCGATCGACCCGGCGGTTTGACGACGTCGGTCTGCAGCGTGATGCAGCCGCTGCGCGACGTGGCGCAAACGCGCTTCGTCGCCGGCCATCCGATGGCCGGCTCACACGAACGCGGCCTTGCGGCCGCGCGCGGCGATCTGTTCGAAGGGAAGCGCTGGTTTCTCGATGCACACGACGACGCGGTCGAAGCGCTCGTGCGCGACTGCGGGGCGGTCGCGGAAGTCGTCGACGCGGCGGAGCACGATCGGGCGGTCGCGCTGACGAGCCATCTGCCGCAAATTCTCTCGACCGCACTCGCCGCCTACCTCGGCGATCGCGAGGACGTCCTCCGCTTCGCGGGCAGCGGACTCGCGACGTTCCTTCGCCTCGCGGCCAGCGACGCGTCGGTGTGGGCGCCGCTGATCGACGCGAACCGCGCGAACATCGCGCCGCATGCGGAAGAGCTCGCGCGCGTCGTCCGCGAGATCGTCGGCGGCGATGCGAGCGACGCGTTCGAGCGCGCGCAGCGGCTGTGGCGGAAGCTGCAGTGAATTTCACGTGGCTCTATGTCGCTGCGCTGTATGCAATCGCAATTGCGATTGTGCGCAGGGCTTCGCCGATGGCGGCTCCGCGGATGGCGGATGGCAGATCGCAGACGGCGGACGAATCACAGCCTCTGCCATCTGCCGTCCGCCATCCGCCATCCATCCCGTGGCGCGTGGCCGCGCTTTTCTACGCGCTCACGCTGGCGTTTCTCTTCCGTCCGATGACGGGGCCGTACAACAACGTCGCGCCCGACATCCTCAAGGCGGTGTGGCCGTGGCAGCAGCCGGGATTCGACAAGTATTCGGTCTCGAACTTCGAGTTGCAGGACGTGATGTTCCAGCTCGCGCCGTGGATGCAGCAGGTGCACGATCAGTGGCGCACGCTGCACGTGCCGCTGTGGAACGACCTCACCGGGTGCGGGATGCCGCTGCTGGCGAACATGCAGAGCGCGGCGCTCTCGCCGCTGCGTCTCCTCACGATTCCGCTGCCGCTGACGTACTCGCTCGCGGCCGAGGCGGCGATGAAGATTCTCGTCGCGCTGACGTTCACCTTTCTCTATTGCCGCCGGCGCTACGACGAACTGCCGAGCGTCATCGGCGCGATCTCGTTCGGCTTCGGTACGTTCATCCTCAGTTGGCTGCACTACCCGATCGGCGCCGCGGCCGCGTTTCTGCCGGCCGTGCTCTTCGCGATCGACTTGCTCGCGGAGAAGCGGACGTTCGCGCGCTTTGTCTTCGCCGCGTCACTCGGTCCGCTGCTGCTTTCGCAGGGCCATCCGGAATCGGTCGCGCACATCGCGTTCATCGCGACCGCGTACGCGCTCGCAACCGCGCCGCATGCGTGGAAGCGATTGCTCGCAGCCGCGATCGTGTCCGCGCTGCTGGCCGCGCCGATCCTCGCGCCGCTCATCGAAGCATTGCCGCTGACGATGCGCTATCAGGATTTGCAGCACACCTCGCATCGCAACGGCACCGCGTTCTCCGATTTTCCGTCGCTCGCGCTGCTCGTGCATCCGCGAATCTACGGCGAGCATCCGGGCGTGTTCTGGGGGCCGGCGGTGACCGAGGCGGTGTCGGGCTTCTGCGGGATTCTGGGTGTCGGCGCGTGGTTCGGCATGCTCGTGGTGCGGTTGCGCGGTCTTACGGTTTCGCGGTCGCGCGGCAACGACGACCGAGCAACCGCGCGACCGAGCAACCGCACAGCCGAGTGGTTCTATCTCGTCGCGAGCGCGGTGCTTTTTGTCTGGCTCGCGGACGTGCCGATCATCAGCATTCCATTGCGCGATCTCTTCTCGATCGCGCTCAACGCGCGATTGCGACTGCCGTTCTCGTTCTTCCTCGCGATCCAGGCCGCCGCGCTCGTGCATTACTGTGGAGGACAGGCAATCTTGCCTGTCCGGACAGGCAGGATTGCCTGTCCTCCACTGTTCGTCGCGATCGGCGCCGGTGCGGCGGCGCTAGCGTACGTGATGCTGCGCACGCACTTCCCCGATCCGGGCGAGCGGCACTTCGCGCTCGTCGCGTTGATTCCGAGCGTGGCGGTGCTCGTCGTCGCCGCGCTGTTCCGCAAACGTCCGGTGATCATCGCGCTCGCGGTGTATGTCGAGTTGTTCGCGACGTCGGCGGCGTGGAATCCGGTGCAGCGCGGCACGGAGCTCTATCCGCGCACGCCGATGATCGATGCGCTGCTGAAACTGCAGACGAAGGAGCCGTATCGCATCGCCGGCATCGGCGCGCCGCTGTTTCCGAACCTCAACGTGCCGTTCGGACTCGCGGACGTGCGCACGCACGATCCGATGGCGAACGGCCGCTACATGCGATTGCTGCGTACGACGCGCAACTGGGACCCGAACGCGTATTACGAAAAGTGGAACGACGCGGATTCGCCGCTGCTCGATTTTCTGAACGCACGCTGGATCCTGATGGAGCCGGCTGCTGGAATGGTGCGCGGCTCCGGCGCGCCTCCAGCCCCCACAGGCGCGCCGGAGGCGCGCACCACTCCAAATACCCGCTTCCGGCTCGTGTACGACGGAAAAGACGGGCGCATCTTCGAGAACGTGCACGCGATGCCGCGCTTTTTCTCGCATGAGGCGAACGTCGCGATCACGAAGTGGAGCGGTGACGCGTACGAGCTGCGCGTCGACGCGCCACGCGAAGCGGAGGTCGCGAGCAGCATCGCGTGGTGGCCGGGCTGGCGCGTGACATACAACGGCCGCGCGCTGCGGCCGCGCATCATTTACGGCGCGTTCCTCGGCTTCACGATTCCGCCGGGCGCCGGAACGGTGCGCGTGCGATTCGTTCCCATTTCGTTCTGGGGCGGCCTCGCGGTTTCGTTGTTGACCGTCGGCGTCCTCGCTATGATCCGCCGCCGTGTTTAATCCGACCTGGATGTTTGTCGGCGTCGTGTATGCCGCCGCAATCTGGCTTGCGCGCCGTGCAAACGCCGCCATCCCCGTCCGCATCGCGATTTTTTTCTACGCGCTTGTTTTCGTCTTTTTCTACCTGCCTCTGACGCAGGACTACGTCAATCTTCCCGTCGACTTCCTCAAGACGCTGCCGCCGTGGGCGCATCTCCTGCGCGATCACCGCGCCTCGAATCTCTACATGAACGACATCGTTCTGCAGATCGTGCCGTGGGCGCAGCAGGTGCGCGACGCGTGGCGCTCGCTGCACGTCCCGCTGTGGAACGAGCTCTCCGCCGCCGGCTATCCGCTCCTCGGCAATCCACAAACGTCCGCGCTCTCTCCGCTGCGCCTCCTCGCGCTGCCGCTCGACCTCGGCCACGCGATGACGGCCGAGGCGGCGATGAAACTGCTCATCGCATTCACGTTCACGTTTCTTTTTTGCCGGCGTCGCGGTTACTCGGAGCTCGCGAGCACGATCGGCGCGGTCGCGTTCGGGCTCTCGTCGTTCATCATCGTCTGGCTGCACTTTCCGCTCGTCACGTCTGCGTGCATGTTGCCGGCGGTGCTGTACGCGACCGATCTGCTCGCGGAACGCGTCACGTACAAACGCTTCGTCACCGCGGCGGTGGTGTGGGCGGTGCTGCTGTTCGGCGGACATCCGGAGACGGCGGCGCACACGTTTTTCATTGCAGTGCTGTACGCGCTGTGGATTGGCTTGGTGGAACGCAAAACGCAGAACGCAGAACGCAGAACGCAGAATGTTCTCAATTCTTCATTCTTCGCTCTGCGTTCTGCGTTCATCGTTCCGCGTTCTACCTATCGATTTTTTGCGGCATTCTTCTGCGCGCTCGCCGTCGCCGCGCTCATCGCCGCGCCGCTCCTTGCGCCGTTCGCGGAAGCGATCAACAAATCGAAGCGCTATCAGGAACTGCGCGCGCATCCGCCGGGCGTCGAAGTGCCGTTCTCCGACTGGCCGTCGTTCATCGCGACGCTGCAGCCGCATTTTTACGGCCGCATTCCGAACGAGCCGGCGTGGGGCACGGCCGCGCATCCCGAGTCGATCACCGGCTTCGCCGGCTTCCTCGGCGTCGCCGCATGGTTCGCGCTCCTCGCGCACGTGATCGCCACGCGGTCGTGGCGCTCGCGCGAGGCGTTCTTCGTCTTCATGACGCTGCTCGTGCTCGGAATCGTGATGTCGTGGCCGGGCGTGCGCGAGCTGTTTCATTTCATCTTCCGCCTCGCCGCGAACGCGCGACTGCGATTGCTGCTGGCGATGCTGTTCGCGATTCAAACTGCGGCGGTCGTGAATCTGCTCGAGCGCGGCAAACGCGCGCCCGTGCTGATCGGCATCGCCGCCGCGGGCGCGGTGTTGCTCACGTTTCTCGTCCGCACGAACTTTCCCGGCGCGATCCAACGCGATACGGCGTTGATCGCGATTTTCCCGAGTCTCGTCGTGCTCGTCGTCGCGGCGGTCATCGCGTTCTTCCCGCGCTGGTCGATGCTGATTCTCGTCGCGGTGATCGTGGAGTTGTGGAGCGCGGGACACGAATGGAACCCCACGATCGAGGCGAAGTGGATGTACCCGAAGACGCCGATCCTCGAGAAGATGGACGAGCTAGTCGCGAAACATCCCGCGCGCATGGTCGGCGCGGGGCCGGCGTTTTTCCCGAACCTCAACGGCGTCTACGGATACGAAGACATTCGCCCGCACGATCCGATGGCCTACGGCCGCTACATCGGCTTCATTTCGTGGGTGACGAATTACGACGCGGAGGACTACTTCGCGCGTTGGAACGACTTCAACACGCGCGTGCTCGATTACCTCAACGTGCGCTACGTGATCACGCCGTGGCGCGCGGAGCTGCCCGCGCCGCGCTACACGATGCTGTACGACGGACGCGACGGCCGCATTTACGAAAACCGCGACGTGCTGCCGCGATTCTTTCCCGTCCGCAACGTGATCATCGACTTCAACGACACGACGTTCTACGAAAAACTGAAACACCTCGACGAATGGCGCGAGACCGCGCTCCTCGACAAGCTCGATCTCGAAAACCGGCAGATGCACGACGACTTTTTCCGCCCGCGTCCCGTGAGCGCGCCGCTCGCGACGTCGGAGATCCTCGAAGCGAAGCCGTCGAGCTACCGCCTGCACGTCAAAGCGCCGCGCTACTCGCTCATCGTCAGCAGCATCCCGTGGTGGCCGGGATGGAAAGTGTCGCGCAACGGAGCGAACGTGGAGCCCATTCGCGTGAACGGTACGTTCCTCGGGTTTGCCGTGCCGCCGGGAGAATTGGACGTGCACGTGTGGTACGACCCGTGGACGTTCAGGTATGGAGCAATCGTTTCGGGACTGGCGATTGTCGTGTTGATCGTGATTGGAATGAAGGCAGAAGGCAGAAGGCAGAAGGCAGAATGAAGAAGGTTTCAGTTCTCACCTCTGCCTTCTGCCCTCTGCCTTCTGCCTTCATCTGAACTTCTTGTTCAGTCTGTCCCTCGCGACGTTATCCACCCGCGTCAGCGTCGGCGTGAGCACTTCGCGCTGCTTTTCGATCAGCTGCGCGATTCCGCCTTTTGCGAGCGCGAGCATCGCGTGCATTTCGTCTTCGCTGAAGCTCGCGGTCTCGGCGGTGCCCTGGATCTCGACGAACTTGCCTTTGTCGGTCGCGACAATGTTCATGTCGGTGCCGGCTTTCGAGTCTTCTTCGTAATTGAGGTCGAGCAGCGCCTGTCCGCCGTGCATGCCGACGGAGATCGCGGCGACGAAATCGATCACCGGCCAGTTTTGCATCTGCCCGTCGGTGTAGAGCCGGCCTAGCGCGAGGACGAGCGCGACGTACGAGCCGGTGATCGACGCGGTGCGCGTGCCGCCGTCGGCCTGCAGCACGTCGCAGTCGAGCCAGATCGTGCGCTCGCCGAGGAGCTCGGGATTGACGGCGGCGCGGAGCGAGCGGCCGATGAGGCGCTGAATCTCCATCGTGCGCCCGCCCTGCTTGCCCTTCGCCGCTTCGCGTTCCGTGCGATCGGTCGTCGCGCGCGGCAGCATTCCGTACTCCGCGGTCACCCAACCGCGTCCGCTGCGATAGAGAAACGGCGGCACTTTCTCCTGCACCGACGCCGTGCAGACGACGCGCGTGTCGCCGACTTCGATCAGCACCGAGCCTTCCGCGTGCTTGATGAAATTCGGCCGGAACGTGACCGGCCGCAGCTCGTCGGGCGCGCGGCCGTCCTTGCGCGTTTTTCCGCTCATGCCGTCACCCGCTCTTCGACCGACGACCCTTTCGGCACGACGACGATGCCGGAGTCCGTGACCGTGAACCGCTCGCGATCGTGATCGAGGTCGTAGCCGATCGTCGAGCCGGGCGGCAGCTTCACGCCCTTGTCGATGATCGCGCGGCGGATTTTCGAGTGGCGTCCGACGTCGACGCCATCCATGAGAATCGACTCGTCGACGTCCGCGTACGAGTTGATGCGCACGCGCGAATGCAGCACGCAGCGATTGATCGTGCCGCCGGAGATGATCGCGCCGTCGGAGACGAGCGAGTCGGTCGCGACGCCGATGCGCTGCGACTTCGAGTCCGCGAACACGAACTTCGCCGGCGGCCAGTGATTCGGCGCCGAGACGATCGGCCACTGCGGGTTGTACAGGTTGAAGAGCGGTGTGACCGCGACGAGATCGAGCGCCGCGGCAAAGTACGAATCGATCGTGCCGACGTCGCGCCAGTAGCCTTGGTTGTACGCGTCCTCGCCGGGAATGATGTTCTGGCCGAAGTCGTACGCGAACACCTTCGTCTTCGGATACATCTCCGGGATGATCTCTTTGCCGAAGTCGACGCCGGAGTTGCGCAGCGCGTTGCGCTGCAGGACGTCGATCATCACGCTCGCCTTGAAAATGTAGTTGCCCATCGACGCCAGGATCATGTCGGGGCGGCCGGGAATCGTGCGCGCGCCTTCCTTCGGCTTCTCGACGAATCCCGTGACGCGGAAGTCGTCGTCGACTTCGACGACGCCGAACTGATGCGCCTCTCCGACCGGAACCGGAACCGTCGCAATCGTGAGATCGGCGTCGTTGTTGATGTGCTCCTGCAGCATCTGATTCACATCCATCTTGTAGATGTGATCGCCGCCGAACACGCAGACGTACTCCGGTTGCTCGTCGAAGATCAGCTCGAGGTTTTGAAACACCGCGTCCGCCGTGCCGCGGAACCAGAACGGACCCTTGCGCATCTGCGCGGGCACGACGTCGACGTACTGTCCGATCTCCGGCACGAGCCGCCACGTGCGCGTGATGTGCTCGATGAGCGAGTTCGATTTGAACTGCGTGAGCACTTTGATCTTGAAGAAGCCGGAGTTGATGAAGTTGTTGATGACGAAGTCGATGATGCGATAGCGGCCGCCGAACGGCACCGCCGGCTTCGCGCGATCGCGCGTCAGCGGAAAGAGCCGCTCGCCCATTCCGCCGGCGAGAATCATCGTGAGCACGTTGCGGCGTGAAAACGCGTGATGCATCGGTTGCCGGATTCTTTCTACTGCCGCGCGGAAAAGCAAATTCGCGACCAAACCGGGATGGCGGGTGGCAGATGGCGGATGGCAGAAACGCAGCCCATGTTTCGCCATCTGCCATCCGCCATCGGCCATCTATACTTCGCCCGTGGCGGAAAAGGACTACTACGAAATTCTGGGCGTGAAGAAGTCGGCGTCCGAGGACGAGCTGAAGAAGGCGTACCGCAACCTCGCCAAGAAATGGCATCCCGACAAGCACAAGGGAGACAAGAACGCGGAGAACAAGTTCAAGGAGATCTCCGAGGCGTACGCCGTTCTCTCCGACAAGGAAAAGCGCGAGCAATACGATCGGCTCGGACGCGAGGCATTCGGGCCCGGCGGCGCGAATCCGTTTGCGGGATTCGATTTCTCGCAATTCATGGGGGGCGGCGGACGCACGCGAACGCGAACGAACGGGCGGAAGGGCGGCGGGATCGACTTCACCGACATCTTCGGCGACTTGTTCGGCGGCGGTGGCGGCGGATTCGAGCCGGAGCCGCAGGTCCTGCAGGCCGAGCTGACCATCGAGTTCCGCGACGCGATCCTCGGCACGACGATGAGCCTGTCCGTCGCCGGCGAATCGATCCGCGTCAAGATCCCCGAGGGAATCGGCGACGGACAGAAAATCCGCCTGCCGCGCAAAGGACAGCCGCCGATCGAGATCACCGTCCACGTCCGTCCGCATCCATTCTTCGAGCGGCGCGGCGACGACATCTACATCGAGCTGCCGATCACCGCCGGCGAAGCGATCCGCGGCGCGGAGGTCGAGGCGCCGACGCTCTACGGAACCGTGCGCATGCGCGTCCCCGCGGCCACGCAGAGCGGACGCACGATGCGCCTCAGCGGCAAAGGCGTGAAGAAGAAAAACGGCGCGGGCGATCAATACTGCCGCATCCAGGTGCACGTGCCGCCTAACGCGCCTGTCGAGGCCGTCGACGCGATCGAGGCGGCCTACGTTGAGAATCCGCGCGCAAATTTGCGAACCTCGCTATAAGGCCGGCACGGCCGGCAGCGCTGGTTGGCCTAGCCTTGGGCGCGATGGTCGCCTGAATGACATTTCGGCGCCCGAATTCCTATAAGCTCTAGGGGCACGTCACCCTGAGTCGCGTAGACGACGAAGGGTCTCAAAATACGACGCTCGTGATTTGAGATCCTTCGCCGTCTTCGCGGCTCAGGATGACGGGAATGTGAGCCTATGGAAATTCAACTGCTGCGCGCCGACACGACTTCGTTGAAAGTCGACGCGCTCGTCTACCCCGCGGAAGACGGCAGCGCCGAGCCGGTTGCCGTCAGCAGCGGAAACTTTCTCTGCCGCTTCGTGATTCACGTGCAGGTCCCGAAAGCGAGCGAAGCGGACTCGGAAGCGAAGCTGCGCAAGGCGACGACGGTCGCGCTCGAGCGCGCCGAGGAGCTGGCCGTAGCATCGGTCGGAGTGCCGCCGATCGGCACCGGCTTCGCGGCGCAGACGCAGGCGCGCGTGATGCTCGCCGCCGCGCTCGAGTTCCGTCCGCGCGCACGCTCGCTGCAACGCGCCGTGTTCTGCCTGTTCGGACAGGCCGAGCTGGAGACGTTTCAACACGCGCTCGCGGAGCTCGGCGGGTGATTTCCCCCGGGCAGATCGTCGTCATCGGCGACTCTCACATCGGACTCGGCGAAGGCAGCGAAATCAAAATCAACGGCTGGCTCGATCGTCTCGTCCCGACGAAACCGCGCGCGCTGTATCTCAACGGCGATCTCTTTCACTACCTGATCGCGCACCGCAACTTCCGCACGTCGTCGGTCGACAGAGTGATGGAGAAGTTTCGCGACGTGCGCGACCGCGGAGTGCCGATCCACTTCGTCGAAGGCAACCGCGATTTTTTTCTGAAGGGATCGTTCGTCGAAGACGCGGTGACGGACGTCGGCAACGAATACGCGATCGCCGCCGGCGCGAAGAAGTACCTCATCACGCACGGCGACACCATCAACGACCGCGACTACGCGTACCGCTTCTGGCGCCGCGCATCGAAGAACCCGATCACGAAATTCGGCGTGAACTTCATCCCCAAGCGAATCGCGCGCGGCTTCGTCGACAGCGTCGAGCGCAAGCTCGCCAAGTCCAACTTCAAACACAAGTCGCGCCTGCCGGTCGAGTTGATGCAGGAGTTCGGACGCAAACGCGCGCGCGAAGGAGTGACGAACATCGTGTTCGGGCACTTTCACGAGAAAACCGTGATGCCGGGCGATCCGACGATCGCGATCCTGCCGCCGTGGTACGAGACCGGCGAGGCGATGGTGATCGATCCGGACAGCGGCGAATTTTCGTTCGAAGTGATTTAGTGGCTGGTGTCATCCTGAGCCGCGTAGACGGCGAAGGATCCCCCGCCGACGGAGCGTGAAGCGTTCTTGCGCCGGGGATTCCTCGCCGTCTGCGCGGCTCGGAATGACACTAATGCCGCACCGCGCGACTGCGCACCGGCGGGACGTCGATCTCGAACTCCGCTGTGCTCAACGAGCACGGGGTGATCGCGCTCACCCACACGTACTGCTTCGTAGAAGTTAACGGCGTAAACGTCAGTTCCGCGCCGCCGGTGGCGAGCAGCTGCGACGTGTCGCCGATGTGTCCCGCGTACCACTGGAACGTCGTGCGTTGCGCGATCTCCGACAGCACGCGCAGTTGCACCGGCTCGCCCGCGCGGCCGGCGATCACCGGCCGTTCCGCGCGCACCGGCAGCTCGCTGCCGCAGACGACGTGGATCTTCACGTAGTACCCGCCGGTCGATCGCGGAATGACCGTGTCGCCGGGCGAGATGCCGTAGATCTCGAAGTGACCGTCCTGAAGCTGCCACGCGACGGCGATGTGGTTGTCGGCGCTGTGCAGGGATTCGTTCGTCCCGTGGTTGCCCATCCCGAAGCTCCCGTCGAAGGCGCGAAGAGTGTCATCGACCCGTCCGACTTCGACGACGACCTCCGATTTGTTGAAGACCCACCCGGCGGAGAGCGGGAGCGCGATGAACAGAAGGAGCATCAGCCGGCGCATGCGATTGGTACGGAACGCCGTGGTGGAGCGTCCAGCATAGAATTCCTCCCTTGATGAGTTTTATCCCGCGCGCAGACGCGGTATCTCCCGATCCACCGGCAGTAACCGTCGCATGTGGTCAGCTCTTGCGCGGTGCAACCGGAGATGCCGCGTCTACGCGCGGCATAAACTTCAGCTTCAGCGCAGCGTAGAATCCCCCACTTCATGCGCGTCACGTTCCTCGGCAGCGGCACTTCCACCGGCGTCCCGGTCGTCGGCTGCCGCTGCGCGATCTGCACGTCGACGAATCCGCGCAATACGCGGCTGCGGCAGTCGGTGCAGATCGAGCTGAACGGGAAGTACTTCCTCATCGACACGACGCCCGACCTCCGTTTGCAGCTGCTGCAGCATCCGATTCCGAGGCTCGACTTCATCCTCTACACGCACTCGCACTCCGATCACCTGATGGGACTCGACGACATCCGCCCGTTCAACTTCCGGCAGCGCGAGCCGATCCATGCATTTGCGAACGCGGCGACCGCGAAGGCGATCCGCCGCGCGTTCAGCTACATCTGGGACCAGACGCAGATCGGCGGCGGCAAACCGCAGCTCGAGCTGCACGAAGTGCACGCGCCGTTCACGCACGAAGGGATCGACGTCACGCCGATCCACGTCCTGCACGGCGAATGGACGATCCTCGGCTACCGCATCGGCGGCTTCGCCTACATCACCGACACGAACGGCATCCCGCCGGCGTCGATGAAACTGCTCGAAGGCGTCGACGTGCTCGCGCTCGACGGATTGCGCCCTGCGCCGAAACATCCGACACACTTCACGATCCCCGAGGCGATTGCGTGCGCGCGCGAAGTTGGCGCGAAGACGACGTACTTGATTCATCTCACGCACGACGTCGATCACGACGCGTTGGAGGCGACTTTGCCGGACGGTGTGAAGTTGGCGTATGACGGACTGGTGTTGGAGATCGAATGAAGGCAGAAGGTAGAAGGCAGAAGGCAGAACGAAGAAGTGGCGCAGGCCGCGTTACGTACCGTTCTCACTTCTGCCTTCTGCCTTCTGCCTTCTGCCTTCATCAATGAAAGTCATCCCAAAGTCCCCGCCCATCAACGCCACCGTACAGGCGCCTCCATCGAAGTCGTACAGCGTGCGCGCGCTCTTGCTCGCGGCGATGTCCGAGGGCGTTACGACGGTCACGAACTGCCTCGATGCCGATGACACGCGCTACGCGTTCGAGGCGTTGAAAGCCCTCGGCTACGACGCGACCGGATCGTTCGCGAACGCGCTGGTGATCGGGCCGCGCAAGTCGATGTCGGCGAATGAAGTGCCGATCTTCGTCGGCAACGCCGGGACGGCGATGCGCTTCTTCACCGGCTGGCTCGCGTTCACGCCGGGGCGGTTTCTGCTGCATGGCGAAGAGCGGATGCATCAGCGTCCGATCGGCGATCTCGTCGACGTGCTGCTGTCCATCGGTGCGGAAGTGGAGTACGTCGCGAGCGAGGGGTATCCGCCGCTGCGCATCCGAGGGAAGAAAATGCGCGGCGGATTCGACGTCGCGATCTCGGGCGAGACGTCGAGCCAGTTCATCTCCGCGCTGATGCTCGGCGGCGCGACGCTGCCGGACGGCATCACCCTGCGCATCGCCAACATCGCGTCGGGTCCGTACATCGACGTCACCGCCGACATCCTCACGACGTTCGGCGCGCACGTGCATCGCGCGGGCAACGTCGTGGTCGTGCGCGCGGGAAAACTCGAGCGCAGCGAGTATCGCGTCGAAGGCGACTACTCGTCGGCATCCCATTGGTTCGCCGCTGCCGCCGCGACCGCGGGCAGCGTGCGCGTGACCGGACTCGCCGTGCCGACCGCGCAGGGCGACGCCGGATTTGTCGACATCCTCGCGGCGATGGGCTGCGAAGTCGAAGTCTCGCCCGACGCGATCGCCGTCCGCGGACCGCAGCAGTTGCGCGGCGGCACGTTCGACTGCAACGCGACGCCGGACATCGTGCCGACGCTCGCCGCAATCGCGCCGCTCGCGTCGTCGCCGGTCGAGATCACCAACGTCGCGAACCTGCGAGTCAAAGAATCCGATCGCCTCGCCACGGTTTCGTCCGAACTGCGCAAGCTCGGAGTGAATGTCGAAGAGCGGCCGGACTCGCTGCTCATCCAACCCGGCTGGACCGACGCGCCCGCGACGATCGACACGCACAACGATCACCGCATCGCCATGGCCTTCGCAATCGCCGGCCTCGCGCGCGGCAACGTGACGATCGAGAAGGAGCAGGTCGTCTCCAAGTCGTACCCTCGCTTCTGGCGAACTTTGGACAGCGTCACAGGGATGACGTAACGATGTCATCCCGAGCATGAGCGAGGGAGCTGGGCGGGAGGGAGGCACGCGTTACGCGCCACCGCCGCCCAGGTCCCTCGCTACGCTCGGGATGACATAATCGCCACCCACCCCTCGATGGACCTCTTCTATCTCGTCCTGGCGCTGCTGTTCATTCTCGCGAACGCGTTCTTCGTGGCCACCGAATTCGCGCTGGTGAAAGTGCGCCCGACACAACTCGCCGAGTTGCTGTCGCGCGGCAGCAAGCGTGCGCGCATGACGAAGCGGATCATGAAGCGTCTCGACGCTTATCTCGCCGCGGCGCAAGTCGGCATTACGCTCGCCTCCCTGGCCCTCGGCTGGATCGGCGAAGAGGCGTTCGCGCCGTTGCTCATCCCGATGTTCTCCGCGCTCGGAGTGTTCGCCGCACCGGTCGCGCATTCGATCTCCATCACCATCTCGTTCATCCTCATCTCGGCATTGCACATCGTGTTCGGCGAGCAGGTGCCGAAGTTTCTCGCCATCGACAAGCCGGTCGGCGTCGCGGTGTGGACGTCGCATGTCCTGCACGGCTTCTATCTCCTCACCTATCCCGCGATCTGGCTGCTGCGCACCGCCACGAACGGGGCGCTGCGACTCTTCCGCATCCGCGTGAGCGATGCAGAAGGCGGCGTGCATTCGGTCGACGAGTTGCGCGCGCTCCTCGCGAGCTCGGAGAAGGCCGGCATCCTCTCCGAAGAAAACCGCGAGATCATCGAAGGCGTCTTTCAGTTTTCGAAACGCACCGCGCGGCAGATCATGGTGCCGCGCACCGACGTCGTGCTGCTCTCGACGACGAAGACGATCGAAGAAAACCTCGAGGTC
The DNA here is from genome assembly GCA_003223645.1 of Acidobacteriota bacterium. Classification (GTDB taxonomy): domain Bacteria; phylum Acidobacteriota; class Thermoanaerobaculia; order Gp7-AA8; family Gp7-AA8; genus QHVT01. The sequence continues at coordinate 30,352 of QHVT01000003.1, read as the reverse complement.
ATCCGCACGACGCGGCACACGCGCTATCCGCTCTGTGAAGGCACGCTCGATCAGACGATCGGACTGATTCACGTGAAAGACCTTTTGCTCGCGCAACTGCGTGGGCCCGGAAAAACGCTCGAGCAGTTGAAACGCGAGATTCTGTTCGTGCCGGAGAACAGCACCGTCGAACAGCTGCTGCAGCAGTTCATCGAGAACAAGACGCACATGGCCGTCGTCGTCGACGAATACGGCGGCGCGTCCGGAATCGTGTCGCTGGAGAACATCACCGAGGAGTTGTTCGGGCAGATTCAGGACGAGTTCGATCGCGAGCGTCCGGAGATCGAGCCGCTCGGCAACGGACGCTACCGCGTGCGCGGCGACTATCTGATCGAAGATCTCGCCGACCGCCTGAAGATCGACCTCGGCGAGCCGGAAGAAGAAACCGTCGGCGGCTACGTCGCCGCGCGCCTCGGGCGCGAAGTCGTTCCCGGCGACCGCGTGCAGCTCGGCGACCTCACGATCTCCGTCCTCGAAGCCGAGCGCTTCCGTGTCCGCTGGGTCATGGTGGTGACGAAGATGCCGGCGACGGAGGTGGTGGAAGAAGAGGGAGGAGACGGGAATTGAGAATTGTGAATTGTGAATTGTGAATTGAGCGGACTCAGGAGCTGGTCTCAATCCTCAATTCTCAATTCTCAATTCGCCTCTCATCTCATGGGCATAGGACGTTTTGCCGCTGCGTTCCGTATCAGGATCGCCGGCGGCTGAATTTGCTTTCGCCAATAAAATCGTGAGAATGGCCCCTGCCCGCGGAGAACACTTCGAATGAAGATCAACATGGTATCGATGGAAGACGGGATCATCGCTCTCGGCTTCCGGAAGATGGCCGCTTACATGGAGCGGCTCAATCCCGACACGAAGACGTACTACGTCGGACTGCCGCGGTACCGTTCGATGTGGAAGTCGTTCCGCCGCACGCTGGGCGACACTCCGCAGTTCACCGGCAAAGACTTCGACCAGATCGCGGAGTCGCTGTGCGACGCCGACATCGTCGCGTTCTCCAGCATGACCGGCTACGCCGACATGACGAAGGAAGTCATCGCGCGCATCCGGCAGATGAACAAGAACGCGTACATCATGTGGGGCGGCATTCATCCGATCGTCTACCCCGAGAACGCCATCCAGGCCGACGTCGACGCGATCTGCACGGGCGAGGGGGAGTTCGCGTTTCAGGAGTGGCTCGATTGCTATCAGAACGGCCGCGACTGGACGCACATCAAGAACTTCTGGTTCAAGTCGCGCGACGGACAGATCAAGCGCAACGGCCTGCTGCCGCTGATGACGAATGCCGATCTCGACGCGCTGCCGTTTGGAAAATACGGCGGCGAAGAGTGGTTCTTCCGGCAGCACAAAGGCTTCACGCAAATCACGCTCGACGATTACCTGCAGAACAACGGCCTCGGATACAACGCCATCTGGACGATCGGCTGCCCGCTGCACTGCACGTTCTGCGCGAACACGGTCTTCATTCAGAACGACGCCAACTACAAAAAGATCCGCCACTCCAGCCCGGCCTACATGGTCGCGGAGGTGGAGCACGTCCGGAAGATCCATCCGCACGTGACGACGGTCCTCTTCAATGACGACAGTTTCATGGGCATGCCGAACCGCGAGATCCTCGAGTTCGCGACGCTCTGGCGCGAGAAATTGAACGGCGTGCAGTTCGTCGTCTACGGCGTCATTCCGACGCTCGTGCATCGCGAGAAATTCGAGATGCTCACCTGGGCCGGCATGCAGCGCGTGCGCATGGGCATCCAGAGCGGCAGCGAGAAGATGCTCGACTTCTACAAGCGGCCGATCCCGATTCCGAAGGTCGAGCACGCGGCCGAAGTCATCGCCGAGTTCAAGAAATATCAGCTCGCGCCGTCGTTCGACTTCATCGTCGACAACCCGACGGAGACGCGGCAGGACGTGCTCGATACCCTGGAGCTCGTCTATCGATTGGCGAGGCCGTTCACGATGAACATCCTCTCCTTGCGCATCATCCCCAACACGATGCTCGAGAAGCAGATGCTGGCCCTAGGCTTCGACGTCGATCTGATCGACGCGAACTACCTGCGCATCCGCCCGACCTGGTCGAACATGATGATGTTCCTCCTGCTGTGGTATCGGCCGCCGCGCAAAGTGTTCGACTGGATGCTGAAGAAAGCCCACGCGTACGGCGAGCCGCAGAAAAATTACAAGCTCCTGCTCACCCTCGTGCGCCTCCCGTGGCTCTTCCTGCAGGGATACCGTCACCTCCGCTGGGGCGAGTTCTCCGTCATCACCGGAAAAGTCGGCTATTACCTCTGGAAGACCGGCATCCTGAAGCTGTGGTGGAAGATCGCGCGGCCGAAGTACGAAATGCCGGTGAAGCCGGACCTCGCACCGCCGACTTCGGTCGCCAGCGCGCAGGCTTAGCGCTTCGCGCTGGCCGCACGGCGATAACAGGCATACGCCTGAGTACTTTACGCGCGCCAGCCGTGCGAGTGCGATGTTCCTCGTCGCGAGTGCAACGTCACTCGTCGCGAGTGCAACGTCACTCGTCGCGAGTGCAACGTCACTCGTCGCGAGTGCAATGTCACTCGCCGCGAGTGCAACGTCACTCGTCGCGAGTGCAACGTCACTCGTCGCGAGTGCAACGTCACTCGTCGCGAGTGCAACGTCACTCGCCGCGAGTGCAATGCCACTCGCCGCGAGTGCAATGTCACTCGTCGCGAGTGCAATGCCACTCGCCGCGAGTGCAATGTCACTCGCCGCGAGTGCAATGTTCCTCGCCGCGAGTGCAGTGTCACTCGCCGCGAGTGCAAGGCTCCTCGTCGCGAGTGCAATGCTCCTCGTCGCGAGTGCAATGTTCCTCGCCGCGAGTGCAATGCTCCTCGCCGCGAATGCAACGTTCCTCGCCGCGAGTGCAATGTTCCTCGCCGCGAGTGCAGTGTCACTCGCCGCGAGTGCAACGTTCCTCGTCGCGAGTGCAATGGTCCTCGCCGCGAATGCAATGTCACTCGTCGCGAGTGCAACGTTCCTCGCCGCGAGTGCAATGTTTCCTCGTCGCGAGTGCAATGTCACTCACCGCGAGTGCGATGTTCCTTGTGTTGAGTATTTTTGACCAGGACGCTGCCTGCCGCGGCCGCGGCGGCCAACTCTCTTCTGCTGAGCGTCATAGTTGCATATCGTAGCAAGCAGATGAGGTACTACATCGGCGTGGACGGTGGCGCATCGAAGACCGATGCGATCGTGATCGATCAGAACGGAGAAGCGCATGGACGGGGACTCGCGGGCGGCTCGAACCACCTGCGCGTCGGCATCGAAGAGGCGACGCGCAACGTCGAGCGCGCGGTCAACAAGGCGCTCGTCGAAGCGGGCGTGGCCATCCGCGACGTCGAGTACGCGTACTGCGGCATCGCCGGCGCCGATCATCCCGTCCATCACCAGCGCGTGGTCGACTCGCTGCGCGTCTTCTTTCCGCGCGGCAACTTCATCGTCGACACCGACGCCCGCATCGCGCTCACCGGCGCCGTCGGCTTCGGCCCCGGCATCGTGATCATCGCCGGCACCGGCTCCGTCGCGTTCGGCCGCAACGCGTCGAACGACGAGTCGCGGGCGGGCGGCTGGGGGCCGACGATCGGCGACGAGGGAAGCGGATTCTGGATCGCGCGCGAAGGACTCTCGGCGATCGTGCGCGCACACGACGGACGCGGATTCGCGACGCTGATGACATCGCTGCTCTGCGAGGACTACGACATGTGCAGCCCCGAGGATCTGCCGCGCTTCGTCTACGCGACGACGACGCACGCCGACGACATCGCGCGCTACGGCAAGCTCGTGATCGAGGCCGCGCAGAGCGGCGACGAAGTCGCGCGCGACATCCTCTCGCGCGCGGGGTCCGAGCTCGCGGAGTGCGTGCTCGCCGTCGCGCGCCAGCTGCACATGAGCGACAGCGAGTTCGACGTCGCCCACGTCGGCGGCGCGTTCCACGCCGGCGATCTGCTCCTGAATCCGATGCGCATGCGCCTCAATCGCGACGCGCCCGGCGCGACGATTCATCCGCCGCACGAAGAGCCGGTGCGGGGTGCCGCACGCATGGCGATGCAGGCCGCACGCGCGCCGCGGCCCGGACGCGCCGCGTAGATTAGGATCGGTGTAGCACAGGCTTTCCAGCCTGTGCTCCGGGGGGGGCAGGTTGGAAAACCTGCCCCACACGAGACCCACACCGCGAAGGATTGGTCATACCAATCTCAGTGCGCAAGGTGTGAGAAATAGGTCGCATTCAGCTTTTTGCAACAATTCGGCGAAGGGGGGTAGGGATTTCGTGCCTTAAATCACTCCTATCCAGAGTGACAGACAAAGAAATCGAATACGACGTGATGACTGCGGTCCACCTGCCGGTGTCGGAACGCGTTCTCGACAAGCTCGCCGATATTCTCTTTGCCACCGATGAGATCCTCGACATGGTTCGCGTCCCGGAGACCCACATGGATCCGCAGAAGCTGGCAATCGAGAGCCTCGCGCAGAGCGTGTACGACCGCGTGAACGACATGATGAAGACGCTCAGCGACTGAACCGTCCGGCGTCCCATAAGGAAAGAATTCCAAAGGGTGGCACTTCGGCGTTATCCTGATCCCGTCCAAAGGGATCCAATGAAGCCTATCGCTCTGGTGCTCGACCGAGACGCCGGCACGAGGAAGCTGCTCGACGTGTTGCTGACACGTTTCGGGTACGAAGTCGATCGCATCGGCGTGACCGGCGACGCGATCTCGCTGCTGCAGCGGATCGACTACGACTTCATCCTCAGCGACGACGAAGAAGTCGCGGCCTGGCTGGCGAAGCATCGCGAGGACGCGCTCGCGCGGATGATGATCCTCTCGTCGGCGACCGAGGCGCAGTTGGCGCGCATGAAGGCGGAGTGGAACCGCGTGCGCGTCATCCGCAAGCCGTTCGAGCTCGCCGATGTGATCGATGCATCACAAGCGGCGGCGAACCGTCCGCGCCGCACGCCGCACGAGTGCGAGATGTTCTGGCGCACGTCGGCGATCAACGGCGCGAAGTCGGGAATCCTCGTCCGCCGCGAGGGAGACTCGATCGTGATCGTGACGAGCTACGGCTACGAGCCGGCCGCCGTCGATCCGTGGTTCCCGCTGTCCGTGAACGATCCCTATCCGCTTTGCGCGGCGATGCGGCACGAGCGACCGATCTGGATGGCGTCGCTGGCGAAGGCGCAGGAGTATCCGCTGCTCGCCGCGGTCTGGCAGCAGCAGAGCAGCCGCGCGCTTGCGGTCGTGCCGGTGATGCGCGACGGAGTCGTGATCGGCGCGGCAGGGTGGACGTTCCGCGACGCGCAGCGGTTCAGCGAAACGGAGCAACGCTCGTGGATGGCAATCGCCCAGGCCGCGGCCGCTTTGGTGGGAGGAGAGGCTTCCGCACAACCGGCAAGGCAGACGGGCGCGTAAGATTCGTCGTACAACCCGATGGATTCTTCCGCCGATCCACGCACGGCGCAGCTCGAGCTCCTCGTCGAAGTGGCGCGCATCGCGACGCTCGATCTCGAACTGCGGCCGATGCTGCAGCGCATCACCGACACGCTCTCGCAGAAATTCGGCTGGCCGTTCGTCGCGCTGATCACCATCGATCGTGACCTCAACGAGTTTCAGTGCGAGGCGATGACGAGCATCGTCGAGACGTCCGTCTACGTCGGCTACACGCGCACGCTCGGCAGCGGCGTCGTCGGACAAGTCGCCGCGACCGGCCGGCCCGTCGTCATCGACGATGTGCACGGCTGGCCGAATTACGTCGACACGATGCCGGGCGCGCAGTCGGAGATCTGCGTTCCCGTTCACCATCACGGGCGGCTCGTCGCGGTGCTGAACATCGAGAGCATGGAGCTCAACGCATTCCACGAAAAGCTGCCGCTGCTCACGACCGTCGCCGATCAAATCGCCGGCGCGATCGCCAGCGCGCAGTTGTACGACGAGGTGCGGCGCCGCGTGCGACTGATGGAGATGATGAGCGAGGTCTCGCGCACCGCGCTCGAAGCGACCGACCTCGAGGAGCTGCTGCAGCGCATCGTGCGCTACATCCACGAACGCTTCCCGCTCGAGATCGTCGCGATCGTGATGTACGACCAGGAGCGCGACCAATTCGTGCGCACCGTGAACGTCGGCATGCTCCCTCCCGCCCCCGCGCCGTGGCCGGTCTCCCTCGGCGTGATCGGCCGCTGCATCCGCCACGGCGTCACGCAGATCGTGCCCGATGTCCAAGCCGATCCGGAATACATCACGGTCAACGCGCGCGTGACCTCCGAGGCGGCGATTCCGATTCGCTTTCAATCGAAAATCGTCGGCGTGCTGAATCTCGAGAGCACGTCGCCGGACGTGTTCAGTCCCGCGACCGTGCTCGCGTTCGAAGCATTCGCGGACCAGGTCGCGGGCGCGATTCACATCTCGTCGGTGAACGCGCGGCTCGCGGAGACGTCGACGCAGCTCGAACAGAAAACGCACGCGCTCGAACAGGCGAACGAGCATCTCGCCGCGGCGATCGAGTCACTGCATCGCATCTCGACGCAGGATGGATTGACCGGCATTTCCAATCGCCGCCATTTCGACGAGACGCTCACGCTGGAATGGCGACGCGCCGCGCGCAGCCGTTCGCCGCTCTCGCTGCTGATGCTCGACATCGACTACTTCAAGGCATTCAACGACGACGCCGGACATCAGGCCGGCGATGACTGTCTGCGCCGCGTCGCGCAGGCACTGAGCGAAAATCTTCATCGCGCCGCCGATCTCGTGTCGCGCTACGGCGGCGAAGAGTTCGCGATCCTGCTTCCCGAAACGGACGGCGACTCCGCGCGCACGCTCGCCGAGTCGATTCGCGAGTACATCGAGTCCCTCGACATCGCGCATCCCGCATCGCCCCTCGGCCGCGTGACCGTGAGCATCGGCCTCGCCAGCGTCGTCCCGCCGCGCGACGGCGCGAACTCCGGCGATTTCATTCGCGCCGCCGACGCCGCGCTGTACGACGCGAAGCGGAGCGGGAGAAATCGCGTGGTGGCTTAGGCTGATAGGACAAATAGGACGGATAGGACCTCTGTCCTACTTGTCCTATTTGTCCTATCTGTCCTATGCGTCCTATTAACGCCGCCGCCGCACGCGCGGCGGAAATTGTCGCGCGGTTTCTCCGGCGCGGCGCCCGTTGGGAACACGCTCCTCGCTTTTCGGCGGCACGACCTCGACGCCTTGTTCGCCGCGCCGTCCCGCGCCGCCGCGCCGCGCTTTCTCCATCGTCATCAGGAACCCGAACGCCGGATCCTTGAACTGCAGGTGACGCAGCATGTGCCAGTGGCGATGCACGTATGCCTGCAGGTACGACAGCACGTGACCGAGCGAAATGATGCGGCACGGCGGGACCTGCGATCCGGGCGGGAACGAGCCGAAGGCGATAAGACGCACCGAGGATGTCGGCGGAATGCACGCGTCACCGGCGTTGAGGAGCTCGAGCACGACGCGCTCCGCGTCGCCGACTTCGCCGAAGCGGTTGATCACCGTCTTCAGCACGCGCGGATCGCGGATGCCGGTGTTGATGCCGACGCGTCCTTCTTTCACCTCGCCGATGATCATGTCGATCGATTCCTTCGGCACCGCGAGGCCGGGATCGAGCTCCGACGTGTCGATCAACTTCGGCGCGCGGCGCGAGCGCGCCATCGGCTCGCCGCCGGGAAAACGAAACGCGAGGATGTCGATGTCGGTGACGGTCCGAAATCCATTGCGTCCCGCGCCGGCGATGACCGGATATTCGGCGGACGTGAAATAGCCGTTCAACTGCAAATACGCCTGTACCAGCGCCACGGCGTGGTCCATGGCTGCACACACTTGCGTGCAGTGTGCCTACTTGTGCTCGACACAGGCGCGCGTGCCCAGCACGTCGCCGCATCCGGCGTCGTCGAACCACTCCCGCGACGCCGCGTCGTCGAACAACCAAGCGCGCAGAAACGCCGCCGTGATCGTCGCGATCATCTTGTCGTTCACGTCTTTCAACGAAACGGTACGACCTATACGACCTATAGGTCCTATGGGTCCTAGAGGTCCTAAAAGTCCTATGCGCTTCCCCGCCATCGCCACGATCGCCTTCACGCGCGTGTCGCGCTGCGACCCGAGCGCCGTCGCGGCGTGGCCCACGATGGCCACGCGATTCATGTCGAGCAGGTTGTCTTCCGCGAGTTTGTCGAGGACGAAGCTGACGTCGAGCGCGCGATTCGCCGCGCGATCGCCGTCGTGCGTCAGCACCACGGTATAGAAGCCGGCGCGCGCGATTGCGTGTCCGAGGTATGGATAGGAGTCGCGGTCTTTGCCGGCGTCGGGCGAGAAGATCGCAATCGGGAACGGCGGCTTCGCGCCGATCGGCGTGTAGGTGTGAATCGGAATGTCGCGCTGGCGCAGGTCGTCGCGAAACTTTCCTTTCGTCTCGACGACGTCGCGGTACGGCGGCCGCAGCTCGGGAAACGCGACGCGCTTCGGCGCGAGGTGCGGCAGCGTCGAACAGCACGCGCCGGCGAGCAGCATCGCAATCGGAGCGAGGTATCTCACGGACGTGGAGTGTAAACTGCACGCAACACTCGCATGGCTTCCAACAACGGTGACGAATCTCCAAAGCTCCACTACGACTGCGCCAAGTGTCCGGCGTACTGTTGCAGCTACGAGGAGATCGCCATCGACCGGTGGGACCTGAAGCGGCTCGCGCGCCACTTCGGCGTCGAGCCCGAGATCGCCGAGCGCCGCTTCACGAAGATCAAGAACGGCAAGATCGTGCTGCGCCATCAGCAGGACGAGATCTACGGCAGCGTCTGCATGTTTCTCGACACGAAAACGCGGCGCTGCACGATTTACGAGGCGCGTCCCGGCGTGTGTCACGACTATCCGACGCGCGCGCGCTGCGGCTACTACGAATTCCTGCGGTGGGAGCGCACGTTTCAGGGCGATCCGGACTTCATCCCGCTCAGGATGGGGTAGTGGAACTCGACACTCACCGAATTTGTTGAACGCAGCAATGATCCGACGCACTTTCTTAGCCGTGCTCTGCCTGTGCGCGACCGTCGCGTCCGCGCAATACGAAGAGCAGGTTTCCGTCAGCTACGTCATGGTCCCGTTCACCGCGCTCAGCTCGAACGGCGCGCCGGTCACGGACTTGAAGGCGAAAGACGTCTCGCTGCTCGTCGACGGACAACCGGTGGCGACCGACATGTTCGAAGTGTCGTTCAACGCGCCGGTGTCGTGGACGATCCTCCTCGACGGATCCGGCTCGATGGGACTCGCGGGAAAAATCGACGCGGCAAAAGCGGCGATCAACGCGCTCATCGCGCGCAAGCGTCCGGGTGACGACTTCGCGCTGTACGTGTTCGACTCCGAGGGACACGCGAACGAGATGGTGCCGGTGACCGACAATCCCGGTGCGATCGCGCGCGCGCTCGACGTCGTGAAGCCGTGGGGGAAGACCGCGTTCTTCGACGCGCTCGCGGAGATGCCGGCGCGCACGGAGCTCGGCCGCAACGGCTCGCGCGCGATCATTCTGCTAAGCGACGGCATCGACAACAACTCGAAGCTGACGCGCGAGCAGATCCAGAAACGACTCGAGGCCGTGGCGATTCCGATCTACGCGTTCGGCCTTCGCGAGCCGGCCGAATACAAGAACGTTCCGGCGATCAGCGAGGAGATGTCGAATATCGATCTCCTCGGAGAGCTGGCGAACGCGACGGGCGGCAAACTGTTCGTCGGCAATCAGCCTGAACAAATCGCAAAGGCCATGGATGGAATGGAATCCACGTTGCGGGCGCAATACTTGATAGGGTTTCCGCCAACAGGGAAAGGTACAGTAAAGTACCGCCGCATTTCGCTGAAGTTCGCGGGACGCGTCCGCTCCGTCCGAGCTCGCGCCGGCTACCGTGGTACCGAGCCTCCGGTCCTGAGCGCTTCGTCGCGTGGATCCAAGCGCAACGAAAGGAAAAAAGGTTCATGAAGAAGTACACGAGAGCGTTATTCGCGACTGCGCTGGCCGCACTTCTGTCTGCGTGCGCGACGAACAAGTCCGTGGAGCAGAAGATCGCCGCGGCGCAGGCGCAGAACAATCAGAAAATCGAGTCGGTGTCGTCACAGGTCGAGACGCTGCAGCAGAAGCAGACGCAGACCGACGTGAAGCTCGAGCAGCTCAGCCAGTCCGCGCAGGAAGCGCTCAAGCGCGCGCAGGAAGCAGGCGTGCTGGCGAAGGGCAAGGTCGTCTTCGAGCAGACGTTCAACGAAGACCGCGTGAAGTTCAAGGTCGACAAGTACGAGCTCGACGACAACGCGAAAGCGGCGCTCGATGAATTCGCCGGCAAGATCAAGGGGCTGACCGACCAGTACTTCATCGAGATCCAGGGACACACCGACGACACCGGCGGCGAGCGATATAACGAGGAGCTGGGACAGCGCCGCGCCGACGCGGTGCGCCTTTATCTTTCGCGCCAGCACCAGCTGCCGCTCAATCGCATGTCCACGATCTCCTACGGAGACACACTCCCCGTCGAGTCGAACAAAACCAAAGCGGGACGCGCAGCGAACCGCAGGGTGGTACTCGTCGTGCTCGAATAGATCTTCGGTTTCAGCGTTGCAGAGCAAAAGGCCGGCGTATCCACGTCGGCTTTTTGCTTTTGGTGAGGGCGAACGGTAGCGCCCTCAACCCGAGAACCCGAGAACGCAGAACGCAGAACGCAGAACGCAGAACGAAGAACGAAGAACGAAGAATTTAGAAGCCCGCCTTTTCTTCGTTCTACGTTCTGCGTTCTGCGCTCTGCGTTCTCGGGTTACTCGAACGTCGCCACCACCGGCGCGTGATCACTCGTCCCAACTTCCCGATATGACGGACATGACGTCGCTCTCATCGCCAGCTGCGAGCTCGCCAGCACGTAGTCGAGCCTCCATCCGATGTTCCGCTCGCGCATCTGTCTCCACGGCGCCCACCACGAAAAGTAGCCGTCGTCGTTCGGATAAAGCATTCGTCCGACGTCGACGAGTCCTCCTTCGATCAGCAATTTCTCGAACAGATCCCGTTCTTCCGGCAGTTGTCCGATCGCTCGCGGCTTGCGCTCTTTCGGATGTACATCGATGTCGGCGCGTGCGATGTTCATGTCGCCGCAGAGGACGAGTTTGAGCCCGCGCGCGCGGATTCCGGCGGCGTAGCCGGTCAGCGCGTGGATGAAGGCGATCTTGGCGTCGAAGTCCTTTCCGCCGTTGGGAACGTACACGCTGGTGAACACCGTGTCCTCGATTTGAGCCTCCACGATGCGCGTCTCGTGATCGAACTCGGGGTGCGTAAATGTGACGTTTTCGGCAAAGTCGCGGCGCACGTGCATGGCCACGCCGGAGTAGCCGCCCGCGCCATGCCAGTAGCACGTATATCCTTCCACTGCACAGCTTTGCGGGATTTGATCGAGCTTCGCCTTGATCTCCTGCAGACAGATCACATCGGGCTTCGCTTCGCCCGCCCACTGCGGAAACTGCTCGTGCCGCGCGCGGATCCCGTTGACGTTCCAGGTGGCGATTTTCATGGTCCGCGGATTGTATCCAGCCCGGCTCAAATCGGAGGTCACATGCGCAAGTACGCTCTCATGGTTTTGGTTCTCCTCACTTCCACCACTCCGCTCTTCGCTCAGAATTGGCGTCGTGGATACCGCACGCCGGCCGAAGATCGATTCGAGCTCACGCCGTTCGCAGGCTATCGCTGGGGCGGGACGATCTTCGCGGATCAGACGTTCGTCTTCACGCAGGATGTCGACGTGAAGTCGAGCGCCAACTTCGGCGTCAACCTCGGCATCCCCGTCGGACAGAGCGGAATGAAGCTCGAGTTGATGGCGAATCGCCAGTCATCCGAGCTGGAGACGTCGCACGGTTTGTTCAACCCGTCGAACGGCGTCGCCGACATCAACGTCACGTATCTCCACGCCGGCCTGCAGATTCCGTTCGCGCGATCGCGCAGCATCACGCCGTTCTTCGTCGTGAGCGCGGGCATCGCCAATCTCGATCCGCAGCTCGCCGGCGTTTCCGATGAGACGCGTTTCTCCGCGTCCGCGGGCATCGGCCTCAAGGCGCCGATCAGCGACAGCGTCGCGTTCCGCTTCGAAGGCCGCGGCTACTACACGTCGCTCCAGGACTCGAACGACTGCCGCCTCTGCAACTACTACTACAACCGCGATTTCTACCAGGGAGAAGTGAACCTCGGTCTGGTATTCTCGTTTTAGTGGTGATCGTGAGCCGCATCATCGCCGCGCTGGCCTACGCCGGCGCGGCGTTTTTATTTGGCCTCGCGTTGGGCGAGCGCGGCGAGTTCGGTCCCGTCCAGTACGTGTTCTGGTTCGTGATCCCGATTGCGACGTTCGTCCTCGCCTTGTGCGCAAAGAAGGCCCGCGCCGAAATTTTCCTGACGGGACTCGTCCTGTTCGCCGGCCTGCGCTGGGGCGAGTCCGCGTTTGCGAAAGCCTGGGACGAATGCGTGCTGCGCGGACGCGTCGTGCGCGCGCAGATCGTCGAACGCCACAAAACCACCGATGAATATCCCGCCCGCCTCGAAGACCTCGGCGTCGACCTGCCGTGCAAGTGCGTGTTGCGGAAAACGATCCTGCACTACTACGCGAACGAGCGCGGCTTCAGGTTGTGGATGTCGAATGACAGGGAACGCATCGCGTTCTGACTTGGACTGCGGCGGCTATGCCGCCGCTTTTCTACACCTAGAAAACATCGTCATCCTGAGGCGCGGAGACGCCCGAAGGATCTCTAAATGCGAAACATTTGCGTATTTGGAGATCCTTCGCTGTCTCACGCAGCTCAGGATGACGATGTTACGCGTCGTGCGGTGTGGGAAAGCGGCAGCGTTAGCTGCCGCAGTCCAAAGATCACTGCCACCGAAAAATCTTCAACCCGAGCACGTAGCCAACGACACTCCACGCGACGAGCACTCCGATCTGCGGAGCGACGCCGGCGAGCGTGAAGCCGTCGTTCATCACGCCGCGCAGCGCGTCGTTCAACGCGGTCAGCGGCAGCGCGCGAATGAACGGCTTCGCGGCGTCGGGGAATCGCTCGTACGAGAAGAAGACGCCCGAGCAAATCCACATCGGCACCATCACAAAATTTATCAAGCCGCTCACCGCTTCGAGCGTTCGCGCGCGCGAGGCGACGAGGAGACCGATGCCGGCAAAGGCCCAGCCGCCGAGGAAACAGATCAGCGCGAAGAGCAGCATCGAGCCGCGGACGCGTACGCCGAAGAAGATCCACGCGAACGCGATGAGGATTCCGACTTCGAGCACGAGAAACGCCATGCGCATCAGGAGCTGCGCAAGAAGGTAGTGACTCTTGCGCATCGGCGTTGCGATCAAACGCTTGAGAAGTTTTCGCAGACGCGCGTTGACGACGGAGAAGCCGATGCCCCACATGCCGGTGCCCATGAGGTTCATGCCGAGGAGTCCGGGCACGAGGAAATCGATGTAGCGCGAGCCCTGCTCGGTGACGTGTTCCTCTTTCGCCTTCATCACGTCGCGTCGTCCGGCCGCGGTCTGCAATGCGTCGTCGACTTCGACGCGCGCGGTGCGCGCATCGGGACGCGTGACGTCGAGTCGATAGACCGGCGTTGCGTCGCCTTCGATGAGCAGCGAGATTTTCCCGCGCCGCAATTCTTCGCGCCCCTGCGCGATCGGATAAACACGCGGCTGAAGCACCGGCGACTTCGCCAAAGCAGCAGCTCGCTGCTTCGCCATCGGACCTTCCGCGACGCCGACGAGAATCTTGTCCGGCGCTTTCTCGCGGAACGCGAGTCCGAGCGCCATCGTCAGCAGGATCGGGAACGCGAACACCCAGAAGATCGCCTCCGGCTCGCGGATGAACTCCTTGATGCGCGCGAGCGTGAGCTCGACGAGCGGATGACGAATTTGCGTCTCAGGCATCGCGCAGCTCCCTCCCCGTCATCGCCACGAACAAATCCTCGAGCGTCGCCGCGTGCGTGGTGAGCGTGATCAGCTTCGCACCGCGCGCCTCGATGACGTCGAGCACCTGCGGCACCGCGACGGCGAGCGAGTCGACGCGCAGCGCGAAGCCGTTGCCGCGCGGCGTCGCGCCGTGAAATCCGGCGACGCCGCTGAACGCGCTTTCTTCGATCGCCGGCTCGCTCGTGAACTCGATGATGTGCGGCGCTTCGAGCTTCGCGATCAAGTCTTTCGGCGTCCCGAGGGCGATGCGATGTCCGTGATCGACGATCGCGATGCGGTCGCACAACCGCTCTGCTTCTTCCATGTAGTGCGTCGTGAGCAGCACCGTCCCGCCGCCTTCACGAAAGCGGCTCACCACTTCCCACAACTGCAGACGGCTCTGTGGATCGAGTCCCGTCGTCGGCTCGTCGAGGAAGAGGATGTCCGGTCGCCCGACGAGCGCGCACGAGACGGCGAGCCGCTGCTTCTGCCCGCCCGACAACTTGCCGACGCGCGCGTTGCGTTTCTCATCGAGCGACAGATCGCGCAGCAGCTCCTCGGGATCGTGGCCGTCGCGATAAAACGCGCGGAACAGACGCAGCGTCTCGAAGACCGTGAGCTTGTCGGAGAACTGCGTTTCCTGCAGCGAGATGCCGATGCGCTCGCGCAAGTCGCGCGGGCGATCGCGCCACGACATGCCAAGGATGCTGACGTCGCCGGAGTCCGGCGTGTTGATCCCTTCGAGAATCTCGATCGTGGTCGTCTTCCCCGCACCGTTCGGACCGAGGAGACCGAAACACTCGCCGCGCTCGACGAGCAGATCGATCCCGTCGACCGCCTTCACGTCGTCATAGTGCTTCTTCAGATCCTTGCAGGAGATCGCCGGGCTGTTCTCGGTCACGCGCGCGAGAAGATAGATCAGAAAGCAAAAAGCAGAAAGCAGAAAGCAGAAATTGGAAAGCCAGTATCCGCATAGGTTCTTTCTGGCCTTTCTGCTTTCTGCTTTCTGATCTATTTTCATGCCCATGCGCGCCATCGTCGTTCGCGACAAAGCTCTTCACATCGAAAACGTTCCGTCACCGACGCCGGGACCGAACGACATTCTCATCAACGTTCGCGCGTGCGGCGTGAATCGCGCCGACCTCTTGCAGCGCGACGGTCACTACCCGCCGCCGCCCGGCGCCTCCGACATCCTCGGCCTCGAATGCGCGGGCGTCGACGCGAACAGCGGCGAGCGCGTGATGGCGCTGCTGGCGGGTGGCGGATACGCGGAACAGGTCGCGGTGCACAAGGGATCGGTGATGCGCGTGCCCGACGCGCTGAGCGACGAAGACGCGGCGGCGATTCCGGAAGTGTTTCTCACCGCGTTCCTCAACATCTTTCTCCTCGCACGAGCGCAGCGAGGGGAGATCGTGTTGATACACGGCGGCGGCAGCGGAGTCGGCACGGCCGGGACGACGCTCTGCAAACTCGCCGGCATGCGCGTGATCGTGACGGCTGGCTCGGACGAAAAGTGCGCGCAGTGCGTCGCGCACGGCGCGGACGTCGCGATCAACTACAAGACCGAGGACTTCGTCGAGAAAGCGCGCGGCGCGAACGTGATCCTCGACCACGTCGGCGCGCGCTACCTTGCCCGCGACCTCGACGCGCTCGCACTCGACGGCCGCATCGTCATCATCGGCGGCATGGGCGGCCAGCGCACGGCCGAAGTCGATGTGAGCACGCTTCTCGGCAAACGCGCGCAGATCATCGGCTCGACTCTTCGCTCACGCAGCGTCGAATCGAAAGCAGCGATCGTGCGCGCATTCCTCGACCAATTTGGCGCCGATCTCGAAGCGGGACGCGTACGGCCGGTCATCTCGAAAGTGTTCCCGCTCGAGCGCGCGGACGAAGCGCATCAGCTGATGGCGTCGAATCAGCACTTTGGAAAGATTGTGCTGCGGATGAGCTGATGGCTTTGTGGCGACCGCTGCCCTCAGCGGTCGCGGCGGCGCTACGCGCCGCCGGCCGCCGTGAGGCGGCGCTGTGACCGCTGAGGTCAGCGGTCACCACAACCGAAGTAAATACCGACTTTGAGATCGATCAGCGCGTTTTGCTTTTCCAGCCACGCGTGCACTTCCTGCAGTGGAACACGATGCACGGTGATCTGCTCGCTGTCCACCCCACCCCCATCCCCCACCCGCCGTACACCATGCGCGCGATAAATGCTGACGATCTCCGATGTGATGCCCGGTGAGGTCGGACCCTTGGCAAGCAGCTCGACGGAGTCGCACGTGTAGCCGGTTTCTTCTTCCAGCTCCTTTTTCGCCGTCGCCTCGGGACCGTCGTCTTCGACAAGTCCCGCCGGAAAGTCGATGACGCGCGCGTTCACGGGGCGCCGGAACTGCTCGGTGAGAATCAGCTCGCCGTCTTCCGTCTCCGCGATCACCGCGACCGCTTCTTTGCCTTTCTTGCGCTCGACGAATTCCCAGTCATCGCGCTCGAGGACGAGGATGTTCTTGCCTTCGAAGATTGATTTCATGGTGCGACACCGTTCGAGAAACTTAATCACGAAAAACCAGTGGAGCGGCGGCCGCTCTCGGCCGCCGATCCTCGCGAGAACCGACGGCCGAAGCGGCCGCCGCTCCACAGAAGCACTCACCACAGCGAAGCCTGTGCCGTCCGCCTCCTGAACATCGACGTATTCAGCTCGTAGTCCTTCTCATTCAACCCCAGCTTCCTGCACGTGACGTCGAACAGCGCTTCGATCTGTTCGGCGAAGATGCCTTCGCCTCTTCCGCGAACGCCCCACTGCGCGTCGTACAACTTGCCTCCGCGCAAGTCGCGCACGCGGTTCAGCACTTTGTCTTTGCGGTCGGAAAAGTTTTCTTCGAGCCACTGCTCGAACAGCGGCGCGACGGCCCATGGCAGACGCAGGACGACGAAGCCCGCCCACTGCGCGCCGGCGTCGCGCGCGGCTTTGAGGATGGCCGGCATTTCGTGGTCGGTGAGGCCGGGGACGACCGGCGCGACCATGACGCCGACGGGAATGCCGGCCGCGCTCAGCGTGCGAATCGCTTCGAGGCGCAGCTCCGGCGTCGACGTGCGCGGCTCCATCGTGCGGTGCACGTTCGGGTCGAGCGACGTGACGGAGAGGAACACGCGCGTGCCGTTCCACGTCGACATCTCGCCGAGCACGTCGACGTCGCGCGTGACGAGCGCGTTCTTCGTGATGATGCCGACCGGATTGCGGAAGTCGGCGAGCACTTCGATGCAGCCGCGCGTGATGCCGAGCCGGCGCTCGATCGGCTGATAAGGATCGGTCACGCCGCTGATCGCGATCGTCTTCGGCTCCCACGACTTCTTGTTGAGCTCTTCGCGCAGGAGTTGCGGCGCGTCTTCCTTCACCAGGATCTTCGTCTCGAAGTCGAGACCGGCGGAGAAGCCGAGGTACTCGTGGGTGGGGCGCGCGTAACAGTAGATGCAGCCGTGCTCGCAGCCGCGATACGGATTGATGCTGGCGTCGAAGCCGACGTCGGGACTGTCGTTCGTGGCGATGATCGAGCGCGACGGATCGCGCAGGTAGAGCGTCTTCGGCGCGTTCTCGTCGCGCTCCGCTTCATCGTCGACGGCGTATGCGAGCGTCTCGAAGCGGTTCTGCGGGTTCCAGCTGGCGCCGCGGCCTTTCATCATCAACGGCAGCCTATCGCGCGCGTCAAAAAAATCTACACTGTGAAGATGTTCGCATACGTTCTCGCGGCCACGCTGGCGACCTCGGCCGGGCCGAGCACGTCCACGCCGCCATACGTTCTTCCCATTGCGCCCGGCGCCAACACGATCTCGCTGCTCACTGCCGGCGATCGCGTGAACGGCTATGTGATGGTCGGCGTGCCCGACGGACTCGGCGCGTTCGACAACGGCGACGGTACGTTCACCGTGCTGATGAACCACGAGATCGGGCCGCCGAACGGGCCAATGCACGCGCACGGAGCACGCGGCGGGTTCGTTTCGAAGTGGACGATCCGCAAGAGCGACTTCGCCGTCATCGCCGGCAGCGATTTGATTCAACAAGTGTCGGTCTGGAATCGCGACAGGAATTCGTACGAGCCACCCGCGAAAGGAGTCGCGCTCACGAGTCTCTGCTCCGCAACGTTCGATCGCGCGACCGGCATTTTTTTCGACGGTGAAGAAACGTTCGAAGGCCGCGTGTTCGCACATCTGCTCGACGGCACGTCATATGAGCTCCCGCGCTTCGGTCACGCTCAGTGGGAGAACGCGGTGCCGCATCCGACCGCGTTCAAGACGATCGTCGTCGGGCTCGACGACGTGAACGGCGGTTTTCTCTACGTCTATATCGGCGACAAGCGCGCGACCGGCAATGCGATCGAGCGCGCAGGTCTCACCAACGGCTCGCTTTACGTCGTCCGCGCCGCCGGCAGCACGTTCCAGCTCCTCAACCTCGGCAATCTCTCGAACATCAGCGGCGGCGCCTTTCAACGCGCGCTCAGTGCGTCCGCGGGCGGCACGCAGTGGGAGCGCACCGAAGACGGCGCGTGGGACCCGACGCATCCCAACGACTTCTACTTCGTCACCACTGCCACCTTCAACGGCTTCTCGAGATTGTGGCGATTGCGCTTCGACGATCTCGCCGACCCCGCGCGCGGCGGACGACTCGACGTCATGCTCGACGGCACCGAAGGACCGAAGATGATGGACAACATCGTCGTGCGCGCGCGCGGCGACGTGATCATCCAGGAAGATCCGGACGGCCCGCTCGTCGCGAGGATCTGGCGCTACGATCCCGCGACCGACAAACTCGAGCTCATCGCGCAACACGATCCCGCGCTATTCGACGGACCGCGCGCGATCTCGACCTCCGAGGAGTCGTCCGGCGTCATCGACGCATCCGACATCCTCGGCGACGGCTGGATTCTCTTCGACGTGCAGACGCACACGCCCGCAAGCGGCGAAGTCGTCCAGGGTGGACAACTACTGGCGATGCATTTGACGCCGCCGCGGCGACGCGTCGTCCGTCACTAAATTAGGCCGCGCATCTTGCGCAGCTGCGGCGAGCGCCAGGCGACGGCCGCTACGACGAGTAGAGTCATGCATCCGCCGAAAATGACGGACGGAACGACGCCGAGGAGGCGTGCCGCGACACCGGACTCGAACTCGCCGATCTCGTTCGATGAGCCGATGAAGATCTGATTGACCGCGGACACCCGCCCGAGGAGATGCTGCGGCGTGCGCGTCTGCAACAGAGTCGAGCGGATGACCACGCTCACGTTGTCGCACGCGCCGCTGACGATGAGCAGCGTGAACGAGAGCCAGAACGAGCGCGACAGCGCGAACGCGATCATGCAGACGCCGAAGCCCGCGACGGCAATGAACACGGAGCGGCCGGCGCTCCTCATCGGAGGACGATGCGCGACGACGATGCCGGTGCCGATCGAGCCGATCGCCGGCGCCGCACGCAGGATGCCCAGTCCTTCCGGTCCCGAGCCGAGGAGTGTCGCGAATGCGGGCAACAGCGCGACCGCGCCGCCGAACAAAACTGCGAAAAGATCGAGTGTCATCGCCGCGAGCAACACCTGCTCGCTCATTACGAAACGAATGCCGCTCTTCAGACTCTCACCGATCGGCACGTCGTCGGATGCAGCCGGTGCCGCGCGATGCTGCAGCGAAAGAAGGATCGCGACGCCGAGCGCCATCCCGATGATGACGACGCTGTACGCGAGCGCCGGTCCCGAGAATCCGTACAACACGCCGCCCGCGGCCGGTCCCGCAATGGCCGCGAGATGCCACGTCGAGGACCGCCACGCGACGGCGTTCGGATACAACTCGCGCGGCAGCACTTCGGCCGAAAGCGCGAAAACCGCCGGCCGCATCAGACTGCGCGCGATCGCGCTGAGCGAGATCACGACGTAGATCGGCCAGACGCGCGTCACCGCGATCGCGCCGGGCGTGATCGTGAGCAAAAGCAGCGCAACCGCGGAGCACATGACCGCGAACGCGCCGCCGATCGCGATCGTGCGGCGCGGCGCACGGTCGGCGAGATGCCCCGCATACAACGCGATCGCGATGAACGGCAGCGCCTCGGCGAGTCCGATGAGGCCGAGAGTCAGCGGATCGTGCGTCAGCTCGTAGACCTGCCAGCCGATGACGACGATCTGCGCTTCGCGCGCGACGGTCAGCGTGCCGTGCGCGAGGAGAAGACGTCGGAAGTCGCGGACGCGGAGGGAGGCGTACGGCGAGATCGTCAATGCGCGGCGAGTGTACGACGGATGGCGGAGAGCGGAACGAGACGGCCAGCCAGCCACCATCTGCCATCGATCAGTTGCAACTGTTCCGCTCGCGTCAGGCTGGAGGGCATTGCGCCTAACGGCATGACCGCGCAACCGATATACTCCCGCTGTCAGGCCCGGGGATGCAGAGGGAGGAAAAGTCAGAGCGATCGCGGCGCGCTGTTCTCGATGCGGCGCTGCATTTGTTCTCGCATCAGGGGTATCGCGCCACGACCGTGCGCGACATCGCCGACCGCGCGCGCGTCTCCACCGGCAACGTCTACCATCACTTCCCCGACAAGGAGACGATCTTCCGCGCGCTGATCGACGAGTATCTCGAGATCAGCGAGACGCAGCGCTCTCCGTTCATGCGCGCGCTGCACACCACCCAGCGCTTTCCCGACAACATCGAGGAGCTCGGCTTCGCGGCGCGCGCGAACGTGCGCCAGTTCCGCGACTACCTCGCGCTCATCTACGTCGACGTGATCGAGTTCGGCGGCACGCACCTCCAGACGTTCTACGGCGCGATGGCCGACCGCTTCACGCGCTTCTTCGAGCAGCAGGGATCGATCGAAGAGGTCCGCGCGAAGCTGCGTCCGAACGTCTCGCCGACCGACGCGCTGCTCTTCACCGCGCGGCTCTACTTCAACTACTTCTCGCTGGAGATCCTCTTCGGCGTTCCCGATCCGTTCGGAAAAGGGTTCGAGCAGATGGTCCACGAGATCGCGGACATCGTGCGCAACGGGATCTGCAAGCGCGATTAGTGGCGCACCGCCGTACGCCGCAGGATTGGCGCCGGCAGCCGATCGAGCGAACGCACGAACGCGCGCGGTGAACCGCCGGTTTGCTCGTCGAAGCGTGTGTACGCGATCTCGACTCCCGTCGAGGTGACGGCGAACGACGGGCGGTCGGTCGTCGCGCCGAGAGGTGAGATCGCGATCGGCGAGGCATCGAGCAGCTGTCCGTTGACGTCGACTCGCATCGCGCGGATGCGATTCGAAGTTTCGCCGGCAACGCGGCCGCTCCAGGCGACGACGTATTCCGTGCCGTTCCACACGACTGCGACTTCGGCCGGTGCCGATTCGTCCGGGATCAGTCGCGGGTCCGTGAGCACGCGCGATCCATCCGGCAAGATCTGCGCGAAGCGAAGCTGCGACTGCAGCTCGCCGTCGACCCACGCGATCGCGAGCCGTCCGGGGCCGGGCGCGAACGCGGTTCGGATCGTGGGGCCGAGATAGAACCACTGTGTGCGGAGCACCTCGACCGGATTCACTCCGGCGCTCGCCACGGAGAAGCCGAACCAATAGGGAAAGACGCCCGGCGAATAATGCATGCCGCCGCCGAGGCCTGCAATCGCGACGCGAAGCTCTCCGCCGGTCCATAACGGGAGCACCAGATAGGGCGCGCTGTAGTCGCCCGGAACTCCGAACGTCTGATCGGGAAGGACGACGTTGTCCTCACGCACATTGCCGACGTGAACTTCGTAGGTCGATCGTCTCGGCTCGAGGTATCCGATCGCGGCGCTGAACCGCGGATTGCGATAGACGATGCCGGGAATGTCGTCGAAACCGCCGGAGCTCGTGAGGTCGACCGGGCTCGCAGGCGTGCCCGAGAACGGAATCAGCAGCGCAAAAAGGCGTTCCTGAATCGGATCGTTGAATGCTTCGAGAAACGCGGTTTCGCCGGCGGCGATCGCCGGCCGGCCGATGTGATGATCGAACGTCTGCGTGATCCTGTCCTTTCCGTCGACGAGCACATCGATTCTCGTCGCTGTATCGTCTCGCCACGCGGACGCGCGACGTTCTCCGCGACGCGCGATCTGCACCGCGCGCTGCGGACGTCCCGAATACGACACGAGCTGCAGTTCCGCGCCGGGCGCAACGCTGTCGGACCCGTGCACGACGCGCGCGACCACGTCGGACTCGCTGCTGAAGTGATGATCGGGCCAGACGAGCAACTGGTCCGTTCGGTTCGTCGCGAACAGCGGAACGCGATCGGCCGTCAACGACAACAACGTCGGGGCGCCGTCGAGCGTGCCGTCTTCCATGTAACGCGTCGCATCCAACCGTCCGAAGCCATCGAGGCAGGTAGACACGAAATGAATGCCGTCCCACCAGGCGCTCTGCGAACGCCGCTCGCTGGGAGTGCAGGGCATTTTGCCGATCTGCCGGACAACCCGGCCGTCGAGCTCGAGAAGCGTCGCGGTTTCGCGCTCGCCGACAAAAATGTGATTCGGCGACGCGGCGACGAACGAGATGTCGTCTTTGGGAAGGTTCAACGGAACGTCCGTGCGCGGCTCGAACGCGGAGAAGCGATGCAGCACGTAAGCCGTCAGGTCGGTCCCGTCGATGGCGGCAAACTCGCCGTTCTGCACGCCCGCCCACAGCACGCGCCAAAACGGCGCCAGCTCGCGCACGATCGTGCCTTCGCGATCGACGACCAGCACCGTCGTCATGCCGATCTTGTCCAATACGAGCAGGAGAAACGCGGAGCCGTCGAAGAGGAGATGCGTGACCTGCGGCGACACCACCTTCGACGTGACGATGCGCGGCTCGCCGAGGAGCTGGCCGTCGCTGCCGGCGCGCTGCACGTAGACGGTCGAGCCGCTCACGAAGGCGATGAGCGATTCATCGCCGTCCACGGCCATCACCGCGGAGCTCGCGCCCGGAATGAAGTAGGCCGCGCTCGCGCCGATGCGTCCGAGCTGGAATGTCTGCTGCGTGCCGGCGACGGTCTGCCACAGCGCGAGAAAATCGCTGCCGCTCGGCGCGATGCTGATGGGATATTGCGGGTGTGCCGCCGGAACGATCTCAATCTCTGCCGATAGCGGCGTCTCCGGCCCGAGGCGCACCTCGGCCGCCATCGCACTGAACGTCATGAGCGCAGCGAGCAGTACTCTTAATAACATTTCATAAGATCATACACCGAACCCGGGCGTGATAGGTTCCGCGTCCATGAAGAGATTCGCGCTGCTGCTCCTTCTCGCGACCTCCGCCTTCGCACAAAACGACACCGCCTACACCGACGCCATCAAAAAATTCACGACCGAGCCGCGCTTTCTCACCGAGCTCGTCGATCATCTGCCGGCATCCGACAGTGTGCCGTCGCCGCTGAAGTTCAACGGCTACATCGCCGGCGCCGAAGGACATCTCACCTACGCCGCGGATGTGCATCGCTACATGCGCGCGCTCGAGGCGGCGTCGAAGAACGTGAAAGTCTTTTCGATCGGGAAGAGCGAAGAAGGGCGCGAGATGATCGTCGTCGCGATCGCGAACGAGGACACGATCGCGAATCTCGACTTCTATCGCGACATCACGCGCAAGCTCTCCGATCCGCGCAAGATCGGTGAAGCCGACGCACGGCAGCTGATCGCGCAGGGCAAGCCGATCTACTGGGCCACCGGCGCGCTGCATTCGCCGGAGACCGGTAGCCCGGAGATGCTGATGGAGCTCGCGTATCGCCTGGCGGTCGAGGACTCCGACTTCATCCGGGAGATCCGCAACAACATCATCGTCCTCATCACGCCGGTGCTCGAAGTCGACGGCCGCGAGCGGCAGGTCGATCTCTGGCGCTACCGCGAGGCGAATCCGAAAGTGCCGACGCCGCCGCTCGTGTACTGGGGCCACTACGTCGCACACGACAACAACCGCGATCAGATCGGCCTCTCGCTCAACCTCGGCCGCAACATCATGAAGGCCTACTACGACTTTCATCCGCAGGTGATGCACGACCTGCACGAGTCGGTGCCGTTCCTCTACGTGTCGACAGGAACGGGTCCGTTCAACCCCGCGCTCGATCCGATCATGATCAACGAGTGGCATCGCATGGCGCTCAACAACGTCGATGAGATGGCGCGCCGCGGACTGCCGGGCGTGTGGCTGCACGGCTTCTGGGACGGCTGGGCGCCGAACTATTTGTTCTGGGCCGGCGCGGGACGCAACACGATCGCGCGCTTCTACGAGACGTTCGGCAACCGCTGGCCGACGACCGAGAAGCGCATCGTGCGCGGCGCGAGCGACCGCGCGTGGTTCCGTCCGAATCCCGCGCTGCCGGTCGTCACGTGGTCGCTGCGCAACAACGTCAACTATCAGGAGTCGGCGCTGCTCACGTCGCTGAAAGACATGGCCGACAATCGCGAGCGCTTCCTCGAGCGCTTCTACACGATGGGACAGCGCGCGATCGCGAAGGCGTCGAACGAAGGTCCCGCCGCGTGGGTCGTAAACGCGGATCAGAAACGCCCGCAGATGGTGCACGCGCTCATCGCACTGCTGCAGAAGCAAGGCATCGAAGTGCACGTCGCGGACGACGCGTTCTCCATCACGACGAACTGGCCGCCTGCGCCTGCTAAAGAAACGGCTGACAAGAAACCGGCGGACGCGGTGAAGTTCGCGAAAGGCTCGTACATCATCCGCATGGATCAGCCGTACTCGCGCCTCGCCGACACGCTGATGGACGTGCAGTACGTGCGCGGCGAAGAGCGCGTGTACGACGACACCGGCTGGACGCTGCCGTATCTGTACAACGTCACCGCGTCGCGCGTCGTGAATCCCGACGTGCTCAAAGTGAAGATGCATTTATCGGACGCGGTGACGCCGGAAAAGCTGTTTGCGTCCGACGCAAAGTTCCCGCGCATCGCGCTGATGCACACCTGGGCGGCGACGCAGGATGAAGGATGGTGGCGGCTCGCGCTCGAGTCGATGGGCGTGCCGTACGAATACATCTCGACGCAGGACGCGTCGCGCGACGCGAACCTCCACGCGAAATACGACGTGATCCTCTTCCCGCCGGTCGGACGCGTGACGTCGCAGGAGATCGTGAACGGCTACCCGCCCGGGCCGCCGCTGCCATGGAAGAAGACCGATCTCACTCCGAACCTCGCCGTCGATGAGACCGACGACATGCGCCCCGGCCTCGGCCTCACCGGCGTCGAGAACCTCACGCACTTCGTCGAAGACGGCGGACTCCTGGTGACGTCGCGCGACACCGCGGTGTGGGCCGCCGACTACGGACTCGCGCGCTGGGTCCGCGCCGTCGACACCAACAAACTCAAAGCACCCGGCACCGTCGTGCAGGCCGCGGTGACGGACAAGAAGAGCGTGATCGTCAACGGCTACGACGACACCGTGCCGCTCTACTTCTCCGGCTCACCGGTGCTGCGCGTCGGCCTCCGCGACGACCAGCCGCCCGACACGCGTCCCAGCGGACGCGGAACCAAAACCGACCCCGACGTCCCGCAAGGCCGACCGTTCGTCGCAGCGCCCGAACGTCCGAAGAACGAACCGTTCGCGATGCCCGAAGACGCGCCGTGGAGCGTCGAAGCAATCATGCCCGCCGAAGCCGACCGCCCGCGCGTCATCATCTCCTTCGCCGAAAAAGCCGACCAGCTGTTGCTGTCGGGAATGCTCGAGGGCGGCGACGAGCTCGCGGGCAAACCCGCGGTAATCCTCGCGCCGCGAGGCAAAGGAAACGTGCTCCTCTTCGCGACGAACCCGATGTGGAGGATGAACACCGTGGGGGCGTATCCGCTGGTGATGAATGCCGTGATGAACTGGGACAAGTTGCGGTAGTCAGTGGAGCGGCGGCCGCCCTCGGCCGCCGGAATGAACACGCGCATCTGGCATTCGCACAGTTTCGATTCGGCGGCCGAAGCGGCCGCCGCTCCACTTACTGCAACTTCGTATCAATACTCGTCTTGATCGCCGCGCGCCGTTCCGGCGTCAACGTCGTATCCGCGTCGAGCAACGTCGCCGCTTTCTTCGCGAGCTCGCGCGCTTTTTCGCGATCGCCTGCGGCTAAATACGCGTCGGCGAGGCTGTCGTAGACGTTGGCGGAGTTGGGGAAGACCTCGGCGTTCAATGCGAGGAGTTTCATTCCTTCGGCGGGCCTTCCGCCTAAAAGGAGGTTGTAGCCGGCGACGTTGACTACCGCTTCGGTGACAGGCGGGGTGCCGCGCGACTTCCACAATTTGCGATACGCGGCGATGGCCGCGTCGGCGCCGTCTTCGTCGATCGCGCCGAGGAATTCGGGGACGGTCATCGGTGCGGGCTCGGCCGCGAGATGCGTCACCTTGATCCCGGGCTGGTCTTTCGGCGAGAACGATTTGCCTTTGAGATTCGCGTCGAGAAAGGCGAGGGTGAGGCGGTTGAACGTCTCGAAGTTCGTCGCGATTTTTTGCGCGTCGTTCGCGCGCACGCCGGCGAGCGACGTTGCGTAGCCGACCGACTGGAAGTCCCAGTGATCGAGCATCGGCTCTTCGAAGAGCATGTAGGTGCGGTCGGCGTAGCGCATCGCTTCCCACAGCGTCGGGTCTTCCTGCTTCGCGAACGCGGTGCGCACCATGTGCAGCACCGGCACTTTCACCGCGTCGAGGTTGTAGGACGGCAGGCGCTTCCACGCTTCGTTGATGGGATCGTTGAAGAGCATCACCGAGTCGAGCGAGACCACCGCGTGCACGTCCGGATTTTTCATCGCCGCGGCGAGCGCCCACCGCCCGCCCGCGCTGAAGCCGAGGGCGCCGATGTTGCGCATGTCGGCCTGCTTCACTTCGGCGCGCACCACGTTGAGGACGAAGTCCATGTCGCGCAATTTGGTGTCGAGATCGAGCGCGTCGCGATTGTCGGCCGGCAAGCCCGCGAACGCGCCGACGCGCGGCGCCTGCACGACGACGTAGCCGTGGCTCGCCAGATACTCGGGCGTGACGTGCGCGAGCGCGGCGGAGCCGAGGCTGTAGAGGATGAGAGGAAATTCTCCGGCGACCGGACGTGCGTCGCGCACCGCCGATGACGGAATCGCGCGCAGTTGCGCGCGCTGTTCGCGCGTCACGGTGTTGAGCAGCGGCGCGGCGAACAGCGAGTCCTCGGCGCGCTGCTTCGCTTCCGCGGTGATCGCGCCGAAGCGCGTCTCGTTCGCGACGAGGTCGACGTAGTCGCCGAACGTGAGCGGCGTCTCGCGCGATGCCTCCGCCGGATACCAGACGTAAATGTTGATCGGCCGCGCACGCTCGCCGCTGCGCGGCGTGCCGTCGAGCGACCTCGCGCTGCGATACGGGCGTGACGCGTCGTAACGCTCGATGTGTTTGAAGCCGACCGCGTGCGGGCCGGGTTCGAGACCTCCCCAGAGAGTGGCGGCGAGAACGAGTGCGCTGATCATGCGTGCCTCCGTGTGGGGCAGGCTTTCCAGCCTGCCGCCCGATGACAGGCTAGAAAGCCTGTTCCATACCGGCGGCGCGTTTGTCACGAACGGCGCGCCGCACGTCACGAGCGGCCTGCAGCGTGCGCGGCGCGGCGCGTATCATCGAGCGCGTGAAGCGCGCGCACCTCATCCTCATCGGCATCGCCGTCTGGACGGTGATCGCGCTCTACTTCGCGTCGCAGGCGTATCTGAATCCGGCGCTGCGCTACAAGCCGCGGCTCGCGGACGTGCTGCAGGTCAATCTCGTCTATTACTACTTGTGGGGACTCTCGACGCCGGTCGTGATCTGGCTCGGGCGGCGTTTCCCGATTCCGTCAAAGCGCTGGAAACGCTCGCTCGGAGTCCACATCCTCGCGAGTCTCCTGCTGACGGCGGCGCAGATCGTGATCGCCGAGTCGATCCTCTCGACCTTCAGCAAAGCGCTTTATCGAACGGAAGGTTTTGCGAACAATCTGCAGACCGCGTTTCGCATCAACTTCCACGGCAGCCTGCCGACGTACTGGCTGATCCTCGCCGTCTACCTCGCCGCCGTCTACTACCGCAACGCGATGCGGCTGGAGTCGCAGCTCTCGCGCGCGCAACTCGACGCGCTGAAGATGCAGCTCAATCCGCACTTTCTCTTCAACACGCTCAACTCGATCTCGTCGCTGATGTACACCGACGTCGACGCGGCGGACGCGATGCTGGCGCGCCTCTCGGAGTTCCTCCGCCTGACGCTCGATCTGCCGCCGGAGCAGGAGATCGCGCTGGAAGAGGAGATGGACTTCGTGCGCCGCTATCTCGAGATCGAGCGCATTCGATTCGAGGAGCGCTTGCACGTCGATATCGACATGGAGCGCGGCACCGAGCGCGCGCTCGTGCCGTCGCTGGCGCTGCAGCCGCTGGTCGAGAACGCAATCCACCACGGCATCGCGCGCAACTCCGCGGGCGGATCGATCGAGATCCGCGCGCGGCGCGACGAGGAGTTTCTGCGCGTCACCGTGCGCAACGGTGGAGGACAGGCGATCCCGCCTGTCCGGACAGGCAAGATTGCCGGTCCCCCACAAGAGGTGCGCGAAGGCATCGGCCTCGCCAACACGCGCGCGCGCCTCAAGTCGCTGTACGGCGAGCGGCACCGCTTCACGTACGGCGTCTACGACGGCGGCTTCGAAGTGGAGATGCTGATCCCATGCTTCGCGCGCTGATCGTCGACGACGAGCGTTTGTCGCGCGAGAAGATCCGCACGTTTCTCTCGACGCGCGACGACGTGACGATCGTCGGTGAAGCCGCGAACGTGAAACAGGCCATGACCGCGATCACCAGCGAGCGTCCTGATCTCGTCTTCCTCGACATCCAGATGCCGGGCGGCGACGGCTTCGACATCGCGCGCGCGTTGCCCGAGACGACTGCAGTCGTGTTCGTGACCGCCCACGACGAGTACGCGCTGCGCGCGTTCGACATCGCGGCCGTCGATTACCTGCTCAAGCCGTTCGACCGCCGGCGCTTCGATCAAGCCGTCGAGCGCGCGAAGAAAAGCGGCGGACGTCCGAAAGAAGCCGCGTCCGCGTTTTTCACCGTGCGCAAACGCGACAAAGTGCTGCTCGTCGCCGTGCGCGACGTCGACTGGATCGACGCGGAAGGAAAGTACGTGCGCATCCACGCGCGCGGGCAGTCGCATCTCATCCGCGACGGCATCGCCGCCGTCGAAGCGCGTTTGGACAAGCGGCAGTTCGTGCGCATCCATCGCAGCACGATCGTGAACCTGCGCCGCATCGCCGAGATGCAGCGCGGCGACGGCGGCGACTACATCGTCGTCCTGCACGACGGCACGCGCCTGACGCTGAGCCGGAGATTTCGCCCGCACGTGCGAGAAATGACAGGATTGGACCTTTGATATGGTTGCTCGGTCGCGCGGTTACGCGGTTGCGCGGTTGCGCGGCAGAAACGACCGCGTGACTGCGCAACCGCGCAACTAACATGTGGTCCCCTGATCAATACACACGCTTCAAAGCCGAGCGCAAACGGCCTTTCACTGATCTCCTCGCGCTCGTCGAAAAGCGTCCGCGCATGCGCGTCGCCGACCTCGGCTGCGGCACGGGCGAGCTGACGCGCGAGCTGCACGAGACGCTCGGCGCGCTGGAGACGATCGGCATCGACAACTCCGAGACGATGCTGCTCAAGAGCGGGCACTTCGAAAATGAAATGCTGCGCTTCGAGAAGGGCGACATCGAGGCGTTCGTCAGCGATCGTCCGTTCGACCTGATGTTCTCCAACGCCGCGTTCCATTGGGTTGCCGATCACGAAAAGCTTTTCGCGCGGCTCACGAACCTGCTCTCCGCGACGGGACAGCTCGCGATTCAGATGCCGGCGAACGACGACCATGCGTCGCACCGCATCGCGGCCGAGGTGGGGCGCGAGTTCGGAGTCGCCGAACGTCCCGACTACGTGCTGCCCGTCGAGCGCTACGCGGGGCTATTGCATCGGCTCGGATACGCGCGACAGCACGTGCGCATGCAGGTGTACGGTCACGTGCTGCCGTCCTCGGGCGACGTGATCGAGTGGGTCCGCGGCGCGCTGCTCACACACTACGAATCACTCCTCGGCAATCGCTTCGACGAATATCTCGACGTCTATCGCACGCGCCTGCTCGCCGCGATCGGCGACGAGCAGCCGTTCTTCTACACGTACAAGCGCGTCTTGATGTGGGCGTCATTCTGAGCCGCGCAGACGGCGAAGAATCTCAAGATTGCAGGCATTCGCATTTTGAGATCCTTCGTCGCGCTTCGCCGACTCAGAGGGTGTGAAGAATTCGCGCGTGCTGTGGAAAAGTGACAATGACCGTACCATCGGTTCATGAGCGAGAAGCAAGAGCCGAAAGCGCGAGTGGTGGAAGTGAATCGGGCCCAGATGCGACTGGTCCCAA
>QHVT01000014.1 GCA_003223645.1 Acidobacteriota bacterium | reverse complement strand
TGAATGTCTTGAGGACGCGTACGCCGCAGGTCAGCTTCAGATTCTGCTGCGCGTGCTTCCGGCCAGTGGCGCGGAGCGACAAAAGGTGGTACCTCTATACGGCGCGGGTCAGCCTGCATTGCGGGGTTCAAACCTCCACAGAAAAAACGACCTCTACGCGTCTTCAAGCAACGCCAGAGGTATCGCAGACTGGCCCGCCCTCGCAACTCCCGTTTGGTCAACGGTGGTCGTCAGCCGCCGGTGGTGCCTGCATTCTGCCTTCTGCATTCCTGTGCAGTGCGCGCAAAGGCCGCCCATGACGGGCGGGGGGCCTCAGCCCACATCCATGATCAAATCCTCGAGATCGTCCTTCTTGTGAAGGGTCATCGAGGATCGCCGGACGGTCAGGATCTTCTGATCTCTGAAGCGTTTAAGGAGACGAGTGACCGTCTCGCGCGAGGTGCCGATGAGCTGCGAGATTTCCTCGTGGGTCATCATGACGGGGAAGCGCATGCCGCTCGCGGACGGGCTTCCCGATTCTTCGCACCACGTCAGGAGCAGCTGCGCGAGGCGTTCGGCGGCGGAGTTGGCGAGACCGAGGGCGCGGATCTGGTCGGCGTCGGACTCGCACTCTTCGATCAGCTGCCGCGCGATGTTGAACGAGACTTCGCGATGTTCGGCGTAAAAGCGCAGAAAGTCGTCGCGCTTGACGAACTTCAACTGCGACGGCCGCACGGTCTCGCACGTCACCTTGTACGGATTGCCGGAGAGGACGCTGGAGAGGCCGAGGACTTCGCCGGCGCTGACGATGCGCTTGATGAGCGTCTTGCCGCTTCCCGACGCGGAGATGGTGAGCTTCACCTGTCCGTAGCAGAGAATGAAGAGGCCCTGCGGCTTTTCGCCTTCGGCGTACAGCACGGCGTTGTCGGGATAGACGTTGGTGAAGGTGACGGAGTCGAAAGCCTTCAGCGTCTCGGGATCGAACTGGCAGAAGAAATCGTCATTTCGCCACTGACACGCTTTGCAGTCGTTGCAGACTTCGATTCCATATCGGCTCATAGTAGGGGCTCGGACGAATTCAGTATAACAACTAATGCGGACGCAGACGGCGCGGCCGGAATGGCGGTCTCTGCGATTCGCGCAGCTCGTGGATCAGCTGCCGGAAGCGCATCACGTCGGGATCGCCGGGCAGCTCGCGGATCAACTCGAGCGCGCGTGCGCGATCGCCGTCGAGATACGCGAGCGCCGCGTCGGTGAGGATGCGCTCGCGCGGCTCGAGACGATCGCCGTCGGTGATCGCCGCTTCCAACTCGCTCCGCGCCGTGACCGGATCGCGCTCGAATATCGCCATCTCGCCGAGGCGAAAGTGCGCACGCGCGGAATGCGGATCTTTTGCGATCGCTGATTGGAACGACGTGCGCGCGAGCGCGAGCTGGCGTTCGAGGAGATGGTCGATGCCTTCTTTGTAGTCGTCGTCGGCGGTGCGCGCGGGAGGAGGTGCGGGAGCCGGAGGCGCAACCGTGGTCGTCGTCGGAACGGGAGTCGGCTTTTGTTCTTCGATGACCAATGGCGCCGTCACCGTCTGCGTCGTGGTCGATGGCGGCGGCTCGGTGACCGTCGTCGCTGTCGGAGGTGCGCTCGTGACTTGCGGAACAGCGATCGGCTCTGCGTTCTTGCGCTGTTGCGAGATCACGATCGCCGACAGTCCCGCGACGATGATGAGCAGCGCGACGAGCGCGACCCACATCCATTTGTGCGATGTCGGTTGCGGATGCGCGCCGGTGATCACCGTCGGAGCTGCAGGCGATGACGGCGCGGCCGGCTTGGTGAACGGCGCGGTCGGCGCGACGGCAAGCTGCGCCTCGAGTGCGGACGCGAGCTCGCGCGCCGACGCGAAGCGGTCCGCGCGTTCTTTGCGCAGGCAGCGCGAGATGATCGACGCGAGTCCGTGCGAGACGCTCTGCGGCAGCGGCGCTTCGTCGCGGACGATGCGCGTGATCGTGTCGGTCGCGGTGTCGCCGTGAAACGGACGGCGTCCCGACACGGCTTCGTACATCACCGCGCCGAGGGAGAAGATGTCGCTGCGGCGGTCGAGCTGCTTGCCGAGCGCCTGCTCGGGCGACATGTAGAAGACCGTGCCGATGATCATCCCCTGCTGCGTGAGCACGGTCGTCGGATCGTTCGCGCTCACGCCGTGCGGCTCGATCTGTTTCGCGATGCCGAAGTCGAGCACTTTCACGCGCGGACCGTTGACCATAATGTTGTCCGGCTTGATGTCGCGGTGCACGATGCCTTTCTCGTGCGCCTCCGCCAGCGCATCCGCCACGCTTCGCCCGATCCGGCAAACATCCGCTTCGGCAATCGGTCCGCGTCGAATCAGAGCCGTCAGCGGCTCGCCTTCGACGTACTCCATCACGATGAAGATGCGGTCGTCCGCCTCTTCGAACGCGTGGATCGTGGCGATGTTCGGGTGATACAGCTGCGCCGCGGTGCGCGCCTCGCGTTTCATCCGCGCGATCGACTGCGCGTCCGCCGCGACGGCCTGCGGCAGAATCTTGATCGCGACCGTGCGGCCGAGGCGCGTGTCTTCCGCCTTCCACACCTCCCCCATCCCGCCCGCGCCGATCTTGGCGATAAGCCGATAACTGCCGAGAGGTGCGTCCGGTTGAAGCATGCGCGGAGACCATGGTAACGGCTCCGCGAATCAACGTGTCATTCGGAACGCCGAGGAGCGCGGGCGTCCCGCGCCCGCCCCGGGAGGTGGGCATGCCCGCGCTCCTCGGACGCGATTACAGGCTCGCCATCAACTGCCGGAAGCGTCCGTCCTCGCGAATCGACTTCAAATCGGGATCGCCTTCGAAGTTTCCTTTGCTTCGGAAGCCGGCGTCGATCGCGCGTCCGACGGCTTCGATCGCCTTCTCCTTCTCGCCCGTCAGCGCGTAGGCACATGCGAGGTTGTAGTACGCGCGTCCCCTGATCGCCTCCGCGCTCGCGGCCTGCGTGAGCGCGGCGATCGCGTCGGGGTAGCGCTTTGCGGCGAGCGTGGTGAGTCCGAGGCTCAGCCAGGCCTGCGCGTCGGCTTTGTCTTTCGCGATCAGCTCGCGATAGATGGCGACCGCGCCGTCGACGTCGCCGCCGTGATTCGCGATCGTCGCTTCCTGCATGCGCTTTCCGTGTGCGTCGAGACGTGGATTGAGCTGCGCGTACTTCGACGACGTGTACGACTGCGGCGACCACGCGTACTCCATGTATTCGGCGGTGCGATCGGCGACGTAGCGTCCGAGGGTGCGCGCGACGAGATGCAGCGAGCCGTCAATGCCGGCGGACACGCCCGCGGTCGTGATGATCTTGCCGTTGTCGATGAAGCGGCGTCCCGGCTGCACGCGCGCCTTCGGAAACTCTTCCGCGAGTCCGGGAATCGCATTGTAGAACGTCGTCACGTCGAGCCCGTCGAGATATCCGAGCTTGCCGGCGATGAACGCGCCGGTGCAGACGGTGAGAATGTTGTCCGCTCCTTCCGCGGACGTCTTCACCCACTCCATCCACTCCGCATCGCTGATGACGTTGTTCGAGGCGCCGCCGGGCAGCACGATGATGTCCGGCTTCGGCGCGTCGGCGATCGAATAGTCGGGCGTGACGTCGATGAAGCCCTGGCTGACGATTGGCGCCTTCGTTTTCGAGACGGTGTAGACGTTGAACGCGCGCTCGTTTCCGTTCGCGCCGTTGAAGGACGCGGACGAGAACACTTCCGCCGGTCCGGCGAAGTCGAGGATCTCGACGCCCTGGTAGATCACGATGGCGACGTTCTTCGTGTAGCCGGCGGCCAGCGCCGGCATCGCGGCCAGCAGGAGCAGCATGGTGGTGATGATGATTCGTTTCATGTCGAAGCCTCCGGCGTGAAAATTACGCGCGCGGCGGCGGGAAGCGGAGCGCAAGTCAGCGAACTGCGCGAAACGTGCAGCGAACGGGCGATTCACCGCGCCAAATGCTCCATTCGCTGCATCGCGCGCCCGTCCCCGCGCGACTGAGGCACACTAGGCGGCGATGACGGAGAGACGCGCCTGGATTCCGATCGCCACAGCCTGGGGCCTGCTGGCGCTCGTGCTCGCGACCCAGACCTACCTGGCGATGATCGCGCACGGCCACTCGCTCGTCCGAATCATCGCGTACCAGCTGTCGGTGTGGACGTTCTGGGCGGTGCTCACGCCGCTGCTGTTCCGGTTCACGCAGCGCGTTCCGCTCTTCCCGGTCCGCGGCCGCGCGCTCTCGCTGCACGTCGCGGCGATGCTGGCGCTCATTCCGGCGCACATCGCGTTGTGGGTGACGATCACGATTCTGATCCATCCCTACGACGCGATGACCGAGACGCGCTTCGGACCGTATTTCACGCAGGCAATCCTCGTGCGGTTCCCCTTCGAGATCATGATCTATCTCGCGGTGATCGCAGTCGCGCAGATGCTGGAATTGCAGTCGCGCGCGGCGCGTCTCGAACAGTCGCTCGCGTCCGCGCGCCTGCACGTGCTCGAACTGCAGTTGCAGCCGCACTTCCTCTTCAACACGCTCAACGCCATCAGCGCGCTCGTGCGGGCGCAAAAGAACAGCGAAGCGGTCGAAGTGATCGCCGGACTGTCGGACCTGTTGCGCTACACGCTCGATCACGCCGGCGATCAGCGCGTGCCGCTGGAGCAGGAGATGTCGATGCTGCGGCGCTACCTGAACATCCAGCGCGTGCGATTCCCCGATCGCCTCAACGTGAAGATCGACGTCGACGAGAACGCGCGCCGCGGCGCGGTGCCGATGCTGATCCTGCAGCCACTCGCCGAGAACGCCATCCGTCACGGCGTCGCGATGTCCGCGGCCGCGGGACGCATCGAAGTGCGCGCGTATCGCGAGAGCTCGTCGCTGCACATCGAGATGTTCAACACCGGGACGCTGAAGCGCGAGAAGCAAGGCATCGGGTTGCGGAACACCGAGGAGCGGCTGCGGCAGTTGTATGCGAGCGCGTACCGGTTCGAGCTCCGCGACGCGGACGACGGCGTGCTCGCCGAGATCACGATTCCGTGGAGCGAAGTCGCATGAAAGTCGTGATCGTCGACGACGAGCCGCTCGCGCGCAGCGCGATCCGCGGACTCGTGGCCGAAGATCCGGAGCTGACGGTCGCCGGCGAATGCAGCGGCATCGACGCCGCGGAAATGATCCGTCGCGAACAGCCGGACATTTTGTTTCTCGACATCCAGATGCCGGAGGTCGACGGCTTCCAGGTCATCGAACAGGTCGGATTGAATGCCGTGCCGGCCGTCATCTTCGTCACCGCGTACGACGAGCACGCGCTGCGCGCGTTCGACGTGCACGCGCTCGACTATCTCGTGAAACCGTTCGACGACCGGCGCTTCTTCGCCGCACTCCTGCGCGCGAAAGAGCACGCGCGGAAACGCGAGACGCCGCGCGAGCGTGTGGCGCGATTTCTCGTGCGCAACGGCGAGAAGGTGCTGTTCATCAGGACCGAGGACATCGACTGGATCGAAGCGGCCGATTACTACGTGTCGCTGCACGCGGCCGGAAAGACGCACCTGCTGCGGCGCAGCATGGCTGAGATCGAAACCGATCTTGATCCCGATCGCTTCGTACGCGTGCATCGCTCCGCGATAGTGAACGTCGACCGCGTGAAGGAGATGCATCCGCTGTTTCGCGGTGACTCCGTGCTCATCCTCCACGATGGCACGAAGCTGCGTCTCAGCCGCGCGCGACGAAGCGAGTTCGAGCGCAGACTGCGCGGCGCGTGAATAAGGTCCGGGCCGCATCTCGTTTTGACGGGCGTGCAGACGCTTCTCGTTCTGGCCGCGCTGACGTTCGTGTCGTCGCTCCCCGGCTCGCAGGCCGTCGGCGTGCAGGCGATCGAAGTGACGACCACGACCGCGCACGTCGACCGTGTCGACTTCTTCGTCGACGGCGTCCTCGCCGGCGTCGCGCGCAAGCCGCCGTACCGCATCGCCTACGATTTCGGCACGACGCTCGCGCCGCGCACGATCACCGCGAAGGTATGGTCGAACGGCTATAAGACCAGCGAGAGCGCGTCGGTGATGACGAGCGTCAGCGACGTACTCAACGTCGACGTCGTCGAAGTGCCGCTGCGCGTTCGAGCCTCGCGAGCGCTTCGCGCAGCAGATCTGCGCGTGCGCGAGAACGGCGTCGAGCAAACGATTCGCGAGGTGAAGCAGGAGCGTCCTCCCGCGCACTTCGCGTTCGTCGTCGACCGCTCGCTCTCGATGGGCGACGGCAAGCTCGACGCGGCGCTGCGCGCCGTCGAAGACGCGCGAGCGTTGCTGCGCAAGGGCGACACGGCGTCGATCACGTTCTTCAATCACATCGTGTCGAAGGCGGAGGCGATCCCTCACTCGGGCCGGCTGGAAAGCCGGCCCCACACGTCGGGCGGCACGTCGCTGCGCGATGCGGTTGCGTCGGTGGCATCGAACGCGCGAACGTACGCGATCGTGATCACCGACGGCGGCGACCGCAACAGTGAGCTGAGCGACGAGGCCGCGCTGCGAAAAATCAGCAACACGAAGACGATCGTGCACGCGATCGTCCTCGGCAACGCGCATACGAAGTTCCTCGACCGCGCGGCATCGAACACCGGCGGCGCCGTCGTCGGCGCGTCGAAAGAAAATGTCTCGCGCGAACTGACGCGCATCTTGAGCGACATCAACAGCCGCTACCTCGTCGTCTACCAAAGCGGCGGCACGCAGCGCGGCTGGCGCACGATCGACGTGAAACCGCGTGCGAGAGGCATCGAGATCGTGAGCGCGCGAAAGGGGTACTTCGCGGAATGAGGGGCCTGCGGCCGATGGCGGATGGCGGATGGCAGATGGCAGAGCCACAGATACTTCTGCCATCAGCCATCCGCCATCCGCCATCCGTCGTTCTGCTCGCGCTCGTGTTCCTCGCCGTGCCTGCGTTCGCGCAACAGCGCATCGCCTCCGACTTCGAGATCGCGCAGATGGAAAAGCAGCTCGCGCAGTCTCATTCATTCGAGGCGCAGCTCTCCGGCCGCCTGAACCTCGGCGACTTGCGCGCGTCGCGCAACGAGCAGTCGCTGGCGCGCGCGGAGTACATGAAGGCGTACGAGATCGCGGCGAAAGAGCGCCTCGACGCGCGGCGCGACTCGAAGCTCACGCAATACGCGAATGCGACGTCGTACGCCGCGCTGGCGCAGGCGAAGCTCGGCAGCGAGTCGCGCGCGTTCGAACTGCTCGAAGAGTCGATCCGCTACGCGAGCGACGACGCCGAGACCTGGAATTTGTATTCGTCCGCGATGCGCATCCTCGGACATCCGCTCAAAGCCGCTGGCGCCGCGCGTAACGCGGTCGCGCTCGCGAAGACGCTCCTCGACGTCGCGCTCTATCAGCACGCGCTCGCATCCGCGCTCATCGAGTCGGGCCAGATCGACGAAGCGGAGCGATTGCTCGTGACGGTGACGGAGTCGCTGCGCTCGTCGAAATTCGACGCGCTCAAACGCGAAGCCGCGCGCACGGAGTCGTTCGAGATCTACTCCTCCGCGCGCGGCGACGTCGCAGCGTACGTGTCGCTCCTCAATCGAGCGCAGCTCCGCCTCGCTTCGCTCTACGAACAGCGCGGCGACGTCGAGCGCGCACGGGCGCAGTATCAGCGCGTGCTCGACGCGCGCAGCGACGATGCCTCCGCGCTCGCGGCACTCGCGCGGCTCTCGCAATCGGACGCAGAGCGCGAGCGGCATTACGCGGAAGCGTTCGAGGCGAATCCGTTCTCGATGACACTCGTGCGCGAGTACCAGCGCTACCTGCGTACTGTCATCCCGAGCGTGAGCGAGGGACCTGGGTGGGAGGGGCAGCGTGACACCGCCCATCCAGGTCCCTCGCTCACGCTCGGGATGACAGTACGGCGCGCGCTCGTGCAACTGTCGCGCGGCGAAACGCGCGCCGCGCGCGAAACGCTCGACGCGCTGATCGCAAAGTTCCCGCAGAACGAAACGCTGCGCACGCTGCGACGCGAAGCGGAACAAACATCCGCAGTCGCAGTGCCAAGCGCGAAACCAACGGGCACCGAGCTGCGACAGCTCCTCGAAAACTTCGAGCGCCTCACACCCGAGCAGCGCGTCGCGCTCGATCAAACGACGTTCACCAGCGCGGTCGTCTTCGACAGCGCGCAGGTCGCAAACAATCAGACGACGTTCGAGTCGGGAACGATCGACGGCGTGCCGTTCCGCTTCAGCGAGCCGACGATCTTCGCCGGCGCGTTCCCCGCGAACGCTCACCTCACCTACCGCATCCTCGGCGTCACGCGCAGCGCCGACCGCGACGCGCTGCTCCTCGAGCCCCTCGGAGTGCAGCCGTGATCCCTGCACTCGCGCTCGTCCTCGCGCAAGTGGTCGCGGCGACGCCGAAAGGCGCGGTCGTCGCGCACGATCGGCGCATCGAGTTGCGCGGCGGATGGACAGCCGAAGGCGTCGAGAACGCGACGTCGATCGTCGTCGGCCGCGATCGCATCGCGGTGCTCGATGCGCTCAACAACGAAGCCGTGATCGTGGACCTCGCCACCGGAAAAACGACACGCGTGCAAACGGCGGAGACGCCGGTCGGCGGCGCATTCGTGGGCAACAAACTATACGTGCTCGCACGCGACGCGGGAGTGGTGCGCGCCTCCGGCGCGCCACCGCCCCCCACAGGCGCGCCGGAGGCGCGCACCACTCCGCTCCAGGGCGACTTTTTGCGCGAATCCAACGGCACGCTGTACGTTTATTCGCGCACCAAAGGCACGCTCACGGAAATCGGAAGCGGCCGCAACGTGCAGGTCGCGCCGTTCGCGTCCGACTTCGAGATCGGCGGACGCACGGGCTACCTCGTCTTCCCGCGCGAGGCGAAGATCCGCACGATCGATCTTGCGTCGATGAAAGTCAGCGGCACGGTCAACGTCGGCGCGGTTCCGGTCGACCTCGCCTTCGCCGGCGGCGGCACCGCGATCACCGCGCGCATCCTCGCCGTGGCGGATCCATCGGCAAAACGCGTCTGGCTCACCGAGGGGACGCAGTCGACCTTGCAAGCGGTCGCGCGCGGATTTCTGCGCGGTTTTCTTGGACTCGGGCTCTTCGGTAATCGCTCGTCGCAATTTCCCACCGGCGTCGACCGTGTCGTCATCCGCGACAAAATCTGGATCGCGTACGACTCGAGCAGCGGCACGCTCTATCGCTTTACGAAATCGAAGAGCTCGATCATCGCCAAAGGCGTTGCGCCGCAGGCGTTTGCCGTCACTTCCGACGAGGTCGTCTATTGGAAGGACGGCAAGCTGGTTGCACAAAGGTAGCGCGATGAGCGATCGAAAAAAGTGCATCCGCTGCGAGCGCACGATCGATGCGTACGCAAGCATTTGCCCGTACTGCAACTGGAACCAGTCGATGGCGGCGCCGGTGCGTGAAGCCGTGCCGGTGGAAGTCGCGGAGTACAAGCCGCCCGAGGAGCGCAACGCGAAAAAGAAGTTGATCTACGCCGGGATCGGCGTGCTCGTCCTCATCCTCGCGTTCTTCGGCGGGATGATCATCAATCGCGACGGCACGCCGAAGAACGTGCCGCAAACCATCGACGAAACATCGGAGAACACTCCCGTCTCCGCGCCGAAGCGTGCGGACACGCAACTGGTTCCAACCAATGAGCCGGGCGGAATCGAGCAGCCGATCACCAGCGCTCCCGTGAGCGGGCCCGTTCCCGGCACGCCGGCGAATGAATGGGATCGCAGCGACGCGACGGCCGTCTCGTCCGCCGAATACGCGCAGCTCGCGCAACGCGCGGCCGCGGAGAAAAAGAAAGCGCAGCCGCTCGTCGATCCGCGATCGCTGACCGGCGCCGCGTACGCGCAGCAACCGCAGCGGCGTCCGATTGCGAATCGCGTCGCTGTCGCCGCCGCGCGCACGCGTCCCGTTCCCGAATATCAGGGGCTGCCGTCGATGCGCGCGCAAGGCTCCGCGGTCCTCGATCTGACGGTGGGACCGAACGGCCGCGTCACCGGCATCAACGTCCGCCGGGCCCCGTTCGGCGGCACCGGTGCGCTGATCGGTGCGGTGCAGCACTGGCGCTTCCGCCCGGCGACCGTGAACGGGCAGCCCGTAGCCGCGCCGTACAGCGTGCAAATACAATTCAAAGGTCATGAGTAGTGGCGTCTGCGCCGCGTGCCGGCGCTCGATCGATGCAGCCGCGAAAGTGTGTCCGTACTGCGGCGCCGATCCGGGCACCGGCGAACGCATCGACACGCAGGCGCTCATGCAGGAGCTCTTTCAGCCGAAAACACTGACGCGCTCGGAGAGCGTGCTGGAGTACGCGCGGCAGCGGCAGGGAGTCGTGATCGGCATCAGCGTCGCCGTCGTCGTGTTGCTCCTCGCGGCGGCGCATTCGTTCGTCACCGCGCGCAATGCGCGCGACGTCTCCGAGTCGCCGGCCGTGCCGCTCAGCGAAGTCGTCGATGTCGCGACCCACACCGCCGACACAACGCAGGCGCCGCTGCCCGAGCTCGACTTTCAGTACGCGGGACGTCCGCAGGCGATGCGCACGATGATCGTCGAGCCGGGCGCCGTGGCGCCGCAACCACCGCAGCCGCAAACTTCGCAACCGCAAACGACGACGACCGCGCCGCCGCCGCGATGACGATCGGGCTGTGGACACTTCTCATCGCAGTGGTGCTGATCGGCTGGCTGCTCGCGTACATGATTGCGCAGAAGCCGGTGACGAGCGTGCAGCAGCTCATTCATCTGCGCCGCTACGCCGACGCCGTCGCGGAAGCGACGCGCACGAACGACGTCTTTCATCGCGCCGAGGCGCTGAAACTTCTCGGACGATTCGAAGAAGCGATCGATTCCTATCGCCAGTCGAACGATCCCTCCGCCAACGAGGGCATCGCGCTCTCGCTCGCGCACCTCGGCCGCAATCTCGATGAGGCGCGCACGCGGATGGAAACACAGATCGCGCAGCATCCGCAGATCCAGGAGTTCCAGTCGCTCGCCCTCGCCTACATTCTGCTGAAGGCCGGCGATCGCGACGCCGCGCTGCGTCTTTATCGCGACAACGTCGAACTGCTGGAGACGCGCTTCCACGACGACTACACCGATCCCGATCCGCTGCTGTCGGAGACGCTGTATTTATTCTCGCAGCTCGCAGACGCGAACGGAGAAGAAGCGCGAGCGGACTCGCTCGCGCGTCAGGCGCGGGAGTGGGGCTGGCCTATGTCATCCCGAGCGTGAGCGAGGGACCTGGGGCCCGGGTGGTGGTGCGAGGCTCGTGCACTGCGCGCCACCCGCCAAGTCCCTCGCTACGCTCGGGATGACATCCCGTGAAACGTCGCACGAATGCGCGACATCGCGATCGACGCCGCGCACGGATGCACGCGATTCGTGAGCAGCACCGAAATGCGATCGCCCTGCACCCACACGGACGTTCCGGTGAATCCGTTGTGGCCGTAGCCCAACTCACCGATTTGCCATCCGAGACCGCGATCGCCGGCGTGCGCGCGCGCGGATTCGTCCACGAGCGCGCGCGACACGAGCTCGCCGCGCGCGAACGCCTGCACGATGCGAAAGATGTCGCGCGCGGTCGCGAACACTCCCGCGTTGCCGCACGTGCCGCCCGCGTGAAACGAATTGCCGTCGTTCACTTCGCCCCACATCAGTCCCTGTCGAAAGCCGTGAAACTCGACGTGACGATCGGCCGCCATCTTCGCCTCGAATCGCTGTCCCCACTCCGTCGCGGCGATGCGCGGCTTGAGGATCGGAGGCGGATTAAACGTCGTGTCGCGTAAGCCGAGAGGCGCGAAGATGCGTTCGCGTGCGGCCTGCACGTAGTCGCCGAAGATTTCAGTGAGGGCGTACCAGAGCAGGACGAAATTGAGATCGGAGTAAGTAGGACGTCCTGGGGCGTCATAGGACGTCGTAGGATGTCTTATGGTCTCGCGATAGGACGCTCCCAGCGCATACAGCGGCAGCCACGCCACCAGGCCGCTCGTGTGAGTGAGCAGTTGCCGGAAAGTGAAGCCATCGAATCGGTCGTCGAGCGCGATGCGCTTCTCATCCACCGCGTGCAGCACGAGAATCGTCGTCACGA
Source organism: Acidobacteriota bacterium (assembly GCA_003223645.1). Taxonomy (GTDB): domain Bacteria; phylum Acidobacteriota; class Thermoanaerobaculia; order Gp7-AA8; family Gp7-AA8; genus QHVT01. The sequence continues at coordinate 128,761 of QHVT01000014.1, read as the reverse complement.
CGACTTTCGTCACCGACGCGATGTCATAAATCGTGTCCGGCGTCGCCGCGATCCGCATTGGCACCACGACCGCGTTTCCGAGCGCATCCTCGCGCTCGATGCCGCCGGAGACCGACCCGATCGCGCAGCTCGCGCCCGGGAAGGAGCCGAGATCGATCTCCTGTTGAAGGAACTGCACAAGATCCGCTGCCATGCGACGTGGTGACGGATGTTACCCTCCGCGGCAGAGAAATGTTCCGACTCGAAAAGTTAGACATCCACGGCTTCAAGTCCTTCTACGATCCAGCCAAGCTGACCTTCCCCGCCGCGCTGACGGCCGTCGTCGGTCCGAACGGTTGCGGCAAGTCGAATATCTGCGACGCGCTGATCTGGGTCCTCGGCGAAAACCGCGCCTCGCACATCCGCGGCGAGACGATGGACGACGTCATCTTCCAGGGCTCGGCGCGAAGGCGGCCGCTCTCGATGGGCGAGGTCACGCTCACGCTCGCCACGAGCAACGGCGACAGCAATCATCCGATGGCGGACGACGGGAAGATCGTCATCAACCGCCGCGTGTTCCGCACCGGCGAGTCGGAGTTCCGCCTCAACGGCCGCCGCGTCCGGATGAAGGACATCTCCGACATCCTGATGGACACCGGCCTCGGCATCCGCAACTACTCGGTGATGGAGCAGGGGAAGATCGATCTGATCCTCTCCAACAAACCGCAGGACCGCCGCAGGCTGATCGAAGAAGCCGCCGGAATCACGAAGTACAAAACGAAGCGCCGCGCCGCGGAGCTGAAGCTCGAAGAGACGCAGCAGAATCTTCTGCGCATCGACGATACGCTCGCCGAGGTCACGCGCAATCTCAATTCGCTGAAGCGGCAGGCCGGAAAAGCGCGGCGGCACAAAGAGCTCGCCGATCAGCTCTCGACCGCGAAACGCGCGCTGTACAAAAGACGCATCGTCGCGGCGCAGATCGAAGAAGAGGCCGCGAGCAACGGACTCGCGTCCGCGCAGGCATCGGAGTCGGAGCTGGCCGCACAACTCGGCAGCGACGAGGCGGAGCTCGCGGAAACGCGCACGATTCACACCGATCGCTCGCATCGCGCGTCGAAAGTGCGCGAGGAGATCGCCGGACTGTCGGGTGAAGTCGAGCGCCTTCGCTCGTTCCTGCAGCAGTCCGAAACGAACCTCGGCGATCTCGTGCAGCGCATCGACAACGCGAGCGGACAGATCGACGCGCTGGCACAGGAAGGCGCGGAGCAGCAGGCCGCTCTCGATGAAAAGACGCAGCAGCTCGAAGGCGCGCGCGCGGAGCGCAATCGTTTTCGCGACATCGCGGATCAGCTCGAGCGCGATAGACAGGAAAAATCGGACGCGGTGCGGCAGCAGGAGAAGTCGCTCGCCGATGCGCGCGAGTCGCTGATGCGCACCATCGCGCGCATCTCCGAGTCGCGCAACCAGGTGCATCAGATCGAGATCGCGGTCGAGAAGTGCGAGTTCTATCTGTCGAAGCTGACCGAGGGCGCGCGACGCGCGACGGAAAGCCGCGACGGCGCGCTCGCGCAGATGAACGACTGGGAGCAGATGGTGCGCGACGCCGAAATCGCGCTCGAAGTCGCGCGCCAGAACGCGCACGCCGCGCTGCAGTTCCGCGACGAGTTGACCGCGCGCCGCGACTCGCTGCGCGAGTCGCTCGCCGGCACGCGCGATCGCGTGTCGCAGACGACGTACAAGATCGACTCGCTGCGCGCGCTCCTGGCTTCGCTCGAAGCGCAGGACGAAGACGTGCGGCGCGCGATCCTCGAGCTGATTCCGAACGCGATGAGCGCGGCCGAGTCCGTGTATGCCGCGCCGGGATACGAAGCCGCGCTCGACATGCTGCTGCGCGAAGTCTCGAAGTCGGTGGTCGTTGACACGAGCGACGTCGCGTCGACGGCAATTCGCAGATTGCGCGAGCGCGGCGCCGGTCGAGGCGCATTCATTGCGCTCGACTATGTGCCGCACGGCGAAGGCACGCGACGCGGCGATGCCGCGCATTCGGTGATGGGCGAAGGCGCCGTCGCCGATGCGGTGCGCCAGGCGATCCCCGAAGCCTACATCGTCGGCTCGCTCGGCGAAGCGCTCGAGCGCGCGAAAGAGCGTCCGCACGCGACGTTCGTCACGCTCGAAGGCGACATCGTCCGCGGGCCGCTCGTCATCGGCGGCAAAACCGAAGGCGCGACGCCCGGCGTGTTCTCGATCAAGCGAGAGATCGCCGACCTCGAGTCCTTCCTCGGCACGGAAGAAACGCGCGCCAGCCGCATCGCCGTGGAGCTGCAAACGCTCGAAGAAGAACTGCGCGCCGCGGACGACGCACGCATTCTTTCCGAAGAGCGTGCGCGCGGCGCGGAGCAGGAACTGCGCGAGACGCAGAACCAGCGCGAGCGCGCCGGCGCGGAGTTGCAGCGGTTCGAGAAAGATCTCGCCGTCGCGTCGGAAGAGCAGACGCTGTACGTGGAAGAAAAAGATCAGCTCCTCGCGCGCAAACACGCGGCGATCGCGGAGCTCGAAGAGCTGCAGGCGCGCGAGCAGGAACTCCACAACCGCATTCGTACGCTGGACGAAGAGCTGACGGTGTCACGCACGGCGTTCGAAGACGTGACCGAGGTCGCATCGAAGGCGCGCGTGGACGTGGAGAGCGCGAGCGGAAACGTGAACGCGGTCCAGCGCGAGCACGAGAACCTCTCGCGCATCGTGATCTCCCTCGGCGCACGCGCAACGCAGTTGCAGCAGGAAATCGAAACGCTCCTTCGCAAGAAGGAAGAGACCGAGACCGCGTCCGAAAACGCGCGCGGACAGCTCGAACAGTCGCTGACGAAACTGCACGACCTCTCGGAGATGCGCGTGGCGCTGGAAGCCGAGGTCGCGGACCTCGAAGTGCGCGTGCAGGAGCTCGAGGCGCGCGCGGTCGCGTCGCGGGAGCAGTGGAACACGGCGAAGGACGCGTTGTTCGAGTCCGAGCGCCGCGTCGATCGAGCGAAATCCGCGATCGATTTGCTGCGCGAACAAATCTCGCTCGACCTGCACGCGGGCATCGACGCACTGGCCGACGTGGAGCCGCCTACTGATGATGAAGCGCGGGCCGCGCTCGAAGTCGAAGTCACGAAGCTGACCGAGAAACTCGAGAGCATCGGACCGGTCAACGTCCTCGCGATCGAAGAACATCAGGAGCTCGAACAGCGCGAGTCGTTCCTGCGCACCCAACGCGACGACCTCGTCAACTCGATCGAGTCGCTGCGCCAGACCATTCGTAAGATCAACCTCACGTCGCGCGAGCTCTTCCGCGACGCCTTCAACGCAACCAACGTCTTCTTCGGCGAAATCTTCACGTCTCTCTTCGGCGGCGGCAGTGCGCGCATGCAGCTGCTGGACGAAGAAGACGTCTTGGAGAGCGGCATCGAGCTCATCGCCCAACCGCCCGGCAAAAAGAACCAGTCGATCGCGTTGCTGTCCGGTGGGGAGCGCGCCCTGACCGCGATCGCGCTCCTCTTCGCAATCTTTCGCTACAAACCGAGCCCCTTCTGCATCCTCGACGAAGTCGACGCCCCGCTCGACGAAGTCAACACCGAACGCTTCGTGCGCTTGGTCCGCGACATGTCCCGCGACACGCAATTCATCGTGATCACGCACTCGCGCCGCACGATGGAAGCCGCGGATGTGTTGTACGGCGTGACGATGGAAGAGGCGGGGTGCTCGCGGTTGGTGAGCGTTAATTTTGCGGAGATGGAGGGGTAGGCTCAGAACAGCACGCGAAGGTCGAATTCGCATTCTTCAAATGGCTCGGCGCGGACGACGTCTTCGTGCGCCGACCAATACGTCCAATACTTCCCGCTGAGCCGATAGTTCTCGACTGCTTGCGTCGCGAGATCGAGGATCCAACCGTGCGGGATTCCGTACTCCGCGTATTTCGGCCAGATCGCGCGGCCACCACCGACATGGCAGTCAGCGAAAATCTCGCAAATCCAATCGGGCAGGATCTCGAAGTACGGCGCGTCGGGATATACCGGCATCCGTTCGCGGCGCCAACCCGCGATCGATGGACGAAACACCGCATCGCCCAGATGTATCTCAGGCGCGTCGACGATCCACCATCCTCCGGGGCCACCATCACCGCGATCGAATCGCTGGTTGATCTCGCCGCCGAGAACAGACTTTACGCGTGCACGTCTCGTCTCCGGTAGCGGGTCGGCAGCCACGCGCTCGATGATACGCGCGTGCAAACCGCAAACAGCCGCGCATAGGTTCCGCCCCGCGAAAAACGGGCGCGCGCTGATCCGTTACGCCGACTTCGCGATCACCGGCACCACGACGACCTCGCCGTCCGCGCGCGTCATCAGCCGCCACACCGCGGTGTCGCTCACATCCGCGAGTTTCGATTCCGCGCCGCAACTTTTGCACGCGCCGGTGGTCGGCGCGGCGCCGATCGGGACGAAGTGGAAACGCTCGTTGCGGCAGCTGTCGCACAGCTCGCGCAGAACGTCATAGTTGATGAGTGACAAGCGTTGCTTCGACATACACCTCTCCCAAAAGGCGCGCGCAGTTTACGGGCGCGCTTCGGAAACTTTTGTGAGCGGGATCACGGAGACGGCGATCCACGCGGCGAGCAGGCCGACGACGGCGGACGCGGTGACGTCGGACATCCAATGGCGAAACGCGAGCATGCGCGAGAGGCCGACCGCGATCGCGAGCAGCAGCGCGACGACGCGCAGCGCGTGATTGCGTGACGCGAACACGAGCACGCCCGCGAGCGCGAACGCGCCGACGGTGTGTCCGCTCGGAAATGAGGTCGACGATCCCGGCGCGTAGTGCGACGGTCCGAGCCAAAGCTCCGGACGCGCGCGGCCGACGAGCTGTTTGATGATCTGTCCGCCGATTCCGGCGACGAGTCCCGCGAGCGCCATCGCGACGGCGTACGAAACCCATCGCCGTTCCGCGTACGCGACTCCGGCGACGAGGAAGAACGCGACGATGAGGACCGGATTCATCCCGCCGCCGAGGCGATTCATGATGCGAATGACGTCCTCGGTGAAATCGGATTGCACTCCCTCCGCCCACGCGAGCATCGGCACGTCGAGCAGCAGCCACGTCAGCGTCGTCGCGATCGCGCCGACTGCGAGTCCAATGAGCACGTGCGGCCACAGGCGTCGTTCGAAGCGAACCGCTTTCAATTGACGCAGCGGCTCGCGAACATCCACGATTTCCGCACTTTGGATGATGACCAGCAACAGCAGTCCGGCCAAGAACCAGAAGACAACGTCCCACGACGGCGCTTCGCGGCCGAGAAATGAGAGCTCGTCGACGCCGAGGGGTTGGCCCCACCACAGCCGGTTCGCGGAGACGATCGGCGATGGCCAGAAGACCGACAGCACGAGCAGCGTCACGAACGCCGCGGCGGCGTAGCGGCGTTTAGCGACGCGCGACGAGAGTCGCTTATCGTCGCGCGACGGGAGTCGCTTATCGTCGCGCGACGGGAGTCGCTTATCGTCGATAGACATCGAACCATTTTCCGATCATCTGCAGCTCGCCGACGCGCTGGTAGCGCGCGAGAACGTCTTTAACCCGATCCGCGTCCTTGCGCCGCGCGACGATCACACGCGGCGGAGCGATGACATGCAGCTCTTCCGCGTCGACGTAATTCACACGGCTCAACGCGAGCGGCATTCCGCGGACCCAAACGTGCGGCGTGACATAGAGCGCAATCTCCTCGGCCGGCACGTTCTGCTGCGCGAGCGCGCGCACCAGCGGCTTCGTCGACGCGAGCTCGTTCGCTGTCGGAACGAGGGCGATTGCGGCGTACGTCAGCGCTGCGACGGCGACGAAGCCGACGGCGATCGTGGACGCGACAAGCGTCGAGCGAAGCGCGATGACCAGCGCGATCAACGAAAAGATCGAGAGAATCGCGAGCAGCGGCTGCAGCGAATACAGCGCGATCTCCGGCCGCTTCACGAAGAATCCGGCGACGCCGATTGTCAAAAAAATGACAGCCATGAATGCATTCGCAAATTTTCCGTAGCGCGAAAACGCATCGTCGGATTGCAGCAGCCGCGCGATCGCGAGAGCCGCAGGCGGAGCCATCGCCATCATGTAGACGTCGAGCTTCGACGACAGCAGCGAGTACGGCACGATCACCGCCGCGATCCAGCTGACGTAAAACTTCGCGCGCTCGTCGTTGCGTTTGTAGACCGCGACGATCGCGACGATGAGGAGAAAGAACCAGGGCAAGAGCGTCATCGGCGCGCGCGCGACGTAAAACCACGGCGGCGACTGATGCACCCACGACCCCACCGCCCGCCCCACCGTCTGTTTGAAAAACACTTCGCGGAAGAACTCGCGCCCTCCCACCGCCACCGCCGCGGCGAGCCACGCGAGCGGGATTCCGATCATCGCGATGATCGCGAGCACGTAGTGGTGGCGTGGAGTGGTGCGCGTCTCCGGCGCGCCCCCACCCGAACGGGCGCCGGAGGCGCGCACCACTCCACGCCGCCGCAGCGTCTCGAATCCAAACAAACAGAGAATGATCACCGGCGCCATCGGTCCTTTGATCAGCGCCGCGGCTCCGGTCGCGACTCCCGCGCGCACGAGCGTCCGCTCTCCATCGAACGCGCGCTGCAGCATCCATCCCGCGTACACGAGAAGCGCGGTGAACTCGACGTCCATCCGCGCGGTCTGCGCCGAGCCCCACAACATCAGCGACGTCCCCGCGACGAACGCCGCCGTCGGTCCTTCGATTTTCCAGAGAAGCCACAAGAGCAGCGCAAACGCGACCAGCGACGGAATCACGAATGGCCAGATCGAATAAACGCCGAACGGATACGTCAGCAGATCGACGATCCAGAAGTGCAGCGGCGGCTTGTGCGTAAACGGGCTCCCCTCCAGCGTGGGCAGAAAAAACGCACCGGCGCGCATCTCGCGCACGACCTGGCTGTACTTCGTCTCGTCGCCCGCAAACAGCTCGCGGCGCAGAGGCGAAATCAGTGTCGTCAACACGACGATTCCGATGGCGACCCGAGCAGCGCCCACGCGCGGCATTGTAGTGTAAGCCGCTGTACGAAAACGGCTTACACCACCTGCTGGCGCGCGCGGGCACGGTGCTATCATCAGTCTCGCGAACAGGAACTTCGAAGGAGGAAATTCGATGTCAGATTTCGCTGAGATTCAACACATGCTCGCCGACGCAGATCCCGAGTTTCGTACCTGGTCCGAAGAGCATCGCATGTGCGAAACGCGCCTGCACGAGCTCACGGCGAAACCCGAGATCACGGTCGACGAGGAGATGGAAGAGAAGACGTTGAAAAAGCGAAAACTGCGACTGAAAGATCAGATGGCTGAACGAATTCGCTCCTACGAAGCAGCGCACGTCGCGTAGCCGACGCGCTCGAGAGGTGCAAGTCATGCGAGTGCGATTCGCACCCGAAAGGTGGATTTTCATCTGAACCGGATCCGGGGAAACGTCCGCCGCGGGATTTACGTCGTCCCGACATCCCTGAGCGTGCTGAATGTCTTCTTCGGCTTCCGCTCGATCCTCTATTCGACGCGCGCCATCGAAGCCATGACGCTCGGCCGCACCGAAGTCGCGATCGAGTGCTTCGAAACGGCGTGCCTGTCGCTGCTTTTCGCCGCAATCTTCGACACATTCGACGGTCTCGTCGCGCGCTCTCTCGGCGCGACGAGCGAGTTCGGCAAGGAGTACGACTCACTCGCCGACGTCGTGACGTTCGGCTGCGCGCCCGCGCTCCTCGTCTACGCGTGGGGCCTGCACATCTTCGAGCGACTCGGCGGCGGCATCGCGTTTTTGTTTCTCGCCGCCGGCTCGTTGCGCCTCGCCCGCTTCAACGTCATCACCGGCAAGACCGACTACCGCTATTTCGTCGGCCTCCCAATCCCCGGAGGCGCATTGATCCTCGCCTCGATGATCTTCTACGCGCCCGCACCGGTCACCGATCGCCGCTTCGCAGTCATCGTGATGGTCCTCACCGTCATCACGGCGTTCGCGATGGTCTCGCCGATCCGCTATCGCAGCGCCAAAGGTCTCGCTCTGCAGAAAGAGCGCTCGCTGATGTACTTCCTCCTGCTCGCGCTCGTCCTCGGCCTCGGCTTCAAGTGGCCGCGCGAGTGTTGGTTCGCGGTGTCCATCGCGTACCTCGTGTCGGGACCGCTCGCGAAACTCTGGTCGATCGCGTTTCCGAAAGCATCACCTCCGCCGCCGCCCGTGCCCGCGGAAATCACGACCGATGCCGCATCCTAAGTCGTCCGCCGGCTATCGCCTCGGCATCGTGAATCCGCTGACGCTGGTCGGCAACGAGATCAAGACGATCCTGCGCGAGCGCGCGTTTCCGTTCGCGAAAGTCTCGCTGCTCGATTCGACCGGCGCGGCCGCGGGCGCGCTGACCGAGGTCGCCGACGAGCCGGCCGTGGTCTCACCGGTCGCCCGCATCGAGCTCGAAGATCTCGATCTCGTGTTCTTCTGCGGACCCGCGGCCGGCAATCGCGAATGGATCGCGCATTCCGCGGAAGACGATTTCATCGCGATCGATCTCTCGCGGCCCTCGACTGCGGAAGACGGGAAGCTCGCCATCGCGGGAGTGAATCTCGACGACGTCGCGATCGACGATCGGCTGCTCGTCTCGCCGCATCCCGTCGTGATTCCGATCGCGCTGATTCTTCATCAGATCGAGCGACTGAGTCCGATCGAATCGTGCACGGCGACGGTGATTCAGCCGGCGTCGGAGTTCGAGCAGGGAGGCATCGAAGAGCTCGCGCGGCAGACGATCAGCGTGCTGAACATCTCGACGGTTCCGCAGTCGGTCTTCGATCGCCAGCTCGCGTTCAATCTCTATCCCGCGCCCGAGCACAACGAAGAGCTCATCGTCTCGCAGATCCGCGCGCTCACCGATCCGCGCATGCAACTCGCGCTCTTCGTCACGCAAGGCACGATCTTTCACGGACACACGTTCTCGCTCTTCATCAGGACGCGCGACGAGCTCGACATCGACCGCGTGAAGAACGAGCTCGCCGCGAATTCCGCGCTCGCGCTGCCGGAAGGCGATCAGCAGTTCGGCACGATCGACGCCGCGGGGAAAGACGAAGTGTTGATCGCCGAAGTGCGCGCGGACGCGGCGATCCCCGGAGGCTTCTGGGTGTGGGCCGCTTGCGATAATTTGCGCCGCAGCTCGGCGCTGAACGCCGTTCTCGTCGCGGAGAAAGTGCTGTTTTAGATGGCAGATGGCGAATGGCAGAACCAGAAACCGCCATCTGCCATCTGCCATCCGCCATCCAGGAGGAACGACATGCAGGATTACTACGAGCCGAAGGTAGGCGATCGCGCGCCCGACTTCCGGCTGCCGTCCACGCGTGGAAAAGAGATGGGGCTGAAGGATTTCAAGGGGAAGGACGTGATCCTCTACTTCTATCCGAAAGACGATACGCCCGGCTGCACGGCAGAAGCCTGCAACTTCCGCGACCACGAATCCGATCTCGCGAAAGAACACGCCTACGTCCTCGGCATCTCCACCGACTCGATCGACAGCCACGAGAAATTCAGCGGCAAATACAACCTCAACTTCCCCCTCCTCTCCGACACCTCCGCCGACGTCGCGAAGATGTACGGCGCATGGAAGGAGAAAAACATGTACGGCCGCCGCTACTGGGGCGTCGCGCGCACGACGTACTGGATCGGCCCCGACGGGCGGATCAAGAAAATCTACAAGAAGGTCGACGCGAAGAAACACGCCGAGGACATCCTTGCGGACATGCGGGAGGCGCGGACTAAGAAATAACGCCGCGCGCGGTCGCTTCGCGCCGCGGCGGCTGTCGGTGCCGCAGCTGGCGACCTTCGGTCGCAGCTGAGCGCCGACGCTGGGACGACTTCAATTACGAACAGTGGAGCGGCGGGCACTTCGGCCGCCGATGCCTCATCGCCTCGCTCCTGCTCGCGCGTGTGAAAACGCGCGTACCCTCCGCGCCGCTTCTTCGAGCGACGCAAAGTCCTTCGCAAAACAGAACCGCAGCAACCGGTCGCCGCGATTCGACGCGTAGAACGATGGTCCCGGCACCGAGGCCACTCCCACTTCTTCGATCAACGCCATCGCCGCTTCGCGCGAGTCCGCGAGCTCGTCGGGGATTTCCGCGAGCATGTAGTACGCGCCTTCGGGGACGTACGCGCGGAAGCCGCTGTCGTTGAGAGCGGCGGCGAAGAGGTCGCGTTTCTTCTCGTAGTCGGACGCGAGATTTCGGTAGTACTCCTCGCCGATCTCGAGCGCGCGCGCGATGCCCCACTGCAAGGGCGTGGGGGCACAGACGTAGAAGAGGTCGTTCACGAGTCCGATCGATGCGGCGACGCGCGCGTCGGCGGCGACATAGCCGATGCGCCAGCCGGTCACGGAGAACGTCTTCGAGAATCCACTGATCGTGATCGTGACGTCGCGATCGATCGAAGCCATCGACGTGTGGCGCCGTCCGTCGTACACGATGTACTCGTAGATCTCGTCGGTGTAGCACCACGCGTTGAACTCGCGGCAGAGCGCGGCGATCCTGCGCAGCTCGTCCGGCGTGAAGACTTTGCCGCACGGATTCGATGGCGTGCAGACGACGATGCCACGCGTTTTTGGACCGAACGCGGCGCGCAGCGCGTCGAAGTCGATCGACCAGTCGGGAAGATTGAGCGGGACGTACTTCGTCTCGACGCCGAGGACTTTGAGCGTGTTGAGGTGATAGCCGTAGTACGGCTCGAAGAGGATGACTTCGTCGCCGGCGTTCAACGTCGCCATCGCGGCGGCCGCAAATCCGCCGGTCGATCCGACCGTCACGACAATCTCGCGCGCGGGATCGACTTCGAATCCGTTGAATGTGGCGATTTTGCGCGCGATGCGTTCGCGCAAAAGATCGATCCCTTCGAACTTCGAATACGTCGCCTTCGACGTCGCAATTGCGTCGCACGCGCCTTCGACGAGCTCGGGAATCGTCGGCAGATCACAGATCCCCTGGCCGAGGTTGATGCCGCCGACGCGCTCGCACTCGCGGGACATGCGGCGGATGTCGGACTGGACGAGACCACGCAAACGGTCGCTGATCTGATTCATGACAGAAGTTTATCCTTTGAATCGCTGATCTGATTCATGGACGGTAGTGTAGCGTGACGTAGACGACGCGCAGCCGCGCGCGACGTAACTCGCTGAATCTACGAGAGGAGCGGTCGGCACCGCCACTGCAGTTGAGCCCGCGCAGCAAGTAGTCGCAGCTTTTGAAAGGACCGACCGTGAAAACCTCCAGACTGCTCCTCGCGGCACTCTTCCTCACCGTTGCATCGCTCCCCCTCGCCGCCCAGGTGAACGACACGTACATCATCACCGCCGCGGCGAATCAGGGCGGCGCGAACAACACGCGCTGGCTCACGCAATTCAGCATCTTCAATCCGCAGCTCGATCACGATCTCGTCGTCAGCGTCACGTTCCTGCCGACCGGCGGCGCGCAGGGTGCCGAGGAGCGCATCACCGTTCCACGCAACTCGCTCGCCTTCTCCGACAACATCCTGCTCGATCTCTTCGGCATCGCGAACGGCGGCGGCTCGCTGCTCGTCGCAACGTTCCCCGAAGACAATCCCGGCGTGCCAAACACGGTGCTCGACCGCTCGTTCCTCGTCACGACGAACACGTACAACAACGCGTCGAGCGGAACGTACGGACAGACGAATCCGGGCGTGTGGATCGGCATGCTCGATGACGGCATCACCGCGATCGCGCAGAACGTGCGCAACAGCTCGCGCAGCGGATGGCGCACGAACATCGGCGCCGTGAACCTCGGCCGCTGCAGCGCCACGTTGCGCGTGAACGTCTATGACGCCGACGGCAACACCATTCTGAAAAACGCGCCGTTCGTGATGCCGCCGCTCGGTCATTTCCAGGATCGCCTGCCGGTCGACAACGACGCCGCGACCGTCGAGTTCTGGGTCGAAGATCCCTGCGCGTCGAGCAACACCGACTACGCGGTCGTCTTCCCTTACGCGTCGACGATCGACCCGCGCTCGGGCGATCCGCAGTATCAGGCGCCGATGCTCCTCGCGCCTCTCAGCTCGCTGACGTCGAAGGGCGTGCGCACGACCGCGCTCGCATCCGATCCGACGTCGATCGGCAAAAAGATCGACACGAAGTACGCGCGCGGCGTGCGCGAACAGGCCGAATACCGCGGCATGGCGACGCTGATGCACGACGCGAAGGGCTGGCGCATTCAGCGGTAAGACGTGCTCCTTTGGACTGCGGCAGCTAAACGCTGCCGCTTTTTCATACCGTAGACAAAAGCGGCGGCGTTAGCCGCCGCAGTCCAAAGTTACAATGCGCCCCCATGAGCGCCGCGATCACTTCGACCACGCTCCCCTTCCCCCTCGCGCGTCGCGGAAAAGTGCGCGACGTCTACGACCTCGGCGACCGCTATCTCTTCGTCGCCACCGACCGCATCTCCGCGTTCGACGTCGTGCTGTCGCCCGGCATCCCCGACAAGGGGTCGATCCTCACGCAGATCTCGAATTTCTGGTTCCAGCGCTTCACCGGACTCGAGAACCATCTGCTGGAAGCGGACTTCGACCGGTTTCCCGACGACATCCGCACACACGATGAGCTGCGCGGGCGCAGCGTGATCGTGAAGAAGTGCAAGGTCGTGCCGGTGGAATGCGTCGCGCGCGGTTATCTCGTCGGCAGCGGATTGAAGGAGTACAGGGAAACGGGATCGGTGTGCGGCATCGAGCTCGAGCCCAGCCTGACGACGGCGAGCAAGCTGCGGCATTCGATCTTCACGCCGGCAACGAAGGAAGACACGGGACACGACATCAACATCTCGTTCGAGCAGATGGCGAAGATCACCGGCGAAGAGCTCGCGACGAAGCTGCGCGATCTCACGCTGGAGATTTACGAAGAGGCCGCGAATTACGCGCTGTCGCGCGGCATCATCATCGCCGACACGAAATTCGAATTCGGCCTCATTGACGATCGCGTCGTGTGGATTGATGAAGCGCTCACGCCCGACTCATCGCGCTTCTGGCCCGCGGATCAATACGTCGTCGGAAAGAATCCGCCGTCGTTCGATAAGCAGTTCGTGCGCGACTGGCTGGAGACGACGGGATGGGACAAGAACCCTCCGGCACCGGAATTGCCCCACGACGTCGTAGAGAAAACACGCGAGAAATATCTCGAGGCGTACAAACAGCTCACGGGTGAGTCGTTGAAGGTGTGAGGCAGGCCGGCATCGCAACGATATTGGACATTCGCCCTATCGGGCGTGGGCCGTTTGGACGCTTCCTTGAACCTTACCGGGAGGCTGAACAAAGTAGCACAACCTTAGTGGAAGCGCCACTACTGTTTGCAAGTCGATGAATCGCAAGACACTTCTGATCGCGCTCCTCGTCGTGGTGCTGCTCGCCGCGTTCGTAGCGGGCACGGGAATCATCGTCTGGCGCATCGCGAAAAAATCGGTCCAGACGATCGTTTTCAAGCCGCAGGAAAAAGTCATCGACATGTCGACGCTCGTCACGCAGGTGCGCGAGCTGCAGCGGCTCGAGACGGCATCGATGCGCGTCGTGCACATCGGCCGAGTGACACAAACCTACAAGCTCGTCCCCGACGCGCTCGCGGGCGACGAGATCACGTTCCTCGCGACCGGCGACGTGATCGCGGGCATCGATCTCTCGCAGATCAAACAGAACGATGTGTGGCGATCGCCGGACGGCACGCTCAATCTGCGACTGCCGCCGCCGCAGATTCTCGTCTCGCGCGTCGACAACACGGAATCGCGCGTGATCTCGCGCAAGACCGGCATGCTGCGTCGCGCGGACATCGATCTCGAAACGCGCGCGCGCCAGCACGCGGAGCAGAACATCCGTCAGGAATCGCTGCGCAAAGGCATCCTCACGATGGCGCAACAAAACGGCGAGAAGAAAATGGCCGACTTCCTCCACACCCTCGGCTTCGAGCGCGTGCGCTTCAACGAGACGAGAGCACCTCTCTTGCTACGCTGATCGCGCGCTTGAGCGCCGTCGACTTGTTCTCGCTCTCCTCGAACTCCGTCGCCGGATCGGAGTCGTAGACGATTCCCGCGCCGGCCTGCACGTACGCGCGATCGTTGACGAGCGTGATCGTGCGGATCGTGATGCAGGAGTCGAGATTGCCGTTGAAGCTGAAGTACGCGACGGCACCGGCGTACGGGCCGCGGCGAACGGTCTCGAATCGATCGATCAACTCCATCGCGCGAATCTTCGGCGCGCCGCTGACGGTGCCGGCCGGAAAGCAGGCGATGAATGCATCGAACGGCGTCGAGTCGTCGCGCAATTTTCCGCGCACGTTGGTGACGAGATGCATGACGTGGCTGTAGCGCTCGATGTGTTTGAAGTCGCTGACTTCGATCGAGCCGCTGCGGCAGACGCGTCCGAGATCGTTGCGCCCGAGGTCGACGAGCATCAGGTGCTCGGCATTTTCTTTCGGATCGTCTTTCAGCGCTTGTTCGAGCGCCGCGTCTTCTTCGAAGGTGCGGCCGCGCGGACGCGTGCCGGCGATCGGCCGATTTTCGACGACGTCGCCCGTAACGCGCACCATCATCTCCGGCGATGCGCCGACAAGCGTGCATTCGTGCGTGCGCAGGAGAAACATGTACGGCGACGGATTGATCGAGCGCAGCGCGCGATAGAGCGTCAGCGACTGGTTCGTCGGGAAGTCGGTCTCCCATCGCTGTGAGACGACGATCTGGAAAATCTCGCCGGCGACGATTTCCTCTTTCGCGTCCCGCACCATCTGCTCGAACGCGTCGCGCGTGAAGTTGGAAGTGAACGTCGCGGCAGGCGTGTTGTGCGGGAACGAGATCGGATCGACGTTCGCGTTGCGAAGCTTTTCGACCGCGCTCTCGAGGCGCCGCTCGGCGTCCTCGATCGTGTCCTCTTTCGTAAAGACATTAGCGACGATATAGAGACGCTGCATCACGTGATCGAAGACGACGACATTGTCGAAGAAGAGCAGCTTCGCGTCGGGGATGCCGTGGTGGTTCGGGTGCGTGTCGGGGATGTCCTCGACCCAGCCGCCGGCGCCGTAGCCGAAGAAGCCGACTGCGCCGCCGAAGAACGGCGGGAGCTGGTCTTCGCCTTTCACGCGCAGCGGAACGAGCTCGCCGTTGAGCAGCTGGACCGGATTGGCAGTCGTCGCGTCGATGCGCAGATTGCGGCGCGGCTGGAAGCCGATGAACGAGTAGCGCCCGACGTTCTCGCCGCGCTCGATGCTCTCGAACAGAAACGCCTCCACGTTCTCGCCGCCGCTGAGCGCCGCGAACGCGACGAGCGGCGTGAGCGTGTCCGCGCTTAGCTCGCGCACCACCGGGATCACGTCGTAGTCATTCATTCGAACACTTTCATGAACAGTTGATGCTGCCGCACCGCTTGCGCGTGCAGCAGCTCGATGCCTCCAATGCGTTTTCGCGCCTCGACTTCGCGCGGCGCGCCGCCGTAGGCCGCTTCAATGTACGTGTCGCACGGCGGGATGGGAAGTGCCACGTTCGCGGGGAGCGTGTTGATGATGAGATCGCCGTCGAACGTTGCGAGTTTGTCGAGTGGCTGCATGCCGGGGTGCACAGTGCGATTGAACACGGTTGTTGGAATGCGCGCATTTTCGAGCGCGACGAGGGCAGCGCGGGCGGTGGCGCCTGCGCCTAACACCGCTGCACTCCGCGCTTCCGGTAACAGCGCTTTGAATCCGTCGACGTCCGTGTTGTCCGCGATGATCCTCCCGCGAACATTCACGAGCGTGTTCACCGCACGCGCGCGTCGCGCGTTCTCACCCATCTCGTCATTCTCCGCGAACCTGAACGCGTCTTCTTTGAACGGAGTCGTGACACTGAGGCCGCACGGCTCGCCGCGCAGGAACGCATCCTTGATCTCGTCGAACATTTCGAACGAAGCGATCGTGTACGCGCCGGGAACGCCTTTCTCGCGGAAGAGTCGGTTGTGAACCGTCGGCGAGAGGCTGTGTCCTGCGGGATTGCCGAGGATCGCGAATACGCGAGTGGTGCGCGCCTCCGGCGCGCCCCCGCCCGAAGGCGTGCCGGAGGCGCGCACCACTCCATCACGTCCGTAAATCGCCAGCGCGCGCTCGAGCGTGAGCTGACCGGGCGCGGCGATCGCGTTGCCGGCGACGAACACGAGCTCCGATCCGAGGAACGGCGCGAGGATGCGCGAGTAGAGGCCGCGCTCGCCCATGCCGATCACGGTTCCGGGCAAGAGACGCAGCAGTCGCTCGTTGTCGGCGAAGTTGTGCGGCGTTGCGGCGATCTTCGTGTACGCGCAGTTGCGCGCGCGCATCGCGGCGAAGATCGACTCTACGTCGCGCATTCCTTCGTAGTCGTGATGCGAGAGCACGGTTCGCTCGGGCGCGATGATCTCGACTCCGTCGTGCCATTCGACGTCGACGAAGTCGATGCCCGCGTCCAACGCGCGACGCACGTCCGGCGCGCGCGAGCCGCGATACGTGAGGATGATCGGCTTGTCGGTCGCAGCGCGCAGCGCGCGCAGATCGAGATCGGGCAAATTCTCCGCGCGTAATTCGACCGTGTCGTAGTCCGGACGAATCTCGTCGATCGAAAAAACGGTGACGACGAGCCTCATGCGCCGAGGATCTCCATCCGCTCGCGCGCGGCGGCGGCTTTGCGCGGATCGCCGGTGCGCATCCACATGCTCTGCAGGTTGCCGAGGACGCGGTGCAGCGTCTGCCGGCCGCTCCAGGCGCGGAGGTGATCGCTGGTGAGCTCGATCGTGCCGTCGCTGATCTGATGCAGCAGCTTCTCGATCTCCATCATCGTCATCGTCGAGCCTTCGTTGAACGGATCGACGTAGACCTCGTTCAATTCGAACTGCACTTTGACGATGTAGTGCCCCGGCAATCCGACGCCCGCCGCCGCGAGCCCGAGCTTCGCCGCGACGTGGAGAAAAATGATCGAGAGCGTGATCGGCAGTCCGACTTTGCGCTCGATCACTTCATGCAGGTACGCATTGCGCGGGTCGTAGTAGTTCGTTTCATCGCCGCGATATCCCGCCTCGTCGAACACCTCGGCGTGCAGATGCCCGAGGCGGAAGATCGGGGGTTCATTGCGCGAGCAGCGATGCAGCGCGCGCAATGCCAGCGCGTCGAGCTCGTTGAGGTAGTGATGCGGATCGATGCGCGGATTGTCTTCGAGCGCGATCAGCAGCGCGCCCCAGGCGAGATTCTCATTCGTAATCTCTCCCGACGCATACTCGCGGAACTGTCTCCTCGCCTCGGCCGGATGAACGAGCACGCGCCTATCATGTCACGGTGAAAATCGAGCGCACCGAAGCGATCATCCTGCACACCGTTCCGGCGCGCGAACGGGACAAGATGGTGGTGTTCCTCACGCCCGATCACGGCAAGCGCAAGGGGTGGGCGTACGGCGCGCGCGCGATCAAGAGCCGCTTCGGCGCGGCGCTCGAGCCGCTGGCGAAAGTGCGCATCGGCTACAGCGAGCGCGAGTCCGACGAGGTCGTGCGCATCGAGTCGGTCGACCTCGTGCGCTCGCTCTTCCCCGCGCAGCAGAACCTGGTCAGCAGCGTGTCCGCGACGTACATCGCGGAGATGGTCGACACGTTCGCGCCGGCGAACGATCCCGCGGAGTTGATTTATCGACTGCTCGATCGCACGACCGGGGCGCTGCTCGAAGGCGCGTTGCCGATGGCCGTCGTCGCGTACGCGGAGATCTGGACGCTGCGACTGGCCGGCATTTTCCCGTCGCTGCGAGCGTGCATCGAATGCGGCGGCCCGCTCGCGCGCCCGCTGCGCTTCGACTCGCGGCGGGAGGGATTCGTGTGCGGCGACTGCGCAGGTCGCGACGCGTTCGTGATCAGCAACGACGCGGCGGATGCGCTCGACGCAATCGTGCGTTTGCCGGTCTCCGAGTTCAGCGCGCCGATCGAAGTGCTGCTCGAAGTGCGCTCGCTCGCGGGAACGGTGCGGCGCAATTTCCTGGGACACGAGTTGAAGTCGTTTGAGGTTTTGGCGAGTGTGTTTTAGCCGCCACGGGCGGCTGCGTGGATTGCTCCGCCTCGCGGCATGCTTGTCGCCACGTCACGACCTGCGACTTCGAGCGGCGCAACGCGCCTGAGATCGTCGTTTCTGCCGCGCAAGCTCCTAGCCGATCCAATCGAGCATCACGCGCGCGAGCTCTTCCTCGTGTCGGTTGAATCCGTGGTCCGCATCTGCGAGCGTCGCGATCTCGAAGTTCGTGCGCGCGCCGATCGCGTCCGCGAGAATCGCGACACAGCCCGACACGTCGCCGAAGCAGAATTCGTCGCGGTCGCCGTAGAGGACGAGCGTCGGTTTACGGATCGTACGCAGATGGCGGAAGCGCGGGCGTTTGGAGAGGCGGGTGCCGCGCATGATTTCGAGGAACGGGAAGACGTTGTAGTCGCCGTCGGGGTTGGACATGTCATAGAACGAGCGCCAGCTCGTGACGTGCGGCGCGATTGCGCGCGGCGCAAGCTCGTCCCCACGGCGCGCCTTGATCATCGCGCGCGCTTTCGCGAGCGCGTCGTGAAAGCGGCGCGCGCCGAGGTAGGAGAATGAGAGGCCGGTGTCGTCGCCGCCGCCGAGGAGGATGTAGCGCGTGGCGAGATTGCGGCGCGTGTACATGTTGTAGACGGCGATCTTGTTGGCGCCGGTGGAATGGCCGATGAGTGTGAGGTCGCGATAGCCGCGGCGACGGAGCTCGCGAATCGCCGCGTCGATGTCCTGCACGCCGTCACGAATTTTCTCCATCGCCGTGCCGCCGCCGCGGCGCATGATGTAGGAGCCACGGTTGTTGAACGCAAACCAGGCAATACCTCGATTCGTGAACGCGCGCGCGAGGATGTTCGTGCGGCGCGACTCGAACGAGCCGCCCATTCCGTGAATGAAGATCGCGGCGCGCTTCGACTTCCGCTTCGGCTCGAAGAGCAATCCCGCGAGCTCGAGATCGTCGCGCGTCGGAAAGCGTACTAGGCGGGCGAGAGGCTCAGAGTCGCGCCGTTCCAGCGCCACAAATTCTCCTTCGTCAGATGCACGCCGCCGAGCCACGCGTCGGGATCGTTGATCTTGCATTCGTCGATCTCGCCGCTCAGCACGTTCTCGCCGGCAGGCGTAATCGCGAAGAGGGTCTTCGGCGCGGAGCCTGTCATCGTGATGAGCGGCACGGGGCGCGCCGCGAGATCGCGCAGCGTCGCCATCACCTGTGCGTCGCCGAATCCGAATTTCGGCGGATCGGTGTCGACCTGCGGGAAGAGCGCGGGGAATTCGAGCGCGCCGTTGGCGAGAACCGAGAGGATGCGCTGGTCGATCGCGCCGAGGCCGTTTTGCGTCGATGGAAAACGCGACGCGTGCAGTGAGAACGCTTCGCGAAGGAACGGGAAGTCGGGCAGCTCGCGCGTCAGGAGCGGATTGATTCCGGTTGGGTCTTCCGCGGTGTACGCCTGCCACGCGCTGCGCGCAGCCTTGACCATCATGGGCGTCACCGCGCCGCGCGACTCGAAGCGGAGGAAGAGATCGCGCTCTTCCATCATGCCGAGCGGCGTCGGGCACCAAACCAAAGAGAGCTTTGCTGTGCCAAGCCGATTGAGGATGTACAGCAGATGGACGAGACAGAACAGATCGTGCTCGAACCAGAGCACGATCTCGCCGCGCGATGGCGCGCTGTCGAGCATCTGCTCCTGTTCCATGAGGCTCGTACGCACGCGCAGGAGGTCTTCGCCGAAAAACGCCGCCAGCGCGTTCGCGCGCGTCTCAATCCAGTCATCCGGCGTGACCGGTCCGGTGACGAGCGACTCGCGGAACGCGACGTGATCGCCGGGAATGTTCGCGCGCTTCGCGAGCTGCGCGACGACGTCTCCGTTGTGAATGTGGATCACGGACGCCACCGCATGCCCAGCCACCAGTTGGTGCGTTGATTCGCGCGCGCGACGCCGGCGGTGAGACCGAGCGCCGGCAGTTTCAGGATCGGGAACGGATCGCTGTGCAGCTCCGCCTCGAGGCCATAGACGGACAGGCGCGCGCCGCCGAGCTCATGTCGCTGATAGAAGGCGGTAAACGGAAGTCCCGGCACTGTCGATTCGATCCGCCATCCATCGTAGTCGCTCCCGCGCAGCGCCGCTACCGGAAGTGCGGGATCGAGGATGCGATGTGCGTACGCCGAGCGCGGCAGGATCGACGACGCGAGCCCGCCGAGGACGAGCTCGTCGCCGCGATCGTGCTGCACTTGCGCGGCGATGCGGAACGAGCCGCTGCGAAGCGACGCGCCGAGAATGCCGCGCTGATGCGCGTCGTCGACGTCGACGCGCAGCGATTCTTCGATGCGCCAAGAGCCGAAGACGTGGCGCAGCGAGTAGGACGCATTCGCGAAGAGGAGAGCGGACGTCTCGTCCGCCCCCCGGAGGCGGGCGAGACGCCCGCTCTCCAGCGCGAGGCGATAGTGCGTCCATCGCGCGCGCAGCTCGATGCCGGTGTCGTCGTCCGTCCGGAACGCGTGCGCTTGCAACTCGATCGGCCATCCGCGCCATGTGCTCGCGAGCGCGACGCCTTCCGGCGCATTGCCGCTGCCGATCGAGGCGATGAGCAGCGTGTCGAGACGGCCGACGACATCGCCGAGGCGCGCGCCTGCTTCGAGCGCGCGATGACCGCGCGCGACGTTGGTTCCGGCGAACCAGGAGAATTCCTGGCGGCCCAATCCGTAGGCGTGCGATTTCGGGAGTGATTGCGTGACGAGGTGTGGGGGAATGGGGGCGAAGGGCGCGGGCGGAGGGGTGAAGGTGGCGGCGTTCGTGTTGGCCGGGAGGACGCGGAGCACGTAGCCGTCCGGGTCGAGGCTCATGAAGAAGATGCGGCCGTCGGGTGATGGCGCGGGATCGAAGGCGCCGCCGCGCGTTGTGGTGATGATGACGCCGTCGCGATGGAGTTCCGCGAATCCGCCTTTGGCGACGGTCGCGATGACGGAGCTTCCCATCCACTCCGGCGACGATGCGTCGCCGGGGAGCGGCACGGGCTTGCCGTCGACGAATAGCGTCCACTCTCCGCGCGTATGCGCGACGTACGCAAATCGTCCGTCGCGGCTCACGCGCGGATGCGTGTAGATGACTTCGTAGGAAGGAAGCTCCGAGGTCGCGGTGATCAGCGAGCCGTCGGCGAGATGGACGGTCGCGAGTTGCGTGATGCCGTAGCGACTCTGGACGGCGACCGCGCTGACCCCGTCGGGATACGGATCCGCTTCGCGGACATCAGCGAGGTGCGTGACGCGCGTGACGTTCTCGAAGTCCCACCGATACAAATCGAAATGCAGGAACCCTTCGGCGTCCGGCGCGCGATGGGAGAAGAGGATCGACTTGCCGTCGGGCATCCAACGCGGCGTGTTGATGTCGCCGCCGTCGGGAAGAATCAATGTGTGAATCGCCTTGCGCGGCAGCGGCTTCTCGCGCAGCGGTCCGACGTCTTCCGGATCGCGCTCGAGAATTTTCTCCACGCGCTCCTTGAATTTTTTCTCTTCTTCCGCCGGCTCGCCCGTCGACCAGATCACGAGCTTGTCCGGCTGATCGCGATCGCGGATCACGATCCCGATCTGTTTTCCGTCCGGCGAAACGGCCGGCTCGCCTGAATTGCGCGACGTCTCCTGAAACAGCTCTCCCTCCTGCAGCGTGCGCGCGCGATCGAGCTCGATTGCCGACGTGGTCAGCTCCGCGAGAAAGCGGCCGTACAACCGATCCGCGCGATCGCCGAAGACGCCCGTGAATGCTTCATCGAATGAACGTCGATGCCGCGCCGTCAATCGCAGCCAGAGGTTTCGCAGCGAATCGGGACCGCGTTTCTGTTCGAGCCATTCGAGAAACGCGGAGCCCATCAGGTACGCCATCGATCCGCCGAAAAATTTTCGGCTCGCGTCCAACTCGCCGTACGACGGCAACCGTCCCGCTTCCGCCCATCGCCGCAACAACAGCGCGCGAAACGTTCCGTTCGGACGTCCCGCGCCGGTCAGTCGTCCTTCGATCACCGTCGCGTAGCCTTCGAGGACCCAACGCGGCGCGCGGAAGACGATCGGATCGAACGGAACGAGCGCGCGCTCGAGCGGATTGCGCGAGGGCCGCAGCATGTGCGCGGTGTGCGCGTACTCGTGAATGGCGAGGAGGTCGATCCAGTCGGTGTAATTGCCGATCGACTCGTCGGGACCGGGCGGCTCCGCGTAGAAGATCATGCGCGGCGACTTCAGGAGCGGCCACGCGCTGCCGTTCGCCTCCGCGATCGGATTCATCACCACGACGTCGACGACCTGCGCCGGCGTGAAGCCGACTTCTTTCGACACGGCCTCGCGAATCGACTCGAGCCGCGACGCCGCGCGCGTCGCCCACTGCTCGTATTCGCGCGGAAAGTGCACGTGAAAATGCGCAGTCTCGATCGTCCGCCAATCCGCCGCCGGGCTCTGCGCGTAGAGTGCCGGGCCCACAATCGCGAACAGGATCAGCAGCGGCGTCACGCGCATCGCGCGTGCTAGTGTACGAAGTATGTTCAAGCGCCTTCTCCTCAGCGTTGCAACTTTCGTGTTCGCCCTCATCGCCGCCGGACAGGAGACGAAGAAAATCATGCTGGTGATTCACGGCGGGGCCGGAACGATCAACCGCTCCAATATGACTGCGGACCGCGAGAAGGAGTATCGCGCCGCACTCGAACAGGCGCTGCACATCGGGCAGGCGGTGCTGGTGAAGGGCGGCACGAGCCTCGATGCGGTCGAGGCCAGCGTGCGCTTCATGGAAGACTCGCCGCTCTTCAATGCCGGCAAGGGCGCGGTGTTCACGCACGAGGGAAAGAACGAGCTCGACGCCGCGATCATGGACGGGAAGACGAAGAAGGCGGGATCGGTCGCCGGCGTGACGATCATCAAAAATCCGATCACCGCCGCGCGCGCGGTGATGGAGAAGTCGCAGCATGTGATGATGGCCAGCCGCGGCGCGGAGCTGTTCGCGACGAAGATGGGACTCGAGATCGTCGACCCGTCGTACTTCTGGACCGAGCGCCGCTGGAAAGCGCTGCAGGACGAGTTGGTGAAAGAGCAGCAGGGAAAACCGCAGGCGGAGCTCGAGCGCGCGCCGGAAAACCGCTTCGGCACCGTCGGCGCGGTCGCGGTCGATCAATACGGAAATCTCGCCGCGGCGACGTCGACCGGCGGCACGACGAACAAGCAGTACGGCCGCATCGGCGACTCGCCCGTCATCGGCGCGGGCACGTACGCGGACAACGAGTCCTGCGCCGTCTCCGCCACCGGCACGGGCGAGTACTTCATCCGCTGGACCGTCGCGCACGAGATCGCCGCGCTGATGAAGTACAAAGGCTTGACCGTGCAGCAAGCCGCGGATCAAGTGATCAACAAGACGCTGAAAGCCGTCCCGGGAGCCGACGGCGGCGTGATCGCGCTCGACGCGAAGGGCAACTTCGCGATGCCGTTCAACACCGAGGGCATGTACCGCGGGTGGATGGGGGCGGACGGGGTGGCGCATGTTTCGATTTATGGGGACTGATTGCACATAAACGAACGATCGTGCTATTTTCACTCCAGCAACAAGGAGGCACGATCATGGACCTCAACCCCAAATTCGTCTTCTTCTCGCCGCTGCACAACGTTCTCTCGGATCCGCTCAATCTCGTCGAGCATGTCGATCACGCGATCATCGCGCTCGACGGGCGCGCGCCGGCGGGCGGGGATTGCGCGATCGAGCAGCTCGCGCCGGTGTCGTTCGAGGAGAACGCGCTGCGCGTCGATCTCTGGGTAAATGCGCTCGACGACTTCACGTGCACGTATGGCTTCTTCTGCTCGAGCGAGGACGGACGCGTTCCGCACGCGCGCGGCGAGCGCAGCGTCGTCAACATCGATCCGGCGTCGCGCCGCCCCGAGAAGTGGAGCCGCGATTTTCGTGTTGCGCATGAAGAGCTTTTGAAGGATCTTCCGGCGTACGCATGAAAGGTGAGCGCACCCGGCAGTCGATCCTCGAGCGCGCGGTCGATCTCGCGTCGCTCGAAGGCCTCGAAGGCCTGACCATCGGCCGCCTCGCCGACGACCTCGGCTTGTCGAAGAGCGGTCTCTTCGCCCACTTCGGCTCCAAAGAGGATTTGCAGATCGCGGCGATCGAGACCGCGGCTGAGCGCTTCATCGACGAGATCTACACGCCCGCGCTCCGCGAACCGCGCGGCTATCCTCGCCTCCTCGCCATCTGCCGCTCGTGGCTGTCCTATTTGCGACGCGGCGTCTTTCCGGGCGGATGCTTCTTCGCCGCCGCATCATTCGAATTCGACGGCCGACCCGGTCCCGTCCGCGATACCGTGCGGCGTTTGATGGACGACTGGATCGGCGCACTCGAAAAAGCAATCCGCATGGCGGTCGACGAAGGCCATCTCGATCCTGCCGTCGATCCCGCGCAACTCGCCTTCGAGCTCAACTCGCTCTTCTTCGGCGCCAACTTCTCCTACTACCTCCGCAACGACGCGAGCGCGATCGACCGAGCGGAGCGCGCGGTCGATCAGAAGCTCGAATCGCTGCGGGTGCGGCGGCGGAAGCGCGCGTAAATCCGAGGAGCGCGGGCGTCTCGCCAGCACGCTCGTATTCGAGAACGTCTCCGTCGCCGGTACGTGATTCGATGAAACGTTTCGACTGTCCTCTGCACTATCTGTGTGGAGGACGGTCATGAAACGTTTGATTCTCGGAATCATTCTCATTCTCGTTGCGAGCTCCGCGTTCGCGCAGCAGCAGTTTCTCTATTCGGCGAAATTCATCTGCGGCAGGACCAGCGCCGCCGAGCCCGCCGCGTTCGCGTTCGCGCCGGGGGCGTACTTCACGTCGATCAACGTGAAGAATTTCTCGAACACGAACATCACCGTGCAGAAGCGCTTCTCGATCGGGCACTTCGACGAAGTCCCCGGCCAGCTCTCCGCATTCTTCGCCATGCCGGCTCCGCCGTCGCGTACCGAAGAGATCGAGTGCCGCAGCATCTACGCGCACTTGAACATGCCGGTCGGCACGTTCATCGAAGGCTACGTCGAGATCCGCTCGCCGCTCGAGCTCGACGTCGAAGGCATCTACACGCTCCAGAGCGGAACGAGCGTGGCGATGCACATGGAACGCGTTCCTAAACGCCCGTAATCGTTTCCGCGCGCTCCACGCGCAGATCCGCGAAGTGCGCCGCCGCGCGGTCCCGTGCGGCGGCGCTTTCGAAGCGTCCGGCGATCGTCGATCCCGATCCGCTCATCCCCGCCCACGTCGCGCCGGCGTCGAGAAGGCGCTGCTTGTATTCGCGCAGTTGCGGCAGCATCGCGAAGACCGGCTCTTCGAAATCGTTCGTAAAGTTGTGGCGACCGCTGGCCTCAGCGCTCGCGGTGCCGCTGAGGGCAGCGGCACCCACAAAGGCATCGTAGCCGAGCGGTTCCGAATAATGTTTGAGACGCGCGAACGCGTCTTTCGTCATCACGCGCTCTGCCGGGAGCACGAGCAGCAGTGACGCCTGGATCGGCGGCATCGGCGTGAGAACTTCGCCGCGGCCGGTCGCGTATGCGGTGCCGCCGACGAGAAGGAACGGAACATCCGATCCGAGGGAGAGCGCGATTTCGGGAAGATCCTCGCGATCGCCGCCGAGCGCGCGCAGCGTCGCGGCCGCGTCCGACGATCCGCCGCCCAACCCGCCGCCGGCCGGAATGCGTTTGCGCAATTCGATCGCCGCGGTTTTTCCGAGAGCGCGCGCGGCGCGGAGAACTAGATTCGATTCGTCGACGGGAATCGACGGGTCGTCGCACGTGAGCGACAGCTCGTCTGACTCGCGGAAGATCAGCGTGTCGTGCAGCGAGATCGTCTGGAAGACGGTCTCGAGATTGTGATAGCCGTCGGCGCGTTTTCCGGTGATGCGCAGCGACCAGTTGATCTTCGCGTGCGCACGGACTTCGATCACTCCGACACCACTTCCAAATGCTCGATCTCGATGTGGTCGCGCGTCGTCGAGATCGTCACGCGTTTGGCTGGGAACGCCGGCGGATCGAAAACGGCCATGACTTCACCGATGTCGACCCGCGCCAATCCGCCCGCGGTGAACGTCCACGTCGTATCGTCGCGCGGCGGCAACCCGAGGACCAGCATTCCCATCTCTGCCGGGGTGAGGCCCGAGTCGCGGAGAAATGCGAACGCCTCCGGCGTCACTTCCGGATCGCTCTCGATCCGCGAGCCGTTCGCCTTCATCTTCAGTGCGGTCGTACCGACCGGCGTGTACGCGATCAGCTCCATTCGTTGGTTGTCGTGCACGATCAGTTGCGCGCGGAACGACTGCGTCGTCTTTCCGTTTGTCGCGCGCACGCGCATGAGACTCTTCATCCCATGGAAATTCGCGCGGCGCTGCGCGAGCTGCGCGATCGCGTCCTCGCGCGTCGCCGCGCTCAACGGGACGACCGCGACGCCCGCCGGACGTCCGGTGCGGCAGGCGACGACCGCCAGGAGCGCGATCAGCGCGATGCTGCGTCTCATCGCTCGGTCGCGTGCGACGACTTCCGCTCGATCTCGGCGATCTTCGAGCGCAGCGAATCGACTTCCTTCGCCTCCGGCTCGAGATTGAGCGCCGTCTTGTACGACTCGAGCGCCTTCGCGGTGTTGCCGCGCTTCGCCAGCACGTCGCCGAGGTGCTCGTGCACCGTCGGATCGTTCGGCAGGAGACGCGTCGCGTCGGTCAGATACTTCTCCGCGAGATCGAGCTTGCCGAGGCGGAAGTAGACCCAGCCCAGCGAGTCGATGTACGCGCCATTGTCCGGCTCCTGTCCGACCGCGCGCGTCAGCATCTCGTGCGCTTCTTCGAGGTGCACGCCGTTCTCCGCCCACATGTATCCGAGGTAATTGAGCGTCGGCGCGTGGTTCTCGTTCTTCGCGAGCACGGACAGGAACGTCTTCTCCGCGCCCGCGCGATCGCCGGAGCGGTCCTGCACCGAGCCGAGCTCGAACTGCAGGTCGATTTCATCTGGCTTCGCCGCGGCCGCGCTCTTCATCAGCGCAACCGCCGACGCCGAATCCCCTGCCGCAACGTACGCCTCGGCCGTCGTGATCACGTTGCGCGTGCCGAGCTTCGACTGCTGCGCGGCGTTCTTCGCGGCTTCGTCTTTCTTCCCCGCGCGGATGAGCGCTTCGATGTAGCGCGCATTCACGAACGGATCGGTCCCGAATTTCGCGACGAGCGGCTGCAGCAGCGCGAGCGCGTCCTCGGGTTTGCGGTTCTGTTTCTTCATCGCTTCGAGCGCGATGTTGATCGCCTGCGTGTTCGGTTTGTCGCGGAAGATGAAGATCGACCTGGCGTTCTCGATCGCCTTGTCGTAGTTGCCCTTCTGCAGGTCGATGTTCGCGAGCTGCGTGCGCGCCAGCGCGGTCAGCGGCTCGGAGAGATCGCTGTGCGTGAGGAGCTGGTTGAACGTCGCGGACGCCTCGTCCCACTTTTTCTGTCCGACGAGACTCAGGCCGAAGCTCGAGAGCAGCTCCGGATCATCGGGATTCTCGACAAGCTGCTGGCGGTAGAGCTTCTCCGCGTCCGCATACTCTTCGAGATCGTTGAGCGCTTCCGCAAGGAAATATCGCGCGCGCGAGTCTTTCGGATCGGCGCCGACCAGCACTTTGAAACGATCGGCTGCTTTGCGCGCGTCGCCGGCGCGCAGGTAGAAGAATCCCTGCTGGCGTTGCAGGTCGGCATTCAGCGGATCTTCGTCGATCAGCGGCTGCAGCAGCTCCGCCGCTTTGTGCCATTCGTTTTCCTGCTGATAGATCTCGATCAACTGCATGATCGCCGGCCCGTAATTCGGATCGGCGGTGATGGTGCGCTCGAGGTACGGCTTCGCCTCGGCGCCGCGCCCGAGTTTCGTCAGGACCTGCGCGTAGCTGTAGTTGAGCGACCGCTGATCGGGCATCCGCTCGACCATCGCCGCGAGCACGCGCTCGGCCTCGGCAAGCCGGTCGGTCGACATGAAAATCTGCGCGACCGCGAGTCCTGCCATCAGATCGTCGGGATTCAGTTTGTACGCGGCCTGCAGATGCTTGAGCGCCTCGTCAACGCGCGCGCGGTCGCCGCCGGCGCGATCGAGGAGGAGACGTCCGAGGATCCGCTGCGCGTCGTAGAAGTCGGGAGTGTTCGTCGCGATCGTGCGCAGCTCCTGCTCCGCGCGATCGATGCGTCCCGCATCGATCAGCATCATCGCGCGCTCGTAGAGCAGCACCGGATCTTTGGGATTCTTCGCAATGACAGCGTTGATCTTGTCCAGCGCCTCGTCGTATCGCCCTTCCTCGGCGGCCAACTTGGCGGACAGAAAATCGTAAGGCTCGCTCGGAAAGTCCTGGGCCAACGCTGCAGCGCCGAACGAGAGAAGCGCCGCGAGCACCCAACCGTACCTCATCATCGTCTTCATACCTGCAAACAGCCTCAACTACGGCAGCCTCCGCCGAAATTCTCTGTCGGTTAGAGCCCGAAACGTGCCAGTTGCGCCGCCCATCCGCCATCGGACATCCGGTAGAGCGCGCCTTCGGCTTGAACTGTGCTAAAAGCACCGTCAAGACGGTGAAGGCAGGTCCCCGTTCCCGGGAAGTGGATCGCGCGTGAGTTTGGAGCGGATCGAGATCACACCGTTCGCGGTCATTGCGGGCGATGTGTTGCAGCAGCGGCGAAGCGGCTCGCTCACCGTGGTCAAGCCTCCGCTCAAGCGCGTGCTGTATTGGGCGCAGGGCGAGCTGGTCCTCGCTGCATCGCCCGAGCCGGAAGACTCGCTCGCATACTTTCTCGTGCAGCGCGGAGTCGTCTCCGCCGAGCGCGCGCGTGATTTGTTCGGCGCGGACGCGAACGAAGCCGTCGCGAAGATGCACGAGTCGAGTCTGCTCGACCTCTCGACGCGGCAGACGCTGATGCGCGAGTGGCTGGGGGCGCAGTTCACACCGCTGTTTTCACTCGACGAAGGGACGGCCGCGTTCGAAGACGACGAGCCGCTGCCGCCGGAGAAGCGCGTGTTCGTGTCGTCGACCGCGTCGCTGTTCCTCGACGGCATCCGCGCGATCACGAACGGGCTCGTGCTCCGTCGCTCGCTCGGCGATCTCAAGCGCGAGATCGAGATCGATCGCGACGCCCGCTTCCGCATCGACGCGCTGCCGATGAGCGATCACGAGCGCGAGGTCGCGGCGGCGCTGCACGAGCCGATGATGATCGAGACATTTCTCAAACATTTTCCATCGGAGTCGGCGATCGTCGCGAAAGTCGTCATCGCGATGCTGTCCCTCGGCGTGTATCACGTCTTCGAACGGCGCGCGCCGCAGCCCTCGGACTACGACGAGATGCAGCGCGATCTCATGCTCCTCGCGGCGATCGGTCCGGACGACCAACGCTCATTGCGCACGGTCGCGTATTCGAAGCAGCTGCCGTTACTCGATCACTACCAGGTGCTCGACATCCCGCGTGCCGCGACGCGCGCGCAGGTGATCAGCCAGAGCGACTTGATGCGGAAGCGCTTCGATGCGACGACGTACCCGGCGGCGCTGCAGGACACCATACGCGCGATCAACCGCCGCATCGAGGAAGCGAGCGACCTGCTTCGCGATCCGAACCGCCGCGCCGTGTATGACAAACTGCTGCACGCGCAGGGCCGCGGTAGCGAGGCGGCGATCCACCAGCGGCTGACGCAGCAG
The DNA here is from genome assembly GCA_003223645.1 of Acidobacteriota bacterium. Taxonomy (GTDB): domain Bacteria; phylum Acidobacteriota; class Thermoanaerobaculia; order Gp7-AA8; family Gp7-AA8; genus QHVT01. Next base: position 99,019 of record QHVT01000014.1, on the reverse strand, counting down.
ATGATCGCGACGCAGAACTTCACGAAAGCGAAAGAGCTCGCGACGGCGGGCGACTACTACGGCGCGATCGTCCTGCTCAAGCAGACCGTGAACTTCCTCCCCGATCACGCCGAGGCGTGGGTGCTCCTCGGATCGTGCCAGGAGCGCAATCCGAAGTGGCGCCGCGAGGCCGCGGAGAGTTTTCAAAAAGCGCTCGCCGCCGATCCGAACAACACCGACGCGCTGATCTCGCTCGGCGACCTCTATCGCGCCGAAGGCCTGATCACGCGCGCGCAGACGTGCTACGAGGACGTGCTGAAGATCGCGTCCGACAACGAGCAGGCGAAGTCGCGGTTGGCGGCGCTGAAGAAACGCTGACTACAGCGGACACGCGTAGATCGTGAACAATCCGATGTTGAACAGCAGACCGATCACTTTTTGGTCCGATGTCGCCACGACCGCCGATCCGGAATCGCCGGCCATGAACACCGCCGTCGTCGCATCCAGCGAGATCGCGTTCTGCCAGAACGAATAGATCGTGCTGTCGTCCGAGTAGACGGACCGCACCGTCACTCGCCCAGTCGTGCTCAGCACCTTCGTCTTTTCCAACGACTGGCTCTCTCCACCGTAGATTTGCACGGCTTCATTGACCACCGCTGCCCGGATGCCGGCCGGTACTCCAATGGCTTTGATGCTGGGCGAACCGAGGGCCGGAGTGATGTTTCCCCAAGCGACGTCAGACGTGTTCAGCACCGGATTCTTCTGAGTGGAGCTCTCGTAGAACGTGACCGGCTGCTGCCCGCTGACCGGCACGAGATCCGTGAACTTCATCCCCGGCTCGTCGGCGTACTGGATCATCTTGCCGATGAAGCCCGGATCGAACGCGGTCAGCACGTGGGCGCAGCTGAGAAGGTTGTACGCGCCCTGATAATTGATGTTGACTCCGAGAGAGCCTGCCCGCTTCAGTCCGACCGTCGCGACCTTACCGCCGCCTTCCGCCACCGCAAATCGCAGCTCGCCTTCCTCGAACACGTCCGTCGGCAACTCGACGCCGTTCGCTTCCACGCGCGGCGGAATCAACACGTCCGCGGCGAGCTCGGTCGGCGGCCGTTTCCGCACCACGCCGACGACCAGCGCGAGTTGATCGGTGCGTTTCCCTCCGGTGCTTTTCGCGCGGACGTCGATGCTCGTGACATCGCCGCGGGTGAGGAGATGCGTGAAGTGATCGAGAAAGTCGTTGATCTGTTTTGAATTCATTCCGGCATGATATCAAAAATCATTTCGCCGGAGCAAGGATGCCAGCCGCAAGCGCTCACGGGCTCACAAACAAACCATGAGCCCATGAGCCTGTGCGCCTCACATGAGGTCGCGCATGATCTTCTCGAGCGCTTCTTTCGGCGGCCGCGTTTTCTCGAGCGGCAGCGTATTGAGCGGCTCGTCGACCACGTTCAACATCTCCATGAAGTTTTTCTTCTCGGGGCGGAGGTGCACGATGCCGGTGAGCATCTGTCCGTTTGCGGTCGCGCGGTGCAGTCGCTGCAGCGCCATCACCTGATCGGCGGGGTCGTAGTCTTCTTCGAGTTTCTTCAGCACGATCTTCGAGCCGTCATGCATCTCGACCACGCGCGCCGTCCCGGGCTCGTAGTCGATCTCGATCGGCTCGTACTCCGGCACGAAGCCGATCTGGTGCAAGAGCTCGTCGTGCTCTTTCGAGTACGTGTAGCCCTTCGTCGACCCTTCGTGATTGTTGAAGGTGACGCAGGGCGAGATCACGTCGATCACCGACAAGCCGTTGTGTGCGATTGCGGCTTTCAGAATGTTCACCATCTGCTTCGGATCGCCGGCGAATCCGCGCGCGACGAATCCGCATCCCAGCTCGACGGCCAGCGCGCAGAGATCCATCGGCGGCAGATCATTGATCACGCCGGTCTTCAGCTTCGAGCCTTCGTCCGCGGTCGCGGAGAACTGCCCTTTCGTCAACCCGTACACGCCGTTGTTCTCGATGATGTAGATCATCGGCAGATTGCGGCGGACGAGATGCATGAACTGTCCGAGTCCGATCGATGCGGTGTCGCCGTCGCCGGAGACGCCGATGCCGATCAGCGTATGGTTCGCGAGGATCGCGCCGGTGGCGACCGCGGGCATGCGTCCGTGCACGGCGTTGAAGCCGTGCGAGCGCGAGAGAAAGTACGCGGGCGTCTTCGACGAGCAGCCGATGCCGGAGAACTTCGCGACCTTCTCGGCCTTCACGCTCATCTCGAAAAACGCGCGGATGATCTGGTTCGAGACCGCGTCGTGGCCGCAGGCGGCGCAGAGCGTCGACTTGCCGCCGCCGTAATCCGTCGCCTTCAGTCCGAGCTTGTTCTCTTTGATCGCTTCGCCGCTGCCGATCTTCAGTGTGCTTTCAGCCATGACTAGTCCTCCGCCGCCCGAACTTCGCGCGATCCTGTCTGCGGAACGATGGTTGGAATCACCGCCGGCGCCGTGCCGCCGAGGGTCGGCAGTGCGCGCACCAGCAACAGCGGCTCCGCGAGCCCGATCGTCGACTCCATTTGCAGCACCGCATCGGTGATCGTCCGCGCGTCGGGCGGCAGTCCCGTGTAGTGCAGGATCTTGCGAAGTTTGCGCTGGTCCTCGCCGACTTCGAGGCGAATCAGGTCCGCCATCTGTCCGTCGCGATTCTGCTCGACGACGTACACGCGGTCATGCGTCGCAACGAACTCTTTCAACTCGTCCGTAAACGGCAGCGCGCGAAGGCGGAAGTAGCTGGTCTCGACTCCCTTCTCGCGGCGCAGTTGATCGCGCGCCTCTTCGAGCGACCAGTGCGTGGTGCCGAAGGCGATGAAGCCGATCTTCGCGCCGTCGCGCGTGTCGACGACCGGACGCGGTACGAACAGTTTTGCGGTCTCGTATTTTTTCTGGAGACGATCGACCGTCGCTTTGTAGTCCGCGGGGCGCTCGGAGTAACGCGCCATCGCGTCGTGTCCCGAGCCGCGCGTGAAGTACGACGCGAACGGATGATCGGTGCCGGGCAGCGTGCGCCAGGGAATGCCGTCGCCGTCGACATCGGCATAGCGTCCCCACTTTCCTTCGAGCTCGGTGAGCTGTTCGGCGGTGAGCACTTTGCCGCGGCGGATCGGCTTGGTCGGATATTCGAACGGATCGGACATCCAGTTGTTCATGCCGAGGTCGAGATCGGACAGAACGAAGATCGGCGTCTGGAATTCTTCGGCGAGATCGAGCGCCTGCTGCGCGAACTCGTAGCACTCGCCGACACTGTTCGGAATCAGCGTGATGTGCTGGGTATCGCCGTGCGAGAGAAACGCGACCTGGTTGATGTCGCCCTGCGCGGTGCGCGTCGGAAGTCCGGTCGACGGACCTACGCGCTGGATGTCCCAGATCACGCCGGGCAGCTCGGCGAAATATCCGAGGCCGACGAATTCGGCCATGAGCGAAATGCCGGGACCCGCGGTCGAGGTCATCGAGCGCGCGCCCGCCCATCCCGCGCCCAACACCATTCCGACCGCCGCAAGCTCGTCTTCCGCCTGCACGATCGCGAACGTCGCTTTGCCGTTCTCGTCGATGCGGTGCTGCTTCATGTACTCGATCAGCGACTCGCAGAGCGACGACGACGGCGTGATCGGATACCACGTCACGACCGTGACGCCGCCGAACATCGCACCGATCGCCGCGGCGGCATTGCCGTCGACGATGATCTTTCCCTGCGTCGCGTTCATCCGCTCGACGCGCCACTTGTTTTGCCTCGGCAGATTCGCCTTCGCCCACTCGAGGCCTTTGTCGATCGCGGCGACATTCGCGGCGACCGCCTTCTGCTTTCCTTTGAACTGCTTGGTGATGGCGGCCAGGATCTCGTCGCGCTCGATCCCGATCAGCTCCGCAACGATGCCGACGTAGACCATGTTCGTCAGCAGCTTGCGCAGCTTCGAGTCCTCGGAGAGGTCGGCGGCGAGCTTCGCGAACGGCACCTCGAAGAAGTGAACGTCGTTGCGCATCGTCTTGCAGTTCAGCGGCGCGTCGTAGATGCACAAGGCGCCGGGCTGCAGTGCTTCGACGTCTTCCCGCGCGGTCTGCGCGTTCATGCAGACCATCAGGTCGACTTCTTTCTTGCGGCCGATCCAGCCGTGCTTGTTCGCGCGGATGGTGAACCACGTCGGGAGGCCGGCGATGTTCGAGGGGAACATGTTTTTCCCGCTGACCGGCACGCCCATCTGAAAGATCGAGCGCATCAGGACATTGTTCGACGATTGCGAACCGGAGCCGTTCACGGTTGCGACGTGAATCGTTAAGTCATTGACGATCGGCTCGGTCCGCGCGTCCACTTCTTCGGCGACGTCCGCCATCAAGGTCTCGGACACGTTGTTCTCCTTAATTTGCATCCGATTGGACAGAGGACGGGGGCGAGGAATTCCATTATTTGCGAGCGCGATATTGTAACGCGGACATGTTTCAGGTTTCCGTCAAGGTCGCGAATCCCCATGTTCCGTCGAAAACCTTCGAGGAAAAGTTCTGGGTGAATCCGCGCGACCTCTACACCTCGGTGCCCGAAGACAGGCTTCGCGACATCGACATCACGGCTTCGCGCGGCGGCAGGGACGATCGTTTACTGATCGAAGCAGTTTTCACGATTCCGGGCTACGAAGAATCGCTGACCTGTCCCGTGGTGCTCGCTCCGCCGGGCTCGCCCTATGTCCTTGGAGCAACAGCCCTCGCGAACTTCGGTGTCGAAGTTGATCCGAAAAGTAATCAGCTCAGGCCGATTGCGATTGTCATCGCTTAATCCCGAGCCTCCCGAATCAACTCGATCAACATCCCGATCGGCTCGGCAATCTCCCCCTTCAACGTCGCCGCGTTCCACCTCCGCCACAACCCTTTGCGCGTGTAGCGCACGGTCGCGACGCCGGCGCGCTCGACGGTCCAGCGCGGCACTGCCGAGACGCCGAGGCCCGCGCGGACGAGCTCGACGATCGCCTCGGTGAGCATGACGCTCGACAGGCGGCGCGGGCGGACGCCCGCGGCGCGGAGCTGGCGGGCGAAGAAGCTCTCGTCGGGCGGGGTGTGGAGGATGACGTTTTCGGCGGCGAGGTCTTCGGGCTCGATGAACGGCTTTTTCGCGAGCGGGTGGTTGCGCGCGGTGATGATGACGATCTCGTCTTCGAAGACAGGCGTGAGCCGTACGCGCGCATCGCGACGCGTTTCGTGCACGAGCGCGAGATCGATGCGGCGGTCGAGGAGCGCGTCGACGGCGTTGCTCTTCACTTCGGGGACGATCTCGACGTCGACGCGGGGGAAGCGTTTGTGGAACGGAGCGAGCAGCGGCGGGAGCCAGGAGTAGCAGGTGTAGCAGGCGGTGCTGACGCGGACGACGCCATCCTGGTGGTTCGCCAGCCGCGCGATGTCTTCCTCGGCGGACTTGATGTCGGCGAGCACGCGTCGCGCGGACGCGAGGAGACGCTCGCCGGCCGGCGCGAGCGCGAGGCGCCGGTTGACGCGCAGGAAGAGCGGCGTGCCGAGACGGTCTTCGATCTCGCGCAGCTGATGGCTGAGCGCGGACTGGGTGACATTCAGACGATCCGCCGCGCGCGTGAGGCTTCCCTCGGAGGTGATGGCGTCGACGAGCTGGAGATGGCGAAGCTCGACGTTCATGAGCGCCCCTTACCCGCCCTTCGGCCACTCGGGACACTTGTTGTTTGTCGCCCTTCTCCCCCGCGCACCGAGGAGAGCGGGCATCCTGCCCGCCTCCGGGGGCGGGCGGGACGCCCGCTCTCCTCGGTGCGACGTGCCCGAATGGCGGAGGGGCGGCGCCAGCAGCTCATGAACAATCCTCATGCATCTTATCGCAACTATGAGCTGGCCTCGGCTCACGAAAATCGAACAAAATGAAGGTCATGAACTTTCATTCGCGACTCCTGCTCGCCATTCACGGAATCCCTGAAGCGGATCTGCAACGGCCGGAGGCGGAGGAAAAGTGGTCCATCGCCGACGTGATCGCGCATCTCGGCGATCTCGAGCTCGTGTACGCCGTGCGCATCCGCACGGCGCTCGCGGTCGACGAGCCGGATGTGCCGGCACTGAAGCAGGAGCAGTGGGTCGCGAACGTTCATCGCCGCGAGCCGCTGTCGGAACTGCTCGAACAGTTCTGGTTTCACCGGCGGATGAATCTCGATTTGAAGGCGCGACTGACCGAAGAGGAGCTCGCGCGCAAAGGAAAACATCCTGACTACGGACCGATCACGATCGCGCAGATGTACGAGCGCATCGAGAATCACGATGAGAAGCATCTGCGACAGATCGAGCGCATCAAACAAACGCTCGGATTGAAAGCGACGGAAACGCCGGACGTGTCGAACGTCGTCGCCGGCTCGCTGATCGAAGAGCGCTTCCCCGGCAACGGCGTGCGCGTGCGCGAGATCTGGCGCGAGGGTGCGCGAAGCGCGCTCGAAGTCGAGATCCCGGCGGGCGCGCAGTGGCCGGGCGTCGACTATCACGTGCCGGGACCGGAAGAGGTGTACGTGTTGTCCGGCGACTTCGACGACGGCGCGAACGTCTATCGCGCCGGCACGTTTCTCCACCATCCCGCAGGCAGTTCGCATTCGCCGCGATCGGTCGATGGCTGCCGGTTGTTCGTGTTCTATCCGGAGGGGTGACATGCATGTCATCCCGAGCGTGAGCGAGGGACCTGGGCGGGCGGGGCTGCGTTGCACGAGCTTCGTGCCGCCACCCGAGCCCCAGGTCCCTCGCTCACGCTCGGGATGACGATCAAACGTACAGCTCGAGATCGAGCAGAAAGCGCTTCGCTTCCAGGCCGCCGCCGAAGCCGGTGAGGGAGCCGTTCGAGCCGATCACGCGGTGACACGGCACGACGATCGGGAGCGGGTTCGCGCCGTTGGCTGCGCCGACCGCGCGGATCGCTTCGGGCTTGCCGATGACGCGCGCGATTTGCGCGTACGAGCGCGTCTCGCCGTACGGGATGTCGCGGAGCGCGCGCCAGACGTCGAGCTGGAACGGCGTTCCACGCGGCGCGAGCGGGAGCTTGAACACGCGCAGCTCTTTCGCGAAATACGCGTTCATCTGCTCGCGGATGTCGGCGAACGCATCGTCATTGCGGACCCAATCGTCCTCCTCCGTTCCACGAAAGGAGATCGAGGTGATGCCGCGCTCGTTGCGCGCGACGAGAAGATTGGCGATCGGCGTTTCTATGCGGGTGTAGTCCATAAGAGCATTGCTCCATAAGCGCGAAACGGGCGCCACGCTTCCGCACGCCGAAGGAGCTCGCGCTCTGTGAGATTTCCGGCGTTGCGGCGAAGAATGAGATCGCCGGCGGGAAACGCGTCGGCGTCGCCGAGGCGCATGGCGATGTATTGAGCGGTCCAGGGACCGATTCCGGGAATCGATGTGAGATCGGATGGAAGTCCGTCGTGCGCAACGACCGCGCGTGCAAGGAGGCGAATCGTTTCGGCGCGGCGGCGCGGCATGCCGTCGAGCGTGACGTCGGCGAGACGCTCGGGGATGAAGCCGGTTGCAGACGCGATGCGGCCGAGGATCGTGCGGGCGCCGGCGACGCTGATTTGCTGGCCGACGATTGCGCGAATCGCGAGCTCGAACGGATCCCACGCGCCGGGCACGCGCACGCCGGGACGCTTGCGCAGACGCGGTGCGAGCAGCTTGTCCTTCGCGAACGCCGCGCGGATCAGCCGAGGATCGGCGTCGACGTCGAACAGTCTCCGGGCGCGCGCCGCAAATTTCCTCGGCACGTTCAACGCATTCTGCGCAGCGTCATGTCGCACGATCACGCCGTCGCGGCGGTAGTCGCTCTCGCTCACCACCTCCACGCCTTCGATCGCACGCGCGCGCAGCCAGCCGAAGATCAGCGGCCAGTCGTAGGGAGGCGAGTAGCGGATCAACACCATCTCAATCTATAAAACACCGCACATGCTGCGCACGTTCTGGGTTGCGATCGCCGCCGTCTTCGTCACGATCCCGCTGTCGAGTGCCGTGATCATCGTTGCTTTGTTCCGCAACACGTCGCCGCTGATCGACAAAATCGTGCGTCTCTGGGCGCGCTCGCTCGTCCGCGCGGCGGGCATCGACCTGCGCACGGAGAACCTCGATGCCCTCGAACCCGACCAGCGCTACATCCTCGTCGCCAATCACTACAGCTACTTCGACATCCCCTGCGTTTTCGCCGCGATCCCGCAGCCGATCCGCTTCATGGCGAAGCAGAGCCTGTTCAAGGTTCCGATCTTCGGCTGGTCGATCGCGCGCGCGGGATTCATCCCGATCGATCGCAAGGATAGGTCGAAGGCGAAAAAGTCGTTCGATCTCGCGGCGGAGCGCGTCCGCAAAGGCAACACGATCGTGATCTTTCCGGAGGAAGGACGCTCGCGCGAGCGGACGATGCGCGAGTTCAAGAGCGGCGCGTTCCTGCTCGCGCTGAAATCGGACCGGACGATCGTGCCGATCGCAATCGACGGCACGTACGACGTGTACAACGCGAAGTCGCGCTTCATCCGCGCGGGACGCGTGACCGTGAAAGTCGGAACGCCGCTGCCGACCGAAGGGCTGCGCGTGCGCGACAAGGAGCGGCTGCTCACCGAGTCGCGGGCGCAAATTCAGACAATGCTTTTTGGCAGAGCGGAAGATCCTGCCCCAGCAGCGTCCGCACTTCCAGAGTGAAGCAGTCGTCGACGATGCGGCCGACGATCTGCTCGCGCAGGAACCGCGCATAAAGCGCGCTCGCGTTTCCCGGCACTTCGATCGCGATCGACGGAATCGTCTCCGTCGGCGTCGTTCCTCCGCCGAGCGCGCAGCGCGACTCGATCACGTTCGCCGACGTCCCGCGCGTCAGCGATTCGGCGCGCGCGCGCAGCGCGTCGAGCGAGGTCGCGAGCATGCGGTAGATCGGGACGCGCTCTTCGTGCTTTTCCGTCGCGAACGCCCGTAGCGTCGCCGCGACGACCGCGTACGTTTCTTTGCCGACGCGCAACGCGCGCATCAGCGGATGCTTGCGGATCTTCGCGATGATCGTCTCGCTGCCGGCGATCAATCCGCCCTGCGTCGCACCGATCAGCTTGTCGGTGGAGCAGGTAACGACGTCGACGCCGCTGGCGATCAGTTCGCGGATCGTTGCACCGGACGCAAAACCGTACTTCGCCAGGTCGACGACGCGCCCGCTCCCCTCGTCGTACAGCAGCGGGATCTTCTTCGATCGCGCGAGCGCGACCAGCTCCGCGATCGGCGGCGTCTCGGTGAAGCCGACGATGTCGAAGTTCGAGCGATGGACGCGCAGGATCGCCGCCGTTTTCTTTGCGATCGCGCCCGCGTAGTCGCGTGTGCGCGTCCGGTTCGTCGTTCCGACTTCGCGCAGCTTCGCGCCGCCCTGCTGGATCACGTCCGGCACGCGAAACGCGCCGCCGATCTCGACCAGCTCGCCGCGCGACACGAGCACCTCGCGTCCCGCCGCGACCGCAGCCAGCGTGAGCATCGTCCCCGCGGCGTTGTTGTTCGTCAGCACCGCGGCCTCGCATCCGAAGAGCGCGCGGCAGAGCGAGGTCAGATGTTCGTCGCGCGCGCTGCGCTCGCCGCGGTCGAGATCGAGCTCGAGGTTCGAGTAGCCGGTCACAATCTCCGCGGCTTCGGACCAGATCACGTCGTCAATCGGAGCGCGTCCGAGGTTCGTGTGGATGATGACGCCGGAAGCGTTGATCACGCGGCGCAGCGTCGACGAGGTCGCGCTCGCCAGCGACGCGCCGACCGCGTCACGCGCATCCATTTCGTCGTATGCCGCACGCGACGCGCGCAAGGAAGCGAGGTGATCGGCGAGATGCTCCTTCACGCGCTCGCGTCCGAACGCGTCGACGAGAGGCGCGAACGCCGGCGCAGACAGAATCCGCTCGACGGACGGGATCGCGCGCAGGACGGAATCTCCGGCACGCACAGCAGCTTTTGCCATATCGTTAGAACAGTGTAAGCCGTGATCAAACAGGACGAAGAGCTCGACAAGCTGGAGGAAGACATCCGGCGACTGAAGAACAAGTACGATCAGTTCTTCACGCACATCATCAAGGTCCCGCCCAGCTTCGACCGCCATCAGATCGAGGCTTACATCCACGAGATCAATAAGCAGAAGATGCGCGACAGCACGCGCCGCTTCCGCTTCAACACCATCCTCTCGCGCTACAACCAATATCGCGAGATGTGGGCGCGCAAGATGCGCGAGCGCGAGGAAGGGCCGCTCGACTTCCGCATGCGCCAGCGTGCGCTGAATGCCCCGCCCGAAAAACACGAGGCGCCGCCTCCCCCGCCCCCGCGCGTAACGTCGGACCCGCTCGATCCGTATGTAAAGATGGCGCCGGGAAGCAACGGAGAACAGGTTCGCAAGTTGTACGATCTGATCGAGCAGGAGCACCAGAAGCTCGGACGCGCGTCGAACCTGACGCTCGAACAGCTGGCGACGATGGTGCAGAAGCAGAGCGAAACGGTACGCGAGAAATATCACGTGAGCAGCGTCGCCTTCCGCGTCGAGACGATCGACGGGCGGGTGAAGTTGAAAGCCAAACCACTTCATCAGGACTAAATCGAATGAAACGTCTCCTCCTCCTTGGCGTCGCAGCACTGACAGTACTGTCCTTATCCGGCTGCGCGGATCTCATCCATCACGACAAGAATCCGTACGAAAACCCGTTCTACGCGAAGTACCTCAACACCGGATCGAGCCTCGACACGGCGACCCAGAAGGCGCTCGAGCGCGTGCGCCAGGATCCAACGTCCGCGCGCGCGCACAACGACCTCGGCGTGCTGCTGATCCAGAAGGGATTTCCGAAGGATGCCGAGCGCGAGTTCGAGCGCGCCGTCGACGCCGACTCGCACTTCTACGCGGCCTGGTACAACCTCGGCCTCGTGCGCTCCGGCCGCGGCAACGACTTCGGCGCGCGCCACGCGTTCTACCGCACGATCGCGTACAAGCCGGGACACGCCGCCGCGCTCTTCCAACTCGGACTGATCGAAGAGAAAAATCAGAACACCGACAAGGCGGTGAAGCTCTACGCGAAGGCGTACGGCATCAACCCCGCGCTCCTCGACGTGACGGTGAACCCGCGCGTGGTCGACTCCAGACTCACGCACCTCGCGCTGCTCGAGCTCTATCCGAAGAAGCACTGGAAAGAGAGCATGCAGTTCCAGCCGACGCCGGCCGCGTATCGCGAAGCGACCGAGGCACCGGCGGTGTCGCCGCAACCCCCGGCGCAGAAAATCGTGCCTCCCGCGCCGCCGGTGACGGATCCGTCGCAGCAGCCCGTGCCGCCCACACCGCCAGTGACTTCGACATAGAACGTTATAGGCTCACAGGCTCACAGGCTCACAGGCTCAAAGATCTCCTATGAGCCTTTGCGCCTCTGAGCCTTTGCGCCTCTGAGCCTCTGCGCCCATGCCTCTCGAGTCCCGCATCGCACGCCGTTACTTGTGGGCCGCGCGCAAGCAGGCCCACACGGCGTTTCTCTCGATCATCAGCATGCTCGGACTCGCGATCGGAGTCTGGGCATTGCTGATCTCGATCGCGCTCCTGTCCGGATTGCAGGGACAGATCAAAATCCGGCTGATGCAATCGAGCCCGCAACTCCTCGTCGAGCCGGTCGGCAAGAACACGATCGCGAATGCCGACGCGATCGTCGCCGCCGCGAAGAAGCTCGGGTTGCGCGACGTCCGTCCGTTCATCAGCGGCATCGGCTACGGCACGACCGACGATCAGCGGCGGCATCAGCCCGTGCGCCTTCGCTCGTACGCGGGCGAACGCGCCGCGCCAGGCATCCCGACGATCCGCGTCACGCGCGGATTCGCGGTTTCGCTCGGCCTCGACCTCGGCGATCGCCTCACCATCATCGCGCCGCGCACCCGACTCACGCCGTTCGGGCCCGTGCCGGTGTGGAAGAAGTACCGCATCGTGCGCTTCGTGCAGCCGACCGGCGACGAGAGCAACACCGATGCGTGGATCGAGCAATCGGAAGCGGCGTCGCTCTTCGGCACGAACGGGGAGCCGACGGCGATCGAGATGTACGGCGACGCCCTGAAATCGGAAGAAGCGCAGGCGGCGCTGGCGAAACAGTTTCCGCGGGCGCAGTTCAAGACCTGGAAGGAGATCAACCGCCCGCTCTTCCTCGCGCTACGCCTCGAGAAGGTCGTGATGTTCGCGTCGATTTCGCTCATCATTTTCGTAGCCGCGCTGAATCTCATCTCGTCGCTGTCGATGCTGATCCTCGAGAAGCGACCGTCGATCGGAATCCTGCGCACCCTCGGCGCGACCGAGGGCAACATCCTCTCGCTCTTCATGCAGGTCGGACTGCTCATCGGAATCGGCGGCACGCTCCTCGGCAACATCGCCGGACTCGGCATGGCCTGGGCCGCGAACCGCTATCACCTCGTCCCGCTGCCGACCGACGTCTACTTCATCAGCTTCCTCCCCTTCACGCTCGACGCGGGCGACATCGCGGGCGTGAACATCGTCGCGATCGTGCTGTCCGTCGTGGCGACGTGGTACCCCGCGCGCATCGCCTCGCACCTCGATCCGATCGTCGCCATCAAAGAGGATTGATGCGCCGCGCTCTCCCCTCCGTCCTCTGCGCTCTGCTTCTCTTCGTCGCCTGCACGCGCCCTCCGGTGCAGGACGAAGTCACGATCGAGTTTGCGGACGACAGCGATCTCGTGACCGTCACCGCGCAGACGACGTTCGAGATGAAGCCGGCCAACGATCAGATACGCAAGCGCGTCGATGCGGCGCGCGAAGCAGCGCAGACGAACAACGACGAGTGGTCGGTGCGCTTCGGACGGCTCGCGCCGGTGTCCGAACGCGTGACGCTGCAGCGCAAGTACCGCGCGCTGGAGAGTGTCACGCGATCGGTGACGATCGCGTCCGACGATCTGCCGCGCGTCTTCTCCGACGTGTCGATTACGATGAACCTCGTGCGCGGCGACGGCTGGCGCGAGCTGTCGATCTATCCCGGCACGAGCGGACGCGCGACGCGCGAGGAGCAGCGGCGCTTCGACGAAGAGCTGAACGCGTGGAGCCGCGACGTCGCGCGCTACTTCACCGCCGTGCGCCATCTCTACAGCTATCTCGACGACAATCCCGGCCGCGCGAAGTACGTGTTCGCCGCGGTCATCGCCGGCAATGACGAGGACAAACCGCCGGTGCTCGAAGACGAGCAGCCGCTCGTCGACGCGGTCGTCGACTCGATGGTGAAGATCGCGGAGAAGATGGATGAGCAGAACGCGCGCGCGCAGACGTTCGCGGAGTCGGCGGACCTGATCTTCAATCCGTTTCCCGCACGCATCACCGTCCGCGTGCCGCACGATGCGATCTCGTCGGAAGGATTCACGAAGGGGCTGACGATCGAGCCGGTCGATCTGCTGAAGGGCGTTGCGAGCCTCGAAGGAAAATGGATCTCGCCCGATCCGATGGCCCAGCTGATCCAGGAAAACATCCCCACGCCCGAACAGCTCGCGAACATGCCGCGGAAGGCGGAGCCGGTATCGAGCTCGAGCGAGATTGCGTCGGCGCTGCGCGAACAGCTCGCGCGTCCGCGGGCGTACGTCGTCCGCTGGCGCGATTAACCTTTGGACTGCGGCAGCGACGCTGCCGCTGTGGCAAAGGCGGACTCTCGAGCTGAAACCGCACGACTCGCCAGGAGCCTGCGCGGCAGTAAAGCAGTAATACCGAGTAAGTCGCACGTTCCGAATCGGCAGTTTGCGCGTGCGGATCGCCATTTCACGCGTGCGGATTGCCATTTCACGACTGCGTTTTGCCATTTCACGCGTGCGTTTTGCCATTTCACGCGTGCGGATCGCCATTCCGCGCGTGCGGATTGCCATTTCACGCGTGCGGATCGCCAGTCCGCGCGTGCGGATTGCCATTTCACGCGTGCGGATCGCCACTCCGTGCGTGCGGATCGCCATTTCGCGCGTGCGGATCGTCATTTCGCGCGTGCGGATCGGCAGTTTGCGCGTGCGGACCGGCAGTTCGCGCGTGCGGATCGGCAGTCCGCGCGTGCGGATCGGCAGTCCGCGCGTGCGGATCGGCAGTCCTCGCGTGCGGATCGTCAGTTTCCATGTGTGGATCGGCAGTTCACACGTGCGCATCGCCAGTTTCCGGCATATGGGCTGAAGCCGTGGGCGTGATCTAGTACGAGCGCACGTCTAGCTTGCGGCACTAGACCACCCTCGTCATCACGACCGCAGCCTCGCCGTCGGGGTAGTAGCGCGGGCGGATGTATGAGGACTCGAAGTCGAGATGGCGATAGAACGCCTGCGCGCCGAGGTTCGACTTGCGGACTTCGAGCGAAATCGTGCGGATTTCATTCGCGCGCGCGAAGGCGAAACACTCCGCCATCAGCTCGTCGGCGATTCCCTGCCGCCGCTCGCACTCGGCCACCGCGATCTTGTTGACGTGCATCTCGTCGAAGATCCACATCGCGAACAGATAGCCGACGATGACTCCGCTGCGCTTCGCGACGAGGTTGAAGCGCCGCTCCGCGGCCAGCTCGTTTTCGAAGAAGAGCCGCCGCCACGGGACGGAAAAGGAGTCGCGCTCGATGCGATGGATAGCGTCGAGATCGCGCCCCGCCGCCGGCGCAATCGCGAGGTCGCTACGCATTCTGTTTCTGCCGCAGCTTGACCTCGGCCTCGGCCAGCCGGACATAGATCGGCGTCACGTCCCTGTAGCGATCGCTGTCGCGATCGCTCTCGCCGATCTCCATCGCGCGCCGCGCGCAGCGCAGCGCGACGTTGTCGCGTTGCAGAAACTCGGCGACGTCGATCACGTTCGCTTCGCTCACGTCGCGCGCGAGATGCGGCGCGACGACTTCGCGCGCGTCTTCGAAGACGGACACGTAAAACTCACCGCGTCCCGCGTCGTCGCGAACCGCAACGCGTCCGCGCGTGCCGTGCGCGATCGCCTCGTGCGTCGACATCGCACACACCGGCCGCCGTAACGCAAGCGCGAGTCCCTGCAGCGTCGCGAGTCCGATGCGCACGCCGGTGAACGAGCCGGGGCCGCGCGTGACGGCGAAGAGATCGATCTGACCGCGGTCGATCGCGTTCTCCGTCAGCAGAAAGTCGATCGACGGCAACAGCTTCTCGTTGCGCGATCCCTTCCCTTCCATCGCCAGCGCGCCGATGAGCGTCTGGTCGTTGATCAATGCGACGGAGAGGATGGGGAGAGACGTGTCGGCGGCGAGGACGATCATGAAAGCAGGCTCACAGGCTCCCGGGCGCACAGCCGCATAGGCTTCTCAACTGTGAGCCTATGCGCCTTTGAGCCCATGAGCCTACTTCAAGCTCGGCATCTGCAAGTCGATCAACTCGATCCCGATCTTCTCGGCCGTCTCGCGCGAGCGCTCGTCGCGATAAAACTCGCCGTAGTAAATCTTGCGGATGCCCGCGTTCGCGATCAGCTTGAAGCAGTTCCAGCACGGCGAGGCGGTCGTGTACAGCTCCGCGCCGTCGACCGACACGCCATTCTTCGCCGCCTGCAGAATCGCATTCGCCTCGGCGTGCACGGTCGTGACGCAATGCCCCTCTTCCATCACACAGCCGACGTCTTCACAGTGCGGCAGCCCGCGCACCGAGCCGTTGTAGCCGGTCGAGAGCACCGTGCGGTCGCGGACGATCACCGCGCCGACATGCTTGCGCAAACACGTCGCGCGCGTCGCGGCCTGGTGCGCAATGCCCATGAAGTACTGGTCCCAACCGGTTCGCATGCGGGCGCGGATTGTACTGCGGCTTCGCCGGATGGCGGCTGCGCGGATCCGAGGAGAGCGGGCGTCCCGCGCCCGCCCCCGGGAGGCGGGCGAGACGCCCGCGCTCCTCGCCATCTGGTTCTCGCCATCGGGCGCAGCCCGCGGTCTGCCATCAGCGCAGCCATCGGGCGCAGCCAAGTGATGTGCAACATTTCGCCCGCGTGACGCTCATCACAACCCTACCCCGCGTAGTCGCCACACTTATTTGACATTACGAACGAGAACATCCCACTTCGCGGATGCTTTATGCGGTTTCATCATAATTCTGGCCTGGAAGTGCTTTATTTACGAGGGTTTACATTTATCGAAGATCTTCCGAGATTGGGTGCTTTTTGGGTTGACTCGACCTACCGCATTCAACAGAATACGCCCTTCGTTCATCGGGGCCGTAGTTCACGAATCGGTCACAGGGAGTGCACATGGATAAACGCTATTCAACGATCATCTTTGTCCCGCATGCGCGGGCCAAATTCCGAAAGTTGAAGGTGTCTCACCGGTTTCTGTTCTCGATCTTGTCTCTCGTGACCTCTTCGCTCTGTCTCTCGACCTTCTTCTCCGTCCAGTACTTCACCTCCCTCACGCAGACCCACGAGCTGTCGAAGCTGCGCAACGAAAACCGCGAGCTCCAAACCGCCAACGAGCAGTTCAGCAAGTCGGTCGAATCGCTGCGGACGCAGCTCCACACGGTGGAAGACCGCACGCGCAAGCTGGCGATCATCGCCGGCATCACGACACTCGACGAGTCGAGCCAGGGCGGTACGGGCGGTGTGCGCAACGACGACAACAACAATCCGTATCGCGACGACGTCGATAAGATGACGTTCCGCTCGCATCGCCTGCAGAACGATCTCAACGTCGTCGAAGAGAAGTTCGTCGCGCAATCGCAGCTCCTCTCCTCCACTCCGTCGATCGCGCCCGTGCGCGGCATCCTCACCGACGGCTTCGGCGGCCGCTCCGATCCCTTCACCGGTGAGCCGGGGCAGCACAACGCCGTCGACATCTCCTCCGCCGTCGGACAGGCCGTCCGCGCGCCCGCGGATGGAATCGTCGTGAAAGCGGAGTGGGCCAACGGCTACGGCAACGTCATCTACATCTCGCACGGCTACGGCTACTCGACGCGCTACGGCCACCTCTCGAGCTACGCCGTGCGCCCCGGCTCGCGCGTGAAGCGCGGCGAGGTCATCGGTTACGTCGGCTCGACCGGCCGCTCCACCGGCCCCCACCTCCACTACGAAGTGCGCATCAACAACCAGCCGGTGAATCCGCTCGCGTACATCCTGAACGCGTTCTAACCCCATTCGCGACGCACAGTGGAGCGGCGGCCGCCTCGGCCGCCGTTTTCGTTTTCGCGTGTTTCCATCTCGGCGCCCGAGGGCGGGCGCCGCTCCACAAGGCATCGCGAGAGCGCGGGCTCGGGACGTGCAGTCGCGAGCACCATGGCGAAATGCGATGTTTGCGGGAACGAATACGACAAGGCGTTCGAAGTAACGGGGCCGCGCGGGAGCGGGACGTTCGATAGTTTCGAGTGCGCGATTCACAAGCTCGCGCCGCGCTGCGCGCACTGTGGGTGCATGGTCATCGGACACGGCATCGAGGCGAATGGGACGTTCTACTGCTGCGCGAATTGCGCGCGCGAGGTGGGTGAGAAAGGCGCACGCGACCGGGTCGCGTAGCGCGCGGCTACGAGTTGCGGCAGAAACGACGATCTCAGGCGCGTCGCGCCGCTCGAAGCCGCAGGTCGTGACGTGGCGACAAGCATGCCGCAAGGCGGAGCAATCCACGCAGCCGGACGTGCCGGCTAATCCACGCGCTCTTCCTCACCCTTCGGCAGGTCCCAGCGTTCGGTGATACGCTCATGCGTGAGCCAGCGCTCGCAGTCGAGCGCGGCCTGGCATCCGGAGCCCGCCGCAGTCACGGCCTGCCGATAGATGTGATCGACGGCGTCGCCGCAGGCGAAAACGCCCTGGATGTTCGTCACCGTCGAATGCGCGTGCGGCAATGTGATGTAGCCGGCCTGATCGAGTATCAGCTGTCCGGCGAACGGCTGCGTATTCGGCGTGTGTCCGATGGCGACGAAGAGTCCCTGAGCATCGAAGTCCGTCACTTCGTTCGTCTTCAGATTGCGCAGCTTCAGTTGCTTCACGCCGTTTTCTTTCGTACCGATCACTTCGTCGACGGTCGTGTTGAAGATGAACTCGATCTTCGAATTGTTGAGCGCGCGCTCCTGCATGATCTTCGAGGCGCGCATCTCTTCGCGGCGATGGATGATCGTGACTTTACTCGCGAACTTGGTGAGGAACGTCGCCTCCTCCATCGCCGAGTCGCCGCCGCCGACGACGACGATGTTCTTCTGCTTGAAAAAGAATCCGTCGCACGTCGCGCAGTACGAGACGCCGAAGCCCTGCAGCGCCTGCTCGCTCGGCAGCCCGAGCTGCTTCGCCGACGCGCCCGACGCGACGATCACCGCCGGCGCGACGTACATGCGCTGATCGGTCTGCACCTCGAACGGATGCTCGAGAAAATTCACGCGCTCGACCGGCTCCAGCGCGGAGAACTTCGCGCCGAAGCGCTCCGCCTGCAGGCGCATCAGCTCCATCAGCTTCGGTCCGAGGATGCCTTCGGGGAAGCCGGGGTAATTCTCGACGTCAGTCGTGATGGTGAGCTGTCCGCCGGGCTGCATGCCCTCGAGGACGATGCACTGGATGTTCGCGCGGGAGAGATAGAGCGCGGCCGTGCATCCGGCAGGGCCCGATCCGATGATGATGACTTGATATTCGGTGACGCGTTCCATGGCCCTTAGTTTATCCCGCGCGCAGACGCGGGATCTCGGGTGATACCGCGGGACTCGTCCATCATCTCGATCAACGCGGGATAACCCGAGATCCCGCGTCTGCGCGCGGGATAAACTGAAGAAGGAACGGTCAAAACAGTTTCCGCTCCGGCTCCAGCGCCGCGAGCAGCGCCCCGCCGACCAGCTTCTTCTGCCACTCGCGCATCGCCGGCACGTCGAGCGTGTTCGTCGTGGCGATGCCGGTCAGCACGTGACGCGGCGCGACGATGGATGGATCGATCTTCAACTCCTTCGCCACACGGTCGCGCACTCTCTTCAGTCGATCGATGCGCGCTTCGAGCGCCTTGTCGCGGATCCACGGCTTCGGCGCGTTTTTCTCCGGCAGCTCGTCCTCCGGAATCTCCAGCACCGCGCGAATGATCTGCACGAGGTCGCGGCCGTAACGCTCGGAGTGATAGCGAGACACGGCCTTCACGGCCGTGAGATCGCGAGGCGAAGCCGGCTTCGTTTTCGCCAGCTCGACGATCGCGTCGTTGCCCATGATCTTGAACGGCGGGCGGTCCGCTTTGCGCGCGAGCTTGTCGCGCCATTCGTACAAATCGCGCACGACGGCGAGCGAACGGGGATCGAGTCCGCCGATATTCTTCACCTTCCGCCACGGCTCGTTGTCGTCATCGTTTTCGCGATAGCGCACGTTCTCCAGCCGCGCAAATTCTTCGACCGCCCATTCCCACCGCCCGAGGGCCTGCAACTCCTCGCGCAGCTTCGCGGCGAGCGCGGCGAGATAGTGCGTGTCGGTGGCCGCGTACTCGAGCATGTCCGGCGGCAGCGGACGCATCGACCAGTCGGCGCGTTGATGGGTCTTGTTCAGCTTCATGCCGAAGTGGCGCTCCAGCAGCGCGGCCAGTCCGAACGCCTCGTATCCGAGGAGCTGCGCACAGATCGACGTGTCGATGAGATTGCGGACGACGAAGCCGAAGTCGCGATGCATGATGCGGAGGTCGTAGTCGCCGCCGTGAAAGACTTTCGTGATCGACGGATCGGCGAGCAATTCACCGAAGCGATGCAGATCGACGTTCGCTAGCGGATCGACAATCAGGTCTTCATCCGGCACGGAGATTTGAATCAAGCAGACTTTGTCAAAGTACGAATGCAGCGAGTCCGCCTCGGTGTCGACGGCAATTTCCGCCTGCGTTCCGACGCGCTGCAGCGCGGCGTCGAGCGCATCCTGTCGGTCGATCCAGTTCATTCGGCCGCGACTCCCAGGCCGATGGATGTGAGGCGATCGTGGAACGCGGAGCGATCGAACTCCGGCAGCATGGTTAGTTTGCGCACGGCCGCTTCATCTTCGCCGACGAGCAGCATCAGCGCGAGGTCTTCCGCGGCGGCGACGCGAATCGTGCGCTCGTCGATCTGCGCCGGCTTCGCGTTATTCATCATTCGTCCGTACAGCGCGTTGCTCGCGAGCAGCACGTGCACGCGAACGTCGCCCCCTGCTGAAATATGGTTGAGCGGCACCAGATCCAACTCCTCACTCTGCTCGATCTCGCTCTGCTCCACGCGAAATCCGCGGTTCGACGCCATCATCGCAATCTGATTCTTCTGCGGCGCATTCATCAACGCGAGCACATCAATCGCGCCGCTCTCGACTTCGCTGCCGAGCCACGCCGACCGCGCGACGTTGCCGACGAACATCGACTCGATGCGCAGTTTCTCGAGCAGCTCGGCGATCGCGTGGATCGCTTGCGCGTGAGACGCGCCGGCGCGGACGGAGTGCATGGGAGGGGAGAGATAGCACATTGCGGGGGGACCGTCACGCGTAGTGGCTCATCGTGTGTTGCGATATTGCGCGAAATCTACGCGCACGGGACCGGAATGCAGAAGGCAGAATGCAGAATTGAGAAGCCCGTCCCACCGCGTCGAATTCGAGGGCGGGTTTCTTCATTCTGCCTTCTGCCTTCTGCCTTCCGGTGCAGTGCGCGCGAATCAAGACGTCACGATCCCTTTCCAACCCGGGTGGGCGGTCCACCACCCGAGGTACCATTGCAAGCAGTGAAGGCCCGCCTCCTCGAGCTCATCGACAAACATTGGGGATATGACACGCTCCGCCCGCTGCAGGAGGAGGCGATGCTGGCCGCGCTTGATTCGCGCGACTCGCTCGTGGTCATGCCGACGGGCGGCGGCAAATCGCTCTGCTATCAGGCGCCCGCGGTGCTGCAGGATCGCGTGACGGTCGTCGTCTCGCCGCTCATCTCGCTGATGAAAGACCAGGTCGACGGTCTCATCGCCTGCGGCGTTCCGGCGGCGCAGATGAACAGCTCGCTTCCGTTGACAGAAGTACGCGCGGTGGAGCGCGACGTGCTGCGCGGCGACGTGAAGCTGCTGTTCGTTTCGCCGGAGCGGATGTCGGTGCCGTACTTTCGCGAGATGCTGCGGCGCGCGGACGTGAAGACGTTCGCGATCGACGAGGCGCATTGCATCAGTCATTGGGGACACGATTTCCGTCCGGAGTATCGTCAGCTGCGCACACTGCGCGACGAGTTTCCCGACGCGTCGATGCACGCGTACACGGCGACCGCGACTCCCGAGGTTCGGCGCGACATCGTCACGCAGCTCGGGCTGCGCGATCCGCTCGTGCTCGTCGGAGACTTCGATCGGCCGAACCTCACCTACCGCGTGCTGCCGCGCCACGACGAGGCGAAGCAGGTGCTCGACGTGATCGAGCGTCATCGCGGCGAGGCCGGCATCATCTACTGCACGCGCCGCCGCGACGTCGACTCGCTCGCCGAAAAGCTGCAGAAACGCGGACATCACGCCGTCGCCTATCACGCCGGCCTGACACAAGAAGAGCGGCGCGTCGCGCAGGATGCATTCGCGAAGGAACAGTGCGATCTCGTCGTCGCGACGGTCGCATTCGGGATGGGCATCGACCGTTCGAACGTCCGCTTCGTGCTGCACACGGCGATGCCGAAGTCGGTCGAGCACTATCAACAGGAATCGGGACGCGCGGGACGCGACGGACTCGAGGCGGAGTGCGTGCTGCTCTACTCCGGCGCCGATCCGATGCTGTGGCGCTCGATGTTGAAGACCGAGACGAGCGATTCCGCGCATGCCGATTCGCTGCTGCGCCATCTCAATGACATGGACCGCTACTGCTCCGGCGCGGCGTGCCGCCATCGCGCGCTCGTCGAGTACTTCGGCCAGAAGTTCACCGGAGACTGCAATGCCTGCGACATCTGCCTCGGCGAAACGGAAGAAGTCTCCGACGCGCTGACGATCGCGCAGAAAATCGTGTCGTGCGTCTATCGCCTGCGCGAGTCGTGGGGCGTCTCGCACGTCGTCGGCGTGCTGCGCGGCGAAGACACGGAGAAGATTCGCGAGCGCCATCACAACGAATTGTCGACGTATGGACTGCTGAAGGGATACACGCGCCAGGACGTGCGCGAGTGGATTTATCAGCTGATCGCACAGGAGTTTCTCGCGCAGTCCGACGGCGAGTATCCCATCCTCCGCCTCGGCACACGCTCACGGGAAGTGCTGCGCGGATTCGCGGACGTGCGGTTGCGACAGCCGGCCGTGAAGAAAGCGGATGCGACGAACAAACGCGCGACGCGCACTCCGCTCGATGATCTCGCCGCGTACGATCGCGATCTCTTCGAGACGCTGCGCATGTGGCGGCGGCGCGAAGCGGAAGAGCGCGGCGTCCCGCCGTACGTGATCTTCAGCGATCGCACGCTGCGCGAGCTCGCGCGCGTGCGGCCGACGACACCGTACGAGTTGCGCGGCATCTACGGCATCGGCGACACGAAGCTGGAAGCGTTCGGCGACGCGATCGTGCACTTAGTGCGAGGCGCTGCGTCGCTTGAATGAATTGGCGACAAGGATGCGCCCGATCAGACCCGTCGAATTCGCGTGTCCGAACCTCGGCACGCTGTACGTCACGGCCGCGATTCCCGGCGACTTCGCGAAGATCGTCAGCGTCGTACTGCTCTGGCCCGCGGCGATCGATGCCCGTCCCTCGGCGATCTCCGGCGGACCGACGAGAAAATCCCACGGCAACGCCGCCGGCGGAAAGCAGACGCGCACCGTCGTGGTGTAGACGCTGTTCGGTTTCATCACGATCGCATCGGCATCGAGCGCCGCGGCTTGTGCCGGGCATCCGGCGGCGATGACGTTCGCCTCCCGCGCTTCCATCCGCGGCTCCGTCGGCAGCTCGCCGTTGCACGCAAAAAAGAGCAGACAGCAGATCGCAATCGATCGCATGAAAATTCATACGCGACCGCGTCGCGCCGCGTCTAGCCGGCACGGCCGGCTGCGTGGATTGCTCCGCCTCGCGGCATGCTGATCGCCACCTCACGTGCTGCGGTTTCGAGCGGCGCAACGCGCCTGAGGTCGTCGTTTCTGCCGCGCAAACCTATTCGAGGAAACTGAGAATCTTCTCCACGTGACGCCACTCCGTTGCGCCGTTGCCGAGGGCGACGCGGATGCCGTAGTGCTCGCCGCGTTTCGTGTGCGAGACGAAGAGCTCGCCGCTGGCGTTGATGCGATCGAGGAGCGCCATCGTGTCCTCGTCCTTCTTGCGGAAGACGACGACGCTGAAGGACTGCGGCGCGAGGAGCTCGACATTGGGCCGCTTCTGCAATTCGGCGGCGAGCCGCTGCGCGTAACCGATCTGCTCGCGGATCACTGCGCGCATGTGCTCGAGTCCGTAGTGCTCCATCACCATCCACAATTTCAGGGCGCGGAAACGGCGTCCGAGGGCAAGGCCGTAGTCCATGTAGTTGATCTCGGCGGTGTCGGCGGTCTTCAGATATTCGGGGACGAGCGAGAACGTCTCGCGCAGCGTTTCCGGATGGCGCGTGTAGAGCACGCTGCAGTCGACCTGCGTGAAGAGCCACTTGTGCGGATTGACGACGATCGAGTCGGCGTACTCGATGCCGTCCCAATGCACGCGCAGCTCAGGGCAAATCATTGCCGAGCCGGCGTACGCGGTGTCGACGTGATACCAGATCTTCTCGCGCGCGGCGATCTCACCGATCGCGCGGATCGGATCGACGGACGCATAGGACGTCGTTCCAACAGTCGCCACGATCACGCACGGAATCGAGCCCGCGGCCCGATCGCGCGCGATCGCAGCTTCGAGCGCGTCGGGACGCATCTGCAGGTTGTCGTCGACCGGAATCTTCACCACGTTTTTCTGGCCGAAGCCCAAGGCCAGCGCACCTTTTTCGGCGGACGAATGCGTCAGCTCGGAGATGTAGACCTTCAGCGGCGGCATATCGCGGCCGGTCATTCCTTCGCCGCGGATGTTCAGTCCGAGAAACTCGCGCGCGGCGGCGAGGGCGAGGAAGACGTTGATCGACGCCGTGTCGTTGATGATGCCGAAGTGATGCGACGGCAGCCCGAGCGCATCGCGCAGCCAGCGCAGCGCGACCGTCTCCAGCTCGGTGACGGCGGGTGACGTGCGCCAGAGCATGCCGTTGATGTTCAGCGCGGCGCTCAACATCTCGCCGAGAAGTCCGGCCTGCGAGCCGGTGACGGAGAAGTAGGCGAAGAACGACGGATGGTTCCAGTGCGTGATCCCGGGGATGATCTTCTGCGCGAACTCCGTCAGCAGCGCGTCGTACGGCTTGCCGGTCTCCGAGGCCGCACTCGCGAATTGTTTCTCGACGTCGCCCGGCTGCACGCGCGAGAGCACGGGATAGTCGTCGATGTGATCGAAGTAATCGCCGATCCAGTCGACGATCGCGTGCGCGGCCTTGCGGAATTCGGCGGTGGTGGGATCCAACTTCGGCATGGGCCCGAAGTATATGGTTGCTCAGTTACGCGGTCGCGCAGTTACGCGGTGAAGAACCGCCGCGCAACCGCGAGACCGCGCGACTGCGCAACCACTACGACGCGCCCTTGCCGGAGAGGACGGCGGGGATCGTGCGCAGCAGGATCTTGAAGTCCAGCGTCGGCGACCAGTTGTCGATGTACTGGAGGTCGAGCTGCATCCAGCGGTCGAAGTCGATGTCGTTGCGGCCGCTGATCTGCCAGAGGCAGGTCATGCCGGGCTTCATCGACAAACGGCGGCGGTGCCAGCGGTGATACGACGCCACTTCCTCGGGGATGGGCGGGCGCGGGCCGACGAGGCTCATGTCGCCTTTCAGCACGTTCCAGAACTGCGGCAGCTCGTCGAGTGAGAAGCGGCGCAGGAAGCGGCCGACCGGCGTGACGCGCGGATCGTCTTTGGCCTTGAACACCGGGCCGTTCATCTCGTTGAGATGCGCGACCTCTTCGCGGCGCGCGTGCGCGTCCGCGATCATCGTGCGAAACTTGTAGAGCGTGAACTTGCGGCCGTTGAGGCCGACGCGCGGCTGCTTGAAGAGAATCGATCCCGGCGAGGTCAGCTTGATGAGCAGCGCGGCGATGAGAATCGCCGGTACCGCGAGCGCAAGCATCACCAGGGAGACGCCGACGTCGATGAGGCGCTTGAACGCGAGATGCGTTTCGTTCGACGGCGTGGTGGTGAACGTGAGGAACGGCACGCCTTCCAGCTCTTCGATCTCCAGGCGCGCGACGCGGTTCTGGAAGAAGTTCATCGCCACGCGCGTGCGGATGCCGAGCTCTTCGCACATCAGGAAAATCTGCTTCATCTCGTCGAGCTTCTTGCGCGTGACGGCGAAGACGACCTCGTCGATCGGCTCGTTGATCTCATGCGCCTCGAGGATGCGTTTGAGATCGGGCACGCTGCCGTACACGCGATAGCGCGCCCAGCCGTTGGAAAGATGGTGGCCATCGGAGACGAAGCCCAGAATCTTGTAGCCCCAATATTTGTGGCCGAGGATCATGTGGGCGATGTCGGTGGCGCGGCGACCGGTGCCGACGATGAGGAGCGTCCGGTAGTTGAGGCCCTTCGATCGGACCCAGCGCGCGATCGAGCGTACCAGGATTTTCTCGGCCACCAGGAGTGTCGCGGAGAGGATCGCGAAGAGGACGAACCACGATCGCGAGAGCTGGCGCAGCGGAATGAGATACGCGAGCGTCGCGAGGAGCACGGTTCCGACGCCGACGACGCGGAACGTGTTGACTCCCTCGCGCGTGAGCGGAATCGTGCGGTGCGAGTGGTAGCTGTCGTACGTGAAGAGCAGCACCGACCAGATCACGAGGACGATCGGGTAGATCTTCAGATACTCCTGCAGCGGATAGAGGCCGGTCGGGAAGTGCCCGGGATCGACGAACGGCAGAAGCACGTCGCGGACGTAGAACGCCGTGAAGAATGCGACCGTAGTGATGGCGAGATCGACTCCGTAGACGATTCTCGCGATCACCAGTGCCTTCTGTTTCAGCATTGTCCAGTCAGTCTTCGCTTCTTCTACTACGGCGCGTGCAGATCAAGCGTCTAGCCCGTGCGAGCCGAACAGTCGCTCATACGCATCCGTGACCCGTTCCCAGGAGTATAGCCGGGACGCGCGGAGCCGGGCGCGCGCGCGTAACTCGTCCCGTTGCAACGGATTGCGGAGGAATTCGGAAATCATGCCTGACAGCTCGCCGGACGCATGGACATCGAAGTAACCGACGGCATCGCCTCCCGCTTCCCGGTTCTCGGGGGTGTCGTGGGCGAGGACGCGGCCACCCGAGGCCATCGCCTCGATGAGCGCGGGATGCGTACCGCCGACTTCCGTGGCTTGGA
This sequence comes from Acidobacteriota bacterium, assembly GCA_003223645.1. GTDB lineage: Bacteria > Acidobacteriota > Thermoanaerobaculia > Gp7-AA8 > Gp7-AA8 > QHVT01. The sequence goes on along the minus strand of QHVT01000014.1, from coordinate 72,768 downwards.
TGTAGAGGAGTGCGTTGCGCTGGAGCGTGCGGTAATCGCGTCCGTAAATCGCTCCGGGGAGGAGGATCTTGTCGCTGGCGTGACGATGCAGTTCGGCGACGAGGTCGAGGGCGTATAGGCCGGTGCCGACCATCACCAATGGCGGCGCGTTTCGGAGCCGCTCGTACTCGCGGACGACTTCGAGCGGGTTGTTCTCCGGCTCGAAGCGGCTGACGTAGAGGATGTAGTCCTTCACGCCGAGTCGCTGCAGCACGTCGGAGTCTTCTTCGTCGGGAAACTCCGCGCCGTACGGAATCACGACCGGGTCGATTTGATATTGCTCGCGGTAGTAGCGCGCGATCACTTCCGCGTCGGCGATGACCGTCGCGAAGCTTGCCGAGAACGCCTCGCCGATCGCGTACACCGCGCGGCCGAACGCGTTCCACTTGCGGCGGCGGCGCTCGATGCCGTCAACGTTGATGGCGACACGCATGCGCTTCGCGCGCAGCAGCGGGAGCACGAACGCATTCGCGGCGTTGCAGACGAGGACGGCGTCGAAGTCGCGGAACAGCGCGTCGAGTGCGGAGAGGAGCGTGTGACTGACGGTCTCGAAGTATTTGTGGCGGATGGCGGGGAGCTCGATGCGATGGACGCCGTTCCAAAGTGGAGCGGCGGCCGCTTCGGCCGCCGGCTTTTCGCACAAACCGGCGCCCGAAGCGGGCGCCGCTCCACTACGGCAGTAGACGTACACGTCGTGACCGCGATGCGCGAGCCGCGTCGACAACTCCCCGGCGAAGGTCTCGAAGCCGCCGTACGCGGGAGGAACGCCGCGCGTGCCGAGGATGGCGATCTTCAACGAAACCACCTCGCGAGCTCGCGGTCGCTCACCTTGCGGCGTTGCTGAATCGCGCGGCGCTTCGCGTGCACGCGCGCATGATTGCGCCATAGCCAGGCGAATGCGGGAAGCGATGTCCGCTCGATCGTCAGCGCGGCAACGAGGACGACGAAGTCGCGAAACAGCTCGAACGGCGCGTTGCGCAGCGCGAGGTATGCGCCTTCGTTTTTGAAGCGCAGCAGAAAGCGGTTCTTCACCGAATGCATGTTCACTTCAGGCGGCAACGTGCGCCGCGTCTCCGGCGTCACGCGGCGCACGTGATGCGCGATCGCGCGCGGCTCGCAGACGGCGCGCCAGCCGAAGAGACGCCCCCGCCAGGCGAGATCGGCGTCTTCGCGATAGGCGAAGAAATCTTCGTCCAAAATCTCGCCGTCGATCGCGGCATCGCGCAGGAAGGACATGCGATGCATCGCCGCCGCGCCGCTGACTCCGAACACTTCCGTCCGTTCTTTCGGCGCGACCGCGATGTCGAGATGGCGTCCGCTCCGCGTCATCCGCATGCCCGCGGAGTCGACTCCGTCTCCGCTCTCGCGATACAGCAAGCCTGTCGCGGAGCCGACGTGCTCATCATCAAAAACCGGCAACAGTTGCGAGATGTAGTCGGGCGCGAGAAAACAATCGGGATTGAGCAGCAGCACGAATTCGCCGCGCGCGACGGCGAGTGCCTGATTCACGGCCGCGCTGAAGCCGCGGTTGGAGGCGTTGCGGATGACGCGATCAAAGTATGACGCGGAATCGTCGCTCGACGCGTTGTCGACGGCGATCACTTCGAGGTCGCGATGCGTTTGCGCGCGGATGCCTTCGAGACAGCGCGGCAGATATCGCGCGCTGTTCCAAGTGACGACGACGATCGAGACGACCCTCAGTTCGGCTTCCAACGTCCGAACGCATTCCTCATCACGCTCAAGTATGCGCGCACCGCCTCGCCGCGCGTCGCGCCGCGGTGCTTCACGCCGACGAGCGCCGCCGCGCAGCGCATCATCATGCCGCCGATGATGATCCAGCGCAGTCCTTCCGCCTCCGCCGGCCGCAGCCACTTTTTCGCGTAGCGCCACATGTTCGCGTACCACACTTCGATGAAGCGCGAGACCGGCATGTGCTCGAGGCTCGCGCCGCCGAAGTGGCGCGCGCGCGCATCCGGCACGACCCACACTTCGCGCTTCCGTTCGGCAAGGCGCCGGCAGAAGTCGACGTCTTCGAACCATGCCGGCGCGAACTGTTCGTCGAGCGGTCCGACGTCGTCGAATGCATCGCGCCGGATCAGCATCGCCGCCGCCGCCGGCTGTTCGATGCGGCGCGGCTCCGTGAGATCGAGGTCGCGATAGCGATAGTGCGCCGTCGTCGGATTTCGCGGAAAGAGCTTGTCGAGCAACAACACTTCCGTCGCGAACGAGCCGAGCGTCGGAAAGCGCCGCAGCTGGAACTCGCGCTGCGCTCGTCCCTGGTCGTCGACGAGCAGCGGCACCGCGGCGGCGATGTGCGGACGCGACTCGAGGAAGTCGTACAGCTGCGTGAGCGCGCGTGGCTCGAGCTCGCAGTCGGGATTCAGGAGCAGCGCATAGCGGCCGCGCGACTTTGCGAACGCGCGATTCGTTCCCGCGGCGAAGCCGATGTTCTCGTGCGAGTTGTCGTGCACGACGACTTCGTATTCGAGCCCTTCGCACGCGGCCGGGATTGAGCGAAGACAGCGATCGATCCAGCGCTCGCTGTTCCACGTCACGATCAGGATGGACAAATCCGTCATCCTGAGCCGCGAAGACGGCGAAGGAGCCCCGGCGCAAGGACGCGGAGGATCCTTCGCTTCGCTCAGGATGACATCGGTTTCTATCACTGCCATTTCAAAATCGCATCCACCAGCGGACGCGTCACGACCTCCCACGCGAACCCGGGCCGGATCGCTTCCAACCGTTCTACGCATGCCGCGAAGAATTCGTCGTTCGTGAGCAGCACTCGAATCGCCTCCGCTACCGCTCCGGCGTCTTCCGGCGGAACGACGATGCCGAGGCGTTCGCGTGCGACGAGATCGGCGGCGAACCCGCCGGCCGTCGCCACGACCGGTGTGGCGGCGGCGATCGCGTCGAAGAGCCGCGTTCGAATCGAGTAGTCGGCTTCCGCCGTACGACGATGGAGCATGATAGCGATTTTGCCGGAGCGCAGCCATGCGAGGCGCTCGCGATACGGAACCCACTCGGCGTTCGCGGCCACGTGTCCTTCGCCGCGCACGAGCAGGTCATCGAAACGATCCTCGCGGCGGCGATCAATCAGATTGACGTTCGGACGTGCGCGTCCGAGAAACAAGAGCTTCGCGCGCACGCCTTCGCGATTCAGCCGCACGATCGCATCGACCGCACTCGCCGGATCGAGCCACTCCCACAACCCGCCGCCCCACACGACGATGTTGTCGCGCGGCTTCTCGCATGCGCGCACTTCGTTCAGGTCGACACCGAACGGCACTTCGATCCACGACGGGTCGCTGCTCTGCAGCTGCGCGTAGAACTCGCGCTGCTTCGCCGAGGCGCAGATGAGGAGGTCCGCGCGCATCAGCGCTTCCGACAATCGCCACCACTCCGCCGCGAGATGCACGCGCTGCCGCAAAGAGGGCTTGTTGCCGTAAAGCTCGCGCAGCTCGAGGACGGTGGGATCGAAGAGATCGTAGATGATTTTCTGATGCGGGCGGCGCACGCGGAATCCGCGCGCGGGCTGGCCGATGAGGACGTCGGCGTTGCGGATGGCGGAGCGGGCGGCTGCGCTGCCGTGGTGGAGGACAGGCAATCCTGCCTGTCCGGACAGGCAAGATTGCCTATCCTCCATTCGCGCGATCAACGTCACGTCGAAATGTTTGGCCAGCTCCGCTGCGAGGTGCGAGGCGCGGATGCCGGGGCCGGCCATGCGCTCGCCGACGACGTCTGGGGTGTGGACTACAACCTGGACCATAGACCTTCGATCACGCCGGCGAGCGAGGTGCGGCCGCGCAGCGCGAGCCGCGCATCTTCCCACAACAGCGCGCCGATGCGTCCCGCGCCGCGATGCATGCGCGCGACGAGGTAGCGGTTGCGCGTGCGGAGACGCAGCGCGCGGCGGCCGAGCACGCGCGCGCTCATCGAGCCGCGATGCGTGGCCTTGACGACGGGGAGCACGGCAACGCGCCAGCCGGAAGCGCGGAGGCGCGCGGACAATTCGACGTCTTCGTAGTACGCGAAGAGGCGTTCTTCGAACACGCGGCCGCCGAGAGCGGAGCGGCGGTAGAGCGTGGCCGTGGCGGAGACGCCCCAGGCGACGGCAAGCGGCGCGCCGATCTCCTGGCCGTAACCGATCTGGCGAAACGTACCGTCGCTGATGTCAACGCCGGCGCCGTCGATCGCGCCGTCGGGGCGGCGGATGATCGTCTGCACGGCGGCGAGCTGTTCGTCGCGATCGAGCGCGCCGCGCACGTGTTCGAGCCAGTCAGGATCGAGCACGACGTCGTTGTTGATGACGCCGACGTACGGCGCCGTCGTGTGCGCGAACGCTTCGTTCACTCCGCGTGCAAAGCCGAGGTTCGTTTCGCTGCGGATGACGTTCTGTGCGCGCGTCGGAATGCGCGAGCCGTTGTCGAATACGACGACCGATCGCGGCGGGGCCGTCTGCGCGCGGATTGAGGAGAGACATTCGTCGAGCATTGGACCGCCGTCGATGTCGAGGACGATCAGATCAATCTCCAAATCGACGTCAGTCATGGACCATCCGATCAACATTGATCGATCCGTCAACGCAGCGCAGCTGCACGCGTCCCGACTTCGGGACGACGACCTGGATCGACGCGTAGCGATCGGTCGCAGGCGCGTGGTACGTGCGGCCGGCGAGCTCGATCGTCGCGCCGGGACCGCTGATGTAGTCGAGCCTCCACGTTCCCTCGTTCGCCAGAAAGGAGATCGAGTCGGGCGCCTCGAGCACCCATCCGCCGCGATACGCCACGCGCATCAACGTGTAGAACTTCGGATAGAGCTTGCTGCTGTCGTGCATCACGTGCGCGTCTTCGAACTCGACATGGTTCGCGGGATTCAAGCCCGTGCGAAAGCCGATGCCGAGGGCAAGCGCAAAGAGCGGGATTGCGAGATCGATCTTGCGCTTCGGGATCACGAGAAGAATCAGCGCGATCACGACAGCGACGCCGATCCACGCGGCGGCGTTCATGCGGATGAAGCTCGGGAAGAGGCGCGAGAAGTCGGCGAGATAGTGTCTCGACAGCCACTCGCCGATCGCGTTCTCGCCATTGGAAATGTGGAAGAGACGGAACGGGCGCGCGACGCCGTAAATCGTGAGGCCGATCGTCCACGCGGCGATGATCGCGACGAAGCCGGGTGAGACGCGGTCCCACACCGCGGCTGCGCCTAACGCGAGAACGGGCGTGAGGAAGACGATGTAGCGCAGCGGCGGCGCCCAGCCGCCGAACCATTCCGGACGCGGCGCGAGATAGAGGATGTACAGCAGCGACGCGAGCATGCCGGTGCGAAATCCGCGCGGCGACGAGCGCCAGCGCGTGAGCGCGAAGAGACCGAGGAGATAGAAGGGCGCCTGGAACGCGATGCCGCTCATGCCGTCGGCGAGAAGGCCGGCGATGCCGCGCGCGTAATTGCCGGCAGGGACCAGCTCGCGCCAGTTGTGCGCGAGGAACGCGTTGCCGGTGACGAGGTACGCGATGAGGAGCGGAATCGCGAGGATCGCCACGATTGTCATCCCGAGCGTGAGCGAGGGACCTGGGCGGGAGGGGCTGCGAGGTCTGGTCTTCGCGCCCCGCCCGCCCAGGTTCCTCGCTACGCTCGGGATGACATGCATCGCGACGAGGCCGATCGCGAGCAGCACGAATCGCAATTTCAACAAGACCAGCGCGACCATCGCCGGCAGCCAGCGTTGCACCCGCTGATTGCGCAATCCGCGCAGACTCTCGACGTAGAAAAACGCGGCCGGCACTTCGGGCCAGATGCGCGTCGCGTAGAACAGCACGGGCGGGCCGAAGGCGAAGAACGGAAAGACGGCGCGCGCGGCGGCGTCGCTCACGCCTTCGTCTTCCATCCAGCGCACGGTCGAGCGGACGAGGAGTACGCCGAACAGCGCGATGACGGCAATCGCGCCGGGAAGTCCCGCGATCGCGTAGCCGGGCGCCATCAGCAGCGGCAGGAACGGCTCGTGACGCGAGTACTGCTCGCCGTGTTTGCCGACCGGATCGCCGAACTGCGGCCCGAGGTCGCGGCGGCCGCTGGCGGTGTGCTCGATCGTGCGGTACTGATTGGCAAGATCGAGATCGCCGTCGTGCACGATCGACTCGGTGACGAGGAGATAGTACGGCTCGTCGCCGTCGATCGGCGTGCGCAGCATCGCCGGGATGGTCAACGTGTAGACGATCGCCGCGACGAGCGCGGCGCGATTCGCGGACCAGCGGACGTCCGTGCCGCGTGCGAGAAACAGCGAGAACGTTGCGAGCTTGAGGACGGCAACCGCGACGAAGCCGAGGTACGCGTCGACTTCGGGGAAGCGCAGATGGAGCAGCAACGCGAGGAGCCACGTCGCGATGTCGGTCGCGTAGTACGCGACGAGCGTACGTCGCCGCAGGACGACGAGCGGCAAGGCGACCAGCGCGAAGATCGTCCAGATCATCATCGGCGGACGATCTCGAATCCCTCGACCTGCAGCGACGCGCCGGGCGGCAGGCTCGCGTCCGCGGTGATGCGAATCGTGCGCGCGCCGCGCGGCAATGCGATGCGGCCCGCGCCGTCGATCCAGGCGTCGTAGCCGTACTCGCGCAGCTGTCCCGCGGGATCGCGCGGCAGCGGATTGTGCGTGCCGAAAAACTGGTCGCGTCGGAGGTAGCCCCAATCGGCGGCGTCGCCGATGCGCACGGCGATGTTGCCGGGCTCGATCACGCCGAGGGGCGCGCCGCGGCGCAAGCGCGAAACGTTGGCGCCGGAGACGATGAGCGCGTGCGCATCGCCGGGCACAACGAACGTCTCCGACCGCGAAGCGGGAAGCGCGGCGTTGATCGTGTAACGCTCGGCAATCGGACGCGGCGGCTTCAGAAAATACGGAAACGCGCGCGCGACGATGCCGCTCCAGGCAAAGAAGATCAGCGCGAACGCGAGCGCGATCGCCGAGGGAAGCGCGAGGCGGAGGCGCGGCATGCCGAAGAGACGCGCGAGCGTCGCGACGACGAGCACGAGCAGCGGAAGCACGAGCGTGCGCAGCGGAACCGCGGGAGTGAAGAGCGCCGCGAGGACGGCAACCGTGACGGCGAAAGGAGTGCGGCCGAGGACCCAGGTCGTGGCGAGGGCGATGAGGATGATGACGATTTCGCGCACGATGTGATCGGGGCGCGGGATCCAGCGCAGCACGAGAATCGAGGCAATCGTGAGAATCGAGGAGGTTCGAAGCTCGAGGCTCGAAATTCGAGGGATGAGGGCTGCGGCGACGATCACGCCGAATGCGACCAGGCGCATCGTCTCATCCGCGATCGCAATCTCCGCCACCATCAACAGCGGTACGGCGATGAGCGTCGCGACGTCGTCGAACGTCCACGCCACGACCGCAATCACGAGCGCGATGAACGGCAGCGCGCGATCGATCGGCGTCGCGTTTTGCAAGGCGAAATGCGACGCGAACGCCGAGACGGCGACGGCGATGATCCACTGAACGTGCTTCACTCTTTAGGAGACCGCGACTCTCGACGCCGGGTCGCGGACGAATTCCGGATCGAACCCTTCGAGAGTCTCGGGCGTGATGGTAGCGCGATAGATGTGCCGCGCGTCACCTTTGAGCTGCACGCTGTCGACCGCGCCGCCCGCGAGCGCGAACGACACCTCCAGCGTGATGCCGCTGCGCGTGAGCACCGAAACCGGCGACTTCACTTTGCCGAACAAAGCGCTCGTCACCGACGACGCGACGACGCCCGAGCCGCAGGAGAGCGTCTCGTTCTCGACTCCACGCTCGTACGTTCGCACTTCGATCGCGTGCGGGTCGCGAATCACGACGAAGTTGACGTTCGCGCCGCCGTCCGGCTGCAAGTCGGGATGATTGCGGATCGCCGATCCCAGCGGCGCGATGTTCTGCGACCAGAGATCGTCGCGCAGGAAAATCACGTAATGCGGCACGCCGACCATCAGCGAGCTGCCGTGAATCAACCGATCCCCCACCATCAGCGGCCGCTGCGCGCGGAACGCGTACGGCGCGGGGAGCGTCAGCGTCACCCATCCGCCTTCGCCGATCTCCGCCGCCACGATCCCGGCATCGGTCTCGATCGTCATCCGCCGTCCGGCGATCACGTTGAGGAACGCGAACCGCGCCGCGCAACGCGTCCCGTTCGCGCAGAACGCCGCCAGTCCACCGTCGGCGTTGTAGTAGCGCATGCGCAACGTCGCGCGCGAGGCGCCCTCGATGAGGATGAGCCCGTCCGCGCCGACCGACAGCGCGCGCGTGCAGATGCGCCGCGTCAGCTCGCCCGGATCCGTCACCCTCCCGCCGCGATTGTCGATGACGACGAAGTCGTTTCCGCCTCCTGCCATCTTCGAGAACGTGAGCGGATCTTGTTTACCGCCTTGCACTTGACTGATTCCGCGCATCGGAATTTTCGTATTCGCGCCCGTATTCTCGCACGGAGCACGCCAGCGCTGTAACGTGCGCGCGGCAGTGATCGTCAAACCTAGGCGCAGAGGCTCAAAGGCTCATCGGCTCATAGAACAGAACACTATGAGCCTGTGAGCCTATCAGCCCATGAGCCCGAGCTCCGGAGGCCAAAAACCAGTGAAACGTACTCTCGCTCTGATCGTCGCGATCGTCGCCCTTCCTCTCGCCGCGCAGAAGAATCCGCCTGAGCCGGCGCAGCCGAAGCTCGTCGAGTCGATCGACATCCGCGTCATCGACGTCGACGTCATCGTCACTGACCGCAAGGGAAATCCGGTCACCGGCCTCACCAAGGACGACTTCGAGGTTTACGAGAACGGCACGAAGAAAGTCGTCACGAACTTCTACGAGGTCGAAGGGACGAAGGCGAAGAACGTCGCCGTCGAAGTGCCGGGCCAGCCGGCCGCCGAGCCGTCGAACGACCAGCTCAACGAAAATCTGAAGCGCCGCATCATCTTTTACGTCGACAACCTCTCGCTCGCGCCGTTCAACCGCAACCGCGTCTTCCAGCAGATGAAGGAATTCGTGCAGAAGGTGATGCGCCCCGGCGACGAGGCGATGATGGCGACGTACAACCGCAGCATGAAGATCCGCGTGCCGTTCACGCGCGACATCAATCAGATCATCTCGATGATCGACACGATCTCAAAGGAATCCGGCCTCGGCGTCGCGGCGAAGAGTGAATGGAAGCAGGTGCAGGACCAGATCCGCGACGCGCAAAGCTACGACGACGCGATGTCGATTGCGCGCTCGTACGCGTCGTCGAACGAGCACGACCTGCGGCAGAGCGTCGCGTCGCTCAACGGCCTGCTCACGACGCTGGCCGGCGTCGAGGGAAAGAAAATCCTCGTGTTGACCAGTGAGGGTTTCCCGATGCAGCCGGGCCGCGAAGCGTTCTACATGATCGACGAGATGCAGCGCACGAAGGGATGGGGCGTCGGCTCGACGATGCTCGAGACCGTGTCGTACGACGCCTCGAATCTCATTCAGTCGGTCGCCAAGACCGCGAACGCGAACGACATCACGATGTACACGATCCACGCGGCCGGTCTCGTCGGCGGCACCGACATGTCGGCCGAATACTCGAACCCGACGTCGACGACGGTGACGCAGGCCGCGAGCACGAACTCGATGGAGTCGATGCAGCTGATGGCCGACATGACCGGCGGACTCGCGTCGGTGCAGTCGAACAATTTCGCCGCCGCCTTCCAGCGCATCCAGCGCGATCTCGACTCGTACTACTCCCTCGGCTATCGCGCCGGTACGGAGCGCGTCGACCGCCAGCGCTATCTCTCCGTCAAGCTGAAGAATCGCAAGGACCTCATCGTCCGCAGCCGCCAGACGTTCGTCGAGAAGTCGGTGTACGCGGAGATGAGCGACCGCGTGGTCGCCAATCTGCTTTATCGCGTCAAGGAGAATGACCTCGGCATTCTTACGCGGCTCGGACAGGCGATCCCGACCGGCGACGGCTACTTCAAAGTGCCGGTCGACGTGCAGATCCCGATGGCCAAGCTCGCGCTCCTGCCGCAGGGGGAGAGCGAGTACGCCGGTGGATTCGACATCTACGTCGTCGTCGCGAACAAGGACAACGATATGTCCGACGTGGCGCGCAAGGGACATCAGATCCACGTCCCGAACGATCAGATGAAGACGATCAGCGGGAAGTTCTACACGTACACGCTGGAGCTGCTGACCGAGCCGGGTCTGAACAAGATCTCGATCGGCGTCGTCGATCAGATCTCGAACGAGTCGGGCTTTTCGCGCGAACAGATCATCGCGCGCGACACGCGATAGAAACGGGTGCTGAGTGCCGGGTGCTGAGTCGCGCAACCCGGCACCCAGCACCCTGCACTCTGCACCCTAAATGCGCGTCCTCTTCACGATCCAGTACCTCGGCACGCGCTACGCCGGCTGGCAAAGCCAGGCCAACGCGTTGAGCGTGCAGCAGGTCGTCGAAGAGGCGCTCGAGAAACTCTTCCGCGAGCCGCTGCGCGTGCACGGCGCCGGACGCACCGATTCCGGCGTGCACGCGCTCGCGCAACGCGCGCACATCGATCCCCCGTTCGACATCCCGCCGCGCGGACTGATCCTCGGCATCAATCAACTCCTGCCGTCCGACGTGCGCGTCACGCGCGTCGAAGCAGTCGCAGACGACTTCCACGCGCGCTTCTCCGCGAAAGCGAAGACGTACGAGTACCGCATCTGGAACGCCGAGGTGGCGGACGTGTTCGCGAGCGAGACGCATGCGCACGTCGCGCATGCGCTCGACGTCGCGCGCATGCACGACGCCGCGCAAGCGCTCAAAGGCACGCACGACTTCCGCGCATTCACTGTTGCCGAGCCGGAAGTGGAGTCGACGACGCGCACGATCGAGTCGATCGAGGTTGCACGGGAGGGCAACGCCGTCCGCATCACCGTCACCGCCGACGGATTCCTCCGCTACATGGTCCGCCGCATCGCCGGATCGCTCATCGAGATCGGACGAGGGCGGATCGAGCCGGAGGCGCTGTTCGACGAAGCACGCTGGACGGCTCCGGCGAAGGGATTGGTATTGAAGGAGATTCGATACTGAGGTTGCTCGGTCGCGCAGTCGCGCGGTTGCGCAGCGCCGCGTAACCGCGTAACCGCGCAACGGAGTAACCGGTGCTAACATCCCCGCTCTGTGATCGACGTCAGCAAGCTGGCCGTGCCCGGCTCGATCGAGGAGACGCTCCTCGACAAAATCGATCTCAAGCGCCTCCCGCGACACGTCGCCGTCATCATGGACGGCAACGGCCGCTGGGCGCGCGCGCGCAGCCTGCCGCGCGTCGAAGGCCACCGCGCCGGCATCACCTCGGTGCGTGAAACCGTCGAAACCGCCGCGCGCCTCGAGCTCGGCGTCATGACGCTCTACGCGTTCTCAGTCGAGAACTGGAAGCGCCCGCGCATCGAAGTGATGACGCTGATGATGCTGCTCAAGGAGTACCTCCGCAAAGAGCTGGCGACGCTGATGGAGAACAACATCCGCTTCACTCCGATCGGCCGCATCGACGGACTCGATCCGACGGTGCAGCGCGAGTTGCGCTACGCGGAAGAAAAGACCGCCGGCAACAGCGGACTCCTGTTTCAGATCGCGCTCAACTACGGCGGACGCGCGGAGATCGTCGACACCTGCAATCGCATCATGAATCTCCTTCGCGAGAAGGAGATGAGCGACGCAGTGATCGATGAGGCGTTCTTCTCCGATCATCTCTACACCGCGAACGTCGAGGATCCCGACCTCCTCATCCGCACGAGCGGCGAGTTGCGCGTGTCGAACTTTCTGCTGTGGCAGATCGCGTACGCCGAGATCCACGTCACGAAAACGCTCTGGCCCGACTTCCGCCGCCGCCATCTCTTCGAAGCGATCATCGACTTCCAGGCGCGCGAGCGCCGCTATGGAGCGGTCGAGCCGGCCGAGGAGAGGGAGATGTTCGTCGAAGCGGAGGACGGGTCATAGACGGGTGCGCGGTTGCACAGTTGCGCGGTGAATGGTGCCGCGCAACCGCGAGACCGCGTAACCGCGCAACCGCAACCGATGCGCTTCGCCCGTGAGCTCACGGCGCTCGTCGCCGCCCCGATCGCGATCTGGGTCGTCCTGACAAATACGCCCTACGTCTTCGACGCGACGATCGCGCTGATCGCGATTCTCGCGCTGCACGAGTTTCTCTCGCTCGGCCGCGCGAAAGGCTACGACCTCCCGATCTATCTCTGCATCGCGATCATGCTCGTCATCATGGCGGCGTTCATCCTGCAGGAGCTGTCCGTGGAGTTCGGGATGTTCACCGCGTTGCTCGTGATTCCGGCGTCGTACGTTCTCGGCCGCAAGCCGCTCGAGGACTCGCTGCCGTCGAGCGCGATCGCCGTCCTCGCGACGACGTACGTCGGCATGCTCGGCGGATCGCTGATTCGATTGCGCGGAGATTTCCCCGTCGGCGCGAAACTGATTTTCTTTCTGCTGCTGGTCGTCTGGCTCGGCGACAGCGGCGCGTATTACGTCGGGAGATCGCTCGGCAAGCACAAACTGTCGCCGCGGATCAGCCCGAAGAAAACGGTGGAAGGACTCGCCGGCGGCATCGCGACGTCGATCATCGCCGCGGTCGTCATCCACTTCACGTTCTTCAAAGAGATCCCTCTCCTGCACGCGATCATCGCCGGCGTGATTCTCTCGTTCGCCGGCGTGATCGGCGATCTCGCGGAGTCGATGTGGAAGCGCTCCGCCGACGTGAAAGACAGCGGCACGCTGATCCCCGGCCACGGCGGTTTCCTCGACCGCTTCGACTCGATTTTCTTCACCGCGCCGATTCTGTACTGCTACTGGACGCTGATCGTGCACGGCTTCCGCTCGCTGAACATCATGTCCGCCTGATATGCGAACGATCTCCATCCTCGGATGCACCGGCAGTGTCGGCCGCAGCACCCTCGCCGTCGTCGACGCATTCGCCGATCGATTGCGCGTCGTCGGCCTCGCCGCCGGCTCCAACGTCGAGCTGCTCGCCGAACAGATCGAGCGCTATCAACCGGAGCTCGTCTCCGTCCGCAACGAGCACGACGCCGCGCATCTGCGCGCGCGGTTTCCGAACATCGAAGTCGTTCCCGGTCTCGAAGGCGCGTGCGCTGTCGCTGCGCTGCCTTCAGCGGATGCCGTGATCGCCGCGATCGTTGGCGCCGCCGGCATCGCGCCGGTGCACGCCGCGCTGCGCGCGGGTAAGCGCGTCGGCATCGCCAACAAGGAAGTGCTCGTCGCCGCCGGCGACGTCATGACGCGCACCGCGCGCGAATTCGGCGGCGAGATTCTCCCCGTCGACTCCGAGCACAACGCCGTGCACCAGGCGCTGAGCGCGGGACGTCACGAAGAAGTGCAGCGCATCATCCTCACCGCGTCGGGCGGACCGTTTCTCCGTCGCGAGCTCTCGACGTTCGGCGACATCAGCATCGAAGCCGCGCTCGCGCATCCGACCTGGCGGATGGGCAACAAAATCTCGATCGACTCGGCGACGATGATGAACAAGGGCCTCGAAGTGATCGAGGCGCATCACCTCTTCGACATGCCGGCCGAGCGCATCGACATCCTCATTCATCCGCAGTCGATCGTGCACTCGATGGTCGAATACGTCGACGGCTCGATCATCGCGCAGCTCTCGACGACGGACATGAAGTTCCCGATCCAGTACGCGCTGCTCTATCCGGAGCGCGTCGCCGCGCCGTTCGCGCGACTCGACCTCGCGAAAATGCGCACCCTCGAATTTCTCGACGTCGACGCGCGCCGCTTTCCCGCCGTCGCACTTGCCTATTCCGCGGTCCGCGCCGGCGGCTCGATGCCGGCCGTGCTCAACGCCGCGAACGAGATCGCCGTCGAGCGTTTCCTGGCCGGAGAACTTCCGTTCACCGGAATCGTAGACATAGTCGAGCGTACCCTGGAACGCCATGCCGGAAACATCAGCGAGATCGCATCCGTCGACGATGCATTGCATTGGGACGGCTGGGCGCGGAACGAAGCGCGCGGTCTCGATGTTGCAGTCCGGCACTGAACCATTCTCATGAGCGATTACGCCTATAACGTCGTCGGCATCATCATCGGCCTCGGCTTCCTGGTCTTCATCCACGAGGCCGGTCACTTTCTCGTCGCCAAGCTCTTCCGCGTCCGCGTGCTCGTCTTCTCGCTCGGGTTCGGCAAGCGGCTCTTCGGCTTCCGCATCGGCGAGACGGACTACCGCGTCTCCATCTTTCCGCTCGGCGGCTACGTCCGAATGTCCGGCGATACGCCTGAAGAAAACGTCCCCGCCAATCCCGGCGACTTTCTGTCGAAGCCGAAGTGGCAGCGCTTCCTGATCCTCATCGCCGGCCCGACGATGAACATCCTCGTCGCCCTCGGTCTCATCGCCGTGCTGGCGATGATCGGACGCGAGGAATACGTCATCCGTCCGATCGTGCGCAGCGTGACCGCGAGCTATCCGGCGGCGAAAGCAGGACTGCTTCCCGGCGACCAGATCGTTGCCGTCAACAACGAGCCGGTGAAGGACTACGACGACGTACGGCTCGTCTTCTCGATGAACGCGGGCACACCGCTGAAGGTCACGTACCTACGCAACAACGTGCGGCACACGACCACGATGACGCCGGTGCAGGAAGAGAGCGATTACGGACCCGTTGGCCGCGTCGGCATCGGCTACGGAATCGACGCGATCGTCAACCGCACGCAGCCCGGTTCTTCCGCGGCCGCTGCGGACCTGCGCAGCGGCGACCAGATCGTCGCCGTGAACGGCAATCCCGTGCAGATCATGGAGCAGCTCGCCGAGATCTCGGGCAAGAACATTCAGAAGCCGATCGTGCTCGACATCATGCGCGGCGCCGAACGCCGCAGCGTGCGGCTCGCGCCGCCGAAGGACGCGGGCGACACCACGCGCGGCATCATCCCGCCGACGATTCCCTTCAAGCTCTCGTTCTTCCCCGCGCTGCGCTACAGCGTCCAGGAAAACATCAAGATGCTGAAGCTCGCCGGCACCGCCCTCGGGCGCATGGTCCGCGGCCACGGCAGCGTGAAAGAGCTCAGCGGCCCCTTCTCCATCGCCAAAATCTCCGGCGACATGCTCAGGCGCGGCGTCGCCGAATTCCTCAACCTCGTCGCCCTGATCTCCCTCCAACTCGGAGTCATGAACCTCCTCCCCATCCCCGTCCTCGACGGCGGCCACATCATGATCCTCCTGATCGAAGGAGCCGCCCGCCGCGACCTCTCGCTCCAGGTGAAAGAGCGCATCCAACAACTCGGCTTCGCCGTGCTGGCGACGCTGATGATCGTCGTGCTCTACAACGACGTGATCACGAATTGGGTGCGGATGCGGAGCGGCTAGCCGGCACGGCCGGCTGCGTGGATTGCTCCGCCTCACGGCATGCTTATCGCCACCTCACGACCTGCGGTTTCGAGCGGCGCAACGCGCCTGAGATCGTCGCTTCGGCCGCGCACAACGTCCAGCCAGATGCTCGCATCAACGAGCACGACGGCCACGAGTCGCCTTATTTGACGGCTTCGACGATCGTTCCGCCTTCGCCTTCTTTTCCAGTGCATACCAGGAATTCGGCCGAATCTGTTCGAAATAGCCGGGATAGAAGAAGTCTTTCTTGGCGCGCATGGCCTCGATTGCCGACTTGAGATCGGACACGCGTACCAATTCCTTCATGGCCTTGGTGATTGCTGCTGCATACGTCCGTTCGCCGCTGACCTGCATGGTCCTTTCGAGCAAGTCTCCGTCTACCGCGATATTCAAGCGCTTCATACACACAACATGTGCTCAACGTCTGCGTCGCGTCAACTACGCTTTAAAACAGACCGCCGCAACATGTCCAACGCGAACTGCGTCGAAAACCACTTGATGATCGTGCGCGGGCCCTGCCAGAAAAACTTGCGGTGCTTGACGTCCTCCGGCCAGGCGACGGCGATGTGGACGGTGCCGACCGGCTTCTCCGGCGTTCCGCCGGTCGGGCCGGCGATGCCGGTGATGCCGACGCCCCAGGTGGCGCCGAATTTTTCGCGGACTCCGTTGGCCAGTGCGATCGCGACCGGCTCGGAGACTTCGCCGTGTTCGCGGATCAGCGCTTCGTCGACGCCCGCCATCGCGATTTTTGCGGCGGCGGTGTAGCAGACGGCGCCGCCGAGGTAGTACGACGAGCTGCCGGAGACGTCGGTGATGCGGGAGCCGAGGAGGCCGCCGGTGCAGGACTCGGCGGTGGCGAGCGTTTCGTTGCGCGATTTGAGCAGCGCGCCGATCACGCTTTCGATCGTGTCGTCGTCGTAACCGAAGACGTTGTTGCCGAAGATGTCGGCGAGCTCGCGCTCGCGCGCCGCGAGCAACGCGCGTGCTTCGTTTTCGGCGCCGTCGGACTGCAGATGAATCTCGATGTGTCCCTGCGACGCGAGGATCGTCGGCACTTCGGGCGCGTGCGCGTCATAGTACGGCTTCAGTTTCTCTTCGACGCCGGACTCGGTGAGTCCCGCGATTTTCAAAACGCGGCGATGGCGCGCGCGTCCCCCGCTGAGCTCTTCGAGCCACCGACGAAAGTACGTCGCAATCATCCACTCCAGCTCGTGCGGGACTCCGGGAAAAATCCAAACGTGCTTCCCGCGTGTCTCGATGTGAAATCCCGGCGCTGTGCCGCGCTCGTTGGTGAGCGTCGTCTGCCCCTTGAAGACATTCGCCTGCCGCTTGTTGACCTCGGGCATGACCCAGCCGCGCGCCGCGAAGCGCGCGGCGATGCGGTCGATGATCGACTGGTCGACTTCCATCTCCAGGCCGAACGCCGCGGCGAGCGCTTCGCGCGTGAGATCGTCTTCGGTCGGACCGAGGCCGCCGGTGATGACGAGGATGTCGGCGCGCTCGACGTCGTAGAGGATCTCGTCGCGCAGATCGGCAAGCGTGTCGCCGACGATCGACTTGCGCACGAGGCCGACGCCGAAGTCTTCGAGCGCCGCGGTGATTTTGAGAGAGTTCGTGTCAGTGCGCGTCGGCCCGAGCATCTCCGAGCCGACGGCGATGATGGAGGCGTTCATACCACCGCGCTTTCCAATTCTTCTTTCTCCTTCGCCAGCGCTTCCCACTTCCCGTACAGCAGCTCGATCATCGCCTTGAGATCGCTGTTCTGCTGGTGAATTTTCTTCACGCGCTCGCCGTCGCGGAAGACTTCTTCCGCGCACAGCAGGAGGTCGTTGCGCTCGCGCTCACCTTCCGCCGAGGAGATGCGCGACTCGAGGAGCGCGATCTCTTCGTCGATCTTCTTGATGCGCTTGTCGCGCTTCTTTTGTTCGGTGCGATCGGATCTCGATTCAGCGTGGAGGACAGGCAATCCTGCCTGTCCGGACGCGCGAGATCGCCTGTCCTCCACCACGTCGACTTTCTGCGGCGCAGCCGTCCCCTCTTTGAATTTCTCCACGAGCTCGGAGTAGTTGCCGGTGTACACCTCGGCGTGTCCATCCTCGACGAGGATGATGTTCTCGGCGACGCGGTCGATGAAGTAGCGGTCGTGGGAGACGACGATCAGCGCGCCGGTGAAATTCTCGAGCGCTTCTTCGAGCGCTTCGCGCGTGTAAACGTCGAGGTGGTTCGTCGGCTCGTCGAGCAGCATCACGTTGCCGCCGACGTACATGATCTTCGCAAGGGCGAGCCGTCCCTTCTCGCCACCCGACAGGTCGCGCGTTTTCTTGAACACGTCGTCGTCGAAGAACGAGAACCGCGCCAGATACGACCGCACTTCTTCCTCGGTTTGCGAATGATCGAGGTCCCAGACTTCGTCGATCACGCGGCCGGCCGGTTTCAGGTCGCCGAGGGTCTGGTCGTAGTAGCCGACGCGCACGTTGTGGCCGGGCGCGATCGTGCCGGCGAGCGGCGGGATGCGCTGTGCGAGTGTCTTGAGCAGCGTCGACTTGCCGGAGCCGTTCGGCCCCATGATCGCGTAGCGCTCGCCGCGGCGGACCTGCAACGTGAAGTTGTTCACGACAGGGCGATCGCTTACCCAACCGGCGGTCACTCGATCGATCGTGAGCGCGACCGCACCCGAGCGCGCGCCGCCGTCGAGGTTGAACTTCGCGAGCGTCTCGTCCGCTTCCGGACGCTCCAGCTCATCGAGCTTGTCGAGCATCTTGCGGCGCGACTTCGCCTGCTTCGTTTTCTGTCCGGCCAGGTTGCGGCGGATGAAGTCCTGCGTCTCGGCGATGTACTCCTGCTGCCGCTCGTAGTCCTTGGCCATCTTCTCCATCCGCTCGGCGCGGAGCTGGAGAAACTTCTCGTAGTTGCCGTGATACTCGACGAGCTTTCCGTGCGCGAGCTCGACGATCTTCGCGACCGTGCGATTGAGAAACGTGCGGTCGTGCGAGATCAGGAGGTAGCTGCCCTTGAACTCCTGCAGAAACTCTTCGAGAAACTCGATCCCTTTGAGATCGAGATGATTCGTCGGCTCGTCGAGGAGCAGGAGATCGACGCGCGTCAGCAGCACGCGCGCGAGCATCGCGCGGTTCTGCTGTCCGCCGGAAAACTGCTGAATGTCGCGATCCCACTCCGTTTTGTCGGCGAACCCGACGCCGGTCAGCACGCGCTCCACTTCCGCATGCAGCGTGTATCCGTCGGCGTGCTCGTAGTCGTGCTGGAGCTCCGCATACTTCTCGAGCATTCGCTCGTGATCGGGACGCGATGCATCGGCGAGATCGTGCTCGATCGCGCGCATCTTCCGTTCAATCCGCAACACCTCATCGAATGCGGTCTCGACGAAATCGAAGAGCGACATCCCCGGCTCGGCGTTGAGGTGCTGTCCGACGTGACCGATCGTCAATCCATTCGCGCGAAGGATCGTGCCGTGATCGGGCTCTTCCTGCTTGAGCAGCAAACGAAAGAGTGTCGTCTTCCCCGCGCCGTTGCGGCCGACGAGGCCGACGTGCTCGCCGGGATTCTGCTGCCACGTCACGCCCTTGAGGACGTCGTGCGGGCCGTAACTTTTCTCGATGTTGTCGAAACGATAGAGCATTGCCGGTCGCAGTCAACGATACAGGCGAGGCATGCCATTCCGAGCGTGAGCGAGGAACCTGGGCGGGAGGGGCATCGATCGCGCGCCACCCACCCAGGTCCCTCGCTACGCTCGGGATGACAGCGCCCGCTAACGAATGCCGCGCACGACGAACAGCTGCGACGAAACGCTCGTGGAGGTGTAGGCGGCTTCCGTGCACCCGTCCGCCGAGATCTGGCACCGGCTGGCCATTCTCGAACTAACGAAACGCCTTCGTCTTGAATCGTCCGCTCACGTCCATCGCGCTGTTCGATTCCATCCACACCGGGAACTCCGCCAGCGCGGCGCCGATCATGCGGTACAACTCGCCGACCCACTGCGGCGCGGTCTCGTCGAAGATCGCGCCGCCGGTGCGGAGATCGTTCGGCGCGATGATGACGCGGATGCGCTGATGGCCCGCGTCCGCCGCGAGCGTGAACAGCTCTTCGATTGCCGGATCGCCGAGGGCGACGCAGCCGATCGAGACGTTCTTGCCGTGGATGAAGATGTCGCCGCCGAGGTTCGTGCGGTGATCGCGCGCGGCCATGCGCTGATCGAAGGCATTCGGATAATTCACCTTCATCGACAAGTGATAGCTGCTCGCCGGATTCAGAAACTCGATGCGATACAAACCTTCCGGAACTTGATAGTCGCCTTGGCGCAGCTTCGGTCCCGCGTGTCCGCTCGCGGCGAGAATCGGATACGCACGAACGAATTTTCCGTCGGCCCAGAGTGAAACGCGGCGCTCACGCTTGAACACGAGCAGCGCGATCTTCTTCGGCGGATACGCAACGCCCACTTGTGTGAAATGCGGTTTGAGTCGAGCGCGCGCCGCGGGACCGTAGCGCACGACAACGCCGGCGACGGACGGCGTGCCGCCGGTGATTTGCAGGAGCAGCGGGTACCAGAGGCCGCGTCCGAAGACGACAAACGCGCCCGCCGCGAGCACCAAAACCGCGGCGACTATGACATTGCGAATGTGACGCGGAGCCATGCTGCTAAGTTAACGCAATCCAGTGGAGCGGCGCCCGCCCTCGGGCGCCGGAACGATTCGGCGGCCGAGGGCGGCCGCCGCTCCACACGAGAGGAACTATGAGATTAGCAGTGAATATCGATCACATCGCCACCATCCGCGAGGCGCGGAAGACCGACGAGCCGGATCCGGTCGCAGCGGCCGTGATTTGCGAGCTGGCAGGCGCGCAGGGAATCACCGTGCATCTGCGCGGCGACCGGCGGCACATCCAGGACCGCGACGTCGAGCTGTTGCGCAGAACAGTGACGACGCATCTCAACATCGAGATGGCCGGCACGACGGAGATGGTGCGCATCGCGCAGACGGTGAAGCCCGATCAGGTGACGCTCGTGCCGGAGCGAAAAGACGAGGTCACGACCGAAGGCGGACTCGATGTCGTGCTGCATTCGGGAAACGTCGAGAAGGTGGTCGGGCAGCTGCTCGACGCGCGCATCGACGTCTCGATCTTCGTCGATCCCGATCTCGAGCAGATCCGCCACTGCCACAAGCTGCGCGCGCCGAAGATCGAGATCAACACCGGCAAATTCGCCGACGCCTGGAAGAGCGGCAAGAGCGGCAACTGGCCCGCGGAGCTGGAGAAGATCGCAACCGCCGCGCGTGCGGCGAAGAAGCTCGGCATCGTCGTTCTCGCGGGACACGGACTCACCTATCGCAACATCGACGCGATCGCGACGGTGCCGGAGATCGAGGAGCTGAACATCGGACACTCGATCATCTCGCGCGCGGCGCTCGTGGGATTGGATGCAGCCGTGCGGGAAATGGCGGCGCTGATGCGCGCGCCGCGGCGACTACCCACTGTCCGCTGACATCAGCATCCGCCGCAGCTGTCGCTTGCGCTCGCGATCGCCGCGCGGCGAGAACGCGATCTCTTCGTAGAGCGCGACGATCGGCTCGATCTCGATCGCAAAGTCTTCATCGCGCGCGTGCAACTCGCGCAGCGCGTCTTCGACCGTCATCGACGATCCGACTTCGATGCCGTGCACTTTCAGGTGCGCGGCCAGGAGGTCGAACGTCGTGCGGCGCCGGCGCATGAACAACCACACGACGAGTGCGATCGCGGCGAGGATTCCGGACAGCGTCGCGAACGTGCGGTCGGAGAGATCGCGCACGCGGTGAATCGCGCCGGCTCGCAAATTCGCGATCGCGACGCGCGTGGCGTCGAAGAGATCGGAGAAGAACGTGATCTGGTCGGCGAGGCCGAACGTGAGGATGTAGCGGTCCCAGAAATAATTGACCGAGTCGCCGAGGGCGGCGGCGTAGTCGCCGAGCAACCCGCCGCTGTCCGCGCCCGGGCGCAGCGACGGCGGCGTGGAGTCGAACGTGCGCCAGCGCTTGCCGTCCCACACTTCCGTCCACGCGTGCGCGTCGTCGCGGCGGATCGTGAAGTAGCCCATCAGCGGATTGAATCGTCCGCCGTAATATCCGCCGGCGATGCGCGCCGGCACGTCGAGTGCGGTGAGCAGCACGACCATTCCGGCCGCGAAGTATTCGCAGTGTCCGATGCGATCGCGCAACAGGAAGCGCTCGATCGGCATCGCCGGCGGCGTCTGCGGATTCGGCACGTAGCGGAAATTGCGCACCATCCACTGCTCGATCAGCGCGGCCTGTTTTTCAGGACGCGTTTCGTTGCCGACGATCTGCCGCGCCAGCGCCGCGATCGGCGGCGTGACCGGATAGTTGGCCGTCAAAACATGCGTGAGCCGCAGCGGCTCCGCGTCCATCGCCATCCGCACGTCGGCAGTCACGAGTCCGCGCGCGTACGCGTAGTACATGTCGCGCGCCGGTCCCTCGTACAACGTGCCCATGCCGCGCACGCGATACACGCCGCTCGGCAGATACACCTTCCCCTGCTCGGTGCGCATCTGGAGTAGCGCGCCGCCCTGCACGCCGGCGGGTTGCGCGAGGTGATAGCCGTCTTCGCGCAGCGGCAGCGGGCGCAGTCCGCGCGGACGCGAGCGCCACGCGCCGTCGACGTAGGCGTCGTAGATGTTGCCGCGCAAACGCATCGGCATGAAGAACGGCCGCGTCGAGTAATTCATCCAGACGCGCGCGACGATCGTCGCGTCGGCTGGCGACACGCGCGGCTCGCGAAAATCGATCGTGTCTGACAGACCCGTCGTCGAGCTCGAGAGCTCGCCCGCGAATCCCTGCACGAACGGATTGCGCACGCGCGGCAGAAAGGGGAACAGCAGCGCGCCGATGAGCACCGTTCCGGCGACATAGAAAAATGCCGACCTTCCGAGCGGCGCCTCGGTGTACTCGCGTCCGACCGACTGCACGGTCTCGAGATGACTCACGTGCATCAGCTGGCGGAAGACGAAGAATGCGAACGCGATCACGAACGCGACGATCGTGATGTGCGTCGACGTCGCGATGCTGGCGACGAAGATCAGTCCCGCGGTGAGAATCCGCTGCGCGTGATTGTTGCGCTGCATCGCCTCGATCGGCTGGTAAACGGCGATGAAGAGCACGAGATGCGTCGACGCCGCGATCGCGCTGTACGAGATCCCGCGCCAGTCGTAGAAGTAGAACGGCAGGTAGGCGATGGCCAGCCAGCGCATGACGCGCGCGGGCAGGAGCTCCGGCGTCCAGCCGGCGATAACGCGCAGCAGGATGAGCAGCATCGCGCCGTGAAACAGCATCAGCGAGGTCTTGCCGATCACCGCGGTGAAATAGAGCGGCACTGCGGCGAACATCGCCAGCAGCAGCGTCTCGATCTCACGCGCTCTTCGCGTCATGACGCCCTCTGATCGAGTGGAGCGGCGCCCGCTTCGGGCGCCGGTTTGCGCGAAAAACCGGCGGCCGAAGCGGTCGCCGCTCCACCGGAGACGGAGAAATAAACCGCGTCGCGATCGACGATCAGCTCGACCGGCTCGTGGATCGCGTCGACGAGCGCGAGCGCGCGGAACTGTCCTTCGCGCGAGCGGACGTCGGCGCGCGGCAGCGACAGCGTGACGTCGAAGCCGCGTTCCGTCGCGTCGAAGATGAACGTCGCGGCGTCGCTGATCATCTCTTCGAAATCGTCGTCCGACACGTTGCGCGGCTTGTACGGATCGACCGCCACCTGGATCGCGTGCGCGCCTTCGGCTTCGTTCTGCTTCATGATCCAGCGTCCGAGGGATGCGGACTTTTTCCAGTGGACACGGCGCAGCGAGTCACCGCGCGTGTACTCGCGGAACGAATGGATCTCCGTCCCCTCGCCCGGCCGCGGCTCGCTCGTCTCGCCGCCGCTGATCGTGCGGAAGCGCTCGCGCACCGCGCTCTCCGGCTGGATGCGCGGATAGACGACGACCTCGCTGTGCACGCGCAGCCGCCGTTTTTTCAGGAAGAAGCCGAACGGATAGCGCGTGTACGAGTCGAGCTGCGTCAGCTCCGCGATGCCGCGGCGCTGAAACAGAAACTGCACCGGGATCACGATCTCTTTGCGCCGCGGCAGCAATGGAACGATGACGGGCGCCGCGAGATCGCCGGAGACGAAGACGACGTCGCGCACGTTCCAAATGCGCGACGCGTTGCGCACGCGCAGCGTTCCATCCGCGGGCTTCCCCGCCCACGCCTCCTCGATCGCGCCGACTTCGACGTGCAGATGTTTGAGTCCGCCCTTCGACGCGATGCCGGAGAGCAGCAGACATCCGAGCATGAAGGCGACGCCGATGTAGATGGCGTTGTTGCCGGTGTTCAGCGCAGCGATCGCGAGCACGATCGTGCCCAGGATGTAGGTCGTGCCGACTTTGGTGAGGCGGACGACGCCATTGAACTCGAAGGAGTGCTGCGTGCTGAGTGCTGCGTGCTGCGTGGTCATCGGCAGCCTCGGCTGACGCAGCACTCAGCACCCAGCACCCAGCACCTCATCTCGGAACCGCGGTCTCGTTCACGATCCGCGCAACGAACCGCGCCTCCGGCGCCGACTCTCCCCTCGCCATGCGCCGATCCTTCATCAGGATGCGATGCGACAGCACGGGGACGGCGAGGCGCTTGATGTCTTCGGGGATGACGAAGTCGCGGCCGTTGACCATCGCCAATGCCTGACTCGCTTTGAAGTACGTCAGCGCGCCGCGCGTCGAAACGCCGAGCGCCGCCTCCGCATGCGTGCGCGTCGTCTGCACGATCGTCATGAGGTACTCGACCAGCGACTCGCTCACGTGCACGTCGTTCACGCGCGCTTGCAGCTCGCGCAATTCGTCCGCGTCGAGGACGGGCTGGAGATGCTCGAGCGCATCCTGCGCTCCGCCGGCGCGCAGCAGTTTCTTCTCGTCGCCCGCGTTCGGATAGCCGATCGTCAGCTTCATGAGAAATCGATCGAGCTGCGACTCCGGCAGCGGATACGTTCCGACGTGCTCGATCGGGTTCTGCGTCGCGATCACGAGGAACGGATCGGGCAGCGGCAACCGCCGCTTCTCGATCGTGATGATGCCCTCGCTCATCGCTTCCAGAAGCGCCGACTGCGACTTCGGCGTCGCGCGATTGATCTCGTCCGCGAGCAGCACGTTCGTGAAGATCGGACCGGAGATGAACTCGAACTCCTGCGCGTCCTGATTGAAGACGGAGACGCCGAGGATGTCGGCGGGAAGCAGATCGCTCGTGAACTGGATGCGCTGAAACGAGAGCGCCAGCGAGCGCGCCAGCGCATGCGCGAGCGTCGTCTTGCCGACGCCGGGTACGTCCTCGAGCAGGATGTGCCCGCGCGCGAGAAGCGCCGCGATGCAAAACTGCACGACCTCCGACTTGCCGCGAATGACTTTCTCGACATTCGCCTGCAGTTCTGAAATGCGCTCCAGCGACCGCGGCGTGCTGATCGGTTCCGTGCTCATTGCTTTCTTCTACGACCGGGCTGTCGTCGAGGTAACGAAAAGCGTGCCCGGGCCATTTCGGTTGCTCGGTTACGCAGTCTCTCGGCGCGGCGTTACCGCGCAACCGCGTGACTGCGCAACCGCGTAACCCTAAAGCTTTTTGTACTCCGGCCCGCCCCCGCCCTCGGGCGGGACCCACGTGATCACCTGATACGGATCCATGATGTCGCAGGTCTTGCAGTGGAAGCAGTTCGTGAAGTTGAGGAACGGGACGCGGCCGCGGCCGTCCGCGGTCGGTTGCGGCTCGTAGACGTTTGCGGGACAGAAGTGGAAGCACGGATTTCCGTACTCCTCCGTACACCGCGTGATGCACACCTCGGTGTCGAGGATGAGCAGATGCGCGGGCTGGTTCTCTTCGTGAATCACGCCGCCGTTGTAGACGTTCGTCACTTTGTCGAACGTGTACGCGCCGTCGTACTTCACCTTCGCCGGCGGATGCGGATCGTCGGACGCGTAGTAGCGCTTGATGCGCTCCATCCGCTCGTGTCCCGCGTGTCCTTCGAGTTTGTTCGCGACACCGTAGCCGCGGCCGCCGGTGACGATTCCCGCGCCGGCGTTGAACAGTCCCGCGAGCACTCCGTTCTCGAACGGCTGATGGAAGTTTCGCTGGGACCACAACTCCTCGCGCGCCCACGACGCCTCGAACAGCGCGTCGTACTCCTGCAGCTGCGCGGAGGAAGAGTCGCCGCTGAGCAGCGCGTGAAACGCCGTCTCCGCCGCGAGGATGCCGGACTTGAACGCGAGATGGATTCCCTTCAAGCGCGCGCCGTTGAGGAATCCTCCGCTGTCGCCGAGGATCATGAAACCGTCGCCGAAGAGTCGCGGCATCGAGTAGTAGCCGCCCTCGGGGATCGCCTTCGCGCCCGCCGAGATCATCGTGCCGCCCTGCAGGATCTTCTTGATGTCGGGATGCAGCTTCAGTCGCTGCAGCTCGTCGTGCGGATCGAGCGTCGGGTTGCGATAGTCGAGACCGACGACGAGTCCGATGTCGACGATGCGGTCCTTCATCCCGTAGATGAACGCGCCGCCGAACGTGTCCATGTCGAGCGGATATCCCATCGTGTGAATCACGGTGCCGGCGGGATAGCGATCGTCGGGAAGCTGCCACAGCTCCTTTACGCCGAGCGAATAGACCTGCGGATTTTTTCCCTCGTACAGATTGAAGAGACCCGCGAGCTGTTTCGACAACGTGCCGCGCGGACCTTCGGCGAGGATCGTCATCTTCGCCTTGATGTCGACGCCCGGCTCGAAGTTCGCCTTCGGCTGTCCCAGCTTGTCGATGCCTTTGTCACCGGTGCGCACGCCGATCACGCGTCCGTTGTCAGTGAGCACGCGCGTCGCTGCGAATTCGGGGAACAGATCGACGCCCATCTCGCCGACGATCGGCGCGAGCCAGCGAACGAGCTCGCCCAACGACACGACGTAGTTGCCGTGATTGCGCAGCGGCGGCGGCATAACCGGCGCCGCGAGTTTGTACTTCTCAGTCATGAACCAGAACGCGTCGGACGTGACCGGCGACTCGACCGGACATCCGCGCTCGATCCAGTCCGGCATCAGCTCGGAGATGCCGCGCGGATCCATCACCGCGCCGCTGATTCCGTGAGAGCCGATCTCTTTCCCCTTCTCGAGCACCGCGATCGAGATGCCTTCCAACTTTTGCTCGGCGCCTGATTCGTTGTGCGCGCGAATCAGCTCGGCGAGCTTGTACGCCGCCGCGAGTCCGGCAGGTCCCGCGCCGACGATACAGACGTCGACCTCGAGGGTCTCGCGCTCGATTCCGGGCAATTCGGCCATTCAGTGCTCCTTCGGTGGCGCATTGTAGTGGAGCGGCGGCCGCCCTCGGCCGCCGGAACTGGCGCGCTCTTCGCGCCTGAACGCTCGCAACTCGGCGGCCGAGGGCGGCCGCCGCTCCACTACAATCTTCCTCCGAGTGCTGGCTCAGTACGTACCTCTCACCCTGCTTCTCATCACCAGCGCGCTCACGTCGTTCGTGGCGACGGCGGTCGTGCGCAAGACCGCGTCGCACATCGGGCTCGTCGACCTCCCCGACGACGACCGCAAGCGCCACGAAGTCGCCACGCCGCGCCTCGGCGGACTCGCGATCATTTTCGGATTCGGTTTCCCCCTGCTCCTCCTCGCCGCGAATCCGCACGCGGTGAACCTCGTCACGAAAAATCTCACCTACCTTTTCGGCCTCCTCGCCAGCGGCTCGCTGATCGTGGGCTTGGGCGTGTACGACGATCTGATCGGTGCGAACGCGCCGAAGAAATTCGCGATCCAGGGGGTGGCCGCGCTCATCCTCGTCGCCTACGGCTTCCGCTTCACGGAGATCTCCATCGCCGGCCTCTCCTTCAAGCTCGGCGTTCTCGGGTGGCTGGCGTCGATTCTCTGGATCGTCTTCATCATCAACGCCATCAACTTCATCGACGGCATCGACTCGCTGGCGACCGTCGTTTCGATCACCATCGCCGCCGCGTTCACGGTGATCGGGATCCTGCGTTACGACTACTTCTCACTCATCATCATGGTCGCGCTGATGGGAAGCCTCATCGGCTTTTATCCGTGGAACAAGCCGCCGGCGAAGATCTTCATGGGCGACACCGGAAGCATGTTCATCGGACTGCTCCTCGCGGCCGGCTCGATCGTGAAGCCGAGCAAGTCGCCGACGCTGCTCATCGTCGTCGGCCCGATGATCGCGCTCGCGCTGCCGGTCATCGATACGTTGATTGTGATGAAGCAGCGTTTCGGCGGCGAACGCACGTCGCTCGCCAGCCGGCTCACGCGCGTCGTCAGCGCCGACCGCCGCCACATCCATCACATCCTCGTCGCGCGCTACGGCAGCACCGCCAAGACGATCATCTTCATCTGGCTCATCACGCTGCTCTTCGCGGTGTCGGCGGTGCTGACCGTCGTGCAGTCGACGAAGAACATCGGCTACGTGAGCGGCTGTATTGCTCTTTTGGCGATGATCGTGCTGCGATACTGGGGCAATGTGCGGCATCACCGCGATCTTCAGCTACCGCTCGACAGCTGATGGCGTGAGCTCGAACGAGCTCGCGGCGATCACCGAGTCGATGCGCGCGCGCGGACCCGATGCCGGCGGCACGTGGATCTCGCCCGACGCGCGCGTGGGGCTCGGATCGCGCAGACTCGCGATCATCGACTTGTCGGACGAAGGCACGCAGCCGATGTTCGACGTCGAGCGCGAGCTCGTGATCGCGTACAACGGCGAGATCTACAACTACCGCGAGCTGCGCGCATCACTCGAGCGATCGAACGCGCGGTTTCATTCGCATACCGACACCGAGGTGCTGCTGCAGCTGTATCGACGCGACGGCGAGCGCATGTTGGGGCTGTTGCGCGGGATGTTCGCGTTCGTGATTTGGGACACGCGAATGCGGCGACTGTTCGTCGCGCGCGATCCGTACGGCATCAAGCCGCTCTACTTCGCCGATGACGGCGGAACGATCCGCTTCGCCTCGGAGGTGAAGTCGCTCCTCGCCGGAGGCACGGTCTCACGCACGATCGATCCCGCGGGCGCGGCCGGATTTTTTCTCACCGGATCCGTTCCCGAACCGTTCACGATTCGCAAGGAAGTGCGCGCGGTCGAGGCCGGAACTTCCTTTTTCGTCGACGAAGAGCACGGACACGGCGACGTCCTTCATCACGTCTCCGTCGCCGGCGTGTTGCGGCGCGCGTGCACTCTGCGTCCGATCGCGCATCTCACCGAGCCCGACATCGCCGTACGTGAGCGCATCGAAGAAACCGTCGCGCATCATCTCGTGTCCGACGTGCCGGTCGGCGTGTTCCTCTCGTCCGGCATCGACTCGTCCGCGCTGACGACGATCGCGTCGCGCATCGCGACCGAGCCGCTGCGCACGTTCACGCTCGCGTTCGAAGAGTTCCGCGGATCGAGCGGCGACGAGGCTCCGCTCGCGGAGCGCTTCGCGCGCGACAGCGGAACGATTCACACGACGCGCATGGTCACGCGCGACGAGTTCCACGCCGACCTGCCGAAGATTCTCGCGGCGATGGACCAGCCGACGATCGACGGCGTCAACACTTGGTTCGTCAGCAAGGCCGTGCACGAAGGCGGCGTGAAAGTCGCGCTGTCGGGCGTCGGCGGCGACGAGCTGTTCGGCGGCTATCCCTCGTTCATCAACGTCCCGAAGATGCTCCGCCTCGCGCGCACGCCGATCGCCGGCATCGCCGCGAAATTCTCGAAACATCCGAAAAAGCGCCTCCTGCGCAACTACGGTGCGACGTATTCCGGCGCATACCTGCTGCAGCGCGGCTTGTACATGCCGCCCGATCTATACGCGATTCTCGGACGCGACGAAGCCGAATACGGACTCGATCGATTGAAGATTCTCGACGTGTTCGAGAACGCGATCACACCCGATCCCGGAACTCCGTACGGACGCATCGCCGCACTCGAGGCCTCGCTGTACATGCGCAATCAATTACTGCGCGACACCGACTGGGCGAGCATGGCCCACTCCGTCGAAGTGCGCACGCCGCTCGTCGACGCCGCGCTGCTCCGCCAGATCGCGCCGCTCCTCATCGAAGCCGGCAGCTCCTGCAAAGACGCTCTCGCGGCCGTGCTCCCGCGCTGGCTGCGCGAGCGCCCCAAGACCGGCTTCTTCGTGCCGATGCGGCAGTGGATGGATTTGCCGCCCGACGGCACGTCGACGCGCATGCGAAGCTGGGCGCACTACGTGTTCGACGCACTGCGCTGACGCACGGCTGCGCCGGATGGCGGCTTCGCGGTCGGCGGCTTCGCGGTCGGCGGCTTCGCTGATGGCCACACCGCCCACGCTCTTGCCATCTGCCATCTGCCATCTGCCATCCGCCATGCCATCAGCGTAGCCGCCACCAGCGCAGCTAACATGAGCGCATGCGCATCCTCCTCCTCTGCACCGACGCGTACGGCGGACACGGCGGCATCGCGCTGTACAACCGCGATCTCGCCGAGGCGTTTGCGTTGCGCGGGGACGTCGAGGAAGTGATCGTCGTGCCGCGCGTCATTCGCAGCGAGCCGCGCGACATTCCTCCAAAAATCACATTTCTTGCCGACGCGGCGCGCGGGCCGCTGCACTACATGCGCGCGATCGCGAAGGTGCGGCGCGCGAACGCGGACGTCGTAATCTGCGGCCACGTCAACCTGCTGCCGGTCGCGTGCTCGATCGCGGCGCATCCGCTGCTGATGATCTACGGCATCGAAGCGTGGAAGCGCCTGCGCAAAGCAGTGTCAAATCGACTGCTGCATCGCTGTGCCGGCGTCATCTCCATCAGCGGCATCACCTGCGAGCGTTTTCTCACGTGGTCGAAATATCACGGGCCGGTGCATCTCCTCCCGAACGCGATCCACGCCGAGAACTACGGCATCCGTCCGAAGCGCAACGATCTGGTTGCACGTTACGACCTCGACGGAAAACGCGTGCTGCTGACGATCGGACGGCTCGCGTCCGAAGAACGCTACAAAGGATTCGACGAAGTGCTCGAAGTCCTTCCGCATCTTCCGAGCGACGTCGTCTACATGATCGGCGGCGGCGGCAACGACCGCGCGCGCCTCGAAGAAAAAGCCGCGCGCCTCGGCATCGCCGACCGCGTCCGCTTCACCGGCCTCTTTCCCGAAGAAGAAAAACCGGACCTGTACAACCTCGCCGATGTCTACGTGATGCCGAGCCGCGGCGAGGGATTCGGCTTCGTGTTTCTCGAAGCGCTCGCCTCGGGCGTGCCGGTGATCGGCAGCAAACACGACGGCGGATGCGAGGCGTTGCTCGAGGGAGAGCTCGGCCTCCTCGTCGATCCCGCCAACCCCGCCGAGATCGAGGCGGCGATCCGCGAATTGCTCGCCCGTCCGTCGCGTGTCATCCCGCCGCGGCTCGAGTACTTTTCATTCGAGAACTTTCAGTCGTATCTGCGCGCGATCGTATGATGTCGGCGCACATGAAGCGCGCGCTCATCCTCGGCGTTTCAGGACAGGACGGCGCCTACCTCTCGCGCCTCCTCGTCGAAAAAGGCTACGAAGTGCACGGCACCTCGCGCGATGCCGAACTGCAGCCGTTCCGCAGCCTGCATCAGCTCAACGTGCGCGACCACGTGCGCACGCATTCGACGTCGCTGCGCGACTTCCGCGAAGTCCTGCAGCTCGTCACCAACGTGCGCCCCGACGAGATCTACAACCTCGCCGGACAAACCTCCGTCGGCCTCTCCTTCTCGCAGCCGATCGAAGCGATCGAGAGCATCGCGCAGTCGATGCTCATCCTCCTCGAAGTCGTCCGCTACATGAAACTCCCCGTGCGTATCTACAACGCATCGTCGAGCGAAGTGTTCGGCGAGACCGCGCCCGACACCTCGTCGAGCGAGACCACCCCGTTCATGCCGCGCAGCCCGTACGCCACCGCGAAGGCGACCGCACATTGGGCGACCGCGAACTACCGCGAGGCCTATGGCATCTTCGCCTGCTCCGGAATCCTCTTCAACCACGAGTCGCCGCTGCGCAGCGACCGCTTCGTCACCAAGAAAATCGTGCAAGGCGCCATCGACATCGCCGCCGGCCACCGCGACCGCCTCACCCTCGGCGACCTCGGCGTCGCCCGCGACTGGGGCTACGCACCGGAGTACGTCGACGCGATGTGGCGCATGCTCCAACAGGACCGCGCCG
The DNA here is from genome assembly GCA_003223645.1 of Acidobacteriota bacterium. Lineage (GTDB taxonomy): Bacteria > Acidobacteriota > Thermoanaerobaculia > Gp7-AA8 > Gp7-AA8 > QHVT01. The sequence goes on along the minus strand of QHVT01000014.1, from coordinate 41,146 downwards.
ACGACTACGTCATCGCGACCGGCGAGAGCCACACCGTCGAAGAATTCGTCGCCGCGGCATTCGCCGAGGTAGGACTCGATTGGAAGAAACACGTCGACATCGACAAGTCGCTCTTCCGGCCGACGGACATCCGCTGCAGCCGCGGCGACGCGTCGAAGGCGAAGCGCGATCTCGGGTGGGAGGCGGCAACGAAGTTCGGGGAGTTGGTGCCGTTGCTGGTCAGGACGGCGCCAGGCGCCTAACACAGTAACGGGCCGTCTTCGCCAGCGCGGGAACGGGACATCCAGCTCATCTCTTGTCTCTCAATTCCCGCAATCGCCGAATCCTCTCCTCCGCCGGAATCTTTGCCAGCTCGTGATAGCGCTGCACGGCCGGCGCGGCGTTGCCTTGGATTTTTCCCGCCTGAGGCTCGTGATAGAGGTGCACCATCGGTAAGTAGCCAAATGGATAGACGCCGCCGTGAGCGTCGGCGCGTTCGCGGAAATCGTTGTCTTCACCGCCCCAGCCGATGAAGGATTCGTCGAAGCCGCCGATGTCGAAATAGGCATCGCGCGCGGCGATGACGGAGCCACCCTGGAGGTTTTGGACGACTCTCGTGTGGACGTCAGTCGACAGCAAGCCGGTGTCGAAAAGGCGTTGCGTGTAGCGTGCGTCGAGATAGAAGACGAAGCGTTTGAGGTCGATGAAGGACCAGCCTTCGTTGGCGCGCGCGAGGATTTCGCGCGCGTAGTGCTGTGGGACGAGCATGTCGTTGTCATGTAATACGAGAATGCGGCCATGCGCGATCCCGGCGCCGGCATTGAACGTCCAGGAGCGCGAGTAATCGAAGTCGGGCGAAGGGATCGGCGTGTGAAGATAGCGGACCCAATTGGGGAGCGCGGGCTCGATCTCGCGCGTCGACGACTGCTCGACGACGATGCATTCGATGGCGGCGTCGCGTTGTGCGGCGATGCTGCGCAACGTCTGTAATAGATGAGGAAGCCGCGTCAGGCCGCGGTGTCCGATGACGAAGGACACTGCCGGCTCTTCGCCGCTGATCGAGGGCGGCGCGTCTTCGAGTGCGATCGGCCAGTCGCGCAGCGCCGCTTTGAGGATGCGCGTGCTCGTCGACGGAAAGACATTTGCGATGTGGATGTCGGAGCTCAATGCCCACAGGCACTGCACGCCGCGTCCGTCACTGGTGATGGTTTCAGCGCGGTTGCGCAACAGCAGCCAATCGCCGGCGCGCAGCGTTCGCTCGAACGGAAGCCCGTCGTAGATCAGCGCGCCGATACGGTGACGGAGCGAGGCCATCGCATCAGATTCTAGCGGCCGCCGAAGCGGCGCAGCTCTTCGAATAACGCTTCGTCCGCGTTGCCGCTCCAGTGCGGCCACTCGTCACCGGCGTCCGCATGGACGATGCGCCGCGCGCGGCGGACAGGTTCGGTTAATGCGTCCGGCAGCGCGGCGAGCCGTCCGCGATCGCGCGGAGCGCGCGGCAGCGCAGATCCACGTCGTTGCGGCGCATCAAGCGCGAACTCGAACGCTTCGGCCCACGCATCGAGCGCTCCTTCATGCGATCGGATCCTCGTCTGCGACGCGCGCGCGGCGTCGGACAGTCGCCGCAGTAACGCGCGATCGCGATCGAGACGCGCGACGGCATCCGCCGCGGCAGCGACGTCGCGGCGGCGACGCATCGAACGCAAAGCGGGATCTCGGGTGGGAGGCGGGGACGAAGTTTGGGGAGTTGGTGCCGTTGTTGGTCGACGGAGAGTTCAGGGCTGCGCACGGATCCAGTCGATCGTCCTCGCAAGACCCGACGACCAGTGCACGGGCGTAAAGTCGAGGGCGCGAATTCGGGAGACGTCGGCGCGCCAGCATCGCGGCGAGCCGGGAACAGCTTCGCCTGTGAATTGCGGCGAGGCCTCGATGTGCGCGGCGCGAAAAATCTTCTGCGCGAGATCGCGAATCGTGACCGACTCCCCCGATGCGACATTCCACGCTTCGCCGCGGAACTCCGCTCGTTCGGCGAGGAGCGCAACCGCGCACGCCACTTCACCGGCATAGAGATAATCGCGCGTCTCGTCGCCGCTGCCGTACACCGAATGCTGTCCCGAAAGCGCGCGGCGCGCGATGTCCCAGACCGCGAGCCGGCGAAGGTTCTCGCCGTAGGTCGAAAAGATACGCGCCTTACATCCGCGCAAGCCGTGGATGCCGATGTACTCGTCGAGCAGCAATTCCTGTTGCAGCTTGTGAAATCCGTACGGAGAAATCGGCGCGAGCGGCGCGTCCTCGCGCACCGGCAGGGTCTTCGGGTTCCCGTAGACGGCGGCGGACGAGATCAGGATCACGCGCGAATCGACCGATGCGACGCGGATGCTCTCCAACAACGCGGCGGTCGGCAGGATGTGATCACGCAGGTCGGCCAGCGGATCGCGCATCGACTGCGGAACGCTCGCCGGAGCGGCGAGATGAACGATCGTTTGCGGTTCCTCGCGCTGCAGCAGCGCGACGTTGCGCGCTCCATCCGCGATGTCATACCGATCGAACGCATCGAATCGTCCGCGCTGTGCGTTGACGTCACTGCGTCCAACGCCGATGGTGCGCCATCCAACCGAAGCAAACGCGCCGGCGATGTGTCCCGCGAGGAAACCGCCAGCGCCGGTAATCATCACGGTCTTCGGCATGAGCGTCGGCTTCCTATTATCGCGGCAGATCGCGTACATTCGACGATGTGCACAAGATCATCCGGGCGCGCAGCGGACTGGCACGTCTGAACCTAGAAGAGCTGTGGGAGTTTCGCGAGCTGATCTACTTCCTGGCCTGGCGCGACGTCCTCGTGCGCTACAAACAAACGGCGATCGGCGTGTTGTGGGCCGTGTTCCGCCCGTTCCTGACGATCGTCGTGTTCAGCGTCGTTTTCGGACGTTTCGCGCACGTGCCGACCGGAACGCTGCCCTATCCCGTGCTCTCGCTCGCAGGATTGCTCGCGTGGCAGCTCTTCTCCACCGCATTCGCGGAAAGCAGCTCTTCGGTCGTCAGCAACCCCCAGCTGGTCTCGAAGATCTATTTTCCGCGCATGATCATGCCGCTGAGCGCGGTCGTCGCCTCGCTCGTTGATTTCTTCGTCGCGCTGGCCATGCTTGCAGTGTTGATGATCTGGTATCGCGTGCCGCTCAGTCCATCGATCGTATGGTTGCCGCTGTTCATCTTCCTTTGTCTCCTGATCGCCCTGGGGACCGGGATCTGGTTCGCCGCGCTGTACGTTCGCTACCGCGACATCCGGCACCTCATTCCGTTCATCGTGCAACTCGGCTTGTACATTTCGCCGGTGGGGTTCCCGAGCTCGATGGTGCCGGAGCGCTGGCGCTTCGTCTATTCGCTCAACCCGATGGTGGGCGTCATCGACGGATTCCGCTGGTCTTTGTTCGGCGGACGAAACCCGATTTACGTGCCGGGATTGACGATCTCGATCGTGCTGTCGATCGCGGCGCTGATCGGTGGCGCGTACTACTTCCGGAATACGGAGCGGCTCTTCGCCGACATCATCTGATGTCGAACCTCCTCATCTCGGCACAATCACTCGGGAAGAAGTACAAGCTCGGCGAATTGGTGCTGGCGTTGTCTCTGCGCGACCGCGTCACCGACGCGGTGCGCTCGATCGGGAAGAAGAAGCGTGCGCCGGCGGAGTTCTGGGCTCTTCGCGACGTGTCGTTCGATCTGCACGACGGTGAAGTGATCGGCGTGATCGGCCGCAACGGAGCGGGCAAGAGCACGCTGCTGAAAATCATCAGCCGGATCACCGAGCCGACCGAGGGAGCGGCGCACCTGTATGGCCGCGTTTCGAGCCTGCTGGAAGTCGGTGTTGGATTTCATCCCGAGCTCTCGGGTCGCGAGAACGTCTTTCTGAACGGCGCAATCCTCAGCATGTCGCGCGTCGAGATCCGAAGGAAGTTCGACGAGATCGTGGCCTTCGCCGAAGTCGAACAGTTCATCGACACGCCGGTGAAACGCTACTCGTCGGGAATGTACGTGCGACTCGCATTCGCGGTAGCTGCGCACCTCGAGCCCGACGTGCTGATCGTCGACGAAGTGCTCGCCGTCGGCGACATCGCGTTCCAACGAAAGTGCCTCGGCAAGATGGAAGACATTCGACGAACCGGCCGCGCCGTCCTCGTCGTCAGCCACAACATGAGCTTGATCTCGCAACTCTGCGAGAACGTGTTGTGGCTCGACGGCGGGAAAGTCGTTCGCAGCGGCCCCACGCGGGAAGTCATCGCCGCGTACATGGCGCAAGGAGTCGGCGGAAGCGCGGAATGGATTCCCGACGCGCCGCTCGGCGATACCTTCGAATATCACCGCGTCTGGATCGACGGCGGCTCCGGCGACGCCGGCACGGTCGCCGCCGATCGCGCCTTCGACATCGTGTACGACTTCACGGTCAAGAAACCGATGCATCCCGGGCGGCTCGCTCTCCTGATCGCGTCAGCGGAAGGAACTCCGATCTTCACGTCGACCAGCACCGATCGCCTGTCGGCGATCCGCGAGCCCTGGAAGCTCGGACGACAGCGCGTTCGCTGCACCATTCCGGGTCATCTGCTGGTACCGGGACGATACTTCGTCACAATCTCGGAGCAGGTGGACATGGTCGAAGTTCTTCGCGAGCGCATCTTCGCGTTCACGGTCACGGAGCAGAACAGCCTCACCACACGCGACGCGCGGTTGGGCATCATCGCGCCGCTGCTCGAATGGCGAGCGGAGGAATGCTCGTGAGCCTGTTCTGGCGACTTCTCGACCCGCTTCTGCTGAGGGTTCGTTCGCGGCTCGATCATCTCGAGCACCATCATCCTTCGCGGTACCACGCGGAGCTGGCGCGGACACGCGGCGTTTTTCACGCCGATGCAACCGTGACGAATCGCGCGAGGGTCTTCAGTGCCGCACCGCGCGAGCACCTCGAGGCCGGCCGCTTCAGCTACATCGACGGCGAGATCTCTCTGCTCACCCCTGACGCTCGTTGCGTGATCGGCGAGCATTCATTTCTCGGAGCGGAGTCGCGTCTGTGGATCCAGCGGCGCATCACCATCGGAAACTTCGTTTTGATCGCGCCTCGCGTCGATATCTTCGACAACGACTCGCATTCGCTCGACGCAACAGCGCGACACGAGGATGCGATCGCACACCTGGAGCTGCGCAAGCCGATGGAGTGGAGCCGCGTCGACGCCGCGGACGTGATCATCGAAGATGCAGTGTGGATCGGTACGAAGAGCACGATCATGAAGGGTGTGCGGCTCGGCCGGGGAGCGGTCATCGCCGCGGCGTCCGTCGTGACGCATGACGTCGAGCCATTCACGCTCGTCGGGGGGAATCCCGCCCGCGTGCTGAGGAGACTCTCGTGATTACGTTCGGATCCGTGGCAGCCTTACTTGAGTGATTCGATTGCGTACGAGCCCCGCGAGAAAACGGGCCGGACCAGATCGTCACCACCGCAGCGAATGAGATAGTCCGCACCGTATTGCCGGGCCAGAGCACGACTTTCAGGTAGGCTGTCGCGGGCGTTCCACAGTTCTGAAGCTTCCAGCCGCAATCGTTCGACCGGGACACCGAACATCAACCACTCGTCAGAAACCGGAAGCATGGCTCGCTGAGCATAAGCGCGGAAGCTGCGGTCAAACGTCATCGAATGAAAGACGGCCGAAGGAGGGAGGTGCTCCCGAATGAATTCGGTCATTACCTTGAAGTCGGGAGTGAGCACTCGCGGATCGCACTGCGCGTAGGATTGCCGACGGTTTCGCTCTGCGCGCGGTAGCTTGAGAGTGAAACCAAGCCCGTTCTGTCCCACCGGCTCATTGAGAAGTAACAGCATCCAACCTCCGCCGACGACGATGGCCAGCGCAGACGCCGCCAGGAATCCCCTGAAATCGTTCTTCGCCTCCCCCATTGCGAAGAGAACGAGAGCGACGCATGCACCAGCCGCGAAAGGGATACGCCAAGTGGTGATGTGAAGCGCATACAGTGCCAGCATCATTGCAACGCCAACACCGCCACCGAACACCAGCGCCGTCACCGCGCGCTTTCGATCCGCACCCTCAGCTGAAAACCAGGGCCGCCACCACTCCTCTGTCAACCAAAGGGCGCTGACAACGCTGATCCAGAGAATTCCAACGCGCACGGAGAGCGGCGGCACGTCGAGGTTGAAATACACACCGCACGTAATGAATGCAACGACCGCAAGGCGAAGCAGTGGATCATTCACCGTACTTTTGATGTCCTCGATTGTTCTCGCTACCAGTACATAAAGGACCAGGTACGCGAAGTGTAGAAATCGACCTCCCTCGACAATGAGCGGCGGGAGGGCCGCCCAATGTGTACGCTGCCACAGAAACAGCAATACAGCCTGCTGCAACGGCCCGATGGCAATCGACGCGCCGAGAAGCAGCCACATCGACAGTTCGGATCTTCGCCTCCGAATCGTGTTCGACAGAGGAAGAAGAACGAGCCAACCAGCGCGAAGGAAGAAGGCTGCATATGAGGCCTGAATAGCGCACAACAAGATTAGCGGCACGGCACGCCTTGAATTCGCCCGCCAGTACCAGAGCGCGACGGCAACGGTAAGAATCACGTGTGCGGCCAGCACGATGCCGATGCCGTGCATCGACGCTCCGCGAAAGGGGAACACCATGTTGTCCTGACAGGTGCGGATCATCTCGTCTGCGTCGGAGAAACTCAGCGCGCCTCCAGCGGACCGCAGTTTCAATTGAGCCGCAATCAGCCAAACGGCGATCGTGGCTGCGAAAAGCGCGAAGGTTCTCCATGGCAGATGCCAAACGAATGTCGAACAAAACGCAACGATCAGTGCGAGCTCCACCATTGCCACGCCGGAGGCGGGATTGATAAGCAGCATGGGCAAGGCCACGAGCGTGCCGGCTACAACCGGGTGTCGCTTGGAGCGCAACACGGCCAGCGCGATGAGCGGCGCCACGGCCGTAGTCATGACGAGCGGAACAGGTGGCGTGAAGATTCCCCATCGTGTTCCGGTTACAAGAAACCACGAGCTGACCAGGGAAACCGCAGCTACCGCGAGCGCGGTCGGGAGGGTCGCTCCGGTACGCCGTAAGAAAAACGTCATCGATGGAAAATAGATAGCGAGGAGCAAGAGTTGGAACAGCTCGAGAGTCTTCCCGAGCTCGTGACCCGCAGCGACGTACACCAAGCGCATCGTAAAGAAATATGCCGGCGAGGCGTGCCAGAACAGCGGAGCCTGGCCGCCAAACGTTGGGTCGCGCGCGAGCGTGAGATCCGGCTCAGGATTGGCGACAATGGTGGCGTAATAAGGAATATCGTGATCCGTAAGCAGCGGATTCACGTTCGCCGGCATTTCGAATCGAAGTGCGACGGCTCGTGCGGTGAGCAGCAGGACCGTCGCCACGACGACCGTGAGCACTTCCGTTCGCTTGTTCATGGCCACTTCGTACCAGGAAAGACCGCTTCGCCGAGATCGAACGGATAGTGAAATTTCGGATTGAGCTTCTTCGCAACGCGTTCGAATTTGGTGGCACCGCGCGTAACCAGATCGTCGTCGTCGCGAACGGAACGAACCTGGGGGTTCGCCGGAATCAACAGTGCGCCTCTGCTGACTCCCGCTAGACCGCGAGCCGTACTGAAACGCGCCTTCGAATTGCTCGGAACCAGTCCCGTCAGATTCACTGGAGAAATCGGCGGTGCCGGCCATTGCACCGGCAAGCCTCGCGATGTCTGGCTACTTACATACCCGACGAAGGACGCTCGCGGATCGACGCCAACGAGTTCGGCGCGCGCCCAGAAAGCCCTTTCGAAATCGTAGTCCTCCAGCATCACCACGTCGCGACCGCTGGCCAAGGCTCTCGCCGCAGTTTGAAGCAGTCGCCAATCCTCATTGCTCGAGTTTCGCATCGATGCTGCCTGGGCACACAGAACCGCGCCGCCGAAGATGATCATGAAGACAAGCGTCGCGTACGCGAGTGAATCGGTGATTGACCGCATCCTCTTACGTGATTCATCGATTCCAGCGGCAAGGACCGGTACCAGGAATAACGCCGCCGGCGACAAATACCGCAATGCGGGATAAGGAGCCCTGCACGCCATGGCCACCGACAGAATCAGCAGCGCCATCGTAGCGAAGCTCAAGGAGTCGCGTTTGCGGAAGAACGCGACGGCCCCCAATGTGACCCAGATCGCGAGCAGAAGCGGGACAAGCGGAAAATTCGTCGTGGCGAGCGACAGGATCTTCACCGTCCACCAGGTTTGATCAAAGAGGTTGCCTCTCTGCTGCGCATAGGGAGCATGATACAAAAGCAAAAAGTGCGCGGTCTGAATCAGCGCGGCGATCGACATCGCGAGGAGCACGAGCCGGCCCCTTACACCGCGTCGCCAGAACATCGCTGCCGCGAACGCCAGAAACGCAATGAGAACCGGCGCCAACACTTCTTTACACATCGTCGCGCCAATGAACGCAGCCGCCGTAAGTCCATGTGCATCACGGCATAAGCCATAAAATGCAAAGGCGAGCATCAGGATTGCGTATGTCTCGACCCGTGTCAGGTTGATCTCCGAAATCGCCGGAAAGAAGGCAAAGTACGCTGCGGCCACACACGCGGCAGCCTCACTTTTCGAAGTAATACGAGCCACCCGGTAAGCAAGCACCACTGAAATCAATCGAATCCCGATCAGGATGACGTGCCACGCCCCGACATGTTGTTGGAGTCGAACCCCAAAGATCCACGATGCTGCGTCAGCAAACGGCCGATAGACCCACGCGCCCGGCGAGGAGAAATCCCATAACTGTCTGACGATCCCTTCCGGCCACCATCCGCCATGGATCAGCGTCATGTCGATGTAATCGCTGACCAGCGAGTAATGCGCGTGCGAGATTTCCCAGGCAATGACGCCATAGCTAATCGCGACGCCAAGCGCGAACGTGAGCTGAAAGACGCGACGGTGCTCGGGCATGTAGACGTATCGTACGATACCAACACATGTCTTGCGTTGGCCTGGTGAGCGTCGATCCGGAGCGGAAATGGATCGGCGGACGTTATTACCTGCAGCACCTCGTGCGCTGCGTCGCCGCGTTGCCGCCGGACGAGAGGGTCGCCTTCGCAGATGTCTGGTGGGGTACCGACCCGCATGATGATCCCTTCGCCGAAGTGCGCCCCTTGCTGGCCAGAAGGGTCGTGATTGCACCACCGGATCGGCTCGTACCGCGGCTCGTCCGTCGGGCGAGAAGAACGCTCCATCGATGGCCCGACGCGCGCGATCTTTTCATCGATGCCGGCATCGACGTTCTTTTCCCGATTGCGCCATGCGCCGCCCCGGGGATCCCGCTTGTTTTCTGGATGCCTGACTTCCAGCCATGGCGAATGCCGGACCTCTTCTCCGGGGAATTACGTGCGTGGTACGCCCGGCACTATGGCGAGAACGGCGCTGCCGCGGCGCGGATCGTCGTCAGCAGCGAACAAGGCCGCCGCGACCTCGAACGATTCTTTCCGCAATTTGCGGAGAAGACGCGCGTGCTGCACTTCTGCAGCATCCCGACGAAGGAATGGTGGTCCCTCGATCCCCCATCGGTCGCGCAAAAATATTCGTTGCCCGAAATGTTCTTCGTCCTCTCGAATCAGTTCTCGCATCACAAGAATCATCTCGTCGCGTTCGAGGCACTGCGCATCCTTCGCGACACGTACGGCATCGAAGCGACCATCGCCTGCACCGGAAGCACTTACGGATTTCGCGGCGACGATTACATGCAGCGCGTCGAGTCGTTCCTTCGCGAACATCGCCTCGAGCATTCCGTCCGCATTCTCGGTCTCATCGATCGAGCGGAGCAGGTCGCATTGATGCGCCGGTCAATCTGCATGTTGCAGCCGTCGCGCTTCGAAGGTTGGTCGACGGTCGTCGAAGACGCGAAGACGCTCGGCAAACCGATTCTGCTGAGCGATCTTGCCGTGCATCGCGAGCAGGCGCCCGCGCGCGGAACGTTTCTGCCGCTCGACGACCCGGCGGCGTGGGCAACCGCAATGGCGCAGATCTGGTCCGCCGCCGAGGCAGGGCCGGACGAGAACCAGGAACACGAGGGCGCGGAGTTCATCGAACGCGCGAAGTGCGAGACCGGACGCGCATTCACGCGCATTCTCGCCGAGGCAGCCGGCCGGCGATGAGAATCCTCTTCTGCTCGCAGGCAGCACACACCGGCGGCGGAGTCGAAGCATGGATGGAAACGCTCAGCGCCGCGCTGGCCGCGCGCGGTTGGGACGTGGTCACCGCGCTCGCGCAGGGCAGATTTCACGATCCTTCTTCGTACGGGAAGCGACACCGCGTGATCGCGCCGGTCGCGATCGACGGCTCTTCGGGATTTCGTGAAGATCGCATCCTTGCGCTGCTCGCACTCTTCAACCGCATGCGACCGGATGTGATTGTGCCGGTGAATCTCGCCGATGCGCTCGCGGCCGCAGCCTATTGGAAAGCGCGCGGTGCGGCCACGCGTCTCGTGGTTTGTGTTCACGGTCAGGGTGAGGATCGCATCGATCAAGTGCGCGCATACGCACCGTTCATCGATCTCGCCGGCAGCGTTTCGAAACGCGTTGCGAATCGGCTCCTGGACGTGATGGGCGATCCCGCGCGGGTGCAGCACATTCCAACCGGCGTGCCGCCGCCTCTTCGCGGTACGGCGCCGCGCGAACAGTTTCGCCGTCTCGCTTACATCGGCCGCCTCGATACGGACAAGCGGATTGACGATGCCGTTCCGCTCGTCCGCGCACTTCCGGAAATCGATCGGATTCATTTCGTCGGCAGCGGGCCCGCCGAGGCCGATCTGCGCAATGCGCTGAGCAACTCGAACGTCGTATTTCACGGCGACATCCCGCGTGAGAGGCTCTATGAAACGATCTATCCCGAGATCGACGGGCTGCTTCTTTTCTCCGAGGCGGAAACCGGGCCGATCGTCGCGTGGGAAGCGATGATTCACGGCGTCGTTCCGGTAACATCGGACTATGTGGGGCGTCGAGAGGAGAACGTCATTCGTCACGCAGAAACGGGACTCGTCTTTCCTGTCGGCGATATGCAGCGCGCCGTCGAGTTGATTCGCAGCAAAGCCTCGCCCGGCTTGTTGCGTGAGATCTCGATTCACGCACAGAAAGAGCTTCCTGCCGCTTACACACAAACGGCGTTCGAAGCGAGCTGGGATGAAGCACTACACACCGCGATCGCGATGCCGGAGCGTCGCGACGTGAAAGCCATTCTCCCCTCGCTCGTTTCGCCGGGTGCCATCGCGCGCCTCGGCCTCGGAATGCGCGCGACGTCGCGCATTCGTCATCTCCTCGGTCGGAGCTTTCGTCACGCCGAGCCGGGTTCGGAGTGGCCGCATTGAACGCGGAGCTCTTCGTTGGGATCACGACCTGGAACAGCGCGACCTTCTTGCGCGCGTGTCTCGGCGGTGTACGCAACACCACGGACGCGGCACGCACGCGAATCGTGGTCCTCGACAATCATTCAACGGACGATACGGTCGCGATCGCGCGATCCTTCGGTGCAGAGGTCGTGAAGCGGAGGTCGGGTCAGGCCGCGGCGCTGATGGACCTCTTCAACTGGTCGCGCAGCGAATTCACCTTGCTCATTCACGCGGACGTCGTGCTCTTGAATCCGCGGTGGCTCGACGTCTGTCGTCCGCACTTGACCGGCAACGTCGCACTCGTGAGTCCCGAAGACATCGGATGTGGTCCGTACACGCGGCCGTTCGGCACTGAAAAACCGGAGAGCTCCTTCCTTCTCTTTCGCACTGCGCCGGCTCGACGGACGCGACGATGGTTTTGGCGCCAGCGATTCAAACTGCGTGTTCCTTATCGCGCGCTCGACTTGAGCGGCGATCACATCACGTACAACCTGCCGGTTCGTCTTGCCGATCACGGACTTACATGGACCATGATGAAGGTTCTGACTTCACCGCGCACAGACGCGGCGATTTATGCGCCGCGATTCGACGCGCCACTGTGGAAGCCCGAGCTTGCAATGTATCGGTACGGCCTCGGCAACTTCTATGCGCTCGACGGCGTCGTGACGCACTACCACAACTGGTACGAGCGCGCGCTCGAACAGGTTCCCGATGATTCGGATCGTCTCCTGCCGCCGGCATCCGGCAGTCTGCCGATCGCATTTCTGCAGACCTACAGCCGCACGTTCCTGTCAGATCTCGCGGCCGGACAGGTCCACATGCCGCAATGACGCTCGCTCTCTCGATCGCCGGCGCGTTGATGTTTCTTGTCGTCGTAGTTGTCCTGCTGTTCGTTCGTCGCAAGATTTTTTACACGCGCCACGATGAGGCGCGAGCGTGGTCATGGCAAAACTGAGCACCATTCATCGGGGCTGGATCGCGGCGGCGCTCTTCGTGCTCTCGCTTTGCGCTTATCTATACAACTATCGATATCGAATCTGGTCGGCCGGCGGCGATACGACGCCGGCCGAGTTGCTGCCGCTGGCGCTGGAACGCAATCACAGTTTGTATTTCGACGGTCTCGAGGAACCGGGATCGTGGTGGTTTTACCGGCTGAACGGACACCTCGTATCCGGCTATCCGATCGTTCCCGGATTCTTCAACGTTCCAGCATATGCAATCGCGCGGTGGCAGGGCGTTCCTCTCGACAGCATGCATCGCTCGATGTTGTCGATGGTCTCCGCGAGCTTCGTCGTCGCAACTTCGGTCGTAGTTTTCTTCCTTGCGGTTTCTCGCATGGTCACGCGTCGTTCGATTGCGATCGGCGCGACGATTCTCTATGCGATGGGGACGACGGCGATGAGCGTCGCCGCGCGCGGAATGTGGCAACATGGGCCTTCGCTCCTGTTCATCACGATTGGACTATGGCTCTTCGCGCGCGGCGACCGCGTCTCCATTGCGCTCGCGGGGCTTCCACTCGGCTTCGCCGTGTTCAATCGGCCGATGAATCTTCTTCTCGTCGCGCCGCTCGCGTTGTACGTCCTGTGGTCGCACCGCCGCGTCTTTCTGCCGTTTTGCGCGGTCGCGGCAATCCCGGCGGCCTTGATGGCCTGGTACTCGTATCACTATTGGGGAACCGTGACGACGCTCGGTCAATATCCGGCCGGCAACTGGTTCCTCGGTCATTTTTTTGCGGGCGTGGCTGGATTGTTCTTCAGCCCGTCGCGAGGGCTTCTCATCTTCACGCCGCCATTTCTCTTCAGCATTCTGATGCTGTTCGCCGTGCTCGCGCGTCCGCTTCGCGATCCTCTGCTGACTGCAATGAGCCTCGGCATCGTGGCGACGATCACGGTTTATGCCAAGTGGTACAGTTGGTGGGGAGGATATTCGTTCGGATACCGGCTGCTCACTGAGCTGGTGCCGTTTCTCGCAATTCTCCTGGCTGTTGGATGGGAGCGGTACTTCATGAAGGCGCGCCCCAACTACGCAATCCTCGCGATCGCCGCGTTGTTCGCCTTTTACGTGCACTTCCTCGGCGCATTCTTCGCCCCCTGCGGCTTCGACTGGATCCCGAATTCGATCGATCAACACCCGGAGCGTCTTTGGTCCTGGACGGACGGAGAGCTCGCGCGCTGCACGGATCGGTTCGCGGAACGGATTCAGTCGCACTTCTGATGAGTACTCTTCGACATAAAGTCGGAGCCATGGTCTACGACTGGATCCCGTTTGAACTGCGCTTGCGCCGCAACTGGACACACATTCGCAACCGGCACGATTCGGTCGACATCGACGGCGATGGCGTGCGTTGCGACTGGCGGTGGACGTCCGATCTGCATATCGCCAACGTGTTTCCGTCGACGGGGCGGCGTTTGCTGCGGACCGCGTTCGCGCAGTGGCCGCTTGCGCTCGAAGAGAACCTCGCCGAAACGGAAACGCCGCGCGTTTCTTTCATCATCGGACATCGCGGCGTCGCACGCCTGCCCCACCTCTTGAACACGATTCGCTCGATCGCGGGGCAGCGCGGCGTGCCGGTCGAATGCGTCGTCGTCGAACAGTCCCCGCAGCAGGAGGCGCGGCAACATCTGTCCCGGGGCGTTCGTTACCTTCACACGCCGGTCGATGTGTCCCAACCGTACAACCGCTCGCGCGCGTTCAACAGCGGAGCGCGCCTCGCGCGCGGCGACGTGCTGATCCTTCATGACAACGACGTCGTCGTTCCGCGCGACTACGCCGCGACAGCCGCGAAGGCGATCGACGCGGGTTACGACTTCGCGAATCTAATTCGTTTTCTGTTTTATGTTCGCGGTTCCGAGGCGTCGTTCGAAGAACCGCCGGAACGCATCGTCGAGAACACGCAGGGCGGATCCGTCGTGGCACGGCGATCCGCATACTTCGACATCGGCGGCTACGACGAGGAGTTCATCGGCTGGGGAGGCGAAGACAACGATTTCTGGGATCGTGCTTCGACGCGCAAAGTGCAGAGGCACGGATCAGTTCCGCTGATTCATCTTTGGCATGCTCCTCAGCCGGAAAAGAACCTCGGTGATGCGGCTCCGGCCGTCGCGCGTTACCGCGAGATCGAGAAGATCCCGGCCGTGGAGCGGATCGCGCGCCTCAAAGGTCTCGCGCGGTGAGCCTCGTCTCGACGCTTATCCCGGTTTTCAATCGAGCGTCGATGTTGCGCGAGGCAGTCGCCAGCGTCCTCGCGCAAACCTACCGGCCGATCGAGATCATCATCATCGACGACGGCTCGACCGACGACACGCCCGGCGTGATCGCGGAGCTCGCGCGCGAACATTCGGAAATCCGGGCGATTCGCCAGGCGAACGGCGGGCCGGGCGCTGCACGCGAAGCGGGACGTCGCATCGCGCGCGGCAACTTCCTGCAGCATCTCGACAGCGATGACGTGCTCGAGCCTCGAAAATTCGAATCGCAAGTGGAAGGCTTGAACGCACATCCCGAATGCGGCGTGTCGTACGGATGGACGCGGATGCGCTTTCGCGACGGCAGCGTGCCGTCCGCACCCTGGAAGCGCAGCGGCGAGGTGATCGAAACGATGTTTCCGACGATGCTGCAATCGAGATGGTGGGACACGCCGTCACCGTTGTATCGCTTCGGGTTCGCGGTGCCATGGCTGGCCCTGCGCATGGAAGAGGATTGGGAGTTCGACGCACACGTAGCGTCGCTCGATGTGCGGCTCCATCACGTTCCGGCGTGGGTTTGCGAAGTGCGCGAGCACGGCTCCGGACAGCTTTCCGGACGCGGCCTCGAGCCGGCGCTGCTGCGCGATCGTGCGACCGCGCACGCGCGCATCTACGAACACGCGCGAAGCGCGGGCATCACCGATGCGCAACCCGAGATGCGGCACTTCGCACGCGAGCTCTTTCTCCTCGCGCGCCAGTGCGGCGCCGGGGGGTTGGCGTCGGAATCGAAGCTGTTGTTCGAGCTCGCGCGTAAGGCGTCAGGAGCAGACAGCGCGCGCATCCAGTTCCGCGCGTACGCAGCGCTGGCGCGGACGATCGGCTGGAATGCCGCCGGTAAGCTCGCTACGATGTCCGACAGGCTGCGATGGCGAAGATCTCGGTAGTGATGCCGGTGTACAACGGCGCCGCGCGGCTAGCGCGGACGCTGAACAGCATCCTCGCGCAGACCGAATCCGATTTCGAATTGATCGTCGTTGACGATGGGTCCACGGACGCGACACTCGCCATTCTTCGCGACTACGCCGCGCGCGTATGCGCGTGATCACGCAGGAGAATCGCGGCCTCACGCGCGCGCTGATCACCGGCTGCGCGGCAGCACTCGCGGACGTCATCGCAAGGCATGACTGCGGCGACACATCGATGCCTGGACGTTTTCAGCAACAGCTCGCCGCGCTGCGAAACGACGAAGTCGTTCTGGTCTCCTGCTCCGCGCGGTACGCCGGCCCGGAAGGCGAGACTCTCTACGTCGCGTCCGGGGAGAGGGTGGCCGAAGGCCGGGTGAGGGGCGAACTCGCGTCAAACTTAAGGCCATTGGCTTTAACCCGCCGAGATGATCCGGCGGACTAAAGTCCCAGCTCCACCGTGCAGCTACACTTCCTTGAATGATTCCCGATCTCGTGACCACGATCATCCCCGTGCACAATCGCGCGGCGATGCTGCGTGAGGCGGTGGCGAGTGTGATCGCGCAGACGTACCGGCCGATCGAGATCATCATCATCGATGACGGATCGACCGACGAAACGGGCGACGTGGCCAGAGAGCTCGCGCGCGCGCATCCGGAGATTCACATCGTGCGTCAGGCGAACGGCGGCGCGGGAGCGGCGCGCGAAGCGGGACGGCGGCTCTCGCGCGGAGAATTTCGTCAGCACCTCGACAGTGACGACGTGCTGCTGCCGCGCAAATTCGAGTTGCAGGTCGCGGCGTTGCGCACGAACCCGGAGTGCGCCGTCGCGTACGGAAGGACGCAATGGCGGCGGCGCGACGGCACGCTCGTTCCTACCGCGTGGGGACGCACGGGCGAGCGGATCGAGACGATGTTTCCGGCGATGCTGCAGTCGCGCTGGTGGACGACACACACGCCGCTGTATCGCGCGACCGTGCTCGACGCCGCCGGTCCGTGGCTGCCGCTGCGCGTCGAGGAGGACTGGGAGTACGACGCGCGCGTCGCCGCCCTCGGCGTGCGCCTCTGTTTCGTCGACGAGGTTCTCGCGGAAGTTCGCTCGCACCATCAGCCGGTCGCGTCGGGCGGAACGAACGTGGCCGCGTACCGCGACCGCGCGGCGGCGCACGAGAAAATTTTCTGGCACGCGTGGCGCGCTGGAGTCGCGATCGATACGCCGGAGATGCGCCACTTCTCGCGCGAGCTGTTCCTGCTCGCGCGTCAATGCGGCGCAGCGGGACTCGCGAACGAGTCGGAACGTTTGTTCGATCTCGCGCGCGATGCCTCCGGTGCGGATCGCGATCGGGTGCAGTTCCGCGTGTACGCCGCGCTCGCACGCGTGGTCGGATGGAGCGCCGCGGGAAAGCTCGCGGCGATCGCAGACCGCGTGCGAGCATAGTCACGCGATGCCGAAGATCTCCGTGGTCATGGCGGTCTACAACGGCGCGGCGCGATTGCCCGCGACGCTGGAGAGCATCGCCGCGCAGACGGAGCGCGACTTCGAGCTGATCGTTATCGACGACGGATCGACCGACGAGACGCCGTCGATCCTCGCAGCGTTCGACGATCCGCGCCTGCGCGTCATCCCCCAACCGAACGCGGGACTCACGCGCGCATTGATTCGCGGCTGCGCCGAAGCGACAGGCGACGTGATCGCGCGACACGACTGCGGCGACCGCTCGCATCCGGAACGCTTCGCGAAGCAGCTCGCCGCGATCGGCGATCACGTGCTCGTCGCCAGCGCGACGCGATTTCGCGGACCGGGCGGCGAAGAGTTGTACATCGCCGAGGCGGACGGCGACGCGATTCATCTCAGCGTGCTGCACGCCGGTCGCGCGACGATTCGCGGCATTCCGCATCACGCGTCGGCAATGTTCCGCAAGGCGGACTACGACGCGGCCGGCGGCTATCGCGCGCAATTCCGCTTCGCGCAGGACCTCGATTTCTGGATCCGCCTCGCACGGCGCGGAACGTTCGCGATTCTCGACGACGTGCTGTACGAAGCGACGATCGAGCCGCGCTCGATCAGCAGCCTGCATCGCGCCGAGCAGGAGCGGCTGACGGAGATCGCGATCGAGTTGCGCGACGGCGGCGACGAAGCGACGCTGCTCGCGGAGGCAGCACGCGTACAGCCGTCGCGCAACGCGAAGCCGCGCGACGAAGCGGCGGGGCTGTACTTCATCGCGCGCTGCCTGTTGCGCCGCGGCAACCGCGCGTGGCGGTCGTACGCGCTGCGCGCGATCGCGCGCAATCCGCTACATTGGCGCGCGTGGGCCTCGCTCCTCCTCGGCCGATGAGACTCGCCGTCGTCGCGTCGCACGTGATCCAGTATCAGGATCCGTTTTATCGCCGCCTCGCCGCGCATCCCGACATCGAGCTGACGGTGTTGTTCTGCTCGGCCGAAGGCGCGAAAACGTACCACGACGTCGGCATGGGCACGACGCTGCGATGGGACCTCGAGCTGCTGCAGGGTTACGACCATCGCTTCCTGCGCAACTTCGGATGGGGAGAGGGATTCTTTCGGCTCGTCAATCCCGGCCTCGTGCCCACGCTCGTGCGCGGCAACTTCGACGCTGTGCTGTTCATGACCGGATGGGCATGGCTGTCCGCCTGGATCGGCTTCGCCGCCTGCCGCGTCGCGCGCATTCCGATTTTTCTGTACGGCGACAGCAGCTACGTGCCGGACGAAAAATCGGTGCGTGCGAAATTGCGCGCCGCTGTGATGCGTGCGCTGTTCGGAATGACCAGCGCGTTCATGATCTCGGGAAAATTGAACGGCGACTACTACAAACACTACCGCGCCGACCCGCGGCGATTCTTTCCGCTGCCGTGGGCGATCGACAACGAGCGCTTCGTCGAAGGGAGCGCGTTCGCGCCCGGCGAGCGCGACGCGATGCGCGAGCGCTACGGCATCGCGCACGATGAGCTCGCGGTCATTTACTCCGGCAAACTGATCGAGCGCAAAGATCCGATGACGCTGCTCCGCGCACTCGCGCGCATGACCCATCCCGCGATCGCGGTCTTTCTCGGCGACGGCGCGCTGCGCGCAGATCTCGAGCGCTACGCGAGCCATGGCCTCCCAGCCTCCGAGCCTCCCAGTTTCCCAGTCTCCCAGGAGGCCGGGAGGCCGGGAGGCTCGGCAAAGTCCCGCGCGGCATTCGTCGGCTTCGTCAACCAAACCGACTTGCCGAAGCACTACGCGATGGGCGACGCGTTCGTCCTGCCGTCACACTTCGATCCGCGTGCGACGGTCGTCAACGAGGCGATGGCCTGCGGACTGCCGATCGTCATCACCGATCGCTGCGGGCCGTCGGCCGACATCGTGCGGCACGGCGAGAACGGCTACGTCTTCGCGCCCGGCGACGACGCTGCACTCGCAACGCATCTCGACGCGCTCGCGCGCGACGCGGAGATGCGCGCACGGATGGCGCAGCGCTCGCGCGAGATCATCGCCACGTGGAGCTACGCCGAAGGCGTCGACGGCGTGGCCGCGGCGCTGAAGAGCATCGCGGGTGGGGAGCAGACGTGATCACGATCGCGATCCCGACCTACAACCGCGGAGCGATCCTCGTGGAGACGATCGCGCGATTGCTCGCGCTCGAGCCGCGCGCGGATGCGATCTTGATCGCCGACCAAACGCGCGATCATCAGTCTGACGTCGCGCAAGCGCTGGAACAATGGTCGCGCGACGGCACGATTCACTGGCTTCGCCTTCCCGAGCCGTCCATTCCACACGCCATGAACGAGGCGCTGCTCGCAGCGAAGACAAAGCTCGTGCTTTTTCTCGACGACGACCTCATCCCCGCGCGCGATCTCGCCGGCGCGCATGTCGCCGCGCATCGTGAACACGATGTCTGGGCGGTGGCGGGCCAGGTGCTGCAGCCGGGCGAAGATCAAGAGTCCTTCGACGAGGGCGGCGACGATCTCGAGTTTCACTTCAACAGCGACCGCGGCCGGATGATCACGAACGTGATGGCCGGCAATCTCTCCGTCGATCGCGCGCGCGCGCTGCAGATCGGCGGCTTCGACGAGAACTTCGTCGGCGCCGCGTATCGCTTCGAGACCGACTTCGCGATGCGCATCGCCGTGGCCGGCGGCGCGATCTGGTTCGAGCCGCGCGCCTCCATTCATCATCTCAAGTTGTCCACCGGCGGATTGCGCACGTTCGGCGATCACCGCGCGGTCGCGAGCCCCGAGCACACCACCGGCGACTATTACTTCGCGCTGCATCACGTCCCCCACTTCTGGCGCTACGCCGCGCGCCGGCTCGCGAAGAACGTCCTCACGCGTTACCACGCGGCTCATCCGTGGACGATTCCCGGGAAGATCGCCGGCGAGCTCCGCGGTCTCGCGCTCGCCCGGAAAATGCATCGGAAGGGAAGACGCTTGCGGACTGTTCCACCGGACGACGGCCTCCGGGCTTCCTAGCCTCCCGGCCTCCTAGGAGCTCTGAGCAAGTCGTCATCCTGAGTCGGCGAAGCGCGACGAAGGATCTCAAAATATGAAGAACCTGCATTTGAGATCCTTCGCCGTCTTCGCGGCTCAGGATGACGTGAAGAGGGGGCTTGGAGGCCAGGAGGCTGAGAGGCCCGAAACGCAATGATCCTCATCGTCTTCGGAGCGATCCTCCTCGTCGCGATCATGGTCGCGCTGCTCAACTGGCGGCACGGCTGGTTCGCCGCGATGGTCTGCGGCGTGCTGCAGGACCCGTTTCGCAAGATGACGCCCGGCACGCCGGCGGCGATGACGATGAGCGTCGTCCTGGTGTACGGCGTGATCATCATCGCCGCGGCGGCGACGCTGCATCGCAACCGGCGCGACTTCGCGTTGCGCTTTCCCAACGTCTACAGCGCGGTCTCCGTCGTCATCATCTTTCTCGTCCTCGCGGCGATGCGCGGCGTCGCCACGTTCGGCATCGAGATGTGGAAGGTGCCGGCGATCAGCTTCCTCATCTACTGCATCCCCATCCCGGCGACGCTGCTCGGCTATTCCTGGCTGACGCGCGAGGAGCAGATGATCAAGTTCTTTATCTTCTACTCCGTGCTGACGTCGATCGCGCTCATCGGCACGCCGCTCGAGTACCTCGGCGTGAAAGCGCGCGCCATCGGCATGGTCGCGATGCCGTGGGGCTTCATCCGCCACCTGCCGGGATTGCAGATCCCGATTCTGTCGGGCTTCTATCGCGCGCCCGACATCATGGGCTGGCACGCGTCGATGCTGGCGATCATCGGCATCATCATGACCATGCGCGCGCGCGTGCTGACGAAGGCCTGGCCGTGGATCATCGTCACCGGCTGGGCGTTTCTCAACTGCATCATCAGCGGACGCCGCAAGGCGGTGTACATGGTGCTCGCGTTCGCGCTGGCGTTTTTCTGGCGCTACTTCAAGCGGCTCAGCATCGCGCAGCTGTCGACGATCCTCGCGATCGGGCTCGCGCTGATGGGCGTCGTCTATTTCGTCGGCGGCTCCGAAAAATCGAGCGTGTACACGAAAGGCACGCGGACGAGCAGCGCCGAGGTATTCGAACGGCTCGAGGGTGGAACGTTCGGATCGATCGAGCAGCACGGGATTTTCGGCGCGGGACTCGGGGCCGCGACGCAGGGCGTGCGGCACGTCATCGGCACGGAGACGGATCTCGGCTGGCAGGAGGGCGGAATGGGCAAGCTCGTCGTCGAGCTGGGCGTTCCCGGCGCGCTGGCCGTGATCGTCCTCGTCATCGCGATGATGCGGATGATGCTGCGCATCAGCGCCGTCGGCGACGTCGAAGGGACGACGCAGATTCTCCGCTGCGGCCTCTTCGGCATCGTGATCGCGAACATGGCGAACTTCATGGCGTCCGCGCAGGCCTACTCCGATCCCGTGCTCACACTCTCCGCCGCGTTCTACCTCGGCGCTCTCTTCGCGACCGCGACGCTCGACGAAAAGCTGGCGGCGGAGAAAGCGGCCGCGCTCGTGCCCGCGGCGGTTCCTGTCACGGCGTAACCCTCTTTGGACTGCGGTGGCTACGCCACCGCTTTCGAGAGCATGCACATGGAGTGGTGCGAGACGCTGTGCTACGCCGCTTTGTGTCCGGTGTGCAAAAGCGGCAGCGTAGCTGCCGCAGTCCAAAGGATAAACTACAGAAACACATGCGCCTCCTGCACGTCGTTCCGACATATCTGCCGGCGCGACGCTACGGCGGGCCGATCGTGGCGGTGCACGGACTTTGTCGCGCGCTGCGCGAGCGCGGGCACGAGGTCGACGTCTTCACGACGAATGTCGACGGCGACGGAGTGCTTGACGTTCCGACCGCGACGCCCGTGGACCTCGACGGCGTGCGCGTCCATTACTTTCCGTCGCCGATGCCGCGCTTGTATTGGTCGCCGGCGATGCGCCGCGCGCTGCGCTCGATCGATCACGAGCTCGTGCACAGCCACGCGATCTGGCTCTGGCCCGGCTACGCGGCCGCGCGCGCGGCGCGGCGCGCAAACGTTCCGTTCGTGATCTCGCCGCGCGGGATGCTCGTGCCGGAGCTGATCGCGCGCAAGAGCCGCGTCGTGAAGCGCGCATGGCTGGCGACGATCGAGCGGCGCAACTTCGCTCGCGCGTCGGCGATTCACTTCACGTCGGCGATCGAAGAGGAAGACGCGAAGCGGACGGGCATTCCGCTGCCGTCGCCGTTCGTCGTGCCGAACGGAATCGATCTCGTGCCGCGGCCGGACGTCGCGCGCGATGAGAACACGCTCGTTTTTCTCGGACGCATCAACTGGAAGAAGGGACTCGATCGCGCGATCGAGCTGCTGCCGCGCATCGACGCGAAGCTGATCATCGCCGGCAACGACGAAGAGAACCTGACGCCGCAACTCCGCGCGCTCGCAGAACGATTGCATGTTGCCGATCGCGTCGAGTTTGCGGGGCCGGTGTACGGCGCAGCGAAGTGGGAGCTGCTCGCGCGCGCGACGCTGTTCGTGCTGCTGTCGATGTCGGAGAATTTCGGGAATGCCGCGCTCGAGGCGCTCATGATGGAGACGCCGGTCGTGCTCTCGCCTTCGGTTGGACTCGCGGACGACGTCGTGCGCGCGAATGCCGGCATCACGACGGTTGACGAGCTTGCGTCGCTGCTCCGGGACCGCGAGCGTCGGGCGGAGATGGGACGCAACGGACGCGCGTTGGTGGAATCGAACTTTACGTGGCCGCGCGTGGCGGCGCAGATGGAAGAGGCGTATCGACGATGCTCGACATCATCACGCCCGTAATCCTCACCTACAACGAGGAAGCGAACATCGAGCGCTCGCTCGCCGGCCTCGCCTGGGCGCGCGAGGTCGTGCTGGTCGACAGCGGATCCACGGACGCCACACTCGCCATCGCGCGCTGCTTCGTGAACGTGCGCATCGTCGAGCGCGGGATGGACTCCCTCGCCGCGCAGAGCAACTTCGGCATCGCGCAGGCGCGCACGCCGTGGGTGTTACTGCTCGACGCCGATTACATTCTCTCGCCCGCATTCGCAGACGAACTGCGCGCACTCACTCCTCCTCCGAATGTGCGCGCGTATCGCGCCGCCTTCACGTACGCCGTCAACGGCAAACCGCTGCGCGCGTCGCTCTATCCGCCGCGCATCGTGCTCCTGCATCACGAGCATGCGAGAGTTTGGCAGGACGGCCACGCGCATCGCGTGCTAGCCGAAGGCGACATAGGCGACCTCGAGACGCGCGTCGTTCACGACGACCGTAAAAGCTTCGCGCGATTCGTCGAGCGTCAAAAAAAATACATGCGCCAGGAAGCCGAGAAACTGCGCACCGCCGATCCACACACCCTCAACTTCGCGGCGCGCATTCGCAAGCTGATCGTGATCGCGCCGCTCGCGGTGCTCTTTCACACGCTGTTCGTGAAGGGACTGATCCTCGATGGAGTTGCCGGGCTGCGATACACGTGGGAGCGGTTTGTGGCGGAAGTGATTTTGTCGCGGGAGTTGATGAAGGCAGAAGGCAGAAGGCAGAAGGCAGAATGAAGAAGTTGTTTTCTCACTTCTTCCTTCTGCCTTCTGCCTTCTGCTTTCTGCTTTCTGCTTTCTGCGTTCAGGGTCTCTGAATCATCAGGTCCCCCATGACCAGCAGGTCCATCTTCGTCCGCAGAAAACAGTCGAGCGCTTCGTGGGGGGTGTTCACGACCGGCTCGTTTTCGTTGAACGACGTGTTCAGCACGATCGGGATGCCGGTGAGGTCGCGGAAGGCTTCGATGAGGTGGTAGTAGCGCGCGTTCTGCGATTCGGTCACGGACTGCAGTCGTCCCGATCCGTTCACGTGCGTCACCGCCGGGATTTGCGCGCGTTTTTCTTCGCGGATCTGGTAGACCTGCAGCATGAACGGGACATCGTAGTCGGTCTCGAACCACTCGCCGACGGTCTCGCGCAGGATTGACGGCGCGAACGGACGGAACGACTCGCGGCGCTTGATCTTCGCGTTGAGGATGTTCTTCATGTCGGCGCGGCGCGGGTCGCAGACGATCGAGCGATTGCCCAGCGCGCGCGGGCCCCACTCCATCCTTCCCTGAAACCAGCCGACGACGTTGCCGGCCGCGATCTGCTGCGCCGTGCGCGCGCACAGATCGCGCTCGTTTTGCACGCGGTGCAAAACGCATTTCGCTTCGTCGAGGTCGGCCTGGCGTGCGAGCACTGCTTTGTCGACGTCGCCGTCGCTGTATTGCGGTCCCCAGTACGCGTGGTCCATCACGAACGAGCGCGGCTGATGCAGCGTCTCGTTCCACACCCAATACGCCGCGCCGATCGCGCCGCCGGCGTCGCCGGCCGCGGCCTGGATGTACTGCTGGCGATACGGCGAGCGGTCGAACAGCAGGCCGTTCGCAACGCTGTTGTAGCCGCAGCCGCCGGCGAGGCAGAGGTTCGGCACTTTCGTTTTTTCGAAGAGACTGTTCGCGAGCGCGAAATATGCCTCCTCGAACATCGCCTGCATCGACGCGGCAAGATCGTTGTGGCGCTGCTCCATCGGGTCCTGCGGCGCGCGCGCGGGGCCGAGCTTTTCGATCAGTTTCTCCGAGTACACCGGACCGATCACCGGCGAGCCGCCCTGCCACACCATCTCGAGACCGGCAGAGTGATGCGTGAAGTAGTCGGTATTGAGCGCGAAGCGGCCGTTGGCGACATGCACGATGTCGCGCATCTCGTCCATGAACCGCGGCTGTCCGTACGGCGCGAGTCCCATCACCTTGTACTCGTCGCCGTAGTGCGGGAAGCCGAGGTATTGCGTCATGGCGGTGTAGAAGATGCCGAGCGAGTGAGGGAAACCGATCTCGCCCAGGACCTCGATGTGATTGCCGCGAGCGACGCCCCACATCGAGCTGACGAAATCGCCGAAGCCGTCGATCGACAACAGCGCCGCTTCGTCGAACGGCGCGACGAAAAACGCGGACGCGAGATGCGCGCGGTGGTGCTCGACATGATGCAGCCGCGGCTTCAGCGAGTCGAGGCGGAACGTCTCGACGAGCTCGGTGCGGAGGTCTCGAATCTTCGCGCGGTTCGCGAGACGCCGCTTGATCGCGCCGATCGACGGGCGCTTCGCCAGCATGAACTTCGCGCGCTGGAAGAGGCGCGCGTTCGGATCGCGATTGACGGCGATGTGATCGACGTCGTTCAGCGCGACGCCTGCTTCCTTCAGGCAGTACTCGATCGCAGCGCTCGGAAAGCCCGCCCAGTGTTTGATGCGGCGGAAGCGTTCTTCCTCCGCGGCGGCGACGAGCTTTCCGTCGGCGATGATCGCCGCTGACGCGTCGGCGTGATGCGCGTTGAGTCCGAGAATGATCATTTCGGTTTCGCCGCGAGCTGCTGCTGCAGCACGGCGCGATAGCTTGCGAGATTGTTGTTTTGCGGAGGGAGGCGCACGAGCTCGGAGAAGTAGCGGTTCGCTTCGACGGCGTCGAGTTTCATCGCCGTGTCGATCTCCGAGATCGCGCGCGCCTGCTCGCCGCGCACGGCGAGGATGAGCGCGAGATAGACGTGCGGATCGGGCGACGCCGGACGGAGAAACGTGGCTTTCGCGAAATGCTCGATCGCTTCGTTCTCGCGTCCGAGGCGGCGGAGGAGCGCGCCGCTGTTCATGTGCGCGAAGTAGTGATCGGGGCGGAGGCGCAGCACTTCGTTGAACTCGTTGAGCGCTTCCTGATCGCGCTGCTGGCGCGCGAGCATCGTCGCGTAGTCGTTGCGGAGGTTCGCATCATTCGGCGACGCGGCGACCGCGGCGGCGTAATCGGAGAGCGCGGCGTTGAGGTCGCCGCGCGCCGCCGCGAGTTGCGCGCGCGTCGCCGGATCGCCTCCGTCGAGCTCACTCGCTCTCGTCAAGAGGTGCAGCGCCTCGTCCTTGTTGCCGGCCTTCATTTGCAGATCGGCGAGCGTGCGATACGGGCCGGCGAACGATGCGTCGAGCGCGATCGCCTTGCGCAGCGCCTGCTCCGCGCCGGCGCGGTCGCCGGTGGCGTCGAGCACGCGGCCGAGCGTGTACTGCGAGCTGGCGATCGACGGATCGGCGGCGACCGACGCGCGGATGTGCGGCAGCGCCTCCTTCGGCTTGTCGCGGTCGAACAAAATCATCGCCAGATTCGCTTCGGCGACCGGATTGTTCGACGTGACGGCGATCGTGCGCGAGAACAGCGTCTGCGCGTCCTTCCAGTAGCCGGCCTGCACAAACGTCGCGATGCCGAACGCCGCGATGATCGCGATCGCGACAGCAGCCAACGGGCGCGTGAGCTGCGGACGCCGCTCCACGATTTCTTTCACGCCCCAGACGATCGCAATGAACAAGCCCACGTATGAAATGTAGGTGTAGCGATCCGCGATCCATTGAATGCCGGCTTTGACGATGCCGGACATCGGGACCAGGGTTCCGAGGTACCAGAACCACCCGACAACAAGGTACGGAAAACGGCGCGCGTAGCGAATGACGAGTGCGGTGATCGCGATGAGCACAACCAGCGCGATGAGGAGCGTCGCGACGGGAACCGATGCCGGCGTGGGATAGAAGATCGCCAGTCCCGCCGGCCAGACGAGCATGCGCAGGTAGTCGGCGTAGGCGATGATCGCGTTCTCGATGCGCGAGGAGAGCGACGTCTGCACGATCGCCTCCGTCTGCGCGCGCAGCGTGAGGATGATCGAGACGAGCGTCAGCGCGAAGAGCGGCACTTTCTCGAGCAGGAGTTGCGACAGCGGCGTGCGCTCGAAGCGGCGCAACGGCCACCAGTCGAGCAGCAGGAGGACGAACGGCAGCGTGATGACCGACGGCTTCGCCATCAGCGCGAGCGCGAAGACGACCGCGACCCAGATCATCGGAGTGGTGCGTGCCCCCAGCGCGCCCCCGCCCGAAGGCGCGCCGGAGGCGCGCACCACTCCTCGAACGTAGAGATAGAGCGCGAGGAAGAACAGCAGCGCGCTGAGCACGTCTTTTCGTTCGGAGACCCAGGCCACCGACTCGACGCGCGTCGGATGGAGCGCGAAGAGCGCGGCGACCATCGCCGACGGCCAGAGCGCGCCGGTCGCGCGGACGAGAAAGAGCAACAGAAAAATCGCGGCGCCCGCGTGCATCGCCACGTTCACGAGTTTTTCCGCGGGCGCGCTGACGCCGAAGAGCTGGACGTCGAGCATGTGCGTGATCCACGTCAGCGGATGCCAGTTCGCGGAGTGGAAGGCGGTGAAGGCCCAGCCGATGCCGTCCGCG
The DNA here is from genome assembly GCA_003223645.1 of Acidobacteriota bacterium. Lineage (GTDB taxonomy): Bacteria > Acidobacteriota > Thermoanaerobaculia > Gp7-AA8 > Gp7-AA8 > QHVT01. Next base: position 13,870 of record QHVT01000014.1, on the reverse strand, counting down.
CTGAGGCCATTCTTCACGGTGCTGTTCGCGGTGACGTACTCGGGATCGTCGAGCGTGATGTAGTCCTGCGAGCGCACGCGCGCGAACGCGATCGCGATGGCGACGACGAGGAGCGCGCAGGCGATGAGAATCGGCTTGCGGTCGGCCGGCGGGACTGCCGTTTTTTCAACGCGCGGCTTCTCTCGCGCCGGCTCTCCCGTTCTTCGCTCCTGCCGAAGTCGTGATTTCCGTCCCATTCGCGCGGTAGTGTATCCGCGTCCATGCGCCGCGTCGTTTTCGTCAATCGCTACTTTCATCCCGACCACTCGGCGACGAGCCAGATGGCGTCCGACCTCGCGTTTCACCTCGCGAGTCGCGGATGGGAGGTGGAGGCGATCACGAGCCGCCAGCGCTACGACGACCCGCGCGCCAACCTCCCCTCGGGAGTCGAAAACGGCGTGCGCGTGGAGCGGATCTGGTCGACGCGCTTCGGCCGCGCGATCCTTCCGCTGCGCGCCGTCGACTACGCGACGTTCTACCTCAGCGCGTTCTTCGCGATTCGCAAGCGCCGCGACGCGATCATCATCGCAATGACCGATCCGCCGCTGCTTTCCGTCGTCGCAACGCTCGCGTCACGCAACGTCGTCAACTGGACGCAGGATCTGTTTCCCGAGGTCGCGCAAGCCCTCGGCATCCGCGCGCCGCGTTTTCTGCAGCGCATTCGGGATTGGTCGCTGCGCCGTGCGCGCGTGAATGTTGTTCTCGGGGAGTTGATGGCGAGGCGGGTGCCGAAGGCGGTGGTCATTCACAACTGGGCAGACGCCTCGCTGGAGAGCGGGCGTCCCGCCCGCCTCCCGGGGGCGGGCGGGACGCCCGCTCTCCTCGTCGGCTACTCCGGCAACCTCGGCCGCGCGCACGATGTCGACACGATCCTCGCCGCGGTTCGCATGCTGCCCGACGTGCGCTTCGTTTTCACCGGCGGGGGCGCGAAGCTCGATGCGGTTCGCGGCGCGGGCGCGACGAACATCGAAGTCCGTCCGTACGCGCCGCGCGAGCAGCTGAGCGAGAGTCTGTCGTCCGTCGACGTGCATCTCGTCTCGCTCTTGCCGCGGCTCGAAGGATTGATCGTGCCGAGCAAGTTCTACGGCGTCCTCGCGGTCGCGCGCCCTGTCATTTTCATCGGTGCGCGCGACGGCGAGCTTGCGCGCATCATCGAAGAACATCGTTGCGGGATCGTCGTCGAAACGGCGGACGAATTGGCGCGCGCGATTCGCACGCTCGAAGCGAATCGTGACGAAGCCGAAGCGATGGGCGCTCGCGGGCGCGCGCTTTATCTGGCACGATTCGCGCCGGAGAGAGCGTTCGCGGAGTGGGAGCGCGTGCTGAGCGCCTGCTGATCGCCTGCTGATCAAATGAGCAGAACGAATCGAAAGATCCTCCTCACCGCAATCGCGGCGATGTTCGCGACGCTGATCGCGTTCTTTCTCGTCGACCTCGACGTCGTGAACGATCCGGCGCCGCCGCGCGACCTCGCGGCGATGGCGGCGTGGATGCAGAAGCATCCCGCCGACTGGCTCACCGCCGCGGAGATTTCCGACGCGGCGCTCGACGGCTCGCTGCCGCGTCGCGTGGAGTTGTGGCGGACGTCGTACGCGCTGGCGCTGCATCTCGCGCCGCGGCTGCAGAATGCGCCGGCCGCGTTCGTGCGCGACGGGCTGTTTCACTGGTACGAGCTCGAAGCGAACGATCGCAAGGCCGTGCTCGACGTCGCCGCGCCGCTCTTGCACGACAAAGAGATTTTCGACGATCTCCACACGCCGCTGTGGGACCTGACGCACGACTTCGATTTCCTCCTGCGCAACGCGCCGTCCACCATCGACGCGATCGACCAGCTGCGCGCGATGAGCGCGAGCCGCGGACTCTTCGCTGAATACCGGAAGACGCGTGAGGCGCTCGCACAGCAGCGTCTTGCGACGTTCCGGCAGGAGCGCGCGACGATGCCGCCGCACGAGCTGCCGTCGCTGCTGCCGCAGCGCCTCAGCACCGATGACGAGCCGCTCGTGCGCGCGATCCTGGAAGAGCTGCACCGGCAGTCCTTCGCGCCGGAGCAATTCCGCGAGGAGCCGACGGCGGCGATGATCGAGTTCGCGCTCGATCACAACCTGCAGCCGCTCGAGGCGCTCGTGCCGTTCATCGAAGCGCAGGCGATCCCGCCGCAGACGCGCGCGCGCCTCGCGCTGGCGTTGGGCCGCGCCGACGCCGCGATGCTCATCGAGCTCGCCGCCGCGCGTCCCGTCGCGCCGGAGTGGGTCCGCTATCGCGTGGAGCGCGCGCTGTACGAAGCGAAACACGGCAATGCCGGCGCGGCCGAGCTTCAACTGCGGCGCGCGCTCGCGTCCAGCTCCGATCCGCTCGTGTTCGCGGCGGCAGCACAGAGCGCGGACCTTCTTCAGAACGATGCAGCCGCGGCGCAGTATCGACGTCAGCTGATGGCCGGCGCGAAGGCGCCGCGCCAGTGGAACCCGAACTGCGGCGGCAATGACGTCTGCGATTGGGCGAGGACCCTCGTGTATTCGCCGGGATCGATCGACATCGATATGGCGGTCGTGCAGTCCGATCGCATTCCGCCGTACGTCGAGATCTACGCCGACGACGCGCGCGTCGCCGAGGGCGAAGTCGTCGACGCGCGGCGCTTCACGCTTCCGCTTGCCCCGGGCGTGCATCGCATCGAAGTGCGGCTCGTGAATCCGCGTATCGGCAGCGGCGTTCAGCGCCGCGTGCGTCTGTCTTGATCGACCGCTGCGACCGCGGCTCCCGCGATCACGGCAAGCGTCGCGGGGTTCGACGGAATGAAGAAGTTGAAGTCGAACAGCGCGTGCACCATCGCGATCGTGATGCTCATCAGCGCGGCCGCCTGGAACGCGCGGCGCAGCCATGAGAGCTCGATGGAATCGCGGCCGAACGTCATGCGCACCAGCATGATGTAGCCGCCGAACAGCGCGACGACCGCGATCGCGGAACCGATCGTCCCCGCCGTCGCGGCGATCTCGATGTAGTCGTTGTGCGCGTGGTGATAGGTCTTGCCGAGGTCCTCGCGCTGCTCCATGAAGATCGCGCGGTCGAACGTGCCGAGGCCGCTGCCGAGGACCGGAAAGCGCTGCCAGATGCGCACGGCGGCATCGATGCCGATGCGGCGTCCGACGAGCGTGCGCTGCTCGAAGCGCGACGGAGCGAAGCGCGCGATCGTGCGGTCCGCGCCGAGGAAGAGGACGAGCACCGCCACGAGGATCAATCCGGCGGCGGCGCCGAGCACGATGCGCGTCAAGCGGCGGCCGGGAAAAAACGCGGCGACGATCAGCGTGCCGGCGCCGAGGGAGAGGAGCGCGCCGCGCGACTGCGCGAGGAGAATGCCGGCGACACAGACGATCGCGGCGACGATGCAGAGCGCCGTCAGGATCGTCTGGCGCTCGACGAGCGCGACCAGTCGCCGGCGCAGCGGCGTGTGCGGCGAGCCCGCGCGGTACCACGCCACCGCGCCGATGAAGATCGCCATCGGCAGCGCGACGGCAAGATAGTGCGCAAAGTGGTTCGGGTTGACGAACGTGCCGCTGATGCGATTCAGGATCAGCCGGTTCGTCCACCCCCAGATCTGGTAGCGCTGCAGCGCGCCTTCGCGCACGGCGTACATCGCCTCGAACACGGCGGCGGCGCAAAGAACGGACGCGAGCACCATGCGTCGCACGGGCGTGCGCACGAGCAGCGCGGCGGCAGTAAAGGTCGCAAAGAGAGCCGCGATGCGGAACAGCTCGAAGAGCGTCGCCGGCGGATCGATGCTGATCGGATGCAACGCGCTCGTGCGAACGCCGGCGAGCGTTCCGATGCGCTCTGCCGCGCTCCAGATCGCGCTCGACTGGGGCGAGAGCACGCGCAGCATCGACGGCGGCAGCGGCACGAGTTGCAGCGCGGCGACGATGAGAAACAGCGCGGCGCCGCCAGCCCAGATCAGCCACGCGCGCGTCGGACGCAATGTGCCGGAGCGATCGCGAAAGAGATAGAGCCGCAACAGCGTCGCGATGAGACAGACGGCGAGCGGCACGAGAATCAGCGCGATGCGCGCGCGCTCGATGATCGATCCGAACGGCAGCGGCAGCGCGATCAGCCACACCAGGAAGATCGCGAGGCATACGCGCTCGACGGCGGAAATCCAGAACTGTTCGGAATTCACTGAACTGGTCAAAATTGTACCCAACCGCGGGCGTGCCGCACACAACGGTTCAGCAAAGATGCTAAACTCGCGCGGCTTCGGGACTTAGGGAGACTCTGCACAAGTGTCATCCTGAGCCGCGAAGACGGCGAAGGATCTCCCGCCGACGGAGCGCTGGTCGTGTTTCGGCGGGGGATTCCTCGCCGTCTTCGCGGCTCAGGATGACGTGGGTTCAGAGGTTTCTCGGGAGTTGGGAGGGTTTGGTGGGCGGAACGGTCAAACGGGTCCTCGTTACCGCAACAACGTTGGTGATCTCCGTTTCTGCCCTCGCGCAGAATACGGCTACGCTCCGCGATCGCGACCGCGATCTCGAAGGCGCCAAGAAAGTCGTCGGCGAAATCCAGAAAGCCAACATTCACTCCGGCCGGTTCTACATGTTCTCGCGCATCCGGCTCAGCGACGCGGGATTCTCGGAAGACGTTTACCTGCCGACCGGCGACGTCCGCGGCGGCATCAATCTGCGCATCGAAGCGCCGAATCGTCTCTACTTCGTCCCGCATCGCAAAGTCGTCTTCTCCTTCGACGCCACCCCCGCCTACAGTTTCCTCGGCACGCGCCGCACGAGCACGGCGGGCGTCAAGAGCAAGACCGGGCAGTTCGACTACGCGCTGCGCGCCGACGCGCACTTCCTGTTCAACCATCTCTATCTCGACGTGTACGGGATGCAAAACGATCAGCTGCGCGCGCAGGTCGCGGACATCAATCGCCTCGCCACACTGCGCGAGAACGAGTTCGGCGCCGGCGGCGAGATGAAGTATTCATCCCGCACCAGCGCTTTTTTCACGGCACGGTTCCGTGACATGAGCTTCCCGCAAGGCCGAGTGCAGCCGTCGGACACGCCGGTGAATCTCCTCGACCGCACGGAAAAGAACGGACGCGTCTCACTGCATCACAAGACGTTTCCGCTGACGACGCTCTTTCTCGCCGCGGAAGGCAGCAAGTACGAATTCGACCGCGCGACGTTCAAGGACAGCTCGCGCCGCTACGCCGGCGCCGGCTTCATCCGCGCGTCCGGCCGCACGACGCTGCGCGTGGAAGCGGGACAGACGCAGCTCGACTTCGAGGATCCGGCGCAGCTCGATTTTTCCGGCGTCACCGCCGATGCGTCGTTGTCGCGCGCGACCGGCCGCTGGACGACGATGCTCGGCGCCACGCGCGACCTCGGCTTCTCGATCATGCAGAGCAACAACTACTACATCTCCAACTCCGCGCACCTTGCGCTCAACTACGTCGCGACGCGCAAGCTCACGTTGCGCGGCGGTGCGGCCGGCGAGCGCGACGATTACGAAGTTGCGGTCGGCGGAATCAAGCGCCGCGACACCCTGACGTTCTCCTCGATCGGATTCATCTACGCATTCAGCAGGCTCAGCACCGGAGTCGACGTCGGCTGGTTTACACGAGAGTCGAATTTCACGGAGGACGACTCTGGAATACGGTGGGTGCTGCATTTGTCGTTTACCCCGTAACTCAAGATAAGCAGTAACCGCTCTCGCGCTTTCACAAACAACTGACAGCACGGGAACGCGTTGGTCACGCCGAGCAGTTAATGTAAACGTGTCCACGTCCAAACGGTCCGATAGTCGAGGTAGTGAGCGCGCCCCTGGAAGCCGATCGGTGCGGATCGGTAAGAGTCTGAGAGAAACCTGATGAAGCTTAGAGCGATCCTGATGACGGTGTTGGTGGCGGCAGCGATGGCAATGCCGGCGCTCGCGCAGGATCTGCCTCTGCTCTCTGCCGATGCGACCGTCGGACCGCGCGACGTCCTCGACATCCGCGTGCTCGAAGACCAGACGATGAGCGGACGCGTGACGGTCGGCGACAACGGCCAGATCATTCTCAGCAATATCGGGAAAGTCGCCGTCGCCGGACTCAGCGCCGCCCAGATCGAAACAAAGCTCAAGTCGCTCGCCGAGGCGTATCTCACCAAGGCGACGGTATCGGTGCAGATCGTCGAGTTCGCGAGCAAGCCCATCTCGGTCGTCGGCGCGGTCATGAAGCCGGGACGCATCGGCGCCACCAGCAGCACGACGCTGATCCAGGCGATCACCGAAGCAGGCGGCCTCGCCGCCGGCCACGGCAGCGAGATCTACGTGCTGCGCACCGCGCGCAACGGCCTCTCCGAACAGCTCTCGATCAACGTCGACGACCTGATGGTCAAGGGCAATCCCGACCTCAACATCCCGCTCGCTCCGAACGACCTCGTCAATATCCCCATCGACCCGCCGATCACGATTTACGTGATGGGGGAAGTGATGCGGCCCGGCAAGGCGCAGTTCCACCGCTCGCAGAACCCGACGCTCCTGCAGGCGATCGCCGACGCCGGCGGTCCGACCGACCGCGCGTCGAAGAGAGTGATCGTGAAGCGCAACGTGGACGGGAAGCAGAAGACGTTCACGCTGAACTACCGCGACATCATCCGCGGCAAGACCGAAGACGTCGTCCTGGCGGATAACGACACCATCATCCTCGAAGAAGCCTTATTCTAATAAGGCGAGAAACTTGAACGGGGGATGGGCTGTTTGGCCTTTCTTTGCTCGAAGGTGGATTTGCGAGCACGGGCCGAGAATGCAGAACGCAGAATGCAGAACGCAGAATTGAGAAACCCGCCCCCCGACCAGGGCGGGCGTGTTTCTGAATTCTGCATTCTGAATTCTGCCTTCTGCATTCCTCTGCCGGGCGCGCAAACTTCGCCGCGAATCGCGCACTGGTAAGGCGACCGGGGACGCCATGGACCTGAACACCCAGCAGGAAGTACACCTTTCGCAATATTGGAACGTCATCCGGAAGCGATGGAAAGTCGCGGCCGCGATCGTCCTCGTGGTGATGATCGGCACGTTCCTGGCGAGCTACTTCTCCAAGCCGCTGTATCAGTCGTGGATCCAGATCGAGGTCGAAGAAGAGAGTCAGAACGTCACGATCGAGGACCTCTTCGGCATCGCGTCGTCCGACCAGGAGTTCCTGCAGACGCAGTACGAGCTCCTGAAATCGCGCGGCCTGGCGATGCGCGTGATCGAAGACCACAAGCTGCTCAATGACCGCGACTTCTACGGTCCCGGCGTCGAAGGGAAAACGAAGGCGGAGATCGATCAGATCACGCAGGCGATGGCCGGCGGTCTCCTCGGCGGCGTGAACATCGCGCCCAAACACGGCACGAACCTCATCGTCATCACCTACACCGGCAGCTCGCCGAAGCTCGCGCAGAAGATCGCCGAAGCGTGGGGCGACTCGTTCATGCGCATGACCATCGCGAAGAAGCTCGACAGCGTGCGGCAGGCGACGGAGTTTCTCAGCCAGCAGATCGCGACCGTGCAGGCGAACCTCGAAGAGAGCCGGCAGGACCTCCTCTCGTACGGCAAGAGCAAAGGCATCATCTCCGTCGATGAAGGATCCAACGTCACGCTGCAGAAGCTCGGAAAGCTCAACACCGACGTGACCTCGGCGCAGGGCGACATGTACGACAAGCAGGCCAGGTACAACTCGATTCAGAGCACCGCGCCCGAGACCGTGGCGCAGCAAGACGCGACGGTCATCCATCTGAACGAAGAACTGTCGCGGCTGCAGCGCGACTTCAACGCGAAGCGCGCGCAGTACACCGAAGCGCACCCGGTCATGCAGGACCTCGCGCAGCAAATCGAGAAGACGAAACTCGCGCGCGCGGCGGCGGTGCGAGAGGCTTACAGCCGCGCGCTCGAAGAAGCGCGCGCGCAAGTCTCCGCCGCGTCCTCGCGCGAAGGCTCGGTGCGCTCGGCGTACGAACAACAGCGCACGGAAGCGCAGCGGCTCAACGTCGACGCGGCGAAGTACTTCGATCTGCGGATGGCCGTCGACTCGAAGCAGACCCTCCTCGCGGCGCTGCAGAAGCAGCTCAACGAGACGCAGGTGACGGCGCGTCTCCGCGGATCGGCATCGTCGAACGTGCACTGGGTCGACCACGCGGAAACGCCGGGCTCGCGCATCAATCTGTCGATGAAGAAGAATCTCCAGACCGCGTTTCCGCTCGGTCTCTTCCTCGGCTTCGCCGCGATCTTCTTCCTCGAGTACATGGACCGCTCGATCAAGACCCCGGAAGAGCTGGAGCGCGTGACCAAGTTCGCGTCGCTCGGCGTGATTCCGGCGGCGGGAACGATCTCGCGGCAGTACGGATACAACTACAGCTACGGACGTGCATCCGGACCGCAGCTGCGCGCGGTCGACGCGCCGCCCGAAGAGAAGCCGTCGCCGGGCATCGAGCTGCTTCCGCATCTCGACGCGCGCTCGCCGGTGTCGGAAGCGTATCGCGCGTTCCGCACGTCGCTGCTCCTCGCGTCGGCGAATTCGCCGAAGATCATCGTCATCACGTCGTCCTTCGCGCGCGAAGGGAAGACCACGACGTCCGTCAACCTCGCCACCGTGCTCGCGCAGATGGGAAAGCCGGTGCTGCTCATCGATGCCGACCTTCGCCGTCCGCGTCTCCAGAAAGTGTTCCCCGGCAAATTGAACCTCGGCATCGTGAACTACCTCGCCGCGAACATTCCGTTCGAGGACACGGTCCAGCCGACGCAGGTCCCGAACCTGTCCGTCGTTCTCTCCGGTCCGATTCCGCCGAATCCGTCGGAGCTGCTCGCGTCCGATCGGATGAAGCATCTCATCCAGGAACTGCGCGAGAAGTACGCGTTCGTCATCTTCGACTCCCCCCCCGTCCTCGCCGTCACCGACGCGATCGTGCTCGCCGCGAGCGCGGACGGCGTCGTGCTCACCGTTCACGGCGGCTACACGCCGCGCGAGCTCGTCCAGCGCTCCGCCGAGCGCCTGCGGCTCTCGAACATCCCCGTCCTCGGCGCGCTGCTGAACAACCTCGACCTGCAGCAGTACGGCTACACGTACCGCAAGAGCTACTACGACTACTACGATTCGAATCAGGACAATGCGGAGCGCAGAGGGCAGCGGGCGGACGGCAGAAGGTAAGAGGGCGCGCTCGGCTTGTGGGGAAGAGCGAAGGGACGTGTTTCGTCGTTGGGTTGGTAGGGATGAAGGATGAAGGATGACAGATGAATGATGAGCGATAGACGCGAGATCCAATCATTCATCATTCATCTTTCATCCTTCATCCTTCATCCTTCATCACTACCAAACCCAACGATCATTGATGCCTCGTGGCCGTGCGGTCGCCCTCAATGATCGACATCCATCATCACTGCCTTCCCGGCGTCGACGACGGTCCGCGCGAGTGGGATGAGGCGGTCGAGATGTGCCGGATGTCGGCGGCCGAAGGGATCGACACGATCATCGCCACCCCGCATGTGTTGCGCGCACTCTGGCCGACTCCGGAACGCGCGACGCTCGAATCGAAGATCGCCGAGCTGCGCAGAGTGACGGGCAACAAGCCGCGCCTGCTCCTCGGATCGGAGTACTTTTTCGCGCACGACATCGCCGAAGTGCTGCAAAGCGGAAAGTCGATCGTGCCGCTCGCGAACAGCCGCTACGTGCTCGTCGAGCTCGCGGCGAACAGCGTCCCGCCGATGATCGAGCAGCCGTTCTATCGCATCCAGCTCGACGGCTGGATTCCGATCATCGCGCATCCCGAGCGCAATCTGATCCTGCAGGCGCACCCTGAGCTGGTCTCCGAATGGATCGACCACGGCGCGCGCATGCAGATCACCGCCGGCAGCCTCCTCGGCGAGTTCGGTCCCGCGGCGCAGCGCGTGTCGCACGCATGGGTGCGGCAGGGACTCATCCACTTCGTCGCCACCGACGCGCACAACATGACCAAGCGCACGCCGAAGATCGCGCAAGCGATGGAGACCCTGCGCGGCCTCGTCGGCGACGAAGTCGCCGAGGCGCTGGCGGTGCGCAACCCCCTCGCGGTGGTCGAAAATCGAGGACTGGAATTCGAGCCTGAGCCCGTGCAGCCCGCTTCCGCCGGATTATTGACGCGCCTTCGAGGACTTTTTTCCCGAAAAGGAACTGCCATTTAGTCCTCGACACTTTCGCCAGCAAGACTGCTGAGCCAGCCTTTGGCTGGAGTAGCCGTGGGCAGGCTTGCGCTTCGAGGAAAGTGCCATCGCCCAATCCACGTTCCGATGAACTGTCGCTAAAAGTGGACACGACATCACTCAACCACGGCAAACTCCGGAGCGTTGCACGAGCCGCGGAAGGTGTGATTCCTGGGTGGATGCCGCCGGAACGGTAATCGCCAGAGCACGGAACGGCGAACGACCCGCGAACGGCACGGGCGTGGTCGCACTTGTAACCGCGAGGCTGGGATGACCAGGACCCTGTGCGGCAGAAAGCGTTCATACGCTGTAAGTTAGCACCTCCCGAATCGCCAGGCCACGACGTTGCGGATCGCAAGTTTGCACGCGCACCTGGCCTGTTTGCATGTGCAACGGGCCTGTTTTCGTTTGCAACGGGCCTGTTTTCATTTGCAACCGGCCCGTTTTCGTTTGCAACCGGCCTGTTTTCATTTGCAACGGGCCTGTTTTCGTTTGCAACCGGCCTGTTTTCATTTGCAACGGGCCTATTTTCATTTGCAACGGGCCTGTTTTCGTTTGCAACCGGCCTGTTTTCATTTGCAACCGGCCTGTTTTCATTTGCAACCGGCCTGTTTTCGTTTGCAACCGGCCTGTTTTCATTTGCAACCGGCCTGTTTTCGTTTGCGACGGGCCTGTTTTCGTTTGCGACGGGCCTGTTTGCATGTGCAACTCGCCTGTTTGCATGTGCAACTCGCCCTGTTGCATGCGCAACTGGCCTGTTTGCATGTGCAACTCGCCCTGTTTGCACGCGCAACTGGCCTGTTTGCACGCGCGATTTGGCAGCTTGCACCTGCGGATGCCAAGTTCCGGCATATCGGCCTAAGCAAGGAAACGGCACTCCCCTGGAAACTGCCTACTGTCGAACAATGATGGAGACGGTTATCCCGAGGCCAATGATTGATGCGTGGAGCCAGCGCCGGGCCGCATCAGCTTCTACGGCGGAGTTAGCCGGCGTGTCGCTTACGCGACCATTCAAGCATTGTATTGATGGCTGGGTGGAAGAAGGTGTTTGACGACTCCGACGAATCGATACACTCGCGACATCAGGCGCCAATGCGACAGCAATAACTCCGCTGAGTCTACTGAACGCTTGTAACCCGAATCGTGGCCCGGTATTGCTGCACCGGTATCGGATCGGGCGTCTGCCGTTGCGGGTCGAGTTCCACCAAGGTGAACGTATAACCGGCCACCGAGGTGTCCCGGGAAAAGCCCGGGCCGCCGGCGGTGTTGAGCGTGGCCGATTGCGCACCGTGGCCGGTTGTGATGTCGAGACGGACCGCTCCGTTCCCCTGCCAGGCACACACCACTGACGCCGGGCACCGCGAATCGTCGACGACTTGGGTGAACGAGACTCGCAGGTCGGCATTCACCTGATTTGAGTTGCCGAACTGGAGGACGATCGTAGCGTCACGAACGGGGAGCGAACTGCCCGGATCCGTCGGCGATGAATTGCAGGCCAAGACCAGAAGCGCGAAAGCTACTCCCAATGATCGCATAACAGCGTCAACACCGTTGCGAACGGAAAAATCCCGCGCTACATTCGAGCAGTCGGCGTGACGCGCGCCCGCGACCTCGCAGCGGCTGCTGCCCAAGGAAGGTCGCTTCATCCCGGTGTGGCTCGAAGGTTTGATACTGGTGTACCGCGTATAGCTGTTCCCGTTGTATCGCGTCCGCTGCCAGTAGACTATTTCGTGATCGCTGCGAGACGCGGTCTGGCGCGAAGATCGGCGGACGCTCAGCGTGCTCGCTTGAGCCTATCGTGCTCTGGCACTCGGTCGTACAAAGGCCTTCAGGCCTGCGTTCCCTTGAGACGCTCGCGTCACGGTGTTCCTTGCGCCTCGACGTGATACGTCGGCCTCGAGGAGATCGACGACGGCATCTGGTCGGTGTACTACGGACCGGTGCTGCTCGCTCGCTTCGACGAGCGCGAGATGAGGTTCTATGGCTGAGACGATCGCTCGTCGATGTCGCGGAGCCACGACGCATCGTCGGTTGACCACCCACGTGATCGAAGATCGAACCTCGTGGCGACAGAGCCTGTCGTGCGACTTGAACCAGTTGCTGACGCTCCGCGGATTGACATCGTCAACACCTCAAACATCCGTCGTCGTATCGTCGACAAACACACGCAAGGTGTAACCTATGTGCCCGGTCTGTTTTGTCACCCATGTTCCCGGCCGTACGCTGGAGTTAGCCGGCCTCGCGTCGTCGACGTCTGCTCCCGTCGCTCATTCCGATGCGCATGCGTCCGACGAGCACATCCCGCGGCCGATTATTCTCATCCAATGGATTGAGTGGATCGAGCCCGGATCGCCACTGGAGCTCGCGGAGTGCATTCAGTAGATATAAGGCATCGCGAATCGGCAGCACGACGTCACATAGGGATCCTGTCACACTGCGATACTGAACTTGTACGCGCGTTGCAACGTTAAGTTCATCCTGAAAGAGCCGAGCGCCTTCAATGTGGGCTACCTCGGGCAAGTTGTACCCGCCACTTGACGACGCATCGACTCGAAGAGACCCTTCTGGCGGAGGCTCGACGACCGTCACGAGGCGCTCGCGCAGCCGGTGTGCCCGAAGCGCTTGCTCATGAACCTGCCGAAATCGCGAGAGCGCAGGCTGCGACCGATATGTCAGGATCGGGATGTTCTGGAAACCTGTCGGCAACACCGAGCGCAACTGACTCAGCTCACCACGCGGGCAGATAAACCCATGCACATCGTTCGGAGTGATACGAACGCTTCCGAACTTCTTCCAAAGCTTGACAGCTTCCAAAATGCTACGAACAACGTCGGAGCGTGTGGCTCCGGAGTGATACTGCGGCAACCGGTTCGCGATTCGCCATTCGATCTGCGCGGAGTTTCGCTCGGGCTCCATGTATTCATAAAGCGTAAGGAGCCGGGACCAGAGCGTGGACCGAGCGAATGCTGCTGCAACCTTGTTTTCGAGAGATCGCGCATCGACAGTGCCACCAGCGGCGCGCTCGAACTCTTGTCGAGCAAATCTGAACAACCAGACCAACTCTGAGGCCACGGGGCCCTCGACATCTACGTAAACTACACGCTGGGCGTCGTTTCGCAATGCCCAGTCCCAGGACACAATGATTCCGAATGTACCAAATCTGTCGCGATGCGCAGCAGCGTCCTCCATTCGCAGTTGCGTGAAAGACACCATTCCAAACTCCTGCGGCTCTCGCTCGTTGAACAGGTCCTCTCCTAACAACGCGTTGATCAGATATCTCTTGTTAGGGACGAGCAGGAAACCATACGTCAGTATCGACGCGATGACCTCGACTGAGCTGGTGTAGTGCGCCAAACGTGAGGAGTCGTGATCCATACGCGGTATTTTAGGTCCGGCTAACGGCTTGAGCCTAAGCTGCACGGCCAAGGCCACGTGCCGAAGCCGACGCGGCACGGCGATTGCCGCCAAGGAGTTGCGAGCCACGATTGGCGATCTGGTCGGGTAGGCCGAGGCGATTACTCGCCCCGGCCCCCCTGAAGATCCGGACGTGCGGGATTACCGCATCCGGCTCCGCGAGCCACGGTTTCGCTGCGCACCGTACACGGTATGAACAAGGATAGGCTTTGGCAACGCATAACGCTGCAGAAGCTTCTTG
>QHVT01000033.1 GCA_003223645.1 Acidobacteriota bacterium | reverse complement strand
GTCTGCGACGGAAGACTGTACCGCCCACCCAGAAGCATCCGCGATCGTCCTCTTCGGGTCGGAAGGAGCTGATTGCAAAGGAAAAGACCGAAAAGCAATCAGTGAGGAAGAGAACCGTCCTTGACAATCGCTTTCATAGAACTCCTAAACGGCCTGCCACACTAAATCAAGGAAGGCTTTCAGCATCCGTCCCGTCAGTCCCCAGATCTCGTACGGACCGTAGTGGTAAAAGTAGGCGGGATACTGCTTTGCGCGGAACGGCACGTACCGGACTTCAGGGTTCGACATGTCCAGCAGCGCCTCGACCGGCACCTCGAAGACTTCGACGACTTCCGACTCCTGGATGACGTACTCGAGGGGCTCGTGAATGACGCCGGCGAACGGCGCGACGAGGAAGCCGCTGTGGGTGATGACGTCGTCGAGGCGTCCGATCAGCTCGACGTCGCGCGGTGGGATGCCGACTTCTTCATCCGCCTCGCGGATCGCGGCCTGTTCCAGCGTCTCGCCGTCCTCGACTCCCCCGCCGGGAAACGCAACCTGTCCGCTGTGGGCGGCGAGGTTCTCGGAGCGTTTGGTGAAGAGGATCGACCACGCGCCGTTCTTGCGGACGAGCGGGATGAGCACGCACGCGCGGCGATGCTGCGGCGCCGTGATCTCGATCGCCGGACGCGACGCGAGGATCGAGCGAAGCCGCGTCAGCGCGTGATCGTCGAACATGCAAAAGGCTCCGGCGGCAGCATCGGCACGTCCTGCAGCGCGTGATAGAGGCGCAGCGGGCCTTCGTCGAGGTGCACATCGATCGTGGCAGTCGCGCCGGGCGCGAGATCGCACGGCAGTGCGAGCCAGCGATCGTTGGCGATGAGCCGATATTCGGGAGTGCCGTAGGTGCGGGTGGGGATGGTGGAGTCGCCGATGTTACGGACGACGATCGCGTTCGTCGTCGCTGCGACGAGCTCGAGTTGCGGAAAAAGTGGAGCGGCGGCCGCTTCACCATGCAATGCGTTCAAATAGCCGTCCACCGTCAAGTCCAGCGAAGCGTTTCTCTCCAGCCACTCTCGCTGCGCTCGTGAGGGATCGGGGATGTCGCGCAAGAAGAAATCGGCCAGCGCCTCGATCTCGCGGTCGAATGGGATCTTCACTGCGATCTCGTCGGGCAGTTCCGCGAATTGCGCGTAGTCGCTGACCGCCACCGGCTTTCCCGCATCGAGCGCGCGGATCAGTGTGCCGGACGTTTCGCCGGCGGACGGATAGCGCAGATTCACGAGCCGGTCCGCTGCCGCGTAGTAGGCGGGGAAGTCTTCGTCGGCGACGTAGCCGGTGGTGATGATTCCCTCCCCTTCCGGCAGCGCGATGTTCGGCGCGGGTTGTCCGACGATCAGCAACTCGAGCCGCGGATCGAGCTCGCGCGCGATGCGAAACGCTTCGAGCACGACTTCCGCCCGCTTGGCCGACGTGAGAAAGCCGAAGAAACCGATCACGCGCTTTTCCGGCGAGCGTTGGACGGGAGCGGGTTCGGCGTGCACGTACGGATGCGGCACGACATGAATCGGCGTCGTGACGCCGAACGATTGCAGACGCTCGCGCGCGTAGTGGTTGTGGACGATGACGCTCTTCGATCGATTCGCAATCTCGATCGACGCGGGCAGGAGAAAGTTGCCCATCTCGCTGTGCAGCCCCGCCGCCCGTCCGCGCGCCCACGCCGCGCCTGCCTCTCCGTGATTCGCGCGCAGCGCGCTGACGTATCCCTCGACGTCGCCGCGCGCGAGCGTCATCTCGACGATGAGGTGGTGCAGCACCAGGTCGTGCAGCACGATCACGCCCGGCTCGCGCATCGCTTCCGCGTACACCCACTCGTGATGCGGATTGTTGCCGAGGTGATAGATCACGTGATCGAAGTCGTCGCGGCGATACGTATCGATCGAGTGGTGCGCGCCTTCGGCGCGCGTCCCGTCCCCCAAAAGCGCGCCGGAGGCGCGCACCACTCCGGGCGATGCGTCGAACGCGCGCACGTCCGCGCGCTTCGCGAGCGCGGGGATGAGCATCGATGCGTAGTGCGCGACGCCGGTGCGGGCGGGAGGCAACGGCGTGAGAACCGCGATCTTCGCCGATGGCGGATGGCGGATGGCGGATGGCGATTCACGAAGCGACTGCTCGTCCGTGGCTGCCGTCTGCCATCTGCCATCCGCCATCTAATCCGCCGTCTTCCGCGCCTGCGCCGCGAGAAAGGCCTCGATGAATCCGTCGAGATCGCCGTCGAGGATGCGCGACGGATCGCCAACTTCGTATCCCGTCCGCAAATCCTTCACGAGCTGATACGGCTGCAGCACGTACGAGCGGATCTGGCTGCCGAAGCCGATGTCTTTCTTCTCCCCTTCGACCTTGGCCTGCTCTTCCTTGCGCTTGTCCAGCTCCAGTTGATACAGCCGCGCGCGAAGGAGGCGCATGGCGACGTCGCGGTTCTTGTGCTGGCTGCGCTCGTTCTGGCACGTCACGACGATGTTCGTCGGCAGGTGCGTGATGCGCACCGCGGAGTCGGTCACGTTGACATGCTGTCCGCCCGCGCCCGAAGAACGATACGTGTCGACGCGCAGGTCCTTGTCGTTGATCTCGATATGGATCGTGTCGTCGATGTCGGGGATCACGAACACCGACGCAAACGACGTGTGTCTCCGCTTCGCGGCATCGAACGGCGAGATGCGCACCAAGCGGTGGACGCCGTTCTCCACCTTCAGATAGCCGAACGCGTAGTCGCCGCGCACCAACGCCGTTGCGCTCTTGAGTCCCGCCTCTTCGCCGGCCTGATACTCGAGGAGCTCCGTCGACCAACCCTTGCGCTCGCAGTAGCGGAGGTACATGCGCAGCATCATCTCCGCCCAATCCTGCGACTCCGTGCCGCCGGCGCCGGGATGGATCGTGATGATGGCATCGCGCAGATCGTGCTCGCCGGAGAGCTTCATCGTCAGCTCGATGTCGGTGACTTCGCGCTCGAGCTGATCGATGAGCGACTCGATGTCTCCGTCGACGCTCTCGCCTTCGCGCTGCAGATCGAGCAACACGTCGAGCTCTTCCGACTTCGAATCGATCGACTGGCCGGACTGGATGCGCTTCTCGACGCGCGCGCGCTTGCGTCCAGTCTCCTGCGCCGTTTCGGGACGATCCCAAAAGCCGGGCACGGACATCTCGCGCTCGATCTCGTCGAGCGCCCGTCTCGCCGAGGCTAGGTCAAAGATAGCTCCGGACGGAGCTGATTCGTTCGCGGAGGGAGTCGATGCGGAAAGGAGTGTCGTCTTTCATCGTCGTATGAAGGCAGAGGGCAGAAGGCAGAAGGCAGAAGTAAGAGGTGGCGGACGCCAAATCACGACTTCTTCATTCTGCCTTCTGCCTTCTGCCTTCTGCCTTCATTCGTACCAATCCGATGAGTACCACGACCACGCTTCCCCACGCAAACCAATCCCCGAAGCGGACGTAGGACGTCGTCCACGTATGAGACTGAAACAGCGCGTAGATGATTCCCGTGCGGCCCATTGGAAGCGACTCGCGGATCTGGCCCGTCGGATCGATGAATGCGGAGATGCCGGTCGTTCCCGCGCGTAGCAGGTAGCGATCGGTTTCGACGGCGCGGAGGCGCGCCTGCCAGAGATGCTGCGCGGGCGCGGCCGTCCCGTCGTACCACGCGTCGTTCGTGATCGTGACGAGCACTTGCGCGCCGTGGCGAATCTGCTCGCGCGGGATCTGCGGATAGACGATCTCGTAGCAGATCGCCGGGCCGTATTTCATTTTGCCGGCCAGCGGAAAGTCGTTCGTGCCGAACTCGAACGTGCCGACGGCATGGACGAGCTTCTTTGCGAAGAAGAGCACGCGCCGCAGCGGAACGTACTCGCCGAACGGCACGAGCCGGATCTTGTCGTAGTGTCCGATCGTGACGCCGTTGCTGACGAGGAACGCGGAGTTCCACAGACGATTCGGACGCGCGGGATCGGTTGCAACGGAGCCGAGGATGATGTCGATCTTGCGCTCGCGCGAGATCTGCTCGATCGCGTCTTTGAAGAAATGCGTCTCCGTGAACGAGAGCGGGACCGTCGACTCCGGCCAGATCACGACATTCGCGCCGTGATCCGCCGCTTCTTCCGTCATCGCGATCATCCGCTGATAGATCGCCATCACGTTCGCTTCGTCCCAGCGCATCTCCTGCGAGATGTTCGGCTGCAGCAGCGCGGCCATCAGCACCGGCGCATCGCTCGAGCGCCCGAGCAGCTTCGACGCGACGAGTCCCGTCCCCCACCACGTCAGCGCGAGAATCCCGATCGCGCCGCCGGCGAGCACACGCGCGATCGACGGCGGACGCTGCGTGATCCACCACGCGGCAATCGTGCACGGAATCAGAATCAGCGCCCCGACAAAGTACGGGCCGCCGAAGCGATCGATTTGAATCAGCGGCGTGTAGTCGACGATCGCCGTCGCGAGGAGGTTCCACGGGAATCCGCTGAGGAGATACGTGCGCGCGTACTCGACCGCCGCCCACGCCAGCGGCACGACGAGCCACGGCGCGAAGCGCGTGCCGAGCCGCAGGCGTTTCATGATCGCCGCGAACAAGCCGCCGTACAGGCCGAGGATGAGACACATCGCGACGAAAAGCAGGATGCCGGTGAGCTCGGGCAGTCCACCGTAATGCGACATCACGCGGATCACCCACGGCACCATCATCAGCCAGGCGATCGTCTGCGACAGCCAGCCTACGAAGAACGCTTCCCACGCGCTGCGCGCGTTGGTGATCGCGACGAGCAGCGGCACCAGCGCGATGAACGCGAGCCAGCCGATGGCGGCGTTCGGGAACGAGAGCGCGAAGAGAACGCCGGAAATGCTCGCGAGAACCCAGTTTATCCCGCGCGAAGACGCGGGATCTCTGGTTACACCGGCAGAAGGGTTGCCGACAGTCGATGGGCGCACGGTTGAATGGTTTTCGTCGTTCGGAGCGATGGTCGCGGTGGAACCGGAGATCCCGCGTCTGCGCGCGGGATAAACTGAAAGAGCAACCTATTTCTTGAACAGCGCGTCGAACGCTTTGCGCGCGTCGTCCGGAGTCAGCGATTGTTTGCTCTTGTCGGCCGCGAGGTCCCTCACGATCTTCGGCTGGAAGAACGTGCATTCGTTGCGCACGTGTTTTCCGATCACGCGCTTCGGAATGTTTTCGCGGCACTCCCACAGCGTCGTCGTGTCGAAGAGGCGGCAGTTGCCGCAGGTGTGGAGGTCGGCGGCGCACTTGAGGCAAGTCTCATCGAACGTCATCTCGCCGAGCGAATGCCTCTGCTCGCCGCAGCGGTTGCATTTGAACGCCTCGGGGCCGAAGCCGCCCGCCGTCCGTCCGCGCGGCGCGCCTTCGAGGCGCTGCTTCGGTCCGTCCGTCCGCGGGCCTTGCGGGCGCTGCTGTTGTTGTCCGCCGGAGTACGAGTATCCGCCTCCGTCCTGATATCCCTTATGTTTGTATTTGCGATCGCTCAAAGGTTCACCTCGGGAAGAAATGCCAGAGCAGTCCCGCAATGATCACGATCGCGATGATGAACAAGATCAGCTTGATCGCGAGCTTCGCCATCTTCAGCACGATCCAGATCACGAAGATGACGACCAGCAGAATGAGGAGCTCGTGGCCCGTCATGGAGGAATGCCTGGCAGTGTAACAAACAAAGGGACGAATTGCTTCTCGCATGGGTTGAAAGTGTTGAGCTGCGTAGCGTGATTCGCGTGCACCGGCACGGAATTCAGAACGCAGAAGTCAGAATGCAGAAGGAAGAAACCCGCCCACCGCGCTCCGCGTCATGGGCGAGCGTGCTTCTCAATTCTTCGTTCTGCGCTCTGCGTTCTGCGTTCGTGGGCCGTGTACGCGCCCTCCTCACACGAACAAGCGCAACGGCTGCTCGATGTACTGGCGCAACGTCTTCAAAAACTCTGCGCCGAGCGCGCCGTCCACGATCCGGTGATCGCACGACATCGTCACTTTCATCCGCTCGCGGATGACGATTTGTTTGTCGATCACGACCGGACGCGATTCCGCTGCGCCGATGGCGAGGATGGCGGCGTTCGGCGGGTTGATGATCGCGGTGAATTCTTCGATGCCCCATGCGCCGAGGTTGGAGATCGTGAAGGTCGAGCCCTGATATTCGTCCGGTTTGAGTTTGCGGTTCTTCGCTTTGTCCGCGAGCGCGCGCACCTCGGACGCAATGTCGACGACCGATTTCTGATCGGCATTGCGAATGACGGGCGTGATCAGTCCTTCCGGGGTGGCGACGGCGACGCCGACGTGCACTTCACCATGCTGCGTGATCGCGTCATCGCCCCAGCTCGCGTTCACGTTCGGGTGATGGCGCAGCGCGAGCGCGACGGCGCGGATGATGAAGTCGTTGAGGCTCAGCTTCGCGCCGCTGATGTCGAGCAACTGCTGGCGCATTGCCGCGAGATTCGTAACGTCGAAATCGGCCGTGAGATAGAAGTGCGGGATCGGGCCGGTCGACTCGGCGAGTCGCTTCGCGATCGTGCGGCGCATCGCGGTGAGCGGGATGATTTTCGTTTCCAGTGGAGCGGCGGCCGCTTCGGCCGCCGGTTTTCGCGAGAATTCGGCGGCCGAAGCGGCCGCCGCTCCACTGGTTTTCTTGATGTCCGCCGCGACGATTCTTCCGCGCGGACCGCTCCCCTGCACCTGCTCGAGGCTCACGCCCATCTCGGCGGCCATCTTGCGCGCGAGCGGCGAGGATTTCCGCCGTCCGCCTTCGCTTGCCGCGGGCATCGCGACCACGTTTTGCGCGAGATCGCGCCGCGGTCCCTTTTGCTCGATCGCTTCGTGATACTCGCCGGTCGTGTGCTTGACCGAGTCCTTCTTGTCCGTTACCCGACGTTGCGGCGCTTCGTCTTTCTTCTCTTCCTTCTCGCCTTCGCCGAGGATTTTCGCGAGCACGCCGCCGACCGGAACCATGTCGCCTTCTTTCGCGGCCTGCTCGCCGAGCGTTCCGTCCGCCTCGGCTTCGAGATCGAGATTCACTTTGTCCGTCTCGATCTCCGCGACCGCCTCCCCCTTCTTCACGCGATCGCCCGGCTGTTTGTACCACTTGACGACCTTTCCCTCGGTCATCGCGTCGCCCATCTTCGGCATGATTATTTCGGGCATGGTGATTCGCTCAGTTCTCGCAAGCAAAGGTGAAAGGGAAAAGGACAAAGGTGAAAGTGGCTCCGCCTGAACGCCCGCTTGGGGGTTCGAGCAAAAATCGCGCGAATGCGCGCAGCGTACTTTTACCTTTCACCTTTTTCCTTTCACCTCACGTTTTGTACAAAACTTTCCGAACCGCGCGCTCGATCTCCGGCTCGTGAGGTGTGGCTAATAATTCGAGATTGCGCGCGTACGGCATCGGCACGTCTTCGCCGGTCACGCGCGCGACCGGCGCGTCGAGCTCGTCGAACACGGTCTCGGTGATGTTCGCGGCGATCTCCGCGGCTACGCCGAACGGCTTCCACTGCTCCTGCACGACGACCGCGCGATGGGTCTTCGTCACCGAGGCGTACACCGGATCCATGTCGAGCGGACGCAGCGTGCGGAGGTCGATGACTTCGCACTCGATGCCTTCGTCCGACGCGAGCTTGGCGGCGACGGCGAGCGAGAGCTGCAGCATGCGGCTGAACGACACGATCGTGACGTCCTTCCCTTCGCGCGCGACGCGCGACTGACCGAACGGCACCGTGAAGTTCGGATCGTCCGGCACTTCGCCTTTCATTCCGTACAGCGCAGCGCTTTCGAGAAAGATGACGGGATCGTTTCCGCGAATCGCGGTCTTCAGGAGTCCCTTCGCGTCCGCGGGAGTCGCGGGCGCGACGACGTGGATGCCGGGGAAATGCGCGTAGAACGACTCGAACGACTGCGAGTGCTGCGCGGAGAGTTGGACTCCCGCTCCTTGAGGACCGCGCACGACCATCGGCACGTCGACCTGCCCGCCGGAGAAGTACCGCACCTTCGCGGCGTGATTGAGAATCTGATCGGCGGCGACGATGGCGAAGTTCATCGTCATCATCTCGACGATCGGACGCAGGCCGAGCATCGCCATGCCGACCGCGGTCCCGACCATCCCGGCTTCGGCAATCGGCGTGTCGAGCACGCGCTTCGGCCCGTATTTCTTCAGCATGCCCGCGGTGATGCGGAACGTGCCTTCGTAGACGCCGATGTCCTCCCCCATGATGAGGACGTTCGCGTCGCGGTCCATCTCTTCCATCATCGCGTCGCGAATCGCGTCGCGGTACGACTTCTCGCTCATCTCGTTCTCACGCGACGGAGTGGTGCGCGCCTCCGGCGCGCCTCCCATCCCCCAAAGGCGCGCCGGAGGCGCGCACCACTCCATGCATTCATTCTCTTTCGTCCTCACTGACCGGCCGTGGTCCATGCTCGGCAACCACGTCCGCGAACAACTCGTCCGGCGCCGGCTGCGAGCTTTCTTCCGCGAACTTGACAGCGTTCGCCGCCCGCTCGATCGCCCATTCGTCCATCGCCTTCACGTCGTCGTCGGTCAGGCCGCAGACTTCGCCGAGACGCTTGCGCAGGATGTTGATCGGATCGCGATGGCGATGCTGTTCGACTTCTTCCTTCGTGCGATACGGCTGCAGGATGTCGGCCGCGCCGTGTCCTGAGAATCGATACGTGACGGCTTCGATGCAATACGGCTTGCCGGTCTCGCGCACCTGGCGGACGACGCGATCGGCGACGCCGCGGACGGCGAAGATGTCCTGCCCGTCGACTTTTTCTCCCGCGATGTCGTACGCACGCACGCGCGCCGCGAGATCGGTCAGCGCGGAATGGCGCTCGACCGACGTGCCCATCGCGTAGCCGTTGTTCTCGATGACGAAGACGATCGGGCACATCCCCTGATGTCCCCACAGCCCGGCCATGTTCATCGCCTCGTGGAACGAGCCGATGTTCATCGCGCCGTCGCCGAAGTAGCAGACGACGACCGAGTCGCTGCCCTGATAGCGCTTCGCGTACGCGGCGCCGGCGGCGAGCGTGAGATGTCCGCCGACGATTCCGTAACCGCCGTACAGGCCGTGCTCGACGTCGAACAAATGCATCGAGCCGCCCTTGCCCTTTGACACGCCGGTGCCTTTGCCGAACAACTCGGCCATGACGCGATTCGGATCGCTGCCGAGGGAGAGGGCCTGCGCGTGATCGCGATAGCCGCAAAACACGGCGTCGCCTTTCTGCAGCGCGCCAACGATGCCGGATGCCACCGCCTCCTGTCCGATGTAAACGTGGAGGTAGCCGCCGATTTTTCCCTTGCGGAACTCGCGCTCCGTCGCCTCCTCGAAGCGGCGGATGAAGATCATCTGCTTGAGGATCTCCGTCCACTCCGGCGCGCACGCCGCGTCCAGGACCGCGCTGTCACTTTCTTTCTTCGCTTTTGCCATTCCCACTGACGCGCGGTCGTTGCACGTTGCACGCCGCGCGGAGGCGGATTCTATACACTCCTTCTCCGCGGAGGAATGGGATCACTCGTCGAGCTGCGTCCGTCGCGCGATGAACGTCAGCGCGACCACCGCGAGCACGACGCCGTTGATCGCCAACGCGGTCGTGATCGACCAGCGGGTCGCGACGTAGCCGGCGATCAGGTTGCCGAGGGGCATGCCGCCGCGGAAGGCGAGCATGAAGATCGACATCACGCGGCCACGCATCGAGTCGCTGGTCGTCAGCTGCACGAGCGAGCTGTAAAGCGAGATCACGCCGACGACGCACATGCCGCTGAAGAACAGCAGGACGAGGCTCAGCGGGAGTGAGCGCGAGAACGCGAAGATCGTGAGGAGGCAGGCAAAGACGAACTGCAGCGTCAGCGCGACTTTCCCTTTCTTCGCCGAGTACGCCGACGCGGCGACGAGCAGCGCGCCGCACACCGATCCGAGTCCGTACGTCGTCATCATCCACGCGTAACCCTTCGCGCCTATCGCGAAGATCGACTTCGCGACGACCGGCAGAAACGTGACGAGCGGCATGCCGATGAAGGTGCCGGCGAACGCGAGGAACGTCAGCACGAGCAGTTTCTTGCGGCTGAAGACGAAGCGGAATCCCGCCTTCATCTCGTTCACCATTCCGTCCGCCGCTTCTTCCTTGTTCACTTTCGGCGAGCGGATGAGCAGCAGCGCGATGATGACCGCGATGAACGACACGCCGTTGATCGCGAAGCACGCCGGCGCGCCCCACGCGGCGAGCGCGATGCCGGCGAGCAGCGGCCCGATGACGCGCGCGAG
This sequence comes from Acidobacteriota bacterium, assembly GCA_003223645.1. GTDB lineage: Bacteria > Acidobacteriota > Thermoanaerobaculia > Gp7-AA8 > Gp7-AA8 > QHVT01. The sequence goes on along the minus strand of QHVT01000033.1, from coordinate 38,139 downwards.
GTTGAACTGCACGGAGTTCATCGCCACCGCGTTCGGCACGTCTTCGCGCCGCACGAGCAGCGGCAACAGCGAGATGTATGCGGGTCCGCTGAACGACTGCGCGCTGCCGGTGAGGAACGACAGGATGAAGATGTGCTCGACTCTCGCGTTGCCGCTGAGCAGGAGCGCGGCGAGGATGAACGCGAACGTCATCTGCAGGTACTGCGAGAGCAGCATGATTTTCTTCCGCTCGATGCGGTCGGCGATGACGCCGCCGAAGAGCGAGAAGAGCAGCATCGGTCCCGTCGCGAGAAATCCGTCCACGCCGAGGAGGAACGGCGAGTTCGTCATGTTCAGCACGACCCAACCCTGCGCGACGGTCTGCATCCACGTGCCGGTCGTCGACATGAAGGCGCCGAACCAGAGCAGGCGGAAATCGCGGTATTGCAGTGCGCTGAACGTGCGCCCGATCGGGCCGCGCGGCGGAGGAGTCTGGGCCTGTGCCTCGATCGCCTGTTCCTGCGGAAGCGACGCGCTCATGCCCGGATCTTCAGACGAGCGGCCGTTCCCGCCGTGTGCGCGTGGCAGATCGCGATCGCGAGCGCGTCGGCGGCATCGACCGTCATCTTCATCGACGCGCAACCGGGGAGCAGCATCCGCACCATCTTCGCGACCTGTTCTTTTTCGGCGCCGCCGTATCCGACGACCGCGCTCTTCACCGATCGAGGCGAGTACTCGAACATTTCGAGCTGCGCGCTGCGAATCGCGAGCAGAATCACGCCGCGCGCATGCGCGAGCTGGATGAGACTCTTCACATTGTGTCCCGCGAACGGAGTCTCGACGGCGACCGATGACGGCTGCGTGCGCGCGATCACCACCAGCAACTTCTCATGAATGATTCCCAGCCGCTCCGATAACTCCGCACCGCGTGGCGTCGAGATCGATCCCTGATCGACGAGCGCGAGCCGTCCGCGCTCATAGTCGATGATGCCGTAACCGGTGGTGATGGAGCCGGGGTCGATGCCGAGGATGCGCACGACGGGATTATGAATGGTTTCGCGGTTGCGCGGTCGCGCAGTTGCGGGGCCCGAGTGACCGAGCAACCGCGTAACCGCGAAACCGTCACTTCCAAAATCTAACTTCGTAGATGGGCCGCCCTTCGGCGCGATATTTCGCCTCGTAGTTCGTCCGCGGCGGATCGTCGGGGCCGGGCACGCGCCTCTCCGCGCGAAATACTTGTTCAATCAGCGGCGCCGCGCTCTCGAAGTACTCCTGGTGATCCGTCACGTAGATTCCGCTCCCGCCGTCGACGAGCACTCTTCGAATCTCCGCAAGTACCTCTTCGCGAATGATCCGTCGCTTCTGTTCCTTCGGCCTCGGCCACGGATCGGGAAAGTAAACATGCACCTCGGCGATCGACGCGTCCGGCACCATCTTCTGCAGAACGAGGAACGCGTCGTGATTGATGAGACGAACGTTCGTCAGATGCCGCTTGTTCACGCGCTCGGCGATCACGCGGTGATAGTGCAGCGACTTCTCGATGCCGATCACGTTGACGTCCGGCTGCTCCGTCGCGGTCGCGATGAGAAAACGTCCCTTCCCCGAGCCGATCTCGAGGACGACGGGGTTCGTGTTGCCGAACAGCTGCGCGAAGTCGACACGGACGAATCCCGTCTCGCGCGGATTGATGACGAGCTCCATATGGTCGTTTGTGTCATCCCGAGCGCAGCGAGGGATCCCCGGCACAAGAACGTCAATCGCTCGCCGGCGGGGGGGTCCCTCGCTACGCTCGGGATGACAAGTCGGGCGCGAAACTACATCACGCGCCGGCCGCACGCCAGAACGGAGTCGCGTCGACCATCCGCTTGATCGCCGTCAGCAGCGCGGGATCCTGTCTGAGCCGCGAGCGTACCCAGCGCACGAATCGCAAGTCCGCCGGATCGCCGCCGCTCGCGCGCAGATGCGCGAGCCAGGCGTCGGGGTCGCCGTCGAACACGCGCACCAGCACGTGATAGCGGATGAACTGTGCGATCACCGACTGATCGCCCGTCGGCATCAGCGCGACATTCTTCATGGCCCGCCGGCGCTGAATGGCGCGAGTGAAGACGTCACAAATATGTTCCACGGAATCGCCGCGATCCTCGATGCGGCGGATGATTTCGATGACGCGGACGCGCGCGCGTCCGATTCGAATCTCCTCGCCGACGGCGAAAGACGCCGTCGGACGTCGGGCGGTAAAACGTGCGGCGACCGCGCTGCGATCGCCCGGAGCGTAGATGATCAGAACGTATAAGTTACTGATTCGCTTGGTTTTGACTCTTATAGGCGACACTCACGTCCCCTCTTCTACGGAGTGTACGGAAATCCATGAGTCCCTACCTCCGGATCGTGGTAATGTGGCCTCTAATCCAAATCGGGGCCATGACACTGATCACGACACACCTGCAGGATGACCGGCAGTTCGAAGTCGTCTACTCCGGCTATTTCGGTCTCCTGGTGCAGATTGCGATACATAAGTTCCGCGTCCCTGACTCCGAGGCGGAAGGGCTCGCGCACGATGTGCTCATGAGCTACCTGCGCAAGAGCCAGGACGTGATCGAGCTCCGGCCGTGGCTCGTCGGCGCGATCTGCCATGCGAGCCGGCATTACTGGCGCCTCAACAGCCGGAACGTCGCGCCGGATACGGACGACAAGCTCGATCGCGTCGATCCCGCATCGGTGCGCATCCTCGACAGCCTGCCCAACCAGCTCGCGGCGCGCGAAGCGCTGGAATGCCTCAACCCGCGCTGCCGCGAGATCCTGTCGATGCGGTATTTCGAAGGATGTACCGTCATCGAGGTGGCCGAGCGCCTCGGCGTCAAACCGAAATACGCGCAAAAGCTCATCGCCAAGTGCCTCCGCCGCGCCGAGACGCTGTATGGCGAGAAGGGAAAAGTGCAATGAGCGAACGCGAGAAGCTCGTTCCCTTCGACCGCGGCCAACGCCAGCCCGACCCCGCCCGCATCGCCGAATTCGCCGCCACCGCGCGCAAGCTGCAGCAGGAACGCGAAACCGCCGCAGGCGTGGTCACGCGTTTGTTGAGCGAGACGCCTTACTCGGAATGGCCGAAGTTGGCGGGGCGGGAGGAGTTGCGGAATAGCGGGGCGTTGGAGAAATTGGGGCAGGAGTCCACGTCTCGTCTTCATCGTAGTCCGCTCGAAGCGCTCGCCATCGCGGATCTCGAGACGAACATCGCCGATGCGTTGCCGGCCGACACCTATCCGAGAATCGTAATGGCGCAATTGCGCGCAACCTCATGGAAAGATCGCGGACAGGCGCTGTGGTATCTCGCCCGTTACGAAGAAGCGCTTGACGCGCTCGATCATGCCGAAAGAAATCTCGCTCCGTTCGGTACCGTCGCACACGATCGCGCGATCGTTCGGCTCGTGCGCGCATCGACGCTTCAGGAGATTCAACAATTCGACGAGGCGCTCGCTCTTCTCGCCGAGTGCAAGGTCGTGTTTAAAGATCATGGGGACCAGCGGCGTTTTTTGATTTGCGGAATTGCCGAAGGCACAGTGCTGAATCACATGCACCGCCCTCGCGAGGCGCGCACGGTCTATATGGACTTGCTTCCACTCGCACACGAACTCGGCGACAAGCCCTCGACAGCGATGCTGCTCAACAACATCGGCCATGCCTCTGTGGAGTTGGAGGACTTTCGCACCGCCGAAACATATCTGCAGCAGGCGGCGGAGTTCTTTGTGCAACTCGACTTGCCTGTCTGTTTGGCAAAGGTCGAGTTGTCTCGCGGTCGCATGATGGTACGGCGCGGCCAGTTAGAAAACGGCATTCGCATCCTCGCGGCGACACGCGATCGATTCCTCCGCTACGGACTCGTCGAAGAAGCGGGACTGTGCGGACTCGATATCGTCGAAGCATTCCTTATTCGCGAAATGGCGGTGGATGCCGAATCGCTCGCGCGCCGAATCGTCAACGAGTTCACGGCCGCACAGCTCAACACACGGGCGATCACCGCGCTCGGATATTTGACCGAGGCGATCACCGCGCGTCGTGCTTCAGCTGCGACGGCCGCGAACGTGCGTCAGTACATCTATTCATTGCGAGCGGAACCGAATCGAAGATTCATCGCAACGGCGTGATGTTGCTCAAGGCACCGGGATAATCAGTCCATCCCCCGTCACAATCTGCCGGAAGAACTTCAGAATCCGCGCGATCGGATTCTTCGCTCCCGGTTCGCGTTCACCGCGCGGGAGTGCACTGACGGGGGCGCCGAGGGCGAGAACGAGCGAGAGAACGAGGACACCGCGGGCACAGAAACGGACATTACGCATAAACCCTCCTGTTGCCGGCTTCAGCCGGACTTCTTCGGAGGGCGCCCTCTCACTCCCGGTGTGATGGAAAGGGCACGAATGACACCCTTCAGTGTGCAGGGAATTGCACAAAAATGAGGGTGAGCGCGTAAATTCGCAGCGCTATGAAGTTGAGGCTGCCGAAGATTGCCTCGCGCGTGATGAGGATCAGTAACTTATAGGCGTCATCGCGGGAACACATCGGCCATCGCCGCGAACGACCACATCAATGGAATTCAATAAACGTCATCCTGAGCCGGCGAAGCGCGGCGAAGGATCTCAAGTTACGTAGATTGAGATCTTTCGCCGTCTACGCGGCTCAAGATGACGCGAGGTGTGAGAGATGCAGATTAGTCGGCGCAAGTGAATGCGCCCCGTGCTCAGGGCTCATCTACTTGCACAATCGCCGATGCGATCCGGGCGGCTAAGAGCCGCCCGCTCCACTAAAGCCCGAAGCTCACTTTCACGGCGTAGCTGCGCACCTCTCCCTGCGTCGCCTCGACGGAGATCTTCGGCAGGAGCAGCGACAACCGCACGCCCGCGGTGTAGCGGTTGAAGCCGCCTTTTTCCGTGAGGGTGATCGTCGGTGAGACGCGCCCGCTCGCGTCGAGCTTCATGCGGCCTGCGGCGATGTACGGCGTGATCGGTCCGAATCCTTTCGAGAGAAAAATCTCGGCGCCGTAGGTTTTGAGGTCGTAGACGTCGCTGCCGCTGAGCGTCGAGTAGGCAGCGCGCAGCGCGAGTGTCGGCTTCAGGAGGCCGCCGCTCATGATCGGGACGTCGAGCGCGCCGCCCCACATCGTGACGTCGGCGCTCTGCACGCGCGCGTACATGCCGGAGATCGTCGCCTTCAACAAACCTTTCGACGCGACGATGCGCGGGACGACGACGTAGTCGCTGACCGTGAAGTCGTCGCGCACGGCGTGCGTCCAGTACGACGCACTCGTGTCGACCGGCACGGCCGTCGCGGCGACGCCGATGTCGAAGCCGAGGAGACCGCGGGCGCGCGCGGGCTCGACGGGAGTCGCGTAGATGCCTTGCGCGAGGAGGCGCGAGAACTTCGTGAACTCCGCCTGCGTCGTCGCCGGATCGAATTGGATGGCGTCCTGCGCCGCGAGCGGCAGCGCGGCGATCACGATCAGAAAAGCTGCGAGATGAAATCGTTGCTTTGCAGAAAGCCTTGGGGCGTGAACGCGACGCGTCCGTCCACCCTCCGCAGCCACCCGTCCTCGATTCCGCGCTCCGTCCATGCAATGCCCTCCTGTCCGCAAAGTCCGACCAGGTCTTCATAGAGTATGCCGGAGGTTTGGCGCAGACGGAGAAAGAGTGTCTCCCGCCGCGCCTCGCCGGCGCCGAGCGTTTCCGAGAAATCGCGCGCGTTCGGCGACTCCGCGATGTAGCGGCGGATGTCGCGAGTGTTCGCGAATCGCTCGTCGCCGATGAACGAATGCGCGGCGAGCCCGAAGCCGTGATACTCGCCGCGCGTCCAGTAGCGGAGGTTGTGTCTGCACACTTCCCCGTCGCGCGCGAAGTTGCTGATCTCGTATTGATGCAGCCCCGCAGCATCGAGCCGGATGATCGCTTCTTCATACAGCGCGGCGACCGACTCGTCTTCGGGAAGCGCGACGCGCCCGCGCTCGACCTGCACCTGCAGCGGCGTTTTCTCTTCGAGGTCGAGCATGTAGAGCGAGAGATGTCCCGCACCGAGAGACACGGCGAGATCGAGTGTCTCGCGAAAGGACTCCGGCGTTTGCGCAGGAAGTCCCAGGATGAGATCGAGATTCGTGCGCATCCCGCTGCCGACGGCCGCGCGCACGGCAGCGATCGCGCGCGCGCGATCGTGCACGCGGCTGATCGCCCGCAGCTCATCGTCGTGAAACGACTGCACGCCGATCGACACGCGATTCACGCCGAGCGCGCGCCAGCGCGCGAGCGCATCCGCATCGACATCCTCGGGGTTCGCCTCCATCGAGATCTCCGCATCGTCGCGGACGTCGAATCGCTCGCGCAGTCGCGCAAAGAGTCGCGAGAGATTGGCGATGCTCGTGCGCGACGGCGTGCCGCCGCCGAGGTAGATGCTGTCGATGGAGTGGTGCGCGCCTCCGGCGCGCCTCTCGCCCAAAGGCGCGCCGGAGGCGCGCACCACTCCATCGATCTCGCGCAGGAGCGCGTCGATGTATTCATCCTGCAGCGCGAGATCCGTCGAGATCGCAAAGGGACAATAGGTGCAGTGTTGCGTGCAGAAAGGGAGGTGGACGTAGATGGAGAGAGGCATGAACGCAGAACGAGAGAACGCAGAATGAAGAGCTTAGAAATCCGCGTTCGTTCTCACTCTTCGTTCTGCGCTCTGCGTTCTGCGTTCCTTATAATCTCTCCGATGTCCGACGCTTCCGCTCCCCCACCCGCCACGCGCCGCCCCCGCCTCCTCTGGACGCTTCTCGGCGCGATGATTCTGGTGGGGCTGCTTCCCCTTGTCGTCTCGCACTATTTCCTCATCAACATCAATCGCGAGTCGCTGGAGACGCTGGAGAAAAAATATCTGACGCGCTCGGCGGTCTCGATCGCCGGCGATCTCGAGAATCTCGTCGCCAACAATCGCCAGCAGCTGCAGCAGATCGCCGCGGCGCTGCGAACGATGCGCACGGCGCTTCCCGCGGGCACGGATGCATTTCAGTACGCCGCCGAGACGAAGTGGATCGCCGACTACGTGACGCCGGACGGCGATCTCCTCGCGCTGCGCGCGATCAACACGGCGGGACAGGGCGCCGAGGCGATTCCGGCGGGACTCGACGCGGCGGCGTTGAAAGAGATGGAGCTCGCGCGCGACGTCGCGCTCGCGGGAGGCGACTCGACCGGCCGCATCATCCACCTCGAGTCGCTCAACCAGCCGGCGATGGTGCTCGCGGTTCCGGTGAAGGACGGCGACAACGTACTGGGCGCGGTCGTCGGTGTCGTCGGACTGCGGCGCATCGTCGATCGCGTGCGCGAAGAAGGGAAAGGCGACGTCACGGCGTTTCTCGTCGATCGCGACGGACGCGTGCTGCTGCACAGCGAGCCGGCGGTGGACGTGCAGCATCCCGACTTTTCGAACCTGAAGATCGTCAAGGACTTTGCGAAAGCGCCGGCGCGACTCACCGAGTCGTACACCGACGCCGATAACACGAAGCTCATCGGCACGGTGGCGCCGACCGTCGCCAACGCCGCGGTCATCGTGCAGAAACCGGAGTCGCATGCCTACGCGTCCGTCGATCAGATGATCAAGCGCACCGTGCAGTGGGTCGCGATCGCGCTGGCGCTGGCGATCATCGTGGCGATCCTCTTCGCCTCGAACATCTCGCGGCCGATCCGCATGCTCGCCGCGCGCAGCTATGAAATCGCCCAGGGCAATTATCAGCAGCGCGTGGAGCTGAAGACGCACAACGAGATCGGCGAGCTGGCGCAGAACTTCAACGTGATGTCGTCCTCGATCGAGACGGCCGTCGAGCAGTTGAAGAAAGCGGCGCACGAAAACCACCTCCTCTTCATCAACTCCGTACGCATGCTCGCCGCCGCGATCGACGCGAAAGATCCATACACGCGCGGACACTCCGAACGCGTCGCGCGCTACGCGATCGCGATCGGCAAGAACCTCGAACTGCCGGAGAAGGAGATGCGCAACCTCCGCATCAGCGCGCTCCTTCACGACGTCGGCAAGATCGGCATTGACGATCGCATCCTCCGCAAGCCGGGCGCGCTCAGCGACGAAGAGTTCGAGTTCATGAAGCAGCATCCGGCGAAGGGCGCGGCAATCATGAGCGGCGTCGCGCAGCTGATCGACATCATCCCGGGGATGAAATACCACCACGAGAAGTGGTCGGGGGGCGGATATCCCGATGGACTCGAAGGCGAGCAGATTCCGATGCAGGCACGCATCGTCGCGATCGCCGACACGCTCGACGCGATGACGACGAACCGCCCGTATCAGAAGGCGATGGAGATCGGCTACGTCGTCGAGAAGATCAAGAGCTTCGCCGGCACGCGCTTCGATCCGCACGTGGTCGACGCGTTCGTGATCGCGGTCAAGCGCGGCGACATCCAGATTGAAGATCAAGTGCGAGGCGCCGCCTGAGACGGCGGGCGGTCGCGCTGCTCATCGTTTCACTTGGAGTGGTGCGCGCCTCCGGCGCGCCTGCGGGCGGAGGCGCGCCGGAGGCGCGCACCACTCCGACCGCCTGCGATCGTTCCGTCTACTACATCCTCCGCGGCCAATACGACGCGGCGTTGCATCAGCTCGAAGGCGCGAAGACATCCGGCGCGTCGCCGGCCGAAGTCGAGAATCTGCGCGGACTCGCGCTGCTGCTGAAGGGCGACAATGCGAAAGCACTGGCGAGCTTCGACGCCGCGCTGAAACTGCAGCCGGCGCTCATCGAAGCGCGATTCAATCGCGCGCTCACGCTCTTGCGCGCAGGCGAAGCCGCGAAGGCTTCGCCGGAATTCGAGAAAATCTTCGCGGACGAAACGTCGTCGCTGCGCGCGGACGCCGCGTATCACAACGGCGTCGCCCTCGATCGCCTCGGACGCACCGCCGATGCGGAGACGTGGCTCACCCGCGCGCTGACGCTCGAGCCGAAACTCGACGCCGCGCTGCTCTACATCGGCGCGCTGCGCGAGCGGCGCGGCGATCTGCAGGGCGCCGGCCGCGCGTACCTCGACTACCTGAAGGCGCATCCCGACGCACCCGCGGCGCTGTTGCGCTTCGGCCTGTCGGCGCAGCGCGCGGGACGCCTCGACGTCGCCAAGAGCTATCTGCAGCGCGTAATCGACACCGCGCCCGATTCCGCCGAGGCGGTCGAAGCAAGAAAATTTCTGGTGATGTGGGAGTGACGCGCACGTGTTCCGAATGATTCTGCACGAGTTGATCGCGACCACGAACGGTGCACTCGCCGCGCTCTTTCTCGACTACGAAGGCGAGACCGTCGAGCTCATGTGCGAGCACGATCTCGACGACCACAACCTCCGCATCCTCGGCGCCTACCAGGGAATCTTCCTCACGCAACTGCGCGCGATGTGCAACGACATCGGAGCCGGCGAGCCGCGTCGCTTCAAAGTCGAGTTCGAAGAAACGGCAGTGCTCCTCTCCGACATCAAAGACGGCTACTACGTCGTATTGCTCGTCGATCGCGCCGCGAACGAGGGGTTGGCGTGGAGACAGCTCGAGCGGTGCAGGGAGAAGTTGATCGCGGAGATGTGAGCGCTTCCAGGATAGGACAGATAGGACAGATAAGACGCATAGGACAGATAGGACGTCCTATCTGTCTTATCCGTCCTATGCGTCCTATTCGTCCTACTACTCCTCCAGCGCTTCCAAGCTCCCCAGGATCGCCTCGATCCGATCGCGAATCTCGCCGCGCTCTTTTCTGAATCGCTCGTGCTCTTCGTCGAGCGAGTCCTGCTCTTTCACGCGCGCTTCCAGCTCCTCGACGCGCGCGCGCAGCTGGTCGCGCTCCTTGCGCAGCTCCTGGATCGTGCCGACGGCTTTTTCCACGCGATCGCCGAGGCGGGAGAGGATCTCTCCTTCGTCCCCGGCGAAGAGCGAGTCGTTGTCTTTGTTCTTTTTCATGGCGCCGGCATTCTACTTCGCGATGTGCGCGTGCGACCCCCGCGTGACGTTTCCTGTGGAGCGGCGGCCGCCCTCGGCCGCCGGAGCGCCGCGAAAAGATCGCGTTCGTCGATCAGAACGTGACGCGCTTCAACACGCTCTCCGCGGCGTCGTGCGGGTTGTTGCGCTTGCGCAGGACGTCTTCGAGCAGCTCCTCGTACTCCGCGCGCGGAATGGTGCCGCCGATGAGGCGGTCCATGAAGCGCTCCTTGAGCTGCGTCTCGATGCGGATGCGCACGCGGTCGCGATTGCGGCGATCGAGCTCGCCGGACGACTGCAGGTAGTCGTAATGCTTCTGAATCGCGGCGTCGAGCTCGTCGACGCCCTGCGACTTCGACGCGACGGTCTTCACGATCGGCGGAATCCAGTCGCCGTGCTCTTCGACGAGCGACATCATCATCGTGACTTCGGTGACGGTCTTGTCGGCGCCGGGGCGGTCCGCTTTGTTGACGACGAAGACGTCGCCGATCTCCATGATCCCGGCCTTGATGGCCTGGATGTCGTCGCCCATGCCGGGAACGAGGATGACGACATTCGTCTGCACGGTGCGCACGACTTCGACTTCGTCCTGTCCGACGCCGACGGTCTCGACGAGCACGACGTCGAAGCCCGCGGCGTCGAGAACATCGACCGCGTCATTCGTCGCCTTCGCGAGTCCGCCCAGAAACCCGCGCGTGGCCATGGAGCGGATGAAGACGTTGCGATCGGTGTAGAGCTCGGCCATGCGGATGCGATCGCCGAGGATCGCGCCGCCGGTGAACGGCGACGTCGGATCGACGGCGATGATGCCGACGCGCTTGTCCTCTTTGCGATAGTGCTTCGCCAGCGCCGCGACGAGCGTCGACTTGCCGGCGCCGGGCGAGCCGGTGATGCCGAGGATGCGCGCGCGGCCGGTTTGGGGATAGATCTGCGCGAGAAGGTCCTCGGCGCGGGGATCGGCGGACTCGATCAGGGAGATGGCCTGGCCGAGGGCGCGGGGGGTGGAGAGATCAGGCATTCGATTGAACGCAGAACGCAGAGCGCAGAACGCAGAATTGAGAACGATTTCTACGTTCTACGTTCTGCGCTCTGCGTTCTGCGTTCATCGCTTCTAATTGCCGGCGAGGATGTTCCGCGCAATCACCATCCGCTGAATCTCGCTCGTGCCTTCGCCGATCGTGCAGAGCTTCACGTCGCGGTAGTACTTTTCGGCGGGGAACTCTTTGATGAAGCCGTAGCCGCCGAAGATCTGCACGCCTTTCTCCGTCGCGCGCACGGCGACTTCGGACGCGTAGAGCTTCGCCATCGCGGAGAACTGCGTCACCTTTTCGCCGGCGTCTTTGACCGTCGCGGCGCGATGACAGAGCAGTCGCGCGGCTTCGATCTCGGTCGCCATGTCGGCGAGCATGAACTGGATCGCCTGAAAATCGGAGATCGGCTTGCCGAACGCCTGCCGCTGTTTCGAGTAGTCGCGGGCCGCTTCGTATGCGCCGCGCGCGATGCCGACGGCGAGCGCGCCGATGGAGATGCGGCCGCCGTCGAGGACTCTCATCGCGTCGATGAATCCGTGTCCGATTTCGCCGAGGATGTTGGCGGACGGGACGCGGCAATCCTCGAGCACCAGCTCCGCGGTGTCGGAGACGCGCATGCCGAGCTTGTTCTCTTTCTTGCCGGGACGAATGCCGGGACGATCCATCTCGATCGCGAACGCGGTGATGCCGCGCTTCTGATCGTTGCGATCGGTGATCGCGAGGACGACGGAGATGTCGGCGTAGGTCGCGTTGGTGATGAAGTTCTTCGTGCCGTTCAGCACCCAGTCCTCACCGTCTTTGACCGCGACCGTGCGCAGGCCCGCGGAGTCGGATCCCGATCCCGGCTCGGTGAGTCCCCACGCGCCGATCCATTCGCCGGTGGTCAGCTTCGGCATCCATTTCTTTTTCTGCTCGTCATTGCCGGCGAGGTAGATGTGGCCGCTGCCGAGGGAATTGTGCGCGGCGACGCTGAGCGCGAAGCCGCTGTCGACGACGCCCAGCTCTTCGATGACGTTCACGTAGTCGACGTATGAGAGTCCGGCGCCGCCGTACTCCTCGGGGAAGGTGACTCCAAGCATGCCGAGCTCGCCGGCGCGCTTGAAGGTGTCGACGGGAAAGTGCTGCGCCTCATCCCATTCCATCAGGTGCGGCTTGATCTCGCTCTCCGCGAATTCGCGCACGCTCTGCTGGATGAGCAACTGGTCCTCGGTCAGACGAAAATCCATTCGGAAAGACTCCTGAGCTTTGTCTTACTGCGGAGTGGCGCGACTCGCATTTCGCGCCGCATCAGGCAGGAGCGGCATTCTATCCGCGCCGCCGCGTCCGTGCTACTCTGACGCTCGCCATTCGGTCCTGTTATGAATAAAAAATCGGTCGCCCTTGCGCTCGCTCTGTTCGCTCTCGCCTTCCCGCTGTTTGCGCGGCAGAACCAGCCCGCACCCGCGCCGGCCAAGCCGCTGCCTGGATTCCGCGGCGAGTTCTTTGCCAACCTCGACGAGGTGCAGGACAAGATCATGGAGCTCGCGGAGGCGACGCCGGCGGACAAGTACACGTGGCGTCCGTCGAAGGACGTGCGCTCGATCAGCGAGGTGTACATGCACATCGCCGGCGGCAACTACTTCCTCGCGACATTCCTCGGCGTCCCCGCGCCGAAGGGAATGAAGGAGGACATGGAGACGGCCGTGACGGCGAAGGCGGACGTGATCGCCGAGCTGAAAAAATCGTTCGAGCACCTGCGCAATGCCGCAATGAACGTGAAAGACCTGGAGCGCGGCGTGAAGATGTTCGGCAAGCCGTCGAGCGATCGCGGCGTGCTCGTGACGATGCTCAGCCACCTGCACGAACACCTCGGCCAGTCGATCGCCTACGCGCGAATGAACGGCGTCGTTCCGCCCTGGAGCCGGTAGCTCCGGACCTCCCAGCCTCTGAGCCTCCTAGGAGGCCAGGAGGCTTGGCGGCTAGGAGGCTCGGCGCGCGTAGCGTGTGACGTAATCCGGAATCGTCGCAGCACTTCGCTCGTCCGGAATCGCTGAACCGAATTCGAGGCGCGCCGGCAGCACGCCCGCCCACACCGGCACTCCATAGTCCTCTTCGTCGTCGATCGGGGGGCCGGTGCGGATTTTTGCGGACGCTTCTTCGATCGGCAGCGCGAGCAGCATCGTCTGGCGCAACTCGCTCTCGTTCGGGCCGCGCACCTCGGCGGAGCGGCCGCGGACGACGTGCTCGACGAGCGCGTCGAGCGCGCGGAGTTTCTCTTCGCGGTCGGTGACTTCGCGCGCGGTGCCGAAGACGACGGCGGAGCGATAGTTCATCGAGTGGTGAAACGCCGAGCGCGCGAGGACGAGGCCGTCGAGGAGCGTGACGGTGACGCACGCTTCGACGCCTTCCCGCAGTGAGCGCAGCATGCGGCTGGCGGCGGAGCCGTGGAAGTAGAGCGTGTCCTCGTGGCGCCAGTGGATCGTGGGGATCACGACCGGCGCGCCATTCACGACGAAGCCGACGTGGCAGATGAGCGCCTCGTCGAGGATCGCGTACAGCGTGTCGCGGTCGTAGGTGCCGCGCTTGGGGAGCCGCTTGAGCGTCGTTCGTTCCGTTTTCATGTTTGTTCTAGTACAATCTTCACTCTATGCTAGAACAAAATTACCTCAGCGGGACGACCGCGGTCAACATCGCCGGCTCGGTGGAGTCGGCGCTGGCCGGCGGAAAGCTCGCCGCCGGCGACGCGCTGCCCACCGTCCGCGCGCTGTCGCAGCACCTCCGCGTCAGCGGCGCGACCGTCGCCGCGGCGTTCCGGATCCTGCAGGAGCGCGGCGTGATCGTGAGCGACGGCCGCCGCGGCACGCGCGTCCGTCCGGCGCCCCCGCTGGTGCTGCCGTTCGAACACGCCGTCCCCGAGGGGGTGTACAACCTGGTCGATGGAAACCCGGATGTGCGCCTCCTCCCCGATCTGCGCAAGCGCCGCTCGCCGCTCGCGCAGCGGTTGTACGGCGATGAGCTGAATGATCCCGCGCTCCTTGCGCTCGCGCGCGAGCAGTTCCGCGACGACAACATTCCAGCCGATCACGTCGCGATCGTCAGCGGCGCGCTCGACGGCCTCGAGCGCGTGCTGCGCGAACATCTCCGCTCCGGCGATCGCGTCGCCGTCGAAGATCCCGGCTTCACCGGCGTGCTCGATCTCCTGCACGCGCTCGCGCTCATCGCCGTTCCCGTGACTGTCGACGACGAAGGACTGCTTCCGTCCGAGCTCAAGCGCGCGCTGCGCTCGTGCAAGACGCTCATCGCGACGCCGCGCGCGCAGAACCCGACCGGCGCCGCGTTCTCCGCTCGCCGCGCGCGCGAGCTGCGCGCGCTGCTCGCCGCGCGTCCGGACGTGCTGGTCATCGAAGACGACCACGCCGGTGTCATCGCCGGCGCCGAGTACCGCACGCTCGTCGCCGAACCTGTGGAGCGGCGGCCGCTTCGGCCGCCGACCTCTCGCGAGAAGCCGGCGGCCGAGAGCGGCCGCCGCTCCACTTTGAGAGCGCGAGAGAAGTGGGCGGTCGTCCGCTCGGTCTCGAAATCGTTCGGCCCCGACCTCCGCGTCGCGTTCCTAGCCTCCGACGCGCAAACGCACGCGCGCGTCGAAGGCCGCCAGACCCTCGGCATCCGCTGGGTCAGTCACATCCTGCAGCGCACCGTCGCCATGATCTGGCGCGACCGTGCTCCGCTGCGCGCGCAGCGCGTCTATGCGGAGCGGCGCAACGCGCTTCTGCGCGAACTGAGCGCGCGCGGTATCGATGCGCACGGCGTGTCGGGATTGAACGTATGGATTCCTGTGGCCGAGGAGATTGCGACGGTGCAGGAGCTCGCGAAGAAAGGGTGGGGCGTGAAAGCGGGAGAGCGTTACCGCATCGCCACGCCGCCGGCGATCCGCGTCACGATCTCGACGCTGGAGCCGCGCGATGCCGCGCTGTTCGCGCGCGACCTCGCGGAAATCGTGAGACCGCAAGCGGGGCGAGCGTTCACTCGGCCCACGTGATTCTCGTCATCCCTGAACCGCTGTGAAAGAAATCCCTCGTCATCCTGAGTCGGCGAAGCGCGACGAAGGATCTCAAACTACGAAGAGTCTGCCATTTAGAGATCCTTCGCCGTCTACGCGGCTCAGGATGACGGATGATTTTTCACAGCCTCTCAGGATGACGTGACGCCTACCGCCGTTTTCTTCGCGAACATCCCCGGCTTGTACGCGGTGATCGAGCCGGTGAATGCGGACGCGGCGACTGTGAGCGGCGACGCGAGCCACAGTTTGCCGGGGCCGGAGCGTCCTTTGTAGTTGCGATTGATCGCGCTCACCGTCACCTGCTCGCCCGTTTCGGAAACGCCGGGACCGCAGCCGATGCACGCGCCGCAGCCGGGGTTGAGCACGATTGCGCCGGCGCGCTCGAAGGTGTCGAGGAGACCGTTGTCGCGCGCGAACTGCTCGACCGCGTGCGATCCGAATTGCACGAAGAACTTCACGCCATCGGCGACGCGCAGTCCCGCGTCGACCGCTTCCTTCGCCACCTGGTGATAGAAGAGGAAGTCGTCGACCTTTCCGGCGGTGCATGAGCCGGCGTAGGCGATGTCGATCTTCACGGCGCCGATGCCGTCGATCGTCGCGCCGTTCGTCGGATCGGACGGGATGCCGTGGTCGGGATCGCCGGGATGCGCCACCATCGGAGCGATCGTCTTCAGGTCGATCGTGTGGATGCCGCCGGCATACACCGCGTCGGGGTCGGGCGACACCGCTCGCGCGCGCAACTCGTCGACGTTCGCATCCGGACGCATCGACGCGATCCACTCGAACGTCTTCTCGTCCGCCTCGACGATTGCCGTGCGCGCCGAGCACTCCGTGGCCATGTTGGCGAGCGTCGCGCGCTCGTCCATCGACAGCGACCGCAGACCCGGACCGGTGAACTCCATGATGCGGTCGAGCGTCAGCTGCGGTTTCGCGTACTCGAGAAGGATGTGCAACATCACGTCTTTCGCCGTGACGTTCTCGCGCAGCGTGCCGGTGAGCTCGAAGCGGATCGACTCCGACACTTCGACGGTCGTGAAGCCGGCGTGCACGAGGTTCGCGTACTCGGTCGTGCCGACGCCCCACGCCAGCGCGTTGTTCACGCCGCCCATGCAGGTATGGCTGTCGGTGGCCTGAATGAAATCGCCGGGATCGACGATGTACTCGCGCGCGACTTCGTGGCAGATGCCGGGCGAGATGTTGTCCCCTGCTATAGAAACGGCCGAAAAGTCGCGGCAGCCGCTGTGCCGCTGAAACGCGCGCTGCATCTCGCGCAGCGTCTCGATCTTGTCCATGAACGGCCGCATGCGCGCGACGTCGTCGGCGTAGATGAGATGGTCTTCGAACACCGCGAACTTCTGCGGGTTCGCGATCTCGTAGCCGGGTCCGTACTCCTGCTCGAGGAAGTAGTGCACCTGCGCGGTCGTGAACTCGTGCGTGTATCCGCCGTCGACGTCGACGACGACCGCGTCGCCCGGCTTCACGTAGCGCTCTTCATCGGAGACTCCGCGCATGTGCCGCGCGAGGATCTTCTCCCCCATCGTCATCGGACGCGGTGCATTGTGCGGAACCGGCAGCTCGATCTCGCCGCGCGCGACCGCCTTTGAGAACGGAAAGAGTCCACCCGACTGGATGATGAGCCGCGTGATCGGATCGTACTCTTCATAAAACTCGGAGAGCGGCACGCCCTCGCCGCGCTGCAGGCGAACCAGCATCTCGTGACTCGCCATCAGCAATCCCTGATTGATGTTGTTGCCGGCGTGAATCGGCGCGAACGACGCCGCGACGGCGATGCGGATGCCGCTGTACAACTCGCACTGCGTCGCCGTCTCGCGCGAGCTGCCGACGCCTTTGCGATAACCCGACACGATCACTTCGAAGTTGCCGCTCCGCAGCGCGTCCGCCGGAAAGAGCCGCTCGCCGTTGACGATCAATCCCGCGTACGCGTTGCGCGCGATGTCTTCGGGCTTGTAGTCGAAGCAGACCCACGCCGGCGTCATCGCGTCGGTGTTGATGTCGTCGAGCAGATCCTCGGCTTTCAGATCTTCCATGCGCAGATCGAGCTCGCCCGCGAGCTGCCTGCGGATGAGATCGGGATCCTTGGTGAGGAAGAGAACGCGCTTGCCGGGAGAGAGCGTGATCCGTTCGGGAGGCTTCATCGGTCCTTTGCTTTCAACAACGTGATACGCCAGGCGCATTCTAATCATGAACGGATGGCAGATGGCGGATGGCGGATGGCAGAAGCGACGCCATCCGCCATCCGCCATCTACCATCCGCCATCTACCATCCGCCATCTGCCATCCGCCATCTGCCGTTTGCCATCCCGTGATAGTGGCCGCGACGCGCAAGCGACGATAATCGCCTCATGCGCAAGTCGCTGGTTCTCGCCCTCGTCCTCTACACCGCCGCAGCGCTCGCCATCGACACGAAAGGAATGGACCCGTCGGTCGCGCCCGGCAACGACTTCTTCTTGTTCGCGAACGGCGCCTGGTTCAAGGCGACTCCGATTCCGCCCGAGCGCGCGAGCATCGGCACCGGATCGATCGTCGCCGAACAAGCAGACCGGAGAACGGCGGAGCTGATTCGGAACGCGAAGGGATCGAAGGTCGGCGACTACTACGCCGCGTTCATGGACGAGAAGACGATCGAGTCGCGCGGGCCGAATCCGCTGAAGCCCGAGTTGCGCGCGATCGCCGCCATCAATGATCGCAGCGCGCTCGCCGCGAAACTCGGCAGCGATCTCCGCGCCGACGTCGATGCGCTGAACGCAACCGACTTTCAAACCGATCGCGTATTCGGCCTTTGGGTCTCGCCCGACTTCGCCAACCCGTCCATCAATGTCCCCTACCTCCTCCAGGGCGGCCTCGGCATGCCCGATCGCGAGAACTACATCAGCACCGACGCCAACGACGTCGAGCTGCAGAAGAAATATCGCGAGCACATCGCCTCCGTGCTGCAGCTCACCGGCATCGACGACGCCGCGAATCGCGCGGCGCGGATTTATGACCTCGAGCGAAAGATCGCCGAGGCGCATGCGACGCGGACCGAATCGGTGGACGTGCAGAAGGGGAACAACCCCTGGACGCTCGCGGAGTTCGCGGCGAAGGCGCCGGGACTGGACTGGCCGGCGTACTTTACGGCCGCACAACTCGCGTCGCAGCCGAAGATCATCGTCTGGCATCCGCGCGCCGTCACCGGCATCGCTCTTCTCGCCGGCAGCGAGCCGCTCGACACGTGGAGGGACTATCTCACCTTCCACGCGATCGATCGCATGTCCAACTATCTGCCGAAAGCGTTCGCCGGCGAGCGCTTCCGCTTCTACGGCACGGCGCTCTCGGGCACGACGCAGCAGCGCGACCGCTGGAAGCGCGCCGTCGACGAAACGAACCTCGCCCTCGGCGACGAAGTCGGAAAGCTCTACGTCACCAAATACTTTCCCGGGTCGTCGAAGGCGCGCGTGCAGTCGATGGTGAAGAACATGATCGCCGCGTTCAGCACGCGCATCGACGCGCTGCCGTGGATGACACCCGCGACCAAGGCGAAAGCGAAGGCGAAGCTCAGCACTCTCTACGTCGGCATCGGCTACCCGGAACGTTGGCGCGACTACTCCGGACTCGACGTGCGCAGCGACGACGCGTTCGGCAACGCCGAGCGCGCGGCGCTGTTCGACTATCGCAGAGCGCTTGCGAAACTCGGCAAGCCGGTCGACAAGAGCGAGTGGTGGATGACGCCGCAGACCGTCGACGCGCTGAACCTCCCGCTGCAGAACGCGCTCAATTTTCCAGCGGCGATTCTCCAGCCGCCCTACTTCGATCCGAAATCGGACGCCGCGGAAAACTACGGTGCAATCGGATCCGTGATCGGCCACGAGATCAGCCACAGCTTCGACGACCAGGGCAGCCAGTTCGACGAACTGGGACGCCTCGCGAACTGGTGGACCGCGGAAGACTTCGCGCACTTCAGCGAAGCCGCGTCGCGACTCGAAGCGCAGTACAACGCGTACGAGCCGCTACCCGGCATCCACGTCAACGGCAAGCTGACGCTCAGCGAAAACATCGCCGACGTCGCCGGACTCTCCGCCGCCTACGACGGCTACCGCGCTTCCCTCGGGGGAAAAGAAGGCCCGACAAAGCAGGGCTATCGCGGCGACCAGCGCTTCTTCATCGCGTTCGCACAAGCGTGGCGCCGCAAAACGCGCCCCGAGGCACTGCGCAGCCAGATCATTACGAACGGACACGCGCCGGCGGAATATCGCGCGGACACCGCGCGCAACCTCGATGCGTGGTACAGCGCATTCAACGTGAAGCCGGGACAGAAGTTGTATTTGCGGCCGGCGGAACGCGTGCGGGTGTGGTGAATCGGCCCTAGCTCACCGCTCCCGCTTCATCCGGCGAGTACAAGTCGGAGTGCGTCCATGGCTACGGGCTCTACACAGCGACAACATCCCGAACTGGCACGACGAAATCGACATCGAATTGCTCGCACGCAACCCGGTGCTCAACAACGATTACGCGGTCATGCAGACCGATCAACGCTGTTCCTTATAATGGCGAGAAGGCAATCCGGAATGGCGAGACTGAACGGCTCCGACAGCGAGAAACTGCGGCAGATCCTGCTCCGTGTCTTCACGTTTAAGCAGTTCGGGATGCTCCTCAGCGATGCCCTGGACCGCGATCTCGAATCGATCAGCCTGGCCGACAACAAGGAAGCGGTGATCTTCGATGTCATCGCCGAGGCGAATCGCGACTTCTGGACCGACGAGTTGGTCGAGGCGGCGCGCAAGGTTCGATCGCGCGAGGCCAGCCTCTATGCCTTCGCCCAGGAACACTTCGGACTCGGGATCCGCACGAGTGAAGTCAGCGACGCCGCTCTCGAGCGGCTGGTCGTCAAAACGAGCAGCTTCCTCAACATCATGCAGTGGCGCGAGAAGCTCGCCGCCATCGAACGCCAAGTCGCGCGCATCAGCTATGACATCGCGGAGGGAATCGTGTTCGGGACCGGCTTTCTTGTCGGACCGTCGGCGCTCCTGACGAACTACCACGTCATCCAGGCCCTCGAAGCCCAGAAGGCGCAAGCGAGCGATGTCCGAGTGCAGTTCGATTACAAGAAATTGCCGGACGGCAAGGTCGACGACGGCCGCATCGTGAGACTCTCCACGGACTGGCTCATCGACTCCAGCCCGTATGCAACGGCGGACTCCGAAGTGGATCCGGTAACACTGCCGACGACCGAGGAGCTGGATTACGCCGTGCTGCGACTGGCGGAGAAAGTCGCCGAGGAGCCGGTCGTCCTGAACAGCAGCGACACGAACGCCCCGAGCCGCGGCTCGATCGACCTTGGCTTGTCGCCTGCCGCATCACCAAGAGCCGGAACGTCCGTCTTCATCGTGCAGCATCCGAAAGGCGATCCACTCGCGCTGGCGATGGAGACGCAGGGAATGCTGAAGGCGAACGGCAACGGTACGAGGCTGCGGTATCAGACCAACACCGAGGGCGGGTCGTCCGGCTCCCCCGTCTTCGACCAGCAGTGGAAGCTCATCGCATTGCACCACGCGGGCGATCCCGACTTCAGCGAGCTCCATCGGCCCGGATACAACGAGGGCATTCCGATCCAACTCATCGTCAACCTTCTGAAGAAGCGGCAGAAGTACGGCGCGCTCTCGGCCTGATCATGAAAATCACCGGCGCCGACGTGACGAAGTTGAGCGACCTCGTCGTGGCACTCCTCACGAACGCGGAGTTGACGATGCTCGTCGCGGGGCTGAACGACAAACTCGAACGGATCTCCGAGCCAGGTAACCTGCAGAACGTGGCGTTCCAGGCGATCACGGCCGCGAACAACGAAGGCTGGATCGACAAGTTCCTCGATGCGTTTCGCAGGAAGCGGCCGAACGATCCCGACCTCGGCAGGTTCGTCGCGTCGCTCACGATCGTGGCGCCGGCGGTCGTTCTCGATCACTACGCCGTCTGTTTCGCGGACAACCGGCCGTTCGTCAACCGCATCCCGCTGCGCCAGACCCTGAGGATCCTAACGATGGGCGGTCCGCGCATCCTGGTCGTGCGCGGCGAACCACGCTCCGGCAAGACGTACACCTCGAACCTCATCAAGTACCTCGCCAGGCAGTTCGGATTCGAGCTCGTGCGCATCGATCTGGTGCGTTATGCCGCGGGGCAGGACGTCTCCCCTGTCGATCTCGGAACGGCGATCGCCTCACAGATGGGCTTCGCCGGTGCGCCGGCTCCCGGCAACGAACAGCTGGCCCGCTGGACGGTCGCGTATTTCGACTGGTTCGTCGGCCAGCTTCGCTCGTCGGCGGCGCAGGCGAAGACCTGGTGGGTCGTCATCGACGGTTTTCAATCCGTCTCCGTGCCGCTCGCGGTCGACGATTTCGTCGATGAATTCTGCGCACGCGTCGATGAGGCGCTGTTGTCGGTGCGTGTGGTGCTGATCAGCTACGAGCGCGACCTACCGGTGGAAATGGCCCCGATCGTGACGGAGGACAAGACCGCGCCGATCACCGTCGACGATCTGACCAGCTTCTTCCTGAAGTTCTACAGCGAGCATCTGCCCGCGGTGACGGACCGGGAAGATCGCGCATCGACGCACGCCGTCGACATCGCTCTGAAGATGGAAGCTGCGGACGCGCCGCTCGACGTCATGGGCAAAGAGCTCGCGTTGCAGATTCGGAAAATCCGGCAGGAGAACCATTGAGCGAGAGCGTGGAGAACGAAGAACGCAGCCCCGAGCTCCAGCGAGCCATCGAGCTCGCGCACGCCAAGTTGCAGGCGGCGAGAGCACGAACCGCGAGTACGCCGACCGTGGTCGTATTCAGCGACGCACACGAAGCCGCGGCAGTCGTATCGCGCTTCCGCATCGCCAGCCTGGAGAACCTCGCAGCGGACCGTATGCAGATCCGGAGCGTCGTCAGCGACTCCGTTCCGATCGCCGATCGTTCCGCCTCGGGCTTCTGGACGCTCCTGCCCGACGTCCGCGCAGACATCCTTCGTCACCTCAGCCGCACAAACCGCTTCGCCAAAGCGCTCGCCGGAAGCACAGCCATCGCCGAACCGAATGACCCGTTGCGCGCGGCTTTGACTGCACTGGAGACCGATGGACCGAACGCCCTGCGAGTCCTGCCCCTGGCGCCGCTCTCCTCGATCGTTCCCTTTGTCGACGCCGTCGGTAACGACGTGAGCGGATTCCCCTCGCGCAGGGAAATCGATCGGCGTCTGGAGCTTCTGCGTCTGCTCGAGCCGTTCGACCGTCTCGTCGGAAAGGACTTCGAAGGGCGTGAAGCCGAGCTCCGCGACCTCCGCATCTACGTCGACGTTCTCCAGTCGAAGGGCTTCCTCGAGACGTTCGCGCGTGCCGTCTCGTGGACGCGCAAGAAGCCATTTCTCATTTTTGGCGTGGGCGGCGTGGGCAAGTCGACGCTCGTGGGGAAGTTCATTCAGGACCACACGAAGGCGGCAGAATGGACGCCGTTTCCCTTCGCCTATCTCGACTTCGACCGCCGCACGGTCATGGTCGACGAGCCGGCATCGATCCTCGTCGAGGCTGTCCGTCAGATCGGCCTGCAGTACGAGCAGGCCGCCGACTCGGCGGAGGCGCTGCGGCGTTCGTGGCGCTCGCTGCTCGCCTCGGCAGGCCGCAGCACTAAGGGCGGCCCTCGGTCGGACGTTCGCGCGCGCGACAGCATCCGCCGCGATTTCGTCGCCTTCATTCAAAAACTGGAGGTGGATTCCTTGCTGCCGGTGCTGCTCGTGCTGGATACGTTCGAGGAGGTTCAGTACCGCAGCCGTGCCTTCGTGGAGACGCTTCGTGACTTCATCGGCAAGCTCGCCGAGGACATCCCGAAGCTGCGCGTGGTGATCGTCGGCCGGGCCTCCGTCCCCGAATTCGCATTCGAGGAGGTAATCGAGCTCGCGGAGTTCGAAGAGCAGTCGGCGCTGGCCTTCCTGCGGAAGAACGGGATCGCGAATGAGGAGCTCGCGACGACCATCTTCAAGCAGGTGGGCGGGAACCCGCTGACGCTCCGTCTCGCCACGGCCGTGTTCCGGATCGAACAGGAAACGAGCGGCAACGACTTCACGAAGCTCGCCTTCGTGCGCAAAAAGAACGTTCAGGGCCAGCTCTTCGAGCGGATCCTGCGGCACGTCCACGATCCCGACGTGCGCAGGATCGCGCATCCGGGACTGATCCTGAGGAGAGTGACGCCGGAGATCATTCGCGACGTGCTCGCCGGTCCGTGCGGACTCGACGTGGCAACGCTCGAGCGCGCGCAGGATCTCTTCAACGAGCTGCAACGCGAGATCGCACTGGTCTCTCCCGCCGAGGAGCCGGGAGTCGTCAAGCACCGGCCCGACGTGCGCAAGATCATGCTGAAAGCCCTGCGCGACGAAGAACCGGTTCGGGTGCAGGCCATTCATCACGCCGCCGTCGAGTATTACCGCCGGTTCGAGGACGCCGTGTCACGGGGCGAGGAGATCTATCACCTGCTCTCGCTGGGCGAGCTCGATGAGGCCAGACAGCGGTTCCTCCCCGACGTGAAGGCGAACCTCTGGAACGCACTGGACGAATTCAACGCTCCGGAGAAGGCGCTTCTGGCCGACCTCCTGGGCATGGAGATTCCGGAAGACTCCCGCGCCAGCGCGAGTCTCGAGATCTGGGAGCGCGCGGCGGTGCGGAGCATCGACGAGTATCTGAAAAGCGGTGTGGTCATGGCGGCCGTTGCCCTGCTGGACGAACGGACGGAGCGCTCCGCGGCGACGATGCTGCGCGTGCGCGAGGCCGCGGTTTACGTGGAACTGGGCAGAAGCGCGTTGCCGTCGCAGCAGGCTGCATGGCTGAACAAGGTCAATCCACGCGCGAATGCCATGCCTCACGAGCGCGCCTTCGGATTTCTCGAGCGGGCGGCATGGCTGCTGTCCGACGCCGTGCGCGCCTACACCTTCGCCGGGAACTGGCCCGCGGCATTCGAAGCGCTGCTCGCGTCCGCAGATCTCGCGCGACGGCGCAACATCCCGGCGACCGCCGATGCCGCGTTGAAGGAGGCCGAGACGCTGGCGCGCGCACAGGGAGACGACATCTGGCTGCTGCGTGCGCTCGTCGCTCGCCGGCCGGCCGCCGACAATGCAACGGCGATCGACGAGATCCGCAGCGCGGCGGCGCGCATCGACGAGGAGCGCTGGTTCCGGGAGCCGGCGTTGCTCCGCAAGACTGCGGCCATCGTCGGTGCGGCGGACGTGAATCTCGTGCAAAAGGCCGTGCGAATCGCGGGCGGCTACAGCCTGCGCGCCAAGGACGAGCGGAAGCTCGAAGAAGCCCTCGCCGGCTGGGGCAGAACCGTGGACCTCAACACCTCCGTTTGGAAACGCGCCGAATGGGCACTGGGTGATAGCCCATCACGCCTGAGTATCGCCGCAGTCGTCGCGCAAATTCTCGGCGAGGAGATGCCGATCGAGGAGCAATCGGCCGCATCGCGCCAGCAGCGCGGTCCGAAGCTCAAAGCCCACAGCGCCGAGCTCGCAGCGATGCTCCTGAGATCGGGTGTCGACGTTTCTGCCCTCGGCGACGTTCTGGTACGACGCTTCGATCGGAACGTCGCGGCGATCTCCTTTGCGAAGGAACCTCACGCGGTCTTCACCGACGTTCTTTTCCGCGCGGAGGGCGAAGGATGGCTGGCAGCGCTGCTCGACGCGTTGCGTCAGTCCGCTACTCCGTCTGCAAGACTCTTGTCAGCCCTCGACGACCTCGGGATCGGTGTACGCGTCGCGTATGCGGGGGGTCCCACCCTGCGGGAGAAGGTGCTCGCGGAGCAGGTGCACAGTCATCGCACGGCGATCCTTCTCATCGAGCAACGCATCTGCCGCATCGAAGTCGAAGGAGCGTTTCGCGGGACGGGATTTCTGATCGGCCCGTCGCATGTGCTGACGTCGGAGCCGGTGGTCGACGCGGCGAACATAGGAGAGACCGTGGTGCGCTTCGACTACGGAGCGATCGGCGAAACGGCATACAGCGACGGCGTCCCATGCACCGCGAAGGTGTTCGGTTTCCTCGCCGAGCGACTGTGCGTGCTCGAGCTTGCAAGACCCGTTGCGGAGGAGCCGGTCGGTGGTGGCCAAGCCAGCCACAACTCGCCCGCGAGACGCACGCTCGACCTCCGTTCCGGCGCGCGAGTCGATGGAAAGTCACCGATTTTCTGGTTCTGGCACTCAGAAAAGGACGGGCTGCAGGTTTCCGGATCGGACGCTTTGACTGTGACCGATGAGGGCATCGCCCTGCAGGCCAACGACCGCGATCGTTTCGCCGGCGGACCGTGCTTCGATCAGGAGTTTCGACTGGTGGGCGTGCAGTGCGGACCCCACCCTTCACGCCGTCGCGAATGTCTGATCATGCCGGTGAGCAAGGTCGTCAAGAGCCTCGAGGCGCGGGAGCTCGGAAGCGTGATCGCGCAATCGGGAGCGGTTCGCATGACGAGTTACGAGCTCGCGGAACTGCGCGACGTCATCATGGAGACCTTCGATCTCTCCGCGTTCCGCATGCTCCTCGCGGATCGGTTCCGCCGCCATCTCCCGACGATCCCTATGTCGTCGACGTTCATGGTGGACGTATCTGTCGTGTTGCAACACTTCCACCGCCTCGGCCTCATCGGTGAACTCATCGAAGCATTGGCTATCGAGCGCCCTCAGGAGTCCCGACTCGACGAGCTCCGCCGCCGCTATCTCGGCCGCTGACTCATCACCGACTCTCCCTCTTCATCCCCTTCCGCGCCCTGATCACGAAGTGGACGGGGCATCCGACCAGCCCCAACGCATCGCGGAACTGATTCTCCAAATACCGCTTATACGAAAAGTGCAGCGGCTCGTCGACGTTCGAGAAGAGCGCGAACGTCGGCGGTCCCGCTTTCAGCTGCGTGACGTAGTAGAAGCGCCGCGGCTTACCGCGCACGGCGGGCGGGTTGTGCGCGGTGACGGCGCGCTCGAGGATCGCGTTGAGGTCGGACGTGCGGGAGCGCTGGCGATAGCCGGCGATGATCTGATCGATCTTCGGAAAAATCTTTTCGACGTTGCGTCCCGTTTTCGCGGCGATGAAGAGGAGCGGCGCGTACGACAGAAACTTCAGGCGAAAGCGCAGACGCTCTTCGAATTTCTTGTAGTCGTCCGGCCCGTGCTCGCCGGCGTCCCACTTGTTGACGAGCAGCATCGCCGCCTTGCCCGCGTCTTCCGCGTAGCCGGCGACGGTCGCGTCCTGCCCGGTCGCGCCTTCGATCGCGTCGAACAGCACGAGCGCGATCTCGCAACGCTCGATCGCGCGCCGCGCCGAGATGACGGCGAGCTTCTCCGCTTCGTCGGTCGTCTTTCCCTTTCGCCGAATGCCGGCCGTGTCGATGATCGTGTAGCGCCGCCCGTTGCGCACGAGCTCCGAGTCGATCGCGTCGCGGGTCGTCCCCGAGATCGGCGACACGACGGCGCGCTCCTCGTGCGTCAGCTTGTTCAGGAGCGATGACTTCCCGACGTTCGGCCGCCCGATGATTGCCACGCGTACCGGCGCATGCTCGTCTTCCTCTTCTTCCGCCGCCGCTTCCGCGGGAACGATCTCGCCGATCGCGTCGATCAAATCATCGACGCCATCACCATGCTCCGCCGACATTGCCAGCACGCGCTCGAGCCCGAGCTCCCAGAATTCCGGAACACTCTCTTCCGCGTCCTTGCGATCCGTCTTGTTGACGACGAGCACCGTCTTCGCCGCCTCCGGGCGCAACTGCTGCGCGATGTCGCGATCCTCCGAGAGCACACCCGCCGCCCCGTCGACGACGAACACGATGAAGTCCGCGTCGCGCAACGCGCGCTCCGCCTGCTCGCGAATCTCCCCCGCAAATGCCGACATCGGCGTGTCGCCGTATTCGAGCCCGCCCGTGTCCGTCAGCTCATAACGCCGCCCGTCATCGAGCTCGACGACCTCGGACAAGCGATCGCGCGTCATCCCCGGCAAGTCATGGGTCAGCGCGCGCCGCTTGCCGGCGAGGCGATTGAAGAGCGTCGACTTGCCGACGTTGGGGCGGCCGACGATCACGATTTTTTTCAGCGCAGACATCGCGCGCGCATCTTAGTACTTCATTCGCGAAGTTCAGTTATGACCGTCATCTTGAGCCGCGAAGACGGCGAAAGATCTCAAAATACGTAGCTCGAGATCGTTCGCTACGCGCTGAGAGGCTATGAAGAAATCTCGAAAGCTTTTGTGAATGCCCACATTCTCAGAGGTTGTGAAAAATCTCCAAGAGCTTTGTGGCGACCGCTGCCCTCAGCGGTCGCGGCGGCGCTATGCGCCGCTGGCGCCGCCGTGAGGCGGCGCCGTGACCGCTGAGGGCAGCGGTCACCACATTCTCCCAGCCGCTTGAGCGGCAGGAGTTCCATAACGCCGGAGTATAGCTCTACGCTGTCAGGCCGCGCAGCACGTACAACAGGAATGCGCCGGCGACGGTATTGAAGAAATTCAGCACCCCGTTCGGGATCGGATCGCTCTGCTTCCGGTTCCAACTGCCGGCCAGGCTCTCGATGTAGGAGCCGAGGAAGGCGGCGAGTGCGATGGGCGCGATCGTTTCGATGCCCATGCGAAAGTCGGGAAACATGGTGTTGAGCGCCGCGATGCTGAAGATCGCGACGAGCGCTCCGCCGATCGCGCCGGCGACCGTGCCTTCGATCGAGATCGCGCCTTCGGTGCCGACGGGCACGCGTTTGAGCGTCAGCGGAAGAAACGCGCGGCGCCCGATGAGCTGGCCGACCTCGGAGGCAGTCGTGTCGGCGGCGGCGGTGGCGAGCGACGCGATTCCCATCAAATACGCGATGATCGCGAGCTCGACGGCATCGGCGCGGAACAATCGCGAGACGGCGATCGAGCAGATCGCGGCCACGCCGACGTTCGAGAACGCGTGCGAGAAGCCGCGGCGGCCGCCGCCTTCCTGCGCGAGTCCCTGGTCCGCCTTCCGTTTGTAGCCGAGCTTCGTCGTCGCGCTGCCGATGATGAAGAACGCGAGGAGCGCGACGTACATCGGCCAGCCCGCGCCGAAGATGAGGATCGTGCCGAGGACCCAGCCGCCTAACGCACCGGAAAAGTTGACGCTCTTCGCGGCGTAGCCAATGAGCGCGAGCACGGTGTTGACGATCAACCACACAGGCGTGTGCGGCCACTGGCCGAATGGAACGACGGGATGAATGGCGGCGATGATGAGCGCGACGGACGCCGCGAACGGAACGGTGATGTTGTCGTTGATGTGCAGGTCGAGCGACTCGCCGATCGCCGCTGCGACGACGGCAATCGCGATCGCAAGCACATCCTTCTCTCCCAACCACCACCCCACGCCCCACCCCGCCAGAAATCCGAACACGACGAACGCGGCGAACCCGCCCCAACTCTTCGCGCGATTCCACGGCAGTGGCGCGATGCGCGCGAAGCGAGCGATCACCGTCGCCATGCCGTCGCCGAACGCGAGGATCGCCCAGACGATGCCGGCGTAGGCGATGTGGTCGCGGAAGATGACAATGAGCAGCATCACCACGAGCGGATACAGCACGATTCCCGCGTCGTAGCCGCGCTCGTGGCGGGCGACGCGCGTGCCTACGATCCTGTGCAGTGCCAGCCAGTTGCCCAGGACCGCGACCGCCGCGACGATCGCCGCCGCCCACCACGGAATCCACTTCAGCGCGAGGGCGAAGAGACCGAAGCCGATGTGCAGGGCTTTTCTAAGGAGCTCGTTCGTGGTGTGGGACATCAGAGGGAGGAAGGATGAAGGATGAAGGATGAATCGTAAAGAGCGATGCGGAGCCTTTGGACCGCGGCGGCGACGCCGCCGCTTTCTGATACGTATGGTGTGGAGTGGTGCGTGCCTCCGGCGCGCCTCCCGTCCCCCCAGGGCGCGCCGGAGGCGCGCACCACTCCACCCTCGCCTCTTCTACAATGCGCGCCCGAATGAGCAGCCCCGTGCTAACAGTGGTCGTCCCCTGCTACAACGAGCGCGCAACCGTCGCGGAGCTGCTGCGCCGCGTGCGCGCGGTGGCGATCGACAAGGAGATCATCGTTGTCGACGATCAGTCCACGGACGGATCGCGCGACGTCGTCGCGGCGCTCGCGCGCGAGTGGCCGGAGCTGCGTCATCTCATCCAGCCGCGCAACATGGGCAAGGGGGCGGCGATGCAGCGCGGGTTCGCCGAGGCGCGGGGCGAGGTCGTGATCGTGCAGGATGCGGATCTCGAATACGATCCCGACGAGTATCCGAAGCTGATCCAGCCGATCCTCGACGGACATGCCGACGTCGTGTACGGGTCGCGCTTCGAGGGACATCCGAGGCGCGTGATGCTGTTCTGGCACCGCGTGGGCAACACGCTGCTCACGTTTCTGTCGAACATGACGACGAACCTCGATCTCACCGACATGGAGACTTGCCACAAGGCCTTTCGCCGCAACGTCATCCAGTCGATCCGCATCCGCTCGAACCGCTTCGGCTTCGAGCCCGAGATCACGGCCAAGGTCGCGCAACGCGGCGATCGCGTGTTCGAAGTGCCAATCGCGTACTACGGCCGCGATTATTGGGAAGGGAAAAAGATCAACTGGAAGGACGGCTTCGCCGCGCTCTGGACGATCTTTCGCTTCGGCCTCTTCCCAGACCGCGCAAGCGAGCCGAAGACGTACACGCAGTTGCGCCGCCGCGCGCGCCTCAAGCGCTACAACAACTGGGTGTGGGAGCGCGTGCAGCCGTTCGTCGGACAGCGCGTGCTCGAGGCGGGCGCGGGCAACGGGACGATGACGCGTTTTCTGTACGGCCGCGAGCTGATTGTCGCGACCGACACGGAAACGGCGTACGTCGATCGCCTGCGCAACGCGTTTCGCCGTCGACCCGGCGTCGTCGTCGAGCGTTTCGACCTCGAGTCGGATGATCCGCAGCGACTTGCACACCATCGCTTCGACACCGTGATGGCCATCAACGTGCTCGAGCGATCGAACGACGACGGAAAAGTCTTGCGCAACGCGCACGCGCTGCTCGAAAGCGGCGGACGCATCGTCGTCTTCGTTCCCGCGGACGCGTCGCTCTTCGGATCGATGGACCGCGGCATTGGCCATCAGCGCCGCTACGAGAAAAACGAATTGATCGCGAAACTCGAGGAGAGCGGATTCGAAGTCGAGTCGATCGGATTTCAAAACCGCGCGGCCAGGCTCGCGTGGCGGCTCAACGCGCAGGTGTTCGGACGCCGTGAATTGCCGTCCGCGCAGTCGCGTGTCTTCGACTTTCTCGTGCCGCTGATGCGCGCCCTCGACGGCACGCATCCATCCTCCGGCTTGAGCTTGATCGCCATCGGGAGAAAGAAATGAAACGTGCGGGAGTGATCCTCGC
Source organism: Acidobacteriota bacterium (assembly GCA_003223645.1). Taxonomy (GTDB): domain Bacteria; phylum Acidobacteriota; class Thermoanaerobaculia; order Gp7-AA8; family Gp7-AA8; genus QHVT01. Next base: position 7,735 of record QHVT01000033.1, on the reverse strand, counting down.
CGGCGGCGCGGGCACGCGGCTGCGTCCGCTCAGCTCCGACGAGAATCCGAAGCAATTTCTGAAGCTGTTCCACGGCGAGTCGCTCCTGCAGCGCACGTGGTCGCGGTTGGCGATGCTCCTCCCCCACGACGCCATTTATGTTTCGACGAACGAGCAATACGCCGCGAAGTGCCGCGAGCAGCTCCCGCAACTCCCCGCGGAGAACGTGCTCACCGAGCCCGCGCGCCGCAACACCGCACCCGCGATCGCGCTCTGCACCTTCGCGATCGAAGCGCGCATCGGCGAATGCACGGTCTCATTCCTCGCCTCCGATCATTACATCGCCGACGAGCCGGAGTTCGCCCGCATCCTCGGACGCGCCTACGCCTTCGCCGAATCGCACGACGAGCTGATGACGATCGGCATCGCGCCGACCGAGCCGAACACCGAGTACGGCTACCTCGAGACCGGAGACGCGATCGACGGCGACGTGCGCCGCGTCGTGAAATTCACGGAGAAGCCGAACCGCGAGCGCGCCGAGGAGTTCCTGCGCGCCGGCAACTACACCTGGAACGCCAGCATGTCCGTCTGGCACACCGGCGTCTTTCGCCGCGAGCTCACCGCCGCCGCGCCCGAGATCGCGCAAGTGAGCGTCGACAACTACGAGTCGATGCCGTCGATCTCGATCGACTACGCGCTGATGGAAAAATCGAAACGCGTCGCCACGATCCGCGGCGATTTCGGATGGTCGGACGTGGGCTCGTTCGAGGCGTTGCGGCGCCTCGGCGTCAACGTGTGAGTTCTGGATTGTGGTGACCGCTGCCCTCAGCGGTCACGGCGGCGCGAAGCGCCGCTGGCGCCGCCATTCGGCGGCGCTGTGACCGCTGGGGGCAGCGGTCACCACATATGCAGCGGTCACCACATATAAGGAGTCGATCAAAACAACTTCGCCGCGTTGTCCCAAAACACCTTCTGCTCGATCTCCTCGCCGAGGTTCAGCGAGCGGAGCTCGTCAATGTTCTTGCGCAGCGAGACGACGCCCATCGACGGCCAGTCGGTGCCCCACAGCACTTTGTCAGCCACTTGCGCGAGACGCGGAAAGTATTTCGGCAGCGATTTCGGCGGGATGCCGGAGAGGTCGATGTACACGTTCGCGTGCCGCCGCGTGAGGAAGAGCGAAGTCTCGCCGTAGAGCGGCCGCCCCGCGTGCGCGAGGATGATTTTCAGTTTCGGAAAATCGATCGCCACGTCGTCGACCGGCATCGGGTCGGCGAACACGTTGCGCGCGCGCGGGAAGACGGACGTTCCGGTGTGGAACATGACCGGCACGCCGCGCACTTCGCACTCCCGATACACCTCGGCGAGCTGCCACAGCTCGCCGCGATACGCGTTCGGCGCGAAGAGCTGGTGCGGCGGATGGATCTTGATCATCCCGATGCCGAGGTCGAGGACGCGGTTGATCTCGGCGCGGACGTCCATCTCGTGCAGCGGATTCACCGAGCCGACCGGCACGAGACGATCGCGATGGTCGCGCGTGAAGTTCGCGATCCAGTCGTTGACCTCGCGCGTGAATCCCATCACGTCGGGCGAGACGTAGTTGATGCAGCAGATTTTCTCGACGCCGTTCTCGTCGAGGTAGCGCAGCAGATGGTCCGGCGACGAGAGAATGTCTTTCGCATTCGCGTGCGCGGGATCCTCAGCAATCATCGCCAGCGCATCGGCATTCACCATCGTCCACGGCTGCACGTGGACGTGTACGTCGAAGATCTTCATGGATGGCGGATGGCGAGTGGCCGATGGCGGATGGCGGATGGCCGATGGCAGTCAGCTGGCGGCATTCGCCATCCGCCATCCGCCATCTGCCATCCAGTCATACGAGCATCACCAGTCGCATGCAGACCGCGGTGTCGGGACACGCGCCCTGAAATTCGCGCGAGCCGAGGAGCTGCGGATGCACTTCATCGCGATCGATCGGCTTGAATCCGCGTTTGCGAAAGTACTCCTCGGCCGTCGTCGTCAGCAGATAAAACTCGCGCAGGCCGCGCGACGCAAGACGGTCCAGGAGTTGACGGACGAGCTTCCGTCCGATCCCGTGACTACGATATTGCGGCATCACCGCCACCGAGCGGATGAGCGCCGCGAATTGGTATGCCTCCGCGCCGCCGCAGCCGACGACCGTGTCTCCGTCGCGTGCGATGAGAAACGTCTTCCAGTGATCGTCCACGCCATCGGTCGGAAGATCGTTCGCGACGAGGATCGATTTGATCGCATCGACATCGGTCGCCTTCGCAGGGGTGATCGTGACGTCTTCCATCGGTCTTAGTTTATTAGTTTATCCCGCGCGCAGACGCGGGATCTCCGGTCACACCGCCACAAGCAATCCAAGCGACGACGCACATGCCGTGTTGTGCGGCAGCGTCTCTCGCGGTGTAACCGGAGATCCCGCGTCTGCGCGCGGGATAAAGCATGAAAAACAAAAGGCCGCGCAACTCGCGCGGCCTTCGGTTTCAAACAAAAACTTCTGCGTTAGTGCTCGCCGCCGCGGGAGCCGCCGACGTTGCTGTTGCCGCTGCCGCTGCGCGAGCGGTTTTCCTGGCTTTCGTTCAGGTCATCGCGCTCGATGCTGCTGCTGTCGCTGCTGCTGCTGCCGCTGCCGCTGCTACCACTGGAACGTCCCGAGGACGAGCCGTAGCCGCTGTCGCCCGACGGACGGCGCGACTGCTCTCTCTCGGTGTCCATGTTCGATTTTTCGTCGTTCATGTTGCTTCTGTTCCGGTTCTCCATGTTTCCTCCTTCGAGATTTTCCGAGCGTCCGATGTCCTGTCCGAACTCGGCGCCCGTACCGCTGTTTTCACGCCCCTGCTTCTCCGACGTCTTGCGATTCACATCGCCGGCATCGGTCGAAGAGTTGCGCTGACTCATGCGATCTCGTTCGCGATTTTCCATTGAGACTCCTTTCGTGCTCCGGTCTTTGCCGTTGCATTCATTGGAGTTGCAACCGCGATGCCCCTTTCAGCGCAATTCGAAGGTGACGGTCACGGTGAAAGTGAGCTCTTGCGTTCCGCTCTCCACCGGCACGTCGGCGCGCGCTTCGACGGCCATGGCCTGCGCGCGCATCGGATACGGCGGCGGCGTCGGCTGTTGCACGCTGCCTTCATGGATGAGCAGTGCGCGTCCGAGCGTGCGGCCGGCGGCCTGAGCGAGCAGCAAGGCCTTCGCTTTCGCGTCATCGAACGCGGCGCGCAATCCCTGCTCGCGTCCGCGCGCGGGATCGGAGACTTCGAAGTTGAGGCCGCTCGCGGTATTCACTCCGGCCGAGATCGCGACGCCGAGGAGACGGCCGGCGTCGGCGATCTTCGTCGAGCGCACGGTCACGCTGTTGGAGACTTGATAGCCGAGGATGGTCGGGAGCTTTCCCTGTTCATAGTTCTGCTGCGGATAGATGTTGAAGCCCGACGTCTGGATGTCCTTCTCCTGCGCGCCTGCTTTCTTCAACGCGGCGAGCACGCTCTGCACGCGCCTGTTGTTCTCCGTCACCGCGTCGTCGACGGTCGGCGCGACCGTTTGCACGCCGACGCTGAAGGAAAAGCGATCCGGCGCGAGCGACGCGCGGCCGATGCCGCCGACCGTCACCGACTCCCACGGCATGGCGGAAGGCTGCGGTTGCGCGAGCGCGTTCGCGGCGGCGAACACAAGGATTGCGGGGACGAGAAATCTTTTCATACAACCTCCTCGTTTGTTGCGTCCGGCAGCATGGCCGATCCGAACGATAAAGTAGCCGGGCAAACGCCGGGCCGATATTACGTGGACTCGCAGTGCATCGACTGCGATCTCTGCCGCGAGACCTCGCCCGCGAACTTCACCCGCAACGACGGCGACTGCTTCTCCTACATCTTCAAACAGCCCGAGACGCCGGAGGAAGAGCTGTTGTGCAAGGACGCGCTCGATAACTGTCCGGTCGAGGCGATCGGGAACGACGGGTAAAAGCAGAAAGCAAAAGGCAGAAGGCAGAAAGGCTGCGCTGCTACCGGCACGCCTGTCGCCTGAAGCGTGCTGAAGCGGAGCACTTTCTGCTTTTTGCTTTCTGCTGGTAAAGCAAAGCAGAAAGCAAAAGGCAGAAGGCAGAAAGGCTGCGCTGCTACTTGCACGCCTTTCGCCTGAAGCGTGCTGAAGCGAAGCACTTTCTGCTTTTTGCTTTCTGCTTTCTGCTTTCAGTGCAGTTTCTTATCGATCGAAACCTGCTCGTGCCAGTCATCCGCCAGCAGCACCTCGATCAGCTCCTGCAGCTCCTCCATGTGAAACGGCTTGGTGAGCGCGGCGGTCATGTTGTTGCCTTTGGTGATCGTCAGGATGTCGCCTTTTCCTGAGGCGACGACGACCGGCGTCTGCTTCCCCTGCTGCACGTACCAGGCGATCCACTCTTCGCCGCTCATGCCGGGCAGGTTGAGGTCGAGGAGGATGAGGCGCGTGTCGGGATGCTCTTGCAGCACGTTCATCCCTTCGACGGCACCGGTCGCGGAGAGCACTTCATATCCGCGCTTCTGCAGGTACGACTTGTACAGTTGAAGCACTTCAGGATCGTCTTCGATCGCGAGGATTTTGTTGTGATCGTTGTTGCTGCTGCGTTGTGCCTCCAACATACATTCCACTCCTCCCCGGGCCCCTTTGCGATTTCCATGCAAGCTGATGCGCCGCTGCTCCGCGATAATGTCCGCGTGGGCATTGCGCTCTGGCTCTCCTGCGGCGTCGTCACGTTTCTCATTGCGAGACTCGTTCCGTTCGCACGCCGCAATCCGTGGGTCGAGCTCGGCATCACACTCCTGGCCGCGCTCGCCCTCGGCGTTCTCGCGACCGCACTCGACTTCGCCGGCTGGAACGAGCCCGACTGGCGCGCGGGATTGTTTGCCTTTTGCGGATCGTTTGCCGCCGCGGGCGCGGTTCGCGCCTTACAATCGCTCGCGACTTCCAACGGAGGACCTTCTTGAAACCGCTCGCCATCGCCGTGCCGGTCGTACTTCTCTTTGCGGGCTGCGCCGCGTATCACGCGCAGCACGGAACCATCGATCACAACAGCGCGCGCACCGAAGAAGCCGCACGCGCGCTGCCGGCGGATCCTGTCGCGGTCGCGTCGTTCACCGCGGAGCCGCTCGCGCTGCAGCAGTCGCTGCTCCTCGAACAGATCGATCACTTCCGCGAAGAGCTGAAGGCGGACGGCAAGTACGACTGCTGCGTGAAGCCGGCCTGCCGCCAGTGCGCCCTCACCGCCGGCGAGTGCCACTGCCGCCAGGTCATCGACGCGAACGGACCGTGCTGCGGCGAATGCACGCAGTCGTGGGTCGAAGGCAAAGGCAACACCGCAGGCGTGGATCGCGAGAAAGTGCTCGAGCACCTCGGATGTCTGCGCGAGCTCTACGACAAGAAAACGCCCGACGGAGTCACGCCTCCCGGTCAGAAGAAGCCGGACGGGAAGCAATAGCGGCGCGCGCCTGACGCGCAATCCGTTCGAGATCGACGCCGCGCGCGTTCGTCACTTCGGCGATCGCGCGCAATCCTTCTTCGATCCGCTCCCGCGCCGCGTTCCGCTGTCCGCGCGAGAAGTGATGCATGCCGGTGCTGATCTGCAGCAGCACGCGCACGAGCGGCACTTCGTCGCGCACCGCTTCGAAGTACAGCTCCTCGAAGAGATCGCTCGCCTCCATCCAGTCGCCATCGCCGAAGTAGCGCAGCGCCTCGGCGAAACGCGGATCGTCTTCGAGCGGCGGAAGAATCATGGGCACGGGCTCATAGGCTCACAGGCGCACAGGCTCATAGGCTCACAGGCTCAAAGGCTCACAGTCTATGAGCCCATGAGCCCATGAGCCTGTGCGCCTGTGCGCCCATGAGCCTCTGCGCCCATGAGCCCTGAGCGCCTACACTCTACTGCGTGCTGCGCGCCGTCGCGATCATCGTTCTGCTCATCCTCAACCTGTTCCTCTGGGGCACGCTCGTGCTCCTCGGCGGATTGGTCAAGCTGTTGACGTTCGGGCGTCCGCGCCGGTGGATCAATCGCAACCTGCCGCGGCTCGGCGAGCAGTGGGCCCGCGGCTGCGACTGGATCTTCGACACGTTCCTCACGACGCGGTGGGACGTCGAAGGAGTCGACGAACTGCGGCGCGACGGCCACTACCTCATCATCAGCAATCACGTGAACTGGATCGACATCTTCGCGCTCTTCCGCGCCTTCCGCGGAAAGGCGCCGCTGATCCGCTTCTTCATCAAACGCGTCCTGATCTGGTTCCCGATCGCCGGACAAGCCGCCTGGGCGCTGAGCTTCCCGTTCATGCGCCGCTACTCGCCCGACTATCTCGCCAAGCATCCCGAAAAGCGCGGACGCGATCTCGAGACCACGCGCACCGCCTGCCGGCTCTATCGCCACATCCCCGTCGCGATCCTGAACTTCGTCGAAGGCACGCGCATCACGCGCGAGAAACAGGAAGAACAGGAGTCGCCGTACAAACATCTCCTCCGCCCGCGCGTCGGAGGAGTCGCGTTCGTGCTCGCCTCCCTCGGCGAACAGCTCGACGCCATGATCGACGTCACGCTCGTCTATCCGAGTCCCGACATCACGATGTGGGACTTCGTCACGAACCGCGTGCCGTGCGTCGTCGTGCGCGCGCGAACGCTCGACATCCCGCCGGAGTTCTGCACGCCCGACGCGGTCGATCCGGGTCCTGCCCGCGAGCGGTTCAAGGCCTGGATCGAGGAAGTGTGGCGCGAGAAGGACGGGCTGATCGATTCGCTCGTACAATCGCGCACATGAGCGACGATCGCGACGAGTTGCTGGCGCGTCTTCGCGAAAGCGAGGAGCGCTACCGCGCATTCGTCGCCAACAGCAGCGAGGCGATCTGGCGCTTCGAGCTCGAACAGCCGGTGCCGACGTCGTGTCTCCCGACGAGCAGATCGATCTCTGCTATCGCTACGGCTATCTCGCCGAATGCAACGAGGCGATGGCGCGGATGTACGGCTTCACGTCGCCGGACGAAGTGATCGGCGCCCGCCTCGGCGACATGCTCATGCGCGACAAGCCGGAGAACATCGAGTTCGGCGGATGCCAAGTCACGATGCGGAGTCACGGACCGCCCGAGGCTATCGATACGACGGTGTCCGTTTTCAGTCGCAATGCATGTCTAGGCGCAAACGGTCTACGCGCCAACGGATCCTCAGGTGTCACGGCTACCCACTGGTCGGTGTCGGCGATCAAAAACCATTGCTGATTGCGCGAAACCGCACCATCCGAGAGAACTTTCTCATCCACGAGCTTCAGCTTGATAGGTGTGAGACGTCCGCCGCCATACGCGGGCAATAGCGTAGGATACACGGTCTCGACATACAGTAGAAGGCTACCGATCATTATGAAAACGGCGGCGACAATATTTCGTGCGGGATGATTTCCCGGATCTCCGAAGTCCGGAAGTTCTCGGTGCTGCCGCCGACGTTTGATTGTCTGCAGAATCTTTGGCCTGGCTCATGTCGGATATTGTGCATCAATGTGTTCGGCAGCCGCCTCTCGATTCGACGTCACGAGCACACTGCACCGCCTAACGCATATTGAAAGCACGCTCCCTCCTGCTACCGTGAAGTCTGCGGACAACAGGAGCAGGAAAGGAGCGGCAGCCATGAAACAAAAGGCGATTCAGTATGTGGCTCTCGATGTCCATCAGGCAACCCTGGTGGTGAGTGTTCGGGATGAGCAGGGTTCGGTGGTGATGAGAGCGAC
>QHVT01000032.1 GCA_003223645.1 Acidobacteriota bacterium | reverse complement strand
AAGGATAATCGCTGAAAGCATATAAGCGAGAAGCCAACCCCAAGATGAGTTCTCCCTGAAGACCCGTGGTAGATCACCACGTTGATAGGCTGGATGTGTAAGGTTGCCGCGAGGCCCTTAGCTAACCAGTACTAATCGGTCGTTTGACTTGACCATATTTGCCTTGATTTGATGTGATCGCAGCAGCGTGCACTCTCCAAAGCTGCAACCCGTATTCAATGTCCTATTAGTCCTATAGGTCCTATCCGTCCTATAGGTCCTAATAGGACGAATAAGACTTATAGGACGAATAGGACCTATAGGACGATAAGACAACAACCAGAAACCAAGTTTCCGGTGGTCATAGAGAAGAGGTCACACCCGTTCCCATTCCGAACACGGCAGTTAAGCTCTTCATCGCCAATGATACTGCGCGGGCAACTGTGTGGGAAAGTAGGACGCCGCCGGGATATTATGAAAAGCCGCTGAGCAATCAGCGGCTTTTCGCTTTTTGGCCACCCTCCTCGTGACTCTATCGATCGGTAGAGTTCACAAATGGAATATCCCGTTTCAGATCCATCACTTTTTGTAGCCGCTTTGTTCGCGTCGTGCTACAACTCTCCTTACATTCCCAATTGGTCAAGGTTCGCCCCGGTTTCAGGAGACCTGCGCGAGCCGTTTTCCGTGGACGAGAAGGAGGCACACGCATATGAGGAGAGAGGCTGTTCCTATTCGCGCGGCCATCATGGCCACACTGCTCATCGCACTGATTGCCGTCAGTGCTTCGGCGCAGTATCAGGCAGGCAACATCTTCGGCAAGACGACCGCGAAAGACGGCTCGCTGCTGCCGGGCGTCACCGTGACGCTCACCGGCGTCGGCGCGCCGCAGATCACGACGAGCGACTCGAAAGGTGAATTCCGGTTCATCAATCTGTCGCCCGGAACGTATTCGCTGAAAGCGGATCTCTCGGGAATGGGCTCGGCGATTCGCAACAATGTCGGCATCAACGCCGGCTCGAATGCGAGTGTCGATCTCATGCTCAATCCGGCGGTCTCGGAAGCGATCACGGTTTCGGCCGAGGCGCCGCTGCTCGACGTTCGCAAGAGCGGCACCGGATCCACGATCGATCACGTCACGCTCGAGAACGTTCCGACCGCGCGCGACCCGTGGATGATTCTACAGTCGACGCCCGGAGTCCTCGTCGACCGCATCAACGTCGGCGGCACGCAGTCCGGTCAGCAGTCGGTCTACATTTCGAAAGGTGCGCCGCGTACGGACGGCACCTGGAACGTCGACGGTGTGAACATCACGGACATGGGCGCCACCGGTTCCTCCCCCACGTACTACGACTTCGACACGTTCGAAGAGTTCCAGATCACGACCGGCGGCTCCGACCCGCGCATTCAGACCGCGGGCGTGCAGATGAACATGGTCACCAAGCGCGGCACGAACGACTACAGCGGATCGGGACGTTACCTCTACGTTCCGGGCAGCACGTCCGCCGAAGCGACCGTGCCGGCAGAAGCGACGCCGTATCTCTCGCTGACCAACAAGGTCAACTACGTGCGTGATTACGGCGGGGAAGTCGGCGGACCGGTTCTCAAGGACCGCCTCTGGCTGTGGGTTGCGCGCGGCGATCAGAAGATCTCCACGTGGCAGTCGCTGGCCGCGCCGCGTCCGACATTCTTCATCCCGGACGACACGGTCCTCCGCAACAAGAACGCGAAGATCAACGCGCAGCTGTTCACGAGCAACAGCTTCGTGGCGTCGTACACCCTCGGCGACAAGTTCCGCAACGCGCGCGATCTCTCGCCGTCGCGTCCGATCGAGACCGCGTACACGCAGACCGGTCCGACGAAGGTCTACAAACTCGAAGACACGCAGTTGGTCGGCAACAAACTCTATGTGACGGCGATGTGGTCGAAGGTTCAGGGCGGATTCGGTCTGTTCGCGAACGGCGGACAGGGACCGAGCGCTCCATCGCTCTGGTTCGACGCGGCGAACGTCGCGCACGACAGCTACAGCACCTACCAGACCATCCGTCCGCAGAAGCAGTATCGCCTCGACGGCTCTTACTTCGCCGACATCGCGAACATGAGCCACGAGCTGAAGTTCGGCTACGGCTATCGCGACACACCGGTGTCGTCCGCGACGACGTACCCCGGCCCGGCCAGCGGTACCTGGGATTACAGCTTCGGTCAGGCGCTTTGCACGAGCAACGGACTCACCGCGGACTGCGGCGTCGCCACGCTGTATCGTCCGCCGCTCGCGAACTACTCGGGTGAATACAACGAGTTCTACGTCGGCGACACGGTGATGCTCGGCAACTTCACGATCCAGGGGGGCCTGCGCTACGACGATCAGAAGTCGCGCATTCTGGCGATGGACGTGCAGCCGAACCCGATTCTGGCGACCGCGCTGACGCTGCCCTGCATCACGTCGCTCAGCTGCACCGGCGGCTCGCTCAGCACGCAGCTTCCGGGCCTCGCGTATCCGGGTCAGAGTGAGGACCTGAACTACAAGGGTTTCTCGCCGCGCCTCGGTCTCACGTACGCGCTCGGCGCGGACAAGAAGACGCTGCTGCGTGCCGCGTACAACCGCTACATGAGCCAGATCGGCTCGACGGTCTCGGGCTCGAGTCCGGTCGGCAACAGCCAGTTCACATTCCTCGGCCTCGACTCGAACAACGACCACACGGTTCAGAAGAGTGAACTGGTCAAGGTCCGCAGCTTCACCGGCATCAACACCGCCGCTCCGTCCTCGATCACGTCCACCCGCCGCATCGACTACGACATGAATCCGCCGACGACCGACGAAATCATGATCGGCGCCGAGCACGAGCTGTGGAACGACTTCTCGGTCGGCGCGACGTTCACGCATCGCATCAACAATGATCTGCCGGTCGTTCGCTACGAAAAGACGCAGGGCGCGGGCGATTTCTACACTACGGCCGATTACGAATTCGTCCGCAACGTCGGTGGCAATTTCAGCGGCAACGGCAACACCGTGGCCACCGGCACGGCCGGTGTGTGGCAGCTGAAGTCCGGCATCCCGACGCCGCAGTTCAGCGTGATCACGAACCGTGCGAATTACAAGCAGACCTACAACGGCATCGAGGCGACGGCGACCAAGCGCATGGCGCATGATTGGATGCTGCGCGTCAACCTGTCGTGGAACGACTACACCGAAGACTGCGGCACCAACTCGTTCGCGAACCCGACCCCCGGTCTGCCGAGCACCGGCATCGTCAACGGCCAGGCCGCATACGCCGGCGCTCCGGCCTGCATCGGCGGCCAGGTTTCGCCGCAGTCGGCCGGCTCGGGCGCGTTCGGCAACGTGTTCCTCGGCAGCAAGTGGAACGGCAACATCAGCGGCGTGTACACCGCTCCGTTCGGCATCAACCTCGGCGCGAATCTATTGGTCCGCCAGGGCTTCGCGAACGTGTTGCGCGACACCGTCAGCGGTCTGCGCGGCGGCACGGCCACCGTGGCGCTCGAAGAAGTCGGCACGCGCCGCTTCGACAACGTTTACCAGCTCGATCTGCGCGTGGCGAAAGACATCCGCATGTTCAACATGGCGACGCTCACCGTCTCCGCGGACATCTTCAACGCCACGAACCAGCGCACGATCCTGCAGCGCAACGGCGCCATCTTCAACAACTCCGGCACCGACGTCGCGGCCCCGCAGGGATATCGCATCACCGAGATCCAGGCCCCGCGCGTGTTCCGCATCGGCGGCAAGGTGACGTTCTAGTCCTTCAACACATCGACCAAACGAAATGCCCGCCGGCGACGGCGGGCATTTTCGTTTGTGGAGAACAGACAATTTTGTCTGTCTTCGGGACAGGCAGGATTGCCTGTCCTCCACGCGACCGCTGAGGGCAGCGGTCGCCACAAAAACAAACCCGGTCGCCACAAAACAAAAACCCGCTTCCCTGGCCGGGGGAAGCGGGGCATCGCGCACGAGCGCGGCGGCTGGGTCGCTGCCTATTTCTGAATGTACAGCGACGCTTCCTAATGTATGTCCGGACGTCCGCCGCGTCATCACCCAATTTGGGCGAAAGTGAAGCGTGAGTCAACGGACTCGAGTACCGTTCGGCGTGCTCGGATCGACGCTCACGAGACTCGGCTCGCCGTCGATCGACGCCGCCAGCACCATCCCGTTCGACTCGATGCCCATCAGCTTCGCCGGCTGCAGATTCGCGACGATCACGACCTTGCGTCCCACGAGCTCTTCCGGCGTGTACTTCGTTCCGATTCCGCCGACGATCGTCCGCTCGTCATCGCCCGTCGACACCGTCATCTTGATCAGCTTCTTCGACTTCGGTACGCGCTCGGCCGCCTTGATCTCGGCCACGCGCAGGTCGACTTCCATGAACTGATCGATCGAGATTTTCGCCATGCCGGGCGGGGCGGCCTGCGTCGTCTCGATCGGTGGAGGAGTTGCGGGCGTCTCGCCCGTCTCCCGGGGGCGGGCGGGACGCCCGCTCTCCTCGTTCTCGTCCATTTTCTTTTCTCCGATGTATTGCGCGACGTCGACGCGCGGAAAGATCGCGTCGCCGATGCGGATCGGCGTGTTGTTCGGCAGTCCGCCCCATTCCAGCGCGGCCGCGTCGATGCGATCGGGGTCGCTGCCGAGGCGCGAGAGCCCCTCGCGCGCGGACGCCGGAATGAACGGCGCCATCATCACGCAGACGATGCGCACTCCCTCGAGACAGTTCCAGATCACGCGCGACAGCGATTCGTCCGCGCCGGTTTGCTTGAATTGCCGCCACGGCTCGCGGCCGACGATGTAGCTGTTGATCGTCGACAGCAGCTCCCACGCCGTCTCGATCGCGCGCTGGAACGCGAGATCGTCCATCTGCCGCAGGTACTGCGGAACGACGGCGCGTGCCTGTCGAAGCACGTCGTTGTCGTCGCACGATGTCGGCGGCGTCTTGCCGCCGAAATAGTCATTCGACATCTTCAGCGCGCGCGACAGCGTGTTGCCGAGATCGTTCGCGAGATCGGAGTTGTAGCGCGCGAGCAGCGACTGATCGGAGTAGTCCTGGTCCTGCCCGAACACCATCTCGCGCATCACGTAGTAGCGCAACGCGTCGGCGCCGAAGTCGTCGATGATGTTGTACGGCCGCACGACGTTGCCGAGGGACTTCGAGATTTTCTGCTGGTCGCGCAGCCAGAAACCGTGACCGACGACGCGCTGCGGCAGCTCCACGCCCGCGGCCATCAGAAACGCCGGCCAGTACACCGCGTGAAAGCGCACGATGTCCTTGCCGACGAGATGCATCTCCGCCGGCCAGTATTTTTCGAAATTCGGCTGCACGTCGCCGCTGCCGAATCCGAGCGCCGAGATGTAATTCGTCAGCGCCTCCATCCAGACGTAGATCACGTGATCGGGGTTGCCGGGAAAGGGGATGCCCCACTTGATCGACGAGCGCGAGATCGACAGGTCCTTGAGTCCCTGCTCGACAAAGGCGATCACTTCGTTGAGCCGCGTGGGCGGCCAGACGAATTCCGGGTGCGTGCGGTAGTGCTTGAGCAGCCGCTCGGTGTAGCGCGACAGCGCGAAAAAGTAATTGCTCTCGGTCGTCCACTCGACTTTGTGTCCATCCTGGTCGACGCCGTTCTTTACTTGATTCTCGGCGATGAACGTCTCCTCGTTCGAGCAGTACCAGCCGGAGTGCTCGCCGAGGTAGATGTCGTCGGGCGTGTGCTCCTGGATGCGTGCGATCAACTCGAGCACGCCGATGCGATGCCGCGCCTCGGTCGTGCGAATGAAATCGTCATTGCTGATATTGAGGCGCTTCAGCAGATCGTGATGGCGGCTCACGACTCGGTCCGCGAGCTCGATCGGCAGCACGCCTTCCTTCGCCGCCGCGCGCTCGATCTTCTGTCCGTGCTCGTCCGTGCCGGTGAGAAAGCGCACGTCGTCGCCCATGCGCCGGCGATGGCGCGCGATCACGTCGGCGACGACCGCCTCGTACATGTGGCCGATGTGCGGATCGTCGTTGACGTAATTGATGGCGGTGGTCAGGTAGAACTTTTTCATGCGAACGGGCGCGGATTCTACTACGCGGTCACGCAGCATTTCGTTGCTGCGCAACCGCGTAACCGAGCGACCGCGTAACCGCACGGTAGAATCCGCCGCGTGCGTGAAGACGCGGCCCTGAGCTGGAGCGTGCGAGCCTCGACGGCCGCGTTCGGATTCTCGCTCGCGATCGCGATTGCGCCGCGGCTGCAGTTCGCGGCACGGCCGTCCGACCCGCTGTCGGCGCTCAAGCTCGCCGGCTATCGCCCCTCCGGCCTCATTCTGCAATTTGCGCTGGCAGTTCTGCTTACCGCCGCGCTCGCAATCGCCGGCGAGCGCATCGCGCGGTTGCTGGTGCCTCATCGATGGGCCGCGATCAGCTACTCGGTCGCGCTGTTGCTCGCGCCGATCGCGTTGATGCATTTCGGCAATCTGCGTCACGTCCTGCTCCTCGGTGTGGCCGCCGCGGCGATCGTTTTTCTTCGACGCGTCGAGCCGCAGTTCACGCGCGGCGACGTGATCCTCATCCTGACGACGCTCTCCTGTCACATCGCATTTCTCGATCTCGATTTCGGCGGCACGCCGGTCGCGACGTTTCTTCGCGCCGCGATCGCGGTCTTCATCGCGCGACTGCTCGTGCGCGACTCCGAGGCGTGGGTGCTCACGCCGCTCGCGCTCGCAGCGCAGATCGTGCGCATCACGCCGTGGATCAGCGCAGCGATCGCGCTGGTCATTCTCTTCGGCACGCCGTTCCTCAAATTTCGAGTTTCGCGCCGAATCATTTATCCGATCGCGGTCGTGCTCTATCCGCTCGCGGTGTTGCAGATTCCGCCGGCTGCGAACAGCGCGAACTTCTTCGAAGACAGCCACAACATCGTCGTCGCCGGCGAGATGATGCGCGGAGAAAAACCGTACGCCGACATCATCCCGACGCACGGCCTGCTCTCGGACGGCGTGATCGACTACGTCGCGATGCAACTCGGCGCGGACTCGCTGCGCTCGCTGCTCGACATCCGTCTCATCGCCGGCACGATCAGCTCTCTCGCGATTTTCTGTCTCGTGCTCGCCGCGACCGGCAGCGCGGAGATGGCGCTCCTCGGAACGCTGCTCGCGTTTTGTCTCTCGCCGGGCGCCGTGATTTGGCTGCGCCCCTCGGCTGCGTTGTTCGCGCTCGCCGCAATGGTCGCGGGCACGCGGCTTCGCTCGCGGCGATATTTTCTGATCGCCGGCGCGCTCGTCGTCGTCGCGTATCTGCTCAGCGTCGACTTCGGCATCTACTCGGCGATCGCCGGCGTCTTTGCCGCGTTTCGCGCGCGTGCGTTACGCGCGTTCGCGATCGGTGTCGCAGCCGCATTGATTCCGGCGCTGCTCATCTTCGCGATCTTTGGCTTCGTCGCCGATTTCATCACCGTCAATCTCTTCGAGATCCTCGGCGGTCACGGCGTCTACTTCGTGCGCCCGCTGGAGATTCCGGAGTGTCTCCGCTCGCCCGCGTTCGTGAACACGCTCGAGCGGTGCATCGAGGCGATGACGTGGGTGCTCGCGCTCATCGCGTCATCGATCGCGCTCGCACGCTCGCCGCTGCGCGCAAAACGAAGTGACGGTCCGTGGCTCATCGGCGTCTGGATCGTTGTCGCCGGCGCGTCCTTCGTCGAGCGCGGCAACTATCACTTCTTCGTCGCCGTCACGCCGTTCATCGTCTCCGCGCTGTTCGTGATGCGCCGCTACGCGCGCACGGTCGCCATCGTCCTCGCCGTCATCATCGTCCTTCGCGCCGAGCCGTTCCGCCACGTCATCACCGTCGTGCCGCAACTCCGCGCCGCGAAGCGGTCGCGACTCTTCGATGCGCGCACCGAGGCGTCGATCGCGGCGGCGAAGCATTTCGCGGCGATGCTCAAGCCGGACGAAACGTTCGCCGACTTCTCCAACTCCGCGCTGTTGTACTGGCTGCTGAAACGCGACTGTCCGCTGCGGCAGGTCGAAGTCGCGAATTACCAGTCGATCGAAGCGCAGCGCGAAGTGATTCAGCGGATCGAGCGCAACCCGCGCGTGCGCGCGGTGCTCGTGGCATTTCCCGGATCGGAGCAGAACGTCGACGGCATTCCGAACTCCGCGCGCGCGCCGCTGGTGTGGTCGTACCTGCGCCAGCACTTCACGCCTTCGTTCGACGAAGCGGGCGTGGTGTTCTGGAAGAGACGGTAGACTACGCGCGGAGGAAGCTACATGGCCGAGCGCTCACCGTTTCCGCGGGTCTTCTGGGTTGCCAACCTGATCGAGATCCTCGAGCGATTCTCGTACTACGGGATCTACTTCGGGTTCGGCGTCTACATGACGAGCCTCGGCTATTCGCGCGATCAGCTCGGCGTCGTGCAGACGATCTTCCTCCTGCTCTCGTATACCGTGCCGCTCTTCTCCGGAACGTTCGCCGACAGATACGGCTTCAAGAAAGTCTTCATCGTCTCGTATCTCGCCTACCTGCCGTCGATCCTGCTGCTGATCTTGACGAAGTCGTTCTCCGGCATCGCGCTCACGATGCTGTCCATCGGCCTCGCGGCCGGCATCTTCAAGCCGCTCGTCTCCGCGACGGTGCGCGCGACGACCGATCGCACGAACGCGACGCTCGGGTTCGGCATCTTCTATGCGATGGTCAACGTCGGCGGCACGATCGGCCCGGTCGTCGCCGGACGCCTGCGGGCGATCTCCTGGAACTACGCGTTCTACACGGCCGCCGCGGCCATCGTGGTGATGCTGTTCATCACCATCTTCTTCTACAAAGAGCCGCCGCGCGAGATCGAAGGGAAGACCGTCGGCCAGAAACTGCGCGAGATCGGCGAGACGCTCGCCAACGTCAAGTTCTCGCTCTACCTCCTGCTCCTCGGCGTTTTCTTCTGGATTCCGTTCTGGGCCTTCTTCAACCTCTGCGCGCTCTACACCGACAGCAATCTCGACACGGCGCGCCTGTACGAGGTGATTCGAGGCGTGTTCGGCACCGCCTTCGCGAACTTCCTCTCGCAGGAAAAAAACGGCGTGCACCACGTCCTCGGCGAGACGATCTCGACGACCGGCTACATCATCATGATCCTGCAAGTCTTCATCGCGCGGATCTTCGAGAAATTCAGACCGATTCCCTCGTTTCTCTTCGGTCTCTTCATGATGGCCATCGGCTTCGTCGTCATTGGTCTCGCGCACGTCTCCGCCGTCTCGCTGCTCTTCGTCGGCATCACCTTCTTCGCGATCGGCGAAATGATCTCGTCCCCGCGCATCCAGGAATACATCACCTGGATCGCGCCGAAAGAGAAAGCGGGCCTCTACATGGGGTCGAACTTTCTGGCCGTCGGCGTCGGCTCCCTCAGCGGATTGATCTACACGCCGCTCTACGGCCGCTTCTCCGATGCCGGTGCGCCGGAAAAAGTGTGGTACGTCCTCGCCGGACATATCCTCGTCGGCATCGTCGCGCTGCTCATCTTCCAGCGCGTGGCCGGCGGGTTCGTGCAGCAGGAGGAGTGAGCGAACGGTTGCGCGGTTGCGGCAGTTGCGCGGTTGCTCGGCGTGCCGCTGAACCGCCTGACGGCGCAACTGTGCAACGAAAACCGCACTTCGTAACGCCCGCGTGCAGTTCGTCGCTCACGCGAAAGTTTGCGCGTCGTTGAAGCGTCTCCATGTGCGTAGCTCAAGGAGACTTCAAATGGAAAGCAAATCGAAGCAGTGGGTGGTGAAGACGGCGGGAGTGGTGGCTCTCGCGTTGATGACGGCCGCTCCGACGTTTGCGCAGTCGCGCGGCGGACGTGACTCGCGTGACTCGCGTAACTCGCGCAACGATCGCGGACGCAGCGAAGTGCAGCGTCGCGACGACTCGTCCTCGCGCACGTATCGCGAGAACGATCGCGTGACGGCGCGGGGACGCGTCTCGTCGTTCACGCACGAGCGCGACGGCTATCGCGTGCGGATGGACGGCCGGCGTGAGTCGTATTGGGTTCCACAGTCGTATTTCCGCAATCGCGGACGCGGCCTGAGCGTCGGCGTGCAGATCGTTCTCGGCGGCGTCTTCCGCAGCGGATCGGTCTACGTCGATGACGTGAACTGGCCGGATAACGGGTACGGCTATGACAACGGCTACGTCGCCGGCATCGTCGACCGCGTCGACTATCGCAGCGGCATGGCCGACATCCGTGACGATCGCAGCGGACGCATCATCCGCGTCGATCTTCGCGGCGACTCCGGCCGGCGCAGCCTCGACATCCGCGACATGCGCCGCGGCGACTACGTCGAGCTGTCGGGCCGTTGGTACGGGAGCACGTTCGAGGCGTACAACATCGACGCGATTCGCGATCGGTAATTACGCTTCATCGGAGCGGCGGCCGCCGAGCCGCCGCTCCAACTCCTCGCGGCGCGCGCGGCTGAGGCTCAGCACCGTGCCGTCGCGCAGCCGCACGGCGTAATCGCCGCCCGAGCGGCGCAGCATCGCGTCGACGCGGTCGAGACGCACGATCGCGGAACGATGAATGCGAAACCACACCTCCGGATCGAGCCGCTCCTCCAGTGTTTGCATCCGCTCGCGCAGCGCGAGCGTTCGCTCGCCGATGTGCAGCTCCGCGTACGGACCGTCGGCGGTGATGTAGTCGATACGATCGACCGGCACGAATCGCACTTGCCCGCGGCTCTCGACGCCGAGGCGTTCGAGATAACGCGGACCCCGCCGTCCGGCCGAGGCGCGGATCGATTCGCGCGCGCGGTCGAGCGCCTGAAAAAAACGATCGTCGTCGAACGGCTTCATCAGGTAATCGAGCGCCATCAGCTCGAACGCTTTTACCGCGTACTGATCGTAGGCCGTCGTGAAGATCGTCACCGGCATTCGCTCGATGCCGATGCGCTCCATCACTTCGACTCCAGTCATGCCCGGCATCTGCACGTCGAGAAACACGAGGTCGGGCTCGAGCGACTGAATCGTCTCCACCGCTGCGGGACCGGTGTCCGCTTCGCCTACGACATCGACGTCTTCGACTTTCGCGAGCAGATCTTCGATGCGTTGCCGCGCCAGCGGCTCGTCATCAACGATCACTGCGCGTATATGGGATGACGATCTCTGCAACTGCGCCTCCTTGCTCGCCCGCCGAGAGCTCCACGCGCGCGGCGTCGCCGTAGAGCTGCGCGAGACGCGCGCGCGTGTTCGCCAGTCCGACTCCGCCCCGAGTGGTGCGCGCCTCCGGCGCGCCTTGAACGCGATCTCGCCTGACACCCGGCCCGTTGTCGCGCACTTCGAGCACGAGCTGCTCGCCGTTGCGCCGTCCGCGGATCACCACTTCTCCCATCCCCGCGACGCGGCTTGTGCCGTGCTCGAGCGCGTTCTCCACGATGGGCTGGAGAATCAGATTCGGCACGAGCGCGTCGAACAAGGCTTCGTCCACGTCGATCGTCACGCGCAGTCGTCCTTGAAAGCGGATCTCCATGATCTCGATGTAGCGGCGCAGAAAGTCGAGCTCGTCGCGCAGCGGAATGAGATCGCGCGCGCTGCTGTCGGTCGTGTGCCGCAGCAGTTCGCTGAGCCGCGCGATCATCTTGCGCACGCCGGCCGGATCGCGCTCGACGAGCGCGGACATCGCATGGAGCGTGTTGAACAGAAAATGCGGATTGATCTGCATCCGCAACGCATTCAGCTGCGCCTCGGCGAGCTGTGCCTTGAGCAGCGTCGCCTGCTCTTCGCGCTGGCGGTCGCGCAGGAAATACGAGCGTGCGTAGCCGGCTGCGAGCACGGCGACGTAGAAGATGAATTGATTGATGAAGCGGAAGCGCGCGACCTCCTCGAGGGGGGAGATGCGGTGACGAGAGCGCCGAGGAGGCATGAAGATCAGATCGCGCGCGACGTCGACGATGAGATAGATGGTGATCGACAGCGCGATCCCGATCGCGATCAGCAGCAGCAGACGCAACCCTTTGCGCGTGCGCTCCGGCGGCATTCGCGCGCTGAGACGGAAGATCATCGGCGTGAATGCCGCCCACAGCCATGCCTCGAGAAAAGCGAGCACGACCGGTCCGGTGGGCGCCATCACGCGAATGAAGCCCGGCGCATTGAGGAGCCCGTTGACCGCCGACAAAATCGCGAGGCCGGTCCAGAACGCAAAGATCAGCACGCGCTCGCGCGCGGTGAGGCGATCGGTCATGCAAGGGAGAGTACAGCGCCGCGGGCGCGCCGCGGAGCAGTTCGTGACACGGCGGTGCAGTTCGTTTCAGGACGGAAAGGAAGTCGCGTTGCCGCGTGTCTTCATCGGCATCAAGGAGACCAGAAAATCATGAAACGCAAACTCGCAACAGCAGTGGCAGTTCTGACGCTCGGCGCGGCGGTCGCCATTGCGGCTCCGCACGAAGGGAAGTGGGGCGGCGGCAGGCACGGACGCGGCGGTGAGATGAGCCAGAAGCTCGCCGAGAAGCTGAATCTGACGGACGCGCAGAAAGAGCAGATCAAGGCGATCCAGAAGGAGACGCACCAGGAGAACGCGGCGTTCTTCCAGACCATGCGCCAGACCCGCGAGGATTTCCGCGCGGCGAAAGAGGCGAATGACACCGCGAAGCTCGACGCGCTCAAGGCGACGTTCGACTCGCAGCGCGCGCAGATGAAGCAGATCCGCGACGCCGAAAACCAGCGCATCCTCGGAGTGCTCACGCCCGACCAGCGCACGCAGTTCGAGCAGCTCAAGGCCGAGCGCGAAGCGCGCCACGCTGATCATCAGTAAGCAGTCGTAGCAGTAGCTATAAAAAGAGGCGCTTCGGCGCCTCTTTTTATTGTTGCGCGGTCTCGCGGTCGTTGCTGCGCAACCGCGTAACTGCGCGACCGCGTAACCGTTCATTAATGCAGTTCATGACGTCAGAGTGCATCTCATTGAAAACAAGAAACATGCACCTATCGCGCTCCGTTGGAAGGAGCGTGCGTAGGAGGATAGTCATGAACAAACGCCAATCATTCGTTGCGATCGCGCTCGTCGCCGTCATCACGGTGATCGCCGTGATCGTGCATCGCTCTGCCTTCGCGAAAGAAACCACGGAGTATCGATTCGCGGCCGTCGAGCGCGGCAATGTTCAGTCGACGGTATCGGCGACCGGGACGCTCGACGCGCTGACGACCGTCACGGTCGGCACGCAGGTGTCGGGGCAGGTGGCGCAGATCCTGGTCGACTTCAACGACCGCGTGAAGAAGGGACAGCTGCTCGCGCGCATCGATCCGACGCTCGCGCAGCAGGCCGTCGCCGATGCGCAGGCGAATCTCGACAAGGCACAGGCGCAGGCGCTGCAGGCGTCGCGCGACTACTCGCGCAACCGCGAGCTGACCGATGCCGGTCTCGTCGCGAAGAGCGCGTTTGAGCAGAGCCAGGCCAGTGCGTCCGTCGCGAGCGCAAGCGTGAAGTCCGCGCGCGTCGCGCTCGAGCGCGCGCAGCAGAACCTTGCGTATACGAACATCTACGCGCCGATCGACGGCGTCGTCGTCGCGCGCAATGTCGATGCGGGACAGACGGTCGCCGCGAGCCTCTCCGCTCCGGAGCTGTTCAAGATCGCGAACGATCTCTCGCAGATGCAGATCCTCGCGCAGGTGAGCGAGAGCGACATCGCGCAGATCGCGCAGGATCAACCGGTCGAGTTCACCGTGCAGGCGCTGCCCGTAAAAACGTTCAAGGGCACGGTCAAGCAGGTGCGTCTCCAGTCGGCGACGCAGGACAACGTCGTGAACTACACCGTCGTCGTCGCCGTCGACAACACGAGCGGCAAATTGCTGCCGGGCATGACCGCGCGCGCGAAGTTCCTGACCAAGAGCGCGGAGAACGTGCTGACCGTCGCGAACTCGGCACTGCGCTTCCGTCCCAGCGACGAGCAGCTCGCGGAACTGAAGAAGAACGCACAGGCCGCGCGGACTCAGAATCAAACGACGACCACGACCACCACCACGACGACGACGACGCGGCGCAACCGCACGGGTAACGGACGCAGCGGCTCGTCGTTCGGCACGCTCTACTACCTCGATGAGAAGGGGCAGCTCGCGGTCGCACGCGTGCGCACGGGCATCACCGACGGCACGACGACGCAGATCGAAGGCCGCAACTTGAAAGAGAACATGCAGGTGATCGCCGGCAGTGGCGCGAACACGACTGCGAAGACGGCGCAGAGCGCGTCGAATTCTCCGTTCCAATCGAACAGCCAGCAGCAGGGTGGCGGCGGTGGCCGTGCGCGGGGAGGCTTCTGATGAACGTCATCGACACGAAACAACTCGTGAAGACATACGTGAGCGGCACGACCGAAGTGCACGCGTTGCGCGGAATTGATCTCGCCGTCGAGAAAGGGGAGTTCGTTGCGATCATGGGCGCATCCGGCTCGGGAAAGTCGACGCTCATGAATCTCCTCGGCTGTCTCGACACGCCGACGTCCGGCGCCTACGCCATCGATGGCATCAACGTCGAAGGACTCGATCGTAACCAGCTCGCGGACATCCGCAATCAGAAGATCGGATTCGTGTTTCAGGGATTCAATCTTCTGCCGCGAACGACGGCGCTGGAGAACGTCGAATTGCCGATGCTGTACGACCGCCGCGGCGCGAACGCAAAGAAGCGCGACACGCACGCACTCGCGACAGCCGCGCTGCAGCGCGTCGGCCTCGGCGATCGTCTCGAGCATCAGCCGAGCGAGTTGTCGGGCGGACAGCAGCAGCGCGTCGCGATCGCGCGCGCGCTCGTCACCGGGCCGGCGCTCATTCTCGCCGACGAGCCGACCGGCAATCTCGATACGCGCACGTCGATGGAAGTGATGGCGCTCTTCCAGGAGCTGAACGAGCAGGGCATCACGATCATCCTCGTCACGCACGAACGCGACATCGCGTCGTACACGAAGCGAATCGTCGAAGTGCGCGACGGCCGCATCCGCCGACGAGCCGGTGAAGAATCGCCGCTCCGCGGCGTTCGACCTCGAGCACTTCGAGGAGAAGGAGGTCGCATGAAATCCAGGACGCTCGTGAAGCTCGCGACGCAGAGCATCGAGAAAAACAAGATGCGCGCCGCGCTGACGATGCTCGGCATCATCATCGGCGTCGCCGCGGTGCTGGTAATGGTCGGCGTCGGCAGCGGCGCACGCTCGCGCATCCGCCAGCAGATCAACAGCCTCGGCACGAACATGATCGTCGTCACGCCCGGCGCCGCGCAGCAGGGCGGCGTGAGCCAGGGCGCGCAGGCTTTTCCGAATCTCAGTCTCGCCGACGTCGAGAAGATCCACAGCGACTCGCAGTACGTGACGGCCGTGTCGCCGGTGGTCGTGAGCCGCACGTCCGTGATCGGCGGTGCGGGCAACTGGCGGACGGTGATCAACGGTGTCGACACTGGTTACCAGACGATTCGCGACTGGAAGACGTCGAGCGGCGATTTCTTCACCGGCGACGACGTGCAGGCGAATCGCAGAGTCGTGCTCCTCGGCAACACCGTCGCGCAGAATCTTTTTCCCGGCGAAGATCCGACCGGCGCGGAGATCCAGATCCGCAACTCCATCTTCAAAGTTGCGGGCGTGCTCGCGCCGAAAGGGCAGACCGCGAGCGGCAATGACTCCGACGACGTGGTGCTGATGCCGTACACGACCGCGCTGCAGACGCTGTCGGGACGTTCATTCATCCCGCAGATTCTCGCGAGCACCGCGAACGAGAGCGACATTCCGGCGGCGCAGGAAGAGATCCGCACGCTGCTGCGCGAGTCGCACCGCGTCGAAGCCGGCGCGGAGGACTTCACCGTGCGCAATCAGTCCGATCTCGCATCGGCGGCGGAAAGCTCGACGCGCGTAATGACGCTGCTCCTTGCGGCGATCGCATCGATCTCCCTTCTCGTCGGCGGCATCGGCATCATGAACATCATGCTCGTGTCCGTGACGGAGCGAACGCGCGAGATCGGCATCCGCATGGCCATCGGCGCGCGCGGCTCGGACGTGCTCACGCAGTTCCTCGTCGAGAGCATCGTCATGGGAATGTTAGGCGGTCTCGTCGGCCTCGTCCTCGGATTCGCCAGCGCGAAGATCCTCGGCCACTTCACGGGATGGGAGACCGTGATCTCGCCGCTGATGATGATCGTCGCCGTCGGCTTCTCCGGTGCGGTGGGTGTGTTCTTCGGCTATTACCCTGCGCGCAAAGCGGCAGCGTTGAACCCGATTCAGGCGTTGCGGTACGAGTAAGGCGGTTGAATGATAGAATCGCACGCGATGAACGCGCTGCACTGGTTCGCTTGTACCTCGTGGCTGCTCAGCAGGGGTGCGCCGTAACGCGGGCGAGAGGTGCACAGAAGCGCTGAAAAAAGCGGCCCGCGAGGCCGCTTTTTTATTTCTTTGAAAAATGCACCGGATGCCGAAGTGGCACGAGGCGGTGAGTTGCAAACTCTCTCTTAGTCGGTTCGAGTCCGACCCGGTGCTCCACCCGGGCGTATCGTTCAACGGTTCAGGACGCTCGTCTCCAGAACGAGTCATCGGGGTTCGAATCCTCGTACGCCCGCCAGACTCTCAGGCGTTGCAGACCACTGAGTGACCGCTACGTTTCGCCGCCGACGTCCGGATCGTCGAGCGCGAAGCGCTGCGAGAGGAACTTGATGAACTCGAGCATCCGTCGGCGATCGTCGATCGTGATCTCGAATTCTTTTTCGCCGAGGAGCGAGCCGACCGTCGTGTGCAGCCGGTCGGCGATGTCCTTCACGGTAAACACTCCGGGGTTCAGTACCGGATTTCGCTTCTTGTTCCTTTTTCGCGGACGATGCGGTTTGTAGTCCGGATCATTCTCCAGAATCCGCGATACCGCTCCGTCGCGCTTGAACACTTCGTTTTGGTACTGCTCCTTGAACTCCATCCGCCGTTGATTCATCGCTTTCGCGAGCGCGATGATCCGTGGGTTGCGACCCGGAGTCCGGTGTGACATGACGCCTTTAAGTTACTTGACAGATGACAAGAGAGCCGAAGTTCTTCGTGGAGGAGAATGCGTACGTTTGGTCGCCTCTTGCGCATCGCCACGAAGAGGGATGCTGTGACCGAAGAAAGT
The DNA here is from genome assembly GCA_003223645.1 of Acidobacteriota bacterium. Taxonomy (GTDB): domain Bacteria; phylum Acidobacteriota; class Thermoanaerobaculia; order Gp7-AA8; family Gp7-AA8; genus QHVT01. The sequence goes on along the minus strand of QHVT01000032.1, from coordinate 31,481 downwards.
CGTCGGATCGAAGGACTCTCCACCGGTCGGAGAATCTACTTCACAGCATTTCTGAGGTCTTCCAGATGCACCGCGCGGATCAGCGACGTGTTCGAGGTCAGCTTCGGATCGGTGAAGGGTTAGTGTTGAGCGGCGACCTTCCGAACGTCTGAAAGCGCAAGCTGACCGGAGGGGGATCAGTTCGACGTGTTGTAAACGGAGAGTTTCGAGCCTCGTGGGCGACGCCGAGATCTCACGCCGTTCGAGTCGATGTCGCGATAGCGAGGTCGTTGATCTAACCGTTCACCGAAAACGACACCTGAATGATGTTAGGTCGAACGCGGTGACGGCACAGAACAAAAAGAGCCGCGGAAGCGGCTCAAGCAATGATTCGATTTTGGCGGGGCCGACGGGGCTCGAACCCGCGACCTCCGGCGTGACAGGCCGGAGGTCTAACCAGCACGCGCGCTCCAGATGGCCAGGCCTCGCGCCGGCAGGATGCAGCCGGACCGGCCAGCTGGAAGCCGGCGCTCCGTAGGCAGGCGCGCCCCAGCATTCGTGAGACGGAGGAGGGATGGTAGCAAATCGAGTGGAGATGCCGACTCCAGCCGGCACACGACCGGTTGACTCGTATGAAAGTCACGATGACAGAATCATCCTTGCTACTAGATTACGGAAGTGTCGCCGGTTTCAGCGCGACCGAGCAACTCGCCTTGGCGACGGTCTTGCCGTCCATCCCGACGTAGATCACATCGACGGCCCCGGGCGCTCTCCGAAAATCGACGACGCAGAAGTTGTTATTGGGAATGTGTGTCGAGTGTCCGAGCTTCCCTTTGAGCGAAAGCGGCTCAGCTTCGGCGATGGAGAGCCCCTGCCCGTCGATGCTCACGTCCCAAGTGATACCGGAACCGAGAAGGTCGTCTATCTCCATTGGCAGGTAGTCCCTCTCCTCGGCTAGGTCGGCAGCGAATCCTTTGGCGCCCTTGAAGGCCGAGTGCATGTTCTTGATAGGGCTGCTGGTGATCTGCAGGACGTCGATGACTTCTTGACCGACTTCGCGGATGATGTCGATCTTGCCTTGCATCATGAAACTGTGGTGTACGTCCCCGGCGAATGCCACGATTGAGTCGAACTTGAGCATTGTCTGCACCTGGGCGAGGAAGTAGTCGCGAGCGGCAGTGTTGTCGACGAACAGCTCGTGATCGTCAGCGAGTCTCGTCACGCCTCCCAGGGCCTCATTGAGCATTGCAGCTAGTCCGACGAATGGCAACATGAAGAGAGGCGTTGCCACCACTAGGACTAGGATCTCGCCGCGACGCAAGCCTGCGACGAGGCGCTTGATCCGCGCAATCTCGCCCTTGCCCACCAGTACGGCAGCCGGCAAGCCTTGACGCAACTGTTTCCCGGCCGAGATCACCTTATTGGGAAATTGACGCTGCGTCCGGCAGTTGACGACTAGCGTCTGCGGGGTGAGCGGTGCCACGTACGACCAGGGATGGTTACCGAGGATCCACTTGGAGCCCTTCAAATACAGTCGATGGTACTTCCCCTGGATTATGTGGCGGGCTTCCAACTGGCTCGCGAGTGACGTGCGCATCCACTCCAGGCCGTCGGGATCGTTCCCCCAAGCCTGAAAGACCCAGTAGACGAACAGAGCGTTCGAGAGGATCAGGTTCGAGTCGTCCCTGTTGGTGGCGCGTACCCAATCGCCGTCGAAGTTCCAATCGTCGGTGACCTCATGATCGTCGAACATCATGTAGGTCGGGATGTTCGCAAGGACCCGTCGTGCTGCGTCGACGGAAGGTCCGAAGCCGACGAGGTTCGGACCCTGGTGCGTCTTCAGGATGTCAGGCCGACCTTCCGGGTTGTAAGCCTTGTAGACCCCTGGCCCCCACACGAGCAGGTACATTGCTGCGAACTCCGAGATGGATAGCAGATGTCCCTCGCCGTCCTGTGTGGTGAAGCCCAGTGACTTCACGAACGCCTTTCGCTTCTTACCGAACGTTAGGGCATCCGTCCGGATGGCCTTGTTCCCGGCCAAGATTTCCTCGTGGTAGCCGAAGACGTCCCGCGCCAGTTCCGCCGTGGCGTCGAACAGCGCCTCGGCAACGTCGTCCGCGTAGATTTGGTCCCCGGTGAGGAAGAGCGCATAGGGCCGTTCCTCAAATTTCGAAATCGTCTCGGTCATGAAGGAATCAAAGGCAAGATGGGCGTCATAGCCCTCTGCGCCGGGACGCCGGCAGGAGGCTTGGGCAATTCGTCGGGGCTTGGACGAAAGAAAGAACGTCGGCAATGAGAACGGACGATAGGCAATATCTGGGATCTCGTCGTGGAGCCAGAAGGTCTGCTCCCCCTTCAGTGCGAGCTGAGCCGTATAGCCGAGAAAGAGGTCTGTCGGGAACTTGTCCCCCTTTGAAGGCCTAATGCGCAGGAGCGATATCCAAACGTTCTTTGCGATGTGGATCGTACGAAGGTCGTCACTCGTCGGGACCGCAAGCGGAAAGCCGCTCCCGCTCCCGTACTCCGCTGAGACATCCCCGTCAGGGTAAAATGGCAGGACGTTCGGATGGAACGCCACGGGCTCCAGGCGGAACGCGAACCAGATCCAGACGCCGGTCGGTTCTGCTCGACGCAGAATCGGCCCGGCTAGGACGCGCGGGAGTACGGGGGCCATCAGCCGTCCGCTCTTGGGACCCACTCGCCAGTGTCATCCTTCGTCCATGAGGGCAAGCTGGCGCCGTCGCGCAGGCGGACGAGATTGGTCGGCAGGCGAACGACCCAGGGGTCGCCCTGCGGCACCTCGTCGCCCGGCCGGTCAAGCCGCTCGGCGATCTCGTCGGCGATGGGCAGGTATAGCGGGCTGGAGATCGGTGGGAGCGGGCCACCGTTCCATAGCTCGCCGTACGTCATGAAGTGATCGATCGCCCCCTCAAACCCCGGCCGGGCGGGCACCGATACGCGGCAGGAGCCCGCCTTCAGGAACTGGTTGAATAGCGGGTCTGGATCCTCGAATGCCAAGCGCTCGTCCCACTGGCTTTTTCGTCCCCAAAAGTAGGGATAGGTGAGCCAGGTCATGTGCTCCCACTCGAACGCTTGCTCGAAGAACCGCACGTAAGTCCCCTCGGCCTCCGCCTCGAGTACATCAATCTGCGGAAACCCGTTGATCCCCGCAAGATCGATGGCGTTGAATAGGTCGTAGTGCTGATCGGTCAGGATACTGATGCAGTTCTTTTTCAGCTCGTCCTTCATGGTTTCTAGGTTTAGAGCGGGGTTTTTGCCCTCGATCCCGACACCTGCTTGCCGCTGGATCGCTGCCAACTTCTCCTCGTACTCGGATAGGCGGGCCTTGTACGCGGTGGTTAGCTTGGCGTGCGTGTCGAGCTGCCACTTCGCGATCGCCCGGTCGGTACGCTGGCACTTCACCTCAACGGCGACGGCGATGTGGGGAACGCTAAAGGTGACGAGCGCGAACGGGATGGAGTCCCGTTCCTCGGATAAGGGAGTCGAGAAGATCGCTCCGCTCACAGTGACGAAGCGATGGAATGCCTTCCCCAAGATCACGTCCACCAAACAACCGCTGTTCCACATCATGTTGACGACCCCGACGGAGCCGTGCACGGCCTTATAGCCATCGTCGATCGCGATCTGGCCCGAATGGTAGTAATTCGTCGCGGCGTCACCTCCCCCGGCCTTGAAGTCGAGCGACTTCGTCTTGTACATCTCGGGTGGCGCAGACACATCGGTCGCGCCGTAGACTCGCACCCAGTACCCGCTATTGTCCTCAGTAACCTCGTTCGGCTTCAGCGGGAACTCGGGCGGCTTCTGGAGCTCGACAGCGCTGGCATGAACGGATTTCAGCACTTCCACCAGGAAGGCCGCCGGCTCGGGGACCATAAACTCGAAAATCGTCCTCAAGCCGTAGTTGAACATCTGGGCTTCGTAAACCTTCTCGAGCCATTGGTACACGCCGCGGATATGGTCCTCCCCACGTAAGTTGTCGAGCGTGTGCTCATTGCTCTCCAGCACCTCGGTTGTGACCCGCAGCGATGCCCGTTCGAGCACCCGCTCGACGATCTTGCTCGCGCTCCGCTGAGTGACCTCCTGCGAGAACTTGGCGGCCGACTTGGTCGCCTCCTCCTTCGAGCGCGAGACGGACCCCTCGGCGCTGGCCGAGAACTCGACTGTCGGACCATATTTGCCCGACACGGTCAGGCCGGCCTTTAGCGCAGCGTCTTCCTTGATGGTCGCGCTCGTCTCCCTCGTCATCTCGAACCGATCGGTGGACTCCAACTCCCGCTCCTCGGTGTTCGTGACCTCGCTCTCTCTGAACGTCTGCTGCTCCGTCACCACTCGACGACGGTGGTCCCGCTTCTTGAGCTCGCCGCGCAGCACATTCTCAATGTGGGCGACGTCGACGGTCTCGTACCCGGTGAGCTGTTGCTTGACCACCAACAGGTCGGCGATGCCGGCCGGCTTCACCTTGCCGCGGGTGTGGGGAATCCGCTCCTCCGGGGGCAAGGGCGGAAGCGGAGGGAGGAACATAGTCCCGATGGCGATGCTCGTCCAGGCTGAGGCGACGGGCGTCGAAATGGTCACCAATGTGTCGCCGACCCGCTTGACGCTCCGCCGAACCGACTGGCCGTATACGAGCTCCAGTTCCTTGCCTGTCGCGCCGATCTCGACCTGTAGAGAATCGACGATCCGGTCTAGAGCACGTTCGGTCAGCACCAAGTTCCGCTCTCCCAGCAGATTTCTAGTCCCCTCCGACAAGGCCTCGGCGGCGCTGGCCTTCAGTAGGAAACTGGCCTCGCGAAGCTCCGTCGGATGGAACGGCGGGCTTCCGGCTAAAAGCAGTGGGCGGCCCGCCAAGACTTTCTCCGCGAGCACCGCCGCCGAACTGGCGCCGGCTGAGTCCTGTATACGCAGCGAGTCAACCGTGCCGCCCCGGTCGAGTGCGGCTTGGAATTGCTTCAGGTTCAGGTCGGACAGCTTCTGACGATACGTCGTCTCACGGCTGACGACGCTCATCGGATGGAGTTCCTCGGGGGCCTTGAACCCGTCATGGGATTTTTGCGGCGTGGTCTGCAATTGGTCCCCGCCCAGGCCTGTCAGCTCGTCGATTGCCTTTCGGAGGCCCTGGTAATTGTTGAACAGAGCTTCGGCTCGCTTCCGGCGCTCGGCTTGCGCTTCCGCCAGTTTCCTCCGCCGATCCTCCTCCAACTCGGCGGTCGATAGGATCGACCCCGGGTTTGCCATCGTTGGCAGCACGAGGGACCGGCGACGGTATCGGCGCAACTCGGCCGGGGTGGCGGGGAAGGCATCGTCGCGGGCCACCCTTTCGATCAACTCCAGATCGCGAAGTTGATTGGTGAGCGCCTCGATCGGGCGGCCGTGCTCCTCCTGCAACTGCTTGATCGCCAGAAGGCTGTCTCGCAGCTTTGCCATCGGACTGTCCAGCGTCTTGTTTTGAACCAGCGTCTCCGGGTCCAAGCCGAACGGCTCCTGGACGGCCGCCACAACGTCCGCGTGGGACACTGATGGCCGGCGCTCCAGGTTGTCGAGCGTCAGTGCGAGGGCCGTCAACTCGGCGCTCAGCGGATTGGTGCCGGGGTCCCCGATGAAACCGGAGCCGGCAACGAAGCTCCGCGCGACCCGCTGCAGCGCCTCGCTGGGGCGCCCCGCTGTCGACGCTTCCACGAGGGCTTTCTGGAAGGGCGAATCCTGGGCGGTGCGGATACTGGGGTTGGCTGGGTCTTGCGCTATCGCGGGCCGCATCAAAGCGAGTCGAAATAATGGTTCCATGTCGTTTCCTTCCATGGGCAATTGACTGAACTGCGTCTCGGACCTTGCTTGTGTCCTTGCGGTCCGAGCGTTCTATGCTGGAAGGCTATCGCAGCGATTCTTCCGGAAATAAGCGATGGCTGAGCTGATTGTAGGCCGACAAAAGGAAATCAGGAAATGCGTATTCGACGTTGAACGGCCGCGTTAAGTTGATGGCCAAGCGAGGCCACAGCCGCGATAGAGGTCCGATTGCAAGCAGGTCTGTATCGCATTGGTGGTCACGCGCGAAGGCTTGCCCTGTCTTATGAGGTCTTCGATGGAAATCGGTGGACGCAACGACGGTCGAAGAGATCGTTGAACGATGGAAAAGCGTCGGTCTGGCGCAACGGATGTGGGAACGTCTTGCACGGCGCGGTGTAACTGCAGGGATAGGCATCGCTGACCCGCCGCACCTCACACTCTCGCGCGATCGCGCCCGCTTTTGAGTCGCGTCGTGATACGTTTTTTCCGTGGAACATTCACGCCGAAATGCGAAACAATTCGCCGTTTGGGTCGCGGGTCTGCGCAAAATTCTGCTCGCGAAAATCGCGACCTTGCGAGTGACTTTGCGAGTCTCCAATTTCTAAGCGACTCTCTGAAAACACGAAAGCCGCCGAAGTGGCGGCTGGTGAAAGCTTTAGATAGGCGGGGCCGACGGGGCTCGAACCCGCGACCTCCGGCGTGACAGGCCGGCGTTCTAACCAACTGAACTACGACCCCGCGTCGTAGCGGCACGCGCAGCGCTCACCGATTAGATTAGATTCCGTCGATCGAGGCCTACCGGTCGCGCTGCACGATGGCGCGCAGTTCGCCACGTCACAACTGACAGTCGCAAAGACCTTCGGCTCGCGCGTGCCCGCGCTGATCGTCAGTGGCCCGTTCGATCCGTCACGCCGCCCGCGCATGGGCGCGCTCGTGGCGAAGAACCTCGTCAACAGCCGCCACATCGTCATCGCCAACGCCAGCCGCTCCTTCGCCCGCCTCGACGTGATCATGGCGAAGTTCGTGCGCGACCCCGCTCCGGGGAGGGTGGACGAGAGCTGTGCGGCGGCGATTGCGCCGCCGCGGTTCAAGTGAGGCCAACGTGAGGGGCCAGTCTCTCTTCATCAGCCTACTCTTCATGGGTTGCTCTTCAGCCTCTGCTGCAGTCCAAAAAGGTAGCTTCCGAGGGTTGCAGATCTGAGTCCGCCCACCTTGTCGTTCCCGAGGACCTCCTTCAAGCTTCTCGGCTGCTGGCCTGATGGTCTCAAAGGGGTGCCCGGTTGAACCAGGGGGAAGTGGATCGTCGGCTGGTTTTTATCGTTGGGAGCGATCAAGAGAATGTCTCCCGTACTGGGAATCTCGACCTCATAGAGCTCAGGAGCGACGGCCCGATCACCACGGAGTGTATTTGCGTAAAGCTGCAACCAGGGAGTCACCTGAGGAGCACCAAACCCTACGATCGTCCATGTATCAGCGGTGCGATCTTTCAGGAAGATCGAGATTCCGATCGATGCTTGGTTGGTTCCTACTGTGCAAAGCAGCCTGGAAGTTCCTATCTTATTCACCATCTCCGAGTCGTCCGGGGCAAAGGTAATCCTCGCGCTCCGGAGTAGCTGTTGTGTATTGCAGGCAAGGTCTTGAAATTCATCCGGCACGCCGATGGCGTGCCGAATATTAGGGGTATCTCTAAGGGTACTGGCAACGGTCGCGGCCACGTCGGAGAGTTGGTAAGCCGGCTCTGCGGATGGATGGCTACAGTCGGTGTCATCGAGCGGTTGGCTCGCGTCACACGACGGAGGCGCGCCTTCCGACTTCTGTACATCGTAATAGTCAACGCAATGTCCACTGAGCTGGAGTCCGCAGGCGAACCCGCGCCATGTCAGCCAATAGGTATTGCCAATTTCGACAGGCCACGGATCCTGGATCAGAACGAGGCTTCCCAGATTCGTCCCGGCCTCGATGCCCGAGGTGATGACGAGGTGTCCTGCATCCTTACACTTCTGCGGGTATCGCCACCAGGTGACGATCGGACGTCTGCGTGTATTGATCTCACATGTCAGGAGGTTTCTGCTGATGGCCTTGAAGGTCCCAGCTGGGGGAGCCGTGCGTTGAACATATTCGATCAACTTGGGAACGAAATCATCGGGCACGAAAGGGGTACGCCGATCGCACCCCGGGTCGGTCACATTGAATCCGTCCGGGGGGGGGCAGTCACAACTTACCTGCGGCAGACTTCGTACGAGTGAGCACTGACCGGCCGCAGCCCTGTATACGGGGCCGGGTGCCAGATAGTCCAGGACCATCTCGGACGAGGCCGCCCAGCACCAGAGTTTTCCCCGTTGCGGGATGGGCTGCAGGGGGAGGACGTCGGCGATGGCGTTCTGGCCGAGACCGAGGGACACCACGGTCAGGTAAAAGGCAACAAGCCGAAGTCGGGCTCTGGTCATGGGAATGTCACCTTCATGCCCGTGCAGTGGCTCAGGCCGCCCGTACCGCCGCCGCCGCCGCAGACATTGCCAGTCGAGGTGATAGGCAGCCAAAGTTCATTGATCGGAGGTGTATTGCTCAGGAGCTCGTAGAGAGCTGCGTAGTGAAGATCACCCCCGCCGAGGTATTGCTCGGACGAGCCATTTCGGATCAGGATCACTGCGCATTGAGTGGCTCCGGAAGCCTCGAACCCGCGAAGTTTTTTGCAGTTGGTGATTGGAGCGAGAGCCTTGGTCCACATCTCGCGGTCGGAGGCATTTGAGATTTTGAGATCCTCCATCTTTTGCACTGTCGTCGTGAACAGTACGGTATTGGCAGTTTCGGGGAGTGCTCCAAGGTCCGCGTAGCGAAGCTCCCAAGAGCGGCCTGCCCTGACAAAATTCATTTCCACGGTGGGTGTGGGCTCTTTCGGATACGTGCTGCCGCCGCAGTCGGTCAAGGCCTCGACGGACCAGTCGCCGGTAAACGCCAGGAGGCCATTTCTTCCCGGGGCCGTTGGTGCGTCGTGTGGATGGCAGTTCGTGCCGTCGAATTGCAAACACGCAGGCTGAATGACGGGCGTCGAGGTCATCAAGTCCTTGAGCGATGGGATGAGTGCCGGGCTTTGGATCGCTGTACACCCGTTGGGTGGGCAGGGTAGTACAGTCAATTGAGCCTCGAGGGGAGAGCTGAAAGAAGTTTCCGGTTTGTCTCCGTACTGGATCTTGATCGTATGATCGACGATCGGAACATCTCCAATAGCGAAATGACCGGAGCCGAGGATTGCGTAGCTCGTTCCGCCTGTGACTGAGGTCGTGAATTGGTAGAGTACCAGCCCCGTAATGAAGACGTAGACTTTGATCATGGTTTCCTCTCTCCCTTCTCGGTCAGATCAGAAAGTAGTGGTGGACAACTGCAGAGCCACGCGGACGCTCCGGTCCGCGTCGCTGGCATTTTTCCGGAGCGCCGTGAGCCAGACCCGTTGCAATGCCTGGTCGGAGGGTAAGCCGGCTTTTAGGAATCTGTAGAACTCGGCGAGGGCCGGAGAGACCTCACGGTCCGGGACATCCCAGAGCGTGCCGAGCGCCTGCTCCGTTCCCGCATGGAGAAAGGCGTTCACGAAATCGAGACCACCGGCAATCTTGGCTGGGGCTCCCGCAGCGCTCGAACAGGACGCCACGACCGCAAGCCGCAGATGGGTAAACCGAGCTCGGGAGACCTCGTCTGCGGAAACCCGTCCGTCGGGCCGGATTGGTTCCGGCGCGAGCATAAGCCGGGCGCTCAGCGGCACCCGAGAGCCACTCGACAGGTGGGTCGCCAGATGCAAAAGATTGAACGAGTTGCGCTGCTGGAGCATCGCGGTAAACGTCGCCTCCGCTCCAACCTTCGCAGTGGAGCCAGGAAAGAGAGCCGGCAGTCTCTTCGCTTCGGCGCGTGCAAACGGCAACCTGTCGGCTGGGGCCTTGGGGTCCGGGTCGGGATCGCCGATTCCCAGACCTTTCCAGGGAGCTGCCGCCCTGGGCGCTTTGACCGAGAGCTGAGACCACGAGGGAGCAGTTTTCACGACTCGGTTCTCGAAGACGAAGCGACCATTCAGGGTCAACCAAGCCAACGGTAGGGACGGAAAGAGGGCGTCGGGGATCACAATCCATGAGAGCGACCCAGTCAGCGATTTCTCAATCGGCGCGATCAGCCAGGTAGATGCCTTGACGGAGTGCCGCCGGATATCGGCGAGGTTGCCTCGCTGGGACGCTCTCTTGAGCTCCGTCAGTTCCCGGAGTAGTTCGTCCCGCGAGACCTTGATGCGATCGAAGTGCGCCGCTTGGCCGTCGCAGGAGGTCCAGGCAAGCAGCTCAGCCGGAGCGGCCCAATACTCCGTGATGCAGGTGCCGCGGGGTGCGTTGATGAGGCTGCGGCGGCCTGGTGTTTTCGCGTAACCGAACCCAAGCCCGATTTGCTCGGCGCGCAACCTCTCGATCCAATCGAGTGCCTGGGGGCTGCCGTCTGGCATACGGAGGAGTACATCGACCAGACGTTCGAGCGCGTCGCGAGCCCGGTCCAGTAGGACCACGGACTGGACCCGGTCTTCCAGCCGCTCGCTCTGATTGGCGATCTCGCCCAGTGCCAGGGCGAGATCCTCTTCAGCGCCGGACTGTTTTCCAAGAAGCAGCCGCGCTTGGGCACGTTCGACCAATGCCTCTGCGCGAAAGAACCGTTCACCGAAAGTGTCAAACTCCGAGAGAAAGCGGTCGAGCGCCCTCTCCGCAGCGACTGGGTTCGAGTCCCTGGCGCCCGAAGCCTCGACTTGAGCAATGATGGCCTCCGCCCTACGACGTGGCTGCGCGCTCGCGATACGACGGGCCGCGTCCCTCGCTTGCTGCAGGACTTGGTTGCCTTCGATGCTTGCACCGGACCGGAAGAGTTGCTCCGCAAGAATCGCCTTTGCCTCGGCGACGAGCTGAGGAGTCGCGTCGGCGATGTCCAGGACTGTACTCTCCCTCTGCAAGTCGACGGCGAGATGGGCCCGGCCTGCCCGGCTCTGTTGGCGGGCGAGGAGTGCTAAGGCACCGGCGAGTAGACGTGTGTCACCCGCTTCTTGAATCCGGGTCACGCCGGCTAGATAAGCGGAAGAAGCGGACTCCTCCGCATCCTGCGACTCGAAAGCCACCCCTCGGATTACATCCTGGTAGCCGGAATTTGCGGGCTCGCCCAAGCGGGCGAAGAGGCGTCCGGCTTCCTCGGCGCGTCGCAGCGATTGCGACCAGTCCGCCCTAGCCTGGAGCGCCAACGCTTCGAGCCAAAGCGCGCGCGCGTGAGCCCAGGGATTGGCGTCTTGGGAAACGCTGCGTCGAACGGCGAGCGATCGTTCGAGCATTCCACGGTCGTCTCCGAGATGAAAGCGCGCCGCCGCGAGCGCGAGATCGATGGACGGTAGAAGAGCGGACAGTCGCGCTGCCAACCCCCGTCGCGCCAGACGAAGCTCGCTCTCCACGCGGTCGGGTTCGTAGCGGGATAAGGCGGAGATTCCTTCCTCCCAGTGGGTAAGGCTCTCTTTCACGGTCGCTCTGGAGTGCGGCGGGATCTTTCCTAGCTGTGCCCACAGCTGCATGGGAGCAGGGTTTCCGTCCGTTTCGGCGTAGACCTCTGTGAGCGGACGTATGCGCTTCTCGGCGGCCCGACGGTCGGCTTCGGTAGCAGCAGTTCGCCATAGCTCGAGCGCGCCCAACTCAAACCAGACTCGCCACGCCTGCCCATTGCGCCGGATCATCTCGCGAGCCTGCGCCTGGTTCCCTCGGGCCAGTAGTGTCTCTACTTGGGCCAACTCGGAAGCCGCAAGCTGGTCCGCCGAGTGTCGATGGCCGTCAAGAGGGAATCGCGTCTTGCCAGGAAGGCCGAAAGAATCCAGGCATGGACAGTCATTTTTTCTCGCGTTTAGCCGGTAGCTCAAGCCGAGGCGGTGCAGCGCCAACAATCGGTTGCATCGCGCTGCCGAGCCGGCTCCCTCGTCGGCCAATAACTCGCCGGCATCAAGTAGATCGTTGTTCGCGCCGGAGTGGAGAAAACGCGCCAGTAGCGCGGCAGCCGCCAAACTCCGAACCTCTGGCCGGTCTCTCTCCTGGGCGAGTCGAGCGCGTGCAAGCTTGACCGCGAGATCGTAGTCTCCAAATTCTGCGGCAAGCGGGACCAACTGGAAAGTTGAGCGCAGATCCGATGTCTGACTCTTCGCCAGTTCCTGAGCCTTCATCTGCACTTCCCATCTATGGGAATCGTCGTTGGGATCGACTTGCTCTATGACGCCTGCCCAAACGACGCCGGCAGCAACGCTGTCTTCTTCCCCTCTACAGGACGCTCTCTGCGGGGAACCGCGAGAACAGGAAAGGAGACTGCAACAGCTGAGGGCCAATCCGCAAGCGGCATGCAACCTTCTCCGCATGTGCGAAATGACGGCTGAAGATTGAGGCATTGATCCGCATTCTGGCTTGTGTTGCGAGGGGAGGCAAGCCGTAAAGGCGAGACTGGAGAACACAACGAGGGGTCAGGCATTCGCGGCGCGCGAACTAAGGAAAACGGACGGGTGCGCTACGCCCGATTCCTCCTCGTCCTCCGAATCGAGGTTCAACTGCGCGAGCGCGTCGTTCACCTTGGCCATCGCCGCCGCCGTTTCCTTCGTCGTAGTCGCGGCTGCTGCTGCTGTTACGCCAGGGCGGCGTCCCGCGCCTGTTCGTACTCCTGGTCCGTGTACCGCGCGAAAGCCCGGAACATTGCAGCATTTTTGGGTCGCGGGTCTGCGGCGATTTTCGAGCGCCAAATTTTCGACCTTGCAAGTCACCTTGCGAGTCTGCAATTTTCTAATGCACCCCGCAGAAACACGTAAGCCGCCAAATGGCGGCTGGTGAGCGAAGCGATTTTGGCGGGGCCGACGGGACTCGAACCCGCGACCTCCGGCGTGACAGGCCGGCGTTCTAACCAACTGAACTACGACCCCGCGTCGTAGGAATTCTTGCTAACCCTAGGCTGGTGGGTGGCATTCCACCGAGGAGCGCGCATCGTAAACGGGCGGGCGGGGGGAGTCAAGGCAGGCGAGGAGCGGCGGCGTCGCGGTCGGAGACGATGGGGGTGGGGACGTGCCAGTCGATGGCGAGGGCGGGGTCGTTGTAGACGATCTGGCGTTCGCCTTTCGAGTTCCAGAGGGTGGTGCATTTGTAGACGACATCCGCCTCGTCGCTGAGGACGGAGAAGCCGTGGGCGAAGCCGGGGGGGATCCAGAGCATGAGCTGGTTTTCTTCGGACAGTTCGAGTCCGGTCCACTTCCTCGTGTCGAGGTCGACGGCGACGTCGAAGATGCGGCCGCGGACGCAGCGGACCAGTTTTCCCTGCGGCGGATCGGGTTGGTAGTGCAGGCCGCGTATGACGCCCTTGCGGGAGGAGGAGTGGTTGTCCTGCGCAAAGTCGGTGGGGAGGCCGTGCTTCGCGAATAGTTCGGCGTTGAAGGTCTCCATGAACCATCCGCGCTCGTCGCGAAAGACGCGCGGCTCGATGATGAGAACCCCCCGCAGTTCGGTCTCACGTACGTTCAAGCGGCGCGGATGATACACGTTCGCGATATCTTTGCTGAATGAGCGAACTGCCGGAGTCGAGTCTCGAGCAAAAAAGGGAGTGGCGTCTCGCCGGCGTCATTTTCTTCGGCCTGTTCGCGCTGCTCCTGCTGTACGCGACGTTCCTCATTCTCTGGCCGTTCATGACGGCGATTCTTCTCGGCGCGATCGTCGTGATCCTCACGTTCGGTCTCTTCAAACGCGTCCGCGCGCGGCTGAAAGGCAGCTCGAATCGCGCCGCGCTGGTGATGCTCCTCGGCATCACGCTGATCATCGTCATTCCCGCGCTGGTGCTCAGCATGTTGCTCGTGCAGCAGGCGAATGTCGTCTTCCAGAAACTGCAGTCGGGCGAGGCGCAGGCGATGGTGCAGCGGATCAATCTCACGCAGCATCTTCAATGGATCAAACGGTTCGCGCCGAGCTTCGATCCGGCGACACTCAGTCCACAGCAGCTCCTCCTTCCCGCCATTCGCCAGGTTCCCGGATGGGTCGCGCGTCACGGCGGTGTGCTCGTCGGCGGTCTGGCGAGCGTCGTCCTCGGGTTCGCGCTGATGCTGTTGTCGATGTTTTTCTTCTACGTCGAAGGCGAATCGATTCTCGTGCAGTTGTCGGTCCTCTCGCCGATGCCGAAGCGCTACGACGAAGAATTCCGCGCGCGATTCGGCGACGTGATCGAAGCGACGTTCCGCGGACAGCTCTTCACCGGACTCGCGCAGGGCATCATGACCGGCGTCGGACTCGCGATCACCGGCGTTCCGGGCGCGGTGTTCTGGGGCGCGGTCGCCTCGCTGTTGTCGCTGATTCCGATGGTCGGCGCGGCGGCGGTGTGGGTGCCGGCGTCGGTCTATCTCGTCCTCGCCGCATCGATGGGCGAGCGTCCGTGGTGGCAGGCGATCGTGCTGATCCTTTGGGGCGTCCTGCCGGTGTCGCTGATCGACAACATCGTGCGTCCGTGGGCGATGAAAGGGAAGGCGCAGCTGCCGGCGATTCCGCTTCTGTTCGCAGTCCTCGGCGGGATGCAGGCGTTCGGTTTCGTCGGACTCGTGATCGGACCGCTGGTGTTCTCGCTGCTCGCGGCGGTGATCGACATCTATCAGCGTTCGTTTTCGACGCAGGCGTCGGCGGTCATTTCCGAATCGCCGCAATGAGCTCGCCCGCGTCGACGGGCTTCTTCACCACGGCAGCGACTTCCTTCGAGATCTTCTTCAGCACCGAATCGGGGGACGCGGTAACGACGACGACGCGCCGCAGCATGCGCGGCTCGTGCTCGCGCAGATGATTGATCACCGTCATGCCGCCCTCGGTCGGCATCATGAGATCGAGCAGCAGGGCGTCGTAGTCGACGCGACCGATTTTCTCGATCGCCTGTCTGCCCGTGCTCACCACATCCACGCAAAATCCCTCGCGCCGAAGCATCAACGCCAGCAGCCGCTGCATCGACGCGTCGTCGTCCAGGAGCAGCAGGCGCGGTTTCTTGAGGAGCGGGAGCATTCAGGATGCCGGTCTGGTGCGGGATGAGGGATTCGAACCCCCGACCCTCTCCGTGTAAAGGAGACGCTCTACCACTGAGCTAATCCCGCGCTTCGCGAGAATAACATGCGAGTTTTTCGAGCGCGCCGCCGGTGATGCGGAACGTGGTCCACTGGTCCATCGGCAGCGCGCCGATGTTTTTGTAGAAGCGAATCGCGGGCTCATTCCAGTTCAGTACGGACCATTCCACGCGTCCGCAATTCCGTTCGAGCGCGATTGATGCCAACCGTGAGAGCAGCGCGCGGCCGTAGCCTTTGCCGCGCAGCTCGGGACGGACGTACAGGTCTTCGAGGTAGACGCCGGGACGCGCGAGGAAGGTCGAGTAGTTGTGGAAGAACAAGGCGAAGCCGAACGGCTCCACCATTCCTTCGACATGGTCTTCTCCGATCAGCACCTCCGCGAATCGCGGGTTGCCGAACAGCGTCGCGCGCAATGAATCCTCGGTCGCGACGACGCGATCGGCGAGCCGTTCGTACTCCGCGAGCTCGCGGATGAAATGGAGGATCGTCGGCAGGTCATCGGCCGTCGCGGTGCGGATGTTCATGACGCCGCATCGTACAATCACGAACGGTCCGCAGGCCGATGAAGACGAAACCGCTGGTGATGCTCTGTTGGGTTCAGGTCGTCATCGCCGCGATCTTCGTACTGCTCAATTTCTACGTGCTCGTCGAGCGACCGATGACCGGCTTCGATTACTCGAAGTCGACGGGCAAAGTGCTCAATGTCGCGCCCGAAGGACCGGGTGCGCGCGCGGGGATCGCCGCCGGCGATCGCCTTCTTTCGATCAACAACTACCCGGTCGCCATCGATGTGGTCCCGCTCTTCTTCGAGAGCGCCGGTGACAGCGTGCCGGTCGTCTTCGAACACGAAGGCGTGCGGCACGATGTTCAACTGCACGTCGCCTCGGAAGAATCGCTGCGTCGCGCTTCGCTGCGCGCGGGCGGCGTGCGCACGCTGTGGGCGATCTCGCGCTATCTCAACTTTCCGCTGCACATCTGGATGATGGGCCTTGGCATCGCGCTGCTCGTGCTGCGGCCCGACAACAAAGACGCGCGGGTCTCAGCACTGACGCTCGTCTATTGGGCCGGCAGCGTCTTCATCTATCAAGCAGCAGGGTTCGGACCGATTCTCGACGCGACTCCTGCCGTGTTGCGCGTGCCGATGTTCGTCCTCGACGCGTGGTTCTGCGCGGCGTTCTTCGCCGCGGTCGCGCATTTCGCGTTGATTTTTCCGAGTGATCGCGTCGGACGACTGCGTCCGGTTTGGGAATTCGTCCCGTACGTCGTCAGCCTGCCGATCTTCGTCGAGACGCTTGCGAATGACATGCAGCGACTGCGCGGCGACGTGCATCCCGCAGCGCTGCCGTTCCGCGACGCGTCGTCGAGCGTCGGCACGTTCCTGCTCGTCGCCGCGCTGATCACACTCGGCGTGCGCCTGGCGCGCGTGCGCGACGCGAACGCGCGCCGCCGCGTGCAACTCGTCTTTCTCTCGTTGCTCCCCGGCACCACCACGTTCGCCCTCGGTTTCCTCGGCGGCACGTTCCATCTCGGCTACGCCTTCGCCTACGTCGTCACCATTCTCAATACGCCGATGACGATGCTCGGCGCCGCGCTGTACGCGTACGCGGTGGTGCGGCACCGTCTCTACAACATTCGCGTGCTCGTGCGGCGCAGCCTGCAGTACGCACTCGCGCGCGGGACGCTCTTCGCGCTGATGTCGCTGCCGGTCATCGGTCTCGCGATTTTTTTCTACGCGCATCGTCAGGATTCGCTGGCGATGCTGCTGACCGGCACGCCGGCGCTGTATCTGCTGTTGATCATTCCGCTCGTCGCGATGATTCACTATCGCAAGCATCTTCTCGAGCGTCTCGATCGCCGTTTCTTTCGCGAGCAATACGACGCGCGACACCTCTTGCTGCACGTCGTCTCGATCATTCGCGGCGGCTCGGACATGCTCGCGCTGTCGCGCGCCGCACTCGACGAAATCGACAAGGCGCTGCATCCGAAACACATCTCGCTTTGGCAGGTCGATC
This sequence comes from Acidobacteriota bacterium, assembly GCA_003223645.1. Classification (GTDB taxonomy): domain Bacteria; phylum Acidobacteriota; class Thermoanaerobaculia; order Gp7-AA8; family Gp7-AA8; genus QHVT01. The sequence continues at coordinate 14,576 of QHVT01000032.1, read as the reverse complement.
CCGATGGGGGAGAACTGTATCGCGGCTTCTATCGCGGTGGGGGACAGGCAATCCTGCCTGTCGATGGCGATCGCCAGCACAGGCAGGATTGCCTGTCCTCCACCGGCACGCTCGCGTCCCTGCTGATCACCGACGATGATCCGCTCGACGTCTTTCATCGCGGCACGCGCGCGCTGCTGCAACGGCTGCCGGAAGCGGAGCGTGAGTGGCTCACGCAATCGGACGCGTATCTCATCGTGCCGCTGTTGATCGAGAAGCGTCTCGTCGGCCTCATGGTCCTCGGCGAACGTAAATCCGAGGAGCCGTACAGCCGCGAAGATCGCGAGCTGCTGCGCATGCTCGGCGCGCAGCTCGCGCTGACGCTCGACTACACGCGCCTCAAGCAATCGCCATCGCTCGTCTGGTCTGCGCCGGTGCACGCGTTCACGTCGGACGTGCTGCGTCTCTGTCCGAAGTGCGGCCGCTGCTACGCGCCCGATGCGTCGCAGTGCGAAATCGACAACGAAGCGCTCGTGCCGGAGTCCGGTGTGCCGCGGATGATCGAGGACAAGTACGTCGTCACGCGTCTCCTCGGCCGCGGCGGCATGGGCTCGGTGTACCTCGCGACGCAGAAGCGGCTCAATCGTCCCGTCGCGATCAAAGTGCTGCTGTCGCATCTCGTCGGCAGCTCGTCGATGCGCAATCGCTTCGAGCGCGAGGCGCGCATCGTCGCGCGATTGCGTCATCCCGCGATCGTCACGATCCACGACTTCGGCGTGCTTCCGTCCGGTCACGCGTATCTCGTCATGGAGTTTCTCGACGGCGAGACGTTGCGCAAAGTGATCACGTCCGGTCCGCAGCCGTTGGATGCGGCGATGACGATCCTGCGTCCCGTCGCCGATGCGGTGCACGCCGCGCACGGCGCGGGAATCGTGCATCGCGATCTCAAGCCGGAGAACATCATGATCGTGCGCGATCACGGCAGCCTGCCCGCGCCGCGCGTGCTCGACTTCGGACTCGCGAAGATGTCGAACCCGATCGGCGAGGACGAAGCGACGTTCGTGCAGTCGGGACACAGCGCGGGCGTCGTTGGGACACTGATGTACATGGCACCCGAGGTGTTGAGCGGACATCCGGCGGACGCGCGGGCGGATCAGTACAGCCTCGCTCTGATCGCGTACGAGTTGATCGCGGGAGAACATCCGCTCGGAACGGCGACCGATCTCGCGTCGGTCGTGCGCGGACACACCGACCTGCCGATGGTCCCGATCACCGAGCGCGTGCCGAACGTGCCGCACAACGTCGCGAATGCGTTGCAGCGCGCGTTGTCGAAGAAAGCGGACGAGCGCTTCGCGAGCGTCGGCGACTTTATTGCCGCGATGGAACGCATGTCATCCCGAGCGTGAGCGAGGGATCTGGGGCTCGGGTGGCGGCACGAGGCACATGCGTCGAGCCCCACTTGCCCAGGTCCCTCGCTACGCTCGGGATGACACTGCCGGGACGATCATCACCGGCACAGGCGCGTTTCGAATAATGTCGAGCTTCCCTTCGCTCGGCTCGTTGTGCGCGTTGAGAAAGATCGCGTCTGCGTCCGACTTCGTCGTGTACTTCACGATCTCCTTCTGCGCGTCGGAGCCCCGCACGATGTGCGACTTCGCGTTCTTGATGCCGGCCGCGAGCTCGCGATGCAGTTTCTCCGCCCGTGGACGGGAGCCGTCGTCGCAAATCGTGAGGAGATGAATCTCGCGTCCGACGCCTGCAGCGAGATCGAGCGCGGCGCGCGAGTCCTGTTCGAGATGCACCGGCACGACGATGCGATTCAATTGCGCGCGTTTGCGAATGCCGTAACGGATCGCGAGCACGGGCGTCGGCGGATCGGTCAGGACGGAGACGGTTGTCGAGCCGACGATGAGATGTGCGACGTGATGTCGCGCGTGTGTCGCGATCACGATCAGGTCGGCGTTCTCGCGTGTGGCCGTCCGGCAAATCTCGTCGCCGGGATCGGGCGCCTGCCGCACGATGAGGCGCGTCCTCACCAATGAGCTCTCGCGCACGCGCTCGCGCAATCGCTCGAGCTCCTGCTGCTCCACGTATTCGTACAGAGACGGATCGGCGGGAAAGCGCAGCTCGTCCGGATGATCGGTCCACGTCATGCGCACGTGAAGAATGATCACTTCGCCGCCGCTCGTCGCCGCGATGCGCACGGCGTCATCGAACACCCATTCCGAGGCGGTCGAGAAATCGGTGGGGATGAGGATGCGGTGGAACATAGGCGCGCACGCCTATTGTGCAGCGGGTGTGGGCATCGGTGCAGCCCCAGCCGGTGACGGCGTCACGATGTAACGAATCACTGTCTTCGGCTCGGCCTCGGTTTCCGCGAGTTGCAGCGTCACTTGTTTTCCGTTCGGGCTCATCGCCTCGCCGGGGATGAACGGGTCCTGCATCGCCTGATTCAGTTGCACTTCGAGCGTGCGCCAGTTCTGCTGTTCCGGCGGATATGTGTCCTGCGCCGGGAACGCGCGGAACTGCGCGAGGTAGGTCGTGTAGTAGTGATAGACCTGCGGATACGAGTCGTCGGTCGCGAGCGTGTAGACCTCGGCGCCCGCTCCGTAACGATTGCGGATCATCACTTCATCGCGTTTCGTGAGGTCTTCGCGATATTGCGCGCCTTCATAAATCGGAATCGCCTGATTGATCGAGCCGATCGCTTGCTGCGGATTCACCGGCTTCTGCGGTACGGGCGCTTCCTTCGGCGGTTTCTGTTCCATGGCCGCGCTCGATTCGGTGCCGCCGGTGCAGCCGGCGAGCGCGAGCGCGAATGCGAGTGAAGCTGCCAGTCCCTTGATCACGTGTCTAACAGAGAGCAAGCGATGTGCCGCGGGCGTCAGATGGCGGATGGCGGATCGCCGATGGCGAAACACACGATCGCCCGGGTCTGTCATCTGCGATCTGCCATCCGCCATCTGCATCAGTTGTTCTGCGCGTGAAATGCAATCGAGCGGTGCCGTTGCGCGTTGATGCGAAGGTGCTCGAGCGCGGTCTCGCCGCCGTACTTCGCGACGAGCTGTTCGTCGTAGAGATCGGCGATGCTGGCGACGCCGTCGAGCGACGCGATGAATTGTTCGGGACGAAGTCTGCGGCCGAGGAACGAATGCGAGAAGAAGACGTCCTGGCCGACCATGCTGAATGCGCCGAGCGGCACTTCGGCATTGAGGCGCAGCAACTCCTGCATGCACTCGAACGTCGGATCGATGCCTTGCACGCAGAACGCGAGGACGTCGATGACCGCGTCGTCCTCCTCGAACGGATGGATCGAGATCTCCAAGACCGTCGAGCCGTATTTGAGGTAGAAGTCGCAGTGATCGGCGTCGTCGAAGTGCTCGTCGACCAATTCGTCGAGATACGACTTCACCTGCCGATACACTTCTTCCTGGCACTCGGTATGGAACTGCTTGGTACGCCCGCTCGACATTGCGAGTGATTATATCGATGAACGATGCATTTGAACGCCGCCGCACGCTGACGCTGAAACGAGGGAAGGAACGCGTCATTGCGAATCGACATCCGTGGATTTTCGCGGGCGCGATTCACAGCGAGCGCGGCCCGGAAGACGCGGCGATCGGCGATCTCGTCGACAGCGACGGCAAGCGACTCGCGTGCGGCTTCTACTCGCGCAGCTCGCAGATCCGTTTGCGCGCGCTCATGTTCGGCGAAGAAGACATCACACGCGAATTGATCGCGACGCGCATCGCCGAGGCGATCGCGCGACGACGATTCATCTTCGACGACACGACCAACGCCGCGCGCATCATCAACGCCGAAGGCGATGAGCTGAGCGGACTCGTCGTCGATCGCTACAACGGTTTGCTGGTCGTGGAGATCGCCAACCGCGGTGTTGAACAACTCAAGCCACTGATTGTCCACGCACTCCATGTGGCGACCGCTGTCCTCAGCGGTCGCGGTGCCGCTGAGGGCAGCGGCACCCACACCATCTGGTTCAAGAACGATTTGCCGGTGCGCGCGCTCGAGCAGCTGCCGACGGAAAACGAGCCGGTCGAAGCGACGACGATCGTCGAGTCGGGGCTGCACTTCCGCATCGATCCGGGCGAAGGGCAGAAGACCGGCTTCTTTCTCGATCAGCGCGAGAACCGCCGCCTCGCGCGCACGCTCGCCGGCGGAAAGCGCGTCCTCAATTTGTTCTCGTACACCGGCGCGTTCGGCGTGTACGCGGCGGCGGGCGGCGCAGCCGCGGTGACGAACGTCGATGTCTCCGCTCGTGCGATCGAGCTCGCGCGCGAGAATCACGCGCTGAATGAACGCCAAGCGGAGTTCGTCGTCGCCGACGCCTTCCAGTATGTTCGCCAGAAGCGCGAGCGATTCGAGTTCATCGTCTGCGATCCGCCCGCGTTCGCGAAGTCGCGCAGCGACGTCGATCGCGCCGCGCGCGGATACAAGGACATCAACCTGCACGCGATGAAGCTCGTCGAGCCCGGCGGAATGCTGATGACGTTCTCGTGCAGCGGACACATGTCACTCGATCTCTTTCAGAAAGTGATCTTCGCCGCCGCGCTCGACGCCGGCCGTCGCGTCTCATTCGTGCGCCGCCTGACCGCCGCTCCCGATCATCCGGTGAGCATGTATTGTCCGGAAGGGGAGTACCTGAAGGGGTTTCTTCTGGAAGTGAGATGAAAGGCAGAAGGCAGAAGGCAGAAGTGAGAATAGGGCAGTAAAATCGCCATCGATGTTTCTCATTTCTGCCTTCTGCCTTCTGCCTTCTGCCTTCGTATGACCACCCTCACCAACGTCCCCATCCCCCAGGCCTCCCGCGACATCACGGTCGCGTACCTCGGCGACCTGCTGCTGAACGCCGGTTTCATCGACGATCGCCAGCGCGCCGATCTCGAGAACGTCGACCGGCAGTTCCGCGCGCAGCTGCGCGCGTTGAAGTCGCGCACCGAGGAAGAGGCGAGTCCGTTCAAGGCACTCGCGGCGCTCAATCTGACCGATGCGAGCGGCAACGGGACGAAGGTCGATGACTTTTTGCTCGCGCGATTGATCGCCGAAGACGCGCACCTGCAGTTTTTCAAGATCGATCCGCTCAAGCTCGACGTCGAGATGATCGAGTCGAAGATCTCGCGCCCGTTCGCGCGCAAACACAAGATGGTCCCGGTCGCGATCCGCGACGGCAAAGTCATCGTCGCGATGGTGAATCCGTTCGATCACGCGGCGATGGACTCGTATCGCCCGATGGCGAAGCAGGAGATCGAGGTCGTCGTCTCCGCCGAGTCGGACGTGATGGCGGTGATCACCGAGCAGTACGGATTCCGCTCCGCGGTCACCAAGGCCGAGCGCGATCTCTCCCGCGGCGCGATCGACCTCGGCAATCTAGAGCAGTACATCAAGCTGAAGTCGGGCGCGGAGATCGAGACCAGCGACCAGCACATCGTCAACGCAGTCGACTACCTGCTGCAGCACGCGTACGACTCGCGCGCGTCCGACATTCACATCGAGCCGAAGCGCGAGCATGCACAGATCCGCTTCCGCATCGACGGCGTGCTGCACGAGATCCAGCGCGTGCCGAAGCTCGTCAACCTCGCCGTGACGTCGCGACTCAAGACGATGTGCCGCATGGACATCGCGGAGAAGCGGCGCCCGCAGGACGGCCGCATCAAGACCGAGCATGACGGAAAAGAAGTCGAGCTGCGCGTCTCGACGCTGCCGACCGCGTTCGGCGAGAAAGTCGTGATGCGCATCTTCGATCCCGACATTCTCCTCCGCGATCTCAGCGGACTCGGGTTCTACGAAGACGAATTGAAAACGTTCGCCGACTGGATCAAGCGGCCACACGGCATCATCCTCGTCACCGGTCCGACGGGATCGGGCAAGACCGTGACGCTGTACTCCGCGCTCAAGAGCCTCGCGTCGCCGGAGATCAACATCACGACGATCGAAGATCCGATCGAGATGGTGTGGGACGACTTCAATCAGACGGCAGTACAGAACAAGATCGGCATCACGTTCGCGTCGGCGCTTCGCACGATCCTCCGGCAGGATCCCGACATCATCATGGTCGGCGAGATCCGCGACGAAGAGACTGCACAGAATGCGGTGCAGGCCGCGCTGACCGGCCATCTCGTCTTCTCTTCGCTGCACACGAACGACGCCTCGACGTCGATCACCCGTCTCGTCGACCTGGGCATCCCGCCGTTTTTGATCTCGTCGACGCTCATCGGCGCAATGGCGCAGCGCCTCGTCCGCAAGATCTGCGAGCATTGCCGCCGCAACCGTCCGCTGAGCCTCGAGGAAGCGTCGATGCTGAACCTGCAGGCGCCGCCCGGAAAACGAATCATCGTCAAGGAAGGCGCGGGCTGCATCCGCTGCCGCAACACCGGCTACTTCGGCCGCACCGGCATCTTCGAGATTCTTCCCGTCGACAACTCCATCCGCGACCTCGTCGACCGCGGCGAAGACTTCCTCAAGATCAAGGACATGGCCATCAAGCGCGGCATGCGCACGCTGCGGCAAAGCGCTTTGCGAAAACTAGCCGAAGGCATCACGAGCTTCGAAGAAGTCGTGCGCGTGACGGGAATCTGATGTCGTCCAGGCTCGTCTGGACGAGCGATCCCGAGCAGGCGAAGAAGCTGCGCGAGGAAGGAAAGCTCGATGCCGCACACGACGTCGAGCCCTCGCGGCAACAAATCCGCGTCACCCTCGACCGCAAACGCCGCGCCGGCAAGACCGTCACCGTCGCCACCGGCTTCGAGCACACACCGGAAACGCTCGCCAAACTCGCCGCAACACTGAAGAAGAAATGCGGCTCCGGCGGGACCGCGAAGGACGGCGAGATCGAGCTCCAGGGCGACCACGCGGGTCGGGTGGCGGAGGAGTTGCGAAAGTTGGGCTATCGGGTGCGGTGACGCGCGTCTCGTCGCGTTCGTCAATCGATTGGCTGAACCGTCGCGCCGGTCGGCCATGGATACGGCAACACAGTGGCGACGGCGTCGAACGTTCCGGCAAGCGCCTGTCCCACCTTTGGTGGAGCTACGACGATCACGTGCAGCGGCTGGGGCGGTAAGTTACGAGCGACCCATTGATACTCGCGATCCGTGAGGCTGGACGACCACGTCAAAAACCCGAGCGCCGCACCGGTCAGTCGAATCCCGTCGATCGATGCCACGACGGCCCTTGCCGCGCGCGACGCGTCGCGCGGTTTGGCAATGATGGTGAGGGCGGTCCCCGGCGCGCGGAGATGATCGACGAACGGTCTCGTCGCGTCCTGATCGAGTCGGAACACTGTCGACGCTGCGGAAGGATGTCGTGTCAGCAGCAGCATCGTCGCGAACGATTTCGGCAGGTCGATCCGTCCCGCGGTGTCGGCTGTGCCGCGCCAGACGATCTGGCTTGCGTCAGCCGAAACGGCGAGCTCCGCGCCGGCCGCCGCCGAACCATCGGGTGACCGCAACTCGATCACCCGGGTTTCGCCGATCCGATGCATCGGTACGTCAACGATGCTCTCGCGCATGTCTGGTTGGATCTCCACGATCAGAGGACCGACTTCCAGATAGCCGGGCGCGGTCACGCGCACTTCCGATCTCCCGGCCTTCTGCGGGGGTAATTGCGTGAGCGTCTCGCCATCGGATGGAAAGGCGCGCACGCTGTTGTGGGGGCCGTCCTCCGCGGTCCACGAATTGCGCACTGCCACGGTCGCGTGCCCGACCGGCTCGCCGTCCTCGGCATCATGAATCCGCGCCGCGAAGTGCATCGCCGGAATGCGGAAATCGATCGTCTGATTCGCGGCGACGGCGACCACTTCCTGACTCGGAGGAATGGCGGGTTGGTCGAGCAGCAGAATGTCGACGAAATACCGGCGCTCTTCCCATAACGTCACGTTGTAACGCCCGCGCTCGTCGGTCTCGACGCGAACCGGCTCCCCTTTCTGCAGGAACCGAAGCTCGGCGCGTGCCGCCGACTCGCCGGCATAGACGGTTCCGGAAATCGGAACGGGCTCGAGTGCGAGATCCAGGTGAACATCATTGCCCGACGTGAGATCCACGCGCCCTCCTGTCTTGAACGGGCCGATCTCGAGCATGACGAGCGCTCGGATGGGCGGCAAGTGCTCGAACGTGTACGTCTTCCCCGCCGTCGCCTCGATCCGCGGCCGGATCGACGTGTCGCCGCGGTCTCCAAGAACCGTCAGATAAAGCGGGGGGAGATCTTCCCGTTTGACGGATGGCGGCAAATCCCCGATGGCAACCGTGAGCGTCGGCAGCGGCTGCAGCTTCGCGCGCACGGTAGTGATGCGGAGGCGTGCCACATCGACCGCCTCGACCGGCAGGCGCACAGTTTTCGAGTCGAGTACCAAGCGGACCGCGCGCGCATCGACTCCATACCAAATTGCGAGGATGCGATCGGATCCGACGACGAAAACGTCCGGTGGACGCCGCGCATCGCCGACCATTGCCGTGAGTCCCACCGGTTCTTTCGATTCTGATCCCGGCCGCTCGAGGATCACGAGGAGGTCGCCCGCCGTTCGCGTGCTTTCGACCGTGGTCTGCTTCGATGCCGCCACAGGATGCGGCTTCGAGATCGCGAGAGCGTTTCCCTTTGCATCAAAAAGGACGGCGACGACATTTCCGGCCGGGACGAGGTGAGGATGCGCGAGGCCGCCGCCGAGGATGGGTCGTTCGAAGAGAGGTGCTTCCGGCGGCGGCGCGAGTCCGAACAATGCGGCGTGCTCGCCGCTCCGGAGAGCACTCGGCGCCGTGACCAGGACACGGCCTGATGGAACCGCGGCCGGTACGGTGAAATCGCCGCCGTCGCTGACATCGACCGTGGAAGGGGAGACCTGGGCGGACGATTCAATCCATCCCTCGGCGTCACCGGACGGAATCTCGAATGTCTGGCCGCATCGCGCGACGATCTCCCGGCCGGCAGCGAGCGAGACAACATGCACCTGGCAATCGGCGGCCGATGGCTTCGCCGGAGAAATGCGTACCGTTGCGCCGCGCACAGAAAGCGCGGCGATCGTTACGACTCCGAGCCAAATGGCGAGCCGGCCGCCCGGGTGCGGCCGATCAGAAGCCGGGGTCTGGCTCGCAGCAGGGGTCATCCTGGCCGTCATGACATCCGTAGCCGTCGTCCGTGACGAGACAGTAGTCCTTCGGACTTGTATAAGTGCACTGGCCCGGTTGTCCGCATTGCGCGCCGCAGGTTTCGATATATCCGAACGGAGGAACGCAATGTCCGCCACTAGCGAATGCAGCCGGCGCGACGAGAATGATCAGAACGGCAATCGAGGCAAGACGTCTACGCATACTTTCTCTCCTGCTAATGAAGTTCATCGCGGATCGTGATCACTTTGAATCGAGCGAGTTGAATCTCCTTCTCGAACTTCGACGGTCCGCAATCGACGAGGACACGACCTTCTGCCGATTTCAGTCCATACCAGACGGCAACGACTCGATCCCAGGCGACGAGCGTGGCTTCCGCCGGCTGCTCGGAGCCGTTCGGGAACACGATCGAGGAGCGGCAGGCATCGGCGTGTTTGTGGTTCCTGCGGACCAGCGATACGAGGACGTCCGTGTTCGGAGGCGTGCTGGGTGCGACGGTCCTCGTGGTTCCCTTCTTCACTTGCACCGGGCGCGAAAGCGCCCGGGCCCGCCCTGTCGAGTCGAACACTCCGGCGATCGCACGGCCCGCGGGAACGCGGACCGTAACTCCGCCTTGCGATGCCGGAACCCGCCGATCGAATGCGCGGACGTCCTCGGCAGATTCCTCGAGGGAAAGAACACGCACCGTCGCACCGTCCGCGGTCTTTGGAGCATCCACGCGAAGCCATCCGGCCGCTCTCATCGGCATCAAGATCGTCTGGCCGAGGCCGCGGAAACGGAGATAGTCGAACGTGATGAACGTCTGCGGACTCACCGTTTCGCCCTGCTCGAGCCAAACGAGATAGCGTCCCCGGCCCGGCGGCTGAAACCATCCGCTACAGGGATATCGCGTCTCGTCGGTCTGAGAATCCGAGAGCGTGAGGTGGACCTCGCAACCTTCTGCAGACAGCGGTTGACGGCTGGCGTCCGGACTGACCGGCCACAAAAGGAGCGCGATCGTCCCGTTGATTTCTCCGGTGGCCGGATCAGGTAACGTGGCGCCCGCAGCATCCGGCATCACCCCGAAACCGGCCATCATCAGCTGCAAAAGCGTGGCTGCCACCAGGCGGAATGACATCTTCAGCGAGGTTAGCAGCCGTCATTACTGCCGTCAATGCGGCTCTGATCCCGTTTCCGAGTATAAGTTCCGCCAGTGCTATTCTTTGTCGAGGTTCGTAAACACCATTCGGAGAAACACGAGATGACCGTTCAGGCGCCGCCTTTGTCTCTCGAGCGTGAGCTGGAGTTCCGCAAGAAGCTCACCGCGATCGCGAATCAGATCAACTCCGCGGAGTCGATCGCGCACATTCTGATGACGCTCAAGGACAAGATCCTGGAGCTGCTCGACGCGGAGCGCCTCACGATCTATGCGATCGACACGAAGAACCAGGAGCTGTATTCGCTGCAGAAGGCGGGCGGCGATCAACCGAAGGAAATCCGCGTTCCGAAGTCGTTCGCGTCGATCGCCGGTTTCACCGCGCTCGCGCGCAAGACCATCAACATCAAAGACGCCTACGATACGACGGAGCTGCAGCGTTTCCACGCGAATCTCCGCTTCGATCAGCGCTGGGACAAGCAGAGCGGCTTCCGCACGAAGGCCGTGCTCGCCGTTCCGATCATGTTCGAGAAGTATCTCCTCGGCGTCGTGCAGCTGATCAACAAGCGGCACGGACCGTTCTTCACCGGCCAGGACGAAGACGGCGTCGAAGAGATCGCGCGCATCCTCGGCATCGCGTTCTACAACCAGCACAAGGTGGCGCGCACGTCGAAGCCGTCGCGCTTCGGCGCGCTGATCGACAAGGGCATTCTGTCGGAGAAGATGCTCGAGCAGGCGGTCAGCAACGCGCGTATGAACAACACGAACGTCGAGAAGGTCCTGATCGAGGACTTCAGCATCTCGAAAGAAGAGATCGGCGCCTCGCTGTCGGCGTACTACTCCACGCCGTGGTTTCACTACGACGGCACGCAGGAGATCCCCGCCGACTTGCGCGAGCGCGTCTCCGCCGACATCTGGAGGAAACATGGCGCCGCACCGGTGGAACGCAAGCCGGGCATGCTGGTCGTGGCGGTCGACGACCCGCAGGACTTGACGCGCATCGATGGCATCCGCGCGATGAACCTCGCGCCGCGAAGCGAGTTCCTCGTGGCGATGAAGCACGACATCCTCGACTACATCGCCAACTCCTACGGCGAGTCGAGGGACGGCGGCGGCGACGGGAGTTCGTCCGATTCCGCGGACTGGGCGAAGATTCTCGATTCCCTTGGCGAAGGGGAGAAGGTCGAACTGGAAGACAGTCCGGCCGGCAGTGACCAGCCCGAGCTCGATGAGACCGACTCCGGCATCGTGAAGCTGGTCAATCAGTTGATCATCGAGGCCTTCGCGCGCGGAGCATCGGACATCCATGTCGAGCCCGACGGTCCGAAGAATCCGTGCGTCATCCGGCTGCGCATCGACGGCGACTGCCAGAAGTTCATGGAGGTCCCGGGCGCGCACCGCAACGCAGTCGTGCAGCGCCTCAAGATCATGGCGCGGCTCGACATCTCGGAGAAGCGCAAGCCGCAGGATGGGAAGATCCGCTTCAAGTATTCGCGCGGCACGATCGAGCTCCGCGTCGCGACGATTCCGACCGCGAATCAGAACGAGGACGTGGTGATGCGCATCCTCGCGGCGTCGAAGCCGCTGCCGCTGGAGAAGATGGGCTTCTCCGAGCGCAATCTCGAGAGGTTCAAGCACATCGTGCAGAAGCCGTACGGCATCTGTCTCGTCGTCGGTCCGACCGGCTCGGGCAAAACGACGACGCTGCACTCGGCACTCGGATTCATCAACACCGTCGACATGAAAATCTGGACGGCCGAGGATCCGGTCGAGATCACGCAGCGCGGATTGCGGCAGGTGCAGGTGCAGCCGAAGATCGACTTCACGTTCGCAGCCGCGATGCGCTCATTCCTGCGCGCCGATCCCGACGTGATCATGGTCGGCGAGATGCGCGATCACGAGACCGCGGCGATCGGCATCGAGGCGTCGCTCACCGGCCATCTCGTCTTCTCGACGCTGCACACGAACTCCGCGCCGGAGACGATCACGCGTCTGCTCGACATGAACATCGATCCCTTCAACTTCGCGGACGCGCTCCTGGGCATCATGGCGCAAAGACTCATCCGCGTGCTCTGCGCGAAATGCAAAGAGGGCTACAACCCGACGCCGGAAGAGTTCGAGGAGATCATCGAGGCGTACGGCTACGAATACTGGCCCGAAACGAAGATCACCTATTCGCCGGAGCTGATGCTGTACAAGCCGAAAGGCTGCCCCGCGTGCACGAACAGCGGCTACAAAGGGCGCATGGGCGTGCACGAGCTCCTCGCCGGCACCGACGAGCTGAAGAAAGCGATCCAGCACCGCGCGACGATCGATGATCTGCGCAGGCTGGCCATGCAGCAAGGCATGCGGACGCTGATGCAGGACGCGATCGAGAAGGCATTCAAGGGCGTGATGGACATCAAGCAGGCGCGGGCGATCGCGGTCAAGTAAAGCGAAGCAATCAGGCTGTCGTCTTGCACGCCTCCGGCGTTGCATGCATGCCGGACTTCTCTTCCTCGATCGAATGGAGATCGAGGCGGAACTGCACGCTCGCAATCGATTCTTCGCGCGAAGGCTCGAGCAACGTTTCTCTCACGAAGAGTTGCGCGACGTTACGAACGTCGTCCTCGGCACGCCCGCGGCGGTCATGCGTTGCTCGCGCTGCGGCATCCTGATTCGCGACGCGGCGCCGGACGAAGATGTGTTTCGTCACGACCAGTACGGCGCTGATGTCCTGGAGCGTCTTCATGAGACGCACGTGCGAGCGTTTCGCGCGAAAGCGATCGACTATCGACCGCTCCTGCCGTCCGGCGCGCGCGTGATCGAGGTGGGCAGTTATGTCGGCGGGTTCCTCTCCGTCGCCGAGGAATGGGGCTGGCGCGCGATCGGGACGGACATCGGCTGCGATGTCGTGCGCTTCTGCCGCCGCCGCGGACTCGACGCGCGATGTCTCGAACTGCGCGACTGCGCGCTCGAAGTCGATGCCGTGTTCATCTGGAATTGCTTCGAACAGCTGGCTAGTCCGCACGAGATGCTCACGAATGCTCGCCGTCTCTTGCACGATTCCGGTCTGCTCGTCATCCGCGTTCCGGACGCGGCCTTTTATGTCCAACGAAGAAAGGACCAGTCGGCGTTTCCACTTCTCGCGTACAACGGACTCCTCGGATGGCCGCATCGATTCGGCTACGACATCGCAGCCCTCCGCGGCTTGGTGGAGAAGCACCGGTTCACGTTCCTGCGCGCGCTGCGACGAGAAGCGATCCGGCCGCTTCGCGATGCATTGCATTCGTGGGCGCGGGAGGAGGAGTCGGCTGTGATGGGGGAGGGGAATCGGGGGTGGATCGAGCTGACGTTCAGTGGAGTAGCATAGTGCGATGAGCCGTGCGACGATCGAAGACATTCTCGAGCTTCCCGCGCCCGAGCGCGTTGCGATCGCTCAGGAGATATGGGAGAGCGTTTTCGAAGACTCGGATGCTTTGCCTCTGACCGCCGCGCAACGCGACGAGTTGGAGAAACGGTGGCTGGAGTTTCAGAACAATCCCGAAGAAGGTGAGTCGTGGGATGACGTCAAGGCATCGCTTCGATCCGAATGATCGAACGCGTTGTCATCCGGCCTCTCGCGAAACGAGACATTCGCGATGCACGGATCTGGTATCGCAAGATCTCCCCGCTGCTCGGTGATCGGTTTCTAGACGCGGTTGATAGCGCGATCGCGCGAGCGAAAGATCAACCACTCGCATACCAGATCGTTCATCGAACATTCAGACGCCTACTGCTGCACCGGTTTCCGTACGCGTTGTTCTTTCACGCCGCCGAGGATCGGATCGTCGTCGTCGCAGTGTTGCATCAGGCGCGTGATCCGGACGTTCTCGCCGAGCGGAGGTGAGCGTGCCCTAAGGCATGCTCACCACGTTCAGAAGCATCAATAACCTGTCATCCCGAGCGTGAGCGAGGGACCTGGGCGGGTGGGGCTACGAGGCACGTCCATTGTGCCGCCACCCGAGCCCCAGGTCCCTCGCTCACGCTCGGAGGCTGTGAAGGATTCGCGATCGGCGACAGAAGGGAGTCAGAAGGAGCGAGATGATGGCGTGCGCGAGACCTCGAGCCGCGAAGAACTCAAGGGGACGGTGCGGGTCGAGACAAGAAGATAGCCGCTGAAGAGCGTCGAGAAAACTGCACGAAGGTCGGTGCGGTCGATTTTCGCGGTTCTGGTTAGGCGAACGCCCACCCGCGGCGCATGTTATTGACGATTGCGTGCAGCAGCGCGACCGAACGCACCTTTTCCGTTCCGCGTACGAGGAACTGCCATAGACCTTGGGCACGGCACTGGGCGTTGACTAACTCCGCCGTCGCTGCTCGTTCTTTGTAGA
>QHVT01000031.1 GCA_003223645.1 Acidobacteriota bacterium | reverse complement strand
GGGGAAACACCCCGAGACACTGAGCTCGTTGTTGGGTGTAACCGCAACTTCAATGGATAACGAATTGGGCTGTGTGAACAGTGAACCTGTGATTCGCGGAGCCGGATGCGGGAGTCCCGCACGTCCGGATCTTCAGGGGGGCCGGGGCGAGTAATCGCCTCGGTCTACCCGACCCGCCGAGGAGTTGCGGAGCCACGACTGGCGATCTGCAACCGCCGTGACGCCGTGATTCTTGTGAGTTGACGAGCCGGCTCGGCCGGCGAGCCAGCGCCGGGCCGTGTCGGCTTCTGGCTCGAGTTGGGCGGCGAAGTACTCACAGTATCGTTAGCCGCTCGATCGCAACCCGGATCAGTAAGGTGGCCGCCCGTGCGTCGAGACTGTGTTCATCGGCGATTTCAAATGCCGGTCGCTCCAAAAGGTGCCGCCCAGGATGAACATAGTTGCGCAGGCGCCGAACTAGGTTTGCGAACTCCGCGGTACTCAGTACGCGTTCGCCGATGACGACATCCGGTAACCAGCCAGCAGCATTTGCGATGGTTATGAGCTGCGCGAGCTTCCACCGCGTCGGGTCCCTCGGCCACCGCGCATGACCGTGGACGCCTTGCAGTGCCTGCATCGCGTCGTTTAGATGTTCAAGACATCTTTGTAAGAGCAAGCATTCAAGTTCGGCACCGCGCAGAGCAGCCGCAGCGATGTATGCGCTTACGCGTTCCGCAGCGTCCGCTTCGCGTCTGTAGCTATCGAGGAGAGACCGCAAGCGTGAGCCCTCGCCCGGAGGAGGACCCATCACTGATCGTCGCCCCTCCTCGTACAACAGGTCGAAGCGTTCTCGATCCAGTTCAAGTAGCTTCGCAATATCTTCCAGCCCGAATTCGCGGAACACCGGGACCCGATGTCGATCAAGCAGGACATCGTATTGGCTTGATAGGACCTCCCATTCTTCAGGCCCTTCACCGACCCGCCATGCTTGGTGAGCTGTAAGACCGTGCTCTTGTTCGATGCGGCGCATGGCCGATGAAATCGGATCCAGTTCCGAGGCGTAAGCGCCTGAGGACCACCGCTCTTCGTGTTCGCTTAGCACCCAAAAGGACGCATGAAAGATGTACTCGGCGAATCCGATCCGATTGGCAGAACGCAGCGCTCGGACGAATGACACCTGCTCGGCAACATCACGGCCGCCTGGATCGGATGGTCCGCCTGCGCGGGCGACGTGAGCCGCCAACTCAGTTATTGCGCCTGCGCGCCGCGCAATATGCACAATGAGGAAATCGACGTCTCGTTCGTCCATCGCGACATCTTACGTCCGCCTCATCCGGTTTATCCCGCGCTATCGCGCTGCGCTTCTCACCTCCTGGAAGTCGATGGCCTTGATCCATGCGCCCGTCGCGATCGCGTTCGTGTAGGTCGCTGCCGGCAGGGTGAGGGCGGTGCGGGCGGCGGCGAGGGCGGCGCGAATCTCCTGCATGCCGGCGCTGCCGATGGGCGTGCCGGAGCCTCCGGGGGATGTGTAAGTCGCCGCAGGCAGTTGCGCGAGCGCGCGCACGGCGTCGACGGCGCGGCGCAACTCCGCCATGTGTGCCCATTTCGCCTGCGTCGTGTTGGCCATGAGCGGATCGTCCGTGAACGGGGTGGTGGTCGCCAGATCGGTGTTGCTCGCGGCCGTGGTCTGCTGCGGGGTGGCGGCGCGGACGCGGTAGAGATAGGCGTGATCGAGCTGCGCGGTCGTGTCGTCCCAGGACGGGGACGACGGCGTCCCCACCTGTGTGTAGCTCACGCCGCCGGAGGTCCGCTCGACGAGATATTGCGCCGCGCCGGGCACGGCGGTCCAGGTGACGTGGACCTGTGTGGCCGATACGCCGGTCGCGACGAGGCCTGTGGGCGATGCGAGCAGCGTGAACGCAGAGCAGGACTGCGATTCGCCGAACGCGCCGTTCACGGCGGTGACGCGATACGCCGGCGTCTCGCCCGGACGAACGCTCGCGTCGACGAACGTGTTGAGCGACGTCTCGCCGACGAGCACTCCGTCGCGATAGATGATGTAGCGCCAGATCGACGACTCCGGATCGGCAACCGCCGGCCAGTCGAGCGTGACGTTCGAGGTGTTGTGCGTCGCGGTGACGGACGGGCACGGCGGCGCCGTCGTGTCGGCGAGACACGCGGTGGTCTCGAAGTGCATCTCGCCGAGGGTCGAGAAGAGGACGCCGCTGGTGGCGCCGTTCCAGACGACGAAGGTTCCGTTTGCGCCGCGGCTGGAGATCAGGCGGGGACTGCCGAGCGTCGCGCCGCTGCTGCTGAAGTCGACTTCGCGCAGCGTGCCGGTCTCGCCGGGGAAGTAATCGAGGCGGAAGCGATCGCCGGTCCAGTTCAACGCCTGCACCGATGTGCCGAATCGTCCTTCGCTCACCGTCTGTTCGCTGAACTGCTTGATGCCGTCGGCGCCGAGGACCGTGAACTGGACGATCGAGCCGGGAGGATCGGGATTGCCGAAGCTCGTCCACGCCACGCCGAGCGCATCGCCGCTCCACGCCGCGGCGAGGCCGAGCGTCGAGCGCGCCGGCGTGAACGACACGCGCACCGGTCCGGCCAGCACCGCGCCGCTCGAATCGACGAGGACGTAGTGCACGTCGCCCGCGGTGACGAAGACGATCGCCCATCCGGCGCCGGTCCACGCCATCTGCATCAGATTCGCCGAAAGCACCGGCGCGAGAATCGAGCGCGCGCCGAGCGTCGTTCCGCTTGGACTGACGCGCTGGAAGTTGATGCGGCCGCCCTGATTGAAAACGATCGCGTAATTCGCGCCGTCGAACCCAAGCAGCAGCACGCCATTGCCACCCGCGCCGGTGACCGCGTTCACCTCGGCCATCAGCGAATTGCCCGACGCGTCGTAGCGGCAGAAGACGATGTTGTTCGCCGTATCGCGGAAGGCGACGGCGAACGTCGAGCCGACACCGGCCGCGGCGGCGCGGCCGCGGATGCTGCGCGTCGAGAGCGGAAGCCGCGTCGCACTCAGGTTGCCGCTTCCGTCGAAGAGCTTCGCGGAGAGCCGCGTGTCGTTCGTGACCGGCTCGTTCCAGAGAGCGGCGAAGCCGGCGCCGACGGCGACGAGTTGCTGCGCGCCCGCGGTGGCGATGCCGGCCGAGTTGCCGGGGCTGTGACCCGACGTGAGATCGGCCGGGCCGCTGATCGTCGCACCCGCCGGGTTGACGATGACGCTCGCCAGTTCCTGCGTGGTGAGCCGCCCTTCGTTGTATGCGACGAGGAAGTTCGCGCCGTCGAACGCGGCGTGTGCGGCGGCGGAGGCGAAGGTGTCGTTGGTCGAGATGATCGAGCGCGCCGCGCTGCGGTTGCCGCTGGCGTCCGCGTGCAGCATGCCGACTTCGTTGTGGCCCGCCGCGTTGGAGCTGGTGAAGACGGCGAAGCCGGATGGCAGCGCCACGAGATCCTGAATGGTGTTGTCGAGCGTGTTGACGCTCGGCGTCGAGTCTTCACTCACGCGCGTGCGGGCGCCGGTAAGCGCGCCTCTCGCGTCCAGCAAACGCATGTAGACCGCCGAGTCTTCGCCGGTCTCGGTCATCACGTACGCCACCGCCCATCCGCCCGTCCGCGCAGTGATGCCGCCGCCCGTGCCGCCGAAGAAATCAACCAGCCCGGAGTCGACGACGACCGCTGAGCCGAGGGGAACGCCGGCGATGGAGATCCGCTGGAACATGACCTTCACCTGATCGTCGATATCGCGCCGCCAAGTGACGCCGTACTCGCTGCCGTTCCACGCCACCGCCGGCAGGTAATCGAAATCGGTGTGCGTGGTGAGGCGCACGGGGCCGGCCAGCGGGTCGCCGTCTTCGTCGAAGCGATAGAAGAAGAGGTCCGACAGGCCGTCGCTGGTCATGTGCGATTCGAAGAACCCCCACGCCGAGCCGTCCCACACGAGCTGCAGATCGATGTTGACGATCGTCGACGTCTCCGGCATCGGAATGCGCACGTCGCCGCGAATCACGTTGCCGCTCGCATCGAGCAGCGCGAAGCGGTACGGGCTGGCCAGCTCGCCCTGCGGACCGCGGAGCTGTTCGAACCAGACGACGCCGAACTTCGATCCGTTCCAGACGAGCCGCGGGCGGATGGAGACGGAGTCGTTGTTCGTGACGCGCTTCGGCGTTCCGGTCATGGCGCCGTTCGCGTCGAGGAAGGTGAACCAGATCTCATCGTTCTCGTTGTTCTTGCGATCCTGGTAAGCCATCGCCCATTGCGAGCCGGCGCGGACGACCGACGGCGCGCGCGCGAACGCGTGGTAGGGCGAGATCTGCTGGATGCACGTCTTCGCCGCCGCGGCCGGCCAGGTGGTCGCGGTGCCGCTGTTCGACGGCGATGCGTCGCCCGACGGCGTGGTTGCGATCACGCGATAGGCGTACGCCGTCGCCGCCGTGAGCGACGTGTCGTTGTACGTCGTGGTGTCGGGACCGACGATGTTGATCGCGGTCCAGGCCGTGCCGAGGTCGAGGGAGCGCTCGACGCGGAAGGCGGTCTCGTTGCGCTGCGGATCGGTCCAGCGCAGGCGGATGCTCGACGTGCCGGTCGCGTAGGCGGAGAGAGAGCGCGCCGCGCCGGCGTTCTGCACGACGAGTGTGTAGGCGCGCGAGGTCGAACAGGTCGCGCTGTCGATCGCGGTGATGGTGAAGTTGAACGTGCCCGCGGCTGCCGGCGTGCCGTGCAGCCATCCGGTTGGATCGAGCGTGAGGCCGGCGGGCAATGCGCCGGACGTGACGCTCATCGTGGCCGTGCCGACCGGATCCGCCGGCACGATGGTCTGGCTATAGGAGACGCTCACGATGCCGTCGGTGAGCACCGTCGGATAGAGCGCGAAGCTCGGGAAGCAGATGCGGATCGAGTACGCGCGCGAGCCGGTCTGCGCGAGCGCGTCGGTGGCTGTGATCGTGACGTTGAACAAGCCGCCGGTCGTGGGCACGCCGGCGATCGTGCCTCCGCTCGCGAGCGTGACTCCCGGCGGCAATGCGCCGGCGGTCACCGCGAACGCGTAGGGCGCTGTGCCGCCGCTGCCCGTCACCGTCGCGTTGTAAACCCCGTTCACGCTGCCGTTCGGCAGCGTCGACGGATTCACCGTCACGCCCGCGGTGATCGTGCGCGGCGTGCATCCCGAGCTCTCTTTGAATGCGCGATTCAGCCCGCGCACTTCGTAGACGTGACTGAAGCCGGAGATGAAGCCGCGGTCGTCGTACGCGAGCGTGTTCGGCTGCAGCTCCGCGAGTAGCGCGCCGTCGCGATAGAGGTTGTAGTCGAGGAGGCCGGATTCCGGATCGCTGACCGCGCTCCACGACACGTGCACCTTCGTCCCGTCGAACGAGACGCTGGACGTGGGACACGACGGGGCGCTGGTGTCGTCGAGGCAACTGCTCGACTCGATGGTCGTGTCGAACAGGCCGTTGAACAGCATGCCGGCGGTGACGCCGTTGAAGGCAACGTTCATCGCGGCCTGGCGGTTGTTGATCAGCCGCTCGCCCGGAACGACCGTGCCGTCGGGCATCACCGCGATCTCCTTCGTGCCGCCGAGACCGTTGTTGAAGATGACGCGGAAGCGATCGTGGTCCCAGTAGATCGCGGGGCCGCTGTCGCTGAACAGCGTGCTGACGATCGCCTTCTCGGTGAATTGCTTCGTGCCGTCGAGTCCGAGCGCGGTGAACCAGATGTCGTCGCCGGTCAAATTCGTGTGCCGGTTCTCGCGCCAGACGACGCCGAGAACGTCGCCCGACCATTCGATCTGAAAATTGTTGATGTTGTTACCGGAGAAGGTGACCTGTGTCGGGTTGACGAGGATTGCGCCGTTGCGGTCGAGCAGCGCGAAGAAGAGCGAATTTCCGCTGCGCCAGACGATCGCCCAGCCGCGTCCGACCCAGCGAACCAGCGGCAGGATTCCATTGGCGCCGGTGCCGACGAACACCTTCGGCCCGTTCAATGTACCGTTCGGATTGATGCGTTGGAAGCGAAGCTCCGCGCCTTCGAAGAGTGCGAGGCCGAACTGCTCGCCGTTCCAGCCGAGACCAGGGCTGAGACCGTTGGTGCTGACGACGACGTCGGTCATGAGCGAGTTGCCGTTCACGTCGAACCGGCCGAAGCGAAGGCTGTTGTTCTGGTCGCGCCAGCTGATGCCGAAGCTGTTCGGCGTGCCGACCGCGGCGAAGCGGGTGGCGAGATTGTTCGAGACGAACAGCGGGAAGCGCGTCTGCGTCAGGTTGCCGCCGCCGTCGAAGAACTTGCCGTAGATCTGCGTCCCATTCCAAAAGATCTGCTCCGCCCAGAGCGCGCCAAAGTTCGGGCCCATGGCGACGATCACAGGATTGAGCGACGTGCTGCTGTTGTGGCCCACGGAGACGATGAATGGACCGGCAGTCAGGTTGCCCGCTGCGTCCGTGAGCAGCGTCGCGGCATCGGTGTCGCCGACGTCGATCGAATCGCATCCGACGAGGAAACGCGAGCCGTCGGTGGCGACGCGCACGACGTTCGTGCCGATCGCATTGATCGTTGGTGTCAGGAAAACGCGCGAGCCGGTGCGATTGCCGGATGCATCCGCCGTCAGTCGCGCGACGTCGTATGCGTTTCCGCCGTGAGAGGCCGTAAACACGATGTAGCCGCCGCCTGGCTTCGGCTGGACGACCGGAATCTCGTCGTCCATCGGAGCCGGATTCATGTCGTCGCTGAGGCGGACGGTGGCGGTCTTCGGCGTGCCGTCGGGATTGAGCGTCTTGAAGCGGACGATGAACTCGTCCGTCGTCGCGACGTTCCAGGCCAGCGCCCACTCGCTGCCGTTCCACGCCACGCTCGGGCTGGAGAGCGTCTCGCTCGCGCCGTTCTGCTCGATGAGCTGCGTCGATCCGACGAACGTGCCGTTCGCCTGCATGCGGGCGAAGCGCAGCTTGGAGGTCAGATCGCGCGACTCGATCCAGGCGATGCCGTACTCGCTGCCGTTCCATGCTACCGCGACGTCACCCTCGAAATCGTTCGGCGTGTCGGTGATGCGGATCGGAGCACCGTTGTTGTCCCCATTCGGCAGGAGTCGCCGGTACCAGAGATCGGCCGGAGTGTTGCCGGCAGTGTCGATGGTGAAGACGCCCCATCCGGTGCCATCCCACAGGAACGGGACCTCGGCGTTGCTGCTCAGGAAGGAGACGTTGCCGTTGTAGAGGCGGACGCCGCTGCGGAGCACGTTGCCGGCGGAGTCGAGCAGCGCGAAGCTGGCCGACGACGCGGAGTCGCCGTTCGGCAGGCGCAGGTTCTCGAAATACAGCACGCCGAAGTTCGTGCCGTTCCAGCGGACGATCGGGAAGCGGGAGAGACTGTCGCTCTGCGTGACGTGCACCGTCATGCCGGTGAAGCCGCCGTTCGCATCCTGAAGGAACGTGAACCAGATGTCGTCGAGCGTGCCGCCGCTCCGCTCCTGCCACACCGCGGCCCAGCGCGCGTCGGCGCGCGTGACGGAGATCGACTGCGCGTGCGTGTGGTACGGGCTCAGCGCCTGTGCACAGATTTTAGTCGGTCCGAGCGGAAACGTCGTGCCCACGGCGTTGCTCGAATTTGTCGACGTGAGCCCGTCGAACGCGACGACGCGATACGTGTAGGTCGTGTTCGCACCGAGGCCGGAGTCGAGGTGCGAAGTGACGTCGGGGCCGACGATGTTGATCGAGCCCCACGTGTTGCCGCCGTCGAGCGAGCGCTCCACGCGGAAGCCGGTCTCGCCGTGTTGCGGACGCGTCCAGCGCACGAGGATCTGCGAATTCGATTGCGGCAGCGCCTGCACGTCGCGCGGCGCGGCGCCGGTCACCACGGTCATCGCGTACTGCTGCGTCGTCGCGCAGCTATTTGCCTCGGTGGCCGTGATCGTGAACGAGTATGCGCCGGCGGCGGCCGGCGTGCCGGTGAGGTTGCCGCCGGTGGCGAGCGCGAGTCCCGGCGGCAGCGCACCCGTGGTGATCGCAAACGTCTGCGATCCACCGCTGCCGCGGACCGTGAGCGTCTGCTGATATGCAGCGCCGAGGAGCGGATCGGGAAGCACGGCCGGAGCGATGTACGTCGCGGGACAGACGCGCAGCAAATAGGTGCGCTGGCCGGTCGCGTTGAGGCCGTCGGTCGCCGTGACGGTGAACTGCGACTGGCCCGTCGTCGTCGGGATGCCGTTCAACATGCCGAACGTCTGGAACGTGAGGCCGCTCGGCACCGCACTGGTGAGTCCGAACGAATACGACGGCGTGCCCTGCGATGCGGTGAAGTGCTGCTCGTAGTACTCGTTCACCCTCGCGTTCGGCAGCACGGGTGGACCGACCACGATGCCCGCAGTGATGGTCTGCGTCGCGCAGCCGGTGGCCTCGAGGTACGCGGCGTTCAGCGCGCGGAGCTGGTAGTTGTACGTCGCTGCCGGCGTGACGCCGCCGTCGAAATACGAGAACGTGCTCGGACCGATCTCCGTCAGCAGCCGTCCGTCGCGATAGAGATTGTTGCCGAGGATGAACGACTGCGGATCGGGAGGCTGCGACCAGTTGAGTTGCACGCCACCGTTCGCAAATGACGCGTTCACCGTCGCGCACGGCGGCGCGGTGGTGTCGGCGAGACATCCGGTGGTCTGGAACAGGATGTCGCCGCGATGCTCCCACGCCATCGCCGTCGCCGCCCCATTGAACGCCGCCGCCACCCGTCCCTCGGCGTGATTGCCGAGGAAGCGCGAGCCCGGCAGCACGCTGCCGGTGGGCGTCACCTGCACTTCGCGCATGCCGGTCGCGACGTCGGGATAGACGATGCGGAAGTTCGTCCCGTCGAAGTACAGCGCCGGGAAGCGATCGGCGTTCATCGTGTTGACCACGAGCACCGGCGTGAAGTTCTTGAAGCCGTTCGCGTCGACGGTCGTGAAATAGAGGTTGCCGTTCTCCGACGTCACCAGGCCGAGGGTCTGACCGTTCCAGAGGAGCTGGAAGTCGGTCGGGTCGGCGTTCATGTCGGTGAGCCGCATGGGTGGTACGACGAGCGCGCCGGCCGGATCGACTTTCGCGAACCAGAGGTTGCGGTCGCGTCCCCAAACGATCGCCCAGCCGCTGCCGATCCATTGAATCTGCGGATCCGCATCCGCGTCGCCGCCGCTCGCATCGCCGACGATCGTCGGAGGGCCGATCGGCGTGTTGTAGCCCATCCGCTGGAAGTTGAGCGTGGACGTCGGATGGACGTAGACGACGCCGAACTCCTCGCCGTTGAACGCCATGGCCACGCCGCGATCGACATCCGCGTCGCCGATCCGCACGCCGCCGCCGAGGACGGAGTTGACGTTCGAGTCGATGCGATCGAAGTGGACGCCTTGTGTGGTGCGGTCGCCCCATGCAAGCGCGATCTCGCCGCCGATGCTGACGGCCGACGGCGTGCGCACCGGATTCGCGCCGTTGACCGGATGGCGGTCGAGCGGAGTGCCGAACGGGCGATAGAACCGGGCGTGCAACTGGCTCGCGTTGCCGACCGACTCGTCCCAGAACGCGACGAATCCGGTTGCGTGCTCGATGAGCGTCGGGAACGACGATTCGTAGTCCGTCCCGTGGCCGCCGGTGACGCCGTTGATCGTTCCGACGACGCCGTTATCAGAGACGACGGCATCGTCGATCTCGTTCGGCTCGTTCCACGCGGCGAGGTAAGACGTATTGCTGTCGAACGCGACGCGCGGCATTTGTGAATTCGTGCCGTCGTCGGGAGTGACCAGCGCGCGCGAGCCGACCGGTTGGCCGTTCCCATCCGCTTCGATGCGGCCGACTTCGTATGTGAACGTCCCGAAGATTGTCGCGGTGGTGAAGACGATGTAGCCGCCGCCCGGCTTGTTGAACAGTTTCGGCATTGCGTCGATGTCGTTGAGCCGCACCGGACTGCCGATCAGCACGCCGTTCGTGTCGAGCAGCGAGAGCCAGACCGCGTTCATGCCGTTGAATGCGCCCGCTCCCGCCACCGCCCACCCGCTGCCGTTCCAGACGATACTCGTGCCGCGCGCGCCGGCCGGCTGATTGAACGTGCCGGCCGCGCCGCCGACGAATCCGGCATTGCGGATCGGCCCCGCGGCGCCGCTGGTCTGCACTTTCGTGAACCGCATCGATGCGCTGCCCGGCCCGTTCTCCTGGATCCACGCCACGCCATACTCCGAGCCGTTCCAGGTGGCCGAGACGTTCGCCTCGATCGACGGCGTCTGCGCGATCGTGACGTCGTTCACCACGACGTCGCCGTCGTCATCGAGCCGATAGAAGACGATCGACGACGGAGAGCTGGTCGATTCGGTGACGAAGATCCCCCACCCGCTTCCGTCCCACACGAGCGGCATGTCGCCGTCGGGATTTGCCGGACCTGTTGCATTGGTGCCGGTGACGCGGATGTCGCCGCGCATCTTCGCGCCGCTCGGCCCGAGGAGCGCGAACGTCAGCTGCGAGACCGGCTGCCCGTTCGCGCCGCGCAGATGATCGAACCAGACGAGGCCGTAGCTCGTGCCGTTCCACACCAGCGTCGGATTCGTCGACGGCACGTCGTCATTCGTGATCCGGATCGGCGGACTGTTGGGCGTGCCGTCAGCGTTGAGGAATCGGAAGAAGATGTCGGACTCGCGTCCCGCCGTCTGATCGGCGTAGGCCATCGCCCAGTTCGTGCCGTTCCAGGCGACGCTCGGCGAGCGGGCATCCTCGTGTGCGGCGCTCGCGCGCTCGCGGCAGACCGGCAGCGTGTTCGTGCTGAACGCGGTCGCCTGTGCGATGTTCGACGGCGGCGCATCGCCGGACGGCGTGAAGGCGACGACGCGATACATGCGCGTTACGCCCGGCTGCACACTCGTATCGGTGAACGTGGTCGTGTCGGGGCCGACGTTCGTCACGGTGACCCAGCTCGCGGACTGATTCCGCTCGATGCGGAAGCCGGTCTCGCTCGCCTGCGGATCGCGCCAGCGTAGCGAGATCGCGTTCGGCAGCACCGGATACGCGACGAGCTCCGTCGCTCCCATCTGCGGTGCGCCGATCGGCGGACCGGTGACGGCGATCGCGAGCGAGAATTCCGAGGTGCTGCCGCCGCCGGTGACAGTCGCCGTGATGTACGAGCCGATCGGGACCGCGGGGAGGTTAAATGTGAAGGGCGCGGGGAAGATCGTCCCCGACTGCAGCCACGTCGCGCCTTCGCCGTAGCCCGATGGATCGCGCTGGCTGCTGACGTAGAAATCGATGTCGTACGAGCCGGGCGGCGCATCGAGAAAACCTTCGATCGCGGTATTCGCGCCGTTCGTCGTCGCGTGCGTGATGACGGGAAAGTTCAGATCCTCGTTCGCGCCGAAGTCGGCGTCGGCGGTGCCGTCGTTCGGCGTGACGCCGTCGCCATCGAGATCGATGCCGAGCGCGCCGTTGTTGGAGATCGCGTTGTTGCGAATCGTGTTGACGTCGCTGTTGCCGCCTTCGATGCGGATTCCGCTGCCGCCGTTGTTCTCGATGTGATTATTGAGGATGACCGAGCCGCTGGTGCTCGACAGGCGGATGCCGTAGCCGAGCGGATTCGCGCCCGCGGGCCAGCCGATGGTGTTGTTCGTGATCGACGTCGCCAGCGAGGTCTGCACGTCGACGGCGCCGTTGGTGCCAAGGATACGATTGCCGTCGATGTTCGAGTTGTTCGAGCTCGTGATCTGCAGGCCGATCGGCGACGCCATCGGCGCGGTGCCGGTCGCATTGAGCCCGATGGTGTTGCCGCTCAGAGTGTTGTTCGACGCGTTCGAGATGAGTACGCCGTCCTGCCCGAACGCCGCGATCACGTTTTGGTCGAGATGGTTGTTGTTCGCGCCGTCGCGCACCACGACGCCGTGCACGCCGATGTCGTACGAGATCGTGCCGGTGAGATCGGTGCCGATGTAGTTGCACACAATCGTGTCGTTGTTCGCGCTCCCCGGAATCGTCACCGCCTCGGCGTTGAAGCGATTGAGCACCAATCCGCGGATCGTGCAGAACGCGCCGAAGATGGTGATGCCGTTGAACGTGCCGTTGCCGCGCACTTCGACGTCCGGCTTGCAGTCGCCGTTGATGTCGCCGTTGATCGTCGTGCCGTTCTCGCTGAGCGGAGGGAGGCTGCTGCTCAGTTGAATCGCGGAGCCGTTCAGCGACGGATCGAAGGTGATCGCCGTCTCTACGCCGTCCGAATTCGCCTCGTCGATCGCATCGCGCAGCGAGCCCGGTCCGGAGTCGCTCATGTTCGTGACCACGACCGGATGCGGCAGCACGAAGAAGTTCTGGGAGAGCTCCGAGGTGTTGTTCGCCGCGTCGGTGGCCGTGGCGGTGACGCTGTAGTAGCCGGACGGCAGCGTCACCGTGATGTTGAAGTTCCCGCCGCCGTTTGCCGTCACGTCGCCCAGGAACACTTTCCCTTCGCCGTGGCCGTTCGCATCGTTCGTGCTGGCGAAGACTTCCACCAGCGCGTTCGGCGGCGCGGTGCCGTCGAGCGTGATGCTGCCGTTGAGATTGAGGATGCGATTCGTGAAGACGGGATAGTTCAGAAACGTGTTCGGTCCGGCGTCGACGTCGCCGGCATCGTTGACGTCGACGCAGCAGCACGACAGCGCGATGCCCTGGTTCGTGTTGTCATAGATCGAGTTCCTGCTGATCTTGTTGCCTTCTGAGGGAATGCGTCCCTGGAACAGCTCCGCAAGCCAGCCGGGATTGCCGCCGGTGGAGAACGTGGGCGTGCCCGGCCCGCCGGCGGCGAAGACGATGCGCGCCGCTCCGCCGCCTTCCCAGTAATCGATTTCGATCGCGTGATCGCCGCTGCCGAGCAGCACGTCGGCGCTCAACAGTCCGCTGCCGCCGTTGCCGTTGATGTATTCCGTGGAGTCGATGACCAGACGTCCGAGGTCGTCGAGATTCGAGAACTCGAAGTGATAAGACCCCGGCATCGGAATCGACATCGTCGCCGTGAAGCGCGCGCCGAAGTTCTCGTTGAACGCATGCCCCGCGTTGTCGAGGATCGGGGCGTTGTCGCTGACATGATGAAAGTTGCTGCAGTCGTCGGTGTAATCGATGGTTTGGGTGACGTGGGTCTGGTCGGGAGTGAGCGCGGTGAAGAGCGGGAAGGAGAAGTTGAAGCTTTCGTTGACGTGCACGCCATCGGCACCGCTGAATGCGATCGTGTTGTTGCGGATCACGTTGCCGGATCCGTTGTCGATTTCCACGCCGTTGCCGTTGCCGGCATGCAGGATCGTGCAGAGCTCGATCGTGTTGTTGCCGCTGTTGATGCCGATCGCCGTGCCGTTGAAATGATCGAGCGCGAGGCCGCGAATGGTCGTTCCGCCGCCGGTCACGCCGATGCCGAGGGTGGGAGGGCCGTCGATCGTGATCAGCGGCGTCCCGGAGTAATCCGGCTGCGTCGTGCCGTCGATGGTGACGGCTTCGCTGATCACCGGCAGGTTGGGACCGATCGCGATCGTCCGCGGCCCGCTGCCGATCGCGAACTGAATCGTGTCGCTGCCGGCGAGCGCATTCGCCTCTTCGATCGCCGCGCGCAGCGTGCAGACCCCGCCGCCGGCATCGCACACGCCGTCGCCGGGAGTGGCGTCGCCCGTGTCGGCGGTGGAGTTGACGGTGAACGTCACCGCCGCCGTCGGAACCAGTTTGAGCAGAGAAAGAATGAGGACCGAGACGAACCCCAAACCGCGCAACGCCATGTCGAGCTCCTTCGGATACAAGGAAGCGCCGCAGGCGGGCGGTCGGCCCCATGCCGGCCGTCCGAGAGGACTTATGGATTAAAGACACCATATAGTCCAAATTTCTCAGGTTTTCAATGAGCAGCGATCAGCCGCTGAATGTCCCCCTGCCGCTCACGTTGAGCGCTGTGGATAAACACGTCAGTCTCCGGTCGCTGCGCCCGAAGCTTTATCAACTATGCAAGTGGCTGAATCACCGAACGACGCATACGCGCACGTGGAAGGCGACGGCTTCTTCGTTGTTAAACGCACGACCGGAGCGTCGGGAAGGTCGTCTTCCCCAGTTCGCCCGCTGCACCCTCATTACCGAGGGTCGCACCGTCCCTCTGCGAGGGCTGGACCTTCACTTGCGAGGGTTCAAGGCTGGTACGTTCAATGAGTGGCGGCTTCGCGCAAGGGATTTCGCTTGAGCCGTTCGTCCACTTCATTCACAGCGCGCATCATGCTCTGCAGGATCAACCTCGGATGGACTTCGCCGCCGCGTTGGGCCGACTCCTCCGGCGTCTCGCGCTTCCGCGCCGACTCGTATGCAGCGAGGGTGTCCTGCGCGTGGATCAGTGCCCTTTTCATCGCCTCGAATACCTGGAGGAATGTGTCCAGCGCTCCGAGATAAACCTTGTCGTGGACGGGAAGGATGTCTGTCGACAACTTCACCGTGTCGAGGAGCGTCAGTTCCGTTACCGGCAGATGTGCGACGAGCTTTCGCAGAGTGTCGAGGGTAATGTTTTGGCCCTTTTCCGCGCGAACGACCTGATTGCGGGGGATGCCGGCCCGGGCTGCCAACTCGGCCTGACTCATCTTCGCCGCCTCGCGCGCACTCCGGAGCTGGTGGTGTAGCATCGCCTTATTAATGTAGCATCAGATGGTTTAGTTGACAACTCTTTAGGTCGGATCGTGGCATGTTCGAAGCTGCCGTAGAATGCGCGAGGAGTGATCACATGACTCGACTCGATACTCTCGAAGCAGAGATCAAGAAGCTCAGTCCTGCCGAATTCAGCCAGCTGCGAGATTGGCTACTCGAGCAGGATTGGATGCAGTGGGATCAGCAAATCGAGCAAGATTCTGCAAGCGGGAAGCTGGACGCGCTGTTCGATGAGGCGGAACGCGCACATCTCGCGGGCAAGAGCACGAAGTTTTGAATCACTACGCGGCACCGTCGTTCTGGTCGAGCTTCAACTCACTGCCGGCTGATATCCAAGACCTCGCTCGAAAGAATTACGACTTGCTCGTTGTAGATCCGTGGCATCCTTCACTTCACTTCAAGCGTGTTGGGCGCTATTGGGCCGTACGCATCGGTCAACATTATCGCGCACTGGGCAAGCCAATCGCCGAGGGTGTGTTGTGGGGCTGGGTCGGAACGCATGCCGAGTACAATCGACTCATTCGCTAGTAACGGACCTCTGTGGCGTCAGAGATTATGGTGAACGTGAGTTGCGCGACTTTCCCTACAACGGGCTGTAATGCGCATTCGATTTCCTGCCACGTCGATCGGCTATGTTCAGGCGATATTTCATAGATGCAGACGTCCATTTCATTTCTACGGCGGATGGTGGTCGTACTCAACCGCTCCATCTCGATCATCCGACCGCTCGCTATCGGCCGCATGTCGTCGTGGGCGACATAGCGCAACGAGTCGCGATTCTCGCAGGTATCAAGAACCTGCTTACCAGCACTCTTCAACCCCCCGGCGCTGATCGACTCCGTTATGTGTATCAATTCGAGTCGAGTGCTGCGGTGCTTGTTGTACAACGGCCGGGGCTCGTAGATCCGCAAGACTAGCTGTCGACGCCCAGAGCAAAATTCCGGTACTCACAAGCTCGCAGTGGTCACTTTACGTCGGCGTTCCAATAGCGGCCCCTTCTCCTCTTCCAGGTCGTCGTCGCCGTAACCGCAAAGTTCCAGATCGACCCGATCACCAGTCCCGCGAATCCCGCCACATACCACGCCGCTCCGTGCTGGACCGCGAACGTCGCGACGCGCAGGTTCAGGAACGCGCCGATGGAGCAGGCGGCGTAGAACTTCAGTAATCCGATGAATGCCGCGCGGCCGCGGAGGCGGTGGTCGCGCCAGGTGAAGAGGTTGTTGAGGAAGAAGTTGCTGGTCATGCCGACGACGGTGGCGATGAGTTGGGCGGTGGGGAAGGTGGTCCACTGCAGCGTTGCGTACAAAACGAGGAGGTGGAGGAGGACGCCGCTGCCGCCGACGAGGGCGAAGAGGACGAAGCGGGGAGGGATGACGTCGCCGATCAGTTTGTCGGCGAGGAGTTGCAGGTATTCGAGGCCGACGACGACATCGAGCTTGCTCTCGCCGTGGAGGCGCGGGCGGAATTCGTAGGGGAGCTCGCCGATGCGCGGCGCGCGTCGCGAGGATGCAACGAGGTCGAGCAGGATCTTGAAGCCGCTGCCGGAGAGGGAGCGCACCACCTCATCGAGATAGCGGCGGTCGACGATGAAGAAGCCGCTCATCGGATCGGAGAGATCGGCGTGGCTGACGATGCGGCTCAGTCGTTTGCCGAGGTTGCTGAGTGAGGCGCGACGCTCGGTGAGCGCGGCTGCGGATCCGCCTTCGGCGTGGCGCGTGCCGGCAACGAGGTCGAGGTTCTCGCTTTTCAGT
The DNA here is from genome assembly GCA_003223645.1 of Acidobacteriota bacterium. Taxonomy (GTDB): domain Bacteria; phylum Acidobacteriota; class Thermoanaerobaculia; order Gp7-AA8; family Gp7-AA8; genus QHVT01. Next base: position 33,873 of record QHVT01000031.1, on the reverse strand, counting down.
TTCGCGAGCATTGCCGGAAGCAGACGCTCGTCGTGCTGCAGGTCGGCGTCGATCACCGCGATGGAGGGCGCGGCCGTTGCCATCATCCCTTCGATGCATGCGGACGCCAATCCGCGGCGTCCGACGCGTTGAAGCACGCGCACGCGCGTGTCGTTGCGGGCGATGTCGCGTACCGCGTTCGCCGTGCCGTCCGGGGAGTCGTCATCGACGACGATGATCTCGTGATCGATCTCCTGCAGCACCGCGTGCAGGCGGCGGATCAGCTCGACGGCGTTCTCGCGCTCGTCGAAGGTCGGAACGATCACTGCCAGCTCGAGCACGCGCGCATCGTACCGTGGCGTGTTACATTGGATGAGGTCCCTTAAAAGAGAGAAACCAGCCGGCGGTCTCTTCTTCACGTTTTGTTGACGCGGGAAGAGACGGCGATCTGCTGTGTTTGAATCAGTATCCCAACGGGAAAATCATGAAAACCAGAGTTGCGCTTTGTCTCATCATTGCGTGCGTCGCGGTGTCTGCGTACGCGGGGTCGACCGGACAGATCGCACTGCACATGCCTCAGGGCACGCAGGCTGGTACGGCGAACGGCGACTACGTGTCCGACGCCGCCGGTCTGAACACCGTTTATCGCTACTGGGTCGAGGTGCCGGCCGGTCTCCCGCGAATCCGCGTGGAGATCTTCGACGCCGACATCGGCCGTGGCGGCGCCGCCGAGGCGGATGCGGGACGCGACCGCGATCGCGGCGGCGGGTTCAGCACCACCGTCGATTACACGCTTTTCAGGCCGGATGGTACGACCGCAGCGACGCTGGCCGGCTGCAGCAGCACGACCTGCACCGACAACGCGTGGACGATCCTGTTCAACAGCACCGCGGTGGCGGACCGGAATGCGGTCGGCCATTGGGAACTGCGGGTGGACATGAATGGTCCCGCGGGCAACAACGACATCAACGCGATCGGTATCCGCGCCAACGAAGGCAACGTCGACGGCACCGGCACGGAGATGAATGTCTACGCCGACTCGATGGTGTCGCTGGGTATCAATCCCGATCCCGGTGCCGCCACGCGAACGTACACGCTCTTTCCTTACGTCACCTCCGGTTGTACCTGCTCGCAGAACGACTTCGACCGCGACACCGACTCCGGCGACACCGGCTCGGTCACGTATCGCAGCCGGCTGAACCTCGTCAGCGCATTGACCGGAACGACCCAGACCTTCCCGTCCACAACGTTGTCGATCAACAACGCTTGGAATCACGATGACCTGACGTCGTGGGTCGACGACGATGAAGTCGACGACTACGGCATCTGGCGCGTCCAGCCGACCATCACTACGTACGGCGGCGGTCCGAGCGGAAACTACGAAACGTACTACGTCGGCAGCTATCTGACGACCGGCAATCCGACGTCGAACCCGATCGTCAACGGCGCAGCTCCGGCCGCGTTCCGCCTCTATCTGCCGACCGACGGCGGCGGCGTGCCGGTGAAGCCGTACATGGAGCAGTTCCTCACGAAGGCGTCAATCTCGCCCGGGCCGAACCCGCCCGTCATCGGCACGCAGAGCCGTTTCACGGTCACGGTTCGCGTCGTGAACCCGACGCCGTATGCGATCACGTTCAGCGCCGCCAACCTCGTGCGCACGGAAGTACCGGCGAACGCGTATGGCCTCGTGTACGGCGGCAACGCCGGCGTCTCGCAGGGAACGATCACGGCGCAGCCGGCGGTCGGAAGCACCGGCGCGATCACGTGGAATCCGAACAGCGGCACTAGTCTCGCCGCCGGTGCGACCGCGATTCTCTTTTACGACGTGCGCATCACGTCGCCGACGAACGGACGCAAGATCATCACGAACACTCCCGCTTCCGGCAACGGAACGCGCGCGACGTTCGTCGACGAGACCGGCAATGCGACGCAGACGCGCGCGACGTACACGCTCGGCGGTTTGTGCGAGCTGGCGGTCACGGTCGGCGGCTTGGCGACCGAGGCGGTCCTGTCGAAGTTCGACATGGACGTGCGCGGCGGCGGCACCAACATCGAGTTCACCACCGCGTCCGAAGCCGGAACCCTCGGCTTCAACATCTATCGCCTCGACGGCACGAGAGTGAACGAGACGCTGATCCCGGCGAGCCTCAAGGCCAGCGGCGGCAAGTACTCGCTCTTCGATCGCAACAACGCCGATCCGGGCGCAATGTACGTCGTCGAAGAAGTGACGTCGTCCGGGCGCAGGAAATCGTACGGTCCGTTCCATCGCTTCGAGGGATTCGATCGCGAGAAGGCGAAGGCCGAGGAACAGCGCCGTCCGCGCTCGTTCGCGACGAATGCATTTGCCGACGCGGGGTTCCAGTCGAATGCGAAGTTGCCGGTGGCCGCGGCGATGGTCGGCGTGAAGTCGACCGGCATCGTGCGCATGTCCGCCACCGATCTCGCGTCGTCCCTCGGCGTCGACGTGAAGGACGTCACGAAGGCGCTCGACAAGGGACGCCTGCTCATCACCGACAACGGCTCGCTCGTTTCGTACACGAGCGACGGCGCGTCGCTGTACTTCTTCGCGCAGAAGCCGAATTCGATTTACTCGAGTGAGCGCGTGTATCGCATCGAGCTCGATCAGGACGGCGCGGCGATGAGCAACCTCGCGGTTGCATCTTCGAGCGCCGCGGTCTCTTCGTTCACGGCGACCCAGGACTTCGAGACCGATGCGTTCCACGCGACGGTGCTCCCGCTCGATGCGGAGAGCGACTACTGGTTCTGGGCCGCGCTGCTCAGCGGCGATCCCGACATCGGGCGGCAGACGTTCAACCTGAACGTTCCGTCGGTCGCGTCGGCGAGCGGCGCGACGCTCAACGTGCGGCTGCAGGGCGCGTCGAAGGACGCGACGCATCGCGCGAAGATCACGTTCAACGGCGTCCCCCTCGGCGAAACGACGTTCACATCGTTCAACGCGCAGAACGCGTCATTCGCGCTGCCGGCCGCGCTCTTGCGCGACGGCGCGAATGAAGTCGTCGTCGAAGGCGTGTATCAGCCGGGCGTGTTCGACATCTTCTACGTCGACGGATTCGCGGTCGGCTATCAGAAGTTCGCGAAGCCCGATAGCGGTCAGCTGGCGATGAAGGGCAACGGCGCAGTCGGCGCCGGTCCGTTCACCGCGGCTCCGATGGTGCTCGACGTGACCAACCCGCTGCATCCGCAGGTCGTGCAGGGCGCGGCGTTCATCGCCGGCACGGCGAGCTTCGTCTCTCCGTCGCAAAAAGACTTTTATCTCGCAGAGAGCTTTGTGGCGCCGAGCTCGGTGCGTCCCGCGTACGCGGCGACGCTGAAGACGCGGCAGCGCGCGCAGTGGCTGATCATCGCGCCGTCGTCATGGCATGCGGCGGCCGATCAGCTCGCGAGTCTGCGTCAGAGCGAAGGGCTCACGACGTTCGTCGCCGACCTCGAGCAGATCTACGACGAGTTCAACGGCGGCAACAAGAGCCCGCACGCGATCCAGGACTTTTTGAAATACGCGCGCTCGAACTGGAGCGCGTCGCCGGCGTACGTCGTCCTCGCCGGCAACGGCACGGTCGACTATCGCGGCATCAACGGCTCGCCCGGCGCAATGCCGCCGATCATGCTCTCGACGCTCAACGGCATCTACGCGTCGGACACGCTCTACGTCGACTTCGACAACGACCATCTCCCGGACGTCAGCATCGGACGCATTCCGGTATCGTCAGCCTCGGAGCTGTCGTCGTACACCGCCAAGGTCAACGCGAACCGCTTCATCAACGTCGCGAACTCGCCGATGGTGTTCAGCGCGGACGCGGCCGACGGGACCACGATCTTCACCAACGCGAGCAAGCGCGCCGAAACGTCGCTCTCCGCGCTGCAGATCACGCATGCGTACCTCGATCAAGTCGGATTCGATCAGGCGCGCAACACGCTGATCGACTCGTGGCACAGCGGCACGCCGCTGGTGAGCTGGGTCGGCCACGGCGGACTCGATCGCATTTCCAATTACGGCGTGCTCAGTTCGTACGACGCGCCGTCGCTCACGTCATCCGGTAGGCTGCCGCTGATGGTCGCGATGACCTGCACGATCAACCGCTTCGAGAACGGCTTCGTCGATCCGCTCGGCGTCTCGCTGACGCGCGCGGACAACGCGGGCGCGCTTGCGGTCTGGTCCGCGTCCGGCCTCTCGGAGCACGCCGAGGCCAGCGAGATCCAGCGGTCGTTCATGCGGCTTGCATCGCTGACTCCGTCGTCGCGCATCGGCGATCTCATCGTGAAGTCGCTGGCCGAGCATCGCAACGACACCGCCAGCGTCTATCTGCTTCTCGGCGATCCCGCACTGCGGGTCGACCTTCCCACGGAGGTTAAGAATGTCGGTGGCCCAGGCACCGGAAACGAATAACGAAGAGAAAAAGCGGAGGCCTTATTCGCCGCCGTCGATCGTCTCGCGCGAACCGCTCGAGGCGATGGCGGCGCTCTGCTCCCCGCGGCCGCCGGCGAAGGGCAACGCGGCCAGCTGCCCCAGCGGCCCGATCAACTCGTAGACGCGACGATTTCGGCCATGCGCTCCAGCTCCTCGGGGACGCGCGTGGCCGAACCAGTCAGCACCTCGGCCAATCCCGGACAGAAATTCAGCAGCTTCCCGCGCGGATGCGCGCGCACCACGCGCGCCGCCTCTTCCGTCTCCGCGCGAATCCCGTCGAATCCCGTCTGCCAGATCTCCGCGATGCGGACGTCGTGCAGATTCGCCACCGCGCGCCGCCACTGCACGCACGGATAGACGTTGCCGTAGGGATCGATGGCGATGCCGGCGGAGCCCGCGCCGCAATGCTTGGTGGAGGACGGCCCCTCATCCGGCCGTTGGCCACCTTCTCCCCGCACGCGGGGAGAAGGGCTACCTGCCGCGCTTTCCGCGTTCCCGCTCTCGTTGCCCCTCGCCCCGCTTGCGGGGAGAGGGTGTCGCCCTTCGACTTCGCTCAGGACTGGCTCCGCGACGGGTGAGGGGTTCAGCGCAGCGAAGCGCGCGTCCTGCACCGCGATCAACTTTCCGATCCCTTCGCGTGTCGGCGCGACCTCGAGCGGCGTGCGATCGCCATCGTCGCGCGGCGAGACCTGCAGATCGAAGCGCAGCGGGAGCTCGAGCGCGTCGCAGATCGCGTACATCTCCGCGGTCTCGTGCTCGTTCCACGCGGTGAGCGTGCTGTTCACCTTCACGCGCAGCCCGAGCTCTTTCATCACCGACAGGTTCTGGATGAGGCGCGCGAAGCTGCCGGGCACGCGCGTCTGGCGGTCGTGCGTGTCCGCGCGCGCGCCGTGCAGCGAGACTTCGACGACGTACGGATCGACTTCATCGCGCAGCCGCCGCGCGAGCTCGCCGCGGAGCGCATGGCCGTTCGACTTCACGCGCACGACGAAGCCGAGGCCGCGGGCGAGAGAGCCGATGCGGAAAAAATCGGGATGCGCGAGCGGCTCACCGCCGCTCAGAATCACGTTGAGCACGTTCATGTCCGCGAGATCGCGGAGGAACGTCGCGTACTCGTCGAAGGTGAGCGGCGTGCCGCGCAGATTGAGATCGTTGTAGCAGAAGAAGCAGTCGAGATTGCAGCGGTAGGTGAGCTCGATCAGCACGCCGAAGAGATGGTTCTCTTCCCAGCTGCGCGCGTTCATCTGATCGAAGGCCGTCATGATGGCGCCGCGATTCCCGCTTCGACGAGCTGCTCGGCGAAGCGGATCACGTCCTGTTCGATGACGTCCGGCGCCGCGTCGAATTCTTCGCTGAGCAGCGCCGCGCATTCGCGCAGCGTGCGCGTGCCGTCCGCCAGCTCGATGAGCCGCGTGCCGACTTCGCTGATGACGACCGCCTCGGCCGCCTTCTGATTGATGACGATGCCTTCATCCTCGAACCGGCGAAAGCGGACTTGCCGGTCGAGTGTGAGCGTTGTGTTGGGATCGAGCAACTCGTGGTCTCCTGGCCCGGCCCTTAGGACGAATAGGACGAATAGGACTCATAGGACGTCCTATAACGTCCTATGAGTCCTATCAGTCCTATTGGTCCTATAAGTCCTATCAGGCCCGATTCAGTATAGGCCACACGTTCCCGCCCATCGTGAACGCGAGCATCGCGCGGGGCACTGCCGCGGCGATCTCCGCCGCGCGCGAGACGAGCGCGTCCGTCCGCTGCGGATCTTGGTTCACGTAAGGCGAGCATCGTGTGAGGAGTGAAACGGCGGCAGCGGCCGGCATGTTCCGCAGCGCGTTGTCCGTGCTTTTCTCGATCGCGACGATCGCGCGGAGACGTTGCGGCGTTGCGCTCAGCTCGCGCTCGAGCAAGTCGCCCGTGAAGGGCAGCGGAAGAATCATCCATTGATCCTCGCGACGGACGATTGCGTTCAAGTCGTCGCTCAACACCGGCAGTCCAGCGTCAAGTGCCATCCGCGCGATCGTCGACTTGCCGCCGCCGGACGTGCTCGGGAACAGAAATCCGTCCGCCGCGGCGCTGTGCACGAGCAAACCGTTGCCGCGATCGAGAAGCTGCGCGGCGAGAATCGGGCGCAGCACGTTTTCGACAAGTCCCCAGAACTCGTCCGGATCGTCGACGCAGGTCCAGATGCCGCCGCGCATCGACGCGAGATCGACGCGCGCCATCAGACGCATGCCGGCGATCGCGAGCGCGTTGTCGTCCCACTGCAGATCGAGCCAGTACTCCCATCCGCGCGTGTCGATCTCACGAAAGTCCGAGCGCGGCGCGCGAAACACTTGCAGCGTCGCGACCGCATCGCCGCTCGTGATGTGGCGACCGCTGCCCCCAGCGGTCGCGGTGCCGCTGAGGGCAGCGGCACCCACAAAGTTCATGCGCGGTCCGTAGCGCGACGCGAGACTCGCGACCTGCCACGAAGCGAGACCGTCGATGCGATAGCGATCGCCGGCGAGATCGATCGTCACGCTCTCCGTGCCCCACGTCTCGCCGGAGATGCGGCGCGGAAAAAGCGCGGGCTCGACGAGGAAGCGCTCCATCACCGCGCGATCCTTCGCGCGGCGATGCGCGTCCACGCCGCGAACGCGCGCAGTCGATCGGCGAATGCGATATGCAGGCGCGCCGCGCCGACGATGTCGTCGCGCGACACCGGCGCGTCGCGCTCGACGCAGTCGTCGCCTTTCGTGACGAGACCGCGCGGGTGCCAGCCGAGGACGCGATGCGCGGCGAGATCGCCGGCGCGCGTGCGAAAGACCACCACGTCGCCCGGCAAGTAAACGCGCCGCGCGCGCACGCGCACCGTCTCGCCGCGGCGCAGCAGCGGCTCCATGCAGTCGCCGCTGATCACCACCGGCGAATCCTCTTCGCGCGCGAGATCGCGCAGCGCCGAAAACACGCGAAGGTCCACGCGTTCAATGTATCCTGTGCGGCCGTTTGAGTCTCCTAGTCTCCTAGGAGACCAGGTGCGGATACTCTGGTGCGGCGTGCGCGCGCTGTGGTGAACCTTTTCGCGCACGGCACAGGAATGCAGAACGCAGAATTCAGAATGCAGAAGTCAGAAGCCCACCCGGATCGTCCGGCGGGCGGGCTTCTCACTTCTGCATTCTGAATTCTGCGTTCTGCATTCCCGACCCGTGCTCGCAAATCCACCTTCGAGCGGGAACGGCCGGGCGGCACGACTTCGTGTGTTTCAAGTCTGACTACGACATGCTGACCCCTCCCTACGGCGGTACCCTCATCGATCTTCTCGTGCGCGGCGAAGAGCGCGACTCGCTGTTGCGCGAAGCGGCCGCGCTGCCTTCGATTCAAATCTCGCCGCGCGCGCAGCACGATCTCGAGCTGCTCGCCACCGGCGCCTTCTCTCCGCTCGATCGTTTCCTCGGCTCGTCCGATTACGCGGGCGTCCTCGCGGAAATGCGACTCGCAAACGGAACGCTCTGGCCGATGCCGATCACGCTGCCGGTCGCCGCGGATGCGCCGGTCGCGGAAGGTCGCGACGTCGTGCTGCGCAGCTCGACGAACGAGATCCTCGCGGTGATGACGGTCGAGGAGATTTACGAGTGGGATCGAGGCGAAGCCGCGCAGGGCATCGCCGGCACGCGCGATCCGAAGCATCCGCTCGTGTCGGAGATGGAGCGGTGGGGACCGCGGAACATTTCGGGACGATTGCGCGTGCTCAATCTCCCGTCGCCGTTCGACTTTCGCGAATTGCGACGCACGCCGGCCGAGGTGCGCGCGAAGCTCGCGGAGCTCGGACGCGATCAGGTCGTCGCGTTCCAAACGCGCAATCCGATGCATCGCGCGCACGAAGAGCTGACGCGCCGCGCGATCGAAGCCGTCGACGGAACGCTGCTGCTGCATCCTGCAGTTGGTCTGACGAAACCGGGCGATGTCGATCACTTCACGCGCGTCCGCATCTACAAGGCGCTCGTCGAGCGTTACTTCCCGAAGGACCGCGTGCTGCTCTCGCTCCTGCCGCTGGCGATGCGCATGGCCGGTCCGCGCGAAGCGCTCTGGCACGCGCTCATCCGCCGCAACTTCGGTGCGAGCCACTTCATCGTCGGCCGCGATCACGCCAGCCCCGGTCCGCAGTTTTACGGCCCGTACGACGCGCAGGAGCTCGTCGCGCAACACTCCGACGAGATCGGGATGAAGATGGTGCCGTTCCACGACCTCGTCTACGTCGTGAATGAGGACCGCTACGAAGAAGCGTCGCGCGTCCCCGCCGGCGCGGAGACGCGCTCCATCTCCGGTACGCAGCTCCGCGACCACTATCTCGCCGCCGGCGTCGCGCTGCCGTCGTGGTTCACGCGGCCCGAGACCGCGGCGATTCTCGCGGAGAGCTACCCGCCGCGGCATCAGCAGGGCGTCTGCATCTGGTTCACCGGCCTTCCGTCCTCCGGCAAATCCACGACCGCCGAGATCCTTGTCGCGCGCCTCCTCGAACACGGTCGCCAGTCCACGCTCCTCGATGGCGATGTCGTCCGCACACACCTCTCCAAAGGACTCGGCTTCTCGAAAGAAGACCGCGACACCAACATCGCCCGCATCGCCTTCGTCGCCTCCGAGATCACGCGCCATGGCGGCATCGCGATTTGCGCGGCCGTGAGCCCCTACCGCGCCGCGCGTGAAAACGCGCGCGCGATGGCGGGCAGCGACCGCTTCATCGAGGTGTTCGTCGACACGCCGCTCGACGTTTGCGAGTCGCGCGACGTGAAGGGGATGTACGCGCAGGCGCGCAAAGGCGCGATCGCGCAGTTCACGGGCGTCGACGACGCGTACGAAGCGCCGCTCGCGGCGGAGGTTACGTTGGAAACGACGAAGAATTCGGCGGAGGAGAACGCGGCGCGGATTATTGAGGTGCTGCGGGAGCGGGGCTTGATTCGGTGACCTGTGGAGCGGCGGCCGCTTCGGCCGCCGGTTTCCTCGCGAGAGGTCGGCGGCCGAGAGCGGCCGCCGCTCCACAGGTTCACGGAGCCGTCCCGGCCACCGCCCCCGCGATCCGAATCTTCCATCCGTCCAGCGGCGTGCCGCGCAGGTTCAGGTTCGACGTCAAGTAGAACAGCCGCTTCGTTGCGTCGCCTTTGCCGCCGGTGAAGCGCTGGTTGAGGTAGTACGGCGGAATGATCTGGTAGTAGAGCGTGGCGCGCACGCTGACGTTTTTCGGGTTCACGTCGGCCGGGAGCGCGACTTTGTACGTGACGATGTCGGAGCCTTTGCCGTTTTTGTAGTCGGGGTCGTTCGCCGCGTTTCCTTTGGGGAACGTCGCGTGGAGGAACTCGCCGTTGAGGGACGAGTCGGGGCCTTGTTCGGTCCAGCCTAACGGGAGCAGACGGTTGTCTTTCACTTCTTCGTCGCGGCGGATGAAGCTCGTGGTGAGATTTCCGTCGGCGTCGCGCGTGAGCTCTTCGTAGATCTGCACCTGGTCGTCGGACGTGATGACTTCGTGGTGCGGCTGGTACGAATTGTCTTGCATGAACTCCGTCGGCAGCGGACGTCCCTCGGCGTCGACGATCACGCCGACTCCGTTCGTGCGGCCGGAGCTCCAGACGACGCGCTCGCGCTCATCCTGGTTCTCGACGACGAGCAGCTCGATGAACAGACGCCGGAATCCGACGCCGCTCGGGAAGCGGTGGCCGGTCATGTTCGTGACCGTCACGTTGGCGGTGAGGTTCTTCGCGGCGTCGATCGACATGTCGGTCTTCACGGTCGCGCTGTCGTTGCGCGCCTGGCGAACGAGATTCTGAATCGCGCGGTCGAGCGCGTCGGAGCGGCCGGTCATGTAGTCGGACTTGCGCACGCCAAGGATGTCGTTGAACTCGTTGAACATCATGAGAAGGAACGCGTTCATGCCGAGGAGCTCGTGGCGCCCGAAACCCGACTCGCGGAAGCGGACGCGCACGTCTTCGAGCGTCGCACGATGTTCGGCGGCGGGATACGTGTCGTCCTGCACGATGGCGATGCGCGTTTGAATCGGGTCCGCGTTCACCTTCTCCGTCGCGCTCTCGAAGTGGCCGGGCATGTGGCAGTCCTGACACGTCTTCGCCTTCGGTCCCGGTTTGCCGAACTCGTTTTGATACGCGCTGTTCAGCCACTCCAGATACGTCGCCTGCTCGATCGAATGCATGCCCGGCTTCGGACTGTCGACGACCGGCAGGTTGATCGTGTGGCAATGCCCGCACATGCGCGAGCTCTTCACGTAGTCGTTGAACTTCGGCTTGATGCCGAGCGAGTGATCCATCGGGACGGTGGTGATCTCGTTGTCTTTGAACGGACCGAACAGCTCGTCGGCGGGACCGGTTTGAAAAAGGCCGGTGATGGAGTGCTCGAGGAAGTATTCGAGCGGAGTGCCCTTGAAACCGGGCGGAATCTCGTCGCGGCGGATGTGGTGGCACGACGCGCAGCTGATGCCGTCGCGGGAGAGTGCGCCGTACTTTGCACCGGGCATGCTGCCGGTGGCGAGGATGAAGTCGAGGACGAAATTCTCGCCGGGATGATCGATGTCGAGCTGCCGCTTGCCCATCACGCCGTGGCAGCGGAAGCAGGTGTTGAGGATCTCCTTGCGCAGCTCTTTGCGCTTCGCTTCATCCGTCAGCGAGTCGGCGTACGTCAGCTCGCTGTCGAGCTGCGCGTAGAAAATCGGATCGCGTCCGGCGAGTCCCATCGGCGACCAGCGCCACTCCGTGAACTCCGACACGTTGATGCCGCCGTTCGCGGTCGGCAGAAACATCGTCGGACCGAACACGCCGTTCGCCGCGGCGTGGCAGCTCTCGCATTGATTCGACGTCAGGAACATGTCCGGCTTGTGCGGCGACGCCGGGATGGCGTCCCACGTTTCGTTCGGAATGCGCTGTACCTGATTCGCGAGGACGGGCGCGATCGCGCGGAACGTCTGCAGGAACTCCGGATTCGGCGCGACGACCGGCGCGGGCGGCGCGAGCTGCATCGCCGGATCGTGGTGATGCGCCGTCTCCTTGTCGCCGTCGCGCCACGAGTCGTCGACGCGGAAGGTGAGGAACTCGCCCGGAAATCCCTTGATGTTGTTGATCGACGAGAACGTCAGCTCCTTTTCCGCCGATCCGTGGCAGCGCGTGCAATAGAGTCCGAAGCCGGCGTTGGGATAGGCGAACGGATACTGATGATTGTCCGGCACCATCTCGTCGAACAGTTCCGCCCAGAACCATCCGTCCGCCGAGCCCTTCGAGTCGCGGATCATGATCGTCCAGTCGGTGACCGGCGGCGGCGGATTCGTTTCGTAGCGCGCGGCCGGCGGACGAATCCCTTCCTTGATGATCATCGCGCCGTCTTCGATCACGCCTTTGCGTCCGCTCGTGAGCCAGCGCATCACCGCGGGTGAGTAGTAGACGCGCGCGGCTTTGTGCGTGCCGTAATAGATGTCGTTGATCCACGGACCGGTGTCGCGGATCGCCTTGTCGCCGCACCACTTGGCGTAACTGCCGGTCTGCAGCCACTTCAGAAGTTGCGTTTCATACTCGCCGAGTTTCTCCGGCGGCACGCTGCTCGGCCTCGGCACATCCGCCTCCGGCCCCGCGGCGCGGCAGACGGCGGACGCGTGCAATGCGAGGACGAGCGTACAGAGAGCGACGAACACCCGGGCGATGCGCATCGTTGATCCTCTTTTCTCAGAGTGGAGCGGCGGCCGCCCTCGGCCGCCGAATCGTCCCGGCGCCCGAGGGCGGGCGCCGCTCCACAGTAGCGGCAACGAGCGTGACTGTCGAGGACGCCGCATCGCTACGCAGCCCCGCGCCCGCGCCCGCGCCCGCGCCCGCTTCCGCGCCCGGGGTGGGCGGCGAGTGAACCGACTACGTTCCCCCACCCCGGGCGCGGAAGCGGGCCTGAGTGCTGGGTGCCGAGTGCTGGGTGCTGAGTTAGATGCTCTGTTACTCAGCACCCGGCACTCGGCACCCGGCACCCGGCACCGGGTGCGGGCTCGGGTAGAGCGAATCTACAATCGTGTCCGTGCCACGAGCGGTAGACATCATCATTCCCATTTACGGGGCGGCGGACGAATTGCGCGACTGCATCGCGAGCGTCGCCGCACACACGGATCTCGAAACGCATCGAGTGATCCTCGTGATCGATGGCCCGCAGGAGCTTCCGAGCCTGCCTGCCTGGACCATTCTTCAAAACGAACGACGCATCGGGTTTGCCGCGAGCGTCAATCGCGGGATCGCCGAGTCGACGCGCGACGTCGTGCTGCTCAATAGCGACACGATCGTGACGCCGCGATGGATCGAGAAGTTGATCGATGCCGCGTATTCGCACGAGGACATCGGCACCGTTACGCCGCTCTCGAACAACGCGACGCTCTGCTCGGTGCCGCGCGCATTCGAAGAGAACCTGATTCCAGACATCGCATCGTTCGCGGAGCGCGTCGAGCGCGTGTCGATGCGCAGCTACCCGCGCATTCCGACCGGTGTCGGCTTCTGTCTCTACATCCGCCGTGCGCTGCTCGATGACATCGGCCTCTTCGACGCGAAGCGCTTCGCGGATGGCTACGGCGAAGAGAACGAGTTCTGCCTGCGCGCGCTCGATCGCGGCTGGCTGCACATTGCCGACGACGCGACGTTCATCTACCACGCCGGCCACCGCAGCTTCGGCAACTCGCGAGCGGAGCGCCAGCGACGCGCGAGAGCGAAATTGCCGCGGCGCTACACGGCGATGATCGCGGAGTTCATGAAGCGCGATCCGCTGGCGGAGGTGCGCGCGCGCATTGCGGCTGCACGGATGGCATCTGCCATCCGCCATCCGCCATCCGGATTGCGCATCGCGCATCTCGTCCACGGCTGGCCGCCGTTCCAACACGCCGGCACGGAGCTGTACGCCTATTGGCTCGTTCAAAGGCAACGTGAAAATCATCACGTCGCGGTGTACACGCGCGGTGCTGATCCGGCGCGCGGGGAACGCGAGGCCGTCGAGCTGGATGACGGCGGCGCGCGCGTGCGCATCGTGACGAATCACTTCACCGCGCGCGATCCGCTGCGGCGCAACGCGATTCGCGATCGTGCGCTGGAGCGCGACTTCGAGAAGTTTCTGACCGGGGAGCGTCCGCAGTTGCTGCACGTGCACCACCTCGCCGGCCACACCTTCTCACTCGCACACGTCGCCAAGCGCCTCGGCATCCCGATCGTGATGCAGATTCAGGACTGGTGGTTCGTCTGCGCGCGCGTGAATCGCTTCGATCGCGACGGCAATCGCTGCGACGGACCTTCGCCCGCAAAGTGCGCGCGCTGCGTGACGCTGACGCGCGTGCCTGCGATGAACGGTCTGATGCACGCGCTGCGGAGGCGAGCGGCGCGAGCCGCGCTCGCAACCGCCGATGTGTTCATCGCCGGCACGAACGCGATTCGCGACGACTACGCGAACGTCGTTCCGCGCTCGACGCCGTTTCACGTGATTCCGTACGGCGTGGCAATCGAACCGATCCTGTGGAGCGGCGCCCGCTTCGGGCGCCGGTTTTCGCGACGATCGGCGGCCGAAGCGGCCGCCGCTCCACCAGACACGAGCGCACGCCGGCCGATCCGCTTCGGCTACGTCGGCTCGAATGCGCCGCATAAAGGCCTGCACATCGCGGTGGAAGCGATGCGCGGCATCGATCCTTCGGATGCCACACTGGACATTCATCGGGGTTTCACCGAGGAAGAGAAGCCGCGCGTGTTTGCGGCGATGGATGTGCTGCTCGTTCCATCGATCGGCCTCGAGTCGTTCGGACTCGTTGCGCATGAAGCGATGGCGTGCGGTGTTCCGGTGATCGCGTCGGCCGGCAACGCGAGCGAGTTTTTCCCGCCGGGCGATTCCGCCGCGCTGCGCGCAATCGTGCGCCGCGTGATCGAAACGCCGTCGCTCATCGACGAATGGTCCGCGCGTCTGCCGGAGCCAAAGCACGTCGACGCGCACGCGGAGGAGATCGAGCACGTGTACCGGTCGGTGCTGCGATGATCCGCGCGATCGCGAATGTCCTTCGCGGCGAAGGTTTCGCGTCGGCGCTGCGCCGCGCGGGCGAGCGCATCGAAGAAGCGGCGCAGGACATCGCGATGCGAATGCGTCACGGATCGAGCGAAGCGGAGATTCTGATTTTCTCTGCGAGCAGCATCGCTCCGCGCACGGGAGGCGTCGCAATTCAGCTGATGACGCGCCTTCGCGGGCAGCGAAATGTCGCGCTCCTGCATCCCGGCGGTCTCGACGTCGGAGGACATCGCCGTCGCGCCACGACGATTGCCGAAGCGATGACAGTCACCGGTGCAAAGGCGATCCATCTCGAAGGAACGAGCAACGCTCCGCTCGAAGAGTTGCTGCGCTTTCCGCTCATCGTCAGCATTCACGATCTCACCTTATTTGACATCGATCGCGAGCTCGCGCGCCGCGTGCTCGTCGAAGCGCAGGCGCTCATCTTTCCGTCGCGCTTTCTTCTCGAGAAACATCGCGAGATCCTTCCGTCGCTGGTGGGCGAGATCATCGAGCCCGCCATCTGCCATCCGCCATCAGCGCAGCCGCCATCAGGCGAAGCCATCGCGTTCGCGGGCGCGGTGAAGCGTCACAAAGGCGCGCATCTTCTTCCCGACATCGCGCGCGCGCTCGACACGGAGCTGCACGTCTTTGGCGGAGGCGACGCCGATCTCTTCCGCCCGCTGCGCGCGCTGCCGAACGTCGTGATCCACGGCTACTACCGCGCCGGCACGCTCCCGTCGCTGCTCGCGCGGCATCGCATCGGACTCGTCGTGCTTCCGTCGATCGTGCCGGAGTCCTTCTCGCTCGTGTTGTCTGAAGCGTGGCAAGCCGGCGCGCGCGTCATCGCGTTCGATCATGGCGCACAGGCCGAGCGCATCCGCGCTCACGGCAATGGCTGGCTCGTGCCGCTCGAATCCGGCGCGCGCGGTCTCGTCGACGCCATCACGCGCCACAACTGCGCGGACGCGTCTTCGTAAACGAGCTCCATCCCACCGTTCGGCCGTGGCGGTTTGCACGCGCGCTTCGCGACGAGGAACGACTGCACGCCGATCGCGCGCAGCCGCTCCGCGAGCGTTGCGGTGTCGGGCGCGAGAATGCGCCCGTACGCGAACGGTCCGTTCTCGTCGCCGATCAGCGATCCGCGCGCGTAGTACTTCAACTGCTCGCCGCCGCACGCGTACACGCGATCGTCGCCCGCGCGCACGACGGCGGCGTATTCCGGCACGCGCGTGCGCAGCTCCGCGTCGCGCTGCGCGTCGTTCACGGGCGGCAATCCCATCACGACCAATCGATACGCGATGTAAAACACGCCGGGTGCGATTGCGATCCATCGGATGGCTGAAGCTCCATCACCTTTGTGGGTGCCGCTGCCCTCAGCGGCACCGCCGGCTTTGCCGGCCAGCGGCGCGTTGCGCCGCGCGACCGCTGAGGGCAGCGGTCGCCACAATCTCTGTGCGACGGCGACGCAGATCAGCGGAAGCAGCGGCACGAGGTAGCGCGTGTCCTGCGGCAGGAACGCGAACACGATCACGTACGCGGCGCAGAGGATTGCGACGATGCGCGCGCGCAGGTCGCGGCGCGCGATCGCGATCAGCGCGATCACGATTCCGATGAGCAGCGGCGTGACCGGCGGCTGGAAGTTCACGTGCTGCCGCGCGAACGTCACGTTCCAGAGAAGCGTGAGCGTTCGCACGATGCGCGCGCCGAGGGAGACCGGCGCGAAGTGGATGCGCCACAACGAGTCGCGCACGAACGGGAACAGCGGATCGCGTGTGTACGCAAAGATCCAGAGCGTCGTCGGCAGCGCTGCGGCGAGACACCACAGCGCGTACTTCATGCGCCGTCGAATGACCAGCGCGGCGGCGGCGAAGAAACCGCCGAGGTATTTGACACTGCAGGCGCTGCCGAGGAAGAAGCCGGCGAGCGCGTCGTGCTCGCGGTCGAGGCAATAGAAGCCGGCGGCGACGAAAAGCGCGAGTGCGGTATCGACGTACAACACGGTGCCGAAGTAGAGGACGATCGGACTGCCGAGGAGCAGCGCGGTCGCGAGCGCGCCTCCCCATTCGTACACGAGCGCGGACAGGATCACGAGCTCGGCGAGCGACACGAGATGCGTCGCGACGTCGCCGCCGACGAGAAACGGCGGCACGCACAGCAGCTCGTGCAGTTGCGGAAAGACGGGGAAGCGGTTGCCGGTCAGAAACTGCAATCGTCCCGACTCCGCGGCCGCGCGGATGAAGGGGAGGTGGTAGAGCGTCTCGTCGAATGCGAGCGGGGGATGCAGCGCGAGGAGGAAGAGAGGGACGAAGAACGCCAAGAGCGGCAGATACGAAGTGGAGCGGCGCCCGCCCTCGGGCGCCGGAACATTTCGGCAGCCGTGGGCGGCCGCCGCTCCACCGATCGCGATGACGTACAGCGCGATGATCGGCGCGGGGCGCAGCCAGCCGAGGAGTCCGAGAACGAACAGTGCGTGCGCGAGAACCGCGAGGCCGAGGGCGGAGCGGAGCGCGAGCGGGAAGCGCGAGCCCGCGACGAGCGTGCCCGCGCCGGCGGCGGCGAGCAGAATTGCGGCAAATACTACCGTGCCCAGCAGGAGCGGCATGAAAGCGGTATCATCCGCGAGTTCGCGGTCCGGATGCGAATCCTCATACTCACGCCACGTCTGCCGTGGCCTGCCGTCGATGGAGGGCGTGTGGCCATGTCGCGTCTCGCGCGATCGCTCGCGGACTGCGGCGCGGACGTGGAAGTGCTGTCGCTCAATCCGCGCAAGCATCGCGCGTCAGCGAGCGGGCCGGTGCGAGTCCGCGCCGTCGACATCGACACATCGCGCGTGTTCATGCCGGCGCTGCGCGCGCTGTCCGGTGAAGTGACGTATCTCGTCGCGCGATTCGTCTCCAAGAAATTCTGCGATGCGCTGACCGAGACGCTGCGCCGCTTCGAGCCCGACGTCGTGCAGATCGAGAGTCCGTTTCTGCTGCCGTACGCGTCGTGTGTGCGCGAGGCCGGCAACGCGCGCGTCGTCCTCCGCTCACTCAATGTCGAGTTCCGCATCTGGGAAAGCCTCGGGCGCACCGCGCGCACGGCGCTGCGCCGCCTCGCGCTGCGGCGCGTCGCGTCGGGATTGCGCGCGTATGAGCTGAAGCAGATGGAGACTCTCGACGCGATCGTGCCGATCTCCGCCGCAGACGCGTCGGACTTTCAATCGCTCGGATGCACGCGGCCGATGCACGTCGTTCCGTGCGGCGTCGCGGCTTCGTTCCATCGCAACGGCACGGGCGAGCCGGACCACATCGGCTTCATCGGCTCGCTCGACTTCCGTCCGAATCAGGAAGCGGCGGCGTGGATTCTCGACGAGCTGTGGCCGCGCGTGCGCGAGCGGGCGCCGCGCGCAAGGCTGTCGATCGCCGGCACGTCGCCGCCGCATTGGCTGCGCCGTCAGGCGGAGCGGCGCGGAGTCGACCTGCATGCGGACGTCGACGACGCCGACGCGTTCATGCGCAGGATGTCCGTCGTGATCGCGCCGCTCTTCGCCGGCGGCGGCATGCGCATCAAAGTGCTGGAGGCGATGGCGCTGGAGAAACCGATCGTGGCGACGACGATCGGCGCGGGCGGGATCGCGGTGCAGCACGAGCGCGACATCCTGATCGCGGACGACGCGCCGTCGTTCGCCGACTCGGTCGTGCGACTGTTGCGCGATCCCGAGACCGCGCGGCGCATTGGCGTTGCCGCGCGCGCGAACGTCGCCGAGCGCTACGACAACCACGCGCTCACGCGCGGACTGCTGCGCTTTTACGAATCGCTTTGAGCGCGCGGACGAACGCGCTCGCATCGCGTCCGCGGAGTTTCGTCCACGCGATGCGCAAGGCTGCGGCAAGCATCAACGTCACGCGTGCGAATGCGGCCCACGTTTTTCCGTAGTGCGCGCTGCCCCAGGTGAGGAGATCGGGCCACAGCTTCGCCGGATCGTGACGCAGCGGACTGTCGGCGGCGATCGTTTTCCCCATCGCGTGAACGACGCGCGCGTCTTCGATCACGCGAACGTCCCATCCCTTCTTGCGCGCGTTGAGACAAAACTCGATGTCCTGACAATAGAAGAGAAACCGTTCGCTGAACGGCGACCACGCTTCGCGACGAAACGCCATCGCCGCGCCGCTCACCCAATCGACTTTTGTTTTCACGCGCGGCTTCCCGCGACTTCCCGCGCCGCTTACGACCGCGATCATCCACGCCAACGTCGGCGTCGATCCGCCGCTCCACTGCGGCGAGCCGTCTTCTTCGATCAGTTGCGCACCGGCGACTCCGAGGCGCGCGTCGTTGTCGAACGCGCTCACGATCTTTTGCAACGCATCGCTTTCGACCATCGCATCGCTGTTCAACAAAAGAATGATGCGGCCATTCGCCGCCGCGACCCCGCGATTCGCAGCCGCCGCGAAGCCGCTGTTCGACTCGATTCGCACGACGCGCACTTCCCTCGGCATCAGCGCTGCGGTGCCGTCTGTCGAGCCGTCGTCAACGACGATCACCTCCGTGTCCGGCATCGCCGCGAGTACGGCGCGAGCACAGCGCAGCGTCATCTCCGCCGTGTTGTACGAGGGGATGATGACGGACAGGCGTCGCACGAACACGGCCCCTCACCCGGCGCTTCGCGCCACCCTCTCCCCGCAAGCGGGGCGAGGGGCAACGAACGGCGGGCGTGCGTTGTCGCCCTTCTCCCCGCTTGCGGGCAGAAGGTGCCCGAAGTCTTGTGGAGCGGCGCCCGCTTCGGGCGCCGGCCTCTCGCGATTAATTGGCGGCCGAAGCGGCCGCCGCTCCACCGGCGGATGAGGGGTCACGCCGATACCTCGGCGATCAATTCGATCTCGACGCACGAGCCGAACGGCAGCTGCGCGGTGCCGTATGCGCTGCGCGCGTGTTTGCCGCGGTCGCCAAGGACTGCGGCGAACAATTCGGAGGCGCCGTTGGCGACGAGGTGCTGCTCTTTGAAATCGCTCGTGCTGTTCACGAGCACCGTCAGCTTGACGATGCGCTGGATGCGATCGAGATCGCCGGTCGCGGCTTGCAGCGTGCCGAGAAGATCGATGGCGACGAGACGCGCCGCTTCTTTGCCGTCGGCGGTCGTGAGCTCGCGGCCGAGCTGTCCGGTCCACGGCTTGCCGTCGCGCTTGGCGATGTGTCCCGAGACGAACAGGAGATTGCCCGACTGCACCCACAGCTCGAACGCGGCGAGGGGCGCGGTGGGGACGGGGAGCGTGATGCCGAGGCGCTGGAGGTTCTCTTGGGCGGACATCGTCAATTAGCCAATTAGCTTGACATACAATTAGCCAATTGGCAAACTCTCGACATGCTCACCGTCGATGTCGTGAAGGCGCTGGCCAACGAGAAGCGCCTGCAGATCCTGGCGTGGCTCAAGGAGCCGCGCGCGCACTTCCGCCCGCAGGTCGACGGCGATCTCGTGAAGGACGGCGTCTGCGGCGTGTTCATCGCCGAGAAGCTCGGCGTCTCGCAGCCGACGGCGAGCGAGCATCTGCGCATTCTCACCAGCACCGGCCTCGTGCGCGCGAAGCGCATCAAGCAGTGGATCTTCTACAAGCGTGACGAGAAGCGGATCGCGGAAGTGAAGCGCGAGTTCCGCTCGGCCTGGTGATGCGCGCAATCCGCGTTTCGCGTCCCGGCGGCCCCGAGGCGCTCGAGTACGTCGAAGTGCCGAAGCCGTCGCCCGGTCCGGGCGAAGCACTGGTGAAGATCGAGGCGATCGGCGTCAACTACATCGATGTCTATCACCGCAGCGGTCTCTATCCGCTGCCCGTACCGTTCACGCCGGGCTCGGAAGCCGCCGGCATCGTCGAAGCAACCGGCGAGCGCGTGGTGTACGCGATGAATCCCGGATCGTACGCGGAGTACGCGGTCGTGCCGGAGTGGAAGCTGGTGAAGATTCCGGACGCGGTCGACGCGCGCACCGCGGCCGCGGCGATGCTGCAGGGAATGACCGCGCACTACCTGACGCACAGCACGCATCCGCTTGTACAGGGCGAAGCCGCGATCGTGCACGCGGCGGCCGGCGGCGCGGGCGCGCTGACCGTGCAGATGGCGAAGGCGCGCGGCGCGTTCGTATTCGCGACCGCGTCGACGAAGAAGCTCGACATCCCGCGCGCCGACGGCGCGGACCTCGTCATCGATTACACCTCCGAAGATTTTCACGAGATCGTGATGCAGCACACGAACGGCGCCGGCGTGCGCGTCGTCTACGACTCCGTCGGCAAGACGACGTTCGACAAGAGCCTCGACTCCGTCGGCCTGCGCGGCGTGCTCGCGCTCTTCGGACAATCGAGCGGCGTCGTCCCGCCCGTCGATCCCTCACGCCTTGCCAAACGCGGCATCTACCTCACGCGCCCGAGCCTCGGACACTACACGTCGACGCGCGACGAGCTCCTCGCGCGCGCACGCGATCTGTTCTCGATGATCGAGAACAAGTCGCTGCACATCCGCATCGCGCGCGAGCTTCCGCTGCGCGCCGCCGCCGAGGCGCACCGGCTGCTCGAAAGCCGCGCGACCGCGGGCAAACTGCTGCTGATTCCCTGAGCAAACTGCAGTCTATCTCTCGCTTAGTGATGGCCTGTTAGGCGGAATTCGAACTGCCGTGTTACCATCTCGGGCGATCCGCTAAGTTCACACTGTAATGAGCGCGGTGACGCCCCTGTCCTCGGGGGTGTTTGGAGCCTGCGATGTTCGCCGATTCCGTGAAGTCTTTGCATTTCGCCAAAGCAGTTGGACCGCGTGTCGCGGTTCTCTTATTACTCCTCGGCGGCACGGTATCGCTACTCCGCGCCGACTATTGCACACCAGGCGCTGAGGAACCACCGCACATCAACGGTGTTGAAATCGTCGCGACAAGCGAGCCCGCCAAATTTCAATATCGGATCTATCATAATGGCGCCGACGTGTACGCCTCCTGTCCGGAGTGTTCCGGGCTCACCAATTACGGGCTCTGGACACCGACCACGCAGGATTTCCTGGTATGGGCTCAGTGCAGGACGACGTCGCCGACATTGCGAATTGACGCGTACAAGTGCAGCCAATGGACCACGCAGTTTGTTGAAGTACCGGTCGTGGATACGACGCCGATCGTGACACTTCGTGAAATTCGTGAGACGGCACACGAAAAGATCATCGACTACAACTACCGCTTTCCGAATAGCGGTGACGGGAACAGGATTTATCACATCTATCAGTATGCGGACGGCAGGCAGACCGAAATCAAGTGGAGCGGAGTAGAGCCGGGTCATCAAGTCGATGTTGAAGGGATTGCTCAGGTAAAGTTCGACCCGACGGACGCCGTTACTGTCACGTCGATCTTTCGGGCCTGTTCGGGGGTTACGACAGTTCGCGTAAACAGCAGTTCCGGCGCGTGCAATCTCACGCCCGGTGTTCAGCCGCTTTTGGGAACGATCGGGAGCAGTTGCAGCAAATGCTCTGCCGATCCCGTGAACATGACGAACGGCAACATGGAGTTCGAAGAAGTCGATCCTTTGCCGTCCAACAACTTTTTCGCGTTTCGCCGTCATTACGACTCACAAGCGAAGAATATCGGTACGTTCGGAGCCGGATGGACGACCTTGTTCGAGTCCTTCGCGCGGCTCACGGTGGACGATTTTCAATATCGGCACCTGAATGTCGTGACCGAGGACAGGCAGCAGTATGTATTCCGCGAGGTGGCCGGCGCGTTTGTTCAGATTTCCCCTGCGGCGACACAGAACCAGGCACATGTCTTTGCCGCAGCCGACGGAACCTGGGTCTTCACCGATCCGCAGGAGAAGGTCCAACGAATTTTCTCCGGCGACGGAAGGCTGATCGCGTACCGCGAAATCGCCACCGGCCGGGAGATTTCGATCAGCTGGAATGACAACTTGCCGGCTGCGGTCACGGATTCTTACGCGAACTGGACGCTGCTGTTCACCGCCGACTCCTCGACACATCGCATTACCGCCATTGACGTTGCCGGACGGCCGGACATCCACTGGGGTTATGTCTATTCCGGCGAACGCCTCGTTCGTGTCGACTCGCCGCTCGGAACCTGGCGATCGTACGAGCATGGCAGCAACATCTACGGCGCGAACTATCCGATCACGGCCGTCCGGGATGGGGCCGGCAAGATCATCGAGAGTCATACCTACAGCGTCGATTTGCTCGCGCTCAGTTCCACCGGACCGAGCGATGAAATCGCCTCGATCGTCGTCAGCCAACCGGGGCGGATCAGTGGCGAAGACATGGCGACTATCACCTATAAGACAGGCCGAGTCGAAACACGTTATTTCCGTACGATCGCCGGACGTTACGAAACCGTCGAGATCGATGGCGGTTGTTCCTCGTGCGGAGCGGGAAATGCGACCTTCGCCTATGACGAACAAGGAAATGTGCTGCGCGCGCAGAACGCCGATGGCTACATCATCGCCAATGTGTATGACATGCTTCAACAGGTCATCCAAACGGATACGTTTCTGACGCCGGTCGGCTGCGATCCAGTCACCGCCGCGGACCGTTGCCGCCGAACCACCGACGCTCTCGGCACTGCGGCCCTCACCACGTCTTCGGCGAGCGTCCATGCGACTTATGAATACGGCGACGCCAACTGGCCTCGCCGGGCCACGGTCGCGCGCGTTGCCAGCGTTTTGCAGCCGTCGCAGCAACGCGTCGTCAGTGTGACCTTTGACGCGACTTCGGGTGACATCCTGACGCGAACGACCAGCGGGTGGACCGGCGATCCGGCACACGCCGAAACGCATACGACGACGACCGCGCTCTATGACGGACTGCTCGGCGCGGCATTTCTGCCCGGCGGACCGTCATTCCCGAACGAATGGGCCGCGTTCCCGCAGCCGAGGGGACGGCGGCGCAGCGTTGATGGCCCGCTGCCTGGCACCGACGACCAGACGATGTTTGTTTATTATCCTGTCCATTCCGCCGTGCCGCCAGTCGCGCGGGGCCGGCTCGCCGCGGTTCGTAATGCCGCAGGACACATTACGTTGTACGAAGACTACGACGCCTTCGGCAATGCGCAGCGTGTCACGGACGCAAACGGCGTCCCGCAGACCACCGCCGTAGACAGCATCGGGCGAGTCGTGTCCACGGCACTGCCGCCGATTGCAGGTTGCGATCAGACGCTCGATCCGTTGTGCGGTACGAATATCGTCAGCAGCCGCATCTACAATGGAGCAGGCCCGCTGCAGTCCGATCAGCGGCCCGGTGGCGGAACGACCGTTTATGGGTATGACGATCGCGGGCGCGCCAGCGCGATGTCGCGCGGACCGGCGTCGAACGATCTGCGCGAACGAATCGAATACACATACGATCCGACGACCGGAAAAAAGAATCTCGAGCGAATTCTCGCTCGCGAGAACAACTCCTGGGTCGAGAAGAAACGAACTTCCTACGCTTACGACGGTTTCGGCCGTCTGGCGCAGACGACGAATGCGGACAACACCAGCGTCGCCTACACATACGACGCCGGGGGGCGCGTCGCAACGACTCGCGACGAGAATCATGCGTCGCCGAACACCTTCTATGCTTACGATGCCGCGGGCCGACTGTCGCGCGTGATGCAGACGCTTGCCACCGCATCCGGCGGATCGATTACAACGCTGTACGCGTACGACACGCAAGGCCTCGCGTCGGTCACGGACCCGAATGGAAACGTCACTCATTACACGTACGACGATTTCGGGCAGATGATCCGGCAGGTGAGTCTCGTTTCCGGAACCACGACCTATGAATATGATGCCGGAGGCCGCCTGGTCTCCACTGTTGACGCGAACAATGCTTCGACGGCCCGCGCGTATGACCTTCTCGGCCGTGTCACCTCTTCAACGTCGACCAGGGACGAAGCCGCTGAGACCGTCACATGGACATATGACGATGGCACGGCAGGACGATTTGCGATCGGCCGGCTGTCCACGATGACGGATCCGTCAGGCTCGACGAGTTACGCTTATGAGCGTCGCGGCCTGTTGCAAAGCGAAGAGCGGGTCATCGGCTCATGGTCGTCGTCCACGGCGTATGCTTATGACGTGGACGGCAATCGCACGAAGCTGGGCGATCTGGAGTACGCGTACGACTTCGCCGGCCATCCCCTGACGGTCGCGCGCCGCGAGTGCGCCACCTGTACCGCCGTCCCAATCGTCACCTCGGCGTCTTACCTGCCGTTCGGTCCGGAACGGACGCTGGTCTTCGCCAACGGAACGACACAAACGAAGTTATACGACACGCGCTACCGGATCAGCAGAAACACGCTCACGGCATCCGGTCTGACCCTCGCTGATTTCATCTATGCGCAAGACGGCGCGGGGAACATCACCGGCATCGCCGATGCCGTCGATGCCACGTTCAGCCGTACGTTTGCCTATGACGACCTCAATCGGCTGACGGGCGCGGGCACCGGCACATCATTATGGGGTTCGGCCGCATACACATATGACGCGATGGGCAACGCTCTGTCGGAGAGCGTCGGCGACTGGAGCGCAACATTTGCGTATGACGGCACCACTCCCAAAATCTCCGTAGCGACAGAGCAGGCAGTGGAGTTTCCTGTCGAATATGACGCGGCCGGCAATGAACTCTCGACGATGTATGTCCTGCGACCCGCTGCTGACGGCAGACTGTTCGACACAAGCAATAATCAGGTAGCGCGAGAATATTCTCCGCGTAACCTGCTCGCGCATCTGGCGGCGAACTGGCGGCGGCCATGTCGAACGATTCCGTGCCGGCCGCCCTTTCCGCCGCCGAACATTACTCAGTTCGACTACACGTATGACGGTCGTGGTGTGAGAGTGCACCTGGAGACGAGCAGCCTGGAAGCGCGGGATTTTGTCTACACTCCCGAGCTCAACCTCTCAGTCACCCGGGATCCGAATGCTGATACCGTCGACGAGTTCGTCTGGTTCAACGGCCATCCGGTCGCACAAGTCTCCTCCTCGGCGCCCTCGATCCTGTACAGCTTCACCGATCACCTGGGCATGCCGGCGATTCAAACCGACGGCACGGGCTCAATCGTCTGGTTCGGCGACTACGAGCCGTTCGGCCGTCTCTATTCCCTTCGCGCCGACTACGGCTACGGCCAGCCCCTCCGCCTCCTGGGCCAGGACGTCGCCGGGCAATACGAGCTCGGCGACGAGCATTACAATGTCTTTCGGTGGTACAGGGCGGGGTGGGGGCGGTATACGCAAGATGATCCTTTGACAAATGGCGTGAACTCGTACCCGTTTGCCTCTTACAGTGCTGAGACATTGACGTATCGATATGCTTATGGACTGGACAACCCCATTAAAAACACAGATTCATTGGGGTTATTCGTTCCGGCAGCAGGCGCGCTTGGCGCTGTATGTGCCGCTGATCCTGAACCTGTTACGAAAACTGTACTTGCAGCAGCCTTGCTGGGGTTGGCGCTGGTGGTGGTTGCGCAGAATATTCCTAATGTCGAATCATATCCCGCAAAAATGCCATGCGAGGCCTGTCACCAGGGTCCAAAGCCTGTGCCGCCTCCAGCTCCGGCGAATAAATGCAAACTCGTTGACGACTTTATCGATTTCAAGTCGAAGATTAGAATCTGTACGTATTGGTGCGTTACGCCCGAGGGTAAAACGTATACGACATTTACTGCGCATAGCGATCTCGCTCAGAAATGTGCGGCAGAGATCGAGCACGACGCGCCTGACCAGCAATGAGTACCCATTTGACATACGCCGATTCGCACCCCGTTGAATGGATGGTGACGATCGTGTGCGACTTCGTTCCTGTAAGATATCTAGTGCGACGAAGAAAGGGGATTGAGTTGTCTGATAGCAGCAGCCGCGATGTCGATTGCTTTCAGTTTTGGAATGGCGAGACTCTTGTCAGTGAGGTTGTCCTACCAGTAGACCGAGTGGGTCTGGATCACGAAGACGCTATGATCCGGATTCTTCATAAGATTCTGCATTGTCGTGTTGCCACGGTCGAGACGGACATGAATCCTGTTGTTGCGGTTTTTGGCCCGCATGGCTAAGTTTGTAATTGGTAATATCGCCGATCCGCACGTGCACCGATTGGTTCTCGACCATCGCGAAGAGATCATGCATGTAGCTGATCAGCTCGTCGCGCAAGCGACGTATCGTGGGCGAGCGAAGCGCCGCATTTACCGCACATCCCCGAGGAGTTGACGTCATTGACCTGCATCACTTACCGTAATTGACGGATGCGCGGCCCTACGCGGGCATGGGATCATGGCGCTTTCCCCGGTCCAACTCATCTGATGACACCCCGATCCAATCGATCGGTGATGACGAGCTCATTGCCGGCTCGCTCCGTACTGGTGTACGGACGCCGCCGCGGAGCCTTCAATTGGATGTCTGGGTCCCCTGAGAGGTTGTCGTCCACATGAGAAGAATCGTTACGTCCCTGTCCATGAAGCGCATTGCCGTTGCGGCAGCCGCATTCTTTTCGCTTTTCGGTACGGCCTATGCCGCGTCTTCCGATACCAATGACCTTCCGCAGTGTCGTGGCATCTCCATCACCTGGAAGATGCGCGAGGAAGCGCGCGAATCGAAAACCGATCCAGCCAAATCGTACGCGAAGAAGAATCGCACGGCGCCGCCAAAGGCCGCATGCGAAAGCGCGATGTGGCAGCAGGTGCACCTGCGGGCGGGCAGGCCGGCGAGACCACTCTCCGCGGCGGGAAAAAGAGCGTCGGAAGGCTCCGTATCCGCGATGCCCTACGCCGGTCCGCCCGTCGATCACCAGCCGGTACAGGGAATCCGCACCCCTCCTCTTCGCAAGATCCATCCGCTCCCGCCGCCCAACCGCGGCGATGGCCACGATGAGGGTCATCCCGAGCCGATCCGCCCGGTTCCCCCGACCGAAGTCGGAGGACCGAACGGGCCGGTCCAGGACTTCTTCGGGCCGCAGCTTTCGGCCCCGAGCCCCGTCGGCTCCGGTTTCGACGGCATCGGCATCGGTCTCGGCGCCTTCAGCCCCAGCAGCAATCCTCCCGACGTCAACGGTCGCGTCGGTGCAACGCAGTACGTGCAGTGGAACAACACCAGCTTCGCCGTTTTCGACAAGGCCACCGGCGCGCTGCTCTACGGGCCGGCCGCTGGCAACACCCTCTTCCAGTCCCTCGGCGCTCCCTGCTCCACACACAATGACGGCGATCCGGTCGTCAGCTATGACCTCCTCGCCGGCCGCTGGATCCTCTCGCAGTTCGTCGTCGGCGCCAGCCCGAGCTACTCCCATCAGTGCATCGCCGTTTCGGTTTCCGATGACGCGCTCGGCTCCTACTACATCTATGACTTCGTCACCGACCCGGTGAACTTCGTCGACTACCCGCATACCGGTGTGTGGCCCGACGGCTACTACATGACCACGCACGTCTTCAACGCCGCCGGTACCGCGCAGGTCGCGGCGCGCGTGCACGTGTTCGAGCGCGACAAGATGATTCTCGGTCTGCCGGCGCGTCAGGTCCAGAAGGACCTGAGCAAAGACGGATCCGCATTTCAGTATGGATTTCTTCCGGCCGACCTCGACAGTCTGACCCCTCCTCCGGCAGGCGAGGCGTCTTTCGTGCTGGGACCGAACGGACAGTTCACCAACCGAACCGATTGGACACGCGTTGCCGTGACCTGGGGAACGACGCCGACGATCACCTTTCCCGGAAGCGGCACGATCACGACCGTCGGCATCGGCAATGCCCCGTGCGTGAACAACACCGTCGCGCAGGAAAACCGCGACTGCGTTCCACAGCCGTCGCCTGCCGTCGCCGCGGATTACCTCGACAATATCTCCTTCCACTACATGTACCGCCTGGCGTACCGCAACTTCGGCGGCGCTCCGGTGCAGGAATCTCTCGTCGCCAGCGGGGTGACTTCCGGTAGTGCAAGCACGCCCTCTCACGGCGCGGTCAAATGGATGGAGTTCCGAAACGCCGGCAGCTCCACGACCGCACCGACGGTCTTTCAGTCCGGCACCTTCGATCCCGACACCGCTTACCGCTGGCTTCCGTCGATCGCGATGGACAAGGATCACAACATCGCGCTCGGCTACAGCAAATCGAGCTTATCGATCAGGCCCGGCATCTACATGACCGGCCGCCTCGGCACCGACGCCATCAACACGATGGGCGCCGAAGCGACCGTCCAGGCGGGCGTCGGTTCGCAGACCGCGGGGGCCCTCAACCGCTGGGGCGACTACAGCGCGATGACCCTCGACCCGATCGATCAGTGCACCTTCTGGTACACCAACGAGTACCTGAAGGCCAACGGCGCGTTCAACTGGTCGACACGCATCGCCACTTACAAGTTTCCTTCGTGTACGGCGTCCGCCGCATGGGGAACGGTCACCGGAACGATCACGTCCTGCGCCACCGGCGTTCCGCTCTCCGGTGTCGTGGTGTCGCTGAGCAACGGATTCGCCGACGCCACCAACGCGTCCGGCGTCTACACCATCCTCGTTCCGGCCGGCACCTACACGGCGACCGCCGCCGATGCGGACCGCAACTGCTCGAGCGCCTCTCCGGCGAGCGTCTCCGTCATCTCCACTTCCGGTTCGACCACCACCCAGAATTTCTGCATGTCCGGTGCGTCGAACCTGCAGTCGAATGGCGTCACGATCGACGACACCGTCAACGGCAACAGCAACGGCGTCATCAACAAGAACGAGTGCATCAACGTCAACGTCGCCGTCAAGAACAACGGCTGCGCGAATGAGACGGCGATCTCCGCCACGCTGACCACCACCACGCCCAACGTCACGATCACGCAGGGGAGCTCGGCGTATTCGAACCTCGCCATCGATGCCAGCGGCACGAACGCGACGCCGTTCAAGATCCAGACCTCGAACAGTTTCGTCTGCGGCACCACCATCAGCCTCAGTCTGAACCTGACGTACGCCGGCGGCAGCAAGTCGATCGGCATCAGCCTCCCGACCTGCGGCGGCGGCGCGAATCAGACCATCGCCACGAGCTCCATCGCCCTCACGGACCTGGCGCAGACCGATCGCCTCGGACGCGACGGCGTCCCGAGCACCTGTAGCGGCAAGGCCTGTCCCGCCGGCATCGGCACCGTCGGCACGCGCAACTACGACACCTTCACCTTCACCAACTCCGCGACCGTTCCGGCCTGCATCACCGTGACGATCAACGCCGCGTGCGGCAGCGGCGGCAACGCGGGCGACATCGAGAGTGCGGCTTACCTCACCAGCTACCTTCCGGCGAACCTCTGCACCGGTTACCTCGGCGACACCGGCATCAGCGGACTCGGGACCAGCACCGGCAGCGGCGCGTACTCGTTCAACGTTCCGGCGAGCTCGAACTTCGTCGTCGTCGTCAACACCAACACCGGCTCGACCACCTGTGCGCAGTACTCCGGTCTCGTCTCCGGCTTCTACGACCTGACCGCGGGACCGGGCGCCTGCCCGGCATGTACGCCGCCCGCGACGCCAACCGCGTCGAACACCGGCCCGTACTGCCCGGGCAACACGATCTCGCTGTCGACTCCGACGGTGGCCAGCGCGACCTACGCTTGGACCGGTCCGAACGGCTTCATTTCATCCGCGCAGAATCCGACGCGGACCAACGCCACGACCGCTGATGCCGGCACGTACTCCGTCACCGTGACCGTCGCCGGCTGCACCTCGGCCGCCGGCACGACGAGCGTCGTCGTGAACCCGACGCCGGCCACGCCGACCGCGTCGAATACCGGCCCGTATTGCGTCGGCGGCACGATCTCGCTCGCCACGCCGACGGTCTCCGGTGCTACGTATTCGTGGACCGGTCCGAACGGTTTCACGTCAGCACTGCAGAACCCGACGCGCTCGAGCGCCACCACCGCGGATGCGGGGACATACTCCGTCACCGTAACGGTCAACGGCTGTCCCTCCGCGGCCGGAAGCACGAGCGTCGTCGTCAACACGATCCCGGCGACACCGGCCGCGTCGAATACCGGCCCGTACTGCTCCGGCGGCACGATTTCGCTTTCCACGCCGGCCGTTTCGGGCGCGACCTATTCGTGGACCGGTCCGAACGGCTTCACGTCAGCACTGCAGAACCCGACGCGCTCGACCATCACGACCGCTGACGCGGGGACGTACTCCGTCACCGTGACGGTCAATGGCTGCACCTCGGCCGCAGGCAGCACCACGGTCGCTGTCAATCAGACTCCCGCCACGCCGACCGCATCGAACACCGGCCCGTACTGCGCCGGCGCGACGATCTCCCTCTCCACACCGACCGTCGCTGGCGCGACGTATTCGTGGACGGGTCCTGGTGGCTTCACGTCCTCACTGCAAAACCCGACGCGTACGAACGCGACGACGGCCGATGCGGGCTCCTATTCCGTCACCGTCACCGTGAACAGCTGTACCTCGGCGGCGGGAACGACTTCCGTTGTCGTGAACGCGATACCGGCAACGCCTTCGGCTTCGAACACCGGACCGTATTGCGCTGGACAGATGATTCAACTGAACACGCCATCCGTTGCCGGCGCAACGTATTCCTGGACGGGCCCGAACGGCTTCACGTCTTCTTTGCAGAATCCGACGCGCTCCAACGCGACGACCACTGACGCCGGCTCCTATTCAGTCACCATCACGGTCAACAGCTGCACCTCGGCCGCCGGATCGACGTCGGTCGTCGTGAACACAGTCCCCGCAACGCCGACTGCATCGAACACCGGCCCATACTGCTCCGGCCAGACCATTCAACTGTCGACTCCCTCGGTCGCCGGCGCGACGTATTCGTGGACCGGTCCGAACGGCTTCACGTCGTCACTGCAGAACCCGACGCGTACGAACGCGACGACCACGGATGCGGGGACCTACTCGGTCACCGTCACGGTCAACAGCTGCACCTCGGCCGCGGGAACGACTTCCGTCATCGTCAACGCGACTCCGTCGACGCCTTCGGCTTCGAATACCGGACCGTATTGCGAAGGCGCGACGATTCAACTGTCCACTCCGGCCGTCGCGGGTGCGACGTACTCATGGACGGGTCCGAACGGCTTCACGTCTTCCCTGCAGAACCCGACGCGTTCCAACGCGACAACCGCGGATGCGGGGACCTACTCGGTCACCGTCACCGTCAACAGCTGCACGTCCGCCGCCGGATCGACATCAGTCGTCGTCAACGCAGTCCCCGCAACGCCGACTGCATCGAACACCGGCCCATACTGCTCCGGCCAGACCATTCAACTGTCGACTCCCTCGGTCGCCAGCGCGACGTATTCGTGGACCGGTCCGAACGGCTTCACGTCTTCGCTGCAGAACCCGACGCGTGCGAATGCGACGACGGCTGACGCGGGGACGTACTCCGTCACCATCACTGTCAACAGCTGCACCTCGGCCGCGGGAACGACTTCCGTCATCGTCAACGCGACTCCGTCGACGCCTTCGGCTTCGAACAGCGGACCGTATTGCGAAGGCGGGACGATTCAACTGTCCACTCCGGCCGTCGCGGGTGCGACGTACTCATGGACGGGTCCGAACGGCTTCACGTCTGCCCTGCAGAACCCGACGCGTGCGAATGCGACGACTGCTGATGCGGGGACGTACTCCGTCACCATTACCGTCAACAGCTGCACCTCGGCCGCGGGAACGACTTCCGTCGTCGTGAATGCGACACCGGCGACGCCCTCGGCTTCGAATACGGGACCGTATTGCGAAGGCGCGACGATTCAACTGTCCACGCCGTCCGTTGTCGGCGCGACGTATTCATGGACGGGCCCTGGTGGCTTCGCGTCGTCTCTTCAGAACCCGACGCGTTCCAACGCGACGACCGCGGATGCGGGCACGTACTCCGTCACGGTCACCGTCAACAATTGCACTTCGGCCGCGGGCACGACTTCCGTCGTCGTGAACGCGACGCCGGCGACGCCTTCGGCTTCGAACACGGGACCGTATTGCGAAGGCGCGACGATTCAGTTGTCTACTCCATCCGTTGCTGGCGCGACGTACTCGTGGACAGGCCCTGGTGGCTTCACGTCATCGCTGCAAAACCCGACGCGCGCGAATACGACGACGGCTGACGCGGGCACGTACTCCGTGACCATCACGGTGAGCGGCTGCACGTCGGCCGCGGGAACGACCTCCGTTGTCGTGAACGCGACGCCGGCAACGCCTTCGGCTTCGAACACGGGACCGTATTGCGAAGGCGCGACGATTCAGTTGTCTACTCCATCTGTTGCCGGCGCGACGTATTCGTGGACTGGTCCTGGTGGCTTCACGTCGTCCCTTCAGAATCCGGCGCGCGCAAACGCGACGACAGCTGATGCGGGCACGTACTCCGTCACCGTCACCGTCACCGTTAATAGTTGCACCTCGGCCGCGGGCACGACCATCGTCGTCGTGAACGCGACACCGGCAACGCCTTCGGCTTCGAACACCGGACCGTATTGCGAAGGTGCGACGATCCAGTTGTCCACGCCATCCGTTGCGGGCGCGACGTATTCCTGGACGGGCCCGAACGGCTTCACGTCTTCGCTGCAGAACCCGACGCGTACGAACGCGACGACGGCTGATGCGGGCACATACTCCGTGACCGTCACGGTGAACGGCTGCAACTCGGCCGCAGGCACGACGAACGTCGTCGTCAACGCAACGCCGGCAACACCGACTGCGTCGAACACGGGTCCGTACTGCGAAGGCGCAACGATTCAACTCTCCACGCCGTTCGTGAGCGGAGCAACGTATGCGTGGACCGGCCCGAACGGCTTCACGTCTTCACTGCAGAACCCCACGCGTTCCAACGCGACGACGGCTGATGCAGGCACCTACTCCGTCACCATCACCGTCAACGGTTGCACGTCAGCCGCTGGAACGACGAACGTCGTCGTCAACGCGACACCCGCCACGCCGACCGCCTCGAACGGCGGCCCGTACTGCGAAGGCGCAACCATCGCGCTCTCCACACCGACCGTCGCCGGCGCCACCTATTCGTGGACCGGCCCGAACGGCTTCACTTCCGCGCTGCAGAACC
This sequence comes from Acidobacteriota bacterium, assembly GCA_003223645.1. Lineage (GTDB taxonomy): Bacteria > Acidobacteriota > Thermoanaerobaculia > Gp7-AA8 > Gp7-AA8 > QHVT01. The sequence goes on along the minus strand of QHVT01000031.1, from coordinate 460 downwards.
CGACGCGCTCCAACGCCATGACCGCGGACGCCGGCACGTACTCCGTCACCGTCACGGTAAGCGGCTGCACGTCGGCCGCCGGCACGACCAACGTCGTGGTCAACGCGACACCCGCCACACCGAGTGCGTCCAACGGCGGCCCGTACTGCGAAGGCGCAACGATCGCGCTCTCCACACCGACCGTCGCCGGCGCCACGTATTCGTGGACGGGCCCGAACGGCTTCACCTCCGCGCTTCAGAACCCGACGCGATCCAGCGCCACGACCGCTGATGCCGGCACGTACTCCGTCACCGTCACGGTAAGCGGCTGCACCTCGGCCGCCGGCACGACCAACGTCGTCGTCAATCCGGTCCCCGCGACGCCGACCGCATCCAACGGCGGTCCGTACTGCGAGGGCGCGACCATCGCGCTTTCGACGCCGCGTACTGCGAGGGCGCGACCATCGCGCTTTCGACGCCG
>QHVT01000047.1 GCA_003223645.1 Acidobacteriota bacterium | reverse complement strand
ATCGACCGAAGCCAGGGAGTCGGTGGCCGCTGCCATCTTCCTGATCTCAATTTTTGCCCCGTATGCGGGGATTTCCCACTAGACCAAAGATGGGACTTCGTTCAGTGCTACGCGAGTGCCACTCATGACGGTGGGCCGATCTCGTCCACGACGACGTCGACGGCCTCGGCCTCGACACTCGCCATCCGCGCAAGGTAGGCAGCGACGCGCCGCTGGATCTCACGGCCGACCTCCGGGATCGACGCGCCCCAATCGACTGCGATGTGCAGCTCGATGCGGACCCCGTTCTCGGCCTCGAGCACACGCACGCCCTTGTGGCGGTGAAGCGTGCTCTCCACGAGCCCACGCACGCCCTCGACCTCGCGCGCCGCATCGGCGGCGTAGGTCGCCAGGACGTCGCTCGAGATCGTCGCGGTCACTCTCGCGGGGTTTGTAGCACCAGTTCGGTCGCCTCGGGCCTCGCGAAGAAACGGAAAGGCACGAAAGTGGTGCCGAGCCCCGGCGACACGTGCATGGTCGCGGCCGGCCGCCCGTACAGGCCGACCGCATAGCGCGTGTTCGGATGCGCAAAGCGGTACTTGCGGCGGCGGCCGAGCGGCAGCGAGATCTGTCCGTCGTGCATGTGACCCGAGAGGACGAGGTCGAACGCGCCCGGCGGCAGGAAGTCGAGCACATACGGAAAGTGGCAGAGGAGGATGCGCAAGTCCGCTCGCTCGTCGACGAGCTCCCACGGTCTCGACGATCCCTGCCGGTACGCGCGTGGATCGACGCCGACGATCTGCACGCGGTTGCCGCGTATGTCGACCGTCGCGCCCTCGTCGACGAGCAGGTGCGCCGGGCTCAGATCGGTGAGGCCGGCGGACCGCGAGAACGGATCGCGGCTGTGCTCGACGTCGTGGTTGCCGAGCACGACGTAGGCGTCTCCGAGGTCATGCAGGAGCGCGCGCAGCGACGGCTCGCCCCGCGGCCGCGAGACGAGATCGCCCGTGACACAGACGAGCTCGGGCCTCCGCTCGCGCACCCACTCGACCGCCCGGCGGGCGGCATGGGAACCGCGCGATGGAACTCCGAGGTGGAAGTCCGACAGGTGTGCGACGCGGATGCCGTCGAGCTCCTCCGGCAGTCGCGCGATTCCGACCTCGCGCGTTCGCAGGCGGACCCAGCCCGCCTCGAACCATGCCCAGCTCAGGCCGGCGGTCGCCACGGCGCCGGCAAACGCACCGGCGCGCTTCAGACTTCGAGCTTCTCGAGCACGGGCGTGACCGGCACGACGTGCCGCTTGAACTTCAGCTCCGACTCCTCCAGCCCAGCCGCGACGCCGACGAGCTGCGAGAGATGGAGGATCGGCATCTGGAAGTCCTTGCCGGTGGCCGCCTTCAGCTTCGATTGCCACGCATCGAGCGACAGGTGGCAGAGCGGGCAGGGCGTCACGAGTGCGTCGGCCCCGGCCTCCTTCGCCTGCTCGATCGGCTGGATCAGCTCGCCGAGCGCCGTCTCCTCGCGCGCGGCGATGATCGGGAAACCGCAGCACTTGATCTTCGCCGGGTAGTCGATCGCCTCACCGCCGCAGGCCTCGATGATCCGCTCGAGCGACCAGGGACGATCCGGATCCTCGAAGCCGAGGAGCTTCGACGGCCGCAGGATCTGGCAGCCGTAGAACGGCGCCACCTTCAGCCCCTTCAGCCCCTTGTGCGCCGCGGCCTTGAGCAGCTCGTAGCCCTCGCCCTCGGCGATCTCCCACAGCAAGTGCCGCACCTCGACGTTGCCGCTGTACGGCGGGACGCCGACGTGTTCCAGGTTGTCGCTCACGCGTTGGCGAAGCGCGTCGTCGTTCTTCAGCTGCCAATTGGCTTGCCTGAGGTTGAGCGTGCAGACGTTGCAGATCGTCAAGAGCGTGTCGCAGCCGGCCGCTTCGGCGTACGCGAGGATCCTGGCGTTGAGGTGCAGGTAGTAGTCGGGCTCGGCTTCGTGGATGTCGCCGGCGCCGCAGCAGGTCACCGCCTGGAGCTCGACGAGCTCGAGCCCGACCTGCGGCGCGAGCGCCTGCGTGGACGAGTCGAGCTCCTTCGCCGAGAGCGAGGCGAGGCACCCCTTGTAGTAGGCGACGCGTCTCAGTGCCACATCACTACCCCTCTGCCGGCGGCGGCTCGACGCCGGGCTGGATCTCGGGAGCGTTCTCTCGCGCGCCCGCCTCCTCGGTGAACTCGATGCGGCCCAGCGCGTGCTCGCCCTGGACGATCCCGAGCGCGCCGTCGCGCCCCTGCTCCTTGACGAGGTTGTAGAGCGCCCGCGCTTCGCCCACGCGCTCCGCGACATGGGGGACCGGCACCGGCCGTACCTTGCCGTGCTTGATCAGGCCGAGCGCGAACTTCGCCTGCCTGATCGCGGAGATGTAGCCCTGCGTCTTCGGGATCAGCTCCTCCTCGCGCAGCCAGCCGGTCGTCATCGCCGAGCGCACGAACCACTTCGCATGCTTCGCGCCCATATCGTGGTCGATCCCCTGCTTGATCGACTCGGCGCCGAGCTTCGCGATCGCATCGCGCGGATCGACGCCTTTCGGGCAGCGCTCGTTGCAGAAGTAGCAGCGTGTGCAGTCCCAGATCCCGTGCTCCTCGTTGTACTTGTTCAGCCGCTGGACGTCGTCATGGTCGCGCGCATCGCCCACGAAGCGCATGCCCTTCGCCAGCGCGGCCGGCCCGAGGAACTCCGGGTCGGATTCCATCGAGTTGCACTCCGAGACGCAGCAGCCGCACATGATGCAGAGCGCCTCCTTGTGGATGACGTTCATCTGCTGCTGCGAGACGATGCGTTCCTTCTCGGCGACCTCGTCGTAGCCCGGGTCGAGCCACGGCTTGACGGAGCGGATCTTCCCCCAGAACGGATCCATGTTGACGACCAGGTCCTTGAGAACCGGCAGATTCCCCATCGGCGAGATCACCGGCTCGTGCCCCGACTTCGCGATGTCGTACATGCGCGTCTTGCAGGCGAGCACCGCGGCGCCGTCCATCCGCATCCCGCACGAGCCGCAGATCATCATCCGGCAGCTCTTGCGGTAGGCGAGCGTCCCGTCCTGCTGGTCCTTGATGATGTCGAGGACGTCGAGGAGCGTCACCCAGTCCGGCGCCTCGACTTCGTAGCGCTTCAGCTCCTTCTCGCCGGTCTCGGCGTCATAGCGCCAGATCTTCAGCGCGAGCTCGATCGTGCTCGAGCCGGGAGCGGGTGCGATGTTCGTGCTCATCCGCCTCCCAGCATGTTGGAGAGATCGACCGTCTCGGAGTCGGCCGGCACGTCGACGTGGACGTCCCCGAAGTCGAACAGGTCGAGCGCCATCACGAAGCTGCCGCCTTTCGGGTGCCAGTCCATCCTCACGCGCCGGACGAGCCCGTCGCCGTCGACCCAGACGTCCAGCGGGATCTCCTTCGTCCCGAGCGTCTTCGTCGCCTGCTTCAGCGCGCGGGCCGCGTCGGGAGACACCTTGTCCGCGACCCTGTCGAGCTGCAGGCGGGCGGCGTAGTGGGTCGTGTCGACGCCGCGCACGGTGTCCTTGCCGACCTCGTCGACGTTCGACGTCGCGCGCAGGTACTGCAGCATCTGGGACGGGTCGTTCTGGCCGAGCTGGAAGGTCGGGTCGGTGCTTTTCACCTTCACCCACTTACCGGGCGCGATCTGCTCGAAGGGCCCGCCATGAAGGTAGTAGGTGTTGTTCGCGCTGACGACGTCGAGCTTGGCTTTCCCGGTTCCGCCGGCGCCGAGCATCGAGGCCGGAAGGGAGAGCTGCATGTGCATCTGCTTCCCGTGGTCGGCGATCTCGCCGGGCCCGTTGAAGGCGAGCGTCTCGCCCTGCCCGGCAATGCGCGCGCTCATCCGGAAATGGGCCCCGGCGACGTCGGTCGTCTTATCGGCGGCCTGCGCGACGGGATCGAGCGAGGTGACGTCGCTCGTGGCCGTACCGCCGCAGGCGGCGAGCGGGAGCGCGAGGAGCAGCAGAGCCAGCGCTCGACGCACTAGTACTTGCGCTCCTGTGGCTGCCACTTCGTGGTCGTCACGTCGCGCCAGTCGAGCTCGGGGCGGCCGTCGTCGTCGAGGGAGACGAGCGTGTGCTTCATGTACTGCTCATCATCGCGGTCGGGGTAGTCGGTCGGTCGCGCATGCGCACCACGGCTCTCCCTCCTGGCGATGCCCGCGACGACCATGCACTGGGCGAGCTCGAGCAGGTAGTCGAGCTCGAGCGCCTGCGTCAGGTCGGTGTTGAAGACCTTCCCCTTGTCATCCACCACGACGCGCTCGTACCGCTCGCGCAGGCTCGAGACGATCTCTCCCTGCTCTTGCATCTGGTCCTCGCGGCGGAAGACGCCAAAGTTCTCGTGCATCGTCTGCGCGAGCTCGTCGCGGATCTTCCACGGCCGCTCGCCCTGCGACCGGTCGAGTAGCTGCTTCAGCTCGCGCTCCGCGTCGGCCTCGGTCGAGGCCGGAACCTCGACGGTCGTGTTGGCGAGCGCCCACTCCGCCGCGTGGCGCCCCGCGCGCTTGCCGTACGTGATCGTCTCCATCAGCGCGTTGCCGCCGAGCCGGTTGGCACCGTGCACCGACACGCACGCGCACTCGCCCGCCGCATACAGCCCCTCGACGTTCGTGAGCCCCCACACGTCCGTGTCGACGCCGCCCATGTGGTAGTGCGCTCCCGGCCGAACGGGGATCGGCTCGTAGATCGGATCGACGCCTGCGAAGGTCATCGAAAGCTCGCGTGTGCCGTGCAGCCGCTCGAGGACCCGGTCGGCCCCGAGGTGGCGCAGGTCGAGGAGGACGTTCCCGTCAACCCCTCGGCCCTCGTCGATCTCGGTTTGCTCGGCGCGCGAGATGACGTCGCGAGACGCAAGCTCCATCGCGTTCGGCGCGTAGCGCTCGAGGAAGCGCTCACCGTCGGCGTTCAGCAGGTACGCGCCCTCCCCGCGGCAGCCCTCGGTGATGAGCACGCCGGTCGGTGCGAGCGTCGTCGGATGGAACTGCATCATCTCCATGTCCTTGAGCGGCACGCCGACACGAAGCGCGAGCGCCATGCCGTCGCCGGTGCACGAGTAGGCGTTCGTCGTGCCGACGTAGAGCCGGCCGGCGCCGCCGGTCGCGAGGATGACCGTCTTCGCGCCGATCGACTTCAGCCCCCCGTCGAGGAGGTCCCACGCGATCACGCCCTGGCAGCGGTCGTCGTTCATCACGAGCTTCCAGGCGAAGTACTCCTCGTACGCTGGGATCTGCCGCTTCATCACCTGCTCGTAGAGGACGTGGACGAGGACGTGGCCGGTGATATCCGCCGCATACGCCGTTCGCGGCGCGCCGGCCGCGCCGAACGGGCGCTGGGCGATGCGGCCGTCCTCCGTCCGCGAGAAGACCGCCCCCCAGTTCTCGAGCTGGTACACGTCCTCCGGAGCCTCGTCACAGAGAATTTCGATCGCGTCCTGGTCGCCGAGA
>QHVT01000013.1 GCA_003223645.1 Acidobacteriota bacterium | reverse complement strand
GGCCGCATGTGGACGCGATGAAGCGCTCGTTCGCGCGTCCGCGCCGCAAGAAGGTCACCGCACCGACGGAGCCGCCGACCGTGGAGAAGAAGTAAACCGAGGGGCCGGAGGAGGGTCTGATTGGCCATCTCGCCTCCCCGGCTCCCCGTAAACCCCAGGGCCGCGGCCGAAGGGTCGCGGCCCATTTTACGTCGATCGGGCGTGCTTCTCCATGAAAACGGTGACGGCCGCTTTGCTGACGCGCCCTTCCGCCACGCCGATCACTCGCTGAGACGCTTGAAGAGACCGGCGTATTTGCGATTGATCTTGTCGACCGCCTTGCGAAACTTGCGGTCGCGGGCCGAGCTGCGTTTCGGAGTGACCACGATGACCTGCCTGTTCGTCGAGACTTCGACCTCCGCGTTCTCGTCGAGCCCGAGTTGCTCCAGCAATGGCTTGTCCAGGACCAGGGCGATGCTGTTCCCGGTTCGGGTGAGCTTCTTGATCATGGTCCGTACAGCGTACCACCCAGGTACGTACACGAAACGCGCCTCCCGGCTGACCCGGGCCCGAGCCCGTACCTCGGTTGCGCAGTCGCTCGGTCACGCGGTTGCGCGGCGCATCCAAAGCATTGCCGAGTAACCGCGCGACTGCGCAACCGAGGTACGGACTCGGACCCGGGATCAGCCCCAAAGGCGCGCCGGAGGCGCGCACCACTCCCCCTACCCGTGCCGGATGTTGAGAATGTCTCCGTCGTGGACCACGTAGGTCTTTCCTTCCAGCCGCCACTGTCCGGCTTCTTTGGCCTTGGCGAAGGAGCCGCCGGCGGCGATGAAGTCGTCGTAGTGGACGACTTCGGCGCGGATGAATTTCTGGACGAAGTCGGAGTGAATGACGCCGGCGGCTTCCTGGGCGGTCATCCCCGTCCGGATCGTCCAGGCGCGGCATTCGTCCTCGCCGACGGTGAGGAACGACTGCAGTCCCAGGAGCGCGTACGCCTCGCGGATCAGCGTGTCGAGCGCGGACTCGCGGATTCCGTACTCCTCCATGAACATCCGCGCGTCCTCGCCGGACAGCTCCGACATCTCCATGTCGATCTTTCCGAAGAACGCCACGACGCGCGTGCGCAGGCCGGCCTTCGCGGCCGCGACGCGGAAGACTTCCTGCTCGACGATCGGCTGCTGCGACTCGTCGAACGAGAGCGCGATCAGCATCGGCTTGAGCGTGAGCAGTTGATAGGTCTTGAGGATGTGCAGCTCTTCCTTCGACAGCTCTTCGTTCCGCAGCGGCTTTTCGGCCTGGAGAATGGCGAGGCATTTCTCGAGGACGGGGAGCTCGCGCTTCATCGGCTCGTCGTGCATGCGGGCGAGTTGTTTGTGGATCTTCTCGATGCGCGTCTCGAGGATGGCCATGTCGCCGAGGAGGAACTCGGTCTCGAAGGTGGCGACGTCGCGCAGCGGGTCGATGCTGCCGTCGGGGTGCGGGACGGCGTCGTCGCGAAAGAGGCGGACGACCTGGATCAGCGCATCATTCGTCTTCACGGCCGAGAGAAAGCCGGTGGTGAACTGGGTCGTGCCGCTCGCTCCCTTCTGCAGGCCCGCGACGTCGACGAACTCGATCGTCGCGTGCACCACGCTCTTCGGCGAGAACAGCGCCGCGCAGCGGTCGACCCGCGCATCCGGCACCTTCACGATTCCGACGTGCGGCTCGCTCTTCGCGCCCGCCGCGGGATGGAGGTGGGTCCTGGTGATGGCCTGAAAGAGCGTGGATTTGCCTGAAAACGGGAGCCCGACGATGCCGAGTTGCATAGGCGTATGTTACCGGCTCCTGCTTCATCACGAATTCTGTGGAGCGGCGGCCGCCCTCCGCCGCCGAAATCGAAGCGTTCCAGAGCGTTTGTCGCTGCGCTCCGGCGGCCGAGGGCGGCCGCCGCTCCACAAGGTTCGCTATGAAACAGGACGAGTCTCGGAGGCTGGCAGGCCATGAGCCGGGCTGCGCGTGCAGCCCAAACTTGAACGCAGAACGCAGAGCGAAGAATTGAGAAACGGCGTCATGCACGTTTCTTCGTTCTACGTTCTGCGCTCTGCGTTCTGCGTTCAACCGTCGTCACAGATCGTCGAGCGACCGCCATCCGTCGTCGCTGTCTGCTTTGCAGGTCACGTTCTTCGGGCAGAACTCCAGCTTCAGAATCGGATGGATCTCCCAGTTGTTGACTCGGGGGAGCGGATGTTCGAGAAAGTGCTGCGAATCGAACATGAGCAGTCCGGTGACACGCACCGGCAACGCCATCTGCCGCGCCTTCAGGATGAGCGGCCGGACCGCCGCTCTCGTGAAATTCGGATGCGCCAGCCGGACGCGCGGCGTGAACTCCGCGGTGATGGATTCCGCCTCGCGCTGATTCAGGACTTGCTTCCACCCGTTCACGTCGACACCGTCCGCGACCGGGAACTTCTTCACCGTGGCGCCGGAGACGAGCACGAGGTGGTTGTCGGTGTTCACGCCCACGTCTTTGTCCTTCTGCTTACGGTCGTCGAGTCCGCAGTTGCAGGACTCGCCCTTTTCGGGCTTTGCGGTCAGCAGGAATGCGGTGACGCGGATCTTCGTCCCTTCGCCATGGTTCTCGAGCTCTTCCCGAGAGCCACCCAGGGCGAAGTGCTGCGGATCAGGGAGATTCTTCATCGACTGCAACGTCCTCGGCTCTGCCGCTCCTCCCGCCTTGGGATCGTCAGCCCGGACGTTTTTCAGCTCGTTCAGCGTCCCGTCGACATCGTGGTCCGTCGAGCATCCGTCGTCGGGACACTGCGCGAGCGTCTTCGGACACGTCGTCGATTTTTTCTTTACGGCCGCCGTGGCGGGGATGGTCAGCAGCAGACAAAGGACGGTGAGCAAGAGGGTGCGCATGCGCATAGGACCGGAGCTCCTCATCTATCGGAGTGACGCGCCAGGAGTTTTTCCTACCTCATCGTTGCGTACATGCTGTTAGGGCGGCCGAGCGGAAACCGGTGGAGCGACGCGCAGTCGACGAGCAAAGGACAGCCCGTCACCCGGCGCTTTGCGGCGACAGAGGCGGGACGAGGGCTTGAAGAGAAATGAAAGGGAGCGGTGCCGACAAATGAGATAGGCGCTTCCGTGAACGGAATTTTGCTCGATGAGCAGTCCTGACGCCCCGGCACGAAGATCTCAACGCCGGTACTTGGACTCGTGGTCACCGCTCCGGTCGTAAGCTACATCATCTTGTCGCGATGGCGCAAGCTCATGGGAAAGCGCATGACGTGTCGTCCCGAGCCCGGGCCCGCGCCCGCGCCCGCTTCCGCGCCCGGGGTGGGTGGTGAGTGCTGGGTGCTGAGTGATGGGTGCTGGGTTAGAGGCTTTGCTCCTCAGCACCCAGCACTCAGCACTCAGCACCTTTCACCTGGTGGCTGGTGAGAAGACGAACGTCTTACACTTTTGTGATCGATCGGAGGACGCATGGCGCGCACGAGAGTTTCACCGAAATACCAAGTGGTGATCCCGAAGGATGTCCGTGAAAGCATGGACCTTCGTGTAGGCCAGGAGCTGCAGGTCATCTCGAAAGGCGGGGTGATCACACTGGTACCGGAACGGTCGCTCTCGTCGCTGCGAGGATTTGCCAAAGGAATTCGAACTGACCATTTGCGTGAAAAGAAGGATCGAATGTGATCGTTGTCGATTCGTCGGGTTGGGTCGAGTTTTTCACCGATGGTCCGCTGGCGGACGAGTACGCAAGCAGGCTTCGCAAGTTGCCGATGGAACGGTTCGGCGGCCGAGGGCGGCCGCCGCTCCACAGGCAGTGATCGTCGCCCGCGCCCGGCGTGGGGGCGCACAGCGCCTGAATACGATTGGATCGCTTCTCTCGCCACCCGCCAGTGAAAGGTGCTGAGTGCTGGGTGCTGAGGAGCAAAGCTTCTAACCCAGCACCCGGCACCCGGCACCCAGCACCAGCACCAGCACTCGCGCTACACGGTTGGTGTCCGTCCGCCCAGCACCAGCACTTTTCCCGGCGCCAATGTGCAATCCCAGTTCGTCTGGAACGACATCACCGAGGTTGCGATGTTGTTTGCGTCGACTTTGATGCCGAGGTCACTGATTAATGGATAGCTTGCGTAGTCGGTGAGTTGCAGGGTGAATCCTGGCGGGAGGAACCAGGCGGAGTTGACTCGGGTGATTTGCATCGGGGATTCGATGAGCGCCTGGAAGCCGGCGGACTCGAGGAATTCGACGTCGCGGAGTTGGAGGATGTAGACGACGGGGAGGTTTTTTGATTTGAAGTGCTCGATGAGGTGCATGACGGCGGTGAAGGCGTCGAGCACGAGGTCGCCGACGGCGAGCTCGGCGAGGTCTTTCAGGTCTTCGAGGTCGGCGTGTCGCGTCGCGTACGGCCATCCGGGCGGTGAAAAGATGCGGCCGACTTCGGCGAGCTCGAGCTCTTCCTCGGGGCCGCGTTTTTTGTAGACCCAGGTCGACATCGCCGACGGTTGGTAGGTGCCGGCGACGTACTCCATCTGGCCGAGGACTTTGCGGTAGCCGAATACTTCGCGTCCGGTAGTAAGGGTCAGCGGGTTGTCGACGGCGAGATAGGCTTGCGCGACGGCGATGTGGTCGAACTCTTTTCCCTTGAAGCACGCGACGTAGTAGCCGAAGTTGAAGTCGGACTCGCGCATCCATCCCTCTTCCTGCGGCGTCCACGTGATGCGGTTGATCCACACCGGATTGCAGAAGACGAACGGCAGGAGCGGGACGTAGCGGTAGTTGCTGCCGGGGATGTTGTTGAGCCACGCGTCGGTCGTCTTCACGAGCCGGTCGTAGTCGGCGTGCATGACGAACACCTGGGAGTTCATCCCCTGCAGATAAAACGGATGGCGGTAGACAGAGGAACCGGGCAGCTCGATGAATTGCGGCAACGTCATGTCGATGCTCCTTCGATCTTTTGCAGATACAGCTCGCAGCCGGTGTGCTCGAAAATCGCGCGCGCGCGGCCGCTCTTCAACCCGGCGCGGCGCGCGAGCTCGTATTCGCCGATGCCTTCGTCGATCGGCATGCCGAGGCGCTGCGCGGCGGCGATCGATTTGCGCAGCAGCTTCTCGCCGCGGCGCTCGTTTCCTTCGAGACAATGCTTGATGCCGGTCAGGCGCAGCGACACCGGCAGCGCGAGCGGCATTCTTCGCGCGACAGTTTGCAGCCGGCGCAGAAGCACGTCCGCATTTTTGCGTACGCGCTCGACGTCGAATCCGCGCGCCCAGGCTTCGAGGTAGACCTCGGCCGGCGCGGAGAGTCCGCGATATTTCTCCCAGATGATCGACGGGATTTTCGAGACGGCGGTGTAGGTGACGTCCGCGGCGAAGATCGCGTCGACGATGTTTCCGCTGTGCAGCAGCGCGGAGCAGCGAAGCGCGTAGCTGACGAGTTTCGCGTTGTCGCCGAGCGCATCGACGAGCTTGATCGCGGCGTCGATCGACTCGAGCGCTTCCGCGCAGCGGTCCATCAGGATGAGCGTGCCCGCGCGCCACGAATGTCCCCACGCCTCGTGCTGCGCGTTGCGCCGCTTGTGCGCGCGGTCGCGGAGGCTCGTGAACGTGTCCGCCGCTTTCGCGAGGTGGCCGGTGTACAGCTCGTGAAAGCCGCGCGCGGTCTCGTTCATCTCGACGACCTGCGGATCGCCGGCCTGCCGCGCCGCGGCGATGGCATCACTGAAATAGCGCTCGCAGCTTTTCCAGTCGCAATTCGTGACGTAGAGGACGGCGGACGTGTAGCCGATGTGCCCGAGCCCGTGCAGGTCGTTGGTCGCGATGGCGAGTCGCCGCGCTTTTTCGTAGTAGCGCGCGGCGATGCGCGGCATGCCGGTCGCGCTCATCACCGCGCCGAGGTTCGCGTACGCGTGAATCAGCGACGGCACGTCGCCGAGACGCTCCGCTTCATTCACGGCGAAGAGTCCCGACGCGAGCATGATGGTGTTCTCGTCGCTGTAGTAGCGGCCTTCCGAAAATTTCTGCGCGGACATCGTGATCTCGCGCAGCGTCGGCTGCTTTGCCTGCGATGAGCGGACCGCGCGCTGCGGCAGCGCGAGATGAAACGTCTGCCGCATCGACTCGCGCGCGAGCCGCATGCGCCACCCCATCGTGCTCGCCGGCAGATGAATCCCCACCTCGGCGAGGCTTTGCCGCGCGTGCACGCCGGACGTCGGCAGGTCGCCGAGTCCGAAGTGCGCGAAGCTGAGGACGCGCTGCCAGCGCGCGTGCCGCAGGCCGCCCTTGCGCGACTCGTCGAGCGCGATCGCGCGCGACATCAGCTCGATGGCCTCGCGGCACGCGCCCGATCCCACCGCGCCTTCCGCCGCGCGCGCGTAGTAGCCCATCGCTTTTTCGAACAAGCCCGCGGAGTCGCAGTGCCACGCCAGCTCCGCCGCGTGCCGTGTTCGCGACGCCTCGTCGATGCATCGCTGCTCGAGTGCCCCGGCCGCGCGGCTGTGCAGCGCGCGACGCCGATCGCCATCGATGCGCGCGTACGCGCTCTCGCGCAGTTTGTCGTGCGCGAAGCGGATGCCGTCGGCGGTCGACTCGACGACGTGCTGCTCGATCAGCTCCGTGATTCCTTCGAGCGCATCGTTCTCGGTCTCGCCGCACATCGCCAGGAGCTGCGACTCCGCCGTGCCGCGGCCGAGGACGGCGATCGCTTCGGCGATGCGCTGCGCGAGCGGCGACAGGCGATCGAGCCGGCGATCGACGAGATCGCGGATCGTGCCGGGCAGCGCGAGCGTCCCGTATTCGTCGCGCGCGCTGACGCGCCACTTGCCGGCGCTTCGCGAGATCAGCTGCTCCGCGACCGCCGCGCGCAAGTATTCGGCGACGAAAAACGGATTGCCCTCGGTTTGCGCGACGAGAAAATGCAGAAAGCTCCGCGGCACGTCGGGCGCGGCGAGCATGGACCGCACGATCTCCGCGACGTTGCCGTCATCGAGTCGATTCAGCAGCAGCTTCGTCACGTGATCGCGCGCGAGGAGCGCGCGCAGATCGGGCCCCGCTTCGTCGGCGCGATACGTGCCGAGAATCACGAGCGGGAGTCCTTCGAAGAATTCGCGGCCGAGGGAGGCGAGGAAGCGGAGCGTGATCTCGTCGGCCCACTGCAGATCGTCGACGAGCAGCAGCAGCTTGCGCTCGCGCGCGAACGCCGCGAGCGTTTCCGCGAGATCGCCGAAGAGACGGCGACTCACAGCCGCGGGCGGAACGCGCGGCGTTTGTTCGTCGGTGAGCGCATCGAGCGACGGGTCGAGGTCGCGCAGTACGGCGAGTCGATCGCCGAGAACGCGCTCGATGACGTCTCTCTGTCCGCGGCAGTGATCGGCGATCGCGCGCAGCAGTGGACGCAGTGGATGCAGCGGCTGTCCGCCGACCGGATCGCATTCGCCGGTCACGATCTGAAAATCGTCGAAGCTCGCTTCGCGCGCGAACGCGGCGGCGACGGACGTCTTGCCGATGCCGCTCACGCCGCCGAGCATCACCAGCGCGCCCGCGCCCTTGCTCACCTCGGAGAGCCGCCCGCGCAGCGCGCTGATCGTCTCGTCGCGTCCGACGATTTGCGGCCGGTACAAATACGCCGCGGTTTCGACCTGCACCGCGGTGTCGGGCTCCGCGCCCGCGGCGACGAGCCGCTCCGCGACGTCGTCCGCGTAGCCGAGTCGCGCGCCGCGCTGCTTCTCGAGCAGGTTGAGAATCAATGACTCGAGTTGCGGCGACACACCGTCGACGAGCTGCGACGGCGGCCGCGGCGGCTGCTTCACGTGCGCCATCAGCACGTCGTTGACGTTGCGTCCTTCGAACGGCGGCTGTCCGGTGACGATCTCGTAGAGCATCACGCCGAACGAATAGAGGTCGGCGCGCGCGTCGACAAGCTCACCCCTCGCCTGCTCCGGCGAGATGTAGCACGCGGTGCCGGCGGCCTGTCCGCCGACTTCGAGCACTTCGCGTCCGCTTTCCGCGTGAAACTGTCCCATCAATCCGAAGTCGACGAGCACCGGACGATCGCGCGATTGCACGACGACGTTTTTCGGTTTGAGATCGCGATGCACGATGCCGTGGGCGTGGACGTATGCGAGCACGCGCGCGAGTCGATGCATCAGCGTCAGCGCGCGCGGCAGGTCGACGCGCATCTTTGGACGCATCTCGAAAACGACCGCCCCCTCGCTGTCCACCTTGTCGAACGACAGCACATGCGTGTCCTCGGCGCGCGTAGCGCCGATGTCCAGCACTTCCTCGAGCGTCCGCCCCTCGAGCAGCTCCATCGCGTACCACGGCACGCCCTTCTCGACGCCTTCGTCGAAGATGCGCACGACGCCGGGATGCCGCAGACGGCCGAGCGCATGGATCTCGCGGCGCATGAAGCCGAAGACGCCGGCCATCTCCTTCCACGGCATCTTCAGCGCGACTTCGTGCCCGCGCTCCACGTGCACCGCGCGATACACCACGCCCATCCCGCCGCGCGCGAGCTCGTACTGCACTGCGTACGGGCCGATGGTGCGGGGGATGGATTCGGCGGGTGCGGCGGCGGTCATGCGGTGATCCGGTGGGCATACGGTTGCGCGGTCGCGCAGTTACGCGGTTGCGCGGCAGGCCTGGCTATGTGGCGACCGCTGACCCAGCGGTCGCGGCGGCGCGAAGCGCCGCTGGGCGCCGCCACAGGCGGCGCTGTGACCGCTGGGGCAGCGGTCACCACAATCGACTGCGCGACCGCGTGACCGCGCAACCGCACTGTGCCCGCTACCCGCTGCCCGCTACTCATTCCACGATCACCATGTCCGGACAGAGCCGCTGCACGCCTTTCATCGCGCCGAGGACGGCGGACTCGACGCAGCCGAGGGCGAAGCCGTTGAGGACCCAGTCGCCGGCGAGCGAGAGATTCGCGTAGCCGGGGTTTGCGGGATCGAGTCGGTATTTCGTGCTGCCGGAAACGGAGAGCACGTACAACTCCGTGGGCTGCGTGTTGACGCGGAAGAATTGTTTGCGGAAGCGCTCTTCATCGGTGAGCGCGGGCGTCCCGCCCGCCTCCCGGGGGCGGGCGGGACGCCCGCTCTCCTCCACGGCGAGCCAGTCGTAGCGGAACTTTCCGTCGCGGAATGCTGTCGTCCAGACGATGCTCATGTCGTTGTCGAGCATCGCGCGCGTCAGCTCGCGGGGCACATCTTCGGACGCCGGATCACTGTCCTTCATCGCGCCGCAAAGATAGGCGATGTTGTTGACCGGCACGGACCAATCCTCGCGCGGAATCAGCTGGCTCATGTCGGCCCACGTGTCGATCGGCTCGATGAACGTGCCGAACACGGTGCGCTCGCCGTAGCAGCGGCCGTCGAGTGCCGCCGGCCAGCCCATGTCGGCAACGTTGCGGCTCAACCAGAGCTGCGCCGCCTGCGTGCGCACGACTTTCACGTGCTCGACCATCGCTCGCCACGACTCTTTCTGCTCGAGGATCCGCGGACAAACGAATGGTACTGCGCCGAGGGAGAGGCCGAACACGACGTGATCGAAATCGACACCATGCTTTAACACCAGCTCGCCAACGTCCGGCCAGTCGGCGTCGTACGCCTCGAGATCGATGTGCTTCTCGCGGAGTTGCTCCCCTTCGACGAGCTGGTCGTACAACGGGATCGACGGCCACGACGGCAATCCCTTCACGTCGATGAGCGGCTCGTACGATCCCTTCGGTGTCGCCTGCACGCCGATGCGCAATTCGTCAATCTGTTGACCGTCGGCCGAGGGAACGACGTCGCGCAGTCGATGGAAGTACTTGAACTTCACGCCGCGCTTCGACAGCACCTCGTAGATCGGCGCGAAGATGGTGTCGCCCATGCCCGCCTGCATCTTCAGGAAGACGGACTCGTAGTAGTCGAGGTAGATGCGCATCATCGCGCACGTCGTCGTGCCGGCGGCGAGATCGGCCTTCGACGGATCGGCCGCGTCGCCCTCGCGATAGGCGAAGACGATGTCATACATCGCGCGCACGACCGAGCAGAACGAGGACTGCTGATGCAGACCGTTCTTCAGCATCCAGGCGCGCCACTCCTGATCGTCGATCGACGTCCAGTCGTTGCCGCAGAGATCGCGGATCATGCCGAGGAGGGTGGCGACGGAGATGTCGACGAGCAGCAGCGTGCGCTGCATGCCGAGGTGGTTCTTCGAGAGATCGAAGCCGAGGCCGATCAGCTCCTGCACGCCTTCCAGCGCGAGGCGCAGCAGCGTGTGATGGTGCGTGATGCCTTCCGGATCGGGCTTGCCCGGCTCGCGCAGCGGACCCGCGTGCGCCGTCGCTTCATGCAACGCCGCAT
The DNA here is from genome assembly GCA_003223645.1 of Acidobacteriota bacterium. Taxonomy (GTDB): domain Bacteria; phylum Acidobacteriota; class Thermoanaerobaculia; order Gp7-AA8; family Gp7-AA8; genus QHVT01. The sequence goes on along the minus strand of QHVT01000013.1, from coordinate 148,172 downwards.
GCAGTGCTTTCAAATGAAGGACGTGCTCCTCGGGAAGATTGTGCGGCTGCTTCGTGTGCCGCTCGCGGCCTGAGAGAAATCCCTCGATGCGATCCTTCGTCCACTCGAGAAGACCGCGGTGATATCCGCACGGCGATCCGAACCCGGTCTGATCGCCCGGCTCGCCGGGCTTGATCGGAGTCGCGACGATCCACTCTTCATCGAGCCACGCGCCGTCCGCATCCTTCTCCATCATCGTGAAAACAGTCTGCGGCTTGAACGCGTCCTGCCACGTCGCCAGCGGCGCATTCGGATCGCGATTTAGCTCCCCATACACCGCGCGCATCAACCGAAACGCGTTCGCGTAAAAACCCATCCAGATGTGCAGGCCATGCTCTTCGATGCGCATCCCCGCATCCGGATTGCGCCCGCTTGCGCCCTTTCCGCCGAGCCGCCAGCCGAGTTGATAGACGGTGACGTCATGATGCGGGGCGAGCCAATAAGCGGCGGTCATTGCGCCGGCGCCGCCTCCGAGGATCGTGATGCGCATGGTTCCTCCTATGAAGCGAACAGAGACAAGGCGTTCACGGAATGGCGGCCGAGCGGTGGTGATTGCGTGATCGTCGCGCACCGGCCGGGAATGCAGAAGGCAGAATGCAGAAGGCAGAATTGAGAAGCACGCCCAAACAGTGACGGTGTTCGATCGGCACACTCCCGGTGGGCGGGTTTCTTACTTCTGCATTCTGCATCCTGCGTTCTGCATTCCTGTGCCGTGCACGCAGAGCTTCCGTTCTGCACGACACGTGAAGAGCCGATAAACGTGTTCGTCCTCACGTCGCCACAACTCCACACCACCGCGAATAAAGCTTCTCCGGGATGTCAAAGATCCCGCTCTTGTCTTCGTAGGCTTCGCTCGCCTTGCGCATCAGCAGCGACACGAACAGCGCCGCGGCTTGCTGCACGGGCGGGACGTCGCTGAACAAATGCGAGCCGATGCGATCGACGCCGGCGAGAAAATGTCGGAGCGCGTTCGCGGACTTCGGTGAGAACGATGGCAGGTCGTCGAATCCGTTGATGTGCGCGGTCTCGGGCGTGAGCAGCATCGAGATCACGAACTGCATCAGCTCACTCGCTTCCTTGCGGATCATCTCCGGAAAGAGTCCGGTCCAGAATTCGACGAGGCCGCGTCCGAGTCGCGGCGCGGCGTCGGTCGCGCCGCCGAAGCGCTGCTTGATGCCTTCGAAGATGCGCGCCGCGTCGTCCGCATCGCGCGGCAACAGCTCCGGGCGGATGCCGAGGAGCGCGCCGGCGACGTTCCAGATATGGATGTACGACTCGCGCTGATACGGAGTCAGCTCGACGCCGAAAATCGCGAACGAGCGCACGACGCCGTGCGAGAACGTGAGCAGCGTGTGCAGCAGCTCGAGCTGGCTGATCGGCTGCCCTGCGTCCGAGTCCCACAAACCGCGCGTCGCGAGTTGCGAGAGTCGATGCGGCGTTTCGAGCCGGCGCTGCACGAACAAACGCACCATCGCGTGCAGCAGTCGAAGGCGCTGCAGCGCGAGACGTCCGCGTCCGTTCGCGTCGAGTCCGTGCTCGGTGAGCACGTCGAAGCACATGCGCACGGTGAACCAGAGGCGGCGGTCGACGTGATGCGGATCGGCATCGAGCTGCCGCGTGAGATCGAGCAGCTTCGCCGTCGGCGGCAGCTGATACGTCTCCGGCAGGCTTGCGCAGATGTGCGCGGCGACGGAGAGCACGCCCCACTCGAGAAAAATCTCCGACGCCGCAACGAGCCGCGACTCGCACGCCCAGGCGGGACGCTGCTCCGTTGCATCGAGAAAACGCCGCACTGCTTCCGGCACGTCCGCGTCCGGCGGATCGCCGCGATCGAGACTCGCGACGAGCGACTCGAGCGCGCTGCAATCGCCGGCGGCTGAAATGAGCGCGGCCGCCGCGTCGTCGGCAAGCGGATCCGCTTCATGCAGCAGCGACTCCGCCGTCGAATCGGGACGCGGCCCGAAGAGAAGTGGATTGTTCAGCGTCGCGACGATGGTCTGCATCGTCACGTCGCACGCATGATCGAACGCGTGTCCGAATCCGACGACCTCCGCGAGCGCCGGATGACTCGCCGCGCGCGTGATCCGCGTCGAATCGCCGTCGCTCTCCAACGTGATCTCGAGCCGCGCGGGAATGTGCCCCGTCAACTTGCTGAGCACCGTGTCGCCGCCCGTGACCGCCGTCAGCACGCAGCGATGCGGCCGCTCGACGGCGTCCACGACCCAATCGAAATGCCCGCGCCACAACGCGACGTGCGCGCGCTCGCGAAAGCGATCCCCAACGCGCAGCGGACGCCACGGATCCTCGGCCTCGATCGCCAGCGAGACCGGCGACACACGCGGCCAAAACCCCGGCGTCGTCAGCCAGTCGAAGGCCTCGCCGATCGGACGCGCAACGATTCCCGACGTGATTTTTTGGTGCACGGACCTGCGAGCAATGGTACGTCAGAACGCTTCCGCAATTCTGCGTGCGATCAACTCGTACCCCTCGCCGTTCGGATGAAATCGATCGAGGGCGAGGCGGTCATGATGCGCGAACAAATCGGACGTCTCGACGAGCGTGAAATTCGGATCGGCGGCGAAGCGCGTGAGGAGGCGCGCGTTCCAGCGATTGACGAACATCGACAGCTGATTGCCGAACGGCGACTGCACGAACGGGTTGTACAGCGCGACGAAGAAAATGCGCGCACGCGGATTGCGCGCGCGGATCTTCTTGATCGCGGCGTCGATTTGATCGAGCACGTTATCCATCGTCGCATCGGGATTCGGAGGCGTGGCCGTGCGCCAATCCGCGCCGCCCCACAAATCGTTGCCGCCGATCGAGACGATGACCACGTTCGAGTTCGCGATCAGCTGCTGTACGTTCGGACGATCGAGCTCGCGCAGCAGGTCAGGCGTGCGCGCGCCGTTGATGCCGAGGTTCGTGGTGCGGCGCGCGCGGATCTTGCGAGCGCGCAGCTCCTGATCGAGACGGCCGGGGATGCCGAGGCCGGACTCGTCGCCGGCGCCGCGCGCGAGCGAGTCGCCGATCATGATCGGCGTGAGGATGTTCGACGGAGCCGCGGGCGTAGCCGCGCGCGGCGCGGGCGACGCGAGATCGATTGGCGTTCCGGTGTCGCCGCGCAGATACGCGACGAATCCCCACGCGAACACGGCCGCGCCCGCGAGCGCGGCAAAGAGCGGGAGATACCAGAGGAAGAAGCGGCGCATTCGCGGATGATCGTACGTCATCCTGAGTCGGCGAAGCGCGACGAAGGATCTCGAAATACGATGCACGAAGTTTGAGATCCTTCGCCGTCTACGCGGCTCAGGATGACGGTGCTTTTCGCTACCATGCATGCGTGCTCGTCGCATCGCATCTCACGAAAGTGATCGGCAAGCGGACGATCGTCGACGACGTCTCGTTCGAGCTGCATCCCGGCGAAGTGTTCGGCTTCCTCGGGCCGAACGGCGCCGGAAAGACGACGACGATCCGCATGCTCGTCGGTCTCATCCGCCCTACCCACGGCAGCGTGACGATCTGCGGCTACGATCTGCGGCGCGACTTCGAAAACGCGCTGCGCTGCATCGGCTGCATCGTCGAGAATCCCGATCTCTATCGCTTCATGAGCGGGCGCGAGAACCTCGAGCACTTCGCGCGCATGCTTGGCGTGCATCACGACGAGATCGAGCGCGTCGCATCGTTCGTCAATCTCTCGCACCGTCTCGATCAGCGCGTCGGCACCTACTCCCTCGGCATGCGCCAGCGCCTCGGCATCGCGCAGGCGCTCCTCGGCAATCCGCGCGTGCTGATCCTCGACGAGCCCGCGAACGGACTCGATCCCGCCGGCATCCGCGAGATCCGCGAGCTGCTGCGAACGCTCGCCGCGGAGAAGCAGATGGCGATCTTCGTGTCGAGCCATTTGCTGGCCGAGGTCGAGCTGACGTGCGATCGCGTGGCGATCATTCACAAAGGAAAAATTCTGCGCGAGGGAACGGTGCGCGAGCTCATCGCGCGAAAGAAGATCGTCGAGATCCGCGCCGACGACTCCGAGCGCGCCGGCGCGATCCTGCGGGAGCATGGGATCGATGCAAACCTGCGCGAAAGCGAGCGGATGCAGACACTCGAGGAGATGTTTCTCGAGACGACGGGAGGGGAAACGGTGGGGTGACTACTGCGACGCCGGCACGAGCTCGACGTGCACTTCGTTCGGCTGCTGCTCGAACATCGCGCCGGTCGCGGCGTCGACGCCGACTCCCGCTCCGCCGACGATCCCTCCGAAGAACACCGCGGCGAGCAGATCGCCGAAGCTGCGGCAGTTGAGCACATCGCCGTAGCACATCCCGCGGACCGCATTCGCGTTGCCTGCAGTGCGCGGTGAGACTTCGCGATGCAACTCGACCGTCTGCGGCTCGAATCCCGTCGCGCTGATCGTGAGCGCGCAATGCGTCGCGCGACGATTCACCCACACGACCGCGTCCGTGTGCGCGATCTTCGTCGCGCCCGCGCCGCACTCCTTCGTCGTCACCGTCGCTCCGGCGGGATCGCTGCCGACGTGAATCCGCTGCATCGGACCGTGATGCACGGTCGCGCAGCGCGCGAATGCGACGACGCAACACAGCAACAGGAGTTTGCGCATGACGTGTGAGATTGTACCGGCATGAGCAAGTTCGAAGGCGTGACGCCGATCCTTCGTGTAGAAAATTTGACAAGGAGTGTCGACCTTCGGCCGCGGAAGGCGGCTGGCGGCGCGTGCTAAGCTGATCGAAGTCCATCGTCCATCATTCGACACAGGAGGCGTCTCATGACCGCTCTGACTGCGCTCTGGCTTCCCATCCTCGTTTCAGCCGTATTTGTGTTCATCGCCAGCTCCATGATTCACATGGCTCCGCTGTGGCATCGCAAGGACTATCCGGCGGTGCCGAACCAGGAAGCGCTGCGCGCGGCGTTCGCGCCGCTCGGCATTCCGCCGGGCGATTACCTCGTGCCGCGCGCGGCGACTCACGCCGACATGAAGACGCCAGAGTTTCAGGAGAAGATGAATGAGGGACCGGTGCTGATGATGACGGTGCTGAAGCCGGGACCGATGGGGATGGCGCAGCCGCTCGTCCTCTGGTTCCTGTACTGCATCGTCGTCGGCATCTTCGTCGCGCTGGTGACCGGACGCGCGCTGCCTCCGGGCACGATGTACATCCGCGTGTTCAAGTTCGCGGGCACGACGGCGTTCTGCTGCTACGTCATCGCGCTGTGGCAGATGTCGATCTGGTACAAGCGCGCGTGGTCGCAAACGATCAAGTCGACGATCGATGGCCTGATTTACGCAGCGCTGACCGCGGGGACATTCGGCTGGCTGTGGCCGCACTGATGAACTGATTAGAGGAGCGCGGGCGTCCCGCCCGCTTGCGGCGGGCGTCTCGCCCGACGCTGTCGCTGCAATACGACCGGGCAAGATGCCCGATCGTTGCGGGCGGGACGCCCGCTCTCCGAGAATCGCGCAATGTACGTCGCACTTCTGCAGAACGAGACGCTGAAACTGCTTCGGCGGCGGCGATTCGCGATCGTCGTCGCCATCCTCTTCGTCATCCTCTCGCTCGTCTCGTACTCGCAATACAAAACGCTGCGCGAGACGCGCAACGCGAACTGGCGCGCCGACCTGCAGGAGCGCATCGCGCGCTACGAGAATCGATTGCGCCGCGGCCGACTGAATGACTCCTGGGCGCGCTCCATGCGCGCCGAGATGCGACGCCTGCAGTTCTACCTCGACAGCGGCATCAACCCCGAACAACCGACCGCGCCGCTCGTCGTGCGCACCTTCGCCAACGCCGCCGGCTTCCTTCTCCTCCCGCTGCTGATCGCGGTCCTCGGCAGCGACATCGTCTCCGCCGAAAACGCCGAAGGTACGGACAAGTTACTGCTCACAAGACCCGTGCGGAGATGGAAAATCCTCACCGCGAAACTCGTCACCCTCTGGCTCTTCGCATCGCTCACGCTCCTCATCGGCGCACTCCTCGCCTACGCCGTCACCGCCCCCGTTCTGCCGCCAGGTGGCTGGGACGCGCCGTCCTTCAACGGCTTCCAGCTCACCGGCGACACCGTCAACGTCACCACCGTCCGCCAACTCCCGCTCTGGCACGACGCCCTCCTCGCCTTCGGCCTGGAGTGGTACGCATTGCTGGCCGTCGCGTCGATCTCGCTGATGCTGTCCGTCCTCTTCAAATCGTCCGCCGCATCGATCGGAACCATGCTCGCGTCGCTCATCGGCGGCACGATCCTCACGCGCGTCTCTCCGGACTGGACCGCCGGCAAATACCTGTTCGTCAGCGCGCTGCCAGTGGCGGACTACTACAGCGGCCAAGCGCCGCCATACGACGGCATGTCGATGACGTTCTGCATCCTGCTGCTGGGCGGGTGGGCGGCGGGGGCGTTGGTGGTGGCGTATGCGGTGTTCGTGCGGAGGGATGTGTTTGGATGATTCTTACATCGTGCGTGATGTGAGGCACTCCCGGCGTGATCTCGACGCTTTGTGAAACGACGCGGCCGCGGCTCTCGTGAATGACTGCGGGAAGGTGACTTCGCCAGACCCCGGACGCCAAACTCTCTTCGATCCGTGTCTCTTCATGCGTGCAAGCGTGCATTGTGGCTCGCTACGCGGGTCAGGTTCTCCGTTTCGAGCTCGTCTCCGGACGCGTTCTTCGTTTGGGCTCGGCGCCCGATAACGACCTGTACGTGCCTTTCCCAGGCATTTCTCGGCGGCATGCACAGATCGAGCGAACGGAGCGCGGTGCTCTGATTCGCGACCTCGGGTCCAAGAACCTGCTCGTGGTCGACGGCGCGGCAGTGACGTCGGCGGAATTGCCTCTCAATGCCACGATTCGCGTCGGCCGCGCCACGCTGTCGCTCGAGGAAGCGCGGACGTCCGACCTGCAGATCGCGCTCGAGGTCGCGGAGACCGCCGCCAGCTTGTTATCCGAGGAGACCGGAACCGAGCATGACTCCTCGACCGGCGGCCCGGCGGCGGCACTACAACTCGTTCGCAATTATGAGGGAATGTCGCACCGCGCATTTCTACGGACCCTCAGCGTGAGACTGAACGAAGCGCGCGAAGTCCTCTCCGCCCAAACGATGGCGATCGGGACTTGGGCCGAAGACGGCAAAATCGCAATTCGATCGATTGCGGGCTCCCTTCCGGACGAAGAGGTTCTGAAACGAATCGTCCCCGGCAGGCGCAGACGGCAGACCACGAGACGACAGTCCGCCAACGTCGTCGAGTCGGTTCACGGCCGGCGCTGGTGCATGGCGATCTTCGGGCCCGATCAGTGCCCGGCACAATGGCAACTCGACTTCATTGAATATCTGGCGTGCAAATCCTTTGGACCGGAGTCCGAGCCGGCGGCTGCCGGGGCTTCGACCGAAGCGCGCCTGCCCGTTCCCGATTCAATGGTCATCGGATCGTCCGCGCGCATGCGCGCGGCGATGGACCAGCTCCGCGCCACTGCAGAAAGCGATCTGGACGTGCTGCTCACGGGAGAGACGGGCACGGGGAAAGAGCTCTTTGCACGGCTCGTTCACACCGCCGGAAGAAACGCCGCGGGACCGTTCGTGGCCATTAATTGCGCCGCAATTCCGTCAGAGCTGCTGGAGGCGGAGCTGTTCGGCGTGCACGGCCGCGTTGCGACGGGCGTCGACCCGAGGCCAGGCCGCTTTGCGCAGGCGGAGCGCGGTTCGCTCTTCCTCGACGAGATCGGCGAGCTTCCGGACCGCCTTCAGGCCAAGCTGCTGCGCGTCCTTCAGGAGCGCGAGATTCTTCCGCTCGGTGCCGTGAATCCGCGTCCGATTCATCTTCGCGTGATCGCCGCGTCGAACCGCAATCTCCTCCAACTGTCGCGCGACGGCGCATTCCGCCCCGACTTGTACTATCGCCTGAGCACCCTACGGTTCGACCTCCCCGCATTGCGCGACCGGCGCGAGGATATCCCCGGGCTCACGCTGGCATTCGCGAACGAGGCCGCCGCGCGTCACCACAAGAACGTACGGGGTATCAGCCGCTCCGCGCTCGCGGCCTTGATCGACTACGACTGGCCGGGGAACATCCGCGAATTGCGGAATCAGGTCCAGCGGGCGATGCTGATCTGCGAGCCGAACGGGCTTCTCGATGCATCGCACTTCGAACTGAATCCGCCTCCGAATTCGCCGCCACGCGCTCCCGACGCCGTGGTGGCGCAATCTCCGCCGCCCCAACCGCTCGCGCCGCTGCAACTGCAGGTCGAATTGCTCGAGCGCGGCGCCATCTCGCAAGCGCTCGCACAGTGCAACGGCAACCGTAGCGCCGCGGCACGGCTGCTCGGCATCACCCGCAACGGACTCGCACTGAAGGTGCGACGACTGGGGCTCTCGTGACGAACTGCCGCGCCGAGACCGAAACCGTCGACGTCTTTTCCGGCAACCTCGGCGCCACGATTGCGATCATTCCACCCGGCACGCATCTCGGGTCCCGTTATGCGATTCGCAACGTCCTCGGCGTCGGCGGCTCCTCCGTCGTCTATTCCGCCGACGACTTCAGGACCTCCCGCGCCGTCGCGGTGAAAGTCCTGCGGCCGGACCGGTCGACCGAGGCGGCGCTCGTACGCTTCCGGCACGAGGCGGCGGTTGCGCGGGCTATCGATTGTGCGCACGTCGTGCGCGTCTTCGACTATGCCGAGGGACCGCCCACCTATCTGACCATGGAGCTCGCGCGCGAGGGATCGCTTCGTGATGCTCTGAAGGACGGCCCGCTGCGCGTTGGCCGCGTGATCGACATTGCCGAGCAGGTTCTTCGTGCGCTGGCCGCGCTGCACGAACGCTCTATCGTCCATTGTGACGTCAAGCCGGGGAACATTCTTCTCGACGCCGGTGCGGGGGTCCTTCTCGGGGATTTCGGACTGGCCCGTCAAACGAACACCTGCACAAAGACCCGTGGCAATGAAAACGTGATCGGAACGCTCGAATATCTCGCCCCGGAGCAGGCGCTGGGACGAGGCATCGATGCCCGCACCGACCTCTATGCCCTCGGGATCGTGCTCTTCGAGATGCTCACCGGAGCGGTGCCCCACCGCCGCGCATCGTCACTGGGAACGCTGCTCGCGCATATTCGGGAGCCGGTCCGGAACGTACGGAACCTGCGTCCGGCGACACCCCGATGGCTCTCCGGGCTGATCGCATGTCTTCTCGAAAAGCAACCGCGAAACCGCTACGTCTCGGCGGACGCCGTGCTGCATGAAATCGCGCGGCACTGTGGGCATGAAAGGCCTGCAGTCGCTATTGCGCAGGATCGTGGCACGTCCGCGCACGTTGTTGTCATAAGACGCCCATTAACTTGGCGATTTGAATCGGAAATGCCATGAAATCTCGGGCACGGCCGGTGCAGAAATCGCGTGAATCGGGGTCGTTCACCCATAAATCAACAATAGGAGGGTTTCTATGTCTCGTGTGAGGCTTTTCGTTTCACTATTCCTTCTCCTGGGCGCGGTTGCGGCGTTTGCGGATGACCCGCCGTCGGGAACCGTCGTCCAGCGTCCATGGCTGCGTCCGTGTCTCGACTCGGGCTCGGTTATGCACGACCAGTATGAGTACAAGTGCACGTCCACCGAGTCGAACGTTCAGGTCTACAACTTCTACACGCGTTCGGAATTTCTGAAGGACGCCGTCTACCGGGTCGATCGCACGCCTGTTTCGCAAAACAACTTCTACGCGTATGCGGTGAAGCAGTCCGTGGAGGTGGCGAAAACCAGTCTGCTCGACAGCTCCGCGGCTCTGGTTTATCAGCGCGACGTGCCCAAGCCGAACCAGGAGTGGGCCTACAAGAAGAAAGACTAGCTCATGCCGCAGCGGCCCGTAGTCAGTCAACGCTCCGGCCGGTTCGTCCGTCTCTCCCGGCGAGCGGCCGCTGCAGCGATCACCGGAGTCCTTTCGTTTCTCTCATGCACATCGGTGGACGGCCCCGACCAACCACCGACACCGATCGCGACTCCCGACCGCAACGCCATCCACTGGTCTGCGGTCGGGATCGCGTCACTACCGATATACACCGCCGCCGTGATCACCGATCTCACATTCCTGCTCGATGGCCGTCTGTGGCCCGGCTACACGCTGGCATCGCATCCGCTGCTGGTCGATGCGGCCGGCGAGGCGCTGTACTGCATCGGCCGATGCGTGCCGGGGCTGGCCGGTCCCCTGCGAGCGAACGAGATCGCCGGCCGTTTCACTGCGCGCTACTCGTTCGTTCCCGGCATTGAGGTCGGGCTCGCGGACGAGCGGGCGGTCCTCGCCGTGAGGCTCGACCCGAATCGCGAGGATCTAAAAGACATCGTCTTAACGGCCATTCACGAGGGATTTCACGCCTACTACCAAGTCGATCGCGAGAACGATGTACCGCTCGAGATGCGCCTTCCCGGCAACCCTCAATCCGGTGCATACGCGTCGCGCGCGGAGCTTCAGAACGCATACACCACCGAGGCGGAACGGAACGGGCTTCTCTCGCGCGAGATCCGCGCGCTGGCGTGGGCCGCGCGAGCCGGCGCGGAGAAGCACACCGAAGACGTCGAGGCACGCGCCTGCGTCGATGAGTTCATCGAGCTGAGGCGGATCCGCCATCGCGACCTACCGACTCCCGTGATGGAAGAGGACATCTGGGAGCGAACCGAAGGCATTCCGCTCTATCTCGAGCGCACGGCTGCGACACTCCTCGGCCGTCCCGACACGAGCGTTCTTGGACAGACGATCGACTATGGGGTCGTGCCGGATCTCTCGATGGTGCCGTACTTCTCGATCACGGGCGCACTCGAAGCCGTGATCCTCGATCAACTCACGCGGGACGAATGGCGCAGCTGGGTATTCCCCGGGCGATCGGGAGAAGGGCTCACGCTGTTCGACGCCGTCGGCCGCGCCCGAAGCTCACTCCCCCCCGCCTCGTCCACCCCATGCCCCGCCAATGCAGGAGCGCAATCATGAACATGCACTGTCTCGCGACACTCATCGCCGCCGCCCTCTCCCTCGGTGTGGCGGCTCAGCCTATGCTCCCCGCGCCGGTCCGCGTCTCCGACCCGCCGTCACAGTGGAAATGCGAACGCCCTGCGGAGGCGCCGGCGTGGCTGGTCGCGGAAGGGGTCACGACGCCTCCGGTCCTCGCCTGCCGCGACGACAGCGGAGCGATGCTGCTCCTCTCCTTTACCGATCTGTCGACCTCGCGCACCGGCTATTCGGTCGATGCGCTCGTCAGCGGGGCCGAGGAGCAACTGCCCGGGTCGTGGCACGTGCAGAAAAAGAGCTCCGGGTTCGGGACGAGGCAGACGCCGTCTCGACTCAGCGTCGCGCACGTGCGACTCGTGGGGAATGGGAACGGCATGACCTTCGCGGCCGGTGGATCGACGCCGACGCTGGTCCTGCTGGAACAGGTGCCGCTCGCATACTCCGAGCCGTCGACCAGGTCACGGCACCAGTACATCCTCGCGTTCGAGCTTCGAACGCCGTTGCCGCCGGAAGCGCAGCGGAAGGCGGCCATCGCCGAGCGCGAAACGCAGCTCGCGCGCTGGGTCGACACCCTCGCCGTCGACAGCAACTCGGTGGCCCTGCTGCAGCCTTCCGAATTCGCGTTCCTGGCCTCGACGGACGCCGCTCCCACAAACACCGCGACAAACGCCCCCGCAACCGTCTCCGCCGCGACCGTCGCGCCGCCACCGTCCCCCGCGGAGGCGACCGCAAAGGCGTTCCTCGGCGCCGACTCCGGCGAGCTCGCCGATACGACGGTCCGCGAGCTCGAGCAGCTGGCGCGCACGGATTCGACCCTCGGCTCCGCCGCTGCGGAGACCCTGCGGCGAACCCGCCTGCGTGCCGCGGCCGCGCGCACTCCGCAGGTGTGGCGGGCGATCGCGCAGAACACACCGAAAGATGCCCTGCCGTCACGTATCGCGGTCTTCCTCCGCGCCGCGCTGCTGAACAACGACGCCACGACCGCCAGAGCCGTGATCGCCTCCGCGACGGAGAGCTCGCTGACGCTCGCGAGCTTCAGCGAGGCCGACCTCCAGTCGATCGGCGAGGGTCTTCAGGCCTCCCCCGATCTGCTGACGGACGGCGGCGGGTCGGTGCTCGCCATCGACGCGGCTCGCGACGGCGAACGCCTCGCACGACTGCTGGCGCGATCCGGCGCGACGTTCGTCGATATCGCGCGACTGGCTCGACCGATGCCGCCGGACGAAACGCGCTGGAAACTGCTCCGATCCACGCCGGCGACGTCTCTGCCGGTGTACGTCCGATCGGGCGGGAAGCTCGGCCGCCTCGTCCGCGACGGTGCCATCGCTCGTTTTGAGCCATTCACGAGTCTCGTTGATGTCGCGCGCGCCGTGCGAGCCGCCGGTGCGCGGAACGGCTCGACGGCGCAGTAACTTCGCGGCAAGAGGGGCGGCGGCGCCGTCTAAGGACGAATCGACCGCCACATTCCCTGCGGATCGCCATTCAGGGTGAACGCGAAACGATAGTCGATCATCGCCGTCCCATCGGGAATCACGCTCTGGAAGACATTGAAGGTTGGAGTTGACCCCGGTTTCGCGGCACTTCTGGATCTGACCAGACAAACGCAGCTGATTCGTGTCTATCCACACACGAAGAGGCATTCATGTCACGACACGCCCTCGCCCTCGCCCGCGTATGGGCCGTTCTCTGCGTCGCCTTCCTATGCTGGAGGGCACACGCGCAGGAGTACTACGGCGTCCCCATCGAAGACGGCGGTGTGGCCTTCCTCCTCGATGTGTCGGGAAGCATGGCCGAGCGAACGCCGCTGCGCGTGCCGGCAGGTACCGTCAAGCCCGATGAGGCGTGGCGGTCGGGAACCGGACAGACCAACAGCCGCCGCACAGTCCCGTCGGCGCCGCAGATCTCGAAAATGGAATCCGCGCGACGGGAGTTGCTGCATGCGCTGAGCAGCCTGCGAGATGGCACGAACTTCACGATCATTACGTTCGGCAACGTGGCTGCAGAATGGCCGGGCGGAGCTCGCACGATGGGATCGGCGTCGATCTCGCGGGCGAGGGAGTATGTCGCAAGTATGTCGGCAGCCGGCGCGACACCGATGGCTGAGGCACTGCAACTCGGTTTTCAGGTGCCGAACGTACGAACGTTGTTCGTCGTGTCGGACGGGCGGCCAACGACCGGCGAGGTCCTCAGGCTCGTAAGGCAGTTGCAGGAGGCGCGTCAAGGACGGCGCACGGTGATCAACACAGTCGGCATCGGCTTCGATCAGGACTCCGCGCTTCTCTGTCAGCTCGCCCTGGACAACGAAGGCGTATATGTCCGCGATCGCGAAGTCGCCTGCACGTTCTCTCCCTGTTTACCAAACGACGGACTCGTCACCTTCTATCCGCCGGAAGCCATCCAGACGCCGCACGTCACACGCGTCTGTTCGTCTGCCCAGCATCCGGATTGCACGCCGAAACTGGTCTACGACACGATGATGTCCGAGGCGCGGTTGCAGACTGCGACGCGCGCCCGGGAAAAAGTCACGAATTGTCTCGACCTCGACGATCCCTACCCGTCGACGATTGTCATCCATGACGACGGACTCGAGGCGACCAACTACACGCGTCCGGGACATCCGTCCCATCCGGGAAAGATCACGCGCATCGTCAAGCAGCAAGGCGACGACGTCGTGGTCGAGACCACTGGTGCGGGCAAGCTCCGGCCCAGCGACTTCGAAGCCGTCGATCTCCTCCTGATTGAAGCCCTGCACAAGAAGCTCGCACCGAAACCGGAAGCCGAGGCGCCACCGAAGAAGAAAGAAATCGACGCGCTGCCGAAGAAGCCGGAGATCCAACCGTTACCGAAGAAGAACGACCCTGTCCGGAAAAAGAAGAAGCAGTAGGTCCTCAGGCGCATTCTCGAAGAGAGGGCTCATCGATCGCGATGAACATCCGCCACGCCCCGATCCTCATTCTCTTGCTCATTGCAGCCGACGTGCACGCCGCGCAGAGCGACAAGGCTCTGATCGCGGATGATGCAGCACTGACGAACGCCGTCCTCGCCGCGTGTCGCCAACCTGGCAATGCGCTCCGCGAAGGTCATTGCTCTTTTCTCTTCGGACTCGCCGCGATCGAGTCGAAGAACGTTGACGCCGCGCGTCTGCATCTGGAAGAGGCCGGCCGGCGCTTTGAGGCCGCCGGCGATCCAGTTGCGGCGTGGAAGGCCTTGTGGGTGCTGGTCGAATACGAGCGGAGGTTCGGCCGCCGGCCCGACCTCAAGCTCGCGAGCCTCGAGAAGGCACTCGCGGTCGTGGAAAGGGCGAAGAGACGCGATGCACCATTTCCTCTCGACGGCCTTGCGGAGCTTCGCGACATCCTGAATGGCTCGCCGCTGGCGCCGAGATCCGTCTACTCTCGATCTTTACAGTTCTTCGAAGCGGTCTCGCGAGACGGATATGCCTCCGCGCTCATCGCGGCAGGAGAGCTGGAGAAGGCGGAGACGCAACTCATGATTGCCTCTCAGCTCGCCGGGCCCTTCGGTGGGATGCTCGACCGCTCGATTGCGCGGAATGTCGGCCATCTGCGGCGGCGGCAATGGCGGCTGAACGACGCGAGAGAGAGCTATCAAAGGGCGCTGGCTGCGCCGAAGATAAGGGTGCCTTTCACCGTCGATGACCGGCGAGAGGGAGATGTAGAAGCGCTGTACGGTCTCTCCGAAATCGAGATGCTTGGCGGGCGAACGGATGAGGCGCTTGGTTGGAACGATCGCTCGCTGGCCTTGGCGCGCGCAGCGGGCGAACAGGCAGCGGAGGTGTCGCTGCTCGGCTATCGCGCCACAATCCTCGAGCGAGGAAGCCGCGTTGCCGCCGCGGAACAGGTCTACGCGGACGCCCTGCCGGTCGCCAAGGCGAACGGGGATGTGAAAGGACAGGTGACTCTCCTCCTGGGCCGAGCCTTCATGTATCAGGACCGTGGCCGCTACGAAGCGGCAATCGCGGACCGCGAGAAGGCACTGGAGCTCGTAGCCACGATCGACGACCCGCTGCTCGAGTCAGCGGTCCTGGTCCAGCTGATGGGGGCTTATTTCGACCTCGGGGCGGACGATGCCGCCAGCTCCGGGTTCGAGAAAGCACGAGCGCTGGCCGGCAAGAGCGGAACCGGGCTCGGAAAGGCTTTGCTTGACGTCGTCGTGACCGGCCACACCGGCACGCCGGCGGAGTTGAATCAAGCGCTCGATCGCTTGTTGCAGCGACCCGAAGTGCGCGAGATAGAGAACATGCAGGAGGTTGCGGCACTCCTCCGCACCGTTAGCGGGCCAAACCCCATAGGCGATCTGAAGGCCGTGGATCGCAGTGGACTCGTTCTCAAGGGGGCTGAATCCGAGCTCCTCGGAATACTGTCGCCTCTCGGCCAGGGGCGCTTTCCCGCCGCCCGGGAAGCGGCAATGCGGGCTCTTGCCCTGAATCCGAACGCCGAGCTCCGTGCTCTTATGCTCGCAGTCGTCGCCGTCACGTACGCGGAAGAAGAGCAGTGGGAGCGATGCGTCGAATATGGGACCAAGGCGTCGGAAGCGTTCGATGCCGCGCTGGATGGCGTGCTGGAGGACGACCTCCTCAGCGGATTCCTCGGCAACCGACGTTTTTATTTCGATATGTTGATCGAAGCGTTGGTTCTGACGAACCATGCGGATCAGGCGTTCGAGGTATCGGAGCGCGCGCGTGCACGCGCGTTCCTGCAACTCGTCGGCAATCGCCGCATTCGGCCCAAAAGTGATCCGGACAGTCCCATCGCCCAGGAGGCGGAAGCGCTGCGGTCGCAGATCGCACGATGGCAGCAGGAGGCTCGGACCGCGCCGTCGAGAAATCTCGAGGAAGATCTTCGCGGCGCCCGTCTGCGCTACACGGGGCTGAGGACGCGTCTGAAGGCCTCCGATCCCGAATACTCGTCGATCACCGCCGTCGAGACGGCGTCGATCGAGGCCATTCGTGCCGAGCTCCCGCACGCCACGACCCTGGTCAGCTACTTCGTGTCCCACGACATGGTTCACGCGTGGGTGCTCGACCGCACGATGCTCGAATATGTGCTGCTGCCCGTCGATGAGGCATGGATCGATCGCGCGGCGTGCGCAATGCGGCAGTTTGGACAAAGCGCGCGTGGAGTGAGCGTTCCGAACGCCTCCTGTGACGAGGTCACGCTCGACGAGATGTACGAGCGGCTGTTCGCGCCGCTGCGTAAACATGTTCGCAACCAACGGCTCATCATCGTGCCGCATCTCCGCCTGCACTACCTGCCGTTTGGCGCGTTTCGCGATCCGGCCACACAGCGGCATCTGATCGAGGACTACACCATCACCTACGCGCCGAGCGCGAGCACCCTCCGTTTTCTGCGCGAGAAAGAGACGCCCGTGAATGGACGGGCTCTCGTTCTTGGCGCGCCCGCAGGGGTGTCACCGAGGCTGCCGGGAGCGTTGCGCGAAGCGATGATGGTGGGAGCCGAACTGCGATCGGTGCCCATGGTCGGCGCCGCGGCGAAAGAAAGCCTTCTGTATCAGTTGAAGGGCGAGGTCGATCTCGTGCACATCGCCGCGCACGGTTTCTACGAGGCCGACGCGCCGCTGTTCAGCCGCCTCGCACTGGCCGGGGGCGATGGGAGTGACGGCAATCTCGAAGTCCACGAGATTCTATCGGACCTCGACCTGACCGGCGTGAATCTCGTCGTCCTCTCCGCATGTCAGACCGCCATCGGCAAGAGCAGCGCGGGTGACGAGATCGTCGGTCTGACACGCGCGCTGCTGTATGCCGGGACTCCCGGCGTGATCTCGACGCTGTGGAACATCAGTGACGACGCGACCGCGACGCTGATGAGCCACTTCTACTGCCGTCTCCTCAGCGGCGACTCCGCGGCCGACGCGCTGCGGCACGCGCAGTTGCAGATGCTGCACGGCGACTATCCGGATCCGCGAGATTGGGCCGCCTTCACGCTCAACGGCAATCCGGAAGGCCGCTGGAATACCTCTGGCGCGATCGCGGCCGCCGGAAATTGACTGCGCAACCACAGGCGAAGGCCCAGGGCAGCAATCCAACTGTTGCGATTCGTGTGGATAACGACATCGCGCCCGACCAAACGCCGTAATCCGTGTCTGTCTTACACGAGCCTGCAATCGAGGAACCGGTGATGCGACAGAGACCGAGGCGATTTCTATACGTTTTTTGCGTCTTTCTGCTGTGGCGGCCGGTGATGGTGTCGGCGCAGGAGTATTACGGCGTTCCGATCGAGGACGGCGGGGTCGCGTTTCTTCTCGACGTCTCCGGGAGCATGGACAATCGCGGCGAGCAGATCACGGGATCGATCGTGCGCGGTCTGGCCGCCCTGATCCAGGGCACGTCTGCCGAGCGATCGAAGATCGGACGAGCCATCATCGATCGCGCGGCCAGAACCGGCACGGCAACGCAGATTTCGAAAATGGAATCCGCGCGCCGCGAGCTCGTCCGCGCGCTGGACAGCCTTCGCGACGGGACCAACTTCACGATCATTACGTTCGGCGAGTACACCCACGAATGGCCAGCCGGCGTTCGCACGGCGAGTCCCGCCGGCAGGTCTCTGGCAAGACAATACCTCGCCGGAATTTACGCCGCGGGCGGGACGCCAATGGCGGAGGCACTGCAGCTCGGGTTTCAGACGCCCGATGTACGAACGCTTTTCGTCGTTACCGACGGCAGACCGACGACCGGGGAGGTCCTCCGGCTCGTGCAATCGCTGCAGGAATCGAGGACGGGACGCAGGATGGTGATCAACACCGTCGGCATCGGCAGCGATCAGGACGGCGGCCTTCTGTGCCAGCTCGCGCTGGACAACGAAGGAATCTACGTTCGCGACGGCAAGGTGGCCTGCACGTTCTCGCCCTGCTCCGCCGACGACGGCATCGTGACCTTCTATCCGCCCTCGTCGGTGAAGAAACATCCGAGCGTCACCAGCATCTGTTCCTCCGCGAAACACCCCGACTGCACGCCGAAGCTGGTCTACGAAACGATGCTTTCCGAGGCGCGGTTCCAGACTCCTGGACGCAACCGGACGAAAGTCAGGAACTGCCTGGACCTGGATCGCCCCGATCCGGTGACGATCGTCATCAATGAGGACGGATTGGAGGCAACGACCTACACCCGTCCCGGCCATCCCTTGCATGCCGGAAAAATCACCCGCATCGTCAAACAGCAGAACGACGATGTCGTTGTCGAGACCACAGGCGCCGGCAACCTCCCGTTGGCCGATTTCGAAGGCATCGACCAGGAGCTGATGGAAGCCGTCCGCGGCAAGCTTCAAACGCCCGAGCCCGCGCAGACCGCACAGACTGTACAGCCGCCACCACAGCCCGCACAACCAGCAGCACAACCTGAAAAGAATACCTTCGACATCTGGAAAAAAGACCCCGCGATGACGAAGAAAAAAAAGCATGAGCAGTGAACGTCCAACCAGAACCCTTCCGGGAATAGGGCGCCAATAAGGCGCTGGTTCTCGTTGGGCTGATGTCGTGAATACGAGGCCACGCACGCGATCCAGGGCAGAAGCGATTCGGATTTGCGTGCTGGTGCTTGCCGCTGCTATGTGGTTATCCTGTCTTGCGATCGCCGGCACGCGAGCCGTGCCTCAATGCGCTCGACGACCAGGCGGGCGCGGTTGGCAAACGCGGCATCCTCATCATCGTCTTCGCCCACACACGGTGTCAGCTTCGACGGCACGCAATCCCAAGTAGCCTACGGTCGCCGAAAGCGACTCCGCTTCAACGAGAGACTTCGCGCCGCTGCACGGATTTCATCGTCTCCACGAACGTCGCCCGCGTCACTCCCCCACCCGCCCTCCGCAACGTCTCCTCCACGAGCTGCGCTGCGCGCAGCGGGTCGCTGATGGTTACGCGCGGCACATCCCCGCCGGCTTCGCCTGCGGCGGCTTCGCCGCCAATCGCCACGAACACGTCCTCCGTATCGAACGAGACCTCCACCCGCCGCGCGTAAATGCCGCCGCGTTCGTTCACTCCCGCCGCCCACGCCACGATCGCCTCGCGGCTGGCCGCAGGCGTGAGGACGCCGATGCGGATCGCGTTGTCGGTTAGACCGGGCTCGGGTTTGGTGCCGAGGCGGAGCAGGAAGGCGACGAGGTCGTTCGCGTCGTTGCGGGTGAGGTGGTAGCGGGGCATTGATGGCGCGAGGGGGTTGCCGCTGCTGTCGAAGCCGAGGGTGATGGCGCGGATGAGGTGGCGGGGGTCGTACGCTTCGCGTTTGCGGGAGGGCGACGCGTGCGAGAGCGCGTCGGCGGTGATAGCGGGGGCGGCGACGCCGCCTTCGGTTTTGCCGTGGCCGTCTGGGGAGTGGCAGCCGGCGCAGGCCATGGCGACGGAGGACATGGTGTTGTCGCCGATGGTGATGTCGGCGTTGGGGCCGTTCGTGTACATGGCGCGGCCGTGGTCTTCGGCGGTTGGGGTGACGGAGTCGATGGCGTCGATGATGGCTTGGGCGCTGGTCAGGCCGTTGACTCTCGTGGTTTTTCCGCTGGTGTCGTTGAAGACGACGACCATGGGGGTGTGGTTGATGCGGTCGGGGGTGAAGACGCCGAGGGATTTGCGGAGTTTGTCGACTTCTTCTTCGGGGCCGGTGAGGAGGGTCCAGGACGCGCCGCCGTGGAAGCGTTTTTTCCACGCGGCGAGTTTTTGCGGGGTGTCGGTTTCGGGGTCGATGCTGACGGAGACGAGGCGGGCGTTGCGTTTGCCGAGGAGGGTCTCGGCTTTCGCGAAGGTGCCGCTCATGGGCTGGCAGATGGTGCTGCAGCTGGTGAAGATGAAGTTGACGGCGACGGTTTTGTCTTTGGCGATGTCGGCGTAGAAGTGGACGGCGCGGCTGGTTTCGTCGGTGAGGGCGACGTCGGGGGGCGGGGCGGCGGCGATGAGGAGGAACGCGGCGGCAAGAGCGAGCGCGAGGTTTCGTAAGGACGTGCCCCGATGGCGGATGGCAGATGGCGGATGGCGGACGGCGGAATGGCGAACATCGCCATCTGCCATCTGCCATCCGCCATCGGTCGGGCGCGGGAGGTTATGAAGCGTTTGCATGGCTCGCTTGAAGGTGCAACTGTCTGCGACGCCAGAATTCGGAGTGCGGCCAGCGTTGCTCGGCGGCGTAGTACTGGGCGCGCTCGACGAGGTATTGGCGGTAGCGGTCGGTGACGTTCTCGGCGTAGTGCGCGAGGTTGTCGTCGGCGATCGCGGTGGCGGCGTCGAGCGCGGATTCGAGGGCGGTGATGATGCCTTGCGAGGAGAGCGGGTCGAATGCAGTGGCGGCGTCGCCGGCGGCGAGCCAGTTGGTGCCGATGACGGTGTTGAGTCGCGAAGTGTTGGCGGATGCGATGTGGGGCTCGTCGTCAGCCGGCGCGTAGGCGGCGATGCGCTCGCGCGTGGTGTGCGTGCGCGCGACGGCATCGCTCCACTCTTCGCGTTCGAGGTCGCCGTCGGTCATGTATGCGACGACGAGTCGTCCGTCGGGCAGCGGCGCGGAGTACCACCAGCCGTTTTCCACGGCTTCGATGAGCGTGAATTTTTGTTGGGGGTCTGGCAATCGCGGCTCGAGAAACATGGTGAGTGCGATGAGGTGATCGATCGCGATTCGGTCCGCGCCGGCGAGTCGCGCGATGAAGGATGCGCGTCCCGTCGCGTCGACGACGAAGTGGGCGCGGTGCGACGTCTGCGGATCGAATTTCTCGCCCATGAACAACGTCACGCCTCTCGCGCGCGCTTCGTCGAGCAGCATCCCTTCGAATTTCTGCCGGTCGATGTGCCAGCCGTTTCCGTAGGCGTTGCGGATGAAATGAATCTCGTCGATGCGGTCGCTGCCCCACGAGGAGCGATTGCCCACCGCGGGGTCGTGACGATCGTCGAGGAAGCGCTGCCACACGCCGAGTTTCTCGAGTGGATTTCGCACCGACGGCGGCAGGGTCTCGCCGACGCGCGGCGGCGGCGCGGGGTTGCGCTCGACGATCGCGGATTTGACTCCGCGATCGGCGAGCGCGATTGCCGTCGCCGCGCCGGCGGGACCGCCGCCGACGATGAGAACGTCGTGGATCAATGCGGAACGCCCATGCCGTAGACGCGATGCGGGCGAACCCACTTCGGCAGCTGCGGCGCAGCCGGAACCTCGGTGACCGGGGCTCCCGGCTTCTCCTTGTCCCGAATCGCGAGCCGGCCTTTCGCGGCAGCTTGCTTCTGGGTCGTGAGACTCGTATCGACGACGCCTTCGACGCGGCATCCGTCGTCGACCCACATCGCCAGCACTTGTTTATACGTGAACGGCTGCACGATCTGTTTGTCCGGCGTCGGCACGAGCAGATGATCCGGCACGTACGCGCGGAACGCCTCGGCCATGTCGCCGATGCCGGCGAGGAGCTGCGTGAGGAGCGGACTCGTTCCGGAGTTGCCCGGCGTGATCCATCCGTTGACCGGATTGCGCAACGCGCGAAGGACGGTGTAGTCGTTGATGTTCGGCTTGTCGCCGAACTGCTCTTCGAACCACCACGCGATCGGCATCGTGACGGTCTGGTTGTTGCGCGGGTCGACTCCGGTGAGTCGCGCGTGATGTCCCGGCGTGCCGGACTGCCGCTGGCGCAGCTTGTCGATAACGTAAAGCATCGCCGCTTCGAGATTCAACTCCGGACGCTTCGCCGGCGGATCGAGGGAGACGATGTAGTTCTCCCACAGCTTCAGCTCTTCCGGCGTGAAGACGTGGAACATCGGGCCGGTGAAGGACGTCAGCTGGAAGAACGGACTCTTCTCCGGATAGCCCGGAACGATGAAGCCGGAGGCGACGAGCTCGTCGAGCAGGCCGGCCGGATCGTCGAACCAGTCGTTCATGAAGTTGGGTCCGAGCTTCTTGTTGCCGTGGTTCTGCCGCGCGTACTGCGCCTTCGAATTGATCATGTCGATCATGCGATTGAGCAGCGACTCCGGCTGTGTGAACTGCGCCTGGATGTCCTGATTCAGCGTGCCGAGGGTTCCGAACGCGACGTAGCCGGTCCAGATGCGCTCGAACATTTCCTGCACGTTGCCGCCCTGCACGCGGACCTGATCGAGATAGAGCTCGACGGCCTGCTTCGCCAGCGCGCCGTGTCCCGCCGACGCGTTGTCGATGC
This sequence comes from Acidobacteriota bacterium, assembly GCA_003223645.1. Classification (GTDB taxonomy): domain Bacteria; phylum Acidobacteriota; class Thermoanaerobaculia; order Gp7-AA8; family Gp7-AA8; genus QHVT01. The sequence continues at coordinate 126,003 of QHVT01000013.1, read as the reverse complement.
CGACGTGCAGCCGGTAGTACGACGGATCCATGCCGAGGGACTCGAGCGTAGCGACGGTGATCGCGAGACCGACTGACGACCATTCGAGATACAGCGTCATGCCGAGAATCTCCGGCAGATAGTCCTCGGTGAAGTTGGAGATCGCCAACAGGAACACCGGCTCCGTGAACGCGGAGTCGAGGAACCGCGAGTCGTTCGCGTAGTCGCGGGTCTGCATGTCGTACGGATAGAAATTCAGGTTGTGCAAGGTGTCGGTGTAGACGTTTGCATGGTTGTGCTCGACGATCGCGTCGCCCAGTTCATCCATGTAGATCTGGAAAAGAAGATTGCGCACCTGGTCGACCGTTCCCGGAGGTCCGGCCTGGCGAATCCACGTGCCGTCGAGCTGATTGAACGGCGCGAGCTGGATCTGCAGGTAACGCTGGTACTCGTAGGTGGTGTTCGACAGATAGCTCGCGTTGGCGTTGGCGAGGACGTATTGGTTGTAGATGTCCTGCATGCGCGCGTCGAACGCTTCCGGCGTGTACTGGAAGTAGTTCCAGCCGTACATGCCGAAGAGATTCACGGTCTGCGGATCGCTGGCGTTCTGCCGCGCCTGTGCGAGGTACTGCTCGACCATCAGCCTCGCATGCGGCTCGAAGGCCGGATAGTCGGCGATGTTCATCAGGTAATAGAACGCGTCGCGCTCCGAGCAGCCGGCGTACGGATCGCGATCCGTTTCGACGTAGACGGTGTCACCGTGGACCGTGCGCGGCACGATGAAGCCGAACTCGCTCCAGTGCGCGACCATGCCGTTGTCGAGGCCAGGCGAAACCTGCGGGATGCCGCGCGCCCACTCGGTGCGGCCGGCGAGGACGGCCTGCAGCGGACCGTCGAGTGTCGGGTCGTAGTTCCGAAGGACGTCCTCGTATTGCGCCTCGGTCACGATGTCGTCGGGACGCGCAACCGGCCACCAGCGGTGATTGCATTCCGAGAAGTCGGCCTGCCACGGGAGCGCCATGTGACGGATCACGTCGCCCGGCTCCATGTTGCGCCAGTCGGGACGTCCGAGCTCGGCCCAGAAGTCGGAGTTTTCGCAGATGTACGTGAGCTCGATGCCGGGGAAGAACGGCGCGCCGACGCACGGCAGCATCGCGGCGTTGTCGAGTGACACCGGCTGCTCTTTGATCGGCAACTTTGCGGTCGGAAGCGACTTCGGCGCATCGAGCGGACTGCGTCCGTGCGGCCAATCGTCAACAAATTTACCTTCGGCCCACAAGCGCATCGCGTTGTATTGCCGCTGCGTGAGCGTGGCCCAGGTGACGTACGTGCCGCCGGGAATGCCCTGGCCGGGATTGGTCTGCTCGGTCGGATCCTCCAGGACCTTGCCGACCGGATCGAGACCGTCGCCGCCGTCGCCCCACATCTGCGGCATCTTGGCCATGCCGGACTGTTCGTCCGCGTACGGCGAAACGATCAACTCATCGAACGGCATGTCGGGATGTTCGGCCTGCAGCACCGCAATCGGTTTGCGCATGCGTTTGAAGACGTGCATGCGCATCTCGGCGTTGGCATCCGTGCCGCCGTCCTTCCCGCTCTTTTCGTGGAGCTTCGGGAAGATGTTCGCGGTTCCCGGTCCCTGGCTCAGCGGATCGAAGACCATGCCGTTGCCGTGCTGCTGCAGCGCGAACTGGTTCACCCACTGGTAGTGATTGAGGCGGAGAAGAATCGGATAGATGTCATCCTTGAAGGAGACTTCGGTCTGCGCGGGAATCTGACCTTTGTTCTGCGCGACCTGATCGCTCTGATCCTTCAGCGTGGTGAGGCACTCGAAGTCGGGCGCGAACTTCGGCGGCACGCAGAGCACCCACGACTTCGCTTTCACTTCGACGCGGCGTCCGTCCTTCAACGTGACCTCGGCGCCCACGACGCCGTCGCTGACGTCGTCATACCAATAGTCGTTGCTGCCGAAGTAGTCGTCGTTGTTGAGGAAGCCGACGTCGTTGTCGGGGATGAGCGAGCGCGACTCGCCGCGGCCGCCGAGGACGAGGAGACGTCCGTGGGCGTCGGTGCGCAGCTCGCCGAGGTAGACCTGCGCCGAGCCCGATTCCGCGATCGGCTCCTGCATCACGCCGGGCACCCATTTGTACTGCTTCGCCGCCTCCTGAAACTGCTTGGTGAGGTCGGGCTGCGTCGGATCGACGAACGGCACGTTCATGAAGCCGCTGCGGGTTCCGAGCAGTACATTCTGATTGGAGACGTCCTTGCCGTCGATCGTGACGTCTGCGCTGGCGACGGTATATTTGAGCGGACCGAACGAGCCGGTCAGCTCGTACTTGGTGCCCTTCTCGTTTCTCCCGCCGATCGTGCGCGCCTCGGGACGGATGTCGAGGAGCTGCGAGCGCTGTTCGGGATCGTTCACGCTCACTTCCTGATTGCGCATCGGCGGCTGTCCGCCGAAGTGCTCGTCGGCGTATTTCTTCACGTCGGGATACTGAATGTCCCAGTAACGGCCGAGGAAGATGCGATAGCTCGCCTTCTTGTTCGCGAGCTGGACGCTCCAGTTAATGTCGGCGTCATTTGCGGTGAGCTCGTAGATCGCTTCGCCAGCCGCGTTGTACGCGTAGACGCGGAAGCGCGCGGCCTGGCGTTTGATGCGGCCGTGCTCGTCCTTGAATCCGCCGACGGGATGCACCATCTCGCCCGGCGTTTCCGGCCCGATGAAGAATCCGTCAAGACTGTCGCCGACGCGAGCGATGCCGATTCCCGGATGGATCTTGCAGTACGCAACGTCATTTGGATCGAAAGGCTTTTTCGTGTTGTCATCGCTCATCGGCTTCTCCTGTGTCTCCTTCTGCTTCTTCTTCCTGCGGGCCGTTGCCATCAGTCCACCTCGAACCGAATGAAATAGGGGTTGTTGATCGGGAGTCCGGCGGCGGCTGAGGCAATCCAGGCGTAGTACGTCCCGGCCGACGGCGGGGTGATTTCGATCGCATAGGTGCCGTCCTGCGACGGCATCGCGGTCGTGCGGCGTTGCCAGACTCCGGGCGCCTCCATGACGACGATCTCGACTTCGCCGGCGGCGCGCGTTTGATGCGTGGAAACGTCGGTGATGCGGAAGCGGAGTTGCGCGGGCGCGCCGGCGCGCGCGGCGACGACGGGTGCGAGCGACTCGACGATGACGGCGTGCTCGCGCTTGGCGGTCGTTTCGGGACGCTCGGCGACTTCGAGCGGGAAGCAGCTGACGACGCGCGGCGAGTCGAGGAAGAAGACGACGTCGTACTTGCCGGCGTCTTCGACGACCGCGGACGTCGCGTAGACGCCGTTCGATTTCTCGCGCAGGCTGCGATCGACGACGAGCACGGCGCGCGGCTCGCGCGAGCCGTTGTTGAAGCCGCCCATCGGCGCGGCCATGCCTTCCTTGTAGTAGTAGATCGAGCGATCAGCCGGATTCGCGACGAGCACCGCGGGACCGTCGGGCGCTTCGACGATCGAGTCGGCAAGCGCGCCGAATTTCCCCGCGCCGAGCGCGTGCTGCCCGCCGGTGAAGTCGGCGACGCCGATCGCATCCGACACGCCGACGTTCTGCAGCGGAATCATCATCACGCTGTCGCTGCCGCGGCGGCGGATGTACGCGAGCGTCGACGTGAACGTGACCTGATCGGGAGCGTCGGGAACATCGGCGGTCTGCACGATGCGATTCGATGCGGCGTCGATGATCTCGACGATGTTGTTCTTCGGATTCGGGAGGAAGCCGAATCGGCCGGAGAAGCGGAGCTGCGTGAAGCCGGAAGTGGCGTTGATGGTGGCGGCGATTTTTCCGCGACGGATTGCGACGACGCGGCCGCTGTCGGGATCGGCGGCATAGAGCATTTGGGCGGAGGAGGACCAGGCGAGGAGAGCGGGCATCTTGCCTGCCTCCCGGGGGCGGGCGGGACGCCCGCTCTCCTCGCCGCGGGGCGACAGCGCACGCGTGTCAACTCGAATCACACCGTCCTCGTTCATCACGAATGCCGTATGCGCGTCATCGAACGCGATCTCTTTCCCGGGCATGCGCGTGATCACGCGGTCGCCGTCGAGCACGAGGATCTCGTCGCCAACGATCCACGCGTGCGCGTCGTGCACTTGCACGCGCATGGCGTGCGGCGCGTTGACGGTCGCGCGGACTTTCCAGGTCGTCGTGTCGATGACTGCGACTTTTCCGGCGGCGGGCTCCGTGACATAGAGCGTGTTGCCGTCGAGCGCCCAGTCTTCGCCGCGGCTCTCGAGGGGGATCATCGCGAGCAGCTGCGATCCGCCGAAGCTGAAGCGGGGGTCGACGACGCTGATCGACGCGTCGTCGTTGAGCGCGAGGACGTAGTAGTTGTTGAAGTCGACCGGCGCGCGATCGGCGATCGAGCCGCCCAGGAAGCGGGCGACGTTGGCGGTGCAGTCGCGTGTGCGCGGCGCGAGCCATGCGGCCGGATGCGCGCCCGTCAGCGGCGTCTTCGTCGCTTCATCGCGGAGGGAAAATTGGACCTGGATGGTATCTCCATCATGCAGGACATGCGGCGAGACAGCGAGCTGGACCGCGATGCCGCGATCGACATTCGTCTGCGCCGCGAGCGGCAGCGCGAGAGCGAGAGCGCAAGCGAGTCGCTTCATTTCGGTTGCCGTGGCTTCTTCTCCTTCCGCACCGCGGGCTCGCTGCGCATCGGCGCGGGCGCTTTGGCTTCCATCGCCATCGCCAGCGGTCGCACGCTCTCGACTCCCCACGTCGCGATGCCGCCGAGAGGCGAGCGCACGGTGAAGGACGACGGCGCGTTGCCGCGACCGCTGTAACTCCACAATCCGTTCGACACCGACGCCTTCCCGCCGAACGAGAAGGTCACGGAGGCGGCGTATTTGCCGTTCTGCGGCGACACGGTCGTGAATCCACTGACCGTATATCCGCTCGTGCCGTTCTGTTTGATCGACGTGATGCCGACGGTGTCGGGGAATCCCGCTCCCGCCGTCGCCGGCGCGACGCGGAAGATGCCCCAGATTCCGGAGTCGAACTGATTCGCCATCCAGCTGCGATACAGATAGTCGCCGGCGATGCGGAACTTGCCGCCGGCCGGCGTGCCGCCGCCGTCGGGCGTGTTCTCGAGGACGAGCGGATATCCGGCAGTCGGTCCGAGTCCGGTGATCAATCCGCTGAAGTACGACTTCGAGTTGTAGCCGATCTTCGTGGAGTCATTCGTGTACGGCGTCTCCTGCCAGACGTGTCCCGTCAGCTCGAACGACTGCTGGTTGTCGCCGATGCCGCCGGGCGAGAGCGTGTGGATGCGCACCGGCATGCCCGCGGGCGCACGCAGGATCGGAGTCTGCGGATCGCCGGCGACGAGCTGGTTCGCCGTCATCTTCGTCGTGTCGACCGACGACCAAAGCACGTTCGACGCGGACTTCAGATCCGCCAACGAAAGGTTCGTCCAGTTCGGAGGCGCGGCGAGTCCGAGCGCGCCGTTCAGCAGCGCGCCGTATCGTCCGACCGCGGCTTCGGTTTTGTAGTTGACTGCCGACAGCGGGTTCGCCGCGTAGAACGGCAGCTGGTTCACGTACATCGACACGTCGTCCTGCACCATCAGCACGAACTCGCGGTAGACGTTGTTGCCGTTGAACACCGTCGCTGACGCGGGCGACTGCGGGTCTTCGACCCAACGCGATCCCTGCGGCTCGATCACCAGCGCGCCGAACAGTCCGTGATAGACCTGCATCAGCGGATCGGCCGGCAGTAGGTTCACCGCGCCGAATTCGACCGGCGTCGCTGTATTGCCTTCGATCTTCCCGGCGTACCACCAATACTCCGCGGTGCCGCCGTTCGGCTTCGCGGTCTGCGCGGGATTGTTGCCGACGTTCGCGCCGTCGCTCGTCGTCACGTTGTAGTCGACGAGCTGCGCGTGCAGTCCCGCGCTCGCGGACGGATTGAATTGCACGGCGTACGGATACGCGTACGGGACCTGCTGGAAGCGGCTCGCGAATTCGGCGTTCGACGGATTGAACACCGGCTCGTTGCCGGTGAGATCGTTGACGAGCGTGACGTGGATCCAGTCGCCGGCGCGCGCGCGCAGGACGAGCGGCTGCACGGTCGCGGGATTCACCGGCTGATTGCCGAGCGTGTAGACGATCGCGAACGGATCGACGAACGGCGGACTCGTGCCCGCTCCGCCGGCGAGGTTCATTCCGCGCGAGTTGTAGACGAGACCATTCTGCGGCACCACCTTCACGTGCACTTCGAAGTTGCGCGTGCACGACTGCGGCAATATGCAGTTCGCGTTCGCCACCGGTTGCGGCGCGGCTGGAGCTGCGACCGCCGTGCGGATCGGCGCGAGGAACGTTTGTTGTTGGCTCGGATTGAACGAGCGCAGGATTCCCCAGATGCCGTTCGTCAATCCTTCGTAGGACGCGGTCGGGTTGTAGAGATAGTCGGCCGCGACCTGCGCATTGATCTGCGGCAACTGGAACAACGTCTCGAAGTGCTCGGACAAAATGATGAACTGCGTGTTGCGATAGCCGGAGTTCGTCGAGAACGGCTGATACAGCCAGCGCAGTCCGTGCATGTTGAAGTCGTGCATCGACGTGTGCGATCCGGAGAGGAGGCGGATCTGCACGTTGTCGCCTTCGTATCCGGCGAGGAGCGGCGTGTACGGATCGGTGGCCTGCATGCCGCCGGAGATCGGATCCTGCGGGAAGGTGAAGCAGGAGCTGCCGCTGCACGCGGAGTTGATCTTCGATCCGCCTGCCGGCTGCACGCTGAACGCGGGGTTCGCGCGCGGGATCGACGCGAACGCGTACGCGAGATCGCCCGCAGTTCCGGCGGCCTGGTTCCAGTTTGCGTCGCTGATGCGGAGCGGCAGCGGCTCGGTGCGGTAGTTCATCGAGATCGACGCGCCGCCGAAGTCGCCGATGAGGAACGGCGACGGCGTCGCCGGATACGTCGGCGTCGCCTGACTGATCGGCGCGCCCGCGGGCGGCGTGCAGTTTTGAAAACAGGTGAGCATCGGGTTCTGCGGCACCGGCGGCGCCGGATTCGCGTTCGCCGCATTCACCACCGACCACCCTTGATACGACGCGCCGTCCGCGACGGGCAGACAGTTGTAGGTCTGGCCGGGATAGCAGTCGGGCTGCGAGCGGCTCGTGGAGTTGTACACGAACTGCATGTCGCCCCAGAGGAGGCCGAACTCGCGATAGCTCGCCGGTCTCTTCAGGTCGTCGTTTTTGTAGAGGATGTTCGCGGCGTAGCTCGTCGGTCCGCCGTCATTGCGTTTCGTCCAGTCGCGGAAGAGCGTCTTGCCATCGAGCGACGTCCACTTCGTGTTCGGCGGCTCGACGAGGAGTCCGCCGTACAAGCCGACCATCTGGTGCGTCGACGGTCCGAAGTGATCGTGCGTAAAGACCGTCATGTAGGTGCGGTCGGTGCCCTGCGTGTCGATGAGCGGATCGACCCACCAGCGCTGCACCGTTGCTTGTGCACCCACCCACTGCTCGCCCGGTCCTTTTCCGAGCTCGGCGATCGTCTTCGGCGCGAGCTTCGTCTGCGACGTCCTGGCGTAGTTCCACAATCCGCCCGACGCGTTGATCGCATCGATCCGCACGCGCACTTCTTCCGGGCTGAACGTCCCGTCTTCGTAGTTGAAGCCGTTCGCTGCGCCGTCGGATGACGTGACATCGAACTTCACGAGGTGGATGTGCTGCCCGAGGATGTCGGTGGGTGTGCGGACCTCGAAGTCGTCGAGCTCGAAGTATGCCGGCACGAGATTCGTGTGCCAGTACTCAATGACGTCGTTCGCCGCGGCGCGGAAGAACAGCGGCTCCGGCGGACGCTTGTTCGTGACGAAGTCGTTCACGTCCTGCCAGAGCGCCATCATGCGCTGCTGCGGATAGTGCCATCCCGCCTTGTTGAAGACGGCATCGACCTGTAAATCGACACCTCGGTAAGGCGGTACCTCGGTCCCCACTGCGTTTCCGTCGTCGACCGCCGGATCGGCGAACGGCGCGCCGTGTTGCGGACCGCGCGGCAGTCCGTTCACCTTGAACGGCTGCGCCGCGCCGTTTTGCGTGTAGCTCGGATGCAGGTGCTGTCCGAAGAACGACATCGCCAGCTTCTCCGATGGCGTGCCGTCTTCCGGCAGTTGGAAGGCGGTGATGCTCGACAGGTCTTTGCTCCAATCGGTGAGCGTGTGCTGTTCGTTGGAGACGACCGCGCCCGTGATCAGATGGCGCGGCAGACCTCCGTCGTACGCCTCGTTCGTTTTCGGATCGACGGCGAAGTCCAGCGGCGGATGCGGCGCGCGATGTCCGGGGATGCCGGGGATGTAGAACGGATAGCCGGGGAACCCGTCGCCGTCGAGCTTCACCTTTCCGTCGACGATCTCGACCTTCGACGGCAGCGGCGCCATCGGCATGTTCGGCAGCGGAACGATCGCGGGAATCGGCGTGCCGGTCTTGATCTCGGGATCGGGAAGCGCGCGCGCGCCGGATGCGGCGCGCTGCGCGTCGTCGAGCTGCGTGCCCGCTTCGAAGACGTCGTGCACGCGGAAGAGCGCCCACATGCCGGACGCGAAGTGCGGATAGAAGTGGCAGTGGAAGATCGAGTCGCCGGCGGTGAGGTTGCGATTGCCGCTGCCGTCGTACACCAGCTCGAGCGTGAACGACGCACCCGGCCCGATCGACTGGCTGTCGAGATAGTTGCTGTCCTGGTCCGTGCCCGAATGCAGCCACTGATGCGCGTGATGGTGATGCACGTGCGTGACCGCCGCGCCGGCGTGCAGGATGCGGAAGCGAACGTGATCGCCGAGGTAGGAGTGATAGACGTTCGACGGATCGTCGGGATAGAACGCCTTCGTCGGGAGTTTGCGCGACTCCATGCACGGACGGCTCACGCCGCCGAGGGACGGCGCGCCGAGGAACTGCGCGTCGAACTGACACGGCGTCGAGACCTCGGCGTTCGCGGGGACATCGACCACGATGCCGGGATCGCCCTGCGGCCACGAGCTCAGGAAGAACTCTTCGAACTTGCATTCGGGACAATCGGCGGACGGACCGATGCGAATGCGATTCGACAAAATCTCGGGAGCGATGCCCCCGAGTCCGTAGTTGATCGCGAAGCTGTCGGAGCCGGCGTTGACGGTCGGCACGTGTGCGGTGACGCCGCTGTTCTGCGGATAAAAGTACGCCCACGCCTGCACGACGTCCTGCGACTCGTGGTAGTGGACGGTCACTTCGCGGAACGGCCAGTTGCGATTCGGAAGGATCGGATTGTTGCCGCCGTCGCCGGGAAAGAGTCCGTGATGCGGACCGGTGATGACGGCGGTGAGATCGCTGTGGGCGACGTTGTTGTCGGCGTCGAGCATGCGCAGGATCGGCTTGCCCGCGCGCGGATTTCCCGGCGGATAAACGGCGTCGTAGTTGATCTTCGGATGTCCGTCAGGGAACGAACCGTTCGTCGCCATCGCGAGATCGGACTGCGTGACCTGACTGCGATACCACTCCGCGCCCGCCGGCTCGACGTTCAGCGCGCCGAAGAGTCCCATCGTCAGCTGCTGCGTGCCGAAGTTGTTGAAGTCTCCCGGCTGCGAGTAAATGAGGAACGATCCTTCCGCGCTCGCATACAACTTGTAGGTGATCGAGGCGCCGGGCGCGACGTCGCCGCTCATGCCTGTCGCGCCGGGAGGATTCTGTCCGACCCACATGCCGTCGCTGGCGATCGACTCGCGCAAGGACATGCCGGTGATGTGCAGCGACACGTTGCGCGTCATCGGCTGCACGGGATCGGTGGGATTGTTGGCGAGGAGGTTCTGGAACTTGATGTCGACGCAGTCGCCGACATTCGCGCGCAGCACGAAGGGCCGCGGACGTTTGTACGACTTCAACTGCACGCGCCCCGGCTGCAACGCGGAATTCGCGGCATCCGTCGACTCGACGTCGCTGCGCAGCGCGAAGAGCAACCCTCCGGGGCGCGCGGTGCCGAGACGATTGATGAAGTACGCCTGATCGATCGCGACGACATCCGCCTTCACGGTGCGCGTGCACTGCTGCGCATGTACGTCGACCGCGGCGAACAGAAGACAGATTCCCAGAACGAGGGCGTGACGTCCGCTCAATTCGCACCTCCCAGAACAGCCGATCATCAGTGGATGCCGTGGACGAAGAGTCTCTCTCGGTTACTACGAGAGGAGTGTATGGAAAGGGACATTTCCCTACCCTTCCGGAGGGAAAATTTTCCTGGGTGTTTCGTCGAATGCTCCGTCGCTCACGTTGCAGCGAAGGAGACAAAATCACCAGGACACTTGAACCGAGCAATTAGGAAAGATGACCACAAAGTTTGTGAGTGCGGTCACAAAAACGGTCACTCGATCAGTTCGAACGGGTCCGGCTCCGCCGTCCCGCTGCGCATGCGCATGCGAAGAATGTCGGAGGGGCTGAGAAAGCCGACGATGCGCGGCGCGCGCGCGGACTCCACGACCGGACAGCGATCGACGCCGCGCAAATGCATCTGCTGCACGGTCTCGGTGATGAGATCCTCCGCACACGCCACGACCTTCGGCTCCTCGGCGATCGTCATGATCGACTCGCCGCCATGTTCCGCGACCGCGTTATCGATTGCGCTGCGCGACGCGATGCCCGCGAGCGTGCCGTCGTCGCCGGCGATCGGGTAGAACGTGAACCGTGTTCCGGCGATGAGCCGCGCGATCTCTTCGATCGTCGTGTCGCGCGAGATCGTCACGACGTTTGTCGTCATCGCCTGCCGGACGCGGACGCGCGCGAGCGGATCGTTCGCGGCGTGCTCCTCGATCCATCCTTCGTCGACCATCTGCTGTTCGACGATGCTGAGTCTCGAGATGCGTCGTGAGATCGCCACCGCGAGGGACACGCCGAGCATCAGCGGAACGATCAGCTCGTAGTCGCGCGTCAGCTCGACGACGATCAGCACGGCCGCGATCGGACTGCGCATCACGCCCGCGAAGTACGAGCCCATCCCGACGATCGCGTATGCCTTCGGATCGATGTGCATCGACGGAAACAAATCCTGCGTCCCGTGACCGATGGCGGCGCCGAGCGCGGACCCGATGAACAGCGACGGCGCAAACGTTCCGCCGATCACGCCGCCGCTGATCGCGACGGTGAAGGCGAGCAGTTTCACCGCGAACGCGATTCCGGTGCCGCTCGCGGAACCGCCGCCGTGCAGCCAGAGTGAAACGGAGTCGTAGCCGATGCCGAAGATCTCCGGCGCGAGCAATCCCGCCGCGCCGATCAAGAGTCCCGCCAGTGCAGCGCGCAAGACGATCGACGGCATCGCCGCCGACCATTTGCGTTTGAGCCGGTGCGCGAGCGAGATCGCGAGACCGGATGCCGCTCCTGCCGCGATGCCGAGGACCGCGAAGCCGGCCATCTCGCGAACGTCCGTCCACGTCGAGGAAGGCGCGACGAGCATCGGCCTTCCGCCGAGCAGCACGCGCTCGACGACCGCCGCGGCGACCGATCCGACGAGAACGCCGCCGAGGATTCCGCGCTGCGACGTGCCGATGATCTCTTCGAGCGCGAACACGACTCCGGTAATCGGCGTGTTGAAGATCGCGGCGATGCCGGCGGCCGTACCGATCGGAATCATGCCGCGGACCACCTTCTGCGGCAGTCGCAGGAGACGCGCGAGCGTGACGGAGATGCCGCTGGCCACGACGACGATCGGTCCTTCGGGACCGAGCGGCGCGCCCGCGCCGAGAGACAGCGGCGTGGCCGCGAACGTCGTGATGATCGTGCGCGGACCGAGGATGCGCGGGTTGTCGTTGTACGCCATGCGCACGCGCGCGAGGTTCGCGCCCACCGCGCGCGGCGCGAAGCGGCGGATCAGCGCCGCGAGCAGCGCGAACATGATCGCCGGCGTGACGATCATCAAGATCACGCGCCACGGCTCCGGCTGTCTCAGCGCGCGGCCGATCAGCTGGTTGCGCGCAAGCTCGACGTAGCGATGGAACAACACGGCGACGACACCGGTGAGCGCACCGGCGCCGATGAGCGTGACGAGAAGAAAACGATAGGCAAGGAACTGCAGCCGCGCGGCGGCTTTTTCGAACACGAGGACTGCAATGCAAGGAAGATACGCTGTTGTTCCGGTGACGACCGGAGATGGCGCGGTGCGCGCCGTCGATCGCTCACCCAATTTGATGGGATCGAGTCCTCGTTGGAGGACATCAATGCCATCGCCGGTGGGATCGATGCCATCGTCGATGGGATCAATGCCATCGTTGATGGGATCGATGCCATCGTCGATGGGATCAATGCCATCGTTGATGGGATCAATGCCATCGCCGATGGGATCGATGCCATCGTCGATGGGATCAATGCCATCGTTGATGGGATCAATGCCATCGCCGATGGGATCGATGCCATCGTCGATGGGATCAATGCCATCGTTGATGGGATCAATGCCATCGCCGATGGGATCGATGCCATCGCCGGTGGGATCGATGCCATCGCCCGTGGCATCGATGCCGTCGCCGCGCAGCGATCCGAGGTGCAGCGCGTGCTGCTCGCCATCCGCGACGAAGACGCCGGCTATCGCTACGCCGACAAGAAGTGGACGTGGATCGCCGCGGGTCACGTTCGTCAGCACCTCGACGTGCTTCACGAGCGTTACGGGTCGCACGCTGATTTCTCGCGGGTAGGGATTTGCGCGCGCCGCGACTCTCCTGTGGCGAGGTGATCCGATGACACTCCAGAGAGCCGGCAGCGCCCGTCTCGGCGGATGGCTGCCGAAACATCCCAAGGCAACGACGCACTGGGTTCGGAAGCTCAAGAAAATGGCGGTCGAGTCTCCGCGTCCGCTCGTTGCCCCCATCGTCGCATTTCAACAGATGGTCTATGCGGATCCGGTCCTGCACGCGAACGTCGTGGGCATGTTCGCCGAGGCGTACCGGCTCCAGCAGACGACGCCCCTCGGCTGGGAGCCAGAGCCGCAGACCTTCGAAGAGTTCCTGGTGCTGCTCAATCAGATCCTGTACACGGCGCCGGAGGCTTACCAGACGGGTACGGGTGACAATCAGCAGCCGGCCGGCTTGATCGGTTTCCCCATCAATGCCTTGCTCGACTGGCCGATGGCCACCGTCTTCGGCTACGACGTCTTCTCGAATGCGAACGTGAATCAGCAGTTCAAGAAGATCCTCAATTTCTGGTCGAACTTTCTCGTCACCGCGGATTCACGCTATGTGCTGGTTCAGAATGATCCGGACAATGACGCGATCGCGTGGCTGAGCCCCGCCGCGCAAACGGAGATGGTTGCCGTCGCCAGTCAGGCATTGGGACAGCCACCGAATCCCGTCGGTCCCGACGCGACGTTCGCCGACATCTTCAACTGCGATCCCGCCGATCCTTATTACGGTTTTCAGTCGTGGGACGACTTCTTCACCCGCACGTTCCGCGACGGCATGCGGCCGGTGTACGCACCGACCAATGACGACATGATCATCAACGCCTGCGAGTCCGCGCCCCTCGGCATCACGCAGAACGCGAAGCTCTCCGATTTGTTCTGGCTCAAGGGACAGCCGTACTCGCTCGAGAACATGCTCAACTTCGACGAGCTCGCGCCGCAGTTCAACGGCGGCACGGTCTATCAGGCGTTCCTCAGTGCGCTCAGCTATCACCGCTGGCATAGCCCGGTGAGCGGCACCATCACGAAGGCGTACGTCGTCAACGGCTCCTATTACCTCGAAAACATCTACCAGGGCTTCTTCAACCCGGCCGGTGCGGATACCTCCGCGCCCAACAACTCGCAGCCCTTCCTCACGTCCGTCGCGACGCGCGCGGTGATCTTCATCGAAGCGGACAACCCCGCGATCGGATTGATGTGCGTGGTGCCGGTCGGCATGGCCGAGGTGTCGAGCTGTCAGATCACCGTCGAGCCGGGCCAGCACGTCGACAAAGGCGATCAGCTCGGAATGTTCCACTTCGGCGGCTCGACGCATTGCCTCATCTTCCGCCCGGGAGTGAATCTGATGTTCACCGACTACGAACAGTCGGGCCTCAGCGCGCCGTACAACATTCGCGTCAATACGCAGCTCGCGATGGTGGCGCCGCCGGCGTAAGTTTCCGCGTCATTCAAAGAGGCAGAGCCGTTAGGGCCCTGCTTTTTTTAGCTCACTGTTTCTTCGCCTGAGACGCAAAAACGGTGACGTCGAATACTTTCGCCCCAGTTTGACGCATGCTGATCTACCTGTAGCAAAACATCTCGCGATGTGGGCAAGGTCAGGCCGCGGCAGGCAGGAACGCTCGAATTCGAGCCATAACATCCAGCTTGTCCGTGCAGACTGGGGGGACGATCCGACGGCTTAGAATATGGATTTGAAACTAGCATGCTTTACACTCGTATCGAGCGGCTCCTGAAATTCATTCGCGCCGCGTACGCGCACCGCCGGACCTGATCGAGGCTGTTCACATCGCCCAAGGATCTAAACGGCTCGCCCGTTCGGCTTGTGGTTCAACACCTCAGCGATGTACTTGCCGCGCGACTGCGCGTGAATTCCGCCCACGTTTGCGGCATACACGCGCCGTACCACCATTCCCTGCCGTCAGGAAACCGCACGTAAATGCGTTCCGCCAGTCCATCGTAACGTTCCGCCACGACGCGCGACGAACCACTCACAGTCGCCCGAAAGAGATCCTCGCCGGACTTGCGCTCAAGATTGGGCTTACCAGTACGACTCCACGCCAATGCTCCGCATCCGCTTGATCATCTTCTGATCGAACGTCGCGATGGCATCGTAATGGTTCGCGATCGCGACGGCGACGCTCGACGCGTCGGCAAGACCGCCGAGTTGCTCGGGCCACAAGTCGAAGACCTTTCTCCACGGACAGTCGTCAATCGCCGTTACGCCCGGGAGTGCGATAAGGTCACGCATCAGTGCCGCAACACGGGAAGTCGGCATGCCGTAGTAGCTCTGCAGCACGTATGTCACTTCGAAGATGGCGAACTGCGTGACGAAGGCTTTGATCTCGCCGTCGCCGGCCGCGTCGATGAGTGCTTTCGCCGCCGCGCGCTGTTCCTCGTTTCTTTCGACGAGAAACGAGACAAACACGTTCGCGTCGATGAGCACCTGCCGCACGAGTTAAACGCGCCCTCTACGC
Organism: Acidobacteriota bacterium; assembly: GCA_003223645.1. Taxonomy (GTDB): domain Bacteria; phylum Acidobacteriota; class Thermoanaerobaculia; order Gp7-AA8; family Gp7-AA8; genus QHVT01. The sequence goes on along the minus strand of QHVT01000013.1, from coordinate 110,886 downwards.
TTGCGCGCTTCTTCCATCTCTTTCACGACGTCGCCGGTGGAGTTCTTGATGACTCCTTCCCAACGGTAAAACGCCGGCCGATCTGTCGTGACGGCGACCTTGCCGCCGCGGATCTCCCAAGTCAGCTTGTCACCTTCGTCGAGATCGAGCGCTTCGCGCACTTCCTTCGGCACCGTCGTCTGGCCTTTGCTCGTCAGAGTCGAGGTCGGCATGATTTGAGTCTCCTTACTTCTAGTATAACCGCGTAAGGATCGGCACAATTGCGGCTTGAACACCGCCGTCGGCCATCGCTCGAGAACGTCGCACCGTTTTGTAACAAGAAGCACTCACGGCCAGGAACATCGCCCTTACGAAGAGGAACATCGTCCTCGCGCCGAGGAACATCGCACTCGCCGCGAGGAACATTGCACTCGCGGCGAAGCGCATTCCCGATGACGTCATCGAGATGTTCGATGGCGCCACGAGATGTTCGATGGCGCCATCGGGCATTGAGATCAGTTACCTACGACGAAATACCCCGCGGGCGCCGGACACTGCGCAACCGCAGCCGCCGCTTGCGCGTTCACGCCGGAGATGTCCTTCGCGCTCTGGCTCTTCGGTACAACGACGCTCACGCACTGGTAGCTCGTGTTCGAGTGCGAGTCCGTCGCCTTGACGATGATGAGGTAGACGCGGCCGGCGCCGGTGCCGGCGCGCTCGGCACGCAGGAACAGGTTGCCGCCGGCGTCGGGCGAGTCGCCGTCGTCCTCGTTGCTCATCACCACGTACGATGTGTTCGCGGTGCCGGTGTTGTCGGTCGCATCGATGGTGAGGCCGACGTCGACCATCTGGTGATTCGGCGGCCAGAGCGAATTCACCGCGACCGACGCGTTGATCGTCGGCGGCTGCGTGTCAGCGATGTTGATCGTGACGGTCACGATGTTCGACGAGTCGGTGCCGTCGAAGACGTGATAGGTGAAGGAGTCGGTTCCGGCATAGCCGGGATCGGGCTGATACGTGAAAGAGCCGTCGGCATTGAGGGTGAGGTCGCCGTGCGCGGCGTCGACATTGAGCACCGCGTGCAGCGGCCCTTCGACGTCGCTGTCGTTCGCGAGCACGCCGGGCGCGGCGACGCTCAGGGTCGTGTCCTGATTGATCGCGTAGTTGTCGCCGTTCGCGACCGGCACGTCGTTCACGCTCGTCACGTTGACCGACACCGTCGCCGTGTCGCCGCCGCCGTTGCCGTCGTCGATCGTATAGGTGAACGAGTAGGGTCCGAAGTAATTCGCGGACGGCGTGTAGCTGACGCCGGTACCGCCGCCGGTGATGGCGACGCTGCCGTGCGCGCCTTGCGTGACGCTGACGATCGTCAGCACGTCGGCATTCGCGTCGGTGTCGTTCGCGAGGACGTTGATCGCATTCGCGCCGCTATCCTCCGCGACGCTGGCGTTGTCGTCGACCGCATCGGGATTCGCATTCGCGACGCATGCGAGCTGCTCTTCGTACGCGCCGACATCGCCGCCGTCGCCGCCCGCTGCGTTCGTAATCGACGCGCCGTCGCAGGGACGCGTGAGTCCGCGCTGATCGCTCGTCGATCCGCTGCTGTGTCCCTTGTCGAGCGCGATGCTGCCGGCGCCGAGGGCGCGCGTCGGCGTCGGACCGCCGTTGTTTTGCAGCGGGCCGAGATTGATCGCGGTGAAGTTGACGTCGAACTGGTCGCCGGTGGTCGGCGCGATGGTCGGATTGCCCACAGCCGTCCCGAGCTCGCCGATGATGTTGTATCCGAGGCTGTTGAATGCGCCGTCGAGATTCGGCAGCTCCGTGCCGCTGTTGTCGGCGACGATGGTGTTGCGAAGGTTCGTCGTGCCGAGCGAGCGGATACCACCGGTGAGGTTGGAGAAGCTGCTGGAGTTTCCGGCGATCGTGCAGTTGGTGATGTTGACGATACCGCCGTCGTTCAAGACCGCGGCGTAATGCGCGGCGGTATTGCCGCTGATGGTGCAGTTCGTCATGTTGAGCGTGGCGCCGCTCGACACGAAGACCGCGCTGCCGTCGCCGCCATTGACCGAGCAGCCGTCGATCGTCACGTTCTCGAGATTGAGCGTGCCGCCGCTGACGAGAATGCCGCCCGCGGATCCGAGTCCGTTGCCGTTGGTGATGCGGATGTTGCGCAGCGTGACGACGACGCCGGGATTCGCCGCGGGGTTGACGTGGAAGAGGCGGTCGAGATCGGCGCCGTCGATCGTCGTGCCGTCGGGATGGCCGATGATCGTCAGCGACTGCGTGATGTCGTAGTCGCCCGTGGCGCCGGCGTCTTCACTGATGCCGGCGATCTGCGTGGTGATGGTGCCGGGAAAGAGAAACGTGATCGTGTCCGCGCCGCTGCCGGCCAGGCATTGCGGATACGGCCCGCTGTCGGTGTTGGCATTGATGATCGCCTTGCGCAGCGTGCAGTGGTTGATGCCCGCCTCCGGTCCGGCGAGACTGTCCTGCGGACCTTCAACTTCGAGATTGGCCGCGTGGGCCGCGAGCGGAATGAACAGCAGAATCGAGAACAGAGCAATCGAGAGAGAGCGAGAACGCACGATGATCCTCCTCTTAGTGTGTGCGGTGTTTTGAATGTTTCCTGCGAACGGGAACCGACTCAATAAGTTCGTCTGATGGCTCGGGCTGTGAGCGGGATCACGATACGATCGCGGTCCGGCAATGATTTCCGAACTGCAATTCCGCGCGGCAACCGCGGACGACGTTCCCGCGATGGCAGCGTGCCGGCGACTCGACCCGACGGCGGAAGCGGCGGATCCGCGAATGGCCGCCTATTTCGAGGGACGGCACCATCCGCAGCAGGCACTCTTGCCGCGAACCGGCTTCGTCGCATTCGACGGAGATCAGATGATCGGCTACGTTCGCGGGACACCTGACGACGCGCCACGGCTGCGAAGGCGAGACTCAATACCTTTACGTCGCGCCGTCTCATCGCCGACGAGGCGTCGGCAGCGCATTGGTAAGCCTGCTTGCGGAATGGTTCCTCTCCCACAATGCGCGAAAAATCTGCGTCGCGATCGCCGACGACACTCCCGTTGAAGCGCGTCCCTTCTACGAACACCTCGGCGCAGCCCCGCTCAGAAAATTCTGGTTTGCGTGGACGGCAGGGAACTTCTGAACAAGTGGCTCCTTAGAGCTGCCAGGGAAATTCGCCCGGTGAGTGCGGCGGCTCAGGCTTGTACGGAGCCGGCGCAGTCGCGGTGTTGGGAATCCATTCCACAAAGTACGTCGTGAACGAGATCAGCGCGAACAGGAAACGCATGACGATTCTCTCCTGAGGTCAATCTAGTCCGTTTCAGGATGAGGCGGCGTTACGTCGGCGCAAACTCCTCACTATCGCGATATTGCACATTCGGCTCTTCAAGGCTGTACGCCCGTCCCTCTTGCCATCATTACGGATGAGCCGTACACTGTCGGAAAATCATGCGCACATGGATGATGGTTCCTGTGCGATCGCTCGAGCCGCTCGTCACGATCGCAATCGTTGGAGGTACGTTCGTGTGGGGACCGTGGATCACCCTCGGGCTCGCGGCCGCCATCTACACGCTCGTGGCGCGAATGCGATGAGCCGCCACCGAGTCCTCGCCCATCCCCAGGACCTGCACTGCGTGGTCTATCACCTGCTCGTGCTCACGACGTACGCAGTTGCTTTCTGGATCTATCAGAACCCTTCCCGCTCGGGAATCACCGGCCCATGGTCGATGACCGCGTTCGTCGCCGCGTCGTCGGTCCTGCTCGCGTGGATCTCCGGCACCGACATCGGGATCAACTTTCATAATCATGCCCACCGACCGATCTTTACATCGAAATTTCTGAACCGCTGGTTCGGCCGGATCTGGACGTTCTCCGGCGGCTGGCCGTCGTATTTCTGGTGGCATGCCCACGTGACCGTCCATCACTCCAATCTACTCCATCCCGAGCGCGACTGGACGCTGCCGCGGCGGCGCGCCGGCGGGCCGTTCGAAAACATCTTCCTGTACATGCTGGCCCACTGGCCGTGGCGCTACGCGCGGCACCTCTGGATCGATTTCGCAAACGGCCCTCGCAAGCGGCGGAACACCGCGATCCGCGAGCTCCTGATCTTTGCCGCACTCTGGTCCATCCCGTTCTGGATCGACGTGAAGATGGCGCTCTTGTTGTGGGTGCTTCCGCACTGGCTGGCGAACGTCCTGGGCATGGGCGCGGGCATGTTCGTACAGCACGAGGGATGCGTCGAGGCGACGCCGGCGCGTCCACATGGCCATTCGAACGACCATCTCTCGCCGGTTTTCAATGCGACGAGCTTCAATATCGGCTACCACATCGAGCATCATGAATACCCCAACGTGCACTGGAGTGAATTGCCGCAGCTGCATGCCCGGATGCGTGACGAATTGATTGCCAATGGTGCATCATTGCAACACACCGGCTACAGCGCGGCGGCCTGGCGTGCATACGCCGCCGCCTGCACCCCGGACTTCACACAATGACTGCAGATCGCTCTGCGTCGTCGGAATGGCGAACAGCAATTTGCTGAAAGCGCGATTGTTGAGCACCGTCCAGCCGGCCTGCCAGCCATTGCTGTATGTCGGCCACGTTCCGCTTCCCGATGTACAAAGCAATTGGGGAAGCTACATCTACGACGCATACGACTTGTACACGAGCTACGACGGCGCGCTTGCGGCGTGGGCGATCCTCGCGGGAGGTTAATTCGGCGAGCCGGATCATCATCGGCGAGCCGCCCTGCTGTGCGCGGCATATGCTTCCTGTACGAGGCGCTCGAACTCGGAGTCGATTTGTGACGGCTCGTTGAAGCGAAAGTAGTGATACATCGCGCGGTTCAGTTCCTCGATTCTTACGAGAGCGGGATGCGCAGCTCTACGGTCGAGCCATAGTCCGCATTCCAATGAATTCTTGCGTACGATCGCGCTGGCGAAGCGGACGTCGACCATGCAGACGATGCGGGTTTTCTGCGCGTAGATGGTGACATCGCCGCAGGAGCGGATGACCTGCGCGAAGCGGCGGTAGGTTCGCTGAATGACCGGCGCGACGCCGTGAAAGTGATCGGCGATGCGATACCTTCCGCAGGAATGCGACAGGTTGCGGCTCGCGAATCGGTGGCCGCACTCCGGGCATTTCCACACGGAATTACACGCGCGCCGGCTCGGAGACAGCGTCGGGAACGGGATCGAGCAGGTCGCTCGTGTCGCGTCCCGAAAGCCATGCGCCGATGACGTTGTAAATCGTCACGAAGGAGCAGAAGAATAATTGGCCGACCGACATCTTCGGCACCATCCACGGGATCATCGTGAGCGAGACAATCAGCAGAATGTGGGAGATCGCAAAGTCTCTCCGCGTCTGGGGCGCCGGCGGGAAGTAGGACTCTCCCCTGCTCGCCAGCCACGTCTGGCGGATGCCGAAGAATTCCCAGTAATTGATCCAGAAGATGGATGCGAAGTGGAGCGCCCAGGAAAAGAGGCACAACGCGAGCATCACATTGAGTCCCGTCGGCGAGGTCACTTGCCACAATACGCGTGGAATGGGACGCCAGGCGAAGCACAATCCCACAAGTAACACGCTGAAGAACAGGCAGTACGTCGCGCGCTCCAGGAGTTGCGGAAAGCGGCGGCGCAGCCATTGTTTGAAGCTCCAGCGCGCGAGGAGGCTGTGTGCGGCGCAATAGGCAGCGAGGACTACGAGATTCAGGACGAAGGAGACGATGGGATCGCCGGCTGCGCCGCTGTCGATGTTTTTCGCGACGACGGCGCGATAGTTCCAGAGTCCGTAATAGGCGAAGCAGGCCAGAACGATGATGTGGCTGACGACTCCGTATACGAAGTAGACCGGCTTCTTCACGACTGCAGGGCCTCCGCGGAACGCAGCGTCGCGGCGTCTTCGAACACTTTTTTCGGCCTATAGAACATCATGAGGCTCTTCCACACCGACTCCCACCAGCCGAGGGTGCGATAGGGGTAGCCGCGTTGCTGGCAGAACTCCTGGATGAGTTTGCTCATTTCCGGGTAATAGACGTGCGGGACGCCGGGGAAGAGATGGTGCTCGATCTGGTAGTCGACGCCGCAGCAGGCGAGACGTCCGAAGAATCCGGTCCTGAAATTGACGGTCGTCGCGGTCTGGCGGAAGACGTAGTCTTCATTGAGCAGCTTCTTGTCGATGAACACCGCTTCGTCGGGAAAATGCGCCGGGCCGAATCCGGCGAACATCGCGTAGCCCATCGCTCCGTTGCGCAGCGCATAAAAGCCGATGACGCTCAGCGGCGTGAAGAAAAACATCGGAATGACCAGGAAGCAGATGTAATGCAGGACCACGACGCCGACGTCGATCCAGTTTCCGGTGCGGCGCTTCTTCGGATCGGCCAGGACCCGCGCCGTGAATCGATATCCCTGCAGCTGCGTGAAGAAGACGTTCAGCGCGAGCACGCCGACGATGAAGATCCACTGAATGCGATAAAAGAGCTTCGCCAGGGCGCCTGCCTTTTGATAATCGCGCTCATTGACGGCGAAGAACGGCATCAAATCGGCGTCCGCGTCGATCTCCATCACGTTCGGCGCGGGGTGATGGACGACGCAGTGTTTGTTCCACCAATAGTTCGCCGGCGTGCCGAAGAGGAACGTGTAGCCGAAGTACGTGAGCGCCTTATTGAAGCCCGAATGGGTCGTTGACGCATTGTGCGATGACGTATGCGTATTGGTGGCGATGCCGAGGCCGCCGTAGGTCATGAGATACAACGCGACGATGCGGACCCAGATGTTGGGAATGGCGATGAACAAAGCAATCGCGCCGAGGTGGATGGCGATGCAGACGGCGAGCTGGGTCATGATGAGGCCTTGTCGCTTCACCATGAAGCCGCGCTCCTTCACGAGCTGGCCGAGCTCGCGATAGGCGGCGCCTCCTGCTTCGACGACGTTTCCGGTTGCGGCATTCGCGAAATTCATAATTGTTCCCTCACACCCGGTGCAGCGGCATCGGAGCCGTGTAATCCTTCATGAAGAGCACCTGATACAGCGCGGCGTCGGACGCTTTTGCCGCGGCCACGCACGCGCTCAGATAAAACTCCCACATCTTCTGGAACGTTGCATCGTATTTCTTGACGTCGAGCCGCGCGCGGTTCCCGCGGAAGTTTTTGAGCCACCCCTTCGCGGTGTAATGGTAGTGGCGGATCATGTTCTCGACGTCGAGGATCGCCAAACCTTTTTGTTCCAATCCGTGCGCGATCTCGGAGAGCTTCACCTGGTTCGCGTTCGGGAAGACGTACTTCGCGCTGAACGGATCGTGCTCGTTCTTCGGCGCGTTCGCGCCGATCACGTGAACGAGTCCCACTCCGTCCGGCGTCAGCACGTCGGCGATCTTTCCGTAGTAGCGGCCGTACTCGCGCCGCGGCACATGCTCCAGCATGCCGACGCTGACGACGCGGTCGAACGTGCCTTTCACGTCGTTGAAGTCCGCGTACTCGATGTTGACGCGATCCTGCAATCCTTCGCGCGCGATGCGCTCGTTTCCGAATTCGCAATGGCGACGGCTCAGCGTCACGCCGGTGGCTTTCGCGCCGTGATATTTCGCGGCGTGCATCAGCAATCCGCCGAATCCGCATCCGATATCGAGGAGGCGATCGCCCTCGCGGATCCGGAGCTTCCTGCAGATGCGCTCGAGCTTGTTCTGCTGCAACGTGTCGAGATCGTCGTCCGGATCGAGCGCGTAGCCGCACGAATACGTCAGCGTCTTGTCGAGAAAGGCCTCGAACAGATCGTCGCCGAGGTCGTAGTGGCGCTGAACGTTGTCCGCCTTTCCCTTGATGGTGTCGAAGACGCGCATCCATCCGATGCGCAGCGCCATCTTCGGATTCGACATGACCTTTTTGTCGAGGCGATTGCGCAGCATGATCTCGAGGAAGAGCGGGAGGTTATCGTTCTCGACGACGAAGTCGCCGTCCATGAACGACTCGGCAAGGCCGAGGCTCCCCTGCGCGAGCGAGCGGTTGAACATGCGCGGGTTGGCGACGCGCACGACGACGTCGGGGACGTGCCTGTTGCCGTCGGCGCCGCGGCCGACGTCGATGTCGCGGCCGCCTACGTTGAACCGGATTTTCGCGTCAGTGATACCGCGATCGAGGAGATCGAGGAAAAGTCCCTGGCTCATTGGGGTTCCTTTGGACGAGTTTGGATTTAGCGTCCGAAGGATAGCACTAACGAGAGAAGGCAGACCCCTCCTCCGGCTGCATCGGAGCTCTCGACTTCGCCACGGCGGCGCTGCCGCGGAATGTGGATGGCGGCTGCGCTGATGGCAGATGGCGGATGGCGGATGGCAAAAGCCGAAGTTCGACGTGCGAGGGCGAATTCAGAATTTTCACCTCGAACTTCGCACCTTGAATCTCGGACTTCGCTTTGCCATCAGCGCAGCCGCGATCCCGGCGCAGCCGCGATCGGCGCAGCCGCCATCAGCGCAGCTGCTACCCGGGCGCCGGCAGCCAGCACGTGACGATCGTGCCGCCGCCGAGGCGTGCTTCGAGGCGCATGCGGCCGCCGTGGGCCTCGATGATCTCGTTAGACAGCGCGAGGCCGACGCCGGTGCCGCCGGGCTTCGTCGAATAGAACGGGACGAGCGCCTGTCGCAAAACATCCTCGCGCATGCCGCGTCCGGCATCGGAGACGCGGACGATGTTGCGCTGCAGCGAGACTTTGATCGCGCCGGGATCGCTCCCCGACTCGTGCGCGTTTTTCACGAGGTTGATCAGCACCTGCTGCATTTGCGCGCGGTCAACGAACACTTCGGCGCGCGCGTCGCCTTCGACACGGAAGTCGTAAAGCGTGCGGACGTCGGCGAGGATCTCGTCCCATCGCGTGAGTTGTTTGCGCGGCTCGGGCAGTCGCGCGAACTGTGCGTAGGACTCGAGGAACGTGCGCAGGAACGCGAGGCGCTCGTCGATCGACCCGTAAATCTCCTCGAGCTGCTCGCGGCGGTCGCGCTGCTGCGCGAGGCGCGCGGAGTGGAAGAGCGAGCTGATGGGCGCGATGGTGTTGTTGATTTCGTGATTGATGACGCGAATCGCTTTCTTCCAGACCTCCACTTCCTGCCGCCGCAGCTCGGCGGTGAGGCGCTCGACGAGGATGAGGCGATGCTCGAGCGTGTTGAGGCGAAACGTGCGCTGCGAGATGTGAAACGTCTCTTCCTGTTCGTTCTTTGTCGAGGGGGGAATGACGACGATGCCGTCGCCGCCGCCGGCGAGCGCGTCGCGCATCGGCTCAGTGAGTTGTGCGACGAGTGACGAGTAGTGACCGCCGTCGACGCGCGCGCCGCCGGTGAAGAGCTCGCGCGCGGCGACGTTCGAGTAGACGACGCGATCGGCGGCGTTGACGAGCAGCACCGCGACGGGGGTGCGCTGCAGGATCGTGTCGAGGAGCAATTCCTTCTGATAGACGTCCGCGCGCTGTGCGCGAAGCAGGTCCGCGACTTCGTTGTAGAGGCTCTTGATCTCGAGCGTCTCGTCGCCTTCGACGGCCGCGAGCCGCATGCTGAAATCGGCGTCGCGAAATCCGCGCAGGCCGTCGTCGAGTCCCTGCATCAGGGCCGACACCCTTCGCACGATCCGGTGCGTGGTCCAGAGCGCGATCGGAATCACGACGAGTCCCGCCATCGCCCACGCGGAAATCTCCGGCATCTGCAACGCGCGCGCGACTCGCGTGGCGAGGAACGAAGCGATCAGCGCGAGGGTGATGTTGACGGCGAGCGCGGCGCGAACGCGCGTGTCTAGGCGCATAGGCTCACAGGCTCATAGCACATCTTTGCGCCTCTGCGCCTTTGAGCCCCTGCGCCTATTTTGGACGGCGCTCCAACACAATCCCAAGTTTCTCCATCCGCCGGTACAGCGCCTGCCGCGAGATTCCGAGCGCGTCCGCAGCGCGGGAGACGCTGCCGTTCGCGTTCAGAAGCGCGATCTCGATCTGCTGTCGCTCGATCGGAATGTCGGTCTGCGCCTCGCGGGCGATGCCGAAGCCGAGGTCGGCGGCGGTGAGGACGTCGGCCGTGCTCATCGCCATCGCGCGGAGGATGCGGTTCTGCAGCTCGCGCACGTTGCCGGGCCAGTCGTGCGCGACGAGCGCGGCGCGCGCGGACTCGTCGAGACGCCGAGTGGTGCGCGCTTCCGGCACGCCCCCGCCCGAAAGCGCGCCGGAGGCGCGCACCACTCCATTCAGAAACGATTCCGCGAGCGGGAGGATATCTTCGCGCCGCTCGCGCAGAGGCGGGACGTGGATCTCGATCACGTTCAATCGGAAAAAGAGATCTTCGCGGAAGACGCCGCGCGCGATCGCGTGGCGCAGATCGACGTTCGTCGCGCAGAGAACGCGCACGTCGACGCGACGCGTCTCGCTCGATCCGAGGCGCTCGAACTCGCCGCTTTGCAGCACGCGCAAGAGTTTCATCTGGCCGGCGGCGGAGAGGTTGCCGATCTCGTCGAGAAAAATCGTCCCGCCGTTCGCGGCTTCGAAGCGTCCGATGCGCAGGCGGCTCGAGCCGGTGTACGCGCCGGCCTCCGCACCGAACAATTCACTCTCAATGAGCTCATCGGGAATCGCGCCGGCGTTCACTTTTACCAGCGGCTTCGCGCGCCGCCGCGAGTTCGCGTGGATGATCTCGGCGATCTTTTCCTTCCCCGCCCCGTTCGGTCCGGTGATCAGCACCTGTACGTCCGCCGGCGCAATTTGTACCGCCAGCGAGACGACGCGATGCAACGCATCGCTCTCGTACACGACGCCGCGCAGATCGTGCTCACGCGCGAGCGCGGCACGCGTGCGCGTCCGCTCCGCGCGCAATTTTCCGTTCTCGACTTTCAGCGCGCGCAGTTGCAGAAGGTTGCGAACGGTCGCGATCAGTTTCGCGTCGTCCCACGGCTTCGCCAGGTAATCGCTCGCGCCTTCTTTGACGAGCTGCACCGCCGTCTCGAGCGACGTCCACGCGGTCAGCAAAAGCACCGGCAGTTCCGGATCGGCTGCGCGAAATCGTCGAAAGAGTGCGATCCCTTCTTCGCCGCTGATCGCGCCCGGCGAAAAGTTCATGTCCTGCAGCACGAGGTCGACGTCGCCGCGCGCCACCGCCTTCAGTGCCGCGTCGGGATTCGCCGTCGCCTCGGCCTCGATGTCGTTGAGGTCGAAGAGCACCCGCAGCGCATTCGCGACCGCGGGCTGGTCTTCGACGATCAGGACTTTAGTCATGGCCTCCAAGCCGCACGGCCTCCTAGCCTCCCAGCTTCCTCGGCCAACTGACTTCCAGGAAGCCGGGAGGCTTGGAGGCCGGGAGGCTACTACGACATCCCGAGGAGAGCGGCCGTCTCGGCCGCCCCCGGGGGCGGGCGGGACGCCGGCTCTCCTTGAATCTACACCGTCCGGGTTGCGATCGCCGGCGAGACGCTGGCCGCGCGGAGCGCCGGCGGGATCGTGGCGACGAGTCCGTTGAGCCAGAGCAGGACGACGCCGACGCCGACGAGGTACCACGGCATCTTCGTGTCGGTGAGCTGGCTGACGAGGAAAAAGTTCAGCGCGTAGGTGGCAATGATGCCGAGGAAGAGACCGATCGACGTGACGATCCAGTTCTCGGTGAGGAAGTGCTTGAGGATGTCGCCTTTCGTCGCGCCGAGCGCGCGGCGCGTGCCGATCTGCTTCGTTCGTTCCGCGACGGCGAGCGACGTGATGCCGAGGATGCCGAGCGCCGTGATGAAAACGAGGACGACGATGACGGCGGTCATCGCGCGGATGACGAGCGTGTTGCCCGAAAAGTAGCGCTCCTTGACCTGCGGTACGGTGCCGACCCGGAACACGCGGCCGGCATTCACTTTCACGAGCGTCTTCTCGAGCGCGTCGGCGACCGACTTCGATGCGCCGGGCTCGCTGCGAATCAGATAGAACGAGCCGGTGCCGTCGTACGCGCGGCCGGGCGTGAAGCGCACGTAGTCGCCGATGTTCCATGAGTAAGGGTTGTAGAACTCGTCGAGGACGCCGACGACGGTGCGCGGCGTCTGCCCTTCGGTGCTCGTGATCACGCGTCCGATCGGGTTCGCCTTCCCCCACAATTTTTCCGAGAGCTTGCTGCTGATGATGCAGACCTTCGTCGACTCGTTCGGATCGACCGGCGTGTCGTTCTCGGTGAATGCGCGTCCGTATTTCAACTTGGCGCCGAGCGCGCCGAGGAGATCGCCGCGCGCGCCGTACGTCTGCGCCTGGAACTTATCGGGATATCCCTCGGCCTTCATCGTCCCGGAGCTGCCGCCGCCCTGCCAGGGCAAAAAGCCGGTTGCGGCGACGGCCTTCACGCCGGGAATCGCGCGGATCGCGCGGAGGTCGCCCATCACGACATTCTCGATGTACGACTGCTCCTTGAACTCCGGCGCGAACGGCACCGCGCTGGCCCAGAGGATGTTGTCGTCGTCGAAGCCGGAGGTTTTCTTCATCTGCTCGCGTTGCGCGAGGATCATGTTGACGGCGTTGGTGACGATGGCGAGTGTGATCGCGATCTCGAAGATGATGAGCGCGAAACGCGTGCGGTTGTGCTTCATCGCGCGAACGATCGGTCCGATCGGCATGATGTCCTCCCTATTCGATGGCGGATGGCAGATGGCGGATGGCAGAAGCCGCGACGAACGCGATCATCGTTTCTGCCGTCTGCCATCCGCCATCCGCCATCCGGTTCATTGAACTTTCAACTGCATGGCCGGCGCGATCGTGCAGACGCGCCAGGACGGATAGAGACCGGCGAGCAGGCCGGCGACGAGCGACAGAAAAATCGAGACGAAGACCATCTCGCCGTCGAGTCCGATCGTGATCGTGTTCTGCGGCGTCATCTTGGCGATGAGCTGCAGCGTGCCGATCGAGAGTACGAGTCCGATCGCGCCTCCGATGATGCCGACCAGTTCGCATTCGACGACGTGTTGCCAGAAGACCTGGAACTTGCTTGCGCCGAGTGCGCGGCGCACGGAGACTTCCGGCACACGCGCGAGGAACTTGCCGAGCAACAGTCCGACGAGATTGAGCGAGCAGACGATAAGGAACAGCAGCGACACGATGCTCATCGACTTCACGGTCGGCGGCACGATCTGGAACGCGCTCATCGTCTGCGGCATGCTCGTGATCTCGATGTGCAGCGGGCGCTCGAAGCGTCCATGTTTTTTCTGATCGACGACGTAGTTCGTCACGTAGTCGCGGAAGGCCTGCTGCTTCTCCGGCGTCGGCAGCTCGGCCCAGTATTCGATCCACGTCTGTTCCGATTGCAGGAACGACTCGTAGGTGTTGTCGGCCTGGTTCTTCCAGCCGTCGCTGTTCGCCGCCGTGTTCAACTGCAGCACCGGCGTCAAATTGAACGGCATGAACACGCCCTCGGGCGGCACGGTGCCGCCGTTGTAGTCGTAGAAGCGGAACGCCGGCTTCCACTCCGCGCCGATCACGCCGACGACTTTGTAGTCACGGTCATCGAGACGGATCGTGCGGCCGACGCTATTGCCGCCGCCGAACATTTTCTGGTTTTGGTCTTGATTGATGACGATGACCTGCTCGGGCTTCGCGTCCGCGGCCTTGTCCCATCCCGAGCCGTACTGGAACGGGATGTTGAACATCGTGAAGAAGTCGTTGAAGCACATCCGGATCCTGACGCCGAACGGCCGGCCGATCTTCGGGTCGGGATGCGCGAACATGCCGGCGACGTACATGCCGCTCTGGCGCGTCGGGATGTTCGACTGCATCAGCGCGCGCATGTCGCGGTACGTGATCATGTTCGGCAGCGACTTCGGATCGTCGGCGTTGTACGCGCGCGCGGGATCCCAGTTGTCGAGGCGGACGTAGAAAAGTTTGTCGCTCTTGCCGGGCAGCGGATCGGCTTCGTAGATGTGACGCAGCGCGATGAAGGTCGTGGAGACGCAGATGCCGAGGGCGATCGCGGCGATGAGCAGCGCCGTGAGGATCGGATTGCGGCGCAGGCTCTTGATGCCGATGCGGATGTTGTAGAGGAACATGTCAAAATTCTCCGATTTGTCATCCCGAGCGTGAGCGAGGGATCTGGGGCTCGGGTGGTGGTGCGAGGCTCGTGTGTCGCGCCCCGCCCGCCCAGGTCCCTCGCTGAACGCTCGGGATGACACGTTGTGTCAACCCAATGTGGACGCCATGCCGGCGCTCACTTCGTTGCGCGCGAGCGAGATGCGCGGCGTTTCGAGATCGACGACGCGTCCGTCGAGGACGTGGATCTGCCGCTGTGCGCGGACCGCGCATTCGGGGCTGTGCGTGACCATCACGATCGTCGTGCCGCTGGCGTTGATGCGATCGAGAAGATCCATGATCTCGCGCGCCATGAGCGAGTCGAGATTTCCCGTCGGCTCGTCGGCGAGGATCAGCTTAGGATCGCCGGCGAGGACGCGTGCGACCGCGACGCGCTGCTGCTGTCCGCCGGAGAGTTGCGACGGCAGATGCTTCGCGCGCGAGGAGAGGCCGACCAGGTCGAGCGCGCGCTCGATGCGCTGTTTGCGATCGGCGGCGCCGAGCCCGCGATAGCGCAGCGGGACGTCGACGTTGTCGAACACATTGAGGTCGGGAATCAGGTTGAACGACTGGAAGACGAAGCCGATCGCGCGGTTGCGGATGCGCGACATCTCGCTGTCCGAGAGTTTGCTGACGTCTTTTCCGTCGAGGATGTACGTGCCGGAGTCGAACGTGTCGAGCAGCCCCGCGACGTTGAGGAATGTGGTCTTGCCGGAACCCGACGGTCCCATCACCGACACGAACTCGCCGGACTCGACAAGCAGCGAAAAATCTTCGAGCGCGTGCGTCTGGATCGTATCGGTGCGGTAGACCTTTTTGATGTTCTTCATCTCGAGCATGCGAGTTTCTCCTTAGTTCGTGCCGGGTGCTGGGTGCTGGGTGCTGGGTGCTGGGAGGATTCGTCTCTGGCACTCAGCACTCAGCACTCAGCACCGTTTCTCATCTCAACAACACGGTCCGCGCGTCTCCGAACGCGGTGGTATCCGAAGCGATGATTCGTTCTCCGGCCTGCAGGCCGTCCAATACTTCGACTTCGTTGGCGCTCGATGCGCCGAGGGTGATCGCGCGGCGTGTGGCGATCTGACCGTCGACGACGTAGGCGATGCGTCCGCCTCCGGCATCGACGAACGAGCCGCGCGCGACTTTGAGCACGTTCTTCTTCGACTCGAACACGAGTCGCGTCGTGAGGCGCTGGTTCTGTTTTAATCCAATCGGCTGTTCGACGAAGTCGACCATCGCCGCAACCTGGCTGTTCGCGACCTCAGGGGAGATCGCCGTCACTTTGCCCTGATACTCGCGGCCGTTGAACGAGATCGTCGCCGGCGTGCCGATCACGGTGTCGCCTCCATATTCTTCAGGCAGCGCGATCTCCAGCTCGAGCGACGAGAGATTGACGATCGTGACGATCGGCTGATTCGCGGCGACGGCGTCGCTGTCCTGCACCATGACGGCTGCGACCATGCCGTCGAACGGCGCGCGGATCGTCAGCTCGTCGACGCGCTTCTGCAAGTCGTCGGTGACCGACGACTGCCGCAGGAACGCTTGCTCGCGCGTCTGTACATCGAATGACAACGTCTCGCGCGAGAGATCGAGCTCCTTCTTCGCTTGATCGAGCTCCATTTGCGACGTGCGCACGTTGTCCTGCGCCGCTTCGAGATCGGCCTTGTTGCTGAGCCCTTCGCCGAACATGCGCTGATTGCGATCGAGCGCGCGTCGCGCGGCTTCGTTGCGCAGCGAGAGGAGATCGACCTGCTGCTGCGAGCGCAATTGCGTTTGCCGTCCGACGATCTTCTGCCGCTCGAGCTCCGCGCGAATCGACGCGAGGTTCGCGCGCGCCTGTTGGAGGGAGGTCTGCAATTCCTTGCTGTCGATGGTCGCGAGCACGTCGCCGCGCTTCGCCTGCGCGCCCGCTTTCAAACGGAGCGAGACGATGCCGGGGCCGGAGCTGAAGAGCGTCGGATGCAGCGAAGCAATGACGCGTCCCTGCACGGAGAGATCGCGCTGCAGATCGCCGCGCGTGACGGTGGCGATGCGGAGGCCCGTCGCGTCGACGGACGTTTCCGCGCGCATCCAGCGACGGATCGCGGGAAAGAGAATCACGCCCAGAATCAGGAGCGCGCCGGCCGCGATGCCGATGTAGAGCAGGAGCCGCGAGCTGCGCGCAGTCTCGACCGGGCGGTCCATCGATGAGGTGTCCTGGATCATGACGCGCTGCCTTAGCGCAACCGCGGTGCCATCACCCGATCGTTTGTTTTCAATGAGTTGCGGTGTCCGAGGACATGTCCGATTGACAGGTGTCCGCGGACATTTGTCCGCCGGACACCCTCCCGAGCCCGCGCCCGAGCCCGCTCCCGTGCCCGCTCCCGTGCCCGCTCCCGTGCCCGGGGCGGGTGGGCAACGTCGTTCGCTCGCACAGCCGCCCGCCCCGGGTGCGGGAGCGGGCTCGGGCGCGGACTCGGGCACGGGCGCGGCTCGGGAGGTGTTCTGGTACGCTCGCGCCAATGAAACACCTCGCATTGGTCCTTCTTCTTTTCAGCATCTCCTGCAAGCAGGAAACAGTCGTCACGGAGACGGTCGACACGCGCGAGCCGGTCGGCGTGCTGTACGTCGCATCGCCGGCAATGCCGGTGCGTGAGAAGCCGGACGACAAGGCGACGGTCGTCGCGACGTATCAGAGCGGCGAGGCGATCTCCGTTTTGGCGAAGAAGGGCGATTGGGCGGAAGTGCGGACGGGCGGGGGATCGGGATGGGCGAAGCTGTCGGACCTGATGGACGCCGAAGCGAAGAAGCAGGTGGACGCGAACCCCGACGTGCGATTCCGCATCATGCCGCTGCCGGTGTCCGCGCCCTCGGCGCACGGCGAGATCTACATCCGCGCCGATGTGAACAGCGACGGCGAAGTCGTCGGCACGCAGCTCATCGTCAACACCACCGGCTCGCCCGAGCTGGCCGCTCAAAACGAGCAAGCGCTCAAATCCGCAAAGTTCTATCCGATCATTCAGAAGAATGAGCGCAAGCCGTTTCAATACTTCCACAAAGTCACTTACTGAGGCTCTTCCAGAAATAAGGCCCGTGATTCGCAAGACTGGGTTTATCGTTTTTGTGAGTGTTCACGGAGGAGATGCATGAAAACCACGCTCTGTAAGAAGGGCCTGCACCGCATGACGGTGCAGAACACGTATCAGCACCCGGCAAAAGGAGCCGAGTGCCGCGAGTGCAAGCGCGAGTACATGCGCGACTACATGCGCACGCGGCGGGCCGAACAGGCGAGGGCCTAGCCGCCACCAATCCGGCAGCGTCCCCACGTCGTATCTCATCGCGGAGGGAGCACTATGCCAACCGTGATGGCGATGCATTGGCCGGAAGTGTCGAAAGCGCAGTACGAACAGGTTCGCGAGGTCGTGCAGTGGGACCGCGACGTCCCGCCGGGCGGACGCGTGCACGTCGCGTGGCTCGGCGACGACGGCTTCCACGTGATCGATGTCTGGGACAGCGCGGAGCAGTTCCAAGCCTTCGTCACGACGCGTCTGATGCCGGGCGTGCAGCAGGTCGGCGTCGAAGGACAGCCGAAGGTCGAGATGCACGAAGTCATCGGCGTGTCCGTGCCGGAAGCGTACAAGGCGTAAGCGAACCCGCGCCTGTAGCGTGCTGTGCGGGCGTGGCGAGTTGCCTGATCGGCGCGCACCGTCCGGAATGCAGAATTGAGAATCGAGAAGCACGTCCGCCCGGTGTGGGCTGGTGGCGGGCTTCTTACTTCTGCATTCTGCCTTCTGCGTTCTGCATTCCGGCGCCGTGCGCGACCACGATGCCTTTCGCGATGCACGCGAATCGGCGACACGTGTGCTCGTCCCCCGCGGAATTCATCGGCCCGCATCGCGCTTAACGCCCGCGCATGCAGTTTCGATATGACATCCGCAACGTCGCCATCATCGCTCACGTCGATCATGGCAAGACCACGCTCGTCGATGCGCTGCTGAAGCAGGCCGGCGCGATCCGCGCCAATCAGCAGGTCGATGAGCGCGTGATGGACTCGAACGATCTCGAAAAAGAGCGCGGGATCACGATCCTCGCGAAGAACACCTCCATCCGCTATCTCGTCGACGTCCCCGACGCCCTCGGCCACGCCGTCCATCACGAAGCGACGCACACCGCCAGCGGCCACGATCTGCCGGCGCAGTTCATTCATCCGTCCGAGGTGAAGATCAACATCGTCGACACACCGGGCCACGCCGACTTCGGCGGCGAGGTCGAGCGCGTGCTGTCCATGGTCGACGGCGTGATCCTCCTCGTCGATGCAGCCGAAGGCCCGATGCCGCAGACGCGTTTCGTCCTGCGCAAAGCCCTCGGCCTCGGATTGCTGCCGATCGTCGTCATCAACAAAATCGATCGCACCGACGCGCGGCCGAACGAAGTCGTCAACGAAGTCTTCGACCTGATGGTGGAGCTCGGCGCGTCCGACGAACAGATCGACTTCCCGATCCTCTACGCGATCGGCCGCCAGGGCATCGTCCGCACGGAGCTGACCGACACCACCGACGATTGCCGTCCGCTCTTCGACGCGATCCTGAAGCGCGTGCCGCCGCCGACGGGAAATGCCGAGGGCGGGTTGCAGCTGCTGGTCAGCGCGATCGACTACAACGACTACGTCGGACGCCTCGGCATCGGGCGCATTCAGCGCGGCCGTCTCCGCCAAGGCACCGACGTCGTGCTGATCCTCCGCGACGGCACGCACAAGAAAGGGCGCGTCACCAAGCTGACCGTGTTCGAAGGTTTACGTCGTCAAGAAGTTGACGAAGCGGCTGCCGGCGAGATCGTGGCCGTGGCGGGATTCACCGACGTCGAGATCGGCGAGACCTTCGCCGACGGCGACGCACCGGAGCGTCTCGAGCCGATCGCGATCGACGAGCCGACGGTGTCGATGTTCTGGATGGTCAACGACTCGCCGTTCGCCGGTACGGAAGGCAAGTACGTCACATCGCGCAACATCAAAGACCGCCTCGAGCGCGAACTGCGCAAAGACGTCGCGCTGCGCGTGCGCGAGACCGGACAAGCTGACCGCTTCGAAGTGGCGGGACGCGGCGAGCTGCACCTTTCGATCCTCGCGGAGAACATGCGCCGCGAAGGCTACGAGTTCGCGCTGTCGCGGCCGCAAGTCATCCTGAAAACGATCAACGGCCAGACCATGGAGCCGTACGAGGCGCTCGTCGTCGACGTCGAAGAAGCACACGTCGGCACGGTGATGGAGAAGATCCAGGAGCGCCGCGCGGAAATGACCGACATGGTCAACCCCGGCACCGGCCGCGTCCGCATCGAGTTCAAAATTCCGACGCGCGGCCTCTTCGGCATCCGCACCGAGTTCCTCACCGAAACGCGCGGCACAGGACTCCTGTACCACACGTTCCTAGAATACGGCCCTTACCGAGGCGAGCTCACGAGCCGCAACCGCGGCGCCCTCGTGGCGAAAGAAGCCGGCGAAACCACCGCCTACGCCATCGAGCCCCTGCAGGAACGCTCAACCCTGTTCATGGGCCCTGGCAACAAAGTCTACGGCGGCCAAGTCGTCGGCGAAAACTCCCGCGACGTCGACATGGTCGTCCAAGTCTGCCGGCTAAAACACCTCACGAATATGCGTGCCTCCGGCTCCGACATCGCCGTGAAACTCACCCCGCCCCGCCTCCTGACCCTCGAGCAGTGCCTGGAGTGGATCGAGGACGACGAGTTGGTCGAGGTGACGCCCGAGTCGATTCGTATTCGTAAGGCGACGCTCGATCATTCGCAGAGGGAAGTGGCGGCGAAGAAGGCGAAGAAGGCGGCGTTGGGGTAGCGTCTTATTGGGGCGGCGGCCGCCGCTCCACTGAATCCTCGCCTAACTACTTCACCGTCGCGTCGCCCGGCTCATAGCGCCGCTCCGTCTGCATCTTCGCCCCTTCGGCGAATCACGTGCCGACGTACTCTTCGAACGCGATGGAATGATCACACTCCTGAGCAACTCCTCTTTCGTCAGCCCAAATTCTCATCCGCCGTCAAATGCGTCTCATCAACGTTGTGAACTGCATTGACCGCCGTCAGCGCCAGCGGAAGAAAATTCGTCAGAAAGATCAGAAATCGCAGCCCCGTCCCCAGCCCCGAACCATAGGATTGCAATCGGGATCCAAGCCAACGGGGAGATGGGCCGAAGCAACTGGAGGATGGGACAATCGCCAGATCCCTACGTCTCCAAAGCCCCGAGGATCGCGCCAACCGGGACGGCTAACAGGAGCGCAGCGACGTAGCCTCAGGTGACGCAAGAGCGAAGCGACGATGTATTTGGTGAGGAGGCCCTTCTGGGCGAGCTCCAGGATCGCGCGGGCGGTGGCGAGGGGGTGGGGAAGGAGCATAGCGCCGGTGCTTGCCATTGCCAGAAGATCGCAAACAACGCGATGCCGGCAATTGAAAAGAAAAAACGAACGCGACGCATCAGTTCTCTGTCGCGACGATCATCCGCGTGTCACAGAACACCTTCCTGTCGGAATTCTTGTCGAAGTTTTCGAAGACTTTCATTCCGCGCATCACACTCTTGATCGCAGCTCCATGGTGTCCATCATAAAGTGCCTGATCCGCGGATAACAGCGCCATTCCTCCCAGGCAGAACGACGGCTTGTCGTAGACATAGGAGTGACTCTCAAGTGTGAGCGTGTCCGCGACCTGTTGTCCAACCTTCTCGCGCAGACGCCAGAGAGCGGCCGCCCAAAGGGTTCCGTTCGGATGTTCATCCGCCTTCGGATCAAACGACTCGATGGTTTTATTCACGTCAATGAATCGACTGCATCCTTCCTGGTTCATCCACTCGCCATAACAAAAGCCGCTGGCGCCGACGTCGCGGTTCTCCTTTTCGAGATAGCTCATGGCGAGGTAGTCGCCGAATCCCTCGCGCATCGCGCTTGCTTGGCGATTGCTCGAATACCGTGCGCCGGCGGCAGAGGCCTGTAATGCATGAGCATACTCGTGCACGATCACGTCCGCGTCCTCGCCCGCATAGATCTTGCCGTCGGTGTCGAACTCCAGCGTCCCATCGACGAAATGATAGAACGCGTTCCGTGTCGCGTCGGGACCATGAGGATCGGCTTTGATGGAACGATTTGCGAGACAGGTGAATCCCAGAGACTGAACATACGCCTGAACGCCGTCAATGTAGTAATAGATCATGACGCTCGGCAGAAGCGCCGTGCCGCGAGTGGTGGTGCTGAAGTTCCCTCCACTGCTAGTGAGCATCACTTCCGTGGCGGCCGGATTCGCATCGTCGACGCAAACGTATTGCCCGCAGAGTGACTGACCGTGTGCATTCGGTGGATTGAGCCGCGGCAAGAATACCGGGAAATAGGGATTGGGATTCTCAGATGGAACGTCCACAAACGCAATTGCAGCGTCGCGCAAGCTGACACGCGGGTTCGGCCGGAAGACGAGCCCACGCGTCCAGGGAACCGCGTCCCATACGAGCTCACGAGTTTCGACTGGCGGCGGGATCGATTGAGAACTGGCGTCAAGGACAACCTCGAATCGCGCACGGCCCTGATCGTCATAGACCCAAACACGATAAGCGGGAACATAGGTGTTGTCGTCTTTGGCGAATAGGATGGGGCCATCCCGAATCTCGAAATGCGGGACTTGAATCCCGTCGCCGTCGAAACCGAGGACATGGGAGCCGAGTTGCTTTAGCCGCTTCTCGAAGTCCTTCTTGTTCTTGTAGAACGCGCCTTTGGGCTCTCCTGGGATGACCCTGTCGCTCGTCGCGGCACCGACGAGGCGAGACTCACGATCGACCGACACGATCAACGGGCGGTTCTCGATCGGCCGGCCGTCGGGGTCGAGGGCCGAGTTTTCGACGACTTGCTCATAATGAAGATGGATTCCTCCGATTGATTCGGTTGTCTCCGTGAGCTTTACTTTCGAAATGTCAAACAGTCGCAGGAGTTTTTCGATCACCTCTGTCTCATGTCCCTGGAACATCTTTGTGGAACGTCCCGCCAGAGAGCGAACATGGCCCGCCTGATCAAATTGGATGGTCCAATCGCCGCCGAATTGCTGCGTGAAATTCGCAATCTCTTTCGGGTCCAGAGGATCGGCGCCGGCCACCAGCACCACAACGCTCGTAAGCATCACCGCAATGACGATATAGTGTCGGAGACGACTCATCTTCGCACCAACCCGCATGTTACACCCGGCTCTGATCCGCCGCCGCCGCATTCGTCTTCACTCTGAAAAGGAGTCGGCATCGTGCTCAGCCGCGTCGCCAGCAGTTCGTAATAATCCGAAAAATGCGGATCTTCTTTTACATTCGCAACCGCGTGCTCGAAGCGGTCATTCGGAAGCGTGTTGCCGAAGGTGATCAGGATCTGGTTTCCATCGGGCTTGACCGTCATCAAATCCTGCGGACCTTGGTTGCCCGACAGCACCCGCGAGGTGATCACAAGATTCTGTCCGGCCGGAATCGTGAAGGTGTATTTCAGCACGCCTGCCAGCGCCTGACGGAATACCGGTTGAGCGCTTCCCTGAGCCTTAAAATCCCAAACGTGCCAATCGCGCACCGTGGTCTCGAGTTTCCCTTTGGCGATCTCTAGTCGCGCATTGATGCCGATAGGCCGCGTGCGCGTTGTCGCCGTCGTGGCCAGTGTCTGAGCGGACCCGAGAATATCGCTCAGGCTCGGCATCCAGTGCAGCGAATGCTCATCCGCGTTGCGCATTGGGCACATGGAACCATCATCGCGATATTGCAGATCGCTGTCCTGAATCCCCTGGAATCCAATCTCCTCGCCTTTGATTGTATATTGCGCGTACGTCGAGCTGTCGTGCGGTACGGAATCGAGCGTTTTTCCTGCCTGGATCATCGCGTCCGTCAACGTTGGCGAATAACGGCTGTCTACGGAGATGAAAGCCTGGTGATTCATCGCAGACGGGAAAAGCAAGGTGACCGGGTTGTTCGGCGCCTTTACGCCATCTGCGAGGCCCATCCCGATGAAGATCACCTGTACTGTCGTATGTGCACCGAACGTCTCAGTATCGATCGCAGTTGTAGTTGCCGACATGGAAGTTGCCGACGTGTCTGACGCTATTTTTTCTTCTTTCTTACATGCAGAGATGAAAAAGACTAGGCCAAGGGCAAGCATTGCCAATTTGGAACGCATAGAACTCTCCTTTCTCTAATTAGAGCGTTAGGCGCGCGAATAACCCATGACAATGAATGGCGCCCAATATCCGGGCGCAGAAAATTGCCGGCTCTCGAGAAGCCGAAGTTGCGACTGCCGCAGCGCGGCGGCGGCGGGAACGCCGCTTCGAAGCAGTCCATAGAAACTCGCAAAGAGCTCGGCGGTCGACGCATCGTCCGCATCGGCCCATGTGGCGATCACAGTCGGAACGCCGGCGGAGATGAACGCAGTGCTCAATGTCAACAGCACGTCGCTATTTGTGTTCCCTGATGACGTGCGACAGGCGGCGAGCACGACCAGGCTAAGGCCGCTGAGGGGGAGCTTTGCGATTTCCTCCGCCGTAACTCCTTCGCTGTCGTCGGCTCCCATCAATAATCGACTTCGTTCCGGGCGCATCACGTTCGCAACGGCATGGCCTGCATAATGGAATACGTCCGCGGCGACGATCGACCGGCGAAACTGCTCTCGTGTTCCCCTGCCGTTCCGAAGGAGATGAGGCTGCGGGAATACGCTCGCGACCACATCCGCCTCGGCGCGCGCCGACGGAAGGATGTGGTCCTCGCGTGACTGCGACGCGTCCACAATGAGCGCCGCCCGCAATCCACGGTCCTGTGGGCCGGCATGATCCCAACAAAACGCCAGACTGGGAACGATCGTGATCTCGTATTGTTGGATCACGTACTTTCTCGCCTTGGCGTTGTACAGCACCGTCCACGGGATTCCGTATAACTCAGCGTCCGGCGCGATGATCAGGCGATCAGCGTTAATCCCGTCGGGCAATACCACGGCCCGAAGCGCGTCCGCCCGGCGGCGGATCGCCGCAAGGGCGGAATCCGTCGCGACTAGCGTAATCAACTCCTGCGCATCGTTGGTGAGCTTAGCGGCCGAGATCGGTGCCCGATAAGTGCGGAGACCGGAATGTTGAATGACCCAAGTAATCAACTGATTGGCATTCAACGATTGTGCGATCACTGCCGTCCGTTCGGGAAGGTTCGCCGCAATTTCCTTGACGGGGAGCCGCGCCGGGAGGGGCTCGTTGCGCGCCTTTGAAAATTCCTCAACTAGCACACGCGCGCGCTCCCGCTCCGCGAGATCGAATGCGCTCTCGTCATTTCCGGCGTCCAGATCGAGGCGAATTCCTTCATCCACGAGGCTCGCCGCTACGGTCGCGAACGTCCGCCGCTCATCGCTCCGCATCGGCGTGCGCTGCGCATCGATCTCGCGAAGACCGGCATCGATGTCGGCACGCGCGGACGCGACTTGCTTGCGCACGGAAAATGCACGGCTTCGCAGCAGGTACAGCTCCGCTAACCGCGATCGATTGTCAATTCCATGAAGGAGATCCAGCGACTTGGTCAATGCGTCGATGGAAATGACTCCTTGTGCCTCGTCAATGCGATATCCAGCGACGTCGATATCAGCTGCCAATCGCGTTCTGGCTCCGGAGTCCGAAACGAGACTCATTGCAGCCGTGGCGTGCGTCATGCACAACTTCGCGCCCGGAAAATCTGCATTGCTCAACATGAACTGAGAGCGGGTGAGCCAGGCGTCGGCGACAAACAAGGGTTTTGATCCCTGCTCTGCGACGGCCAACACGCCGTCATGAATCAGCGCGGCCGCAAATGAATACCCTTCGCGCGTTGCAGCGCGCACCACACCGTTCAGGACATTGTGCTGCCGCTCGAGATCGATGGATGCATTCAGCAGCCTGACTGCACGAAAGTGATGCCTCCACGCTTCGCGCGTCTCTCCCATCGCGCGGTACGCATCGGCGGTCACCAATTCGATGCCGGCAAGGCTGCCGGGCTCGCCAATGCCCTCGATAAGCGGCAATGATTTTTCATAATTCCGCAACGCGATCGACGGATTGCCCAATCCGTGGCTCGCGAGTCCACGGATCCAGTACAGCTGACCGGCGACGAGAGGATACAGTCGTGCGGCGTCCTGATTGCGCCCCAACTCTTGGTTGATTAGCGAAATCGCCGCCGGATTCTGCCCGTCATAAAGAAGCATGCGCGCTTCATTCCAGGCGGCGCGAATCGAAAATGGACTGGCGATATCTTCCATACGCCGGCGAGCGTCACGAAAATGTGGAATGGCATCCTTATATTGGCCGTCCTTGTGTGCTCGGCATCCGAGCCGGTATGCATTGAAGGCAGCTCGCGTGGCGGCGGTATCCGCCGATTTCAATGCGTTCAGCGAATCGAGAAGCAGCGGATCTCGCTCTTCTTCTGCAAGCGTACGCGCGATGAATGCTACCAGCTGCGCATTGTAACCGCCAGTTCCGATATCCGCTAATAGTTCCTCTTCACAATCGACGCGAAGCTGCTCTGCGTGCTGAATGACGAGACTCGCGGCCCGTGCTAGCTCGTTTCGCGATAATGCGGCTTTAAGCGATTCCTTGACGGCGTTTAAGTTATCGAGACGCATGGCCTCTTGCAGCCCGCTCAGGTGTTCACGCGCTTCGGTTGCCCACGGGGAAGTCGCATCAAGCTCCAGATAGCGCTGCCATTCCTGGAATGCCTGCTGACGATGTCCGGCACGCTCGAGAATCAGAGCGCGATTCCAGAGGATCATCAAGTCGTCGGTCTTTAGCTGGTGCGCCCGTTCAATAGCATTCAGCGCCCGTACGTGATCCGTAGAATCGTTTCCAGTCAAAGCGCGATCGGAATATGCAACCGCTAGATCATTGAGAAGATCCGCGTTCTTGCTCTGCCCAACCGCAACATCGACCGCCGTCGTTCCGGTTTCTTGAATGAGCGCTTGCGTATAGTTGTCGACAGCTTGAGTAATTTGCCGCAATAAAAGACTCGATGTTGCGGCCGCGGCAAGGTTCTGCGGCGACGGATGTTTTTTCGCCTCTGATTCCACGTCTGCGCCAACGTTGCTGAGATTCAGATGCGCGATATCGTTGTCCGCACTGGCGAGATCGCCGGATTGGTCGCCTCCGCCACGCTTCGGACGATCGAATTTCTTGTAGGAAAATCCGCCGCTCAATCGACCTTCCACAGGGCGTTTTTCTAAGTGCTCACTCGCATCGACTAATCTGACAATCGTCGACGGCCCTGAAAACAACCGATTGTGAATTGGCGGCAGAAACACAGTAACCACCGCCGCCGCGGCCGCCGCCCCCGCCCACCACACCCGTCCCCCAAACCGCCCCCTCACCACCCGCCCCCCGCCCCGAGCCACCGCCCCACGACCGCCCTCGCCCGCCTCGGCGGGCTCCTCCGCCTGGAAATCCCAGGCGAAGGAGACGATGGCGTAGCAGTCCTCACAGGTAGTCACGTGTTCTACGACCCTTTGGCGGGCTTCGATGTCGAGGCGGCCGTCGATGAAGGCGGCCAGGGTTTCTTCACTCGGGCAGTTCGTCATATGCATGGGAGTGCTCACTGTGATCCTCCCTCGCTGCCTCCTCGCTTCTTCCCACCTCGTTGATCAGAGGGACGGAAGGGGCGGATTTCCCCGTCGGATTGCGGAAAATCGAAGCGGATCTCCTGGTCGCCACGGCAGAGCAGGTCTTCGATGTCGGCTTTGGTGATGCCGGCCTCTTCCAACGCGCGGCGCATGGCCAGGACGAGTTTGTCGAGACGTTTGTAGACTTTCTTTGGATGGATGTGGGGCAGGCGTTCGGCGATTTCGGGAGCTGTCAATTCTTGCCAGAATCTCAGCTGCAGGATGAGGCGGTCCTCGGGATCCATGGTGGCGATGAGCAGATCGACGGCAGCCACGGCATTGCGCGCGGCACGCTCGCGATCGCTCATTTCAACGAGGTCTTCCGCCTCGGCGGGGACGGCAATCATTCCTTCGGGGATCACGTCCTCGGGCACGAGCATGGGACGCGAATTGCGCGGCGGCAGGCGCATGTAGATCGCTTCGAGCTCGCGCTCGGTGTAAGGCGAGCCCGCCGGAGTCGTCAGTTCTTTGACGGCCTCGGCGAATGTATAGCCGTCGCGCGTCATGAGGCGTTCTAACGTGATCGCTTTATCGCCGAGGCGTCGCGCCTCGGCCGAAGGACGCCATTTGCCCCACAGTTCGGTGCGCCATTGTTGGAAGAGGCGCGGGATCACTATGGTGAGGTACGTCGAGAGCTTGCTGCGCCCTTCGAATTTGCGGATGATCGCGTAGTCGTCGTCTAACAGACGCACGCTTACTACCTGGACGAATTCTCCCGACTCGTCGGCACTGAGATGGTACCGCCGCGCCACGGACGAGGCGATCCGCTCGATGGTCGGGAGATGCTCCAGAAACGTATGTTCCGCGGTCATGGCCGGACCCAGGGACTCATCCGCGTCTTACTTCGACGGTTGTACTGCCGGACTGCTCGATTTCGGGAAGTGTCAGTGTACCGCAAAGTGCAGAAACGTATGCGAGTGAGTACGGAACGTTTGACGATTCGACTCAACCGTTCGATAGAGCGGGCTCCCCGGCATGGCAGAGACGACGCGCGGCGGAAGGGAATTTGTTGATATCGGCCAAACTTAGACATAGTCTAAATGCCCGTGAAGCACTCCACCACCGAAGACGCCCTCCGCGGTCACGAGATCCAGCCGTCGGCGCAGCGCGTCGCCGTCGCGGACTACGTCCTGCACACGAACGAGCATCCGTCCGCCGACCTGGTGTGGAAGCGGGTGCGCGTGGAGTTTCCGTGGATCTCGCGGGCGACGGTGTACAACACGCTGAATCTGTTCGTCGAAAAGGGACTGCTGCGGCGGCTGACGTTCGCCGAGGACAGCGTGGTGTTCGATCCGCGAACGGAGACCCATCATCACTTCATCGACGATGAGACCGGCGAGATCACGGACGTCCCCTGGGACAAAGTCCAGGTGTGCAACATCGAGTCGCTGCGCGGGTATCGCATCAGCGACTACCAGGTGGTCATGCACGGCACGAAGAAAAAGCGTTGAACGAATGTCGCCCGCGCGAGCGGGCGATCGAATCGAAAAGGAGATTAGGAAAGATGTTGACCGTTGGAGACAAGTTCCCGCAGTTCAAGCTCAACGCGAGCGTCAGCCGCGAAAAGGGCAAGGAGTTCAAGACCGTTTCGAACGCCGACTACGCCGGCAAGTGGATCGTGTTCTACGCGTATCCGAAGGACTTCACGTTCATCTGCCCGACCGAGATCGTGGAGTTCGGCAAGCACACGAAAGATTTCGCGGACCGCGACGCGGTCGTGATCGGCGGCTCGACCGACAACGAGTACTCGCATCTCGCGTGGCGCAATGCGCACGCTGACCTGGCCGACCTGCCGACTCCGCTCGTGCACATCAAACCGGACTTCGCGCAGGAGCTCGGCATCATTCACAAGGGCGCCGGCGCCGCGCTGCGCGTGACCTTCGTCGTCGATCCGGACGGCATCATCCGCTCGGTCAGCGCGTACGACCTCTCGGTCGGCCGCAACGTCGGCGAAGTCCTGCGCACGCTGGATGCACTGCAGACCGATGAGCTTTGCCCCTGCAACTGGCAGAAGGGCGAAGACGTGATCAAGGTGGCGTAATGAGCGCTCTCGACGAACTGCGCGACGCGATTCCGGAGCCGGCCCGCGACATCCGGTTGAATCTGCAGTCGGTATTGCAGCCAGGCTCTCTTTCTCCCGCGCAGCGTTGGGGTGTGGCGATCGCTTCGGCGGTCGCCACGCGCAACGCTCGCCTGCGCGACGCGATGATCGGCGACGCGCGCGTCGAGGTCGGCGCGGACGTGATCGACGACGCGCTCGCGGCCGCGGCGCTGATGGCGATGAACAATGTGTACTACCGCTTCCGCCATCTCGTCGGCAAGGAGTCGTACAGCCAGATGCCGGCTCGGCTGCGCATGCAGCGCATCGCGCGTCCGCTGACGAGCAAGGCCGACTTCGAGCTGTTCTGCCTCGCGGTCAGCGCGATCAACGGATGCGAGATGTGCATTCGCTCGCACGAGGCGGTCGTGCTGCAGGGCGGATTGTCGGAGGAGCAGGTGCACGACGCGATTCGCATCGCCGCTACGATCAACGCGGCGGCGGTGGCAATCGAGCTGCCGGTGATGGAAGGCGTGATCGCGTAGGACTTCTAGGACGTTCTAGGACTGATAGGACATCGTAGGACGTCCTATCGGTCCTATCGGTCCTATTCGTCCTATCGGTCCTATTCGTCCTACGGGCGCGGGAATGAACGCTGCACGTTGCGAAGCGTGATCCGTAGACGTGCGATCGGCGCGGAAGTGCGCGACGAAGGCGTTCACTTCCGTATCTGGGCACCAGTGCACGAGCGCGTCGCGGTCGTCATCGATGGCCGGGACTTTTCTCTCGATCGCGAGGACGACGGATATTTTTCTGCGTTAGTGCGCGATGCGCGCGCCGGCTCGCGCTACGGCTTCCGCCTCGGCGATCACATTTTTCCTGACCCGGCATCCCGGTTTCAACCCGATGGTCCGCACGGGCTGTCGCAAATCATCGATGCCTCAACGTATCGATGGGGCGATGCGCAGTGGCGCGGCGTCGCGTTGAAGGGTGCGATCGTGTACGAGCTGCATGTCGGCACATTCACGCGCGAAGGAACCTACGCCGCCGCCGCGCATCACCTCGGCGAGCTCGCGGAGCTCGGCGTGAATCTGATCGAGCTGATGCCGCTCAACGAATTTCCCGGCGAGTTCGGATGGGGATATGACGGCGTCGATTTGTGGGCGCCGTATCACTGCTACGGCACGCCCGACGACTTGCGCCGCTTCATCGACGACGCGCACGCGCACGGCATCGGCGTCATTCACGACGTGGTCTACAACCACTTCGGGCCGGACGGTTTCTATCTGACGCAGTTCGCGCCGCAGTTCACGACGAAGCGCAACGCCACGGAATGGGGGGACGCGATCGATTTCGAGTCGCCGCACGTGCGGCGGTTTTTCACCGAGAACGCGGCGTACTGGATCGACGAGTTTCATTTCGACGGACTGCGCCTCGACGCGACGCAGTCGATTCACGACTGGAGCACGCCGCACATCATTCGCGAGATCACCGAACATGCGCGCGCCGCGGGGCCCGATCGCACGATCCTCGTCGCCGCGGAGAACGAGCCGCAGGATGCGCGGCTGATCCGGGAGTACGGCGTCGACGCGATGTGGAACGACGACTGGCACCACGCCGCGAACGTCGCCGCGACGGGACGCGTAGAGGCGTATTACGTCGACTACCGCGGAACGCCGCAGGAGTTCGTGTCGATGGCGAAGCTCGGATTTTTGTATCAGGGGCAGTATTACAAGTGGCAGCGCAAGCGGCGCGGCACGGTGTCGCACGACATCGCGCCGGAGCGGTTGTTTTGTTTTCTGCAGAATCACGATCAGGTCGCGAACACGGCGCGGGGCGAACGTCTGTGGCATCCCGCGCTGACCGCGCTCCTGCTGCTGCAGCCGCAGACGCCGATGCTGTTTCAGGGACAGGAGTTCGCCGCGCGCACGCCGTTTCTCTATTTCGCCGATCACAAGCCGGAGCTCGCGGCGCTCGTGGCAAAAGGCCGTGCGGAGTTCATGCAGCAGTTCCCCTCCATCGACATCGACGCGCTCACGCTCCCCCACGCGCGCTCGACGTTCGAAGCGTCAAAGCTCGATCGCCATCATCGCGACGAAGACGCGCTGCGCATCCATCGCGAGTTGATCGCGTTGCGGCGCGAGCACCCATTCTCCGCCCAGCGCAACGATTGGCTGCACGGCTGTGTCCTCGGCGAGCAATCGTTCGCGCTGCGCTGGCTCACCGGCGGCGACGACGATCGCCTGCTCATCCTCCACCTCGGCGATCCCGTGCGCATCGATCCGATGGACGATCCGCTGCTCGCGCCGCCGGACGGATTCACGTCGTGGAAAGTGCGATGGCAGTACGAGGACGTCGCAATCGTTCTGCAGCCATCGCGCGAGACCTAACGCGAGATCCGCAGGTTGTTCTGCACGTCCCTCACGCCGCGCACCGACTCGCAGATGTCTTCCGACAGCCGCTTCGCGTAACGCTCATTCACGCTTCCGTTCAGCGTCACGACCCCTTCGGCAACCGCCACTTCGATGTCGCTCGCGTCGACGTCGTGGTCCATCGCCAGTCGCTCGCATACGTCTTCCCGGATGCGGTCGTCGGAGCGCTGATAGTTTTTCGGGCCGCGTCCGCGATACGACTGCTGCGGACCGTGGTCGGTGTCGTAGCCGATGTTCCAGTCGCGATGCCGCGACGGCGGCACGCCTTCGTCGCCGCGCCGCAGATACCCTTCGCCTTCGTATCCGAACATCCCGCGGTTCCGCTCGCGATCTCCGTCTGGCATTTCCGGCCCTCCTTGTTTCTGCGCGGGAAACACAGCAACACGCGCACCAGAGTCCGGATGGCAGATGGCAGATGGCGGATGGCGGATGGCGGATGGCATGGGCCGGCGGGGCCATCTGCCATCCGCCATCTACAATAGCAGCGTGTGCCGGTGGTGCAAGGGCGCGGTGAGCGGGCGGCGGCGGACGTTCTGTTCCGACGCGTGTGTGCATCAGTGGCGATTGCGGTCGAGCCCGACCTATCTGCGCGAGTGCGTGTTCGAGCGGGACCGAGGAGTCTGCGCGTTGTGCCGCGTGGACACGCATCGATTGCGGCGGCGCATCATGCAGCTGCCGTTCGCGAAGCGGATGCGCGAGATCCGCGCGCTGCAAGAGCGCGGCGTCATCCACAAGCGCCGCAAGTCGTGGTGGGAGGCGGACCACATCACGCCGGTCGTCGAAGGCGGCGACTCGAACCTCGAGAACATGCGCACATTGTGCATCCCGTGTCATCGCGGGGTCACGGTCGAATTGCGGTTGCGGCGCAAGTCACCAGCTGTCGCTCGCTCCTCCGCCGCCGCTGCTGCCGCCTCCGCCGGAGAAGTCGCTGGAGGAGGACGAATCGGACGATGATGACGAATCGGATGTACTCGCTGCGCTTGAAGTACGGCTTCACGACTTCGCTCGTGATCCGTTTCGACATCGCATCGGTGAGCATGCCTTCGAGACCGTAGCCGACTTCGATGCGCATCTCGCGATCGTCTATGAAGACGAGAAAGAGCACGCCGTTGTCGCGGCCTTTCTGTCCGATGCCCCGCCGAAACTGGCGATCCGCACGCGCGGAATGGCGATCCGCACGCGCGAAATGATTTGCAACCGGCCTGTTTTCGTTTGCAACCGGCCTGTTTTCATTTGCAACCGGCCCGTTTTCGTTTGCAACCGGCCTGTTTTCATTTGCAACGGGCCCGTTTTCATTTGCAACCGGCCCGTTTTCGTTTGCAACCGGCCTGTTTTCATTTGCAACCGGCCCGTTTTCGTTTGCAACGGGCCTGTTTTCATTTGCAACCGGCCTGTTTTCATTTGCAACCGGCCCGTTTTCATTTGCAACCGGCCCGTTTTCGTTTGCAACGGGCCTGTTTTCGTTTGCAACGGGCCTGTTTTCATTTGCAACCGGCCTGTTTTCGTTTGCGACGGGCCTGTTTTCGTTTGCAACGGGCCTGTTTTCATTTGCAACGGGCCTGTTTTCATTTGCAACCGGCCGATCCGCACGCGCGAAATGACGATCCGCACGCCCGAACCGGCGATCCGAATGCGCAAACTGCCGATTCGGACGTGCGACTTACGCCGTGTTACTGCTTTACTGCCGCGCAGGCTCCTAGCGGAACGTGTCGCAGTCCGAGAGCCGCCCCGACTCGAATCCGCGGCGGAACCATTCGACGCGCTGCTGCGATGAGCCGTGCGTGAATGAATCGGGATTCACCGCGCGGCCGGACATCTGCTGCAGACGATCGTCGCCGACCGACGTCGCGGCAGCGATGCCTTCGTCGGTGTCGCCGGGATCGAGGAGGTTGCGCTGCGCGGTCGAGTGGCCCCACACGCCGGCGTAGCAGTCGGCCTGCAACTCGAGCGCAACGGAGTATTGATTCGCGTTGCCTTGATCGCGCTGCATGGCCTTGTGCACCTGGTCGGACGTGCCCATCAGCTTCTGGATGTGATGTCCGAGCTCGTGCGCGATGACGTACGCCTGCGCGAAATCGCCCGACGCACCGAAGCGGCGATCGAGCTCGTCGAAGAACGCGAGATCGATGTACACCTTGCTGTCACTCGGACAGTAGAACGGTCCGGTCGCCGCCTGTCCGTAGCCGCACGCGGTCTGCGTCATATCGCGATAAAGCACGAGCCGCGCTTTCTGATACTGCTTCCCCTGCTCTTCGAAAATGCGCGCCCATGTTGCCTGCGCGTCGTCGAGCACGAAGGACACGAACTGCACTTCCTTCGATTCTTCCGGCGACTGCTGCACCGGCGCGGTCGAGCCGGCGGGCGCGGGCTGCTGATCGCCGCCGCCGCCCTGGAAGAGCGTGAAGAAATTCTTTCCGGTCAACAGACTCAGAACGAGGAGGATGATCGCGCCGCCGCAGCCGATCGTCGGCCCGCGGCCGAATCCGAATCCTCCTCCTCCCCCGCGGCGATCCTCGATGTCGGAACTGACTCCGCCGGGCGTCCATCGCATGCGGCGTATTGGAGCATACGTCTTGCCAGCTCGCATAAACTCCCGCCATGCGCTCGCTCTACGCGGTCCTCCTCTTCTGTGTTTTCAGCGCCCTCGCCGATCCGCTCGTGATCCGCGCGCCGCGCGTGCTCGACGGGCGCGGACACCTGCTGCGCAACGCGGCCGTCGTGGTCGACGGCACGAAGATTGTCGCGATCGACGAGCATCCGAAACACGTCGACATCGATCTCCACGACGCGACGCTGATGCCCGGCGCGATCGACACGCACACGCACATCGGCTGGCATTTCGACACGTCCGGAAAATCGGCGCCGGGCGAAGCGGACAGCAAAGAGCCGCCGGCGGAGATGGCGCTCTACGCCGCCGAAAACGCCTATCGCACGCTGATGGGCGGCGTCACCACCGTGCAATCCCTCGGCGCTCCGATCGACAAGACGCTGCGCGACGCGATCGCGCGCGGCACGCTGCCCGGCCCGCGCATTCTCACCGCGCTCGAGCCGATCGCGGACGAGAAGATGACGGTCGAGCAGCTGCGCGCACACGTTGACAGGATGGCCGACGAAGGCGCGGACGTGATCAAGGTGTTCGCGTCGCAGAGCATCCGCACCGGCGGCGGCCCGACGATGTCGCAGGAGCAGATGGACGCGATCTGCGGCGAGGCGAAGAAGCGCGGCCTCCGCGTCGCCGTGCACGCGCACGGACCGGAAAGCGTGACGCGCGCGGTGCGCGCGGGATGCACGTCGATCGAGCACGGAGTGCTCATCAGTCAGACCGAGCTCGATCTGATGGCCGAGCACGGAACGTATTTCGATCCGAACACGGATCTCATCTTCCGCAATTACTTCGAGAACAAGTCGCACTTCCTCGGCACGGACGGTTATACCGAGGAAGGATTCGCGGCGATGGAGAAAGCCGTGCCGCGCGTGCTCGACGTGTTTCAGAAAGCGCTGCGCACGAAAAACCTGAAGGTCGTGTTCGGAACCGACGCCCTCGCGGGATCGCACGGACGCAATCTGCAAGAGCTCGCGTACCGCGTGCGTAAGGGCGGACAGGATCCGATGGCCGCGATCAACTCCGCCACTTCCCTCGCCGCCGAGTCCCTCGGCATCGGCGATCGCGTCGGATCGATCGCGCCGAATTACGAAGCCGATCTCATCGCTGTCGCCGGCGATCCGCTGAGAGACATCGGCGCGCTGGAGCGCGTGGTGTTCGTGATGAAGGGCGGGCGGATTTACAAGCGGTGACGCCCCTCATCGTCGCCTTCCTGCTTGCCGAGGAGAGCGGGCATCCTGCCCGCCTCCCGGGGGCCGGCGGGACGCCCGCTCTCATCGGCATACAAGGTGCCCGAAGGACGGATCAGGGGTCGCGCATTCAGTTGCCGAGTTGGCGAATGATCATCGCCCGCAAGGCAGCCTTCGTCGCGGCTTCGGCATCCTTGCCGGCGGCGTTCGTGAAGACGGCGAAGCCGAGGTTCTTCGTGGGGAGGAGCGCGACGATCGCGTAGAACGTGTCGGCGCTGCCGGCGTGCACGCTCGCGGGGAGATCGCGGATCGTCTGCAGTCCCCATCCGAGTCCGAATTTTTCGCCGGTGTGCATGCGACGAATCGTGTTCGCGCGCAGCAGCAGGCCTTCGTCGCCGCGCAGTCCGCGCAAGTGGAGGCGTAAAAATTTTGCGTACTCTTCGAGCGCGATGCTCACGTCGCCGGCGGGACGCACGACGTCCGGCACCTGGTACGCGCCGTCGGGATTGTCGGGCTTCCAGCGGTGGCGCGACTTCGGCGTGTGTCCCCACGGCTGGCTTGCGCCGTGGCGCGCCGGCCAGCCGATCGCGATGGAGATCGAGAGCGGCTTCATGACGCGATCGACGATCAACTCCTCCCACGACTTGCCCGTCACCTCTTCCGCCATCGCCGCGGCGATGGCGTAGCCGGCATTCGAGTAGAGATGCTTTGATCCGGGCGGATACAGCGGCGCGTGCTGCAGCGTGTCGATGGCGAACCGGCGGCGGCGCTCTTTCGGAGTGCCCGGCCATTTCATCGCGCGTTTGAAATCCGCGAGATCGTCGAACGCGGGAATCCCGGCGCTGTGATCGAGCAGCTGCGTGAGCGTCAGCTCGCGAAACTGCGGATGAACATCGTGGAAGACATCGCTCGCGCGCGTGTCCCACTTCAGCGCGCCGCTTTCGACGAGCGTCGCGATCATCGTCGACGTCATCGCCTTCGTGTTCGAGCCGATGTGAAACAGATCGGTTGTCGTCACGCGATCGGGACGATCACTCCGCCGCGTACCGACTGCGGACAGCTCGATCGTGCCGTCCGCGGACGTCGTGATCGCCGCGAGCGCGGGCAGGCCGTGCTCGGCGCGGATTTTCTCGAGAACGGAGTCGAGATCGTCCGCGCGCGCGGAGAGCGCGACGAGCAGAAGAAGAGCGAAGACTCGCGATCGCATGAAACGAGATACGCGACCGCCGCGCGAAAGTTCAGGGCGCGCCGCACGGCGTCGTGCCGTTGATCGGCACGACCGTCACCTTCACGTTCGCTCCGTCCACGTCGACGCGAAGGTAGTGATAGTACGCGCCGCTGCGCGGCTTGTCCGGGCAACCGGACAGCGGCGCGCCGGCACCGCCGGTGACGATGAAGCCGGTCGTGCCGGAGCCGCCTGGCGTCGCCTCGAAGTAGCGATGGTCGTGCGACGCGAACACGTACGCGACCTTCGGGTTCTTCAGCGCCTTGATCGTGTCGAGGAACTCGTTGACGCGCGTCGCGTACTTCGTGTCTTTGTCCTGCTTATCCGGCTTCATCTGATGATGGTTGTCGTCGCGCACGGGACGATGCATGAAGAGAAAGATGTGTTGGATTGAATGGTCGCTCTGCAACTGCGCGAGCATGGCCGCGAGCTGCTCGCGCTGCGACTTGCTCACGAAGCCGTTGTAGCAGCCTTTCGGCGGATTGATGTTGCCCAGGGAATCGTCGGTGTTGACGGAAACGAAGGCGGAGTTGCCGAACGTGAGGACGCCGAACGGCGGCCCCATGAGCGTCGTGTACGCGTCGAGCAATTTCCCTGACGGATCGGGAGCGTCGTTGCAGTCGCCGCTCCCCTTCTGGTTCAGCTCATGATTGCCCGGCGTGTTGAAGACCGGCACGTTCAACTTCGCGAAGACTTTCAGCGCGATCGGATACTGCTTCTTCGCATCGGACGACGACTTCCCTTTGATCGTATCGCCGCCCCACAAAACGAACAGCGGCTGTGGCGACGCCATCTGCATCTCGGTGACGACGGCGGTGAATCCATCAGCCGGACCGTCGCCTTTGTCCGGGCGATTGTCGCCGGCGACGAAGAACGTGAACTTCGAAACGCCTGCGCCATTTCCGAGGGCGGGCGCACCGGTGTGGAGTTGCGTCAGTGCGGGGAGTGCGGTTAGGAGGAGTGCTGCAATCATGATGTCACCGCTGCAGCAACCCTGCGAGGTAGCGCAAGCCGGTCATGCTCGGAAAGAAGACGTACGCAGCGCCGACCGTGGTGATCATGCGCGAGAAGCCGGTGATCGTCGTGTTGTTGGTTCCGCCCTGACCGATCGCAGCGAGCGTGAACGAGCTGCTCTTCGGATCGTTCACGCCGAGAAAGACGTCCTGGCCGCTGATGTTGAAGTAGGCATTCCCGTTCGTGCCGTCCGGGTCGCCCGGTGCCGTCGCTGCTTTCACGAACGACGAGCGAAGAGACCACTGGCTTTGCACGAACTCGAATTGATTGAAGATGCTGGCGTTGATGAAGTAGCCGATCAGCCCGCGCTTCACCGGAGCCGGATCGGGCACAGATGGATCGTAGGACGGACCGTACGGCATTGCGCGGCGGACGATGCGGTGATGCACAGAGTCCGTCCCGATGACCGCCATATCACGCGGATTGTTGCGCCGAATGTGCGAACCGATCGGGCATTTGAGGCCGAGAGTGTCGTCCGGCGGCAGCTGGGGCGCGACGTACTTGAAGTTGTTGACTTCCGACGGCGGCAGGAACGTTCCGGGATCATCGGGCTGAAGCTCGATCGGATTGCCGTTGCGCCAGCGGCCGCAGACTTTCGCGGCGAGCAACTCAGCGCTGATGCCTGCCGTTTTCGAGTACGCATCGAGGAATTGCTCGAACGCGACGACGTCCTGCTCGAGAATGCGAAACGCGGCGTAGCTGGAGTTCTTCGAGAGCTGCGACGGCTGGACGCTGTACTGTCCTCCGCCCGCTTTGTCGTAGCCGAGAAGGAACTCGCCCGTGGGAACGACCGGCTGATCGTCGGGGATCTGGCGCTTGCGCGGCGGTGCGCCGTCGACGGTCGGCTGGGCGATGTTGTCGCGATAGCCGAAGTGCACGTGATTGTCGGGCAGCGCCTTCGCGTCGTGCGCGGAGAGCTCGGTGATACAGCCGGCGAACGCCGCACGCAGCGTCGCCGACACTTTCTCCAGCACCGCCGGATCGTCGTCGACCCAGACGCTGAGGATGATGTGCACGGCGGCGCCGTTCGACAGTCCGCCGACCCAATTCGCGGGCGCGCTGCTGCCGGTGTCGCCGACTTTGCCCGCGGTGGTCGCATTCGTCGCGCCGCGTTGAAAACCGGCGTCGAAGGTGGTGAGCTCCTGGTCGCTGAGGCCGAGCGCGGTGAGCCCCGCGGCGGTGAAGGCGACGTTGACGAAGCACTCCGGCTTCGGCTTGATGTGGACGGCGGTCGTGATGCGAGGCAATCCATCCGTGCCGTCGACGAGCGCTTCGATGAACGCGCCGGCCTTCGGGCCGTTCGTAACGGTAAGAATGAAGTGCCGCGCCAGATCGACGCGATATCCGCGCAGGATCGTGCCCTGAACGTCAGAGAAGTCGATCGTCGTGGACATGAATCAGCTGCCTGATACCGGCTTGATCCCGTGCGCGTAGATCTCCTGCACCGTGGCGTCGTACGCCTGATATATCGGCGTTGCGGTCGGCGCCTGCGACGCATCGTTGGTTTTTAGGTATTCCAGGAACGCCTGCTGATTGCTCTGCACCGGGATGATCGCCGCACCGCCGACGACGTACTTGAGAAATGCGTTGAACACGTCTCCGACCTGGGAGGCGAAGTCGCCGATGTAGTCGTCGAAACTGCCGTCGTATTCGGTGATGATGGCGAGGACGTAGTTGTCGGTCGGCTTCGAGCCCGCGCCGACCTGCAGGTTCGGCATCGCTCCGTCGAGGATCAGCGTGCGCGCATAGTGAACCGTTCCGATCGACTGAAGCGCCTCGCCGAGGGCCGTTTGGAATTGCGCAAGATCCTGCGCCATCTTCTGAAGATCGGTTCCGGGGATCACGGGCATGAACAGCGACAACGGGCTAGCCATCGCAGACCTCCATCTCTCTCGATTTAAGGGGATTTCCCTGCAAGCCCCAACGTAAGTCGGGCCCGGCGGTTCGTCAAGCGAAGAACGTGTGAAATCAGATCTGCCCGCTGGCCGGCGGATAGTCATCCGCGCGAATGAGGATGTCGCGCGGCTTCGAGCCCTGCGACGGGCCGACGATGCCGTTCGCTTCCATGATCTCGATCAGGCGCGCGGCGCGCGAGTAGCCGAGCTTGAGGCGGCGCTGCAGATACGACGCGCTGGCCTGTCCGGTCGTGAGCACGACGCGCACGGCGTCGTCGTATTTCGGGTCGTCGAGGTATTCGATTCCGTCGACCGCGCTCTTTTCCTCGGTCATCTTCGTGATCTCTTCGAGGAACTTCGGCTCGCCCTGGTTCTTCTTCACGAAGTCGACGATCTGCACGATCTCTTTCTCCGACACGTACGCGCCGTGGATGCGGCGGATGCGCGCGGTGCCGGGCGGGAGGAAGAGCATGTCGCCGTTGCCGAGGAGCTTCTCCGAGCCTTGCGTGTCGAGAATGGTGCGGGAGTCGATCTTCGACGCGACCTGATAGGAGATGCGCGACGGGAAGTTCGCTTTGATGACGCCGGTGATGACGTCGACGGACGGACGCTGCGTGGCGACGATGAGATGGATGCCGACCGCGCGCGCTTTCTGCGCGAGCCGTGTGACCGAGTCTTCGACGTCTTTCGGCGCGATCATCATCAGATCGGCGAATTCGTCGATGATGATGACGATGTACTGCATCTGTTCCGGAGTCGGCGTGTCGTCTTCGGGCGCCAGCCGTTTCGCGCGCCGGTGCGCCTCCGGATCTTTCAGCAGGGCGTTGTATTGATCGATGTTGCGCACGCCGACTTCCGCGAGACAGCGGTAGCGGTTCTCCATCTCCTGCACGGCCCAGATCAGCGCGTTCGAGGCGAGCTTCGGATCGGTGACGATCGGATGCAGGAGGTGCGGGATGTCCTCGTACATCTTCAGCTCGACCATCTTCGGGTCGATCATCAGCATGCGCAGGTTGCGCGGCAGCGCTTTGTAGAGCAGCGAGACGATCATCGAGTTGAGGCCGACCGACTTGCCCGCGCCGGTGGCGCCTGCGACGAGCAGGTGCGGCATCCTGGCGAGATCCGTGACCATCGGTTCGCCGTGGATGTCTTTGCCGAGGGCGAGCGTGAGGAACGACGAGGACGCGTTGAAGGTCTCCGTGTCGATGATGTCGCGCAGCGTGATGAGCTCGCGCTTCTTGTTCGGTACTTCGATGCCGACGGTCGATGAGCCGGAGATGCGCTCGATGCGGATTGATTCGGCTTTCAGCGCAAGCGCGAGATCGTCGCCGAGGTTCACGACCTTCGCGTACTTCACACCTGCGGACGGCTTGAACTCGAACGTCGTGACGACGGGGCCGGGATGATACGCGGTGATTTCGCCTTCGACCGCGAACTCACGGCAGCGCTCTTCGATGAGGTGCCCGATCTCCAGATACTTCTTGTGCACCTCGTCGTTGATCAGATCCTGCTTCGGCCCCTCAGCGAGCAGATTCACCGGCGGCAGCAAGTCGTGCGTGAGCTTCACCTCGCGGCGCGGCTGCTTCTGCGGACGGGCTGCGGGACGGGGGATCTGCGGTTTGGGCTGTGGCGTTTTTTCCCAGAGAGGATCTTCGAACTCCGTGTCATCCTGAGCGGGAGCGAGGGACCTGGGCGGGTGGGGCGCGCTGCGTGGCCCCTCCCGCCCGGGTCCCTCGCTCCCGCTAGGGATGACCGGCGCCGCGTACAGCTCGAACGGATTCGGCGTCTCCTGCTGCGAAAGCGCTTCGGCGGCTTTGCGCAAGTCCGCCTTGGTGACTTTGCGGATCTGAAACCTGCCGCGTCCCGCGACTTCGCGCACGACGGGGCCGTGGAGGACAGGCAATCCTGCCTGTCCGTCATCGACAGGCGGGATCGCCTGTCCTCCACTAACGAGGCGCAGCCGCGGCTGCTCCGCTTTCTCGAGGTGCTTGCGGACGATCGCTTCCTTCTGCTTGTCCTTGCGGCGCCGCTCGGAGATGCGCGCCCAATAGAGCGAGATCGCGCGTCCCAACGCGAGCAGCTTCTGATGCAGCGCGAGGAAAACGGCCGCGAGGCTGATGCGCGTCGCGA
This sequence comes from Acidobacteriota bacterium, assembly GCA_003223645.1. Taxonomy (GTDB): domain Bacteria; phylum Acidobacteriota; class Thermoanaerobaculia; order Gp7-AA8; family Gp7-AA8; genus QHVT01. The sequence continues at coordinate 69,689 of QHVT01000013.1, read as the reverse complement.
GCAGAATGCCGATGAGCAATGCGGTCACGATCGCAATCACCGCGCCGCTCGTGTTCAGGTTTCCGGTGACGGCGCGATTGATTTCCTGTCCGAGGTAACCGCCCGAGAGAATCAGCGATCCGCGGAGCCAGACATTGCCGATCGCGAGATCGAAGAGCGGCGGCAATGCGAGCGAGACGATCAGGAAGCCGATGAGCTTCGTGTGAAAGAACTCGAGATCGCGTCCCCAGAAACGATTCCACCCGATGACCAGCAGCACCGCGGGAAAGATGAGACTCGCGAACCCGAAGAAGCTGACAAAGATCCACGCCAGCGTCGCGCCGTAATAGCCGATCGCGTTGTGTATCTGCGTGTCGGTGGAGGTGTAGAACGCGGAGGAATCGGTGGGGTGATACGTGACGATAGCAGCAGCGAAACTGATCCCGACCGCCACGATGACGATCCCGGCCAGCTCCCCTCCCCGCCTGCTGCGAAAGAATTCCAGTAGCTGCATCCCCAACACACACTCCCAGCTAACGCGAGAGTGTAACAGGATAGCCTCTTAGCCTCCTAGCCTCCTGGCATCCCAGGCTTTCTCGGAAGCTTGGAGGCCAGCAGGCTCGGAGGCTAGAGATTGATCACCGCTCCGCGTCCATCATGAATCTCATCCGACGGATCGGGCATCCAGATGCGCCACAAGTAGTCGAGGGCAATGGCGACTCCCTGTCGTTCGCGCATCGTTGCGATCATCGGAACGAAGAGCGCGACGAAGAAGAGCGTCGCGAAGACCCAGCTGGTGGAGCGATATCCAAAGTACAGCGCGACGATGCCGAAGAAGATCGGGATGCGGTCGGTGATGATCACGAACATCCAGATGTCGCCGTAGTTGCGAAGATAGAGGACGCCGCAGACGGGACAGCGCTCGTACGGTTTGATCCAGCGCACGAACAGCGGGCCTTCACCGCAGCGCGGACAGCGGCGCCGCCATCCGCGACGGAGGACAGCCCAGAAATAGTTGCGCGGTGACGCAGTTACGCGGTTGCGCAATGGACCTCTGACATGGCCGCGCAACCGCGTGACCGCGCGACTGCGTAACCCCGCTCGCTCAAGGATTGACGTTGACTTCCGCGAACATGTTCGTGTGTCCGATGCCGCAGTCGGAGTTCGTACAGATGATCACGTACTGTCCCTTCTTCGACATCGTGACGGTCCGCTCGACCGGTGTCGTGAGGAGTCCGCTGATCGCGAGAATCGAGATGCCGTCGGGATCGAAGATCTCGAATCCGTGCTCGGCGGAGCCCGCGAGTTTCGAGATGAGGAATTTCACGACGTCTCCCTGCTTGATCGACTCCGAGATCGTCACGTTGTAGGCGAAGTCGCGCGCGACGACGGTGACGGTCTTCTGCTGCGGCGTCACCACCACGTCCTGACCGCTGTCGGCGTTTGCGGCGATGTAGGTCTGGTCGGTCGATCCGTTGTCGACGACCGATCCGTACGCGAGGATCGACTGATCGGATGTGAAGCTGATCCACGAATCCGACAAATCAGCAGTGTCGTTGCCGAAGTACGCGGTGATGTTGCTCGGTCCGAGGACGCCGTACGGCTGCAGGTCCTCCGTCTTCGTGGCGACGGCGACATTGTTCTTGTCGAACAGTCTCCACGTCACGTGCGCGGTGCTCGTCGTCGTGTTCGCGGCGCCGACGTTGGTGCGGAACTTCGCGTTCGACTTCAGCTGCAGGATCACGCCTTTCTTCAACGCCTGCGAGACCTCGACGCCCTGCAGAAATTGTCCGGTGCTGCACGGCAGCGACGCGCCGGGAACACAGACGCTCGTGACCGCATACACGCGCTCGGTGACGACGAAGTCGTCAGGGCAGACGAAGCGGATGCCGCCGACGTCGGCGCGATGCAGGGTGTTGAACACGATGTCGTCGAGGATTTTCTGCGTGCGCTTCGTGACGGTGAACGTCGTCGCCGTCTCGGCGGAGTTGTTGATGTTGCCGCGCGGCAGGTAGTACGCCTGCACGGTGATGTCTTTGTCGTTGGGGTTGAATACGCGCGCGTCGCTGAAGAAGACGCCGTTCGCGGTTCCGCTCGCGGTGAGCCAGATCTCTTTCGCGAACGCGGACGTGGTCAAAACGAGAATCGCCAGTAGAAGCGGCAGCCGCCGTTGCATGAATGTCCTCCGGTGGATGAGACGCAATGATTACATAGACGTGTACATCGTCAGTATCCCGGCGGCCCCGGTCCGTCCGCGGTCTCCACGACGATGCTGCCGACCATGCTGGTGTGGCCGGTGCCGCATGAAGAGTTCGTGCAGACGATGAAGTACGTGCCGCGCTTCGGGATCGTGACGATGCGCTCGACCGGCGTCGTGCTCAGAGGAGCGTTGATCGTGATGAGGGGCTCACCGTCGGGATCGTACAGCTGGAATCCGTGCTCCGCCGAGCCGGCCACTCTCGAGATGATGAACTTGACGATGTCGCCGGAGCGAAGCTCGGCGGAGACGACGATGCTGAACGCGAAGTCGCGCGCAACGACCGTCACAGTCTTCGACGTCTCCTGCGGCGGGTTGTTGTCGGTGCCCGTCGTTCCGCTGTCGGCGTTCGCGGCGATGTAAGTCTGATCGGTCGATCCGTTGTCGACGACCGATCCGTACGCGAGGATCGGCTGGTCGGACGCGAAGCCGATCCACGCATCGGTCAGATTGGCGGTGTCGTTGCCGAAGTACGCGGTGATGTTGCTCGGACCGAGAACGCCATACGGCTGCAAATCCTCGGTCTTCGTTCCGACGACGGCGTCGTTCTTGTCATACAGCTTCCACGTCACGTGCGCGGTGCTGGTCGTCGTGTTCGCCGCGCCGATGTTCGTGCGGAACTTCGCGTTCGACTTCAGCTGCTGAATGACACCCCTCTTCAGCGCCTGCGACACCTCGACGCCCTGCAGAAATTGTCCGGTGCTGCACGGCAGCGACGCGCCGGGAACGCAGACGCTCGTGACGGCGTACACGCGCTCGGTGACGATGAAGTCGTCCGGACAGACGAAGCGGATGCCGCCGACGTCGGCGCGATGCAGCGTGTTGAAGACGACGTCGTCGAGGATCTTCTGCGTCCGCTTCGCGACCGTGAACGTCGTGGCGGCCTCGGCGGAGTTATTGATGTTCCCGCGCGGCAGGTAGTACGCCTGCACGGTGATGTCCTTGTCGTTCGGGTTGAACACGCGCGCGTCGCTGAAGAAGACGCCGTTCGCGGTTCCGCTCGCGGTGAGCCAGATTTCTTTCGCAAAGACAGAGGTTGTAAAAAATAGAAACGTAAGAAGTAATGGCAGCCGCCGGCGCATGCATTTCCCTCCGTGGTCAATGGAAATAATACGCGGTTGCAGGTCGGAGTCAGCGCACGTAACGGTTTCGTCACCGGCGCAAGACGGGCACAGGTGTGCGCTCGGACAGCGCGTATGCCTCGATCTCACCCCATCGCTCTTCGTATGGACGCTGATACGTCGGGATGTCGAGCGCCTGCGCGAATCCGACGCGCACGTGCCGGAAGGCGAACACGCGCAGCGGACGCGATGCGTCGCGATGTCCGCCAAACGTGTAGACCGGCGGTTCGACGGAGTCGAGCTGCTGCGCCTGCTCGGCGTGAATCATTTCGTGATGCCACAACACCGACGGAGCCTTGTGCAGCGTCGATGGAAGGTTCTTCGTCACGCCGGGAAAGACGCCGTACGTCACGCCGCAGTAGAACGCTCCGTTGAGATCGGGATTCGGCCAGCAGGTGCGGTCGCGATCGGTGGCGAGGATGCCGTTGCGAAATCCGAACTGATGAAACTCACGCAGCGCCTGCCCGAAGTCGATCGTCTCGGCGAGTGACCAGTCCATTTCGATACGCGCGATCGCCTCGCGTGCGTACGGCGTCGCGACGCGAACGCGAAACGGACCGACGGTGTATCCGACACGCCCGATCGGATGCTCCCCCGACGTCACGTTCTCCACAACCGACGCCGTCGCGTTCGTGAGCAGCCAGCCGGCGGTCGCACGTCCGCTGCCGGTGATGCGCTTGGCCTGGTAGTAACTCGCGCCTGCGGCCGCGCCGTATGCGAGTTGACGCAGCGCGTCGCGGAACGAATGCACGCGATGCTGCACGAACGCGGACGCCAGCGTGAACACGGGCGTGAGCGCGATGTTGTAGTTGCGGATCTTCGCGCGATCGAGATCGCCGGCGATCACGTTCCGAACGAACAGCAGGAGCAACGCGAGAGCTACGAAGTGGCGGCGCATTCGAGTCGTTAGAGTATCGCCGCGAGCCGTCACTTGGCGCTCAATGCCTTTTATAGCCGATCACGACCTCACCCTTCCGTTTTTTCTGAAGCCTCCGGTTAGGAGTGTCCCAAAGGCACACTCCCTACCCGGAGAGTGGTACCAAGAGAGGACTTTGAAACCCGGCGCGGCGGTGCCAAGGATTGCCGAAGGGCATGGTTCGAGCCGATTCGTCACCAGAACCTCGGAGTGGTGCGCGCCTCTGGCGCGCCTCCCGTCACAAGGCGCGCCGGAGGCGCGCACCACTCCGGCCTGTCTCCCGAGACGACGACTTTGCCCCGCGAGGCTAGGGACTTGATTGGCGTGACAACGGACTTGATCCGCGTGACATCGGGCTTGATCCGCGTGACGACAAACGTTGATTGGCGAGAGAACGAGCTTGCCACGTGCGACAAAATCTTTTGATTGGCGAGACTTGAATCTTGATTGGCGAGACATGAATCTTGATTGGCGAGACTTGAATCTTGATTGGCGAGACATGACTCCTTGCTGCTCGCAACATGGCGCTTGCCTCGCGCGACATGAGGTTTGCCTTGCGAGGCAAACGTCTTGACCCCATACCCATTGAAATTCGCCGCGCGAGGCGAACTCTTGACCACGCGAGGCAAGGGATCTTGTCTCGCCAGGCAATGGGACTCGTCTCGCGCGGCAAAAGTCTTGACTCGCGCATCAAAGATTTTGTCGCGACAATCAAGGGGCCATGTCACGCCAATCAAGGCGTCATGTCACACCAATCAAAAATCTGGTCTTGCGAGGCAAGCGCTCTGAATTGCGAGGCGGAAGTTTTGATCCGTTCTCCCCCCAAGCGGGGAGAAGTGGCAGGCGTCAGAACAGCGCCGGCTCCTGATACGTCCCGAAAACGTCGCGGAACGCGTCGGAGATCTCGCCGACGGTCGCGTAGGCCTTCACCGCGTCGATGAGCAGCGGCATCGTGTTCACGTTCTGGTCGGCGGCCGCGTTTCGCAGCGCCTGCAGCGCGTCCTGCACTTTCTGGTTGTCGCGCGTCGCTCGAATGCGCTTGAGCGATTCGATCTGCTGCCCCGTCGCCGACTCGTCGACGTACAGAATCTCGTACGGATCCTCGGTCTCCATCCGGAACGCGTTCACGCCGACGACGACCTTCTCGCCGGAGTCGACGGCGCGCTGGAACTGATACGACGCGTCCCAGATCTCGCGCTGCGGGAAGCCCGCCTCGATCGCCTCGACCATGCCGCCGAACTGATCGATCTTCTCGATGTAGTCGAAGCAGCCCTGCTCCATCTTGTTCGTCAGCTCTTCGATGAAGTACGAGCCGCCGAACGGATCGACGGTGTTGATGACGCCCGACTCGTGGGCGATGATCTGCTGAGTGCGCAGCGCGATGCGCGCGGCGCGTTCGGTCGGCAGCGCGAGCGTCTCGTCGAGCGAGTTCGTGTGCAGCGACTGCGTGCCGCCGAACACCGCGGCGAGCGCCTGGATCGTGACACGCACGATGTTGTTGTACGGCTGCTGCGCGGTGAGCGAACAGCCGGCCGTCTGCGTGTGGAAGCGAAGCTGCCACGAGCGCGGATCTTTCGCGCCGTAGCGGTCGCGCATCACTTTCGCCCACACGCGGCGCGCGGCGCGGAACTTCGCGACCTCCTCGAAGAGATCGTTGTGCGAGTTGAAGAAGAACGAGAGTCGCGGCGCGAACTCGTCAATGTCGAGTCCCGCACGAACGCCGTACTCGACGTACTCCATGCCGTCGCGCAGCGTGAACGCGAGCTCCTGCAGCGCCGTCGATCCCGCCTCGCGGATGTGATATCCGCTGATGGAGATCGTGTTGTACTTCGGCACCTCGGTCGCGCAGAACTTGAAGATGTCGGTGATCAGCCGCATCGAGGGACGCGGCGGATAGATGTATTCCTTCTGCGCGATGTACTCCTTGAGGATGTCGTTCTGCAGCGTGCCGGAGATCTTCTTCCAGTCCGCGCCCTGCTTCTCCGCGACAGCGAGATACATCGCCAGCGCGACCGGCGCGGTGGAGTTGATCGTCATCGACACCGTGACGTCTTCGAGATTGATCCCGTCGAAGAGCACTTCCATGTCTTCGAGGGTGTCGATCGCGACGCCGCACTTTCCGACTTCGCCCGCGCTGTAATGATGATCGGAGTCGTAGCCGTACAGCGTCGGCAGATGGAACGCGGTCGACAGTCCCGTCTGTCCGTGTGCGAGGAGATACTTGAAGCGCTCGTTCGTCTGCTTCGCCGTGCCGTAGCCCGCGAACTGGCGCATCGTCCAGAGACGTCCGCGATAACCGGTCGGATGGACGCCGCGCGTGTACGGAAACTCGCCGGGATACGCGATCTCGTTGAAATCCTGATCGGCGATCGACAGCGGAGTGCCGAGCGGATTGATCTCCATGCTCGAGACCGTGGTGAAGTCCTTCTTCCACGCCGGCTTCTTCGCGGCGGAGCGTCGCCACGCCTCTTCCTTCGGCTGCACCGCGCGGAGCGCGTCGTCGGAGAAGAGAGTCAGCTGCTCTTCCGACGCGCGGGGCGGCGGCGTGAGGAGGGCGGCGGCGTTGGAAAGGTCGGCTTCGTTGCGGCTCATGTTGTTCCTCGGTTGCGTAACCGGACTCACTAACTATACGTCGGCTTTCTCTTGCCGAGGAACGCGTCGAGCCCCTTCTGCGGCTCGCCGAGGGCGAAGAGACGGGCGAACTCGGCGCGTTCGAGGCGATCGCCACCGCGCGAGCGAATCAACGCGGCGGCGCTGTCGAGTGCCACAACGCTCCGGTGGCGCATCCATTCCTCGAGCCACATTTCTGCTTCGTGGTCGGTGACGTCATCGCACAGGCCGGCGTCTCTCGCCTCGCGCGCACTCATCGCGTTTTGCACATGCAGCGCCTTGCGACCAAGCCGCCACACCGCACCCGCCCACGCTTCCGCCGCGTCGATGTGCAGCGTCGCGTTTTCTTTGAGCACGGCGAAGTCGGCGAACATCAACGCCGCGGCGGCGACGCCATTCACGTCGCCCTCCCCCATCGCAACCACCAACTCGCGACGCCGCACGAGATCATCGAGATCACGGATGTCCGCAACCCTCAGAAAAATCATCAGCGGAAGAAATGCAGGACGCGACTCATCACGCCTTCTTCATGATGCTCGAGCCGCTCCAGCTCGCCTTTGTCGAGGAAGACCCCGCCGCAATGTGCGCACTGATCGACGGTGACGCCGTGCAGTTGGATCTCTTTCAAATCCATCCCGCACTTCGGACACTTCATCCAGTGCAACTGCTTGACGTGCTCCTTCTCGTCGCCGGCCATCTTCGCCGACTGCTCCTGCGCCCACTTCTTGCGGCGCTCCAGCTCCTGCCTCGCAAAGTACTCATCTTCCGCGCGGCTCGGCTTTTCATAGTCGGACATCGCGTGCCTCCTCGGGGGCGGATTCTAACTTGACAAGAGGGGGGTGCCGAGGATGATTGGGGGATGGGAAGGATGATCGAACTCGATGACGATGCCGCGGCGCGACTCGAGGCAGAAGCACGGCGGACGCAGAAGACCGTGGAAGAGCTGGGAAATGACGCGGTGCGCGAGAAGTATCCAACCGCATCAACGATCCGTAAGCCGTTTCGGATCGACGGACCGTTCGTTCGATCGAGACCCGGAATTCAAATGACGCGAGTCGAAGAAGTCCTCGATGAGGTCGAGGGACCGCTTCGCAAGTGATCACGATCGACTCGAACCTGCTGATCTACGCCTACGATCAAGGCAATGAACGTCATTCAGCGGCGCGGCAGTGGTTGGAAACCGTCCTATCCGGCGTAGAGACGATTCTGCTGGCATGGAGCAGCATTCACGCATTCCTGCGCATCACGACCAATGACCGAATCGTGAAGCCGGCTTTCACGATGGAACAAGCAATCGGTCACGTCATGTCATGGCTCAATCAGCCGAATGTGCGTGTCGTCGAGCCCGGCGCGAGGTATTGGGATATCTTTCTGCGACTCGCCCGCGAAGCGACGTTCAAAGGCAACATGGTCATCGACGCTCATCTCGCGGTGCTCGCGATCGAGAACAATGCCACCGTTTGCACCGCCGACAACGACTTCAAACGCTTCCCCGGCGTCCGCGTGATCAATCCCCTCGCCTGATCCCCTTCCTCCCCACCAACAACAACCCCGGCCCAAACGGCAGCCACGCAAAGAGCGCGTCGACCGCGAACACCGCGCGGACGAGATTGACGAGCACGCGCGAACGGCCGGCGCGCGCGACGGATTGGAGCGCAGCGTCTTCGTCGACTTTGCGTCGCGCGCGGCGTTTGTTCATCGGGAGAAGGAACAGCGTGTCGTAGGTGAGGACGACGGGGAATCCCCAGTACGTCGACTTCGCGATTTCGAGGCCGGCGTTTTTGAAGAGCGACTGCAGTTGCGCGGCGGAGTAGCGGCGGCGGTGTTCGAAGTAGACGTCCGACGCGTTCCAGAGACTCTGCAGCGCGGGGACGGTCGCGATGCTCGTGCCTCCGTCGCGGAGGACGCGCGCGATCTCGCGCGCGGCGGAGGCGTCGTCGTCGAGGTGCTCGAGCGTTTCGCCGGTGGTGACGCCGTCGAATGCGCCGTCGAGGAAAGGCATGCGCGTCATGTCGCCGACGATCGCGGGGATCGTCGACGTTCGCTTCACGTGCAGCGCGGCTTCGAACGCGTAGTCGATGCCGACGACGCGGTAGCCGCGCTGCTGCATGCGCCCCGCGAGTTGGCCGAGTCCGATCGCGCCGTCGAGGACGCGTCCGCCTTTCGGAATGCGATCGACTTCACGCACGATCATCGCGAGGCGATGCTCGTGTCGCGGGCCGAACATTTCGGCCTGTGTGCCCCACGCGTGGGTCCCGCTTTTCGTCACCTCGGCGTCGCAAACGCAGTGTTGCTGTCAAATGATCCACACGCGTTTGTGATGCGCACCCAGTAGGCAGCCGTATCGGTGACGGCCGGCGTCGTGAACGTCGCGCCGGTCGCGCCGCTGATCGGCGAGCCCGTCATGCCCGAGTAGCCCGAGTACCACTGGTATCGATACGGAGGACTGCCGAACGGTGTGACGGTGAACTTCGCCGTCTGGCCTCGATCGACGACTTGCGTAATCGGCTGTCCCGTGCCGAGGAGCGCGGGCGGACGACAATCGATGTGCGCGAGGATCGTGACCGTGCGTGACGTGTCCGCTGTCGTCGAATGAATATTCAGCTGGTAGTCGCCTTGCGGCGTCTCCTGACCCGCGAGCACTTTGATGACCGTCGAGAGATTTCCCTGCGCGTCTTTCACGACCGGGCTGAACGTCACGGTCGCGCCGGGGATGCCGTCCGCGGAGAAGTTGTAGGGAATCGAAGGGAAGACGAAGTAGACGTTCGCCGGCACTTCGACCGGCACGTCGTAGTTGAGGAAAATCTCGCTCTGCAGCGGCACGATCACCGGCGCGGTCGTGCCGGCGATGCCGCCCTCGGCGAGAAAGACCGCAGAGTCCAAGATCCCGTCACCCGTATCCGCGATCGCGATCTTGATGTGATGCGTCACGTTCGGCTCGACGTCGGAGAAGGCGAACAGCAACGTCGTGTAACCATCGAACTGCGTATCGCCGCCGCCCTCGTTGTCGCGATAGAACTCGGTGTTGCGGAGGTGATTGATCGAGTCGATGGTGACGCGCTTGTCCGAGCCCGGCGTGATGGCGATGTTGTGGCCGTCGAAATAGAACGCGAACACGTCGTTGAATCCCTTGTCGACGAATTCGCGGTATTCCTCCGACGCGAAGACGTAGCTGATGGTGAAGAAGACGGTCTTCGTGACGACGTCGAATTCGAGGGCCGCGGCATCGTGCGTGGTGTTCGGTGCGACGATGGCGTCGAGCTGGGCATCGCCGGCCAGGCCGAGGTCGGTGCCGGCGCCTTCATCGTCATTCGGCCCAACGGCCGTCGCGACGTCGCCGCTGCTGATGATCACGCCGCTCGGGACGCCGAGATTGCCGCCGGTAAACGTGCCGAAGGCTTTCGTCGAACCGGTCAGTTTGACATTGGAGATCACCGTACCGGGGCCGGTCAGCTTGGCCGCTAGGTCGGCCGAAGTGACGCCTTGCTCGACGCTCTTCGTCGTCATCAACGAGAACGCGGGCGTCGCCCACAGCACCACCAGCGCGGCGACCACGAATGACATTCGCCTCTGCATCTTGCACCTCCGCACACCGCCTCGCGAATGAACCGGGGAAGGAAAAAAGCTTAGCACAAGGGGGTGTGCAGGGGGGAAAGCAGAAGGCAGAAGGCAGAAGGCAGAAAGCAGAAAGCAGAAAGCAGAAAGCAGAAAGCAGAAAGAGATTACTTCTTTGTCGGGGTGGGAGGTGGGGCGGGTTTGGGTGCGTGTGGGAGGGAGAGGCCGAGTTTACTCAACTCGGACAGCTGCCGAATGCGGACGGTGACGGCGCGCTCGGAGTAGTTGACGTTCATGATTCGAGCTTCTTCACATCCGAACCCCGATTCTATCCCTCCAAAATCTCCCGCAGCGCCGAAGGCGCGTGGTCGAGAGCTTCGTTGAGGCGATCGGCGTCCTTGCCGCCCGCTTGCGCGAGGTCGGGTTTGCCGCCGCCTTTGCCTCCGACGATCGGGGCGAGTTTGCCGATGAGGGTGTTGGCCTGGACGCGATCCAACAGGTCCTTCGTGACAGCGGTTAAGAGCGTTACCTTTCCATCCGTGGCGCTGCCGAGGACGACGACTCCGCTTTTGAGTTTGCCGCGGAAAGTGTCGGCGAGGTTGCGGAGGTCGCCGCCGCTCATATCATCAAAGCGACCCTTGAGCAGTTTGACGCCATCGACATCAGATGTCTCAGTTGCGGTCGCGACGCCGAACTGCTGTTGGTTCTCAAATCCGACAGCTCGTGTCGCTATTGTCGTTTTCAGCTGCTTGATTTCCTTGTCGAACTGCTTTTGTTTTTCAAGCAGCTGGCGCTGGAGCTCTTCGACGTTCGTCTCGAGCCGGTGGAAGTACGCGAGCGCGCCGCGGCCGGTGAGCGCTTCCATGCGGCGCACGCCCGCGGCAATCGATCGGTCGCTGACGATCTTGAAGAGGCCGATGTCGCCGGTGCGGTTGACGTGGCAGCCGCCGCAGAATTCGCGCGAGTAGTCGCCGGCGGCGACGATGCGCACCTGCTCACCGTATTTCTCGCCGAACATTGCGACCGCGCCGCTCTTCTTCGCCTCTTCGATCGGCATGACCGTCTTCGTCACTTCGAGGTTCGCGCGGATCTTCTCGTTGACCGCGTCCTCGATCGCCTTCGTCTGCTGTTCGGTGAGCGGCTGGTGATAGGTGTAGTCGAAGCGCAGGCGATCGGGCGCGACGAGCGAGCCGGCCTGCTGAACGGTCGGTCCGAGGATGTCCTTCAGCGCTTTGTGGAGAAGATGTGTGGCCGTGTGATTCGCGGTCGTGTCGAGTCGCTGCGGCACCGGCACTGATGCGCGAACGGTTGCGTTCAACGGCAGCGAGCCTTCTTCGACGCGCACGCGCGACACGATCACGTCGCCGACCGGCTTCTGCGTGTCGAGCACGGTTGCACGGCCGGCAGGCTGAGAGCCCGCCGCTCCACCCCATTCGAGCGTTCCGGTGTCGCCGATCTGCCCGCCCGACTCCGCGTAGAACGGCGTCGGCGACAATACGACATCGCCTTCGCTGCCGTGATGAATGGCATCGCGCTGTTCGCCGTCGACGACGATCGCCTTCACCTCGGACGGCACATCGCTGTAGCGCTCGTATCCGACAAATTCAACGCTGCCGGATGCGATCGACGCGAATACTTCGACGTCCGTCGCCTGAAATTTCGAGCTCGCCTTCGCCTTCTTGCGCGCATCGGCCATCATCACTTCGAAGCCTTGGCGGTCGAGCGTCACGCCTTCCTCCTCGGCCATCTCGGCGATGAGGTCGATCGGGATGCCGTAGGTGTCGTAGAGGCGGAAGATCTCCGCGCCGCCGAGGGTGGTCTCGCCGCGACGCCTAACCTCGTCAAGCACTTGACCAACGCGCTCCATGCCGGTTGTCAGCGTGCGAGAGAAGCGTTCTTCTTCCGCCTCCAGCGTCTTGACGATGGCTTCGCGCCGCTCGCGCAGATCGGGATACGCGCTTCCCATCGACTCGATGACGGAGTCGACAAGATGCGTCAGCAGCACGGCGTTCGGTAGCTTGCGTCCGAAGCGGATCGCGCGGCGGATGATGCGGCGCAAGACGTAGCCGCGCCCTTCGTTCGACGCGATCACGCCGTCGGTGATGAGGAACGTCGCGGCGCGCGCGTGATCGCAGAGGACGCGCACCGCGGTGTCGAGATCGTCCTCCATGTCGCCGCGATACGTGTAGCCGGCGACTTCTTCGACGCGGCGCATGATCGCGCGGAACAGATCGGTGTCGTAGTTCGTCCCCGCGTTCTGGAGTACGAGCGCGAGTCGCTCGAGCCCCATGCCGGTGTCCACCGACGGCGCGGGCAGCGGATGGAGCACGCCGTTCTCGTCGCGGTTGTACTGCATGAAGACGAGGTTCCAGACTTCCATCGTGTCGTCGCCGGCCCCGTTCACCAGCTCCGGCACATTGCGCGACAGATCCTCGCCGCGGAAGTAGTGAATCTCCGAGCACGGTCCGCACGGGCCGGTGTCGCCCATCTGCCAGAAGTTGTCTTTGCGTCCGAAGCGCAGCACGCGCGAGGGGTCCGCGCCGGCCTTGATCCAAAGCTGCTCCGCTTCTTCGTCCGCCGGCACGTTGTCGTCGCCTTCGAACACGGTGAACCAAAGGCGCTCGGTGTCGAGGCCGAAGACGTTGACGAGCAGGTCCATCGCGAACTTGATCGCGTCTTTCTTGAAGTAGTCGCCGAACGAGAAGTTGCCGAGCATCTCGAAGAACGTGTGATGGCGCGCGGTGCGGCCGACGTTCTCCAGGTCGTTGTGCTTGCCGCCGGCGCGGACGCATTTCTGCGAGGTCGCGGCGCGGTTGTAGTCGCGCTGCTCGCGGCCGAGGAAAACGTCCTTGAACTGATTCATCCCCGCGTTGGTGAAAAGCAGGGTCGGATCGCCCGCGGGGACCAGCGAAGAGCTGGGCACGCGGCGGTGGCCGTTGTTCTCGAAATACTCGAGAAATTTTTCACGGATTTGATTGGTCGTGAGCAACCGTGGTCTCCTGTGCTGCTCCGTCATCCTGAGTCGGCGAAGCGCGACGAAGGATCTCAAAATGCGACTGCCTGCAATTTTGAGATCCTTCGCCGTCTTCGCGGCTCAGGATGACGGAGCTTTCAATTCGCGGACAACGTCCGCAACGAGCGCGGCATCGTAACCCTGCTTCAACAGATACGCGCGCAATTTGTTTCGCTCCCATCCTGCGCGGCGCTGCACGATTGCGCGGATCTGCTCGCGCTCGAGTTCGGGGTCGATATTCTCTTTCACCGCACGCGCCGCGACCTCGTCATCGACGCCCGCCGCGCGAAGCTCGAGCACGATCCGCTTCGCCCCGATGCGTTTGCGCGAGCGCGTCCGCGTGAACGCACCGGCGAAGCGCTCGTCATCGAGCCACTTCTCGTCGCGCAATCGCGCGATCGTCGCGTCGATGATCGCCTTCTCGAATTTCTTGCGCTGCAGTTTGCGGCGCAGCTCCAGCTCGCTGTTGAAGCGATAGCCGAGGATGCGCAGCGCGGCGACGTAGGCGCGTTCAGCGTCGGTCATGGATGGTCGCGCAGTTGCGCGGTCGCGCAGTTACGCGGTTTTTCCTTCCGCGCAACCGCGCGACCGAGCAACCGCCTAACCGGAATCATTTGCCCACGAACGACAACAGCGCTTTGCCGACGTCGGTGTTGTCGATGTAGCCGTGGAACGTTTCCGCACCGGGGCCGAACGCGAACAGCGGGATCGACGTGCCGGTGTGCTCGACGCTCGACCACTCGATGCGCCAGCGGTGTTTGTCGCGCGTCTGGAAGATGCGCAGGCCGCCGGTCTCGTGATCTCCGACGGCGATGACGAGCGTGTCGCCGTGCGCGCTGGCGAAATCGAGCGCGACGCCGAGGGCCGCGTCGTACTGCGCCAGCGCCTTGCGCAGATTGTCGGTGCGGTTACTGTGGCTCGAGGAGTCGATGCCTTCTTCCTCGATCAGCAGAAAGAATCCGTCCGGATCCTTGCTCAGTTTGTCGATCGTCCACTTCGCGAGCACGGCCAGCGGCGCGGCCGGATCTTCGAGATCGTCGTCCTGCCGCTGCATCACGCCGAGGACGCGCGGCGCGGTGGTGGCCTGCAGTTCGGCGAGACCTTTGGCCATCACGCGATTCGCGGCTTTCAGCTCGTCGGGCGTCGGGAGCGGCGCCGTGCCGCGCTCGTCGATGCCGCCGCCGATGATGACGTCGGTGCCGCTCGCAACCATCTGCTTCGCGATCGACGCCGCTTCTTCGTATCGCTCTTTCGCATGCGCTGCAAAGGCCGCAGGCGTCGCGTCCCAGAAGTCCGTCGTCGTGACGAGTCCCGTCGCTTTTCCGTTCGCATGCGCGACTTCGACGACGGTCGTGCGCGGCGTTCCGTCCGGAGCGACGCTGATCGCGTGGTAATTCGCTTTCTCGCCCGTTGCAAATGCGGACGCGGCGGCACCGGAGTCCGTGACGGCTTCATCGGCGCAGTACGTCGACATGAATGCGGCCTGCGGCATGCGCAGCAGCTGCAGTTTGTCGCCGAGGAGCCAGCGCGCGGCGGTGACGTGCGCGGGACCCATGCCGTCGCCGACGACGAGGATGACGTTCTTCGGCCTGGGAGTGGTGCGCGCCTCCGGCGCGCCCTTGGACGGAGGCGCGCCCGAGGCGCGCACCACTCCAGCGGCGAGAAAGAGAAGGCAAATGATTCGTCGCATCAGAGAGTGTTCGAGAAGTCGAACGGCGACTCGTCGCCAAACGGATCGTCGCTCTGTCCACTGACGGTGAGCTTCGCATCCATCTCGTCCTTGGCCTGGTCGGAAGTCGACTGGATGCCGGAGAGCTTGAGGCGGAACTCGTCGGGATTCGACGCGCGGCGCAGCGCTTCATCGAGCGTGATCAGTCCATTCTTGTAAAGGATGTACAGCGACTGATCGAACGTCTGCATGCCGTACTGCGATGTGCCGGCGGAGATCGCGTCCTTGATGAGCTTCGTCTTTTCCTTGTTCTCGATGCAGTCGCGGATGTACGCGGTCGAGATGAGGACTTCGGCCGCGGGCACGCGTCCGAGTCCGTCGGCGCGCGGCAGGAGGCGCAGCGAGACCACGGCTTTCAGCACGGCCGCGAGCTGCAGGCGGATCTGTTTCTGCTGGTGCGGCGGGAAGACGGAGATGATGCGGTTGACCGTCTCGGTCGCGTCCATCGTGTGCAGCGTGGAGAGCACGAGGTGGCCCGTTTCCGCGGCGGTGAGCGCGGTCTCGATCGTTTCGTAGTCGCGCATTTCGCCGACGAGAATGACGTCGGGATCCTGACGCAGCGCGCTGCGCAGCGCCTGCGAGAACGACTTGGTGTCGACTTCGACTTCGCGCTGATTGACGATCGATTTCTTGTCGCGATGCAGGAACTCGATCGGGTCCTCGACCGTCATGATGTGTTCAGTGCGATGCGCGTTGATGTAGTCGATCATCGCGGCCAGCGTGGTCGATTTGCCGGAGCCGGTGGTGCCGGTGCAGAGGATCAGCCCGCGGCGCTCTTCAGCGATCTTCTCGAGCACCGTCGGAAGCATCAGCTCGCGGATGGACAGGATCTTGACCGGAATGACGCGCAGGACCATGCCGACGGTGCCGCGCTGTTGAAAGATGTTGCAGCGGAAGCGGCCGAGGCCGGGGACCGAGTAGGCGATGTCGATCTCGTAGTTGTTCTTGAATTTTTCTTTCTGGCGCGAAGACATGATCGAGAACGCCATCGCGATCGTGTCTTCCTGCATGAGGCGCTTCAGCTCGACGAGCGGAACCAGCTCGCCGTCCACGCGGATGACCGGATGCGATCCGACTTTGACGTGCAGGTCGGATGCGCGGCGCTCCGCGGCAATCTTCAGCAAATCATTGATATGCAAGGGTCACCTCGGCAGTTATGCCCGGAATTCTAGCTCGAATCCGAGCGCGGCGGCTTGTGACGCAGGGCACGGTGGAAATCAGAAAGCAGAAAGCAAAAAGCAGAAAGCAGAAATGGAGGGCAGCTTCTGTGGAGCGGCGCCCGCTTCGGGCGTCGGTACTCGTGACGACTCGGCGGCCGAAGCGGCCGCCGCTCCACAGAGCGCTCCGCCATCCGCCCTCCATTTCTGCTTTCTGCTTTCTGATTTCTGCTTTACTAGCACGCGTGACGGAACTCACGTTGCGCTACCTCATCGACGTTCCTTCGAAGTGTCCGGACACCGAGCCGATGCCGACGATCATCCTCATGCATGGCCGCGGCGCGGACGCGCACGACCTCCTCGATCTCGCGCCGATGCTCGACGTCGCGCCGGGCTGCCGTTTCATTCTTCCCAACGCGCCGCGCGCGTGGGAGGCGGCGCCGGGGATGCGTTTCGGCTTCACGTGGTTCGACGGCTGGCCACCGGAATCGGAGTCGGTCGCCGCGTCGCGCGAAGCGCTCTTGAAGTTCATCGACGAAGTGAAAGAGCGCTATCCGACGTCCGCGCTGATCCTCGCCGGCTTCTCGCAGGGCGCGATGATGGCGCTCGAAGTGGGACTGCGGACCGAGGTCGCCGCGATCATCGCGATGAGCGGCGGATTGTACGAGCCGCATCTGCCGGAGAAGACATCACCGCGACCGGTGTTCATCGCGCACGGCACGATGGACGACGTCGTATCAGTCTCGTACGGCCGCCGCGCCCGACTCGTGCTCGAAGAGCTCCGGTTCGACGTCGACTATCACGAGTATCCGATGGGGCATCAGATCGTGGTGGAGGAGATCGAAGCAGTGCGCGCGTTCCTTACGAGGCTCATAGGCTCATAGGCGCAGGGGCTCATAGTTTCGTTTCTATGCGCCTATGAGCCCGTGCGCCTCTGCGCCCGTGCGCCTCTGCGCCTGCTTGTCGGTTCCCTTACGAGGCTCCTGGGCTCATAGACGCACAAGCTCATAGATTTCTCTATGCGCCTATGAGCCTGTGCGCCCATGCGCGTGCTTCTCGATCCATTCGTTCGTTCGCGCCTCCAACACCGACATCGGCAGCGGTCCCGCGCCCAGCACCTGATCGTGGAATGCGCGGATGTCAAATTTTTCGCCGAGCGCTTTCTGCGCGCGCGCTTTCAGCTCCTTGAATTTCAGCTCGCCGATTTTGTAGGCGAGCGCCTGCGCGGGCCAGGAGATGTAGCGGTCGATCTCCTGTTCGATGTCGTGCATCGGCTTCGAGGAGTTGGCTGCGAAGAAGTCGATGGCCTGCTGGCGCGTCCACCGTTTCGTGTGCATGCCGGTGTCGACGACGAGCCGCACGGCGCGCCACATTTCGTACGTGAGTTGACCGAATTTCGAGTACGGATCGGTGTACAAGCCGAGGTCCGCGCCGAGGGATTCGGCGTAGAGGCCCCACCCCTCGGAGAAGGCGGTGAAGCCGCTGTAGCGGCGGAAGCGCGGCACTTGTTCCTGCTCCTGCGCGAGCGCGATCTGCAGGTGATGTCCGGGCACGGCCTCGTGCAGCGTCAGCGCTTCCATCTCCCACTTCGGACGCGACTTGAGATCGTACAGATTCGCGTTCATGTAGCCGGGGCGGTGCACGTCGGGCGAGCCGGGCTGGTAGTACGCGGTGGTCGTCGTCTTCTCCGAATACGCGGGGACGGGAATCACGCCGTACCACGTGCGCGGCAGCTTGCCGAAGAGTCTCATCAGCTCGGGATCGATGCGCTTGGCGATGTCGCGGTAGCCGCGCAGCAAATCCTCGCGCGTGGTGTAGAAGAACTGCGGATCGGTGCGCAGGAACGTGAGGAACTCGGCGAACGATCCCTTGAAGCCGGTCTGCGCGATGACCTTCTCCATCTCCGCGCGGATGCGCTTCACTTCCGACTGCCCGAGCTCGTAGATCTGATCGGGCGTCATGTCGGTCGTCGTCATCACGCGGACGCGGTTCGCGTACCACTCCTTCCCGTTCGGCAAGTCCGTCCACGCGATCGTCGCGCGCGTCTTCGGGTAGTACTCGTCGACCCAGTAGTCGTGCAGCTTGCGGATCGCGGGGAAGAAGTCTTTCTGCAGCGCGTCCACCGCGGCTTTCTGCAGCCGCTCCTGGTCCCCCGCCGAAATCGTGGACGGAAACTTCGCAAAGACGGTTTGATAAATCGGCGATTTCGTCGGATCGTCGCTTAGCTGATTGGCGATGTTCTCGGCGATGTGACCGCTGACTTCGCGCGCGGGCATGAGGCCCGCGGCCATGCCGCGTTTCATCAGCGCGATCGTGTCGTCGACCGCCTTCGGATACGCATGGATGCGCGCGAGAAAGTTCTCGTAGTCCTTGACGGTATCGTGCGGCACACGCAGCGCGAGCTCGCTCAGTTCCTCGAAGACGCCGCCGCGTGCGGTGATCGGCATCAGCTCCGAGGGGAAGCGGGCGCCTTCGACGGAATTGCGCGCGCGCAGAAGAAAGAGGTCGTAGTTCAACCGATCGGATTCACTCAACTTCGCGCGATCGACGCCTTCGATCCGCTGCAGCACGTCGCGGTCGTGCGCCTTCCGCCGCTCGAACGACTCCGCCGTCCGTTCGTGCAGCTTGTCGTCGAAGCGATGATCGCCGGTGTTGGTCGCGAACTCGGGCGAGTCGCGCAGACTCCATTCCCAGTCGTCGTCGAAGATCTTGTAGAGCTTCTCCGTTTCGGTTTGCGCGAAAAGCGAGAGCGTGAACGCGAGGCAGAGAAGGACCGGCAGCGCTCGTTTCATTGGTTGGATTCTAGAGCGCGGCCATTCCCGATGTGGGTTCTCTTTTTGCAGCCCGTAACGAATCGCAGTCGCCGGGAGGTGGAGGAATGCAACGAGCCGTTGCCCTGGCAGTTCTCGCAGTGCTGCTCTCCGGTCGCGCGATGGCGGCAAGCCGTTCCTGGACCGGCACCATCGACGCCAACTGGTCCAATCCGCTGAACTGGAGTCCTCCGGCCGTCCCTGCGGCGGGCGATGACCTGACCTTTCCGGCTGCCTCGCCGCACCGCAACGTCCTTTTCGACTTGCCGTCCGGCACCAGCGTTGGATCGATGACGTTCCTCGGCGATTACAGCTTCGCCGGCAACGCGATGAGCATCGACGGCGCGGTCGACGTCAACGGTCGAACGATCTCTTTCGCCTCTTCGAGCGTCTTCAATGGACCGCTGAGCGGCGCCGGAACGGTCAACGCGGCGAGTCCGGGATCGTCGTTCATCGGCGGCGGATCCTTTTCGGGCACGATCGAAGGCTACGCGTACGTCAGTGGCGTGTATCCGAATGCGACGTTCCACGGCGCGTGGCTCACCGGCATCGGAACGCTCGGCGCCGTCACCGCCGGCGAACTCAGTCCCGGCCGATGGAAGCCGGGCGTCGCCAGCGATCCGCACGACGCGTGGTGGATGTACAGCGGACCGCTCACGATCACGTCGCACTACGCGATCGACATCCAGCCGGAAGGCAACCTCGAGGAGGTCTTCGTGACCGGCCCGGTCTCGATCGCCGGCACCCTCACGGTGACGATGGCAGGGCTGTGGCCGCCGAGCGACGGTATGCGTTTCCCGATCATCGACAACGACGGCAGCGATCCGGTGCAGGGGACGTTTTCGGGACTACCGGAAGGAGCGACGATCGCCGCCGGGAAGTACACGTTCACGATCAGCTATCACGGCGGCGACGGCAATGACGTCGTGTTGACCGCGGGCAAGCCAACAAAAACATGGATCGGATCGAACAGCGACAAGTGGTCGGATCCGGCGAATTGGCAGCCGCAGGGAGTGCCGTCGGCCGGCGAGCCGCTGCTCTTCCCGCCCTGCTGTTATGCGCGCGAGCAGTCGACCAATGACCTGCCGGCCGGCTTCAACCCCGGCACGCTGACGTTCAACCGTAACTACACGATCGGCGGCAACCTTCTGACGCTCACGAACGACCTCGATTTCGTGAACGCCGGTTTCACGGGCAGTCTCGTCTGCAACGCGCCGCTGAAGCTCGGCAACTCGATTCGCGTCGATCAAGCCGAGTCGTCGATCTTCAACGGCTCGATCGACATGAACGGCAACACCTTAACCGTCACGAGCCGTAATGCGCGATTCCTCGGCGCGATCAACGGCAACGGCGCGATCGCCGCGCCGGGCAACGGCATCTCGCTCGAGAGCAGCGGCTCGTTCAACGGGCCGATCAGCGGAGTCGTGAACGTCACCGGCTCGTATCCGAACGCCACGGTGAACGGTCCGCGCGTGAGCGGCGAAGGAACGCTCGGCGCCGTCACTGCCGGGACTGTTTCGCCGGGCTCGTGGACTCCGAGCAATGACGCCGAGGCGGGAGGGCCGCCGCATCAGACGGCGACGCTGAAGACGGGTGCGCTGTCGATCTCGGCGAAGTACATCGCCGACATCGATCCCGTCAGCGCGACCTCGGATCGTGTCGACGTCACGGGAAGCGTCTCGCTCGGCGGCACGCTGCAGCTGTTCTTCATCAATCCCCCCTCGCCCGGGCAATCGTGGACGCTGATCGACAACGACGGCAGCGATGCGGTGAGCGGGGCGTTCAGCGGCCTTCCGGAAGGAGCGACGTTCAGCAACGGGTACGGCACGAACCGGACCCTTCACATCACCTACAAAGGCGGTGACGGCAACGACGTTGTGTTGAGCGCCGTCGGAACTACCAGCACATCAGCCACGACCACGACGATCGCGCAGGATCGCGACACGACGGAATGGCACCAGCCGGTGACGTTCACGGCCGTGGTGACCTCGGCGAACGGCGTCCCGACCGGCGTCGTCCGGTTCCTCGACGGCTCGACGACGCTCGCCTCCGTGCCGCTGCAGAACGGCACCGCCAGCTGGACGACGAACGCGCTTGCCCTCGGCGATCACTCGATTACCGCGTCGTACGCCGGCAACAATTCGTTCAGCGCGAGTTCCTCGACGCCGCTGGTGCACCACGTCGTCAAAGGCAATCCTCACCTCACGATCACGTCTTCAATGACGCATGCCGCGTACGGCGACAGCATCCCCTTCGCCGTCTCGGTCGAACGCGACGCGGGCGGCAGTGTGTCGCTAACGATCGATCACGCCTCCGTCGGAACGGCAACGCTCGCCGGCGGAAATGCGACGATCACCGTTCCGCTGATCACCGCGGGACCACACCTCGTCGAGGCCGCGTATTCGGGCGATGCTGCGTTCAGCGCCGCGACGGCCGCCACTTCGCTGACCGTCGAGAAGGCGGTGACCACCCTCACCGTCAATTCACCGGTGAACCCGTCGCCGTCCGGCGTCGCCGTCACATTCAACGTGCAGGTCGTCGCGGCCGCGCATCCGT
The DNA here is from genome assembly GCA_003223645.1 of Acidobacteriota bacterium. Classification (GTDB taxonomy): domain Bacteria; phylum Acidobacteriota; class Thermoanaerobaculia; order Gp7-AA8; family Gp7-AA8; genus QHVT01. The sequence continues at coordinate 47,986 of QHVT01000013.1, read as the reverse complement.
CGATGACACTCGACGGCACCGTATACGCGACGAGAGACGGCCGGATCGTCGCGCAGGCGCCGCTCGCAGGCAGCTCGGCCGCGCTGAATGTCGGCGCGCTGCCCGGCGGCGACCATGCACTCACCATTTCGTACGCGGGCAACAGCAACTTCGAGCGCAGCAACAAGAATCTGATGCAACACGTCGCCGAGCCGGCGCTGTCCATCGCGAATGCCACGCTCGCGGCCGGGAGCGAGTCACGCAACGACTCGATTCAGGTGAAGCTCTCCGCGACTTCGGCGCTGGTCGTCAGCGTCAACTACCGCACGATCGATGAAAGCGCCATCGCCGGCGCCGACTACATCGCTGCGCAAGGAATGCTCACGTTCCAGCCCGGCCAGACGTCCGCGACGATTCCGATCGGCATTCTCGGCAACGCCGCCGCATCCCAGCGGAGTTTCGCGATCGAGCTGGCGAATCCGAACGGTGCATCCATCGCCGGGCCGCGCGCGACCGTCACGATCGCCCGCGACGCCAAGCCGGCGTATCGCACGCCGGTCGACTACAGCTATGAAATGATCGACGGCGTCCCGCTCCGCGCCACGTTCTACGCGCCGGCGAACGGCGACGGCCCGTGGCCGCTGATCGTCTGGGTTCCGGGCAACTCCGCCTACGACGCCGCCGGCGACGTCACCGCGGTTCGGGAGACCGCACGCGGCTATGCCGTCGCGAGCGTCGCCTATCGTCCGGTTTCAGCGGCGCCGTTCCCCGCGCAGCTCGACGATCTCATCGCCGCCGTGGACTGGCTGCGCGCGAACGCATCCACGCTGAACATCGATCCGAAGCGCGTCGCCGCCTGGGGCGCAGGCGCGGGCGGACACCTCGCCGCGCTCCTCGGCACGCGCCGCGGCGTGCAGGCCGTGATCGACTGGAGCGGCATCGCCGATCCCGCAACGCTGCAAACCGACGCCCTCGGCTGCAGCACGATCGACTGGAACGCCCCGACGTCGCCCGCGGCACTGCTGATCGGCTGCTCCCCCGCCGATTGCCCCGACTCCGCGGCCGCGGCCGCGCCGGCGCGCTACGCCCGCCGGGGAAATCCCCCGATGCTCCTCATGCACGGCAGCGCCGACTGCTTCATCTCACCGGCGCAGTCGGAGAACCTCTACGGCGCGCTGACTCACGCCGGGGTCGACGCGACCTTGCACACGATCGACGGCATCGACCACGACAGCTCCTTCTGGTCGTCCGACGGCGCCTTCGCCGAGGTCGAGAGCTTTCTCGAACGGAGCCTCAAGCCCGGAGGGACGCGAGGGAGGGCGGTGCGGCACTGATCGACGGCGATCGCCATGCCGGCGGATATCATCGGAGGCATGGCGAACATCATCGAGACCTCTACACCTCCCAATACTCCGACACCGATCGGGCCCTACAACCACGTGGCCAAAGCCGGTCCCTTTCTCAGCGTCGGCGGGATCGCCGGGATCAACCCGGCGACGGGGCAACTGGCCGGACCCGACGTCTATTCACAGGCCAGACAGATCCTGGAGTCGTTTCGAGTCTGCCTCGAATCAGCCGGCTCGGACCTGCACCATGTCCTCCACATCAATGTCTTTCTGAAATCGATGAGTGACTTCGAAGAAATGAACCGCGCGTATGTGGAAACGATGGGAGATCATCGTCCCGCGAGGACAGTAATCGGCGTGAGCGAGCTTCCGAAACCGGGATTTCTGCTGACGATGAACCTGACGGCAGTGACGCGCGACTGACAGACCAGGTGTTCGGGATGACGGCGTCCGCCGCGCAGGACGAAACACGCAAGCGTTACAAGTCACATCGCGAGGATGACAACGGCGCCTAACGCTGTTCGCAGGTACGTCGTATGTCCCGCGAGCGCTTTCTGCAGTTGCTGAAGTACGCCGTCATCACCTATCTCGGCTGGGCGGGGATGGCTCTGTTCCTCACGACACAGCAGAGGACGATCGGCAGCGCGCGCGGATGGGCGGCGGCGCTTTACACGCCGGACGTCGAGCACTTCACGAGCATGATGGTCTGGGCGCTGGTGACGCCGGTCGTGGTCTACGTGGCGATGCGTCTGCCGATTCAGCGGCCGCACCGGCTGTGGAATGCCATGCTGCTCGTGCTCTTCGGCAGCGTCTTCGCGCTCGGCCGTGCGGTGGTGGACGCAACGATGCCCGCGATCTTTGAAGGTGGCCCGCTCTCGCCCATCAAGTTTCGCCAAATGGTCTTCGCGCTCTTCCACTCGCACTTTTTCTTCTACACCGTGATCGTGCTGGGGACGAACTACGCGCGTCTCCGGCGAGAAGCGGACGAGCGGCGGGACGCCGAGGCGCGGGTCGAGGCGGAGCTGGCGGACGCGCAGCTGCGGCGACTGCGGGCGGATCTGCAGCCGCACTTTCTCTTCAACACCCTCAACGCGCTGGCGACGCTGGTGCACCTCGATCCGGTCGCCGCACGCGAGAGCGTCGGCAAGCTGATCGATCTCCTCGGCGACTCCTTCGAGGCGCGCGACGAGAAATCGGTGGCGCTGCGCGAAGAGCTCGCGTTCGCGTCGCGCTATCTCGACCTGCAGAAACTTCGCTTCGGCGAGAAGCTGCGGACGCACATCGACGTCGCCGATGAGGATCTCCTGAATGCCGCCGTGCCCCGCTTTCTGCTGCAGCCGCTGATCGAAAATTCGATCATCCACGGCGTGCGTAAGAAGACAGAAGGAGGAGCGGTGACGGTGAAGGCCTTCGCCACTGACGGTCTGTTGCACATCGAAGTGCGCGACGAAGGTCCGGGCTGTGATCCGGCCGTTCCGTTCACGACCGGCGGCATCGGCGTGCGGAACACGATGGCGCGCCTCGAACATTTGTATCCGAACCAGGAACAGCTCCGCTTCCGCCGCGACAATCGTGAGTTCGTCGCCGACGTCCGCATTCCATTGAGGTTCGTGGCATGAGCAACGTACGAACACGCGAACTGCTGCGCTTCACGCTGATGCTCCTCGGCGTCTGGTTCGTCTTCGGCGTGTTCAACGCAAGCCTCATCCACCGGCGCGCCCTCGCCACGACGCTGGGCGAGATCGAATGGTTTCCGGTGCTGCAGTTCCAGATGTGCTCCAGTCTCCTGTGGGCGACGTTCACCCCCTTCATCATTGCCATCGCGGACGCGCTTCCGATCCGCCGTCCGCACGCGCTGCGCAACGTGATCCTGCTCATCCTCCTGCTGCCGGCGCTGGGCATCGCTCGCGCCGCGTTGGGCGGCGCGGTCCTCAACCTCAGCGAAGGAGATCGGATCTCGGTGGACATGTTCAAGTTGTCCGTGGCCATCCGAACGCACTCGTACAGCCTGCTGGCGGCGATCATCGTCGGCGCGACGAACATGATGCGGCTGGCGCGAGAGACCGGCGAGAGCGAGCGCCGTCAGATCGCGCTCCGCACCCGGCTGACGCGGATGGAGATGGACTCGCTGCGCGCGCAACTGCAGCCGGAACTGATCTTCCGCATGCTGGAGACCATCGCCGCGGTGATCGAGAAAGACGCGGCATCGGCGGACGCGATGATCGTCACGCTGAGCCAGGTCATCCGCCGCAGTCTCGCCCACGCCGGCGCCGTCCCGCTGGGCGACGACCTCGAGCTCGTCGCGCGCTACGTCGAGCTGCACGCCATGGCCACCGGAAAATCGCTGACCTTTCGTTGCCACGTCGACGACGACCTTCTCGACATCCCGGTTCCCGCCTTTCTCCTGCAGCCGTTCGTCGACGACGCCATCCGCGCGAGCGCGGGGCGCGACGGCGCGGCGATCGAGGTCACGGTGCAATGTCCCGATGACTCCGGCCTGTTGATCGACATCCGGCCGCATGCCGGCGAGATCGTGGAAGCGGCGCGCATACGTCTGCAACGGCTCTTCGGTGCCGAGTTCGTCCTCGACAACGCCGCCATGGCCACCACCCTTCGCATTCCGCTGCTGGAAGAAACCCTGACCGCCTGAAAACCATGTCCATTCGTGCTTTGATCGTTGACGACGAACCGCTGGCCCGCCAGAGAGTGCGGCTCTTTCTGGAGCGGCACCGCGACGTCGAGATCGCCGGCGAATGCGCCGACGGCGAGGAAGTCATCCTCATGGCGCCGCATCTCGCGCCCGACCTCCTCTTCCTCGACGTCGACATGCCCCGCGTCGGTGCCTTCGCGGCACTCGGCGCGCTCGGCGCGGCACAGCGCCCTGCCGTCATCTTCATCACCGCGCACGAGGAGTTCGCGCTGGACGCGTTCGAAGCGAATGCGGTCGACTATCTGGTAAAGCCGTTCTCGCACGAGCGATTCGACCGTGCGCTGGAGCGCGCGCGGCGTTTTCTCGCGCCTGGAAACGAGCCGGAGCCCGAGCCTGCGGCTCCGTCACGGCATCGCGAGCGATTCGCAGTCCGCGTACGTGGACAAGTGATCCTGATCAAGGCCGAGACCATCCAATGGATCGGGGCGGAAGGGAACTACGCGCGCTTGTACACCGGCGCGGAGTCGTTCCTCATCCGCGACTCGCTGCAGAAACTCGAGTCGCAACTCGACCCCAACATATTCGTGCGCGTGCACCGCAGCGGGATCGTGAACATCGAGAAGGTGAAGAAGCTCGTGACCGCCGAGGACGGCGGCTTCTCGATCGTTCTTCAAAACGACGCGTCCGTTTCGCTTGGACCGAGTTACCGCGATCGTCTCGAGAGTTTTCTCGGCCAGAAACTGTGAAGAAGTGAACGTCCGGTAAACGCGAGCAGGGATTCACCACCGCGCTGACCCCCTTCATCACCACGAGCCCGACTCTCATCCCATCGCCATTGCGGTGACTCCGGCGCATCTCTAGTCTCACCTCACTTAGTTCCAAAATCGCGTAGGCCCGCACGCGGTCAGTGAACAGATCAAGGTGATCCAGACATGAGAACGGGTTTCCCCGCTGTGCCACGTGTGTCCTCCGCCCGCCGCTTCACCGCTGCCGTCACGGCCTATTTACTTCTGCTGCAGTTGCTCGTCGCCGGCGGCTTCGCCGTCCCGGCGGCCGCACAGACGCCGCCGCCGAGGACGCCGCAAGCACTCGGTCGCCTCGCGGCGACAGCCTCGTCCCCGACGTACAGCGTCGTCCTGAATGCGCTGACGACCGGCTTCGACGGCATCAGCGGCATCGCCGCGTATGAGCCGACGAACGAGCTGGCCATCGCCTCCGATGCCGCCGGCCACGACTTCGAGTTGATCGCCGCCGACGGCACGCACCGCCCGTTCTCATCCGCGAACGGCGTGGCCAGCAGCGCGCGGATTGCCACGGCACGAGGCGACGGCGCTTTCCGCGCCGGCGAGCTTTTCGCCGCGGCGGGGAATGAGATCGTTCGCGTTTCCGCCGACGGTGCCACTGTGCAGAGCGTCTGGGCGACGCTGGCCGGCGAGACGACGATCACCGCGCTGACCGTCGATCGCACCGGCGCGTTCGGCGGCGACGTCATCGCCGTCACCGCCGCCGGAAACGTGTGGCGCATCAACGCCTCGTCGACGGCGACACGCGTCGCCTCGATCGGCGTTCCCCTCGGCTCGGTCGTCACGCTGGCCAATGATCCGGACCGTCACGGTCCGTGGGCTGGCTGCATCGTCGCCGGCGCCGCGCAGCAGCCGGTGCTCTACGCCGTCACCGCGGCCGGCACCGTCACTCCGCAACAGAACAGCATCGTGGCGCGCGATCTCGCCGTCGTCACGCCGCACGAGAACTTCTTCGGGATCGACAGCGCCGACCGAAAGGTGTGGGGCGCGCCCGCCGACGCGTTCGCGGACGTCATCGGCGACGTGCTCGTCGCCCAGGCTTCGCCCGGAATCCTGCAGCGCATCCATTGGAACGGCACGTCCTTCGAGTCCACCGAAGTCGCGCGCGTGTCGCAGTGGCAACAGATCGTCTTCTCGCCGGCCGCCCTCTCGGAGATCAAGAGCGCGAAAAAGCCGTACGACCGGATCGCCGTCGTCCGTCACGCGCCGCTTCTCAGCAGCGGCCGCGTCGAGGGCGCACTGTGGCAACTCGCGCCGGAGAGCGTGACGCTCGACGGCAACGACGCCATCACTTCCGACCTCCTCGTGCCCGGCACGCCGCAGGTGACAGTCAGCGGCAATCCAACATTCGGCGGCACCATCGAAGGAGCCGGCGAGCGCACGCCGTCCACGCACGCCGTCACCATCACCGGCAGCTCGACGCTCGGCCATCTCATCACCCGCACCGACGCGATGTCCCTCGGCGCCGTCGCGGCATTCACTCCTACCACCAACACGCGCGACGCCGTCCTCACCACGGCCACGGATACGGCGGGCGACTTCGCCACGCTGCGCGACCTGACCATTTCCGGCAAGGCCGCTCCGGTGACCGTGCCGCCGGGACGCTACGGCCGCTTTTCCGCGAGCGGGCGCACGACATTCATCTTCGGCACGGCCGGAGCGACGACGCCGGCCGAGTACGAGCTCGACTCGCTGACGCTCAGCGGCGGCAGCGACCTGCGCATCGCCGGTCCGGTCGTCCTCACGCTCAACAACGGCGCGACGCTCACCGGCTCGACCATCGGCGCAGCGGAGTCGCCGCGGCAGCTCATCGTTCGGCTGGCCGGCGGAGCGCTGCGCATCGAAGGCAAGAGCGTGCTCTACGCCATCGTTCGCGCGCCGCAGTCGACCGTGACGATCGACGGCGGCGGCCGTCTGCGCGGCACGTTGTCCTGCGATCGTCTCGATCTCAGCGGCACCCTGCAGCTCACCGACACCGACATTCCTCCCCCGCCCGTGAACCGTCCGCCGGTTGCCGATGCGGGCGCCGACGCGTGGGTGGTGCTCCCCGATTCGCTGACGCTGCACGGCGCGGCGACCGACGACGGTCTCCCGAACGGCAGCACGCTCGCCACGACGTGGAGCCGCGTCAGCGGACCGGCGGACGTCGCGTTCTCCGACGTGCACTCCCTCTCGCCTGCGGTCACGTTCACCGCTCCCGGCACGTACGTGCTGCGGCTGACCGCGAGCGACACTCTCCTGGCGTCGGCGGACGACGTGACGATCACCGTCGATCCGCCGAACACCGCGCCGGTCGTCAACGCCGGCGCCGATCAGACCATCGCACTGCCCGCGACCGCGACGCTCGCGGGAACAGCCACTGACGACGGCTATCCACGCGGATCGCAGCTGGGCGTCACGTGGAGCGGCCCCGCCGGTGTGACGTTCGCCGACGCGCACGCGACGACGACCATCGCCACGTTCGCCGCGGCGGGCACGTACACACTCCGGCTTACGGCCACCGACGACGCGCTCACCACGTTCGACGAAGTCGTGATCACCGTCGATCCGCAGAATGCCTCGCCGGTCGTCAACGCCGGCGCCGATCAGGCCATCGCGTTGCCAACCACTGCCACACTCGCAGGCACCGCGACCGACGACGGCTATCCGCGCGGATCGCAGCTCAGTGTCACGTGGAGCGGCCCATCCGGCGTGACGTTCACGGCCGCGCATGCGACGACAACGACCGCCACGTTTGCCGCAGCAGGCACGTACACGCTCCGTCTAACCGCCACCGACGGAACGCTCACCGCGTTTGACGAAGTCGTCATCACCGTCGATCCGCAGAATGCCGCGCCCGTCGTCAACGCCGGCGCCGATCAAACCATCGCGCTCCCGGCCACCGCGACGCTCGCAGGCACGGCCACCGACGACAACTATCCACGCGGATCGCAGCTCGGCGTCACGTGGAGCGGCCCATCCGGCGTGACGTTCACGGACGCGCATGCGTCGATAACGACCGCCACGTTTGCCGCAGCAGGCACGTACACGCTCCGTCTAACCGCCACCGACGGAACGCTCACGGCGTTCGACGAAGTCGTCATCACCGTAGATCCGCAGAATGCCGCGCCGGTCGTCAACGCCGGCGCCGATCAGATCGTCGAGCTCCCCGCGGCCGCGACGCTCGCGGGAACCGCGACCGACGACGGCTATCCGCGCGGATCGCAGCTCGCGATCACCTGGAGCGGTCCATCATCCGTCGTCTTCGCAGACCCGCACGCCGCCGCAACGACTGCGACCTTCGCGGCGGCCGGTCTTTACACGCTTCGCCTCACCGCCACCGACGGCACGCTCACCACCTCCGACGACGTCGTCATCGACGTTCGCGATCCGAATCAGGCACCGGCCGTCAACGCCGGTGCGGATCAGACGATCCGCCTGCCGAAGACCGCGGCACTCTCCGCCACCGTCAACGACGACGGCCGTCCATCCGGCGCGCAACTCGCGATCACCTGGAGCGGCCCCGCCGGCGTGACGTTCGCCGATCCGCATGCCGCGAGCACGATCGCCACGTTCAATGCGCCGGGCACGTACGTTCTCCGCATCACCGCCAACGACTCGAAGCTGCAGGCCAGCGACGAGCTGACCGTCACGGTGCTTCCAGCCAACACCGCACCGGTGGTCAGCGCCGGCGCGAATCAGACCATCACCCTGCCGGCCGCCGCCACGCTGCAGGGAACCGCGACCGACGACGGCGTGCCGTCGCCGCTCACGTACGCGTGGACGAAGGTCAGCGGTCCGGCCGACGTCACCTTCGCGACGCCGGCAGCAGCGGCGACGACGGCCACATTCACACTCGCCGGCACGTACGTCCTCCGCCTCACCGCATCCGACGGCGAGCTCTCGGCGAGCGCGGACATGACGGTCGTCGTGAATCCCGGGAATGCCGCGCCGGTCGTCAACGCCGGCGCCGATCAATCGATCGACTTCTCACAGCCGGCGATCCTCGCCGGCAGCGCGACCGACGACGGCCTCCCCGCCGGCAGCGCGCTCACCTATCAATGGTCCGTCGCCGGCAACGCGCCCGGCGTCACCTTCAGCAACGCGTCGGCGGCGACGACCACCGCGACCTTCACCGCCGTCGGAACGTACGTCCTCCGCCTCACCGTCAGCGACTCCGCGCTGAGCGGCAGCGACGACGTCACGATCCACGTCGGGCACATCCCGGTCGCCGACTTCACCACCGCCGGCAATCGCCGCAACGTCGCGCGCTTCCACAACGACGTCGCCTACTTCGGCGACGGCGCCAACGTCGCCGCGTTCACGAGCCAGCTCGACACCAACACCGGCCCGGCGCTCTTCGCGATCGATCACAACCCCTACAGCCGCTGGCGCACCGCAAACGGACAGGTCGCGAATCAGTCGTTGACCATCGCACTCGCCGGCAGCGGCCCGCGTACGATCGATCGCGTCCGCATCCTCAACTTCAATCAGTCGAACGAAGGCATCCGCAACTTCCGCGTGCAGGTGTCGGCGACGACCGCCGACGACGCCGCGTTCACGACCGTCCTCACCGACGTCGCGGCGTACCACGACCGCATTCAGGAGTTCCCCTTCAGCGCGCCGGTCGAAGCGCGCTACGTGCGCCTCGTCGCGGTCGACAACTACGGCGGCACCGGCGCCTCCATCCGCGACATCGAAGTGATCGGCACCGGCCTCGCCGGCATCGCGCACTACGTCTATCCGAACAACCTCGCCTCCTCGCGCGAGGGCGCGACGGTCATCGACTCCTCCACCTGGGTGCGCAATCCGTCGCTGGCCATCGACGAGAACACGACGACCTACTGGTGGGGGGCGGCAACGAGCGGCGCGTACTTCACGCTCCAGCTTCCGCAGCACGCGCTCATCGATCGCGTGCAGGTGCTCAACGGCGAAGGGACTTCCGCGGTGAAAGACGTCCGCATCGAAGTCGCGGATACCGCGGCCGGTCCGTTCACCGTCGCCGCAACCGCGACGCTCATCGGCACCGCCGCCAACGGCTACCAGGACATCGTCTTCCCGAACGGTCCGATCTCCGCCGGCGTCGTGAAGTTCGTCGCCGCCAGCAACTACGGCGCGAGCGGCTCCTCGGTCATCGTCGAGCTCCGCCTCGTGCCGCCGGCGGGCTCCCGCTCGTCGGTCAGCAACTACGACAACATCTGGGAACGGCCGGAGTGGATGTTCGACAACAACAACCAGACCGGCTGGTACACGCAGAGCGGCCACACGGTGAACGAGAGTGTCGTCGTCCGGCTCGACGACGCCGATCCGGCGCCGATCGATCGCGTCGCGTTGATGTCGCTGACGAGCGCCGCGGAGTCGCTGAAGGACTTCGACATCCTCGCCTCCAACACGACCGACGACGACGCCGCATTCACCACGGTCGTCAGCGGCACGCTCGTCAACGACTTCCGCCCGCACGAATTCGTCTTCCCCGGCGGCCCGGTGCGCGCGAAGTACGTGAAGCTCCTCGCGAAGAACAACTACGGCGGGCCGTCGATCCAGGTCTCGATGTTCGAGATCCGCACCGCGCGCAGCGAGGGCAACCTCATCTCCGCGCCGCTGGCATCGATCGCCATCCGCAATCAGTCGCCGGGACAGGCAGCGAACGGCGCGAAGATCGTCGCCTCCAGCGGCGGCAGTCCCGACGTGCTGCTCGACTACATCGAAGGCCCGCCGTGGATCACGCCGGCGCGCACGAATCAATTCGCCGTCATTCAGCTCGGCGGCACGGATCCGCAGACCATCAGCGGCGTCCGCGTCGGCCCGTGGAGCAGCTCGATCAACGGCACCGATCAGATCCGCAACTTCGAAGTGTGGGTCTCCTCCACGACGACCGATCCATCGGCGTTCGTCAACGTGTTGACCACCACGATGCCGCCGAACACGGCGATGCAGGACTTCTCCTTCCCCGGCGGCGCGGTGAGCGCGCGCTACGTGAAGTACGTCCCGCTGTCGAACTCCGATCCGGCGCGCGTCAACATCGTCACCGGTCTCTTCGACGTCCTGCTGCCGGCACCGCCGGGCGGCGTCATCGCCGGCTCCGCGTTCAACGGCGGCGCGTTCCCGCAGCTCGCCACCGACGGCACGAACAACAGCTGGAGCGCCAACACGTCGGCGCAACCGTCGCTGACGTTCGCGATGCCGGACAACGCGGCGCGCCTGCTGTACGGCATGCACTTCGACTTCCTCAGCTCGAGCTCCGCGCCGAAGGACTACGACGTCCTCGTCTCCACGACGACGCCGGACGACGCGGCGTTCACGCTCGCCTACAGCGGCACGGTCAACCTCAATCAGCGCGACTTCTACTTCGGCCGCACGTTCGAGGCGAAGTACGTCAAGCTCCTATGGAAGTCCGGCTACGGCTCGGTCATCAGCATCACCGAGATGAATCTCCTGACGATGACCGAAGACGGCGCTGCGCCGCTCGGCATCACCGACGGCATCACGACTTCCTATTTACCGAATCAGCTCCTCGACGCCGACGTCAGCAACGGTCTCTGGCTGAGCGGCACCACGCACGCGATTCCGGAAGTCATCGGCGTCGCGCTTCCCAACGGCGCCGTCTGGCGCATCGACCGGGTCGCACTCCTCGGCCGCACCGACTGCGGCACGCCGTGCGACGGCGCAATGGTCCGCCAGTTCGACATTCAGGTCTCGGCCGGCGACGGCAGCGACGCGTCGTATCAGACCGTGTTCACCGGCGCTCTGCAGCCGGATCACACGATCCAGTACTTCACCTTCAAGCCGGCGCTGGCGCGCTACGTCCGCTTCGTGCTGCGCAACAACTACGCGGGCGCGGGTGAGTTCCAACTCCTCTCGGCATGGGCGTTCTCGCCGCAGTTCGGCACGCAGGAGACGCGCTTCGTCGATATGTCGTCGACCGCGGGCGCGAACATTGTCTCCTACGCGTGGGACTTCGGCGACGGCGCGACGAGCAGCGAGCGCGATCCGCAGCACACGTACGCGCAGCCCGGCACCTACGACGTCTCGCTCACCATCACCGACGCCGGCGGACAGACCAGCCGCCGCACGATGCCGTACCACATCGTCGGCGCGCCGGCGGCCGACTTCACCTGGTCGCCGACGATCGGGAACGAAGTCGCGCAGGTCGGATTCACCGACGCCTCGACGAACAACTTCGGCCTCTTCACGTCCAGCAACTGGTCGTGGGGCGACAACACGAACGACAACATCTACGCCGCGGCCGCGAGCCACGCGTGGGCCGACAACGGCATCTACAACGTCACGCACACGATCACGAACGGACGCGGCATCACGGCGACGGTGACGAAGCCGGTGACGATTGCGAACGTACCGCCGACAGCGAACGCCGGTCCGGATCTCACGGTTGCGTGGGGACTCGACTGGGGCGTGCAGCCGTCGTTCAGCGACGTGAGCGTGAGCGATCGTCCGACCATCCGCTGTACATGGGACTTTGGGGACGGCGCGACGCTAGACGTGCCGAACTGCTCCACGGCGGCCGCGCCGAAGCACAGCTACGCCACACCCGGCACCTACGACGCGCACGTCACCGTCACCGACAAGGACGGCGGCGCGTCGAGCGACGTCGTCCGCACCACCGTCACCCGCCGCCCGTCGCTCGTTTCGTATGAAGGCGAGCGCGCCGTCACGATCAATCAGCCGATCGCGCTGAAGGCGCTGCTGCGCGAAGGCATCACCCACGAGCGCATCGCCAACGAGACCGTCGTCTTCAACGTCGGCGGCCAGACCGCGAGCGCGGTCACGAGCGCGACCGGCGAAGCCGTCGCGAGCCTCGTGTACACCGGCTCGTCGACGAATCCGGCCATCTCCGCATCGTTTGCCGGCAACACGCTCTATGACGCGAGCTCGCTCTCGTTCACCGTCACCTGCCCGGCCGCGACACAGAAGCTCGACGTCGTCGTCGCGACCGATCTCGTTCGCAGCCGCACCTCGATGCAGCTCAATCAGCTCGAGCTGGCGGAGATCGCGTTCAGCGACGCGCGACGCAACGGCGACCAGATCTCAATCATCGGCTACGGCAATCCGCCGCGCATGCTGCAAACGCTGACGAGCGACTACGAGGCCGCGCGCAAGGCGATCGACGGCTTCACGATCTACGGCAGCGGCTTGATCAGCGCCGCGCTCGACTCCGCGCGCACGGAGCTCACCAGTTCGCGCCACTCCGGTCTCGCCGTTCCGATCGCGGTCGTCATCACCGACGGCGCGAGCTACAACACGCTCGCGCCTGCCGCGGCAACGAACCTCAAGGCGACCGCCACGCGCCTCGTCGTCGTGTACGTCGGCGGCGTCGACACGAACATGGAGAACAACCTCCGTGCGCTCGCTTCGTCGTCCTCCGACTTCTACATCGCCCGCAGTTACAGCGACCTCCTCGCCACGCTCGTCAACGTCGAAGGCGCGATCTGTCATGTGGCCAACGTCGCGCCGGTGGTCGATGCGGGACCCGATCAGACGATCACCGCCGCGAAGACGACGCTCACCGGCACCGTCACCGACGACGGCATTCCGCCGGCCGGACCAGCGGTCCTCTGGTCGAAGGTCAGCGGCCCGGGGAAAGTGCGCTTCGATACACCTGCCACGCGCACGACGAGCGTCAGCTTCGACACGCGCGGCACATACGTACTGCGCCTCACCGCAAACGACCAGCAGTACGCGACGAGTGACGACGTCACCATCACCGTCGACGCCGACATCGTCAACCTCCCGCCGGTCGTCAATGCGGGACCCGATCTTTTCGTCAGCGTGCCGCCGGTGCCGCCGGTTCCGCCGCTGTCGTTGCACACCATTGGCAGCAGCTCCCGTCCGATCGGCATCGACTATCACCAGCCGACGAACAAAGTCGTCTTCTCCGTCGACTACCCGACCGGCGTGCCGTCGAACTTCGCGCTCATCGACGCGGACGGAACGCGCACGAACTTCTCCAGCGTCTCCGGCCTCACCGATGAATTGAAAATCGCCACCGCGCGCGACGAGGGCAACGGCATGAGCCGCGGCGGCTTCCAGCCGGGCGAGCTCTTCTCCGGCTCCGGCGCGCCCGGCGTCGTCATCCGCATCTCGCCCGACGGCAAGGTCGTGCAGAACCCGTGGGTCACCTTGCCCGGCGAGACCGGTCTGATGCGCGGCAGTCTTTATATCGACCGCACCGGCGTGTTCGGCGGCGATCTCGTCGTCGTCACGACCGCGGGCGGCGTATGGCGCATCAACGCCGCGGGGCAGGCGACGCAGCTCGCGCGCGTCAATACGCACCTCGAGGGCGTGACCACCGTTCCCAATGACCCGCGTTATGGACCGTGGGCCGGCAAGATCATCGCCGGCGCGGAAGACCAGACGCTCATTTACTCGATCGATCCCCAGGGCAAAGTGGCGAGCCATTCCCTCGGCATCGCACCGGAAGACATCGACCTCATTCCGGCCAATGAGAACTTCTTCGGCATCGACTATGACCGTTCACTGGTGCTGGGCGCGCCGGCGGCGGCGTTCGGCAACTGGATCGGAGACTTCATCATCGTCGCCGAGACCGGCCAGATGTATCACGTCTGGTGGGACGGCGCGGCGTTCCAGAAAGTCCTCGTCGCCCAGACCCAGCATTGGGAGCACGTCACCTTCGCGCCGGCCGGACTCGGCGACATCGGACCGATCGGCGTCGCGGCGACTCTCACCGGCAGCGTGAACGACGACGGCCTGCCGATCGACGGCGTTCCGACCGTCGGCTGGACCCAGGTCAGCGGTCCGGCGCAGATCAGCTTCAATCCAAGCGCATCGGCGATCTCACAGGCGCGGTTCATCGTCCCCGGCGATTACACGCTCCGTTTGACCGCGAACGACGGCGCGCTGACCGCGACCGACGACGTCGTCGTGCGCGTCAGTGAAGGCAACCACGCCCCGGTCGTCGACGCGGGCGCGGATCAAACGATCGTGTATCCGTCGACCAGCGCCTCGCTGCACGGCATTTCGATGGATGACGGACTACCCGCCGGCAGCACGCTCACCGCGACCTGGACGACCGTGAACGGACCGAATGGCGCCGTCGCGGCGTTTGCCGATGCGCACGCAGCGATTACCACGGCGACCTTCCCCGCGGCAGGCACGTACATCCTCCGCCTGACCGTCAACGACACGCAGTTCGACGGGACCGACGACGTCGTCATCACCGTGACGCCGGCTCCGATCAACAAGGCGCCGGTCGTCGATGCCGGCGCCGACGTTCACTTCGTCAACGCGCAATCGAGCGCCAATCTCAACGGCACGGTCCAGGACGACGGACTCCCCTCCGGCAGCACGCTGTCGATCACCTGGACCAAGGTCAGCGGACCGGGCGACGTCACGTTCGCGGCCGGCACCGCGCAATCGACGAAGGCAACGTTCAGCGTCGCCGGCGATTACGTCGTGAAGCTCACCGCGAACGACGGCGCGCTGTCTACGAGCGACACCGTCGCCGTGCACGCGTTCATCGGCACCTTGGCGCTGACACCGGGCGCCGCCGGACCGAACGTCGTTGGCGCAACGCAGACGATGAAGGCCGTGCTCACCGACTCCGGCAGCAATGCGCTGTTCGGCGAGACCGTCACCTTCAGCATCGAAGGCGCCAACGGCCGGACGTTCTCGACCGTCACCGACACGACCGGTGCCGCATTCTTCACGTACACCGGCTCCACTGCCGGCAATGACACCGTCGTCGCCACGGCCGGCACGGCGGCGGTCATCACTTCCAATCCCGCGGCGGTGACGTGGGTCGTACCGAAGCAGACGATCTCCGCGACGACGATCCGCGCGCGCTTCTTCACCTCCAATGGCAGCGGCGGATTCAATGCAGCTCCGGATCAACCATTGATCTTCGAGCAGAACCTTCCGACGCTGAATCTGAATCCGCCGGCAGGCACCGTGCCGGGCAACGTCTCCGGCGTCGACGTCCTCAATCGGCCGATGGTCGACGTGACGACGGATGTCGACGGCAATTTCACCGGCATCATCATTCCTCGCGGCAACGGCGCCTCGCTCGGTTACGACTACCTCCAGGACTTCAACGGCGTCTTCACCGGCTCGCTCAATGTCGCCTCCGCGGGGGACATCACCTTCAAGTTCTGGGCGGATGACGGGTTCGTGTTCGGCGTCGGCAAGGGCGCATCGCGCGTCAGCGGCGTGAATTTCAACCCGCCCGCGTCCGGCGTCACGGGATTCGAGGGCTATCCGCTTGCGGGTGCGTACAACACCGGCACCGGCGCCGATCAGCCGCGTCTCGTGACGGTTCATTTCCCCGCGCCGGGCAGCTACCCATTCGAAGTCGACTACGCGGAATGCTGCGTACAAGGACTCGCACTGACGATGGGCACCACGTCGGCGGCCGGCGATCGCATCATTCCGCCGACGATCTCGCTCGCCATGTCGCCGTACAAGTTCGACGCACAGCCGGCCGGATCGACGAAGAGCGTCGACGTGCGCGCGTTCGACGCTGCGGGCGCGCCGATCGCATCCCTGCCGGTCGACCTCCGCATTACAGGTGCAAACGCACAGACGCTGCACGGTACGACCGATGCCGGCGGTCATGTGACGTTCCAGTACACCGGCGTCCACTCCGGCGGCGACGTGCTGCAGGCGACGTCGACTGCCGCCGGCACGACCGCCATCTCCAACGAAGTGACGATCGATCGCGGCACGAACACCGCGCCGGTCGCCAACGCCGGCGCCGATCGCACGATCAACAAACCGACATTTACGGCGACGCTCACCGGCTCCTACACCGACGACGGCGCTCCCGCCGCCGGACCCGTGTCGTACCTCTGGACGTGCACGAACTGCACGACCCAGTCGCTCATCCAGTCACGCCACACCCTGACGACGGCGATCGCGTTCGGCACGAACACCACCGTCGGCAATTACACCTTCCGCCTCACCGTCTCCGACGGCGTGCTGACGTCTTCCGACGACGTCGTCGTCACGCTCGCCGATCCCCTCCCCAACCAGGCGCCCACCGTCAACGCCGGCGCCGATCAGACGATCTACCTTCCGAACAACCAAGTCACCCTCAGCGCAACCGTCGCCGATGACGGCCAGCCCGCGCCGGTGACCGTGAGCTGGACGAAAGTCAGCGGCCCCGGCGAGGTGACGTTCGCGTCGTCCACTTCGACGACCACTACGGCGACCTTCTCCGCGGAAGGAACGTATGTCGTGCGCATTACGGCGACGGACAGCGCGCTCTCGGCGAGCGATGACGTCACGATTACGGTGAATCCGGCGTCTCCGCCGCCGTCAGTGGAGATTACGTCTCCGGCCGACGGCGCGGTCATCACCGACCGGACGGTGGTGCGCGGCACCATCGCCAACGCGGCGAGCTGGCGTCTGGAGTACCGTCTCAACGCCAACGATCAAGCGGCGGCGAACAACCCCTGGATGACGATCGCCACCGGCACGACATCGGTGACGGACGCGCCCCTCGGTACGTTCGATCCGACCACGCTGGTGAACGGCACGTACAAGATCCGGCTCTCCGCGACCAACAGCGCGGGCGACAGCATCGGCACCTCCATCGCCGTGAGCGTGGAAGGACACCTCAAGCCGGGTCTGTTCTCGCTCGAGTTCCACGACCTCGTCGTGCCGGTGGCGGGCCTCGAGCTCGACGTCACTCGCACCTACGACAGCCGCGACAAGCGTGTCGGCGACTTCGGCTACGGCTGGACGCTCTCCTACGACCGCGGGCACGTCGAGAAGAGCGGCGTGCTCGGCACCGGATGGCAGGAGACGCTCACCGGAGCCGTCTTCGATCGCCAGTACTGCCTCACCCCGACGCTCTCGCGCTTCGTCACCGTCACCCTGCCCGGCGACCACGTCTACCGCTTCCGGATGGCGACGTCGCCGGCCTGCCAGGCGCTGGCGTCCATCGACGCGGCGGACGTCGTCTTCCAGCCGGTCGGCTCGCGCCACGGCACGCTGCAGGTCGTCGGCGAGCAGACGGTCGTCGTCGACGGCAGCAAGCCCGGGAACGTGCAACTGCTCACCTCCGACGGCTCGGTCTTCAATCCCACGCGCTTCCGCCTGACCACCGAGCACGGATACGTGTACGAGGTCGATGAGACGGGAGGGGTGCAGTCCGTCCGCGACCGCAACGGCAACAAGCTGACTTTCAGCGCCAACGGCGTCACCAGCTCCACCGGCCTGTCCGTCGGTTTCACCCGCGATGCGCAGGGGCGCATCGGCACGGTGACGGATCCCGCGGGCAATTACATCAACTACTCCTACGACGCGCACGGCGACCTCGCCACGGTCACGAACCAGGTCGGCGAGACCACCCGTTTCACGTACGACGACCGCCACGACCTCGTCGACTACTTCGATTCGGCGGGACGTCACGCCGCCAAGACGGAATACGACGAAAGCGGCCGCGTCATCGCCGTCACCGACGGCGACGGTCACCGCCTGACCATGAGCTACGACCTCGACGCCCACCATCAGGTGAACACCGACCGCAAGGGACACGTACGCGTCTACACGTACGACGGCAGCGGCAACATCCTCTCCATCGTCGACCCCGACGGGAAGGGCGTCTCCGCCACGTATGACGCCGAGGGCCACATGCTGACCCATACGAACGTCCTTGGGCAGACGAAGACGATGACCTATGACGCTCGCGGCAATCTCCTGACGGTCCGCGATGCGGCCGGTCACGTGACCACGATGACGTACAACCAGTGGAACGAGATCACCACACGCACCGACGCCGGCCATCACACCATCACCCGCGAATACGACGGATTGGGGAACGTCTTGGCGCTCGTCACTCCGGACGGCGATCGCACCGTGTACACGCGCGACAGCCAGGGAAACATCACCGACGTGAAGAATCCCGACGGCACCCATGTCTCGCTCATCTACGACACCAAGGGGCGCGCGGTCGCCGTCACCGACGAGGCCCAGCACACCACCCTCCACACCTATGACGACCTTGGCCGCCGTACCTCGACGACGTTGCCGCGCGGCGGCGCGGTGTCGGTCGGCTACGACGACGCGGGCCGGAAGACCCAGACCACCGCTCCCGACGGTGACAAGTGGCAGTTCGGATACGACGCCGCCGGACAGATGAACGCCGTGACCAATGCCTTCGGCGGGCGCGGCGAGTCGACGCTCAACACGCGCGGCCTGCCGACCACCAGCACGATGACCGATGGATCGCAGTTCGGCGTGGCCTACGACGCCAACGACAACGTCGTCGGAACGACCAACACCGGCGCCGCCTCCGGCTCGCTCGCCCTCGACGACCACGATCAGGTCACGGGCGTGACCATCGGCGGTCTCACCAGCACCTACACGAATGATGCGCTCGGCCGCATGACCAACGAGACCGACGCGCGCGGCTACACTTCGAAAACCACCTACACGGCCAGCGGCGAGCAGGAGTCGCGAACCGACGGCGCCGGAGAGCGGACGCAGTTCGGATACGACGACGTCGGCAACATGACCACCGTCACCGATCCGGAGTCGCACACCACGACGCGCACGTACGACGCCTACGGCCGCGTCCTCCGCGTGACCGCGGCGGACGGAAGGTACGAGGAGCTCACCTACAACTGGCGCGGCCAGCCGGCCACCCGGCGCGACAGCGGCGGACACGTCACGAAGTACGAGTACGACGTCGCCGGCCGCCTCGGCAAGACCACCGAGCCGGACGGCTCCGCCACGACCTACACCTACGACGAGGACGGCAACCTCACGTCGATCGTCGGTCCGTCGCAGGACACGTTCCGATTCGAGTACGACTCGTCCGATCGCCTCGTGAAGCGCACGTATCCGGACGGCTCCTACGAGACGTTCACCTACTCCGCCGAGCAGGTGGTGCAGCAGGTTCGCCGCCGCGACGGCCACCTCGTCACCACCGACTCCGATCCGTCCGAGCGGCCGGTGAAGACGACGTTCGACGACGGCACCAGCCTGTCCAGAACCTACACCCCGTCCGGCCGGCCCGATGTGCTCACCGATGCCGCAGGCAACCTCGATTACGACTACGACCTCCTCGGCCACATCACCGCGGTCCACCGCAGCGCCGGTCCGGAGCTGCAGTACACCTACGACGCATCGGGCCACATCACGTCCGTCAGTTCGCCGGCGGGCACGACTTCGTACGACTACGACGGCGCCGGACGGATGACCAAGATGACCGACGGGCGGGGCCGCGAGACGAAGTACGGCTACGATCACGACAGCAAGCTGACCAGCATCACCTATCCAAACGGAATGGTGGCCACGCGCGAGTACGGAACGCATGAGGAGTTGACGGCAGTGCGCGCGGTCTCCGCGACCGGCACCGTGTTGTTCGCCGAGACGTATGAGCATCTCGGCTCCGGCAGAATCAGCAAAGTCACGCGGCAGGACGGTTCATCGGTCGGATACGGCTACGACGATCTCGGCCGGCTCTTGACCGAGACCTACAAAGACGCCGGCGGCAGCGCCGTGCGGACGATCGGCTACGCGTACGACGCCGCCGGCAACCGCACGTCCGTCTCCGACAGCGCAGCCGCGGGGACCCAGCCCTATGCGTACAACGGCGCGTTGCTCGCCAGTGACGGGCAACATTCGTATGAGTACGACGAGGCCGGGAACGTCAAGAGCGCGACGCAAGGCTCGACCACGACCTCCTACGAGTACGACGTGCGCGGCCGGCTCGAGCGCATCGCGTTCAGTTCCGGCGGCGCCCTGACGTACGACTACGACGCGAACAACGACCGCGTGCGCTCGACCGATGCCGCCGGCAACGTCACCAATTACGTCCTCGACACCTCCGGCAACCTGGCCACGGTGGTGGCGGAGACCGACGGATCCGGCCACGTGGCGGCGACGTACGCATACGGCGCAGCAGGCGTCTCCACCATGACCCGGAACGGCGGTGACTATTACTACGTCACTGACGCTCTCGGCTCGGTGCGCATGCTCGTCGACGCCGGCGGCAACGTCACCGACCGGTACGACTACACCGCGTTCGGTACGCTGGCGGCGTCGACCGGCAGCACCCCCAATCCGTTCCGTTTCGCCGGCGAACAGCAGGACGCCGAGACCGGTCTCTACTTCCTCCGCAGCCGCTACTACTCACCGGGGATCGGCCGGTTCCTGCAGCGCGACAGCCGCTTCGGCACATTGGACCGGTCTCAGTCGCGGAACCAGTACGCCTACACGGAGAACGATCCGGTCAACAATATCGATCCGACCGGGCACGATCTCGCCGACGCCATGACCGGCATGGCCGTGCACAAGTTCTGCGGCAAGATCTACATCGCCAGGTTCGGCGACTACTTCGTCACGGAGCTCGGCCGCCGTCCGAACCAAGGCTTCCCACGGACCTACTTCGAAAATGGTACGGCGGCGTATGACCGCGCCATCCGCGGGCTGGACAGAGCGTGGAACGTATTGATGGAGATCGGCCTCCGTCCCGATCTGCGCGAGTACACCTATGGCGACGTCTACGAGATCAAACCGCTCGCATCGGTGATCCTGGCCCGCGTCCAGGCGGTCGCCTACGCCGTCGGCCTCGCCACGTCTCCGATCGAGACCAACGGCGTCCCGGTGTCCGGCGCGTGGCGACTCGGCCAGGACACGTTCCCGTGGTACAACCTCGAGCCGGAGCTCGGCTGCCACATCATCGCCCCGCCGATCACGCCGGCCGGAACGGTGCTCTACTCGAAAAGCTGGCTGCAGGATCTGCGGGACGCGGTGAGGGCAATCGAGGAGAACGAAGAGCTCTTCGCCGGAGAAGAGCTCGCGGTCGAGGTCGCGGGCGAGACCACCGCCGAAGCGGTGACGGTGATCGAGGGCGGCGGCACGGTCTCGGTACAACTCGAGCTGTTGCTCCAGTCCGCCCCGCGGCTCATCGTGCAATACGTGATCGGAGCCGTGCAGGACGAGGTCGCCGAGGCCGTGATGCTGTCGACATTCTCCGGAGTGCCGCTGTAGAGCGAGGAAAGGCCGGCGCGTCAGCGCCGGCCTTTGGAGAACGGGCAGGCAGAGCGGTCAAGACGAGGCCATGGCTCACTTCAGGTCGAACGCGAAGGGGAAATCTCGATCTGCCGGAGGATTCCGAGGGTGAACATGCCGCCCAGCCCGCCGCCGTCGAGGGCGAGTATCCGTTTCGGCTCGCCGTCCTTGTCGAAGTGTTGATCGCGCGTGCGTATGCGATAGGCCAAGTCGCCCCCGATCGGAGGGGCGAGTATAAGCGGGACCGGCATCTTTCGTTAGCTGATGCACCGCACATCACGCACAACGAGAGGCGAAGCATTGGCTCCGCGACGCTGGCTGGCAGACAGGACGTTGGATGAGCAGATGGGCGGCACTGGAAGCGCTGCAGCTGTGAGCAGTGGCGCGTGACCACTTTCTCGTCATTCATGCTGACGAAGAGGTCATTCAACTCTGGCGCTCAGACCCGCGTGACCACTTTCTGGTCATTCATGGAGTCGCGGATGTCATCCGGCTCTGACGCTCAGACCCGCGCGACCACATTCTGGTCATTCATGTGGTCGCGGATGTCATCGTCTCTGACGCTCTGGTCATTCATGTGGTCGCGGATGTCATCCGGCTCTGACGCTCAGACCTACGTGACCACATTCTGGTCATTCATGTGGTCGCGGATGTCATCCGGCTCTGACGCTCAGACCCGCGTGACCACATTCTGGTCATTCATGTAGTCGCGGCAGTCATCCGGCTCTGACGCTCAGACCCGCGCGACCACATTCTGGTCATTCATGTGATCGCGGATGTCATCGTCTCTGACGCTCTGGTCATTCATATGGTCGCGGATGTCATCCGGCCCTGACGCTCAGACCTGCGCGACCACATCGTTCTCAATCATGGCACCGAAGAACGCATGCAACTCTGGCAGGCAGACCGCGGGCGAGGATTTTTCTCATGCGTCCGCGTATCCTTATGGCGCAGGCCTGACATTCGGAGGAAGAGATGGACGAAGAGACTCGGCTCGTGCCGGTGCAGGACGAGAGTGCGCTCACGGAGAACGAGACGGCCGTACTGGTGCCTATGGCCGTCGGCGAAGTGGCGACGAAAATCATCGCCGCGCTGGACATGATCGCGGCGCTGGTTCCCGATCTGCGCAAGCCACATCCCGCAACGGCGAAGAAGGTGCGTGGCGCACGGACGGTTCCACGCGAGGCCGTCAGTTCCATCGTCGCCATGGTGGAGGCGTCGCCTTTGCTCCAAGGCGTCCTGCCGATGAAGATCGACCGGGCCCATGAGGTCCTGGGCTCCGCGGACGCCTATCGGCTTCTCGGCGAACGGCTCGATTTGCTTCGCTCTCAAGTCAAGTACACCGCCGAGGCTCGATGGGCGGAAGTTGTCGCTCAGGCGATGCAGGCCTATGTGATCGCCAGCACCCTGGCCGAGGATCCGAAGGAGGCGGAGCTCGCGGCCCACGTCGCCACCATCCGCCGCCACCTCGGACGACGCAACGCGGCGACGGGAAAGCGTAAGAAGAAGACGGAGTAAAACGAGCCGGACCACAGCTCCCTCACTCCAAGGCCCACCCTTGCGATTCCACCCTGCATCAAGGCAATGGCTCCTCGATAAACGTTCTTCCGTGCAGCGCATCACATCCTCCTTGCCATCCTTCTGTTAAAAAGGCGATCAGGAGGACGTATGAAAGCGTTGATCCGCACTCTCACGATTTCGTTATGTTTTCTGTCAGTCGTCGCATTCGCCTCGCCGATTCCGCAACTCGCTCCGCCCGGTCCTCGAAAGGGGAAGTCGATCGTCCGGCTCGATCCGAAGGAGACGCGCG
The DNA here is from genome assembly GCA_003223645.1 of Acidobacteriota bacterium. Classification (GTDB taxonomy): domain Bacteria; phylum Acidobacteriota; class Thermoanaerobaculia; order Gp7-AA8; family Gp7-AA8; genus QHVT01. The sequence continues at coordinate 24,421 of QHVT01000013.1, read as the reverse complement.
ACGCGGCGAGCGCGGAAGACATCACGCGGCGGCCCTTCATCGCGATGCCCAACACGGCCGGATGGGGCAACTGGCGTCTGTGCAATGACGCCGCCGAGGACGTCGAGCCGGCGATCATCCGCGCACAGCGATCGAATCCGCAGGGCAATCCGATCGATACCACGATGGTCGCGTACATGAAGCGGTTCGCCAACGGCAAATACCGCCTCAACGCGCTCTTCACCGACGGCGACACCTATGTGCCGAATCCTGGTCCGCTGCCGCTGCCCGCGCCTTACACGACTTCGGCCGATCCGATCGTCGCCGCGAATCCGTACAACGACGGCACCAATCCGCGGTCGTATTACGTCGTCGGAACCGTGCAGGCGTATACCGGGACCGGCGGATCGCTGCAAAACGGCATCATGCTGTGGTGGCTGCGCGACGGCGAGATCGTCTGGCAACAGACCGTGCTGGCCGTGAACACCGACACCACGATGTTCGACGACAAGCCGTGGGTCACCGTCTCCTGGTATCCGCCCGATCGCGGATGGGTCTGGGCGACTTATGTGAAAGTTCCGATCCTCGGCGGTTCCAACAGCACGATTTACGTCTATCGCAGCATCGACGGGGTGAACTTCGGGCAGATGCCGGGAACGATCAGCGCGCCCGGCATTCATTCGCCGACGATCCTCGTCGACAGCAACACCGGAGTCGTCTATCTCCTGTACGTTTCCTATCTCGACAACAAGATCTACATCACCAACACCACCAACGGCGGCGTGAGCTGGGCAGCCCCCGTCGGCTTCGATGCCGCTTCGGCGACCGAGCCATTCCTCGCTCCCAATACCGGCGATCTGGTCTGCGACAGCTCGAATGTCTGCATCGTCGCGCGCACGCTGCTGCACGCCCGCTACAACGCCGTCGATCACAGCATCGGCGTGGTCTGGCACCGTCGCGAGCCGAACAGCACGAAGACCGACGTCTACTTCAACAGCTACTCGACGACGTCGAGCCCGCCGGGATGGCGCGGCGTGAAGAAGGTGAATTCGTCCAGCTCCACCAACGATCAATGGAACGGCGCGCTCGACTACGACCTCAACGGCCATTACATCGTGGCCTGGTACGACCGTCGCGACGACCCGAACAACCGGCAATATGCCGTATACGCGACCATGCTCAATGCCGCCGGCGATCGCCTGGAATGGATCGACACGCAAGTGAGCCCCGGCCGCCCCGGCTATAACTACGATCCCACGATCTATGAGCCGTACACCGGCAGGAACGCCATCCTTCTCGGCGAGTATCACGACATCTGGAGCTGGTACGACCCGGTGAACTCCCGAATGGTCTGGCAAACCGGCGACGTCGGTTTCTGGGCCAATCAGGGTGACATCTGGAACGATCAGATCCAGCCGTAATGAAACGCGAATCGAGCATCGCGCGAAGCATCATTTCGCGCGATCCTCGATCTCCCGCCGCTACTGATGATGGCTTACCGATTGCTACGGAAGGCCATCAATGAAAGTCCCGGCCCTCGCTCTCACAATCCTTATCGCGGCCCAGGCGGGCGCGACGATTTCCCGCGCGATTTCCTTCGAGGAGAAGGTCGACAACGCCGCCTCGATCATCCTCGGCAAGGTCACGGATCAGACGACGCGGTGGGATGCGGCGCACAAGTGGATCCTCACCTACTCCACCTTTCGCATCGAGAAGTCGATGAAGGGAGAGCCGGCGCAGGAGATTACGATCGTGACGCCGGGGGGCGTGGTGAACGGGATTCATCAGGAGACGATCGGCGTGCCGACGTTCGACGTCGGCGACGATCATGTCGTGTTCGTGCGCAACACGCACTCGGGACCGACGGTGCTCTATTTCGATCAGGGGGACTACGCGGTCGAGAGCGTGCGCGGCGAGCGGATCGTGCGGCCGGCGGTCTCGAACGCGGTGCTGGTGGACACGCAGCGCGGGATGGCGGTGGCGCCGGAGTCGGTGTCGACGTTGCGCGATTTCGAGGAGCGCGTGCATGAGCGGATGCGCGCGAAGCAGGAAATCGAGCGGATGCAGATCATGGAGCAGCAGCGCCGCGCGGATTCCTCGCTGCGGAGCGTCCTCGAGCGAAACAAGCTGCTGGTCGCGCTGGCGTTGGTCGGCGCGTTGCTGGCGACCATCCAGCTGATCAAGCGGTGGTAGTGACGAGCCGCGTCGCACAGCAGGCACTCGATCGCGCGCTCGACGACACCGATCAGCTGCTCCTCCTCTATCAGCCGATTCACGACGCGAAGAGCGGCGCGATTTACGGCGCGGAGGCATTGTTGCGGCAGCGCCGGGAAACGGGCGAAGTGCGCAGTGCGTCGATGATCACCAAGGCGGCGGAGGAGCGCGGCGGATATGAGCTCTTCGAGCTGGACTCGATCGTGATGCAGACGGCGTACGAGGACGCGGCGCGCTGGCCGCGCGAGGTGCATCTGAACGTGAACCTCTCGCCGAAGGAGTTCGAGGGCGGCAAAGTGCTCGATCGCATCAAGCCCTTCGCGGAAATGAAGAAGCTCAATCTCGAGATCACGGAGACGTCGTACATCGCGCATCCGAAGGAGACGGAGGACGTGCTGCGCGCGATCAAAGACCTCGGCTTCGGTCTGTGGCTCGACGACTTCGGCACCGGACACTCATCAATTACGCATCTGCAGCACTTCCCGCTCGACGGTTTGAAACTTCCCGGCGCGTTCGTGAAGCCGCTGCCGCACGATCGGCGCTGTCTCGCCATCGTCCGCTCCCTCCTCACCCTCGCCCATGACCTCGACATCCACGTCGTCGCCGAGGAGGTCGAGAAGCAGGAGCAGCTCGACTTCCTCGTCGAGCACGGATGCGAATACGTGCAGGGGTTTCTCTTCAGCCGGCCGATGGCGCCGGAGGCGTTCGCGTCTCTTCTGGAACGCCGCGCTTCGCAAACTGCGCGGTGACCCACGCCTTCGCGTCGTGGTGATCGTGCAGATCGCTCAGCTTCAATCGCTTCACGCGATCGTCGTGCCGCACGATCTCGAGATGCGTCGGCGTGAAGCGAAACGAGCGCATCGCCCCCCACGGCACGCGATGCGAGCGGATGACGCGCATGCGCGCGAAGAAATGCTCGTCGTTCGCTTCGAGACGCATGCCCTTGCGGATGCGCTCGTCGAAGAGTCCGAAGAGCAGGAGCATCGTCGGCGAGACGAACGTGAGGATGTGAAACGAGAGGTGATGCCGCTCCTGCAGTTTCGCGAAGGCCTCGACGTACGTCATCGCCGCGCCGGCGAGCTCGATCCATCCGACGCGCGCGTGCGACTTGCGCCTCTTCTCGATGATCGCGGTGACGATGAGCGCGGCGCCGGCGATGATCTCCAGCACCGGCAGCCACACGACGCCATGATGATGCGGATTGGTGAGGTGATCGTATGCGGTGAGGATGAGGATGAGCGCCGCGACGATGTGCTGGACCGTACCGATGCGTCTGACGCGGTCGGCGCGTTTGGAATGGACGGGGAACGTCTCGGCTGTCACGCACGCGCTCCCGGACCCGAGCCCGCGCCCGCTTCCGCGCCCGGGGCGGGGGAACGCAGTCGCTTCGCTCGCCCACCCCGGGCTCGGAAGCGGGCGCGGGCGCGGGCGCGGGACTGTTCTCCGTGTAGCCGGGTGAGGGGTGTGGCCTCGGAGGCGATCACTACGCCACCTTCGCCGGCCGCTCTTCGGGGCAGTACTGATTGCGGCGAGCTTCGAGGTCTTTGATCACGTTGCGCTTGAACTGCTCCGCGCCGCCGCGCGACATCAGCTCGCTGATGTACGACGCGATGTCGACGTTCTCGACGCGCAGGCGCACGGTCTTGAAGACGCGCGGTACTTTTCCGGGGATCTGCACGTGATGCAAACCGCCGCTGTAGGCGATGAGGAAGCGTCCGTCTTTCACCGCGAGGAGGATGTCGGCGATGCCGCCGCGCACGGTCATCGGATTGCCGTGCAGGTCGAGTCCGGTCTCGCGCTTCATTCGTCCCTCGGGTGCGAGGACGACCATCGAGTCGGGATCGATTTTGCTCAGGACCTGAAACCACGTGTCGTCGCGCTGCCGCGTGATGGCGATGACGTGATGGGCGACGAAGCGGAAGATCAGTCCGACCAGCGGGCGATCGGTCGTCTTGTCGGCCGCGGGGACGACGCCGTGCGCGGCGAGGCGCCAGATAAAACGGTTCGGAACGGCGCCGAGGAAGACCGGCTCGAAAAGGCTGGTGTGATTGAGAAATGCAACCAGGCGGACGTTCGCCCACGGATCTTCCGGCGTTTCCCCGACCCACGCGAAGTCGTGGCGGTAGAACAGCTTGCTCAGAAATTTGAGTGAAACGAGCAGCGTGAAAATGAAAACGCTACGAAGGAGTCCCACGGCGCGGAAGGGTACGCACGTTGGCGCGGCGCGTCAATTACTGTACGCCCGCGCGCAATTCGTTCAGGTGCGAGGCCTTGACCGTCGTGACATTCACCGTGATCGACTCGCCGTAGGTCAGCGCGGACAGCGACAGATTCGAGCGCGCGGCATCGAGCGCGGTTCGAAGATCGATGACGTGCAGCCGCTTGATCGGCGTCGTAGCGGTGATCGTCGTGTCGGTGTACGAGCCGGCGCCGAGGCCTGCGAGCGTGCGCACGGCGTCGACCGCGGTGCGGAGCTCGGTGATGTGCGCCGGCCTGAGGGACGTCCCGGTCGTAAGCGTCGGGTCGGTGAAGATGACGGTCGTCGCGAGATCGCGATTGCTGTCGGCGGACTCGCCGCCGTTGACGGAGCGGACTTTGTAGAGATACGCGGTATTGACGGCACGGCCGCCGTCGTTGAGCGAAGTCGTCCCGGTCGAACCGGCCAACGCGTACGTCACTCCATCCGTCGAGCGATAGACGTTGTATGACGTTGCGCCGCCGGCGGCGGTCCACGAGACACCGACCGCCGTCGTGCTCGTCGCCGCCGCGACGACGTTCGTCGGCGGCTGCAACGCCGCGCAGGAAGTGGTGATCGTCTTCGATGCGGTGATGCCGCATCCGCGCGTCGTGGTGATGGTGGCGGTCAGCGTCACGGTCGGCAGGGACGGCGTGTAGGTGATCGCATTCGACGTCGAGCCGCTGAGCGTGCCGCCGGAGATCTGCCACGCATACGTGCAGCCGCTGCACGACGGAACGGATGCGGTTCTGCCGGCGGAACAGGCCACGGGTTCGGTTTGCGTCGTGATCGTCGGGTCGGGGGTCACGATCTCGATTGCAGTATGGAAAAGCCCGAGCATTTTCTCGCTCGGCTCGCCGGCCTTGCCGAACAGGAATCGGGACTGCGGATAGCCGGCGGAGAAGAAGAGGTCGCAGTAGCTCATGATCGTGCCCTTCTCGGGGGGCACGGACGCCGTCCCGGTGAAGCAGGGCGATCCGTCGAAGTTTCCGCATTCGTCGACGAAGTTACGCGTCACGCCGTACATCGTCTTCTCGCCGGCCGTCAGCGCGACGCAGTGGGTGTGTGGCCCGTTGACGTTGTGCCCGAGCTCGTGCATGAACTGCTTCAGCATCCGGAAGTTGGTTTGCGGCTCACCGTATTGGACGCCGTTCTGGGTGGCTTCGGGATCCGGTACGGTCGTCTCGATTCCGAAAGCCGAGCCGCTGAAGGCGTAGGGGCCGGCGTACGAGTTCGCGTATACAGCGGAACCGCAGTCCGAGCCGTCCGCGCCGCAGAAGAAGTCGTCATCGCACAACGGCACATAACCGGAAACAGGATCCCCGAGCCATGCTTTGCCGCCGCGGAAGTCCTTTCCGCTAAGAAACACAGCACTGGATCGCGGCACGGATGCCTGCGAATAGTTGTTGTGCCAGTACAGACCGAATTCGGCGAGCGCGTTCGGCAGCGTCGAAGACTGGTTCGGATTGGCGCCCGGCTGGACGTTCCATGGATCGGTTCCGGCGCTGCGAATATGCGTGTCGCCGAGGACCAGCGTGGTTTTGAGATCGCGCTGATACACGATCGACGATTTTCCGACGAGGTCGCCGATGTACGTCGCGATCGCGGTGTCGTTGTTTCCAAACGCCGCGCAGAATTCATTGTCGGTTTCGATGGCGATGCGCAATTGGTACGTTGCGCCCGTGACGTTCCCGGCGTTGGCCACCGGCTTCTGCCTCATCGTCAGCTCGCGCGCGCCAAGGTGAGGATGAATGCCCGCCGCGTCCGTCGCGCATTGCCAGTCCGCTCCCGGCTCGCTGAGCTCCTCGATCTCGTCCGCTTCGCGCATGAAAACAGGAGCTTCGTCGACCTTCGGCCGCGAGCGCGACGACTTGCGGACGCCCGAGCCTACGTGCCACCGCCGTTCACCAACGAGGATCATGCCGCGGATGGACCCGTCGGCGGACATCGAGAAGAAGACCACCGAGTCGGGCTCTCCCTGAACGCGACCCTGGAAGTACTTCACCGCCGGCGGCGGGATGACGGTCTGTTCGCCTGCCGCGCCGAACACGACGATCTTCGCGTCCTTCGCCCACACTTCCATCGGCTCGAGCTCGATCGTGTCGAGCTTTCCTTCGCGCAGCGAGACGCCGCGCAGCGTGGTCTTCCCGTCCTTGCCGAGGGTCTGGAGCGCGCGCCGCAAGCCTGGAGTGAAGACGCTCGCCTCACCGGCGAGCGCGGAGACTGCTGCCGCGAGCATGACGACGAGAAACACCAATCGCATACGGAAGTGTGTTGTGGACATCGACGGGCCTTGCTCTCTTTCTCTGCTGCGATCTGCTGATTATTGTAGCTCGGCAAACTCGCGGATCACCTTCGCGCGATCCGTCAGGAGGCGCGTCAGGTAGCGGCGCAGGAAGAGTTTTTCGGCGATGCGGCCGAAGATGCCGAGCGGCGCGGAGAACTCGAGGGCGTCGATCATCTTCGTGCAGTGGACGACCGGCAATCCTGCCTGTCCGGACAGGCAGGATTGCCTGTCGTCCACTTCGAAGAAGTGATCGTGCACGAACGAGCGGAACGCGCCGCGCTGCATCTCGTCTCGAAAATGGCGCGGGCGGTCGAACGCCGTGATCTTCGACGTGAAGTGCTGCGTGACGCCGAGGTGTCGCGCGCGCCACGTCACCTCCTCGCCGAGCTCGATGAGACCGGACGTGCGTCCGCCGACCGCGCGCTCGTTCGTGTGCGTCATCGACTTCACGTGCAGGTCGAGATCGCGCGCGGCGTCGAAGCAGCGCTCGGCCGGCGCGGCGATCCAGAGCTCAATCCGAATTTTTTCCAAGCAGCTCCAGGAACCGCTTCGCGAAGCGCGGTCCCTTCCCTTCGTCTTCATGTTTGAAAAAGACGTACGCCTCCGACCACGGCTGCGCCTTCACGCGCCGCACCCACGCCTTCAGCTCCCTGTCTGAATATTCGCTGCGGCGCAAACGGAGGTAACCCCACGACGCGGTCGAGACGAGAAGCGAGTCGGGATCGGCCACTTCGTCCGTGTCGGCGATGCAGAGCGCGGCGTTGTGCTCGCGGAGCGCGGCCAGCGTGTCGTCGTCGATTGCGATGTCGCGGCGGAACTCGATGCACACGCGTTGTTCCTCCGGCACGAAGCTGAGAAGGTCGCGCAGTCCATTGACGCTGTGGCGGCGGAACAGCGCGGGACCGAGCTTCGATCCGAGAAGCGCGGCGATGTCAAAAAATTTGCCGACGGGCTCCGGACCGGGACGGTACTCAATCCAGTTCGGCGCCTTGAGGATGAACGTGAATCCCTCCGGGACCTCGGACTCCCATTTCCCGATCAGCGTCTCGTTCGGCATCCGGTAGAACGTGTTATTGATCTCGACCGCGCCGAAGTGTCTCGCGTAAAAGGACAACATCTTCGACGCCGGGAGATCGTCCGGATAGAACGTCCCCTTCCATTCTTTGTAGCTGTAGCCGCTCGTGCCGGCGATCACCCGCATTCGGCAGAGGGTATCTCATCGCGCTCCAGCATCTCCGCGAGACGCGCGGCGTGCTCTAGCGCCGCGCTCGAATGATGCGCTTTGTAGAAGTCGGCCTCGGCTTTGTCGAGCGCGATCATGCCGAGGAGTCGGTCGCCGGCCATGAGCGGCACGCCGAGCCACGAGCGGATGCCGGTGCCGACGTGCAGCCCGCGGCGGAACGCGCGATACGACTCGACGTCGCGCACGATGAGCGGGCGGCGGCGGTAGATCACCTCGCCGTTCGGGACCTCGATGTTGTCGATCTCGAAGCTCTCGCCGACGATGACGTCGAGGTCGGCGAACCCGACCCCGCCGATGATGACGAGCCGGTTCTCCCGCAGCTCCTGCACGGAGCAGCTGTCGTACGGCACGTCCACCCGCAGTTCGCGGAGGATTTGTATCAATTCGTCTGCCATCGCGGACCCCGGGGAAGGGCGGAATTGTAACCGGTGAGAGCAGAAAGCAAAAAGCAGAAAGCAGAAATGTGGAATGGAGGAGAGCATCGGAACGCCGGCATCCCGATACATGAACTTCTAACTTCTGCGCCACGCGCGACGTCTATCCCCACATGAAGAACCTGCTCGCACTCATGCTTTCAATTTTCGCGCTCACTGCCTCGGCCTCGCATCATTCGGAATACGTCGACACGCGAGACGACGGGACGACGACGCGGATCAGTGTCGTCCACGATGACGACGAGCATTACGCGACGTACGAGAAGAACGGCGTCCGCTACATCACGCGCGATCTCCGCGTGCTCGAAGAGCTGGAGACCGAGCTGGAGCGCAGTTCCGGCTACGGCCGCGAAGAAGCCCGCCTCGGCCGTGAAGAAGCGCGCCTGGGCCGCGAAGAAGCGGCGATCGGACGCGAGGAAGCGCAGCTCGCGCGCAGCGGCGACGACTCCGAGGAGGCGCGGAGGCGGATCGAGGAAAAACGGCGCGGGATCGAAGAGAAGCGGCGGGATGTGGAGCGCGAGCGGAGAGCGGTCGAAGAGAAGCGCTCGACCGAGCGCGGCGAGTCGCTCGCGTCGATCTTCGAGCGCGCGGTGCGCGACGGGCGCGCCGAGCGGCGTCAGCGCTGATGCGCGGAGCAGTAGTAGGTCGTGCGGCCGAAGACGACCGTGCGGCGGAGTGTGCCCGTGCCACAACGCGGGCAGCGCTCCCCTTCTTCGCGATGATGGAAGAGTGAGCGCGGCGGAAGATCGCGTTTGAGTGCGGTCTTCAGGATGCGGCGCATCGCGTCGTAGATCGCACGCTTCTCCGCGTCGCGCAGGCGGTCGATCGTGCGGCGCGGATGGATCGAAGACTGGAAGAGGATTTCGTCCGCGTAGAGATTGCCGAGGCCGGCGATGATCTCCTGCGACATCAGGAGCGACTTGATCGCGCCGCGGCGCTTGTCGAGGATCTCCGCGAAGCGCTTGTAGGTGAATGAGCGTTCCAGCGGATCGGGACCGAGGCCGCGCTCGGCGATGAACGCGTCCGGCGAGTCGACGACGTTCGCGAGTCCGAACAGACGGACGTCCTCGAACGCGAGATGCGCGCCGTCGTCGAAGTCGAAGACGACTTTCGCGAACCGCGGCTCGCCGGCGGCGTCGCGGTAGTACGCGAGATCGCCGGTCATGCCGAAATGGAGGTGCAGCCAGGTTTCCTCGGTTGCGCGGTTGCTCGGTTTCGCAGTTGCGCGGGCGAAGAGGTGTTTGCCGTGGCGGCGTACAGCGGTGAACTCACGACCCCTGAGCCTGCGAACAAAAGCCTCCTTGCGGATGTCCGCGAGGATGCGCTCGTCGCGCACGTTCACGCGCGCAATGCGTTGATGCAGCGCGTGACTGGCGAAGTAACGGGCGTACGTTTCGACTTCTGGAAGTTCAGGCATGTCGAGCAACCGCGCGACTGCGCAACCGCGCAACCTAGTTCCGCGCGATCCACATGTCGATGCTCTTTTCCAGCTCGTCCAGCGGCAACGCGCCGGAGCCGAGCACCTGATCGTGGAATTTGCGGATATCGAATTTCGCGCCGAGCTTCTTTTGGGCGCGCTCGCGCAACTCGAGGATCTTCAGCTGTCCGACTTTGTACGCGAGCGCCTGCCCCGGCCAGACGATGTAGCGGTCGGTCTCGGACTGGATCTCCACTTCGTCGGTCGCCGAATGGTCGCGGAAAAACTGGACGACCTGATCGCGCGTCCACTTCTTGTCGTGCAGGCCCGTGTCGACGACGAGACGGATCGCGCGCAGCATTTCGTCGTTGAGGCGGCCGTAGTCGCTGAAGGGATCCTGGTAGTAACCGACTTCCTTGCCGAGTCGCTCCGAATACAACGCCCACCCTTCGACGAACGCGGTGTAGCCGCCCTGCTGCCGGAACTTTGGCAGGCCGGTCATCTCCTGCGCGATCGAGAGCTGCATGTGATGACCGGGAACGCCTTCGTGATACGACGTCGACTCAGTCGACAGCGTCTGGCGCGACGTCGCCTCGTACGTGTTCACGTACACGCGCCCCGGGCGCGAGCCGTCGGGCGAGCCGGTGTCGTAGGACGCAGCGGCCGCTTCTTTCTCGCGGAACGGCTCGACCGGCACGACCTCGAGCTTCGCTTTCGGCAAGCGGCCGAAGAGCTGCGGCAGGCGCGCGTACATCTGATCGATGAAGTGCCGGTAGCGATCGATGATGTCCTGCGGCGATTTGAAATGGAGCTCGGGATTCTTCTCGATCGCGGCGTTGAACGACTTCAGGTCGTTGAAGCCCTGGCTCTTGGCGATCTTCAGCATGTCGCCTTCGATGCGCGCGACTTCGCTGAGACCGATCTGATGGATTTGCTCGGGCGTCAGATTGCTCGTCGTCTGCTGCTTCACGCGAAAGGCGTAGCGCGCCTTTCCGTTCGGCAGCGCCCAGATGCCGACTTCGGTCCGACCCTTCGGTGCGTATTCGTTTTTCACGAATGCCGCGAATTTTTTGTACGCCGGGATGATCGAGTCGTTGATCGCCGCGATCACCGCCGTACGAATGCGCTGCCGGTCCGCGTCCGGGACATTGTCCGGGAACTTGGCGAGCGGAAGCGCGAACGGCGACTTGTCGGCCGGCGTATTGGCGATGCTCTCCGCCTGACTCGCGACTTTCTCGAGCAGGAACTTCGGAGGCATCAGCTTCGCGGCCATGCCTTTGCGCATGTTCGCGATTGTGTCGTCGAACGTCTTCGGAAATTTGTGGAGTCGCGTGACGTAGTCGTCGTAGTCCTTGGTCATCTGGAACGGCAGCGCGGATGGCAACTGCGCCGTGTTGAGATGAATGCCGCTCATCTGATTGACCGGCGTCTGCCATCCGTTGAACTTCGACCCCTCGATGCCTTCGCGCAGATCGCGCACCATGAGATCGCGATTGAGGCGCTCCTGTTCGCTGAAGCCGGTCGTGCTGATCGCCTCGAAGCGCTTCAGAAAGTTTCTCGTCTGCTGCAAATCCGCTTTCACCGCGGCCTCGGAGACGTCGCTGACCTGATCGTTGAAGCGCCGGTCGCCGAGGATCGATGCGTACTCCGGATTCGTCCGCATCGTGTAATCCCACTGCTCGTCGAGCAGATCGCTCAGCGCTTTGCGACGCTGATCGAGATCGGAGGCCGAGAGCTCCTGGGCGTGAAGCGTGGCGGCGGTTGCGACGAAGAGCAGGAGAGCGCAGAGAACTTTCTTCATGGCTGGTGGAGTGTACGTCGAGACCAGTCGTCGGTTTGCTTCCGAAACGGCAACAAGAGCGCTTTCCCGATCGTCACGTCGCGCGGATCGTCGTACGCCGGAACGCCGATCGTGACGGACTCCTGCGGCACGTCGACGCGCATCGTGCGATGCAGGAAATCCCACACGCTGAGGATGCTCGACCAGTTGCTGTCCGTCTCCTCGCGCCGGTCGGAGTGATGGATGCCGTGCATGCGCGGCGTGACGATGAGGCGCACGAGCGCGCGATCGACGGCGGCGGGCAGGCGAATGTTGGAATGATGAAAGAGGATGGAGACGAAGAGGATGGTCTGCCAGAGCCAGAGCGCGGTGACGTCCGCGCCGAGGACGACGATGTGCGCGGCGCGAAACGCGACGGAGAGCAGCAGCTCGCCGAGGTGAAAGCGCAGCGCCGTCGACGCATCGAGATCGCGATCGACGTGATGCACGAGATGAAACCGCCACAGCAGCGGCACCTTGTGATTGAGCCAGTGCCAGAACCAGAGCGTGTAATCGAGCAGCACGATCATCGCGACGGTGAGCCACGGACGCGGAATGCCGAGCCGATACAGCAGTCCGATCTCATTCCGCTCCGACCACATCGCGAGCGGCGTGAGCAGCGGCGCCTGCACGAGCGAGAGAATCGCGAACGAGATCCCGCCGAGCGTCAGATTGCGAACGATCCGCCGCACTTTCGATTCGACGCTGCGGCGGAGAGGCCACGCGATCTCGAAGAGCGTGAACAGTAGAAAGGCGGCCGCGGCGGCGATGGACGTGATGGCGCGGGGGGACATCGCGACGATCTTACGCTTTGGACTGCGGCCGCTACGCCGCCGCTTTCTTGAACGTGTGGAAAGCGGCGGCGTAGCTACCGCAGTCCAAAGCTCACCATCCGAGAATCTCCATGATCGTCCTGGCGAGCGACATCGGGTCGAATGGTTTCGCGATCACGCCCGAGATGCCGAGCCGGGTGTAGCGCTGGCGGTCGGCGGTTTGGACTTTCGCGGTTAGGAAGATGACGGGCGTGCGGTTGGCGGCGGCGCGGAGGTGGGTGAACGTCGTCAGGCCGTCCATGTCCGGCATCATCACGTCGAGGAGGATCGCGTCGACGTTGTTCTCGCGCGCCATCTCCAGCGCTTCTTTGCCGCACGTCGCGGTGAGCACTTGCCAGTCCGCGGTCACTTCGAGCGTCGCACCGGCGATCTCGCGGATGTCGTTTTCGTCGTCGGCGAGCAGGATGCGTCTACATTGCATGATTAGCCTCCGTCTGCTGTGCGGTGTGGAGCAGCGTGCGCACGTAGCGCTCGATATCGGACAGCGGAATGCGGCTCTTGGTGAGAAAGATCGTCGTGCCGAGCCGCAGGCGCGCCTGATCGGCGATCGAGACTTCGTTCGCGCTGTACACGAGAAGCGGGAGCGACGCGAGATCGGGATGTTCGCGCAACCATTGCACGACCGCGAAGCCATCGAGGTCGGGAAGCATCAGGTCGAGGATGACGAGCGCGGGCCTGAGTCGCGTGCAGAGCTCGATCGCTTCTTCGCCCGTGCTGGCGACGATCGAGCGCAGTCCATGGCTCTCCAGCGTCGCGCTGATGACGCGCGCGAGGTCGGAGTCGTCTTCGACAATGAGCACCGCGGCATCCGCGGTTTCAGTCGCGCGCGGACGCGACGCCGGTCCCGCGCTGTTCCGCGGCGCAGACGCGACGGCGACCGGCACGGTGAAACGGAACGTGCTGCCGGAGCCGATCGTGCTTTCGACGGAGATCGCGCCGCCGTGCGCGTGCACGATGCTGCGGCAGATCGCGAGGCCGAGGCCTGTGCCGCCTTTGTCGCGCGAGTCGGATGCATCGACCTGGCGGAAGCGCTCGAAGATCGTGTCCAGCTTGTCGGCCGGAATGCCGCGTCCCTGGTCTTCGACCGAGAACGTGAACATTTCCCCTGCTTCGCCGCGCAACACGACGCGCGATCCGCTCGGCGAGAACTTCACGGCGTTGCCGAGGAGATTGGTCAACGTCTGAACGATCCGGTCGCGATCGATCCAGAGCAGCGTGTAATCGGGCTCGTACGCGATTGCGACGCCCGCGCGCTCCGCCACGCTCTGCACGACATCCACCGCATCTTTCATCACCTCGGATGCGCTGGTCGCGCTGCGATTCAGCTCGACGCGCCCCGAGCTGATGCGCTCGAGGTCGAGGATCTCGTTGATCATGCGCACGAGCCGGTCGGTGTTGCTGACGGCGATGTTGAGCATGCGCTCCGCGCGACCGCCGAGCGTGCCGAGCGCGCCGCTGGCGAGAAGACCGAGGGCGCCGCGGATCGACGTGAGCGGCGTGCGCAGCTCGTGACTGACCGTCGAGACGAATTCGTCCTTCATCCGCTCGATCTGCATCCGCTGCGTCACGTCTCGGAACGTGACAACGACGGCGACGCCGGTGGCGAGGCCGGCCGGCACGGCAGCGGTCGAATATTCGACGGGAAAACGCCGCCCGTCACTGGCCACGAACGTCGTCGTGAGTCCGGCGCGGATGGGCACGCGGAGCGACGCGCGGCAAACGGGACACTCGTGCACCGGCAGCGCGGCCATTTCGTCGACATGCACGAGGTCGTGCAAATGGCATCCCGTCAATTCGTCGACGCTGTAGCCGAGCATGCGCGCGGCGGCGAGGTTGATGAACGTCACGACACCCGATGCATCGAGCTCGAGAATCCCTTCCGCCGCGGTGTTCAGGATTTTCTGGTTCCGGTGCGCAGTGCGCTCGGCGCGGTCTTTCGCGATGTGCAGTTCGCCGGTGCGCCTGGCGACCTGCCCTTCGAGAGAGTCGCGCCGCCGCTGCAGCTCATCGTCGCGCAGTTGGATTTCCGCGAGCATCTCGTTGAACGCGGACATCAGATCCTCGATCTCGCGAGGGCTCGAGCCCTCGCCCGAGAATCGCAGTCCGTAGTCGCGCTCGCGCCGCACGCGATCGGCTACGCCGGCGAGTGCATGGATGGGCGTCGAGAGGATCGTTTGTAATTTCGAGGAGATGACGAAGGCGACGAGGATCGAGACGCCGAGGATCAACACCGCGCTCAAGGCATAACGGCGCGCGCGGGCCTTGAAGTGGCTCAGGTCCGAGGCGATGAAGATCGTGCCGATCTTCTCGCCTTTGAAAAAGATGTTGCGCGTGATCTCGATGTGATCGCCGTGCATGCGCGCGCCTTCCGGCGGCGCCGTCGCCGGGATGTCCGTCGCGGCGGTGATCCGCGTGACGAACGGTTGTCCGTTGGCCGTGTAGACGCGCGCCGCGGCAATCGCCGGCATCGCGTCGAGCGCCTGGAGAATCTGCGTATCCGATTCTTTATCGGCAAACGTCAGCGCGGCGGCGCTGTTCGATCCGATCACGCCGGCGAGCGCGGTCAGATCCTCTTCCAGCGCGCGCTTGGTGGTGAAGAGATCCACGCCGGCGAATGCGACGCAGGCCAGGAGCAGGCCGGACAGCGTCGTCGCCATCATCATTCCCCGCAGGGTCTCGCGAACGGTCGCATTGCGTTTGAGCAGTCTCACGCCGTCGTAGTCCGCAAGGTGTCAAAAAAAATACAAGCGGGCTCTGTATTTTTTCGGCACCCCGGCGGACTCACACTGCGAAATGACGGTATTGACTCTGCCTCCTCCCGAAGTCGAATCGGATTCCGAAGAATGGTTCCGGCTCCTGTGCGAAGTGTCGTTCGACGCGGTGATGGTGCATCGCCACGGACGCGTGCTCGCCTTGAATGACCGCTGCGCGGGAATGTTCGGATTCGAGATCGCTGACTGCATCGGACGATCGATCCTCGAGTTCACCGCTCCCGAATGCCGGGAGCTCGTGGCGAAACACGTCCGCGAAGCGCGCCTCGAGTCGTTCGAAGCCGTGGCGCTGCGCGCGAATGGAGAACGGATCCCGGTCGAGGTTCGCGGAGCGACCGGCAAGACGTCGGGCGTGCGCGTGACGACGATCCACGACATCTCGGACCGTAAGGTCGCCGAGCGTGAGCTGCGGGCGATCGACAACGCGCGCGCACAGCTGATCGCGACCGAGTATCGCTATCGCGAGCTCGTGGAGTCGACGCACGATCTTCTGTGCGAGCACGACCTCGACGGGAAAATCGTCTCTGTGAATCCCGCGGCCGCGCGCGCCCTCGGCATTCCGCGCGACGAGCTCCTCACGATGTCGATCCGCGACCTGCTGAGCCCCGAAGGCAAAGCGGGATTCGAGCACTACCTCGCCACGATCACGCGCAACGGCGCCGCCGAAGGATTGATGGCGCTGCAGTCGCGCAGCGGCCAGCAGCGCACGTGGCACTACCGCAACGCGCTGCGCCGCGGTGAGGGAGACCGGCCAGTCGTTCGCGGGCTGGCGCATGACGTCACCGATCGCGAGGAAGCGCTGCACGCGCTGCGCAGCAGCGAGCGGCACTTCCGCTCGATCATCGAGAACTGCCTCGACGTAATCTCGATCATCGATCAGGACGGGCTCATCACCTATCACAGTCCTTCCGCCGAACGGCTCCTCGGATATTCGCCGGAGGAGCTCGATCAGCGGCGTTCGATGGACTTCGTGCATCCCGAGGATCGCGAGCGCGCGGCGGCGTATTTTCAGAAGCACATCGAGTCGCCGGGACTCGTCGGCAACATCGACCTGCGCATGCGCCATCGCGATGGCTCGTGGCGCTGGCTCTCGATCGAGTCGCGCACCGTGCAGTCGAACGGCCGCGTGTCGATCATCACCAACGGCCGCGATGTGACGGACCGCCGGCTACTCGAGGACCAGCTGCAGCAGGCAAACCGCCTGACGAGCCTCGGGCAGCTCACCGCCACGGTCGCGCACGAGTTCAACAACGTGCTGATGTCGATGCAGCCGTTCGCCGATCTGCTGCAGCGTCCGAACGTGTCACCCGAGTCGGTTGCGAAAGGCGCGTCTCACATCGCCAGCTCGATCGCGCGCGGCAAGCGCGTCGCGCAGGACATGCTGCGCTTCGCGCGTCCCGCGGTGCCGTCAATCGCGCCGGTCGATCTCCGCGCATGGTGGGAGCGGCTCGTTCCCGAGCTGCAGGCGCCGACCGGAAATCTCATCGAGTTCACCTGGTCGTTCGAGCCGTCGCTCCACATCCGCGGCGATGCCGCGCAGCTCTCGCAGGTGTTCGCGAATCTCATCAACAACGCACGCGACGCGATGCCGTGCGGCGGCACGCTGCGCGTCGTCGCGGAGCGCGCGCGACCCGGCGAGACGCGGTCGTTCGGCAGCGTGCCGCACTGCCAGAACTTCGCGCACATCCGCGTGGAGGACTCCGGACACGGCATGCCGGAGCACGTACACCGCCACGCGTTCGATCCGCTGTTCACGACCAAGAAGAACGGCGGCACGGGACTCGGACTCGCCGTCGCGCACCAGGTCGTCACGCGCCACGGCGGACTGATTTTCGTCGAGAGCGAAGTCGATCGCGGCACGACGTTCCATCTGTTCCTGCCGCTGACGGTGGAGACGCACGAGCCGGAAACGCAAACAAACGCCGAGCGCGCAATTCGCGCGCGAAAGATCCTGATCGTGGAAGACGAGCCGAGCATCGCCGAGGGAACGGCGATGTCGCTGCGGGACCGGGGATTGATCGTGGTGACGGTGGATCGCGGAAGAAAAGCCGAGCCGGCGGCGAGAGTGCTGCGGCCGGACGTCGCGCTGATCGACGTGCGGCTGCCCGATATCGACGGCGTCGAAGTCGGCCGGCAGCTGCGCGCGCTCGATGCGGACATGAAGATCGTGTTCGCCAGCGGGCACGCAGACGAGGCGCTCGTGCGCGCGAGCTGCGCGGGCGCGATGTTCCTGCAGAAGCCGTTCGAGATTCCGGCGTTCATCGACGCGATCGCGGCGCTCGAAGAAGGAAGCACATGGTGAGCGATCGAACGGCGCTCATCATCGACGACGATCCCGACATCGTCGAAGTCATGACCACGCTCCTCGAGCTGCGCGGCTTTCGCGTGGAGACGAAGTCGGACGGCATCCATGCCGTCGATCTCGATCGCAACTACGACGTCATCGTCCTCGATCTCAACATGCCGGTCTTCGACGGCGAGACCCTCACCGAATACTGGAAGCTGACGCGTCCCGAGATCCTCGAGCGCGTGATCGTTCTCAGCGGCTACTCGCGCTTCACGCGCGGCCGCGACATCCCCGCCTTCGCCAACGTCCCGAAGCCGTTCGACTGCGATGAGCTCATGCACGTCATCGAACAATGCGTAAACCGCGTGCCCGCCGAAAGGAATGTTTGATGTACCGACACACCCTCACTCTCGTTTTCTTGTCCCTCGCTGCCATCGCTCAAGCCGACGACCGCGCTCCGCTCGATGATCTGCTGTCGACGCCGATCAGCACGGCGGCGAAGTACGACCAGCGGATCAACGAGGTGCCGGCTTCGGTGACGGTGATCTCGTCCGAAGAGATCAGCCGCTACGGATGGCACACGCTCGCCGACGTGCTGAGCGCGGTGCGCGGCGTGTACACGACGTACGACCGCGGCTACACATACCTCGGCGTGCGCGGCGTCGGCCTGCCGACGGATTTCAACAGCCGCTTTCTCGTGCTGATCGACGGTCATCCGATGCAGGAGGTCGTCTCCGGCAGCGTCGGCATCGGCAGCACGCTCGCGCTCGACCTGTCGGTTTTCTCGCGCATCGAGTTCGTGCGCGGCCCGAGCTCGGTCATGTACGGTACCGGCGCGATGTTCGGCGTGATCAATCTGATCACGAAGGACGCGCAGGAGCATTCCGAGCTGACGCTGGCCACGGGAACTCGCGGAACACGATTCGCCAGCGGCCGCGCGGGATTCGGCGCCGGCAAGCTCTCCGCGAGCATCGCGATGTCGTGGCAGGAGAACAACGGCAGCGATCTCTATTTCCGCGAATTCGACAGGCCCGGCTTGAATCACGGCGTCGTGCGCGGCCACGACTTCGACGACTACCGCAGCGTGCTCGCGACGCTCTCGTTCGGCGAACTGCATGCGATCGCGTTGCAATCGACGCGGACCAAAGGCGTGCCGACCGCTCCATGGGAAGGTACGTTCGGAGGCGACGCGCGGACGACTGACAGCCGCACGTTGGCCGGCGTTCAGTTTGCGCATCGCTTCACGGCGGCGAGTCAGATCTCGCTGCGCTCGTACTTCGACCGCTTTCATTACTACGGCGATTTTCCAGGCGGCTCCACGACTGGGGAATCGTCGGGCGCCCTCTGGTCGGATGACGCCGTCTCCACGCGGATCGGCGCCGAGGGACAGTATGTGCGCGACTTCAGCGCGAGCCGGCGACTCACCATCGGCACGCGCTGGACGCGCACGCAGCACGCGAGCTACCAGTGGGGCACACCGCAGGATCGAGCCGCCGTCGATCTGCCGTTCACTATCGGATCGATCTACGCACAGAGCGAATGGGGACTGCGCAAGGGTGTCGTGCTCACGGCCGGCGCGAGTTACGACCGCTATTCCGGCGAAGGCGACCACCTGACAAGGCGCGTGGCGCTGATCTATACGCCGAACGAGCGCACGACGACGAAGTTTCTGGTCGGTCAGGGATTCCGGCTGCCGAGCGTCTACGAGACTGTTTTTTCACGGCCTCTCGGTGCCGGCGCCGGAGGCGATTCAGACCGTGGAGCTGGTATGGGAACAGCGCATCGCCTCGGACATGATGCTGACCGCCGCGCTCTTCAATATCGATGTCGACAATGTCATCCGGCAGGACTTCGAGGACGGAACGGCGTTCGGCTACAAGAATGCCGGCGAGCTTCGCTCCAACGGGATCGAGCTGCAATGCGACTATCGCCGCGGCAACGGGATCTGGAGCTACATCAATTACTCCTGGCAGCACGCGACCGAGAACGGGCAACGCATGCCGAACTCGCCGGAGCATCTCGCCAAAGCCGGGATCTCCACTCCGACCTCGCGGCCGCTGCAGGGCGCGATCGAATTGCTCTATGGCTCCGCACGCAAGACGATCGGCGGCGCGGAGACTGCGAACGGCCTGATCGCGAACATGAATCTCACCGCCGCGATCACGAAGCGTCTGAGCCTCGGCGTCACCATCCGCAATCTCTTCAACACGCCGTACGCCACGCCGGGCGGTCCCGAACATCTGCAGGACACGATTCCGCAGGACGGCCGTACCTTCGTCGTCCGTCTCATCGCGAAAGGCCGATGAACCGATGACCGCCACGCGACGGCTCGCCTTGCTGTTGCTGCTCGCATGCAGCGGCACGGCGGCGGCATCGACGATGCCGGTTCCGGTCAGCGTGCAACTGCCTCTGTTCGTGAAGATCTGGAAGCTCGATCGCGCGTTCCCGGCCGGCGGCGAGATCGTCATCGCCATCCTCTTTCAGGAAAGCCACGGCCCGTCGGCGATCGTGAGGTCGCAGGTGGAGTCATGGATCGCGACGAGCGGACAGCGCATCCGCAGCATCGCCGTCGCGATCGACCAGACGTCATCGATCGCCGCCATGATCAACAGCATCGACGCCGACGTCTTCTACATCGCGCCGTTGCGCGGAGCGGACGTTGCGGACATCGCGCGACTCGCCCGCGCGCGCCACATCCGCACGATCACGGGTGTGCCTGAATACGTCGACGAAGGCGTGAGCGTCGCGCTGGACGTTCGCAACGACCGCCCGCTCATCGTCATCAACGTCGCGTCGTCACGCGCCGAGGGGAGCTCGTTTCCCGCGCAGCTCCTGCAGCTGGCGCGGCTCGTCGACGTTCATTGAGTTTATCCCGGAGATCCCGCGTCTAGGCGCGGGATAAACTAGGGCCATGCAGATGAGGCGAATCGGGGTCCTCGTTCTCTCATTCACGCTCGCCGCCGCCCTTCACGCACAAGTCGATCCCGATCTCCTCGCGGGGATGAAAGCGCGCTCGATCGGTCCCGCATCGATGAGCGGACGCATCGCCGCGATCGACGTCGTGGAATCGAATCCGAACATCGTCTACGTCGGCGCCGCGACGGGCGGGCTCTGGAAGTCGACGAACGGCGGACTGACGTTCACGCCGATCTTCGACGACCAGCCGGTCGCCGCGATCGGTGCGGTCGCGGTCTATCAGGCGAGTCCCGAGATCGTGTGGGCCGGCACGGGCGAAGGCAACGTGCGCAACTCGATGTCGGTCGGCAACGGCGTCTACAAATCGATGGACGGCGGCAAGACCTGGCAGCACCTCGGCCTCGACAAAACCGAGCGCATTTATCGCATCGTGCTGCATCCGCGCGATCCGAACATTGCCTGGGTCGCGGCGATGGGACAGGCGTGGGGACAGAACGCCGACCGCGGCGTGTTCAAGACCGTCGACGGCGGAAAGAGCTGGACCAAAGTACTTTTCAGCAATGAGCGGAGCGGCGCCGCGGAGCTGGTGATCGATCCGGAAAATCCGAACAAGCTCTTCGCCGCGCTGTGGGAGTACCGGCGCTGGCCGTGGTTCTTCAACTCCGGCGGTCCCGGCTCCGGTTTGTACGTGACGTACGACGGCGGCGCGAACTGGAAGCGGTACGCCGAGGAAGACGGAATGCCGAAAGGCAACCTCGGGCGCATCGGGATCGCCTTCTCGCATTCAAATCCGAACATCGTCTACGCGCTCGTCGAAGCGGAGAAGAGCGCGCTCCTGCGATCGGACGACGGCGGACTGAAATGGACCGCTGTCAACACCGAGACCAACATCGCCAGCCGTCCGTTCTACTACGCCGACATCCGCGTCGATCCCGCCGATCCGAATCGCGTCTACAACATCGCGACACAGATCACCGTCTCGAACGACGGCGGCAAGACGTTCAAGGGACTCGTGCCGTTCTCGCGCGTGCACCCCGACTTTCACGCGATGTGGATCGATCCGAAAAATCCGGGACACATCTTCGCCGGCAACGACGGCGGCGTGTTCGAGAGCGAGGATCGCGGCGGAAGCTGGCGCTTCGTCGCCACACTGCCGGTCGGCCAGTACTACCACATCAATTACGACATGGAGCAGCCGTACAACATCTACGGCGGCATGCAGGACAACGGCTCGTGGAAGGGGCCGAACACGACGTGGGAGACGGCGGGCATCCGCAACTGGGACTGGCAGGAAGTCGGCTTCGGCGACGGCTTCGGCACCGCGCCGATTCCGAACGATCCGATGACCGGCTACGCGATGAGCCAGGAAGGATTCCTCGTCCGCTGGAACCTGCGCACCGGCGAGCGGAAGGACATCCGACCTTCGGCGCCGGACGCGAAGACCGATCTGCGGTTCAACTGGAATGCCGGAATGGCCGTCGATCCATTTGATCCGAACGGCATCTACTACGGCAGCCAGTTTCTCCACAAATCTAGCGACCGCGGCGAGACGTGGAAGATCATCAGTCCCGACCTCACGACGAACAAGAAAGAGTGGCAGCAGCAGGCGAAGAGCGGCGGCATCACGCCCGACGTCAGCGGTGCCGAGAACTACACGACGATGATCGCGATCGCGCCGAGCCCGCTCGATCGCAACACGATCTGGGCCGGCACCGACGACGGCCGCGTGCACGTCACGCGCGACGGCGGCGCGAACTGGACGAGCCTCGAGAACAACATCAAAAGTGTGCCGGCGAACACGTGGGTGCCGGAGATCAAGGCCTCGCGCTACGACGCCGGCACCGCGTTCATCGTCTTCGACGATCACCGCCGATCGAACTGGACGCCATACGTCTATCGCACGAACGACTACGGCAAGACGTGGACGTCGCTTGTCACGAAAGACATTCAGGGCTACGCGCTCTCGATCGAGCAGGATCCGATCGACGCCGATCTGCTCTTCCTCGGCACGGAGTTCGGTTTGTGGGTTTCGCAGGACGCCGGCAAGAGCTGGTTCAAGTGGAAGCACGGCTTCCCGACCGCGTCGGTGATGGGACTGCAAGTCCATCCGCGCGATCACGATCTCATCATCGCCACGCACGGCCGCGCGGCGTACATCCTCGACGACATCCGCCCGTTGCGCAGCGTGACGAAGGACATCCTCGCCAAGCCGATCCACTTCTTCGAAGTTCCGGAAGCGATGCAGCACGTCACGCGGCAGAAAGAAGGATCGCGCTTCGTCGCCGACTCGGAATTCCGCGGCGAGAACGAACCATACGGCGCGCTCCTCACCTATTCGCTGAACGTCGCGGGCCTGCCGCATCCGATCGAAGAAAAAGAGCGCGAGCGGAAAGCAAAGGAACGCGAGTCACTGCAGAAAGAAGTGTTTCCCGAAACCGGCGTGCCGCCCGACGTTCCGAAAGAACCGGTGAAAGCAACGCCTTCGGATGCGAAACCTGCCGATGACAAAGAACCGCAGATCAACATCGAAGTCGCAGACGCATCCGGAAAAGTCATCCGCAAATTCAAAGGTCCGGCGAAGCTCGGCGTGAACCGCACGAACTGGGACCTCACGCGCGACGCATTCAAGCAGCCGCGGTCCGACGAGCCCGAAGTCGAGTCCTTCCGCCCGCGCACCGGCCCCGAAGTCCCTCCGGGCACGTACACCGTCACGATCAAATACAAAGGCAACGAAGCGAAGCAGAGCGTGACCGTCGTCCCCGACCCGCGCGAGACCACCCCGCTCGAAACACGCAACGCCAAATACGCCGTCATCCTCCGCGCCGGCGCACTCCAGGAAAAAACAACGGAGGCCATCGAGCGCATCCGAAAAACCCGCGCGGACATCGACGCCGTCGCCGCGAAGCTGAAAAAAGACGACGACAGCGCCGAGCCCGACCCCCTCATCAAACAAGGCAACGCGTTGAAGAAGCAACTCGACGCCATCGAGCGCCGGTTGTGGAACCCGCCCAAGACCAAAGGCCTCGTCGCCGACCTCGACGCCATGTCGAAAGTACAGTACCCGATCCAGTCGTTGCAGTCCTCGTGGGATGCCCCGACTCCGGCGCAGCTCACCTACCTCACGTACGCCGAAGGCGTGTTGAAGGAGGTTTTGGGGGAGTACAACAGGTTGTACAGCGAGGATGTGGGCAAGTATCGGGAGGCCGTGCGCAAGCAAAACCTCGTGCTGTTACCCGACTACGAAGCGATCCAACCCTAATGTCATCCCGAGCGTGAGCGAGGGACCCGGGCGGGTGGGCGGCACCAAAATGCCGCCCACCCGCGCTCACGAAGCCAGATCCTCCCACTCCGGATTGTCGCTTCGATCAGCGCAACCTTCTTCGATCGTCGCCACGCTTTCATCTGCTTCTCACGCGTGATCGCGTCGACAACACGCGTGTACTCCTCGACATAAACAAGCTTCGTCACCTTGTACTGCGACGTGAATGACCGCGGATATTTGTGCGATTTGTGCTCGGCGAGTCGGTATTCGATTGCTCGTAATTCCGATATAGAGCACGCGAGCGCGGCTTGCGAGGAGATAGACGTGGTAAAGCTTCATGCAATCCGAGCCTACCTCGGAATTCGCAATTCGCTGCAAAACTCCACCTCTTGTAGCCCCTGTCATTCCGAGAGGGTGTGAAGAATTCGCGCGTGCTGTGGAAAAGTGACAATGACCGTACCATCGGTTCATGAGCGAGAAGCAAGAGTCGAAAGCGCGAGTGGTGGAAGTGAATCGGGCCCAGATGCGACTGGTCCCGATGGATCTGGAATCGTTGCTGCCGGCCGATCATCAGGCGCGTGCGGTGTGGAGCTTCGTGGACCGGCTCGATCTGGGCGAGTTCTACGCGCGCATTCAATCGCGGGAGGGGAAGGCCGGGCGGCCGGCAATCGATCCCCAGATCTTTCTGGCGCTCTGGATCTATGCAACTGTCGAAGGCGTTGG
>QHVT01000046.1 GCA_003223645.1 Acidobacteriota bacterium | reverse complement strand
CTCGGCCTAGCGCACCTTGTCGACGGCTCTCCGTAGGGCAGGGTGAGAAGGACACTGACCATGTGCAAGCTCGTTTGTCTTTCGAGCTGGCTCGCGACCCATCGACTCCTCGTCGTCGTCGCCTGCCTCCTCGCCCTCGCCGCCTACGACCCCGCGTTCCTCTACGCGCTCTCGCTCCTGCCGCTCGTCGGGCTGGTCAATCTCGACCCGATCAACACGGCGACGACCAAGAACATCATGCCGGGGCTGGCGGACAACTTCTTCAAGAACGATCCGCTGATGGAATTTCTCAAAGCCCGGCATCATACGTATCCGGGCGGCCCGCAGATCCAGGAGAACTTCCTCTACAAGCCGATGATCGGCCAGGCATACGCCAAGGGCGTCGGCGGCTTCAACATCAGCAAGCGCCAGACCTTCGCCGGCCTGCTCTTCGGTCCGAAGTATTACGAGGTGTCGATTCCGGAGTATCTCGAGGAAGTCGAGATCGAAGTCAACGGCCCGACCGCCGTGCTCTCGATGGTGAAGACCGACTATGGCAACGCCGCGCTCACGATGTCGGCGATGCTGGCGATCGACAACTACCAGGGTGGGCAGAACGTCGGCGGCGTCGACCGCACGCTGCACATCAACGGGCTGGCCGAAGCGCTCTCAGACGGGCTCGCAGCGAGCTGGGACGGCAACACCTACGACACCTACGGCAGCCAGCTCCGCGCGTCTGTCGGTGGTGCGATCAAGACGCCCGTGGGGCTGGTCGCGGCCAACGTCAACGGCGCGATCACCTTCCGCATCCTCGAACACTCCTACCAGTCCGCGGTCATCGGCCGCGAGCACCCGGTCATCGGCGTGACGACCAACCGCTGCATGGGCTTCATCTCGGAGTCGTTCCAGCCGCACCAGGTCGTCGACTCGGTCGAGCCGACCATCGGCTACGTCGGGATCAAGTTCAAGCAGGCGACGATCGTCGAGAGCCAGTACGCGCCCGGCCAGGACGGCGTCAACGATGCCGACATCGGTAACTACAACGCGGCCGGCGAGACCTTCTGGTGGCTGAACCCCGGACCCGAGGGCGAGGACGCCTACATCAAGCTGCGGATCTCTGTGTCGCCGCTCTTCCAGTTCGGCACCACCGGGTTCAAGCCGGCGCAGGATAACACCGTGGTGGTCAGCCAGGTGCTGTTCGCAGGGAACGTGACCTGCCGCGCGATCCGGCTGCAGCGGGCGCTCTTTGGGATCACAGGGTAACGACCAAATTTAGGCTCTGGTCTAAATCGTTGTTACGACTCGGGTGAGAAACAGTCGGATTGACCCGGCCGCATTCCGCGACCGGGCATACCCGGCCACGACCGAAAGGATCGTTGTCCCATGCCGCAAGGTGGCTTCATCCAGTCTCCCTACTTCGCGACCGGCAACCCCGAAACCGAGGAGATGACGACGCTCTACGCGCCGGGGATGCTCGGCTGCCGCGCCGAATTCGATCAGGGGCTGCTCGCCGGACCGCCCAACCGCTGTGTCTACCAGCTGGTGAAAGCCTACACGTCAATCACGCCGGTGGTCGGTAACGTGCTGTACTGGGTCACGAAGTCGAGCTACACCGTCACGACGACGGCAACCAATCTCGGTAACCTTGCCGGCATCGCGCGCATCGCCGCCGCCGCAGCTGCCGAGTACATCTGGATCTGCAAGAAGGGCGACCGCGACGTGCTCTTCATCGACGCACCAACCGTGGCGCCGGATGCGACCGGCCTCCCGGTCGTCGGAGTTGTCGCCACAGCCGGCAAGGCAGACGCAAAAGCACTGGCGACCGGCGCGATTCCGTGGCCGGCCATCGGGGCGACGCTCGGCGCGCAGGACGGCACGACCAAGCTCGCCAGCGTGCGAATCAACATCCCGGACCAGTACTAAGTCCGGACGCAGCTCGAGTACTCGGTTTGACTAGCCTTTCCTAGCTAAACCTTTACGGACGACGGGCTGCTCGAGTACTCGGGCAGCCCACAGGTGTACGCAAAGGAGCGTTTCTCATGGCAGCAGGCGTCGTCTCCCGCACTATCTCTCGCGGCAAGGACGTGTGGGGCCACACGGCCGTCATGCCGTTTTCCTACTACGGCCCGACGTCGTACTCGACCGGAGGCGAAGCGATTGCCGCAGACGCCTTCAAACTCGGCGTCATCGAGGAGATCCCGGCGTTTCTCGGTGTCAACTCGGCCGGGACGCTCGCCGTCGTCTACCAATACAACTACAGCACCGGCAAGATGCAGGCATTCTGGCAGAACGAAGCGGCGTCATCGGCCCTGGTCGAAGTGCCGGCGACGACTGATCTGTCTCTCTATACCGGGCGCGGGCGCGCGTACGGCAAAGGCTAAGGAGTCACCATGTCTCTGACCTCCAGCGTCGCCGACGCCATTGCCTTACTCGCGTCGGGTGGCAAGATCGGAACGAAGGCGCTCGTCGGTGCGACCATCCACGCGGCGGCCGGCGGCGTCGTGTCCTGGCAGAATCCCGAGTCCGTCGCGATTCTCATTACGCGGGTGCTGCTCGATCTGACGACTGTTTCGACGGGTGCCTGCACGCTCGACGTCGGCATCACGACGGCCTCGGCCGCAACGTCCAGTGACACGCTGCTCGACGGCATCGACGCCAACTCTGCGATCGGGCTGTTCGATCACATGAACGCGGCGCTCGATACCGGCACCAACGCTTTCGCCCAGAAGCTCGCCGCAGGGAAGTGGGTCACCATCGACGAAAAGACCGGCGACGCGACCGGGCTGGTCGGCACGCTCTACATCCAGTACATCCCGCTCGCGGCGTAGGCGGGATGCAGGATGTCGGTCACCTTCGAAGCCTGCTGGCGCATGGTCCTCGGCCATGCGCCGCTCGCTGGCGCCTCTCTCGCGCGAGAATGGACGCAGTGGGCCTACGATGAGTTCGTCGCGGCCCGCCGCAGCTGGTCCCACCTGCGTGTGCAGAGCGGCCTCTCAATTGCTGCCTCCCGCTCGGGCACCTGCGGCGTCGTGCAGAATTCAGCCGCGGTCTCGTCAGGCACGCTCGCCTTCGTCGCAGGCGACGTCGGCCGCACCTTCCGCGTCTCGACCAGCCCCTACTACACGATCACCGCCGTCGCGCTCGGCGTCGCGACGCTCGACCGGGCCTATCTCGAAGCGACCGACGCAGCCGCCACCGGCATCGTCTTCGATGGCTACGCCACCCTCCCGGCTGACTTCGCTCGCTTCTACGCGATCATCGATCCGTCGATGCGGTGGCGCATCCGGTTCGACGTCAGCGCCGACTGGCTGAACCGGCTCGATCCGATGCGTCAATCGGCGACCGGCACACCGCGTCTGCTGGCGAACGCGACCTACAGCCCGGTCCCGGCGACGCTCGGCCAGGCCCGCTACGAGTGGTACCAGGCGTCGTCGAGCGCCCGGTCCTACCCGATGTGGTATCTCCGCAAGGCCGAGATCCTCACCGACGACTCAGTGCTGGTCGGCCCGCTCGCCGACCGCAAGGACATCCTGGTCGAAGGCGCACTCAGCCGCTGCGCGCTCTGGCCGGGCCTGGAGAACCGCCGCAACCCCTACTTCAACCTGCCGCTGGCTCAGGCACACGACGCGAAGTTCCGGGATAAGATTTCGGCGGCCTACGTCGGCGACGAGGAGCTCTACTGGGAAGGGATGCCAGTCGCCGAGATGGGCTACGCGCAGTTCCCGTTCGACTCGGCCTGGATGCAGCAGCAGGACCTGCCCGCGATGGGCGAGCAGGCCGGCTGGTACTGAGGAGGTCTCTGATGAAAGACTATGGTGGAATCCAATCGCTCTTCGAAGACGCCATCGCACCGGTCCACTCCGGCAGCGATTCGACCAACGCCGACGACCGCGGCGGCGTGACCCTGCGGGACGGGACCAAGCAGACCGGCGGCGGCGAGACCGGTACGCATGTCACGACGGTCTCGACCAAGGACAGCGACACCAATCCGATGTCGGCGTCCAAGGGCATCCGCGGCTCGTAGGAGACGTTGGTGAACGTCGTTCTACCCGTTCGAACAATCTCCACGACGCACTTTACCGGCGCCATCGCGGCGGCCGGTGCTGCGGCGACGGCGCACCTCACCGTGGCATCCGGCGCGGTCCCGGAGGGGCTGGCCGCCGGCCGGACTGTGCGGAGCCGCCTCAAGTCGATCCGGATTCTCTCGGTGCAGCTCCTGCCGTGGGAGGTCCAGCTCTTTCACAAGGCGACTGGAATCGGCGGCGCGGTCATCGACAGCGAGACGTTCATCGGGACATGGGCGTTTACAGGAAGCGGCACGCCGGGTGACGGGAGCCGGGCGACCGGCGATACGTTCTATTGTTTTTACGTCGACGGCTTGGACGTGCCCTACGAAGACCTCGATGGCACCGGACAGATTCACGTCCGGCTGATCAACCGGCACGCGGCCACGGCAAAAATCGCCGGCGCGTCAGGCGCCATCGTCATCGAATTCGGGTTCGAACTATCAACCGGGCGGCCCTGAGCGATCGGATGCCGCGGTGCCGGGAGGCGGGTGCCAGCCGAGCACGGCTTCACGATTGGCGATCTGCTCACCATCATCGGCATGATGACCGGCGCGACCATTGTCATCGGCCGTCTGCTCCTGTCGATCCGCGACACACTCAAAGATCTCAAAGTCGCTGTCGGCGAGCACGATCCGCCTACCGGCCTGATTGGGAAGATCGCCGAGGTCGAGGAGCGGCTCGAGAAGACCACGGTCCGGGTTGAAGAGGCGCGGGACTGGGTGATCGCCGCCGGCCTGCACGATCGCCGGAGTGGCGTGGACGATCGAAGACGGCGCGATCATCTGACGATCAAGAAGCAGGGAGGCTAAATCGTGGCACCTTACTCGGCCCAGATTCAATCCGCCCTCGAAGAGTTCCTGCGCGAGCACCCAGCCGGGGATGGCAGCGGCGACGTCGTCGGTCCCGCCTCCGCCGTCAACGATCATCTGGTCGCCTTCGATGGGACGACCGGGCGACTGCTCAAGGACGGAGGCGTCATTCCGGCGCCACTGCCTGTCTCGACCGGCGCGAACAAGGTGCTGTTCGACGACGGGGAGACGCAGGCGTGGAGCGAGGCGCCGATCCTCGATACGGTGACGGTGGAGCGGCTCCTCAGCGAGGACGACGCGCATCCTACGGCAATCCGCATCGAAGTCACTGGCGACGGCAGTGGCATCGACTGGCACAACAACGCCTCGGCGACGTTTGTCCGCGTCATTCGATTCACCGAACCGGGCGGCCGGGTGGTTATTGGTACCGAAGCCGGAGACGGCGTCTATCTCAGAGGCTTCGGTCACTCCGAGGTCGGGCTCGACTGCAACAACGACGGCGACAACCCGGTCTTCTTCTGTGGCGTCAACAACTCCAATTCCTTCGACTGGACGCACGAAGGGGCGCTGCTGTTCGGCCGCAGCCTGAACGCCAGCGCCGACAACCAGACGTGGTTCGGGGATACGGTCCACCCGGTCTTCCTCGTCGGGACGCCAGACATCACGGTGCAATCCGATCTGCGGTTCGCCCGGGACACGCGGGCGATCTTTGGTGACATCACGGGTATCGGT
>QHVT01000051.1:3114-4596 GCA_003223645.1 Acidobacteriota bacterium | reverse complement strand
GCAGCCATACCGTCACCGGGAAGCGGCGGTTGGCGAGATGGGTGAAGAACGCGTCATCGGGAATCAGGCCTGGGACCGCGACGATTTCCCAGCCGGTTGCCTGTCTTAGCCTCTTCGACACCTTCGAAAAGTTCGGAATCTCGCTGGCGGCGTCCAGATCGGCGATCGCCGCGATCCACTCCGGGCAAGCGTAGCGCGGCACGAGCTTCGATTGCCGCTCGAAGAGTCGCCGGTAGAGCGCGTGCTCCTCGGCGCGGTACGCCGCCCAGTCCTGCTCGACCGCGTAATCGGGTGCGGCGCGGGAGTAGTCGCCGCGGAGCTCCGCGGTTTTCATGCCGCCGGCTTGAGCACGCCGCGGCGCACCTGGTCGAGCTCCATCGATTCGAAGAGCGCGCGGAAGTTGCCTTCGCCGAAGCCCTCGTCGCCCTTGCGCTGGATGATCTCGAAGAAGATCGGGCCGATCATCGTCTTGGTGAAGATCTGCAGCAGGAAGCCGCCGGCCGGATTGCCGTCGACGAGGATCCTGCGCTTCTTCAGCTCGTCGAGCGGCTCGCCATGCCCCGGCAGGCGTTTGTCGACCAGCTCGTAGTACGTGTCGGGCGTGTCGAGGAGCTCGACGCGCTGGGACTTGAGCGCATCCACCGTGCGATAGATATCCGAAGTGTGCAGCGCGATGTGCTGGATGCCTTCGCCGTGATAGGCATCGAGGTACTCCTGGACGTCCGAGCTCTCGTTGATCGGGATGCGGATCTTGCCGCAAGGGCTGGTCATCGCCTTGCTCTTCAAGCCCGTCAGCTTGCCTTCGATGTCGAAGTAGCGGACCTCGCGGAAATTGAACAAGCGCTCGTAGAAGCTCGCCCATTCTTGCATCCGGCCGCGATGAACGTTGTGCGTCAGGTGATCGATCGCGACCAGCCCCGCGCCTTGGGGATGCTGGTCGACGCCGGGAAAAGGCACGAAGTCGATATCGTAAATGGAAACGCCGCCGCCGTTGCCCGGATAGCGATCGACCAGATAGATCAGCGAATCGCCGATGCCCTTGATCGCCGGGATATTCAGCTCGCCCGGCCCGGCGTGCGCTTCCACGCCCCAGGCGCCGCGCTCGACCAGCTTTTCGTAGGCCGCGGCGGCATCGCGCACGCGAAACGCCATGGCGCAGACGCTCGGTCCGTGGCGGCGAGCGAAGTTTTGCGCGAAGGAGCGCGGCTCGGCGTTGACGACGAAGTTGACGTCGCCCTGCTTGTAGAGCGCGACGTCCTTGTGGCGATGCCTGGCGACGCGCTGAAAGCCGAGCTGCTCGAAGAGCGCGGCCAGCGCTTTCGGATCGGCCGCCGCGTACTCGACGAACTCGAAGCCGTCGGTCTGGATCGGGTTGTCCCACACGGTAGCGCTCATGGCATTCAATTGTATGATGCCGCCCCTATGCAAAAGGTTGCAACGCGGGTTCCCCTGGCGGAGTTCGAGCCCGCCCTCAGCAAGAAG
>QHVT01000051.1:0-3093 GCA_003223645.1 Acidobacteriota bacterium | reverse complement strand
CGCGCTGGTAGTCGCATGGACCGAGTTCTCCAAGATGCTCAGGCATGACACGCGCACATCGCGCGCGCTGCGCGAGCTCGTCATCCTGCGCGGCGGACAGCTCATGCGCTCCGAGTACGAGTGGGCGCAGCATCTGCCGATGGCGCGCAAGGCCGGCGTGCGCGAAGCGCAGATCAACGCACTCGCTCACTGGCAAACGTCTGGCGAATTCAATGAGCGCGAGAAAGCAGCGCTGGCGCTGGCGGAGGCCGTGACATTGGGTCACGTCGGCGACGAGGTGTACCAGCAGGCGATGCGTCACTTCGACCATCACGACTACGTCGAGCTCGCGGCCGTCGCCGCGTTCTACGCCATGGTCGGGCGCATGCTCGACGCCATGGGCGTGCCGCTTGACGCGGATGTCGCGAATTACCAGCCGAAGCTGAAGTGAACGGTCAGCGCAATTACCGCTATTACGAGTTCGTCATGGCGGCTTTCGTCACGGTGCTCATCTGCTCGAACCTGATCGGCCCGGCGAAGATCGTGCGGGTCGATGGCTTGCCGGCCTTTGGGGCCGGACTGCTCTTCTTTCCGATCTCCTACGTCTTCGGCGACGTGCTCACCGAGGTCTACGGCTATGCGCGGGCGCGACGTGTGATCTGGGCGGGATTTGCCGGTTTGGCGTTCGCCGCAGTGATGGCCGCAGTCGTGGTGGCGCTGCCGCCGGCGCCTTTCTGGAAGAACCAGGAAGCCTACGAGATCGCCTTCGGCACCACCTGGCGCATCGCGCTCGCTTCCATGTTCGCGTATTTCTGTGGCGAGTTCGCCAACTCGTACGTGCTGGCGAAGATGAAGATACTTACCCGTGGGCGGTGGCTATGGACCCGGACCATTGNCATTGGCTCCACCATCGTGGGCGAAGCCGTCGACTCGGCACTCTTCTATCCGCTCGCGTTCTACAGCGCCGGACTCATGCCGAACGAGATCCTGCCGGCGATCATGCTGGCGCAGTTCGTGGGCAAGGTAGGCGTCGAGGTGGTCTTCACGCCGGTGACTTACAAAGTGGTTGGATTCCTCAAGCGTGCGGAACAGGAGGACTATTACGACCGACAAACGGATTTCAATCCATTCACGCTACGCGGCTAGGGAATCCATTTCTGCACGTCGGGTGCTAAAGTGACGGGAGTTGCTTAGCGCACGCGCGCGCCGCAGTTGACCAGCTCCTGGTCCGTCATCACCGGTTTGACCTCGCACGGCCCCGTCTGTTTCAGCGCGGGTTTGGTATCAGCGACCGGCGGCGCTTGCGACCGGACGACGACCGGCGCGGACTTGGGTTTCCCCACCGGCGCTGCGGCAGGCTCTGCCGCGCGCCGATCTGCCTCGTGGCGGCAATCAGCCTGACCGGGCGCCGAAGCAGATCCATCGCAGGGAATCGAGGACATCATTTTGACCCTGAGCTCATCGGAACCCGATGACGGCATTTCGGCCTTCGACGCGACTGGCGTCGGGCCGCTGGTCGCGCCCGTTACATACGGACCAAGAACCGCCTTTAACGCCTCCGCGTTATATGTTTTGGGAGGCATAGATTCGAACGGTTTTTTCAGCATTCTTATCTCGCCTTCCATGAGAAGGGCGCCGCCCCTGGTGAGCACGTCACGGTGCGATCGCACCCGGCCGATCTGGGACAGTACTTCGAACCCATCGTATCCCTTTGAAATAGTGAGCTCGGCCGCGCGATACAGCCAATAACTCTGCGCAGTTTCTCGCGTCGTGAATGCATTGTGCGTGAAGCGAATACTCCAGATATTGCCGTCTAGCTCCACCTCGCCAAACCCGCTGGTAGCCGCGGCGGGTTGATATTGTGTTGCCTGACAACCAGACAATGCCGCGACGAGCAGCAACCGGACCAGCGCCATCTTTATCGGGAGTCGTTCTTTGCGCATATCTCGTACGGCCTCTCAGCGCGGACCGCAACCGGCGACCGGAGACCGGATCCCGCAGTCGATGATGGAAATCGTCGGCGAAATCTGCTGGACTGTTGCGCCGTCGGCGGGAATCAGCATGACGATGGATTCTGCGCCGGAAGGCACGGTAATGCCCGTTGGCGCGGTCCCTGGCGGATTGAGCGTGCTGGCGATTGCCCCTGTCGCCGCGGAAATCGATACCGGCGGCGGCGCGAGCGTTCCGGCGGTCACGGTAAGGACCCCGTCGACGAAGGCGATTGCGTAGTTGCCCGACGTCAGGCCAGAGGGCGTGATTGGGTAGGCGCCCGCTGGCGACACGATGGTCGCGGGCGTCGCGAGTACCAGCGCGCCGCCGACACTTGCGCTGCTGTCGCCGCCCTGGAACCCGCTGTAGGTCACGGTGAACGGCGGGTTTGGTGTCAGCTCCGGCCTGATCTTGTTGTCGGCGTTCACCGTGAGCGGCGCCGCCGTGATCGTGCCGGTCGCCGCGCTCGGCACGTAGCTGATGGCGTAGTTCGCCCCGGCGTTGCCGTCGTTCACGACAAGGCCGCTCGCGCTGAGCACATGGGTCGTGCCGACGTTCTTGGTGTCGTAGCTCTGCGTGGCCGCCGAGCCGACCGCGTCAAACAGCGTGCCGGTCACCACCGGCGCCACGCTCGAGCTCGTCGTGCCGTTGTAGCCCCGGCTGTCCGTCTGCGCCGTCACCGTGAGCGGCGCCGCCGTGATCGTGCCGGTCGCCGCGCTCGGCACGTAGCTGATGGCGTAGTTCGCCCCGGCGTTGCCGTCGTTCACGACAAGGCCGCTCGCGCTGAGCACATGGGTCGTGCCGACGTTCTTGGTGTCGTAGCTCTGCGTGGCCGCCGAGCCGACCGCGTCAAACAGCGTGCCGGTCACCACCGGCGCCACGCTCGAGCTCGTCGTGCCGTTGTAGCCCCGGCTGTCCGTCTGCGCCGTCACCGTGAGCGGCGCCGCCGTGATCGTGCCGGTCGCCGCGCTCGGCACGTAGCTGATGGCGTAGTTCGCCCCGGCGTTGCCGTCGTTCACGACAAGGCCGCTCGCGCTGAGCACATGGGTCGTGCCGACGTTCTTGGTGTCGTAGCTCTGCGTGGCCGCCGAGCCGACCGCGTCAAACAGCGTGCCGGTCACCACC
>QHVT01000030.1 GCA_003223645.1 Acidobacteriota bacterium | reverse complement strand
CGCGAAAACCGACCGCACCGACCTCCGTGCAGTTTTCTCGACGCTCTTCAGCGGCTATCTTCTTGTCTCGGCCCGCACCATCCCCTTGAGTTCTTCGCGGCTCGAGGTCTCGCGCACGCCATCATCTCGCTCCTTCTGACTCGCTTCTGTCGCCGATCGCGAATCCTTCACAGCCTCTCAGGATGACACTGGCGTGGACAGCGGCGCTCCAGGCTTCACCGCTTCCGATCGGAATGGCACGCCATGTCGATCACCACCGTGCTCGCGAGGATCAACACATCGTCTTCGCCTTCGGCGATGTCGACGCCGTACGTGTCGGTCCATGAGAACCATTGCTTCGACACCGTCGCCACCGTGCGGCCGCCGCGTGTGATCGTGTATTCGTGGTCGGTGAAGTTGCCCGACGCCTGCAGGTCGTCGGGCCCGGGGACGTCGACGGAGAAGCGGCAGTTGAAAAAGGTGAAGAGCTCTTTCTTCACGACCGCGGCGAGCGCGCCGTTGCGGTAGATCTCGTACGTCGGCCCCCACGAGAGCAGTTTCTGTTTGATGAATGCGAGCTCGTTGCGCTGCAGGTCCTGGAACGAGAGCTGGTCGCCGAACGACAGCGCCTTGCCGTCGACGAAGAAGACTTCGCGTCCTTCGGCGTCGCGGATGTAGAAGTCATCTCCCCACGAGAACAGCTTTTGTTTCATGACGTAGCGCATGTTGTTTTCTCTCCACCACCAGCTCGCTCAGCGGATGCGGTTTCCCGATGTGATAGCCCTGTGCGTATGCGACGCCGAGTCGCCGCAGTTGCTCGATGCTCTCTTCGGACTCGACCCACTCCGCGATGCACGCGACGCCGCGCAGCTCCGCGATTCTCACCAGCGAATCGATGATCACCTCGGCCGCCGGATCGCTGCGCAGGTCGCGCACGAAGCGGCCGTCGAGCTTCACCATCGACACCGGCAGCTCGTGCAGGTACCCAAAGCTTGCGACGCCGGCGCCGAAGTCGTCGAGCGCGAGATCGAATCCGCGCGCGCGGAGTTTGTGCATCGCCTCGACGCCTTGCTGCAGCCGTTGAATCGCAACGCCTTCGGTGACTTCGAGGCAGAGGCGTGATGCGTCGATGCCGTGTTTCTCCGGCATCGACATCGCGAACTCGAAGAACGACGGTTGATTCAGCGTCGTGCCGGAGATGTTGACCGAGAGCCGCAGCGCGGGATCGCCTGCCGTCGCGAGGAACTCGCACGTTTTCTCCAGCACCCAGCGATCGATGCGCTCCATGAGGCCGAAGCGCTGCACCAGCGGCAGGAACTCCGACGCCGACTGCCACCGCCCACCCTCCTGCAACCGCAGCAGCACTTCATACAGATGCGGATCTTCGCGCTTTCCGATCGCGGCGATCTTCTGGCAGAACAGCGACAGCCTTCCGCTCGCGAGCGCGTGCTCGACTTGCGACACTTCGTGAATCGCCGCGTGCCAGCTGAGCATCGCCTCGTCGGACGGGCGATATACGCGCGTCGTGTTGCGTCCGTCGTCCTTCGCGAGGTAGCAGGCGATGTCGGCGCGGCTGAGAACCGAGTCCGAGGTGTCGCCGTCGGCGTTGCCGAAGATCGTGATGCCGATCGAGGCCGTGACGCCGAAACTGTTTCCTCCGAAATGAAACCGGTAGCGATCGGTCGCATGATGGATGTCATCGGCAACGCTCATCGACGCCGGCTCGTCGGTGTCGGGAAGAAGGCAGCCGAATTCGTCGCCGCCGAGGCGCCCGAGCGTTGCGGTGTGCGGCAGGACGAGCGCGAGCTGCTGCGCGACTTCCTTCAGCATGTTGTCGCCGGCCATGTGGCCGCACGTGTCGTTGACGAGCTTGAACTGATCGAGATCGAGGTAGAGCAGCGCGTGCACGCCTTTGCGCGCGATCGTGTCGCGCAATCGATTCTCGAATTCATAGCGATTGAAAATGCCGGTGAGCATGTCGTGACGCGCCAGATGCTCGAGTTGATGTCCGGCCTGTTCGCGCTCCGTCCAGACGATTGCGAGCACGTAGCCGGTGATCGTCGCGGTGGCGACGAAGATCAAGCGGATGATGAGGTCGAACGTGCTCGCGCCCGACATCGCGAAGCCGACGAGTGTCATCGTCAGCAGAGCGCCCGAGGATGCCGCGCCGGCGACGCCCGCGAGGAGCGCGTTGAAGATCACGATCGGCAGGAGCAGAAACAGCACGGACTTCGACTCGTCGCCGCCGAGGGCGATCGCGACGCCGAGGGCGAGCAGCAGAATCGAGAGCGCGGCCACGAGACGAAATCGCGACGGCTTGAGAAACTGCCAGCTGCGCGCGGTCGTCACGAACGGCGAGAACACGATGATGCTGATCGCGTCGCCGGCCCACCAATACGCTCCGTCGCGCGCGACGATCGCGATCGAGCCTTCGCCGTAGAACCATTCCGCGATCGCGATCGCCACGCCGGCGACGCCGGTGACGACGAGCGCGGAGACGACGAACTGCACGAGATCGCGGATG
Source organism: Acidobacteriota bacterium (assembly GCA_003223645.1). Classification (GTDB taxonomy): domain Bacteria; phylum Acidobacteriota; class Thermoanaerobaculia; order Gp7-AA8; family Gp7-AA8; genus QHVT01. The sequence goes on along the minus strand of QHVT01000030.1, from coordinate 55,224 downwards.
CGCGCGAGGTCGGTGCCGACGCGCTGCCGCGTCATCAGATACAAGAGGCCGAGACACGTTCCGAGCTCGACGATCGTCGCGATCCCCGCGACGGTGATCGACGCGTTCGACGTCATCATGCTGACCGCGAACTGCGCGATCAGCAGCGCCGGCCACCACCGCACACCGAAGCGCCAGAGGATGGCGAAGCCGACGCCGGTGGCCGGATAGATGAGCGTCAGGACGTGCGCTGGATGCGCCTTTGCCGCGAGGATTCCGAGGGACGCCAGGAGCAGCGCGAGCGCGACGATCGTCGCGACGTAGCGGGGAACAGGCATGAACCTCGGCGTAGTGTACGCTTTACTGCAACTTCGCCACCTCGATCAGCAGTGCCAATCCTGTTTCTTCGCGCCGCATCGAGACGTTGCTGCGCGGGATTCCGGCAGCGTCGCAGAGTGCGTACACGTCCTCTTCCGATCGCTCGATCAGTCTCCAGTCGCCGAAGTATTCGATGAGCGGACGGTACGGATTTCCTTCGCCGATGTTGGTGAAGAAAAACATTCCCCCGGGGACGAGCAGACCGTAGGCGATCTTCAGGAGCAGCGTCGCCTTGCGCGCATCGAGGTAGTCGAAGAGGCCGCCGGCGAGGACGAGATTGAACGCGTTGCGCGGCAGCGACCGCGCGACGGAAAGCACGTCACCGGCGCGGAAGTGGATGCGGTCGCGAATCGAGCGCAGCGCGTGTCCGGAAAATTCGATCGCCGCGCGGTCGCCGTCGTTGAGCCAGAGCTCGCCGGTGAGCGACGGCAGCTGATCGAGGATGCTGCGGAGATCGGGACAGCTTCCGCACGCCAGCGACGCGATTCGCGTCTGCCGCGGATTCGCGAGCATCGTGCGCAGGATGCGCGCGGCCTGATGCTGCACCTTGTTGCGATGCTGCTGCGCGATCGAGCGGCTCAGCGCGTACGCCTCGCACGAATACTCGAGCGTTCCCTCCTCCGCGCGGTTCGCGCCGCTGCAAAGGTACTCGACCGTTTCGAAGTCGCCGGGATAGCCGCGCGGCCACTGCTGCAACCGCGCGACGAACGGCGAGCGCGCGTGAATGCGCCGCACCGGATCGAGGATTGCGATGATCTCATCGCGCGTCAGGGCTGCTTCCTCACACGCGAGGATCGACGCGCAGAGCTGATGCACGAGCGCGAGCACGCGATGGTAGCGATGTTCCTCGCGAAGCGATGCGGTCTCGAGCGCGACGAACGCCGAGACGTGCCTGCGCAGCTCGGCAACAGCGGACTCCTGGGCAAGATAGAACTCACGAATGGCCGGGGTGGAATCGGACACATCCATCGTCGACAGCCTCTCCCTCATTTGGAATCTCCTGGGGTTGAGAGAGACGCACACAACAATTTCCCCATACCCGAGCCCGTTCGGGTGCGGGCATATGTGTTGCTGAACTCACCTCCGTACTGGGAGGTACCTGTATGAAGAGATACTCAAGTTCTTTGGCGGTGCTGCTGGTGTTGTTCGGCATCGCGTGCGGATCGATGAACCGCGTGCTGCCGTCATCGGTCGATGCGAAAGCGATGGAGGCGGACGTTCGCGGGAAGATCCTCGAAGCGGTTCCGGAAAAAACGTTCGCGGTCGAAGTGACCGTCGACAATCATGCGATCGTGACCCTGGAGGGTCACGCGAAAACGCAGCAGGACATCGACAAGATGGTCGCCGCTGCGAAGAGCGTGAGCGGCGTCCAGCGCGTCATCAATCGACTGCACGTCCAACCTTAACGACCCCGGCGCGGCGGGCCAAAGTGCCCGCCGCAATTCCTACTGCTCCGCGGCGCCTGCCGTTGTCTGGCGAATCACGCCATACAATGGAGACGTGGCTAAACGAGCGCTCATCGTCGGAATCAATAGTTGCAGGAAGTCATGGATCTGGCATTACAGTCGCCGGCACGCCAGATTTTTCTCATTCTCGATTGCTGCCACAGTGGCGCTCTCGCGAATTCGGCCACAATGAACAAGAGCGGCCAGAATCCGCTCGTCGTCCTGCGAGAAAACATTACGGTCATTGCCGCTTGCCGCGCAACGGAAGTCTCGCTGGCAAAGGAGGCACCGCGGATATCGTGGACTACGCAATTCGCCGGCGCGTACCGTTCATCCACATCAATCCAATCTCGCACGAGATCGGCCGCATCGATTCCCCGGCATCGAAGCAGCACCGGCACGCGGGGTGACGGAATTGACCTATCTGCAATGGCCGGCGATGGTGGTGACGGTCATCGCTGCCTGGTTTACGGGATCGACAAGCGAGTGGCGCCGTAAATGGGGTTTCTGGATCTTCCTTCTCAGCAATGTCCTATGGATCGTTTGGGCATGGCAGATGCGCGCCTGGGCTCTTCTGCTTCTGCAAGTGTTTCTCGCAGCAGTCAATATTCGAGGCGCGCGGAAGAATGAGCCTGGATAGATCGCTAGTCCGCGACCACAATGGAAGCCCACGGCAATTTCCGCACGGCGAGGACCTGAGCATCGATATCGGACTGTGAGGCCGTTGCGCCGAGGGTGCGCTGCACATAGGCGACCTCGGTCGACACGAGGCGTTGCGCGAGCAAGCGGAGGGCCGCCTTCGCAACATTTCCTTCCGTCACCGGCAGTTTTCCCTCGGTCGCGGTTTTTTTGAGTGCTTTGAGTGCTTTTGGTGCTTTTGTCGCGGTTTTTTTGATTGCCGTCACGGGGCCTCCGTTCGTTGGTTCAGGCTGGCTAAGACGATCGAAATCCGTGTCCGGCTTAGCCCAAATTCACGGAGAGGTCGGTCAGACTGCCCGACGCGGCAGTGGCAGCGCGGAGCCACCATTCATCACTTGCAACGTCACGCCTGTCGGCTAAATTCTCCAGCGGCAATCTTTAACCGGGATCGGGAGTACGATGTCGCGGTGAACGACCTCGACGGAGCAGGATATGCGCTTGCGGACCTCGTGTTGGCAGATCATCAATGCGAGCATCTCGTACGGTCGCTGCCGGCCGTTTCCGGCGGACGCGGTGGAGTACGCAATCTCATCATTCACCCGACGGTCATCCGGCTTCTCATGCATGAGGCATTCGGCCGCTATCTTTGGTCCGTGATCGGCCGCGAATTAGTCGCGGTCAAGGCGACGCTGTTCGACAAGACGTCGACGACCAATTGGCGGGTGCAATGGCACCAGGATCGTGCAATCGCCGTCAGAGAACGCATGGATATTCCGGGATATGGACCGTGGAGCATGAAATCGGGTTCTTTACACGTCGAACCGCCGGCAGAGGTCCTCGCGCAGATGCTGGCTGTCCGGGTTCACCTCGATCCATGCGGCGAGGAGAACGGACCGCTGCGAGTCATTCCCGGCAGTCACACCTCGGGAAAGCTCGTCGCTTCGGCGCTCGATGATGTGGTCGCTGGGAACCACATGGTCGAGCTTTATGCGCCGCAGGGAGCGATCCTGCTCATGCGGCCTTTGCTCGTTCACTCGTCATCACCGGCGCGCCATGTACAGCATCGGCGGGTCCTGCACATCGAGTTTGCGCCGATCGAAGCGATCTCGCCATTGCAATGGCATACGACAGTTCCTCTGTGGCGCGCGGCCTGACGCGAGCCGCCGTGGGAATTCGCCCGCCGAAAGCACGGTTGCGCGGGCCATCAGTGGTTTGCCAGATCGAGACGATGCGCAAGTGTTTGAATCTCCGAAGGCAGCACGGAAAGGAGATTCACCTATGAGAACATCTGGCACCGTCAAGTGGTTCAACGACGCGAAAGGCTTCGGCTTCATCACCAGCGAGAACGGGGACGATCTGTTCGTCCACTTTTCCGCGATTCAGGGCAGCGGGTTCCGCTCGCTTCCTGAAGGTTCCGCCGTCGAGTTCGATGTCGTGCAGGGGCCGAAAGGCCTTCAGGCTGCGAACGTCCTCGCACGCTGATTGAGCACGAGAACCGAATGAACTTGAAGGGCAGGAGCGATCCTGCCCTTTTGTCTATTGGAGGCAACCCATGGCAACAGCCCGTCCATCGTTCACCAAACGGCAGCGAGAAACCGCGAAACGCGAACGTCAGCAGCTCAAAGCCGCGAAGCGCGCGGCGCGCAAAAACAGCAGCCCAAACAACGACGACATGATGGAGCCACTGGAGCCTTTGGAACCGTTGGAACCGTTGGAGCCATCCGCCGAAGTGCCGCCCGAGAATCAGTGACCGCCGTCAACGCCGCATGAAAAACATCGTCACGCGCGCTTTGCTGCTCGGCGGCAGCGTGCCGAGGTTGCCGGTCTGCTGAGTGACAGGCAGGAGGTCGTCGAGGTGCGGAGCGCTCGCCATCTCGATCACCGGCTGGACGAAGCGCGGCGGCGGATGCGCGCACGCGGTCAATAACACGATCGCGACCATCAGCCTTCGCATCGTGATCAGTGTACGCCGCTTCATTAGCCGCCACGGGCGGCTGCGTAGATTGCTCCGCCTTGCGGCCTGCTTGCCGCCACGTCACGAATGCGGCTTCGAGCGGCGCAACGCGCCTGAGATCGTCGTTTCTGCCGCGCAAACTCCTAGAATCGCCGGATGCCTGCTCCGATCAAGCCGCTGATTCCGCATTCGCTTCTCGAACAGATCGACGTTCGCGTCGGGACGATCGCCAGCGTCGAAGAAGTGCCGAAGTCGCGCAAGCTCGTCCGCCTGCGCGTCGACTTCGGCGATCACACGCGCGTGATTCTCGCGGGCCTCAAACAGGAGCGGCCCGATCTCTCCGTGCTCGTCGGAAAGCAGGCGCTGTTCGTCGTGAACCTCGAGCCGAAACCGCTCGCCGGCGAGATGTCGGAAGGGATGTTGTTCGATCTCGGCTACGCCGACGGCGTGACGCCCGTGCTCGCGGTGCCCGAGGCGCCGGTGCCGAATGGCACACGGGCGGGTTAGCACAGCCGCATTAGGCGCAGCCGCGTTATCCTGTTTCTCCGATGCCCAGCGACAGCGCGCGTCCGTTCGGGTCATCCAGCCTCGGGCCGGGGATGGTGCTCGACGGCAAGTACGAGATCCTCAGCCGGATCGGAGTGGGCGGAATGGGCGAAGTCTTCAAGGCGCGCCACCTCCACCTCAACACGTTCCGCTGCATCAAGGTGATGCGCGAGAACCTGCTGTCGGACGAGAACATCCGCAATCGTTTTCTGCGCGAGGCGCGGCTGGCGACGCAGATCCATCATCAGAACATCGCCGTCGTCCACGACTTCTTTCTCGGCGACGGCGGCAGTTACATGGTCACGGAGTTCATCGACGGGACGACCGTGCGCCAGTGGGGCGGTGCGTACGGCCCGTTCCCGCTCGCCGTCGCCGCGGACGTCGCGGTGCAGGTGCTCGCGGGACTCGATCACATTCATCGCCGCGGTCTTCTGCATCGCGACATCTCGCCGGACAACGTGATGCTGACCTACGACGCCGACGATCGGCTGATCGCGAAGATCATCGACCTCGGCATCGCGAAAGACATCGCCAACTCCGCGTCGGTCGACAAAACGCAGGCCGGCGTGCTGATCGGAAATCCGAAGTACATGTCGCCCGAGCAATTCGGATCGCTCGACGACGCGGAGCAGCTCGACGGACGCGCGGATCTCTACTGCCTGGGCGTCGTGCTCTACGAGATGCTCCTCGGCGTTCCGCCGTTCGCGAGCGAGACGCCGCAGGGATACATCATGAAACACCTCACCGCGAAGCCGCGGCGCTTCGCCGAGGCAAGGCCGGGATCGATCTGGTCGCCGGCGGTCGAGGAGATCATCTTCAAGGCGCTGGAAAAAGACCGGCGTAAACGATTCAGCGACGCGCGCGAGTTTTCCGAGGCTGTGCAGCGATTCATCGTCGCGCCGGCCGGTCATCTGACGCGCGACATGGTGCTGCGACTCCGCCGCGGCCCGGATCAGACGCAGGCGACGACGCTCGCGAGCGAGATGCCGACCTTCGCGGGACTCGAGATCGAGTCGTCGACGGAACAGGATTGGAAGAAGACGCAGGCCGGCAACACGGTCGAGGCGTATCGCGACTTCATCACCAATCATCCCGACGCGAAGGAGACGACCGAGGCCAAGGCGCGATTTTTCGAGCTCTCACTATTAGAGGATGTGAAAGCGCGCGAGGCGGAAGGCGATCGCGAGGCGCTGCAGCGATTCGCGGAAGGACATCCGCGCGGATCGCGAGTCGGCGACGCGGCGCGCGAGGCGTTCGCGCGCGTGACGAAACTGAAGCAGCGCGACGAGGAAGAAGAGCACGCGTTTCAAAAGGCGTGGGAGAGCGGACAGTCCGAGGAGTGGCGATCGTTCCTCGCGAACTATCCGAGCTCGGCGCGTGCCGACCGCGCGCGCAAGCTGCTCGACGAGACGCTGGCGTTCGAGCTCGCGTGCGCGCACGAGTCGGAGACGGGACTGCGCGAGTTTCTCAAAGTGTGGCCCGAGGGACGGCATCACCTCGAAGCGGAGATCCGTCTCGTCTCGCTGAAACAGCACATCGCGGACGACGCGTTCGCGCAGGCGATCACCGCGGACACGTACACCGCGATGCGCGACTTCATCGCGCGCTTTCCGGCGTATCCGAAGCTCGACGAAGCGAAGCAGCGCGCGGCGGAACGGCTCGCGTTCGAGACCGCGTCCGCGTCGGGGACGGAAGACGAGTGGGAAGCGTACCTCGCCAAATATTCGAGCGACGAGGCGCGCGCGCGACTCGAGAAGCTGCGCGCGGCGGAAGAAGAAGCGTACGCGCGTGCATCGGAAGCGAAGACCGCGGCGGCATGGGAAGCGTTCCTCGCGAGTCATCCGCACGGCAAGCGCAGCGCACGCGCGGAGATGAACCGACGCGAGGCAGTCGCATTCGAACAGGTAAAGAACGGCGGACGCGCGGAGCTGCAGGAATTCATCCGGCGCTATCCGAGCAGTGTCTTCGCGCGCGACGCGCAGCGATTGCTGCGGCAGGCGGCGGACGCGGAAGACTTCGCGCACGCCGAGGCGATGGGAACGCCGGCGGCGTGGCAGCTGTATCTCGCGACGCATCCCGGTGGCGCGCACGCCGCGACCGCGCGCGAGCGACTCACCGCGCTCGAAGATGCCGCATTCGCACAAGTGCTCGCGTCGAAGAACGCGAACGCCGCAGCAGTTTTTTTGTCCGACTTCCCCGAGTCTCCGCGGCGCGAAGAGCTCACGCGACTCTCGTCGAAATGGCGCGAGGCGACGGCGATGCAGGAAGCGCTCGACGCCGTCGCATCGGACGACGTCGATCGCGCGGAAAAACTGCTCGCGCAGATCGGCGACGCCGAACGCCGCGCGCAAATCACCGACGCGATCGATGCCGCGCGCGATCGCCGCGCGTGGGACGAAGCGCTGCAAACCGAGACCGCGAAATCGCTGCGCGCGTACATCGATGCACGTCCGAACGGACGCTGGGTTGCCGATGCGAAGAAGCGGCTCGCGCGCAGACAAAGCGCAACGATGGCCAACGAGCCCGCCGACTGGAACTCGGCGTGGGAAGCCGGAACCATCGCCGCATGGGATCGCTACCTCGCCGATCATCCCGAGTCGTCACGCATCGAAGAAGCGCGGCAGTGGCGTCACGAAGCGCAGGACTTCGAGCAGGCGATCGCGACCGACACCAAAGCAATGTGGCGCGCGTTCCTCAAGACGTGGCCCGAGGGACGGCACGTGATGGAGGCGGCGATTCGGTTGAAGACGACGTTGGCATAGCCTGCGAGTGGAGCGGCGGCCGCTTCGGCCGCCGACCCTCGCGAAAATCCGGCGGCCGAGAGCGGCCGCCGCTCCACTGAATCGTTACGGCGGGCTGAAGCCCGCCGCTCCACTTGATATAGGATGATTCGGTTTCTTCCCGGCGTCCCCGGTGGTCCAACGTCACATGAGACTTGGCACACCATCAGCACAGCTCGTTGGCATTCCTGAGAGGAACGGCGATGTTTGACGATGTCCTCATCGAGTCCGCGGGGAAAGACAAGAAAAAGGGTGGATGGGTGACGGCCGTTCTTTCGGCGATCATCCACGTCAGCGTGATCGGCGCGATCGTCGCCGCCGGGTATTACGTCAAGAAAAATCCGGAAGTGATCGAGAAGCCGATCGCCGCTTTCATCGTCACCTCCGCTCCACCCCCGCCACCTCCTCCCCCGCCGCCGCCCGCCAGCTCCTCGGTGTCGACGCCGAAGCCGCACATCGAGAAGCCGGTGGAGACGCCGCATGACACGTTCCGCCAACCGACCGAGATCCCGAAAGAAGTGCCGCAGGTCGACGAGTCGCAGACCGATACATCGGGCGCGCAGGAAGGCGGACAGGTGGGAGGCGTGAAGGGCGGTGTGGTGGGCGGTGTGGTCGGCGGAGTCGTCGGCGGCGTGATCGGCGGACAGCTCGGGGGACAGCTCGGCGGGCAGATCGGCGGCACGGGAGACAGGCCGGTGCGCGTCGGTGGTGACGTCAAGCCACCGGTGATCGTCACAAGAGTCGACCCGTTGTACACGGACGTCGCGCGCCGCGCGCGCATTCAAGGTATGGTGATCCTAGAGGCAGTCATCGATCGCAACGGCAACGTAACCGAGGCGCGCGTCCTGAAGGGATTGCCCTTCGGCCTCGAACAGTCCGCGCTCGACGCGATCAAGAAGTGGAGATTCAAACCCGGCACGCTCAACGGCCAACCGGTGCCGGTGTATTACAACCTCACGATCAACTTCCAACTCCAGTGAGAAGGGTTACGCAGTCGCTCGGTTACTCGGTTACGCGGATGGTGAGTTGCCCCCTGCGCGACCGCGCAACCGAGCAACCGCGGTAAAAGAGAGGAGAAGTAGACATGGAAGGTGCGAGTTTCAGTCTGATCGGCATGTGGGACTCGATGACGTGGCTCGGAAAAAGCGTCGTCAGCGTTCTCCTGATCCTTTCCATCTGGTCGTTGACGATCGCGGCCGAGCGGCTGTGGCGTTTCCAGAAAGCGAAAAAGGAATCGCTGCAGGTCGCCCTCGGCGTCACGCCGCTGCTCAAGCAGCACAAGCTCGCCGAAGCGATCACGTTTACCAAGGACAAGCGATTCCGCCATAGCCATCTCGCGCGCGTCCTCGCCGCGGGGCTGACGGAATTTCAGTACGAGGCGACGCAGGACCTTCCGCCGGACTTCGATCTCGTCGCATCGGCGCGGCGCGCCATCGAGCGCGAGACGCTGATGACGACCGCGGAGATGAAAAAAGGCCTCGGCAATCTCGCGACGATCTCCACGACCGCGCCCTTCATCGGACTGTTCGGAACCGTCATCGGAATCATCAACGCGTTCCGCGGAATGGCGATCTCCGGATCGGGCGGCCTCGGCGCGGTGTCGTCCGGAATCGCCGAGGCGCTGGCGACGACGGCGTTCGGCCTCTTCGTCGCCGTCCCGGCGGTCTGGATGTACAACTACTTCCTGAACAAGGTCGAGCGCTTCCAGGTCGAGATGAACAACTCGTCCTCGCAGCTGGTCGACTACTTCATCAAAAACGAGGCGCGTGCCCGGGTAAGGTAGGGCGGCTATGAATCGTCATCCTGAGTCGGCGAAGCGCGGCGAAGGATGACGGAAACATCGAATAGGAGAACGGTATGGCATTTGGTGCCGGTGGCGGTAGTCCCGACGAAGTCAAAGGCGACATCAACGTCACGCCGCTCGTCGACGTCTGCCTCGTGCTGCTCATCATCTTCATGGTCGTCACGCCGATGCTGCAGGCCGGCGTGGACGTGCTGCTGCCCGCGGGTCCGCACGCCGAGAAGAAACCGGGCGAGACGGGAGACCTCAGCATCTCGATCAAGCAGGACGGCACGGTGTTCGTCGGCCAGAACTGGATCCCGGACAAGGACCTGGTGACGTACCTGCGCGCGGAGTATCAGAAGGATCCCGCGCGCAAGGTGATGATGAAGGCCGACAAGCGGATCAACTTCGGCAAGGTGCGAATGGTGCTGAAGGCCGCGAACGAAGCGCAGTTCACCGGCGTGTCGATCCTCACGGAGAACCAGCAGGCCGGCACCGAAATGGCGAAGGGGAGGATGTAACACGGTTGCGCGGTTACGCGGTTTCGCAGTTAGGCGGGTTTGAATCTGCCGCGCAACCGAGCAACCGAGCGACTGCGCAACCTTGGAGGTTTGATATATGGCCATGAGCAGCAGCGCCGCCGGACCCAAGTCGGAGATCAACATCACCCCGCTCGTCGACGTCGTGCTGGTGCTGCTGATCATCTTCATGGTCGCGACACCGATCCTGCAGATGGGACTCGACGTCGAAGTCCCCCCGAAAATGGAGCTCGCCGCCCCACCCCCGTCCAACGAACCAAACCAGCTCGTGATCACGGTGCGAAAAGACGGGCTCTATCTCAACACGCAAAAGATGGCGAGCCCGCAGGCGCTGCGCGATTCCATCGCCAAACAAATGCTCTCCCGCCCGCCCGCGCAGCGAGTCGTGTTCATCAACTCCGAGGACAACCTGCAGTTCGATGCAGCCGTGGCGGCAATGGACGCGGCACACGCCGGAGGCGCGCAAAAGGTGGGGTTCCTGACGGATGCGCCGAAGTAGTTAGCGCGTTACGCGAGCGTTCCACAACCGCTGTCGTGGTAGCGGCGCGACACGAAGGCCGTCCTTTTCAAGAGACATTGGCTTCAAAAGATCAGAGGCTCGACTTCGCGCGACACGCAAGCTGTCCCTTTCAAGCGACATTCGCTTCAAAAGATCTAGAGCTTGCCTCAAGAGATCAAACGCGCGTCTCAAAAGATCAGACGTTCGTCTCAAGAGATCAAACGCTGGTCTCGAGAGATCAGACGCGCATCTCGAAAGATCAGATGCGCATCTCGAAAGATCAGACGTTCGTCTCAAGAGACCAGACGCACATCTCGAAAGATCAGACGCTGGTCTCAAGAAATCAGACGCTGGTCTCGAAAGATCAGACGCTCATCTCGAAAGATCAGACGCTCATCTCGAAAGACCAGACGCGCATCTCGAAAGATCAGACGCTCATCTCAAAAGATCAGACGCGCATCTCGAAATCAGACGCGCATCTCAAAGATCAGGAGAGCTCGACTCCGCGCGAGACGCACGGGACTCGAATCAGCAGGATTCGCGATCCGAAGATCTCGAGGGCACTCGATTGACGCGTTGGGCTGATCTTCGGATGACGTGCTGTGATCACGCGAGTGCGCACCCGCTTGGCGGAGGCGTGTCGGAATCGAACCAACCCTCCGACGCTTCCGCGCCGGAACAACGGTTTTGAAGACCGCGGAGGCCACCAGACCCCATTCGCCTCCCGAAAAAGCAGAAAGCAGAAAGCAAAAAGCAGAAATCGAGAGTGCCGGCGATAACGCGCGCCTCCAAGCTCACATTTCTGCTTTCTGCTTTCTGCTTTTTGCTTTCTTCTACAATCCCGCTACCAATGCCGTGGCTCTTTGCCTTCGCCGCCTTCGCCCTCGGCGCGATCGTCGGGAGTTTTCTCAACGTGGTCATCCATCGCTATCCGCTCGGCGAATCCGTGGTCCTGCCGCCGAGCCACTGCCCGCATTGCAACACGCTCATTCGTCCCTACGACAACATCCCCATCCTCAGCTGGCTCATCCTCCTCGGCCGCTGTCGCGCGTGCCGCGAGCCGATCACCGCGCGGTATCCGCTCGTCGAGTTGGCGAACGCGCTGTTTTATCTCGCGATCTTTCAACGCACGGGACTCTCGTTCACGTTTCTTCCGCTCGCGGCGATCGTGTCGATGACGATCGCGCTGATCTACATCGACCTCGACATCCAGATCCTGCCGGACGTCATCGATCTTCCCGGCGTCGCGATCGGTCTGGCGATGGGCGCGCTGCACGTCGGCGCGCTCGTTCCCGATCTCATGCTCTCGGCGACGCTTCTGGAGTCCGTCGCGGGCGCGGCGGCGGGCGCGGGGATCCTGCTCGCGATCGGCATGACGTACAAACTCGTGCGCAAGATCGAAGGGATGGGACTCGGCGACGTGAAGATGATGGCGATGCTCGGCGCGGTGATGGGATGGGAGCCGGTGATGTTCATCCTCATCATCGCCTCCACCGCCGGCGCGCTCGTCGGCGTGCTGATCGCGCTGCGCTCGAACGGCGGGATGCAGACCGCGCTGCCGTTCGGCGTCTTTCTCGGCATCGCGGCGCTGGTGATGCTGTTCTTCGGCCGCGCGATGATGTCCGCGGTTCTGCCGTGGCTCGCGCCGGGCGGCGCTACACTCGCTGCATGGCCGTGACGTCCGCCACGCCGCTGCGCCGCGAGGTTCGCGTGCTCACGGGAGCGCTGGTCGCGTTGCTGTGCGTGCTGATCGTGACGCTGATCGCGCTGGCGATGTCGATCCTGCGCATCGACCGCCTCGGCGCGATCGCCGATGCCGTGCGCACGAACGTCGCGCCGCTCGCGGCGTCGTCGTCGCACGAAGATCTCACCGCGCGGCTGCAGTCGCTGCGCATCAGCAACGACATCACGCGCATCGAGCTCTATCGCGGCAACGCGCTCATCGCCGCGGCAGGCGACAGCGTGCCGTCCGCGGAGATCATCACGCGCGCGCTGCCGGACGGGAGACTGATCTTCTACTTCAACGCCGCGGGATGGATGGGCGGGCGCCGCAGCGCGCTGATCCTCGGCGCGTTCATCACGCTGGCCACGATCGCCGGACTGCTCATCCTCACGCTGTACCTGCCGAAGTTCCTGCGCCCGCTCGAAGAGATGCTCGCGCACGCGCCGCTGATCGGCGAGCGCCCGCGCGGCGACGACGACGCCCGCTATCTCGTGCACTCGTTTCGCGAAGCGGTCGAGCGCATCCAGACGCAGGCGCAGGAGCTCGATCATCTGCGCGACGCCGCGTCGGAGCGCGCGCCCGACGTGCGCGAGCTCGCGCGCGCATTGAATCGCAGCTTCACCTCGGGATTCCTCGCGCTCGACTCCCACGGCTCCGTCGTCGCCATCAACGACACCGGCCGCGAGATGCTCGACGTCGACTCGTCTTCGCCGGCGGAAGCGATCGCACTCGAGTCGTTTGCTCCGTCGTTCGCGAAGCTCGTGCGCGAATCGTTCGAAGGACGCGTGGCGTTGTCGCGTCACGAAGTGCTGCTCGAGCGCTCGCAGACGCTCATCGGCGTGACGACCGTTCCGCTGTTCGAAGAGAACGCGTTCATCGGCATGTTCGCGCTGTTCACCGACCTCACCTCGTTCCGCGCGATGGAAGGACGCGTGCGCGATCTGGAGACGCTGGTCGGACTCGGACAGATGTCGGCCGGCATCGCGCACGAGTTCCGCAACTCGCTCTTCACGATTCTCGGCTATCTGCGGCTCGCGCAACGCGATGCATCCGACGAAACCGCGGCGCGCATTCGCAACGCGGAGGCCGAGGCGAAGAAACTCGCGGCGGCGGTCGAGGCGCTGCTGAATTTCGCGCGGCCCCTCACCATTCGTGCGCAGCGCGTGCGAATCGACGACATCGTGCGCGAGGTCGTGGAGCGCTTTCGCAACGACGCGAATGACGTTCGCTTTTCCTTTCGCGCCGACGCGCCGGTCGAGATCAACGGAGACCGCGAGCTGCTCGATCTCGCGCTGGAAAACATCGTGCGCAATGCCGTCGACGCAGCGCGGCAGCAGCACGCGAACGGCGGCGGCGAGATCGACGCACAGGTGACGTCGGCCGAACATCCGACGATCGTCGTGCGCGACAACGGCGTCGGCGTCGAACCGGAGCGCGCGGCCACGCTCCTCCTCCCCTTCCAGTCCGGCAAGCAGCACGGCTTCGGCCTCGGCCTCCCGCTCGCACGAAAAATCATCCTCCATCACGGGGGAACGCTGACGCTGACCGGCAGTCCGGGCGAGGGCGCGACGGTGACGATCGAGTTCTATAGGACAGGATAGGACATCGGTATGACGTCCTACGACGTCCTAGAATGTCCTAAAATGTCCTATCTGTCCTACCCCGTGCCTGTTACGAAAAGTAACAATACCATCAGCACCGTTCCTTAGCGCCATCGAGCCTCATCGCACTTAACCTACCTAACCACAGCCACTTAACGAAGCGCGATCAGCCGTGGCACTTCGCTCGCACAAGGAGCGCGCCTATGAATCGACGTCAAGCTCGTTCTTCGCGAGGATTCAGTCTCGCCGAGGTGTTGATTGCGGTCGCGTTGATGGCGGTCATCATCCTCGCGGTGTTCGGACTCGTGACCGCCGGCGTGCGGCGCGCGTACGGCGGCAAGAAGATGACGCAGGCCGCGGCGGTCGCGCAATCGGCGCTCGATCGCGTCAACCAGCAGAAGCCGCAGGACCTCTTCGGAGCCGGCGACACGGATACATCGGCCGTGCGCACGTGGTCGAAGACGCAGCCCGACAACACCGATACGGGCGTCAGTCCGGCGGCGGAAGGCGGCGCGACGCCGACGGCCGTCGAGGCAACGCGCAACGCAATCCGCACTCTCCTGGTCAACTCCGATTTGCCCGGTAGCGCGGGGCGTCCGGCGACGCTGACCGTTACGATGACGCCGGTGAAAACCGGCGCCACTCCGACGTTCGCCGACTGCACGATCGTGCGCATCGACGTCGATCTCACCTGGTGGGAGTTCGGCACGCGCGCACGCCAGGTCCATCTCTCCACCATGCAGCTGAAAACCGTTCCCGTCTAATGCAAGGAACCATCATGAAGAACGCCATTACGAATCGTCGCCGTCGCGAGCGCGGCATGACTCTCGCCGAAGCGCTCATCGCCGTCCTCGTGTTCTCGGTCGTATTTCTCGCGGCGCTGATGCTCTACAACACGGCGAACCGCGCGTACATCGCGACCGACTCCGCGACCATCCAGCAGCAGAACGCGCGATTCGCAATGGACCGCATGATGAACACGCTGCGCAGCGCCGGCGCCAGCTACAACGTCGTCGGCGCCAGCAACATCCCCGACGAGCAGATCGAGTTTGCCGACCAGTCGGCGGTGTTCGTGCGCGGCGATTTCGACAATCAGAGAGAAACGGCGCTGCAGAACACCGCGCATCCATATGTGACGGTCGGCAACAACGAGATCGTCGGCTACATCCTGCGCAAGCCCGGCGACGACACGGTCAACACCGTCGGCCTCAATATGCGGCTCGACACCACGACCACCGGTGGACGCGATGCGACGCTCAGCGGCTCGACGCCGGCCGGCGAAGAATCCCTCAGCGTGCGCGCCGGCGTGAAGGACCTCACCCAGACCTGGAACCCGCCGTATCAATTGGTCCGCGTCACGTTCAGTGACGCCGGCAGCCCTGTGTATGAAGTCGTCGCCGACAACGTCTTCCGCATGTCATTCGTGTACACCAAGGCCGACGGGACGCCGATGACGACGTATGGCGGTGCGGATACGGACCGCGCCGAGCGCGCGCTCATTCGCAAAATCGACGTCAATCTCATCACCATGACGGACAAGCCGGATTTCCGCTACACCGATCCGAATACCTACACGCCCGCCGAAGGCGCGGCGACGAAGCGGTACCGCAAGTTCCCGCTCTCCGAGTTCGTGGTTGCATCGAACCTCGGGCTCAAAGGAAAACGCCACAGTGCGGCTCCGCCGCTCGAGATCGAGGCGCCGCCGACGCTCACCGTCTGTTCGGGCCACGATCGCGCGTTCTATTTGTCCTGGGGCGCGTCTCCGACTGCCGGCGTCACCGATTATGAAATTCACGTCCAGGGCACGGCGCCGATCGTCAATGACACGGTCATGGCGCTGAGCGCCACGACGTACCGCTACCAGCAGCCGCTGACCGATCAGACCATTCAGCCGCTGACGTTCACAGTGAACGGAAAATCGGGCGCCTATTCGGGCCTGCCGTCGCCGTCGGTCACCAAGACGTCTACACACGAAGCCGGCCAGAGCGTTCCGTCGGCGATCGGCAACCTGCAGTTCACCGCTCCGGGCAACAATACGCTGGCGTTGACGTGGGATCCCGTCCGGACGAGCACGGGAACGCTGACGCAAGCCAGCTGCACCACCATGCCGGGCGGCGCGACGAGCGTCCCGCCGGCTCCGTGGAACCATGAGGCTCCCGATCTGCGGGAATATCACGTTTATCGCAAGATCCTGACGGCCACGAACGGCGCCACCGGGGCATTCAATCCGTCCGATACGAACCCTTCGAGCGGCACGCGCGTCGACAATTACTCGGTCGGCGGAAGCATGACCAATACCACGCCGATCACGAATTCATTGAGCGAGACCACCAATGCGCTCACCGATTACACCGCGGCACCCTGCGCCCGCTATTTCTACAGAGCGATCGCCTTCGACTCCGAGCCGCTGCCCGCGGTGGCCTCGATCGGTGCAATGGGCTCCGCGGCGTGGTCCACGCCCGCTTCTTACCTTGCCCGGGCCGGCGTGACTCCCGAAAAGCCGGCGACACCGGGACCGACCGCCGCTGGTGTCGTGACCGGCGGTGGTAATTACACTCTGACGGTGCAATGGCAGCCGGATCTCAAGGACTCGACCGGCGCGGTGGCCTATACCGCGCACTATCGGCTGTACCTCGAGCGTGCGCTCAGCGGAAGCCCCAGCACATGGACCTCGATCAGCACTCGTGATTACTACGAAACGTACCAGATTGCTGCGCCGGACGTTCTGCCGATCAACCCTTCCGGCTTCGGCGTCCAGACGGCATCCTATCGCTACAAAGTCGAGGCGATCTACGACTGTAATGACATCGGCGACACCGCTCGCACGATCTCGTCCGACTGGTACACCGTGACCTGCACGTTCACCCCGACCGTAGCCGCTACTGGCACCTCCATCGGCAACGGTTCGCAAATCAATCCGTGGGAGCTCGATTATCCGGACTACGTCCAGGTGTCGCCGCCCGCCGGCGTGACGATCTCCAGCGTGACGTTCACGATGAAGGAAGACGTTACCGGCAACATCATTACGGGACCGACGACCACCACCACGGCACCGTTCCGCTTCCAGTACTTCAACCAGCAGGACCTCACGATTTACCGTCTCGAGGTCCAGGCGACGTCCAGTACGGGCTGCACCTACAGCGGCGTGTATTACATCAAGGACGCGCCTCCGACTCCGTCGTGTCTCCTCGGCACGAGCACGTCCACGGGACCAACGAGTTTCGTTCCCAATGGAAGCTGCGGCAACAAGATCATCACCACGACCGTGAGCTACACCGTGCCGAATACGAGCTCGACGGAAGACCTGACGCTCAAGCAGATCAAGGTCGACTGGGCCATGGACAGCGCGCATGCCGATGCGACGCTGCAAAGCATCACCTTCCCGACGAACAAGAACGTCAGTCCCACGATCAATGGCTGCACGACCTCCGGCGGCGTCTGCAGCGGCAGCACCGGCCTGGTGACCGTACCGGCAACCGCAGGCGTGGTCGGCGCCAACACGACGACTTATACGATCACGTTGACGTGGGATTACAACAAGTGCCCCGGCGCGATCACCAGCACGCCGGTCACGAGCATCTGCCTGATGTATACGAGTCCGGCTACCGGCACGAACCAGCGCTTCTGCAACCTGGTCGGCGGAACGAGCAACAATCCGGGAGCGTGTAATTGATGATGAGCGAGGAAATCACCATGAACGCGAAACGTTCGAGACAGTCCAAATCGCGGCAACGCGGCGCCGCGCTCATCATCACCGTGATCGTGATCATGGTGCTGTCGATTCTCGGCATGAGCATGGTCACGTTCACGACCACCGAGGAGCGCACGGCGACGTCGTATCGCGACGGATTGCAGGCGCGCGCGGTTGCCGAGGCGGGCGTGCATATGGTCGAGGAAATGTTCCGCGACCCGACCAATCGCGACATCGTGCCGAAATACAGCAGCAACGTCTCCGATTGCGGCGGCGGGACGCCGGCGGCCGACTATTGCGGCACGGACGAGGGATCGACGGAGACGTCGCTCAATGCGATCGGAATCTGGCGCTCCGCCAGGCCGGCACCGATCTCGCCGTCGCGCTATACGGGAATCAACAACAAATTCTTTCTCGGCCCGTTCAAAGATGCCTGGGGCCAGACGTTCGGCGGGACCTATGCCACCGGCGGCGGCGTCTACGATCTGAAACTCGATTGCACGAACCCGGCGACTCCCAACGGGACGCCCATTGCGTCGACGACGTGCTGGCTGGACAAGAATATCAACACGCCGCTCCTCGGCTGGTCGTCCACTGCCGGTTACAACGCCAATGCCGGGAAGATCACCGACATCTCCTTCTATGCAGCCCCGTCGGACGCCGGTTATCAATACGGCATCTGCACCGTCCGCGTCACCGCCGTCAAGACCCAGAACGGCGTCGTCGTCGCGCGCGAGACCCTGGAGGCCGTCATTGGCGACAATTCCCGAAAACCCGCCGTGTTCGGCAACGGCCCCGTGACGTTCGACGTCAACCTCTGCGGCGACGGCTGCGAGCAGATCTTCGCCAATGGAAACGGATCGATCGGTAACGTCATCGGCAGCGCCGGAACTCCTCCCATTCTGTCCGTCGCGCCTCCCGGAACCACGGCCAGCCCCTCGGGCTCCAACACCACGACCGGCGCGACTCCGATCGTCTCGCCCTATATCAATCCGTGGGATCTTTCCTATAAACCGGTGACGACGGCCGGTCTGTCGAAATATTTTCTGGCGACCGCGCGCCCGCTGGATGCGGTGTGGACGGACGGCGATCCCAACACCCCCGCCGACAAGTCCCCACGAGTCTGCGGGCTGAGCGGCCTGGCGCTTTGTCAGGACTATAATCTCGAATACACGGCCGGCGCGACGCCGGCGGCAAAACCCGCCAGGACGGCGGGCGACACCCCGTACATGTACAAGTGGGACATTGTGAACAAGGAATGGAGCGCGACCGGCTGCACCAGCGGTGCGACCTTGAACTGCGGCGTCGCATCGCCGTCGTTCATTGTCGCACCGGCGAACGACCTCATCGACGGCGACGCGACCGATGCCGCCGGGAAAGTCGATAATGCCGACATTCCGTTCAACAAGTTCCGCGTCGCGAAGACGACGTTCGAGATCGACGACGATTATGACGGCGCCACCATCCTGGTCGATGGACGGTTCTTCAAACATGGCTCGTTCGGCGGCAAAATGTCGATCATTGCGGTGGGCTCGCTCTACCTGCACTCGTCGACGCACTATTGGAACCCGGCGTTGGAAAATCGCGTCCTGTGGGTCACGGGTCGCGACATTCACACGCATTCCAACTGCTGCGCGCCGAGCAACGTCTGCCTGACCAACCTCACCCATCCTGAATCGGCCGGCATCATGGCTACCCACGAGCAGTTTTCCACGGAGTCGCAGAATGCGATGCTCGGCGTCATCCTGGCCGAGAACCGCATCAATCTCGACAATGAGGTCGACAGTACGATTGCGATCTTCAATGACAACGGCGACCACGGCAGCTTGTGCGGCTTGCCGGATTGGCCGTGGAGCGTGCCGACGGTGCCGAAGATCTTCTCGATGAAGAGCGTTCCGGAGTAAGACGATGAGACGAGAACATCAGCGCGGCTATACGCTGCCCGAGTTGTTGACGGTGGTTGCGATCATGGGCGTGATCACGCTGGTGGCCATTCCGGCGATTTTTCAGCTCACGCCGCAATACCGCATGCGCAGTGCCGCCAGCGAGATCGCCTCCGTTCTCCGCATGACACGGCAGAACGCGCTGAGCACGCGCAAAGCATGGCGCGTCACGTTCGATACCACCGGTGACCGCTACTTCGTTTCCATGCTGACGAATCCCGGCGATCCGATGAATGCCGCGGGCAGTTGGACGCCGGTCGGGAGCAGCTACCGCCCGACGGCGCTGGCCAATGCGTGGCGTCCGCTGAAAAACATGGACATGACCCAAAACGGCTTCGTCGACTACGACAGCAACAGCGGAGTCGACGTCATTTTCGACCGTGAAGGCGGGCTGGATGCCAACTGTCACAGCACGAACAATCCCGTCATCCGCCTGCACGCCAATACGAATCTCGTCCGGTACAACACGTATTACATCGGCCTGCAGGACACGGCAGGCTTCGTGACGACGGCGCAGACCAAGGAGTGAGCGCCTCGGGCCGGACAGATCAATGCAGTTAGAATAGGTATCGGATGCAGTTCGAGTGGAATCCGAAGAAGGATCAATGGAATCAACAGAAACATGGCATCAGTTTCAAGGAAGCATCAACGGCCTTTGATGATGCTTTGCAAGTGACCATCTCCGATCCGGACCATTCGATTTCCGAATATCGTTATCTAACGATGGGTTTGACCGATCGAGGGCGTCTCGTCGTTGTCTCTCACACCGAAGATGTCGATGATCGGATCAGAATCATCAACGCAAGACCACCCACCTCGACCGAGCGACACGTTTATGAAGAAGGCGAATGAAACTGATCCTGCCGATGAGATGAGGGACGAGTACGATTTTCGTGGAGGCGAACGGGGGAAATACTATAAGCGGTATCGGGAAGGCACAAACATCGTACTGCTGGATCCTGATATCGCGAAGGTGTTCCGCGATTCGGAAACCGTGAACATCGCGCTGAGACAATTCCTAAGCGAACATGGCGAGCCACCGCGCGCCGCCAAGACCGACGCAGGCTGACCCCCGCGACGCCAACATCGCGCTTCAATACGCGAGCTTCTTCAGCGGCGGGTCATAAGCGAACGAGCCGAGGAGCAGCCAGCGGCGCGCGCTGTTCTCGCGGCCCGGCTTCGCCAGGAGCGGCGTCGTGTAATGCCAGAACGGCAGGCGGTAAATCGCAATCGCGGCGCGTGCCGAGACGTCGTGTGCGACCGACAAGAAGCCGCGGTCTTCGTAGACGAGTAACTGGCCGGCGACTGCGTCATTGGAAAACATCACGTGCAGGTCGACGAAGCCGTTGCACTCGCTCTCGTTTTCCGGATGGTGGTCATTGTGCGGGCCGCTGTAATCGCCGTTCTCATAGCAGATCACCTGCTGTCCCCAGCCATTGCGTTCTAACCGCGGGTCGGTGACGGCCTGCGCGAAGGCCAGGAAACTCTGCGACATCATCATGTCGGCGAGTCCGATTTCTCTGGCGGCATCGAGCACCTTCGACTTGCGTGACGCGAACGTCGCCGTCCGCACGCGCATTGTCTTCGGTAATTGCTCGTTGTAGTTCTCCTTCATCTCCGTCACCAGAGAGCGCGGAATCCGATAGTGCATCCGCCGCAGGTGTGGATAGAGCGCCTCGTCGAGGAGGCGGATACAGTCGCGGGCCACGCCGTTGTCGATGACGCCGGTGAGCAGCAGGATCGGCGTGCTCCGTTTCGCGATCAGCGCGTCGAGCTTGGGAGGATTCGCGACCAGCCGCCGTCCGCGCCGGTTGAGCAGGTCGTCGAACTCCGCGGGGAAGCGGTCCATCCTTCGGGCAGTGTACCGCAGACGGCCAAATATTTTGACATTCCCGCGCGTCCCTCCATGCAGTGAATTCACTCTCCTCAAACGACTTCCGGCCGGCGTGCCGTTTGTCACCCCGCTCGCTCTTCCGCCGCGCCGGAGGAACGAATGGGACGCAACGAAAAGGGACAAACTCTCGTGGAATTGATCACCGTAATCTCAATTCTCGGCATGTTCGCCGCGATCGGCACGTCGGCAATGACGAGCGCGCGGCGCGACATCGCGCTCGCCACCGGCACCGCGGAACTGCGCGCGCTGTTTCAGCGCGTGCGGCTCACCGCGATCACGCACGACCGCAATGTCGCGATTCGCTTCCGCCCGGCGGGCGCATTGTGGAGCTGGACCGTGTACGAGGACGGCGACGGCGACGGAGTGCTCAATGATGACATCAACAAAGGCGTCGACTTCGCGCTTGCGCCGCCGAGGATTTTTCAATATCCGCCCGTGCACGTCGGAGTGCCGTCGAGTACGGTCGTCGATCCGATGAACGGACAGCCGCTCGCGCTGCGGCTGCCGGTGCGATTCGGAAATTCACAGCTTTGCTCGTTCTCCCGCGAAGGACAAGCAACGAATGGCTCGGTCGTGCTCACCGACGGCGACAGGGCCACGATCCTCCGCATCGATGGACAAACAGCACGGATCAGCGTGCTGCGCTGGGACGGAAAGAAATGGACGACGGGCGATTGAGCCTATACTGCCCCGATGCAGAGCAAAGCGGCCACCGTGGACGAATATCTCGCGTCGCTGCCGCCCGATCGTCGCAATGCCGTGGCGGCGGTCCGCAAGGTGATTCTCGACAATCTCGATCCCGATTATGAAGAAGGGATGGAGTACGGCGCGATCAGCTATTCGGTACCGCACCGCGTCTTCCCGGCGGGATATCACGCCAATCCCAAAGTGGGATTGCCGTTCGCTGCAATCGCGTCGCAGAAGAACTACATTTCGATTTACCTGATGGGATTGTATTGCGGCTGCATTGAAGGCGTCAGCGACACCGCGCTCGTCAAATGGTTCAAGGACGCGTGGGCGAAGTCGGGCAAGAAGAAGCTCGACATGGGAAAGGCGTGTATTCGTTTCAAGACGCTCGACGACATTCCGCTCGACGTCATCGGCGAGGCCATCCGCCGCGTGCCCGCGCACGTGTACATCGAACAGTACGTGAAGTCGCGCGGCTAGACTGCGTGATGGGAGCGGTCCGATCGTTCGCCGTCTCCACTGTCACGATCTCATGGAAAAACGGACAGAACGGCGCATCGACTTTGTGCAACCCGAAAAAGTCCATGAATTCCGCGTATTGCGCCGCACCGATCGAAAACGTTCCCCATTGATTGGGATTCGGACGACCCTCCGGCGCGAAGTCGAGTTGCAGCATCTCGACAATGCGCGAGAACGCATAAAGGCGCCAGATCTCCTCGATCGTCGCCCGCGGCACCGGCGACCCTTGGCGCTTCGAGAAATCCTCCATCCACCGCCGCTCCGCGTCCTGTCCGCGCATCCACGGACGCACGACGCCGGCATAGAGATCGGCGCCCTCGTACTCCTGCATCGCTTCTTTGAGACTGCGATACGGTTGCTGATCGCTGTGCATTGCGAGCGGATGCTATCCTCGATCCTGCCGCTGTGAAACGACTCCTCCTCCTTCTGTCGCTCGCGTTCCCGATTGCTGCGCAGGATGACGCCGCAGCGCTGCTCATGAATCAGGCCGGCGGCACGAGCGCGAATCCGGCCTCGAATCGCCGGCACGTGATGTTCAATGCCGGGTCGTGGCATTTGATGGTGCACGCGATGGCGTCATTGAACGACCTGCAGGCATCGGGACCGATGCGCGTCGGCGCGTGACGTCTTTCAAGGTTGTCACTAGTGGCGACCGCTGTGGCGACCGCTGCCCTCAGCGGTCGTGGCGGCGCGAAAGCGCCGCTGGCGCCGCCATCAGGCGGCGCTGTGACCGCTGAGGGCAGCGGTCACCACAAACTCGGCGTCAGTGGCGTGCCGAGCGACGACGCGGAGGCGTTGGAGTGCGGACCACTTCGAGTTGTCGCACGACACGCGCGGAAGCATCGGCGACATAGACGCTGCCGTCTGCGGCGACGGCGATGCCGGCCGGATCGCCGACGCGTGCCCACAGCGTCGCCAGTCCGCTCGGCGCGACCTTCCAAAGCGTGCCGTCGCTGCGATCGCCGACGTACAAGTTGCCGAGCGCGTCGAGCGCAAGCGCAGCGGGCCGCGTGTAGCCGCTCGCCACGATCGACACCGAGCCGTTAGGCGCGATCTTTCGCACGGCGCCGCGCTCGCCGACGAACACATTGCCGGCCGCGTCGACGGCGATGCCTTCCGGCGAATCGAAATGCTCCTGCCCGACCGTGGTCACGCCGAACAGTCCGGTCGTGCCGGGCACCGCCGTCAGCAGGCGGATCACGCCGTTTCCGGTGTCCGCGACATAGATCGAGCCGCGGAACGTCGCGGCGACTCCGGCCGGCGCGTTCACTTTGGCGCTGGAGCTGTCGCCGTCGAGATATCCAGCGGCGGATGGCGATCCGGCAACGGCATACGCCGGCACGAACGGGCCGCCGATGTAGAGGATGCGGATCTCGTGATTCGCGGTATCGGCGACGTACACGAATCCATCGAGCGGTGTGACGGTGATGCCGCGCGGATGATTGAGACGCGCGAACTGTCCGTTGGCCGCACCGTGGTCTCCCGCCGCGCCGACGATCGTGACCGGCGGCGCATTGCCGATGAGTCGCACGACCGAGTCGCCTTCGTCGGTGACGTACAACTCGCCGCCGGGACCGAACGCGAGGCCACCCGGCTTCGTGAATCCGGCCGCGACGTCTTTGATCGTCACTGCCGGCGCGCGCATCGTCGTGATGTTTCGTTGCGATGAAACTGCGGCCGGACAATCGGAGAAAACGGCTTCGACCCACCACACTCCCGCACCGCGATCGAGCGCTGCGATCGCATTCGTCGACGTGGACGTCGCGATCTGCGCGGCGAGCGCTCCTTCGGTCGCGGCATGCACGACGTAACGGGTCGCGTTCGGAACAGCAGACCATGAAAAGTGCGTCAGCTGCGTGTCGATGATCGCGCCCTCCGCGGGCTCGATCAATGACGGGGGCGCGGCGGTGCAACGCGCCGGCTCGTACACGATGTGTTCGAGCGTCGCGTCGTCGTTCTTCGACTCGGGATCGGTGCTGCCGATGCTCGCGACGTGCGCTTTGTTCGCGATGCTGCCGCGCTGCGATGGCGCGGTCACGCGGATCGCGATCACGTGCTCGCCGGGCGAGAGCTCTTCCGCCGAACAGGTGATCGTCCCCTTCGACACGCTGCAGTTCCAGCCGTTCGCGGTCGTGCCGGAATACGCGACACTCGACGGCAGCGTGTTCGTCACGACGACATCGATCGCCTCGTCGTTCGCAAGATCGTCGACGACGACTTCGTAGGTGAACGGCTGTCCCGCGGCCACGAACGCCGGCGCGCGCACGCTCACCTTCAAATCGACGATCAGGTGCGCGTGCGCGGCGGTCGCCGCGAAGAGCAGAACGACAATCGCCGGAACACGCACCGTAAAATCATGACATGCGAATCTGCGAACACCTCGAAACATCCGACAACGCTCCCGCCCGCACACCCGATGGATGCGAAGAATGTCTGCAGACAGGCGACGAATGGGTGCACTTGCGCCGATGTCTTCGTTGCGGCCACATCGGCTGCTGCGACTCGTCGAAGAACAAGCACGCGACGAAGCACTTTCATCGCTCGAAACACCCGGTGATCCAGTCGTTTCAGCCGGGCGAAGAGTGGAAATGGTGTTACGTCGACGAGATCGGAGCGGAGTGACCCGAAAGGCCCTATTCGCGCTGCTGATCGCGGCGAGCGTGCAGATCCACGCCGCGGACTCGCAGGCGAAGCGACAGACGGCGTTCACGCTTCTGTGGGCGGGAAAGTATGCGCAGGCTCGCGCGGCCTTCGAGGATGTGCTGCGGCAGGAGCCGCGCGATGCGTCGGCGCGTCTGGGGCTCGCGCAGTCGTATTACTGGTCGGGCGATTATCGACGCGCGTTCCGCGAATTCGAGCGCGTTCTGAAGACGCAGCCGTCCAATGCTGAGGCGCGGCGGGCGGCGGACGAGATCCGCGCGGCGGCGCGGCCAGGCTTTGCCGTGGGAGCGGACGCCATCGATGACGATCAGCCGTATCGCAGCGGCGGTGCGGCGGCGCGCGTGTTTTTCTTTTCCGATCCGTTGACGAAGTGGGAGATCAGCGGCGGCGGCTCGCGGCTTCGTGCGCTCGATGACGAGCGGAGCACGGCAGAAGTCGCGCTGGCGGGAGAAACGACGCTTCCGGCGATTCGCACGCGCATTCGCGCGGGCCTGCGGCAGTTCCGCTTCCCCGATGGAGACGCGCGCGTGCTTCCTTCCGTCACTGCCGAACGGCGGCTGCGGACTTCATCGCTCACGCTGAGAATCGAGCGGTCGCCGCTGCTGCGCTCCGCGCCCGCGTTGCGCACGCATGCGTGGAGCGATGTGCTGTCGGCGCGGTGGGGACGCGAGAACGGCAGCGGCCTGCAGTTCGCGGCCGGGGCGGAGCACCTCCGATACTTCGATCAAAACAGCGGCTGGGATGCCGATGCGTATGTGCTCGCGCCGGTGAGCCGCGCGCTCTTTCTCGGCGCATCCGCCGCGTTTCGCGATACGCGCGAGTCGCGCTTTCGCATCGACAGCGGCCGGTACGATCCGTATTACACGCCGCAGCAACTCGCCGAAGCGCGCGCCGTCGGCGCGTTCACGCTCACGCGCGGCCGCATTTCGGCGTCGACGCATATCGACGCGGGAATCGCGCGCGAGCGCAACGCCGGAACATTCGTTCCGTGGCGGGCGTCGCTGAGCCTCACAATGGGCGTCGCACCGGACGTTGCATTCTCGGTGACCGCGGCGCACGACAGCACCGCTTTCTACAATGCGAATGAGATCCGCGCGGGCCTGGCTGGACGCTTCTGAAGTTTTCCGTCACCGTCGCGCCCGTCCGGTCGCGCGATGGGAACGTTGGCTCCTCGGCGTGCTGCTGTTTCTCGGCGCACAAAGCGTCGTCCTCTTCGCGCTCTGGTGGTTTCGCCGCGAGCGCGTCGGAAACCCGGTTCTCTTCGCGCTTCTCTCGATCGCGACGTGGTACGGCATCTCGCGCATCGTCATCGGCTGGTACAACGCATTCCACATCGAGCAGCCTCCGTTGCGCGACGCGACGCCGGGGCATTCCGTGGCGATCTTCATCACCTCCTCGCCCGGCGAGCCGTACGCCATGTTCGAGCGCACTCTCGCCGCGGCGGCCGAGGTACGTTATCCGCACACCACGTACCTCCTCGACGACACGCGCGATCCGCGCATCGCGGCGCTCGCGGCACAGATGCATGCGGTGCATCTCGAGCTGATCGGAATTCCCGGCGCGAAGGCGGGAAAAATCAACGCCGCGCTGCGACTCACGACGGAAGAACTGATTCTCGTCCTCGATCCCGATCACGTCCCCTTCCCTGAATTTCTGGATCGCGTCGTCGGATATTTCGATGATGCCGGCGTCGGCTTCGTGCAGGTCGCGCAGGCGTACTACAACGCGCCGCGTTCGTTCGTCGCGCGCGCGGCGGCGGAGCAGACGTTCGCGTTTTACGGACCGATCCTGCAGGGAATGCACGGCACCGGAACGGCGGTGGCGATCGGCGCGAACTGCACGTTCCGGCGGACAGCGCTGGAGTCGATCGGCGGCCACGGCATCGGCCTCGCGGAGGATCTCGTCACCGCGATTCGACTGCATGCGGCGGGATGGAAATCCGTGTATGTCCCCGAGGTCGTGGCGCGCGGGCTCGTTCCCGAAGACCTCGATTCGTATCTGCGGCAGCAGCTGAAGTGGGCGCGCGGAGTGTACGAAGTATTGCTGCGCGAATATCCGCGCGCGTTCCGCCGCCTGACGATGCATCAGCGCATCGCCTATCTGATGGTCGGAACGTACTACCTGGTCGGATTGACGACGCCGATCTATCTGCTGATCCCGCTGCTCTACCTTCTGACCGGCTTGCAGCCGGCGACGATGTTTCTCGCGGACTATCTCCTGCGCGCGTTTCCGGTCGGATTGTTCGGTGTCCTCATTTACCGCTTCGTGCAGCGCTGGCTCTGCGATCCGGTGCGCGAGCGCGGATGGCACTGGCGCGGAATGCTGCTGAAGATCGGCTGCTGGAGCGTCTATCTCAAAGGACTGCTGTTCGCGATCGGGAACGTCGCGGTGCCGTACATCCCGACCTCCAAGGAGCGGCGCACCGGCAATTTCCGGCAGCTCGCGGCCGTTCCATTGTCGGTCGTCGTCCTCTCCGTGGCTGTCGTGCTTTGGGCGTTTGCCCACAGACTGTTTTCGATGCCGGAGGCGGAAGTTCGCATGACGACCGAAGCGAGCGTCGCCATGAGCGCTTTCGCTCTCTTCAATGCGTTGTTGATGAGCGGGAGACTGTACGCGGCATGGAAAGACTCCGATCGGAATCGGCAGGACCGCGGCGGCGATATCAGCTCGCCTTCCTCGCCCTCGGCTGGCTGATTCTCATCGGCCTCATCTTTCAGTGCGGCGCGGGCGCAATCCTGCGTCGCGTGTACGACCGCATCGATCTCCGTCTGACGTCGTTCGCGCAACGGCTCTCCGATGCCGAAGGCGATGCCGTTCAACGCACGCAGCGCTCGTCGCGCAGCGCGCTGGTGGTCGCGGCGTATCCGAAGCTCGCGAACCGTGCGTGGCTGGCGCGTCCCGATCGCGTGTTGTGGGGCATCTACGACGGCGGCTTCCCTGACTCGTTCGCCGGACTGTCGAATACCGAATCGCGTCTCCATTATTCGTTTCCGATCGTCTCGATTTATCAGGCGTGGGGCGACCGTCCCGACGAGGCGCACTTTCCGTCGCGATTGGCGCAAACGATCGATCGCCTTGGCTCCGTGCCGATGGTGACGTGGGAGCCATGGGTCAAGGACTTCGACGAGGCGCGGCGGCCGAATCTGCCGCCCGCGAACGAGCGCGAATACGCGAGTCTCGCGGCCATCGCGCGCGGCGACTACGACTTCTACGTGACCGCATGGGCGGCGGAAGCCGCGAAATTCGGGCGGCCGCTGTTTTTGCGCTTCGCGCACGAGATGAACGATCCGTATCGCTATCCGTGGGGTCCGCAAAACGGAAATCGTCCGGACGATTTCATCGCCGCGTGGCGGCACGTGCATCTCATCTTTCAGAAGATGAACGCCACGAACGTGCTGTGGGTGTGGTCGCCGCACATCTCGATGCCGTGGTTCGAGTATTACTACCCGGGCGACGAGTGGGTGGACTGGACCGGCACCGGCGTTCTCAATTACGCGAACGTCGCGTCGTGGTCGCGCTGGTGGACCTTTCACCAGATCCTCGAGAAGGGCTATCCGGCGCTCGCGAAACTCGGGAAGCCGGTGATGGTGACGGAGTTCGGAACGCTCACGGAAGGCGGCGACGCGCGGCAGTGGTACGCCGATGCGTTTCGCGATCTCGGCGACAAGTACCGCGCGGTGCGCGCGGTCGTCTTCTTCAATCAACCTCACGACAGCACGCTGCTGACCCAGGAACCGCTCGACTGGAGCATGCTGCAGGATCCCGGCGCCACGCTCGTCGTGCGCGAACGTCTCTCCCATCGATGAAATCGCTCCTCGCCGCCATGGCCACGATCGCGATTGCGATCCCGAGCGTCGCTGCGACGATCAGCGGCACGGTCCATCCGGGGTCGATGACCGTCGCCGCGTATGACGCGAATGGAACGCTCGCGGTCTCTGCTATGGCGGCGTCCGATGGGCGCTACACGTTGAACGTCAATCCCGGTCAGTATCGCGTCCTCGCCTATGACCCCCCGGGCGTTTACGCGACGAGCTTCTATCCCGACGCCGATTCGTTCGAGACTTCGTCGCCGCTCAACGTTCAGGGCTCGACGACGTCGATCGATCTCACGCTCGTGCGCGGCGGAGTGCTCGCGGGGACGGTGAAGTCCGGCTCGATCGTCCGGCCGAACATCACCGTCGCCGCCTACAACCTCTCCGGCACGCGGCGGGGATTCACGCGTACGGACGCCAATGGTCTGTACCGGCTGGTCGTTCCTCCGGGCGACTACAAAGTCGCGGCGTACGACGATACGCAGACGTATGCGACGCTGTTCTATCCCGGAGTAGCGACGTTCGCCGCCGCGCCGTCCGTTCCTGTGAGCGCGGACGCAACGACGACCGTGCCGCTCGCGATCACGCTCGCGGCGAAAATCGTCGGGAGTGTTCGCGATGCGACGACCCAGGCCGCGCTCGCGGACATACGCGTGACGGCGTACGACGGCGACGGCATTGCCGTGACCGCGGCACGCAGCGACGCGAGCGGTCATTATTCGCTGGCGGTGCCGGGCGGCTCGTACCGTCTCACGTTCGATGACGCGTCCGCGGGCGTACACGCAAGCGTGTACTGGCCGAATGCCGAGTCCTTCGATACCGCGACGGTGCTGCAGCCGGCATCGGGAGAAATCCGAAGCGCCATCGACGCGACGATGACGATCGGCGGACGTTTTGAAGGAACGATCGTCGACGGCGTACGAGGAGTGCCGGTGGCCGGGATCAGCGTCGCGGCGTTCAATGCCGGCGGCACGACGCGCGCGAGAACGACCAGCGACGCCGCGGGTCACTATGTGCTGCTCGTTCCGCCGGGCAGCTATCGACTCGGCGCGTTCGACGATGCGCTCGCATACGCTGCGATGTTCTATCCGCAACAGCTCGTGTACGCCGGTGCGACTCCCGTTTCCGTCGCATCGTCGCAGCGCGTCGCTCCTCTCGATTTCGGACTCTCGCCCGGCGGCCGCATTTCCGGTGTCGTGCGCGATTTGACGACGTCGGCACCTGTCGCGGGCGCGACGGTCGGCGCGTTTGCGGCGGGAACGCTGATCGCGTCCGCGATGACGCGAAGCGACGGCTCGTATCGATTCGTCGCGCCGCCGGGCGCATACGACGTCATCGCCTTCGATTCTTCGCTCCGCTACGTGACGTCGTCGTTCGGAAGCGTCATTCTTGCGGCAGGAGCCGACGCGACGTCCGTGAACTTCGCGCTGGCGCGAGGCGCGGCCGTCAGCGGCGAAGTGCACGATCTCTCCGGCGGCGCGGCGCTGAGCGGAATCACGATTCTCGCGTTCGATGCCGGCGGCACGGAGCTCGCGTCCGCAACGACGCGCGCCGACGGCGCGTTCGGGTTCGTCCTTCCCGCCGGCGCCTGGCGTTTCGCGGCCGCCGATCCGCTGCATCGATACTCCACTTCGTTCTACGAAGCCGCCTCGTCGTTCACCGACGCACGTCCGGTGACGCTCATTGCCGGTGGTCAGCTCACGCTCGCGTTCCGGCTCGCATTCGCGCCGCAGGCGCGGCGTCGCGCCGTGCGCAAGTAAGATGGCGAACGCGGCCGCGGTCGAAAAGGAATCCTCTTCCCGCGCCGTGAGTTGTACGAGCGTCCGCAAATAACGCCTGCATCCGGCCCGAACGTTTCCGGGGTTGGCGCGTCCTAATCGAGACAGCGACCAAATGCCAGAATTCATCATCAAAGTCGGGACTCCCGAGGGCGAGATCATCGAGCGTCATGTGCGGGCGGAGAGCCTCCGCGCGGCGCAGGCGGAAATGCAGCGCCTCGGCATGCACGTGTTCGAAGGGAAGCGCGGCGCGATGCGCGCGCGCGATCTCATCCCCCGCTTCGGCAAAGGCATCTCCACCGACCACTTCCTCCTCTTCAACCAGGAGCTGCTCGCGCTCGTGCGCGCGGGTCTGCCGATCGTGCAGTCGTTCGACATCATGCTCGAGCGGCAGAAGAACCAGCGCTTCCGCGAGATCCTCAGCGAGATCCGCGAGAAGATCATGTCCGGCGTCGCGCTCTCCGATGCGTTCGCCGCGTACGGAAATCTCTTTCCGCCGATCTACTCGACGTCGCTGCGCGCCGGTGAGCGCTCGGGTGATCTCGAAGGCGTTCTGAAGCGCTTCCTGCGCTATCAGAAAATGATCTCGTCGTTGCGCCGCAAAGTCGTCGGCGCGCTGATCTATCCGGTAATCCTCATCTTTCTCTCGTCGGTGATGATTTTCGTGATGATGACGTTCGTCATCCCGAAGTTCGCGGAGTTCTTCGAAGGGTTCGGCGCGGAGCTGCCGTGGTTCACGCAGCTGATGATCAACCTCGCGACGCTGCTGCGGAAGAACTTCCTCGTCACCATCCTCGCCGTGATCGTCGGCATCGTGCTGCTCAATCGCTGGGTAAAAACATCCGGCCGCCTGGTGTGGGACCGCCTCAAGCTGCGCGTTCCCTTCGCGGGCGGCGTTCTGCACCGCTTCGCGATCATGCAGTTCACACAGTCGCTCGGCACGCTGCTGGCCGGCGGAACGCCGATGGTTCCGGCGATCGAGATCGCGTCGCAGTCGGTCACGAATCAGCTCGTGGCGTCGAGGATCGCCGGCATCGTGCAGAACGTGCGCGAGGGCGAGCCGCTGTGGCGCTCGCTCGACAACACCGGGGTCATCAGCGACCTCGCCATCGAAATGATCAAAGTCGGCGAGTCGACCGGCGCGCTGACGGAAATGCTCGCCAACGTGAGCGAGTTCTACGATGAGGAAATCGAAGCCCGGCTGTCGCGAATGGTGTCTGCCATCGAACCGATCATCCTCGTGTTCATGGGGCTCGTGATCGCCGTGCTGCTGTATGCGTTCTACCTACCGCTGTTCCGCCTCTCGTCGGTCGGCCAAGGGTAGTCGATGAGAGTGCCGGGTTCTGAGTGCTGCGTGCTGAGTTCCACCCCCATCCGGGTGAGCAGGCAACGCAGCACCCAGCACGCAGCACTCAGCACTTTTTAATTTATGGTCGCCGATCCGAATCGCACGCTCTATAAGAATGCCGACCCTACGGGTGAGGCAACCCGCGCCCGCCGCATGGCGGAGCAGTACGGGTTTCCCTTCATCGATCTGGAGCATTTCCAGGTCGATCATCAGCTGTTCCGCGACATCCCGCTGGACCTGATGATCCGCTATCAGTTCATCCCCGAGCATCGCGAGAACGGGCACATCGCGATCGTCGTCGGCGATCCGACCGACGTGCTGAAGCTCGATGAGCTGGAGCTGCTCCTCGGCGCGCCGCTGAAAGTGAAAGTCGCGTCGCCCGCGGCGATCCGCGACAAGCTGCAGCGCTCGGAGTCGACGCAGCGCGTCCTCGACGAAGCCACCGAAGGCTTCCGCATGCAGCTCATCGCCGAGGATGAAGAAGGCGAAGAGACGGTCACGATCGACTCGATCACGCAGCAGGAAACGTCGCCGATCATCAAGCTCGTCGACTCGATCGTGTTCAACGCCATCCAGCGCCGCGCCTCGGACATTCACATCGAGACTCGCGACAATGAAGTCGTCGTCAAGTACCGCATCGACGGCGTGCTCTACGAGGCCCTCGATCCGATCGACAAGCGCCATCACTCCACGATCATCTCCCGTATCAAGATCATGTCGGAGCTGGACATCGCCGAAAAGCGCATCCCGCAGGACGGACGCTTCAAGCTCCGCATCACCGGCCGCACCATCGACTTCCGCGTCTCGATCGTTCCGACCGCGCACGGCGAGGACTCGGTCATCCGTATTCTCGACAAAGAGTCGATGTCGAAGGAGTTCAAGAACCTTCGCCTCGACATCCTCGGCTTCGACCTGGGGATGCTGACGCGCTTCCGCAAGTTCATCAAAGAGCCGTACGGCATGGTGCTCGTCACCGGTCCCACCGGCTCCGGCAAGACGACCACGCTGTACGCCGCGCTGTCGGAGATCCAGTCATCGGAAGACAAGATCATCACGATCGAAGATCCGGTCGAATATCAGCTGCGCGGCATCACGCAGATCCCGGTCAACGAGAAAAAGGGACTGACGTTCGCGCGCGGACTGCGCTCGATCCTGCGCCACGACCCCGACAAGATCATGGTCGGCGAGATCCGCGATGAAGAGACCGCGCAGATCGCCGTGCAGTCGGCGCTCACCGGCCACCTCGTGTTCACGACCGTCCACGCGAACAACGTCGTCGACGTCCTCGGACGCTTCCTCAACATGAAGGTCGATCTGTACAACTTCGTGTCGGCGCTGAACTGCGTCCTCGCCCAGCGCCTCGTGCGCCGCATCTGCGATCACTGCAGGCGCGAAGTTGATTATCCCGACTCGTTCCTCACTGAATCCGGCCTCGATCCGGCCGACTACCAGGGCCGCACGTTCTTCGAAGGCGGCGGTTGCCTGGAGTGCAACGGCACCGGCTTCCACGGACGCTCCGCGATCTCGGAACTTCTCGATCTCTCCGATCGTATTCGAGGCATGATTCTCGACCGCAGGCCCGCATCGGAGATCAAGAAGGCAGCGAAGGAAGAAGGAATGACATTCCTTCGCGAGTCGGCCCTTCTCAAGGTGATGGAGGGGCAGACGACGCTGAGAGAGATCAATAAGGTGACGTTTGTCGAGTAAACATATGAAGGCAGAAGGCAGAAGGCAGAAGGCAGAAGTGAGAAACGGCGCGCCGCGCGTGCGTCGTGATCTCGTTCTGCCTTCTGCCTTCTGCCTTCTGCCTTCTGCTTTCTGCTTTTTATGAGCAAGTCCTTCCCCCCAGACGTCATCGTCCTCGACACCGACGGACTTCTTCACGCGCGGCTCGCGCGCGGAAAAAAGGGTCCGCGCATCGTGCAGGCGAAGGCGTATCGACTCGCGGACGGCACGTTCACGCCGTCGATGGTGACGCCGCAGCTGGCGAATGAAGCGGGACTCGCGGAAGCGTTGCGCCGTCTGCGCGCCGAGACCGGCAAGTGGGAAAACGTCTCGCTGCTGCTGCCCGACTCCTGGTTCCGCATGAACATCATGGATCTGTCGTCGCTGCCGAAGAACGGCAACGGCGAGGCGCTGGAGATGGTGCGGTTCAGTTTGAAGCGCACGCTTCCGATTCCGCCGGACCAGCTGCGCGTCTCGTACAGCGTGCTCTCGCGCACCGGACAGGCGGCGAAGATCCTCGCGCTCAGCGCGATCGACGCCACGCTCTCGGCAATCGAGCGCATCTTCGCGGCCGTGGGATTCGACGTGATCCTGATCGAGCCGCTCGGACTGAACATCTGGAACGCGATCACCGTGCGCGAAGCCGACACGACCGCCGACCGCTTGTTCGTCTACGTCCGCGAAGAAGACTTCACGACCGCGGTGTTCCGCGGCGCGCAACCTTTATTCATCCGCTCGCGCAATCTCTCCGGCGACCGCACGCTCGAGCAGGAGCTGCGTTTGTCGGCGAGCTACCTGCGCGAGTCGCTCGGCACCGAGGGATTCGCGAACTGCTACGTGGCGGGAGTGCACGCCGGTGCCGACGTGGCCGCGGCGCTGGCGGCCGAGTTCAACACGCAGGTGCGCACCCTCCAACTGCGCGATTACGTCGAAGAGTCTCCCGCCGATCTCCAGGGGCGGGACGCCGAGCTCGCCGCCTGCACAGGAGTATTCACCGGGTGAAACCGCTCCATCTCAATCTCGCGGCGCGTCCCTATCGGGACTATCGGCCGGTCTACGCCGTCGTCGTGACGATGTCGCTGCTGACGGCGTTCCTGATGCTCAACAACATCGAGACCTGGTACCGCTATAAGAACGACACCAGCTCGACCTCCGGAAAGATCGACACCGTCGAAGCGAAGATCCGCCGCGAGCGCGAGCTGCAGGAGATCGCGCAGCGCAAGTTGCGCGCGCTCGATCTCGCCACGCTCGACGCGCAGTCGCACTTCGTCAACGCGAAGCTCGCCGAGCGCGCGTTCTCGTGGAGCACGCTGCTCGATGAGCTGGAGTCGGTGATGCCGCAGGACGTGCGCCTCGTCAGCGTCGCGCCGTCGTTCTCTCCCGACGGCACGATCGCGCTCGTGCTCAACTTCGAAGCGAAGGGGCCGACCGGAATGATCACCACGATCAACCGGATGAACGCCGATCCGCAGTTCAGCAACGCCTTCCCCGACAACGAACAGCTCCAGCAGAGCGGCACGTACGTTTTCAACCTGCACGCGACGTACACGCCGCCCGCGGCATTGAGGGCAGCGAAATGATCTGGCGGGAAAGGCGCGTCCTCCTCATCATCCTCGGCGTTCTGCTCGCCGCGAACACGTTCTACTTCTTCACCTATCGCCTGCGCTACGAGACGCGGCTTCAGGAGCGCGAGCAGGATCTCGCGCAGAAGGAAGCGGAGTTCGCGCAGGCGAACGCGTCGCGCCTGAGCGCCGAGCGCACGTTCCAGGCGTACAAGCAGATCGAGAAAGACGTGCAGCAGGTCTATGACCAGAACTGGGCGACGCAGGAAGAGCGTTTCACGCAGCTCGTCGCCGAAGTGAAGCGTCTCGCGCTGGCGAGCAGCATGACGCCGGCGGCGTACGGATTCGTGAAAGTCGCGGCGGCCGATGCCGATGCCGCCGACGGCGGTGCGCGCCGCAAGCGCGTGAAGATCGGCGCGAATGAAGTCGGCATCACGTTCAGCGTCGAAGGCACGTATGAGCAGGTGCGCCGCCTCATCAACCTCCTCGAGCTCTCGCGGCAGTTCGTGATCATCGATCAGGTCGCGCTGCAGACGCGCGAAGGACAAGTGTTGACGTTGAACCTCCGTTTGAAGACTCTCTTCCGCGAAGGGAAACCTCTCGTGGGCACCCAGCTGTGATGGATTCGATGAACTGGAAGACCTGGACAGCCGCGGCTCTCGTGATCATCGCCGTGTTCGTGATCTACACGTTCGCTGCGCCGGAGGCGCATCACGACGCGCTGACGCCGGCTCCGGCGCCGCATCCGGCGGCGCGCGAGGTCAGCACGCCCGGAGTCGAGCCGGTGCATCTCGATCTTCTCGATGCGGACAGCGGCAGCTACAAGAGCCGGCGGAATCTCTTCGCGTTTTACGAGCCGCCTCCCCCGCCGCCTCCTCCCCCGCCGCCTCCCCCCGCGCCGCCGCCCGACCAGGACAAAGACGGCGTTCCGGACTTTCGCGACAACTGCGTGGCGATGGCGAACCCTGATCAGCAGGACGTCGACCGCGACGGCATCGGCACCGCGTGCGAAACGGAGCCGGAGGTTCCGCCACCGCCGCCGCCACCCGTTCCGCCGACGTTCAACTACAAATTCATCGGCATGTTCGGCCAGCCGAAAAATCCGATCGCGACTTTCGCGCGCGAAGGCGAGATCGTGAACGCGCGCGTCGGCGACATCATCGAAGGCAAGTTCATTCTCCGCGGTATCGGGATCGAATCGGCCGAGATCGGCTTCGTCGGATTTCCCCCCGATGTCCGCCAGCGCATTCCGCTCGGACAGTGACTAACGCTCACGCCGATCGTCAGAAGAAACGAAGAAAATGTGCTGAGTGAAGAGTGCAGGGTGCTGAGAAGAGACGAATGACTCAGCACCCGGCACGCGGCACCCAGCACCAGGAACCAGGAACTGAAATGAACCTAAAGAAAACCACGGCAGCTCTCAGCATCGCGTTCCTGCTCTCCTCCTGCGTCAGCTACAACGCGTTCAACAACGGCCAGAAGGCGGAGAAGGAAAAGAACTGGGATGAGGCGGTGGTGCAGTACGAGCGCGCGCTCGAGATCTCGCCCGACAACCGCCGCTACCAGATGGAAGTGCAGCGCGCGCGCCTCGAGGCCTCGCGCGTGCACTTCGAAAAAGGGAAGACGCTGCGCGACGCGGCGCGCCAGGCGCGCGGACCCGAGCAGTTCCGGCTCGCGCAGCTCGCATCGACGGAACTAGAGCTCACCGTTCGTCTCGATCCGACCAATCAGTACGCGGTCGTCGAGCTCTCGCACGCACTCGACTTGATTCAGCAGATCCAGCAGGCCGCAGCCCAGCTGGTCTCCATCGACGAGATCAAGAAGCGCGCGCAGTCGGCGATCTCCAAAGCCCAGCCGCCGCAGCTGAATCCCGCGTCGAACGAGCCGATCACGCTCACGTTCTCGCACGACACTCCGGTCAAGGACATCTACCGCGCCCTCGGCAACGCGTTCGGCATCAACATCCTGTTCGATCAGGCGGTGAAGGACGACCGCATCACCATCGACCTGCACGAGGTCACCGCGCAGACCGCGCTCGAGCGCGTCATGCAGGCCGCGAATCACTTCTACAAAGTCCTCGACGAGAAGACGATCATCGTCGTCCCCGACAACCCGCAGGCGCGGCGCGACTACGAAGACCTCGTCATCCGCACGTTCTATCTCTCGAACGGCGACGCCGAGCAGGTCACCAACGTCGTGCGCACGATGATCGAGGCGCGCAACGTCTTCCCGCTCAAGGCGCTCAACGCGATCACCATCCGCGACACCGCGGACAAGGTGCGCATCGCGGAAAAGATCATCGAAGCGAACGACAAGGCCAAAGCCGAAGTCGTCGTCGACGTCGAGCTCGTGCAGCTCGATCTCAACAAAGTGCGCGACATGGGGCTCGCCATCGGCATTCAGAAGAGCTCACCGCAGCCCTTCACCGTCGGCGCCGACGGAAAGGCCGCGAACTTCAACGGCGGCACGCTCTCCGACATCGCGCGCGTCGTCGGCAGCTTGAACGACATCAAGAACAACGTCACGTTCTCGATTCCGACCGCCACCTATTCGCTGCTCAAATCGATCGGCTCGAGCGAGCTGCTCGCCAATCCCGAGCTGCGCATCTCCGAAGGCGAGAAAGCGACGCTGCACATCGGACAGCGCATCCCCGTTCCCGTCACCACGATCCAGGGCTACAACCCCGGCGGCACCGGCAGCACCAACCCGTCGCTCACCGCGCCGTACACGTCGTTCCAGTATCAGGACGTCGGCATCAAGGTCGGCATCGAGCCGCGCGTGCATCACAACCGCGAAGTCACGCTGAAGCTCACGGTCGAAGTCTCGAACCAGGGACCGGTGGTCACGTTCGCGGGACAGGACCAGCCGACGTTCGCGACGCGCACGATCGAGTCGACGATCCGTCTGAAAGACGGCGAGACGAATTTCCTTGCCGGCCTCATTCAGTCGACCAAAACGGAGGGCAACGACAAGACGCCCGGCCTCGGCGACATCCCCGTGATCGGACGTCTGTTCACGAAGACGCGCAAAGAAGAAACGCGCACCGACCTCGTGCTGACGATGACGCCGCACATCATCCGCATCCCCGACATCACCGAGGAAGATCTGGCGCCGATGTGGGTCGGCACGGGAACGAACCTCACGTTCCGCGGGATCTCGCCGCGCATCGAGTCGCAGGGCTCGGTCGGTGATCCGTTCGCGAACCGCAACGATCAACAGTTCAATGCCGCGGTTGCGGGTTATCAGCCCGTAGGAGACGAGCCGGGCAACTACATCATTCCGGACAAGCCGCCCGCGACTCAGGACCGCCAGCCGCAACCGCAGGCCGCGCCGAAACCGAATCCGAATCAGCCGCCGCCCGAGCCGGAAGTGAAGCTCGACACGACGAAGAGCAACAACTTCGCCGCGACGAGTCTCAGCGAGACGAGCATCTCCGAACCTGACACCGCCGCGCTGCGCCTCGCTCCGCGTCTCGCGCCGCAGCCGTCATCCATCTCGCTCTCTCCCGGCGAGACGAAGCTGTGGAACATCATCGGAATGGACCTCGACGATCTGACCGTTCCGGAGCTGACGTTCCACTTCAATCCGCGCGCGATGGACGTCACCGACATCGTGTTCGGACCGGCGCTCGTCGTCGATGCGACGGCCGCGCCGGCGATCGCGATCGACCGCGAAGCGGGAACGATCAAAGTGAAGCCGACGAACGGCAAGCCGCTGCAGTTCGTCAGCGGCGGAGTCGTTCTCTCGATTCGCGTGCACGGCGGAGTGATCGGCGAGACGTTCCTGATCATCGACAATCCCGATATCCGCAACCGCGGCGGAGAGCAGGTCGTCGCCGCGGTCGCGGGCGGCAAAGCGCACGTTCAATGAAACAGATGGCAGAGGGCAGATGGCAGATGGCGAAACGCCGATTGGAAGGCACGCCAGTCGTGTGCTCGGCCATCCGCCGTCCGCGATCCGCCATCCGCCGCGGAGGCGCCGAAAAGGGCTTCACGCTCGCCGAACTGGTGACCGTGTGCGCGATCATCGCGATTCTCGCCGCGGTCGCTCTGCCGGTTGCGCGCTTCAGCCTGCGGCGTCAGAAGGAGATCGAGCTGCACGACCGCCTGCGCAAGATCACCGACGCGATCGATCGCTGGCACGATCTGATGGGCATGGCCAATCTGCCGAACGCGACGTTGAGGCCCGCGCAGATGCAGGCCCTCGGCTCGGAGGGGTATCCGAAAGACCTCGACGAGTTGCTCGAAGGCATCAAGATGTCGGACGGAAAAACGATCCGTCTCATCCGCGAGCGCGATCTCATCGATCCGATGACCGGCCGTAAAGAATGGAACACGCTCTCCACGACCGACGACCCAGACACGTCGATGAGCAACGGCGACAACGTGTTCGAAGTGCATTCCAAATCGACCGCGCTCGCCCTCGACGGCAAGACGCATTACAACGAATGGTGACCCCGATGAAACAGCGTTCACAAAAAGGCTTCTCGTTGATCGAGCTGATCGTCGTCGTCACGATCATCGGCATCCTTGCCGCCGTGGCGATCGTCAACGTCAAGTTTGCGCAGCGCAAAGCCGCCGAGGCCGCGCTGAAAGACAACCTCTTCCAGCTGCGCAAATGCATCGACAACTACTACGCCGACAAACAGCACTATCCGGCGAGCCTCCAAGACCTCGTGCCGAACTACGTGCGCAAGATCCCGCCCGACCCGATCACGAAGCAGGCCGACTGGGAGCTGGTCATGGACAACCCGCTCGAGAACAGCGAAGCGGGCGGCACCGAGGCCGTTCCGGCAGAGACCGATCCCAACGCCAGCCTGGAGCCCGGCGTCATCGACGTGAAGAGCAAAGCGCCGGGCGAGACACTCGATCATGTTCCGTACGCGGATCTTTAAGCAGATGGCAGATGGCGGACAGCAGATGGCCCCGCCCGCCCGCGGTAAGTCTCTGCCATCCGCCATCCGCCATCCGCCGTCCGCCATCCGCCATCCGCCATCCGCCATCCGCCATCTGCCATCCAATCAAGAGGGCTTCACCCTCGCCGCGCTGCTCGTGATCCTCACGATCATCGCGCTGGTGATCGCCTACACCGTGCCCGACCAGTGGTCGCTCGTCATGGGGCGCGAGCGCGACCGGCAGACGATCTTCCTGATGAAGCAGTTCGCGCGCGCGATCGAAGCGTGGGGCAAGAAGAACGGCGGCACGCCGACGAGCCTCGATCAGATCCTCGAGGCGCGCCGTCCGCGGTTCATACGCGGCATCGACAAGCCGGTCTGCCCGATCACCGGAAAACAAGACGACTGGATTCTCGTGCCTCCGAGCGCGGTGCAGGGAGGGGGAGCGAACGTCCCTCCGAACATCGCCAACTACGCGAATACCGGCGCGAGCACCGCGACCCCCGGGCCGCGCAAGTTGGTCAAGGAAGCCTCCCCGCGCGATTACGTCGGCCCGTTCATCGGTGTGCGCCCCGCTGCCGAAGGAAAAAGCTACATCGAATTCAACGGCGCGAGCGACTACAGCGAGTGGGTCTACACCGTGATGGATCTGGACATGGAGATCCAGGCAAGGGTCGCGGCGGCGAGTGCGAAGTAGAATCGCGCCCCACGTGACGCGAAAAACCGATCCTCTCTTCAAGACCACGCTCCCCTCGGGACTCACCGTCCTGATCGAGACGCTTCCGTACGTCCGCTCCGTCGCGCTCGGCTATTACCTGCGCAGCGGATCGGCCGTCGAGTCGGAGGAGCACGGCGGCGCGTCGCATTTCCTCGAGCATCTCGTCTTCAAAGGGACGCAGAAGCGCAGCACCGCCGAGATCGCGCAGGTGATCGACATCCTCGGCGGTGACGTCGACGCGTTCACCGGCAAGGAGTACACGTCGTTCTACGCGCACGTGCTCGACGAGCAGGTGCCGACCGCACTCGACCTGCTGACCGAGATCTTGCGCGAGCCGCGCTTCAACGTGGACGACGTCGAGATGGAGCGCGGCGTCATCCTCGAAGAGATCAAGATGGTCGAGGACACGCCGGACGATCTCGTGCACGAGATTTTCGTCACGGCGTTCTGGCCCGATCATCCGCTCGGCCGTCCGATCCTCGGCACCGAGGAGACGATCACGCGCATCGAGCGCGCGAAGATCATCGAGCATTACGAAGAAACGTTTCAGCCGTCGAACGTGATCTTCGCGGCATCGGGAAACGTGCGGCCCGAGGACGTGCTGCCGTTCCTCGAGCGCCAGTTCGCGCCCGCCGCCCGCCCTCCCTTTCGCCGCGAATGGAACGCGCCGACTCCCAAGCAGCACGTCATCCTCCGCGAGAAGCGCGAGCTCGAGCAGGTCCACCTCTGCCTCGGATCGCGCGGCTATCCGCAACAGGGCCACGAGCGCTACGCCGCCGCCCTCTTCAACGCGATCCTCGGCGGCAGCATGTCGTCGCGCCTCTTCCAGCGCATCCGCGAACAGGAAGGACTCGTCTACAGCATCGCGTCGTATCACAACGGATATCTGCACGGCGGATACGAAGCCGTCTACGCCGCGTGCGCACCGAAGAATCTGCGGCGCGTCCTCGACCTCACGCTCGCGGAGATGAGCAAGATCAAACAGACCGGCGCGACGGCCGACGAGCTCGCGTCCGCGAAGCTTCATCTCAAGGGATCGATCCTGCTGTCGCTCGAGTCGACGATCAGCCGCATGTCCGGCATCGCGCGCCAGGAGTATTACTTCGGCCGCCAGTACACACCCGACGAGATCATCCAGCACATCGACAACGTGACCCTCGACGACATCCAGCAGGTGGCGCACACGATCGTTGACCCGTCGTCGCTCTCGCTCACGCTCCTCGGCAACGTGAAGGACCCGGGAGTGACGCCCGCGATGTTGAGCGAAGCGGTTGCTTGACAGTAGTTGCGCGGTTGCTCGGTTACGCGGCAAAAACAGAGCGGCGGGCACCAGCCCGCCGCACTGCGTGACCGGGCAACCGCGCAACCGGGTTTATTGCGACGCGGTCTGCGTCGTCCTCTGCGTGTCGAGGAACTCCACCTGCACGTTCTTCGCGATGCGGTGCGACACTTCCTGCGCGTCCCAGTTCGCGAGTCGCACGCAGCCGTGCGAGGAGGCGTAGCCGATCGAGTCGGGATCCGACGTGCCGTGGATTCCGAAGTGCGCTTTGCTCAACGCGATCCAGACGACGCCGACCGGCGAGTTCGGTCCCGGCTTCAGATGCGCCTCCGGCTCTTCGTCCGGCACTTCGCTGAACAGCGTCGGCTGATAGTGAAAATACGGATCGTGGATGATGTCCTTCACGTACACCGTCTCGTTCGGCGACGGGTCGTACTTCGAGCCGACGGTCGTCGGCGCATGGAAGATCAGATTGCCCTGCGCGTCGAACGCGTTGAACGTGTTGCCGCGAATCGATACGACGACGCGCGCGATGTCCGGACGGTCCTGCGTCACCGGCTCGCGCACGTTCGGCGCCCAGATCTTGTCGCCGGCGTTGAGCGATGAGAACTCGACGTCGGGATTGAGAAGCTCGAGAAAGTCCTGCGTCGCGTGGAACCGCTCGGAGAGCTTCTCCAGCTTCGACTCGTAGCAGAGGCAATCGAGGTTCGCCTTCTCGTACATGTCCTGCGGCACGCTCACGAACGGTCCCTTCACGTCGTCGTCCGTCAGCGTGTACGACACCAGCGGCGCTACGCCGCCCGCTGCCTCCGCGAGCGCTCGGAACGTCTGCTCGTCGACCGCACCCGGCTCCGCAGCGTTGATGCCATGCGCGCGCTGATACCACCAGAGCGCGATCGCCGAGTTGCGTCCCCATCGTCCGTCGATCGCGCCGACGGCGAAGTCGAGCCGGTCGAGATACACCTGCGTCTTCAACACCGACGGCCCGTTCACGTCGCCTTTGATCGGGATCGCGACCGGCGCACTGTTGATCATCTCCGGAGTCATCTTCTTCAACGACTCCTTCCCGTTCGCGACGAACGTGATCTGCACCTTCGGTTTTGCAGGTTGTGCAGGTCCCGCGACGGCCGGCCGCACGTTGCGAAACACGTCGAGCCTGCGCCACCCTTCATCGAAGCGCTGCTTCTCGCGCGCCTGCTTGTCTTCCTCTGTTCCGTTGAAGGGGACCGCAACGTCGACGATGGCGCTGACCTTGTCCGCGACCTGCCGCGCCTTCGCCTTCGCGTCCTGCTGCGCCTGTCTGGCTTCCTGTTTCGTGCACGCGACGGCGCACAGCACCACCATCGCGAGAATTGTCGTCCGCGTTTTCATGAGGTCGGATAAAGCAATGGCTGGGCCGATGGCGATACCGGATGGCGGATGGCGGATGGCGGATGGCGGATGGCAGAACCGAGCCGGGCGGTGGGGCCATCTGCCATCCGCCATCTGCCATCCGCCATCTGCCATCCGCCATCCGCCATCGGCGCGAAGCCGCCAGCGCGAAGCCGCCATCGCGCGAAGCGCCCTATACTTCGCGCGGTGATTACGTACCTGAAAGTTCGCAATCTGGCGATCGTCGAAGAGCTCGCCATCGAGCCCGGAAGCGGACTGAACGTGCTCACCGGGGAGACCGGCGCGGGCAAGTCGCTGCTCATCGATTCGCTGGAGTTTCTGCGCGGCGCACGCGGATCGAGCGACATGATCCGCGGCGGCACGGACAAGATGACGGCCGAGGCCGTTTTCCATGTGC
The DNA here is from genome assembly GCA_003223645.1 of Acidobacteriota bacterium. Taxonomy (GTDB): domain Bacteria; phylum Acidobacteriota; class Thermoanaerobaculia; order Gp7-AA8; family Gp7-AA8; genus QHVT01. The sequence continues at coordinate 11,058 of QHVT01000030.1, read as the reverse complement.
CGAAAAAAACCGCGCGTCAACTGGAGGAGATCGGCATCGATTTCGACGCGCAGGGTGAGCTGATCGTGCGGCGCGAGATCGGCGGACGCTCGCGCGTTTTGATCAACGGCTCGCCGCTCTCCGTCCGCGAGCTCGGCGCAGCGATGGATGCGCTGCTCGAGATTCACGGACAGCAGGAATCGCATCAGCGCGTCGCGGGACAAACGTATCGCGAGCTCGTCGACGAGTACGGCAATCACGACGAGTTGCTGGTGACGACGCGTGAGGCGTATCGCGACTGGAAGCAGGCCGCGGATCAGTTGCGGGAGATGACCGGGGCACAGCGCGACCGCGCCTTGCAGCTGGATCTCCTCAGGTACCAGCTCGACGAAATCTCGGCGGCGAAACTCGATCCCGCGGAAGAAGACGCGCTGCTCGAAGAGAAAGCGGTGCTCAGTCACGCGCGCGAGATGATCGAGGCGACGTCGGGCGCGTTTCAGCTCGTCGACGACGATGAGAACTCGTCGATCGCGCAGCTCGGGCGCGCCATTCACATGCTGCAGCCGCTGTCGAAGCACATCGCGGACCTGCGTCAGATCGGCGACGATCTGCAGGACGCGCTCTATCGTCTGCAGGAAGTCGCGCGCACGTTGGGCCGTCTGAGCGAGACCGTCCGCCACGATCCCGCGCGGCTCGAACAGGTCGAAGACCGTCTCGTGACGATCGAACGCCTGAACAAAAAGTACGGCGGCACGATCACCGCCGTCCTCGATCACCTCGGCCGCGCTCAGGACGAATACGAGCGCCTGGCCGACTACGAAGCGAACGTCGAGAAACTCCAGCAGGCCGAAGCCGCGCGCCTCGGCGTCTATCGCAAAGCCGCGGAGAAACTCTCGGCCGCGCGCAAGAAAGCCGCGCGCGCATTCGAGCAGGCGATTCAGAAACAGTTGAACGATCTGGCGATGGAGCGGACGACCGTGCGCGTCGTCGTCGAGAACGTCGAGCGCGGAGGCGCAGACGGCATCGATCGCATCGACGTCCTCATCGCGCCGAATCGCGGCGAAGAGCCGAAGGCGATGCAGCGCATCGCGTCGGGCGGCGAGCTGTCGCGCATCCAGCTCGCGATCGCCGCGGCGCTGTTCAAAGCATCGACGCATTCCGCCGCCGCGACGCTCGTGTTCGACGAGATCGACGCCGGCATCGGCGGCCGCGTCGCGGAAATCGTCGGACGCAAACTGCAGGAGCTCGCCGCGCGCAATCAAGTCATCTGCGTCACGCACCTCCCGCAGATCGCGAGCTTCGGCACCACGCACTTTTATGTTTGGAAAGAAGATCACGCCGGCCACACGCGAGCGCGCATCCGCCGGCTCGATGATGCCGAGGAGCGCGTGGCGGAGATCGCGCGCATGCTGGGCGGCGAGAAAGTATCGGAGTCGGCGTTCGCGCACGCGCGAGAGCTGCTGGAAGGAGCGAAGGTTGCGCAGTTGCGCGGTCACGCGGTTTGAACTGCCGCACGACCGCGAGACTGCGTAACCGCGCAACCGGGTCATGACACGACTCTGGCACATCGACGACGCGCCGACGGCGCTGCAGCTGAGCGAGATCGCGAAACTCCTGCGCGAAGGAAGCGTCGTGCTGATGCCGACCGACACGATCTACGGCCTGCATGCCGTCGCCACGAATGCGGACGCGGTCGAGCGCATCGCCGACCTCAAGGGACGCGACGAGACGAAGCCGTTCATCGTCCTCGCGTCGTCGATCGACCAGCTCCGCGAGCTGGGCATCTCCGCTTCGCCGGAATTGCTCGCGTCGCTCGACTCCATCTGGCCCGCTCCCCTCACTGCCATCCTTCCGCTGTCGGCGCCCATTCCGGCCAGTCGCGGCGAGTCGACGCTCGCTGTGCGCATCCCCGCACTCGAGTGGCTGCGCGACCTCGCCGAGCGCAGCGGTCCGCTCGTCTCGACGAGCGCAAATCGCAGCGGCGAGCCGGCAGCGACCGTGCCGGATTCGCTGCCACGAAATTTGCAGGACCGGCTCGACGCGATCGTCGACGGAGGCAGCCGCGACGGCGAACCTTCAGCAATTCTGGACCTTACCGCCGCCGAGCCCCGCTTTGTGCGGGAACGTGATCATTCGTTTACACAGTTTGTGTGGAAATCGCTGCGGAAAACGCCCTGAAATCCGCGCCAGACCGCAAAAAATGGCCGGTTTCCCCGCTTTGCACACGAGAATGTGCGACTGAGCTAACTCGCTGATCGGCTGAAACTTACGCGAACTGCACCTCATCCGTTGCAGTCCGTGTTCTCCGATTGGTCACGCCGCTTCAGCGCCCGACCCAGCGAATTGCCAGCGTGGCGAGGCCGAGGAACGAGAAAAAGCCGCCCACATCGGTACAGGTCGTCACGAAAATCGACGACGCGACCGCAGGATCGAAGCCGCGACGCTCGAGGATGAGAGGGACGAGTCCGCCAGCGACGCCGGCGATGACGAGATTCACGCACATCGCGGTGAAAAGGATCGTCGCCAGGATCCAATCGCCCGTCCAGAAGCCGACGATGAGGAACGTCAGGAATCCGTTGGCCGCGCCGTTCATGAACCCGACGAGCATTTCCTTCCCGATCGCTTTCATGCCTGTCGCCCAGTCGATCTCGCGGAGGGCGAGCGCGCGCACGAATACCGTCAGCGTCTGCGTTCCGGCATTCCCGCCCATCCCCGCAACGATCGGCATGAACGCCGCGAGCGCGGTCCACTTCTGAATCGTCCCTTCGAACAGCCGCACGACCGACGCCGCGAGAAACGCCGTCACGAGATTGACCGCGAGCCACGGAAACCGCGTGCGCCACGACTCGCGCGCGGGCGTCGTCACGCGCTCGGAGATATCGACGCCGGCCAGGTGCAAGAGATCTTCTTCCGCCTGCTCCTGAATCACGTCGAGCACGTCGTCGACGGTGACGACGCCGACGAGCACGTTCTGATGATCGACGACCGGAATCGACAGCAAGTCGTATTTCGAGACGAGCTGCGCGACTTCCTCGGGCCTCGAGTCGATCTGCGTCCGCACGACACCCTGCACCATGATGTCGCGCAGCTTCGATCCCAGCTCCGCGAGGATCAGACTACGCAGCGACAGCACGCCGACGAGATGCTGCTCGCTGTCGACGCAGTAGACGTAGAAGAACGATTCTTTCCGCGGGTACTGCCGGATCGCCTCGATCGCTTCGGCGACGGTGAGGTCCTCGTCCAGCGCGAGGAACTCCGTGTTCATCAGCGAGCCCGCGGTCTCTTCTTCGCCTTCGAGCAGCGACTCGAGCTTCGCGCCTTGCGCGGCGCCGAGAATCTCGAGCACGCGCGAGCGTCGCTCTTCGTCGAGCACGTCCAGCAGGTCGGCGGCATCGTCGGGCGCGGACGAACTGCAGACCGATGCGAGCGTCGAGTCGTCGATCGCGTCGAGCAGTTCGTTCAAATCGTTTTCATCGAGGCTGAGCAGCGCGCGCGCCGCTTTTCCCGCTTCGATGAGGAGCGAGAGGATGCGATTGCGGTCCTCTTCGAGCAGCAGCGGCAGCACCGGCGCGACGTCGGCCGGGAGCGTCTTCTCGACGATCTTGCGCAGCTGCGGAAACGCGCCGTGCCGCAGCAGCTTCGTCAGCAACTGCTGGTAATTCCGCGTCGCGGGTTGCGCGGAATGTTGCGTGACCGGAGGGCGCGGCGCCACGGCCGGCATCGTACATTGGTTACGCAGTTGCGCGGTCGCTCAGTTTCGCAGCATGGGCAACGGCGCGACCGCGTAACTGCGCAACCGCGCAACTGTTAGAATCGCGAACCACCATGACGACCGCCACCGCTCCGGAAACACGCTCGGAATCGAAGCCCCAAACTCCTTTGCAACGCCAGTTCGTGAATTTCATGTTCTTCAGTGTCGATCGCGCGTTCCGCTCACTGCCCGCGGACGAGAAAGCGAACGCGAAACGCGAGCTCGCGGAGATCGTCCGGCGCTATCAAGGACCGATGATCGTGCTGCCGTATTCGACGCTCGGATTAAAGGCCGGCATCGACTTCATGCTCTGGCGCATCGGCTTCGACATCGATCCGTTCCAGAAGATGATCGCCGACATCAACAGGTCCATCCTCGGCCGCTACCTCGAGATCCCGCAGTCGCTCCTCGCGATGACGAAACACTCGCAGTACGTCGACGAGCACGTGCACGAAGGACAGGAAGGACGCCGCCTGCGCATCGTCCCCGGCAAGAAGCCGTTCCTCTTCGTCTATCCCTTCGTGAAAACGCGCGACTGGTACCTGCTCCCGATGTCCGAGCGCCAGCGCATCATGGCCGAGCACATCGCCATCGGCCACAAATACCCGCGCGTAAAAATCAACACGACCTATTCATTCGGCCTCGACGACCAGGACTTCGTCGTCGCCTTCGAGTCCGACACCGCCGACGAGTTCCTCGATCTCGTGCAGGAACTGCGCGAGACCGAGTCATCGAAATTCACCGTGCGCGACACGCCGATGTACACGTGCCGGCGGACGTCAATCGAGGAGATTCTGGACTCGATCGGGTGAGGACTGGTGTGGGGCAGGTTACCAACCTGCCCCCGGGGCGCAGGCTGGAAAGCCTGCGCTACACCGGTTCACGGTGCGCGACACGCCGATGTACACGTGCCGGCGGACGTCGATCGAGGAGATTCTGGACTCGACCGGGTGAGGACTGGTGTGGGGCAGGTTTTCTAACCTGCCCCCCGGAGCGCAGGCTGGAAAGCCTGCGCTACACCGCCTGAGCGGCGGGGCTTCAGCCCGCCGTCTCCTTCGTCATACTCCCGCCGAGCGACGTGAGCCCCGCCATTCCGCCGAGTCCCATCGTCTCGACCGCGCTCGACGGGACGATCACCATCGAGCCTTTCTCCTTGATCGCTTCGTACAGCATGTTCATCGCGCGGAGATGCAGCGCGACGGGGCGGTTTTCGTACTCCTTTCCCGCGGTGACGAAGCGCGACGCGATCTCGGTTTCGGCGGTGCCTAAGATGATGCGCGCCTGGCGCTCGCGCTCGGCCTGCGCCTGACGGCTCATCGCGTCTTCGAGCGCCTGCGGGATCTTCACGTCGCGAATCTCGACAGAATGCACGGTGATGCCCCACGGATTGGTCTTCTCGTCGAGGATGCGGCGCAGCTCGATGCCGAGGCGCTCGCGCTCGGTGATCATCGACGCCAACTCCGCGCGGCCGATCGACTCGCGAAGCGCGGTCTGTGCGGACATCGCGATCGCGGTGAAGTAGTCCGACACCTCGAGGACGGATTTCTGCGCGTCCCACACCGTCCAGAACACGATCGCATCGACGTCGACCGGCACGGTGTCGCGCGTCAGCGCGGACTCCGCGGTCACGTCCGTCACGCGCACGCGCTGATCGATGAGATGCGAGATCTCGTCGACGACCGGAATGATGAAGAAGAGTCCCGGACCGCGCAGCGAGCTGAATTTTCCGAAGCGCAGCACGACCGCCTTCTCCCACTGGTTGGCGACCTTGATGCCGAACAGCGCGAGAATTGCGAGGAGCAGCAAGCCGCCGGCGACCCACGGCAACTTCGCGGCGCCGGCACCGGATGCGGCGAGCATCAGGATGACAAACGCCGCGAGACTCACGCCGTTGATGTAGCGCCGCGCGCCGCCACGTAGATCGTTTTCCAGATGCAGGGCGTCGCTCCTGGAGCGCGACGTCTGCGTTTGCTCTTCGTCCTCTTTCTTCGGCCCGCGGCGTCTCTTCCGGGCGGTGACGGGAATGATCATGTTGTTCTCCTTCGGGCGTTTTCGGCCCGCTCCACGAGCGCTTCGACGAGGTCCTCGATGGGAACGCCGTGCGCTTCTGCATTGGCGATGAATCGATCGAGGAGGTCGCTGACGGCCTTACGCTTCTCGCGGGCGCGACCGCCGCTGGCACGCGCGGCGATGAACGTTCCCGTACCCTGCTGCGTCTGCACGATTCCCCGGATCTCCATCTCGCGATAGGCCTTTGCGACCGTGTTGAGATTCACGGAAAGGTCGACCGCGAGCTGGCGAACCGTCGGAAGCTGCGCCCCCACCTTCAGCCGCCCGTCGGCGACGGCGAGCAGCACCTGATCGATGATCTGCCGGTAGAAGGGGACGCCGGAGGAAGAGTCGAGCCTGAATAGTTGAGCCATTGTACTAGACTACTAGTACAATAGGTTCATGGGACGAGGTTGTCAAGGCTCATGGGCGCAGAGGCTCATGGGCGCAGAGGCTCATGGGGCGCAGAGGCTCATGGGCGCAGAGGCTCATGGGCGCAGAGGCTCATGGGCGCATAGCCTATGAGCCTCCCTATGAGCCCATGCGCCTATAAGCCCATGCGCCTATGCGCCCATGCGCCTGTGAGCCTATGAGCCCGGGTTCTCGTCCTTGCCGCGCTCGGTGGTAATCACCGGCCGCTCTTCGACGTGCATCCCGCCGTCGTAGGTGCCGCCTCCGCTGGTGCCGAACACGCCGCCTTGCCCCTCGGGAACGCCGTACTTGCTGTCGCCGCCGTGGGCGGCTTCGTCGTATCCCTCGTTCGTCGGGTCGTCTTTCTCGTGAGGAGGCGTGCGGCCTTCCGCGCTGTAGTCGATGTCGTCGCTTGCCATAATGCGATCTCGAGTGCAAACACCGCTCCCGGTCGACCCGTACGTCGACGATCTCGTCGCTCTCGTGCGCGCCGAAAAACGCGCCGTCGTGATTGCGCCTCCCGGCGCCGGCAAGACCACGCGCATCCCTCCCGCGCTCACGCGCCTCGGCCGCACGATCCTGTTGCAGCCGCGGCGCGTCGCAGCGCGCGCGCTCGCGCGACGCATCGCCGACGAGCGCGGCTGGACGATCGGCGAGGAGATCGGCTGGCAGATTCGCTTCGAGCGCCGCTTCGGCGCACGCACGCAGTTGCTCGTCGCGACCGAAGGCATTCTCACCGCGCGATTGCAATCCGATCCGCTGCTCAGCGACTTCGCCGTCGTCGTGCTCGACGAGTTTCACGAGCGCAGCATCCACGCAGACCTCGCGCTGGCGCTGGTGAAGCAGGCCGCGGATGCGCGCGGCGATCTCGCGGTCGTCGTGATGTCGGCGACGATGGATGCGGATCCGGTCGCGCGATTTTTGAACGCGCGCGTGCTCGAGATCGAGTCGCGCAAGTATCCGATCGACGTCCGCTACGCGCCGACTCTCACGATGGCGCAGGCCGTGCGCGAGGTCGCGAAAGACGCGAAGGGACACATCCTCTGTTTTCTGCCCGGCGCACGCGAGATCGAGACGACGCGCGTGCTGCTCTCGGACATGAACGCGTTGCCACTCCATGGCTCTCTCGACGTCGACGCGCAGGAGCGCGCGCTCGCTCCGTCAAGCGAACGAAAAATCATCCTGGCCACGAACGTCGCCGAGACGTCCCTCACCGTCGAAGGCGTCACCGACGTGATCGACTCCGGCCTGCACAAAGTGCTGCGCTTCGACTCCGAGACCGCAGTCGATCATCTCGTGACGGAGCACATCTCGCTCGACTCCGCCGACCAGCGCGCCGGCCGCGCGGGACGCACCGGGCCGGGACGCGCGACGCGACTGTGGGATCAACGCATGATGTTGCGCCCCCATCGCGAGCCCGACGTGCGGCGTGTCGATCTCGCGTCGCCCGTGCTCGACATCCTCGCGTGGGGCGGCGATCCGCTGACGTTCGAGTGGTTCGAGCGCCCGCCGGAGCAGCGCATCGAAGCCGCGATCGAGTTGCTGCGACGATTGCGCGCACTCGACGACAACCTGCAGCGCATCCCGCTGCATCCACGACTCGCGCGCGTGCTGCACGATGCGGGCGAAGCGGGAGTGCGCGTCGCTGCGCTGCTCGCCGAGGATGTGCGCAGCGTCGGCGATGCACTGACGCTCGCGGATTCGCCGCGACTCGATCACGCGGTACGCGAGTTGTCGCGCTTCGCGAAAGGAAAAGGCGACGTGCGACGCGCGCTCCTCGCCGGCTACCCCGATCGCGTCGCCATGCGGCGCGAGCCCGGTTCATTGCGAGTCCTGCTGGCGAGCGGCACCGGCGCGATGCTCGCGAAAGAAAGCGGCATGCACACCGGCGAGCTCCTCGTCGCGCTCGACATCAGCGGCGAGTTGATTCGCGTCGCATCGACGATCGAGCGCGAATGGCTCACACCAACGCACGAAGACGTCATTCACGAGTGGACCGGCAGCCGTGTGCGTGCGACGAAACGCGTCTGGTACGACGCGCTCCTGCTCAAAGAAATCAACGTCCCGCCCGACCCTGCTGAAGTCGAGCGCCTCACTCCGAAGAAAGAACTCGACCCCGAGCTTCAGCGACGCCGCGCGATCGGCGGCCCCGAACGCCTCGACCTCCCGAGCGGCCGCAGCGCCAGACTCGAATATCGCGAAGACGGATCGATCTTCGCGTTCGTCAAACTGCAAGAGCTCTTCGGCCTCGCCGAAACCCCGCGCATCGGCAAATCGCAAACCCCCGTCACGTTCGAGCTCCTCGCCCCCAACGGCCGCCCCGTCCAGATCACCCGCGACCTGCGCAGCTTCTGGGACAACGGCTACCAGCAGGTACGCAAAGAACTACGTGGACGCTATCCGAGACACCCATGGCCGGACGATCCGTGGACCGCACAGCCGACGCATCGGACGAAGAAGCGTCCCAAGTAGAATGCCGGCCGAAAGGAGCCGCAGCGTGTCACGAATTTTCGCTGCCGCTGCGCTCGTGGCCATGCTCACGGCGCCGGCATTCGCTCAGACTTCCACCGAATCGATGCAGAAACTCGAGAACGAACTCGTCACGAAATACGGCGAAGCGCAACGCGCGCGGGCGCAGCGCGGGATCAAACAGGTCGCGCAGTTCTGGCGCGCGGAGGACGGCGATCAGGCCGCGTTCGAGGATCTCGTGCGCACGCATTTCGCCGGCGATCAGGCGGCGCTCGACGCACTCTTCAATCGCATGCAGTTCGTCCTCGAGTCGATCGGCGGCCACATGAACGAGATCGCGCGCGACATGCGCTGGCAATCCGACCTCGACCTCGGTCCCGTCCTTCCCTTCGACGAGATCATGGCCGGCTACGATCCGTCCGCGCACATCAACGACGACTTCTTCGCGAACAAGCTCGCCTTCGTCGTTCTGTTAAACTTCCCGATTACTTCGCTCGAACAACGACTCACCGAAGGCGAGAAGTGGTCGCGGCGGCAGTGGGCCGAGGCCGCGCTCGCGCTGTATTTCTCGAAGCGCGTGCCGTCCGACGTCAACCAGGAGATCGCGAGGGCGTCCGCCGACTCATCGCAATACGTCGCCACGTACAACATCTGGATGCACCACCTCGTCGACGCGAAAGGCAATCGCCTCTTCGCCCCGAAGCTGCGCCTGCTCGAGCACTGGAACCTGCGCGACGAGATCAAGGCCGACTACACCGACACGAAAACGGGATTGGCGAAGCAGCGCGCGATTCAGCAGGTCATGGAGCGGATCGTCGATCAGTCGATCCCCGAGGTCGTCGTCGACAATCCGAACGTCGACTGGAATCCGTCGACGAATGAAGTGAAGGCGACGACGGTGAAGGACGCGGATCCGGGCGAAGGACGTCCCGCGCCTGCAACCATCACCAACAGGCGCGAGCCCGACACGCGCTACGCGAAAATTCTCGAGACGTTCAAGGCATCGAAGCTCGTCGATCCCTACTCGCCCACCGCGCCGACGCACATTCAGCGCAGCTTCGAAGAAGGGCGGCAGATGCTCGAGTCGCGCGTGAAGGCGATGCTCGAGGAAGTCGTGTCCTCGCCGCTCGTGCCTCGCGTCGCGAAGCTGATCGAGAAGCGCCTCGGCCGTCCGCTCGAGCCGTTCGACATCTGGTACAACGGCTTCCGTTCGTCGAGCAAATACACCGAGGACGAGCTCAACGCGATCACCCGCAAAAAATATCCGACCGCCGAGGCCTACAAGGCGGACATGGTCAACCTCTTCGTGAAGCTCGGCTTCACGAAAGAGAAAGCGGAGTATCTCGCGAAGAACATCGAGGTCGATCCCGCGCGCGGCTCCGGCCACGCGCTCGGCGCGCAGCGCCGCGGCGACAACGCGCACCTGCGCACGCGCGTCAACGCGAACGGGATGGACTACAAGGGCTACAACATTGCGGTCCACGAGATGGGCCACAACGTCGAGCAGACGTTCTCGCTGAAAACCATCGACTACTACACGCTGCAGGGCGTGCCCAACACCGCGTTCACCGAGGCGCTGGCGTTCGTGTTCCAGGCGAAAGACCTCGAGCTTCTCGGACTCGCGAGCCCGAGCGCCGAGTCACGCGCGCTGCAAACGCTCAACGATTTCTGGGGCACCTACGAAATCGCCGGCGTCGCGCTGACCGAGATGGCGATGTGGCACTGGATGTACGACCATCCGAACGCGGCCCCCGAGGAGTTGAAGAACGCGACCGTGCAGATCGCGAAGGACGTCTGGAACCAGTACTACGCGCCGATCTTCAAGAAGAAAGACGTCGTGCTCCTCGGCGTCTACGCACACATGGTCAACAACTTCCTCTACCTGCCGAACTACCCAATCGGACACCTCATCGCGTTCCAGATCGAAGAGCAGATGGAGAAAGCCGGCAACGTCGGCGCCGAGTTCGAGCGGATGGCGAAGTACGGCAGCCTCCCGCCCGACATGTGGATGAAGAACGCGACCGGCGCGCCGGTCGGCGCCGCGGCGCTGTTGCACGCGGTGGAGAAGGCGCTGCAGGTTGTGAAGTGACGCGCGCGGCGCGCGCGTCATCCTGAGACGCTGTGAAAAATCATCCGTCATCCTGAGCCGCGTAGACGGCGAAGGATCTCTAAATTGCAGACTCTTCGTATTTTGAGATCCTTCGTCGCGCTTCGCCGACTCAGGATGACGGGGATTTTTTCACAGCCTCTAAGCGAAGGATCTCAAAACACGATTACCGTAGTTCGAGATCCTTCGCCGTCTTCGCGGCTCAGAGGGTGTGAAGAATTCGCGCGTGCTGTGGAAAAGTGACAATGACCGTACCATCGGTTCATGAGCGAGAAGCAAGAGCCGAAAGCGC
>QHVT01000044.1 GCA_003223645.1 Acidobacteriota bacterium | reverse complement strand
AACCGACCGCACCGACCTCCGTGCAGTTTTCTCGACGCTCTTCAGCGGCTATCTTCTTGTCTCGGCCCGCACCATCCCCTTGAGTTCTTCGCGGCTCGAGGTCTCGCGCACGCCATCATCTCGCTCCTTCTGACTCGCTTCTGTCGCCGATCGCGAATCCTTCACAGCCTCTCAGGATGACGCTGCGATTTCTGCTTTCTGCTTTTTGCTTTCTGCTTTTTGCTTTCTGCTTTTCATTGATCCGCTAGAATCGTAAGAACTTGCCCACTGTCCACGTCGCCCCCTACGGCAGCATCGCTTCCTCGGTCGCCCAACGTCTCCTCGAAAATCGCGGCAAGGATCCGCTCGCCCCGTGGAGCGAAGACGTGGTCGTGCCGTCGCGGGGGATGGCGGAGGCGATCGCGGCCGAGGTGATCGCGCGCGAGCCGCGCGGCGTCGCCGGATTGCAGATTCGCTTTCTCGAAGAGCTCGCGCGGACGATCGTGAATCGCGCGGGACAGTGGCCGCGCGTGGCGAGCGAAGCAGAGCGACGGCTGGCGATGCGGATGGCCGTGCGTGCGATTGATCATCCCATCATGGAAGGACGCGGCATCGCGGCGATGATGGAGCGGTCGTACCGCGACATCCGCGACAGCGGTTTGCGCGTGACGCAAATCCAATCGCGCAGGCCGGCGGTCGTGCGCGCGTTTCACGAGTACGAGCGATTGATCGCATCCGTGAATGCGATCGATCCTGCCGATTTGCTGTCGCTCGCCGAGCGTTCGATCGGCGACGTGCGGCCGCAGATCATCGCCGGCTTCTACGACATGACCGGCGCGCAGCTCGCGTTCGTGCGCGCGCTGCTGCCAAACGTGAGCGCGGTATTCGTGCCGACGGAGATGCCGTTCGCGCGGCCTTTTCTCGATGCGATGGGGCCGTACACGACGTCGACGTTGCCCGAGAGCACCGCGGACGCGAGCAAATGCGATGACGAGATCCGCGAAGTCTGCGCAGAGGTCGCCTCGCTGATCGCCGAAGGCGAGACGAGCATCGGCATCACCGCGCGCGCTCTCGATCCGTACGACGTCTTACTCATCAATCGCTTTGTTTCGACGACGCATCCCGGCGAGACTCCGCTCGCCGCGCACCGCATCGGACGCGGCGCGATCACGCTCCTCCGCCTGCGCGAGCGAGGCTTCCCGCGCGGCGACGTCCTCGAGTTGCTGCGCGACGGCTTGCAGACGCGCACGCGCATCGACGCCGACCGCGCCGACTACGAGACGCGCAAATATCGCATCGCCGGCGGCACGCACGAAGAGCTCGCGCCGTTGCGCGGACGATCGGAAACGATCGATGCCTACATCGCGCTCGTCGCCGAGCTCGAAGAGCTGCCTCTCGACTTCGCGCAACTCTCGAGTCTCTTCCGCCTCGAAACCGAACTCGATCTCCAGGCCGCTGAAAAACTCGACACCCTCGCGATCATCTTTGCGCGCCTCCGAGCGACCGACATCGCGTCTTACATCGATGCCATCGAAAACGAATCCCTCCCCTGCGCCCCGCCCTCCACCCTCCGCCCTCGAGTCTGGCTCGGCGACGTGATGCGCCTCCGCGGCCGTTCTTTCAAACACCTCTTCGTCATCCGCATGCAGGACGATGTCTTCCCGCAGCGCCGCACCGAGGATCCGCTGTTTCCGGATGCGGAACGGCGTGCGCTCGGCGTGCGCGAGATCGGCGACGGGCGGGCGGAGGAGGAGCTGCTGCTACAACTGCTGCGCGACTCCGCCGAGCACGTGCATTTTTCGTATGCGGTGAGCGATGGGTTCGGAAAGGTCTTGCGGCCATCGCGGTATGTGCGGAACACCCCTCATCCGGCCTTCGGCCACCTTCTCCCCGCAAGCGGGGCGAAGGGCCACCGCCCGGCGTCGCCCCTCGCCCCGCTTGCGGGGAGAGGGTGGCGCGTAGCGCCGGGTGAGGGGCCGCGCCACGTGCGAGCCCTCCAACTCCTCGCAAAATCCGGAACGAAGTCCCTCTTCGACGGCTACCTCCCCCCCCTCGCGCCCGCGCTGAGCGCGCTGTCGCCGACGCAGCTCGAAGACTTCGGCGAGTGTCCGCAGAAGTTTCTCCTCAAGCACCTCCTCGGCGTCGAAGACGTCGAGCACCCGGAGCGCGAGCTGCAGATCAATCATCGCGACAAGGGCAGCATCGATCACCGCATCCTCGAGCATTTCTATCGCTCGATGTCCGCCGATGAATTCGCACGCGCGGCTGCGGCGCTGCCGAACCTTCCGGAGGAAACGATCGAGCGGCTCGAAGAGATCATCGACGAGCAGTTCGACGCGCACGAGCGCGTCGTGCCGCCGTTCAATCGCACCGTGCGCGCGATCGAGCGGCGCGCGACGAAGCGCATCCTGCGCGAGTTCGTCGCCAACGACATCGCCGACCTCGCGGCGAACGAATTGGTGCCGCGTCATTTCGAATATCGATTCGGCGCGAAGCATCGCGTCACGGCCGATCATCCCGATCCCTTCATCGTAGACGCGCGCGGGATGCAGGTGCGCGTCGAGGGAACGATCGATCGCATCGACGTCGGTGCGTCGCGGCTGCGCATCGTCGACTACAAGTCCGGCAAGGCGCTGCGGCACAAAGATCTGGCGGAGAAAATCGATCGCGGCGTGCGACTGCAGCTCGCGCTGTACGCCATGGCGGCGGCGGAGTTTTTCTCGGTCGACGCGGCGAACGTCAGCGGCACGATCAAGCCGATCGTGATTACCGACAAGGCAAAGTTCGCGTTCGAGCTGCAGGAGAAACGCGACGGCCTGATCGAGACGCTGGAGATTTTCGTCAACGCGATCGCCAATGGCGTCTTCCCCGCGTTTCCGATGGACGACGACTTCAACTCCTGCAAGTACTGCCCAGTCAATCACTCCTGCCGCACGCGCCACGATCAGGAGGAGCGCTACGCGATCCAGCAGCAGCGCGATCCGCGCACGCTGCTCGCGGGGCGGCGGGCGCCATGACGGTGCAGCACTCGTTCGAATTTGCGCCGCGCGTCAAAGCGTCGCGGCGAAATCTCGTCATCGAGGCCGGCGCGGGGACGGGCAAGACGACGGCGATCGTCGCGGAAGTGCTCAAGCTGATGCTGGAGCGCGAGGATCTCGCGCCGGAGCGCATCGTACTGATGACGTTCACGGAGAAAGCGGCCGGCGAGATCGCGGACCGCATTCGCGTCGCGCTCGAAGAATTAAGCGCGAGCGATGCCACGACGTGGCCGGTCGGCTCGCCGAATCCGCTCGTCGTCGTCGGCGATCGCGAGAAAGCGCAGCGCGCGATCGCGCATCATCTCGAGAACATCGATCTCCTGCGATCGCAGACGATCCACTCGTTCTGCCAGTCGCTGCTGCGCACGTTTCCGATCGAGGCGGGACTCGATCCGCAGTTCAAGATCATCGAGGGATTCGAGCGCTCGCTGCTGCACGGCCAGTTGTACGACGCGTGGATCGACGATGAGACGCGCGTGCATCCGACGCCGGAGATCGAGCGCGAATGGGAAACGCTCTTCACGCACGCCGGCTATCTGTTTCAGATCCGCGATTTGATTTTGCAGATGATCGAGCGCCGCGATCTGCTCGACGAGACCGGCTACGACTTCGGCGCGTTCGAGGAAGTGGAAGAGCAGATCATCGACGCGCTGTCGGCGATCCGCCACACGTCCGACGACATCGGCGACGATCTCGCGCGGCAACTGTTCGCGTACGTCCGCGCGAAGACGCCGCCGGAGACGAGCGACATCGACGACTGGCTCGCCTACCTGCATCCGATCGCGACGCACATTCGCGAGGCGAACCTTCCGCGTCACGGCGTGCTGAAAGAAGCGCTGAAGATTCTGCGCGCGGGCAACAAAGGCCGCAGCATCTACGATCGCCTGGTCAGCCATCGCGCGGCGATGGCGCTTCTCGCGCTGACGCGCCGCTTCCTCGCATTCCTCGATCGCGAGAAACGCCAGCTCGGCGTCGTCGACTTCGATGACTTGTTGCTACGCACGCTCGCGCTACTCGACGACGAGCGCGTGCTCGCGCGGGCACGCGCGCAGTTCGACTACATCTTCGTCGACGAGTTCCAGGACACCGACCGCACGCAGGCGCGCATCATCGATCGACTCGCGCGCGACGCATCCGGTCAATATGTTGACGGACGGACGATCGTGGTCGGCGATCCGAAGCAGTCGATCTACGGATTTCGCCGCGCCGATCCGGAAACGTATTATCGCTTGACCGAAGATCTCGTACGCGGCGGAGCGGAGCGGCGGCTCATCGTCGATCAATATCGCAGCGACGCTCCGCTGCTCGACGCCATCAACGCGATGTTCGCGCGGCTGTTCCCCGACGCGGAGCACGATCCGAACGTGTTCCGTCCCGTGTACACGCCGCTACGCGCGGCGCGCGCGCAGGCGCGGCGCGACATGGACGCGCGATTCACGCTGCTGCATGCGGAGTACGACGACGGCGCGGACCGCTTCTTCGTCGAGGCGCAGGCGATCGCGGAGTGGATCCGCGCGAATTCCGAAGGCGATCTCCGCCGCTTCGCGCTCCTCTTCCGCAGACTCACGAAGCTCGACGACTACCTCGACACGCTCGATCGCTACGGCATCGACTACGTCCTCCCGCCGACACGCATGTTCCTCGACCGCCGCGCGCCGGTCGATCTGCTCGCCGTGCTGCGAGCGATCGCGCATCCGTTCGACAAAGGCGCGCAGATCTCGGCCGCGCGCACGCCGTACTTCGCGCTGACGGATGAGGAAATCGCCGGCGGAATGCTGGGTGCTGAGCACCGAGTGCTGGGAAACGATACCCAGCACCCAGCACCCAGCACCCAGCACCCGTGGCAGACGTTCAAGGCAACGATCGAACAATATCGCCAGGCAGCGCGCCACTTGACCGTCTCCCAACTCATCGATCTCATCATCGAGACCTCGAACATCGAGGCGATCTACGACGCGGCGGCGGACGGCGCGCGTCATCTCCGTCATCTCGAGCATCTCCGCGCGATCGCGTTCGAGTACGACCAGCGCGCGGGCGGGTCGGCGGGACAGTTTGTCGAAGAGATCGCGCGGCGGCGCGGCGAGCCGGACGAAGTCGAGCCGAGCCTCATCGACGAGTCGCAGAACGCGGTGCGCATCCTCTCCGTGCACGCGGCGAAGGGACTCGAGTTCGACACCGTCATCCTCCCCGATCTCGCCGTCCAGCCGCCGAGCAACGAGCTGCAACTCTTCACCGTCGAAGAGCCGCGCAGCCTCGTGCTCACCGGCCGCGCCGACTCGATCTCCGCGAACTTCCGCATCGCCGGCGGCGAGAAGCTGAAGAAACTCGCGGGAAAACGCGAAGAAGCGGAGAACCGCCGGCTCTTCTACGTCGCGGTCACGCGCGCGAAGACCGACGTCGTCTTCGTCTGCAATCACGGCGACGACGTCAAGAACGTCGGCTTCGCGAAGTGCCTGCGCGAAGCGATTGGTCCGATCGATGCCTGGCAAAGCGAAGGCCGCGACATTCGCGAAACGCTCGTCGGCCCCGTCGCGTTCGAGAAAATTGGAGTGGTGCGCGCCTGCGGCGCGCCCTCGTTCCAAGGCGCGCCGGAGGCGCGCACCACTCCGCGCAGACGCCTGAAGGATCAGGACCTCGAGGCAACGCTCGTGCAGTCCGACATCGTGCCGCTCGAAATCGTGACGCCTGTCGTCGCACCGCGCCTCACAACCGGCGAGATCGCCGCGCGTCGCGCGGGATCGCGCAACCGCATTGCCGGCATCCTCCTCCATCGCGTGCTCGAACATTGGGACGGACGCGCCGACGTCGAGCCGCTCCTGCAACAGCTCGCATCCGAAGTCGCCGCAAACGCCGACGCCGTGCTGCGCGTCCGCAAACGCCTCGCGACGATCGCACCTTCGGAAACGCTGCAGCGCATCGCGCGCGCCGAAACGATCGGACGCGAAGTGCCGGTGCGCTTCATCGAAGAAGGAGCGCTCGTCGAGCGCCGCATCGATCGACTGATCCGCGAGAACGGCAGCGAAGTCGTCATCGACTACAAGAGCGGAATCGCCGAGGAGTCACGAGTCGAAAAGGACCGCGCGCAGGTCGAGCGCTATTGCCGCGCGATCTCGGACATCACCGGCCGCGAATGCTCCGGTTTGCTGTGGTATGTGGATCTTGAGAGTGATGTTGCGATCAGTTTATCCCGCGCGTAGACGCGGGATCTCCCGGTTCCACCGCGAGGCGACTGCCCAGAGATCCCGCGTCTTCCCGCAGGATAAAGTCTTGCACTGCAATCCCGCATGCGAAAACCACTCAACAACATCCTCATCGGCGCGGCAGCAGGCGCAGCGGCGACGTGGCTGATGGACCAGATCACGACGAAGATGTACGAGGCGCAGCCGCAGGAGATCACCGACCGCGAGAATGCAGTGCGCGGCGACAAGACCGCGTACGAGATCGCGTCCGAGAAAATCTTTCACACCGACAAATTCGGCACCGCGATCCATTGGGCCCTCGGCATCTCCGCAGGCGTGCTGTACGGCGCGCTCCGCAATCGCACGCCGTTCCGCTACGGCTCCGGCGTCGCCTTCGGCGTCGCGTTCTGGCTCCTGATGGACGAGCTCGCGAACACCGCCCTCGGCCTCACGCCACCGCCGAAACAGTTCCCGTGGCAAACCCACGCGCGCGGGTTGGCGGGACACGCGGTTCTCGGCGCTGCGCTCGAGCTGCCGTACGACGCGATGGACGTTGGCCACTAGCCGCCACGGGCGGCTGCGTGGATTGCTCCGCCTCGCGGCATGCTTGTCGCCACGTCAGGACCTGCGACTTCGAGCGGCGCAACGCGCCTGAGATCGTCGTTTCTGCCGCGCAAGCTCCTTGACCGGCGTCAATAGCGAGTCTGTGGAGCGGCGGCCGCCCCCGGCCGCCGGAGCGCAGCGATATGTCATGCGGCGCGTGCCGGGTTTCGGCGGCCGAGCGGCGGCCGCCGCTCCACAGAGCGTCGCTGAAGAAGAACTAAAATCGCGGCGCAATGCCGCTGTCGAAAGTCCTGATCGTCTCGTTCACCACTCTCCTGACGATGGTGAACCCGCTCGCCGTCATTCCCGCGTTCGTCACGTTGACCGAAAGCGTGTCGCGCGCGGGAAGAGCGCGCGTGGCGCTCGTGGCGGCCGTGTCGAGCATCGTCGTCCTCGCGCTGTTCCTCGTCGCGGGCAACTATGTCTTCCAATTCTTCGGCATCACCGTGCCGGCGTTTCAGATCATGGGCGGCGTGATCTTTTTCACGAACGCGCTGCGCACGCTCGTCGAGCAGGACGAGCGGCGCGTGTACAACATCGGCGGCGAAAAGCGGATGGACGACAGCGACGTCCAGCGCGCGGAGATCGATCCCGCGTCGATCGCCGTCGTGCCGCTCGCCGTCCCGATGCTCTCCGGCCCCGGCGCCATCACGTCGACGATGCTGCTCGTCAATCTCTACCCGCGCTACGACCAGCGCGGCGCTCTCCTCCTCGCCATCGCGGGCGTCGGCGCAATCTCGTACGTCGTCCTCCTCGCCGCCGCACCGCTCTCGCGCTTCATCGGCGACCGCGGCCGCGCCGTGTTCACGAAAGTCATGGCCCTCCTCCTCGGCGCGATCGGCATTCAGTTCATCATCAACGGACTGAAGCCGGTGCTGATGGAGATTTTGCGGACGGCGTGAATTGGATGGCGTGAATCGGATGGCGGATGGCAGATGGCAGATGGCGAGCCATTCACCGCCATCTGCCATCCGCCATCCGCCATCCGCCATCCGCCATCTGCCATCCGCCATCTGCCATCCGCCATCTACAATGCCCCGATGTTCATCGGCCATCACGCCGCCGCATTCGCCGCGAAACGCGTCGCACCGCGCGTTTCCCTCGGCACGCTCATGGCCGCGGCGATGTTTCTCGATCTGCTCTGGCCGATCCTCACGCTCGCCGGCGTCGAGCACTTCCGCGTCGATCCCGGCAACACGGCATTCACGCCGCTTGCGTTCGACGACTATCCGATCACGCACAGCCTTGCGATGGCGCTGGTGTGGTCGCTCCTCGGCGCCGTGCTCTACGCGATCGCACGCAAGTCGTGGCGCGACGCGACGATCGTCGGACTTGCGGTGCTGAGCCACTGGATCCTCGACTTCGTCACGCATCGCCCCGACCTTGCGCTCTGGCCCGGCGGCCCGAAAGTCGGCCTCGGATTGTGGAGCTCCGTCGCAGGGACGATCGTCATCGAGTCCGCGCTCTTCGTCATCGGCGTGTTCCTCTACCTCCGTGCGACCGAGGCGCGCGACCGCATCGGGTCGATCGCGCTCTGGTCGCTCATCGCGTTCCTCGTCCTCATCGATATCGCGAACATCGTCTCCCCTCCGCCGCCGAGCTGGCGCGCGGTCGCATACACCGCGCTCGCGGCGTGGCTCTTCGTGCCGTGGGCGTGGTGGATCGATCGGCACCGGCAGGCGCGTTAGAATTCGCGTATGCGCCAGTCGCAGCGGCAATACACCCTCGACGTCGATCTCCCGCTCACGCGCATTTATAAGCGCGTCGAGTTCGCGTGAAAGCCCTCTTCCTCGTCAACGAACGCTCCGGTGCGCGGCGCAGGTTCGATGTCTCCGACGTGATCCGCCGCACGACGATGTGCGAGTACGAGATCGTTCCGTGCGGCGCGAAGGGTGAGCTGCCGGCGATCATCGAGCGCGCGGAGCGCGAGGCGTTCGACGTCGTCTACGCGGTCGGCGGTGACGGCACGGTTCACGAGACGGCGAAGCATCTCGTCGGACGCATGCCGGCGCTCGGCATTCTGCCGATCGGATCGGGCAACGGGTTCGCGCGGCACATCGGCTTGCCGATGGATGCTGCGAGAGCGATTCGCGCGTGCGCGGCGGGGACGATCGTGGCGATCGACACGGCCGAAGTGAACGGCAACCCATTCATCGGCGTGATGGGCGTGGGCTTCGACGCGCTCGTCGCGCAGCGCTTCGCGTCGAGCACCGTTCGCGGACTCAAGACCTACCTGACGGTCGGCACCGTGACATTCGTGCAATATCAGGCCGACGAATACGAGATCACGACGCCGCAGACGACGCTTCGCAAGCGCGCCTTCACCGTCGCGATCGCGAACTCGGGGCACTACGGAAACAACGCGCGCATCGCGCCGCTGGCGTCGCTGCGCGACGGTCTGCTCGACGTCGTCATCGTCGACGACGCATCGCTGATGCGGGCGCTGCTGCTTCTCCCTCCGCTGTTTCTCGGGACGCTGCATCGCGCGCGCGGCGTGACGTGGCTGCAGACGCCGGAAGTCACGGTCCGCCGCTCCGCGGAGGGCGAGGCGCATCTCGACGGCGAACCGTACATCCTGCCGGCCGAGCTGCACATCCGCGTCGTGCCGCGCTCGCTGCGCCTCCTCGTCCCCGATCACGTGGGACGGATTTAGCATTGGCTGGCGGCGTGAGCAGCAATCATCCGCTTCGCGCGCTCCGCCACAAAAACTTCCGGCTCTTCTTCGCCGGCCAGTTGATCTCGCTCGTCGGAACGTGGATGCAGCAGGTCGCGCAGTCATGGCTGATTTATCGCCTCACGCATTCCGCGCTGCTCCTCGGCGCCATCGGGTTCGCGTCGCAGATCCCGACTTTCTTTCTGGGACCGATCGGCGGCCACGTCGCCGATCGCTACGACCGCCGCCGCGTCCTGCTCATCACGCAGAGCGCGTCGATGCTGCTCGCCTTCATTCTCGCCGGACTCACGCTCACCGATCTCGTGCGCGAATGGCACCTCTTCGTTCTCGCCTCGATTCTCGGTCTCGTCAGCGCGTTCGACATTCCGGCGCGGCAGGCCTGGCTGGTGCAGCTCGTCGAGCGCGAGGACCTGATCAATGCGATCGCGCTCAATTCGTCGATGTTCAACGGCGCGCGCATCGTCGGCCCGGCGATCGCCGGAATCCTCGTCGCGACGATCGGCGAAGGTTGGTGCTTCTTCGCCAACGCGGTGAGCTACATCGCCGTGATCATCGGCTTGTTGATGATCACGACGCCGCGCTTCAGCGCACAGACCGGACGTTCGGTGTGGGCGAACATCGCGCAGGGATTCCGCTTCGTCGGCACGACCGCCCCGATCCGCGCGCTGCTGCTGCTCATCGGCGCCGTCAGTTTCTTCGCGCTGCCGTACACCGTGCTGATGCCGCTCTTCGCCGACACGATCCTGCACGCCGGCGCACGCGGTCTCGGCATCCTCATGGGCGCCGCCGGAGTCGGCGCGCTCATCGGCTCGCTCACCCTCGCGTCGCGATCGACCGTGATCGGCCTCGGACGATGGGTCGCCATTGCCTGCGCAACGTTCGGCATCTCGCTGAGCGCGTTCGCGCTGTCGAAATCGTTCGTGCTCTCCGCGGCGCTGCTCGTCATCGCCGGCGGCGCGACGATGGTGCAGATGGCGGCGTCGAACACGCTGATCCAGTCGATGGTGCCGGACGAATTGCGCGGGCGCGTGATGGCGGTCTACACGATGATGTTCGTCGGCATGGGACCGTTCGGCGCACTGCTCGCGGGAACGATCGCGGAACACGTCGGTGCGCCGCTGACCGTGGCCGGCGGCGGCGCCATCACGGTTCTCGCCGCGATCGGATTCGGTTTGCGATTGCCGTCGCTGCGCGGTGAAGGCCGGCGCCTCATCATCGCGCAGCAGGCCGCGGCCGGCGAGCCGGCGCAGCAGACGACGGCGACGGGCGCGGAGGCGTGAATGACGAGGCGCATGGGCGGCATGGGCGCATGGGCTCATGGGCTCATAGGCTCATGGGCTCATAGACTCATGGGCGCATCGACGTGCTGTGAGCCTGTGCGCCCAGGCGCCTATGCGCCTGTCATCGTCGGAATGAATGCGTCGATGCGCCGCGCGAGCTCGTCGCGCGTGGCGACGAACCGGTCGTAGCGCGTCGCCGGATCGTCGGGGCCGTACGACGGATCGACGATCGGCCAGTGCTCGACGCGCTTCGCGCCCGGCCAGTTCGGACAATCCGCGGCCGCGGAGTCGCAGACGGTGATCACGGCGTCGAACGGTTGATCGAGAAACTCTTCCGCCGACTTCGAATATTGATCGTGAATGTCGACGCCGATCGCCGCCATCGCGCGAATCGCGAGCGGATGCACCCACCCCGCGGGCCGCGATCCCGCCGACACCACATCCACCTCGTCGCCATGAAACGCGCGCGCCAATCCCTCGGCCATCTGCGAGCGCGCCGCGTTGCCGGTGCAGAGAAAGAGGATGCGCTTCTTCGTCACGCGCGCGTCGCCTCGTACGTGCGCTCGTTGCGGACGTTGCCGGTGTTGAGCGTGTTCGCCGGCTCGAAGAGCATGACGTGCACTTCTTCCGCCGCGACCGGACGATGCTCGATGCCGCGCGGGACGATGAAGAACTCCCCCTCGCCGATCTGCACGTCGCGATCGCGCAACTGGAGCGTGAGATTGCCTTTGACGACGAAGAACATTTCGTCGGCATCGTCATGGTGATGCCAGACGAACTCCCCCTTCACCTTGGCGATCTTCACTTCCTGGCCGTTCAACTCCCCCACGATGTGCTGCTGCCAGTGCTCGGCGAAGGAATCGAATTGCTGTGCGAGGTTGATCTTGTCCATGAGGTGTTAGTTTAGGCCAATGCTTCGTACGTTCGCGCTCGTTCTCGGCTTATTCACCGCCTCTTGCACGACATTGGCGCCGCGGCACGTGATGAATTCATTCGTCGATGCGTTCAATCGCCTGGCCGCGGCCGACCTGCGGCCGCTGCTGGCCGAGGACGCGACGGCGTTTCTTCCGATGCCGCAGCATCCGGAGCTCGTGCGCGGCCGCGACGAGATTCTCGCCATTCTCGCGCCGCTGCTCGAAGCCGATCGCCAGCGACGCAACGGGCAGCCGTTGAATCTCGTACCAAAGGACATCGTCATTCAACAGCACGGCCGATCGGCCGTGGTCACGTTCGACGTCGGAACCGCAGAGGTGCACTCTCGCCGCACGCTGGTGCTGGAGCGGAGAGGCGGACGATGGATGATCATTCACCTGCACGCGTCCAACGTGCGGCCATGACTACGGCGACAGCCGCTCGATGATCCAGCTTGTGGCGGATGGCACCAGCTCGTGGGACGGTTTTCGCGCATGGCCCGGGAATGCAGAACGCAGAACGCAGAAGGCAAAAGGCAGAAGTAAGAAGCACGGCCGCCCGAAAATCGCGTGCTGATTGCGGCCGGGTTTCTTACTTCTGCGTTCTGCGCTCTGCGTTCTGCGTTCCGGTACCATGCGCGGACATCACGTCTAGAACGCAACACGCGACGAGCCGACGCACGCGCTCGTCCCCCGCCCCTTAGGGTGACAGCCGCTCGATGATCCAGTCCTTCGGCTCGCGCAACCGATACACGAACCGGTCGTGCAGCCGATCCGCCCGTCCCTGCCAGAACTCGATCTCGATCGGGATCACGCGATAGCCGCCCCAGTGCGGGGGACGCGGGATCTGGCGCTCGCGATAGGTCGCTTCGATCTCCGCGAAGCGGCGGTCGAGATCGCCGCGGCCCGGAATCACGGTGCTTTGGTTCGACGCCCACGCGCCGATCTGGCTGCCGCGCGGGCGCGTCGCGAAGTACGCATCCGCTTCCTGTTCGGTCGTCTTCACCACCGCGCCCTGGATCTGCACCTGGCGTTCGAGCGCGGGCCAGAAGAAGCAGAGCGACACGCGCGGGTTCTCGGTGATCTGCGCGCCTTTGCGGCTGTTGTAGTTCGTGTAGAAGACGAAGCCGTGCTCGTCGAAGCCTTTGAGCAAAACGATGCGCGACATGACGATGCCGTTCGCGCACGTCGAGAGCGTCATCGCCTCCGGCAGCTCGGCGATCTTCTGCCGTGCCTCGTCGAACCAGCGCGCGAATTGAACGAACGGACTTTTCGCCAGATCGTTTTCGAGCAGCGGAATCGTGTTCCCCACGGAGCGCAATCATAGAGGAAAGCGAACCGGCGCGGGCTCGATTAGGATTGCGCGCGTGAAACTGCCGATTGAACCGCCGATCGCTCCGATGTTGTCCGCGTCCGCCGCGGAGTTGCCGTCCGGCGAGGAGTGGCTGTTCGAGCCGAAGTGGGACGGGTTCCGCACGATCGTGTTTCGCGACGGCGACGAAGTCCTCCTGCAGAGCCGCGATGAGAAATCGATGAATCGCTACTTCCCGGAGATCATCGAGCCGCTGAAGAGCGCGCTGCCGGAGCGCTGTGTCGTCGACGGCGAGATCGTGATCGTCGGCGAGAACGGGCTCGACTTCGAAGCGCTGCTGCTGCGCATCCATCCCGCGGCATCGCGCGTGAAATTGCTCGCCGAGCAGACGCCGGTGTCGTACGTCGCGTGGGACCTGCTTGCGCTCGATGACGACGACCTGCGCGACGTCCCGCTCGAAGAGCGCCGCAGAAAACTCGAAGAGGTGATGAAGCGCGCGAAGCCGCCGGTGCATTTGTCGCCGGTTACGCAGGACCGCGCGCTGGCGGAAGACTGGTTTCAGCGATTCGAAGGCGCGGGACTCGACGGCGTGATGGCGAAGCGGCTCGACTCCACGTACAGCGCGGGCGAGCGGACGATGATCAAGGTGAAGCATCGCCGCACCGCGGACTGCGTCGTCGCGGGATTCCGCTGGCACAAGGACGGTGAGGGCGAGCGGATCGGCTCTCTCCTCCTCGGCCTGTACGACGAAAAGGGCCGCCTGCATCACGTCGGTGTGACCGCGGCGTTCACGATCGCGGTGCGCAAGCAACTCGTCAAAGACCTCGCGCCGTTGCGCGAGAACGCGCTCGAGAATCATCCGTGGCGCGAGTGGGCGGAGGCGGAGGAAGCGGCGCACGCGAACGGACAGCGAATGCCCGGCGGGTCGAGCCGCTGGAATCGCGGGAAAGATCTGAGCTGGGTGGCGCTGCGGCCGGAGCGCGTCGTCGAGGTCGCGTACGATCACATGCAGGGCTCGCGATTCCGCCACGCCGCGAAATTCGTACGATGGCGTCCCGACAAGCCGCCGGAAGATTGCCGCTACGATCAGCTGGAAGTGACGCCGCCTTACGAGCTGGAGCGGATTTTCCGCGGCACGTCCTGACAATGTGGCGACCGCTGCCCTCAGCTTTGTGGCGACCGCTGCCCTCAGCGGTCGCGGCGGCGCCATGCGCCGCTGGCGCCGCCACCGGCGGCACAGTGACCGCTGAGGGCAGCGGTCACCACAACCGACGTCAGGACGAAGAGGGCTTTCGTTCGCGACTCCACTCCACGCGCGGGTCGTAGTCGGGATCGGGCGCTTCTTCCGCGGGACGCTCCTGCTCCGGAACGTTGCGCAGGTTCACGCGCACGCGCGTCCATGTCGTCGAGCGTCCGCGCATCGAGTCGACGAGCACGTCGTCGACTTCGAGTTTCTTCGCAGCGTCGGGATGGCGCTGCTTCCAGCGCTCGAGTCCCGCGAGCGCGTCTTCTTTGTGCTTTGCCTTGGCAACCGTGATGAGCGGCTGCGTGGATTTCCGCTTCGATTCTCCAGGCTTCTTTGCCTTCGACGGCGCGACGCGCGGCGGCTCGCCGGCCTGCTTCGCGTAGTTCGGCGGCCACGGCGCGTCGCCGAGTCCCTGCGCTTCGTGCTCCGCGGAAAGTGCGAGCAGCTTTTCGAGTGAGCCCGCGGATTGGTCGATACCGTCCGAGGCGTCGCCGCGTTCGGCAAAGCGCTTCGGCGCGGTGACGAGCGTGAACTCCGCGGGATCGCACGTGGGGACTTCGTCCCACGTCAGCGGCATCGATACGCGCGCGTCGGGTGTCGGACGCACCGACCATGCAGATGCGACGGTGCGGTCTTTCGCGTTCTGGTTGTAGTCGAGGAACACGCCGTGGCGTTCTTCCTTCCACCACTTGCTGGTCGCGAGGTCGGGCACGCGGCGCTCAACTTCGCGCGCGATGGCGAGCGCCGCGCGGCGCACCTGATCGAACGACCAACGCTGCTGGATGCGCACGTTGACGTGAATTCCGCGCGAGCCGGAGGTTTTCGGCCATCCGACAAGATCGTGGTCTTCGAGCACGTCCCGCACGACCATCGCCACGCGGCGCACGTCGTCCCATCCGACGCCGGGACCGGGATCGAGATCGACGCGCAGCTCGTCGGGATGATCGAGATCGCGGGCGCGCACGGGATGCGGATTCAGATCGATGCACCCGAGGTTGATCGTCCAGAGGAGCTGGGCGGCGTCGGTGGCGACGACTTCGTGCGCGGTGCGGCCGGACGGAAATTTCAGCTCGACGGTTTGGATCCAGTCGGGATGATTCTCCGGCGCGCGTTTTTGAAAGAACGGCTCGGCGTCGGCGCCGTTCACGTAGCGCTTCAAAACGATCGGCCGGTTCGCGACCCCGCGCAGCGCCCCCTCGGCGACGGCCACGTAGTACTTCACGAGATCGAGCTTCGTGTAACCGGCTTTCGGGAAGAAGACCTTATCGGGATTCGTGATCACGACCGCGCGCCCGGCGACTTCGATCTCCATCACGCGAAATCTTACTTCGACGGGAACCACTGATAGAGAAAGAAGTAGACGAGGACGCCGGTGACGGAGACGTACATCCAGAGCGGGAACGTCCACTTCGCCACGCGGCGATGCTGTGCGACGCGCATCTTCAGACCGTTGATCACGCTGAGGATCGCCAGCGGCACGATGACGATCGCGAGAATCGTGTGCGACGTCAGCATGGCCAGATAAAACGTGCGGATCGCGCCGGTGCCGGCAAAGCGCGTGACGACGCCGTGCTTCAGGTAGTGATACGTGACATAGCAGGCGAGAAACGCGAGCGACGTGAAACACGCGGCAAGCATGAAGCGTCGATGCTGCGCGATGCGCTTGTTGCGGATGTGCACGTACGCGATGAGCAGAAAGACGCCGCTGAGCGCGTTGAGACTCGCGTTCAGCGGCGGGAAGAATTGCGTTGGCTCCACGCGCGCACTCTAGCAAATCACCATCCCCCGCCCGCGCCCGCGCCCGCTTCCGCGCCCGGGGCGGGGACGACAGCAGTCGCTTCGCTCAGCCGCCCGCCCCGGGCTCGGAAGCGGGCTCGGGCTCGGGTTCGGGAGAGTCACTGAAACTGGAGGACCATGTGCTCGGAGCGCAATTCATTCTTGTGCAGGATCGGCGCGCTCGATCCGCCGCCGGTCCACAGTCCATCGCCGGGATTGTCGTCTTCCATGCCGACGACTTTGAAGGAGTCGAATGCGTACGGCACTCCTTCGCCTTCCAGCATCGGACCGGTTGAAAGGTGGAAGTGCAGATGCGGACCGGTGGCGTTGCCGGAGTTGCCGACGCGGCCGAGGACATCGCCGCGATGCACGCGTTGTCCTTCCTTCACGCGGACGCTTCCCGACTGCAGATGCGCGTACGTCGCGTACAACCCGCCGTCGAGACGGAGCACGACGCAGTTGCCGGTCGCGGTGTCGATGCCGATCGTGACGGCGGGATTCACCGTGCCGGAAGCGTTCTCCGGAATCGAACGCCCTATGTGGATTGCTCGGTCAGTCGTGCACAAGGCCCGTCTATTCAGGTAAATGCTGATGAGAGAAGTACATCGTGGAAGCAGGAAATTCGTGAATGGAGCGCCGACCTATCCGAGCTCGGGTGAGAGTTGACGATTTGAAATCAGACCTCCGAAGATGCGGATTCGGCCGCAGGCGCCGTTCACGACACTGGCCGATCTGAACATCGCATTTAGCGCGGCGAAGACGAAGGTGGCAACCGACGCCCGCCCGCCACATGACCATTGTCGCGCGATAGCCGGCCTCTTATTTCATGCGGCGACAGCTATCGCGAAGTTCCCGACCTCACGGTCCATCGTCGCCACTGCTACGCGTTTGAGGCAAGAACGGCTCCGAGGCGCAGCAGTGCCCCAAGTGGATCAAGGCGCAACCTTCGAGCAAAGAGGTCTAAGCGGAGGGAAGTTAAGCTCTTTCAGGACGTGGTAGTAAGCGTCTAACCTCTCTTGGATGTACGTCACGACGAGAGCATGCTTCCAAAGGACGTAGTTAAATTCTCCCGATGCATAATCGGCCACCAGTCGGGCTGAATGTCTCGGCTCGGAGTGCTGGAGAATACCGTTGAAGAGGTAATCGCACTCCAACCTTCCCAGAATTGTTCCGATGGCTTGCGTCGTTTCAGCTAGATAGGTCGCGTATTCGGCACTGACATTGTTCCCCGAGCTACGATCATACATCTGATAGCACACACCGTCCGGCGGTGACGTCTTCCGAATGCGCCTCTGGAGCGTGCTATTTAACTTCGTATAAAACGTCGAGTCGCGTTGGTTCTGAATGATCGGCCGAAGGTCGTTCAGGATTTGGCGCAATTCCCACAGATTCTCGATCGACCAGTCGTTGCCGAATCTGAGGCTCATGTCCTCATCGCGGAGGTGCTTCACGCGGACAACAAAGCCCAACGCTTGCGCAGTCTCTTCGAGACTAATCATCGTGGTGTCGCCGGTGATGCGAACTTCTGGATCAAGGGGAACGTTTGTCGTAAAGTGCAGTAGCGCCGCGTCGTAAATGGCGTCCGCCTCGCTGCGCATGACCCGGAACCGATCCTGAATCACCATTGGCGTGCCTGGATCGAATATCTGAACTACCCGCACGGCCGACTCTTCATTGACCTTGCTCGTCCAATGCAAGCAGCCTTGTCTGGATCGTGCGTCGAATCTCCTCGTCGCTTACCATGACCACATGGATGTCCTCAAGGGGGATGATTACTGACTCGTACTTCCCATCCTTCCGTCTCAGATTCACTCGCACATTCCCACCGCTCGGTCCCATGTGCCACGTGCGTCCCGGAAATGACGAAGCCCCGACCTCCATCCGCGCAAGCTGTTCCACCCGACGCGTGTCCCAATCGATGCCGCCCACCTTGCCTTGAATCGACGGATCGACGACTGGATCACCCTCGACCATTTCGTATGTGCCCTGTGAGATCACCGTCAAATCTCGATCCACGACTTCCCACCGGCCCGGCTTCCATTCAGCCATCGCCGGGCAGGGCTGGTACGACGTGAACAGAGCCCGCGACATCGGCAGAGCCAAGTGGTGCCACTGCATGGCGTGCTCCATCGACGCGGGAGTCTGAATCCCGAGCACGAACGGCCCTCTGATGTACTCCTTCTGCCTGCAGTACCCGCACTCGACCCGATGCTCGTTCTCGGCTAGGACCACCACTCGGAACATGCCACTTCCTTTCGCTGAATTGTTCAGTTTAGCAACCGGCTCAATTCTCAGTTCCTGCAACGCAACGCTTGCCGCTTCTCCGCGGAGTGGAGTGCGTCGCACTCGTAACGTCACCGTTTTGCAGACCGTTCCACGAGCCCGCGTGGCTGGGACGCAAAACGGCGCCGCCACTCCGCGCCTTCCCACCACCTTCCGCGACGTGTCATCCCAATCTTCATACAGAATCTTTTTCGGAGGAAATGTGGTATTACGTCGGCAGTAAGTCTAGGCCGCGCCTCGGGTCGGCGCAGCACTTCTTCAAGTTACGCCTCGACGCCAACGCTCGAGCCGTCGCCCGGCCGAAGGAGAACGTGTGCGGATTCTCGTTTCCAAGTTTCACCCGGCGATTCCCGAACGGCTCTTCGTGGGTGCAATAGTAAGGGCATTTTCAGTCGGGACTCTTCTCACGTTCCTCGGGGTTGCGTCGATCGCCGCAGCGACAGTACCCTCAGCGCCGCAGAACCTTCAGGCCTCTCCCGACGACGGCAAGAACTATCTCGGCTGGCAAGCGCCGTCATCAAACGGCGGAGCCGCAATTACGAGATACCGCGTCTTCCGAGGAACCACCAGCTCGAACCAAACGCTCGTCACCAGCGGAGGCTGTGCGAACCTCGGTGTAATCTTCGCCTGCACGGACACAGGCCTCACCAACGGCCAAAAGTATTACTACTTCGTCAGCGCCGACAATAGCGCAGGCACCGGTGCGCCGAGCAATGTAGTCTCGGCCACACCCCTCGCATCAGCGAGTGTTCCCGGCCCGCCACAGAACCTTCAGGCCTCTCCCGACGACGGCAAGAACTATCTCGGCTGGCAAGCGCCGTCATCAAACGGCGGAGCCGCAATTACGAGATACCGCGTCTTCCGAGGGACCACCAGCTCGAACCAAACGCTCGTCACCAGCGGAGGCTGTGCGAACCTCGGTGTAATCTTCGCCTGCACGGACACAGGCCTCACCAACGGCCAAAAGTATTACTACTTCGTCAGCGCCGACAATAGCGCAGGCACCGGTGCGCCGAGCAATGTAGTCTCGGCCACACCCC
>QHVT01000012.1 GCA_003223645.1 Acidobacteriota bacterium | reverse complement strand
CTCAGCAAACATGCTTATGATCCCAGCATACTTGCTAAAAAACTATGCATTTGCACTTCATGTGTCAGCAGTTGTGCTGACACTCAGTACGGTAAAAACTTGCAATGTCAGCAAAGTTGCTTAAACTGGAAGGGATCATTGCAAGACGTTAAGCAAACCTGTTGAGAATATCAGCACATCTGCTGAGATTCTTAATATGTTTCCTGAGACTTTCAGCAATCGTGCTTCATTTCTCAGGACATTCGCCGAAGGAGGCCAACGATGGATCCACGGGAGCTTGGAGTGCGTCTGACCCGGTATCGCCAGCGGCTGCAATTGTCGATGACCCAGCTCGCCAACCAAAGCGGCGTCGATTACATGCAGATCTCCCGCTATGAAAAGGGACAAACATTGCCATCCCTCGACACGGCGGTCCGTCTTTCCATAGTCCTGAAAGTCTCTCTCGACGAGCTCGTCACCGGAACCCAGCCACCCGAGCCACCGATGTTCAAGAACGAGCCCCTCCTGGAGAGAATGCGCGAGCTCGATCAGCTTCCCGCCGATCGCCAGGCCATGGCCCTCCGCGTCCTCGACACCGTCATCACCGGCCACGAGCTCGAAAGCCTCAGCGAGCGCCTTCGGCGCTCGTGAGGGCCAGCGCCGCCGGCGGCAACTGCGTGAGGGGACGGGTTCCGCGGTCGCGCGGTGTTGGTAGCCGCTGCGCAACCGCGCGACCGCGTAACCGCGCAACACTTCTTTGCGAGGCGCACGTCTCGATCTGCGCGAAGCGCCTCCCCGTCTTCGTTCATTCACAACGTTCACGGGTCCGTTTCCGGGGCCCTTCAATTTTCCGCGCGCGGATCACAGGTTCCTGAATCGGAAAGCGTGAGAAGTGCGCGGCTTCCCTGCGGCGCGTGGGTGGCATCCCGTTCGAAGTGGATGCGGCGCGGAGGGAACGGTCCATGCGAATCCCTGCGGCGCTCCAGGTCCTCGGCTTCTTCGTGCTCGTGTCGTCGGCCGGTGCGGCGAGGAAGCCGCTGCTGCCAACTCTCACCATCGCAACGGATGACGGGCAGCACGCGCTCGAACTGGTGGCGGTTCGCGTCGACGCGACCATCCGCGGGCATCTCGCGCGGACCGAGTGCGAGCTCACGTACCGCAACGATCTCGATTCCGTGGTCGAGGGGGACTTCTCCTTTCCTCTTCCAGCCGGCGCGGAGCTGACCGGACTCGGGCTCTACTTCAACGGACGGCTGCGGCAAGCCGTCGCCGTGGAACGGGAACGCGCGCGCGTCGCTTACGAGCAGACCGTGCATCAGCGCATCGATCCGGCGCTGGCGGAGTGGTCGAGCGGCAACCGCGCCACGCTGCGCGTCTATCCGATCCCCGCGAAAGGAGAGAAAAAAGTCTGGCTCTCGTACGACCAGGAGATCGTCAGCGGCGATTACGTGCTCGACCTCCGCTGGGGGAGCCGCCTCCGCTCGGCGGACGTTCGGATCGATGCCGACGGCCGCTTCATCCGCGACGGTCTCGACGTCTCGTACGAGCGGCCGTACCGGCTGCAGCTCTCCAACACCGCCCTCGACCGCGTCCTCACGGCCGAAGCCGATGCGCGCACGGAGGTCCTCGCCGCGCGCGATGACACGGCGCACCGCTGGTATCTCGCCGCGGCGCCGCGCGTGACTTCGGCGGGAAGTCCCGTTCCTCCCGCGCGCGAGCTGGTCGTCTTCTGGGACACCTCCGGCAGCGCGATGCATCAGGATTCCGCGGCGCTTCTCGAATTCATCAGCCTCCTCGCCGCACGCCAGACGGCCGGCGCGCGCGTTTCGTTCATCCCGTTCGACGCGACGGTCGGGGACGCGGTGGCAACCGTCGACGCGCTGCACGCCATCGGCGCGACGAACTATCCCGCGCTCTTCGCGCGCATGCGCCGGATGATGGCCGAGGCGCCGGCGGAAACGCGCTTCCTGCTCGTCACCGACGGCATCACCTCCCTCGGCAGCCGGCGCGCGATCGTGCGTGCGGCCGGCGAGCTGCGCTCGCTGAACCGCCCGCTGACGGTGATCCACAGCTCGCCGCGTGTCGACGACATCCTGCTCACGCAGATCGCCGCCGCGACGAACGGCTGGCTCCTCGATCTCGGTCAGCTCACTCCCCGTGACGCGGCCGAGGCGGCGATGCGCGTTCCGCCGCGAACGCCGCTCGCGGCGGAGAAGATCCCGATCGCCGTTTCCGCGCGGATCGCGCAACCCGGCGAGCGCATCGCACTCGCCGCGGAGATGGAATTCAAACCGTTCATCCTGCCGCTGCGCCTCGGCGACGAAACACGCTCGCTGCCCATCCGCGAGCTGCGGGAGCCGCGCGAGATCGCCATGGTTCGCAGCGCGTACGCCCGCGCCAAGCTGCGGGAGCTCCTCCTCTCCGACGCCACCGACGCCGAGCTTCTCGAGCACGGCCGGCGCTTCCAGCAGATGACGCCCCGCACTTCCCTGCTCGTCCTCGATTCGTGGCGCGATTATGAGCGTTGGAATGCCCCGATGCCGGACGACGTGCGCCGCGAGAAGGCCGCGGACCTGAGAGCTCGGGAACTGGAGCGGCGGAGCAGCACTCCCGAAGAGACACGGCCGGCCGTAATCCAGCCCCCGCCGCCATCCGCCGCTCCCCAGTCCGGGGGCATGTGGGAGATCGACGGAGTGACGACGCTCGGCGGAGACGTCCTCCCCGGCGCCACCGTCACGCTCAGCGCCGGCAACGAGACGCACACCGCGGTCAGCGACAGCAATGGGCGTGTGCAGTTCCGGCTCCCCGGCGCACCGTCGCACTTCACTATGCGCGCCGAGCTGTCGGGCTTCTCGACGCTCAATATGCAGGGGCGAGGCCGCGTGCCCTCCGGATCGACGGTGGAGATGGATCTCCGCGTCCTCGCGGTGGCCGAGACGATCACCGTCACGGCGGAGACGCCGTTGCTCGACGTCACTCGCTCCGCGGCCTCGCTGTCGTTTATCGCGAGCAACCAGCCGGTGGACGACGCGCTCGTGGCCGGCCTGTTCGCCGCTCCCGGTTCCGAGGATGTGCTGGCGCGGAGGCGACAGACGCTCGATGCCGTCGCGGCGAAGATGGCCACGATCGGCTCCGTCGAAGAGCGCGTGCGCTACTACCTCGCGGCGCGCGCCGCGTTCGGCGGCGACAAGGCGTTCCACCTGCAAGCCGCGACGCTGTTTCACGACGATGCGCCGCAGCTCGCGGTGCGGATCCTTTCCGAGCTGGCCGAGGCGTATCCGGACGACTCCGCGCTCCTGCGGATCCTGGCCCGGATTCTCGATGGCTGGAACGAGAGCGAGCTCGCCCGCCTCCTTCTGCAGCACGCCATCGAAGTGGCTGCCGGCGAACCGCAGACGTGGCGCGAGCTCGTGCTGCTCGAGGCGCGCCTCGGGGATGACGAAGCCATCGACCAGATCGCAGCGGCCGCCGCGGCGATCGACCCGCTCGTGCGCGACGCGATCGTCGAGGAGATCACTCCCCTCCTGGCGCGCTGGCGCACCCTCGCACCCGCGACGTCCCACGACCTTCGCCTCGAGGACGACGCCGCGCTGCAGGTCGATCTGATGTGGGACACGGACTTCAGCGACGTCGACCTCTACGTCACCGAGCCGGGCGGCGAACAGGTCATGTATCAACACAAAGCCAGCGCCCAGGGCGGCCAGCTCCATGCCGACATCACCACCGGCTACGGCCCGGAGATCTACACGATTGCCCGGCCGGCTCCCGGCTCATACGAGATCGCCGTGGACTATTACGCCACCGACCAGACCGAAATCACCATCGAGACGCTCGTCCACGCCGTCGTCCATCAGCGCACCCGTTCCGGCGTCGACCGCCGGGAGTTCATCCTTCTGCTGACGAAAGGAAAGGAGCACCGCACCGTCACGACGATCGCGGTGGATGGGAGGTAAGAGCGTCATTCGCCTGCAGGCGGCGTTCGTGCTTGATGCTCATCGCGCCGCGTTCTGCGCTGTTGCGCGGATGGTCGCCACCACGATACGGATCTGGTCGTACGAGATCGTCTCGCCGACGATTTCCCGGATCGGCTTCAGGCGTTCGATCCCTGCCTCGGCGGCCGCGCGGCGGATGGCCTCCTCGGTCTCCCCGGTCATCCACATGCGCAGCGAAGGTTGGCAGCGGCCGTCTTCGATGATCTCGCACAGATCGCCCACGACGGTGGAGCGCGCTCGGCCGGTCCGTTCCATCACCGCTTCGATCGTGCGGCCCTCCTGGAGGAGACGGATCGCCTCCGTCTTCGCGGCGGTCGTCCGCGAGGTGCGCGAGCGCTCCCGCGGTGGCCGAGCCTCAATGGCAACGTCGCGCTCCAGTTCGCGGGCGGCGCAGTGCGTGTCCATCACCCGAAGCAGCTCGTTGCCATGCTCACTGAGTCGCACCTGGCCAATCCCACTGACTGCACGCAGCCGTTCGATCGACGACGGCCGTATCGCCGCGAGGTCGCGGAGAGTGCGGTCGCCGAGGATGATGAAGGGGGCCACGTTGCGAGCTGCAGCCGTGTCGCGACGCCAGGTACGCAGCACTTCGAAGAGGTCTCGGTCGACTGCGAGCCATTCGTCCGCGCCGTCGCCGATCGACGTGCTGCTTGTTTGAAGCAGCCGCACCTCCGATTCGCCGCGCAGGATCGCGCGCGCCGCCGGCCCCAGGCGGAGCGCGGGCCGCGGATGTCCCTCCTGCACCAGAGCGCCGCGCGCCACGAGCTGGGCGATCCAGCCGCGCACATCTTCGCGGCGGTGCTCGCTGAGAAGGCCGAACGTCGACAGCGTGTCATGTTGCCGCTCCTGGACGCGCGCCGAGCGCTCGCCGCGCAACACGCTGGCCACGTGTCCGGCACCAAACATCTGTCCCGTGCGAACCACGCACGAGAGGATCTTCTGTGCAATCGTCGTCGAATCCGCGACCGTCTCGAGCTCGCCGAGACAGAGGTCGCACGCGTCGCAGCGCTCTACATTCCACGCGCCGCCGAAGTGCTCGACGAGCGCGCGATGGCGGCAGATGGCCGACAGGCAGAAGCCGTTCACCTGCTCCAGTTGACGGATCGCGACGGCAAGCTGACGGTCGTCGGAGATGCTCTGTTCGAAGATGTGCGTCCAGGTCATCGCATCGCCCGCGTCGTGCAGCAGCACGCACTCCGACAGCAGGCCGTCGCGGCCGGCGCGGCCCGCCTCCTGCTGATAGTGCTCGATGGACTTCGGCATCCCCGCATGGACGACGAAACGGACGTTCGAGCGATCGATGCCCATTCCGAATGCCACGGTGGCCACGATGATGTCGGCGCTCTCGGATGCAAACGCGTCCTGCGCGTCACGGCGCTCCTCCGGGCTCATGCCCGCGTGATATCCCCTCGCCCGGCAGCCGCGCGACGCGAGCGCAGCGGCCATGGAATCGACGTCCTTGCGGCGGATGCAGTAGACGATGCCTGCTTCTCCCGGATGGCGGCGGATCACTTCCTCGACCTGCAGGACTTCGTCGGTACGCGGAACGACGCGGTAGCGCAGGTTCGGCCGATCGAGATCGCCGATCAGGACCACCGGCTCCCGCAGCCGCAGCTCGCTGCAGATGTCGGAGCGCACCTGCTCTGTCGCCGTAGCCGTGAAGGCGTGAATCGACGCACCGGGAAAGAGCTCGCGCAACTCGCGGAGCTGGCGGTATTCGGGACGGAAATCGTGTCCCCAGTGGCTGATGCAATGCGCCTCGTCCACGGCGAACGCGCGCACGCGAGCCTCGCGCAACAATGCGCGGAGCGACGCAGTGGCCAGCCGCTCCGGCGACACGAACAGCAGCCGCAGCGAACCGTCGGCCGTCCGCCGCTCGATGGCGCGCTGATCCTCGCGCGGCGTCATGCTGTTCAATGCCGCCGCGGCCACGCCGATCGTCACGAGCGCGTCCACCTGGTCCTTCATCAAAGCGATCAACGGCGACACGACGACCGTGAGCCCGTCGAGCAGCAACGCCGGCGCCTGAAAGCAGAGCGACTTCCCTCCCCCGGTCGGCACCACCAGCAGCGAGTCACGTCCGGCGAGCACAGCGTCGATGGCCTGGCGCTGCAGCGGAAGAAGGGAGGCAAAGCCCCACGTGCGTTGGATGACGTCCTGGACGGGATCGACGATTTCGGCGATGGAGCTCATACCGAGATCGTACCTCGGCAGGAAATGTCCACGGTGAGTAGACGACAACCGCATCGGCGGCTCCAGAAAACAGAAACCGAAAGACCGTGTTACCTTGCGAATCGCGATGACACCCGATCCGGCGCTCGATGCGGAGGTACGTTCCTTCGTCGATGACTACCGGGAACGATGCCTCTGGTTTGTCCGCGCGGATTACTATCCATCCACCCCCGACGAGATCCTGCGCGTACTGCGGTGGATTCGCGCACGGGGCGACAGGGAAGCGTTTCAGCGCGCGGGGAAGATCGAGGAATGGCTCTCACGAACATTCAACGAGAAGTCTGCCGCCTCATAGCGAGGCAGCGGATTGCGTCGGGCGAGAGCTATATCGCCGGTGGCGCCGCACTGAATACGGTCCTCCACGCACCACGGATTTCGCAGGATCTCGACCTCTTTCACGACACCACTGCGGCCTTGGCTGCTACATGGAATGTCGATCGTACGGCACTGCTCGACGCTGGTTACCAGGTCGAGATCGTTCGCGAGCGGCCAACGTTCGTCGAAGCGATCGTGCGGCGCGAGGGGGAGTCCGTCATCCTGCAGTGGACCCACGACAGCGCGTTCCGCTTCTTTCCGCTCGTCGCACATCCGGAGCTCGGTCTCACGCTGCACCCCTTCGACCTTGCAACGAACAAGGTGCTCGCGCTCGTCGGCCGTGTCGAGGCCCGCGATTGGATCGACATCCTGCAATGCGACTCGGCGGTCCAGCCGCTCGGATACCTCGCCTGGGCGGCAACGGGAAAAGATCCGGGACTCGCTCCCGATGCCATTCTTCAAGAGGCCCGGCGGTCGGCTCGCTATTCGGCAGTCGAGATCGCCGCGCTTGCGTTCGACGGGCCGCCTCCTGACGCAGTGGACCTGTCCCATCAGTGGCACGCGGCCCTCGAGAATGCCACGCAGATCGTCGCACTGCTGCCCTACCAGAATGTCGGCCAATGCGTACTTCGCGGCGGAGAATTGTTTCGCGGCGAAGGCGCCGCTCTTCGCGAAGCACTCGCACGCGGTGAAATCCGCTTTCACGCCGGCTCGATCCGCGGTGCCTTTCCGCAGATCATTTGATCCACCGCCATCGGTTTGACCTCCGGCCGTCACGGCCGGAGGTCGCGGGTTCGAGCCTCGTTCGCCCGGCAATCTAAAGCACACATGCGCCGCGACTTCGCGGCGTTTCGTGTTTTAGAGGGTTGCATTAGAAAGTTGTAACTCGCAAGCTGACTCGCAAGGTCGCGATTCTCGGACGCGAAAACTTGCGAAGAAACCGCGGCGAAAAGTGCCTGATGTTTCACGTTTCTGCGCGAATGTTCCACGGAAAATCGACACACACGCGGTAGTGACGGCGCGCGGCGGTTGGTGCACAGTTCGTTGCGGCGTCCCTCGCGCTGTGCCTCTATGGTGATGGTTTCCTTTCGGCGCTTGGGACGTGACAGGACGTGTAAAGAGAAGGATTCTTACGGTTACGAACCACAGCATTACGACGGCGAGCTACGTACGCGACCGCCTGGAACGATATCTGGCATGGTTCGACGGTACGTGATCCCCAAAAACGGGAGTTGAATGGTGATCTGCCGCCTCAGGTCCACGCGCCGATGAGGACGAACGCCGCCCAGCTCGAGAAGCCGGGAAACTCGCGCATCGTCGCCAGCTGCGCGTTGCGGAACGCATCCGCGCGCGAGCGTCTCCGTTCGCGCCACTGCCCATAGAAAGCGTTCATGAAAAACGCTGCGGAGTCGTCGTCGACCTCCCACTGCGTGAGCAGCAGCGACGCGGCGCCGGCATGCAGCAACGCGCGGGAGAGACCGACGATCTCGTCGCCGGCGTTCACCTCGGCGACGGCCGTCTCGCAGCCGCTGAGCGCCACGAAGCGGCAGCGCCCGTCGCGAAGCGAGACGATCTCGCGCGCGGTGAGATCGCCGTCCGCGAGCTCGATCCGCGACGCAAGCGCGTCGCTGGCGTCGAACAACGCGTGTCCCGCGTAGTGAATGAGACCGCGCGAGCGGATGGCGTCCATGAACGCCCCGATCGTCGCCCCGGTGCCGATGACCGGCTCGACGTGCAGCACGCCGGCGATTGTTCTCGCCTCGTCGTCCGCCCAATCGAGGGTGCTGCGGGGATCGCCGAAGACCATTGCGTCGTCGTTGCCTCCGT
Source organism: Acidobacteriota bacterium (assembly GCA_003223645.1). Taxonomy (GTDB): domain Bacteria; phylum Acidobacteriota; class Thermoanaerobaculia; order Gp7-AA8; family Gp7-AA8; genus QHVT01. The sequence continues at coordinate 169,059 of QHVT01000012.1, read as the reverse complement.
CATCCTCGGCGATCGCGAGGCAATGACGTAACACCGAGGCGCTCGGCACGAACACGACGCGATTGCGCGCGATCAGCGGTCGGTCGACGATCCACAGCCCGTGCATCGGCACGAGGTGCAGAAAGCCGCCGGGCAGAATGGCGATGAGATCCTCTTCGTCGCACCATTCCGCCATCGTCCTGGCAAGCACGCACAACTCGGCGCGGCGCATCACCTCTTTCTCGCCGGCGGTTTCCATCGCATCGGCATCGCCGAGCACCGCGACCAGGTCGCGCGCGAGCGCGGCGGTATCGAGCTGGAGATCGAAGAGCCGCGGCTCCGGCCAGTCCGCACGCACGCCGAGGAGCACGAGGTGGCGCTCGCCGGCGAAGCATTGGGCGATCAGGATTCGCCGGCCGAGGCGCGCTTCTTCCGCGTGCAACATCTCCTGCACCTCGGCGAATGACGCCGCGCGCGTGCGCTGCAGCTCGCCGCGGCGGTCGACGAGCGCCTTCGCCAGCGCGTCCAGCAGCACGCGCCCCTTCATCTTCTCGATCCACTCGAACGCCTCGACCAGCGCGCCGCCGGCGAGATGGAACTCGATGCCGTCGCGATAGACGGCGAGCATGTCGACCCGCTGCTGCATCGACGTCGTCATCGCCTCCAGCGGATCGGCGTTCGTATAGCCGGCCTGCAGCAGATCGATGTCCTCGTCGGCAACCGCGAGCCAGCGGCGCGCGGCATCCGCGTCGACAGGAACCTCCCGCAATTTCATGAGCGATTGACAGGCGATGAACGCGAAGCGCGCGGTCTTCCACGACGAGTTGCGGAGGCCGTTCTCGCGAAAGATCGCGTCGGCGCGCTCGAAGTCGTTCAGCGCGCGGAGGAGATCGTCGACGCCTCCCGCCGCCAGGCCGAGGATCGTCAGGCCGTGCTGTGTGAGCGCGGTCGCCGCCTGCGTCCCCGCACGCGCGGCGAGCCAGAACTCCGCGGCCTTCTCCAGCGGCTCGAGGGCCGCGCGTCCACTCAAAATGATCGCCCGCTGCTGCGCGACGTCCGCGCGCGCCGCGGCCGCCTCCTGAGAAGTGTCGCCCTCGAGCAGCCGGTCCGCGTCATCGAAGATTTTCAGCGCCTCGGTGCGCGCGCCGGATGTCCCTTTCGTCAACGCGATCGCCGCGAGCTTCGACGCGTGCGCGTATTTGTCGCCAATCGCCAGGTCGACTTCGATGCCTGTGTTCCAGGCGGCGATCGCCACGTCGCCGCGGCCGCGCGCGCTCATCACATTCCCCATGACCAGCCACGCGGTGGAGAGGAGCGGCGTCATGCCGAACGGCTCCAGCGCCGCGACGATCTGGTGCGCGAGTTCCTCGGCGCGATCGACGCGCTTGAGCGCGAGGTAGTTGCCGATCAGCAGGACCACCGTCCCGAAGAGGATCGCCGGCGCCGTCGGCATGCTCTGCAGCCTCGTCAGCTCTTCCTCGGCCTCCGAGAAATGACCAAGATAACTAAGCGCGGTCGCCCGCGTTCCGCGGGCATCGCTCTCGCCGGCCGCGAACTGCATGAGCCGCGCGACGCGAATGGACTGCTCGGCGAAGGCGCGGGCGTCCGGCATGCGCGACCGTTGGAACGCGATCGTCGCCGCCGCGTTCCACGCGCTCCATGCGGAGATCAGCCGGTTCTTGTTCTCCAGAATCTGCGCCGCACCGGCGAGCAGCGGGCCGGCATTCGGAAACTGATCGGCGAGATGCGGAACGATCGCCAGCGCGAGCTCCGCGTTGCCCGCTTCGGGATCGACGGCGTTCCACAGCTCGACCGCACGCACGCGTGCCGGCTCGATCTCGCCGCCGGCTCGAAAGCCGACATCGAGCACCCGCGTCGCGTTCTCCGCCGCGCGCACGGGCAGCGCCGCTTCGCGCGCGAGCGTGTCCACTTTCGCGAAGACCGCGAACGCCTCGTCGAATTGTTTGTCGCGCGCGTGGCTGTCGGCGATCAGCGACGTCGCGCCGATCGCGGCTTCGAGCTCGTTCGCGGCGGTGTACGCCGCCGCCGCTTCTTCCATCAAAACGCGAAAGGCCTGCTCATCGACCGGTGCCATCCGCCAGGTCGAAGACATCGACTGCGCGGTGGCGAGCGTGTGCGCGGACGCGCCGGTAAGCAGCGCCGCATCGTGCGCGCGGGCCCACGTCAACGCTTCTCCGGCGATCGCGATCGCCGGCTCGGGCGCGGCGCTGCGCTGCATTTCCGCCGAGGCGCGCATGACCTCGAACAGTCGCCGCGAGGTCTCGTCCGCGGCGTTGCCGGCCAGCGCGGCGGCGCGGTCCGCGGCCTCCCCGAAATGTCCGGCGATGATCAGTGCGCGGAGCTCGCGCCAGGCGTCCGCGCTCACGCGAAGAGAGAGGCGACGTTCATTCCGGCCGTGTCCTGCAACGGGTCCGAGGGACCGGGATGGTTCGGATCGGTGCCGAGGAACGTCGTCACGGATTTCGTGAAGTCGACCTGCCGCACGAAGGGTTTGATGCGCTCGAGCGCTTTCTGCGCCTGCGCCGCTCCCGCGATCTCGTTGGTGACGTCAGCGTAATAGCGCAGGCGGTCATGCGTATATCGGATGCCGTCGCTGAACAGCGGCAGCCCGCGCCGCGTGACCTCGACGAACGCCTTCAAGGCCTCGTCGTGTTTTCCCCAACGCGCGAGATGTTCCGCGCGAACCGCCGCGCCATCGGGCAGCCAGTCGAAGTACATCATCAGATTCGCGAGCCAGTCGCCGATCTCGCTGCTCACCTTCAGCTGCGTGACGCGAAGCAGCGAGTAGGCGCCGATGGTCGCGCCGATCGGGTCCTGCACTTTTTCGAACAGGAGCCGTTTCGCGACCGCGGCCTCGCTCTGCACGAGCTGATTCTGCGCGTAGCCGAGGAGCAGCTTCGCCTGCGGATTCAGCGGATACACCTCCACCCAGTAGCGCTTCGTCTCGCGGCGCACGACGATCGAGCAGCCTCTCTCTCCCGAGACCGGCAAGGCGATGTTCACAGGCGGCAGGTTCGCGTGCGCGCACCGGAGGAAGCGGCACTCGTTCGACGGCGGCGCGTAAAGCTCGGACACGACCGGCGACGTGCTGCGCGTCTCCGGCGTGAGCGCGACCGGATGCGCGTTCGCGTCGAGCGCGTTCCCGGAAAAGAACCGCATCGTTGCCGCGGGCACGACGACGGCGGCAGCGGACTCCGCGGATCTCGCGGCGCTGCGCCGCTTTCGTTTCTTCGGAAGCGGAGGCGGTGCCGCCGCCGACATCGCGCGCTCGGAAGCGAAATAGAGAGTCGCCTCCGGCTCCTGCTCCTCGTCCGCGCCGAGCGCCACGCTCATCTCGGCGCCTTCCGCCTTGACGACGTCGGTGATCGTCTGGCCGGCCGGAAAACGCGCGGTGATCACATAACTCGATCCCGCCGGAACCGGCACCGGCCGGCTCGCGCTGGTCTCGTGAAGGAGCTTCATCTTCGAGTCGCGGACTTCGATCGGAACGTCGATGCCCTGCAGCTCGGGTGAGGTCAGCGTGAATCGCAGGAGCGTCATGGCGACACCTTCGCCGTCCACGGAACCGTCGGAGGCTTGACCGGAAGGGCTTTCGTCCTGCTCCTGTAGACGGGATGCGGCCCGTTCAGGAGCTGCGCGCGGAAGATGTATTGTCCCGCTCTGAGCTTTCGGATGTGGGGATGCGGAGCGATGGGGTCGATCGAGAACAGCGGATTCGCCTCGTCGTCGGCAACATCGACTTTGAACAGCTGCACCGCGGCGTCGGGCTCGATCTTGAACTCGACCTCCACCAGCGGAGGCTCGTTGAAGTAGAGCAGCGTGGCCTTGTCCGAAGGCAGCGGCTGGAATGACTGCTTCGCGCCCTTCTCCTCGTACTTTTTGTTGACGCGCTCGATCGCGACCTTCAGGCCCTCGGTGAGCGACAGCGACGTCAGGAGCCAGCGCGGATCGTTGCCTTCGGGACCGATCGCCGCGAGGCCGTCGAAGCATTCCATCAACGCCTCGCTGAACAGCGTCTGCTTGCCCGGCAGCGCGTTCGCGGCGACGCCGGGAGGCGCACCGAAGTAGACCGGTCTCGTGCGATCGTCCGCACCCGCCGGCGGCGTCTTCCAGATCTTGTGCGCCGGCTCGAGGTCCGAGAGCTCGACGGCCGGCGTGCGGCACGCGTCGACGAAGTAGAACTGGGTGCGAGCGATCTGGCCCAGCGCCGCGGACGGCGGCACCATTCCCTGCATCACGTGGTCCAGCTCGACGGCGTACTCCAGCTCGGCGCCGCCGGGGCCGCCGAAATCCGACATCAGCAGGATCGAGCGCGCCGGCGGCAGTTGCAGTCCGTGTCCCGTGTAATAAAAGAACGTCAGGTTCTTGTCGTTGCGCGCCGCCGCTTTCCGCCACGCTTCCGCCTCATCCGAAAAATTCTTCCACGTACATTCGGGAACTTTCGGGAGATCGTCCTCCGCGTCCGACGGCGAGAGCAGCAGCCGCACGCTGCCCAGCGGCAGCGGCAGGCGTCCTTCGGCGTCCATTTTTATCAGCCACTCGCAGATGAGATGCGCGGTGCGCGCGGTGGAGTCGAGCTGCGGCAACCCGAAATCGACAGCCGCCACAGGATCGCCTCCGCCGCCGGGCAGATACGTGTAGCGGCTCACGCCGGCGACGAGCGCGTGTATGGACGGCTGATCTCCTAACGCGTTGAGGTGGTCGACGACTAGTGCCGGTATCGCCATGTCATCGCTTTCCGCGGCGCGACGGACGCGCCATCCATGGCGTTCGTACTTCGAGATCGGGAACCCGCAGCCCGAGCTTCGCGGCCGCGGGATGGTTCGTGACGAACTCCATCAGTGCGCGGCGCGCGCGGCCGTTGTCCTCGGTCGCGGCGAAGGCCTCGTATTCATCGAGCGCCGCCTCGATGGCCGTCTCCGCATCGTGCGCGGAGACGGCGCGTTCGTAGAGACGCCGCGTGAGATCGATCGCGGTATCGGCGTAGTCGGAGAACGTGCTTCGCCCGAACTCCTCCGGCGTCTGATGCAACGCGTGATCGATGCGCTCCTGCAATTCCTCCCGTGATGTCATCATTCGGTCAGGGCTTGAAACGGATGGTGATGTCGCGCGCGGCCATGTTCTTCTGCGCCAGGACCGTCGCGGCGATCGCGCCCGGCCACTTGCGGTCGAACGGATATCCCATCGGCCGGAGGTCGGGATACTTCATGTCGCGTTTGCCGCAGTAGCTCGTCGACCCGCAGTGCGCGTCCAGTTCCACCTTGTCCTTGTCCCAGTCCGTCAGAACGACCAGCAGCCGGAACTTCATCCCCGCCTGTTTCCCGCGCGGGAGCAGGAGATGGTACGGCCAGCCGCAGTCGCACCAGTTCTGGTCCTCGCCCGGATCGAGCGGCGGAGGAGGAGCGTCGGGACGGCGGGCCGGCTTGCGTATGACGGCCGCCAGCTTGCTCGAGCGCGCCACCACCGTCCTCGAGCTCGCCTTCAGCTCCTGCTGGAACTTGTCGAGCTCGATCCAGCGGCGGCGCTGATCCATGAACGTCTCCGCGGCCAGGAAGATGCGCACCGTCACCTTTTTCGCCGCGGCGTTGTCGTTGCGGATGCGGAGGAAGTAGTAGAAGTCGTCGTGATCGAGAACTTCGACGGCGTCGCCGTCGATGGTGCGCAGCACCATCTTCGTCTCGAGGATATCGGTCGTGACGCCGCTCTGCGCGGCGTCGCTGTCGAACTTCGCGCCGCCGAACTGCGCCTCGCCGAACGCCGTCGGATCGCCCGCCACCTTGTCTTCACGGCAGAGGATGATGTCGGGACTGACGCCGATCTTCTGCGGACCATTCAGGACGTCGCGCATGGAGATGCTCGCCGGCGCGTCGCCGAAATTCTGGACGGTCTGCTTCTCCTGCCATTCGGCGGCGAAGATGTCGTCGACCTGGCGATGCCAGCGATAGAACACCGGGTCGCGGATCGCGGTGCTGGTGAAGGCCATGACTCCCTGGCCGGGGTTGCCCTGCGGATCGGGAATCGAGGCGATGAGCCCGTGGCCGCTGTTGTGGAGACTGCCGTACTTGGCCAGGTTGCGCGAGCCGTTGTTCTGCTCGATCGTGCAGCCGATGACGTCGGGAACCGTGCGCGGCGGCACGTTGAAGTCGCCCGCGCCGGCGCGCAGCTCGGTCACGATCGCCTTGGTCCACTTGGTGATGTTGGTAATCCCGCTCATCCTCTGGTTGTCGGCGCGCGCCGTCAGCTCCTGGATGTTCGGGTCGTAGCCTTCCGCGATCTTCGCGGCGTAGTCGCTCAGCGAAGTGGCGGCCTGCATTCCAACGCCGAGGCGCTCCGTGTCATAGCGGGCGAGCATTTGCTGGTGCATGTAGAGGAACAACTCGCCCTGGCGGTCTTTCATGATCTGAATGCCGGGATTATTGGGGTCAGGCGAGCCCGCACGCGGATAGACGACGTGCCAGCGGGCGTGATGGTCGCTCGTGGCCGGGTCTTCGCGATACCAGTCGAGCTTCTTCTCGTCGCCGGTCGCGCCGAGCGTCACCACTCCGGCGGGCACCGACGACAGCGGCGGGTGGGAGGGCTTGACCTGCGCGGGATCGCTCTCCTCCAGCGACAGCGACGGCAGCCGTCGTCCCGCGGGATGGTGCGTGATGAAGACCTGCAGCGCGTATTTCACGAGGTCGATGCTGCTCCGCTGCGCTTCCTCCTCCGCGTAGTCGAGGACTTTCTGCAGTCCGTCGTCGCCGGGATTCTCGTTGGCGATGCGCATCATCTGCGCGGCCACACTGAGCCCGGCCTGCTCGTGCTCATCGATGAACGTGGTGAACGGGAACTGCGTGGGAGCCTGGTCCCCCGCGCCGAGCGTGACCACTCCCGCCGCCGACGCCTGTGTCACAGGCAGCGGCTTCCGTTCCGTCGGCCGCTTGAGAAACGACTCCGCCCTTTGTTGTGGCGTTGCCATGCGTGATCCTCCGTCTTTTTCTGTCTGCCAAAGTAGGAGGGGCCGCTCGCGGCGTTTCCCTACCCTCGGCCCTCCCACCGGCCCACGACTCCGGTGACTGTTCCACGACCGAAGCACACGCCATTCACGCAGTTTTTCAAGTCGCAAGGTGAGTCGCGAGATCGCGATTCTTTGCGCTAAGTGCCTAGGTTTCAGTGTTATACCGATTACGCTGCTGAAACTGGCGGCTGCGATCGGCTGCAAACCCACTGATTTGCTACCGGATGATGGACATCAACGCGGTGTCGGAGCGCAGGACTATAGTGATCGCCCGAAACCATGCGCATCTCCCACCTCTCCGCCGAGGTCACACCGTTCGCGAAGAGCGGCGGTCTTGGCGATGTCGCCGGTGCGCTGCCGAAGGCGCAGGCTGAGCTTGGGCATGACGTCGCGGTTTGGATGCCGCTGTATCGGGAGGTGTGGGAGGCGATGCGGAAGCGCGGCGGCGAACCGGAAGTCGCGTGCGAGCCGTTTTCTGTCGGCGCGCAGCAGGTCGGCATCCTCCGCACGAAGCTTCCTGACTCCGAGGTTCCGCTGTTTCTCATCGGCGCGGATGAGTATTTCAACCGGCCGCACCTCTACAGCACGGCGGCGACGGGCGAAGACGACGGCATCGTGCGCTACGCGCTCTTCGTGCGGGCGGCAATGGCGGCGATGCATCGCCTCTGGAACGCGCCGGAAATCCTCCACGCGCACGACTGGCACGCTGCGCTCGCGCCGATGGCTGTCGCGTGGGATCGCCCGCGCGACTGGATCTTCCAGAACACGGCGACCGTGCTGACGATCCACAATCTCGCGTATCAGGGCATCTATCCGCGCCGTCTGTTCCCCGTTCTCGGATTGCCGCCCGACGCGCTGCCGCAAGCCGACTGGGACGGCGCGGTGAATCTGATGAAAGGCGGGATCGTGGCCGCGGACGCGATCACCGCCGTCTCGCCGACGTTTGCGCGCGAGATCCTGACGCCCGACGGCGCATTCGGACTCGATCCGATCCTGCGCAGCCGGCGCGGCGACTTGATCGGCATCGTCAACGGCATCGATCCGCTGGTGTGGAATCCCGCCGTCGATCCGAAGATCGAGGTGCATTACGACGCGTCGACGGTTGCGAGAAAGCTCGAGAACCGCCGCGCGCTGCTCGCATCGTGCGGCATGAATCCCGATGAGCGCGGGATGGTCGTCGGCATCATCGGCCGCCTCACGCACCAGAAGGGGTTCGATCTCCTCTTCCCGGTCCTCGGCGATCTCGTCGGCGCAGGCATTCGTTTCGTGATGCTCGGCTCGGGCGAGCGTGAGCTCGAGCGGCAGATGCACCGCTACTCGAACATCTCCGGCGGGCGGTTCTGGGGCTTCGTCGGATTCCAGGATGATCTCGCGCATCGCATCGAAGCCGGCGCGGACGCGTTCCTGATGCCGTCGCGCTTCGAGCCGTGCGGGCTCAATCAACTGTATTCGCTCGCGTATGGGACCCCACCGATCGTGCGGCGGGTCGGCGGACTCGCGGATACGGTCGTTCCGTACGACGGCACGAATCGCGAGAACGCGACCGGCTTCGCGTTCGACGCGGCGACGCCGCAGGCCTTGCGGGACACGGTGTTGTGGGCGCAGCGCTGTTATCACGACCCCGCGCTCTGGACCCAGCTCGCCCTCAACGGCATGCGCCAGGACTTCTCATGGAAGCACTCGGCAGAGCTGTATGTCGGCGTCTACAACGCTGTGCGGCGTGGCAAGGGGGTGGGGACGAATCTGCCGTGATTCGCTTGCGCGGACTCGACATTTGGCGCACGCGGCCGAGCCTGCGCTGATAGAGAACGTATGCGGCTGAGCCTGTCTTCCGCATGGCGCGGAGGTAGAATTCCGCTGCTCGGGACCGGTGGACGTATGTCCGCAAGCGATTTTGCAGAGTTTCTTCCGGCGGACTTCGTGCGTCCGCTGCGGGTCTTTCTTTGCTACGCCACCGAAGACCGCGACGCGGTGGTGTCGCTCTACAAGCGCCTCCGCGCCGAAGGATTCGAGCCGTGGATGGACGTCGAGGATCTTCTTCCCGGCCAGCACTGGCGAAGCGTCATCACGAGAGAAGTGCAGCAAAGTGATGCAGTGATCGTCAATCTGTCGCCCACGGCCGTGATGAAGACGGGCTATTTCCAGGTGGAAATGAAGATCGCGCTGGAAGAGGCGAAGCGGCGGCCTGCGGGGACGATCTTTCTCATGCCGGTAAAGCTCGGAGGATGCGAGCTGACCGAGGAGCTGAAGGAGCTGCAAGCCATCGATCTCATCAGCGATCATAGTTATGTCCGTCTGCTGCGAGCGCTCCGAATGCTGGCCGAGCCGTTGAAGGACCGTCTGCTCATCGCCGCGTGGGGGAATCCCGTTGTGGGAATCTACGATTTCACGCAGCCGCTCCTGCGGGAGATGCACCGTTGCGCGGTGACGCTCGCCGGTTTCCTGGTCGATCTCGCCGAGCATCCGCGCCACGTATCCGCGAACCGCGAGCTCATCGACCGCATCAATCCGCTCGTCTCCTCGAAAGTGCGGCGATATGACGAGGATGACGGGCTTTATATCGACGTCACCTGCCTCGATGAGGACCGCTCCTACTTCATCCATTCGGCGTGGCCGCATGCCGTCTGTCATTCGCATGAGAAACTCTGGTCAGGCTCCGGACTCGGCAGTGAATTCCACGCCTGGTTCTGGACGTCGATCAGCGAGATGAAGCACGGAGTTCTGACGTGGATGGATCGCTTCGCGCCGGTCGACAACAAGCGGCTTTGGCGCAAGACCGCCGTCTACTTCAATCAGCTCGTCTTCCCGGACGGCGTGCGGTGGACCGTTGCCATCGAAGGCCACGAGATCGCACAGTCGCGCCGGAAGTGAGTGGACTCTCTCCGTCCTCGAAACGACAGAGTACTTTCAATGACTGACATTCTGTGGAGCGGCGGCCGCGGAGCCTGCACTGAGCGAAGTCGAAGTGGCCGCCGGCTTCTCGCGAGATTCGGCGGCCGAGGGCGGCCGCCGCTCCACAGATCCGTCGTTGAAGCGCGCTTGACTTGCTATGTTGGAACGCCGGCCGGGGCGGCGGCGTTTCAAGATTGACGGTCTCATCGTCCGCCTCCCGGGGCGGGCGGGACGCCCGCTCTCCGCTACTCCCGCGCCACGATCGCGTACTTTTGAATCTTCGACTTGAGCGTGTTCCTGGCGAGTCCCAATCGCCTTGCGGCTTCGCGGATGCGGCCGCCGGAGGTTTCGAGGGCGCGCATGATCAGCTGTTTGTCGACGCTGGACATTACTTCGTCGTAGACGTCGCTGGTGATGTCCATCTTGTTTACGACGGGGTTGAGGATGGAGATCGGCATCGTCGGCGCGGCGCCGCTTGCTGCGGCGGCGACAAGCGCGGGGGTGGTGTCGCGGTAGAGGTTGTAGAACTCGTTCTTCGTCACGGTGTCGCCGTTCGACATGACGATCGCGCGGTGCAGCGTGGCTTCGAGCTCGCGCACGTTGCCGGGCCAGTCGTAGCGCATGAAGAGGTCGAGCACGCCGGGCTCGAGGCGCTTGTTGTCGATGCCGAGGTCCTTGCAGATCTTGCGGATGAAATGCTCGGAGAGGAGCGGGATGTCGTCTTTGCGCCCGCGCAGCGCGGGCATCACGATCGGGATGATGTTGAGGCGATAGAAGAGGTCTTCGCGGAACGTGCCTTCTTCGATCGCGCGCTCGAGGTCGAGGTTCGTCGCGGCGATGATCTTCACGTCCGACTTCAGCGTCATGGTGCCGCCGACGCGCTCGAACTCTTTCTCTTCGACGACGCGCAGGAGCTTCGCCTGCATCGCCAGCGACATCTTCCCGATCTCGTCGAGGAAGATCGCGCCGTTGTTCGCGAGCTCGAAGCGTCCGAGCTTGCGCCGGTCCGCGCCGGTGAACGCGCCCTTCTCGTGTCCGAACAGTTCCGACTCGGCGAGCGTCTCCGGCAGCGCGGCGCAGTTGAACTTGATGAACGGTCCGTTCCGCCGCGGGCTGATGTTGTGGATGATGCGCGCGACGAGTCCCTTGCCCGTGCCCGACTCGCCGCGCAGCAGCACGGTCGAGTGTCCGGAGGAGGCTTTACGGATCGCGAACTGAATCTTGGCCACCGGTTCCGACTGTCCGATGATCGAGTCGAGATGTTTCTCGACGAGCACTTCGCGGCGCAGCGTTTCGTTTTCGAGCGACAAACGCGTGCGCGCTTCTTCGAGCTCTTCGTACAAACGCGCGTTCTCGATCGCGATCGCCGACTGATCGGCGAAGGCCTCGAGGAAGCTGAGGTCCTTCTGCGAGAAGAGATGCCGCGCCTGGCGGTGATCGACGTAGATCGCGCCGGCGATGCGCTCCTTGATGATGAGCGGCACGCAGAGGATCGAGAGGATGTTGTCGGCGATCACCGACTCCGATTCGACGAAGCGATGGTCGGCGCGCGCGTCGGCCGACATCACCGACTGTCCCGTCTGGATCACTTCCTTCACGATCGACTGCGGCGAGCGTCCGGCTCCCCCTTCTTCCTTGATGTTGCGCGCGACGCGCGTGCGCAGCGCGCCGGTCAGCGGATCGAGGAGGATCAGCATTCCGCGCTCGGCGCGCAGGCGGCGGATGCAGACGTCGAGCACGCGATTCAGCACTTCGCTGAGATCGAGCGTGGAGTTGATGATTTTTACGATTTCGTACAAACCGACGACGCCTTGGTCGGGCGCTTTGCCGGCGGGACGGATGCGGAACAGCGCGCCGCGCGCTCGCTCCAGGTCGAGTGAGGCGTCGAGGCGCTCGAAGATGCGGATCGCGCTGCGGATCCACTGCGTCGCTTCTTCCGGCTCTTCGCGCAGCACGCCGATGTCGAAATGCAGACGCGCCAGTTCGTACGGTGTGTCGAGCTCTTCGAACGCGGCGCGCGCGGAATCGAACTTCGCCACGGCCGCTTCGCGTTCACCGCGCGCGGTGTGGATCTTTCCCCACGCCCAGTCATTTTTGGCGAGCTGGAAGCGATCGCCGAGTTGCCGTCCGTACTTGTCGGCTATCTCCGTGTGCTGCACCGCCGCGTCGAGATCGCCTTTCGCCAGCACCTGACACGCCGCCGCCGTATGCGCGCGCGCGAGTCCGTGCAGCGTCTGATTCGCCTCGAAGATCGACATCGATCGCTCGAGCCATTTCGCCGACTCGTCCGCGTTTCCGCGCTCGTCTTCGATCGCCGCGAGCACGTACGCCGCTTCCGCGATCAAGTCTTCGTCGCGTGCACGCTCACCCGCGGCGAGCGCTTTCTGTCCGTACTCGAGCGCACGCGCGATGTCGCCGCGCTTCTTCGTGAGCCGCGCCAGCGGCACGTATACCGACAATCGAGACGCGCGCGTCTCATCGAATCCTTCGAGACTCAGACACTTTTGAAATTGCGCGTGCGCCTCGTTCCAGCGCCCGAGCATCTCCAGCGCGTCCGCGAGGTTCTCGCGCGCGAGCGCTTCGTGCTCGACCGCACCGATCTTCTCGTCGATGCGCACGCTCTTCTCGAAGTATTCGGCCGCCGCGTGGAAGTTGCCGCGCCCGTACTCGACGACGCCGACGTTGTTGTACGCGGTGACGAGGTCCCACAGATCGCCTTCCGCTTCCGACATGTCGAGATTTTTTCGGAAGTAACGCAGCGCGGTATCCCAGTCACCGAGTTTCCACAGCGTATTCGCGAGATTCGTCAACGCGACTTTGCAGAGATGTTCCGACTTCAATCTCTCGCCGATCGCCACCGCTTCCGCCAGAAACTCGCGTGAGTGCTGCCAGTTGCCGCCCGCATATTCGATGAGGCCGAGGATGTTCTTGACGTAGCCCTGCACGACGGTCGGTTCCATCGCGTCGAGCAGCGCGCCCGCGCGTTCCGCGGTTTCGCGCGCGGTCGCGAGGTCGTCGCGCATGCGATAGAGCCAGGCCATGCGATTCAGCATCTCGGCGACATCGACCGTATGTCCGAGGCGCTCGTAAATCGCGAGCGCGCCCTGGTAGTACGTCATCGCCGCGTCCTGGTCGCCGCGGCGATCGAGCACCTTGCCGATCTTCTTCATCACGCGCGCGGCTTCGACGTTGGCATCGTCGTCCGGCCTGCGGCTCTGAATGCTCTTCAGCAAAAACTGGTACGCGTGAATCGCGCTGCGATAGTCGTCGCGCCGGTAGTACGCGTCCGCCAGTTTCTCGCGCACCTCGGCTTTGCGTGCTTCTTCGACGCCGCCGAGGTCCATCATCTCCAGCGCGACGCGATAGAACTCCGTCGCCTCTTCGTGCGCGAGCGTGCGCGTCGCGAGATCGCCCGCCTCGATCGAGTAGCGCGTGCCGCGCTCGATGTCATTCGCGCGCGCGAAGTGATACGCCACCTGTCCGATCACCTGGAACGATCCGTTCACGGCGAGCGGCTCGAGCGCTCCGGCGATGCGCTGATGCAATTCCATCCGCCGCCGCTCCGGCATCGCGCTGTACACCGAGTCGCGCAGATGAATCTGCGGGAACATGATCGTCGCGCCGTCGCTCGACTCATCGGCGACGGCCTGCCGCACGAGCTCGCGCACCGCCGCGAACGTTTCCTCGGGTGTCAGATCCGAGACCTTCGTCAGCAGCTCGAGGTCCATCGTCTCGCCCATCACCGACGCGATCTCGAACATCGCGCGCGGATGCGCCGCGAGCGACTCGACCTTCTCCATCAGGATCGATGACACGCCGCCCGGAATGCGCAGCGCGCGGATGCGCTCCATGTCCGCGATCCAACCTTCCGGCTTCCACTGCAGGTAATCGTGCGCGATGAGGTAGTCGATGATGCGGCGGATGTTGAGCGGCGAGCCTGCCGACTCCCACAACATCCAGCGAACCAGTTCGTCGGACACGTTCGCGTCGCCGAGGAGCGACTGCACGTGCTCGCGCACGAGCGGCTCCGACAACGTCTCGACGCGGATCAGCGCGAAGCTCGATTCCTTCGCGCGCTGTTCCCAGAACGCGAAACTGGGCGACTGCGACTCGATCGCCGCCTCGCCGTGCGTCTCCAGCGTGAGCGTGCCGATGACGAGCAGGCGATTGCTCTTGGCTTCGCCGACGAGGAACGAGAACAGTTCCGCGGTCGACGGATCGGCCCATTGCAAATCGTCGATGACGAGCATCAGCGGTGAGCCGCCGCTCTCGCCGCCGACCGAAAGGTAGCCGTACATGTCCTGCATCGATTGCACGATGCGGTTGTAGAGGCGGAACTTCTGTCCGTGTTTCGGCGCGCTGGCTTCCGGTCCCGCGGACGCGACGACCGGCCGCAGAATCAAACGAATCTCTTCGCCGACGTCCGCCTCCGGATTCACCGCAAGCACCATCTGCTCGAAGATTTCGAAGAACGGCGCGTAGATTGTTTTGCGATTGGTCGGGCAGCGTCCCCAGAACACACGCGCGCCGTCCACCTGCGCGCGCAGCGTGACGTCGCGCACGATGCGGCTCTTCCCCATTCCCTCCGCGCCCGCGAGGATCACGCCGTTGCCGCGTCCCTCGCGCGCCTCGGCGACGAGCTGCATCAATTGATTCACTTCCTGTTTGCGGCCGATGAGCGGCGCCGCGTACAACTCGCCGCGTCCGACCAGCAGTTCCGCGCGCGGCGCTTTCGTTCCCGCCGCTTCCGCAACCGCCTGCAATAGCGATGCGGCCGATGGAAATCGATGACGCGGATCTTTCTCGAGCAGCTTGACGATGATCTGTTCGAGTTTCTCCGGCACGCGCGGATTGATCGCCGACGGGCGGCGGATCTCCTCGTTGAGATGCATGCGGATGACGTCGATCGGCGCTTTGCCGTAGCCCGGCAGCGCGCCCGTCACCGTCTCGTACAGCGTCATGCCGAGCGCGTACAAATCCGCGCGCGAGTCGACGCGGTCCTGCTTCAGCACCTCGGGCGCCATGTACTGCAGCGTTCCGCGAATCTGGCGATCGAACACCTGCCGGCTTTCGATCGCGACGCCGAAGTCCATGATCTTCGCGTTGCCGTCGTCGCCGACGAGGATGTTCGACGGTTTGAGATCGAGATGAATGATGCCGAGGTGATGGATGTGATGCAGTCCCGACGCGATCTGCAGGATCACGTCGTACAGCGCGTCCCAGTTCTGTCCGTCGAAGAAATCGGTGATCTTCTTTCCTGCGATCCACTCCATCGTGAAATACGGATAGCGATCATTCAGGACACCGAAGTCGTAAACCTTGATTACGCTGGCATGTTCGAGCGAGGCGAGCGTGGAGAATTCCGTTTTGAATCGGAGGATCTGTTGCGGATCGCTGATCTCGTGACAGAGGATTTTGATCGCTTCTTCGCGTCGATCGGCGACGTCGAAAACGCGATACACGCAAGTCTCGGCCGTCTTCTTCAAGGTGGCGCGAGTCTGATATCTGGGCGGAAGAGAGATTTCCGGCACAGCTTTGGGCGCGTCCATGGTCGTAGGGGTGAGAATATAACCCACTTTTGCAGGGTGGGGGTCAGAAAGTTGACCACAGCTGAGTCATGTAGAATGCGCCGGTTTTTTTCGCGCCGATATGTCAACTCCTGAGAAGAACTTCGAAGGCTTCGAGACCGTTCGCGTCCTCGGCAAAGGGGGCATGGGAACGGTTTATTTGGCGCGCGATCTCCGCCTCGGACGCCACGTGGCGCTCAAAGTCCTCAACGCCAGCGACTTGGCTTACGACGACCGCCGCGCGCGATTCATGCGCGAGGCGCGCTCAGCCGCATCGATCCGGCATCAGAACGTCGCGACGATCTACGAGGTCGATGAGACCGAGGAAGGGCAGCCGTTCATCGTCATGGAGTATTGCGAGGGCGAGACGCTCTCGCAGCGCATCCGGCGGCGTGCGCTTGATGCCGCGGAGTTCTTGTCGATCGCAAGACAGCTCGCCGCCGGACTCGCGGCGGCGCACGAACAGGGAATCGTTCACCGCGACATCAAGAGCGCGAACATCATCATCGAGCCGACGGGACTCGTGAAGATTCTCGACTTCGGTCTCGCCAAGGCGCTGCCGAGCGCGATCGGCGATCACGCCGATCGCAGCATGGAGTCCACGGCCGGCCACTTCTTCGGCACGCTGCACTTCATCTCCCCCGAACAGGCGCGCGGCGTGAACGCCGACGCGCGCAGCGATCTCTTCTCGCTCGGCGTCGTGCTCTATCACATGGCCTCGGGGCACTTGCCGTTCAACGCCGAGCAGCCGCTGATGGTGCTCGACAAAATTCGCGCGGGCGAGCCGGAGCCGTTCGTCCCGATCGATCCCGCGTTTCCGGCGGCGGCGTCGAAGATCATCTCGACACTGCTGCAGAAGAGTCCGGACGATCGCTATCAAACCGCGCGCGAGCTGCTCGGCGATCTCGACGAGATCGACACGCCGACCGTGCGCATGACGCTGACGCCGACCTCGAAGACGAGCCTCGGACGGACGATTCACAAGCCCCGCCGCATGCGCACGATCGTGACGATCGCCGCGGCGCTTCTCGTCATCGTCGCGATCTATCTCGTGCAACGCGACAACACCGGAACGCAGGCGAAGCCGGCCGACGCGCCGCTGCCGCCGATCCGATCGATGGCCGTACTGCCGCTGCGCAACCTCGCGAACAACACACACGATCAATTTTTGTCGGTCGGCCTGGCGGACGCGCTCGTGACGAAGCTGCAGCAGATTCCGTCGCTGCAAGTTCGCCCGACATCGGCGATCGTGGCGTTTCAGGGCGAAAAGATCGACGCGAAAGCGGCGAGCGAGAAGTTGAAAGTCGACGGAGTGCTCGAAGGAAACTTTCTGGCGGCCGGCGATCTCGTGCGCGTGACGTTGCAACTGACCGACGCGCGGACGGGATTCAGCGTGTGGTCCGATCAAGTCGATGGAAAGCGCAACAATCTCCTGAAGCTGATCGATGAAGTGTCCGATCGCACGGTGAGTGGACTCAACGAACACATCGGACTGCACGATCAGCCCCTCGCGCGCTCGCAGCCGCGCTCGAAGAACCCGAAGGCGTACGAGGAGTATCTGAAGGCGCGCGCGCTCAACGGGAGTTTCCTCCCCGAGCACTACGAGGAGCAGGTGTCGGCGCTCAAGCGCGCGATCGCACTCGATCCGAATTTCGCGGCCGCGTATGCCGATCTCGCGACGACGACGTCCCTCGGCATGGCGCGCAGTCTCGCCACACCGGCGGACGCGGAGAAAGCGGAGTGGTACGCGCGCCAGGCCGTGCGCATCGATCCGAATCTGCCGGAAGCGCACCTCGCCCTCGGACGCGTGTTCGTGCGCGACCCGCAACGCTTCCGCGAGTCCGTGCGCGAAGTCCTCGCCGCGCTGCGCCTCGAACAGACCGACACCCAGGCGCTGCACTCCGTGACGACGTACTTCATTTCACTCGGTGACATCCCACAGTCGCAATGCGTCGGCAATCGTTTGATCCTCATCGATCCGAATTCCAACGAAGCCGTCACGCGCGGCTACTGGAACATCAACGCCAATGATCCCGAGGGCGCGTTGAAAAACGCGGAAGTCGCACTCGCCTCACGCGACACCGCGCTCGCCGGACACGACATCCGCGGCATGGCCTTCATCCTCCGCGGCGACGGCGCGGCCGCCGAAACCGAAGCGCGCGCCGCGCTCTCCATCAATCCCAATCACTACCTCGGCAAGAGCCTCAAGGCGTTAGCCGCCGCCGCACGCGGTGACCGCGCAGCCGCCGAAGCCGCGGTCAGGACCTTCGAAAAGGATGCGAACCGCAACCACTGGGCCGCCCTCCGCGTCGCCCTCGTCTACGCCAAACTCGGCGACCGCAACCTCGCCATCCAGTGGCTCCACAAAGCCGCCGACCTCGGCAACCACTCCTGGTACGCGCTCATCAAACACCCCTGGCTGCAGTCGCTGCAGGCCGACCCCGAGTTCCAGCAGATCCTCGCGGGAATCAAAGCCGACCTGGATGATGTGCGGGACGATGTGATCGGGGTGTATCAGTTGATGTGCAAGTGAGGAGGCTCAGAGGCGCATAGGCTCACAGGCGCACAGAAACCCTATGAGCCTCTGCGCCCATGAGCCTCTGAGCCTCTACTCGCTCGTCCACATCGGCCCGCCATCCACCGGAATCGCGAAGTGCAGCGCCATGTCCTGCAGTCCGTGCTTGCGATAGAAGCGATGCGCGTCGAGTCGCTTCAGTCCTGAATCGAGCGTGAGGAAATTGCAGCCGTTGCGAACGGATTCGGCGATCAGCCAGTCGAGCATCGCTTTGCCGTAGCCGGACGATCGATGCGTGGCATCGCTCACGAGGTCATCGACGTACAGCGTCACGCCGGTCGCGAACATCTCGTAGTAGCGATATCCCGCGACGCAGCGAACGACGACGTCGTCATCGCGCAGCGATGCGAGGAAGTAGCCGCCCTCCTGCAGCCGGCGCACGTCGTCGACGAACGTCGACTCGTTGAGCTTCGGCCGCAGCTGATGCAGCACTTGATAGCAGGCCGCGATGTCGACGTCGGTATTCGCAATGTCGATTCGCATCGATCGCGATCGTACATGACGAACGTCAGATCGTGCGCCTGACGAACACCAGTGCCGCCGCGCGGCTCGTGACATCATCTTGTTCGCATGCGAAAGCTTCTCGCTCTGTTCTTCCTTCTCGCCGCTCCGCTGTACGGCGGCGATGTTCTGTTCCGCGGCGCGCGCGTGTTCGACGGCGTTCGCGTTCTCGGTAACACCGACGTCCTCGTGCGCAATGGCAGGATCGAAAGTGTCGGGCGCAAACTGCCTGCGCCGGAAGGCGCGGAGGTCATCGACGCGGAGGGAAAGACGCTGCTGCCGGGACTGATCGACGCGCACACGCATGCGTACGGCGACGTGCTGCGCGACGCGCTGATGTTCGGCGTGACGACGGAGCTGGAGATGTTCGGCGAGCCGAAGGCGGCGCAGAAGATGCGCGACGAACAGAAAGCGGGCAATGTCGCGGGCCGCGCGGATCTCTTCTCGGCATCGATCCTCGTGACCGCTCCGGGCGGACACGGCACGGAGTACGGTTTCACGATCCCCACGATCACGTCTCCGGACGAAGCGCAGGCGTTCGTCGACGCACGCATCGCCGAGGGATCGGATTGGATCAAGCTGGTCCTCGATGACGGCAAACCGTACGGCATCCAGTGGCCGACGCTGAGCAACGAAACGATGCGCGCGGTCATCGCCGCGGCGCACAAACGCGGCAAGCTGGCGGTCGTGCACATCGGCTCCGCGGACGACGCGCGCGCCGCGATCGACGCGGGCGCGGATGCACTCGTGCATCTCTTCGCCGACAAACTGCCCGCGGCTGATTTCGCATCGGACGTGAAGTCGCATCACGCATTCATCATCCCGACGCTCGTCGTACTGCGAAGCATCACCGGCACGCCGGGCGCGGGCGAAGTGTTGAAGGACGCGCGGCTCGCGCCGTACCTCTCCGCGTCCGCACGCGCATCGCTCGAACAGGCGTTTCCGATCCGTCCGAATTCGCCGGTGCGCGATTTCAGCGTCGCGAAAGAAACGGTGCGGCGGCTGAAAGCCGCAGGCGTTCCGATCCTGGCCGGCACCGACGCGCCGAATCCCGGCACCGCACACGGCGCGGCGATGCATCGCGAGCTGGAACTGCTCGTCGAGTCTGGCCTTACGCCCAGCGAAGCGCTCGCCGCGGCGACGAGCGTTCCGGCGAAATCGTTCCGCCTCGCCGATCGCGGCCGCATCGAGAAAGGACTGCGCGCCGACCTTCTGCTCGTGAACGGCGATCCGACGACCGACATCACCGCGATCCATGCAATCGAAGGTGTGTGGAAGGGCGGCGTGCGCGCCGACCGCGCCGCGTTTGCGAAGTCACTCGCGACTGTGCCGAAGGGATCAGCCCCGATCGACGTCGGCAGCGGCCTCATCTCCGATTTCGAGCACGGCACACCGACGGCGACGTTCGGCACCGACTGGATCGTCTCCACCGACTCGATCGCCAACGGCAAGTCGACCGGCAACATCGAAGTCGCGTCCGGCGCGCTGCACGTCACCGGAATGATCTCGAACGCGATTCCCTACGCCTGGGCCGGCGCGATGTGGTCGCCCGGCGCGACACCGATGGCGCCGGCGAACCTCTCGAGCACGAAAGAACTGCGCTTCCGCGCGCGCGGCGACGGCGGCGGCACGTATCGCGTCCTCGTCTTCGCGCAAAGCAAAGGCATGTTCCCGCTCATGCGCACATTCGTTGCGGGAACCGAGTGGAGCGCCTACGCGATGCCGTGGTCCTCATTCAACGGCATTGACGCGCATGATGTGATGGCAGTGCTCTTCTGCGGCGGCCCGCAGCCGGGAGACTTTTCGTTCGACGTGGATGACGTGGCGGTGAAGTGACGGCGGTCAGTCCGAATCCGGCTCCTCGACTGGCTCGAGATCTGTAACCCACTCCTTCACGAGCACGCCGTCACGCACGATCACAAGCGGCGTGTTCGTCGCGCGCGCGATCTCGCGCGCACGGCGCGCGGCGCGCAGAAGGGCGCGGGGAGCACCTTGCATGTCCTTGTCCTCGAGCTTGGATTCGAGTTCGTTCATGGATTCGTACGCTCTTCGAGGAGCCGAGGCGGCGCCCCGCTGTTATCGAACCACTGCCAATGATCTACCCGATCGCGATAGACCTTCAGAAAATTCCGAAGACCGCCCGCGAAGCGCCGCCGAATCACATCTTCCGGAATGTCATGTCCTCCCTGTTGCACGCGCATCGCCACACGCTCGATCGCTTCCTCTGGTGAAGTGAGCGCAAGAAAAATCAATTTCACTTCGTACCCCGCCGCCCGCCACGCATCGATCCGGCGCAGATACGTCAATCCCGACAACGTCGTCTCGAACGCGAAGCTGCGACCTGCGCGTGCATGCTGATCAAGCTCCTGCAGCAGCATCCGACCCGCGCGAATTGCTGCAGCGCTGGGATCGTCCGGTGAAAGGTATGCGGCGATCCAATCTGCATTGACGAAGATCGGAACCTCCGCCTCGTTTGGCAGGAACTCGCGCGCGAAGGTCGTCTTCCCGGCGCCATTTGGACCGGCGATGATGACGACCTTCTTCTCCATTTACGTGCCCGTCGCCTCGAACATTCTCCGCAGCGCCCGCTCCGCCGGCACGCGAACGTCTTCCGGCACGTCCATCTCGTAGCGCATGTACAGCAGCGAGTCGCGGACGTCTTCGAGGGTCGTCACTTTCATGAACGCGCAGAGTTTGCAGCCTTTGAGGAAGGTCTTATCGGGCACTTCCATCGCCAATCGATCGGACAGGCCGCATTCGGTGACGATGAGGAATCGGGAGGCGGGGCGCTCTTTTGCCCAGCGGACCATACCCGAGGTGGAGAGGACGGCGTCGGCGAGCTTCGCGACGTCGGGGCGGCATTCGGGGTGGACGAGGATCTCGAGCTCGGGGTCGGCTTTGCGGATGCGCGCGATCTCCTCCGGCGTGATTTGCTGGTGGACGTAGCAGAAGCCGTCCCACGGGATGATGTTTTTGTCGGGCACTTGCTCCGCGACGTGATGCGCGAGGTTTTTGTCGGGGACGAAGAGGATGTTGTTGCTCGGCAGCGTGCGCACGACTTTCGCGGCGTTCGCCGACGTCACGATGATGTCGGAGAGTGCCTTCACCGCCGCAGTCGTGTTGACGTAGCTGACGACGGCGAGGTCGGGATATTGCGGTTTGAGCTCTTCGATTTTCGCGGCCAGATCTTCGGCGGGTGCGGAGTCGGCGAGCTGACAGCCGGCCATCAGATTCGGCAGGAGCACGGTTTTGGTCGGATTGACGATCTTCGCCGTCTCGGCCATGAAGTTGACGCCGCAGAATTCGATGACGTCGGCGTCTTTGACTTTCGACGCCATCAGCGCGAGCTCGAGCGAGTCGCCGACGAAGTCCGCGACTTTGAGAATCTCCGGGCGGTAATAGTTGTGCGCCACGATCAGAGCGTTGCGCTCTTTTTTCAGCGCGCGGATCTCTTCGTGCAGCGCCTCGAACTCACGCACTTCTTCTTCCGTGTAGTCGTACGTTGCGACGCGGCTCAGTTCTTCGAAAAGCGTGGACATGTCACTCCTGATTCAGCGAATTCGACGCCAACAGCACTACCGTCGATCCCCACCCGCCGCCCGACCCGTCGGCATCGTGATACGCCTCGACGAAGTCCAACGTTTCGAGCAGCGCGCGAATTCGCTCGCGCTGCACGCCGATGCCGCGGCCGTGAATCAGCCGCACCTGCCGCAACCCGCGCGCATGCGCCTCGCTGAGGTATTCGCGCGCGACGTCTTTGACCTCGGACGGTTGAAACGGATGCAAGTCGAGCGTGTCGGTAATCGGAATGGCGACGGGCTGGTCGGACACGGCGGCATTCTATCGATGGCGGATGGCAGATGGCAGATGCGCTGATGGCGGATGGCAGATGGCAGATGGCGGCTGCGCTGATGGCACATGAGCGAGGTTTGCTTTCGCCATCCGCCATCCGCCATCTGCCATCCGCCATCCACGGATCGCCATCAGGCGCAGCCCGCAAACGGCGCAGCGCTCCTGTGCGATACTCTCGATTCCTCATGGTTCTGTTCAATCACGCCACGCGCGAGATGACGGCCAAGATCGTCTATTACGGGCCCGGTCTCTGCGGCAAGACGACCAACCTGATGGTCATATTCGACAAGCTCGATCCGGCGTCGAAGGGCAAGATGCTGTCGCTGGCGACGAAGACGGATCGCACGCTGTTCTTCGATCTCCTGCCCGTCGACATCGGCAAGGTCGGTCCCTTCAATCTGAAGATTCAGCTGTACACGGTTCCGGGCCAGGTCTTCTACAACGAGACGCGGAAGCTCGTGCTCAAGGGCGCGGACTCGGTCGTGTTCGTGTGTGACTCGCAGCCGACGATGGTCGAGTCGAATCGCGACAGTTTCGCGAACCTGATGGACAACCTCGAGCAGAACCAGATCGATCCGAACGACACGCCGATCGTGATTCAGTACAACAAGCGCGATCTCCCGAACGCGGTTCCGGTGGAGGAGCTGCAGGAGAAGCTCGGGTTCGACGGCTTTCCGTACACGGAGGCGTCGGCGCTGCAGGGAGAGGGCGTGATGGAGACCTTCAAGCTGGTCTCGAAGATCACGGCCAAACATCTCTTCACGAAGTTGAAACTAAAAGGCGATGCGCCGTCACCGCGCAGGTCCGCGCCGCTGCAGCCGGCGAGAGTCGAAGTGAAAGCGCCGGAGCCCGAGCCGGAGCCTGAGCTCGCGGAAGCGCCGAATCCGTTCGCCGAGTCCGTTCCGTTCGCGGAAGAAGCGCCTGTCGAAGCGGACTACGATCGCGCGGAAGAAGTGTCGCTCGAACAATTGCTCGCGGAAGGACGCGAGCGGCCGGCGACGATCTCCGGCAACGTCGCGATCCCGATCGAAGAAATCGAAGAGCTCGGTCAGGACGAGCTCGTTCCCGCGGAAGAGCCCGTTGCGGTCGCCGTCATGGATGAGCCTACCGCTCCGTCCACCGATCGCCTATCCGATCGCCTAGCCGATCGCATGGTTGAGCTCGAAGCTCAGGTCGCCGCGCTGCACGAGAAATTGAACGACAAGCAAAATGCGTTGGAATTAATTCTTCGTGAGCTCGATGATTTGCGCGCGCGAGTGAGCGCGCAGTTACAAAATTAGCCGGAGGAAAAACTGTCCATGCGTCGTTCCCTCTCTCTCGTGGTTTGTCTCGTTCTCGCTCTCGCCGGATGCAAAGTAAAAGAGCTGGCCGACAAGGCGTCGATCTCGAAGGATCTCGCCAAAAGCGGCACGACCGATCTGATGAAGCAGGTCGCCAACGACTCCTACACGCCGCCGGCGGACGGACGTCTCAAGGACTCGCAGGTCCAGATGTATCTCAAGGTTCGCGATCGCGAGAAAGCGATTGCTCAAGTAGCGAAAGAAGAGATGAAGCAGCACACCGCCGACGCCGACAAGTCGAAGAACTCGCTCGCCGGAATGCTGCAGGGCATGAAGGCGATCGGCTCGGCCGCCGACTTCATGACGGCCGACATCCGCGCCGCCAAAGACCTCGGCTACAACACGCAGGAGTACCTCTGGGTCAAAACCCAGATCCTCGCCGTCAGCACGAGCGCGATGGCGCAGAAGTTCAGCGAGGCGATGAAGACGAACGTCGACAAGGCCTACGGCGACGCGAAGAAAGCCTACGACGAAGCGAAAGACGAGCAGACCAAGAAGATGTATGGCGAGATCCTCGCCGGCTACGACAAGTCGCGCCAGGAAATTCAGGCGCCGGCGAGCACCGATCCGGCGCTCGACTACAACCGCCAGCTGCTCTCGAAGTACGAGTCCGCGATGAGCGCCTACGCGCACGAGCTGTCGAAGTACGAAGACAAGCCGGGCGAAGCGCAGAAGAGCATGCAGGAGCTGGAGAAGAAGCTCGACGAGGCGAAGAAGCAGTAATTTGAAGTCCCTCACCTGTTCCCGCTGCGATTGGCGCTCTCCGATCGACGCGCTCTTCAATCTCTGTCCGAACTGTAGTGCTCCGATTCTTGTGCACTACGATCTGGACGCAGCGAGTGGTGCGCGCCTCCGGCGCGCGTTGGAAGGGCGGGCCGGAGGCCCGCACCACTCGAACATGTGGCGTTATCTCGATGTCCTGCCCGTCGATGACGAGCAGGACATCGTCACGTTGGGCGAAGGGCTCACTCCCCTCCTCCCTTCGCGCGAACAGGCCAACGTCTTCATCAAAGACGAGTCGAAGAATCCGACGCGCTCGTTCAAGTCGCGGGGCATGGCCGCCGCCGTGACGATGGCGAAGAAGCTCGGCGCGAAGCGCCTCGCGGCTCCCACCGCGGGCAACGCCGGCGCCGCGCTTTCCGCATACGGCGCGCGCGCCGGGCTGCCGGTGTTCGTCGCAATGCCGCGCGACACACCTCAGTCGATCATCGACGAATGCGAAGGCTACGGCGCGGAGGTCGAGCTCGTCGCCGGCGTGATCACGGATGCAGCGAAGCGCGTGCAGCAGTCGATCGCCGAGCACGGCGGCTTCGATCTTTCGACATTGAAAGAGCCGTATCGCGTCGAGGGAAAGAAGATCATGGGCTACGAGCTCCTCGCCGATCTCGATCGCTTGCCCGACGTGATTCTTTATCCCACCGGCGGCGGCACAGGCCTCATCGGCATGTGGAAGGCCTTCGACGAGATGCAGCGCCTCGGCTGGATCGACTCGTTTCGCCCGCGGATGTGGAGCGTGCAGTCGAGCGGCTGTGCGCCGATCGTGCGCGCGTTCGCGCAGCAGCTCGAGACGGCGCCGGAGTGGGAGTCGCCCGAGACGAGCGCGTGGGGACTGCGCGTGCCGCGCGCGGTCGGCGACCGATTGATGCTCGCCGCCCTGCGCGAATCGGGCGGCGGCGCGATCGCCGTCGACGAAGCGCAGATCGAAGGCGCAGCCGCGGAGATTCGCAAGCGCGAAGGAATCGACGCCGGGCCGGAGACGGGAGCCGCATGGCTCGCGTTGCGCGAGCTGCAAGCGCGCGGCGACATCAAAGACGGCGAGCTCGTGGTGGTGTTCAACACGGGCGGAAACAAGTACCGGTAGAGCGCGGTCCTATTCGTCCTATCTGTCCTATTTGTCCTATCTGTCTTATAGGACGAATAGGACAGATAGGACCAATAGGACAGATAGGACCGGCCCGCCCTTCTGACGATTTCTACCAATAAGTGAGCAGGGTCACCGCGCGGGTGTCAACGCGCACGCTACATTTGCGTCTAAGGGTTCGAACTGCAGTCTCAATTGGAGAAGAAATGAAACGGCTCCTTCCGGGAGTGTTCGTGTTTGCCATTGCGGCATTGAGTGGCAGCGCTTACGCGCAATCGTGTCCCAGTGCAGGCCCCACTCCGTTCTATCCGGCCAACGGCGCAGCGAATGTTCCGCGCGAAGCCAGCAACAGCGTGACGTTGAAGTGGAATGCTGCTACCGCTCCGGCCAGCAACGGTACCGTCAACTACGACATCTACTTCGGTCCGCAGGGCAACGGCTGCGCGAATCTTCACGGCACCGAGCCTTTCGGGACGAACCAGTGGAGCCCTCCCTCGAATGAGATCGTGGACGGGGCATCGTACGAATGGAAAGTCGTCGCAAAGGGTGTGGTGGGCTGTCCGGTGAAGCCCTCGTCCTGCATGACGTTCACGATGATCGCCTGCCCGAGCAGCGCGCCCACCCTCACCTCTCCGCCGAACAACAGCAGCGTCGCTCCCGGCGCCACAACCCTCACCTGGAACGCGGTGCCGAACGCCGGCTTCTACGAAGTCTATGTATCGATCGACGGCGCGCCGATCTCGCTCGTCGCCACCACGACCGCGACGTCGCGCACCATCACCACGAGTCCGGGACATCAAGTCAGCTGGGCTGTGAAGGCGGCCAAGAGCGGCTGCAACGGTTTCGTGTCGAGCATCTTCTCGTTCACGACGAGCTGTCCGAACACGCCCGCGACGCTCGCGACTCCCGTCGCCGGTGCGACGTTCAGCGACAAGGACTCCATCACTTTTTCCTGGGGCTCGGTCGACGGCGCGAGCAATTACGGACTCTATCGATCGTCCGACGGCGGACAGACCTGGACGCCGTTTGTCGACAATCTGACGGGGCGCATTTACGCGACGACCTTCCCGATCGGCAGCTGGATGTGGCGCGTGCGCGCGAACTTCGGCGGCAGTTGTTCGCCGATCGATTCCGCGTCGCGCAGTTTCACCGTCATCAGCTCGTCGTGCACGAACACGCCGCCCACGCTCCTCTCACCGCCTGACGGCTCGTCGCAAACGCTGCCCGTGACC
This sequence comes from Acidobacteriota bacterium, assembly GCA_003223645.1. Taxonomy (GTDB): domain Bacteria; phylum Acidobacteriota; class Thermoanaerobaculia; order Gp7-AA8; family Gp7-AA8; genus QHVT01. The sequence goes on along the minus strand of QHVT01000012.1, from coordinate 142,242 downwards.
TTCACGTGGGGCTCGCCCACCGCCAGCGGAAAAACGTTCCTCATCTTCGTCTCCGGTCCGAACGGCACGTCGCAGCTCGGCACGAGCACGACCAGCTCGCTCACCGTCTCGACGCTCGCACCCGGCACGTATCAGTGGTACGTCGTCGAGAAAAATACGAACTGCCCCGACGTCACGTCCGCGCGCAGAACGATCACGATCAACAAACGCGAGTGTCTCAACGAGACCATGACGATCACGTCGCCCGCAAACGGCGCGACCGTGCAGTCGCCGGTCACGATCTCGTGGAGCGCGATTCAAAACGCGACCGCGTATCGCATCTGGGCGTCGCAGAACAACTCCGCGACGGCACTGCTCGCGAAAGTGACGACCACCAGCGTGACGGTCAATGTCCCAGCCGGCACCGTGAAGTTCCGCGTCGAAGCGCTGCGCGACGACTGCCCGGCGATCCTCTCCGCGGAAAGCACGTTCACCGTTCCGACCGCGAACGACTGCGCCAACAACGCCGCGCCGCAACTCGGCACGCCCACTCCGAAGACCGACTCGACGACCGGAAGAAAATCCGTCGTCCTTCCCTGGATCGCGCAGTCGCGCGTGATTCTCTATCGCGTCTTCGTCGCGCTCGACGGACAGCCATTCGAGAACGTCGGCGACACGCGCGACGCCACGCAGGTCGAAGTCTCGCTCGGTCCCGGCAACTACAGCTGGTACGTCGAGGCGCTCTACGCGAACTGCCCGTCCGTGAAATCGGCGATCGGGACGTTCACCGTCGAAGAGACTGTTCCGCGCTGTCCCACTGACAAGCCCGTACTCGCGGAACCGGTCAACGGCTCGACAGTCACGAAACTGCGCTTTCGCGTGACCGAGGTTGCGACGACGGGACGGCAGGCCCGGTATCGCTTCTTTGCCGTCATCGATCGTACGAACGCGGAAGCCGAAGTCGTGTTCCTCGGCAGTTCGACCGAGCCCGAGTTCGAGCCGACGCTCGGACTCCCGCCGGGAACGTATCAAGTGTTCGTCGAGCGCTCGATCGATCAATGCCCGTCGACGTTCTCCGATCGCGTGACCATCACGATCGCGCGCGCGCAGAACTGCAACACGACGCCGGTCACGCTCGTCTCGCCGGCGAACGGCGCGGAGCACGTCGCCGCCGACGTCGACTTCCGCTGGAATGCATTGCAGCAGCCGGGCGCGACGTACGTGCTCGTCGTGCAGGTGAACGACGGCTCGCCGACGCCGATCGGCCAGACGACCGACACACATCTCCTGCGCCGCGTGCCTGCCGGAAAAATTCGCTGGTCCGTGCTCGCGCTCTATCAAGGATGCAGCGCCACGGTCTCGCAGCCGTTCACGTTCAGCGTCGATCTGCCGCAGGCGTGCGCGCTTCCGCCGCCCATCGGCCTGAGCCCGAACGGACTCGAAGAACAATCCGACCTCGGCGTTCCGTTCGCGTGGACCGCGGTGCCGAATGCGACGAACTATCACGTCTTCGCGTGGAAGGACGGCGACGAGCCGGCCGCGGTCGCGACGACGCAGTCGACGCGCACGCGCGTGCAACTCGATCCCGGCGCGTACAACTGGTACGTCGTCGCGGACGTCACGAACTGCGGATCGCTGCAGTCGGCAGCCGGCGAGCTCACCGTCATCGAAGCACCGTCGTGCGGCACGCCGGGCAAGCCGAAGGCGCACGTCGTCGCGCGCGCGCTCTCCAACACGTCGTACATCGTGCGCTGGACGTCGCTCGCGCACGTGAAGACGTACGAGCTGCAGCGCTCGACGGCGAGCGACTTCGCGAACGCGACATCGTTCCTCATCGCCGACAACGAGCTCGCCGACAAGCAAACCGTCGCCACCGGCTTCGCGCAGTACTTCTATCGCGTGCGCGGCCTCTCCGACTGCAACGACGCCAGCGGGCCGTACTCCGACTTCGTCACGATCACGATCGCCGCGCCGAACACGAACAACGCCAGCGTCGAGATCGGCGGCAGCGAAAACGTCACGCAGACGCTCTTCATCCCCGGCGCCGCGCAGCCGGCAACGTTCTCGATCACGTTCGACAAGCCGTGGATCCACGCGACTCCGTCGTCCGGTCCGCTGCCGACGACCGGAGCCACCGTCACGCTCACGAGCGATCGCAACGCGCTGCGCATCGGCGGCAACACCGCATCGGTCCGCGTTGCGGTCGGCGACGTGAACGGCAGCAAGCTGCAGTCGAATGCGACGACCACCATCACGATTCCGATCAACGTCAGCCTCGTCACGCCGGTAACGCCGAGCGGCAAGAGCGGACCGTCGCCCGACTCGTTGATCTTCGCCGCGGTCGGACACGCGCCGGGACAGAACGGCTCGTTTTTCGAGTCCGACGTGCGCGTTGCGAATCTCAGCGCGACGCCGATGAAATATCAGATCAACTACACGCCGTCCGGCACCGATGGCACGACGACCGGCAGCACGACGACGGTCGAGATCGCGCCGAATCAGACGCTCGCACTCGACGACATCCTCTCGACTCTCTTCGGACTCGGCGATACCGCCGGCGCCCTCGGCATGCTCGAAGTGCGTCCGCTCACCACCGCGACGACGAGCTCGAGCGGCCTCTTCTCCACGATCACATCGACCGCGCAGCAACTGATGACGCTCGGCTCGAGCCGCACCTACAACTTCACGCCGACCGGCACGTTCGGACAATTCGTCCCCGCCACTCCGTACGCGAAGTTCCTCGGCTCGGGAAAGATCCTCTCGCTGCAACAGGTCGCGCAGTCGGAGGCGCTCCGCGCGAACTTCGGCTTCGTCGAAGCATCGGGACAGCCTGTCGATCTCACGATGCGCGTCTTCGACACGCGCAGCATTCTCAAAGGCACGATCCCGATCTCGCTCAGGGCCAGCGAGCACAAACAGATCGGCCTTCTCCTCGCGTCGAACGGAATCACCGATCTGCAGGACGGACGCGTGGAGATCGAGGTGAACGGCAGCGGCAAAGTGACGGCGTACGTCTCCGAGGTCGACAACCTCACGAATGATCCGTACGCGGTGTCGGCGACCGAGAAGGGCGCCGTGAACACGAATCGCTACGTCGTTCCCGGCGTCGCGCACAAGGACCTCGGCTTCGCCTACTGGGTCAGCGACGTGCGCGTCTTCAACTCCGGCACGGCCTCCGTTCCGGCGACGATTACGTTCTACGCGGAAGCGAATCCCGGCTCGAACGTGAGCAAGCAGGTCACGATCGACGGCGGCGAGATCGAAGTGCTCAACGACATCGTGCAGAACCTCTTCGATCTGCCGAACGGCTCCGGCGGATCGATCGTCATCACGACACCGACGAACGCGCCGCTCGACGTCAGCGCGCGCACGTACAACAGGACCACGAACGGAACGTACGGACAGTTCGTGCCCGGCGTGACCGTCGCCGACTCGATCGGCGCCGGCCAGCGCGCGCTGCAGATCCTGCAGGTCGAGCACTCGACGCGCTTCCGCACCTACATCGTGCTCAACGAAACGACCGGCAACTCCGCGAAAGTCGAAGTCAGTCTCATTCAACCCGACTCGATCGTCACACCCGTGCTCACGTTCGACCTCGCCGGCAACGAATACCGCCAATTCTCCGCCGGCGACTTCGGCCTCGGCGACGCGATCTACAACGGCCGCGTGACGGTGAAAGTGATCAGCGGAACCGGCAAAGTGACGGCGTCCGCGTCGGAGATCGACATGTCGACGAACGACGCGTCGTACATACCGGGGCAGTGATCAAGGCTCACAGGCTCACAGGCTCAGTGGCTCATAGAAGTTCGTCTCTATGAGCCCGTGAGCCCATGCGCCCCTGCGCCTCACCTCGTCCCCTTCACCAGCGCATCTTCGTTCGTTCCGATGTACGTGCCGCAGTCATCCACTGCGAAGTCGTTGCCGACCGCATTCGCCGCGCGCAACAGAACGGCGTTGCCGCCGGCGAGCGGAACGCGCATCAGCGCGTCGCTGGACTCGTCCGGGAGCGTGATGTAGTAGACCTGCCCGGCGACGATGTGCGGCGGGCTGTCGATGTTTTCATCTTCGACCAGCGTCTGCACGGCGCCGCCGGTTCTCGCGACACGGAACAGTCCCGCCGCCGCCGTCCCCGTCGCCGAGGCGCCGACGAACACCAGGTCGTTGTCGCTGATCGCGAGGTCCGCAACCAGATGATCGTCGAGCAAGTACGTCGTCGTCCCGCCGCTCTTCGCGACGCGGCGCAGTCCGATGCTCGGATTTCCGACCGCACTTCCGCGCTCGCCGAAATAGACGTTTGCGTCGTCGACCGACAGCGTCGTCGGCGTCGACAGACCGCTCGCCAGCACCTGTCGCGACGATCCGTCTTTCGTCACGCGCTCGACCTTGCCGTCGGAGAGGATCTCTTCTTCGTCCAGCTTCACCGTACCGACCGAAACCCAATACACATGCGTCGCATCGCTCGCGAGCTGGGTCACGAAGAGGACGCCGGACGCGATCGTGCGCGGCGTGCCTCCGGCTTTCGGGATCGCCCAGATGTCGCCGGGCGGAATCGTCGCGCTGAAATCGCCGACGATCGTCGCGACGTAGACGTTCGCGTCGTCCACCGCGATCGCCGTGACCAGCACCTCCGGAAACTGCGCGAGCTGCTGCCGCGCTCCTCCGCTTTTCGGAATGCGATAGAGGGTCGTGTCGAATTCATCGATGTAGTAGACGTGCGTTGCATCGATCGTCAGGGTGTTGACGAAGACGTCGGGATCGAGCACGCCGTAGTTGCACGCCGCCTTGTTTCCCGGCGAAGAGACGGCGCGATGCTTCGCGAAGAGCGGAACCGCGACGATCAACAACAGAACGGCAGTGGCAACGTGACGTTTCATGGCGCCGAGTCTAACGAACCGCGCCGGCGCGGCGAACACGGACCTGGTTCAAAGGCGAAAACTCCAGCACCCACAGCATGCCGTTGCGATCGACGCCGCCTCCGCTCGGCGACCACGGCGGCGTCGACTCGGAGACGACACTCACGACGCCGTTCGGCGTCACGCGCTTCACCTGCGCGTTCGCGGCATCCGCGACATACACGTTGCCCGCGCGATCCGTCCAGACTCCCTGCACCGCGTGACGCGTTTCGACGTACGGCCGCAGCGGCGAGACGTGCGCGAGATTCTTCGCGACGCGCGTGATCCGTTTGTCGGGTGTGATGCGCATCAAATCGTGTTGATCGAGAAAGAACAGCGTTCCTTCCGGCGTCACCGTCATCCATCGAATCTCTCGGAGTCCGCTGCTCGCGAGCACTTCATCGCGTCCCACCGGCGTCCGTCGAATCACGCTTTTCTCTTTCGCGAAATACATGTTCCCCGCGCGGTCGCGCACGAAGCTGTAGTCCGTGCGAAACCCTTCGCGGTTCCGGATCACCTTTGTGATGCGCCCATTCGCATCGCGGCGCCACACGTAGTACCCCCACTTGTCGATCGCTTCGCCTTCATACCAGAGATGCTCGCCGAACAAATTGTCCTGCGCGTCCATGTACAACTCGTGCGTGTGCACGTTCGGCACAGCCACGCGCTTCGCGCCGCCCGGCGCCACCTGCCACACCTGCTCGAGATCGGAGTAATACGCGTTGCCGCGCGAGTCGAACACGACGCTCACAGGCGGGTGCGCGAAGGCAGGAAGTGCGAGGAATAACGCGGCCAAGATCGCAAATCGCATGTGCATATAATGCGCGCCGCCGGTCGGATGGCAGATGGCGGATGGCAGACGGCTTGGAGTGAAGTGACTTCGTGCCATGTTGCCATCTGCTGTCTGCCATCCGCCATCTAGGAGGGTTTCCTTGGCTGATCAACAATACGACGTCATCATCATCGGCAGCGGGCCGGGCGGCTATGTCGCCGGGATTCGCGCCGGGCAGCTCGGGCTCAAGGTTGCCGTCATCGAGCGTGATCCGTTCCTCGGCGGCACGTGTCTCCACCGCGGCTGCATCCCGACGAAGTCGCTGCTCGAGAACGCCGACGTCTGGACGAAGATCCAGAAAGCGAAGGACTTCGGCATCACCGTCGGCGACGTGTCGATCGACTGGTCGGCCGTGCAGAAGCGCAAGCAGGGCGTCGTCGATGCGAACGCGAAAGGCATCGAGTTTCTCTTCAAGAAAAACAAAGTCGAGCGCGTGACCGGCTTCGGAAAAGTCATCGACCGCAACACCGTCGACGTCGACGGAAAAAAGCTTTCCACCAAGAACATCATCCTGGCGATGGGCTCCGTTCCGAAAGACCTGCCGCACATCAAGTCCGACGGCAAACGCATCATCAACTCCGATCACATTCTCCGGCTCGAGCAGATCCCGAAATCGATGCTCGTCATCGGCGCGGGCGCGGTCGGATGCGAGTTCGCGTCGATCTTCTCGCGCTTCGGCACCGAGACCACGATCGTCGAAGTGATGCCGCAGCTCCTGCCGATCGAAGACGACGAGATCTCGAAAGAGTTCACGCGCATCTTCAAGAAGAAAGGCATCACCGCGTACACCGACGCGAAAGTGCTCTCCTGCGAAGTCAGCGACAGCGGCGTGAAGTCGGACGTCGAAACGAAAGGCAAACAGCAGACGATCGAGACGGAACTCGTGCTCTCCGCGACGGGACGCCGTCCCGTCACCGAGAACTGCGGACTCGAGAACACGAAAGTGCAGCTCGATCAGCGCGGCTTCGTGCAGGTCGATGAGCTGATGCGCACCGCGGAGCCCGGCATCTACGCGATCGGCGACATCGTTCCCACGCCCGCCCTCGCCCACTGCGCGTCGGCCGAGGGGATCCTCGCGGTCGAGCACATCGCGGGGAAAGAAGTGCGGCCGATCAACTACGACCACGTTCCGAACGCGACGTACACCGAGCCCGAGGTCGCGTCGGTCGGTCTCACGGAGCGCAAGGCGAAAGAGCGCGGCTACGACGTGAAAGTCGGCAAGTTCCCGTTCACCGCGAACTCGAAGGCAAAGATCGTCGGCGACGCCGCCGGTCTTGTGAAGTACGTCGTCGACGCGAAGTACGACGAGCTTCTCGGCGTGCACATCGTCGGACCGAAAGCGACGGAGCTGATCGTCGAGGCGTGCGCGGCGCTGGAGCTGGAAGCGACGAGCGAGTCGATCGCGAAGACGATCCATGCGCACCCGACCCTCTCCGAGGCGCTGATGGAAGCGGCGGAGGATGTCGCCGGACATGCGATCCACATCTAAGCTGCTGCTCGTCGCGCTTCTCGTCACGCTGCCGGTTGCCGCGGCGAAGACCACCAAGTCGGCCAAATCGAAGCCGAAGCCGCTGACGGTCGAGCGCATGCAGAAGATGACGGTCGAGCTCGAGACGACCGCGGGCACGATCACGCTCGAGTTCTTTCCCGACAAGGCGCCGAATCACGTCCGCAACTTCATCGAGCTCGCGCGCTCCGGCTTCTACGACGGCACGAACTTCCATCGCGTCATCCCCGGCTTCATGATTCAGGGCGGCGACCCGAATACGCGCAGCGACGATCGCAGCTCGTGGGGACGCGGCGGATCGGCGAAGACGCTCGATGCGGAGTTCAACGACATCCACCACGCGCGCGGCATCCTGTCGATGGCGCGCACGAGCGATCCAAACAGTGCGACGTCCCAGTTCTTCATCTGCGTCGACGACGTCGGCCGCCTCGACGGGCAGTACACCGTCTTCGGCAAAGTCCAGTCCGGAATGGATGTCGTGGACAAAATCGTAAGCGGACAAACGTATCCGGGCGATCAGCCGGTGGAGCCGGTCGTCATCAAGAAAGCGCGCGTGAAAGAGTCGAAATGAGCGAGCTTTCGAACGAACAGCTCCTCGACATCGACTACTACCTTCGTTTGACGCGCACGCTCGAAGAGCGCCTCGTCGCGCTCTTCCGCCAGGCGAAGGTCATCGGCGGCCTCTATCGCTCCCTCGGGCAGGAAGGCGAGTCCGTCGCGGCCGCGTACGCGCTCGATTACAAGCAAGGCGACGTCGTGCAGCCGCTGATCCGCAACATCGGCGCGATTCTCGTAGCCGGCGCGAAACCGGCGGACATCATCAAACAGTACATGGCCAAAGGCGACGGTCCGACGCGGGGACGCGAATTGAACATTCACTTCGGACATCCCGCGCGCGACGGATTCATCGGACAGATCTCGATGCTCGGCGACATGATCCCGGTCATGGCCGGCATCGCGCTCGCGGGGCGGATGCAGAAGCGCAAGCTCGTGACGCTGGCGTTCATCGGCGACGGCGGCTCATCGACCGGCGCGTTTTGGGAAGGAATGAACTTCGCGTCGGTGCAGAAGCTGCCGATGGTCGTGATCGTCGAGAACAACGGCTACGCCTACTCGACGCCGACGTCGAAGCAGACCGCCGCACGCACGCTCGCCGACAAGTCATACGCGTTCGGATGCGCGGGCGTGACGATCGACGGCAACGACGTGCTCGGGGTGTACGACACGACGAAGCGCGCGATCGAGAACGCGAGGAGCGGCGGCGGCGTCACGCTCATCGAAGTGATGACGTTCCGCATGAAAGGCCACGCCGAGCACGACAACCAGGCCTACGTACCGAAAGAGCTGATCGCCGAGTGGGCGGAGAAAGACGCGGTCGTACGATTCGAGAACCTGCTCGTCGAGCGCGGAGTCGCCACGCGCGAACAGCTCGACGCGATTCAACAGCGCGTGAAAAAAGAAGTCGACGACGCAACGGATGAAGCGGACCGCTCACCGATGCCCGATCCCGCGCATGCGGGGAAAGGGTTGTTCATTGAGGATGGATACTGGGGATGAAAGCAGAAAGCAAAAGGCAGAAAGCAGAAAGCCCCTCATCCGGCCTTCGGCCACCTTCTCCCCGCAAGCGGGGAGAAGGGCAACTCGGCAGCAGTTTCGTGTGTTGCCCCTCGCCCCGCAACGCGGGGAGAGGGTGGCGCGAAGCGCCGGGTGAGGGGCCTTCATTCGATCCGACGCGCTCTCGCGACGCCCATTTCTGCTTTCTGCTTTTTGCTTTGTGACTTTGACCAATGCCTGAAACGACCTACATCGACGCCATCACCCAGGCCATGTCCGAGGAGATGGCGCGCGACGAACGCGTGTTCTTGATCGGAGAAGACGTCGGCGCTTACGGCGGCGCGTTCAAGACGAGCTACGGACTCCTCGACAAATTCGGAGCGGAGCGCGTGATCGACACGCCGATCTCGGAGATCGCGATCATCGGCGCAGCGTCGGGCGCGGCGCTGATGGGAATGCGCCCGATCGCCGAGATGCAGTTCCTCGACTTCATCACCTGCGGCTACGACATCCTCGTCAACTTCGCGGCGATGAACAGCTACCTGTTCGGCCGCGCGTGTCCGATCGTCGTGCGCGGACCGGCCGGCGGCGGCACGCACGGCGGTCCGTATCACTCGATCAATCCCGAGGCGATGTTTCTCAATCGTCCCGGACTCAAGATCGTCGCGCCCGGAACCGCGTACGACGCGAAGGGATTGCTCAAAGCCGCGATTCGCGACGACAACCCGGTGCTCTACATCGAGCACAAGTATCTCTATCGCCGCATCAAAGAAAATCTTCCCGATGACGACTACATCGTTCCGATCGGCAAGGCGAACGTGCGCCGTCGCGGAAAAGACCTGACGATCATCACGTGGGGCGCAATGCTCTACGTCGCCGATGATGCGGCCGACGAATTGGCGAAAGACAACGTGTCGACGGAGATCATCGACCTGCGCTCGATCGTCCCCTTCGACGAAGACGCGATCCTCGAGTCGGTCGCGAAAACAAATCGCGTGATCATCCTCCACGAAGCCCCGCTCACCGGCGGCGCCGGCGCGGAATTCGCCGCGCGCATCGCGGAGAAAGCCTTCGACTACCTCGACGCGCCGATCAAACGCATCGCCGCACTCGACGTCCCCACTCCCTACTCCCCCCCTTTGGAAGCGGCGGCGCTTCCTGATAAAACACGCGTGCTGCAAGCGGCGCGAGAGCTGCTTGCTTACTGACGGAGCAAAGAAAAGCCATGGCCACTGATGTCGTGATGCCGCAGATGGGCGAGTCGATCGCCGAGGGGACCGTGTCGCGCTGGTTGAAGAAAGTCGGCGACAAGGTCGAGCGTGACGAGCCGCTGCTCGAGATCTCCACCGACAAAGTCGATGCTGAGATCCCCTCGCCCGCGGCTGGAACGGTGACGGAGATTCTCGCGAAGGAAGGCGACACCGTTCCGGTCAACGCGGTTGTCGCTCGGATTGCTGCGGAAGGCGAAGCCGCTGCTGCTGCGCCTGCGGCGGCACCGGCTCCCGCGCCAACGAAACCCGAGCCCGCGAAACCGGAGCCCGAACCCGCAAAACCAGCAGCGCAAGAAAAGCCGGCGGCGCAGGAGAAGCCGGCGGCCGAAGCGGCCGCCGCTCCACAGGAACCGGCGGAGGCCGAGGTTACTTCGCTCGATGAGCGGCGGCGCACGAAATCGAGTCCGCTCGTTCGCAAGATCGCGAAGGAAAACAACGTCGACATCTCGCAGCTGCAGGGCACCGGCGTCTCCGGACGCGTGACGAAGACTGACATCCTCGAGTTCTTGCAGCAGCCGAAACCGGCGGCCGCCGCGGCGGCTCCCGCCGCGCAACCGCGCGACCGCGCGACCGCGCAACCGCGTGGTCCCCAATTTGCGGCCGGTGAAAACGTCCGCATCGAGCCGCTCTCGGTCATGCGCAAGCGCATCGCGCAGCACATGATCGAGTCGAAGCACACGTCCGCGCACGTCACGACCGTCTTCGAAGTCGACTTCACCAACGTCGACAAACTCCGCCGCCGCCACAAAGACGATTACGCGCAGCGCGGCGTGAAGCTCACCTACCTCCCCTTCATCGTGCAGGCCGTGATCACGGGACTCCGCGAGTTTCCCGTGCTCAACGCGTCGATGGACGAGAACAGCATCGTCTATCACCGCGAGATGAACATCGGCATCGCCGTCGCGCTCGACTGGGGCCTCATCGTCCCCGTCCTCAAACAGGCCGACGAGTTGAACATCCTCGGCATCGCCCGCGCCGTGAACGACCTCGGCGATCGCGCGCGCGCGAAGAAGCTAACGCCGGACGACGTGCAGGGCGGCACGTTCACGATCACGAATCCCGGCATCTTCGGCAGTCTCTTCGGCACGCCGATCATCAATCAGCCTCAGGTCGCGATCCTGGGCGTCGGCGGAGTGAAGAAGCGTCCCGTCGTCGTCGAGACGGACGAAGGCGACTTCATCGCCATCCGCTCGATGTGCTACCTCGCGCTGACGTTCGACCATCGCCTCGTCGACGGCGCGGTCGCCGATCAGTTCATGGCGCGCCTGAAAGAAACGATCGAGGATGGCCAGTTCACCATGTAGGTGAACCGGTTCCTCCCCGCGCTCCTCATCTTCGCGACGGCCGCGATCGCGCAGGACGTCTACACGCCGCCGGTGCCGATCGGCATCAAGCGCGACGGAAAAGTGCGCACGCCGGCAAAGCCGATTCCCTTCCCCGCCGAAGGCGAAGTGTGGCTGCGATTGCGCTCGCCGCGCTTCGACATCATCAGCAGCGCTCCGGAAGAGCGCACCCGCGCGATGGCGCGCGACCTCGAGACGCTCGCCTCGGCGCTGCACGCGCCGGTGAACACGCCGGCAACGGTGTTCGTGTTCGCGAAGCGGCGCGAGAGTCAGCCCTACTTCGATCTGCTCATCGGTCGCGAGAACACGCCGGTGCAGGGCGTGTACGTGCGGCATGAGGGCGGCGGCACGATGTTCGTCGATGCCGGAGCTCGCGACGTCGAGCGGACGTCCCTTCACGAATTGACGCACGACCTGTTGCGGCAGCGCACGATCACGCCGCCGCTCTGGATCGAAGAAGGGCTCGCGGAGTTCTTCGGCGGCGCGCGCATTCGAAAAGATGTAATCCTGACCGGCGGCGAGATCGCGCAGCACATCGAGCTGTTGCGCCGCAATCCGCCCGCGTCGCTGGATGCGATGTTTGCGGTGCGGGCGGAGTCGGCCGAGGCGACGTCGCCGCTGTTTTACGCCCAGAGCTGGGCGGCGGTCGACTGGCTGATGCATCTCGACGCAGCGCAGTTCGATCCCTTCCTGCGCGATGTCGCGAGCGGCACTTCCGTCGCCGACGCGCTCGCGACGCACTACGCAAAAACGATCGACGACCTGCGCAACGCCGTGCGCAAGGCGGGTGGCGGCCGCACGATCAAGATCGCCGTCGCAGAATCGGCGGCGGAGACGGCATCGTCATCGATCGTCGAGCTCGATCGCGCGACGCTGCTGTTCGAGCTCGGACGATTCCTCTCTCACGTCGCCGGCGCGGGAGAAGAATCGCTGCGGCACTACCGCGCGGCGCTCGACGCGAATCCGCGTCATGCGCTGTCGCTCGCCGCGCTCGGACGATTCGACGAGGCGCTGGCGAGCGATCCCGAGAATGTCGATGTGCTTCTCACGTACTCGGAGTCGCTGCTGCGAGACGCGATCGGTCCATTCGCGTCGTACTACGAGCCGAAGCCGTCCGACCTCGATTCGTTCCGCAAGGCCCGCGCGATGGCAGAGCGCGCGCTCAACCTCGGCGGCGAGGACGTGCGCGCACACGCGATCATCGGCGCGAGCTATCTCGTCGAGTCCGACGTCGCGCCGGCGATCCCGCATCTCGAGCGCGTGCGCGAGCTCGCTCCCGCGCGCATGGATTCCGCACTGCACCTCTACGATCTCTACCTGCGCACCGGCGATCGCGCGAAAGCAGACGCGCTCTTCGCCGCCGCATTCGATCGCGCGCGCGACAAGCAAGTCGTCTTCGCCGCGCGCAATCTGAAGCTGCGATTCGAGACTGATCGCGCGAATGCGCTCGCGAGAGAAGGAAAGCTCGATGAAGCTGCGGCGATCGTTCGCGAGCTCGCGGCGCAGACCGAAGAAGGATTCGCGCGCAAAGAGTTGGAACAGCAGGCGGCACAGCTCGCTGCGACCGCCGCGGTGAACCGGCACATCGAAATGTACAACCGGGCCGTGACAATGGCGAACTCCGGGCGCAAACTGGAGGCAATCAAAGTATTGGACGAGTTGCTCCGGGTGGCGACCGACGCGCAGGTGGTACGAGATGCGCAGCGCCTCCGCGACAAGGTTCGGACAAAGTGAAACGCATCGCCGCGGCCGTGCTTCTTCTCACTGCCGCGCCACTTCTGGCGCAGCGCAGTGGTGGTGGACGTATCGGCGGTGCCGGCCCGATCACGCGCGTCGCGCCGCCGGGCGGCGGCTTTCGCGTTCCGGGCTTCCTCGATCCCGGCGTCGAAGAGCGGCGTCCCGTCATCCCGATGCACATCGGGCCGATTCCCTTCCCGCCGGTGAACATCGAATGGCTGCGCGCGGACACGCCGCACTTCGTGATCATCAGCGCGGTCGGCGAGCACGGCACGCGCTCGCTCGCACACGATCTCGAGAAGCTCACGACGCTGCTCACCAACACCAGCGATTACTTCCACGCGCCCGCCGAGCGCACGCGCGTGTTTCTGTTCGCGCAGCGGCGCAATGTACAGCCGTACTTCGACACGATCCGCGGCGGACGCGTCGACGCGAGCGGCATCACGCTGCGCCATCCGAAAGGCACAACCGTCCTCATCGACACGACCGCGCGCGGCGGCGGCAGTCTCACGCCGCGCCACGAGGTCGTGCACGACCTTCTTTTCCGCGAGAAGGCGCTGCCGCTGTGGGTCGAAGAAGGACTCGCCGAGTACTACAGCAATGCCGGAATGTCGATCCGCGAGCACATCACGCGCCTGCGCGGACGCCTGCACATTCCGCTGAAGCAGATGTTCGCGATCGGCGCGAGCGACTCGACGGCGTGGACGTTCGACTACTACGCGCAGAGCTGGGCCGCTGTCGCGACGCTGATGCGGCGCGATGCGATCTCGTTCTTCGCCATGCTGCGCGACATCGACCACGGCATCGACACGACCGACGCGCTGCGTGCGCGCTACAACATGTCGCCGCGCGATCTCGAAATCGCGATTCGACGCGTCGGCTCGCCCGCGGCGTCGCTCTTGATGCACAACGGCACGCCGCTCGAAGTCACACTGAAGCCGGTTCCGCGCGCCGACTTGTTGTACGAGCTCGGCGAGCTGCTCTCGCGCGTGCAGGGACGCGAAGCGGAAGCGGAGCGGCATTTCCGCGCGGCGCTCGAAGCGGGAGCGACGAGCGGAGCGATCCATCTCGCGTACGCGGAATTGCTGCTCGCCGTTCGGGATCGCGAAGTCGACGCGCGTGTCGAAGCGCAGACCGCGATCGATCACGACCGCACGCTCGAAACGCGTGCCACCGGCGTCATCGGACTCACCTACCTCGCTGCCAACGATGCGACGACCGCGCGCTCATACCTCGAGAAGACCTACGAGATCGCCCCCGAACAGCTCGAGTTCTCGCTGCCGCTGTTCTCGATCTATCTCGAAGACGGCGATCGCACGCGCGCCGATCAGCTCTTCGCGCGCCTCGCCGCGACACCGCGCGCGAACGAAGCGCGGCAGCGCTTACTCGACGCGGATATTCCGAGGGCGGATGCGCTGGCGAGGGCGGGCAAGCTGGTCGAGGCGGCGAAGATCCTGCGCGAGCTCGCGCCGAAGATGCCGGAGAAAGCGCGCGAGAATCTCGAGGGTCAGGCCGTGCGACTGGAGTCGATGGCCGGAGGAGGACGGGATTGAGGATTGAGGATTGAGGATTGAGGAAAGAACCGGCAAGGGGCGACCTCCGTTTCTCAATCCTCAATTCTCAATCCTCAATTCTCAATCCTTAATCCGGTGCCGGCTCTTTCCTCAATCCTCAATCCTCAATCCGGTACCGGTTCTTTCCTCAATCCTCAATCCTCAATCCGGTACCGGCTCTTTCCTCAATCCTCAATCCTCAATCCTCAATCCGGTCCCCCGGGATGACAACTCGCGCTCCCCGCGTTGTAAATCTCTCGGATGCGCACCTGCTCCCTCCACCAACTTCATCGCGTCACTTATGAAAACGGGATGCGGCTGCAGGAGAAGCTCGTCGAGATGCGGCAGCGCGACGAGATCGACGATCAGCTTCTTCTCCTCGAACACCCTCCCGTGATCACCCTCGGACGCGGCGGCGATCCGGGCAATCTCCTCGCATCCGGGGAGGCGCTGCAGTCGAACGGCGTCCGCTACTACGAGACGACGCGCGGCGGCGACATCACCTATCACGGTCCCGGACAGGTCGTCGGCTACCCGATCGTCCACCTCGGCGAAGGGCATCGCGACATCCGCAAGTACGTCACGCGCCTCGAGGAAGTGCTGATTCAGACCGTCGCCGAGTACGGCATCAGCGCGAACCGCATCGATGGAAAACGCGGCATCTGGGTCGGCTCCAACAAGATCGCCGCGATCGGCGTGCGCATCGCGCGCTGGGTGACGTCGCACGGCTGGGCGCTCAACGTCAGCACCAACCTCGATCACTTTCGCCTCATCACGCCGTGCGGCATTCAAGGGATGGGCGTGACGTCGATCGAGCGCGAAGTCGGACGCGACGTGCCGGCCGGCGAAGTGCGAGCGATTCTCTCCGCAAAATTCGCGCGGATCTTCGAGCGCGACCTAGTCCCGCGCAGCGAAACGATCCGCCTCATCAAAGTGCTGCCGTACGACGGCGATCGCGTGCTGCTGCTGCATCGCCGTCCCGAGCGCGGCAACAACTGGCAGCCCGTCACCGGCACCATCGAAGACGGCGAGTCGCCGATCGAGAGCGCGCGACGCGAGCTGCGCGAAGAAACGGGACAGACCCGCGAGCCGGAGTCGCTCGATCTCACGCAGTCGTTTATGATCGAGTCGCAGTTTCTCCGCTCGCAACATCCCGCGCCGATCATCGCCAGCGAAGTAACGTACGCGGCGGGGCTCGACTCACGCGCGCCGATTCGACTCGACGCGCTCGAGCACGACGAGTACGGATGGTTTACGTTCGCCGGCGCGTATGAAAGGATTCGCTGGACCGACGATCGCGAAGCACTCGAGCGATTGCAACAATTCGGCGGGCGGCGGGCAGCGGGAAGCGAGCAGGAAAGAATCTCCCCTACTCGCTACCCGCTGCTCGCTGCCCGCTCTTCATCGTCATGACTCCCGTCAACAAACGCGCAGGCATCCGTCCCGAGTGGTTGAAAGTCCGCGTGCCGGGCGATCTCGCGTCGCTGCCGCTCTCGCGGCTCATCAACGACTTCGCACTCAACACCGTTTGCCAGGAAGCGCGCTGCCCGAACATTTTCGAGTGCTGGGGCGCCGGCACCGCCACGTTCATGGTCCTCGGCGAGATCTGCACGCGCCGCTGCACGTTCTGCGCGGTCGGACGCGGTACGCCGCTCGTCGCTGACGCGGACGAACCACGC
This sequence comes from Acidobacteriota bacterium, assembly GCA_003223645.1. Taxonomy (GTDB): domain Bacteria; phylum Acidobacteriota; class Thermoanaerobaculia; order Gp7-AA8; family Gp7-AA8; genus QHVT01. The sequence continues at coordinate 125,895 of QHVT01000012.1, read as the reverse complement.
CGCGTCGCGGAAGCCGTCGAGAAAATGGGAGTGCGTCACGCCGTCATCACGATGGTCAATCGCGACGACATGCCGGATGGCGGCGCCGCGCACGTGGCCGAGACGGTGCACGCGGTTCGCGATCGCAGCGGCGCGGCTGTCGAAGTATTGATCTCCGACCTCGAAGGAAATCGTGACGCGTTGCGCGTCGTCATCGCATCACGTCCCGAAGTGCTCGCGCACAACGTCGAAACGGTTCCGCGTCTCTATTCGGCCGTGCGTCCCGTCGCGAAATACGACCGCTCCATCGAATTGCTGCGCTGGGCCCACGAAGAGCGCAATGACGGCATGCTGACAAAGTCGAGCCTCATGCTCGGCCTCGGCGAAACGGAAAACGAAGTGCTCGACGTCGCGCGCGACCTGCGCGAAGCCGGCGTCGATATCTTCACGATGGGGCAGTACCTCGCGCCGACCGAGCGCCACCATCCCGTCCGCCGCTACTACACACCCGACGAATTCACCGCGTTAGGCGATGCCGCGCGCGCACTCGGCTTTCACCACGTCGAAAGCGCTCCGCTCGTGCGCAGCTCGTACATGGCTCACCGGGCAGTGGCGAAATAGATGGCAGATGGTAGATGGCGGATGGCAGATGGCGGATAGCGTGGAAATAACTCTTCTGCCATCCGCCATCTGCCATCCGCCATCCATTAGAATCGCCTCCGTCCATGCCCCGCGTGACGTTCGAAGACCAGGTGAAGACCGGCGAATTTCCCGCGGGCAGAACGCTGTTGTCGGCGGCGCTGGAGCTCGGCGTGGTCATCAGCCACGTCTGCGGCGGCGACGGCGCGTGCGGGACTTGCAGAGTGGAAGTCGTGAGCGGCATGGACCACCTCACGCCGCCCACGCCCGATGAGACCTACAAGGAGATCGAATCGCCGCACCGGCTGAGCTGCCAGGCCAGACTGAACGGCGACGTGCTCGTGAAGGTCGCGAAGATTGAATAGAGGTTGATTGAAATGACTGTCGCAGAAGCCACCACCACCGCCCTCGCCGATCAGCAGCTCGCGCTGCTCTTCCAGTACACGGTCGAGGCCTACAAAACGTTCGAGAAGCTGGCCGAGAATCTGCCGAACCCGATGACGGCGCACGTGTTCAAACAGTTCGCCGTCGACGAGCGCGAGAACCGCGACCTCGTGGAGATGAAGATCGCCGCCGCCGGACGCGGACGCGTGCGCGTCACGCTCGCCGCCGACATGATCTTCGACAACATCCTCGAAGGGGAGCTGTCGTACCGCGAGGCCGCGGAGTTCATGATCGCGCGCGAGCGGACGATGCAACGCAAGCTGCGCGAGATCATCACGACCGCGAACGCAGCTGATCGCAATCTCCTCATCTATCTCGAAACCGTGAAACGCGCGCACACCGTCGAGCTGGAGCGCGAGCTCGACCTCATCAAGGCCGACTCCGACTGGTGGAAGCGCGAAGACGCCGAGTGGCGCATCGTCCACGGCGCGCCTCCTGCATGAACATCTCGCTCTCTCCCGAAGCCGCCTCGCACCTCGACAACGACCTCGATGGCCGCTACCTCCGGATCGCATTCACGACCGGCTGCGGCGGCTCCGGCTATCGCCTCAGCTATGCATCGGATCCAGCCGACGGCGATGAAGTGATCCAATTCGACGGAGTCCGCGTCGCACTCGACACGATGGCCGCATCACGACTCGACGGCGCAGTGATCGCGTATGACGCCGAGGAGGATGGCTATCTGCTCGATCATCCGGACGCGGTGACGTCGGCGTGGTGTGGCTAGCGGAAAGCCTCAGCGAACTCCAACGCGTGATACGTGATGATCAGATCCGCGCCCGCGCGCTTGATCGACGTCAGGATTTCGTTCATCACGCGCGGTCCGTCGATCCATCCGCGCTCCGCCGCCGCCTTCACCATCGAGTACTCGCCGCTCACGTTGTACGCGGCGATCGGCAGCGGAAATGAATCGCGCGCCTGCCGGATGATGTCGAGATACGCGAGCGCCGGCTTGACCATGACGATGTCCGCGCCTTCTTCGACGTCGATGTCGATCTCGTGTAGCGCCTCGCGCCCGTTCGCCGGATCCATCTGATACGTGCGCCGGTCGCCGAACTGCGGCGCGGACTCCGCGGCTTCGCGGAACGGACCGTAAAACCCCGACGCGAATTTCGCGGAGTAGGCCATGATCCCGACGTCGGTCATGCCGCGCCCGTCGAGCGCGCGGCGGATCGCGCCGATGCGCCCGTCCATCATGTCCGACGGTGCCACGAAATCCGCACCCGCGGCCGCGAACGACACGGCCTGTTTCATCAGCAGCGGCAGCGTCTGATCGTTGTCGACGTCTTTCACGCCGTCGTGATCGACGATCACGCCGCAGTGCCCGTGATCGGTGTACTCGCAGAGACAGACATCCGCGATCACCGTCATCGCCGGAACGTGCCGCTTGATCCCCTCGATCGCCGACTGCACGGGACCAGTGGGATCCCACGACGACGAGCCGATGCCGTCTTTCGTCTCCGGAAGTCCGAACAGCAACACCGCCCGCACACCCGCTTCGAACGCGCGTTGCGCGGTCTCGACCGCCTCGCGCACGCGCAGCTGAAACACGCCAGGCATCGATCCGATCTCGACGCGCGCGCGCGAAGGCGGCACGACGAAGAGCGGATAGATGAGGTCTTCCGGCCGCACGACCGTCTCGCGCACCATTGTGCGGATGCTCTCGCTGCGCCGCAGCCTTCGCGGCCGGCGCGTGAGAGGGGCAGCCGCGGTGTCAGTGATCGTCGAACTCGAGATCTTCGTCGTCATCGGGGTCTCCGCTGAAATAGTACGCGTGTCCGCACTCCGGCGAACAAAACTTCCGTCCGAACCCCGCGCGGTGCGCACAGTCCGCGCAGAAAAAGCGTCCGCACACTGAACAAGGCTCGAGAAGCAGGTGTTCTTCCGACTCCCCGCAGCGCACGCAATTCCGCTCGTAACTCTCTGCCATTCCGAAATATCCCGGCCGATGCGATGTTTAGTGTAATCTCTCGGCCCCGCAGCCGGCGGTGTAGCTCAGATGGTCAGAGCGGGCGTCTCATAAGCGCTAGGTCACTGGTTCGACTCCAGTCACCGCCACCACCCTCCCGCAACCTGCGCGTTTCTCGTCTTTTGCGCGCTTTCTCGACTCGTCTCATCTAGCGCAACTCGCGGACGGCTTCGCCGCCGGCGGTTGCTCGCCGCGATGGAGCTGACGCCACGCGCAGCTCATCGACGGCGGGTAGGAGGCTTGGCGCGGCGATCAGCTGCGCGCCAGCGTCAGTTGCATCGGCGCGAGCGAAACGCGCGGCGCAGCCATCGTCGTATCGCATGAGTTCGATCCCGGTCATCGCCAACAAACAACCTTCAGATTGACACTCGTTCCGCTCGAAGGCTCAGGTAAGCTTTGTCGAAGCTAGTCATATCTCAAAGGGACATGGGAGAAGCAGTGTCCACCACGTGTGAACGTTGCACCATCGAGATTGCGATCTCGGCGATGCAGTGCCCTCACTGCGGCTCGCCCGGCCGGTATCCGAATGTCATTCAGGCGAGCCTCGAAGCCGAGGCATTGAACAAGCGCTACGAGGATGCACTCGAAAGAGCCCACTCCGCGGGTACAGGGTCCGCGACTCAGCGTTTCGAAAAAGCCATCGATAGCTCTTATGCGGTTATTTGTGTAAAAGCGAATGAAGCGCATCGCCTGGTGTTCGGCGAAACCGAGCTGAAGGCTACCTACTACGCCACTTCCGATACGCGTTTTCCCCGCGCAAAACCACCGACTGGTGCCGATTGGGACGCCATCCGCGAACTCGTCGATGGTGTGCTATTCACGGATCCGGTTAAGAGGCACATCCGATTTGCCGCGCTGGCGATCACGTTCGAGGGGTTGACGTCCTACGGCCCATGCACGCTGGTCTGCGATACGTCCATGATCGAGCACCGCTCATCGACGTTCGAGACAAACAGTTGCCGATTCTTCGTCAAACGAGGCGCTATCCCGTTCAAGGACGGCTCCGTCGATCTATCGCAAGGCTTCCGCAGTACATGGCTGGACAGGAGCAAGCTATGCACGGCTAAACTTGCCGCCAGGCTTGCGCCAGACGCAACTGAAGCGGAGTTCGCGGCGATTCTCATGGAACGCGGAGCTACGACGGCGGATGATGAATACGTCGAAGTCCACATCTGTGGACCGATGTCTTTGCGGACGCTGAAGGGTATAGCGATCGACCAAAATGCACCGACCGCCGTAGGCCATCGAGGAATTCTCGCTGACTTGCGAGATCGCCTCCGGCGCCACGACCTCCTTCTCAACGAAAGCACATGAAAGCCATCCTCTCCGGACGAGCCGCAGCGGCGCTGATTGTCGATGGCGATACGTGGCATCGTATCGACGCCGATCGTCCGGAAGATCTATGGGCGTCGGGGCCACACGAATGGTCCTACGTCTTCGGTGTTTGTCAGGACCTGCAATTCTTGGACGTGCAGTCCCACGAGGATGTCCGCGCTGCGCTTACTGCAGCCGTCGATCAGGAACATGCCTTGTCCCTCGCACTGATTTGCCTCGACCCAGAAACCCGGCACGAAACACGCGAGTTGGCAGCCGATGATCTCGACCAGATCGTCACCCGCACACCCATGGCGATCGAGTTTCTCCGAAGAGTTTTCTCATCCAAGCCACTGCCGTCAACAGCATCCATCCGACGAGCTCGTGCCGTCTCGAGCGGTGTCGCGCGAGAGTTCTTCGATCGGTTAGAGCACGATCAACCGGCGATCGCACGTGTCCACGACGCGTGGAATGCCCTCCCAAGTGAGATCCTTTCGGGGCTCGATGTAGCCGAGATATTCGCCTTTGCTGTGCATTCTGGACTGTGTCTGAAGTTTGCGGATGCAGTGCGCCAATCGCATCCGATCGAGATTCCGTTGGACTCGACAATCGCCGAGCATCAGACTGCGGGTGATCTTCGCCGCATCGTCGCATCATGGACTGCGTCAATCGTTCAGGATGCCATTCCAGCGCTCCCGCACCATCGTCAATTGGCCAGCCGTCCACCATCGAGACGCGACGCGCGTAAGCCGGGAACGCTTCCCGCTCACTCGGGCTCGCTGGGAACGGTTCCTGCGTACTCGGGCCCGCTGGCGTTGTTGGAATTCAGCGATCTCCTCGTGCGCGAGTTGCCGTTCATTGAACGCCTCACCCACATGATTAGCCGCCGCCAAGGAATGGACGCCGACGAGATCGAGGAATTCACTGCAGAGGTGCGGCTACGGCTCGTGAAAAACGATTACGCACTCCTCCGCGCATATCAGGGTCGCGCTTTATTCAGCACCTACATCGCCGCGGTCATCCGGCGCATGCTCATCAACTATCGCCGGCATCAACGCGGCAAGTGGCACGACTCCGCCGAAGCACAGCGACTGGGCCGCCTCGGTATCGATGTCGAGCGCGCACTGGTCCGCGATGGCCGGACGCTTCAGGAGACGCTGACGCTCCTCCGGGAGAAGCATCCCGAAGTCACCATCGACGAGATCGAGCGCATCGCGCGATTGTTGCCGGCGAAGGTCAGGCAGAAGTTCGTGCCGATCGAAGAAGCTGAATCGCTCGAAAGCACCGGCGACGCCGACCGCGTCGTGCGCACGGATATGGCTGCACGGATCTCGGCCGTGGTCTGTGCCTTCATCGACAGCCTGCCCGGTGACGAACAGCTGATTTTCCGGCTGCGCTACGACTGCGACATGACGGTTGCCCAGATTTCGCGTTCGTTGCATCGTGACCAGCAGGTGCTCTACCGCCTCTTCTACAAGCATCTTGATGCTCTGCGCGCGGAGCTGACCAAAGTCGGCGTCGATGCGCGCGCGGTCGAAGACCTGATCGGTTCCGACTCGACTCTTCTCGACTTTCGATTGAAAAATCGGACTGCGCGTCCGTCCGAAGAAAATGAGATCGAGGGGGCGGACCGGCAGGAGGACACTTCGTCATGACCAACTCGAGCCGCTACCCCCTCTCTGGAGTAGATCGCGGTGTTTGTCGCGGCCGCGGGCGACGCCGAAAGAGAACAGGTTCCACATGCCGCAGGACCGGGCCGCGATTCCGCCCTGATCGCGAAGCTGGTCGCGTTGATGAACAGGCTTTGATGTAAACCGCACTGAGCTCCGCACGGCTAGCGGTCACGTTGCCCGCGGTTTCGCCAACCCGACGAAGATCACCATTCCGTCGCCGCCGGGATTTGCGGCTTCGCCTTCCAATGGGTCGCCGACGGCGTCGAGCGTGAAGATCGGTTTCCAGTTGTTGCAGCACCAGACGTTGCCCGCTGCGTCGACGTTGACCGCGGTCACGCGCATGAACGGAATGTAGATGGTCGGGCCTTGATCGCCGTAGAGCGGTGTGAGGTCGGCGAGCAGAATTGGGTCTCCCTGGTTCGGCACCGTGTAGCCGGTGTTCGGCGGCGACAGTACGTCGCCTGTGTTCGTTCCTTTCGGGCGCATGTTCTCGTTGGCTCCCGCGAGGTGTGTGACTCGGCCCGTGAATTCGTCGCCGAATTTCAAGAGACCGAAGTTCGCGACCCAGACGTTGTCGTTGCCGTCGGCGAATACACCCCACGGACCACTAATCTGTCCCTGGTCGTATTGACCGATCGGAGTGCCGTCGGACTGAAACGCGTAGACGTAGCCGTCGCCGCCGGACGCGACCCACACGTTGCCCTTCGAGTCGAGCGCGATTCCCTTCGCCGTCTTGCCGCACGGCTGCTTCGTCAGCACGGTGAAATCCCGCGTGCTGGTGTCGAGCTGGAGCAGCAGCAGATAGCTTTGGTCCTTGTTCGCGTCGACGACCCAGGCTTTGTTCTCCGATGCGATGGCGAGGCCGAACGGCATGAAGTTCAGGTCTTTCGGGTCGTAGACAATGGGATTGTCAATGCCGCTCGTGCCGGACGTGACGTTCGTGTAGACCGCGACGGTGTGGCTCTTCCAGCCGGCGAGCCAGACGTTGTCCTGGCTGTCGACGACCGTCCCCTGCACGCGATAAATCCCCTTCTGATATCCGCCTGTCTCCGTCGAGGAAGTCCCGTCCGGCGAGATCGCAACCGCTCCGGACGTGAACTGCGAAGCGCTTCCCATCGGCCTCGGATCAACCTTTCCCCATCCGAAGTTGCCGAACCAGACGTTCTCCTGACTGTCGAGCGCGACTCCGTAACCAGTGCCGAGAAGACCGCCGCCGGTGAACGGAGAAATCCTGACGCCGTTCTCCATTGCCGGACGAGCGTCCATGCCGAGGACGATGCAATACTGCGAGGAGTCTCCGCTCCCCTGATTCACGTTGTTCGTGATCCACACGCGGCCCTTGCTGTCGAACGCGAGATTGCCCGGGCCGCCGAACATGTGGTCGTTGTCGCCGGAGTCGTTCACCTTGACGGCGAGCGTCCAAGCGTCGGGCTGCGACGTGAGCGTGGGGCTGTAGACCTGCGACACCTGCAGCGATTGCTGATACAGCGCGGCGACGTTGTTCGCCGGATAGCGCGCGATGTTGTACAGCGCCTCGAACATGTTCCTCGGCCGATCGCCGTTCGGCAGCGTCGTCAGGTCGAACAGCACTTCACAGTTTTCCGGATCGCGAACGCACCAGGCGAGGAGGTTTGCCAGGGACGCGGTCAAACCAAGCCCGTTCGTCTGGCCGGCGTTCGGCGAGTTGATGAGGATGTTCGAAAACGCTCCCGTCGTGACGTCGACGATGTTCGTGCTCATTGCCGCCGCGACGCGCACGCCGAACGACGGGCCCTGAACGGCCGACTTCGTGAAGAATTGCGCGAGGCAGTAGACGGCGGCAACCGTCGTCAGCTCGTTGATGACGATGGTGTCCGGCAGCTCGGGACCGAGGAGCGCCATCATCGGAGTCGGCGTCCCCTCTTTCGCCACGACGAAGTAGACGCCGGACGACGGCGCCGGCTCGTCGAAGGCGAACGAACCGTCGGTGTCCGTGAGCAGGATCGGACCGACGATCGTCACGCCGTTGGCCGCCTGTCTCAACTCCACGCTGACGCGGCCGAGGGATTGGATGTTGTTGTCGCTTCCGCCTGATTGCACTTTTCCATTCATATGTCCTAGCGTAACACGCCGACTCGCGTACCATCCGGTGTAGAACATGCTCCCCGATTCCGTCCGCCGCTTCTTCGAAAAGCACTGCATCGAACCTTGTGCAGTGTTGGCGGCGGTGTCGGGAGGCGCGGACTCGACGGCGCTGCTGCTGGCGCTCGCGGAACTGCGCGATGACGGATTCACGATCATCGCCGCGCACGTGAATCATCATCTACGTGGAGCAGAGTCGGATGACGACGAACAGTTCGTGCGCGAGCTGTGCGCATCGGTCGAAGTCGAGCTGCGTGTCGCGGACGGCACCCTCGACGAGGAGCGCGTAAAGCATCGCGGAATCGAAGCGGCAGCGCGCGAGGTTCGCTACGCGAAGCTCTTCGAGATTCGAGATCGAGTGGTGCGCGCCTCCGGCGCGCTTTCCGAAAGGCGCGCCGGAGGCGCGCACCACTCCACCATTGCCTTCATCGCCACCGCCCATCAGAAAAACGATCAGGCCGAGACGGTGCTCATGCGACTCCTGACCGGCAGCGGCATCGGCGGGCTGCGCGGGATTCACGCGGTGCGCGGCGACGGCGTGGTGCGGCCGCTACTCGACGTCACGCGCGAGGAGATCGAGACGTTTCTGCGCGCGCGCAACGTCACGCCGCGCCACGATCGCTCGAACGACGATCCGCGCTTCCTGCGCAATCGCATACGCGTTCTCGTGCGGGAGCTCGGCGCGGTCGACAACCTCGCCGCGATCGCCGCGCAGGCGCGGCAGCAGTGGCCGATCCTCGAGCGCGCGGTCGACGACGCGGAATCTCACGGCGTCGACGTCGAGGAAAACGAGACGCGCTTTCGCCACTGGCCCGACGATCCCTGGCTGCGCCAGGCGCTCCTCCATCGCCACATCCATCGCCTCGATGCTTCGGCGCGCGACGTTTCGGCAAACGATCTCGCACGCCTTGCAAATGAAGTCGATGCCATCAAACGCGTCAGCGTGACGAAAGACCTCGAGCTGATCCGCCGCAACGAGGCGCTCGTGCTGCGCCGCGTGCCCTCCGCGATGCCGGAGTTTGAAGTGAGTGTCGCGCTGGATTCACCGATAGACATCCCGCAACTCGGCATCACGATGCATGTCATCCCGAGCGTAGCGAGGGACCTGGGTGGGCGGGGCGCGTTGCATGAGCCTCGCACCGCCACCCGAGCCCCAGCTCCCTCGCTCACGCTCGGGATGACACAGCTCGTTCAACTGCAACGCGGCGCGTTGCATGAGCCTCGCACCACCACCCGAGCCCCAGCTCCCTCGCTCACGCTCGGGCTGACACAGCTCGTTCAGCTGCAACGCGGTGCGTCGCCTTCCTTCACCATCCGCAACCGCCGCCGCGGCGACCGCTTCCACCCCCTCGGCTCCCCCGCTCCCAAAAAGCTGAAGGATTTCCTGATTGATCGTAAAATCGCCGCGGAGTTGCGCGACCGCATCCCTCTCCTCGTGTGGAACGACGAGATCGTCTGGGTCGCCGGCGTCGAGGTCTCGGAGCGGTTCAAAGTCAGCGACGCGCCCGGCGACCGTTATGAAGTGTGGCTGGAGGGCTCGTACTCGTGAAAGAGATCACTCCGGTCTTCAGCGCGGAAGACATCGCGCGGCGGATCGGCGAGCTGGGGCGTGACATCCGCGCCGATGCGGGTTCCGCGGAAGTCTTCCTCCTCGCCATCCTCAAAGGCACGTCCTGTTTTCTCGCGGACCTGATGCGCTCGATCGAAGGCGACGTCAGCTACGGCGTGATCGACGTCGTGCGCGACGTCGCCGATCAGCAGACCGCCGACGCGCTGGAGATCGACTTCCTCAGCTACACCGACATCCGCGACCGGCGCGTCTACGTCCTCAAGGACGTCGTCTCGTCCGGCGTCATCGAGAACTACCTGCTCACGCAGCTGCGCGCACACGATCCGAAAGTCCTGCGTCTCGTCGCGCTGCTCGACCGCCCCGACGCGCGCACCGTCGACTTTCCCGCCGATTTCAGCGCCTTCACCATCGGTGACGACGGCACGTGGGTCGGCTTCGGTCTTGAACATGAGCGGCGACACGGAAACCTTCCCTACATTGGACGTATTGTTTAGTGGAGCGGCGGCCGCTTCGGCCGCCGGATTCTCGCGAGGGCCGGCGGCCGAGGCGGCCGCCGCTCCACAAGTCAGGCGCTGCAATATCACTTGCGGCGACATCGTTAGCGCAACCGGAAGTCACTGGCACGCCGGGAGCATTCGCGTTCCGGAGACTCGTTTGGAGGCAAATCGTTGAATTCCACAGTCAAAACCGCACTCCTGTGGGTCGTGATCATCGTGCTGGTGTTTCTCCTCTGGAGTCTCTTCAACACGGCCAAGAGCGGGAGTGAGGCGATTCCATTCAGCGCGTTCACTGACCGCGTCAATCAGGGGCAGGTCGAGAAAGTCACCATCCGCGGCGACGAGATCCGCGGCGAGACCAAAGCCACCGCACCGGGCGGCAAGCACGAATTCCACACCACCGGCCCTGCCACATGGCCCGACGAGCTGTTCAAGCGCCTCGAAGACAAAGGCATCACCGTCGAGTTCGAGCCGCAGCACGACGCGCCGTTCGTCACCGCGCTCATCACCTGGGCGCCGTTCCTCTTCCTCATCGGCCTCTGGATTTTCTTCATGCGCCAGATGCAGGCCGGGGGCAACAAGGCGCTTTCTTTCGGCAAATCGAAAGCGAAACTGCTCTCCGGCAGCGCGAAGAAGGTGACGTTCAAGGACGTCGCCGGCGTCGACGAAGCGAAAGTCGAGCTGCACGAGATCATCGAGTTCCTCAAAGAGCCGCAGAAGTTCACGAAGCTCGGCGGCAAGATCCCGAAGGGCGTGCTCTTGATGGGTCCTCCGGGCACCGGCAAGACGCTCCTCGCGCGCGCGATCGCCGGCGAAGCGAACGTGCCGTTCTTCTCCATCTCCGGCTCCGACTTCGTCGAGATGTTCGTCGGCGTCGGCGCGTCGCGCGTGCGCGACCTGTTCGAGCAGGGCAAGAAGAACGCGCCCTGCATCATCTTCATCGATGAGATCGACGCGGTCGGCCGCCATCGCGGCGCCGGCCTCGGCGGCGGACACGACGAGCGCGAGCAGACGCTCAACCAGCTCCTCGTCGAGATGGATGGCTTCGAGTCGAATGACGGCGTCATCCTCATCGCCGGCACGAACCGTCCCGACGTTCTCGATCCCGCGCTGCTCCGTCCGGGCCGTTTCGATCGCCGCGTAGTCGTCGATCTTCCCGATCTCAAAGGTCGCGAGGGAATCCTGCGCGTGCACACGCGCAACATCCCGCTCGCGGAAGACGTCGATCTCGCGGTCGTCGCGCGCGGCACACCGGGATTCTCCGGCGCCGACATCGCGAACCTCGTGAACGAGTCCGCGCTGGCCGCCGCGCGTTACGACAAGAAGAAAGTGCAAATGGTCGACTTCGAGTACGCCAAGGACAAAGTCCTGATGGGCGTCGAGCGGAAGTCGATGATGATGTCCGACCGCGAGAAACGGAACACCGCCTATCACGAGTCGGGACACACGATCGTCGCGGCGATGCTGCCCGCCGCCGATCCGCTGCACAAAGTCACGATCATCCCGCGCGGCCGCGCCCTCGGCGTCACGCAGCAGCTTCCCATCGAGGACAAGTACTCGTACTCGAAGCGCTATCTCGAAGCGCTCCTCGCCGTGATGATGGGCGGCCGCATCGCCGAAGAGATCTTCATCAACGAGATCACGACCGGCGCCGGCAATGACATCGAGCGCGCCACGAACATGGCGCGCAAGATGGTCTGCGAGTGGGGCATGTCCGACCTCGGCCCGGCCACGTTCGGCAAGAAAGAAGAAGCGATTTTCCTCGGACGCGAGTTCGCGCAGCACCAGGATTACTCCGAGGCTACGGCGGTCGAGATCGATCGAGAAGTGCGCCGCATTCTCGACAAGGCCTACAAGACCGCGCACGAGATCATCAACGCCAACAAGACCGCGCTCGACCGCATCGCGCGCAAGCTCCTCGAGCGAGAGACGCTCGACGGCGCCGAAGTGAACGCGATCCTCGTCGAGGAAACCGGCACCGACTACGCGAAGCTCAAAGAGTATTACCCCGACCAGAGCCCCGGCGAACAGATGACCATCGCGCCCGGCTCGGGACCATCGACCGAAGCCGCGCCGCCGGTCCAACCGCAGCCCCAGCCACAACAGTCACGCAACAGCTGATCCACGAACGCCGCCGCAAGGCGGCGTTCGTGTTTCATGATCCTGCGACTGAAAGCCATTGGCGGCAAGCGAGGATTCGTCACGTTAAAGTGCATTCAACCTTGCCTCGCGTGCAATGACCATTGCCTCGCGACGCAACGTCGTTGCCTGGCGACCATTGAGACCATGGATTCACGAAGGCTGGCTGGCGAAGCGCGCCCGCTTCCCGCCGGCGCAAACTCGTTGGCAAGCGAAGCGAGCCCGCTTCCACGCCAAACAAACTCTCTGACAAGCGAAGCAAATCTGCTTCGTCCTGAAGTGAGTTTGCTTCCGGTCGAAGCGAGCTTGCTTCGTTCGTCAACGAGCTCGCTGACAGATCTGAGCGAGCTTGCTTGGATCTTCAACGAGTTTGCTTCCGATCGAAGCGAGCTTGCTTCGTTGGTCAACGAGTTTGCTGACAGATCTCAGCGAGCTCGCTTAGATCTTCAGTGAGTTTGCTTCACTTCGCAGTGAGTTTGCTTCGTTGGTCAGCGAATTTGCCTCGTATGCAAGCGTGGTGCCTTCGTTCGCCAGGCGATCTTCTTCCTCTCATTTGGAGCCTTCCTGGTCTTACAGACCGAGCGTTTAGCAGAGTTCACCGTTTGGTAACAGAAAGAAATAATGGGCGTACTATTTCTTTGGAAACTCGTCCATTGACTGCCATGACAGTCCGGCGCACATTGGGGCTCTCGCAACATCGTGCTCAGAGGAATGTCGAGAGAAAGGCAGGTAAGTATATGACTCCGAATTAATTACGGCGATCTCCAAGTCCGCTTGACGTGACGAAGCCAACGAACATCAACCAACAAACAAGAAAGATCGAGAGGAATCCCATGACTACCGTAACCGAAACGGGCAACGGCGTCACTCCGACGCCTGAGCCGATCCCCAACGGTTTTACCCCCGATGCCCAGGCGCGGATGGCACGACTTCGCGCCATGGCCGCCGAGTTTCCCGACGAGGCAGATCCGAGGCCGCTGACACCGGCCGAGATTCGCCTCGCCCGGCAGACCACTCCGGCCGCGCTGGAGAAGACGGCGGTTTTCGCCGAAGCCGCCCCGGGCGTCGGCGCGTCCGTCACCACCAGCGTGGAGCTGCGCGACGCGATCGCCTTTGAGCTGGCATACGGCGGCGTGCGCGATGAGGCGCGGGCCCTCGCCCGCCACATCGACCTGGCCATTCTGCGCCGCAAGCTGAAGGCGGTGAAGTCCGCGCGCGGCCTGTACCGGATGGCGAAGGGCTATGTGACGCTCGACGTCGGCGAGCCGGTACGCCCGCATGTGGCCGACATGAAGCGGACATTCACGCGTTCGCGCCGCAAGAAGGCCACGGCGACGCCGGAGCCGGAGCCGACAACCGTGGAGAAGAAGTAAGCCGAGGGGCCGGAGGAGGGTCTGATCTGGACAATCACCTCCCCGGCTCCCCGCATGCGCTTCCGGCCACAACCCAGGAGTCCCGGGCCGCGGCCGAAAGGTCGCGGCCCATTTTACGCCGATACGGGAACGCAGAACGCAGAATTGAGAAGCCCGCCGGCGTGTGCGCGCGTACGGCGTCTTCGGGTGTGCTTCTTACTTCTGCGTTTTGCGTTCTGCGTTCCTGTGCCGTGCTTGCAAACGGTGTCATGCACCGATCCAATCGAATTGAATCGCCCTACCCATGCCGGACGTTGAGAATGTCTCCGTCACGGAGGAAAGCGGCGTCCCGGCCGCACCTCAGGCAACGAGGGGAGTCGTCGAACTCAGGGAATGGAGCACTACGCCGGCACGCGCTGCAGCCCGACGAAATACGTGAACAGTCCCGTCGCGATCAACTCCTCGCGCTGGTGCACGTCCACGCTGCACACCGCGATCTGCCGCCCGACTTTCACCGCGTGCGCGGTCGCGGTCAGCTCGCCGTTCGCGATCCGTGCAGCGCGAAGAAAATTGACCTTGAGCTCGATCCCCGTCATCGATCGATCCGCCGGCAGGTCGGGAAAGATCAAATAGACGGCGGCGGTGTCGGCGAGGCTCGTAATGATCCCGCCGTGAATCACGCCGCCTTCCTGAAGGAACCACTCCTGCGGCGCGAGCGACATCGTCACGCGCTCGGCGCTACGCTCGATCAATTGGAACCCGAGGTGGCGGTTGAAGGGGTTGGATTGAATCGGATCGCTCACAAGGAGCGATCATCGCACACGCTGAAAGCCGATCGCCTGAATCGCGTCCTCGCGATTCTTCCGGTGAAACACCGACGATAGCTTGTGCAGATTCCCCGCTTCGTCGACGACGTTCGACGTGACGGCCGCAATCTGAATCTCGCGAACGCCGTACTTGTGGATCGGACCCGTCTCGCCTGGATCACAGATCCCGTCGTGATTCGCATCCACCCAGATTCTCAACCGATTCCACACGTCATCGTTCGCATCGACAACGCCGTCGCCGTTGCCGTCATACACAGCCAACGCCGCGAATCCATCACGTCCGCGCGAACCATCGGGCATCACCGTCCCGACGCCGAACAGCTCACCCCCGTTCGTGACGCGGCCTTTGTGATCGAGATCGAGATAAAGGAACCCCTCGCCCGTGGCCGCGTTCGTCCATGCCGTTTGCTCGAGGAGGCCGTCCCCATCCATGTCGAACCACACGGGTTCGTTCACGCCAGTCGTGTGGATGCCGTCGCCGTTCAGATCGAGGATGAGCGGATCCTGGCATTCGTTATTGCTTTGGACGCAGGTGGTGTACTGCGGAGGAGGAGTCGGCGGAAGCTGGTCGAAAAAAGCGGTGAGGCTCTTGGAAGCATCGAGCGTGAACGCCAGCGACGGAGACTGCGACGAGATGCTGCCGCCCCAATTCGTGAAGTGCCATCCGCTCGAGGGCTGCGCAGTCAATGAAATGCCGGCACCGCAGTTGTGTGTCGACTTTCCGATCGGCGCGCCGCTGATCGATCCCTCTCCGTAGGTCTCCGTGAAGAGGAAGCAGGGTGCGCATTTTTGGTCCGACTCGTATTCGCCATGACCACCTTCTGCGCCCCACCCTTCGATAAAGCCTTTGTAACAGTGACCATCACTCACCCAATCGGTCACCCGTCCCTGATAGATGCCGTTGGCTCCTGGGAAGCCCAGGAGGCACTCGCCGATGCTCCGTTGATTCGATGAGTACCGTGCCACGGACACTCGAGGCACAAGGGATTTGATGTGTATTCGCCCCTCGCTGTCGACGCTACTTCTTGATCTTCGATGACGATGGATGCCCCAAGCTGGAATGTCTCTCCATGAAGAGGGCTGACGAGAAGCAACCCCCCACAAGAAACAGCGCGATCCTGCCATCCATCAGTTGCAGCCTTCTTCAACGAATCGCAAGTCGGCCGCTGGGTCCGCGGCATTCGTCCCGTAACCGACCTGCGTCGTCGGAGCGACGAACTCGTACAGAAAACGGTCGAACTTTTCTTTACCGAACGCCTGGCGTGCTCTGTTCAGCGCGAGGAACGCCTCCCGGCACATCGTCCAGCGAACGCCGGGGATCGGCGGTGGCTTCGTGCCCGGTACGGGGTACGCATAGTTGTCGATATACGTCGCTGAGGCTGAACGAAGCGTTGACCAGAACTCCTCCTCCTCGAAGCCAGTCGCGATAATTCCTCGCCGGAAATTCTCGCGCTGATGGCGCCGTCGAAAGTCGTCGGGAACAAAACCGGTGATCAATCCGTCGAAGAGCTCGTGCGGTAAGAGAAGTTCCGGGTTCTCGCTGCCGTCGATCGAGTGTTTTTGTGGACTCTGGCGCTCTTTCTTCGACAGTGGCTCGCCGGCTGTTTGTTGCCGCATTCCTTGCTGCCGCTGCTCGCGTTTCGCGATACTCGCCGGATCCAGCCGCACAGCGAGCCGCTCGTCGAGCGTCCACTCCCACGGCTGCTTCGCCGGCTGCTGTCCTGCAACCGAGACGGCGAACAGAAGGAAAGGAACCGTGAACGTCAGGCGTCGCATAACGTCTCCATTAAGGAGTGTCCTGTCCGCCGGAAATCTTACCATCGATAATGGCAACTTGCCGTAATGACGCCTGTAAGTTCCTACAGCCCCTTCACCAACTTCTTCGGCGCAATCGCGCGATAGCTTTCATCGATCCACGCGCGCAGTAGATCCATCGGCACGTCCGCGGCTTTCTTGAAGCGCGCCGTCACCCAGCCGCTTTTGCCGAGGCCGTAGCCGGTGGGCTCTGCGAATGGAAGATCGGCGGCCATGTCACGCGATTGCGGGAGCTTCACCGACATGCTCAATTCGCCGGGACTCGATTCGCCGCCGAGGAACACGAAGGCTTTTTTCTTGACCTTGATGGCGCGGTGGCCCCACGGGAAGTCTTCGGTCGCCTCGGGGTACGACATCGCGTGGTTGCGCAGCTCGAGCTCGAGCGACTCCAATGTTTTCTTCGGCATCGCCTTATGGTAGCTTTTCTGCGGCGCGACTCACGCCTCACCCCGCCGGTCTTCCCCCAGCGAAGACCCCCGGCCGGGGCAAAGGGGGGCATACTCCCGGGTCGGGATCATGGACCTTCAACGCCGTGCGGCGTTGCTGCTGGGGAGCTTCGCTGACGCGGCATGCATTGAAGGAGACTCGTGATGCCGGCTCAAAAAGATCTCAAGCGCGTCGTTCGCACGCGCATGGACAAAACGGGTGAGTCGTACACCGCCGCCCGCCGCCAGGTCCTCAACAAGAAAATCGACTACGCCGCGCTCGCCGGTATGGCGGACGAGAAGGTCAAAGCAAAAACAGGGCGCGATTGGAGCGAATGGACGCGGACGCTCGACGCGTTCGGCGCGAAAGACAAACCGCATCGCGACGTCGCCGAGCACGTGCACTCGATCGGCGTCCCCGACTGGTGGGCGCAAACCGTCACTGTCGGCTACGAGCGCATCCGCGGACTCCGCGCGATCGGCCAGCGCCGCGGCGGCTCGTGGGAGACGACCAAGAGCAAGACCATCGCGGTGCCGGTCGACAAATTGTTCGACGCGTTCGCAAACGCGCGCACGCGCAAGCGCTGGCTCGGCGACGTGAAGCTGAAGGTGCGCAGCGCGACGAAGCCGAAGGCGATGCACATCACGTGGGACGACCAGACGTCCGTCGACATCGGCTTCTTTCCAAAAGGCGAAGCGAAGAGCTACGTCGCCGTCGCGCACGTGAAGCTGCCGTCGAAGGCGGACGCCGATCGGAAGAAACAGTTCTGGAGCGAGAAGCTCGACGCGCTGGCGAAGTTGTTGACGAAGTGAGTGGAGCGGCGGCCGCCCTCGGCCGCCGGATTCTCGCGAGAGGTCGGCGGCCGAGAGCGGCCGCCGCTCCACCACTCTCGCGTATCATCCGCCCGCGATGCGCAAGCGCGTCTACATCGCCTACACCGGCGGCACGATCGGCATGCAGCGGACGCGCGACGTCTATCAGCCCGCGCCCGGATCGCTGCAGGCGCAGATGGCGGAGATGCCGGAGCTGCGTCACGACTCGATGCCGGCGTACACGATCCACGAGTACACGCCGCTGCTCGACTCCTCGAACATGACGCCGCGGGAGTGGGTGAAGATCGCGCGCGACGTCGAGGCGAATTACGATCGCTACGACGGCTTCGTCGTGCTGCACGGCACCGATACGATGGCATACACCGCGTCCGCGCTGCCGTTCCTCCTCAGCGGACTGCGCAAGCCCGTCATCATCACCGGCTCGCAGATTCCGCTGTGCGAGATCCGCAACGACGCGCGCGAGAATCTCATCACGTCGCTGATGCTCGCCTCCAGCTACGCGATCCCCGAAGTCTGTTTGTACTTCGGCGGAAAGCTCCTGCGCGGATGCCGCGCGACGAAAGTCTCCGCCGACGGGTTCGCCGCGTTTGACTCCCCCAACTTCCCTCCCCTCGGCAACGTCGGAATCGACATCGAAGTCCATTGGGATCTCGTCCGCAAATCGCGCGGCGGGAAACTCGGGGTGCAGGAATTGAACTCGCCCGTCGTCAGCGCGCTGCGACTCTTCCCCGGCATCTCGCCCGAGCTCGTGCGCAACGTGCTCCGTCCGCCGCTGCAGGGCCTCGTGCTCGAAGCGTACGGCGTCGGCAACGGTCCCGATCAAAACGCGGACTTCATCGCCGCCCTCGCCGACGCAACGCAGCGCGGCGTCGTGATCGTCGACTGCACGCAATGCCTCGAGGGCACCGTCGATCTCGCCGAATACGCCGCCGGCTCCGCACTCGCGCAGGCGGGCGTGATCAGCGGATACGACATGACCGCCGAGGCGGCGCTGGCGAAGCTGTACTATCTCTTCAGTCGCGGATTCGCGCCCGAGCGCGTAAAAAAAGAAATGCAGCGCGACCTGCGCGGAGAGATGACGGTGCGTGCATGAAACGACTCCAGGGAACACCATGAAATACGTTGCATTTCTCCGTTCGCTCAACGTCGGCGGCAAACACGTCGTGAAGATGCCGGAGATCAAGAAGCTGTTCGAAGACATGGGCTTCAAGAACGTCGCGACGTTCATCGCCAGCGGCAACGTGATCTTCGAAGCGAAGAGCGCAACGAGCGCGAAGATCGAGGCCGCGCTGGCGAAGGCGCTCGGATACGAAGTGCGCACGTTTCTTCGCACGCCGGAGGAGCTCGCGCGCATCGGAGAGACCGACGACAGCGACTGCACGCTGTACGTCGGCTTCTTCGCAAAGAGCGCGGATGCGGACGCGAAGCGCAAGGTGAAGGCGCTCAGCACGCCAGTCGACGAGGTGTACGCGGACGGAACGGAACTCTACTGGTTGTGTCGCGCGCAGTCGTACAGCGATGCCACGGTCACCGGCACACAGATAGAAAAGGCCCTCGGACAGCCGGTCACGATCCGCAATATCAACACCGTGCGCAAAATCGCGGCAAAATACTCGTAGCTTGGCGAAGAAAGCGATCGTCTACTCCTGCACCGAATGCGGCGCGCAGGCCACGAAGTGGCTGGGGCGCTGTCCCGACTGCAATGCGTGGAACTCGTACGCGCAGGAAGACGCGCCCGCGCCGGTTGCGCATCCGCAGGCATTGAGCGCGAACGCGGCGCCGATGCCGATCTCCGAGATCGGCGCGGATCGCTCGCCGCGCGTTTCGACGAACATCGAGAGTCTCGATCGCGTGCTCGGCGGGGGCCTGGTCCCCGGCGCGGTCACGCTCGTCGGCGGCGAGCCGGGCATCGGCAAGTCGACGCTGCTCCTGCAAGTCGCGGATCGCCTCGCGCGCAACGGCCTCGTGCTCTACGTTTCCGGCGAAGAGTCGCCGACCCAGATCGCGTTGCGCGCACGACGACTCGGAACGCTGCACGAGAACCTCTGCCTCTTCACCGAGACGTCGATCGATCGCATCCTCGCGGAGGTCGAGAAACTGAGACCGGCCGCGCTGATCGTCGATTCGATTCAAACCGTGCACACGAGCGCGAACGCCTCGATGCCCGGATCCATTGCGCAGGTGCGCGACTCCGCGGGCGTGCTGATGACGGCCGCGAAGCGACTGTCGTTGCCGGTCTTTCTCATCGGCCACATCACGAAAGAGGGAACGATCGCCGGACCGAAGACGCTCGAGCACATCGTCGACACCGTGCTCTACTTCGAAGGCGAGAAGTTTCAGAACTACCGCGTCGTGCGCGCATACAAGAACCGCTTTGGTCCGGCGAACGAGGTGGCGATTTTCGAGATGCACGACACGGGACTCGAAGAAGTGCCGAATCCCTCGGCCGCGCTGATCTCGCAGCGCAGCCAGTCGGCCGGCTCGGCGATCCTCGCCGCCGTCGAAGGAACAAGACCGCTTCTCATCGAAGTGCAGGCGCTCGTCTCGCCGACACACTTCCCTTCTCCGCGCCGCATGGCGATGGGCATCGACGCGAATCGCGTCACGCTCCTCCTCGCGGTGCTCGAGCGAAAAGCCGGCGGAGCGACCTTCGCACAAAACGACATCTACGTGAATCTCGCCGGCGGTCTCACGATCGACGAGCCCGCGCTCGACCTCGGCGTGGTCGCCGCCGTACTGTCGTCGCAGCGCAACCAACCGGTTGCCCATGACGTCGTGCTCTTCGGCGAAGTCGGACTGTTGGGCGAGATCCGCAGCGTCTCGCAGCCCGACCTCCGCGCACGCGAAGCGGCGGCCCTCGGGTTCCGTCGCATCATCGTTCCGCATTCGAACGCGATCGAGATTCGCGCCGACATCGAGGTCATGCCGGTGCGGCGAATCGAAGACATCGCCGCGCTGCTCTTCGACGAATCGCAATCGCGACCAGCGAAGCGAGTGTGAACAGCGAATCGGCGGCGCTCAGCTGGATGTCGCCGTCACGCGTAGAGAACGTCGCTGCGCTGCTCTTGCAGGAGCGCGCGCAGTTTTTCGATCCGCTGATTCGCATCCTGCATCGACGCCGCGAGCAGCGGACGCATCGCCGTCGAGAGCATCGATCCCGCGTAACACACCGACGTTCGTCCGCACGCCGTCGTCGTCTCCCCCTTTACAAGCTCGTCCGCGGTCCGTAAACTCGGGCAAAGTTCGTTCCCGGGAGAGCCATTGAACGTCTTGTGTGCTCGTTATGGGTGGGTCCGTAGAGGGGTGGCACTGCTGGGTCTTTTTGTCCTTCTCAGCCTGCTTACCGCCTGTACCACCACCGCCACCGTCGTCGCAACGCCTGCGGTTCTGCCGTCGGATGATGACGATTTCAGCGAGATGATCGCGCAGCTGCGCGCCGATCTCAGCCGCAACACGAGCCGCGAAGTCGCGCGCGCGCCGGTGCTCACGCCGACCGCCGCGACGCCGAAAGCGCGCGAAACGGAATTCGCAGCACGCGCGAAGGCACTTTTTGCACCGCTCCTCGGCAACGCGCTGCTCATCCCGGTCGTCGGCGTGCACACGTACGATCTCGAAGACAGCTGGGGCAACTCCCGCGACGGCGGCAAGCGCAAGCATCGCGGCATCGACATCTTCGCGCCGAAGGGCACGTCGATCGTCGCCGTCGCCGACGGAATCGTGAGCTACATCGGCGATCAGCCGAAAGGCGGTCACTGTTTGTGGCTGACCACCGAGAGCGGCAAGTCGTTTTACTACGCGCACCTCGATCGCTGGGCCGCCGGTCTCTACGAAGGGATGGAAGTCCACAGCGGCGATCTCCTCGGATTCGTTGGCAATACCGGCAACGCCAGGTACACGCCCTCGCACCTTCACTTCGCCGTCAACGAGAACGACGAGATGGTGAACCCCTACCCGATTCTGACGAAGGCCGTGAGCGTTGCCCGCGCGCGCGTCGCGACGGAATCGGCCGGCGCGCTCGGCACGCGTTAGCCGGCATTTCTCACACCTTGCCGTCATCTTGAGCCGCGTAGACGGCGAAAGATCTCAATTTACGTAACTTGAGATCCTTCGCCGCGCTTCGCCGGCTCAGGATGACGTTTGACACTTGCTCCACGCCTTTTTCAGATGCTGTGAGAAATGCGCTAATTAGATGGTTGCGCGGTCGCGCAGTCACGCGGTTGCTCGGCAGGACCTCACCGCATGACCGAGCAACTGCGCAACCGTTAACGCCAGTCGAGCCGCAGCTCGCGCATCGGCGTCATCACGAACTCCCGCTCGCGATAGCGCGGATGCGGAAGCGTCAGCGTGCGTGTGTGCCGGCGATGCGCGCCGTGGAAGATCAAATCGAGATCGATCACCCGCGGCTCATTCGGCAGGCCGCGCCGCACGCGGCCGAGGCGCTTTTCGATGTTCAGCAACTGCGCGAGCATCGACTCCGGGGAGAGCCTCGTGTATCCGGCAACGACCGCGTTGAGAAACGGAGGCGAGCCTGGCGGAGCGTCGACCGGCGCGGTTTCGCGAATCGTGCTGACGCGCACGACGCGCACGAAGTTGCGCAGCGCGTGAATCGCGCGAGCGATGTGGTAGCGGCGATCGCCGAGGTTCGTGCCGAGGGCGATGAGGACGGAGGTCATCGCGGCCTGCCGGCCGGATTGAGGATTGAGGATTGAGGATTGAGGAAGAGCATTCGATTCGACATTTCCTCACATCGCGGCCTGTCGGCCGGATTGAGGATTGAGGATTGAGGATTGAGGCAGAGCATTCGATTCGACATTTCCTCAATCCTCAATTCTCAATCCTCAATTTCCCGCTACGGCTCGATGTTGATCTCGTTCGCGAGCTCGTCGACGTCATCCGCCGCGCGCGGAAAGTACGTCGCGAGATGCTCGCCCGCGCCGGCGATCGCTTCGACGATGCCGTCGGTGAACTCGCCGTTCTGAAAACGGATCGTCAGCTTCGCGGCGATGTCGTCCCAGAAGCCGGCGGGAACTTTTTCATCGATGCCCTGATCGCCAAGGATCGTGAACTTCTGTTCTTCGCAGGCGATGAAGAGGAGGACGCCGTTGCGGAGCGCGGTCTTGGTCATGCCGAGGCGCTCGAACGTGCGCTCAGCGACCTTGCGGATGTCGCCGCCGGACTTCGGCTGGATGTGCACGCGGATCTCGCCGGACGTTCGCCCCTCGGCCGCGCTGATCGCGGCGACGATGCGCGGCTGATCGAGCTTCGCGACGAATTCCTTCTGCGTCATCACCACCCTCCTGAAGCGCCGCCGCCTCCGAAGCTCCCGCCGCCGCCCGAGAACCCTCCCCCGCCGCCTCCCCAACCGCCGCCGGAGAATCCGCCACCGCCTCCGCCGAACGTGATGCCGCTGCCTCCGCCGGGGAAGAAGAACAGAGGCCAGCATCCGCCGCATCCGCTTCTGCTTCTGCGACGCGAGAGCATCGGCAGGATCACGAAGAAGACGGCGAACAAGATCAGCAGCACGAAGATCGGATTGATGTCGCTGCGCTGCCCGGTGCGTGCGCCGCTGCCGCGCTGCATCGGCGCCACCGGCTCTTCGCCTTTCGTGATCTTCGCGTCGACGGCATCGATCGCGGCGTTCAGTCCGCCGTAGTAATCGTTCGTGCGGAAGTGCGGGGCGATGACGTCGCGAATGACGATCGACGAGAACGCGTCGGTGACGGAGCCCTCGAGTCCGTAGCCGGTTTCGAAGCGCAGCTTCCGCTCCTGCGCGAAGACGAACAGGATCAGACCGTTGTCGTACTTTTTCTGTCCGGTCTTCCACTTCTCCGCGCAGCGAATCGTGAAGTCTTCGAGCGGCTCATCCCCGAGCGAAGGAAAGATGTAGATGATGAACTGCGCGCCCGACTTCTGCTCGAACGCCTTCAGTTTCTGATCGAGCTGCGTCGCCTGATCGGACGTGACGAGGTTCGCGCGATCGGTGAACCAGTGATCGGGCGCGGGAGGGACGTCGAGCGCGAATGCTTTGAGAGCGCAGAGCGCAGAGAGGAAAGCGCAGAGGACGAGAGCGTTTTTATGCGCTCTCCCCTCTGCCATTCGCTCTCTCATTAGAAGTTGAACTGAACGTTCGGCGCCTGACTGCTTCCTGCCACGCCTTTGAAGTACGCCTTCGGCTTGAAGCCGCTCATGCTCGCGACGAGGCTCGCCGGGAACTTGCGGATCTTCGTGTTGTAGTCGCGCTCGGCTTCGTTGTAGCGGTTGCGCGCGACGTTGATCCGGTTCTCCGTTCCTTCGAGCTCCGACTGCAGCGCGAGAAAGTTCGCGTTCGACTTCAGGTCGGGATAGCGCTCGACGACGACGAGCAGCCGGGACAACGCGCTCGACAGCCCCTGCTGCGCGGCCGCGAACTGGTCCATCGTCGCCTGGTTGTTCGTCGCATCCGCCGCCGTTCCCGGAGGTCCGGCGGGAGCTGCGACCTGTCCGACGCGCGCGCGCGCATTCACGACCGCCTCGAGCGTCGACTTCTCGAAGTTCGCGGCGCCCTGCACGGTACGAACGAGGTTCGGGATCAAGTCGTAGCGCCGCTGATACTGGCTCTCGACGTCGGCCCACTTGTTGTTGACCTGTTCATCGACCGTGACGATGGAGTTGCGCGTGCCGACGTAAAACACGCCGCCGATGACGACGAGGAGAATGAGGGCACCGACACACCCGAGCAGTCCGACGTTTCGCATGATCAGTACTCTTCTTCCTCGTCCTCGTCGTCTTCTGCCGGCTCTTCGTCGCGCGCGGGGACGACTTCTTCTTCTTCGTCGCCAGCGGCTTCCGCCGGCTCCGCCGCGGGCGTGAATTCCTCCTCCTCAGGCGGCTCTTCGACCACCACGCGTGCGCGTCCGCGGCTCGGCGTGTAAGCCGGCGCTTCTTCCGCATCGCGTTGGTCCGCGCCGCACTTCGGACAAGTCGGAACGGGCTTGTTCAGATCGTAAAACTTCGTGTGGCAGCTATAACAGGTGTACTTCCTACCGAGATCAGCCATCTGTGTACGGATCCCCCTCAAAAAAGCGGCGACACGTTAGCATAAAAACAAGTGGAGGACAGGCAATCCTGCCTGTCCTCATGTTTGCGGGACAGGCAAGATTGCCTGTCCTCCACTTCCACTATTCGGTCTTCGGATTCGCCTGCGCCGCGCGCGTGCCGGCGTCGCCGGGGCGCTTGTCGCCTTCGTTGCCGCGCACCTGCGCGGCGAGTGTGGCGAGCTTCTGCGCTTCGGGGAACAGCTCGATCGCTCTCTCCACCTGCGCGTCGCCCTGCATGCGATACGGATACGACGCGTCGAAGCCGAACTTCGCCGCGATGATCTCCGCCTTCAGCGCGCGCTCGATGAAGCGGCGGTCTTCCGGCTTCTGCAGCGCCTCGCGAATGTCCGCTTCCGGCGCGACTTCCTTGTCGACCGCGTAGCGCACGAACTCTTCGATCAGCGCCGGCGTGACCTGCACTTCCTTCGTCACGTCCTGATGCGCCGCCGCGTATTCGACGGCGTAGTTGAAGATCGCGCTGCGCACTTCGAGGAGCTGCGACGCCCGCGAGAGCTGCGGCTGCTTGACGATCACGTCAGGCGTGATGCCGCCGCCGCCGTAGACCACGCGTCCCGTATCGGTCTTGAACTTCGCGCGGTTCTCGAGCGGCACCTCGGTGCCGTTCTCCGATTCATCGGCCATGTAGTAGTCGTAGACCGACGAGTAGTCGCGCTGGATGTTGCGGCCCGACGGCGTGTAGTACTTCGACGTCGTGAGCGCGAGGCCGGCGCCGTACTGCAGCGTGTAGACGCTCTGCACGAGTCCCTTGCCCCAGCTCGTCTCGCCGACGACCATGCCGCGGTCGTGATCCTGAATCGCACCGGCGACGATCTCCGACGCCGACGCACTTCCCCGATTGACGAGGACGACGAGCGGCAGATCGAACTTCTCGTGCTTGCCGGGCGCGGTGTACTCCTGCGCCGAGTCGCTCGTGCGGCCCTTCGTGTAGACGATCATCTGTCCCTTGTCGAGGAAGTGATCGGCCACGCCGACCGCCGCGTCGAGGAGACCGCCCGGATTCCCGCGCAGGTCGAGCACGAGCTTCTGCATCCCCTGCTCGTGCAGTTTGTCGATCGCATCGTCGAGCTCGCGGACGGTCGTCGCCGTGAAGTCCTTGATGCGGATGTAGCCGACGCCCGGGCGGATCATCAGCGTGTTGGAGATCGAGTTCGTCGGAATCGCCGCGCGCACGATCGTCAGAGGAATCGGTTCCTTGATGCCGACGCGCTGGATCTTGATGTGGACCGTCGTTCCCTTCGGTCCCTTCAGCCGCTTGACGACTTCGTCGAGCGACAGCTCGTCGGTCGCTTGACCTTCGACCTCCGAGATCACGTCGCCCGCGCGAACGCCGAGGCGCGCCGCGGGCGTGCCTTCGAGCGGCGTGATGACGGTGACCTGATCGTTGCGCTTGGTGACGAGGATGCCGAGGCCGTAGAACGTGCCTTTCTGGCGATCCTGCATGTCCGAATATTCTTTCGGCTCGAGGAACGACGTGTGCGGATCGAGCGTGCGCAGCATGCCGTCGATCGACGCGTACACGAATTTGTCGGAGCCGACATCTTCGGCCGACCACGTGGAGACGGCGTTGAGGAGATCGGTGTACTCCTTCATCCGCTTCTGCAGATCACCGTTCTGCATCGGCGCGCCGGAGAGATAGCTGCCGTAGAGGCCGCCGAGGAGCGTCGCGCCGCAAATGGCGACGAGCAGCGTCAGCGAGAACGACCACTTTCTTGTTTGGTTCAGCTTTGCCATGTCGTTTTCACGCCTTGTTCGTTTATCGTTCGGGTAACATGATTATAGGGTCGGACTATTCACCCGCCGCTGCCTGTTCACGCCGCTGACACAACATGTTTGGCTCACTTGGAATCCAGGAGCTCCTGCTCATCTTCGTCGTCGTGCTGATCATTTTCGGTCCGCGGCGCATCCCCGAGATCGGCCGCACCCTCGGCAAGGCACTCGCCGAGTTCCGCAAGGCGACCGACGACCTGAAAGGCACGATCGAGCGCGAAGTGCGCCTCGAGGAGTTGAAGCAGATCGCGCCGCAGGTCATGGCTCCGTTCGAGGTCGTATCAAGGAGTGAGCCAGAGGTCGTGCCGGAGCCCGCGACGATGCCGGAGTCCACGCCCCCGCCTGCTCCCGACTCGACGACTTGACGCATGGCCGCCGACCCGACGCCGATTCCTCCCGCCGACGACGATCTGCATAAGATGTCCTTCCTCGATCACCTCGAGGAACTGCGCAAACGATTGCTGATCTCGCTCGCCGCCGCGGCCGGCGGTTTTTTCGTCTGCTGGGCGTTCGCCGAAAAGATCTACGGACTGCTGCAGGCGCCGCTGACCCATTACCTCGCGCCCGGCGACAAGCTCGCGTACACGCGACTCACCGCGCCGTTCTTCCTGTACATGAAGGTCGCGTTCTTCGCCGGCCTCTTCGTCGCGGCGCCGGTCATCCTGCTGCAACTCTGGCTCTTCGTCGCGCCCGGTTTGTACAAAAAAGAACGAACCATGGCCGCGCCGTTCATCATCTTCGGATCGCTCTTCTTCATCGCCGGCGGCTACTTCGGCTATCGCTTCCTGCTTCCGGCGACGTGCAACTTCTTCATGGAGACCGGCCGTCAGTTCAAGCAGGTCATCACGGTGGACGACTACTTCTCGTTCTCCAGCACGATCATCCTCGCGACCGGCCTCGTCTTCGAAACGCCGATCCTGATCTTCTTCCTCGCCCGCCTCGGCATCGTCACCCCCGCGTTCCTGATGCAGAAGTTCAAGTACGCGGTCGTGCTCGCATTCGTCATCGCCGCGGTCGTGACGCCGACCCCGGACATGGTCACGCAATCCGCGCTCGCCATTCCGATGATCCTGCTGTACCTGATCGGGGTGGGGGTGGCGTGGGCGTTCGGGAAAAAGGTCGACGCGTAGCGTTCATCACTTCAACTCGATGTGCGGCAGGTCCTTGAGATCCGTCCAGTAGTAACCCGCATCGAGTCCCTGCTCGCGCGCGACGTCCGCAAAGCGTTTCCATCGCGGGTCGTTTCCCGGCGGCGGCGGCCAGATGATTTTGCCGTTCGCTTTCGCGGGGTAGCAATCCGCAGCGCGCCCGCTGCCCGCCTTGCCATTGCCCTGATGATTCGACAATTCCTTCACGCCGTCCTTGTGCGTCACGATCGGCCCCGAACGCCCGTAGGGCTTTACGGCCGGACGGCCGGAGCCGTACAGCCACTGCTGCCGCTCCACCGTGCGGAACCCCTCGTCGAACTTGAACGGCGTCTTCTCCGCGGCGAGCTTCGCGAGCACGGCATCGAGCTTCGTGCGAAACGCGGCCGCAAGCTTGGCGGGATCGCGATCCTTCGGAGGCTCCGCGGCGGCTGCCGCCTTCGCGGACAGCATCGCGTCCGCGGATACCGGCGCGGGTGCGTTCTGCGGCTCGGCGATGCGTTCGGGTGCGGGTTTCGTGGTCTCGCCAGTCGAGCGCTTTCGCTTCGCGGGTGTAGGTTGCGTTGCCATTGGAGTCCCTCCCTGATTAGGAGTGACTCACGGGGAGTGAATCCCTACCAGCGGTTACTGAATTGCGATCTGACGTAGCTGTTGCCGAAGTTTGCGCGGCAGATTCTCGTCGAGAAGAACGCGCCTCACGCGATGCGAGCGAGCAGCGCCCGTCCCGCCTCCTCGAGAAAGGCGATTGCCTGTGCTCGCGAGACGCTCGGGAAATCGTCGAGGAACTCTTCGATCGTCTCATCGCCTTCGAGATAGTCGAGTAACGCCTGCACGGGTACACGCGTACCTACGAAAACAGGCGTTCCGCTGACGATCTCCGGATCCGAGTGGACGATCTGGCTGAGATCCATCCCTACCGCTCCACCTCAAAATCGGACGGAATGGCGGCCACCGCTTCGTTGAAGATCACGACGGTCTCGTTGATGGGGAACAGCACGGTGTGGTTGCGCTGCTGGACTTCGAGGACGACCTCGTAGAAGCCGAAGTCGTTGATCGCGACCAGCGTGCCGGCTTTCCCTTTGATCTCCAACGTGCGGTTGAAGACCGAGACTTTCGACGGAATCTCCATGCGGCGAACGATAGCACGGAGATGCGGAGGGCGGAGCGGCGCTCCGCCCTCCGAAAAGGAAGTTACTGCTGCTTCGACGCTTCCGGCTTCGGGGTCGTCGCCGGAGTGGCGGCGGGCGCAGCCGCGGCTGGCGGCGGCACGAAGTACGTATCGTTGTACGTCACCTTCGCGGCCGACTTCATCGCGTCGAGCTGCGCCTGCAGTTTGGCCTGGCGCTCGTTGCGCTCGAGGAACGCCTTCACCTGCTCGAACGGCGTCGTGCCGTGCTTCTCGACCTTGATGATGTGATAGCCGTACTGCGTCCGCACCGGCTCCGTGATGTCGCCGGCTTTCGCGGCGAACGCGGCCTGCTCGAACTCCGGAACCATCTGGCCGTGATTGAAGTCGCCGAGCTCTCCGCCGTTGGCGCCCGAGCCGGTGTCATCCGATTCCTTCTTGGCCAGCTCTTCGAACGACGCGCCGGCGAGGATCTGCTTGCGCAGCTCGGTCGCCTTCGCCTTCGCCTGCTCTTCGGTCAGCTCCGGCTTGCCGGACTGCGCCGCGGGGCTGCCTTTGAACGCGATCAGGATGTGCTTCGCCGTGACCTGCTCGTACTCGTTCTTTTTCGCCTCGTACAGCTTCTGCAGGTCTTCGTCGGTGACGGTGACGCCCTTCTCGATCTTCTGCAGCTGCGCGTTGGCGACGAGGTTCTCGCGCATCAGCGCGAGCTGGCGCACGACTTCAGGATCCTTGTCGAGTCCGCCCTTCATGCCTTCCGCCGCGAGCATCTTCATGCGCAGGTAGTCATCGGCGAACTGGCGCTTGCCGGCGCCCGTCGCGTACTGCTGGTATTCCGCGGGGAGCGTCTTCAGCGCGGCTTCGAATTCCGACTGGCGGATCGTCAGCTCGCCGGCGGCGATGACGATCGGGTCGGCGGCAGGCTGCGCGGCGGTCGCGGCAGCAGGCGCCGGCTTCGCGGCAGGCTTGTCCTGCGCAAATCCCGGCGTCGCGCAGAGCGCGAGCGCAAACATGATCGAGAGTGTCTTTTTCACAAAAATCTCCTTGCTGTTAGGTTGACCGCGTGTCGGAACGGGCCCACGTCCTCCTAAAATTTCGTGGTGTTTGTGGGTGCCGCTGCCCTCAGCGGCACCGCGACCGCTGAGGGCAGCGGTCGCCACAAAGGCACTAGCCGCCACGGGCGGCTGCGTGGATTGCTCCGCCTTGCGGCATGCTTGTCGCCACGTCACGACCTGCGGCTTCGAGCGGCGCAACCGCCTGAGATCGTCGTTTCTGCCGCGCAGGCTCCTAGAGCTTTCCCAACGCCGCGCGCATCCGCGCCACCCCCTCGCGAATCCGCTCCATCGACGTCGCGTAGCTGATGCGCACGAAGTCGTCGGCGCCGAAGGCGCCTCCGGGCACGACAGCGACGCGCGCTTCGTCGAGGAGGTAAGACGCGAAGGATTGGGAGTCGGTGATGCCGGCTTTTCCGAAGAAAGCGCGGACCTCGGGGAAGACGTAGAACGCGCCGTCGGGGTCGGCGCAGCAGAAACCGGGGATATCGTTCAGCGCCGGCACGAGCCACCCGCGGCGCTCGCAATACGCGTCGTGCATCCGCTGCGCGTCCTCGTTGCCGCCGGTCAGCGCTTCGAGCGCGGCCTGCTGCGCGATCGTGCTGGGGTTCGACGTCGAGTGGCTCTGGATTTTTCCGAGCGCGCTGATGATGTCGGGATGCGCGATCGCGTATCCGAGACGCCAGCCGGTCATCGCGAACGTTTTGGACATCGAGTTCACGAGGATCACGGTCTCGGGATATTGCTCGATCCAGCGCGCCGCGGACGCGTGCTCGTTGCCGTCGTAGACGAACAGCTCGTAGGTTTCGTCGAAGATGAGAAACGCGTCGCGCGATACGCACCATTCGACGATGCGCGCGAGCTCGCTCTCGCGGATCACCGCGCCGGTCGGATTGCACGGCGAGTTGAGGATCACGCCGCGCGTGCGCTCCGTCGCCACGGCCTCGATCGATGCGAGCGTCGGCCGGAACTGTTCTTCCGCGCGCGTCTGCGCGAACACGGGACGTCCGCCCGCGAACGCCACCTGATCGGGAAAGCTGACCCAGTACGGCGCCGGGATGATCACTTCGTCGTCTTCGTGCACGAGCGCGAGCGCGAGGTTGAACAGCTCCTGCTTGCCGCCGCAGCCGGTGATCACGTGCTCCACCGCGAGCGACGTTCCGTAGCGTTTGTTGTAGCGCGCGGCAACCGCCTCGCGCAGCGACTTGATGCCGCTCGCGTTCGTATATTTCGTGAAGCCGCGATCGATGGCGCGCTTGCCCGCTTCGGCGACGCTGTGCGGCGTCGCGAAATCGGGCTCGCCCGGTCCGAAGTCGACGACGTCCACGCCCTGTGCGATCAGCGCCGTCGCGCGATTGAGCACCGCGAGCGTCGGAGACTCCTGCATCGCGGAAACGCGGTTGGTCAGGCGGATCGTCGGGCGGACGGCGACGGTGGGCATGGCACTTTGTATCATCCCTCGCCTTTCGGCGCGAAACGGATTCTCAGCGTGTGGCGAAATCCGATCCACGCCGCGGGCGCCTTGCGCGCGAAGAGCAGCTTCAGGATCTCGAACGCGCACCACGTGACGTAGACCCAGATCATCTGCTCGCGGATCGACGGCACGAAGAACTGCACCGCCCAGAACACGAAGAGGATCAGCGCCTCCCACATCACCAGCTCGAGATTCAACAGCAGCAAAAATCCGAGAAAGCTCTGCAGGATCGTGAGGATGATCTCGTGGCGCTGGAACTGATCGAACTGCAGCGGCTTGATCTCGCCCGCGCTGATGACGAAGAGCACCGGGATCATCGCCGAGAGAATGCTCCACTGGTTGATGTTCGACGACACCATGTTCATCAGCGCGACGCTCGCCGTCGAGACTTTGCGCGCCCAGTAGAACGCGCTCAGTTTCTCGGGGAACTCGGAGAGGAACGGCGCGACCCATTGCACGAAGACGAACGTCGAGACGCCCATCGAGCTCGCGATCGCGAGCATCGAATTCAAAAACGGATGCGCGGAGAGATAGAGGATGAGGCCACCGGCGATGAACAGCGCCCAGATCGCCGCATTGCGCATGCGCGGCTTCAGCTCCAGGATTTTCCTCGGCACCGTGCCGAGGTCCTCCATCGTCTCGTCGGTTTCCTCCTGAGGAGGGATTCCCCAGAGAATCCAGAGATAGAGGGCATAGAACAAGGTGAGCGGAAACGCGTCCCACAGCGTGAGCGTCCCCTTCCACCAGATGAACGTAAAGTACGCGATTGGAAGAAAGAGGCCGAACACTTCGACCGAGTGCTCGCGGTCGAGCTCGAGCTTCACGAACCCGCGGTCTCGTTTCCGGCTGAACGCCGCCGCGACAAAGTAGATCATCGGCCATCCGAGTCCGACGAGGAGCCGCAGCGAGCCGGTGAAGTTCGCGATCGCGAGATGCGTCTGCGACGGATCTTTCCCCGCGTTCCACGCGATCACCGCCTCCACCGCGAACTCGGGCAGCGTCTGCATCCACGCGAGAATCGCCAGCGCGAGTCCCTGCGAGATCAGAAACTGTGCGGCCTCGGCGCCCCACGCGATCACGAATGCGGAGGCGAGAATGCTCGGAAACGTCCAGAACGCGGTCCACGGCGAGACTTTCGCCGCGCTGCCGGCCGCCATCTTGATGAGCTTCAGTATCATCGGCGGCGCATTCTAATGAAGAACGCGATCAGCAGCCGGCAGAATCCGATCTTCAAGCGGGTTCGCGACGCGATCCGCGAGCACGACGGCGAGATCGTGATCGAAGGACCGAAGCAGGTCGCGGACGCGATCGCAGCGGGATGGAAGCCGATCGTAGTCGCAGAGCGTGGAGAACAGGCAATCCTGCCTCTCCCCGATCGACAGGCAGGATTGCCTGTCGTCCACTTCACGAATGAATTGTTCGACCAACTGAGCGACACGCGCTCTCCGCAAACCGTGCTCGCTCTTTTCGAACGTCCGCATCACGACGCGAATGAAATTCTCGCGCGGCGCGACACCGTCGCCGTTGCACTCGACGCGGTGCAGGATCCCGGCAATGTCGGCACGATCGTGCGGCTCGCCGCCGCGTTCGACGCCGCGGGCGTGCTGCTCCTGCCCGGCTGCGCTGACGCGTACGGACCGAAAGCGATCCGCGCCTCGGCCGGCACGATCCTCAACGTGCCGGTCGCAAACATCACCGCACACGATTTGCGCGACGCGAAGCTGATCGTCGCCGACATGCAAGGCGAAGCCGCCGACCCGCCCGGGCGCGATGCCGTGCTCGTGTTCGGAAACGAAGGCGCGGGCGTGTCGGACGACATTCGCCGCGCGGCGAAAGCGATTGCGATTCCGATGTCGAAGCGCGTCGAGTCGCTCAACGTCGCATCGAGCGCCGCAATTTTGTTGTCACGCAGCTTCGCAAGTCGTTAAGATAACTTTCATGACCCGATCACGCCTCGCTACGTTGCTGGCGTTTCTCCTCCTCCCCGCCGCCGCATTCGCGCTCACTCCCACCATCGTTTCGATCCGGCCGAACGTGCTGAGCGTTCACGGCGGAACCATCACCGTCACGACCAGCGGCTGGGCCTCCTCGGAATGCGGCTCGTCGTGCAATCTCGACGTCGTCATTCGAGGTGTCCAGCTCCCGCGCTCGGCCATCTACTTTTACGGTCTGGAGCTCAGAGTCAACGTCCCGCCGCAATCCGTGGCGGGACCCGCAACGTTCGAGCTGCACCACCCCTACGGTTCTCCCGCGGTCGCTCCGGGGGCGATTCTCTTCGTCGACGACGATGCCTATGAAAATGTGTTGCTGCCGCTGGTTGGCACCACGCGCACTTCCGCTCCGGGCGCATTCGGCTCGCAGTGGAAGACTTCGACGATCGTGGTGAATGACACCGACAGTGCCTTCTCCATCAATGTTCCGTGGGGCGATCCCCGCTTGCTGGTCTCACCGGCGCTGCCGCAATTCGTCGATCTCGAGCCACGGTCGACGTCACGTCTCGACCTCGCTCTCACGGGACCGGTCGTCGTGCGGATTCCTCGCGCGATCGCGGACCACGTGTTCTTCCAGACACGCGCCTTCGACGCATCGCGCGCGGAGACGAACTTCGGAACGCGCGTGTCGTCGGTGCGCGAGAGCGAGTTCCTACACGCGCGCACGACGATCGCGGACGTGCCGACTGCCGATCCGTTCCGCGCAACGCTGCGGATTTATTCACCGGACGACAAGCCGCGCGCGTTTCACGTCACGCTGCGCACGCAGCCCGAGGTGACCGCCAGCCCTTATCGCCAACCGCCGCCATCCGCTTCGAGCGTGATCACCCAGTTGCAGGCGACGACGGCGGCGCTGCTCGAAGGCTACCCGTATTCAGTGCCGGTCGCCGAGCTGTTGCTCCCGTCCGCCGGCGCAGATTCCGTGCAGGTCGTGATCGAGCCGGTCGACGACAGCAACGCGCCGTTTTATGCGCTCGTGTCCGTGACGAACAACGTCACGCAGCACGTGACCGTGTTGACGCCGCGCTGATCGCATCGTGTAGCGCAGGCTTTCCAGCCTGCGTCCCCGGGGGGGCAGGTTGGAAAACCTGCCCTACACCGACATACTCCGCTGGATGCCAGGCACGCTCCTCATCGTCGGCACTCCGCTCGGCAATCTGTCGGACATGCCGCCGCGCGCGATCGATGCGCTGAAGTCGGCCGATCTGATTTTGTGCGAGGACACGCGGCACACGCGGAAGCTGCTCACGCACTTCGGCATCGATCGTCCGACCGACAGCTATCACGAGCACAACGAAGATGAAAAAGCGGCGGGCCTCGTCGATCGCGTCGAGCGCGGCGAGACGCTGGCACTGGTCAGCGACGCGGGCATGCCGGTGATCTCCGATCCCGGTTATCGCATCGTTCGTATCGCGCGCGAGCGCGGCTTGCGCGTCGAGCCGATTCCCGGTCCGTTCGCGGGCGTCCTCGCGCTCGCCGCCAGCGGCCTCCCTCCACTCCCCTTCACGTTCCTCGGCTTCACGCCGCATCGCCAGGGCGAGCGGCTCGACTTCTATCGCAACGCCGCGGAGCTCGCGCACACGGTCGTCATCTACGAGTCGCCCGAGCGCGTCGTCGCGTCACTCGAAGACGCGCTCGAAGTCTTCGGCGACAGCGAAGTCGCGGTCGCGCGCGAGATGACGAAGATGCACGAGGAAATCATCAGCGGAAAAATCTCCGAGGTGCTCGCGCAACTGCGCGAGCGCGATCGCGTGCACGGCGAGATCACGCTCGTCTTCGCGGCACCCGCGCGCGAAGCGGAAGCAGTGTCGACGGAAACCCTGCGCGAAGAATTCGAGCGGCTGCGCGAGAGCGGGATGCGGCGCAACGATGCGGTGAAAGCGGTCGCCGAGAAATTCGGGATGCGCAAGAACGACGTCTATCGCTTGCTGGCCGGCTGATCGGAGAGCGGCCGTCCCGGCCGCCTCCCGGGGGCGGGCGGGACGCCCGCTCTCCTCTATTTCGCCGGCCGATCGAGGATGTAGACCCTCGTGAACTTGATGAAGTAGTCGATCGCCGAAGCGAGCGCGAAGAGCATCACCGCCCAAAGCGCGATCGTGCCGGTCAGCTGCAGCTCGCCGAGCTCATAGCCGAGGATGAGCAGCGAGATGGCGACCACCTGCGAGATCAGTTTTCCTTTGCCGAGCGGCGACGCCGGGATGTCGACGCCCTGCTGCGCGGCAATCGAGCGGAGGCCCGACACCGCGAACTCGCGGCCGATGATGATCACCACCATCCACGCCGGCACATGCGCCGGATCCATTTCAACGAGCGAGATAAACGCGGCCGAGGTCAGAAGTTTGTCGGCGATCGGATCGAGGAGCGTGCCGAGGCGCGTGATCTTGCCGCTCTTGCGCGCGAAGTAGCCGTCGAGGAAATCGGTGAGCGCGGCGAGGAGGAAAATGCCGAGTCCGACGTACTCGCGGCCGATGAACTTCGTCAACAGCACGACGACCAGAAACGGGACGAGAAAAATGCGGAACAGCGTCAGCGCGTTCGGCAGGTTCCAGATCTCATTCGATAAGTCCCGTGGAACCCGCTCAGGCCGATCGATCAGCGTCGGTGCAGCCGGAGACGAAGGGGTGGACATCGATGAGTCAGGATAGTCGTTTCGGTCCGAGGTGGGAAGCATCGCTCTGGAATTTCACTCAGGCAATTGACATTCCTCCCTGCGCCACTAGAATCCCACAACCTATTGCCCGGGTGGCGGAATTGGTAGACGCGCAGGTCTCAGAAGCCTGTCCGCATTAGCGGGTGCTGGTTCGATTCCAGTCCCGGGCACCAACGAACCAGATTGAGAATGGTGAATTGAGAATTGTGAAGGGGTCGCGAGCGGCGTCCTCATCCTTCTCGGCTCACAATCCACAATTCACAATTCACAATTACGGCTGGCGCGCCACTCGCAGTACTCTATCCACTTGATGCGCCACGCGTTAGCACTGGGACTCGTTCTCCTCTTCGCAGCCTGCGACTCCGCGCCCCCTTCCCAGACGTCCGCACAGCGCGCCGAGCTGCGCACGATCGACTCCGCTCCTCCGCGTCCCGCGCAACTCGATCCTCCTCCAGTGCTGAACGATGAGGCGCCGCCGCTGAAGCCAAAGACCGTGGCCGAGAATCCCGTGGTCCTGACTCCCGAGGATGAGAAGCTGCGCGCGCAGCTCCCGTTCTCACCGGCCATCGCGATGGATCCGATCGACGGCAGCAAGATCTCCATTCGCGCCGTGACGCCGACGTTCGAGTACAAGGGGAAGGTTTATTACTTCACCAACGAGGCGAATAAACGCACCTTCGCCGCGAATCCGGACGGCATTCTCAAGGGCGGATTCACGAAGCTGTAGTCGATCAGGGGCTCAGAGGCTCATGGGCGCAGAGGCTCATGGGCTCATGGGCGCATAGGCTCATGGGCTCATAGCGGATCCCTCTGAGCCTCTGACCCTCTGAGCCTCTGAGCCTATGCGCCTGGGCGCCTCTGAGTCTCGGCAAGGAATGCTTCGAACGCGCGCACGACCTCCGCGTCGGCGCGTACCGGTTTGCGCGACTGCAGATCGAGCCAGACGTGCGCGCTGAAGCCGTTCGCGCGCTTCTCGCGGCCCTCGGCGTCGAACAGCTCGTATGTGAACTTCATCAGCCGGCTGCCCATCTCGCCGACCGACGTGCGGATCAGCACCTCGTCGTCGTAGCGAAACGGCGTGCGATAGCGGCAGCCGATCTCCGTCACGACGAGGATGTAGCCGCGCCGCTCGATCTCCGCGTACGGAATGCCGGTCGCGCGGCAGAGATCCGTCCGCCCGATCTCGAACCAGACGATGTAATTCGAATGATGGGCGATCCCCATCTGATCGGTTTCTTTGTAGCGCACACGCGTTCGTGACTCGATGTACTTCATCGCGCTGCAATCTACTCCAGGTGTCATCCTGAGCCGCGTGAGACGGCGAAGGATCTCCCGCCGACGGAGCGACTCGCGTTCTTGCGCCGGGGGTTCCTCGCCGTCTACGCGGCTCGGAATGACACGACTTAAGGCAGAATCTTTGCTGACGGCGTTATAGTTGGTCATGCGCAGACGCAATCGACACACTCCATCGGAGCTACTCGGCGTGCCGCTGCTCGTCGGCGGCGCGTTGCTCAGCGCGGAGATCGGCCGCCGCCTCTTTCGTCGCGCCCAGCTTTTCTGCCCGTCTCCCCATCCGCTGAAGTCGTGGGATCCCTCCGACTACGGCATCCCTGACGGCGCGGTCGAAGAGCATTGGATCGAGACGCCCGACGGCGAGACGCTGCACGCGTGGTACTGCCGCGCGAAGCATCCGATCGCGAGCAGTGTCTTCTGCCACGGCAACACCGGCAATCTCACGACGAGCGCCGACGTGATCCCGCACCTGCTCAATGCCGGCTTCAGCACGCTGTTTTTCGACTATCGCGGATTCGGCAGGAGCAGCGGACACGCGTCGTTCTCCGGCGTCGTCGCCGACGGCCTAACAGCATCGAAATTTCACGACAAGATCCGGCCCAAGCGCGTGCCGAACATTCTCTACGGCTTTTCGTTAGGCGGCGCCGTCGCCGCGCAGGTCATCCGCCGCCACCCGTACGACGCGATGATCCTGCAGTCGACGTTCACCAATCTCCCCGATCTCACCAGGGTGTTCTGGAAACGCTTCCCGATGCATGTCTTCGCGGGCACGGACGTCTTCAACACGATCGACATCATCCGCAAGCTGCAGGTGCCGCTGCTCATCCTCCACGGAACGGAAGACGAGACCTGTCCCTGCTCGATGGCGCACAAGATTTATGAGGCGTGTCCGTCCGCGAAACGCATCTACACGCTCGAAGGCGGACTGCACAAGAATCTGTTCGTCGCCGATCCCGATGCGATGACGTGGGCGATCTCGCAATTCATCGCCGACCTTCCGCACACGACGCGCACGCAGTCGGTGGAAGAGACGCCGCACGTCGAAGAATGGACGAACTCGGCGTTGAAAACGATGCGCAAGTTGATCCGAAAACACGCGTGAGCCGGCACGGCCGGCAGCGCTGGTTGGCCTGCCCTTGTTGCGGCGTGATTGCTTGTCGGAATGATTTCTGCTGAACCAAACCCTGATAGCATCCGCGCGCGATGCAGATGGCAGATGGCAGATGGCGGATAGCAGAAGCCGCAAGCCCTGAACACCCGCTTCCCCCGGCCGCCATCTGCCATCCGCCATCTGCCATCCTGTCATCTGCCATCCAGCCATGATCGCCGTCGTCAAGTCCGCTCCTGCCGATGGTCTCGCCGGAACCGAAATCCGCGATTGTCCCGTCCCTGATCCCGGCCCCGGCGAAGTGCTCGTGCGCGTCGCCGCGACCGCGATTTGCGGCACGGACAAGCACATCTATCACTGGGATCCGTCGATCCAGGACTCCGTCCAGCCGCCGCGTATCTACGGACACGAGTTCTGCGGATTCGTCGAGAAAATCGGCGCAGGCGCGGAGCGCGCGTTCGAAGGCGCGCTGCAGATCGGCGACTACGTCTCCGCTGAGATGCACGTGATCTGCGGCGAGTGCGCGCAGTGCCGCTCCGGCAACGGACACATTTGCGTCCGCACGCGCATCTACGGCCTGCACGAAGACGGCGCGTTCGCTGAATTCGTGAGAGTTCCGGCCTCGAACATCGTCAAACTTCCGCGCTACGTGCCGCTGCGCGTCGGCGCCTTCCTCGACGCCCTCGGCAACGCCGTGCACACGACGCAGGTCGTCGATCTCGCCGGAAAGAGCGTCGCCGTCACCGGCTTCGGTCCGATCGGCGCAATGTCGGCGGCGATCGCGGAGCACAGCGGCGCGTCGGTCGTCATCGTCACCGACGTCAGCGATCACGCGCTCGAGACCGCGCGTCGCTGGGCCGCGACGCGCGGCTTCGAAAACTTCCACGCGTTCAACGTGCGCACGACGCCCGCAGCCGAGGTGAAGAAAGCGATCGAGACGATCACGAATGGAGTCGGAGTCGACGTCGTCTGCGAAATGTCGGGATCGTCGGCCGCGATCAACTTCGGTCTCGAGATCGTCCGCATGGGCGGCACGCTCTCGCTCCTCGGCCTCCCCGCCGGCCACTCCGTCACCATCGAAGACTACACGCGCAACGTCATTTTCAAAGGCGTCACCATGCACGGCATCATCGGCCGGCGCATGTACTCGACGTGGCAGCGCATGCTCGCGCTGTTGCGATCGGGACTCGATGTCGAGTGGGTCGTACAGGCCACCTTCGATTCGTTGCATGAATTTCACGAAGGCATTGCGCGATTCGATCGCCATGAAGCGCTGAAAGTGGTTTTCTTTCCGGAGGGCGAGCAGAACGCTCTGCGGCGGGCGGGCTTTTCGCCTGCCGGTCCCTGAAGCGGGGCCTGACATGAAACGGATCGGAATCCTCACCGGCGGTGGCGACGTGCCGGGCCTGAACGCGGCGATCAAGTCGTTCGTCTGGCGCATGCTCGACGAAGACTGTGAGATTCTCGGTCTACGCCGCGGCTGGGCGTCGCTGACGAACATCATTCCCGACGAGAGCGCCGACAACTCGAGCTGGATCATGCCGCTGACGCGCGCGAACACGCGCGCGATCGATCGCACCGGCGGCACGATCCTGCATACGTCGCGCATCAATCCCGAGATCAGCAAGGCCGAGCACATCCCGCCGCATCTCGAAACGGAAAAGGGCGAGCCCGATGAGCGCGGACGCTATGACCTTACGCACGCCGCGCTGCGCGTCATCGACTTCCTCGACATCGACTATCTCGTCGCCCTCGGCGGCGACGGCACGCTGACCTTTGCGCGCCGGCTGCACGAAGAGCGTGTGCCGATGATCGCCATCCCGAAGACGATGGACAACGACGTCTACGGCACCGACTACTGCCTCGGCTTTTCGACCGCGGTCA
Organism: Acidobacteriota bacterium; assembly: GCA_003223645.1. Classification (GTDB taxonomy): domain Bacteria; phylum Acidobacteriota; class Thermoanaerobaculia; order Gp7-AA8; family Gp7-AA8; genus QHVT01. Next base: position 85,710 of record QHVT01000012.1, on the reverse strand, counting down.
CGCGCTCGGTCATGCTCATCAACGACCTCCGCACGAGCGCGGGATCGCACGAGCGCTTTCTCGTCGTCGAGCTGTTCGGACGCAACTCCGGCGAGACGTGTCTGCTCGCCGCATATCTCGCGGGCTGCGATCGCGCCATCATCGCCGAGGTGCCGTTCGACGCGGAAGAGCTGTACCAGATGTTGTGCAAGGACAAGCTGGAGAATCCGAGCAACTACGCGGTCGTCGCGATCTCCGAGGGTGCGCGGACGACGACGGGCGTGATGATCGAGTCAGGTGAGCCCGACGCCTCGGGACAGCGCAAGCTCGGCGGCGTCGGCGGCATGCTCGCCGATTTTCTGGAGAAGCGCGGCCGCGACAAAGTGATCTACCAGCGCCTCGCATATCTGATGCGCTCCGGCGCGCCCGACTCGCTCGACCTCATCGTCGCAAAAAACTTCGGAGCGTTGGCGGCGGACATGGTGCGCCGTGGACAACCCGGAAGCATGGTCGCCGTCACCGACGGCCGCTACACCGCCGTCCCGTTGAGCGTCACCGGCACCGCGAAGAAACGCGTCGACGTCACGCGCTTCTATGACGCGAGCGAGTACCGGCCGAAGGTCGCGCAGGTGATGGGGATGCCGATGTTCCTGCACTAGCTCATGGGCTCATGGGCTTCACAGGCTCATGGGCCTCACAGGCTCATGGGCTCAGAGGCTCATGGGCTCAGAGGCTCATGGGCTCACAGGCTCATGGGCGTACAGGCTCATAGGCTCAGAGGCTCATGGGCTCACAGGCTCATGGGCTCAGAGGCTCATGGGCTCAGAGGAGAGGCGCTGAGATGTCGGTCGCGCGGTTACGCGGCGTCGGGCGGAGGAACCGCGCAACCTATCTCAGGGCTGTGAGCCTATGCGCCTATGAGCCTATGCGCCTATGAGCCTGTGCGCCTAAAATCCCACGTTCGCTCTCGCTCTTCTCATCGCAGGCACGCTGAGCGCGCAGCAACCGTTTCTGGCCCGTTACCTGAAGTAATGTTCGTTCGTCAGAGGTGATGATGAAAGCGAACGCGGCGTTAGCTCTCTTTCTCCTCGCCGCCCCCGCGCTGTTCGCGCAGGAGGCGGACCCGAAGCCCGATTACTCGCGGCCCACGCTGCTGCGCATCGCGGTCGAGAAAGATCGCGCCGAGCGCCGCGCGATCCGCATCGAAGACAACACCATCACCTTCAATGCCCTCGGCACGCGCTGGCGCTTCATGCCGGCCATGCTGCCGTTGCCCGGCACGCGCCCGACCACCTCGAAGGAATGGCCCGACGCGTTTGCGCTCACCGGCACGCCGTACGCCACCACCCCGCGCACCTTCTACGCGCGCCGCGACCTCAACAAAGAGCGCGCGCGCATCGACAAGGTGACGAAGAAGAAGGCGAAGATCAGGGTGACGACGCAGTAGCGGCGGGCCAAGATCCGAAGATCTACGCGAGTGCGTTCAACGATGAAGGATGAAGGATGAAGGATGAAGGATGAACGGCGTCTGGACCGTTCATCCTTCATCCTTCATCCTTCATCCTTCATCCTTCATCGTTCATCCTTAACAGCTCTCGCGATGCGTTTGAATACGCGCATCTCCGCGCATCAGGGTGACGGCGCAGTAGCGTCGTCAGCCGGCAGCGGCGGAAACTCGTCCGGACATCCCGGCCGCGGCTGGTCGCGAATCTCGCGCACTCGAAAATTTTCGACGATGAAGTAGAGCGGCTCGTATTCGTCCGACGCCGGATCGTCCGAGATGTCCATGCGCACTTGCCACCAACCGTCGACGCATTGCCGGACCGGGCCCCACGACTTGTATGCGTCCTCGCTCACCTGCACCTGCGCGACGTCGCTCCAGCGCCACGCTTCTTCCTCCGGCATCGACAGCCATTCCTGAACGAAGTCTTCCGGCTTCTCGGCGATGGGATCGATGCGCACGGGGCGATCGCCATCCACTTCATACTCGAGCAGCTGCTTGCGTGTGAATCCGCCCTCCAGACCACCGGTGTCGAAACGCAGTCCGTAGCCGTTCGGCGTGACATGCAGATCGAGATAGTCCCATCCGTCGAAGATCTGCGACCCTCCGTGATCGATCACGACCGCCTCGTCGGACCACGGCACGATGCGGTCGACGGTATACGTCAGCCACTGCCAGTTCCCCGCGGGCGCCGTCGACAGCCCGGTCGTGAGGACGAGAAACGCGCCGTCGTCATCGGGCGGCGAGATTTTCCACGCGAACGCTCCGAGCGCTTCGGCGATGGATTCGTAGTCATTCGTTTCCCGCGAGAAGATCAGATGTCCGCCGCGAAAGAGATAGAGCGCCGAGTCGCTGCCGTACGGAATCGTGAGCAGCACCTCGACGGCGACGAGATCGCCGTGGCCCGGCGGTGCGGTGACGTTGAGCGAGAGGTCGCCGTACACACATTCGTCGCAGTCCAGGGGAATTCCCTCCGCGGCGAGCTCGGCGAGGAGCCGCTCCTTGATGCATTCCGGCGGCTCATCGAGCATCTCCGCGGCGAGATCGCGGAAGGTGTGTTTCGCATCGGCGAGCCAGATGCGCGCGGCGACCGGCACATCGGTTTCGAATTCTTCGACTTTGATCGATCGGAGCGCGATCAGCGAGGAGAACGCAACGGCGGCCAGCATGAAAAGAAGCGTCGCTCCCGATTGTGGCGAGGCTGTGGCGTCAACTCGATTTTCTGTGCAGCCCCCACGAATTTTGATCGAGCCACTGCATCAGCTCGCCCGCCGGCATCGGCTTGGCGATCCAGTAGCCCTGCGCGAGATCGCATCCGAGGTCGCAGAGCATTTTCCATGTCGCCTCGTCTTCGACGCCTTCGGCACAGACCTGTTTGCCGAGGTCGTGCGCGAGGTGGATGACGGTGCGGACGATCGCGGCGTCGGCGTCGCTGACCGTCATCTGTCCGACGAACGATTTGTCGATCTTGATCTCGTCGATCGGCAGCTCGCGCAGGTGCGTGAGCGACGAGTAGCCGGTGCCGAAGTCGTCGACCGACAACCGCACGCCCATCGACTGCAGCATCGCCAGGATCGCCAGCGCGTGCGCGGGGTCGGCCATGATGCTGCTCTCGGTGATCTCGATCTTCAGAAAGCGCGGATCGACGTTCCAGCGCGCGAGTGCCGCGTGCACTTTCTGCGGCAGGTCCTGATCGAGCAGGCTCTTCGCGGAGATGTTGACGGCGACGTGCACCGGCGCGCCGGCGTCTTGCCACGCGCGGCATTGCTCGAGCGCTCGATCGAGGAGCCAGTCGGTCAGCGGGCGGATGAGTCCCGTCCGCTCGGCCAGCGGAATGAACTCCGTCGGCGCGAGGAAGCCGCGCGACGGATGATTCCAGCGGATCAGCACTTCCGCGCGCGTCATGAGACCGCTGCGCAGATGCAGTTTCGGCTGATAGTGCAGCTCGAGTTGTCCGCGCTCGATGGCGACGCGCAGCTCGGCGACCAGCGCGAGTTGATCGGGCGAGCGCGTGCCCGTCTCGCGCGAATGAAAGCTGTAGCCGCTTTGATTTTCCTTCGCCGTGTACATCGCCACGTCCGCGCCGCGCAGCAGCGAGCGCACGTCGGCACCGTGCGTCGGATAGAGCGCGATGCCGATGCTCGCGCCGACGTCGAGGACCTGCCCTTCGACGACGAACGGCAGCTCGAGCGCGTTGAGGACGCGCCGCGCGGCGAGCGCCGCGGCCTGCGCGTCGGCGGCGTCGGAAACAATCATCGCGAATTCATCGCCGCCGAGGCGCGCGACCATGTCGCTGCCGCGCATCTGGTTCTGCAGGCGGAACGCGACCTGCCGCAGGAGCACGTCGCCGAAATGATGTCCGAACGTGTCGTTCACTTCCTTGAAGCGATCGAGATCCATGAGCAGCAGCGCGACCATCGCGTTCTTCTCGCGCGCGTCGGTAATGGCCGCTTCGAGCGCGTCGAAGAGCAGCGTGCGATTCGGCAGTCCGGTGAGTCCGTCATGCGTGGCCTGATGGCGCAGCGAGACGACCTGCGTCTTCGCCATCGTGACATCGTGGACGAATGCGACCCAATGCGTGAGCTGCCCCGCGTCTTCGACCGGCACCAGCTGCAGGTCGATCTCCATCTCCGAGCCATCCGTGCGTTGCGCCGTCACCTCGGCCGCGAACGGTCGCGTCTCGAAAACGTGATGCAGAAGCGCGTCGGCGATCGACTGCTGCCGCTCGACGATGCCGAAGATCTCCGGCGTCTGTCCGATCACGTCTTCGCGCTTATAGCCGTACATCCCGCAGAAGCCGTCGTTGACGAACGCGACGCGCGGTCCGACGGCTTCGACCGCGGGCGTCAGGATCGCAATGCCTTCCTCGGCGACGTGCACCGCGGTGCCGAGGAGGCGCAGCTGCTCGCTCTGCAATCGCTGTTCGGCGAGACGGCGCTCCAGCTCAGGAACGCCGATGTCGGTCGTCCACGCGGTATGCAGTGACGTTGTTGTTTCGACAGGACCGTCGGGCATTTACTTAAGGAATGATACTTCGGAACGGTATGGCATCATCGGCGATCCGATGCGTTCCGATGATCGCACGATTCACTTTGCCGAGTTCGAGCTCGATTCACATACGCTCGAACTGCGGCGCGGGGGTGTGCCGGTAAGGCTGCAACAGCAGCCCGCGCGCCTGTTGGCGGTGCTGATCGAGCACGCCGGAGACCTCGTGACGCGCGAGACGCTGCAGAAGACTTTGTGGGGCGACGACACGTTCGTCGACTTCGATCGCGGCCTCAATTACTCGATCAGCCAGATTCGCATCGCGTTAGGCGACTCGGCGGGGCTGTTAGAGACCTTACGAGGGCGCGGGTATCGGCTTTTGGTGGAGCGGCGGCCGCCCTCGGCCGCCGATTTCTCGCGAGAGCCCGGCGGCCGAAGCGGCCGCCGCTCCACTGTAGCCATCGTCATTGCCGCGCTCCTCGTGATCGCGGTCGCTTTGCTCGTCAGCAATCGCACGCCATCCGCCATCGGCATCGCGCCGTTGACCGCACCCGCGAACGAACAGCAGTGGACCAATGCACTGCGCGCGCAGATCGTCAGTCATCTCGTGACGGCATCGCGCACGCCGGTCATCGATCTCGTCGCGAATCCGAATGCGGACACGCGGTGGCGCGTCGAAGGGCGCGTCGATCGCAGCAACGCGCAGTACCGCGTGACGATGCTGCTGCGCGATACGCGCGACGGATCGGTGCGCTGGTCCGACATTTTTGCGGGACGTCCCGGCGACTGGGTCGACGCGCAGAGCGAGATGGCGGAGCGGATGACGGAGATCATCCGATACCGGATCGAAGGTCCTTCGGCGGGACTTCCGATGCGCCGCGCGAAGCTCCCCTGGCGGGCGAAGCTTTGACTCTGCGCAGCTCGAACTCGTGCTTGTGGTTCCCGGGCGGCGTGAAGTTGATGCCGCCGAAGCGCACCTCGCCGCGCAGCACGTCGCCGTCGCGTTTCGCGTCGTGAATCAGCATGCCGCGCGGGCGCATGCCGTTCATGAAGCCGAACGACAATCCGTCCGGCGTGACCTTCAGATACTGCAACTGCATCGGCAGCTCGACGTCCGGCTCCGGCCACGAGATCAGCACTCCCGTCACCTTCCCCCCTTCGGCTTTCAGTCGCAGCGCGATCCGATTCTTCGAAGCGGGATTGATCCACTGCTCCCCTTCCCACTCACCGAGGTAGTCGCGCGCTTCTTCGACCGACGGAAACCGAGTCGCCAGCAATCCCTCCACCGTTTCCGTCGGCGGCGGACGCCGCTCCACCTCCGCGATCTCCGCACGCGTTTTCGCCGCCTCCGCTTGCTCGCCGTACGCGGACGTCAGCAGATCGAACGCGCGATGCGCATCCGCGCCGCGTCCCTCCATCAGCAAATCGCCGGCGACGTTGCGCAGCAGCGGCTCCGGCGGAATGAGCGGCGCGCCGTAAGCCGCGGTGAGTTTTTCATACGCCGGCAAGATGCTCGTCGTGATCTCGGGCGCGACGAACATCGAGTAGTCGCGATACAGCTCGCGCAGGCCGAGATATGCGCCGAGGAAGCGCATCGAATTGTGCGACTCCTGCGCGAGCTTGTCGTTGTACAGCAGCCACGATTGCGGAGCCGCGGCGATGATGCTCTTCCAGACCTCGTCCTTCCATCCGAAGCGCGCGTTGATCGAGACGTAGCGGACCGGCGGCGACGGACGCGTTTTCGCGCGCTGCAAAAGCTTGGCGCCGAGAAATCCGTCTCCGAGGTACGTTGGCGTGTCGAGCGCGAGATTCAATCGGAACGCATCGCGCATCGCGGCCGCGTACGTAACGAGGATTCCACCGGAGGAGAGACCGACGAGTGCACGCGGAGCAGCCGTGCGGAACTTCTCGTCGAGCGCGGGCAGCAGTTCCTTCTCGATGAAATCGAGAAACCGATCGCCCCCCTCCTCGAGTCCGCTGCCGCTGACCGAGAGACCGGGCGGCGTGAGATCGTGCACGCGGCCTTCATAGTCGTCCGTGTTCTCGATCGCGACGATCACCGACTCCGGCATCTGTCCGTTGCGGCTGAGAATGTCGCTCATCGTCACGACCGGCTCCATCACGTACCGGCCGTCGAACACGACGATCGTCGGATAGCGCCGCGACTGCGCACTCTTCGCGTACGACTGCGGCAGATGCACGAACACGCGCCGCGCCTGCCCGAGAACTTTCGACTCGATGGTGAACGTGTCCGGCTGCGGACCGGCAACGAGCGAAGCGAGGAGAAGAAGGATCGACATACGCGCAGGATGCGGCGCGCGAGGCCGGTTTTTCCATGAGCGGAAGGTAAGTTGTCGGTGAGTTCTCTCTCAATCCGGATTCGTTGCCCACACCGACAGCTCCGGCACGAAGCCGCGATCCTCCATCTCCAGCATCGAGACGATCGCCTGCGCGATGTCGGCCGGGATCAGTTTTCGCTCGCTGAACGGGCGCAGCGGGCGGCCGGAGGCGGCGACGAAGTCGGTTTGCACTTCGCTCGGGTTGATCTGCATCACACGGATGTTGAATTTGCGCAGCTCCGCGCGCCAGCATTCGGTGAGGCCGCTGAGCGCGAACTTGCTCGATGAGTAGGTCGTTCCGCCGGCGTAGCCGCGCTGTCCTGCCGTCGACGCGACATTCACGATGTTGCCGCGGTTCTTCTCGACGAAATGCCTCGCCGACTCGCGCGCCACGAGCATCGCGCCGAAGACGTTCGTCGCGTAAACGCGCTGCATGTCCGCGAGCGACGTCTCGACGAGCGGCGCGAAGAGGCCGAAGCCGGCGTTGTTGATCAACACGTCGTAGTCGCCGAACTTCTCGACGACGGTGCGCACGATGCGAACAACATCGTTTTCCAGGCTGACGTCGCCCGTGATCGGAAGCGCGTCGATGTCCGCGGCCGCGCGTTGCAATCGCGCTTCATCGCGTCCGCAGATCGCGACCTGCGCGCCCTTCGCGCGCAGGTGACGCGCGGTCTCCAATCCGATGCCGGAGCTGCCGCCGGTGACGAGCGCTTTCGCGGTACTGACGTTCATTTCTTCTTCACCTCGACTCCGCCGCGCTCCCCGGCCTTGTCCAAAAACTCGCGGCCCTTCGTGTCGGCGTTCAGATACGCGTCCCAGAACGCGAGCGAGACCGCTTTGATCGTGCCGGAAACGACGCGGATCGGATCGCCAAGCGTTTGTGTGCGCCGGCGCTGTTGGTCCAATGTATCCCGTGTGGCGAACGGATCGTTCGGATCGATCATCGTTGGCCGCGGAGCCGGTTCCGGCATCACGCCGAGGCGGCCCGTGAATGCGAGGTGTCCCGCGCCGGCGATGAAGACCAGCCACTTGTCGCCCGCGGCTGAAAGCTCGAATGCCTGGCGGCGCCACTCCGGCGTTTCACTCTTATCGATGCCCTCATCGCGATCGCCGGTCATGTACATCATCGGCAACTTCACTTCGCTCCACGAGTCCTTCGTGAGTCCCCAACTCTCGCGCGGTCCCTGCGGCGACATCGCGATCACCGCCTTCACGCGCGGATCGGCGTAGCTCACCGGACCGGGGAACGTGCGCACGCCGCCGACGAGCATGGCCGTCAATGCGCCGAGGGAGTGGCCGGCGACGCCGATCTTGGCGGTGTCGATTTTTCCCTGCAACTCGGGATAGCGCTTCTGCAGCGCGTCGAGATTGTCGAGCACGAACTTGATGTCGGCGACGCGGTCGCGGAACGACGCCGGCGTGATGTCGGCGAGCTTCACGTTCTGATCGGACGCGTGCGTCGGCTTGATCACGACGTAGCCGTAACTCGCCCAATGCGCGGAGAGACCGACGTACGCGTGGCCGTTCGCACCGTATCCGTGCGAGAAGAGGATCAATGGATGCGAGCCGCTGCCGATCGGATAGTCGATCGTCATCGTGACGTCGCGTCCGCGCTGCGTGTCGCGCAGCGTCGCGTCGGGAATCACGCCGACCGGCTCCGAGCCGGCTTCCGCGGAATAGCGCGCGACGGGCGCGGGCGCGGCGCTCGTCATATCGGGATTGCGAGGCGCGGTCGCACAGGCGGCAAGCGCGAGGGAAAGAAAAATCGTGAGACGGCGAGTCATGCAACTTCCTCCGGATTCTGCTGTGCAGCAGACGCTGTGCCCGGCGCGTATTGCGTGAGCACGACACTGATGAGAACGAGAATGCCGCCGGCGATCGTAATCGCACTGACGCGCTCGCCGAGGAGAAGCACGGCGGCGGCGAAGGTGACGAGGGGCTCGGCGTAGAGCAATGCGGCAACGCGCGACGCTTCGATGTGCTTGAGCGCGCCGTACCAGAACAAATAGCCGAGTGCGGAACAGCCGACAGCGAGAAACAGCAGCGCGCCCCAGCCCGCCGGCGTGAGATGCGGCAGATCGCGCCATCCCGCACGCGCGACGAAGAACGGGGCGAGCATCGCCACGCCGAACAGCATCGCGCCCGACGTCGCGCGGCGCGGACCGATGCGGCGAATCGTTTTGTGTCCGATCACCGTGTAGATCGCCCAGTTGATCGTGCTGATGAAGATCAGCGCGTCGCCGAGCGTCGACGGACGCGCGAACACGCGCGAGCTGAAGTCGCCGCGCGTGACGACGAGGAGCGCGCCCGCGAATCCGCCGAGGAGTCCGGCGATCTTCCAGAAACCGAAGCGCTCGCGCAGCACGATCGCGGCGAGCACGGCCGACCAGAGCGGCGTGAGTCCGATCAGCCAGCCGCAGTTCGTCGCCGTCGTCATCGTCAGCGCGAACGACTGCAGCATCTGATGCACGAACACGCCGATGAAACCCATCAGCGCGAGCGACGGCCACGCGCTCCGCGGCGGCAGCTCGCGCACGATGGCGAGCAGAACGATGGCGCCGATGAAAAACCGCGTGAAGATCAGCGTGACGGGCGCGACGTCGCGCAGCACCGCTTTGGTCGCGACGAACGACACGCCCCAGAAAATGACGGCGATCGATGCGGCGACGCGCGGCGGCATGCGGAAACTATAATCTCGGCGGCTGAAGCCCGCCGCTCCACAAAGATGTTCGACTCGTCAAATTCTCTCCTCTTCGTAGCGCATCCCGGTCACGAGCTGCTGATCCACGGCTGGCTCAGTCGCGTAAAGCCGCGCGTTTGCGTGCTCACCAACGGTGCGGGCGCTGATGGACAGCCGCGCATCGAGTTCACCGAAAGGTTGCTTCGCGACGCCGGCGCGACACCGGGACGCATCTTCGGACGCTTCACCGACCTCGAGTCGTACACGTGGCTGTTCGATCGCCGAGCCGATGTGATCGATGCGCTCGTGAACGAAGTCGCGGAAGAAATCGCATCGCAGCGCATCGAGCTCGTCGTGGCCGATGCGATGGAAGGGCTGCATCCGGTCCACGATCTCAGCAGGATGATCGCCGGCGCCGCGTGCGTGCGCGCCGGATCGATTCCGCATTACGAGTTTCCGCTGCATGACGGACCGCACGCTTTCAACGAATTCGTCACCGACCTCGATGACGCCGCATTCGCGCGGAAGATCGCCTGGGCGCGCAAGCTCGAACCGAAGCTCGCGGACGTCCGCGAGATGTTCTCGCGCTTCGGCGAGGACGCGTTCCGCCGCGAGTCGTTCCGCCGCGTCACCGATTGGACCGCGACGCCGTGGGGCGCCCACGAGCGGCCGATGTACGAGCGCATCGGCGAGGAGCGCGTCGCGCGCGGCCGCTTCGATCGCGTGATTCGCTACGACGAGCACGTGCGTCCGCTGCTCCGTCACTTAGGCGGGCACGTCCGCGAGACCACATGCGCGTCCTGATCACGAACGGTTCCCTCGGACACGTCGCCGGCACGCAGGCCTACGTCCGCGATCTCGCGTCGTGGCTCCTCGATCGCGGCCACTCCCCCATCGTCTACGGCCCGAACCTCGGCGACACGGCGATGCAACTCCGCAAGCGAACGGTTCCCGTGACGGACGATCTCGACACGATCGGCGCGCCGCCCGACATCATTCACGGCAACAGCGCCGTCGAGACGATGACCGCGCTGCTGCATTTTCCAAACGCGCCGGCGATCTTCGTCTGCCACGCCTGGCGCGGCGCGCTCGCGAAGCCGCCGAAATTTCCGCGCATCCTGCGCTACGTCGCCGTCGACGACACCTGCGCCGATCGCCTGCTCTACGAAGAAGGAATCGCGTCGACCGTGCTTCTCAACGCGGTCGATCTCACGCGCTTCGCGGCGCGCGAGACGCCGCTGCCGGCGACGCCGCACCGCGCGCTGGTCTTCGGCAACACCGCCCACGCCGCCACGCACCTCGGCGTGATTCGCGACGCCTGCCAACAGGCCGGAATCGCGCTCGACGTCATCGGCGAGTCGGCGGGAACCGCGGTCGACGAGCCGGAGGCGATCCTGCGCGGCTACGATCTCGTCTTCGCGAAAGCGAAATGCGCGCTCGAAGCGATGGCCAGCGGCGCCGCTGTCATTCTCTGCGACGTCGCCGGCCTCGGCGGAATGGTCCGCAGCGAAGACGTCGCAAGATTGCGCCGCATCAACTTCGGCGTGCGCTCGCTGAGCGAGCCGTGGACGGTCGAGTCCGTGCAGCGCGAGCTCCGCGCGTACGACCCGGATGACGCGACGCGCGTCGCGTCGACGATCCGCGCCACCGCCTCCGCGGATGCATTGCACGCACAACTCGTCGCGCTCTACGAAACCGTCATCGCGCAAGGATTCACGCGCGACCTCGAAGCCGAAGGCCGCGCCGCCGCCGCATTCCTGCGCGGCATGCCGCGCGGCGGCGACGAAGCGAAGCTGAACCTCGTCGTGCAGGCAACGCATCGCCTCCTCGACGCGCCGCTCATCGGCCCCGCCCTGACGCGCGGCGCACGATGGCTCGTGCGCCGCGGACGGAAACGCGTGCGGTGATAGCCTCCTGGCCTCAACGACGATCTGTGGAGCGGCGGCCGCTCTCGGCCGCCGGATTCTCGCGAGAGGTCGGCGGCCGAGAGCGGCCGCCGCTCCACCAGATCCGCTCATCGGCCCCGCCCTCACGCGCGGAGCGCGATGGCTCGTGCGGCGCGGACGGAAGCGGGTGCGCTAACACCTCCCGGGCTCAAGGACGAATCTGTGGAGCGGCGGCCGCCCTCGGCCGCCGGATTCTCGCGAGAGGTCGGCGGCCGAGAGCGGCCGCCGCTCCACCAGATCCGCTCATCGGCCCCGCGCTCACGCGCGGAGCAAGATGACTCGTGCGGCGCGAGAGAAAGCGGGTGCGCTAACACCTCTCCGGGCTCAACGACGAATCTGTGGAGCGGCGGCCGCCCTCGGCCGCCGGATTCTCGCGAGAGGTCGGCGGCCGAAGCGGCCGCCGCTCCACCAGATCCGCTCATCGGGCCTGCCCTCACGCGCGGAGCGCGATGGCTGGTGCGGCGCGGACGGAAGCGCGTGCGGTGACACCTCTCCGGGCTCAACGTCGAATCTGTGGAGCGGCGGCCGCCCTCGGCCGCCGGATTCTCGCGAGAGGTCGGCGGCCGAAGCGGCCGCCGCTCCACCAGATCGCTTGGAGGCCAGGAGGCTCGGAGGCTACGCTTCCCTCCGCGCATGTCGACCAAGGTCCGCAAATACACGCTCAAGCCCGCGCCGCGGCCGCAGAAGCAGTATCGCGTTCGTTATGAAGACGAGCTGAATCACGAGCAGCTCGAAGTCGTGATGGCGGGCGACGGGCCGATGCTCGTCATCGCCGGCGCGGGGAGCGGGAAGACGCGCACGCTCACGTATCGCGTGTCGCGGCTCATCGAAGACGGAGTCGATCCGTCGGACATTCTGCTCGTGACGTTCACGAACAAGGCCGCGCGCGAGATGCTGAGCCGCGTCGAGCAGCTCGTGACGATCGACACGCGGCGCATCTGGGGCGGCACGTTTCACTCGATCGGCAATCGCCTCCTGCGCCGCTACGCCGAGCCGCTCGGCTATCGCTCCGGCTTCACCATCCTCGACGCCGAAGACTCCAAGGAGATGATGGAGTCCGCCATCTCTTCCCTCGGCATCAAGACGCTGGAGAAGCGCTTCCCGAAGGGCGACGTGCTGCTCGACATCTACTCGTTTCTCATCAACACGCGCACGCCGCTGGAGCTGCATCTCGAGCAGAACTACCCGCATTTCATGATCTACACGGATGAGATCGTGAAGGTCTTTCGCGCCTACAAAGAACGCAAGCGCGGCGCGAACGCGATGGACTTCGACGACCTGCTCGTCTTCTGGAAAGTGCTGCTCGACGATCACGAGGACATCTCCGCGGCGCTCAAACGCCGCTACCGCGCGATCCTCGTCGACGAGTATCAGGACACGAACAAACTGCAGGCCGGCATCATCGACGCGATGGCGTCGGAGAAGAAGAACGTGATGGTCGTCGGCGATGATGCGCAGTCGATCTATTCGTTCCGCGGCGCGTCGTTCGAGAACATCCTCACCTTTCCGCTGCGATTTCCCAACGCGACGATTTACAAGCTGGAGACGAACTACCGCTCGACGCGGCAGATCCTGAATCTCGCAAACGCGTCAATTGCGCAGAACCGCTTTCAGTTTCGTAAAGAGCTGCAGGCCGTGCGCGGCGACGGCCCCGATCCCGCGGTCGTCGGCGTCGACGACGTGTACGAGCAGGCCAACTTCATCGCGCAGCGCATCCTCGAGCTGCGCGACGAAGGCGAGCACCTCGGCGACATCGCGGTGCTCTATCGCTCGCATTACCAGTCGCTCGAATTGCAGATGGAGCTGTCGCGGCGATTGATTCCGTACGAGATCCGCTCCGGCGTCCGCTTCTTCGAGCAGGCGCACATCAAAGACGTTCTCGCCTACTTGAAGATCGTCACGAACGCGCGCGACGAGCTGTCGTGGAAGCGGACGCTGAAGCTGTATCCGAAGATCGGCGAGAAAACGGCGGCCGAGGTTTGGGGGCGGATCAGCGAAGCGGTGAATCCGCTCGAAAAGTTTTTGCGCGGACTCGACGTGAGCGGACGAGGCGTGGCGGGGAGTCTCAAGAGTCTGGGAGAAGTGCTGCGGCTCCTCGACGGCGAAGGGATGAAGCACAATCCGTCGGAGTCGATCCGCATCGTCGTCGAACGCGGCTACGGCGACTACGCGCGCTCGAAATTCGCGAACGCGCAGGCGCGGCTCGACGATCTCGAACAGCTCTCGCAGTACGCGCTGCGCTACGAAGACGTGAATCAGTTTCTCGACGAAGTCGCGCTCGCGAATCCGATCGCCGGCGAGGACGTCGCCACCGTCGGCCCTGAGGACGAGAAGATCGTGCTGACGTCGGTGCATCAGGCGAAGGGACTGGAGTGGCGCGTCGTGTTCGTGATCTGGCTCGCCGACGGACGCTTTCCGTCGCAGCGCGCGCTGCGCGTGCCGGGCGGCATCATCCGCGTCGAGCCGAGTCGCGTGCATGAAGCGCTGCCGCTACTGGAAGGAGCGATCGACGACGCGCCGGTGATCGACGAAGCGGGCACGCGCGAGCTCGTGATTCCGGGCGAGGAAGAAGAACGGCGCTTGTTCTACGTCGCCGTCACGCGCGCGATGCAGGAGCTGTATCTCGTCTTCCCGGTGATGTCGCGCGACCGCGGCGGCATGGACATTCTCATGGAGCCGTCGCGCTTCGTCCGCGAGCTGCCGGGCGACGCGTACGAGAAATGGGTGATCGGAAGCGAATAGCGAAGGATCTCGGATATCAGAGTCATCGCCAGAGCGCTAATGATGAAGGATGATCGATGAAGGATGATCGATGAAGATGAGCGATCATTGGAATACTCATCGATCATCCTTCATCCTTCATCCTTCATCCTTCATCCTTCATCCTTCATCGCTAACTGCTCTTGCGATGTTTTTCACTAGCGTTCCAGCACGATCAGGTCGTAGTGCAGCAGGCGCGTGCGCAATCCGAGGGCGACGATCTGCGAGGCGATCGCCATCTTCAGCCACTCGACGCGCTGCGCGAACGTCAGCGTCGCGCGCGGCATCGTCTTGAAGATCTGCGTGACCGTCATCTGCGCGCCGGGACGCGTGTGCTGATGAATGGGACGAATGCTGCGCGTGTGGAAAAACTTTTCCCACTCGCGACGATTTCCCGACGCCGTTCCGACGCGCGGGCGCGCCAGCCAGGTGCACGCGTCGGAGAAGCAGATGTCCGCGAGCACGAGCCGGCCGCCCGGCTTCAGCACTTCCGCCGCGCGCTCGTAGAAGCGCGGCCGGTCGAAGTAGAACGCGCACTCGATCGCCATCACGCGATCGACCGAGGCCGGCGCGAGACCCGGCAGCGCCTCCGCTTCGCCGGCGCGGAACTCGAGTTTCCCGGCGAGCCCTTCGTGCGCGGCACGCGCACTCGCGTAGCGAACCTGCGTCTCCGCGATGTTGTATCCGATGAGCCGCGCGAACTCGCACGTCCGCACGAGCAGGAAATCCTGCTCGCCGCTGCCGAACCCGACGTCGACCACCACGTGATCGCGCGTCAGCTCCGCCGCGCGGAACACCTCCATGCAGAGTTGTTCCTGCCGCTGCTCGTAGGACTCGTCGCCGGTGATGGTGTATCCGTAATTCAGATACTTGCGCTGCTTCTCGGTCGTTTCGAGCGAGGCTTGAAAGAGGTCGTACTGCCGCGCGATGCGGGTGGTGCGCTCGGATGCGTATTGGCTCACGATGCGGGGATTCTACCGTTGTGGCTGTGAGAGTGGAGCGGCGCCCGAGGGCGGGCGCCGCTCCCCGACTCTACGTTTTCGCAGGTGGGGCCGGCGGTTGAGGTGCCTGCGCCGCCTTTTTGCGGCGCGAGACGCCTTTCAGCCGTTTGACTTCCTCGATGTGCGGCAGGAGCACCGCATTCGCCGGGTCCTTTGCCAGCTGGGTCCCGATCGCGTACGCCTGCATGGCGAGGAGCGTGAGGCGCTCCCGGCGGATGAGGTTTGCTCCCTCGATGCCTTTGAGGAATGCGCGGGCCTCTTCGGCCGCGGCCTCCCAGCGGAGCACGTCGTCCTGCAACTGGCGGACGTCGTCGAGCGGCTGTCCGATCGCCTGCGATACGTTGTCGAGCACGCCGATGACGTTGATCGATGCCTCGACGACGGGCATCGCGTGGTTCCGCAGGCGCTGTTGGACGAGCTTGCGCTGGTCCTGCGACAACGGCACGACGTCTTCGATCTGCGACCGCACGGTACGCAGCTGGGCGATGACCCCTTCGGGAGTCAGCCTGGGCGGTTCGGCGCTCGGTGAAACGGTGGGGTTGATGGTCTCGGTCATGACATGGTTCTCCTTCTGCGAGCTGTCAGGCCGGAGGGGAACGTCACGACTCGTCGACAAGTGCGAGGCGGCCACCGGCTGGAAGTCCCGGCCAGGGCCGATTCTTCCGGTTGATGATTGCCCGAGGCGTGTACACACCCCGAGTGCCCGCGGCAGGAGGAGCAAGCTCAACTCCCGCACCGGTACGGAACTGATGTGCTATCCAGCACGTCCGTACCGCCGACAGCCGCCGAAGCCGGAGATCTCACGACCTTCGACTTCGTGGCAAAGATATAGGGCCGTCGGGCCCGCTTGTCAAGATCGACGCGGCAGTGCAGCGCGGAGGTGGCGCAGTGCAGCGCGATGACGTTGCAGCGTAGCGCGGCGGCGGTGCAATGCAGCGTGGAGGTGGCGCAATGCAGCGCGACAGCGTTGCAGTGCAGCGCGGCGGCGGTGCAATGCAGCGCGACCGCGTTGCAGTGCAGTGCGACAGCGGTGCAGTGCAGCGCGGCGGCGGTGCAGTGCAGCGCGGGAGTGGTGCAGTGCAGCGCAGGAGTGGCGCATTGCAGCGCGGGAGTGGCGCATTGCAGCGCGGGAGTGGTGCATTGCAGCGCGGGCGTGGCGCATTGCAGCGCAGCGGCGGTGCAGTGCAGCGCGGTCAACGCGGCTCTTTCAACTCACTCGCGCTGCACAACAACTTCGGATGCAGCGGATCGCGCAGGTCGATCTTGTCCCACGGCACGTGGCGGCGACGGCAGCGTTTGCGGAATCCGAGCTCGTGCATCAGGTAGCCGAGCCAGCCGACGACGACGATGTAGTGCGTGATGACGAAGTCGCGTCCCTTGTCGTCGCCGTGCACCTCGGCGATGCGGCCGGCGCGCTCGCCGCGCTCGTCGCGCAGCTCTTTGCCGACGATCAGCTCGAGGTGCACGATCATCTCTGTTTGTCCTCGTGGCTGATCTGCGAGCCGGGGATCGGGCCGATCACGTGCTCGGCCAGCCAGCGCTCGATGTGATAGCCCGGCTCCTTCACCGCGTCGATGTCGGCGTCGACCGTGAGATGCACCTTCTTCACTTTCGACCACGGCACCTGAAACGGCACGACCTCGCGGCCGATGCGCGCGCGCCATCGCTGCAGCCAGCGCTCGAGGCGCGGCGAGAGGCGGCGCGCGAGGACGTCGGTGCCCATGTCGAGATACGCGACGCGCGGCGGCTTCCCTTCGCGCAGCTCGATGGCGATGCCGTCGACTTTGCCGGACTTGCGGCCGTGTTTGTCGATGAGCTGCTGGTCGAGAACGTCGAGCAAGAGGTCCATGTCTGTCAGCCCCCGAGAATTTGCAGCGGGATCGCGAAGATGGCGAGCACGATCACGGTCACGACGATCACGACTCCCATCGTGTTGCTGATCCATCCGTTGCGATGTTTTCCCAAAAACTTCCGGTCGTTCATCAGCATGATCATCGGCAGAAGCAGCAGCGGAAGAACGGTCACGGTGAGCGCCATGGTGAACAGTGTCAACTTCAGCGGATCGCCGGCGACGATCGTGATGCAGGCGGCGACGAGGACCGCGCCGGTGTAGATCGCCGCGAAGCGCGCGTTCTTTTTCGGCGCGACGTTCTCGCCCCAGTTCCAGCCGAACGTCTGCGCGTTGAGATACGCGAGCTCCAGCGTGATTTCGATGCAGGCGCCGAAGCAGGCGACGCCGAGCGCCGCGGCGAAGAGATAGAAACCCCACATGCCGAGGGCGCGGGAGAGCATCAGGGGCGCCTGCGCGTAGTCATCCATCCCAATGCCGGCCGGCAGGAGCGTCGTCGCCGCGCAGATCATCACGCCCATCGCCACGACGCTGCCGAAGCCCATCCCGATCGTCGCCACGACGCGATTCACGCGCAGCTCCTTGACCGACCATCCGTCTTCGACCGCGCCCGACGAATAGAAGTAGATGAGATACGGACTGATGATCGCGCCGATGATGCTCAGCGCGATGTACCAGTAGTGCGGGCCGTCGTGCGCCGGCGCGGACGGCACGAACCCGGCGGCGACGCTGTGCCAGTCCGGCCTCATCTTGATCGCGCCGACGACGAAGGCCAGCGTGACCAGGCCGAGGATCGAGGTGGCGTCTTCGACGAACGCGAAGGAGCCGAGCCAGATCAACAGCCAGAGGAGCAGCGCGACCGGAATCGCGAACCAACGATACGAGATGCCGGTGACGAACTGCAGCGCGAGACAGACGCCGCCGATCTCCGCGGCGAGGACCAGCAGATCGACGACGACCTCGCAGCTGAACGGGATGACAAAGTACTTCCAGCCGAAACGCTCGCGCAGCGCGTCGGCGAGCGTGTGCTTCGACACCGCCGCGAGACGGCCCGCCATCTCGACGAGAAAAATGATGCAGAGCGTTCCGAATGCGACGACCCACAACAGCCGCGGACCGAACACCGCGCCCGCTTCCGCGCTCGTCGCGATTGCGCCGACGTCGAGGAATCCGCCGATGCCGGTCAGAACCCCGAGCGCAACTTTCAGAACGTTTTTCATTCTGAGGAGAGCGGGCGTCTCGCCCGCCCCGGCCGCATGTTACGCCGCCGCGTGAGAAGACCGACCGGGGGCGGGCAAGATGCCCGCTCGAAGCCGCAGTCGTGACGTGGCGGCAAACAGGCCGCAAGGCGGAGCAATCCACGCAGCCGCCCGTGGCGGCCAGGAGTTGGAGCGGCAGAAACGACGATCTCAGGCGCGTTGCGCCGCTCGAAGCCGCATTCGTGACGTGGCGGCAAACGGGCCGCAAGGCGGAGCAATCCACGCAGCCGCCCGTGGCGGCTAGAATCAGCGCACATGCGCCGCTTCGCTCTCGCGCTCCTTTTCCTGGCAATCGCCTGTCAGCGCGAGACGCCGCAGCCTCCCCCGCCCGCGCCGCCAACGAACGCGCCGCGCGACGGCGGCCGGCTCACGCGCCGGCTCGAGTACGACGTCAAGACGCTCAACTACATCCTTCACGATTCGGAAGACGAACGGCAGGTGCTGGCCTTCATTTACGAGCCGCTCATCGCCTTCGATCAGAACCTCTCGCCGATTCCATGCCTTGCCGCGAAGTGGGAGGTCGGCGACGGCGGACGGAGTTACACGCTGTATCTCGATCCGCGCGCGACGTTCAGCGACAAAACAGCGGTGAAAGCGAGCGACGTCGTGTTCACGATCAACAAAATCGTGGATGCCCAGGCGCCGCAGTTCGCGAGCTGGTTCGAAGGATTGGACCGCGCGCAGACGAAGGCGCTCGACGATCACACCGCGCGCGTCGTCTTCGCGGAGCCGCGCGTCTCGCGGCTGCTGTCGTTCAACATCAGCGTGATGCCGGAGCACGTCTACGCGAAAGGCGAGCTCGCGAAGATCAGGGAAGTCGTCGGCAACGGACCGTACGTGTTCAAGCGCCGCGACGCGGGACGCGGCGTGTTGATCGAGCGGCGCGCTGACTACTGGCGCGAGAAGCCGCACATTCAGTCGATCTACTTTCGCGTCGTCAACGACGAGCAGGTCGCGTGGAACCTCTACATGCGCGGCGAGCTCGATGCCGGCCGCATCGACAACGACATCTGGCATCGCGAGAAAGACAAGCCGGCCGTGCAGCAGAAGGTCGCGTTCTTCAGCGTCTGGCTGCTCATGTACAACGCGTACGCCTGGAACGTCGACGATCCCCTGTTCGCCGACGCGCGCGTGCGCCGCGCGATGGCGATGGCGTACGACCGCCGCTCGATCATCGAGCAGCTTTTTTACGGACAGGCGCGGCCGGTGACCGGTCCGTTCCTCCCCGACTCGTGGGCAAACAACGAAGACGTTCCGCCGATCGAGTTCAATCTGCAGGCGGCTGCGGCGCTGCTTGCGTCCGCGGGATGGCACGACCTGGATGGCGACAAAGTCCTCGAACGCGACGGGAAAAAGTTCGCCTTCACGATGCTGATCCCGACCGGCAAAGCCGCGCGCGATCAGACGCAGGTGTTTCAGAGCGCGCTCAAGAACATCGGCGTGCAGATGGATATCGCGACGCTGGACGGCGCGGCGTTTTTCGAGCGCGTGATGCAGCGCAATTTCCAGGCGGCATTTTTCGGGTGGGTGCTCGAGCCCGATCCCGATCGCGATCTCTACTCGCTCTTTCATTCGTCGCAGCTGGCACCGAACGGATTGAACGTCGGCGGCTACAAAAGCGCCGAGGCGGACGAGTTGATCGAACAGGGACGTACGGAGTTCGATCAGACACGGCGCGCTGACCTTTATCACCAATTGCACGAAGTGCTGGCGCGCGATCAGCCGTATCTCTGGACCGTGCAGCCGGCATCGAAGTGGGTCGTCAATCAACGCGTGCAAAACGTCCAGGCCGCGCGTGGCCTCGGCCTCTTTTTGTGGTATCCAGGACCGATGGCCTGGTGGCTCAAACAATGATGCGTCTTCTTCTGATCTCGAGCTCGAACGTCTACGGCTACGGCTTTCTCGATCATGCCGAGCCGGAGATCCTCCGCGTCCTCGGCGGACGGAGATCGATCGCCTTCGTCCCCTTCGCGCAGCACGATCACGACGCCTACACGCTGATCGTGCGCGAACGCTTCGCGCGCATGGACGTCGAGGTGACGCAGGTGCGCGACGCGAACGACATCGAAAATGCGCAGGCGATCTTCATCGGCGGCGGCAACACGTTTCGATTGCTCAAGGCGATGTACGACCGCTCGCTCATCGCCCCGATTCAACGCCGCGTCTGCGACGAAGGAGTCCCGTACATCGGCTCCAGCGCCGGCACCAACGTCGCCTGCCCCACGATCATGACGACGAACGACATGCCGATCGTCTACCCGCCGTCCTTCGCCGCGTTAGGCCTCGTCCGCTTCCAGATCAACCCCCACTACCTCGACGTCGACGCCGACTCCACGCACAAAGGCGAAACGCGCGAAGAACGCATCCTCCAATTTCTCGAAGACAACGCCACACCGGTCATCGGCCTGCGCGAAGGCACGATGATCGCCGTCGAGAACCACACCACCACCCTCCTCGGCCTCCAATCCGCGCGGCTCTTCCAACGCGGAGCGGAGCCGATGGAGCTGGAGGCCGGGAGCGCGATCGCGTTGTAGGACCTCTCTTTTGTGGCGACCGCTGCCCCCAGCGGTCGCGCGGCGCGAAGCGCCGCCGGGCCGGCAAAGCCGGCGGTGCCGCTGAGGGCAGCGGCACCCACAAAGTCATCGCCCGAACCCTGCAAGCGCGTTGTATGGCGCCTTCAACTTGAAGAAAAGCGGTTCGCGCGGCGCGGCAAAGTTCGTCCCCGAGCCGGGCTTCCAAAAACCCACCTCATCGATCGGCGGCTCGATCGCGCGCAAATGCGTGAACCAGTCGTAGTCGGAGTTGGCGACGAAACCGCGCATGACATTCTCAAACGAGATACTTCGTGACGATCGTAACGGCCGATGCACGAATGCGAATGTAGGCTACCGGAGATCTTCTGCAATCGCCGCGAACTGTTCGAGCGCGGCCTGTAGATCGTCGGCGATTTCCTGAGCGATGATCTCCGGAGCCGGGAGGTTCGAGCTCTCTTCCAGGCTGTCGTCCTTGAGCCAGAAAATGTCGAGATTGACCTTGTCGCGCTTGATCAACTCGTCGTACGTGAAAAAGCGAAAGCGCTCGCTCTCCTGCCGCTGGTGGCGGTTCTTCGGGTTGTAGCAGCGGACGAAGTCATCCAGATCGCTGCGCTTCAGGGGATTCTCTTTCAGCGTGAAATGCAGGTTCGTGCGGAGGTCGTAGATCCACAGCTTCTCCGTCCATGCCGTCCTGTCCTCGGCGGGCTTGCGATCGAAGAAGAGAACGTTCGCCTTCACCCCCTGCGCATAGAAGATGCCGGTGGGGAGCCGAAGGAGCGTGTGGACGTCGGCACGCTTGAGCAGGTCGCGGCGGACTGTCTCGCCGGCGCCTCCCTCGAATAGCACGTTGTCCGGCACCACGACTGCGGCGCGGCCATGCTGCTTCAGGATCGTGAAAATGTGCTGAACGAAGTTGAGCTGCTTGTTGCTGGTCGACGCGACGAAGTCATTGCGATTGATGACCAGCGACTCCTTCGACGTCTCGCCGGCCTCATTCACGATCGTGACGCTGCTCTTCTTGCCGAACGGCGGATTGGCGAGGACGAGGTCGTACTCTCCGTGCTTCTCCGCCAGCGCATCTTTCGTCACTACGGGAAGTTCGTCGTCGGAGTCGCCGCCGATGCCATGCAGCAGGAGGTTCATGGCGCAGAGCCGCGTGACACCGTCGACCAGTTCGATGCCGTAGAACGTGCCGTGCTTGAGGCGCTTCTTCTGCGCCTTATCGAGCTTGTAGTGCTTCGGATCGGCGAGATAGTTGTACGCGCCGAGAAGAAAACCGCCGGTACCGCAGGCCGGATCGCAGATCGTCTCGTTCGGACGCGGCGCCATGACTTCGACCATCGCGGCGATGAGCGCGCGCGGCGTGAAGTACTGCCCTGCCCCGCCCTTCACATCCTCGGCGTTCTTCTGCAGCAGCCCTTCGTAGGCGTCGCCTTTGACGTCAACGTCGAGCGACGACCACTGCTCCTTGTCGATCAGATCGACGATCAGCCGCCGCAGCTTGGCCGGATCCTGAATCTTGTTCTGCGCCTTCCGGAAGATGATTCCGAGAAGTCCGGGACGTTTCCCCAGCTCTTCGAGAGTGTGCCGGTACTGGATCTCCAGATCGTCGCCATCGCGCTTCCGCAGCTCTGCCCAGTCATAGCCCCTGGGAATCGCCGATGGCTTATTGAACGGCGGATGACGTTGTTCGTCCGCCATCTTGAGGAATAGGAGGAACGTAAGCTGCTCCACGTAGTCGCCGTACGACAGTCCGTCATCCCGCAGGATGTTGCAGTAGTTCCAAAGCTTCGCGACGAGAGCGTGAGCCATCATGGGCGTGAGGCTGCCGCCGTGGGCTTTCCAAATCCCGTGGGCACGAAGCCTTCCTTCCTCATCCACTCCAACGCCTTGCGCCATCGCGCTTCGGGGATTCGTTGCTTACTGTCGTGCCACCTGTAAAGAACCTCTTGCAGGATTGCGTCGTCGGATACCTCCTTTTCCCACAGAAGCAGATCATTCCAGGCTGCATACGCTGTGGCGAAAATCTCACAGCGTTCGGTGTCCCAATGTCGCATGAGACGGATCAGACGCCGGATCGTCTCGAGCTTCTCCGGCCAATAACGCTCGAGATACTTCTCGTGGCCGCCTGCCTTCGCCAGAGCGCGATAGCCATGCCCAACTTTCTTCCGTGAATACGATTCATACCATTTCTGCCGCTTCAGCTCAGCTTCGTTTGCATAGATCAGACGATTGTCATAGGGACCGGCGGCGTCGCGATGATAACGGACGTCGAGATCCGTGATCTCCGCGATGTGCTCGCACAGGTGAAAGATCTTCTGGTGCTTGATCTGTCCGAATGTCGGCTCGGCGTGCAGTTGATGAACGATCTCCGCTGAAAGGAGAGCCCGAAGAAAGTGACGCCGGCTCGCAGGTGATGTTTCTTTGATTTTGGAGACTGATTTGTCTATGACGCTGCTCTTGATGAAGCGACCGGAGAAGGCACGCTCCAGAATCGACTGGCGAAGTCGGGAGGCACGCTGAAGATTCGCGTCGACAATTTTCTCCATCTCCTCGATCACGCTGAGGCGGCGTTCGACCTCGGCGACAATGCGTTGTTGTTCGGCGAGGGGTGGGAGGGGAACAGGAAGATTCCCAACTTTCTTAACGCTCAATGTGTACAGCCCCGACGTGGAACTCGCGACGCGCTCCACCTGATGACGTCCTAGCGGCGATTGCAGCCAGCGCGAAACCCAGTTCGACATCGACGGCTCGATGAGACGAACCTTGATCAGATGATTCTGATGCACGCATGGATCGATCGAGCCATCCCAAACAGCGACTCGCCCGATCTGATCTTTGCTCCCATTCCCCTCCACAATCAATAAGTCACCACGGTGCAGCAGTAACTTCGCAAGCTCGGTGTCCCGAACTCCGACGTACTCGATATGGCCCAGCCGGAGCTCGTTAGCATAAACATTGGCGACGCTCAGATACGGCAGTCGGTTGCGGAGCTTCGACCGAGCTGGATTTTTTGTGAAGCCGCCTATCACGGAACCGAGTTGCTCCATGCGTGCCCATACCCAATGCTTAGGAATCGGAGGCAAATTTGTTTGGTCCAGAGGAGCGGGCTCATTGTAGCCGCCTGATCGCATGAGCCGTCGTCTGCGCTCTACCAGCGTCTGAGTAAGATGTTGCTGACTGTCGACAACTTCATCACCATCTGCGGACAACTGGACAAGTCGTCCGTTACACGCGGCACTGAGAACT
This sequence comes from Acidobacteriota bacterium, assembly GCA_003223645.1. Lineage (GTDB taxonomy): Bacteria > Acidobacteriota > Thermoanaerobaculia > Gp7-AA8 > Gp7-AA8 > QHVT01. The sequence goes on along the minus strand of QHVT01000012.1, from coordinate 61,625 downwards.
GCGGCACGGTGACGTTTGAGGTTATTGCACAGCCGTTTCAACAATGCTACGCCCGCTTCAAGCCGAGTGAACTGCTTCTCGATCTCCGCCACAATCCTTTGTTGTTCCGACAGCGGAGGAACTGGCATCGGTATCGTTGCGAGATTTCCACGTGAAATGCGTTTCCGAGTAGAGCCGGCCTGTAAAGTTGCAACAGCTGACCTGAACGGGTAGGCGTTTACAAACCATGAAAGCCAGGGGTGATCGAATTCGCCATCGCCAGATCGCACGATGCAAACATCCACGACGGTGACGGCTGGCTTACTGTCGCCTGGAAAGATGCACGCGCGACCTAATGGATCAGGCATCCGCGCAATCAGTATGTCTCCCGGCCTGAGGAAAGTGCATCCTAACTCGACTGCCTTTGCGCGAGTAAGAAACCGTGCAGACTTGTTGCGATAACGTCCGTCGCCCACGTCCGCCAATTGGATCAAGCGAACATCGCCGTCTGGATCCTGGTCCTTGCTCTCAACCCAATCACCGTCAACGAACAAGCCGCGATCCCCAATGAGCTCCGGAATCGTGGCCCACTTCCAGCTCTTCGGCAGTTCGTATCGTCCCAGCTCCGATTCGCGGCGCACGTCGAACTGATCAGGACCCACTGATAGACGTCCGAGTATCAAGATGTGACTGCGGCTGCGCCCGCATTCGATCGGCCCCCATCGCCAACTCCCGCTCCCGCATCGCCTCCAACATCCGCAGCTTCTCCGCGACCGGTCGTGAGGCCAGCTCACGCCGTAATGCGCGTTTGCTTTCGAGGACTTTCTGGAGGGATGGAGTCATGGCGTGTCGGACAGGAATTGTCGTTCAAACTTTGCCCAGGCTTCAACGAGATCGTGGCGGCGCACGATATCCTGAAATCGCGCCGCGTCGAGCGCTCCTTCTTCGACGAACTGCAGCAGGCGTGCTTTGTCTTTCGCGCGGCCGGTCTGCAAGGCAATGGCGGCGAGGTGTTCCGGCGTGAAGACTCGTGCCGGTACGCCGTCTACGTCCGCCTCCACCGACTCGGCGAGAGCTTCCTCCACAACGGGACCGGTAGGCGGGAGGAACTGTACGGGCCAACCGGCGATCATCACGTACTCCCCTTTCATCGACCAGCCGCGCGAGGCAAGGTAGTCGAAGATCGGCTTCGGAGTGGCGAGGAGATGGCCCGGCTCAGGTCGGAAGGCGACGAAGACGTCGACGTCCAGCGTCGCCACCGGCTCCAGATAGAACGTCGCACCCACCGCCCCTCCGATCGCGTAGCGGTCGATGATGCCGTCCGCTTCCATCTGGTTGATGGCGATGATGACGTCGCGGATGCTCATGCCGCCAGTGCCTCATTGAGCTCGTCCAGCAGGCGCGGGAGCTCGGTGCCGAAGAGCTGATGCGCCTTTCCGAGGCCGCCGCGCTGGTCGAAAGGCGCGTAGGAGAAGTCCTCGGGCTCGATGCTCAGGCTCGTGGCGATGTGGTCGCGGATCAGGCCGAGCCAGGTGCGTTGCTCGTTCGTGAACACGATCCCGCTCCCCTCTTTCCGCCGCAGCCATTTCTCGAAGCGCTCCTGCACCGAGTCCGCGAACGGCGCGAGCACCGGTTGCTGTTCGAGGGCGAAACGGACCAGCGCCACCAGGTCGGCGAAGCGACCGGCCTGCGAGCGCCCGCGTACTTTTTTCGGAGTCGTGACGGCGAAGGCGTCCCACAGACGGTCCTCGGTCCAGGTGGCGTTCTGCTCGCGCAGCTTTTTCTCCAGTTCCTTGAGCATTGCCTCCGTGAGGCGTTCCCGATACGGCCGGCTGTAGAGAATCTGCAGCGCGTCGATTTCCGCCTGATGCGAGGCAAGGTAGTCGCGGAACGAGTGCACCAGACCGGCGGCCTTCTCTTTCGCCGCGGCGTCGAAGCCCTGCGACGCGACTTCGTCGAGCGTGAAGATGTCGATGGTCTGTTCGGTCTCGCGCTTGACGTTCTCGAGCGTTTCCCGCAGCGCCGGCTTATCGAAAGGCGCACAGGCTTCGGCGATGAGCCGCCGCTGCGCCGCCTCGTACTCATCTCGCGGAATGTCCGCTGCATCGACGTGCGGATTGTTCGACGCGAACGTTGCGATGGCGTCAGGATCGAACGCGCGCAACAGCGACGCCGCGAGTGTCGACGGTGTCGCACCGTCCGAGGCTTTTGCGATCTGCTGGCGCTGCGAGGCGTCCAACTCGCGATCGAGGCGGGCCAGACGCGAGGCGAGCGTCGTCAGCGTGTCCTCATCACGGCCGCCAGGAAAGATCACCCGCTGCAACAGATTCTTCAGCGGCACGGCCGGCTTGCGATCGAGCGGACGCGACTCGGTCTTGTCGCTCTCGCAGACGCCGACCGCGTCGACGATGACAAAATGCGTTTTCGCGTTTGCCTGCGCGCCAGAGACGGCCTGCAGTTCGGTTGGAGTGAGGACGCGCGTCCCGCGCCCCTTCATTTGCTCGAAATAGACGCGGCTGCGCACGTCGCGCAGGAAGATCAGAACCTCGATCGGCTTGACGTCCGTGCCGGTCGCGATCATGTCCACCGTCACCGCGACACGGAGCGTCGGCGAGAGACGGAACTCGCTGATCATCTCCTTCGACTTGACCGGCTTCCCGGTGACCGGGTGCTTGGTCTGATACGTGATCTTCTTGCAGAAGTCGTTGCCACGCCCGAAGACTTCGCGGCAGATGTGGACGATGTCCTCGGCGTGGGAATCCTCCTTCGCGAAGATCAGCGTCTTCGGCAGGAGGGTCCGCCCGGGAAACAGCTCCGTGAAGACGACGTCGCGGTAGGTGCTGAGGACGGTGCGGATCTGGTCGGGAACGACCACCGACCGATCGAGATCCGCCGGCGTGTAGTCGAGATCCTGATCGAGCACCGTCTGCCGCAATGCGCGCGACGCCTTGCTGCGTCGATCGATGAACAATCCCTTTTCGACTTTGCCGCCCTGCGCGCTGGTCCGCGTGCGAATGCGATAGACGTCATATCCGACGTTCACGCCGTCGGCGACGGCGCGCTCATGGTTGTACTCGGCGACGCGGTTCTGATGAAAGTAGGCGATGGTCTGCGGCGCAGGCGTGGCGGTGAGGCCGACGAGAAAGGCATCGAAGTACTCGAGTCCCTGCCGCCAGAGGTTGTAGATCGACCGGTGACATTCATCGGTGACGATGAAATCGAATTTCTCGATCGGGACGGCGGGGTTGTAGACGACATCGCGAGACGGCGTGCGGCCCAGCGCCTGCGCGAGCTCGGCGGCGGAAATGTCGTCCGCCCCCTCGGGCAGCTCCTCCTCGCGCAGAATCGAATAGAGGCGCTGGATCGTGCAGATGGTGACGCGCGCGACGTCGTCGATGTGCGGCGAGGTCAGATGCTGCACGTTGTACAGCTCTGTGAAGAGGCGGCCGGTGTCGGGAGTGCGATAGCGCGCGAACTCGTCGCGGGCCTGATCGCCGAGGTTCGAGCGGTCGACAAGGAAGAGCACCCGCTTCGCGCCGGCGTGCTTGATGAGCCGATAGATGAAGGCGCAGGCGGTGAAGGTCTTCCCCGCGCCGGTGGCCATGTGGATCAGCGCCCGCGGATGCGCTTGGGAGAACGACTCCTCCAATCCGCGAATCGCTTCGATCTGGCAGTCGCGCATTCCGATCGTGACGAGCGGATTCATCTCCGGCATCCGGTCGAGCCGACCGCGAAGCGTATCGGGCTCAGACGCCCACTCGCCGAGGGTTTCGGGCCGATGAAACGTGAACACCGGACGGGAGCGCGGAAACGGGTCGCGATCGTCGCGAAAAAATGTCTCAATCCCTGTGGACTCGTAACGAAAGGGAGGCGGCGTCGCCATCTCGGCGGCCAGATAGTCGGGCAGATTGTTCGCGTAGCTCGTCGACTGATCGGCAATGATCGAGAGCGTCGTGCCTTCCTTCTTCGCCTCCACCACGCCGACCGGCCTTCGATCGACCAGGAGAAGGTAGTCGCAAGGTCCCGTCTTCAGCCGCACTTCGCGAAGCGCGATGCCGCGACCGGCGGAGAAATCAGCGTTTTTGAAGTCCTGCACGGCCCAGCCGCAAGCTTCGAGCTGCGCGTCGATTCTGACGCGTGCCTGCTGTTCGGGAGCTTTAGGCATTGCGAACGATTACCCGAGATTAGGGTAGCGCGTTCCAGTCAGGAACTAAAAAGCGGAGGACACCTCTCCAATAGTGCGCGCTCATTTTCTGGCGGCCGCCTTGGCCGCCGGAACCGTAACGTTCCGGGACACGAGATTCCGGCGGCCGAGGGCGGCCGCCGCTCCACAGCGCGTCGCGAGTGGCCAGCGTGTCGGCATCGTCATTCTCGAGCCAGGTCCCTTATGGCGCCGCTGCCCTCAGCGGTCGCGCGGCGCTAAAGCGCCGCCGGGCCGGCAAAGCCGGCGGTGCCGCTGAGGGCAGCGGCACCCACAACGTCATCGCTAGCTCACCCAGGCATCCCGCACGCTCGCTGTATCCTCGAACGCACGGAACTTGACGAGCAAACCGTCGCGCATCTGGATGCGATGGAGCGATCCGGTCGGTACGACCTTGCCGTTCTTTCGCAGGCGATACGTGATGTCGGTGCAGACGACCACTTCGTCGCCCTCGCCGACGAACAGCGTCGGATCGAATTTCTCGAACTCGACCTCGCGCATCATCGTCGCGAAGTATTCGGCGATGCCTTCGCGTCCGCTTCGCACCGGATACCACGGCACCTCGGTGATCTGCGTTTCCGTTCCCCACGTCGCGTCCTCGGCCAGGTTCGCCAGCACGGTCGGCATATCGCCGCGCAGAACGCGGCATACATCTCTCGAATCTTCGTCACGTTGTCCATGCCTGAATCTACGGAGCGCCGCACGCGACGGATTTAGAATCCGCCGATGGAGCACGAGGCGACGCTCATCAGCACGACCGCCGCCGGTTTCGGCCTGGCGATGATCTTCGGCTTCCTCGCCGTGCGGCTGAAGCTGCCGCCGCTCGTCGGGTATCTCGTCGCCGGAATCGCGATCGGTCCGTACACGCGCGGGTTCGTGGGCGACGTCGCGCTCGCGGGACAGCTCGCGGAGATCGGCGTGATGCTGCTGATGTTTGGCGTCGGGCTGCATTTCTCGCTCGACGATCTGAAGGCGGTGCGCGGCATCGCGCTGCCGGGCGCGGTCGTGCAAATTCTCGTGTCGACCGCGATCGGCACCGCGACCGCGATGTTGTGGGGATGGTCGTTCGGCGCGGGACTCGTTCTCGGTCTTGCTCTCTCGGTCGCAAGCACCGTCGTGTTGTTGAAAGCGCTCGAAGCGCGCGGCGCGCTCGAGACCTTCAACGGCCGGATCGCCGTCGGCTGGCTGATCGTGCAGGACCTCGTCATGGTCATCGTGCTCGTCCTGCTCCCGCCGCTCGCGCCCGCGTTAGGCGGAGCCGCGCACGGCAGCAGCGCGAGTCTCGGTGTGACCCTCGTCATCACCTTCGCGAAAGCCGGCGCATTCGTCGCGCTGATGCTCATCGTCGGCAAGCGACTCTTCCCGCGCATTCTCTGGGGCGTCGCGAAGACCGGCTCGCGCGAGTTGTTCACGCTGTGCGTGATCGCCGCCGCCGTCGGCGTCGCATACGGCGCCGCGGAATTGTTCGGCGTCTCGTTCGCCCTCGGCGCGTTTTTCGCCGGGATGATGATGCGCGAGTCGACGCTCAGCCATCGCGCCGCGGACGAATCGCTGCCGCTGCGCGACGCGTTCGCCGTCCTCTTCTTTGTCTCCGTCGGAATGCTCTTCGATCCGTCGATCGTCGTGCGCGCGCCGCTCGCGCTCCTCGCGATCCTCGGCATCGTCATGATCGGCAACACGCTCGCGGCGTTCGTCCTCGTGCTCTTGTTCCGCTATCCGCTGAACACCGCGCTCACCGTCGCCGCGGGCCTCGCGCAGATCGGCGAGTTCTCGTTCATCCTCGCGCGCATCGGCGTGACGTACCGGCTGCTCTCCGAGGAGGGGCAGAGTCTGATTCTTGCGGCGGCGATTCTGTCGATCGCGCTGAATCCCGTCGTGTTCGCTGCAGTCGCACCCGCGCAGCGATGGATTCGCGCGCGGCGCAGCGATCCGCTCGCCGAGTTGCCGTCGACCGTCGACGCCGCGCAGCTGACGGGACACGTCGCGATCGTCGGTTACGGCCGCGTCGGCCGCCGCATCGCCGACGCGCTGCGCGAGCGCAACGTCGCGTACACCGTCGCCGAACAGAATCGCGAGCTGGTCGAGTCGCTGCGCGAAGAAGGCATCCACGCCGTGTCCGGCGACGCGCGCGACGCGGCGGTGCTCATCCAGGCGCACGTCGCGCGCGCGGCGATGCTCGTGATCGCGACGCCCGACCCGGTCGGCATCCGGAAGATGATCGACGTCGCGCGCAAGCTGAATCCGCGGATCGAGATCGTGCTGCGGACGCACAGCGACGAGGAGGCGATGCTGCTGCGCGAGGAAAACGCCGGCGCGGTGTTCATGGGCGAGCACGAGCTGGCCAAGGCGATGACGCAGCACGTGCTGTCGCGATTTCCGTAAGGCATTTTCGAGCGCGTCTTTTGCGTTACGACACGAACGATGCTGCCGCCCGACGCGCAGTTCGAAGAGGCCGCGGTCGCGGAGAGCCGGGAGAAGGTCGAAGAGCCGCCGCTCTTCAAAGTCCTTCTCCACAACGACGACTACACCACCATGGAGTTCGTCGTCTGGGTCCTTGAGTCGGTCTTCAACATGCCGCCGGAGCAGGCGCTCCAGGTGATGCTGAACGTCCACCTGCGCGGCGTCGGCGTCGCCGGCATTTACACGTACGAGATCGCGGAGACGAAAGTCGAACGGACGACGAGTCTCGCGCGGGAGCAGGAATACCCGTTGTTGGTTACGATGGAGAAAGCATAAAGGTGAAAGGCAAAGGGTGAAAGTAGCAGAGCCTTCGACGACGATCGCGCCACTCGGCGGAGCACTTTTACCTTTTACCCTTACCAGGCTAAAGGTGAAAGTAGCAGAGCCTTCGACGATGATCGCGCCACTCGGCGGAGCACTTTTACCTTTTACCCTTTACCTTTTACCCAAAACGTCATGATTGCCAAGAGCCTTCAAGCATCATTCGAATTCGCCGTCAACGAGGCGGCGCAGCGAAAGAACGAATACGTCACGATCGAACATCTCCTGTTCGCGCTGCTGCACGACCGCGACGTCGCGAACGTCGTGCGCGCGTGCGGCGGCAGCGTCGAGGAGCTCAAGAAACTGCTCGACGACTTCATCGAGAAAACGTACGAGCGGATCGAGGACGAGGACGGCGTCATCCAGCCGGTGCTCACGACGATGCTGCAACGCGTGATTCAGTACGCGCAGCTGCACGCGCAGAGCGCGGGGCGAAAAGAAGTCGATACCGGACAGATGCTCGCCGCAATTTATCAGGCCGATCAGTCGCAGGCCGTCTTTTTCCTGCGCGAGCAGGGCGTGAACAAGCTCGACGTTCTCAATTACCTCTCGCACGGCATCGCCAAAGAAACGCCGGGCGGTGAGCCCGCGTTCGCGATGCCCGAGGAAGAGGACGCGCCGTCGCGCGATCCGCTGAAAACGTTCGCCGTCGACCTCGTCGCGCGCGCGAAGAACGGCGAGATCGATCCGCTCATCGGCCGCTCGCTCGAGCTGGAGCGCACGATCCAGATCCTCTGCCGCCGCCGCAAGAACAATCCGCTCTTCGTCGGCGAGCCGGGAGTCGGCAAGACCGCGATCGCGGAAGGACTCGCGCTGAAAATTCATCGCGACGAAGTCCCGCCCGTTCTCAAAGGATGCGAGGTCTACGCGCTCGACATGGGCGCCGTTCTCGCGGGGACGAAATATCGCGGCGAGTTCGAGCAGCGCTTGAAAGCCGTCATCGCCGCGCTGGTCGAGAAAAAGGACGCAATCCTCTTCATCGACGAGATCCACACGATCGTCGGCGCCGGCGCGGTGAGCGGCGGAACGATGGACGCGTCGAACCTGCTCAAGCCCGCGATCGCGTCAGGAAAATTGCGGGTCATCGGATCGACGACGTACGCGGAATACAAAGCGTCGTTCGAACGCGACCGCGCACTCGCGCGGCGCTTCCAGAAGATCGAGATCGGCGAGCCGACGATCCCCGAGACGATCGAGATCCTGAAAGGACTCAAGGGCTACTACGAGCAGCATCACGGCGTGACCTTTACCGACGACGCGCTGCAACTCGCGGCCGAGCTCTCGGCGAAGTACATCCACGATCGCCATCTCCCCGACAAAGCGATCGACGTATTGGATGAAGCGGGCGCGAGGTCGCGCATGCTGCGCGGAACGCCGGCGTCTTCGCCGTCCGACGTCATCGACGTCCACGAAGTCGAGACCGTCGTCTCCCGCATGGCCAAAATCCCGCCGCGCACGATCGCGCTCTCCGAGAAAGACCGCCTCGGCCGTCTCGAAGAGGACTTGCGCCAGGTGATCTTCGGCCAGGACCACGCGATCAAGCAGATCGTGAATGCGATCAAGCTCTCCCGCTCCGGCCTCGGCAACAGCGACAAGCCGATCGGATCGTTTCTCTTCAGCGGTCCCACCGGCGTCGGCAAAACCGAGCTCGCCAAACAACTCGCCCACTCCCTCGGCGTCGAGTTCATTCGCTTCGACATGAGCGAGTACATGGAGCCGCACACCGTGTCGCGCCTCATCGGCGCGCCTCCCGGCTACGTCGGCTTCGACCAGGGCGGACTCCTCACGGACGCGATCATCCGCACGCCGTACGCCGTGCTCGTGCTGGACGAGATCGAGAAAGCACATCCGAATCTTTTCTCGATCCTCCTGCAGGTGATGGATCACGCGACGCTCACCGACAACAACGGCAAGAAAGCCGACTTTCGCAACGTCGCCATCATCATGACCACCAACGCCGGGGGACGCGAGATGACGGAAGCGGGCGTCGGCTTCCGCAACAACCCGGCAAGCGGACGCGGACGCGGCGCGATCGAGCGCACCTTCGCCCCCGAATTCCGCAACCGCCTCGACGCATGGATTGCGTTCGAGCCCCTAGCATTCGAGACGATCGAAAAAGTCGTCGACAAATTCATCGCCGAGCTCCAGGCCCAACTCGCCCCGAAAAACGTGACTCTCGAACTGCACGAGTCCGGCCGCGCCTGGCTCGCCAAACACGGCTACGACAAAGCCTTCGGCGCACGACCGATGGCGCGCCTGATCACGTCCAAGATCAAAGAGCCGCTGGTGGACGCAATCCTCTTCGGCACCCTCGCCACGGGCGGGCGGGTGGTGGTGGATGGGGAGGGGGACGAGTTGAAGTTGGTTTATTGAAACGGATTCACGACGCGAATCGGAAAGCGACTGAAGTCACGATCACCCGTCACCAATTCGCTAATTCCGTGCTCGATGCAGAGAGCTGCGATATGGGCGTCGTGAAGCAGGTTCCCGGTTACTCCTGAACTGGAAACAACCGTCTTCATCACCTCGGAATGTCTGTCCGTCTCCGAAAGCAGCATGAGGGTCGGCGATGTCAGGATCTCATCGAGGTCGTGAAGAGCGACGGCCAGTGGAACCGGTGGTGAAAACACGCGCGGGTGAGTGATCACGCGAAGAAATTCATAGATGCATGGCCATGGAATTGCCCACGGGACCACCCCCTCGACCAGCTCCGCGAGCAGTGATCGTGCAATGCGGTGATGCGGCGACGAGATGATCTCGGCGTAGACCAGAACGTTCGTATCGACGGCCCGCAAAACTCAACGTCCGTTCATCAAATCGAACAATTTGTCGCGGTCCAGCAGATCGACACCCGATCGCAAGGCCGCTTTCCATCCCCGAAGCGTCAATTTTTTTCTCTTTCGAGGACGCTGCATCATCAGCGCCTGTTTAAGCAGCTCGTTCGCCGTATCCTGGAGCGTTCTGCCCTCACGCGCCGCTTTCTCTTTCATGCGCCTGAGTACTTCATCGTCGATCGCAAGCGTCGTGCGTGTCACGCATCAAAGTGTAAGTAGGACGCATCAAGGTGTCAAAATGAGCGTCCTGCCCCCACCCCCTCCCCGATCGGCCCTCGTTTTGTCATGATGTCGCCCGCACCGTGACTTCGGCACCGCAGTCCATCGCTCACTATCGGATCGCTTCGCTCCTCGGGGAGGGCGGGATGGGCGAGGTTTATCTCGCCGACGACTCCAAGCTCGGCCGGCGCGTCGCGATCAAGATGCTGCCGGAGAGCTTTCTCCGCGATGCTGAAGCGAAGAAGCGGATGCTGCGCGAGGCGCGCGCGGTCGCGGCGATGGACCATCCGAACGTCTGCACGATCCACGAGGTCGGCGAGTACGAGGGGCGGGTGGTGGTGGATGGGGAGCGGGACGAGTTGAGGTTGGTTTATTGACAGCCGTCATTTTGAGTCGCGAAGAGGCGAAGAGGTCTCAAACGAGCGTTGTATTTGAGATCCTTCGCCGCTAATGACAGCCCCTCATCCGCCCTCGGGCACCTTCTCCCCGCAAGCGGGGCGAAGGGCCACAAATCTCGATGTTCGTGTTTGTTGCCCCTCGCCCCGCTTGCGGGGAGAGGGTGGCGCGAAGCGCCGGGTGAGGGGCGGTCATTCGATTCGAGATTCTGCATCGCGCAGTACCTCTGCTTCTAGATGACGGCAACTAAAAACTTCGTGCTGGTGTCCTTAACGCCGTCCTCACATCGAAAATAGTGTGAAGAGCGGCTCGTCAAAGTGTCGCCGCATGCGAATCCTTCCACGCATTCGTCCCGGCTTCCGTTTGATGGAATTCTCGCGGAAGGAAACGAGGCGAGCGACGGGGCGGCCCCGACGCGTGATCACAATCTCCTCTCCCCTTTCAACTCGAAGAACGAGTTCCGAGAGTCGAGTCCTCGCATCGCTAATGGTCACCATCTCAACTATCAGTCTAACTCCCCCTCCCCGATCGTCCCTCGTTTTGTCATGATGTCGCCCGCACCGTGACTTCGGCACCGCAGTCCATCGCTCACTATCGAATCGCTTCGCTCATCGGGGAGGGCGGAATGGGCGAGGTTTATCTCGCCGACGATTCCAAGCTCGGCCGACGCGTCGCGATCAAGATGCTGCCGGAAAGCTTTCTCCGTGATGCTGAAGCGAAGAAGCGGATGCTGCGCGAGGCGCGCGCGGTCGCGGCGATGGACCATCCCAACGTCTGCACGATCCACGAGGTCGGCGAGTACGAGGGGCGGCCGTACATCGTGATGCAGTACGTCGAGGGCGAGACGTTGTACGAGCGTCTCGAGCATCAACGCTTCTCGCTGCAGGAATGCATCGACGTCGCGTCGCAGATCGCCGCGGCGCTCGACGAGGCGCACAGCCGCGGGATCATTCATCGCGACATCAAAACGCTCAACATCATGATCACGCCGCGCGGGCAGGTCAAAGTGCTCGACTTCGGACTGGCGAAGCTCGAGCAGTTGTCCGAGGCGTCGACGGAGATGCTGATGTCGACGCCGGGAACGGTGACGGGCACGGCGCCCTACATGTCGCCCGAACAACTGCGCGGCGTTCCGATCGATGGCCGCAGCGACATCTTCAGCCTCGGCATCGTGCTGTACGAGATGGCGACCGGACATCGTCCGTTCGATCGCGAGAACGCGGTCGCGACGATCACCGCGATTCTCTTCGACGAGCTGCCGGCGATCGAAGACGAGCAGTACGCGCGGCTGATGCCGATCCTCAAACGCGCGCTCGCGAAAGAGCCGTCGAAGCGATTCCCGACCGCCGCGGTGATGCTCGAAGAGCTGCACAACCTGATGGATCGGCAGCCGTCGCGCTCGCGCCGCACGCGCGTGCCCGCCGAAGTCGAAGCGACGCAGGCATTGCCGGCTGCGCCTCCCGCCGCGCGTCCGCAGGGAAAGATCGGCTCGATCGCGATCCTCGCGTTCGCGGGCGAGGAGACGGATCCGGAGATGGAGTACCTCGTCTACGGACTCGCCGAGAGCGTGGCCGGCGCGCTCGCGCACGTGCGCAAGCTGCGCGTCGTCGCGCCCGCCTCAACCGAGCGCTGGAACGAGAGCACGCTCGACGCGAAGCAGGTCGGACGCGAGTTGAACGTCGCCGCGATCGGCGTGCTGCGCGCGCGTGCCGGCGCGGACGAGTTGTACGTCGACGTCGAGCTCCTCGGCACGCGCGATGGCAACCGTCTGTGGCATTCGCAGTTCCATCGCTCCGCCGGCGACGTGACGGCGCTCGCCGACAACATCGCCGCCGACATGGTGCAGCACATTCGCACCTCCAGCACGCTGTCGTCCGCGCCGCGCAAAATCATGAAGAAGAAGCGCCCCGTCGATCCGGAGGCGCAGCATCTTTTTCTCAAAGGCCGCTTTCAGTGGGTCAAGCGTCATCCGGCCGCGCTGAAGCAGGCGCTCGCGTTTTTTCAGCAGGCCGTCGACCTCGATCCTGCGTTCGCGCAGGCATTCGCGGGAGTCGCCGACTCCTACGTGATGCTGGCGACGATGCAGGCGCTGCCGGGACGCGACATTCTTCCGCGCGTCAAAGCGTCGGCGCGTCAGGCGATCGAGCTCGATCCGGCGCTCGCCGAGCCGCACGCCGCCCTCGGATGCGCCGCGGGTCTGATCGAATGGGACTGGGAGACCGCGCATCGCGAGCTCGAAGAAGCGATGCAGCTCAATCCGAACTATCCGTGGGCGCCGCACTGGCTTGGTCTCCTGTACAGCGGCGCGGGAAAAACCGTGCGCGGACTCGAGCTCATTCAACTCGCGCAGACACTCGATCCGCTCTCGCCGATCATCAGCGTCGCCGTCGGCATCACGCTGCACATCGGCCGGCATTTCGACGAAGCGGTGGCGTGCTATCGCGCGATCATCGACAGCGAGACGTCCGTCACCGCGGCGAATTACTACCTCGCGCTTTCGTACGAACAGCGCGGTGAGTTCGACGCCGCGATCGCGCAGTTCAACCTGCTCATCGAGAGCGCCGGTCCGGTGTCGATCTACATCGCAGCGCTCGCGCATTGCTACGGAAAAGCCGGACGCATTGCGGAGGCCGAGGCGCTCGTCGAGCAGTTGAAAGAAAACGCGCGGCAGCGTTACGTCTCGCCGTACGCATTTTTCATGGCGCGCCTCGGCATGCAGCAATTCAATGAAGCGCTGGTCGCACTCGAGGCGGCGCTGGAGGAGCGCAACGCGCTGTTGTGGTTCCTCCCGACCGAGCCGCGTTACGACCCGCTGCGCAATGATCCGCGCTTCGTCGCGCTCGCGCAGCGCTACGGATTGACGCCGCGCGTCTGAGTTTGTGGTGACCGCTGCCCCCAGCGGTCATAGCGCCGCCTCACGGCGGCGCCAGCGGCTCGTAGCGCCGCCGCGACCGCTGAGGGCAGCGGTCGCCACAAAGGGTCGGGCCGTCACTGGTACGTGTTGATCCAGAGCTTCCCGTCTTTCGTCTTCGCGAAGAGCGAGATTTTTCCGCCGCTCGTGACCGCGCCGACCGGCGCGTCGGTGACGCCGCCGCCGGGAATTTCCGCCCACGCGCTGAACGGACCGCCGGTCGATCCCGACGTCCAGACGTGATTCGCGGCGTCGTCGACGGCGATCACCCACGCGCTGTTGCCGCTCGTCGTCGCGCCGAGTCCGAGCTTCGTCGTGCCGGTGCCGAGCCGCGTCCAGCCGCTCCACGTGTTCGTCAACGCGTTCGCGTAGACGCCGCGGTCTTTGATGCCGCGCGCGAACACGTACAACTTCCCGCCCGCGGACGTCGCGGCCATCGCTGCGTCGGTGTAGCCGCCGCCGGGAACTTCAGTCCAACCTGTCCAGGCGTTGCCGTTGAATTTGTCGACGTAGACCTTTTTGTCGCCGAGTCCTTTGCCGAACAAATACAAATCGCCTTTGTGCGTCGCCGCCGCAAGCGCGACGTCGGTCAGTCCGCCGCCGGGCACCTGCGTCCATCCGCTCCACGTCCTGCCGTTGAATTTGGTGACGTAGACGGCGTGGTCTTTGATGCCCGGCGCGAAGAGATAGAGGTTGCCGCCCTGCGTCGCCGCCGCGGGCGCGGCGTTCGTGTAGCCGCCGCCGGGAACTTCGCTCCACGTTCCCCATCCCCCACCGGCGCCGTTGCCTTTATTCATGTAGATCTTCGCGTTCGCTGCTTTCGCGAAGAGGTACAGGGAGCCGTTGTAGACGACCGCGCTCGACGCGTTGTCCGTGACGCCGCCGCCTTCGACGAGATGCCATCCGCTCCAGTTCGCCATGCGCCTTAGTGTAGCGGAATGCCGAGGACGAGTCCGAGGACGCGGGCGATCGGTTAGTGTAGCGCCATGGCGCGCTTCCCCGATCCGCGCTACGCGCAGGGCGACGTCGTGGCGATGGGCGAAGACCTCCGCGTGGAGACGCTGCGCGAGGCGTATCGCAAGGGGATTTTTCCGTGGCCGCACGACAGCGTGCCGCTGCCGTGGTTTTCGCCGCGCCGCCGCGCGATTCTCTTTCTGGACGAACTGCACGTGCCGCGATCGCTGCAGAAAGCGAAGCGGCGCAGCGCGCTGACGTTCACGATCGACCGCGATTTCCGTGCCGTCATCCGCGCCTGCGCCGCCGCTCCGCGTCCCGATCAGGACGGCACCTGGATCCATCCCAACATCATCACCGCCTACACGCGCTTCCACGACTCGGGCGACGCGCACAGCATCGAAGCGTGGCAGGGCGATGAGCTGGTCGGCGGCCTGTACGGCATCGACGCCGGCGGCCTCTTCACCGGCGAGAGCATGTTTCACACGCACTCCAACGCATCGAAGCTCGCGCTGCTTTTCCTCGCCGATCATCTTCGCGCGCGCGGCGCGACGCTCATCGACTGCCAGGTCATGACCCCGCACATGCGCGCCCTCGGCGCACGCGAGATCTCGCGCGCCAAGTTCCTCGATCTCCTCGCCGGAGCGCAGGCGAAGGGCGGGACGTTGTTTTGAGCGTCACTTGACACTTACGTAAGCGGTTGCTTACTATTGCCTCGGTGTAGGACAGGCTTTCCAGCCTGTCCCCTCGCAGGCAGGAAAGCCTGCGTTACACGAGAGACCGATGGACGCAGCACTGAAAGCGATCGCGGAGCCGCGCCGGCGACAGATCCTCTCGCTCGTGCGCGACGACGAGATGTCGGCGGGCGACATCGCCGCGCACTTCGACGTCACGCGTCCCGCGGTCTCGCAGCACCTCACCGTGCTGAAGGAAGCGGGCCTCGTTAGCGAGCGGCGCGACGGCACGCGGCGGCTCTACCGCGCGAACCCCGAGGCGCTCGCGGAGCTGCGGCAATTTCTCGAAGGATTCTGGGAAGACCGGCTGGCCTCGCTGAAGCAGGAAGCCGAACGAAAAGAAAGGAAGAAGAAACATGGACGTCGCAACTGAAACGCACACGATCGAGCGCGAGATTCACATCGCCGCAACACCGGAGACGGTCTGGGAGCTGCTCGTCGATCCGCAACAAGCCGTCCGCTGGATGGGAATGAACGCAACGTTCGACGTCCGCCGCGGCGGCGCCTACTCCGTCGACGTGATTCCCGGCCACACGTCGCGCGGCGAATTCGTCGAGATCGATCCGCCGCGCAGGCTCGTGTACACCTGGGGGTGGGAAAAGAACGAGAACGTGCCGCCCGGCTCGACGACGATCGAGTTCGAGTTGATCCCGAAGGGCGACGGCACGCTGCTGCGCTTCGCGCATCGCGGACTGCCGACGCCGGAATCGGCCGCATCGCACACGCACGGATGGGAGCACTATCTCGATCGGCTCGAGCGCATCGCCAACGGCAACGATCCCGGCCCCGATCCGTGGGTCGCGAATCCGCCGATGTAAACCTGCAACGCTGACTACGCCGCACCGCATCGTGCGCCCGGCAGCAATCCCAGCGGCCGGTTCACGAGGCGGTCGGCGTACTCGCCGTGCTCCGCGTCGAGCAGCAGCGTGAGCTGATACAGACGCGCGAGGCGATCGATCCAGCCGCGCGCGTCGCGCTCGTCGAGCGACGCGAATGTGTACGCGAGCGCGTCGGCCTCGCGGGGAAATCGCGTGCGAATCCGCGACAGCAGCAGCTCGTGACTGCCGTCCTTGTGCGCGACGCGCAGCGCGTCGAGGACGAGGATGTTGGTCGTCCCTTCCCAGATCGGCAGCACCTGCGCGTCGCGCAACAGCCGCGGCAACGGACTCTCTTCGATATATCCGTTCCCTCCGATCAACTCCATCGCCTCGGACACACACGGCACCGCGATCTTTCCCGTCACCGCCTTCGTGATCGGCGTGAGGACGCGCAGCAACTTCGCGGCGTCGGCGTCGCCGGCATCCGCGCGCGCGAGGCATTCGACGGTTTCGAAGGTCAGCAGCAGCGCGGCCGCGTGTTCCGCGACGAGATCGAAAAAGGTTTCCTGCGCGAGCGGCCACTCGATGACCGGGCGTCCGAATGCCTGCCGCCGCTCGATGTAATGCCGCGCCTCGTACACCGCGCGTCCGATCGCGCCGCACGCCGCGACGGCGTTGTACAAACGCGAGAGGTTGAGCATGTCGGTCATTGCCGCGAACCCGCCGACTTCTTCCGCGTGCGCGTCCGTCAGCGTCACTTCACCCGTCGGCATCGACCGCACTCCGAGCTTGTCCTTCAGCCGCTCGATCGTGACGCCGCTCGTCTCGCGCGGAAGGAGAAGAAACGTTCCGAGTCCGCGCGTCCCCTCGCCCGCTCCGTCGATCTTCGCCGTGACGAGCACCGCCTCGGCATCGACATTCGAGCAAAACCATTTGTGCCCGCTGAGCCGCCACGTGCCGTCGCCGTTCTTGCGCGCGACCGTTTCGTTCGTGCCGACGTCCGATCCGCCCGAGCGCTCGGTCAGAAACATCCCGCCCGTCCACAGCGTGTCGAGACTCGTCGACGTGAGATGCGGCACGACGCGCATCACCTGATCGTGCGTGCCGTGGCGCGTGAGCACGCGCGCGACGCCGTCGGTCATGCAGAGCGGGCAATACAAACCCAGCTCCGCCATCGCGAAGAGATAGCCGAGGGCGAAGCCGGTGAATTGCGAGGAGCTCGAATGATCGTGCGTCTGATACTTCATCGCGATCATGCCGGAGCCGTAGGCGATGCGCTCCATCTCGCGATACGCCGGGTGATACTCGACGCGATTCACGTGCGCGCCGCGCGAGTCGTGCGTGATGAGGCGCGGCTGCTCGCGATCCGCGATCGCCGCGAGCGGCGCGACTTCCTTCGCCGCGCGCTCCCCCATCGCCGCGAGCTGCGGCTCCGCCCACGCGTACGCCGCGTCGCTCAACTTGCGGCGGCAGAGCGCACGAAAATCGGGAGACGCGTCCCAGTACGAATCGGAAGGAGGTTCGGGGATGTACGACGACATCCCCGGAAGAATACAGGTGCTGCGTGCTGAGTGCTGGGTGCTGGGTGCTGGGTGCTGGGTGCTGGGTGCTGGGTGCTGAGTGCTGGGTGCTGGGTGCTGCCTTCAGTCCGCCCAGCACGCAGAACTCAGCACCCAGCACTCAGCACCCAGCACATCTTCTATTTCTCGACGATGTCTTTCTTCAGCGTCGACACGGCGGCGAGCACCTCGCCTTTTTCCTGCGCCGGCACTTTGAACTTGTCGAGTGTCTGCACGAGCAGCGCGGCGGCCTGATTCCAATCCGCTTCGCTGATGCCGAGTCCCGCGTGCGACGTCTTCATGTCGCGCCCCATGTACACGCACGGGCCGCCGGTCGCGGCGCAGAGCTGGAGGACGACGTGCTGCTTGATCTTCGTCAGCGAGTCGGTCGCGTGACCGGTGAAGAAGCGGGCGAGCGATTTGTCGGACGCGAGCCGTCCGATGAAATCGTCGGTGACGGCCGAGATCGCATCGTATCCGCCGAGGCGCTCGTAGAGCGACTTCGGCTTCGGAGCGTCGGCGGCGAGAAGGGAAAACGCGAAGAGCACGAGAGAGACGAGGGGCAGAGTTCTTTTCATCCGGGCCTCCTTAGTTGTCGAAGGTACGGATGGCGCGCGGAGATGGATTGATCGCGCCGCCGTGCGTCCCGCGCCCGTGCCCGCTCCCGCTTCCGCGCCCCGGGGTGGGGGGAATTGAGCGAAGCGACGTATGCCCACCCGCCCCGGGCGCGGGAGCGGGAGCGGGCGCGGGCACGGGAGGGTTGCGGCAAGGGGGCACGGGAAGGTTCCGGCAAGAAGGAATCGAGTAGTAAGCTTGTCCCCCAACGAATGATCTCGAGGAGGTCGCTCAAATGAGCAAGGTCCTGGACACGCCCGCCGCTGCGCTCACCGGAACGGACGTCGGTGGCTTCATCAACAGCATGCTGTCGCGCGTCGCGAAGCTGCCGTGCGCGTTTCGCGTGCACACGCAGTCGGGCGTGACGACGGTCGGCGACGGCGAGCCGGAGTTCGATCTCTACATCCGCAACGACCGCGGGATGAGCGCGCTGAAATCGCTCGAAGAGCTGACGATTGCGGAGGCGTATGTGCGCGGCGATCTCGACATCGAAGGCGACGTCGTCAAGGCGATGTGGCTGCGCACATTCATCGACGACAAAAATCTCTGGCTCAAAATCTGGCGCCGGCTCCAGCCGATGCTCCTCGGCCGCGAGAAGCTCAATCCCGCCTGGATCGCGAAGCACTACGACTCGAAAAACATCCAGCTCTTCTGCACCGACAACGACTATCACGCCTACACGCCGGGCATTTACGAGAATGACGAGGAAACGCTCGAAGTCAGCACGCATCGCAAGTACCAGTTCGCGTGGGACCAGCTCCGTTTGAAGGAAGGGCAGGAGCTGCTCGAGATCGGCTGCGGCTGGGGCGGCATGACGCGCTTCACGTCGACGCGCGGCGCGCGCGTCACCGCGATCACGCTTTCGCACGATCAGATGGCGTACACGAGAGAGCTGATCGACCGCGATTCATTGAACGCATCGGTCTCCTATCAGGACTTCTTCACCTTCCAACCCGGCCGCCGCTTCGACGCCATCTCGTGCATGGGCGTGATCGAAGATCTGTCCGACTACCCGCGCGTCATGCAGCGCTTCTCCGAATTGCTCAAACCCGGGGCGCGCGCCTACCTCGACTTCGCCGCCGGCAAAGTTCCGTTCGGAACCTCGAGCTTCATCACCAAATACGTCTGGCCCGGCACGTTCCGCATGGTCTACATGCCGCAGCTGATGGAAGCGGTCGATCAATCACGCATGCAACTCGCCGGCGTCTACAACGATCGCCGCAACTACTACTTGTGGGCGCGCAACGGCCATCAGCGGTGGGTCGAGAACAAGGACGCGATCATCGCGCAGTCGTCGCTGGAGACGTACCGGTTGTTCCGGCTCTTGTTCATGGGGACGGCGGGCGTGATGAGCAATCCCGCGCAGGATGTGAGCGCGTATCGGATGGTGTTGGAGTTGGCGCCGTAAGCGCGGTTGCGCAGTCACGCGGTCTCGCAGTTTACGCGGCGCTGATCTGCCGCGCAACCGCGTAACTGCGCGGATCGCGCAACCGCGAATTACATCCAGGCTCAGAGCATCGCCCGCGCCTGGACTCATCGGCGGGCGTTTCGGATCGAGCGCCTGACGTCAGGCAGCGCGCCGGGAAGTGATGATAACGCCATGCTTGACGGGCAATCCGAAGCGGGCCGGCTCGAGTAGCTCAATTTGCCCATGCTCCACTTCGTAATTCTCAGTGATCGCTTTAACGGGGTCTTCACCAGCTGGCAGCACAACGATCCGGGCCAGGTTAACGATGTCTTCCGGTGCAAGGTGTTGGCGAATCGCGTTGGCGATCATTTGTAACGTCGCTTTGTCTTCCTTTGCCCACGACGCTGAGATGACAATGTCCCAACGGCCTGCGAGATCCTCCCGCTGCAAGACTGCAAATAGGTTCAACGATCCGTTCGTTAACGCCAGATCCTTCTCAACTTCCGCTACCTTTTTCGTCAAATCGCTCATATGACACCCGAAAGAAGTATTGTCGAAAAGAGCATGAGTTCAGCTTGTTCGCTGGTCGTGTGGCCGACACTTTTGTAACGCGCCTCTGGATCCCAAGTAGATACGGCGGACCATTGTTCGAGATGCTTCGTTTTTATAAGTTGTTCGAGACCGGACAGCAAAAGCAGTACGTCCAGTTTGTGCGTCTTAAAACTTGCCAGGTTCTCGAATTCGCTACGCGTTACGGGAAAACCAAGCCAACCCAATGTGGTGCAGATTCTGGCCTTGAGAGAAAGCTCGATCGCGTAGCCGCAAAGATATACCGCCCCGTCCAACCGGTCATTTTGGAAAAGTACAGATGCGTCGTCAAGACGTGCGTTGGCGATGGCTCGAAGCTCGGCGATCGTGATCACCCACTGCGATGTTACATGAAAGGTGCCTCCCTCGATGACGCAGAGGGCGAAGGGCCGAGGGCGTAAAAGCCGTTGCATGCATTTGCGCTCCGCGCTCTGCCCTCACCTCATAACTCCACCTGCGCCCCCAACTCGATCACCTGGTTCGCAGGCAGGTTGAAAAAGACCGACGCGCTCGAGGAGTTGCGCATCATCCAGGCGAAGATGTGCTCGCGCCAGATGGCCATCTTGGTGGCCCGTGTGGGGATGAGCGTTTCGCGGCCGAGGAAGTAGCTGGTGGTCATCGAATTGAACGATACCGGCTGCGTCGCGAGGCGTTCGAGGACGCTCGGAATGTCCTGGTCTTCCATGAAGCCGAAGTGGAGCATGAGTCGATACACGCCCTGGCCGAGGTCTTTCCAGTCGTAGCGCTCGTTCTCCGCGAGGTGCGAGCGGTCCTCGGTCTCGACGGTCATCAGCACCACGTTCTTGTGCACGACTTTGTTGTGTTTGATGTTGTGCAGGAGCGTCGTCGGGATGCCGTCGGAGTGGCGCGACATGAAGATCGCGGTGCCGGGGACGCGCGGGATTTTGTTGGTCGCGAGCTGCTGCAGGAAGTCGTCGATCGACATCGCCTGCGCGGCGAGTTTCTCGCTGAGGACGCGCCGGCCGATGCGCCACGTCGACATCATCGAATAGATCAGGATCCCAACCGCGAGCGGGAACCAGCCGCCGTCGGCGATCTTGATGATGTTCGCGCCGAAGAACGCGAGGTCGATCGTGAGCAGCGGGATCATGAACAGCGAGACGCGTCCGTACGTCCAGTGCCAGCGCTCGCGCGCGAATGCGGCGAAGAGCATCGTCGTCACCGCCATCGTGGCGGTCACGGCGACGCCGTACGCGGCGGCGAGGTTCGTCGAGCGCTTGAACGCGAGCACGAGTCCGATCGCCGCGATCATCAGCACCCAGTTGATCGAGCTGATGTAGATCTGCCCGATCTCACGCTCGGACGTGTGGCGCACGCGGATGCGCGGCAGATATCCGAGCTGCACGGCCTGACGCGTGAGCGAGAACGCGCCGGAGATGACGGCCTGCGACGCAATGACCGTCGCGAGGGTCGCGAGCCCGACGAGCGGATACAACGACCACGACGGCGCCATCATGAAGAACGGCTGCTTGATGCCGGCCGGCGTGTGCAAGAGAAACGCGCCCTGTCCGAAATAGTTGAGCAGCAGCGCGGGGAAAACGTACGAGAACCACGCGAGGCGGATCGGACGCGCGCCGAAATGGCCCATGTCCGCGTACAGCGCCTCGCCGCCGGTGACGACGAGGAAGACCGCGCCGAGGACGAAGAAGCCGGTGAGGTGGTTCACGGCGAAAAATCGATAGCCGTATGTCGGCAGGATCGCGCGCAGCACCGCCGGCTCCTTCAGGATGTGCCATACGCCGAGGACGCCGAGTGTGGCGAACCAGACGACCATCACCGGACCGAATGCCGCGCCGACTTTCGCGGTGCCGAATTTCTGCACCATGAACAACGCGATGAGCACGATGATCGTCAGCGGGACGACGTACGTCTCGACTTTCGGCGCGGCGACTTCGAGGCCTTCGATCGCGGACAACACGGAGATCGCCGGCGTGATCATGCCGTCGCCGTACAAGAGCGCGGCGCCGAAGAGTCCGAGGCCGAGAAGGGACGTGCGTCGCATCGAGCGTCGCGGACGCACGAGCGACATCAGCGCGAGGATGCCGCCTTCGCCGCGGTTGTCGGCCCGCATGACGAACAGGAGATATTTGATCGAGATGACGATCACCAGCGACCAGAAAATCAGCGAGAGGATGCCGAGGACGTTCGTCGGCGTCGGCGTGAGGTGATGCTCGGCGGAGAAACATTCACGAAATGCGTAGAGCGGACTCGTTCCAATGTCGCCGTAGACGACTCCGAGTGCTCCGAGGGATAGCGTGAAGAGGTAGCGCCTGCTCTGCTGCTCCGGTGCGGGCTCCATGCGGTACGGGACACAACCGTAGCACATCGCGCGCCGCGGCGTATATTCACGTCATGCAACCCAATCTTTCCCGCCGCCGCTTCGCCACTCTCCTCGGCGCAGGCGCAGCCGTCGCCGCGTTTCCGTCGGTGCTCACGCGCGGCGCGCCGGGCGCGCCCGTGCTTCTCAACGCGAACGAGAATCCGTACGGCCCCTCGCCCGCTGCCATGCGCGCGATCCGCGACTCCCTCGGCGAGCTGTTCCGCTATCCCGACGAAGCGCGCGACGTGTTGGTGGCGACGATCGCGAAGCTGCACGGCGTGACGACGAGCGAAGTCCTCCTCGGCAACGGCTCGAGTGACATCCTCCGCCTCGCCGCATTCGCGTTTCCCGGAAAACTCGTGACCGCGAATCCGACGTTCGAGGCGCTCTGGAACCACGCGCGCGACCGCGAGGTCGTGAAAGTGGCGCTCGATGCCGCATATGCGCACGATCTCGGCAAGATGCTCGACGCGTCGCGCGACGCCGGCCTGGTCTACATCTGCAATCCGAACAATCCGACGGCGACGATCACGCCGAAGGCCGCGCTGCGCGCGTTCCTCGACGCGGTGCCGTCATCGACCGCCGTCCTCGTCGACGAAGCGTATTTTCATTACGCCGAGTCGCCGGACTACGAATCGGTCGCGCCGCTCATCGCGACGAAGCCGAACCTCATCGTCGCGCGCACGTTCTCGAAAATCTACGGCATGGCCGGCATGCGCTGCGGCTACGCGCTCGCGCAGCACGCGACGATCGAGAAGCTCGAGGCGCAGCAGGCGTGGGACCCGATCAATCTTCCCGCCGCCGTCGCCGCGAACGCATCGCTCAGCGACACCGCGCACGTCATCGCGTCGCGCAAGCGCAATCACGACACGCGCGCGCACGTCGTCGCCGAAATCGAACGCCTCGGCTATCACGCGCTCCCGAGCGAAGCTAATTTCATGATGATCGACATGCGCGAGGACGTGAAGCCGCTGCTCGCAAAGTTCCGCGAGCAGGGCGTGCGCCCCGGACGCCTCTTCCCCGCGATGCCGCAACACCTGCGCGTCACGATCGGCACGCCCGACGAGATGCAGCGCTTCGTCGACGCGTTCCACGTCACAACTGCTCGTTGAAGACGAATGCGCTGAAGTCGATCAGCTTGTGTTTCGCGGAGCGGCGCAGCCACGAGTCGAGATGAGCTTCGGTGGCGTGCGCGAGATCGCGGTCGAACGTGTCCTCGAGCTCGCGCGCGATGCGCTCGTCGTAGATCATCAGCGAGACGTCGTCGCTGAGATCGAACGAGCGCGCGTCGAAGTTCGTCGAGCCGACCGATGCCCACCGCTCGTCGACGACGAGCACTTTTTGATGCAGCAGGGTGTTGTGATAGTCGAAGAGTCGCACGCCGCCTTTGAGGAGCGTTCCGTAAAGATGATGACTCGCGTGCTGCACGAACGGCGAGTCGCTGGCGGTGGCGGCGGGGATCATCACGCGCACGTCGACGCCGCGCGCGACCGCGTCGATCAATGCTTTGCGCAGGGCGGGATCGGGCAGAAAGTACGGATTCTGAATCGTGATGCGGCGCGTCGCGGCGCGAATCAGCAGGTAGTGCAGCAGCTTCACCGATGACGGACTGCCGGTCGTCGACACCCACACCGCGTGCGCGGCGACGTCGCCGGCGCGCTCGAGCCGCGGAAAGAAATTCGTCCCGCCCGGCACCTCGCCGCTTTCTTCGATCCAGTTCTCCGCGAACGCCGACTGCAATTGCGCGACGACCGGCCCTTCGACGCGCACGCTGATGTCGCGGAAGTGATCCGCGTCTTCGGCATCGCCGAGCCAGGCGTCGACGAGACAGTGCCCGCCGGTGTACGCGACGCATCCGTCGACGACGCAGATCTTTCGATGATCGCGATTGTTGATGCGCCCGATGTTGCGCATGCGCACGGGGTGATAGCGCTCGATCTTCACGCCGGCCTCGCGCATGCGCACGAGATCGGCGTCGCCGTAAAAGCGGCCGCCCGTGCCGTCGAGCAGCAGCCGCACCTGCACGCCCGCGCGCGCTTTCCGAGCGAGCACGTCGCTGAGGCGTCGCGTCAGCTCTCCTTCTTTGCTGAGGAACGTCTCGTAGTTGATCGTCTTCTGCGCCGCCTCGATGTCGGCGAACAAGCGATCCCACAGCGCGCCGTTCTGCAGGACCTCGACGCGATTGCCCTCGGTGAGCGTGCCCTGCGTGAGGCCGGCGATCGACGGGATGAGATCCTCGATGTCGGTCTCTTCCAGATGCAGCTGCTTGCGGCTGCGGCGTTTGATCGACCAGATGAGAAACAGCAGCGGAGCGTAGCTGAGGGCGAGCAGCCAGCGTCGCGCCTTCACGCTTCCCCTCGCAGTTGGAGCTCGACGACGAGCGCCCAGTGATCGGACGGCCCGCGGCGGATCACTTCCGCGCCGCGGAACTCCCAGCGCGGATCGCAGAACACGTAGTCGAGCCGCTGTCGTGTCATCGGGAACGTTGCCTCCTTGATGTCGCCGCATACGCGCAGATGTCCGTGTGCGAGCAGCGTGCGAATCTCTTCCGCGGCCGGCGGCACGTTGAAGTCGCCGACGAGCACGTGCGGCCATGCGCCGCGGGCGGTGATGTCGCCGAGGTGCGCGACCTGCTGCATGCGCGCCTTGCGGAGCAGGCGGCCCCATGCGGCGAGATGCGTGACGAAAAACGTGAAGCGCGATCCGTTCAGCGCGACGTCTGCCTGTAGCACCGAGCGCGGCTCGCCCGAGCCCGGCAGCGGATGGACGTACGCGGACTCGACCGTGCCGCGCGTGAGGACGGCATTGCCGTAGTCGCCGCCGTCCATCGCGCAGCTGCGGCCGAACCAATGCTGCATGCCGGTGAGCGACGCGAGCACTTCACCCTGATGCGCGGGACCGGCGCGCGTACGGCAATGCACCTCCTGCAGTCCCACGATGTCGGGCTGAACCGCGGCGATGATCTCGGCGAGCTTGGGGAGATGATCTTCACGCCTGGCGGCGGCGTGGCCCTGGATGTTGTACGACATCACCTTCATCCGCGATGCGAATCAGCGAGAACGGTGCCGGTGCGGGTGTATGCTCGTCCGCGGTGCCGCCCTCGCCGCGCCGGAGTTTCGCCCGACGTATCTGAAACGCCCACGCCGCCACGCGACGAAGCGCGGCACCGCAAAAAGCAAAAAGCAGAAGGCAGAAGGCAGAAGGCAGAAAGTGGGCCCATCCAGGAATGTTGCGTGATCTTGATGAGCTCATGCGCAACCGCGCGATCGACACGCTGATCGTGCCGATGCACGAGGCGATGCATTCGTCGTTTCGCTGGCTGTCACGCGGCGCGAAGGTGACGCGCGGGTATGCGGTCAAGCGCGTCGATCGCAATCCGCTGCTCGTCACCTACCCGATGGAGCGCGAAGAAGCGGCGGCGACGGGCCTCGAAGTACGGCTCGCGTCGGAGTTCGACCACGACCGCATCTTCCAGAGCGCGACGAACGTCAGCGCCGCGTACGCCGAATTCTTCGACATCCTCCTGCGCGAGCTCGGCGCCGGCGACGCGATCGCCTTCTTCGGCAACGTCCCGGTCCAGCTCTACCACGGCATCATCGAGTCGCTCGAAGCGCGCGGCCGGCGCGTGCATCGCTCGAACGGCGAGGACATCATCCAGCTCGCGCGCAAGCGGAAGGAGCCGTGGGAAATCGACGCGATCCGTTCCGTCGGCGCGCGGACGCAGCAGGTCGTCGGTGGCGTGCGCGCGATGCTGCGCGACTGCGAACGCGGAAAATCGATGACGATCGGCGATCTCAAATCGTTCGTCTCCTCCGAGATCGCGCGCCTCGGCATGATCGAAGATCACGAGACCATCCTCTCGCAGGGACGCGACGCCGGCGTGCCGCATTCGCGCGGCAACGCGGCCGAGGAGGTGCGGAGGTCCGTGCCGATCGTCCTCGACATCTTTCCTGCCGACAAAACGAGCGGTTATTTTTTTGACATGACGCGCACGTTCTGCATCGGCGACGTGCCGGCCGAGCTGCAGCGCATGCACGCGCAAGTGCTCGAGGCGTTCACGCTCGCGCGCGACGCCATGCGCGCCGGCGTCGAAGCAAAGCACTACCAGGACATGGTCTGCGCCTACTTCGAGTCGCACGGCTACGCGACCCTCCGCTCCGATCCGAAGACCCTCACCGGCTACGTCCACGGCCTCGGCCACGGCGTCGGACTCGACATCCACGAGAAGCCGTCCTTTCACCTGACGGATGCGAACCGCGACCTCGTCGAAGTGAACGACATCCTCACGATCGAGCCGGGCCTGTATTTCCCCGACCGCGAGCTCGGCGTGCGCATCGAGGACACGTTCGTGGTGCGGGAGGGCGGGGTAGAGTCGTTGTGCGAGGGGAATTACGGGCTGAAGGTCTAATCGTGCCTCCGCAGACTCGTCCTGTGGAGCGGCGGCCGCTTCGGCCGCCGACCTCTCGCGAGAATTCGGCGGCCGAGAGCGGCCGCCGCTCCACAGGCACTACGAACCGAACGTCAAGCGTGCATGAGCTTGAAAAAAGGCGAGGCGTTCTTGTTCTCTTGTGGTGCCCATCACCGGACGTTGCCCAACGCCTCCCGCAACTGCTTCACCGCCTGCCGTCCGTTGTCGACGGTCGTGTCGATGCGCTCGCGGACGCTGGCGATTTGCGGGTCGCCGTTGCGCAACAGGTCGCTGCACGTTCGGATCGACATCAGCAGGTTGTTGATACGGTCGGCGACGGCGTCGTGAAGGTTGTCGAGCTGTTGTTCGCGCTCGCGGAGCGTCGCGACCATCAGCTTGAGGCGCTTGTCGACTTCTTCGATCAGGAAGCGCGCTTCTTCAGGGAGCGCATCGACGGTGGCGACGAGCCCGGCATGCGCGTCCTGCACGGACAGCGCGAGCGCGAGTAACGTGGTCTCGGGCATGAATTTCTCTCTCTTTACTGAAGCGGGGAACGCTGACATCTTACGCAAATCCATCAGGACTGCAAGATCAGCCTCCCAGCCTCCGAGCCTCCAAGCCTCCCAGGGGGGTTCTCGGAGGCCAGGAGGCCGGGAGGCTAGGAGGCCAAGAGGCGAGGCCGGGAGGCTAGGAGGCCGCCTTCGGCGCGTCCTTCAGTCTCGCGTAAAGAGTGGACGGGCTGATCTGCAGCTGCCGCGCGGCTTTGCGGATGTTCCCGCCGGTCGCTTCCACCGCCGCGGAGACGTAGTTCGCGACCACGTCGTCCAGCGGCTGGATCTCCCATTCTTCGCTCGGTAGACCGCCGCCTTTGGCCGGCATCGGTCCCGTCGCGGCCTCGATCGTCACGTCCTCGCTGCGAATCTCGTCGCCGGAGAGCGTGAGCAGCGCACGCTCCAGCACGTTGCGCAGCTCGCGCACGTTGCCCGGCCACGGATACGCCTCCAGCTTCCTCATCGCGCGCGGACTCACTTTCGGGATCGGACGGGCCATGTCTTTCGACAGCGGACGCAGCACTTCCTCCACGAGAATCGGCAGGTCTTCCATCCGCTCGCGCAGCGGAGGAACGCGCAGGCGGACGACATTCAATCGATAGTAGAGATCGCTGCGGAACCGTCCCGCCGCGATCTCCGCCGGCAGGTCGCGGTTCGTCGCCGCGAGCAGACGGAAGTCGGCGCGCAGATCGCGAATGCCGCCGACGCGCCGGAACTTCTTCTCCTCGATCGCCTTCAGCAGTCGCGCCTGCACCGTCGGCTCCATCTCGCCGATCTCGTCGAGGAACAACGTCCCGTCGCCCGCGATCTCGAAGAGTCCCGGCTTCGTGTTCATCGCATTCGTGAATGCGCCGCGCTCGTGTCCGAACAGCTCAGACTCCAGGAGCTCCTTCGACAATCCGGCGCAGTTGAGATCGACGAACGGCGCACGCGCGCGCTGCGAGCGGTTGTGAATCAGCCGCGCCAGCACGCCTTTGCCCGAGCCCGACTCCCCTTCCAGCAGCACCGGCGATTGCGCGCGCGCGATGTGCGGCAGGATCTCGTTGAGATGCGTGATCGCCGGCGAGAGGCCGGGAAGGCGCTCGACGTTCGATGCGCCGCCGCGGCGCAGCGCCATCAGCTCGCGCCGCGTGGCGATGATGCGCGACACCTGCTCGAGCGTCGCCTTGAGCACGTCGTAGTCGAACGGCTTCTGCAGGAACGTCTCCGCGCCGAGCTTCATCGACTCGATCACCAGCTCGAGCGTGCCGCCGCCCGACATCATGATCACCGCCACCGTCTCCGAATACATCTTGAACTGATGCAGGAGATCGATCCCCGACGTGTCCGGTAGCAGCACGTCCTGGAGCACGACGTCCGGCGAGAACTCCGCGAACGCGACGACCGCCTGCTTGCCGTTCATCGCCACGCGCACTTCCCAGTCGTCGCTGAGCAGTTCCGCGAGTCCGCTGGCCACTCCTTCGTCGTCGTCCACGATGAGAATGCGCTTCCGGAAGTCAGTCATGACTGAAAATCATACACGTGTTCGACCTACGAACAAACGAGCAGTTCCGTGGTTCGCAGTTAAGTAATTGACAGGCATCGACTTGATGTCGATGCCAAGAATGGTCCAGAGCTTGGACTATGGAGGCCCGACCGGAATTCAGAAAGGAAACACATCATGCTCCTCGCCGCCGCCACCCTCACCGCCGCCTTGTCTCTCGAAATCGATCTCGGATCTCTGCTCAAGGCGCACCGGGTGCGCGAGCCGAAAGTCACGTGTGGCATCCACACGGTTGGCTATCGCTTCTCCGGCAAGCCGGGGCAGACGTTCCGCTACGCGGGCGATACCTACACGATCCCCGAGGAAGGATGGATCGAGCTCATCGCCGACCGGCACAACACCACCGCCCGCGTCAACAACACCACGATGTCGCTCGACGGCTATCCGCTGAACCAGTTCAGCTTCGGTGAAGTCCCGCTCCCCGATCCACTTCCCGTCATCGCAGAAAAGGAGACCAGGTAATGAGCGACTTCCTTCAAAACACGCTGACCGACATCCGCAGCGGCCGCGAGTCGTGGCGCATCTTCACGGCATTCGGCTCGCTCGCCTTCACCGTTGCAGTCGCAATGAAGCTGATCTGACGGAGACGATGATGTGCACTTCACAACGGCTCACCCTCATCGCGTGCACTGACGAGCGCGAGCGCGATTGGAACCATTACGCGGAGATGGCCACGCGACTCGTGTTCCTCGGCGGCGGGACACTGTTGCGCTTCGAGATTCTCGCCGCGCTCTGCGAGCCCACGCTCGACATCGAGCGGCTCATCCTCGATGGAACGGCGACCGCCGAACAATTTCTCGACGTGCTGGCGAACCTGCCGGTGGAGTTTTCGGGAGACGTCGTGCGCCTCGACGAGCGAGGCTCGGGATTCCTGAGCGCCTCCGGGCGCGGCGGCGACCGCGTGCTCTACGCGCTGCAGCCGAAAGACGTCCGCTTCTACCTCGGCATGCACGACCTGATCGTCCAGCGGGAATTGGAGATGATCGCATGAGCGAGCGCGAGACGATTCTCATCGCCGACGACAACGACAGCGTCACCTCCGCGCTCTCGATGCTGCTCGATCGGCCGGGACGCACGTCGATCATCTGCTCGGACATCGAGTCTGCCGAGCTGATGCTCGCACGCGAGCCGGTCACCCACGTCGTCACCGACGTGCAGTTCTCCGGCGCGTTCGGCTTCGAAGGTCTGCATTTTCTCGATCGCATTCACGCACGCCGTCCCGAATGCCGGATCGTGCTGATGACCGGTCAGCCGAGTGACGCGTTGCGCGCCGCCGCGCTCGACCACGGCGCGCTCGCGCTGTTGTCGAAGCCGTTCACGATCGACGAGCTGGAGTCGTCCCTCGGCACTCTCCGGTGTGGGGCAGGCTTTCCAGCCTGCGACCCGGAAGGCAGGTTAGAAAACCTGCCCTACACGGTCGTCCGTGTCGCGTCCTTCCACGAGCTCATCGCCGGCGACGCATTGCGCATCGCCTTTCAGCCGATCGTCGAGATCACCGACGCCGGCGAGATCATGGCCTTCGAGGCGCTGACGCGCGTGCGGGGCGACTGGGCGGGCGGCGGGCCGGCGGAGCTGTTCGAGTACGCCGCGCGGCTCGGCCGGTTGCGCGAGCTGAATCTGCACGCGCTCGCGCGTGCAATCGAAGCCGCGACGTCGCTCCCCGAGTCGTCGTCGATTTTTCTCAACGTCGATCCGCTCGCGTTTTGCGCCGAGCTGCCGCGCATCCTCGAAGGAGCGGCCGCGCGCGCCGGCGTCGCGCTCACGCGGCTCGTGCTCGAAGTCACGGAGCGCAGCGACTTCGACGACGCGCAGCGCGTCATTCCGTTGTTTCAGGCATTGCGCGCCAAAGGCATCCGCTTCGCGCTCGACGATCACGGCTCGGCGTATTCGCATCTCGCGCTGATGGACGAGATCCGCCCGTCATTCATCAAGATCAGCAACACGTTCGGCACAAAGCTCGAGGACGACGACACGCACCGGCGCATCGTCGCGCACATGGCGTCGCTGTCACGCGACTTCGGATGCAAGACGGTGCTCGAGGGCATCGAGTCCGAGGAGACGGCGATCGCCGCGCAACGCCTCGGCATCGACTTCGCGCAGGGCTTTCACTTCGGCCGTCCCCACGTCGCTGCGCACTGGACCGCTGTTCCGGAGGAGATCGCGTCATGAGCGCAGTGGAAATGCTGAGCACAACGGAAACGGTCGAGCGCAGAGTCGCCGAACGCGTGCGTCCCGCGACTCCGATTCATGTGACGTTCGGACGCGGCGGCGGATCGGTCGTCGATCTCAGCGACGGCGGGATGCGCATTCGTCACACCGTGGCGACGATGCGCGGCGCCGAGATGCGCGTGTCCTTCGAATGGCAACAGGAGCGATTCGCCGCGGTCGCGGTCGTGCTGGCGTCGCGCGTGGCGGCCCTCGGCACGCCGACGATGTTCGACACGCGCCTCCGCTTCCAGCGGCTCAACTCCGGCTCGAAAGAGCTCCTTGCGCGCGTCATGACGGCGATTCACAGCCGCGAGCTGCGGCGCTGGATCGCGAACCTGCAGGGCTGGTCGGACGAAGCGACTGTCGAGAACAGCGAAAGCGACGGCACGTTCCTTCGCTGCCGCCTGATCGGACGCACGTGGAAAACGACATGGACGCACGATGCGTCGCATCCGCCGTCGAACGGCTTCACCGTGCCGGCGACGATCAGCAAGCTCGAGCTCGAAACGCTCTGCGACACGTACCTGCACGCGAATGCGGACGAGCGCCATCTCATTCAATTGATGGCCGCAGAAGCCGTGCGCGAGTAAAGCGGAGGAGAGCGTTGATTTGCATTTTGCTTTCGCATTTCTGCTTTCTGCTTTCCGCTTTCTGATTTACAGTTCAAAGCAGTGCAACTCTGGACTGCGTTTCAGGACACGGGTTGGGTGGGGCGGTCTGTCCTGGCCATCCTCCTGCTCTTCTCCATCATTTCGTGGGGCGTAATGTTCGCGGTGTGGCAGCGCTTCCGGCGCTCGCAGGGCGCGTCGCGCCGCTTCGTCGCGATCTTCCGCAAAGCGAAGCGCCTCGCCGACGTGCAGTCGGCGCTCGGCGCGCTCCAGCATTCATCGCTCGTCGGACTGTTTCGCGCCGGCTATGCCGAGATCGAGGCGCAGATCTCGCACGCCGAGGGACGGCAGACCGTGAAATCGCTCGACAGTGTGGAACGATCGCTGATGCGCGCGACGCGCATCGAAGCCGCGCGCCTCTCGCGACTCGTTCCGTTTCTCGCGACGACCGCGGCGGCCACGCCGTTCATCGGATTGTTCGGAACCGTGTGGGGAATCATGGACGCCTTCGGCGACATCGGCGCGAGCGGATCGACGTCGATCACTTCCGTCGCACCGGGCATCAGCGAGGCATTGATCAACACCGCAGCGGGCCTCTTTGCAGCGATCCCCGCGCTCCTTGCGTATAACCATTTCGTACAGCGCCTGCGCCAGGCGCGCGGCGAAATGGAGGACTTCACGCTGGAATTTATGAATTTGACGGAAAGGAACTTTACGTAGTGCTGGGTGAACGTGCTGAGTGCTGGGTGCTGAGTTAGAAGCTTTGCTACTCAGCACCCAGCACTCAGCACCTGGCACTTAGCGCTGCGTCATAAGAACAATGAGCTTCCGATTACGCGACAACGACGATTTGGGCGACATGGCGGAGATCAACGTCACGCCGCTCGTCGACGTCATGCTCGTGCTGCTCGTCATCTTCATGGTCACGGCGCCGATGCTGCAGCAGGGTCTCGATATCTCGCTGCCGCAGGCGGAAGGGAAGTCGTTCGAGATGGCGTCGAACAATCCGGCGAAGATCACGATCAACACCGCGGGCGCGGTGTATGTCGACGGGACTCCGGTCGGCTCGTCGAATCTCGAGCAGTCCCTCGGGCCGATGCTCCGCGCGCGGCGCGTGCGGCGCGCCCTGCTCGAGGCGGATCAGGCAGTACCGTACGGACGTGTCGTCGCGGTGCTCGACGTGATGAACCGCGCCGGCGTCGAACAACTCGGGATGATCACGCAGCCGAAGGAACGGAATGCAAGACCGCGTCGCTGACGTCCTCGCCCAGCGCGCGGCGCTGGATCGAGGCGCCGGCATCGCGCTCGTGCTGTCCATCCTGCTGCACGGCGGCATCGCCGCGGTCATCGTCTACGCCGCGCTGCACGCGAAGCCGCCGCAACGCGCGTCGACGCTGAACATTCAGTTCGCGAAGATGCCGGCCGCCACGCCCGCGATGACGAAGCCGATCCAAAAACCGGCCGCTCCGAAAATCGAAGACGTCAAACCGAAGATCGAAGAGCCGAAACCCGCGCCGCAACCGGAGACGCCGAAGAAGCCGGAGAAAAATACCGTCCCCCTCTCCCCGTTCGGACGCTCCACCAAGAAAGGCTCCGAGACTCCTCCGCCCGCCACCCCATCGCCCGCATCCCCCGCCCCGAACAGTGGCCCCCAGGTTGCGCCCGGCGCATCCGGAGTCACCGGACTCGAGGGCGGCGATTTTCCGTACACGCTCTATCTCACGGGAATGGTCAAGAAAATCGGCGACAACTGGTATCGGCCGCAAGTCGATCCCGGTCCCGGCGTGGTCATCTATTTCCGCATCCTTCGCAACGGCACGATCGTCGAATCGCGTGTGGAGACGTCGAGCGGCAACGCGACGTTCGATCGCGCCGCGCTCAGCGCCGTTCGCTCGTCGAGTCCGCTCAATCCGCTGCCGTTCGGCTTCGAAGGCAACTATCTGGGAGTACACCAAACGTTCCGATGAGACTCGCAATCGAAATCACCGCCCCTCACCTTCGCCGCGCACCGAGGGGCTTCGCCTTTCTCCTGCTCCTGTTCCTCGCAAGCGCCGCGTTCGCTCAAACCGAAGTCACGACGACGATCGGAGCGAATCAGGCCGCGCAGATCATCCGCATCGTCGTGCCGTTTCCCGAGCTCGCGCCGTCGGCCGGCACCGCGACGACGCCCATCGACTCCGGCCAGGTGCGCGAGCTCTTCTTCGCGCCGCTCACGCGCGACATCGCCTACTCCGGTGTCTTCGCCATCGCGCCTCCCCCGCCCGGCGTTCCGATCACGCCCGATCTCCTTAAGCGCATCAGCGCGCAGTACTACCTGAAGCTGAACGTCTGGATCGAGGGCGAAGAGCACGTCGTCGAAGGACGATTGATCGATGCAAGCGGACAGACACAGCTCGCCAAGCGCTATCGCGGACAAGCGGCCGCACTCACCCGCACCGCGCATCTGTTGTCGAACGAGCTGCTCAAAGCGCTCAACGGCAGGCCGGGCGTGTTCCTCACGCAGATCGCGTTCGCGTCGAATCGCACCGGCAATTGGGAAATCTGGCTGATGGATTGGGACGGCGCGAACCAGCGGCGCATCACGTTTCACAACGCGCTGTCGATTCTTCCGAGCTGGTCGCCCGACAACGAGCGGATGGTCTACACGTCGTTCGTCCGCGGCACGAGCGAGATGTACATCATCAATCGCCGAGGGGGCGGGCGCGTGAGCGTCAGCAGCGGAGTCGCGCTCAACACGTCGGCGACGTTCTCGCCGGTGAGCAACGACATCGCCTTCGTCGGATCGGTGCGCGGCAATCCCGACATCTATCTGATCAAAGACGACGGCACGAACATCCGCCGTCTCACATCCACCGGCTCGATCGAGTCGACGCCGGAGTGGAGCCCGAACGGACGGCAGATCGCGTTCACGTCGGGACGCAGCGGCACGCCGCAGATCTACATGATGGATGCGGAAGGCACGAACGTGCAGCGCATCTCCTATGACGGCAACTGGAACGACGACGCCGTCTTCGCGCCGGACGGCGAGCGCATCGCCTACACGTCGCGCGTCAACGGACGATTCCAGATCCGCGTCGCGAACCTCATCACGAAAGAAAATCACATCATCGCCGGCGAAGGATCGAACGAACAGCCGACATGGTCGCCCGACGGACAATGGATCGCGTTCCAGTCGAATCGCAGCGGCAAGTGGCAGGTCTACCGGATGCGCGCCGACGGTTCCGACCTGTTGCAACTCACATTCACCAGCGAAAACAAAGAGCCCGACTGGTCGAAGAAACCGGAGTAGAGAAATCGTGCTGAGTGCTGGGTGCCGAGTGCTGGGTGCTGAGTTAGATGCTCTGTTACTCAGCACCCGGCACTCGGCACCCGGCACCTTGGTATCATCGTGAAGGGAGTGGAACCAGCAATGAACAAAATGTCGAAGGCCCTACTGACGAGCGTCGTCCTCGTGCTCGTCGTCATCGTCCCCGCGTGCAAGACCACGAAGAAGCAGATCAAGACGGATCAAACCACCACGACCGCGCAGACGCAGGTGCCGGACATTCCGGTGCAGACGGACACGGGAACGACAGTCGCGCCGAATACGGATTTCGTCGACAAGTCCGCGGAGCCGACGGAAGAGCTCATCCCGAGCGACATTGATGAACTGAATCGCTGGGCCGCCAGCAAGGGCTTCATCCGCGACGCGTTCTTCTCGTACGACGAGTCGACGCTCGACGCCGACGCGCAGACGTCGCTCACGAATTCCGCGACTTGGCTGAAAGGCAAAGACGGCGCGTCGTACAACCTCCTCATCCAGGGCCACTGCGACGAGCGCGGCACCGAGCAGTACAACCTCGCCCTCGGCGATCGCCGCGCGAACATCGCCAAGGACTACCTGGTCACCCTCGGCGTCGACGCCGGCCGCATCCGTACAGTCAGCTACGGCGAAGAGCGTCCATTCGAAGAGGGACACGACGAAGCGTCGTGGGCGCAGAACCGCCGGGCGCATCTCGTGCTTGTGAGATAGCGCGATGAGACTGTTTCGAATGACCGTGGCCGCCGCGGCGATGCTCGCCGCGAGCGGCTGCATCTCCACTTCCGACTTCGAAGCCGTGCAGCGGCAGGTCGTCGAGCTGCAGGAAGAGCTGGCGAACGTCAAGCGCACGTCCGCGGGCAAAGAAGAAGTGCAGGGCGTCAACACGAGGATCGCCGAGCAGACGGAAACGCTCTTGAAGTCGAACGCGACGCTCGTCGCAAAAGTCGACGAGATCGAAAAAGAAATTCAGGCCGCGCAAAACACGACCGAACAGTCGACCTATCGCGTCGAGCAACTCTCGCAACAGCTGGCGCAGGCGCAGCGCGATCTTCAGGATCTGCGCACGCAGGTGACGGCGTTGCAGACGCCGCCCGCGACGGCGACAACGGCTCCGACGCCTGCCGGCGGCACGCTCACCGTTCCCGCATCTGCGGCCTCTTCCGCCGATCCGATGCAGACCTATCAGGCCGCGTATCGCGACTATCAGCGCGGCAACTTCGATCTCGCCATCGAAGGCTTCCGCGATTTCGTCGACACCAATCCGAAGTCCGACATGGCCGACAACGCCGCGTACTGGATCGGTGAGAGTCTCTTCTCGCAGAAAAAATATCGCGACGCGATCGAGCAGTTCGACATCGTCGTCACGAAATATCCGAAGTCCGACAAAGTGCCGGGCGCACTCCTGAAAAAAGGCTATTCCTACATCGCGCTCGGTGAGCGCGCGCAGGGAATCGTGCAGCTGCAGTACGTCGTGCACGAGCATCCGAAGTCGCAGGAAGCGACGCTGGCGCGGCAGCGGCTCAAACAGCTCGGCGTGGACACGCAGTGAAGCGCTTCGCCGCGCTGACGATCGCGCTCTTCGCTCTGGGAGTGGTGCGCGCCTCCGGCGCGCCTCCCAACCCGGTCATCAATCCCGATCGTCCCGGCATCGCCGACGGCAGCGCCGTCGTGCCTCGCGGCTGGTTTCAAATCGAGACCGGCTTCGAGCGCGACGAACAGAATGCCAAGCACGCGAGCTTCACGCCGACGCTGCTGCGCTACGGCGTGAGCGACTCGTTCGAGCTGCGCGTCGAGACGAACGGCTACGAAGACGGCTCGCTCGCTCCGGTGTCGATCGGTTTCAAGAAGCACTTCGCCAACACGCCATCCCTCGGCGTGATCGGCCGCTGGTTCGTCGACGACTCGTCCGGCGATCTCCGTCTCGCCGCGGACATGGAGCTCAACGACAAGTGGTCGATCAATCCGAACATCGGCGTCGCGTACGAAGACTCATCGACGTCCGCACTCGCGGCGATGACGCTGCAGTACAACATCAACGACAAGGTGAACGTCTTCGCCGACGGTGCGCTCCAGACGCCCGGATCGGTCATTGTCGACGGCGGCGTCGCGTGGATCATCGGGACGCGCACACAGCTCGATTTCTCCGTCGGATGGGGCGCGCACGGCGACGATGTGCCGGACCGGTTCGTGTCGGCGGGAATCAGCCGCGCGTTCTGATGTTTCTAGGTTGCTAACATGTGCGGCCTCGGCGGGAAACCGCTTGGGAAATCCGCAGGAAGGAATTGGATTCATGGCGAATATTCGTTCGGCCGAAAAACAGAGACGACAGGCCGAAAAGAGGAAAGCACGCAACCGCGCCGGAAAGTCGACGCTGCGCACGACGCTCAAGAAGGGCCGCGCCGCGATTGCCGGCGGCGACGCCGACAAAGAGACGTTGTCGGGCAGCTTCTCCGCGATCGACAAGGCCGCCAAGCGCGGTCTGATCAAAGAGAACACGGCCAACCGCTACAAAGCCCGCCTCTCGGCCGCATCCAAGCGCGCCGCTTCGAAGTAAGCGCGCGCTCCCCCGGTGTAGCGCAGGCTTTCCAGCCTGCGCCCCGGGGGCTGGAGGGACAGGCTGGAAAGCCTGTCCTACACCGCCGCATACAATGCCCGGATGCGGAAGCTCCTTCTTCTACTCGCGCTCACCACGAATCTTCTCGCCGCAACCCACGCGGAGAAGATCGACGCGCTCCTCACCGCCTACAACCAGCAGCGCTTCTTCAACGGCTCCGCGCTCGTCGCGGAGAGCGGCAAAGTCATCCTGCGCAAAGGCTACGGCCTGGCGAACATGGAGTGGCAAATCCCGAACACGCCCGACACGAAGTTCCGCCTCGGGTCGATCACCAAGCAGTTCACGTCAATGGTCATCATGCAGCTCGTCGGCGAGGGCAAGATCAAGCTCGACGAGAAGATCACGACCTATCTGCCGGGCTATCGCAAAGACACCGGCGACAAAGTCACGGTACGCCATCTCCTCACCCACACGTCCGGCATTCCGAGCTACACGAGCCAGCCGGGTTTCTTCGCGAACGTCTCTCGCAATCCCTTCACCGTCGACGCGTTCGTGAAGCAGTACACCAGCGGCGATCTCGAGTTCGAGCCCGGAACGAAATGGTCCTACGACAACTCCGGCTACTTCCTCCTCGGCGCGATCATCGAGAAGGTCACGGGCAAGTCGTACGCGGATGCGGTAAAGCAGCGGATCTTCGACCCTCTCGAAATGAAAGACAGCGGCTACGACCACTTCGCCACGGTTCTGCCGAAGCGCGCGACCGGCTATGTGCTCACGCCGAACGGCTACGAGAACGCGCCGTATCTCGACATGTCCATTCCCTACGCCGCCGGCTCGCTCTATTCGACGGTCGACGATCTGTACAAGTGGGACCGCGCGCTCTACACCGACAAGCTCTTGAGCGCAGAGCTGAAAACGACGATGTTCACGCCGGTCCTGCAGAACTACGCGTTCGGATGGAGCGTGCATCCGCTGAAGCTCGACGATCAGAAGACCGAGGTTGCGACGATCACGCATAACGGCGGGATCAATGGATTCAACACCGTCGAGATCCGCATGCCGAATACGCAGGACCTGGTCGTGCTGCTCGACAACACCTCGCGCGGCGACAAATTGGACGCTGCGGCGCGCGGAATCATCGACGTCCTGCGCGGCCTCGAAGCGCCGGCGCCGAAACCGTCGCTCGTTGACGAGGTGATGAAGAACGCCGATGGCGCTCTCGCGCGCGTTCGCGAGCTGAAAGCGAAATCACCGGACGTCTACGATTTCAGCGAGCCGGAGATCAATCGCCTCGGATACACGCTGCTGCAGCGCGGACGCGTCACCGATGCCGTCGATGTTTTCCGTTTGAACGTCGAGGAGCATCCGGAATCGGCGAACGTCTACGACAGCCTCGGCGAAGCATACGCGGCGCACGGCGACCGCGAGCTGGCGATTGCGAACTACAAGAAATCGTTGGAGCTCAATCCGAAAAACACCAACGCCGCCGATGCGCTCAAGCGGCTGGAAGCTCCGGAGCAACCGAAACCCGACGCGGCGACGCTCGACAAATACGCCGGCACCTACGAGCTGGAACCGGGGTTCAACCTCGTCATCACCCACGAGGGCGACATGCTGATGAGCCAGGCGACGGGCCAGGCGAAGTTCGAGCTCGCCGCCGATTCGGCGACAGAGTTCCATCCGCTGGCGTTTCGCGCGCGCCTCACCTTCGCACCCGACGGCACCTCGCTGACCCTGCATCAGGGCGGGTTCGACCACGTGGCGAAGCGCATCGCGGGGAAGTAGAGCTCACCGAAAGCGCGCGGCGAGACGCTCTCGCAACGACGGCCGCGAAGTCGCGACGATGCGGGCGGCGGGAATCGTCGATGCGGCGCCGACGAGCGCGAGCGTGAGTCCCGCGCGGCGCCGTGTCCGCTCGGACAAGCGGCCTCCTGCGAGCAGCGCGACACCTGCGCCCAGCATGGCGCGCGTTCCAACGATGAACAGCAGTTGAGGGATGGAGAGTATGCGTTTGTTCATGACCAGGATTGCGTGCAAGTCGCGTGACGGATAATGCCGCCGCATGTGGCGCCGATACGTCCTCGCGCTCTGGGTCGCGTTCATCGCGCGTGGCGCGATTCACGCCGTGCTCGCGCCGATGTGGGACGGCTACGACGAGCCGTTCCATCTCGCGTATGTGCAATTCGTCGCCGATCACGGCCGGCCGCCCGGTTTCACCGAGCCGAGCTTCCCGAAGTACATCCTCGACACGAACCGATTCCTGCCGAGCGCGGTGAAGTACGGCGCGCCGTCGTTCGTCGAGTGGCGTCACCTAAAGAAAGAGGACAAGCGTCAGCGGCGCCACGAGCTGCACAACGCGACGGCGAAGATGCCGGCCTCGGTGCGCATGAGCTACATGAGCCCGAATTACGAGCGGCAGCAGGGACCGCTTTATTACTTCGTGGTCGCGCCGGTCGCGAAACTCTTTCACAACGCTTCGCTTCCCGTATTGCTGGTGATCCTGCGCATCGCATCGGTGCTGCTCGCGTCGTGCATGATTCCCGCGGCCGCGTATCTTCTGCGCCTCGTGCTGCCGCGTTCCGGCGCCGCAATCGCGCTGCCGCTCGTGGCGTTTCTGCCGAACACGCTCTTCTACGCCTTCCGCCTCAGCAACGAGGCGCTGGCGTGGCCGCTGATGGCACTCTGCGCGATCGCCGCCGCGCGGCCGCACAAATACGCGGGCGTTTTGCTCTCGCTCGGTACGTGGACGAAACTCACGCTGCTCGCAGCATGGACCGGCGTCGCTGCCGGAGCGTTCGCGAGCAAGCGATTCGTACGCACGTTCGCACTGCCGGTGATCACGATCGCGATTTTGTTCGCCTGGAATCGCGTCAGCTCGGGCACCTACACCGGACTTGCGGAAGCGACCGGACGAAAGAACGCGACGCTCGACGACTGGCTGTTCGGATTGAAGAGCGTGTTCCGCATCGACTGGTGGCGGCGGCTCTTCGAGTATCACGTGTGGGCGGGCGGATGGGGGTTCGTGCGTCCCCCGCTGTGGGTGCTCGACGCGATCCTCGTGTTCGTGCTCGTCATCATCGTCGCGCTGCTCTTCCTGCCGAAACAGCGGCGACTACGCGCGCCGCGTCGCCGCCTGCCGCTCGCGATCATCGCCGTGACCATGCTCGCCGCGCTGGTCGTGCACGGCGTCACCGCCGCAATCGCAGCGCATCAGTCGCCGGGGCTCCCGCAGTTCGGCGCCGAAGGGTGGTACCTCGACGCCATCCGCCCGATCGAAGTCGCGCTCTTCGCCGCGCTCCTCTTCACGCGCCTCCCGCGACGCGCATTCGGCTTCGCGCGCATCGCATGCTTCGCGCTTCCCCTCGTCGCAGACATCGCAGGAACGACGTCGCTCCTGCTTCCCCACTGGAGCGGTGGCTGGCCGCTGACGTGGGACTACTCGCCGCTCCCCAATGCGCCGATCATCGCGGCAGCGCTGACGGTATTGTTCGCGCTCTCCTGTGGAGCGGCGGCCGCCCTCGGCCGCCGGGATCTCGCGAGGGGTCGGCGGCCGAGAGCGGCCGCCGCTCCACAGGACTAGCGTTGCTCGCCCGTGCCCGCGCCCGCCGGTTCGGGGACAACGCGCTCTAATGTAACGACCTGATCGGGCCGTTCCGCTTCCCGATTGCGCAAGTATTCGAAAAATGCGTGAACATCATCTCCAAATTGCGCTGACAGTTCGCGCCGGACGCGATGGACTTCGTCGATGATTGCCTCTCTTGACATACTAAATTCCCAATAGCTCGTCCGGAGTGCAGAGCACCGGCGGGCAGCATCCACGCCACCGTATCGAAAGTTGCTTCGGAACGAAAGCCGCTACGCCGCTCTCACGCCTCGGCGGCCGAGGGCGGCCGCCGCTCCACGGGCTTGCCGCGCCATCGCAGCAGCGCCGCGGCGAACAGCACCGCGATTACCACGAACATGAACGCGCTGGCCTCGATCCCTCTCGGTCCACCGGTGATCCAGGCGGCGCCGGTGAAATGCGTGTCGAGAAAGTGATCGGCGACGGGCTTGCCTTCGTTGCCGGTGTTCGGCGCGCCTAACACGTTCAGCGCGACGTAGTCGAAGCCGGTGTGAAAGCCGATCGCGAATCGAAGGTTGCCGGTGCGCTTGAGGGTGAGACAGACGAACAACCCGAGGAGGCCGACCATCGTGGCGTCGACCCAGTTCTCCATCGGCTTGAGGAAGAAGTGGAGCGCGCCGAAGAGCACCGACATCAGGACCGCCGCCGGCCAGAAGCCCATCCCGCGCGCGAGTACGTGCTGCGGATATCCGCGAAAGAGCAGCTCTTCGTTGAGTCCAAGAAGGATCATGATGAGGAACCAGACGATCGCGGCCTTCGCCAGTGCCGAGCCTTGCAGCGCGAAGCCGTCGATGCGCGCGGCTCCGGCGGCGACGATCATCGCCATCGCCAGCGCGGGCGCGAGCGCTCCCCACAACAGTCCCTCGATCCACTGCGTACGAAACGCGCCCGGACGCGGCAGGCCGTACGCCGCGACGCTCGTCTTCTCGATGCGCGCGGTGAGAAACGTCGTCAGCCAGACCACGAAGACCGCGATTGCTTCGGAGAGCAGCAGGTCGCTCGACGTCCACCCTTTCGCCGGCTGGTAACGAAACACGCTGATCACGATCCACTGCACGACTCCCTGCAGCGTCAGCGTGCCGAGAAGAAAAAGGAGAAAGCGCCAGCCGGAGCGAAGGCCGCCGGCGCCGATGAAGATGGATTTCATTGAAGGTGATACGGAGAACGGGTTGCGCGGTTACGCAATACGCGGCTGCTCAGTTACGCGGTCGCGCGGTGACGCGGTGCCGCGCGACCGAGCGACCGCGCAACCACACTAGAACCCTTCTAACAGGTTCGTCACCAATCCCTCGGCGAAGCGAACGGCGATCTCCCGAATCG
The DNA here is from genome assembly GCA_003223645.1 of Acidobacteriota bacterium. GTDB lineage: Bacteria > Acidobacteriota > Thermoanaerobaculia > Gp7-AA8 > Gp7-AA8 > QHVT01. Next base: position 19,172 of record QHVT01000012.1, on the reverse strand, counting down.
CACGGCTCTCCTGATCGAATGCATCGGTCGACGCGACGTTGACCTCGTAGTTTTCGGTGAAGCGGTACTGATCGTTCGACCAGATCACCTTGTCTTCCTTCCGGTGATCGAGCAGCTCGATCTTCGCGGTAATGGAGATCTGGTAACGCGTCGCGCGGCCCTGGTCGAATGCGATCGGGAAGATGTTGAACGAGTCGATCGAGCCTTTCAGGATCGCGTTCGCGTCGTTCGGGCTCGACACCAGCCGCAGGCGGCCGCGGGAGACGAACTCCTCCGCCACCGCCTGCGTCACGCGCTGCTCGAGCTCCACGCGCGTCGTGCGATTCACGAACGCAGGCACGTAAATCGTCTTGATCGACGGATCGAGGAAGTTGTTCCTGCCGACGAGCCCGTAGCCGCATGAGGTGAGCAGGACGCAAAGGAGAGCGAGGCGTTTCATCGATTGCGAATCTAACACGAGGTTGCGCGGTCGCGCGGTTGCTCGGCACTGCGCAACCGCGCAACCGAGCATCCGCGCAACCGGCGCAGTCAGCGCCGGTAGACGACCTTCACCCCGAAGTCATCTTTCTTCGACTTCGCCAGCTCTTCGAAGCGCTTCATGTCGTACTCCCAGATGAGCGTGTTGCCTTCCTTGCGCGTCGCGTTGTGCGACACGATCGTGAAGGGCGCGGTGAGACGATAGACGACGCGCATCTTCGCGAACGCGTCCTTCATCATCTTCTCCATCTCCGGATCGATCTTCGGCCCGCCCTGCTGCGCGGCCTCTTCATTCACCTTCTCGGCAGGATTCGCGGGCTTGGTCTGCACCGTGATGGTGCCGCCCTTCTCGATGACCTGCAGCCCTTCGAACGGCGTGTCCATGACGTTCTTCGACGTCGGATCGCCGCCTTCCTTCTGCGGCATCTTGACGCCGATAAGGTGCGCCACCTTGTCGAAGCCGAACTTCATGTCCATCGCTACGCCGAACTCTTTTTCGGTGGCTTTGAAGTCGAGGAGCTTCACTCCCGGCGGCAGGTCCTTCTCCATCTCTTTCCGGTCCGGAGCGGGATCAGACTTCTTGTCCTTCTGCTGTTTCTTGAAGTCGGCCTTCGCCTTCGCCAGCTCCGCGGCCGAGATCGGCCCCTTCTTCCCCTCCATCTCACGTCCGACCTGCGCCATGATCACGATCATCGGCTCCATGTCGATGCCCATGTGAAAGTCGGCCGTGCCGGAGAGGTCCTTCTGCAGATTGATCGACTGCTCGATCTCGAAACAGCCGGTGAGAAACACGCAAAGCAGGACCACGAAGACGAATTTGACGCGCACGAGGAAGCCCTCCATTGATGTTGAATCGCGAATGATACCGACGAGAAACTAGCGCACAACAAGGCTTGGCCAATCAACGCTGCCGGCCGTGCCGGCCCTAGCGGATGACGACGTTGACGAGCTTGTTGGGGACGTAAATCTTCTTCACGATCTCTTTCTCTGCGATCCACTGCTTGATTCTCTCATTGTTGAAGACGGCAGCCATCACCGTCTCTTCCGCGGCCTTCGCCGCAACCTCCACCTGGCCGCGCAGCTTTCCGTTCACCTGCACCGCGATCGTGACCGTCTCTTCTTCCATCAAAGCACGATCCGCCACCGGCCACTGTGACGTAAGCACCATCCCCTCGTTCCCCAGCATCTCCCACAACTCCTCGGTGACGTGCGGCGCGAACGGATGCAACAGCTTGAGCAGCGTCTCATACGCCTCGCGCGACGGCGCCTCGGCCAGCACATTCGAAAACTCCATCAGCGCGGAGATCGCGGTGTTGAACTCGAAACGCTCGATGCGACTCGTGACGGCATCGATGGTCTGGTGCATCTTGCGGACGACGCGCGGGTCGGCTTCTGCCGTCTGCCATCCGCCATCCGCCATCTGATCCCCCATGTTCCAGACGCGGCCGAGGAAACGGTACGCGCCGATGACGCCCTCATCGGACCACGCTGCCTCTTTTTCGGGCGGCGCGATGAAGAGCGTGTACACGCGCTCCGTGTCGGCGCCGTAGCGCTCGATCAGTTCGTCCGGCGGCACGACGTTCAGCCGCGACTTCGACATCTTCGTCATTTCCGCCGTCAGCGCTTCGTCGCCGCGATACGGCTTGTCGTCGCGCCACTCGACGTCCGCCGGCACGACCCAGGCGCCGCCCGCGTCCTTGTAGCCCTCTTTCGTGATCACGCCCTGATTGAAGAGTCGCGCGAACGGCTCCTCGAAAGCGATCAGCCGCATGTCGAACAGCGTGCGCGTCACGAAGCGCGCGTAGAGCAGATGCAGGATCGCGTGCTCGATGCCGCCAATGTATTGATCGACCGGCAGCCAGCGATCGACGAGCTGCGAGTCGAAAATCTTCTCGTCGTCGCGCGGCGTGATGAAGCGGAGGAAGTACCACGACGAATCGACGAACGTATCCATCGTGTCGGTCTCTCGCTTCGCTTCGCCGCCGCACTGTGGACAGGTCGTGTTCACGAACGACGCGTGCTTCGCCAGCGGATTCCCCTCGCGTCCCGTGAACTCGACGTCGAGCGGCAAGCGAACCGGCAGCTGATCTTCCGGAACGGGCTGCAGTCCGCAGCGATCGCAGTAGATCATCGGGATCGGCGTGCCCCAGTAGCGCTGGCGCGAGATGAGCCAGTCGCGCAGGCGATAGCGAATCGTTCCCTTCCCGATCCCCCGCTCTTCGATGATCTCGATGATCCGCTCGATCGCCTTCGGCACCGCGAGGCCGCTGATCGCACCGGAGTTGACGCTGACGCCCTGTTCGTCCTTGAACGTGAACGCTGCTTCCAGTGGAGCGGCGGGCTCCCAGTTTATCCCGCGCGTAGACGCGGGATCTCCGGTGGCACCGCGCTGTGGGGATGATCCTGCCGGTATTCCCGGAGATCCCGCGTCTGCGCGCGGGATAAACTGAGAAGCCGGCGCGACCACCACGCGAATCGGCAGTCCGTACTGCTTCGCGAATTCGAAGTCGCGCTCGTCGTGCGCCGGCACCGACATGATCGCGCCGGTGCCGTACTGCGGCAGCACGAAGTTGCCGAGCCAGATCGGGATCTCTTCTTCCGTGAAGGGATTGATCGCGGACTTGCCGGTGAATCGGCCTTCCTTCCCCTTCTCCTGCCGCTCGAGCGCGCTTTGATTGCGGATGCTCGTGATCCACTCCTCGATCGCCGCGCGATCGGGATGATCGGCGATGAGCGCCGGCACGTCGGGATGCTCGGGCGCGAGCACCATGAACGTCGCGCCGTAGATCGTGTCGGGCCGCGTCGTGAAGACGCGAATCGGATGATCGAGAATCGGAACGGGAAACTCGACGTCCGCGCCGAGGGAGCGGCCGATCCAGTTCCGCTGCATCAGCTTCACGCGCTCGGGCCAGTGCTCGAGCTTGTCCAGTCCCGCGTCGAGTCGATCGGCGTAGGCGGTGATCTTCAGGAACCACTGTGCGAGCTCGCGCTGCTCGACGAGCGCGCCGCAGCGGTCGCAGCGTCCGTCGATCACCTGCTCGTTCGCGAGCACGGTTTGGTCCTGCGGGCACCAGTTCACCGGCGCCGTGCCGCGATACGCGAGCCCGCGCTTGTAGAGCTGCAGGAACAGCCACTGGTTCCACTTGTAGTACTCCGGCTCGCAGCTGGCGATCTCTTTTGACCAGTCGTAGAGGATGCCCCAACGCCCGAACTGCTTCTTCATGCGCGCGATGTTGCCGAGGGTCCACTCGCGCGGATGGATGGAACGTTTGATCGCGGCGTTTTCAGCGGGGAGTCCGAACGCGTCCCACCCCATCGGATTGAGCGCCGCGCGTCCCTGCATGCGGAAATAGCGATAGAGCGCGTCGCCGAGGATGTAGTTGCGGCCGTGTCCGACGTGAAGGTCGCCGGACGGATAAGGAAACATGTTGAGCATGTACAGCTTGTCGCCCGGCGCCGTGACGTCGATCTCCGACACCCGCGCCTCAGCCCACCGCTGCTGCCACTTCGGTTCAATCTCCGTGGGTCGGTATTGCATAAGCGCGGGAGTATAACCGCCGCGTCATTGGCGCTACGATGCTGATGTCAGATTCAAAAAAGGAGGGCTCCCACATGCGAAAACTCGCGTCGGTCCTCGTGTTTCTTGCCGCGTTTCCTCTTCTCGCCCAGTTACGGCTCACGGAGATCGGGCTCCAGCCGAACAGCCCGGAATGCTCCCTCGGATTGAAGTACGACAGCGGCGTCTTCGTTGGTGTCGCGAATTCGTCCAATCCGAACTGGATCGCCGCGACGCGGTTCGATCTGCCGGCCGGTACGACCGGATTGCGACAGGCATGCGTGCGGATCGTCCGCGCCACCAGCGCCCCCGCCACCGTTCCCTTCGATCTCGTGATCTTCGACGATAACGGCACGAATGGACGGCCGGGCACGGTCGTCAAGAGCATCAGCGCATCGACGACGTTCGCCGCCGGCGTGACTTCGCAATTCGCCAGCGTCGATCTATCCAGCGTCGTCCTCCCCGACCTCGGCGTGTTCATCGGCGTCCGCATGGACGGCTCGCTGGTCGGCCTCGCCTACGACAATCAGGCCTCCACCCCGATCACCACGATGTACTTCAGCGACACGAACGGTTTCTCGTGGATTCCGATCACGACCGTCAAGGCCTTCGCCATTCGCGTCGACCCGATCCCGGAATGCGTTTCGACGCCGACGGCGATGTGCCTGAACAACCGCTTCAAAGTCGAAGCAACGTGGACCACGGGCACCGCAAGCGGCGCTGCAACCGGAGTGAGACTGACGAGCGAGACCGGCTACCTCTGGTTCTTCAACGCGACGAACGTGGAGGCGGTGGTGAAGGTGTTGAACGCGTGCGGCGTCAACAGCGCGTACTGGGTATTCGCGGGCGGCCTCACGGACGTGAACACCGTTCTCCGAATCACCGATGTGCGGACGGGAGTCGTCAAGACCTACACGAACCCGCAGGGAACACCGTTCCAGCCGATCCAGGACGTGAACGCGTTCAGCGGGCCGGGAGTCTGCCCGTAGACAGCCTCCAGGCCTCCAAGCCTCTCAGCCTCCTTGGAAACCGGGAGGCTGGCGGTGGAGGACAGGCAATCCTGCCTGTCCGGCCTCTCTGCGAATGATCGTTCCAGGACAGACAGGATTGTCTGTCCTCCACTTATGCCCGTAGACAGCTCCTGGCCTCCAAGCCTCCAAGCCTCCAAGCCTCTTGGTAACCGGGAGGCCGGGAGGCTTGGCGGCTCGGAGGCCAACAAGGTAGGGTTTTCCGTCCCTCCGGCACTCCTTCATAGATGACTGCCGAGGAGTGGCGGACGACGGTCGACACGTACGTCGACGAATGCATCGAATTGCGGACGCCGCCGCGGGTGACCGAGCTCGCGGCGCGGATGGGCATTTCCGCCGTCCGCCTCACCCGCCGCCTCCGCCCGCCCCTCGGCATGCACCCGTCGCATTACATCAAGGAGCGGCAGGTGGCGCATGCCAAGGAGTTGCTCGTCGGGGATGCAACGCTCGACGAGATCGCGGTCGCCGCCGGCTTCGGGACGCCGCGAACGTTCTTCCGCGCCTTCAACCGATTTACGGGGACAACTCCCGCTGCATGGCGAAGCGTGAAAAAAATGTCTGTAGCCCCGACGGAATGCTATAACTAAATTTGAAACGTAGTTTCTCCGAACATGATCCTCCCGCAGGCGACAGGTTGGATTCCCGATCCGGCGGACGCGCGTGACCTGACGACGGACTCGCGCAGAGTCGAGAGCCTCGTGCCGGCGCTGCAGGCGCCCGTCGCGGAGCCTCCCCGCGTCGACCTCCGCGAGTTTTTCCCGCCGCCGGGACGGCAGGACACGATCAACTCCTGTACGGCCTTCACCGCCGCGGCGCTCCTCTCCTACTTCGAGCGCCGCAACTTCGACCGCGTCTTCGAGCCCTCCCCTCTCTTCATCTACAAAGTCTCGCGCACCCTTCTGCATCAGACCGGCGATCGCGGCGCGTTTCTGCGCATCGCGATGAAGGCACTGCGCACGTTCGGTGCGCCGCCGGAGTCAGAGTGGCCGTACCTCACGCAGTACTACGACGTCGATCCGCCGCCGTACGTCTACGCGTACGCGTCGAACTACAAGACCACTGCGTACTACCGGCTCGATCCCTCCGGCACGTCGCGCGAGCAGCTCCTCGCGGCGATTCATTCGAGTCTCTCGCGCGAGATCCCGGTCATGTTCGGCTTCGTGCTCTTTCCCTCGGCGTCGCAGTCGTCCAACCCCGGCGAAGGACGCGGCGAGATTCCGTTTCCTGAGCCGGGCGAGCAGCCGGTGGGACTGCACGCGCTCGTCGCCGTCGGCTACGACGATGAGAAAGACATCGTGAACTTCACCGGCGGCGGCAGTTCTCCCACGATCGGGGCGCTGCGCATTCGCAACTCCTGGGGCCCGGACTGGGGCGACGGCGGCTACGGCTGGCTGCCGTACGAATACGTGCTGCAGAACTACGCGACCGACTGGTGGGCGCTGATCCGCGCCGATTTCCTCGACCCGACGCAGTTCGATGCGTCGAAGCAGGGCTGATATGCCGGACGAACCGCAAGACCCGCCGCAGAACGACGAGCGCAGCGAGCAGCGACGCGCAGCGGAGTCGCTGCGCAAGCAGGCGACCGAACAGGTTCAGGGAGAAGCGAACGAAGTGCGCTACGGCGTCTACGCCTACACGTGGAGTCCCGACTGCGCGCAGGGAGGACAGCAGATGACGTATCCGACATTGCCTCCGTGGTGTAACCCGCCACAGACGTTCCCGCCACAAACGTTTCCGCCGATCTGCCCGCCAGCGGGCGGCGTCGGCGGACCGGCCACGGTGACATTTCACCCCCCTTGCGGAACGCCGCCGGGTTGGGGAGGCGGAGCGGCCGCCCAGGTCGGCGGTCCGGCGCCCACCGGCTACACGCTCGACTATTGGGCGTGCTGGGGAGCCGGAGGACCGCAGCAGCAGCAAGCCGTCGGCGCACCGGCGCCGCTCATGGCGCTGCCGTTACGACCGGTGACGCTCACCGCGAATACGTGTTTCCCGGTCGCCTGTCAGCCGACGCTGTTCGGCGCAACCTGTCCGGTTTGCCCGCCGACGCTGACCGGCAACACCTGCCCGATCCAGGTGTGCCATCCGACGCTCTTCGGCAGAACCTGCCCGATCCAACAATGCGGACCGACACTCTCGGGCTTTACCTGTCCGCGGATTCGCTGCTTCCCGACGCTGCAAGGCATCACCTGCCCCGAGTGGCAATGCCCGCCGCCGACGCTGGCGACGCAGTCGTGCGACACGTTCCGCTGCCCGGCGCCGACGCTCTTCAACAGAACGTGCCCGCCGCAGCTCTGCCGCCCGACGCTGAATCCGCAGTGCGTGCTCCAGCCGGGTCCGGTGCTGCCGGGTCCGCAGCAGCAGCAGGTCGGCTTCCGCAGCGGCGTGCAGACGATCGTGGGCGACACCTGTCCGTTCTTCCAGTGTCAGCCGACCGTGAACGGATTCACGTGTCCCCCCCATGCGTGTCCGGTTTTCCCGACCGCGGGCGGTCCGCAATGTCCGCCGACCCTCGGCGGCGTCACGTGTCCGTTCGAGTCGTGCTATCCGCCGCAGAACACGCTCGTCGGCCGCACCTGCCCGTCCTTCATTTGCGATCAATGGCCGTTGCCGGACGATCCGCAGGTAGGCGCTCCGGTTCTTCAGGTCAACGTAACGTTCACCGGCCAGACTTGTCCGATCGTCTGCCATCAGCTGCCCACGCTCACCGGACACACGTGTCCGGCCGTCATCTGCCGGCCAACGATCTTCTGCCCGCCCACGATCTCCGGCCACACCTGCCCGATGTTCCTATGCGTGCCGACGCTTCACGGCACCTCGTGTCCGTTGTTCAGCTGTTGGCCGTGGCAGTAGTGCATGAGCCGGCGCCGGCCCGATTCTTTCGGGCCGGCGCCGTTCGCGATATCCTTAGAGCCGTCTGAAATTGAAATCCTGAAGGCCGGGGGCGGGATTTGACGACCACGACGACGCCGAATGATCTCGTTCACTACCTGATCGAGCGCGGCCTCCTCTCGCCCGCCTCCGTCGTCGACGGCGAGGTCATGGTCGTCGAGGGCACGCGTCGCAACAGCAACTTCGCCGTCACGCGCAAAGACGGTCCGCAGTATTTCGTCAAATGCGTGCAGCCCGCGTCCGCCGGCTCCGCCGAAACGCTGCAGCGCGAAGTGAACTTCTATCAGTGGGCGACGATGCATCCCGCCCTCGGCGGATTGCGCGAGCTGATGCCGCGCTTCTTCCACAGCGACCCGCAACGCGGCATGCTCGTCATCGAGCTCTTCCCGAACGCGCAGAACATCACCGACTATCACCGCTCCACGCGCGCGTTTCCCGAAGACGTCGCGCGACTCATCGGCCGCGCGCTCGCGCGCTACCACGCCTCCACCGCCTCCGCCCTCGGCACGCTCGATCGCTCCGTCTTTCCCGGACAACCGCCGTGGGTGTTGTCGCTGCACTACTCGAGCTCGCAGTTCGGCCAGGCCGGCGCGCAGGTCGCGACGATCCTGCAGAGCTATCCCGACTACGGACGCGCGCTCGATCTCCTGCGCGCGCAGTGGATGCCGAACGCGCTGATTCACGGCGACATGAAATTCGACAACTGTCTCGTCGTCGCGCGTCCCGATGGCGGCGCCGAACTGAAAGTCGTCGACTGGGAGCTCGCCGACATCGGCGAAGACACGTGGGACGCCGGTGCAGTCCTGCAGAGCTACGTCACGACGTGCGTGCTTTCCTCGCCAGGCACGATGAGCGTCGATCTCAATCCGGTGAAACCGCCGATGCGCGCCTTCTGGGATGAATACACGAAGGCGCTGCCGATCCCCGAGGCGCAGGCGGACGCGCGACTCGAGCGCTGCGTCGCGTATGCCGGCGCGCGCATGTTGCAGACGGCGCTCGAGACGCTTCACTTCGCGCCGTCGATGAGCGCGCATGTCGCGCTCGTGCTGCAGATCAGCCTCAACATCCTGCGCGATCCACGCGCCGCGGTGCGCGAGATCGTCGGAATCGAGCCGAGGGTCTATGCCTGAGATTGCGGAAGACCTGCGGCGCGATCTGGGCTCGGTGGTAATTCGTTCGCCGTACGAGATCGTGATCGGCGGGCAGTCGCTGCCGCTTCCCGATCCCGCCGTCCTCTATCAACGCAATCCGACGCTCTTCGCCACGAGTCCGCTCTACGTGCATCTGCAGAGTGAGATCTACGATCGCCTCTACACGCGTCCCGCCGGACGTCCGACGATGGGCGAAGACATCACGCCGCTGCTCTCCGCCGCGAATCATGGGCGCGAGCGATGGGAACACGACTGGCTGTTCTGGCAACCCGATCCCGCCGGCGGCTTGTGGGCCTCGCGTGAAGACCGCGTGTATCTCGCCCAGCCCGGCCAGTGGGCGATGCCGAACGGCGGCGGCATGCCGGCGCACGGCTCGCCGATCAGCGTCTTCTTCGCGAAAGAGCTTCCGCACGCGCAGCCCGGCTTCTACATCGTCGTCGGCGAGACGCCGTTCGATCGCTTCACCGAAGGACGAATGCTGCGCGTCTACTTCAACATCGAAGAGCGCGGAGCGGAGGACCTCGTCGCCGCGGTGTCGGAGACGCTGAACGCCTTTCTCGTTCCGTTCCGATTCAAGATCCTCAACAACCGCGGCTGCTACACCCGCGCCGACGGCTCGGTGATTTACTGCGGCCGGCGCTACTTCGGCATCCTCTCGCGACTCGTGCCGCGCATTTACGAGCGCGTGAAAGACTCGCTGCGCGAGCCGGTGCCGCTCTTCACGAAGCGACTCCTTCCCGGAGTTGGACTCGCCGAGGATCCCGGAGCCGGCGACAGCTTCGGACTCTCGCGCTCGCGCCTTCTCACGCAGGCCATCTGGAATGCCTGGACGCGTGGCGATCAGAGCGTCGACGGACGTCTCGCCGAGCTGCACGCGCTCTTCGGCACCGCCGGACTGCGCATCGACAAGCCGTACCTCAACGCCGGCTCGGCCGATTTGTACGAGACGGAGAACTGACGATGAGCGAGATCCATCTCGACGTCGCGCAGCGCATCGGCATGCAACTCTGCCGCGATGCCGTTCGTTGGAACGGACGCGCGAACTGGCTCGGCGACTCGATGGAACTGTGCGGCGATCAATGGCGCGTCGCCCACAAATCGTTCGGCGGCGACCTGTACGGCGGCACGGGCGGCATCGCGCTCTTCCTCGCGCAACTCGATCGCTTCCGCCCCGATCCCCTGCTGCGCGAGACCGCGCGCGCGGCACTCGAGCACGCGCTGCCGAAAAACGGAGTGTCCGCCGAAGGATCATCCGCGTTTTACAACGGCGCATTCGGCGCAGGATTCGCGGCCGCGGAGATCGGCGCGCTCTTCGACGACGCGCCGCTCGTCGAGCGCGGACTCGCGGTCGTCAAGAAAGCGGCTGCCGAGGTTTCCGAACCGTCGTTCGATGTCCTCACCGGCAGCGCCGGCTGGATCGGCCCACTCCTGCGCCTCCACGCGCGCACCGGCGAGAAGTGGATGCTCAACGCGGTGAAGCGCGCGGGCGAGCATCTCCTGCGCACCGTGAATCGCAGCGAGCGCGGAGTGTCGTGGGGATCGATTCCGAAAGAAGTCGCCGCACACGACCTCACCGGCTACTCACACGGCACCGCCGGCGCCGGCGTCGCCCTCCTCGAGCTGCATCACGCCACCGGCGAGCAGAAATATCTCGACGTCGCCAACGAGGCCTTCGCGTACGAGCGCTCCTGGTTCTCACAGGAACATCAGAACTGGCCCGACTTCCGAAGCCGCATCAATGCCGAAGGACAGCCCGAGCAATTCTCGTGCGGACTCGCGTGGTGCCACGGCGCGCCCGGCATCGGCCTCTCCCGCCTGCGCGCCTGGCAACTGACCGGCGACACCGCATATCGCGACGAAGCACTCGTCGCATTGCGCGCGACGCAGGCGCCGCTGTCGCAGCCGAGCAGCGAGCTCCCGTTCGCGCTCTGCCACGGCATGGCCGGCAACGCCGAGCTCTTCATCGAAGCCGCCGACGTGATCGACGACCCGCAATGGATGGGCGTGGCCGAGGCGATCGGCGTGCGCGGAATCGACTACTACCACCACACCCGCCGCCACTGGCCATGCGGCGTGCAGGGCGGCGGCGAGACGCCGGGATTGTTGTTAGGCTTGGCCGGCATCGGCTGGTTCTATCTGCGCCTGCACGATCCCAAGGGCGTGCCGTCGATGCTGCTGGTGCATTAAGCGCGATATAAGAAACTTTCACGGCGATGCAAAGCCGCGATCAAGGCGAATGCCGCTCGCGCTACGTTGCGATTGCGTAACCCGCATCTGTCCTGATAGATGACGTGCTTGCAGCGGAATAGGGGGGTGGCCGCACGCAACCAGCGCGCCGTTTGCTAGGATAGCGGATGTGGTGACGGTAGCTGACGTGTCGATCGAGCAGCGCGATCTTATCTTGGCGCTGCCCGAAGGCCACTTTCACGATCTAAAGTCCAGAGATATTGCCCCCGGAAAGCTGACGAAGACGATCGCTGGCTTCGCGAATGCTGCAGGCGGCGAGCTCTATGTCGGTATCGATGAACGTACTGGTCCGGGCGGAGCCAAGATTCGATCTTGGAGAGGCTTCGCCGATCCAGAGGAAGCAAACGGACATCTTCAAGCCTTCGAACAAGTTTCCCCTCTGGGCACGTACGTTCGAGCAACATTCCTGCGCAGCGCCACCGATTCAGGTTTGGTACTCCAACTTGAAGTCCTCAAAACTAGAGAAATCGTCAAGGCGACGGACGGCATCGCATACGTCCGCCGCGGTGCACAGAATCTTCCACAAATGCTGGAAGATCAATTGGCACGTCTCCGACTCGATAAGGGAATCACGTCGTTCGAGAGCGAAACGGTAAGTACCGACCCTGTCGTTGTCACCAACTCAACTGTCGCCCTGGAGTTCCTGCTGAACGTTGTTCCGACTGCAGAACCAGAACAGTGGCTGCGCAAGCAACTTCTGCTTTCAGGCGACAAGCCAACTGTGGCAGCCGTGCTCTTGTTTTCAGAGTTACCACAGGCGATCTTACCGAAACGGTGCGGGATCAAGCTGTTACGGTATCGGACAACAGATACTGTTGGCGCGCGAGATACATTAGCATTCGATCCTATAACCATCGAAGGTTGGCTCTATGAACAGATTGCTGCAGCTGTTCGAGAAACAGTAAGAGTAGTGGAGGGCGTCCAGGTTATGGGGCCGATGGGTCTCGAGAGTATAAAGTACCCGAATGAGACTCTGCACGAAATTATCACGAATGCGGTGCTTCATCGAGACTACAGCATAGCAGCCGATATTCAGATCCGTGTGTTTGACAATCGAATCGAGATTGAGAGCCCAGGCCGGCTTCCGGGCCACATTACAACGCAAAACATTCTCACCGAGCAATTCGCGCGCAACGGCGTAATAGTTCGCCTGATCAACAAGTTTCCCGATCCGCCAAACAAAGATGTGGGTGAGGGACTGAATACAGCATTCCAAGCCATGCGGGCTTTACGCCTCAAAGATCCTGTCATTGAGGATCGAGACAGCAGCGTTGTGGTTCATATTCGCCACGAACGACTGGCGTCGCCCGAAGAGGCCATATTGACCTATTTGAAGAAGAATGACGAAATCAACAACGCCGTAGCGCGACAGATCACTGGCATCACCTCGGAAAATAAGGTCAAAGAAGTATTCTATCGCCTTCGTGATGCGGGGAAGCTCGAACGAGTACCCGGTCGTCTTGGCTCCGCATCCGCGTGGCGTCGTCCAGCCAGGAACGGTAACAAGAACGGAACGGCGAAGAACGGCGGCTAAAGATGCTCAATGCGGCGACGAGGATCGACGACTGACTGGTGCCACCGAGCAACCGATTGGAGAAGCTCAAAGGTGATCGAGCCGGGCAATGGAGTATCGCCGTGAACAAGCAATGGGCGAATTTGTTTTCGCTGGGAGACAGGTAACGCATATGAGTCGAGATCGTTGACTACCACTAAAACTCGCCGAGCCCCGAACGCTCATCGCCTACCACCCGTTCATCCAGGTGAGGTCCTCCTCGAGGAATTCCTCAGGCCTATGAACATCACGCAGTACAGGCTGGCGAAAGACATCAGCGTACCGCCGCGTCGTGTGAACGAGATCGTGCTTCATAAACGTGGTATCACGGCAGATACCGCCCTGCGATTGGGGCGGTATTTTGGAACCTCGGAGCAGTTCTGGCTAAATTTGCAAACCGAGTACGATCTCGATGTCGAGCGCGATCGGCTCGGCGACAGGTTAATCTCGGAAGTCGTGCAGTTTAGAACCAGCCCACAGTCTCCCGCGCGATCATTACCATCAGAGCGCGTTGTAGCAGCCAAGCGAATATCTACAGTGCGCCGGTAAGTCGGCCGCCACGGATTTCATCAGTCAGCGCGCACATCGCCCACCATCAACGCTGGCATTAGTATTAGTGGTAGATTCGAACGACGCGCCGAGGTCGGTGCCGAGGACTCTGGCGCGCGTGGCGGTCTGACTGGTGGTGGGCACACAGTGTCCCGTCTTCGCCTCGGCCGTGTAATCGCAGTCGCCGATCATCTGTTCCACTTTCGTCGTCGAACCTGAAATCCACGTGAGAGTGGTTGCGTGCGCCGCGACGGCGGATGCCGCCACCAGGATGGTCAACGCCGTTCTCATATATGCGATCAGACCGCCGGATCGTTCTTCTGCTTACAAGGCGGGCCGCGATTACGGCCAGACGAACGTCACCGGCCCGTCGTTCTCCAGCGAGACGAGCATCATCTCGCGGAAGCGGCCCGTCTTCACGTCGACGCCGCCCGCCGCGAGCTCGCGCACGAACAACTCGAACAACGTTCGCGCGCGCTCCGGCTCCTCGGCGTTGTCGAAGCTCGGCCGCCGTCCCCGCGCGATCGATCCCGCCAGCGTGAACTGCGACACCGCGAGGATCGCGCCGCCCGCCTCCTTCACGTCGCGATTCATCTTTCCCGCGTCGTCGGAAAAGATCCTCAGCTCGCGAATCTTCTTCGCCGCGTCAATCATCGACTGCTCGCCGTCGCCCTTCTCTACCGCCGCCAGAACGAGCATGCCGGCGCCGATTTCAGACACCAATCCTTCACCGACGGACACGGATGCGCGTCGAACGCGCTGGATCACGCATTTCATAAATGAGCCGAAAGGTAAAAGCAGGAAAGTAGAAGTCGAAAGCAATGCAAATGCAAGAAGCTGCGCGTCATCCTGAGCCGCGAAGACGGCGAAGGATCTCGAAATTGCGCGCTTTCGCATTTTGAGATCCTTCGTCGCGCTTCGCCGACTCAGGATGACGGGCCTTTCTGCCTTCTGCCCTCTGCCTTCTGCCCTCTGCCTTCTGCCCTCTGCCCTCTGCCCTCTGCCTTCTGCCTTCTGCTTTTCCCTCGTCTACCGGAAGTAGAAAATCGTCCGCCCACCCATCCGTCCGGTTAAAATCCTGCACACCACACGGGACCGCGCATGCCGGTCATCGACCGGCGCTCAGCGAAAAAATTTCAGGGATGCGCGTGTAAGGAGAAATCATCCCATGATCAACAAAGTCATCTTGGTCGGCCGCCTCGGTAAGGATCCAGAGATCCGCTCCACGCCCAACGGGACCACGGTCGCGAAGTTCACCGTCGCGACCGACGAGAAGTTCACGGACCGCGCCGGCGAGAAGCAGGAGCGCACGGAGTGGCACAACATCACCGCCTGGGGCAAGCTCGGCGAGATCTGCGGCCAGTATCTGCGCAAGGGAAAACTCGTGTACCTCGAGGGCTCGATCCGTACGGACAGCTGGGACGACAAGGAATCGGGACAGAAGAAGTACCGGACGGAGATCGTGGCCAACACGATGAAGATGCTCGACCGGCGCGGCGACGAAGGCGGCGGCGGCGGTGAGCGCGGCGGCTACGCGCCGGCGCGAACCAGCGGCAAGTCGGCGCCCGGCCCCGGTGCGGAGGTGATGGAGGATGACGAGGACGTGCCGTTCTAGGATCTGTCGCGCATTCGCGGCAATCGCGTTGATGTTGGCATTGCCCGCGCTCGCGCAAACGACAGCGACACTGACCGGGACCGTTTACGACGCGAGCGGCCATCCGCTCGCGTCGGCGACGGTCACGATTTCGTCCCCTGCATTACAAGGATCGCGCTCGACCGTCACCGGCGTGTCGGGCGCGTATCAATTCTCTGCACTGCCTCCCGGCGACTACACGATCAAGGGCAGCGCCGGCAGTCTGCGAACGCCGACGCGAAACGTCGAGCTCCATCTCTCGCAAACATCGCGCGCCGACGTCACGCTCTATCCGGAGTCGACGGAAGTTCTCATCACCGTCGGACAACTGCCCTCCGTCCTCGAGACCACCCCCATCGCCACCACCCTCCCCTTGCGCGAGATCGATCGCCTCCCGATCCTCCGCAATCAATTCGCCACCGCGCAGTTCGCGCCCGGCGTCACCGCGAACACGCTCACCGGCGGACAGCTGCAAATCTCCGGCGGTGCCGGCTACGACAACCTTGCGCTGGTCAACGGCGTCGTCGTCACCGAGAACACGCGCAGCCAGATGCGGCCGATGTACGTCGAGGACGCGATCGAGGAGACGACGCTCCTCACCGGCGCGATCCCCGCGGAATACGGACGCTTCACCGGCGGCGTCGTGAACACGATCACGCGCTCCGGCGGCAACGCGTTCGAGGCCTCGTTGCGCGACTCGCTCTCGAATCCGAAATGGTCCGCGCAGACGCCGGCCGGCGAAGCGCGCGAAGATCAGCTGAATCACGTTTGGGAAGCAACCGCCGGCGGCGCGCTCCTCCGCGATCGCCTCTGGTTCTTCTCCTCGGGGCGCTGGGCCAAGAACGATCAGGCGCGGCAGACGATCGCCATTCCCGCGTTCGCCGGCAATCCGTCGACGCCCGCATCGCCGCGCATCGACTACAGCGAAGGCAACGATCAGAAACGCTTCGAAGGAAAACTGACGTCGACCCTCGGCGCGCGCCACTCGCTCGTCGGCTCGTATTTCCGCGTCCACACCGGCGGCACGAACGCGCGCTTCAACGCCAACCTCTACGACCTCGCGAGTCTCACGACGCAGGACGATCCCGACTCGCTCGCCGCGCTGCATTACGACGGCGTGCTCGCGTCGAACGTGCTGCTGCAGGCAAACCTCTCGCGCCGCACGATGGGACTGCACAGCGGATCGGAGGCGACCGATCGCATCACCGGCACGCTGCTGCTCGATCGCGCGAACGCGAACACACGCTTCCATTCGCCGTCGCGTTGCGCGGTCTGCGAAGACGAGCGGCGCAACAACGACGACGTCACGATCAAGGCCAACGCGTTCCTCGACACGGGACGCTTCGGCAGCCACGATCTCGTCGCCGGCATCGATCGCTTCACCGAACAGCGCCTGCTCGAAGATCACCAGTCGGGCAGCGACTTCTCGATCTTCGTCACGCGCGTGCAGTTCAAGGACGGCGTGCTCTATCCCGTCATCACGCCGACGACCGCGAACGGCGGCGGCACGTTCATCCGCTGGTCGCCGATCTTCACGCCCGCCGATTACAACGAGCTGCGCACCGACTCCGCGTTCCTGAGCGATCGCTGGGACATCGGAACGCACTGGAGCATCTCCGCCGGCGTTCGCTACGACCGCAATCACGCGCAGGATGCGGACGGCACGCTCGCCTCCGACAACGGCCGCTTCGCGCCGCGCCTCTCCGCGCACTTCGATCCGCGCGGCGACGGGCGGCAGCGCTTCAGCGCGTCGTACGCCGAGTACACGACGCGCATCGGCGACGCGATCGCGTCCGCGAACCAGCTCGCCGGCAACGCCGCGTCGATCGACTTCGCGTACAAGGGCCCCGCGATCAACGCGCAGAACCTCACCGTCACGATGGACGACGCGATCCGCCAGCTGTTCGCGTATTTCGACACGCAGCAGGGCGGCACCGCGAACACGAGCGCGACGAACCTGCGCACCGGCGGCACGCGCAGCGTTCCCGGCTTCGCCGCGTACTTTGACGGCTCACTGCGCTCGCCTTACGTCCGCGAGATCACCGCCGGGTACGGCATTCAGCTCGCGACGAATGCATACGCGAAAATCGATCTCATCGCGCGCGACTGGCACGACTTCTTCGTCGCCAGCGTGACGCCGTCGACGCGCCGCACCACGACGCCGCTCGGCATCCCGGTCGATCTCCTCCTCATCCGCAACAGCGATCGGATCGAGCGCACCTATCGCGGCGTGCAGTTGCAGGCGCACTGGAATCCGGGCGCGTATCAAACCGGCGTGCATTACACCTGGTCGAAGCTGCGCGGCAACGACGAAGGCGAGAACATGAACGCGGGGCCGATCGCGAACTTCGATCCGTCGATCTACTACGCCGAGTTCATGAGCTACGAGCGCTTCAGCCCCGTCGGCTATCTCTCCGGCGACCAGCGCCACCGTCTCCGCGCGTGGGCCGGCCGCTCGTTCGGACCGTTCTTCGTCTCCGTGCTGCAGACGTACGACTCCGGCCTTCCCTACTCCGCGTCCGCGCAGATCCGCACCTCCGGATACACCGGCGCGCCTGCGAATCCCGGCTACAACGCAATCCCGAACGGTCCCTACTACTTCAGCGACCGCGGAGCATTCCGCACCGAGGACGTGACGTCGACGAACCTCGCGCTGCGCTTTACGCACGCGCTCTTCTTCGCGCAGGCCGACATCCTCAACGTCTTCAACGAGCAGGGCATCTTCGATCCCTTGCGCCTCGGCACCGGCGTCACCACCGCCGCCAGCTCCGCGACACTCCAGTCTTTCAACCCCTTCACGCAAACACCCGTCGAAGGCACACACTACCAGCGCGCCGCCAACTTCGGACAGCCGCTCAACAACCTCGCGTACCAGCCGCCGAGGACGTATCGCGTTTCGGTGGGTGTGAGGTTCTGAACGAGGCTCAGAGGTGCATAGGCTCAGAGGCGCATAGGAGAATCGGGGTCGGGCGGCGGCCTCCTATGAGACTTTGCGCCTATGCGCCTATGCGCCTAATCCCGCGCTGAATCCCTGCCCGTCCGCTCCGCGCAACAGGTGTTAGTGTCTCCCCCGCCATGTATCCCGGCGAGCGCTTCAACGCCATCACCCACGTCGTCGGCACCGCGCTCGCGGTCGCCGGCACGGCGGTGCTCATCGTCGTCTCCAGCGGCGCGCGGCGCCTCACCGCGCTCTCGATTTACGGCGCGATGATGATCGCGGCGTATCTCAGCTCGACGCTCTATCACAGCATTCGCCACGGGAAGGCGAAGCAGGTCTTCCACGTCTTCGACCACTGCGCGATCTATCTCCTCATCGCCGGCACGTACACGCCGTTCACGCTCGTCACGCTGCGCGGCGCGTGGGGGTGGTGGCTCTTCGGCGCGATCTGGACGCTGGCCGCCCTCGGCATCGCCAAGGACGTCTTCCTTCACGGAAAGATGCGCGTGCTCTCGATCGCGCTCTACGTGCTGATGGGCTGGCTGATTGTCATCGCCTTCGGCCCCTTACGCGCCGCGCTGCCGGCGCCCGGCGTCGCGCTGCTCATCGCCGGCGGCATTGTCTACACGATCGGCATCGGCTTCTTCGCGCTGTCGAAGCGCGTCGCCTACACCCACGGCGTGTGGCACCTCTTCGTCATCGCCGGCAGCATCTGCCACTACGTGGCCGTGCTGCGCTACGTCGCGCGCTGACGCCCCACCCGCAGCCCCGCGCCCGAGCCCGCGCCCGCTTCCGAGCCCGGGGTGGGGGAACGCGGTCGCTTCGCTCGCCCGCCCCGGGCGCCGGAGCGCAGCGACAAACCCGTCCGAGCGTTCCGGTTTCGCCGAACAACTAGAGTCCGCAGCGCTGCGTAGTTGGCTCGATTCGCTCGAAGCGTGCTTTTCGCGCACGGCACCGGAATGCAGAAGTCAGAATGCAGGCACCACCGGCGGCTGACGACCACCGTTGACCAAACGGGAGTTGCGAGGGCGGGCCAGTCTGCGGTACCTCTGGCGTTGCTTGAAGACGCGTAGAGGTCGTTTTTTCTGTGGAGGTTTGAACCCCGCAATGCAGGCTGACCCGCGCCGTATAGAGGTACCACCTTTTGTCGCT
>QHVT01000043.1 GCA_003223645.1 Acidobacteriota bacterium | reverse complement strand
CACGTATTCGTGGACCGGCCCGAACGGCTTCACCTCCGCGCTGCAGAATCCGACGCGTTCCAACGCCACGACCGCCGATGCGGGCATCTACTCCGTGACCGTCACGGTCAGCGGCTGCACCTCGGCCGCGGGCAGCACGAACGTCGTCGTCAATCCGGTCCCCGCGACGCCGACCGCATCCAACGGCGGTCCGTACTGCGAGGGCGCGACCATCTCGCTCTCCACTCCGACCGTCGCCGGCGCCACGTATTCGTGGACCGGCCCGAACGGCTTCACCTCCGCGCTTCAGAACCCGACGCGTTCCAACGCCACGACCGCGGATGCCGGCACGTACTCAGTGACGGTCACGGTCAGCGGCTGCAGCTCGGCGGCCGGCACGACGTACGTCGTCGTCAACGCGACTCCCGCCACACCGACCGCCTCGAACGGCGGTCCGTACTGCGAGGGCGCGACCATCGCGCTTTCGACGCCGACCGTCGCCGGCGCCACGTATTCGTGGACCGGCCCGAACGGCTTCACCTCCGCGCTTCAGAACCCGACGCGTTCCAACGCCACGACCGCGGATGCCGGCACGTACTCAGTGACGGTCACGGTCAGCGGCTGCACCTCGGCCGCCGGCACGACCAACGTCGTCGTCAACGCGACGCCCGCCACACCGACCGCGTCCAACGGCGGTCCGTACTGCGAAGGCGCGACCATCGCGCTTTCGACGCCGTTGGTGAGCGGAGCCACGTATTCGTGGACCGGCCCGAACGGCTTCACCTCTGCTCTTCAGAACCCAACGCGCGCGAACGCCACGACCGCGGACGCCGGCACGTACTCCGTCACCGTGACGGTAAGCGGCTGCACCTCGGCCGCCGGCACGACCAACGTCGTCGTCAACGCGACACCCGCCACGCCGACCGCAAGCAACGGCGGTCCGTACTGCGAAGGCGCGACCATCGCGCTCTCCACTCCGACCGTCGCCGGCGCCACGTATTCGTGGACGGGCCCGAACGGCTTCACCTCCGCGCTTCAGAACCCCACGCGCTCCAATGCCACGCTCACTGATGCCGGCACGTACTCAGTGACGGTCACGGTCAGCGGCTGCACCTCGGCCGCCGGCACGACCAACGTCGTCGTCAACGCGACACCCGCCACACCGAGCGCGTCCAACGGCGGCCCGTACTGCGAAGGCGCGACCATCGCGCTTTCGACGCCGACCGTCGCTGGCGCGACCTACGCGTGGACGGGCCCGAACGGCTTCACCTCCGCGCTGCAGAATCCGACGCGTTCCAACGCCACGACCGCCGATGCGGGCATCTACTCCGTGACCGTCACGGTCAGCGGCTGCACCTCGGCCGCGGGCAGCACGAATGTCGTCGTCAACGCGACGCCCGCCACGCCGAGCGCGTCCAACGGCGGCCCGTACTGCGAAGGCGCAACGATCGCGCTTTCGACGCCGACCGTCGCCGGCGCCACCTATTCGTGGACCGGCCCGAACGGCTTCACCTCCGCGCTTCAGAACCCGACGCGCTCCAACGCCACGACCGCCGATGCCGGCATCTACTCCGTGACCGTGACGGTCAGCGGCTGCACCTCGGCCGCGGGCAGCACGAACGTCGTCGTCAACTCGACTCCCGCCACGCCGACCGCATCCAACGGCGGTCCGTACTGCGAGGGCGCGACCATCGCGCTCTCCACTCCGACCGTCGCCGGCGCGACCTACGCGTGGACGGGACCGAATGGCTTCACCTCTGCTCTTCAGAACCCGACGCGCTCCAGCGCCACGCTCGCTGATGCCGGCACGTACTCCGTGACCGTGACGGTGAGCGGCTGCACCTCGGCCGCCGGCACGACCAACGTCGTCGTCAACGCGACGCCCGCGACGCCGACCGCCTCGAACGGCGGCCCGTACTGCGAAGGCGCAACGATCGCGCTCTCCACACCGACCGTCGCCGGCGCCACGTATTCGTGGACCGGCCCGAACGGCTTCACCTCCGCGCTCCAGAACCCGACGCGTACGAACGCGACGACTGCGGATGCGGGTTCGTACTCGGTCACGATCACCGTCAACAGCTGTACGTCAGCCGCAGGCACAACGAACGTTGTTGTGAACGCGACGCCGGCGACGCCTTCGGCTTCGAACACCGGACCGTATTGCGAAGGCGCAACGATTCAGCTGTCCACGCCCTCCGTCGCTGGCGCGACGTACTCATGGACGGGTCCGAACGGCTTCACGTCTTCCCTGCAGAATCCGACGCGTACAAACGCGACGACTGCGGATGCGGGCACGTACTTCATGACCGTCACCGTCAACAGCTGCACGTCGGCCGCGGGATCGACATCCGTCGTCGTTAACGCAACACCGGCGACGCCCACTGCATCGAACGGCGGTCCGTACTGCGCCGGTGCGACGATCCAAGTCAACACGCCGACAGTGAGCGGCGCGACGTACTCGTGGACGGGTCCGAACGGCTTCACGTCTTCACTGCAAAACCCGACGCGCTCTAACGCGACGACTGCTGATGCAGGCACGTTCTCCGTCACCATCACGGTGAACGGCTGCACCTCGGCGGCGGGCACAACGAACGTCGTCGTCAACGCGACACCGGCAACACCGACCGCGACCAACGGCGGCCCATACTGTGCCGGCTCCACGATCCAACTGAACACACCGACGGTGAGCGGAGCGACCTACTCGTGGACAGGCCCGAACGGCTTCACGTCTTCACTGCAGAACCCGACGCGCGCCAACGCGACGACAGCTGACGCAGGTGCGTACTCCGTCACGATCACGCTCAACAGCTGCACGTCAGCCGCGGGCACAACGAACGTCATTGTCAACGCGACACCGGCAACTCCCACGGCAACGAACACCGGTCCATACTGCGCAGGCTCGACGATCCAACTGAACACATCGACCGTGAGCGGAGCGACCTACGCGTGGACGGGCCCGAACGGCTTCACCTCTTCACTGCAAAACCCGACGCGCGCCAACGCAACGACTGCTGATGCAGGAACGTACTCGGTGACCATCACCGTGAACGGCTGCACCTCGGCGGCGGGGACAACGAACGTCGTCGTCAACGCGATACCGGCGACACCGACTGCGAGCAACGGCGGTCCGTACTGCGCCGGTGCGACGATCCAACTGAACACCCCGACGGTGAGCGGAGCGAATTACGCATGGACCGGTCCGAACGGCTTCGCCTCCACACAGCAGAACCCGACCAGAGCAAACGCGACAACAGTTGACGCGGGTGCCTACTCCGTCACCATCACGGTGAACGGTTGCACGTCAGCCGCTGGAACGACGAACGTTGTCGTCAACGCCACACCGCCAACACCGACCGCAACGAACAGCGGTCCATACTGCGCGGGCTCCACGATCCAACTGAACACACCGACGGTGAGCGGAGCGACCTACGCGTGGACGGGCCCGAACGGCTTCGCCTCCACACAGCAGAACCCGACCAGAGCGAATGCGACGACGGCTGATGCCGGCACGTACTCCGTCACGATTGCGGTCAACGGCTGCACCTCGGCCGCGGGAACGACCAACGTCGTCGTCAACGCGACGCCCTCCACACCCACGATCGCCGGTGGTCCGACGACGTTCTGCGCGGGCGGCAGCGTGACGCTCACATCCAACAGCGCAAGCGGCAATCAGTGGTATCGCAATGGATCGCCGATCGGTGGAGCGACAGCGCAGCAATACGTCGCGTCGATCGCCGGCGACTACACCGTCGTCGTGACGAGCGGAAGCTGCAGCAGCGCGACCTCGGCAACCACCACCGTCACGATCAATCCGAATCCGAATGCGACGATCACCGCACCGTTGAATGTCGTCGCCGGCTCGACCGGCAACACCGCGTCAGTCGCGAATGCCGGTGCGGGCGCGACGTACAACTGGTCGATCACCAACGGCACGATCACGGCCGGCACGGGCACGTCGAGCGTCACGTTCACCGCCGGTGCGGTGGGCACGCTGACGCTGCAGGTCACGGTCACGACGTCGGCCGGCTGCTCCGATACGAAGTCGGCGAACGTCAATGTCACCCCAGGCGGCGGCGGTGTCTCGATCACTTCCGTGGTGCCGTCGTCGGGGAAGACGACGGGCGGAAAGAACGTGACGATCAACGGCACCGGCTTCCAGAACGGCGCAACGGTCACGTTCGGCGGCGCCGCGGCGACGAGCATCGTCGTCGTGAGCTCCACCACAATCACCGCGAAGACGCCGGCGCACGCTGCCGGCAGCGTGAACGTCACCGTGACGAATCCCGACACGACGTCGGCCACGCGGACGAACGGCTACACCTATGTCTCGATGCAGTTCGATGCGAACGGCGACGGCATCGTCGATCCATCCGACATCTTCTATCTCGTCAACTATCTCTTCCTCGCCGGTGCGCCGCCCGCGGGCGCGGCAGGAATGGATTCCGGTGATGCGAACGGCGACGGCGTGGTCGACCCCGCCGACATCTTCTATGTCGTCAACTATCTCTTCCTCGGCGGCGCCGCGCCCGCCGCGGTCGCGCCGCACGAGACCGCGGTGGCGCAGCCGATGGCCGGCAGTCTCACGCTCGGCAATCCGGTGCGACGCAACGGCCACGTGTTCGTCCCGGTGATGCTGAACGCCGCGCCGGGATCGGAATCGCCGCGGGCGCTTTCGCTGCACGTTCGCCTCGCAGGAGATGACGTTCGCGATGCCGCGATTCATCGCGTCGGCGGCGAGTACGCGTTCGAGATCAGCCGCCGCACATCGGATGGGCTGGTCTATCTCGCCATCGGTGATGGTGTCGCGCGCAGCGGCGTCATCGCGGAGATCGAAGTCGACACGCGTGCCGGCACGAGCGTTTCGATCGAAATCGATCCCGCGTTGACGATGATCGCCAACGCGAGTGGAACCAGGACCGCGACCGTCGCCGCCGGCACGCTGCAGGTGAAGGGGACGGTCATCGAGTCGAGAAGGAATCGCGAGTAAAGGGTTTGTGGTGACCGCTGCCCTCAGCGGTCACACCGCCGCCACTAGCGGCGGCTCAGCGGCTCAGCGCGCCGCTGCGACCGCTGGGGGCAGCGGTCGCTACATAGAGCATCGCTACGTGAACCGCACCGCCTCGGTGTTCGCGCCGCAGACGAGCACGCCCACGCGCTCGCCCGCCTTCGGCTGGTAGCGCCGCGCGAGGATCGCCGCGAACGCCGCCGCGCCGCCGGGCTCGGCGACGATACGCAGCCGCTCCCACAGCGCGCGCTGCGCGTTCACGATCTCCTCGTCGCTCACGAGCAGCACCTCGGCGATGTGTTTCTGCGCGATCGGAAACATCCGTTCTCCGACGCGCTTCGGTGCGAGCGAGTCCGCGGCGATGCCGCCGGCCGGCGCGTCGACGGGATGTCCCGCTTTCAACGCGTCGGTCAGCGTCGGCGACAGCTCCGGCTCGACTCCGATCACGCGCGTGTTCGTTCCGGCGAACCACGCCGCGACGCCGCCGATCAATCCGCCGCCGCCGACGGCGATCAGCACCGTGTCGAGGTCGGGCGACTGCCGCTCGAACTCGAGACCGACCGAGCCCGCGCCGAGGAGCGTTTCCGGTTGGTCGAAGGCGTGAATGTTCAACACGTCGTGCTGCGCCGCGAACGCTTCGCATTCGACGAGCGCGTCGGCGTAGCGCTCGCCGGTGATGACGAGCTCCGCGCCGTACTGGCGGATGCGCGCGATCTTCGCGGGCGAGCAGATCGTCGGCACGAAGATCGTCGCCTTCGCGCCGTGACGCTGCGCCGCGTACGCGACGGCGGTGCCGTGATTGCCGCCCGAGGCCGCGGTCACGCCGTCGCGTCCCGGCTTGCGCAGCAGCAGGTTCGCCGTCGCGCCGCGCGCCTTGAACGAGCCGGAGTGCTGCATCAGCTCGAGCTTGAAGACCAGCGTGGAGTCGCCGAGTCCGAAGTCGCTGGCCGGAATCTCGACGACGGGTGTGCAGCGGAGGTGCGGACGGATGACGCCGTACGTCTTCTCGATGCCCGCGCGATCGATAGAGTTAGTCATTTGGCTAATTAGCTTATGTGCAAACAGACATAGCGTCAACTCGCCATCGGCTCGACTTCCACCCGGTCCCGTCCACCGGACTTCGCGCGGTACAGCGCGGCGTCGGCGGCTGCGACGAGCGACAGCGGCGCGGCGTTGCCCGTGGCGGCGGTGACGCCGAGGCTGGCGGTCATGACGCCGGAGGCGGTGCCGTCGTGGCGGATGCGGGCGTCGCGGACGACGAGGCGGAACGCCTCCGCTTCCGCTCTCGCGGCGTCGAGAGCGACGCCGGGGAGGAGCCAGGCGAATTCTTCGCCGCCGAAGCGCGCGACGAGTCCGCCGCGCGATTCGGCGCGCGTGGCGAGGAGCGTCGCCATCGCGCGCAGGGCCTCGTCGCCGATCTGGTGTCCCTGCGAGTCGTTGAGGCGCTTGAAGTGATCGAGGTCGATGAGGACGAGCGAGAGCGGCGCGCCGTGTTGGCCGGCGGCGCTGCACGCTTCTTCGAGCGCTTCGTCGAAGCGGCGGCGGTTGGCGACGCCGGTGAGTCCGTCGACGTACGAGAGCGCGCGCAGCCGCTCGTTTGCGACGGCGAGCTGCCGGTTCGCGTCTTCGAGCTCGGTCGCGAGGTGCGCGAGCTCTTCGTTCTTGCGCGCGCGCATCGCCGCGATGCGGATGCGCAGCGCGCCCCAGATCGCGGCCGCGATGAGCGCGATGCCGAGGAGGCGCGCCCACCAGGTCTCGAACCAGCGCGGATCGACGGTCATGGCCAAGCGTGCTTCGCTGCGGCTGCGGACTCCGTCTTCGTTCGTCGCGATCACGCGGAACGTGTAGTCGCCGGGCGCGAGCTTCGTGTAGTGCGCGACGCGCGCCGTGCCGGCGTCCACCCAATTGGGGTCGTAGCCTTCGAGCATGTAGCGGAACGTCACGCGCTCCGGCGCGCGGAGGCTCAACGCGGTGTAGCGCAGCTCGACGCGTTGCGCGCCCTGCCGCACCCGCAACGGTCCGGGCGGCGCGGCGTTGCCGTCGATCAGCACTTCCTCGACGTACACCGGCGGCGGCACCATGTTGCGCGTGTCGTTCTTCGGGTCGACGACGCCGATGCCGCGGGCGGTCGCGATCCAGAGCTTGCCGTTCCGCGCGCGCATCACCGACGGCCAGGCGCCGACGCATTCCGCCGAGGGCATCCCGTCCGTGGTTCCGTACACCGTGCCGGAGAGGTCGCTCTTGCGCCCATCCATCGCCGCGCGCACGCGATCGCGCGCGACGCGATACAGCCCGCGGTTGCTCGTCAGCCAGAGATCGGCGCCGGTGTCGACGACCTGGAACACGACGTCATCGTGCAATCCGTCGCGGCGCATCAGGGAGTGCACGCGGTTCGTTGCGAAGTCGAGTCGCGAGAGGCCGCCGCCCGACGTCCCGATCCAGACGCCCGTGCCGTCGGAGTCCATCGCCAGGCTGAACACGCGATCGCTTTCGAGTCCGTGTCCGAGTTGCGCGATGACGCGCGCGTGCGTGCCGTCGCGGTCGACGCGCCAGAGTCCCGCGCCGTCGGTACCGACGAGGAGACTGCCGTCGCGCAGCTCGAGGAGCGGTCGCAGCTGGCGGTCTTCGAATGCTTTGATCGGCGTCGCGCGGCCGCCGCGGACGAGCGAGAGTCCGGCCGACTTGCTGATCCACAGACTGCCGTCCGCGGTCTCTACGAGCGCGCGCACGCGATCGTTCGGCAATCCGGGAACGCGACCCACGATTTTGCCGTCGCGAAAGCGGACGACGCCTGCGCCGTCGGTGCCGATCCACATGCTGCCGTCGCGGCTCTCGAGCAGCGCGTAGATGCTGTCGTGCAGACCTTCCGCCTTCGACAAACACCGCACGGGACCCGGCGAGACGGAACAAAGTCCGCCGCCTTCGGTGCCGGCCCACACGCGGCCGTCGCGATCTTCGAGAATCGCGCGGATCGTGTCGACCGGCAGTCCTTCGCGGCGCGTGTACGAGAGCACGCGCGTGTCGCGCAGGCGCACGAGACCGCCGGCCGTGCCGACCCAGAGATTGCGCTCGCGGTCTTCGAGCAGCGAGCGGATGCCGCCGTTCGGCAAACCTTCGGCGATGCCCATCGGCTCCGCGCGCTCGCCGCGCCAGCGCGCGAGTCCGTTGTCGGTGCCGATCCACAAGCTGCCGTTGCTGTCGCGCAGCAGCGTGCGCACGTAGTCGTTCGGCAATCCGTCGCGCGTCGTGACGCTGCGGACGATCGCGCCGTTCTGCCACACGACGACACCGCCGCCGTCCGTTCCGATCCACAAACGTCCATCGGTATCGCGCAACACCGCGCGCGCGACGTCGTTCGGCAGGCCGGTGGTGATGCGCTGCACCACGCGGCCGTTGCGCCAGCGGACGACACCGCCGCCGTGCGTCGCGACCCACAGTCCGCCGTCGCCGTCATCTTCGATCGCCCAGATGCGATCGCTCGGCAGTCCGTCGCGCGTCGTGAAGCGCGTCACGCGATCGCCGTCGATGCGCAGCAGTCCGCCGCCCGCGGTGGCGATGAACAGCGTGCCGTCGCGCATCGCATGAAACTGACGGATGCGATCGGTCGCCAGCAGCTCCGGATGAAAGTCTTCGACGCGACCGCCGCGCATGCGCGCGATGCCGCCGCCGTACGTGCCGATCCACAGCGTGTGATCGGGCGTCTCGGCGACGCAGGAGATGAACGGACTGCGCAGCGCCGGCGCATTCTGCCGGTCGCGGACGACGAAGCGGATGCCATCGAATCGCGCCAGTCCCTCCTCGGTGCCGATCCAGAGATACCCCTCGTGCGACTGCACGATCGTGTTGATCGTTGTCTGCGGCAACCCCGACTCGCTCGTCCACACCGTGAGGCGCGCCTGCGTGAGCGCGCGATTCACGTCGAGCGCGAGCGCGCGCGTGACGGAGAGAAGCGCGATGAGAAGAACGAGGGACCGGTTCACGACGTGGAGCGCATTTTAGCGGGCTATTCCCCTGCGATCATGCGCTCCTCGATCGTATCCTTTGTGGGTGCCGCTGCCTTTGTGGGTGCCGCTGCCCTCAGCGGCACCGCCGGCTTTGCCGGCTGGCGGCGCTTCGCGCCGCGCGACCGCTGAGGTCAGCGGTCGCCACATTCTCAGACGCTGTGAAAAATCACCCGTCATCCTGAGCGAGAGCACGGCGCGGGCGCCGCGGCTGAGGAAAAGAAACCGATTGAGTCTGGTTGACTCATAGCAGAGCGCAAAGTGCTGTTAATCAATGACTTGCAAATACGAAAAAAACGGTTTCTTAGAAGCGGAGCGAAGGCTTGCCGAAGCACGACCAGCGCTTCTTTGTGGGTGCCGCTGCCTTTGTGGGTGCCGCTGCCTTTGTGGGTGCCGCTGCCCTCAGCGGCACCGCCGGCTTTGCCGGCTGGCAAGAGCAGTGAACGATGTCAGAGTATCGTTTGCTCACGCATGCGCGTTCTTATCGGCACCCAGGGCTGGAACTACGCGGCGTGGGTCGGCCCGTTTTATCCGCCCGGCACGCGGCCGGAAGAATTTCTGTCGACGTATGCACGCGCGTTTCGCGTCGTGGAAGTCGACTCGACGTTCTACGCGATTCCCGACGCGAAGGTCGTGCGCGCGTGGATGGAGCGGACGCCGGCGGAGTTCACGTTCGCGCTCAAGATGCCGAGGGAGGTGACGCACGACCGGCGGCTGCGCGATGCGGAGGATGTGGTGCAGGAGTTTCTCGATCGCGCGCGCGAGCTCGGATCCAAGCTCGGACCGGTCCTGATGCAGATGGGACCCGACTTCGCGCCGGAGGAGATCGCGGCACTCGAGCAGTTTCTTCCGGCATTGCCGCGCGACGTCCGCTTCGCGATCGAAGTGCGCGATCGCGGTTGGATGCACGCGAACGTACTGCCGCGGCTCCTCGAACTGTTGAACGCGCACGGCATCGCGCTCGCGCTCAGCGACGGACGCTGGATTCCGCGCGAGACGATGGTGCAGCTGGCGGAGCAGTCGACCGCGGACTTTTTATATGTCCGCTGGATGGGACCGAACCGCGACATCACCGACTACTCGCGCATCCAGTTCGATCGATCGGAACAGATCGAGTTGTGGTCCGACGTCCTGCGCCGCGCCGCGAACACGAAAGAGATTTACGGCTTCTTCAACAATCACTTCGCCGGCCACAGCCCCGCGAGCGCGCGCGAGCTGCAGCGAATGCTGGGGCAGACGCCGGTGGACCCTGCATCGCTACGCGTGCAGAGGACGTTGTTTTGAAAACGAGAGCGGTCGGTTTCGCCTTGACGATCGCCGGTGTTTTTCTCGTCCTCGCTCCGTGGCTGCCGCAGGGTCTCGATCTCACGGATGACGGCTGGCACCTCGCGAATCAGCAGCAACTGCTGATGAATGGATGGAAGCAGGAGGATCCGTCGGCGTGCCCGATGTGGCTCAGCGACGTCGTCGGAGCGGCGTGGCTGCGCGTCGCGGGCATGGGACTGCTCGAGGCGCGCATCGGCTGGCTCGTCCTGGCGTGCATCACCGCGGCAATCAGTTTTCTGATCCTGTCGCGCGATTTCCCGCCGGCATCCACCGCGGCGGCGCTGATCGCCGCAGCGCTCGTGATCCATTCGCAGGGACGGCTGCTCATCGACTACAACGTCGTGCCCTCGCTGTTTCTCCTCGCCGCCTGCGGCTTGCTTCTCATGCGCGGCCGAGGAGAGCGGGCGTCCCGCCCGCCCATGCACGTCGGGCGAGACGCCCGACGCGTGCGGGCGGGACGCCCGCTCTCCTCGGCCCTGACAGCATTCCTCTCCGGAGTCTGCATCGCACTCGCTGCCGCGGCGCGGCTGCCGTGCATCATCGGCGTGCTGCTGCCGTGGACGATCGTCGCGCTGCGGCGCCGCGACTCTCTCAACGCCGTGCTCTCCAACGCCGGCACGCTCCTCACACTCGGCGCGATCTATGTTCTGACGCCGTACGATCCCGCGATCGCGGAGACGCAGAAATATTGGGGTCCGTCGCACGGCGTCGGAAGCTTGATGGCGGCGTACAGCAACCATGCGATCAAAGTGATCGTGCTCGCGGCAGTGCTTGTCTGGATGTCGATGCGCCGTCCTGCATGGATCGCCGGACTCGGTGCGGCCGTCGTTCCTCTCGTCCTGCTTTGGCCCTCTCCCACGCTGGTCTACGGTTTTGCTCTGGCCGGCGTGGCGGTCGTGATCGCGGCTCTGGTGCAAGCGATGAGGACGCGTGTGGTCGATCGAAAAATGGAGTTGCTCGTCCTCGGCCTTCTCGCCGCGCTGGCCGGCTGCATCGGCTCGAACAACGGCCTGTCGAAGATGCGCTACGGACTCTGGCTCGCGCTTCCGGCCGCGTTCCTGATGCTGGTCGAACGAGCGCAGCCGCGGAATCGAAAGGCGATGTGGACTGCCGTCGCGATGCTCGCGCTCATCGGCGGAGCCGTACGATGGATCTCGCCCTATCGCGACGCCGATCGATTGCAGCTCACCGCACCGATCGATCACCCACGATTGCGCGGCATCTACACATCGCGCAACCGGGCGGCAGAACTGGAGTCCCTCCTGCGCGAGCTGCAGAAGCACGTCCGGCCGGGAGACTCGATGATCGCCTTCGGCTCGATTCCCATGCTGCACTTCCTCACCGCCACCCGTCCCGCCCTCGGCTACGCCTGGCCCGACTTCCTCTCCGAAGAACCATTGCGCGCACGACTCGACCGAAGCGTTCCTCCCGCCATCGTCGTCGAGGGAATCACCGATCCCGCCGCTCCGCAGACGCGCGCGTTCGAGGAGTGGCGGGCGCGGAATGGATATCGGGTGATTTGGCGGGGTGTGGGGTGGGTGGTTTGGGGGAGGGGGCTTCGAATTGAGAATTGAGAATTGAGAATTGAGAATTGTGAATTGAGAATTGTGAAAGGCGCGCCGGAGGCGCGCACCACTCCCCCAACCTCCTAGTATTATTGACGGATCGACGGCGGCGAGATTACGGAGTATCTCAGGGCCTGGGAGCAGGGGGACGATGGCGCGCTCGAGCGGCTCCTGCCCCTGGTGTACGCGGAGCTTCGTTCGATCGCGGGCAGGCATCTCGGGTCGGAGCGGACCGGGCACACGCTGCAGCCGACGGCGCTGGTGAACGAGGCGTATCTGCGGCTGCGCGGTCTCGGCGACGTGCCGTGGCACGATCGGACGCATTTTTTCGCTATCGCTTCCAGGATCATGCGTCGGGTGCTGGTCGATCACGCGCGAGCGAAGGGCGCGCAGAAGCGCGGTGCGGATGCGCCGCGAGTGTTGCTCAGCGACGTTTATCAGGAGCCGCTCCAGGCTTCGATGGACGCCGCGGAGCTGATCGATCTCGATCGCGCGCTCGATGAGCTGGCCGTGGCGGAGCCCCGGCTGGCGAAGCTGGTGGAGCTGCGATTCTTCGGCGGCCTCGGCATCGACGAGGCTTCCTCGCTCCTCGGCTGCTCGACTCGCACGGCCAAGCGCGATTGGGCGTTCGCGCGCGCGTGGCTCCTCAATCGATTGAGCCAGCGATTGAGCCAGCGGTGAGCCATGATTGACGCGCTTCCATCGCACTTCCGCCGTTTGCACGAGCTCTTCGATCGCGTTCTCGAACTGCCGCCCGAGGAACGCGAGACGGAGATCGCGCGGTCGACGGCGGACGCGCCGGAGCTGGCCGCGGAGCTCCGCGCGCTCCTCGACCACGCGTCGCGAAACGACAGCCCGCTCGACAGCGGCGCGTTGCGTCTGGACGAGGATGACGAGCTGCTGCCGCGCATCCCCGGCTTTCGTCTCCATCACTGCATCGGCCACGGCGGCAGCGCGATCGTTTACCTCGCCGAGCAGGAGCACGCCGAGTTCTCGCGCACGGTAGCGCTCAAGGTCGTGAATCGGATGTTCGACGACGATTTGCTGCGAAGCGTGCGCGAAGAGCAGCGCATCCTCGCGCGTCTCGAACATCCCGGAATCGCGCGGCTGTACGACTCGGGGAGGACTCCGTCGGGCCGGCACTGGCTGGCGATGGAGCACGTCGAGGGCGCGTCGATTCTCGAGCATTGCCGTTCGCGCGGGTTGTCGGTGCGCCGGCGGATCGAGTTGTTTCTGCCCGTACTCGACGCGGTCGCCTATGCGCACGCGAGAGACATCATTCATCGCGATCTCAAGCCGGCGAACATCTTCGTCACCGCGAGCGGCGAGCCGAAGCTTCTCGATTTCGGTATCGCCAAGCTGTCGGATCCGACGGATCGCGACGAGACGCGCACGCTGCGGCGGGCCCTCACGCCGGCGTATGCGAGTCCCGAGCAGATGCGCGGCGGCCGCACGACGACGGCATCCGACATCTATTCGCTCGGAGTCGTGCTGCACGAACTTCTTACGGACACGCTGCCTCATGAGACGGACCCACGGCCCGCGCTCGGCGGCGATCTCGATACTGTTCTGAAGAAGGCCCTTCGCGAGCGGCCGGAGGAGCGATACGCGTCCGCGACGGCGATGGCGAAGGATCTTCGCAGGATTCTCTCGGGTGCGCCCGCGCTTCGGCGCCGCGTCCGCGCTGTCGCCGCCGTCGTGATGGTCGCGTTGTTGCTCGCGGCGGGCTGGCGGATTGCGAGCCGCTGGCGCGAGCAGCGGGTCGGCAACGAGATCGCGGTCTACTACGACACAAAGTCCCTACGCGACGGCGCCGATCGGCTCGCGCGGTTGGATGGCGCAGGTGCTCGCGACAGCTTCCAGCGCGCGGCAGCGTCGTTGAAGGGCCGTCTGCCGGACGAGGCGCTGGCGTGGGACGGCGTCGCGCGCGCGGAGGGCACGCTCGGCGAGATCGGCAAGTCCGCCGATGCCGCGCGCCGCGCGGCTGCGCTCATCGCCGGACACGCCGACGCTCTTCCGCCGCACGAAGCGGAGCGTTTGCAAGCGCGCGCGCTGGTCGCGAATCGCGATTGGAACGCGGCCATCGCCGCGCTGGAAGGATTGTTCAGCGAGCAGCCGGAGCGCGTGGACATCGGCGTCGATCTCGTCTCCACGTTGCTCGCCTGCGGGCGGACCGACGCCGCGGACACGGCCCTCGGACGGTTGCGTCAGATCGCGTCCGCCGGCGATCCGCGCATCGATCTCATCGAGTCCGAGGTCGCGCTGCAACTGTCGGAGTTCCAGCGCGCGGCCGCCGCGGCATCTCGCGCGCGCGATCGCGCGGCGCAAATGCAGGCCGTCGCATCGAGTCAGCGCGCCGCGCGCGTGCACGCGGAAGCGATCGGGCGCCTCGACCGGCGGGACGAAGCGCGCCGCGAATTCGCGTCCATCATCACGAGCGATCTCGCCCACGGTCTCACCGGCGAAGCCGCCGCCGCGCGCTTCGCCCTCGGCACGATCCTGGTCAGAACCGCGAGCACCGGGGAGGCGCGCCGCATCTTCGAAGCGGCGCGTGCCGGATGCGCGCGGTCGGGAGACCGCCGCTGCGAGATCTCATCGCGCGCGCTGCTCGCCATGATGGACGGCATGAAAGGCAAGTTCAGCGAGGCGATTCCCGCCGCCCGCGTGGCGCTCGAGGATGCGCGCGCGACCGGCGATCGCTGGTGCGAGGGCTACGTCCTTTCTCAACTCCACACGCTGTACAACTGGGCGGACGACACGCCGGCGCTCGAGGCCATCACCGAGCCGCTGCTGGCGGCATTGCGCGATTCCGGCAATCGCCGGATGCTGTTGACGACGCTCACGAATCTCGCCGTAGTGGCGATCGAAGCGTTGGAGCTGGAGAAAGCGGAGGCGTACATCAGCGAGGCCGAGGGGCTCGCGCGGCGCGTCGTCGGCAGCCAGCTCGCCAACGCCTCGATCGATCGCACGCGCGGCTATCTCGAAGAGACGCGCGGAGACCTCGACCTCGCGCGGAAGAGCTACACGTCGGCGCTGGAGAAGGCGCGTCAGGCCGGAGTGCCGTGGAACAGCGGCAACTACCTTTCCGATCTGGCCTGGCTCGAAGTCCTGGCGGATCGTCCCGTTCCCGCGGCGGAGCGCGCGAAGGAAGCGATTGCGGCATTCACCCTCGTCGGCGACAAACTGACGGCCACGAGTACCGAGGGCGTCCTCGCGTGGAGCGAAGCGCGGCAGGGTGACAGCGCCGCGGCGCGACGGCGTCTCGAGAGGATCCGGCAGGTCGCTGCGGAGGACGGCTCGGACGAAGCGCGCTTCACGTTCCTGGACGTCGAGGCTTACGTCGCGGAGGCCACCGGCGACTGGCGCCGCGCGATCGATCTCCGCCGGCAGACCGTACGGATCGCCGCCGCGGGAAACGAGCGAGGCATGGTGATCCGGCAGCAGGTGCGTCTCGCCAAAGACCTCCGCGGCGCCGGCGAACGCCGCGCGACGGAGAAGCTCGTCGCCGAGATGCTGCCGGAAGTCGAGCGCCAGGGACTGCGCGGCGTCGCGCGCGAACTGCGCGCTCTCTCGTCAACGCCATAACGGTCCTGTGGAGCGGCGGCCGCCCTCGGCCGCCGAATACTCGCGAGAAACCGGCGGCCGAGAGCGGCCGCCGCTCCACAAGACCGCCGAATGCGAAAGTTTTCCGCGACGATCGCCCGTGCCCGCGCCCGCTCCCGCGCCCGGGGCTGGGTGGGCGCGAGCGCAGCGAAAATATTGACGTCTTTATCTCTAGCAGGATATGCTGCGGAAACAGAAATCGTCCGCGCAACTCCGAAAGGAAACGGTGCTGAGCATGAAGCGTCTTTGCCTCCTTCTGGCGGGTCTCGTCCTTTTCATCCTGCCTTCTGCGTTCGCGTCTACGGTCACGACCGACAAGCCAATTTACGCGCCCGGCGAGGTGGTCACGTTCCGCGGCGAGGATTGGGCGCCGGGCGAGCCGGTGACGATCGTCGTGACCGCCGAAGGTGGGCGGGAGGCGACGACGCTGCGGGCGGTGGCGGACAGTACGGGCGCGTTCGAGCTGACCGCGACGATGCCGGATGCCGACGACGCGCCGAGCAGCGCGCGTGTGCTGTCGACGGGCAGGGCAGCGGCGCGGCTCGCCGGTCCTGACGGCGCGAGGTACCGCGCGCTCGCGCGCGGCAGCATCTCCGGCGCGAGCTCGCAGGCGGCCTTCAGTGAAGGCGAAGCCGAAACGGACGGCGCGCGCCTCCTCCAGCTCGAGGACTACTGGCATCAGCGCCTCACGATCCCGACCGGAAAATTCAATCCGGGATGGGTGCGCAAGGCCGCGGATGACGACAAGAAGATTCCGCGCGGCAAGCCCAAAGGCAAGAAGAAAGGACAGGATGGACTCACCGCCGTCACCACGTCGGCGGGCAAGTTCCAGGCCGGCGTTCTCTCGCTCGATCCCGACAACTTCATCTCCCTCGGTCCGCAGCCGGAGCACATGACCGGCTGCACCGGCTGCTACAACTACACGACCACGCAAGGGCGCGTGAACAACATCGCCATCGATCCGACGACGACTACGCCCGGCAGCATCACCGCCTACATTGGAACCGTCGGCGGCGGCGTGTGGAAGTCGACGAACTGCTGCAGCGCGTCGACGACGTGGACCGTCCTGACTGACGATCCGCTCATCTCCACCACGAGCATCGACACCGTCACGCTCGATCCGAACAATCACAACATCGTCTACGCCGGCACGGGCGATCTGAATTACGGATCGTTCTCGATGGGAAGCCAGGGCATTCTGAAGTCGATCGACGGCGGCGCGAACTGGACCATCCTCGGGTCCAGCATCTTCGGCCCCGCGCTGCCGGAGCCGGCCGGGCAGTTCCCGCAATACAACGCCGTCGGCAAAGTGCGCGTCGATCCGAACAACAGCAACAACGTCGTCGCGGGCACGAAGCTCGGGTTGTACTTCTCCTACGACGGCGGCGCGAACTGGACCGGTCCATGCCTGACCAACGCGTTCAGCACGATGCGCCAGGACATCACCGCGCTGGAGCTGACGAACATGGGAGGCGGCGTCACGCGCATCCTCGCTGCCGTCGGCGCGCGCGGATTCGCGACGACCGTGCAGTACAACCTCAATCAGAACGGCGCGAACGGAATCTACAGCGCGAACATGGCGGCCAGCGGGTGCCCGAGCTTTACGTCGATCGCGGGCAACGGCAACGGCTTCAAATATCAGAGCACGGCCACGAGCGCGTATCCGGCGAACGCGAACATGAACGCCGGCAGCGGCACGGCGTACGTGAGCTCGTCGAGCGGCAATCAGCTCGGCCGCGTCGATATGGCCGTTGCACCGGGCAACTCCAGCGTGATCTACGCGCAGGTGCAGTCGATCACGCCGAACAACGACAGCGGCTGCGGCAACGCGAACGGCTGCCAGCTCGGCGTCTGGGTCACGACCAACGGCGGCACGAGCTGGAGCTTCATGGGCGGATCGGCGGGCTTCTCGCTGAAGAAGTGCGGCGCCGGCGCGGCGGCCGGGAGCGGCGACTATCCGCAAAACTGGTACGACCAGGCCGTGGCGGTCGATCCCAACAACGCCGATCGCGTCTTCATCAGCACGTTCGACGTCTGGTTCGCCACGCGCACCGGCACGACCTTCAACGACACCACCTGCGGCTACAGCTTCAGCGGCAGCGCCGGCCCGGTTCACACCGATCAGCACGCGCTCGCGTTCCTGCCGGGATCGTCGAGCACATTGGTGCTCGGCAACGACGGCGGCGTGCACGGCGCGACCAACGCGAATTCGGCATCGTCGAGCGTCGATCCGACCTGGTTCAACATGGACACCGGCCTGAATACGATCGAGTTCTACTCCGGCGACATCAGCGGCAACTTCGCCACCTCCGGCAGTCCGCAGGTCAGCGGCGGCGCGCAGGACAACGGCCCGAGCTCGGCGTCGTTCGCCGGCAGTCCGACCGGTCCGGTACAGTGGCAGATGGGCCTCGGCGGCGACGGCTTCTACTCGCGCATCGATCCCGTCGGCACCGGCTCGAACCTTCGCTTCTGGCAGGGCAACAACAGCGGAGGCCTGAGTCGCTGCATCAGCAACTGCACCGCCAGCGGCGCAACGTGGACGAGCAAGAAAGGCGGATGGGGGAGCGACACTCAGTCCTTCATCCTGCCGTTCGACATCTTCCGCGGCGGCATTTCCGGCGGCACCGACTGCCCCGCAGCCGGAGCGAGCGGCGGCTGCGGACGACTCGTCGCCGCCACGACGCGCGTGTGGGAAACGATCACCGGCAACGCCGCGAACTCGAACGGCACCGTGACGTGGTACGTCACGAACAATCCGTCCACGCAGAACCTGACCAAGCAGACCCTCGGCAACCGCTCATTCATCAATCAGGTCAAGTACGCCCCGAAAACGCACACCGTGGCCATCGCCGGCACGAACGACGGCAACGTGCAGATCGGCTTCAATCTCGGCACCGGCGTCGCGTCGCAGGCGACGTGGGTCAACGTGACGGACAGCAATGCCGTCCTCCCGAACCGCCCGATCCTCGGCATCGCCATCGATCCGACGACCACGACCTCGCCGATCGCCTACGCCGCCGTCGGCGGCTTCGACGCAAATACCCCATCGACCACCGGCCATCTCTTCCGCGTCGATTGCACCGCCAACTGCGCGTCGTTCACATGGACCAACAAGACCGGCAATCTGCCGGACATCCCGGTCGACTCCGTCATCGTCAACCCCAACATCCCCGCGCAAGTCTTCGCCGGCACCGACATCGGCCTCTACTTCACCGACGACATCACCGCGGCCCCACCCGTCTGGCAACGCTTCATCGGCGGACTGCCGTCGGTGATGATCTGGGACATGCAGATCGACCGCGGCGCGACCACGCTGTCGCTCTGGACGCGCGGGCGGGGAGCATTCGTGTGGCCGTTGCCGACGCTATAGCACTTGAACTAGTGGAGGACAGGCAATCCTGCCTGTCCGTTCTGACAGAGCTCCGAGAGCTGGACAGGCAGGATTGCCTGTCCTCCACTGTTTAGTCATCCCGACCGTCAGCGCGGCACTTCGAGCTTGCGCTCTTCCATGCCGACTGCGCCGGTCTGCAGGTTGGGTGGGATGTGGCCGGCGTCGCCGATGGAGATCACCCGGAAGCGGCCGTCGGGTTCCACGCGGATCTGCGTCAGGCTTGCGTGCGCGACCGACATCTCCAGCCACGCTTCCGGATCGACGCCGAGGGCGCGGGTGATGAGGGAGCGGATCACGTTGCCGTGGCAGACGAGGATCTCGCGTCGCTCTTTCCCCTGAGCAGGGACGAACAGCCGTGCGAACAAGGCGTCGAGCCTCGCGGCGCACGCGGCCAGGTCCTCCGGCTTTTCCTTGGCGATGGCCTCTTTCCGGCGCGTCGACGGAGTGCACTCGGCGAGATCCGGAACGATCTCCAGCGCGACGCCCGGGAGCTCGGCGGCGATGATCCTCGCGGTCTCATGCGCCCGCGTCAAAGGGCTGCTCCGCAACGCGTCGAACGCTCCGGGCATGCCGGCCAGCCGCGCCGCAACGAGCTTCGCCTGCGCGACGCCGAGCGGCGAGAGACCGGGCCCGGGCGACGCGTCCTTCGGATCGGCCACATAGGCGCCGTGCCGGACAAGGATGATCGTGCGCGCCGCCGCCGCGGGAGCGTCCGCCGCGCGCAGAACCCCCGGCGAGGCGAACGACAGAGTCGCGAAAACGAAAGCGGCGGTTCGCGGGACGATTCGACGGACGTGCATTCGCACAATCTATCAATTCGGGGGATGACAGCGCCTTGCAAGACAGCCAGACGCAGCCGACGGCCGGCGGCGAATCACCGCCGGCCGTCACTGGCGACTACGGAAGCTTGGCGCCGAGGACGTCGAGACGCTCGATCGAGGGAGGCGCGGCGAGAAGCTCGGAGGCATTCGCCATCAGCGCCTGTGCAATCGGGCCGTTCAGATGATTCTGGCGTCCGGTTTCGTCCTTGAACGCGTCGAAGACTCCGAAGGTGGAGGGTCCGAGGCGCAG
>QHVT01000011.1 GCA_003223645.1 Acidobacteriota bacterium | reverse complement strand
CGCGAAAACCGACCGCACCGACCTCCGTGCAGTTTTCTCGACGCTCTTCAGCGGCTATCTTCTTGTCTCGGCCCGCACCATCCCCTTGAGTTCTTCGCGGCTCGAGGTCTCGCGCACGCCATCATCTCGCTCCTTCTGACTCGCTTCTGTCGCCGATCGCGAATCCTTCACAGCCTCTCAGGATGACGGGTGAAGCGCGTCTTATTTCGTTGCTGCAGGCGCCGCTGCCGGCGCTTTTTTGCCCACTTCCAGATCGATCAGCACCTTCACGTCGTCGCCGAGGAGGACGCCGCCTTCGTCGAGAGCCTTGTTCCAAAGGATGCCGTAGTCTTTACGGTTCAGGGTCGTCTCGATCTCGAAGCCGCCCTTTTCTTTGCCGCCAGAACTTGCGAAGCCGAGGAACGTCACGGGCAGGGTGACGGTCTTCGTCACGCCGTGCATCGTGAGGTTGCCGGTCACGTCGTACTCGTTCTTCGACTTCGCCTTGATCGACGTGCTCTTGAACGAGATGGTCGGGAACTTGGCGACGTCGAAGAAGTCGGCGCTGCGGAGATGGTTGTCGCGGTTCTCGTTGCCGGTGTTGATGCTCGTCGCCTGGATCGTGAACTCGACCGACGAGCTCTGCGGCTTCGCGCGATCGAGATTGATTGCGGCGTCGAAGTCGCTGAACGAGCCGCCGACCTGCGACACGATGTGTCGGACTTTGAACGTCGCGCTGGAGTGCGCCTTGTCGATGCCCCACGTTTCCGGCGTCTGCGCGAGGAGCGGGGTGGCGACGAGAGCGGTGATCAGAATGGTGCGAATGAATTTCATGAAACCTCCTGTGTTGTTTGCGAACGGCGCGCGGTGAGCGCGGCGTTCAATCCTGTCCGGGCCTTGTCGAGCAGCGCAATCAGCTGCCCGAGTTGTTTCGATGACAATGTGCCGAGGGCGTTGTTCTCGGCAGCGCGCAGCGGATCGTCGATGCCGTCGAGCAGCGCGAGCCCGCGCTCGGTGATGCAGCAGAAGACCTGACGGCGATCCGTCCTGCAGCGTTTACGGATCACCAGCTTTTTCGTCTGCAAGCGATCGATGAGCCGCGTGATTCCCGGCGTCTCCTCGACCATGCGCTCGACGATCTCCAGCGTCGGCAGTCCGGCGACGCTCGCGCCGCGGAGAATGCGCAGCACGTTGTACTGCTGCGGCGTGATGCCGTGCGGCTCGACGATCGACGCGACCGAGCGGCGCACGAGATCGGCGGTATGCAGCAGAGCGACGGCGGCCTCCTGCGAGGGACCGGCGAAGGGCTTGGTCTGTTTGAGATCGTCGCGAAGGGTCATCACGTGAGGGCGGAACACTACGCCTCAATAGTTGACGCGTCAACTAAATTCCGTGTGACGGTTTCGCAACTACCTGCAGCCCGTCATCCTGAGGCGCGGAGACGCCGAAGGATCTCTGGTTACGCAGATGTTTCGCATTTCGAGATCCTTCGCCGTCTTCGCGGCTCAGGATGACGGATTTCCGGAGTACTTTGCCGCGCTGATCCCCGCCAGCCGCCCGCTCGCCCACGCCCACTGAAAGTTGTAGCCGCCGATTTTTCCGTCGACGTCGAGGATCTCGCCGCAGAGAAAGAGTCCCTCGCAGCGACGCGAGGCCATCGTGGCGAGATCGATCTCGCTCAATGGCACGCCGCCCGCCGTCACCTCGGCGTAGTCGAAGCCGCGATCGCGGACGATGGGGATTGGATGCTCGACGAGCGCCCGGACGATGCGACGCCGTTCTTCTTTCGTGAGATTGCGCTGATCGCCCGGCCACAACACGCTCGCGAGCCGGTCGGGCAGACGACGGAGGACGCGACGACCTTCCGCGAGGATCGCGCGATCGAGCGACTCGAACGTCTCGCCGGGCAGGAAATTCGCGAGGAGTTGCGATCCCGGTGACGCGATCCAATGTCGCGAGACATCCAGCGCCACCGGTCCGCTGATGCCAAAGTGCGTGAACAGCATCGAGCCGCGCTCGCGCGCGATCACTTTTCCCGCGACGACCG
Source organism: Acidobacteriota bacterium (assembly GCA_003223645.1). GTDB lineage: Bacteria > Acidobacteriota > Thermoanaerobaculia > Gp7-AA8 > Gp7-AA8 > QHVT01. Next base: position 223,305 of record QHVT01000011.1, on the reverse strand, counting down.
ACAGCTCGACCTCACACGAAGTCCCGCTCAGTGTCGGAATCCAGTGTCCGTCTTCGACGATGAGCGGCACGAGCGCGGGAAAAATCGGAGTGATCGTGTGACCGAGCGACTGCGCGACCGCGTAACCGTGACCGTCGCTGCCGGTCTTCGGAACGCTTTTTCCGCCCATCGCAAGAATGACTCGGTGCGTGCGGATGATCGAGCCATCTGTCATCCCGAGCGTGAGCGAGGGACCTGGGTGGGCGGTGGCAGGTGACTCGCGCCTTTCTCCCTCCCAGGTCCCTCGCTCACGCTCGGGATGACAGGTGAGCACACGATGATTCGTGCGAACCTCGACGCTCTCGCACTCCCGCAGCAGCGCGTCCACCACCGTCCGCGCGCGATCCGTCACCGGAAACAGCTTCCCCGTCTCCTCGCGCTTCAGCTTCACGCCCATCGACTCGAACCACGCCACCGTCTCCTCGACCGTGAACGTGCGCAGCACTTTCGCGATCGCGTTGCGGTTGCCGTTGAAGTCGTCCGGCGTCACGACGTCGTGAGTGACGTTGCACCGCCCGCCGCCCGAGATCAGGATCTTCGCGCCGATCTTCGGCGCTCCGTCGAGGACGACGACCCGCGCGTCGGGCGCGGCACGCTTCGCGAAAATCGCGGCCGTGAGTCCCGCCGCGCCGCCGCCAATGATTGCGATTTCGTATTCCAGCTGTCACACCTCTGAGACTTTGTGACTTTGCGACTCTGAGACTATCCTCCCCGCCCATGCGCCGTCTCTTCATCGCATTCATCACGCTCCTCTTCGCCTTCGCGGCCCACGCCAAAACGGCCGCCGAAATCCAGCTCGAGCTCCGCAAGCTCAACGTCCTCGGCAGCGCGCTCTACATCGCCGCGCATCCCGACGACGAGAACACCGCGATGCTGGCCTGGCTCGCCAACGATCGCCTCTACCGCACCGGCTACCTCGCGTGCACGCGCGGCGACGGCGGGCAGAACCTGATCGGCGAGGAGAAGGGCGAGCTCCTCGGCGTGATCCGCACGCAGGAGCTGCTCGCCGCGCGGCGCATCGATCACGCGGAACAGATGTTCACGCGCGCCGTCGACTTCGGCTTCTCGAAGAATCCGACCGAGACGATGGCGATCTGGGGACACGACGCCGTTCTCGGCGACGTCGTCTGGGCGATCCGCAAGTTTCAGCCCGACGTCCTCATCACGCGTTTCCCGGTCACCGGCGAAGGCGGACACGGACATCACACCGCGTCGGCAATTCTCGCGGAAGAAGCATTCACCGCCGCCGCCGATCCGACGAAATATCCCGAGCAGCTGAAGTACGTGCAGGTGTGGTCGCCGAAGCGGATTTTCTGGAACCGCTTTTCGTTCGGCCGTCCGATCGATCCGAACGATCCCACGGTCGCGAATTCGCTGCGCATCGATCTCGGCATGTACAACCCGCTTCTCGGACGCGCCTACACCGAGATCGCCGCCGAGAGCCGCAGCCAGCACAAGAGCCAGGGCTTCGGCTCGGCCGAGCGGCGCGGCTCGCTCCTCAATTACTACGATCTGCGCAACGGCGCGCCGGCGACGAAAGACTTGTTCGAAGGCGTCGACACGAGCTGGTCGCGCTATGCCGGAGGCGAAGCCGTCGGCGCGATCCTCGAGCAGGCGGCGGATTCGTTCAATCCCGACAAACCGTCCGCATCGCTGCCGCTGTTGATGCAGGCGCTCGACGCGCTCACGCGACTCGGCGCAACGCCGGCGTGGGATCCGTCGCACAACCCCTGGTTCGCCGTGAAAAAACGCGAATTGCTCGACGCGATCCGCGACTGCGCGGGCCTCGCGATCGACATCGCGGCGGGCGACTCCGCCGTCGTTCCCGGCGGCGAGATCCCGGTCAGCGTCACCGTCGTCAATCGCTCCGACTATCCGTTCCGCCTCGCGATGGTCGGCTCGCTCTACGCGAGCCCGAGCAAAGCGCCCGGCACCGCACTCGAGAACAACAAGCCGGTGAAGACCGATCTCGTGATGAAGATCCCGTCCGACGCCGCGTACTCGCAGCCGTACTGGCTGCAGCGACCGCCGACGAAAGGCTTGTACACGGTCGACGATCCGAGACTGATCGGAATGCCGGAAAACAAATACGCGGTGCCGGTGAACGTGACGATCGACGACGCGCAGCAGCACAGTCTCGTCTACGAACTGCCGGCGACGTTTCGCTGGACCGATCCGGTCGCCGGCGAACAGACGCGCAATGTCGACGTCGTTCCCGAAGTCACCGCCAACCTCGGCTCGAATGTCTACATTTTCCCCGAGGCGAAGGCGAAGCCGGTGACGGTGTGGCTGCGCAGCTTCGGCGAAACGGAAGCGAGCCTGCGGCTGCTCGTGCCGTTCGCGTGGAAAGTGCGTCCGGCTTCGACGGTCGTGAAGTTCGCGGGCAAAGGCGACGAGGCGCGCGTGACGTTCACGGTGACGCCGCCCGAGAAAGAGACGACCGACAACCTGCTCGCGGAAGTCGAGTTGAAGAGCGGGAAGAAAATCTCGCTCGGACTCACGAACATCGAGTATCCGCACATCCCCGCGCAACGCGTGTTCGGCGACGCCGGCGCGCGGCTCGTGCGCGCGGACATCAAACACAATGGCAGTCGCATCGGCTACATCATGGGATCGGGCGACGACGTGCCGAACATCCTCCGTCAGGTCGGCTACGAGGTCAACTTGTTGACCGACGCCGATCTCGATCGCGGCGACTTCTCATCCTACGACGTCATCGTCACCGGCGTCCGCGCCTACAACACACGCAAGCGGCTGCGCCTCGCGCACGACAAGCTGATGCAGTACGTCGAAAACGGCGGCACGATGGTCGTGCAGTACAACACCACCGCGGAGCTCGCGGTCGCCGCGCCGGGGCCTTATCCGTTCAAGATCTCGAGCGACCGCGTGACGGTCGAAGAAGCACCGGTCAAGCTGCTCAATCCCGCGCATCCGCTGCTCACCACGCCGAACAAAATCACCAATGCCGACTTCAACGGCTGGGTGCAGGAGCGCGGCCTCTATTTCGCGAGCGAGTGGGATCCGAAGTACACGACGATTCTCTCCTCGAACGATCCCGGCGAGAGCGAGAAACCGGGCGGCGAGCTGTACGCGCGCCACGGCAAAGGCGTGTTCGTGTACACGAGCTACGCATGGTGGCGTCAACTTCCCGCGGGGGTCGCGGGAGCGATCAAGGCGTTTGTGAATCTGGTGTCTGCCAAGTAATGCGAATGAAGGCAGAAGGCAGAAGGCAGAAGTGAGAAACAGCACGAACATCACTTCCTTCTTCCTTCTGCCTTCTGCTTTCTGCCTTCTGCCTTCATGAGCGAATCGAACCCGACGAGCCATCGCTGGCCGCGCTTGTACGCGGCCGTGTTAGGCGTTCTCGCGCTCGAGATCCTCCTCTTCACCCTGTTCACGAAAATCTTCCAATGAGGCCCATCGACTGGCTCGTCCTCGTCTCGACGCTCCTCGCGATCGTCGTGTACGGCGTTTGGAAGGGGCGGCGCCAGCGTCAGCTCGAGCAGTACCTGCTCGCCGGCCGGCAGATGCAGTGGTACACGATCGCGCTTTCGGTGATGGCGACGCAGGCGAGCGCGATCACCTTTCTCTCGACTCCGGGTCAGGCCTACTCCGACGGCATGCGCTTCGTGCAGTTCTACCTCGGCCTGCCGATCGCGATGGTCATTCTCTCGATCACCGCCGTCCCGATCTATCACAAGCTCCGTGTCTTCACCGCGTACGAGTATCTCGAGACGCGCTTCGACCTGAAGACGCGCACCGGTACGACGATCCTCTTTCTCATCCAGCGCGGACTCGGCACCGCGGTGACGCTCTACGCGCCCGCGCTCATCGTCTCGCTCGTCCTCGGGTGGAACATTCATCTGACCACGCTCGTGATCGGCGTGCTCGTCATCATCTACACCGCGAGCGGCGGAACGAAGGCGGTCAGTTGGACGCAAACGCATCAACTGCTCATCGCGCTCGGCGGAATGGCCGTCGCGTTGATCGTCGCGATGCGCTCGCTGCCGCACGGCGTCGGCTTCCTCGACGCGGTGCGCGTCGCCGGACGGATGGGCCGCATCAACGTGATCGACTTCAAGTTCGACGTCTCGACGCCGTACAACTTCTGGTCCGGTCTCTTCGGCGGACTGATGGTCGCACTCGCGTACTTCGGCACGGACCAGTCGCAAGTCCAGCGCTACCTCACCGGCGAGACGATCACGCAGAGCCGCCTCGGTCTCCTCTTCAACGGACTCGTGAAAGTGCCGATGCAGTTCTTCATCCTCTTCGTCGGCGCGATGGTGTTCGTCTTCTACCAGTTCGTCGCGCCGCCGCTCTCGTTCAATCCGACGCAGCACGTGAATCCCGAGCTGCAGCGAAGGCACCGCGAGAATTTCGAGGACAAACGCGCCGAGGCCTTGCAGCTCGTCGACGCGATGAACCGGCACGACACGCAGGCCATCGAAACCCACACCGCGGCGCTGCAGCGCTATCAGCGCTACGACAGCGAAATGCGCCGCGTGGCCGACAACGACACCGACTACATCTTCCTCACGTTCGTCACCCAGAACCTGCCGCCGGGACTCGTCGGACTGTTGCTCGCCGCCGTCTCCTGCGCCGCGATGTCGGCAACCGCCTCGGGACTGAACTCGCTCGCGTCGACGAGCGTGATCGACGTCTGGCGAAGACTCATCCAGCCCGACTGCGGCGATCACGAATGCGTCGTCGTGTCGAAGTGGATGACCGTCGGCTGGGGCGCGTTCTGCATCGTCTTTGCGTTGTACGCAAACCGCCTCGGCTCACTGATCGTCGCCGTCAACAAAGTCGGCTCGTTGTTTTACGGAACGATGCTCGCCGTCTTCCTGCTCGCGTTCTACTTCAAACACGTCGGCGGCACGGCGACGTTCATCGGCGGCGCGATCGCGCTGGCGACGGTGTTCGCGTGCGCCGCGTGGACGAACATGGCGTGGCTGTGGTGGAACGTGGTGGGATGCCTGGTTGGCGTGACGGCCGCGCTGCTGCTGCAAGCCGCCAGCCGGGCCTCCGAGCCTCCGGGCCTCCAGGCCTCCTAATCGAGTTTCAAGTTTGAAACTAGAGGTCGGAGGGCTCTCGGAAGAGCCTCCAAGGCTCTCGGAAGAGCCTCCAGGGTTATCGGAAGAGCCTCCAGGGTTATCGGAAAAGCCTCCAGGGTTATCGGAAAAGCCTCCAAGGTTATCGGAAGAGCCTCCAGGGTTATCGGAAGAGCCTCCAGGGTTATCGGAAGAGCCTCCAGGGTTATCGGAAAAGCCTCCAGGGTTATCGGAAGAGCCTCCAGGGGTTATCGGAAGAGCCTCCAGGGTTATCGGAAGAGCCTCCAGGGCTTTCGGAAGAGCCCCGAGGGCTCACGGTCGAGCAACTTCGATTCTGGTGTCATTCCGAGTCGCGGAGACGACGAGGAATCCCCGGCGTCAGAACGCTACTCGCTCCACCGCCGGAGGATCCTTCGCCGTCTTCGCGGCTCTGGATGACACACAGCTTCGACGTTGAAGCAGGACTAGTGCTGCTTCAACGACCAGCTGTGGAGCGGCGGCCGCCCCCGGCCGCCGGAGCGCAGCGAAACCAGCCGCAGCGCTTTGATTTCGGCGGCCGAGGGCGGCCGCCGCTCCACAGTTTCGTGATTGAAGGTCCACGCCTCCTAGCCTCCCAGCCTCCTAGGAGGCCGGGAGGCAAGAGGCCGGGCGGCTATCATCACCACGTCGCGATCGTTGACTTGATCGTGTCGGCCAGCGCCTGCTGCGATGCCGGAGCGAGCGAGATCGCTTTCTGCGCGGCTGCTTTCGCTTCGGCCGTCTTGCCGAGGCGCTGCAGGAAGCGCGCTTTGAGCCAGAGGTTCGACGTGTTTTCGGCGATCGAGAGCGACTTGTCGAGCCAGTCCGACAGTTGCTGATCGGTGGCCGCGCCTTTGTTGTCGAACGCGAAGCTCGCGGCCTGATACGGCGTGCGCCAGTCCGGCTTCATCGCGTCGCTCAGCGCCTTGAGCACCCGCGCGGTCGTGTCGGCGTTGACCGTGAACGGCACCGCGATTTTTTCCCAGCGCAGCACGACCTTCGCCGTGTCGGTGGTGATGTCGTTGATCTCGAATCCCATCCACTCGCGGAAATCCGCCGGCTCCGGCTTCGCCGTAATGCGCGCCGCGTCCTGCGACTGATCGTAGTTGAACGCGCCCCACTGCTCGCCCTGCTTGTTGAAGACCAGCGTCCACGTGTCTTTGCCGGGGATCGTGAAGAACGCGTACGTGCCCTTCGCGAGCTTCTGTCCGTTGACCGTCACGTCGTCGCTGAACGAGATCGTCGTCGCCTCGTTCGCGCCGGTGCGCCACACCTGATCGTACGGAACGAGCGAGCCCCAGATCGGACGCCCCTTCACTCCGGGACGGCTGTACTTGATGGTGATGTCGGTGACGCCGACGGTCTGCGTGAGGCTCGCACCCGGACTCGGACGCGGCGTGCGCACCTGCGCAAACACGCTCGTCGCGACCAGAACGGCAAGCGCAAAAATCATCCATTTACGCATCGTGTCATTTCCTCCGGCGGCGGATGCTATCGGAAAAATCACTCCCAGCGGAACCAGCGGTTGTCGGAAGTCCAAACGTTTCCCGCCGAGTCGGTGACATCGACTTGAACGTCTGTGTCACGGCGCACGCGTGTTGCCTGCTCATGCGCCGCCGATGATAATGGCGCACATGCCAACCATCCCCTTCACCGGTAACTACGAAGACCTCTCCACCGATCGCGGGTATCAGTTCAAGTTCTATTGCGAGAAGTGCAGCAACGGCTACATGTCGACCTTCAAGACGTCGAAGATCGGCGCCCTCGGCTCCGCCGCGCGCGTCGCCGGCGGCCTCCTCGGCGGTGTGTTCGGCCGCGTCGCCGACAGCGCGTACGAAGTGCAGCGCGCCGTCGGTGGGCCCGCCCATGACTCCGCGCTGAAAGAAGCCGTCACCGAGATCGCTCCGATCTTCAAACAGTGCACGCGCTGCGGCAACTGGGTGTGCGAGCCGATCTGCTGGAACAAAAAGGCCGGACTCTGCGAAAGCTGCGCGCCCGACATGGACGAAGAGATGGCCGCGGCACAGGCGGAAGCCGCGCGCGAACAGATCCAGGAGAAAGCGCGCACCGTCGACTGGACGAAACAGCGCGACGTCAAAACCGTGACCGGCGCGGTCTGCAAAGAGTGCGGCGCGAAAACGCAGGGCGGCAAGTTCTGTCCCGAATGCGGCGCACCGGCCGCAACGAAACGCGGCTGCGCACAATGCGGCCACGAAGCGGAAGGCGCGCCGAAGTTCTGTCCGGAGTGCGGACAGAAGTACTAGGGCATGGGGCTCAAAGGCGCATGGGCTCATAGGCTCATAGAAGAAACCTTTGAGCCTTTGCGCCTGTGAGCCTTTGAGCCTTACCTCTCGATCACCGTTCGCAACGCGCCCGTTCCCCGATCGAGCTCGTCGAGCACCGCGTCGATCGCATGCGCTTCGAGCCCTACGCGACGCGAGATCGCGGGCGAGACGTCGATGTCGCCGTTCGCTGCGAAGCGCATGAGATCGAACAGCTCTTCGCGGAGGTGATCGCTGCAGCCGATGAGGCGCCGCTCTTTCCCGAGGATGTCGCGGTACGGATTGAGCGGCAGCGTCTCCTCGGACAATGCAACGAGGACCAGGCATCCGCCGGGCGCAAGGCGGCGGAAGGCGGACGCGATCACGTCGGCGCGGCCAGTGAAGTCGATCGCGACGTCGAAGGCGTCGGAGTCGCGCGCTCCCAACGCTTCGGCGGCGCGGAGTTTTTCAGGAATCACGTCGATGACGGTGATCGACGCGGCGCCGAGAAATTTGGCGAGGTGGAAGGCGGAGACGCCGAGTCCGCCGAAGCCGAGGATGGCGAGACGGGTGCCGGTGCCGACCTGTGCGAGGCGCAGCGCGTGATAGGCAGTCGCGGTCGAGCACATCATGATCGCGGCCGCTTCGAACGAGACGTTCGGCGGAATCGGAATCGCGTTGGTCGCCGGAATCACGATCGAATCCGCGTAGCCGCCGTCGCGATGCTTGCCGATCATCTCGCCCGTTTCGCAGAACTGCTCGCCGCTCTCCGTACAGCCGCGGCATACACCACAGCTGACGAGGTAGTGAATCGCGACGCGGTCTCCCACGCGCACGTCGCTCACCTCGTCGCCGGCTTCGCTCACGACGCCCGCAATCTCATGGCCCGGCGTTCGCGGCAGCGGCGTAGCGCCGAATCCGCTGCGATAGTGCGCGTCACTGTGGCAGATCCCGCACGCCGCGATCGACACCTTCACCTCGCGCGGGCCGGGTGAAACATCCGGCAGCGTTGTTGCTTCGAGGGGAGCGTTGTAAGAATGAATCCGAACGGCGCGCATCGCCGGAGATTAGCAGGCGCAGAGGCGCAGGGGCTCACAGCTCAGGGGCTCATAGGCGCCTGGGCTCATAGGCGTTCAGGGCTTCTATGAGCCTGTGAGCCTATGAGCCTGTGAGCCTATGAGCCTGTGAGCCTGTGAGCCTGTGAGCCTGCCATCGCAGAATCCATGAACGTGAATCCCACCATCATCGTCCTCTTCGGCGGCCCTTCCGACGAGCGGCACGTCTCCGTTGCCAGCGCGCAAAACGTCGTGCGTGCGCTGGATCGTCCATTCGCATGGTTCTGGTCGCCGACCGGCGCCGTGCACGATGTCGCGCTCGACGATCTCCTTGCGCACGAGCGTCCTTTCGAAGTCGACTTCGTCCCCGCGCGTCCCGCGATTTTCCCGAACATCGAACAGGCGCTCGACACGCTTCCCGTCGACAATCCCGTCTTCCTCCTCGCGCTGCACGGCACCGGCGGCGAGGACGGTCCGCTGCAGCGCATGTTCGAGTCGCGCGGCATTCCGTTCACCGGTTCGGACTCGACGGCGAGCGAGATCGCGTTCGACAAAGCGCGCGCGAAGGAGCGCCTGCACGGGAAAGTGCGCATGGCGGAGTCGCGCGTCGCGCAACCTGACGAACTGCCTGAAGTCTTTTCCGACATGTTCACGCGCCACGCGCGCCTCGTTCTCAAACCGCTTGCCGGCGGCTCGAGCCGCGGTCTCTTCTTCCTCGATCGCGGCGACGAAATCCCGCGCGTCGACATCCCCTGCATCGTCGAGCAGTTCATCACCGGCCGCGAGCTCAGCGACGGCGTCGTCGACATGGGCGACGGTCCGATCGCGCTTCCGGTGATCGAGATCGAGACCGATCCTGGCCGCGATTTCGACTACGCCGGCAAATATCTCGGGCATGGCACACGCGAGATCTGTCCCGCGCAAATCCCCGATGCGCTCGCGCGTGAAGTGCAGGAGGCCGCGCGCATCGCGCACGAGACGCTCGGCTGCAACGGCTATTCGCGCAGCGACTTCGTCGGCGCGGACGACGGCGTGTACTACCTCGAGACCAACACGCTCCCCGGCCTCACGCGCGCGTCGCTCGTCCCGCAGGAGCTCGACGCCGCGGGGATTTCGTTTCGTGATTTCCTGCTGAAGATGGTGGAGAGGGCAGGCTCAAAGGCTCACAGGCTCACAGGCTCACAGGCTCAGAGGCTTTGAGCCTGTGAGCCTCTGAGCCCCTGAGCCCCTGAGCCCTGAGCCCTGAGCCCCTGAGCCTCCCCGCGCTACCATTCTCCCGTGACCACCGCGCATTTCGTCCTCGCCCTCCTCCTCGGCCTCGGTCTCTCCGCGTCGACGGGACTCAACACGTTCCTCCCGCTGCTGCTCCTTTCCGCGGCGGCGCGGTTTCACATCGCGGGGATCACGCTCGGAGCGAAGTTCGCGTGGCTGCACTCGGACGTCGCGATCGTCGTGCTGATCATCGCGTGCATCTTCGAACTGGTCGCGGACAAGTTTCCGGCCGTCGATCATTTGCTCGATGCGGTCGGGACGTTCGTGCGTCCGATCGCCGGCACGATCGCGGCCGCATCGGTATTGACGGGGGTCGATCCGACGGTCGCCGCAGTGATCGGATTGATCGTCGGCGCGCCGACGTCGTTCGGCTTTCACTCGCTGAAGGCAGGCGCGCGCGTCGCGTCGACGACCACGACCTTCGGCTGCGCGAATCCGGTGATCTCACTGATCGAAGACATCCTGTCATTCACGATCAGCCTGATCGCGATCTTCGCGCCGCTCCTCGTGCCGCTCGTGCTCGTGCTGTTCGGGTTCGCGCTCTGGAAGCTGGTGCAGCGCGTGCGCGCTACTGCGATCGCAGATTCGGCGGCGCATTCAGTAACGTGATGCGCCCTTCTTTCTTCGGCGTCAGCGGCTGCGGCATTCGCTTCAGCACCGTGATCAACAGCTCGCGGATCGGCTCCGTGTAGTCGACCTGCACGCGATCGGCGGGAACGTCTTTCATCACGACCTGTGCGCCGTCGCCGCCGGCGGTGAGAAAGTCCGGCATCGCGACGGTATAGAGCTTCTGCGGATCGAGCGGCGACCCGTCGCCGAGCGTCACTTCGCCGAGGCGATCGCTGCCGACCGGCTTGCCGGCGTCGATCGTGTAGCGAAGGCCGCTCACCTGCATGATTCCGCGCACGCCGTTCGACGTCGCACGCAAAAGCTCGGTGATTTGCGCGCCGCTGAGCTTCACCACCGCCGGATAGTTGTCGAACGGGCTGAGCGCGAACATGTGCGCGTACGTCAGCTCGCCCGCCGGAAGCTCGTCGCGGATGCCGCCGGAGTTCATGATGCCGATGTCGGCGCTGTACGCCGTGCGCAGCGCGTCGGCGAGGAGATCGCCGATCGTCGACTCGGCGTTGTAATTGCGGGAGAACGGAGCGGTCGTGGTGATGCCGACTTTCTCGTCGCGCTTCGATGCCACGCGCCTCAGATACGGCTCGAGCACGCTCGCGACGCGCGTGTCCGGCATGATGTGCTGGTTCGCGAACACGCGCGGCACGAGCCGCGCACCGGCCGGCGCTTTTTTCGGATCGCAGATCTCCGTGCCGCTGTAGACGAACGCGCAGATCTGCGTGTGCGGCCGCATCTCCGTTTTCGTCACGCGGTTGTTTTTCGTGTCGATCCAGAAGTCGACGGTCGAAAACTCGCGGCTGTAATTCAGCGCCTGCACGACCGCGATGCCTTTCATGTAGTGGCGCATCTGCGAGTGCGTGTGTCCCGCGAAGAAGGCGTCGATGACGCCTTCGGGGATGCGATCCATGAACACCATCGCCTCGTGACTCGCCTCGCACGAATGCAGATCGTTCGGGTCGCTGACGTCCGCGCAGCGGCCGCCCATGTGCGCGATCACGATCACCGCATCGGCGCCCTGCGCGCGCAACTCCTTCGCCGCCTGAACCGTCGCCGGCACGGGGTCGGTGAACTCGAGCGACGTCACGTTCACCGCCATCGTCACGTTCGGCGTGTCGGGCGTCGAGAGGCCGATGATGCCGATGTTCGCGCCGGCCACGCGCACCATCGTGTACGGCTTCGCCCACGACGGCGTTTTGTGCGTCGCGCGGTCGAGCATGTTCGCGGAGAGAAAGGGGAAGGAGGCCAGCTCGGCGTTGCGCTTCAGCGCGCCGAGGGGATCCTGGGAGGACTGACGCACCACGGAGTCAGGACCGACCGGACCGAAGTCGAATTCGTGATTGCCGACCGCCGCCGCGGCGTAGCCGATGACGTTGTACCCGCGCACGACCGGCTCGCCCTCGAACAAATTCGACTCCAGCGTCCCCTGAAACAAATCCCCCGAGTCGACGACGATCACGTGATCGGCGTTCTGCGCGCGCAGCGCGCGGACATAACTCGCAAGCGCCGGCAACCCGCCCCACAACACACCCTCCCCACCCCCCTGCGGCGTCTCGACGTGCCCCGCAAACCACCCATGCACGTCCGTCGTGCCGACCACAACCACATGCACGGCCGGTTGCGGCGCCGTGGCGCAGCCGAGGGACAGCAGGAGGAGGAGAATGGGGGCCAGGGACCGGTTCATCGGGGCGCATTATAGGGGGCGGGTGCTGGGTCCCGGGGGCGGGTGCCGGGTGCCGGGTGCCGGGTGCTGGGTGCCGGGTGCTGGGTGCTGGGTGCCGGGTGCTGGGTGCTGGGTGCTGGGTGCTGGGTGCTGGGTGCCGGGTGCCGGGTGCCGGGTGCTGGGTGCTGGGTGCCGGGTGGCGGGTGCTGCGCCATTCACCGCTTAAACTTATCAGCACTCAGCACTCAGCACCCAGCACCCAGCACCCAGCCCGATGTCGCGCATGCTCAACCTCATCGCCGCCCACGCCATCGCCATCGCTCACGCGCTCTTCATCGCCTTCGTCGTCCTCGGCGGTTTGCTCGTTTTGCGATGGCCGCGGCTGATGTGGATTCACCTTCCCGCGGCGGCTTGGGGAATGCTCGTCGAATTTGCGGGTTGGTATTGTCCGTTGACGCGCTGGGAAAACCATTTTCTGCGCGCGGCGGGGCGCTCCGGCTATGACGGCGCGTTCCTGAACCAATATCTCATGCCCCTGATTTATCCATCCGGGCTGACGCGCGGGACTGAAATCGTCCTCGGCGTTTTCGTCCTGGCGATCAACGCGGGCGTGTATGTGAGAGTGTTTCGATAGATGATCAATGCCGCAATTCCTCAACACCCGGTCCGGACGACGGACCAGAATTTCACTACGCTCGGCCTGAGCCCGGAGATCCTCGACACCGTCCGGCAAATCGGCTTCGAGCATCCGACGCCGATTCAGGCCGCCGTCATTCCGATCGCGCTTACGGGACGCGACGTCATCGGACTCGCGCAAACCGGCTCCGGCAAGACCGCCGCGTTCGCGTTGCCGCTCGCCGAGAAACTGACGCACGGACGCGGCGTGCGCGGCCTCATTCTCTCGCCGACGCGCGAGATCGCGCTGCAGACGAAAGCGTTCCTCGATCTCTTCGGCGCGAACCATCAACTGGCGACGGCGTGCGTGATCGGCGGCGTGAAAATGCGTCCGCAGTTCGAAGCGTTGCGCGCGAAGCCCGACATCGTCGTCGCGACGCCGGGACGCCTCCTCGATCACGTGCAGCGCCGCACGGTTTCGCTGAGCGACATCGAAGTGCTCGTCCTCGATGAAGCCGATCACATGCTCGACCTCGGCTTCCTCCCCCAGATGCGCGACATCCTCAAGCTCTTGCCGCGCCAGCGGCAGACGATGATGTTCTCCGCGACGATGCCCGATTCGATCGAGATGATCGCGCGCGACTTCATGCGCTCGCCGGAGCGGATCGACATCATGCCCGTCGGCGGCGCGGCCGAAGGCATCACGCATCGCCTGTATGTGGTGAAGGAGGAGGACAAGCGCAACGCGCTGCTCGCACTCCTGCATCAGGAGCTCGGATCGACGCTCGTCTTCGCGCGCCGCAAAGTCGACGCGGAGTGGCTGTTCCATATCCTCGAGCGGCAGGGACATCCGGTCGCGCGCATTCACGCCGATCAGTCGCAGTCGCGGCGCGTCTCGGCGCTGAAGACGTTCCGCGAAGGAGAGCACCGCATTCTCGTCGCGACCGATATCGCGGGACGCGGCATCGACGTCCCCGGCATCGAGCACGTCATCAACTTCGACATCCCGGAAAACGTCGACGACTACGTGCATCGCAGCGGCCGCACCGCGCGCGGCGCAGCGCTGGGCATCGTGTCGACGATCGTCACCTGGCAGGACCTCCCGATGGTCCGCAAGATCGAAGAAGTTCTCGGCGAAAAAGTCCCGCGCTGCGCCGTCGCCGGCGTCGAGCCGTGGGAGGAGATGGAGAAGAAGGCGGCGACGCGCGGGCGGCGGCGGGTTTAAGTGTCATCCTGAGCCGCGAAGACGGCGAAGGATCCCCCGCCGACGGAGCGCTGGTCGTGCTTCGGCGGGGGATTCCTCGCCGTCTGCGCGGCTCGGAATGACACACTAATCGTCGTCAAATCCCGTCGCCCCGATCTTTCCCGGCGGCTCTTTCGGCGTCTCGCCGCGCGCACGGCTCGCTTCGATCAGCGCTTCGTTCGAGACGGCGATGTTCTTCGCCATCTGCGCGCGTGCGCTGGCGAGGTAGACCTTCACGCCTTTATCAGCGTAGATGCGCTCGATCTCATCGGCGCCGGCGTCGATGACGATGTAGTCGTGGATGCGCGTCGAGAAGATCGCGAATTTTCCGTTCGACTGCCGTTCGATGCGCCAGGCCATTTCAAGGAGTGGTGCGCGCCTCTGGCGCGCCTTCCGTCCCCCCAAAAGCGCGCCGGAGGCGCGCACCACTCCAAACAATCACCGCGCGTACCTTAACCCAACGCGCCAGGCGCGCGGCTGTCCCAGCGTAACAACCGGCGTCGCGCTCACCTCGACGTCTTCGTTGAACAGGTTCTCGATCGCAAACGTGAGATCGACTCCGTGTTTCAGCGGATGTGATGCGAACGCGTCGGCGACGAAGTAGCCGCGCAGCGGCGACTCGTTGCGATCGTCGTCGAACTGCGACGCGGACCAGCGCGTCTGGATGCCGAAGGTGCGCCACTGCAATTGCGCGGTGACCTGATTGCGCGCGACCTGCGGGATGCGTTTGCCGCGCAGATCGCCTTCGCGCACGGTCGCGTCGACGAAGAGATAGCCGATCGACGCGCGTGCGTTGGGGCCGAGCGGCCAATCGGCGTCGAGCTCGAGGCCGCGGGACCAGGTGCGGCCGAGGTTCTGGCGCTGGCGCGTCGTGGCGTTGAGCGTCACGTTGGCGATCGTGTTGGAGATCGACGTCCAGAACATCGTCACGCGCGCGTTGTTCGTGCGCTTGCCGATCTCGAATCCGGTCATGTTCTCCGCGTCGAGGCTCGCGTTGGGAAGCGTGTTGATGTTGCCGACGCGGAAGCCGCGATACAGCTCGTTGAGCGTCGGCGCGCGAAACGCCGTGTACGCGGACGCGGAGAACGAGCGCCACAACAGCGACAGGCGCGGATTGAGCTGCGAGTGATCGGACCACCAGTCGCCGCGCAGTCCGGCGGTGAGCGTCAGCGTGGGCGAGATCGAGAACAAGTCTTCGATGTACGCGGCGGCCGTTCGTTGTTGCCCGCCGGCGATCACGCGCGTCGTGCCGCGCAGCTCATCGCTGACGCCGCGAACGCTGCGCAGGTCCGTGCCGGCGATGAGCACGTGACGGTTCGCGATCACGTGCGTCCACTGCGCGTTGCCGCCGTAGCCGCGCGACGGCACGCGCTGTTCGATGGTGAGACGCTCGGAGTTGCGATCGCCGGCGACCGTGGAAAATGTTTGGAAGTAATCCTGATCGCTGGCGTACGCGCGCAGCGTCAGCGCGCCGACGTCGATGCCGGCCGCGAGCTGGCGCGTCGTCGTGTCGTTCACCTGCAGCGGCGTGCCGTTGTCGCGTTCTTCGCGATAGTACGAGCCGCGCACGAACGCGCTCTCGCGCCGCGCGGTGAGATCGAGCGTCGTGTGACGCGAGTCCGCCGCGACGTCGACGAGTCCGCGCTCGCCCGGACGCACGAGCACGAATCCGACCGTCGAAAAGAAATCGGCGGATGCGGTGAAGTACTTGCCGCCGAGGAACGCGCTGGCGGTCGACGTCGCCTCGGAACCGGCGGAGACGTCGACGCTGAGGCCGGGCGATTTTTTTCGGATGAACTGAATCACGCCGCCCATCGCCGAGCTGCCGTACAAATCGGACGCGCCGCCGCGCAGCACTTCGATGCGCTCGATGCCCGCACGCGGAACGCGCCCCCAGTACACCCAACCGCCGAACGGATCGTTGAGCGGCACGCCGTCGTCGAGCACGAGCGCGCGCGACGCGCCGCTCGCGCCCGCGCCGCGCAGCGTCACGCCCTGCGCCGTCGGATTCGCGACGCGGCTTCCCGCGCGGCGGAAGAGCGTGAACCCCGCGACCTGCCGCAGCGCGTCGTCGGTCGTCGCCGCCGCGCTGTTCGCGATCGTCTCCTTCGACAACACGACCACGCTCGACGGCGTGTCGGCGACGCGCGTTTCGGTGCGCGTCGCCGTGACCGTGATCGCATCGGAGACGGCGGTTTGCGCGAGGATGAGCGCGATGGCGAACATCAGCGGCTCGCCAGGAAGCGGAAGGGATGCGCGAACTGCGCGGTGAGCCGCTCCGGAATCTCCATGCCGTCGACGCCGACGCGCTCCACCGGCTCCTTCGCGGCAATGAACGTCCCGAACAGCAGGTCCCAGATCGAAA
This sequence comes from Acidobacteriota bacterium, assembly GCA_003223645.1. Lineage (GTDB taxonomy): Bacteria > Acidobacteriota > Thermoanaerobaculia > Gp7-AA8 > Gp7-AA8 > QHVT01. The sequence goes on along the minus strand of QHVT01000011.1, from coordinate 207,102 downwards.
AGACCCGGCCGTAGTTGCTGTTGTAGTGCTTCTCGTCTGCCGAGTGATGCATGGAATGGAACGTCGGACTGACGATCAGCGCATGCAGCGGACCGAAGTTCCAGCTGAGCCGCGCGTGCTGAAACGTCTCGCTGAGCAGCTGCAGGAAGAGGATCGGGAACCACAACGTCTGCGGGATGCCGAGGACCAGCGCGGGCACGAGCAGCAACAGGCCCGTCGCAAGTTGCTCGAGGAAGTGGGAGCGATGCGAGGTCAGAAACGTCAGCTCGGTCGTCGCATGATGCACGCTGTGAAACGCCCACAACAGGCGCGATGAATGCTGCAGGCGATGAATCCAGTAATTGAGAAAGTCGAACGCGAGCCAAGCCAGCAGCACCGACGCGAGCCACGGAAGGCGCTGCAGCAGATCGCTGCGTAGAAACTGCACGCGCGGCGAGAGAAAGGCGAACAGCGGCATCACCAGGATGCTGTAGATGCTGCACTTGTAGAAGACGACATACGCGAGATCGTTCAACGCGCTGCGCCGCCGGTAGACGGAGAAATCGCGCCGCTCACGTTTTTCGGCGATGACCACAATGAGCGCGCAGACGGCGTACACGCCGATTCCGATCAGCGTCGTGATCGCGAGCTCGCGGAGAAACGGATGCCGCGCGAGCATCACTCGGTCTCCCGAAATCGCAGCGGCGGCGCGATGCGCGTGCGTCCGAGGAGCCACGAGGCGATTGTGCGCAGCAGCGTGATGCTCGGAAATCCATTCCAGCGAAATGCCGCGGCGATGCTGCGCAGCGCGACGGGAACGACGGCGCGCGAGTCGACCGCGGCGTAGTTCCACAGCCAGTTGTCCGGAACGCCGCCGAGGTGGCGCTTCAACATGTCGTTGATCTCGACGTGCGCCGCCTTTGCCGATCGAAACGTTTTCGCGTCGCCGTGAAGTCGCGAGCCCGCGAGCCTGGCCGGAAGATGCGCGAAGCGCGCGCCGCGCAAGGCGAGGCGCAGCCAGTATTCGTAGTCCATGCAGTAGTGCAGGTTCTCATCGAACGCGCCGAATCGCTCGATCACTCTACGCCGTAAAAACACCGCCGGCTGACAAAGAAAGCAAACGAGCTTCAATCGCTCGATCGACCACTCCTCGATCGGATACGCACCGATGACACGATCCTCGACATCGATGTGATCCGCGTCGCCGTACACGACGTCGACAGACGGATCGCGCTCGAACGCCGCAACCGCGGCAGCGATCGCGCCGGGATAGTAGACATCGTCGGAGTTGAGATACGCGAGGATCTCGCCGCGCGCGATCGACATGCCCGCGTTGATCGCCGCGGTTTGTCCGCGATCGCGTTCCGACTTGAACGTGATGCGATCGCGCCAGCGCTCGAGAATCGCGAGCGTGCCGTCGGTGCTGCCGCCGTCCATCACGATGTGCTCGAGCGCGCCGTCCTGCATCGCGACGCTTTCGAGCGTGCGCTCCAGGAATCGGCCCTGTTGATAGGACGGAGTGACGACGGAGACGACGGGCCTCCGAGGCCGTTCAAGCGACGGGTCGAACATTGCTCTACAGATTGTCGATCACTTGACAAGACTCCTCAACAAATCAACGACACGTTCCGGCCAGGTGGCGGTCAACGACCACGGCAGCGGCTGCTGCACGACGTGCAGCGTTCCCTCTTTTTCCAGCACGTCCCACGACGTGCCGTGAAAGCGGATCGACACCTTCGCGCGGCCGACGCGCAGATCGCGGATCGTGATCTCCGGCAGCCAGTCCGGCAGATGCGGATCGACGATGAGCATGTTCAGCGGCGCGTATGGATAGAGTCCGAGCATCGCCTGCAGGAGACAAAACGTCGACGACGCCGACCACGCCTGCGGCGAGTTCGCGTTCGGATACATCGCCGGAAACGGATGATCTTCGTCGCGCGGATGTCCGCCGAACAGTTCGGGCAAGCGATAGAAGTCGAAGAGCGCCGCCGCTTCGAACTGCGCGCGTGCAATCTGCTGCACGCGATGGTGAAAACCCCAGCGCATCAACCCGAGGGCAAACGTGCCGTGCTCGACGGGCCAGATCGAGCCGAGGTGATAGCTATACGGGTTGTAGGACGGATGCTTCGACGACAGCGTGCGGATTCCCCATCCCGAAAAGAGATCGTCCTGAAAGATGCGGTCGACGACGCGCGGCACGTATTCGTCGGCGGCGATGGCGGTCGAGATGCAATGGCCCGGATTCGACGTGATCGACCGCACCTGTTTTCCTTGCGAGTCGATGGCGAGCGCAAAGAAGCCGAGGTCCTCCATCCAGAACGCCTCGTTGAAGCGCTGCTTCAATTCCATCGTTTCCCGGAACATCTGCTTCGCCTCGTCGTGCCGTCCCAACGCCCACAGCACCTCGGCGAAATGGATCTTCGCGACGTGCACGAATCCCTGCTCCTCGCACGTCGCGATCGGCGGCTCGACCGGTGAGCTGTCGTCGTACACGATCGCGTCCGGCGAGTCCTTCCACGCCTGATGCTTCACGCCGTCGATCGAGCGCGTTTGATACGTGTACAGACCGTTCTGCAATCGCTCGCGATCGAGCCACTGCAGCGCGCGCAGCGCGGGATCGATGAACGGCTGGATCAGCTCCGCGTCGCCGCTCCAGTGCCACAGCTCCGCGACCATGAACGCGTAGAGACTCGACGTCGTCGTCGATCCGTAGCTGCGGCCGCGCGGATTCATGTCGAGCATCGACATCGGGCCGGTGTGGACTTCGTGGATCATCCGGCCCGGTTGCTCGTCGCGCCAGTCGTCGACGCGCATGCCCTGATATTTCGGAAGCACGTCGAGCGTGCCGACCATGATTTCCGTGCCGAGGATCGCGGCCTGCCAGCTCGCGGTCAGCGTGTCGCGGCCATAGATCGCGAGGTACAGCGGCAGGCCGGCGGCGATCGTCCACGCGCGCTCACTCGCGTCGAGATCGTAGAGCCGCAGCGCGACGAGATCGTACTTCGCCTGTTCGAGCGCGCTCTCGACGACCGGCGCGAGCGTGCCGCTCTCGCGCGTCTCGATCTTCGCCGCGTCGTCGAGAAACATCAGCTGCCGGTCGTTCGTGATTCCGAACGTGCGGCAGCGATGACACGGACGCATGCGCAGGCCGTCGATCCACGGCGCGAAGTCGATGCAGACGTGCCACGACTCGTGCGGCTCGAGCTCGATCTCGAACGTCGCGCGATTGCCGATGAATCGCGGCGCGCGCGAGAAGCCGACGTCGACGCGGCGGTCGATGTCGATCTCGCGCGAGAGATCGGCGATGTCGCTGCAGTCGTGCTCGATCTCGATCGACAGCGTAAAGCGCGTCGAATCGGTCGCGTAGTTCGTGAGATCGATGTCCTCGTGCAATCCGTCGCCGGCGAATCGCGAGACGCGCAGCTCCAACGGCTGCCGCGACTCCGGCGGCACCATGCCGCTGCCCTGATCGGGATCGCCCGTGCTCACGCCGGGCGCGGCGATGATGTAGTACGCGAGAAACGAATGCTGCTCGACGTTCGAGAGCACGTTCGGCGTCGGCGGCTCATCGTCGATGAAGTAGCGCAGCGTCTTGATGAGCCGCGTCTCGTAGACGATGAGCCCATGCTGCGATCCCGGCTCGATCGTTCCCTCGCGGCCGGTTGCCATCACGGTGCGGCCGTGACTGAGGTACAGCGTATCCGCGCGCGCGCGAATGCGAGCGAGACCCGCGGGACCGGGGACCCAGGCCTTCTTGTCCGGTTCCTTCAACATAGGCTCATAGGCTCATAGGCTCATGGGCTCATAGGCTCACAGGGGCGACGGCAGACGCTTTCATCCTACGAGCTATGAGCCCATGCGCCTGTGAGCCCGTGAGCCTATGTGCCCGTGAGCCTCGAAACCTATGCAAAGAGCGTTCTGTACAATCCGCGCGTGTCGGACTTTTCCCCCGCGTGGTTCATCCGCGGACCGCATGCGCAGACGATCTGGGGACGCGTCGTCCGTCCGCGGCGGCAGGTCGCATTCCGGCGCGAGGTGCTCACCACGCCGGACGGCGATGAGCTGGTGCTCGATCATCTCGACGCGCCGGTGACCGCCACCGATCCGCTGCACTTCGTGCTGCTGCACGGACTCGAAGGGAGCTCGTACTCCGTCTACATCCAGGGCATGCTCGCCGAAGTGCGGAGGTGGGGACACGCGGCGACGGTGATGAACTTTCGGTCGTGCGCGCGCGATCCGAAGCGCGTGCATCGCATGCTGCCGAACCGGCGGCCGCGCTTCTATCACTCCGGAGAGACCGGCGACTTCGACTTCGTGATTCGCACGCTCTCTGGTGTGGAGCGGCGGCCGCTCTCGGCCGCCGATTTCTCGCGAGAGGTCGGCGGCCGAAGCGGCCGCCGCTCCACAGAGGCCCCCACACCGACAAAGTTCGTCGCCCTCGGCGCATCCCTCGGCGGAAACGTGCTGCTCAAATGGCTCGGCGAGCATCCCGATCAAACGCTCGTCGCCGCCGCGGCGACGCTCTCCGTTCCGTACGACCTCGCCGCCGGCGCGCGCCATCTCGAGACGCCGGTCGGATCGTTCTACGTCTCGCGCTTTCTGCGCACGCTGCGTCCGAAAGTGATGCGGCCCGACATCGCGCCGCGCCTCGATCTGCCGCGCGTGCTCCGCGCACGCACGTTTTTCGAGTTCGACGACTCCGCGACCGGACCGCTGCACGGATTCACCGGCGCGGACGATTACTACGAGCGCTCGTCGTCGATCCGCTTTCTCGATCGCATCACGACGCCGGTGCTTGCGTTGAATGCCGAGGATGATCCGTTCCTGCCGCCCGCGGTGCTGCCGCGCGTGAAGGCGCTCGCATCGCCGTCGATCGACTTCCGCACGACGCGCGGCGGCGGACACGTCGGCTTCATCGGCGGACGCGCGCCGTGGAGCTGCGAGTACTGGGCGGAGGCGCTGGCCGTCCGCTGGCTGATTGAGGCCGCGCGATGAAGCGCCGCGACTCGCTGCTCTTCGCCGCGTTCGCGCTGTGGGGACTGGCGATCGCGATCTCGCTCGCGCCGGCCATCGAGAAACCCGCGCCGCCGGGACAACTGCCCGGACTCGCGACGCAGATCGGCATCGACGCGCACTTCCCGTTTCGTTTTTTCACCGCGCTCGTGTTGATCACGTTGCTGCTGCCACTCGTGATGCGGCCGATCGCGCGTCTCCTCGCGGATGTGGCGACCGCTGCCCCCAGCGGTCGCGGTGCCGCTGAGGGCAGCGGCACCCACAAGTCGACACAACCGTGGGCGCGCAACGCGGCGATTGCTGCGTGTGTGGTCGCGTTCTGGTTCGTCGTCATCGAGCGCAACTTCCTTTGGACGTTTCTTCCGGCGCTCCTCGCGATCATCGCGTTCGTGCTGCTGCGACGCGTCACGATGCACTTCACGCGGCGCGACTGGATTCTCCTCCCGACCTTCCTGATGACGCTCCTCGCGCTCATCGACATTGCGCACGACATTCCAGTGCAACGCCTGACGATCCTCGCCGCCGCGATCGTCCTCGCCACACGCATCGCCATCACCGTTATCCCCTCCCCCCTCACCCCCGCTCTCGCGTTTCTCATCGCGCCTCTCGGGCTCGCGCTGCAAACGAGCTTCTTCTCGCGCGACCAGCGCTACTTCGGCTGGCACGCGCTCGTCTTCGCCGTCGTCACGCCGTTCGTGCTGCGTGTCGTCCTGCGCAACGAGCGTCGCGCCGTGAAGCTGCTCGCGTTTGTCATCTACCCGATCGTTGCGTACTCGTACACGAACGCGATGAGCGTGACGACCGCGGAGGGAAAAGAGCGCCTCGATTTCTTCGAGGACTCTCATTCGCTGCCGATCGCGTCCGAGTATCTGCGCGGCGAGCATCCCTATCGCGACATCCTCCCCGTCCACGGCCTCGGCGAAGACGGCGGCCTCGACTACCTCGCGATGCAAATCGGCGGCGTGACTGCAGGCAACGCGCTGCGCGCCCGCTTCGTCGTCGAGACTCTGAACTCGATCGCGATCTACGCGCTCGGCGCGGCCGTCACCGGCTCGCCCGACGCCGGAATCGTCACGTATTTCTTTTCCAATCTGACCGGCTTCACGCGCATGCCGCGCGCCACGCCCGCGCTCTTAACCCTGGTGCTGATCGTCGCCGCGATTCGCAAACGCGACACGCGATTGCTGATGTATGCAGGCGCAAGCGCGGTCTTGTGCGGAGTCGTGAGTCTCGACTTCGGCTTCTACACATTCATTGCGCTGACCGTCGCCGTGCTGCGCTTCGCTCCGAGACGCATCGAAGCGATCCGCCGCACCGCGATCGGAATCGCGATCGTCGCCGTGCCGCTCTTCATCGCATTCGCGATCTTCGGCGTGCTCGGTGATTTTTTCCGAAGCACGTTCCTCGAGATTCCCGCGATGGGACCCGCGTACACACAAAACCTCTTCACGCCGCCGCCCTCCGTTGCCGAGAGTCCGTCCTTCCCGGAGTTTCTCCCTGCGGCCATCCGCGGCGAGACGTTCAAGTACATCGCCTGGTGCGGCATCGCCATCGCGACCTCGGTGCTGCTCGCGCGCCCTCGCAATCGCAGGCGCGAGCCGTTCGCGATCATCGGCGTCTTTACTGTCGTGATGGCGATCTCGTACGCCGAACGCCACCACCTCTACTTCCTCGACGCCGTCGCGCCGATGCTCATCGGCGGCGCATTCATCGCCATCCGCAAACGCGCCGCCCTCGCCCCCGCGCTGGTCATCGCGCTCATCCTCGCAGCGAGTCCGACGACCCATCTCGGCGTCCTCGGCTGGGTCCGCAAACTGCGCGGCCCCGCGGAAGAAGGATGGACGACGGTGAACGACGTCCCCCGCGCGCGCGGCGCCTGGATCCGCGAGCGCGAAGCGATCGAGCTCGCGTCCGCGAGAAAATACGCCGCGCTCTCGCTCCAGCACGATGAAACCTACGTCGACTTCACCAACCGCGCGATCCTTTACTACTTCCTCAACCGCGACAACCCCATTCGCCACGTCGAAGTCGCGTACTACGAATCCGAGGAGGCGCAGCGCGCGGTCATCGCCGCCATCGAGCGCAATCCGAAGGTGCGCGCCGCCCTCGTCCCCCCCGGCGGCATCCTCGTCGACGGCGTCCCCCACGAAATGCGCGCACCGCTGGTGTGGGCGTACCTGCAACAACACTTCACGCCCGACTTCGAGGAAGGGCGGGTGGTGTTTTGGAGGAGAATCGGGCCGTGACACACGCCCGCTTCCGCGCGTTCATCACCGAGAAGCATCCCTTCGCGGCACGCGCGCTCGCGGACGCCGGCACGTTCGACGCCGCTGCGCTGCGCCGTGCACTCGAGTCGCTCGTGATCGCGGACGGCATCCCCGAAACCACGCCCTGCGTAAGCGCAACAGAACGGCTGCATCTCGCGATCGACGAAGTGATCGCCGACTGCGCGGGATTTTTCCGGCGCCAGGAGATCGCGGCGTCGCTGACGACCGACGAGAAGATCGAGATGCTGCGCGGGATGGTGCTGACGCGCGCCGTCGACAACCGGCTCAAGCAGTTTTTCACCGGCGGAGAGGTGCGATGGGGGAACGCGTCGTTCCAGGGCAAAGGCTTTCGCTCCCTCGGACAGGAAGCGATTTATGCCGCGTGCCTTCGCCTGCGGCGCCAAACGCAAGACCGCCACGAAACCTGGCGCGGCGACGTGGTCTCCCCAATGATCCGCGACCTCGGCGCGGTGCTGGCGATGCATAACACGCCGGAGACGGTGCGCATGGTGTTGAACGCGCAGATGGGAAAAGCGGGCGCGCCGATGAACGGAAAAGACCTGCACGTCGGCGACTGGGAGCACGGCGTGCTGCCGGCGATGGCGCCGCTCGGGAGTCCCGCGCTGACGATCAGCGGCATCGCGATGGCGTTCGCGCTGCGCCGCGAGCCGCGCGTCGCCGTCTCGTTCATCGGCGAAGGCGCGACGTCGCTCGGCGAATGGCACGAGGCGATCAACGCCGCCGCCGCGCGCAAGCTGCCGGCGATTTTCTGCGTGCAGAACAATCAGACCGCGCTGTCGACGCCGGTGCGCGAGAACTCCGCGGTGCGTTTGTTCGCGGACAAGGCCGCCGGCTACGGAATGCAGTCGATCACGATCGACGGCACCGATCCCGAGGCAATCGCCGCGGCGTTCGCGTGGGCGGCGGAGAAAGCGCGCGCGGGCGAAGGTCCGACGCTCATCGAGCTCGTCGCGATGCGGATGTGCGGTCATGCCCATCACGACGACATGCTCTACCTCGGCAAGGACGCGCAGCCGTCGTGGTCGTATCCGCCGCTCACCGAAGCGGGATACGCGGATCGCGACGCATACGAGTATTGGCGGCAGCGCGATCCGATCGCGACGTACGCGGCGAAGCTGGAGCGCGACGGCGTGATCCGCGAGGGCGATCTCGATCGATGGAAACGCGAAGCGGAATCGCTCGTGGAAGCGGAAGCGCGCAGCGTGATCGATGCGCGGTGGCCTGACGGCGCGCTCGCGGGTGAAGGAGTGCTCGCGAATGAACAGGCGCGCGCGCATGTCGAGGTGCTCGATGAAACGTGGCGTGTAGGACAGGCAGGAATGCCTGTCCTACACGTGGAGAATGCTCCGCCGTTCGATGCGAAGGGGAAGACGTTCCTCGAAGCGGTGATGCTCGGCGTGGGCGACGCATTGCGCGCGGATCCGCGCGTGTTCGTCTATGGAGAAGACGTCGGCGGCAAGTACGGGAACGCGTTTCTTCTTCTTCGTCCGCTGCTCGGTGAATTCGGCGATCGCATCATCAACTCCGTGTTGTCAGAAGGATCGACGATCGGCGTCTGCACGGGCGCGGCGCTCGCGGGCATGCGGCCGATCGGCGAGATTCAGTTCAACGACTTCGTCGCGACCGGCTTCAATCAACTCGTCAACAACGCCGCGAAGCTGCGCTATCGATGGGGCGCACAAATTCCGTTTGTGCTGCGCATGCCGTGGGGCGGACTGCGTCATGCGGGACCGTTCCACTCGCAGAACACCGAGGCGTGGTTCTATCGGACGCCCGGATTGAAGATCGTTGCGCCGTCGACGCCGTATGACGCGCGCGGGCTGATGGCATCGGCCGTCGCCGATCCCGATCCCGTTCTCTACTACGAGCACATCGCGCTGTATCGCGATCCAAAAGTGAAACAGTTGCTCGGCGACGAAGCGCCCGCGCCGATCCCGATCGGCAAAGCCGCGTTGCGCCGCGCGGGAAAAGACCTCGCGATCATCTCGTACGGCGCGTTCGTCCATACCGGCATGCGCCTCGCGGAAAAACTCGCGCAGGAAAACATCGAGTGTGCGGTACTCGATCTACGCACCCTCGCGCCGCTCGATCGCAACGCCGTGCTCACGCTCGCGCGCGAATGCAATCGCGTGTTGATCATCCACGAAGACACCCGCACCGGCTCGATCGGCGAGTCGCTCGCCGCGATCATTCAGGAAGAAGCGTTCGAGTTTCTCGACGCGCCGGTGCGCATCGTCGGCGCGCTCGACACGCCCGTGCCGTACTCGCCGCCGCTCGAAGAGTTTTTCCTGCCGGGCGACGAACAGATCGAAAGAGCGGCGCGGCTGCTGTTGGCTTACTGACCGCGGTACATCGTCCGCACCCACTCCGCATCCTCGCGCGACAGCGCCTCGCCTGCGCTCGCCGCCGCCTCCGCCTGTTGCGGGTTGCGCATGCCTAACAACACGCACGCGGCCGGATTGTCGGCGAGCAGCGCGCCGGTGACCGCGTGCAGCACGGGCTCCGCGTGCGAAGCGAAGCGAGAGCGCATCGCCGCGGCCGCGTGTTTGTAGCGCGCGATCGCTTCGGGGTCGCGAAAGTCGGCGACGCGCGTGCGGAAGTCGCCTTCGCCGTAGTCCTTCGGCGCGTCGTACTTGCCTAACAGCAATCCATGCTTGAGCGGAGAGAAAAACGCGACGCCGAGGTCGTGCGTGTCGACCCACGATTTCAGGCCGCTCGACTCGTAGTCGTCGTCGACGACGTTGCGATACGGCTGCACCACGTCGGGATCAACGCGCGCGATGTACTTCATGATCGCCGTGCCGCTCCAGTCGGACAGCCCGACGAAGCGCACCTTTCCCTCATCGCGCAGCCGGTGCATGACCTCGAGTGCGCGCTCGAAGTTGTCGCCGAAGTTGCAGTGGTGAAAGTAGTAGAGATCGACGACGTCCGTCTGCAGGTTGCGCAGCGACTGCTCGAACTTCTTGCGCATGTAGCTCGGCTCGTACGGCTCATTCATCGGACCGAAGTCCCACCCGACTTTCGTCGCGAGAAAGATCTCGCTGCGCGGCACTTCGTTCCACATCGAGCCGATGAGCTGCTCCGCGTGTCCGTCGCCGTACACGTCCGCCGTGTCCCAATGCGTGATGCCGTTGCGATACGCGGCGCGCAACGCGTCCTTCGCCAGCGCGTCGTCATGGCCTTTCCATCCGACCGACACACCATCGCGCGTGGTCTGCGGACCGCCGTGGCCCCAGGTGCCGAGGGAGACTGCGGGGACGTGGACGTTCGTGCGGCCGAGACGAATGGTGCGCATTGACGGGATGTTACTTTGGACTGCGGCAGCTGCGCTGCCGCTTTTCTATACCTATCAGAAGCGGCGGCGCAGCCTCGGCAGCCCAAAGGTGCCCGAAATCATCCTTCATCTTTCATCCTTCATCCTTCATCCTTCATCGTTAGCGTCATGAGTTGCGAACTCTGCGATGCGCTCCAACGAACCGGCGATCTCGTCTTCGAAGACGACCACACCGCGGTCGTCCTGCACAATGACTGGTCCATCCGCGGCCACGCGATGATCGTTGCCAAGCGTCATGTCGAGAATTCGTCCGACCTCGCCGAAGACGAATGGCTGCATTTCACGCGGGTGTGGCATCGCGCGGAGCGCGTGCTCATCGAGCTGACGAACGCCGATCGCGTGATCGCGCTCAAGCTCGGATTGAAGACGCCGCACTTGCACGTCCACCTCTATCCGGTGAGCAAGACAGCGACGCGCGAAGATGTCTTCTCCATCATCAATGTTCAGACACAAGTTCCCCGCGACGAAGGGCTGGTACTTGACACGGCACGCCGGCTGAATGAGCATTCATTCGGGCATGGTCCGATCCGCAACCACTCCTGAACCCGACACTCTCCGCGGCACGTCGAAACGCGAGCGCATCCTCCGCGCCGCCATCGAAGTCTTCGCCGAGCACGGCTACTCCAACGCCAAGGTCTCGCAGATCGCGAAGGCGGCCGGCGTCGCCGACGGCACGATCTACCTTTATTTCGACGGCAAGGAAGACCTCCTCATCACGATCTTCCGCGAGTACACGCGCAATTACCTGCGCTCGCTGGAGCGGCAGATGGCGAACGTCAATCGCGCCGAGGAACGGCTGCGGATTGCGATCCGCCACCACCTCGAAACGCTCGGGCGGGACCGCGCGCTCGCCGTCGTCTCGCAGGTCGAGCTGCGCCACAGCCTCAAGTTCATGAGCCTCCTCTCGCAGGAGGAGGTGAAGGACTATTTGAATATCATTCGCAAGATCGTCGAGAGCGGACAGGCGGAAGGGGTGTTCCGGCGCACGGTGCATCCGCAGCTGGTCGCGAAGACGGTCTTCGGCGTGCTCGACGAGATGGTGACGTCGTGGATGTTGTCGGAGAAGGACTATGACCTCGCCGCGCATTCGGACGAGGTAGCGGACCTGCTGCTGACTGGATTGTTGTGACGCGCCTTTCGCGCCGCGATCTCGCCTTCATCGCGATCTGCATCGCGCTCGCTGCCGTTTGCATCGTCGTCATCGCGCGCTACTACCACACCGCGTTTCCCGAAGCGTCGATCGATTTTCGATTCGACCGGAAGTCGTCGCGCCCGATTGCGGAGAAGCTCGTGCACGCGGAAGGCATCGACGTGCGCGACATGAAGCACGCGGTGCGTTTCGACTCGGACGACAACGCGCGCATCTTTCTCGAGCGTTCTCTCGGATTGAAAGACGCCGGCCGCGTGATGCGCGAGGAAGTGCATCTGCTCTCCTGGCACCACCGCTGGTTCCGCCCGTTGCAGGAAGAGGAGCTCAGCGTCGACGTCGCGCCGACCGGCGAGGTCATCGCGTTCGCGCACAAGATTCCGGAGGACCGCGCGATCGCCAGCGCTCCCGGCAGCGCTGCGCCGCCTGTCGGTTTTTTGACAGCGATCGGCGTGCGCGTCGCCGACTTACGATTGGTCTCGACGAGCGAGCGCAAGCTGCCGAAGCGCGTGCAGCGGATTTACACCTGGGACTCGATCTCGATTCATCCCGCGGGCGCGCCGTACCGCCACACCGTCACCGTCGACGGCACGATCGTCACCGGCTACACGCAAACGCTGAAAGTGCCGGACGCGTGGCTGCGCTCGTATCGCGAGCTGCGCTCGAAGAACATGGCCGCGGGTGCGGTCGATCTCGTCTTCTTCGCCGGCTCGATGCTGGCCGCGGTCGTCGTGTTCATCATCCGCCTGCGCCGCGGCGACTTGCACCTCCGCTTTCTCCTCGGCGTCGGCGTCGCTGCGCTCGTGCTCACCGCCGGCGCATCGTTGAACTCCGCGCCGGCGCAATTCGCGTACTACGACACCAACTCGTCGTATCCCGCGTTCATCGGCGGCCTCGCGCTCAGCGTGATCATGCCGGCCCTCGGCAACACGATGCTGCTCATCGTGCTCGCCGGCGCGGGCGAAGTTTTGTACCGCGAGCGGATGCCGGACAAGCTCGCGATTCCACGCGTCTTCACGCGCCGCGCGCTTTCGAGTCGTCGCGTCTTTCTCTCGCTCATCCTCGGTTACACACTCGTTCCACTCTTCATCGCGTACCAGATCGTCTTCTATGTGACCGCGCAGAAATTCGGCGCGTGGTCGCCGGCCGACGTTCACTACGACGACTTGCTGACCACCGCGCTGCCCTGGGTGGCGGTGCTGTTCGCGGGTTTCTATCCCGCGCTGTCGGAAGAATTTCTCTCGCGCGCATTTTCGATACCGTTCTTCGAGAAACTGCTGCGCTCGCGCATCGCGGCGATCGTGCTCTCCGGATTCATCTGGGGATTCGGACACTCGACGTACGCGAATCAGCCGTTCTTCATCCGCGGACTCGAAGTCGGCATCGTCGGAATCATCGGCGGCCTGCTGATGCTGCGCTTCGGCCTGCTGCCGATGCTCGTCTGGCACTACACCGTCGACGCGGTGTACACGGCGACGCTGCTCTTCACGTCGGGCAACGCCTACTACGTCGCGTCCGCAGCGGCGGCGAGTCTGATCTTCGTCATCCCACTCGTCGCCATGATCGTGTCGTACGTGCGCAAGCGCGGCTTCACGCCGGACGACGATCTGTCGAATCACACGATTCCGATTGCACCGCCGCCGGAGCAGGTCGAAGCAGTCGTCGCTGCGCCGCAGTTGCCGGACGCGAAGCCGGCCACGCCGCGGCGCGTGCTCGTCTGCGTTGCCGCGATCGCAATTGCGATCGTCGCAATTGCATCGCGTCCGCCGTCGCCCGATGACGCGATCGATTTCCGGATCGATGGCGCGCAGGCGAAAGAGATCGCGCGCATCCAAAGGCCGCAGGCGCACGGAACGAAAGTCATCGCCGCGCCGGTCGCGGGATTTCGCTCCTGGGAACCGGACTCGCAGCGTGAAGACGGCGGCTCGCCGGGCGGATTCGACTCCGCGGCGGCGGAGTACCTGCTGCGCCGCGGGATGAGCGTGCGCCGGCTCGTCGACGTATTTCGCACGAAGATCGAGGCCGGCACGTGGACGGTGCGCTTCTTCACGCCGATGCAGAAGGAGGAGTACTTCGTCGAAGTCGATCCGCGCACGTCGCGCGCGATCGGCTATCACAAGTACCTCGACGAGAATTCGCCGGGCGCATCGCTCGCGGAGCCGCAGGCGCTGGAGATCGCGCGTGCCGAGCTCGCGCGGTACGGCATCGACGGGAACGCGTTCGACGTGAAGGAAGCGCTCACGTTCCAGCAGCCGAAGCGGCGCGACTGGCTGTTTCATTTTCAGGAGCGGACGCCGATCGGCGCGGATGTGTTTCGGCGTGTGACGGTGCGCGTTGCGGGCGCCGAGGTGACGCAGTTCAACAAGAACGTGAAAGTGGCGGAGAGCGTGGAGCGCGAAGCGAACGCACAGACGCTGCTCAACGTGGTTTTGCTCGCGCTCTTCATCATCGGCGCGATCACATTGCTGGCGATGGTCGTCGCCGGACTCGTGATTGCGTCACGCGACCACGGATTTCCGTGGAAACGCGCCCTGCGATGGACGCTGATCCTGTCGATCATTCCGATCGCGTCGACACTCGCGCGCTACGAGCTGAGCCTGTTCGACTACAGCACCACCGTCGCGTGGGACACGTTCCACGTGCGGCTCGCCGTGCAGTTCGTGATCGAGATCGCGAAACAGACCGGCATCCTCTTCCTCGCGCTCGTCGGACTCGAAGCCACTCTGCCTTACGCTCGCAGCCTGTTCACGCGCGAAGGTCGCGCGCGGTTCGGACGCGGAGCGGCGATCGCTGCGCTGACCACGATCGCGATCGTGATCGCGGCGGGTACGATGCTGCAGTGGATCGAGAACGCGTGGCCGTCGGCAGCGTCGGTCGACTTGAACGTCGCGGAAAGCATCGCCACGCCGCTGCCCGCGCTGACCGAAGGCGCGCAGGCGCTCTTCGGCGCGATCGCGATTTGCGGCGCGGTCGCGTTGTACACGCACGCGCTGCGCAAACATGTCGCGCTCGTCACGATCGCGGCGATCTTCTGCATCTCGCTCGATCCCGGCACGACCGCCGCACACGCGCCGCTCATGTTCGTGCGCGCGATCGCGATCGCGCTGCTCGCGTGGATCATTGCGCGCTACGTGCTCGACGCGAACCCGCTCGCTTGGCCGCTGACGATCCTCGTCGCCGCGCTCCTGCAAAGCGCGGGCGTGCTCTTGCAGAACCATCGTTCCTACTTGCTCGCGAACGGAGTCGCGCTGGTCGCGTTCGCGCTGTTTGCGATTGTTTGGCTTGTCATCCCGAGCGAGAGCGAGGGACCTGGGCGGGTGGTGTCGCGGGTGGTGTCGCCGTGAGCGCCCCTCCCACCCAGGTCCCTCGCTCCGCTCGGGATGACAAGCCTGGGCGTGAATCGTTCCAATCGCGCCTCCTCCGCTGGAGGTTCAATCTCTTCCCCGCCTACCGCGGCAGCGGCGCACGCGTCACGTACATCGCCGATGATTTCCGCGAGATTCGCGTGAAGCTGCCGCTGTCGTGGCGCACGCGCAACTACGTCGGCACGATCTTCGGCGGCTCGCTCTACGCCTCGGTCGACCCGATGTACATGATCATGCTCATCCATCTCCTCGGCCCCACGTACGTCGTCTGGGACAAGTCCGCTTCGATTCGTTTTCGCAAACCGGGACGAACGACGCTCTTCGCGACGTTTCATCTGGAGGACGCGGAGCTGGACGAGATTCGCAACCAAACCGCAAACGGTGAGCCGATCGATCGCACCTACAATGTGGATCTCGTCGATGCGGAGGGTGTGGTGCACGCGTCGGTGAAGAAAGTGATTTACATCAAACGCAAATGAAGCTCGGCATTCGCGATTTCACCTACGACGACCTCTACGATTTACGCAAACTCAACGCGCTCGCGGCGGAGTTCGATTCATTCCTCGACCCCGATCTGTTTCACCGCTTCGACGACTACCGGACGGCGAAGACCACGCTCAGCGAGCCCGACGAAGCCGCGTTGCTGATTGCTGTCAGCCGCCGGCTCGGCGCGTTCCTCAAACAACTGTTCGATACCGACGACGCGCCAATCAAAGCGCGCACCGAGCGCGACGCCGAAGTCGCGCGCTTCAAAAAAGAATTCGTCGCCAAACGCGTCGCGAAGTGGAGCGGCGGGCTTCAGCCCGCCGAAGGTCCTGAGCTCGATTCACACGATCCCGAGCTCTCGCTCGCGCGCATCGCCAA
This sequence comes from Acidobacteriota bacterium, assembly GCA_003223645.1. Lineage (GTDB taxonomy): Bacteria > Acidobacteriota > Thermoanaerobaculia > Gp7-AA8 > Gp7-AA8 > QHVT01. The sequence goes on along the minus strand of QHVT01000011.1, from coordinate 191,112 downwards.
TCAACTCCTCGATCAACTGAAAGAAAACCCCACGTCCGAGGAGTTGCGTGGGCAGGTCGAACAGCTCGTCGCGTGGTGCGCGATCGAGTGGAAGGCGGGCCGCTTCGCGGGCTGGACGTCGTTCCGCCTGCCGCAGCCGCTTGCCTTCGACAAACTCGTGCCGACGGAGCCGGTCGACGAGCATCGATTCGGCGGCGATCATCATCACTTCCGCCGCCGCGACGGATTCGGACTCACCGATCCGCGCATGACGCCGCGCGAGATTACCGACGAGTCGCATTACTGCATCTACTGCCACGAGCGAAAGAAAGACTCCTGCTCGAAGGGCTTCGCGCAGCCGAACGGCACCTACAAACCGAACCCCCTCGGCATGGCGCTCGAAGGCTGTCCGCTCGACGAGCGCATCGGCGAGATGAATTTGCTGCGCGCCGACGGCGATGCGATCGCCGCGCTGGCGATGGTGCTCATCGACAACCCGATGGCGCCCGGCACCGGCCATCGCATCTGCAACGACTGCATGAGGGCTTGCATTTTTCAAAAGCAAGATCCGGTCAACATTCCTCAGATCGAAACCGGGTTGCTCACCGACGTTCTCTACCTGCCGTGGGGATTCGAGATTTACTCGCTCCTCACGCGCTGGAACCCGCTGAACATCAAGCGGCCGGTCGCGTTGCCATACAACGGCAAGAACGTGCTCGTCGTCGGACTCGGCCCCGCCGGCTACACCCTCGCGCACTACCTCGCCAACGAAGGCTTCGGCGTCGTGGCGATCGACGGCTTGAAGATCGAGCCGCTCGAAAATCAGATGGCAGATGGCGGATGGCAGATGGCAGACCAGGCAGCTCCGTCTTCTTCCGCCATCCGCCATCCGCCATCTGCCATCCGCCAGCCGATCCGCGACGCGCGCGTGCTGTGGGACAAGCTCGACGACCGCATCCTTGCCGGCTTCGGCGGCGTGTCGGAGTACGGCATCACCGTGCGCTGGGACAAGAACTTCCTGAAAGTCATCCGCATCGCGCTCGAGCGCCGCGACAACCTGCGCGTCTACGGCGGCGTGCGATTCGGCGGCACGCTGACGATCGAGGACGCGTTCGACGAGTTGGGCTTCGATCACATCGCCATCGCCGCCGGCGCGGGCACGCCGACGATCGTGCGGATGAAGAACAACCTCGTGCGCGGCATGCGCCAGGCGTCCGACTTTTTGATGGCGCTGCAGCTCACCGGCGCGTTCAAGAAAAACGCGCTCGCGAACTTGCAGGTGCGCCTGCCCGCGATCGTGATCGGCGGCGGACTGACGGCGATCGACACCGCGACGGAGCTCTTCGCGTACTACCCCGTGCAAGTCGAGAAAACGCTCGAGCGCTACGAGGCGATGTGCGGCGACTTCGGCGAAGAGCGCGTGCGCAGCGGCTACGATGTCGAGGAATTGCAGATCCTCGACGAGTTCCTCACGCATGGACGTGCGATTCGACATGAGCGCACGCGCGCAACCGCGGCGGGAGAGAACCCGGACTTCATCCCGCTCGTCCGCTCGTGGGGCGGCGTGACGATCGCGTACCGCAAGTCGATGAACGATTCCCCCGCCTATCGCCTCAACTACGAAGAGATCGCCAAGGCGTTCGAAGAAGGAATCGCTTATGCGGACATGCTCTCGCCCGTCGAAGCGGTCTCCGATTCCTTCGGGCACGTGCAGTCGCTGATCTTCGAGAAACAGGTCGTCGAAGACGGACGCTGGAAAGACTCCGGCGAGATCATCGAGCTCGCCGCGCGCAGCGTCATGATCGCCGCCGGCACTTCGCCGAACGTGATCTACGAGAAAGAACACGGCGGCACGTTCAAGCTCGATAAGTGGAAGCAGTTCTTCCAGTCGTACTCCCTCTCTGTCATCCCCAGCGTGAGCGAGGGACCCGGGCGGGAGGGGCAACACAGCGCGACACCGCCCGCCCAGGTCCCTCGCTCCGCTCGGGATGACATGCAGATCGAGCTGATCCAGGACGATGACGCCGCGAAGGAGCGCGGCTTCTTCACGTCCTACCAGCATCCGTCGCGCCGCGAGAAGCTCGTCACGTTCTACGGCGACAACCATCCGCAATACGCCGGCAACGTCGTCAAGGCGATGGCCTCGGCGAAGGACGGCTATCCGCACATCCTCAACATCTTCAAAAACGAGCTGGAAGCGCTCGATCGCTCCGACGACGCACAGGGCGAGCGCGACGAGCGCTGGCGCGAGCTGACCGCGGTCCTCGACGACGGTCTCGTCGCGCGCGTGCACGAAGTGAATCGCCTCACGCCGACGATCGTCGAAGTCGTCGTCCGCGCGCCGTTCGCCGCGCGCCGTTTTCATCCCGGCCAGTTCTATCGATTGCAAAACTTCGAGACCTACGCGCCGCTCGTCGACGGCACCCGCCTGGCGATGGAAGGCATCGCGCTCACCGGCGCATCGACGGACGTCGATCGCGGACTGCTCTCCGTCATCGTTCTCGAAATGGGCGGCTCGTCGCGCTTGTGCGCGCTTCTCAAAAAAGACGAGCCGGTCGTGCTCATGGGACCGACCGGCACGCCCACCGAGATCCCGAAAAACGAGACCGTCCTCCTCGCCGGCGGCGGCCTCGGCAACGCCGTGCTCTTCTCGATCGCGCGCGCGTTCAAAGAAAACGGCTGCCGCGTCGTCTACTTCGCCGGCTACAAGAAAAAAGCGGACGTGTTCAAGCGCGACGAGATCGAGGCCGGCACCGATCAGGTGATCTGGTCGGTCGACGCCGGCGACGCGATCGAGCCGCGCCGCGCGGACGATCTCTCGTTCACCGGCAACATCGTGCAGGCGATGCTGTGGTACGCATCGCAGCAACGCCCGTTCGACCTGCGCACGATCGACCGCCTGATCGCGATCGGCTCCGACGGCATGATGCGCGCGGTGAAAGATGCGCGTCACGGCATCCTCGCGCCGCACCTCAATCCGCAACACGTCGGCATCGGCTCGATCAACTCGCCGATGCAATGCATGATGAAGCAGGTCTGCGCGCAGTGCCTGCAGCGCCACGTCGATCCGGCGACCGGCAAGGAGTCGTTCGTCTTCTCCTGCTTCAATCAGGACCAGCACCTCGACGAAGTCGACTTCACGAACCTCCGCGCGCGCCTGCGCCAGAACACCGTGCTGGAGAAGCTTTCCAACCTCTGGCTCACGCGCGTCCTCGCGCACGAGCCGGTGTCTAACACGGCGTAGACTCTCCGAATGCGCCGGTTCGCATTCGTCGCTCTTCTCGCTCTTTCTGCGCCTCTGCACGCCGCGATTCGCGGCGCGGTGTTTTCGAGCGACGGCACGCCCGTCGACAAAGCGCGCGTCGCCGCCTACCGCCGCGAGACGATGATCGATTGGCGCGAGCGGGTCGTCGCCGGACGCGAGCGCGAGGCGATCGGCAGCGCGACGACGAATGCGGAAGGAATGTTCTCGATCGACACGAAAGTGCAGGGCGTCGTCGACGTCATCGTGTCGCGCGACGGCTATGCGCCGAAGATGCAGCAGGTGCTCGTCGACGACAGCGAGCTGGCGATCGATCTCGATGCCGCCGCGACGCGCAGCGGACGTGTCACCGCGGGAGGAAAGCCGGTCGCCAACGCGATCGTGATCGCGGAAACGAGCGAAGGCGTGGCGTGGTCAACGCGCACCGATGAGAAAGGATCGTTCACGGTCCCTGATCCGAAGCGCTGGACAAGCGCGCTGCACGTTGTCCATTCCGATTACGCACCGCTTCTCGTCGACGCGACGACCAATGCGTCGCTCGACATCAGGCTGGTCCCTGGCGCAAGCGTGCGCGGACGCGTCCTCGGCAGCGATCGCGCTCCGGTCGCAAAAGCAAAACTGTTCGCCGGCAACTGGCCCGCCGGGACGACGCGCGACGACGGCACGTTCGTCATCGCCCACCTCGACGAAGACATCAAGTCGATCGAAGCGTACACGCCGTCCGAATTCGGCAGCGCAAAACGCGCCGCCGAAATGGAGATCAAGCTCGAGACGTCGCACTCGATCAGCGGCGTCGTACGCGATGCGAAAGAACGCCCGCTGCAAGGCGCGAGCGTGAAGGCATGGCCGACGCAGCAACCGTCACTGAGCGACATGCGGGCGGCAATCAGCGACGACAAAGGCAACTACCGCATCGAGTCGTGCGGCGCGAAATCGTATCGCGTGTTCGCCGACGCGCCCGATCTCTCGTTCGAAGAAGGCAGCGCCAGCCTTCGCAACAGCCGCACCGCGCGCGCCGACTTCACCGCGCAGGCATCCGCATTTCTCACCGGCACCGTCATCGACGATCGAAAGCATCCGATCGCCGGTGCGCACGTGATGATGACGATCGCGCAGATGCCGCTCATCTATGCCCTACTCCAGGGAGAAGAAGGCATGCCCTCCGCGAGGAGCGGACCGGACGGACGATTCCGAATCGCGATGACGAAGCAGTACCAGGAGTTCGGCGACACCACGCAGCTGCGCCTGCAGGCGACTCATCCGCGCTACGCAATCGGAGTCGCCGACCTCAAAGACAGCGCGAAGCCGGTTGCGATCACGCTGCACGACGGCATCGAAGTGCGCGGCAACGTGAAGGACAAAGACGGCAATCCGGTCGCCGGCGCGGCCGTGATCCTGCTGCAGGATCCATTCGGCGCGGTCGCGGTGCCGCTCGAGATGGTGCTCGCGGGCGGACACAGCGAGGCATTCATCGAATCCGACGGCGCCGGAACGTTCACCGTGCACCTCAACGAAACGCTGCACGATCTCGGCGTATGGAAAGAGGGATTCGCCGGTTTCCGCCTCGGCGGCATCACGCCGGTCAAGGGACAGAAGCCGATCGAGATCGTATTGCAGCCCGGCGTGGAGATTCGCGGACGCGTCGCGGCGAAAAAGAGCGGCATCGAGCTCGAAGGACTCGTCGCTGTCGAATCCGCGGAAGGGATGGCGCAGGGCACCACCGCCGTCGCATCGGACGGCACGTTCGCCGTCCGCTCCCTCAGGCCCGGCACGTACAAACTGCAATACACGTCGACACTCAGCCGGCTGTCGGCGGAGAAAGTCGTAAAAGCGCCGGCGACGGACGTCGTCCTCGAGTTGAACGCGGTGGGCGAAATCCGAGGAAGGGTGGTGGACAAGGCGACGAACGGGGCGCTGCCGGGATTCAACATCAGCGCGACGAACGAAGCTGCATCTTCCTTCAACAACGGTGAGTTCGAAGGAACAGAAACCTTCATGTTGGCGGTACGCGCCGGCAGTGTCAGCGTCACGGCCACTGCGCCCGGCTACGTGTCCGACACGCAGGAGGTCACGGTCGGCGAAGAGAAGCCGGCGACGGTGACGTTCGCGCTCACGCACGGCCGCACGATCACCGGCCGCGTCGTCAACGAACATGGACTGCCGATCGCCAAGGCGGACATCTCCGTTTCGGAGCAGAGCATCGAAGGCGCGCAGACGGCTGACGACGGCGAGTTCGAAATCGCGGGCGTGCCACGCGAGCCGGTGAAGCTCGACGTCCAGGCACAGGGATTCATCGCAAAAAGCGTGGACGTCGAAGGCGACGCCGATCGCCGCGTCGACGTCGTGCTTTCGGCCGGACGCAAAGTGGCGGGCCGTGTCGTCACCGCAACCGGCGAGCCGGTCGAGGGCGCGCAAGTGTTCGGAAACGCGACGTCGGGCGACGGCATGCAGTTCGCGAAGTCATCGGCCGACGGCACATTCACGCTGGAAGGCCTGCCGGACGGACGGCTGTCCTTCCGCGCGACGCGCAGCGACCTCGGTGAAGCGGAGCTCGAAGACGTCGATCCCGCTGCGACTTCGGTCGTGATCGCGTTTCCTCCCAGCACCGGAACGGGAACGATCCACGGCGCGGTCAAAGGCTTCACCGAGCACGGATGGACGTTCGGCAGCGTCGTCGCGGGTGCGGGCTCGCAGGAATTCATCCGCCGCGACGGCACGTACAAGCTGGAGAACGTACGCGCCGGCGACGTCGAGCTGCGCGCGTTCGCGATGACCCAACGCGACCAGGTCACCACCGCTCCCGTGAAGGCGACCGTCGTTGCGAATCAGGACATCGAAGTGAACCTCGCCTTCGGCACCGACATCGTATTGCGCGGAACGGTGACGGAAGGCGGACAGCCGTCCGCCTTCCGCGCCGTCGGATTCTCGGGCGAGCAAGGCATGCGGCGCACGAAGACGAACGAAAGCGGCGCCTACGAGATCACCGGACTCGAGCCGGGCCTCTATCGCGTCGACGTCGAGACGTCGCAGCGGCAGACGTACAACACGCAGTACCAGCTCAGCGGATCCGCGACGTTCGACATCGCGATCTCATTCGCGCAGATCCACGGCCGCGTCGTCGACGAAACAGGAGCGCCGCAGCCCGGAACCCAGGTTGAAGTGAGCGAGCATTCCATCGCCACTGACGCCAACGGCGCGTTCACGATCAGCATCAACGAAGCGGACGCGTACGTCGTCACCGCGACGAAGAAAGGGTTCGCGACCGCGGTACAGAAAGTCAGCGACGCGCGCACGCCGGTCGTGTTCACGCTCGTGCGCAGCGGCGGCTTGAACGTGCGCCTCACCGACGCGCGCGACGGGAAAACACTCGACGGCTACGTCGTCGCCACCAACGATGCCGGCCTCGTCGCCGCCCGCGCGAACGAGCAGCAGAAAGACGGATCGTTCAACGTCCCGCTCGCGGCCGGCGCGTATCGCGTGTCCGTCTCCGCGAACGGCTACGCCTCACAGTCCATCCGCGCGACCGTTCCGTCCAACGGCGAGCTCCGCCTCGCCCTCACCCCCGGCGGCAACCTCATCGTCCACACCGACAAACCGTCGAACGATCTCGTGAAACTCGTCATGCCGAGCGGCGAAGAATACGTCCGCTGCCAGTGCAACGGCATCGCCGAAATCCGCCTGACCGGAACCACCACCACCATCGACCACGTCGCCCCCGGCCGCTACACCATGCAAGTGCTCGACGCGCAGGGAAGGATCAAAACGGGATACCCGGTGGCGATCGGAGAAGGACAAACCACGACGGCGGAAGTGCACGTGCCGGAGTAAGTGTTCCGAGGTAGGATGGGACGGATGACGATCTATCCGGGACGAGTCGTGAACGGGCGCGTCGAGGTGGAAGACGGCGAGTTGCCTGAAGGAGCCGAGGTTTCGGTTTTTCTGAGAAGCGACGACGAGTACATCCCGACTCCAGAAGAGGAAGCCGAGCTCGAAGCCGCGATGGATGAAGCGGATCGCGGCGAAGGCATCCCCTACGAAGAGTTCCGTCGCGAGATGATCGAGCTCGAACGAAAACTTGCGCGCGAATAATGCGCGCGCTCATCATCACGCCGCGTGCGCGGCGGCAGTACGAGCGTGAGCTGCGTTGGTGGTCCCGGAATCGGGACAAAGCGCCGCACCTATTCGGCGAGGAGTTCGATCAGACGTGCAGGCTGATCCTCGATGCGCCCGGAGTCGGCCAGCGAGTTCAGACGCGGCGCAGCGGAAATCGGCGTGTACTGATGGAACACACTCGTTATTACATCTACTACCGCGTCAATACCAACGACGACATCGCGGTGCTCTCCGTCTGGCACGCCTCGCGCCGCCCACCCCGCTTGTAACGCTTCCTCTACATCCGCCCCTGCTCCACCATCAAACAGCGGTCCTGCACGACCTTGATCCCGGCCTCCGCCAGCCGCTGCGTGGCTTCGTCGTTGCGGATGCCGAGCTGGAACCAGACGCTCTTCGGCTTCGCGGCCAGGATGTCGTCGACGTGCGGGGGGATGTCGGTCGGGCGGCGGAAGACGTTGACCATGTCGATCGGGCGGCCGATCGACGCCAGGGTGCGGAAGACGGGTTTGCCGAGGATCTCCGTCGCTTCGGGGAAATAGACAGGCACCGGGATGATGTCGTAGCCGGCAGCCTGCATGTGCGCGGGGACGTAGAAGGCGGCCTGCGAGGAATGCGACTCCGGTTTGATGCCGAGGACCGCGATCGTTTTCGTCTGGCGGAGCAGCTCCGCGATTTCGCGCGAATCGGTGATCAAATTCTCTTTCCAGTCGGTCATGGGGCGCGTACGTTAGCAGACGTTCACAAAAACCGCTGCATTTCCATGGACAGATCGTCCTGGTTGTGTAAAATAACTTCTCTTAAGGTCCAGGAGGCCCGATGTTGAAACGTCTTTTCCCCTTGGCGCTTGCGCTTGCTTCCATCGTCGCGCCCGCTGCATTCGCGGCGAATGATGAAGCGTGCACGCGCGAGATGTTGAAACCGATCGATGCGCAGGCGACGAAGCAGCACATCGACATCAGCGACTTGTTCGCGGAAAACAATGACGGCGGCGAAGTGCTCGTCGCGCGCATCACGCCGGACGGCAAGGCCGTACTGGCCTGCGTCGATAGCGCCGAAGCGGCGAAGAAATTCCTCGAAGCCCCGATCGAAAAAGTCGGACGCGCGAAAGCAGAAAAGTAAATGCGTCGGACTCTCTTCGTTTCCCTTCTCCTTGCGGCGATGCCGCTCTTCGCCGGAACCGGCAAGGTGTTGATCATCAACATCGACGGCGCCGGCACCGGCTTCAATGACCCGACGCCCGCGACTCCGGTCGGCGGCAACGCCGGCACGACGCGCGGCCAGCAGCGCCTCAACGTTTTTCTCGCCGCCGCGCAGACGTGGCAGAACAATCTCGACACGAACGTCGACGTTCGCGTACGCGCGAGCTTCGCGCCGATCATCGGCAACCCGGCCTGCACCGACACCGAGGGAATCCTTGGGCAGGCATCGCCAATGGATTGGCGGCATGACACCCAGGGCGTGCCGATGGCGAACGTCTGGTATCCGATCGCCCTCGCGAACAAATTCGCGAACACGGATCTCTCGGCCGGCGTCGACGACATCAACGTCCGCTTCAACTCCGACGTCGACACGGCCACCTGCCTCGGCGCGACGAGTTTCTACTACGGACTCGACAACAAACACGGCACCGATATCGATCTCTACAACGTCGTGTTGCATGAGCTCGGACACGGCTTCGGAATCTCCGGCAAAGCGAACGCGCCGGCGTTCAGCGAAGGCATTCCGGCGATCTCCGACGTCCACACGTTCGACGTATCGGCCGGCCAGCGCTGGGACCAGATGACCACCGCGCAGCGCAACACGTCGCTGACCAACACCGGCAATCTTGTGTGGGACGGCGCAGTGGTCCGCAGTCAGACCGGACAGTTTCTGAGTCCGATGTCGACGCTGACGATCAGCGCGCCGGCGGCGATCGCGAAAAACTACGACGTCGGACTCGCAGCATTCGGTCCGACGATCGACAAGACACCGGCCAGCGGTCGCATCGTCATCGCGCAGGATGAAGCGAACACCGACGGCCCGACGACGACCGATGGCTGCTCGACGTTCACGAACGCGAGCGCGGTCGCGGGACGCATCGCGCTCATCGATCGCGGCGTCTGCACCTTCGTCACGAAAACGCGGAACGCGCAGAACGCCGGCGCGATCGGCGTGATCGTCGTCGACAACGCGTCGGCATGCTCCGCGCCGTCGCTCGGCGGCACCGCCACCGACATCACGATTCCGGTCATCAGCATCACGCAGACCGACGGCACCGCGCTGAAGGCGCAGCTCACCTCCAACACGACCGTCGATGCGTCGCTGCATCTCGACCCGAGCCAGCTCGCCGGCACGACGAAGCAGGGATACCTGCGGCTGTATGCGCCGTGCGTCGTCGAGCCGGGATCGTCGGTTCATCACTGGGACACGACGGCGACGCCGAATCTTCTGATGGAGCCGTTCATCGGCTCTGACCTTCTGCACGGACTCGATCTCACGATTTATCAGCTCATCGACATGGGATGGACCCAGCCTCCGCGCAGCGGACGCCGGATCCTCAAGAAATGATCAGACGACTCACGCTCGCAGTTCTCGCGCTCGCGATCTCGACTTCGCTTTTTGCGGACACGAATCGCTACATGGTCGTCATGAAGCGGACGGCGTCCGGCACCTCGCCGCGCCTCGTCTCCAACTCTGTCGACGCCGCGGAACATCGCGTGCGTCGCTTCGAGAACGCCGGATCGATGGCGATGGATTTGACGGAAGCCGAAGCCGCGGAGCTGCGGCGATCGGGGGACGTTGCGTCCGTCGAGCCGGTCATCGACATCTACGCGCAGAGCGACGACGCGCCGGTGCAGCCGACGCTCAGTTTCGTGCAGCAGGAGATCCCGTGGGGCGTACGCGCGGTGCACGCGAATTCGGTGTGGTCCGTGACGCGCGGCTCGGGAGTGAACGTCGTCGTCATCGACAGCGGCATCGACCTGCAACATCCCGATCTCGCACCGAATTACGCCGGCGGATACAACACGTTCGATTCGACGAAGCAGCCGATCGACGATCACGGACACGGCACGCACGTCGCCGGCATCATCGCCGCCGCGGACAATGCCTTCGGAACGATCGGCGTCGCGCCGGCGGTGAAGTTGTGGGCGGTGAAAGTGCTGGCCGCGGATGGATCGGGCAAGGATGAGAACCTCGTCGCGGCGCTCGACTGGGCGATCGGCAAGAAGAAAGAAGTCGGCGGTCAGTGGGTCGCGAACATGTCCCTCGGCGCGCAAGGCGGCACGGACGCGCTCGCGCAGGCGGTGCAGCGCGCCGTCGACGCGCGCATCATCCTCGTCGCCGCGGCGGGCAATACGGGACGCGAGCGGCTGATGTTTCCGGCGGTCTACGACGGCGTGATCTCCGTCGGCGCCGTCGACGCGCAGCTCAAAATCTGGAGTCTCTCCGCGTACAGCAACAGCCTGAGCATCGTCGCGCCGGGCGTCGACGTTCCGTCGACGATGCTTCGCGACAAGACCACGATCGCCGAAGTCGAGGCGCCGCTGCAGCTTCTCGCCGGATTCCCCGTCACCGGCTCGCCGATGGCGAACGTGCTCGGGGGATACCTCAACTGCGGCTTCGGGCGGACTCAGGACATTCCGAGCGACACCGCCGGAAAAATCTGCGTCATCGAGCGCAGCCCCGCGGGCGAAGACGCGATTCCGTTCGGCACGAAGGCGCGCAACGCGAAGGAAGCCGGCGCGGCCGGCGTCATCCTCTACAACGACGACGATGTCGCGCGCGCGGACTACACGCGCTGGGCGCTCGTCGACGACGACGAAACCTACGTGTTCCCGCTCACGATCGCGATGACGTTCGCCAGCGGACAAAAACTGCTGAACGGCATCCCCGGCCTCATCACCGAGTCGTATCGCTATCGCGAGTATGGTCCGATGACCGGCACGTCGATGGCGACGCCGCACGTGACCGGTGTCGCGGCACTCCTGCTCGCGCTCGCACCGAACGCGAACTTCGCGCAGATCGAATCGGCGATTCAGCGGACGGCGCAGGACATCGACGTAAAAGGGTGGGACTACAAGAGCTCGTGGGGCGTGATCGACGCGCTCGCCGCGGCGAAGATGATCGCGCCAGGCTCGTTCGCAGCGGCCGGCGGCGGCACAGGAGGCGGAGGCGGAGCCGGACAACAGCCGCCGCCCACGACGAAGCGGCGCTCCTCGCGCCATTGATATGGACCGCTCCCCCCGAAAGCTGATCCTTGTTGTTCTGACGCTCGCGATCTCGACTTCTCTTTTTGCGGAGTCGAATCGCTACATGGTCGTCATGCGTCGCGCGGCGTCCGGCACGTCGCCGCGCCTCGTCGCCAACTCGGCCGATGCCGCGAAACATCGCGTGCGCCGGTTCGAGAACGCCGGATCGATGGCGATGGATCTGAGCGACGCCGAAGCCGCGGAATTGCGGCGCTCGGGTGACGTCGCGTCCGTCCAGCCGGTGATCGATCTCTACGCGCAGAGCGACGACGCGCCCGCGCAGCCGACCCTCGCATTCGTGCAGCAGGAGATTCCCTGGGGTGTGCGCGCGGTGCACGCGGACTCCGTGTGGCCGGTGACGCGCGGCGCGGGAGTGAACGTCGCCGTCATCGACAGCGGCATCGACATCCATCATCCCGATCTCGCGAGTGCATACGCCGGCGGATACAACACGTTCGATTCGACGCAGCAGCCGATCGACGACTTCGGACACGGCACGCACGTCGCCGGCATCATCGCCGCCGCGGACAACGCCTTCGGAACGGTCGGCGTCGCGCCGGGCGTGAAGTTGTGGGCGGTGAAAATGCTCACCTCGGATGGACAAGGCAAGGATGAGAATCTCGTCGCGGCGCTCGATTGGGTCATTGGCAAGAAGCGCGAGATCGGCGGCCGGTGGGTCGCCAACATGTCCCTTGGCGCGGAGGGCGGCACCGACGCGCTCGCGTATGCGGTGCAGCGCGCCGCCGAGGCGGGCATCATCCTCGTCGCCGCCGCCGGCAACAGCGGGAAAGAGCGGCTCCTGTATCCCGCCCTGTACGACGGCGTGATCTCCGTCGGCGCGGTCGACTCGCAGCTCAAAGTGTGGAGTTTGTCCTCCTACAGCAACGCGTTGAGCATCGTCGCGCCGGGCGTCGACGTTCCATCGACCTACCTGCGCGACAAGTTTCCGGTCGCCGAAGTCGAGTCGCCGGCGCAGCTCTTCTCCGCCTTCCCCATTGCCGGCTCGCCGATGGCGACCGTGGTCGCGCCGTACATCAACTGCGGCTTCGGACAGATCCAGGACATCCCGAGCGACGCGAGTGGAAAAATCTGCGTCATCGAGCGCGGTGTGGTCCCGCCCGGTGAAAAAGCTCGCAACGCGAAAGAAGCGGGCGCGGTCGCGGTCATCATCTACAACAACGACGACAGGCGTAACGACATCGCGCTCCTGGGGCTCGTCACGGACGGCGAGTATGACTTTCCGCTGACGATCGCGATGACGTTTGCCAACGCGCAGAAGCTGCTGAACGGCGACCGCGGCGCCGCCACGGAGTCGTATCGATATCGCGTTTATGGCTCGATGACCGGAACATCGATGGCGACGCCGCACGTGGCGGGCGTCGCCGCGCTCCTGCTCGCGCTCGCGCCGAACTCGAGCTTCGCGCAGATCGAGTCGACGATCCAGCAGACGGCGCAGGACATCGACGTGAAGGGGTGGGACGAAAAGAGCTCGTGGGGCGTGATCGACGCGCTCGCCGCGGCGAAGATGATCGCGCCCGGCGCGTTCAGCGCGGCCGGCGGAGGAAGCGGCGGCGGACAACAGCCTCCCCCCGTGCCGAAGCGGCGCTCCACGCGCCACTGATGTGTACAATACGCCCTCGCTGACGCGCCCTCCGCGCGAACCTCATCAGCCGAGGAGATTGCATCCATGCGGATCGGCGTACCGACCGAGATCAAAGACAACGAATATCGCGTGGGCATGACGCCCGCCGGCGCGCGTGACCTCAGTTCCGATGGACACCAGGTGCTCGTGCAGAAAGGCGCCGGCAACGGCAGCGGCTTCTCCGACGAGGAGTACCGCGCCGCCGGCGCGACGATCCTTCCCGACGCCGATGCCGTTTACGAACAGGCGGAGATGATCGTGAAGGTGAAAGAGCCGATCGATCCCGATCTGAAGCGCCTTCGCGACGGGCAGTTGCTCTTCACGTATCTCCATCTCGCGCCGGTTCCCGCTCTCACGCAGTCGCTGCTCGACAAGAAAATTGTCGGCGTCGCATACGAGACGATCACCGACGAGCGCAAGCGCACGCTTCCTCTCCTCACGCCGATGTCGGAAGTCGCGGGCCGCATGTCCGTGCACGTCGGCGCGTATTACCTGCACAAGCCGAACGGCGGACGCGGCGTGCTTCTCGGCGGTGTGCCGGGCGTGCTGCCCGCGGACGTGATGATCATCGGCGGCGGCGTCGTCGGAACGAATGCCGCGAAAATGGCGATCGGCCTCGGCGCGCGCGTCACGATCATAGATGTCAGTCTCGATCGCCTGCGCCAGCTCGACGACATCTTCCGCGGCGAAGTGCAGACGCTCGCGTCGAGCCGAGCGCACATCGAAGAAGCCGTGCGTCGCGCGGATCTCTTGATCGGCGGCGTGCTGATTCCCGGCGCGGCCGCGCCGAAGCTCGTGACGCGCGACATGATCGGACAGATGAAAAAAGGATCCGTGATCGTCGACGTCGCGATCGATCAGGGCGGATGCGTCGAGACCGCCCATCCGACGACGCACTCCAATCCCGTCTACGAAGTCGACGGTGTCGTGCACTACTGCGTCGCCAACATGCCGGGCGCGGTGCCGCGCACGTCGACGATCGCCCTCACCAACGCCACGCTCCCCTACACCCGCATGCTCGCCAACCTCGGCTTCGACAAAGCCGTGCGCGGCAATGCGGGCCTGGCCGAAGGCGTGAACGTGTACAAAGGCGAGATCACGTACGAGGCGGTGGCGACGTCGCAGGGCCGTGCTTACCGGCCGTTGGCGGACTTGCTTTAGTTTTTTTGTAGTTTATCCCGCGCGCAGACGCGGGATCTCCTCGTGATACTCGCGATGCGGCTGCCTACACAACGCTACATGGGCAGCTGCATCGCGCGTATCACCGGGAGATCCCGCGTCTGCGCGCGGGATAAACTGAAAACTAAGAAAACGGAACATGACGACTTTCCGCGTGGCACTCCTCGTAAACAACGAGCTTCGCCGAGGCGACGAGTCGCTCATCGATGAATGGCGCGCCGACTCCGACGATCGTCTGTGGGTCGACGTTCAGGAGCCGACGCAGGAGACGATCGAGCCGCTGCTCGAACAGCGCTTCGGCTTTCACGAGCTCGCGGCTGAAGACACGCTCTCGCCGAACACGCTCCCGAAGTACGACTCGTTCCCGAACTACGACTTCTTCATCTTCCGCACCGTCGCGATCAACGTCACCGAGCACATCTCCGAGACGTACAAGATCGCCGCGTTCCTCGGCCGCAACTTTCTCTTCACCGTACATCGACGTCCGCTCGAGGCGGCGAACAACGTGTGGGATCGCCTGCCCGGCGACAGACGCATCCTCGCGCGCGGCAACGACTTTCTTCTCTACTCGATCGTCGACATGATGGTCGACGCGTACTTTCCGGTGCTCGAGCAGATCGAAGAATGCGTCGACGACCTGCAGGACACCATTTTCGAGAACGCCGATCCGATGCAGCTCGATGAGCTGCTGCATCTCAAACGCGACATCAACGTCCTGCGCCGCAGCTCACTCCCGCAGCGCGAACTGCTCAATCAGATCTCGCGCGGCGACGCGAAGCTCGTGCAGCGCGAGCACCTCATCTACTTCCGCGACATCTACGACCACATGTTCCGCATCAGCGAGACCATCGACGTCGACCGCGATCAGATGACCGGCACGATGGAGGCGTACCTCTCCGTCGTCGCCAACCGCACCAACGAGATCATGAAGGTGCTGACCATCTTCTCCGCGGTCATGCTCCCGCTCACGCTCATCGCCGGCATCTACGGCATGAATTTCGAGCACATTCCCGAACTGCACTGGCTCCACGGCTACCCCTTCGCCCTCGGCCTCATGATCTCGATCGCCGGCCTGATGCTCGTGTACTTCTGGCGAAAAGGCTGGATCGCGCGTCCGCGCAAGCGCGGCCACGATCACTGACGCCGCCGCTCCGCTTGACAGAACTTTCCCGACGTCATAATGTTAGCAGTCCCGACACGTGAGTGCTAAGTGCTCAAGTCTCGGTTAGACTGAAATTCTTCGCGATGTCCTATCGCGCAAGTCTTTTAACTTACTGTAACGAAAGGAGTAGCACGCATGGCAGCAGTAGCGACTGAGATCAAGCTCCGGCCGCTGTACGACCGCATCGTCGTACGGCGCAAGGAAGCGAAAGAGCAAGTCCGCGGCGGCATCATCATCCCCGACACCGCCAAGGAAAAACCGCAGGAGGCGGAGGTCATCGCCGTCGGCGAAGGGAAGTTCAACGACGAGGGCAAGCGCATTCCGCTCGACGTCAAGAAGGGCAACACCGTTCTGATCGGCAAGTACTCCGGAACCGAGATCAAGATCGAAGACGTCGAGTACACGATCCTGCGCGAAGACGAAGTCCTCGCCATCGTTGAAGGTTGATTCAGGCGTGTCATCCCGAACCGCGTAGACGGTGAGGGATCCCCCGATTCAGGGGATTCCTCGCTCCGCTCGGAATGACACAACAAAAGAAGGAGAAACGACTCATGGCAAAACGAATTACTTACAGTGAAGAGGCGCGCCAGGCGATCCTGCGCGGCGTCAACAAGCTGGCGGATGCGGTGAAGGTCACCCTCGGACCGAAGGGCCGCAACGTCGTCATCGAGAAGAAGTTCGGCTCGCCGACGATCACCAAGGACGGCGTCACCGTCGCCAAGGAGATCGAGCTGAAGGACGAGTTGGAGAACGCGGGCGCACAGATGGTCCGCGAGGTCGCCTCCAAGACCTCCGACATCGCCGGCGACGGCACGACTACGGCGACCGTTCTCGCGCAGGCGATCTATCGCGAAGGCGTGAAGAACGTCACTGCCGGTGCGAACCCGATGGACATCAAGAAGGGCATTGAGCTCGGCGTCCGCGCCGCGATCGAGGCCATCGAGAAAATGGCCCGTCCCGTCGAGGGCAAAGACATCCAGCACATCGGCTCGATCTCCGCGAACAATGACGAAGAGATCGGCGACACGATCGCGCAGGCGATGGACAAAGTCGGCAAAGACGGCGTCATCACCGTCGAAGAAGCGCGCGGCCTCGACACGACGCTCGAAGTCGTCGAAGGCATGCAGTTCGACCGCGGCTACCTCTCGCCCTACTTCGTGACCGACCCGGACCGCATGGAAGTCGTGCTCGAGAACGCGAAGATCCTCATCTATGAGAAGAAGATCTCGTCGATGAAGGACCTCCTGCCGATCCTCGAGCAGGTTGCGCGTCAGGGCAAGCCGCTGCTCATCATCGCGGAAGACGTCGAGGGCGAAGCGCTCGCGACGCTCGTCGTGAACAAACTGCGCGGCACGCTCAACGTCGCCGCCGTCAAGGCGCCGGGCTTCGGCGATCGCCGCAAAGCGATGCTCGAAGACATCGCCATTCTCACGGGCGGCAAGCTGATCTCCGAGGACCTCGGCATCAAGCTCGAGAACGTGAAGTGGGAAGACCTCGGCGACGCGAAACGCGTGACCATCGACAAGGACAACACCACCCTCGTCACCGACACCGATGACAAGGGACGCAAGGAAGCGATCGCCGGCCGCGTGAAGCAGATCCGCACGCAGGTCGAGGACACCACCTCGGACTACGACCGCGAGAAACTGCAGGAGCGCCTGGCCAAGCTCGTCGGCGGCGTTGCGGTGATCAAAGTCGGTGCCGCGACCGAGACCGAGATGAAAGAGAAGAAGGCGCGCGTCGAGGACGCGATGCATGCCACCAAGGCAGCCGTCGAAGAGGGCATCGTCCCGGGCGGCGGCGTCGCGCTGCTCCGTGCCGTCGAAGCGGTCGACAAGGTCGAAGCGACGGGCGACGTACGCGTAGGCGTCAACGTCGTCAAGCGCGCGCTCGAAGAGCCGTTCCGCCAGATCGTCTACAACGCCGGCCTCGAAGGCTCGGTGCTGCTCAATGAAGTGCGCCAGAAAGGCGGCTCGTGGGGCTTCGATGCCCGCAATGAGCAGATGGTGGACATGCTGCAGGCGGGCATCATTGACCCGGCCAAGGTGACGAAACAGGCGCTCCTCAACGCGTCCTCGATCGCCGGCCTGATGCTGACGACCGAAGCACTCGTCTCCGAGATCAAGGAAGACGACAAGAAAGAATCCGGTGGTGGCGCCGGCGGTATGGGCGGCGGCATGGGCGGAATGTACTAACCCTTCGTTGTTGCAGTTCGAAAGGGCGAGTCTCGCGACTCGCCCTTTTCATTTCAGGCCCGCGAGCGGCCAGACGATGCCGCGCAGGAACGGCGCATTGAAGAGCAACGGCAGCGGCGCACCGAGCCAGAACAGCGTCCAGAGACGTCTTTCGCGCCTGGATGTTCTCTGCCCTCGGCACGACCTTGGCGCGCGACACGGCCTCCGGGAGGCCGACGTTTCAAGATCCGCCGCCGCTATCATTCGTCGCGTCATGCGCGCCACCGCCATCGATGAGGCGTACTGGCGCGGCGTCATCCGCCGCGGCGAGGCGACATTCTTCGTCGGCGCAGGAGTCTCCGCGCCGCCGCCCTCCAGTCTTCCTCTGGCCGCGGGACTGGTCGCCAGCTTGATCGCTCCGGTTCTGGAGCCGTTGGCGCTGCCCGCAAAACTGGCGCGCAACATCGGGAGAGCTCTCGTGTCCCTTCGCCCCGAGGTCATCACGGATGTTCTTCTCGAGCACCTCGGAATCGACGCGGCCCGGCCGCTGCCACACGTGCTCCGCGGCCGCCCGAACGCCTGGCACGGCCTTCTGGCCGCCGCCCTCGGCGCCGGTTGCTGCGTCATTACGACGAACTTCGACACGCTCATCGAACAAGCATGCGATGCCCTTGGCATGCGGTATCGAACCGTCGTGGGAACGGCAGTCGAGGACGGAGTCGCGGCGAAGTCGACTCTCCTCAAGATTCACGGATCGATCGGCGGCGGCGCTCTCGAGTCCGTCGCCCTTGCGGTCCGGCAGGTCGGGCACGGATTGTCGATCACGCAGACACGCCTTCTGCAGGCGCTCGTCGAAAACCGGCCGCTGCTGGTTCTCGGCTACTCCGGCCGCGATGACTTCGACATCCTGCCGGCGCTGCTGAACCTGCAGCGCACGGCACCCGGCCTCTGGGTCGTGCACGAGCGGGGTACGGCCGTTCGACCCGTCGCCGGCCCGGCGCGTCGCCGATCCGATGCACGACCCGCGATCCAATGCGCTCGTGCGTGGCCTGGATCGCTCGACCTCCTCATCGGCGAGACGAGCGACATGCAGGACGTTCTTCGCCCACGGCGCAGCTTCGGCCGCCTGCGACGTGCGTCTCCGGACGCAGCATCAGTCGTCGAGCCCTGGCTTCCGGACCGCGAAGCCGCGGCGGTTGCGCTTCTGTACGCCCTCGTGGAAGCGCGTGCGTTCGAGCTCGCGACGCAGGTCTTCCGCCAGGCCACGAAATCACGGCCATCGTCGCGCATCCTCATCGCGCGCGCGGTCGTGCTCGAGAAATACGGGACCGACCTCCGCGCCGCCGCTGCCGTCGCCCGGAAGGCCAGAACAATCTCGAAAAACGAATCGGCGGACATCCGCGCGCTGGCGCTCGACCAGAGCGGCGTCATCGCCCGGCGCCGTGGCCTGCATCGCCTCGCCCTCCGCTTTTACGACCAAGCCCTGAAAACCGCCAAGCCGTCCAACTCCCCGGAATGGCTGCTCATGCAGATCCGCAGTCATCGCGCCGTCGCGCTCGAGTACCTCGACCGCCGTGCCGACGCGCTGCGCGAACACCGCCGCGTCGCGAAGTACGAACAGCGCACCGGCGATCTGCGCGGCTACGCCAAGAGCCTCAACAACATCGGCATCGTCCACATGAACCAAAGACAGTGGAAGCCGGCCATCGCCGCACTCGAACAGAGTTGCGCCCTCAAACGCGACCTCGGCGACCCCCGCGGCATCGCCCAGTCGCTACACAACCTCGGCAAGCTCCACTTCCTGCGCGAGGACTACCCCTCCGCCGAGAGCGCGTTCATGGAAAGCCTCCGGCTCCGCCTCGGCCGCGGCCGCGACGACCACGGCGCCGCCCAGTCCTACGTCGCCCTCGCCTACGTAGCGCTGAAGGCGGGAAAGTTCGAGGATGCGGAGCAGTATGCGACGCGCGCGCTGGAGGCTCATGTCGCGTGTGGCGACCAGCGCGGGGTCACGCAGGCGAGAGGGCTGCTTAGGGCGTTGGAGCTGCGACCATGAACGAATTGCTTTGGATGTCGGTATCGTTGCCTGCTCAAGCGGTACGCTCTCACGAACTACCAGAGCCAATCATCACCGGGCACCGCCGGCGCTGTCGTTTGCACCGCCGGCGATGTGGTATGGGCCCGCTTCGTCACCGCTTCGCAAAGGGACGCTGCAACGACGCGCGTCGACGCATCGGTGCCGTCCACGGCAAGATACTGAGCAAGCGCTCGGTAATGATCGCGCCGCGCTGTGACGGCCCGCAGAACGGAAGAGACGGATGATGCCTGCGGCGCGGATGATCGTGTTTCACCAATGCCAATCGCAGCCCGAACGAGCGCGTACTTCTCGTATGCCGCACGGCAGACAGACAATGCTGGAAGCGCGAATCCCGGCGCTAGACGAGAAAGAGCCGAGAGGTAGTGATCGACGACGCGTAATCGGGCACTCCAACCACCGACCGAGCAATCGAAGAAGGGATAATCCTCGAGAAACTGAGCAACCTCAAACAGTAGCGGCAATTGTGCTGTCGCTTCCAAGTCGAGCATCACGATTTCGCGACGCGACGTTACAAGCCAGTTCTCTGGATGCGCATCTTTCTTCGCGAGCAATGGCAAGCCGCTCGGCAACAATCCCCGCAGTTGCGAAACAGTGATGCGCGCGGTATCAGGATCGAATGTCGAGCGCCAAAGGCGTCCTATACTCGCTAGAACTCGGTCGACCCCCTGACCGGCTCGCCGAGCCGAACGCAGCAGCTTCCACGCATGATAATGAGCCAGAAATGCGACAGCACCGTCGACGACGTCCGCTGGCGCAGTATTGGTTAATCTCATGCTGCGAAGGACATAGGTCCCGAGTTGCACACCCTCGCTGCGTCGCATGACATATGTGACGGTACCCGCTCTGTCGCTTGGAATCGTCGTGATCGGCGTAGGGAGACGAAACGTCCGGGGCGCACCTCGTTGCGCGAGGAACTCACGAAACTCCGCGACGGAGGCGAGTTCGCGCTCCGCGGACTCTTGAGTCGTTGGCTTGAAGACGAATGACTCACTGAGGAGACGATGCGAGTCTCGAAGGACATACACTTTCTGCCTGCCGCCGAGAATCTTCTGTTCCAAATTGGAAGGATTGCGAATGGCCAAGCGGCAGGCGCGTCGATCCAATTCATCGGCGGCACCATCCAGAACCAGCTGCGCGAACTCATCATTTGCCCCTTCTTGAAGGGCGTGCCGGAGCGTAGTGCCTCTGGCTGCGGTTGCCATATCTGCTAGCTGGAAGATCGGCCACGGCCATGTTGGATCCTCGCGTGCCGCGTTGCACGCCAGCAAAACTGCCGCGGCGAGATCCTCAGCTACGCTCGTGATTCTGAAAATGCGCAGCGCGATGCCAGCGGAAAGACTCAAATTCTCTCGCCAGCTGCCGCTCACAACCGGGGTATCGGTAGGAACTTCCCTCGCCAATGATTTGAGACGCAGCGCCTCTCGAAGATCGCCAACGCCGCTTCGCGACCGGCCTCTCCTGTAGTGCACGTCGGCTAGCAATCCATAGATTTGAGGGGTATTGTTGCCAAGTCTGATGGACTCGGTCATTGCGGAGATCGCATCTTCGGCGTACTCGTCGTCAAACGTAATGGAGTGGAGCCTCCCGTACGCTTCACCGAGCTTGCTGTATGCCTCGCGATAGCGGAACGGCGAGTTCTCGTCTTCTTCTCGAGTCGCTGAGTCGATCGCGGCTGAGAGCCAACGCGCTGCATCTTCGAAATAGTGCATAGCCTCGCCATCATTGTCCGCGGCAAGCTTCTTCTTCGCGAGCTTAAGTGCTACATCGCCGGCGAATATCCACCATTCCGTCGGAGCCTGATGTGCGATTGTGAGCGCCTCTGAGAAGAGGGTATGAGCACGGACGAGGTACTCGTCGCCACTGCGTTCCTTCGCAATAATGTTAAGAAGGCCGGCGGCATTGGCACAGGCATACGCGACGGGGATCGCGCCAGCTGATGTCTGGTGCCTTGCTGCATCTGCAAATTCGACTATGCGCAAAATCAGCTGCGTATCGTCTCTCCCCAGCTTCAGCAGCGCGCGTCCAGCGTGTGCGACAGAACCAACAACATTCAAATCAGGAGTGACTGAGTCAAGAGTTTCATCGACGGCCGCAATGATGCGATCAACGTCACCTTCAGCGGCCGCCTTGTCTAAGCGAGAAATTGCGACTCGCGTTCGCACGACGCTGCGGAGGGCTTTGACCGCAGGAGTTTCTGGGAGGTCATTTGCCATCACTGCGGCGCGCTCGAGATCGCCGACGGCAGCGTCGAATCTCGACTCCGCGACGTGAACCTGCGCCCGTATAGTGAGCGCCCAGGGCAGCGAGAGTCCGCCGTCGCCGAGTCCATCTTCACCAGATCGATCGAGGTCGGTGATTGCCTCGTCGAGCAGAACTGGATCTGGGTTTCCCAACTTTGCGCGGGCGACGTAGATGCGAAAACGGGACATTCCGCATTTCGTGCGAATGTAGTCGTCCGCGAACGATTGATGTGGCGGGGCCGCCAACGCGGCTTCGAACGAATGCAGCGCACTTTCGAACACTCGCAGTTGCTCTTCGGCGGTTTCCGGGCCCTTCGGCAACAGAAGCGCGCGGCGGAGCAGGAGTTCACCCTCCTGTGTAAGCAGGCCGCGCGCTGTCGCGTGTCGTGCGCGCGCGTCACGTACGATCTCATTGGCCCGATCAAGGATCGATACGTCGCCGGTTGCATCAAGCCTCTTCAAATAGGCCTCGAGCAGATATTGGTCGTGCTCCGCGGACGTATCGCCTAGGTGGCGCGATTCCTCTAGGTCAGCGCAGGCAAGCATGTATCGCGGAGTGGAGTCTTCATCGCCGCGCGCGAGAAGCAAATGAGCGACCCCGCGCATACCGACGTATTTGACGCGAACATTCGGACGGCCCGCGTTGTAATCCGTTGCCAGGAGGTCATCGAACAGATCGACGGCCGTCTGCAGGATGCTTCGGTTCGCCGCCGATATTTTCCCGCGCCTGCCGAAATCGTACAAACGCCCAGCCAGCCGTCGCTTGATCTCGAAATGAGTCCCTATGGCACGCATCGCGCGCCCACCAAGGGTCGTCTGCTCCTGAAGTGCTGCGTCAATTTCTCGCGAGCGGGGATCGGTCGGGGCGAAGCAAGTCTCGAATAATAGCAGCGCGACGATCCACGCAAGTACATCATCGCCGCGAGCATTCAAGAGCGTCAGCCACATCTGCGCAAGTTCGCGACCTGTTGTTGCGCTGAAGTCATCAAGCGTTGGTCGCCGGAGGAGCGCGCTAACCCGACGCTCCAGATCCGGCGGAACCGACACGTCGAGTCTTCGCAAGTGGTGTATCGCATCCACAAACGTCCTAATCTGAGGTTGCCCGACTCGCATCACGACGATAGAGTACACTCGGCCCTTAGTTCTCGCCGAGGTGTGACGCGCCGATGTCGCATGGTAGCCGCGCGACACACGACGCCCCGAATCGGCGGGGAGGATTGGACTCCCCGCCTTTCCTTCTATCCTGCTAAACTACTGTTTCGGCGCCGTCTTGGTGGACGGGTCGGGAGCGGGTTCCGAAATCGCCTTCCGACGTCCGTTCTTGAGCTTGCGCCGCATGTTTTCGACGTGCGGCACAAGCTCGGCGCCGTTCTCCTCTTTCACCAGACGCTGCGCCAACGCGTAGATGTTGAGCGCATGTCCTCCGGCCGTGGCCTTGGCGGCGCGGAGCGTGTGGGTCAGCGCGCGCACGAAGGCTTTGCCCTCGGTCAGCGCGGCTTGGTAGGCCAGGGCGAATGCCGTTGCGTCGCGCAGGGCATCCGCGGTCGTCGGCGAGGAGCCGTCGAGCAGCTCGGACGCCTGCATGGCGGCGCCGGCCGCTTCGACGAATTCCTGGTCGACTGATGCACGGGGGGCCATGGCCTTCGCGTCGCGCGGCCCCTCCGGCTTGAGCCGGGGGATCGCAGCGCGCAGGGTACGGATCTGCTCGATGAACGCTTTCGCTTCCGCGGTATGGGGAGACGGGGTGACTTCCAATGACTGTTTCTCTTTCATGGTCCTTTCCTTTCAAAGGTTTGATTGATGCTTCGGACGAGTTGGGCGGACTGTGCGGCCCTGGCGGCGCGCGGCCACGAGCACCCGGATTCCGGTCGCATCGACGCGATCGATGAAGGTGTTGACGGCATCGATCGACCCATCGATGACACCGATCGTCGCATCGATGACACCGATCGTCTCGTCGATGACACCGATCGTCCCATCGATGACACCGATCGTCTCGTCGATGACACCGATCGTGTCGTCGATGACACCGATGGTCCCGTCGATGACACCGATCGTGTCGTCGATGACACCGATCGTGTCGTCGATGACACCGATGGACGCATTGATGCGACCGAATACCGGCCGCTGATGTGCTCAACTGGCTCATAAGCACTAAAATACGTTCGCGCTCTTTGCGCGTCAAGCAAAATTTGCGCTGATAACGACAATTGTGCTATTTTTGGCGCATCATGCTGGAATTACACGATGAAATCCGACGTGCACGTAAGGATCTTGGGCTTTCTCAGGCGCAACTTTCGGCTCTCTGCGGGGTGCAGCGCCGGCAGCTATCGACCCTGGAGCGGGGCGGGAACGTCACGCTGAACACCCTTCGGAAGGTGATCGGGTTCCTGCCGAACCTGGAGGACTTCACCTTCGAACAGGTCCGGATGAAGCCGATCTACATCGACCTCCCGCCGTTCGAGTGGCAGCTGTTCTACGCCAACATGCAAACACTGCACGAGACGCTGGACGGGGTGAAAACCGCGGTCAGGGAGTGGCTCGATAATCCGCCGGCGAAGGGCGTCGACCCGGAGGTGCTCACGAAGCGGACCACGACCCTGGCAACGGAGATCCTGAAGAACTTCGCGAAGCTGAGCCGGCAGGAGACCGCGAAGCGGCGGAAGACGGCACGGGGAGGGAAGGAAACGGCGGAGTAGGGCGACTTGTACAACTTCGCGCGGATGAACGAGGCGCAGGTGGACGCGGCGACGTGCTGTTCGAGCTCGATGCTGCCGATGCCCCGATCCGTCGCGCGAAGCAGTTCGAGCGAATCCCGAACGAAGCGCTCGTCTCCGAGATCATGGCGGGTCGCGAGACTCGCCGTTTTCATTTCGCGAACTGTGCGAACACGATCGTGTTCCCCGCCGCATCGCGAATGAACGTCTCCGTCGCGCCGTAAGGCGTGGTGCGACGCGAGACGAACACGTTCGTGTCCTTCGGCAGCTTCGCCACGACGGCATCGAGGTCGTCGACTTCGATGAACAGCGCCGATGCGCCATGGCCTTCGAGCGCCTTCGGCTCGTCGCCTTTCACGCTGTCGACGGACTGGTACATCACTTCCACGCCGTTGCCGGCGAGGATGACGAAGCCGAGGCGGTCGCCGTGCGGGACCTCGGCGGTGCGTGTGAAGCCGAGCGCCTCCCACAGCGGCAGCACCGGCTCGATGGAGGGAACGATGAGAACTGGTGTGATCTTCATGCGCGCAATGTAAGCGCGCGCCGCGCTCACGGATTGGAAAAATGGAACGGGAGTGGTGCGCGCCTGCCGTCCCCCAAAGGCGCGCCGGAGGCGCGCACCACTCCGCTGCACGCTTAACGGAACGCGTTCGGCGTGGTGCCGGCGAGCTCGCGAAAGTCGGCGATGAGGTGCGACTGATCGTAGTAGCCGTGGCGCGCCGCCACGTCCGACCAGTCGCCGCGACGGTCGGCGAGCACGCGGCGGAAGCGCATCACGCGCGCGAACGTCTTCGGCGAGACGCCGACGTGATGCAGGAACTGGCGCGCGAGGTGTTGGCGCGAGATGCCGATGTCGCGCGCGATGTTCTCGATCCGGCCTGTTCCTGTTGCGATGCGCACGATCGCGGCATCGACGCGCGCGTCGCGATCGGGACGCAGGCGGCGGATCAATTCAAGCTCGAGCGCGTCGAGCGACAGCTCGCCGCTCCATGATCTCCAGATGTCGCGCAGCGGCACGCGCGCGTCGGTGATCTCGGCGAGCGGGATGCGCAGAAACGCGGCCGCGCGTCCGGGTCGGAAGCGGACGCCGAAGAAATCGCGCGACGCATGCGGCGGAAGCACGAGCGGCTTCGTCATCGTGCCGACCGCCATCCCGTCGCCGGCTGTGAGATCGAACACGAGATCGGCGCAGCCGTCGGGAAGGACGCGGACAGGCAGGATTGCCTGTCCTCCACTGCGCGTCCAGAAGCATTCGACCCACGGCCGCAGCGCGGCCGTGGGTGCGATCTCGCGATACGTCACATCAAAAGTGTATCGCGCAGCACGTGCGGCAGAAACGACGATCTCAGGCGCGTTGCGCCGCCCGAAGCCGCAGGTCGTGACGTGACGACAAGCATGCCGCGAGGCGGAGCAATCCACGCCGCCGGCCGTGCCGGCTAACGCGCGAGGACGTCGTGGTTCACGTTGATCGCGAACTTCACCGGCTTCTTCGGCAGAGGAATCTCCCCTTCAATCGCCTTCGTCGAATTGCCGACGATGACGCTCGTGCCGAGCCGCACGTAGTTGGTCTTGTCGAAGTAGACGTAGATCGGAACGATCGTCGCGAAGTTGTCGGGCACGCCGGACTGCGTGACGCTGCCGGTCAATTTGTACTTGCCGCCGCCGGCGTCCTGAAAGTCGATCTTCGATTCGTACTTCGGAATCGCCGTGCCGTACACCCACTGGCCGAAGAACCAGTCGAGCTTTCCGTCGGCCGTCAGCTGCAGGCTCTTCGTGGCGTGCTTTTCAGCCATGCGTTGAAAATCGGCGGTCGTCGGATTCTTGCCGGCGTACGTCGCGGCGAAGTCCTTCATCATCTCCACGAACGCGGCGTCCGCGTTTTTCGGTTCCCACATCGCCATGCGCAGCATGTGCAGCACGTACGCGCCTTTCGAGTACACGATCGCGTCGTACGCCTCCGGCGTCTGCCACGTCGCGAGACGGAACCCCTGCGTGATCGGTCCCGCCTGATCGTTGCTCATCGTCGCGCCGCGGCCCTTGTTGAGGATCGCCTTGCGCGCGTTCTCCCAGAACTTGTTGTAGCTCCCCCATCCGCCGGTCTGCTGCGCCACGAGGGACGCCGTGAATTCGGCGAAGCCCTCGGACAGCCACTGATCGCGATACGTCGCGAAGCCGATCTGATGTCCCCACCATTGATGTCCGAACTCGTGCGCGCCGACGTTGTCGACGAAGTCCTTCGCGCCGGTGAGGCCGAGGGTCATGCGCTGCGTGCCGGTGAGGAAGGCGAGATACGGGATGTAAATCAGCGACGGCCACGACTGCCCGAAGTTCCACTCCGACTGCTGCGTGATGGAGACGTGCTTGTGCGCAAGCGGGCCGAAATAGTGATTGCCGGTGCGCGCGGTGTTGATGCCGTCGGCGAGCGCGGATTGTGAGAGCCGGCTCGTGTCGACGTTGATGAAGCTCGGGCCGCCTTCCTCTTCGGAATTCGCCTCGAGGTATTGATTGATCAGCCGGACGACGTCGGGCGTGCCCGGATTCGTGTACACCTCGATCGACATCCCGCTGTCCTTGTCGACCTGGGTCAGCTTCTTGAACTTGCCGTAGTTGAATCCGGCCACGCGCACCGGCGTCTCCGACTTCCACACCGACACGCGCTGATCGCCTTCGACCTTGTCCTCGACCTGATTTCCGATCGCGACGACCTGCATCTTCTGCGGCACGCGGAAGTGCAGCTCGTAATTCGCGAGGTCGTCGAAGACCGCGACGTTCGGATACCAGCTCAGACGCGCGCCGACCGAGTAGTTGCCGTCGCCGGCGTTCGTGAGCACTTCCTTGCCGGCGTACGTCATCTTCAACAAGTACTGCTTGCCCGCTTCGAGCGGCTTCGGGAACACGACGGCCGCGTCGTAGTCTTCGTCCTTGTCCTCCTGGATGTACGCGACCGGCTCCCACGACGGCGCGTCGCCGGCCGGCGACCATGACGCATCGGAGACCCGCAGATTGCCGAAGAGATTCAGCGGCAGCACGCGCACGGGCGCGATGGCAGTGAAGGTGATGGTCGACGTCGCGGAGATCTCCGCGCCCTTGATCGTCGAGTCGATCACGTAGTTGTCGGGATCCACGAGCGGCTTGCGCATCGGCGCCGCGGTCTTGAGTCCGCTCGAGTACCAGAGACCGCCCTTCTGGTCGTGCCACACGAGCATCGTCGCCGGCTCTTTGTCGCGCGGGTCGACTTTCAGAATCGCGGGCGGATATTTCTTGCCGTTCACCCAGGCGAAAAACAGCGGCTCGGCTTCGGCGTTCAGAATCTCCTGCAGCACGCGCAGCTGCATGTTGTCGCGGAACGTCTTCTTCTGTTTCTTCAGATAGTCGTCCCACTTGTCGTTCGCGCCGGCAGCGGCGGCGCCGGCAGGCGCGCCTGATTTTTCCGCGGCGGCGATGAGCGAGGTGCCGAGGAAGATCGCGGAGTCGAACGTGTCGCTGAGCGTCGTCAGCTTGTCGTCGCCTGCATAGAGCGAGAGCTGCTTGCGCTCCGCGGCGGTCGCGGGCTTCAGCTCATACGAGCCGGTGCCGATGAAGACCGCGCCGGGAGTTTTCCCTTCGACCTGCTGCAGCGGAACGAGCGTGCCGTTCAGCGTGACGTGAAACACGTCGCGGTCGAACGTGAAATTGTTCAGCGTGAGGCTCTTCGCGCCGGGACGCGCAGCGCGCAGCGCGGTGTAGACCGGATCGGTCGCGGCGAACGACGAAAGAGCGGAGAACAGAAACAAAAAGACAAACAACGAGCGTACGACTCGGTTCATGAGGGCAGTCCTTCCTGGTGATTGTTAGGCGCGAAGGATAGCAGATCGAGTCTTGTGTTAGCGTCTGGCGCCTATGGCAAAAGATTGGACGAAGAGACTGTTCTGTCTGCTGCTTTTCGTGTTCGCCACCGCCGCGTTTGGGCAGGAGAAGAGCGAGAAGAAATCGGACAAGGACAAAGAGCCGCCGAAGGACCAGATCGTCACCAGCACCGGCACCGTGCGCGGCATCAACTACACCGCGCGCGCCGGTACGATCGTGCTGAAAACCGACGACGGCGATCCGCGCGCGAGCTTCTTCTTCGTCTATTACTCGAAGGACGGCGCCGATCCGGCGAAGCGGCCGATCACGTTCACGTTCAACGGCGGGCCGGGCTCGTCGTCGGTGTGGCTGCACATGGGCGCGTTCGGTCCGAAGCGCGTGGCGTACGCGGACGATGAAGGACACGCCGCCGCGCCGCCGTACAAGCTCGTCGACAACGAGGCGACGCTGCTCGATGTCAGCGATCTCGTGTTCATCGATCCCGTGACGACGGGATTCAGCCGCGCCATTCCGTTCAACGACGCGAAGAAGTTCCACGGCTTCGAAGCGGACATCGAGTCGGTGGGCAGCGTAATCCGCCTCATCACCACGCGCTATGCGCGCTGGAGCTCGCCGAAGTTTCTCGCAGGCGAGAGCTACGGCACGACGCGCGCGGCCGGCCTCTCCGGCTGGCTGCACGATCAGGGCTTCTATCTCAACGGAATCGTGCTGATCTCGTCGATCCTCAACTTCGGCACCGCGCGATTCGACACCGGCAACGATCTTCCGTACATCGTCTTCCTGCCGACGTACAGCGCGACGGCGTGGTATCACAAGCGCCTTTCCGCCGATCTGCAGGCGCTCCCCGTCTCCGAAGTCGCCGCGCAAGCCGAACAGTTCGCCCTCGGCGAATACACGGCGGCACTGATGAAAGGCGACAATCTCACCGACGCCGAAAAGCAGTCGGTGATCGCGAAGCTCGCGCGCTTCAGCGGACTCGCGCCGAAGTATCTCGAACAGACGAACCTCCGCATCGACATCGATCGCTTCGACAAAGAACTGATGCGCGACCAACGCCGCACCGTCGGACGCCTCGACGCGCGCTTCATCGGCGTCAACCGCGACGCCGCCGGCGAAGAACCGGACTTCGATCCGTCGTACGCCGCGATCTTCGGCGAGTACACCGCCACGTTCAACGACTACGCGCGCCGCGTGCTGAAATTCGAGAGCGATCTGCCGTACGAGATCCTCACCGACAAAGTGCGGCCGTGGAGCTTCGACCGCCAGCAGAACCGCTACCTCGACGTCGCCGAAACGCTGCGCGACGCGATGACGCAGAACCAATATCTGCGCGTCTTCGTCGCCAACGGCTACTACGATCTCGCGACCCCGTTCGCCGCGACGCGCTACACCTTCTCGCGCATGCAACTCGACCCGTCGCTGCGCGGCCACGTGACGATGGGCTTCTACCCCGCCGGCCACATGATGTACATCGAGAAGAGCTCACGCGAAAAGCTGCACGACGACGTGAGCGCGTTCATCAAGGCCGCGGTACCGGACTGACAAGAGTTTGTGGTGACCGCTGCCCTCAGCGGTCACAGCGCCGCCGATGGCGGCGCCAGCGGCGCTTCGCGCCGCCGCGACCGCTGAGGGCAGCGGTCGCCACAATCATGACGGCGCGGCAGGCAGCTCCGCCGCGATCGCAAAAATCTCCGCGCGAATCGCCTCGCGCTGACGCACGAGCGCGTCGCGCGAAGCGAAGAGTCCGCGCAGGTCTCCGATCACGTCATCGAGATCCTCGGACACGCGCAGCGCACTGTACGCAAGGACCGGCATCGCGATGAGCGAAGCGATCGCGATCGCGAGTCCGAAACGCCAGCCGATGTAGATCGTCAGAGCGATCCACGTCAGCGGAAAGAGCGCGAACGACGAGAGGACCTTGATCGTCGCGATCAGTTCGTCTTCGCCTCGCGAGATCCGCTTCGCGAGGAAGCCGGCGAGGCGATAGGCCGGATAGTTGATGATCGTGCCGATCGTCGCGAGCGGAAGCAGGATCACGATCCGAATGACGCGCGCGCCTTCGATCCGCGGCTTCAGTTCGTGCGGATCGAGTCCCGCGCGGCGCAGTTCCGCCGCGAGCTGCGTGATCGCGGACGCGAGTTTCTCGAGACGCACAGGATCGTTCGTTCGAAGATAGCGATATCCATCGACGAATCGCCGTCGCAGCTCCAACTCTTCAGCGAGCGGTTGTTTTTCATCCGCCGTGAAAATGTCCTCCGCGCGCGCGATCAGATCGAGCGCCGCGTGCGAGTCCGCCTGCAGCGTCACGGCGTCGAGTCCCTCGTCGATCGCCGCGGTCAGCGCTTCGACTTCCTCTCGAACATCCTCATCCGCGGGCGGGACGCGAATCGCTTCGCCGAACACGACCAGCGCTTCGCTGCGGAACACGTGTTTCGCGGTGTAGTAGATGCCGGTCGGCACGACGTACAGCTCCTCGAGCCGCGCGCCGAGTGCGATGCGCGCGGCGCCGGTCTTCAATTCGCGCAGTTGCGGATCGCTGTGTGTCGTCCCCTCGGGGAAAATCGCGATACTGCCGCCGCCGCGCAGGATCTCGCGCGAACGGCGGAACGTCTCCAGGTTCGTACCCGGCGTCTCGTCCTGCTTGCGATACACGGGAATCGCATCGATCGCGCGCGCGAACCAGCCGATGACGGGCCAGTGAAACAGCGGTGCCTTTCCGAGAAAGGAAATGCGCCGCGGTGCGAACGAGAGCACGAACAGCGGATCGAGGAGGCTGTTCGGATGATTGATCGCGAAGATCACCGGCGCGTTCGGAACTCGCTCGAGTCCGACGCGCTCGATGTGTTTGTAGAAAATGCGCAGGCAGAAGCGCAGGAACGCGGTGACGATGCGCCGCGTCATACCGCGTCCGGCGTGCGCTCGCCGCGCCACGCCGCGTACGTCCAGATCAATCCGGACAGGAGCACCGCAACCGGCACGACGAGGAACGCGCGCTCGAGCGAGCTGCTGTCGGACAGCGCGCCGATCAGCGGCGGCGAGGGAATGTCGCCGAACGCGTGCATGAGAAGCACGGACAAGCCGAGGGCCGTCGCACGCTCCAGCGGCGAGACCGCGTTCACGATCGCCGAGTTCACCGGACCGGTGCACATGAAGATGAGCACTTCGGCGAGCACGATCGTCGTCACGAAGACCCACTTCACGTGGGCCGTCAGCGCGATGAACGTGAGCGGCGCGGCGGCCAGCGTCGCGATGCCCGACACCCAGATATACGCCTGCTTCGTGCGCGGCAGGAAATGGTCGCCGAGCCAGCCGCCGAGAAACGTGCCGACGAAACCGGTCGCGACGACGATGGTGCCGAACGTGATCGTCGCTTCCGATCGCGGCATTCCGCGCGAGCGCTCCAGAAACGCCGGCATCCAATATCCGAGTCCGCCGAGAGCAAACGTGTACGCGGCATAGCCGGCCACGATCAGCAGATACGGCGCGTTGCGGAAGAGATCGCGATACGCGTTGCCGGACTTGTGGCGACCCCTGCCCTCAGCGGTCGCAGGCGCATCGTTTTGACCGCGCGGAGGGTCCATCACGAAAAGAATCAGCAGCGACAGCACCAGGCCGGGAAATCCGACCATCCAGAACGCGGCGCGCCATCCGAAGTGCTTCTCCGCGAGTCCGCCGAAAACATACGCGAGCGCCGAGCCGATCGGAATCGCGGCGAAGAAAATCGACATCACCCGTCCGCGCTTCTCGTAGGGAAACTGATCGGCCAACAGCGCCGGCGCAATCGTGCCGTACGCCGCCTCGCCGACTCCGACGGTCGATCGCGCGATGAAGAGCGAGACGAACCCGCGCGCGAATCCCGCGAGTCCGGTCGCGAGACTCCACACACCGACGCCGATCGCGATCAGAGGCGGACGTTTCTTCTTGTCGCCGAGCGTGCCGAAAATCGGAGACGTGAGCGCGTACACGACGATGAAGCCGGACGCGATCAGGCCGAGTTGCGTGTCGGTCAGCCCGAGCTCCTGCTTGATCGGCTCGAGCAGCGTCGCCACGACCCAGCGGTCGACGTAATTGAAGAGATTGATGAACGTGAGGACGGCGAGGGCGTAATTCGCCCGGCGGTCGGTCATGCGTCACGGAGTGTAACGAAACCGCGCCGTGACGGAAGCGTATATCCGCACGGGTAGAATGACTTGTCCATGAAACGGTTCCTTCCCTGGCTGATCGCGGCAGCAGGCGTGATCGTCGTCCTGCTCGTGCTGCCGCTGTACCGGCCCGGGCAGCCGATCGGGACGCGCATCACGCGCCCCGAGGCGCAGAAGATCGCCGATCGCGCCGCGCGCGAGGTCGGCATCGATCTCGACAAGTCGTGGTCGACGCTGATCTGGGTCTCGCCCGGAATCTTCGACGAGGAGTTGCGACGTCATCCGCAGCGCGCGCAAGCCTGGAACGATCCCGTCCTTGGCGCGCGTCTCAGCAACTACCGCATCACGTACTACGACAAGATCAAACCGAAATTTCCGCCGCGCGGAATCGTGTGGGTCGACGCGCGCAACGGCGACGTCACGGCGCAGATCGCCTTCCCGCCGCAGGAAGAGAAAGGTGCGAATGCAACCGAGGCGCAGCTGCGGCCGCGCGCGGACGCGTTCGTACGCTCGCGCGTGTTTCCCGGCGCGCCGTCGCTGCAGTTCGAGTCCGCGCGTCCCACCGTGCAACGCGCACGCACCGATTGGATGTACCGCTATCGCGTGCCGTCGCGTTTCCCGCTGAAGAACGTCGTGCCGTACCTGTACGTGCACTTCGCCGGCGACCATCTCGCCGGCTGGCAGCTCGCGCAGGAGTTCGCGGACGGCAGCCAGTTCAGCGGCGGCAACGGCGGTGAAGTCGTCGGCACGTTCATCGTGTTCACCCTGCTCGGCACTCTGTTGCTCGTGCTGCTCGTGATCTTCCTGCGGAAATACCACGCCGGCGAAGTCGGAGTCGGCGCGGCCTCGGCACTCTTCATCGTGATGGTCGTACTCGCGATTGCCGGCGGACTGCTCGTCCGCGCGTCGGCATCCGAGGGATTGGGAATGGGCATCTCCGCGCCGCAAACGTCGTGGGCGCTGCTCGGATTCAAACTCGTCTTCGGCGACGTCCCAATCGCCGCGATCATGTTCTTCGCGTGGGCGGTCGGCGAGAGCTTCGCGCGCGAGCGGTGGGGCGAGCGCCTCGCGGCATTCGAGGCGATCCTGCGGCGCGACGCGCTCAACGCGACCGTCGGACGCTCGCTCCTGCGCGGACTCCTGATGGCGCCCGCGATCGCGGCAGCGGCGCTGGGCATCGGCGCGATCGCGATCGTCACCGGCTTGGGATGGCCGTCCGACAGCGGCGGAACGAATGTGATCCTCCGCGACGGCGGTCCGTTCTACACGATCCTCTCCTCCATCGGCAACGCGCTCTGCGCGTCGATCATCGGCGTGCTGTTTCTCCTCGCCTGGACGCATCGGCGGCGCGCGCTCGGCCTCGGCATCGTCGCGGCGACTCTCTTCGGCACGCTGCTGTTGATCGTTCCGGTGCCGATCGATCCGATCTGGATGCGATTCGCGTTCGGATTCGGCGGCATGGCCGCGGCGATCGCGATCTTCCTGCAGTTCGATCTCCTGACGTCAACGATCGCGCTCTTTGGCGGAAGCATGATCGTGCTGAACGCGCCGCTGCTTTCGGTGGCGCGCGGACAGCTCGCGCAGGACATCGCGGTCGCACTCGCAATTCCGTTCGTGCTCCTCGGCGCATTCGCCATCGGCGCGCTGATGACGCGGCGCGAAGTCGTCTACACGTACGAAGACCTCGCGCCGCACGTGAAGCGCATCGTCGAGCGCGAGCGCGTGAAGGCGGAGATCGATGCGGCGAATCGCATTCAGGCCGCACTGTTGCCGCTCGAGGCACCGAGCCTCATCGGCGCGACCGTCGCGTCGCACTATCGCGCGGCGACGGAGATCGGCGGCGACTATTTCGATTTCCTGCGACTCCCGACCGGCGAGATCGGCATCGCCTTCGGCGACGTCGCCGGACACGGCCTGACCAGCGGGATCGTGATGGCGATGGCGAAGTCCGCACTGCTGGTGCAGGTCGACAACGATCCTGCGCCGCGCGCGGTGCTCGAAGTGCTCAACGGCATCGTGATGAAGACCGCGCCTAAGCGGATGATGATGACGTTCTTCTTCGGCCTGCTCGATCCGCGCTCACAGACGCTGCGCTTCTCATCGGCCGGCCATCTCGATCCGTACGTCTATCGCGCGTCGCGGGGCGGACTCGAAGCGCTGTCGTCGTGGGGCTTCCCCCTCGGAATCCGGCGGCGCGAAGACTTCCGCGAGCACATCGTCTCGTTCGACCCGGGCGATCGCCTCATTCTCTACAGCGACGGATTGATCGAAGCGGTCGACGATGACGGCGAGCCCTTCGGCTTCGAGCGATTCGAGAAAACGATTCTCTCCAGCGGACGCCAGACCGCGGACGAGATCAAACGAACGCTACTCACTGCAATCCGCAAATTCACGCGCAACCGCCCGCCGGAAGACGACCAAACGCTGGTCGTCGTCGCGTTCGAAGAGCCGGCCGCCGACTATTTGCCGCACGAGTCCGCACTGGCCGTTTCCGCCGCCGGCGAGACCGTGCACTAAAGAACCTCTGCACAAGCGTCATCCTGAGCCGGCCCACCGCCCGATGCGCAGACCTCGATCGTAATGACCGCCCCTCACCCGGCGCTTCGCGCCACCCTCGCCCCGCATGCGGGGCGAGGGGCAACATGTACGAGCATCGAGATTTGTTGACCTTCTCCCCGCATGCGGGGAGAAGGTGCCCGAAGGGCGGATGAGGGGCTGTCATTAGAAGCCGCGAAGACGGCGAAGGATCTCCCGCCGACGGAGCGTTGGTCGTGCTTCGGCGGGGGATTCCTCGCCGTCTTCGCGGCTCGGAATGACACGACTGAAACACCGATGGAGACATATTCGTTGGATCCCTTCGCGAATGAAGTATGCTTGCGTTACATCAGCGAATCCTCACCGATGCGTCGGATGCTCGAGCTAAGTCGCGCGCTCTGACTCCTCCCTCTTAGTCCATTCGCATATCGAACCTGCGTCCTGCGCGCTGCTGTCTCGCAGGGCGAGATTGAAGGACTGTCATGCTTCCATGGCTCATCGGCGTCATTGTCATCGCAACTGTTTTCGTGGTGTTCGTGCTTCGTGACGCGATTGCCGACGACCAACGCAGGAAAGTCGAAAAACCAAAATCGTATTCTGGCTATTGACGTCGGCGTTGTGAGGTTTGGCTTTCCGGACGGCCTAACAGCTTCGGCCTAAGCTGCACGGGCAGGGGCTGCGGGCCGAAGCGGCGCGAGCCGGCGGGCCAGCGCCGGGCCGTGTCGGCTTCTGGCTCGAGTCAGGCCGCGGAGTCCGTAACGAATTGATTCCATGCTGACGTTGCGTCCAGCTTTAACGCTACCGCTTCAAGCGAGATTGATGTTTCCCGCGTACGCGCAATGAAAGACTTGAGCTGCTCGGACGACCAGATATATACGTCCGGCGCAACACGAGGGTCGGGGCGCTCGCGCTGGAAGCAAACGAACGCCACAAAATGGCGCTTACGCGCGAGACTGTGCAGTACGGACAGAACATAGAACTTAGCTGCAAGCTCCAGATGCTTAGAGCGGCCATACCAGATCGGACGTGGCCTCCGACTGGCCGAAACAAATACCGGCGACTCCCAAGCGTCGGGATTATCGGCATCTTTGACTAGCTTGCGCTTAATATCGTCGTCCGTGAGTTTCTTGCGAGTAGTCATACATCCCATCCCGTGATGACTCGGATGAGTCCTTTTGATTTCTCATACACGATAAGTTTCAACAGTCGGCCGCCGTCTGTGCGCCCGATCATCTGTAGCCACCATGGTAACCTTTGTTTCGGCGCACTTCGAAGTCGCCCAGATGACCTCGACTGCTTCATCGACGGTTACCCCGTGACCTGCCAGTTCATCTTCGTCGAACTCGTACTCGAACCGCTTCGTCGTTTCAGAGCCTCGATCCCTCACGGGATCGAGGCTTTTTGTTGTCGCGTGATAGAGTCCATTACAAACACCACAAAGAGAGGGAGCGAACCATGCCTGACCGTTATCTCTACTACGCACTGACTCTCGTCACGAACGGCAGCAGCACCATTGCCGCGTATTACGCCGTCACGCCGACGTCCGGCATTCAGTTTTCGCAGGGCGGCGTCACGATCATCCCCACCGGCAACAGCGCGACGATGGTGAACGTCTATCCCGAGACGCTGCAGATTCAGGCGCCGGCCGGATCGATCAACGCCGGCGTCACGATCGCGACTGCTGCGAGCCAGATCGCCGGCCGCGTGGCGATCAGCCCGCCTGTCGACTGCGCCGTCGTGGTCACGCTTTACGGCGCGGGCGGCCAGCAGCTCGACCAGATGATCGTCGACCCCGGCGTCGGCGGCGGGCTCTTCGACTGGTCCGTCGATGCCGCGAACGCCATCAGCGAAAACGACCTCGCCGGCGTCCTGCGCGGACTCGTTCCGCCGGCCACGCCGTAATCTCCCCCACTCGCGACGCACTGTGGAGCGGCGGGCTTTAGCCCGCCGTTTCTTTTTTCGGCGGGCTAAGAGACGCCGCTCCACTACAATCCGCCCTCCATGGCACAACCCGAACCGAACAAAGTCATCTACTCGATGGTCGGTGTCTCGAAGTTTCACGGGAAGAAACAGGTCCTGAAAGACATCTACCTCTCCTATTTCTACGGCGCGAAAATCGGCGTGCTCGGTCTCAATGGATCAGGCAAGTCGACGCTGCTCCGCATTCTCGCCGGCATCGACAAAGACCACCTCGGCGAGACCGTCCTGTCGCCCGGCTACACCGTCGGCCTCCTCGAACAAGAGCCGAAGCTCGACGAAACGAAGGCCGTCCTCGAAGTCGTGCAGCAAGGCGTGCAACCGGTCCTCGATCTGCTCAAAGAATTCGACGACATCAACAACGCCTTCGCCGATCCCGACGCCGACATGGACAAGCTGATGGATCGCCAGGCTAAAGTGCAGGACAAGCTCGACGC
The DNA here is from genome assembly GCA_003223645.1 of Acidobacteriota bacterium. GTDB lineage: Bacteria > Acidobacteriota > Thermoanaerobaculia > Gp7-AA8 > Gp7-AA8 > QHVT01. The sequence continues at coordinate 153,383 of QHVT01000011.1, read as the reverse complement.
CGCCGGCGCGTGGGACCTCGACTCGAAGCTGGAGATGGCGATGGACGCGCTGCGCTGCCCGCCCGGCGACACGCCGATCGCGAAGTGTTCCGGCGGAGAGAAACGGCGCGTTGCATTGTGCCGGTTGCTCCTGCAGGAACCGGACATCCTGCTCCTCGACGAGCCGACGAACCATCTCGACGCCGAAAGCGTGCAGTGGCTCGAACAACATCTGCAGAAATACGCCGGTACCGTCATCGCCGTCACCCACGACCGCTACTTCCTCGACAACGTCGCGGGCTGGATTCTCGAGCTCGATCGCGGCGAAGGGATTCCGTGGAAAGGCAACTATTCGTCCTGGCTCGAGCAGAAGAAGGGACGTCTCGAGCAGGAAGAAAAATCGGAGTCGAGCCGCCAGAAAACGCTCGAGCGCGAGCTGGAGTGGATTCGCATGTCGCCAAAAGCGCGGCACGCGAAAGGAAAAGCGCGCATCAACGCGTACGAGAACCTTCTGCAGCAGGAGACGAAGGAAAAAATCCAGGAGCTGGAGATCTACATCCCGCCCGGTCCGCGCCTCGGCAACATCGTCGTCGACGCCGACGGCGTCGCGAAAGCGTACGGCGAGAACCTGCTCATCGACGGAATGTCGTTCAAGCTTCCGCCGGGCGGCATCGTCGGCGTGATCGGTCCGAACGGCGCGGGCAAGACGACGCTCTTTCGCATGATCGTCGGGCAGGAGCAACCCGACGACGGAACGATCCGGGTCGGCGAAACGGTGAAGCTCGCCTACATCGATCAGTCGCGCACGCTCGACGGCGACAAGACGATCTTCGAAGAGATCACCGGCGGCGGCGAGGTCGTACAGCTCGGGCCGCGCGAGATGAGCTCGCGCGCGTACGTCGCCCGCTTCAATTTCTCGGGACAGGACCAGCAGAAAAAAGTCGGCGCGTTGTCCGGCGGCGAGCGCAATCGCGTGCATCTGGCGAAGATGTTGAAGGAGGGAGCGAACGTGCTGCTCCTCGACGAGCCGACGAACGACCTCGACGTGAACACGATGCGCGCACTCGAAGAAGCGCTGGAGAATTTCGCCGGCTGCGCGATCGTGATCAGCCACGACCGATGGTTCCTCGACCGCGTCGCCACGCACATCCTCGCGTTCGAAGGCGACAGCCGCGTGTATTACTTCGACGGCAATTTCAGCGAGTACGAGGAAGACAAGCGCAAACGCCTCGGCGCCGACGCGACCGAGCCGCATCGCATTCGTTACCGGCAATTGAGTCGATGATGTTCAGGATGGCGGATGGCGGATGGCGGATGGCGGACAGGGCGGCCTACCGCCATCTGCCATCTGCCATCTGCCATCTGATCTTCTCGGCGCTCCTCCTGCTCTTCGCGCCGCACATGTTCGCGGCCGTGAGCACGAGCGCGCTTACAGGACGCATCACCAGCGCGGGCAAACCGGTCGCGAATGCGACGGTCACGGCGACGTCGCCCGCGTTGCAGGCACCGCGCGTGACGACGACCGGCGCGAGCGGCACGTACTGGCTCGGTGCACTGCCGCCCGGCCAATACGATGTGACGTTCGCGCACGTGGGATTGCAGTCGCTCACGCGCCGCGCGGTCGTCGAGCTCGCGCGCATCGCGCGCGCCGACGCGCAGCTCGAGCCGAGCGAAGACGAAGACAGCGTCACGTCGACCGCGACGACGATCAGCGTCGTGCACGACACCGCCCTGTCGCTGCATCGCAACGCGAAGCAGCTCGATCAACTGCCGGTGCCGATCGACTACACGACGGCGCTCTATCTTTCGCCGGACCGCTTTCCGAACGCGCCGTTCATCGAGACCGACGGCGGAGGGATCCAAAGCGAGACGATCGACGAGATGACGTTCATTCGCGCGGTGACGCCGCTGGAGCTGGCCCCCACGAGCGCGGCGACCGCGATCGTCACGCGCACGCGCACCGGCGGCGAGGATTTCACGTTCAGCCTGCGCGACACGATCACGAAAGGCGGCCGCCATTTCGGCGAAATTGCCAGCGGCGGCCGCATCATTCCGAGTCGCCTCTGGTTTTTCGCCGCCGGATGGGACGGCGATCGCGCCGACCGCTTTACGTTTCACGAGCGCGGCTTCGAGCTCAAGTTGACGGCGCAACTCGACCCGCGTCAGAACCTGACCGCCGCGCACTCCGACGACTTCATCGGGCTGACGGTCGTCGATCACGTCGCTCAATGGACGCCGCGCTTCCTCACCGAAGTCTCCGCATTGCGCTTACAAGGGTTCGATCAGGACAATGTCTCGGCCAAAGCGTCCTTCGTGGCCGGCGACCACGTTTTGAGCGCGGGCATCGACAGCACCAGCGGCAATGTCGACCAGCGCGGGTTGTTCATCAGTGACCGCCTTTGGCGCAATCGCTGGCTCTTCAATGCCGGTATCCGCTACGGCCGCATCAGCGGGATCGGCTACAACGTCGGTGGCTTTTCCGACGACGACGGCCTCAGTGCTCAAGTCGCCGCTGCTTATGACCTTCGCGGCCGCGGCAGAAACGCCATTACAGCGTCCGCGACTCGTTATTCGTTTTACGCCAATCATCTCGACGAATTCACAGTCGGATACGTGATGGCGCTCGGGTCGACCGGCAGCGCGCGGCTCAACGTCATTCACGACGACTACGTCTCGCAGCAATCACGCACGCTGATCCAGCTCGACAGCAATTACCGCCTCTTCGATCGCTTCGAAGCCGGAGTCAATTACACGTACATGCGCTCGGACTTCAACCTGCCCGCGCATACGGCAAATGCCTGGCTCAGCGCCGACATACCCCTCGGCGAGCAGGCCCTTGGCATCATGGTCGCTTATCGCTTCACGTCCTCATTCCAGTTTTTCGCACCGGATGATGAAAACGCATTCGACATAGCCCTACGCTACACAGTGCCGATCAAACGCGTCGCGCTCACCATCGGCGCGGACGCAGCGAACGTATTCGACCAATTCGTCTTTGCACCTCAGGCAGCGGGCCCACAATCAGGCCGCGTCACGCGCGGGTGGGTGCGGCTGCGCCTCTCACCGTCATCCTGAGCCGCGAGTTTTGAGACGGTCTGCGTAGCTGCCGCAGTCCAAAGGCGCTACTCCCACCGCGCAATGAACAAATTCGTGTCCCTCCCCTCCGGGTTCGCGCGGTTCGACGCCCACACGAGGAACTTGCCGTCGGGACTGAACATCGGGAAGCCGTCGAAGGCGGGCGCGGTGGTGATGCGCTCGGGGTCGCCGGTGCCGTCTTTGTTGATGATGAAGATGTCGAACTCGCGGCCGCGCGGATCGAGCATGTTCGATGAGTAGATGATGCGTTTGCCGTCGGACGTGAAGTAGGGGCAGAAGTTGGCGGCGCCGTTTTTCGTGAGCTGGCGTGCGTTGGTGCCGTCGGCGTTGGCGGTGTAGAGCTCCATCTTCGAGGGTTTGACGAATCCTTCCGAGAGAAGCGCTTTGTATTCATCGAGCGCGGCGCCTTCGAATCGCGACGCGCGCCAGACGATCTCCGTGCAGTCGGCGTTGAAGAACGCGCCGCCGTCGTAGCCGACGGTGTTGGTGAGGCGCTTCACGTTCCCGCCGTCCTCGTCCATCGTGTAAAGATCGAGATCGCCGTCGCGCACGGACGTGAAGAGGATCCTGCCGCCTTTGTGACACCACACGCCTTCGGCGTCGTAGCCGTTCGTCGTCGTCAGGCGCTTCTTGTTCGATCCGTCGGCGTTGGCGACGTAGATGTCGTACGACGGGAACACGCCCCAGATGTATCCGCGGCTGCGGTCCGGCGGAGGCGGGCACTCCGCGCCCGCGGCCTCGGTCGACGCGTAGATGACGCGATCGCCGTTCGGATACGCGAAGTAGCCGCACGTCGTGCGTCCGTTGCCGCTCGACACGCGCTTCGACTCGCCGGTCGTCAGATCCATGATGTACTGCTGATCGCAGCCGCCGCGCTCGGGCGTGTATTGGTAAATGAGCTTTTTCCCGTCCGGACTGAAGTACGCCTCGGCGTTCTCGCCGCCGAAGGTCAGCTGTCGGATGTCCTTCAGATGCTTCTCGCCGTCGAACGTTTTCTCGAACGGCTTGCCGGCTGCGATGTGGAGGACAGGCAATCCTGCCTGTCCGTGCGCCGGGACAGGCGAGATCGCCTGTCCTCCACCACCACGCGTGCCGAGCGTCGCGTGCAGCGTGACGCGCTGTTCGTTGCGCAGCACGACGACGTCAATCGTTTCGCCGGGCTTGTGGTCCTGCAGCGCGTAGGTCATGTCGTACAAGTTCTGGATGCGCGTGCCGGCCATTTCGACGAGCGTGTCGCCGCCTTTGATCCCGGCGAGATCGGCCGGTCCGCCGCTGCGCACGTCGGCGAGCTTCACGCCGCCGGTCGACGACTCCATCGCGCTGTAGTCGGGAATCGTGCCGAGGTAGGCGCCGTAGCCGCGGCTGTCGCCTTCCATCGCCGGAGCGGACGTTGCGCGCGCGTACGCCGGCGTGACATCGCCGCGCGCGAGCGACGCCGCGACGCGCGCCGTCATCTCCGACGCTTTCTGCGCGCCGTCGAAGTTGATCGCATCCGCGTCGTCTTCCGGCGTGTGATAGCGCTCGTGCGTGCCGGTGAAGAAGTGAATGACGGGAATCTGATGCGCGTAAAAGCTCGTCTGATCGGACGGGCCGTAGCCGTCGCCGCTCGCGGCGACGTTGAGATGCAACTCGCCGCCGACGCGATCGAGCAGCGACTTCCATTCCGGCGCGGACTCGCTGCCAAGGGCGATCAGCTTGTCGTCGTGCATCGCGCCGACCATGTCGAGGTTGATCATCGCCTTCACGTTCGCGAGCGGCAGCGGCGGATGCGCGACGAAATACGACGATCCGCCGAGTCCGACTTCTTCGGCCGAGAAAAGCGCGATGACGATCGTGCGGCGATCGGTCGCGTCTTTGAGTAACTCGGTCAGGCGCTTTGCGGCGACGAGCACGGCGGCAGTGCCCGACGCGTTGTCGTCCGCGCCGTTGTGGATCGCGTGCTCGTTCGGCTTCATCGAGCCCTTGCCGCCGTAGCCGAGGTGATCGTAGTGCGCGCCGACGACCACGACTTCGTTCGCGAGCTTGCCGCGGCCGGGAAGAATCCCGGCGACATTTTCCGCGTCCGCGTACGTCGCGGCGATGTCGACGTTGCCAGTGAGCGTCGCGTCGAGCACGCGCGAGCGCGGCTTCAGATCGGCGTCGACGTCTTTCTGAAATTGCGCAAGCGACAATACTTTTGCAAGCCACTTCTGCGCGACGCTCGCCTTCACCTGAATCACCGGCAGTCCGGCCGGACTCTCCGGCCCGTCATTCGCGAGCGCGGGCAGTTTGTCCTTCGCTTCATCCTGCTGCGGCCCGGTCACGAACACCACCGCGACCGCGCCGCGCTCGCGCGCCTGAAGTGCTTTGTAGCGCAGAGCAGACCAGCGGCTCGGCTTGCGTCCGTCGAACGGCGACTTGTCGTCGCGCTCCTGCGGCTCGTACCGCAGCATCAGCGCGACCTTGCCCTTGAGATCGATGCCTTCGTACTCGCGATAGTTCAACGGCGGCGCGTCGATGCCGTAGCCGACGAACGCGATCGGCGCGGAAAACGAGCCGGCCGATGAAAACCCGAGCGGCGTCCAGTCGTCGTCCGACAAACCGTCGATGTGATTCTTCGCGCCGAGGGACACGCCCATTTTTACGGGGAACTTCTGGCGATAGGACTTGCCGAATGCGGGCTGCAACTTCGCGTCGCGGAGCTGCTTCTCGATGTAATCGGCGGATTTCGCGAGTCCGGCAGTGCCGAGACCGCGGCCTTCCATCGCGTCAGAGGCCAGCGTGCGGATGTGGGTTTCGATCGGCGTGGCGGCAAATGAGCGAAGTGCTAGCGTGAGAAGAAGCGCATAGGGAAGACGATTCACGAGCGCAGATTAGCACCCGATAACGTCTAGAATGACTTTCATGATCACGCAGGGTCTTCGCGAGCTCGTCGAACGCGATTGGGACGCCGTGCGCGATCTCAAAGATCGATATTGGAGTGAGCGAATCCGACGGCTCGGCGCACAGGAGGCGTTTCGAATCGCCGAAGAATTGCGGCGACAGGCGCTCGCGTACGTTCCATCGTGGCCGCATCCCGAAGAGAGAGCGAACGATCTGGAGGCGCACGTGCACCTGGCTGAATTGCTTCGTCGTGCCAGTCCAATCAGCAGCGATTGAACTGCCTCACCAACCCAGCACATACGCAAAAACCAGCGGCGCCACGATCGACGCGTCGCTCTCGATCACGTGGCTCGGCGTGTCGACGCCCAGCTTGCCCCAGGTGATCTTCTCGTTCGGCACGGCGCCGGAGTAGGAGCCGTAGCTCGTGGTCGAGTCGCTGATCTGGCAGAAGTAGCCCCACAGCGGGACGTTCGTGCGCTGGAGGTCCTGGTGCAGCATCGGGACGACGCAGATCGGGAAGTCGCCGGCAATGCCGCCGCCGATCTGGAAGAAGCCGATCGATGACTCCACGGAGATGCGCGTGTAGTACTCGGCGAGCTCCATCATGTATTCGATGCCGGTGCGCACGGTGTGGACGTTCTTCACGTCGCCGGAGATGCAGTGGCCGGCGTACATGTTGCCGAGGGTCGCGTCTTCCCAGCCGGGGACGAACATCGGCAGATTCTTTTCCGCGGCCGCGACCATCCAGGAGCTCTTCGGATCGATCTGGTAGTACTCCTCGATCGAGCCATCGCGGAGGATCTCGTACATGAACTCGTGCGGGAAGAGGCGCTTGCCCGCGCGATCTTTGTCGACCCAATGTTTCAGCACCGCCGATTCGATTCTGCGCATCGCCTCACCCTCGGGGATGCAGGTGTCGGTGACGCGGTTCATGTGCCGGTCGAGCAGCGCCTGCTCGTCGAGCGCGGAGAGATAGCGATAGTGCGGCACCCGCTCGTAGCAGTCGTGCGCGACGAGGTTGAAGATGTCTTCCTCGAGGTTCGCGCCGGTGCAGCTGATCGCGTGCACTTTGCCCTGGCGGATCATCTCCGCGAGCGACAGCCCGAGCTCCGCCGTCGACATCGCGCCGGCGAGCGTGACCAGCATGTTCCCGCCCTTCTCGAGATGCTTGTTGTAGTCGATCGCCGCGGCTTTCAACGCGGCGGCGTTGAAGTGGCGGTAGTGATGGTCGATGAACTCTGTAATCGGTCCGGACATGGAGGCGAATCGTATATCACGCGGTTACGCGGTTACGCGGTCGCGCGGTTGCGCGGCAAAGTAGCGCCTGCCCGCCGCGCAACTGCGCAACCGAGTAACCGCGCAACCGAGGTCATCACCGCCAGTTCTTGTAGTTCGGCCAGATCTCGCGCAGCGGACGCTTTGTAACGCAGTAGAAGATCGGTCCGTTCTCGTCCGGCATCGCGTACGGATGGTTGCGTTGTCCGACGGTGTCGATGCGTGAGTAAAACGGACGCGTGCGGACGATGGCCGAGGCAATCACGATCATCGACTCGCCGCTGTAGTCGCGGGGTCCCCAGAAGAAATAGTTCTGATGTCCGCTGATCGCACGCGGCAGGCCGTATTGCGGTCCGTAGAAATCGATCGCGCCGGCTTCGCCGTAGTTGCTGCAATAGATCGCCGTCTTCGCGCGCACGTCCGGCGGCAGCGCGTCGTAGATGCGCGCGACTTCGCGGACCATCTCGCGCCATCCGAACTGGTCGGCGAAGATTTGCGGCATCTCCGAGTTGAATGACACTTCGGTCTTGTGCTGCTTCACGCCGAGGGCGCGCTGATATGCGAGGTATTTCTCCGGCGGGAGAAGCGGCAGCACGAGCGGCGCGGAGATCAGTCCGCCGATGACGATCAGCGCGAGCATCGCGATCCACGCCCATCGCCGCGCCGACAGCCAAACCGCGCCGGCCGCGTACAACATCGTGTAGATCGGCGCGAGGTAGTAGTCCTTCGCCTCGAGCTTGATCATGATGACCAGCAGGATGAGGTACGTCCATCCGAGCACGCGGTAACGCGGCCGCAGGAAGAGAAAAATGAGGCCCGCGATCCAGAGCGGCGCGAAGAACGGATTGAGCATCATCGCCTGCTGCACGACGAATGCGATCGGTCCGAGGACGACGTTCTTGCCCGTCGCCTTCACGTTGCGCAGCAGCTCCAGCGTCGCGAAGTCGTGCTGCACTTCCCAGATGAGATTCGGCAGAAAGATCACGAGCGCGATCGCGCCGCCGAGCCAGATCCATGGTCGCATCAATGATCGGCGCATCGGCGTGAGGAGCAGTGACGCGAAGATTGCCGCACCGAAAAAAACCATCGAGTGCTTGTTCTGCAACCCGATGCCCGCCACCGCACCGAACGCGAGCCACCACTTCTCGCTCGCGCCGTTCGCGATCTCGACGACGATCAGCACGCACGCGAGCCAGATCACCTGCTCGAATACATTCATCGACATGATCGTGTCGACCGCGAGATAGCACGGCGTCAGCAGCACCGCGACGCACGCGAGTGCCTGCGCCACGCGACCGCCGCCAAGGCGCGCGGTGAGCACGCCGGTCAGCACGAGACGCAGCGTGCCGGCGAGCGTCGAGAGGAGGCGAAAGCCGCGCAGGCCGCCGCCGAGGTGCTCGCCGATCCAGGCGTAAATCGCGACGAGCGGCGGATGATCGACGTAGCCCCAGTCAAGATGACGCCCGCAGGCGATGAAGTAGAGCTCGTCGCGGAAGTAGTCGTAGTAGCCGGAGGCGTAGAACGCGAGGACGAGCTTGACTGCGGCGAAGGTGAGCACGATTCGCCAGGCGACGCGTTGCGGCATGAGCCATCGTAGGCGCAGAGGCTCATGGGCTCAAAGGCTCAGAGCGCTATGAGCCCATGCGCCTGTGAGCCTCTGAGCCTTTGAGCCTCGTTGTGAACAAACTGTGTCCACCGCAACCTCGGATTGCGAAATCCCGTAACCACTGCTAGATTTCCAGCACCGTGTTGGAAATCCAGCACCATGACCGGAGACAGCAAATGCCGAAAACCGATACTTTGAGCAGGCGCGAACGGGAGATGATGAACATCATCTTTGCCCGCGGCCGCGCAACAGCGACGGAAGTGATGGACGCGATGGATGACCCTCCGACGTATTCGGCGGTGCGCGCGACGCTGCGCGTGCTCGAGCAGAAGGGACATCTGAAACACCAGCACGACGGCGCGAAGTACGTCTATCTCCCGACCGTGAATCGCGATCGCGTGCGTCTTTCGGCGCTCGATCAATTGCTGGCCACGTTCTTCGACGGCTCGGCCGCGAATGTTGTGGCGACGCTGATCGAGCGGCAGAAAGCGAACATGACGGATGAAGAGCTCGACCGCCTCTCGACGCTGATCGGCGAGGCGCGCAAGGAGGGACGCTGATGGCTACGCTGTTCGAGCTTGCCGCACGAATTCAGGCCGCAGGCGGAGGAGAAGGGCTCCTGCTCATCCTCGCCAAGGCCACTCTCATTCTCGCCATCGCGCGCCTGCTGCTCGCGGTGACGCCGCGCGCGTCGGCTGCGACGCGGCACCTCGTCGCCACCGCCGCCCTCGTCGGCGTCGCGGCGATGCCGGTGCTCACGCTGATCATCCCCGCGTGGAACGTGGTGGTGGCGCAAGCCACGCCACCGCCCGCAGGCGCGCCAGCGGCGCGCACCACTCCCCCACAGCCGGTACAGAACAATCGCAACCTCGTCGGCGCGCTCGACGAAGAGTCCGCGACGCCATCGCCGACCATCAACGGCGCGCTCAACATCGCCAAGGCCAGCGGCGTGGTGAAGGAAGAGCGCCTCACCGCGATGGCGCGCATGATGAACATCACGCGGACGACGTGGAAGGGACTGATCGTCGTCTCGCTCGACATCGTCGCGCTGCTCATGTTGGCCCAAATGATCCTCGGCATGCTCGGTGCCTGGTACGTCGCGAAGCGCGCCGAAGAAGTGACGCATGACGAAGCGCTCCTCGAGCTCGACCGCGCGCGCGATCAGCTCGCGCTCGAGCGCGACGTCCGTCTCTTGCGCTCGTCGCGCATCAGCGTCCCGGTGCTGTGGGGCTTCTTCAAGCCGGTGCTGCTGCTTCCGGCCGACGTCGTGACCTGGCCGGTCGAGCGCCTGCGCGTCGTGCTGCTGCACGAGCTCGCGCATCTCAAGCGCTTCGACGGCATCTCGCTCATCCTCACGCGCATCGCCGCGTGCGTGTTCTGGTATCACCCGCTGGCGTGGTCGCTCGAGCGCGCCGGCCGCAACGACTGCGAGCGCGCGTGCGACGATCTCGTCCTCGCAAGCGGCACCAAGCCGTCCGACTACGCGGATCATCTCCTCGCAATCGCGCGCTCGATGCCGACGTTCGATCCGTTCCGCTCCGTCACGCTGGCGATGTCGCGCAAGTCGCAGCTCGAAGGACGCCTCCTGTCGATCCTGCAGCCGCATGTCGTGCGCCGCGTGTTCGGCGGACGCCGCGTCGCGGTCGCCTGCGCGGTCGTCGTCGCGTGTCTCATCCCGCTCTCCGCGATCCGTCTCATCGCCGAGCCGGCGAAGGAAAAACACGAGCTGCTCGCGGAGAAGAAGCACGACGACGAGAAGATCAAGAGCAACTCGACGGTCACGGTGACGCCGGACGTCGAGGCGCTCGAGGACTACGTGCTGGCGAAGCTCGGCAAGTACGACAAGCGCCTCGATCAGTTCGCGCGCGAGCCGCGCGACGGCGAGGAGTGGTACGAGCGCGCCTACAACTACTATCACAACGATCGCTATCCCGAAGCCGCGGTCGCGTTCCGCCGCGCCGCGCAGGACGACTACCGCAAGGCAACGTCGCTCTACAACGCGGCGTGCTCCTACGCGCTGGCGAGCAACACCGACTCGGCGATTCTTGCGCTGAAGGAAGCGATCGATGCCGGATGGGATGACATGGACAAGATCGCCGACGACTCGGATTTCGATCCGATCCGCAGCGATCCGAAATTCGTCCGCGCGCTGAGCGCGCAGGGCGGCGAGATCGCCACGCGCCGCGTGAAGGAAGTGGTGCAGCGCTACGAAGAGCTGCGCTCCGGCAAGACGGAAACGAAGCAGAAGGAAACCGAGAAGTTCAACTTCGGCTTCGACGTCAAAGAGAACACCAACGAGTGGTTCCAGGCCGGATACGACCTGCTGCGCCTCCGCAAGCTCGATGACGCGATCGACGCGTTCCAGCACTCGATCGACGCCGGCGAGAAGGAGTCGACGTCGATGTACAACATCGCCTGCGCGTACTCGCTGAAAGGCGACGTCGCGAACGGCATGGCCTCGCTGGCGAAAGCCGTCGACCTCGGATTCGACAGCGAGGACAAATTCGACAGCGATCCCGACATCGCGCGCCTGCGCGAACAGAGCGGGTTCGATGAGCTGCGGCAGAAGGCGAAAGACTTCGAGATGCGCGGCTGCTGCGACAATGACTCCGACAAGAACGATCGCGACCAGTGGCGCGAGGTCATGGAGCACCACCGCGCGATGACGCAGAAGTATCCGTCCTCGGGCCGCCCCTGGTTCAACCTCGGATTCGCAGCGCTGCAGGCACGCGAGCTGAACGCCGGCATCGACGCGTTCCAGCGCGCCATCCAGCTCAATCACCGCATCGGCACCTCTTCCTACAACATCGCCTGTGGGTACGCGCTCAAGGGCGATCGTGACTCCGCGTTCGCGTGGCTCGAGAAAGCACGCGACGCCGGCTTCGATCTGCGCGGCCACATGAAAGGCGACGACGATCTCGACGCGCTTCACGACGATCCGCGCTGGGATGCTCTCCTGGATGACCTGAGGGCGCGGCGGCGTTAGCCGCCGCGTCCTCAACCCGTCAGCTACCGCTCCCGTGTAGGACAGGCATTCCTGCCTGTCCTCGGGTCGCAGGCTGGAAAGCCTGCGCCCCACCATAAAGAGAAGGAGTCCCTCATGCGAACGATTCTCACGTTCACGCTCGTCGTGTGTCTTGCCGCGCCGCTCTTCGCGACCGACAAGCCGGGTTACAACATCTCGCGGCTCAACAAGCCGATCACCGTCGACGGCACGATCAGCGACGGCGAGTGGTCCGGCGCGAAGGCGATCGAGCTGCCGTTCGAGACGTTCCCCGGTGACAACATCAAGGCCCGCGTGAAGACCGAAGTCTTCCTGGGGTACGACGACAAGAACCTCTACGTCGGCATCCGCGCGTTCGATCCCGACGTCCACGCGATCCGCGCGCAAATCAGCGATCGTGATCGCGGGTATCAGGACGACTTCGCCGGCATCGCCATCGACACCTTCAACGACGAGCGCCGCGCGTTCGAGTTCTTCGTCAATCCGCTCGGCGTGCAGATGGACCTCACCAACAACGACGTCAACGGCAACGAGGACGACAGCTGGGACGCGATCTGGGCGTCGGCCGGAAAAATTCACGAGGACCGCTGGGAAGCGGAGATGACGATTCCGTTCAGCCAGATCCGCTTCAAGCACAACGACGACGTGCAGACGTGGGGCATCGACATCCTGCGCATCTATCCGCGCGAGCAGCGCTATCGCATGGGACTGCACCCGCAGAATCGCAATCGCAGCTGCTACGTCTGCCAGATGTCGAAGCTGACCGGCTTCCGCGGCATCACGCCCGGACGCAACGTCGAGCTCTCGCCGACCGTCACCTCGCAGCGCACCGACGCCCGACCGAACCTCGGCTCCCCGCTCGCGAACGGCTCGTTCAACACCGAGCCGGGTCTGACCGCGAAGTGGGGCGTGACTCCGAACCTCACGTTCAACGCGGCGATCAATCCCGACTTCTCACAAGTCGAAGCGGACTCGCAGCAGCTCGACATCAACAACACGTTCGCGCTCTTCTTCAACGAGAAGCGCCCGTTCTTCCTCGAAGGCGCGGATCTGTTCGAGACTCCGTTCCCTGCCGTGTACACGCGCACGATCGCGGCGCCCGACTTCGGCGTGAAGCTGACCGGAAAAGAAGGACACAACGGCGGCGGCGTCTTCGTCGCGCAGGACGCGAAAACAAACCTGTTGATTCCGGGCAGCCAGGGCTCAGCGTTGACGACGCTCGACGAGAAAAATCTCGCCGCGGTGTTGCGCTATCGCTACGACGTCGGCAAGCGCTCCAACGTCGGCGCGCTCTTCACGACGCGGTCCGGCGGCGACTACTCCAATCGCGTCGGCGCCGTCGACTGGAACTTCCGCGTCACCGATGCCGATACGGTGCGCGGGCAGGTCATGACGTCGAACACGAAATATCCAGCAAACATCGCGGCCGATTTTCAACAGGCGGACTCGCTGTCCGGACAGGCCGCGTTCGGGCGCTATTACCACCGCTCGCGCAAGTGGTACTGGAACGCGAGCTACGAATACGTCGGAGACGATTTTCGCGCCGACTCCGGGTTCATCCCGCAAGTCGGATACGGACAGGCGATCGCGGGACTCGAGCGCACGTTCTGGCCGGCGAAGGACAAGAAGACGTGGTGGTCGCGCATGTATTGGGGCGGCGATTGGGATCGCACGACCGAGACGCGCACGGGCAATCAACTCGAAGAAGAGTGGGAGATGTGGTTCGGCGTCGGCGGACCGAAGCAGTCGTTCGCCAACATCGACTTCGGCACGCGCGACCGCTTCTTCAACGGCGTCACGTTCAACAATGAGAAGTTCCTCAACGTGCACGCCGAGGTGACGCCGCACAAACGCGTCTACGTCAGCGCCGAGCTCAATGCCGGAAGTCAGATCGACTTCGCCAACACGCGCCCCGCGACGCGCGTCCGCCTCTCCCCCTTCATCCGCTTCAAGGCCACGCGCCACCTCGAGCTCTCACTGGGCGACACGAACGAGCGCCTCTACGTCGACGACGGCCGCCTCTACACCGCCGACGTCGCCGAATTCCGCGCCGTCTACCAATTCAACGTGCGGATGTTCGTCCGCGCGATCGTCCAATACAGCGACATCGACCGCGACCCGTCGCTCTACAAGTTCGCAGTCGACTCGCATTCACAGCGCGTCTTCCCGCAGTTCCTCTTCTCGTACAAAGTGAACCCACAGACCGTGCTCTTCGTCGGCTACTCGTCGACGCGACTCGCGAACGACACGTATGACGTGACCGTGGCGGATCGGACGCTGTTCGTGAAGGTGGGATACGCGTGGGCGATGTGAGGCGTCTATCCGTCTCAAAGCCATCTGGTCCGCCATCCTGAGGCGCGGAGACGCCGAAGGATCTCTAAATGCGAAAAGTTTGCGTATTCAGAGATCCGTCGCTGTCTCACGCAGCTCAGGATGACGGTTTCATGAGCAGTTAGTTTTTGAGACGGTCTGCGTAGCTGCCGCAGTCCAAAAAGAAGGCTGTCATGATTGCGGCGTGATCCCCCGCCGCGCGCTGTACGCGCTTGCCGCCGTCAACGCTGCGCTGCAACTGTGGCTCGCGCATCATTTCTACGGATTTCTCACTGGCGATGAAGTCGAAGTCCTCGGCGAGTCGTTTCGACTCGCCGTCGGCTTCGATTACGGCACGTGGGATGTGCGGAACACGTTTGTGGCGGACGTGTTCGTGGCGCCGCTGATTTGGATTGCGACGCACGCCGGTATTACGAGTCTGTCCGCGCTGATCGTGATCGCGACGATTCCGTTCGCGATCGCGTCTTCATTGACGATCGTGCTTGTGTACAAGCTCGCGGTGCGCTGGAACGCGCCGCCGATCATTGCCACGCTTCTCTTCGCACTGCATTGGCTGCCTTTGGGCTTCGGCAGCACGACTTATCCTCGCGTGATCGCGACGTGCTGCATCACGGCAGCGGCGCTGATGGTCGAGCGCAATGCATTTGTCGCAGGCGCGCTGACCGGGGTCGCGTTTGCGGACCGCTACAGCGAGATCGTTTACCTGATTCCGCTGCTCATCATTGCGCGGCGGCGGGCGTGGCAGGTGGCGACGGGTGCGATCGGCTCGATTGCGATCACTGTCGGAGTGTTCGATTGGGTTCGATGGGGCGCGCCGTTTTCGAGCTTGCGGAAGTTTGCGCAGCTCACGCTCGTCGAGCGTGATTTCGCGTCGCGCGTGAAGCATCAGTCGCTGTTTTGGTATCTGGAGATGCTGCCGCGGTGGTGTGCGCTGACGCTCCTGCCGTTTTTCTGGAAGGCGCGGCGCTCACAGACGTGGTGGTTCGTGCTGATTCCGCTCGCGCTGCTGTCGCTGATTGCGCACAAGGAAGTGCGCTATTTGCAGGGCGTGATTCCCTTCCTTGCGGTTCTTGGAGCGATTGGGTTCACAGGAATGAAACGCAATGTCGCGATCGCGCTCCTCGCGATCTCGTTGGTCTGGAATCTGTGGGGCATTCGTTTTCTCGAGCACGAGTCGCGTCCTGCGGTCGCTGCCGCGCGCTTCGTCGGCCGCGATCCGCATGCGCGCGTGGTCGCGAGCAGTCAGCCGTGGGCGTGCGGGGACAAGTTGTATCTGACGCGCGGGGCTAAGGCGATCGAGTTGGGCACTCCGCCGCAGCATGTCGACGAGATCTTCGCCGAGTCGGATGCGGTGATTCTTTATGAGAGCGACGTCACGCCCGCGATCACGGCGAAGCTCGGCGCGTTCCGAAAAGAAGCCGTGTTCCGCGCGCCGCGTGCGCGCGACGTGATCGTCTATCGCCGTCAGAGGCAGTGAAAACACCCAAGCTTTGTGGCGACCGCTGCCCTCAGCGGTCGCGGCGGCGCGAAACGCGCCGCTGGCGCCGCCATCGGCGACGCTGTGACCCGCTGAGGGCAGCGGTCACCACATTGGTCAGCGGACGAACAGCGGCACGGTGACGCGGCGCTGGTCGGTTGAGCCTTTCTTGTGGATCACGACGTCGAGCTCGCGCACGTCCGCCGGCACCTGCTCGAGCGCGAACAGCAATTTCGTGATGTCGCTGCCGTCGGGCTTCGACTCCGAGACGAGCCGCGCCGCCGGCGCGATCTCCCACGTCAGCTCGTCGCGTTGCGCGTTGAAGACCCATAGCGTGAAGAGACGCGGCTCGCCTTTGCGCAGGCTCGCGCGCGCGGCGGGGATGAACGAGCCGTTGTCGTAGATGAACGGATACGGCGCGTTGGTCTTGTCGTTCGAGTCGCCCTTGATCATCACCCACTGCGCGCCGTCTTCGAAGAAGATCGGACGCAGCACCGCGACGTCGTTCGACGCCGGAACGTCGACCTCGACGCGCTGATATCCGTTCTTGTCCGACTCGGAGACGTGCACGAGGCTCTTGATCGCGTAGTGTCCCGGCGGCAGGCTGAGCGTCGCGTAGAACTTGACGCCGCTCTCTTTCAATTTGTCGCCGACGGTCTTCATGTCGAGGCGCATCCGCTGGAAGACCGAGTCGCGCACGAGTCCGTCGTCGTCGAACGCGTAGACGAAAATCTCCACGCCGGCGTTGTCGTTGCGCGCGTTCTTCAACAGATCCGCGCCGCTGATCTCGAGGATGACCGGCACCTGCGACTTCTCGCTCGACGTCGGGAACGCGGCGGCCATCGCCGCGACGTCGATGTCGTTCTGCGGGATGTCGTTCATGATCACTTCCGCGGTCGAGAGCGTTCGCTCGAGCGCCGACAGCGGACCCGCGCTGTAGTAGCCGCCGCGATGCTGCACGCGCGCGCCCGGCACGTTGACGAGCTTCACTTTCAGTTCGTGAAAGTCGCCGGCCTTGCCGACCGGCGACTGGAAGCCGAGGACGTAGACGACTTCGTGCTGCTTCGCGAGGCGATCGAACTCGGAGGAGATGTCGTTGGAATTGCGGAAGACGGTGCCGCCCGTCGAATTCGCGAGCACGAACAAACCTTCGTTCGAGCTCGCGTTCGCGCCGGTCATCACGTCGTTCTGCACGCGCAGTCCCTTGATGTCCACCGCGTGCAACACGACGTCCGCGCGACGAAACTCTTCCGCCATCATCTCGACGTCTTTCTGCATCCCGGCGCTGCCGAATCGCTTTTCCGTGTCGACTTTCCACACCTCGCCCGCCGTCGAGAATGTGTTCTCTTCGTTCTGCTCCTTCGAGTCGCCGGCGAGCCGGCCCTGAATCAGTCGCGGATCGAATCCCTCGGAGAGCAGCACGATGTGTTTGCGTCCGGCGAGTTTCTGCAGCGAGTGCGCGACCGCGCCGAGCATCTCCACCTGCTTCTTCACGCGCATGCGGCGATAGCCTTCTTCTTCGCGGTTGATCTGCCGCGCGACATCGGCGATCGCCACTTCCGCGGCTCCGGCGCGATCGATGCCCGAAGGCGCGGGACCGCTGCCCGGCGCCTCGTTGTTGATGATGCCGGCGATGGCGATCGACAGCGGATCGAACGAGCGGAAGCTGTACGGGTCCCTGATCGCGGCGAGCAGCAGCTCGCGATCGGTCGTGAACGACGTGAGAAAACGAACGCCGCGATTGACGTCGGCGGAAGCGACGGCGACGAGATCGCGACGGTTGACGCTGCGCGCGATGAAATTGCGCGCGGCCTCCTGCGCATGCGCATACGAATTCGGCGCGGAGTACGAGAGGTCAAAGAGCAAAAGGAAATTGCGGCGCGCCGCGGGGTTCAGCGGCGAGACCGCTTTCCGCGTTTCCGCGGCGGCGAAGTCGATCGCGTCGAACGATTCGATCGTGCGCTTCTGCCCGTCATCGACCAGCTCGAAATTTGCCTTCGTGAGTCCTCGCACGGGAGCGTTGTCGCGGCCGAGGACCGTGACCGGAACTTCGACGTACGTGACGGTGACTTTTTCCTGGAAGGGAGTTTGGGCGAGCAGGGCAGGGCCCGCGAGCAGGAAGACGAAGAGCAGGTTGCGCATGATTGGGCGAATCGTACGCCTGTTGCGTGCTTTGCGCGCACCGGCCCGGAACGCAGAACGCAGAGCGCAGAACGTAAAAGTAAGAAGGCCGCCCGAAACGCATCGATGGGCGGATGTGCTTCTCACTTCTACATTCTGCGCTCTGCGTTCTGCGTTCCCGGCCGGTGCACGAAAAGCACGTTCAAGCGAGATCGCTTCAATCACCCGCGCACGCGCTCGTCCCTACCCCTTCAACATCCCATGCCTCAAAATCCGCGAGATCTCCCGCACCGCCGCATCGGTCTCTTTTCCGAAGTGGTCTTTCACTCCGAACAGAATCTCGACGGTGAAGTAGTTGTAGAAGATGCGCGTGGCGAGCATGACCGCGGACACGGGCGAGAGTCCGGGCGCGAGTTTTCCTTCGAGCTCTTTCTCCATGCCGTGCGCTTTCATGAACGCGTCGAAGCGCTCGGCCATGTCGCTGTAGAACTTGCGGACGTGGGTGCCGTCGAATTCGACGACGTCGACGTAGATCAGCGCGACGTATTCGCGATAGTCGCGGACGATCTCGCGGATGGCGTTGCCCATGTCCTCGAGGTTCTCCGGAAACGTGCCGTTGAGGAGGACGCGGTTGAACGGAAAGTCGGGCTGTCCCATCGCCTGGAAGTAGCGGTCGAGCAGTCCGCGAAAGATCGCCTCTTTGTCGGGAAAGTGGTGATACACGTTTCCCTTCGATAGCTCCGCCTCCTCGGCGATGTCGCGCACGCTGGTCGCGCCGTATCCCTTGTGCGAGAACAGCTTCAGCGCGGCGTCGAGGATCTGCTGCTTCGATTTCTCGGAGCGCTCTTCCTGGGTCATCCGCGGCAATGCTAGCTCAGCAGCGTCCGTAACTTCTCCTTCTCTACTTTTCCATACGGTGTACGCGGCAATGCGTCTACGAAGACGAAGCGCCGCGGGAGCTTGTATTTCGCGATGCGCAGGCCGAGGTAGGCGGTGAGATCGTCGGAGGTGATGTTGCCGACGATGAAGGCGACGCCGGCTTCGCCCCACGTGTCGTCGGGGATGGCGATGACGGCGGCGTCGGAGACGGACGGATGCGCGACCAGCTCCGCTTCGATCTCGGCGGGATAGACGTTCACGCCGCCGCTGATGAACATTTCCTTGCGGCGTCCGGCGATGTAGAAGAAGCCGTCTTCGTCGCGTCGCGCGAGATCGCCGGTGCGGAAGAAGCCGTCGTCGCCGTATGCCGCGCGCGTCGCCTCTTCGTTGTTCCAGTAGCCGAGGGAGACGTGCGGTCCGCGGATGTACATCTCGCCGACATTTCCGTCCATGTTCTCGAGCTTCACTTCGGTGAAGAGCATCGGCTTGCCGATCGATCCTGGTTTCCTGAACGAATCCTCGACCGTCATCGTGAAGCAGTTCACGCCGACTTCGGTCATGCCGTAGCCCTGTTTGAAGACGACGCCGCGCTGTTGATACGCGTCGATGATGTACTGCGGGAGCGGCGCGCCGCCGGAGATGAACCAGCGGACGCATTTCAAGTCCGCGGTCGCGAACTCCGACGCCTCCATCAACAACTTCCAGATGGTCGGCACGCCCAACACGACGGTGCAGCGCTCCTGTTCGATCGTGCGCCAGACCTGCGCGACGTGGAAAGATTTATGGAGGACGATCGTGCCGCCGGCGCAGAAGATGGGGATGAGAAACGCGGCGATGCCGCCGGCGTGGTAGAGCGGAGTGAAGACCGGGGAGACGTCGTCTTCTCTCAAGCCCCAATTGAGCGCCGTGTTGTAGCCGTTCCAGTAGAGCTGGCGTTTGGGGATCATGACGCCCTTGGGTTTTCCCGTCGTGCCGCTCGTGTACAACAGACAGTAAGTTTGTTCGTCCGGACCCGCGCCCGAACCCGCGCCCGCGCCCCGGTCTTTTCCCGTGCCCGCGCCCGCTCCCGCGCCCGGGGTGGGGGCGAGCGAAGCGACTAAAACCGCCGCCCCGGGCGCGGAAGCGGGCACGGGCGCGGGCGCGGGAAAAGCGAGCTTCGTGGGGACGGGTAGCGCGAGAGCAATATCGGCGAATTCGTTCGTGTAGAACAGTGCGCGCATTTCGCAATCGGTTGCGATGTGCGTCAACTCGTGCGCGGTCGCGCGCGTCGATAGCGGAACCGCGATTGCGTTGGCTCTTCCCGCTGCAAAGAACAGCTCAAGGAATTCGATGCAGTTGTGCGCGAGGATGCCAAAGCGGTCCCCCGGCTTCAGGATCGCACGCAACGTTTGCGCTGCGCGCTCGGTGCGCTCGTCGAGTTGCGCGTACGTCAGGCGCTCGCCGGTTTCGATCGACACGAGCGCGAGGCGATCGGGCGTGACGCGCGCGCGTTCGCTCAGCAGGTCGAAGTCAAACATTGGAGGAATCGCTCCGGCTGTTGCAGGTGCGGGATGTGGGCGGCGCCTTCGATGACGTGCATCTTCGCATTCGCGATTCCATCGCGCAGCGCTTCGGCATAGGAGCGCGGGACGACGCCGTCGTCGGCGCCCCAGAGAATCGTCGTCGGCACCGTGATGTCGCCGAGGCGCGCGTCGACGAGATGCTCGATCATTTCGCTGACGCGCAGCATCGGAGAGGAAGTCGCGCGCTGCAGCAGCGCGTCGATCACCCACTCCTGCGGTTGATAGTGCGGGCCGTGCACGTTGCGGAGGATGACCATCGCTTCGTCGCGATTGGTTGCGACGACGGGCGATGCGAGCGAGAGTGCGAGTCCGCCGGAGGATTCGAGGATCAATCGTTCGACTCGGGTCGGATGCGCGAGTGTGTAGAGCATGGCGATCCAGCCGCCCATCGAGTTGCCGAGGAGCGTGATCAAAGGCGCGCCGGAGGCGCGCACCACTCGATCGAGTTGCGAGACCATCAGCGAGATCGGGAGCGGTCCGTCTTTCGGCGCGCTCTCGCCGTGGCCGGGGAGATCGGGAAGGATCACGCGATGGGTTTTTGCGAGCGTTGGAGCGATCGCGAACCACGTTCCAGCGTGATCGTTCACTCCGTGCACGAGCACGATTGTTTTGTCATCCCGAGCGGAGCGAGGGACCTGGGCGGGTGGGTGCGCGCTTCGTTGCCCCACCCACCCAGGTCCCTCGCTCACGCTCGGGATGACATCCGTATCGAAGTACACCGTGCCGTCGATCTCGCGGCGCGCGAAGCCGGCGGCGGCGAGCGCGCCGCGCGTCAGCTGCACGAATTCGGCGGCGGAGTTAATTTCCAAAGAGGCGCCTCTCGACGGTCGGAAGGCGGAAGGCGGCGGCGGCCTGGTTGTAGCCGACTCCTGATCCGACCAGCACGACCAGATCTCCCGGCTTCATCTTCTTCTGCTGCAGCGCGTCGTCGAGCGCCATCGGAATGCACGCGGAGCCGGTGTAGCCCCAGCGCTCCATGATCGTGTGCGTCTTCTCCATCGGCAGGCCGAGATCATTCATCACCAGCTCGATCGTCGGCTTGCGCACCTGGGTGAAGATCGCGAAGTCGATCTCTTTGACGTCGAAGTTTCCGTTCGACGCAACGCGTCGCACGAGGCGCGGCCATCCATCATTGTTGATCTCGGGCGGATAACGCTCGAACATCTTCACCATCGTGCGCCCTTCGCGCGCCGCGTCTTCCGTCGCCGGCTCGACCGTGCCGCCCGCGGGGATCAGCCAGTTTTTCGCGTACGTGCCGTCAGCCTGAAATGCCGACGAGATGAATCCCGGCTCTTCGCTGCGCTCGAGGATCGCCGCGCCCGCGCCGTCGCCGTAGAAGAAGATCATCGGATCATCTTCCTTCGCGAGCTTGTGCATCAGGTAGACGGACACGACGAGCACGGTCTTCAGCGACGGATTCGTCGCCATCAGTCCCGCCGCGTTGGAGATCGCGGTCGGAAACGAAGCGCAGGCACAGCCGACGTCGAACGTGCCGGCGTTTTTCGCGCCGAGCTTTCCTTGCAGCACGACCGAGGTGGCGGGCGTGATGTAGTCCGGCGAGTCCGTGCCGAGGATGATGAGATCGAGATCTTCCGGCTTCTTGTGCGCGCGGTCGAGGGCCTGCCGCGCAGCGCGCAGCGCGAGATCGGACGCGGCCCAGTCGGACGGCGCGTACCAGCGCGAGCGGATGCCGCTCGACGCTTCCATCTTGTCGACGAACTCCGGCGCGTTGCCGTTGAACCTCGCGCGCAACGCGTCGTTCGTGATCTCGATCTCCGGCAGATAGGCGCCGGTGGAAACTATCGTTGCATACATATCGAGGCTCATAGGCTCATAGGCTCATGGCTCATGGCTCATGGGCTCGTGGCTCATGGGCTCATGGGCTCATGGGCGCACAGGAGCTCGTCTATGAGCCTCTGAGCCCATGTGCCCATGAGCCTTCTCACGTTCCCATCACCAGTCCGCCATCGACGCTCAGCACCGTGCCGTGCACGAACTTCGCGGCATCGCTGGCGAGAAACACGTATGCGTTGGCAATGTCTTTCGGCTCGCCGAGTTTTCCGATCGGCGTCTTGCCGGCCATCGAGTCGAGGATGCTCTGCGGCATCGACTTCACCATGTCGGTGGCGATGAATCCCGGCGCGACGCAGTTGACGCGGATGTTGAACCGGCCGAGCTCGCGCGCCCACGTCTTCGTGAAACTGATCACGCCCGCTTTCGTCGCCGCGTAATTCGTCTGTCCGAAGTTTCCGTACAGGCCGACGATCGACGACGCGTTGAGAATCACTCCCCCGCCGCCTTTGATCATGTGCGGCGCGACGGCGCGCGTGCAGTTGAAGACGCCTTTGAGGTTGACGTTGATGACCGCGTCGAACACGTCGTCGCTCATCGTCGACACGACCTCGCCGTCTTTCCACTTCACCAGCTGCGCGTCGCGCACGATGCCGGCGTTGTTGACGAGCACGTCGATGCGTCCATACTGCGCGGCGACGTCGTTGGCAGCTGCGTTAACAGCGTTAACGTCGGTAACGTCGACGTCCGGCATGTCCCACACGATCACCCTCGCGCCTTCGGCTTCGAAGGCCGCCACCGTGGCGCGGCCGATTCCGGCCGCGCCTCCGGTGACGACGACGATCTTGTCTTTGAGGTTCAGGTCCATCGTGCACCTGTCATTCCGAGCGTTCAGCGAGGAACCTGGGTGGGCGGGGCATCGAAGCACGTGCGTCGTACCGCCACCCGAGCCCCAGATCCCTCGCTCACGCTCGGGATGACGATCAGAACACCCACCGCACGCCCAACTGGAACTCGCGCGCCGGAAAGGCCGAATTGAATTTTCCGAAGTTCGGGTTCTTCACCGCCGCCAGCGCGGGGTTCGCGGCCGTCGGTCCGCTGAGGAACTCGCCCGCGGTGATCGACTGCACGTCGTAGTTGGTCAGGTTCGTCAGGTTGAACACCTCGGCGATCGCCTCGACTTTGCCCATGCCGAAGTCGAAGCCCTTCGTTACACGAAGAGAGAGCTGGCGGAACGGAGGTCCGTCTTCGGTGTTGCGCCCGATGCCGGACGGACGATCGGAGTTCTTGCCGTCGCCGTTGAAGTCGTATCCGAGGCGGTGCGTCCACGGCTGGCCGGAACCGTATTCGAAGATCGGCGCGGCCACGAGTCCCCACGGCAGATGGAACACGCCGCTCAGGACGACGCGGAGCCGCTCGTCACCGCGCGCGCGTCCGTACTCCGCCTCGATGTTGTGCGGATCATTCGGATAGCCGGTCGGGAAGTCGGGGCTGAAGTCGTCGGAGATGTTTTTCTTGCTCGCGACCGTGACGGACGCGGTGAGGAGGTCGTTCCGGCGGATGTTGCCGTTGAGGCTGAGGACGAGCGCGCGATACTGCGAATGCCCGTCGTTCGTGTACATGTTGACCTGGTCGTACGCGGTGTACGGACGCGTGCGGACGGCGTTGCCGTTCCAGTTCACGTCGCGGATCACGATCTCGTCCGAGCCCTTCACGTAGACCGCCTCGGTGTCGAAGTACATGCGCGACGCGCCGAGTTTCATCGTGTATCCGACCGACGCCTGCGTCGCCTCGGGCTGGTGATAGTCGGGCGCCAGCAGCGCGATCGCCGGCTTCGACTGGATGCCGGTCGTCGTCGGATTGTTCGGATCGAGCGCGAGCGTGGGGAAGCCGAGGAGCGCGCCGTTGATGCGCGTGTACGTGACGCGGCCGGTGACGCCGTTCTGCTGCAGCTCGGTGAGCGCGGGAACGAGGAGATAGCGGCCAATGAATTTCCCGGCGCCGCCGCGCAGGATGTTCGTGCCGTCGCCGCGCAGGTCGTAGCTGAATCCGACTCGCGGCTGATAGTTGTTCGTGTCGCGATCGCGCGGCGTCGGGATCAGCGGATGCGTAAAGCCTTCGTTGTTGCCGTTCGTGTCGACGTCGTAGCGCAGGCCGAGGTTCAGCGTGAGCTGCGCGGTCGGCCGCCATGCGTCTTCGAGGAACGCGCCGTAGATGTCGGTGTCGCTGTCGACGTCGGACGAGCCGACGCCGTAGGCGTACGCGAGCGGCAGCGCCTTCGTGTCGGTGATGTAGATGAAGAGGCCGTGCTCGTACGTGTCGAGGCGGAAGCGCTCTTTCACATGCTGCAGCGATGCGCCGGCTTTCAGGTCGTGCGAGCCGCGGCCGGCCGCGATGTGGTGGTGGAACGTGTCGCGCAGCTCCCACGTCGAGCCGTCGCCGAGAAGATCGCCGAGGATGTTGCCGCCGGTCTTCAGCGTGTTGCCGCTCGAGTACCACTCGGCGACCGCGTCGGAATTCGTCGGCTCGGAGAAGCGGCGCTTGCCGTACTGGAACCGCGCCTCGTTCGACGAAGCGGGAGACACCGCCCAGTTGTATTCGGCGGTGCCGTTCCAGTTCTTGCGATCGAGCGTCTGGCCGTACGATGGATCGGCAGTGACGTCGCCGGCGTTGCTGCCGACGCGGAAGTTCTCCTGTTTGAATTTCTGATAAACGACTTTGATGCCGCCGGTCATCTGCGAATTGAAATTCGTGTCGGTGCTGCCGAACAGCAGCGTCTCATCGGTCGGCAGCTTCACGTCGGCCGCGCGCCCCGCGAACGTCGTCCCGGCCGGACGGAAGTACGTGACGTTGTTCTCGCTGATGCGCTCGAGCGATGCGAAGTAGAACAGCTTGTCGCGCGAGACCGGACCGCCGAGAGTGAAGCCGTACTGCCGGCGGCTGTAGTCGTCGTACTTTTTCAGCTCGAGCGCGCGCTCGGAGCGCAGGGACGCGTCGCGGAAGAATCCGAACACGTTGCCGTGCATGTCGTTCGTGCCGGTCTTGGTGACGATCGACAGCGCGCCGCCCGCGGATCCGCCGATCTCCGGGTCGAAGCGATTCGTGATCACGCGAAACTCGCGGACCGCGTCCTGGCTGAATCGCGCGCGCGCGAGTCCGTTGACCTGATCGGTGAGATCGACGCCGTTCACGAAGATCGTCGTCTGCGATGCGTTGCCGCCGGCGCCGACGACCGGACCGCCGTTGATGAAGCGGAAACCGCCGCGCTCGCGCTGCACGCCCGGCGCGATGAACGCGAGCTTCTGGAAATCGCGATCCGCGACCGGCAGTGCGTCGATCTGCTCCGGAACGATGTTCGTCGACGAGTCCGTCTTGTGCACGTCGACGATCGGCGCGTCCGCACTGACCGTGATCGTCTCACTCGCCGCCGCCTGCATCGTCACCGCGACTTTCGCCACCTGACCGACGCGAAGCACGAACTTCTGCGCGGACACCGGCGCAAAACCCTCGAGCGCGAACGAGACCTCGTAATTGCCCGGTTGCAACGTCGGGAAACTCGCGGTGCCGGACGAATCCGTTACGACGACGGTCTGAAAGCCCGTCTCCGGCCGCGCGACCGTGACGGTCACGCCGGGAAGGGGGGACTTGCTTTGATCGAGAGCCACCGCCTCGATCGACCCCTTGTCGATCTGGGCGAAAGCGGCCGCGGCACTAAAAGTAAGGAGAAGCAAGGCGAGCAGGCGACGTATCATCAGATTCCCTCCGGTTTTACCGGCCGACCGGTCGGTTTGTTGAATGTGGCGGAGTTTAGGGAGGGATTTCGCACATGTCAAGGGCATTCCAGGGCCTTCGCCCCTCTAACGAGACACATCTACTTCAGAATCAGTTCGTTTCGCTCGCTTTTACATCCTGAGAAATTCACTTCGCGGGCATAGCTTTTCTCTTCGCCGGTATAGCTTTTCAGTCTGCCGGCAAGGCCCGCAATTCCTTAGAATGGGGGTTATGACACGAGCCTTGGAGCAACTCTACGAGGAGGCAGCACGATTGCCGGTTGAAGACCGAGCGGAGCTCGCTGGAATGTTGCTCGAAAGCATCGAGGAACCGGCCGACGAGGGAGTCGAGGAAGCTTGGGCGGCGGAAATCGAGCGTCGAATGGCGGAGTATCGCGCCGGTACAGTGAAGACAATCCCATGGTCTGAAGTCCGGGCACACTTGCATCGCCCGGGCAGATGATGCAGATCGAGTTCTTCGAGGAAGCCGTTACCGAAGTCGAAAGAGATCGTGCGTGGTACCGCAAGCGGAGCGAATCGGCCGAAGCGGGATTCTTAACGCGAAGTCGATCATGCCATCGAGAAGGTCATTGAGGCACCCGCTCAATGGCCCAGCTATCTTGCGGGAACACGGCGTTACGTTTTTCCCACTTATCCGTACTCGCTCGTGTACTTTCTTGACGACAACGTCATAAGAATCGTCGCAGTTGCCCACGAGAAGCGGCGCCCCGGCTACTGGCGAAAACGACTCCGTTAATGCCGCACCGACCTTCTCCGCGGAGTCAACTCCTCGGTAATGGCGTCATTCACGTTCGATGTCCCAAACCCCTGCACCAAGGCACCCGCTGGAACGAAGATGAAGTTGCCGATCGCTGCCGCTCCGAGGCCGTGTCTCGGGTGGGGCATGGGCTCTTCGGTGCGCCAGGTGAACGTGGCGAGGTCGAAGGATTCTGTTTCTGCGAAGACGCCGGCCGGGATGGCGGGGTTGCCTTCGCCGCCGAAGACGTAGATGCGGTTTTTCAGCGTTGCCGCGGCGATGCCGCCGCGCGCGGTTGGCATCGGCGGGAGTACGGTCCAGCGATCGAGGTCGGGCTCGTAGCATTCGAACGCGTTCGTGTTTTCGCTCATGCGTCCGCCGGCGACGAAGAGGATGCCATTAGCAGTTGCGGCGGCGAGGTGTTCGCGCGGCGTCGGCATGTCGGGAAGCGTGCGCCAGCTGTTGGTCGCGGGATCGTAGACGGTGAGCGCTTGTCCGCCAGGGACGCCGCCGACGGTGTAGATCTTTCCATTGATCGCAACCGCGGCCAGTGCGCCGCGCGCAGCCGGCAGGTCGGCGACTTGCGTCCATCGATCGTCGGCGATGTCGTATCGATAGACTGTCCTCACTTCATCGAACAGGATCGTCGCGAAGCCGCCGATGACGTAGATCGAGTTTCCGATCGCCGCGGCCGCGGCGTGGTGACGCGGCGCAGGAAGCGGCGCGATGAAGCGCCAGCGATTCGTAAGCGGGTCGTACTCTTCGACCGACGCGAGCACGGTCCGTCCCTGCAAACCTCCAATGAGATAGAGCTTGCCGAGCGCGGTCGTCACGGCGACCTCCTGCCGCGGCGTCAGCACGGGCGCGAAGGAAATCCAGACGGCGGCGATCAGGGCTGCGTTCATCGGAACTCCATCCTGCAAGTCTACGTATAAACTCTCGTCCGCAAGGAGCGCTCATGTTCAAACGACTCGGCAACCTGATCCGCGGTTTCTTCGGGCTTTTCATTTCCGGACTCGAGCGCCAGAACCCCGAGGCGCTGCTCGAGGTGGAGAAGGAACACCTCCGCAAGCAGATCGGGAATTACAACGAGGGACTCGCCGCGCACGCCGGACTCTGCGAGCGCCTCATGACGCAGATCCGCAGGCTGGAGACGGAAGAGCGCGAACTGCGCGCGAAGACGGCCGCGAACCTGCGCGCAGGAAATCGCGAAGCCGCGGGCAACTACGCGCTGCGTTTGCAGAGCAGCCAGCGCGAGCTGACGGAGAACCGCACGCAGCTGCAGCAGGCGGAGACGACCTACAAAGAATTGATCAAAGCGCGCGACGTGTCGGTGAAGGCGGCGCAGGCGAAGATTCAGGAGCTGAAGTCGAGCCTCGATGATCTGAAGATCAAGAAGGCGACGGCCGAGCTGACGGAGATGGCATCGGGAATGATCACCTCGATCGGCGGCTCGGGCGACACACTCGACCGCCTGCACAAGATGGTCGAGGAAGAGCGCGAGAAAGCGGCCGGACGCGCGCGCGTCGCGCGCGACTCGATGAACACCTCCGAGATCGTGGAGAAGGAAGAAGAACAGAAGGCGCTCGCCGAACAGGCGCTCGCCGACTTTGCGGCAAAAGAAGGAATCGCGATCGAACCGTCCGCGGACGTAAGCGCGCCGGCAGCCGAGCCGGTGAAGTCGATGGGGCCGGCGACGGAGTGAGGGCTTCGCCCGATGGCGGCTGCGCTGATGGCGGATGGCGGATGGCAGATGGCAGATGGCAAAAGTGGAAAGATCAATATGAGCACTTCATCACCTCTGCCATCTGCCATCTGCCATCCGCCATCAGCGCAGCTGCCATCCGCCATCCGCCATCAGCGCAGCCGCCATCGGGCGTAGCCTGACATGCGCTATCTCTGGCACGCCTTCTTCGCGAGACCGGACGTTCCGCTGCTCCGCGTTCCGTGGAACGCGCTCGCGGTAGTCGCGGGCCTCGTCGCGGGATGGTTCGATCCCGCGATCTGGGGAGTGACTGCCGCGGGGGAGTTCCTTTATCTCCTCACGATGGCGTCGAATCCCGGATTTCAGAAGTGGATCGACGAGCAGCGCGTGAGTCAGTTGCGCGACGACACGGAAGAATCGCGCGACCGGTTGCTGTCGAACGTCGGCGGCGCGGCGCGGCAGCGCTACAAGAAGATCGAAGACAAGCGCGAGCGACTGGAGACGCTGTATCGCGAGACCGCGCCGGACGAGGATCTCTTCGTCGACAGCAATCGCGAGGCGCTGCAGAAGCTGACGTTTCTCTTTCTGCGACTCCTCGTCGCGCAGCGCAATCTCATCATCGCGCCGAGCGCCGACGAGCGCGAGCTGCAAAAACAGATCGACGCGCTC
Organism: Acidobacteriota bacterium; assembly: GCA_003223645.1. GTDB lineage: Bacteria > Acidobacteriota > Thermoanaerobaculia > Gp7-AA8 > Gp7-AA8 > QHVT01. The sequence continues at coordinate 124,499 of QHVT01000011.1, read as the reverse complement.
CAGCGCGAGATCGCCGCGCCGCAACTCTCCGCGGCGGCGCGTGACTCGAAGCAAGCGACGCTCGATCTGCTGCGCGGACGGCTCGACAACATCGACGATCGCGCGACGTCGCTCGACGAGATCGAAGCCGATCTCGCACGCATCGAGACGCAGTTCGATCTCGCGCTGGAAGAGGCGACGCTGCGCGGACGCCCCGCTGCAATTTCCATCGGCGTCGAATTGACGTCGCGCTTGTTGAACATCGAGGAAGGAGCAGGGACAGGCGCAGAGGCTCAGAGGCTCATGGGCCCAGAGGAGCCACCGACCACAATATGATCTGTGAGCCTATGAGCCTGTGCGCCTATGAGCCTGTGCGCCTATGAGCCTGTGCGCCTATGAGCCTATGAGTCTATGAGCCTGTGAGCCTGTGAGCCTGCACCCATGAGCCTCCCCAACTGGGCTGAAAAGCTCATCTCTCTTTACGCGTCCACGGCCGCGAATCAGTTCCTGCTGTTCGGCAACGTGAACGACCGCTTCGTCCTCGAAGGGAAAACGCTCGGCAGTCTGTACGAGTTTCTCTCGCGCGTGATGTTGCCGCGCTTCGACGTCATCCTCTCCTACGACCTCGGCAACGGCGTACGCATCGACAAGGGCGGCGAGATCGTGCAGAAGTGGCCCGGCTATCGCGAGACGCCCGAGCTGCCCCGCGCGCCGCGCGCCGCCACCGAATGGCTCACCCGCTTTTTCCGCTACTGCGCGAATCTCACGCGCCTCGGGCAGGACTGCTATCAGATCGGCTTCTACATGAAGGCCGCGCATCTCGTCGCGCCCGCGCTGCCCGGCGCGCTCAATTACGACCTCAACGCGCTCGCGCTTCTGATGCGCGACTGGGCCGCCGACGATCAACTCGCGCGCCATTCACTGGCGACGTTTCTCATCTCCGACAACCTGCACGATCTGCATCCGCTCATCGTCACGAATCCTCGTGCGGCCGCGATCGAAGTGCCGATCCCGTCGAGCGACGAATTGCGCGAAGCGATCACGCTGCTCTCGAAAGACCACGCGCCCGCGCTCGCGGAGTTCGCGCCGGCGTACGACTCGCTCGCCGCGCAGCTCACCGGCACGACACTGACGTCCGTCGAGAACCTGCTGCGCACGCGGACATACGAGCGTCAGCCGCTGCACGCGCACGATCTCGTCGACATGCGCAAGGAGCTGGTCGAGCGCGACTCCGCGGGACTCATCGACTTCATCGAGTCGAAGCGCACGCTCGACGACTTCCACGCGCAGGACAAACTGAAAGCGTGGCTGCGGCAGGACGTGAAGCTGTGGCAGATGAACGACGTGCAGGCGCTGCCGATGGGCTATCTCATCTGCGGTCCGGTCGGCACCGGCAAAACGTATCTCGTCGAATGCCTCGCCGGCGAAGCGGGCGTGCCGGTCGTGAAGCTGAAGAACTTCCGCGACAAATGGGTCGGCAGCACCGAGGGCAATCTCGAGAAAATCTTTCGCCTGCTGCAAGGCCTCGGACGCTGTTTCGTCTTCATCGACGAAGCCGATCAGTCGCTCGGCAAGCGCGAAGCGGGATCGAGCGACTCTGGACTCTCCGGCCGCATCTACGGAATGTTCGCGGAGCAGATGAGCAATCCCGCGAATCGCGGACGCATCGTCTGGATCCTGGCGTCGAGCCGTCCCGACCTGATCGAAGTCGACTTGAAACGCCCCGGCCGCGTCGACGTGAAGATTCCGATCTTCCCGACGACGAATCCGACGGAAAGCTTCGCGCTGATCCGCGCGCTGTCGAAGCGTCGCGGCATCGAGCTGAACGACGCCGACTTCGCCGCGATCGAACCGATGATTCCGACGCTCCTCACGCCGGGAGCGGCCGAGGCGATCGCGGTGAAGTTGTATCGCTCGGTGAAGACCGCGAATTGTTCGGCGCAGGAGGCGCTGCGCGACACACTCGACGGCTATCAGAATCCAGTGCCCGCCGACGTGATGCAGTTCCAGATCGCGATCGCCGCGCGCGAAGCGAGCGACGGAGACTTCGTTCCCGAAGCGTTCCGCAGTCTGAGATAGTGGAGCGGCAGCCGCTTCGGCCGCCGATTACTCGCGAGATCCCGGCGCCCGAAGCGGGCGCCGCTCCACCGGCGTAGAATCCCCGCATGTCCCTGCTGCAGGAGCGCCCCGCGCCCGCACACCCGCCCCGCCTCGAAGGAAAAGAAGTTCTCATCGGTCCCGATCCTTCGGTCTGCAAAGTGAAGGGCGTGATGTTCGGCGGGCGGAAGCAGTTCCTCCTCGACACGCTTGGCGAAGAAGGGTTCATCAAACTGCTGGCGAAGCTGACGCCGCGGACGCGCGGCTACGCGAAGACTCCCCTCGCCTCTTCGTGGTGCGAGTTCGAGTCGCTGATCGAGCTCGATCGCGCGATTCACGAAGAGCTGAAAGCGAACTACCCGAACGTCCTCGCGCTGATCGGCGCGGCGTCGGCGGAGCTGGGCATCGGACGCGTGTACAAGTCGCTCGACTCCGAAGAGCTCGAGAAGTTCCTGGAAAACAATGCGCTCTTTCACAACCAGTATCAGAAATTCGGCAGCGTGAAATTCGAGAAGACGCCGAACGGCGCGCGGATGATTTACAGCGCGTACCCCTGCTACAGCCCGATCTTCTGCGGCAGCGCGATCGGATACTTCCAGGAGTCGATCCTCCGCCACGGCGGCGCGAATCCGACGGTGACGGAGACGAAGTGCCAGTGCCACGGCGACCGCACGTGCACGTTCGAGTTGAATTGGAAATAGCGGGCAGCGGGTAGCGGGCGGCGAGCAGGAACTCCTACCCGCTGCCCGCTACTCGCTAACTGCATGCGTCCGCGCGGACGGCCGCTCCGGCTTCGGCATCCGCGCTAAGAGGTCCTCGGTCAGCTTGTCCATCTTCTCGTGCAGGTGCGCGACCTCGAGCTCGGCCTTCAAGTTCACTTCATATTCGGCGTCGGCGCGCAAGCGGTCCTTCGCGGCCTGCCGGTTCTGACTGACGAGGACGAAGATCGAGAGGAAGATCGCCTCGAGCGACACGACCATCGTCAGGAAGCCGAACGGATACGGATCGAAGTGCCGGACCTTCGGCGTCGTGTTCCAAAGAATCCAGGCCAGGAACCAGAGCGCGTTGAGCAGCAGAAACTGAATGCTGCCGCTGAAGACGGCGATGAGATCGGCGAAGCGTTCCATCGGCGTGCTGCGGATCGCGATCTCTTCGTTGATGTTGCGCGCGACGCGCCGGCGCAGCAGCTCGTCGGTCGCGCGGATGCGCTGCCCCATCGTCGCGAGCAGGTCGAGCGACGCGTCGGGATGGCTTTTGAGAAACTCGAGCAGGTCGTCGCGGTCGAGCATCAGCAGCATCGAGTCCTCGAGCGCGACCGCGCTGGCCGTGCGGGCGCCGCCGTCGAGGAGCGACAGCTCGCCGAACTGTTCGCCCGGTCCCGCGGTCGCGAGCACGATCTTCGCGCCGACGTTGTCCTTCACCGACAGCTCGACCTGGCCGCTGCCGACGATGTACATCGAGTCGCCCGGCTCGCCGATGCTGAAGACCGTGTCCCCCGTTCCGAACGCGCGCCACTCGAGCGTCCGCTCGAGGTCATTTCGTTCGGACGGATCGAGAAGATTGAAGAGCGAAGCCTTGCTCAGGATGTCGGATACCGGCTGCATTGGCGGTGATTCTAGCGTGCTATTCTGCACCGCGATCCATATGGAGGTCCCTCCCAACCAAATCGACGAGCGAGCGATTGCGAAAAAGTACGGCCTTCGCGAATTGAGCTATCCCGACAGCGAGCAGGTGAAGACGCTGCTCGCGTTCCTCACGCAGTCGATCGACACCGGCAAATGCAGTCCGATTCCGAAGACCGCCGTCCTCGTCACGCTCGACTATCTGCAGGCGACCGTCAACCGGCAGCACATCACCAAAGGTCCGCGCATGTCGCACGAGGAGTTCGACGCGCTGCAGACGCCGTACTACCTCGCCGCGCGCATCATCAGCAAACTGCAGCGCACGCAGCAGGACGCCGGCGCCAAAGGAAAGCTCTACCAGAACACCTACCTTTCGCTGAATCACTTCATCGAGCTGCTGCGCAACCTGCTCGATCCCGGCTGCTACTGGCTCCGGCTCAAGACGATTCCCGAAGGCATCGTCGAGGCGATGGCGGCGCTCAAACAGTTCCTGTCGTTGTATCCCGAGCAACGCAAAAAAGGACGCGCCACGTAATGTCGCGTTACCTGCAAAAGATCTCGCTGCGACCGTACAGCGACGCCGAGATCTGGACGGGCTGGGACCTGCCGGGACGGAGCGGCGAAGTGGAAGGACTCATCCTCGCCGACCATCTCTCTTCCGAAGAAATCCGCCGCAAATACGCGGTCGAAGAGTTTCTGTTGATCCCCGAGGAGTATCTCGATGCGCGGGACTTTCTGCCGCGCCGCTGAGCGATCATGACCAAGCAGTACGACCGCGAATACTTCCGCCGCTGGTACCACGACCGCGCGACGCGCATCAACTCCCACGAAGAAGTGCGGCGGAAAGTCGCGCTGGCGATCGCGACGACGGAGTACTTCCTCCGCCGCCAGCTGCGCTCCGTGCTCGACATCGGCTGCGGCGAAGGCGCGTGGCTCGCGCACCTGCAGGCGTTTCGTCCGCGCGTGCAGTACACAGGATTCGATTCATCGGAGTACGCCGTCCACCGCTTCGGCAAACAGCGCAACATCCGGCTCGCAACCTTCGGTGAGCTGCCGTCGCTCGATCTCGAGACGTACGACCTCGTCGTCTGCTCCGACGTGATGCATTACGTTCCCGACAACGAGATCCGCGCCGGACTCACGACCGTCGCCAAGGTGTGCAACGGCATCGCGTTCATGGAAGTGCTGACGAAGGAAGACGAAGTGATCGGCGATCTCGACTCGTTCCTCGTGCGCCCGGCGGCGTGGTATCGCGGTGCCTTTCGCAAAGCAGGATTGGAGCAGGTCGCGCCGTATTGCTGGCGAGCGCTGTCGCTGAGCGAGGCGCTCGCCGAGCTGGAAGCCCCGGTGTAGGGCAGGCTTTCCAGCCTGCCCCCCGGAGCGCAGGCTGGAAAGCCTGCGCCACACCGGGGGTTGGAAGCACTACGTCACTGACAGGTCGACGTCGTTGTCGCCGTCGGTGCCGCGTTCGGATCGAGAATCACGTGATACTTCACCGTCGTCGACGGCAGGTAGTTGATCGTCGCCGACTGCGCCGCCTGACCGCCGAAGCAATCAGGATGCGATGCGGACATCGTGTGTCCGGCGAGATCGAGCGTCGCCGTGCCGTTGCAGATGCCGTTGCGGTCCTGGCTGCTGTTGCCGTCGAATACGCCGCCCCACGGATAGAGGAAATGCGCCTCGCGCGATGAAGAGAAATACACCGCGCCGAACGTCGGCGCCGTGTTGTTGTTGTTGCTCGTCTCCATCAGCGTCGCCTTCACTCCCGACCACGCGACGACGTGATAGCGGCTCAGGGTCCGCAGATTGGAGCCGAGGAAACTCGAGACGAAGCTCGGCGGCAGACAATCGGTGTTGATCGCCTTCGTGAGATTCGACGCATCCGTCGAGCTCATTCCGTAGGCGGCGACCACCGGGAAACCTCCCGCGATCCAACCCTGCTCGATGTATCCCCGCGTCGTCGATTGCGCGGTCGTCTCGGTCGTATTGTTCCCGGACCAGAAGATTCCGGCGCCTTGCGCGAGAAGGATGTTGCGTTGCGGCGAGGTCCAGAAGCCCCAGCCCGAGCGATCTCCGGCGAAGGCCGTGTAAGGGCCGGTGTACGGCGTCGTGACGTTGATCGCCAGACCGTTCGCATGCAGTGTCGCCGGCAGACTGGACGAGGCCGCGATCGCGTGCAATCCGATCGCCGCGCGCAACCAGCGTTTCGCGAGATTCTCGAGCGCCGTGTTGCCGCGCACGTGCGCCATGTAGTGCACCGCGAGCACCGCGGTCTCGTTGTACTCCTGGTACACGTACGAGCCGAATTCCTTGCCGCCGAAATACCAGACGTTGCCCCGGTCGCCGAGCTCGCCCGCCAGATAATCGGACCACCAGGTGTTCATGTCCCACACGCCGGCCCGGACCGGCTCTTTGACGTAGGCGACGGCGGCCGCGAGCGGCGCGATGTTGTAGCTGCCGGCGAACGTGATGTCGTACGGGAAATTCGTATTGACGTTCGAGGGCCAGTCGCAGAGATCGCCCGGTCCGTTGGGATCGGGATTCAACGCGCGGCCGATGTTCGCTTCGACCCAGCCCGGCTTGCCGGGAGACGTTCCGCAACGCACGCGCAACAATGCCGTTCCCGTCGTCGCTGAAAGACCGCAGCCGGTCGTCACCTTCACGCTGTAGTTCGCGCCGTCTTTGTACTGCTCGACGTTCTTCACCGTCAGCGTCGGAGTGTTTGCGCCGTTCGTCGCCGTCACGGCGATCGGCACGCCGTTCTTCAGCCATTGATACGTCCAGCCCACGACGTTGCTCGTCGAGAACGTGACGTCGAGATTCGGATCCGACGTGACCGCGTTCGGCTTCGCAGGCACGGGCGCCGGGCACTTCGTGAATTGCATCGAGTCGAAGTTCCAGTGTCCGGTCAGGAAGTCGACTTTCAGAATGTGCGTGCTGGTCGAGTTGAGATCGATGTTGAACGTCTTCGTCGTGTACGCCTGCCAGTCGCCCGTCGACGTCACCGACTGCGTGCTGTTGGCGATGACGACGTTGTCGAGCTGCAGGCGAAAGGTCGTGCTCCCGGTGTACGCCGAAGCCCAGCGCAGCGTCACCGTGTACGTGCCGGCGGACGCGATGTTCACGGTGTACTCGGTCCACTCGGCCGCCTCGACCGCGCCGACGTGAAAGCCGCCCGACGGGATCTGGCCGACGTCGACGTCGGTATTGCGATAGACCGTCGACCCGAACAGATTGCCGGCCGTCGTGTCGTGCCACGCGACGCCTTCGCCGCCGTTGTCGAAGTTTTCGGCCTGCAGAGTCCCGGGAATCGCGATCGCGCCCGCGTACGGAGTCTGTTGTGCTGCGAGGGAGAACGTCAGGAGGAAAAGGAGGAGGGTAAATAACTTTCTGGTCATACGCGGAACGTAGGTCCGCACTTCCGCATGGACGACAGTTATGTGACGAGGTGGGCCAATCGCGGGATGAGCCGTCCCACCCCAAAGGATGGCCGGTCAGCCATCCTTTCGCATGTCGTTTTCCTGCGATGAGCGACCGACAATGCGGGCAGCCATGAGCTACGGCCGCTTTAGTACACAATACGCTCTCCCGTTCAACGGTTCTCATCTCCTGATGACGCTGAAACGACTCCGTCTCGTCGCGGCGCTCGCGCCGATCCTCGCCGTGATTCTGATCGACGTGTCGCGCTCGTTCCTGATTGGCTTCATCGCCTGGCAAAAACGGCTCACGCTCGATCTCGTCGCCATCCTGGCGATCGTCGTGTTCACGGCCATCATCTTCCGCTACGTCGACGAGATGAACGCGCGGCTGCAGCGGCAGAACAGCGAGCTGCTCGCGCTGCACGGCGCGGGACTCGACGTCACCGCCGATCTCTCGCTCGACGTCGTGCTGAAGAAAGTCGTCGAGCAGGCGAAGAATCTCGTCGGCGCGCAATACGGCGCGCTCTCCGTCGTCGACGCGCAGGGACGCATCTCCTCGTTCATCACCAGCGGCATCACTCCCGAACAGCGCGCCGCAATCGGGCCGCCTCCCGTCGGCCACGGCCTCCTCGGCGTCGTGTTGCGCGAAGGGCAGACGCTTCGCTTGCCCGACATCGGGCAGCATCCGCATTCGTACGGCTTTCCGCCGAACCATCCGCCGATGCGATCGCTGCTCGCGGTTCCGATTCCCTGCAAGAGCCCGTTCCTCGGCAATCTCTATCTCACCGAAAAGTTGTCCCCGTCGCAGTTCACGCGCGATGACGAAGAAACGCTGGCGCGTTTCGCGCTGCAGGCCGCGCTCGCGATCGACAACGCGCATTTGCATCAACAGGTCGCGGATCTCGCGGTGGCGGAAGAACGCATCCGCATCGCCCACGAGATGCACGACGGCCTCGCGCAAATCCTCGGCTACGTGAACACGAAGGCGCAGGCCGCGGAGACGTACCTCAAGCGCGAGAAGACGGAGGAAGCGGGCGGACAACTGCGTGAGCTCGCCGCCGCGGCGCGCAAGGCATACAGCGACGTGCGCGAGTCGATCGTCGAACTGCGCACGCTCCCCGGCGCGGAAAAAACGCTCGCCGACGTGCTGCAGGAATACCTCGAGCGCTGGCAGGAGATGAGCGGCATCTCGATGTCGCTCACCATCGACAACGACGTTCCGCTCAAACCCGCGATCGAATTGCAGCTCGTGCGCATCGTGCAGGAAGCGCTGACGAACGTGCGCAAACACTCGCGCGCATCGCTCGCGCGCGTCGAGATCCACCGCCGCAACGGAAAAGTCGTGACCACGGTGATCGACAACGGCGTCGGCTTCGCCTCCGGCGCCCCGCGTCCGCGCAGCGAGTTCCCGCAATTCGGACTGACGACCATGCGCGAGCGCGCGGCCGGCGTCGGCGGGACGCTCGAGATCGAGAGCGCGCCGGGCACGGGAACGACGGTGCGGTTCGAAGTGCCGGTGAGCGGATAGGACAAATAGGACAAATAGGACAGATAGGACGAATAGGACAGATAGGAAGTCCTTCGTCCTATCCGTCCTATTCGTCCTATCTGTCCTATTTGTCCTATCCACCTATACTCTTTTCCCGGTGCGCATCCTCATCGCCGACGATCACGCGCTGTTCCGCGACGGACTCCGAAGTCTGTTGATGGCCGAAGGCCACGAAATCGCTGGCGAAGCGAAGAATGGGCGCGAAGCGGTGACGCTCGCGCGCGAGCTGAAGCCCGATCTCGTGCTGATGGACTTGCAGATGCCGGAGCTCAACGGCATCGAGGCGACGAAGCTCCTCACCACGGAGTTGCCGGACATCAAAGTCGTCATCCTCACGGCATCCGAGGAGGACTCGAAACTGTTCGATGCGATCAAGTCGGGCGCGCAGGGATATCTGCTCAAGAACCTCGAAGCCGAAGCGTTCTTCGAAATGCTCGACCGCGCGCAACGCGGCGAGCCCGCGCTGACGCCGGCGCTCGCGCGCAAGCTGCTGCAGGAATTCGCGAAGCCGGTCGAGACCGCGGCCGCCGCGCCGTCGGACGACGAGACGCTGACCGCGCGCGAGCGCGAAGTGCTCGAGCTGATGGTCGAAGGCGTGACGTCGAACCGCAAGCTCGCCAAGCGCCTCGGACTCAGCGAGAACACCGTGAAGTTTCACGTCCGCAACATCCTCGACAAACTGCGGCTGCACAATCGCGCCGAAGTCGTCGGCTACGCGCTGCGCCACGGCATCGTCGAATCGAAGTGACCCCGTATGGGGCAGGTTTTCCAACCTGCCCTCCGGGCGGCAGGCGGGAAAGCCTGCCCCACACCAGGTAAACCCATGCGCGACTAACGCGTATCTATACTCCGTCGTCTATGTCCCCAGGAAGGAGTGTGTCGATGAAGGTCAGGCCCGTGATTGCAGCACTGATGTTCGTTCTTTGCTTCCCCCTCTTCGCGCAGGACGCGAAGCCGGCCGGCGGCGACAAGCCGTCGGAGAAACCGCCCGAGCCGAAGAAGTTCGTCAAACAGCATCGGATGAAGATCGGTGCGGAAGACGTCGCGTACACGACGACGTCGGAAGAGATTTTTCTGAAGGACGGCGCGGGAAAGAACACCGCGAGCTTCTTCACCATCGCGTACACGAAGGACGGAGCGAAAGCGGACGACCGGCCCGTCACGTTCGTCTTCAACGGCGGACCCGGATCCGCATCCGTCTGGTTGCATTTCGGACTCGTCGGTCCGAAGGTGATCGACATCCCGAGCGACGCCTCCGATCCCGGCGCGCCGCCGTACAAGCTGCGCGACAACACGTCGACGATCTTCCGCGCCACCGATCTCGTGTTCGTCGATCCCGTCGGCACCGGCTACAGCCACGCGCTCGGCGACAAGAAAGACGAAGACTTCTGGGGATACGACGAGGACGCGGACTCGGTCGCGGAGTTCATCCGCGGCTACATCACGCAGCACAATCGCTGGAACTCGCCGAAGTACATCCTCGGCGAGAGCTACGGCGGCATCCGCTCCTCGATGCTCGTTCCGCGGCTGCAGGGCGACCTCGGCGTCGGTCTCAACGGCGTCATCCTGATCTCGCCCGCGCTCAATATGGGCACGCTGCCGTTCGTCGTCGCCGGCAACGACCTCTCGTTCGCCACGCACCTTCCCGCGCTCGCCGCCACCGCGTTCTATCACCACAAACTTCCCGACCCGTGGAAGGACCGCGCGACTCTGCTACGGGAGGTTGAGAAATTCGCCGGCTCCGACTACCTCGTCGCGCTCTTCCAGGGCGACCACCTTTCCGACGCGGAGAAGGACAAGATCGCGGAGCAGATGCATCGCTACACCGGACTCTCGAAGCAGTACATCCTGCGCAGCAATCTCCGCATCTACGCGCCGCGCTTCATCAAAGAGCTCCTGCGAGACGAAGGTAAATCGATCGGCCTTCTCGACGGCCGCTACGAACAGGACGAGCTCGACGACGCCGCCGAATTTCCCGACGGCGATCCGTTCAACGCGAAGACCGGCCCGATCTACGTCTCGCTGTTCAACACCTACCTGCACGACGAGCTGGGCGTCGACATGGATCGCCGCTACTTCCCGCAGAGCGGCGACGCGAACCAGAAGTGGAAGCGCCCCGCCAATCGCCGTGGCGCATTCTCCGGATTCGTCGACGTCACCGGCGCTCTCGCGCAGGGAACGAAAGACAACGAAGCGCTGCGCATCTTCTGCGCGGCCGGCTACGACGACCTCACGACGTCCTACTTCGCCACGAGCTACATGCTCGAGCACAGCGGCATCGATGCGAGCCGCATGACGATCAAGGACTACGACGGCGGACACATGATGTATCTCTACCGCCCGTCCAACCAGGCGGTGTCCGACGACATCGTGGCGTTCATCAACGGCGGAGGGAAGAAGTAACCATCAGCCTCCAAGCCTCCGGGCCTCCTTGCCTCCGAGAAACCTCGGAGACCGGGAGGCTTGGAGGCCTGGAGGCTACTTCTCCAGGTGAAACAGGTGCATCAGCCGGTGCAGGAACGGCGCGAGGATGATGCCGGAGATGGTGATGAAGACGAGTCCCGCGAACAGCGCATAGGTGCCGGCGAAGAGCTTCGCCGCCGGCGTCTCCAGCGGGTTCACGGGACCCATTCCGCCGAGGATCATCGCGGCATTGAGATAGGAATCGATCCATCCGAGGCCGCCGATCGTGTGGTAGCCGAGGATGCCGACGAACAGCGCGCCGGCGACGACGGAAACCGCCAGCGTTCCGTGACGGATGACGCGTCGCGTGAAATGGGCGCGTGATGCAAGCTTCTCGTGACGTCGTTCGTACACGGGGAAAGTGTAACGGTTGCGATCGGGCGTAATATATGGAACTACTCCCATGCGCATCCCGGAGACCGCCGAATTCGCCGTCGAGACCGAGCGCAGCTCGATCCGCTGGTTCTATATCTACGCGGGGGCGCTGGTCATGATCGGAGTGGCCGTGCTGGTCATCGTGTTCGCCTTTCCGGCGATCACGCCGGTCTCGGAGTCGATGAAGCCGATCATCGCCATCGCCGGGACGTTCATCGGATCGATGGGCGGCTTTCCGCTGAAAGAGATCATCGCGCGCGAGCAGCGCGTGCGTTACCTGCGCTGGCTGAAAACGGAGGCGCAACAGCCGAACGCCGATCTGCCGCAGCTCGAAGGACTGCTGCTCGACTTCGTGAAGAAAGGCACCGCATGACCGACGACATCTACGGCGGGATCCGCGAACAGATCGCGCGCTCGCGAAAGCGCGAGCGTCGCAGCACGCTGCTGGCAACGCTGCTGCCGGTGCTGATCGTCATCGCGCTGGTGCTCGTCGCCGGATCGCGGCTCATGAAGGCGAACGCTGAGCTGAACGGCGCGAACGCGAAGCTGCAGACCAGCAACGCCAAGTTGATGGAAGAGAAGGCGGACCTCGATGCAGTCGTGACCAATCTCAACGCGCGGATTGAAACGCTCGAAAACGAGAAGACTGATTTGCAGAACACGCTGAAATGGGTGCAGGCGGAGAGCACGCGTCCGCACATCCAGGCGCAGATCACGCGGGCGATCGATAAGTCTAAAGCAGAGACAGCGCCGAAAATCGACCTTCAAATCGCGGAGGAAAGTCAGCGCGAGGGCGTGAGAGACCTGCAAACGGACTACATCAAGGGTGGCTACGTCGCGCCGGGAATCGAGAACGTCGCGAAGTTAGGCGCCGTCATTCCGAAGGAAACGGAAGTCCGCTACTTCCGCGAGGAAGACAAAGAAGAAGCAGCGAAAATCGCCGCGCAGCTCGCGAAAGAGGGCGTCACCGCGAAGCCTGTCGAAGTGAAACAGAACGGCAACGAGAAGGCGCGTCAATTCGAGGTCTGGTTCTCGAGGAATGCAAAGAAGCGGCAGTCGGAATGACCGCAAAGGGCGGCCCGTTTTCCTGCACATGAAACGCGTCCTCCCGATCGTCCTCTTCGCTCTCGCTGCGCCTCTTCTCTTCGCGAATCCCGCGGTTTTCTCGAAATATGAAGCGATCCGCCAGGGATTGCTGAAGAACTCGCTGAAAGACGTGCAGTCGAGCGCGAAGGCGCTCTCGGCCGCGGCGACCGAAGCGAAGAACGACACGATCGCGAAAGCGGCCGACAGCGTCGCAACGAGCACCGACCTCGAGAAGGCGCGCACGGCATTCGGCCTCCTTTCCGACGAGATGGTCAAGTTTCGGGCAGCCGCGACCGGCGACAAGCCTGCAGTCGCCTACTGCCCGATGGCGAAGAAACGCTGGCTGCAGTCAAACAAAGAAGAGATCGCCAACCCGTACGAGCCGGCGATGAAAGAGTGCGGGATGTGGCTCACGAAGGACTAGCCGCCACGGGCGGCTGCGTGGATTGCTCCGCCTTGCGGCCTGCTTGCCGCCACGTCACGAATGCGGCTTCGAGCGGCGCAACGCGCCTGAGATCGTCGTTTCTGCCGCGCAAACTCCGAGCCTCCGAGCCTCCTGGCCGCCTAGGAGCCTGCGCGGCAGTGAAGCAGTAATACGGCGTAAGTCGCACGTTCCGAATCGGCAGTTTGCGCGCGCGGAGCGCCGGTTCGCGTGCGGATCGCCATTTCACGCGTGCGGATTGCCATTTCACGAGTGTGTTTTGCCATTTCACGACTGCGTTTTGCCATTTCACGGCTGTGTTTTGCCATTTCACGACTGTGTTTTGCCATTTCACGAGTGCGTTTTGGCATTTCACGAGTGTGTTTCGCCATTACACGACTGTGTTTTGCCATTTCACGAGTGTGGATTGCCATTTCACGACTGCGTTTTGCCATTTCACGAGTGCGGATTGCCAGTTCCCGCGTGCGGATCGCCAGTTTCCGTCATATGGGTCAAGCCGTGGGCGTGATCTAGCCGCAACGAGCGGCTGGGTGGGTTGCTCCGCCTACGGCCTGCTTGCCGCCACGTCACGAATGCGGCTTCGAGCGGCGCAACGCGCCTGAGATGGCCGTTTCTGCCGCGCAACGTCTAGGAGGTCAGGAGGCCGGGCGGCTAACTATTCTCGTCCCGTCCGGTCAAACTTGGTCGGAATGGAAACGACGGACCTCGAGCTGGTGGAGCGCGCGCGCGGCGGGGATGACGACGCGTTCCGCCTGCTCGTCGAGCGGCACTCGCGCGGGATTTACCGCACGGCGTACCGCATCACCTCCAACTCCGCCGACGCGGATGACGTCGTGCAGGAGACGTTTCTTCGCGCGTATCGCTCGCTCCACACCTACGACGGCCGCGCGAGTTTCACCACCTGGGCGCACCGCATCGCCGTCAACTGCGCGCTCGATCTTCTCGACTCGCGCAAACGCCGCGAGGCCCGCCACGACTCGAGCGACGATCTGAGCGAGCTCGTCTCGCAGGACGCCTCCCCCGAGCGCGTCGTCCTCGGCGCGCAGATGCAGCGCGCCATCGCCGCGGCGCTGCAGGCGATGAGCGGCAACGAGCGCACCGCATTCGTCCTCCGCCATTTCGAAGGCGTCCCTCTCGAAGAGATCGGCGCCATCCTCGGCATCAAGACCAACGCGACGAAGAACACGATCTTTCGCGCGGTAACCAAGCTGCGCGAGCGGCTGCAACCATTTACAGGATCCGCGTCATGAACCATGTCACACAGGAAGAAATCGTCATGGCTTACTACGGCGAGCGCTTCGCGCACCTCGATGACTGCGAAGAATGCCGCACCGAGCTCGCACGCATCGCGGCCGTGCTCGACCGCGTCGATGCGCCCGAAGTTCCGGAGCCGGATGCGGACTACGAGTCGCGCGTCTGGCAGCGCCTCGAGTGGCGCCTGCGCGGCGAGAAGAAACGCGAGCGTCGCAGGGAGTGGATCCGCTGGGGCGCAGTCGCTGCCGTCGTGGCGCTGGCCTTCGTCGCGGGACTGTTTTGGCAGCGCGAGAACCGCGCCGTCGCGCCGCAGAGCGTCAGCAAGCCGGCGCAATCGCCGAATCAAATCGTCAGTCAACAACAAAACCAGCAACGGCAGCGCGACCGCATCCTTCTCGTCGTCATCAACGAACACTTCGATGATTCGGAGCGCATCCTGGTCGAGCTGTCGAATCTGAAACCGGAAGAGGGGCTCGACATCGGACCGGAGCGCGCGCGCGCCGAGGGGCTGCTGGCGAGCAATCGACTGTACCGCCGAAGCGCCGAAGATCGCGGCGAGGAGAACGTGGCCACGCTCCTCGACGATCTCGAGCCGGTGCTGATGCAGATCGCACACGCGCCCTCGCAGGTCAGCGCGAACGAGCTTCGCGCGATCCAGAAGCGCGTGGAAGCAAAAGGGCTGGTCCTGAAGCTGCGCGTCGTGCGGGCCAACGTCCGCGGGAAGACCGCCGCGAGTTACCAACAACCCAACGTGTAATGAAAACGAGGCAATGACCATGAAAGCGTGGAAGACACTGGCGGCCGTCCTGGTCACGATTCTGATGAGCGGAACGGCGCGCGCCGGCTGGTACGCGTCCGTCGACGCCGGCGAGAAAGAGAAGGAAAAGAAGGAGCGCGTCTCCGAGCGCGAAGCCGACCTCTACGAACAGGGAGAGGACGCGATCGACGACGAGGAGTGGGAAAACGCCGTCCGCTACTTCGCGAAATGCGCGGAGCTGCAAGGCAAGCGCGCCGACGGTGCGCTGTACTGGACCGCGTACGCGCTGAACAAGCTCGGAAACAAAGACGGTGCGCTGCAGACGATCGCCGCGCTGAAGAAGAACTATCCGAAGAGCGACTGGATCGACGACGCGGATGCGCTGTCCGTCGAGGTCAAAGAGCGCCGCGGAGTCACGGTCAATCCGTCCGACGTCGACGACGAAGACGTGAAGCTGATGGCGATTCACTCGCTGATGAATACCGATCCCGAGCGGGCGTTCCCGCTGCTGGAAAAAATCCTCAAGGGCAAGGCGTCGAAGAACATCAAGGAAGGCGCGATGTTCGTCCTCAGCCAGTCGCCGTCACAGAAGGCGCGCGAGCTGATGGCCAGCCTCGCGAAGGGCACAGGCTCGCCGCAGTTGCAGGAACTGGCCGTGCACTACCTCGGCGTTGCCGGCGGTGAGCGCAACCGCCAGCTCCTGCTCGAGGCCTACAATGCCTCGAAGTCGCGCAGCGTGAAGGAAGAAGTGCTCAACGCGCTGATGGTCTCGGGCGACCGCGTGCGCATTCTCAATGCCGCGAAGACCGAGCCCGACTCCGATCTGCGCGAAGAAGCGATCCGCCTCCTCGGCGTGATGGGCGCGCGCAACGATCTCGCGGCGATGTGGGCCACCGAGTCGTCGCCCGGCGCGCGCGAAGCCATCATCGACGCGATGTTCGTCGCCGGCGACGTCGAGCACATCGGCGAGATCGCGAAGAACGACAAGAGCGTCGACGTCCGCGGGGAAGCGATTCGCAAGCTCGGACTGATGGGCAAGAAAACCGCGCCGGCGCTGCTCTCGTTCTATCAGAACGATCCGAACCCGGACATCAAGGAAGCGGTGATCGATGCGCTGTTCGTACAGAACAACGCGCGCGCGCTGATCGATCTCTCGAAGCAGGAGAAGAACAAGAGCCTCAAGCGCGAGATCCTGCAGAAGCTGTCGGTGATGGGCAACAAAGAAGCGATCGACTACATGCTCGAGATTCTGAACGAGGACTGATCCATGTGGTGCGGGCTTTCCAGCCCGCATCCGGGGGGCAGGCTGGAAAGCCTGCCCCACACGAGGAGAACACAACATGAAACGTCATCTGCTGCTGCTTCCTCTTCTCCTTCTCACCACCGCAGCATCGGCGCAAAGCGTGCCCTCGGACGGACTGTACGCATGGACCGTTCCGACCGCGCGCGACGTGCGCGTCGGCTGCTGGGACGCCGATCACGACGGCTTCAACATCTCGACCGACCAGCCGGGCAGCGGCGAGATGGTCGTCATCGCGCAAATGCGCAACGACAAGATCATCCGCCTCAAAGCGCACGACCACGCCTGCGCGCCGGCGACGAACGCCCAGCGCATCGATCTCGATGTCAACGCGAGCATCGACTTCCTGGCGCGTCACCTCGAAGATCCCGCCGACGAGGATCGCATCCTCGCCGTGATCGCGATGCACGAGAGTCCGCGCGTCGAGCCGATGCTCGAGAAATTCGCGAGCAAATCGTCGCGCTTCAACATGCGCGAGAAAGCCGTCTTCTGGATCGGCCAGCGCGGCGGCGAAGCGGGCTTTCGCTTCCTCCGCGATCTCCTTCACAGCGACGACGATCTCGAGCTGCGCAAGAAAGCGGTGTTCTCGATCTCGCAGTCGCGCGTCGACGCCGCGACCGGAGAGCTGATCAACATCGCGCGCAACGACAAGAGCTCCGGCATGCGCCGCGAAGCGATCTTCTGGCTCGGACAGAAGGCCGGCGAGAAAGCCGCCGCCGAACTGCGCCGCGCCGTCGACGAAGATTCCGACGACGACGTCCGCGAGCACGCCGTCTTCGCCATCTCACAACTGCCGCGCGACCGCTCCGTCCCGATCCTGATCGACCTCGTGCGCCATCACAAAAGCGCGCACGTGCGCGAGAAAGCGATGTTCTGGCTCGCGCAGACGAACGACCCGAGGGCGCTCGATTTGATCGAAGAGATTTTGACGAAATGATGCCTTGAAGCCGCAGAACGCAGAGCGTTCTGCGTTCAGCTCTTGAACGCCACCACGAACTCCGCCCCGCCACCCTCCCGATTGCGCAGTGCGAACGGGAGGGCGTGGTTCGCGAGGATGTCCTGCACGATCGTGAGGCCCAGGCCG
This sequence comes from Acidobacteriota bacterium, assembly GCA_003223645.1. Lineage (GTDB taxonomy): Bacteria > Acidobacteriota > Thermoanaerobaculia > Gp7-AA8 > Gp7-AA8 > QHVT01. The sequence goes on along the minus strand of QHVT01000011.1, from coordinate 107,072 downwards.
CGGCCGTCGCGCTTGGTGGTGAAGAAGGGCGTGAAGAGATCGGAGCGGATCGACTCGCTGATGCCGGGGCCGCTGTCCGCAATCGTCAGCGTGCCGTCGCGGAACGTCGCGCGGATCTCGCCTTCGCGGCCGGTCGCGTCGATCGCGTTGCGGAAGATGTTGAGCACGACCTGTTCGAGCTGGCTCTCGTCGATGTCGTACTCCTGCCTGTCGTCGAGATCGAGCGTGATCAGGTGCTCCGGTTTCAACAGCGCAGCGACGCGCGCGACGAGGTAGTCGACGCGCGCCGGCGCGCGCTTCGGCGGCGGGATGCGCACGACTTCCGCGAACGCGGCCATGAAGCGATTGAGCGCGTCGATGCGCGCGGACGCGATCGTGAGCGCGCTGATGAAGTCGTCGCGGTCGGCGTCGCCGATCTGCGGCGCGTAGCGAAGCGACGACTCCAGCAGCGAGCGCACCGCGCCGACGGAGTTGTTCACCTCGTGCGACATCATCCGCACGAGTTTTTCGTACGCCGCTTTCTCCGACAGCCGCAGCTCCTCGGTCATCTCTTCGATGACAAAGAAACTCTTCGCAAATCCGCGGTCGCGAAACTCCGCGCGCGCCGCCTTCAATCGCCGCGCGCCGTGATACGCAATCAGCTTCGACTTCCCGACTTCAATCTGCTCGAGCTCCGACCACAGCGCGTCGTCGATCAACGCTTTCGCCTCGGGGTTCATCTGCTCGATCTTGCCGTCGAAGTCGCAGATCGCGATCGCCACCGGCGACGCGGCGACGATCTTCTGCAGCAACTGATGCTGCTCTTCGGCCGCGAGCCGCTCTTCGCGCAAACGATCGACCATCCGGTTGTAGACGCCGATCAGCGTGTCCATCTCCGGCTCGCCGACCGAAACGAACCGCGTCGAAAAATCGCGCTCGTTGATCAGTTCCGCGCCCGTGCGAATCAGATCGAGCGGCACGAAGAGACGCCGCACCAAAACGATTCCGCCGGCGAGAAGCAACGCGAACAATCCTTCGACGACAAAGAGGAGAACGTTCTGTTTGATGAGCACGATGCACGCCGCGACGGCCAGCACGACGTGCAGGGCGATGAGGTAGATCGTGAATTTGGTTCGGAGTGTCATGGGGTAAATCAGAAAGCAGAAATCAAAAAGCAGAAAGGACGGCAAGAAGCAGAACGTTCTTTTTTAGCTTTCTGCTTTCTGATTTCTGCTTTCTGCTTTCACCTCGATCCCATACTTCTCGAACCGCCGGTACAACGCCGCCCGCGAGAGTCCCAGCGCCTCGGCCATGCGCGAGATGTTGCCTTCGTAGTGCTTCAGGCACTTCTCGATCATCCGCTTCTCCAGTTCGTCGAGCGTGATCGTGCCCGCCTCGGGGAGCGCGACGTCGGGCGCCGGCGCGGACGCGGCGTCGCGGACCGCGAAGAAGTCGTCGACGTCGAGCTCGCGGCCGCCGCGGATCAATAGCGCGCGTTCGATCGTCTGTTTTAGCTGACGGATGTTGCCCGGCCACGTACCCGAGCGCAGCCAGTCCATCGCTCGCGTGGAGATCGACTCGACGCTCGTTCCGTACGCTTCATTCGCGAGCCCCCGGAAGTGATTGACGAGCGGCGGGATGTCGCCGCGGCGATCGCGCAGCGGCGGCAGGTGGATGTTGATGAGGTTCAGTCGATACAAGAGGTCTTCGCGAAACTCGCCGCGCTGCACCATCTCGTGCAGCGTGCGATTCGTCGCCGCGACGACGCGCACGTCGACGGTGCGCGGACGGCTCGTGCCGAGGACTTCGAACGTGCGGTCCTGCAACACGCGCAGCAGCTTCACCTGCGATTGCGCATCGAGCTCGCCGATCTCATCGAGAAAAATCGTCCCGCCGTCAGCCGTCTCGAATCGTCCGCGTCGCGTTTCGCGCGCGTCGGTGAACGCGCCGCGCACGTGTCCGAACATTTCGCTCTCGAACAACGTCGACGAGATCCCGCCGAGGTTCACCTTCACGAACGCGCCGCCGCGCCGGCGGCTGTTGCGATGCAGCGCCTCGGCCACGAGCTCTTTGCCAGTACCGCTCTCGCCCGTGATCAGCACCGAGGCATCGGTCGGCGCGACGCGGCCGATCATCTCGAGGAGACGCACCATCTTCGCGTCGGAGCCGATGATGTTCGAGAAGTCGTACTGCTCGTCAAGCTCCGCGCGCGTGAGACTCGATTCCGGCGCGCGCGAGTCCGCGAGCTTCAGCGTCGTCTCGATCGACTGGATCACCGTCGCGTTCGACCACGGCTTGGTAATGAAGTCGGCCGCGCCGCGCTTCATCCCTTCGACCGCGAGCGCGATCGATCCCCACGCGGTGATGAGGATGACGGGCAGCGACGGCTCCGCGGCGCGGATGCGCTCGAGCAAGTCGAGTCCCTCTTCGCCGCTCGTCTGCCGGCTGAAGTTCATGTCCTGGATCACGAGGCGTGGACGCTCGCGACGCAACGCCGCGAGCGCCTCGACCTGAGAATGCGCGGACACGGATCGATAGCCGTGCTGCTTCAGCAGCAGCGCCAGCGACGCGGTGATCGACGCGTCGTCATCGACGATGAGAATGGCGGACATTGACTTTGTTTGTCATCCCGAGCGTAGCGAGGGACCTGGGCGGGAGGGGCGGCAGGCACGAGCATCGTGCCCCACCCGCCCCAGGTCCCTCGCTCACGCTCGGGATGACAGTTTGCTTTTACTCATATCGCAACGCTTCCGCCGGCGTGAGCCGCGAGGCCAGCCAGCTCGGGTACAGCGCCGAAACTAACGTGATGGCGTAGATCGCCGCAAGCGCGCCGATGATGCCGAGGGTGTAGACGAGCGGCGTGAGCGCGGAAAAGATGCCGAGGAGCGGGAGCTGCAGGATCACGACGAGGCCGACGATCACCGCCAGTGTTGCGATGAGTGCAACTTCGATCAGCACCTGGTTGCGCACGCCGCTGCCGCTCGCGCCGACCGCGCGCCGCAGTCCGAGCTCGCGCGTGCGGCGCGTCACGCTCTGCCAGAGAACGCCGGTCAGCCCGAGGGCGACCATCGACATCAGGAAGAACGCGACGATGCTGCTGAGGATGAGCGGAACGAGATGCAGGCGAAGCGAGAGACCGCGCAGGCGGTCCATGCGCGTGAGCGTGAACGGAACGTCGGGCACGACGTCGTGCAAACGGCGCACGAGTTTTTCTTCGAAGGCGGCGCCGGTTCCGGGCTTCACGCGGATCACCATGTTGCGCGGCGCGCGCCCTTTCGGACTGACGAGCGAGACGCGCGTGAAGGCCATGTTCATTCCCCTCGCGGAGGTCTCGCCGTCCTTTCGATACGGAGGAATCACGCCGACGACGCGCCATTCGGTCGATTCGTCGCTGTCGAATTTCTGTCCGAGGGGATCCTTGCCGGCGTAAAGCGTGCCGGCGAGATCGCTATCGATCACGACCGGAACGAAATTGAGCGCGTCGTCTTCGCGGCTGAACCAACGGCCGCGCAGCACGCGCATGCGCATCACATCGGCGTATCCGTCCGTCGCGTCATCGCGTGTAATGCGAATCTTCTTTCCGCCGATCATCCACGTGCCGGAGTTCGTCGACATGTTGTACGGCGGCGTGTCGGCGAGCGAGACCGCTTCGATCTCGCTGAACGTTTTCGTCTCGCGCAAGAGACGGTCGAGCGTCGGCTTGAACTCGTCGGTTTCGCCCGGCTCATGTCCGGCGACGTTGAGCTGCACGATCCAGACGTCGTGCCAGTCGTATCCGAGGGGATCGTTCCAGCGCCCGATCGCGGAGAACGCGAACGACAGCACCGCGAAGAGGACGAGAAACGAGAAGAAGATCTCCATCATCACCAGCGCATTGGCGCGCTTGCGGTTCCAGATCAGCTTGAGCAGATGACGAATCACAGGACACCTCCGCGCAGCGCGGCGACAGGATGAAGGCGCGACATGCGCCAGGCGGGATAGAGGCCGGAGACGACGCCGAAGAACGCGGCGATCAGCATCGCGTAGAAGAAGATGCGCACGTTGAGATCGAGTCCGCCGTTCACGATCGGGACCGTGCCGTTGAGAATCGCCAGCACGATGCCGGACAGCACGAAGCCGATCAGCGCGCCCAGAAACGTGAGGACGAGGTTCTCGAGCACGAACTGCCGGATCAGCGCGCCGCGCGGCGCGCCAAACGCCTTGCGCACTCCAATCTCCGACGAGCGCTCGAGGATGCGACTGAGACCGATGATGACGAGATTGAGCGCGGGCAGCGCCATGAACAGCAGCGCGAGGATCGAGAAGAACGACGCGGTGAAGAGGACGCGGTTCGGATCGTATTGATTGCCCGGCGCGAACATGCGCGCGAAGAACTGGAACGTCGTGTCGAGGCTCGACTTCACGGTCGTGAAGCGCGGATCGATCGGCTTGATTGCCGCGATGCGCGTCGCGAACTCGCGGCGCAGGCGCGGAAAATCGGCGCGGCTCTTCGCCAACACGATGCCCTGATAGTGGCCGTTGAGCATCTCGGTCTCGAAGCCGCTCGGCGCGAGCGTGCGGAGCGGAACCCATACGTCGGCATAGCCGGCAAGCCGCATCGCCGGGACGCGCTTCACGACGCCGACGACGCGAAACGGACGGCCGTCGATGCTGATCGTCTGTCCTTCGGCTTTCACTTTGCCGCCGAACAGCTGCTCGCGCAGCTTGTCGGTGATCACGGCGACGTACGCGCCCTGGGTGTCATCCGCATTCGTGAGCGCGCGTCCTTCGAGAAAACGAAAATCGAGAATGCGCCAGTATTCGCCGTCGGTCGTGCGCAGGATCGCATCGGTGCGGCGTCCGTCTTTGTAAATCGCCGTCCCCTCGGGTGTCGTGAACACCGCCACTTTCTCGGCGCCGGGCAGCGTGCGCACGTACTTGTCGAGAAACGCATACGACGGCCATCCGCTGTGGCTCGTGCCGCCATCGCCGTACCAGCCGACCGCGTAAGCGCAGAGCACGCGGTCGAAGCGCGACTCCGGCGCACGCGGCGAGAAGACGTTGTCCGCGATCGCCGTGAACACCATCAGCACGAGCAGCGTCACGCTGACGCCGAAGAGGGAGATGAAGGTGAAGAACTTTCTTCGCGTCAACACCTTTAGCGCGAGAGTTAGATAGTTACGCATGCATGATTCCTTTCGGGTGCTGAGTGCTGGGTGCAGAGTGCTGGGTGCTGGGTGCTGGGTGCTGGGTTAGAAGCTTTGCTCCTCAGCACCCTGCACTCAGCACTCAGCACTCATCACCTGCACCGCTTCTCTACGCCACCCGCCGTCCGTCGAAGAGGCGCACGATGCGATCGGTGCGGCGCGCGAAGCGGTCGTCGTGCGTGACCATTACGATCGTCGTTTTCTCTTCGCGATTGAGCTCGTGCAGGATGTCCATGATCTCGTCGCCCATCGCCGAGTCGAGATTGCCGGTCGGCTCGTCGGCGAGGAGGATGCGCGGCTTGCCGACGATCGCGCGCGCGATGGCGACGCGCTGCTGCTGTCCGCCGGAGAGCTGCGTCGGGAAGTGCTGCATGCGCGACGAGAGGCCGACGCGGTCGAGCGCGGCGGCGGCGAGCTTGCGCCGCTGCGCCCCACTCATCTTTCGATACAAAAGCGGGATCTCGACATTGTCGATGACCTTGAGATCGGGCACGAGATGAAACGTCTGAAAGACGAAGCCGAGCTTCTCGTTGCGGACGCGCGCGAGCTTGCGCTCGCTCGTCTCGACGTTCTGCCCGTCGATCGCCAGCGTGCCGGCGGTCGGGCGGTCGAGCAGGCCGATGAGATTGAGCAGCGTGCTCTTGCCGCAGCCCGACGGCCCCATCACCGAGACGAACTCGCCCGACGGGACGTCGAGGTTGATGTTGTGAAGCGCCAGCGTCTCCACGCGCGCGGTGCGATAGACCTTGTCGATGTTTTCCAGCTTGATCATCATTCCTCCTGGTGCCACGTGCTGCGTGCTGGGTGCTGGGTGCTGGGTTAGAAGCTTTGCTCCTCAGCACCCAGCACCCAGCACCCTGCACTCAGCACCCAGCACCTTTCACTTGAGCCGGAGCTCTTTCACTCCGGCGTAATCGTTCATGTTCGAGATCACGACTTCGTCGCGTTCGTGGACGCCATCGAGGATCTCGATGAAGTCGTCGCCGACGATTCCGTAGCGGACGTTTCTTCGCACGGCCTTGTCGCCGCGCACGACAAAGAGATCTTCGGATGAGCCCTGGCCGAGGGCGCCGCGGGGGGCGCGAAGCGTGTTGGTGCGGACGCCGGTGATGACAAAGACGTCCGCACGGATGTTGTTGCGCAGCGACGGATACGCGGGCTCGTCGAGCGCGACCGTGAAGCGGACGACGCCGCCTTCGATGCGCGGATCGACCGCGGTGATGCTGCCGCCGAGGATCCGGCCTTCGGCGAGCTTGACGCGGGCGCGCATTCCCGGCGCGAGCTTGGCCGCGTGCAGATCGGAGATCGTCGCGGCGACGCGGAACGATGAGAGGTCGGCGACGCGCGCGAGGATGTCGCCGCGACGCACTGTCGCCCCTTCTTCGCTCACGATCGACGTCAGCACGCCGTCGCGCTCCGCTCGCAACATCGCGAGCTGCAGTTGATGTTCGGATGCTTCATGCTCGCGACGCGCGATGTTGAGATCCATCTGCGCGCCCGCGAGCTGCGCGTCGCGCGAGCGCTTCGAGCGCGCGAGCGCATCCTCGAGTTGGCGCAGCTCGATGTCGCTCTTCTTCGCCGCGGCCGCGGCTGCGAGCGCTTCCTGTTCGGATGCGAGTCCCGCCTCGCGCAACTTCGATTTCTGATCGGACGTGTAGTGCAGGATCTGCACGTCGAGCTTCTTCTGCTCGATCTGCGCGGCGAGTGTGGCCACGTCTTCATCGACGTGCAGTCGCAACTGCGCGCTCTCGCTTTCCTTCTGCGCGACACGCTCGCGCAAGCGCTCGGCATCGAGGCGCGTCGACGCGGTGTCGAGCGTCAGAAGTTCGTCGCCGGCATGCACGCGATCGCCGGCGTGACGTCCGATGCGCAGCACGCGCGCCTCGACGGGACTCGACACGACCTGCTCGACGAGCGGAACGATCGTGCCGCTCGCCTGCAGGGTCGCGTCGACGGAGCCGCGCTCCACTCGCGCGATGCGGATGTCGCTGCGATGGATCGAAGGGCGCAGCCACTGAATCGTCGCCGCGAACGAAAAGACGACCGCGGCCACGGCGATGATCGCGACGGCGACGCGCCGCACGATCCTGCGCCTGCGAACTTCGGGGGCGATTTCACGATCCATACGGCGCTCACTTATCGCGAGCGGCGTACCAGCTTTGGCGCTTGTGTTTTCAGTGGTTTAGCGCGAGCGACGTGTTCAGGAATGAACGCGCTGTCCGGAAGTGAACAGGTGGAGCGGCGGCCGCCCTCGGCCGCCGGGTTCTCGCGAAGGGCCGGCGGCCGAAGCGGCCGCCGCTCCACTAGGCGCCTCGTAATTCGAAGTCGTCGAACTCGAATCCCGGTCCGACGCTGCAGCCGACGAATGTGTATGCGCCTAACGGCCGCGCGGACTGCAGCACGCGCGCAGGAACGACGTGCACGCGATGATCGGCATCGAGCGCAACTCTCTCATCACCGATCATCAACTCGAGCGGATCGCCTTCGTAGAAATGCCACACCTCGTCCGACTGCACGACGTGTGGCGCGCTCTCCGTTCCTGCGACGAGCAGAAAGTAAATCGTGGTGATCGCGCTGCGCTCTGCGCCGTCGCGCATGCGCATCACGCGCTCTTCCGATTTGTACACCTGCCGGTACCACCCACCCTCGGGGTGCGGTTTCAAGCCAAGCGCATCGATGAGCTGTTGCGCGCGCGGATGCACTTACTTCTTGTCTTCCTCGTTCACATCGCGCTCGGGCAACCGCGACTCGGGATTGAAGTCGTGCACGACGTTGTGTCCGGCCGGAAGGATCGGCGCCTGTCCGGTGCGCAGCCGGCTCTTCCAAAACCCATACGAGAAGTAGAAGACGAGGCCGATCGCGAGCCAGGCCACGAAGCGTTTCCACGACGAGGGCGGCAGATACCACGCCAGTCCGACGCAACTGATCGCGCCGAGGACCGGCAACACGATCCCGCCCGGCACACGGAACGGCCGCTCGCGATGCGGGTCTTTCTTGCGCAGGATGATGATGCCGACACAGACGAGGAAGAACGCGAACAGCGTTCCGATGTTCGTCAGGTCGACCATTTCTTCGAGCGTGGTGAACATCGATGCCACACCGACGAAGATTCCGGTGATGATCGTCGCGACGTGCGGCGTCCGGAATTTCGGATGCACCTTCGCGAAAAACTTCGGCAGCAAGCCGTCGCGTGACATGGCGAAGAAGATGCGCGGCTGTCCCAACTGGAACACGAGCAGCACCGCGGTGTGCGCGATGACCGAGCCGAGCGCGACGATGCCGACCATCCAGCCCGCCATCGAAACGTGCTTCATTGCCAGCGTCAGCGGCTCGGCCTGTTCGGTCGCCAGCGCGCCGACCAGCGCGCGATACGGAATCATTCCGGTGAAGACCATCGCGATGACGCCGTAAATGATCGTGCAGACGATCAGCGAGCCGATGATGCCGATCGGCATGTCGCGCTTCGGATTGCGCGCCTCTTCCGCGGTGGTCGAGACGGCATCGAAGCCGATGTAGGCGAAGAACACGACCGCTGCGCCGGAGAAGATTCCATGCATCCCGTTCGGAGCGAAGGGCGTCCAGTTCGCCGGCTTCACGTATTTGAAGCTGACGATGACGAAAAATCCGAGGACCAGCAGCTTCAGCGCGACCATCCAGAAGTTGAAGTTCGCGCTCTCGCGGATCCCCCACACCAGCACGATGGTGATCAGCGCAACGATCGAAAAGGCGAGGATGTTGATCACGATCGGGAAACCGAAAATGTGCGGCGCCGAAGCGACGACATCCGGCATCTTCCGCGTCGCGGTCTGAAAATCGGTGGTGAGCCACGCCGGCAAGTGGATTCCCAATCCTTGCAGCAGCGTGTTCATGTAGTTCGCCCACGAGATGGCGACGGCGACGTTGCCGATCGCGTACTCGATGATCAAGTCCCAGCCGATGATCCACGCCACCAGCTCGCCGAGCGTGCCGTACGAATATGTATACGCCGAGCCGGAGACCGGCACCATCGACGCGAACTCCGCGTAACAGAGCGCCGTGAATCCGCAGACGATTGCCGTGATGACGAACGAGAGCATCAGTCCCGGGCCGGCGCCGGGACGATGAATATCGCCCGCCGCCGCGGTGCCGATGGTGGCGAAAATGCCGGCGCCGATGATCGCGCCGACACCGAGGGCCACGAGGTTCCACGGCCCGAGCGCCTTTTTGAGCTGATGGCCCTCTTCCTGCGTCTCGGCCACCAGTTCGTCGAGAGACTTCGTGCGAAACAGTTGCGACAGGCTCGACATTGTGCGCGAATGATAACCCCGCCCGCCCGCCCCGGATGGCGGATGGCGGATGGCGGATGGCAGATGGCAGATGGCGGTGGCAATAGGTGGGTGGCCATCTGCCATCTGCCATCTGCCATCCGGAGTGATACATTTTCCTTTTCAAACACGGAGGCCCACCCAATGAGCGTCATCGAACAATCCGCGCCCGCGAAATACCCCGACGTCCGCAACTACATCGGCGGCTCGTTCGTCGACTCGAACGGCTCCGGTCATCTCGACGTCACGAATCCGGCGGACGGGTCGGTGATCTCGCGCGTGCCGCTGTCGGGCATGAACGAAGTCGACCGCGCGGTGCAAGTCGCGCGGAAGGCGCAGTCGGCGTGGGCGGCGGTACCGATCAAGGAGCGCGTGCAGGTCTTCTATCGCTACAAATCGCTGCTCGAGAAAAACATCGACGAGCTGTCGGCGCTCGTCACCGAGGAGAACGGAAAGATTCGCGGTGAAGCGGAGGCGGAGGTGCTCAAGTCCGCGGAGCTGTGCGAGTTCGCGTGCTCGCTGCCGCAGATCATTCCGGGAGAAGTGCTGGAAGTGTCGCGCGGCGTCGAATGCCGCGTGGAGCGCTATCCGGTCGGCATCGTCGCGTCGATCGCGCCGTTCAACTTTCCCAACATGGTTCCGAACTGGACGATCCCGAACGCGATCGCGCTCGGCAACGCGATGATCCTCAAGCCGTCGGAGCAGGTTCCGCTCAGCTCCGGCCGCATCGCCGAACTGCTCAGCCAAGCGGGACTGCCGGACGGCATCCTCAATGTCGTGCACGGCGGACAGGCAACGGTCGAGGCGATTTGCGATCACCCCGACATCGAGGCGATCAGCTTCGTCGGATCGACGCACGTCGCGAAGATTGTTTATCGCCGCGGCTCGGAGAATCTCAAGCGCGTCCTCGCGCTGGGCGGCGCGAAGAATCATCTGATCGTCATGCCGGACGCGAATCCGGACATGACGTCCTCGAACGTCGTCGCGTCGATGGCGGGTTGCGCGGGCCAGCGCTGCATGGCCGCGTCGGTGATGGTCGCCGTCGGCATGACCGATCACATCATCGATCGCATGACCGGCATCGTGCGCGGCATGGTCCCGGGCGTTCACCTCGGTCCCGTGATCTCGAAGGCCGCGAAGGAGCGCATCGAGAAATACATCGCCGAGGCGGAAGCCGCGGGCGCGAAAGTGCTCGTCGACGGACGCGGATACACGGTCGCCGGAAAAGAAGGCGGCTACTTCGTCGGACCGACGCTCATCGACTACGTCACGCCCGACATGCGCATCGCGCAGGAAGAGATCTTCGGGCCGGTGATGGTGATCGTGCGCGCGAAGAACGTCGACGAAGCCCTCGGCGTGCAGCAGCGCTCGCGCTACGGCAACGCCGCCTCGGTGTTCACCGAAAGCGGCGGCGTTGCGCGCTACGTCATGGAAAAAGCGAGCGCCGGAATGGTCGGCGTCAACGTCGGCGTCCCCGTCCCGCGCGAGCCCTTCGGCTTCGGCGGCTGGAACGAATCGAAATTCGGAACCGGCGACATCACCGGCCGCGGCTCGATCGAGTTCTGGACGAAGTCGAAGAAGATGACGACGAAGTGGAGCAAGGAAGCGGGCGTGAACTGGATGTCGTGACCACCGGCCGCCTTTAGACGGTTGCGCAGTTGCGCAGTCGCGCGGTCACGCGGCGTGCTTCTGCCGCGTAACCGAGCAACCGCATAACCGATCAGCAGGCTCCTCACCGCATGCGTTCAAAGAACGTATCGACCACACCGTTGCCTTCGACCGGGATGTCGTGCATGCGCACGCCGAATGCGCGGACGCCGTTGAGGATGCGATCGGCGAAGCTTCCTTCGATCGTGCGCCAGCTGCCGTCGTCGAAGCTCGCGGTGGTTTTGAAGTCCGCGCCGTCGATGTGGATCGGCGTGAGCACGGCGACGTGTCCCTGTTCGACGTAGGTGCCGCTCAGTTTTCCGTCGTGCATTTCGAGAATGAGGCCGTATGTCTCGCTCGGCCCGCGGTAGCTGCCGACCACCTCGGCCGCCGACTTCGCCACGGGCTCGAATCGCTTGTCCTTGTTTTTCACCTTCACCTTGTCCGCATAGGACGCGGCGGCGACGAGGATGAGCATTGCGATGGCGAGTTTTCTCATTGTGTCCTCCAGTTGTAAGTACGCGCGAACGGCGACGAAGTTAGCCATCGGTGCTATCGTTCCGCACACTCGCCGAAAACAGGAGGACCTCGCTTGGACGTGCAACAGAATGCTCGCGCCGCCTCCCCCACGGTTGAATCCGAGGATCTCAATCCGTACAACATCGCGCAGAAGCAGTTCGACGCGGCTGCCGTGCACGTCGCGGAGCTGCCGGATGGTTTGCGCAACTGGCTGCGCGGAACGACGCGACTGGTGAAGGTGGAGTTTCCGGTCGAGTGCGATGACGGAACGGTGCGCACGTTCGCCGGTTATCGCGCGCTGCATTCGCGCGTGCGCGGTCCCGGCAAGGGCGGCATTCGCTATCACCCCGACGTGAACGGCGACGAAGTGCGCGCGCTCGCGTCGTGGATGACGTGGAAGTGCGCGGTCGCCGACATTCCGTTCGGCGGCGCGAAGGGCGGGATCGTGTGCGATCCGAAGAAACTGTCGTCGAACGAGCTGCGCCGCATCACGCGGCGATTCGTCGTGGAGCTCGGCGACACGATCGGTCCGTACTCCGACATCCCCGCGCCCGACGTGAACACGACCGCGGAAACGATGGCGTGGATCTACGACACGTACGACATGATGCATCCCGGCAAGAACAACCTCCCCGTCGTCACAGGCAAGCCGGTCTACCTCGGCGGCTCGTTAGGCCGCAACGAAGCGACCGCGCGCGGATGTTTGTTCGTCACGAAGCGCGCGATCGAAGAAGGCGCGGTCCCGGGACTCGACTCGCTCGAAGGGGCGACGATCGTGATTCAGGGCTACGGCAATGCCGGCGCGATCTCGGCGCGACTCTTCACCGACGCCGGCGCGCGCGTGATCGCGGTGAGCGACTCGACCGGCGGCGTGCTGGCGGAAGAAGGCATCGATCCCGACGCCGCGCTGCTGCACAAAAAGCAGACCGGCTCCGTCGTCGGAATGCCGGGCACGAAGAACATCACCAACGCGGAGCTGCTGCACGTCCCGTGCGACGTGCTCATCCCCGCGGCGTTCGAGAACCAGATCCGCGCCGACAACGTGGACGGCGTGAGCACGAAAGTGATCGCCGAAGCCGCGAATGGCCCGACGACGCCCGCGGCCGACGAAGCGCTGTTCGCGCGCGGCATCCCGGTGCTGCCCGACATCCTCACGAACTCCGGCGGCGTGACGGTCAGCTACTTCGAGTGGGTGCAGAACAACGAGAACGAGCACTGGGGCGAAGATCTCGTCAACGACAAACTCCGCCACAAGATGGAAGCCGCAACCGACGCCGTGCTCGACATGCAGCAGGAGATTCGCGACCGGCGCAAAGCAAACGTGGATTTACGAACTTCGGCGTTTGCGCTGGCGATCAAAAGGGTGGCGCGGGTGGCGATGAATCGCGGGATCTGGCCGTAATAGGACCTCTAGGACCAATAGGACATATAGGACCGATAGGACTCATAGCTCCTAGAGGTCCTATTCGTCCTAGAGGTCCTATTCGTCCTATAGGTTCTTAATTGAACCGGTACTTTTCCTTGATCGTCTTCAGCGCATCATCCAACTGCTGCCGCGTGTACCACTTTCCGGCGAGCATCACGCCGTTCACTTTCGCGACGTTCGCGACGTCCGCGAGAGGGTCAGCATCGAGGAGCACGAGATCGGCGCGGTTGCCGGTCTCGATGGTGCCGGCGTCGGAGCGGCCGAAGTAGATCGCGGGATTCACGGTCGCCATCTTGAGAACTTCGTATGGCGTGAGTCCCGCGTTCTTCAGCGCGACCATCTCGCGCATCACGGAGAAGCCGGGCTCGAGATATTGCTCGAGCGAGCCGGTGCCGAGGAGCATGCGCACGCCGGTGTCGCGGAGGGCGCGGAGGATCGTGCGGTTGTTGTTGACGACGTTCACGACCTGATCGCGCGAGATCGCCTGCATGCGCAGGTCGTACGACTTCGACCAGACGTCGACCGCGGCCTGCGGCGAGTACATCACTTCCGGATACGCGTTGAGCGCGTCGAGCGAATGCGTTCCGAATGTGATCTCGGAAAGCGCCAGCGTCGGGACGACCCACGTTCCCGCATCTTCGACCTTCGACGCGATCTCGACGAGCTTCTTCTCGTCGACCGGTCCCTTGGCGACGTCGAGATAGATGTCGAATGCGTCGAGGTGATCGATCGTCTCCTGCCCCATCTCGATCGCATGCGGCAGCGCGACGCCCACCGGCACTGTTCCGCCGAAGCGCATGTTCGACTCGCGCGCGGCCTTCGCGATCGCGTCGTACTCGGCCGGCGTAAGGCCGAGCTCGATCGTCAGGAAGTCCCATCCTTCTTTCTTCTGCTGGTGCACGCGCTCGACCGCGTCTTCGGGTGACGCGACGGTCTGTTGCGCGAACTGCGTTCCGGCGAGGAAGAGATCGGGTGACACGATTTTGCCCGCGCGCGCCTTCTCGCGAATGGCGAGCTGTCCCGGCGAGCCCCACATGCCGCGCGCGGACGTGACGCCGTTCGCCATGAGCATCGTCAGCACGTCCTGCATCAGTCCGCCCTTTGCGGCGGTCGGCGGAATCTTCACGTTCATGTCGGCGAGGCCGGGCAGGAGAAACTTGCCGGTGCCGTCGATGACGGTGGCGTCTTTCGGGATCGCAACCTCTTTCGAGATCGACGCGATCTTGCCGTCTTTGACGACGACGGTCTGCTTCTCGATCGCGTTGGGAGAAGTCATCGGGATGACGGTGACGTTGCGGAAGACGACGGTGTCGGCGAAAACCGGCACCGCGAGGAGAAAGCACAAGAGAGTTCGCATTGAGCGCATAGCAAGGCACCAGAACGACAGGAGTTATGCGCAGGATTCCGGCCGGCACGGCCGGCAGCGTTCGTTGCCCAAGGCTCCGCGAAACATTACGGCTAATGGGCTAACGCTTCGCGGGAAAAACCCCACACTGCTTCCTAAGACGCACGAGTGCCCGAAAAGCTACGCGGGAACGGTGAAGCCGTGCTTGACGGCGATGCCGACGACTTCGTCCATGTCGGTCTTCGCGTCGACCTCACGCATGAACGCGCTCGCGCCCTTCGGGCTCGTGACGACGACGAACCGCGCCGTCTTCGAGGTCACGCGATGCGTGTGGAACGTGCCGGCGGGAATCTGCATGAAGCAGCCGGGCACGGCCCTGAAGTGCTTTCCGTCGATGTAGACGTCCGCTTCCCCCTCCAGGACAAAGTACGCCTCGCTCCACGGGTGCGCGTGCGGCGGCGGGCCGCTTCCCTCGACCGCCGCCATCTCGAAGATCTCGTACGACTCTCCGGTCTGATCCGACGTCGCGAGAAAGCGCATCGCATCCCCCGTCACATTGAGATGCGTCCCGTCCGTCGGATTGGCGATGATCGAATGCATGCAAGCCCCCTTGCGTGCACTTACGCGCGGGGATCCAATTCGGATTCCCGAGCCCGAGCGCGGGTCAGGACAAAACAGCGGGCGCGGGCACGATCTCCGGCTTCGAGATCTTCATCAGCGCGTAGTGCACGGCGAACGCAACGCCGAAGCCGACGAACCACCCGTAATCGTACAGCGTGTGCATGGACGCCACGAAGTATCCGATCCAGGCGAAGAAACATCCCGCGGACGTAGCGACGACGGCGCGCCAGTTCCATCCGGCTTTGTACGTGTACGCGCCATGCTCGCGATAGAGATCGGCGAGGCGCAGTTCTTTGTCACGAACGAGCCAGTAGTCGGCGATGAGCACGCCGGCAATCGATCCGAGACCGCCGCTGTATCCGAGGAGCCATTGGAAGATGTAGCCGCTCGGATCGGCGAGCAGCCGCCATGGCTGCATCAGGATGCCGACGATTCCGGTGATGAGACCGCCGGTGCGGAACGAGATCAGTTTCGGGAACGCGTTTGCGAAGTCGTTCGCCGGCGAGACGACGTTCGCGGCGATGTTGACCGACAGCGTCGCCACGACGACGGTGAACATCGAGATCGCGACGACGAGCGGCTGCGTGAAATGTCCGACGAGCTTGACCGGATCCCACAACTCGGTGATCGGCTCGTTCTTGTAGATGATCGTCGCGGCGGAGGTGATCATTACGCCCATCGCCGCGAACACCGTCATCGTCGTCGGCAGCGCGACCGTTTGTCCGATCGCCTGCTCGCGCTGGCTGCGCCCGAAGCGCGTGAAGTCCGGCATGTTGAGCGAGAGCGTCGCCCAGAATCCGATCATCGCCGTGAGCGACGGAATGAACACGGGACGGAACGCGGCCCACGAGTTGAGCGTGCCTTTGTGCTCGAGGAGATGTCCGAATCCGCCCGCGCGCGACACCGCCCACGCGAGCAGAACCGCGGTCATCACCAGGACGAACGGCGCGGCCCAGTTTTCGACCATGCGCAGCAGATCCATGCCGCGAAAGATGATGTAGATGTTCATCCCCCAGAAGAGGAGGAACGAGAGCCATTCGGTCGGTGCGTGTCCGCCGATCGGACCGCCGAGAAGCGTGGGCCACGAAGGAAAGATCGAGTGGAAAAAGACATGCAGCGCCTGTCCGCCGATCCACGCCTGGATGCCGAACCAGCCGCAGGCGACGAGCGCGCGCATGATCGCCGGCAGGTTCGAGCCGACCGTTCCGTAGCTCGCGCGCGCAAAGACGGGAAACGGAATGCCGTACTTGGTGCCGGGATGCGAGTTGAGGAGGATCGGGACCAGCACGATCGTGTTGCCGAGGAGAATCGTGATCAGCGCCTGCCACCAGTTCATGCCCGAGCCGATGAGACCGGACGAGAGCATGTACGTCGGGATGCAGTGCGCCATCGAGATCCAGAGCGCGGCGTAGTTGTACGTCGACCAGTTGCGCTTCGCGACCGGAACCGGCGCGAGATCGTGGCTGAACAGACGGCTGGTCTCGATCGATGACGCGTCTCGGAGCTCCACGCGGCCGTCGGCGTGACGAATCACTTCCCCTGCATCCGGCATGAACGATCCCTCTCTCTGGATGGCCTAGCGGATGGCAGATGGCAGATGGCGGACGGCGGATGGCAGAACCGAATTAGAAGACCGCCATCTGCCATCCGCCATCTGCCATCCGCTAGGCCATCCGCTCGTTTGCCGCATTGTACGCGGCGGGCGCATAATCACGCCCTTCCCACGAAGGAGGGACCCAATGGCCATGCTGTCGACGACGTTTACAGGATTGAAGTTCGACAACCCGTTCCTGCTCGCATCGGCACCACCGACCGAGTCCGACGCCAACATCATGCGCGCGTTCGAGGCGGGTTGGGGCGGCGTGGTCACGAAGACCATCGGCCTCCATCCGGTCGTGAATGTGAAGGGCCCGAAGACCAAGTTCCTCCGCGTCGACACCGACAGTCCGCGCCTCTCGACGAAGAAGCGGCCGAACACGGCACTGCATTCGTCATGGAACTGGGAGCTCATTTCCGACAAGACGATCGACTGGTGGATCCCGCGCCTCGAGAACATCAAGAAGGCGTTCCCCGACAAGATCCTCATCGCGTCGATCATGGCCGGCTCCGGCAACGACAAAGAACTGCACCACTGGCAGGAGCTGACGAAGGCCGTGCAGGACGTCGGCGCCGACGGACTCGAGCTGAATTTCTCATGTCCGCACATGGACCGCGTCGACATGGGATCGAACGTCGGGAAAGACAAAGTCCTCTGCTCGGTCGTGACCGTCGCGGTTAAGGAAGTCGCGAAAGTCCCGGTGTGGGTGAAGCTCACGCCCGCGACGAGCAACATCGCGGAAGAAGCGGAAGCCTCGTTCCGCGGCGGCGCGGATGCGATCTCGTCGTCGAACACCTGGCCGTCGCTCACGCCTATCGATTCCGAAACGCTCGACTTCGAGATGAGCGTCGACGGATACACGTCCTCCGGCGGCCTCGGCGGACCGGCCATTCTTCCGCTGTCGATGGCGAAGATGTCGCAGATGACGCGGGCTTTCCCCGACAAAGAATTCTCCGGCATCGGCGGCGTCTCCACCTTCGAGCACGCCCTCAACTACTTCCTCCTCGGCTGCGGAACGGTGCAGGTATGCACCGCGGCGATGCTCGACAGCGCGATCGGACCAAACGTAATCCGCGAACTGCGGAACGGCATGACCGAGTTCATGGACAAGCGCGGCTACGCGTCGCTCGAAGACTTCCTCGGCCTGCGCCGCGACCGCATCGTCCCGCACTCCCAGATCAAGAGACCGGAGCAGATCGATTACCGCGGAGGATACGAGGCGGAGGGGTACGCGGTGCCGGTGGGGGCGGGGACCGGGACTTAGAGACGAGGACGTGTGCGTGCTCGTCGAGAGCACGCCTTGTGGCATGCTCGGGGCGCACGGCACCGGAATGCAGAAGGCAGAACGCAGAATGCAGAATTTAGAAACCCGCCCCCTTTCGAGCGGGCGGCCGTGATTCTCAATTCTGCATTCTGCGTTCTGCATTCCCGGGCCGTGCGCCGAAAGCCCTCGCAATATCGACGCGCGTGACGAGCCGTTGCGCGTTCTAAAGGAACCAACACGATGACCGCGATCGAAATCACTCCCACGTTAACCGCCGAAGAAATCGTCTCCCTCACCAAGAAACACACCATCTTCTCCTGGTCCGCACAGGGCAGCGTGCAGCCCATCCCCATGGTGCGCGGTGAAGGCATCTACTTTTGGGACGCGAACGGCAAGCGCTATGTCGACATGAACTCGCAGTTGATGTGCGTGAACATCGGGCATGGCGATAAGCGCGTGATCGAGGCGATCAAGCGGCAGGCGGATGAGTTGGTGTATGCCGGTCCGGGGATGGCGACGGCGGTGAGAGCGCGGTTCGGGAAGATGCTCGCGCAGTTCACGCCCGGCGATCTCGATCACTTCTTCTTCACCCTTGGCGGCGCCGAGGCGAATGAGAATGCGATTCGCATCGCGCGCGCGGTCACGGGGCGGCAGAAGATCATGGCGCGCTATCGCTCGTATCACGGCGCGACGGCGGGCGGGATTTCGCTGACCGGCGATCCGCGTCGCTGGGCGAATGAGCCGGGCGTTCCGGGCGTCGTGCGTTTCTTCGATCCGTACAAATACCGCAGCCATCTCTATCGCGAAGGCGACAGCGACGAGGCGTTCACGCAGCGCTGTCTCGAAGAAGTAGAGGAAATCATCGCGTACGAAGGCGGCCACACGATCGCGGCGATGTTCATCGAGACGGTGACGGGCACGAATGGCCTCATCGTTCCTCCCGACGGTTACCTGCAAGGTCTCCGCGAAATCACGAAACGCCACGGCATCCTCCTCATCTGCGACGAAGTGATGGCCGGCCTCGGACGCACCGGCCGCTGGTTCGCCGCCGATCACTGGAACGTGATCCCCGACATCATCACGATGGCGAAGGGCCTCACCTCCGCGTATCTCCCCCTCGGCGCGGTCGCGGTGGGCGACAGCATCGCGTCGTACTACGACCGCAACGTGTTCTACGGCGGCCTCACCTACAACGCGCATCCGATGTGCCTCGCCGCCGCGGAGGCGTGCGTGCAGGTGATGATCGACGACGACACGATGGGACACACACAGCGCGTGGGTCGCGTGATGTCGCAGCTGCATGCGGAAATGAAAGAGAAGCATCCCTCGGTTGGCGACGTGCGCTCGATCGGTCTCTTCGGCGTGCTCGAGCTCGTGCGCAATCGCGAGACGAAGGAGCCGATGGCGCCGTTCAACGGCACGAGTCCGGAGATGCAGAAGCTCGGCGCGTTCCTTCGCGAGCAAGGCATCTACGCGTTCGTGAACTGGAACAACCTCTTCACGAATCCGCCGCTGTGCATCACCGAAGAGCAGTTGCGGGATGCGTTTGGCGTCATCGATCGGGCGCTGGAGATCACGGACGCGGCAGTGCAGTAGCGACGCGCGCTAGAATGCGCGCTCATGAAAACCGTGATTCGCAACGGCCGCATCGTGACCGCGGTCGACGACTACAACGCCGACATTCTCATTGAAGACGGCAAGGTCGCGATGATCGCGAAAGCGATCGACGCGGAAGCCGATAAGGTGATCGACGCGAAGGGACGTCTGGTCATCCCCGGCGGCATCGATCCGCACACGCACATGGATCTGCCGTTCGGCGGCACGTCGTCGTCCGACAACTTCGAGACCGGCACGATCGCCGCGGCGCACGGCGGCACGACGACGATCATCGACTTCGCCGTGCAGTACAAGGGTCAGGAGCTGAACGAAGCGCTCGACGTGTGGTTCGCGAAAGCGGAAGGACGGACATCGATCGACTACGGCTTCCATCTGATCTGCACCGATCTGCCCGACAGCCGGCTGCCGCAGATGAAGTCGATGATCGATCAGGGCGTGAGCAGCTTCAAGTTGTTCATGGCTTACCCCGGCGTCTTCCTCGTCGACGACGCGACGATCTATAAAGCCATGCAGGTGGCGGGCGCGAACGGCGGCTTGATCTGCATGCATGCGGAGAACGGCGTCGTGATCGACGCGATCGTGAAGCAGGCGCTCGCGGAAGGAAAGACCGCGCCGAAATATCACGCGCTGACGCGTCCGACGAAGGCGGAAGCCGAAGGCGTGCACCGCGCGATCGCGCTTGCGGAGATCGCCGGCACCTCGGTGTACATCGTCCATCTCAGCAACAGCGACTCGCTCGAGGAAGTGACGCGCGCGCGCGACAACGGCACGCCGGCGTACGCGGAGACGTGTCCGCAGTATCTGTTCCTCGACTACAGCGTGTACGAGCAGCCGGGATTCGAAGGCGCGAAGTGGGTGATGACGCCGCCGATTCGCGAGAAGTGGCACCAGGAAAAGCTGTGGCGCGGACTGAAGTTCAACGACCTGCAGGTCGTCTCGACGGATCACTGCCCGTTCTGTTTCAAGGAACAGAAAGAGCTCGGTCTGAATGACTTCTCGAAGATCCCGAATGGCGGACCGGGCGTCGAGCATCGCATGAGCCTCGTCTACAACGGCGGCGTCGCGCAGGGACGCATCTCCGTGAACCGCTTCGTCGAGATCACGTCGACCGCGGCCGCGAAGATCTTCGGCCTCTTCCCGCGCAAAGGAACGATCGCGGTGGGATCCGACGCCGACATCGTCATCTTCGATCCCGATGAAGAGATGACGATCAGCGCGAAGACGCACCACATGAACGTCGACTACTCCTGCTACGAAGGAATGAAAGTGCGCGGAGTGACGAAGACCGTGCTCTCGCGAGGCGACGTCGTGATCGAGGAAGGAAAGTACGTGGCGAAGCCGGGACGCGGTCAGTTCCTGAAGCGCGGACTGGCGTTCTCGCCGCGGTGAGCTGTTCGTGTGGGGCAGGCTTTCCAGCCTGCCGCCCGGGGACAGGCTGGAAAGCCTGTCCTACACGACTACATCTTCTTATCCGGTTTGAACTTTCCGCCCTCGACGTCCTTGATGAACTTCACGATCTCGCGGAAATAGCGGTCCTGATCGTCGTACATTTCGAGGTGGCTGCCTTCGGTCAGCACGACTCGCGAGTTGGGAATGAGTTTTCCCATCCGCTTGATGTCGTCGGGATTCATCGTACCGAGGCGGCCGGCGATGACGAGCGTCGGGACTTTGATGCGCGAGAGATCGTTGAAGCGCTCCCAGTTCTTGAAATTGCCGGTGATGACGAATTCATTCGGGCCCTGCATCGTGTTGT
Organism: Acidobacteriota bacterium; assembly: GCA_003223645.1. Lineage (GTDB taxonomy): Bacteria > Acidobacteriota > Thermoanaerobaculia > Gp7-AA8 > Gp7-AA8 > QHVT01. The sequence continues at coordinate 85,814 of QHVT01000011.1, read as the reverse complement.
AGATCTTCGTATTCAACTTGTTGAAGGCGCGCAGGACCGGCTCGGGCCAGGGATTCATTCTGAGGACATGCGCCGCGTACACCTTCTCCATCATGATCTGTTGATACTCGGGCGCGTCGTAATTGCCGGCGTCTTCGTATTTCTTCAACGTCGCGCGGTCGGCCTCGGATAGTTCCCCCAGAAGCTTCTGTGCGTACGCTTCGTACTCGGTGATGCCGGCGGTCATGTCGGAAATGATCAGCGCCTTCAGATGATCCTGATGCGCGAGCGCGTACTCCATACCGAGCATGCCGCCCCACGAATGGCCGTAGAGGATGAATTGATCGAGTCCGAGTCCCTTGCGGACCTGCTCGACTTCTTCGCGATAGCGATCGACGGTCCATAACGAATTGTCATCGGGCACATCGGAGTTCCCGACGCCGAGCTGATCGTAGTAATAGAACTCGATGCCGTTCTGCGGAAGGTAATCCTCCATCGACTCGAGGTAGTCGTGCGGGAATCCTGGTCCGCCGTGCAGCGTGAGCATTTTGGTGGCGCTGTGGCCGACGCGCTTCGTCCAGACGTTGTACTTCCCGCCTTCGATCGGGACCATCATCGAGCCGCCGGTCTTCACGTCCGCGGCGAGTATAGGCAGAGCCATGGCGAGCAGAGCACACCAACGAATCGTTCGCATGATGCTCATCTTACGCGCGAGACGTTCCCTCGGATCTGCGGTAAGCTTTGCGCCCGAATTTCCAGCAAGAACAGGAGACCCGAATGTCGCGCATCGTCAAAGCAGGCTTGATTCAGACCGCGCTCGCGATCGACACGAGCGAGCCGATCGAAAAGATCCGTGACGCGCAGACCGAGCGCACCGTCAAGTACATCGATCAGGCCGCGCAGGAAGGCGTGCAGATCATCTGTTTCCAGGAGATCTTCACCGGTCCGTATTTCTGCGCGGAGCAGAACACGCGCTGGTACGACTCGGTCGAACAGATTCCCGACGGACCGACCACGCGCCTGATGCAGGAGTACGCGCGGCGCTACAACATGGTCATCGTCGTGCCGATCTATGAAGAGGAGTCGACCGGCGTCTACTACAACACCGCCGCCGTCATCGACGCCGACGGCACCTACCTCGGCAAGTACCGCAAGAACCACATCCCGCACGTCGCGCCCGGATTCTGGGAAAAGTTCTACTTCCGCCCCGGCAACCTCGGCTACCCCGTTTTCAAAACCAAGTACGCGACGGTCGGCGTCTACATCTGCTACGACCGCCACTTCCCCGAGGGCGCGCGCGAGCTGGGGCTCGCGGGCGCGGAGATCGTGTTCAATCCGTCGGCGACCGTCGCCGGTTTGTCCGAGTATCTCTGGAAGCTCGAGCAGCCCGCGCACGCCGTCGCGAACGGCTACTTCGTCGGCGCGATCAATCGCGTCGGAATGGAAGGGCCGTGGAACATCGGCGAGTTTTACGGACAGAGCTACTTCTGCGATCCGCGCGGACAGATCCTCTCGATCGCCGATCGCGACAAAGACGCGCTCGTGACCGCGGAGCTCGATCTCGACAAGATCCGCGAAGTGCGCAACACGTGGCAGTTCTTCCGCGACCGCCGGCCGGAAACGTACGGCGGCATTTGCCGGCTGTGATGTGATCGTGTAGGACAGGCTTTCCAGCCTGTCCCCCGGGAGGGCAGGCTGGAAAGCCTGCCCCACACCTAGCTTCGTAAACAGAGACGTCAGCAGGTCCATGACACCCAGCAAGCGCGGCCGGGAGTAGCGACGCGTGCCGATGCGTTTTCCACGGTACTCAACACAACTGAATAACCGGGAGGAAGCCTCGTGAAGACACGTCTGTCTGCGTTTGTCGTTATTGCTGTGTTCGCGATTCCGATGTTCGCGAAATCTCCGGCCTCGGCCGCGCTCACGTCGCGTCCGCTCGCCGCGCAGGCTCTGCCGATCGCGGTGCCGGAGTATCTCGCCGACATCATCCGCGAGGCATCTGCCAAGTACGGCGTCGATCCGAATCTAATTGCGTCGGTTGCGTTCAAGGAGTCGCGATACAACCCGCGCGCGGTGTCGCGCATCGGCGCCGAGGGGATCATGCAGCTCAAGCCGAAAACCGCGCGCCACCTCGGCGTCATGGATTCGTTCGACGCGAAGCAGAACGTCTTCGGCGGCGTGAAGTACCTGCGCAAATTGCTCGACCAGTTCGGCGGCAATGTCGACTACGCGCTCGCCGCGTACAACGCCGGCCCCACGCTCGTCGCGCAGGTCGGTCCGAATGCGACGGCCGAGGCAACCGAATACGTGTCGACGATCAAGAGGTATTACGCGGCGGCGCTCGCTGCGTTGTAAGCAGATATGCTGCGCGGATCATGAGCGATCCGCGATATCCGGTCGGCAAATTTCAATCGCGCACAGAGCTTTCGGTCGACGAGCGCGTCGAGATGATCGACGCGATTGCGACCTGTCCCGCGCGCATGCGTGAGGCAGTCGCGGGACTCGACGACGCGCAGCTCGACACGCCCTATCGCGAGGGCGGATGGACGGTGCGGCAGGTCGTGCATCACGTTCCGGACAGTCATCTCAACGCGTACACGCGACTAAAGCTCGCGCTGACGGAAGAGCAGCCGGTGATTCGTCCGTATGACGAAGCGGCGTGGGCAAAGCTCGCGGACATGCGCGTCACGCCGGTCGAGACGTCGCTGACGCTGCTCGAGTCGCTGCACGCGCGCTGGGCCGGACTGATGCGCGAGCTCGATCCGTCCGACTTCGCCCGCACGTTCAAACATCCCGATCACGACGGCGTGCAGACGCTCGACTGGCTCGTGGCAATGTACTCGTGGCACAGCCGCCATCACGTCGCGCACATCACCTCGCTGCGCGAGCGCATGGGATGGTAATTCGCCCGCTGACCGACGACGACTTTGATGCCGTGCACGCTGCGTTCATCGCCGCGTTCAGCGACTGCGTCGTCCCGTTCATGAACGTCGGCGAGCGCGACCACGGCATCGTGGCATTTCTCGAAAACGCAGGCGCGACGCGGTTCGTGCGGCAGCTGGAGATGACGCGCTCGCTGTGACGGCGCGAGTTATGCTCTTGTTGTCGGCGGAACGCGCCGCCGATGCGCCATCGAAACTTGCTCGTGGTTGAGGATGACGACGCGATTCGCGGTCTGCTCGTCGAGTATTTCAAGGAGCACGACGTCGAGGTCGACTGGGCGCGCGACGGAGCGGAAGCGCTGCATCAGATCAGTACGAAAGACTACGCCGTCGTCCTGCTCGACCTGATGATGCCGCACATGAGCGGCGTCGATTTTCTCTCGTCGCTCGATGCGCTCACGTCGGATCCGTCGCTGAAATCGCTCGCCGCGCCGCCGCGTGTCTTCGTCATCACCAGCATGCCGCAGGATGCAGTGTCGGCCGGCGACATCGAGCAGCGCTTCCCGTCGCTCGTGCATGGCGTGATGCGCAAGCCGATCGACGTGCGCGACCTCGCGCAGCGAGTCGAAGCGTGGTTGTAATACGATCCTCGAAAGTGAGCGGAGAGAGGTTCATCACCATTCACGGCCACTTCTACCAGCCTCCGCGGGAGAATCCGTGGCTCGAGGCGGTGGAGACGCAGGACACGGCGTTCCCCTATCACGACTGGAACGAGCGCATCACCGTCGAGTGCTACGAGCCGAACGCGTCGGCGCGCATCCTCGACGCTACCGATCGCATCCGCCGCATCGTGAACAACTACGCGTCGATCAGCTTCAACTTCGGGCCGACGCTCCTGAGCTGGCTCGCCATCAACGCGCCGGAGACGTACGGATCGATCATCGACGCCGATCGTTTGTCGCGGCAGCGCTTCTCCGGCCACAGCTGCGCGATCGCGCAGGCCTACAACCACACCATCCTTCCGCTCGCGAATGAGCGAGACAAGCGGACGCAGGTGCGCTGGGGCATCCGCGATTTTCAGCATCGATTCGGACACAAGCCGGAAGGGATGTGGCTGCCGGAGACGGCCGTCGACGTCGCAACGCTCGAAGCGCTCGCGGCCGAGGGAATCGCGTTCACGATTCTCGAGCCGCATCAGGCGCAGCGACCGATCGATCCGACGCTGCCGTATGTCTGCAAGCTGCCGTCCGGCGCGTCGCTCGCGATTTTTTTCTACGACGGGCCGATCTCGCGCGCGGTCGCGTTCGAACGACTGCTCGCGCGCGGCGAAATTTTCGCGCACCGCCTCATCAGCGCGTTCAACGATGCGCGCACACACGTGCAGCTCGTCAACATCGCCACCGACGGCGAAACGTACGGACATCACCATCGCTTCGGCGAGATGGCGCTCGCGTACGCGCTGCAGTTCATCGAAGACAACAAGCTCGCACGCATCACGAATTACGGCGAGCAACTCGAGCAACATCCGCCGTCGCATGAAGTGAAGATCGCGGAACGAACGTCGTGGAGCTGCGTGCACGGAGTGGAGCGATGGCGCAGCGACTGCGGATGCACCACCAGCTCGTCGCCGGGGTGGAACCAGCAGTGGCGTGCGCCGCTGCGCGACGCGCTCGACTGGCTGCGCGACGAGCTCGCGCTGATCTTCGAGCGCCACGGTCGCATGGTCTTCAACGATCCGTGGCAGGCGCGCGACGACTACATCGACGTGATCCTCGATCGCGGCGACGACAACGTCGCGCGCTTCCTCGACGCGCACGGAGTGGTGCGTGCCTCCGGCACACCTCCGGGCGAGAGCGCGCCGGAGGCGCGCACCACTCGACGCGATCAACTCGCACTGGAACTTTTGGAGCTGCAGCGCAATGCGATGCTGATGTTCACCAGTTGCGGCTGGTTCTTCAGCGACATCTCCGGCATCGAGACCGTGCAGGTGCTGCACTACGCCGCGCGCGCGATCCAGCTCGCGGAGCGCATTTCCGGAGTCGAACTGGAGCGCGCGTTCCTCGAGCGCATCGCGCCGGCGCGCAGCAATCACCCCGAGCGCGGCACAGCGCGCGATATTTACGAGCGCGAAGTGATCCCCGCGCGACTCGATCTCGCGCGCGTGGCTGCGCACTACGCGGTGCTCTCGCTCTTCGATTCGTTCGACGACGACACGCGCGTCTATTGCTACGACGTGAAGCGCCGCGAATTCGAGATCCACAAAGCCGGCCGCGCGCGTCTCGCCATCGGCTCGATCGAAGTGCGCTCGATCATCACGCGTGAGTCCGAGCTGTTCGAGCTCGCCGTCCTTCACCTCGGCGAAACGGAACTGACCGGCGGTGTGCGCGTCGTCGGCGATGCATCGGACTACGCCGACGTTCGCGCGCAACTCGCGAACACGATGGAGCCCGGCGAGATCCCCGCGGTCATTCGCCTCCTCGATCAACACTTCGGACGCATCCCGATCTCGATCCGCTCGCTGTTCCGCGACGAGCAGCGCCGCATCCTCCATCAATTGCTGAACGCGACGCTCGACGAGGCGGAGTCGACGTTCCGCCAGTTGCACGAGCGCTACGATCCGCTGATGCGTTTTCACGCACGACTCGGCATTCCGGTTCCAAAGGTGCTGCAGACCGCTGCCGAGTTCGATCTCAATCTGCAGCTCCGCCGGATGCTCGACGAAGAGCCGCTGCGGATCGCGGAGCTCGAGGCGCGCCTGCGCGAAGCGCGCGACGAAAGCGTGACGCTCGACGAGACCACGCTGCTGTCGTTCAAGCACGCGATCGAGCGCGCGGCCGATCGCTTTCACGAACATCCCGAGGATCTCGATCGATTGGAAGTATTCGAGACGCTGGCGGGACTCGTGCGCGAGTTCAAGATCGCCGTCGATCTGCGTCGCGCGCAAAACCGCTACTTCCGCATGCGCAATCTCGTGCGTCCGGCGATCGACGCGTCGTCCGGCAACGGACACGCCGCGCGGCAGTGGCTCGATCTCTTCGACGCGCTCGGCGAGGAGTTGTCGTTCACGATCTGACCATGCACACGTCGACACACTCTCCGAGCGAGCACCGCGCGGCCGGCGTTCTCCTCCATCCGACGTCGCTCCCCGGACGCTACGGCATCGGCGATCTCGGCGACGAGCTGTTCGCGTTCCTCGACTGGGCCGCGAGCGCCGGCATGCGCCTGTGGCAGGTGCTGCCGCTCAATCCGCCCGGCTTCGGCGCGTCGCCGTACGGATGCGTGTCGTCCTTCGCCGGCAATCCGCTGCTCATCTCGCCCGATCGTTTGCAACTGGACGTCAACGACATTCCGCACTTCGACGACGACCACGTCCAATTCGATCGCGTCGCCGCATTCAAATTCGAACTGCTGCGCATCGCCTATCAACGCTTCCACGATCACGCCGCACTCGATGCATTCGTCAATGAACAATCGCATTGGATCGATGACTACGCGCTGTTCATGGCGCTGAAAGCGAAGTCCGACGGCGCGCCATGGTGGAAATGGGACCGCAAGCTCGTGCGACACGACACCGCGGCGCTGAAACGCGCGCGCGATCAAAACGCGGACGAGGTCCGCTTCTGGCAGTTCGTCCAGTTCGCCTTTTTCCAGCAGTGGGACGCGGTGCGCGCGGCGGCGCACGCACGCGGCATCCGGATCATCGGCGACGTGCCGATCTACGTCGCGTGCGATAGCGCGGACGTCTGGGGGCACCGCGAGCTATTCGAGCTCGACGCGTCGGGACATCCGACGTTCGTCGCCGGCGTGCCGCCCGATTACTTCAGCGAGACCGGGCAGCGTTGGGGCAATCCGCTCTATCGCTGGGACGAGATGCGTGCGACGAATTTCGAGTGGTGGATCGCACGCGTGCGCACCAACCTTCGCTTCGCCGACGTCCTGCGCCTCGATCACTTCCGCGGCTTCGTCGCGTATTGGGAGATCCCCGCGAACGAGCCAACCGCGGTGCACGGACAGTGGAAGCCCGGGCCCGGCATCGCGCTCTTCGACGCGTTGCGCGACGCACTCGGCGGTCTCCCGCTCATCGCCGAAGACCTCGGCCACATTACGCAGGACGTGCACGAGCTGCGCAACGCGATCGGCGTTCCCGGCATGCGCATCCTGCAGTTCGGATTCGGACAGAACGACAGTCCGCATCTGCCGCATCGCTACGAGCCGCACACCGTCGTCTACAGCGGCACGCACGACAACGATACCGCGCGCGGCTGGTACGAATCGGCGTCCGCCGAGGAGCACGAAGCGGCGACGACGTACCTCGGATGCGCGAGCGACAGCGTCGCGTGGTGTCTCATCCGCGCGGCGTACACGTCGGTCGCGGAAATGGCGATCGTCCCCGCGCAGGACATCCTCAACCTCGGCAGCGAAGCGCGCATGAATCGCCCCGGCGCGACGGAAGGAAATTGGACGTGGCGCCTGCGTCCTGGCGCACTCACGCACGATCACGCCGCGCGCCTGCGCCGTCTCGCCGAGCTGACAGGCCGCTGATGCCGACGATCCTCACGCATCCCGCCGCCGCATTGCTCAAGACGTGGTTCCCGCGCCTGTCCTGGCGCATAGCCATCCTCGGCGCCGTGCTCTCGATCCTCCCCGACCTCGACACCATCGGCTTCGCCTACGGCATCCCGTACGGATCGACATTCGGCCACCGCGGCTTCACGCACTCAATCGCCTTCGCGCTCATCACCGCAACACTCGGAACAGTCATGGTGAGGACGCGCTCCGCGTTCCCGTTCCTCTTCCTCTGCGCGATCTCCCACCCGCTTTTCGATGCATTGACGGACGGCGGCCTCGGCATCGCGTTCTTCTCGCCCTTCAGCAACGCGCGCTATTTCTTTCCGTGGCGTCCGATCCGCGTGTCGCCGATCGGCATCGGCCATCGCTTTTTCAGTTCACGCGGTCTGGAGACACTCGCGAGCGAGGTGGTATGGGTGTGGATTCCGTGCGGCGTCGCGGCGCTGCTCAGACTTGCTCTGCGAACAGTTTTTTCAGCTCGAGGGAGAGGCCGGGAAACAACGGCGAGGTGATGTTGCCGCCCACGATGATGCGCTCGTACTGTTTGCCCTGCAGCCGCAGGATGCGTACCGAGTCGTCGATCGGATCGACGATCCAGTATTCCTGGACCTCGAAATGCTCGTACCGTTTCCGCTTCGTCGTCTCATCGTAACGGCGCGTTCCGTCGGAGAGAACTTCGACGACGAGATCGGGCGCGCCTTTCACATTCGCCTGCGTGAGGATGTGCATCCGCGCGGCGCTGATGAACAGTACATCCGGCTCCAGGACGTCGATCTCGGACAGTACGACGTCGAATGGAGCAATGAACACTTCCCCAAGGCCGTGCGTCTCGACGAAATCTGCCAGCGATCGAGCAAGCCTCAACAGCACTCGTTGATGCTTCATATTCGGTGAGGGATTCACGTACAGCTCCCCTTCGATGATCTCGTATCGTTTCCCGTCGTTCGGGAAGTTGAGGTAGTCGTCGTACGTCAGCCTGGATGAGATCTCGGTGATGGTCATGCGGGTTTGTCCTATGCCTCTCAGTGCACGCGGTCCGGAGACACCCGCGAGCGAGGCCGCGTGGATTTGGCTTCCATGCGCAGCCGCAGCGCTGCCGCGAGCGAGGGCCGCATTGCGAACACGTCGCGCAGCGGGAGCGAGAACCCGGGAAGAAGAGGCGAAGTGATCTTGCCGCCAACGATGCGGCGCTCGTACTTTTTCCCCTTGAACCGGAAGATCCGCACCGAGTCCTCCTCGAGCGGATCGATCATCCAGTATTCACTGACGCCGAACCGCTCGTACGCTCGCCGCTTCTTGGTCTCGTCCTTCTTGCGCGTGCCGTCGGAGAGAACTTCGATGGCCATGTCGGGCGCGCCCTGCACGTTCGCGGCGGTGATGATCTCCATCCGCTCGTTGCTGATGTACAGCACGTCCGGCTGAACGACGTTGTGCTTCGACAGCACGACGTCGAACGGCGCAAAGAAGATCTCGCCGCATCGGTTCTTCCGCACGTATCGATCGAGGGCGCGCAGAATATTCATCAATACGAGCTGGTGCTTCATGTTCGGCGATGGATTCAAGTACAGCTCCCCGTCGATGATCTCGTAGCGGTTCCCGTCATCCGGGAAATTGAGGTAATCCTCGTAGGTCAGCTTGTGGGATGTTTCGACGACAGTCATGCTCGAGAAATGCTACGCCTTTTCAAACACTCCTACAGGAAACGACGCCAATAGGTTTCTGAGCGCGAGCGCGTCGTCTGCAACTACTTCATCCGTAAGCACGTTTCGCCACCGCCCGCCCGCGTCGATCGCGTGATCGCGCCAAACATCTCCAATCGGTAGATGCGGCGCGCGTGTGATTTGGGTGGTGAGGCGGGGGACGATGACGAGCAGGTCGTCGCCGCGCGTGAATGCAATTGCGTTCGGCGTGTGCGTGTCGACGGCGCGGTATGGTGCATCGGCGTGACGTGCGCGGATGGCGAGGCTGCGCGCGGTGACGAAGAGTTTGATGCGGCCTTCTTTCCAGTTGCGCAGCAGCGTCGCGGGAATGGCGTTGCGCTCGAGCGATTGCGCGCGGAGCGCGTAGTCGACGGGGCGGCGATTGTCGGGATCGACGAGGCTGTAGTCCCACAGCTCGGTGCCTTGATAGAAATCGGGGACGCCGGGCGAGAAGATTTTCAGCACGACTTGCGCGAGCGAGTTGAGGAAGCCGTGGAAGGCGATGTGGCGGTGGAACCGCGCGAACGCTTTGCGGAACGGCTCGTGATCGTGGATGCGTGCGACGAAATCCTTCAGCGCGGATTCGTATTCGCCGTTCGGCGCGAGCCAGCTCGTGTGCGTCTTCGCTTCGCGCGCGGCTTTCTCGGCGTACGCGATGACGCGCTCTTTCGCATCGAGGCCGATGCCGATCAGCGACTGATAGATGAGCAGATCGTCGTCGAATGACCCGTTCATTCGCCGCCACTTCCGCAGCTCGCGTTGCCACTCCTCCGCGATTTCCGACACCACGTTGATCCGCGCACGCACGTCCTCCGAACGTTTCGTGTCGTGTGTCGACGTCGCGTTCATCGTCCGCGGCCAGTCGCGCGCGATCCGCTCGTTGCGCGCGTGAAACTCCGCTATCGGATCCGTCGAGATCCGCCCCGGATCGCCGCCCACCTCATTCAACGAAAGCAGCCGGCTGTAGTTGTAGAACGCCGTGTCCTCGACACCTTTCGCCATCACGCGCGGCGTGAACTGTTGCCAGCGCATCACGAAGTCCGACGGCGAAGTGAGGACGCGCTGCAGAAAATCGAACAGCCGCGCGTCGACGCGCGATGATGCGCGATGCCGCGCCTCGCCGATCGTTTTCTCGATAATTGAGCGATCACATTTCGAAACATCGTACGTGCGATACACCGGCATGCAGGCCGTAACCTCGACCAGCGCGGCGAGCAGCTCGCTCGGCGCGAAGTCGCGCGCGTTGCGATCGGCAACGGCGAGCGCGGCCAGGTGTGTGCCGAGGGCGCGCATCTCGCCGGAAAACAACTGATCGATCACCTGCTTCTTTTTCTCGTACACGACGTCGCCGAACGGCGGCAGCGTGCCGTTCAATCGCGCGAGGCCGTCCGGATCGACGAACACGCGATTGACGGTGTCGAGAAAGTCGTAGCCGGTCGTGCCGGCAACGGGAAACGACGACGGCAGCGTCTCGTCGTAGCCGAGAATCTTTTCGACGACCGTGTACATCCGGTCGCCGAGGCGGTGTTGGAGGCGCGTGAGATAGCCGGCGGGATCGTGCAGGCCGTCGATGTGATCGATGCGCAGGCCCGTCACTTTCTGCTCGTCGACGAGATCGAGAATGCGGCGGTTGCGCGCCTCGAACACTTCCGGATTCTCGACGCGCACACCGACGAGATCGGTGATGTCGAAGAAGCGCCGGTAATTGATCGTCTCGCTGGCGATGCGCCAGTACGCGACGCGATACCACTGCGCGTCGAGCAGTCGATCGAGTGCGTCCACGTCCTCATTGATCCGCGCGATCGCCGCATCGAGTGCGGCGCGAAATTCTTCCGACTGTTCGTAAATGCGCGACAGCGTTTCCTTCAGAAACTTGCTGTTCGCCACGACGGCGTCCTGTTGCGCGAGATCGCGCAGCTCGACTCCCACTCCCTCCGACGGCACGGCGTCGACGCACTTGCGAAGGATCAGGAGATACGACTGCGGCGCGAGCGGGAGGCGTTTGTCGTAGTAGGTGAAAAAGAATCCGTCTGCGTCGAAGCCGAGGCGGATCTCGTGCGACTCGAGCGTCTCGCCGTACGGACGGCCGAGGATCGGGAGCAGGAGCTTGTCGCCGCGCCAGTCGATGTCGAAGTAGTGGACGAATCGCGACTGCAGTCCGTTCTCGAGCACGCTCATCCACCAGGCGTTCTCGTGGCTCGCCGCCATGTGATTCGGCACGATGTCGAGGACGAGGCCCATGTCGTGCCGATCGAGCTCGCCGCACAGCTCCATGAAGTCGTCCTCGGTGCCGAGCTCCGGGTTCAGCTGCGCCGCGTCGACCGTGTCGTAGCCGTGCGCGCTTCCCTTGCGGGCGCGGAGGATCGGCGAGGCGTAGATGTCCGTGATGCCGAGGTCGTGGAGATAGGGGACGATCCTGCGCGCGTCGGCGAATGTGAACTGCGCGTTGAATTGAAGGCGGTACGTGGCGACAGGAACGCGAAACACTTCTGTGCAGCGAGGGGTGCAACGGCGGTGCCGGACACTGCGTTAAGCTGAGACGATGCGCGAGCGCGTGCGCGAGGCCATCGTCCCGTCGGCATACGGCCTCGTCGCGTTGCTGACGTTCCGCCAATACGGCATCACCTTCGACGAAAGCGTGCAGGCCCTGTACGGCGAGCTCACGCTGCGCTATTTCACGGGCCACGGCGCCTACACGTTCGGCGATCTACGGTTTTACGGGCCGCTGTTCGAGACGATCGCCGCGATCGCGTACGCGCCGTTTCCGGCGTGGAAGTTCGACATCCGTCATCTGCTGATCGCGACGACCGCGGTCGTGACGCTCATCGCGACGGGACGTTTGGCGAAGCGCGCGGACGTCGATCCGCTGATCGCGCAGCTCGCGCTGGTGATGATGCCGCAGTGGTGGGGGCATTCGTTCAACAACTCGAAGGATGTGCCGTTTGCGTGCGCGTGCGTGGTGGTGGTGTTGGCGTTCGTGAGGATGGCTGACGCCGATGGCAGATGGCAGATGGCAGATGGCAAAAGCGACGGCGGCTCGGCCATCCGCCATCCGCCATCTGCCATCGGGCGGGCAGGCGTGGCCGGTGTCGCGTTAGGCGCGGCGCTCGCGATTCGGCCGGGTGGCGCGCTCTTTTTCGGGTTGACTGCGATCGCGCTCATTCCGCTGTTGAAGTGGCGCATTGCAATTGCCGGCATCGTCGGCTGGATCGTGATGGTCGCGCTCTGGCCGTGGGCGCATCTGAATCCGATCCTGAATCCGATTCGCGCGATTCGCGAGGCCGCGTCGTTCAGCGCGGTGATGCCGGTGCTGTTCGAAGGAGACTTCGTCCGCAGCAATCTCCTTCCGCGCCGCTATCTCGCGGAGATGCTCGCGATCACCATCCCGCTTCCCATCCTCATCCTCGGCATCCTCGGAATCATCATCGCGCTCCATCCGCCGCTGCAGCGCCCGCGTGTGCTCATCGCCGCGTGGCTGATTGTACCGGTCGTGCTCTTCACGATCTGGCGGCCGAATGTGTACGACGGCGTGCGGCACTTTCTCTTTCTCATGCCGTTTCTCGCGTTGAGTGTCGCGATGGCTGCGAAGGAAATCACGCGGCGGTGGCCCCGCCGTCATCCTGAGCCGGCGCAGCGCGGCGAAGGATCTCTCGATGCGCAACATCCTGCCATTTCGAGATCCTTCGCCGTCTTCGCGGCTCAGGATGACGGCGGCGTTGCGCAACTCGCGATCGTTGCCGTGCTCGCGCTGTCGATCATTCCGATCATCCGCCTGCATCCGTATCAGATGACGTATTACAACGAGCTCGTTGGCGGGACGCGCGGCGCAGCGCTGCGATTCGAGACCGATTACTGGCTGTCGAGTTATCGCGAGGCGGCGATGTGGCTGCGCGCGCACGCGTGTCCCAATCGTCCGACGCGCGTGCTCGCCGCGGCAACGCAGTCATCGATCGCATGTCTGCGCTACTACCTGCCGCGCGATCGATTCACCGTCACGCAGATTGGCCAGGTCGGACTGCGCGGGGCGCTTCCGCCGCAATACGACTACTACGTCGGCACGACGCGCTGGAGTTGCGCCGCGAACTACGATGCGACGCCGGTCGTGCAGTTCATCGGGCGCGACGGCGCGGTGTTCACGGTGATTCGTTCGTCGGGATGCCGCTGAAGACGGCGAACGAGATCGGCGGCAGCGTGATGCGATTCGCTTCGATCTTCGCGCCGGTGTCGATGAGCGCGCGCCACTGCGCATCGGCGAAGAGGATGTCGATGCTGTGCGCCTTCTCGTCGAAGTTGAACGCGATGAGCGCCTGATCGCTCTCCGTCCAGCGTCGCACGAGCAGAATTCGCCGCGCGTCGTCCGCGTACGTTTCGAGCGACGCGAGATCGAGCGTACGCAGCGCGGGCGTGTCGCGCCGGAGCGCGAGCAGTTGCGTGTACAGCCGGCGGAGGGATGCGTGCTCGTCGCGCTCGATGCACGACCAGTTCAACTTCGAGCACGCGAACGTCTGCTCGTCGTGCGGATCGGGCGGATCGCCGTGCCATTCGAAGTCGTCGAACTCTTCGCGCCGTCCCTTGCGCACGGCTTCGATCAGATCGGGATCGCCGTGCGACGTGAAGTATTGGAACGGCGCCTTCTCGCCGTACTCCTCTCCCATGAACAGCATCGGCAGAAACGGCGAGAGCACGATCGCCGCGGCGGCGACGCGCACTTTGTCGATCGACACGATCGCCGCAAGCCGCTCGCCCATCATCCGGTTGCCGACCTGGTCGTGGTTCTGCGCGGAGACGACGAACCGCGCGCCGTCTTTCGTCTTCGGCATCGCGCCGTACTTGCGCCCGCGATACGACGAATGCTGTCCGACGAAAAGGTAGCCGTGATTGAGCACGCGCGCGATCTCGCTCGGCGCGCCGTGAAAGGCCTCGTAGTATCCGTCGCGCTCGCCGGTGAGGATCGCGTGCAGGGCGTGGTGATAGTCGTCGGTCCACTGCGAGTCGAAGCCGAGGCCGTAGTCCTCTTTCGGAGTGATCACGCGCGGATCGTTGAGATCACTCTCCGCGATCGCATACACGCGGCGATGCAGTGAGGCACCGCGCGAGCGAACCGCGCTCGTGAGGTCCTGCAGAAACGGCTCGGCGGAGTGATCGACGATCGCATGCACGGCGTCGACGCGCAGTCCGTCGCAGTGAAACTCGTCGATCCACTGCAGCGCGTTGTTGATGAAGAACCAGCGCACGTCGTCGCTGCGCGGCCCGTCGAAATTGAGCGCGAGTCCCCACGGCGTTTTGTAGCGATCGGTGAAGTACGGACCGAACTCGGAGAGGTAGTTTCCTTCCGGACCGAGGTGGTTGTAGACCACGTCGAGGAGAATCGCGAGACCGCGCTGATGACAGGCATCGACGAGTCGCTTGAGCGCGCGCGGACCGCCGTACGAATTCTGCGCCGCGTACGGATACGTGCCATCGTATCCCCAGTTGCGCGCGCCGGGAAACTGCGCGATCGGAAGCAGCTCGATCGCGGTAACGCCGAGGTCGCGCAGAGAGTTGAGGCGCGGAATGATCGCGTCGAACGTCCCCTCCGGCGTGAACGTGCCGGGATGCAACTCATAGATGACGTAGTCTTCGAGCGCGACGCCGCGCCATCCCGCGTCGTGCCATTCGAAATCGCGCGCGATCACTTCCGACGCCGCGTGGACGCCGTCCGGCTGATGCCGCGACGCGGGATCGGGACGCTCGTTGCCGTTCGTGAGTCTGTAGAGATAGCGCGCGCCTTCACCGCAATCATCGACGATCACTTCGTGATAGCCCGCGGCCGCCGGCTCCATGGCGATGCATTGCTCGTTGATGAGCAGCTCGACACGCTCGTGATACGGAGCCCACACGCGAAACTCGCAACGGTTGCCATCGAGCACGCGTGCGCCGAGCGGGATGCCGTAAGGCGTGAGCCCATGCTCGCCGGGGCCGGCGGCAGGAGGAAACGTTTCGCGTCCGGGGATGGCGCTCATTGCTTCTTTTTCGTCGTCGCGCGCCGCTTCTTTCCCGAGCCCGAGCCCGAGCCCGAGCCCGCACCCGCGCCCGGGGCCGGGGCGCGACGAAGTCGCTGCGCTCCTGCCCCCACCCCGGGCTCGGGCTCGGGTGCGGGCGCGGGCGCGGGCGCGTCAGGGCGCAGAAACACCGCCCCTAACGGCGGCAATGTCATCGTCACCGACCATTTGCGCCCATGCAACGGAATCGGCGCAGCATCGAGGCCGCCCATGTTCCCCTGTCCGCTGCCGCCGTACAGCGTCGCGTCGCTGTTGAGGACTTCGCGCCAGTGGCCGCCGTGCGGGATGCCGATCTGGTAGTTGTATCGCGGGTGCGGCGTGAAGTTGAGCACCGCGACGAGCATCTCGTCTTCCGATTTTCCGCGGCGGATCAGGCTCACGACGCTGTTCTCGAGATCGCAGCAGTCGATCCATTCGAATCCTTCCGGATTCATGTCCAACTCGTGGAACGCCGCGATGTCGCGGTAGGCCTTGTTCAAATCCTCGACCCAACGCGCGATGCCGGCGTGCAGCGGCGCGTTGAGCAGATGCCACTCGATCGACGCGTCGTGATTCCACTCGTGCCACTGGCCGATCTCGCCGCCCATGAACATCAGCTTCTTGCCGGGGTTCGCGTACATCCATGCGAACAGCAATCGCAGGTTCGCGAAGCGTTGCCATTCGTCGCCGGCCATCTTGCCGATCAGCGATCCCTTTCCGTGCACGACCTCGTCGTGCGAGAGCGGCAGCACGAAGTTCTCGCTGAACGCGTACATCATCCGGAACGTGAGGTCGTTGTGATGGAAGCGGCGGTGGATCGGGTCTTTCGAGAAATAGCGCAGCGTGTCGTGCATCCACCCCATGTCCCACTTCATGCCGAACCCGAGTCCGCCCACATACACCGGCCGCGACACCATCGGCCACGCCGTCGACTCCTCGGCGATCACCTGCACGTCGGGATGCACCTTGTACACGTCCTCGTTCACGCGCCGCAGAAACGCGATCGCCTCGAGGTTCTCGCGTCCGCCGTGCTCGTTCGGCACCCACTCGCCGTGCTTGCGCGAGTAGTCCAGATACAACATCGACGCGACCGCGTCGAAGCGCAGTCCGTCGGCGTGATACTCGTCGAGCCAGTACAACGCGCTCGACAAGAGGAACGAACGCACTTCCGGACGCCCGTAGTTGAAGATGAGCGAGTTCCAGTCGGGATGAAATCCCTTGCGCGGATCGGCGTGCTCGAAGAGATGCGTACCGTCGAAATACCCGAGAGCGTGCTCGTCGCTCGGGAAATGCGACGGCACCCAGTCGAGGATCACGCCGATGCCGTTCTGATGCATCACGTCGACGAAATACTTGAAGTCCTGCGGCGTGCCGTAGCGGCTCGTCGGCGCGAAGTAGCCGGTGCCCTGATAGCCCCACGATCCGTAAAACGGATGCTCCATCACCGGCATCAGCTCGACGTGCGTGAAGTTCATCTTCTTCACGTAGTCGGCGAGCGCGTGCGCGATCTCGCGGTAACTCAACGAGCGCCACGTCTCGCCGCCGTCGTCGCTCGTGCGTCGCCAGGAGCCGAGGTGCACTTCGTAGATCGACATCGGCGCTTCGAACGAATTGCGCGCGCGGCGGTTCGCCATCCAATCGCCGTCGTTCCATTCGTATTCGAGGTCCCACACGATCGACGCCGTTCGCGGCGACGGCTCGTGATGCACACCGAACGGATCGGCTTTGTCGACGCGATAGCCGTGATGCAGCGAGTCGATGTGGAACTTGTAATGCGTTCCTTTTGCGAGTCCGTCGACGAAGCCTTCCCAGATTCCCGACGCGGCGCGTGACTCGAGCGGATGCGCATTCACGTCCCATCCGTTGAAGTCGCCGATGACGCTGACGCGCGCGGCATTCGGTGCCCACACGCCGAAGATCACGCCGCCTTCGACGACGTGCGCGCCGAGCTTCTGCCAGAGCTTGTGATGCGTACCTTCGTTGAAGAGATGAAAGTCCCAGTCGGACAGCAGCGTGCGCTGCGGAGCCGCGGGGACTTCGAGATTGACGCTCGGCACGACATCGGCGCCGACCGTCTGCAGCTCATGCACAACCACTTCTTCAGTCCGTTTTTTCTTTTTTCTTACTGCCATTTGGTTCAGCCACGCGTTTGCAGCATTTGCGCCGCGATCGAGATGGCGATCTCCTGCGGATGATTCGAGCCGATCTCGAGTCCGACCGGACAATAAAACGCCTTCGTCATCTCCTCGGCGAGTCCCGCGTCGCGGACATCCTGGCGCAAGCGCTTCGCTTTGGCGTTGCTGCCGATGACGCCGAGGTAGGGAAACGTGCGGGTGCGGAGGATCTCGATGAGGATCGGCTTGTCGGTTGTGTGGCCCATCGTCATCAACACGACGAACGAACCGTCCGAAATTTTCGCAACCTCGGCGGGGAGATCGCTCGACAAAATTTTCGTGAGCTTCGGCGATGACGGCAGTCGCGCGAGCCACTCTTCGCGCGTGTCGTAGCACGTCACGCGGCAGTCGAGCCTGATGAGGAAGTCGATCAGCGCGTTAGCGACGTGCCCCGCGCCGAAGACGACGATCTTCCAGCGCGTGACGTTGAACGCCTCGAAGTAGACGCGCACGATCCCGCCGCAGGTCATGCCGATGTCTTTCTCGAGACTCCACTGAAAGAAGCGCGTCTTCGGCGCGCTGTCGTCGCGCAGCAGCGAGAGCGCCTCCTGAACCGCGCGCGCCTCGATCTTCCCGCCGCCGACCGTGCCGAAGTGACGGCCGTCTTCCGTGACGAGCATCTTCGCGCCGCGATCCTGCGGCGTCGACCCGAGCGTGTCGACGACCGTGACGGCGACGAAGGGCGCGCCCGACTCGACCAGCTCGCTTTCGGCTTCGAAGAAGGTGACCATGTCATCCCGAGCGGAGTCGAGGGATCTGGGGCTCGGGTGGCGGCACGAGGCGTACACATCGCAGCCCCGCCCGCCCAGGCCCCTCGCTTACGCTCGGGATGACAGTAACATCACGCGATGCGCATCCGCAGCACCCGCGTCGTCACCCCGAACGGCATCGCCCCCGCGACCATCCACATCGAAGGCGAGCGCATCGCTGCAATCGAAGACAACGCGCCGGCGGACATCGACTTCGGCGAGCTCGTGATCATGCCGGGCCTCGTCGACTCGCACGTACACGTGAACGAGCCGGGGCGGACGGAGTGGGAGGGATTCGCGACGGCGACGCGGGCGGCGCGGGCGGGCGGGACGACGACGATCGTCGACATGCCGCTCAACTCGCTGCCGCCGGTGACGACGGTCGACGCGCTGGAGACGAAGCAGAGCGTCGCGCGCGGCGACGTCGATGTCGCGCTGTGGGGCGGCGTGATCCCGGGCAACACGCGCGAGCTGAAGCCGATGATCGAGCGCGGCGCGCGCGGGTTCAAATGTTTTCTCGTGCATTCCGGCGTCGACGAATTTCCGAACGTGAACGAGAGCGAATTGCGCGATGCGGCGAAGACGCTCGCGTCGACGAACGCGCCGCTGCTCGTGCACGCGGAACTGCCCGGCCCGATCGAAGGCGCGCGCGCGGCAATCGCGGGCGCGGACCCGAACGACTATCGAACGTATTTGCATTCGCGTCCGAACGCGGCCGAAGACGAGGCGATCGAGCTGCTGCTGCGCGTCTGTCACGATACCGGCGCGCGGATGCACGTCGTGCATCTCTCATCCGCGAGCGCGATCGACATCGTCGCGCGCGCGCGAAAAGAAAAGTTGCCGCTGACCGCGGAGACGACGCCGCACTATCTGCACTTCGACGCCGAGTCGGTGCCGCACGGACACACCGAGTACAAATGCGCGCCGCCGATCCGCGAGCGCGAGAATCGCGAGCGCCTGTGGCAGGGGCTGCGCGACGGCGTGATCTCGCTCGTCGTCAGCGATCACTCGCCCTGCACGCCGGAGCTGAAGCGCGGCGACTTCGACAAGGCGTGGGGCGGAATCGCCTCGCTGCAATTCGTGCTGCCGATCGTCTGGAGCGGAGCGCGCGCACGAGGCTTCACGCTGAACGACATCGCACGCTGGTGCTGCGAAGCGCCGGCGAAGCTCGCGCACCTTCCGAACAAGGGCGCGATCGAAATCGGCCGCGACGCGGACTTTGTTGTCTGGTCGCCGGAAGAATCCTTCACCGTCACCGAAGACCTCGTCCTGCATCGCCACAAAGTCACGCCCTATCTCGGCGCGCAACTGCACGGCGTCGTGAAGGAGACGATCGCGCGCGGTAAACTGCACAGCCCGTGAGCTTCACCGACTTACTCGACCTCGCCTCCGAGCGGCTCGGCGGTTCCGTCCTCTACGCGAACGACGACTTTTTCGCGGAGAAGGAAAATCTCATCAAGCCGCACGAGGCCGTGTGGAAGGAGCACGAGTACACCGACCGCGGGAAGTGGATGGACGGCTGGGAGTCGCGCCGCAAGCGCGTCCCGGGTCACGACTTTGCGATCCTCCGACTCGGCGCGCGCGGCGTCGTGCGCGGCGTCATCGTCGACACCGCGTTCTTCCGCGGCAACTATCCCGACTCCTGTTCGATCGACGGATCGGTCGGTGGAGAAAACTGGACCGCGCTGCTTCCGCAATCGAAGTTGAAGGGCGACTCGAAAAACGAGCTCGAAGTGACGCAGCCGTTCGCGGTCACGCATCTCCGCTTCAACATTTTCCCTGACGGCGGCGTCGCGCGCCTGCGCGTGCACGGCAACGTCGTTCCGGAATGGCGGCTCATCGGCGGACTCGGAAACGAGCTCGATCTCGCGGCCGCGGAGAACGGCGGCGAGGTGCTGACGTGCAGCGACATGTTCTTCGGTCCGAAGCACAACCTCATCATGCCGGGCCGCGCGCACAACATGAGCGACGGATGGGAAACGCGTCGCCGCCGCGGACCGGGACACGACTGGGTCATCGTGCAGCTCGCGACCGAAGGCCACGTGCGACGCATCGAAGTCGACACCAATTACTTCAAAGGCAACTATCCCGACACCGCGTCGATCGACGGCTCGACCGACGGCAAACATTGGACCGAGCTTCTGCCGCGCACGAAGCTGCAGGCGCACACGCGCCACTTCTTCATCGACGAGCTGCAGGCGAGCGGACCGTTCACGCATCTGCGACTGAACGTGTATCCCGATGGAGGCGTGAGCCGCCTCCGCGTGTGGGGCCGCGCGACGGACGCCGGTCGCCGCAACGCAGCGGTCACCCGCGTGAACACGCTGCTCGACCTCGCCGAACTAAAGAAAATTTGCGGATCGCAGCGATGGGTCGAAGCATTCGCGAAGGCACGTCCGTTCAAGTCGTGGGATGAGATGACCGGTGCCGCGTCGCACATCTGGCTCGACCTCGATGAGCACGACTGGCTCGAAGCATTCTCGGCACATCCGCGTATCGGCGAACGAAAAGCTGGTTGGTCGCAGCAGGAGCAGTCAGGAACGCGTAGCGCATCTTCGGAGACGATGGACGCATTGGCGCAGGCGAACGGCGACTACGAAGAGAAATTCGGGTTCATTTACCTCGTCTGCGCCACCGGCCGCAGCGCGGACGAGATGCTCGCGAACTGCCGCGAGCGGATGACGAACGAGCGTGCGGCCGAACTGCGCGTCGCGGCCGAAGAACAGGCGAAGATCATCGCGCTGCGCTTGGAGAAGCTGGTTTTGTAACGGTTGCGCGGTCACGCGGTCGCGCGGTTACGCGGTAAAGTCCTTCCGAGCAACCGCGCGACTGCGTAACTGCGCAACAGAAAACAATGGGAATTACCACCCACGTCCTCGACACCGCGAAAGGCCGTCCGGCCGCGAATGTTCGCGTGACGCTCGTCCGCGGCGACGAAACGATCTTCGACGGCGCGACGGACAACGACGGCCGCGCGCGGCTAACGGATCGCGCGGAGCCGGGAACGTATCGGCTCACGTTTCACACCGGCGCGTACAACCCCGACGGGTTTTTCCCCGAGGCGACAATCGCGTTTCGGGTGGAGAACGCGGAACAGCACTATCACGTGCCGCTGCTGCTCAGCCCGTTCGGGTATGCGACGTATCGCGGAAGTTGACCGTATACATCTTGTATGAAAACGGTCCTCCCCCTTCTCCTTCTGGTTGTTCTCGCCCTTCCCCTTCACGCCGAGATCCGCGGTGACCTCCGCCTCGGCGCGTTCATCGGCGGCAACGATGATCCCGTCGGTACACTCGAGCTCGAAGCGCGCTATCACGGCTGGGCGCTCGCGCCCGCGTACGAGGCCATTCAGGGCGGCTACGGCACGCACGCGACGCACATCAACCTGCGCAAGATTTTTCAGACGACGAAGAACACGTACTGGATCGGAGCCGGACCGACGTGGGTGCGCACGAACGAACCTTCCTCCGAGCACACATGGAATGTCGACGCGGGCATGGCCTGGCGCCTGCGCGGCGGCGCGTGGGAGCCGTTCTTCTCGCTGCGCTTCTACAACTTCAAAGTGCCGGTGTTTCGGGATGAAGTCGAAGAAAAGGGCGCGGTGCTGCAGGTTGGGATCTCGCGAAGATTTTGGTGACCGAATAGGACGAATAGGACCTGTAGGACGAATAGGACCTGTAGGACGAATAGGACCTGTAGGACTTCCTATCTGTCCTATTCGTCCTATTCGTCCTATCTGTCCTATCAGCGCACCGCACCGCGCCGTCCCTGCAAAATCTTCACGAACGAGCGCGAGCGCAGCTCGTCGATCGTGAGGCCGGTCGCGAGCGCTTCTTCTTCCGTCAGCGCGCCGCTGTTGATGCCGCGGATGAAGTAGTTGAGGAGGCCTTGCCCAGTCGCGGCGTCGTCGAAGACGTCGCCGACGAGCGTCGCCTGTCCGGCTTTCTGCATGAAGTTGCGCAGGCGCTCGGTCGCGGCGGCGAGGCCTTCGAGGAAGAACGAGTAGATCGCGGCGTAGCGCGTCGGGAGTTGCGCGGGATGCAAATCCCATCCTTGATAGTAGGCGTTGATGAGCGAGTGGCGGATGTGATCGACGTGCAGCTTCCAGGCGCGATGAATCGTGTCGCGATCGCCGATCGGCAACACGTTCGTCGCGCCGTCGCTGAGCCAGATGCCGGTGCCGGCATACGCGATCTGCATCATGTGCCGCGCAAAGTCGCACGCGGGATGATCCATGCGCTGTTCGCTCGCCGTGATGTTGCAGCTCGCCGTGTAGTCGTAGGTACCGAAGTGCGCGGCGACGGCGCGGCCGCGCGCGGCGTCGAGGAAGCGCGGCAGGTTCGACTCGCCGCGCTCGCTCAGGATCGACTGCGTCGTCTCGATCATGAACTCGAGCCGCAGCGTGTTCGCGGCGAGACCGAGCTTCGGCTCGATCGCGTCGAAGATGTCAACGAGCAGCGTGACTTGCTCGGGCAGTTGAATTTTCGGGAGCGTGACGACGAAGCCGGACGGCAACTTGCCGTTGGATTCGCCGAGGAGTGTGGTGAGAAAAATGTCGAGCGTGCGCAAGCTCCGGCGCATCAACTCCGAGGAGAACGGCTTGATGCGGATGCCGATGAAAGGCGGCAGCGTGCCTTCGCGCATGCCGGTCGCGACTTCGCGCGCGCAGCGCTCCGCGTCGCGATCCTCTTCATCGTCGGGACGATTGCCGTAGCCGTCTTCGAAGTCGATGCGGAAGTCTTCGACCGGCTCGCGCGCGAGCTTCTCGACGACGCGCTGCCAGATTCTTTCCGCGTGCACGTCGGCGATGTCGATCGCGCGCGCGAACGTGAACGGATCCACCCCCTGCTCGTCGAGGATGCTCCTCGCCTTCTCGCCGAGCTTGCGCGTGGTGTCGGACTTGAACAGCTGCGCGCCGCCGTACACCGTGTGCACCGGCTGCCGCTCGCCGGCGTTGCCCGGGAAGCGCTTCATGAACGGCACGAGCGCGCGATCGAGCGGCGCGGTGAATTTCGAGTAGTCGTCGATCGTCGTCTTCAACTCAATGCTTCCTGATCACGTGGGCCGTTCCCCATCCGACCAGCACCAGCACCGCGAGGATGATCCACGCATGGTCACTGCCATACGTCCCGTAGTAGTGATTGCTGATCATCAGAAACACTACGGGCCACACGATGTAGGTGTTGTGCTTCGAACGGAACTTTGCGCGATCGGCGAGGCGCTGGTCGGGCTCGCGGCCTTCACGCACGGCCGCAACCATTTTCTTCTGAGCCGGGATGATACGCTCCCAAACGTTCGCCGCCATGATCGTCCCCATCAGCGCGCCCACGTGCATGTACGCCGCGCGCGTGCTCATCACGTGCGGTAGCCACCACGCCAGGCCTACGATCCCGGCATACGAGATCACGACGAGCAGCGGCTCGGGTAGCGGCGAGAGCCACAGCAGGTCGTAGACCTTCCATCCGAGGAAGATCACGGCAATACCAGTCACAGCGGCGACTTTGAAATTCTGTTCGGAAACAAGCAGCCCGCCGAGGTAGTAGACGAGGATCAGCAGGAGCAATCCGCTGATCCAGGTGATCGCCGCCTCCCACTTGAACCAGTGCAGCGTGTGGTCAGGCGACGGCTTCGAGGTTTTGTTGACGACGTAAAACCCGCCGCTGTGCACCATCCACACTTGATCGGGATCGGTGGTGTGAAAGCGGCGGTCGAGCCAGGTGAAGTAGTACGTCGCGCCGACCCACATGATCCCCGCGAACACATGCACCCACCGGAACGCAAGATTGAGCCATTGCTGTACGTCGGGGCTCAAGCGACTGCCGCTCCCCGCTTCGCGTACTCCGTCAATCGCATCAGGATCTCCTCATTCGTCGCCGGCAACTTCAGTCGCGCAATGTCGCCGTTCGCCACGAACTGCAGCGCGTTTTTCACCGCGCACCAGATCGAGATGGCCATCAGCAGCGGCGGCTCGCCGACGGCCTTGCTGCCGCCGACGTTGATCGGGTTCTCGACGTCGATCCAATCCATGTTGAAGACTTCGGGGAGGTCGTTGATGTTCGGGATCTTGTACGTCGTCGGCGAGTGCGACAGCAGCACGCCTTTCTCGTCGTAGCGCAAGTCTTCCGTCGTGACCCAGCCCATTCCCTGGATGAACGCGCCGACGAGCTGGCCGCGGTCGATGCCGGGGTTGATCGGCTTGCCGATGTCCATCAGCACGTCGCTGCGCAGCACTTTCAAGTCTCCGGTGAACCGATCGATGAGCACCTCGGAGCACGCGGTGCCCATCGTGTAGTAGAGGAACGGCGTTCCCTGTCCGCTGGTCCAGTCCCAGTCGAGGCGCGGCGTGGCGTAGAACCCGCGCTCGCCGAGGGAGACGCGCTCGTGGTAGGCGGCCTTGACGAGCTTCTCCCACGTTTCCTGCTTGCCGATGCGCGACTCCAATTCGTCGAGACGCTCGCGGATGCGCCGCGCGCCGTCGGCGGCCGCGCTGCCGTTCAAATCCGCTGCGCTCGACGCCGCGCTCGCCGACGTGTTGTTGTTCTTCTCCGTCGACGTGATCATCACGGTGACGCGCTCGTAGGGGATGTGCAACTCATCCGCGACGAGCTGCGCGATCTTCGTGTTCACGCCCTGTCCCATCTCCGTCGCGCCGGTCGAGACCTGCACGCTGCCGTCGAGATAGATGTTCACGAGCGCGTTGGCCTGGTTGAGAAATTTCGTGTTGAAGGAGATGCCGAACTTCACGGTGCTGAGCGCGATGCCTTTGAGCTGCGTCTGCGACGACGCGTTGAATGCGCGCACCGCGTCGACGCGCGCGCGATAGTCGCAGCGCTCGGGCAGCTCGGTGAGGAGCCGCGGCAGCGTGTTGTTCGGGACGACTTCGCCGTACGGCGTGGTGTTGCGCGTCTCGACGCCGTAGCAGTTCACGCGGCGGACGTCGAGCGCGTCTTTCTTGAGGAACGCGGCGATTTCTTCGACCACGTTCTCCATCGTCGCCACGCCCTGCGGTCCGCCGAACCCGCGGAACGCCGTGTTCGGAGGCGTATTCGTGCGACACACCGTCCCTCGAATGTCCATGTTCGCGATGTAGTACGAGTTCTCCGCATGCGTCATCGCGCGCGCCATCACCGCGGGCGAAAGGTCGGCGTATGCGCCGCCGTCGGAGAAGAACTCGACTTTCATCCCGACGATCTCGCCGCTGCGCGTGAATCCGACCCGGTAGCGGTTCTGAAACGCGTGACGTTTCCCCGTCACGTGCATGTCGGTGTCTTTGTCGTAGACGATGCGCGTCGGGCGTTTCGTTTTCTGCGAGACCAGCGCGGCCATCGTCGCGGGATGCGTCGCCTGCGCTTCTTTTCCACCGAACGCGCCGCCCATCCGCTTCGTCGTGACCACGACCTGATTCATCTGCAATCCCAGCAGATGCGCGATGACTTCCTGCACCTCGGTCGGATGCTGCGTCGACGACAACACGTGCATCGCACCGTTCTCGCCCGGCTGGACGATCGCCGCCTGCGACTCGAGATAGAAGTGGTCCTGCCCCTGATTGAAGAACACCCCTTCGATGACATGCTCCGCGGATGCGATCGCGGCCTCCGCGTCGCCGCGGCGGATGTAGCGCGTCTCGCCGATGAAACTCTGCGCGGCGATCGCGTCGTCGATCGTGAGGATCGGCTTCAGCTCTTCGAATTCGATGCGCACCGCGCGCTTCGCCGCGTCGACCGCCGCGCGCGTTTCCGCGGCGACGACGACGATCGGCTGACCGCGAAACGTGCAGAGGCCGTCGTCGACGAGCAAAGGTTCGTCAGCGACGATCGGGCCGAGGCGGTTGTGATGGAGATCTTCGTGCGTGTAGACGTACGCGAGCTTGCGCGCTTCGCTGAGATCCAGCGACACGATGCGCGCCTTCGAGTACGGCGACCAGACGAAGTCGACGACCAATTCGCCGAAGAGCGGCGGGACATCGTCGACGTAGATGGACTCGCCGGTCACATGACCGCGGGCGGAGTCGTGAGGAACGTCTTTGCCGACGGCGGACATCGGGGAAGTGATTGTAACGTGTCATCCCGAGCGTGAGCGAGGGACCTGGGGCTCGGGTGGCGGCACGAAGCTCGTGCAACGCAGCCCCGCCCGCCCAGGTCCCTCGCTCACGCTCGGGATGACAGGATTGGCGAAGGATTTCGCGAGTGGGTGCCGTCTAACGGTTCGAAATGGATGAACGGTTCCTGGTCCACCGAATGGTTCGCGGCGATGAGGCAGCGTTCGAGGAGTTTTTCTCGGCGAGCTTCGGGCCGTTGTTCCGGTTCGCGCTGCCGCGCGTCGGCGGGGACGCCGATGCGGCGGAAGAGGTCGTGCAGGCGGCGCTGTGCCGCGCGGTGCGGAAGCTGGCGACGTATCGCGGCGAGGCGTCGCTCTTGACGTGGCTCTGCACGATCTGCCGGCACGAGATTCACGACTGGTTCGAGAAACGACGGAGGGTGCCGCCGATGGTGGAGCTCGTGGAAGATCTGCCCGAGGTGCGGGCGGCGCTCGATTCACTCGACGTGCTGCAGAAACGCGAGACCGCGCGGCTCGTGCAGGTCGTGCTTGACCGGTTGCCGTCGCGCTACGGCGACGCGCTCGAATGGAAGTACATCGAAGGCCTCTCCGTCGCCGAGATCGCCGGGCGCCTCGGCGTGGCGACGAAGGCGGCCGAGTCGCTGCTGTCGCGCGCACGCGTCGCGTTCCGCGATGCATTCAGCGCCGTGCAGGGCGCGGGAGCGAAAGCATGAAAGAAGAGAACGAAGAACAGATCGCGGCGCTGTTGCGGCTCGCCGGTCCGCGTCCGCGCGTGAGCGACGAGCGCGCCGCGCGCATCCGCGAAGCGGTGCACGCCGAATGGCGGCGCAGCGTGCGGCGGCGAACGGCGGCGTGGTCGCTCGGCATCGCCGCGGCGGCGATTCTCGCGGTGGTGCTGTTCGTTCCGCACACGTCACAGCGATCGACTCCGATCGCAACCAGGCCCGCGATCGTTGCGCAAGTGCAGGTCCCGCCGTACACGAAGATTGCGGCAGCGACGTGGATCGAGACGCACGAGAACAACACGCTGTCGCTCGACTGGAACGGCGCGACGCTGCGGCTCGATGAAGGGACGCGGCTGCGCGTCGACTCGCCGCGCGCGGCGACGCTGGAGCGCGGCACGATTTACTTCGACTCCCATGTGGGTGCCGCTGCCCTCAGCGGCACCGCGACCGCTGAGGGCATCGGTCGCCACATCAGCACGGCGTTCGGAGAGATCCGCGACATCGGAACGCAATTCGAAGTGCGGCTCGCGGAGGACTCGCTGCGCGTGCGCGTCCGCGAAGGGCGCATCGACCTACGTCGCGGTGTGCAAACGTACATCGCCGACGCGGCGACGGAGCTCGTCGCATTCCGCGAGCGCGTCGAGCGAAACACGATCGCAACCAGCGGCGCCGACTGGGCGTGGATCGAGCACGCCGCGCCGCCGCTGCGCCTAGAAGGATTGTCGCTGCGCGAAGCAGTGACGCGCGTCGCGCGCGAGAAAGGGTTGCGCGTCGAGCTGCGCGACGTCGACGGCAGCGTGCGTCTGCACGGCACCGTCGACTTCACGCCCGACGAGGCGCTCGTAGCAGCAACCGCGGCCACGTCGTCCTCGTATCGCATTCAGAACGGCACGCTGATCGTGAGGAAGCGCTGAAATGATCGCACTCCTCCTCATGCTGTACGCGGGACACCCCCTCACCGACGCCCTGCGCGATCTCGAGTCGAAGGGACTGCGCCTCGTCTACAGCGAAGGCGTCGTGACGCGCGACATGATCGTGTCGAGCGAGCCGCACGCAACCGAGCCGCGCGCGATCCTCGACGAGCTGCTGCGCGAGCATCGCCTCGTGGCGACGCGCGGTCCGCGCGGAACGCTGCTGATCGTGCGGATGAAAGAGGAAGCGCCGGCGCAGAAAACGGCGCCGCCGATGATGCCGAAGACGCTCGCCGAGATCGTCGTCACGCCGAGCCGCTTCGAGCTCCTCGGATCGGGCACCGAGGCGCGGCAGTTTCTGAGCCGCGACGAAGTACGCAGCGTGCCGCACATCTCCGACGATTTCTATCGCGCCATCCGCCGCATTCCCGGCGCGGCGTCGGACGACATCAGCGCGCGGTTCAACATTCGCGGCGGCGAAGAGGACGAGGCGGTCGTGCTGCTCGACGGCGCGGAGATCTACGATCCGTTCCACGTCAAAGACCTCGTGCGCGCGTTCAGCACGATCGACGTCGAGGCGATCGGCTCGGTCGACATCCTGACCGGCGGATTCCCCGCGCAGTACGGCGGACGGATGAGCGGCGTCATCGACATCGGCACAGTCGCCCCGACGGACACGCACACCGAGGTCGGCGCGAGCCTCTTGAATTTGCGCGCGCTGACGCAGGGCACGATGGCGAACGGACGCGGCGAGTGGCTGCTCTCCGTCCGCCGCGGCTATCTCCACGAACTGCTCGAGCTGGTCGACTCCAGCAACGAAGCCGATCCGCGCTACTACGATCTCCTCGGCAAATTGCAGTGGACGATCAACGCGTCGAACGTCCTCTCCGCGCACGTCCTCGCCTCGCGCGACAACCTGCGGCTCGAAGAATCGGTGCTCGACGCGCGCGCGCATGCGCGCTACGACGACAACTACGTCTGGCTGAACCTGCGCACGACTCCGTCGCCGCGGTTCTTCACACAAAATGTCGTCGAGTACGGCAGCTCGGGCCGCACGCGCGGCGGCGACTACGACGACGTCTCGCAGCGCGGACGCATCGACGATCGCCGCAACTCCGATTTCCTCGGCATCAAGAACGACTCTTCCTTCGACCTCACGCCGCGACAGCTCGTGAAGGCCGGCATCTCCGCGAAGCGGTTCCACGCGCGCTACGACTACGACGGGGCGGCGACGATCGTGTCGACGATCCTCGACTACGGCGACGCCCCGCGCTCGACGACGCGCTCCGCGCACCTCGGCATCGACGCGACTGAGATCGCGGCATACGCGTCGGAGCGCGCGAAACTGTCGGAGCGATTCGTCGTCGAAGCGGGCGCGCGCTGGGAGACCGAGAGCCACACGCCCGACGGCGCACATGTGAGTCCGCGCTTGAATGCGGCGTGGATCGTCTCGAACACGACGACCGTGCGCGCGGCGTGGGGATGGTTCTATCAGCCGCAGGGCGTGTACGAGCTGCAGGTCGAAGACGGCCTGACTGCGTTCTCACGCGCGCAACGCGCGGAGCATCGCGTCATCGGAGTCGATCGCGGATTCGCGCACGGCATCTCCGCGCGCGTCGAGGCGTACGACAAGATCATCACCAATCCGCATCCGCGGTTCGAGAACCTCTTCGACCGTATCATTCTCTTTCCCGAGCTGCGCGCGGACCGTGTGCGCGTCGCGCCGCAACGCTCGTCCGCGCGCGGCATCGAAGTGCTGCTGCGCAAGGATCCGGACGCGCCGGTCAGCGGCTGGCTCAACTTCACGCACGCGAGCGTCGACGACGAGATCGACGGACGCGACGTACCTCGTGCGTGGGACCAGCGCAACGCCATCACGTTCAGCGTGAACTACAAGCCGGGCGCGAACTGGAACTTCAACGTGGCCGGCACGTGGCACGACGGCTGGCCGACGACACCGCTGCGCGCGTTCGTGTCCGGCAATCAGCTGCGCACCGAGCTCGGAGCGCTGCGCTCGGCGCGCCTGCCGACGTATCGCCGCATCGACTTCCGCGCGTCGCGCAGGTTCGTGACCACACGCGGCACGATCAGTTTCTTCGTCGACGTCTTCAACGCGCTGAACATGGGCAACGTCTCCAGCATCGAAGGCTTCGAGATCGGGCAGGAGGGCGGCGAGCTCACGTCGCGCGCGATCGAGAACAACGTCATCGGAATCGTTCCATCGTTCGGCGTCAGCTGGCAGTTCTGAGGAGATCGCATGCGTAAAACAACGTTCCTGTTCGCCCTCTTCGTGATCCTGTTTTTCCTCGCAGCCGATCGCCGCCGCGCGGTCGGCCATCCCGGACCGCCGACGTTCAGCAAAGAGATCTCACGCATCCTCCAGGACAACTGCCAGAGCTGCCATCGTCCCGGCGACATCGCGCCGTTTCCGCTGATCTCGTATCGCGACGCGGCCGCGATGGGGACGCAGATCAAGCTGATGACGAAGCTGCGCCAGATGCCGCCGTGGAAGCCGGCCGAAGGCGCGGGCGATTTCGTCGGCGTGCGCCGTTTGTCGCAGCGCGACATCGATCTCATCGCGTCGTGGGTCGACGCCGGAATGCCCGAGGGGAACAAGAGCGATTTGCCGGGCCCGAAGGACTTCGGCGGCGACTGGGTTCTCGGCGCGCCCGATCTCGTGCTGGCGATGCCCAAGAGCTACACGCCGCCGGCAGACCGCGACGAGTACCGCTGCTTCTCGATCCCCGTGCAATCCAACAACGATCTCTGGATCTCGACGATCGACTTTCGCCCCGGCGACCGCGCGACTGTGCATCACATCGTGCCGTACATCGACACGACTGGCGCGAGCGCGAAGCTCGACAAGGACGGCACCGGCTTCACCTGCTTCGGCGGTCCGCTCATCGACAACGCCGACGTCCTCGGCGGCTGGAGTCCCGGCAGCCGCCCGACCCCGCTGCCCGACGGAACGGCCATCCGCCTGCCAAAAGGCGCGCGCGTGCTGATGCAGGTCCACTATCACCCCCACTTCGGCCAGGTCGGCGTCGATCGCACCGAGATCGGTCTGTATTTGACGAAGTCCGAAGTGAAGAAACAGCTTCACTACGATGCCGTGCTCAACACGCAGCTGTTCATTCCGGCCGGCGCGCCGAACCAGCGCATCGAAGGAACGATGACGGTGAGCGACGACATCGAGATCGTCTCGATCTACCCGCACATGCATCTCCTCGGCAAAAGCATGCGCGTCGACGCGATCCTTCCCGACGGCACGGTCGTACCCATGATCAACGTCCCGCAGTACGAGTTCCAGTGGCAGGGCAATTACGTCTATCGCACTCCCGTCAAGCTGCCGCGCGGAACCGTGCTGCGCGTCGAAGGCTTCTACGACAACTCGGACGCGAACACGCAGAACCCGAACTCACCGCCGAAGGACGTGCGCTGGGGAGAAGCGAGCACGGACGAGATGTGCGTGGCGTTGTTCGGCTACACGAGGTGATTTGGTGTAGCGCAGGCTTTCCAGCCTGCGCCCCGGGGGGCAGGCTTGCGTTCTGTCTTTCCCATGGAGCAAGATCAAGCAGAGCGCTTTGATGAGCAGCGAATATGTCGAACGGCGTGGTGATGGTTATGCGGTCACTGGCAGTCGTGTGTCATTGGACTCGGTCGTCTACGCGTTCCTTTCGGGAGAATCCGCTGAGAGTATCGCCCAGGCATTCCCGGTCCTGACACTCGAACAGGTTTACGGCGCAATCACCTTCTACCTCGCGCATCGGGACGAGATCGACGGATACCTCGAGCGGCAGCGACGCGAGTTCGACACGGCACGTGCGACTGCACACGACGCCGACCCGATGTTCTATCAAAAGCTCGCCGACGCAAAGAAACAGACGCCGCTCGCCCGCTGATGGCGATCAGATTTCAGGCAGATGCCGAACCAGCCTGCGCCCCGGGGGCAGGTTAGAAAACCTGCCCTACACGAGGAGCGCCCCCGGGGGGGCAGGTTAGAAAACCTGCCCTACACGAGGGGTCATGCGATTATGCACGTCGCATGACCAAGCACGTCCGTTTCGCCGCACTGCTCGCGCTTCTCTCCGTTCCACTGCTCGCCGCCGCCCAGGAAGTGCCGGCGAAAGAAACCCCCGCGAAGGAAACGCCGGCCAAGCCGTCCGAGCCTCCCGTACCCGAGGCGAAGACGTGGGTGACGAAGCACCGGATCACGATCGGCGGCGCACCGCTCGCGTACACCGCCACCGCGGGCACGATGCAGATCCGCGACGACAAGGACGAGCCGGTCGCGCTCTTCGGCTACACGGCCTATACGAAAGACGGAGCCGATCGCGTCACGCGCCCGATCGTGTTCGCGTACAACGGCGGCCCCGGCTCCGCGTCGGCGTGGCTGCACGTCGGCGTCCTCGGCCCGAAGCGCGCGCAGATCGCCGATCTCGAGCCGAACACCCGCGGACCCTTTCGCCTCATCGAGAACGACGTCACGATTCTCGATCGCGCCGACCTGGTGATGATCGATCCCGTCGGCACCGGATTCTCGCGCCCGATCGGGAAAGGAGAGGGGAAGGACTTCTGGGGCGTCGATCAGGACGCCCGCTCCGTGGCCGACTTCATCGTCCGCTACCTCAATCAGAACGGACGCTGGTCATCGCCGAAATACATCCTCGGCGAGAGCTACGGCGGCATGCGCTCCGGCGCGGTGGCGTACGTGCTGCTGGGCCACAACGTGACGCTCAACGGCGTGATCCTGGTCTCGCCGTACATGGATGCCGTCGCCGGCAACGCCGACCTCCCCGTCGACACCGCATACGTCAACTACTTGACCGCCTATGCATCGACGGCCTGGTATCACAAGATGATCGCGGAGCCGCGACCGGACCTGCAGACGTTCCTTCGCCAGGCGGAGGCATTCGCGCGCGACGTCTACGCGCCGGTGCTGTTCAAGGGCGCGCGGGCGACGGCGGAGGAACGGCGCGCGGCACTGGAAGGGCTGGCGCGCTTCACCGGCGTCAGCGCGGAGTATTGGGATCGCGCCAACCTGCGCATGAACGAGAGCCGCTTCCTGCAGGAGCTGCTGCGCGCGCGCGGCCTGGTCGTGGGACGCATCGACACGCGCTACAGCGGCGGCAACCTCACCTCGATCGCCGAGACCATGCGCTACGACCCCTTCGCCGACGCCATCGCGCCGGCCATCGTGGCGACGTTCAATGACTACTACCGCAACGAACTGCAAGTCGAGTCCGACCGCGAATACCGCCTCTCCGGCGGCCTCTACTCGAAGTGGGACCAGGGCCACGACACGCCCGACGAGGACGGCCGCTCCCCCGTGGCGAATACCGGAATCGACCTCGCCCACACGATGGTGCGCAACCCGAAGATGAAAGTGCTGGTGCAAACGGGCTACTTCGACCTGGCCTGCCCGTACGGCGCGGTCGAGTACTTCATCAACCACCTCGCCGTCCCTGACGATGTGCGCCGCAACATCTCCGTCGAGTATTACGAAGCCGGTCACATGATGTACGTGCACGGGCCGTCGCGGATGAAGTTCAAGAAGGATCTGGCGGCGTTTTTGGACGCGACGTCGCGTTAAGGGGCCGATTTCGCATACGCATCATCGCGCGTGACCGTCACGTGGCGCATGAGAGCTTTCGGTTCGCCGGCGCCGACGGTCCGACCCGCGGCCTCCGGCGTGACAGGCCGAGGGGGCTAACCGACTGAACTAGGGCCTTCTCCCGACGTTCAGGAGCTTCATGGGCGAAGGATTACGCTAGAAGCTCGATCGATCCGGCCAGATCGGTAAACGACTGCAACGCATGGAAGAACCGTTCGTCTGCCGTAATCACGCGCGTGTCGAGGCGCAGGGCGAGAGCGACGTACATCGAGTCGTACACCGAGCGCGACGTGATGAGCGCGATCACGTGTGCGTCGTTTGCAAGTGCACGACAGGGCGTCGTGTTCACCGCGATGTTTTCGATATCCCTGATCAGCGACTGGCTTTCGGCGTGCGTCAATTGACCGCGGAGGACCTTCTTCCAGATCGCGTTTGCGATCTCTGCGAAAAGGAGGTCGGGGGCCGCGAGCCGATCTTCGGATGCGAGCAAACGGGAGGCGACCTCGCTTCCCACCTCGGGGACGAACCACTTGAGGACCACACTCGCGTCGACGACGACGCTCACCGGTCGCGATCTTCCCGAATCAGCGCGACGTTATCCGAGTGCACTCGTCCCTGCAGCCGTTTCAGCCATCGCGCCGACAAACGTCTCGTTTCGGCGAGACTTCGCACGCTGGCCTGCGTGAGAGCATCGTGGATCTCGGCCTGCAGTGACCGCCGATGTGCTTTCGCCGCGGCTTTCAAACGTTGAAGCACGGTTTCGTCGAGATCTCGCAGCAGCAGGTTTGCCACAATCTCTGCATAGTATCAGAATGATACCATGCAGGCTGTTCCAGGCTGAACCGCAGCTGCGTCGTCTGCCCCACGTCCCCCGGCTGACGCCTCCTTGCCAACCAAGTTACGATGTTGAAACCGAACATGCTCAAGCGCGTCCTTCCGTATCTCTGTCTTTTCCTGCTCGCACATGTCGCGATCGCGCAGGTCGCGCCCGATGCGGAGATCAAACGCATCCTCGCCCAGGCGGGAGCGAAGTTTGCGTCTGCACGCTGGCCCTCGGCGCGGGACTGCTCTACGCTGCATTGAATCGTGACAAATCGCGTGAAGTTGCAGTTCGGCGAGGAGGGCGACGGACCGCTGGTCGTCCTCCTCCACGGTTTTCCGGAATCCCGCGCGACGTGGAAGCATCAGATACGCGCGCTCGCGCAGGCGGGATTTCGCGCCGTCGCTCCCGACCTGCGCGGCTACGGCGACTCGCCGAAACCGCGCGGGATCGATGCCTATGGCCTGCCGCTCATCGTCGACGACGTCGCGGCATTGATTGAGTCCCACGGGGATGCGCCGTGCATCGTCATCGGTCACGACTGGGGCGCGGCCGTCGCGTGGTACCTGGCGATGTCGCGGCCCGACCTCGTGCGCAAGCTCGCTGTGCTCAACGTTCCACATCCCGCGGCCATCCTGCGCGAGATGCGCCGCAGCTTCCGCCAGAGACTGCGCCTCACGTATCAGCTCTTCTTCCAACTGCCGCTGCTTCCGGAGATCGTCCTGCGCCTCTTCGGTGTGTGCGGCAGTCTCACGCCGATGCTGCACTGGTATCGCGCGCTACGCCGCACGCGCGGCCAGTTGCGCAAGCTCTTTCGACGTATCGACGTGCCGGTGCTGATCCTCTGGGGCGAGCGCGAGCCGATTTTCCTCCCGTCGACGATCGAGGATCTCGACGCGTGGGTCGCGAACGTGCGTGTGGAGCGCATCGCGGGAGCGGGACACTTCCTGCAGCGCGACGCGCCGGAGCGGGTAAGCGAGCTGCTGTGCGACTTCGTGCGCGCGTAACCGTGTTTTGCGCGCGGCAAGAACTGAAGGTTGTATTTGTGCCAACCATCAAGCGCGGTCGTGAACGCCCTCGGCTGACGCCTCCTTCCCAACCAAGTTACGATGTCGAACCCGAACATGCTGAAGCGCGGTCTTCCATCTCTCTCCCTTTTCCTCCTCGCACACGATGCAAGTGACCTCCGGGCACTTTCGCACTGCATGCACTCGCCGCTGCCGCCTCGCATACACATCGCCCGTCAGGGGAACGAACACGATGAACATTGCCCGCCACGTCCAGTGGAACGAGCCGCTGCCGAATGGTTGGCACGCGGTCAGCGTCCTAAAATCTTCAGCGTGTAGGGCGGAACATGTGCACGAAGAGGGTGTAATCCGCGAAAACAGCGATCTCGTTGTTGGTGTGCCACCCTTCGCCGTCTCTCGTGGCCTGCGGACTCCACGCGAGGTGGAAGTTGATTCTCGTGTCGCGGTGGCGCCAGAGTGCCTCGAAATACGGATTCACGAGGTTGATGCTCGCCGTACCGCGGTCGGAAATGCCTCCGACCGTGAGCCTGGTGCGGAAGAGGACTTCTTTCGCGGACCATCCGGGAGGACGCCACACATATGCGACTTCGTTCTGCGCGCGCTTGTCGGGCACTCCGGAGCGAGAGACACGCGCGATGTAGAACGTTCCCCACACGTCGCGTCCGAGGATGCGGAAGTGCGTGTCGGCATCGACGGTGAGCGATTGATCGTGACCGGAGCGCTGCTCGATGACTTCCCCGGTCCGGGCCGAAGTGACGGTGGTGTCGAGTTGCTGCCGCGTGAACGCCAGGCGATACCGCAGCGTGATGGCGTTCGACGTGCGATAGAACGCGAGTTGCAGCGTGTCGCTTCGGCCCGGTTGCGGACCGGCCGGCATTGCGTCGCCGGGCGGCGGAGTCGGGAAATAGACGGGATCGGGACAATCGCATCGCGTCAATGGCCGCGGATCGTCACCTGCTGCTTCGCGATGTTTGTAGTCGAACTGGAAACGATCGACGTGAAGGCTGTTGGTGAGGATGACAAAGCCGGCGTCGCCGTGAATCGGCCGGAATCGATCCTCCGGGTTCCAGACCCCACCGGCGACGAGACGGGCGAGGAAGAGCGGGCCTTCGTGAATCGCGGGATCGACGAAGTCGTCGGGCTCGAATACCGGCCGCTGTGCGAGTGCGGATGAGGCGAGGAAGGCGATCACGATGAGACTGCGCGCGCGCATTCAGTTCACCTTGACCGTGAGTGACGGCTTTTTGCCGCGAAGGCTCTCCTCGATCGTCTCAGGCGGCATGTACGTCGCCGCATGACACAGCTTCGCTTCCCATCCCTGGTCGGCAATGATGTCCGCGAGCCGTTTCGTGTAATCGATCTCGGTGCCTTTCGCCGCCTTGGTGAGGCGATCGGATGCGTTGAGAGCCAGGCCGCACTTCATCTCCTTCTTCTTGAAGATCTGCACGCGAACATCCTCGATCGCGACCTGCACGCCGACCAAACTTCCAGGCACGTCCCAGGTCTCATCGCAGTCGACGTCGCTCGTTCCCGCTTCGGGTTTTCTGTCGCGGATTTTCGCCTTGACGATTCGCACATAGTCGAGCGGACTGCCCTTGACAGCCAACTGCCTGACAACGCCTGTGCCACGCTCTCCGAACCACACCTCGAGCGTCGACGTGCCGAGAAGCTTCGGTTTTCGACAGCGCGTCCGGCCCATGTCACCGACTGACTTGTCCTTGAGACGCAGACTGAAGAAGGAAATGTCCGGGTTGAGTGTCTTGATGCCCTGTTTTTCCCATTCACAATCCGACACTTTTTCGAGTGGAGTGAATTCGCCGTCCCGGCCATTGATGCTGACGGAGATTTCCCTGATGACCTTGTCCCGTGATTCCTGGCACAACGGCTCGTTCAGGTGAATGCGTAGCGTCATTCGCTCGGGAATCTGGCCGGCGGCAGGAAGCGCGCCGCAAAACGAGAGCGCGATCGCACACGAGATCTGAACGGAGCGACGACTAATGACAGAGCATCGGAACATCATCTGGATATGCCCTCAATAGGAATGGTTGAATGAGACTCGCAGCGACCGGCTCCGTGCGAACTGTTTTCTCGCGATGACCGGATTCTTCCACCCTCGCCGTGAGCACGACTTTGCCGTGCGGTAGGAGCTCCTTGACTTCCTCCTCGGTGGGAAAGCAGTTCTCGCCGTTTGGTTTTGCGATTGGAGTAAAGAAAGTCGTTGTGGTCAGCGTAATGTGCACGTCGTCATGACCCGGAATGCGGCGTGCGTTCCTGGCATCGACCAGAATGATGTTCGTATGAGTCTGAATCGGTAGGCCCGTGAACTCGAGGGCAAAACTGCCATCCACGAACTCCGCGGACCTGCCGCCGTCATTGTGGATCTTCGCGACGAACGCCGAGTCGTCATTCTCTTTGGGACCCCGAATCGAGAAGTTGCTGGTATTGGACGGCATGAACCGGTAAATCCATATAGCAACGCCGATGACCAACGCCAGCGCCGCGAGAATCGTAAACGCTCGCTCGAGGTTGGTAAGAACACGCGTGAGAATGATCTCTAAAAAAGTCGGGGGATTGGTGTTGTTATCGGCGAGCTGCCGGGCGGACATCTGGTTGCGTTTCAACCATTCGTCGACCGCACCCAGCAGCTTCTGCAATTCCGGCCCCGCATCGACGTGCTCTGCAGCGGCGGCGCCGACAAGACGATCGAGCGCGTCCTGCCGCAGTGACTCGTTAACGATGTTCCTCCAGTTGATCAGGGACGCGTTGTCGTACGGGATCATGCCGTCTTCGATGTTCGCCTTCTCGACGATCTCCCTCGACCAGTTCTGTCGATCAAACAGGTCAGCGAGAAGATCGATCAGCTTGATCAGTGCCGGCGGCCGTTTCATGATTCCCTCACAGCACTCCTGCCGCGCGCAGATCGTCGATGACGGTGCGCACCGCGATGCCCTCGTTCAAGTAAGCGCGCTGTTTCGTGCCCGGCACGCGCAGCATTCCTCCGCTGTGATGCAGCGCCACGACCTTCCACGCGCTGTCGAACACCGGCGAGCCCGACGAGCCGGGTAGTGTGTCGGTGAGGTACTGCACGCGCCCATCGCCGACCGCGGCGACGGTATTGTGATACAGCCCGATCTGTTTTTGTCCGCCGCCGGGATGCTGAATGATGTTCACGAACGCATCCACCGCGACGTCGACCGGCTCGAGCGGAATCGCTCCCCATTTCGCCTCGGCGGCCGCGTCGATTCCCACGGCGCTCCAATCGTTCGCTATGCTCGTGCGGAAACGGGCGGCGTCGAGCTTGAAGCGCTCGGTCGCACAGTCGAGTCCCTCGCTGGCCTGCTGATAGTTGAACTCCGCGATCGCATTCGCGGTCAGGGCCGCATTGGGGAGCACGTGATTGTTCGTCAGCAACCAGCCATTGCCGATCAGAAAGCCGGTGCCCGAGCCGTCGCCGCGGACGATGCGCGCCACTGCGCGGGCGCGTTGCGTTCCGATCTCCAGAAAGCGAATCGGGAGCAGCGTGTTCTGTGAGCCGGTGATTTTCTCGTAATGCTCGCCGTCGTCCACATTCGGGGGAGCGAGATTGAGCTTCGGTACCTCGACCACCGGCGGCTCGTTGTTCTTGAGAGCGGTCAGAATGGGGTGTTCGGGAAATTTCCCCCCCAGAGCGAGCTCCACGAGCTTCATTGCGCGCGGCGGAATGCCCGGCTTTTCGCCCCATCCGTCGTTGATGTATTTCACGATGTTGAACCAGCGAATGACCGACGACGTGCCTTCGAGGCTGATGTAACTCGGCTTCAACCCGACCTCGAGCACCATCTTCCTGGCCTCATCGAAAGTGGGGTATAGATCCGCCATCACGTCATTGAGACTGCTCAACCACGGTGTCCAGCTCATTGCACCCTCCGCATCATGAACATGCCGGCACTCGCCATCATCATCATGAGCAGCCACAACGCCCACTCCGACAGCGTCGGAATCCCGCGCGGACAGGCGACGGTGCACATGACGTAAATCGAATAATCACGCGTCGCGGTGCAGCCGTATTTGTCGGTGACTTTGATCGTGAAGAAAAACGGTCCGCTCGCGGTGGGCGTACCGGATAACGTATCGCCTGATGGAACGACCCCTGCCGGCAGCGATCCGGAAATGCTGTAGACGTACGGCGGAGTGCCTCCACTCGTAGTGAAAACGATCGGACCGTAGGGAATGCCCTCCACAGCGTTGGGAAGGACAGCCGGCGCGATCTCGAGTGCCGGGCAAGTCGGCGAATACGTGCGTCTTTTGACACACGAAGTCGCTGGATGGGTCACTGTGATTGTGAATGTATAGGGACCGGGCGACGACGGTTTCCCGTGAATCCGCAGGTCGTCTCTGACGATGCCTTCCGGCAAACCGCTGTCCGTGACGTCATACGGGGGATTGATTCCGCCGATCACGATGGTCTGGTCATAGTCGACGCCCTGCACCATCGGCGGAAGGTCGGACAGCGTGATCAGGGGACAATCGACGTCGATGCGGGCCTTGCCGGTCACGACGCAGCCGTCTTTGCTCTTGTAGATGACCGAGAACTCCTGAGGACCGCCTTTCGAAGGTTTACACGAAACCGCACCGTTCATGAAGACGCACAATCCATCCGGCGGCGACGGAACGAGGAAGGATTCGGTTTCGCCGCAGGTGAGGGGCGGCAGTTGCGCGGCATAGAGTTCGCCGACTTTGCCCGGGGGAAGGACGATCGTGCCGCTCGGATTCGGAGGACATGCGAAATTGATCGTGAATCGCTGTGTATGCGACCGCATGAGAGCATCTTTGACGGTTACATCGATGTCGTAGGAGCGCGCGATCGAAACGGTCGCGGAGAGTTTGCCGGTCGTGAGCAAACCAAAACCATCGGGCAAGTCGTTGGCGGTGAAAACGTACGGTGCGACCGCACAAGTTGCGGAGAAGGTATGACTGTAGAGTGAGCACGCGATCCCTGGCGGCGGAGCGTCGGTGATGACGATCGGACAATCGTCAACGCGCAGTGTGAAGCAGCGTTCGCCGGCGATGGTGTTCTTCACAATGAACGAGAACGTTCCGACTTCCTTAGGCACACCTTTGAGCCTGCAGCCTTCGAGATCCAGGTCTTTAGGGAACGCTACCGCGATGCGCGTACAGGTGCCCGCGGAGAACAATGCTCCGTCGTAAGGGACGCCGAGGGTCGCGGACTCGAGCTCAGTTGCAACGCCACAATCCACTTGGATCACGTACGCGGCGGTGCCGGTGCACCCGAGCGCGTCCGTGGCGTCGACGGTGAATAG
Organism: Acidobacteriota bacterium; assembly: GCA_003223645.1. Classification (GTDB taxonomy): domain Bacteria; phylum Acidobacteriota; class Thermoanaerobaculia; order Gp7-AA8; family Gp7-AA8; genus QHVT01. The sequence goes on along the minus strand of QHVT01000011.1, from coordinate 45,285 downwards.
GAAACTTCCGGTCTGCCGCGGTGTCCCCTGCAGAGCTCCATTGACGAGCGCGAGTCCAAGCGGCGGCGAGCCCGACGAGATTCTGAACGTATACGGTGCCATACCGCCGCTCGCGGAAAACGTCTGCCGGTATTGCGCGCCGAGGGCAGCGTTCGGGAGCGAGGATGGACTTACTGTGATCGGCGCACAGCACAACAACAACAGGTTGTTGTTCAACACAACGCTCCCGGTGCGCGTCAGCGCCCGCCCCGAAATCCGGGCACCGGACCCGAACGTGATCCCCGATCCGGCGAAAATGTTTCCGATGAAGCTGGAGCTCGTACCGACACTCACTGCGCCGCTCGCACGCCAGAAGACATTCCCGTCATAACCGTTTCCGATGACGAGCACCTGGGATTCCCTGCCGGTCGTCAATGCGCCCGCGAACCGGAGAATGAACACCGCGTCGCGCTTGCCCTCCGCGTCGAACGTCACCGTGCCATTGAGGCGCACGTCCGGCGACGTGAAGCAGTAGACGCCGTGGAAGAACGTCTTGCCGCCCAACTCCGTGTCCGCAAGCATGGCGGTGCAAGTGCGCGACGCGAGGTCGGCATCGGCCGCATCGCTGTCTCTGCGCGCGCTCTTCGCGAGCGCGTCGTTCCTGCGCATGTCCCCGAGAACGAACATGTCGTCGGACAGCCCCTCGATGGTCTCTGACGGACTGACGCCGACATTCCCTGTGATCCGTGTCGCCGTTCCGGTGTTCACGACGGATGAATTTCCGAGGACGACGAAACTCGCGGCGTCGCCCAGACGCGGGGCAGTCTGCGCCTCTGCGGTGATGCGTGCGACCAGCAACGCCACCGCCGGAATCACGGCGAGGATTCGTCGGAACCACATTTGAGGGGCCCCCCATCCCTATGGGATGGACGCACGCCCGACATTCAGGACCCTGAAGAGGATAACCCGGAGGGATGGAAATCCCTACCTCCGCGTAGGCGCAGGGGCAGGGCGCAGGAGACCCAAGTTCCTCCTGCACCCGGCTAGTTATAGTTACACCTGCGACTGAATGTGTTCGAGGACGCCGTTCGGGAGGCGTTCGACCTCGGCCCACAACGTCGAGCAATCGCTGCGCTCTCTCGCGGTGCAGGAACTCGAGATCTGCCGAAATCGCGATCTGTGCCTCGAGCTCGAAGGCGGAGCCGCGCGTTCAGGACGAAACGCCGGTAATCCGGTCGGGTCCAGCGGCCTTGACCTTCTGCGAAATTCGACAGGATGGAGATTGCGGCACGACGCATCTGTTGCACCAACTCGTACGTCTCTTCGCTCGGATAGTTGCGCGTCGCGCGATACATCTCGATCGCCAATGCACGCGCCTTCAGCCCCACATCGCGCTTCCGATGGTTACTCTCACTCATGTTTTTGTCGTGGTAGGGAGAAGCGCGGTCGCGTTGCGGGCGCGGGCGTGTGGAGTCCGTTGGATTGAATTGACGCTTGACGCTGCAACGCTGACCGGCTGGTACAAGCTGGACGAGCACAAGAACGTTGACAAGGGCATCGACAGGCCGGAGGGCTAATGCGTGGTTGCCCGGCAGGGTCGAATCGCCGGCTCGGTCCGCGTCGTCTGTCACACACCCTCGGCTGATACCCCCTTTCCGCCCCCTCCTTGCCAGCCAAGTTACGATGTCGAAACCGAACATGCTGAAGCGCATCCTTTCGTCTCTCTGTCTTTTCCTGCTCGCACACGCCGCGATCACGCAGGTCGCGCCCGATGCGGAGATCAAACGCATCCTCACCGATCGGATCGATCAGCAGCATCAGAGTGTCGGCATCGTTGTAGGCGTGATCGAGGCGGGCGGGAGGCGGATCGTCGCGCACGGAAGTCTCGCCAAGGACGACAGGCGTCCGCTCGACGGCGGCACGGTCTTCGAGATCGGCTCGATGACGAAGGTGTTCACGTCGTTGCTGCTCGCGGACATGGTGAGCCGCGGGGAGGTCGCGCTCACGGATCCGGTGGCGAAGTACCTGCCGGCCGAGGTGAAGGTGCCGGAGCGCGGAGGCGTGAAGATCACGCTGCAGCATCTTGCAATGCATACCTCGGCGCTGTCGCGTCTGCCGTCCAATCTCAATCCGAAGGACGCGAACAATCCGTACGCCGACTACACGGTGCAGCAGCTCTACGAGTTTCTGTCCTCGGCCGAGCTGGCGCGGGACATCGGCTCGCGCTACGAGTACTCGAATCTCGGTGCCGGTCTTCTCGGACACGTACTCGCGCGCCGCGCCGGCATGGACTACGAGACGCTCGTCCGCAAGCGCATCCTCGATCCGCTCGGCATGAAGAACACGAGCATCGCGAAGTCGCGGTCGATCCGAAGATCTTCGATCGCTATGTCGGCAGGTATCAGCTCGCGCCGGCGTTCGTCGTGACCATCACGCGAGAGGACGCGCATCTGTACGCACAGGCGACGGGCCAGCTGCGGTTCGAGATCTTCCCGAGAGCGAGACGGAGTTCTTCTACAAGGTCGTCGACGCCCAGATCACGTTCGGGGACAAGAGCCTCGTGCTGCATCAGAACGGGAATGGACCTGCCGGCGAGACCGATCGAATGAATCAGACCATGTGCATCTCCCGCGCGTAGCAGATCAAAAAGCGGGCGCGCCTTGCGACGCGCCCGCTTCGGGGATCCTGTACTACTCCGGGGGTCTACTGCGTGGGCTTCGCCGGCGCCGGTTGTGCCGTCGTCGTCGTTGCCGCCCGCGCCGCGGCTTTCGCCGCTCGCGCGGTCGCCTTCGCGGCCTTTGCCGCCGCCTTCTGTGCGGCTGCTTCGGGCGACGTCGGCCGGCTGCGTCCCAGCGCACGGCGCATGTCGGCGACGTGCGGGGCCAAGTGGGCGGTCTTGCGCTGTTTCGCCAGGCGGCGCGCGATGGCATACCGGTTCAGCGCCTCGGTGCCGGCGAGGTTTCGCGCCGTTCTCGTGCTGTGCCGGAGGAACTGCGCAAAGGCCTCGAGCTCGTCCGCCAGCGGATCGTATGCGTCCGCGTAGCTCACGAGGTCCCGGGTCTCGGCGGGGGTCGCTCCGTCACCGCGCACGAGCGCGGTCTGGTTCGCGACCGCCACGTTCGTCAGCTCGATGAACTCGGGCGGGACCGACGCGGCTGCAATCAGCCGCCGACTCTCGTCCGTGGACTCCGGCGTGACGAAGTGCGGGATCAGCTCGCGCCAGCGGCGGAGCTCCTGCACGCGCTGCTGCGCCGCTTCAGAATGGGAAATGGGGGTTCCTGTCACTTCTACAGTGCTCATAAAAATCTCCAATCTTCTCTCGAATGCTTGCGAATGGTCAGAGCAGGCAGCCGGGAACGAGAGGAGGAGCGCGGCCCACAACACTGGATTGGGAACTGTCAGGGCCGCCGGGCGGGGAGTGCGCCGGCGTCTGTGGAGCAAGGGGGCGATGCGATCCCGCACGCGGTGCTGACGGCAGAGCAGGAACGCGCGGATGGGCACCGGCCGCGGGGCCAGGATGATGCGCGGACGGGGGAACGCGGAGCGCTCGGGCACGAGCGTCCCATTGCGGATGCCGTCGAGCACGTCCTGGTGGCGGTCGAAGACGCTGCCGGCGCTCTCGGCGAGCCATCCGGCCATGAAGATCCAGCGCTCGGTCGCCAGGATGAGGAGCTCCGGCGCGTCGCCCGCGTTCTCCGGATCGCGGGCGATGCAGGCATGCACTTTCGAGAGCTCGCGCGCCGCCTGCGAGAGCCGCGAGGAGGCGAGGAGGATCAGGTCTTCTACCTTCTCCAGCTCCCGCGAGGAACGGATCGGCCGGCGTTGCGCGCGGCGCTCGGAGGCGCCGGCGGAGAGCAGGCTGCGGCTGATCAGGTGAACGGAGCTGTCGAGGGCGCGGTGGAGACGCCGGATCGGACGGACCCAAAGCCGCCGCCGCAGGCTCTCCGGCCGGCGTCGTTCCCGGCAAGTGCCGGTGGCGCCCTGGGGCGCCTGAGCGTGGTTCCTTGCTCTCATCAGCGCACTCAACACTCATGCTGTATAAGCATATTTCTTATAAAGTTGTGCCGGCTAAAAAAATGTGGCAATAGCCCGTAGGTGACTCCAGATGAAGTAGTTACGGAGGTCCTTGGAGCAGCGCGTACCTCGACGTCGAGGTCGAATCAGTCAAGGATGGCTTCCATGACGTCAATGCCGAGGTCAGAGCATGTCAGTCGTGACATCCGCGATGTCGATGTTGAGGTCGGAGCATGTCAATCGTGACGTCCGCGACGTCGACATTGAGGTCGGAGCATGTCAATCATCACGTTCGCGATGTCGATGTTGAGGTCGGAACATGTCAATCATCACGCCCGCGCCGTCGGCGTTGAGGTCGGAGCATGTCAATCATCACGTTCGCGATGTCGATGTTGAGGTCGGAGCATGTCAATCGTGACGTCCGCGACGTCGACGTTGAGGTTGGAACATGTCAATCATCACGTCCGCGATGTCGACGTTGAGGTCGGGGCATGTCAATCGTGACGTCCGCGACGTCGACGTTGAGGTTGGAACATGTCAATCATCACGTCCGCCACGTCGACGTTGAGGTCGGAGCATGTCAATCGTGACGTCCGCGATGTCGATGTTGAGGTCGGAGCATGTCAATCGTGACGTCCGCGATGTCGATGTTGAGGTCGGAGCATGTCAATCGTGACATCCGCGATGTCGATGTCGAGGTCGGAGCATGTCAATCGTGGCGTTCGCGATATCGATGTTGAGGTCGGAGCATGCCGATCGTGACATTCGCGATGTCGATGTCAAGGTCGAGGGAGGTCGTCGACGAGTCCGCGGAAGGCATCGATTCGTTCCAGCGGTCACAAAGCGGCAGCGTAGCTGCCGCAGTCCACAGCCGGCCTACGCGATGTCGAAGTAGAAGCGCTGCAACACGTTTTGCGCGAGCTGCAAACGGAAGTCGCGCGTGCCGCGGACGTCCGAGATCGGCGCGACTTCTCCGCGCGCGATCTCGCCCGCCTCGGCGAACGTTTCGCGCGCCAGCGCTTTGCCGGTGAGGAACTGTTCGGTCTTCGGCAAGCGCAGCACGACCGGCGCGACGCCGCCGTAGGCGATACGGATCGAGTCGACGTGACCGTCGCTGCGGCGCATCAGCATCGCGGCGGTGAAGGACGAGATGTCGAGATGGCTGCGCTTCGAGATTTTGTACAAGCGCAGGGTCTCGTCTTTCGACGGGAGCGGAATGATGATGCGCGTGATGAGCTCGTCGGGTTGGAGGTCGAGCTTCTTGTAGCCGAGGTAGAAGTCGGAGATCGCCACGGTGCGGGTACCGGAGAGGCCGGTGAGCTCGAGCGATGCGTTCGTCACGAAGAGAAACGGCAGCGTGTCGGCGATGGGAGACGCGTTGGCGATGTTGCCGGCGAGCGTGCCGGCGTTTTTGATCTGCGGCGATCCGAAGCGGTCCATGATCGGCACGAGCTCGGGGACGATGCCGCGCACCGCGGACTCGAAGTCGGCGAGCGACGCGCGTCCGCCGACGAGCAGCGCGCCGTCTTCATGCCGGACGTCGCCGAGTCCTTCGATTCCGTCCAGCGACATCATCGCCTCGGCGACGAAGCCGCGCTTGTTGCACCACACGCCGAAGTCGGTCGCGCCCTGCACGATCACGCACTTCGGATTTTCTGATTTGAATCGGATCGCGCTCGCGAGATCGTTCGGCTTGAAAAAGCCTCCAAGCCTCCCGGCCTCCTGGCCTCCCGGGAGGCTCGGAGGCTCGGAGGCTTGGAGGCCCTGAAGTCGCACCGCGTCGCATTCGTACTGTTTGATTGCGTTGACGATCGGCGCGCTGGGATAAATCTCTTCGATCTTCGGCTGATCGGTCGCCTCGAGCGCGGCCTTGATGATCGAATCGTAGCCGGTGCAGCGGCAGAGATTTCCCGTCAGCGCCGCGCGGACGTCGCCCACGGTCGGATGCGACGTGCATTCGTACATGCCGGCCATGGCCATGATGAAGCCGGGCGTGCAGTAGCCGCACTGTGCGCCGTGGCAGCGCACCATCGCGTCCTGCACCGGCGTCAGCGTGCCGCCGCGGGCGAGGCCTTCGACGGTGACGACGTGCGTGCAATCGAGCTGAAAGAGAAACTGGATGCAGGAGTTGATCGGGCGATAGTGGAGGACAGGCAATCCTGCCTGTCGTGGTTCTGTCCCTTCGGATGCAGACAGGCAGGATTGCCTGTCCTCCACGCGGCCGACCAGCACCGTGCACGCGCCGCAGTCCCCTTCCTCGCAGACGATCTTCGTGCCGGTGGCGCGTTGGTCGTAGCGAAGAAACCGCGAGAGCGTTTCAAACGCCCGCGGAGCGGCGATGCGGTGAGGGACGCCGTTGATGTGGACGAGGACGAAGTCGCGCACGGTGGACGATTGTATTCGGTTGCGCGGTCGCGGGGTTACGCAGTCGCGCGGCAGGAGAAGAGCCGCGCAACTGAGCAACCGTGGAACCGCGCAACCCTTTTCAGGCTAATCAGTGCATCGCGTTCGCCGCAAAGAGTGCGAGAAAAACCAGCCCGCGTTTCATTCAATGGACCGCTGCCCGGCGCTTCATGGACAGCGGCTGTTGCGCGGCGCGCCATTCGCCGGCGACGCCGAGCGCGAACAAACTCGTGCCCCCGTTCGTCATGAACGTGACGGGCGGCGAGGACGGTGAGGCGAAGTCGATGCGATGGATCAGGTTGTAGCGGCCGATCCAGACTCCGCTCGCATCCGGAGTCAGCGCGAGAAACGTCTCCGCGTCGAGCGGACTCGCGATCAACGGCTCCGGCGCTTTGTAGGTCGCAACTTTCTTTCCGCTCTTGTCGAAGCGGCGGACGTCCTTCTGCGTCGCGATCAGCACGTCGCCGTTCGGCAGCGCGCGGATCGATCCGATCTGTTCGATGTCCGACTCGAATTGCCAGGTTGCGTTGAGAAAATCCGCTTTCGCGCTGCCGCTGCAGATGTCGATCGTGTGCACCTGGTAACGGGTGCCCGTGTTCGGCGTCCAGAGCAGCGTGCACTGATCGGCGAGCAGCTCCATGTGCGCGACGCCGGCGTACTGCATGCCGGTGTACTGCGGTGCGTCGGCGATCTCGTAGATCCAGAGGACGTCCCCGGCCGGGGTGAAGCGCACGATGCGCGGCTTGCCGCCGTAGCGGAACAGCTCCGCGATCAGGAGGTCGCCGCCGCGCGTCCGCAGGATCTCGCCGCCGTAGAGAACTCTGAGAGAGAGATTGACGGCGCTCGCGCCGAGGCCCGCGCGCCACTCGAACACGCCGTTCTGCGTCGAGTAGATCGCGCGACCCTGGTCCACGAAAGACAGCCCGCCCGTTCCGAAATACTTCGGCAGGCCGAGGGACGCCGCGTCCGATCTCGGGAGACCGAACGAGTCGGCGATCGCGACTTCGTCTCCCGGCGGCGGGTAGACGAGCAGCGAATTGAAGGGCCGGATCTGCGCAATCACGTCGCCGCGCTGCAGCGTCAGCGCGTGGACGGAGATCCCGACGAGAAGAAGAGCAAGCAGAGCGGACCGTCGCATAAAATAACTATATACATCTCTGCTTGGCAAAAGCCAGCCTCGGCTGAAAAATTGGTTGCGCGGTCGCGCGGTTACGCAGGCGCGCGGCAGGATCGACTCGGTTGCGCGGTCGCGCGGTTACGCAGTCGCGCGGCAGAGACTCGCCGCATAACTGAGCAACCGCGAAACCGCGCAACCGGAAATTACAAGCTGCGCTTTTTCCCGCGGATGTTGCGCCGGCTGCCTTTCGACTTGCCGCCGCCGCCACCGTAGCCGCCGCCGCCACCGCCGTAGCCGCCGTCATAGTCGCCGCCGCCGCCACCGCCACCGCCGTAGCCGCCGCCGCCACCACCACCATAACCACCGCCACCGCCGCCGCCGTAACCGCCGCCGCCACCACCCGGCCGTCCTGCGCCGCGCGGCCGATCCTCGGCCGGATTGACGCGCAGTGCGCGTCCGCTCAACTCGTAGCCGTTGAATTTCTCGATCGCCTTCGCCGCGTCTTCATCCGACGTGTACTCGACGAATGCAAAACCCCTCGGCCGGCCGCTCTCGCGATCCGTTGGCAGAAACACATCGCGGATCTCGCCCACCTGGGCAAAGAGCGCCTGGACTTCCGCACGCGTGGTGTTGAAATCCAGATTGCCGACAAACACCTTCGAAGCCATCTTCCTGTTCCATCTCTTTCTGCCGCGCGAAATGCGAGGCGTATCAAACTCGCCGGAGACGCTCGCAATTGTTGCGCCTGACGCTCCGTTGGCGAACACAATCTCACGAGATTGCACGGCGCGCAATCATTCCACACCGGTTGTCGTCAATGCGTGACCGCCCGGCATTGGTCGACGACGCTGAGCCTCACGATAACAACTCCAGCACGCCGCGCAGCGGGATGCGCACCCAATCCGGCCGGTTGTTCAGCTCATACACGATCTCGTACAGCGCTTTCTCCAGCAGATAGGCATTGAGCAGGACCTCGACGTGCTCGGGGCGCGACGGGAGGAATTTGCCTTTGCTGCTCTCCTCGACGTACGCGCGGAGGAACGCGGACGAGACCCAGCGATACCAGAAGCGCGCGCCGTCCTCGAGGCGCGCGACGTCTTCGCTGCGCACGTCGTAGCCGGGCGCCGCGCCGTAGACGACGGCGTACGGAGCGTAGTGGAAGGAGCGCAGCATGCCGGCGACGTCGCGCAGCGCGGTGCGTTTGATGCGGCGCTCGCTGAGCGGGCGGGCCGGCTCGCCTTCGAAGTCGATGATCACGAAGTCATTGCCGGTATAAAGGACCTGGCCCAGGTGGTAGTCGCCGTGCGTGCGGATCCGCTGCGCGTCGATTTTTCCGTTCAGCACCGCGCGCATGCGCTGGTGCAGCTCGTTTTCCTTCGCGAGCAGTGACTGCGCGTCGGCGGCGATGTCCGTGTGGCGACCGCTGCCCTCAGCGGTCGCACGTCGCGAAGCGGCGTCGGACAAGCCGGCTGCGCCGGCCGTGCCGCTGAGGGCAGCGGCACGCACATGGAGAGAGCGGCGGACGAGCTGCAGCGTCTGCACGATCTGCGAGCGCATCGACTGATAGATCGATCGCTGGTAGTGCGGCGTGAAGGGCTCGGGCGCGAACGCGCGGATGTCGTCGCGCGATGCGAGCGCGAGATGGAGCTGCGCGGTGCGTACGCCGAGGAGCTCGGCGTCGACGATGTAGGAACCGATCGTCTGCACGTCCTCGCCGGCCTCGCGATCGCTGAGCAGGCGATCGAAATAGCGTCCGATCGAGTCGAGCGTGTACGACCATGCGTCGCCGGAGTTCGGCGTGAATCCCTGCAGGAGCGCGGCGGTCATGGGTTCGCCGGAGTGGTGCGCGCCTCCGGCGCGCCTCCCATCCCCCAAAGGCGCGCCGGAGGCGCGCACCACTCCGGGCTGATACTCGAGCGCGCCGGCGAGCGGCGGCACGTTGCGGAATGACGTCTCCTCGTTGAGGAAGCGCAGCACTTCGTAGTCGGTGTTGATGCCGGGCTCGAGGCGGCGGAAGAGCTTGAGGAAGAGCCTCTGTCCGAACAGGATCGCGGTGTTGCTCTGCTCGCCCGACATCAGATGCGTCTCGAGTTTTTCGTTGCCGCGCAACTCGCGGAACGCGCGCGTGGCGGTGCCGGCCAGCGTGCCGCGATCGCCGCGCAGCTGTTTCTTCCGCGCGATCGTGTCGAGGAGCGCGTTTGCGAACGCCGGCTCCTGCACCGGCTCGTAGAGAATCGCGCCGTCGCTGAGCCGCGCGATGATCGCGGGAATGCGCGCCTGATCCTGTTCGCGCCGCAGGATCTGGATGTTCAGCGGCAGCTGATAGGTCTGCGGCTCCCCTTCCGCGAACTCGACGTCGACGAGCAGCATGCGTCCGCCGTTCGGTATCTCGATCGCGTCGCGGAAGTGCAGCGCGGTGATCACGCGCGCCTTCCCGCCGAACCAGCGCCGCGCCGGCAGGTACGAGCGCAGCGCGCGCTCGAGCGCGTCGCGGTTGCGCGTCGCGAAAATCTCCTCCCACGTCCGCGCGGCGATGAGCGGCGCGTCGCCGCGACTGATTTCGGCCGCGGCTTCGCGCTGCAACGCGAACCAGTAGAAGCCGAACGGACTGAGGTTCAAGAAATACGGACGATCGGTGACGATCGGAAATTTCGTCCCGCCCGACAACTCCATCGGCACCATTCCGCGGAACTGCGAGAGGTCGAGCTCGAAGCACTGCACGAGCCGCGAGAGGTTCGCGACGACGAGAATCGTCTCATCTTCGTGTCGCCGCACATACGCCAGGACCTTTCGATTCTCGGTCTGCAGAAACTCCATCGATCCGCGTCCGAACGCGCGATAGCGCTTGCGCACGGCGATCAGCCGCTTCATCCACCACAGCAGCGAGTACTGGCTCGCCTGCTGCGCCTCGACATTGACCTGCTCGTAGTGAAACTGGGGGTCGATGATCACCGGCAGGAACAATCGCTGCGGATTGCAGCGCGAGAAGCCGGCATTGCGGTCGGCGCTCCACTGCATCGGCGTGCGCACGCCGTTGCGATCGCCGAGGTAGATGTTGTCGCCCATTCCGATCTCGTCGCCGTAGTAGATGATCGGCGTGCCGGGGAACGAGAACAGCAGTCCGTTCATGAGATGCACGCGGCCGCGATGGTTGTCGAGAAGCGGCGCGAGACGGCGTCGGATGCCGAGGTTGATGCGCGCCTGCGTGTCCTTCGCGTAGGTGCGCCACATGTAGTCGCGGTCTTCGTCCGTGACCATCTCCAGGGTCAGCTCATCGTGATTGCGGAGGAACATCGCCCACTGGCAATTCGGCGGGATCGGCGGCGTCTGCGACATGATGTCGATGATCGGGAAGCGGTCCTCCATCGCCAGCGCCATGTACATGCGCGGCATGACCGGAAAGTGAAACGCCATGTGGCACTCGTCGCCGTTTCCGAAGTACGGCAGCGAATCCTCCGGCCACTGATTCGCTTCCGCAAGCAGCATCCGTCCGCTGTATTTCGAGTCGAGATGCGTGCGGATTTTTTTCAAAAACCCGTGCGTCTCCGGCAGGTTCTCGCACGTCGTCCCCTCGCGCTCGTAGAGGTACGGGATCGCGTCGAGGCGGAACGCGTCGACGCCCATGTCCATCCAGAAGTCGAAGGCCTTGAACAGCGCATCGTGCACGGCCTCGTTGTCGAAGTTGAGATCGGGCTGATGCGAGAAGAAGCGATGCCAGTAGTACGCGTGCGCGTCGGGGTCCCACGCCCAGTTCGACGTCTCGAAGTCTTTGAAGATGATGCGCGCGTCGCGGTACTTGTCGGGCGTGTCGCTCCAGACGTAGAAGTCGCGCCGCGCGCTGCCCCGCTTCGCGCGCCGCGATTTCTGAAACCACGGATGCTGATCGCTGGTGTGATTGACGACCAGCTCCGTGACGACGCGAATGCCGCGGCGATGCGCTTCCTTCAGCAGCGCCTTGAAATCGGCAAGCGTGCCGTAGCTCGGATTGACGGCGGTGTAGTTGGCGATGTCGTAGCCGTCATCCTTCAGCGGCGACGGATAAAACGGCAGCAGCCAGAGGATGTTGATGCCGAGGTCCTGGAGATAGTCGAGCTTGCGCGTCAGCCCGTTGAAATCGCCGATGCCGTCGTCGTTGCTATCGAAGAACGCACGGACGTGCGTCTGATAGATGATTCCGTCTTTGTACCAGTCGTCCATCGTTCAATCGGTGCTGCGTGCTGGGTGCTGAGTGCTGCGGAATCCCAACGCAGCACCCAGCACTCTGCACGCAGCACTACAAGAAATATTCAAAGTCCCTCTCCGTCCGCACGCGTCGACGAATGCGGAACACGTACGCGGGGATCACTGGCGGATGCAGCGTCAGCGGGTTTTTGCCGGAGTGCCAGGTGAAGCGCGTGCCGCTCAGGAGATCGTGGACCTGGAACGGCTTGCCGGGCTCGAGGCCGAGGACGTCGTAATTCAGATCGACGCTCGCGCTTTGCGCGTTGTGCGGATCGAGGTTGACGACGCAGACGATCGCGTTCGCGCCGGCGGTCTTGCTGTAGCAGATCATCTGCTCGTTGTCGGTCTCGTGAAAGTGCAGCGTCGCGTTCTGCTGCAGCGCGATGTTCTCGCGGCGGATTTTGTTGACGTGCGCGATCAATTCGCTGAGATCGTCCTGCGTCGCGGGCCATGAACGCACTTCGTATTTCTCGGAGTCGAGATACTCCTCGCTCCCCTGCTCGCGCGCGGTGCCGATGAAGCGCTCGAACGGCGGACCGTAGATGCCGTAGTTCGCGGAGAGCGTCGCCGCGAGGATCAATCGCTGCGTGAATGCCGCGCGTCCGCCGAACTGCAGAAACTCGGTGAGGATGTCGGGCGTGTTCGGCCACGCATTCGGCCGGAAGAAGTCGCTGACCGGCGGCTTCGTGATCTCTTCGAAGTACTCGGTCAGTTCATGTTTGGTGTTGCGCCACGCGAAGTACGTGTACGACTGCGTGAACCCGCCCTTCGCCAATCGGTACATGATCTTCGGCCGCGTGAACGCCTCAGCCAAAAAGATCAAATCCGGCCACTCGCGCTTCAATTCGCGAATCGCGCACTCCCAAAACGGCAGCGGCTTCGTATGCGGATTGTCGACCCGGAAGACACGCACGCCCTTGCCGGCCCAGAACGCGAACACGTCGCGCAGCTCGTTCCACAGCGCGCGCCATGCATCGGTCTCGAAGTGGAACGGATAAATGTCCTGATATTTCTTCGGCGGATTCTCCGCGTACTGGATCGTGCCGTCCGGCCGCGCGAGGAACCACTCCGGATGCTCGCGCACGTACGGATGATCGGGCGAGGCCTGGAAGGCGATGTCCATCGCGATCTCGATGCCGTGGTCTCTCGCCTTGGAGATGAGCCGCTCGAAGTCGTCGATCGTGCCGAGCTGCGGATGGACTGATTTGTGTCCGCCTTCCGCGCCGCCGATCGCCCACGGACTCCCGACGTCGCCCTCCTCGGCACTCACGCGATTGTTTTTCCCTTTGCGGAACGTGACGCCGATCGGGTGGATGGGCGGGAAGTAGAGGATGTCGAAGCCCATGCGCGCGATGCGCGGCAGCTCGTTCTCGACGTCGCGAAACGTGCCGACGGAGCGCGGGAACATTTCGTACCACGCCGAAAACGCGGCGCGCGGACGATCGACTTCGATCAGCAGCTCGCGCTCGTAACGCGTCGCGAACTTCCGCTCCGCGTTTCGCCACATCAGCGCGAGCAGATCGTCGCTGCGAAGGTCTTCGACTTTCTCCGCGATCGGATCATCACCGTCGATCACCGCGAGAAACGACTCGAGCTTCTTCCGGTCGCGCGCATTCGCGCGCTTCGCCGCCGCGCGAATGTGCTCCGCGCCGATGAGCAACTGCACGCGCAGATCTTCCTCCGACGTGCGCTTCTGCAGATCGCGATGCCAGGTGAGAAAATGATCGACCCACGCTTCGATCGTGAAGCGGTGAAAGCCGACGTGCTCGACCGTGATCTCCGCGCGCCAGCGATCGTTCGCCAGCGGCCGCATCCGCACCATGGCCCACTTCTTCTCGCTCTCGTGCCGATGCAGCACGACCGCCGAGATCAGGTCGTGTCCGTCCGCAAAAATATCCGCCTCGGCGAACACGACATCCCCGGCCACACGCTTGGCCGGAAACGCGCCGGCATCCACTTCCGGTGATGCAGCCTCGATGATGACGCGCTGTCTGCCGTCGAGCTCCTCACAAACCACTGCGAGGGGCGGTGCGAGTTGCGTGCCCTTGGGGGGACCGATAGGACTGATAGGACCAATAGGACTGATAGGACGTATAGGACTTAAGGTCCTAAGGGTCTTAGAGGTCCTATCGGTCCTAGAAGTCCTATAGGTATCCCCTCACGAACAACCGCACCACCGGCGCAAGCACGCTCCCCGCCGGCCGCCGCGCGAATGTCGCCAGGCGCACGAGCTGCTCGACGACGAGCACGCCGGCGACGATGAGCGAGATCCATGCGCTGATGCCGCCCGCGCCGCGCACGCGCTGAACCTCGACGATCACGCCGAAGAGGGCGCCACATAAAAGAATGTACGCGGGCGTGTAGGCGTGCTCGCGATAGTCGAAGTCGTAGCGCTGCGCGAGGCGATGCTGTTCGGCTGGGGAGAGGAGCGTGAAGAGCGGCATGCGCATCGTGATTCTGTCGAGTCGCACGACGTCTTCGTCCGGCGCGAGCGTGAACGTCTCTGATCCGCGCTCGCGCGGCCAGGGGAATCGCTGCGGCGCGATGATCGAGAGGATCGCGTAGACGATCGTGCCGGGCAGCGATCCCATCGCGCGGCTCTGCCCCATGTACACGAGATAGCGCATCGCCGACTCCGCGAGCGAGTACATCGCGATCACCCAGACCCACACCGGCACCGGCGACGCTTCCATCTTCAAGCGCGCGCCGGCATACAACCAGACGCAGACGCCGAGGAGAACGAGACTCGGAATCATGGAGAGGAGCGTCATTCGCGGCGCGGAGACGCCGTATTCATTCGCGATCCTGTTCTGAATCGGCGCGGGGAGATGCCCGAGGAGCATCCCGGAGAACCAAGCCAGCTTGCCGTGCTTGCGCTGCCGCATCGCCGCTTCCCAATCCGCAGCGATCCGCGCCTCGGACGCGTCATCGTACGTTTGGAAATCGCGGAACGTCATGTCGTCGCGCCACGCGGCGAGCACGTAGCGGATGCCGCCGCCCTGCATCACGTCCGCGTTCAGCACCTCGTAATACTGCTCGTCCCACAACACGGCCGTGCCGGGATGTTCGGCGTGCGTATGCGAGCGCGGCACGCGCGCCGTCCACCCCTTCGCGATGCGCGAGAAGAGCACGACCTTGTCGCCGGCGACGCGCGCGCGGTCCGAGCCGCGCGGCCTCAGCGAGACTGCGGCGCGCTCTTCACGACCGGGATCAGGTCGTTGAGGATCCATAGCGGACCGACGAGAAGATGAACGAAGTTGCGCGTGAACGCGGGCTGCCGTTTTTCATACACGCTGTGGCCGATGAACTGGAAGATCCATCCGAGGACGAACAGCGCGACGTTCGCCCAGAACGGGATTGCGGCGCCGACGAAATAGAACGCGACCGACACGGTGAGCATCGCAATCGCGAGACGCCACTCTTCGAGGAGATAGAAGATCGTGGAGAACGCGATGATCAGCATCGCGACGTCGACACGCACGCCGCCGGCATCGAAGAGCTGCACGCGCGCGAGCATCCCGAGGAGCGTCAGCACGATCAGCGGGATGCCGATGCGGTGATATGCCTTGTTGCCTTTCGTCTTGTGATACGACGCATAGTCGGCGAACAAGGCTTGAATGTCTTGCATCCTCGGAGTTTACGACAGGAAAACGGATTGAGGATTGAGAATTGAGGATTGAGGAAACGCCGCAACAAAGCCCTTCCTCAATCCTCAATTCTCAATCCTCAATCCGGCGCCTATGATGCCGGCCGTGAGACCGCGTGATCTCTACGCCCAACGTCTGATCGAACGTCGCGACGCCGCCGCTGCGCTGCGGAAACGCGAGCTCACGATCTCGTTTGTGCGCGTTGCGGTTGCGGTGATCGCGGTCATCCTTCTCTTCGTTCGCGCGTGGCTCGCGCTGATTCCGGTTGCGCTGTTCATCGCGCTGGCAATCGTGCACGAGCGCATCATTCGCGCGCGCAAGCGGCTCGAGAGCGGCGCGGCGTTTTATGAGCGCGGGATCGCGCGGATCGACGGCACGTGGGCGGGGCGCGGCGATCGCGGCGATGAATTCGCGGACGATCATCATCCGTACGCCGCCGACTTCGATCTCTTCGGCAACGCGTCGCTCTTCGAGCTGATCTCGCTCGCGGTCACGCGTAGTGGTCGCACGCGGCTCGCGAACTGGCTGAAGTCGCCGTCGATGGATGTCAGCGAGATTCGCGCGCGACAGTCCGCGGTATCGGAGCTGCGGGAGAACGTCGACTTGCGCGAAGACCTCGCGACGGATGCGGTGACGGTCACGCTCGATGAATGGGCGTCGATGCCGCGGATCGAGATCACGCCGATGGAGCGCGTCGCGTCGATCGTGCTTCCGCTGATCGCGATGCCGATCGTCGTCCTCACGATCCCGGCACTCTTCGCGCTCTGGTCGTTTCCGATCTGGCCGCTGATCGCAATCAGCGCGGTGATCGGCGTGGTCACGCGTACGATGAAACCGCGCGTCGAGCAGATCATCGCCGGCATCGAGCGCGCGGAGCCGGCGCTCGCGCTCCTCGCCGGAATGCTCGAGCGACTCGAGCGCGAGCGATTCGCGTGCGAGCGGCTGACGCAGTTGCAATCGCGCATCGACCACGCGCACGTCGAGATCGAGCGCCTCCGCAAACGCGTCGCGCTCCTCGACGCGCGCCGCAATCAATTCTTCATGCCGATCGCCGCGCTGCTGATGTGGACGCCGAACGTCGCATTCGCGATCGAGCGCTGGCGCGCGGAGCATGGACGATCGGTCATCGACTGGATCGACGTCGTCGCCGAATTCGAAGCGCTCGCGTCGCTCGCTTCCTTCGCCTTCGAGCATCCCTCCTTCGCGATGCCCGAGGTCACTGAGCGCGCTCCTCTCTTCGACGCGCACGAGCTCGGACACCCGCTCATCCCCGACGATCGCCGCATCTCGAACGACCTGCGTCTCGACGACACGCTGCGACTCCTCATCGTCAGCGGCTCGAACATGTCGGGCAAGAGCACGATGCTGCGCAGCGCAGGAATCGCCGCCGTCCTGGCGATGAGCGGCGCTCCCGTCTGCGCGAAGTCGCTCACGATCTCACCGATGGCGGTCGGCGCCTCGATCCGCATCCACGACTCGCTGCAGGAAAACGCGTCGCGCTTCTATGCGGAAATATTGCGCATCCGGCAGGTACTGGAAATGTCACAGCGCGGACCGCTCCTGTTTCTGCTCGATGAAATGCTGGCCGGAACGAACTCGCATGACCGGCGCATCGGCGCCGACGCGATCGTGCGGGCGCTGGTGGAGCGCGGTGCGGTCGGACTCGTCTCCACCCACGACCTCGCGCTCGCCCAAATCGCCGACGAGCTCGCGCCGAAAGCGGCGAACGTGCACTTCGAGGATCACCTCGAGCACGGAAACGTGGTGTTCGACTATCGAATGCGGCCGGGAGTGGTCACGAAGAGCAACGCGCTGGCGCTGATGCGATCGGTCGGGATCGACGTCTAAGGGTAGCCGAGCCGCCTCTAATCCTTCTTGATGACGAACCTGTGGAGCGGCGGCCGCCCCCGGCCGCCGAATTCTCGCGAGAGGTCGGCGGCCGAAGCGGCCGCCGCTCCACCAGATTCGGCATCAAGAAGGACTACGAGGCTCGGAGGCTGAGCGGCTACCCCTCCTGCCGCTTCAGCGCCTCCTCGACATCGCGCGTTTCTCCTTCCGCCTTGCCGGGGGTGCGGCCGGGGGACTCGGTGCGGCGGTTGGCACGAGGGGCGGCGGTGCGACGGAGGTCGGAGGGGCGGCGGCCGGCGGGACTGTCGACGCGTTCGACTCGGGACATGAGGGCGGTCTCCTGTTCGAGCGATGAGCCTGCAAATCGCAAGCCTCGTTCCCGCGCCTGCGCCCGCGCCCGCTTCCGCGCCCGGGGAGGGGGCGAGCGAAGCGAGTGGCACGCGCCAAAACCCACCCACCCCGGGCGCGGGAGCGGGCACGGGCGCGGGCACGGAGATGCGATAGGCGCGGAAGCGGGCACGGGCTCGGGCTCGGGCGCGGGAACGCGAGAGAGAGGCGGGAGAGCGGCAAACGGGAATGTGACTTGACAGGCACGGGTTTCCGCATAAAGATTCGCGATGATGAATATTCATGCACACGGAGACGCGCTGCGCAGACGAGAGGAAATCCTCCGCATCGTCCGCTCGACTGCCGTCCGCTCGCAGGACGAGCTGATGGCCGAGCTGCAGCGCCACGGTGTGCGGGTCACGCAGCCGACGCTCTCGCGTGACTTGCGCGAGCTCGGGCTGGTCAAGACTCCGGCCGGATACGTCGAGCCCGACGCCATCTCCATGGCGCCGGTGGCGGCGTTCACGCCGCGCGAGTCGCGCGAGCACCGGCTCGAGCAGCTGTTTCGCGAGTCCGTCCTGTCCGCCGAGGCGGCGGGGAATCTGGTCGTGATCAAGACGCCGGTGGCGGCGGCGCAGCCGCTGGCGAGCGCGATCGACACCACGCCGCTCGACGACGTCCTCGGCACCATCGGCGGAGACGACACGATCTTCGTCGCCCTTCGCACGCCCTCTGCCGCCGCGCAATTCGTGCGGCGCATCCACGCGATCGCCGGAATCACGCCGGCGCGTCCGGCTGCGAAAGCGGCCCGCGAACGTACGCGCGCATAGCGCGGGACGATAGGAGCCCGACCAATGGAAGACATCGAATACGCCATTTGTGTAGTTCCCGAATTCAGGGCGGAATCCGTCCGTCCCGGCTCGCGCGAGGACTTCCCGTGGGTCATGCAGGAAGAGGGGGAAGCGTAAGTGACGGCGATCCAGCTCGACGGCCTCGCGGCCGCGAAGGATCAGACGGCGAAGACGCGCGTCGCCATCGCCGGCGCCACCGGATACTCCGGTGCGGAGCTCGTGCGCCTGCTGTCGCGCCATGCGCACGCCGAGATCGTCGGCGCGTACTCGAGCGAGTCGTTCTCGATCGATGCGCTCGTGGAGACGAAGCCGGACGTCGCGTTCCTCGCGACGCCGAACGAAGTCTCCGCCGACGTCGCGCCGCAACTGCTCGACCTCGGCGTGAAAGTGATCGATCTCTCCGGCGCGTTCCGCCTCGGCGAGCCGTCGCACTATCCGTCGTGGTACGGATTCGAGCATCCGCGCCCGCAGCTGCTCGCCGAGGCGGTGTATGGATTGACTGAGCTGTGCAACGGCGAGCTGTCGAAGGCGCGCCTCGTCGCGAATCCCGGCTGCTATCCGACGTCGGTGCTGCTCGCGCTGCGGCCGCTCACGTACCACATCGATCGCACGCAGCCCGTCATCATCGACGCGAAGAGCGGCGTCTCCGGCGCGGGCAAGAAAGCCGACGTCGCATATTCATTCACCGAGCTTTTCGGCAACTTCAAAGCCTACGGCATCGGCAAGCACAAGCACGAGCCGGAGATCCGCCAGGGACTGCATCTCGGCGAGCGGACCGCGCTCGTGTTCGTGCCGCATCTCTTGCCGACCGATCGCGGGATCTACTCGACGATGCACGTCGCGTTCATGCAGCCGGTGTCGAACGAAGACCTCGCGGAGATCTACGCCGACGCATACGGAAACGCGCCGCTCGTACGCGTGCTGCCGGCCGGACAAATGCCGGAGCTGAAGAGCGTCGTGAACACGCCGTTCGCGGAGATCGGATTCCAGGTCCTGCAGGGCGGCAAGCGCGCGGTCATCGTGTCGGTGATCGATAACCTGCTCAAAGGCGCGGCCTCGCAGGCGATTCAGAACTTCAATCGGATGTGCGGCTATCCGGAAACGGAGGGGCTCGCGTGAAAGCAGAAATCAAAAAGCAGAAGGCAGAGATGAACGTCGCGGTGATCAAGCTCGGGGGCTCGTTGCTCGATGATGCGGAGCGGCGGGACGTCGTGCTGCAGAAGATCGTCGCGCGCTGGCAGGCCGGCGAGTCGATCATCGTCGTGCACGGCGGCGGGAAGCACATCGACGCGGCGCTGGCGAAGGCGGGCATCGCGAAGAGGACGCACGCGGGTCTGCGGATCACCGACGACGCGACGCTGCAGATCGTCGTATCCGTTCTCGGCGGCGCCGTGAACAAGATGCTCGTCTCGGAGCTGACGAAGCTCGGCGTCCGCGCGGCCGGAATCTCCGGTTGCGACGGCGGCACGCTCATCGCCGAGCAGCATCCGCCGATCGACGGAGTCGAGCTCGGCCACGTCGGCCGCGTCACCGCATCGAACCGCACGCTCGTGCGGATGATGCTCAACTACGGAATCCTGCCCGTCGTTTCGTCGCTGGCGATGAGCGAGAGCGGCGCGATTCTCAACGTGAATGCAGACTCCGCGGCGTCGGCGATCGCGGTCGCTCATCAGGCCAAAGAGCTTTTGTTTTTCACCGACGTCGTGGGCTTGCTCGACAAAGACGGCGCGCTCGTTCCCGCGCTCGACGCGAACGGCGTCGAACAGATGATCACCACCGGCATCGCCACCGGCGGCATGCGCCCGAAGCTCGAATCGGCCCTCACGGCGCTTCGCGCCGGCGTGCCGCAGATCACGATCGGTACCCCGGCAACCGAGCAACTGAGCAACCGGGCAACCGAAGGAGGGACCACCCTTGTTGCTGCATGACGAATCGCCCGACGCGGTGGTGGCCCGCGAGGACGCGTTCCTCGTGAAGACGTACGCGCGCACGCCGTTCCATCCGCGCGACGGAAAAGGCGCGCGCCTCTCCGACGCCGACGGCCGCATGTACTGGGACCTCCTCGGCGGCATCGCCGTGAACGTGCTCGGCCACAAACACCCGCGCCTGCAGAAGGCGCTGCGCGAGGCGTCGTCGACGCTGATGCACGTCTCGAATCTCTATTACCACCCCGCGCAGGGAATCCTCGGCGAGAAGCTCGTGCGCGCGTCCGGAATGTCGCGTGCGTTTTTCTGCAACAGCGGCACGGAAGCGAATGAAGCCGCGCTGAAATTCGCGCGTCTCGCGACCAAGAAGACAAATCTCGTCGCGTTGCAGGAGAGTTTTCACGGCCGCACGCTCGGCGCGTTGTCGCTGACCGGACACGACGCCTATCGCGAGCCGTTCGCGCCGCTCGTTCCCGGCGTGACGTTCGTCGCGCCGAATGACGTGGCCGCGCTCGAAGCGGCGGTCGACGCGAACACCGCCGCGATTTTCCTCGAGCCGGTGATGGGCGAAGGCGGGATCATCCCGCTGAGCGATGAATTCCTCTTCGCCGCGCGTCGGGTCGCCGACAAGACCAGTGCGCTCCTCGTGTTCGACGAAATCCAGTGCGGACTCGGACGCACCGGACATCTCTTCGCGTTTCAGAAGAGCGGCGTCACTCCTGACATCATCACGCTCGCGAAGCCGCTCGGCGGCGGACTGCCGCTCGGCGCGGTGCTCACCGGCGCCGCGCTCGAAGGCGTCGTCAAGCCGGGACATCACGGCACGACGTTCGGCGGCAACCCGATCGCCTGCCGCCTCGGCACCGTCGTGCTCGAAGAAACCGAGCGCCTGCTGCCGCAGATCAACGCGCTCGGCGCGTGGTTTGAAACCGAAGCGAAGAAACTTCCGGTCGTCGACGTGCGCGGCGCGGGCCTCATGTGGGGCATCGAGCTCGATCGTCCCGCCGCGCCGGTCGCGCGCGAGCTGCTCGCGGCGGGATTCGTCGTCGGCACCGCGCGCGAAAAAGTCCTGCGGCTCCTGCCGCCTTACATCGTTCCCAAGAAAGCGCTGAGCGAATTCCTCGACGCGCTGGGTGTCATCCTGAGCCGCGCAGACGGCGAAGGATCCCCGGCGCAAGAAGGCGGGGGATCCCTCGCTGCGCTCGGGATGACACAGAACAAGGAGAAAGCAGCGTGAAAAAAGTCGCTCTCGCGTATTCGGGAGGTCTCGACACCTCCATCATCATCAGCTGGCTGAAAGAAAACTACAGCTGCGATGTCGTCGCGGTCGCGGTCGACGTCGGTCAGGCCGAGGAGACGGCGGGGCTGGCGCAGAAGGCGTACAGCACCGGTGCGTGCGACTTCCATCTCATCGATGCGAAAGAAGAATTCGCCGCCGACTATCTCTTTCCGGTTTTGAAAGCCGGCGCGATTTACGAGCGCGATTACCTGCTCGGCACTTCGACCGCGCGTCCGCTGATCGCGCGCAAGCAGGTCGAAGTTGCGCTGGCGACCGGATGCGACGCGCTCGCGCACGGCTGCACCGGCAAAGGCAACGATCAGGTGCGGTTCGAGCTCGCGTATCAGGCGCTCGCGCCGGAGTTAAAGATCGTCGCTCCGTGGCGCGAGTGGGACATCGTCTCGCGTGAAGACGCGATCGACTACGCGTCCGCACGCGGCATCCATGTGCCCGTCACGAAGAAAGATCCGTACTCGCGCGATCGCAATCTCTGGCATCTCTCGCACGAGGGCGGACCGCTCGAAGATCCGGCGTTCGAGCCGGAAGCGTCGATGTTCAAACTCACGGTCGATCCGATGGACGCGCCGGACATGCCGGAGAACGTCACGATCGGATTCGAGGAAGGCATCCCCGTCTCCGTCAACGGCGTGAACCTCTCGCCGGCGAAGCTCGTGCAGACGCTGAACGAGATCGGCGGACGGCACGGCGTCGGCCGCTGCGATCTCGTAGAGAACCGCCTCATCGGCATCAAGTCGCGCGGCGTGTACGAGACGCCCGGCGGCACGCTGCTCGTCACCGCGCTCAAGGCGCTCGAGTCGATCACGCTCGACCGCGACAGCGCGCACGAGAAAGAGCGCATCGCCACGCGCTACGCGGAGCTCGTCTACAACGGCCAGTGGTTCGCGCCGCTGCGCGAGGCGTTCGACGCGTTCGTGAACGTGCTCGCGGAGAACGTCACCGGCAGCGTCACGCTGAAGCTGTACAAAGGCAACGCGATGGTCGTCGGGCGGAAGTCGCCCTGCTCGCTCTATCAGCAGAACCTCGCCTCGTTCGACATGACGGGCTACGACGTCACCGACTCGGCGGGATTCATCAAGCTGTTCGGCCTGCAGCTGCGCGGCCGGAAGCGCCTCGCGCCCTTTGCGGTGGAGGACAAGGCGGTGTCGGAGTGACCGGCACGCAAGTGCCATCATCGATGTGGGGCGGCCGATTCAGCGAAGGGCCGTCCGCACTCCTTCGGGCGCTCAACGATTCGTTCTCGTTCGACCGCGAGCTGTTCGCCGAGGATGTGCAGGGCTCGATCGCGTGGGCGACGGAGCTGGGGCACGCGGGCGTGCTGGAGGCGGACGAAGTCTCGCTGCTCGTCGAGTCGCTGCGCCTGCTCACGCTGCGCGAAGGCGACTACGAGGACGTGCATTCGTTCGTCGAGTCGGCGCTGCGCGAGACGCTCGGGCCGCTCGCCGGAAAACTGCACACCGGCCGCTCGCGCAACGACCAGGTCGCGACGGACCTCAAGCTCTGGCTGAAAAAAGCGTGCGACGACTTCGACGCGCTCGTGCGTCCGCTCGCGCGCGTGCTCGCGCAACGCGCGATCGTCGAAGCGGCGACCGCGATGCCGGGCTACACGCATTTGAAGCAGGCGGAGCCGGTCACGTTCGGTCACTGGTGCCTCGCCTACGTCGAGATGCTGCAACGCGATCTCTCGCGCATGAACGACGCGAAGAATCGCGGCGATGAATGTCCGCTCGGCTCCGCCGCGCTCGCCGGCACGCCGCTGAAAATCGATCGCGAGCGTCTCGCGCACTCCCTCGGCTTCGCTCGCGCGACCGCGAATTCGCTCGATGCCGTTTCCGACCGCGACTTCGCGGCCGAATATCTATTCACGGCGTCGATGCTGCTCTCGCACCTCTCGCGACTCGCCGAGGATTTGATTTTCTACACGAGCGACGAAGTCGCGTACATGGATTTGCCGGACGCGCTCGCGACCGGTTCGTCGCGCATGCCGCAGAAGAAAAATCCCGACGTGCTCGAGCTGACGCGCGGCTACGCGGCGCGCTCGATCGGCGAAGTCACGGGATTTCTCTCACTGCTCAAGGGACTGCCGCTCGCCTACAACAAAGACATGCAGCTCGACAAAGAGCCGCTCTTCCGCACGCGCGCGCTGCTCGGGGTTCTTCTGCCGGCGCTGACCGCGCTCGCCGGCGCGCTGAAACTGAATCGCGAATGCATGCGCGGCGCGGCGGGAAGCCCGCTGCTGCTTTCCACCGACGCGGCCGATGAGCTGGCGGCAACCGGCATTCCCTTCCGCGAGGCACACGAGATCGTCTCGCGTGAGCGCGGGCATTCGTCCGATCTCAACACCGTCCTCGCAAAGAAGAACGTGTACGGCGGCACCGCGCCCGATCGCGTGCGCGAGGCCGCGCACAAAGCGCTGGAGAGTCTCACGTGTCATCCCGAGCGTAGCGAGGGATCCCCGGAATCGGAGCGACCCTCGCACATTGGCGGGGGATCCTTCGCCGTCTCCGCGGCTCAGGATGACACGCGATGAAACTGCCCAGGGGCTTCGTCGCCTCCGGCGTGCGCGCAGGCATCCGGAAGAAGCGTCCCGACCTCGGGCTGATTCTCGCCGAGGAGGGCGCGAGCGCGGCTGCGGTGTTCACGCGCAACAAATTTCAGGCGGCGCCGGTGCTGCTCTCGAAATCCGCGCTGAAGAAAAGCGGCGGACGCGTGAAGGCCGTCGTCGTCAACGCCGGCTGCGCGAATGCCGTCACCGGCAACGAAGGACTCGCGGCCGCGAAGCGCGTGCGCACGCGCACCGCGGAGCTCGTGCGCTGCGATGAGAACGAAGTCTTTCTCGCGTCGACCGGCGTGATCGGCGTCGTGCTGCCGGACAACAAAGTGCGCACGTCGCTGCCGGACGCGGTCAATCGTCTTTCGTCGGGCGGCATCGACGCGTTCTCACACGCGATCCTCACCACCGATGTCGGTCCGAAAGTCGCGCAGGCGACGTTCACCCTCGGCGGCAAACGCGGACGCCTCGTCGGCGTCGCGAAAGGCGCGGGCATGATCCATCCGAACATGGCCACGATGCTCGCGTTCGTGATGACGGACGCGAACGTCGCGCCGGTGACGCTGCAACGCGCGCTGCGCAGTTCGGTCGATCAAAGCTTCAACGCGATCTCCGTCGACGGCGACACGTCGACGAACGACTGCGTGCTCCTTCTCGCTTCCGGAAAACTCGGCAACGAGTCGCGGGCCGATCTCGCCGACTTTCAGCGCGCGCTCGACGCCGTCTGTCGCGAGCTCGCGTGGATGATCGTCCGCGACGGCGAAGGCGCGACGCGCGTGATGGAGATCGAAGTGCACGGCGCGAAGAGCGAGCGCGATGCACGCCTCGCCGCGCACGCCGTCGCAACGTCGCCGCTGGTGAAAACCGCGCTGCATGGCGGCGACCCGAACTGGGGCCGCATTCTTGCCGCCGTCGGCCGCAGCGGCGCGCGCTTCTCGATCAAACGCGTCTCCCTCAGCGCCGGCCCGATCACGCTCGTGCGCGACGGCCAGCCCGCGCCCTATCGCGAAAAAGACGCCGCGCGCGTGTTCTCGCGAGAGCGCGTTCCGCTGCGTGTCGACCTCGGTGCCGGCAACGCGCGTGCTGTCGTGCTGGCGAGCGATCTGGGACACGATTACGTGAGCTTGAACGCGGACTACAGAAGTTAAGCACCCAGCTGTCATGCCGAGCGTGAGCGAGGCATCTGGGCGGGCGGTGCTGCGAAGAGCGCGCTTCGCGCCGCCACCCGAGCCCCAGATCCCTCGACTTCGTTCGGGATGACACGCGCGGCGTGTCATCCCGTCGTCGTGAGGATGTCCTCGATGATCCGCTGCGACTCTTCCGGCAGGTCCGTGAAGTAGAGCCGCGACGCGTACAGCGTGTCGCCGCTCGCGCTCTGCCGTCCTACCACGCCGCACGATCCGACGCGCAGGCGTCCCGTGAATTTGCGTCCGTTGTAGTCGAACGTCATCGTCACTTCCGATTGCACTTTCAGCGCGCCGCTGTGCGTGACGAATGCGTTCGCGCTGCTCACGTCGACGAGCGTCCCTTCCTTCAATCCGATCTTCACCGGCCTCGTGATCGGCACGCGAAAGCGGCTGCTGCGGCGGACGGCTTTGAGGTCAACTTTGTCGGCCTTGAGATCGACTTTGTCTTTCATGGATGGACCCGCGCGATCTTACGGCATGAACCGCCGCGATGGAATGCCTTCGGCCGTGGTGATGCTCAACTTCGCCATGCGGCGGATGAGATCGTGTCCACCGGTGGCCTTGTCGGCGCTCTCGAACGCGCTGCGCAACATGTTCACTTCCTCGGGCGAATGCGACGCCGCGACCGTGAAGCCGTTCGCCGGCTGCGCCGGATCGGTCGTGTCGGTCTCGCGCCATCGTCCCGCGATCAGCTCGTGCCTGCGGTAATGCACCGGCTGCGATCGCTGGTGCGACTGCGGCGCGTTCGCCGGAATGCCGCGCGCGTTCGCCTTCTGCTCGTCGAGCGCGCGGAGGATGTGGCGGTGAATGAGCTCGCGCAGCGTCGCCAGCGAGTTGTCGTCGGCGTGCGTGATCGAGAGGCCGGAGTGATAGAGCGTCTTCGCCGTCGCGCTGTCGGCGGCGCGATGAATCTGCGTCCGCACGATCTTGCATTCGAGCTTCATCGGCCGCGCGTCCCACGACGTGGTGACCGCGATCGTCGCGCCGAGGCGGCCGATCGGTTCCTGGTGCGCGATGCGGACGCCGTTCAGCGAGACATCGACTACGAAGACCCGGATCGTACCGGCCGAACCGCGAAGCGGCTCCAGGAGTTTGACGCGTTGCACGCGCCGGCGTTCGACAAAAAGCATGTTGGGACCCGGGCTTGAAATGACTGTAAACGCCTTATTTCGGTTGCGCAAGCGAATCCGCATACACTTCGCGGCATGAAGCGTCTTTTCACGCTCTTTTTACTGCTGACCGCACCGCTTTTTGCCGCTTCGCGCGAGCCCGTGCGCGCGCGGCATGCGATGGCAGCCTCGACCTCGGAGATCGCATCGCGCATCGGCGCGGACGTGATGAAGAAAGGCGGCAACGCCGTCGACGCGGCGGTCGCGATCGGCTTCGCGCTCGCGGTCACGTGGCCGTCTGCCGGCAACCTCGGCGGCGGCGGATTCATGATCGTCCGACTGGCTGACGGGACCGCCGAGGCGTTGGATTATCGAGAGAGAGCGCCGCTGGCGGCGAAGCGCGACATGTACCTCGACGCGAACGGCAACGTCATCAAAGGAATGTCGACGCAGGGATACAAAGCCGTCGCCGTGCCCGGCACCGTCGCCGGACTGATGATGGCACACCAGCGCTTCGGCAAATTGAAATGGTCCGAGCTCGTCGAGCCCGCGCGCAAAGTCGCAGCGGAAGGATTCGAAGTCAGCTATCAATTGTCGAAGAGCCTCAGCCAGAAAAGCACGATCGACAAAATGGCGCCGTTCGCCGACAGCCGGCGCATGTTCCAGCGCAACGGGCGCTTCTACGACCTGGGCGAAACGCTCGTACAGCCGGAGCTCGCGGCGACGCTCGCGCGCATCCGCGACAACCCCCGCGATTTCTATGAAGGCGAAACCGCGCGGCTGATCGTCGAGGCGATGCGCGGCAACGGCGGCATCATCACGCGTGAAGATCTGCGCACCTACGAGCCGACCGTTCGGGTGCCGCTGCGCGGCACATATCGCGGCTACGAGATCATCACCATGCCGCCGCCGTCATCGGGCGGCATCGCGCTCATCGAGATGCTGAACATGCTCGAGCCGTACGATCTCAAGTCGATGGGCTGGCATTCGTCGGCACACGCGCACACGATGATCGAGGTGATGCGCCGCGCGTTCGCCGATCGCGCCGAATACCTCGGCGACACGGACTTCGTGAAAGTGCCGGTCGACGCGCTGATCTCGCGCGCGTACGCGAACGAGCGGCGCAAGAGCATCGATCCCGAGCACGCGTCGACGAGCAAGGGAACGCCGGCCGGCAAAACGGAATCGACCGAGACGACGCACTACACCGTAGTCGATCCCGACGGAAACGTCGTCACGTGCACGTACACGCTCAACGACAGCTACGGATCGGGCGTAACCGTGCGCGGCGCGGGATTCCTGCTCAACGACGAGATGGACGATTTCGCCGCGCGGCCCGGCGTGCCGAACGACTACGAGTTGATCCAGGGCGAAGCGAACGCGATCGCGCCGAAGAAACGCCCGCTGTCGTCGATGACGCCGACGATCGTCTTGAAAGACGGCAAGCTCGCGTTCGCGATCGGCAGTCCCGGCGGTCCGACGATCATCAACACCGTCCTGCACCTCATCACGAACATCATCGACTTCGGCATGACCCTGCAGCAGGCCATCGACGCGCCGCGCTTTCATCATCAATGGCTCCCCGATCAGATTTACTGGGAAGCGTTCGACTTCCAGACCGATACGCGCAACGCGCTCGAGAAAATGGGACACGTCTTCCGCGACAAGCCGGGATTCAGCGACAGCGACTTGATCGGCGACGCGCACGGCGTGATGATCGATCCGCAGACCGGCATGCGATTGGGCGCGAGCGACCCGCGGCGCGGCGGCGCAGCGGTCGGGTGGTGAGAGCGCGCGCTGCGCGCGTAGGCGGCGTCGCTGATGGCAGTGGGCGGCTTCGCCGATGGCCCGCCATCCGCCATCCGCCATCCGCCATCCGCCATCTGCCATCTGTCATCCGCGAAGCCGCCATCTGTTAGCATTCGCGCCGCATGAATATCGATAAGAAAACGCTCGCCGCGTGGGCGACCCGCGAGCGTGCGCAGTTTGAAGACACGCTGAAGCAATTCGTCGAGATTCCGTCCGTTTCGGCGGAAGAAGCGCGCAAGCCGGACATCCGCCGCTGCGCCGACGCGGCCGCGAAACTGATCCGCGATTTCGGCGGCGAAGCGAAGATCATCGAGACCGACGGCAATCCGCTCATTCACGGGCGCTTCACGTCGAGCGACAACTATCCGACGCTCACGGTCTACAACCACATGGACGTGCAGCCGGCGTCGCGCGAGACCGAGCCGTGGGACACCGATCCGTTCGTCTTCACGAAAAAAGGCAATCGCTACTTCGGACGCGGCACGACCGATGACAAAGGCCCTGCGCTCAGCGCGATGTGGGGCATCCGCGCTGCCCGGCAAGCGAATATCCCGATCAATCTCAACGTGCTGTGGGAGCTCGAAGAAGAAATCGGTTCGCCGAGCTTCGAAGACGCGATCAAGAAACACGCGGACGAACTGGCGACGGATCACATGCTCGTCAGCGACACCATCTGGGTCTCGCGCCAACAGCCCGCCGCTCCCGCTGGACTGCGCGGACTGCAAGGCATCACGCTGAAACTGCAAACGGGAACGACCGATCAGCACTCCGGCGTCACCGGCGGCGCCGCGCGCAATCCGATCGGCGAGCTCGCCCAGCTCGTCTCGCAGATGTACGACGCGCGCACCGGCAGAGTGAAGATGAAGGGCTTCTACGACGACGTCGTGCCGCCCGACAAACGCGAGCTGGCCGACTTCCGCAACTCCGGCTTCACGATCAAGCAGTTCAAGAAGGACCACCTCTTCAAGTCGATCCGCAGCGACGATCCGGTCGACGTGATGAAGCGCATCTGGGCGATGCCGACGATGGAGATTCACGGACTCGTCGGCGGCTACACCGGTCCCGGCATTAAGACGATCATCCCGCCGAGCGCCGAAGTGAAACTCTCGTTCCGCCTCGTGAAAAATCAGGACCCGAAGAAGATCCAGAAAATCATTCGCGCGTTCGTCAAGCAGCACAATCCCGACGTGAAGGTCGAGATCGAAAACTCGATGTATCCCTACGCCGCGCCGACCAGCGGCCCGCTCGCGGACGCCATCCGCGACGCCATGAAATTCGCCTTCGGCCGCGAGCCCGTCTTCGTCCGCGAAGGCGGATCGATCGGCGCCGTCGTCTCGATGGAGAAGGTCTTCAAAACACCGGTCATGTTCCTCGGCCTCTCACTCCCCGAACACGGCTACCACGCGCCGAACGAGAACTACGACTGGCAGCAAGCCTCGGGCGGAATCGTGTCATTCGTGAAGTACTTCGACAACGTGTCGAAGATGTAAGCAGTTTATCCCGCGGTGGAACCGAAGATCCCGCGTCTTCGCGCGGGATCAACTAAGCCGGCTTCTCGCCCACATACCGCGCCCGCGGACGAATCATCGCGTCCTGCGCGTACTGCTCGATCGCGTGCGCGATCCAGCCGATGGTGCGGCCGATCGCGAAGATCGCGAGGGGGCTGCCGGGGGGGAGCGCGAGCGTGCGGGAGACGGCGACGAGCGCGAAGTCGCTGTTCGGCTTTTCTCCGAGGGCGCGTTGGGCGGCGGCGGAGAGGGCGTGCGCGAAGGCGAGCTCCTTCGATCTCGGGAAGCGCGCGTCGAGGAGCGAGAACATCACTTTCGCGCGCGGATCGCCGGCGCGATAGAGCGGATGGCCGAAGCCGTCGATGCGCTCGCCGCGGCGCAGCCGCTCGGCGAGCGCTTTCTCGAGATCGCGCGAGCGGCGCAGGTCGTCGAACATCGCTTCGACGCGCGCGGTGGCGCCGCCATGCTTCGCGCCTTCGAGCGCGGCGAGGCCGCCGAGGACGGCGGCGTACGGATTCGAGGCGGCGGAGGCAATGCAGCGCGCGGTGAAGGCGGAGACGTTCAGCTCGTGATCGGCGCAGAGGATCAGCGCCGCGCGAATGAGATCGGCTGCGCCTTTCACCTTCGGCGCCCACGCGATCGCGAGCGTCTCGTCGATCGTCGGCGCGAGCTCGCGCGTCGCCGCGGCGACGCTCGTCAGCAGGTTGAGAATGCGCCAGCCGGTCTGCGCGACGGCGCGCGGGCGGAAGTCGAACGCAAGCGGGTCGCGCGAGGCGACGAGCGGCAGGATCGACTGCGCGCGATTGATGAAGGGCAGGTCGCCGGTCGCCGCGCCGCCGGCGATCACGTGCAGCGGCGTGTCGAAGAGATCGCCGTCGAAGGCACCCGTCCAGATCAGCGACACAACGTCTTCGATCGAGTGGTCGCGCGCGAGCGCCGCGACGTCATGGCCGCGGTAATACAGCTTGCCGTCCGTGATCAGCGTGATCGACGACTCGAGGATCGGCACGCCCCAGCGCAGCGCGTTCGCTGCCGCTTTCTCGGGATTGCGCCGCTCCTCGGCGCGCAGGCGCAGCCGCTCGACGTCCTCGCGCGCGTAGCGCTTCTGCCGCGGCTTGCCGGCCACCGGCTCGGAGCGGATGAAGCCGCGGCTGACGTACGCGTACAGCGTCGCCCGGTTCACTCCCAGCAGTCTCACCGCCTCGGCGGCATCGATCCATGCGGCAGCCATTGGTTGATTATACAATCAACATTGACATAAATGTCAACCGAACCTACGTTGTGCCGCGTATGACGAACGTGCACAACGGACTCGAAGGAATCGTGGCCGCGGAGACGCGGCTGAGCATGGTCGACGGCGAGCGCGGGGAGCTCGTCATCGCCGGACATCGCGTGGAGGAGCTGGCGCCTTCGGCTACATTCGAAGAAAGGGCAGCGCTGCTCTTCGAAGCCGCAGGCTTTGGACTGCGGCAGCTGCGCTGCCGCTTTCTGAGTGAAGCGACGCTGTCGCTCCTGAAAGCAGCAACACAACAGTCCAAAGAACCGATGGACGCGTTGCGCATGGCCGCCGGCACACTCAACGAGGACGACCTCCCCGGCGCCTTTCCCACGATCGTCGCAACCTACTGGCGCCTTCTCCACGGCCAGGAGCCGCTCGCGCCACGCGCCGACCTCGGATACGCCGCGAACTATCTCTACATGCTCACCGGCATCGAGCCTCACGCGGAGCTCGTGCGCGGACTGGAGACGTATCTCAATACCGTCGTCGATCACGGTCTCAACGCGTCGACGTTCACGGCGCGCGTGATCGCGTCGACCGGCTCCGATCTCGTCTCCGCGATCACCGGCGCAATCGGCGCGCTCAAAGGTCCGCTGCACGGCGGCGCGCCCGGGCCCGCGCTCGACATGGTCTTCGAGATCGGCGACGCGTCGCGCGCCGAAGAAGTGCTGCGCCGCAAGATCGAGTCGGGCGAGCGCTTGATGGGCTTCGGCCATCGCGTCTACAAAGTGCGCGATCCGCGCGCCGACGTTCTCGCTGCGGCCGCAGAGCGAATGTTCACGCGCGCCGGCGACATGCGTCTCTACGATCTCGCGCGCTCCGTCGAGCAAACCGCGCTGCGCCTGCTCGAGGAGTACAAGCCCGGCCGCAAGCTGCAGACGAACGTCGAGTTCTACACCGCCCTCCTCCTCCACGGCCTCGGCCTCGAGGTGCCGCTGTTCACTCCGACGTTCGCCATCAGCCGCGTCGTCGGCTGGATCGCGCACTGCGCCGAGCAGCGCCGCACCGGACGGATCATCCGTCCGCAGTCGGTCTACATCGGCGCGCAACCCTTGGAGGCAGCGGCCGTATGAACGAAACATGATGCTGGCTGCCTTCATCGCATTCGCCGTCTTCGCCCTCGTGGCCGGCGTGCTCGTCGCCGCATTCGCGATGGTGAAGTTCACCCTGAAGCTCGTGCTCCTGCCGCTGAAGCTGCTGTTCCTGCCGATCCTCGCGGTCTTCATGATCGTGAAGTTCGCGCTGCTCATCGCGTTCGGAGCCGCGTTCGTGGCTGTTCTGATCGCGGTCGCGATCGTCGTCGCGCTCGTCGCGGCGCCGTTCGCACTGATCGCCGCAATCACGTAACGGACCCGGCAGTCGTGGCATGTATCATTACGCGCCGTGAGTGATCAGAAACGCGCGCTCGTCGTCGACGACGACGACCCGATCCGTGCCATGCTCGCCAAAGTCGTGGAGCGCCAGAACCTCGCCGTCGACACGGCGCGCGACGGCCTCGAAGCCATCCAGCGCATCGACACGAACGACTACGCGGTCATTCTCCTCGACCTGATGATGCCGCGCGTCGATGGCTACGGCGTGCTCAAACACATCCAGTCGCACTGCCCCGACAAGCTCAAGTGCACGATCATCGCGTCCGCGGTCCCGGAGACCGAGATCCTCAAGCGATTCAACCAGGCGGTGTTCCGCATCCACGCGAAGCCGTTCGATCTCGGGAAGCTGATCGCGGACATTCGCGAGTGCGTGTCTTGAGACAGATGGCAGATGGCAGATGGCAGATGGCAGGCAGATGATGACGGACATTCAGTCTTCGATCGCCATCTGCCATCCGCCATCCGCCATCAGCTTCAGCGGTTCGCGTACTGCTTTTCGTAGAACGCGCGGTACTCGGCGCTGCGCTCCTTGATCGCGCGCCACCACGGCTCGTGATCGATGTACCACTGCACCGTTTTCTCCAGCGCGGCGTCGAAGTTCGTGTCGCACTTGAAGCCGGCGGCTTCGAGCTTCCTGGTGTCGAGCGAATAGCGGCGGTCGTGGCCCTGGCGGTCGCCGACCTGCTTGATGAGCGAGGCCGGCTTGTTCAGGAGCTCGAGGATCTTGTGCGTGATCTCCCGGTTCTCGCGCTCGTTGCCGCCGCCGATGTTGTAGACCTCGGAGTTCGTTCCGTGCTCGATCAGGAAATCGATCGCCGCGCAGTGATCGTCGACGAACAACCAGTCGCGGATGTTTTTCCCGTCGCCGTACAGCGGCAGCGACTGATCATCGAGCGCATTCGTCACGAAGAGCGGGATCAGCTTCTCCGGATATTGATACGGTCCGAAATTGTTCGACGCGCGCGTGACGATCACCGGCATCCCGTACGTCTGCGCGTACGCGTAGGCCATGCGATCGCCTCCGGCTTTCGACGCCGAGTACGGATTGCGCGGCTGGAGCGGATCGGTCTCGGTGAACGAGCCGTCCTCGATCGAGCCGTACACCTCGTCGGTCGAGATCTGCACGAAGCGGCGGAGACTCAGCTTTGCGCGGCGCGCATGCTCGAGCAGCACGAGCACGCCGCGGACATCGGTCTCGACGAACTCCGCCGCGTCATCGATCGAGCGATCGACATGCGACTCGGCGGCGAAATTGACCACGACATCGACGCCACTTCCGTCGACGCCTTTGTACGCCTCGGCGACGTCTTCCGGCTTCGCGATGTCGCCATGCACGAAGCGATAGTTTTTCTTTCCCTCGTACTCGGCGAGATTCTCGCGGATGCCCGCGTACGTGAGCTTGTCGAGATTCACGACGCTCGCGTCGTCGCCGTATTTTTTGAAGAGGAAGCGAATGAAATTCGAGCCGATGAAACCGGCCCCGCCGGTGACGAGATAACGCATTGCAGAATCCTTAGCTGTCAGGTGTCAGGTCTTGGCTCTTAGCTCTTGGGTTGTCTCAGGTTCACGTCATCCTGAGCCGCGTGAGACGGCGAAGGATCTCAGAATTGCCACGCGTTCGCATTTTGAGATCCTTCGTCGTGCTGCGCCGACTCAGGATGACGAACCTAAGAGCTGGCAGCTAAGAGCTGAGAGCTCGAAAAGGCGCGTAATCCTACTAAAATCCCGCGCTCCATGCGCGCCGCGGTCTATAAGCACGAGCTGCGTCAACTATTCCGGCTCGCGCTGCCGGTGACGGCGGCACAGGCGGGGATGCAGTTGATGGGCCTCGTCGACGTCGCGGTCCTCGGACGTCTCGGCGCGAAAGAGCTCGCGGCAGCGGCAATCGGCAATGCGATTTTCTTCGCGTTCGCGATCGCGGGGACGGGCATCGTGTCGGCGCTCGATCCGCTGATCTCGCAAGCGGTCGGCGCGGGCGATCGCGTGCGCGCGCGGCGCGTGCTCTGGCAGGGCGTGTGGCTGTCGCTGATCGTGACCGCGGTGCTGACGGCGATCCTCGTCGCGGTCTCGTTCGCCGTCCCGTACGCCGGCGTGAAGGGCGAGCTCGTCGCACCGGCGACGGCCTTCCTGCTCATTCGCACGGCCGGCCTGGCGCCGTATCTCCTCTTCCTGACGATCCGCGCGTATCTGCAGGCGCACGGCGTGACGCGGCCGATGCTCACGGCGATGGTCGTCGGGAACATCTTCAACTTCGCGCTCGACATCCTCTTCGTCTTCGGCGCGGGCCCGATTCCGGCGATGGGCGTCGCCGGCGCGGCGCTGTCGACGTTGATCTGCACGGTCATCGAGGCGTGGATCGCAGCGGTGGCCGTGCGAAGGATTGCAGTCGATGCGCCGTTCGATCACCGGCCGAATCGCGCCGAGATCGCCCAAGCGGCACGCGTCGGGCTGCCGATCGGACTGCAACTCTCCGCGGAAATCGGCGTCTTCGCGCTGGTCGGCGTGCTCGCCGCGCGCCTCGGCACACTCCAAGTCGCCGCGCACCAGTTGACGATCGGACTGGCCGCGTTCACGTACACGATCGCGCTCGGCGTCGGCGCCGCCGGATCGGTGCGCGTCGGCTTGTCCGTCGGCGCGCACGACCGCATCGCGACGCGCGTCGCGGGACACGTCGCGTTCATCTTCGGCGCCACCGTGATGGCGCTCAACGGACTCGCCTTCGCCCTCTTCCCGCGCGCCTGCGCACGGCTCATCACGAATCAGGAAGACGTGATCCGCACCGCGATCCCGCTTCTCCTCGTCGCCGCGGTCTTTCAATTGTCCGACGGCGTGCAAGCCGTCGGCGCCGGCGTGCTGCGAGGCGGCGGCGACACGAAGTTCCCCCTCTACGCGAACCTCTTCGGACACTGGGGCATCGGCTTCCCGATCGCGCTCTGGCTCGGCTTCCACCTCGGCCTCGGCGTCGTCGGTTTGTGGTGGGGCCTGTGCGTGGGACTGACGGTCGTGGCGGCGCTGCTGTTCTTCCGGTTCCAGAGGTTATCGAAGCGGGGAATCCAGCCGATCCGGCACGCGACGGGTTAAGATCAACCCTTCCATCCCATCAGGAGGCGTTGATGCCGACTCGCAGTTTCTCGGTCTCGGTGGTACGTCCGGACGACCTGTTGTTGCTGCGACTGGAGTTCGTCAGCGTGGACTTCACTGCGCCTTCCGCGGGCGCGCCGGCGCAGATCGCGGGACAAGCGAACGCGCGGCTCGTCGTGCACTTTCAGCCGCAGCACATTCTCGAGCAGGCGTTCTGGGAAGTCAGCGACGGCACCAAGCCGAAAGCGAAAGACGGAGCGGAACCCGGACAACCTCTGCCGCCCTCGCCACCACCGGGGAACGATCCATTGCCTCCACCGGGCATGGTGCTCTCGCGCCTCGCCGGCCCGAGCAGACTCGCATTCAACGTTCCGGCCGGAACGAAGTTTCCGCTCACGGTCGAAGGTGTGCTCGCTGCGCTGGAGACGCTGCCGCTCAATGTGACTGCGGTCGCGCGGTATGAGCCGAGGACGGGGTGCATGCCGCCGCTCATCGTGTCGATGCTGCAGCCGCCTCCGCAGATCGTTGCGCCGTCGCGCTTCGAAACCGCGATCGAGCTTCCGTATCGTCTCTTTCTTTCGCCCGATCATCAGGCGACATGGACTCATGCAGAAAAACCGGTCGAGCACGACGGGCGCATCGAGTTGTGGCACACGCGACTCGGCACGCGACGGCCGGACAACGATCCGCGCGTGCGCGCGGTGTGGTCGCCCGACTTTCAACGCAATCCGCAGGATCACGCGCTCGTCCCGTTTCGCGCGTCGCTCGATGGCCGCGATCGCAACGAGATCGTGCAGCTGACGTCCAACTACTACATCGACGCGTTCGCGCCGGTTCCGGTCGAGACGTCGCGCATGATGCTGACCACGCTCGGCGGCTGGCTGGACGTGCACGGACAATGGAACCCGCCGCTCGTTCCGGCCGATCCGCCCGACCTTCCGGCGCAGCGCCATCTCACCGTCTCCGAGTGGAACCACGTCGCCACGATGGGACGCGATCACTTCGTGCGCGTCGTCTACGAAGGCTACCTCTTCCCGCTCGGCCATCGCGCATCGCTCGTCAAGATCACCGAGCGAAAATTCTTCTTTCGCAAGGACGTCCCGAAGCCGGGATTCATCGCCTACGACTTTCAGCGGATGTTCATCAAAGTGCGCGAGCATCGCCGCACGTACATGCCGCGCGATTTTCAATTCCGCACGGTCGACATCATCACCGAGACCACGCCGAACCTCGCCAAGCCGGAAGACAGCGAAGTCATCGCCGGAAAAAATCAGGATGCGTTCTGGCCGCGGATCGACGCCGGCGACGCGATCGCCGATTTTCCGTTTCACGTGATCGGCTACGAATGGGAAGGACGCGCGATCGACTTCACGATGCCGCTGATCTTCGTGAGTCTCGACATCGATACGCAGGCTGCCGAGATCCAGAAAGTCCTCGACGCATACGCGGGCCTCGGACCGAAAGCCGTGCCGCTGACCAGCGAGCGCCGCCGACGGCCGCTCAACGGACAACACGTCGCATTCGCGCCGTCGGGACCGCCGGACCGCGACAACGACTCGACGCTGCAGACGAACTTTTTCACCTTCGCCGCGAAAAAGGTCGACGGCTCCGAGCCGCACTTTCGTCCGCTCATGGCGAAATCCGAGGTCGACATTCCGGCGGTGCAACAACTCCTCGGGCGCGGCGTGTCGTCGACCATCGAGTGGGAGCCGTCGTACACGAACAAGCTCGGCACGTCGATCGGCAATCCCGCGCAAGTCTTCGCGCGCGTGACCAACACGCCGCCGCTCAACTTCGACACCGACAAATCGGGAGGTCTCGTCGCACCGAACATCGGCGTCAGCGGACTCTCACGTTCGCTCGGTCCGGTCGGCGGTCCGGTCGATCTGCTGGTCAATGGCGCCGAAGGATCGTTCGATCCGGAAAAGATTTTCGGCGAGGTGAAGCTCCTCGGAGGAATCAAGCTCTCCGACATCATCAGGATCCACAAATTCGCTGACGCCGGATCGACCGGCGACAATTCGCTTCCGAAATTCCTCACCGTCCGCGATGGAAACGTCGTTCGCACGACGTACCACTGGAGCCTGCCGGCGTCCGAGCTGATTCCGAGCAACGTCTTCAAACCCAACGGCTCGACGTTCACGCTCGATGCAGTCGTCGAAAAGCGCCTCGACACCACGACGCCGCCCGTGCTGAAGACGACCGGCACGCTCACGAGTTTCGCGGTCGTTCTGTTGCCTCCGAAGGATCTGCATCTCGTCGAGCTCACGTTCAACTCCATCGGCTTCGTCGCCGAGACGGGAAAGAAGCTCGACACCTCCGTCGACTTCGGCGGCATCAAGTTCGTCGGCATCCTGGAGTTCGTCAACAAGCTGCAGTCGTTCATCCCGAGCGATGGCTTCAAAGATCCTCCGAGCATCGAGCTCCTCGGGCCGCCCGATCCCGGCGTCAACGTCGGCTTCTCGCTCGGCCTGCCGACGATCGGCGTCGGCGTGATGACGATGCAGAACGTCAGTTTGTCGGCGCTGTTTTACCTGCCGTTCGGCGCCAAGCCGATGAACTTCCGCTTCGCGTTCTGCGAGCGGCAGCAGCCGTTCATCCTCACCGTGTCGCTCTTCGGAGGCGGCGGATTCTTCGCCATCAAGATCGGACTCGACGGCGTCGAGGATCTGGAAGCGTCGCTGGAGTTCGGTGCCAGCATCGCGCTCAACCTCGGCGTCGCCAGCGGCTCGGCCACGATCATGGCCGGCTTCTACTTCCACATGACGAAGGACGGCTTCGAGCTGACGGGCTACCTCCGCGCCTGCGGCTCGCTGTCGGTCCTCGGCATCATCACCGTCTCGATCGAGTTCTACCTCGGCCTCACCTACGCGACGAAGGCGATCGCGCCGCACGGCGGGCATCTGTGGGGACAGGCCAGCGTGACGGTGAAGATCTCGATTCTCTTTTTCAGCATCAGCGTCGGAGTCACGCTCGAGCGCGAGTTCGCCGGCTCCGATCCGACGTTCCGCCAACTGATGCCATTCGGCGCGTGGACCGATTACTGCGGCGCATTCGACGACTATCCGGTCGTGGCGGGAGAGTGATCATGAGCAAGCAGACCATCATCTGGACGGCTCTTCCGAACGGCAGCGACGGACCGAATGCTGCCGGCACCACGCTGCGCCTGTCGGTCTTCGCCTCGCCGCGTTTGTGGAACGAAGACCCGTCAGTCACGAAGATGACGCTGAACGACTTTCCCGATTTTCTCGACTGGCCTTCGATCGTGAACACGCCCGGCGTGTCGTTCGACATCCAGTTCGACGGCGGCGCGCCGCTGAACGTAGCGGCGACCAAGCCGGCGCGCTCCGATCTCTGGAAAGCGATCTTCAAGAACGACACGACGGTCGTGCCGTTCAAGTTCCAGAACGAGTTCGGCGTTCCGATCAGTACGTTTCCGGCGGCAACGATTCACGACATCATCAAGGACGTTTTTCAGACCGTCGCCACCGATCCCGCGTACGGCGGCGGCACCGATCTCCCGCCGCGCGACGTCCTAGGCACCGATCCGACGTTCGGCGAGATCGCAGTGCCGACCGATCCGCCGAAGTACTACAAGCCGGTTCCGACGGACGACACGCCGGTCTTCGTCGGCTCGACCGAACCGGAGCCCGACTCGGACCTTCCGGCCCCCGAGCCGCCGAAACCAAAGCCGTTGCCGGCACCCAAAGGTTGCGGATGCGGATGTCTCGCCGCTCCGCTCGCGCTGCTGCGCCGTTTTCTCAAATGGATCGGGATGCTGGCCACGCTTCCCTTCACGATGGGAATGGGCGGCGGTTTCGGCGGCGGCACTCCGATGCCGGCGGCCGGTGCGGCGTCGAGGAAAGAGTCGTTCGATCAGCTGTACAACTACGTGCAGCCGACGAGCAAGATCTCCGCGGATCTCCCGACGCCGGAAGATCTCACGAAGACGTACGACTTCCATCAGATGATCGCCACACTCGGCGATTATCCGAACCTGCTGCGTTACTTCGGACTCGTAATCGATCTCGAAGTCACGCTCCCCGCGGCGATCGGCGCGAACGGCGTCATAACCGTCACGCCGAAAAATCTCCCGCTGGCGATGGCGACGACGCCGTACACGCCGCGAACGCACTACACGATCGGCAACGAGCTCTTCGTCGCACAACCCGGCCCCGGAAGCGATTTGCAAAACGGACTGCTGCGCGTCGACGACACGAATCGTTTTCGCGTGCTGCAGCTCGACGTCGCCGGCGGCGGCCTCAAATTGCAGAACACCGCCACGACCATCGTCCACCATCACAAACACAATCGATGGTCCGGCACCGACGCGAAAGAACAGGGGCTGCCGTCGCTGCAGACCGCCGGCATTTCGATCGCCCGCACAGATGCGGCGGACCATTTGAAAGATCGCTTCCAGGCCTCGTGGGCGCTCGACGTCGCGTTGCGCAAGATCGACGCGTCGTCGCCGGTGGAAGCCGATGCGCCTGCGGAGAAGCAGGACCTCTTCGCCGAGGATCTCGTGCGCGGGTATCGCGTCGACGTGTGGGACGACAAGTCGGCAACATGGCATTCGCTCTGCCGCCGCGTCGGCACGTACACGTTTTCCGAGGCGGCCGGCGGCCCGCTTACGCTTCCGCCCGAAGAAGACGAAGGATTCGTGCAGATGAGCGTGACGGAGCCGGTGCCGGGCGCGGGTCCGCGCGTGCTGCGCGCGCACGACTCGCTCTTCACCTGGAACGGCTGGAGCCTCGGCGCACCGCGATACGGCAACACGATTCTGAAGAGCGACTCGCACGATCCCGACGATCCGACGCAAGTCGGTGCGCCGTCGAATGCTCCGGACACGCAGTTCAAGATGACGGCGGCGTTCACTCCGAAACCGAAATCGCTGCCGCGTCTGCGCTTCGGCTACAGCTATCAGTTGCGCGTGCGCGCGACCGACCTCGCGGGCAACAGCGTCTTCTCGCCCGACGACGCGGCGTTCGGCGTCATGCAGACCGAAGTCACGGACAAGGTGAAGTACCGCCGCTTCGAGCCGATCAGTCCTCCGATGGTGATGCTGCAGGCGAAGCCGGTCGAAGGGGAATCGCTCGAGCGACTGGTGGTGCGCAGCAAATTCAACGACTCGGACGCGGTGCTCGCGGCGCAGCAAACGGCGCGGCACATCGTGCCGCCGAAGACGTCGCAGCTGATGGCCGAGCATCATCGCAAGTTCGACGGATCGCCGGCGATGAACGTGCCGGACTATCCACTCGCCGAGCGTGAAGCAGGATCGCTCACCGAACGCGTGAAGCCCGACGGCAGCCGCGAGCCGATTCCCGGCGCGTCCGAAATCGTCGAGCCGGGACATTCGTATTGGATTCAGGCCAACGACTCCTTCATCGTCTCTTACCTTCCCGATCCCTACGCGCGCGGCGTCCTCCTCCTCGGCTTGCCGGGCATGACCACGCCCGACGAGATCATCGAGCCGCCGGGACCTCCGATCGTGAACAAGATACCGTTCGAGCCCTGGCCCGACCCGAAACCGTTCCGCCTGCGCATGACCGGCATCGCCGCGAATGCGCCGAAGACGACGCCGGTGTGGGACGGCATCAACCACGTGCTCGACGTGCAAATCCCGCAGGGCGAAACGTACGAAGTGCGCATCAGCTCCTACTTCCATCCGACCGATCTCGAGAACATGGCGGTGTGGGCGTGGACGGCCGAGAAGCCGGTGCCGAACCTCAACGATCTGCGCACCAGTGCGATCGAGGGCCGCAACTGGCTGCACCTCCCCTTCCGCACGCTGGTGCTCGTTCACGCGGTGCAGCAGCCGCTGAAGATTCCGAAGATCGACTCCGTGACGCCGCAGAAAAAATTCGGCGAGACCCTCGCCACGCTGGACGGCAAGTTCCTCGTCGACGCGAAGAGCACGGGCAAAGTCGACGTGCAGGCAACGTGGAAGGATCCGTTCGACGACGTCACGAAGCCGGCGTTCATCGAAGCAACGGATTTCGTCGCGCAGAAGATGCAGCTCGCCGAAGTCCGCCTGCTCGATCCGGCAGACGATCTCCCCGAATTCACGCTCAGCCATCCGGTCGGCGACACGAAGTATCACGCCGTCACGTACACGCCGGCCGCGTCGACGAGGTTCCGCGAGTACTTCCCGGAGAGCGTGACTGCCGATCCGAAAAACCTCGTTCGGCCCACCGGCGCGGAAGCCGGGATCCCCACTCCGGCGGACATCCTCAACTCGGCGCGTCCGGACAAGCCGAAGCCGCTGTACATGGTGCCGCTGTTCCAGTGGATGCGAAGCGGCGCGCTGCCGAACGCGAAGTCCTCACGCCGCTGCGGCGGCTTGCGCGTCTACATGGAGCGGCCGTGGTTCTCGTCGGGAGCCGGCGAGCTGTTGGGCGTCACGCTGAAGCCCGCGTTCGTTCCGTTCGGCTCCGACGCCGCGGAATTGCTGAAGAAGTTCACGAGCGAGTGGGGCATGGACCCCCTCTGGCCGGCCGACGCCACGTTCCCGCTCATGACGCCGAACTTCCTCGCGCCCGCCGTCCCGCCGATGACGGTGAAGCTCGCCGAAAACGGCAGGGACGTCGACATCGTCGGCTACGCGCCGCAATTCGACGCGGACCGGAACCTCTGGTACTGCGACATCCTCCTCGATCCCGGTACCGCATACTTTCCGATGGTCCACCTCGTATTCGCGCGCTTCCAGCCGAAGTCGGTCGCGCCCGCGCACATCTCGACGACCGTCCCCGCCGACTTCATCCAACTCGTTCCCCATCGCGACGTCACCTACGACACGACGAACCTCGACACCACCGGCATCGTGGCAGTGAAAGTGAACGGCCCCGCGTACGAATTCTCGCAGCGTGGACAGTTCAGTACTTCGTTAATGATCCTCCGCCTCGAACAACGGACGGGCGACGGCAG
This sequence comes from Acidobacteriota bacterium, assembly GCA_003223645.1. Classification (GTDB taxonomy): domain Bacteria; phylum Acidobacteriota; class Thermoanaerobaculia; order Gp7-AA8; family Gp7-AA8; genus QHVT01. Next base: position 2,835 of record QHVT01000011.1, on the reverse strand, counting down.
CACCGACGAGATCGGATGGGAGCGCGTCGCGTCAGCGATCATGACGCCTACGACTCTCAAGCCCGAGAACACCGTCTGGCAGGGACAAGTGCGCACCGCGCCACCGCGCCCCAATCCGCTGCGCATCGTCGTGCTGGAGGTCGAGGTTTACGGCCGCGACACCGACCGCGCGCAAATCGTCGACGCGCTGCAGCTGCTCGATGATCTCCCCGAGTCGTTCGGCGAAGGCTCAACCGCGCTCGGCATCGGCTACCGCATTACGTTTGCGGACACGTTGGAGGTACCGTAGTCCTTCATTCGCTAAATTCGGTCACGGGACTTCAGCACCGTCATGCCGAGCCGCGGAGACGGCGAAGCATCTCAAAATGCGTAACTTGCGCTCCTTCGCTGCCGCTCGGGATGACGTGTGCGCGAATTTAGCGAATGAAGTACTTAGTCAAACAGACCGATGGCGTCGCGAGGGCGCACGGGAGATCGAGTGTGACCGCCGCCGCGGACGTGCTGAAGTTGAAGTTGTCGGAGTATGGCTGCTCGAGGGCATCGACAGCGACGGCGATCAACGACCCGTCACTGTTCTGATAGCCGGCAGCCGAACTGAACACACGGGCAACGTCAATTAACTGCTTTTCGCAACTTTCGCAGGACTGGCAGCAACCGCTGCAGCGCGTGCAGCACGTGTCTTCGCTCTTTGAGCCGTGCGGCGACGCTTTGCAATGGCCGCACGTGCCTTTTCGCCGTTAACCTTGGACATCATGTCACCTCATCATTCACGATAACACACGCGCGGGACTCAGTACTCCATTCGCTGATCCGATCACACATCCTTCCCCCGCCATCCTGAGCCGGCTGCTTCCAGTGACAGCCCCTCATCCGGCCAAAGGCCGGTTGAGCGGCTTGTCATTTCGATCAGCGTCTGCGCACGGCGCAGTGCTCCGGCTCGAGGTGACAGGCATAAGGAGTTGGGCGGCCAGTCAACGTCAGACGCGCTTATTCTTACGTCGCTCGAGTTTTCGTTGCAGCATCTTAATGACGATGAGCCGCTTTCTATGTCGGGAGCAGTAAATGCTCGGCGGCTTTGCGCGACTGCCGCAGTCTTCGTAAGCGCATATCTTTATTGCTGCACTCCAGCACTCAAGATCGTTGACGCGCCGGCTGCTAACACAGCAGCGACTGCAAGGATTTGAGCGGCAGTAACGCCCCGCGCTTTACGAATATTGAGTCGCACAATGGCCTGAATCGTTTCTTCCCAAGCGGCTTCAATTTCGATGTCGAAACGACGTGCGAGGTCCGCGATGGATGCATCACCCTGCCTAGTTACATCGTGAACTCCTTGTCGCAGAAATGTGCCGAGAGGTGGCAGCGTGACGGGCCGCAACTGTAATGATTGCAATGCAAAGAGAATACTACCGATCAATAGAGCTAAAACGACAGAAACCACTAGGCGTGTAGATGTCGCCAATAGAGAGGCGTCCCGCAGGTGAGCGAAGGCTGCCGCCACAAAGATACCGCACACGGTAATCACGCCTTGCGCTTTTGTTTCTAGCGTTTTCCACGCTTCAACGATATTTTTGAACTCCTCGCGGTAAGCCTCTCGGAGCTCGCTGCGCATCCGATCTCGAATACCGTCAGCTGTCACGTCGTCTCAAGAAGGGAGAGTCTGGAAACGTGCAAACCCCTACCCTCGCGCGCGTAAAGTCGACCTACTTCGGATTCTCGTCATCGCCGCGGACGTTCACCAGCGGATTCTTCCACACGACGCCGATGGCATAAGCCAGTGCGCGCACGGTGTGAAACGCTCTCGGGCCTTGACAATGCTTTCACTTCTGTTCCGGTCACGGCGGCTGAACACACTATCGTCGTATGCGATCGGCCCGTCGCAATGGTGATGTCCCGTACCGTTGCGAGCTGTTGCTGGGACAGGGGCGAGGAGCACAAGCCCGCGCACTTTGCTGGCTAGCGCTTTGCTCGGCGGCAAGCGGCATTCGGTCCGCCGGACGACTTGAGCCTAAGCTGCACGGCCAGGCCCACGCGCCAAAGCCGACGCGGCGCGACGGTTGCCGCCGAGGAGTTGCGACGCTCGGACAGAAACGTTCGGCCACGATCTATCGTCCATCGCCGCGGCCGTATCCGGAGTCACTGCCGCCCATCGAGTACGCCGGCCACCTCGAGACGCGGAAGATCTCCCACAACGGCATGATGCGATGGAAGCGCGAGCGGATCTTCACGAGCAAAACACTCACCGGCGAGTGGGTCGGTCCTAAAGAGATCGACGACGGCATTTGGTCGCTGTACTACGGACCGGTGCTGCTGGCCCGCTTCGATGAGCGGGAGATGCGATTCTATGGCTGATGCTCAACATCTGGACTGCCTCAGAAAGGACGATGCGTCGCAAGTTGTCCCCGTGCGTGACGAACATTAGCCCATCGTATCGACACCGTGTGTTCGTGCGAATTGAATGGGCGGCTGTCGCTCCGCGTATTCGGGGAGATCAGCGCACAAAAGCCCCGTCTCTGCCACTCCCCAACGGTCACCGGTGTAACCTATCTTCCCGGTCTGTTTTGTCACCCATATTCCCGGCCGCACGCTCGAGTTCTATGAAAGCGATTGTCAAGGACAGTTTTCTTCTTTGCTGATTGCTTTTTCGTATTTTCCTTTGCAATCAGCTCCTTCCGACCCGAAGAGGACGATCGCGGATGCTTCTGGGTGGGCGGTACAGTCTTCCGTCGCAAACTCATGCTCGGTGTTCTCCATCGATCCTTGTAGACGATTGCAAGCGGCACGTCGATCGTCTCGAAGACGTCGACCATGGTTCTATCTGAGACTCACGCGTCGCCG
>QHVT01000029.1 GCA_003223645.1 Acidobacteriota bacterium | reverse complement strand
AATCAAAAAGCAAAGCGCTCGTGAACCAACTCGAGCGTCTCGGCTACCGTGTCGAGCTCCTTCCAGCGCAAGCGTAGTCGCATGCGCTGAACATTCGCGTCGCGCTCGCCCCGCACGCATCTCTGCTGGCGGACCGACTTCGCGCCCGCCCGTTCGACGTGTATCTTTTCGCCCGGATGCTGTTTCGCAGCAGAATTCAGAAGTAGAAGCACGCCCGAAGACGGCGTATGGACACGCGCGGGCGGGCTTCTGAATTCTGCCTTCTGCCTTCTGCCTTCTGCCCTGCCTTCTGCCTTCCTGTGCCGTGCGCGCCTTCCTCGAGAGACGGGCGTATTTTCTAGTGCGCGGCAACCGGCATGTCCAGCCGGCGATACCGTGTCGTTCCCGGAAGGCACGACTTGTGTTCGACGTGGTGGAGGTACTCGTCGCGGAATTTGCGCACGGACGAGATCACCGGTCCAATCGCGGCGTCGCCTAACGCGCAGAGCGATTTGCCGCCGATGTTTTCGGACATGTCGAGGAGCAGGTCCGCGTCCTGCGGGCGGCCTTCGCCTCGTTCGATGCGATCGAGGACCGACTCGAGCCAGTTCGTTCCTTCGCGGCACGGCGTGCATTGTCCGCAGGACTCGTGCGCGAAGAATTTTGCGAGGCGCCAGACGGCGTCGACGATGCAGACCGATTCGTCGAGGACGATGATGCCGGCGGAGCCGAGCATCGAGCCGGCTTTCATCAGCGCGTCGAAGTTGAGCGGGATGTCGATCTCGTCGGGTGTCAGCATCGGCGCGGATGCGCCGCCGGGAATGACCGCTTTCAGTTTGCGGTCGCCGGTGATGCCGCCGCAGTGGTCGTAGATCAGCTCCTTGATGGTGATGCCCATCGGGAACTCGTACACGCCCGGCTTCTTCACGTTGCCGGACACGCAGTAGAGCTTCGGTCCGGTGTTCTTCGGCGTGCCGAAGGATTTGAACCACTCCGCGCCGTTGCGCACGATGAGCGGCACGCATGCGAGCGTCTCGACGTTCTGTACGACCGTCGGTCCGCCGAACACGCCGATGACCGCGGGAAACGGCGGCTTCACGCGCGGCTGTCCGCGGTGGCCTTCGACCGACTCGATGAGTCCCGTCTCTTCGCCGCAGATGTACGCGCCCGCGCCGCGATGGACGGTGATGTCGAAGTCGAAGCCGCTGCCGAAAATGTTCTTGCCGAGGAAGCCTTTCGCACGCGCTTCGTCGAGCGCTTTGTCGAGCACCGTCGCGCCGTAATAAAACTCGCCGCGGATGTAGATGTACGACATCGGATTCGATCCGATCGCGAACGCGGCGATGATCATCCCCTCGATGAGGAGATGCGGATCCTTTTCGATGATCAGGCGATCCTTGAACGTCCCCGGCTCCGACTCGTCGGCGTTGCACAACAGCCATGTCGGCTTCGGCGCGTTCTTCGGCACGAAGCTCCACTTGTTGCCGGTCGGAAATCCCGCGCCTCCGCGTCCGCGCAACTCCGAATCCTTGACGAGCTGCGTCACCTCGTCCGGCTTCATCGTCGTCAGCGCCTTGCGCGCGTCTTCATAGCCGCCGCCGGCCATATACGTGTCGATGGACGTCGAGTCCGGCTTGTCGATGTTCGCGAGGAGTACTTTGATCTGTTCCATTTGCTTAGGCTCAGAGGCTCAGAGGGCTCAGAGGCTCATAGGCTCATAGGCTCATAGTGGCTCTCTGTGAGCCTCTGAGCCTTTGCGCCTTTGCGCCTATTTCAGTATCTCCAACAGCGCGTCCATCTTCACCACGTCCATGCTCTCGTGGTAGTCATTGTTGACCTGCACGACCGGCGCGGTGCCGCAGGAGCCGAGGCATTCCACTTCGACGACGGTGTAGAGGCCGTCCTTCGTCGTCCCACCGGGATGCACGCTCAGTTTCTCGCAGAGGTGATCGTAGATGTCGTACGCGCGCGTCACCATGCAGCTGAGGTTCGTGCAGACCTGCAGGTGGTATTTGCCCACCGGCTTCTGGTTGTACATGTTGTAGAACGACACGACGCCGAACACGGTCGCCGGCGACAAGTCGAGCAGGTTCCCCACGTAATGCACCACCTCGGGGGAAATCCAGCCCCACACTTCCTGCGCGAGATGCAAAGTCGGCAGGAGCGCCGCTTCTTTCGTCGGATAGCGCGTCAGGATCCAGTCGAAGCGCTTCTTCGCCTCTTCGGGAAACTCGACGTGCTTGTTGGGATCGGGAAACCGGTCGGGTGCGTAGGGATTGTCGGGTTGCAGGTCCGCCATCTTGTTAGTCCGGGTGCTGGGTGCTGAGTGCCGGGTGCTGAGAACGAACCAACACGGTTCCAGTTACGCAGCACCCGGCACTCGGCAACCAGCACATCATCATCATTTCCAATCGAACGCTCTCTTCTTCCAGACGTACACGTAGCCGACGCCGAGGAGAAGGATGAACAGCAGCATCTCTCCGAAGAGGTACCAGGAGATCATGCTGCGATAGATCACGGCCCAGGGATAGAGAAACGCCGCTTCGATGTCGAAGAGGATGAACAGCATCGCGATCTGATAGAAGCGGACGTTGACGCGCTTGCGGTTCTCGTCGAGGAGCGGGACGCCGCTCTCGTACGGCGAAAGCTTGGACGGGTTCCGCTGGTGCCGTCCGAGGATCCAGTTCAGGCTGAGAAAGACCGCGCCGAGGACGGCGGCGACGAAGAGCAGAATCAGAATCGGGAGGTAGCTGTAAGTCATGAAACCGCGCGCATCCTATCCAAAACAGCCAAAAGGCAAAAGGTGAAAGCGGAAAGTAGCTCCGCCGACTGCATGATCTCTGCCCGAGGGCGCAGCTACTTTTTCCTTTCTCCTTTTACCTTTAACCTCCTTCTAACGCGTTTCTAACCCGCTCCTGCTCGCCGAATGTCGACGCGCGCCGCACGTTGCGCACATGCGATCGATCGTTCTCGCCGCTCTCCTCCTCGCCGCCACGAGCACTTCCGCGCCGCGGCTTCCCGGCGTCGAGCCGATGAAGGTTCCGGCCGACAATCCTCTCACTCCGCAAAAAATCTCCCTCGGACGACAGCTCTTCAACGATCCGCGCCTCAGCGGCGACGGGACGACGTCCTGCACCGGCTGTCACGAGCCGAAGTACGGCTTCACGATCGGCGCGGCGAAGCCGGTCGGTGCGTTCAAGGTCGAGCAGAACCGCGCGTGCCCGTCGCTGATCAACGTCGGCTATCAGAAGGCGTTTTATTGGGAAGGCTCGGCGCCGACGCTCGAGCGCGCGATCGATGGCGTGTGGAAGTTCATCGTGGCGCCGAAGGGAGAGGGACGTCCGTCGATCGACGAGATTGTCGCGAAGCTGAACGCCGACAAAACGCTGCGCGCGAAGTTCATCGCGGCGTTCGGGAGCGAGGCGAAGCCGGAGCTCGTGATCAAAGCGCTCGCGTCCTATCTGCGCACGCTCGTTCCGACGAAAGCCGCGTGGGTGCGCTATTGGAACGGCGAGGAATCCGCGTTGTCGGAGCGCGCAAGAAAGGGCTACGAGATCTTCGACGGCAAGGCGCGCTGCAGCATCTGCCACAGCGGCGTGCTGCTGACCGATCGTCTGTATCACGCGATCGGCGCGGGACAAGGGACGAAGGACACGAAGGGACGCGGTGGACGCGATCCCCGCGACATGGGCGCGTTCAAGACGCCGACGCTGCTGAACATCGCGCGCACGGCTCCGTACTTTCACGACAACAGCGTGCCGACACTCGAGGCGGCAGTCGATCGCATGCTCGCCGGCGGCTTCCCGTCGGATCACATCGATCCGCAACTGCGCGCCGTCGAGCTGACCGCGGAGGAGCGCGAGCTGCTGCTGGCGTTTTTCCGCGAGCTGAACGCCGATCCAGCGTCTCAGTAGTGAGCGGCGGCCGCCCTCGGCCGCCGAAAGCACGTGCGGATCATGAGGCGCATTTCCTCGGCGGCCGAGGCGGCCACCGCTCCACTGCTTTGGGATCTAGGTCACAGCCAGCTGAGCCGTTTGTGCCTACCTTATGCATCATGTTGTCGATGCGTACGTTGTCTCTCGGTACCTTGCTCCTGTTCGCGGTTATGTCCGCCGTCGCCAGCGACGGCACGGTGAAGGGAACGCTCACCGTGAACGGCAAGAAGTTCCCGCTCACGAACGTCTACGCACGCAAGCGCGAGGCGTGGCCGGTCGATGCGAAGCGGCTCGGCGCCGACAATGTGAAGGACCTGACGTGCGGGATCGTCGACGTGATCGCCACGAACGAATCGCTGTCGAACAAGACGATCGCCGGCATTCTGCAGGACGACTACAAGGGATCGGCGACGATTCGCGGCGTGCGCTTCGTCATCGATGCGTCGGGAAAACACAAGTGGGCGAACGTCTTTCTCCTCGAGGAGGGATCGGTCACCGGCTACGGGATGACGCAGTCGGACGGCTCCATCACTACCGGCCGGCGGTACTCGGGCGAAGTGCACGTCAAGAATGAGGAAGTGACTCAGGTCCGGCAATTCGACGTCGAGTTCGATGCGCAGGTGTCGCCGCAGTACACGCGCCCGGAAACCGAGAACGCGGAGCCGATTCCCGCCGCGCGCGTCGCCGAGGAGTTCATGAAGACGCTGCCGGGGCGGTGGGAGATCGAGCGCTGGCTGGGACTCGGATGCACGACGGCGACCGGCACGCTCGACGTCGGCGAGCAAGTCAGTCCGCACAAATTTCGCGGCATCTTCAAGATCGCGACCTCGAACAACGACATCATCGAAGAAGACGTCACGATCTCGATGTCGGGGTCGAAGGTGCACTTCGAAGGCGGAAAGCTCAATGTCCCGGACAGCGTCTGGGCCCGCGACGTCATCGATCTCGAGCTGTGGCAGGACCTGATGATCGGCAACAACGCGACCGATTTCGCGGTCCTGCGGAAGATGCGGGAGTAGCCTCCTGGCCTCCGAGGTCTAGTGGAGCGGCGGCCGCCCCCGGCCGCCGGCCCCCCGCGACAAACCGGCGGCCGAGGGCGGCCGCCGCTCCACTGGACGTCGCAAGCCGGGAGGCTTGGAGGCCCGGAGGCTGTCACGGCCGCTATTCCAGGGTAATCAACTGCAGCACCTTCATCCCGCTGCGCTCGACGACTCTTCCGGTCGCGGTGAGCTTCTTCCCTGCTTTGCCGGCGACTTTCTCCTTCACGGAGTTCATTTTCTCGTTGACCAGCAGGTAGAGCGTGCCGTCTTCGGTGAGGAAACCGGCCGGAACGTCGCGGCTGATGCAGCCGTTCGCGCAGCCGGCGTGCTCTTCGCCGTGCGCGCCGCGGCTGGTGTAGCAATGCAGATCGACGACCTCGCCCGTGAGCGTCACCGTTTTGTCATCGGGCGCGGCAAGGAGCGCAAATGGAACGAGCAGCAGGAGTAACGCTAGTTTTTTCATGCGGTTCAAGATGATCCGGATCTGCCGCGGAAGCCATGATCGCGCGATTAGAAAATGATTAGAGCCGCATCGGCGGCGATGTTCGCGCGTACGATACGCACGTGATCCGCTTCGGTCCCTTCGAGCTCGACCCCGGCACCTCCGAGCTTCGACGGAACGGCGAGCCGATCCCGCTCGCGCCGCAGCCGTTCCGGCTGCTGCTCGCGCTGGCCGGACATCCCGGCGAGCTGCTGACGCGCGAGGAGTTGCGGCAGCGCGTCTGGGGGGAAGGAACGTTCGTCGACTTCGAGCGCGGCCTGAATTTCTGCATCCTCCAGGTCCGCACCGCCCTTGGCGATGACGCCAAGAACCCTCAGTTCATCGAGACGCTGCCGAAGCGCGGCTACCGGTTCGTCGGAAAGATCGAGCCGGAGGCCGTGGGGCTGAAACCCGCCGCTCCACGACGATGGCGGATTGCCGCTGCAGCGGCCGGTTTGCTCCTCGTCGTTTTTGCGATCGCGTGGCAGCGGAGTGCCGACCCGGCCAACGCACGGCCGATGATCGCCGTGCTTCCGTTCGACGATCTCTCGGCGACGCGCAGTACGTATCTCGCGGATGGGATGACCGAGGAGCTGATCACGCACCTCGGACGCATCCATCCGCAGCGCCTCGGCGTGATCGCGCGCACGTCCGTCCTCCGCTACGCCGGCACGAAGAAGGACGTGCGCGACATCGGACGCGAGCTCGGCGCGCGGTACGTCGTCGAAGGAAGCGTGCGGCGCGAAGGAGATCGCGTCCGCGTGACAGCGCAGCTGATCGACACGAACGATCAAACGCATCTCTGGGCCGACACGTTCGACCGCTCCGGCGGCGGCGCCCTCGGCATTCAGGAAGACGTCGCCGCGCGCATCGCAGGCGCGCTGCGCGTCGAGATCCTCGACGAAACGGCGCTCACGGCGCGCTCCGAGCCGGCGCACGAGGCGTATCTGCGCGGGCGGCATCTCTGGCAGGACAATCAATTTGCCGGCGCGGTGACCGAGCTGCGCGAAGCGGTACGGCTCGAGCCGGGATTCGCGCTCGCGCACATCGCCCTCGCGGAAGCGGTGCATTCGCTGGCGATGCGGGAGCAAATGTCACCGGCAGACGCCGCAGCGGAGATTCGCCGCTGCAGCGAAGCAGCCGTGCGTCTCGCGCCCTCGCTCGCGCAGTCGCATGGAATCGCGGCGATGCTGCACTTCTGGTACGAGCACGACTTCGACGCGGCGGAAGAAAGCTTTCGCCGCGCGATCGAGCTCAATCCAGGCGAGCCGGGCGCGCTGCACGATCACGGCTGGCTGCTGATCACGCGCGGCGCATTCGACGAAGGCATCGCCGAGATCCGCCGCGCGCAGGAGCTCGATCCCGTCTCGCCGCGCGCGAACGCGCACGTTGCCTGGGCCTACATCTATTCCGGCCGCTACGCCGATGCGATTCGCGAAGCGAACCGCGCGCTCGCACTCTCGCCGCAATTCCACGAAGCCTATTGGTGCATCGAGACCGCGTACGAACTGTCGGGCAACTACGCGGCCGCACTTGCAGCGCGCGAGAAACGCGACCAGACGACGCTCGACGTCGCCGATCCGCGCGCGTTCTACCTCGCCGAGCGCAAACGCTATGCGGACGAATGGCTGCGCAGCGCGAAGAGCGCGCCGCCGGTCGGCCTCGCGCTCGCGGGCGTCGACCCGAAGCTCGCGCCGCTCCACGGCGTGCCGGAGTTCGAGGCGCTGTTGAAAAGTGCCGGAGTGAAGGTCGTCAGGCCGCGGACTCGGTGAGGTACTGCATCGCGGTCTCGCGCGAGTCGAAGATCTTGAAGACGGTGTCGAGCTTCGTGATCTTGAGCAGCGCGAGAATCCGGTGCGACGGCTTGACCAGCGCCATCTTGCGCTGGCGGTCCTCGAATTTCTGCAGATAGCCGATCAACTCGCCGAGTCCCGTCGAGTCCATGTAGTTGATCGCCTCGAAGTTGATCATTACCGGCCCGGTCTCGTCGTTGAGGACCTTCTCCAGATAGCTCGAAAACTCGCGCGCGCTCTCGCCGAGCTTGATCACGCCCTGGATGTCGAGCACGGTGACGTCGTTGACCCTATTCTTGATGATGTTCATACGGACGGGGCGAAGTGTATCAAACAATTAGCGTCGTTCTTCCTTTGGCGGATGGCGGATGGCGGATGGCTGATGGCGGCTGCGCTGATGGCGGATGGCGGATGGCGGATGGCGGCTGCGCTGATGGCGGATGGCGGATGGCGGATGGCGGATGGCGGATGGCAGAGCCGATAGCAGAGACTTCCGCGGGCGGGTGGGGCCATCTGCCATCCGCCATCTGCCATCGGCGCAGCCGCCTTCGGCGCAGCTACTCCCGCTTCGCTCGTTGCGTCTGCCCGAGCTGCGTCACCGACATGCCCGTCACCTTTCCGCTCGCGTCGACCTCGAACGTGAGCGTCGCGTCGGATCCTTCATAGAAGAACTGCGTGCCCGACGCCGGACGGATCGCGCGCGGCGCGGCGTCGCCGCGGATCGTGTAGAGCACCGATCCCGCTTTCACCACGCGCCGCGTGGTTTTCTCGTCGATGCGATACGTTCCGGCATAGCGCGACAGCACGTCATCGCTCACGTTCGCGATCGTGCGCAGCGGCGTGAACTGCACTTCGGGCGCCGCAACGTAACGCTCGCGCAGCGGCTCGCCGCGCAGGAATGCTTTCATCGCCTCGAGGATCTTCGGCGTCGAGAGAAACAGCGGATCGCTGTGACCGGCGCCTTCGATGACGAGGTGCTGCGCGTTCGGCATCGCGAGGCGCAGCTCTTCGGCCTGATGCGGACGCGTGCGGCCGTCGAGTGTGCCGCTGATGAGCAGCGCGGGGACGTCGCTGACGAGCGGCGCGCGGAAGTCGTCGCCGAGGTCGGCGACGTTCATCCCGGCGCAGATTTCGGGGAAGGGCGCGTTGATCGCGTCGCCGAGGAGCGTGCGCTTCGCTTCATCGGCAATGCGCGATTTGCGTCCCGCGGAAATGCCGGACGCGCAATCCATGGCGATCGACATCGCGGAGCCGGCGTCGTCCATGCGCCGCGGCGCGGCGACGAGCGCGACCGCGGTCCAGTCGCCGCGCTCGACGCGCTGCACGAAGTCAGGCAGGCCGGCGAATGAGTCGGGACCGGTCAGCATGTCGGTGAGCGCGACTTGGAAATCCAGCTTGCCGACGACGACGTTCGCAGTTTGTCCATTCAATGGATGCGTGAGCGACACGGTTTTCGGATGCGCGTCCAGTTCGCGCAGCACATTGCGAATCGATGCGATGAGATCGGGAGTCTTGCCGTCTTTTGCCGCCAGGCGCGCGATGTCTTCCAGGAGAAGCTGCTGGTCGCTCGGCAGCTTGTACGTGTCATCCGGTCCTTCGATCCCCGCGAGGATGACGCGATCGATGCTCGCCGGGTGGTAGCGCAGCGTCGCGGTCGCGAGATGCGTTCCGTAGCTGATCGCCCACAGCACAAGTTTTTCTGCGCCGAGCGCTTTCCGCAAATCGTCGAGATCGGCCGCGCTCTCACGCGTGTTGTACGCGCCGACGTCGACGCCCGACGCGCGCAATCGCTCCGCGCATTTCCGCGCCGCGTCCGCCATCGGCGGGCCGCCGGTCGCGCGATCGAGCGGCTTGTCGAACGGGATCATGAAGCGCTCGCTGCATCGCATGTCCGGCCCCGACTTGTTGACGCCGCGCTGATCGAACGCGATGACGTCGCCGAATTCGCGCAGCGCCATCGTCAGCGGAAAGCGCGTCCCGCGCAGCGCCTCGATGCCCGATCCGCCGGGACCGCCGGCGAGGTAGACGATCGGATATCCCGGCTTCGCCGCCGTCGATTTGAATCGGACGAAGCGCAGCGCGATCGTCTTCGAACCGGATTTCGTCCGATTCTCCGGAACGTGAAACTCGCCGACCTCCGCGTTCACCTTCGTCCCGTCGGCGCTGACGTATTCATGAGGTGTGAACTTCGCCGGCTCCGCCGCGAGCGGCAGCGCGATGAAAACCACGGCGAGCAGGATGCGTATCTTCCAGTGCATGTCGTCTCCTTTGCCGCGAAGTTACGGCGCGCGCAGCATGAAGATGCGCGCGCGTCGGCGAACGACCGCTTTCGTCGGTGAACGGCGCGGCGGCGCTGGTAACGTGGAGTGGATGGCAGATGGCGGATGGCAGATGGCCCTGGGACGGATGGCGGATGGCGGATGGCAGATGGCCATGGGACTGATGGCGGATGGCGGATGGCAGATGGCAGAGGAAACGAACGGCGTTCCTCGGTTCCCCCGCCATCCGCCATCTGCCATCCGCCATCTGATCCTCGCGATTCTCCTGTTCGCCGCAACTGCATCGGCCGCTCCGCAGGATTGGGTCGGTCCGCGCGTCCGCATCGGCGACGATCCGTCGTGGTCATCGCCGACACTCGACGATTCGTCGTGGACGTTGATGGAGATCGAGCAGGTTCCGCAAGCGAAGGACGCGTTGTGGATGCGTTGGAGGATCGATCTCACGAACTACAAGCGCGCACCGGGCAAGCCGTTCGGCATCTACTTCGCCGCGATGGCGTCGCACGAGATCTATTGGGACGGCGAGCTCCTCGGCCGCGGCGGCGTGGTCGGCCGTACGAAGGAAACGGAAATCGCCGGACCGATCGAAGCGCACTATCACGTGCCCGACCGTCTCGCGACGCTCGCGCCGCACATCGTCGCGATTCGCGCGTCGGCGTTTCATCGCGGCTTCTCGCCGGTGCGCGGCTACTGGGCGCTGATCGTCGGCAACTACGACAAGCTCCTCGCCTATCAACGCGGCTGGGCGGATCTCGCGGTGATCGCTCTCTCCGGCATCGTCCTCACCGCCGTCTTCGCGTTCGCGATGTTCTGGCTCGCGCGCCGCGACCGCTCGTTCCTCCTCCTCGGCACTCTCTGTCTTACCGCCGCTGCGCTCCTCATCGCCGAGTCGTGGCGGCCGCTGTTCGGATACACGTACGACTGGCACATCGTGCGATTGCGTTTCATCGTCGCGCTCTCCGCAATCACCGGCGTCCAGCTCGTCGCGCTCGTCGTCACGCGCTTTCCGCATCGCCTCGGACGAGCAGTCGTCATCGCGACGACGATCGCCTGCTCGGTCCTTCCGTGGATTCCGCGCGGATGGGATCCGAAGTCGACCTATGTTTTCGAGCTCACGTTCGTCACCGCGACGGCGTGGGCGGCATGGTCGGTATGGCGGCGGATGCACGGCAGCGTGCTCGCACTGGTCGGCGTCGGCAGTGCGACGGTCGCGCTGTTTCTGCAGCCGTGGTACTGGGCCGATTACTTTCTCTACTTCGCGCTGAACTTCGTCTTCGTCTGCCTGCTCTCGTCGCACGCGCTCGAAGTGCGGCGCGAGCAACATCAGAAAGCGCGGCTCGAGTTGGAGATGCTGCGCCGCCATCTGCAGCCGCACTTCCTCATGAACACGCTGACCGCGCTTTCGGAGTGGATCGAAGAAGATCCGAAGACCGCCGTGAAGATGATCGAGTCGCTCTCCGACGAGCTGCGCATCCTCGGCGCGATGTCGACGCGCACGCTCGTCAGCGCGGCCGAGGAGCTGAGCCTGTGCCGCAGCCACCTCGCGAACATGAGCCTGCGCAAGGACGTCGCGTACTCGCTCGAAGTCGAAGGCGTCGATGTCGATCGGCAGGTGCCGCCGGCGATGTTCCACACACTCGTCGAGAACGCGATCACGCACGCGCCGGCAGGCGCGATCACGTTGCGATTGTCAGCACGCAACGACCATCACCGCACGCATTACATCTTCGAGTCGCCCGCCGGCTCGGAAGAAAGCGGAAACGGCGGCGGGACGAAGTACATCGAGGCGCGGCTGCGCGAAGCGTGGGGCGAGCGATGGACATTCCAGCAGGGACGCGCCGGCGCGATGTGGCGCACGGAGATCGTGGTGCCGTCATGAACATCGCGATCGTCGAAGACGAAGCCGTGATTGCGCGCAGACTCGAGCGGATGGTGCGCACGATCATCGGAGGCGAAGCCGCGATCCGGATCGCGCCGACGTTTCCGATCGCGCAGACGATGATCCGCAGCGCGCCGATCGATCTCCTGTTTCTCGATCTCAGTCTCAACGGACAAAACGGCTTTCGCCTGCTCGAAGAAGCGGCCGCGAAAACGCTGCAGACGATCATCGTCTCCGCGCATTACGACCAGGCGCTGCGCGCATTCGACTACGGCGTCACCGACTTCGTCGCGAAACCGTGGAGCGAAGAGCGCCTGCGCATCGCGATCGAGCGCGCGACCGCACGAAGCGCGCAGAAGATCGTCGTCCGCAAAGGCCGCGAGCTGCGCACGATCGTCACCGCGCAAATCCTCTTCATCCGCGGCGCCGACGACTACTCCGAGCTCCACCTCGACGACGGAACCATCCATCTGCACGAGAAATCTCTGACGGCACTCGAGTCGATGCTCCCGCCCGACTTCGCACGCGTGCACCGTTCCTACATCGCCAACTTCGCGCGCGTCCGCGGCGTGCGCAACGCCGCCCTCGTGTTCGAAAGCGGCGCGATGATTCCGGTGGGAAGGATGTTTCGGGAGAAGGTGCGGGAGCTGGTGCAGGGAACGCCGTGAACCGAGGTAACATGAACCGCGAATGACCGATGAAGAACTGAAAAGGCTGATCGAGGGCACGGCGGAGGAAACGCGAAAATACGTCGACACCGTTGCGACGCGCTTGGATGCGAGTATCAACACCGTTGCGACGCGCTTGGACGCGAGAATCGATGCCGTTGCGACGCGCTTGGATGCGAGTATCGATGCCACTGCCGAGGAAACGCGGAAATACGTCGACACCGTTGCGACGCGCTTGGATGCGAGTATCAACACCGTTGCGACGCGCCTGGACGCGAGAATCGATGCCGCTGCCGAGGAAACGCGGAAATACGTCGATACCGTTGCGACGCGCTTGGACGCGAGAATCGATAGCACTGCTGAGGAAACGCGCCGCCACTTTGATGTTGTCGCCGAGCAGCTGAAGTCGGAAATACAGACGGTTGCGGAGGGCGTGCTCTCGGTCAACGAGCGGCTCGACCGCTACCAAGGGGAAGTCAAGGCGGAATTCGTCGAAACCCGCGCGATGATCAAGTTCTCTCACCACGAGCTCGATCGCCGTATGAAATCCCTCGAAGACACCGTCGCTGATTTGCAGACGCGCGTTGAGCGCCTCGAATCAACGACACACTAGACGAGATTGTTGATGGCTTCGAGAATCGGTCGATAGGAATCGAACTGGTCGGGACGCGCGATCGCGGCAGTCAGGCATGCGGACGTCGCCGCGATCTGCACGACACGCATCAGATTCCGGCAGAAGGCCTCGCCGAGAGCGTTCATCTCGCGCGCGATCCCGCTCAGGTAAGCAACCTCGTCGCCGTGCGACGACGCCGTTTCGTCGCTCGCTGCCCGCGCGTGCAACATCACGGCGGCTGCCGCCTTGTCGACGCCCGCTTTGACCTCGGCGGCGGTCGCTGAGGTGTCGAGCGACAGCATCGCGGCGACGCTTTGGGTGGTGGCGGCCTGCGCGAGAACATAAAACTGTTGCTGCGCGGTCACCGCGTCGGCCGCCGCTCTTGCGAGCGCGTTTTCGATCGCTTCCCTGGCGTTGACCTGCGGAGCCATTGCATCCGTGATTTGAGGATTGACGATTGTCATGAAGAACCTCCCTCTCCCGCGAGTATAGGTCAGTTCTTCTGAACCTCGATCCGCCGCTTCGCCAATTCCTCCATGAACAAATCGGGCGGGATGCAGCGCTCCTCGCGGCAGCGGAAGTCGACGACGGAGATCGCGCTGGAGGAAAACAGCACGCGCCGTTCGTGAGTCATCCGCCTTCCCCTCAATGCTGCCCGAAAATGCCGCCGAGGATCGAGCCGAGACCTCCGCCCCCGGGGCTCTGCGTCTGCGCCTTCTCCGCACTCTCCCGCAGCACGCCCGGAAGTCGCGAAGCGTCGAGTCCGGAGTGCTGTTTCGCGCGCCCGAGAGCTCCCATCACGATCGGCGCGAGCATCATCAGCAGTTGCGCGACCTGCTGTCCGTTGAGACCGGACGCGCGGCCGACGCCTTCCTCCACCGTCGTGCGTTTCGATCCGAAGATGTGGCCGAGGATCGCACCGCCGATGCCTCCTCCGCCGCCGCCGAAGAGGCCGCCGAGATTGTCGAGGATGCTCCCGTCATGATCGCCGAGAGCGCGATCGAGCGCCGCGGCGCCCTGTTCATTGGATGCGTTGTGCGACAGTCCGCCGAGAAGAGCCGGCAATGCCAGCGAAACCGCGTTCGAAGTCGTGCCGGGATCGGCGCCGATCGAACGGCTGATCTGCTCGATGGTGTCCGGGCCGAGCTGCTGTTGCAGCGTGTCGATGATCGCTGTCATATCAGTGCTCCAGCAGCGACTGCGGCACTTTCCCGCCGTTTTCGGCGAGCTTCTTCATCACTTCCTGGTGCAGCCAGATGTTCATCTTGGCCGAGTCATTGGTATCACCGCTGTAATGAAGGTCGGCGGCCAGCTCCTTGCGGGCGGCAAGATCGCTGTCCATTCCGACGAGCTTCATCAGATCGACGATCGAGTGTTTCCAATCGAGCTTCTCGTGATTCTTCGCGGCAAGTCCGTTGAGCGCGGCTTCGACGTCGACTTCCGACATCTTCGTCGCGGCCGGGCCAGGCGTGGTCGGACCCGCCTGCGCCGCTTGCCGCACCTCCACGCGCGACGCGGGATTCTGGCCGGGCTTGACGGCGTCCGGCGGAGCCTCCGCGACCGCACCAGCGTGAAAGATCTTCTGCATCAGTACGCTGAACATTCCCATCATTTCCTCCTGTGCACGCTGCCTCTGTTGCACAACGAGGGCCGTCTTTCCGTATCACCGGCTTTCGCTGATCATCACCTCGATCCGCCGCTTCGCCAACTCTTCCATGAACAAATCAGGCGGGATGCAGCGCTCCTGCGGGAGCGCGCCTTTCGACGTCGTCTGATTGCGCGCCATCATCAGCGCGACGATCGACGCGGGGAAGGCCGTGGTGCGCATCATTGCGCTGAGTCCCGTCTCGGGATCGTGGCGGTCGATGATGTCGTAGCGGAGCGTCTTGCCGTTGTCGCCGGCGAATTCGACGCGCACGAGCACGACGTCGGGTTCGTCATGCGGGAGGTTTTTCACGAGCAGCTCGCCGAGGACGCGGCGTGGTTTGACGCGGACGCCGTCGACTTCGAGCAATTCGCTTCTGCACAAGCCGAGGTCGATCATCGTCTTGAACTTCTCGCAGTGGCCGGGGTAGCGGATCGTTTTGTAGTCGAGCGCGTTCACGCTGCCGAGGAACGTCTCGACGAGCGTCGACGTGCCGCCGGACGTCTGGAACGCTTCCATCGTTCCGAACGGCTGCGGGAAATCGAGCGACTCGATCTCGGTCATCGACTCGATCGTCACGACCTTTCCGTCGCGAATCACGCGCGCGGGCTCGATGTATTCGTTGATCAAGCCTTCGACCGAGAACACCAGCTGATAGTTGAGCGGCGGCTGCGGATCCTGCGGGAGTCCGCCGACGCGGATGTGCACTTCGTCCAGCTTCGCGAACTGCGACGCGCCGTGCGCGACGAGCACCGCCACCATTCCGGGCGCGAGTCCGCAATCCGGGATGATGTTGATCCCGGCTTTGCGCGCGTCGGCATCGAGCGCGAGCTCCGCGTCGACGACGTCGTTGTTGCCGCCGAGATCGCAGAAGTGCGTGCCCGCTTCGATCGCCGCGCGCGCGAGGCGTTCATTGAGCCAATAGTTCACGCAGCTGATCGCCGACTTGTGTCCGCGCATCAAATCCACGACTGCAGCGTGATCGTTGCAGTCGATCTGCGCGGCGACGACTTTGTGGCGACCGCTGCCCTCAGCGGTCGCGGTGCCGCTGGGGGCAGCGGCACCCACAAATCGTTCGGCGATGTGCTGTGCCTTGGAGAAGTCAAAGTCCGCGACGGTCACCCCGTCGACGTCGGATTGAGAGACGAGATCATGAACCGCGCCGAGGCCCATGCGGCCGGCGCCGAGTACGAGCATTCGCATAGCGGCGCGGAGTATAGCCTCCGAGCCTCCAGGCCTCCTGGCCTCCAAGAAACCTGGGAGGCTGGGAGGCTGGGAGGTAGCCTCCGAGCCTCCTGGCCTCCTGGCCTCCAAGAAACCTAGGAGGCTTGGAGGCTGGGAGGCCAGGAGGCTATGCCAAGTACTGCTCGATCGACGAAATGAACGTCTTCACGTCGATCGGCTTCGAGATGTATCCGTCGCAGCCCGCTTCGAGGAAGCGGTCCTTGTCGCCGCGCATCGCATGCGCCGTCAGCGCGAGGATCGGGATGCGGCGGGTGCGCTCGTTTGTTTTCATCTCGCGCACGACGGACAGGCCGTCCATGCCCGGCAGGTGGATGTCCATGAGGATGAGGTCGGGCGCTGTTTCGCCTTCGCGCGTGATGGCCAGCGCTTCCTCGCCGCTCGCCGCTTTGACGATGTCGTAGCCGCCCTCTTCGAGCAGGAACTCGACGAGCTGCATATTCATGTCGTTGTCTTCGACGACGAGGATCTTCCGCGGCATGTCAGCGTGTGCCTGGTAGTTTACCTCCGGGTTGCTGCGGCTGCGCGGGTGCGGGCGGGAAAAACGATGGATCGAACTCGATCTTGGCGCGGGTTTGCAGCGACTCCATCGTCTCCTGCATCGCGCGTTGCTGCGCGCGTTGCTGCAGTGCGGGACGCATCGACTCGAGTGTCGGCTGCTGATAGCGGAAGACGTGAACGCCGAGGGGCGTGCGCACGGGATTGCTGATCTGACCGGGTTTGATGGCCGCCAGCGCCGCGGCGATTTCCGGCGGCAGCATCTCGCGGCGGATTGCGCCGAGGGAGCCGCCGTTCGCGGCGGACTGCGGATCGTCCGACTCCGCGCGCGCGAGCTGTCCGAAATCCTGACCGCCTTTCAGGCGCGCGACGATCGCAGTCGCTTTCTGCATCGCGAGCTCGGGCGGCCGCTGGCTCCCGTCGCGCACCGGATACTGCCCGCCCGTGTACGCGACCGCGATCTGCCACAGCTCGATGGCGTCCTTCTTCTCCTGCTCGTACTCCTCGCGCACCATCTGCTCGACCTTCGGCTGCACGAGCTTCTGCAGCGCGCGCAATGCGAGCACCTGCGCGTTCGACATCTCCAGCTGCGAGCGAATCTCGGGATCGTTCTCGACGCCGAGGCGCGCCGCTTCCTGCTGGAGCAACTTGATCTTTGCCATCTCGTTCGCGACGAGCCGCTTTCCCTGCGGATTGTTCATCACGCCCGCTCGTTGCTCTTCGGGGATCGCGCTCACGAACGCGTTGTACTCATCCTCGGTGATCGCCTCGCCGTTGACGTGCATGATGACTTTGCCGCTCTTCGGCGCGCTCGTTAGCGCGACCGCTTTTTCGGCGTACGGCTGCGACGGCGTGAGCGGAAGATCGGGACGAACGCGCGCGATCGCGAACGTCGCGGCGAGGATGACCAGGATGGCGATGAGGGCGATGGTTAGGTCTTTTTTCACTTGTTCCTTTCTCGGGAGCTCACAGGCTCAAAGGCTCATGGGCGCATAGATCGGGGGCTCACAGGCTCAAAGGCTCATGGGCGCATAGAAGAGCACGAAGAAGCTATGAGCCCATGAGCCTCTGCGCCCATGAGCCTTTGCGCCCATGAGCCTTGCGCGTCCCGCGCCCCGCGAGTATCCTCCGCCCTTGTGAAACGTTTCACTAGATTCGTTTCACTCCCCGTCCCGATCCCTCGCTGGGCGCTCAATCTGCATCAACGAAACGCAACAACCTATGGCTAAAGTTACCATCGACGGAAACGAAGTCGAAGTCCAGGATGGAATCAACGTCATCGAGGCCGCGAAGGCGGCCGACATCCACGTCCCGCACTTCTGCTATCACCCATCGCTGAGCGTCGTCGGGCAGTGCCGCATGTGTCTCGTGGAAGTCGAGGGCATGGCGAAGCTGCAGGCGGGATGCGCGACGCCGGTGAAAGACGGGATGAAGATCCACGTCTGGAACGACAAAGTCGACAAGGCGCGCCGCGGGCAGATGGAGTTTCTGCTCATCAATCATCCGCTCGACTGCCCGATCTGCGACAAAGCCGGCGAGTGCCCGCTGCAGGACTATTCGTTCAACTACGGCAACGTCGATTCGCGCTACGGCGAATTCAAACGCACCTACCCCGGCATGGATCGCACGGCCATCGGGCCGCACGTGATCCAGAACATGAACCGCTGCATCCACTGCACGCGCTGCATCCGCTTCACGGCGGAGATCACGGGCACGAGCGAGCTGGCGTTCTTCAAGCGCGGCGCGTCGACGGAAGTCGGCGTGTTTCCCGGAACGCCGCTCGACAACTGGATGAGCGCGTGCGTCACCGACATCTGTCCCACCGGCGCGCTCACGCCGCGCGAGTTCCGTTTCGAGTCGCGCGTGTGGAACCTCGACGTGACGGAGTCGGTGTGCAACGGCTGCGACGTCGGCTGCAACATCTTCATCGGACATCGCAACGGCCAGGTCTATCGCTATCGCCCGCGCGTGAATCCCGACGTCAACGATCACTGGCTGTGCGACTACGGCCGCTTCTCGTACGAGCAGTACGAGACC
The DNA here is from genome assembly GCA_003223645.1 of Acidobacteriota bacterium. Taxonomy (GTDB): domain Bacteria; phylum Acidobacteriota; class Thermoanaerobaculia; order Gp7-AA8; family Gp7-AA8; genus QHVT01. Next base: position 43,910 of record QHVT01000029.1, on the reverse strand, counting down.
GATCGCGTGGTCGTGCCGAAGGTGCGCACCGAGGACGATTACCTCGGCATCTCGACGTGGGATGAAGCGCTGGAGGCGATCGGGCGCGCGTATCGCGACGCGAAGAACACGTTCGCGATTTTGTCCGCGCAGATGACGAATGAAGAAGCGTCGGCGGCGAAGGCGCTGTTCGACCGCATCGGCAGCAGGACCGGAGTGATGGTCGATCCGATCGGTCCGATCAAGATGAAGTCGCGCACGGAGTGGCTCCTCGGCACGCAGGCGGGTCCGAATTTCCGGGGCGTGTCGAAGGTGATCGGCGACGGCGCGAATGTCGACAACTTGTTGACCAACGGCGCGGACGGCATCGACGTCCTCTACATCTGCGACGCGCTCTTCAGCGAGCGCGCGAAAGATCCCGCCGTGATCGCGAGTCTGCGCAAGGCGAAGTTCCTCATCGTCCATTCGTGGGACGCGAACCATCCGCTGTGCGACGTCGCCGACGTGCTGATTCCCGGCGCGATTCATCCCGAAAAAGAAGGCACGTACACGAACCTGCAGGGACGCGAGCAGCAGATCCATCAGGCGTTCACGCCGAAGGGTCAGGCGATCACGGACCTCGACACGTTCCGGCGCATCAGTGAGCGGCTCTTCGAGCTCGCCGAGGTGAGCGCGTAATGGCGGCGACGCTTTTACCCGTCATCCTGAGGCGCGGAGACGCCGAAGGATCTCAGACGACGCAAACGTTTCGCATTTCGAGATCCTTCGCCGTCGGAGCCTGCCCTGAGCGCAGTCGAAGGGCGGCTCAGGATGACGTGGCTCGGAGAACGCGATAATGCCGTTCGACGCGACCGACATCGGCCTGTCGATTCTGAAGATCGCCATCGTGCTCTTCATGATGTTGAACATCACGCCGATCATGGTGTGGGTCGAGCGGCGCGGCAGCGCGCTCATTCAGGATCGCCCGGGACCGAATCGCGTCGGCCCGTTCGGGCTTTTCCAGTCGTTCGCCGACGCGCTGAAGTTCATTCTCAAGGAAGACATCGTCCCCGCGGGCGCGCACAAATGGCTGTACACGCTCGCACCCGCGGTCGGACTCTTTCCCGCGCTGACGACGATTGCCGTCGTTCCGTGGGGACGCGACTTTCGTCTGCCGGAGAAAGTGTGGTTCGGACATCGCTTCTTCGAAGGGCGTCCGCTGTTCGAGCCCGTCATCGCGAACGTGAATGCCGGCATCCTCGTCGTGTTCGCGCTCGCGTCGCTCGCCGTCTACGGCATCGTGATCGCCGGCTGGTCCTCGAACAACAAATACTCGCTCTTCGGCGGCATCCGCGCCTCGGCGCAGATGATCTCGTACGAGCTGTCGCTCACGCTGGCCGCGGTCAGCGTGCTCCTCGTCGCCGGCTCGCTGCGGTTGACCGACGTGGTGTGGGAGCAGACGAAGTACTTCGTCCTCTTCGATACGATCAAGATTCCGGCGTGGAACGTCTTCTCGCCGGCGATGTGGATCGCGTTCATCGTCTTCTCCGTCTCCGCGTTCGCGGAGACGAATCGCCTGCCGTTCGACTTCGCGGAAGCGGAAGCGGAGCTCGTGGCCGGCTATCACACCGAATATTCGTCGATGAAGTTCGCGCTCTTCTTCATGGCCGAGTACATGGCCATGGGAACGATGTCCGCGCTCGTCGTCACGCTGTTCCTCGGCGGTTGGGACATCCCCTGGTACAACGAGCCGCCGACGTGGCAGGGCTTCGTGCTCTCCGCGCTGTTCTTCCTCGTCAAAGTCTCGGTGCTGCTGTTCGTCTTCGTCTGGGTGCGCTGGACGATTCCGCGGCTGAAGTACGACCTGCTGATGAAGATCGGCTGGAAAGTGTTTTTGCCCCTGGCGATCCTCAACATCGTGATCGTCGCGGCGTTCATCGCCGCGGGGTGGTTGTGATGAAAGCAGAAAGCAAAAAGCAGAAAGCAGAAGTCAAAACCTGCGCTATTTCTGCTTTCTGCTTTCTGCTTTCTGCTTTTTAAGGCTATGGAATTCGCGATCTTCTTCTTCTTCGCCGCCGTCGCCGTGATCTTCGCGCTGGTCGTCGTGCTGCATCGCAACCCGGTCGTCGGCGCGCTGTCGCTCGTCGCGTCGTTCTTCGCGCTCGCGGTGATGTACGTCCTGCTCGAGGCGCCGTTCCTCGCCGCGCTGCAGGTGATCGTCTACGCCGGCGCGATCATGGTGCTCTTCCTGTTCGTGATCATGCTGCTCAATCTGCAGCACGTCGCCGAGCCGGTCACGCGTCCGGTCCAGCAGTTCCTCGGATACACGAGCGGCGCCGCGTTCGGACTCGGACTCCTCTACTACATCGTCAAGTATGCCGTCTTCGCGAAACTGCCTGCCGGACCGTTCGTCACCGACGCGCGCACGATCGGCATCAAGCTCTTCGAGGCGTACGTCTTTCCGTTCGAGATGGTATCGATTCTTCTGCTGGCCGCGATCGTCGGCGCGCTCCTCCTCAGCGGACGCCAGTATCAGAAAAGAGAGGCCGCGCCATGATCCCGACACATTACTTTCTGATCCTCAGCGCGATCCTGTTCACGATCGGCGTGGTCGGCGTCCTGACGCGCAAGAACGGCATCACCATCTTCATGTCCATCGAGCTCATGGTGAACGCCGTCAACCTCACCTTCCTCGCCTACGCGAGGCAGTTTCATCAGGTGCACGGACTCATCTTCGTCTTCTTCATCATGGCCATCGCCGCCGCGGAAGCCGCCGTCGGCCTGGCCATTTTCATCACGCTGTTTCATCACCGCGACACGATCGACGTGGATGAAGCGAATTTGATGCACTGGTAGATTGAGGAGGCTCATAGGCTCATAGGCGCATAGGCGCATAGGCGCACAGGCTCATTGGCTCATAGATGTGTTTGCCAACGGCTCTCTATGAGCCCATGAGCCTATGAGCCCATGAGCCTGTGACCCTATACGCCTCGTTCTGGCGCGAACGTGGCAATTGTTCAGGCAGGAGCCTGGACAAATGGACAAGACAGAAAAGCTCATTGACTGGGAAGAGGACGAACGGAAGGATCGGAACCGCAACGGGATCGACGATCGCATCGAGCCGCCGATTCCGGATGTCTCCGCCAGCTCGCAGAAATTGGCGGACCGTCTGCGGGACGATCCGGTTGCCGACCTGGTGGTCACGGGCGGCGACGTCGACGCTCAGTGGGAATCGGCGCAGTTCTCCGGCGACGAGTCGGCGATCAGCAGCATGCCGACCCCCGAGGTCAACGTGGTGGACGACATCGGCCGCTCGATCGGCGTGACATATGAGGACAACGAGGAACTGAAGGTCGGAGAGAAAGAACGCAGTCGCGACATCCGCCGATGGGAGCTCGATCCGGCATCCTCGGACGACTACCTCGATCGGATGAAGGACGGGAATAGAAGGTAGCGTGCTTTGCGGGTGCTCCTCGCATCGCACGGTGTGAGGAGATGATGGTTGCGCGGTCGCGCAGTTACGCGGTCTCTCCTTCCGCGTAACCGCGCGACCGCGTAACCGCGCAACCGCAAACGCATGCTCGACAAACTCTGGCTAATCCCGATTCTCCCGTTCGCGGGTTTCCTGCTGAACGGTTTATTCGGCAAGCGCGCCGGCAAGGGCTTCGTCACCGCCATCGCGCTGCTCGCTACGCTCGCGGCCGCGATCCTCGGCACGGTCGCCGTCATCCAATACAACGGCGCGTATCACCACGGCGAGCGGCACCTCAACGTCGTCTACGAATGGTTTCATAGCGGCGGCATCGGCGCAGACATCGCCTTCCAGCTCGATCCCCTCTCGATCGTCATGCTCATGGTCGTGACGTGGGTCGGCTTCCTGATCCACCTCTACTCCGTCGGCTACATGCATCACGAGGAGGGGTACTGGCGCTACTTCGCGTACCTCAACCTCTTCCTCTCGGCGATGCTGATCCTGATTCTCGGGAGCAGCTACCTCTTCATGTTCGTCGGGTGGGAAGGCGTCGGGCTCTGCTCGTATCTCCTCATCGGCTTCTACTACGAGACCGACTACGCGCCGGCGGCGGGCAAGAAAGCGTTCATCGTCAACCGCATCGGCGACTTCGGATTTCTCGTCGCGATGTTCCTGATGTTCGCGTACATCGGCAGCGTCGACTTCGCGCGCGTGTCGCAAGTCGCGGCCGGCGGCGGGATCGCGACCGGCATCCTCACCGCGATCTGTCTCCTGCTCTTCCTCGGCGCGGCCGGCAAGTCCGCGCAGATTCCGTTGTACGTCTGGCTGCCGGACGCAATGGCCGGTCCGACGCCGGTCTCCGCGCTCATCCACGCGGCGACGATGGTCACCGCCGGCGTCTACATGATCGCGCGCTCGAACGTGCTCTATCGACTGGCCCCGAGCGCGATGATGGTCGTCGCGATCATCGGCGGACTCACCGCGCTCTTCGCCGCGACGATCGGTCTCCGGCAGTTCGACATCAAGAAAGTCCTCGCCTACTCCACCGTCTCGCAGCTCGGCTTCATGTTCATCGGCGTCGGCGTCGGCGCGTTCAGCGCGGGCGTGTTCCACCTCGTCACGCACGCGTTCTTCAAGGCCTGCCTCTTCCTCGGATCGGGCTCGGTGATTCACGCGATGAGCGGCGAGCAGGACGTCCGCAACATGGGCGGTCTGAAGTCGAAGATCCCGATCACGTTCTGGACGTTCCTCATCGCCACCATCGCCATCGCCGGCTTCCCGCCGTTCGCCGGCTTCTTCTCGAAAGACGAGATCCTCGCGTCGGCATTCGTCACGCCGTACTTCCCGGGCGTCGGAAAGTTCATCTGGCTCCTCGGCACGCTGGCCGCCTTCTGCACGGCGTTTTACATGTACCGCCTCGTGTACCTCACGTTCTATGGAAGCTTCCGCGGAACGCACGAGCAGGAACATCACCTTCATGAATCGCCGCCGACGATGACGATTCCGCTGATCGTCCTCGCCGCACTGTCGGCCGTCGGCGGCGCGCTCGGGCTGCCGCACGTCATCGGACACAATTTCCTCGGCGAATGGCTCGGACACGTCATCCCCGAGGTTGAAGGCACGCACGCGGAGATCCACATTCCGGCGAGCAGCGAGTGGACGGTGATGATCATCTCGACGCTCGTCGCGATCGCGGGCTGGTTCCTCGCGATGCGTTTGTACAAGGATCGCGGACTCGCATCCGATCAGGCGTTCGAGCAGCGCGCGCCGGGACTCGCGCACGCGATCGAGAACAAGTGGTACGTCGACGAGCTGTACGCCGCGATCATCGTGCGTCCGCTGGCCGCGCTGTCGCGATTCTTCTGGAAGGGAGTCGACGCGGTCATCGACGGCATCGCCGCGATGCTCGGATTCGTCATCCGCGGATTCGGAGAAGTGCTGCGCTTCTTCCAGACCGGAAACGTTCGTAACTACGCGCTGATGTTCTTCATCGGCGTGGTCGTGTTCCTGGCGGTGTTTTCGTGAGTTTCGGTTGCGCAGTCGCGCAGTCTCGCGGTTACGCGGCGAAAAACCTGCCGCGCAACTGCGCGACTGCGCGACCGCGCAACCCAGTTCGAGGATATTGATGCCGATTTTGAGCACACTGATCTGGGCTCCGGTCGCCGCGGCGATCGTGCTCGCCTTCTTTCCAAACCGCGCGCAGACCGCGATCAAGGGATGGGGGCTCTTCGTCTCGACCGCCGTCTTCATCATCTCCCTCGGCCTTCTGCGCGGATGGGACGACGGGCGCGCGGGCTTTCAGTTCACCGAGGACAAGCCGTGGATCGCGGACTGGGGCATTCACTATTCGCTCGGCATCGACGGCATTTCGGTCTGGCTCGTGCTCCTCACGACGCTGCTCACGCCGATCATCTTCCTCGCCGGATGGAACGCGATTCACAAACATCCGAAGGAGTACGTGATCGCGTTTTTGATCATGGAGACGGCGATGATCGGCGCGTTCGTCGCGATCGATCTCATCCTCTTCTACATCTTCTTCGAGCTGATGCTCTTGCCGATGTATCTCGTCATCGGCGTGTGGGGCGGCGCGCGGCGCATCTACGCGGCGATCAAGTTCTTCCTCTTCACGATTGCCGGCTCGCTGCTCATGCTGCTCGCGATCATCTATCTCGGATTCGTGGCCTATCACCAGCTCGGCGAGCCGAGCTTCAATATTCTTGACTTATACGGAACGCAGCTCACGCCGCGCGTGCAGGCGCTGCTCTTCTTCGCCTTCTCGCTCGCGTTCGCGATCAAAGTGCCGCTCTTCCCGTTGCACACGTGGCTCCCTGATGCGCACGTCGAGGCGCCGACCGGCGGCTCGATCATCCTCGCCGGCGTGATGCTGAAGATGGGCACGTACGGCTTCCTGCGGTTCGTACTGCCGTTCTTCCCGCAGTCGAGCGAGCGCTGGGCGACGCTGCTGATCACGCTCTCGGTGATCGGCATCATCTACGGTGCGCTCGTCGCGTGGGTGCAGCCGGACATGAAGAAGCTCGTCGCCTATTCCTCCGTCTCGCACCTCGGCTTCTGCGTGCTCGGCATCTTCGCGATGACGCAGACGTCGATCGAAGGCTCGATTTTGCAGATGGTGAATCACGGATTGTCGACCGGCGCACTGTTCCTCCTCGTCGGCGTGATTTACGAGCGGCGCCACACACGCCTGCTCGCGGACTACGGCGGCATCGGAAAGACGATGCCGGTGTACGCGACGTTCTTCATCATCGCCGTGCTGTCGTCCGTCGGCTTGCCCGGCCTCAACGGATTCGTCGGCGAGTTCCTCATCCTCGCGGGTACGTTCAAGACCCATCCGACCGCCGCGATCATCGCCGCGACCGGCGTCATTCTCGCGGCGATCTATCTGCTCTGGCTCGTACAGAAAGTCTTTTTCGGTCCGATCACGAATGAGGAGAACCGCCACATTCCGGATATCGCCTGGAACGAGATCGCGGCGATGATTCCGCTCGTCGTGCTCATGGTGTGGATCGGCGTCCATCCGACGACCTTCCTCAGGAAGATGGAGCCGAGCGTGCAGCATCTGATGACGCAGATCGGCGCCGAGCCGGGCGGAAAAATGATGGTGGCACAAGGAGGCTCACAAGCTCACAGGCGCATAGGCTCACAGGACCGTCCAACAACCGTCTGTGAGCCCATGAGCCCATGCGCCTCTGAGCCCCGATCCGGGGGTGCCCAATGACGCTGCATCCCCTCCTCGAGCCCGGCTGGCAACTCGCCGTCCTCCCCGAGTTGATCCTCTCCGGCGGCGGCATGCTGCTGATTCTCTTCGACGCGTTCCTGCCGCGCGCGAAGAGCGCGCTCGCGCCGCTGGCGCTGATCGTGTTCATCGCCACGACTTGGTCGGAGCGGCTCTTCGTGCAGGGCGGCACGTACTTTGGCGGAACGTACGAGATCAGTCCGATCACGATGATCTTCGACCTCACGTTCCTCCTCGCCGGAATGCTCGCGCTGCTGTTCGCGCGCGACTATCTCGACCGCGAGGGCATCGAAGGCGGCGAGTTCTACGCGCTCCTGATGTGGGGGACGGTCGGCATGATGATGATGGCGAAGGGGCTCGATCTCCTCCTCATCATCCTCGGCCTGGAGATCCTCTCGATCTGCATCTTCGTCCTCGTCGGCTATCACCGCCGCATGCCGGTCTCGAACGAAGCGAGTCTCAAGTACTTTTTGATGGGCGCGTTCGCGACGGGATTCATCCTCTACGGCACCGCGCTCTTCTACGGCGCGACGGAATCGACGAACATCAACACGATGGCGCGCTGGTTCGCCACCACCACGCAGACGACGCCGCTCCTCACGATCGCGTTCGTGCTGCTGATGTCGGGCTTCGGCTTCAAGCTCGCGCTCGCGCCGTTCCATCCGTGGGCGCCCGACGTCTATCAGGGCGCGCCCACTCCGGTCGCCGGCTGGCTCTCCGTCGCGCCGAAGGCCGCCACATTGATCGCGCTTGTGCGTCTATTCAATGCAATGGGACCCGTGCTGCCGAAAGTCAGCTGGATGAACATGGTCGCCACGCTGGCGATCCTCTCGATGATCGTCGGCAATTCCGTCGCGATCGTTCAGCGCGATCTCAAGCGCATGCTCGCCTACTCCGGCATCGCCCACGTCGGCTACATGATGATTGCGATGCTTACCGTGCGCGAAGAATCGGTGGCCGCGGTCGCGGTCTACACGATCGTCTACGCGCTCATGAACATCGGCGCGTTCGGCGTCGTCTCGCTCTTGATGAAGAACGAGAACGATCCGCACACGCTCGACGACATCGCCGGACTCGGATTCCGCCGCAAGTTCTTCGGCTTCGCGCTCGCGCTCTGCATGTTCTCGCTGTCCGGTCTCCCGCCCACCGCCGGATTCATCTCGAAGTTTTTCATCTTCAAGACCGCGATCGAGTCGGGACATACGACCGTCGCACTCATCGGCATCCTCACCTCGATCGTCTCCGTCTACTACTACCTGCGCGTCGTCTACTTCCTCTATATGAAGGAACCGGCGGAAGGCTACGAGATCTCGTCCGCGGGCGGTGTGTTCGCCGTGGGCGCGCTCACGATCGCCGTCGCCGGGATCCTCGCCATCGGCCTCTATCCCACGCCGCTTTTCCAGGCCGCGGGGAACGCGGCGCGCGCGCTGTTGCAGCAGTAACCGCTCCATGAGCCCGGTCCCGACCAGCAGCGATCGCGATGTTGTTTCGGAGCTGACGACAGGCCGCCTGTCGGTCTATCTCCGCTGCCTCACGTTCCTCGAGTTGCAGGGACAGAAGACCGTGTCGTCCGCGGAGCTCGCCGACCGCTTTCACCTCAACTCCGCGCAGATCCGAAAAGACCTCGCCTGCTTCGGCGAGTTCGGCACGCGGGGCGTCGGCTACGACGTCTCGCAGCTCAAGCAGCAGCTCGTGCAGGAGCTCGGCATCGACCGCACGCGCAATGCCGTCATCATCGGCGCCGGCAACCTCGGTATGGCGCTCGCCGACTACGCCGGCTTCAACGCCAACGGCTTCCACATCGTCGCACTCCTCGACATCGATCCCGTAAAAGTCGGACGCACCTCGCGGCAGGGAATCCCCGTCCTCGCGTACGAACAACTCGACGACGTCGTGCGAAGAAACCGCGTCGAGATCGGCATCATCGCCGTCACCGCCACCGCCGCCCAGATCGTGCACGACGCCCTCGTCGCCGCAGGCCTGCGCGCGATCCTCAACTTCGCGCCCGTGCAACTGCGATTACACGAAGGCGTGAAAGTGAAGAGCGTCGACCTGCGGATCAACCTCGAGTCGCTGTCGTTCCATTTGAAGAAGGTGGAAGACGGGATGACGTAGGGAGCGTCGGCGTCCCGCCGGCTGGGGCGCGCAAAAGCCGAAGCGATGGCGGCGCCATCACAGCCGCCGCACGTCGAGAGATTCAACACGGGTACCTTTGTGTTCAGGTCGGCGCAAATCTCCCGCGTCGGATGTGCAGCAGTCTCGCTGTGTTACCGTCGGAGGGATTTCCGACACGATGAACGCGAATCACAACCGACTACGAGACTGGCTGCTATATACCGACCGCGATCAACATCACCCCGTTCGTTCGACACTTATCACCACGCATGCTTTCACAGAACTGCACAAGGGATCGCTCACGGAGATCGGCAGTCTGCGCGAGGAGTGGCTCATTCGTAGCGCACTGGTTAGCGCGAAGCGGGTGAAACTCATTCGCCAGCCGGTCGATCCTCACCGATTCGACTTCTCGCCGTCGTGGGATTCCATTCGACGTTTCGATTTTTTGGACCGAATGCCTATGGGCAAGGTGCAGGTCTATCCCTGGATCATGACGCGTACGCATCCTGTTTCCGACAAGCTGGAGATCGAGCTTCGGCCGGACTTTCGCTGGTACCACTTTCTTCCGGCAACGGGTGGAGAGTTTCGTCATCCGCTAGACGACATCGTTGTTGCAACCGTCGGCGTGGACATGCACGATTTCTATAATCCGACGCCTCGCGTGACGGTGCATCCAGACTACCTTCGTGACTATCTCGCGGCTCGCAAGTATGCACTTGTAATTGGTATCGTGGCGGACCGATTTGCGACGCTTCCCGAAGTGACATCGCTGGGGCTTGAGACGATGGAGCAGGAAAAACGCATCGATGACTCAACGGCGATCTGGACCACAATAGCTCAAGAAGCATCCCCGCCTTTTGCGCGATCTTCTCTGTACTGGAGCGCTGTTGTTTTGCCTTATAATCGACCAAGGCCGGAACGCAGCGCGTGGCACTTCTTCGGTAAGCTCCCACCAGACGTATCTGGACCGCCGCCGCAGTTCCTCATTGACGCGCAAGGCACCCGCGCAACCGCCGCCGCCGCAGGCATCAGATATCTCTACTTCAGACGCGAGGTGCTTCGAAAATACCTCGACACACCAGGCTATCGTGTTTATTTCCACATGCGTCACTGGGGCTGCGCGTCTACTCCGCTTGATAAATCTGTGGACGCCGGTGTGAACACGGAAAATCTTGTCACCGCCTTCGCGCCTGATATCGCCGACCTGCCAGTCGCAGAACAGGCCTATTGGGCTTCTTTCAACTGCATTCCGAGCGGCGGCGTTTGCGCCGAGCTATATCTGACGCGAATGCAACTGCAGCCGCCACACTCTCCCTCGTTGCCAGAATTGATACAAGCGGCGGTCTCTGATCTCCGCGACGCATTCAAAGACCGCTTCGGATCGGATCTATACCGCACCAAATACAATGAATTGCCCTCCTATCGCCACCTTTCAGTGGGCCCGGTCACTGAAAACATTCAGGAGTTTCTGGATCTTGCGAAGACGCTTTACAAGATCGTAATTGACGACATGGACGAGAAAATGCTCGTTGCAGCGCTGCCGCCCGACAAGCGGCCGGGAAAAGGCGATCACGTGAAGTCGATCAAATTGATGGAACTCGTGTTGATCGCGCTTGGACATGCGGAGGATGATGCGCGCATTGTTACCGACACGCTTCGCGCGTTGACGGTGCTGCGAAACGTGGAAGCCCACATGCTTTCACCGGTCGATCTTGAAAAAGAGTTCGCTTACTGGGGTGCGTCCGGCATTCCGCCGAGCAGACGTGGCATGTGGCACGTGTGCGTCGATTCGGTTACCGGTGCGATTCATCAGATCGCGCAAATGCTTCGTCGAACGTAGGCCCGGTTCGGTCGCAATCATATGCGTTTCGGCCGTCGGTCGCGCGTCACTTCACAAACGCCGCGTTGCTGCTGGCGAACTCACGCCTTCAACGAAAACGGAGGTAGCGTTCACCAAGCCGTTCGAATGCTTCGCGATCGGCACCGGCCAGGTCGGCATCCAATGATTGAGCAGTGGCAACGAGCCAGGCATCGTTCTCGCCCATACGGCGCGCCGCGCGCCGCTGCAGCAACGCACACCGTTGTGCCTGCGCGAGATGGACACCCTGCAGAACAAAACGCTGCAGCGATGCCAGAGCCGCTGTCTGATCGGCGGCACCCTCCAGAATTTCCTCGACGCTGATGACGGAGACCACCAGCCGGCGTCCGCGCAGCCGGGTCAGCAACCGCCGCGCAGGACCCTCTTGCCCTCTGACAGTTTCGCGTTCGAGAGCGATCAGGAGGGAACTGTCCAGCAACACGGGCCGGCTCAACGCTTCCTCTGCGCCATTCCCAAGCCCTTCCCCTCAGAGGCTCTGATCCACTCGATCAGATCGTCGGCGGTCTCGATTGGTCCGGCCCGATCGATCAGAGCACGAATGACATCGGACTTCGGCATTTTGCCGCGTCGCGCCCAGCGCGCGATCAGCGCGGCCCTTTTCTTGTCCAGCTTGACCGTAATCGTCGGCATGGTAATCCCAGTATATTACCAGCGACGGCGGCGGGACGCCGCCGGTCCAGCCGGCGAGGACGCCGGCGTTCCGAATGCAAGCCGACGCGCAACGCGTGGTGCGGGTGCGCACCATGCGTACACGTGCAACATGCGCTCGGAACGCCGGCGTCCTCGCCGGCTGGACCGGCAGGCGTCCTCGCCTGCCTACTTCACAAACGCATTCGCCGGCACCGTCGTCGCCACCGTGATGTCATCCAGCTTGATGAACTGATTCTTCCCCTTGATCTCGCGCCGCGTCGAGATGTTCAGCCCGCCGAATTTCTGGTAGTCGTGGAAGAGCACGACCTGCGGCTCGTCCTCCGGCTTCGATCCTTCCAGCCTCATGTCCCATTCGTCGACGAGTCCCGTCTTGCGATTCACCCACATCCAATACTGGTCGCCGGGCGTCAGTCCGACATTCGCGAACGACAGCTTCACGAGATCGTAGGCCTGTCCCGCGTCGCTCTTCTTCTCGCCCGCATACTCGCGCGTCACGCCGGGGTCGAAGGTCTTGAATCCCATCAGCAGCCAGTACGTGTCGTTGATGAAGCGGCGATAGCCGAACGTCAGTTGATCTTTCGGGTCCGCGACTTCGACGCCGTCCACCCACGCCTTTCCCTGCTTCGTGTTCGTGTTCATGATCACGAGGAGGTCTTTTCCCTCGCGATTCTTCCCGCTGACGCGGTAGTCGCCAGTGTAGCGGTCCCAGCGCTGCGGAAAAGAGGCCACGACTTTGCCCTCGCGTTCGACATCGAACGTGAATGCGAGATACCGGGCCTTCTCCCACGCCGTGCCCGCGAGGGACCGGATCGCATGTTTCGCGACGTCGTCAGCTTTCGGTGCCGATTGCGCGGAAGCGGCCGCGGCCAGGAACAGAACAGCAGTAATAATGCGTCTCACCGTTCACCTCCGTTAATGTACGCACCACTCTAAACGCGAACATGCACAACGAACGAATCGTCATCACCGGAATTGGCGCTCTCAGCCCGAATGGCATCGGCCGCGAGAATTACTTCGCCGCCGTTGCCGCCGGACGCAGCGGCGTCCGCCCGATCACGCAGTTCGATGCAGCGACACTGCCTTGCCGGATTGCCGGCGAGGTCGATTTTGATCCATCCGAATGGGTCGATCCGAAAAATATCCGTCACGTTGCGCGCGTCGTCCCGATGGCCATCGCCGCGACGGCCGAGGCATTTCGCGACGCGAAGCTCGACCCGGCGAGCGTCGACCTCGAGACGCGCCGCCAGATGGGCGTGATGCTCGGTTCCGGCGGCGGCGCCGTCGAGTTCAGCGAGCGCATGTACGAGCTCTGGTACAAGGGCGCGACGAAGCAGGCCTCGATCTATTCGATCCCGTCCGGCACGATCGGCACGATCGCATCCGAGATCTCGATGGCCTACGACCTTCACGGCTTCTCGCACCTGATCTCGACCGGCTGTACGTCCTCGACGGACGCCCTCGGCTACGCCTATCGCAATCTCAAGCTCGGCGTCTGCGACTACATCATCACCGGCGGCGCCGACGCGACGATCACCGAGGCCGTGATGACCGGCTTCTGCATCATGCGCATCGTCACGAACTCCTGGAACGAGCAGCCCGAAGGCGGCTCGCGCCCCTTCACCCGCAACCGCGACGGCTTCGTCCTCGGCGAGGGCTCCTGGATGTTCGTCATGGAGCGCGAGAGCACCGCCCGTGCGCGCGGCGCGCACATCTACGCCGAGGTGGCGGGATACGGATCGACGTGCGACGCGTACCACCGCGTGCGCATGGACGACTCCGGCGAAGAGCCGGCGCGCGCGATGTCGCTGGCGATGAAGGACGCCGCGATCGATCCGGGCGACGTCGGCTACGTGAACTATCACGGCACGTCGACCGACCTCAACGACCGCATCGAAACGCGCGCGGTGAAACTCGCCTTCGGAAAAGCCGCGACGAAGATCGCCGGCTCGTCCACGAAGTCGATGATCGGACATCCGCAGGGCGCGTGCGGCGCGGCGGGAGTGGCGGCGACGCTGATGGCGTTCCGCGACGACACCCTCCCGCCCACCGTCAACCTCGACGTCCCCGACCCCGAGTGCGACCTCGACTACATCCCCGAGATCGGCCGCCGCGCCCGCATCGACGCGGCGGTGTGCAACACGATCGCCTTCGGCTCGAAGAATTCGGCGCTGGTGTTGAAGCGGGTGTAATAGGACGGATAGGACCGATACGACAGATAGGACCGATAGGACGTCGTATACGTCCTATTGGTCCTATACGTCCTATTTGTCCTATTAGTCCTACGACTCAATCCGGCCGCAACGGGTTGCGATTCCGTGACGATTAAAGCTTCGTGGCACGCCATACGCGCACAACCTGGAAGGCAGAAGGCAGAAGGCAGAAGGCAGAAGTGAGAAGGCTCGGCCAAGGAACCGTGGGCGGTCGTGCTTCTCAATTCTGCCTTCTGCCTTCTGCCTTCTGCCTTCGCAGCCAGTGCACGACGATCCTGTTCGTGCGCCACACGCACCACCCCCACGCACGCGCTCGTCTCTCCCACACCAGCGGTTACACTTCCTACCAATGTGGGCCCCCCACCGCGTCACCGCACACGAGCTGCTCGACGAGCACGATGCGCCGCGCGCGGACATGGAGCGCTCATTGCGCGACCTGCGGCGCTTCAATCGATACGCGGGCGGCCGGCGGGTGTATCGCACGCTGCTGCGCCGCTTCGAGCCGCGCTCGGTGCTCGACGTCGGCGCGGGCACGTGCGAGCTGGTCGAGTCGGCGAGCGCGCCGCTGCGCATCGGACTCGATTTCAAGATCGATCACCTTCTCTACCTGCGCGACGGCTCGCCGGTGCATCGCGTCGTCGGCGACGCGCGGCGCCTGCCGTTCCGCGACGGCGCGGTCGACGTCGTCACCTCCTCCCACTTCTTCCACCACTTCTCGCCGCAGGAAAACGAGTCGATCCTCGGCGAATCGCTTCGCGTCGCGCGCCGCGGCGTCTCCGTCAACGACACGCGCCGCCACTACGCTCCGCTGCTCTTCGTCCAACTGCTCGCGCTCTTCCGCCTCGTCGGACGCATCACGCGCTACGACGCGCCCGCGTCCGTGCGACAGGGCTACACCGTGCCCGAGGCGCGCGAGATCGCGGAGCGAGTGCCGGCGAAACGGCGCGACGTCGTGAGAGTCTGGCCGTTCCGCTTCGGAATCCTCTTGTGGAAGACGTAGCGATCATCGGCGCCGGTCCCGCCGGCTCCACGCTCGCCGCACTCCTCGCAGGACGCGGCATCAGCGTCGCACTCTATGACCGCGATGCGTTCCCGCGCGACAAACTGTGCGGCGAGTTCCTGTCGTACGACGCGCTGCCGGTGCTCGAGCCGTTAGGCGTGGTGGACGAGATCGACAAAGCCGGCGCGCCGCGCATCGAGCGCTGTCGCGTCGTTGGGTCGAAGCGCACCTACGAATTCGCGTTCCCGCACGCCGCTCGCGGCGTATCGCGGTTTTATCTCGACGATTTGCTGCATCGCGTTGCCCAGCAGCGCGGCGCGCGCGCGATGGTGAACACCGTGAACGAATTACCCGAGGCGAAGGTCATCGTCGGCGCGTGGGGACGCTGGGGACGTTTCGATCAGCAGCTCGGACGCAAATTCGTCCGCGATCGCTCGCATCGCAACTTCGGTTTCAAACGGCACTACCGTCGAGTGGAGGACAGACAATCTTGTCTGTCCGGGACAGGCAGGATTGCCTGTCCTCCACCTTCGAACGTCATCGACCTCCACTCCTTCAAACGCGGCTACCTCGGCGTCAACGCTGTCGAAGGCGGCATCACGAACATCTGCGGCCTCGTGCACGCGAGCCGACTCGCGCATCACAAGGGAAAGTGGGACGCGTTCATCGAGACCATTCGCGCCGAGGAGCCGCGGCTCGAGGAGTTGTACGCGCGGCACGAGCCCGCGCAGGACGGCTATCTCTCCTCGGAGCCGGTGATCTTTCGCGCCCGCTCCGCGGTCGAAGGCGGCGTGTTCATGATCGGCGACGCGTCCGGCGTCATCGATCCGCTGACCGGCAACGGGATGGCGATGGCCATCCAGTCCGCGTTGCTCCTCGCGCCGCACATCGTGCGCCTCCTCGAACAACACGCGGGTCGAAACGAGATCGAAAACGAATACCGACGCGCACATCGCAAAATGTTTCTCGCGCGCATCGCCTGGAGCCGCCGCGTCGCTTCGCTCCTCTCGCGCCCGCGCCTCCTCGACACCGCGCTGACGACGACGAGCTCCCCGCGCATCGGCGAGCTGCTGCTCCGCCACACCCGCGCCTCGCGCGACGAAATCGCGCGATTGGCGGACGCGTGGTTTTAGCTTTGTGGAGTGGTGCGCGCCTCCGGCGCGCTTTTGGGGGACGGAAGGCGCGCCGGAGGCGCGCACCACTCCACGCGACACAATTCTCTCGTCTAAAGCGGCAGCGTTAGCTGCCGCAGTCCAAAGCCCGCGCCCGCGCCCGGGGTGGGGGCGAGCGAAGCGACCCACTTCCCCGTGCTAGAGTTTTCAGGTTCGAAATGGACGAGATCCTCCTTCCGCTGTTCCCGCTGCCGAACCTCGTCTTCTTTCCGCACACGAGGCTTCCGCTGCACGTGTTCGAGCCGCGCTACCGGCAGCTGATGAAGGACGTCCTCGAGACCGACTCGAAGTTCGGCATCGTGCTGCTGCAGCCGGGATGGGAGTCGGAGTACTTCGGCACGCCGCCGGTCTTCAGCTGCGGCACGCTCGGCACGATCGAGCAGGCGGTCGCGCTCGAAGACGGCCACTACAACATCATCGTGCGCGGCGACGTGCGATTCAAGATCCTCGACGAAGTCTCGCGCGTGCCGTACCGCACCGCGCGCATCGTCGCGCACCCCGAGGTCCAGCGCGAAGCGGAACAGTCGTACGCGCAGCGCGAATGGCTCGCTGATTTATCGCGGCAGTATCTCGAATACCTTCCCGATCAAACGGACGTGCCGGAGATCGACACCGTGAACCTCGACGCGCTGACCAACGCGCTCATCATGTCGCTCAACCTGGACGTCGAAGAGAAACAGAAACTCCTCGAGCTCGACAACGTCGTCGCCCGCGCGGAAGAGGTCGGGACCGAGCTGACGAATCGGATCGAGAGCCTGCAGTTTCTCGCGCCGTACCGAAGGCCGGCCGATCCTTCCCACAATTAAGGCGCACAGCGCTGCGCGCGCGTCGGCGTCGCGACCTGGTTCGTCCCGCAGCAGCTACCCTTCGTACCTCCGCAGCCGGGCTTCGTACCATTGGGCCTTCCGGCGGCTGCAAGCGTCTCCTACATTGTTAGACGAAAGGAGATTCGAATGCGTTCCAAGCTTCGCATCATCATCGCTTCTGTCTTCATGCTTCTCGTCGTCTCCGCTCACCCGCTCCTGGCCGCCTGTGAGGGCGGTTACAGCGTTCCTCAGGAATGGGACTCCACCTTCCGTTACTACAACTCGTTACAACAGATGGTGGGATACGAGAGATATCTCTGCGGCGGCGGTTACGTCGCCCACGGCACGCTCCACGGCACGTGGATGGAGGAGACGGACATCGACTGCTGCACCGGTCAGACACAGCATCAGTATTTCTATTTCTGCAACGGCGACTGGTGGGAAGTGGATAACCTCGGCGATATCAATTGCGAGTAACTACGTTCCGCTCCGCGGATCGAGCGCGTCGCGGAAGCGCTCGCCGATCACGTTGAACGCTGCAACGGTTGTGAAAATCGCGAGGCCGGGGAAGAGGATCAGCCACCAGGAGCGCTCCATCTGGCTTCGCGATCGTTGAGGATGCTGCCCCAGCGCGCCTCTGCGCCTATCCCTTCGGCTTCTCGAACTGCGCGTCGTCCACCTCCGCCCCCAGCTTCACCGACGTGTACTGCCGCGTCGCGCTGAGCCATGGATCGACGAGGGACACGCGGATCCGGAACGGAAACTTCACGCCGCCCGCATCGCGATAATCCTCGAAATCCGTTTGCTGTGGAACCGTTCCGACCGGCGTCGGCGTGAGCGTCACTGCGCGAACGAGCAGTCCTGAATCGACGTCGAAGTAGAAGTGGCGCGTGCCGCGCTCGACGACCCACACCTCGCGATCGCCGATCTTCTCCTTCGCCACCGTACGCGCGTAATCGCCGATGTCGGACGGCAGGACGACCGCGTACGCCGATGCGAGCGCGCGGACGAGGTCCACTTCGCGCGGCGCCATGACTCCGCTTTCCTTCTCGTTGCGCCACCATCCGCTCTCGCCGTTGAACGCCTGCTCACGTTCCGCCGCGTTGATGTGGATCTTCGCGCCCTTCTCCACGAGATCGAACGGCGTCACTTTTTGATCGAAGGCCGTTCGCTCCCCTTTCGTCACGCGCGGCGTTTTCAACAGCGCAGCGTCGCCCAGCACGGCCGCGTACTTCTTCACGAGCTCCTTCGCGTCGGCGAGCTGCGGCTTCTCCGGACGCGGCGTCGGAAACTTCGGCGCCGTCTGCGGCAGCGTGACCAGATTGACCGGCGTCACCGACCCGCGGTGACAGGTGAAGCACGAGACGACCTCGTGGCCGGCGAACGTCGCACGATTGATGTCCGCCACCATGCGGATCATCTCGCGCGCGCGGTCCTTCCGCGGGTTCTCATCGCTCGCGAAATCCCACTGCCCTTTGATCACGTGGCAGTAATCGCAGTGCACGCCGAGGGAGGCGCGCATCATGTTCATGGTGCGCTGCATCTCCAGTTCCGACAGGCCGGTCAACAACTTGACGTTCTTCAGTTCGGCGGACGCGGAGAAGGCGAAGGCGAGGACGACGATCAGCTTGCGCATGACGGAACCGTAGCGAACGCGCCGCGTGCCAAGGCGCGGACGCGGTCAGCGAAATGTCAGGAACGTGTCAGGAGCGTTGCGCGCGCGCGGCCGGTTGATCGATGCTTCCGATGATGACGCGTCTTCCGCTCGTGATCGTGCTGCTCGTCGCGACCCTCGGCGTCTCGGCGTGGATGGCCGTGCGCGCGCAGTACGCCGCGCGCGAGCATCAACGGACGGCGGAAGCCGTCGTGCGCGACTGGACGCGCGTCGCCGGCGACGAGCTGCTGCGCCGCACCGACATCCAGGCCGCGCTCTACGGCACGTACACCATGCTTCGCGCCATGAGCATGTCGAAGTCTCTCGAGACTCCGCGGTCACTGATGAATGCCGCGAAGTCGGACGAGCAGAAACGCAACGCGCGCGTCGTGCTCACGACGTTCCGCTACGAGAACCACGTGTTGCGAGCGAGCGGCGAACTGCCGCCGCTGCAACCAACGCTCGATGCGCTGCTTGCGCATCCGCCGTCGATGGCGGATCAGAAGCCGTTCTACATCGGCGATCGCGTCTTCGCCTACACGATCACGAACGGCACGATCGATGGCTTCGAAGTGAATCGCCTCGCCTTCGCGCCGTTCTTCGAGCTGTCGGTTCAAGTCCGCCCGCTGCTTCCGCGATCGCTGGCGAACGGAAAAATCACGAACGACAAAGTGCGCGCGCGCGCCGTCGATCCGCGAGGACGCGTGCTCTTCACCACGGGCGGTCCTGTCGCCTCCTATGTCGCCGTCCGCGTTCCCGGCGATCGCGAAGGCCTGATGCGCGGCGTCTTCGTCGACGCGTCGCTCGCACCCGATACCACCAACCTCATCGTCGCCGGCGGCATCCCGCGCACGCTGCCGATCTACATCGTGCTCCTCGCCATCAGCGGCGCGCTGCTCATCGCCGCGATCCTGCAACTCGGCCGCGAGCGCGCGCTCGCGCGCATGCGCTCCGATTTCGTCGCCGGCGTCTCGCACGAACTGCGCACTCCGCTCACCCAGATCCGCATGTTCGCGGAGACGCTGCTGCTCGATCGCATCCGCTCCGACGAAGAGCGCAAGCGCTCTCTCGGCATCATCGATCAGGAGTCCCGCCGCCTCGGCAATCTCGTCGAGAACGTCCTGCAGTTCTCGCGCGGCGAGCGCGGCAAACTGCGCATCGCGCCGCGGCGCGTCGACGCGGGACCGATCGTGCGTGAAGCCGTCGAGTCGTTTCTTCCGCTCGCAACGTCGCGCGGAATGCGCGTCGTCACGAACATCGAAGACGGTGCCGTCGCGGATCTCGATCGCGACGCAATCCGGCAGGTCGTCCTCAATCTGCTCGACAACGCGGCGAAGTACGGACCGGACGGGCAGACGATTCGCGTGACTGTTGTAGGTGCCGCTGCCCTCAGCGGCACCGCGACCGCTGAGCGCAGCGGTCGCCACAAAGGCGTGCGCATCGTCGTCGAAGACGAAGGTCCCGGCATTCCCGCGCATCAGCGCAAGCGCATCTGGCGGCGCTACGCGCGACTGCCGCGCGAGCGCGAGCGCGCGATCGCCGGCGCGGGCATCGGACTCGCCGTCGTGCGCGATCTCGTGCGGCTGCACGCCGGACGCGCCTGGTGCGAGAGTGCATCCGAGAATGCCGAAGGCCGCGGCGCGCGGTTCATCGTCGAGGTGGATTCGGGTGCAGTTCCTCGGTTGCTCGGTTCCGCGGTACCTCGGAGGTCGGGGGCAACCGAGCAACCGCGCAACCGCGCAACTGAGGAACCTCGTCCATGACGCGCGTGCTCATCGTCGAAGACAATCGCGACCTCGCGTACGGACTGCGCAACAACCTGGAGATCGAAGGCTACGACGTCGACGTCGCGGGCGACGGCGCGGAGGGACTCGGCCGCGCGAAGGCGACGCGGCCCGACCTCGTCGTGCTCGATCTCATGCTGCCGAAGATGGACGGCTTCCGCGTGCTGCGCGCATTGCGCGACGACGGCCTGACGATGCCGGTGCTCGTCCTCACCGCGCGCGGCGAAGAGTCGGACAAAGTGCGCGGCCTCAAGCTCGGCGCGGACGACTACCTCACGAAACCGTTCGGCCTCCTCGAGCTGCTCGCGCGCGTCGAAGCGCTGTTGCGCCGCGCCGGGCCGCGTGCCGCCGCGGAAACCATCGGCGAGCTCGAGATCGATCGCTCGACGCGCAGCGTCATGCGTTCCGGCAGCGCGGTCGAGCTCGCGCCGAAAGAGTACGACCTCCTCATCGCGCTCGCCGACCGCAACGGCGCCGTCGTGTCACGGCTCGAATTGATGCGCCAGGTGTGGGGCTACTCCGACGCCGTCATCACGCGCACGATCGACACGCACGTCGCCGAACTGCGCCGCAAACTCGAGCGCGACCCCGCGCAGCCGCGGCACATTCTCACCGTGCGCAAAGTGGGATATCGGCTCAAGCGGTAGGCTTAGAGGCTCAATGGCTCAATGGCTCATAGGCTCATAGCTATGAGCCCATGCGCCTAGGAGCCTAGGCGCCTGGGAACCTCGGCGCCTGCCTCTCTGAAGATCGTGTCGTGCGCCTCCGACCGCTCCGCCTCCGGCCGCCCCGCCGTGTAGTAGTAGAGCGACACCGACTTGCGCGTCACGCCCGGCGGCGACGCCAGCGGATGCGGATGTCCGTGAAACGACGTGTCGGTCGTCGAGAAAATCACCGTGCGATTGAAGAGCGGCGCGATTCG
The DNA here is from genome assembly GCA_003223645.1 of Acidobacteriota bacterium. GTDB lineage: Bacteria > Acidobacteriota > Thermoanaerobaculia > Gp7-AA8 > Gp7-AA8 > QHVT01. Next base: position 22,533 of record QHVT01000029.1, on the reverse strand, counting down.
CTGCCGGCACTCCGTGACATCGCGATTCCACAGCTCGAGCTGCCCGCCCCACTCGTCGCGCCAGTTCTTGTTGATGTAGATCAGCATGTTCAAACGCCGATCGATCTTCAGCTTCGGATGGACGTTGAAGTCGGCGTGAACCTTCAGGAATCCCCCGGGCTCGATCTGATGCAGACCGCCGCCGCCGAAATAGGGATCGGGAATCAACCCGTCGATGCCGGTCAGTTTCTCGAGATATAGCAGCATCTCGAACCCGTTCATCGCGTCGAGAAACGAGCGCGTGAACGGCGAGACGATGCTGAACTCGTGAAAGTAGCCGAGCTTCTTCTCCGTGTCGGAGTCGAAGCGGTTCCAGCGCATCTCGTCCGGCGTCGGGAACTCCGCGACGATGCGCTCCAGCACGTCGTCGTCGAACAGATTGTCGAGCGCGATGTGCGGAAACGGATCGGCCGACGCGTAGCGCTCACGCAATGCAAGCGGATCGTGATGCAGCGCCACCGGAGCCATGCGCGCGCCATCATAGAATGCGCCGCGCGCATGTCGCTTCCCTACCGCGAGTTCTATTACCCGCTCAACGTCTTCATGCACATCCTCACGCATGAAGAGGGGCGCGTGCTCTATCTCCACTACGGCCTCTTCACGCAGCCGGACGAGTCGATCGAGTCGGCGCAGGAGCGCTCGACCGAGCTTCTGACCCAGCGCCTTCCTCCGCCCCCCGCGAAGATCCTCGACGTCGGCGCCGGCCTCGGCACCACGCTCTCCCGGCTCTCCGCGCGCGGCTACGACATCCTCGGCATCACCCCCGACGAAAAACAAATCGCGATGATCGGTCGCCCCGACGTCCAGTGCATCCGCTTCGAGGACCTTCCGCCGCAACCGTTCGAAGCGATCTATTTTCAGGAGTCGTCGCAGTACATCCCGCCCGACCCACTCTTCTCGCAGGCGCGCGCGATGACGAATCACGTGATCGTCCTCGACGAATTCTCCTTGCGCGCCGGCGGCACGCTCCATTCATTCGACGCGTTTCTCGACGCAGCGCAGCGTCACGATTTTCGACTGACCGAGGAAGTCGATCTGTCGCGCCAGGCCGCGCCGACGATCGATTACTTCAACACACGCCTCGAGCGTTACCGCGAGCCGCTCACCCGCGACCTCGGCATCACGAACGAACAGGTCGACGATCTGATCGAAAGCGGCATTCGCTATCGCGATCTCTATCGCGATGGCACCTACGGCTATCGGTTGCTGCAGTTCAATCTCTAGCTTAGCTAGTTTATCCCGCGCGTAGACGCGGGATCTCCGGGTGCACGAACGCGAATCGCGCAACGGAGCGAGCAGTCGCAGTGCACGCAGAGATCCCGCGTCTACGCGCGGGATAAACTGAAAAACTGTGAAAACTCACCTCGTCCAATTCAAACGCGGCTGACGCTTGAAATCCAGCGCCAGCTCCGGCGAGTACGTCGTCCACCCCTGAGGTGAGTCGTAGCGGATGCGCAACGTGATGCCGGTGAGGTCGGGCATGCGGAAGCCGTCGACGCGCGGGACGTCGAACGCCTGCACGCCGTTCGCGATCAGGACGCGGTACTTGCCGTCCGTGTACGGCCCGAATTTCCAGAACAGCGCCGCGTCGCGATATTCGAACGACGCCGACAGCGGCGCGTTCTGACGAATCGAGCCACAGTACTTTTTCGCGATCGACGGCAGCGCGCTCGTGATTTCGACGATGGCTCGTCGCGACGGATCGAACTCCCACGCGCGCTTCGGCATCGCGCCGCTGCACAAAAAGTAGTCATCGTAAAACCACATCGCACCGTACGGCTTGCGATAGCGCATCGTCTTCAACCAGTTCAACTCCCCCATCGCCGCGGGCGGCACGATCGGCCGCCGCAGAAACGTGTCCGGTGGCATGTCGAAGAAAAACCGCGCCTCGTCCGACATCCGCTGCGTGCGCCCGAACTCGTATCCCCACTCCTGCCGGTTCGCGGCGAGCATGAGGAGCGGGACGGCGACAAGCAGCACAAGGCCCCTTTCCCGAGCCCGAGCCCGCGCCCGCTTCCGCGCCCGGGGCGGGGGAAACGTAGTCGCTTCGCTCGCACACCCCGGGCTCGGAAGCGGGCTCGGGCTCGGGCGCGGGACCGAGTCGGAGGCACGCCCCACTCCGGCAACAAACGCAACGGACCAGCAGAGCCACGGCATCAGCGCATAACGCCGCTGCATTTCCTTCGACACCGGAAGAATCGGACCGACGGAAAGTGCGAGCGCGACAACGAACAACAGCGCACCGCGTTTGCCGATGAAGAAAATGCCGATGAGCATGACGACGATGAGCGTGACCCCGATCGCGACGTTCGCGCCCGCGCAAGCGAGCACGATCTTCTTCGGCAGCGAAGCGATCAGCGGAAGCCATTCGCTGCGATCGATCGCCCAGCCGTAGCCGCCGAGAATCGTGCCGATGACAGCGCGGCGCCAGACAAAATAGAGGAGAAGCGAGAGCACATGCGGCGCGGCATAACGCGCGCGAGACCGCAGATTGCGCTCCGGCAAGGCGAGAAAGAGAAACGGCAGCGGGATGACGGTTTCCTTCGCGAGGATCGCGACGAAATACAGCGCGGCGGACACCCAGTGGAGCGGCGGCCGCCTCGGCCGCCGCAGCGCCGCGACATACGCGATCGTCGCCAGCGATCCGAACAAAATCCCCAGAAAATAGTGAATCCCCGAGATCTCGGTGATCAAACTGACCACCGGCACCGAGGCCGCGTACAACAGCGCGGCGACGCCTGAACGTGCCGGCGAAAGCCACAGCCGCAGCGCCGCGTAGAACGCGATCGCGGAGAGCGCGAACACGGCGAGGTGCACGACGAACCAGCGCGCGGGCTCGAGTCCGAACAGCGCCATGTCCGACTCGTACACCGCCATCACCAGCGGCGTGAACAGCTTCTGCGGCCACACCGACGCGTTGAAAAACTCGTCGCCGAGCGTGTGATCGATCGCGATGTGCACGAGATACACATCGTCATACGTCCACCAGAGGCGAACGACCTTCCGGTAAAGCAGGAAACAGAGCGCGGAGAGCAGAACGCAGAGCGCAACGTCGCGCAACCACGCGCGGCGCGAGACCGCCATCCGCCATCCGCCATCCGCCATCAAGGCCGCGAAATGTACACGAGATCCTGCGAGAACTGGCGGATCTCGCCCGGCGCGCCCATGGCCGCCGCGAGCGCCTCCGGCGTCTCGAAAAACTGCAGATGCAGATCGAACGTGTAGCGCAATCGCTTCTGCCGCGGCACGATCACGATCAACTGCTTGCGCGCGACGCGCCGCAGCTCCGCGACCGCGCGCGGAAGATCGCGCGTGTGCTCGAGCGTGTGAAAGCACGTGACGACGTCGAACGACTTGTCGGAAAACGGCAGGCGCTCCGCGAGCGCGATGACGTCGCCGCCGAGGAGATCACAACCGACGCCGCGGCCAACTTTGTTCAGGAAAAAGCGGCGGCCGCATCCGACGTCGAGCAGCGTCCCCTCCTCGAGTCGCGAGATCGCGAACGCCATCGCCTCGGCATTCGTGTCCGTCGCGCGATCGTCCGCGAGCGTCTTCACGTTGCGATAGACCTCGCAAAACTCCGCGTTGCTCATCGACGGCGCGAGCGACTTGAAGTCCATCGCCGTCCGCACGTGGCGCCCTTTGAACCAGACGAAAAACAGCGGCCGGTTGAACCAGCGCGCGTCACGAATGAAGCGCGGCAGCGCGTCGATCACCGCGCGAATCCGATTCGTGATGCTCGTTTTCACCGCGAATATTTTCCGCGCAATCCGTTCCACTTCACGCGCAGGAGCGCGAGCGGGTCGGTCACGAGACACCGCAGCACGCGAATGCGCGACGACCGCACCTCGGGCATCGGCGGCACCGGCACCTGCGCGATGCGCATCCCGTTCTTCACCGCGATGTAGAGGTACTCGATGTCATACATCCCGCCGTCGACGGTCTGCAATGTCGCGAGTCTTCTCGCCGCGTCGCGCCGGAACGCCTTGAACCCGCACTGCGTGTCGAAGAAACGCGCCGACTGAAACACGAAGACGCGTTGCGCGACGAAGAGCCCGACTGACAGAATCAAACGCGCGACATTGCGGTACTGCAGGCGCTCGCGACGCTCCGCCATCGCCACGTCGTTGCCCGCGTCGATCAAGCTGGTGAACGCCGGAATCAGCGCAAGCGTCACATCATCGACATCCGCGTCGAGATGGAAGACGACTTCGCCTTCTGATGCGAGAATGCCGAGGCGGACGGCATCGCCGATGCCGCGCTTTGCGCCGCGGATCACACGCGCGTTGGACACCTGCGGCAACACGTCGCTGTCGTCGACGAAGATGATCTCGGAGCTCGGCGGCAGCACGCGCGAAAGGCGCTCGGCCAACGCATCGAGCAAAGGCTCGTTGTACGAAGGCACGACGATCGACACCTTCGTCATGCCTTCTGCTTTCTGCTCTCTGCTTTCTGCTTTTCGTTCATCGCGTGCGCGCGAACACGCAGCTCCGGCACATGAAATCGGCCGGCGCCTCTTCGATGCCGTACACCCAGCGGCGCATCTTCGCCAGCTCGTCGCTGCGCAGCACGTCGTCGATCGACTGCTTCGTCAGATCGCCGACGACGTACTTCTCGTCGTAGTCCTCGCAACAAAGCACGCACGTGCCGTGCGGCGTGATGTGCAGATGCTGCAGCGGACGCGAGCCGACGTTGTCGCAGCCCGCGAGCGGCCGCCCGTGCGTCGCGGCCTTGAGGCCGACGTCGAGCCATCCCGCGCGATCCATCACCACGTGCTGCTCGACTTCGAAGCGGCTGCCGGCGTAGCGGTCGCGAATCTCTTTGAAGTCGCGCGCGTGCGCGGCGTCGCCGGTGCCGAGGACGACGATCTTCATTTGATCGGCGAGAGGGCGGTCCTTCATGTAGTCGACGTGGCGCAGCACGATGCGCAGATGGTCCGCGCCGCGCGTCTCGCGATAGCGCTGCTCATCGAGCGTCGAGAGATTGATGCACAAATACCGCAGCGGTCCCGCCTCGATCAGCGCCTCGGTCTTCATCGGCGTGAATCCCGACCCGTTGCTCAGCACCGCCACCGGAAGGCCGGCCGCGAACAGCGTGCGGCAATGCTCGACGAACCGCCGCTCCACGCTCGGCTCGTTGTAGCTCTGCAGGAACACGCTCTCCAGCGTGTCGCGATAGCCCATCAGCTCGCCGACGATGTGCTCGAAGAGCGAGTCCGGCATCGCGTAGTCCTCGCGCGGATCGATCGACACGGGACAGAAATAGCAGCGCTGATTGCACGTCGTCGCCGTCTCCAGCGAGACGATTTTCAGTCGATGGCGCCGCGACCAATCGTCGCCGTTGCGCACCAGCCATCCGTCGCGAACGAGCGACTCATCCGCCTCCCCGCCTTGTTCGAACGCGCGAAAACGCTCGTACCCCCCATCGCCCGGCACGAGCGCGCGATCCGTCAGCGGATCGTAAACGCGCGCGGCATCGATGTGCAGGAAAGGGTTGGGCCTGAACATTTCGTTGCGCCTCGGAACCCGGAACTCGTTTCGTATGTTTCCGGTGAACGCAGAACGCAGAACGAAGAACGAAGAACGAAGAACGAAGAACGAAGAACTTTCTATCTCTAAATTCTGCGTTCTGCGTTCTGCGTTCACTCGTTCTAAGATTCGCCCCCGTGTCCATCGCCATCCTCTATCCGCGATTCGGCCATCCCGCGGTCGAAGAGCGCTACGCGAGCTGGCAGACGCAAATGCTGCTGCGCGGGGGCGAAGAGCATTCCCGCATGCTCTTCTACGACGCCGACGAGAGCGCGCGCGACATCGTTGCGGACGTCGACGAAGAACACGTGCTCGTTGTTACGGACCCGCTCGTCCTTCCGTCGAAGCGAATCGGCGTGCGCCTGCGCGACGTGCTCGCGCGCGGCGGCTCGATCGCCGCGCTGCCGGTCTCGAATGAATCCGCTGTGCCCGAACAACAACGCCCACCGCTCGTGCCGTATCTCACCTTGCGCGAGTTGCAGTCGTCGATCGAACAGCAAGCCGCGCTGCCGGAGTCGATCACGCGCGTGAAGTGGCAACACGCCGATCCCGCGATGTTCCTCGCGCGGACGGAAACACTCGACGCGATCGATCGTCCGCTGCGCGATGCGCTCCGCGGCGCCGACGTCGCGATCTCCGGCAGCGACTACGTCCATCGCTGGTCCTCGCTCCGCGGACAAACGCGCCATGACCTGCTCGACCTCATCGGCACCGACGCAAAATCGATCCTCGAATTCGGCTGCGGCGAAGCTCCCCTCGGATTGGAGCTGAAGAAACGCCAGCGCTGCCGCATCGTCGGTATCGAGCTCGATCCCGCCGCCGTCGCGATCGCGAAGAAGCGCATCGACGACGTCTACTGCGGCGACGTCCGCGAGATCGTGTCGATCCTCGAAGAGCGATTCGACTGGATCGTCGGCGGCGACATCGTCGAGCACCTCGATGAGCCGTGGTCCTTCCTCGCCGAGCTGCGCCGCGTCAGCGCGCCCGGCGGACACCTGCTCCTCAGCATCCCCAACATCGCCAATGCATCCGTCGTCGCCGATCTGCTGCACGGCCGCTTCGACTACGTCTACATGGGCCTGACCTGCGTCGGCCACCTGCGCTTTTTCACGAGACAATCCCTCGAAGACATGCTCACCATCGCCGGCTGGATGGTCGAGTCCATCACCCCTCAAAACCTCGGCCTGACAACATCGGGCCAGCAGCTTCTGACAAGCCTCGACCGCGCCGGCTACGAATCGTCAAAGGAGGATCTGGTGCCGACCGGCTATTACGTCACCGCGACAAACCCAGGCTCATAGGCTCATAGGCTCACAGGCTCATAGCCCTCCTGTGCGCCTATGCGCCTATGAGCCTATGAGCCTATGAGCCTAAGGATGGCCTATCTCCTCGAAGACACCGACCAGTCCGGCGGCGTCCGTGTACAGCTCGCACAAGCGGACGCGCTCATTGCGCGCGGCCATCGCGTGCGCATCGTCACCAAGGGACTCCCCCTCACCTGGCGCAGCTCACGAGCCGAATGGATTTACGTCGACGATCTCCGCCACTACGACGCCGGCGACGACGACTTCGTCATCGGCGGCTTCTGGCTCACAGTGCCGATCGCCTACGAGCTCGCCGGCGACCGCGCCATTCATTTATGCCAGGGCTACGAAGGCGCATTCTCCGCCTACCAGCCGATCAAAGACCAGATCGACGCCGCCTACAACCTCCCCATCCCCAAACTCGTCGTCTCCAAATCATTGATCCCCGTCTGCGAACAATTCGGCGGTGAAGTCCTCTACATCGGCCAAATCGTCGAAGACGAGTTCTATCGCGTCATCACCCCGCGCGAGCACGAGCCATTACGCGTGCTCGTATCGGGACAAGCACAAGCCGACCTCAAAGGAATCGACGACGCCTACGGTGCCGTCGCCCACGCACGATGGTTCCACCAGAAACTCGACCTCATCCGCGTCTCCCCCTGGGCCCCTTCCCGCGAAGAGCCGCTCGAAGCCGTGCAGGAATTCCACGTCGCCCTCAGTACCACCGAAATGACCCGCCTCATGCACTCCTGCGACCTCTTGATCGCGCCGAACCACGCCGTAGAAGGCTTCGGCCTCCCCGCCGCCGAAGCGATGGCCGCGGGCATCCCCACGCTATTGACCTCGATCCCTTCTTACTTGTCGTTCGACGAAACCCGCGACTACGCCCTCTTCGCCCCCGAACAAAACGCCATCGAATTAGGCGAACGCCTCATCGAGTTGTTAGGCGATTTCGCGCTGCGCGAGCGCCTGCGCGCGCGCGGGCGGGAGGTGGCGGAGCAGTGGCGGGTGGAGCGGGTGGCGGAGAGGATGGAGGGATTTCTTCAATCGCGCGATACACGACCAGCTACGCGAACGTAGGTCAGGTGCGCAGTCGGTTTCAATCGAAGCGTCAGGTTCCCTGAGACATCGGAGACCCGGACGTTCCCGTTCTTATCGAGCAGATCCACATCTCCCGCGATCTGGTGGATCTCGACATTACCCGAAGCAACCGCAGCGCGCACTCGCGCAACGCCGCTGACCACGAGATCGCCGCCAGTGTCGCCTATTTCGACGGAAACACTCGCCGGCACAATCACTGTGAAATCGAGGCGAGGTGCAGCCTCGAGGAATGTTTTCTGTTCCCGCGGGACCGTGGCTTTGATGGTGACGACGTCTCCCGCCCGCGTCGCCTTGAGCAGCATGGCGACCAGCAAATGCTCGATCGGCGCACACGCGCGCCCCTCGGCGCGAATTTCGGTCGCGTCCGAACGTCCCTCGACGTGCAGAAAACCCGCGCCCCCATAAATGACCACGCGCGACACTCCGCGCGAAGGCACCGCCGCAACACGGTCCGCGAATTCCTGGCAATCATCGCCGAACATGGAACTGGTGATGGTCATTACAGCAATGACGACCCATGAACTACGCATACCCAACCTCCGGCGTCAACGCAATCTGACTGCGCATGAACGAACCGCTGCCGCGCGCAATCTGCCGCTCGCGCTCATCGAACAACTCCGCATCCGCCAGAAACAACTGCCGCGATCGATGCACGACCGACGCTCGCGCGCGCATCACCCCTTCAGAGATCGGCCGCGTGAGATAGAGATTGAAGCTCACAGTCAGCACAAAGACGTCAGGCACGAGCGAATTGACCGCGAAGAATGCCGCGTCATCGAGTGCCTTGAAATAAACCGAGCCGTGGACCGCAGCCGCGGCGTGAAAAAACTCCGGACGGACCGGAATCGTCAGCTCCGCGGTCCCGTCACCGACTTCGAGAACGGGCCGGTAGAACTGATTGATCGGCGCGCCGTGATACATCCGCTCCAGCTTTCGGAAGTGCTCGTCGCTCACAGTGCAATCCTACGCGATTCCCCGGGACCGCTCGGGTGTATCGTGTCGGCGATGCGCGAGGAGGACATTGCCCTTATCCGGAAGTTCGGCGATTGGATAGCGAGGGATCGCGGTGAAGACAATGCATTGGCGGGCCAGATCCTTGCTCTCCCTGCGAGCTCCCGCGATGCGTGGCTTGCTCAGCATCCGGAAGCGCAGACGATCGAGGTGCTGGAAGCGTTGCTCCACGCGGCCTCCGACCCGATCTCCGTCACAGAGCTCGTACTGAAGCACGTGGCGACGGTGCGCGTTCCGGATGAGTTGGACTTCGCCAGAGATGCCGTCGCCGATCACGCACGGCACCTTCGCGCCGAGGCGTTGGCGGAAGCGGGTGCACAGCCGGAGAAAGCATCGCCACCGCTGGTGAGATCGGGTGGCTCAAAAGGCGACATCGCGCGCGCCATGGAACTGATCGAGAAGTTCGGCTTGCAGCGGCTTCTCCACCCAAAACGCTGAACTCGATCGGACGAGCTGCGCCCCGAAGCGACTCTTCCTCGCCCGTGCAAAGCGGCTCCGAGGGGTGCGATACTCTCTTCGCCCCCGTTCAGTCGAACACGAGAGAGATCAACACTGTGCTCAGGCGCGTGAAGACGTTCAACGCCTTCTATGAATCCCTGTCGGCTCTCGACCGGTCGCCGGAGACGACCGAGACCGGCGCGGTGCTCCTTCTTCGAGTCGTGAACCGGCCCGAAAGCGTGCCGCCGGTACCGGGGTTCCGCATCCGTGTCATGAGAACGGCGTCTCATGGCGCCTTTCCGGCACTGCGCGTTCTCTACGCGGTCGACGACACGACGATCTCGCTGATGTGCATCGAGCAATACGACGAGCTGGCGGATTGACGGTGCACGCCCGGCTCACGCCGTCGCCGGGAACTCCGCATCGGGATTCTCGCGCAGAGCGCTGATGAACTGCCGGACGTTGTCCACCGTCTCGGCAGATGCACGCCGCGCGGTGATCGCTTCGCTCAGATACGCAACTGCCGTGATGGCTCGAGCGTCGAGCTCCGCGGCGGTGAACTGGCGAACGATCTCGCCTGCCAGCGTCTCCGCATCCGATGACGCACCGCGCGCAAGATACGCTTCGACCATCTCCAACCCGCAGAGACCGGCCTCCTCCACCATTTCGTGCTGCAGGAACTCCTCGCGCACCGACCGCAGGTAGGCAGTGCCTCGTTCGAAGTCTCCCTTTCGCACGAGGATTCGGCCGCGCGCGAGGTCCGACCGCGCGACGCGGAGCGGCTGGCCGAGTCTCGCGAACAACGTCGCCGCCTGATCGAGATGCACGGTGGCGAGTGCGTAATTGCCCGACTCGGTCGCCGAATGTCCGATGTTGTTGTGCAGGACGCCGAGGGAACCGAGATCGTTCAGCGCCTCGGCCAACGGCAACAGCTCCTCGCAGACGGCGATCGCGTCTTCGTACTTGTGGACTCGATGAAGGAACGTCCCCTCGGAGATGCCGCACGCAAGCTGCCGGCTCCTGTCGCCGTGGCGTTCGTAAATCTTCTTCGCGCCCGCAATGAACGGAGCTGATTCTTCCGTACGATTGGTTTCTTGCAGCGTCATGGCCCGCGCGAGCCACACCCCGGCTCGATCATGATCGAGCCGCGGAAACGGTTCGAGAATCGACTCCGCGCGGTCGAGGCAGTCGAGCGCATCGCGATAACGTGCAACGTGGCGCAACACCACCCCGCGATCCTTCCACGCCAGCGCACGAAGTTCTGCGCGCACGGCCTCGGGATACCGATCGGCGGGCGACCGGTCGGCAATCGTCGTCGCCAGCTCAGCGAGCACGATCGACTCGCCCGGTGCGCGTTCCATGCGCGCCACGATCTCGCGGCTCAACTCCGCCAATGCACCCGGCCCCTCGAATTCGGGCCGGTCCACGAGACCGAGCCAATTCGCAGCTTCCGTCTCTGCCAGCAGACGCTTGCTTCGACTCGGCTCCGGCCGCACCGCCTCCGCCTCGCGCTCGACCTCCTGCAACTCCGTGAAAGCGGCGGGCTCGGTACGAAAGATGGCAGCCGACATCTCATATGCCCGCAAAGCCTCGCCGGCGTCGCCGGCCATTCGCAACGCCGCGGCTCGCGTTCGCCACGTATCGGCATGAAGGACCGTCGACGCCCTCGCCTCTTCCGCGGGCGACCCTACAGTGTTGACGTGATGCAGGATGAAGTCCGTCAGCGCCAGCGCGCGCCGGGGCTCACTCTCGGCAACAGCGCGGAGTCCCTCGAAGAAGTGAACGGTCGCGGCATCGGGATGGGATGCCAGCCATTCTTCCCATCGCGACGACGGAAGCGCCAGGAGCTCCGCTACGAACGGGCCGGCCTGTTCGCGTCCCTCCGAGAGCCAGTCGACGAATCGACGGAGCTCCGGGACGCCGTCTTCATGCATGCCGAATACGATACCACCGCGTTTTCAACCCTCGTCGCGGAGATGATCCCACCCGTACTTCGTGACCAACTCCTCCGCCCGCCTCCGGTCATCCTCGGTCGGAGGCCCCGTCACCACCCGAACCCGCTCCCGGCGTTGAGACTTTGCATCACCCGCCCGCCCCGATGACGGCGGGGCTTTCTTCGTTTTCGGCGCCATCACTCAAGGAGTGTCGCCAGCCGGGGATTTACCTACCCTGGTAGTCCTTCTTCAACGATAAATCTGGTGGAGCGGCGGCCGCTTCGGCCGCCGATTCTCGCGAGAGGCCGCGGCCGAGAGCGGCCGCCGCTCCACCGATTCGTTGTTGGAGAAGCACCAGACCCGGCGCGGCGCACCGTCAGAATGCGCGACAGGGGCGCGGTGTCCGTTTCGCATTCGACGCCGCAAGCATCCAGCCGGCAGGGATCCGTTTGGCGATCCCAAGGCGTTGGGCCGTGGCCTTCCCCTCACAGATCATCTGAGCGATGTCGCCGAGCACAGACACGCCTCCGATGTAGGAATGCTTCAAAAACGAGGCATCGATTCCCGTGACGTCGATCGAATCGATTCCGTCGATGATCGGCAGATCCGCTCCCCCTTCGCCGGCTCGCGTAGCGTCGTGCACTTTCTTCGAGACCCGGATCGCCACGTCGTCGCTCGCTCCGTACAACGTGACTCCCCGCGCGGCTTTCAACATGCGCGGCGCGAGCTCTTCACGGAAGACATCCGCATCCATGTCCGGCGCCGCCAGCATGATTTGACTGAAGATCGGCTTCGGCTGAATCGTGTCATCGAGCGCGATCAACTGGACAGCGCGCGTCAGCACGCGATTGCCGAGACTGTGCGCGATGAGATGAATGTTCGTGGCCCCGGTCCGCCGGCGCAGGTCGACCAGAAACCTCGCCAGCAGCGGCACACTCCACTCCGCATTCACCTCGTCCCCGAGATACATCGAGGTCTTGCCGTGGGATGGCCAGCTGAAGAGGATGGCCGGCCCTGCGAAACCGAGGTCGTACTTGATCTGGGCAGTCCTCCGCGCGGCATCGGAAAACGTCGTGTTGTAGCCGTGAATGAAGACGAACGCCTGCTTGAGATGCGTGTCGGCAATCGAGGCATTCAGATCGGCAAACCATCTCTCCTTCGGGATCGCTCGCACTTCGAGAAGCACCACGTGTTTGGCGGGATCTTCGCGGAACGTCAGCGTGCGAACGGATGGCTCCTCCAGCTCTCCCGGCTCGTGCGCGCGCGGGATACTGACCCAGCTCACTCCGTACTGAAGCCGCCCTCGCTCGTGCCCGTAGACGTTTCTTTCGTCATCGCTGGCAACCTTGCGCGTCGTGCCGTAGAAGACCGGCACTTTCACGTAGTCGCGCATTTGCGTTTCTCGGTGCGAATGGCCGGGTGGCGGCGATGGCCGGGGCTCGGGCAACGGCCGCGGCCGCGTAGGCATGCTCGTCGTGGTGGCCTCTGTCGTCGCAGTAGTACCGGTTGCGGCCGTATCGGTGGCGAACGTTCCCGTGGCATCGGTAGAGGCCGTGTCCATCGTGTCGGTCGACATCACCTCCGTAGTGACTGTGTCCGAAACCGCGGTGTCCGTCGGCGCAGGCTCACTCGCCGTCTCCTCCTTCTTACAGGAGAGAACGGCGATCAGCAGCATGCATAAGCACATCTTCCGCATATCCAGATCTTTCCTTCCGGAGAAGCACCTTCTGCCGATCGAACGGAAATACGGCGCCCTACAATCAACGCCGTGCCCCTCATCTCCTCATCTCAATAGTGCGGGCGGACGGCAAATCGTTTCACGAGACAGTTCATCGCCGGACGGATCACGAAAAGGTGCTACCTTGATCATCGGGAGTTCCGGACATGCGCATACAATTCCTCGCACTCATCGTATTGCTTCTTCCCCTGACGCTGTCCGCCCAAAGTCATACGATTGGAGATTTTCACGGCTGTTCATCGGCGGGCGACGCCGGTCTGGATCATCCGTCCGCCGATCCGGCATTGAACGAACTGAAGAATCGCGACGTGGCGCCTGCTGCCTACCTCTCGAAGAGCGTAACCGCCATCATCAGCGATACGGCCCCGCGCGCGATGCAGGCGGGCGAGCAAAAGCGAGAGGACTGGTCACCAGCTCAGCGCGATTCCATTGCGGCGAGAGAAGACACCGGAATCGTCGTCATCGGCTATCTCGCCGGCGTCAAAAAAGAGGACAAGGAATCGTGTAACTGTCACGACGCCGCCCATGTCGACTACCACCTCTGGCTCGTGCAGAGCCCCGGCCAGAAGCGATCCAAGTCCATGGTGATCGAGATCAGCCCGCGCATGCTCGATGACCACCCCGACTGGCCGACCCTCGCGACGACTGCCTGGCACAAAGGCCACCACGTCCGCATCAGCGGATGGCGAACCTGGGATCAGGAACATCACGAACAGCTGACCGACCGCACGAACCACAATGGCACCGTGACCCACGCATCTCGCGCAACGCTCTGGGAGATTCACCCGATCCACCGAATCGAAGTCCAGGCGGAAGACGGCAGCTGGGTGGACATCGAGGAGATCGATCTCTAGAGATGGGAGCGCCCATCGGCTTGAGCCTAAGCTGCACGGCCAAGGCCCACGTGCCGAAGCCGACGCGGCACGACGGTTGCCGCGGAGGAGTTGCGGAGCTACGACTGGCGATCTGCAACCGCCGTAACGCCGCCCACACTAGTGTGTTGACTAGCCGGCTCGGCCGGCGAGCCAGCGCCGGGCCGTGGCGGCTTCTGGCTCGAGTTGGGCAGCCGATCACGCGGCGACCCTAGCTACTTAGTTTGTAAGACTCGAGCAAGCGACGCAAGACGTCTGGTGCCGAACGCCACGAATAGCCACCGCGCTCAGCCCACGACAAGGTCTGAGCAACCTGAGATGTATCCAAGAGTTGATCGAGAACGCGATCATGCGGATAGAGATACCAAGATGCTCCGTCGAAAAACGCGATATAGAGGTCTTTGCCGATGTATTTCTTGGCGAAGGCCGGACGGCTCTTCAGTTGAACCCTTATGAACGTACGCCCGTCGATGTGCTGCGCAATGAAATCCGCACCCTGCCAGTCATCACTGAGACGTAGCGTGACATAGCCATAATCAGCCAGCACGGCAGACGCCTTTTGATAGTTGTAATTCTCTTTTTGCTTCGCGTTAAGGTCAACATACCGGATACGCTTGAATACAACGCTCATGGTGTGCCCTCGCATTGCTTGGACTGACCGGTAGTCGGAATTTGAGCTAGAGATCTGATGGCGCGAGTCCAGTACGTTTTGCGATGCGCGCAAGCATTCTCGGGCCGATTTCTTCGCGATCGTGGAATGCGAACACGAAATCAGGCCAACCGTTGCGCTGAAGAATGCGGTGCGAGCTACCAGTCTCTCGTTTAACCGACCAGCCGATTCTGAGAAGCGCAGTGAAAACCTGATTCGCCTTGGCCGCAGGCCAGTTCATTCGTGAACCGCGAAGACACCGTGAATCTCAGGAATGTCTTCTCCATGCTCCAAGCGGTCTGCCAGCACACGAAACGCGAGAGCCTTAGCTTTGGCGACGGCTTCATCACGGGTCTGTCCATAGACCATAACACCTGCCAGCTCAGAAACTTCGCCAATCCAACGTCCGTCAGATTCACGCTCGATGTCCACTGTAAAGTCGCTCATACGCTGCCATGCTACAACGTTCCATCCGAGATCTGAACCGGTGGCGCTGGAAGGTGAATCAAGTTCCTGGCGAGACTCGCGGTTGAAAATCGCACCGTAATCTTTGGTCTGCCCAACGGCTTCAGCCTAAGCTGCACGGCCAGGGCCCACGTGCCGAAGCCGACGCGGCGCGACGGCTGCCGCGACCAACGCGCAGTCGGCGGGAGTGATCTGCGGCCGGCGTGCCGCCACGGCTCTTGGAAGGTTACCGGAGGCAGCTAGGCTGCCGGCCCGAAGCCGGGCCGTGACAGCTTCTGGAGTTAGGCGCCGTGTTGGATTCATTGACTGAGTACGGGAACCGGTAGGCGCGAAAGGCCTGGGATATGTGCAACCGGCGTCGTGTAACGCGGGTCGGCGTCGTCATCTGGTTTTACAAGAGCCGTATGACCATAGGCAACATGGTAAGGGAAGCCGCCATCGCATTCAGCCAGTGCGCTTTCGGCACTAACAACTCCATCGTGAATACTTCCGAGACAAAACGTCGGAGGTCGGCCGCTCAAGCGCCGCCAGTCGTCGCGAAGATCGTTCAAGAATGTCGAACCAGACTTCATCTCGTCAGTGAAGCCGCGACTAACGCCAAGCGCTCTCGCCAGCGCCGCGGGCTTTGCACCCGCGTGAGGACTGGCGATTTCGATTATGGCAACGTACTTAGTGTTGCTGGCGCCAGCGATGGCGCGGTGGATCAACAACTTTCTTGATAAAAGGCCACCCATACTATGCGCCACTATAACGATAGAGTCGTATCGCTCGTAAATTCCATACACATTCGCAAACTGGTCATCAAAAAACGAGGCGAGATTGCTGATTCCAACATTACGCCGAAACATATATGTGGGATAGTCGATCGCCCAAATGTCAAACTGCGCAAGACGCTGGTCATGCCGAGCTAGTGTCGGAAACTTCTGCCACGTCTCAGCTTCATCGCCGTTCCAGCCGTGGATAAATACAAGCAGCTTCCGTGTTGGCTGGGCGGCAGCCTGAATGGGCGGAAGCTTCAAACCGAGCGTTTTAGGAATTAGACCTCGGCCCGTCACGAGAGATCCGACAGAAGTAGTTAGAGTGACACCCGCAGCAATTAGCACGACTTTGCGTCCTACTGACAGCCTTCGAAAAAGCCCTGGAAGATCAAATCGAAACTCGTCTGACACCACCGAAAGATGTAGTCGAAGACCAACAGCGAAGAGCGCCATATACGCTGCAGCGACACTAAGGAAGATCGCCTGATGCGCGATGAGGAAATCGATCGTGTTCATGAGAGACGCCGGTGGGAGTATATCTTAGTCGCGCGTATGTGGCTCTTCAGCGCGCCTAACTCACGGATAGTCCGATTCAGAACCATCCGACGTAATACTGAGCTCCGAGGTCGAAGTATTCGCGGTCTCCACTCCTCGTAGATTTTGCCGCTCTATGTCGCATCGAGCACAGATAAACCCATGAACAAAGTCGCTGCTCCGTCGGTGCGGAGCGATCATCACGCATGCGTAACGTGACGATCATCTGCGAGCGATGCGGTCATCGATGGCGAACGACGATGTACCGTGAAGAGGAGAGCCGCTTAGCGCGGTCGGAGGCGATATCCAATGGGGCAGCCGCTTTGCGAAAGGTGCGGCGGCGCGAAGTGCCGCGTTGAGTAAGCAGGCCGAGACACCTCGTGTTTTTGTCAGCTCGGTCATGACCGGTTTCGAGCCGTATCGTGCGGCGGCGAGACAGGGCATCAACGGTGATCGTAGAGTCTGGTGTCCGCTTCTGCATGACGACATGGCTGCGGCGGGGGACTTCCCGAAACCATGCGACGCCAGGAGTGAGCAGACCTCAGCACCGGGAAAGACGCGCAGCCTACCCAGCGCGGACCTCCAGAGTGGCCACGTAGACCTCTGCTCGCATGCGCCCGGCAAGTTCCGAGGGGTCGGCTGATTCGAGAAACAGCTCCACCGCTTCCCGAAGGTTTGCCGCTTCCTCAACGGAGTCGCCCTGACTAGCCACATCGAGCTCCGGACAAAGTGCGACGTAGCCGCCGTTTTCGCGGTAGATCATCGCGGTAAATCGTCGCGTGTCGGTCATCGATTTCTCCTTCATCGCACCTCATGCGGCGACCGCCGCATTGATGTCGACCAGCAACCTCGCGGCGCGCCGACGAGCTGTTTCCTTCCTCGGACCGATATGCAGCCGGACCCGATGAACGTCGCCACCCGACTGCATCGAGGCGAGGATCGATCCTCGTCTTGCGCGTCTGCCACTCGCGTTCGTCGCCCACGCAGGTAGGTTACCAATGTTCGCCGGCGGCAGTGCTGCTCATCCCTCCCCCCTCGATAAATCCCCCTTCCCCGAGAGCCACACTCTCCGCACGTTGGCCGGCTGCCCCACCCGCCACACGCACCGCCGCCCGGCCACCAGGCGGGTGCGTGCGATGCGCGCGATGGAGACTCGGTTGTTTTGATTGCCGCCGTAGACGTGGAAGGCTCGTGCGTCTTCACCGACGTAGAGTCCCGTGTGGCCGCGGAGCTCGGGTTTGTGCGTGGAGGGGTTGATCACCTTGCGCCGGAACACGAGAACGTCCGAGAGCATCGGCTCGTCGACGGGCGTGCCCCAGTTTTTCCACGACAGCGCCCACAATGGCGTGGGTGGCGGCGGGTAGCCGGCGCGTTGGGCGCAGAGGGCCAGGAACAGGCCGCACCAGGCCGTCTCGTCGTGTTTGTAGCCGGTGAGGCCGAGCTCGCGGGCCCAGCCGAGGATTGTCGGGTTGTCGCCGTCGCCGGAGACTTCGACCACGCCGAAGTGACGCAGCGCTTCTTTGAGGATGCGCGGGCCGTCTTCGCGTTCGAGCCAGGCGTAGGGACCGAGGTTGCTCATATATGCACTCCAAAAAGTGCGAAGGCCCGGCGTTGAGAGGAGTAAAGACCGCCGGGCCTTCGCTGCCGCTACCCACGCGGGGGATGCGGGTCGTGGCCGTAGTGGTTGCGGGCGCGGAGGGCCGGCGCCCGAGGCGGGCGCCGCTCCACTTCGGCGGGCTGAAGCCCGCCGCTCCACATTTGATGGCCTCACACTTCGAGGCGGATGCTCGTCATCGTCATCACCTCCTCACCAGGTTGCAGCCGAACATCGTGTTCGGCGGGACGTTCTCGCCTCTCCAGCCGAGGGTGAAAAAGTTCGCGGGAGCGGCGTAGGGGATCAGCTCGGGCCGCGACATCGGCGCGCCTGCCGGTCCGGCCGCCGGGACGATCGAAGTGTCCAAAAGCTCCTCGGGGAGGTGCACCACGATCTCGATCCGCGGCACGGGCCGGTCGGCGCGCGTGGCGCAGGTCATCAGCTCGTCGCGGCCGTCCGCGACGAGGCATAAGACGCCGGCCACCGCGTCGCGCACGCGAAGAGTCACGGGCGAGCGGCGATCCCCCGCGACGATCGGATCGCGAAAGAACAACAGGTATTCGCGCGCATCGTTGGAGTCATCGGGGATCGGCACGAGGTCGAACGCGACGGGAGTGGAATCGCGGTCGAACACTTCGCACTGGCTCTTCTGCAGCTCCGGCGCGGCGGCCGGCGTCAACTTGATTCGATAGCAATGGACGGGCTGTTCCGTGGCGCGGAAGACGATCTCGTGGCGGATGTCGTCCGGTCCTCGCCTCTCGGCGCGCGCCTGCGATGCGCCGGTGACGATCATCCGCACGGACAGCACTTCGAAGCGCACCGGCTCGTGCTGGCGCTCGTACATCGTCCGCAGCGCGCCGGTGACGTCGCTGAGGCGGCGCTGGGGAAAGGCGGTCGTGCCGGCGGGACGATGGGCGCGCTCGAGGTAGTCGCGGAAGAATCGGTCGGCGAGGAGGCGGGTCTCGCGGTACTCGGCACCGAGGCCCTTCTCGAACGCGCGGCGGAAATCGAACGAACCTGCCTCGGTACGGATGACGAAGTTGTTCGCGCCGAGCTCCTGCCGCGCGCGGATCACCGAGGCGTTCATCGCCGTCTCCAGGAGAGCGCCGATGAACGAGGCAAAGGTCGTCAGCGTCTCGCGCCGGCGCGATGCGCTGAAGGTGATGCCGACGATCTCGCCGTATGCGGGGGCATTCGTCAGCTCCTCGGACGGGAGGTTCTCACAGATGCCGCCGTCGACGACGACGCGGTCGTTGCCGTGCGCGGGAGACGGTGCGGTGCGGAAGAAGAACGGGATGCCGGCCGAGTCCATGATGCAGCTGACGAGAGGCTGTTCGGGCGTCTCGTAGACGCAGGGCTGCAGGTTCGTCAGGTCGGAGGCGACGACGACGATCGGGATGTCGAGATCGCCGATCGTCTCGCGTCCGTCGAGAAGTCTCGTGAGCCAGCGGCGCAGCGGAGCGGCGTTCCAGAACGGTTGCCGCGTGAGCAGCTTCCACGCGCAGCGGGTGACGCCCGCGGCGGGAAACGCGCGCAGCAACTGGTCTCGGTCGGACTCGAAGGCGTCGCGCGCGCGGCGCATGTCGACGCCGGCCGCGTAGAGCGCTCCGGCGATCGCGCCGGCGGACGTGCCGGCGATGCGCGTCACGCGAAGCAGGCCCTCGCGCTCGAACGACTGCACGGACTCGAGCGCGGCGAGAAGATAGGTGATCTTCGCGCCGCCGCCCTGAATCGCGAGTTGGATGGGGATGGTCATGGTTTGTCCTTGTTTCAGAGCAGCCGGATTTCCGAGGCGGTGTCGACGATGCCGCGAGCTGCGTCGACGGCAGCGCGCATCGCTTCACGAGCGGCGGCGCGGCCGGTTCCTTTTCCGAGCCCCTTGACGTGGGAGATCGTGTCGATTGCGGCCACACGGTAGCCGCTGACGATTGCGAACGCGTCAAAGCTGTCGATCTCTCCGGCGGCGTGCAGCTGGTTGATGTCCTCGATCAGCTGGGCGAACCGCGCAAACTCCATTTCGGCGACGCGGCGGATCAACGGCCAGCAGCCGCGGGCTTCGCCGCTCGCGGCAGTCGTCATCGTGGCGGCCAACGTCTGGACTTCGATGTTCATCTCTTCCTCCTTCTTTGCTCTCCCTTGGGAGGGGCGGCGCGCGCCGCCCCTCCCTCGGAAAACTCACAGGTCCTTGCCTGCCTTGAACTGCACCTTCACCGGGCGCGACGTCGATTTCGTCGACGAGCCGGGGCGCACCGCGCCTTCTTTGGTGCGACCGGTGGGCGAGCTCTTCGCAGGTTCCTGCGAGGGGGTCTTGCTGGTGGACTGCTGCGGGACTTCCTGTTCCTTTTCTTTCGCCATGGGTTTCTCCTTCGTGGCTGAGATCAGCTTGAATCCGACGAGACGGTTGACGACCGCGCCGGCGGCGTGCGCCGCGGCATCGAGCGCTTCGCGGGCGGTGAGGACGCCGAGGCCCTCGACCGTACGCACGGCGCTGATTGCCGTATTGCGCTGCATCTCGACGAGCTGCACGGCGTGATCGGCGGTGATCCGACCCGACGCGTACAACTGCTGCACGTCTTCCAGCGTCTCGGCGAGCTTGCGGAGCTCGGGCTCGGCCAGCGCGCGAATGGCGGACCAGCGATCGCCGATCGCGTGGCGGACGCCGGTGATCATGGTGTTGGTGAGCGACCCGATGTCGATGCTCATGTCAGCTCTCCTTCCGCTTCTTCGCGTTCTCGAGCTGCACGAGCATCCGGAACTGCGTGTCGAACAGCGTCCGTACGACGTCGATCTCCTGAACAGAGATCCCGTCGGCATGCAGCGCTTCGAGCTTGTCGACGTTGTTCTCGATCAGATCGAGCGACTGCAGCGTGAGCTCGTTGCCGCGCTGCCGTGACGCCAGGTCGCGCAGCTCCTGAATGTCGCCGCGGACGTCGTCATAGAACGCGGCGTGTTGATCGAACGCGGCTGCCGGCGTTCCGGCCCTCTGTTGCAGATCGGTCAGAAATCGATCGATCTTCTGCTGCAGCTCCGTCGCGCCGCCGTCGACTGCCGGGTCGTACGTCGCCATGAAATACCCCGAGCAGCTGACGATCGACGCGAGTGCTGCGAGGAGGATCGCTTTGGCGCGCTTACGCATTGCCGCCTCCCGGTTTCACCGGGGCGTCGCCCGGCTTCGCCGGTACCGGCGCGGTGGGCGGCGCTTGCACGGTCTTCTTGCGGCCGCGATTGAGAGTGCGCTTCATGTCGGCGATGTGCGGAATCAGCACTGCGCCGTTGTCGCCGGGACGATTGAAGCTCTTGGCCATGCTGTAGGCCTTCAGGCACTTCTGCCCGAGCTCACCCTTTTGCGTCTGGATCGTCTGCTCCAGGCCCGCCGCGGCGAGCTTCAGCTCCGCGATCACGGGGCTGAACGCATTCGTGAAGTTCACTTTGTCGCGAATCTCGGGTCCGGTGAGTCCGCACACCCTCGCGAACTCCTCGGAAGCATCGACCGCAACACCGACCGACAGCACGTACGCCAGCGGCAACGACGCCGCGGGAATGAGACGCCGCCGCTGGTTGATCGCGGTGAAGCCGTAACCTCGGATCTTCAACATCAACGCGCGGAGCTGGACGAGCAGCTCCTGCGCTTCGGTTTCATGGGGATTGGAAGTGGGGGTTCCGTCTGCCATATTGGCCTCCTGTTTCTCTCGATCAACCCTGCGCAGGGAAGCTTGCGAACGGAGCCAATATGTTTTTGTCTGGTTTGCCAGTCAATAGGCCGACTTTCCAATCAAATAGTATTGGACTATTTGTAGCTGTTACAGAATGGTAAACACCACCATTCGATGAGGTAGGAAGGCAGCCTTACCCGACAAACGCCGGCGAATCGCTCAAATAGTCGTAAGACTGGAGCGATGTAGTCGCTGGATCGGAGCGATCTAGTCCCTTGATGCCGTCCAACCGTAGAGAATGCAGCAGCCGGAGCTCCGGGCGACCCGCGTCGATACTAGCCGGAGCACAACGATCTACTCGGCGGACTGCATCGATCTACTAGAAAACAATGGTGCTTGTACTCATTCGAGTACACCACCGTTCTGGCAGGCTCCAATTTTCTACTCTCGACACTACATCGCTCCATCCGACCGAGTACATCGATGACTCTCACGGAGTAGATCGACGATGCGCGGGAGCCGGACATCGCCATCCGGCGACCAGATCGATGGAGTCGAGGGACTAGATCGATGACTCACCGCGACTACATCGATGACTCAGCGCGACTACATCGATGGCTCAGCGCGACCAGATCGCTTCGCTAAATTCAGTCACATCTCGTCATCTTGAGCCGCGAAGACGGCGAAAAATCTCAAAATACGCGACTTGAGATCCTTCGCTGCGCTCAGAGGGTGTGAAGAATTCGCGCGTGCTGTGGAAAAGTGACAATGACCGTACCATCGGTTCATGAGCGAGAAGCAAGAGCCGAAAGCGCGAGTGGTGGAAGTGAATCGGGCCCAGATGCGACTGGTCCCGATGGATCTGGAATCGTTGCTGCCGGCCGATCATCAGGCGCGTGCGGTGTGGAGCTTCGT
>QHVT01000010.1 GCA_003223645.1 Acidobacteriota bacterium | reverse complement strand
ACACCGAGCATGAGTCTGCGACGGAAGACTGTACCGCCCACCCAGAAGCATCCGCGATCGTCCTCTTCGGGTCGGAAGGAGCTGATTGCAAAGGAAAAGACCGAAAAGCAATCAGTGAGGAAGAGAACCGTCCTTGACAATCGCTTTCATAGAACTCGAGCCAGAGCCGACACGGCCCCGCGCCGGCCCGCCGGCCGTAAAGCGGATCGGCTTCGGCGCGGCATCAGTCATCACCGGTCCGCCGCGAACGATGATGTGCCGACGTCACCTGCGATCGCGTCATCGATGGTGTGCTTCGGTATGGGATGCGGTCTTCGATTCGCTTTTCCGCGTACCGTGTTACAAAGCGGCGGCGATGCCGCCGCAGTCCAAAGGGAGTGGCAGGCGAAGGAGTACGCGTGCCGCGCGTGCCGACAAAAATGTAACGCCGGTCACGGCGCGTGCCGTCCTTCCGACCCACCTTCTTTACTTCCGCAGGCAGTCAGAAAACTAGTGGAAGGAAGGAAAAGAATGTTGCGTATCTCTCTCCGTATCGCTCTGTTCTCGATCGCCGCCCTGGCCATGGCGGCACCGGCGTTTGCCTACAACGTCGTCAACACCTCCTGGACGGTGCAGTGCATCTTCAGCCCCACCTGCAGCGTCACCGTCACCGACTATGTGGCCGAGTTCGCCGTCAGCGGCGGCAGCGGCAACGGCCGGCTGCAGTCGCGCATTTTTCAGTCGCAGGACGGCAACTGGGTCTACGAGTACCGGATCAACATGACTCAGGTCGCCGGGCTGACCTACACGCCGTACGCGGACTACCTCGCGATCTACAACTGGGGCACGCCGATCCAGTACGACTTCAATTCCGACAGCGTCGCCACCGATCACGTGTTCAACATCACCAGCGGCGGTTGCTCTCCGTGCACGAAAACCGTCACGAGCGCGTTTCTCTCCAGCGGTTACACGTATTTCTACGCGAGCAGCGGTGTCTATTCCGGCAGCTACGTCGGCGGAGGCGAGAGCACTTATTTCTTCGGGCTGGTCTCGAGCCAGGCGCCGGTGCTGAGGACGATCTGGGTGCATCTCGACAGCGGCTGGGTCTCGATGCAGGGCTACGCGCCTCCGTTGTAAGCGGCGGTTCGTAAACGACTCGCGTTTCATGTCCGTCCAACGGGCATGAAACGCGTGATCCTGATCACTGCCGTCCTTTTGATCGCGGCAGCACCACAACATTCGAACGAGCTCGAGCGTGCGCGTGCCGAGCACGCGCTTCGGCGACTCGCATTCGGCGCGCGCCCCGGCGACGTCGAGCGCGTGATGCGCGTCGGCGTCGATCGCTGGATCGACGAGCAGCTTCATCCGGAGCGCATCGCGGACGCAGCCGTAAACGCGAAGCTCGCGCAATACGAAACGCTGTCGATGTCGAGCGACGAGATCGCGCAGACGTTCGTGAAGCCGTTCTACGAGGCGCGCCGGCAGCGCAAGGACAAGGCGAAAGGCGACGTCGCGGAAGAAGCGAAGGAGATGCGCAAGCTGATCCCCGCGGGTCAGCGTCCGCAGCGTCTCCTCGGCGAGCTCTCCGCGCAACGCATCGTGCGCGCGGCCGAGTCGGAGCGGCAGCTGAACGAAGTGATGGTCGATTTCTGGATGAATCACTTCAACGTGTTCGCGCAGAAGGGGCTCGACCGTTTCTTCGTGGCGACGTATGAGCGCGACACGATCCGCCCGCGCGTGTGGGGACACTTCGAAGACCTGCTGATGGCGACGGCGAAGTCGCCGGCGATGCTGTTCTATCTCGACAACGCGCGCAGCCGCCGCGATGCGATCAACGAGAACTACGCGCGCGAGATCATGGAGCTGCACACGCTCGGCGTCGACGGCGGCTACACGCAGAACGACGTGACCGAGCTCGCGCGCGTCTTCACGGGATGGTCGATCGATCGTGAAGGGCACTTCGTCTATCGCCGCCGCCTGCACGACAGCGGCACGAAAGTCGTCCTCGGCCATCGCTTCCGCTCCGGCGGCGGCATCGAGGAAGGGGAGGCGATGATCCGCATCCTCGCGCATCATCCGTCGACGGCGAAGTTCATCGCGACGAAGCTCTGCCAGCGCCTCGTTTCCGACACGCCGCCGGCCGCCCTCGTCGACCGCGTCGCGAAGCGCTTCCTCGCGACGAACGGCGATCTGCGCGAGACGGTGAAGGCGGTGATCGACAGCCGCGAGTTCTGGGACGAGAAGACGTATCTCGCGAAGATGAAGTCGCCGTTCGAGTACACGATCTCCGCGATCCGCGCGGCCGGCGCGACGATCGAAAATCCGCTGCCGATCGCGCGCGAGCTGCGCAAGATCGGCGAGCCGCTGTATTTCGCGCAGCCGCCGACCGGCTACTCCGACAAGTCGGACGCGTGGTCGAGCGACGGCGCGCTGGTCGCGCGGCTCAACTTCGTCACCGCGCTCGCCGCCAACAAGATGCCGGGCGTGCGCGTGAGCGCGAGCAATTCCGACGCGCTCGCGAAAACCCTCGGCGCACCGGAGTTTCAAAAACAGTGATTCATTCGGTTGCGCAGTCGCTCGGTTACGCGGTCGCGCGGTCTTCCCTGACCGCAACCGCGCAACCGCGCAACCGCGCAACCGCGTGACCGCGTAACCGAGGACCTATGAACCGAAGACTCTTTCTCAAAGCATCCGGCATCGCGCTCGCCGGCTCCGCGCTGACGCCGAAGATCTTCGCGAAGATGGCGGCGGCCGCGACGACGCGCGGGAAGAAAACGCTCGTCGCAATCTTTCAGCGCGGCGCCGTCGACGGTCTCAACATGATCGTGCCGTACGGCGAGAGCGCGTACTACTCGGCGCGCCCGTCGATCGCGATTCCGAGGAGCGACGTCCTCGATCTCGACGGCTTCTTCGGCGCGCATCCGTCGCTGCAGTCGCTGATGCCGTTCTGGAAAGATCGCTCGCTGGCGATCGTCCACGCGGCCGGCAGTCCCGACAACACGCGCTCGCATTTCGACGCGCAGGATTTCATGGAGTCGGGAACGCCCGGCGTGAAGTCGACGGAGACCGGCTTCCTCGCGCGCGCGATGGCGACGAAGAAGAGCGACGCGGCCGTGCGCGCGGTCGCGCTCGCATCCGCGCCGCCGCGCATCGTCGCGGGATCGCAGACGATCGTGACGAGCGACATCAACGCATTCGCGAATTCGCAGTCGGCGAATCTGTTCGCGTCGACGTACCCCGAGGCGTTCGAGGCGGTGAAGACGCTGCGCGCGTTGCGCGGAACGAACGACGTCGAATATCCGCGCACTCCGCTGGCGACGTCGCTCAAGCAGATCGCGCAGCTGATCAAGTCCGACGTCGGACTCGAAGTCGCGTTCGCGGACGTCAGCGGATGGGACACGCACGCGGGCGAGGGCGGCGCGCAGGGACAGCTCGCGAACAACTTGCGCAATTTCTCCGAGGCGATCGCCGCGTTCGCAAAAGACCTCAGCTCACGGATGAGCGACGTCGTGCTCGTCACGATGTCGGAGTTCGGCCGCACGGTTCGCGAGAACGGCAACCGCGGCACCGATCATGGCCACGCCACGGCGATGCTGCTTCTCGGCGGCAATGTGCGCGGCGGGAAAGTGCACGGCCGCTGGCCGGGGCTGAAGGATTTGTACGAAGGGCGCGATCTAGTGATGACGACCGACTTCCGCGACGTCTTCGGCGAAGTGCTCACGAAGCACCTCGCCGTGCCGTCGCTGGCGAGCGTGTTTCCGCGCTATGAAACGAGACCGCTCGGAGTGTTGTAGGAATCCGGCCTGTGGAGCGGCGGCCGCTTCGGCCGCCGGTTTGTCGCGAGATGCCGGCGCCCGAAGCGGGCGCCGCTCCACAGGAACGTTTACTTCATCCCCTGCAGCGCGATCGCGGCGAGCTGCCGCGACTTTTCGATTTTCGTTTTCTCCGTTCCGGCGCCGCCGACGCTGATGCGCAGCACGGCTTTGCCTTTCAGCACGTAGAGCGCGCCGGCCATCTGATTGCCGGACCAGAACGCTTCTTCGCCGATTCCGGAGATCTTGCGCGCGTGATTCTCCGCGCGCTTCTCTGCTTCTCCTTCGTCTTCTTTGCCTTCCTGATCGACGAGCGTTTCCCACAGCTCTTCCGCGTCCATCGAAGGCGATGCGGGACGAAGCACGGTGAGGCTGATCGAATCGGCGAACGACGGCAAGCGATAGAAGCACTGCGACATCGTCATGTTTTCCTGACTGCTCGTCGTCAGCTTCGTTTCTTCGAACGCTTTTCCCTGCACGCCCTTCACGTCATTCGCGCTGAGAAGCTCGCAGGCGGTCGGAGTCTTCGCCGCCGCGGTGGCGGCGGCGAAGACGGTGAATGTGAGAGTGAGAATCGATGAAACCTGCCATTTCATGATCGCGTCACCGTGTAATCGTTTGGGTTGCGGAGGTCCATACCTTGATCGGTACGGCGCTGAGGTTGACGGTCTTGACGAGATACACGCCCGGACCGCCGATCTGCTTGGCGATCGATGCGAAGCCTTTCGCGTTGGTCGTCGCCGTCGCGATTTGTGTGCCGAGAGGATTGACGAGAATGATCTTGCCGGTGCCGCCGGTCGCTTCCAGGATCACCGAGAGCGCTTTCGCTTTCGTGTTGAGCGTCACAGGCAGCACCAACTCGACGCCCGGCAGCAACGCGTTGCTGCGCGTTGATGTCGACGTTTGGAACTCGGACTGCTGTCCTCCGTTCGACGTCGAGCTCTCGAGGCAGAGGCGGTCGACGTAGACCGCGCCGTTGCCGGCGGGACGAATCTCGAACACGTGATCGCCCGGCTGGAGTCCGGCGAAGCGCTTGCTCGGTCCGAACTGCGCATCGGCGGCGGTGTCGCCGACGAAGCCGAGGTAATCGATCGTGCCCTGCGAAACGCCGTCGATGAAGATTTCCGCGGTGCCGCCCTTGCGGCTCGTGGCGTAGTGATACGTGATGGCGCCGTACTGTCCAGCGGGAACGTGGATCGACATCTCCATCACGTCCTGTCCGACGACTTGCGGATCGCCGACGCCGCCCATGTGGAAGTGACCGGCGCTGGCGTTGGAATTGTCGACGCCCTGCCATCCGATCGAGTAGCCGATCGACGCGTCGTCGTCTTCGTAGCACGTCACGACCGGCGGCGCGCAGTAGCCGTTGCCGACGAGCCTGTACGTCTGCGAGCCGCCGGCAGCGTCGATTGCGGCGCGGAACGTCGTCACCTGGCTGCCGGTGGCGAGGTACGTACGCGCGATGAGACCGCCGATGAGATCACCGGGCACGGCGTCGCCGATCTTGTCGGTCGAGAGGACGATGCGGATCGTGCCGTCCGCGTTGTAGTTGCTCTCCGGATCGGCGTCGCCGAGCTTCGACGGCTGTCCGACCGAAGTGATGACCAGGCCGGTGACGAGAATCTCGCCGTATTCGAAGCTGACGGCGCCGGTCTCGCTGGTGCGCATGTCGGCGTAGTAACTGCCGCCGACCGTGGTGGGGAAGTTCCAGATCACGCGCCACTGCGCATTCGGCGGCAGCGCCGCGAGGCTGTTCACTTTGAGAATGAAGGAGACTTTCTGCGCGCCGTTCGAGTAATACGGCTCGGCGATCGAGACCGACTGAATGTCGAGTGCCGCATTGGCGGGTGCGCCGTTCTGATCGCCGTTCGGATCGCTGAGGACCTTCACGCCGGTCGTGCAGGAGTTGCCGCGCGGCGCGGCCGTGACCGCGTTCGTGGCGCAGGAGCTTCCGGCGCCGTTCGACGCGCTGACGCGATAGATGTAGCTCTTGTTCTCGTCGGCCGTTGCATCGGTCCAGCTCGTGGCGTTGCCGACGTTGGCAAGCAGCTTCTCATCCGTGTCCGACTGCTGTTTGCGATACACCGAGTAAGTCGTCGCCCCGTAGCCGCCGTTGTTCGCCTGCGACCACGTCAAACGGGAAAGCGAGCCGTTGCGCGTGACGGTGAGCGTCGGCGCGCCGGGCGCGGAGAGATCGGCCGGATCGAATTCGGAGAACATGCGACGTCCGCCGGTCTGGCGAACGATCGCGGTGACGTCTTCGTAGGTGTTGCCGCGCGCGGAGTCGGGTGCGCCGACGCAGTCGCCGAGGCAGCCGTCCGCGAAGCCGACGAGCACGCGTCCTTCGCGATCGATCGTGGCATCCATGAAGTCGAGGAGGTTGCGCGAGACTTCGCCGCCGCCCTTCAGCCAGATCGGTCCGCGCTGCACGGGATCGTTCGGCGTCGCGTTGACGGTGTGCCAGGTGTTGCCGCCGTCGTAGGTGCTCGAGATGTAGAGGTGCCAGACGCCGGGGAACTCGCGCGCCTGCAGATCGCCGGGCGTCGTGGTGCCGAGGTAGGCGACGGCGGCGCGATTCTTGTCGCCCGCGACCGCGGCCGCGAAGACGGCGTTGTTGATGTTGGCGAGCTTGCCGACGTCTTTGATGTTGTACCAGGTGTGTGCGTGATCGTCGGAGACCGCGACGACGGGGAAGTTGTCGTTGTCGATGAACGCGAAGTAGACGCGGTCATCTTTCGCGATCGCGACGGAAGGATCGCTGTTCGCGCCGAGGCTGTTCGGCACTTTGCGGATGTCCCAGCTCATGCCGTTGTTTTCGGAGACGACGACGGCCTGTTGTCCGCCGCATCCTTTGTTCGGGAGGTACGCGGTGCCGTCAGGACCGACTTTGATGTGTCCGTGCAGACCGCCGCACTCGCTCGTGTAGGTCGGAACCGCGGGTCCGTACGTGCGGCCTCCGTCGAGACTGAGCGCGCAGCCCGCGAGCACGAGATCCTGCGCGCAGTAGTACGTCGCGGTCGGCCACTGCGCCGCCGCGGGCCTCGGCGCGTGGAACGGTCCGCCGCCCAGGGTCTGGTGATCGATGCCCGACGCGATGCCGGCGCCCTGGCTCGGGAGCCAGGTCTCGCCGTCGTCGTCGGTGTACGCCGATGCGCTCGTCGTCGTGCCGAACAAGAGCTGTGAGGTAATCGTGCGGCCGGTGAAGTGGTCAGTGTAGAGAATCGGGTCGAAGCTCTCCGTCGACGTGATCGGCGACGATTTGTTTTCGAACGTCGCCAGCGGCGTCGTCGCGCAGGCGTCGTCGAACGTCACACGCAGCGACTGCAGGAGCGCAACGAACCACACCTTGCCGGTGAACCAGTTCGAGCCGATCGAGGGCTCGCCCGCATCGTTGCCGATGCCGGCCGCGAGCTGATCGGGAGTGGGGTTGAAGGTTTTGTATCGCGGCGGATAGCCGGATGCCTGCGTCGCCGCGGGGAATTGAATGCGCGGCGGCGCTTCATGAATCGTGAACGACGAAGGCGTGGCCGGCGAGCCGTATTGGACGAAGATGCCTTCACCGGTGTCGACGAATTCCGGCACGACCTGGATGAGCAGCGTGTTGTGCACGATGCCGTTGACCGGAATCAAATTCTCAATCAGCGTCGGCGTCGCGGAGATGCCGGAGAGTGGAACGATCGCGCGGCCGATGATCTTGCCTGCCTGCGCGAGATCGTCCGCGGTGTAATCAGGATCGGCGAAGACCGTGACCTCGAGGTCCGTTCCGATCGCGAGCGCCGCCGGATTCGGCGTGCTCCAGTACCACTTGAGATCGAGAACGCCCGTGACGTTGCCGCTGTACGCGCCCGACCAGAATGCGGCGAGCGGATTGGCGACGACATCCGCGTTCGCGAACGGCGTGGTCAACTGCGTGACCGGAACCGCGCCGGCGGGTGCCGTCGTCGAGAACGTAGGAGTGCCGGGCGTCGACGTAACCTTGTTGGCCTGATCGGCGGGATCTCCGTTGAGGTAATAGATCGTCTGAGCGTGGAGTGTGAGAGTGAGGGCGAATAGCGCGAATAGGACGAATACGGACCTGAACGGGACGCGCGGTGACATCAAAGCTTCCTCCTGCCTAGGTTGTTTTTAATCGCGACCCCAACGTGGTGTTTGCTGCGATTGTGGTAGTGCCACTATCGTCAGATCGCGGTAGGCAAGTAGCGTGCCCGACTCAGCAGGATGTTTGTTTTCAGGAGTTTAAAGAAATAACGGAAGAAACCCGCTTCGGCCGGATGATCGACAAGCCCGCCCCGGCAGCCCCGGCAACGGCACAGCCGACCCACAGAGCGGCGTGGTTGTAGGCGTACAGAAGCGTGCCGAGATACGGCCCCAGCAGCATCCCCATCGACCACATGAGGATCCACATCCCCATGTATCGCCCCCGGTAGCGCTCGGGCGCGAGGCTGGTAACGAAGGCGCCGGTGACGGGCGCGTAGACCATCTCGCCGATCGTCCAGATAACGACGGTGCCGATGAGCGCGGGCAGGGTGCGCGCGAGGCCAGTGAGCGCGAAGCCGATGCCGGTGAGGAGATAGCCGAGGGAGATGAGCGGCTGCGGAGCGAAGCGCTGCGTCCAGGAAATGACGGCGAGCTTTTCCCCATTTCGCGAGGCCAGAACGCGCTTGACGAAGGCACGTGATGTTCTCGCCGAAGCGAGTGCATGGTGTGTTCTTGCCTGAGCAAGTTAGATGGCCATAGCCGAGTCAATGATTTACGAAAAGCGCCTTCGTGTTTGTTGCCGGGATAGCGCAAGTGTAGCTCACCGGCACACCTTCTTGGTCCCGGCTACACCCGGCTACATCCGGCTACGCCAGGGTAGGGAAATCTCGTCCCGCGTCACTCCTATCTGTGGAGGTCCGTCCTCTCGCGACAACGACGCTCATGCGGCCTCGATCCGCAAACGATATTCGATTGCTCAGTTGAGCAAGTGCGAGGGGTTGCGAAGTTTGGGAACTGGAAGAAGCAACCTTTGCGCGCGGTCGCCATTTGATGCCGAGTGTGCCGGTGGACTCGGGCGGTGAGATCGCCGACGACACATTAGAGGTCAGGAGGCATACTTTGTCGAAGGATGGTTTTCTAGTCGTAGGGGCCGGCAACATCGGAAGCGCAGCGCTTCTGCTCCTAACAGCCTACAGAAACGGGCGCAAATATAGACTCTACTGCGGTGACCAGGATCTTGATAAAGCGAAACGCGCTGTCGATGACGCTAATAAACGGGCAGATGACATCGTCGCGAAGGCGTTCGAACTACCGCCGAGCGGCGATCTCTCTGGACTTGAGTGCTTCGATGCAGTCTCAGTAGTTCTTGACTGCCTACCTGGAGGCGAAGCGCCGCGAATCGCACAGGCCGCCGTCAACTCGGGCTGCCATTACGCGAACCTAACAGAATACGTTGACGAAACACGAGAGATCGTCGAGAGATTCGCAAAAGCGAAAACAGGGCTCGTCTTACAGACTGGGCTTGCTCCTGGCTTTGTCAACGTGCTGGCTTGTCAGCTAATCCAGCGCGCTAAGGAAAAGGGGATCAAGCCGGACGATGTCCGCATGCGAGTCGGTGCGTTGCCCATGTGCGCTCAGGCTCCACACTTTTATGGCATCACGTGGAGTTCGATCGGGGTAGCGACCGAATACCTCAAACGTTCAGAATGCTTGCGAGAAGGTCTAATCAGCGACGAGGAATCCCTCACGCGAAGGGAACTCGTGGTTCTAGCTGGCGAGACCTTTGAGGAGGCACTCACCTCCGGTGGTGCGGCAAACTTGCCGGAGAGGTTTAAGGGAGCTATTAGCTCCTTGGATTACAAAACGTTGAGATATCCGGGACACTATGAGTGGGTTGAACGACTGCTCAAGGATAATCCAACCCCAGAAAGCCTGGATCGTCGACTCGCATCTGACGTGCCGGTGGTTCATGAGGATCGAGTTGTGATTTATGTCTCCGTCGAGGGATCCTCAGGCGTTGGACGCGAACGCCTTGACCGCTTGGTTGAGGTGCGGCCGAGCACGGTTCTCTGCAGGAAAATGTCGGCGATCGCGCGAACTACGGCGGCAAGCCTGGTCCAGATAGGTTTCTGGTTGATGCAGGGCTCTGTAGCGGGCGTGGTGTTTCAGACTGAAATCGATGCACGGGCGTTCCTGGACGGTGACATTGTAAGAACGACCTACTTTGGGGAGTCAACGCGATGAAGTCGTCTCATTTCCAGGCGTTGCAAATTCGGACAGGTCTGCTGTTTGAGGATAACGACCCAGCTTGGCCTAGCAGTGTACTCGGCTGGAGAGGCACAGAGGTCTTGGAGTTTGACGGGTTGGGCACAATGTTCGGCTTTGCCGCCGAGGGCCGAGCGACGCTTCGCGTATTGGGTCCGGTGGATCTCGAGTTCTCGCTTCGTCCAGGCATGTACTTCTCGCTTCCGTACGCTGGATCGATCCAGGGCGGCGTGGGCTTCGCGGTATGCAGGCTTCGATATCAGGGTCTGTTCTCCATCGGAGGGCCTATCGAGAAGGAGGGTCGCCTTAAGTATATTGATGGCTGCACGGATACACTTCTTGTGCCGCCCGTAATACGAGGAGACGCGTGCCTAAATCATCTCCATTTTCCAATCGGCATTCAGCAGACGAGGCACACGCACCCGTCGCTGAGAGCGGGCGTGATCGCTGCCGGGTCCGGCCGGTGTATCTGTCCGTCTGAGAGTGATGGGAGCGGTGAGGATGTCGAGTTTCCGCTGCTGGCCGGGATTGCATTCGTAATCCCCGCCGGCGGTCATCACAGCTTTTTCACCGACACGGAGACGATGGATGTGATTGCATATCACCCCGACAGCGATACGGGACCTATTGACGACGACCATCCGATGGTAAATCGGACGATGATCGATGGGGTTTCAGCGGCTCGCCTGCAGGAGATTCGGACAAAGTAGGGTTTTTCGAATGTTTTGACGCGTGCCCAGTTCCCGGACGATGATCAAGTCGCCAAGAGGATTCAACGACAAACGCAGCCTTTCCGCCCTTCGTCAGATCACGGAGCGCGAACGGGCGATAGTCCGTCTTCCAAATGGCCTCGCTGCAGCCGCGACCCTGTGGGAGTTGTACAAGTCCGGAGTAGTCGCCGTCCCTGTTTCGCCACGAGTAGATGCGGCTTACCTTGCGTTCGTGTCCAAGCACAGTGGCGCGTCGTGGATTGTCGACAGATCTGGCGTGGCGAGAGTCCGGGAGTCGGACGCGCGTGGCGCGTTGGATGATCTGGTGTCGTCCGACGACCGATTCCTCATGTACACGTCCGGCTCGACCGGTGGCCCGAAGGGCGTTGTCTTGGGTCGCGAGGCTGTCGAGCACAACGCCCGCACGGTTGCCACCGCGCATCGGTTCACCGATGGGCCGCACGGTACCTTCCTTCCGTTGTTCCACTGCAATGCGCTAATGATGTCTTTGATTGGCACGCAGCTCTCGGGCAGTACGCTCGTGCTGTTTGACCGCTTTGAGCCGCGGTTCTTCGAGCGAGAGCTCGACGAGTACGGCGTTCGTACTGTCTCAATGGTGCCGGCGATGATTCATGACTTAATCGCGGCAGCGCCCAAGTGGCCGCGATCCTTAGACTACGTGATTACCGCTGCCGCACCGCTGTCGTCCGAGCTCGCTGCAGCGTTTTTCGATCTATATGGTCCGCGCCTTGTGCAAGGTTATGGCTTAACAGAAGCCGTCAATTTCAGCTGTCTTTGCCCTCTCATGAGCGATGCACAGTTCCGAAGTGAATACATAGACGCTCACCCGCCCATAGGCCAACCCCTTCCGGGGACCGACGCGAAGATTATTGACGGCGAGCTCTACGTATCGGGCCCAAATCTCATGCGCTGTTATTGGAGGGATCCAGAGACGACTCACAGCGTCCTTCAAAATGGATGGTTAAGAACTGGTGATCTCGCAACAGTCCGACGAGGTCTTCTCGTGCTCTCAGGGCGACGAAAGGAGCAGATCAACCGCGGTGGCGAGTCACTTTCGCCCCACACCGTCGAAACCGCGTACAGTGCCCGGGGAGTGAAACACACCGTAGTGTTCGGAGTACGGGATCATCGCTTAGGAGAAGATATCGGCGTCTGGGTCGATAACGTCCTTAACGCTCAGGAGTTACTTTGTGCCCAAGCGGATTCTCTTGCACCGGCGGTAGTCGTCTCCGGTCCACTGCCACGTACGGAATCACACAAGGTGAAGCGGTTGCAGGTTGGATTTGGTCTTAGGGGCAGAACTGAATCGCAGAGTCGCTACGGGTCGTTACTTGATGCTGCAATGCGGGTCGCACGGAGGGTCAGTTCCGCTGAGACTACGAAGCATGTCCGCAACACTTCAGCAGCCGAGTACATTCTGCAGGAGGCGCAGCGCCTGATAGAGTTTGAACGTCTCTGCGCAGGTGACGTTGATGCTGGACCCGGTGATACTGGAAGTGCCGAAAAAGCACTCGGGGTCTTGGCTGATTCCTGGTCCGACGTCGTGGCCGAACGGCGCTCCGGAGAGGACCTCATGAGAGGCATGCCAGGCTTCTGGGAAGAACTGATGTGTGGCTGGCCCATGGGCGTATACGCAGAGTTGGCGGCCACGCTCCTGAAAGAGCGGAGTCTACTTTCAGGACGAGTTCTGGAGTTGGCGGCGGGTATTGGTAATGCCTCGCGCTTGGTTGCGCCACACGTAACCGGCGAGTATCTGAGAACCGACAAACACGTGGCGTTGCTCGAGCGTCTTCCGCTTCGAGGTGCGAAAGCACGTCTCGACTTCGATTGTCCGACCGACCTCGGTCAGTTCGACGTCATATTCGCAGTCAACGGCTTGCATTGTGCAGCGCACAAAGCCGCAACCTTGCGCTTCATCTACCAATCATTAAAGACCGGAGGATCTGTCTTGCTCGCCGAGGGTGCTCGCACTACGACGGTGGAAGGTTGTCCTTGGGCGCTCAACATGTTCTATGGATTGTTCGATGGTTGGTGGAACATAGGAGGATTTCTGGAGCGCCGCGAGTGGCTGTCCTTGATGGCAGATGCGGGCTTCGACGAGTTGGGGTTTTCGCGCTATCGAGCCGGGCGCCATGATCTCGGAGGGCTGATATGGGGGCGGAGATCGAGCTAGATAGAATTACCGTTGATAAGACGCAGGCCAAGGCCTTTGCCGCGCGATTCGACCCTCTCAAGGAACATCTGCGCGATGATCTCGCGAATATCGTGCTCCCTAAGGGTTCGGCATCGGGCCTGTATATCTTGCTGTGCGTGAATCGCGAGCTGATCAGCCGTCCGGAGTTCCGAGATCTGTTGTGCGGGAGTCGGTTGTCTGTCGTCTGGCGGCAGCCCCTACTCGCAGGGGACGAACTGGTGGCACGTGCCCACTACAGCGACAAACCCCGCACAGTGAATGGCGAATCCGTGATTGAGCGGACCACGATCGTAAGGGTGCTCGATTCCGTATCCGCGAGTGAGCGCTTTGTATATACCGTGGTCCATCTCTTACGGAGCGGCCACGAAAGCGGTTCCGAGGGTGACGCAGTGGCGATCCCGTCCAGAACGCTTGCTGCTGATGTGACGGAGTCGGAACTCGGCCAGAAGGTATTGGTATCAGGACGGGCCGTTCGCATTCGTCGAATGCGACAGGTGGTCTTTATCGATCTGTCCGACACCAGCGGAAGTATCCAGGTTGTTGTTAGGAGATCGGGCGAACTCCAGGAGGCACGGATCCCTCCGACAGGCGCCATCCTCGAGGTCGTTGGCGTGGTGGGAACCACGGAGACCGGGCAGAGGTCGGTGTTTTCCGAAGCACCGCCGCGAGTCCTTTCCCTTCCCGACCGCCCTCCTCCTGACAAGTGGCACGGTGCTAGTAATGAGCAACTGACAACGGCCGCGCGAGTCTTGCCGCTGATGAATGAAAACTTGCGGAGCAATATTCTGGCGAGAAGCGAGACGCTTCATAGTCTTCGACGAATGCTCCGTGAGCTGAGGTTTGTGGAGGTGGAGTCAGGACTTTTGTTGAAGCAACCGGCAGCCGGTAGCGCACGACCACTCGAAACCTATAGTACTAGGCTCGGGAGGCAGCTGTACTTGCGAGGCACGTGCGAGGTACGGCTGAAGCAACTCGTCGTTGCAGGCGTTGAGCGGGTGTTTGAAGCTGGGAGGGTGTTTCGTAATGAATCACCAGAATTGTTGGAGTTCACATTGGTCGAGGCAATTGCTGCATACTCAACGCAAGCAGATGTGTGTCGTTACGTAAAGCAGGTTCTGTCGTCGATGGCAATGCGTCTGGGTGAGCTGGGGCTGGCTAGCAATGCCGCCTGCAATGTGCTGAGTATGGACTGGCAGCACGTCACTGTGAGCGAGGCGACCACGACGATATTGGGTCGTGAGGTGGAGCTGCTTAGCGAGAGTGAGGCGTCGGCGGAGGCGTCAGCAAGAGGGGTAGGACCAGGTGAGAACCTGCGGGATCGTCTCGCGGTGAAGGCGGCTATGGAGTTTGCCACGTCGGCATCCAAGAGATGCGCACTGTTCCTGAATTATCTCCCGAAATCCCTTTCTCCACTCGCACGGGCGTACAACGAGGACTCGCAGCTAGCCAGCCGGGGATACCTTTTTCTCGACGGTCTGCGCCTTTGCGAAATAGTACAAGAAGAGAATGACTGGAGGAGGCAGCTTGACGCGTTCGAGAGGCAAAATGTGGAATCTCATTGGGGTCCGGGTCAGCATGTCCAGCAAGAGTTAGTTGACGCGCTTCGCTATGGCTGCCCGCCAATGGCTGGGTTTGGCCTTAACCTCAACCGACTCCTCGCAACCTGTCTCGAACACCATAAGCTGCTGGATCTGGAAAGTTTCCCTTTAACGGCCAGGCCCATCAGTAAGTGACTTGGAAGGTTGCTGTGGTCATTCAGATGGTTCTATTCTCGGCTATTTGCGCTCTGGTGGCCTTCTGAAGGATGCCCTTTACGACAGCCACAATTGCCACGCCATGCGCTCTTGAGGAGATAGTGTTGGTTATGTACGTTCGTACTCTTATTCGTCCCGCAATCACACAAGACGTGCCGGCTCTGTACGCCGTTGAGACCGCCGGGTTCACCGATGAAGATGGCACTAGGCATTTAAGCTATCCTCTCTTCTTTTTTAGGCAGGCCGTGGACGCCTTGGGGGAGTTCTTTTTCGCTGCGGAGATTGACGACGGCAGGAACGACGATGGTAGGATCGTTGGTCATGCTCTCGGCGCGGCAACCCCGCGCGGTTCGATCGGTTGGATTCTCAATGTCGTCGTGCACCCACAATTTCGCAAACATAAAGTGGGCCGCGACCTAACCCTTGCACTAATTCGTGCTCTAGAATCAAGTGGCCTGTCATGTATTCGCCTGAGTGTTGAACCTGACAATATTCCTGCCATTGCTCTTTACCGAAAGCTCGGTTTCTCGGAATTGGGCAGAGAAGAATCGTATTTTGGTGGGACAGAGGCTCGCCTCGTGATGCAAAGGCAGACCTCGACGGCAGAGATTCTCGGCGAGGTTTAGCATTGATACCACCTATGGAAGACCGGCGTGGCGAGCCCGCAGCTGACGCTATACCGCCTCCGACGCGTGGAAGACGAAAAGGATTGGCGGATTGCGGCTTGAGCGAAAGCTTGCTGATCGACCCTGAGACCGTGAGCCCGGGGTGCTATCCTTCAAGAGGGCGGCTGGAACGAATCCGCGATTACCTCAATCACACGCGTTTCAGAGGGCGGAGTCGCGCCGTTGATCGACACCGACATCTCCTCATACAGCTCACGATAAAAGGTGCGAGCGTACCAATCCACGTCTTCGCGGCCAGGAGAGCGAAGCGCCCGAAGCCAATAGTCGTCGAATAGGCGGCGCCATAGCTGCCGCTGGCCATTGAACTCAGGATTCAGGACCACGATTCTCATCAGAAGGTTTAGGAAACGATCGAGCTGATCAGGGCGTAATCGTCGTCAGTTACCGGTTCGGCGTTAGATTCATCGTCGTATACTGCGCGACGCTTTCTGAGAATAGGGCGCAATGTGGCATGGGACTCCGGGCACGCTAGCCACGACCGGACGCGGCTGAAGTCTTCGCCTTTCCAAAACAAACTGTGAAGCTCAATGAGGTGACGGAGCCATTCCTCGCGACGGCGTCTCCGCGAGGAGAAATAGAGAAGCCATGCGAGTAATGCGGTGTTTAGACCGAGCATGGCAGCTACCGCGATGGACATTGCGTTGATCCAGCTCGGAACCTCATGCATGTTTTGTAATCCTAGACGATTTCTCCAGAGATCGGGTTGGGTAACGGGTCAAGGCTCGTCGAGCATAACCTGTTGGGCTACTATAAAGCGTGTGCTCGAACAGAGCCGTTGCAGGTCGTTTTGAACAATAAGATGCATATGGTCGGCGTACTTGCGGGCCTCGGTTTCAGCGGACAACTCGGCCTGCGACGCAATCTGGTAGCCCGTGATGAGAATATCCTTTCCTGCTAGAAAACCGATCAGGCGAGCGAAGCCGTACGCGCGCCAGAGTCCTCCTTCTGTTCGCGCGCGCCATATCTTCAAGTTTAGCTCCACGGAAACGTTAGTCCCTTCGGGTTCCAACACACCCTCGGAGATCAATGGTCCTAACGCCTCCATGGGCAGCGCAAGTTCCCCCAGCGTTGATCCGCTGTACGCCTCAGCGCCATAAATCGCTTGATTCGCATCCGACATCGACGGTCGCATGAGGGGGAAGAAAATGACGTCGTCGATGTTCTGCGTCTCGTTAAAAATCATTGCCATCCGCTCAATGCCCGGTCCGATACCGGTCGTCGGAGGCATTCCGTGCTCGAGAACCTCGAGAAAGTCGTAGTCGAGCGGCTGACCCTCATCGGGTCGCAGGGACTTAGCCTCGGTCCATCGTCTCAGTAGCGTGAGTGGGTCATTCTGCTCGGACCAGTTATCCCCGCACTCCAATCCGCCGATGAAGATTTCAAAGCGCTCGGCGTAGCGGCTGTCCTCGGGCATCGCCTTAGCGAGCGGCGAAATTTCGACCGGATGACCATACACGAGAGTCGGTTGGATTAGGGTAGGCTGGACGCGTTCCTCAAATGCACGGACCAAGGCGTGACCCACGGACTCAGCGGATTCGGTGATGCCCAAGCCCGATAGAAGTCCATTCGCCTCCGAAATCGAGAGCGCTTGCCCGAAATCGACGCCGGTCACTTCTTTGACGGCGTCAACCATCATAGTTCGCCTCCATGGAATAGCGAGGTCGACTTGGTGGCCGCAGACGTTGAAGCACGTACGATGGAACACATTCACGGCCACGTGCTTAAACATGTCTTCGACGAGCGTCATATTGAACTCATAATTCTCGTACGCGGACATGGTCTCGACCATAGAGAACTCGGGGTGGTGTGTACTGTCCATGCCCTCGTTCCTGAAATAGCGTCCGATCGTGAAGACGCGATCAAACCCCGCCGCAATCAGTCGCTTTAGGTACAGTTCGTGAGAGATCGCGAGGAAGACATTCGTTCGGAGAGCGTTCACGTGAGTCTTGAACGGTTTAGCGGAGCCACCACCGTACTGCGGCTGGAGGACAGGCGTATTAAACTCGAGAAAGCCGCGTGCCGCTAGGAACTCTCGGATCGCGAACAACATCAGCGACACCTTCTCGAATGGATCCTTGTGATCGGGGGTTGCGGTCGTGTCGAGATATCGCCTTCGGAGGATGGCTTCCCGATCTCGCACCCCCGCTCGCTTTTCCGGAAGGGGACGGAGCGACTTGGCCAGAACTCTTACGGTCTGGACCCCAATTGAACGCTCGCCCTTCTGCGTCACCATGACCACGCCAGTCGCTTCGATGAAATCGCCGACGTCGAGTAAACCAAGGTTCTGATACCCGATGTTTCCCGTGCTCGACGATGCTTCTCTCATCTCGTCGCGCCGCAGGTATAACTGGATTTTCCCCGTCATGTCCTGTAGGTGCGCGAAGCTCAGTGCTCCGTGCGCGCGGAGCGACATCAGGCGCCCCGCGACCGTTACGACGGTGCCGGTCAGCTCGTCGAAGCGCGCAAGCGTGTCTTGGATGTAGTTGGATCGACGCGACTTCGGGGGATACGGGTCGAAGCCCAGCTCGCGAAGCTGTTCAAGCTTTCGCAGTCTCACATTCCGCAATTCGACAATTGGAGGTGTAGCCATAAATTCGACTCCTCAGAACTGCTTGGCAGGCCGGAAGATAGCACCTCTTGCGCATTTCGAATAGTTCTCGGGCCTCACGTAAACGGAGCCATTTCGAACATTGGTTCGACGGTCAGTAGCAATAATACCAGGGCATGGAAGGAGGAGAATCTCATTGATCTCATCCCGGCGTCTCCCGACAACTTGCATAAAATCCTCTCTCCGACTGCGGACTCGCCGAAGACTGATGAGGGCTTGAATCTCATACGTTCGCCGCGTCCTCGAAAAATGCCGCATGAAGTGCCTGCACAGCACGCTCCGAATGCGCATCTGGGACGACGATGCTCAAATTGAGTCCCGAGCTGCTGAGCGAGACCATCTGAAAGCGCATGCCGCGCAATGCCTCGAAGACACGTGCGCCTATTATTGACTCGCGCTTGAGATTCGTTCCTACCACGGCCACGATGGATTGGTTTTCAAGGAGTTCGACCTTCCCGAGATCGTTCAGTCGGTTCTCAAGCTCTTCGACGTTGTGTCGATCGTCGATCGTCACCGTCACTGAGATCTCCGACGTCGTGATCACATCGACAGAGATCGCGAGTTGATCAAACACGCCGAAGAGTTTGGCCAGGAATCCGTGCACGCCGAGCATCTTGTTCGACGCCACGTGAACGATGGTAATCCCTGTCTTTCGAGCGATCGATCTCGGTCCCGAACCAGATGGGTCGCCTTCGCGCGTGATTAACGTTCCGCGCGATGATGGGTTGTGCGTGTTGAGTACCCGCACCGGAATTCCAGCGATCACGGCCGGCTCTAGCGTTCGGGGATGAAGTTTCGCTCCGAACCCGGCGAGTTCCGCCGCCTCGGCGAATGACAGCCGTTCGATGATCCGCGCGCCTGAAACCAAACGCGGGTCGCACGTCATCAGACAATCGACGTCGGTCCAGATCTGAACTTCATCCGCGCCGAGCGCCGCGCCAACGACCGCCGCGCTGTAATCAGCACCGTAACGTCCGAGGGTAGTCGTCGCGCCTTGGCGAGTGCGGCCGATGGAGCCCCCCATTACCGGAATGCGGTCACGTGCGAGGAGTGGCAGGAGGACGCGACGGACCGCGTCGCGCGTGAGATCCATCAACGGTTCCGCTCCTCCGAAGCGATCGTCGGTCCAGATCAGTTCCTCCGAGCTGACGGGCTGAGCCGGCAGCGTTCGTATCCTCATCGAGTAGGCAAGAAGAACCGAAGAAAGTTTCTCGCCGATGGATATCACCTTGTCGCGTCCTCGAGGTGTGATCTCGCCGAGGAGCGCGATACCGCTTAGAATCGTCTTGATTTCGTCGATCTGTTGGTCGAGCTGACGCAAAAAAGCATCAATGAAATCCGATTTATTGAATACTAGCCTTCGTGCAACATCCTCGTGACGCTGACGCACAGCGCCGATGATGGACGCGACGCGATCCGGATCTTGACCTTGAGCCGCTTCGCTCGCTGCAACGAGGTCACTGGTCACACCGTCAAGCGCCGAGACGACCACGATGGGCTGTTGTTCACGCCGACCGGCGACGATCTCGATCGCCTGCGCGACCCGCTCGACGTCCCCCCCGGAAGTCCCACTGAACGAGACTACGATCATTGGACTCCATGCTGCGGAAACCCCGGCTTAAGAATGCAGGAACCGGCGGCGCCGCGGATCCTGTCATGCGCAACTGCGGCGGTCCAAAGCTCGAGCGTCGTCACGATCCGTGCTCAACAGGTTTGAGCGCAGCTTTGAATATCCTTGACGCCGCGTCCGGTCGGTCCTCAAGAGCACGATTGAGGCTTACAACCAGCTCTCGCTCTGCGGAAGCGAGCCACGAGCGTTCCCGCATTTCATCCTTCCACGAGCGATCTGCGGAACTGGATCGATGACTCTTTAGCCACGAATTCTCTGCCGGTTTGAGCACCCACGGCGTAAGTGGTCGCTCGAACGATGCCTCAGCACCTTTCAGAACGTGACGGAACGACGCGCTCTGAATATCGCCATCAGGCGGCACTGGCCGTGACGGGTCTGTTGCCCACGCGGGCAACCGCAGGTCCGCATCAGCAAGCGTGCTCGCTGTGGCATCCTTGGTACTTGCAACAACCTGCAGCACGCGAATCGCTTCGCTCGCGGTCAGCTTGGCCGGCCGTGCAATGAGGCGCTTGCGAATGCGCTCTAACCGGTAGAGTAGCGTACCCGCACGGGACAAGGGGTCCGGCTTGTACACAGGCAACCAGATGTCAAAGCGCCCCCGCCGGATCGCGGCTTCATCCACAGATCTCAGGTCATTCGTTGCCATGAAGTATACGAGCGCCTGTCGGCGCGCTACTTCGTGGAGCTTTGCGAAATGCGGGAGTAGGCCTTGGAGGACGCTATCGACGGGAGCCAATATTTCGCTTGGATGATCTGCTGCCTCCGCCGTTGGCATCGCACCGATATCGCGCCGAGGCAGCGCCGTCTCAAACTCGTCGAACAGAATGACTGCGTTCGTTAACATCGAGAGTGCCTCGAATACAAGGCGACTCCGTCCCTCCACGGTCTGCCCGGAGTCCGTCCGAAGATCGAACGGAGAGAGCATAACGAGTGGCATTCTGCTGGTCGTCGCCAGTGCCTCTGCCAATGTCGTCTTTCCCGTTCCTGGTGGGCCATAGAGAACGGCCGACACAACACGCTTCGGATCACTCTCGCGCCTGGCCAGTCCCGGCAGCGGGCTCCGGATGAGATTCGCGCGCATCTGCTCGAGGCGAACGCCAAGAGGGACGGCGGCAGCGTCCGAGCCGTAGTAGGCACTAAAGCCGTAATCCGGATAGACGAGATCATTCAGCGTCAAGCTACTCCGTGAGGCGTTGGGCTGAACGACCTGAAAGTGGGAGAGAACGATGTGGTTAATGCGCCGGTCAAGCATCCTCATGAGACGCTCCAACGCGAGCACTGTCACTGCCGTTACCCACACAGATGGACGTTCTTGCTCAGCGGAGCCATCGAAGTTCCATCCTGCGATCGCTGGGTCATCGAAAACGATGATCTTGTCGCGGATGCTGTCGACAAGCGCTTGTGCGGTCGACGGATCGAAGGGATAATCAGTGTGTTCAAAGAGCGCGGCGAGGCTGCGTGTAATCTCGCATCCGGTTGGGAAGAGCTTATAGCCGCGACGCGTCGAATGGATCGTGTGGCGTGTTGACAACATTCCTGTTATGGGCACGGCTTCGCTAAGAAGCCCGCATGCGTCTGCTAGTCGTTTGCGTCCCTGAGTCCAACTTGTGATGAACCCGAAGGACGCCGCCGCGAACACAAGATCGCCAGCGTCGAATTGCTTGGACGCGGCAAGTTCTCGATCGAGCACGGACTCGACATAATGTCGTGTGGGTTCGAGGACCTTATGGATCTCGCGCACCACGCGCCTGAACCGTGTTGCTAACTGCACGAGCAAAGCGCCGAGCTTGGCCATGGACGGAAACGAAGTGTTGGTCGACCGGGTGTTTCCCCGCCTCGAGATAGTTACAAGTCCGGCTGATGTGCAAGCCTTCAGTGCCTCGTCCGCTTCCGTGAAGGCTCTGTCAATTACTCCCTCCGCAAACTTATGCGCGACAACTTCATGATCACGACGTCGGTCCGAGAAACGGGAATACTCTTCTGGAAATACGGGGGGCTCACCATCAAGTTCGGCGATGGTCTTCCGCGCGAGGTCGATTTCGTCCCGTGCTTGCTCGAATGACTTGGTGATCTCTTCGGGGAGATTTCTTATATACCGTTCGACGTCCGCGACCGTTGCGTTTGGGGAAACCGGCCGATCAACGCGGAATGCGCTACGTTGCCGCGCCCGCGCGGTCGAAATGAACCAGTCGAGCCAGATTCGTTGAACCGCCTTGTCAATCCATTGTCGAATCGGGTGATCTGAGGCTCGCGCGTCGCAAGTCTCGATCATTCCCTGCAGTACATCGAATTGCTCGCAGAGTCTTCGTGTGTGCTCGAAGTAGTCAACGGCGTGAGTGAATGCCTCGGAGAATACGAGAACGGCGCGCACACACTCGTTCGTGACGAATGCTGATACGCCTCCATCAGGGCCGGACCTAGCTGCGCCAAGCGTCCAGTCGGGAGGATTGACGGCGCTGAGTTCGTAGAGGATGCGGTAGTAGAAGATCATCGACTCTCGAGACAGGGCTGTCTGCGACCGGCTCGACAGCACCTCAAGGGATAGCGCGGACACGACCACCGGAATGCGCTTA
Organism: Acidobacteriota bacterium; assembly: GCA_003223645.1. Classification (GTDB taxonomy): domain Bacteria; phylum Acidobacteriota; class Thermoanaerobaculia; order Gp7-AA8; family Gp7-AA8; genus QHVT01. Next base: position 215,536 of record QHVT01000010.1, on the reverse strand, counting down.
TCGATCGGACGATTGATTTCATCCTTGTTCGGATCAGGGAACAGCTGAAGCAGCTGAAAGTTGTTTACACGTTTCGTGAAGGTCTTGAAGCTTGCATCATGGGAGGCATCGTCGCTACGTTGTACACGCGCAAGGAGTGCGGCTTCAAGAAGGCTGCCGAGGTTGATCCAGCGCTGGTTGCCCTCGTGCTTCTGCAGTGCGCAAACGCCTTTCGAGCGCAAGTCGGCTACGTCATCACGAAGACGTTTAAATCGTACTAACTCCTCAATGTCCTCTTTGAGATTGCTCACTTGTTAAATAGTCCCATGACTGCATCTGAATGATGAGTGCGGCGCCCTGGATGAGCCACGGGTACGCCATCAAAGACCGACTTCGAGCGTGCCCAACACCAATGGGTCCGCGTGCAGGTGGTTGGGCCAAGCAAGGTCGGGCTGCCGCTTGAGCCACGGATCGGCTCTCTCGGGGCCAGCCGTTGCGCATAGCAGATGAGCGGCGGCGCAGAGGCATGCTTGGCGAAGCAAGCCCTTGCCGACAGCCAGCGGGCAGAAATGGTCATGACGGTCATGCAGCGGCTGAGAGGACACCCTCACTGGTAGGAGTGACACGGCGACACAAATCCCTACCTCGGATAGCCGAAAATCAAGAAGGTCGTGCGCTGAGCTACCCGCCACGGCGCATCCGACCCACAGCGCCGCGCCCGAGCGCTATCGCGGCCGATAACATGGGAATGTGGATTCTCATGTGACCGTCGTCATCTGGACGATAGGCGAGATGATCTACGCGCCCGTCACCGTAGCCGCGGCGCGTGAGGTAGATCGCGAGGAACGGCATCACGAACGTACCGAAGCGATTGATGAACGTCCCGCCGAAGAGGATCCAGACCGGGCGGGGAAGGGCGCGGAGGTTTTCGCGGAGAGTGGGCATATAGGAGTGAAGCAGTGGAGCGGCGGCCGCCCTCGGCCGCCGAAACGTTACGTCCCGATCGCCGAACGTTTCCAATCCCGGCGGCCGAGGGCGGCCGCCGCTCCACTAGAACCCTACCATCGCAACTTCGTGATCCACTCGCGGAACTCGTTCTTCGTCGTCGCGCCGATCACGCCGCCGTCTTTCTTTTCCCACTCTTCGCGCGAGAGCACGGTCAGCTCTTCGAGCTTGCGCGCCACGAGCGTGCGGTTGATCTGCGCGAGCTCTTTCGTCGCGTCGGTGAACCACGCCGCTTTTTTCTCGAGCTCTTTCGCCACGACGTCCGCTTCCGCGATCTGCGATGCGGTCGGGCGTCCGTCGAAGCTGTTGACCGCGCCGTAGAGCGCGCCGATGCGCTCGCGCAGCTGCTCTTCACCCGACAGCCATCCGCCTTCGCCGGTGGCGACGAGCGTCTTGTACGTCGAGTCGAGCTTCGCCGCGTAGTCGGTGAGGTGCTTCTTGTCCGCGCCGCTCAACTTCTCGGCGCGCGCGTTCGCCTGATCGCGCAGCACGCGCACGCGCTCGGTGAGGAACGTGAAGTCGGCGAGCATGTCGTACAAGCGGCGCGCGGTTTTCTGCTGCAGCGTGCGATCTTCGGCGGTGTACGTCGCGCGCGAGTCGGGCACGAGCTCGAGCGTCGTCGTGTACGTCTCTTTCCCTTTGATCAGCTTCACCGTGTACTTACCGGCCGGCGCGCGCGGACCGTTGAAGGCGCCTCCGGAGAGGACGACCGAGTTGCCGGCCGGCATCTTCGGCGCCTTGAGGCGCATCTGCCAGTCGACGCGGTTGATGCCGCGGCGCTTGCCGGCCGGAATCGTGGAAAGCAGCTTGCCGTCGGCGTCGTAGATCTCGACTTTCGAGTCGCCGACGACGTGGCGCTTTTTCAGGTAGTACGAAATCGAAGCAACGTCGTCGGTCGCGCCGGCGACGAACAAATCATCGCCTTCGCTCGCGCCGCCGAACGCCGGAATCGCGAGCTTCGACGGCCGCGATGGCAGCATCACGACGTCCTTCGCCAGCGCATCGGCGGTGAGGCCGCGCAGCGGCGTGATGTCGTCGATGATGTAGAGACCGCGTCCGTGCGTGGCGATGATGGCGTCGGCGTCGCGCTTGTGAATCTGCACGTCGTACACCGGCACGGGCGGGAAGTTTTCCTTGAACTGCGCGAAGCTCTTGCCGCCGTCGACGGAGATGTAGAGACCGGCCTCCGTGCCGAGGAAGAGAAGATCGGGATTCACGAGATCTTCGCGAATCACCTGCGCGTACCCCTTCACGTCGGCCGTCGACAGCGCCTCGAACGTCTTGCCGCCGTCGCGGGTGCGATAGACGTACGTCTTCATGTCGCCGGTGCGATGGCCGTCGAACGTGACGTACGCGGTGTTGTCGTCGACGTGCGATGCGTCGACGCGCGAGACCCACGTGTGCGCGGGGACGCCGGTCGCGTTCGCGGAGACGTTCGTCCACGACTTGCCGCCGTCGCGCGTGACCTGCACGTTGCCGTCGTCGGTGCCGACCCAGATGACGTTCGGGTTCTTCACCGACTCCGAGATCGTGATGATGGTCGTGTAGTTTTCGGCGCTGGAGTTGTCGATCGACAAGCCGCCGGACTGCAGCTGCTTCTGCCGGTTCTGATCATTCGTCGTGAGGTCGGGAGAGATCCGCTCCCACGACTCGCCGCGATCGCGCGAGCGCATCAGATACTGCGCGCCGAGGTAGATCGTGCCCTTTTGCGTGGGGCTCGCGTAGATCGGCGTGTTCCAGTTGAAGCGCAGCTTCGACTCGTCCTGCTTCGCGAACGGATACACCTCTTTCGACTCGCCGGTCGAGCGCGTGAAGCGCACGATGCGGCCGCCCTGCGACTCGACGTAAACGTAGTCCTCGTCGTTCGAATCGGTCGTGACGGCGAATCCGTCGCCGCCGCCGATGGTGCGCCACTGGTGATTGCTGATGCCGCCCGGATACTGCGACGGTCCCATCCACGTGCCGTTGTCCTGCAGTCCGCCGTACACGTTGTACGGCACGTCCATGTCGTAGTTGACGTGGTAGAACTGCGCGACCGGCAGCACGTTGAGATAGCGCCAGCGCTGCGCCTTGTCGAACGACTGATACACGCCGCCGTCGGTGCCGCAGAGCATCATGTTCGGGTCGCGCGGGTTGATCCAGAGCGCGTGATAATCGGGATGGACGTTGCTGCCGCCCATGATCGAGCCGGAGAACGACTTTCCGCCGTCGTCGCTGAACGTCAGCATGAAGCCCGGCTTGTAGACGCGGTTGTAGTCCTTCGGATCGACGACGACGTTGGCGAAGTAGAACGGACGCACCTGCACGTTGAACGAGTCGTTGGTCTCGCGCCAGTGCTCGCCGACGTCGTCGGAGCGATAGAGCGCGGTCTTCTTCGCCTCGACGAGCGCGTAGACCGTCGACGGACGCGACGGCGCAACGCCGATGGCGATGCGGCCGAGTTGTCCGGCCGGCAGGCCCTGCGTCAGACGCTGCCACGTTTCGCCGCCGTCCTTGCTGCGATAGAGGCCGCTCCCCGGACCGCCGGAACGGAAGAAGTCCGGCTGGCGGCGGAAGTCCCACATGCCTGCATAAAGAATGGAGGGATCGCCGGGATCGATGCTGACGTCCGAGCAGCCGGTGTTGGCATCGACGTAGAGGACTTTCTTCCAGGTCTTGCCGCCGTCGGTCGTGCGGAAGACGCCGCGCTCTTCGTTCGCGTTCCAGGCGTGGCCCGTCGCGCAGACGAACACGGTGTCGGATTTCTTCGGATCGACGGCGATGCGCGCGATGTGCTCGGAGTCGGCGAGGCCGGCGTTGTTCCACGTCGCGCCGCCGTCGGTCGTCTTGTACACGCCCGTGCCGACGGACACGCTGTTGCGCATCCATGACTCGCCCGTGCCGACCCACACCGTCTGCGGATTCGCTTTGTCGATGGCGATCGCGCCGATCGACTGCGTGTTCTCATCGAACACCGGCTTGAACGACGTGCCGTTGTCGGTCGACTTCCAGACGCCGCCGCCCGCCGCGCCGATGTAGATCGTCGACGGCGAGTCGGCGGTGCCGTCGATCGCGGCGATGCGTCCGCCCATCACCGCCGGCCCGATCGAGCGCGCGCGAAGTCCGCCGAGCGTCGACGAGTCGAGCTTCGGCGCGTCATCGGCGGCGAGGAGGGGCAGTGTTGTCAGAAGGGTGAAGATTGCGAAGCCTTTTCGCAAGGTTTGGCGCTCCTTTGTGTTGAACAAAAAGGTTGCGCGGTCGCGCAGTTGCGCGGCGAGAGGACTACCGCGCAACCGAGTGACCGCGCAACCGCGTAACCGCGAGTTACTGCTTCGCCGCCGGCTTCTCTTCCGCCTTCTTGGCCGCCGGCATCTTGAACGTGTCGTCGGCGACGGCGGGGTTGATCTCGACTTTTTCGATCGTGATGGTTTGTGCTCCCGGCGCGCCCTTGGCTTTCATCTCCATCGAGGTCGGGAACATGATGCCGCCGAACTCCTGATAGTTGCCGAGGGTCGTCTCGCTCTCGACTTCCTGGCCTTGCACGGTGCGCTTCGACTCGGACTTCACTTCGAGGAATGAGTCGGCGTCGATGTACACGGTCGACTCGGTGCCGGCCTTGGTCGTGATCTTCAGCTTGTACGCGGGCGTGCCTTCGATGTCGGCCTTGCCGAGGAGCTCGACCTTGTTGCCCTTGTCCTTGTAGTTCCAGGTCGGTCCGTCGAAGTCCGCTTCTTCCTTCGCTTCTTTCAACTGATCCGCGTTCATGGCCTCGGGGTCTTTCTTGCCGAGGAACGGCATCACCACCCAGCCGTTCGTGCCGTCGAAGGCCTGCGTGCCGGTCATGCCCTGGATCGTGAAGTCGAGGCGCATCATCTCGGGACGCTTTTTCGTCATCGAGATCGGGGCTTCCATCGGGCCCATCGACATCTTGCCGGTGAAGCGGACGGACTTCATGGCCGCCAGCTTGTCCTTGCCGCCCATGGCGTCGAAGTTCTTGGCGATGATCTCGTCGACGGTGAGGTCTGCGGCAAACGCGGACAGCGACACGAGCAGCGCTACCGCGAGGGTGAAGAGAGAGCGTTTTTGCATGGTTTTCTCCTTAAATTGGACGAAGACGTCCGCGCGATTGTACGTGAAGGGGCGGGGGAGGGTTTCTTTGGACTGCGGCAGCTACGCTGCCGCTTTTGTATACGTGTAAAAAAGCGGCGGCGCAGCCGCCGCAGTCCAAAGGACTGTTACGCGAGCAATTCCGGCAGCGCGCGCAGGAACCTGTCAACTAACGCGGCGTCCCACTGCGTGCCCGCGCCTTCCCGCAACTTCGTCACCGCCTGCTCGCGTGACATCGCGGGCTGATACGAGTCGCGCGACGTCATCGTGATCCAGCCGTCGACGATGGAAATGATGCGCGCCGCGATCGGGATCTGTTGTCCGCTCTGGCGGCTCGGGTAGCCCTTGCCGTCGAAGCGTTCGTGATGGCGGAGGACGGCCTGCGCGACTTCGCTGCCGAGGAGCGGCTCGACGAGCGCGGCGCCCACCAGCGGGTGTTCCGCAATCCCTCGCTTCTCCTCGGCGCTCATGTTCGCTTTGCGGTAGAGGCGGTCGTAGTCGAGGAGGCGCATGCCGACGTCGTGCACGAGCGCGGCGATGCGCACGGTCTCGACCTGCGTCGGCGGCAGTTCGAGAGTGCGCGCGAAGCGCTGCGCCATCATCGCCACCTCGCGCACGTGCGCGGCGAGCTCGGGATATTTTTTGAAGTCGGGCTCGAGCAGTTGTTCGGCGAGCGCGAAGCGATCGCCGCGTCCGGAGCTCGAGGCCAGCACCGACTCGACGGCCGGCTCGACCTGCTTGAGGAACACTTGCAGCGCGCGCTGCGCATTCGCTTCGGGAGTGCGCTCGAATGCGACAGTGAGCACGAGTCCGTCGATCGACTGCGGATTCAGCGGCGCGCTGATGATCGTGCTGATGCCGGCCGCGGAGACGTCGACGGCCTGCGCGCCGAACGGATATGCGATCTGCGGACGCACGGTCATGTGCGGCTGATTCGCGCGCTGCAGCCACGCCTGCACGTGTTGCAGCAGCATGTCCAGCGCATCGTCGGCAACCGTTGCCAGGGCGACAACGGCCTGCGGATTGTTGAGCTGTCCGACCGCGGTGAGGCTCACGACCGCCGCGCCCGGAATCGCGAGCGCGGACGGCAGCAGCAATTTCACGACTTCGATGTCGCTCTCGCCGAGCAAACGCTTTCCCGTCTGCGTCGCCGCTGCGTGCTGCCGTCGCATCAAATACTGCCGCGCCGCTTCGACCACGCGTGTCGCCTCGGGACTGAAGACCTGCCCGGGCGTGACCGCGGGAGCCGACGGAGAAGGAGAGGGCGTGACGATGTTCGGCAGCGGCTGCGCTCCGCTGAGCGTGCCGCGCCGCGGCGTCGGCTCGTCGACGAGCGTCACCGGTCCGATGCCGAACAGTTTGTGCGAGGCGAGCACGCCCAGCATTTCGTCGGCGATCTTGCGCGCGGCATCGACGTCCTGCGGCGCGAACGGTTTCTTCCCCGCTTTGTCGCGCATGTCGATGAAGCCGATCATCCGTCCGCGCGAGAAGAGCGGCGCGGCGAGAATGCGGTCGTTGCCCTGGCTGAAGAGAATCTCCGCGAGCCGCTGATCGGTGCTGAGGCCGTTGATGAAGAACGGCATCCGCTTCACCGCGAGACGATCGACGAGATCGTCGTTCGCATTCACGACCTTGCGGTCGGCGGGGTTGTACTGATAGTGCGTGACGAGCTCGTAGCGCTTCTCGTTGAGATCGTGCGAGGTCGAGAGATACAGCGCGGCCTTCGTGGCCTGCACGTGCTCGACGCAGCCGTAAAGGATCTGCTTGAGCTGCGGCTCGATCGTCCTGAGCTCGGGAAGCATGGGGGGATTGTACCGGGGTTGCGCGGTTGCTCGGTCACGCGGTTGCGCGGGGGCACCGAGAGCTGCGCGACCGCGCGACCGCGTAACTGCGCAACCGCTCAATCGAACTCGAACCGCACCCGCAGCCGTGCGTGCCCCAATAACGCGCCGGCGACCGTGCCGGCGGTGTTCCAGATGACGTCGTTGACGTCGGCCACTCGCGACGGAAGAAAGTACTGCCATGCTTCGATGGCGAGCGAGAACGAGAAGCCGAGGAGGATCGTGAGGACGTACGTCTGCAACGTCGGGCGGTCGACGTGATACAGCGCGATGAACGCGAGCATGCCCCATGGAACGAACAGCAGCACGTTCGCGATCACCGGCATCACGATCACGGCGAGGAGCTGCGTCGAGATCGGACGCGCGGCCAGTCGCCGCGCGAGATGGCGCAAGTCGCTGAACGGAATCGGATCGAAATTCTCGTAGCTGCGGCCGGACATCCAGACCGTGATCGCGATGATCGCGATGGTGACTACGAGCAGCGCGAGCGCGGTGATGGAGCGGGGAACGACAACGTCGCGCACGACCGGGAGACTACTCCGGGATGGCCATATTGTAAAAAAACGCACACGTCACGCGCTCGCTCGGGTAAGGGAAATTTTCCGGCAGCGGTTTGAGCGGGGACGAAAGCTCGATGGCTTTTCTCGCGGCGTAATCGTACGGATCGACGCTGGAGGACTTGAGCATCTCGACGTCCGTGATGTGGCCGTCGCGGTGAATCGTGAAGCGGATCGTGACCTGTCCTTTGAGTCCGGTGCGGAGGATCTCCGGCATGACCGAGTACCAGTTGACGCGGATGCGGCTGACCATCGACTGTGCGTACGGGCCCCAATCGAACCACGAGGTCTCGAACGAGATCGGTCCCTGTTCGGCGAATCCTTTTTCGCCGCCTTGCAGTTGTCCCAGGTCGAGATTGTCGCCGCCGCCGAGAGAGGCGACTTTCACTTCGCGCAATGCGGAATTCCAATCGACGCTGTTGCCGGACGACGACGCGGACTTCGACGTCCGCTCGCGATAAATCAAACGATCCGGATCGACGGTCTGTTGCGGCTGCTGCGACTGCGACGGCGCGCCGGCGACCTGTTGCTGCTGTTGCGGCGCGGCTTGCGGCTGCCTCGGTCCCCGCGGCGCGGGATTCGACGGCGGGTTGTAGATTGCGCCGCCTTCACCGGGACGCTTCGTCGGCTGCATGCCGGTCGGATTCGGCATGCTCGCCCTGCGATTCGCGTCCGAGAGCGGCGCGGCCGAAATCGGCGACTGTTCGAGCTTCGGTCCCGGCGCCTCGGTGAATTTCTTCTCCCGCGGGTTCTGGCTGATCAGCTCGACGTAGCGCGCCATCGGAGTGTCGGACGCGACCGGCGGCCGCGGACGATACGCGCGCACGAACAGAATCAGCAGCAACACGTGCAGCACCAGCGACACGCCGATGGCGATGCTGATGCCGCGCGATTGCGGCTTTTCTTCCGTGACGACAACTAGATCGATCTGTTCTTGCAAGCGCCGAGTACAAGTTTAGACGCGACGCCTTTCTTCCAAGTTCCGCGCGTGGAACTTCCTGTTGCGGAATCCGTACACTTTCACCATGAGTGAAGTTCCCGCAGCGCCTGCTGAACTGTTGCCCCCGCCGCCGCCACCGCCTCCTCCTCCGGAGACGCCGCGGGCTCCCGGCTTCGATTTCGGCAAGCCGTTCACGTACGTGTTCGAAGATCCGCGCTGGCTGACCAAGATCCTGGTCGGCGGGCTCTTCTATCTCGCGGGCTTTTTCATCATCGGCTGGTTCTTCATCTTCGGCTATCTCGCGCGTGTGACGCGCAACGTGATTGCCGGTCTCGAGACTCCTCTCCCCGAATGGGAAGACCTCAGCGAGTTCTTCAGTGAAGGCGCGCGTCTCATCGCCGTCGGCCTCTGCTACGTGATTCCGCTCTTCGTCCTCGCGATGTTCTTCGTCGTGCCGTCGATCATGTCAGACGCCGTCGACAACGATGCGCTCAGCGCGATCACCGGCGTCTTCACGGGATGTTTGTCGTGTCTCCTCGTGCCGGTGGCGCTCCTCGTCGCGTTCTTCCTGCCGGCATCGCTGCTCTTCGCGATCGTCGAACAGCGTTTCGGCGCCGCGTTCGAATTCCGCGAGCGCATCTGGCCCTTCATCAAGGCCAACATCGGCAACTACCTGCTGGCGATCGTCATCTACTTCATCGCCCGCTTCATCGCCGGGTTCGGCATCGTGTTGCTCTGCATCGGCGTCGTGTTCACGGGATTCTGGTCGTTCCTGATCATGGCGCACGGCTTTGCGCAATCCTACAAATTCCGGCGAGCGTGATCTTCGCGGGCATTTCTGCTTTCTGCTTTTTGCTTTCTGCTTTCGGATGAAGCGCGACACGAAGATCGTGATGGCGGTCGTCTCCGCGATCCCGATCGTGATCCTCTCGGCATCGATGGTTTGTTCGTGGGCGATCGCGCACGGCGCGTCGATGCGGTGGCGTCTCGTGTTCCGCCTGATGTGTCACGGCATCCCGTCGCGATGTCTCGATCTGTTCGGCGTGCCGATGCCGATCTGCGCGCGATGCGTGGGGATTTACGCGGGTTTGCTCGCGGGGCTGATTGCGTTCTGGCTGCTGCCGATCGTGACGGAGCGGGTGATGCGGACGATCGCGTTCATCGCCGTGACGCCGCTGGCGATCGACGGATTGACGCAGCTGGTGCGGCTTCGCGAAAGCACGAACCCGCTGCGGCTCGCGACCGGCATCGCGGCGGGTTTGGCATTTGGAATGTGGGTTTTGAGCGCGGTGGAGCGGCGCGGCGAAGAGAGATTGTCCACTTCTTGACGGTTCCAGACCGCTGGGTTACGCTTCCGAAACATCCACGCACGGCCGCTAAATGCGGCGGCTGCCGTCGGTTGCAGAAAATCCAAAACATGGCATTCCAGGGATCGCTCAAAGAACTGCCGCTGCCCGACATCATTCAACTCGTCAGCGTCTCGGGCAAAACCGGCAAGTTCACGCTCACGCGCGATGGCGACCGTGGCTACATCTATCTCAAAAATGGCCAGATGGTGCACGCGCTGGTCGGCGATCTGATCGGCGAGGAAGCGATTTACGCGCTGGCGATCTGGAACCAGGGCGAGTTTCAGTTCTCGCCCGCCGAAGAGCCGGACCGGCAGACGATCACGAAGTCGAACACGAACCTGCTGATGGAAGCAGCGCGCCGCCTCGACGAATGGCGCGTGCTGTCGAAGAAGATCCCGTCGGTCGAACATGTGCCGGAGCTGCTGGCGCGCGAAAACCGGCACGAGCAGGTGACGCTGAACCCGCAGGAGTGGATGCTGATCACGAAGATCGACGGACACCGCTCCATCGCCGACATCGGCCGTGCGGTGAACCTCTCGTCGTTCGACGTCGCGAAAATCCTCTACGGAATGATCACCGGCGAGCTCGTGCAGTTAAAAAAAAAATTTAACCGCGACGCCGACGCGGAAAATGGCGAGTTAGTCGACCTCGCCGCGCGCATCCGCGCCGTGGCGGAAGAGTTCATCGGCGACAGCGCGCACAAGACGATCGAGAAACACTTCCTCCACGCCCTCGACGGCATCATGAACGGCAACGGCTTTCTGGCCGTCGACGAGATGGTCATCGAATTCGAGAAGACCGCGTCGCTGCTGCGCGGGATCGCCGTCACGGAGAAGTTGCGGTCACGAATCGCGGAAGTTCGACAGTACGCGTCGTAAAAACCATGCGCCAAGTCAAAGTCATCGTGGAGAAGCATCCCGACGGGTACGTGGCCTATCCCGTGGGATTGAAGGGCGTGGTGGTGGGCGAAGGCGACAGCTATGACGAGGCGCTCGCTGATGTGAGATCGGCGATCGACTTTCATATCGAGACGTTCGGCGCGGAAGTGCTCGACGACGAGTCTCCCGTGCTGGAAGCGTTCGTAGCGGAAGCCGAAGTTGAGCGTTAATGCCGAAGTTTCCGATCGACGCGCCGAAGCAGCGAGTCGTGCGCGCGCTGCAGTCGCTCGGCTTCACCATCGTGCGCGAGCGTGAGCACATCTCGATGCAGCGCCTGAATGTTGACGGCACGACGACACCGCTCACCATGCCGAATCACGCCCGGATCAAAGGTTCAACGCTACGCACAATCCTTTCGCAAGCACGCATCGATCGCGACGAGTTCTTGCGCGCGTACGAGAACGCGTGACGTTCAAAGATCGACGCGCACGCGTCGTAGCTTCTTCTTCTCTCCCATCTTCTTCTTCTCGTCCACCCGCCTCCGCTTTGCTGCGCGCGACACTTTCGTTTTCTTGCGCGGCTTCTGTTCCTTGAGCGCGTCGCGCAGCAGCGCTTCCAGTCGCTCGATCGCGTGATCGCGGTTTGCGAGTTGGGAGCGTGCCGACTGCGAGGTCACGCGCAGGTCGCCGTCTTTGTTGATGCGTGTGGCGAGTTTCTCGCGGATGCGCGTTTTCTTTTCGTCATCGAGCGGGAGCGTGTCGACGGCGACTTCGATCGTGACGCGCGACTCGACTTTGTTCACGTTCTGTCCGCCGGGGCCGCCGCTGCGCGAGGTGGTCGCGCGCAGCAGCTCCGCGGGCACGATGATTCCGTCGCCGAGGTCGAGGTCTCTCATCGCGATTTCCCGGCAGGCGAGGACGCCTGCCGTCCAGCCGGCGGGACGCCGGCGTTCCGAGGTCCCGCGCCCGAGTCCGGGGTGGCGCCCGAGTCGGGGGTGGGGGGCATCGCGCTGTCGCGCAGTACGACCTGTCCCGGCTTCGCGTTCGTGTGCTCGCCGTCGCGAAGGATTTGCTGTCCGTTGACGAAGACGTGCACGACTCCGGTCGCGTACTGGCGCGGGTTCTCGAACGTGGAATTCGCGCGGATGGTGTTTGGATCGAAAACGACGATGTCCGCGAAGTAGCCGCGACGGAGCGCGCCGCGGTTGGCGATGCCGAGGTTGGTCGCGGGGAGGGATGTCAGACGCCGCACCGCTTCTTCGAGCGGGATCAGTTTTTCGTCGCGGACGTATTGGCCGAGGAGCTTCGCGACGTTGCCGAATTCGCGCGGGTGGGTGCTGCTCTTCAGAAACACGCCCTCGGGCGCCGACGCGCCGGCATCCGATCCGAAGCTCACCCACGGCTGTTGGATTTGCTTGCGAATGTTGTCCTCGGACATCAGAAAGTACACGGTGTCGACGCGGCTCTCGTCTTCGATCACGAGATCGATCGCCGCGTCTTCCGGCGACACGCCGCGCATCGCCGCAACTTGCGCGAGCGTTTTTCCGGTCAGCGGTTTCAACTTCTCGTTCTTGAATCCGATCAGCAGCACGCGGTCGGGCGAGCCGGCGAGGACCATCAGGTTTTCCCACGCGTCGGTCGGCGTGCGCATCTCGCGGATCACACGCGCGCGCGTCTCCGGATCCATGAGCCGCTTGCGCCATGCGTTGAAGCCGCCCTCCTGCACCCACGGCGGCATCGCGGCATCGAGTCCCGTCGCGCCGGCGGGATAGGTGTACATGTCGGCGGTGATGCGCAGTCCCTGCGCGCGCGCCGCTTCGATCTGCCGGATGACGGCGTCCATCTTCGGCCAGTTCGCGCTGCCCGCGGCCTTGAGGTGGTAGATCTCCGCGGGCACGTGCGCCTCGCGTGCGATCGTGATCAGCTCGTCGACCGCTTCCTGCAGTCGATTCGCTTCGCTGCGCATGTGCGAGATGTACATGCCGCCGTACGGCGATGCGGCCTTGCACAACTCGATCAGCTCCGGCGTCTTCGCGTAGAACGCCGGCGCGTAAATCAGCGACGAGCCGACGCCGAGCGCGCCGTCTTCCATCGCCTGGCGCACGAGCGCGCGCATTTGGTTCAGCTCCCGCGCGTTCGGCGGGCGGTCCTCTTCGCCGAGGACGTACATGCGGACGGTGGTGGCGCCGACGAACGACGCGATGTTGACGGAGATGCCGCGCGCGACGAGCGAATCGAGATATTGGCGCAGCGTCGTCCAGTTGATGTCGAACTTGATGTCGCCCTGCTGCTTCTTCATCTCCGCTTTCATCGCGTCGTTCAGCGGTCCCATCGACCACCCCTCGCCGAAGATCTCCAGCGTGACGCCCTGCTTCACGTCCGCCATCGCACGGCCGTCGACGATCAGCGACTCCGTCGCCCAACTGAGCATGTTGATGAAGCCGGGCGAGACGGCCATGCCGTGCGCGTCGATCTCGTTCGCTGCATGGCCGCTGACCGTTCCAACCGCGGCAATGCGATCGGCTTTGATCGCAACGTCGCCATGAATCGGCGGCGCGCCGCTGCCGTCGTAGATCGTCGCGTTGCGAATGACAGTGTCGTACGTCGTCGCGGTAGTACACGCGGTGAGAGCAAGGCACGCGAGAAGCAGTTTGCGCATCCGCGGATTGTATGAGGCTCGGAGGCGAGAAGGCGCATGGGCTCACGAGCGTGACACTATGCGCCTGTGAGCCCATGCGCCTGTGAGCCTATGAGCCTATGACCTGGACGATCGAGAACTCCCGCGTCGGCCGCATCGCTGTCGCGCCCGATGCGCCGGTGTTCTGCACGTCGATCGACTACGACGGAAAGCTTCGCGACGATCTGGTGCAACTGATCCGCGAGCGGTTCGGCATCGACAGCGTGCTCTCGACGTGCACGCAAGTGCACGGCGTGAACGTCGAGCGCGCGGCGGAGGGCGAGCAGGCGTCTGCGTGCGACGCGCTGTGGAGCGATCGCCGCGGCGTCTCCCTCGGCATCAAAATTGCCGATTGTCTGCCTGTCACGATGGTCGATCCGGCCCGAAGTATCATCGCGAACGTTCACTCCGGTTGGCGTGGCGCGGCACAGCAAATCACGTCGCGCACGATCGACGCGCTCGAGCGCGCATCCGCGTTCGATCCGTCGAGCGCATTCGCATTCCTCGGCCCGTCGATCCGCGTCTGCTGTTTCGAAGTCGGCGAGGAAGTCGCGGCGCAATTCGATGAGGCGTTCGTCGATCGCTCCTACGCGAAGCCGCACGTCGACCTGCCGGCGATGACACGCGCGATTCTTAAGCAGCGCGGCTTCGACGACACACGCATTTCCGACTCCGAGCTCTGCACGCGCTGCGACGGATCAATCTTCCACTCCTATCGCCGCGACCGCACCAGCGGCCGCAATCTGCAGGTGGTTGCGCAGTGATGACGCGCCCCTCATCGAAAGCTTTGTGGGTGCCGCTGCCCTCAGCGGCACTGCCGGCTTCGCCGCCAGCGGCGCTTCGCGCCGCGCGACCGCTGAGGGCAGCGGTCGCCACATTCTTCTAATGAGGGGCGCACGATGACCGATCTTCCAGCGCAAACGCCGCCGCCCGACGCGCCGCCGCCGCGACGGCGTTTTCAATTTCGCAAACCGACGCGCCGCACGGTCTTTCGCACGATCTCGTGGGCCGTCGGCATCGGCTTCCTTCTCTTCGTCATCGTCGGCATCTGGGCGTATCGCTCGGCGGTCGGACGATTCGAAGTGCGACGCCTGCGATTGCCGACGCGCATCTACGCCGACTACATGCCGCTCACCGCGGGCGTGCCGCTGCAGCTCGATGATCTGCTCGAAAAACTCGATCGCCTCGGATATCGCGAAGTGGATCCCGTCGCGCAGGCCGGCGAGTACGCGCGCACCGCGGACGGCGCCGACATCTTCACGCGCGCGTTTCGCCATCCGACCGGCGAGTATCCGTCGCAACGCGTGCACGTCGTCATCACGAAGTCGCAGATCGACTCGGTGAGCGTCGAGAAAGCCGCGCTCGAGCCGGAGCTGCTCACGTCGCTGCTCAGCGAAGGACTCGAGAATCGCAGTCCCGTCACGCTCGAACAGGTGCCGAAGCAGTTGCAGGATGCGGTCGTCGTCACCGAGGACGTGCGGTTCTGGTCGCACCCCGGCGTCGATCCGTTCGGCATCGTGCGCGCGGTGTTCAAGAACATGCGCAAAGGCGGCGTCGCCGAAGGCGGCTCGACGCTCACGCAGCAGCTCGTAAAGAACTACTACCTCACCAGCGAGCGCACGATGAAGCGAAAGGTGGTCGAGGCGTTCATGGCGGTCGTGCTCGACGCGCGCTATTCGAAGCGCGAGATTCTCGAGGCCTATCTCAACGACATTTACCTCGGACGCAACCGATCGATCTCCATCCTCGGCGTCGGCGAAGCGTCGCGGTTCTATTTCGGCAAGCCGGTGTCGGAGGTGACGATCGCCGAGGCCGCGCTGCTCGGCGGCATGATCCGCAGTCCGAACAACTACTCGCCGTTCGCGAACCCCGAGGCGGCGATGAGGCGGCGCAACACCGTGCTGCAGCTGATGCTGAAGGAAAAGAAAATCACGCAGCAGCAGTTCGACGAAGCGCGCTCCGCGAAATTGCCGGTCAAGCCGTTTCGACAAAAGACCGGACTCGGATCGATTCCGTTCTACGTCGACCGCGTGCTGCAGGAGCTCGCGACCGACTACGGCATCAAGGATGTGAAGGGACGCGGGCTGCGCATCTACACCGCGATCGACCTCGGCGCGCAGGACGCGGCCGCGCAGACGGTCGAGCAGAGTCTGCGCAATCTCGAGAAGAGCAGCCGCCGTTTGCGCAGTCATTCGCCGGAGCTGGAAGCCGCGCTGATTCACGTCGACGTCCCGACCGGCGAGATTCGCGCGCTCGTCGGCGGCCGCAATTACGAGCGCAGCCAGTTCAATCGTGCGCTGAAATCGAAGCGACTCATCGGCTCGCTCTTCAAACCCTTCATCTATCTGACCGCGTTCGAGCCGAGTCTCTCCGGCAAAAACATCACGCCGGCGACGGTCGTGTCGGACACGCGATTCGTGCTGAAGCGGCGCTGGTCCGCGGACTGGTCTCCGCGCAATTACGACCGCTACATGGGCAACGTCACGGTGAAGATGGCGCTCGAGCAGTCGCTGAACTCCGCGTCGGTACGCATCGGACTCGACGTCGGCATCGCGAACATTTTGAAGACCGCGAAGGTCCTCGGCGTCGACTCGGAGATGGACGACAGCAATCCGTCGATTCTCCTCGGCGCGGTCGGTATCCCGCCGATCGAGATGGCCGAGGCGTATTCGACGATCGCGCGGCAGGGCATGCGCAAACCGCTGCGCGCGATCCGCTTCGTGACCGACGATCGCGGACGCGTCGTCGGCGGCGCGGAGGACGAGCAGGGACAGCAGGTCTTTCCCGCGCGCGACGTCTACGTGCTCACCGACGTGATGAAGGGCGTCGTCAACCGCGGCACCGCCGCCGGCGCGCGGGGCATGGGCTTCCGCAAGATCGCCGCCGGAAAAACGGGAACGACGAACGACAAGCGCGACGCGTGGTTCATCGGGTTTACCCCGTTAACCTTGACCGCGGCGTGGGTCGGCTTCGACGACAACGATCCGACCGGACTCGCCGGCGCCGACGGCGCGGTGCCGATGTGGACGCGCTACATGCTTACCGCGACGGCCGGGCAGCCGAACACCGACTTCGCCGTTCCGTCCGGCATGACGTTCGCCGACATCGACGACATCAGCGGCGGTCTCGGCACGCAGTACTGCCCGCCTAACGTGATCGAGCGCTCCGCGTTCAAGAGCGGCACCGAGCCGACGCAACTCTGCACGCTGCACACGATGCCGAACGTGGTGGTGCCGATGTACGACGAGTTCGGCAATCTGATCACGACGACGGATACGACCGGGACCTATACGACGACGGATACGACGTCGACGTACGTGCCGCCGCCGCAGCCGCCCGCGCCGACCACCGACACGACACTGACAGGCGGGATTTTCAAGACGGATACGACGAATACGACGACCTCGGAGCCGCCGCCGGTGCAGACGGATACGACGGCCACAAAACCGCCGTAGTGGAGCGGCGGCCGCTTCGGCCGCCGAGCCCTCGCGAGAATCCGGCGGCCGAGAGCGGCCGCCGCTCCACTACACTGTACGTATGTCAGACGAAAAGAAATCTGTCGCCGACGCGCTCCGCGACTGGGGCATCGACGTCGAGAAGTTCGAAGAACGCGCGAAGGAATCGTTCGCAGCGGCGAAGGGCGATCTGAGCGAGGTCACCGGGACGCTGCGGCAGACGCTGATCGAGGCGAAGGAGATTCTCGTCGGCCTGCAGAAGGGCGGCGGCGCGGAGCTGAAGGGCGGCTTTGAGCGCGCGTGGCAGGAGATCGAGCGCGCGTTCAAGGCGGCGCGGGAGAAGGCGAAGGAAGAGAAGACGGACGCGGAGGAGTGATCACGCGCTCTTCTGCACGAGCTGCTCGACCTTGGCGATGTCGAGCGGCTTGTAGAGCAATGCCGTCACGACGTCCTGGTCCGCGGCGCTGAGCTTCTGGTTCTGCACGCCCGTCACGACGAACACACGCGGCGCGACGTTGCCGCGATGGCCGCGCACGTAGTCGATCACGCCCCAGCCGTCGACGCGCGGCATCAACAGGTCGACGAAGATGAGCGAGTACTCGCGATTCTTCAGCAGCTTCACCGCGTCGGCGCCGTTGTCCGCTTCGTCGTACTCGATGTGGTAGCGCTGCAGGATGCTGCCGAGGATGTAGCGCGTCGCGGGATCGTCGTCGGCGACGAGCGCGCGATGAGCGCGCGTGCCGCGCGCCGGCGGGGCGGGGGCGGGTGTTGGTTGGGGGGCGGGGTGTGAGGACACGGCCGAGCGGGGCGGCGGCTCGGGCTCGAGGCGGCGCGCTTCGCGCACGGCGATCGTCGGGATGCGCGATTGCCGCGCGAGCTTCGGATCTTCCTTCAGCGATTTCACGAGCGCGGTGCGCAACTCGTCGCAGTCGGCGTAGCGCTGATCGGGCTGCTTCTTCATGCAGCGCCGCACGACGTCCGCCAGCGCGGGCGTGATCCCCGCGGCCGCTTTCGCGATGTCGACCGGCTCGTGCATCACGATGTTGAGCAGCGTCTCCGTCACCGCGTTGCCGGTGAACGGCTTCCGGCCGGACAGCATCTCGTACAGCACCACGCCGAGGGAGAACATGTCCGTGCGCGAGTCGACGCTGCGGCCCATCGCCTGCTCGGGCGACATGTAGTGCGGCGTGCCGATGACCATGTTGCCCTGCGTCAGGTTCGCGTCGGTCGTGCCGCCGATCTGCTTGGCGATGCCGAAGTCGAGCACTTTCACGTAGCGCGTCGACACGATGATGTTGTCGGGCTTGATGTCGCGATGGGCAATTCCTTTTCGATGCGCTTCCGCCAGTCCATCCGCGACGTGCGTCGCGACGCGCACCGCATCGAGCGGGATCATCGGACCACGCTCGATGAGCTTCGTCAGCGGTTCGCCCTCGACCAGCTCCATCGCCATGAACAGCGTGTCGCCGTCCTGCTCGATGTTGTAGATCGTGGCGATGTTCGGATGTGTGACCGATGCGATCGAGCGCGCCTCGCGCAGGAAGCGCTCTTTCCACTCCGGATCGGCGGCGAGATTCGCGGGAAGAATCTTGATCGCGCACTGCCGCAAGAGCTTCGTGTCTTCGGCGCGCCACACCTCGCCCATCCCGCCTGTGCCGAGGCGGTCGATCAGTCGATAGGTTCCGAGCTGCATTGGACGGGACGAATTATAGATGGCGGATGGCGGATGGCGGATGGCGGATGGCGGCTGCGCAGATGGCCCCGCCATCGCGCGCAGCGCGCCCGCCATAGCGCGCAGCGCTATAGGCGCGGCACGCGATGCGCGCCGCTGCGGCGGACGATGCCGTCGTAGGCGGCCATCACGCGCGTGAATTCGGCGGCGAGTTGTTCGACCGACGCTTCCGCGCCGTCGATGCGGCCGGTGCGGGCGTTGTCTTCGAGCGCGGCACAGATCGATTGCATCCGCTTCGCGCCGACGCTGCCGCTCGAGCTTTTCAGCGCGTGCGCGGCGAGCGCGAGCTCGTGCGCGTCCACACTCGACACCGCGGCGCGCAATGCGTCGAGTCGCGACGGCACGTCCTGGCGAAATGCTTTCACGAGTCCTTCGAGAAATCCCGGCTGCGTGCGGCCGATGGCGAGGAACGACGACACGCGCTCGCGATCGAGCACGTACGGATCGTCCGCTTCCATCACGTCCGGCGCGCCGCTTTGCGTCGGCACGGACGCTTTGCTCGCCCACAATCGAATGACCGCGCCGAGCTGTTCGAGCGAGACCGGCTTCGCGAGGTAGTCGTTCATGCCGGCGATCAAACATTTCTCGCGCTCGCCGGGCAGCGCGTGCGCGGTGATGGCGATGACTGGCGTCGACGCGGCGGCGCCGCGCATCTGGCGGATGCGGCGCGTCGCTTCGTAGCCGTCCATGTCCGGCATCTGGCAATCCATCAGCACGAGATCGAACTTCTCTTCGTGCAGCGCCTGGATCGCTTCCGCGCCGCGCGAGGCCACGATGCACTCGTGTCCGAGGCGGCGTAGCTGGCCGAGCGTGACGAGCTGATTGACGGCGTTGTCTTCGACGACGAGCACGCGCGCCGCATTCGTCCGCTCCGTCTCCTCGGACGGCTTGACCGTCATCGGCGGCTCGTCGCCGTGGAGAAGGCGCGTCGCGGTGTCGCAGAGCTGCGTGCGGCGGATCGGCTTCATGAGAAACGCATCGACGCCGGCGGCGTGAAATGCCGCGACGTCGCTGCGGCGCTTGCCGAACGTCGTCAGGAGAATCAAACGGACTTTCGGATCGAACGCGCGGATGGAGCGCGCGAGCGCGAGTCCGTCGTCGTCGGGCAGTTGCATTTCGAAGACGACGAGGTCGTAGCGATTCTCCTGCATCGCGGCCAGCGCGCTGCCGGCGCTGTCCGCTTCGTCGATCGTGATTCCGCTCGCGGAAAGATGGCGCGCGATCATGAATCGATTCACTTCGTTCGCGTCGACGAGCAGCGCGCGGAATTTCGTGAGGTCCCACGCGCGCGGCGGCTGCCGTTCCGCGTCGGGCTGTTTGCCGAGTGGCAGCTCGAACCAGAACGTCGAGCCTTCGTTCTCGACGCTCATCACGCCGATCTCGCCGCCCATCGCTTCGGTGAGTTGTTTCGAGACCGCGAGTCCGAGTCCGCTGCCGCCGTATTTGCGCGTCGTCGTGCCGTCGGCCTGCGTGAACGGCGTGAAGAGTCGCCGCTGCACGTGCGCGGGAATGCCGATGCCGGTGTCGGTGACGAGGAAGCGGATGGTGACTCCGTGCTCGGTTTGCGCGGGCTGCATGATCGTGAGCACGACTTCGCCGCGATCGGTGAACTTCACGGCGTTGCCGACGAGGTTGAGCAGCACCTGGCGGATGCGATGCGCGTCGCCGCGCAGGAGGCGCGTGACGTCGGGCGCGATGAACGAGCGCAGCTTGATGCGCTTCGCCGACGCGCGCGTGAAGAATGTCTCGATCACCGACTCGACGACGTCGTCGACGTCGAAGTCGATCATCTCGACCGTCATCTTGCCGGCCTCGATGCGCGCGAGGTCGAGGACGTCGTTGACGATCGCGAGCAGCGTCTCGCCGCTGGAGCGGATCGCTTCCGCGTACTCGCGCTGTTCGGGCGCGAGCGGCGTGTGCAGGAGAAGCTCGGTCATGCCGAGGACGCCGTTGAGCGGCGTGCGGATCTCGTGGCTGACGTTGGCGAGGAACTCCGACTTCGAGCGCGCCGACTCGATCGCCGCGTCGCGCGCGCGCGACAGGTCTTCCTCGATGCCCTTGCGCTGCGTGATGTCGCGCGCGACCGCGTCGTACGCGACGATGCGGTCGCCGTCGGAGATCGTCATCACGTTCTGTCCGATCCACAGCCGCACGCCGGCCTTCGTGATCATCGGGAACTCGAAGTACGACGTCTCCTCGCGCGCTTCGAATTGATGGCGGTAAAACGCGTCGGCGGCATCGCGGTAGTCGGGGTCGATCAACTCGAGATAGAGGCGGCCGATCAACTCGTTCTCGTCGTAGCCGGTAATGCGCATCGCCGCGGGATTGACGTAGGTGAAGTGTCCGCGCGCGTCGGCCTGGTAAATGATGTCGTTCGCGTTCTCGACGAGGTGGCGGTAGCGCTCGCGGATGCTCATGATGTGGGATTTAGTTTATCCCGCGGACGAAGGTGAATAGGACGGTATAGGACGAATAGGACGAATAGGACGTATAGGACATCGTAGGACTGTCCTATTCGTCTTATTCGTCCTATTTGTCCTATTCGTCCTATGCCGAGGCGTCCCGCAGCCAAGTCCCGGTCGAGCTCTCGTCGGCGACGCGCACGCAGTTGCGCCCTGAGTGCTTGGCGGCGTAAAGCGCGCGGTCGGCGCTGGCGACGAGCTGGTCGGGCGTCTCGTTCACGGGGATGAGCGCGGCGACGCCGCAGCTCGCGGTCACGTTGCCGAGGCGCTCGATGCCTTCGCGCAACATCTCGGCGATGCGCAGCGCGCCGTTGGCGTCGACGCCGGGAAGAAGGATCGCGAACTCTTCGCCGCCGTAACGCGCGACGACTTCGCCGCTGCGCTTCACGGCGTCGGCGAGGAACGCGCCGACGCGGCGGAGGCAATCGTCGCCGGCGGGATGTCCGCGGCGATCGTTGAGCGCCTTGAAGTGATCGAGATCGAGAAGGACGAGCGCCAGGGGCTGCTCGCGCCGGCGCGCGCGGTTCCATTCATCGTTCAGCGCGCGCTCGAAGTAGCGGCGGTTGGCGATGCCGGTGAGGTCGTCTTCGAGCGACAGCACCTCGAGGCGCGAGTTCGCCTGTTCGAGGAGTTGCACGGTCGACTGCAGCTCCGCGGTTTTCTCCGCGACGCGCGTGCGCAGCTGTTCGGCGTGGCGCCGCAGCGCGCGCGTGCGCAGACGCGTGATCGCCGCGATGAGCGCGATCGCGAGCGCGGCCCACAGCACGTACGCCCACGTGGTGCGATACCACGGCGGCAGCACGGTGAACGTCCAGCGCCGCTCCGCGCTCGGCGCCAGCGACGGACCGCGCGCGCGGA
Source organism: Acidobacteriota bacterium (assembly GCA_003223645.1). Taxonomy (GTDB): domain Bacteria; phylum Acidobacteriota; class Thermoanaerobaculia; order Gp7-AA8; family Gp7-AA8; genus QHVT01. The sequence continues at coordinate 193,718 of QHVT01000010.1, read as the reverse complement.
GGCGGAACGTGTAGTCGTTGGCTTCGAGCGTGGTGTAGTCGATGAACGGCTGATCGGTCCAGCGGCTCCACGCCTCGTCGATCGGATCGAGGCGGTACTGGTACTCGACGCCGGGACGATACGACGCCGGCGCGAACTCGAAGTGCAGGCGTCCGAATTTGTGATGCAGGCGCGCGCCGCTCGCAATCGCGTTCTCGCCGGCGATCACGCGCTCGATCAGCGGTTTAGTTTGCGGAATGGAAGTCGTTGCTGCCGGCGAGGGCTCGTAACGGAAAAGTCCCTTGTCGGCTGCGAACCAGACCGTGCCGTCGTCGAGCGCGCGCAGCGTCTGGATGTCCGATGCCGTCACGGCGACGAGCGGCCGTCCTTCGCGCGCGTACGTGCCGCCCGGCAGGCGCTGGAACACGCGCGGCGGAATCGAGTTGATCCAGAGATCGCCGCGCTGATCTTCGAGGACGACGAAGAACGGCGGCGGCGCCTGGATGTGGCCGAGCAGCGGATCGCGGACGGCGCGATCGGCTTTGTCGACACTGAAGATCTCGCCGGTCGCGCGCACGGCGACGACGCGTCCGCCGACCTCGTACACGTTCGTCTCACCGGCGCCGAATTCTTTGATCTGCGGCTTTGGACTTTTCGGATCGCGCACGCGCACGAACCCGTTGAACACCGTGCCGCACCACACTTCGTTGCCGTGCTCGATCACCGACGACACGTACTCCGGCACGCCGGGCACGACGTCTTCGTAAATCCACTTGCCGTGCTCGCGGCGCATGCTGCCGAGGCCGTGCCGCTGCGCGATCCAGACGCGTGTGGAGTCGACCTGCGAGCGTTGCAGGTCGTAGATCTCGCCTTCGCGATCGTAGAAATGATCGAGCGTGCCGCTGTCCGTGAGTCGATAGATGCCGCGGCTCGTGCCGACGAGCAGCTCATCGTCGACCGGCAATACACGCCACGCGTCGCGGATCCCTTCGATGCGCTGCACGTTGCCGTGCGCGTCGATGCTGTGCAGCCCGTGCGTGCTGGCGACGTAGAGCATTCCGTGGAACCGCGCGACGTCGCTCGTGCCGCCTTTCAATCCGCGCCGCGCGTCGAAAATCGAGACCGGCGACGCGACGTCGATGCGTACCACCGGCCCTTCCATCGACAGCCACACCGCGCCTTCCTGATCGACGAACGCGCGCGAGATGACCGCATCCGGCAATCCCGCGGCATCGGTGATGAACTGCTCGATGTCTCCGTTCGCGTCAACGATCGCAATGCCGTTCTGCCGCGTTGCGAAGACGAAGCGTCCGTCGGCAAGGCGACAGCCGCCGGTGACGATTTTCTTTTTCATCCATTCGGATGCGGCGGGTGAGAAGGGTTGAACGCTTTTTCCCGTGCCCGCGCCCGTGCCCGCTCCCGCTCCCGGGGCGGGGGCATTGATCACGAAAAACCCGACATCTCGCACAGCTGCAATGAATGCGTTCCCGTTCCGCACCACCACATCCACCCGCCCGTCGATCAACGTCGGCGCAAGCGGCGCAAAGCGCTGCAATCCGTTCGCGCCGAACACGTAGATGCCGTTCGCATCGGACAGACATCCGCGCGGCGCTTTGTTCGCGTCGAATTCCGCGGCGACGCGTGTCGCGCGTCCGTCCCATAGCAACAGACTCCGCTCGGCCACGAACAGGAATCCATCGTTCGTCGTACAAACGGAGCGCACGTCGCCGACTTCGCGTTTGTCCGCCGGCAGTTGCGCGAGGAGCGAGTGCACGCTGCCGTCCGCCGCGACGTAGCCGAAGTCGTTGACCATGCCGATGCCGATGCGGCCGTGGCGATCGGTGGCGACGCCCAACGCGACCTGGTCGTCCGGCAGTTTCAGCATCCGCCACCACGCACCGTCGTAGGTCATGAGGCCGTGCAGATTGCCGAAATAGAGAACGCCGCGCGCGTCCTGCGCGACGTCGAAATTCTGCGGGCCGCCCTTGTGCACTTCCGGGGGATAGACAGTGATCAGCGGAAACCCGCGCTCGGCCGCGTCCGTACTGACGGAGCACGCGAGTGCGATGCAAAGCACAAGGACCGGTAACCGTGCGCGCATCAGAGTTCGGATTCCGATGAGAAGGGCTGCTTCACATTACCATTGAACATGCCCAGAGAGCACTTCTTCACGCTGCGGAACTTCGTCCGTTTCCTGCTTTTCGGCTACGCGATCGGCGGGGTGATGATGATCATCTTCGCGACCGCCGGCCGCGACAAATTGTCGTTGCAGAGCGTCGCGCAGCTCGCGTTCATCGGGTTGTTCATGACCGCGACGATCTGGTCGCTCGAGTATCTGATCCGCGGTTTGAGCGGCCGCCTGTCGCCCGCCCTTCAGCTTCCGCTGCATCTCATGCTCGCGGCCGGCGGCGGCGTCCTTGGCTTCATCCTCGGCCGCAGCGCCTACACGCTCCTCTTCTTCGGCCGGATTCCGTCGCTGCGCAGCTACGGAACGGCGCTCATCGTGATCCCGCTGGTGTGCCTCTTGACCGGCGCCGGCATGTTTTTCTACATCGTCCTCGAGGAGCGCCTGCGCGACAAAGTGCGCGAGCAGGAGCTGGCGCAGCAGGAGCTGACGCTCGCTCGCGCGATCCAGGAGCGGCTGCTGCCGCCGCCGGAATTTACGTCGGACGGATTTCGCGTGACCGCGCGCAATCTCGCCGCGCATTACGTCGCCGGCGATTTCTATGACCTGATCGCGCGCGCGGACGGCAGCGTGGTCGCCGTCGTTGCGGACGTCGCGGGCAAAGGCGTCGCGGCGAGTCTGATCATGGCGTCGGTGAAGTCGGTGCTGCCGCTGATCGCGTCCGTCGAGTCGGTCGAAGGAACGATGCGGCGTCTCAACGAGAAGTTGGCGAAGGAGCTCGGCAAGCGCGAGTTTGTCGCGCTCGCGTGCGCGACCTACGATCCGTCGACGCGGCGCGTCGTCCTCGCGAACGCCGGTCTTCCCGATCCGTATCTCATTCGCAACGGCACGGCGACTCCGCTCGTCGTCGGCGGTCCGCGTCTCCCCCTCGGCATCCGCGCGAGTCTCGACTACGAGTCGATGACGATCGAGCTCGAGCGCGGCGATCGGCTGCTGCTGCTCACGGACGGATTACCCGAGGCGACGGTCGGCGAGGACGAACCGATCGGATACGTGCGGCTCGAGCAACTCGCCTCGGCGCACGCATCGCTCGAAGCGCTGTTCGCCGCGATCGAGCGCGAGACGGAGGAGCCACGCGGCGACGACTGGACCGCGATGATGTTGGAAGTTACGCGGTGAGCTGCTGCTGAATGCCGAGGCGGTTGAAGACGACGCGATGCTCGGCGACGCGGCCGCCGTTGAACGTGAGGATGTCGATCACTTCGAACGTGATCGTCTTCCCGGTGCCCGGCACGCCCATGAAGTCGCCACGATGCGTGCCTTCGAACGTCTTGCGCGTCGCGACTTTCGTCGCGTCGGCGATCTGTTCGTGAATCGTCACGCGCAGATCGGGGAACACCGAGCGCAGATAGCCGAACAGCATTTTCACGCCCTCGCGCGTGGGCGGCACGCCGGGGAAGGGAGTGTGGTCGATGAAATCGTCGGCGAGGATCTCATCGACCACATCGAGTTTGCCTTCCGCCTGTGCCTCGTTGACGAGCCTGCAGACCATTGCCTTGTTTGCTTCGGACACGGAATTGCTCCTCTCGAAGCACAACTACGAGAGGCCATCGAAATCGGATTCCTTGATCCCGCGCCCGAGCCCGAGCCCGCACCCGAGCCCGGGCGTGGGCTCGCGTAGCGACTTCGTTCGCCCCACCCCGGGCGCGGAAGCGGGCGCGGGCACGGGAAAGCGTTTCAGGTTGAAGCTGTCATTCCTTCGCTGACATCACCGACAGGAAGTTGCCGTCCGGATCCTTGAACCACGCGATCGTCGGACCCTTGCCGGGGCCGCCGCGCGCGATTCCTTTGTCATCCGTCTGGATGTCCTTGCTGTTGTACGTCTCGAACGTGATGCCTTTTTTCTTCAGCTCACTGACGGTGTTCTCGACGTTGTCGACGGCGAAGTTGAGGACGGTGAACGTCGCCGGCACGTGGTTCGGTTTCGGATAGATGAAGACGTTCGTCCCTTCCAGATCGAGCGACAACCCTTCCGATTTCTCATCAATGTCGAGTCCGAGCGTCTTGCCGTAGAACTCTTTCGCGCGGTTCAAGTCGTAAACGGAAAAACTGGAAAAAGCCTTGGAGTTTTCTAACACGGGCCACACTCCTTTCGGTTTGTGAGCGATGCACAACACGCGCCCTGAAAAGCCTCCCAGCCTCCTGGCCTCCCAGTTGAGCTCCCAGGAGGCTCGGAGGCTTGGAGGCCTGGAGGCCGTCAATGCCCCGCGTACCAGTCATAGCCGCGCTCGGCCCAGAAGTCAGCGGGCCGGATGTTCGTGTAGCGGATTGTGCCGATGCGCTTGATGTTCTTGATTCCGTACTTCACCGGTATCGCGAGTCGCAGCGGCGCGCCGTGCAAGAGCTCGAGCGGCGCGTCGTTCAGTTCGTACGCGAGGAGCGTCTGCGGATGCAGCGCGCTGTCGAGATCGAGTCCGACGTAGTAGCCGCGATCGGGCGTCTCGAGCGCGACGAATTGCGGCCGCTCGCGCGGCGGATACTTCGCGATCAAATCCGCGAGCCGCGCACCCGTCCACTTCACGATGATCGACCACCCTTCGATGCAGCGCAGCTCCGTGATCTGTTCGTGGCGCGGCAATGCGCGGATGTCGTCGAGCGTCAGCGCGACGGCAGAGGATGCGCCTTCGATGTTCAATCGCCACGCGTCGAGATCGACCGGCGCTTGCAATCCCAATCGTCCGTTGATGCGCGCACGCGTGAGATCGGACGGACGAAAACTCGGACTGAGTCTCTGTCTGCTGAAGTACGCCTCGGCCAGCTTTTCATTCGTCTGCAACGCGTTGCGCAACGGCCACTCGATCCCGCTCTCGTGCGGCCGCGTGCGCAGAAATTTCCAGCTCGCGTAACCCGCGCCCGCGGCAGCGGCCATCGTGATGAAGCCGCGTCGGGTGAGGTTTTTCAGCTGGCGATCGACATCGTCACTGTTCATCATTGACCTCATCTCCCGAGCCCGTGCCCGCTTCCGCGCCCGGGGTGGGGGAGCTTGTTTCGCTGCGCTCTTTTGCCCCCACCCCGGGCGCGGAAGCGGGCGCGGGCTCGGGCGCGGGAACCGGCAGATCGGGAACCATCACGAGCTCGTACCCGATCACCATCGCCCGAAAGTTGTTCCATCCTGCGCGAATCACCTGCGCGACGTGGATGACAAAGAACATGACGTAGCCGACCGTCAACGCGAAGTGCACGAAGCGCGCGCCTTGGTATCCGAAGAACAATTTCGTCAGCCACCCGAACTGCACCGGCTTGTAGATGGCGAGTCCGCTGACCAGCGAGCCGAGTCCCATCAGGATCACGCCGGTGTACGAGATCTGCTGCGCGCCGTTGAACTTTCGCGGAGGCGGCGCTTCCTTTCGGAGATGCAGGTCGTGCAGCAGCACATGCCACGCCTCGCGAAACGAATTGCGATTCGGCACGAGGTCGCGCCACTCGCCCGAGAAAATCGTGTACGCGACGTAAAGCACGCCGTTGATCATGAACAGCCACATGAAGAAAAAATGCAGCGCCATCCCCTCGGCGAGGCGATTGTTGATCTTCATCGCGCGCCACCACGTCTGCGGCAGGTTGGCGTAACGCGGATATGCCCAGTAGATCAGCGTGCCGCTCCAGATCATCAGCGCGAGGAGCGGAAAGTTGATCCAGTGGAACCAGCGGATCGCGAGCGGGTGCTTTTTCTCTAACTTCTTCATTCGCAGGTTGGATGCGCAGCCTTCGTTTGCAGTTTCACATGGTGCCGGGTGCCGGGTGCTGGGTGCTGGGTGCTGGGTGCTGGGTATGGTTTGACTCAGCACCCGGCACCCAGCACCCAGCACCGTTATAATGCGCCAGGGTTCCATCAAAGGTGTACGAGGTTCACATGTCCGAGGCTGCTCTTCGCCGGTTTCCACGCATCGCGTCGCATCATTCCGTTCTCGTCACGAAACTCGACACGGGAGTCGAAGGCTTCGCGATGACCAAGACGATGGCTCTCGGCGGATGTTGCGTCGTGACCAGCGAGCGTGTCGGCATGGGCGTCGCGGTCGAGCTTTTGATTGCGATCGATCGCGATCATGTGATCAAGGCCCTCGGCCGCGCGGTGTACGAGCGCCAGCTCGATGATGGCTACGCCGAAGTCGGCATCGAGTTCGTGCACATCAACGACGAAGACGCGAAGGCGATCGAGAGCCTCTTCGAGACGCGCGAGCGTCCGCGCGCACCGATGATGTGAGAAAGCGCTGGCGCTGGATCGTCGGAATCGTCGCCGGTCTCGCGGCGATCCGCACGGCGATGATCGCAATCGTGCGTCCGTCGAACGTGCGCGACTGGACCATCGATCAGAAGACGCTTCCCGTCGCGACGTTCGACGGGCCGCTGGTCACGATTCGCAACATCCGTAATTTTCAGTACGAGAACGCCGATCGCTTCACGCCGGCGTGGTACGACAAGACGTTCGACCTGCGCAGGCTCGAGTCGGCGTGGTTTGTCGTCGAGCCGTTTGGCGGTCCCGTCGCGGCGCACACATTCGTGAGCTTCGGCTTCGGCGACGACGACTTCGTCGCGATCTCGGTCGAGATCCGGAAGGAAAAGGGGGAAGCGTTCTCGCCGCTGAAAGGGCTGCTGCGGCAGTACGAGATCATGTACGTCGTCGGCGACGAGCGCGATCTCATCAAGCTGCGCTCGAACGTTCGGAAAGATCCGGTCTATCTCTATCCGATGCGGACGACGCCGGAGCGGATGCGTGCGATGTTCGTGTCGATGCTGAAGCGGGCGGACGACGTCGCGCAACATCCCGAGTTCTACAACACGCTGACGAACACCTGCACGACCAACCTCGTGCGCCACGTCAACGCGCTGATGCCCGGCCGCATCCCGCTGCACCCGGCCGTGTTCCTGCCCGGCTACTCCGACCGTCTCGCGTACAAGCTCGGCCTCATCGACACGAACCTGCCGTTCGAACAAGCGCGCGAGTCGTTTCACATCAACTCGCGCGCCGAGAAGTTCGCGAATGATCCGCAGTTCTCGCTGCGGATTCGCCAGTAGGAGAGCGGGCATCTTGCCCGCCTCCCGTGGGCGGGCGCGGGACGCCCGCTCTCCTTTGTGTCAATCCGGCGCGAACGTCACGCGCACGTCGCGCACGACTACTTCGTCGTCCTCCGCCGGCTCGATGATCACGTAGTCGCCCGAGACTCCGCGTCCGTCGAACGAGTAGTTGCCGCCCTCGCGTTTGATGTCGAGATAGTCTTGGATCACTTCCTCGTCGATGCGGATGCGCAGCTCGCCGCCGGCGCGCGTGCCGACGTCGTCGCGCGCGTAGAAGCGGATCTGCGCGACCGAGCGTCCGTAGATCGGGATGCGAATCCGCGCGCGTTTCCCGCCGCATGTTTCGCCGCCGATGCAGCCGCCTTCGTTCGTCGCCTCGCGCGACCAGTTGCCGCCGCCGCCACCGCGACGTCCGCCGCCGCGACCGTACAACACTTCGACGTCCTTGACTTCGACTTCGTCGTCGTTCGCGGTCTCGATCACGAGCCGCGTCCCACGCACGCTGTCGACTTCGAATTCGTGCGTGCGTCCGTCGCGCTTCACGTCGATGTAGGACTGCACGGTGTTGCCGTCGATGCGGACGTTCAACCGGCCGTCGGCGCGTGTGCCGATGTTGTCCTGCGCGAAGAAGCGGACGCCGAGGACCGGCTGGTCTTCGAGCGCGATCGTGATGCGCGAGCCGTTGCGGCGGCATTCCTCGCCTCCGATGCAGCCCTTCGCGCTCGGATACGGGCGCCATCCGGTACTGCGTCCGCCACCGCCGCCGCCACCACCGCCCCGGCTGTCGCGCGGACGGCTCACACCGCGGCCGTACAACACCTGAATGCGACTGATCTCGACTTCGTCGTTGTTGACCGGCTCGAACACGAGATAGCGTCCGAGCAGTTGATCGACGTCGACGGTGAATGTCTTTCCGTTGCGCGGAATGTCGACATGGCCGTCGATCGTGTTGCCGTCGATCTTCACGCGCAACACACCTTCGGCTTTCTCGCCGATGGAATCGTGCGCGTAGAAGCGAACGCCGATCACGGGACGATCGTCGAGCGCGACGCGCAAGCGGCGATCGGTGCAGGTACTGCCGCCGATGCAGCCGGAGTCGTTGTACGAGACCCAGTCCGATTGCGCGAAGACAGCGATGGGGAAGAGGAGGAGGACGATTAGAAAAAGACGACGCATAGTGGAAACCTCACATTGCAGATTCTAGTCCGCACTGCACAGCCTGTTTTGTGGGGAAACTCAGTGCAACTCGTCCGGTTTCGTGAGCAGCGCGTCCTCCGTGTGGGGCAGGCTTTCCAGCCTGCCGCCCGGGGCGCCGGTTGGAAAACCCGCGCTACACCCAGCCTCCCGGGGGCGCGGGTTGGAAAACCCGCGCTACACCCAGCGATACACGACCGCGTTGATGTGCATCCCCGCGCCGACCGATGCGAACACGATGATGTCGCCGGCGTGGATCGCGTGTCCTTCCAGTTCGCCGCGCACGAGGAGGTCGAGCAGCGTCGGAATCGTGGCGACGGAGCTGTTGCCGAGCCAGGAGATCGTCATCGGCATCACGTCGGGCGACGGCGTGCCGGCGTCATAGAGGTCGTACACCGCGTCGAGGATCGCCTCGTCCATCTTGCCGTTGGCCTGATGGATCAGCACCTTTTTCACGTCGCGCAAATGCACGCCGGCGCGGTCGAGCGCTTCCTTCACCGTTCCCGCGACGTGATTGAGCGCGTACTTGTACAGCTTGCGCCCTTCCATCTTGAGAAACAGCGACTCCAAAAACGCCTCGGGGTTGTACGACGTCCCCATGAACAGCATCCCCGAGTGCTCGAGCGTGTCAGAGCGCGTGACGCGCGAGAGCACGCCGTCATTCGTCTCGCGTCCTTCGACGACCACCGCCCCCGCGCCGTCCGCGTAAATCAGGCTGTCGCGATCGTGCGGATCGGAAATGCGCGAGAGCGTGTCCGCGCCGATGACCATCACGCGATGCGCGTCGCCGGCGCGAATCATCTGATCGGCGACGATCACTCCCTGCAGCCATCCCGGACAACCGAAGATCAAATCCCACGCCGGACAAAACGGATTGCGAATCTCGAGCTTCGCTTTCACGCGCGCGGCGAGCGACGGGACGAGATCGAGCCGCTGGCTGCCTGCGCGCACATCGCCGAAGTTGTGCGCGACGATGATGCCGTCGAGCTGCTCCGGATCGATGTTCGAGGACTGCAACGCTTTTCGTGCAGCGTCGAAGGCGATGTCGCTCGTGTCGAGATCGTCCGGTACGTAGCGCCGCTCGCGAATCGTGGTGATGGACTCGAACTGTTTGAGGATGTCCGCGTTCGATTTGTCGATCGTCTTCTGATCGGCGCCGCGGAAATCGTGGCCGAGGAAATGCTCGTTCGGCACGCGGACCGAAGGGATGTGGCTTCCCGTCGCGGTGATGACGCTGTGCATCTGCGAATTATGCGATGAAGTCGGCGATGCGTGACACCACTCCGTCATCGCGGAGAATTCGCCGGTGTCCGAGGGTCTCGACCGTCACCAGCTGCGCCCCCGGAATCAGCCTCGCCGCGTCCGCTCCCTCGGAGTACGGCACCTCGCGATCCGCGCGATCGTGGATGATCAGCGTCGGCGCATTCACGAGCGGTCCAATGGCTTCAATATCCAATCGCTTCCACGCGAAGCGCAGCGTCTTCTCGAAATGCCAGACGACGCGCGCGCGGAGATGATGCGGAAACTCGAGCCAGTCGAGAAAGTTGTTGAGGTAGCGCGACGGATGCGCGGACGCGGCGATGAGCACGAGGCGATTCGTGTGCAACCCCTCGCTCACCGCGAGCGCGCATGCGGCGCCGCCGAGGGAGTGGCCGACGATCGCGTGCGGCTCGCCGAATTTTGAAACGACCGCGTGCAGACTGTCGCGAAACTCGACCATCGACGAGAAGCGGCCGCTCGACGCGCCGTGTCCGATCATGCTGAACGTGACGACGCGGAAGCCGCGCGCGACGAGCGAGTCGCCGAGGACGTCGAACTGCTGCTCCGAACCGCCCCAGCCGTGCGCGAGAATCGCGAGCGGCCCTTCGCCGCGCACGCCGCCGCGAACGACTCTTGTGGCGACCGCTGCCCTCAGCGGTCGCGGTGCCGCTGAGGGCAGCGGCACCCACAAACCTTCGGACGAGCGGACCATCCGCACCGCGAAGCGCTCGCCGGGAAGCGCAGCGTCGCGCGGGCGGGTGGGGAAGCGGAACAAACGCGCCGCCGCACGCACGGAGAGCGGCGGCGCGACGAGCGCCAGCGCCCGGATCGCGGATCGCATGAGGGAGGGAGCAGTGACGTGGCGCGGAGCGGCGGTCTGGGCGCTGGCAGTCATAATGGGAAAATAGCACGATCGTTCGTATTTCTGCTAGACCCATAAACTTCCAGATGGCAGATGGCGGATGGCAGACGGCGGAATCGTGTTCGCCATCTGTCATCCGCCATCTGCCATCCGATATGTCCGAGCGCGACCGTCTCTCCGCCCACTCCCGCTGGCGCGCATGGGGGCCGTACCTCGCCGACCGCGCGTGGGGGACGGTGCGCGAGGACTACAGCGCGGACTCCGATCCGTGGCGCTATTTTCCGCACGATCACGCGCGGTCGAAGGCGTACCGCTGGGGCGAGGACGGCATCGCCGGCGTCTGCGACCGCTACCAGATCCTCTGCTGGGCGATGGCGTTCTGGAACGAGCGCGATCCGATTCTGAAGGAGCGCTATTTCGGACTCGTGCCGACGGAGGGGAATCACGGCGAGGACGTGAAGGAGTGTTACTTCTACCTCGACGCGCTGCCGAGTCACGCCTATCAGCGGATGCTCTACAAGTATCCGCAAGCCGAATATCCATATCGTCAACTGCTTGACGAAAACCGCCGGCGCGGTTTGCGCGATCCCGAGTTCGAATTGATCGACAGCGGCGTCTTCGACGACGGCCGCTACTTCGACATCGAGATCGAGATCGCGAAAGAGGATGAGGAGACGCTCGTCTTCCGCGTCACCGCGCACAATCGCGGCCCTGACCGCGCACCGCTGCACCTCATCCCGCACCTCTGGTTCCGCAACACGTGGTCGTGGAGTCCCGGCGACGTCACGCCGCCGGTCATCCGCGCGGTCGACGGAAACCTGGTCGCCGACGACACCCACGCACCGCCGCTCAGCGGCCTGCTGCACGACACGCGCATCGGACAATACGTGCTCGAAGTTCCCGGCGAAGCGAAGCTGCTCTTCACGAACAACGAGACCAACAAAGAGCGCTTATACGGCGTCTCCTCCCGCACGCCCTACGTGAAGGACGCATTTCATCGCTACATCATCAATGATGAACGCGAAGCGGTGAACCCGGAGCAAACGGGAACAAAGGCGTGCGCGTGGATTCGCTACGAGCTCGATCCGGGCGAGTCGAAGACGCTGTTGATGCGCCTCGGTCCTGGTGGAGCGGCGCCCGCTTCGGGCGCCGGGGTCTCGCGAGAGCTCGGCGGCCGAAGCGGCCGCCGCTCCACAGAGCTCGCTTCGATCGTCGACGCGCGTCGAGCGGAAGCCGACGCTTTCTACTCCTCCATCCACCCGCCCAACGCCAGCGACGAGGAGAAAAACATCCAGCGCCAGGCCTTCGCCGGGATGCTCTGGAACAAGCAGAGCTATCTCTTCGACGTCGACGTCTGGCTCGACGGCGACGATCCCGCCGCGCCGCCGCCCGCGGAGCGGCAGCGCGGGCGCAACTCGCGGTGGCGCCACCTCAACTCCATGCGCATCCTCTCGATGCCGGACAAGTGGGAGTATCCGTGGTTCGCGGCGTGGGACCTCGCGTTTCACTCCGTCGTCTACGCGCTCATCGACGGCGAATTCGCGAAGGAGCAGCTCTGGCTCATGCTCTTCGAGCAGTTCCAGCATCCGAGCGGACAGATCCCCGCGTACGAATGGGAATTCTCCGATCTCAATCCGCCCGTGCAGGCGTGGGCGGTGTGGCGCGTCTACAACATGGATCGCATCCGCGGCGGCAAGGCGGACGTCGCGTTCCTCGAGAAGTGTTTTCACAAGCTGCTGCTGAATTTCACCTGGTGGGTGAACAAGGTCGATCGCGAAGGAAACAACGTCTTCGAAGGCGGCTTCCTCGGCCTCGACAACATCGCGCTCTACGACCGCAGCAAGCCGTTGGGCGACGCGGTGCTCGAGCAAAGCGACGCCACCGGCTGGATGGGCATGTTCTCGCTCGTGATGATGCGCATCGCGCTCGAGCTGTCGAAGACGAACTCGACGTACGAGAGTCTGGCGACGAAATTCTTCGAGCACTACGTCTACATCGGCGCGGCGATGAAGATGGTGCGCGGCAATCGCACGCTATGGGATGCCGAGGATGGATTCTTCTACGACATCCTCCGATTCGGCGACGGCTCGGTCGCGCCGATCCGCGTGCGATCGCTCGTCGGACTCATTCCGCTTTACGCCGTCGAGCGCCTGGAAGGAAAGTGGATCGAGCCGTTCCCGTCCTTCCGCGAGAACCTCGACTGGTTCCTCAAACATCGCCGCGAGATCGTCGAGCAGTGCGTGACGACGGTGAAGAACGATCACGACTTCACGCACGTCCTCGCCGTCGTCGATCAGAACCAGCTGCAGCATCTTCTCGCGCGCGTCGCCGAGCCCGACGAATTCCTCTCGCCGTTCGGCATGCGCAGCCTCAGCAAGTTTCACGAAGAGCATCCCTTCACCCTCGGCGATGCGTCGGTCGGATACGAGCCCGCCGAGGCGACGGTGATTCTGAAAGGCGGCAACAGCAACTGGCGCGGACCGGTGTGGTTCCCGACGACGTTCCTGATGATCGAGACGCTGCGCAAGCTGGAGAAGGCATTCGGCGAGTTCGTGCGCGTCGAAGTCGACGAAGAGGTCGCGCGCGATGCGGAGAGCGACACCCGCGCGAGCGAAGGCATCGGCGCCGGCGCGACGCACGTCCACACGCGCGGCATCCGCGTCGCGTCGCTCGTCCCTCCCGCCGCCCAGACCATGACACTCACCGGCGTCGCGCGCACCCTCGCCGACCGTCTCATCGACATTTTCCTCCCCGACGCCGACGGCTACCGCCCCGTCTTCGGTCCGCGCGGCACGCGCAAGTCCGAGCTCTTCGCAAAGGACCCGCACTGGCGCCATCTCGTCTGGTTCCACGAGTACTTCAACGGCGATACGGGCGAAGGCCTCGGCGCCTCCCATCAGACGGGATGGACGGGACTGATCGCGAACGTGATCGATGAATGGCGGCGGTGAGCGCGGCGTTGTGGTGAAATGACTTCGATGCAACGCGACGAGCTAGTCGCGCAACGCCGCTCAGAAATTCTTGCGATCGCCGCGCAATACGGCGCATCGGACATTCGCGTGTTCGGCTCCGTCGCGCGCGGCGAAGCCGACGAAATGAGCGACATCGACTTTCTCGTTGAATTGCAACCCGACCGAAGCCTCTTCGATCTCGGCGGCCTCGTGGCGGAATTAACTGAGCTTCTCGGAAGACCGGTTGATGTGATCACGGCACGCGGGCTGAAAGATCGGATTCGTGATCGAGTAATCGCCGAAGCGGTGCCGGTGTGAGAGATCCCGTCGAACGGCTCCGCGAGCTGAAACTCTAGCTAGCGAGAAGAATCGCAACAGCCCGCCGTGCGTATTCTCGATCCGAAGAGATCGTATAGACGGTGTGGAACGCTTTCGAAGGCAATAGGAGAGCGGGCGTCTCGCCCGCCCCCGGTGAGGCGGGCAAGATGCCCGCTCTCCTCGGCGGTAGACATTCCGTCCGTCCTTCGTTACATTCAAAAATCAATCGAGAGGCGGACGATGGGCGAGAACACGTATTCCTCGGCCGCCGCGGCTTCGACGAGCGAGCCACCGCTCGTTGCGGCATAGAGTGGCTGCGGCGATTCGGACAATGAGCAAACTCTCCGCGCTCGTCGAGAAGTGGCTCGCCGGCGAGATCGAGCTCGCGCCGATCGCGACGCTCCTGCAAGTGCGGCCGGTGAGCCTCGGCGCAGGCGAAGCGCGCGTCGAACTGACGGCAACCGATCGGTTGCATAACGCGATGGGCACGCTGCACGGCGGCGTGTTCTGCGATCTCGCCGACGTCGCGATGGGAACCGCGCTCGCGACGATCGCCGCCGACGGCGAGTCGTTCGCGACGCTGCAGATGCAGATGAGCTATTTCGCGCCGATCGTGAACGGCACGCTCAGCGCGCACGCGCGTGTCATTCGTCGCGGACGCGGAACGGCGCACCTGGAGTGCGATCTCGAAGACGCGGACCAGCGAGTCGTCGCGCGCGCGACGTCGGTTTACGCAATTCGCTGCAGCTGACGCGCGGGATCGTACGCGACATCCGGCACCGGCTTCAGGTCCCAGATGATCCCGATCCACGACAGCACTCGCAGCACGTAGTACGTCACGTCGATCTCCCACCAGTAAAAGCCCTGGCGTGTGCAGCTCATGTGCTGGTGGTGATTGTTGTGCCATCCCTCGCCGAGGGTGATGAGCGCGAGCCAGAGGTTGTTACGGCTCTCGTCGCCGGTCTCGTAGCGGCGCCTGCCGAAGAGGTGCGCGAGCGAGTTGATGCTCGCGGTTGCGTGGAAGAGCAGCGTCGTGCTGATCACGAAGCCCCAGATGAAGAGATCGAGTCCGCCGCAGAGAAACAGCGTGAGTCCGAGCGCGAGCGGGATCACTTTGTCGAAGCGATTGAGCCACACCAGCTCGGGGAATCGCGCGAAGTCGCCGATGCGCTAGTAATTCGTCTCGAACCAGCGCGACGACATGAACCAGCCGGCGTGCGCGCGGAAGAACCCGACGCGCAGCGGCGAATGCGGATCGCCTTCGGTGTCGGACGTGCGGTGATGTTCGCGATGGTTGGCCGCCCACCACAGCGGCCCGCGCTGCGCGGACGACGCGCCGAGGATCGCGAACGCGAACTGCATCGCGCGCGACGTGCGGAAGGTGCGGTGCGAGAAGTAGCGGTGATAGATACCGATGATGCCGAACATCCGCACGAAGTACAGCGCGGCGGCGACGATCACCGCATCCCACATCCATTCGATGAAGTAGACCGCGAAGCAGCCGAGGTGCAGAAGGACGAACGGCGCGCAACGCAGCCAGTCGATCCGGTCGAGATCGACCGCTCCGCCGCGGATCGCTGCCGCCCGCTGATCGGTATCAACCCACATGTGATTGTGTTCGTCAGTATATCTAGATCGCCCAGCCTTTGGCACGCTCCACGCCGCGCGCCCATCGCTCGCGCATCGACGCGCGCTCGGACGCGCTCATTTGCGGCGTGAAGACGAGCTGCGGAGTGGTGCGCGCCTCCGGCGCGCCCCCGCCCGAAAGCGCGCCGGAGGCGCGCACCACTCCGAGGTCGTCCAGGTCGCGATAGAAGCCCACCGCGAGTCCGGCGAGGTAGGCGGCGCCGAGGGCGGTCGTCTCGGGGACGCGCGTGCGGATAACGGGGATGCCGGCGATGTCGGCCTGCATCTGCATCAATAGATCATTGGTCGACGCGCCGCCGTCGACGCGCAGCTCGTCGATGGCGATGCCGGAGTCGATCTGCATCGCGTCGAGCACGTCCGCGGTTTGCAGCGCGATCGACTCCAGCGTCGCGCGCGCGATGTGCGCCGCGCTCGTGCCGCGCGTGATGCCGCTGATCGTGCCGCGCGCGTACGCGTCCCAGTGCGGCGTGCCGAGGCCCGTGAACGCGGGCACGACCACCACGCCGCCGCTGTCCGGCACCGACGCCGCGAGCGCTTCGACTTCCGGCGCGGTGCGAATGATGCCGAGGCCGTCGCGCAGCCATTGCACCGCCGCGCCGGTGATGAAGATGCTGCCTTCGAGCGCGTAGCATCGAGTGGTGCGCGCCTCCGGCGCGCCTTTCGTTCCCCCGCCCGAATGCGCGCCGGAGGCGCGCACCACTCCATCGCCCAGTTGCCACGCGATCGTGGCGAGGAGTCCGTTCTTCGACGACACCGCGTGCTCGCCCGTGTTCATCACCACGAACGAGCCGGTGCCGTAGGTGTTCTTCGCCATCCCCGCGCGCGTGCAGCGCTGGCCGAACAGTGACGCCTGCTGATCGCCGGCGATGCCGGCGATCGGGATGCCGTCAGTGGTCTTTGCGTAAATCTCGCTCGACGATTTCACTTGCGGCAGGACGCAGCGCGGAACGCCGAGGAGCGCGAGGAGCTCGTCGTCCCACTCAGCGCGGTGGATGTCGAAGAGCATCGTGCGCGACGCGTTTGTGACGTCGGTGATGTGCGCCGCGCCGCGCGTGAGGTTCCACACCAGCCAGGAATCGATCGTGCCGAACGCGAGCCGCTCGGGATCGCGATCGCAGCGATCGAGGAGCCAGCGCAGCTTCGTGCCGGAAAAGTACGCGTCGATCACGAGACCCGTGCGATCGCGCACGAACGTTTCGTGTCCTCCCGCCGCAAGACCGTCGCACATCGCGGCAGTTCTTCGATCCTGCCACACGATGGCGTTCGCGACCGGCACGCCGGACTCGCGATCCCACACGACTGTCGTCTCGCGCTGATTGGTGATGCCGATCGCCGCGATCTCCACGCGCGGTGACATACTTTTTACAAGCGCGATCGCTTCCGCCATCACCGCGCTCTGCGTGGACCAGATCTCCGTCGCGTCGTGCTCGACCCAGCCGGGCTGCGGATAGAACTGCCGGAACTCGCGCTGCGCGCTGGCGAGCGGGCGTCCCGCCTCGTCGAACACGATCGCGCGCGAGCTGGTCGTGCCCTGGTCGAGCGCGAGGATGGCGGCGGGCATCGGCAGATTCTATTCGCCGGCGTGGAGTGGCGCGATTCCGGTTGCGCGGTTGCGCAGTCACGCGGTTGCGCAGTTCCGAGCAACCGCGTAACCGAGCAACCGCCTAACCGCATGTCCTGCATGCTATGGTCGCGCGCGTGAAGCGCTGCGCGCTCGTTCTGCTGCTCCTCGCCGCGTGCGCGAAGCGCCAGCCGCCGCCCGTCATCCTGATCTCGATCGACACGCTGCGCGCGGATCGCGTGACGCCGCAGCGCACGCCGCATCTCGACGCGCTTGCGCGCGACGGCATGGCGTTTCGCCACGCCTGGTCGCACTGCCCGCTCACGCTGCCGTCGCACCTCTCGATCTTCACCGGCCTCCTGCCGCCGGAGCACGGAGTGCGCGACAACTCCGGCTATCACTTCGACGGCGCGAAGCCGACGCTCGCATCGGTTCTGCGTGCGAATGGATATCGCACCGGCGCAGCCGTGTCCGCGTACGTGCTGCGCGCGACGACAGGCGCGGCGAACGGCTTCGAAAATTACGACGATGCGATCGGTCTCGTCGAAGGCGCTCCGATCGGCGCGCTGCAGCGGCGCGGGACGGCGACGGAGAAAATCGCGGAGGAGTGGATCGACGCGCATCGCGACGAACCGTTCTTCTACTTTCTTCATCTCTACGAGCCGCACGCGCCGTACGAGCCGGCGTACGACGACGACGTGCGCGCGGCCGACGCGATCACCGGCGCGTTTCTCGATCATCTGAAAGCGAGCGGCATCTACGACCGCGCGATCATCGTGCTGGTCTCCGATCATGGCGAAGGGCTGATGGATCACGGCGAGCAGGAACACGGCGTGTTTCTCTACGCCGAAGACCTGCACGTGCCGCTGATCGTGAAGCTGCCGAAGAACGCGCGGCGCGCGACCGGGAATGCTGACACGAACGCGCAGCTCATCGACGTCGCGCCGACGATTCTCGACGCCGCCGGCATCGCGCCGCCTTCGTCGATGAAAGGCGTGTCGCTGCTTCGCGATGTGCCCGCCTCGCGCGCCGCCTACGCGGAGTCGTTCTTCCCGCGCATTCACCTCGGCTGGTCGGAGCTGCGATCGATCGTTCGCGATCATCAGCACGTCATCGATGCGCCGCGCGGCGAGGTGTACGACCTCGCGCGCGATCCGCGCGAGCGGACGAACATCATCGATCGCGAGCGCCGCGCGTTCAGCGCGTCTCGCCAGCTCGCGCAAGATCTCGGCGGCGCGTTCGCCGCACCCGACCGCATTGATCCGGAGGAAGCGAAGAAGCTCGCCGCCCTCGGCTACATCAACGCGGGCGCCGAAGCCGCGAGCGGTCCGCTTCCCGATCCGAAAGACGTCATCGGCCAACTCGGTCGATTGAAATCGGTCGCCGATCTTCGCGCGCACGGCGATCACGCCGGCGCGATCGCTGCGCTGCAAGCGCTGCTCGCGGAAAATCCGCGATGGAGCGATGTGCGCGAGCAGCTCGGCGAGGAGTACGACACGATCGGCGATGCCGAATCCGCCGTTCGTGTGTACGAGGAGGGGATCGCGAGGACGCCGCGCCTTGCGGGCTCGTTCGCGCTCTCCGCCGGATTCGCGCTGCTCGAATCCGGAAAGATCGACGACGCCGCGTCGCACGCGCAGATCGCGCTCTCCGCGAAGCAGCCCGGCGCCCATCTGCTCCTCGGCGAGATCGCGCTCGCGCGGCAGGACGTCGCAACCGCCACGCGCGAAGAAGCAGCAGCGGAGTCATCGCCGGCCGAGAAAACGCACGCGCTGTTTCTCGCGGCGCGCATCGCATCGTTGCAGCGCGACTACGCGCGGACGCTGCAACTGCTCGATGACGTGCAGCGCGAGCGCAAAGCCACTGGCGCGTCGCTGCCGCGGCGCTTTCACTATGTTGCCGCCGACGCGCTCGCGCGTCTCAATCGTCCCGCCGATGCAGAACGCGAGTTTCAACGCGCGATCGAAGCCGATCCGCACGACTTGCAGGCATATGCCGACCTCTCTCTATTGCAGTTGATTGGCGGACAGCGCGCAGCGGCGAACACAACATTAGTGCGTCTCGCCGCGCAACATCCGAAGCCAGCCGTCTGCCTCGACATCGCCAAACAGCTCGAAACTTTCGGCGATCCGGCAGGCGCCGCGTCGTGGCGGACGCGCGCACGGGTCGTGCGCTGATCCTTTAGGTCAGTTCATGACCCTCGAAACCGATCCGTAACAACGCATCGGGATCAGTTAATGATCCATGTAAATTAGTCCATACCAACAGAATCAACAACTTAGCTATGTGGTATCGCCGTTGCCTTTCTGCCCGCCCGCCTACTTATGGGTCAATAACGAAGAAAGGGCCGGGTTAAAACATCTTGAAGAAGCTGATTGTCGTTCTCGCATTCACTACCACGGTCGCCCTGGCAAAGAACCCCACCTCCGACAGCAAGATCAAAATTCACGATCAGGATCCCAACGGAGTCCCGACATTCGTCACGGGCGATCTCGGATCGCTCGGCGCCGGACAGAAAGACAAAGCCGCGAAGGACTTTCTGAAAGCGCAGCGCGAGCTGCTGCACATGAACGGTGTCGAAGACTTCGATGCCGTCTCGTCCGTCACCGACAACCTCGGGCAGACGCACATCAAGTTCCAGGAGAAGTATCGCGGTCTTCCGGTCGTCGGCGCGGAAATGATCGTGCACGCCGATGCGAGCGGAAACGTCATCGCGCTGAACGGCCGCTTCATGCCGGGCGACGACGAAAAGCTGCCGCGTCATGCGACGGTCGACGGCTACTCCGCGATCAGTAACGCGGCCAACGAGATCGGCGCCGACTTCCCGACGATGATGGCCAGCCCCTCGCTCGTGTACGTCGTCAACGAGCGCAGCCAGGCCTACCTCGCGTGGGTTGCTACGATTTCGTACAAAGATGCGGAAGGTGCGCAGCTCGTCCGCGTCTACGCGAATGCGACCGGCACGGGCGACCTGATTTTCACGGACAGCATCTACAAGCGCCTGAAGAGCCGGAAGGTTTACACGGCCAACAACGGCTCCGCGCTTCCCGGCACGCTGCTCTGGTCCGAGGGCGGTACGCAGACCAGCGACACGACGGCGCAGGCCGCGTACAACTACGCAGGCAACACCTACGACTTCTACAAGAACGTCTTCAACCGCGATTCCTACGACAACGCCGGCGCGCAGATCATCTCGTCGGTGCACTACCTGTCGAACTACAACAACGCGTTCTGGAACGGATCGCAGATGGTTTACGGCGACGGCGACGGCTCGCAGTTCGCGCCGCTGTCGAAGGCGCTCGACGTCGACGCGCACGAGCTCACGCACGCCGTCACCGAGCGCACCGCGAATCTCGTCTACTCGAACGAGTCCGGCGCGCTGAATGAAGCGACGTCCGACATCCTCGGCAATTCCTGCGAGGCGTACTCGAAGAACGGCGGCACGCCGAACGCGAACACCTGGAAGGTCGGCGAAGACATCTACACGCCGTCGACGGCCGGCGACGCGCTCCGCTACATGAACGATCCTGCAGCGGCAGGCGACTCCGACTACTACCCGACGCGCTACACCGGCACTCTCGATCACGGCGGCGTCCACACGAACTCCGGCATTGCCAACCTTGCGTATTACCTCATGGTCATGGGCGGCACGCATCCGCGCAGGACGAGCGTCAACGTGACGCCGCTCAGCGCGACGTCGAGCACGTCGCTCGACATGGCGCAGCGCATCTGGTATCGCGCGCTCACCACGTACTGGACTTCGTCGACCGGATTCTCCAGCGCGCGCACCGGCACCGCACAGGCGGCGACGGATCTCTACGGCGCCACGGCCGCGGCTTCAGTCAATGCGGCGTGGGACGCGGTCGGCGCTCCGGGCGGCAGCGGTGGCGGCGGCGGCACGACGACCCTCACCAACGGCGTTGCGGTCACGAACCTCAGCGGCGCTACCGGCAGCTGGACGAACTTCAAGATCACGGTTCCGAGCGGACAGACGCAGCTGCAGGTCGTGATGTCCGGCGGCACGGGCGATGCCGATATGTATGTGAAGTTCGGATCGATTCCGACCAGCTCGAGCTACAACTGCCGGCCGTACGTCAACGGAAACGCCGAGACCTGCACGATGTCGAGTCCTGCGGCCGGCGACTGGTACATCAGCCTCAACGGCTTCAGCGCCTACTCCGGCGTGACGCTGAAGGCGACCTACACCGGCGGCTCGACCTGCACCAACACGTACACCGGCTCGCTCAGCGGCACCGGCGCGACGTCGTATCAGCCGACCACAAGCGGCTTCACGTCGAATGCAGGCACGATCAGCGGCAAGCTCACCGGCACCGGCGTCGACTTCGACCTCTACCTGCAGAAGTGGAACGGCTCCACCTGGGCGCAGGTCGCGGCAAGCGAAGGCACGACCGCAACGGAGAACATCACCTACACCGCGACCGCCGGCACTTACCGGTGGCGCATCTATGCATACAGCGGAGGCGGCACCTTCTCGCTCTGCTCCACGCATCCGTAAAACTTCACCATGAACGAAAGTGCGGCGGCCTCAAAAAGGCCGCCGCATTTTTTTGTGGCCCCGAATGTTCTATCAGTCCTAGAAAGTCCTATTCGTCTCATTGGTCCTATAGGACTGATAGGACTGATAGGACCTCTAGGACTGATAGGACTTCTAGGACTATCTCGCGATCCGCGCGCGCAACTTCCACATCCACTCGCGCACTTCGTTCGAATCGCTCTCGCCGCGCCACGACACCGCTCGCTCTCCGCTCGTGAGCGTGTACGTGATCTGATCGGCGTGCACGCGTCCCGGCGGCGCGTCCCATTGCACGGAATCGAGCAGCGCTTGCAGCTCGCGCTCTTCGTCAGCGGTCAGTGTTCCTTCGAATGTGCGGAAGCCATCGCTCGCCGTGACGCGATCGTCTTCGATTGCGACCCAACCGATGCCGCGTCCCATGAAGCCGCCGTCAGTCTCGAAGCGAACGCTCACTGCAACCGTCCGTACGCGCTCGAGCGGACGAATTCCGAGTACTCCGGAACGGTCGTGAGATCGGCGAGCGCGACGCCGAGGTCGCCGTTCTGAATGAGCATGTTCGCGCGCAGCGTGTCGAGATGCGGATCGCCGCCAGCGGCGAGAATGGAAAGCGAACGTCGCAGCATGCGCGGCATTATCACGCTGCTGCAAACTTTTTTGCTGCAATCCGTATGATGAGGTCATGGCAGAGCGGAAGCGTTCCCGAAAGAAGCTTTTCATCATCATCGGCATCATCGTGCTCGTCGTCATCGTGTTCATTGCGATGGCGGGGAAGCGCAAGGGCGAGAAGCCGATCCTCGTGACGACGGACAAAGCATTCCGCACGAACATCACCCAGGTCGTCACCGCGACCGGGAAGATCCAGCCCGAAGTCGAAGTGAAGATCGCGCCGGAAGTATCGGGCGAGATCGTCGAGATCCCGGTCAAGGAAGGGCAGTCCGTGCGCAAAGGGCAGCTGCTGCTGCGCATCAAGCCGGACACCTACCGCGCGCAGGTCGAGTCGCAGCAGGCCGCGTTGAGCGGTGCGCAGGCAGCGAGCGTGCGCTTCCGCGCCGAGCTGTCGAAAGCAGAGAGCGAATACAAACGCATTCAGAAGTTGTATGACAACGGATTGCTCTCCGAGTCCGAGCGCAACACCGCGAAGACGTCGTACGACAGCGCCAAGGCGGGACTCGACGGCGCGATGTTCGAGATCCAGCAGGCCGAGGGAGCCCTGCGGCAGATCAACCAGACGCTGATCAAGACCGTCATCTACGCGCCGAGCGACGGCACCATCAGCTCGCTCACCAGCCGCGTCGGCGAGCGCGTCGTCGGCACGAGCCAGTTCGCCGGCACGGAAGTGATGCGCATCGCCGATCTCGACAACATGGAAGCGCGCGTGAACGTCAACGAGAACGACGTCGTCGACGTGAAAGTCGGCGACAGCGCGCGCATCACCATCGACGCTTATCCCGATCGCGAAGTGCGCGGCATCGTCCGCGAGATCGCGTCGACCGCGCTGACGCGCAACGCCGGAACGCAGGAAGAAGTCACGAACTTCGAAGTGAAGATCAGCATCCCCGACCGCTCGCTGCGTCTGCGTCCGGGGATGAGCGCGACCGCCGACGTCGAGACTGCGACCGTGAAGAACGTCATCGCCATTCCGATCCAGGCCGTGACGGTGCGCAGCTCGGACAGCAACCTCTCGCCCGAGGAGCTCGAGCGCAAGCGCGTGCGCCAGGAAGCGGCCGATAAATCCGGTGATAACCGCGCCGATGTTACGAATGAAACACTGGAGAAACAGAAAGAGCGCGCGCTGCGCCTCAAGCTCCAGCGCGTGGTATTCGTCAAGCAGGGCGACAAAGTGAAGATGCAGAAAGTCGACACCGGCATCGCCGACAACACCTTCATCGAGATCAGGAACGGCGTGAAGCCGGGAGACGAGATCGTGTCGGGCTCCTACACCGCGATCTCGCGACGCCTGAAAGACGGAGCGAAGGTCGCCATCGAGAAGGAAAAGACATAGAAAGTGCCGGGTGCAGAGTGCCGAGTGCTGAGTTAGAAGCGCAGCACCCAGCACCCAGCACCCAGCACCAGCACCGAGCACATTTATGTTGCAGGAAATCATCGAGTCGTTCCGCATCGCCTTCGGCATCATCCGCGCGCACAAGATGCGCTCGGCGCTGACCGCCCTCGGCGTGATCATCGGCATCATCGCCGTCACGCTGATGGGCTCCGCGATCGGCGGCATCGAAGTCGGCTTCGAGCGCAGCCTCTCCGTGATCGGCGACGACATCCTGTACGTCGAGAAGTGGCCGTGGCGCAACGTCGATGACTGGTGGAACTATCGCAACCGCCGGCGCATGGACGTTCATTACGCCGAGGAGCTGAAGCGCATCATCCGCGACACGCCGAACTCGCAGCTCATCACGGCCGTTCCGGCGATGAACACGGTGCGCAACGTGAAATATGCGGACAACGAAGTCACCGGCGTGTTCACGCAGGGAACGACCGACGAGTTTCTCGTGACGTCGACGTCGTCCTTCAAGGAAGGGCGCTTCTTCAACGAGGCGGAGTCGCGCGGCGGGCGCAACGTGGTGGTCCTCGGATATGACGTGGCCGAAGCGCTTTTCCCGAACGAAACACCGCTCGAAAAGACCGTTCTGCTCAACGGCTCGCCGTTCCGCGTCATCGGCGTCTACGCGAAACAAGGCACGTTCCTCGGCCTCTTCAGCTTCGACACCTACGCCGTCGTGCCGCTCGGCGCATTCATGAAAACGTTCAGCTCGCGGCTCGACACGCAGGTCCGCGTGAAGATGCGCGACAAGAACCACATGGAGGCGGCGCGCGACGAGCTCACCGGCGCGATGCGCCGCGTGCGCGGACTGCAGCCCGAACAGAAAGACGACTTCTCGATCAACGAACAGGGCGCACTGCGCTCGACCATCGGTCCGATCAAGGCCGGCATCGCCACCGCGGGATTGTTCGTCACCGGACTCGCGCTCTTCGTCGGCGCGATCGGCATCATGAACATCACCTACGTCAGCGTGAAAGAGCGCACGCGCGAGATCGGCACGCGCAAGGCCGTCGGCGCGCGAAGGCGCACCATCCTTTTGCAGTTCCTCGTCGAAGCCGTGTCCATCTGTCTCGTCGGCGGCGTCATCGGACTCGGATTGTCGTGGCTGATGTGTACCGCGGTCGCCGCGGCCGCGCCGTCATTCCCGATCTCATTCTCCTACGGTCTCGTCATCGCGGGACTGATCGTCTCGACCCTCACCGGCATCTTCTCCGGATTCGCGCCCGCGTTGTCCGCATCGCGCCTCGATCCGATCGAAGCGCTTCGATATGAATAGAAATGTGCCGGGTGCTGAGTGCCGAGTGCTGGGTGCTGCGTGCTGCGTGCGTACGTTCTTACGCAGCACCCAGCACTCAGCACCCGGCACCCAGCACTCAGCACCCGGCACCCAGTACTCAGCACCCGTCACTCAGCACCAAGGAAACCATGAGCCCGACTGAAACCATCCGGATGGCGCTGCTCGCGTTGAAGACGAACAAGCTGCGCTCCGTCCTCACGATCCTCGGCGTGACGATCGGCGTCTTCTCCGTCATCGGCGTGATGACCGCGCTCAGCGTCATCCAAACGTCGATCGAAGGCGGCCTCAGTTTCCTCGGCAGCAATCTCTTCCAGTTCGCGAAGTATCCGGTGATGAACACGCGCGACCCGGAAGAGAAGTTTCAGAACCGTCGCGACATCACGCTCGAACAGGCGCGCGCATACGCGCGGCTGATGGAAGGGCAGGCCAGCACCATCTGCTTCAAAGTGTTCGATGGCGGGAAGCCGGTCAGCTTCGGCCGCACGAAGCTGCAGGGCCGCACCATCGTCGGCACCAACGAGCACTTCCTCACCGCGAACGCGTACACGCTCGGCTACGGCCGCAACATCGCCGCGGACGACGTCGACCTCAACCGCCGCATCACCGTCGTCGGCACGAGCATTCAGAAAAAACTCTTTCCGAATGAAACGCCGATCGGCAAGTGGGTCAAGGTCAACGAGATGCCGTACGAGATCGTCGGCGTGCTCGCGGAGAAAGGGTCGTCGTTCGGACAGAGCCAGGACGATCTCGTGCTCGTCCCGATCACGACCTTCTTCGGCGACTTCGGCCACGCGAACCGCACCGTCAACGTCGCGACGCAGTCGACGTCGCAGGCGACGTACAACGCGACGCTCGACAAGGCGATCGGCGCGATGCGCACCGCGCGCGGACTCAAGCTCGGCCGCGAAAACGACTTCGAGGTCTACTCCAACGACACGCTCGTCTCCGCGTTCGCCCAGGTCGCCGGCACCATTCGCGTCGGCGCGTTCGTCGTCAGCGTCATCGCCCTCGTCGCCGCCGGCATCGGCATCATGAACATCATGCTCGTCAGCGTGACCGAGCGAACGCGCGAGATCGGCATCCGCAAAGCCATCGGCGCGCGCCGAAAAGACATCGTCCGCCAATTCCTCCTCGAGGCAATCGTGCTCTCCGAGCTCGGAGGACTGATCGGCATCCTGTTAGGCGTGACCGGAGGCAACGGCGTCGCCATCTGGCTCGACATCGCGATGGTGTTCCCGTGGGGATGGGCGATCACCGGACTCGTCGTCTGCTCCCTGATCGGAACGGGATTCGGCTGGTACCCCGCATTCAAAGCCGCACGCCTGGATCCGATCGAAGCCCTGCGCTTCGAGTAATCCTTCGTGTAGCGCAGGCTTTCCTGCGCCCCAAAGCAAAAAGCAGAAAGCAGAAATGTCGGGACCGCATCCCGTCATCCTGAGTCGGCGAAAGCGCGACGAAGGATCTCAAAATACGAAGAGTAGCCTGCGACATCGGCATACGCTCGCGGCTCTGAAATGTCAGAGACGCCAGGGATGTAGGAGGAGATCGACGACGTGCAGCGATGCGCGCGGCTCTGAGGGCCCAGAGGCGGATGAGGTCCGGCGAAGAGATCGATGACTTGCGGCGAAGTGATGCATGACGTCGTATTTGGGGATGCGGCTCTGAGCGGTCAGTGCCGGATTGGTTCGGCGAAGTCGTCGATGACATTCGGCGAAGTGACGATGACTTGCGGCGAAGTGAGTGATGACATGCGGCGTCGTGATCCACGGTGTCACGTTGAGGACACGGCTCTGAAGTCTCAGAGCCGCGAGGGATACAAGAGGAGAGCGATGACGTACAGCGATGTGCGCGGCTCTGAGCGGTCAGAGCCGGGTGAGGTCCCGCGAAGGGATCGATGACTTGCGGCGAAGTGATGCATGACGTCGCGTTGAGGACGCGGCTCTGAGCGGTCAGAGCCGGATTGGTTCGGCGAAGTGACGGTCACTTGCGGCGAAGTGACGGTCACTTGCGGCGAAATGAGTGATGACATGCGGCGTCGTGATCCACGGTGTCACGTTGAGGACACGGCTCTGAAGTCTCAGAGCCGCGAGGGATACAAGAGGAGAGCGATGACGTACAGCGATGTGCGCGGCTCTGAGCGGTCAGAGCCGGGTGAGGTCCCGCGAAGTGACGATGACTTGCGGCGAAGTGATGCATGACGTCGCGTTGAGGACGTGGCTGTGAGAGGTCAGGTTCGGCGAAGCGGCGATGACATGCGGCGAAGTGACGGTCACTTGCGGCGAAGTGAGTGATGACATGCGGCATAGGGATCCACGGCGTCGCGTCGAATACGCGGGTCTGAAGTGTCAGAGCCGCATTGGTTCCGCCGACGGGATCGATGCATTCGGCGACGAGGATCGTGACCACGAACTGGGTGCGCGGCCAGAGCTCGCCACAGACGAGCAACATGCGGCCTGCTTGAATCCTCCAGGGAGCCTTCGATCACGAACCTGTGGAGCGGCGGCCGCTCTCGGCCGCCGGTTTCTCGCAAGAGGTCGGCGGCCGAGGATCTCAACTACGACGCTCGCTGTTCAAACCCTTCATCGTCTTCGCGACTTCAGGGTGACGATCGGCGCTTCACATCTCTGCCTTCTGCTTTTTGATTTCCGAATTTTCCCGTTGCGCGGCGGAGTGGACGCCACGCAACGGGAAACGAGAACCGGACTTCGAAATCAGTACACGTGCAACTCGTACGCGCGAACGAGCGTGCAGGCGGGGCTGGCACTGTCCGTCAGGCGGATGAACACCGTCGTGTAGCCGACGCTGGTCGGCGTCCCGGAGATCAGTCCGCCGCTACTGAGAGACAGGCCTGCGGGGAGGGACCCGGAGTAGATCGAGTAGGTGTAGGGAGTCGTGCCGCAACAGGCCTGGATCTGGAAGCTGTAGGCCTGATTCACGGTGCCGTCGGGAAGCGATTCAGAAATGAAATCGAGGAAACAAACAGCGGAGGCGATGCCGGCGATGAACAGCGAGATGATCGAGAGAACAAGAATCTTCCTCATGACACTCTCCTTCAGGTTTTCCGCACACACACATATATCCGCGCGGTACTCCGTCAGTCGACTGTGCTTGCTTGGATTAGCGGATCATCCAATCAGTAGATCCATAATAATACCGAGGTGGCTGGTTGTAAAGGGTGGCAGCGTGAGGTTCGCGTGAAATCACAGGCGGTGACGTCCGCGTTTCCTGCCATCCAATCCCGCTTTCACGATGCCTTCCACCCGCTGCGCAGCCTCGAGATCGCTATCCGCGCTCGCCTGGAACCGCGCCCCGAGGTGACATCCTGCGGCACTTCAGTGTGACGATCGATTACTCGCGGAAAGAAGTGTGATTGGAACGCCGGCGTTCCAGGCGCATGTCGCTCACCCCACCCCCACAAACACAACCTCCGCCCCCGGATGCTCCAGCCACTCGATCGAGTCCAACTGCATGAAGCGCCGATCGCCGAATCGCGATTGCAAGTTGGGCGGAAAAGGCGTGGGAATCGTCACGTGCAACTCGAGCTCGTCGAATAATTCCGATTGCAAATCGGGAGTCTCGATGAGTCCCCATGCGATCGGGTCGGGATTCGCGATGGTGACGATGTAGTCCGCTGCGCGTTCGATCGACAAATCCGTGACGACGGGGTCGTGGGGCTCGATGTGGTCGACGGTCCAGCGGAGGTGGGAGTGGGGGCCGTGGGTCGTGATGTCGTAGGTGCCGTGGGCGAAGGGGCGGGCGGCGGGGAGGTGGCGG
Source organism: Acidobacteriota bacterium (assembly GCA_003223645.1). Classification (GTDB taxonomy): domain Bacteria; phylum Acidobacteriota; class Thermoanaerobaculia; order Gp7-AA8; family Gp7-AA8; genus QHVT01. Next base: position 165,090 of record QHVT01000010.1, on the reverse strand, counting down.
AGGCCGCGGGTTTTGGTTCCGTAGACTTGCGCGTCGAGGGCGGCTTGCATGTCGTAGGGGGCAAGCACGAGGTCGACGTAGCCCCAGAATCGTTCGCGCCGCTTGGATCTTGCGACGCGTTTGCGGCCGATCACGATCAGTCTTTGATGGACGGCGCGGTCGGGGGAGAGGAGGAGCAGGATTCTTTGGACGTCGCCGAGGTCTTCGGGGTGCTGGGCTTCGACACGGGGACGGTAGAGGAACGTGAGGTCGCCCTGTTCCAGGGTCTGCGGTCGTTCGGCGCGTAGAGCCTCGCCCATCGCAGTCAGGTATGTTCAAACGCGATGCCCCGTGGAGTGGTGCGCGTCTCCGGCGCGCCTCCCCACCCAAAGGCGCGCTGGAAGCGCGCACCACTCCATTACACTATCGCGACCTCGGCATGACTGCTCTCCTCATCCTCGCCGCCGTTTTGGTCGCGCTCGCCATTCCGGTGTTCGTGTACGCGAAGAAGCATGCCCGTCGATTCCAGCGCGCGCGGCGGATTCGCATCAATCGCTTCAAGTTGAAGAGCCGGTACGCGGCGATCGAGTTGGAGGTGTTTGGGAGCGCCGAGGTTGTGCAGACGGTGCAGGGGTACGCGAAGGAGCATCACGTCTCGATCGATGAGGCGCGGGAGCAGGCGGGGAAGTATCTGCGCGAGATCGTGCCGAAGTTCAATCTGCTGGCGTACTACCGCATCGGCGCGCCGCTCGCGCGCGCGATCATGAATTTTCTCTACCGCGTCGTGGTCGAGCGGCGGCCGATCCGCGATTTCACGGAGCATCTGCAGAGAGACGCGTCGGTGGTGTTCATCATCAATCACCGCTCGAACGCGGACTACGTGCTGGTCGCGCACATGCTGTTCAAGTTCATCTCGCTGTCGTACGCGATCGGCGAGTGGGCGCGCGTGTGGCCGCTGAATCACGTCTTCAAATGGTTCGGCGGATATTTCGTGCGGCGCCGTTATCGCGAGCCGCTGTATCACGCGATCCTCTCGAAGTTCGTGCAGACGATCACCAAGCACGGCGTGACGCAGGGCGTGTTCATCGAGGGCGGGCTGACGCGCGACGGCGCATTTCAGAAGCCGAAGCTGGGGATGCTCGATTATCTCGTAATGGCGAAGAGCGATCCGACGTTCACCGCGCCGCTGTATCTCATCCCGACGGTCGTGAATTACGACCGCGTGCTCGAAGACCGCAATCTCACCGAGGAGCTGATCGGACGCGAAGAGCGGCGCACGAAAGGGGAGAAGCTGCGGACGACGTTCAGCTATCTCTTCAAGAGCTCGATCCGCGGACTCTTCAGCCGCTTCTCGCGCTACGGCTACGCGATCGTGACGTTCGGCGAGCCGGTGCTCGTCGACGATTTCATCCGCGCTCACCCCGACGCGCTCGCGCCGATGTTCGAAGAGCGCAAGGCCGCGATTCAACAGCTCGCGGAGCTCGTGATGACGGAGATCTCGAACGCGTTTCCGGTCACGCCGGTGTCGCTCGTCGCGACGCTGTTTGCGCGCAACGGCGTGATGACGGAGGAGCAGATCTTCGCGGGGATCGCGCAGTTGCGCGAAGAGTGGAGGGCCCGGCCGTGGCTGCTGCGCGAGAAGACGCCGAAGGAAATCTGGCGCGCCGCGCACTTCGTGCTCACGCTGCGGAAGCTGATCGTGCCGGTCGATCAGTGGCACGACGATCTCTTCGATCAGGGTGGTATCGGCACCATCGAGGACGCGTGGGAATGGAATCCGGAGGAGAAGCTGCTCCGCGATTACTACGCGAACGCGCTCGTGTCGTTCGAGGATGTGAAGCGCCGCGGCTGGCCGGAGAGAGGCTCAAAGGCGCAGAGGCTCAAGGGCTCAGAGGAGGCCGCCGCGCAGCCACGCCGGGCGAGCGGCCTTTGAGCCTTTGCGCCTGCTTAAGCGGTGACGCTGTCGAGGAAGCCGTACAGCGCGTCGAGCGTGCGTGACGCTGCGCTGTCCGCCGCGTTCGTCTTCGACTCGTCGTCGCAGAGGTCGCGCAGGATCTCGCGCGACGTCTGCGAGTGCGCGACGTCGGCGTCCATGTGGACGGCGAAGAACGCGATGTCGCGATCTTTCTGAATGCCGTACCACTTCGCGAGTCCTTCGATCTTCGCCTTCGCGACGTCGGGGATCTGCGACTCGTACGCGTACAACGCGGCGAGGCCTTCGTGCAGCGCGCCTTCGCGCGCGAGCGATTTCATGGTGCCGATGAGATGGCGCGTGGCGTCGTTCGCGCTGCCGCGCCGGACGTCATCGCGCGTGAGGCCGAGGGACTCGCAGAAGCGGAGCCAGAGCTCGGGGTGATTCTCGCTGCCGCGCTCTTCTTCGATGAGATTCTCGAGGAGCAACTGGCGCGTCGCGATGTCGTCGGTGTGCGCGTGCATCGCGCTGATGAACGTCGGGAACGCCATCGCGTAGTGAAAGTACTGCGCCGCATAGTCGCGCAGCTCTTCGCGTGTCAGCGTGCCGGCCGTCCAGCGTTGATAGAAGGTGTGATTGAGGAGATGCTTGGACGCGATGCGCGCGTCGAGGACTTGAACGGGATCCATCGGTACCTCCGAGCGTTTTTGTGTGCGCGCGGAGTGTAGCGTACTGGGCTCAGGGGCTCATAGGCGCAGGGGCTCATAGTAAGGCGCGGGATCTCGGGTTGCACCGGCAGGGTGTTGCCCATGGAGTGTCATCGGCAACTGCGTCGCGGTATCACCGGAGATCCCGCGTCTGCGCGCGGGATAAACTGAGAAGACCTCATCGCAGCGCCCGCGCCACCGCATCCATCTCCCGCGCGCGCAGCGCCGCGCATTCGTTCACCTGCTCGGTGACTCTCGTGAGCGCGCGGCCGGTGCCTTCGAGGTTCCGGCTGGCGAAGAACTGGCGCATTTTGGCGACGCGCTCGGGCTCGCAGCCGTTGGCGGCGCTCGCGAGGCTGCCGGCGAAGGCGGGCGGGAGGCGTTTGGTGATGGCGTCGAAGTGGGCGAGGACCCAGTCGAAGAATTCGTCGCGCTCCTTCGACGTGGCGAGGCTGGTCGTGCCCCATAGCGCGGCGAGCTCGTTCGCGCGGACGGCCTCGGTGAGTCCGTATTCGAGCGCGCGGCTGCGCAGCTGCGGGTCGGTGAAGCGTCCGAGTGCGGTGACGTAGCGCGTGCGCTCGCCGGGATTGACGGCTGCTTCGAACCTCCGCTTGTATTCGTTGAAGAGCGCTTCGTCGCCGTGGACTGCGCCGAGGGTAATCACGGTGCTGGCGAGTGTCGGATGGACGGAGGACGGATCGGCGAGAAACTTCGGCAGGCGCTCGCGTACGAAGGACCAGACGCGTTCGTCGTCGCCGTAGAGCGCGAGCGTGCGGATGAGTTGCGGACGGACGATCGTCACTGTCTGCGGCTCTCCCGCCTTCGGCTCGAAGCCGACGCGATCGAGCGCGGGACCGAAGGTTTTGCGCACGTACGCGCTGAGCAGCGGATGCGTGGCGTCGCTCTCGAACGCGTTGTGGATCAGATCGAGATCGCCGAGGAGCGCGGAGAGGACGTTCGGATCGGGATCGTTGGTGAGATGCGCGAAGAGACCGAGGAACGCGTCGCCGTGAATCGTGCCGTTGCGGAACAGCGCAGTGAGATTGCCCGCGAACGCGAGCCGCTCCGCCGGCGTCAGCACGCTCGCGCTCTCCTCGGCGAGCTTCGACATCGCGTCCAGCGGCATCTTCCAGCGGTAGTAGCCGAAGGCGTTCGCCTGCGGGAACACCCAAGTGAGTTTCGGGACTTGGTGTGGAGCAGGTTTTCCAACCTGCGCCCGGGGGACAGGCTGGAAAGCCTGTCCTACACCGGAGTCGAGCTTGATGGTCTTCGATGGCGCGTCGAGGAGGACCGATGTCGTGCCGCCGGGGTAGCGGATCGATACCGGAATCTGCCACGTCTCCGGCGTTGCCTCCGAGGTCGAGAAGCGCGATTGCGAGAGACGAATCTCGTTCGGGCCGGTGAGCTCCACCGTCACGAGCGGAATGCCGGGCTGATTGAGAAAACTCTCCATCGCCGGCGCGAAGCCTTTCGGCGCGTGTTTGCTGACGGCGGCGAAGAATTCGGACTCGTTGCCGTTGCCCCACGCGTTGGCCTCGAGGTAATCGAGCACGCCCTGCCGGAACTTCTCGCGGCCGACCCAATTCTCGAACATCGACAGCACGGCTTTGCCTTTGTTGTAGGCGATGCCGACGTTCGCGATCGCGTCGGCCGGAGTCGCGTTGCGCTTGCGAATCGGCGCGGTCGCGGGACGCGCGTCGAGGTTCATGATCGCCCCGATCGTGTCGAGCTCCGAGATGCCGGTCTCGAATTCGGGGAACGCCACGTCGGTGATCTTGTCGCCCATCCAGTCGGCGAACGACTCGTTGAGCCAGAAGTCGTCCCACCACTCCATCGTCACGAGATCGCCGAACCACATGTGCGAGAGCTCGTGCGCCGTGATCTTGGCGTCGGTTTGCTTCTGCGTCGGCGTCGCGGTGGCGGAGTCGAGGAGCAGGACCGTGTCGCGATACGTGATCGCGCCGGGATTCTCCATCGCGCCGGCCCAGAATTCGGGAACGGCGATGAGATCGAGTTTCTCGAACGGATACTTTCCGTTGAAGTACTTCTCGAGGGCCGCGACGATCGGCGGCGTGATCTGCGCCGTGTACGCGGCCAGCCTGCCTTGTCCCTTCGGTGCGACGACACGGCCCGGAACGCTCATGCCGTTGATCGGCGTGAAGTCGAACTGTCCGACGGCGAGCGCGATGAGATACGACGGCAGCGGCTTCGTTTGCGCGAAGCGAAGCGTCTTCGTGCCGTTCGCTTTCAACTCCGACGCGATCGGCGTGTTCGACACCGCGTCATCGAAGTCGGGAATCGTGACGGTAAGGCGGTAAGGAATCTTGAATCCCGGCTCGTCCCAGCACGGAAACGCGCGCCGCGCGTCGATCGCTTCGAGCTGCGTGAAGAGATACGGCTCGCCTTTCGAGATGACTTTGTAGAGGCCGACCGACTGGCGGTTGAACTTGTTCGTGAACGCGATTTTCAGAACGTGCTTGCCGGCGGTGAGCGGCGCGGGCGCGGTGAGCTGCAACGTTCCATCCTGTCCCTTCGCCTGCGCCAGCGCGATGTCGTCGAGCGTGATCGTGTTCGCCGTCAGATCGACCGCATGAATGAGAAACGACGTCACCGGCTTCTTCACCTGCACGTCGACGGTCGTCGAACCGCTGTAGTCGTCTTTGCGCGGATCGGCATCGAGCACGATGCTCTGCGCGAGCGGAACGACGTCATTGCCGAGGCGGACTGTTTGCGCGGCGAGGGTGACGGCGAAGAAGAGGAGGAGGAGCGAAGCGAAAAAGGCGCGTTTCACGCGCGGAAGGATACTCGGCCACGGCGTGCTTCGTTATCGCGGCCTTTCCCGCGCCCGCGCCCGCGCCCGGGGCGGGCGGCGCGAAGCGACTACGTTACCCACCCGCCCCGGGCGCGGGAGCGGGCGCGGGCACGGGCACGGGGAAAGAGGCGCGGGAAAGGCGTCGAGAAAAACGTTGCGATAGACTCCGATCCGCAATGCCTCAGAACACCTTCGATACTCTCTCGACCTTCGATCTCGGCAACGGAAAAACAGGGCGGTTTCACTCGCTCCCGAAGCTGGAGCAGGCGGGGCTCGGCGCGATCTCGAAGCTGCCGGTGAGCATCCGCGTGGTGCTGGAATCGGTGCTGCGCAACGTCGACGGGAAAAAGATCTCCGAGAAGGACGTCCGCACGCTTGCAGCGTGGGACCACTCCGCGGAGCGCACTGCCGAGATCCCGTTCATGGTCGCGCGCGTGCTGCTGCAGGACTTCACCGGCGTGCCGCTGCTCGTCGATCTCGCGGCGATGCGCTCGGCGTCCGACCGCGCGGGAAAGAATCCGCGCATCATCGAGCCGCTCGTGCCGGTCGATCTCGTCGTCGATCACTCGATCCAGGTCGATTTCTCGAATCGAGTGGACGCGCTGCAGAAGAACATGGAGATCGAGTTCAAGCGCAATCAGCAGCGCTATCAGTTTCTGAAGTGGGGAACGCAGGCGTTCAACGGATTCAACGTCGTGCCGCCGGGCATCGGCATCGTGCACCAGGTGAATCTCGAGTACCTCGCGCGCGGCATCGTGGAGAAAGACGGCGTCTGGTATCCCGACTCGCTCGTCGGCACGGACTCGCACACGACGATGATCAACGGACTCGGCATCGTCGGATGGGGCGTGGGCGGCATTGAGGCCGAGGCGGGGATGCTTGGCCAGCCTGTGTACTTTTTGACGCCGGACGTCGTCGGCGTGCATCTCTTCGGACAGCTCGCCGAAGGAGTCACCGCGACCGATCTCGTGCTGACGATCACGCAGCTTTTGCGTCAGGCGAAGGTCGTCGGCAAGTTCGTGGAGTATTTCGGCGAGGGCGCGGCGTCGCTGGCGATCGCCGATCGCGCGACGATCGCGAACATGGCGCCGGAGTACGGCGCGACGATGGGCTACTTCCCGGTCGACGAGGAAACGTGCCGTTATCTCGCGTTCACCGGCCGCAGCGAGGAGCACGTCAACGCGTTCCGCAACTACTACCAGGCGCAGGGCATGTTCGGCATCCCGCGAAAAGGGGACGTCAGTTACACGAAAGTCCTCGAGCTCGACCTCGGCACCGTCGAAGCGAGCGTCGCCGGACCGAAGCGCCCGCAGGATCGCATCGAGATCAAGAAGCTGAAGCCGACGTTCGTCAACATGCTGCAGGCCGAGCCGCCGAACGGATACGGAAAATCCGCGGCCGAGATCGAGCGGAAGGTGAAGACCGTGATCGGCGTCGCGGGCCGCGCGAAGTCGGAGGTGGCGGGCGGCGGCGTGCAGGAGCCGGCGACGGTGCCGGGCCCGAAGGACACGCGCAACACCAGCGAGGTGTCGGAATACGAGATGGTGAACAACCGTCCGTCTCCCGACCGCGTCGCCGCGGAAGATCTGGCGGACGAGTTTCCGATGGCCGTCGCCGAGCTGCATCACGGCGATGTGCTGATCGCGGCGATCACGTCGTGCACGAACACGTCGAATCCTTCGGTGATGCTCGCCGCGGGACTGCTGGCGAAGAAAGCGGCGGAGAAAGGGCTGCGCGTCCGGCCCGCGGTGAAAACATCGCTCGCGCCGGGATCGCGCGTCGTCACCGAGTACTACCAAAAGGCGGGACTCACGCCGTATCTCGATCAGCTCGGGTTCCAGACCGTCGGCTACGGATGCACGACCTGCATCGGCAACTCTGGTCCGCTCGATCCGCGGATCGAGGACGCGATCACGAAGAACGATCTCATCGGCGTGTCGGTCTTGAGCGGCAACCGCAACTTCGAGGCGCGCGTGCATCAGTCGATTAAGGCGAACTTTCTGATGTCGCCGCCGCTCGTCGTCGCGTTCGCACTCGCGGGCCGCATCGACATCGACATGCTCAACGAGCCGATCGGAAGCGCGAACGGCGAGGACGTTTATCTCAAGGACATCTGGCCGACGCTCGACGAAGTGCGCGACGCGACCGCGCTCGCGCTCTCGCCGGAAGAGTTCCGCAAGGTGTACTCAAATTTTGCCGACAAGAATCCGCTGTGGAACGAGATCCCGATGACGCCGGGACTGCTCTATCAATGGGACGCGAGCTCGACCTACATCCAGGAGCCGCCGTTCTTTCAGGACTTCACGATGAATCCCGGCCGCGCGACCGACCTTCACGACGCGCGTCCGCTGGCGATCTTCGGCGACTCGGTGACGACCGATCACATCAGCCCCGCCGGCTCGATCAAGTCGTCGTCGCCGGCCGGCAAGTACTTGATCGAGCGCGGCGTGTCGATCGAAGACTTCAACAGCTACGGCTCGCGCCGCGGCAACGATCAGGTGATGACCCGCGGCACGTTCGCGAACGTGCGCATCAAGAACCTGATGGTGCCGGGCGTCGAAGGCGGCGTGACGGTGCACTATCCGTCCGGCGAACGGATGGCGATCTACGACGCGGCGATGCGTTACGTGGAGTCGAAGACGCCGCTCGTCGTGATCGCAGGACAGGAATACGGCACCGGCAGTTCCCGCGATTGGGCCGCCAAAGGCACGCGCCTCCTCGGCGTCTGCGCCGTCGTCGCCCAAAGCTTCGAGCGCATTCACCGCTCCAACCTCGTCGGCATGGGCGTTCTCCCGCTGCAGTTCGACGAAGGAACGAGCGCGCAAACGCTGGCGCTCGACGGCACGGAGACGTTCGACGTCATCGGCATCGAAAGCGGATTGCGTCCGATGCAAAAGGCCACGCTGCGGATTCATCGCAGCGCCGGATCGACCGACGAAGTCGCCGTCATCGTGCGCATCGACACGCCGATCGAAGTCGACTACTACGTGCACGGCGGCATCCTGCCGTTCGTGCTCAGGCAGTTGATGGCGGCGTAACACCTCACGTATCCGCGCCCGTGCCCGTGCCCGCGCCCGCTCCCGCGCCCGGGGCGGGTGGGTTATGTCGCTTTGCTTGCCGCCCACCCCGGGCGCGGGCGCGGGCGCGGGCGCGGGCGCGGGAACGGGCGCGCAAGCGTGCAGTCGCGTTCTGCTAGAGTCCCGCCCGCCCCCGGGAGGCGGGCAGGATGCCCGCTCTCCTATTCGAAAAATGGCATTCGCGCGTTTTCGGGCGAGGCGAGATCGGCGATGAGCACGGCGACGCCGAGCTCTCCCTTCCACAGCGCGTTCGGTCGCTCCGCGGTATCCGATGCCGCGCGCGCGGCGTCGTTCGCGAGCTGGCGCGCGCGGCTCAGCCATTCTTTTGCGCCGCTCTGTTTGTAGAGATTGAGCAGCGCGTAGGCGCGGCCGGCGGTGCCGCAGCAGAGGCTCGCGTTGGCGCGCGGCTCGTCCCACGCGTGCCATGCCGCGAGCTCCGCGAGCTGCAGCCACTGCGCGTCGCCGAACAATCGATGTGCGAGCGCGAAGAGGAAGACCTGGCCCGCACTGCCGTTGCACCAGCTGGCGGTCATTGCTTCCCACGACGGCCAATACGCACCGCGGCCTTCGACGATCTTCAGAGACGCAAGCTCGTGAAGCCGCTCGATCAGCGATGACGGCAGCGCATCGCCCGACGCGGCGCACCAGCGCAGCGCGGCGTAGAGATAACCGGTCCAGCCGTGGGCCATGCCGAGGGAGCCGTCGATGGAGGGACGATCACGCAGCGTGCTCCAGATCGCGTGTTTAGTCTCCGTTCCGAACGCGCGCAGCTCTTCGTGCTCGCCGAGCGCGAGCAGCATCGACGCGGCCAGCAGGCTGCCGGAACGGCCGAGGGTGAGATCGAGCTCCGCGCATGGCTTGCGCGAAGCGGCGAGAAATGCGTCGACGGCATCGTCCGTGTGGATGCCGCTCGCGGCGGCAATCATCGCGCGCGCGGCGTGGACGCCGGACTCGGTGTGATACGGGGTGACGTCGCCGATCGACTCGCGCGACAGGTTGCCTTCGTCGCTGTAGAACGCGCCGTCATCGCCGACGAGCGACGTCGCGCGCGCGCACCAGACTCTCGACAGCGCGAGCAGCGCGGGATCGCCGCGCGCCTCGGCAATGCGAAGCATCCCCGCCGCCGCGCCCGCGCAGCCGAAGTTGATCGATGCCTTCGGCGCCCGCGGATAGCGCGAACGGAACATCGCGCCGCGGCGCGCGAACGATTGCAGCGTCGACTCGAGAAACGTCTTTGCCTCCTGCGACACCGGTGTTGCCAGCGACTCCGCCGCCGCAACGTCGCGCGCCCCGGCGAGCAGCGCTGCCAGCTCTTCGACCGACACGTGTCGCCGCTCGGGATGTTTTTCGAGCGCGCGGAAGAGAATCGCTTCCACGTCGGGCCACGGCGGAATGCCGCGCTTCGCGAACGGCAGCGGCGGATCGTTCGCGATCTGCCGCGCCATCTCCTCGCGTTCGAGACGGAAGTCGAGATAGTGATCGCCGGCGAGGAGCAGATAGAGCAGCGCCGCGATCGCGTACTGCTCGCCGCGCGGAGACGCTTCGACGGTGGGATACTCCGGTTCGAAGAAGTAGTTGACGCCGGCGCGGCCGACGACCGGCGGGCGGTCTGCGACGCGCGAGTAGCCGAAGTCGAGGAGCAGCACCTTTTCGCCCACGATGACGTTTCGCGGATGCACGTCGGCATGCAGCACGCCGCGTGCGTGCAACGTCGCGTACGCCGCCGCGATCGACGCGCAGATCTCGATCAGCGCGGTGCGGTCGCAGCGGCGCTGCGCCGCGGCCACGGACGCTTCGACGCCGTTTGCCCATTCCAGAATGAGATAAGGCCGCTTCTCATGCTCGCCGGAATCGATGAGGCGCGGCGCGATGCCGCTGCCGTCGAGATGACGCAGCACCGACGCCTCGTTGTCGAAGAGCGGACGCACGTCGCGCGTGCGCGCGATCTTCAACGCGGCGACTTCGCTTCCCTTGCGCAGCTGATAGATCTCCGTGTCTTCGATCAGGCTCGCGCAGCGGACGATCTCCCATCCGCCGATCGTCGTCCCGGTGTCGTAGCGCGGCCGGATCGACGTTTCGTGCTTGGAGCCCGCCGGCACGAGGACGCGATGGTCGAGAAAGGTCTCGAGATGCGGCAGGACCTCGTCGAGCGACGTCTTCGCATCCCTGCCGAAGGAGCGGCTGTTCTCGAACACCGCGTCGACGATGGTGCACGGCTCGCGGAAGCGCGAGAGCAACGCGGCCGTCTCTCCGTCGATGACTTGCGTCAGCGCGCGGCCGTGACGGCGCGACAGCGTGAAGTCGCCCTCGTCGAACGAGATGCGTCCGCGCATGTCGTCGCTCAAGTCGGCGCAGGGGATGAGGACGACATCGTCCTGCAGCACGAACGGCGCGGTGATGTTCACGCGCGGCTCCAGAGGCGAGGCGAGGGAGTCCACGTGTCGACGTCGACGCCCGCGCGGCGGACGCGCTCGACGGCGAAGCGCCACGGCTCGATCGCCGATGCGCTGCGCGCCAACGCGGCGACCGACAGCGCGGCACCGAGGCGCTGCGCGATCCAGAGACGCCAGCTCTCCGAGTCGAGCCAGCGCAGCGGGCGATCGTTGTCGGGCGGATCGATGCCCCACGAAAGGAGACCGCTGTCATCGAGGCCGGCGGTGAAGGGAACGCCGTGCGCGTCGCAGCCGGACAGCTCGCGGCGCAGTGCATCCGCGACTTCGTCGAGCTGCTCGCGCGTCGTGAAGTAAAGGACGAGCTTGTCGGGACGGAGAAGACCGGCCGCGCTGTCGCCGATCTTGAACGCCGTCTCCGGAACTTCGGCGAGCACGCGCACGACGGCGTCGAACGCGTCGCGGATCCGTTCAGGGCGCGGACTGACGTAGAGCTTGTACGTGACGGCGCTGGCGTCGTGCGACGTCGTTCTCGACCAACTGAGCCAGTGATCGTGCCGGCCCGCGGCCCAATGACCGGCGAGGCGATCGGCGCCGAGGTGGGCGAGGATGGCGGCGGGATTCGGGAAGCGCGCTTTCCAGAACGGCGTGAGCGGGATGCGGTTGTAGAGGTAGAGCGCGAACGTCAATTCCCGCGCGTCGCTCAACTCGAGATCCTGCGCGTGCAGGAGCGCATCACGCGAGAGTCCACGAGTCGCCGTCGATGAGATCGGATCGCAGAGGATGGAGACGGCGTCAGCGCCACAAACGAATTCGCCGTCGCTTTCGATCTCGAGAACGCCGTCGAGCACGAGATCGATGATGTGATCGTCAACCAATACGCGCGACGGGATTGCCAGCGAAAGAAAGAGCTCGGCGGTTTCGCGTTCGACCGCTTTCAGATTCGTCGTGAGCGGAGGCTTTGGAATGAAGAGGCCGTAGAAATTCGGATCGCTTTCCAGCTCCGCGAACTGCGCGCGCTGTGCGGCGTCGAGGCCGGCGAGTCGTTTGAGCTCGACGAACGGGCTCGCGCGGACGTGGGCTTCCGGCCCCGCCACTATTTCGTGAGCTCCATCCGCGCGATCTTCTGCTGCATTTGAGCGTGGAGCTGCTCGACTGCGTTGCGGGAGATCGTTTTCTTTTTCTTCTCCGCCGGCTTTTTATTGCCGCCGGTTGCGGCGGTGGGACATTGCGATTTTTCACACGATACGCCGTAGCAAGGCGGCGGCTTCTTTTTACCCGCGGCGAAGACACCGGCGTGCTCCGGCTGTCTGGCCTCGGGAATGAAACTGATTCCCAGATCTCTGATCTTTGCCATCACCACTCCTTTGTTCGGGTACGGACCGGAAGCCCTCATCTAAGGAGTGTCTGGTGCGGTGAAAAACCTACCGCTCACTTTTGAAAGCGGCGATCCATACGTTGCCTTGCTCCAGAGTCTGGCGGATGTACAGCGTGGAGCCGTCGGCGGACACGAACGGACGGAATAGCCTGAAGTCGACTCCCGTCAACGGCGTGAACGGCAGCATGGCCACGCGGCGAGTCGCGATGTCCAGGATCCCGATGCTCTGCGCTTCGAAAAAAATCAGGTGCCTTCCATCGGGAAGCCACAACGGCGTGATGCCGTGGTCCAGCAACAGTTCGTGACGTCCGGTTTGCAATGAGTAGAGCGTGATGCCCGCGGGCGCGGTATCCGGATCGATGCTGAACCCGGCGAGCCATTTTCCATCCGGCGAGAACCTCGGTCCGTCCATGATGACCGGCAGCGCCTCGACGCGACTCGCGATCGGCCGGTCGAGGTGTACGAGTGCGATCGAGCGCTCGCCGAGCGCGACGAGCGTCCGTCCATCGGGCGAGACATCCGACAAATAGAGATCGCGGAGGCCGTGACGCTGCAGATCCGCGTCGTCGGTCACACGCGCGAGGCTGCTGCCGTCGGCTCGGATGCTCCAGATGTGATACGGACCATCGCGATTCGAATAGAAGTAGAGCGTCTTGTCGTCGGGCGACCAGATCACCGCGCGATCTTTGACGGCATCGTTCGTCAGCCGCCGCAAACGGCTGCCGTCCGGATTGGCGACGAACAGATTCTCGCTCGCGCCGCTGACGGTCATGAACGCGATCATCTGCCCATCGGACGACGGTTGAAAGCTCGCGATCTCCTGCGAGGTGCCGAACAGCGGCCGCGGCGACCCCATGCGCGTGTTGTTCGCATCGATCGGTAATGCCAGCAGGCGGTGCGAGCGCGTCATCGCAACGTAGGCGAGGTCGCCGTCGCGCGAGAAACTGAAATTGGCGGCCAGCGGCGCGGGCAGCGACAGCGGCTCAGGCGCTCCCGCCGGCATTCCCTTCGTTTCATCGATTGCGATCCGCCAGAGGTTCAGCGTTCCGTCGCGATTGCTGCCGAAGTAGAGATACTTCCCGTCCGGCGACCAGACGGGATTCCAATCCAGCGCGGGATCGGAGGTCACGCGCACGACCGTCCGCTTCGGCTCGGGCGCATCGGGATCGATCGTCCAGAGATCGCGCGTCCATTGCTGATCGGAGATTCCCCAGAACGCGATCCGCTTGCCGTGCGGCGACCAGCTCGGCTGCACGGCATCGCTGTCGCGTCCGAAGTCGGGGCCGCCGCTTCCATGCTGAGTGAGCGGCTTCTTTTCGCCGGTTCGTGTGTCGATCAGCCACAGCTCGCCCGGCACGACGGTGCGCATGTGCGGCTTCACTTCGACTCCGGCCGTCGAGACCGCGATGCGCATTCCGTCCGGCGACCAAGTCGGGTTATGCCCGAAATCCGTCAGCCTCCGCACCGACTCGCCGGTGACGCCCATGATGAAGATGCCGCCTCCGTCGCGCTCGGACCGAAACGCGATCTGTGATCCGTCGAACGAAAACGCGGGCTCGGAGTCGTCGTAGGGCGAGTCGTTCGTGAGATTGACGGCCGTCCGTCCGTCGACGCGCTGGATGTAGATGTCGCGTTGTCCCGACTGCGCCGAAACGTACGCGATCGACTTTCCGTCGGGCGCGATCGTCGGGAACGTGTTGAGCCCTTCCGTGAACGTGAGCTGCGTGAACGTGCGCGGACGCGGAGCGACGGCACGCGTGCCGCCGAAGCGATAGAGCGCGTATCCGATCGCGGCGATGACGAGCACCGCCGCGATCGCGCCGTACGGAACGCGTTTACGAACGACCGACGGTGTCTCCATCATCGCTCGCAGTTCCAGCATCACGTCGTGCGCGGACGAGAAGCGGTCGTCGGGATTTTTCTCGAGGCAGGTGCGGATCAAGCGATCGAGCGCGGGCGGAATCGCGGAACGGATTTGTCGAAGCGGCGCGGCGTCGTGCTCGAGGATCGCGGCCATGAGCCCCGCTTTGCTCGCGGCGTTGAAGGGCGGGCGGCCGGTGGCGAGCTCGTACAGCAGGAGGCCGAGCGCGAAGATGTCGGCGCGCGAGTCGGCTTCTTTTCCTTCGATCTGCTCCGGCGAGAGGTACGCGCCCGCGTCGCGTGCGAGTCCAAAGTCGAGCAGCTTCGCGACACCCGACTTCGTGATCATCACGTTCGCAAGCCGCAGGTCGCGATGCACGACTCCGTGTTTGTGCGCGGCCGCGAGGCCGTCGGCGATCTGCATCCCGATCTTCAGCACCTGCGCAACCGGCAGCGGAGTCTTCTTCTGCGCGAGCGTCTCGCCCTCGAGAAACTCCATCACCACGTAATCGACGCCTTCCTGCTCGCCGACGTCGAAGAGCGTGCAGACATTCAGATGCGTCAGGTGCGAGATCGCTTTCGCGTCGCGGCGGAAGCGATCGATCTCCGGAAACTCGGGCGGCAGAACTTTGATCGCGACTTCACGAGCGAGGCGTGTGTCTTTCGCGAGAAAGACGCTCGTCGAGACCGGCTTCACGATTTCATACGGCCCGAGTCGCGCGCCGTTCGGGAGCTGATGTTTATCGACGCGCGAGCGTTTCCGCTCGAGCAGGTCCGCGAGGAATTCGTCGATGGTCTGGTAACGCTGCAGCGGATCCTTGCGCAGCATCCGCTTGATGATGCGATCGGCGTCCGGATGTTCGGGGATGCTCTCCGGCTGTTCATTAAGGATCGCGTACGCGAGCGCTTCGATGTACTCGCCGCGGAACGGCAGCCGGCCGGTCAGCAGTTCGAAGAAGACGATGCCGAGGGACCAGATGTCGGCCTGCGGTCCGACGTTTTCTCCGCGGATTTGTTCGGGGGGCATGTACGCCGCGGTGCCGACGGTCGTATTCGTCTTGGTGATGCGCGACGCCAGCTGGAGCTTGGCCAGACCGAAGTCGAGGATCTTCGCGACGCCGTCGCGCGTCACCATCACGTTGTCCGGCTTGATGTCGCGATGAACGATGCCGTTGGCGTGCGCTTTCCCCAGTCCCCGCGCGATCTGCTCGATGATCCTGGCTGCCTCGGCGAGCGGCATCGGACCATGCTCCACGCGCTGCGCGAGCGACTCGCCGTCGTAGCACGGCATCGCCAGGTACATCTGCCCGTCGTCTTCGCTCTCGCCGAAGTCGAGGATCGTGCAGATGTTCGGATGATCGAGCTGCGAGGCGGCCTTCGCCTCGCGCTCGAAGCGCTTCTTCGACTCGGGATCGCGCGTCAGCTCAGGTGGCAGGAACTTCAGCGCGACGATTCGTCCGAGTTTCAAATCCTCGGCGCGATAGACGACGCCCATCCCGCCCTCGCCGAGGCGATCGGTGACGCGGTAGTGGCCCAGTGTGCGCCCGATCATGTGCGTTTGAGGACGACGGCAGTGATGTCGTCGTACTGCGGCTGTTGATGCTGGTGGTGTCGCACGGCTTCGAGCAGCGTGTCGAGAATGGAGGATGCGGACTCGTCTCGACGTCCGTCTACGACGTCCAGCAATCTCTGCTCGCCGAACTCGCGCTCGTCCGCATCCATCGCGTCGGTCACGCCGTCCGAATAGATGACGACGACGTCTCCGCGGTCCAGCGTCACCGAGTCCTGTCGATAGGCAAATGTCTCGAGCATGCCGAGAACGGCGCCGCCGGTGACGAGGCGCGCGATGCCGTCGCGATGGAAGTGGAACGTCGGCGTATGGCCGGCGTTGCAGAACGTCAACGCGTGACTCGACGGATCGAGCGTCGAGTAGAAGAACGTCACGAATTTCTCCTGCGGCGTGCTGCGGCAGAGCAGCGCATTCGCGCGGCTCATCACTTCTGCCGGCGGCACGTTCAGGGACGACAGCAAACGAATCACTCCCTGCACGTTCGCCATCAGGAGGGAGGCGGGAAGTCCCTTGCCCGAGACGTCGCCGACGGAGATCGACCACGCGCCGTTCGGCAGCGCGTTGTAGTCGAAGTAGTCGCCGCCCATGTCCTGCGCGGCGACGCTGTGTCCGGCGACTTCATATCCCTCGATCGACGGATTCGCGCGCGGCAGAAGATGCGCGTGGATCTGCGCGGTGAGGCGGACCTGCTCGCGCATCGCCGACAGCGCCTTCTCTTCTTCGTACAGGCGCGCGTTGTCGACGATCTGCGCGGACTGCGTTGCGATGATCGCGAGCAGGCGCTCGTCATCGGCGTCGAACTGCCGGCCGTTTTTCTTGTTGTAGACCGCCAGGACGCCCGTCAATTGCGATTTGATGAGCAGCGGCACGCAAAGGAGCGAACGGATGTTTTCGTCCCATGCAACTCCGCTGAAACGCTGATCCGCGGCCGTGTCGGCGATCGCGAGCGGCCGTTTGTTGAGTTGCATCCAGCCGAGGATCGCCTGCGTCGCGTGAAACGAGCGCGGGGCGCCGATGCTGCTCTCGTTCGCGCGCACGAGCGTGTTCGCGTCGACGCGATCTCCATCACGCCGATCGAAAAGCGTGACGACCCCCTGCTCCGCGTTGACCGCCTTGAGCGAGCGATTGATGATCGTCTGCATCACTTCGTCCGATCGCAGAGAGGCACCGATCGCGCGCGAGAGATCGTTCAGCGTCGAGAGCTCCTGCACGGCGCGGCGGAGCCGATCGTTCTCCCGGCGCAGCGCGGCAAGATCGTCCTGGTGCGGCATATCAAACTTTTGTGAGTATGTGCATGATTATGCGCCTACACGCGTCCGCGAGGACGCCGCCGGGCCAGCCGCCGAAGACGGCGGCGTTCCGACGTGTACCCGCCGCCCGCTCCCGCGCCCGTGCCCGCTCCCGCGCCCGGGGTGGGTGGGTTCTGTCGCTTCGCTCGCCACCCGCCCGGGGCACGGGAGCGGGCACGGGCGCGGGCGCGGGAGCACAGGCGTGCAGTCGCGTTCTGCTAGAGTCCCGCGCGCCATGCGCAGACTCCTCCTTCTGCTTCTCGTAGCTCTTCCTCTCCTCGCGCAGAAAAAAGAGATCACGTTCGATGCGCTGTATGACCCGACGCAGCGCGTGTACTTCAGCGGCGCGATCCAGAGCGGGTTCGAGTGGATCGATGACTCGACGTTCGTCTGGCCGAAGACGGATGAGAAGGGCGATCTCGTGGAGTGGCGTCTCTTCGACACTGCCACCGGCAAGTCGCGGCCGTTCTTCGACAAGGCGAAGCTGCAGCGCGCGTTGCAGGATGCGGGACTCTCGGCGGACGTCGCGAAGTCGGCGACGGAGCTCGATGACCTGAAGTTCGATGCGAAGAAGAGCGCGATCGTTCTCGATCTCGCCGACGACCTGTATCTCTACGACCTCGGCCGCAACAGCGTGACGCGTGTGACGTCGACGGCGGGGAAGGAAGAGGAAGCGACGTTCAGTCCGGACGGGAAACGAATCGCGTTCATTCGCGCGAACAACTTGTTCGTCGTCGACCTCGCCGGCCGCGAGCGCCAGCTCACGACCGATGGCAACGCGCAGCTTCTCAACGGGAAGCTCGACTACGTCTATCAGGAAGAGGTGTACGGCCGCGGGATCTTCAAGGGCTATTGGTGGAGTCCCGATTCGTCGCGCATTGCGTTTCTGCAGCTCGACGAGGGTCCGGTGCCGGAGTTCACGATCGTCGATCACATCCCGTATCCCCTCGACGTGAAGGTCTACGACTATCCGAGGGCCGGCGATCCGAATCCGCGCGCGAAGCTGTTCGTCGTGCCGGCGAGCGGCGGCAAGGCGACGGCGATCGACAACGAGCGCTATTCGTCCGGCGAGTTCCTGATCGTCAACGTCGCCTGGAACGGCGACACGCTCAGCTATCAGGTGCAGAACCGCGAGCAGACGTGGCTCGATCTCGTGTTCGCGGATTGTGGGAGACAGGCGATCTCGCCTGTCCGGGACAGGCAGGATTGCCTGTCCTCCACCGTCATTCACGAGACGACGAAGACATGGGTCGATCCCATCGCGAATCCGGTTTGGCTGAAGGACGGCTCGTTTCTCTGGCAGAGCGAGCGCAGCGGATGGCGCCACATCTATCGCTACAAAAACGACGGCACGCTCGAGAAGCAGCTCACGAGCGGCGACTGGGAAGTGCACGACCTCTACGGCAGCGATGGTACGTATGTTTACTTTTCGTCGACCGAGCGCAGCGCGATCGGACAGGACGTCGATCGCGTGAGACTCGACGGCAGCGGATTCGAGCGGCTGTCGTCGCAGGAAGGGACGCACGCGGCGACGTTCAATCCGTCGCTCACGCGCTACGCCGACAAGTGGAGCGATCTGCGTACGCCCGATCAGGTGCGCGTGTACGACTCCGCCGGCAAGCTCGCGCACGTCGTGGACGAGAACAAAGTCGCGGCGCTGGCTGCGTATAACCTTCCGCGCGCGGAGCTCTTGCAGGTGAAGACGCGCGACGGCTTCCCGATGGAAGCGATGATCATCAAGCCGGCGAATTTCGATCCGGCGAAAAAGTATCCCGTCTATCAGCCGCTCTACGCCGGCCCGCACGCGCCGATGGTGAAGAACGCGTGGGACAAGTCGTCGACGCGCGGGCTGTTCCACTACTTCCTCGCGCAGCAGGGCGTGATCGTCTGGCTATGCGACAACCGCACGGGGAGCGGCAAAGGCGCGGTGTCGGCGTGGCCGGTCTACAAGAATTTCGGCGAACTGGAGCTGCGCGACATCGAGGACGGCATCACCTGGCTCAAGTCACAGCCGTACGTCAACGGCAACCGCGTGATGCTGCAGGGGTGGAGCTACGGCGGCTTCATGGTCAGCTACGCGCTGACGCACAGCACGATGTTCTCGGCCGGCATCGCCGGCGGCACGGTCGCCGACTGGCGCGACTACGACAGCATCTACACCGAGCGCTATATGCTCATGCCGCAGAACAACCCCGACGGCTATCGCAAAAGCTCGCCGCGTTTCGCCGCCAAGAATTTGCACGGCCGGTTGTTGTTGATCCACGGAACCACGGACGACAACGTCCACGCGCAGAACACGTATCAGTTCGCCTACGAGCTGCAGCGCGAGGGGAAAACGTTCGAGCTGATGATGTACCCGCGGACGAGGCACAGCGTGACGGACAAGAAGACGATCGCGCACTTGCAGAAGACGGTTTTGGAGTTCATTCGCAGGAATCTGCTGGCAACCGGTTCGCAGTAACGGGACGCATGAGCAAACAACATCCGAACCAGAACTACTACAAAGTCGGCGGAAGCGGACAGAGCGATGGCTCTGACCGGCTGGACGATCGCGAGCGCCCGAAACAGGAGCTCGCGCAGACGGAGAAGCAGGCCAAACATCCCGCGATGAGGAGCGCGGCGAAGAAGAAGTAATGGTGTCGCTCGACGAGCTCGAAACGCGCCGCGCGCCCGCCGTCTCCGACCGCGCGGCGCGCATGCCGGCTTCGCCGATCCGCAAGCTCGCGCCGCTCGCGGAAGTCGCGAAGGCGCGCGGCACGCACGTCTATCACCTCAACATCGGCCAGCCCGACATCGAGACGCCGGCCTGCATGCGCGATCGACTCGCGCAGCTCGACGTGCGCGTGCTCGAGTATTCGCCCTCCACCGGCACGCCCGAGTTCCTGTCGATGCTGCAGCGCTACTACGAGCGTCGCGTCGGCGCATCGCTGCACACGTCGCAGATCCTCGCGACGACCGGCGGCAGCGAGGCGATTCTCTTCGCGATGCTTGCCTGCGCGAACGAAGGCGACGACGTGCTCGTCGTCGAGCCGTACTACGCGAACTATCTCGCCTTTGCGACGATGGCCGGCCTCAACATCGTGCCGGTCACGAGCCGCGGACGCGACGGCTTCCACGTTCCGCAGCGCCACGTGTGGGAGCGCGCGCTCACGCCGCGCACGCGCATCGTGCTGCTCTGCAATCCGAACAATCCCACCGGCACCGTCTACTCGCGCGAAGAGCTGGAGATGGTCGCGTCGTTCTGCCGCGATCACGGCCTCTTTCTCATCTCCGACGAGGTCTATCGCGAGTTCGTCTACGACGGCCGCACCGCGGTCAGCGCGCTGCAGCTCGAGAACGCGCACGACTTCGTGATTGTGGTCGACAGTCTCTCCAAGCGCTACAGCGCCTGCGGCATCCGCCTCGGCGCTCTCATCACGCGCAACACCGACGTCTACGAAGGCTGCCTGCGCATGGCGCAGGGCCGCCTCTCGCCGCCGGGTCTCGCGCAGTTCATCGCCCTCGGCGCGGAAAACGTCGGCGACGATTACACACGCGACGTCGTCGCCGAATACCAGCACCGCCGCGACGTGCTCTACGAAGGACTCACGTCGATCCCCGGCGTCTTCTTCACCAAGCCGGAAGGCGCGTTCTACTTCGTCGCGCGCCTCCCGATCGAAAATGCCGAAGACTTCGCGATCTGGCTGCTCACCGACTTCTCGCACAACGGCGCCACGGTGATGCTCTCCCCCGCGCGCGGCTTCTACGCCTCCGACCTCGGCCACGACGAAGTGCGCATCGCGTACGTGCTCAACGAGCACGACCTGCGGGCGGCGGTGGAGGTGTTGCGGGTGGCGTTGGAGCAGTACCGAGTGTCATCCTGAGCCGCGAAGACGGCGAAGGATCCCCCGCCGACTAGCGAGCAGCGTCCTTACGCCGGGGATTCCTCGCCGTCTGTGCGGCTCGGAATGACACTACCGCCGCATCGCTGACTCGACGATCTCTCCGATCAGCTGCGTGTACGAACGCCCGCTCTCTTTCACCGCCATCGCGTACTCCGACGCGGGATCGAGCCACGGATTCGGATTCGCTTCGAGGACATACACGCGTCCTTTATCCGTCACGCGCAGGTCGAGGCGGCCGTAGTCGCGCAGTTTGATCGCGCGGAATGCCGTGGTCGCGGTGTGCTCGATCGACTCGAGCACTTCGTCGGACAAATCGCGCGCGGGCGCCGACTTCGTCTTGCGATAGGCTGCGGTGTTGACGTCGAACTTCACTTCATAGCCGGCGATGTGCGGCATGCCTTCCGGCAGCTTCGAGAGATCGAGCTCGATCGGCGGGAGGACTTCGGGGCGATCGTTGCCGAGGATCGCGGCGTAGATCTCGCGGCCCTCGATGTACTCCTCGATCAGCGCGGCGCAGTCGAACTCGGAGTGCACATAGTGGATGCGCTCGAGCAGGTCCTTGACCGTGCTCACCACCGCGGCCGCATCGATTCCCTTCGACGCGTCTTCCGAGGCCGGCTTCACGATCACCGGAAAGTTGATGTCCTGCGCGGACTCGACGATGCCTTTGTAGACGACCGCGGAGTAAGGCGTGTAGAGGCCGTGATAGCGGATGATTTTCTTGGCGACGGTCTTGTCCATGCCGAGGAAGAGACCTTGCGGACCGGCGCCGGTGTACTTCTTCCCGACGAGATCGAGATAGGCGGCGAAGTGCATCTCCATCGTGTCGTTGCCGGCATACGACTCGACGAGATTGAAGAAGAGATCGGCCTGATGGCGCGCGACGCGCGTGAGCGTCGGCTGGCGCCCGTCGACGGCGAGTGTGGAAGGTTCATGTCCGAGGTCGCGGAGCGCGTCGGAGATCGCCTCGACGTCGGTCTTCTTCTTTTTCTTTTTGCGCTTGCTCTTCGATTGTGCCTCCGCGTTTTCACCGGGATAGCTTTCGGATCCCTCCCAGGTGTTGAAGAGGATCGTCACCTTCATCGGGCGGCTCTCCGGTGGCGCAGCGGCTTCTTGCCGGTGAGGAACGTCATCGCCAGCGCGGTGATGTACACGGTCAGCTCCATCATCTGTTCGCGGCTGCGCTCGCGGAACGCGACGAGATCGAGCTCGCGCAGCCGCCGCTCGATCGCCAGGACCAGTTCGCGCACGAGCGTGCGCCGCACCCCGGTCCAGTAGTTGACTTTGTCGACGATGTCACGCCGGTGGCCGGCCAGCAATTCCGTGGCCGAGAGGACGTCGCGGCCGCCGGCGCGCGCGCGCCGCTCGAAGATGTCGGTGAGATCGGTGTCGAGCGCGAGGTCCGAGATGAGCGGCGTCTCGTCGACCTGGAAGTCGCGATAGAACTGCTCGACCGTTTGCGACATCTCTTCGACCGTGATGTCGGTCTCACCGATGTCGACGGGCGGATCGACGTCGCCGAGCTCGCGCGCGATGCGCTCGACGTACTCCAGCTTCCGCATCGCGCCCCATCCCGCGTAGCGCTCGCGCCAGTGCGAGTCGGGATCGAGCCACACCGCGAACGACTCCGCGAAATCCTCGTCGGGATGTTTCTGCGCGTACCAGCCGGCGATGTGGCGCACGTAGTCGCGCGAGAACGGCACGAACGGATAGTCGTCGCGATACGGCCTTCGGAACGATCCGAACAGCTGATGCCACGCGACGGAGCGATACAGCTCGTACGCATAGTTGAATGCGTGACCCGCTTCGTGGCGCAGGTACATCATGATCTCGCGCTCGCTCTCGACGTCGTTGAGCGCGTCCTCGATGTGCGCAACGCGCGGATCGCCGAGGTAAAACGGAATCCCGATCACCGGCTCGCCGGACGGACATCCCCATTCGTCCGTGAGATAGCAATTCGGATGAAATCGACGCAGCCCCTTCGACTCCAGCTCCGCATACATCTGCGTGACGAGACGCGCCACCGGCGACGCCTCGAGCGAAAGCCCGAGCTCGCGAATCGGAACGCCCAGAAGCGCGCGCGCTTCCGGCGGAGCCTGCTCGAAGGCGACCATCGGTTGACGCTGCTTCAAGACGGGTGCCCGATGTTCCTGTGGAGCGGCGGCCGCCCTCGGCCGCCGACCCCTCGCGAGAATCCGGCGGCCGAGGGCGGCCGCCGCTCCACAGGTCGACGATTAGAATGACGCCCTATGAAGTACTGGCTCATGAAATCCGAACCCTCCGCTTACTCGATCGATGACCTCAAGCGCGACAGCACCACCAGTTGGGAAGGTGTGCGCAATTTTCAGGCGCGCAATTTCATGCGCGATCAGATGTCGGTCGGCGACAAAGTGTTGTTCTACGCGTCCAGCGCGGATCCGTCGGGCGTGACGGGACTCGCGGAAGTGAGCGCGGAGGCGCGGCCGGAGAAGAAGGATCCGAACTGGTCGATGGTCGACATCAAGTTCGTCGCGAAGTTTCCGGAGATCGTGTCGCTCGACACACTGAAGGCGACGCCGGGACTCGAGAACATGATCGTGACGAAGAAGGGGATGCGCCTCTCGATTCAGCCGGTGACGAAGGCGGAGTACGACATCGTCGTGAAGCTCGGAAAGAAGAAGTGAGTCTCGAGATTTATCGCGGCGACATCACGAAGCTCGACGTCGACGCGATCGTCAACGCCGCCAACTCCTCGCTCCTCGGCGGAGGCGGCGTCGACGGCGCGATCCATCGCGCGGCCGGACCGCAGCTGCTCGAAGAGTGCGAGAAGCTCCGCGGCTGTCCGACCGGCGAGGCGCGCATCACGCGCGGCTATCGATTGCCGGCGCGTCACGTCATTCACACCGTCGGCCCGGTCTGGCGCGGCGGAACGCAGGACGAGCCGGAATTGCTCGCGTCGTGTTATCGCAATTCGCTGCGACTCGCGATCGAGAACGGCGTCCGCACGATCGCGTTTCCCGCGATCAGCTGCGGCGTGTACGGATATCCGATCGACGCCGCCACGGAGATCGCGGTGCGCGAAGTGCGCACGCGCGAGCACGAGCTCGATCGCGTGATCTTCGCCTGCTTCGGCGCCGACGTTTGCGCCGCGTACGAGCGCGCGTTGGTTTCCTGAATCCGCACGCGCGTGTCCAACGGAGCGTGTGGAGGAAATCGTGAGAAAGCTCATCGCTCTGTTGATTCTCGTGCTCGCGTTCGCGTGCAAGAACGAACAAGCTCCGGTCGCCGCGGACACCGTGATGGCGCAACCGAAACCTGCCGGAGAAGCTGCCGCGACGCGCATGATCGTGCGTACGGCGAACGTGAAGATCATCGTCGCCGACACGGCGAAAACCGTCGACGCGGTCACGCAGTCGATCGAAGCGCAGGGCGGATACGTCGCCGGCTCGCACATCTGGCGCGACGGCGAGCTGCTGCGCGCGACACTGACACTGCGCGTGCCGTCCGACAAGCTGACGTCGACGCTCGCCGCGATCCGCACGTTCGCGAAGCGAGTCGAGAACGAGACGATCAGCAGCGAGGACGTGAGCCAGGAGTACGTCGACCTCGAGTCGCAGCTGCGCAACCTCGAGGCGACGGAAGCGGAGTTGCGCGAGCTGATGACCGATATTCGCAAAAATGCGAAGAAGGCGCAGGAAGTGCTGGAGATCCATCAGCAGATCACCACCATTCGCGCGCAGATCGAACAGATCAAAGGCCGCATGAGGTATCTAGGGCAAGTGACTTCGATGTCTTCGGTGTCGCTCGAGATCGCGCCCGACTTCATCGCGCAGCCGGTCGTCGAGCCGGGCTGGCAGCCGGTCGTGATCATGAAAGACGCGAGCCGCGCGCTCGTGCACGTGCTGCAGTCGATCGCGACGACGGCGATCTGGCTGCTGATCTACGTCGCACCGATTCTCGGAATGCTCTCGCTCGCGGCGGCGCTCGTGTGGAAGATCATTCGGCGGCAGCGGATGGCCACGTCGTCGTGAGTCCCCGAGCCCGCGCCCGCTTCCGCGCCCGGGGCGGGCGAGCGAAGCGACCTATCTCACCCGCCCCGGGCCCCGAAGCGGGCGCGGGCTCGGGCTCGTAGAATCTATTTATGAACGAGCTAATCTCCTACTTCGACCGCATCCGCGAGCGCACGATGCGCGTCGTCGCGTGCGTGCCGCCCGATCGCATCGACTGGACGTTCAAGGAAGGGAAGTTCGCGTTTGGCGATGTGATGCGGCACCTCGGCGCGATCGAGCGCTGGATGTTCGCGGAGAACGCGCAGCTGAAGCCGAGCGCGTATCCCGGGCACGGGCGCGAGCTCGCGGACGGCTACGACGCGGTCGTCGACTACATGAAGCGGATGCATGCGGAGTCGATGGCGATCTTCTCCGCGCTCGGCGACGACGACCTCGATCGCAAGTGCATGACGCCGGGCGGCGCGGAGCTGCGCGTGCGGAAGTGGCTGCGGTCGATGATCGAGCACGAGGTGCATCATCGCGGGCAGCTCTATCTCTATTGCTCGATGCTCGACATCCCGACGCCGCCGATGTACGGTCTCACCGAAGAGCAGGTAAAGGAGAGATCGCAGCATGGCAACGGACGAGAGTGATCCCGCCGGAGGCACGCCTTCCGACAACCCATCGCAGTTGCAGCAGGCCGCCGACGCGGGCGACGCGGCCGGCGCGCTGCTCGCCGTCAGCACGTCGGCGACGGCGGATGACGCGAAGAAGGCGGTGATCTTCAACTGCATCGTCGCCAACTTCGTGCAGCAGGGTTTCCCGTCGATCAGCAATCAGACCTCGCGCATCGTCTGGTCGACGATCGGCGACACCGTCATCCAGTTCCTCGGCAACGGCATTACCAACTGCATCAGCGAGAAAAACTATCAGTGCCCCGCGCTCGCTCCGGTCTTCGCGACGCTGAAGGAAATGAATCAGGTCACCGTGGTGAGCGATCTCGTGACCGGGATCGCGACGCTGGTGACGCCGTGAAGCGCGCGGTGCTGCTGCTCTTGCTGGCGACGCTGCCCGCCCTCGCGCAGACCGCGACCTGCACGAACAAGATCCAGGGACTGTCGGAGACGCAGGTCACGGCGGTGATCTGCTCCGGCACCGCGAACCCGGTGGAAGGGCAGCCGATGCTGATCGGCGTCGGCGGCAGCCAGTTCGAGACGAATGTCAAAAAAGTGACATCCGTCTTCGGATTCACCGTGGTCGACGCGGCGGTCGTCGACAGGACGAAGGCGCAGGAGAACCTCGAGCTGCTCTCCGGCGCGCAGAACGCGACGCTGCAGTACCAGACGACGAACGTGACGGTCAGCGTGATCCCGGCCGATCCGCTGACGGTGCTGAATCAGACGAAGTACAACTGGTCAGTCGGTCCGGCGAAGGCGCCGAACACGGACCCGAACAATCCGACGACCGACGCGACGAACCTCGATGCGATCCGCTTTCAGGGATCCGGCGGCTACCTGCGCGGCGGCGTGTTCGGACGGAAGGCGGCGACGAGGACGCGGCTGCAGTCGACGGCAACGATCTCGATCGACACCACCGATGCCGACTCGACCGCGTTTGCGGACACGAACCGCGCGGCGGCCGGGGTGCAGATGACGAACTTCAATGCCGGGCGTTTGTGGATGCACGGCAGCGCCGGGATCGAGCTGCAAACCGATCGCGCGTTTCACAGCGACTCGCACGACGTCAATGCCGTCTTCAAAGTGGCGGGCTGGATTCCGCTGATCCGCTCCTTCACGCTCTTTTCCACGCAGGGCTCATTCATCGCCGCGCCGCTGTCATTCACCGCCTCCTACGGCTACAGCAATCAGCACAGCGAGAGCGCGTCCTCGGCGGGGCGCAAGTTCGAAGGGACGGCGCTGTATCACCTCTTCCTCTTCGACGACTACCAGGTCTCGTTCAGCGGCACGTGGACGGTCAATGACCTGAACAATCGCGCCACGAACATCCCGCGCACCCAGAAGATGTACAAGGTGAACATCGCGTACATGGCGGACAACAAGCGAGGCTTCTATGGCGTCGCCTCGTTCGAGGACGGTTCCGCGGGCGCCATGTTCAAGGACGTGCGCCAATATTTCGTCGGCGTCGGTCTGGCGAGATTGAATCTGGGTGGAAAAGGCGGCTCGTAACTCCGTCACGCCGTACGGGCGCCACCCTCTCCTCCGCTTGCGGGCAAGGGGCCACCGCCCGGATTGTTCTAACGCACGGAACGGCGCTTGATCGGCAACGGCGTGAGCGCGACGTGCGTCGTCTGTCCTGACGCGCGCGGAATGCGCAGCGTCGTCGACGACACGCCGGTCGTGAACGGCACGCTTGCGGTGAAGCGGCCGGGAATCGTGAGCGTGAACGTGCCGGTCGCATTCGCGTTCGGATCCGCTGCCCAGATTTCTTTTCCGTTGATGTAGACGACGGCCTGTGCGTCGCTTTGAATGCCTTCGACGCTGCTGCCCGGCGTCCAGAATGTGATGCCGATTGCGTTGGTGCGATTGTCGCGCACGGCGGAGACGCGCTCGTTGTTGGCGAGGATCGAGAGCGGCCGCGTCGCGGCCCACTGTTGCATCGCGGCGGCGGAGACGTTCGGGACGATCGCGTATTCGGCGGTCGCGTTCACCGGCGCCGTGCCGTGATCGATCCACATCGTCACGAACGGCTTGGTCTGCGTCGACGCGTCGTTGTTCGTCGCCAGCGCGGACCATGCGCCGCTGCGCGAGTCGCGCGACGTCTTGAGGCTCGCAGTGGTCGTCGGGAACCAGTAGCCGACGTTCTCGAGCTGCATCCAGTCGGAGCCGCGCGCGAGCTGCGAATTCGCATTCATCAGCGGCCACTGGTTGACGATCGTCTCGACGCGATTCGGATTCGTGGCGGTGATGCCGTTCGTGAGAAACACGATCGCGTCGTCGAAGAACAACCACGACTTGCGCGCGGTGAGCGACGAGTTGAGCGGCGCGAGCTCCATCGCCGACACGCCGTTTTGTCCGTCGCCCGTGCCGCCGGCGAACGTGCGCGTGCCGTAGCCGAACGTGTCGTTCGCGGTGTCGGCTTTCTGTTCGACGGTCGTGCCGGGGAGTCGCGTCCAGTCGAGCGCCGGCCAGATGTCGCGGCCGAAATATTCGTTGCCGCCGAGGACGAGATAGAAGCGGCCGTCGGACTGGCGCGCGCCGAGGAGGTTTTCATCGTTCGTGCGCTCCCCCGATTTCGTGCGCGTCGAGAACATCTTGATCGACGCGAACCAGCCGGCACGGCGATGGATCGTGTAGTCGGACGCGAAGTAATGGCGATGGCCGGACGGCCACGCGGCGGCGGCGTAACCGGCGGATTCGATTTGCGCCGCGAGTCCGGCGAGCTCCGGCGTCATCGTGCCGTGCCACGACTGCAGCATTTTCGATGCGGCGGAGCGGATTTCATTTTGCCGCGCCGACGAAAACTGCGATGCCTGCAAGAGCGCGGCGAGTCCCTGAAAGCCGGTCGATGACGGACGCGCGACTTCGCGGCTGATGACCGACACGTCGAAGTAGTCGCCGTAGAGCGACCACGCGATTCCGTCGGCGACGTAGTCGCTGAACGACGCGAGCGCGTCGCTCGAAAGCGAGTACTGCGTGCCGCGCGTAATGTGCGCGAGGCGCGCGACATCCGCGGCGAACGATCCGCCGTAGCCGCCGGTGTACAGCTGCGCACCGTGCTGGTGGAACGAGCGATCGCTCTTGATGCCCTCGCCGACGGTCGGACGCGCGACGCTGCTCATCGCGCTCGCGGCCGCGGTCAGCATCGTCGGATCGTCTTTCAACAATCCGAGAGTGAGATGCGTGAAGCAGGACCAGACCAGATTCTCGGCGGTCGGCACGGGACCGATGATGCCGCGCGCGGCCGGCGAGCTGCCGATGCGCGTGTACATCGCGAGGACGAGATCGTTGTAGGTCTGCGCGTCGATCTCGCCGCGCATCAGCACGAGCGTCGGACCGAGGTCGAGAGGGATGCCGATCGTCCAGAACCACCAGTTGCCGGTGGGGACGATCGTCGCGCCGTAGAAGCGCTTCGTGTATGCGAGCGCGGCGTCGATCTGTCCGCGCAGCCGAGGGTCGCGATAGTACGGTTGTCCCGGCGTCTGATACGCCTTGGCCATCACGATGAGACGCTGTGTGTGCGCCCACGGCGACCACGCGCCGTCCGGAACGTCGGCGTAATCGATGTCGCTCCAGCTTCCGTCGTCACGCAGGAAACCGGGCGCGGTGACGTCGCGCGTGACCGACTCGAGTGCGCCGAGGGCGTCCTGCATTCGCGAGGTGGCGCGCGATGCGCCGGCGGCGGTGTAGTAGCCGGTGTACTGCGTGCGCACGACGTCGATGTCGGCGGCGCGCGCGGCGAGGGGAGCGAGGAGGACGAAGAAGAGGAGTCGTTTCATGGGTTGATATTGAGGTTCCCGCGCCCGCGCCCGGGGTGGGGGCGCGAAGCGATTACGTTCCGCCCACCCCGGGCACGAGAGCGGGCGCGGGAGCGGGCGCGGGAACGGATGACGAAGTGCAATGCAAAAAAGGACGGCTTTTACGCCGTCCTTTCCGTCGGTTTGTTGTTGATTCGTCGATCAGAACGTCGTCACGTTGGACGCCTGCAGTCCCTTCGGTCCCTGCACGAGGTCGAACTCGACCGCTGCTCCTTCAGGAAGCGAGCGGAAGCCTTTCGACTGAATCGACGAGAAGTGTACGAACACGTCTTCGCCGCCTTCCATCGTGATGAAACCAAAGCCCTTAGCGTCGTTGAACCACTTGACTTTACCGGTGCTGCGCATCTCCGAGATCTCCTTGCTGGTATCCGATTTCCCGTTTCCAAATACAGACGTTGTGCCGAACGCAACATGCCGTCTTCGCAAATAAATTTCAAGAGCGAAACTTCATTTGGAACCGCCGCGTCCCATCCGCAAAACGAAAAGGAGCCACCCCGATGCGCCTCGCTTTCATCCTCATGGCCACGGTTCTTTCCACCGCTCCGCGCGAATGGCGGGACAGCATTCGCGATGTCTACGTCAACGGGAAACTGGATCGCGGCGCGCAGACGCTGGTCACGACGTCGCCGCGCATGTTCGCGATCGTCTGCGGCGATCATGTCGTGTATTTCGATCCGCAGTCGACGGAAGTGTCGAGCATGCCGAAGTCGGAGTTTGTGATCAGCGCCGATCACATGACCGCGACGAGCGCGGCGGAGCCGAAAGGCGCGCACGCAGGAAGCGTGGTGAAGGCGACGGACTCGACGTACCTCGCGACGCTGGACGGCAAGACGCTGCTCGTCACGGCGCACCAGTCGAAGGCCGGACCGATGACGATCGAGGAGTTGTGGCAGACCGCGCCGACGTGGCACGCGATCAACGAGACGTACGAGCCCGATCCGGCGATGATCGAGCGGCTGCGGAAGATCGACACGCCGGTGCGGTTGCAGATCGTGATGGCGACGTGGTGCGGCGACAGCCGGCAGCACGTGCCGCGATTGCTGAAGTCGATCGCGAGAGCGGCGAACCCGAATCTGACCGTCGAGTTGATCGGCGTCGGCCCCGACTTCACGACGCCGATGGATGTCGTGCAGGGCGAGAACATCACCAACGTGCCGACGGTGATCGTGCGCAAAGGGCCGACGCCGGGAGGCGTCAATTCAATGGTCGAGGTCGGACGGTTCGTCGAAACGCCCGCGGGCGCGACGGTCGAAGAAGACATCGTCGACATCGTCAACGGCACGCCGAAGCCGCATCCGGGACGCCACGAGCGCGGCTCATTGAAAACCACCGGAACGTACCTGCTGCGCAACGCGCGGCATCGCGTCGAAGGAACGGAGCAGTTCGAAGTGTATGAAAAAATCATCCACAGCGTGATCCGCAAACGCGACGGCACGTCAATCGAGACCTGGGCGTCGCCGGAGTTCGTTGAGGTGACGAGCCGCGGGACCATCGATGCGCACATGCGTGCGACTGTGACGCGCGCGCGTTTCCGAAAAACGCACGACGGCTGGTCGGCCGAATCGCGCGGCGCGGACGGCGGGATCGTCGATCAGACGCTGAACACGCCGAACGTCGTCGTCACGCCGGCGACGGTGACGTACGCCTGGGCGCGCAACGCGGCGAGCGCATACGTGATCCCCGAGCACGGCATGGGCGAAGTGCGCGCGGTGAAGATGCGGATCGCGGATGGGGACGTGCCGAAGTTCGTGAAGTTAGAGGATGGATCGAGCCGGAAGCTGATGAGGAGATGAGCTTCGTCCTCCCGGTTTGTTCTTCACGACGAACTGTGGAGCGGCGGCCGCCGCTCCACAGTTCGTCGTGATTGGAGAGGTTAGGAGTCTGCGCGGCAGAAACGACGATCTCAGGCGCGTTGCGCCGCTCGAAGCCGCAGATCGTGACGTGGCGACAAGCATGCCGCAAGGCAGAGCAATCCACGCAGCCGCCCGTGGCGGCTACGCCGCCGTGAAGTACACGCTCTGCTCGCGTCCGCACGCCGCGCATTGCCTGGTGACGATCGTCATCTCGCGCTCGGCGTAGCGCGCCCGCTGGACGTCGGGCGGGTTGTAGTGCTGCGCGCCGCAGGAGCAGGCGAGGCCGGCAAGGTGGGCGTTGATCTCGTGCGAGCCGTTGACCGCCACCGCGGACGCGGGCGCTTCTCCGGGACGGAACGCGATTGCCGCCGCGGGCATGAGCGGGCGGCGGCGCGTGGCGAGCATCCACGAGAGGCCGACGAATGCGCCGACGATGAAGATGCCGAGGCCCCACTTTGCGGGGAGGACCGACGCGCGCGATTCTGTGACGGCGGGCTGCGCGCCTTCGGGATAGAGGCGATAGCCGATCTCGCTCCAGATCGCGTTCATCTTCGTCAGATGATCGGGAACGTCCTTCGCGTCGACGGAGTTGCGTCGCGCGCGCAGCGACTGCCGGATCGTGACGGCGTGTCCGTTCTGATCGACGACGCGCTCGTAGCGGAACGTCGGCGTCTCCGTCACGGTCGTCTTCTTCTCGACTTCAACGGTCTCGGGAAAATTGAACGTGACGTTCTCGCGCACGTCGAGCGGATAGTCGAACTCCAGCGGCATCGTGCGGATCATCGTCTCCGGCTTGTTCAGATACGACTCGGTCGTGCGCGGGTACCACGTCCAGTTGCCGTCCTTCCAGAGCTCGGACACGCGATACGTTTCCGTCACGACGATGATGTTGCGGAGGCGATCGTCTTTGACGACCGGCGTATGCGTCGCGACGATCTTCGGCTGGTCGGTGGCCAGCTCGTTGATGCGCGTGTGCGCGAAGTCGTCGATCGACATGCCTGCGAGGTCGCTGCGAAATCCGTCGGCGTCGCTGCCGCTGTAGGTCGTCTTCACTTCGAGCGTGACCGGCTTCTTGTAGTCGGCCGTCGTGTAGGTCTGCTGCACGAACGTCGAGCCTTTCGTGTTCGTCTCGAGCTTCGTGAGCGCGTGCGTGCCGGGGCGCACGACCAGCGCGCGGCCGTAGTTCGGCGTCTCCAGCGTGCGCAGCGTGCCGCCCTGGTCGTCGAACGTGCCGTCGACCCAGTACGTGCGGCCGGCGTCGATGACCTGCGCGATCACGTGGTCGAAGAGAAACGGCGACGGCAACTTTTCATCGAGGCGATGCTGCGTCGTCGTGTTGACGAGCGCGGGATAGGCCTCGAGTCCGAGCTCGCGGAGGAGCGACGCGAGCAACAGCGCTTTGTCCTTGCAGTCGCCCCAGCGCGTGTCGAGCGTTTCCCACGGCTGATGCGGCTCGTGCGAGTTGCGGCCCATCTCGATGCCGAGGTAGCGGATGTCGTCCTGAACGAACCGGATGGCGGCGGTGATGCGCTCGTCGCGCGTCGCGTGCTCGCCGTAAATCTTCGCGGCGAGTTTTTTCACTTCTTCGATGGAGCGCGCGTCGAGCTGGAACATCGCGTTTGCCCACGTCGCGACTTCGTTCCACGACGCGAACTCCGTCACCTGCACGGACTCCCACGGCTCGAACCATGCGGGCGTGTGGTCCTCGACGTTGAGCGCGTCGATTTCTGTCTTTTCCCACACGTATTGCTGTTCGCTACCAACCGTCGCGATCGCGGGATTCGCGCCGCGCCATTGCAGCGGACGTCCGGCCGGCCAGAGCAGGCGGTGACGGAGTCGCTTCGCCGGAACGCTGCGACTCAGTTCGTATTCGTCGGTGTACTTGCCGTTGAGAATCGGGTTCACGCCGTCGAGCGACCAGGAGTAATCGATGACGTCGCCGGGTCGCACGTCGCGCAGGATGACCAGCGCGCTACGCTCGCCGTCGTAAATCTTGTCGTCCGCCTCTTCTTCTTTGTCGATGACGCGGATCTCGTGCGGATCCATCGCGTCGATGCGCTTGCCGTTGCGGAGCAGCGTGACCTCGTGAATCGTGAGGTGCTCGAAGTCGGGATCGAAGTCGAGCGTCAGCTCCGAGGCGTTCTGCACGCCATGCGGAGATAGGACTTTGCGGACGGTGCGGAAGTACTGCGATTCCGTATTGGCCTGGACGCGCACCTGGTGATCGGTGAGGATGTCGTAGATGCCCCAGCGCACGTGTTCCTTGGCGACGCTGATCGACGCGTCGACGGGGACGCGCTCCACCCACGAGGGCGCGGAGTGGATGTCGAATTCGCCTGCCCACAGAGGCAGCGCGACCGCACACACGAGGAGAAATTTGAGAGACCGCACGGGACGGCGGTGATTATAGCAAGGTTATTTGCGCGCCCAAGCACAAATGGGGCAGCTGTCAGGCTCGTGCGAGCGGGCGGGACAATACTCGCGGCCGAAATAAATGATCTGCAGATGACGGCGCGCCCATTCGTCGCGTGGGAAGACTTTCTTCAAGTCCGCTTCCGTCTGTTCGACATTTTTCCCTTTCGACAACTTCCAGCGCTGCGCGAGTCGATGGATGTGCGTGTCGACCGGGAACGCCGGCTCGCCGAACGCCTGCGTCATCACGACGCTGGCGGTTTTGTGTCCGACGCCGGGAAGTTTCTCGAGCTCATCGATGTCGCGCGGAACTTGTCCGCCGTATTCGTCGAGCAGTTTGTGCGCAAGCTTCTTGATGTTGCGCGCCTTCGATGGAGCGAGGCCGCAGCTCTTGATGAAGGAGTGAATTTCGCTTTCGCTCAGCGCCGCCATTTCCAGAGGCGTGCTCGCGCGAGCGAAGAGCGCGGGCGTGACTTTGTTGACCTGCGCGTCGGTCGTTTGCGCGGAGAGGAGCACGGCGATGAGGAGCGTGAACGGATCGCGGTGCGCGAGCGGGATCGGCGGCTGCGGGTAGAGGCGATCGAGGATCTCGCCGATCTTTTTCGCTTTCTCAGTTCGTTTCATAGGTCTTGTAGAGCGGCGGCCGCTCTCGGCCGCCGACCCTCGCGAGAATCCGGCGGCCGCCGCTCCACTCAGAATGTTTCATATTCCGGCGATCTCAAACCCTCCGCGCCGACGAGCGCGAGCACATCCTGCGGCTTCACGTTTCCGCTCTTGCCGCGAATCAGCGTGCGCACGGTCGCCTTCGCACAGAACGTGTCCGCGCCTTTCTCCGCGATGTGCTCGAGATAGAACCACTTCTCGTCCCATCCGATGACGCGCGAGCGGATGCGGAAACGCTCGAACGGACGGATCTCGCGGCGATACAAGACCTGACAGCCGCCCATGATCGGGCGCCAGCCTTTCTTCAGGAGGCCGCGTCCGAGCCGCGTGCGTCCGATGAGATCGATGCGCGCGACGTCCATGAAGCTGAGATAGCGGCCGGCATTCAGATGAATGTTGAGATCGCAGTCGTGCGGCAGCACCAGGAAGTGCACGATCGATTCGCCGAGCGGGTCGATGCGCGAGCGAAAGATGCTCGCGATCACGACGCGCAGGAAGCGAAAGAGGAGCAGCATTCGGTTACGCGGTTACGCAGTCGCGCGGTTACGCGGCGCTTTTGCTGCGCAACCGCGCGACTACGCAACCGTCAATTAATTCAAATCAAACAACAAAATCTCCGCCCCGCTCCCGCTGATCGTCACGCTTTGCTCGTCCGAGATCGCCGCGCCGTCGCCTTCCTTCAACTTCTGTCCGTTGATCTCGGCGTTTCCCTTCGCGGCCTGCAGCCAGCCGTAGCGTCCGGACGCAAATTCGTGTGTCACCGGTCCGCCATTCAGCAGCGACGCGTAGAGCTGCACGTCCTGATGAATCGTAATCGCGCCGTCGCGCGCGTCATTCGCCGCGACGAGGCGCAGCGTTCCCGTCCGCTCTTCTGCCGAGAACTCTTTCTGCTCGTATCCCGGCGTGATGCCGCGGCGCTCCGGCAGAATCCAGATTTGCAGGAGACGCAACTGCTCCTCGAGCGACGCATTCTTTTCGCTGTGCATCACGCCGGTCCCTGCGCTCATGCGTTGCACGTCGCCGGGGCGGATGATCGAACCAGTGCCCATCGAGTCGCGATGCTCGAGCGAGCCGTCGAGCACGTACGTGATGATCTCCATGTCCCGATGTCCGTGCGTCCCGAACCCGCGCCCCGCCGCGATGCGATCGTCATTGATCACGCGCAGCGCGCGGAATCCCATGAAGTCGGCATCGTAGTAATCGGCGAACGAAAACGTGTGGTAGGTGTCGAGCCACCCGTGATCGAAATGGCCGCGCTCTTCCGCTTTCCGGATGGTGATCATGCTTTTGCTCCTGCCCTCGTAAACAACGCAGCATTCCGACCGAAGCTCAGAGGCTCAGAGGCTCATGGGCGCATAGGCTCATAGCGGCCGCGGAATCGCGAGCCTATGAGCCTATGAGCCTCTGCGCCTGTGCGCCTAGAATGTCCATTCCATGCACGATGATCCTCCGCCGCGCGAGCTTCCGGAGAGGACCGGCAGGCACGTTTGCGTTCAGTGCCTGGCCGTCATTCCGGCCGAGGAGTACTTCCGGAACGATCATATCTGCAATGAATGTGCGGCGAAGGACGAGTATCCGCTGGCGTCGACGCCCGAGCCGAAGAAAGCCCAATGAGCCGCGTCGCGGTCATCCATGACTGGCTCACCGGCATGCGCGGCGGCGAGGCGGTGCTCGAAGCGATCCTCGACATTCTGCCCGACGCCGATCTCTTCACGCTCTTCCATTTTCCCGGCTCCGTGTCGTCGAAGATCGAGTCGCGCAACATCATCACGTCGAACGTGCAGAAGCTCGCGCGGACGACGAGCGACTATCGGCGACTGCTTCCGCTCTTTCCGCACGCGGTGCGCAAGTGGGACCTCAGCGCGTACGACCTCGTGGTCTCGTCGAGCCACTGCGTCGCGAAAGGTGTGAACGCGCGCGGGCTACCACATCTCTCTTATTGCCACACGCCGATGCGCTACATATGGGACCGCTTCGACGACTACTTCCCGCGCTCGCGTCCGCTGCGGCGCGCGGCGGCGATGTCGATCGCGCCGTGGCTGCGGCGGTGGGACGTCACGACTGCGAATGAAGTGACGCGCTTCGTCGCGAACTCGCGCTTCGTTCGCGATCGCATTCAGCGCTACTACAAACGCGACGCCGAGGTCGTGCATCCGTATGTCGATGACGCGTTTTTGTCGGCGCCGATCGAGAACGAGCGCGGCGACTATCACGTGATCGTCTCCGCGCTCGTGCCGTACAAGAAAGTCGAGCTCGCGTTTGCGACGGGCAAGAAGCTGGTCGTGATCGGAGGCGGTCCGCTGTTCGACGAGCTGAAGCGCCGAGGCAAAACAAACGTCGAGATGCTGGGCTCCGTATCGAGGGCGGAGATCATCGCGCGGCTCGCACGCGCCCAAAGCCTGATCTTGCCGGGCGTCGAGGATTTCGGGATCGTGCCGCTGGAGGCGATGGCGCTGGGTATACCGGTCGTTGCATTGCGCGAGGGCGGCGTCCTCGATACGTTAGTGGAGGGCGTGACAGGAATTTTCTTCGACCGGCCGGAGGTAGACTCGCTTCGCAGCGCTCTCGATGCAGTCGAGTCGCGCGAGTGGGATCGCCCGGCCATTCGCGCGCACGCGGAGCGGTTTTCGCGTGCACGCTTCGATCGGGAGTTTCGCGCGCAGCTCCAGACGCTTCGATGATCGAGAAAAAACACAAGGCGCTCGCCACGGTCTACCTGATCAACGACGCCATCGCGTCGAACCTGGCGATGCTCTGCGCGTGGTTCCTGCGCTTTCAATTCGAAGTCATCCCCGTCACGAAAGGCCAACAGGATCTCGCGACCTACGCCGCGATTCTGCCGATCGTGACGATCGTCTTCCCGCTCGCATTCGCGGTGCAGGGTCTCTATCGCATCCGCCCGACGCGCGGGAAAGCCGAGGAGTGGTTGTCTGTCGCGATCGGCTCCGTCGTCGCGACCGTCGTGTTATCTGGCGTCCTGCTTTGGGTGCGGCCGGGACACGGCGACGTTCTCTATTCGCGCGCGACGCTGGCGATGTTCCTGGGTCTCGCGATCGTGCTCGTAATCGCGGGACGCACGCTCGTGCGCGCGATCGTCGAGCGACGCCATCGCGACGGAAAAGATCTCGAGCGCGTGCTGATTGCCGGCAACGGCGAGCTCGCGCGCGCGGTGCTCGAACGGATGAACGCGCAGCGCGATCAGCTCGGATTCGGCATCGTCGGTTATCTCCGCAACGGCGACGATGCCTCACTCGGCAATCTCGAATGCCTCGGCACGATCGACGACGCCGAAGAAGTCGTGCGCGAGCACGAGATCGATCACGTCTTCGTCGCGCTGCCGCACGCGTCGTCGCAGGCGATGATGCAGCTCCTCGACCGGCTGACACGCTCGCTCGTGTCGATCCACGTCGTCCCCGATCTCCTGCAATTCATGGTTTTGCGTTCGCGCGTCGAAGACCTCGACGGACTGCCGACCATCAACCTGTCGGAGACGCGCATCGAAGGCTGGAGCCGCATCGTCAAACGCGCGTTCGATCTCATCGTCGCCGGGGCCGCGCTGATCGTGCTGTCGCCGGTGATGCTCATCGTCGCGCTGGCGATCTGGCTGGAGGACGGCCGTCCGATTTTCTATCGGCAGATTCGGATGGGACTCGACGGCAAGCCGTTCGAGATCGTGAAGTTTCGATCGATGCGTGTCGGTGCCGAGAACGCGACTGGCGCGGTGTGGGCGGAGAAAGACGATCCGCGCCGCACGCGCGTGGGACGCGTGATCCGCGCGTGGTCGCTCGACGAGCTGCCGCAGCTGTGGAACGTGCTCGTCGGCGACATGAGCGTGATCGGCCCGCGTCCCGAGCGCCCCGAATTCGTCGAGCAGTTCCGCTCCGAATTTCCGCACTACATGCTGCGCCACAAAGTGCGCGCCGGCATGACCGGCTGGGCGCAGGTGCACGGCTGGCGCGGCAACACGTCCATCCGCATGCGCATCGAGCACGACCTCTACTACATCGAGAACTGGTCGCTGCTCCTCGACGTGAAGATTCTGTTCCTGACGGTCGTGCGCGGTTTGCGCCACGAAAACGCGTACTGATGAAAAGCAGAAATCAAAAAGCAGAAAGCAGAAATCGAGCGTCATCCTGAGGCGCGCAGACGCCGAAGGCTCTCGAAATGCGACACTCGCGTCGTTTGAGATGCTTCGCCGTCTACGCGGCTCAGCATGACGAGGGCTGGGTTGATTTCCCATCAATCATTTTTGCTTTCCGCTTTTTGCTTTCTGATTTAATCCCACGCCTCTATGGGCAAAAACTCGGAATCTCTCTTTCAACGCGCACAGGAAGTGATCCCCGGCGGCGTGAACTCGCCGGTGCGCGCGTTCCGCGGTGTGGGCGGCACGCCGCCGTTCATCGACATGGCCCTCGGCTCACGCGTCTTCGACGCCGACAACCTTCAATACATCGATTGTGTCGGTTCGTGGGGGCCGATGATCCTCGGCCACTGCCACCGCTACGTCGTCGAGGCGGTGAAGAAGGCGGCGACGCGCGGCTTCTCGTTCGGCGCGCCGACGGCGGCCGAGATCGAGATCGCGGAGATGATCGTGCAGGCCGTGCCGTCGATGGAGATGGTGCGGCTCGTCAATTCCGGCACGGAGGCGACGATGAGCGCGCTGCGGCTCGCGCGCGCGGCGACCGGGCGCAACACGATCATGAAATTCGACGGCGGCTATCACGGCCACGTCGACTCGCTCCTCGTGAAAGCGGGATCGGGCGGCGCGACGTTCAACCTGCCGGATTCCGCGGGCGTGCCGAAGGAAGTGACGGCGCTGACGCTGAGCGTTCCGTACAACGATCTCAAAGCCGTGCGCGAGGCGATGACGGATGACGTCGCGGCGATCATCGTCGAGCCGGTCGCCGGAAACATGGGCTGCATTCCGCCGCAGCCGGGATTCCTCCAAGGACTGCGCGAGATCTGCGATGAAAAAGGATCGCTCCTGATCCTCGACGAAGTGATGACCGGATTCCGCGTCGCCTACGGCGGCGCGCAGGCGTTGTACGACATCAAGCCCGACATCACCACGCTCGGAAAAATCATCGGCGGCGGCATGCCGATCGGCGCCTACGGCGCGTCGCGCAAATTGATGGAGCTCGTCTCGCCGCTCGGTCCGATGTATCAGGCCGGAACGCTGTCTGGAAATCCGCTCGCCGTCGCGTCGGGACGCGCGACGCTCAGCGTGCTGCGCAACTCCTCGATCTACGACGATCTCGAAGAGCGCACCAGCGAATTCGAAGAGGGCGTGCGCAAGGCGGCGGAGAAACATGGAGTGCCGATCACGTTCAATCGGGTCGGCTCGATGTGGACGCTCTTCTTCACCGAAGGGCCGGTGACAGACTTCGAGTCCGCGAACCAATCGAACCGCGAAAAGTTCGCGCGCTTCTTCCACCTCATGCTGTCCGAGGGCGTGTACTTGCCGCCGTCGCAACTCGAAGCGGCGTTCTTCTCCGCGGCGCACGCGAAGAAAGACATTCTTCAGCTGATCGAGCGCGCCGATCGCGTGCTGAAGAAAGTCGCGTGGGAGTATTCGACGTAATGTTTTGTCATCCCGAGCGCGAGCGAGGGACCTGGGCGGGCGGGGCGCCAAGGCACGAGTTTCGTGCCGCCACCCGAACCCCAGGTCCCTCGCTCACGCTCGGGATGACATGGGATTGAGCTACAACAGCATTCCCGCGATCGTCGCCGTGAGGAAGTTTGCGAGCGTGCCGGCAATCATCGCGCGGAAGCCGAGGCGGGCGAGGTCGCCGCGGCGCGACGGGGCGAGCGAGCCGATGCCGCCGATCTGAATCGCGATGGACGAGAAGTTCGCGAAGCCGCAGAGCGCGTACGTCACGATGATCTTGCTGCGCGGATCGAGCACGCCTGCCGGAATCTTGCCGAGGTTCAGGAACGCGATGAACTCGTTGAGCACCATACGCGTGCCGAGGAGCTGGCCGACGATCGGCGCGTCTTTCCATGACACGCCCATCGCCCAGGCGATCGGACGGAAGATCCATCCCAGCAGCGTGTCGAGACTGGCGGGGAAATACGCCGCGATCGCCGGGGCCGTGCCGGCGAGCCAGCCGTGCACGTATCCGAACAAGCCGTTCACCAGCGCGACGAGCGCGACGAATGCGATCAGCATTCCGGCGACGTTGAGGGAGAGGTGCAAGCCCTCGATCGCCCCGCGTCCCGCGGCGTCGATGACGTTGACGTCCTGCTTCGGGACTTCAATCTTCGCTTCGCCGCCGGTCTCGGGCTGCTCGGTTTCCGGCACGAAAATCTTCGACATCATGATCGCGCCGGGCGCGG
The DNA here is from genome assembly GCA_003223645.1 of Acidobacteriota bacterium. Taxonomy (GTDB): domain Bacteria; phylum Acidobacteriota; class Thermoanaerobaculia; order Gp7-AA8; family Gp7-AA8; genus QHVT01. Next base: position 124,505 of record QHVT01000010.1, on the reverse strand, counting down.
TCATGATCACCGCAGTGAGAAGGTGCGTGACATCGACGTGCGCGATCATCACGTACGCCGCCATGATGCCGCCGGACACGTGCGCCATGCCCGCGGTCATGATCGTCATCAGCTCGGACTGCGTCATGCGGTCGAGGAACGGCCGGATCGTCAGCGGCGCCTCGGTCTGTCCCATGAAGATCGACGCGGCGACCGACGTCGACTCCGCGCCCGACGTTCCCATGAAGCGCAGCATCAGCTTTGCGAAGAAACGCACCACGATCGGCATCACGCCGATGTAGTAGAGGACCGCGAAGATCGATGCGATGAAGATGATCGTCGGCAGAATCTGCGTCGCGAAGATGACGCCGATTGTTGCCGGATCACCCAACGGCCCGAATACCAGCTTCGCGCCTTCCGCGGTGTAGCCGATCAGCTGCGTCACGACATGCTTCATCGTTTCGAAGATGAACGCCAGGAGATTGAAGGTCAGAAAAAAGTACGCGGCCGCGACAGCGTAGGCGATCCAGATTGCCTTCGACACGGCCGGAACGAATCGCGCGATGAGATAGGCGACGATCGCGAGCGCGATCACTACCAATGCGGCGCCGGCATGCGTCAGCGGCAGCGCGATCGAGGCGAGCGCGGACTCGATCAGCTTGCCCTTCAGAACCAGCACGGCGATGACGATCTGCAGCATCAGTCCCCAGATCACGGGGCGCCACTTGATGGCTTTGCGGTTCGTCGACAACAACCAGGCAATCGCCAGAATCGCAAAGAATCCGATCAGCGCAGTGAAACGCTCCATGCTCGTCACTCCGTCTCGCTGGATTTTGGGCCGGGTTCTGATGGTCGTTGATTCGGAGGCGTCGTGTCAATGAAACGGTGAACGCAGAGCGCAGAACGTAGAACGCAGAAGCGAGAAGTCTCTCAATTCTACGTTCTGCGCTCTGCGTTCAGCGTTCCGCCGGATGTCGCTATACTCCGCGCCCATGATCGAAGAGTTGAAGACCGCCGTCGACTCCATCCGCAGCAAAACGTCTCTCCAACCGCAGGTCGGCGTGATTCTCGGATCGGGACTCGGACACGTCGTCGACGCAATCGACGTCGAGACGGCGATTCCTTACGGCGAGATCCCCGGCGCGCGCGCGTCGACGGTCCTCGGTCATCAAGGGCGGCTGATCTTCGGTCACACGAAAGGCCTGCCGGTCGTCGCGATGCAGGGACGCGTGCACTATTACGAAGGCTACGAGATGAGCCAGGTGATGTTCCTCTCGCGCGTCATCGGCCGCCTGGGCATCAAGAAGCTCGTCGTCACGAATGCGGCCGGCGGCATCAATACTTCGTACAAGCCCGGCGATCTGATGCTGATCTCCGATCACATCAATCTGATGGGCGCGAACCCGCTGCGCGGCCCGAACTTCGACGACCTCGGCGTCCGCTTCCCCGACATGAGCGAGGCCTACCCCGAGGACCTGCGCAACGTCGCGAAAGAAGTCGCGGCGAACGTGCAGGGCATCAAACTACAGGAAGGCATCTACCTCGGCCTCTCCGGTCCGACCTACGAGACGCCCGCGGAGATCCGCGCCTTCCGCATCCTCGGCGCCGATGCCGTCGGCATGTCGACCGTCCCCGAAGTGATCGCCATGTCCCACATGGGCATCCCCGTCCTCGGCATCTCCTGCATCACCAACATGGCCGCCGGCATCCTCAAGCAGAAGCTGACACACCAGGAAGTGATGGACACGACCGAGCGCGTGCAGTCGCAGTTCACGGAGCTGGTGTTGGGGGTGTTGGGGAGGCTTGCGTAGCGGTTGCGCGGTTGCTCGGTCGCGCGGTTGCGCGGCCGAGGTAAGATGGGGGTCCACACGGCCGGCGTCGCCTTTTCTCTCCTTAGCGACCGAATCATGAATGGTCAGAGCATTTCGGGATCTCGTCGCGTTCAAGCGCGGCTTGGAAGTTGTGGTCGCTGTGTATGACGTGACGGCCACGTTTCCCAAACATGAACTCTACGGACTCGTATCCCAGCTGCGCCGCGCTGCGATCGGCGTGATCAGTCACATTGCCGAAGGTGAAGGCCGAATCACGCTGGGCGAGTGGCGTCAGTTCCTGAGTCAGGCTCGCGGGTCGCTCTTTGAAGTCGAGGCGCAAATCATCGCTGCGCACGAATTACGCTTCATCGCCGAAGCCGAGACGCATCACATTCTCACTTTGATACACGGCACCGGCCGCGCACTGACCGGCTTGATCAAATGGGTACAAAGAAAGGAACTCGTTGCCGCGCAACCGCGTGACCGAGCGACCGCGCAGCCGAGGTAACTACGGCACGAACTTGTACCCCACTCGGTGCACCGTTAGAAGGTGCCGCGGCTCTGACGGCGTGGCCTCCACCTTCTGCCGCAGTCTCGCCATGTGCGTGTCGACCGTTCGCGTGAATGCGGAGCTGTCGTAGCCCCATACGTGATTGAGGAGCGCTTCGCGGCTGACGACTTGTTCGGCGTGGTCGATGAAGTAACGCAGGATGCGGAATTCGCGTGGCGTCAGTTCGATGGTGTCGCCGCTTTTGCTGGCCTGGTAGGTGCGGAAGTCGAGGCGGATGTCGCCGAATTCGAATTCGTCGCCTGTCTTTTTTCGCTGGACGCGGCGCAACACGGCTTCGACTCGCGCGAGGAGCTCCATGAAGCTGAAGGGCTTCGTCACGTAGTCGTCGGCGCCGAGTTTGAGGCCGACGATTTTGTCGATCTCCTGGCCGCGCGCGGTCAGCATGATCACGGGCGTGCGGCTGCCGTTCTGGCGCAGCTCTTTGCAGACATCGAGTCCGCTTTTCTTCGGCAGCATCACGTCGAGCACGATGAGGTCGTGGTCGCCGCGATTGGCGAGTCGCAGCCCGTCTTCGCCGTCGACAGCCATCTCGACGTTGTATTTCTCGAACTCGAAACCGTCGCGCAGCGCGACGGACATTGCGGGGTCGTCTTCGACGATGAGGATGTTGTTCATGCGTTCTCCCTTCGTAGTGGAGGACAGGCGATCTCGCCTGTCCGGACAGGCAGGATTGCCTGTCCTCCACCCGGCAGCACGATCGTGAATGTGCTTCCTTCTCCTGCCGCGCTCTCGACTTCGACGCGGCCGCCGTGCGCCTGCGCGACGTGTTGCACGATCGACAGGCCGAGGCCGCTGCCTTTGACGTCGTGCACGAGACCGCTGCCGGCGCGATAGAACTTCTCGAAGATTTTCTTGTGCTCGACCACGGGGATGCCGATGCCGTGATCACGCACGGAAATGCGCACGCTGTCGCGCGACGCGGTCACGCGGACGTCGATCTCATTGGTGCCGTTCGAATACTTGATCGCGTTGTCGAGCAGATTGACGAGCGCCTGTCCGAGGGCGTCTTTGTCGACGCGCAACAGCGGCGGCGGTGCGGCCGGCGGATGAAACGCGATCACGACATTCTGATCGCGCAGCGGAACGGCGAACGCCGCGACGGTGCGCTCGACGAGGTCCGTCACGTCGGCGTCGCAGAAGCGGTACTGCTTCTCCGCCGACTCGATCTTCGAGAAGTCGAGGATGTTGTTGATGAGCGCCGTGAGTCTGCGGCTCTCGGCCTCGATGTACTCGCCGTACTCACGCACTTTGTCGGCCTGCGTCACGCGGCCGAGGCGCATGTACTCGCCGAAGACGCGAATCGAGGAGAGCGGCGTGCGCAGCTCGTGCGAGACATTCGACACGAAGTCGCTCTTCATCTGCGACAGGCGCGTCTGCCGCATCACGGCGCCGATGGCCAGCGCGACCGCGCCGAGGAGGACGAAAAACGCGCCGCCGGTCCACATCGCATTGTGGCGGAAGTCCGCCGCCGCGACTTCCTCGGGGCTCATGCACATGTCGCGGATGCCGGCGCGCCAGTTCGTGAACACGAAGCCGAGGGGCTGCGAGATGAGGTCGCGTCCGCCGCTCGTGCGCGGGATGTACGCGCCGATGAGCAGCTTCGACTCCGGCGAGCGCTTGTGCAGAATCGGCGTCGCGATCTCGAGCATCGCCTCGCGCGACAGCGCTTCGTCGAGCACCACGCCGACCGCGCCGACGACATGCATCGACGGATCGATTACCGGACGAAGGATCACGCGATGTTCGGACTCACGCTCATCGACGAAGAGCCCCGGCTGCGGCACGATGCGATTCCACTTGTGCGCGACATGCCACGAAACGGTCGCCATCTTCACCGCCTCGGCTTCGCCTTCCATGGGCAATTTTTCTTTGCCTCTGGAATCGAAGTAGCCGGTCTCGTACATGTTCCCGCTGAAGCGCATCGCGAAGTACGTGCGCGCGCCGGAGACGTGATGCCGTGCGAAGTGATGTCCGAGCGTCGTGACGTCGGGCAGTTCGGCGGCCGGAATCGTCAGCGCGGCCGCGGAGTCGTGGCGATAACGGTCTTCGACTTCATCCGTCGCGATCTCGAGCGAGTTGCGGAGCCAGTTGCGCTGCGCCGACGCGCTCTTCGACTCCAGAGAGCGCAGCGTCTTGTACTGCATCACCAGCAGCGCGCCGAGCGGGGCGACGACCACCGGCAGCAGCCAGAGAATGGAGCGGCGGAAGAGGCGGCGCATTTCGTTAGGAGACGACATCGTCGCACGCCGGTTACGGGCTACTTGTGACAATTTGTCACTTCACCGCTGCAAACGGATGGCAGATGGCGGATGGCAGATGGCACACGGCGTACGCCATCCGCCATCCGCCATCCGCCATCCGCGAAGCGCCGCCATGACATTCGTCAACTGACAACCGCTTGCAACATCGCGATAATGTGCGCCGTCCAATGGTCGACAAAGTCACACTCGACGGATTACGCATCGCCCGCCCGGACGTCGAGCGGAAGAGCCGGGTGCCGCTGATCCTCGTCACGGCGACGATCATCGTTACGGCGGTGGTGATCGCGCTCGTGCTCACGCGCGGCAGCGGAAAGGGCGTGCGCGTCGCGCCGGCGAAGGCGATCGCATCACAGGCGCGCGGCGCGGTGCTCAATGCGAGCGGCTACGTGACGGCGCGCCGTCAGGCGACCGTCTCGTCGAAAGTCACGGGCAAAGTCATCGACATCTACATCGAAGAAGGTATGCACGTGAAGCAGGGGCAGGAGCTCGCGCGGCTGGACTCGTCGATCGTCTCGCGCGGACTCGCGGTCGCTCAGGCCGAGGCGGCGGCGGCGAAGAGCGCGCTGGAAGAAACGCGCGTGCGCATTCGCGAGGCGCAGATCGACTACGACCGTGCCGCGCATCTCGCGCAGAGCGAAGTCGGAAGCCGCAGCGATCTCGATCATGCGCGCGCGCAGCTCGAGGCGAACCGCGCGCGCCTTTCCGCGCAGGGCGATCAGCTCGCCAGCGCGCAGCGTCAGGTCGATCTGCAGCGGCAGAATGTCGAAGACGCAATCATCCGCGCTCCGTTCGACGGCGTCGTCGTCTCGAAAGACGCGCAGCCGGGCGAGATGATCTCGCCGGTCTCCGCCGGCGGCGGCTTCACGCGCACCGGCATCTGCACGATCGTCGACATGGCCTCTCTGGAGATCGAAGTCGACGTAAACGAGGCCTACATCAATCGCGTGCATCCGAACCAGCAGGTCGAAGCGGTGCTCGACGCATATCCCGATTGGAAAATCCCCGCGCACGTCATCACGGCGGTGCCGACCGCCGATCGTCAGAAGGCGACGGTGAAAGTGCGCATCGCGTTCGATCAGAAAGACGCGCGCATCCTGCCGGACATGGGCGTGAAAACCTCGTTCATCACCAACGAGCCGGCGGCCGCGGCGTCGCAGCAAATGGAAATTCCGAAGTCCGGAGTCCGCCACGACGGCGACCAGGACATCGTGTTCGTGGTGAAAGACGACAAGGCGGAACGCCGCGCGGTGCGCGTGCTCTCCGCTGAAGGCGACAACGCGCGCCTCGCATCCGGAGTGTCGGACGGCGAGAGCGTGATCATCGAAGGTCCGCCTGATTTGAAGGACGGCGACCGCGTGAAGGTCAAAAAATAGGGTTGCGCGGTTGCGCAGTCGCGCGGTACGAAATTGCCGCGCAACCGAGCGACCGCGCAATGGCGTAACCGAGGAGAACACATGGCCAATCAACTCGTCACTTTGCGCAACGTGGAGAAGCAATTTCACCGCGGCAGCGAGGAAATCAACGTGTTGAACCGCCTCGATCTGAATATCGACGAGGGAGAGTTCCTCGCGCTGATGGGACCGTCGGGATCGGGCAAGTCGACGCTGCTCAATCTCCTCGCCGGTCTCGATCGTCCGACCGCCGGCACGATCGAAATCGCGGGCAAGCGCATCGACAACATGTCGCGCCGCGATCTCGCGCGCTGGCGCTCGCGCCACGTCGGGTTCGTCTTTCAGTTCTACAACCTGCTGCCGGTGCTCTCGGCCGAGCGCAACGTCGAGCTGCCGCTGCTGCTCACGAATTTGTCGAGCTCCGACCGCAGGAAGCACGTTGCGAACGCGCTCGAGATCGTCGGCCTCTCGCATCGCGCGAAGCACACGCCGCGGACGCTCTCGGGCGGCGAGCAGCAGCGCGTCGGCATCGCCCGCGCGATCGTCACCGACCCGACGCTCATCCTCGCCGACGAGCCGACCGGTGACCTCGATCGCAAGACCGGCGACGGCATCCTCGATCTGCTCCAGGCGCTCAATCAGGAGCACGGGAAGACGATCGTGATGGTGACGCACGATCCGCATGCCGCGAACCGCGCGTCGCGCCGCCTCTACATGGTCGACGGACAAGTCGCCACCGAGATGGCCGCATGAAATTCTTCCTGCTGATCCTCTCCAACTTCAAGCGCCACAAGCTGCGCACGATCCTGACCGTGCTGTCGATCCTCGTGGCGTTCGTGCTCTTCGGGTATCTCTCCGCGATCCGCAACGCGTTCCAGATGGGCGTGAGCGTCGCCGGCGCGAACCGCCTCATCGTGCGCAACCGCATCTCGCTGATCCAACCGCTGCCGCAGGCGTACGAAGCGCAGATCGAGCAGGTCGACGGCGTCGCCAACGCCACGCAGGCCTCGTGGTTCGGCGGTTTATACAAGGACAACAAACGTCCCTTCGGGCAGATCGCCGTCGAGCCGGCCGAGTTCTTCGATGTTTATCCGGAGTACATCATTTCGGCAGAGGGCAAGAGGAAGTGGCTGGAGACGCGCACCGGCGCAATCGCCGGCAAGAAGCTCGCCGACGCCCTCGGCTGGAAAGTCGGCGACAAGATTCCGATCCAGGCGACGTACATGACGCCGAAGGGCGGCGGCAATACCTGGACGTTCGATCTCGTCGCGATTCAGACCGGCGCGACCGAAGAAGTCGACACGTCGTCGTTCTTCTTCCGCCACGACTATCTCGATGAGAACCGCCTGCGCGGACAGGGACTCACCGGCTGGTACTACATCAAGATCAAGGATCCGAAGCACGCCGAAGACATCGTGAAGCGGATCGATGAGAAGTTCGCGAACTCGCCGTACGAGACGAAGACCGAGACGGAGAAGGCGTTCATCAAAGGATTCGCCGAGCAGATGGGCAACATCGGCGCGATCGTGACGGCGATTCTCACGGCGGTCTTCTTCACCATCCTCCTCGTTGCCGGCAACACGATGGCGCAGGCGGTGCGCGAGCGCATCAGCGAGCTCGGCGTGCTGAAGGCGATCGGCTTCACCGACGCGCAGATGCTCGTGCTCGTGCTCGTGGAGTCGCTCCTGATCTCGATCGTCGGCGGCGCGATCGGACTCGCCCTCGGGTACATGCTCATCAAAGGCGGCGATCCGACCGGCGGCGCGCTGCCGATCTTTCGCTTCCCGGCGAACGATCTCGCGATCGGCATCGCCGTCGTCATCATCCTCGGCCTCATCACCGGCGCGCTGCCGGCGATTCAGGCGATGCGTCTCAACGCGGTCGACGCACTTCGGAGAGAGTAATGAACTGGTTCAGACAACTCGCAGCGCTCATCGGATTCAACCTGCGCACGCTTCCCGCGCGACGCGGATCTTCGGCTGCCGCAATCTTCGGCGTCGCGGGCGTCGTCGCGGTGCTCGTCGGTGTGCTCTCGATCGGCGAAGGATTCCGTCACGTGATGATCGCGGCCGGATCGCCCGACACGGCGATCGTTTTGCGCGGCGGAGCGGACAGCGAGATGACGAGCGTGCTCTCGCGCGACGATGTCGAGATCGTGCGCAACGATCCGCGCGTCGCGCGCGGTGCCGACGGCAAACTGCTCGCGTCGCCGGAGCTGTTCGTGCTCGTCGATCTGCCGAAGCGCTCGACGAACACGGAAGCGAACGTGCCGATGCGCGGCGTGCGCGAGGAAGCGTTCGCCGTGCGGCCGGAGATCAAGATCGTCGAGGGAAAGATGTTCGCGTGGGGTACGAACGAAGTGATCGTCGGCCGCTCCGCGCAGACGCAGTTCAAGAGCACGGAAGTCGGAACGGAAATGCAGTTCGGACAGACGCGCTGGAAAGTCGTTGGCATTTTTGAAGGAAAAGGCGGTATCGCGGAGTCGGAAGTGTGGGCGGACGCCGCCGTGCTCGCGCCCGCATATCATCGCGGCAGCTCGTATCAAACCGTGCTCGTGCGGCTCGCGTCGGCGGGCAGCTTCCAGCAGTTCAAGGACACATTAACCTCCGATCCGCGCACGAACCTGAAGATCGAGCGCGAGACCGACTACTACGCCGCGCAGTCGCGCACCATGCGCCTCCTCGTCACCGGACTCGCATTCATCGTCTGCAGCTTGATGGGTCTCGGCGCAATCTTCGGCGCGCTCAACACGATGTACACCGCCGTCTCCGCGCGCTCCCGCGATATCGCCACTCTCGAAGCCCTCGGCTTCGGCGGCGGCGCCGTTATGATCTCCGTCATGGCCGAAGCGCTCGTCCTCGCCCTGTTAGGCGGCATCATCGGCTCGTTAGGCGCGTATCTCGCCTTCGACGGCTACCGCAGCGCGACGATGAACTGGCAGACGTTCAGCCAGGTCGCGTTCGCGTTCCAGGTCACGCCCGCATTGATGTTCGGCGCGATCATTTACGCGCTGTTCATCGGAATCGTCGGCGGATTCTTCCCTGCGATTCGCGCGGCGCGGATTCCGGTGGCGTTGGCGCTCAGGGAGCGTTGATCGTTGACAAGTGCATCACTGCGATGCACATTGTGATGCATGAAGGCGATCACGCTCCGAAACATCCCGCCCGAGATTCAGAAGGCGATCCGCGCGAAGGCGAAAGAACAGCGGATCAGCATCAATCGCGCGGTGCTGGAGTTGCTACAGGAGCGAGTGGGCAAGCCATCGAAGCCACGAAGGAAACATACTGATCTCACTCATTTAGCTGGAACGTGGAGCGACGCTGAAGCGGAAGAATTCGACAGGTCGCTTCGTGAGCAACGGCAAATCGACGAGGAACTCTGGCGTTGAGGCGGTTCCTCATTGACACTTCGGGTTACTCCGCGTTCAAGCGCGGAGCAGCAGAGGTGATCGCTGCCGTGGAAGATGCCGACGAGGTCTACCTCAACGCGACGGTGTTTGGCGAACTTCTTGGCGGATTCAAACGGAGTCGTCGACAGGCAGCAAATCTGGCTGCGCTTCGGGAATTCGTCGAATCACCACGCGTCAACATTGTCGAGATCGATGAGGAAACCGCGGAACGATACGCGGACATTTATAACGGTCTTCGCGCCGCTGGAGCGCTGATCCCAACGAACGATATGTGGATCGCCGCGTCAGCGATGCAGCATGGTCTTCCGCTGCTTACGCTCGATGGACACTTCGAGCGCATTCCCCAAATCGTCACGGTGCCGCTGTCCGAGCGTTAGCGCTTCGCCGCCACGTATCGCAGCACGCGCACTTTCTCCATCGTCACCAGCGCGCCGCCGAGCATTTCGTCGAGAATCGGCGTGAGCCGCGCGATGTGGTCCTCGGTGTCGATGACTTCGACGACGATCGGAAGATCGGTCGACAGGTCGAGAAGGTGCGTCGTGTGAATGACGCTCGTGGCGCCGAAGCCGGCGATGCCGCGGACGACGGTTGCGCCGGCGAAGCCTTCGCTGCGCAGGCGCTCGAGCAGGGCGACGTGGAGCGGGCGATGTTTCCACTTGTCCGATTCGCCGAAGAAGATGCGCACCATGACCTGTTCGCCTTCGAGTGCCCGCATCGTCACCTCCCGAAGATCAATCGCGCGAGTGCGAAGCCGAGAAATCCGGCGACGAGGCAGCCGGCGACGGTCGTCAACACGTTGACGAAGCCGACCGCTAACGCTCCCTCGCGAAAGTACTGCATCGTTTCGTAGTTGAACGTCGAATACGTCGTGAAGCCGCCCATCACGCCCGTCGTCAGCGTGAGCCGCAGATCGGACGACACCGGGATCGCGTGCATGAGGAAGCCGAGAACAAACGAACCGAGCAGGTTAACAATGAGCGTGCCGAACGGAAACGCGGTGCCGATTGCGCCTGCCGCCCACACAGACGTCGCGTAGCGCGCGCCGCTGCCGAGGGCGCCGCCGAGGCAGACGAGAAAGAAGCGGGCTATCATGAGGTGACGCTCGATGATCCATTTCTATCACGTGACGAAGCGCTTCGATCGCTATTCCACGGCGCTGAACGACGTCACGTTTCACGTCGAGAAAGGCGAGTTCGTTTTTCTCACGGGCCCGAGCGGCGCGGGAAAGTCGACGCTGCTGAAGCTGATTCTGCGTCAGATGACGACGACGGAAGGACAGATCATCGTCAACGGGCGCAACCTCGCTGCGATGAAGCCGTCGCAGCTTCCATACTTTCGGCGCGAGATCGGAATGGTGTTTCAGGACTTCAAACTGATCGAGCGGATGACGGTGTTCGAGAACCTCTCGTTCATCCTCACGGTGCTCAACGTCGCGCCGAAGGAGCACAAGAAAAAGGCGTATCAGGCGCTGCGCAGCGTCGACCTGCATCACAAGCTGAACGCGTATCCGCCGCAGCTGTCGGGCGGCGAGCAGCAGCGCGTCGCGATCGCGCGCGCGCTCATCAATGATCCGCTCGTGCTGATCGCCGACGAGCCGACCGGAAATCTCGATCCCGATCTGTCGCGCGAGATCCTGCACATTTTCTCGGAAGCGAACCTGCGTGGATCGACGGTGCTGCTGGCGACGCATGACCGCGAGCTGATTCGCAGCAGCGGACGCCGCGTGATCGTGCTCGAGCACGGACGGCTCATCGAAGAGAAACCGCGGCCGGTCGAGCGCGCGCCCGCGCGCGAAGGGATCTTCGGGATCGGGGGATGAAGGCAGAAGGCAGAAGGCAGAAAGCAGAAGGCAGAACACGCGAGCGCCGCGTGCACGCCAACCTTCTCACTTCTGCCTTCTGCGTTCTGCCTTCTGCCGTCATCTAATGCCTCGCGAGTTCATCCCCGGCCGCCGCGAGCCCGAGATCCCTTCCAACAGCTTCTCCTATTTTTTCCGCGAAGCCGTGCGACGCATCTGGGTCTCGAAGCGCACGAGTTTCGTCGCCGTGGCGATGATCACCATCTCGCTCGTCACCGTAGGCGCGTTTCTCCTCGTCGCCGAGAACCTCGGGCGCGCCGCCGCGGAGTGGCAGGGACGATCGCGAGTCGTGATCTATCTAGCCCCCGAGGCGACGGTGCAGCAGATCGCGGCAGTCGGTCAGAATTTGGCGGGCGATCGCACGCTCGCACAGCGGCGCTTCGTCACGCGCGAAGTAGCGCTCGCGCGATTCAAAAAGTACTTCGCGAATCTGTCGGCCGTGGTCGGACAGCTCGACGCGAATCCGTTTCCGCCGTCGTTCGAGATCGACGTCACTCCCGCGCTCGCGCAGTCGCGCGCGTTCAACATGCGCATGAACGCGATCCGCGCGCTGCCCGGCGTCGATCAGGTGCAGTACGACTGGGAGTGGATCGTGCGGCTGCGACGGCTGATTCAGATCATCAACGTCGCGGGCCTCATCGCCGGGGGTGTGCTCGCGATCGCGGCGGCGTTCACGATCGCGAACGTCATTCGATTGACGATGATGCTCTATCGCGAAGAGATCGAGATCATGCGCCTCGTCGGCGCGACCGAGCGCATGATCCGCGGACCGTTTCTCATCGAGGGCTTCCTGCAGGGACTCATCGGCGGCTGCCTTTCGGTCGCGCTCCTCTTCGCGCTCTTCGAAGCCGGCCGCCGCGCGCTCGCGCCGTCGAGCTCGATCCTCTGGGGCTTCCTCTTCGCCGGCTTTCTGCCGTGGCAGAAGATCCTCGCGCTGATCGCGGGCGGCATGCTCGCGGGGTGGGCGGGGAGTTGGATGTCGGTGCGGACGCGGCCGGACACGGCGTAGTACGCCGCCAAACTTGAAACAGTGGGTTGTGGTGACCGCTGCCGTCAGCGGTCACCACAGCCGCCTATGGAGGCGCCAGCGGCGCTTCGCGCCGCCGCGACCGCTGAGGGCAGCGGTCGCCACATTCGTGTCGGTCAAGCTCATCGCCCGCGCAGCGGTGCGATAGCATCCGCCGCGCATGAAGCTCGTTGAGTGCGTTCCCAACATTTCGGACGGCCGCAGGCCTGAGGTGTACAACGCGGTGGCGGCCGCGGCGGCGTCGGTCAGCGGCGTCACGTTGCTCAATGTCGATCCGGGCGCGGACACGAATCGTACGGTCATCACGTTCGTCGGCGATCCGGAGTCGGTGCTGGAGGCGGCGTTTCGTCTCACGCAAAAGGGTGTGGAGATGATCGACATGACGACGCATCGCGGCGCGCATCCGCGCATCGGCGCGGTCGACGTCGTGCCGTTCATCCCGGTCGCGAACGTGACGATGGAGGAATGCGCGGACCTCGCGCGACGCCTCGGCGAGCGGATCGGCAAGGAGCTCGGCGTGCCGGTGTATTTGTACGAGCACGCGTGCAGCGCGCCGCATCGGCGCAACCTCGCGGACATCCGCGAGGGCGAATATGAAGGATGCGAGCGGAAGTTGCAGGACCCGTCGTGGAAGCCGGACTACGGCCCGATGCAGTTCGTGCCGCGCTCCGGCGCGACCGTCGTCGGCGCGCGCAAGTTCCTCGTCGCATACAACGTGAATCTCAACACGCTCGACAAGCGGCTCGCGAATCGCGTCGCGTTCGACATCCGCGAGCGCGGCCGCATGAAACGCAATGCCAACGATCAGCCGGTGCTCGACGCCAAGGGCGAGCCGGTATGGGAGCCGGGGATCCTGAAAGCCGTAAAGGCAGTGGGGTGGGTGATTCCGGAGTTCGGCTGCGCGCAGGTGTCAATCAATCTGACAGACCTCGACGTCACGCCGCTGCACGTTGTCTTCGACACGTGCGACGAGCGTGCGCGCGAGCGCGGTTTGCGCGTGACGGGATCAGAGATCGTCGGACTCGTTCCGCGTCAGGTGCTGCTCGACTCCGGCCGTCACTACCTCGAGAAGATGGGACGTCCGACCGGAGTGCCGGAGTCCGCGCTCGTGCACGCGGCGATTCGCACGCTCGGGTTGTCGGAGGTGAAGGAGTTCGATCCGAAGGAGCGCGTGATCGAGTACCGGCTCGCGACGCCGGCGCCGCTTGCGTCGATGTCGCTGCGCGAGTTCACCGACGAGTTGTCGAGCGAGTCGCCGGCGCCGGGCGGCGGATCGGTGTCCGCGCTCGCCGCGTCGATGGCGGCGGGGCTCGCGTCGATGGTGGCCGTGCTGTCGCACACGAAGAAGGGATTCGAGTCGAAACAGAGCGATCTCGATCGCATCGCGGTGCGCGCGCAGGAGTTGAAGGATCGGATGCTCGCAGCGGTCGACGCCGACACCGCTGCATTCGATGCCCTGCTCGACGTGATGCGGATGCCGAAAGACAATCCCGCCCGCGAAGCGGCGCTCGCCGATGCGACGGTCGCCGCGGCCGAAGTTCCGCTCGGCGTGCTCGAAGCTTGTCCGGAGATCGTCGAGCTGAACCGCGAGATCGCACGCATCGGCTTGCAGGCGTCGCTCTCCGACGCCGGAGTCGGCGCGCAGATGGCGCGTGCCGGCGGCGCCGGCGCCTATCAAAACGTCTGCATCAACCTCGGCGGTCTCACTGATGCCGCGCGCCGCGCAGCATTGCTCGCGCGCGCGGACGCGGCGTGGGCGGCGGCGAAGAGCGCGCACGCGGAAGCGGAGCGTGAGATTCTCGAGAAGTTGCGGGGGAGCTTGTAGGACAGATAGGACCGATAGGACCGATAGCACGTCCTATCTGTCCTATCTGTTCTGGGATGACGAGAGCTCGTCGAGCAGCGAAGCGAAATCGTGTGGCAGCGCCGCTTCCATCGTCATCGTCTCGCCGGTCGCCGGATGCGGAAACGTGAGTCGTACCGCGTGCAGCGCCTGCCGCTCCATGCGCGCGATCGCGCGCTGTACGCGCTTCTCGGGAATGCCGCGCCACTGCGGTCCGGAGTAGACGGGATCGCCGACGATCGGATGTCCGATGTGTTTGAGGTGCACGCGAATCTGATGCGTGCGTCCCGTGCGCAGCGTGCAGCGGAGGAGCGAGACGTAGCGCAATCGCTGCGCGACCTCATACTCGGTGATGGCGCGGCGTCCGTGCGCGACGACGGCCATGCGTTTGCGGTCGCGCGGATCGCGGCCGATCGCGGCATCGATCGTTCCTCGATCCGTTGACGGCGTGCCGTAGACGAGCGCGAGGTACTCTTTCTTCACCGCGTCCGTTCCCCAGGCGGCGGTGAGCTTGCGATGCGCTTCATCGTTTTTCGCGATGACCATCACACCGCTCGTGTCTTTATCGAGTCGATGCACGATGCCGGGACGGATCTCACCTCCGATTCCGCTGAGATCTTTCACCGTAAACAGGAGCGCGTTGACGAGCGTCTGATCGCGATGACCCGCGGCGGGATGAACGACGAGACCGGCCGGCTTGTCGATCACGATGAGATCGTCGTCCTCATGAAGAATGTGCAGCGGAAGTTCCTGCGCCTCGACAGTCGCCGACGCGGCATCGGGGAAATCGATCTCGATCCCTTGTCCGCTTTCCACCCGCTGCGAAGGTTTTTTCGCCGTTCTGCCGTCCAACCGGACGTGCTCTTCTTCGACCAGACGTGCGAGCGCGCTGCGGCTGTGGGCAGGGAAGAGCTCGCCCAGCGCACGGTCGAGCCGGAGACCGTCCTGAGCGGCTGTGACTGTTACAAACTGGCGTTCCAGCACGGTTGGAGTATACGGAGGAGAGCAGTGACGTTTTGGACAACACGTCCGTATATCGTTATTGTTAGGGCTATCCGAACGAGCAAAAGATCGTTTAGAATGCGCGGGCAGCATAACCGATCGAGTACTTCAAATATCTAAAATCCAGCGGTTAGCAAAAGGGGAAAAAATGTTCATGAAGAAGCTTGGTATTGCGGCGGCTTTCATGCTCGTGGCAGTTGGAGCGTCCGCAAGCAACTTCCGTGGTGCCGATCAGGTCTACGTCCCGGCAGCGGGTCACGCGGCCGGATCGAGCGGTACGTTCATTTCCGACGTCTACATCTCCAATCTCTCGTCCGACGACGTCGAAGTGTCGGTCATCTATCAGGCAGCGAGTGAAGGTGGCGGCACGGGCACGGAGTTCAAGAACGTGATCACGCTCAAGGGCTTCGAGCGGAAGGAGTACCTCGACTTCTTCAGAAGCGCCCTGAACCTGCAGGGCAACGCGTTCGGTCAGCTGATCTTCAACGGCTGCAAGAAGAGCGCGAGCTGTGGAACCGACACGCAGGATCCGAACACCGGCGTGAGCCCGAACTTCCGCGCGATCAGTGTCGAGAGCCGCATCTATCAGATCCCTGGTGACGACCCTGCGCTGCCGGCGGCGAATCGCCGCATTACCGGCCAGCTGTTCTCCGGCGTTCCCTGGTACAACTTCGTCAGCTCGCTGCAGTCGAACTCCGGCCTCGACAAGCTCTTCATCACCGGCGTCACGCAGACCGGTCTCGCCGGTGCCGTCGGCACTGTCCGCACGAATATCGGCGTGGTCAACGCGTCGCAGTATTCGCGCACGACGATCAAACTGACGCTCTATCAGGGCACGATGACCGACACCGACAAGAAGAAAGAAGCGACCGTCACCCTTGGACCTCTCGGCAGCACCGCGCCGAAGGGTATCGGTGACTGGTTCGGGACAGAGTTCACCGGCTCGAACTTCTTTGTCGTCGTCGAACAGACCAACAGCACCGCGGAAGGCTCGGACGTTCCGACCTCGTGCGGCGGCCAGGGCTGCCCGGCGTTCCTCGCGTACGGTTCAGTCCTCGACAACGCGTCGGGCGACGCGACCACGCTCGAGCCGCAGTATCTGAAGGAGCTCGGACCGGAAGCGATCGCGGCGATTTATCCGTCGACGCAGGGCTCGGGCAAGACGCTCATGCGCCGCAGCGTGCACCACTAATATTTCTTCGATTTCCTCTCGTGTGGCGGCGGGCTTTTCAGCCCGCCGTTTTCGTTTTGGGGCGGGCTGGAAAGCCCGCCTTACACACCGGAATCACCCCGCGGCACCCTCTGTTGTTGCCGCTCGCAATGGTGTGTTAGTATTCGACGGCTTTCGAGCAACACAACTTTCGAAAGCGGCCGATCGGCCGCTTTTTTTGTTCTAGGGGCGAAAATTTGAACGACGTACCGGGCCATGTGGAGGAGCAGATCCAGCGGATCGTCGAATCCGAAGGGCTGGAGCTCGTTCACATTGATTATCGGAAACAGGGACGCGGCTACTTGCTGCGTGTCGACATCGACAAAGACGGCGGCGTCACGATCGACGACTGCCAGCTCGTGTCGACGCAGGTCTCGACCTGGCTCGACGTCGAAGATCCGATTCCCGCCGAGTACGAGCTGCAGGTTTCGTCGCCCGGACTCGATCGCAGGTTCTATAAACCGTCGGACTATCAGAAGTTCCTCGGCAGGTTCGTGCGGGTCAAAACCGGCAAGGCTGTTCGAGGACTGCACGTCATCGTCGGCCGTCTGAAGGAATTCGACGGCGAGACGGTCGTGGTGTCCGACCCCGCGGTGAAGAAGGATCCGGACTACGCGATCCCTCTCGCCGACATCAAGGAAACACGTCTGGAGGTAGAGCTGTGACACGGCGCGCCGCAGCAGAGAAGGCAAGCAGCGAGAACGTGATGTTCAACGACAAGGACATCCGCGCGCTCGCGTATGAAAAGTCGATCGATGTCGATCGCGTCTACAAGGCTCTCGAAGACGCGCTGGCGACCGCCGCGCGCAAGTACTACAAAACGCGCGAGCCGCTCGAGGCGGTGCTGGACCGCGCCGGCGGAGGCGTGACGATTCTGGCCTACAAGGAGATCGTCGAGGACGAGAACCAGATCGAAGATCCGCAGGCGCAGTGGACGCTCGAACAGGCGCACAAGTTCGATCCGAACGCGCAGGTCGGCGGAATCCTGAAGCTCGATCACATCAGCAAGGAAGTCGTCGACGTGGTGCGCGACCCGAACACGCAGATCCGCACCTACGAGGCGCAGAAGATCGACTCTGATGTCGAGCAGGGCGATGAAGTGAAGATCCCGCTCACGCAGCCGCCCAACGAGCTCGGACGCATCGCCGCGCAGTCGGCCAAGCAGGTCCTCTATCAGAAGGTCCGCGAGGCGGAGCGCGAGAAGGTCTACAACGAATTCAAGGACAAGCTCGGCGAGCTGGAGAACGGATACGTCAAGCGCTTCGAGCGCGGCGACATGATCATCGATCTCAATGGCAAGACCGAGGGCATCATCCCGCGCTCGCAGCAGTCGCGCGCGGAGCGTTACTCGCAGGGCGATCGCATCAAGGCGGTGATCGTCGACGTGCACACGCAGCCGAAGGGACCGCAGGTCGTGCTCTCGCGCACGGACCCGCGTCTGCTCATCAAGCTGTTCGAGATGGAAGTGCCGGAGATCTACGACGGAACGGTCGTGATCAAGGGCGCGGTGCGCGAGCCGGGCGAGCGCGCGAAGATCGCGGTGATGTCGCGCGAGCGCGACGTCGATCCGGTCGGCGCCTGCGTCGGCATGAAGGGCTCGCGCGTGCAGTCGATCATCCGCGAGCTGCGCGGCGAAAAAATTGACATCATTCCCTGGCACGACGACGTCGTGAACTACGCGCAGAACGCGCTCGCTCCGGCGAAGATCACGCGCGTGTCGGTCACCAGCGACGAGGCCGCGCATCGCCCGCACCTCGACGTCATCGTCGACAACGATCAGCTCTCGCTCGCCATCGGCAAGCGCGGACTGAACGTCCGTCTCGCGGCGGAACTGATCGGCGCGAAGATCGACATCAAGTCGGAAGAGGAAGTGAAGGGCGAGGTCGCCGACGCGCTGACTGCAATGCTGCAGGAAGCGATGGCGGAGTCGCGCTCGCAGACCAACGTCCACGACATCGAGAACCTCCCGGCGGAATGGGCGGACACGCTCGAGCAAGCGGGCTACGATGATCTCGACTCCGTGATCAATGCGTCGATCGAGGACCTGACCGCGATCGAAGGCGTGGATGAAGAGATGGCCACGCAGATGATCGAGTTCGCGCGCAAGCACGAGCAGGTCGATGAGGGCGGCTCGTTCGACGAAGAGGGCGGCGAGGGCGAAGAGGAATCAGAAGAAGAACAGGCTTCGGACGACAATCAGGCCGAAGCATCCGGGCAGTGACGCGAGACGTCATCATGTAAAGAAAAACACAAGCACGACGGTTAGGCGGGAAACCCCAGGGAGATTGAATGGCGGCACCAAAGTTTCGAGTGAGCGACGTAGCGAAGAGGATGGGAAAGTCCGAGAAGGACCTCATCTTCCAACTGCAGTCGCTTGGCGCCGAAGTATCGGACGCGAATCAGGTCCTCGAGCCTGAAGTGATCCAGGCGCTGATTACCGGCAAGAAGCTGACCGCGCGCAGCAGAAGCGTCATCATGCGCGAGGACAAGCCGGTACTGGAGAAGAAGAAGGAAGCGGTGCGCCCGCCGCGCCCGATCGTGCAGCCGCCGGTCCGCAAGAAGACCGAGGCGCCGAAAGGGGAAGAGCCGGTCGCCGCGCCGCCGACGCCCACCGTCATCATCCCGGAGTTCGTCGAAGCCGCAGAGGCCGAGGAGCGCGCAGCGAAAGAAGCGCCGCCCGCGCCTCCGGTGCAGGAGAAGCCGCGCGTCGCCGCGAAGGAAGTGCACGCCGACGTTCCCGCTGCTCACCCTGCCATGGAAAAAGAAGTGCCGGCCGCCGCGCCGCCGCATGTTCCGCCCGCCGCGGACTCGCGACGTCCGATCGGACCGACCGGCCCGCGCGCGCGCGCTCCGCAAGGTCCGCGTCCGAATTACGCGGGACAAGGTGCGCCTCCGCCACCGCCGCGCCCAGCGGGTCCGGGAGCACAGCGTCCCGGCGCGCCGATGGGCGCACGTCCCGCCGGACCGGGTGGTCCGCGTCCCGGCGGTCCGAGCGCGCGTCCCGGCGCTCCGATGGGAGCGCGTCCGGCGAGTCCGGGCATGCGCAGTCCCGGCGGTGGTCCGGGTCTTCGTCCCGGCGGACCGGGACGTCCGATGGGCGCTCCGCCTCCGCCGTTGATGCCCGGCTCGAACATCATCCGCCGCAAGAAAGAAGAGACGGCCGGTGAGGAAGGGCAGCAGAAAAAGAAGACCGGCAAGCGCGGAAAAACGACGCGCGCCGCGGAGTTCGATCAGGAGCTCCTGACGAAGGGTCCGTTCTCCGGAACGCAGGTCATCGCCGATGACATCGGTCCGGACATCGTGATGACGGACCTCGACGAAGAGCCGAAGAAAGTCTCTTCGCGCCGCGACTCGCGCAAGCAAGCCGCTCCGACTGCCAAAGTGCTCGAGTTCAAAAGGCCGACCGGCAAGGTCGCGCTGACCGAAGGCGTCACGGTGAAAGAGCTCGCCGAGAAGCTCGACGTCAGAGCGAACGATCTGATGAAGCACCTCTTCATGAAGAAGGGGCTGATGGTCTCGATCAACCAGCCGTTGGGCAAGGAGCTCGCGCTGGAAGTCGCCGGCGAGCTGGGGATCGACGCCGAGATGGTCTCGTTCGAAGAAGCGTTCGAGCTCGAGGCGATGGAGCGCACCGACGCAAAAGGCACGGTGCCGCGCGGGCCGGTCATCACCGTCATGGGTCACGTCGACCACGGCAAGACCTCGCTCCTCGACGTCATCCGCGAGGCCAACGTCGCGGAAGGCGAAGCCGGCGGAATCACGCAGCACATCGGCGCGTACCACGTCGAGAAGAAGGGCCGCAAGATCGTCTTTCTCGACACGCCGGGTCACGAAGCGTTCACGATGATGCGCGCGCGCGGCGCGAAGGTGACGGACATCGTCGTCCTCGTCGTCGCGGCCGACGACGGCGTCATGCCGCAGACGAAGGAAGCGATCGATCACGCGAGAGCCGCGAAGGTCCCGATGATCGTCGCCATCAACAAGATCGACAAGCCGAACGCGAATCCGGAGAAGGTCCGCCGCGAGCTCGCCGATGCGAACGTGCTCGTCGAGCAGTGGGGCGGCGAGACGGTGTCGGTCGAAGTGTCGGCGAAACAGAAGAAAGGCATCGACGATCTGCTCGACATGATCGTGCTGACTGCCGATCTCCTCGATCTCAAAGCGAATCCCGACATGCCCGCCAAGGGCGTCGTGCTCGAGGCGAAGAAGGAAGTCGGACGCGGCATCGTCGGGACGGTTCTCATCCAGGACGGTACGCTGAAGATCGGCGACCCGTTCTTCTCCGGCTCGACCTGGGGACGCGTGCGCGCGATGAGCGACGAGCGCGGCAAGCGCATCACCGAGGCCGGTCCCGCGACGCCGGTACAGCTCACCGGTTTCGATGACGTGCCGAAAGCGGGGGACTCGATCGCCGTCGTCGACGACGACACGCAGGCGCGCATGATCGGACAAATGCGGCAGGAGAAGGCGCGCGATGCCGCGCAGCAAGGCTCCGGCCGCATGTCGCTCGATCAGCTCTTCCAGCGCATGCAGACCGGTGGCGTGAAAGAGCTGAACCTCATCGTGAAAGCGGACGTGCAGGGCTCGGTCGAAGTGCTCAACGAAACACTCCGCAAGCTCTCCACCTCCGAGGTCAAAGTCAGCGTCATCCACTCCTCGGTCGGCGCGATCTCGACGAACGATGTTCTCCTCGCGACCGCATCCGATGCGATCGTCGTCGGATTCAACGTCCGTCCCGAGCGCAACGCCGCGGAGCTCGCCGAAAAAGAAGGCGTCGACATCCGGCTCTACACCGTCATCTACACGCTGGTCGACGAGATCAAGGCGGCGATGGTCGGCCTGCTCGATCCGAAGTTCCATGAAGTCTTCCAGGGCCGCGCCGAAGTGCGCGACACCTTCAAGGTGCCGAAGATCGGCGTCATCGCCGGCTGCATGGTCGTCGACGGCGTGATCCCGCGCACCGCGAGCGTGCGCCTCCTGCGCGACAACCGCGTGATCTACGAAGGCAAGATCGGCTCGCTGCGGCACTTCAAGAACGATGTGTCCGAGGTCCGGCAGGGCTTCGAGTGCGGCATCGGCATCGAGAGGTTCCAGGACATCAAGGTCGGCGACGTGATCGAAGCGTTCAAGACCGAGCAGCTGGAGGCGGCGCTGGCGTGATCGGATGGCAGATGGCCGATGGCGGATGGCAGAAAGCGCGAGCGCACGCGTTGCGTCTCGGTTCTGCCATCTGCCATCCGTCATCCGCCATCTAACCATGGTCGTCGCCGTCGCACTCTTCGAGATCCACATCGAATACGCGCAATCACTCAAAGACAAGAGGGCGGTCGTGAAGTCTCTTCGCGACCGTCTTCGCCACACCTTCAACATCTCCGCGAACGAAGTGGCGCTGCACGACGTGCATCAGCGCGCGCGGCTGGCGGTCTCGTTCGTGGCCGATCGCCACGACTCGGCAGACTCATTGCTGGATAAAATCCAGAACTGGGTCGACGGCCACGCCAACGCGGTGCTGGCCGGCTGGACCAGCGAGAAGTTGGATTTCGACGAAGAAGCTTCGCTATGAAAAAAACGAGACGCACCTCGCGCGTCGGTGAAAACATCCGCGACGCACTCGCGCAGGTCCTGCGCACCGATCTGAAGGACGTGAACATCGGCTGGTCGTCCATCAGCGAAGTCGAAGTCAGCCCCGACCTCCACTACGCGCGCGTCTACATGACCGGCCTCAAAGAAGAGGACACAAAGCAAGCGGTCGAAGAGCTGCGCCGCGTCGCCGGCAAAGTGCGCCATCTCCTCGGCAAGCGCATTCACCTCCGCTATACGCCGGAACTGGATTTCCGATACGACGAGACGGCGATGCGCGCGCTGCGAATCGAGACGTTGCTACGTGAGGTGATGCCGCCGAAGCCGCCGGACGACGAGGAGGAAGCCTCCGAGCCGCCTGGCCTCCCGGCCTCCGAGGAGTAGGCCGCCACGGGCGGCTGCGTGGATTGCTCCGCCTTGCGGCCTGCTTGCCGCCACGTCACGAATGCGGCTTCGAGCGGCGCAACGCGCCTGAGATCGTCGTTTCTGCCGCGCAAACTCCTAGTCGAGGACCACTTCTACGCTGACTTTTACGGCCGAGCAATAATCTCGCGCTGACGTGGGGAGACATCACGCTCGATCCCGCGAAGGATGAAGGCAGCTCAACACCACGCCGCAAGTCACCTCAACCAACGCGGCCCCCCGGCGCCGCCGCGTCAGCAACGCTCACGGTGCAAGCCGTCGGCGGTCCCACGTTGTCCGCGTGGATGTTGATGACCCTTACCGCGCGTCGGCCGTAGCAGCCGCAATCAAACTGCGAGGGTAGACAGCTCAGCGCGGGCGAAGCTCATTCCGGCTCTTCCTTCTTCTTCCGCCCGCGGAACCGCTGCGTCTTCAGATAGGCCCGTCTCATGTTCTCGTAGTACGGGCGCAGGTAGGCGTCCTCTGGGCGGGGGTGCGGAGGTAGATTCCGATGACTCGGTAAATCGTCAGGATGGCGCTGCCGAGGCGGTGCTTCCGCTTCAGGTTCGCAGCCTCGATCCCGTCAATGAGGGCCCGCATTTCCAGGATGACCGCGTCCCAGCGGCGGATCTCCTCGTCCTCCTCCCGAAGCTCCTCGCTGTTCCGGCCCACGAGAAGCTTCGTGTCCCGGAAGACGCCGGCCGCGTGCAGACCGTTCTCGATGAACTCCGGATCGAGGTTCGCCGCACGGGCGTGCGATCGCTTTTCCTGCACCGACAGCTGCGTGAACTCGGGGATGCGCTGCTGCAGATAGCGCAGCCCCGCCACGAGCACTTCCGGTTCGGCCAGTGGCGGAGGAGCCGTCTGCACCGGCGCGAGGATGTCCGTCACAACCAGTGTGGCCGGCGTCCCGGCCGGCTCGACTGTCACCACGGGAGGAGCGGAGGTCTCCCGATCATCGCTCTGCATGGCCTGATTATGCAGGCCCCGGAGCCAGGAGGGAGACGGAGTGACATCGATCCTTCCCTCGTCGACCGCCCGGACGCGTGCGGCGAAGGTGCGATTGATATGGAGCCATATCAATCGTGACCCCGGCGACCTCACGAACGGGTTCGGCGGACGTGTGATTGATATGGGGTCATATCAATCGTGACCCCGGCGAGCCCGTGATTGATATGGGGCCATATCAATCGTGACCCCGGCGACCTCACGAACGGGTGCGGGGGACGTGTGATTGATATGGGGTCATATCAATCGTGACCTCGGCGAGCCTGTGATTGATATCGGGCCATATCAATCGTGGCCTCGGCGAGCGCACGAACGGGTGCGGGGGACGTGCGATTGATATGGGGTGATATCAATCGTGGACACGGCGACCGTGCGATTGATATGGGGCCATATCAATCGTGGCCTCGGCGACTGCTCGGACGGGTGCGGCGGACGCGTGATTGATATGGGGTGATATCAATCGTGGCTGCCACGGTGTGGAGAGAGTCTGCGTTCGTGACGCCGTAGAGCCGTGCCGCGACCGAGTCGATGAGATTCGGATCAAAGATACGGTACGGGCAGACAACCCAGTCTTGGCGTGGTCCGTTGCTGTTCGAACTGATCGTGCAAACGCCTTTTGACTTTTCAGGCTTGACGCACTTCTCCGGCTCGACTTCGACTCTTGAAAGCCAGTGTTGACGTAGCGCCAGCTCTCGCTCGCGCCCCTCTTCTCCCCAAGCCCGCCACTCGCCGAGCCGGCAAAAACATGGTTGGCTTTTTTTGATCAACCGCCAGCGAGGTCACGCGCGCGCCGAAGTTCTTCGGCCCGATGAACTGCCAGTCGTCGGCGGTCGCGGCGAAGGCGGCGATGATGAGCAAAGAAAGGACGAGGAGATGTCGGGACATACAACCCTCCTTGCAGTGCGATTGGAATGAATGGGGATCTGCTCCCGAAATTATAGGGTGGAGAGCGGAGGAGGATGGATGGCGAAATTGCGCTCGCCGCCGGTATATACGATGTGAGGCCATGAGCGAGAACGAACAACCGCCCGCCGATCCGCGCCTGCTGGCCGCGCTGGCGAAGGCGGACCTGGACGAGCTCGTGACCAGGCTGCTCGGCCTCGCACGCAGGAAGATGTGCCGCCGCTGGAAGGGCTTACCGCCGTCCGGCGAGACGCCGGAAGACGTCGTCCAGAAGGCGTTCCAGCAGGCGCTGAGCGGCGTCCGCAAGTTTCCGAAGGAAAACGTCGGCCTCTACGTCTTCTTCGTGATGGTGGTGAGAAGCCTCGTCAGCCATCTCGCCGAAAAAGAGGAGAACCGCTACGTCCACACGCCGATCGAAGAAAGCGGGGATCTCTTGATGGATTGGAAGTACACGCCGCGAGAGTCGGAGCTCGCGGCAGCCGCGGATGTAGCGTGCGTGCTCCGGGACTTCGCGGCGGACAAACTGATGACGGATTACATCCGCCTGCTGATCGAAGAGCAGTGCCGGAACGCCGCTGAATATGCCCACGCTCTCGGCGTCACCGTCGCTGAGATTCACAACATGAACCGTCGCCTCGCGCGCTACCGCGACCGGCAGAGACGGGAAACGAGACCGACCGATGAACGACCGAACTGACGATCGCTTATACCGCGAGCTCGACGCCGACGAGCGTCACTACGCGACGGCTCCGACCGACGAGATCCGTCGCGAGCTGGAGCACTACGGCGTGCGCGTGGAGCCGGCGATCGCCGCGGTTCGGGCACTGATCGACGAGCGGACTCCGCGCGTGCGGCAAGCTTCCGCGCGCCCCGCTTCCGCGCCCAATCCTGCAACGACGTTCCTCCAACAAATGGCATCGATGAAGCGAATCGCTGCGTTCATCGCGCGCCGAAGCCATTTGACCGCTGACGAGACCGCGGAGTTCGCCCAGGCCGTGCTCGTGAAACTGCTCGAAAACGACTACCAGATCATCCGCAAATTCGAAGGCCGCAGCAGCTTCACCACCTATCTCACCACCGTGATCATGCGTCTGTTCCAACAGTGGCGCGTCGAGCAATGGGGGAAATGGCGGCCATCCGCCCAAGCAAGAGCGCTTGGGGAGAAGGCCATCACTCTCGAACGCCTGCTGAGTCGCGACGGCTTCTCGTTCTCGGAGGCCGTGACGCTGCTCACGCAGGGCCATTCGCAGTCCTACTCCGTCGGAGAGCTCGAAGCCATCTACATCCGACTCCCACTCCGCAAACCTCGGCCGGTGCTCGTCTCGGACGAGAACGTGCTGGCAGCGCTTCCCGGCGAGGATTCGGCGGACGAACGCGTGCGCGCCGGCGAGCGCGAGCTCGCATTGCGCTCCGCTGCCGCTGGTCTCGATCGCGCGATGGGCGGCTTCAGCCCGGAAGACCGGCTCATTCTGCGTTTGCGGTTCTGGAATGAAGCGCCGGTGCCGGAGATCGCGCGGATCATGGGCCTCGAGCCGAAGAAGATCTACAAGCGCCTCGACCGCTTGTTCAAGGCGCTGCGGCGGGCTCTCGAAGACGCAGGGATCGACCGTGCGGCCATCGGCGAGCTGATGGACCGGCCGGCGTTGGATCTTTCGTTCGAGCCGCGGCCGAAGCGGGCATCTGCTCCACCATCCGCGAGCGGTCGAAAAAGCGCTGGACCAAACGGCGATCGGCGGTGACGATGTCCGCGTCGCCGCGCAACTTCTGGCGGAAGTTGTGTTTAGAGGAAGTTTGGTAGCCCTTGATCCTCTGAGTTGGAACCAACTGCGGGAGTGGCTGAAGACTTGGATGCCTCTAGGGGCCTGACCTCACGAACACATTCCGCTTGTAGTAATCCAGCTCCGCGATCGACTCCTCGATGTCCGCCAGCGCCTGGTGCAGGTCCTTCTTCGGCGGCGGGCAGTAGCGGCCTCCGTACCATTCATTCACCAGCACCTTGATCGAGCTGACGTCGACGACTTTGTAATGCAGGAAGTCGATGAGCTGCGGCATGTAGTGGATGAGGAACCGCTTGTCCTGCCCGATCGAGTTGCCGCACAGCGGCGCGGTCTTCTTGTAGCACCAGCGCTTCACGAAATTGAGCGTCAGCCGCTCCGCTTCCTCCAGCGGAACTCCTTCGTTGCGCACGCGCTCGGTGAGACCGCTCTTGCCGTGCGTGCTGCGGTTCCACGCGTTCATGGACTTTAGTCTCGCCTCGCTCTGCCTGATCGCCAGCACCGGCCCGCGCGCGACGATCTCGAGCTCGTAGTCCGTGATGATCGTCGCGATCTCGAGCAGCACGTCCTGCTCCGCGTCGAGGCCGGTCATCTCGCAGTCGATCCAGACGAGGTGCTTCTTGCTGCGCTTGGTCGCCATGTCTCCGCGCATTATATGTTTCGAACACGTTCAAAAATTTACTTGACGGTTGCGGGCGGCGAGCCTACATTACTTTTGAACACGTTCAGAAACGAGGCAAGGCCATGAAGATCGTCATTCCCGGAGGCACAGGACACGTCGGCACGCTGCTGGCGGAGTCGTTCCATCGAGGAGGGGAGGAGGTGGTCGTGCTCAGCCGCAATCCTCAGCCCGCGCCGTGGAGGGTGGTGAATTGGGACGGGCGGTCGGTGGGCGTGTGGGCGGAGGAGATCGACGGCGCGGACGCGGTGATCAATCTCGCCGGGCGCAGCGTCGACTGCCGCTACAACGAAGTGAACCGGCGCGAGATCCTCGAGTCGCGTGTATTCTCCACGCGCGTCCTCGGCCGCGTAATCGCGAAAGTACGCCGCTCGCCCAAGGTCTGGCTGCAGATGAGCACCGCCACGATCTACGCGCATCGCTTCGACGCTCCGAACGACGAGCGCACCGGCATCATCGGCGGCATCGAGCCGGAGGCGCCGGCGGAGTGGCGCTTCTCGATCGACGTCGCGCAGGCGTGGGAGCGCGAAACCGATCTCACGATTTGTCCCGCCACGCGCAAGGTGAAGCTGCGCACGGCGATGGTGATGATGCCCGAGCACGGCGGCGCGTTTCACGCGCTCCTTCGGAACATCCGCCTCGGCTTCGGCCGCCTCGGCGACGGCAAACAGTACATGTCCTGGATCCACGCCGACGACTTCGTGCGCGCGATCCGCTGGCTGATCGCGCATCGCGAAATGTCCGGCGCGGTCAACCTCGCGTCGCCGCATCCGCTCCCGAACGCGGAGTTCATGCGCGCGCTTCGCGACGAATGGGGCGCGCACCTTTCGCTCCCCGTTCCGCGCTGGCTGCTGCCGCTCGGCGCGGCTCTCTTTCACACCGAGACTGAGCTGGTGTTGAAAAGCCGCCGCGCCGTCCCGCGACGTCTCCTCGAAAGCGGATTCGAGTTCTCGTTCCCCGACTGGCGCGCGGCCGCGCACGACCTCTGCGCGCGCTGGCGCGGCGCGGGCGGCGAGTTGGGAGAGCCGGCGCCGAGCTACTGATTTTCGGTTGCGCGGTTGCGCAGTCACGCGGTTGTCCGAATCGCGAGCCCGCGCAACCGCGCAAACGAGCGACCGCGCAACGGAGGAAATCGATATGCTCGCGCCGATGCCCACTCCGAAAGCCGAAGAGACGCGCAACCGCATTCTCGATGCCGCGCTGCGTCTCTTTCGCGAGCGCGGGTTCGACGACACGACGATGCGCGACGTCGCGGCCGAGGCGGGCGTCGCGACGGGTGCGGCCTACTACTACTATCGATCGAAGGAAGATCTCGTTCTGGCGTTCTATTTGCGCACCGAGGAGGAGTCGGCGGAGACGTTCGCGAAGATCATCGCGTCGACGAAAGACCTGCGGAAACGCATCGCCGGAATCATCGACGCGAAGTTCGAGCAGTTCTCCGCGCATCGAAAGCTGCTCGCGGCGCTTCTGAAAACCGGTGTCGATCCGCGCAATCCGCTCTCACCGTTCAGCAAAGAGACGAAGGAAGTGCGCGACGATCACATCGCCTGGTTCTGGCGTGCGCTCGACGGCTCCGACCTGAAAGTTCCGCGCGATATCGCACCGCATCTCCCGCATTTACTTTGGCTGTACGAGATGGGACTCATCTACTACTGGATCATCGACGACTCGCCGAAGCAGCGCCGCACGCATCGCCTCACCGGCGCGACGCTCGACCTCGTCGTCCAGCTCCTGCGCGCGGCCTCGCTCCCGTTCATGGGACCGCTGCGCAAGCGCGCGCTGAAAGTGCTTCGCGCCGTCGAAGAAGACTGAGCCTGATATCGTACGCAGCCGAATGGAGCCACAGAAGAAAAGCGTCGACGGAGTGGTGCTCGTCGACAAGATCTCGGGAATCACCTCCCACGACGTCGTCGAGCGTTTTCGCCGCCGCGCGAAGATCAAGAAAGTCGGACACACCGGCACGCTCGATCCGCTCGCGACGGGACTGCTCGTCCTCTGCGCCGGCAAGGCCACGCGCCTGCAGGCATATCTGATGGGGATGGAGAAAACGTACGAGGGCACGATCCAGTTCGGCTGGGCGACCGATTCGTACGACGCCGCGGGCGTGCCGGCCGGCGAGGCAGCCGAGCGCAGCATCGAAGACGTCGACCTCGCGCCGCACGTCGCGAAGTTCCGCGGGGAGATCGAGCAGATGCCGCCCGCATTTTCGGCGAAGAAGATCGACGGCGTGCGCGCCTACGAGCTCGCTCGCAAAGGCGAAGAGGTGAAGCTGCAGCCGAAGCGCGTGACCGTGTACGAGTTCGAGATCCTGAAGGTCGAAGGATCGACTGCACAATTTCGTGTGCGCTCCTCCGCCGGCACCTACATGCGCTCCATCGCGCACGACCTCGGGCAATCCTGCGGTGTCCCCGCGCA
Organism: Acidobacteriota bacterium; assembly: GCA_003223645.1. GTDB lineage: Bacteria > Acidobacteriota > Thermoanaerobaculia > Gp7-AA8 > Gp7-AA8 > QHVT01. Next base: position 95,381 of record QHVT01000010.1, on the reverse strand, counting down.
TCTGAAAAAACTTCGCCGCACCGCGATCGGCAACTTCAACGTGCGCGACGCGATCCATTTCGACAAACTCTCCGAGTCCGGCCCGGACGTGCTGCTCGCGAAGCCGCACTTCCAATCGCTCGCCGACATCGACCTGCCGCTCGAGAAACTCCGCATCGACTGGGCGCAGCAGGGAAAGCTGATGCAGGGGCAAGCCGTGATCCTCGTCCCGCCCGTCCCGCTCCGCAAAGGCGACCTCCTCGCCCTCGGCAATCCGCACGATCAGCTCGTCGCGATCGCCGAAGTCGTCAACGTCCTGCGCGAGGGCGGGCCGGTGGAGGTGAGACCGAAGGTGGTTTTGGCGGGTTAGAGCAGCGCCAGGATATCCGCGAGCGACGCCGCAATCGGCCGGATCACATCGTTGTCCGTCCAGTACTGATCGTGCGACAGCGGCGTTGCCGACGTGAACCAGCCGCCGACATTCACCTGCACGTCGTTCACGATCTTTCCGTAAGCCGTGCTGAGAGGCGCGAGCGGCCAGCCGAAAACGTCGTCGCGGTCGAAAAAGTTCGTCCATTTCGCGACGCTCTCGATTTGCGCCGGCGTCGCTTGCGGGAACGCCGCGGCGATGCCGTCGCCGGGAAAGCGGATCGGCTCGATGTTCTCATTCGAGAGCAGAAAGAGCGGGACATTGCAGCCGAACGTCTTCATCGCGGTGAGCGTCTCGCAGTTTTCGAACGGACTTGCCTGCTTGATGACGTGTTTGGGTTCGCTCGCAGGCTGCTGCGTGTCCCAGATGTAGTTGGACATGATGTGGCAGCCGAGGGAGTGCGCGATCACGACGAGCGGTGAAGTCGGATGAACTTTTTTCGCGAGCTCGTTCATCTCCATCGCCACCGTCTGCGTAATCTGCGTGTACACCGGCCGTTCATTCTGCGAGTCGGGCATCGCGTAGCTCTTGTGATACGCCACGGCGTCCGCGAGATTGTTCACGACGAACGTTCGCAGGCGGAGCCAGTCGAGCCTCGTGTGGCTCAACATCCCGTTCATCAATTCGCGTTCTTTGTCGTCGAGGATCGGCGCCCACCAGAGTGCATGGAATGCGATTCGTTCGGGGTTCGCGCCTCGCTTTCGGATTTCGGCTTCCAGCCGCTCGACCATCGGCACGGCGAACTCTTTCTTCTGCGAACCCATCCCGTGGATGATCACAACCCCTACGTCCTGAGGCATTTGCCACCTCCTCTGGGTTGGAGTGCCGGCTGGGATTGTTTTCCCACCCTCCCGCTGTTATGGTGTCGCGTTTACAAGAGATACGTGTATTCAGAAACAGGCTAACTGATTAAGGAGATTGGATTTTGTCCACGACCAAGCAGCAGAAGTCGGACCTCATCAACCAGTATCGGGTCCATGACGCCGATACCGGGTCGCCAGAAGTGCAGATCGCACTCCTCTCGAACCGCATTACCTACCTCACCGAGCACTTCAAGACGCATGCGAAGGATCATCACTCCCGCCGCGGCCTCATGAAGCTCGTCGGCCGCCGTCGCCGTCTTCTCGACTACCTGAAGAACGTCGACGTGGAGCGCTACCGCTCGATCATCGACAAGCTCGGCATCCGCAAGTAATGCGATCAAGTGGAGGACAGGCAATCTTGCCTGTCCTTCTGGTTTTTGCGGACAGGCAGGATTGCCTGTCCTCCACGCTTCAGGCCTGAAGCCTGCAGCAACCTCCCCCCGGCCGGATCCCATCATTCGGCCCACGAAACGAAAAACAGCGCGAGTGATGAGTGGCTCGCGCATCCGAAGGAAAAAATGGCTCACAAAAGAGAAATGCAAATCGGCGGGAAAACCCTGTCTCTCGAGACGGGTGCGATCGCCAAGCAGGCTCATGGTGCGGTCGTCGTGCGCTATGGCGACACGGTCGTTCTCGCGACCGCCTGCTACAAAGAGGGCACGGTGATCGGCGACTTCATGCCGCTCACCGTCGACTACAAGGAGTACACCTACGCCGGCGGACGCATCCCTGGCGGCTTCTTCAAACGCGAAGGACGTCCGACTGAAAAAGAAATCCTGACGTCGCGTCTCATCGATCGTCCGCTGCGCCCGTCGTTCCAGAAGGGCTATCGCCAGGAGACGCAGATCATCGCGCTGGTGTTGTCCGCCGACGGCGAGAACGATCCCGACGTGCTGGCGATCAACGCTGCATCCGCGGCGCTGTTCATCTCCGAAATCCCCTTCCTCAATCCGCTCGCCGCGGTCCGCGTCGGCTACGTTGAAGGACAGATCGTCGTCAATCCGACCAACGCGCAGCGCGATCTCTCCGACCTCGACCTCGTCGTTGCCGGAACCGACAGCGCGATCGTGATGGTCGAAGCGGGCGCGCGGGAAGTCGACGAGTCAATCGTTCTCGACGCGTTCGAAGCCGCGCACGCCGAAATCCGCCGCATCTGCGACCTGCAGCGCCAGCTGCGCGACGATGCCGGCAAAGAGAAATTGAAAGTCGAGTACACGCCGAAGTTCACGGACGAAGTCGTCAATGAGCTGATGGCGCAGTACGGCGACGCGCTGAAGATGGCGATGCTCACCACCGGCAAGCACGCGCGCTACGCCGCGCTGAAAGCAGTGAAGGCTCAGGTCGTCGGCTCGGTTCCCGCTGAAGACATCGAGCGCCTTACCGCCGTCACGGCGGCATTCGGCGAGATGGAAGTGCGGATCTTCCGCAACCTCATGCTCAACGAGAACAAGCGCGTCGACGGACGCGCGTTCGATGAGATCCGTCCGATCTCGATCGAGACCGGGGTTCTGCCGCGCACGCACGGCTCGGCGATCTTCACCCGCGGCGAGACCCAGGCGCTCGTCACCGTGACCCTCGGCACTCCGCGCGAGGCGCAGAAGATCGAGGACTTCGAAGGCGAGACCTTCCAGCGCTTCATGCTCCACTACAACTTCCCGCCGTTCTCGGTAGGCGAAGTGAAGTTCCTGCGCGGTCCCGCGCGGCGCGAGATCGGCCACGGCAATCTCGCGCGCCGGGCACTGGCGCCGCTTCTGCCGCCGGAAGACGAATTCGCCTACGCGATTCGCATCGTCAGCGACATCCTCGAGTCGAACGGCTCGTCATCGATGGCCTCGGTGTGCGGAGGCTCGCTGGCCATGATGCAGGCCGGCGTTCCGATGCGCTCCGCCGTCGCGGGCGTCGCGATGGGACTCGTTTCCAGCGATGACAACGTGAAGCACGCGATCCTCTCCGACATCGCCGGCATGGAGGACCATGAAGGCGACATGGACTTCAAAGTCGCCGGCACGCGCACCGGCATCACCGCGCTGCAGATGGACATCAAAGTCAGCGGACTGTCGCGCGAAGTGATGGCGCAGGCGCTCGCGCAGGCGAAAGCCGGACGCCTCTTCATCCTCGACCGGATGAATGCGGCGATCTCCGAGCCGCGCGCCGAGCTCTCCGAGTTTGCGCCGCGCCTCTACACGATCCAGATTCCGAAGGACCGCATCCGCGACGTCATCGGATCGGGCGGCAAGACCATTCGCTGGATCGTCGAGGAGACGGGGACGAAGATCGACGTCGAGGACGACGGCAAAGTCACGATCGCGTCGATGGACGCGAAAGCGGCCGAGCGCGCGATCGACATCATCAAAGGCCTCACCGCATCGCCCGAAGTCAACAAAAACTACAAAGGCACGGTCAAGCGCATCGAGCCGTACGGAGCATTCGTCGAGATCCTTCCGGGTCAGGACGGCCTCCTGCACATCAGCGAGATGGCGCATACGCGAGTCGGCCAGGTCACCGACCTTTTCCAGCTCGGCGACGAAGTGGAAGTGCAGGTCGTCGGCATCGAGCCCGACACCGGCAAGATCCGCTTGTCGCGCAAGCCTCTCCTTCCGCCTCCGACCGAAGAGGAGCTCGCCGCTGCGGCACAGGCACGCGGCAATCGTCCTCCGCGCGAGGGTGGCGGCGGTGGTGGTGGCGATCGCGGTGGATTCCGCGGCGGCGATCGCGATCGCGGTCCGCGCCGTGAAGGTGGTGGTGGTGGCGGATTCCGCGACCGCGGCCCGCGCCGCGACGACCGCGGCCCCCGCCCGCCGCGCCGCGACGGCGGCCACGGCGGCGGCGGTGGTTCCAACTCGGGCGAAGGCCAGAGCTAAACACATTTCCCAGCGATGCATTTGTGGAGCGGCGGGCTTTAGCCCGCCGTTTGTTTAGTGGAGCGGCGGCCGCTTCGGCCGCCGGGCTCTCGCGAGATCCCGGCGCCCGAAGCGGGCGCCGCTCCACACGAAAGGAAGCGGTGGGCTGAGAGCCCACCGCTCCACCTTCTTTACGGCGTGTTCCCGACGTAGTCGACCCACACTTGACTACCGATGTTCTCCACCCGGAACGCGGTAATCGTCGCTCCGTCGAGTCCTACCGTTGCCGCGGGGATCTCGATCCGTGTCCACGTATCGGCCGTGGGCACGGTCGAGCTGATGAACGTGCACGAGCTCTCGCCGCCGAGCGACGGCGCGGGCGTCGTCGATCCGTACCAGATGCAGCCGCTGGTGCTGAAGTTGGTGCCGCTGTACCACGTGATCTTCAACTCTTTCAGCGTCTCGCAGCTGGTCGGCATGACGTAGAGGAACAGTTTGTCGCCGGAGCTCGTCGCCTGCGTGAGATCGTTCACGCGCACGACGCCCGTCGCGGTCTGTCCGAAGTACGGATAGGCAAACGAGAGCGAGCCGCTCGCGGCCTGGGACGTGTATGGATCGCCGGCGACCATCGTCGCTCCGGACGGAACGCTGTCGTCGACCCACACCGTCCCGCCGCCCGGAATCGACGGGGTCGAAGCAGTCGTAGGCGTACAGCCGACGCCGTCGGTGCCGACGTGATCGAACCATACGTGGCCGCCGTAAATCTGGAACTTCAAACGGACGACGGTGTGTCCGCGCAGGGCGAGCGGCGAGCTGATCGGAACTTCGAAGCGCGTCCACACTCCTCCGGACGGCAGCGAGCCGCGGCTGAACTGGATGATGCCGGGGTCAGCGCCGACGCTGTTCGAGCCCCAGTACACCGCCGCCTTGCGGGATGTCGACTCGTAGGTGACCTTGATCTCCGAGGTCGTGCTGCATTCGTCGATCAGCGCGTAGAAGATCGCCTTGCCGCTGCCGAACTTGTGAAACTGACTGAGATCGCTGATCTCGACGGTCTGCGTTCCGCTGCCGCTGAGATAGAACGACTGCGATCCCGTCGCGTACTGCCCGGTGTCCCAGTTCAGCGAGCCGGAACTGACGGACGCGCCCGATGGCAGAGAGTCGTCGATGTACACGTCGTCCGTTCCGGGAGGTGACGGTTGCGCTGCGAAAGCGGTGGTGCATTGCGAGTAAGCGTTGGCCGCGCCAAACAGCGCGATTGCGAGAGACACGACGAGCACGAAGAGTCTGCGACTCTGATTCATGTACTAGCCTCCTTGTTCGCGTTCGCGGGCGCCCGACGAATCTGACTCGGGCAGAATGCACCGCCTCCTGAACGGCGACTAGAGACATTTCGTGACGTCAGGACTTACGTGCGCGAATCCGCCGATACTGATCCGGAGACAGACCGGTCTCTCTCCGAAATGCACGGTAAAACGTGCGTCGCGTGCCGAATCCGGCGAGGTAGGCGATACGAGTCGTAGACAGCGGCGAGCGCTCGAGCAGCCGCGCGGCGTGTACGACCTGGCGCTGTTTGAGATAGGCGGAGAGGGCGACGCGCTGCTCGGCCGTGAAGTCGCGGCTCAACTTCTCGCGCGTCATGCCGAGAAGCGCGGCCAGCTCCGAAACCCGCGGCGTCTCCTCCATCGAGAAGCAACGGTGAAGATAGTGATCGACCGCGTAGCGGAGACTCGACATGCCACCGTCCCGCTACCTCTCCCGATCTGCGCCCTGCCAGCGCTTTTCCATCCTTAAGACGAATGCGCGTGCGGATTTGTTTCCGGGTCAGTGTCGTACCGCGCGCCGCGGCGGAAGCGTCGGCGACGCGACGTTCGAGTACGCGCTCACGCCTGCATCGTTCCACGCCCGAATGCGGAACGAGGCCGGGCCATTGATAGGAATCGACAGGAGTTTCGCGTTGGCTGATGAGAGCCAGCGTTCGACTTCGAGCCATTCGCCGTCGCTACCGCGCTGTTCGATTCGATACCCGTTCGTTTCCTGCCGCGGCGCGGTCCAGGTGAGGACCGCGTGTCCATCCAATGCGAGCGTCGCACTGAGTCGCGGCGCGTCCGGTCTGTCCGGCAGCGTCACGTCTCCGATATTCATCATCACGCGCGTCGCGCCGTAGTGCGGAATCCCGTCCTGCGATGCCATGGACGCGTACGCGATCGCGCTTCCGATCGAAGCCATTCGCTGCGGCGCGTGCTCAAACGACGTTGTGGCCGGAGTCGCCGTACCCGATCGCACGATGCTTTGCCGCAGCTCGTCGCCCTGATGCCACAACACCGCGATTCCGCCCGGAATCGGCACGACCGCGCCGCCGTCGGCGAGGGTCGCGCGATTGATTTCCTGCGCGGTGAAATCAGTCAGCATGTTGACTGCCGGCTCCATCGCGCCGGCCGGAGGAATGCGGCGCGTGGACAACGATGTGCTGTCCTTCCACGCGACGACGAATGCGCTGCCGTCCCATGCGACGCCGCCGATGGTTCCGACGTTGCGCGTGTACGACGCGACTTCGAGCGGCTCGGCGGTGCTGAGATCCGCACTTACGCGCAGCCCGCGCGCCTGGCCGTTCAGCAGAAAGGCGCAATCCTCGGGAAAGCAGCCTCCAAAACGGTTCGCTCTCCAGGCCACGACGAACGTGCTGCCGTTGGATGCGATCGACACGTTCTTGAACGAGTAGTACGCGCCGGACTGTCGATGGTCGTAGATCAGTTTCGGCGGGCCGAGCGTGCCGGACGGGGAGAGGAGCACCGCCGCGGTGTCCGCCGTGTCGTCCGCGAAAGCGCCGACGATCGCGAACGCGGATCCCACCCAACCGGTGGCGAGGTGGTATGCCTCCGACGTGAGAAGTGTCTTCCGGAGCAGAATCTCGCTTCCAGTCGGCTCGAGCGCCGCAGTCCACCGCAGCAGTCCGAACTCGTCGACCCATTCCCGCGAGTCATCGCCCCTCGGCACGATGAGCAGGAACTGTCCGCCGCCCGCCGCCGCGGCGATCGGCTTCACATCGTCAGGCAACTGAATCTCTTTCCAGTCGCCGAGCGGCGATCGCACGCCGGCGTGATATGTCTTCTGCAAGTCGCGCACTTCAAACCAGACCACGAAAACGCCGTCGTCGGACGACGTCATGAGCACGAGCTTCTGATCCGCTGTGCCGAATAGGCCGAGATGCTCATTGGGAACGGCATTCGCCTCGCTCGCCGGCGCGAACAGCGGGCCGCTGCGCTGGCCGTAACGCGCGTCGGTCAGCGGGAACGCGCGGCCGAGGACGTTCGGCTGCGACCGCGCGGAAAACATGCAATACATCGCGGCCACGAGCACGGCGACTCTCATTTTGTGCATGTAAATAACTATATGACCGACAGGGCTTCACCGCAACTTTTATGTTTCGTGACGCCCGCAAGTCGCGTCGCTGCCGCACGATGAGGTGTGCCCATCGACATCCAACTCAAGCCGGTCGAACAGTTGCTCTTTCGCGGTGAGATCGTCGCCGTTGGACGCTTTCGCTGCGACGCGACGCATCCGCTCTTCCGCGACTCCGGTCCGTGCAGCCATCACACGTTCGTTTTTCCGCGCACGATCACGCGCATCCATCACCTCGGCGGGCCGTCGTTCGTCGGCGAGCCGGGACGCGTCGCGTTCTACAACCAGCACCAGCTCTATACGCGCACGAAGATCAACGACGTCGATGCGTCGGACTGGTTCACGATTGCGGACGACGTGCTGCTGGAGATGATCCGCGAGCACGATCCGGCCGCGTCGCCGCGGCAGCCGTTCCGGATCGCCGAAGGCGTGAGCGACGCGCAGAGTTTTCTCGAGCAGCGGAGATTGTTCGATGCGCTGGATGGAGTGGTGCGCGCCTCTGGCGCGCCTCAGAGACGCGCCGGAGGCGCGTACCACTTCGACGCGTTGACGATTGAGGAATCGGTACTCGGCCTTCTTCGCCGCGTCGTGCGCGCGGCCTACGACGCGCGTCCGCGCGCTTTGCGCGTGTCATCGCGCCACGCCGACTCCGTCGAGCACGCGCGCCGCATCATCGCCGCGCATCCCGCCGAGAACGTCTCGCTGCGCTCGCTCGCCCGCGCGTGCGGGCAGTCGCCGTTTCAACTCTGCCGCGTTTTTCGCGCGCGCACGGGCGAGACGATTACGCGCTATCGTCACGGCCTGCGTCTGTCGCTCGCGCTGGAGCGCCTGCGCGACTCGTCGATCGACCTCAGCGAGCTCGCGCTGGAGCTCGGGTACTCGAGCCACTCGCATTTCACGTTCGCATTCCGACGCCATTTCGGCATCACTCCGCGACAGTTCCGCGCAAGCGTGTGATAGCGCCGCACGCGGCGCGCGCGCATCTTCGCGGGTATGCGACTGCTCTTCATCGTTCTCTTGTTGGCCACCGAACCGTCGACGCCGCAGGACTGGTTTCAGCTCGGCGTCACGCGTCACGACGCGCGCGACTACGCGGGCGCCGTCACCGCGTTCGAGAAAGCGCGCGAGCTCAAGCATCCCGCGCCGATCCTGCTTCCGCTCCGCCTCGCGCGCACATACGCGCGCCTCGGCAACAAGGACAAGGCATTCGAGAACCTCAAGCAGGCGATCGACAACGGCTACGGCAATGCCGAGCAGCTCAACGCCGAGAATGATTTCCTGTCGATCCGCGACGATGCGAAGTGGACGGAGCTCCTCGCCGCCGCGAAGAAAAATCAATATCCGTGTCGGAACGATCCGAAGTATCGCGAGCTCGATTTCTGGCTGGGCGAATGGGACGTCGAAGCCAAGGGACAACGAATCGCGCGCAGCAGCATCCAGCTCGTCGTCGACGAATGCGTGATCTTCGAGAACTACCAGGCTGTCGGTTACAGCGGCAAGAGCCTCAGCGCGTGGAACGGCACACGCTGGGAACAGTATTACTGCGACACCGCCGGCGGCGCGCGCTTCTGGAGCGGCGCGCTCGTCGAAGGAAAGATGGTGATGACGACAGAGTTCGATCAGAACGGCGCGAAGGTCATCAACCGCATGACCTATTCGAAAGAAGGCCCCGATCGCGTGCGCCAGTTCATCGAGACCTCGACCGACAACGGCAAGACCTGGGCGGCCGGCTACGACGGGATGTACGTGCGCAGGCATTAGTCTGCATTTCTCACACCTTGCCGTCATCTTGAAGCCGCGGAGACGGCGAAAGATCTCAATCTACGTAACTTGAGATCCTTCGCCGCGCTTTGCCGGCTCAGGATGACGTTTGACACTTGCTCCACGCCTTTTCAGATGCTGTGAGAAATGCAGATTAGCGTTCCTTCGACGAGGTTCTGTGGAGCGGTGGCCGCCGCCCCACAGTCTCGTGATGGAACGTCCTAGCGAGTTTGCGCGGCAGAAACGACGATCTCAGGCGCGTTGCGCCGCTCGAAGCCGCATTCGTGACGTGGCGGCAAGCAGGCCGCAAGGCGGAGCAATCCACGCAGCCGCCCGTGGCGGCTAGAATGCGCGCGCGATGAAGCGCGCGGTTCTCACCACGATTGCGTTGCTGGCCGCGCTCTATGCGATCGTCGTGACGTGGAAGAAGAACGAGCGTGCGGCCGGTCTCGATTTCTATCTCTACTACGTCAACTCGCAGCTCCCGTCGCGCGCCGACGTCGACAACATCTACTCGCCGGAAACGCAGGAGCGGATCGGGGAGGAGTACTACGCGCGCGCGCAGGCGAGCAGCTCGGAGCTGCGCAAGTACGACGCCACGCGCCGCCGCCGCCTCGACAACGTCTCGAGTCCGTTTCTCTACACGACGCTGCGCTGGGTGAGCCGCGATTACGACCGCGCGCTGCTCCAGGATCATGCGCTGCTACTCATCGCGTTCATCGCCGGCGTGCTCGCGCTCTGCCGCCTCGCGCGCGTGCCGTGGTGCTGGTCATTGCTTCTTCTCGCCGCGCTTTTGCTTTGGTATCGCGGCTTCGAAGCGGACTTGCGCGTCGGCAGTGTGAACTCGCTCCAGCTCGCCGCCGTCGCCGCGATGCTCTGGAGTCCTCCGCTCCTTGCCGCCGCAATCCTCGGAATGCTGATCGCGTTCAAGCCGAATCTGATCCTCATCGCGGTCGTCGTCTTCATTGCACGCGTGGTGTTGCGCGAGTGGCATCGTCTGCGAATCGAGATCCTCGGCGGCGCGATCGGCGTCGCAATCGCGATCGTCGTCACCGCGATCAACTACGGCACGTTCCGCGTCTGGCTGCAGTGGAACACCGCCGCGAACGAATTCTTCCACCGCCTGCAAACGCGCGACGAACGCAACGTCGCGCCCGCGCTGTCGCTGTTCCAGCAGCACGGAACGTGGTTGGGTTACGTCATCGCTGCGCTGCTGATCGCGATTGTTTGTTATGGAGTGGTGCGCGCCTCCGGCGCGCCTTCGGCTGGCCGGGGCGCGCCGGAGGCGCGCACCACTCGACGAGACGCACTACTCGTCGGTCTCGCGATCCTCATCTACCTCATCTCCGCGCCGGTCGTGTGGCTGCACTACATGGTGCTCGCGCTGCCGCTCGCGATCGCGCTGTTGCGTTGCCGCTGGACGGCCATCGTTTCGCTCCTCGCGTTGGCCGTCATCGCGGAAGTGCCGTTCGAGTGGATCACGCGCACGCCGGTGTATCCGCACGACGCGACGCTGATCACGCCCGCGTTGCTTGCGCTGTTCGCGTGCGGCGTGTGGGCGCTCTCAAAGCGCGACGAAGCCGCCGCCTGACGCCGACGACTTGCGCGCCGCGTCGAGCGCGCGCTGCTGCATCAAACCGTCCTCGAACGTGGCCGCGGACGCGAGCGCGTCGCGATTGCCGTCGTCGAGTGCGGCACGCAGTGCGCGACCGAGGTGCAGCGTGCCGGTGCCGAAGGCGCCGCCGGGAGAGTTGCCGGGGAGGTCGGGCGCAGGACTCGCGAGTCGTTCGAACGCTGCGCCGCCGCGCGACAGCAACACTTCCTCGGCGACAAAACGGAGCGCGCCGTCTTCGCCGTAGATCGTCAGCATCGACGTCTCGTCCGGCCCGCTCGTGACCGCGCTCAGCGCCAGCACCGCGTTCGCGCCGCCGCGTAGTTTCAGTTCGACAGATGCGAAATCGTCCGACGTCACTTCGCGCGATCCGTCTTCGAACGGACGCCGATCGACGATCGTGCGCAGATGCGCTCGCACCTCTTCGACTTCCATCCCGAGCCAGCGCAGCGCGTCGATGTAATGCGAGCCGACTGCCCCGAGGATTCCGCCGCCGGCCGTGGCGTCACTCCACCAGTTCCACGCGCGCTTGCGATCGCCGCGGCTCGGACTCGCATAGCGCACTTCTGCGTAGCGAAGCGCGCCGATCTCGCCGATGCGCGCTCGCGCGTCGCGCCACGACGGTACGAAGCGCAGCTCGTGATCGATGATCGCGATCTGATTCGGATGCCGCTTCGCCGCGTCGACGAGCTGCTGCGCTTCGTCCGCGTTCAGCGCCGTCGGTTTCTCGCAGAGGCAGTGCTTGCCTGCGTCGAGCACGGCGGTCGCCATCTCGCGATGTTGCGAAGGAGGGGAGGTGACGGAGACGAGATCGATGTCCGGGGCGGCCGCGAGCTCGCGCCAGTCGTCGTACGCGCGAAGACCGAGCTCGCCGGCGATCTCGCGCGTCTTCGCAGGATGGAAACCGGCGAGCGCGACCACGTCGAGTCCGGCTTCGCGAAACAGCGGCGTCTGCACGCGAGCACCGAAGCCGGTTCCGATGATTCCGATGCGTGCCATGGCAGCGATCTTGAGTAGATCACACTCCAGATGACTCAGCGCAACCGCTTGTACCCGGAACGGCGACAGCACATCCGCATCGTCACGCTGCGGAACTTCGCATGGTTCATGCTGGCGTTTCTGCTGGTGTTCGCCGCGATCTCGCTGCGCTCCGAGCTGCGCGGACGGCACATGCACGATTACGGCCGCCTCACGCCGCAGCAGGTCGTCACCGAACATGTCGAGCACAAATCGATCGAGCCCGTGCAGGAAGCCGCGCCTTCGGCTCCCGTCGAATCTCTGACGCCGCCGGTGATGGCGGAGCAGTCCGCGGTCATCACGCCGCCCGCGTCAACGATCGCACCGCCGATGGCGGCGCGCGGCAACGGACGCGTCGCAATCGTCGGCGGACCGGACGGCGTGGCGATCGTGCAGCGGGATCAGCGGCGTCCGATGCTCAAGGGCGGCTTCGGCCGTCCCTGATCAACGCACGGAACGCCGCTTCGCGGGCAAGGAACCCTGCGCCGAATACGCGCTCGTCCCGGAGTCGCTCCACGCGCGAACGCGAAACGCGTACGTCGCCGGATCGCCCGCCGGTTTCACGACGAGACTTCGCTCCGTTGGACGGAACCACGCCTCGAGCTCCATCCACTCCTGGTTCAGGGCCTTGTATTCGACGCGATACCCCGCGACCGGCTGCGGCGGCACGGTCCATTGCACGCGCAGTTTCTGATCCGCATCGAGCGTGACGGAGATCTTCGGCGCATCGGGAACGCGCGCGGGCGGAACGACGTCTCCGATCGCCATCGTGACGTGAGGGCTGCCGAAGTATGGTTCCGTTCCCATCGTTTGCGCGGTGATGTGCGCGAGTTTGCCGTCGGACTGAGAGACCAGGAGACCGTTGCTGCCGGCGCCGAAGGACTCGGCCGGCGAGACGCTTCCATTCGCCGCGACGAAGCGCGCTTCGTCGACGGCCGCACCGTCGCGCAACGCGAACCACATCACGGCTGTGCCGAACTTCGTGGATGCAATCGAGAATGCGCTTTCGGCGCTGTGCGTGAGATCGATCCTGTTGGGATCCGGTACGCCCGCCTGCGAAATTCGTGTCACGAAGATTCCAGCCGGCGAGCCTGTGGGAGATGCGCTGTAGATGGCCAGATATTGCGTTCCATCCCAGATCAGCGCGTGACGATTCAGATAGCCGACGTCCCCGATGAAGAATGACGGAGACACTGCCTTCAAGTCGCGATCGAGCAGGAGTCCGTAGAGCATCCCGTACGACGTACACGGCTGGACGCAGAAGAACAGCGGCCGGTAGACCACGAGGATGTTCCTGCCGTCGGTCGCCAGTTGCGACCATCCGGCGCTCATCGTTCCGTACCCGATCGCGGCAAGAGGAACAGTGGGCGATACCGCTCCCGATGCGCTCAATCGCACGGCCTTCAACGTTCCTGACGAATCGGTCCCGGTGATGAGGAACTCGCGTCCGTTCCACAGAATGTCGTCGACCGAGATCGGAATCGAGACGTTGGACCATCGCGGCGTTCCATCCGATTCGTAGTACGTCGCGACACCGGTGCGATCGTTGAAATCGGCAACGACGAAGCCGCGTCCATCGGTCGCGATTCGTTTGGAGATGCTGTTCGACAGCAGGCGCTCGCTCCATGAGCCGTCGTTGCGGCGCACGCCCATGTGCCATCCCGGATATTCCGTCCAGAGAAGCAGCGTCGAGTCACTTCCCGACACCGCGCGAAACACGCTTTGCGGACTCGCCGTGAGCGTCGTGAACGCGCGATCATCCAGCGGCGCGGTGAGATCGCGCACTTTCGTCACTCCGTCGCTGCCCCATGCGGCGAGCAGATGTCCATTGGCGATCGCCAGCGACGGATAGTTGTACGCAGTGCCGTCGAGTGCGGTCGCGGAGCCGAAGGCGCCTTCACGCGAGATCGAGGCGACCTGCGTGCTGCGAAACTGCCAGATCGCTCCGACGTTCAGCGCCAGCGCGTAATGGTTCCCGCTCCAGACGAGCGAAGCGGGAACGAGCGGTGTGTCTCCGGCCGGCGCGGTGGTGAGGACGAATGGAGAGCTCATCGTGCCGTCGGACTGCACGCGCACCGCGTGGAGTTTGCCGTCGCCGCCGTCCTGGATCCGGTCGCCGTCGCTCCAGATGGCCAGATAGTCCTTGCCGTCGCTGGCGATGACGACGTTGCGTGGAGCGTGACTGTCGATGTCCTGCCGCGTGCGCAGCATTCCGTCTGCATCGAATGTCGTGATTTGAACGCGATTGCCGTTGACGTCGGAATGGATCGAGGCGTAGCCGGTGCCGTTGCTCGCGATTGCCGCCATCCACGGAGACGTCACCGGATCGATCACTTGCTCGCCGCTCGTTGCGACGCCTTGCAAACTCAGCACGTACGCGCGCGTTCCGGGCGAAGGTCCGATCAGCATCGCGTTGCGCCCGTTCGTTGCCAGCGCGGTCTGATATGCATACGGAACCGGCGCGGTCTCGGCGCCGATCGGAACACCTTGCGCGTCGAGGAGCCTCACGTGGTTTCGCGCTGCAACGATGAAATGCTGTCCCGTCCAGACGATCGCCGGCGCGGAGCCGTTCGCGATCGGACGGCCGAGAATCGTGTCGCCGGCGGCGCCCAGCTTCCGGATCTTGACGCCGCCCGTGTCGGACCAGACGATGAAGACATCGCTGCCGTTCGCGGCGAGCTTCACGTCCACGCTGTGGTTTTCGTAACGCGTGTTCGTGAGCGGGAACGGCTCGCCGAATTGAAAGGCCGGCGCTGCGACGAGAGTGGACGCGACAAGCGACGCGAGAATGGCAAGCAGGCGTGTCATTGAATGTAAATAACTGTAACACAGGAAGCGTCCCCTACAATGTGCGCCGCATGAGCCACTCCATCACCTTCGGCACCGACGGCTGGCGCGCCGTGATCGCCGAAACGTTCACCTTCGATAACGTGCGGCTCGTCAGTGACGCGATCGCGGTCGCGGCGCGTTCGCTGAATCCGCCGAGCGACATCGATCGCAACGCGCTCGCCGTCGGATTCGATCGCCGTTTTCTCTCCCGCGAATTCGCGAACGCCGTCGCGGAGTCGCTGCGCGGCGCGGGCTATCGCGTCGTCCTCTCCGATCGCGCGACGCCGTCGCAGACGATCTCGTTCACCGCGCGCCATCGCAAGCTGTTGGGCGGCGTGATGGTGACGGCGAGTCACAATCCCGCGAAATACAACGGACTGAAATTCAAGGCGTGGTACGGCGGCTCGGCGCTGCCGGAGATGTACGACGCGATCGCCTCGAGCCTCGGCGAGCGCAACGCGCGCGACGGCGGCGCGATCGCCGAAGAAAACATTCTCGACGACTACATCGCCGCGATTCGTGCGCAGTTCGATGGTAAACATCGATTGCGCATCCTGCACGATCCGATTTACGGCGCGGCGTCCGGCATCCCGTCGCGCGTCCTGCAATGTGGCGACCGCTGCCTCAGCGATCGCGGTGCCGCTGAGGGCAGCGGCACCCACGTCGACACGATCCGCGGCGAGGTAAATCCGTCATTCGGCGGCGTGAATCCCGAGCCGATTCCCGAAAACCTCGGCGCCGCGCGCGACGCGATGCGCAGCGGCAACTACGATCTCGCGATCTGCAACGACGGCGACGCCGATCGCCTCGGCATTCTCGACGAGCGCGGCGACTTCGTCTCGCCGCACAAGATCATCTCCCTCCTCGCGCTCTATCTCGTGCGCGAGAAAAAACGCGCCGGCGAGATCGTGAAAACATTCTCGACGTCGCGCCTCGTCGAGAAAGTCGCGCGCGCCCTCGGCGCGACGCTGCACGAGACCGCGATCGGTTTCAAGTACGTCGCCGATCTCATGCTCGCGCGCGACGTCCTCCTCGGCGGCGAAGAGAGCGGCGGCATCGGCTTCGGCCGCTTCATGCCCGAGCGCGACGGCATCCTCTCGGGCCTCCTCGTCGCCGAAGCGGTCGCGCACTACGGCAAACCGCTGTCGCGCGTCATCGAAGAGATGGAGCAGGAGTTCGGCACGCTGCACTACGACCGCCGCGACGTGCACCGCCCAATGGAACAGTGCGCGCGCCTCATCGAGCGCGTGCGCTCCGGCGAGCTCGATGATCGATTCGGCGTGCCGCTTGCGAATCGCGAAGAAAAAGACGGCGTGAAGATGAACTTCACCGACGGCGGCTGGCTGCTCTTCCGAAAGTCGGGAACGGAGCCGATCATCCGCATCTACTGCGAGAGTCCTGATGCTGCGCGTGTGCAGTCAATGCTCGATCGCGCGGTGGCCGAGTTGGACGCAAGCTGACCGCGAGATAGGGAAAGCCTCGATGCGTCTCTCCTTTGGAAGAGGGGAAACACCCGCATGAAGTTCAACGGCGCCGACGAGATGATCTTCGACACCGAATACCTCACGCCGAAAAATCTCTCGCGCAACAATTTCCGCAAACGGTTCTCCGAGCACTTCATGGCTATTACACGCGTAGCCGTCACGTCCGATGATGACTGGCCCCCTCCCCACCTCCCTTACAATTCCCCATCAGATCGTCACCATGCCCGATCGGCCGATACTGCAAGGGGATCTCTCGAAGATCCAGCTTCCTGATGTCCTCAGTTTCGTCGCGATGATTCGCGAGTCGGGGAAGCTTGTGCTCACGCGGGAGGATCTCGAGCGGAACATTCACTGGGCGAGCGGGGAGATCGTGTTCGCGTCTTCGAACTCGCCGGAGCATTCGCTGGGGCAGTTCCTGCTGCGCAACGGGAAGATCACGCAGGAGCAGTACGAGGAGTCGAAGCGGCGGGTGACGCCGCAGCTGCGGCACGGGAAGATCCTCGTGCAGATGGGGGCGATCTCGCCGAAGGATCTTTGGTGGGGCGTGAAGAATCAGGTCCTGGAGATCATCTACTCGCTCTTCGGCTGGAAGGAAGGGGAGTTCGCGTTTTATGACGCGGACGAGGATCTGGCGCACGAGCGGATCGTGCATCACCTCCACACCTCGAGCGTGATCATGGAGGGCATCCGGCGGCTCGATGAGTCGGCGCGGATTCGCGAGAAGATTCCGAGTCTCGATCTCGTGTTCGCGAAAGTCCCGGGCGCGGCGCCCGACTTTCGCGCGTTGGAGTTGAATGAGGCGGAGATCGCGATCTATCAGGACATCGACGGCATCCGCAACGTGCGCGAGCTCACCGGCCGCTCCGACCTCACGCAGTTCGAAGTCGCGCGCATCCTCTTTCAACTCCTCTCCGCGCGTTTGATCGAGGCGCTGCCGGAGGAGAAATCGTTCCGTCCCGTGTTCCTCGATGTCGAGGACTCGCCGGAACTGCTCAAGATCATCTCGACGTACAACGACATGTTCGGACGTCTCTTCGAGACGCTCGAGAAAAGCGTCGGCGAGGAGCAGGCGCGCGAGATTTTCATGAGCATCCTGCAGAGCGCCGAAACGGACGAGCTGTGGGCGGGCGTCTTCTTCGATCAGTACGGCCGCTTCGACGAGAACATGCTGATCGCGAACATCTCCGAGCTGCCGTTCGAGCGGCGCAAGGCCGTGCTCGACGAAGGACTGAACACGCTGCTGTCCGTGCAGCTCTTCGAAGTCTCGCAGCATCTCGATCAGGCAGGGAAAGTCGACGTCTTCCGCTTCATCTCCGATCAGAAGGCGTCATTGGAACGAGCGACCGCCTGACGACCGAGGCTCATGGGCTCAGAGGCTCATGGGCTCAGAGGGAGGCCACCACCCGACCGCGGTTCTTCTTTGAGCCTCTGAGCCTTTGCGCCCTTGAGCCTCCGCCTCAGAGCCTCAGAGCCTCAGAGCCTTTGCGCCTTTGCGCCATTGAGCCTCCGCCCCTGAGCCTTTGCGCCCTTGAGCCTTTGCGCCTATCCTGCCCGCCCATGTGGCCCACGCTCGTTCGCTTCGGCAACTTCGAGATCACCACCTTCGGCCTGATGATGTTCCTCGCGTTCATCACTTCCGGCTGGGTGCTCGCGCGGCAATTCAAACGCTACGGCCTCAATGAGGAGCTGGCTTCGTCGATGGTCGTCGCCGCGGCGATCGGCGGGATCGTCGGCGCGAAGATCTACTACGCGATCCTCTTTCATGACTGGCATCTGCTCTTCGATCGCGCGGGCCTGGTCTGGTACGGCGGATTGATCGGCGGGTTCCTCGCCTGCACGTGGCTGATCTGGCGCCATCACGTCGACTATCTGACCGCCGCCGATGCGACGGCACCCGCGCTCGCGATCGGATACGCGATCGGACGCATCGGATGTTTTCTCGTCGGCGACGACTACGGACGCCCGACGACGTCGTGGATCGGGATCGCGTTTCCGAAGGGCTCGCCGCCGACGACCGCCGCGGAGTTGCGGCGCTTCGGCGTGGCGGTCGATCCGTCGATTCCACCTGACGCGATCCTGCGCGTGCATCCGACGCAGCTCTATGAGTCGGCGTCGGCGTTCACGATGTTCGCGATTTTGATGTGGCTCAACCGCCGCCCGCATCCGAAGGGCCGCGTCTGGGCCGCGTTCCTCATCCTCCTCGGCATCGAGCGTTTCCTCGTCGAGTTCGTCCGCGCGAAAGACGACCGTTTCCTCGGACCGTTCACGATCGCGCAGCTCATCTCGGTCATCCTCATCATCTCCGGCATCGTGTGGCTTTCGGTGACCCGCGGTTTCAGTTTATCCCGCGCGCAGACGCGGGATCTCCGGTGACACCGGCGTTGCAGTTGCCACTTGAATGAATCTGGTGGAGCGGCGGCCGCCTCGGCCGCCGATCTCTCGCGAGAATCCGGCGGCCGAGGGCGGCCGCCGCTCCACAGACTCGTCGTTGAAGAGAAACTTGCGGGATCACTGGAGATCCCGCGTCTGCGCGCGGGATAAACTGAAAGCGCGGGATAAACTAAAAAAAAGGTGTTCAAGTTCACGACAGCCGGGGAGTCGCACGGGCCGCAGCTCACGATCATCGTGCAGGGGATGCCTGCCGGCGCGCGTCTCGATCGCGATGCGATCAACCGTGATTTGAAGCGGCGGCAGCACGGGTACGGGCGCGGCGGGCGGATGAAGATCGAGAGCGATGAGGCGGAGATCACGGCCGGCGTACGCGGCGGTGAGACGCTCGGGTCGCCGATCGCCATGACGATTCGGAATCGCGATTTCGACAACTGGCGTGGCGCGATGGATCCGTGGGAGCTCGACGCAGAGGAAGCCCACAAGCGGCGCGTGCATGCGCCGCGTCCGGGTCACGTCGATCTGCCGGGCGGGATGAAGTATGACCGCCGCGATCTGCGCGACATCCTCGAGCGCGCGTCCGCGCGTGAGACGGCATCGCGTGTCGCTGCCGGCGCGATCGCGAAGGAGTTGTTGCGCGCGTTCGGCATCGAGATTCGTTCCGGTGTCGTGTCGGTTGGCGACGGGGGTGATCCGGAGGCGTCTCCGACGTTCGAAGATCTCGGCGACGTCGACGATGAATCGCCGTTGCGCGCGGTCCACAAAGAACACGAGCCGGCGATGATCGCGGCCGTCGATCGCGCGCGCGAAGCGGGGGAGACGCTCGGCGGAACGATCGTGATCGCCGCGCGCGGCGTGCCGGTCGGACTCGGCTCGTACGTGCAATGGAACGAGAAGCTCGACGGACGCATCGGACAGGCGATTCTCTCGATTCACGCGGTGAAGGCGGTCGCGATCGGCGACGGCGTGAGTGCGTCGCGGAAGATTGGTTCGGAAGTCCATGACGCGATTTACTTCGACGACGAGCGGCGCTATCACCGCAACACGAATCGCGCCGGCGGGCTCGAAGGCGGCGTGACGAACGGTCAGGATGTCGTCGTTCGCGCGTTCATGAAGCCGATCTCGACGCTGCGTCGCGGCCTGCCGTCGGTGGACACGGAAACGCGCGAAGCGCATCGCTCGCAGTGGGAGCGCAGCGACGTCACCGCCGTCCCTGCCTGCGGTGTCGTGTGCGAGGCGATGCTCGCGATCGTTCTCGCCGGCGCGATGCGCGAGAAGTTCGGCGGCGATTCTCTCGGCGAGATGCAACGCAACTACAAGGCGTATGTCGATGAGCTCCATCGCTTTTGACGGCGCTTCGCGCAGCGCTTTTAGCGGCGCTTCGCGCAGCGCTTTTAGAGAACTCTTTCCGGTCACGCGGAATCTCGTCTATTTCAATCACGCCGCACTCGGTCCGCTGTCCGTTCGCGCAGCCGAAGCGATGGAGCAGTTCGTGCGCGATCAGCGCGATTACGGCGCGCTGCATTGGAAGAAGTGGTATGCGGAGGATGCGCGCTTTCGCGAGTCGGCGGCGAAGCTGATCAATGCCGACGCGGAAGAGATCGCGATTCTCAAGAACACCTCGGAAGGGTTGTCGTTCGTCGCGCAGGGCATCCGCTGGAACGAAGGCGACAACGTCGTCACGACCGCGCTGGAGTTCTCATCGAACTGGACGCCGTGGAAACGGCTCGAGCCACGAGGCGTGGAATGTCGCGTTGCAAGTTCATTTAGTGCTAGCGACATCGAGGCGCTGATCGATGACCGTACGCGCGTCGTCACGGTGTCCGCGGTCGCGTTTCACAACGGCGCGGTCGCCGACCTCGAGGCGATCGGCGAGGTTTGCGCGCGTCGCAACGTGCGGTTTTGCGTCGACGCGATCCAAGCCCTCGGCGTGCTGCCGCTCGACGTTCGCGCCGCGAGAGTCGACTTCCTCGCGGCCGACGGACACAAATGGACGTGCGGTCCCGAGAGCGCGGCCATCTTCTTTGTCGCCAGAGAGCGGCGCGATGAGTTGGAGGTCCTCGAGACCGGCTGGACGAACGTCGACCGGCAGGGGAAATTCATCGACTGCTCGGTCGAGCTCCTCCCTTCGGCGCGCCGGTTCGAGGCCGGCTCGCTGAACACCGCCGGCGTCTATGGCATGCGCGCGGCGATCGATCTCGCGCTGGAGATCGGTGTCGATGTCATTCGCGAACATGCCGTGCGCGTGGCGACGCTCCTCGCTGAGGGGCTGCAATCGATCGGCTGGAACGTCGCGTCCCCCCTTCCGATCCGGTCTCCGATCGTTGGAGCGACTCCACCGGATGTAGAGAAATCGATCCGCTGGATTCATGGAAAACTCGAGGAGAAAGGCATCATCACCGCGCCGCGCGAAGGACTGGTGCGGTTTTCTCCGCATTACTACAACGATGAAGATGAGGTGCAGCGGGTGATCGACGCGTTGAAGGGGCTTACGGGCTCATAGGCTCATAGCGACTTCCTGTAAGCCTGTGCGCCTATGAGCCTGTGAGCCTCTCGTGAGACCATAACGTCATGACGATCACAGCGTTGTTTCTCGTCGTGATCGCGTTGATGCTCGGCGCGATCGCAGGGTGGATGGTCGGGAGCGCGAGAAAGAGCGCGGAAGCGCAGCGGGCCCGCTCGGAGCGCGATCGAGTAATCGTTGAGCGCGACTCCGCGAAGCAGGAGCGCGAGCGCAGCGAGAAGTTGCGCGCCGAGATGCAGCAGCGTCTCGAAGAAGCGCAGCAGGCGCGCGCGGTGGCGGAGAGTCACTTCTCCAATTTGCAAAAAGTCGAAGACACGTTCACGGCGCTCGCGCAGAAGGCCTTCAAGAACGTGAGCGAGTCGCTCGTCAGCGCGAACAAGACGCAGGTGGGCGGGACGCTCGACTCGATGCTCATGCCGGTGCGCGAGATGCTCGACGCCTATCGCGGCGAGGTGCAGAAGAGCGAGCAGGAGCGCGCGATCGGCTACGGCGGACTGCAGGAGCAGATCCGCACGCTGCTGGCGACGCAGGAGCAGGCGTCGCGCGAAGCGGCGCGGCTCGCGAACGCGCTGCAGTCGCCGACGGTGCAGGGATCATGGGGCGAGATGTCGCTCAAGCGCTGCATCGAGCTCGCTGGGATGAGCGAGTACTGCCGCGACTTCGACTCGCAGCACACCTTTTTCTCGGACGACGGACGGCGCCTCCGTCCCGACATCGTCATCAATCTGCCGAATCAGCGCGTAATCGCGATCGACGCGAAGGCATCGCTCTCCGAATACATCGCCGCGTGCAATGAGAGCGACGAGACGCGCAAAGCCGCGCTGCTACAGCAGCACGCGAAGAATTTACGGCGCCACATCGACGCGTTGGCGAAGCGCGACTATCAATCGAACATCGGCGAGACGCTCGACTTCGCCGTCATGTTCATCCCGGGCGAGCACTTCCTCGCCGCCGCGCTCGCGGCCGATCTCACGCTGCTCGAATACGCGGCCGAGCGAAAAATTTTCCTCGCATCGCCGACCGTGCTCCTGCCTCTCTTGCGCGCGGTCGCCGCGAGTTGGAAAGCGGAGAAGACCGAGGAGAACGCGAAGCGGATGCACGACGCGGCAGTCGATCTGTTCAATCGTTTCGTGAAGGTCATGGATCACCTCCGCGACGTCGGCGCGCGCCTCGGCAAAACGGTCGAGAAGTACAACGAGACCATTCGTTCGATCGACTCGCGCCTCTGGCCGAAAGGCGAAGAGCTGCAGCAGCTCGCGGGCGTCGGCAAAGGGATGGATTCGCTCGAACAAATCGAAGCCGTGCCGCTCGAGTCATCGAAGCTGCGGCTCACGATGCAGAGCGAAGAGCCGGGTGTCGTCGTTCAGATCAAAGCCGAAAGCTAGTGGAGCGGCGGCCGCCCTCGGCCGCCGAAACGGAAGCGCTCCGGGCGGTTTGTCGCTGCGCTCCGGCGGCCGAGGGCGGCCGCCGCTCGTGCGCCCGAGAGCGCACCTGAAGAGGAGGTGGAAACACTCTCAACCAAACGCTCAACTGGTTGAAAGCCGACCGTAACTGCGTCGCCGGAAGGCGGGGTGGAGAGCAACGGAAGGCGAGTCTGTCGGTCCGTACGAGAGAAAGTTGATTCGGCCTTGTGTCTTGGCGAGCCTGCGAGCGAGTGGCGAAGCCGAGAGAGCCTGTGGGCGCGGACTAGAAACGGTCCTAAGGCAACGGCCCCAGAACGCGAGAACAAATGAGCGAACAGAAAGCGGACATGGGAAGACACTGGGGTGGTTGAACACAGAACGACAGAAAGATTCAGGTGCGGTGAATCGGGGATACCCCGCTGCGTGACTGAAAGGCAGCCGGGAGTCAGAACCTCCATACGAGCGAAGAAGCGCCATAACGGGCGTGGAGCAAAGGGAGGTAGGAAGGTGGATGAGAGGAAGGCAAGATCTGCGACAGGAAAAACCGACCAACGTGAGTGCTCTTAGAGCTAACCGGCGGTGACAGCTTCAGTGATAGCTAGGCTGAAGCCGACGCGATCGAACCAGATGCTCATGCGGATGGCCTCGGCGACGAGGTGAAGAACTCAGACGTGTACAGCTGCTTTCACGCGCTACCAGCTCCACGTTCCGTCTGCCCTAAACGGAACCACCAACTGGAGAGCCGGATGCGGGAGATCCGCACGTCCGGTTCGGAGGGAGGGGGAGACCCGTACGGGTCTCTCCCTACCTCTATCACCTGGTTTGTGGTAATCTGCGCGACGTGATGACACCGAAGGAGAACGCGCCGCAGCGACCGCACGTGCTCTGCGCGTGTCTTTGGCACGTCTAGCCTCCCACCTTTCAGTTTCCCGTTGATCGTTCGTTGGCGTCCCTGGCGATGGTGTCTCCGCCTGGTCTGACGCGCGCGCACGAACGAACGAGGAAACGAACATGATCACCATCATCGACAACTACGACTCCTTCACCTACAACCTGGTGCAGCAGATCGAACGGCTCGCGGGCGAGCGGTTGCGCGTGATTCGCAACGACGACTTCGATCCCGATGCGCTGCTCGCCGACAAGCCGCGCGCGCTGGTGATCTCGCCGGGGCCGGGGACGCCTTCGCGCGCGGGACGTTGCATCGATCTGATCCATGCTTTAGCAAGGGCAAACAACGACATCCCGATGCTCGGCGTTTGTCTCGGACATCAGGCGATCGCCGAGGCGTTCGGGGCGCGGGTGGTGCGCGGGGAGATGCCGGTGCATGGAAAAGTCACCGGCGTGCATCACCGCGGCGAGCGGTTGTTCGCGGGGTGTCCGGACCCGATGCAGAGCGCGCGCTATCACTCGCTGGTCGTCGATCCGGCGACGCTCTCGGACGAATTCGCGATCGACGCGGAGAGCGACGATGGCGCGATCATGGCCATCTCGCATCGCGCGCGCCCGCTGTTCGGGATTCAGTTTCATCCCGAGTCGTACGGCACTCCGGGCGGCGATCAGGTGATCCGCAATTTTTTGGGAGCCATCCAATGATCGCGCAGGCCATCAAACGCGTCGTGGATGGAAAGCATCTCGAGCGCGACGAGATGTATGAGGTGTTCTCCGCGGTGATGGACGGGCAGGCGACGGACGTGCAGAAGTCGGCGCTGCTCGTCGCGCTGCGGATGAAAGGCGAGACGCCGGACGAGCTCACGGGCGCGGCGATGGCGATGCGCGAGCGGGTGACGCCGCTCGACCTGGATGCTGACAATATCCGCGATGGACTCGTCGACACGTGCGGCACCGGTGGCGACGGACGCGGCACGTTCAACATCTCGACGATCGCGGCGCTCGTGGCCGCGGGCGCGGGCGCGAACGTCGCGAAGCACGGCAATCGCGCGGTCTCGTCCTCCTGCGGCAGCGCCGATCTTCTCTCCGCCCTCGGCGTGCATATCGATCTCGACGCGCCGCGGATGTCGCAGGTGCTGCGCCGCGTCGGCATCGCGTTTCTCTTCGCGCCGAAGTTGCATCCGGCGATGAGCGCGGTTGCCGCCGTACGACGCGAGCTCGGCGTCCGCACGATCTTCAATGTTCTCGGGCCGCTCACGAATCCCGCGTTCGCGCGGCGACAAGTGCTCGGTGTCTACAGCGACCGGCTGACGGAAGTCGTCGCGCAAGTGCTTTCTGCGCTCGGGGCCGAGCACGCGCTCGTCGTGCACAGCCGCGACGGGCTCGATGAGATTTCGGTGTCGGCTGCGACGCATGTCTGCGAAGTGCGCAACGGCGAAGTGCGCTCGTACGACGTGACACCCGAGGAGATCGGAGTGTCGCGACATGCACTCGAGCGACTGGCTGGAGGAGACATCCAGCAGAACGCATCGATCGCGCGCGCGATCCTCGGCGGCGAGAACGGCGCGCGACGCGACATCGTGCTCGCGAATGCGGGCGCGGCGTGCTACGTCGCGGGGCTCGCCCCCACGATGCGCGATGGCGTCGCGCTGGCGAGGGAGTCGCTGCGCAGCGGACGCGCGTCGGAGAAATTGCAGCAACTGATCGCGGTCTCGAACGAGCTGGGAGGTGCGCAATGAGCACGGTGCTCGATCAGATCGTGGAGCGGACGCGCGCGCGGCTGCGCGACGAGGCGAAGCCGGACCGGCGCGCGGCGGAAGAAGTCGCGCAGCAGCGGATGCCGTTCGCGTTCCGGATCGCGCTCGCGTGCGAAGGCGTGAACGTGATCGCGGAGATCAAGTCGGCTTCGCCTTCCGCGGGATGGATCGTCGAAGATCCGAAGGTCGAGCGCATCGCCGGCGACTACGCGTCCGGCGGCGCGGCGGCGATCTCGATCGTGACGGAGCCGGAGTTTTTCCACGGCTCGCGCGACTGGATCGCGCGCGCGCGTTCCGCGGCGGGACTGCCGGTCATCATGAAGGACTTCGTCGTCGAGCCGTCACAGATCGTGCGCGGCATCGCCGCGGGCGCGGACGCGATTCTGCTGCTTGCATCGATCCTCGACGTCGCGCAGATTCGCGACTTCGTGGCGATCGCCGAGGCGTATGCGTGCGATGCGCTGGTCGAAGTGCATGACGAGGCGGAGCTGGAGCGGGCGGTGGCGGGCGGCGCGCGATTGATCGGCGTGAACAATCGCGACCTTCGCGATTTTCATGTCGACCTCGGCATCTCCGAACGGCTCGGTGCGGCGATGCCGAACGACGTGGTTCGCGTCGCGGAGAGCGGCATTCGCACGCGTGCGGACATCGATCGACTGCGCGCGGCGGGATTCAACGCGTTTCTGATCGGCGAGTCGCTGCTGCGGCAGAACGATCGCGCGGCCGCGGTGCGCGCGCTGGTGGCGGGATGACGCTGATCAAGATTTGCGGGATCACCAATGTGAAGGATGCGCTGTTCTGCGCGGAGCAGGGCGCGGATTTCCTCGGGTTCATTTTCGTGCGCGATAGTCCGCGGTATGTCGAGCCCGAGCACGCGGCAGAGATCTGTGGAGCGGCGGCCGCTTCGGCCGTCGACCTCTCGCGAGAATCCGGCGGCCGAGAGCGGCCGCCGCTCCACTGTGTCGGCGTGTTTCGGAACGAGTCTCGCGAGACGGTTCGCAGGATCGTCGACGAAGTTGGACTCGATGTCGTGCAGTTGCATGGCAACGAAACAGACGATGACATCGCGGCGATCGGCATGCCCGCGATCAAAGCCTTTCGCGTGGGCGATGCGTTGCCGGCCGTTCAGACGAAGGCGGAGTGGGTGATGTTCGACTCGGGTGGAGGAACGGGACGCGTGTTCGATTGGAAGCTGATCGACGGCTATCGCGAGAAGCCGTTTTTTCTCGCGGGCGGGATCACGCCGGACAACGTGGGCGAAGCGATTCGCATCGTGAAGCCGGACGCGATCGACGTCGCGAGCGGAGTCGAGAGCGCGCCGGGCGTGAAGGATCACGACAAAGTGCGCAAGCTCTTCGAAAGGGTGCGCGCATGACAGTCCCGAACAAGCAAGGGTTCTTCGGTCAATTCGGCGGGAAGTTCGTTCCCGAGACGCTGATGGCGGCGCTCGATGAGTTCGAGTCCGCATACAAGAAGGTGAAACGCGACAAGTCGTTTCGCCGGGAGCTCGACGACATCCTTGCGAACTTCGTCGGCCGTCCGACGGCGCTTTCCGAGGCGCCGAAGTTCGCGGAGATGTGCGGCGGCTTCCGGCTGTTCCTCAAGCGCGAGGACCTGAATCACACCGGCGCGCACAAGATCAACAACGCGATTGGACAGGCATTGATCGCGAAGCGGATGGGGAAGCAGCGCATCATCGCCGAGACGGGTGCGGGCCAGCACGGCGTCGCGACCGCCACCGCCTGCGCGCTCCTCGGCCTGCAATGCGTCGTCTACATGGGCGAAGTCGACATGGCGCGGCAGGAGCTGAACGTCTTCCGCATGCGACTCCTCGGCGCGGAAGTCGTTCCCGTGTCCAGCGGCAGCCGCACGCTGAAGGATGCGATCAACGAGGCGATCCGCGACTGGGTCACGAACGTCCGCACGACGCACTACATCATCGGCTCGGTCCTCGGTCCGCATCCGTATCCGATGGTCGTGCGCGACTTTCAATCGGTCATCGGACGCGAGGCGCTCGCGCAGCTGCGCAAGCGAACGGGAAAACTTCCCGACGTCGCGATCGCATGCGTCGGCGGCGGCTCGAACGCGATCGGTTTGTTTCACGCGATGCTCCCACACGAGTCGATCCGCATGATCGGCGTCGAGGCCGGCGGACGCGGTCCCGAGCTCGGCAATCATGCCGCGCGTTTTTCCGGCGGCGCCCTCGGCGTCCTGCACGGCACGCGCTCGATGGTGCTGCAGGACGAGCACGGACAAATCGCGGAGACGCATTCGATCTCGGCGGGACTCGACTATCCGTCGATCGGTCCCGAGCACGCGTACCTGCAGGAGATCGGGCGCGTCGAGTATCACGACTGCAGCGACGACCTCGCGCTCGAGGCGTTCCACAAACTGAGCGAGAGCGAGGGCATCATCCCCGCGCTCGAGTCGTCGCATGCGCTGGGCTGGCTGCTGCGCAACGGCGCGTCGATCTCCGGCGACGTGGTCGTGAATTTGTCGGGGCGCGGCGACAAGGATGTGCCGACGGTGGCGGCACTATGAAAGATCATGGCATTGGAGTGGTGCGCGCCTCCGGCGCGCTTTTGACGGGAGACGCGCCGGAGGCGCGCACCACTCCGAAGTTCATCGCGTACGTCACGTGCGGCGACGGCGACACGGTGCGCATTGTCGAAGAGCTCGAGGAGGCGGGAGCGGACCTGATCGAGCTCGGCATCCCATTCTCCGATCCGATCGCCGACGGTCCAGTCATTCAAGCCGCGTCGCAGCGCGCGCTGCAGAACGGGACGAAGACGCGCGACGTGTTCGCGATCGCGGAGTCGATTCGAAAAAAGAGCGCCATCCCGCTCATCGCGTTCTCGTATCTCAATCCCGTCATGCGCTACGGCGTCGAGAACTTCGCGCGCGACACGGCGAGCGCCGGCGTCAACTCGCTGCTGCTCACTGACCTGCCGCCGGAGAGCGCGAAGGAAATTCGCGCGGCGATGCACGCGCAGACCATCGGGACGATTTTCCTGCTCGCGCCGACGTCGACGGACGCGCGCATCAAAGCGGTCGATCGCGCGAGCGACGACTTCGTCTACTACGTCTCGACGACCGGCGTCACTGGCGCGCGCAAGGAGCTCGATCCGACGCTCATCGATCGCCTCGACGAAGTGCGCGCGAAATTGACGAAGCCGATCGCCGTCGGCTTCGGCATCTCGCGCCACGAGCACTACGAGCTGCTGCGCGGGCACTGCGACTTCATCGTCGTCGGCAGCGCTATTGTTCGGGCGGTGGGAGAAGGACGGAGTCCGGGATCGGTGGCGCGAGAGATTCTGCAGGGCTAGCCTCGGCCGGCGGCGCGAACGCCACGCGCTGCGCCGCGCGCACGAGCGCGCAGATTTTTCCGTAGACCTCGCGTGCGTGGCGCTTGCGAAATTTGAAACGCAACGTTGCCTTGGAGCGGCGTCCGAAGACCGTGACGACGTCGACGCCCCAGAACGCGCGCGTGAGAAACGCGACCGTGAACGGCAGCCCCATCATGATGAAGATCACGGCGCCGGCGACGACACCTGCTTCGCCGAGGGTGGCCATGTAGCCGAACAACAGCAGGAAGCCGAACGAGAACAGTCCGGTGAGCGTGAGATAGAGCGTGCCGTATTCGCGATGAATCGTCACGAGCTGCACGTCTTCGTAGAAGACGCGCGTGTTCGCGACTTCGAAGTGTTCATGCGTCTCGACGTCGAGCCCCTCGGCGGTCTGGTACACGCGCACGCGGTTGAGCGGCGAGGACCATTTGCCGAGGAGCGTGCGGTTCGGATCGATCACTTGATCCCCCGCGTGAACGCCCAGACCATGAATCCGTAAATGACGATGCCGCCGACGATCTCTCCGATTGCGATCAGCATCACGATCGCCATCCCGATGCGCGAGCGTCCCTGCTCCTTGCGCTGGCGCATGCCTTTCACGGCGAAGAAGAGCGCGAGTCCGCCGACGAACGGCCAGAAGATGTAGAAGAGAAGGCCGACGATCGCGGTGAGGCGCGCGATCGAGGCCCAGTCGCGATAGCGCGTGGCGACGGGCGCGAGCGTGCCTTCCGCGCGCACGCGATCGAAGCACGACGGGCAATACGAGCCGGTGCCGACGTTCATCTCGCACAACGAGCAGATGAAGAGTCCGCAGCGCGCGCAGCTCGTGACCGCGGCATTGCGCGCGTGGTTCGCGCAGGCGTTCGCTTCGACGGGGCCGGCAACGACGTGCGTTTCGGCGACGGCGACGCGCGGACGCTCGGGCGGCGTGAAGACGGTCGCTTCGAACGGACGCACGCAGATGGGACAGGTGATGATGCCGTTGCGGAGATGATCGGCGGTGAGCACGATGCCGCAGCGCGGGCACTGCGGACCTGCGTACGCGAGAGCGATGGCCATGGTCAGAAGAGCTCGACCACGCGCGTGCCCGCGGCCATGTCGTGCAGCGTCGTTTTCTCGTCAGTGAAAAACGCGGGGATGTAGTCGACGATCCAGAGACAGCCGAGGATCGCGCGCATGCCGGCGCGGCCCCAGCACTGCCCGGGCGTGAGCGGCGAGCCGTCGGGCCGCACGACGCGGATCTTCAGCGCCATCTTGCCGAGCGTCTGCCCATTCTTGTGCTGCAGCATCAGCGCCTCGTACACGATCATGATCAACATCACCGGCAGGCCGATGAGGTTGATGAACGGATTCGGCTGATATCCCGGAGTCCGGATCTGCTTGATCACCATGTTGACGATGACGAAGTAGAGCGGGAAATTGAAGATCAGGTAGTCGATGAAGATCGCGCCGAAGCGTTTGAGGACGCCGGCGAAGTTGAGCCGCGAGCGGTCGAAGCCGGAGCGGACGTCGAGGAGCTGCTCGTTCTTGCATGTCGCGCAATAAAGGCGGTCGCCGATCGTGACGGTGCAGTCGCGGCAGAAGGCACCGCCGCATCGCGAGCAGTGGCGCAAACCTTCCGTCACGTCGGGATGATTACGACAAGCGAGCATGGGGAACCTCGTTAGGCGATTTTGTGGGGGGAATGCTACCGCATGTTGCGGGAGGACGGGCGCGCGCATGCGTTGGGCGCGCGCGCCATGCGTGGCTAAATCATCGCGCACCGGCCGGGAATGCAGAACGCAGAATGCAGAATGAAGAAGTGAGAAACACCGTCACGCGTGTGGCGCACATAGTCGGATCTCGGGGGCGGATTTCTAACTTCTGCATTCTGCCTTCTGCATTCTGCATTCCTGGTCCCGTGCACGAACGATCGCGCAACGTGCGATGCGCACGCGTTACCTGCGAGGTTGCTGCGATACCCTCAGTAGGTCTCCACCACGCGCGTCGATGCTCCCATGTCGTGCAGCGCGGTCTTCTCGTCGGTGAAGAAGGCTGGGATGTAGTCGATGAAGGAGATGCAGCTCTCCAGCGCGAAGCGGAGGAAGGCGCGGCCCCAGCACTGGCCGGCCGAGAGAGGGGAGCCGTCGACGCGGACGACGCGGATTTTCATCGCCATCTTGCCGAGGGTTTGCCCGTTCTTTTGCTGCATCATCAGCGCTTCGTAGAACGGCATCCCGAGAAACACCGGCAGGAGGAGGATGAAGATGAAAGGACTGGGGTTGTTGCCGCCGGTGATCATCAGGATGAAAAAAAGCGCGTACGGCGGCAGGACGACGATGAGGCGGTCGATGATGAGCGCGCCGAATCGTTTTCCCGCGCCGGCGTAATTGAGGCGCGTGCGATCGACGCCGGACTGCACGTCGCGGAGCTGCTCGACTTTGCACGTCGCGCAGTAGAGGCGATCGTTCATCGTCACGAGGCAGTCGCGGCAATACGGGTTGCCACAGCGCGAGCAGTGACGCAGACCCTCGATCACGTCGGGGTGGTTCCGGCAAGCCAGCATTTTGGACGTCGCTATCCTACCGGATTGAAGAGCACGGCCGTCAAATCGCGCACGAGATTCTCGCCGCTGATCGGCTCGTCCTCGAGTCCGAGCTCGATGCGATATTTCGCCGCGACTTCTTCCATCACGTCGTAGCGCGCGGCGGCGGACATGCTGTCGGCGCGGAGGCAGAGCGCGAGGAGGAACTCCCGTTCTTGGAGGCTGATGCGGTGGCGGATGAGGCGCTGCACGCGCGGCGTGCGCAGCGAGTTGTAGCGGCGCTCAGCGGCGAGCTGGCCCTTGTAGGCGAGCGGCTGCGTATCGCGGATGACGAGCGTGTCGGCGATGATGTCGCCGAGGCGGCGGCGGGAGGGACTGATCATCGAGGCGATCGCGCCGACGCCGTAGAAGAGCGGCGCGAAGTCGAGGACGCGCGTGATGTTGCGGACGAGCGACTGGTAGAGCGAGACCGGCAGTCCGCGCGCGTCGATCACGCGCAGGCGCAGCATCCGCTTGCCGGGCGTGCGTCCCTGCATCTGCGTCTCGAAGTAGATGTGCCAGCTCCATGTCAGGAGAAAGTTGAGCGTGATGCCGATGGCGACGGCGATACCGCGCGGAAGAAACGCGGACAGCGACGTGAGGATGATCATCGACACGCCCTGCACGATCGCCGAGTCGATGCAGATCGCGAGGAAGCGGCTGCCGAGTCCCGCGGGCTCGAGGCGGATGTGCACGTGCTCGGGCGTGACGATCGTCAGCTCGGCGGCGGCACTCATTCGTCGCTCCGTCGCAGGAAGAGGTACGCCATCAGTCCGCAGAACAGCACGATCGCGACGCCGATCTTCACGATGTAGGGGAACGTCTTCGCGGAGAACTGCGAGAACGAGCCTTCGATGAGACCGGCGAGGACGAGGACGAACGCCGCGCCGATGATCATCCGCCACACCGACGGCAGCACGCGCCGCAGCGACGCGCCGCGCGAGAGCTGGCCGGGCATCAGGAGCGCGCGGCCGGCGAGGAGTCCCGCCGCGCCGCTGAAGATGATCGCCGGGAGCTCGAGCGCGCCGTGCGGACCGACCCAGGCGAAGAAGAAGAGCGGCACCTTATCGAGGATGTACATCGCCATGATCGCGCCGAGCGTCACGCCGTTGTAGAACAGGATGGCCAGGCCGAGCACGATCGTCAGCGCGCCGAGGGAGAAGGCGAGGAACGAGACTTTGATGTTGTGCGTGTAGAGCGACGCGCCGAAGACGACCGCTTTCTCGAGATTGTCCACGCGCTCTTTGCCGGACTCGATCTTCTCGACGCGATCGCGCGGACTCTCGGTGAAGAACATCGGCGGCACGAGCCGCTCGCCGTTGGCCGGATCGATGAGCACCGCGCCCGCGCCGAAGAGCGTGCCGGCGAGAAACGCGGACGCGGCGAGCGCGACATACAACCGCTCGCGCCGGAACGCGGCCGGAATCTCGCGCGTGAGAAGTTGGACGAAGGACTGCCACACCGGAGTCTCGTGTCCCGCGCGATAGATGTAGCGATACGCGCGTCCGGTGAGCTGATTGAGGTAGCCGAGAATCTCCGGATTCGCCGTGTACGACCGCGCGCGATTGAGGTCCGAGCACGTGCGGCGATAAAGCGCGACCAGCTCCTGCATCTCCTTGCGCGAGAGCTCGACGTCTTCGGCGCGCTGAACGAGCGAAGCGAGATCCTCCCAAACGGGGCGGCGGTCGGAGAGAAAGCGTTCGATGTTCATGGTGTTTTTTCGCTTCGCTCGCTTCTTTCAGTTTATCCCGCGCGCAGACGCGGGATCTCCGGTTGTACCGCGAAGATCGCTACCACAGGCGACAAGTGGGCGACATGTGTCGCGATATAACCCGAGATCCCGCGTCTGCGCGCGGGATAGATTGAAAGAGCAGGCGAACGAAATCAAAGCAGCTGACGACGCTTCACTTCGATGTACGCGTTTACTGCATCAACGCCCCAATCGGTAGCTGTCGAATCAACGACCATCGCTCCGCGAGAGCGAAGTTCTCGGGTGAGCTCAACATGTCCGAGCCACAAATCGCGGGCGACTAGCGTGCGCGAGAGTTCATCACGATTTGCGGGCAACAGCTCTGCCTGCGCGCGCAAATCGCGATCCGTGAGGACGACGAACAACGGCAAGTGCTGCGGTGCGAGCAGGTCGACGGCGCGGAGCAAGTCGAAGCGTTCTTCGCGTTCGGGCAGCACCGTCAAAATCAAGATCAATGTGCGGTGGTGGAGGCGACGCCGCAGGTTGGCGGCAAGCGCGAGGTAGTCGGTGTGCCGGTACTCCGCTTCGAGTTGGGAAACGTATGCGGTGATCGCGCGCAGGTGGGCGGCGCCGCGTTGCGAGGGGAGGCCTTTGTCGACGGCGGTGTCGAAGGAGAGGATGCCGGTTTTGTCTTCCATCCGGTTGCAGACGTAGCTGATGAGGACCGCCGCGTTGACGGCGTGGTCGAGTCGGGTGATTTGTTCGACGCGCGCGGCCATGCGGTGGCCGCGGTCGAGGCAGAGGAGGATCTCCTGGCTGCGCTCCATGCGGAAGTCGCGGACGATCAGGCGTCCGTGTCTTGCCGACGCGCGCCAGGCGATGTCGCGGTAGTCGTCGTCGATGTGGTAGTCGCGGAGGCGATCGAAGTCGCGGCCTTTGCCGATGCGCGGTGAAGTGCGCGCGCCGAGGGAGCGGAGGGCGTAGTTGTTGAGCCGCTTGTGCATGCGGCCGACGGCGTGGAGGTTGGGGAGGACGTGGACGACGGTCGCGTCGCCGACGGGAACGATCCGCTCGACGAGTCCGCGGATGGTGAAGGCGACGTACAGCGGCTCGATGTTCGCGGTGCCGCGCTCGATGCCGCGCACTTGCAACTCCAGCGCGAGCGCCTCGCCGGCACGGATGATCGCCTCGCGCATCGTCGAGCGTGGCTCGAGGATCTCCGGCCAGCGCTGGCGAATGGTGAGGCGCAGCGTCGCACGCGCGCTGGTCTCGATGCGCACGATGGTGGTTTCGAGCTCGCCGAGGGGGATGGCGAGCTTGGGCTGGCGCTCGATGGTGAGGGTGATGCGGCGGAGGGCTAAGGCTTCGGATACGACGAGTAGGACTAATAGGACGGATAGGACGAATAGGAACCAGACGAAGAGCGGGATCGCGGCGACGAGGAGGGAGCTTGCCGCGATGAGGACTGCGAGGCGGATCAGGAGCTGGCCGGGACGCATGGGTTGCGCGGTGACGCGATCGCGCGGTTACGCGGGGCTGCGCAACTGCGCAACCGCGTAACTGCGAAACCGGCTACCTCGGCACCTCCACCTGCTCGTAAATCCGCTTCAGCAAATCTTCCAGCGCCAGTCCTTCCATCTCCGCCTCGGGGGTCAAGGTGATGCGGTGCGCGAGGACGGGGGTGAGGAGCGACTTCACGTCGTCGGGCGTGATGAAGTCTCTGCCGTTCAGCGCGGCGGCGGCGCGGCTGCCTTCGAGCAGCGCGAGCGAGGCGCGCGGGCCGGCACCGATCTGGACGGCTTCGTCGCGGCGCGTGCGCGAGACGAGCTCCTGGATGTAGCGGATGATGTGCGGCTCGACGCGCACGTCGTTCGCGACGGTCGTGCGCGCGTGCAGCAGCTCGTCGGCGGTGACGGCCGGCTCGAGCGACGCGACGATGTCGTCGTGCAGTCTTCGTCCGGCCGCGTACTCTTCGAGCATCCGCGTCTCGTCCTCGGCGAGCGGGAAGTCGATGTTGATCTTGAAGAGGAATCGATCGCGTTGCGCTTCGGGCAGCGGATACGTCCCTTCGAGCTCGACGGGATTCTGCGTCGCGAAGACGGTGAAGACGTTGGAGACTTCGTGGCGCTCGCCGTCGATCGTCACCGCGTTCTCCTGCATCGCCTCGAGCAGCGCGGCCTGCGTGCGCGGCGGCGTGCGATTGATTTCGTCGGCGAGGAGGATATCGGTGAAGACCGGTCCGGCGCGGAAGACGAATTCCTGCGATTTCTGATTGAAGACGTTCGCGCCGGTGAGGTCGGACGGCATGAGGTCGGGCGTGAACTGGATGCGGCGGAAGCGGCACCCGAGAAGCTTCGCGAGGGCGAGCGAGAGCAGCGTCTTGCCGGTGCCGGGCACACCTTCGATCAGCATGTGGCCGCCGGCGACGAGCGACGTGATCGCGAGCATCTTCACCCGCTCCTGTCCCATGATCACGCGATCGAGTTGCGCGCGAAGGGAGAGCATGCGGTCCGCGATCTGTTGGATGGTTTGCATGGGCGTCGTTACCTCCGATGTAGGCTCATTGGCTCACGGGCTCATAGGCTCATAGGTCTTTGCGCCTGTGAGCCTATGCGCCTATGAGTCTGTAATTTTGCGAATGCGTCGTTGATCGCGGTCAGGTCGCGCTTTCCGCCGGTCAGCTCGTCGACGCGTTTGCGCAGCGCGTCGCCGCGCAACCCGGTTTGCGACGCGACGGTGCGCGTGAGCGCGTCGTGGTAGAGCGAGAGCGATTCACCATACGACGTGACCTTGTAATAGAGCGCGGCGAGGGAGCGCACGAGATCGACGGCGTCGGAGCGCGTCTCGCGATAGTCGTCGACGGGCGGTCCGATGCGGCGGGACTCGCGCCAGAAATAGAGCATCGCGGCTAGCGTAATGAGAATCAGGAAGGGTCCGAGGTTCCAGTCTTTCATCAGTGCGAGCGAGCCGTCGTCGCTGACGATGCCGTGCGGCACTTCGTCGAAATAGATCGGCCGTCCAGTACCCGCGAGCGCATTCAGGAATTGCAGATGATTCCCTCGGGCGAGCGCATCGTTCTGCAGGAGCTGCGGCGCGGAGATCAGGAACAGCTCGCCGGCGCCGATGCGCTCGCGTCCGACGATCGCGTGCGCGCCGCTCGCGAAGATCGTGTGCATGCGCGGACGGAGCGACGTGAACGCGTTCCAGTCGCTGTTCATTTGCAGATCGCCGAGGTTGCGCCAGATCGGGAAGACTTTACGCGCGAATTTTTCGCCGGCGTCGGACGTCGCGAGCACGCCGCGTTGTGCGGCGAACACGAGCCGTCCGCCTCGGCGCACGAACGATTCTTCGGCGTCATTCAAGAGCGGCTCGTGCTTCGGACGCGGCGGTCCGAACTGTCCTTCCTTCAGATCTTCGGGATCGAAGAAGAGCGGACGCTCGTCGACGACGCGAAAGACGATCGCGTTCGGCTCGAGGTGCGCGCGTGCGAGCGGACGCGTGAGCATCGCGACCTTGTGGCTCTTCGCGAGATATCCGGACGCGAGCGAGAGGCCTTTCGCGGACGTGTTGGCGGACGAGTAGTCGTCGTAGATGCGCTGCGATGCGCGGCGGTCGGTGACGATCCAGAGGATCGCGAGCGTGGCGAACGCGGCGGCGGCGAGGACGAGCGGGAGCGCGCGCCTCACGCGGCACCTCGCACGTTGTCGATCACGGTGCGCGCGCGTTGGCGGCAGTCGTCGTACGCATCGATCGAGCTCTGACTCGAGCCGTACCATTCCCGCTCGAAGCGGCGCGTGAGCGAGATGAACTCGGGACGCCAGGCGAGCGACGGCGCGAGCGCGGCGACGTACTCCCAGTTCGTGCGGCTCTTGCGGAAGTGCAGGACGCCTGCGGCGTAGCAGCTGACGAGGGCCGCGTGATACCACGCGCGAATCGCCTCGCGGAACCGTTCGCTCTGCGCGAGCTGCGCAGCGTAGCGCTCCCATTCCGACGCGCCGCGCGAGAGCGGATCGGCGTCGGCCTGCGAGCCGAGAGGCGCGATCGACTCGGTCGCGGGCGCGGCCTTCTTGCGCGCGCGGCGGCGCACTTCTAACGCGAGGAAGACGATGAGCAGCACGATCGCCGCGACGACGGCGGCGACGATCCAGCGCATGCCGCCGGTCGCGCCGGAGCGGCGGACGGAGTCGGGAAGGAAGTCGAGGATCCAGTCGAGAATCTTTCCGAGCACCTTGAGGATCCAGTTCCAGACCGCTTCGAGCGACTTCGCGATGCGCTCGGAGAGAGGCGTCGTCGCCGGCGTGACGCGAAGCTCGCCGCCTTTCGCGAGCTCGGGCACGGCCTGCTCATTCGCGACGCGATTCAACAGCTTCGGATCGGCGGTCGCGGTGATGCCGGGAGCGACGCGGCGAATCTCGTCGATGGTGACGGCGATGCGCTGCTGCAGTTGTACGTCCGCTCGTTTCGCATTTGCGATTTCGCCGAGGAGCGCGGAGTCTGCGTGAAAACGTCCGTGCGGTGAATTTACGTCGGCGGTTGCGAGCTTGCGCGCTTCGTCCTGCGCGGTGGCGAGTTGATTCGATGCGAGGAGCGATTGCAGACGAGCGAGCGCGCCGACGTAGTCGTTGAGGCTGATCGTCTGCGACATCGCCGGCAGCGCGATGAGCAGAATTGCGAGAACGCGCTTCATGAGGCCCGCCGCAGTTCCGCGAACCATGCGCGCAGATCGTCGCCGCTTTCCTGCGCGCCGGCTTTGCGCACGAAGACGACGTATGCGGCGATCCAGAACGGCTCGACGAGGAGGATCGCGCCGGCGATGACGATGAGCGTGAAGCGGCGATTGCCCGGGCCGAAGAGGAGCGGCCAGCGCGGCGCGTCGAAGCCGCCGATGGCGGTCATCAGTGCCTTGACGAGATTGAATGCGGCCCAGAGATTCACCAGCGCGACAAGAAGCGCGATGAAGAAGATGAAGACGAGCGCGAGCGGAACGGCGATCGACTTCGCATAGCGCGCCATGACGCGGAACGGAGCGAAGACGCCGACGCGCTCGTTGAGCTCCATCGTGCCGATCGCGAGTCCGGCGAACATGACGGTGACGATGAAGCCGACGATCGTGTAGAGCGCGAGATAGCCGGCGAAGATCATCGCCGACGCGGTGAGGACGTAGCTTGCGTATGCGGCGGGCGGAACGCGCCACGCCGCGCGTCCGGGCGCATCGCCGCGCGCGATCGCGAGACGGCACGCGCGCGCGTAGACGGCGCGTCCCCACAACGCGAGGAGCAGGCTGGCGACGATCAGGTTCGCGGTCGCGCCGAGGAGATTGCCGTATTGCGACGCGGAGCTGCCGACTTCGAGCAGTTGATCGAAGAACATCGCCTGCAGGAATCGATAGGGAAGTGCGGTGAGGATGAGGACCGCGGTCCAGGGAGCGGTGAGGCGGACGGTGTCGGCCGCTTCATCGAGGACGGAGGTGGTGGAGAGCGGCGCGCGAATCAAAACAGTCCCGCAATGAACGCGCTCGTCCACACCATCACCCGCGCGCCGAGATAGAGAAACATGAGGGAAAGGAACGCCGCACCGATCCACGAGCCGGCGCCCGAGCGCTGTCTGCGTGTTCCACGCTTCGCGCCGAGGCAGGACGCGCAATGCCAGATGCCGTCCCACTGCGTCGCGCACTCCTGGCAAAGCATCTTCGCGCAGGACATGCAGCGCGCGAAAGCAGGGCGATCGGTGTGGTACGCGCAGCGGGCGAGGGAGACCGTCATTGGTTGGGGGGAGTTTAGCGCGGGTGGGGGAGCGGCGCGTGCACGGTGGACGGGCGCGTGTTGGGGATGGCGTGATTGTGCGTGCACTGGCCGGGAATGCAGAAGGCAGAAGGCAGAATGCAGAAGTGAGAAGCACGCCCACGCGAGGGCTGCGTCATCGTTCCTGGGGTGCGGGTTTCTCAATTCTGCCTTCTGCCTTCTGCCTTCCGGTTCGGTGCGCGCTTGACCTACTTTCTTCGATCACGTACCCTCATCCGCTAATGTTCCTCCGCGCCTATTACTACGGTTTCTATACCTAGCGGGGCTTGCGCCCCGCCGCGAGGAGGGGCGCTCGAACGGCTGCACGATCTCGAAAACCTCTTCTCGGCGACGGGAAGAGGTTTTTTGCTGATGAACGAGATTGTCGATGCCGAAGCCGAACTGAAACGCCTGCGCGATGCGATCGACCGCGTGGATGAGGTGCTGGTCAAGCTCCTCAATCAGCGCGCGAAGTATGCGGTCGAGATCGGCGAGATCAAGGGACTGCTCTCGCTGCCGATCTACGCGCCGGAACGCGAGAAAGAAGTGCTGCAGCACGTCGAAGGCGCGTCCGCGGGCCCGCTCGAAGGGTCGGCCGTCCGCCGTTTATTCGAACGCATCATCGACGAGTCGCGCCGAGTGGAGCGCGAAGCCTCAGATGGCAGACGGCAGATGGCAGATGGCAGAAGCACCAACGACGAATCCGCCATCGGCCATCCGCCATCTGCCATCGAATAGGAGAAATCATGGTCATCGTGATGGAGAAACACACGGAAGAAGGCAACGTCGAGCATGTCGTGTCGGAGCTGATCTCGCGCGGATTCGACGTGCATCGCTCGACCGGCTCGGACCAGACGGTGTTAGGCGTGGTGGGACATGTCGACACGATCGATCCGCGCGAGTTCGAGCTGTTCGATGGCGTACAGGAAGTCGTCCGCGTCAGCGAGCCGTACAAGCTCACCAGCCGCACGTGGAAGCGCGAGAAAACGGTCGTGAAGGCGCGCGGAGTGGAGATCGGCGGCGACCAGGTCGTCGTCATGGCCGGGCCGTGCACGATCGAGAGTGAGCCGCAATTGTTCGAGACCGCGCGGCGCGTAGCGCGCTCGGGCGCGAAGGTGTTGCGCGGCGGCGCGTACAAGCCGCGCACGTCGCCGTATGCGTTTCAGGGGATGGGTGTCGAAGGGTTGAAGCTGCTGCGCGCGGCGGGCGATGAGACGGGAATGGCGACGGTCTCCGAGGTGATGGAGATCTCGCAGATCGAAGGGATGCTCGAGTATGTCGACATCCTGCAGGTCGGCGCGCGCAACATGCAGAACTTCAATCTGCTGTCCGCGTTGGGCCAGATCCGCAAGCCGATTCTGTTGAAGCGCGGCATGTCGGCGACGATTCAGGAGTGGCTCCTCGCCGCCGAATACATCATGTCCGGCGGCAATTACGACATCGTGTTGTGCGAGCGCGGGATTCGCACGTTCGAGACCGCAACGCGCAATACGTTCGACATCTCGGCGATCCCGGTCATCGAGAAACTCTCGCACCTGCCGATCGTCGGCGATCCGTCGCACGCAACGGGACGCCGCGACAAAGTAATGCCGCTCGCGCGCGCGGTCGTTGCAGCCGGAGGCGACGGACTGTTGATCGAAGTCCATCACGATCCCGACAAGGCGGTGTGTGACGGACCGCAGTCGCTGTACCCCGATCAATTCGCGCGATTGATGGATGAGTTGCGCATCATCGTGCCGGCGGTGGGGAGAAGCATTTGATGAAAAGCAGAAAGCAGAAGGCAGAAAGCAGAAATGCTCCGCTGGGCTGTGCTTTCGGCGCTGAACCTTTCTGCTTTTTGCTTTCTGCTTTTGGATATCATGCGCGGCGTTTGCGCAGGGCCCTCTTCCTCACAGTGTTCGTCTTCGCATGCGCGTCGCCAGCGCCGAAGTCGGAGCCTGTCACGTCTCCGCCGCCCGAGCCCGTCGTAGAGAAGCCGGTCGTAGAAAAAGTAATCGGAACGGTTCGCGTGACGGCGTCGGCGCTCAACGTGCGCAGCGAAGCGTCGACGGATGCGGATGTCGTCGCGCAGGTGAAGAAGAACGAAGCGCTGAGCGTGCTCGCGAATCTCAACGACTCGTGGGTGAAAGTGCGGCTGGCGAGCGGCGAGGTCGGGTGGGTGGCGGCGCGATTCGTGTCCAACGGAGTCGCGCGGAAAAAGAAGACGTCAGGTTGTCCGGCGGATTCTGACTTCGCGTTCGTCGAGACGCCGACGCTGACGTTCTCCGATTCCGGCGCCCACGGCGTGGTCGTGGTCGACGCGAACGTGAACGTGAGCGGGAACGTGACGCGGACGAAGGTCGTATCGAATTCGACAGGCGACGAGGCGCTGGCGTTTCTCGCGGAACGCGAGATCAAGGCGGCGAAGTTTTCGCCGCCGATCCGCAACTGCGCTCCGCGAGAGTTCGTGTTCACGTATCGGCGCACCTTTTAGAAGTGCTGAGTGCTGAGTGCAGAGTGCAGAGTGCTGAGTAACCCAGCACCCAGCACCCAGCACCCAGCACCCAGCGCCCAGCGCCCAGCACCCAGCACCCAGCACCCAGCACCCAGCGCCCAGCACCCAACACCCAGCACCCAGCACCTTTTATTCGCGCTCGATGGTGATGCTGCCGTTCGAGTTGGAGAGCTCCAGCCGGCAGCCCCCGCGGCCGATCGTGCCGACGAGCGAGTCGTCGCCGGCGCTGGTCGTGGTCACGGGAAGCGCGCTGCGGATGTGGCCGAACGACGTCCGCGCGTTGACGGAGTAGCCGGCGTTTTCCGGAAGCGTGACGCGGATCGAGCTGAAGGACGTGCGCAGCACGATCGGTTTGCATCCGCCGGCGCGCAGCCGCTCGACGGAGATCGCGCCGTTGTCGTTCTGCACGTCGATCGCGCCGTTCGCGCCGCTGATGAACGCCGCGCCGAAGCTGGTGCGCACTTTCACGTCGCCGCTGATCTCCTGCAGCGTGATGCCGC
Organism: Acidobacteriota bacterium; assembly: GCA_003223645.1. GTDB lineage: Bacteria > Acidobacteriota > Thermoanaerobaculia > Gp7-AA8 > Gp7-AA8 > QHVT01. The sequence continues at coordinate 53,830 of QHVT01000010.1, read as the reverse complement.
CGTTCGATCCCTTGATGTCGGCCGAGCCGCGAATGCGCTCCGCGCGCACCGACCCGAACCGCGTCTCCGCGGTGAACGCGCCGCTGTCCATCACTTTGATGTTCCCGTTCGACGTCGTGATGTCGACGAGTCCGCCGACGTTCTGCAGCGTCACGCCGCCGAACGCGGTGTCGATTTTCACGTTGCCGCCGATGTTCGCCGCGTCGACTTTCGAGTTCTCGCAGTCGGCGGTGAAGCTGCCTTTCACGCTCTGCGCGACGACGCTGCCGAACGAGTTCTTCACGATCGCCGAGCCCTGGATGTTCGCGAGATCGACCTTCGCATTCGTCGTCGTGATGTCGGCGGTGCCGTTGACCGTCCCGGCTTTCACGTTGCCGAAGGCATTCGTGACCTTCAGCGATCCGCCGATGTCGAGCGCGGTGATGGCGCCGTTGGCGTTGCCGATCGTGACGTCGCGCTTCGCGTCGTCGACGGTAACGGAGCCGAAGCGGTTCGTGATGGTCAGCCGTCCGCCGGCGTTGTTGACCGTGATCGCGCCGTTGCTGTTGTTGACGGTGAGGTCGCCGTCGACGTCGACGATGTCGATGCCGCCGAAGGCGTTGCTGACGCTGTGCGAGCCGCCGCGCGCGTCGGCGAAGGTGATCGATCCCTGGCGGTTGTCGATGATGCTCGACGCGCGCAGTCCACGTATGTCGGTCTCGCCGAACTGGTTCTTCGCCGTGAGCTGCGCGTTCGGCGGAATCGTGACCGTCATGTCGACGGAGTAGGAGACGTGTCCGCCGTGGATGTGGATCTCCGGGAAGATGGTCTTGATCGACACGCCGTTGCCTTCTTCCTCGGCGACGATGCGGATCGATTTGCCGATGTCGGGATGCGAGCTGCGGATGAAGGCGCGAACGCTGACGGTGGAGCCGGACTGCGTACGCACGTTGAGGTCGCCGAAGCGGTGATCGATCGTCACGCGTCCGCCGCCGAAGTGCAGGTCCTTCGAGACTTTGAGTTCGAACTGGTCGTCACTGGCTCGGGCAGTGCTCGAGCTGGAGGAGACGACTCGTACTTCGTCCGCGCGCAGCGGCGCGACGAAGAGAAGGAACAGCAGCGCGAAGATCGCGCGCGTGATGTTATTGATTCGAGACATTGGGGTCCTCCCGCAGCACGTCTTTGAGCGTCTGCTGTTTTTCGGAGTACATGGCCAGCAGTTGCTCGCGGATGTGCGCGTTCTGTCGGTTGCGATCGATGTTCACTTGGCATTCCGCGATGGCGTCATCGAGCAGCATCAGTTTTTCTTTGTAAGAGACCATCAGCGGCGACTCGGTGTTCTCGAGCTTCGCGTCGGCGAACTTTTGGAGGTTCGCGATCGCGCGGACGTGATCGCGCTCGGCCTTCTCGACCTCGTCCATCGCGCTGTTCTGGTAAATTTTTCCGTTGAACTTCGCACCGCGCACTTGCTCGCGCATGGTGAACCACATCGTGCTGCCGAGGCCGATGGTGAGGAGCGCGACGGCGGCGATGCGCGAGAAGCCGCGCAAAGGCGTGCGTCGTTTTCCTTCAGCGATTTCTTTTGCGAGCGCGCGCTCGATGCGCGGCCACAGCAGGTCGTTCTGCCACGCCGTCTGCATCGACTTCGCGGTGGCGGAGATGTCGTTCCACGCCTCCAGCTTCTCCGCGCACGCGGCGCAGGCCGCCGCATGTTCCGCCGCCGTGCGCATCGAGAGCGGGCTCGCGTCGAAGAGAAGGTCGTCGAGATTGCTGCAGTTGATGTTCATGATGATCGGGTCCGGTTCCACTTCTCCTGCAATTCTTTTTTCGTCGAGAAGAGAATCCACTTGGAGTTCCCTTCGCTGATGCCGAGGATCTGGCCGATCTCGGCGTGGCTCAGTCCTTCGATCTCGAAGAGGCTGAAAACCGTGCGTCGTTGTTCGGGAAGCTCGTCGAGGAGCTTGCGCAGCGTCATGCGCTTCGCGTCGTCGACGCTCGATGTGGGCCGCTCGATTGTCATGCCTTCGTCGTCTTCCATCGACGTCTCTTCGATGCGCCGTTTGCGCTTGCGCAGGACGTCGTAACAGGTGTTGACGAGGATGCGATAGGCCCACGTCGAGAAGGAGGCTTCTCCGCTGTAGGTCGCCGCCGCGCGATGGATTTTCAGGAACGTCTCCTGGACGGCATCCTCGGCATCGGCCGCGTTGCCGAGGTGATTCCAGGCGATGCTCTTCATCCGGTCGCCGAAACGGCGGTACAGCTCTTCAAAGATCTTCGCGTCTCCCGCGGCGCACGCCGCCGCCATCCGGCGGTCCTCGGCGCTCGTGTCGTGTCCCGTCATCGGGATGGTCATGACCGCTTGGAGCATCTGTTCTTCACGGGTGTAGACGCTCGATTTTTGAAGACGTTAGAGCTCATCGATTGATTTTGGCCAGTCGCCGTGCAGCAGGCGCGACAAGGCCCGGTCCGCCAGCAACTTGCCGCCGGTCTGGCAGCGGGCGCAGTAGTTCGTCTCGTTCTCGGCGTAAACGATGCGCTGGACGGGCGTGCCGCAGTCGGGACAGGGGAGGTTGTAGCGGCCGTGGACCTTCATCTCCGGACGGAAGGCCGTGACTTTTTCCGGAAAGCCGCTGCCGGTCTCTGCGCGGAGGCGCTCGATCCACTCGTTGAGCGTGTCTTTTGTTGCGTGAAACAGCCGCTCGATCTCCCCGGCGTCGAGGTTCGTCGTCATCTGGACGGGCGAGAGGCGCGCGCGATGGAGGAGCTCGTCGGAGTAGGCGTTGCCGATGCCGCTGAAGACGTGCGGATCGGTGAGGGTGCGCTTGAGCGTGTGGCGCTCGCGCGTGAGGGCGTCGCGGAATTCGTCGAGTGTCATCCCGAGGACGTCGATGCCGCCGGGATCGAGCGCGCGCAGCGCCTCTTCGCCGCGCACGATATGGATCGACGCGCGCCGCTTCGATCCCGCCTCGGTGAGCACGAGCGTTCCGTTGTCGAAGTCGAATGCGGCGAGCCCGACTTTCCCCGGCGGTTTCGCCCCTTTCGCGAGCCACTTGAACCGTCCGGCGATCATCAAGTGGACGACGATGAAGATGTTTTCTTCGAGCGCGAAGGCGATGCGCTTGCCGAGACGGCGCAAGTCGATGACGCGTTTGCCGGCGACGTCGGACGGCGAGGGATCGACGGTGCGCAGCACGAACGGACTGGCGAGCCGAAGTTTTTCGAGCGTATGGTTGAGCACGCGTGAAGCGAGCGCTTCGATATAAATCGAGATATCGGGAAGTTCCGGCACGCGCCTCTCATTATCGGACGCATGCGTACATTCGGTGCACTGGTTTGCGGCTGGCTCGCGGGAGCCGTGATGATCGTGGCCCTCGCGCGACCCGCGCCTGGCACGACGCACAGTGGAGCGGCGGCCGCCTCGGCCGCCGAAGCGAAGCGTCGCGTCGCGCAGGTGCGCCTGTCCATTCCGGCGCCCGAGGCGGGCGCCGCTCCACTGCTTCTGTTGCCCGTCATCGGTGTCACCGAAGATCAACTCACCGACACCTACACGCAAGCGCGCAGCGGCGGCCGCACGCACGACGCGATCGACATCCTCGCGCCGCGCGGAACGCCCGTGGTCGCGGCAGTCGACGGCACGATCCGAAAACTCTTCACCTCGCGCGCGGGCGGACTGACGATCTACGAGTTCGACGTGCGCGAAGAACGCGTCTACTACTACGCCCACCTCGATGGCTACGCCGACGGTATCTACGAAGGACTGTCCGTCAAACAGGGAACCGTCATCGGCTACGTCGGCACGACCGGGAACGCGCCTCCCGGCACGCCCCACCTCCACTTCGCGATCGAAAATCTGACGCCGACGAAGGAGTGGTGGAAGGGGGAGCCGGTGAATCCGTATCCGCTGCTCACGAGGCGCGTTTCGGCGCTGCGGTGATACCCTGAGTACTCATTCGCTAAGTGCTGATCACACATTCTTCCCGTCATCCTGAGCGCAGCGAAGGATCTCAAAATACATAGCTCGAGATCCTTCGCTACGCGCTCAGGATGACGGAACTCTGTGACGTCGAACTTAGCGAATAGAGTACTGAGTCCCCGGTTCGCACCGCTTCGACATGGACGGAGAACAACAGCCACCATCCACGGCCGACTCGCCAGAAAAAGCGAGTGTTCAGTCTCCGAAGGAAGTGTTGGCTGCTGCTGTCTCCGATGCGCTGAACGACACGAAAACGCGCGTCCTCGCCATTTGGCGGCGGCTGCCATTGTGGGCTCAGATCATTCTCATTGGTCTCGGCGCATTGTGTGTCGTGGCGTGGCGCTATCAGGAGCTCGTTTTTCGCAACTGGCACCTGATTCGACTCGTCCCGCGCGTCGCGTTCGCGGGACGGAACCGCTTCGTAATGAGCTCCGACACCGAGGAAGCTGTTCGTACTGCAATCGCCGCATTGGAGCGCGAAGGTGCATCCGACTTGTCGGCCAGCGCACGATATCCACCGATCGTGCTGTATGAAGCATTGTCGGCCGCGCAGACGATCATCTCCATGCGTCAGCCGCGTCGCGACGTCCTCGCCACGATCGACTTGCAGAAGGACAAGAACTGCCAGTGCTGGGCACAATTCAGCAACATGCCGCCGAATATTTTCGTCACGGCGTGGGTCCTGCGCGCCTACGCGCTGGGGCATCGAAAGCCCGGCAATGGCGAATTGGAATTTCTGCTCACGCGGCAGGGCGATGGCGGATGGCCGCTTTATGACGACACTCGCGACCTGTCGACGTTCGCGACGGCTCACGCCGTTCTGGCGTTGCACGATCTCATTGAAGCGAAGGTGCTGACGCCGGAACAAAGCGCGCAGGCCGAAGTCGCGTTGAATCGCGGGATCGGCTACCTTCGAGGTTCCTGCAGCGGCGGCCGGTGGCGCTATTATCCCGATCGGTCCGACTCGGCCCTCAGCGATGCCGACAGCGGGTTGGCGATCTACACGCTGCATTACGTCGGCCGGGGCGACAGGAAACTGGACAAGCTTTGGCTGAATTCTCTCCCGCGCGAGGATCTGGGATCGCGCGACGACGAGGTTAGCAACGCGCGCTGGCTGTACCGCATCACTCCGCAGCAGCCTCCGCTTCCCGATCCCGTCCGCCACCTGCGCCTGCCGTGGATCCTGGCAGGGACGGTGAGCGCCTATCCCAGCGGCTCGCTATGGCAACGGGCAAAGGCCGCCGCGTTCGTGGAGGAAATCCTCGACCAACCCGACGGCTCGTCGCTATTGCCCCCGGAAAATTTCAGGCGCTCGCAGTTGCTGATCGCGCTCCGCTATCTCGAAAAGAGCGCGCGGCCTTCGCGATGAATCACGAAACCCGCTTCAACGCCGCCTCGATCTCCTTCGAAGTCGGCGCGAGTTTCTGCGCGTTCAGGTAGCTCTGCTTCGCGTCGGCTTTGCGGCCGGTCTTCTCCTGAACCATGCCGAGGTAGTACCACGCGCTGGCCAGCGACGGCTCGTCCTCGGCGGGCGTGTATCCGAGGTATTTGCGCAGCCCTTCTTCGCCGCGCGCGTAATTCGATTCCGACTGCGTCGCGTGAACTCCGATGCGGAACCAGGCCGGCATGTATTTCGGATCGAGCTTGAGCGCGTACTCGTATTCGTGCAGCGATCCGCTCCAGTCTTTTTGCGAGGCCAGGAAGTTGCCGAGGTAGTAATGCGTCTTCGGTGAGTTCGGCTGCTCGCGCACCGCCTCGACATACTCCTTGCGCGCGAGATCGAATTTCTTCTGGCGGTTGTAGATGCGGCCGAACGCGCGATGCCCTTCCAGCGCGTCGTGCTTCTTGATCTCCGCGGCCTGCTCGAGCGCCTTGTCGTCGCTGCCGCCGGCGATGCCGGGGGCCATCGAATAGAAGTCGACCAGCGCGAGCCGCGCCTCGAGGTAGTTCGGGTCGAGCTGCACCGCGCGCTCGAACTCCCCTTTCGTTTTCTTCGCGAGACTGAATCCGCCGAACATGCCGGCCTTCTGCGCCTGCGCACCGTACGCGGTGCCGAGGCGGTAGTGATATTCGGCGACGTTCGGCTTCATCGCCACCGCCTGCTCGAACAGCTTCGCCGCCTCATCGGCGTCGCCGCGGCGCATGGCCGCCTTCCCGTCCGTGATCAGTTGCGTATCCGTGACTGAAAATGCGGGGAGGGCGAGAAAAAGCGCAGTGAGGGCAACGATGAGGCTTCGCATGCATCTAGTACGCGCTTTGCCGGGCGCAGGTTTCACATAGAATTCGCACCCGCGGTTATGTCCCTCGAAGCGCCTCCGGAACGAGCGACGATCCCGATCCTCGATGCTGCCGAGGTACGGGAGGTCAGCGAACGCGCCCTGGCGTCGGCCGCCGAGCGGATCGCGGACATTCACAACGCGGCAAACGTGCTGGACGCGTGGGACGACGCCGGCACGATCGTCGAGGACGCCTTCGGCCCGATCTCGCTCCTCAACAGCGTGCATCCCGACAAAGACGTGCGCGATGCGTGCGACGTCGCGCTGGTCGAGGAATCGAGCTTCCTCACCGGGGTCTTCCAGAACGAGGCGTTCTATCACGCCGTCCTGCGCGCGGAGCCGCGGACGCCCGCGGAGAGCGAGTTGCGCAAGCATCTGCTCGAGGAGTTCGAGGACGGCGGCGTGTCGCTGCCGCCGGCAAAGCGGGAGCGCTTTCGCGAGATCTCGGAGCGGCTGACGGAGCTCGGACAGGAGTTCGCGAAGAACATCCGCGAGAACACGACGCGGCTGCAGTTCACTGTCGAGGAATGCGACGGACTGCCGCAGTCGTGGCTGGATCGCGTGCCGCGCGACGATGACGGAAATGTCGTCGTCAGTTTCGATTATCCCGACTACGTGCCGTTCATCATGAACGCACGCAATGAAGAGGCGCGGCGGCGCTATTGGTTCGCGTACACGAACCGCGGGACGCCGCGCAATCTCGAAGTCCTCGACGAGATCGTCGCGCTGCGAAAAGAGATCGCCGATCTCTATGAAGTGCCGAGCTTCGCGCATTACGTGACCAAGCGAAACATGGTCGAGACCCCGGAGACGGTGAACCGTTTCCTCACCGAAGTCCGCAACGTGGTCACGCAAGCCGAGCTCCGCGACCTCGGCGCGCTCGCCGAGCTGAAAGCGGAAATGACCGGCCTGCCGGTCGAGCAGGCGCGCATTCAACGATGGGACGCGGCGTTTTATCGCGAGCGCCTACGCGAGCAGCGCTATGCGATCGATCAGGAAGCGCTGCGCAAATACTTTCCGACGCCGGCAATGGTCGCGTGGATGCTCGACGTGACGTCGCGGTTGTACGGCCTGCGATTCGAGCGCGCGACCGTACCACTGTGGCACGAGGACGTGATTTACCTCGACGTCTTCAACGCGGGAGGGGTGCGCGCGTCTTCGCGCGCCTCCGAAGGCGCGCCGGAGGCGCGCACCACTCCCATCGGCGGGATCTATCTCGACCTCTATCCGCGCGACGGCAAATACAAACACGCGGCAGCGTGGCCGGTGCGCGGCGTCAGCGCGCGTACGGGACGAAAGCCGATCAGCGCACTCGTCACGAATTTCAATCGCGAGGGACTGACGCACGACGAGGTGGAGACGCTGCTGCACGAATTCGGACACGTATTACACGGCGTGCTGTCGAATACGTACTACCTCGCGCATTCCGGAACGAGCGTCGAGCGCGATTTCGTCGAGGCGCCGTCGCAGATGTACGAGGAGTGGGCGAGCCGCGTCGAGAGCCTGGCGCTCTTGCGCACACACGTCGGCGACGCACCGGCGATCGACGAGTCGCTCGTGCAGCGGCTGCGCGCGTCCAATAAATTCGGCGCGGGAGTCGATTATGGACGCCAGCTGCTCTATGCGTCCTTCGACATGGCACTGGCGAGCGAAAATCCCGGACGCACCCTCGACGTCTGGAGCCTGATGGAAGGCGCGACGCCGATGGGCTATGTCGACGGGACGCAATTCCCGGGAACGTTCGAGCACATCGCCAGCGGCTACGCGGCGGGCTATTACGGATACATGTGGGCAAAGGCGATCGCCCTCGATCTGTTGTCCGCCTTCGGCGCCGACATCATGAACGACGAAGTCGGCCGCCGCTTCCGGACGATGATCCTCAGCCGCGGCAGCGAGGAGCCGGCGCGTGTAATGGTCGAGCGATTCCTGGAGCGCCCGGTCGCGAGCGACGCGTTTTTCGTACACATTGGAGGAGAGTAGGAGCGATGCCGGCGTCAAAAACCAGAGCCGACGCCGGCGTGGCGTTCTGGCTCACCGTCGACTACGAGTCTGCGTGATCATCCTGCTCAACGGCACCTTCGGAATCGGCAAGACCACCGTCGCGCGTCTGATGGTGCCACGACTTCGTCGTGCGGTTCTTTTCGATCCCGAAATCATCGGGATTGCGATGCAGCGCACATTACGACTCGGCGGCCGCCGCCTCAATGACTTTCAGAACTTGCGATTGTGGCGGCGATTCACTGTCACTGGCGTGCGCGCGACTCGCAAGGCATTCCCGAATATCGTCATTCCCATGGCCATTTCGAATCCCTCGTATCTCGACGAGCTTCGCGACGGAGTCGCCCGCTTCGATCCCGACGTATTCCACTATTGCCTGCGCGCCCCGATTGAAGTCGTTCATCAGCGATTGCGCCTTCGTGGCGACGATCCTGAGCGTGCGAGCTGGGCTTACCGGCGAGCCGCCGAATGCTGCGAGCTGCATGTGAGCGACGCCTTTGCGACGCATATCGACGCGGCCGATCGCAGTGCTGAGGAAATCGCCGAAGACATTGTTGAGAGAGTCAATTTGAGCGTAAATAGTCGCCCAGGACGCATCTAGTCACATTTCTCACAGCATCTGAAAAGGCGTGGAGCAAGTGTCAAACGTCATCCTGAGCCGGCGAGCGCGGCGAAGGATCTCAAGTTACGTAGATTGAGATCTTTCGCCGTCTACGCGGCTTCTAAGATGACGGCAAGGTGTGAGAAATGCAGACTAATCACACGGGCAAGGGCGTCAGCTCCAGAAAACGCCTAGTGGATCTGACACGACAACCTGAAGCAGCACGCGAATGTCTTTGTCAGCTTTGACATTGGACACTCGGTGCCAACGGTTGTTGGCGTCGGACCAATAGAGTGACCACTCATTGCGAGCTTGTGAATAGCGAAATTTGGCTCTTGGCGTCGATATCCACTCTTGCGGATTGACAAATCCCGGTCGTTGTTCAACGAGCAATGCCGCGCTCGCCTCGAATTGATGCACATAACGGAGCCGGTCGGCGCCGGGGGTTGAAGAGTGCTGTTGGCAAAACTCTCCGAGCGCGGCTTCCGCTTCGGCGCGGGCTTCTGAAGGAATGGGCACGGCGAAGTTTAACCTGATTCCGGCGATTGCGGCAGGCCCGCGTGCCGAAGCCGGCGCGGCTGCCCGCAGCGAATGAGAGGAAGTCGACGAGTCGCTGACTGCGGCGGCCGTGCCGCCACACCAGGAACCAGCCCCAACGAGTATAGTACGTACGATGCGACTCACGATCTGCGCTCTTCTCCTTGCCGCCACCCTTCCCGCGCTCGCCGATGACCTCACGATCGTGTCGAAAATCACACGCGATGGTGGCGCGCCGCAAACTTCCGCAAGCTACATTGCCAGCGACCACGTCAGGGTGACTCAGGGCGACGGCAAAGAAGTGATTATTAACATTGCGACCAGCGACATTACGGTGCTCGACGCGGCCAAGAAGACCTATTTCGTGATGACTCGTCAGGACATGGTGGCGATGGCCGCAAAGCTCCAGGAGATGATGAATAGCCCGGAGATGAAGCAAGCGCTGGAGATGAACAACCTTCCTCCCGATCAGAAGGCGAAGATGGAAGCGATGATGGGGGGAATGTTCACGGTCGCGGTGGAGAAAAGCGGCACATCGCGAAAGATCGCCGGCTATGACTGCGATAACTGGACGGTCGCCATCGGACAGTTCTCGAAATCCGAGGAATGCGTGACGACCCAGCTCAAATACCCGACCGTAGCGTGGGAAGCGTACAAGGGCTTTGCCGACACCATGAAAACCATGATGGCAGCCATGGGCCCGATGGCAGCGGGCGCCATGAAGATGCAGGAACAATTCAAGAAGATGAAGGGCTTCCCGCTGGCAAACACGACCACGACGAGCGTCATGGGACACAAGTCGGTGATCGCGACCGAAGTGACCAGCGTCAAATACGGCGCGATTCCCGCGTCGGCCTTCGAAATTCCTGCCGGCTACACAAAGATCGACAACCCAATGCTCAAGTCTATGGAGCGCATGGGAAAGCGCAGATAGAGACCCCTCGCCGTGGCGGCGGGCCGTGACAGCTTATGGTTGGAATTCGGCGGCAGAGCCATCCACATGCCGAAATCGCTCTGCCAACACACTATCGATGGCGTTCTGAAACTTGCCGGTGATCACCTGTCCCCACGTACGCGCTGCGTGATATTCGCCAAGCTCTTTGTCAACCAGGAAGATGCTCTGAATGATGGCCCACTGATTATCGAGAACGGCTAGGTACTGTGACGGATTCGTCCGTAGCTGGCCAGGATGATCAGCCAGGACGACAACCTGGATCCCGATGCCCCAGAAGAACGGGATAAAACCGCATTCGCGCGCAACACCGCTTCGAAGCTGCTTCAGATATGCACCGAAATCAGGGCCGACCTCGTCCATCCCCACCACGACAACGGCTCGATTTGTGTTGAAGGTCTGTCGTTTGAGGAGAAGAAGGACGTTCGACGGAGTCTTCTGCCGTGTGTCCACGGCGCGAAAGCCATGTGTCGCCAGGCGATCGGACAATGCTGAAATGAGCGACACGTTCTCCGGTGAACTACTGATAACCGACATGAGCATAGATCAAAAGGTAGCATCCTTTCCGCCGGCGGGCTATCGATGGAATCGATCGTTGCAGTCGGCGGCCCTGTAGATTCTCCCAGTTTCAGACGCCGATCGTGCTCTTCTCGGCTATGCTTACGACTTGCAGGACGCTCGATGCCGAACTTGATAGACACTCTTCCTCGTGAGTATCTTGAAGGATTGATGAGTTTCGGCGTCCGGCACATACGACCTATGCACGAATCTCGTGAAGCTGTTATCGACCCGGCGAGCCCGAGCCCTATTCGCAAGGGACTCAGGTATGAGCTATCGCCTTATACCTTAGGACAACTCGAAAAGATCGGACAGGCCAAGTTTGAGATCGGGCGACTAACCGCGGATGACTTTCTTGCACCGTGGAATGCTGACGCTGCCGCGCTATGGAACATTGCGCAAAGCGTGAACGCCAGCAGTGAAATAGAGGGCGAAGAGATACCGGCGAGTAAGCTGGAACTGGCGTTGGCGGCGGCCACGAAACCAATCGCACGACGCCTCGACGAAGAGCTCGAGCGCCGGATGGAAGCGATCGCCTCAATCATTCGTACGTTGCTCTGGGCGCTTTTCGAGCCGCCAACAGAGTTTGTGAGTTTTGACTTTGTGCTCGAAGTGCATCGACGCATGTTCGCGGCGACAAGTGGCGACACAGCCGGTCAGCTCAAGACAAAGCGCGTTGCGATCGAAGGTGGAGGCTATAACATCAAAACGCTTCCGCCCGAGAAAACAGCGTTGTTTCTTACAACGCTCTGCGAACGCACCAACACGTCGTTGATCGGCGATGAGCAGTCCCGTTTCCTGACGATTGCCGAATTTGTGGTGGACTTCCTGGCGATCCATCCATTTCACGACGGCAATGGCCGCGCAGCACGTTTACTTTCGACATACCTTTTGGAGAGATGCGGCTACCACTTTGCGCGGTTTTATCCTGTAGATAACGTCATTTTGGAACGCCGGTCCGATTATTACGACGCTCTGTTTCGAGCTCAGAGCCGTTGGTATCAAGACGACGAAGATCTGACACCTTGGATCGAGTTCTACACGGATGTTGTCTTCAGTCAGTATTCGCGCGCATTGCAGCGTGTCAAGGACGCCAGCGGCAGAGGAAGAGAGTAGTCTCTCGTCCCCGTGACGCGTTTTCTTTGCCCACCGCTCCCTGGGTCGGCCGCTCTCAGGCTGACACAGTTAGTCCCAGTCACACATTGCGCATGTTAGAGTCGCACTTCATCAATGCCGCGCAACCATCCCGCCTTTTTCATCATCTATCTCCTGCTGCTCGCACCGATCGGGGCGGTGGTGCTCATTGCAGCGCTGCTGCTGTTTGGTGTCGAGCCGCGGGTCGTGTTTGCTCCCGGTAACGCATTGAAGTTCTTGTTTGAAGTCTGTGGTGTGCAGGTGGCGAATCGAGTGGCTGTGGTGAGTACTGTGTTGTGCTATTGGATTGTGTTCGCCGCCGTCGGATTCGTGTGGGAGGCGCGCCGTGGATCCGCGGCGTTGCGAACAGGGCAACGCTGAGAATGTGGTGACCGCTGCCTCAGCGGTCACAGCGCCGCCTAAATGGCGGCGCCAGCGGCGCGTAGCGCCGCCGCGACCGCTGGGGGCAGCGGTCGCCACAAAGCTCTTGGGAAACCTCACAGTCTCTGAGGATTCACCGACGCGCTGCGACTCGTGCCGCGCCAGATTTGAATCTGTGCACTCATTGATCGTGTCATCCTGAGCGGAGGCACTGCGCGATGCGCATTTGTCGAGCAAAATGACAGCCCCTCACCCGGCGCTTCGCGCCACCCTCTCCCCGCATGCGGGGCGAGGGGCAACATGTACGAACATCGAGATTTGTTGCCCTTCTCCCCGCATGCGGGGAGAAGGTGCCCGAAGGGCGGATGAGGGGCTGTCATTAGAAGGGCGCGAAGACGCCGAAGGATCCCCCGCCGACGGAGCGCTGGTCTGCTTCGGCGGGGGATTCCTCGCCGTCGTCGCGGCTCGGAATGACACAGTCTCGGCTACTGGATCTGCACTTCCGCACTCCCCGTCGCGAGCATGCGAATGAGCAGGACGTTGGGGAGCGGCGTGACGGCTACGGGTTGGAGAGCATCGGCGCGGCCGCGCATGGCGACGCCGCGCCCGAGGTCGCGGGTGAGGGCGTGGGTGATCTCGTTGCGCATGGTGTTGAGGCGCGGCGCGAGCGGGAGGCGGGCGCTGGTGCGGAGGCGCGCGCGGATGTCGTCGTGCGCGGCACGCTCGGCGATGCGCGCGAGGAAGCCGCGGCGTTTGGGATCGAGCGAGTAGTCGAGGTCGGGGATGACGATCATCGACGTCGCGGTGTCGAAGCTCGGAGTGCCTTCGAGGTAGATGAGTCCTTTGTAGTTGCGCAGGCCTCCTCCGCGATAGTCGATCGATGCGGTGATGAGGACCTTCCCGTTTGTCGACGGGCGGAGGAGGATCGAGACGATGGTCAGCGGCTTGCCTTCGATGGTGAGAGTCTTTCCGGCGACTTCGCTGGAGATGAAGCGAGTGGCGTCGTCGTAGGAGAGCTCGATGTCGAAGGGGACGCGGAGGCCGGCGGCCGAAGCGGCCGCCGCTCCACTTTTCAGTGGAGGTAGTGGTTTGCGTGTCACGGTCGGCTTCGGACCGACGACGATGCGTGTCAGGGCGCGGAGGCCGAGGGTGGTGGTGACGGTGAGGCCGGAGCCGGTGATCGGGGCGAGTGCGACTTCGGACGGCTCGAGCACGAGCCACGTGCGCGGCGCGATCTCGACCGGCGTTTGCAGCGACGTCCACACTTCCTCGGCGTGCGGACGGATCGTCGCCAGCGCGGGAGTGTTCTTGTCGATGATGCGCGCGGCGGCGTTGAGCTGCTGTTCGACGACCGGCGCGACGAAGCGCCGCGTGATGTCGATGTTCAACCACGTCACCTCGCACGGCTTCTCGTAGTTGACAGGCAGGAGCTTCGTCGTCGACTTGAGCCGCCACGACGGATCCCACTCGAGTTTCGTGTGCAGCGTGATGTCCGCTTCGCGGCGTCCTTCTTTGAAGCCGCACGAGATGCACGGAAACTTTCCGCGGCATGCTTCCATCGCGTAGTGCACGGTCGTCTTGGCGAGCAGACCCGAACCGATCATCTGCAGCTTCAGCGGATCGCGAGTGACTTCGTAGCGGATGTCGATGCCGCGCTCTTTCGCCGTGTCGCTCAGCTGCTTCTCAACGTGCGACTCGATCTCGGGCAGAAGCGGGCCGAGCGATGCGTGAATGGGGACGATGATGGTGGAGAGCTCGGGAGGTGGAGGTGCGGACGTGGGGGTGAGGGGCGGGTCAGCAGGAGGCAAAGACGAAGAACAGGCGCTCGCGAGAAGAAATAGCGATGCGATAATGGTTCTGGTCTTTGTTCGCGGAGTGGGCAACTGAAAAAGATCTCCTTCCTGACCTTGTTCTTCATCGTACTCGGCGTCGCGTTCGCCAGCGCGGCGTGGCTGCGGATTCGCTCGTTCGGCGTGGCGGGCCCGTCCGCCCCGACGGTCGCAGCGGGGACGAACAGCGCAACACCCTCCAGTCCGCAAGTCAACGCCGGCGATGCGCAGCCGCTGCCGGCGTCGTCGAGAATGGACGACGTCGTCACGTCGCCATCGCAGACGAGCACGGCCGCGGGGCGTACGCGTGATGCGCGATACGAGCAGCTTCTCCGCTCCGCTCGGCTCCTCCCGGCGAGTGCGAATGCTACGCCGGGCGCAGGCGGCAACGCTCCGATCGCGCCGGTTCCGAAACCGAATCCTCCGTCGCTCCTCGATCGGGTGGTGAAGCCGATCGCGAGCGCACTCGGCATCAATCGCTCGAACGCGTCGTCCGCGCAGGGAATGGCGAAGCCGCCGTCGACGCAGCCTTCGAAAGGCTCGGGCGACGAAGGCGCGACGGATCCGAACAATCCCGACAACGAGCGCGACGAAGACTCCGACGTCACGCCGCCGCGGCTCCTCGCCGCGGAGTTCGTTCCGCCGGTCGTGCAGGACGGCGAGATGACGACGTTCACGGTCGCGGTCACGGACGACATCTCCGGCGTGAAAAGCATCTCCGGCGTCGTCGCCAGTCCGAGCGGCGCGCAGCAGGGCTTCGCGTGTCAGAGCGACGGAGTGGAAGGCAGCAACCGTTTTCTCTCGCGCCTCACGATTCCGAAAGAAGCCGCGGAAGGGCAGTGGGTGGTGAAGTATCTCTCGCTCTCCGACAACGCCGGCAACTCGACGAATCTCGTATACGGTCAGAACCTGCCGCCGACGGCGAGCTTCAAGGTCGTCTCGTCGGCGTCGGACTCGAAAGGTCCGACGCTGAAAGCGATCTGGCTCGATCAGCAGGCAATGACGGCCGGCGAGAAGAACGAAGTATTCGTGGAGGCGGAGGACGACAAGAGCGGTGTGAGTCTCGTCAGCGGCGTGTTCGTCAGTCCCACGAAACAGGCGCGCATCGGATTCGGCTGCCGCCTCGGCTCGAACAATATCTGGCAGTGTCCGGTGAATCCGCCCTCGTGTCTCGAATGCGGCGGATGGCAGCTCGAACAGGTCCAATTACAGGACAAGGCGAACAATATGACGACCGTGCGTCCGGACAATCAGCTGGTCGCGCAGGTCAACTTGAACGTGTCGGGCAAGGAATGCGACAAGACGCCGCCGGTCATCGTCTCGCTCTCGCTCGATCCGCAAGTGGTCTCGAACGCCGAGGGCGGCGTCATTCGCATCACGGCCGAGGCGACGGACGATCAGTGCGGCGTCGCCAGTCTCAGCGGCGTGTCGATGCCGCCGGCGAACGCGAGCAACACGCGAATCTACTTCCCGTTCCGTCAGGTGACTGAAGGGGGCAACCTGTTCGTCGGAGAGATCGTCGTGCCGAAGCACGCGCCGTCGGGAACGTGGACGATCGGATGGATCCAGGCGCTGGACAAGGGACACAATCTCAAGGCGTACTCGGCCGGCGATCCGGTGCTCGCGAACGTGACGTTCCGGGTCGAGTGAGGCGCGTAAAATATTTTGTAACCCTCTCCGGTTGTCGGACTGGCCCGGTCGTGACGCAGGCACGGAAGTTCGAGTAAGATACGCCTCCTCACCGTTCTCACGGCCGAGAACCAATCACTGAAAGGCAGCAACCACCTCATGAGTCAGTCGAGAGAAACCGCCGAAGCTACGTCGTTCGCGGAGGCGATGGAAAACCTGGAGCTCAAAACGCCGCAGCAGGGCGATCTTCTGAGAGGAACGATCGTCTCGATCTCGGGCGACAACGCGTACATCTCGTACGGTGGACCTTCCGAGGCGGTGCTGGACACGGCCGAGCTCGAGGGACTCGACATCGGAGACTCGATCGAGGCGACGGTCGTGAAGACCGGCGCGGAGATCCGCGTGTCGCGCAAGATGATCAAGGGGCGCGCATCGCTCGAGCAGTTGCGCACGGCGTTCGAGAACCGGCTGCCGGTCGAAGGAAAAATCACGGGCCGCAACAAGGGCGGCTTCGAAGTGAACGTGAGCGGCCTCCGCGCGTTCTGCCCGCTCTCGCAAATCGCCCTCGGCAAGATCGAGAATCCCGATGCGTTCCTCAATCAGACGCTCGAGTTTCGCGTGACCGAGGTTTCCGACGACGGCCGACGCATCGTCGTGTCGCGCGCGGCGCTGTTGAAGGAAGCCGCCTCGGAGCGCGCGGCGGAAACGCGCGCGCGCATCGTGCCGGGCGCGGAGCTGACGGGCCGCGTGAAGACGCTGACTCCGTTCGGCGCATTCATCGACCTCGGCGGCGTCGACGGCCTGCTGCACGTCTCCGAGATGAGCCGCCGCCGCGTCACCGATCCGAAGGACGTCGTCGCGATCGGGCAGGAAGTGCGCGTGAAGGTGATCAAGGTCGAGAACGACGGCAAGCGCATTTCGCTGTCGATGAAAGACGCGGAGCCCGATCCCTGGTCGGATGTGGCCGAGCGTTTTGTGCCGGGAACGCCGTTCTCGGGACGCATCGTCCGCTCGACCGACTTCGGATATTTCGTCGAAGTGGAGCCGGGCCTCGATGGACTCGTGCACGTGTCGCAGCTTCCGCATGGCGTGAAGGCCGGCGATTCGGAAGTTGCGATCGGAACCTCGGTGCAGGGTTGGGTGCGCGAAGTCGATCCGTCGAAGAAGCGCCTCTCCCTTTCGCTGCGCGCGGTCGCGACCAATGATCCGTGGGAGAACGTGACGCAGCGGTATCCGATCGGCCGCGTGGTCGAAGGAACGGTCGATCACGGCGCGGCGCCGGGAATCTTCATCGAGCTCGAGCCGGGACTCACGGGACTGATTCCGAACTCCGAGATCTCCGTGCCGCCGGGCAGCGATCCGACGCAGGCGCATCGCGCGGGCGAGAAGCTCATGGTGCGCATCATGAGTGTCGACGCGAGCCGCAAGCGCATCTCGCTCAGCCACGAGGCCGCGAAGGCCGCCGCCGACCGCGAGGAGTACACGAAGTACATGGACGAGCGGAACGACGAAGCCGGCGAGAGCGCGATGGCGCTGGCGTTCAAACGCGCGATGGAACGGAAGAAATAGCCGCGCGAAATGTGGTGACCGCTGCCCTCAGCGGTCACCGCGCCGCCGATGGCGGCGCCAGCGGCGCGTTTCGCGCCGCCGCGACCGCTGAGGCAGCGGTCGCCACAAAGGGCGCTTTACTCAATTTGTAGGATTGAGTCCTCATCGGAGGACGGTGATCCCATCGATGATGGGATCAAATACCAGAATCCTGGGATTCATCCCATCATCGATGGGATCAAATACCAGAATCCCGGGATTCATCCCATCATCGATGGGATCAAATACCAGAATCCCGGGATTCATCCCATCGCCGATGGGATCAATAACAGAATCCATGGGATCAATGCCAGAATCGATGGGATCGATCCCATCGCCGATGGGATCAATAACAGGATCGATGGGATCGATGCCAGAAACGATGGGATTCATGCCATCGCGGATGGGATCAATCCCATTGACGACGGGATCGATGCTTCAGGGCATGCGCATCGCAGCGCGGAGCTGTTCGAGGCGTGCGACTTCGCTCTGCGGAATCAGCTCGTTCGAGCCGAGGGAGCGGCGGATGAAATCGATGCGCGCGACGTGCTCCAGCGTCTCCATCAGATAGCAGGCCTGCTCGATGTCGCGCGCGAAACAAACCGCGCCGTGAAATCGCATCAGCACCGCGTCGTGGTGCTCAACGAGCGGCTCGACGCTGCGCGCGAGCTCCTCCGCCGTCGGCATCGCATACGACGCCACCGGCACTTTCCCCAGCGTCAGAATCGCCTCGGACAAGATCGGCTGATCGAGCGCGACGCCGGCGACGGCGTACGCGGTCGCGTACGGCGGATGCGCATGAATGATCGCGCGCACGTCGGGACGCTTCGCGTAGATCATCCGGTGCAGCGCGATCTCCGAGGATGGACGGCCCGAGCGCGGCGAGCCGTCCCGGAAGAGGCGGACGAGTTGTTCGGGCTCCAGCAATCCCTTGCAGGAGCCCGAAGGGGTAATGAGCGTGCCGCCGTCGTCCAGGAGCGCCGAGAGATTGCCGTCGGTCGAAGTGAGGATGCCCTTCTGATCGAGGCGTCTCGCGACGCGGACCATGACTTGTTTCAGCTTGTATTCGTTCATCCGATCGCGGGCGCGATCATGACACGAGATACAGCCGGATCACGCTCTGATTCGTGTCCGCCTTCGCGACGATGCGGACGTGATCGACCTTGCGGCCGTCGGCGAAGTCGATGAGCGAGTAAACGCCGGACGCGTGGACGCGATCGTTGAAGTCGACGACCTGCGCGTCGCCGTTCTCGAACACGACCTCGGCGAAGCTGACCTGCGCCGCTCCGCGATCGATCTCCAGCAGCATGCGCTTGCCGCGCTTGTCGACGTTCATCGTGAAATCGGTCCAGCCGTCTTCACGCTCGAGCGTCTCCGCTTCCGTCCAAACACGCGATGTCGCGGGAGGCAGCGAAGCGACAACGGCCGCGCCGAACGCGAGCGGCGCGAGATACACGCGCGGCGCAACACGCACCGCGGGGCCACGCACCACGACGGTCGGGAACGTGCGGCGCAGCGGGAAGCCCGCGTGCGTAGTGACGCGAACGCGCGTGACGTGACCGCGCGGTCCGCGCCGAACGACGACGCGTGCAGCCCGCGCGGTTTCCACTGCTGAGAACACCGAGGCACCAGTGAGAAGAGCAACCACCAATATGCGCTTCACTTTTTTTTCACTCCTTATCTGTTTGATGGAGAGAGTACAGACTTCGTTTACATGGATCAAAGCAGAAAGCAGAAAGCAGAAGGCAGAAATGGTTATCGTGACTTGGGCCGCCATTTATTGATGAGAGAGATGAAGATGGCGATCAGTTCGTCGGTTTCAGTTTTGAGGGCTTCGAGCTTCGTGAGAGGTACGAGGCCGGCTTCCTCCACGATCTCGAGCCAATACAACGTCTCTTCCAATTCCATCAAACCGCCGTTCATCTTCGACACGTACTCCGCTTTCGAGCGAGCGCGCAGCGCCTCGCGAAAGTGCGCGCCGGGCGAGGTCCCCGCGCGCAGCAGTTGCCTCGCGACTCCGTCATTCGTGCGACTCGCCGGAATCGACGAGCAGAGTCGCATCACGCGCAATGCAAACTCGCGAGTCCTGTCCTTTAGATCACGATCCATTTCTGCTTTCTGCTTTCTGCTTTCAAAACACGACCGCCCCGCACCTTTCGGTGCGGGGCGGCGTGTTTTGAAGCGTGAGCTACCTCTTAGTTGACCGTGAACGAGATCGTGTACACCGTCGTGTCGCTGCCGATGGTGTAGCCGAGGACGTAGTTGCCGGCGGCGAGGCCGCTGGTCTTGAGGTTGAAGCGATAGGAGCCGCCGCCGGAGCTCTGGTAGTCGAACAGGAGGCTGGTGCCGCTGTTCGGCGTTGCCGGCAGCCAGGTGGAGCTGCTGGTCAGGCGCACGCCGTATGCGGTCACGTGGAGCGACGACGCGGAGATGTTCTGGTTCGAGGCGTTGAGGACCACGACGCGGAACCCGAGGCTGCTGTTGCCGCCGCCGTTACCGTTGGAGATCTTCTCGCCGGTCGTGTTGTAGTGGACGGTCAGCGTCGACGTCGCGCTGGCGGCGTTGAAGTTGCTGTCGCCCGGATAGCTGAACGCGATCGTGTAGCTCGGCGGGACGAGCGAGCCGGTTGCGAAGACGCTGGAGAACGTTCCGTTCGCGGCGATCGTCGCGGTCTGCGTCACGCCGTTCAGCGTGATGGACACGCTGCCCGTCGGGATCAAGGCACCGAGCGAGATCTTGCCGCTGATGGCCGTGGTCGCGGTGCCGATGATGATCGACGGCGCGCTGAGATTCGAGAAGACCGGATCGGCCTTCGCCGCGTTCAGCGTGACGCTCTTGTCGGCGTTGTTGTAGTGCGTGGAGTCGGTCGGGACGAAGTGCACGGTCAGCGTCTGCTGACCGGCGCTGAGCACCGTGCCCGCGGCCGGGTCGTACGTGAACGTGCCGGGGAGCGATTGTCCGTCGACACCCGTTGCGGTCGCGTTGAGCTGCGCCGCGCCGAGAGGCTGGCCGTACGTGTAAGCGCCCGGTATCCAGGTGATCGCCGGATCGGCCTTCACCACGGTGATCTGCACCGTCGATGTGGCTTCGCTGTAGTTCGCCGTATCGGTCGGCGCGAAGTGGACGGTGAGCGTCTGGGCCGCACCGACGTTGAGCACGGTGCCCGCGGCCGGCGAGTAGACGAACGAACCGGCCAGAGACGCGCCGTTCACACCGGTTGCCGTCGCGTTCAGCTGCGTTCCGCTGAGCGGCGTGCCCCAGGTGATGTCGTCAGGCGTCGGCCAGTTGATGTTCGGAGCGTACTTGTCGACCACGAGGGAGACGACGTCCGACGTCGACGAGTCGAAGTGCGGACTGCTGGAGCCTCCATACACCGCGAACACTGCATGCAATCCCGCGGTGAAGGTCGAAACCTGGAGCACCGCCGTGTTCGGATCGGCTCCGGGCAGCGACGCGGTTCCGAGCGTCGTCGTGCCGAGGGTGCAGTCGGACGGGTTGTTGCACTGCTTGAACGTGACGGTGCCGGTCGCGTTGTCGGGGCTGACGGTTGCGGTCAGCGTCACGACGTCGCCGTAAGTTGCCGGGTTCGGAACGACGTGAAGAACCGTGGTGGTCGAGCCGGGGGCCGGCGCCACGTCGATGTCGTAGGAGCGCGCCGCGATGCAGCCACTCGCCGAGTCGGAGGCGGTGATCACGACGCTGAACGTGCCGGCGACCGTCGGAGTGCCGCTGATCAAGCCGGTCGAGCCGTTGAGCGAGATACCGGTGGGGAGGCTGCCGGACGTCACGGAGAACGTGACCGTGCCGGTTCCGCCGCTGGTCGTCAACTGCGCGGAGTACGCGACGCTGACCGTGCCGTCTGGCAGGGTCGACGGCGAGATCACGAAGTTGCCGCACGCGGCAGTCTGCAGCAGGAAGTCGATGTTCGGCGTGACTGCTCCGATCGTCGCGGTGATCGGATCACCGGTCGTCGGATCGCAGCCGTTGCATGCGCGGCCGTTGTAGAGCTGATCGGCGAAACCGGCGGCCGACGCGATGGCGTAGACCGTTCCGGCGTTCGACAGCGACGCCGTGTAGTTGCCGGCGGCGTCGGTCTGCGTGCTTGCCACCGCGTTGCCGCTGTTGTCGTAGATCACGACCGCCGCGTTCGCAAGCGGTGAGTTGTCCGATGCCGCCGAGACGTTTCCGGTGATGCGCGCGATCGGCAGCGTCAGCGCGAAGTTGATGTTGGAGGTGGTCTGTCCGCCCGTCACCGTGATGCCGGTGCCGGTGGTGACGTTGCAGGTGTTGTTCGCGCAGTTGATGCCGTTGTAGAGCTGCGTGGCGAAGCCGTTGGCCCAGCCGGTCGCGTAGTACGTGCCGGCGGGCAACTCGTCGAAGGACGTGTAGTCGCCGTTCGAGTCGGCATTGCCGTACGTGACGAACACGCCGGTGCTGTTGTAGACCGCGACCGAGGCGAACGCGATGCCGTTGCCGCTGTCGGCGTCGGTCACGCGTCCGGCGATGTGGCCGCCGTTCGAGCGCAGCGCGAAGTTGATGTTGGTGACGGGCGTTCCGGCGACGGCGTGGATCTGCGTGCCGGTCGTGACGTTGCAACCCGCGCAGTCGATGTTGCTGTACAGCTGCTGCAGATAGCCGCTGTTCCCGCCGTTGTCGGTACGCGCGTAGTAGTTTCCGGACTCGACGTTCGTCGAGTAATTGCCGCTGCTGTCGGTGACGCCGAGGGCGACTTGCTGGCCGGACGTGGTGTAGAAGAGAACGAGCACGCCACTGAGGCCGCTCGTTGTCGTCGCATCCGTCACGCGGCCCGACACCGCGACGATGTTCGAGACCAGCGAGAAGTTGATGTTGCTCGTGATCTGTCCCGCGGTGACGGCCACCGCGTTGCCGCTCGTGACCGAGCAGCTCGCGCAGGGGATGTTGTTGTACAGCTTCGTTCCGTACTGGAACGCCGACGCCTTCACGTAGTAGTTGCCGGCGGTGAGGCCGTTGACGACCGTGTAGAAGCCGGACGGATCGGTCTGCGTGGTGACGATGTGCGCGCCGCTGCTGCTGTAGACGTCGACGTTGGCCTGGTAGATGCCGACGCCGTCGGCGTTGGTGACGGTGCCGGAGATCTCTCCGCCGGCGCTGAGGTTGAAGTTGATGCCGCTGGTCACGCCGCCGGGGGTGACGTTGATCGCCGTGCCCGAGGAGATGTTGCAGGCGATGCAGGTGATGCCGTTGTACAGCTGGTCGGCGACGGGATAGAGATAGTTGAAGGTGCGCGCCTTGAACGGCGTTCCGTCGGCCGGAACTTGCGCGTCATAGAAGCCGCTCGCGTCGCTGTTCGTGCCCGCGACGGCGTCGCCGTTGTGGTCGTAGAAGATCACCGGCACGTTCTCGAGCGGCGCCGTGCCGCTGAGGATCGTTCCGGTCACATGCGCGTAGTACGGAGCCAGCGCGAAGTTGATGTTGAGCGTGGTCTCGGCGTTGGTGACGCTGACCGCCGTGCCGGTGGTCGGGTCGCAGCCGTTGCAGACGATGTTGTTGTACACCTCGTGGACGTAGTCGAACGCGATCGCGACGACGTAGTACGAGGCGGTGTCGAGTCCGTCGGCGGTCGTGTAGTTGCCGTTCGAGTCGGTCACGCCGTACGTCACGAAGTTGCCGTCGTGGTCGTAGACCTGCACGAACTCGCCGACGATCGGCTGATTGGTGGAGGAGTCGGTGACTCTGCCGCTGATCGCGCCGGTGCCGTTCGCGACCGGATTCGACGGCCGCACGTTCTCGAGCGAGGGACGCTCGCCGGAGCCGGGGCGATAGGAGACGGTGATCGGATACTGCAGCCCCGCGTCATCGATGGCGAGATGCATTACGCGATGGCCCTGCGGATCGGAGGCCGTCAGCTCCCACCGCGCGCTGACCGATGGACGGCCGAGGGCGTCGATGACGAGCGGCGCGGAGATCCGGAGATCGTTGGCCGGATTGCCGGTGAAGAAGCGAATTCCGCCATGCTCGCGGATCGTCGCGACGACGCCCCGGGTCTCGGCGATGTCGTAGGCGATTGCCTCGACGTCGGCGCGGCTCTTGGCGACGACCGTTTCGATTCCTTCCGTGCGCTCGACGCGGATGTTCGCGCGTGAGCCGATCGGGCGGAGCGATGCGCTTGCCCGCCGGTTTTCGACGTGGAAGGGACGATCCATCCGGCTCGACTCGAAGTCTCGAACCGCGATTGAATCGCCGGAATGAACGCCCGCCGCCTGTGCGACGGCCGACAACAGGATCAACACGAATGCAAATGCAACGTGGCGACGAAGTGCCATGACTCGACCTCCTATGAAAAAGCGGACCGTAGCCGCGGACCTGCGTGAACGCGGCTCGACTGATTGCTAGGTTCGTCAATATACGCTCGGAACTGATGCGTGTCACGTAAATTGGGGACATCCGGAGAAGCGCCTGGCGGTCTGGGCGGCATCCGGTAGTGGCAGCCTCCCGGCCTCCGAGCCTCCCGGCCTCCGAGCCTCCGGGCCTCCGAGCCTCCGAGCCTCCCGGCCTCCTGGTGGAGCCTCTGAGCCAGTGGAGGACAGACAATCTTGTCTGTCCTCCTGAGATCGGCGCAGAGAGAACGCGTAAAGGCAGGATTGCCTGTCCTCCACCAGGAGGCCAGGAGGCCAGGAGGCCAGGAGGGCGAGGAGGCCAGGAGACCGGGAGGCTCGGAGGCCAGGAGGCCAGGAGGCTCTACCGCGGGTGGATCAGCGTCCGAACATTCTCGTGACCGTCACCCCGACCGTCGTTCCCTGCGAGAACGTCTCGTCGTTGAATCCGTGCGAGTAGAGCTCGCGATAAACCGAGGGCGTGATCGTCACGCCGCGCGGCGCGGGAATCGCGAGCTGCAGCCGCAGTCCGCCGTTCGAGAAGCCGGTGCCTTCGTCGGTCTCGCCGTTCCAGCGGCCGATCGTTTGATATTGGCCGGCCGCGGTGAGCGTGGCGCGGACGCGCGCGATGTTGAATGACGGTCCCGCACTCCAGCGGAAGTTTTTCGGCGCGCGGAATCCCTCGTCGTTCTCGCTGAGCGGGATCGTCGCGTGCACGATCGCCGACACGCGCGCCGTATGAAACCCGATCTCGACTTCCGGCGCGAAGACGCCGCTGCCGAACTGGATGTGCTCGTGCTTCTTTCCCTCGCGTCCGAGCTCGACGGGATCGGGAACGGTATCCCCGAACGGCAGCGTCGTTCCGAATCCGAAGCTCCAGTCGCGCGCCGGCTGCCACAGCACGAGCAGATCGCCGTCGGCGAGGCCGCGCAGCGTTTCGGTGCGGTGATGGATGTCGCCATACGGCGGCGTGAACGGCGCGCCGGTCAGCGTCGTGTAGTGCACGCGCTGGTCCTTCACGTCATACGGCAGACGCAGCGACATCGCGACGCCGGCGCGGAGACCGTACGTCGCGTCGAGCTCCGCGTGCGTGAGCGTGAGCCTCA
This sequence comes from Acidobacteriota bacterium, assembly GCA_003223645.1. Lineage (GTDB taxonomy): Bacteria > Acidobacteriota > Thermoanaerobaculia > Gp7-AA8 > Gp7-AA8 > QHVT01. Next base: position 28,934 of record QHVT01000010.1, on the reverse strand, counting down.
CGTGATGCTCGTGATCGGGAATCGCGATCGTCGCGCATTCCGGCGCGACCTCGGGACACGTCGCGACGTGCGAGGTGTTGAACGTGCCGCGTGCGAACGAAGTCGAGATCGACCACTGGCCGGGCGCCGGAATCGTTTCGCTTGCCCCTCCGCCGGAGAGGTTGGGATTCGCTCAGGCGGGTCAGGCGAATGCATGCGGCGCGAGCATGGCGAGCACGAACAGCCAGCGCAGTGCGCGCATCACCGCTCCGCCTTCTCGATCGCGGCCAGCACTTCGTCCCACATCCCGCCCGTCACCGCGGTCACGAACTTGCCCTTGGCGTTGTACACGCGAATGTACGGCAGCGCGGCGGCGCGCAACTCGGTCGCCTGCTTCGCCGCGTCGTTGTCCCACTTGCCGATGTTGATGCGCCGCAGCGCGACGCTCGCCTTGCCCTGCATCAGATGCTGCAGCCGCGCCTCGAGTACGTGACACGGGCCGCACCAGTCCGCGTAAAAGTCGACGATCGTCACTTTCCCCGGCGCCATCGCCTTCGCGAGATCGACGCGCTTCCCATCCTCATACGTGACGATGTCCAGCGCCTTCAAGACGTCGGCCGGCAGCGGCTCGATGTCGCGCGGCTGCTCGCCCGCGAACGTCGCGACGAATCCCGCGTTCGACACCGCCGCGCGCAACTTCTCGCGATCGAGCGACGCGCCGTCGACCGTCGCCGTCATCGCCTTCGTGTCGACTCTCGCCTTTGCGACGCCGTCGACTTTTTTCAGCGCGTTCACCAGCGGAGGACCGCATGCCGCGCAGTCGATGCCCGTCACTTTGAACGTGAGCGTATCGGCCGCGAGGGTCGTGGAGGACGCGAGAACGAGGATCAGGATGAGCCGGCGCATCACGCGGTGCGAACGGCCGGATCGTGCCCGCCATTCCGCCGTTCGATTACGAAGCAGAGAACGAGGGCGATCAAAATCGCGACGAACCATTCGAGAAGAAGCATGCTCTTGTGAATCGCGAGAACCGGCACGTGGTGCGAGGCGTCCAGGAGCGGGTTGAGAATGAAGGTGAATTTTGGAATGGGCCCTGTCCACCGCGGCTGCAACTGAGGGGACCACCATGCGCGGATGACGGGAGGGAAGAGAATCGTGATAGGGATAAATGTGAGCAAAGCGAGGATGATCGATCGCGAGCGGCGGTCACGGAAGACGATTGCGCTCGTGACCAGAATCACGACTTGCACACCGACGAACATCATCGGAAGCAGCCGCGAGATCGTCAACGCGAAGAGCGTATAGAGCAGGGTCGCGATCCAGACGCCCGCGAGCCATTTCACCACCATTCGCATCTCGCGTTTTTCCAACGCGGCCTTACCGATTGCGTAAAGGGCGCCCAATGCTGCGCCCGCCGGTCCGGAAAAGAAAACACCGAAGAGGGGACCGATGTTGGAACCGGAGAGAAAAGTCGGCGCGAAGATGCCAAGCGCCAACGCCACGATCCCTGCGACTGCAGCGGAGCGGAAAATCGACGCAGAGACGACTGTCATCATTTCATTATATAGAGGTGGCGTGGTGAAGCTGCCGGCCATAGAATGCCGGCGACAGGCGCAGCTGTTCTGAAGGTCCATGAGGAGCCTCGTTCTCGCGGTTCTATTTGCCACGATGACTCTGGCGGCGCAGCCGGCGAGCCTGGAATTCGAGATTGTCGGAGCGCAGTGTGACTCGTGCGCCGATCGGGCAATCAAGACGCTGAAGAAACTGCCGGGCGTTACGAACGTCACGCTCGACGCCATGTCGAGCCACGTGCGAATCGATGCCACGCGCGCCTTGACCATGGAAGAGGTCCGCCTGCCGCTCAAGAAACTGGGATTCGATATCCGGCTCTCCGAAGACCCGAAGCTGCAACGCATTCCGCAGAGCGAACGCGCACGGCTCGATATCCGCGCGATCCCGCGCGATGCCTCGCTTGATCTCAAACGCGATCTTGCGGGTGGAAAAATCACCGTTGTCAGCCTCTGGGCCGACCGTTGTGAGTCGTGCTACCTGCTCATCGCCAATTTGGAGTGGGTCGTTTTTGAAAGCTCCGACGTCGCGCTTCGCACAGTAGAGCTGAGGGAAGGCAGAACGCCCGCAAGCCAGCAGGCGCTGCGACAATTTCGCGTCTCGGCACTACCCTATGTGCGCGTCTACGACCGGAATGAAAGATATGTCGGTGAGGTGAATGGTGGAACCATGGCCAAGGTCCGCGCCTTGATCGACAAAGCGCGAAAACGCTGACAGTCGGTGTGACATACCTTCACGGGTTCTTGATCCTGCTCACAGCAACCCGTGATGATCATCATAGGCTGGAGATAACGATTAGGACATATTGCCTTGCGTAAGTGAGGCACCTATGCGAGTGCTGCTGACCGTTCCGGTTCTTTGTCTTTTGATGTTCGTCGTGCCGATTTCTGCGCAGACAGATGATGGCGCTGCTCGTTTGCCCACAATTGATCGCGTTCATGAGCACTTCGTTTCCGTCGACGTGGATGGTGTCGTTCTTTCTGACGGTAGCATCCATGTGACCATCACCGAGACAGACGGTACCGCGATCTTTCAGAGTGATTTCCCGGTCGTGAAGCCGGACGGGAGATATCTCGAATGGGAGTATCGAGGACTTCAGCACTATTCGATGTCGAGGCGTGTTGATCGCCTGACGATGCGAACGCTTGAAGAGATGGTCCACTCGGCAAAGGACATCGTTCGCGCAATCAAACGCGGACACATCTCCAATGGGAAGTGGGTCCTGAAAACAAACGACCAGTACGGGTGTGACTGGCCGTTTGACGATTTAAGTTGTACGACAAGGGGAAACTGCTGCGATACGCATGATGCATGCTTTGAGACTTTCGGTTGCAATGCGCTCAGTTGGCTGGGCTTGCAATCGGTGATCTGCGAAGGATGCAACATCGCATTGGCTGCATGTGTCGCGACCGGTGAAGGAAGCAACAATCTTCCGTCTGAGTGCTGTGCTGCACGCGTTTGCGGCCAGGAACGCGTACCGCCCCTCGGTTGGGGATGGCATCCGCCGATTTTCAACCCGTTTGAACCGCCTGATGGCGGCTCGGGCGGCAGTCCAATTTATGGCACGCCCTGGGGCGAGGTGGAGATTGTGGGGGAGAGCTATCACGAATGCATCGTGAACGGTATACGTATACCATGCTTCTAGGAAACCTCTGCACAAGCCGCCGGACTCGTGGAGGACAGGCAATCCTGCCTGTCCGGCCTTTCCGCGAGCGATCCAAAAGGACAGGCAGGATTGCCTGTCCTCCACTTGTGCAGAGGTTTCCTAGGATGTAATCGGGTGGATGCGAGTGATGCGCGTTCGATATTCTCGTCTTGCAGCGATTCTCGTCAGTTTCGTGGCGGTGGCCGCCGCGAAGCCGGAGTGCGATGCGGCGGTGTTGTATAGCTTTTCAGCGACCACTGAGGGTTCATATGGCGGGCGAACCGAGGGCGTCGCACTGGTAGACGGGTCTCGGTGGCGCATCAATTACGCCGCTCATCATGACGAGCCTACTGTGCTGACCGCGGCGATCGGCAAGGGTAGCGATGTCATCTCGCTGAACAGCGAAAATGAAACGTGGTTTCGGCTGGCTGATTGGAATGGCTCGGCCTTGAACAGCATGCTGTTTGGATTCGGGCCTGACCGGAAGGCCATCAAAGTGTCCGGATTGAAAGTATCCTCAACCACTGAAGGCGAATTAACGCGCATTCCGTTTTCTTATCGCTTTCAGACGACGTACAGCGGCCAAAGGCTGCATTGCCGAGTGTGGGGCGAGATTCGCGTGCGTACCGGCCCACCCTATCCAACGGATCTGCCGTGGAAGCCGGTTGCACTCATTACAGGTCTCGACGAAGTGGACGCCGCGTTACAGAAAATTCTGGCGCCGCTTACCAATAGCGCAACGCAATTCGAGCTCGATGTCTCGAGGCGTATCGAGAACGGTGCGATCCTGACGCAATCAACCGTGCGCAAAATCAGCGAACCCGCTACGGCGACGGTCCGGGACAGCGACTTCGAAGTTCCGAAGACCTATCGTTATCAAGAACCGGTCATCGCCGTTCCGGGACGATAGCTCAGAACTTGAACACGAGCGCCGCAAACAACGCGCTGTCGCCCTTCGCGACCGTCACCGATGGCGGCCGCGTTTTGTAGTCGTACGCGTATGCGACTTTCAATTCGAGGCGCGTCATCACCGACGTCGTGAGGCCGGCGTCGAAGTGATAGAGCGCGTCGCCGAAGTCGTTGGTCTTCCACAATGCCGTGAATTTCTGCGTGAGCTTGCTGGTCTTCGACAGCGCCCAGTCGAAATCCTCACCGGCTTTCAACGCTCCGCTGGTCGTGCGGCCGAACGCCGCGTTGTTCTCGATCTGAAAGCCGGCTGCGGCGTCGACGGTGAGGTTGCGCGTGTCGCTCTTGAGGATGCGATAGCCCGCGCCGGCGACCGGAGCAATCAACGAGTCGATGTCTTTGAACGGGTCGCGCAAATACGAAACCTCGGCGAACGTGAACGTGCGATCGGAGAGTGAATACTCTTCGCGCGCGGATGCCGCCGCGCGGTCAACCGTCGTGTCGCCGTTCGACGAGCCGCGCAGCAGGAGCGCGTCCGCTTTGAATACGAAGCGCGTCTTCGGATCGTATTTCGTCGTGAACGAGAAGTTGTAGTTCTGCGTGTCGGTGTTGCCGCTCGTGATCGCGAGGCCGGCGCCAATGCTGCTGGTCCATAGTTTTGCAACGGGTTTTGCAGGTGTCGTGTCCTGCGCGAAGACGCTCGCCGTCATCGCGATCGCAATCAAGAACTGCTTCATCGCTCCTCCCTCGGCGCGAGCGACAAGCAATTGCCGAGCCTGTAATCTGAACGAACGATGAAGAAACTGCTCCTGATCGTCGCCGTCATCGCGCTCCTCATTTGGGTCGTCTCCTGGTTCCGTACTCCGGCCGCCGTCGCCACCTCGGCCGCGCGTCCGTGGCCGGGCGGGCTGGGGACGCTCGAATCGGTCGGCGATCGTTTGCCGCCGCTGCGCGCGAATGCCGCATCGGTGAAGCTGACGACGCTCGTCAAATCGCTCCCGAAGAATGAATCGGTCGACGAATTCGTCGCGCGCGAGATCGCGCGGCGCGAGCTCACGATCGGCGCGATGCCGGCGCTTCCCGATGTCTCCGCGATGCGCGAGCTGCTGCTGCGCGAGCCGATCGTGTGGGAGCGCCCCGGCGGAATCGGCGAGATCGGCGACCAGGCAACATCGGCGCGGCGCGTGGTGCAGATGACGGCGGCACGGTCGCTCGTCGCCGGCGCTCTGGCGAAGGCGCGCGCAAACGATCCGGCGGCATGGGAGGACCTGCGCGCGGTGTGGAACCTCGCGCGCTCGATCGACCCGCAGCCGCAGATGATGGAACAGACGGCGGCGTTCGCGATGGCGCGCATGATCAACGCGGTCGCGTGGAAAATGCCGCTGCCGGCGCCGGCGTGGCTCGGCGAAGTGCAGTCGCGCGATCACGTGCGGCGGATGCTCGATGCGTTTCAATATCAGGCCGCGTCGTATTGGGAGAACAGCGCGCAGATGTTTCCGACGAAGTGGCTGGCCGACTCGATCGAACATGATCGCCGCATCGCCGAATCGCTGTTCAAAGAGACGCGCTGTGACGTGAACGCGCCGATGAACGACCTCGGCGTCGACGTCTCCTCGTTCTGGCGCCGCGCGTTCCGCTCGCGCGCGGAGACGGAGGCGACGGCGAACGCGCTCCGCGTACGGGAGGGAAAGTCGATCGAGACGCGCTCGCGCTGCAGCGACGGCGCATGGACGTTCGACGGCACGACGCTGCGCTTCAGCCGCGAGATCGCGACAGCGGTACCGGACCGGCCGATGCCGCTCACGCTGCGCGTGCAGCCGTGAGCTACTTCTTCACGCGCCTCGGCTTTTCGCCGGTGGTATTGAGAGCGACCGCGGCGCGGATGAGCGCCTTGAACGCATTCGCGTCAATCTCGTCTCCTTCATGGATGTCGATCGCGCGCCGTGCGTTTCCTTCGAGGCTCGCGTTGAAAAGCCTGTCCGGGTCCTTCAACGAAGCGCCTTTCGGGAACGTCAGCTTCACGGCGGACTTGTACGACTCGCCGGTGCAGATGATCCCGTTGTGCGACCAAACAGGAACACCGGGATTCGTCGGCTTGACCCACTTCCACTCTTCCACGACGTCCGGATCTGCTTCCTGGATGAGCTTGCGCATCCGGGCCAGCGCCTCGCCGCGCCAGTCGCCGAGGTCGACGATTTTCTTGTCGATCCGCTCGGATGCCGATTGGTCCCCGGCTGGTTTTTTCATGCTCGCCTCCGTTACTTCGTGCTCCTCGACACGGCGATCAACTCGCTGCCCTGCGAATGCGCGAGGTAGACGGTGCCGCCCGCGAGGACTCCGTTGCGTGCGCCTTGCGCCGTCGTCACCTGGGTCGACGATTTGAGATGACCACTGCTGTCGACGTCGATGATCGTCAGTTGTCCCGTTCGCGCTGCACCGACGAACAACTGATGCATGCCTTGCGAGAAATCGAACGAGTCGACGCCGGCGCCGGTATCGGCGGACGACAACAGCTCCGGCTTCGCGCCGAGGCGGAACGACTCGACTTTGTCGGTGCAGGCGACGAAGAGGAACTTTCCGTCGGGCGCGATCACGAGCCCGCGCGGGCCCGCTTCGCCGCATGCACTCTTCCAGCGCGCAGTCGTCTTCTTCGTCTGCACGTCGATCGCCAGCGTCTCGTCTTTGTCCTCGAGATTCGTGAAGAACGTTTTGTGCTTCGCATCGACCGCGTAGCCTTCCGGCGCGCCGTCCAACGCGATCTTCGCTTTCTCTTTGAGCGTGCTCGCGTCGAGCACGCGGATGGATTGATCGCGCGGCGTCGTCACCCACACTTCATTCGACGGCGAGACGAACGAGACGCCGTCCGGCATCGCGTCGATCGTCGCGCAGCGCAGCTGTTTCAGCGAACGCGAGTCGTACGCACAGACCGACGAGTTGGCGCGATTGCCGACGTACACGACGTTGCGTCCCACCGACGCCGACGACGGACCGACGACGCGCTTCCGCTCGCCGGTCGTGATCTCTTTCGTCGGCAGTCCCGCGATCTGGCGGGTCTTGCCGGTTTTCGTGTCGAGCACGTCGACCGCGCCGGTGTTGCCGGCCGGCACCCACAGCGACTTCGTCGACGCGTCGTAGGCGAGGTAGTCCATCGCGATCCCGCGATCCGATCCGCCGGGCAGCGCGATCGTGCGGACTGCGTAATTCGTTGCGGCATTGAGCGAAGCGCTGAGAGCAAGAAGCAGAGCAATTCTCATGAGCTCGATCCTAGCACCACCCTAAATACGTTTCCGTCTTCATTCGAAACATCGATGCGTCCGCCGTGCAGCTCGGCAATGCTCTGTGCGATCGGAAGTCCGAGCCCTGCGCCCTCACCGGCCGATGGATTGCCGCGATAGAAGCGCTCGAAGATGTGGGCGCGTACGTCGTCCGCGATCGGCGGTCCGCTGTTGGCGATCGTGATGACGAACGCATCGTCGCGCGGACAAAGCGCGACTTCGACGCGTCCGCCTTCCGGTGTGTATTTCACCGCGTTGTCGATGAGGTTCATGAGCATGCGGCGGACCAGACGTTCGTCAGCATGGATGGTCGTTTCGGGCGCGAGACTCGACGCGATCCCGATCGATTTCTTCGCCGCGAGCGTGCGCTGCGAGCGCACCACTTCGGTAATCAGTTCGTCGAGATAGAACGTCGTCGGCGCGAGCACCGCCTGGCCGGCGTCCGCGCGCGCGAGCAGGAACAAATCGTCGATGACCGACGACAACAGCCGGCTCTCCTGCTCGATCACCTCGAGCGACTCGCGCAGCTCGCCCGCGCTGCGCTCCCTTTTCGACAGCGCGACCTCGGCCTCTCCGCGCACGATCGCCAGCGGCGTGCGCAGTTCGTGCGATGCATCGGCCATGAATCGCCGCTGCTGTACGAGCACCGCGCGCACACGCTCGAGCAGCGCGTTGAACGTGACCGCGAGATGTCCGAGCTCGTCCTCGGCGTGCCGCACGGGAATCCGCCGCGTGAGATCGGATGCTCCGATTGCCGCGGCCTCCTCGCTCATTTCCAGCACCGGCTGCAGCGTCTTGCGCACGAGCCAGTAGCCGAGTGCGCCGGCGATGGCGATCCAGATCGGAATGCCGATGAACAGCACCGCGCGGATCGCTTCGAGAAATTCGGTCTGGTCGTCGAGGCGGCGCGCGACGACGACGAGGAACATGCGTCCGTCGACGGTGATCGGTCCGGTGAAGACGCGCATCGCGTCGTCGGTGCCGGGATCGAGCGTGACGAATCCGCGTCCGCGGCTCGCGATCTGTTGCAATCGCTGCACGATCTCGGAGTGCTTCGGCGCGGCAACGATTTCGCCCTTTTCGCGGAACACGATGAGCGGCGCGTCGGTGAACGGCAGCTCCGCCGTCTCCTCGGCGATGATGTCTTCGAGCGGCCGCGTATCCGTTGCGCGCTCGACGCGCAGCGCGTGCTCGAACGAGAGCGCGGTCTCGACGAGCGAGGCATCCATGCGGCGCTGCAACACGCGCAGGAGCAGCGCGTACGTGACGACGCCGAACACGATGAGAAACATCGCGGTCGCGGCGATCGACCATGCGGTCAGCCGCGTGCGCACGCTAAGCATCGGACGGTTCCTCGCGCAGCACGTAGCCGGCGCCGCGCCGCGTGTGCAGCATCGCCGGCGCACCGAGCTTACGCCGCAGCCGCTGCACGTAGACTTCGATCAGGTTCGAGATCGGATCGAAGTTCTCGTCCCACACGTGCTCCGAGATCTCTCCGCGGCCGATCACGCGTCCCGCGTTGCGCGCGAAGAATTCGAGCAGCGCATACTCCTTCGTCGTCAGCTCGATCGCCCGTCCGCCGCGCTCGACGCGCTGCGCGGACGTATCGACGCGAAGATCGCCTACTTCGAGGACCGACGGCGTGGCGACCTGGCCGCGGCGCAACAGAGCGCGCACGCGCGCGACGAGCTCGCCGAACGCGAACGGCTTCGCGAGGTAGTCGTCCGCGCCGGCGTCGAGTCCGGCGATGCGGTCCGCGGTCGCGTCGCGCGCGGTCAACATGAGAATCAGCACGCGCGAGCCGCTCGCGCGCAGACGGCGGCAGACTTCCATCCCGTCGATCGCGCCCTGCAATCCGAGGTCGAGCACGATCAGGTCGTACGGGTTGATCGCAATCTGATCGAGCGCGTCTTCGCCGCTCGCGACTTCATCGACGGCGAATGCCTGCTCGCGCAATCCGCGGGCGACGAAGCTCGCCACCTTCGGATTGTCCTCAACGAGCAGCAAACGCATGCGTGATCCTGTCGACGGGGATCCAAACCTGAAACGCCACGCCGCCGCGCACCGGGATGATCGTCCAATCGATGCGCGACGGATTCGCGCTGGTCGTCGCCGCGCGCTTGTGCCGGGCGACGATCGAGCGTCCGACCGCCGTGCCGATCGCGGCGCCGGCGATGACGTCGGATGCCCAGTGCACGTTGTCGTTCATGCGCGACACCGCGACGCCGGTTGCGAGCGTGTACGCGATCGTCGGCACGACCCAGCCGTCGGAGTGCGCGGCGAACACCGACGCGACGGCGAACGCGTTGGTCGCATGTCCCGATGGGAACGACTCGTTCTTGCTCAGCGGATCGAATGCGAACGCGCCTTCGCCGGCGTTCGGGCGGCTGCGCCCGGCGACGCGCTTGATCGCGGGCGTGATGAAGCCGGCGGCGAAGATCGATGCCTCGATCGCATCGCGTCCGGTGTCGCGGAGCTTCGTGTTGTGCGTTGCCAGGCCGAGGAGTGCGGTGGCGGCGGAGAGTTGTAGCGCGCGCCCGCCGCCGAACGGCGTGAGGTTCTTCGCGAATTCGTCGCTGAAGTGACTGCGATTGCGCTGCATGGCATCGGCGATCGATTCATCGGCCGCGAACGCCGCCGCATCCGCCGCGCTGATGATCGCGACCTTTCTCCACATCCGCTCATCCCAATGCAGCGGCGCGCGCAGCATCGATACCGCATCGGAGCCATAGCGCTTCACCTCGTTGACCACCGCTTTGCCCGGATTCGCCGCGAACAAATGCGGACCGAGGATCAGGATGAAGACGAGCGCGAAACGCGATTTCATGGACGCACGGTAGCGCACCAAATATGACGCGGAGATAAATGCTCTTCCCGCAATGCTCTTTCCCGAGCCGCGCCCGAGCCCGCGCCCGCTCCCGCGCCCGGGGTGGGCGGATGAGCGAAGCGACAACACCCCCACCCCGGGCGCGGAAGCGGGCGCGGGCTCGGGCGCGGGAAGACGCGTTGCGTTTATGCTGCATTCAGCTCCGATGTGGATGATGTGCCACATGAAAAAGATCCTCGTCCTCACCCTCGCAGTTCTCCTGTCCACATTCGCATTTGCAAAGACGTCATCCTCCAAACCGAAACTCACGCGCGCGCAGGCCGAGAAGATCGCGCTGGCGAAAGCGCCGGGAACGATCCAGAGCGCCGAGCTCGAGAACGAAAAGGGGAAGCTGGTCTGGTCTTTCGACATCAAGACCAGCAAGACCGACATCACCGAGATTCTCGTGAACGCCAACGACGGCTCGATCGTCGCCGTGCAGCATGAGACGCCCGCGAAGGAAGCGGCCGAGAAAGCGAAAGAAAAGAAGGAGAAGAAGCACTGATGAAGTGTGCGGGCGCGGCGATCGCGCTCTTTGCGTTCGCCGCGTGCGCGCACTATCAGCCGCGGCCGGTCTCGGCCGCGGCGAACGCCGCTGCGCTCGTGACGCGCGGCGTCGACTCGCCGGCCGTGCGCGAGTTGATCGCGCAACAGCATCCGGAAACAGCGTGGCCGCCTCCGCGCTGGACGCCGGAGATGCTCACGCTCGCCGCGATCGCGCTGCATCCCGATCTCGACGTCGCGCGCGCGGAGTGGAACACCGCGCGCGCCGCGCTGCGCACGGCTGCCGAGCGGCCGAATCCGTCCGCGACCGCCGGCGTCGAGCACAAGGCGACCGGCGGCAACGGCGATCCGTGGGTGACGACGCTGTCGCTCGACATCCCGTTCGAGACGGCGGGCAAACGCGGCGCGCGCGTAGCGCAGGCCAAAGCGCTCACCGCCGCAGCGGCTGCCGATGTCGATCAGGCGGTGTGGAACGTGCGCACGCGCGCAGCGAATGCGGCCGTCGATCTCGCGACATCGCAGAAGCTCGCCGAGCTGCGGCGCGGCGAAGTTGCCTTGCGCGAAGAGATCGTCGCGATGATCGAGAAACGGCTCGCCGCGGGGGAGGCGGCGCAGCCGGACGTCACACGCGTGCGCGCCGACGATCGCTCATCGCGCCTGCTGCTCCGTGAAGAAGAAGGACGCGCGGCGGAACGCGAAGCCGCGCTCGCCGCATCGATCGGCGTCGCGCGCGCGTCGCTGCCGCCGCTCGATCTCTCCTTGCCCGAGCCGCGCGCGATCGCGGACATCGATCGTTTACGCACGCTCGCATTGACCGCGCGTCCCGATGTCCTCGCCGCGCTCGCGCGCTACGACGCCGCGGAGCAGGCGCTGCGCCTCGAGATCAAAAGGCAATATCCCGACGTCCATCTCGCGCCCGGCATCGGCTGGGACCAGGGCGCATTCCGATGGGCGATCAGCGCATCGGCGGAGCTGCCGGTCTTCAATCGCCACGAAGGTCCCATCGCCGAGGCGGAAGCGAAACGCGCGACCGCCGCGGCGCAGCTTCTCCAACTGCAAGCAAAGATCCTGGGCGATCTCGACACCGCGCTCGCGAACGAAGCGAGCGCCCGCGCGCGCCTTGACGAAGCCGAGCGCATCGTGTCGAGTAAAAACGCGCTCGTGACATCGATGCGAAAGCAATTCGAAGCGGGAGAGATCGATCGCCTCACGTTGCGCAATCAGGAAGTCGAAGCCGCGCTCGCGGAGATCGACCGCTGGGCCGCATGGTTCGATCTGCACCGCGCGCGCGTGGCCGTGGAGTCCGCCGTCGAACAACCCATCTAAAAGCAGAAAGCAAAAAGCAGAAAGCAGAAATGACAAAAGCGGAAAGCAAAAAGCAGAAGCCAAATCTCCGAAGACCGAAATCGAACTGGCAGAGCCTTTTTGCTTTCTGCTTTTTGCTTTTTGCTTTCTCTTGTTCCCCAAAAGCCCGAGGCGCCCGAACCTGCGAAAACCACGAGTGACGAATCCTCGGTGTCGATGTCGAAGGAGACCGCGCAGAACAACGGCATCACCATCGTCGAGTTGCAGGAAGCATCGCGCGCGACGTCGATCGCGATCGGCAACGCGACGGTCGTCGACGTCACCGACCTCGTGAACAGCGCGTCGCAGTACGCGGCCGCGCTCGCGCAGCGCGATCAGGCGGCGGCGCATCTGCAGGCGTCGCGCGCGACGCTCGAACGCCTGCGCGCGCTCAACGCTGACAACCGCAACGTCTCCGACCGCGCCGTGCAGGAAGCGGCAGCGGCCGCGGCGTCGGATGAAGCGGGCGTGCGCTCGGCCGACGTCAGCGCGCTTGCAGCCGAGGCGGCCGCGCGCCAGAAATGGGGCGCGACGCTGGCGCGCGGCATCATCCGCGGCGCGCCGTGGGCGCGGCAGCTCGCGGCGCGCGAGGCAGTGCTCGTCGAGGCGGCGTTTACGACGGAAGGAGCGGTGCCGCAGCAGATTCAAATCAACGGCGCGATGGGCCGTCCCGTCGCCGCGCGTCATCTCGCCGTCTCGCCGCGCGTCGACGCGCGTTTGCAGAAACCGGTGCACGACTACCTCGCGCCCGCGGCCGAACTGCCGGTCGGATTGATCACCACCATCCACGCGCCGCTCCCGTCGCGCGGCGGCGTGCTCGTGCCGAAAGCCGCGATCGTCTGGAACGGACCGCAGGCGCTCGTCTTCGTCGAAGACAAACCCGGCCACTATGTACAGCACCCGATCGACGCGCGTACGCCGCTCGACGGCGGATTTCTCGAGACGTCGCTGACGCCGGGCACGCGCGTCGTCACGACCGGCGCGCAACAGCTGCTCTCCGAACAGCACAAGCCGGAGGTGGAATGAGAGCGCTGCCGGCGTGCCGAGGAGAGCGGGCATCTTGCCCGCCTCGCCGGGGCGGGCGGGACGCCCGCTCTCCTCGGAGGAAGTGAGGCTGCTGACGATGCCGCAACCCGACTCCAGCCTCCTCTCGCGCATCGTTCATCAGTCGCTGCGCCATCGCGGCGTCGTCATCGCGCTGGCGATTCTCGCCGCCGGCTACGGCGCCTTCTCCCTCGCCAATGCGCGCTACGACGTGTTCCCCGAATTCGCGGCCAAGCAAATCGAAATTCAGACCGAGGCGCCGGGACTCTCGCCGGAACAGGTCGAGCAACTGGTCACGCAGAAAATCGAGAGCGCGGTCAACGGCGCGGAAGGATTGACCGGAATGCGCTCGAGCAGCGTGCAGGGACTCTCGCTCGTCACGCTGATCTTCGGCGGACGCGGCGACGTCTATCACGACCGCCAGCTCGTCGTGGAGCGGCTTGCCGGCGTACCGTCGTCGTTGCCCGCCGGCGCGGGAACGCCGGTGATGACGCCGCTCACGTCGTCGACCGGCGACCTCATGACGATCGGCATCACGTCCGACAAACTCTCGCTCGTCGACCTGCGCTCGCTGGCCGACTGGACGATCAAGCCGCGCCTCCTGGCCGTTACGGGCATCGCGAAAGTCGGCGTGTACGGCGGCCTCATTCGCGAGATTCGCGTTGACGTCGATCCCGCTGCGCTCGTGCGCTACGACGTCGCGATCGATGACGTGCTCGCCGCCGCGAGCCGCGCGACCGGCGTGGTCGGCGCGGGCTTCATCGACACGCCGAATCAACGCATCGTTCTGCAGACGCAGGGACAGGCCGTGAGCGCGGACGCGGTGGCGGCGACGATCGTGAAACACGATCCGATCGCCAGCGTGCGGCTGCGCGACGTCGCGCGCGTCTCCGATTCCGCGAAGCCGCCGTTCAGCGCCGCGTCGGTGATGGGCAAGCCCGCGGTGGTAATGAATCTCTGGACGCAGTACGGGGCGAACACGATCGAGACGACGGACGCGGTCGACGCGGCGCTGGCGGAACTGCATCCGATGCTGAAGCACTCCGGTGTCGCGCTCGACGCAACGCTCTTCCGCGCATCGAAGTTCATCGAGACCGCCACGCACAACATCCGGGTCTCGCTGATCCTCGGCGGCATCCTCGTCATCGTCGTGCTGTTTCTTTTTCTCGGCCATTTCCGCTCCGCCATCATTTCCTGCAGCGCCATTCCGCTCTCGTTGCTCGTGGCCGTGACGGTGCTGCAGCAGTTCGGATACACGCTGAACACGATGACCCTGGGCGGACTCGCGATCGCGATCGGCGAAGTCGTCGACGATGCGGTGATCGGCATCGAGAACATCCTTCGCCGCCTCCGCGAGCGCGGCACCGGGCTGACGCTTCACGAGCGCCTATCCGTCATTCTTTACGCCTCGGTCGAAGTGCGCAGCGCCGTCATTTACGCGACATTCGCCGTCATCGCCGTCTTCTTTCCGATCCTCACGATGAGCGGCCTCTCCGGAAAACTCTTCGCGCCGATGGGCGTGGCGTACATCGCCGCGATCCTGGCGTCGCTCGTCGTCGCGATCAGCGTGACGCCGGCGCTGGCGCTGATTCTCAGCCGGGGTCATGACGCGATGGAGCAACCGCGGCCGATGATCGTGAAGCTGCGCGAACACTATGAGTCGCTGCTCGAGCGCATGGAGCGCCGTCGCGTCATCGTCATGATCGTTGCGGTGATTCTCACGGTCGCGGGACTCGCGGCCGTGTTCTTCCTGCCGACGCAATTTCTCCCCGAGCTGCGCGAAGCGCACTACCTCGCGCACTTCGAGCTGATGCCGGGGACGTCGATTCAGGAGTCATCGCGCATCGGCGACATCGCGACGAAGAAACTACTCGAGCTGCCGTACGTGCGGACGGTGGCCCAACGCGTCGGACGCGCCGAGGCGGATGACGTGTTCGGGCCGCAATCGAGCGAGATCGAGATCGATCTGAAGCCGGTGTCGGGGAAAGTTGCGAAAGTCGCGGCGGGCGAGATCGAAGAGAAGCTCGCGGACGTGCCGGGCGCCGCGGTTGCGATCGAGACGTTTCTCACCGAGCGCATCAACGAGACGATCAGCGGATACACGACGCCGGTCGTCGCGAACGTGTTCGGCAACGATCTCGACGCGCTCGACGAAGCCGCGCCGCGCGTCGCGGAGACGATCGCGAAAGTGCCGGGCGCGGCGGACGTGCGGCTCGAGTCGCCTCCGGGAACGCCGCTGCTGCTCGTGAAACTGAAGCCGGAGGCGCTCGCGCTACACGGCGTCGATCCGACGACCGCGCTCGAAGCCGTGCGCACCGCCTATCAGGGCGCGGAGGCGGGACAGATTTTCGAAGGTGCGCGCGTCACCGCGATCACGGTGGCGATCGACGCGCGCGCGCGAACGTCGCCGGCCGACGTCGGCGATCTTCCCATTCGCGCCGCGACCGGCGTGTTCGTACGGCTGCGCGACGTCGCTGAAGTCGGTGTCACCAACGGCCGCGCCGACGTGCGCCATGAGGCGGGAAAACGCGTACAGACCATCGCGATGAACGTGAGTGGCGGCACGACCCCGTCGCAACTCGTCGCCAAAGCACGCCAGGCGCTCGCGGGCGTCGCGCTGCCCGCGGGCATCTACGTGCAGTTCTCCGGATCGGCGGAAGAAGAGGCGCGCTCGCGCCGCGACCTCCTGCTGCACTCCCTCGTCGCCGCCGTCGGCATCGCGCTCCTGCTCTGGATCGTCCTCGGCAACGCCCGCAACCTCCTGCTGATCGCCGTCAACCTCCCGTTCGCGCTCATCGGCGGCGTCCTCGCCCTCCTCGCCACGCGCCAGCCCCTCTCCATCGGCGCGACCGTCGGCTTCGTCACCCTCTTCGGCATCACCCTGCGCAACTCGATCATGATGCTCTCCCACTACGAACACCTCGTGGAACAGGAAGGCGAGACCTGGGGCGAGCACGCCGCCGTCCGCGGCGCCTCCGAACGCCTCGTCCCCATTCTGATGACGTCCATCGTCACCGCCCTCGGCCTCCTCCCCCTCGCCCTCGCCGCCGATTCTCCCGGTCGCGAGATCGAAGGCCCAATGGCCATCGTCATCCTCGGCGGCCTCATCACGTCGACCGTGCTGAATTTGCTAGTGCTGCCGACGCTGGCGCTAAGGTTTGGGAAGTTTGGGGCCTCTCAACTGCGGGACTGAAGGGTTCACTCCAGGCGATCGGTCTTCCGAAATCCTCGCAACAACGCCACGTCGTAGGCGATCTTCAGTCCGCCGGCGATGACGAATGGCAGCCACTGCAACGTCGCGATGCCGATCAGCGGGACGGCGGCGAGCGGCGCGAGCGCCGCGCCGGTGGTGCGCGCGATGCCGGTGATTCCGGCGGCGGCGCTGCGGTCTTCGGGATCGACGACGGCGATGACGTACGACTGCCGCGTCGGCACGTCCATCTGCGAGATCGAGAAGCGCAGCAGCAGCACGGCGATCGCGAGCTGCACGTTCGGCATCAGCGGCACGAGGATGAGCAGGATGTTCGACGGCAGATGCGTAAGGACCATCGTCCGCACGAGTCCGATGCGTCGTGCGATCCGCACAGCGGCGAGACCGGAGATTCCGGCGAGGAGGTTCGCGCCGAAGAAGATGGAGCCGATGATCGCCGGCCGCAGTCCGAAGCGTTTGTAGAACCACCACGCGACGATGCTCTGCACGACGAAGCCGCCGCCGAAGGAGTCGAGCGCGAAGAGCGCGGAGAGCTGCAGCACGATGCGCGGCACGGGGCGGCGCTGCGTTTCTTTCGGGCGCTCGATCTCGATCGTCGGCGAGAGCCGGAGAAAAAGGATCGCCAGGATTGCGCCGAGCGCGCCGTAGCCGATGACGACGCCGCGGTAGCCGAGGAGATCGGAGAGCGCGCCGGCGGTGATCGAGCCGGTGGCCGTGGCGAGCGAGCCGGCGAGGTGATACCAGGCGAAGAGCGACGTGCGCTCGCGCGCGTCGACGATGTGCGACAGCGCCACCTGCTCGAGGGCGAGAAACGGTCCGACTTCATGTCCGCTCGGGCTGATGACGCCGAAGATCGCGGCGAGGACGAGAAGCGTGTAATTCGTCGTCCCCGCGAACACGCAGGACGCGAGCACCATCAGCGCCGCGCCGGCGATAAGCGTGCGGCGCCGGCCGATCACGTCCGCTCGCGTGGTGAGGAAGTACGACAGGACGACGTCGCCGATGAGCGTGAGGGTGAGGAGGAGACCGATGCGCGCGTCGTCGAGCCCGAGGGAGGAGAGGTAGAGGACGAGGACGACGGAGAGGAAGCCGTAGGCGAAGAGACGCACGAAGCGCGTGGTGAAAAGGAGGCGCACATCGCGCGGCATCTGGTGATTGTGCCATGCGCGTGCGTGCGGTTTCGCTCATGTTCTCGCATCCCGGGCCCGAGCCCGCTTCCGAGCCCGGGGTGGGGGCAAGCGAAGCGAGGTAAGCCCGCCCGCCCCGGGCGCGGAAGCGGGCGCGGGCTCGGGCGCGGGATGCGAACCGCGTGATGGGGACAGAGCTACTCGAGCAATCCTTCCGTCGAGATGGCCGCGGAGCGGACGGCCTCGACGCCGGACAGCAGTTGGTCGAGTTGTCCGGTCATCTCTTTCGGAGAGCGCATGGTCACGATCTGGTCGGCGATCAGGTGGAACGTGTTCTCGATCAGGTCGAGCTGCCCGCGGGCCACGACGATGTACTGCCGGATCTCGGCCAGTGTCTCATTGCGTTTCTCGAGGATCTCGAGGTTCTTCTTCGCCAGCTCCGCCGTGCGCGGATCGGGGTTCGCGCCGTCGAGGCGGTGCTGCCACATCGTGTGGTTGCGCTCCAGCTCCTTTGGATCGATCGTGTCGAGGTATCGCTCGTATCGCCAGCACGTCAGGGCCATGTCCACGAAGGCCTGGACGAGCGTCCAGCTCTTCGACAGTTCGCCGTGCATCAGCTCTTCGGAAAACGAGGCGTTCTGGGTAGTGAGCTGGTCAATCCTCTGGTGTTCGGCGATGAGTGCACGCACGCGCGTCTGGCTCTTCTCGTCGAGCAGCGCGATCTTCTGATTCAGGTCCTGCCGTTCGAGCTGCGTGGCGGCCTGGTCCGCCTTCTTGTCCCAGATCCGTTGCTGCAGCCTTCTCGAGCTCGGGGCGTGCAACATCCACAGCGCTTCGACGCCAAGGGCGGCGACGGCGACGATCGGATTCAGGGTGATGGCAGAAACGGCCAGCGCGCCCGACAACAGCGAGAGGTTGTACGGATTCGCGAAGGCATACTTCACGTACGGCGGGCTCGCACGCAGTCTGGCGGGCGTGACAGGTGGCTTGGTCAGCTCGGGCTCCTCGCATCAGTATAGGAGCTGTCCTGCTATAGTTTTCAGTCTCATGCGGGAGCCTGCGAAATGAAACTCACGCCGTTTGCGAAACTCTTTCTCACCGTGGTGATCGTCGGCGTCCTCGGCTACGCCGTCTGGCATTACAAGGGCCGCGAGGTGCGCAAGTGGGCCACCGGCGAGCAGAAAGCCGAAACGTCGACCTCGAGCGATGTCTCCTCGGACTTCGACAAACTCAAGAATGCGCCGGCCGATCCCAGCCGCGATGCCGGCTCGACCGGTGTCACGCCGATCTCGGTGACCGGCGGCAAGCTCGATCGACCGCTTGTCGTGGCCATCAACACCTGGGCCGGCCACGCGCCGGGCATTGTCTTCAACAACGGGCTGGATCCGAGTGCCGGCTCCGGCTACCGCCGCAAGTACGGCTTGGACGTCAAGTTCGTGCTGATCGAAGACCCGGCCGCGAAGCTCGCGGCGTTCCGAAAGGGCGACGTCGACATCATGTGGAACACCGTCGACAACTGGGCGCGCGAGGCTTCCGTGCTCGCGGAGAACAATCAGCGCGCGAAGTCGATCATCATGCAGGACTGGTCGCGCGGCGGCGACGGGATCGTCTCGCTGTCGTCGATCAATTCGGTCGAAGACCTCAAGGGCCACAAGATCGCCTGCACGCAGTTCACGCCGTCGCACTTCCTGCTTCTCTATCTGTTGGCGCAGAGCGGCCTCGCGCCGCAGGACCGCGCGGACGTCGAGAAGAACATCATCTTCACGCAGGACGCCCCCGCGGCCGCGGCGATGTTCAAGGCGCGCCAGGTCGACGCCGCCGTCACGTGGGAGCCCGATCTCTCGGGCGCCGTTGCCTCGCGCGGAGACGAAGCGCACATTCTCATTTCCACGACCGCGGCCACGAACATCATCGCGGACACGCTCTGCGCGCGGCAGGACATCATCGACAAGGCTCCGGAGAGCGTGCGCGACTTCGTGCACGGCTGGCTCGAAGGCATCGATCAGATGAGGAGCGATCCCGCCGGGGCGTACAACATCGTCGGCAAGGCGCTCAAGCTCGATACCGAGACAGTCTCGGGCATGCTCTCGGGGCTGAAGCTCACGCCGTACGCCGACAACGCGCAGTTCTACGGACTCGCGGGCGGTAAACCGCACTACGAGACCCTGTTCGACACAGCGTTCGTGATCTGGCGCAAGAAGGGTCTCGTCACGCGGGCCGTCGACGCCAAGGATTGGGCGGACACCCGATTCCTTTCCGCAATCGGGGGAGATTATCCGGGACAGAAAGTCGAAGAGCCGAAGGTCGCAGCCAAGGGGCCGTCCTCGAAGGATCGCGCGATCATCAACAAGCAGATCGAGATTCACTTCACGCCGGGCTCCGACGAGATCATGCCGGGCTCGTACTTCGTGCTCGACTCCCTCGGCGACACGATGACGTCGTTCGGCAATACCTATCTGCGCGTGGAAGGAAACACGGACGCAACGGGCTCGCCGACGGCGAATATGTCTCTGTCCGAGCGCCGTGCTCTCGCGGTGAAGAACTATGTCGTGAAGAATTTCCCGAACGTCGATCCGAACCGGTTCCAGACCATCGGGCGCGGCTCCGCGAATCCGGTCGCGGACAATGCGACGGAAACGGGGCGCCAGCTCAATCGCCGGACCGAGATCAAGGTGATCCTGACGACCCAATAGTGGCCGAACGCAAGCAATCGCTCTGGTCCATCCGGCAACCGGTCCCGCGCGGGACGGCGGTGAGGCTCGCCTTTCTGATGCCGCTCCTCGTCCTGGGCGCGTGGTGTGTGATCAGCTATGCGAGCCTCGCCCCGGCCGACTTCCTGCCGTCGCCGACCGACGTCGCGCGCGGCACGCTGCAGCTTTTCCTGCAGTATGACCTCTGGAGCGCGATCCTCATCTCCACGCGGCGCATCGTCATCGCGTTCCTGCTCGCCTCCGCGATGGCGTTGCCCCTCGGCGTCCTCATGGGCGCATTCACCCCGATTCACCACATCTTCGAGCCGATCATGGCGCCGCTGCGTTACATGCCGATCTCGGCGTTCATCCCGCTGTTGATCCTCTGGTTCGGCATCTATGAGAAGGAAAAGATCGCCTTCCTTTTTCTCGGCGTCTTCGTCTATCTCCTTCCCGTCGTCGTCAGCGCGATCCGCGCCGTTCCCGAGGAGCTCGTACAGACGGCGCTCACGCTCGGCGCGAGCAAGGGCCAGGTCCTCCGCACCGTGCTCGTCCCGGCGGCGCTGCCTGAGGTCTTCGACTCGTTCCGGGTGATGAATGCGATCTCGTGGACGTACGTCATCCTCGCCGAGGCGGTGAATCCGGAGCACGGCCTCGGTTACATGGTCGAGCTGGCTCGCACGCATCAGAAAGCCTCGTGGTCGTTCGCGGGACTCATCGTCATCGGCGGCATCGGCCTGATCACCGATCAGGTCATCCGGATGATCTCGAGCATCCTCTTCTCCTGGCGCGAGGCACAACTGTGAAGAAGCAGGGCGAGCCGGGAACGATCGCCGTCGACATCAACCCCGAAGGGCTGGAGGGAACGTACAAAGCCGTCCTCTCCCAGGATGAGACGCCGAAACTGCGCATCCTCAATCTCGCGGTGACCTACGTCGACCGCGCCGGCCAGGAGACGGAAGCCGTCCGCCACATCACGCTCGACATCCTCGACAAACCGGGCTGTGGCGAGATCGTCGTGTTCCTCGGTCCGTCCGGATGCGGAAAGTCGACGATCCTCAAAGCCGTTGCCGGACTGTTGATCCCCACGAAGGGCGAGATCTTCGTCGACGGCGAGCCTGTCACCGATACGGGACGCGATCGCGGCATGGTGTTCCAGGCCTACACGTCGTTCGCGTGGATGACCGTACGCAACAACGTCGAGTACGGCCTGCGACTGCGCGGCGTCAGCGCGGCCGAGCGCAGGAAGCTCTCGCAGAAGTACCTCGAAGCCGTCGGTCTCGACTCCTTCGCCGACCGTTACCCGAAGGACCTCTCCGGCGGCATGAAGCAGCGCGTCGCCATCGCCCGGACGTTGATCAATCAACCGCGTCTCGTGCTGATGGACGAGCCCTTCGGAGCCCTCGACCCAGGCACGCGCTGGGGGATGCAGAGCCTCCTCCTCGACGTCTCCAAGACCGAGGACAACACGATTCTGTTCGTGACCCATGACGTGTCCGAGGCGGTCTACCTGGCTGACACAATCTACGTCCTCGCCCCTCGCCCCACGCACGTCCTCCATCGCGTGGATGTGCCCCGCTTCTCCGAGCGCAACAGCATCCTCAAATCCTCTGCCGAGTTCCGCGCGATCGAGAAGGAGCTGCTGGATTTGCTGTATACGAAGGAACGCTGAACCGCGCCTGTGCGTGCGGATGGCGGATGGCAGATGGCGGGCGAGAAAAGTTTGTGTGTCCGCCATCCGCCATCCGCCATCCGGCTCGGGCGCGGGCTCGGGCGCGGGACGAGAGATAATCGGCCGCGTTGTCGAAACAGATCCCGAAAGAAACCGCGGCGGCGCTCACGGATGCGGTGCGTGAGCTGGAGGCGCGTTCGTGCGCGGAGGTGGTGATCGAGATCCGCGCGCGGTCGGGGAGTTACGCGCATGCGGACGCGCGGTTCGCGGCGCTGATCGCGTTCGTCGCGCTGGTCGTGCTGCTGTTTTCGCCGTGGCATTTCACGCCGCTGTGGGTTTTGGTCGACACCGCGCTCGCGTTCGGTGTCGGCATTTTGATCGCGCAGCGGAGCGAGTCGGCGCGGCGATTGATGACGACGGAGCGCGAGCGCGCGACGCAGGCGCGCACGGTTGCGGCGTCGGTGTTCTTCGAGCGCGGCGTGGCGAACACGGAGCGCGAGAGCGGTGTCGTCGTGTATCACGGACTGCTGGAGCGGCGCATCGAGATCCTCGCCGATCGCGGCGTGCTGGTCGCGGTGCCGGCGTTCGAATGGAACCGCGTGATCGCCGCCGCGCGCGCGACGCGCGCGGATGACGCGATGGCACTCGTCGCGATCCTGCGCGAGCTCGCACCGCTGCTCGAGTGCCACCTGCCGCGGCTCGACGGCGATCGCGACGAGCTGGCGAACGCGCCCTGGTTCGCGGAAGAGTGATGATCGACGCGATCTACACGTTGCTGCGCGTGGGCGGAGGGGAGTCGTACTCCGGCGGCGGCTCCAGCGGCGGCGGCGGGGGCGGGGGAGACGGCGCGGGTGAGCTGCTGTATTACCTGCTGCGTTTGCTGATCTGGCTGACCGTTCATCATCCCGCGGTCGGCATTCCGATCGACATCGTCGTCGCGTTCATTTTGTTCAAATGGTGGAAGTCCAAGCAGGGCGAGGCGACGCTGCTCAAAGTGTCGACCACGCCACCGGCGAAGCGTGCGGCGAGCCTCGACGCGTTGCGCCGTTTCGATCCGAATTTCTCGGAGATCGTGTTCAGCGACTTCTGCTATTCAATCTATGCGCTCGCCCACAATGCGCGCGCGAAAGGCGACTTGAAGACACTCGCGCCGTATCTCTCCGCTGCCGCGCGCACGATGCTGCAGAGGCGAAGCGGCGACGTGCGCGCGGTGATCGTCGGCGCGTGCAATGTCGTCGCGTTTACAGGAATCGACGGACCGACCGTCAGCGCGACGGTGCAATACGAGAGCAACATCACCGAAGGCGAGACGGCGTTTTATCTGCGCGAACAGTGGGTGCTGGAGCGGCGGCGCGACATCCTCTCGCCGCCGCCGGAGAAGGCGAAAGCCGATCACTGTCCGCGCTGCGGCGCGGCGTTGCGCACGCGCACCGACGGCTCCTGCGATTATTGCGGCGTCAAGATCGAGAGCGGTGCGTTCAATTGGTATGTGCGCAGCATTACGCTCCTCAGCCGCGAGACGCGCGGGCCGCTGCTGACGTCGAACGTCCCCGAGCGCGGCACCAACGCGCCGACGAAATACCAGCCGCATTTCGCACAAAGGAAAGCGGCGTTCGAGTCAGAACATCCCGATTTCACCTGGAGCGATTTCGAACAACGCGTCCGCGCGATTGCGAAAGAACTACAGGACGCCTGGACGGCCCGCGATTGGGAGCGGGTGCGTCCCTATGAGACGGAGAACCTCTTCCAGATGCATCGCTATTGGATCGATGCATACATTCGACAGAAATTACGCAATGTCGTCGACGATTTCACGATTACACGGGTAGATCCTGTGAAAATCACCGCCGACGCATTCTATGAAGCCATTACTGTCCGGCTGTTCGCAAACGGCCGCGACCACACCGACCATGAAAACGGCACCGTCGTCGCCGGCTCGAAGGAACAGGTCCGCAGCTGGAGCGAATACTGGACGTTCATCCGCACGAAAATCACCGTCAATGCAGTGATCACATGCCCGAATTGCGGCGCCTCCGTTCACGCCGGATCCACCGGCGTCTGCTCCTATTGCGGCGGCAAAATCACCGTAGGACACTTCGCGTGGATTTTGTCGAGGATCGAGCAGGATGAGGCGTACGTTTGAGGCTGCGCCGTTGGCGGCTTCGCGGATGGCGGCTTCGCTGATGGCGGATGATGGCTTCGCTGATAGCAGAGTGCCAAGTCGTCATCCTGAGTCCGCGAAGCGCGACGAAGGATCTCGAAATGCGAAAGCCCTGCAATTGTCCTTCGCCGTCTTCGCGGCTCAGAGGCTGTGAAAATTCCAAGAGCTTTGTGGCGACCGCTGCCCTCAGCGGTCGCGCGGCGCTGCGCGCCGCTGGCGCCGCCGTGAGGCGGCGCGGTGACCGCTGAGGGCAGCGGTCACCACATTCTCAGGATGACGTGAGCAACAACTCGCTCACAGGTTCATCAGCGCAGCCGCCATCAGCGCAGCCGCCATCAGCGCAGCCGCTATCGGCGCAGCGCTACTGCAAACCCTTCATCCTCTTCTCCGCCAATTCCTTCCACTGTTCTCCCGGCGTTCCCTTTTCCTGCACGCGTTTGTAGGCCGCCAGTGCCGCGTCTCGAACGCCGTAGGTTTCGGCGATGCGGCCGAGGACGTACCACTCGTCGCCGTTCGGCTGGGCGGCGTTGCGCTGGTCGATGCTGTTGAGGAGTGCCTGTCGCGCTTCGAGTGCTTTTCCGCTCTCGGCGAACACGAGCGCGAGTGTGCGGAGGGCGGGCGCGGATTCCTTTTCCTTCTTGCCGCCGACCATCGTCGCCTGCCGCGCGTTTTCCAGCGCGCGCTCGAGATTTCCGGTGAAGACGCCGCACCATGCGGCGCGGCTGTAATCGTCGCGTTCCGGAACGGTCTCGCCGAGCACCTGCTGCGCGTATGTTTCCGCGGCAGTGTAGTCGTGCGCGACCGATGCGTTCTGCGACAATGCGCGCAACGCGGCGCGGTCTTTCGGCAAGCGCTCGAGACGCTGTTTCGCGAGCGTTTCCGCCTCCGCATTTTTTCCGCTGTACGACAGCGCGCTGGCGAGCCAGCTGAATGCGATCGGCGAGTCGGGGAACTGTTCCGCGAGCGGGCGCGCGAGCTCGATCGCCTTGTCCCACTTGCGCGCTTTCACGTACGCGCCCGCGAGCGTCTGCTCGATCGCCGTCTTCGTTGCCCCGATCGCGCCGGCGCGCAGCTCCTCGAGCTTCGCCGCCGCTTCGTGATCGTGCTCGACGAGCAGCATCGCGCCGGCGAGCCGGATCTCGTCCGCCGTCGCAGTCGCTTTCGCCTTCGGCCAAATCGCGGCGAAGGCCGAGCCTTTCAGCGGATCGTCTCCGCCTCCCAGCTCGACGTCCTCGCGCAGCCAGTTCAGCCACGTGCGCGCGCGCTCGAGCTGGTTCCGCTCGACGAGGCCGAGAACGCTGATGCCGAACGATTCATCCTCGTTCGTCGCGTTGATCAGGTAACGGTCTCCGTCGCGCGTGACGAAGAACGTCAGCGCCGCGCCGTCCTCCGCCATCGGCATGCGCATCCGCACGCGATAGCCTTTCTGCTCGTCGCCGTCCTTCTGGACCACCAGCATCGGCTGCACGATGTCGACGAGCATCTGCGGGGACATGCCGAGGTCCATGGCGCTTCCGAATGAGGAGAAGAAGTCGTCGTCTCCCTTGTCCTGCTCTTTCCTGACGATGGCCTGCACGTCCGGAGCGAACAGCTTCATCGCGGAGTCGCGGTCGAGGCGCGCGAATGCACTCATGAGTCGCGTGATGATGCTTCGCGGATCGTCGTCCTGCAGCGGCATGTCCTCGATCCGCCGCGCTTTCTTCATGATCTCGATGAACTGTCCGGCCTGCGACGCGTTCGCCCCTCCCTGCGTGGCCATCTCCATCATCGCCGCCGCCTCGGCGTATTGGCGCAACTTCATGAGATACCCCGCGATCTCGGCGGCGTACGCGCGCCGCGAATCGATCGGGAACGCGGCCAGTTCGTTCTGTGCGGCGGGGAGTCCGGCGAGGATGAGGATCGCGAATGTGCGCGCGACGTCGCGCAATTTTTCGTTCTTCGTGTTCGCCGCGAATTCCTTCAACTCCGCGAAGCGTCCCGCGTAGGCGAGGACGAGCGAGTATTCGCCTTCGAATCGATCCGCTTCATCGCCGAAGTCTTTCGCGATCGCACGGTATTCGTCGATCGACTCGCCGAGGCGCGCGTTGCGGCCGAAATACTGGATGCCGTCGTCGCCGTACGTGAGCACGCGCGCGAGCTCGACGCGCTCGGACAGCAGCGTCGAGTCGAGCTCCTTCGCCTTGCGCAGCTCCGCGATCGACGCCGGAATGTCGCAGCCGCTCCGGAACGGGCGGCCGAGCAGGTCGTGCTGCAGCACGTCGGCGAGCCGCGCGTGCGCGAGCGCGTTCTTCGGCTCGATCGTCACCGCGCGCCGCGCTTCTTCGCGCGCCGCTTCGCCGAGTCCGCCGGCCAGCAACGCGCTCGCGATCTCGCTGTGATGCTGCGCTTCCTTCGGATGCAGCGCCACGAGCTTGCGGAACTCGGCGATCGCGCCGCCGACGTCGCCTGCAGTGAGCTTCGCCTGCCCGATGAGATCGAAGCCGACCATGATCGCCGGCTCGTCCGACAGTTTGCTGAGCGCGACCCGCGTCTCTTTGAATTCCGCGGGAGTGAGGCGGCGCTTGCCGCTGTCGAGACGCAGCGTGACGTCGACTGATCCGTCGGGTTGCGTGACGAATTCGGTCGTGTAAGTCGCGGTGCCGAGCTTTTTCGTTGCCGACTTCGGCAGCGTGCGCGGTGTGAAACCCGCCGGCGGAACGATGTGATACGTCAGCTCGTCGACCGACGGCGACGGAAAGACGAAGTCGTGCACGCGCGTCTTCTGCTTCGTCTTCGGATTGTCGTCCGGCTGCGGCTCGCTCCAGTTGGTGAGGACGTACGGGAGCTCGCTCAGCACCGAGTTTGCGCTCATGGCGACCGATCCCTGGCCGCGATCGATGATGCCGTTGCGCGAGTCGTTCATCTCGACGGTGAGATGAAACAGCTTCGAGAGATCGTGCGCGTCCGTGGCCTCGTACTTCGCGAGCGACTTCGCGAGGTACTGCGTTTTGGCCGAGCTCTCGAGCGTCTCGCGAAAACTCTTCGCGTCGGTGCCGGCGACCCAGCGGCGCCGCGCCGCGTCGAGCGGTCCGACGGTGTCGCTGGTCTCGACGAGATGAGCTCTCCCGTTTTCCGGCAGCGTGAGGACGCGTCGTGCGCTCGAGCGATTCGCAGTCGACGGCAGCTCCGGCGTCAGCGTGAGCGCGGTCGTCTCCGCGGATGCGATCAATCCGAGACGGCCCTGATCCTGCGACGGCAGCTCGCCCGCGCGCGCGAACTCATCGGTCGGATCGATCCACACCGGATCGTCGCCGCCGGTGCGCACGATCGCGTGATTGAAGCGGCCGAGTCCCGGCAAGTCTTTCTGGACATCGAAGTCCGTTCCGGATCGGAGCAGCACGACGTTCGCCGGAATGCCGGCCGCGCGCAGCATCGCCACGAGCAGCGTCGCCTTGTCCTTGCAATCGCCGTATTTGTTTTTCAGCACCGTCAACGGCGCGCGCGGAATGATCGTTCCCTCGGCGATCTCGACGCCGGCGTAGCGGACGTCTTTCTGAATCGAGGCGAGGAGACGCGCCATGATCTCGCGGCGATCGGTCGCGTTTCCGATCGCATTGCGCACGAGAGTGGTGAGGTCGTTGCCCGCAATCTGGCGGTCGACGATCTGCGCGTACTGCGCGGCGATCTGCTGCCACGACGCGCCGGTGGAAAACGCGACGTAGCGCTCGTTCGACTCGTCGAACGGCAGGAAATAGTCCTGCAGCTCTTCGGACGGATCGATGCGCTTGCTCTCGAACAGCATGCGGCGCACGCCGTCTTTTTCATCGACGACCGGCTGGATGTCCGACTTGTTGACGATGCGCGGCTCGATCGCCGACGGTCCGGAGATGACGAGCCGCGTGCGATGCACCGGAACCCATCGCCCGAACGTGAAGAACGAGCTCGTGCCGGCGCCCGGAATGGGAGTCTTTCCTTTGACGGTGATGACGTACTCGACGACCGATCCCACTTCGACGGCCGGCAGCGGCGCGTGAAGAAGGCGTTGGTCGCTGAAGATGTCGAAGTCGTAGCTTCCCGCGGTCTCGGTGATCGCAGCTGCGTCGAGCATGTGGACGCTGCCGTTCTTCGTGACGACGCGCGCGGTGATGACCGGCCGCTCGTCGTACCACGGCGCCCACGAGGCCTCGACGCTCGCATTCTCCTCGACCTCGGCTTCTTCGACGATGCGATACACGAGACGCCACGTCGAGGTGCTGTGGCCTTCCGCGTCGAACGTGAAGTCGAATTCGTCGAGGAGGTCTACGAGCCCCTTGCCGCCGTCGTCGATTTTTTCCGCCGCGGCGATGAGCGCCTTCGGCTCGCTCGCGAACGGCGGCTGGTCCCACGGCTCCTGCGCGAATGCGCTGAGGGCGAGGAAAGGCAGAAGAAGAGCGATGCGCCTGGGGATGGCGAACGGCATTGATGGACTCCGTAAGGGAGAGATTTTGGAGGGGGAATGATAGCGCGGTTAGGCGGCGATTCGGTGGGGAGTTAGCGTGCGTATGCTCGTCGCATGGTGTTTTCGTGGCGCAGTCGTGCGCGCACGGCCCAGGAATGCAGAACGCAGAACGCAGAATGCAGAAGTGAGAAGCACTACCGCCGGTGTTCCGAAAACCAGCTGGATGGGTTTCTCACCTCTGCTGCGAAACAGCATCCGGGCGAAAAGATACACGTCGAACGGGCGGGCGCGAAGTCGGTCCGCCAGCAGAGATGCGTGCGGGGCGAGCGCGACGCGAATGTTCAGCGCATGTGACTACGCTTGCGCTGGAAGGAGCTCGACACGGTAGCCGAGACGCTCGAGTTGGTTCACGAGCGCTTTGCTTTTTGATTCCGCGGAACGCTTGTCGAGCCAGTCCCCTCCGAGCTCACGGTAGGGCTTGTTGTCACGAATCATGTGGTAGATCGCGACGAGCATGGAATGGG
>QHVT01000009.1 GCA_003223645.1 Acidobacteriota bacterium | reverse complement strand
CAGAACCGCGAAAACCGACCGCACCGACCTCCGTGCAGTTTTCTCGACGCTCTTCAGCGGCTATCTTCTTGTCTCGGCCCGCACCATCCCCTTGAGTTCTTCGCGGCTCGAGGTCTCGCGCACGCCATCATCTCGCTCCTTCTGACTCCCTTCTGTCGCCGATCGCGAATCCTTCACAGCCTCTCAGGATGCCACGATCTCCGTCGCCGCCGGCCGGGAAGCATCGCTGGACATTCTGGAGCGACTGAAGGCGATCGAGCCGCGGTTTGTCGCCGTCCCCGAGCTCGACCCGCGCGACCCGTCTACTTCCCTGAAAGTTCGCGGAGGCGACCTGCGCATCGACTTCCTGACTACCACACGACGCGGGACGCGGAAGAAGCCGGTGCCCCTTCCGCATCTCACCATTGCCGCGCAGCCGCTCGAGGGAATCGACTATCTCATCGAGCAAACGGCCAAAGCGGCAGTGGTCGGGGGCAGCGGGATTCTCGTCCATGTCCCCGACCCGAGTCGATATGCGTTGCACAAGGTGTGGGTCGCGAGGAATCGTCCCGTCGCAGAACAGACCAGGGCGCGAAAGGACATCGCACAGGCGGAACAACTCATCGAGGTGCTCCGCGCGGACCGGCCCGACGATCTCGACGAAGCCATCGCGGCGATGCAAGCACGCCCGAAGATGTGGCGACGGGCCCAGCGCGACATTCGTCGAATGACGGAGTCGGCGCCGGTTCCGTGAGCCCCGTCCGTTGCGCGAGTCGCCCCTCACGGCAATCGCCGCTCCCACACGCCGTTTCCGTGCGTGAAAAGCCGCAGCAGGCGGCCGCGCTCGAACAGCTGTAGCTCGACGCTCATGATGCGGGATTCGAAGCCGAAACATCTCGCGCCGGCCGAGGAGGTCGATCCTACTGAGAAACCTCGGATTCCAGACGCTTAGCGAGCGATATGGTGCACAGGAGACGAGCAGCGATGCTGTCAGTATGCTCATTACCAGCTTTCAGCAGTCTACGCATTTCAGCTCCAAGACGCCACGCGATCATCAGCACGACAGCGGAAACTGACGATCACGTAGAACACGTCTCATCAGGCGACGCATCCTGCCGTTCGCCACGGCCCGATGTCGCGACGCCGGCTGGAATCGGCAACCTACCTCCGAGGAGATCACGTTTGACTTCCGCCCGACCGGCGGCAGCCACCTTCCAATTGCGTACGCAATTGGTCGCGCGCTGATTACCGCGTAGACTTCACAGTCAAGAGCATCGAGTAACGCCGCAAAGTGTCACATCGGCGTTACGTACACTTCGGCAATCGCGTAACTCGCTGTCATGTATCGTGATAGGCCGCAATCCTGCGTGCCGGTGTAACACTTCCGCGTTACACATTCCGGCGGCGCCTAACGCGCTAATCAGCGTTTTCAGCGACTTAGTGCAGTGGCACCGGCGGCCCACCGTCTGCAATCCCATCCGGCTCACAACAGATGGAGGACCGGATGCCGGAAGCGACCTCGCCCGCCGATACGCTCAAGAAACTCGAGCTTTCTCTCGAGGCAAACCAGAGGGACCAGGCGCGCCTCAAGGCGCAGATTGTCGATGTCAAAAAGACCGTCGACGACATCGACCAGAAAACGAAGGACGTCGACAAGACCTCCACCATCAACGCGGAGACATACCAGAAGCTGAAAGAGTGGGCCGGCTGTAAGGAGAAGGCCCTCAAGCCGAAGGTTCCCGATCCGCAGGACGTCGCCGACCAGGAAACCGCGGGCAGCAAAGAGGTCGCGGCGCTGAAGGAAGAGGCCGACGAGGCCGGCCGCGCCATCTGGCCGCTGGACGTGAAGGTCGCCAAGAGAAAAGTCGACACCGCGGCGGCGCAGAAGTATTTCGACAAGGTCGCCGGCATTCCGGCGCGCAATGCGGAGATCCTCAAAGAAGCGGGGGACCTGCAGAAGAAGGCCGACGCCGAGGAAACGGCCAAGAACTGCTCGAAATCGTACTTCTACGTCCTGGTCATGCTCGACCTCTTAGGCCGCTACGACCGCCGCACGCCGGAGCAATACGCGAAAGCGCTGCAATACGCCGGTAACGTGCTGGCCAACGCGGTCAAGTATCAGCGCGAGGCCGAGGAGAAGCTCGAGGCGGCCAAGGCCGACGAGAAAGCGAAGATCAAGGCGTTCCAGGACAAGAAGGCGAAGTGGATCCAGGAGATCGCCGACAAGCTGCCGGTGGGAGACTGCAAGAAGATCCCGCCGCAGCCGTGCGAGCCGCCGAAGGGCGGCTACGAGCCTCCGAAGGAGCCGCCGAAAGGCTATCAGCCGAAAGAACCTCCCAAGGGCGGATATAAGCCGCCCGAAAAGCCGCCCGAGGAGCCACCGACCGAGGAGCCGCCGACCGAGGAACCGCCCAAAGGCTACAAGCCGCCCACTGAGGAACCACCGCCGCCGCCGGAGGAGCCGCCGAAGGGTTACGAGCCTCCCAAAGAGCCGCCCAAAGGGTACGAGCCACCCAAGGAGCCGCCGAAAGGGTACGAGCCCCCGAAGGAACCGCCCAAAGGCGGTTACGAGCCTCCTCCTCCTCCTCCCGATGACGACGACGATTACGAGCCGCCCGATTACGAGCCGCCCGAGCCCGAATGCGAGCCGCCCAAAGAAGAGCCGCCCAAGGGCGGCTATGACAAGCAGCCGCCGTCTTGACTGGCCATCCGCTCGATCCATGAGACGCAGCGTATGGAGAAAAACGATGTCGACCGCAGTCGCATTGGAGAAGCGAGGTATTCGAATTACGCGGAGGTTGGTCACAACGCGTCCGAATTCGTCTTCGACTTCGGACAGGGCTGGGTCGGCGAGGAACCGGTGCGCGTGTATGTCCGCGTGGTCACCAGCCCGGACATGGCCCAGGAACTCTACAAGAAGCTCTATGACGCATTGATTGAATACCGGGACGCGTTCGGCGATATCCGGCGCGGCAGTCAAACGGACGAACAGTGAAATACACCGTCATTTCGGAAGTGAGCAAGCTGCTGCGGCAAACCCTCTGGGACGGGTTCGACGGCGACGTCGACCTGACCAGCGGGTCCAATGCACCGGTTCCGAACATCGACGCGATCGTGCTCCGGAATCCCGCGGACGCCGCCACCGACGCGGGACATCGCCTGTCGATCTGGCTGTATCAGGTGCAGCAGAACGAATATCTCCGCAATCAGCCGCAGGAGCGCGTTCCCGGCGACGACACCCGGCAGCGGTTTCCGCCGCTGTCGATCAATCTCTTCTATCTCCTCACGCCGTTCACCGGCAGCGACGACAGCGACCAGATGGTCCTCGGCCGCTCGATGCAGATTTTCCACGACAACGCGATTCTCCTGCTGGAGAGCGCGGAAGAGCCGGGGAAAGGGGAGGAGCTGCGCATCATGATGTCGCACCGCGACCTGCGCGAGCTCGCCGAGGTGTGGGAGGCGCTGCAGCAGCCCTACAGGCTTTCGGTCTGTTACGAAGTGCGCGTCCCGCAGATCGACTCGCTGCGCCTCGAGCAGGCCAAGCGGATCGGCGACCGGCGCTTTCACTTCGACGAAGACGTGGCCGGCGTTCAGGGAGTTGCGCCGTGACGATCTTCGAACGCTATGTGACCGAAGCGGCCGGCGTGATCACGCTCGTCGATCAATTCGCAAAGGAGCGCGGAACGCGCGGCGAGATGCCGTCGCCGATTCCGCCATTGCGCTTCAGTCTCATTGCGCACGGTCTGGCGATGACGCCGCTCGATCCGCCGATCAGCCTCGCTGCACAACGGAGCGGATCGGGGACGGTCTATGTGTTCGCCGACGAAGCGCGCGACCGCCGCGGCGAGCCTTCATTGCGCATTGCACCCGACCGCTATCGCCTGCGCATCGAAGGCGATTATTACCAGCCGCTCGAGCTCGACCTCGAGTGGCCGCCGACGCCGGCGACGCTGCTCCCGCAGCCGCTGCTGCCCGGCTACAACTATCCGTTCCCCGACGTCACGTTGCCGTCCTCGCGCATGACGCTGCTGCGCGGCACGGTCGTCCGCGGCGTACGCGGCGATCCCGTTCCCAACGCCACCGTCACAGTCGCCAACACGCCGGCCGGGTTCACGACCGCGAGGACGGACAAGAGCGGCGCCTGGGTCGTCGCGTTCCGCCATGCGAACGCGAACGACATCAATGCCACCGTCACGATCGCGATCCCCGGCGAGCCGGATGTCGTGGTCAACGCCGTCGTATTGAAGGCCGGCCAGGACAACGCGCTGTCGCAGACCTCGTTGCGCGGCGCGGTCTTCACCACGCGCAACACACCGGTGCGCGACGCGGAGATCAGCGTGGACATCATCCCCAATCAAAGCGTGCGCACCGGCGGCGAGGGATTGTGGATGTTCTATTTCGACATCAATCAACCGGACGGCGTGCCCGCGGAAGTCACCGCGGTGGCGCCGAACGGCGATACCGCATCGGAAAACGTGCCGCAGGTCAAGAGCCGCGCGACTGTCGTCGTGCCTACGTTTCACATCGGATGAATCAGGGAGAGTCTCATGCCAGAGTATCTCGCACCGGGCGTATACATCGAGGAAATCCAAACCGGACCGCGTCCGATTGAAGGCGTCAGTACCAGCACGACCGGCATGGCCGGTGCGACCGAGCGCGGCCCGATCCTGCCGCGCCTGGTCACGAGTTGGGAGGAGTATCAGCGCTGGTTCGGCGGCTATGTGGACCGCGCCGGCTCGACGCAGACGCTGATCTATCTCCCATACGCCGTGCGCGGCTTCTTCGACAATGGCGGGCAGCGGCTGTTGGTGGCGCGCATTACGCCCCTCGACGGCGTTGCGGCCACCGCCGACCGCACCCCGCTGTTCCTGACGGCGCTCGGTCCCGGCGGGTGGGGCAACAACGTCATGATCCGCATCCGCGACGCCTCCTTACGGCGCGCGGGAAGCCCGACGGATCAGTGGTTCCGCCTCTCGCTGATCTATTACCGCGACGGCATTCCCGCGAATTTCGTCGATCCCACCGATCCCGCGAGCCTCGGCAATCCAGACCGCCGCGAGCCCGACGTCATCGAGGATTACGACAATCTCTCGGCCGTCTCGACCGACACGAATTTCGCGCAAAGCGTCGTCAATGCCGCGTCCAAGCTGGTCACCATCACCGTGACCGGCCGTCCCGGCAACATCGCGAACTTCAATACCGGCGACGTTCTCGAGAACGGCGACGACGGCAGCGCGCTCGGGGTCCCCGACTTCGAAGGGCGCCAGGTCACCCCGAACAGATTCAGCGGCCTGGCCGGACTGCGTGCGATCCGCGACATCTCGATCATCGGCGTGCCCGACGAAGTGCTGTTGCCGGCCGTGCAGGGGCCGTTGCTGATGCAATGCGAGCAGCAGAAGGATCGCTTCGCCGTCATGAGCGCGAGCGCGGCGGAGCAGGACGGAGACATTGCCAATCTTCGCCCGCCGCAGGACTCCACGTACGGCGCGTTCTATCTGCCGTGGGTGCGCGTCCTCGCGCCGCACACGCCCGAGGGACATGTGCTCGTGCCGCCGACCGGCCACCTCGCCGGGATTTACGCGCGTGTCGACATCGAGCGCGGCGTGCACAAGGCGCCGGCGAACGAGGTCGTGCGCGGCATCATCAATCGCGATCTGAGCGGCGACAACAAGCCGCTCCGGCTGATCCTCAACAAGCAGCAGCAGGACATCCTCAATCCGAAGGGTGTCAACGTCATCCGCGACTTCCGCCCGGACGGCCGCAGCATCCGGGTCTGGGGCGCGCGCACGATGTCCTCCGACGCGATGTGGAAGTACATCAACGTGCGGCGTCTCTTCATCTTCATCGAGCAGTCCATCGACCGCGGCACGCAGTGGGCGGTCTTCGAGCCGAATTACGAACAGACCTGGGCGTCGATCCGCCTCTCCATTACGGCGTTCCTGCGCACGGTATGGCGCAACGGCGCGCTCGCCGGGGTCACCCAGGACGAAGCCTTCTTCGTCAAATGCGACCGCACCACGATGACCCAGGACGACTTCGACAACGGGCGGCTGATCTGCCTCATCGGCATCGCACCGGTGAAGCCCGCCGAATTCGTGATCTTCCGCATCTCGCAGAAGACCGTGGAAGCCGAGCAATAAGCGAGGAGATGACTCATGGCAACCGCAGCACGACGTGACCCGCTGGCCAGTTTCAATTTCATCATCGACATCGAAGGCATCCGGGCCGGCTTCTCCGAGGTGACGGGGCTGATGACCGAGACCGACATCATCGAGTATCGGGAAGGCAATTACGACATCACCGTCCACAAGCAGCCCGGCAAGGCCAAGTACCCGAACATCAATTTCAAGCGCGGCTTCACCGCCAACGGGAAAGACCTGTGGGAGTGGCGCAAGAGCGTCATTGAAGGGCGCACCAAGCGGATGTCGGGCACGATCACGCTCCTCGATGAGGGACGCAAGGCGGCGATGGTGTGGCATTTCTACGAGGCCTGGCCGAACAAGTGGGGCGGCCCGGCCTTCAATGCCAAGAACAACGACATCGCCATTGAGGAATTCGAGCTCGCGCACGAGGGACTGGTACTCGAATAATGCGCAACTACCGCACACCGGGGATTTACTTCGAGGAGCAGGACGCCGGCGCGCCGCTCATAGGACCGCTGCGCACCGACATCGCCGGCTTCGTGGGCATCTCCTCGCGCGGTCCGTTGCACCTCCCGGTGCGCATCGAGAGCCGGACGCAATTCGCGAGCGTTTTCGGCGGCCCCCTGGCGCAGGCGTTTCTCGCCTATGCCGTGCAGGGATTCTTCGACAACGGCGGCGTCACCTGCTGGGTGGTGCGCGTCGCCGATCCGCTCACGGCCCGAAGCGCGTCACTGTCGATCGTCGACGGCCTCGGGCAGACGCTGCTCACTGTGACTGCCGGCAGTCCCGGCAGCTGGGGCAACGGCATTCTCGCGCGCTGGATTACCCGCGGCGGCCAGCTGGTCTCCTTGACGCTGCATTATCCCGACAATACCGAGGAGCTGATCCGGAATCCGGTCGACCGTGCAACGGACTTGTCCCCCGCGACGATCCATTCTCCCCTGGCCATTCTGGACTGCGGCGGCTCTGCCGCCGCTTTCGAAAGCGGCGGCGCAGCCGCCGCAGTCCAAAGTGGAATGGGATGGCTGAGCGGCGGCGCCGACGGATTGGCGACGCTCAATGCCAGCCATTTCACCGGCGAGGACGCGCCGATCGACCGGCGCTGGGGATTGGCCGCGCTGGAGCTGATCGACGAAGTGGCGATGGTCGCGATTCCGGACGCGATGCCGAAGCTGCGCATTTTCCCGAAAACGCAGCCGCCGCGGCCGCCCGACTGCAGCCGGCTCGACGTCGAGCCCATGCCTCCTAAGCCGCCGCAGGAGGATCCCGAGTTTCCTCCCGGCATCGAGCCGGAGGTGCTGCAGGAAGCGCTGGTACGCCATTGTGAGAAATTGCGCTACCGCGTGGCGATTCTCGATCCGCGCGAGGGCCTGCTCCCCGAGGCAGTCATGCAGGCGGTGCAGCAATTCCAGGGGACGAATTACGCGGGGCTGTATTACCCTTGGATACTGGTAGACGATCCGCTGCAGCTGACAGGGCTCGTTCGCGCGATTCCCGCGAGCGGTGCCGTCGCCGGCATCTACGCGCGCAGCGACCGTCTGTATGGAGTCCACAAGCCGCCCGCCAACGAGGTCGTGCAGGGCGCCGTCGACGTGCAGTTTCCCGTGGAAGAGATCATCCACGGCGAATTGAACGATGCCGGCGTGAACGTCGTCCGCTCGTATTCGGGACGCGGAATCCGCGTCTATGGCGCGCGCACGACGTCCACCGACATCGTCTGGCGTTATGTGAACGTCCGCCGCCTGATCGCGATGATCGAGAAGGCGATCGACAAGGGCTCGCAATGGACGGTCTTCGAGCCGAATTCGGACTCGCTCCGCGGCGAGATCGACCGCACCGTGCGCGCGTTTCTCGAACTGCTGTTCCGCCGGGGCATGCTCGACGGCGCCGATTCGTCGCAGGCCTACAGCGTCAAATGCGACACCGCGACCACACCTCCCGAGGAACAGGACCTCGGGCGCGTGATCTGCCAGATCGGCGTGCAGCCGCCGTATCCCGCCGAATTCGTGGTGGTGGTGATCGGCAAGACCCAGAGCGCGATGGAGATCCTCAAAGAGGGAGGAGCGATCGATGCCTGACGGCGCGCGCAACGATCCCGCGACTGCATTCCGCTTCACGGTGCGGTTCGACAATTTTCCTCCCGGCGGATTCACCGACTGCACCGGTCTGACGATGGAGACCGAGGTGCACGAGCTGCGCGAGGGCGGCGTCAACGGGCACGTCTGGAAATTCGCGACCCGCGGCAAGCAGTCAAACCTCACCTTGAAGCGGGGCATCGTCAGCAAGGAC
Organism: Acidobacteriota bacterium; assembly: GCA_003223645.1. Classification (GTDB taxonomy): domain Bacteria; phylum Acidobacteriota; class Thermoanaerobaculia; order Gp7-AA8; family Gp7-AA8; genus QHVT01. The sequence goes on along the minus strand of QHVT01000009.1, from coordinate 229,448 downwards.
TTGTGGAGCTGGTTCGAGGACATCAACCGCGGAAAGATGCAGTTCCGCAACGGCAGCATCCTGGTCCACGACCCGAGCGGAAAAACCGATCGCATCGAGTTCCAGATCCTGCAGGCCTTTCCGATCAAGTGGGCGGGACCGGAACTGAGCGCGATGGGAAACACGGTCGCCGTCGAGTCCGTGGAGTTCGCGCACCAGGGATTGATGAGGATCAAATGACCGTCCACATCGAGGAAATGACCAGCGAAGTCACGGTCGTGGAAGGCGAGCTTCCCCTGTCGCCGAAACAGATCGACAAGCTGGTGAAGCTGGTCGTCAGCTGTATCGCCGACAAGAAGCGCGAGGCCACGCGAAGCCGTGAGGCGACGCAATTGAAGCGGCAGTCGTCCGCGCCGTTCGAGCCGGGAACCTGAGCCTATGTCACTGGAAAAGGCAGTCATCGAGATCGACCCGCGCGACCGCGGCCCGAACCTGCCGGCGAGCATCACCGTGCAGTTCAATCCGTCGGAGTACACGCTGCAGAAGGGCGCGCAGATCGCGGAGATCGCCATTCCCGGCATCGACTCGCCGATCCTCCAGTTCGTCCGCGGCCAGAACGAGAAACTGACGCTCGAGCTTTTCTTCGACACCACCCAGGAAGGGATGGGTGAGAGTCCGGTCAAGGACGTGCGCGACCTGACGAAGCCCGTCTATCAGCTCGTGAAAATCCAGGGCAATACCCACGCGCCGCCGCGGCTGAAGTTCGTGTGGGGGCGCGGGCTCTCCTTCCGCGCCATCGTGGAGAGCATCCAGCAGAAATTCACGGTCTTCAATCCGCAGGGCATCCCCCTGCGCGCGACGCTCTCGGTCACGTTCCGCGAATACAAGACCCTCGAGGAGCAGCTCGCGGAGCTCAATCTCCAGTCCTCCGATCACTCCAAGCAGCGCATCGCGCAATTGAAGGACACCCTGAGCCGCATCGCGTTCGACGAATACGGCGACTCGTCGAAGTGGCGCTTCATCGCCGACGATCCCGCCAACGCCGAGACGGCCGCGAATCCGCGCCGGCTGCGGCCGGGGACGCGGCTGCTCGTGCCCGCGCTGGGCGTGTTCGGTACACCGGAGCGGAGGTCCTGATGGCCGAGGCGGCGGCGGTTCCGATCGGCAAGGGACAGGACTTCTATGTCCCGTATTTCCAGGTGAAGATCGCCGGCCGTCCGCAGGGGCAGGACGTCATCCGCGACATCCTCTCCGTCTCTTACAAGGACAACATCACGGAGCTGGACAGCTTCGAGATCAACATCAACAACTGGGACGCCGAGACCCGCAACTTCAAGTACAGCGACGAGCAGCTGTTCGATCCCGGCAAAGAACTAGAGCTGTGGATGGGCTATTACGGCAAGGACAGCCTGCGCCTGATGGTCAAGGGGCAGATCACGGCGTTGCGCCCCTCGTTTCCGGCCGGCGGCGGCTCGACGCTGGCCATCAGCGGCCTCAATGTCCTTCACAAGCTGCGCACGAAGCAGGAGTCGCACGCATACGAAAAGAAGACCGACTCCGAAGTCGCGAAAGAGATCGCGGGGCGGCTCAATATTCAATTGAAGACCAATCCCTCGCCGAACGAAAAGCGCTACGACTACCTGCTTCAGGACAACCAGTACGACATCATTTTCCTCATGGAGCGCGCCCGCCGCGTCGGCTACACGCTCTTTGTCGAAGAACAGGGAACGAACGGACAGTCGCAGCCGCCTGTGCTCGTGTTCGGGCGCTCGCTCGACGTACGCCGTCCCACCTACGAACTGCGCTACGGCCGCTCGCTGATCGACTTCAAGCCCGACCTCACCACCGCGAACCAGGTCGGCGAGGTCACCGTGCGCGGGTGGGACCGCCTCAATAAGAAGCCGATCGTCGGCACCGCGAAACGGAGCGAGATCGGGGTCAAGGGCGTCGGCGAGGCGGGCGGACAGGCGTCGATCGAACAGGCCTTCAATCAGCGGAAGGAGATCATCGCCACGAAGCCGGTCGAGAGCGAGGAAGAGGCGAAGACGCTCGCGCTGCGCACGCTCGAGGAGAACGCCAAGGACATGGTGAAGGCCAGCGGCTCGACGGTCGGACTGCCCGACCTGCGCGCCGGGAGCGTGGTCATGATCGACGGCGCGGGCAAGCGTTTCAGCGGCCGCTATTTCGTCACCGCGACGACGCACGCGATCGGCGACAGCGGCTACACGACGCAGTTCGAATGCCGGCGGGAGGAGCAGTGACCCAGCGCGAAAACGGAGTGCTGATCGGCACCGTGCTCGATCTCGCGGATCCGGAGTCCCTCGGCCGCGTGAAACTGCGCCTCCCGCAATTCGAGGACCAGCAGACCGACTGGGCGCGCGTCGCCAGCCCGATGGCCGGAAAAGACCGTGGATTCTTCTTCCGCCCCGAGGTCGGCGACGAGGTGCTGGTGGCCTTCGAGAACGGAGATCCGCGCTGTGCCTACGTCCTCGGCGCATTGTGGAGCAAGGTCGACACACGGCCGCCCGACGACGGCAACGACGCACAGAACAACTGGCGCTTCATCAAGTCGCGCTCCGGACACATCGTCAAGCTCGACGACACCAAGGGCGCGGAGAAGATCGAGATCATCGACAAGAGCGGCAACAACAAGATCGTCATCGATTCCGCGACCTCGAAAATCGAGATCACCTGCACCGGCGACATGGACATCAAAGCCGGCGGCGCATTGAAGATCGAGGCGACGACCGTCGATATCAAGGCGACGGCGGCGATGACCATCAAGGGTCAGCCCGTGAACATCAACTGAGGAAACGATGGGACAACCGGCGGCGAAACAGGGCGACCAGGTGACGGCATTGGATACTCACATCATCCAGCCGCCCGGCCCCACGTCGCCCGTTCCGGTGCCGCATCCGTTCAGCGGCATCATCGACGGCGCCCTGAGCTCGGACGTCAATATCGGCGGCGCTCCGGCGGCGACATTGAACAGCACCGCCACCAATACGCCGCCCCACATTCCCATCGGCGGGACGTTCGTCAAGCCGCCGGCGAACAAAGCCACGATCATCCAGGGGAGTCCGACGGTTTTCATCAACAACAAGCCCGCCGCGCGGAGCGGCGACAAAGCCCTGACCTGTAATGACCCGGTCGACCTGCCCGTGGGCACGGTCGTCGCGGTGGGAACGGTGTTCATCGGATGAACGAGATCGCAGGACCGAGCTTCCTCGGACAGGGATGGCGTTTTCCGGTGAAGCCGGACGCCACCGGACGGCTGCAATACGTGGCCGGCGACGAGGCCGTGCGCGAGAGCGTGTGGCTGATCGTGACCACCGCGCAGCGCGAGCGGGTGATGCGCGAGGAATTCGGCTGCGGTGTCTACGACCTCGCGTTCGACGCCAATACCGCGGCATTACACGGGCTGGTGCAGGAGAACATCCGCGCGGCCCTGACGCGCTGGGAGCCGCGCATCGACGTCCTCGGCGTGCGCGCCGAGGCGCCGCCCGATCAGCGCAATTTCCTGCTCATTCACATCGACTACCGCATTCGCGCCAATAACACCGTCTTCAATCTCGTCTATCCGTTTTATCTGCTGGAGGGCGCAGTCTGATGCCGCTCGAAGACCCGAAAATCGACGACCGGAATTTCGAGCAGATCCTCAACGAGCTGCGGTTGCGCATTCCTCTGTATACGAAGGAGTGGACGAACTACAACGACAGCGATCCGGGGATGACCCTGCTCCAGCTCTTCGCCTGGCTGTCGGAACAGATGCTGTGGCGCATGAACCAGGTCCCGCGCCGCAATTACATCAAGTTCCTCAAGCTCCTCGGCGAGGACCTCGAGCGCGCCAGTCCCGCGAGAGCGCATCTGACGTTCGTCACCAAGGCGAACGTGAAGGCCGATCCGGTGCCGGAGCGCGCGCAGGTCGGCGCGCAGGCCAGCGACGGCGGCGATCCGCTGATCTTCGAGACCGAGCGCGGCCTCGATCTCATCTCGCCGCCGCTCGACACGATCGGGCTTTTCGACGGCGCCTCGTTCGTCAATGCCACCAGCCTGAACGAGAAACCGGGAACGACTTACAGGCCGTTCGGCGTGTCGCCCTCGGCCGGCAATGCGCTCTATCTCGGATTCGTTCCGCCGCAGCCTTTATTCGAGCCGCTGTTCCCGCAGGCGATGACGTTCCGCATTTTCCTGCCGCCGAAGGCGACCGCCGGAAAACCGCGGAAGTGCGAAGGAGAAGTCACGCTGCCGGTGCCGCCGGTAACGCTGCTCTGGGAGTACCGCCCCAAGGAGGGCGAGCCGTGGGAGCACCTCAATGTGCTGGAGGATGAGACCGCGGCGTTCACACGCGAAGGGTATGTACGCGTGCGCGGACCGCTGGCGATCGAGCCGACGCTGGAAGTGCGCTTGAACGAGGGAAAGCGCTACTGGATCCGGGTACGGCTCGAGTCGGGCCGTAATTATCCGGCCGGACGCGCGCCGGAAATCGATTTCCTCCGCCCGAATACCGTCGAGGCTAAAAACCTCAGTACCGTGCGCGGCGAGGTCCTCGGCAGCAGCGAAGGTCATCCGCGCGAGCAGTTCAGAACGCAGCGCCGGCCGGTCGACTCATTGGAATTACAGGTGACTCTGGCGACGGGCGAGGTGCAGGCGTGGAAGCACGTCGACGACTTCCTCGCGTCCAACGACAGGGACCTGCACTATCACCTGAATGGAACCACCGGCGTCGTGCAGTTCGGCGATGGCGAGCATGGCCACATTCCGGAGGCGGGCTCGGAGATCATCGCGCTGCAATACCGCTACGGCGGCGGCAAGCGCGGCAACTCCGCTGCGCCGGGAACGATCAACGCTCCGCGGACGCCGCTCGTGGGCGTCGAGAAAGTCACGAACGAGCGGCCGGCGGTCGGCGGCGCGGACGAGCAGACGCTCGACGAGATCCTGGTCGAAGGACCGTCGCTGCTGCGTCGCCGCACACGCGCGGTCACCCCCGAGGACTTCAAGGGCGTCGCGGAAGCCATCGGCGGCATCAAGCACGCCGTCGCGATCCCGCTTTATCACCCCGACCATCCCGGCGTGGAAGTGCCGGGCGCATTGACGGTCGTCGTCGTTCCGGACGCGGAAGACAAGCCGCCGAAGCCTTCGGGCGCGCTCATCGAGGAAGTCTGCCGCAGACTCGATGACGTCCGGCTGCTGACCACCGAGGTATTCGTCAAAGGGCCGGAATATCAGGAAATCCGCGTCGAGGCGCGCATCACGGCCAATCCGTACGCGGCGTTCGACAAAGTCGCGCAGGACGTCCAGAAGGCGCTCGACGAGCTGCTCGATCCCTTGAAGCAGGAGTTCGGCAAGGACCTCTTCCCGACGGACGTCTACAGCACGATGCGGGTCCAGGACGTCGTCGGCGTGATCAAGATGAATCTCTATGTGAACGGCCGGCTGCATGCGGACCTCGACCCGATCGAAGTGCCGCGCGACGGCCTGTTGTACGGCAGCTCGCAGCACCTCATCACCGTCGAGCAGGACAGGGACAGGAATTGACGCAATGAGACCGGAGGGAGCGACATTCTGGCGCCTGGGAGGCTCGAGCGGCTGGCAAAACCGGACCGCGTCGAGCGACCTCGCGGTCAGCGACCGGCACGGTCTGCGGCTCACCGCCGAGCCCTGCGGGCCACTGTCATTGCAGTCGAAGGACGGCAGTTTCGGCGGACTGACATTGCCGCGCGGGACCGCGGTGGACAGCAAGGGCAAGTTCCATCGCATTGAGGGCGCTACAAGCATCGCTATTGTGCGCGATCACCTCTATGCCGTCATGGACGGGCGCGTGAAGGTCTTCGATCTCACCCGCTCGATTGTCGCCGACGTCCTGGAGCGCAATGACTGGAACCCGGTGGATGTCGCCGCGCACAACGGCACCGTTTACATCCTCGACGCAAACCATGGCCGCGTGTTCGACCAACGGCTGGAGATCCAATTCAAACGCCCGGGGAAATGGTCCCGCATTGCCGTCGACCGCGACGGCATGATCTATCTCTTCAACGGCACCGCCTTCGAACGTCGCGACCCGCCGTTGTCCCAGATTACCGACCCGAACGAAATCCGCGACCTTTTCGATCCTCTGCCAACCAGCGGCGTGGCGACCGTCGCTGTCTGCGGCAACACGACGTTCATCCTCGACGAGCAAAACCAAGCTGTCTATCGACGGTGCGCCGGCAGCGACGACCTGAAGACGATCATCAGCGGAGTTAAACGTCACTGGACCGGTATCGCCTGCGACGGCGCTGCCATTGTGCTGTACGAGCCAGGCACAAAGTGCGCGCAGGTCTTCGATCGCAACGGCCGGCCCCTCGGCGAGCGTGCGGTTGAACCTCCGAAAGCAGAACCCTCCAACGAGCGCCTCTACAAGAAAACGGGGACTTGGCAGAGCAAGCCCCTAGACAGCAAGAAATACCGCTGCCAGTGGCATCGCATCCAGCTCGAGCTGGCCGAGTTTCCGCCGGGCAGCAAGATCACCGTCTCCACGTGCGCGCACGAAAAGGAAGACGACGTTTACGACGCGATGCGCGCGCACTGGGTCGAGGCGCAGACGATCGTCGCGCCGATTGCGAAGCCGGAGAAATCGCACGATTTCCTGGTGCAGAGCGGCGCCGGTCAATACCTCACGCTACGCGTGCAGCTCGACAGCGACGGCTTCAGTACGCCCGCGGTCGACTCGGCGAAAATCCACTATCCGCGCGAGTCGTATCTCGAGTTTCTCCCCGCCACCTATTCGTCCGACGACGAGATGCGCGTTTTTCTCGAACGCTTTCTCTCCATCTTCCAGACCGAATGGGACGACGTCGACAGACAGATCGACGAGATGGAGCGCTTCTTCGATCCCGACGCCGTCCCCGAGGGGGAGCTTCTCGACTATCTCGCCTCGCAATGGCTCGCGCTGCCGCTGGAAGGCACGTGGAATTACAAGCAGAAGCGCCGGCTGCTGTCGGCCGCTCCGAAAATCTACCCGCATCGCGGACAGCTGAAGGGGCTGCGTGACTTCATCGCCGTCTATCTCGCCAACATGTCCGGCCTCGAAACGAAGGACGTGCAGCAGATGGAGCTGCCGGTCATCGTGGAGGGATTCCGCGAGCGCGAGATGCTCTTCAGCCAGGCGCCATTGTGGAGCGCCTCGGTCACGCGCCGCCTGCAATTAGGCGTCTACGCGACGGAAGGCGAAGCGGCGATGGTGTCGGTCGGCGATCCGGAGCGCGACGTCTTCACACAATTCGCGCACAAGTTCCGCGTCTATGTGCCGGAGGCGTGGGTGAATTCCGAGGATGACGAGCGGATGATCCGCCGCGCGCTGGATGCGGAGAAACCGGCGCATACGCAATACGAGCTTTGCCTGATCGCGCCGCGGTTCCGCGTCGGCGCCCAGTCGACGATCGGTGTCGACACCGTGATCGGCGCGACGCCCGAGCTCCGCCTCGGCAGCGCGCATCTCGGGTTCGACGCCGTTCTCTCCACCGATGCGCGCGCGGCCGCGGAACTGGTACTGGCGTGAAGAAGGAGACCGATATGAGCAGAGACTGCGACGACGGCTGCGGAGAGCTCGCACAGGAGCGCCTCCGGTATTTCACCGGCCGCCACATGACCGCGCGCGATTTTCGCGACGAGCAGGCGTATCACCGCACGCATCGCCTTCTGCACAATCGCATGCTCCACGGCTGGGGCGTGGTCTGCGGCCTCGACGTCCGCCCGCATCCGAATCCCGAATGCCGCCCGCGGTTCGTGAAAGTCGACTGCGGCTTCGCGCTCGACTGCTGCGGCCGGGAGATCTACGTTCCCAAAGAAGCCGTGCCGCCGGAGATTCCGTGGGACCAGCTCCCGCGGCCCGACGACGGCCCGAACGGTGACGAGTGGTATCTGCTGCTCTGCCTGCAGTACGAGGAAACGGCGACGGAATTGCTGCCGGTTCTCTATCACGAGCAGAATTGCGATCCGCAGCGGCGCGAGAACAGCCGGGTTCGCGAGGGCTACGCCTTCGCGTGGCACTGGATCCGGAAATCGGAGCTGCCCGACTATCAATGGAAGATGCGCTCCGGCTCGTGTCCCGATCCGAAAGACGGGGAGCCGTGCATTGAAGACGACTGCGACGATGGCAGCAGCAGCGGTCCGTGCAAATGCTGCCTCGAGCCGCAGTGCCCGCGGGATCATTGCGTGCCGCTGGCGCTGATCTGCATCTCCGAAAAGGGTCCGATCGAGCGGGACAACATCTGGCTGGCGGGGCGTCCGGCGCTCGAGACGCCGCAATACGAGCTCACGCACGTCTGCAGCATCAACTGGCGGCACGGCGGCGAGATGACCCCCGGCGAGCTGGCCGACATGGGCGCATTACGGATCCGCTTCGACCGGCGCCTCAAACCGCAGCCGGACGATCAGCCTACCGGCCCAACGGGCATCAATGCGTGCACGTTCGTCGTGCAATTCGGCGGCGGAGCCGAGGACCTCGACTTCGTGGCGGAAAGCGCGCCGCCGTCGCTCGAATACGACTGCGTGGCCGTCTATCCGCTCGATCCCCGCAGGCGGAAGGGATACCGCGTTGCCGACTACTCCTATCTCGAGCATCAAACCGTGTTCATCTCGCTGCACTGCGATTTCATCCTCGATTGTCACGACCGCGCGGTGGACGGCAATCACATCGGCGGCCTGCTTCCCTCCGGCGACGGCGTGGCCGGCGGGACGTTCCTGAGCTGGTTCAAGGTGGTCCCGGACGGGGCGTATGACCGCCGGCAGGAGGTGCAGTCATGACCACGAAGAAAAAAGACTGCGACTGCGGATGCGGCCCGGCCGACTGCTGCGAGCTCGATTGCCTCGTGCAGCCGCGCTTCTTCTGCGGCCAGCTGCTCGCCGACCAGGACCTCACCGCCATGGTCGACTGGGTCAAGGCGAAATCGGCCCTTGCGCGCTTTCGCCACGGCTGGGGCGTGGTCTGCGGACTCGACGTGCATTGTGGGAAGGGCGGCAGCGTCACCGTATCGCCGGGTTATGCGCTCGACTGCTGTGGCCGCGACATCGTCCTCTGTAAAGACGACTCGCTGGGCTTCAAGGACTGCTGGCCGCGCGGAGACGATCCCTGTTCGCAGGGTCCGGTCATTCGCCCCGCGGGGCCCGGGCCTGCCGGACAGCTCCCCGATGTCGAGTTCGAGGGACTGACGATTCCCGGCGACCAGGTGCATGCGTTCGACGTCTTCGTCCGCTATGACGAGTCACAGTCCGACGCGCGCACGGCGCTCGCGCGCGGCGGTTGCGGCGGCGAGGCCGGATGCGAATACACGCGCGTGCAGGAGGGGGGCAAGCTCTATTGCAAGCTCGCGGACGACTGCATCGATCCCAACAAGGTCATTATCGACGAATGGGACCGCCAGTATCACGACGGACTGAAGGCGATCTTCGACGAGCTGGTGGCCATCAACGGCATCGGAGACGAGCAACGGAAGCTGGCCCGTTTGCTCGCCTATGTGCATGGGCATTCGCTGCAGACGTTCTGCTTCGTGCACGAATGGCTGTGCGACCTGCAGGACGACGACGGCAATCTCCCCCAGAATTGGTTCCGGAGAGCGGCATTCTGGATCGTGCAGGACTGGCGCAATGCCTGGTTCCGGGCCGGCTGCAAAGGCTGCGACACCGAGACCGGCGTCCTTCTGGCGCGCGTGTGGATCTGGAGGCAGAGCGTCAACGGGCAGGAGAAGTTCTCGACGCTGTATGTCGACGCCTATCCGCCGTTCCGGCGCCTGATCGGCAAAGACGACTATCCGGCGCCGGCCGGTGCCATCAATGCCGCGCCCTACATATGGCAGCCGCTGGAGAACGTGACCGCGGCGCTTTACGACAAGGGCTTCGGCAACATCACACCGGGCCAATTCACCTACAACAGCGTCGACGAGTTGCGCGCGCAACTGCAGGTGCCGCGATCTCTCTATCTCGAAATGGATGGAGGCGGCGTGTCACCGCTCTGGTTCAGGGATCGCTGCAACCAGCCGCGCGTGGTCGCGTTCAGGAGAGAACTGCCGCCGCGTCCTGCTCCGCCCAATCGCCCGATCCCGCAAGGCGCGCGTAAGTCGTCGAGGAACCGTTAGTGGAGAAAGACGCCTCACGGGTTCGCTACGAGGAGGGTCAGCGCATTCGCGCGCATGACCTCACCGCGGAGCAGGAGTACCTCATCGCGCTCGAGGAGCGTCACAATCTCGCGCAGCACGGCCCGGGCATCGTCATCGGCCTCGACTCACTGATCCGCGCCGGCATCGCCGTTGATGACGGTGGGCGTGTGTTGACACTCGAGCATGATGCGCGCGTCAAGCAGGGCAAGCAGTTCGACGTCTGGCTGATCCGCTGCGACGCGCCCCTCCATCCGTGCGGCCACCAGTTCGACCGCGTTCAAGAGCACATTCGCACGATCACCGTTACGGCGTCCGATGATCCGTTACCACCCGCCGCCGGCGCGATCTATCTCGGACGCGCCGGAGCGAAAGCGGGACGCACGTACGCGTCGCTGCGTGCCTCCGAGGTGAGGGATCCGGCAGCGCGTGCGGTCATGCAGGTCGGCCCGGCGACCGGCCGCGATCGGAACGGGTTTGTGATCAGCACCATCGACGCCGCAAGCACGCTCGCTCCGCGCATCGCCGTCGACCGCCTCGGTACGAATCGCTTCGACGGAACGGTCGTGGTGTCGGGCTTCCGCGCCTGGACCGCGCTCGTGCTGTCCGATACCGAGACGCTGTACGTGTTCGCGCAGCGTCCCGGCGAAACGGGCGAAGAGATCGTGATGCGGGCGCATCCCGAAGAGCAGCCGGCGCGCCTGCGATTCGAGTTCTACGACGGGCCGCGCAAGTCGGATGCGGAGCTGGTGCTTCCCAAAAAAGGCGAGCATGGGGACGTGGTGCGGAACTTCAAGTCTGACCTGGTCAGGCTCGTGTTGAAAACCAATCCGATCCGCCGCCCGCAAATCCTCGGTGTTCTATTCAAGAAAATCGGACTGCAGAACGACGACGACGACACTGACCAGCAGCAGCGCCCCGATCCGTTCAAGACGGAAGTCACGCGAACGCTGAGCACTCGCGGAGGCTCGCTCGAGCTCGACGACTGGGAGCTGCCGAAATCGGCGGGCGGAAAGAAAGAGCGGATGCGCGGCTGTCCGGCCGACTCCGTCACGGAAGATGAAACCGCGCGCCCACAGCTGGTGAACGTATCGTTCGTGACGCTGAAGGAAGCGCCGAAGGCGCCGCCGCTGCCGGGCATGTGGAGCGTCCGCACCGGCACCGTCGCCGCGCCGGGCGAAGAGCTGCGGCTCGATCTCGGCGCGAAAGACGACAACGACGGCAGCGTGCGTCTTTTCGTCGGACGCGTCCGCACCTTCGCGACCGAACAGAAGCTCGCCCAGGAGCTGACCATTCGCGGCAACTCCTTCGTGACGTCGTCCGAGCTCGTCGTCCACGGCGACGTCCGCGTCGCGCCGATCAAGGCCGACTACACCGATCCGAACTTCACCAACCTCCTCGTGCGCGCCTACATGGACGGCCTCGAGGCCGCGATCGACGAGAGCAGCGAGATCAAGGTGGAGCTCACCGATTTGCCGACCATCATCAGAACCGACGAGGCGTGGAGCTTCAACCTCAAAATCACCAACGGCGCTCTCAGTACGGTCACGGCCGGGCGAGCGCTCGAGACGCTGCTGGTCACGGGAACTCCGGCGCCGTTCACGCACACCATCACCTTGCAGGAACCGATTCTCCATAACCACTCGCTCGTCGAGCTCGTCCAGCACAACGCCGGAGAGCTGCCGGCCGGCATGCTGCGCATCCAGATCCGCGTGAGCGGGAAGAAGGGAAGCAGTCCCTGGCGCGCGAAGGGCAAGACCGAGCAGCCGATCGAGATCGTGGCGCCGCCGGAAATCGACGTCAACGGCATTCCGGCTTCCGTGCCGAGCGGCGAGCTGTTCGACATTGCGTTCGCCGTGAAGAACAACGCCGCGCGCGAGATCAGGCTCGAACGCGTCACGATCGCCGAGAGTGCCGGTCCGGCGCAGGAGGTTCCGAATTCGTCGGCGCTGCTCGGGCCCGGAGAGTCGAAGCCCTTCGTGCTAGCGGACCATCCCGGAATCACGAGCCAGCTGGACATCGCGCTGCACGCGGATTTCACCTGGCAGGCGAATGCGCCGACGACCGTTGACCAGGCCGCGGTGATTCAAGTCGGCGACGATCTCGCGTTCACATTCAAGCTTCACTACCAGGACGGGAGCGACTGGTCGTACGACGTCGTGGTCAGAAATGAGTCCGATCAGCGGGTGACGCTGACGTCGATGGATCACCGGATCGTCGACGCCGACAACAACGCCATGCTCCAGAGCGGACCGGTCACTCTCCCGCCGAACGCGACGATCGACGCGGGGTTGAAGCGCACCATCAACGTGCCGGCGAACATGGTCGGGGATGACACCGACACGATCGACATCAAGATCACGGTCGCCTATCAGCGCGAAGACTCACAGACCTTCGAGGTCGAAGACACGGAAGAGGGGATCGACGTCACATGAGCGGCGAAACGACAGCGCGCGTGCACTACTTCGACAAGCAGTTCCTCCGCGTCGACGAGTTCCGCGACGAGCAGCTCTATCAGCTCGCGCTGCGGCGGCGGCACAACAACGCCCAGCACACCTGGGGCATCGTGCGCGGCCTCGAGATCCGGATCTCGGATCAGTCGATCGTCGTGCAGCCCGGCATGGCCATCGACGGCTACGGCCGCGAGCTGCTGCTGACCGAGGAGAAGACCGTCGCTCCGGAGAGCTTCGACGATCTCGCCTCCGACCGCCTCGATCTCTGGCTCGTCTACGAGCGGAAAGACGACGGCTCGACGCCGGAGGGATACGGCGAGTGCGGCGTGGAAGGCGGCGGCGCGTCGTATCGCTCGAACGAGTCGCCGGAGCTGCGCATCGAGCGGCCTCTGTCGAACACCGTCGACGCGCGCAAGCCGCCGCGCGTGCCGCGCGAGGTGCTCGAGGCCCGCGTGCCTCCGATCTCCGACGATCCGCTCGACCGCTGGCGCGTCTACCTCGGCCGGGTCATCCGTCTCGAGAAAGACAAGTACCTCCCCGACATGACCAGCCGCCCGTACGTCGGTGTCGTCGCCGAGTCGATCGATCATCCGCAGAGCGCGGCCCGCGTCGAGCTCGGCCGCGAGAGCACGGTCGAGCACGTGCGGCAGATCGGCGAAGTCGCGTATCACTACACCGCCGACGGACACCGCCGGTTCGGCGTCTTCGTGCCGGATGATCTGATCCCGACGACGGCGGAGCGGGTCGACCTCCTGCCGCGCATCGAGGTGCTGGACAGCGGCGAGATTGGACTGCGCGGCAGCACCGTCATCCACGGCAATCTCCAGCTCTCCGGCGGCGCGCTGCAGTTCGTCCACGGAACGAACTTCGAAGAAGAGGAAGCGCCGCAGGAGCCGTCGATGTACCGCTTCACCGGCGCCGGGATCGACGAGTTGCGCATCGACCTGGGCGTCGACTCCGAGCAGCGGAAGTTCGTCATCGGCTTCTCGTCGCCGGACGGCAAGTTCAAACCCTGCATCACCATCGCCCTGGAGCCCGACAAGGATGCCGTGCTGCAGCCGGTGGTGACGATCGACGGCGATCTGATGATCAACGGAAAATTCGCCGGACAGATCCTGCCGGTGGCAATCAGCGCGGAGGCGATGGCAGCGCTCAGTGCGAGCTTCCAGATGGGACTCGCCGAAGGCAACAACCCCTGAAACCGGAGGTCTCGTGCGGCCCACGATCGGGCGATGGCATACGCGGTATCGAGTCGCCGGCGAAGACGGGGGCGGTGCGGTGCGCATCGAGAACGGCGTGCGCGGGCGCGTGGCCGAGTCGTACGCGGCGGCGCTGGAGGAAGTCTTCGGCGACGACCCCGCGGTGTACGTGCTGCGCCGCGTGCAGACGGAGCTGACGTTGGTCAATCCGTCGATGGCCGGCGAGCCGGAGATCGCCCGCGCGTGGGGGCACCGCGCGTGCGCGGAGGTCGTGCGGACGGTGATGCGCCACGGCGACGATCCGTCGCTGGTGATGCGCTTCGACGACACCGCGGCTTTCGTCGCGCAATGGATCGCCGATCTGCTGGATGGGGTGGCGTGGGACCGCTGGTATTACGGCGCGTTCCGCGCGTATCGCGGGCTGTCCGTCGAGGAGGCGATCCGCAGGGCGCTGATCGACTACCGCATCCACGTCGCCGCGATTCTGCGGCGTGTCAATCCCACTTTGTTGTTATCGCGCGTCTCGCCCGTGGCCGCACGTGAGATCTGGCAGGAGGCCGTTCGCGGAGAGACGCGCGAGATCGTGACGGGGGAGCAGTTCCGGCTGTTCGTCCGGACTGCGTTCGGGATCGCGGATGCGCTGGATGCCTGGATCGTCGAGCGTCCCGTTCTGGACGAGGTGCTCGCCGCCTACCTCGCGACGTCGCCTTCGACCCCCGACTGGAAGCAGCCCCGCGCGCTGGCGGAGGCGGTGTTCGCGGTGCTCGCGTTTCTCGAGCGCCGCGCGTTCCTGCGGATCGTGTCGTTCAGCGCCCCTGCTCTCGCTTCGCTCGAATGGCTCGACGTGGAATGGCTCGCCGCTTCTCTCGAAGCGTGGGCCGCCGGCACTTCGCCCGAGATGATCGCGTCCCGCCCGCCCGCTTTGACCGCGCTGCAACAGCGCATCCTCGACGTCGTGCGCTCGCTCCTCGGCACTCTTGTCCTTCCCGACGGCTTCGCCTTCTCCGAACGCAACGCACTCGCGTTGTACGCCGCGCTAGCAGCGGCAGAGCCGCTGCTAGCCGCCCACGCCGCGGCTGCCCCGCTGATCGAAATCATGTTGAAAGACGTCTCCTGTGGAGCGGCGGCCGCTTCGGCCGCCGAAACGGTTCCCGGCGGCCGAAGCGGCCGCCGCTCCACAAGCACCCAAACCATCACGTCCGCGTACGCCGGCATCTTCCTCCTAACCCGCGCGATCCTCGAGGCACGCGTCGCGAAACTCGCCGAGGCCCTCGGGCTGCACGTGCCCAGCCTTCTGGTAAAGCTGGCGAGCGAGTGGACCTGCGATCCGGAAGACTTGGGCGTCGTCTTCTGGAGCGGCGCTGTGGACTGCGGCGGCGAAGCCGCCGCTTTCGAAAGCGGCGGCGATGCCGCCGCACTCCAAAGAGAAGTTCTCCGCTTCATGCGGGACCGCGCGGCGTTCGCGCCGTCGCTCGAGCCCGAGGACGACGCGTCGATCTCCACCTGTCTCATCCGCCTCTGGACGCACTGGCTACCGCGGCTCGGGCACTCCAGCGAGGAGTGGGTGTTGCGGCAGTTCATCCTCCGGCGCGGCGTGATTCGCGTCAATGAAGGCGCGATCGAGGTCGCGCTCGCGCCGGCGCCGCTCGACGTCGTCCTGGAGATGGCCGGCTATCTCGCGCCGATCGCGGAGGTACCGTGGCTCGGCGATCGCCGGGTCGCGTTCATCATCGACCGGAGCCTCGCATGAACCGGCTCCGCCTCGAGCTGACCAACGGCGCGTACGCGACCAGCGCCGCGCATCTGCGCGACGAGCTGGCGCGGGTCGACCTGCTCGTGCGCGCGCAGGTCGTGCGCTGGCGGCGCACCATCGCCGCCGCGAAGCCGCCGCAGCTCTGGGGGATGATGCAGGTCTCCGACGTCGAGATCGATCAATACCTCGCCACCGATCCCGGCCCGCCCGGCCGCGTGCCGGAGGCGCTCGCGAGCGAGCTGCGGCCGCACTGGGATCGCGAGATCGACGCCGCGGCCGACATCCGCATCGCCGTCGCCGCGACGCCCGCGAACGTCGAGCTGCGCGTCGAGCGCCTGCGCACGCGCTTCGCGCTCACCGACGCGGAGCTGGACGTCGTCCTGATCGCGCTGCTCCCCGAGCTCGACCAACGCTACCGCCGGATCTTCGGCTATCTCCAGGACGACGCCTCGCGCGCGTCGCCGCCTCCCGATCTGATCACGCAGATGCTGCATCACAAGGTGCCGACGCTGGAGGAGAAGACCGCGCTCTTCGAGCCGTCGGGGCATCTGCTGCGCTGGCGGCTCATCGATCTCGCCGATCGCGCGGTGAGGATCGATCCGCGGGTCGCTTCGTATTTGATGGGGCACGGGGGAGAGAGCCGGGACGCGCCGGAGGCGCGTACCACTCCGACTTCGCCGATCATCATGCACGGGAGCGAGGGGAGCGGGCGCATGGACGCGGCACGCGCGATCAGCAGCGAGCGCGGGCTCGGTCTGCTGCGTTACGACGCCGAAGAGGCGTTGCGCGATCCGATGCGCGCGTTCCGCGAGGCGCGCCTGCAAAACGCCGCGCTCTACTTCGCGGACACGGAGAAGGTCGATGAGCTGATCCGCGCGACCGAAGGGATGGACACGCTCACGTTCATCGCCAAGGAAGGTGCTACCGACAGCGCCGCCGAGGCGCGCTGCCCGCGCTACGACATCGGCACGCCGCACTACGAAGAGCGCCGCTCGATCTGGCTGGAGCAAACCGGCGACGAGGACGCCGCCGCCCGGCTCGCCGCCGCGTTCCAGTTCACGCCGGGACGGATTCGCGAGGCGGTCGAGATGGCGCGCGTCAGCGGCGAAGATCTGTACACCGCGTCCCGGCGCCTCTCCGGCCGCCGCCTGGCCGCCTTCGCGCGTCGCATCGAGCCGACGCCGGAGCTCACCGTCGAAAGCGTGGTCCTGCCGCGTCCGAACAAATTGCAGCTGCGCGAGCTGCGCGACCGCGTGAGACTGCGCGCGCGCCTTGGCGACCAGGGACTGCTGGTCCTCTTCGCCGGACCCTCCGGCACCGGCAAGACGTTTGCCGCGACGGCGATCGCGAGCGAGCAGGGCGTCGATCTCTACAAAGTCGACGCGTCGACGGTCGTCAGCAAATGGGTCGGCGAGACGGAGAAGAATCTAAGCCGCGTCTTCGCCGACGCCGAGGGGTCGGACGCGCTGCTGTTCTTCGACGAATGCGACTCCCTGTTCGGACAGCGCGGCGAGATCAGCGACGCGCAGGATCGCTGGGCGAACCTGCAGGTCAACTACCTGCTGCAACGCGTCGAAGACTATCCCGGCGTCATCATCCTGGCGACCAATCTGCGCAGCAACATCGACGACGCGTTCCTGCGCCGCATCCGCATCATCGTCGAGTTCCCCGTCCCCGACCCCGTGCTGCGGCACGATCTCTGGCGGCGCAGCGTCGCCGATTGGAAGGGGCTGTACGACGAAGAGCTGCAGCGTGTCGCCGAGCGTTTCAGCCTCACCGGCGGCAGCATCCGCAACGTCGCCACCGAGACGATGTTCCGCGCGCTCGCGAAGGACCGCGAGACGCTCGCCGTGCGCGACGTCATCGCCTCGGTCGCGCGCGAGTATCAGAAGCTCGGACGCCCGGTCACGAAAGGGGAGTTCGGCGAAGAGTTCTATTCGTGGGCCGTCGCCGACGTGATCGCGCCGGCGGCAGACTGACCTCATGAGCGCCCTCGAGCTGCTGCCGCCGCAAGTCGAGCCCCCCAAACCGCAGCTGCTGCAGCCGGTGCCCGCTCCCGCTCCCGAAATCGAGCCACCCAAACCCGTAGCGAAGGCCCCGGAACCCGAGGCCGACGTCGCCGCGCGGGCAAAGATGACCGTCGGCCTGCAACAACAAGTCGGCAACGCCCGCGCCGGCGAAATGGCCGCGCCCCCTCCCACCGAGCAAGCCCTCACCGAGGAACCGAGGGCCCGAGGACCCGAGGAACCCAAACCCAAAGGTCCGGCAAAGCCCCCCGAATCCGAAGAACACAAAGCAGCGGCGCCCAAGCCCGAAGAGCCCAAACCCGCCGCCAAAACGCCCGCCGAGGAAAAGCAGAAGAAGCCCGCGGAGGCCGCGCAAAAGAAAGGCGAAGGAGGAGCGGGAGCGCAGGAGAAAGCCGCGCCTCCGTCGCCGCGAAAAGCGATCGCGGGTGCCGCGCATGCGATCGGCGAACGCGCGACGAAGGCGCGCAAACACGCCGACCCTGCACCGCTCGTCGGCTCGGCGCAGGCGGCGGCGAAGGACGCGAAAACCGAGCAGACTCGCGGCGCTGCCGTCGCCACCGTCGGGAAGCTCGACGCCGCGAAGACCGAGCCGGTCAAACGCGACGATTTCAAGTCGAAGCTGCGCGAGGCGATTGACAAGGCGACGCCGCAGCCGAAGACCGAAGGCGAAGCCGAGTCGGTCATGAAGACTGGCGCGAAGACCGCCAGCGCGACGCTGCAGGGCTCACTCGCCACGCAGCGCGACGCTGCCGCGGGCGAGATGAAGAGCGCGAATGCGACGGAGGCCGCGCCGGCGGAAGCGCCGCCGCCGAAGACCGAGGTCAAAACGGAGCCAGTCGGAGCTCCGCCGGTGCCGGTTTCCGCCGCGCCCGTCGTCCCAGCGCCGCTTCCCGCAGCGCAGCTCGACTACTCCTCCGATCGCGGCTCCACCGACACCGCGATGGCCGACGCCGGTGTCTCCACCGAGCAGCTGCAGAAGGGCAACGAGCCGCAGTTCAACAAGACGATCTCCGAACGCTCCAAAGCCGAGGAGCATGAGAAGAGCGTCGAGACGAAGTACCGAGCGTCGGAGACAAAGATCCATGACCAGACCCGCAAGGCCGCGCAGGGCGAGATCGCCGGCGGCCTCGCCGGCATCCACGGCGAACGCGAGCTGCAGGTCGGCAAGGTGACGGGCGAGCAGAGCACGACCAAGGCGAAGGACGCGCAGGAGCGCCAGCGCATCACCGCCACGATCAACGGCATCAAGGACCAGGCGCGCAGTGACGTCAACATCATCCTTGACGAGATGGAGAAGAAGGCCGCCACGATTTTCGAGGACGGCCTCAAACGCGCCGAGAGCGCCTACGACCACGCCTTCGAGGAGGCGAAGGGCGGCTGGGGAACGTGGCTCACCACGTGGGGCGATGAGTGGAAGGCGCACATCGAGCGCTCGCTCAAGACCGCGCGCGAGGAGTATCTGCGCCAGGTCGGCATCGCCATCGATGAAGTGGCGGACATGGTCGACACAAAGCTCGCCGCGGCGAAGAAGCGCGTTGCCGACGGACGCAAACAGGTCGAAGACTTCGTCAAAGGGCTCGACAAGAGCGTCGCGGAGTTCGGCGAGGAGGCGCTGCAGAAAGTCTCCGAGGAATTCGACGCGATGGGCAGCGAGATCGATCAGCGCCGCGACAAGCTCGTCGACCAGCTCGCGCAGCAGTACAAGGTGTCGTATGACCGGATGTCCGCGCGGGAGGAGGAGCTGCGCGAGGCGAACAAGTCGCTCTGGGAGCGCGTGTACGACGCGACCGTCGGCGTCATCAAGAAGATCCTCGCCTTCAAGGACATGCTCCTCGGCGTGCTGGCGAAGGCGGCCGACGTCATCGTCGACATCATCTCCGACCCGATCGGCTTCCTCGGCAATCTCGTCAGCGGCGTGATGCGCGGCCTCGAGGGCTTCATGAGCCGCATCGGCGAGCATCTCAAGAAGGGACTGATGGAGTGGCTCTTCGGCGCGCTCGCCGGCGCCGGCCTGCAACTGCCCGAGACGTTCGATCTGCAGGGGATCATCAGCATCGTCCTGCAGGTCCTCGGCCTGACCTACGCGAACTTCCGCGCGCGCGCCGTCGCGATCGTCGGCGAGCCGGTCGTGGCCGCGCTCGAACAGGCCGCCGAGATCTTCAAGATCGTGGCGACCGAAGGCCTCCCTGGCCTCTGGAAATTCATCAAGGAGAAGGTGGCAGATCTCAAGTCGATGGTCATGGACGCGATCTTCGACTTCATCAAAGAACGCGTGCTCATCGCCGGCGTGACCTGGATCATCGGCCTGCTGAATCCCGCGTCCGCGTTCTTCAAGGCCTGCAAGGCCATCTACGACATCGTGATGTTCTTCATCAACCGGGGCTCGCAGATCCTGGCCTTGGTGAACGCCATCGTCGACTCCATCGCCGCCATCGCCAAAGGCAACCTCGACGCCGCCGCCAAGTGGGTCGAAAACGCACTGGCCAAAACCATCCCCGTCGCCATCGGCTTCCTGGCCTCGCTCCTCGGCCTGGGGGACATCAGCGGCACGATCAAGAAGACGATCGACAAGGCGCGCGAGCCGGTGAACGCTGCGATCGATTGGGCGATCCACGGCGCGGTCAAGCTGGTGAAGGCGGTTGGAAAGTTCCTCGGAGTCGGCAAGAAAGAACCCGACCGGGTTGAGACTCCGGAAGATCAGAAAGCGGCAATCGTAAAAGGGAAGGTTCAAGCGGACATCGCGAAGCAGTCACGCGCATTCGCCAGCGATGAGGAGCTCGGCGCTTTCCTCAATTCTCTTTATGAGACATACAAGCCGGAAGGCCTCAAGTCTCTTTTTGTCACGAGAAGTGAAGAAGGTGAGTACAAGATCGTTGCGAACGCCAGCCCTGACACGATTGTAGGGTTGTTTTGGGTGCTGGTCAGAAGGACCAGCAAAGGTGGTGTATTCGCTATTCTGCAGATTAATGATGGTCACAGAGCGGCGGCAATAGAATTCAACCGCGGGAAAGGTCCCGGCGAACATGCCGAAGAACGGCTAGCCGATCGATTCCCCGAAATCATTGAAAAATATAACAAGGAGAATCCCGGGGAGCCAGCGAAGAAGATCGAAGTTACCATCAAGATGAGCCCGTGCAAGGATCAATGCACACCGAGGCTCGTGACGCTGAGTGCACAGTATCCCCAAATGAGCTGGCATGTTTACTACAAATGGCTCTATGAGCCAGATCCAGCGGAAAAGGAAAAATCGGAAGAAGCAATCGAGCTCATGAAAAAGAGCGGCATCAAGGTCATGGAGTTTGACGAAGCCGTAGAAGCCGCGAAACTGGCGAAAGGTTCGAAGTAACGATGTTCTATACCGACATGAACGAAGCGCAACGCACGGAGTTGGCACACTTCGAGGAACGCCTTCTTGATGCGGGATGGGACATCGAACCGGTATCGACGTTGCTCCATACCGGCACATGGGTGAGCCCGGAAGGCAGCGCTGATTTGCTGAGCTCTCGCGCAGAGCTCTCAGCCGATTTCTATGCCGACGATCGCGTGATTCATCTGATCATCGAGAACACGGATCGGCGGGTGCGCTTTCGTTTGTTGCTGGCGGATTCGATCGAACCTGTCCTGGCGTGGCTAATGGCGTCACAGAAAGAGCTCGACACTTTGAACTTTCCTCGATATCTGACGACGCTCATTCCTCTTTGCCGCGAGGTGCTGTATCTCACTTCCGACGGGAAACCGTATCGTCTCTTGCTCGAAGATCTTGAGGAGACCAACCTCCATCGTTTCGATTGAGTCCCAGAGGCTCGCTGAAACTTGTAACGTTTCGCCCCCTCCCGTCACTACTGATCTGACACCGGTCGGAAGACTCCTACCGGTGTCTTGGTGGTAGCATTGCCGCCAAGCAGGCGATCAGGCATTCATTAATTGCCGTGAGACAGACCTCGGTCCCGTCCATCCTCATCATTAATGGGAGCGGCTCACCGTCTCTCACCGATCCAGGACTGTTGCCGCGAGGGGCGAGAGTCTCCTATTCGCGCTACCCCGGCCCGCGGGCGGCGGCGGTCGCCTCGGTCGCGGCGGTCATTCTCGAAGTGGATCGCGCGGATGCCGAGGCGGCGCTGCAGTTCGTGCGGGCCATGCACCGGTCGACGCGCATCCTGCTGCTCGTCCGCGAGAGCTCGGAACAGCTCGCCATCGCCGCGCTGAACGCCGGCGCGAAACGCTACGTCACCTGCCGCGCGCCCGCGGACGAGTTTCACGCGGCCCTCGAGGCCGTGCTGACCGAGCCGGGCTCCGCCGATCTCGTCCGTGTGTCCGCCGCGGAGTGCGTGCAGGCCGAGCGCTTCATCGGCGAGAGCGCACCGATGCGCCGGCTGCGCTCCGAGATCGCGCGCACCGCCCGCTGCGAGAGCAACGTGCTCATCACCGGCGAGACCGGCACCGGCAAGGAGCTCGTCGCGGAGCTGATTCACGCGAACAGCGCGCGGCGCCACGAGCCGTTCGTCTGCCTGAACAGCACCGCCATCCCCGATCCGCTCATCGAGAGCGAATTGTTCGGCTACGAGCGCGGCGCGTTCACCGGCGCCTACGCCAGCAGCAGCGGCAAGCTCGCCGCCGCCAATCGCGGCACCGTTTTCTTCGACGAGATCGGCGACATCAGCACCGCGCTCCAGGCCAAGCTGCTCCGCGCGCTCGACGGCAAGCTGGTCTACCGCCTCGGCGGCAACAAGCCCGTCCCGCTCGACGTCCGCGTCGTCGCCGCGACCAATCAGGATCTCGAGAAGGCCGTGCACGCGAGCCAGTTCCGCAACGACCTCTATTACCGCCTCAACGTCATCCGCCTCGAGGTACCGCCGCTGCGCGAGCGTCCCGACGACATCGTCGCGCTGGTCTCGCACTTCATCGGCACGTTCAACCGCTCGTTCGGCATGGGCGTCGTGCGATTCGAAGACGAAGCCCTCGACGCGCTGGTGCGCCACGACTGGCCCGGCAACGTGCGCGAGCTGAAGAACGTCGTCGAGGCCTCGTTCGCGAATCTCACCGACGACGGCCGCGCGGTGATGCCGCTGCCGCCGCAGTTCCGCAAGGCCACGGCGACCGCCGATTCCGAGCGCGCGCAGATCGTCAGCGCGCTGCTGTCGACGAAGTGGAACAAGAGCCGCGCCGCGGAGCAGCTGCACTGGTCGCGGATGACGCTCTACCGCAAGCTCGCGCGCCTGAAAATCACGACGCCGCGATAGCGGCTTCGATGAGGGTGGTTCGGTGCCGTCGTGGCGAATGGCGGCTTCGCGGACTTGATGCGAACCCTTCGGCTTCGCCACATCCACGGCACCCCGGTAAACAGCAAGCGAACTCCTCCTCGCGGAGTACACGAAGTTTTGCATCGAAAAGAGTTGGGTGAGAAGTTTGGTAGCGCATACGGGATTCGAACCCGTGTTACCGCCGTGAGAGGGCGGCGTCCTGGACCCCTAGACGAATGCGCCGGATGCGGGGTGGGAGGCGGAAGATACCGTGAGGTATCTCTCGCGGTCAACGGCAGTTAACGCGCTCGTCCGCGTGTTATTCCGGAGGCGCGGTTCTTGCTCCGATGCTCCATCATGGTCGGCAACGAGCTTCGCTCGCGGCGCATTCGGATCGGTTGTTCTCGCGATCAAGTTGCGCACGCCATCGGCGTGGATGTCCCGACTCTGCAGGCGTGGGAGACGGACGGCGCGCCGATCACGTGTCCGACTGCGGTCGAGCAGGTGTTGCGCAAGCTGGAGGCGCAGCACGACGTCGAAGATACGCTGCGCCTTTACACGAACTGATCAAACTGATCGCGCGACCCCACGTTGTGATCGCGCAACCCACGTTGTGGTGATCGGGCAACCCGACGTTGTGATTGCGCAACCCACGTTGTGATCGCGCGACCCTACGTTGTGATCGCGCAACCCCATGTTGTGATCGCGTAACCCCACGTTGTGATGGCGCGACCCCACGTTGTGATGGCGCAATCCCGCGTTGGGATCGGGAGATCCCACGTTGATCGCGGAACCCGGGTTGTGGCTCATCGCGGAACGGCGATGTCCGCTTCGCGGGCGTTCGGCAGTTTCAGCAACTCCTGCGGTGCGAGGCGCGCTTTGCTGGTGCGGTTGCCGCCGCCGATGATGACGCGCGGTTGCTCCATTACTTTTGTGTCGATGTAGATCGGCATTGTCTCCGGCAAGCCGGCGATGGTGACGCCGCCGATGAGCATGCCGGTGAGTTGGGCGGTCTCGTCCGCTGACGCGAATGAGAGGCGTTTTACTCCGACCAGCTCGCTCACTTTTTTGTTCACGTCGAGCTTGGTGTCGGCGCGTACGAGGCAGGCGACATATTGCTTCGGGTTCGTCTTGAGCACGACGACGATGGCGTTGCAGGCTTCGGTCGTCGAGATGCCGTAGTGCGCGCAGAACTCGGCCGTGTCGGCCAGTTCGGGGGCGTATTCGAGGACTTCGTATTGGATGTTGTGCGCGTTCAGTGTCGCGCGCACGCGGTCGTCGAGAATCGTTTCGTCGGGCATGCAATGCGCATTTTACGTGGCGGGGGAAATTGAACGATGCCAAATGCAATCACGATGTTGAAATCGGATCATGCCACGGTGAAGCGCCTGCTGCGCGAGCTCGACGAAACGACCGAACGATCGACGAAACAGCGCGAGGCGCTGGTGTCGCAGATCGAGCGCGAGATCAAGATGCATTCGCAGATCGAAGAGGAAGTGTTCTATCCCGCGTTCAAGGCGAAAACCGAGAACACGGACGCCGAGGACCTCTTCTATGAGGCGGCGGAAGAGCATCACGTCGTCGACATGGTTCTGCCGGCGCTGAAGTCGGCGAATCCGAAGTCGCACGAGTTCGGCGCGAAGGCGAAGGTGCTGAAGGACCTGATCGAGCATCACATCCGCGAAGAAGAGACGCAGATGTTCGCGCAGGCGCGGCAGCTGTTCAGCGACGAGCAGTTGCGCGAGCTGGGCGACCTGATGCAGGCGCGCAAGGACGCGGCCGAGGCGATGTGGAGCAACCCGCTGCTGCGGCCGGTCAAGAAGCTGCAGGGCGTCGCGCACAAGATGATGCCGACGAAGATGAAGACCGCGAAGGCGACGGCGATCGCGAAGGCGTTGCCGGACGACATGCGCGGCGGACGTTAGATGTGAGCAGTTGCGCGGTTACGCGGTTGCGCAGTAACAACACCGCGTGACTGCGCGGCCGCGAAACCGCGCAACCGCATGTAGTTCGAGATCTTTCGCCGTCTACGCGGCTCAGGATGACGGAAGCGCGCCGCGCGCGAGCCGGATCGTTTTCAGATATGAGTCGAGGTACGCGCGGCACGACGAACAGCGCGCCAGGTGATGTTCGAAGTCATCGCCTGGCGCCGTTTTTTCGACGTAGTCCAGGAGCCGCTCGATGACTTCGCGGCAGGTCATGCGACCAGTTCCTCGAGCGGACAGGGCGTGGCGACGTAGAAGCCCTGCACGAATCCGATTCCCAACTCGTCGACGATCGCCTGCTGCTCGGCGGTCTCGATTCCTTCCGCGACGACGTCGCGCAGGAGTTTGAGCAGTTGCGGAGGTGGCGGCATTGCGGGTTGGATGCGGGGGTGGGTGATGTGGTTTCGGCGTCGCCGTCGAAGTGGCTATGTCGGAATTGTGGTGACCGCTGCCCTCAGCGGTCACACCGCCGCCGCAGCGGCGGCATAGCGGCGCGTTGCGCCGCCGCGACCGCTGAGGGCAGCGGTCGCCACATATTCGACGATCGCATGGACGCTCGTCGCGATCGCGGTGACCGCGCCCGTTTCAGTCATTCTCTCGACGCGCGGTTTGTGGAGCGGCGGCCGCCCTCGGCCGCCGAAAACACGCGTTCGATGTTCTGGGATGACGGTCAGCGAATGTGGTAGGTAGTATGGGTCCTGTGAAGACCACGGTCGAAATCACCGATGCATTGCTCGAGGAAGCGAAGCGAGTGGCGTCGCGAGAGTCAAGCACGCTGCGGGAGTTGATCGAGGAAGGTCTCAGGCGCTCGCTCGAGCAGCGCCGGAAGAAGAAAGGTTTCCGCCTGCGGCGCGCATCGTTTCGAGGGAAAGGACTTCAGCCCGGCGTCTCGCCGAACTGGGATCTGTCACGCGAGATTGCGTACGAGGGACGCGGCGGGTGATTGCAGTCCTCTCGTGTGAAGTAACCACTCCTCATCCCTCCCACGTACTCGGTTCAGGAAACCAATTTCGCGTTTCCGGCTTCTAACACGCATATGCGACGCATCCTCATCGCGCTCCTCCTCACACTCCCGTTGAATGCCGCACCGCTCGCGAAGGCCGTGTTTGCCGGCGGCTGTTTCTGGTGCATGGAATCCGACTTCGAAAAAGTGAAAGGCGTCGTCTCGGTCGTTTCGGGATTCACCGGCGGGAAGACGCCAAATCCGACGTATGACCAGGTGTCGATGGGCGGCACGGGGCATCGCGAGTCGGTCGAGGTTACGTACGATCCGGCGAAGGTGACGTACGGGCAGCTCGTCGACGTCTTCTGGCGCAACATCGACCCGATGGATTTCGAGGGGCAGTTCTGCGACAAGGGACAGCAATACCTCGCCGCGATTTTCTGGCGTGACGCCGAACAGCGCCGCATCGCGGAGATCTCGCTCAGCAATGCGAAGAGGAGATTCGGCGAGAAGAACGTCGCGACGGACGTGCTGCCGCTCGGGCCGTTCTATCCGGCCGAGGAGTACCATCAGGACTACTACAAGAAAAATCCGATTCGCTATCACTTCTACCGCGCCGGCTGCGGCCGCGACGCGCGTTTGAAGAAAGTGTGGGGACGCCGATGACGGACTGGGTCGATCTCGGATCGACGGAAGAGCTCTCGAACATGGTCAACGTCGCGGAGCACACGCCGGCGATGCGCAAGGCGATGCGCGAGGTGCAGGAATGACGTTCCAGGACGCGTTGCTGGAGCTTCATCACGGACTGCAGGCCGCGGCGGGAGTCGGGCGCACGCTCTTGCCGCCGAAGGCGGACGACTCGCACACGAACTTTTCGTGGTCGCAAAAACATGGCGCGCTGGTGCAGGACTGCGTCGACGGACAATTTCGCGCCGGACTGCGGATGCGCGATCTCGCGCTGTTGCTCATCGACAAAGACGACGGCGTGACCGGCGAGTTCTGCCTGCGCGGAAAAAAGCTCGATGACGGATTTCGTTTCTACGAAGAGCGCGTCGGAAAAATGATTGCGCGTCCGGGCGAGCCGCTGCCGGCGCATCCTGTCGCGAACGGCGCGTGCTTCTCGGCGATGGACGAATTCCTCTGCACGGTCGCGGAACTGTACGGCGACGCGGCGGCGGTTCTCGAGCATCTGCGCGCCAAGCATCCGGCCGCGAGTCCGGTGCGTCTCTGGCCGCATCACTTCGACATCGCCACGCTGATCCCGCTGCTCGGCGATCGTTCGATCGGCGTCGGATTCCTCGGCGGCGACGCGAACATTCCCGAGCCGTACTGGTACGTCTACGTGACTCCGTCTTCGGAGAAGGCGCTGCCGCCGTTGTCGGTCGGGCGGTGGTACGCGGACGCGTGGAACGGCGCGGTGTTGACGGGGAAGAACGACGCGGCGACGACGGGGAAGTTTCTGGATGAGGCGATTGCGGCGTTGACGTAGGAAGCGTCCCTCATCCGCCCTTCGCTTCGCTCAGAGGTTGTGAAAAAAATGCCCCGTCATCCTGAGCAGAGGCACTGCGCGATGCGCATTTGTCGAGCAAAATGACGGCCCCTCACCCGGCGCTTCGCGCCACCCTCTCCCCGCAAGCGGGGCGAGGGGCAACGAATATAGATCGCGCTTTGTTGACCTTCTCGACCCTTGCCGAGGAGAGCGGGCATCCTGCCCGCCTCCCGAGGGCGGGCGGGACGCCCGCTCTCCTCCGTGCGGGAGGTGGACCCTGAGCGCAGTGAAGGGCCGGATGAGGGGCTGTCATTAGAAGAAGCCGCACAGACGGCGAAGGCTCTCTAAATTGCAGACTCTTCGTATTTCGAGATCCTTCGTTGCGCTTCGCCGACTCAGGATGACGGAGATTTTTCTCACGGCCTCTCAGGGCCGGGTGTGGGGCGCTACCATATCGCGATGTATCTCAACTGCTCGGTCGCCATCGCCGTCTGGATCGCGCTCGCCGGCGGCTACTTCTATTTGCTGCGCGCCGTTCCGGGAAACGACAAATTCTTCGGCGCGTTCGGGATGGCGACGGTCGTGTGGATCGGGCTCGCGCTGATTCACGGCGTGCGCTACTCGATCGCGGATTGGCGCGCGAAGCGGCGGCTCGCGCGCGGCGAGCGTCCGCACGACGGGGACCTGGCCGCGGCGATCGGTCCGGTGTCCGCGGGCTTCGAGACGCTGCGCGCGCCGTTCACCGGCCGCGACTGCGTGCTCTACGAGTACAACATCGGACCGTCGGGAACGGGCGAGGGACGTCCCGCGCGCGACTATGTCGGATTTGGTATGACGCGCTGTACCGTGCGCACTCCCTATGGCGACGTCGCCCTCGGCTCGTTCCCGGTGCTCGAACATATTTTCGAGACGACCGGCGACCGCGCGGCGGCCGAGGAGTACGTCGCGAACACGACGTTCGAGCAGGCGGGCGGGATGCAGATGGTCAAAGCGATCATCGGCGTGCATTCGCTCGCGCCGCCGTTGAAGAAGGATTGGATTCTCGGCACGCCGTCCGACATTCATCATTCGATCGCCGAGGAGAAAATCATCGCGCCCGGCGAAACGATTACGGCGTTCGGCCGCTACGTCGCCGCGTCGAATGCGATCGTCAGCGACACGAAGAGAAAAGGATTCCTGCGCGTGCGCCGCGGCGGCGACGCGATTCACGCGCCGTCGATTCCGTGGAACGCGATCGGAGGATTTTTGGGAGGGATCGCGATCGTGGTGGCCGCGAATCTGGTCTTCTATTTACTGCGGCGGTCGTAAGTTCTGCGACTTCTGCGGCTCGACCAGCTTCAGGTTCTTCGACAGGATGACGACCGGCGGCAGGCTGTCGTCGATGAGCGCTTCCGGATCGTACTTCAACATCATCCTCATCTCGGGATCGTCGATGTCCGGGGTCTCTTTCGTTTCCGTCTTCTTCTCGCTCTCCGCCACCTTTGCCTGCGGCTTCGGTTCCTCGGCCTTCGGCGACGGCGCCTTCGCCAGCGCGATCGGCGCCTGCGACGCGGTCGTGCTGATGTGACCGCCCGACTTCGACAGCGTGGCGTTCGTGATGTAGACCCTCGACTTCGTCTTCGCGTTCTTCCGGCTCTTGGCCGCGGCGACGAGCGGAGAGTCCTGCGCCAGCGATGTGCCCGCGGCGAGGATCAACACGAGCATTGCGACGTGCTTCATGAACACATGCTACGCCTGGGAGAGCAGAAAGCAGAAAGCAGAAAGCAGAAAGCAGAAGGCAGAAAGCAGATGGCAGATGGCGGAGGAGAGCGGGCATCCTGCCCGCCTCCCGGGGGCGGGCGGGACGCCCGCTCTCCTCTGCTTTCTGCTTTTTGCTTTCTGCTTTTTTACCGGTTCACGTCGATTACGACGCGGCCGTGCACCTGGCCCGCGAGGATTTGCTCTGCCAGTTCGAAGACGCGCGACATTGGCTCGATGCGTGAGAGCGACGCGAGGTTCGTCGGGTGGATGTCACTGGCGAGGCGCGCCCACGTCTCGATGCGTTTCGGTTTCGAGGTGCGCAGCGAGCTGACGCCGAGGAGGGAGACGTTGCGGAGGATCATCGGCCAGACCGTCGTCGCGAGCTCGTGGCCCGACGCCATGCCGCAGCACGCGATCGCGCCTTCGTACGCGGTCTGCGCGTAGAGGTTCGCGAGGATCGCGCCGCCGACGGTGTCGACGCCGCCGGCCCATCGCTCGGATTGCAGCGGTCCGCCTTTTTTCGCGAGCTCTTCGCGCGGGACGATCGACGTCGCGCCGAGCTCGCGCAGGTACGGCTCGAGCTCCGCGCGTCCCGTCGATGCGGCGACGCGATGGCCGCGCTTCGCGAGCAGCATCACCGCGATCGATCCGACGCCGCCCGACGCGCCGGTCACGATCACTTCGCGCTCGCCCGGCACGACGCCGGCCTGTTCGAGCGCCATCACGCACAACATCGCCGTGAAGCCGGCGGTGCCGTACTGCATCGACTGCAGCAGCGTGAGTCCGTTCGGCAGCGGCACGATCGCATCCGCTTTCACGCGCTGGCGCTGCGAGTAGCCGCCCCAATCCAATTCGCCGAGTCCCTGCGCGATGCCGGCGACTTCATCGCCTTTCGTGAACTCGCTCGTCGACGACTCGACGACCGTGCCGGCGAGGTCGATGCCGAGGACCATCGGGAAGCGGCGGACGATTTTCCCGCGGCCGGTGACCGCGAGTCCGTCTTTGTAATTCAGCGACGAGTACTTGACGTCGACGAGCACTTCGCCGTCTTTCGGCAGCTCGTCATCCGTCAATTTCTCGATCGCGGTCTTGTAGCCGTCGGTGTCGCGCGCAACCACTGCATGAAAAGCCATGCGCAAATGATATCTATCGGATTATGGATTCTCACGAAACACTCGAGTCTGCCGCAACGAGCGAAGGCATTCCGGTCGCGCCCTCGCTCGGTCCCGAGATCACGAATGCGCGCATGCCGGTGGAGCGCTCGGCGATCGACCGGCGCGTCATTTTCATCTGCGGGCTGGCGATCGCGCTCGCGATCGCGACCGGTCTCGTCGCGCAACTCCTCATCGCCATCATCGCGCTGGTCACGAACATCGCGTTCTACGGCCGCGTCTCCACGCACTTTGTTTCTCCCGCGCACAACCACGTCGGATCTTTCGTTTTCGTCATCCCGGTCATCGGCGGCGTGATCGTCGGACTGATGGCGCGCTTCGGATCGAAGGCCATTCGCGGACATGGAATCCCCGAGGCGATGGAGCAGGTGTTGTTGAACGAGAGCAGGATCCCGGCGCGCGTCACGCTTCTCAAGCCGCTGTCGGCGGCGATCTCGATCGGCACCGGTGGACCGTTCGGCGCGGAGGGACCGATCATCGCGACCGGCGGCGCAATGGGCTCGCTGATCGGACAACTGCTGCACACGTCGGCGATGGAGCGCAAGACGCTGCTCGCCGCGGGCGCGGCGGCCGGCATGGCCGCGACGTTCGGCAGTCCGGTGTCGGCGGTGCTGCTCGCGATCGAGTTGTTGCTTTTCGAATTTCGCGCTCGCTCGCTCGTGCCGGTCGCGCTCGCGGCGGCGACGGCGACCGCGGTGCGCATCGCATTCGTCGGCGTGGCGCCCGCGTTCGCGATGCCGCGCCTCGGCACGCCGACGGAAGAAGCGCTCGTCGCGTATGTCGTCGTCGGCGCGCTGGTGGGATGGTTGTCGGTATACGTGACGCGCGCGGTGTACTGGATCGAAGATCTGTTCGAGCACCTGCCGGTTCATTGGATGTGGTGGCCGGCGATCGGCGGACTGGCGGTCGGCATCGTCGGCTACTACGCGCCGCGCACGCTCGGCGTCGGCTACGACAATCTCGACGATCTCGTGTCGGGGAAGCTGATCGGCACCGCGGTGCTGATGCTCGCGATCATGAAGTTTCTCTCGTGGTCGATCTCCCTCGGCAGCGGCACGTCCGGCGGCACTCTCGCGCCGCTCTTCACGATCGGCGGCGCGTGCGGCGTCGTCCTCGGCCAGATCGCATCAACGTCCATCCCGCGGTTCGGCATCGACGTCCGCATCTGCGCGCTGGTCGGCATGGCGGCGATGTTCGCGGGCGCGTCGCGCGCGCTGCTGGCGTCGGTCGTGTTCGCGTTCGAGACCACGCTGCAGCCGCTCGGACTCCTTCCGCTCCTCGGCGGATGCACGGCCGGCTACCTCGTGTCGTCGCTGTTGATGCGAAACACGATCATGACCGAGAAGCTCGCGCGCCGCGGCGTGCGCGTGCCGTCGGAGTACGCGGCCGACTATCTCGATCTCGTGAACGTTGCGGATGCGTGCACGAAGGACGTCGTGTTCGCGCACGCGGATGAACCAATCTCGTCGCTGCGCACGCGCGCGGCGATGCATCAGGGGTTTCCGGTGATGGACGCGAACGATCGCCTCCTCGGCGTGATCACGCGGCGCGACGTCCTCGACCCGTCGAAGCCCGACACCACGCGCGCCGCCGATCTCATCACGCGCGCGCCGTCGGTGATCTTTCTCGACAACTCGCTGCGCGAAGCGGCGGACCACATGGTGCGCGAGAACGTCGGACGACTGCCCGTCGTCGCGCGCGACAACCCGCGGCGCATCGTCGGCTTTATTACGCGGAGTGATCTGCTGCGCGCGCACGAACGACGGCTGGCGGAGGCGGAGAAGTAGGGGGGCTTTGGACTGCGGCGGCTGCACCGCCGCTTTTTCACACCGTATGCGAAAGCGGCAGCGTAGCTGCCGCAGTCCAAAGCTACTTGCGCACCGTCTTCGCCAGATACGCGCGGATGTTCGCGTGCGTCGCCGCGTCGCTCCAGATGGCGAGGATCTCGTCGTCGAGCTCGTTCGCGTAGTGTTTGGCGCGGCTGATGGTCTGGTCGCGCAGTTCCCGCTTGGTGATCGTGAAGTTCCTCGGGTCGACGGCGGCGAGCTGGCGCGCGACTTCTTCGGCGCGGGCGAGGAGCGCGTCGGGTGCGGCGATCTCGTCGATGAAGCCGAGGCGGAGCGCGTCGTCGGGTTGGGCGGTGCGGCCGGTGTAGACGAGCGACTGCAGATGTTGCGGCGCGACGCAGAAGCGGACGACTTCGAGGATCGACGGCGGAAAGGGCACGCCGACGAGCAGCTCCGGCATGCCGATGCG
The DNA here is from genome assembly GCA_003223645.1 of Acidobacteriota bacterium. GTDB lineage: Bacteria > Acidobacteriota > Thermoanaerobaculia > Gp7-AA8 > Gp7-AA8 > QHVT01. The sequence continues at coordinate 197,079 of QHVT01000009.1, read as the reverse complement.
TCCGTTGCCGGACGCCATCAGGCGATAGTCGCCGCAGAGCGTCATGATGCAGCCGCCGGCGATGGCGTGGCCGTTGACGGCGACGACGACCGGCTTCGGAAACGCGAAGAGATCGAGCACGAGCCGCGACAGCGCGGGAACGAAACGCTCGCAGTATTCGCGTCCGCCGTCGGTGAGGCGAAAGAGATCGACGCCGGCGGAGAAGATCGAGCCCGTGCCGGTGAGGACCACCGCCGCGGCATCAGACCGCGCGGCCTCGGCGAATGCGAGCGCGAGCGACTCCGCGAGCTCGAGATCGAGCGCGCTCGCTTTTCCGTGCGCGAGGCGGATGGTCAGGATGGTGTCGGATTTTGTTGCTTCGATCATGGCGGCGTGAGTCTACCGTGCTGGGTGCTGGGTGCTGGGTGCTGGGTGCTGGGTGCTGGGTGCAGGGTGCAGGGTGCAGGGTGCAGGGTGCTGAGTGCAGGGTGCAGGGTGCAAGGGTGCAGGGTGCTGGGTGCTGGGTGCAGGGTGCAGGGTGTAGGGTGCAGGGTGCAGGGTGCTGGGTGCAGGGTGCAGGGTGCTGGGTGCAGGGTGCAGGGTGCAGGGTGCAGGGTGTAGGGTGCAGGGTGCAGGGTGCTGTAAAACCTTTAGCACTCAGCACTCAGCACTCAGCACTCAGCACTCAGCACTCAGCACTCAGCACTCAGCACTCAGCACTCAGCACCCTTTCACCGTGCTCCATTCATGATCAGCGCCCGATAAAACCGGATCGCCTGGAAGTAGTCGTCGACTGCGATGCGCTCGTTGAGGCCGTGGAAGCGGTCGAGGTCTTTCTCGTCGAGCAGGACCGGCAGGAAGCGGTAGATGTTCGGCGTGAGCGGCGCGAAGTGGCGTGAGTCGGTGCCGCCGACCATGAGGTTCGGCGCGACGAGCGTGTCGCGGTAGACCTGCGCGATCGTGCGCTGCAGCGTGCGGAACTGGCGCGTGCGCGCGTCGGAGATGGGCGAGGGATCGGTGCCGTTCACGAGCTGCACGTTCACGTCGTGTTCGTTCAGCGAGTCGCGCACGTGCGCGGCAACGGATTCCGTCGTGTCGCCGGGAAGAATCCGAAAGTTGATGACCGCCCTTGCCTCGGATGCGATGACGTTGTCTTTCACGCCGCCGCTGATGATCGTCGGCGCGGTGGTGGTGCGCAGCATCGCGTTGAGCGCGTTCGACGTTTTCGCGCGCGCGTCGAGCGCCGGCTTGAAGAGCCAGAGGTTCGCCATGACCATGCGTTGCGCGAATGGCAGGTGCGGCGCCAGCCAGCGCAGCATCTCCTTCGTCGCGCCGGTGATGTGCGACGGCATCGGATGCGATTGCACGCGATCGACGGCTTCGGCGACGAGGCCGACGGGCGTGCGGGCGGGCGGCATCGAGGAGTGGCCGCCGTGTCCGTTCACGCGCAGCTCGACGTTCGCACTTCCTTTTTCCGCGATGCCGATGACGGCGAGCGGCTGCGTGAGCCCGAGGGTGCGGCGGATGATCAGGCCGCCCTCGTCGATCACGGCGTCGAGCTTCACGCCGCGCGACTGCAGCAGCTTCGCCGTGTTCGCCGCGCCCTGCAGTCCGCCGAGCTCTTCATCGTGTCCGAACGCGAAGAGGAGCGTGCGCCGCGGACGAAAATTTTCGGCGAGCAGCGACTCCGTCGCTTCGAGAATCGAGATGACGGTGACTTTGTCGTCGAGCGTGCCGCGTCCCCACACGAATCCGCCATTGACCGCGCCGCTGAACGGCGGCTGCTGCCACTTTCCCTCGACCGGTACGACGTCGTAGTGACCCAGGAGCAGGAGCGGCGCGAGCGATGGATCGCTGCCGCGCCACGTGAAGAGGAGGCTGTGTCCGTTGACGACTTCGCGCTGCAGCGATGCATGCACGCGCGGGTAGGCGGTCGCGAGCCAGGCGACGAACGCGTCGTGCTCGGTCGTCGGCGAGTTTTCGCCAAACGAGACCGTGCGGAATTGAATCGCGCGCGAGAACCGCGCGAGCGCCGCCGCGCGATGGAGGACGAGCGGCGGCGCAGGCGGAGCCGCGATCTGCATCGACGTCACGCTGAACGTGCGGACGAGGAGGACCGCGGCGAGAACGAGAATCGCGGTTGCAACCAAGAGCAGAGCGCGCTTCATGGAAGCGCGATGATAAGCCTACGTCATCCTGAGGCGCTCAGAGGCTGTGAAATCCCCAAGAGCTTTGTGGCGACCGCTGCCCTCAGCGGTCGCGGCGGCGCTACGCGCCGCTGGCGCCGCCGTGAGGCGGCGCTGTGACCGCTGAGGGCAGCGGTCGCCACATTCTCAGGCTGAGGGCAGCGGTCACCACATTCTCAGGATGATGGCTCCACTGGTTTCTTCACATCCCGTCACTTCACCGGCTTCGCAATCTGCGCGCTCGGATCGTTCGAGGTGTTGTCGATGATCGAGGTGTAGACGAACGATCGTCCGGCCTGCTGCACGACCTGGATCGTGTCGCCGGGCTGGAAGCTCACGCCGAAGAGCGAGTTGAAATCGGTCTGCTGGTAGTAATTCGCGGGATACGTCTTCGTTGTCGACGAGCGGAGCGTTCCGTTCTGATCGTAGAGGTCGTACTCGACGCGCGTGTCGCCGTCGAGCGTGCGCACGCCGACGTTGACGCGGTAGCGCGCGGCGTCATTCGGCAGCGCGAGAGACGCGATCTCGGACGGCTGCAGCGCCTCGCGATCGGTCAGCGCGTCGAACGTGAAGCCTTTCGTTCCGCCGGAGCTGTCGTCGTATACGCGCGCCGTTACGGTCGGCGCTTCGAAGCCCATGCGCGTGTAGACGTCGATGCTGCCCTTGCCGGTGGTCAGGAGCTTGTCGAAGACGAAGTTCGGATAGACGAGGCTCTGATGCGGATCGACGGTGAACGGGAACAACGGATCATTCGTCGCGCCGCTCGTTTCTTCGCGGTGATAGACCAAACGCCCCGATGAGCGGAACGTGCGCGCGTTGGAGAGGAAGATGTCGGTCTTGAACGACGAGCCGAACGCGCCCTGCGCCGCGCCCGCGGCGACGATGGTCTGCGTGCGGATGTCGGTGTTCGAGGTGGGCGCGCCGAATACCGCCAGCGCGAAGTTCGGAATCACTCCGGCCGCGGAGGAGATCGTCGTCGTGCCGGTGACGTCGCCGGCGAACGACGCGATGTTCTTGAACAGCAGCGGGACCTGGCCGACCGCGGACGCGCAGTCGGAGAGGATCGTGAGTCCGATCAGGTCGCCCGCGGTGACGCTGACGGCGGGCGTCATCTGCACGACGTTGATCGGGAAGACGACGTCGAACGGTCCGCGCTCCGCGTACATCTGATACACGCCGGACGACGGCTGATGGAAGAACTTCACTTTGAATGCGCCGGTGCATGTCTGCGCGCCGCGCACGGCGACGGCGCCGATGGTGCCGCTGGATGTCGCCGCGGAGCTGAGATCGATGACGGTAAATGGCGCCGACAGTCCGCTCGTCGACGCGTTCGGCGCGAGCACGTAATTGCCGATCGTCTGCGCGCTCGCAATCGCGCAGGCGATGCACATCAACAGAAGAGAAACCGCTCGGAATCGCATCAGGGAAAACCTCCACACCGCAAAATCAGTCAGGTCCGCGAATGCCAGAACCAATACGCGGGGAGGCCTGCGAAGAGGATGCCGAAGCCGATGGCGCTGTTGACCGGCGAGCGAACGATCGTGCCCGCTACGACGAGCCAGCATGCGATCGTGAAGATCGCGGTACTGATGGGATGGCCTGGAGTGCGAAAGGAGCGGCCAGCGTGCCCGCCCGCCCCGGGCGCGGAAGCGGGCACGGGCACGGGCCCGGTAATTCGAGAACGAAATACGAACAGCGCCAGTCCCGTCAGTCCGAAGAACACGAAGTCGACGGACACGACGTAGCTCAGGATCTGTTCGTATGTGCCGGACAGCGCGATGATCACGGCGACGATTCCCTGCACCGCGATCGCGGCCACCGGCACGCGCGTTTTCGGATGCACCTTCGCGATCGCTCGAAAGAACAATCGATCCTCGGCCATCGCGTAGTACACGCGCGGCGCGGTCAGCATGCCCTGGCTCAAAAATCCGAGGGTCGAGATCGCGATGCCGGCCGCGATCAACATCGCGCCGCGATCGCCGAGGGCGATGCGCATTACCGCGGACGCGGGAGTCGTCGTCGCCGCGAGTCCGTCTGCGCCGAGGACGCGCAGGCAGACGACGTTGACGAGCAGGTAGATGGTGATCACGCCGGCGACGCCGGCGAGCAGACCGATCGCGAGATCGCGCGCCGGACGTTTCAACTCGCCGGACATGAAGCTCGCGGTCTGCCATCCGCCGTACGCGAACATCACCGGCGTCATCGCCGCCGCGAATCCGCCGAGGGTCGACGCGGCCGCGACGCGATGGACGCCCGCGGGATTCGCGATGAACGCGCCGGCGATGATGAGCAGCACGATCGCGACGAGCTTGAGCAGCATCAAGACGGTCTGCGTGTTCGTGCCGCTGCGCACTCCCAGGCAATTGACGAGCGTGAGCGCGAGAAGCGTGAGCGTGGCGAGCAGCCAGTCCGCGATCGGCGCGCCGGTGAGCTCGATCGTGTATCGCGAGAACGTGACCGCCACCGCCGCCATCCCGCCGCTCTGGATCACGAGCAGCAGTCCCCATCCGTAGAGAAACGCGACCGCGGGATGCCACGCGTCGCGCAGATACGCGTACTGCCCGCCGACTTCCGGACGGAGCGCCGCGAGCTCCGCGTACACGAACGCGCCGAGAAGCGCGATCGCGCCGCCGGCCGCCCACGCGCCGAGAATCGCAAAAGGCGAATGCACGTGCGTCGCGACGACGTACGGGTTGATGAAGATGCCGGAGCCGATGATGCCGCCCATCACGATCATCGCGGCGTCGAACGCGCCGAGGCGGCGGGCGAGGGTGGTCATTTTCGGCTGCCTACAGCAAATGCAACTTGAACGCGAGCACGAGCAAGTTCGCGGCGATCACGATCCCCGGAATGATCGTCGAGAGAAATCCCGGTACCGGACGTCCGCGCAGCTCGCCGTTCGGCTCGAATTGCGGGCGCGCCGGTGCTTCGTCGAGGACGTACGCGCGCGACGGGTTGTCGGGGTCGTAGAGCAGCGGTTCCTGCGCTTCGTCCTCGAGTCGCGAGGTGTCGGTCGTGTTCGCGGATGCTTCGTGGCGCTGGCCGTCGCGGCCGGTGTACTGGAAGATCATTCGCCACACGGGACGATTGTTGACGGTGACGTTCGTGCGCTCGCGTCCCACCAATAATCCGGTGGTGAGGAGGCCGTGGCGCAGGAGCGCGTTGCGCCGCAGTCCGGTGCGCGTGGCGAAGGCGACGAGCACGAGTCCGATGAACGGGAAGATCGCGACGAAGGCGACCGCCGGCCCGAACTGCGCGCGGCGCATCCCTTCGATGCGCGAGCGCTCGGGATTCTTCTCGTCGTATTCGACGGTGACCTCATCGCCGACGTTCGGAGAGTTGCCGCTCGAATACGACGTGCCGTGGAACTTCGTGTCGGCGACGGAGTACTCGTAGTGATTCGCCATGACTTGCTGGTGATTCACCGACGCGCCGGTCGCGGTCACGCTGGTGACGCGTCCGTGCGACTGGCCGTGCGGATGGAACGTCAGCGCGGAGAAGTCGGCGTTGCCCATGAAGATCCAGCCGAAAATCATCGCGAAGCCGAACACACCCCATGCGATCTGCGCGAACGGGTTGAAGAGATTCAGCGCCATGATGGAAAGCGGCACGCGCCGCGGCGGCGTGGCAAGCATGACCGGGAGATTTTGCATGGGCGTATGATACGAGGGAACGGATGGCAGACGGCAGATAGCAGATGGCAAAAGCGGCTTCGGCCACTGCCATCCGCCATCCGCCATCTGCCATCCGTCTGCCATCTGCCATCTGCCATCTGCCATCTAAAAATGATCAAGAAGCTGCTGCTGGTGTTGGGCGCTCTGGTTGTGCTCGCCGCCGGCGTGATGGTGGCGAAGATCGGACCGCGCAACATCATCGGGATGATTCGCTACGATCAGCGCCGCGCCGGCGATCTGAAAGTCGGCGACCGCGCGCCCGACGCGCTCCTCGTATCGCTCGCCGGCAGGCGCGAGGTCCCGCTGCTCGCCGCGCGCACGAAGCCGCTCGTCCTCGTCTTCGGCAGTTTCACGTGACCCCCCTTCCGCCGGTCGGTCGACCGCGTGACGCAGATGTACGAGAAATACAAAGACCGCATCGACTTCCAGACGGTCTACATCCGCGAGGCGCATCCATTGGATGAATGGCAGATGGACTCGAACGAGAAAGAGAATGTCTGCTATCGCCAGCCGAAATCCCTCGGCGACCGCGTCGTCATCGCCCGCGATTTCGTGAAACGTTTCCACTACTCGATGCCTCTCGCCGTCGACACGATGGACGACGCCTGCGAGAAGGTCTACGCCGGCTGGCCCGAGCGCTTCTACATCATTAATCCGAAGGGCGTGATCGTGTACAAGGGCGAGCCGGGACCGTTTGGCTACCACCCGGAAGAGGTGGAAGCCTGGCTGGCGAAGAATGTGGGCGCATAGGCGCACAGGCTCACAGGCTCATAGCGGCACTCCTCTGTGAGCCCCTGCGCCCCTGAGCCTCTGAGCCCATGGGAGCCCCTGAGCCTCTGAAGCCCGGTTCTCTTCCCCCTCCCACGCTGGTCTAATGGACCAGCATGCTCCAAATCCTGGCCTTCCTCGCCTCTCTTCTCTTCGCCACGACGACCGCGACTCCGTATGACGCGCTGAAGCGCGAGGCGGAGAAGTTCGTCGAGGAGAAGTCGTACGCGCACGCGCATCAGCTGTACGAGCAGGCAGGCAAGCTCACGCTTCCCGCCATCGAACGGCGCTGGGTCGACTTTCGTCTCGCGGACACGGCGTGGCGGATGGACGAGTCGAATCGCGATACGACGGCGCTCGTCGCGATCGTGAACGGCACGGAGCATGACCGCGTATGGGCCGAGGCCAATGAATCGCTCGGCGATCTGACGAGCGGGAACAATTACTACCTCGACGCGCTCGACTGGTGGGCGGGCAGCGACGACATCGATTACGCGCGAAAGCGATATCTGTCGATCTTTCGACGGCTGGCGTCGGAGAACCGCTACGGATATCGAAATCAGATTCCGCGCGAGGTGCTCGTCAACGTCATCTCGATCGCCAACGACACCAACGACGCGATGCACGCGCGTTTTCTCCTCGCGCAACAGCTCCTCGGCGAAGGCCGTCCGGACAGCATGGAGCGCGCGGGCGAGCTGCTGGCCGAGATCATCGCCGCGGGAAAGAAGTCGGAGTGGTATGACGATGCGCTGTACACCGCGGCGACGTACGCCAGCTCGGTCGGACACATCATCGTCAACGGCGAGCCCGACCCGCACGCGAGCTTCACGCGCGCGCTGGAGTTGTATCGCCGTCTGGTCAACGAGTTCGCGAAAGGGGAGTCGAAATATCGCGACGATGCGGAGCGCGCGATTCAGGACATCCTCGCGCCGTCCGTGAACCTCGGCGCCGCCGGCACGTTCCTGCCCGATTCCGAGCAGGAAGTGAATCTGAACTGGCGCAACACGAAGCGCGTCGAGCTCGCGATCTACGCGGTCGATCTCATGACGTTCCAGGAGAAAGGGAACGTTCACTGGATGAACACGCTGCGGCGGGACCCGAAGCCGCTGCGCACATGGACGTACGAGACGAATGACAGCGGCGATCACATTCCCGGCTATCACAACGAGCGCCTCATGCCGCGACTCGAGCGCGGCGCGTATTGGATGACCGCGTCCGCCGACGGCAAGAGCGCGGGCCTGCTGCTCATGGTGACGGACACGCACATCCTGCTGCAGTCGTCGCCGTCACTGCTGCAGATCTACGTCTCCGACGTTTTGCGCGGCGAGCCGATTGCCGGCGCGCGCGTGCGCGTCGGACAGCGCTGGGGCAACTACGAGTCGCGCGTCGACGAGGCGACGACGAATGCGGACGGCATCGCCGTCGTGAAGAAGGTCAACGACAATCCGGAAGTCGTCATCGCGGCGTCGGCCGGCAAAGGAAAGCAGGCGTGGCACGCGACGTATTCGTACGGCTATCGATCCTCCACCGACGGCTGGAAGCTCTACGCCTTCACCGATCGTCCGGCCTACCGCCCCGGCGAGACGGTGCAGTGGAAAGTCATCGCCCGCACGCGCGAGAACGATCTCTTCTCGACGCCGGCCGGACAAAAAATCTCGTGGGAGATCCGGAGCCCGCGCGACGAGAAGATCGCCACAGGGGACGCGACGCTGAATGCGTACGGCAGCTTCTCCTCCTCGCTCGCTCTCACCGACGCGATGCCTCTCGGCGAATATCGCGTCACGTTCAAAGTCGGTAACGACGACGACATCGGCAACGCGACGCTGTTCCGTCTCGAGGAATACAAACTCCCGGAGTTCCAGGTCAGCGTGTCGACGCCCGACAAGAAGCTCTATCGCCTCGGCGACACGATCGAAGCGACGATCGACGCGAGCTATTACTTCGGCGGCCCGGTCGCGAACGCGACCGTCGAGGCGGTCATCTACCAGCAGCCGCTCTATCGCTACTGGTTTCCGTGGCGAAAGTATCCCTGGTACTACGACGACATTTCCGACTTTGCGCGCAGCGGACCGGTGTTGCGAACGGAGACGCTGAAGACGGACGCGAACGGCCGCGCGGTCGTGCGCATCGAGACGCCGCGCGACGGCAACGACACGCGCTATCGCATCGAGGCGCGCGTCGTCGACGCGTCGCGGCGCGAAGTGCGCGGCGAAGGATCGGTCGCCGTCACGAAGCAGCGCTACACCGTGATGGCGCAGCCGGAGCACTACATCCATCGTCCCGGCGATCCGGTCGAAGTCGACTTCAAGGCGGTCGACGCGAACGATCAGCCGGTGCAGGCGACCGGCACGGTGAAGGTCATCAAGCGCGCCTGGATCGAGAAGGACCGCGCGTACGCCGACGAGGAAGTGCTGTCGTCGAACGTCGCGACGAATGCAAAAGGCGAAGCGTCATTCATGTTTACGCCGAGGCGCGATGGGTATTACACCGTGCGCTGGTCGAGCGAGGACGGCGATCCGAACCGGCCGCTGCGCGCGCGCGACGTCGTGACGGCGGAGACGATGGTATGGGTGGCCGACCGCGCGACGACGGACCTCTCGTACTACACGGGCGGCTTGCAGTTGATCGTCGACAAGGAAACGCTGCGCGCGGGCGAGACCGCGTCGGTGATGGTGGTAGCGCCGGCGAGCGGGCAATGGGTCGTCGTCAACGCGACCGGCGACGACATCCTCGACACGCGCGTCGTCCATCTCGACGGCACGGTGAAGCTCGTGCAGATGACGGTCGACGCGCGGCACGAGCCGAGCTTCACGGTCAATGCGACGTCGGTATTCGATCGCGCGATCGCGACCGACAACAAGGTCATCGTCGTGCCGCCGGCCGAGCAGTTCATCGACGTCGGCGTGAAGAGCGATCGCGAGGAGTATCAGCCGCGCGACGAAGGAACCATCACCATCACGACGCGCGACGTCGAAGGGAAACCGGTCGCGGCGGAAGTCGCGCTCGCGGTTTCGGACGAAGCGGTGACGGCGATTCAGCAGGATCTCGCCGGCGATCCGCGCGAGTTCTTCTACGGGAACGAGCGGAGCGCGACGCTGCAGGTCACGGGTAGCGCGCAGACGCAGCAGTACGTGCGGCTCGTCGAGAACAAGAACAAGGTGCTGATCGATGATCGGCTGAAGGATCGCGAAGACGCGGCAGCCCAGAAACAAGCCGGCTACGTAGACATGGACCGTTTCGAGGTGAATGGTGTCGTCGGCGGCGTGCTCGGCGGAGCTCGCGACGCGGCGGCTGCTCCCGCTCCTGCGCCGCCGCCCATGGCGGAGGCCATTACGGTGACGTCGCAGGCGCCTGCGCCCGAAGTGCAGAAAACGGCGATGGCCGCAATGAAAAAAGATGGGACTTCAGTCGAAGTCGAAGTGCGCAGCGATTTCCGCACGACCGCGTTCTGGAAGTCCGACATCGTCACGGACGCGAACGGCATCGCGCGAGTCGCGTTCAAGTTCCCCGAGGGGCTGACGACGTGGAGAGCGACGGCGCGGGCGGCGACGACGGCGGCGCAGTTCGGCATCGGCACGTCGACGTCGCGCACGAACATGCCGCTCATCGTGCGGCTGCAGGCGCCGCGGTTTTTCGTCGCCGGCGATCACTCGACCGTCTCGGGGGTCATCAACAACAACACCGATGAAGCGATGCGCATCGAGCCGAAGCTCGAAGTCGAAGGCTTGACGCTCAACATGACGACGAACGCGCCGATCAACGTGCCCGCGCATGGAGAAGCGCGCGCGGACTGGAGCGTCGTCGCCGATCGTCCTGGCAACGCGAAGCTGCGCGTGTCGGCAGTGTCTCGGGGAGTGGTGCGCGCCTCCGGCGCGCCTCCGTCCCCCCAAGGCGCGCCGGAGGCGCGCACCACTCCGCAATATGCCGACGCCATGCAAAAATCGTTCGTCGTCTACGAGCACGGCATCGACAAACTGATCGCGCGCTCCGGAAAGTTGCGCGCGGGCGATAGCGCGTCATCAATGGCTGAAGCGGTCATCACGCTCGCACTTCCGCGCGAGCGCCGCGCGACCGATCTCGTCGTGCAGGTCGCGCCGAGTCTGGCCGTCACGATGCTCGATGCGCTGCCGTACCTCATCGACTATCCGTACGGCTGCACCGAACAGACGATGAGCCGCTTTCTCCCCGCCGCGGTCGTCGCGAAGACGCTCTCGCAGATGGGACTCGACGCGAAGAAGCGCATCCCGAGGCTCGACGACGTCACGAAGGCGTCGATCGCGCGGCTCTACGACTTCCAGCACGGCGACGGCGGGTGGGGGTGGTGGAAAGAAGACCAGGGCAGCACCTACATGACGGCATACGTCGTGTGGGGCTTCTCGATCGCGCGCGACGCGGGGATGGACGTCGACACGGAGCGCGTGCAGCGCGCGTTCACGTGGCTCAACGAACATCTGAAAGAAAACGAAGGCGACTGGGAGACGGACGCGTGGATCGTGCACGCGATGTCGGCGTGGAACAACCGGCCGTCGAAGAACTCGCAGGATGCGTTCGACGACGCGTGGGAGCATCGCGAGCGCCTCACGTCGTACTCGCGCGCGCTGCTCGCGCTGACCGCGCATCGCTACGGCGCGAAGGAGCGCGAGGCCGTGCTCGTGCGCAATCTCGAAAACGGCGTGAAGATCGATCGCACGCCCGATCAGAGCGTGCTCGTTCATGGCGGCTCGTCGACTGCCGAGACGATGGCAACCGCTCATTGGGGAGCGGATCGCTTCTGGTGGCGCTGGCACGACGGGCCGATCGAGTCGACGGCGTTCGTGCTGCAGGCATTGGTCGCCAGCGATCCGAAGCACAAGCTCGTCGAGCCGGCGATGAACTGGCTGGTGAAGAACCGCCGCGGCGCGCAGTGGACGAACACGCGCGATACCGCGATCACCGTGCTCGCGCTCAATGACTACCTCCGCGCGAGCGGCGAGACGGTGCGCGACGTGACCTATGAAGTGACCGTGAACGGGAAGCCGATCGCCACGAAGACGGTGACCGCGAAACAGCTCCTCGACGCGCCGAGCCGCTTCTCCGTCGATCCGTCGATCCTCCGCGACACCGACCAGGAAATTCGCATCCGCGCGAACGCGCCGGTGTACTTCTCGGCCGAGGCGCGGTTCGTGTCGCTCGAAGAGCCGGTGAAGGCGGCGGGCAACGAGCTGTTCGTGAAGCGCGAGTACTTCCGCCTCGCGCCGAAGCCGACGCTGCTCAAAGGCGTCGTCTACGACCGCATCCCCCTCGGCGACGGCGACGCCGTGATCAGCGGCGAGCGCGTCGAAGTCGTCGACACGATCGAGACCAAGAACGACTACGAGTACCTGCTGTTCGAAGACCTCAAGCCCGCCGGCCTCGAAGCCGTCGAGCTGCAGAGCGGCCAGTCGCTCTACGCGACGAACAAAGACGGCGTCTCGCAGTGGATCTACCAGGAGCTCCGCGACCGCAAAGTCGCGATGTTCGCCGACCGGCTCATCCAGGGCACATGGACGATCCGCTACACGCTGCGAGCGGAAACGCCGGGCGAATTTCACGCGCTGCCGCTGTTGGGCCACGCGATGTACGTGCCGGACGTGCGGGCGAACGGGGAGGAGGTGCGGGTGGTGGTGCGGGATCGGTAAGGCGCGGACGGCTCTTGTGGAGCGGCGGCCGCTTCGGCCGCCAATTTCTCGCGAGATCCCGGCGCCCGGGAGCGGGCGCCCGGGGGGCAGGTTAGAAAACCTGCCCCACACCGCGCGCTCCACAGCCGCTCCACAGCCGCTCTACAACCGCTCCACAAGGACCGCCATTTATAAGATCACAATAACATTGACAAGCACAGCGATCACGAACATGATCTTCGTTCAATGAAGTGCGGTCGCCGGGTCCTTCCGCTTCTATTCATCACCGCGACGCTTGGCGCGCAGCTGCCGCCGATCGGGCAGCCGTTCGCGCTGACGAACACGCGTTACGGAACGACCGGCGGCACGCCGGCGCTGCGCACGAACGGCCGCGACGCGTTTCTCTTCTGGACGGGCACGAAGCTCCGCGTGACGCGCCTCGGACAGCCCGACAGTACCGTGGGCCGTCCTGTCTTCGACTTCGACGTCATCGATCGCCAGTACTTCGATGCGGTGTGGACCGGTTCGCATTTCCTCGCCGCGGCAACGCATCGGGTCGACTTCTATCGCATGTCGGCGCGGCTGGTCGATGCGAGCGGTGCACCGGCCGGCGACGCGTTTTCGATCGAGGGCGCGGAGCACGCGCTGTGGCCGCGCATGGCGTTCAACGGCAGGAACGTGCTGCTGATCATCGACGGCACATCGATATTGCTCACGCCGGACGGAGTGCAGGCCGCACCGCCGGTCGTGTTCGAGCGCCGCATCACGCAAGGTCCTCCGCTCGTCGCATCGAACGGAAACGGATTCGCCGTCGTCATCCCGATGAGCAGCGGGCCGGTGCTGTCGATGTTCGACGCCGAAGGACGTCTTCTTTCGCAGCGCAATCTCAGCGATGTTTTCGGCGGACGCATTGCGCTCGCCAGCGACGGCAACCGCTTCCTGTTCGCGGAGGCGGTCGACAACGTCATTCGTACGACGCTCATCGCGGCGGACGGCAGCATCGGCACGACGTCGACGCTCGAAGTCGCGCCGAGCACGTTCTTCTTTGCGCCCGAGGTCGTGTGGAACGGATCGCGTTGGGTGTTCGCGTATCGCGATCCGAACGGACGCGGAACGATCGTGGCCGAGGCGGATGCGGATGCGCGATTCATCACGTCGCGGCGCACGGTCGAGAGCCCCGAGGGAACGATCGTCGCCGTCGGTCCGCGCGTGGTGGTGTCGTGGATCGGCATCGGCGGATCCATTCGCGCGGCGGAGCTTCCGGCAGTCAACGGCGAGCCTGTTTCGTTCGCGGCGACATCGCAGCTACTCCTCGCGACGGCCACGTCATCGGACGCGATGCTCGTCGTGTGGAGCGACACCGGCGGCGGCCGCTCGGCGATCCGCGCGGGGATCCGCACGCGTGATGGACGGTGGCGCGAGCGCGAGATCGCGTCGAGCGCAGTGCGCGTGAGCGCCGCGAGCGACGGCCGCGATTTCCTGGTGGTTCTCGACGACCTGCCGGTCGCGATCGATTCCGAATTGCGCACCACGACGGGAACGCGCATCACCGCGTTCTTTGCGGAGAGCATCGCCTGGAACGGGCGCAACTACGCGATCGCGGGCATGAAAGACAACGCGCCGGTCGTCGCGCTGCTCTCGCCCGGCGGAAGCATTTCCGATCCGGTCGTGCTTCCTTACTCTGCGAACGGCACGGTCCTGCGACCGCGGATCGCATCGAACGGCGCGGGCTTCTTCGTGATCTGGGCGGTGTTGCAAACGTGCTCACCCTTCGCGGAGCCGATCTGCTTTCCGGACGGCCTGGCCGGAATTCATCTCGATGCGAATCTGAGCCCGATCGACGCGTCGCCGCTGACGTTCGTGAACGGTCAAAACCTCTACAGCGCGGATGTGACGTGGAGCGGGACGGAATACGTCGTGGCGTGGAGCACTGGGAACGTTGTTGCCTCGCGGCTCGATGGAGCGGGGGCCACTTCGATCATCTCCTCGAGCAGCGGATTCAATGTCCGCCTCGCGCCGTTCGCGGGCCGCGTCGCGATCAGTTGGACGACTTCCCGCTATTCGTCGCCGATCCTCGAGTCTCGCGTCGCGCTCCTCGGCGACAGCACATCGGCGATCGTCTATCAGGATGACAACAGTCCGTTCCTGCAACTCGCGCCGCTGCCCGGCGGCGAGCTCGCGATTCTCTACTCGACCGCGCAGAACGCGGTGCCGCTGTACGGAACGAATCACGTGATGATGGAGATCGCGTCGTTCGGTCTGCCGCCGCTGCCCGACGCGCCGCGCACCTCGCTGAAGCAGGACGGCAACACGCTCATCCTCGGATGGTCGCCGCCGCCGCAACGCGTCAACGGCTATCGCGTCGAGACGCGCGTGAACAACGGCGCGTGGACCGAAGTCGATCAATGGTTCGATCCCGAACAGCGAACGTATTCGACAGCGCTGCCGGCTGGATCATCGATCGAGTTGCGCGTGCGCGCGTGGAACGACGCGGGCGCGGGTGCGTACTCGCAGCCGGCCGCACCGAGCACGCGAACGCGCTCGGCGCGGCACTAGCCGCCACGGGCGGCTGCGTGGATTGCTCCGCCTTGCGGCCTGCTTGCCGCCACGTCACGACTGCGGCTTCGAGCGGCGCAACGCGCCTGAGATCGCGGTTTCTGCCGCGCAAGCTCCTAGCACTGAGCGAGGGACATCCTGTTTCGCTGCGCTATGTGGCGACCGCTGCCCTCAGCGGTCGCGGCGGCGCGCAGCGCCGCTGGCGCCGCCATAGGCGGCGCGGTGACCGCTGAGGGCAGCGGTCACCACAACAGCGGTCACCACAACAGCGGTCACCACAACAGCGGTCACCACAACAGCGGTCACCACAACAGCGGTCACCACAACAGCGGTCACCACAACAGCGGTCACCACAACAGCGGTCACCACAACAGCGGTCACCACAACGAAACGTTAGCGCCGGACCATTACCAGCGTCACGTCGTCCATCGGCTTGCCGATCTTTGCGACGACTTCTTCCGGCGTGCGCGCGGTTTTCAGCACTTCCTTCAGTCCGGCGACGCCGAGGTCGGCGCATGACTCGGTGACGCCGTCGCTGTAGAGGACGAGCGTTTCGCCGCGGCCGAGGCGCGTCGTCGTGGAGCGCCATTCGGCGTGATGGAGGATGCCGAGGAGTGGGCCGGTCGAGCCGATCTCGTCGATCGATCCGTCGCGGCGGATGATCAGCGGCGGGCAGTGACCGCCGTTAGCAATCGTCAGCATGCCGTCTTCGCGCAGCGTTCCGATCACGCCGGTGGCGAAGCGATTCTGCGGCAGCAGCGGACGGAGGAACTCGTGCAGCCGCTGCATCGTCACCGCGGGATCGCATTGCGTCGCCGCGCAGGCGGTGATGCGATGCTCGAGCTCTTCCTGGATCATCGCCATCACGATCGCGGCCGGCAGTCCCTTGCCCGCGACGTCGCCGTGTGCGAGCCAGAGACGATCGCGCTCGCGATGCGTGAAGTAGAAGTCGCCGGTGAACGTGCGTGCGGGACGCGAGAGCGCGGTTACTTCTGCGATGTGGCGACCGCTGCCCTCAGCGGTCGCGGTGCCGCTGGGGGCAGCGGCACTCACATGGTTTATGACGAGACGCGGGAAGAGCGGGATTTGGACGACGTTGTTCGCGCCGCGAACGGCTGGCATTTCCTGCATGGACGGAACCCTTTCTGTTCTGCCGCCGCGGCGTCCTGAAAAGGGACGCGGTTCTCCTCGCGAATGCGACGCGCATCGCGACAGGTCGGGAAGCAGACGATTTTCGTGGTCTTCGATCCGATGAAGCGGACGTTTTTCCTGGCCAGTGCCTCGAGCGCGTCGACGTCGACGCCTTCGCGTTTCAGCAGCTCGCGTTTGAGCGCGCTGCCGAACGCGTACTGGCCGACTCCGCCCGACGCGGGCACGACGCGGTGACACGGCACGACGAACGGGACGACGTTGCGCGCGCAGATGTTGCCGACCGCGCGCACCGCTCCCGGCCGTCCGACCTGTTGCGCGATCCATGAGTAGGTGCGCACTTCGCCGCGCGGAATGCGCGTCAGCATCTTCAGCACGTCGCGCTCGATGCCGGAGAAGTCGTCGTCCCAGTCGATCTGCGGATCGTCGACTCCTTCGCCGCGCAACGCCGCCTCGACCTGCTTGCGGAACTTCTCCGGCAGCTTCGCCTCGGTGAGCGTGCGCGCGTGTCTGTTCGCGTAACGCTCGCGCACATCTTCGAGCGTGCCGCCGCGATGGATCATGCGCAGGCCCCGATCGGTGAACGCGACCCACACCGTTTCTCCGCTCGCGGTGATGCGCGCGTATGAATCACTGCATTTGCCCGTCACTGCATCGCGGCACGAGCGTGGCGGCGCGGCGGCGAGCGACTTGATGGTTTGTGCGAAGACGTCGACGTCGGCGACGGACTCGTTGCAGCTCCGGCAATCGCCGATGTGCTCGTGGATCTCGTCGCGATCCGTTGAGGCGAGCTCGCCGGTGCGCATGGCATCGATGCGAGTCAGAACCGATCTACACCGCATGGGTGACTCCTTTTTTCTCCAGCGCATCCCTCAGGAGCTTCAGGGAGCGAAAGACTTTTCCGCGCAGCGCGGACTCGGTCGCGCCGACGGTCCTGGCGATTTCTCCGTAGGACATGTCTTCCATGAATCGAAGGACGATCAGCTCGCGCGCTTCGACGGGCAGGGCGCCCATCGCGCGGCGGAGCAGCTCGGCATCCTCGCGGCGCTCCGCGTCCTCGCCGTGATGGCGGACGAACGGACCGAGGCGGCCGTCGTCGAACGTCTCGAGCGGCTGCTCCAGCGCGCGCGTTTTCGAGCGGCGTTTGTTGAGACAAAGATTGCGCGTCATGCGAAACAGCCACGGCCGCAGCGCCAAGTCGATGCAACGCTGCTCGTTGTACTGCCGCGTGAGAGCGCGATGCGCGCGCAGCATCGCGTCCTGAACGACCTCTTGCGCGTCGAAGGCATTCTGCAGAATGCCGTACGCGTAGCTGTAGAGCGCGCGCTCGTAGCGATCGATCAGCCGCTCCAGCGCGCCCGTTTCACAACGGTGGACGGCGACCGCCAGATTTTCTTCGGCGGGCTCGGAGCGCCACACGGCCTCACCTGTCCACGAGTTCTTCATGCCTCTCTACTAACACGTCCAACTCTCGTTTCGTTCGGGGATGGCAGATGGCGGATGGCGGATGGCAGATGGCAGATGGCAGATGGCGGATGGCCCGGACCCCCGCTTCTGCCATCTGCCATCTGCCATCTGCCATCCGCCATCTGCCATCTGCCATCGGGAACGTATGATGCACGCGCAAATCACCATGGCACGCGGGTTCGAAAGCAAGTCCGTCGAATCGCAGCAGCTCGATGAGCGCCGGTCCGTCAGACGCACGGATCAGCCCAGTCGTGAAGAGCTCGAACTTCGCACGAAGCGGGAGAGTCTCGAGCTCTCGAAGCGGCGCGTGATGAACGAGCTGGCGAGTGCGAAGTCCGAGGTGCATCGGGCGGCGTTGAAGAATGCGCTGGCGCATCTCGAGAACGAGTTACGCGCGTTGGGATAGGCTCACGGGGATCAAGGCTCAAAGGCTCAAAGGCTCACAGGCTCAGAGAAGCCGCTGTGAGCCCATGAGCCTGTGAGCCCATGAGCCTGTGCGCCTATGAGCCTTCTTCTTTCGGCTGAGAATCTGACGAAGTCGTTCGGCGCGCGGCCGTTGTTCGCGAATTTGTCGTTCGCGTTGAATGACGGAGATCACGTCGGACTCGTCGGTCCGAACGGGTCGGGCAAGTCGACGCTGCTGAAGATTCTCGCCGGCATCGACGATCCCGACGCGGGCGCGCGCGTGGTGCGCAAAGGCGTGCGCGTCGGCTACGTGCCGCAGGATCCCGTCTTCGCGCCGGGGAAATCCGTCGAAGAAGTGCTGCTCGACGCGCTCGAAGGGGAGGAGCACGAGAAGTTCGCGCACGTTGCCCTCGCGTTAGGCAAAGCGCGCTTCAGCGACCGCGACACGAAGACGGACACGCTTTCGGGAGGATGGCGGAAGCGCCTCGCGATCGCGCGCGAGCTGGTGCGCGAGCCGGATGTGCTGCTGCTCGACGAGCCGACGAATCATCTCGACATTGCAGCAATTTTGTGGCTCGAAGAGCTGCTGCGCGAGGAGCCGAAGGCGTTCGTGGTCGTCAGCCACGACCGCTATTTCCTCGAGAACATCACCAAGCGGATGCTGGAGCTGAATCGCGCGTACGCGGGCGGACTCCTGCAAGTGAGCGGTACGTACAGTGATTTGCTGGAGAAGCGCGATGAAGTGCTGCGCAACGAGGCGGCGTATCAGGAGACGCTCGCGAATCTCGTGCGCCGGGAGATGGAGTGGCTGCGCCGCGGTCCGAAGGCGCGCTCGACGAAGGCGAAGGCGCGCATTCAGAACGCCGATCGTTTGATCGAGGAGCTGGACGAGAGCCGCACGCGCAGCGCGACGTCATCGGCGGAGATCGAATTCGCGGCGTCGCAGCGAAAAACGAAACGCCTCTGGTCCGCGCGCGGCCTGACGAAGTCTCCGCTCTTCTCGAACCTCGATGTCCTTCTCACTCCCGGCTCCCGCCTCGGCGTCGTCGGTCCCAACGGCTCAGGGAAAACGACGCTGCTGCGCATCATCGTCGGCGAGCTCGCGCCGGACGCCGGCACGATCGAGCGTGTTGACGGATTGCGCGTCGTCTACTTCGAGCAAAACCGCGAGAGCCTCGATCCGGCGCTCACGCTCAAGCGCGCGCTCGCGCCGGAAGGCGACAGCGTGATGCATCAGGGACGAGCGGTGCACGTCGCCGGCTGGGCGAAGCGATTTCTCTTCCGCGCCGAACAACTCGAGACGCCGGTGTCGAAATTGTCGGGCGGCGAGAAGGCACGCATCGTCCTCGCGCGACTGATGCTGCAGCCGGCGGACTTGCTGGTGATGGACGAGCCGACGAACGACCTCGACATCCCGACGCTCGACGTCCTCGAAGAATCGCTCCTCGAGTTTCCTGGCGCGCTCGTCCTCGTCACGCACGATCGGTACTTGCTCGATCGCGTCGCGACGCGGGTGCTTTCGTTAGATGGGCGTGGTAACGCCGAATACTTCGCCGATTACGAACAAGCGAGTGGAGCGGCGGCCGCTTCGGCCGCCGATTTCTCGCGAGATCCCGGCGCCCGAAGCGGGCGCCGCTCCACAAGCGAGAAACCGAAGCGGCTGTCGTACCTGGAACAGCGCGAGTTCGATCAGATGGAAGCCGCGTTGCTCGAAGCCGAGGAGCGCTTGAGCGAAGCGAAACGCAAAGCGGAAGATCCGCTCATCGCCACCGACGCGCAGGCTTTGCAGCAGCGGTACGCGGAGCTGAACGCAGCGCAGGGCGCGGTGGATCGACTTTACGCGCGGTGGGCCGAGCTGGAAGCGAAGCTGGCTTAGCCCTGGGTGCGTGATAGGCAACGAGCGGCGCGTGATCGCTGTAATCGAATCCCGTCACCTTCTTCCGCGCGATCGTCTTCTTGATCATCTTCTCCAGCAGCCGCACGTACTCCTCGTCATCGGGCGTCACGAAGCTCACCGCGTCTCCCGTAGCCGCCGCGCGTCCCGTGCGTCCGATGCGGTGCACGTAATCCTCCGGATGCATGGGGAAATCGAAGTTGACGACGTGCGAGATGCCCTCGACGTCGATCCCGCGCGAGGCGATGTCGGTTGCGACGAGGACGCGCGCGTGTCCGCGCTTGAACGCGTCGAGCGCCTGGATGCGCTGGCTCTGGCTGCGGTTCGAATGAATCGCGGCCGCGTCCACGCCCGCCTGCTTCAGCCGGCGGGTGATCTTGTCGGCGCCGTGTTTCGTGCGCGAGAAGACCAGCACCGAATCGAGCGAGGGGTCGCGGAGGAGATGCAGAAGCAGATCGATCTTGCGGCTCTTCGGCACCGGGTAGAGAAACTGCGCGACCGTCTCGGCGGGATTCGCCCGGCGGCCGATCTCGATCGTCTCCGGCGAGCGAAGGAACTCGCTGGTGATCTTCTCGATGTCCGGCGACAACGTCGCCGAGAAGAGCAGCGTCTGGCGCTCTTTCGGAAGGGCGTGGACGACGCGGCGGATTTGCGGGAGGAATCCCATATCGAGCATGCGGTCGGCTTCATCGAGCACCGCGATCTCGACATTGCGCAGCGAGACGTGACCGGCGCCCATCAGGTCGAGCAGACGTCCCGGAGTCGCGACGATGATGTCGACGCCGCGGCGCACGGCATCGATCTGCGGTCTCTCGCCGACGCCGCCGAAAATGGTGGCGCAGCGGATGCGCATCGTCTTGCCAAGGAGGCGGACGTTCTCGTCGATCTGCGCGGCGAGCTCGCGCGTCGGCGCGACGACGAGGGCGCGTGGACCGCGTCCATGTGCGGGTTTGCGCGAAAGCAGTTCGAGGATCGGCAGCACGAATGCGGCAGTCTTGCCGGTGCCGGTCTGTGCGATGCCGATCAGGTCGCGGCCGGCGAGCACGCGCGGAATCGCCGCGCTCTGAATCGGAGTCGGAGTGGTGTAGCCGGCATTGCTGACGGACTGAAGAATTTGCGGACAGAGCTCTAGTTTACGAAACGGCATAGTGTGACTGACAGAACCCAATTCGGCCGGAAGTTATTCTCTGCGAGTCACTTCCCCGACTGGACGAGCCCGCGGGCGTCGTTGATTTTGTTGTCGATCGCTTCCTGCCGCTGCACGATGTCCTGCCCCGGCGAAGCGCCGCCGCGAATCGCGCTGTCGAGATCCGCGACGAGTCCGCGGAGATCGCTCATCGCGCTGCGCGCCGTGCGGCACGAGTCCTCCGAGCACGAGCACTCCGACTCCGCGTTGCTGATCTTTCCGTCGACATTGCTCTTGAAGCCCGACCACGCGTTGAGGTCGTACGGCGGATTCACGTAGCGCCCGATCCCGCCCCCCCACGTGCTCGACGCGTTATCGGCGGCGCTGACGCACGGCGAATTGCCGCTCGCCGACGACATATTCGACGACCGGCCGATGCCATTGGCCTCGTTCTTCACCCACGGAATGACGTACTTCCAGACGGCGAAGGCGAGCGCGAGAATGATGATCCATTTGAAAGCACGGCCAGCATCCATGAGCTGGATTGTACGCCTGGTGGATGGCGGATGCTGATGGCAGATGGCGAATGGCAGATGGCTGACCCGGGTGGCGGGGCCATCCGCCATCTGTCATCTGCCATCTGCAACACTACGTGTGCACGCCCGGTGCTTCCGCGCCGGTGCTTTCCACGTACTCGACGTACGAGCCGCCGTACGTGCGCGGCGTGTCGCCGATCTCGAGGACGCGCGTCGAGAGGCCGCGCAGGAACGTGCGGTCGTGTGACACGAAGAGCATCGTGCCTTGGAAATCCTGCAAAGCCTCGACGAGCATCTCTTTTGTGGCGAGGTCGAGATGGTTCGTCGGCTCGTCGAGGACGAGGAAGTTCGGCGGGTCGAGGAGCATGCGCGCGAGGACGAGACGCGACTTCTCGCCGCCGGAGAGCGAGCGGATTTTCTTCTCGACGTCGTCGCCGGAGAACTGGAAGGCGCCGAGGAGACTGCGGAGGACGCCGATCGACTCGAGCGGAAAGTCTTTCTGGATCTGCTCCCAAACGGTGAGATCGAAATCGAGAAGATCGAGCGACTGCTGCGCGAAGTAGCCCAACTTCAGGCTCGCGCCGAGTCGGACCGAGCCGCCGTCCGGCGTCAGCGCGCCGGAGATCATCTTCAGCAGCGTCGATTTTCCCGCGCCGTTCTTTCCCATCACGCACCACCGCTCGCCGCGGCGGATGTAGAAGTCGAAGCCGTCGTAGACCGTGCGCGCGCCGAACGATTTCTGCACGCCACTCAACTGCACGACGTCTTCCCCCGAGCGCTGCGGCGCGCGGAAATCGAACTTCATCACGCGCCGCTTCTTCGGCGGCTCCACGCGCTCCTGCTTCTCCAGCATCTTGATGCGGCTCTGCACCTGCGCCGCTTTCGCCGCGTGCGCGGTGAAGCGGTCGATGAAGCGTTGCTCTTTCGCCAGCTTCGCCTGCTGCCGCGCGTACGCCGCTTCCTGGTTCACGTCGCGCATCTCGCGCTCGCGCACGTAGAAGTCGTAGTCGCCGGAGTAGGTGAGGATGTCGCCGTCGTCGATCTCGATGATCTTCGTGACGATGCGATTCATGAAGTCGCGATCGTGCGAGGTCATGAGGATCGTCGCGGGGACAGTTTTCAGAAAGCGCTCCAGCCAGACGATCGATTCGATGTCGAGATGGTTCGTCGGCTCGTCGAGCAGCAGCACGTCGAAGCTGCCGAGCAGCACCTTCGCCATCGACACGCGCATCTTCCAGCCGCCCGAGAGCGCGTCGACGTCGCGGTCGATCATGTCATCGGAGAAGCCGAGGCCGTGCAACACCTCGCGTGCGCGCGCTTCCAGGTCGTAGCCGCCGAGGTGCTGATACTCCTCCTGCACTTCGCCGTAGCGAGCGAGCGCCTTTTCGTCGTGAAGGTTCTGCTCCAGCTCGATCAGCTCGTGATGCAGATCGCCGAGACGACCGCTGCCGGCGATCGCTTCATCGAGCACCGGCCGCCCTCGCATCTCATCCACTTCCTGACGGAAATAGCCGATGGCGAGCTTCTTCGGAACACTGATCGTGCCGTCGTCCGCCGATTCCTCGCCGCAGATCATCCGAAACAGCGTCGACTTGCCGGCGCCATTCGGCCCGACGAGCCCGGCCTTCTCGCCGGGATTGAGCTGAAACGACGCTTCGACGAAGAGGACCTGCTTGCCGTACTGCTTGCTGACGTTGGCGAACGAGATCATGTTCGCGGCGGAACAGCCGTGGACGTGAATGTCTTCCGGCGCGCGCCCCTCACCCGGCCTTCGGCCACCCTCTCCCCGCATAGCGGGGCGAGGGGCAACAAACACGAACATCGAGATTTGTGGCCCTTCTCCCCGCGTGCGGGGAGAAGGTGGCCGAAGGCCGGATGAGGGCCGTCCCTACTTCCGCGTCCCGTCCACGAAATCCCGGTTCAACTTCATCTCCATCCGCCGCACCGCTCCGCTCGCGTCGAGCGAGAACGCCGCCAGCGTGTCGAAGTCTTCGTAGGCGCGGTCGCGCCAGCGGACGCGGAAGGTGTTGTAGTGCCAGTGCTCGAGGTCCGCGGCTTCGTGGCCCGCGAAATACAACGCGAGTTTTCCGTTCTCGAGTTTCACGTTCATGTCGCCGTACAGCGTGTCGGTGTAGGTGCCGGCGTAGGCGTCAAGCGGAAGGGAGGGCGATGTCCCGCGATCGCGAACGCACGCGCGTACGCAACGAGCTTCGACGCGGCGACGATCGAGAAGCCTGCGATCCAGATCCACGGCAGCGGATTGCGCGATCGTTGCGGGACGATCGGCGCGGTTTCGATGACCGGGTCCCGCCGTGTGTTTGCGAACAGCGACGCGTGCTGCGCGCGCGGGAAGAAACGACAGCGGCGGCACGACAAGCGCGAGCAACGGCAACGCGAGCGCAGCGAGCTGCGCGCCGCTGAGGACGGCGTGCCGCGTCGCCGAGGCCGCGCGTTTCGCGAAGAGCGCGAACGCAAGCGCGCTTCCGAACAGCACCGTGACTTTCGCGAGGACGAGGAGGGTCATGATTTTTTCCGGGCTTTGGTGACGAGTTCCTGGAGGCGATCCAGCTCTTCTTCGGAGAGCGATTTCTGTCCGCCGAGGAGCGCGGCCATCGCGGCGGAGGGGGAGTTGTCGAAGAACGTGCTCACGACGTTGCGCAGCACCGACTTTGCGGCGCGCTGGCGCGTCATCGTCGGGAAGTAGACGTATCGTCCGTCTTCCTCTTCGTGCCGCACGTGTCCTTTCGTTTCCAGCACGCGCAGGAGTCCGCGCACGCTGGTGTACGTCGGCGGATCGGGGAGTTGCGCGAGCACGTCCTGCGCGGTCGCGCGTCCATTGCGGAAAATCACTTCGAGGATCTGCCGCTCGCGGCGGCTGAGGTCCAGCGGATCTGCCATGTCAAATTTTTGACATGCGAGCGCGCGAAAGTCAAGGGAAATGCGTGCGCGCTCTCATCCGTTACACTCCGCCGACATGAAACGGATGCTGCTCGCCCTCGCCCTCGTCGCCGCCGGCACCGCTCAGGCCGCCGACTCGCCGGCATCGAAGTATTTCTCCGGCATCACGCTCACCGACCAGAACGGAAAGCGCGTCGCGCTGTACGACGTGATGCGCGGGCACACGGTGGTGATGTACTCGTTTTTCGCGAACTGCGCCAACTCCTGTCCGCTCATGGCGCACTCGCTCACGTCGCTCCAAAAACGCTTCGCCGATCACCTCGGACGCGATCTCTTCTTCGTCTCCATCACCGTCGATCCCGAGCACGACACGCCGGACAAGTTGAAGACCTACGCCGCGCGCAACATGGCCAAAAACGGCTGGATCTTCCTCACCGGCTCGCGCGAAGAGATCAATCAGGCGTTGAAGAAGATCGGCCAATACGCCGAAACCCCCGACGCGCACATGAACACGATGCTCATCGGCAACGATGTGACGGGTTTGTGGATGAAGGCGCAAGGACTCGCGAAAGCGGAAGACCTCGGCGATTTGATTCAGAAAGCGATCGCGGACAAGCCGGCGTCGTAGGGCGGCGAGGACGCCGCCCGATCAGCCCAATGGCCTTCACTTAAGAACGCACAACCCCTCATCCGGCCTTCGGCCACCTTCTCCCCGCAAGCGGGGCGAAGGGCAACAAATTAATGCACTCTTAAAGTTGCCCTCTCCCCGCTTGCGGGGAGAGGGTGGCGCGCCGCGCCGGGTGAGGGGGCGTGCGTGCTTAAGTGAAGGCCATTGGCCCGATCAGCCGGCGGACGCCGGCGTTCCATGGCGTTGGCGGAAGCGTCCCGCTTCCCGTCATCTCGCCGCCGCCCGCGCGCTCCCCACTTTCCCGTCGCGCGCGGCGATGTAGTTCAGGTGATCGACGAACGACTTGAAGAGCTTTTCGCTCGTCGCGACGGATGTCTGTTCCTTCGACAGCACCTCGGTGAAGTCGCCGCCGGACTGGAGCTGCAGGTCGGGGTCGCGCAGGATCATCATGATGAGGATCTCGGAGACGGCGAACTGTTTCGGCAGCGTCACGCCGTGATCCTTCGCCGCGGCCGTGAGCGCTTTGCGCGTCGCCGGTGCGAGCTCGCGCAGGGATCCGACGAGCGTGTTCTCGATGTGACTCGATGCCGGCGTGATCACGGTGACGCGCGTGCGCGTCGGATCGAATGCGTCCGTCGCGTCGATGATGCCGAGGGTCGCGGGGAGGAAGAGAGGATCGCCGGGGTCGTGATTCAATTTCAGATAGATCTCGGGACGAAGAAGACGTCCGGAGTTGCACGCGCTGATCATGATGTTGCGCACGCCGACCGGCTCGACCCATTCCTGCAGCGCGCCGACGGAGATGTACGAGCGATCGTCGTCCGGCTTCTTTCCCTTCTGCACGCGCAGCCCGTTGCCGTTCGTCCCGTGCGTCTCGAGGATCAGCGTGCGGATGCGATTGCTCGGGTGATTCATGTTCCAGCTGTGAATGTCGCCGACGATTTGCAGCCAGTCCGCACTCTCGAAACAGGCGAAGCCGAGGGCCTGGTAGAAGCGGCAGTTGCCCGGAACGGTGAGGTCGGGCGAGAACACGATGCCGACGCCGGTGCCGATGTTGCCGACGCTCGCATACGGTGCGGCCGGCCACGCGCGCGCGAGCAGCGACTCCGTGCGGTCGCCCGCAAAGGCAGTGCTCGCTGCGAGCAGAACAGCCAAAAGGCAAACGCGAGAGCGCTTCACGTCTCAGGCTTATTCAAAACTTGAACCGCCGGGGAGTACGATGACGTCCTTCAGCCAAAAATTGGAGGCAAATCTATGCGAAGGATGTCGATCTGCATCATTGCGATGTTCGTCGCTGTCACTGCGGAGGCGCAGCCGTATCTGTACAGCCTCAGCTATACCGGCGGCGTGAAAGTCTTCGACACGGCAACGAACACGTTCGTGCCGAACTCCATCCCGCTGCCGCCCGCGGCGGTCGGCTTCGCGGTCTCGCCGTCCGGCGATCGCGTCTATCTCTCCGGCACGTCGACGATCGTGGTCGTCGACACCGCGACGCACACGCAAATCGCGTCGATCAACGTTCCGGGATGCCTCGCCGACGACGCGGAGCGCGTGCGCGTAAGGCCGCAGAACGACATCCTCTACTTCGCCTGCATGACCGGGATCGGGACGTTCTCGCTCTTCCCGATCACGATCAGCGGCAACAGCTACACCGTGCAGCCGGCGATCGTGACGGCGCCGGGGCAGCCGATCGGCATCGCGATCAACAGCGCCGGCACACGCATGTGGATCGCGCGACGCGGCGTCGACGTGCTCGCCGTCAACCTTCAGACGAATGCGACCACGTCGATCCCCGCGATCGTCGACACGAACGGATTGACCGACATCGCGTACAACCCGGTACTGAATCGCATCTACGTTCCGACAATCAACGGGGTGGTTCCGATCGACGGCAACAACGACGCGGTGCTGCCGACGATCGGCAGCGGCGGCATGTACGCGGTCGGCATCTCGCCTGACGGCACGCGCATCTATGCGTTGAACACGGCCGGCGCGGTCGGCGTCGCCGACGCCGCGACCGGCGCCGCGATCGGTCCGGTGACGGGATTGACCGCCGACCCGCGCATGGCTCTCGCCGTCAATCCGACGAACGGCGAGGTGATCACCCTCGGCAACATGGGCAGTTGTGCGGGCGGTCCGGGCGGTCCGTTCCAGATCGTCAATCCGAACACCCTCGCCGCCGGCCCGCCCATTCCGGTGCCGCCGACCTATTGCGAGCCGCGCGCGGCGGGACAGATCATCGTCGCCGCGGTCCAACCGCAGGTCGCGGGCGAAGACAGTCCGACGTTGTCGTGGTACGCGCTGGCCGCACTCGTGGCATTGCTGGTCGGAGTGGGAGTGATGCGGCTGCGTTAGCGCGTGAACGGCCCCTCACCCGGCGCTTCGCGCCACCCTCTCCCCGCAAGCGGGGCGAGGGGCGACAAATATGGATCGCGCTTTGTCGACCTTCTCGCCCCTTGCCGAGGAGAGCGGGCATCCTGCCCGCCTCCCGGGGGGCGGGCGGGACGCCCGCTCTCCTCCGTGCGGGGAGAAGATGGCCGGATGGGATTCCTAGCGCGTCAAATGCCGCAGCGCGGCCTTGAGCAGGGCCGACAGCTCCGCTTCGTCGCCGACGTCTTTGTGCGCCTTGTCGATTGCGAGCTCGGCGTCTTTCGGGCGGTAGCCGAGGTTGACGAGCGCGGAGTGCACGTCGTCGTCAATGGTGTAGCGCGTCGGTTGCGGGGTGGTGGTCGCGGGGACGCTGGCGACGAGCTTGTCGCGGAGCTCGAGGCAGATGCGCTCGGCGGTTTTCTTTCCGACTCCGGGAATCGACGAGAGCTTGCGCGCGTCGGCGCGCGCGATCGCGTCGGCGAGATCGTTGGCGTCGATGCCGGAGAGGATCTTCTGCGCGAGCGTCGGGCCGATGCCGGAGATCGAGATGAGTTTCTCGAACGCGAACTTTTCGTCCGGCGTGGCGAAGCCGTACAGCGCGAGCATGTCTTCGCGGACGTGCGTGTAGACGTCGAGCGAAACGTCGCGCTTTCCTTCGAGCTTGTAGTAAGTCGAGAGCGAGATGTGCAGTTCGTAGCCGACGCCGCCGGCGACGACGAGCGCGCGCGTGGCGTCGAGCGCTCGCAGGGTGCCTTCGAGGTAACCGATCATCGGTACTCCGTGCGAGCGGATTGAGGATTGAGGATTGAGGATTGAGGAAGCGTTTCCATCACCGTTTCTGTTTCCTCAATTCTCAATCCTCAATCCGGGCGTCAGTTTGTAGTACGTCGAGAGCGAGATGTGCAGCTCGTAGCCGCCGGCGACGACGAGCGCGCGCGTGGCGTCGAGCGCTCGCAGGGTGCCTTCGAGATAACCAATCACGGGCGCTCCTTCGGAGCGGATTGAGGATTGAGGATTGAGGAAGGGTGTCCGTCATCGTTTCTGATTCCTCAATTCTCAATTCTCAATCCTCAATCCGGCGCGTCAGCGCCGTCTCCACCGTGTGCCGCCCGGCGTGTCTTCGAGCAGGATTCCGCGCGCGATGAGCGCGTCGCGGAGGCGGTCGCTCTCTTTGAAGTCGCGCGACTTGCGCGCGGCGTTGCGTGCCTCGATCATCTGCTCGACTTCGGAGTCGAGCACTTCGTCGCGGCGCGGGAAGATGTCGAGCACGGGATCGATCTTCATCAGCGCCGCTTTGATTCCGTTCGCATCGCCGGCCGAGAGCTTGCCCGCGTCCAGCGCCGTGTTCGCGTCGCGGATGAGCGTGAACAGCGCGCCGAGTGCGCCCGCGGTGTTGAGATCGTCGTCCATCGACTCCTGAAAATCCGTGAGGAACTTTCCGATCATCGCGTCGCCCGCGTCGTCCGCATGCGCCGCGTCTTTTGGCGCGGATGCAATCGTGTCTTCGAGGCGCAGCAGGAATGATTCGATGCGTGCGACCGCGTTCTTCGCGTCGTCGAGCGACGCGTTCGTGAAGTTGAGCTTCGTGCGATGCGGCACGGACAGCAGGGCGTAGCGCAGCACCAGCGGATCGAACTTCATCTCCTCGATCTCGCGCAGCGTGTAGATGTTGCCGAGGGACTTCGACATCTTCTGCGCGTCGATGTTGAGGTGCTCGCCGTGCACCCAGTAGCGGACGAACGGCTTGCCGCTCGCGCCTTCGCTCTGCGCGATCTCGTTCTCGTGATGCGGAAAGATCAGATCGACCGCGCCGGTGTGAATGTCGAACGTTTCGCCGAGGAGCTTCATCGACATCGCCGAGCACTCGAGGTGCCATCCCGGGCGTCCCTCGCCGAGGGGCGTGTCCCACGACGGCTCGTTCTCTTTCTTCGCCTTCCAGAGCACGAAGTCGCGCGCCGATTCCTTTTCGTATTCATCGGACTCGATGCGGCTGTAGTCGCTCGTCGTGTCGATCTCGACGCGCGAGAGCTTGCCGTAGCCGGGCAGCGTCGACACGCGAAAGTACGTGGAGCCGTCGGCCGTGTACGTGTGTCCGCGCGTCTCGAGCTGCTTCACCAGCTCGATCATCTGCGGGATGTACTCCGTCGCGCGCGGATAGTGATCGGCGGGACGGACCCGCAGCTTCTTCAGACCGTCGAAGAACGCCTCGATGAAGGGGACGACGTACGTGCCGATGTCCTGTCCGGCCTTGTTCGCGTCGCGGATGATCTTGTCCTCGACGTCGGTGATGTTCATGACCTGCGTGACGCGCAACCCGCGGTACTCCAGGTAACGGCGCAGCAGATCGCTCCACAGAAACGTGCGCAGATTGCCGATGTGCGGATAGCTGTAGACCGTCGGCCCGCACGAATACATCCGCACCTCTCCGGGACGGAGGGGAAGGAAGGTTTCCTTTTCGCGGGTCAGGGTGTTGAAGAGCTTCAGATCCGACATTTGCGACCGGATTATAGGCAAGCGACGGCGCTGCCGTCGCTTGCCTATGAGCACGGCGAAGCTGAAGCTTCGCCTTTGGTTATAGTTGCCGGTCACGATCTCTTCCCGAGCCCGAGCCCGAGCCCGAGCCCGCATCGAGGAGAGCGGGCGTCCCGCCCGCCCCCGGAGGCGGGCAGGATGCCCGCTCTCCTCGCACTCGGGCGTGGGCTCGGGAGAGACGAGAAGCATCCATGCTCAATCGTTCTGCATTCGCCCAGCTTTTCTCCAGGCGCGCCGTCTTCGGAATGGTGCACCTCGGTGCGCTTCCCGGCGCGCCGCTCTTCGCTTCGCTCGATGCGGTGATCGAGGATGCGCTGCGCGATGCGCGCGCGATCGCTGCCGGCGGCTGCGACGGCTTTGTGATCGAGAACTACGGCGATCGTCCGTTCACACGCGGGCGCGTCGAAGCGGAGACCGTCGCGGCGATGACGCGCGTCATCACGGAGATTCAGCGCGAGATCGACATTCCGTTCGGCGTGAACGTGCTGCGCAACGATGCGCTCTCCGCGCTCGCGATCGCCGCGGCGACGGGCGCGGCGTTCATTCGCGTCAACGTGCACACCGGCGTGATGGTCACGGATCAGGGCATCATCGAAGGCGATGCATACGCCACGATGCGCAAGCGCGCGTCGCTGACTCCGAGCACATTCATCTTCGCCGACTATCTCGTGAAACACGCGACGCCCCTCGGCGAGCCGTCGCCCAAAGATCTGCGCGAGCGCGGATTCGCCGACGCGATCATCGTCACCGGCGCGGCCACCGGCGCCGCGGCGGACCCGTCGCGTCTGCGCATGCTGCGCGAAGCGATTCCCGACGCGCCGCTCCTCGTGGGCAGCGGGCTCACCGCGGAGAACGCGAGCGAGTTCGCCGACGCGGACGCGGCGATCGTCGGCACGTCGCTGAAGAACGACGGACGCATCGATCCGCAGCGTGTCGAAGCGCTCGTGCGCGCATTCAAACGCTAAGCCGGCACGGCCGGCTGCGTGGATTGCTCCGCCTCGCGGCATGCTTGTCGCCACCTCACGACCTGCGGCTTCGAGCGGCGCAACGCGCCTGAGATCGTCGTTTCTGGCAGTCTACTAACGCGCGCGATTCTTTCCGATCAGCCCGTCGATCGACCACGCGCCCGCGCCGGCGAACGCGAAGTAGAGAAAGACGAAGCAGTACAGCACCGCCAGCTCTCCCTGATTCATCGTCGGCCAGAAGTTGTGCGGCGCGTGCGCCTTGAAGTAAGCGACGGCCATCTCGCCGGCGGCGACGAACGCCGCGAAGCGCGTCAGCAGCCCGATCGCCAGGAGCGCGCCGCACACCAGCTCGATGATCGCCGCCACCATCATCAGCGGCGGAAGATGCGGCATCGCCTGCGATGGGTCGGGGAAGGCGAAGAGCTTTTGCGTCCCGTGCAAAAGGAACAGAAGACCGGTCACGATGCGGAGAAGCGCGCGCATCCGCGGCGCCCAGGCGGAACTGACAGCAACAGCCATTGCGTACTCCTTCGGCACGCAATGGCCTGCACAAAAGCTGCCTGATGCGTTACAACACGCGTCTTCCGCTGACGAGCCGCACGATCACCAGGATCAGCGCGATGACGAGCAGGATGTGAATCAACCCGCCGCCAAGATGGAGCGTGAACCCGCCGAGCCAGAGGATGATGAGGATGATGATGATCAGCCAAAGTAAATTGCCCATGCGGGCCGGACAGTGCAAGGTCATTGCCGGACCTGTGGAGCGGCGCCCGCTCTCGGGCGCCGAATTCTCGCGAAAACCGGCGGCCGAAGCGGCCGCCGCTCCACTCGACCCTGCCGAAAGTCATGCTCGACGCTTCACCCCATCAGCACATGTGCATTTGAGCCCGCGCGTCCATATTGACGCGTATGAACAAGCAATCTGTCGTTCAACTCACTTCGATCGATAAGTCCTACCGCCTCGGCCGCGTGTCGGTGCGCGCGCTCGCTGACGTCTCGCTCGACATCACGCGCGGTGACTTCCTCGCGCTCGCCGGTCCCTCGGGCAGCGGCAAAACGACGCTCCTCAACCTCATCGGCTGCATCGACAAGCCGGATCGCGGACGGATCGTCATCGACGGCGCCGACGTCACCGCGCTGCCGCTGCACCGGCTCGCCGCCACGCGTCGCGACGTCCTCGGCTTCGTCTTCCAAACCTTCAATCTGATTCCGGTGCTCACGGCGTGGCAGAACGTCGAGTATCCGCTGCTGCTGCGCGGGACGCCGCGCCGCGAGCGTCGCGAGCGCGTCGAGCGCTGGCTCGAGCTCGTCGGCCTCGCCGATCACGCGCGCCAGCGTCCGGATCAACTCTCCGGCGGCCAGCGCCAGCGCGTGGCGATCGCGCGCGCGATGGCCGGCGATCCGAAGCTCGTGATCGCTGACGAGCCGACCGCGAATCTCGACTCCGACACCGGCGCGCGCATCCTCGATCTCCTCGGCGAGATCAACACGACCACCAACTGCACGTTCGTCTTCTCCACGCACGATCCCGCCTTGATGGCCCGTGCCGGGCGAGTCGTGCACATCCGGGACGGACGCGTCGACAGGATGGCAGATGGCGGATGGCAGATGGCGGAGCAGATGCCTGCTCACCATCTCGCCGCCACCTCCGCCTCCGCCATCCGCCATCTGCCATCCGCCATCTAACTGCCATCCGCCATCTAAGGAGCATCCATGTTCACCAAACTCGCACTGCGCAACATCTTCCGCAATCGCCGCCGCTCCGCGATCACGCTCGCCGTCATCGTTTTCGGCGCGGTCGGCCTCATCCTCTTCGGCGGCTACAAAGCGATCACGTTCCGCGGACTGCGCGAGAGCACGATCCGCCGCATCGGTCATCTACAACTCTTCAAAGCCGGCTACGCGAAAGCGGAGTCGCAGAAGCCGCTCGAGTACGGACTCGAAAACGCGGACGCGATCCGCAAGGAGATCGAGCGCGATCCACGCGTGCGCACGACCGCCGCGCAGATCACGCTCATGGGTCTCATCAGCAACGGCGACAAGTCGGAAACGTACATCGCCACCGCGGTCGAGCCGCGGAAAGACCGCGAGTCGGAATCGCACCGCCTCGTGAGCGGCACGCAACTGCCCGACCACGAGCTCGACGCGATCCTCATCGGCGCCGGACTCGCGAAGTCGATGAAGGCGAAGCCGGGCGACTACCTGACGCTGATGACGACGACGGTCACGGGATCATTGAACGCGATGGACGTCCGCGTCGCCGGCGTGATCACGACCGGCGTGCGCGAGTACGACGATCGCGCGATCAAAATGCCGATCGAAGGCGCGCAGCAGCTGCTGCAGACGGCGAAGATCGAGAAGCTGCTCGTGTTTTTGAAAACGACCGAGGACACTGCCGCGGTCGAAGCGTCGATCAGACAAAAGTACGCGACGACACTCGAGTCGAAGGACTGGTCGCAGCTCGCGAGCTTCTACCACCAGGTCGTGATGCTCTACAACGGCATCTTCGGCTTTCTCGGCCTGATCGTCTTCGGGACCGTCGTCTTCAGCGTCGCCAACACGATCGTGATGTCGGTGTTCGAGCGCACGCGCGAGATCGGCACGCTCCTCGCCGTCGGCACGACGCGCAGCAAAGTGTGGCGGATGTTCTTCGCCGAAGGCTTCCTCATCGGCGTCATCGGCGGTCTCCTCGGCATTCTCGCCGGCGTCGCCCTCGCGCAGCTCATCAACAGCGGCAACGTCATGCTCCCGCCGCCTCCCGGCTACACGCGCGGCTATCCGCTGCACATCCTCCTGCAGCCCGCCGTCCTCGTCACGTCGTTCGTCATCTCCGTCATCACCGCAACGCTGTCGGCGATTTTCCCCGCGTGGAAAGCCTCGCGGATGAAGATCGTCGACGCGCTGGGACACATTTAGAGGCTCACAGGCTCATAGGCTCACTGGCTCAAAGGTGGCCTTCCTCTGAGCCTCTGAGCCTATGCGCCTATGAGCCTATGCGCGCCCATACGCCCGACCCGCTCCACTCGAAAGGAATCAACATGAAACGGCTCCTCCTCATCCTCCTCTTCACCACCACGCTCCGCGCCGAAGACGCCGCATCGATCCTTGCGCGCAGCGACGAGTTCCGCAATCCGCTCGGCAGTTTCGCCGTCGACGTCGAGCTGACGAGTTATGACGGCGCGCATTCCGACACGTCGAAGTTCCGCGTGTACGGCAAAGGGAGCGACCGCAGCGTCGTCGAGTTCACCGCGCCGGCGACGGAGAAAGGGAAGTTTCTCCTGATGCTGCGCGACGCGATGTGGATCTACATGCCGTCGGCCAGCCGCCCGATTCGCATCTCGCCGCTGCAGCGCTTGATGGGACAGGCGTCGAACGGCGACGTCGCGCGCACGAGCTTCACCATTGATTACAGCGCGAAGTCGGCCAGCGAAGACGGCGACGCGTGGGTGCTCGAGCTCGAAGCGAAAGATCCGTCGCTGTCGTACAAGAGCGTGCGTCTCTGGATCGATCGCACGTCGTACGAGCCGCAACGCGCCGACTTCTACGTCGCGTCGGGCAAGCTGCTCAAGCGCGCCCACTATCGCAAGTTCACGACGATGTCGGGCCGCCGCGTCGTCAGCGACATCGAGATCGAAGACCTCGTGCGCCCCGGACGCCGCACGACGATGCACTACGCCAACCTCGGCGAGCGCACCAATCCCGACAAGATGTTCACGAAGGACTCGTTGGGCAAATGGTAAACGCAACCATCGTCTTAATCGCGGCCACGCTGCGCGTCTTTGGTTCCGGCGGCGGCGAGTCGCAGCTGATGCCGACGCAGTCGCACGTCGCCGACGTCAGCGCGTTCGGCAATCTGTCGAGCGAGCGGTGGAAGCTGCACGTGAAACTGCGCGCCGATGCGACAACGGGATTGGATGCCGGCGAAGCGTACGCGCAGCTGCACGTCGCGAAATGGCTCGATGTGACGGCGGGACGCGTGATCGAAAAGTGGGGGACCGGTTACGGCTGGAA
Organism: Acidobacteriota bacterium; assembly: GCA_003223645.1. Lineage (GTDB taxonomy): Bacteria > Acidobacteriota > Thermoanaerobaculia > Gp7-AA8 > Gp7-AA8 > QHVT01. The sequence continues at coordinate 162,299 of QHVT01000009.1, read as the reverse complement.
TCCCACATCGTTCGTCGGCCCCGCGAAAGATCCGACCGATCCGAACGATCGCCGCTCGGCGTATCGCGGCGTCGACATGATCCGCGCCGACGTCTTCGTCCGCGACACGAACGTGTCGCTCTACGCACTGGAAAACGGCCAGTACGCCGCACGCGTGTATCGCTTGATCCGCGGAACGGACGTGTCGATCGTCTGGAGAAGTAGTGGAGCGGCGGCCGCTTCGGCCGCCGATTTCTCGCGAGATTCCGGCGCCCGAAGCGGGCGCCGCTCCACAGCGGGAATCGCGCTCGCCCGCGTCTTCGGCAACGCCCTCGAGCTGCACGCCGAGGCGACCCAACATCGCGCGCTGGCGGGCGGACAGTACACGTTCACGAACGACATCAACGTCGTCTTCGAGCTCTATCGCGATCAGAAAACGTATGCGCTTGCGCGAATCTATCGCCCGTTCGTGAACGCAAAGATCGACGCGGAGCTCATCGCGCTGACCAGCATCCGCGACCGCTCGACGATCCTCCGCGCGTCGATCACGCGCAAGCTGCGGCCGAACATCAGCGCCTATCTGATCGACACCGAATTCGTCGGACGCGAGAAACCGGTCGCGCGATTGACGAGCGTCGGGCTACGCTATTACTTCTGACATGCGCGCCCTTCGAGCAGTCGGCCTCCTCACGTGGGTGATCGTCGCGGTGCCTCACCTGATCTGGAGCGCACAGAACGGGCGGCTCCTCACGACCGCGGGATACGTCTGGATGGCGGCGATGGTCGCGTTCGTCCTCTGCTTCGCACTGGCAACGCGCCACGACTGCTCCGATTTCTCGAAGCTCGTGTTCATCGTCCTGCAATCGCTGCTCGCGCTGGTCTGCGTCGCGCTGCAGCCGCAGGGCTTCATCGAAGTGCTGCTCGTCATCGTGGCCGGGCAGCTCGGCGGAGCGCCTCTCGCAACCGCGATCATCTGGATCGTCGTGCAGTCGATCGCCGCGCTGTTGTTCACGAAGTGGGATCTCGATGCTCTGCTGAAGCTCCTCGGATATTTCGCGTTCCAGTTCTTCGGCATGTTCGCCGCGCGCGTGGCGCATGAAGAGCGCGAGGCGAAACAGGCGCTCGCCGAGGCGAATGCGGAGCTGCGTGTGGCGACGGGACTGCTCGACTTGCGCAGCCGGTCGGAAGAACGCTTGCGCATCGCGCGTGACCTGCACGACCTGATCGGACATCACCTCACCGCGCTCAGCATCAACCTCGAAGTGGCGAGCCATCTCGCGGGCGGCGAGGCGCGCGAGCACATCGACAAGAGTCAGTCCCTCACGAAACTGCTCCTCGCCGACGTGCGCGACGTCGTGAGCCGCCTGCGCGAGAACGAGCCGCTCGATCTCGCCGCGTCGCTGCGCTCGTTGAGTGATGTCGTCAAGTCGCCGTTGATTCAGATCGACGCGCACGACGTCGCCGTCACGAATCCCGCGGTCGCCGAGACCGCGCTGCGCGCGGCGCAGGAGATCGTCACGAACGCCGTGCGCCACTCCAACGCGCGCAATCTCTGGCTGACCGTCGCCCACGTCGATCACGCGCTCGCCATCGACGCGCGCGACGACGGCGTCGGCACGGATCGCGTGCAATTCGGCAACGGTCTCCTCGGCATGCGCGAGCGCATCACCCACGCCGGCGGCACGCTCGAAGTGCAGTCGATGCGCGGCCGCGGATTCGAAGTCCACATTCGATTGCCGATGGAGAGCGCGACATGATCCGCGTCTGCCTCGTCGAAGACCAGACCATCGTCCGCGAAGGGCTGCGCGCGCTGCTCAAGCTGAACCCCGACATCTCCGTCGTCGCCGAAGCGGCGGACGGCGACGAAGCGATCGAAGTCATCGAGCGCGAAAAGCCGGACGTCGTGCTGCTCGACCTGCGCATGCCCAAACGCGACGGCGTCGGCGTCCTGCGCGCACTCCGCGAGCGCGGCACATTGCCGCCCGCGCTCATCCTTACGACCTTCGACGATGACTCCATGCTCTTCGACGCCGTCCGCGCCGGCGCCAAAGGCTGGCTCCTCAAAGACGTTTCACTCGAACGCCTCACCAACGCCATCCGCACTCTCGCCGCCGGAGGCACCTGCATCGAGCCCGTCATCACCGAACGCATCGTCCGCGCCCTCGACGGCAGCGCCGTCTCGTTCGAGTCCGCCGACCTCCCCGAGCCCCTCACCGACCGCGAACGCACGATTCTCCGTTTCCTCGCCGGCGGCTACAGCAACCGCGAAATCTCCGAGCTCCTCAACATCTCCGACGGAACGGTGAAGAACCACATCTCGTCGGTGCTTTCGAAGTTAGGCGTGCGTGATCGCACGCGTGCGGTGTTGAGGGCGATTGATTTGGGATTGATTTGATAGCGGTTCCCGCGTCCGCAGCCCGAGCCTGCGCCCGCTTCCGCGCCCGGGGCGGGGGCAAGCGAAGCGATTAACGTTAGCCACCCCACCCCGGGCGCGGAAGCGGGCGCGGGCGCGGGCGCGGGCAAAGATGTGATGAATGGTTCTTCACAGCCGAAAGTCACATCCCCAATCCCTGACTTTCGTCACATCCCTTCGCGACGTCCGGGACGTACATTCTCATCATGCAACCGCTGCAGATCGAGGATGTCGTCAAAAGCTTCGGGGAGCGTCGCGCTCTCGACTCCGTTTCTCTCGAGCTTCGCGAGCGCGAGATCCTCGGAATGCTCGGGCCCAACGGCGCGGGGAAGAGCACGCTGGTCCGCACCATGATGGGACGCGTCTCTCCCGACTCCGGGAGCGTGCGGATCTTCGGACAGACCGCGCCCGCGGGCGACACGGAATCGCGCCGGGCGGTCGGGGTCGTTCCGCAGGAGATCGCGCTCTATCCTCTGCTGACCGTCCGCGAGAACCTCGGCGTGTTCGGCCGCTATCACGGCCTCGACGGATCGGCACTCGAGGAATCGGTCAATAAGGCGTTGCACTGGGCCGGCCTGACCGATCGAGCAGCGGACGTCACGAAGACACTCTCCGGCGGGATGAAGCGGCGGCTGAATATCGCTGCCGGTGTGCTTCACGAGCCCAGGATCCTCCTGCTGGACGAGCCGACTGTCGGCGTCGATCCGCAGTCGCGCGAACGCATCTACGAAATGATCGAGTCGCTGCGCGAGCGGGGCGTGTCGATCCTCTACACGACTCACTATATGGAAGAGGCCGAGCGGCTCTGCGACCGCATCGCCATCATCGATCACGGACGGATCATCGCCATGGGAACGCAGGAGGCGCTGGTGTCGCAGACGATCGGCGGCGCGCGCGAGATCGTGCTGGACTGCGATATGGCGCCGGGGGCAGCCGCGGCTGCGGCACTGGCCGATCGCGGCGCGTCCATCGATGGCACCAGGATCGTGATTCGCGCGGAAAAGCCGGCGGAAACGATGGCGGAGATCCTGGCGGTCGCGGCGAAGAACGCCCTCCCGATTCGCGATCTCAGCATGAAACGCCCGACGCTCGAGAATGTCTTTCTTCACCTCACCGGAAGGGAACTGCGCGAATGATCACCTCCATTGCACGCACCAGCTGGCTCAATCTCCGCCGCGATCGTGCCGCCGCGGTCCTCAGCTTCGTCGTCCCGCTGGTCTTCTTCTCCATCTTCGCCGGCATTTTCGCCGGCCAGCGCAACAGCACGTCGAAGGTGCGCGTCGCCATCGCGGACGAGGATCGCTCGCCGGAATCGAAGAAACTGATCGATGCGCTGGCGCGAGAGTCGTCGCTCGAGGTCAGGCGTGGTCCCGACTCGAAGCAGCCGGCGATTCGGTTCGATGCCCGGAGCGTCGATGAGTACGTCCGCAAAGGGAGCGCGCCCGCGGCCATCGTGATTCCGAAGGGATACGGAGCCGCGCCATTCCGGTTCGGAGGCACTTCGGCAGGGCCGCGGTTCAGGATCCTTGCGGATTCGTCCGACCCCGTTGCATCGAATGTCATCTCCGGGATGCTCCAGAAAGTCGTGATGACCGCGGCGCCGGCATCGATGATCCGGGCCGGGACCCGCGAGCTCGATCGCTGGAGCGGAGGCCTGACCGCGCAGCAGAAGAGCACGATCGAGCAGAACATCTCGACCTTCGAGAAAAGGCCGGCGGCGGAGAAAGGAAGCGGCGGCACGATCGTCGGAATCGACGTCGTGGACGTGCTCGGGAAGTCGAAGAAGAATCCGATCGTGGCGTTCTACGCGGCCGGGATCGGCGTCATGTTCCTTCTCTTCACCGCCTCCAACGCCGGCGGCGCACTGCTCGAAGAAGCGGAGAGCGGGACGCTCGACCGCATCCTCTCGACGCGCGTCACGTTCACTCAGCTCCTTCTCGGCAAAGGCCTGTATCTCTGGACGCTCGCGGTCACACAGCTGACCGTCATGTTCCTGTGGGGAGCGCTCGTCTTCGGGCTCGAGCTCCGTTCGCACCTGGCGGGCTTTGTTCTCATGACCGCGGCGACCGCGGTGGCAACATCGGCGTTCGGGTTGCTGCTGGCAGCTCTGGCCAACACGAGACAGCAACTGGGAGCCATCTCCACGCTGGTCGTGCTGAGCATCTCGGCGCTGGGCGGAAGCATGTTTCCCCGCTTTCTGATGCCGGCAGGATTGCAGAAGGTGGGGCTGGTGCTCTTCAACGCCTGGGCGATCGAAGGATTCACGCGCGTGTTCTGGCGGGAGGAGCCGCTTTCGTCGCTCGCAGTCCCCATCCTCGTGCTCCTGGCCTTCGGTGTCGCGTTCTTCGCAATCGCGAGACGGCTGGCGCGGCGGTGGGAAGTGGCTTAGAAGAGCTCCTCGGCCAGCGCGACGATGATGCCCGCGGGGCCTCGCATGTAGCAGAGTCTGTACTTGTCCTCGTACTGCACCACCTCGCCGACGAGCTCGGCGCCGTCGGCGCGCAGGCGAGCGACCGTGTCGTCGAGGCTTTCGACTGCAAACATGACGCTCCGGAGGCCCAGCGCGTTCGGCGGTGCGATCGCCGGTTCGATGTCGACCAGTTTTGGATTGCGGAACTTCGTCAGCTCGAGCCGCCCGTGCCCATCCGGAGTCCGCATCATCACGATGTCGACTCGAACACCTTCGATCCCGTTGACGCGGTCCACCCACGGGCCTTCGACCGGCGCTTCGCCCTCGACCGTCATGCCGAGGGCGGTGAAAAAAGCGATACCGGCTGCAAGGTCGTCGACGACGATGCTGACGTGGTCCAATCTCTTGATCGTCATATCGCTTGTATAGCAGGAGCCGTGCGCGGCGGTCCAACCCGACCGTTTCGCGAGGCGATTGATTTAGCGCGCTCTTGCCCGAGCCCGAGCCCGACCCCGACCCGCGCCCGAGCCCGCGCCCGAGCCCGCTTCCGCGCCCGGGGCGGGTGGCTAACGTTAATGGCTTCGCTCCGCCCCCGCCCCGGGCGCGGAAGCGGGCGCGGGCTCGGGCGCGTCAACGCATGCCGTGAAAGGCACCGAACGGTCCCTCGAACCCGAGCAGCGTCGCGATCACGATCGAGCCCACCGCAAGAGCGACGATGCCGATGCGCAGCGCACGAATGGAAATCCCGTGCGCCGCGAGCTGCGCAAGCCCGCACTCGATCGCGATCGCGGACGCGATGCACATCAGCAACATGAAGTCGAGCGAGTAGCGCGCGACGACGTACCAGCAGGCCGAGAGGCTGAGCAGCACGAGCCATGCGCCGGCGAGAAGACGCAGACCCGCGCGGGCGGTAGTGTCGAGGGTGCGCCAGGCGGGGAGGAGCAGCAGCGCGAGAACGTTGCCGGCGATCACGAGGGGGTTCACGGCGAGGATGCCGACGACCGGCTCGTTTCCCGGAAGGGAAATGCTGGCGTCGACTTGCGGGAGCGTCGCCTCGACGAACGGGAATCGCGTGCGAATCTTCGGCGGTAAGCCGATGTAGTTCGCGGCGTGGTTGACCGCCCGCAGTCCCTCGGCGACGTTGCAGAGGCTGCACGCGCGGTAGTTGCGCATCGGCTGTCCGGTGAGTTGGTACGTCCAGCCGAGTTGGCGGACGTTGCCGAAGCGACGGTAGTTGTACGTTCCGGCGAGGACGGCGACGAGGATCGCCGGGATGATGAATGCGACCCAAGCGCGGCGATTGCGCAGCCCGATCGTGAACGGGACGATGAGCGTGAGCACGATCAGGTTCGGCCGCGCGACGACGGCCAGCGCAAGCCACAATCCCATCCACATCGCATGTTTTGCCGACTGCGTCTCGATGAAGCGAAGGAGCGCGTACGCCCACGTTGCCGACATCGCGGTCGCCGCGAGGATCGCAACTTCGTACGTGCGCACGAACGAGAGCGTGAACGCGATCACGTTACCGAGGCCGATGACGAGGATCCAGAGCGGCAGCGGCAGATGAAGGTTGCGGCCGAGGAACGCGCGGCGCAGCGTGAGCGTCGCCATGATGAATGCCCACGCGCTGAAGAAGACGCCGGCGAGCGCATCGAGCGGATACGCGCCCGCAATCACGCGAAAGGGAAGGTAGAAAAGGACGACCGGCAGCGCGGTGAAGTAGAGGTAGTACCTGCCGCGATAGAAGCTCGCGTCCCACAGATACGGCGCGTGATATTGCTCGCGGACGTCCGCGCGATACGGATCGAACGCGGCCTTGAGCCGCGGATCCGCCTCGTGCGCCATCGACAATTGCCCGCGCCGGAATCCTTCCGCCAGCGACGCGTAGTACCCCTCGGCCGGCCGCTCGAATTTCTGATCCCACGCCACGCGCCGGAACGCCATCGTGCCGTTGCTCGCGAAGAAGACGTATGCCGCGAGCACGGCGAGAACCGCGATCGCGATGAGGATCGGCGAGAGACGCGGACGCATGATCGAGATACGAGTGTAAGAGCAAATGTGTCGGTGCGACGGGAAGACCGTGATGAAGCCGATCGGCGATTCGGTCGATCACGACGCCGGAGCTTCGCACGAATGCGCCCGCCCACTGTACGTTCGAGCTCCATTGCTGAACGGCGGGAGCCCTGGGCAGTACACAGAGTCGCGCCCGCGCATCACCCGTAGTGCATACGGACTTCGGCGCGGGCCATGTGTCTCGAGCACATCGGGCATGTCCTGCACTGACAAACGAATCAGGCAGCGTCTCACATGTCATGCGTTTACGCAGCAATGAGCATTCTCAATGGCACGACACGCTTGCTGAGGTGCTATCAGAACCCTGCGTTGAGTGTCGAGATGGGTTGTTGAATCAGTTATCGGCCCGAGGCGGTTCCAGAATATGGAGTTGGGCCGATGCGAAGTCACGAGGTAGGGAAAGCTCGCCCTGCGTCACTCCTATGATTAGGAGGGCATAACATGAAGTGGCTAACTCTCGTAGCTGCGATGGTACTCGTCTGCTCAAGTGCACTGGCAGATATCTCGGTCGTTTATGACCAGTCCACGGCTCAACTTTCTTGCGCGGGGAAGACAACGTCTGACGTAGTGTGTACCGTTGAGGCTCGAGATGGCGACATTATCTCGGTACAGGTGGTGAACTCCGTTCCGGGTGTGTTCGACATGGCTATTCAGAAGGTTGACCAGCCCCAGGAAGCCGCTCCGGCAGCTTTTGTTGCTGCTGCGGGTTGGTCAGCCGCAAAAAAGCCAGCAACAAACTCGACAGCCCCCAATCAGACCATCCACGGAACCCCGGTTTCCGTGACAGATCTCTACAACGGTCTTATCGACGCTCTTAGGAATCTGGAAATTGCGCTCAGTTCTAACTTGCCGCTGTATGCCGACAGACTCAAAATTGTCCGCGAAAGCCGCGATGCGCTTCTTGGTGCACTGCAACCAGTCGCCGATGACTCCGGCGCAGTGGGGGCCGCGCTCCTTGCAGCACTGAAGGCAGAAGGATCACAGGTCGGTAGTTCTGCTACCGAACTTGCAGACCGTTGGGCAAAATTGAATGCCTTCCTTGGTGTTGCACCCGCTGCTCTTGGCAAATTGTCGCCGCAAGTTTTTCATTATATTGACCGTGACTTTGATCTCGTAGTAGATGTTAAGACGTCGAATTTACCTTTCACGATTCCCACGCGACGTTTTATCGTCATCGTCCAGCTCGCAAAAACTTGGACCATTCGTACAACGACCGGTATTATGGTATCCGGTTTGTGGGATGAGCATTACACGAAACGCACTGTTATTGTGACGCCGGCTGCCAGCGGTACCGCGGCAGTTACGAATACCGAGGTCGTGCGCGAGCGGCGCGACGCAGGGTTTCCGGAAGTTACAATGCTAATGCACATAGCTCCGCGCGGAGCAAATGATCGAAACGCGCTTACATTGGGCATAGGCGTGGCTAGCGGCAATGCCAGCGGACGAATCTATGCAGGATACAGCCATAAACTTGGACAATCAGCGGCGTGGTCTATAGGTGTCGCCGGCGGAAACGTGAAGCGCCTATCAAAGAGTATCGATCCCAAGAATCCGGGCAGTGCGGACCCTGAACAGACCCGCCGCGACGTCTTCAAGTTCGCGCCGTTTATCGGCATATCAGTGAGACTCGGCGGCACATAAGCACGGCGCGGCATCGAGGGTGAACTGCGACGCTGACAGTGCAAGAGTATCTGGAGCGGCGTTCAGTGAATAGAAGTAGCCGTGGCGGAGTTGGTCGGCTGCGCTAACCGGCCGCATTGTGCAGGAAGGTGGCGCTTACGCGGAGCGTCAACACTGGCAGCTCGCGACTGATCGTGCTCGCGTGCCGTTCCATGCGCCGGGCGATTTCTGCGTTCGACAGTCGTGGCTGTTGCGCTCGATGCGCGGCTAACGTATATCTCTCCTCAGGGGTGATCTGGTGATATTGCATTTGACGATCCCTTCTTGCGGAAGTTATCGTCAGTGTCCCAGATCACTCTCCGTCTCTTTGTGAGACGTTGCACTTAGTTCTTGAATTCGCGCGTTAGCCAGACCCGAAGCGCCGAGCCGCGCACTTTGTTACACCATCGTGAAATTCAAACGAGTAGACGGCGATCGCCTTTTTTTGGACAGCCGCGATCTCATCGCGCTGGTGGAGCATGGTCGCCCTGTTAATGCGCGCGAGTTTGCGAAAGAGCTTACTGACCGACCAGCACGCATAGTTCTGACATACACAAACGTCACCGAGTTGCTCCCTCGCAATGCGGCTGGTGGCGTTGAGCGATCGAGAGCATTAGCGCTCGTAGAGGAGCTTGAGCGACTGCCGCTCGCGTTCCTCCGGCAACCAGATTTAGCTCGGCGCGAGTTTGAAGAGGCGCGCCGAGCGTTTGCCGAGAGACGGCGACCACGTCTCCTTCATCCATATGTGGACCAGTGGTGGGAAACCTTTTCAAGAATTCCGTCGGAGTTCGTACCACATCTCCGACCGAAGCTGTACGGCGCACTTCGTCGGATGACGCTGTCAGAAGAGATCTCGGCTCTTCTCGATTCTGGCGACGATTTGGGCGAGAAACCTGATCACGTTGCAATGCTGGCCGAAGCTCTCGACGAGGATCGGGCGCGTCACGGCTCGAAGAGAGGCGTCGCGGAAACATGGCTCGCAGCGATTCAGAAGTCGTTCATGCGTTTTGGATGGCCAGAACCTGATGGCGGGTACGAAGCATTTGCTCAATTCGTTAAGGAAACGCCGGAAGCGTGTCCTGGCTGGAGTATTGGCGTGGCGGTGTACGAGGAGTCCCGCTCAAACATAACCTCACGTGTTAAATCTGGGGACATTACTGATTTCTCGCACGTGCACTTTTTGCCCTACGTCATGCACGCTACATTAGATCGTGCGTGGCGTTCGCGCTGCGCACAAGCCGCGCAACGGCTAGTGCGCGAAGGCCATCCTGAACAAGCCCTTCAAAGAATCTACGCGAACCTCGCAGAAGTGCGCGCTGCGTGGGCTGGCTAACTCCTGCTAGCACCTCACGCGGCCCGGCTTCGGCCCGTCGGCCGAGCCGCCGGCCGAGCCGCCGGCCGAGCCGCCGGCCGAGCCGCCGGCCGAGCCGCCGGCCGAGCCGCCGGCCGAGCCGGCTCGTCAACTCACTAGAATCGCGGCGTCACACCGCCTGCACACGCGTCAAAGTCAAATGCGGCAAGCGGCGTGCCGCGTCGGCTCCGGCACGTGGGCCCCGGCCGCGCAGGTGAAGCGACGAACGTTAAGGTGCACATGAACATCCTCCACTCGAAACGATCCATCAGACATCGTCGTCACGGAGAGCACGGTCGTTAGCAGCAAGCCGATGGCCTTCACCCAAATCACGTAGTTTGCAAGCGCAGTTCGCCCATCGTCGTTGTCGCCATGCCCGTGTGCGGCCTTGGTGCCCGGCAACAACCAGATCGAGCCAGACTATCAACGATGAATCTCCTCGGTTGCGATCTCGCAGGCCGTGACCCGCGGGGCCGTGAAATCGTTAGATCGGCGGCGTGGTTGACCTATCAGCCAATGGCGCATAGTCTACCTGGGTGCTCGAGTTCCGTGAGACAGATCTTTTCACCAGGAGAATCACGGTACTGCTGTCAGGTGACGAGTATGCGGAGCTACAAGGCGCGTTGATCGTCAACCTGGATGCCGGTGATCTCATCCGAGAAACCGGAGGTCTACGGAAGCTTCGATGGAGTCAGCAGCGTCGCGGCAGGGGCAAGCGAGGTGGCATCCGAATTGTCTACTACCGGCATGTGGTTGGCTCTTTGATCTATATGCTTCTGGCATACTCAAAAGACGAGCTCGATGACCTGTCTGCGTCGCAGCGTCGAATGCTTGCAGGCCTTGTGCGAGAGGAGTTCAAGTGAAGAAACAGTTGTTCGCCGAACTGGTGTCGAGTATCAAGGAAGCGGGTCGAATTCATCGTGGCGAGGCCAAGGCCTCACGTACCTTTGTATTTCAACCGGAACAGGTGCGTGAAATTCGCGAGAAACTGAATAAGTCACAATCGGAGTTTGCGCGCATGATCGGCGTCAGTGTTTCCACTCTTCAAAATTGGGAGCAGGGGCGGCGACATCCTGAAGGTCCAGCTCGTGCACTGCTCGTGGTTGCATCCAAAGCACCAAAGGTTGTGGCGAAAGCGCTGGCCGATGCAGCGCGGCGCGGCGCCTGACTCTTCGTGTCTCGATCGATAAAGGAATGACTCTGTTTTTGGGTGTATTGTTTGGTGCCGTGGGAAGTGGCTACGTCATCTATGGAAAACGGCAGCACGACGCTCTCTTTCTCGTCGTAGGCTTCGTCCTGATTGTGTATCCCTACTTCATCGCCACGCCACTGCTGGTGGTGGCGATCGGCCTTTGCCTTGTGGCTCTGCCCATACTTCGCGCACATGGTTGGTTCTAGATATGAAAATGATGGGCGAGGCAAGCGGCGCCTAACTCGGCATCCCGTACGATACCGCCCATCGTGAATGCGTTTACGGGGTTGTTACGTGGAATTGTTACAGTCGCCGATCCCTCGCTCATTACGATGTGCTTCCTTGCCGCATAATGAGAAAAATCCCTCTTCTCCAACGCGCGAACGGCGTCAAGATGATTGACTCCTGGATTCTTCGGCACGCTGGATGACTACCTCGACCTCTCGCACTTCGGAAGAATCGTGGTCGGAATCAGTTGTAGATATTCGCGACCGTAACGCCGCCTCGTCCTCCACATCCATCTGGCGGAATCTCTACTTTGCTCGTTTGAGAAGAATGCCAGGATAGCCTTCATCAATACCGAGCCGCCGAGTGATCTCAACTTGGTTTAGCTCATCGAGGAAACAGCGCGTAGCACTTCGACATCACGAGCTGGAAGAGACCCCAGGAAACCTCTGCGCAAGTGGAGGACAGGCAATCCTGCCTGTCCTTTTGGATCGCTCGCAGAAGAGGCCCGGACAGGCAGGATTGCCTGTCCTCCACGATTCCAGCGACTTGTGCAGAGGTTCCCTGGTGTCGTCTCCCGATTGAAAGCGGGGGTCGCATCGACGCGATCGATGAAGGTTTTGACGGCATCGATCGACCCATCGATGACACCAATCGTCCCATCGACGGCTCCGATGGACGCATCGATGGCTCGGATGGACGCATCGACGGCTCCGATCGAGGCATCGATGGCTCGGATGGACGCATCGACGGCTCCGATCGAGGCATCGATGGCTCCGATCGACCCATCAATGGCACCGACGGTCCCATCGATGGCACCGATGGTCTCATCGATGACACCGATGGTCTCATCGATGACACCGATGGTCTCATCGATGACACTGATGGTCTCATCGATGACACCGACGGTCCCATCGATGACACCGATGGTCTCATCGATGACACCAATGGTCTCATTGATGACACCGATCGAGGCATCGATGCGACCGAACACCGGCCGCTGACGTGTTCAACTGGCGCTGTGTCTCGATTGAAGCCAGGGGTCGATCGTCACAACCGCATTTGGCTCCATGACGGTCCCAGCATACCTTCGCTCTCGGCATCGCGCAGTGCCCCGGCTCACGATCTCTTCGTCAACCACACCGCTCCGCAATTCAAACACTTCCAATTTCCGACGCGCCGCTCGATGACGGCCGCGGCGATGATGGCGCCGGCGAAGAGGATCGCGCCGAGCCACTTCGGTTCGGCGAACAGGAAGATCAGGACCGCGGCGGCGACACCTGCAAGGGTGACGATCACCGCGACCGGCGGCTGCGCCTTGACGCGCGTCGCGCTGCAGCGCGGGCAGATGAGATTGGGATCGGTCCGCTCGCCGATGTCGAAGGCGGTGAGGATCTCCCGCGCTTCGGCTTCGTACGACTCCGGCACGTAGAGCTCGCGGTCGGAGCGGCCGCGATGGAAGCCGCTGCCGGTGTAGGCGGGGATGCCGTTCTTCTGGAGCTCTTCTTCGGCGGCTTTGGCGATGGCCGCGTCGGGGAGGCTGGCGAGGCGGACGTGGCGTTCGGGGATGTCAGCCATGAGCGTGTGGCGGCGGGCTTTCGCCCGCCGCCTCGCTCACGTAAGTTTACTGGTGAATCTGGATGCTGCCGCCGCCCAGCGCCTGCGGGTTGGCGGTGTCGATGTCGTCGGGAGCGCCGGGGACGTTGTCGTACACGGTGGCCATCGTGGTCTTGTTCCAGATGCGGATGCGGAACTTGTCGGGCGTGCCGTCATAGAGCGTGACGAGGAAGCCGTACGAGCCGCTGCTGTTGATCGTGCCGCTGCCCTGGTACTGCGCGGCCGAACCGCTGACGACGAGCCAGTCGTACGACGTGGCCTTGAAGTCGAAGCCGGCGAGCTTGAACTGCGTGTTGCCGGCCGGCGCGGTCTGGTTCTTCAGGTACTTCGCGTCGGCGCTGAACGTGCCTTTGCCGGACGGCGTGTCGACCCAGCCGCCGCCGGTGACGAAGCCGCCGCTGTTGTCGACGACGACTACGTAACTGAACGACGCGGAGGCCGAGCCGCCGTCATCGTCGGCAACGACGAGCGTGACGCTGTAAACGCCCGGCGCGGCATACGTGTGCGGCGCGGTGCAGATGCCGCCTGAGCAGCTGACGGTGGATGATGTGCTGTCATCCCAGGTGACGTTCGCGGTGTGCGTGTCGGCCGTACCCGGATCGACGTACGTCGCGCTGACGGTCGCGCTCGCGCCGAGCTGCAGCGGAGCGGTGGGACCGGAGATCGACGTGATCGCCGGTGCGACGTTCGTCGCCGTGACGGACTTCAGATCGCTGCCGTGGGCGTTGGCGAGATCGCTCACCGTGACGGAGACGTCATACGAGCCGTTGTCGTCGGGCGTGAAGCTGATCGACGAGCTCGTGCCGCTCGCGTACGGCGAGCCGTTCTTGGTGACGGTCCACGCGTAGGTGAACGACTCGTTCTCATCGACGTCGCTGACGCTGACGGTCGCGGTCACGCCGCTCCCTTCCGCGGTCGACGACGGAACGGTGATCGATGCAGTCGGTGCGTCGTTGACGGGGAGGACGTTGACGCTGACGGATGCGCTCGTGCAGAGCGACGGCGTGCCGTTGTCGCAGACGGTGTAGCTGAAGCCGGCCGGTCCGTTGTAATTCGGGTCGGCGAGGTACGAGACGATGCCGCCGGAGAGCGAGACGCTGCCGTGCGTTGCGCCGCTCACGCTCGTGACGGTCAGCGACTCCGCTTCATTCGCGGGGCCGGCCGAGTCGTTGGCGGTGAGATCGGACGCCGCGAACTGCAGCGTCGTGTCTTCGTACGCGGTCTTCGTGTCGTTCTGCGCGGTCGGCGCGTCGTTGACGGAGATCACGCTGACGCTCACGGACGCGGTCGCGCAGAGCGACGGCGTGCCGTTGTCGCAGACTTCATAGGAGAAGCTCGCCGCGCCGAAGTAATCGGCTTCGGGATTGAACGTGACGATGCCGGCGGCGAGCGAGACGCTGCCGTGCGTCGCACCGCTCACGTTCGTAACGGTGAGCGACTGTGCGCTCTCGTCGGCGGGGCCGGTGGAATCGTTGGCGGTGAGATCGGCCGACGCGAACTGCAGTGTCGTGTCTTCGTTCGTGCTCTTGCTGTCGTTCGCCGCGACCGGCGCGTCGTTGACGGAGATCACGGTGACGTTGACGGACGCGGTCGCGCAGAGGATGGGCGAGCCGTTGTCGCAGACCTGGTAGTCGAAGCTCGCCGCGCCGTTGAAGTTCGCGTCAGCGTTGAACGTGACGACGCCCGCGGCGAGCGAGACGCTGCCGTGCGTTGCGCCGCTCACGCTCGTGACGACGAGCGACTGCGCTTCATTCGCGGGACCCGCCGAGTCATTCGCGGTGAGATCGGACGCCGGGAACTGCAGCGTCGTGTCTTCGTTCGTGCTCTTGCTGTCGTTCGCGGCGGCCGGCGCGTCGTTGACCGGGGTGATCGTGATCGCCACGGTCGACGTGTTCGACCCGTGCGAGCCGTCGTTGACGCTGAACGTGAAGCTGTCGGCGCCGAAGTAGTCGGGCGCCGGCGTGTACGTGCGGTTGTTGCCCGTGCCGCTCAGCGTGCCGTGCGACGGACCGGTGATCGTGTAGGTCAGCGGATTGTTGTTCGGCGTCGCGACGTCGAGGGTGATCGAGGCGGCGAAGTCTTCGTTGGTCGTGGCCGAGGAGTTGGCGGTGCCCGGAGGGTTCACGCCGTTCACGCCGGCCTCGATCGCGTTCTCGATCGCGTCCGGAACGTTGGAGAAGAGGTCGTAGCCGGTCAGCGTCTCGACGGCGTCGACGCTGGTCAGGTAGTTGTGCCAGTCGTCGTTCCGGATGCCCTGGATGTTCGGCATGATCACGCAGATCGTCTGCGTCGACGCGGTCACGCGCAGGACGTCGTTGCCGGAGAGCTTCGGCAACACGAGCGCGCACTTCCACGTCTTCTCCGGCACGGTGACGTGTCCGTTGGCGATCGTCGTCGTGACGCCGCCGTTGCTGCCGGTGCCGCCGACGCCCGCGGGACCGGAGACGATGTACAGCTCGTTCGCCGGCAGGAGCGTGCGGAGAGAGTTCTCGAGGTTCGCCCACGGACCCTGATTGTTGTCCGGCGCCTGCGGAACCATGTTGGACATGAGGAACGTCGCCTGATTGATCGGGATCGACGTCTCCTTGTCGCGGTCCGCATTCGGCGTCATGTGCCCGCGATCGAAGCCGCTGTTCTGATAGTCGGTGTGGAGCACGCGATACCAGTCGGCCGGCACGGCGGGATCGGGACGGAACGTATCGACGCGCGTGAGCGTGCCGATCCACTCGTCGGTCAGATGCCAGCTCACCCAGTTCGGAGTGCCTTTGTCGCGGTTGTACGAGATCGCGAGCTCCGGCTTCTCCATCAGGTAGTTGTTCGGCGTGTTCGTGTCGGCGACGGCGCTGGACGGATTGCCCATCGTGAGATGAACGTCCGGCGTGTAAGGCGGCGCGGTGCCGGTGGCGACGCTGAACGACCAGACATAGTCGTTCGTCAGCGTGTCGGTGTTCGGGGCCGCGTCGTCGACGTCGTCGTCGTGGACGAAGTTCTTGTAAATCGTGACGGTGCAGGTCTCGCCGGTGAGGAAGTTCACGTTCGGCGTGATGAGCCAGAGCCGGTTGCCGTTGACCGATGCGATGGTGGCGTCGTTGTGGAAGCCGGTGCTGGTGCAGCTGATGTTGAACCACGCGCCGCTGACGGTGACGGGCTCGGTGAACGTGACGTTCATGGTCGCGTCGCGTGCCGCGGTCGTGGCGTTGTTGCGCGGGTCGACGGTGAGGACGTACGGACCGATCTCCGTGATGACCGCCGTGCGGCGCGGGTTCGGCGCGCCGGTCTGGAAGTCGGAGCCGTTGACGTTCGTGTCGGTGAAGCCGCCGTTCTTGCGGAAGTCGGCGTTGGTCGCGCTCGGCGCCGGCGCGTTCGTTGCGCCTTCGCGGCAGTTCGCGGTGCCGCCGAAGCCGACGAGATCGACGAGCAGCGGATCGCCAACCGGGCAGCCGTCGAACGGATCGCCGGCGCTCGACAGCGCGACCTTGCCGGTCGTGGCGCTGAGGTTGATGTCGCCGCTGACGTTCGGCGTGACCGGGAGCAGCGCGCCGTTCGCGCCGCCCGACCCGAGTTGCACGAGGTAGTACTCGCCCGGCTGGATGATGCCGCCGAGGGGCTGGATCTGCCAGGTGGTGCCGGTGGCGGCGCCGTACTGAATCGTCCAGCCGCCGGTGTCGATCGGGCCGGTGGTCGGGTTGAACAGCTCGACGTAGTCGTTGCGAAGCGCCGCGCCGGAGTTGCCGCCGCCGCCGTAGACCTGGCTGATCACGAGGTGATCGAGCGGCGGGGGAGGCGCGGGCGTGACGGTGATGTTGACCGTGCGCGTGACGATCGGGTTCACGTTGTCGGAGAGGCGCGCGGTGAACGTCGCCGTGCCGCTGAATCCCGCCTGCAGCGTGACGCTGTACGTCACGTTCGCGGTGCCCTGTCCCGCGCTGACGACGACCGACGAAATGCCGGTGACGGCGACCGCGGACCAGTTGAAGATGTTGTTGTCGTCCGAGCCGTTGAGGCCGACGGTGAACGGCGCCGCGTCCTGCGCGACGGTCGCGATCGGATTCGCCGGCGCGGTGATCGTCGGCGGATTGTTGACGACCGTCGGCGTGACGGCGATGTTGACCGCGCGCGTGACCGGCGCGTTCACGTTGTCGGTGAGCGACGCCGTGAACGTCGCCGTGCCGCTGAACCCCGACTGCAGCGTGACGCTGTACGTCACGTTCGCCGTGCCTTGTCCCGCGCTGACGACGACCGACGAGATGCCGGTGCCGGCGGTGGCGGACCAGTTGAAGACGTTGTTGTCGTCGGTGCCGCTGAGGCCGACCGTGAACGGCGCCGCATCCTGATTCACGGTCGTGATCGGATTCGCGGGCGCGTTGATCGACGGCGGGCTGTTGACGACGGTGCCCTGCGGCGTGACCGACAAGTCGTCGACGGCCAATCCGTGATCGTTCCCGGCGTCATTGATGTCGCGCCAGCGCAGCCAGACCTCCTGACCCGGATTGATGGTGACGGTGACAGTCGCGGATTTCGCCACACGATTCGCGGGAAGGTTGCCATCGAGTGCTGCGCCGGAGCCGGTGTTGGTGAAGGTCGGCGTGGTCATGTCGAGACTGCTGAACGCGGTCCATCCCGTTCCCGGAGTGTTCGCGTCGGTGATCGTTCCGGCGTTCGCGATCTGGTATTCGAAGAAGGTCGTCTGCGCGACCGGCGTCGCGGCGCCGCCGTCCCGCCACTCTTCGCCGTTGTAGCTGATATTGAGCGAGGTGATCGTCGCTCCCGTGTTGTTCACGAAACGGACGGCCGTGAGCACGTTTACGGGAGTGCCCGAAGAGAGCATGCCGAAGGCGCGCTCCGTGAGCGCATTCGCGCCGGCGACACCCCAGCTGTAGATCGCACCGGTATTGCTGCCACCCGAATCGGCCCGATAGGTCGTCGGGTTCGCAGGGGTCGCCGAGAACTGCGCGTACCAGCCTGGAATCGTGGTGTTGTCCGCCCACGCATTAGCAGTCCCCGACGTCGCAAGCGAGTCGAAGTTCTGCGTGTACGGCGTGCCGAGCGCGGTGAGGCTCACCTGCGCGGAGGCCTGGGAAACTACGAAGCTGCTGCACACGAGCAGCAGAAACACGAAATACGGGCGCGACTTCATCGAGTGTTACTCCTCGGTTGTTTGGTCGTCGGGGGATGGGTGGGTGGACTGGCAATAATGCACCGAAGGGCGAAGGAATTTCAATGTGATTTTTCTCGCGGCTCTGCCCGGGCGAATAGTTTTTACCTTTTTTACGTCGTCCTTCTGAGATAATCGCTCACCTCCGGCTTCGTCACCGGATACCGAACCCCAAAATTCGAAGCGAACCGATCGGGCGCGCGTGAAGCAGTTGGATGATTGGTTCCCCAACAGGAGAGTCCATGCTTCCTCGGCGCGTATTGTTTCTGATCGTTGCAACGTCGCTCTTTGCCGCCAGCGCTTCGGCGGTGACCTACACCTGGAATGGCGGCACCGCCGCCTGGAACGTCAGTACGAACTGGACGCCGGCGCGCGGCGCCGTGGCGAACACGGACGTGCTCGTGTTCAACGGAGGCGGCACGACGACGGCGACCAGCGTGCCGACAGAGACGATCGGGCAACTGCTCGTTTCCAACAACACGAACGTGACGTTGCAGAGCGCGGGCGCCGTCACGGTGACGATCAACGGCCTCGCGGGCACGGATCTGCAAGTCGCTGCGGGCTCCCAACTGAACCTCGGCGCCACCGCCGCGGCGAATGCAATCACCTTGGCCGTCGCTACGGGAGCGACAGGCAGCATTGGCGGCTCGATGGCGACCTCGACGAACACCGGCACCACCGCGCACAAACTGACGGCGGCCGATGCGAGCGGCATCACGTTTCAGAGCGGTGCGGTCTTCAATCAGTCGACAGGCACCAGCGGCAACGTCTTCGGGACGGCGAACCTGAACTCGATCGTCTTCGCCAGCGGCTCGCAGTTCACGATGAGCTCGGCCAGCTCATCGAATCCGTTCGGTGCGGCTCAGCCCAGCTCCGTGGTGGTGTTTCAGACCGGGAGTCTTTACCGGCAGGCGAGCAGCTCCGGAGCGGCATTCAGCGGCAGGACCTACGCCGATTTTGAGATGGTCTCCGGAACTGTCTCGGCCACCGGCGGCGCCGCGGTCTCGTTCAACAATCTGACTGTCACCGCCGGCACGCTGAACCTCGGCATGACGGGGCTGCCGACGATCCTTCATTCGATCAAGGGGAACGTCTCCGTTGCCTCCGGTGCCACCCTGACGTTCAATCCGGGCAGCGCCGGAACGATGCATCTGAACGGCGGCGCCGCCCAGAGCATCACCAACAACGGCACGCTCAATCTCAACAGCGCGAATCAGACCATCAACATCAACAACGCCAGCGGAGTCACGCTGACCAACGGCGCGACTTTCAACTTAGGCACGCTGCAGCTTACGAGCGGCAACATCACCACATCCAACACGCTCTTCCTTGGATCGAGCGTCGTCATCAACCGCACCAGCGGCCATATCATCGGTACCGTTGTCAGGGTTTTCGGCGCACTGGGCAGTTTTACGTTCCCCGTCGGGACGGCCAATGGCTATTCACCGGTTACGGTCAACGTAACATCCGGAGCGCCGAATAACTTTGGGTGCACTGTCGTGCAGAGCCCGGCAACCGGCATGAATGCAGCCACGTCCCTCCAGCGCTACTGGAACCTCTCCAGTGGCCCAGCGGTGACCGCCGATCTCACGTTCGAGTATCTGAACGCCGATGTCATGGGAAACGAGGCCGCCTACAAAGTCTTCAGTGTCAATGGCGGAGTCCCGACATCGTATCCCGCGAGCGTAGTTAACACGGGGACGCATACTGCAACTCTGGCGGGCGCCAGCGTTACGGGCCTCCCATTGAATTGGACGGTCGGCGAAACGGCAGGTCCGCCCCCGACGCCGACGCTGAACGTCGGCGACGTCACGCAGGCCGAGGGAGACGCCGGAACGACCATATTCAACGTTCAGGTGACGCTCACCGCGCCGGCCGGCGCGAGCGGCGTGAGCTTCAACTGGGCCACCGCCGATAACACCGCGACGCTCGCCGACAACGACTACGTGCAGGTCACGTCGACGCCGGTGACGATTCCAAACGGCAGCTCGTCGGCGACGCTGCCGGTCACGGTGAACGGCGACACCACCGTCGAACCGAACGAGACGTTCTTCGTCAACGTCACCGGCGTCACGAATGCGACCGCGGGTGACGTACAGGGACTCGGCACGATCACCAACGACGACATCGCGACCACGTTCATCCACGACGTCCAGGGCAGCGGCGCGGCGACGCCGATCCCGGGCGCGACCGTCAAGATCGAAGGCATCGTCATCGGCGACTACCAAAACTCAAACCAGCTTTCCGGCTTTTTCCTCCAGGAGGAAGACGCCGACGCCGACGCCAACCCGGCTACATCGGAAGGCATCTTCGTCTTCTGCTCCGCTTGTCCGACGCCTGTCGCCGAGGGACAGCGCGTGCAGGTGACGGGGAGCGTGTCTGAGTTCAACAACATGACCGAGGTGACGGCATCCACCGCGCCCTCGGTCGTCGTGACGAATGCGGGCAACAATCTGGCGCAGGTGACGCCTTCGCCGATCGATCTGCCGATCGCCGGAGTCGTGGACGACTTCTACGAGGCTCGCGAAGGAATGAAGGTCACCTTCGTCGACACACTGACGGTGTCGGAGTACTTCGAGCTCGGCCGCTACGGGCAGACCATCCTCTACGAGGGCGGCCGCCCGCGGCAGTTCACCGAGGCGAATCCGCCGAGCGTGGCGGGGAACGCGGCGCAGGCGGACAACCTCTCGCGGCGCAAGGTCATCCTCGACGACGACAACAACGCGCAGGAGTGGTACCTGACCACGTCCACGCCGCCGGGACCGGCCGACGGTCTCCAATACGTCTTCTATCCGCGCGCCAACGGCGGGTTCTCCGTCGGCACGCAGGGCACGGATTTCTTCCGCGGCGGTGACCTGGTCAACGGCCTCACGGGCGTGCTGCACTGGTCGTTCCCCGGCTTCGGCGCCGACACGTGGCGCATCCGGCCGACTTCCGCCAACCCCGCCACGTTCACCGTCGCGAATCCGCGGCCGGCAACTCCGCCCGCGGTGGGCGGCGCCATCAAGGCGGTCGGCATGAACCTCCTCAATTACTTCACCACCATCGACACCACCGCGAGCAACAGCAGCGGTCCGTGCGGTCCGGGCGGAACGCTCGACTGCCGCGGCGCGGACAGCGCGGCAGAGCTCAACCGGCAGCGCGCCCGCGCGGCGCTCGTCATCTGCAGCCTGAACGCCGACGTCTATGGTTTCGCGGAACTGGAAAACACGACGCCGAGCGCCTCGATCACTGACCTCCTGGGCGCCGTCAATACGCAATGCGGCGGAGCCCATCCGTATGCGTTCGTGAATACGGGCGGCACGCTGGGCACGGACGCCATCCGCGTCCAGCAGATCTACCGCACCGGCATCGTCTCCCCGGTCGGCTCCCCGCTTTCCGACCTCGATCCGATCCACAACCGGCCGCCGACGGCGCAGACGTTCGACGTGGTCGACGCGGCGAATCCGGCCTTCGGCCAGCGATTCACGGTCGTCATCAACCATTTCAAATCGAAGGGCTGCCCGGGCACTGGCGCTGATGCCGATGCAGGCGACGGCCAGGGCTGCTTCAACGGCACGCGCAACGCGCAAGCCACACGTCTACTCACCTGGATCAACAGCACGGTGCTCCCGGCAGCGGGCGACCCCGACGTCATCCTCCTCGGCGACTTCAACTCGTACGCGAAGGAAGACCCGGTGAACACGATCGTCGCCGGCGGCTACACCGATCTCGAGGTCTTGTTCCACGGCGCGAACGCGTACTCGTACCTGTTCGACGCGCAGCTCGGCCACCTCGACTACGGCTTCGCCAGCGCGTCGATGCTTCCGCAGGTCACCGGCGCCGATGCATGGCACATCAACGCCGACGAGGTGGACCTCTTCGACTACAACGACGAAATCAAGGACGTCGGCGAGTCCACGTTCGAAGAGAAGCCGGACGGCTCCGCACTCGTTCCGCCGCGCGTCGTGTTCCAGCCGTCTTCGCCGTACCGCGCGTCGGATCACGACCCGGTGCTTCTCGGCCTCTTCGCGGTTGCCGATGTCTCGGTGACGAAGGACGACTCGCCCGATCCGGTCAATATCGGCGCGAGCCTGACGTACACGATCACGGTCTCGAACGGCGGCCCCGACACGGCGCCCGCGCAATGGACGGACACGCTGCCGAGCGGCACGACGTTCGTGTCGCTGCCCAACGTGGCCGGCTGGTCGTGCACGACGCCGGCGGTCGGCTCGGGCGGCACGGTCACGTGCAACAATCCGAGCTTCGCCGTCGGCAGCGCCGTGTTCACGCTCACCGTCACTCCCGACGCGTCGGTCGCTGGAATGACGATCTCCAACACCACCACCGTCTCCACCACGAGCTCCGATCCCAATGGGACCAACAACAGCGACACGGAGACGACGGCGGTCAATCCTGCGGCGAACCTATCCGTGATCAAGACGTTCATCACCCAGAGTCCGTACCGCAACGCCGATACGATCCAGTTCAACATCGCGGTGACGAACAACGGTCCGTCGACGGCGACGAACGTCGTGGTGCTCGACCATCCGGTCGGTCTCTCCGTGCAGTCGGTGAGCGGCGGAAACTGCACTGGCGCGTCGACGCCGGCAGCACACAATCAGAACGTGCAGTGCACCATCGCCTCGCTGGCGTCGGGCGTCACTGAGAACATCACCGTCACAATCCTGATCGACAATCCGGGCCAGTTCACCAACACGGCGAGCGTCAGCTCCGACCAGTTCGATGCCGATACCTCGAACAACTCGTCGACGGCGATCGACATCGCCACGGCGTCGGCGGATCTCTCCATCGTCAAGGCCATCAGCACGGCCGGCCCGTACTTCGTCGGGCAGACCATCAGCTACACGCTGACGGTTCACAACGCCGGTCCGTCGCCCGGGGCGAACGTCGTCGTCAACGACACGCCGACGAACATGACCATTCAAACGGTCAGCGTCAGCGGCGGCAACGCCTGCTCGAATTTCCCCTGCACGATGATCCCGGCCATGGTCATCAACAACACCCGCACGATCACGGTCACGGCCACGATCGATGCCGCCGGCGCGTTCAGCAACACCGCCACGATCAACGGTCCCGACTTCGATGCGGACACGTCGAACAACAGCAGCACGGCGGGAAGCTCGGCGAGCGTGACGTCCAACCTCGCCGTGGTCAAGACGTTCGTCACCCAGGCTCCGTACCGCAACGGCGATGTGATCACGTTCGACATCGCGGTGAAGAACAACGGTCCCGACACCGCCACGAACGTCGTGGTGCTCGATCATCCGGTCGGCCTCTCCGTCCAATCCGTCAGCGGCGGCAACTGCAATGGCGCGTCGGTGCCGGCGGGACACAATCAGAATGTCCAGTGCACGATTGCCTCGCTGGCGTCGGGCGCGACCGAGAACATCAGCGTCACGGCGTTGATCGACGGTCCGGGCCAGTTCACGAACCAGGGAAGCGCCACGGCCGATCAGTTCGATCCCGACACGTCGGACAACAGCAGCACGGCCGTGGATGTGGCCACGTCGTCGGCGGACGTCTCGATCGTCAAGACCATCGATACCGTGGGTCCGTACTACGTAGGCGAGACCATCACCTACACGCTCACGGTCCACAACGCCGGCCCATCGCCCGCGGGATTCGTGGTGGTCAACGACACGCCGACAAACATGACCATCCATACCGTCACCGTCAACGGCGGCTACGGCGCCTGCGCGTCGTTCCCCTGCTCGATGACCAATCCGCCGTTCATGGTCCTCGGCAACACGCGGACCATCACCGTCACGGCGACGATCAATGCCGCCGGTGCGTTCAGCAACACCGCCACCGCGAACGGCAACGACTTCGATCCCGATACGTCCAACAACACCAGCACGGCCGGCGGCACCACCAGTCCGTCCGCCGATCTCGCCGTGGTGAAGACGTTCGTGACTCCGAGTCCGTATCGCAATGCCGACCTGATCACCTTCAACGTCGCGGTGACGAACAATGGTCCCGACACGGCCACGAATATCGTGGTGCTCGATCATCCGGTCGGCCTGTCCGTCCAGTCGATGAGCGGCGGCGGTTGCACGGGAGCGAGCGTCCCGGCGGGCCACAATCAGAACGTCCAGTGCACGATCGCCTCGCTGGCCGCGAGCGCGACCGTCAACATCACCGTCACGACGTTGATCGACAATCCGGGCCAGTTCACGAACACCGCGAGTGTGACCGAGGATCAGATCGATCCGGTCTCGACGAACAACAGCAGTCTCGCGGTGGATGTGGCCACGGCCTCGGCCGACGTGTCGATCGTGAAAGCGTTCACCACCGCCGGACCGTACTACGCCGGTGAGACCGTCACCTACACGCTCACGGTGCACAACGCCGGCCCCTCGCCCGCGGGATTCGTGGTCGTCAATGACACGCCGACGAACATGACCATTCAGACCCTCAACGTCAGCGGCGGCGGCGCTTGCGCGTCGTTCCCGTGCTCCATGACCAGCCCGCCGTTCATGGTCATCGGCAACACGCGAACCATCACCGTCACGGCGACGATCAATGGCGGCGGCGCGTTCAGCAACACCGCCACCGCGAACGGCAACGACTTCGATCCCAACACCGCGAACAACACCAGCACCGCCGGCGGTACGGCCGTGCCGGCCGCGGACGTGTCGATGACGAAGTCGTTCATCACGGCCGGCCCGTATACGGTCGGTCAGTCCATCCAGTATTCGCTGGTCGTGGCGAACGCCGGCCCGTCGACGGCGACGAACATTGTGGTCGCCGATACGCCGACGAACCTGCTGATCACGAACGTCAGCGGAAGCGGCTGCGCGCTCGTGCCCTGCACGATCGCCAGCCTCGCCAGCGGCGCGAATACGACCATCACCGTGACGGCGACCATCACCTCGACGTCGTTCGACAACAGCGCGACGGCGACGCCGAGCGAGCTCGATCCGAACACGGCGAACAACACCGACAACACCGGCAATGGCGGCTCGACCGCGGTCGTCGATCTGTCGATCACCAAGACGCTCAACACGGCCGGACCGTACTCCGCCGGCCAGTCGATCAGCTACACGCTCGTGGCGTTGAACAGCAGTCCGACGCCGGCCGCGAACGTCCAGCTCACCGATACGCCGACGAATCTCACGATCACCAATGTGAGCGGCGGGTGCACGTCGCTGCCATGCACGATCGTTCCTCCGCTTCTCGTCGGCCAGCCGCGCACCATCAACGTGACGGCGGTGATCAACGCCGCCGGTGCGTTCGACAACAGCGCGACCGTCACCGGTCAGGACTTCGATCCCAACACCGCGAACAACACCGACAACACCGGCAATGGCGGCACCGCGGGCCCGAATGGCGATGTTGACGGAGACGGTGTCGGTGATGCGGTCGAGCAGGCCGCGCCGAACGGCGGCGACGGCAACGGCGACGGCATCCCCGACTACCAGCAGAGCACCGTGGCCTCGCTTCCCGCCGCAACCGGTTCCGGTTACCTGACGTTGCAGTCGAGCTGTCCGCTGCAGCAGGTTTCGGTGACGACCGAGGGCGCGCAGCCAGTTTCCGACGCCCATGTCCACTATCCCCATGGCCTGATCTCTTTCCGCGCGCCCTGCTCGTCGGCGACGTTCTCGCTCTTCGTCTACGGCAGCGCCGCGACGTCGGTGTACCGGAAGTTTGGTCCCAATCCTCCGGGCGGTCCGCAGCAGTGGTACGGAATTCCGGCGACGTTCAGCACCGGAACCGTGGGCTCGCTGCACCCGCGGCGCGTCGACTTCTCGCTGACCGACGGCGGAATCGGCGACGACACTCCGGTCGACGGTGTGATCGTCGATCAGGGTGGTCCGGGCGCTCCGGGAGAGGCAGTTCCGACGCTGTCGATGTGGATGCTCCTCACGCTCATGGCGCTGCTCGCGTTCGTGGCAGTGAAGAGGATGTAGGAACGTAGGAGCGGCGGGCTTTGGCCCGCCGCTCCTATGGCCTCCTGGCCTCCCGGCCTCCAAGCCTCTTAGTAGAGTCGACAAGATTGTTTACTTGTGGGCCGCGCGTGCTGAGTGCTGGGTGCTGGGTGCTGGGTAGCTCCGCTTCTGACTCAGCACCCAGCACCCAGCACTCAGCACATGACGCGAAAGCACCACAGGCCAACGTTTCAAGATTGACGTTCTACTTGGAGGCTCGGAGGCCCACCTACTCCCCTTCGTTCGGATCCACCGTCGCCGCCGCCGTCAGCTCCGCTGACGCGGCCGCATACTCCGGCAGGTCGGCCGGGCGCAGCGGGATATGCTTCTTCGTCACGTCGCGCGTGTTGAAGACGCCGAGTTTCTCCATCAGGAACTCGAACTTCGCTTCGATCGCGTCAATGATCGGCTGCTTCGCGTCCGGCGGCAGGTCCCACATCCGCCTCTTGAACGGGCCGATCGCTTTCTTGCGCGTCTTGTAGACGAACTGCTCGTCCGTCTCGCCGTCTTTTCGCTCGTCCATGCAGTGATCGAAGCAGAACTGCCGGATCTCTTCCTTCATCTCGTGCGGCAGCGACGGCGCGTCGAGGATCATGTTCTGGAAGCCGGTCGCGAGATGGATCTCCACGGCGTCGTTTTCGGGAAACTTGTTGAACACCTCTTCCGGCAGCGTCGACGCGCCGTGCTGCACCGAGCCCGCGATGCCGTACTCCTGGCGGCAGATGCGCGTCGTCTCGCGCAGCACGTCGAAGTCGATCTTCGCCTGCGCGATCGAGCCGTCGGCGAGCGGAACGCCGCCGTGCGACGTGCCGGTCTGCACGGAGATCTTCGCCATGCCCGGATTACCGAGGAGGCGGCGGACGCCGTCGATGTAGGCGCGGACCTCGTCGGGCTGCGTGTTGTACTTGCCGACCTCGCCGATCTCGCCGCCGATCGAGACCTCGATCCCCTTCGGCTGCCGCGCGCGGATGTACTTCGTGAAGTGCGAGGTGTAGGTGTAGTTCGTGTGCTGCTGTTCGTCGCGCGTGGGGAAGGAGAGATCGACGAGCGTGGACGTGTCGATGTCGATGTTGAAGAACTCGGCGGCGAGCGCCTCGTCGATCAGCGACTCCAGCGCCCTGATCTCCGATTGTTTCCCGTCCTCGGTCGCCCACTTCTTCGCGCTCGCCTGAAAGTGATCGCCCTGGATGAATACCGGCCCGCGATAGTTTTCCGCGATCGCCGCCGCCAGCACGCACGCCGCGTATTCGCCGGGGCGTTGTTCCGTGTACCCGATCTCGCTCCGCGCGATCTCGAAGATGAACGGCCCGACGTGGTTGCGCATCGCCGCGCGGAAAAGTGCACGCGCGACGTCGTAAGTCAGCGCGCGAATATTGAAAGCGGGGACAGTGAACCTGCGCGCGGCTTCCTTGCGTCCGATCGCGCGATAGAGCGGAAGAATCGAAGAAGAAATCGCGCCGCGATTGCGCGCCTCGAGATGGATCGTGCGCCGCGCCGCGGCTCTCGCATCGTCGTCGCCGAAGACGGCGGTGCGGACGAGATCGTTGATGGCTTGCGTCATGCGCAAACTGTAGCACTTTGGACTGCGGCGGCTAACGCCGCCGCTTTGCGCTTGGGGCAGTTGTTCGCCCTGGTTTTCGGCTGGCGAGACCGGGGAATTGGCTCTTGCGAGCCTTTATGTGATCGCCTTTGGCTTTTATCCCATCGCAGCTGGTTTTTATCTCATCGCGGCTGGCTTTTATCCCATCGCGGATGGTTTTTATCCCATCGCCGATGGCTTAAATCCCATCCCTGGATGTTTTTATCCCCATCGCCGGTCATTTTCACGTGATCGCACGGCGGGGCGGGACGCCGATTTTCCAGCCGGCGCGGATGCCCGGCGTTCCGACCGTCGTTAAATGAGGTTGCGAATCGCCTTCACCAACTCCGTCACGTCGAACGGCTTGAGCACCGCGCCGTCTGCGCCGAGGAGGCGCAACTCGTCCGGCTCGATCGGTGCGCCGCTGAGGATCAGGACCGGCACCTGCGCCAGCGCCGGCTCCGCCCGCAGCGCCCGCAGTGTCTCATCGCCCGACATGCCCGGCATGTTG
The DNA here is from genome assembly GCA_003223645.1 of Acidobacteriota bacterium. Lineage (GTDB taxonomy): Bacteria > Acidobacteriota > Thermoanaerobaculia > Gp7-AA8 > Gp7-AA8 > QHVT01. The sequence goes on along the minus strand of QHVT01000009.1, from coordinate 134,204 downwards.
CGGTCGAGCAGAATCAAATCGGGCGTCGACCTGCGCGCTTCTTCGATTGCCTGCACCCCGCCGGCCGCATCGACCGGATCAAAGCCGAACTCGCGCAGGACCGTGCGCATGAGCAAGCGAATCGGAGCGTCGTCGTCGACGACGAGAATGCGAGTCTTCTCGGCCATGAGAGCGAGCGGGAGTATAAACCGGGCGTATCAGTCCTCGGCCGGTGATTTGAGATCTGCAGTGGGATGGTCGACCCTCAAAAGGTCGAGCACGCGGCAGAGCTCATATTGATTGTGGATCAGCGTCTGCGTAGCAATTTCGTGCTCGAGCCGCTTCTGAAACGTCAAAGCGTAAATCGAGATCGCGATCGCCGCCAGCGATGCCAGGACTGCCAGCGTTTCCATATTGCCTCCTCAAACAGGGAGTGCCGTGGAAGCGCGCTTTCCTACCCTATGTTCGGCCCGTATAGAGATCGAGTGCCACGCGCGTGTGATCGTAGGGGTCGTACCTGACCGGCAAGTCCGCGCCGGGCTGGATTTGCGGAATGTCCAATCGACCGATTATAGCGTTGGTTGTCGCCTCGAACGGCTCGACGCCCTCGGCGTGCACCTCCAGCCGGAAGCGGACGACCGGATCGTGATTGAGCGTCATGCCGGTGTCCCAGATCTGGAGAACACGCGCTCGTGCGGCGCTTCCCGTCTTGCGAATGGCTTTCGCTTCATCTTCGCCCGTCATGTGGTCGACAAGCGTTGCCATGCAGCCACACAGAAGAAGGCACGGAATGAGAGCGACAAGCCGGAGTGACCGCATCCGATCAATATTTCGCCGCTCGCGTACCCCAGACCGTGACTACCGTCACGGTGTGCCGTCAAAGAGAGCTAGTGGACACGATTCGAGTGACCATAGGTTTGCCATACCAAAGTTTTAGTGCGCAGCGGTTCGACGCGTCGCCGTTAGCCTGCGATGATCTCGTTTAGACCTTCAACAATGCGCTCGAGTTCCTCTGGCGTAACATGAGCCACTTTCTTGCCGAGCCGCTCGGTCGATAACGTTCGGATTTGGCTGATTCTCGCCCATGATCGCTTCGGCAGTCTGACACTCGTGATTTCGTGGGTAAGTGGAAAGCCGGCGCGTGGCTCCTGACTGCTGACAGCAATTGCGATCACCGTCCCCGAGCGTTCATTGAAAATATCGTGACTGAGAATAATGACCCGTCGCTCGCCTGCTTGTTCGTGGCCGACCACAGGGTTGAGCTCAGCCCAGTAGATATCGCCTCTTAATATTCGGGCCATTCGCCCTCCCCAACATAACCTTCATCAGCAATCGCCTGCTCTTCGGACTTGACGAGCTTGGCACATTCACGAGCGAGTCTCGAACGCTGGAGACGCATGATGCGTTCGTGGAGTGCGTCTTCAATCGCTTTGCTTCGATTCGGAAAGACACCCTGTTGCACCAACCGGTCGATCTCCGCAAGCGCCTGTTCGTCGACTGTGATCGCAATCTTCGCTCGTGCCATAGTATGATAGTAAGTCATACCCGGCTGATTCGCAAGTTCATCTGGGGTTCGTGAACTTCTTCACGCATCCCGTGCGGCGTCGTCATTTTTTCGAACCGTGCTCCGTCGGGCTAACTCCTCCGACAGGGCTTCTGCATGTTCTCAGCAGCATCAGCGATGCACGATGTGCCGGGCAGCAGACTCGGATAGACTTCGTCCCCGCATGGCCACACGCCACGATCGCAAAGTCAGCATTCTCGACGTCATGGGTCCGGTGATGGTCGGCCCCTCGAGCTCGCACACGGCCGGCACGGCGCGTCTCGGGCGCGTGGCGCACGAGATCATTGATGAGGATCCGGTCGAGGTGCATTTCTTTCTGCATCCGCCGCTGGCGGCGACGTATCGCGGGCATGGGTCGGACTTCGCGCTCGTCGGCGGGGCGATCGGGTTGAATGTCGACGATCCGCGCATCCCCGAGGCGATTCGCATCGCCGAGCAGATGGGGGTGACGATCGAGTTCGCCGAGGAGGACCTCGGTGATGTGCATCCAAACACGGTGCGCGTGGCGATCAAGGGTCCCAGGCGCGAAGCGGAGATCGTCGGGTCGTCGATTGGCGGCGGGGTGATTGAAGTCTTCAAGATCAACGGCTTTCAGACGCGCTTCAAAGGCGACTCGCCGACGCTGCTGCTGTTCTATCGCGACCGGCCGGGCATGATCTCCGAGGTGACGAAAGCGATTGCGGAAGAAGGAATCAATATCGCGTCGCTCTATTGTTCGCGCAAACAGCGCGGCAAGGACGCGTTCATGCAGATCGACGTCGACTCGCCATTATCGGAAGAGGCGCTGCGCCGCATCTGTTCCGCAGAGGACGTGGAGGATGCGCGGTATCTCGACCGCATCCCGTGAGTTTTTTCAGTTTATCCCGCGCGCAGACGCGGGATCTCGGGTGACACCGCGATCAGCAGCACCAATGAAGAGATCGAACCGCCGCGGTGTTGTGTTTTGCGCCCGTAGGAGAGCTTCGCGCGGTGTAACCGGAGATCCCGCGTCTGCGCGCGGGATAAACTGACAAAATGATCGAATCTTTCAAGCAACTCGAAGAGATCGCCGCGACGCGCGATCTTGCGGACGTCTTTCTCGAAGCCGACGAGCAGGAGCACGCGGTTCCCGCGGAGCAGATCGTCGAGGCGCTGCGCAAGCGGCGCGCGGTAATGCGCGACTGTGTGGAGCGCGGGAAGAGCAGCAGCGGCGAGTCGATGGGGCGGCTGGTCGGGCACGAAGCGCAGCTGTTGAACAGGGCGTTTCAGGAAGGACGCACGTTCCTCGATCCTCTTACCGTCAAGGCGGAGTTGTACGCGCTGTCGGTGATGGGTGAGAACGCGCGGATGGGCGTGATCGTCGCGGCGCCGACGGCCGGCGCGGGCGGCGTGGTCCCGGGGATGCTGCTGGCGCTCGAAGAAGAGCGTAACGTCGATCCGGAGACGACCGTGCGCGCGCTCGTGGTGGCGGGCGGAATCGGCTCGATCATCGCGCTGTCGGCGAACATTTCCGGCGCGGCGGGCGGATGCCAGAACGAAGTCGGCGTGGCGTCGTCCATGGGAGCCGCGGGCGTCGCTTACATGATGGGCGGCAATACGCGTCAGTCGATTCACGCGGCCGCGCTCGCGCTCAAAAACACTCTCGGCCTCGTGTGCGATCCGGTCGGCGGACTGGTGGAAGTGCCGTGCGTGAAACGCAACGCGCTCTTCGCCGTGCACGGCCTGACAGCGGCGCAACTCGCGCTCGCGGGAGTCGAATCCGTCATTCCGATGGACGAGATCGTGGAGGCGATGGTGCGGATCGGCCGCTCCCTCCCGCGCGGACTGCGCGAGACCGCCGAGGGCGGACTCGCCACGACCGAGACCGGCACCGCGATCGCGAAGCGATTGAAAGAAGAAGCGAATCGCAGACGCGCGGAAAAAGCAGCGGAACGCGAACGCGCGGCGCAGGAGCGGAAAGAGCACGTGACGCAGGGGGATTAAGCGAGGAATCCCCCGTCCCTCCTGTTTTTCGGCGGCCGAGGGCGGCCGCCGCTCCACTGCTTTCGTGAGAATGTGGCGACCGCTGCCTTCAGCGGTCGCAGCGGCACGAAAGCGCCGCCAGCCGGCAAAGCCGGCGGTGCCGCTGAGGGCAGCGGCACCCACAAAACTTTTCCGGAACCCCTCCTTCTGCATTGAATCGTGTTGTATGAGTAGACACACCAGTCGATGAAGAAGGTGGCGCGGCGATCGTCATGAGACGGGATCAGGCAGCTTGGGCGGCCCTATGGTTCGCGGCAGCAATTGCATTTCTGTTGGTGCACGCGAACGAGCCGTTTCACGGTACTACGCGTAGCCCGTCCGTCGATGCCAGCAATCGTCCATGCGGGTCATGCGGTCCGGCTGACGCGCAAGCGAAGGTTGCGCCGAATGCGGACGCTCAGTATTTCGGAAATACGCGTTCGCATAAATTTCATCGTGCGACGTGCAGGTACGCGTCTTGTACGAACTGTACGGCGAAGTTCAAGACCCGCGATGAAGCGATCAAGGCCGGCTATGCGCCGGGCGGATGTTGTGATCCGTAGGCTCGCCGTCCGTCACGAATAGCGCGCGGAAGGGGAGATGGCGTCCCCTCTGGCCTCGGCGTTGCAACGCGCGGGCGGGGGGATAGCTTGCCACATGGACAAAGAACTGATTACGCGTCTGTACTTTGCCTACAACGCAAATTCCGGGACGCTGGCCGCGATCGTCGATTCCGCCAAGAAGCTGTTGAGCATCAATGGCTGTCCGCTTTGTGCGCTGACGCATTCGCTGGCCGGTGAAAAAGCGGAATGGAAAACGTGCCGCGACACGATCGGCGTTCCGGTCGATTACGTTCACAAAGACGAGTTGACCGCGGAAATGAAGGCGGCCGTCGGCAGCGAGCCTCTGCCGTGTGTGCTCGCCCGCACGCGCAACAGTCTCGTGCTGCTGCTGACGGCGGACACCATCCGTCGCTGTAATGGAAGCCTCGCGGACCTGCGCGGACGTCTCAATATTCACGCGGCGATGCGGAATCTCGCATTTCCGAATGAGACCGATACGGTATCGTCAATTCCAGTGGTCGCGGAAGTGGAGGCCGCGCGCGCAAGATTGATCCGGACGCAACCGGCGCGGGTGTCTGTCCCTCAAGAGGAAGGGGAACGAGAATTTTCAGGTCAGGGGTAATAGCCGCGAATCGTTTTCACTCTCGCGTCGGCGACGTTCACGCTGACTTCGCGCCAGCGCGTGCCTTTGGCCTGCGGATAGAAGCCGAGAAGGTATTGTGAGCGAAGCTCGTCCTGAATGTCATTGTAGATTTTGATCAGGTCGCGGATTTCGTTGATGTAGTAGACGGTGCCGCCGGTCTCGGCGCAGAGGCGGCCGAGTTTTCCGCGCGTGTCGAGCTCGAGCTTGCCAATGCCGAGGCCGACCGCGTAAATCGGCACCGCGGCGCGCTGCGCATATTCGAGCGCCTGCTCATAGGTGAATTTCGACGCCGTGTCTTTGCCGTCGGTAACGAGCACGAGCGCCTTCTGTCCCTTCACGTTCTGAAAGTGATAGAGCGAATACACGACGGCGTCATAGAGCGACGTCGACTCCTCGGCGCGCAATTTCGCCAGGCCGCCGTTGATCTCGTTGAGACTCGACGACCAGGTCTGCACGATGTGCGGCTGCGAGTCGAACGCGACGATGAACGCCTTGTCGTCCTTGCGCATGACGTTGCGGAAAAACTCCGCCGCCGCGCCGCGCGCCATCGCCATCTTCGGATCCATCGACGACGAGGTGTCGACGGCCATGCCGATCGAGAGCGGCAGGTCCTTCACGTACTCGAACTTCGCCAGCTCGACCGGCTTTCCGTCGTCAAGCACTTTGAACGCATCCTGCTTGAGATCATTCACCGGTTTCCCGCCGCGCAGCACGGTCGTCGGCAGCTCGACGAGATGCACGTCGACGATGTCCATGAACGCCGGCGTATTGATCATTACGACGTCTTCCATCGGCGCGGCGTCGGGATCGTTGAGCGTGGCGACGGCGCGCAGGTATCCAACGCCGTCGGTCGCGGGGATGTTCACGGTCTGCACGAAGGGCCAGTCGTACATCGTGGCGACGCGGCGCTGGTTGTAATAGAGCTCGATCGCGCCGAGCTCCTTGCCGGCGGGGACGTGCGCCTCGATCTCGACGCGCGTCGGGCCGTGGACTTTCGGCGCGATGCGCGGCGAGACGATGCGGACGCGGAACGGATCGCCTCCGCCGTTGACGAGGATCTCGTCGCCGGTGATGACGGCGTCGTGCGAGTCGAGGGCGACGGCCCGGATCTGCCGCGCGCGCGGCATGGTGCCGAAGTCGAGGTCGAGCGCGTAGGGCGGGCGGCGGCGCGTAGCGATCTTCTTTCCGTCGAGCCAGAACTCGACGGCGCTGATGCCGCTGCCGCCGAGGATCGTGGCGATCGTGGTGACGCCGGAGATCACGCCGTCGGGCAGCGGCACGATGCGCACCGATGCGCGCGACGACATCATGTCTTCGCGAATCGCGTCGACGGTGTTGGACTCGTTGTTCTGCGGCGTCGCGATCTGCGGGACGACGAGCACGTCTTCGAGAATCGTCTGCGCGTGCGTCGTCGCGTCGGCGATCTTGATGCGCGACTGATACGTCGCCGGCCGCAGCAATCGATCGATGACGATCGGCAGGCGGTCTTCGTTGATGTCGCCCGGAAAATCGAAGCGATAGCGATACTTCTCCCACATCTTGCCGTCGCGGATCACTTCGCCGGTGACGTCGACGGTGTAGACCGACACGCCGCCGGTGGTCGTGGTCTTCAGCTGGTCGCGCGCGATGTAGATCGTGATCTGCGCGTCGGTCTTCAGGCCGATGCCGCGCGCGTACGCGACGCTCATGTCCGCGCATCCGAGGGGCGGGGCGTTTGGATCGCTGAGCACGGCCGCGCGCAGGAGGCGGCTCATGTCTTCGTCGTTCACGCGCGGCACTTCCGTTACGCGTGGAACGTGATCGGCGTCTTCGATCACGATGCCGATCGCCTTGGCGAGAATGTCGCTGTTGCGGCAGCCGCCGCCGCCCGGCATCAGGCTCGCCATGCGGTCGGCGCGGAGATCGTCGACCGACATCCAGGCGAGGCGTCCTTTGATCGGCTGCCAGAGGCGGTATTCGCGAAACCCGCGCGGCACATAGAAGATCAGCCAGAAGTCGTGTCCGAGTCCTTCGATGTAGTCATAGCGCCAGATCTGGATCGGCTGCCATTCCGACGGGCAGTTGATGTCGAGAATTTCGATCGGCGGTCCCTGCAGCAGATAGACCTTGCCGCGATCGGAGTTGACCTTCTCGAAGTTCTGCTTCACGAAGTCGAGGCGCTCGGTGTACTCGGCGCGCGCGGCGTGATTGGTGGTGCCGCGCGCGATGTCGCGGCGGCGCCAGAAGTCTTCGATGAAGGAGTCGCGCTGCGCGCCGGTCTCGAGACGCAGGAACGCGTCGCGTTCGGCCGGCTGCATGAGCGGCTCGACGTCGATGAGGAACTGCCGGTGTTCTTCGGAGAGGGCAGCTAAGCGCTTCTGCTGTTCGGCGCGGGTGAGAGGCGCGTCGGCGGCTGACAGCGTGCATGCCACGAGCAAACACAATGTCATCCCGAGCGTAGCGAGGGACCTGGGCGGGTGGGGCTGCGGCGAACGCATTTCGCGCCCCGCCCGCCCAGGTCCCTCACTCCGTTCGGGATGACAGGTCACGGGTAGTACCCCCGTATCGTCTTCACCTTTCCGTCTGCAACCTGCACCGTCACTTCGCGCCACTTGCCGCCCGCTTTTACGTCCGCGGGGGGATAGAAGCCGAGGACGTATTGGGAGCGGAGCTCGTTCTGAATGTCGTTGTAGATCTTCGTGAGCTCGGTGGCGTTGTCGATGTAGTACGGCGTGCCGCCGGTCTCGGTGCAGAAGCGATTGAGCTTGCTGCGCGTCTCGAGCTCGGTGGCGCGGATGCCGATGCCGATGGTGTAGATCGGAACGGCCGCGCGCTGCGCGTACTCGAGCGCCTGTTCGAACGAGAATTTCGACGAGGTGTCTTTGCCGTCGGTGACGAGGACGAGCGCTTTCTGCCCTTTGACGCCGAGGAAGTTGTAGAGCGAGTAGACGACGGCGTCGTACAGCGCGGTCGATTCTTCGGGGCGCAGTTTCGCGAGGCCGCTGTTGATCTCGCTCGTATCCTGCGACCACTTCTGCACCATGTGCGGCTGCGTGTCGAACGCGACGAGGAAGGCCTTGTCGCCCTTGCGCATGACGTTCTGGAAAAACGCCGAGCCGGCAGCGCGCGCGGCGGCCATCTTCGCGTCCATCGATCCCGAAGCGTCGACGGCCATGCCGATCGAGAGCGGCAGATCCTTCACGTACTCGAACTTCGCGAGCGAGACCGGCTTCCCGTCGTCGAGGACTTTGAACGCGTCCTGCTTCAGATCGTTGACCGGCTTGCCGTCGCGCAATACCGTCGTCGGCAGCTCGACGAGGTGAACGTTGATCTCCTCCATGAAGTCGGGCGTGTTCACCATCACGATGTCTTCGACCGGTTCCGCGTCGGGATCCTTCAGCGTCGCGACGGCGCGCAAGTAGCCGACGCCTTCAGTCGACGGGATGTTCACGGTCTGCACGAACGGCGGATCGAACATCGTCGCGACTTTCGTCTCGTTCCAGTACAGATCGACCGATGCCAGCTCTTTTCCTTCCGGCACGCGCGCTTCCACTTCCACGCGCGTCGGTCCGCTGAGCTTCGGCGCGACCCTGGGCGACGCGATGCGCACGCGGAACGGATCGGTGCCGGTGTTGATCACGATCTCGTCGCCGGTGATCGGGAGGTCATGCGCGTCGAGCGCGACGGCGCGGATCTTCCGCGAGCGCGGCACGGTGCCGAAGTCGAGGTCGAGCGTGTACGGCGGCGCGTGACGCGTCGCGATCTTCTTTCCGTCGAGCCAGAACTCGACGGCCTTGATGCCGCTGCCGCTGACGATCGTCTGGATGGTCGTCAGTCCGCTGATCACGCTCTCGGAGAGCGGCACGATGCGCAGCGTCGCGCGCGTCGACTGGACGTCTTCGCGAATGACGTCGAGCGTCTCCGACTCCGCGGTCTTCGGCATCTCCAGCTCGGGCACGACGAGATCGGCCTCGATGATCGTCTGCGCTCTCGACGAGGCGTCGGTGATCTTCACGCGCGAGCGATACGTGGCCGGCTTGAGGAAGCGATCGATGACGATCGGCAGCTTCTCGTCCTTGATGTCGCCGGGGAAATCGAAACGATAGCGATAGCGCTCCCACATCTTCTCGTCGCGCAACACTTCGCCGACGACGTCGATCGTGTACACCGTGCTCGCGCCGGCGGTGGTGGTCTTGAGCTGCGCGCGCGGAACCATGATCGTCAGCTGCGCGTCGGTCTTCGCGCCTTTCGCGGCGGGGTAAGTGATCTTCTGTTCGGCGCCGGCGAGCTTCGGCGCGCTGTTGTCGAGGAGGACGGACGCGCGCAGGACTTTGCCGATGTCTTCTTCGTTGATCGCCGGCGGCTTGAAGATGTCGCGGAGCTTGTACTGGTTGTTCTGCATGATCGCCAGCGCGGCGACGATCTCTTCTCCGTTGCGGCAGTTGTTGGCGACGTCCTCCATCGTGAACTGCTCGTGGTTGGACATGATGTCGTCCGACTGCAGCGCCGCCATTCCCTCGGTGAAGGGATCCCACAACCGGAACTCGCGCTGATTGCGCGGCAGGTAGAAGAGGAGGCGGACTTCGTGGCCGTAGCCTTCGATGTAGCCGTAGCCCCAGATCTGCAGCGGCTGAAAGTACTGCTGGCACTTCGCGTCGATCATTCCCTGCGGCGGTCCCTGCACGAGATAGATCGTGCCGCGGTCGGAAGAGATGCCTTCGAAGTTCTCGCGCACGTATTCGAGGCGCGTGTTGTACTCGTTGCGCGCGGCGTTGTTGGTCGTGCCGCGCGCGATGTCGCGGCGGCGCCAGAAGTCGTCGATGAACGCGTCGCGCTGCGCGTCACTTTCGAGCATCAGGAACGCGTCGCGCTCGAACGTTTGAATGATCGGTCCGACTTCGGTCAGGAACTGCCGGTACGGCTCGGCGAGTTTGGCGATGCGATCCTTGCGCTCGCGCCGCGAGAGCTCCGGTTTCTTGTCGGCGGCGAGTGCGAAGAAGGTGAAGAGCGCGAGGAAGAGAAAAGCAACGACGCGGAGAAGTGCCGGGTGCCGCGTGCCGGGTGCCGGGTACGTGCACCGCGATCGGCGTTCCATCTCAGCACTCAGCACTCTGCACTCAGCACCGTTCATGGGTAATACCCCCGCACGGTCTTCACTTTTCCGTCGGTCGTCTTCACTTCGATCTCGCGCCACTTGCTGCCGGCCTTGATGTCGGGCGCGGGGTAGAAGCCGAGGACGTATTGGGAGCGGAGCTCTTCCTGGATTTGATCGTAGACGTGCGCGAGGTCGCGCGCCTGTTCGATGTAGTACGTCGCGCCGCCGGTCTCGCTGCAGAACTTGCTGAGTTTGAAGCGCACGTCCAAGTCGTTGCCGCGGATGCCGATGCCGACCGCGTAGATCGGCACGCCGGCGCGGCGCGCGTATTCGACGGCCTGGTCGAACGTGAATTTCGAGCTGGTGTCGCGGCCGTCGGTGATGAGGACGAGCGCCTTCTGCCCGCGCACGCCGAGGAAGTTGTAGAGCGAGTAGACGACGGCGTCGTAGAGCGCGGTTGCTTCTTCGGCGCGCAGCTTGGCGAGGCCCGCGTGCACGTCGGCGATGCGCGTCGACCACTTCTGCACGAGCTGCGGCTCGGAGTCGAACGAGACGAGGAAGGCCTTGTCGCCTTTCTTCATCACGCTCTGGAAAAACTGCGCGCCCGCTTTCACCGCCTCGTCGATGCGCGGCTGCATCGATCCGGACGTGTCGATCGCGAGTCCGACCGACAGCGGCAGATCTTTCACGTACTCGAACTTCGCGATCGAGACCTGTTTTCCTTCGTCGAGAATCTTGAACGCACTCTCCGGCAATTGCGTTGCCGGCTTGCCGCTGATCATCACGGAGGTCGGCAGCTCGATGAGGTGGACGTTCAACTCTTCCATGTACGCGGGCGTGTTGAGCAGCACCACGTCTTCGACCGGAGGCGTCGCGCCGTCCTTCAACGTCGCGACCGCGCGCAGATAGCCGACGCCTTCGGTCGCGGGAATGTCGACGGTCTGGATGAACGGCGGATCGAACATCGTCGCGACTTTGGTCTCGTTCCAGAACAGCTGCACGCCGTCGAGCTCTTCGCCGTCCGGCACGCTGACGTCGAGCTCCACTCTCGTCGTGCCGGTGAGGTGCGGCGCGATGCGCGGCGAGACGATGCGCACGCGGAACGGATCGCTGCCGGTGTTGATGACGAGATCGTCGCCGGTGATGGGATTGCCTTTCGCGTCGAGCGCGACGGCGCGAATGCGGCGCATCTGCGGAACGGCGCCGAAGTCGACGTCGAGACTGTACGGCGCGGTGCGGCGTACGGCGATCTTGCGCCCGTCGAGCCAGAACTCGACGGCCTTGATCGCGCTGCCGGTGGCGATCGTGTCGACGGTCTTGAGTCCGCTCACGAATCCTTCGTCGGGCGGCACGATGCGCAGCGCGACTTCGTCTTTCACGACGTCCGCTTTCAGCGCGGCGACGGTCGTCGCCAGCGCGGGATTTTCCTGCGGCGCCTGCTCGCGCGTCTCCGCGACTTCCGCCGCCGGCGTGTACACCTCGGGGACGTCGAGCGGCTGCTCGACGATCACTTCCGCGCCGGTATTGGCGTCGATGACTTTCACGCGCGAGACGTACGCGTTCGGGCGCAGGAGGCGATCGATGACGATCGGGAACTTGTCGCCTTTGAAGTCGCCGGGGAAATCGAATCGATAGCGATATTTCTCCCAGAGCGCGCCGTCCTTCAGCACTTCGCCGGTGACGTCGATCGTGTAGACCTCCGCGCCCGCGACTTCGGCCGGCGTGATCTCCGCGCGCGGCACCTGCAGCATCATCTGCACGTCCGTGCGGCTGCCGTTCTTCGCGGGATAGCGCACGCTGAAGTCGGCGGTGAGCTTCGGCGCGTTGGGATTGGAGATGACGAGCGAACGAAGCAGCTTGTCCGCGTCCTCCTTGTTGATCTGCGGCGGCTCGAACAATTTGAGGAGATCGACGCGGCTCTGCACCATCTGCGTGATCGTGCGCAGGATCTCGTCGCCGTCGCGGCATTCGAGCTGAAGGCGGTTGACGACATTGTATGGACTCGCGGAGTCGAACGTGCGCCGCACGGTCGAGTCGTCGTTGCGCGAGAACGCGAACGCCTCCTGCGTCATCAGTTCCGCGAGCGCGAGGTTGCCGCCGATCGGGTTCCAGAGTTTGTAGTCGTTGCCGTTGCGCGAGCGATAGAAGAGGAGCCGCACGTTGTAGCCGAGGCCGGGGAGCGACGGGTACTTCCAGATCTCCATCGGCACGAGGATGTTCTGGCACTCCGTGCGGACGACCTGCGCCGGCGGACCGTTGAGGAGAAACACTTTCGCGCGGTCGGAGGATATCTTGCGGAACTGCGACTTCGCGACTTCGAGACGCGCGTAGTACATGTCGCGGAACGCGCGGCCGGTCGTGCCCATCGCGACTTCGCGGCGATGCCAGAAGTCGTCGATGAAGGCGTCGCGCTGCGCGTCGGTCTCGAGCATCAGGAGGGTGTCGACTTCCGTGCCGAGGATGATCGGCTCGACGTCGCTCAGAAAATCCTGGAAGCGGACGTCGAGCGCGGAGATCTTTTCCTTCCGCTCGCGCTTGCCGAGCTTGCGGATGCCCTGGCCGGGCGGCGCCTGTTTCTTCGCGGATTCATCTTTCGATGGAGGAGGGGGAGTGCCGGTTTGCGCGAGAATGGTTGTAGCAAACGCAAACGACAGTGCGACTGCGATCGCTCGTTTCATGATTTTCCTGATTGATGCGGATCTATCTCGACAATAACGCAACCACGGCGATTCATCCGGACGTGCTTCACGTTCTGGAAACCTCGCTTCGAGAAGTCTTCGGCAACGCGTCGTCGATTCATAAAGAAGGCCAGGCTGCGCGCCGCACGATCGAAGAGGCTCGCGAGTCGGTGGCGCGGCTGCTTGGCGCCACGGCCCGCGAGATCGTTTTTACGAGCGGCGGCACCGAGTCTAACAACGCTGCGATTTTTGGCGCGACCCGCGCGAGCGGTCGTTGCCACATCGTGACAAGCGCGATCGAGCATCCTTCCGTGGCTGAGGCCGTTCGCGAGCTCGAGCGCGGCGGCTGCGAGGTGACCCTCGTCGCGGCGATGCGAAGCGGCACGGTCCGCGCGGAAGAGGTCATCGAGGCGATGCACGATGATACGCGCCTCGTCACGGTGATGATGGTCAACAACGAGACAGGTGTGATCCAGCCGGTCGAGGCGATCGGCCGCGCCTGCCGCGAGCGCGGCGTGCACTTTCATGTCGACGCGGTGCAAGCCGCGGGGAAGATCGACATCGACGTGAATGCGATTCAATGCGACACGCTGGCGATCTCCGCGCACAAGATGCACGCGCCGAAAGGAGTCGGCGCGCTCTACGTGCGGCGCGGCGTGGCGATGTCGTCGCACATCGTCGGCGGCGCGCAGGAGCGGCGGCGGCGCGCCGGAACGGAGAATGTTCCGCTGGCGGCGGCGTTCGGAATGGCCGCGGCGATGGCCGGCGATCTCGTTGCACGCGTGCGCATGAGCGAGTTGCGCAATCGCCTCGAATCGCGCGTCGCCGAGTCGCTCGACGTCACGATCAACGGTGCGGACGCGCCGCGCGTGCCCAACACGAGCAACATCACGTTCCACGGCGCGGACGGCGAGGGAATCGTGATCGCGCTCGATCTCAACGGCGTCGCCGTATCGACAGGCTCCGCCTGTTCGTCGGGTCGCATCGAACCGAGTCCGGTACTGCTGGCCATGGGCCTCTCCCCCGACGACGCGCGCGCGACGGTGCGTTTCTCGCTCAGCCGGTTCACGAAGGCCGAGGAGATCGATCGCGTCGCGGGATTGCTCCGCGATCTCGTTCCACGCTGCACGCCCGCGACCTGACGCCGCCGCCCACCCAGCCTCCCGGTCTCCCAGCCTCCTAGCCTCCTAGGAAACCAGGAGACTCGGAGACCAGGAGACCTCTAGGAGGCTCGGAGGCTCGGAGGCCGGGAGGCCAGGCAGCTATTGATGTCCCGGGATCGGCGGCTGAATTTCCGCGGTCGTCTTCACGCCGAACAGCTTCTTGATGATTCCCTGCACGACGCGAACGATTGACGAGCGATCCTTCGGATCGTTGTCGCGCGCCGGGGCGGCGATGGCCGGCGTGGCGGCGAGAATCATGGCGAGAGAAGCGGCGGCGGCGAAACGGCGAATAGTCTGATGCATGGTATTCCTCCTGTCCTTACGCTTGCGGTGAGATGAATAGACGGACACCGACCCGACGCGGGCGGTGGCCCAAGGGAACGCTTTTTGGCCGTGCCGCGGGCAGCGACTCGAAGCGGCGGCGGCGCGGGTGAGAGGCTAGTCTCCCAGCGAATCCGCGGGAGCCAGCGCAAAGAGACGAGGCCGCTCGGCCGGGAGCTCTCGCATGAAGTCATACACATGACGAACGAGGCTCGGTGTTGCCTGACCGATCGCGACGGCCTCACGCAGAAAGGAAAGAGCGGTAATTGCGCGCGATGTCATGCCGGCGGCGGTGAACCGAGCGATGAGGTCGCGGCAGATGGCGGCGACTTCCGTAGCGTTTCCCGTGTGCAGCATTGCTTCGGCGAGCTGCAATGCAGCGAGCGCCGCGTCGGCGACGAGATCGAGCTGTTCGAATTCGCGCCACGTCTGCCGCAGCACCGGAATCGCTTCGCGCGCGTGTCCCGCCGCGAGGAGAGTCTGTCCAAGACTGTTGCGGCTTCGGGTGGCCTCGGTCTCCATTCCCAGGAGCGCGAACTCCTCGGCCGCACGTTTGAGGTAGAGGGCCGCGGTGTCGAACTGCGAAAGCTGGCGGTAGCAGACGGCAATGCTGTTGATGAGACGAACGCGGCTGATGTCGTCGAGTGCGGCTTCGCCTTCGAGCGACTTGAAGATCTCCAGCGCGTCCTGGACACGCCCGCTCTCGAGCACGCACGCTCCTTCCCACATCCGCGCCGTTGACCAGCGCGACATGTCGCCGTATTTGCGGAAGGTCTCCGACGCTTCACGCGCGAGACCCACCGCCTCGGGAACCCGGTCGATACAACGCAGGATCGATGCGCGCACCAGCGCGAGCCGCGCGAGGTCGTACTCCGGCAGCGGAACCTGGTCGAAGAGACGTTTCGCGCGGTCGGCGAAGTCGAGCGCCTCGGGATAACGGCCCATGAACGAAAGCACGAACGCGTGATCGCGGAACGCCTGCGCGCGGAGCTTGACGACGTAGTCACACGGATAAGTGGTGACGTCGAGCGCATGCGCGACGTCGATGGCGAGCGCGGTCACTTGCAGTGCGGCGGCGGGGGAGGATTCCAGCGTCTGGCGCATCCGCTCCAGCAGCTCTTTCACCATCCCCGCGGTGTAGGCGTCCTGCGCTTTGCGAAGCCGCTGCGGCCACCACGACGACGGACCGGTGAGGATCTCGTCGCAGAGAACGCGCGCGTTTTCTTCTTCGGCTTTTGCGCGTGACGCAAATGTCACGACATCGAGGACGAACTGCCGCGGCGCGGGAGGATCGTCGTGCCAGACATCGGCGTTGCGAAGCGCATCGACGACCGCGCGGTGTCCGCCGACGCGGTGCGAGCATTCGCCGCACGCGGAAACATGGGTCTCGATTTCCCCGGAATTGTCCGAGGTTCCTTCCGCGAAACGAAACAGCGTGTCGTCGTCGAAGTGCATGACGGCTTTACGGACGTCAAGATAGCACTACCGAAAGGCGTTTATCAAGAGGAGCAGGAAAATTCCCAAAAGGCGAGCGCACTCAAGCGCTCGCCCTCCGGTACGCCGCGGCGTAGCGCCGCGACGCGTCTGCGTTCTCGGTGACTTTGCGGATCGCGACCTCGAACGACTCCGGCGTGAAGCCGTGATGTTTGAGGATCTCCTGCGCGCGGTCGGGATTCTTCTGAATCTGCGCGCCGAGCTCGCCGAGCTGCTCGGGCGTCAAGTTGATCGACGCCGTCGCCTGCGGCTGCGCGGGTGTCGTCGTCGACGCGGTTTTCTCTCGTCCGCCGCACGCAGCGACGAGAAGCAATGAAAAGAGGAGAGCAGTCGCGGTGCGCATCATCCGTTCCCCTTTCCTTTGCCTTTGCCCTGTCCGTGTCCTTGTCCCTGTCCCTGTCCGTGTCCCTGTCCATGTCCGCCGCCTTCGTGACCGCGCGCCAATCCTTTGTTTCCGCGATCGTCGCCGCGCGGAACCATGACGGGATTGACGACGACGGTGCGCGGCTGAGCCACGACGACGCGATCCTGCCGATCGCGGACAACGCGATCCTCACGATTGCGATGCTTCGGCTTCGGCGCGCGATCGCGATGCACGATCTCCGCTCCGGTCTGCACGCCTTCGATCTTCTTCAACTGTCCCGGCGGGCCGCCGTGCGGGTGCGCACTCCATCGTGTACGCGGCGTGTTGGCGTTCGCCGTCGCGATCTCGTTCACGCGCGTGCGGACGATCTCCGGCACGAACGTGTCGCGATTCACTTCGACGACGCGCGGCGCGACGACGTCGAGATCGGCGGGTACTCCGATCGTGCGATAGCGGTCTTCGATCACGGTCACGAGTTGCGTCCCGCGCAAACCCTGCTGCTCCTCCGTTTGCAGGAACTGCACGAACGTCGGTCCGGTCTCGACCGGCGTCACCAGCGCGACGGGAACGTAGCGCACGACTTCGACGAACTGCGCCGGCGGAACGTCGGCTTGATTGAGCAGCGATACGACATCCATCAAATCGTTCTGGGGAACATTCGTCATCTCCGACACCGCTGCGACGGCGAGCGGCATGGCGACGAGGGCGAGCAAGTCCTGCGTGTCCAGCGCCGCCGCGTGCAGCGGCAGCAGCAGGACCAACAGACTCGCAACTGCCAGTCTCTTCAGCATTCGTTGGGTCCTCCGACGCTGTTTGTTGCAAGAAGCGGTGCCTAACGCGGCCGCGCCTGGCGCAGCGGTTGCG
Organism: Acidobacteriota bacterium; assembly: GCA_003223645.1. Classification (GTDB taxonomy): domain Bacteria; phylum Acidobacteriota; class Thermoanaerobaculia; order Gp7-AA8; family Gp7-AA8; genus QHVT01. The sequence continues at coordinate 117,517 of QHVT01000009.1, read as the reverse complement.
AAATGTCCTGCCCGAAGTCAATCGGCCCAGGAGGGCAAAATGAAGAAAACATTGAAGATCGTGGCAATTGGGGCAGTGGTGGCGATGACGGCGGGAACGTCCGCGTTTGCGGAACCGCGTCATCGAAACGAGACGAACGGCGACTGGCGGGACAACTCCCGCAATGAAAGCCGCCGCTCGCAGACATTCGAAGGACGGGTGCGCAGCTTCAGCCGCGAGAGCGATGGCTTTCGCGTGCAGTTCGAACGCGACAATCGCTGGTATCACGTTCCGCAGTCGGCTTTCCGCGGACGTCACAACGAGCTTCGCATCGGCGTGAGCCTCCGCCTCGGCGGCTACTTCGGCGGCGACGACTTCTACGCCGACTCGTGCGACGTCATCGACGGCGCGTACTACAACGACAACCGCGACAACCGCGACAACCGCGACAACCGCGGCTATCGCGACAACCGCGGCTATCGCGACGGCTACGGATACGGCAATGACTCCGTGAGCGGCATCGTCGAGCGCGTCGACTTCCGTCGCGGCACGATGCTCGTGCGTGACGCGCGCAGCGGACGCCGCATCGAAGTCTTGATGGCGGGCGGAAGCCGCAATCGCCGCGGCGTCGATCTGAATGACGTGCGACGCGGGGACCGCATCACGCTGAGCGGCGACTGGCGCCGCGGAGGTGTGTTCGAGGCGTACAACATCGATAGTTTGCGGAACGGGCGGTGGTGAGCGCGAAGGAGCGGCGGGCGGAAACCCGCCGCTCCGCTTATTTCTTGCGGAGTGCTTTTCGGAAATCGCGCACGGCTTGCGTGAGCGTGTCGCGATCGAGCATCGACACTAGGAGCTCGAGATTGAGCTCGGGAAAGAGTCTGCTGCGCGGCGTCCCGGTGAACTTGCCGTCGGTGAGAATGTAGACCTCGAGGGCTCCTTTGCGCCAGAACCACACTTCCTCAACGCCGAGTTTCTCGTAAATCGCAAGCTTGTCGATGCCGCCGTGGGTCCACTCGACCTCGATCGCGAGATGCGGCCGGCTCTGTTTCTTCGTACCGAAGATGTAGGACTCGTCGGCCTCCGCTCCGCCCCGTTTCCGTTTGTTTTTGAGCGTCCAGCTACCGACCGCCTCGAGCTCGATTCCGCGATCCATACACCACGCCTCGAGCAGTCGTCCGATGCGGGACTTGATGATCTCGTGATCCTGCCCAGGGCTCATGATTTCGAGCTCCCCCTCCAAATAGCTGATTCGCGGTGCGGAGTGTTCGCCGCGAATTTCGAGAATGCGCTCGTAGTCTTCCCATGAGACGTCATGGAGAACGACGATGTGGTCGGAATCAATCGTATCGTCGTGTTCGCGCAGCGCCGCGGCTCTCGACATGGGGAAAGTATATCGCCGGCGATTGCTCGGCCCACCCGCCCCGGGCACGGGAGCGGGCTCGGGAGCGGGTTCGGGCGCGGGCGCGGGCGCGGGTTCGGGTGCGGGCGCGGGGAATCACCCGAACATCACCGTCAGCATCGATACCGACCCGCCGTCGACGCCTTCAACGGGGAACGTCACGTTGTCGTCGTCGCGGCGGGCGCCGAGGATGTAGAGGAGCGGGAGGTAGTGATCGGGCGTCGGCGCGGAGAGCATCGCGTCGCGCCCGAGTTTCTCGTAGCCGACGAGCGGCGCGGGATCATTGGCGATGATCCATTCGCACGCGCTCTTTTCGAATCGCACCGCCCAGTCGAACGGCTCGACGGGATGGCCGCCCCACGAAAAGGTGTGCAGGTTGTGCACGAGGTTGCCGCTGCCGATGACGAGCACTCCTTCGTCGCGCAACGCGGAGAGTTTTGTTCCGATCTCATAATGAAATTCGGCGGGCTGGGTTTCGTCGATGCTGAGCTGGACGACCGGCACGTCTGCATTCGGGAAGACGTGCACGAGGACGGACCACGTGCCGTGATCGAGTCCCCATCGATCATCGAACTGCGCGCCGGCGAGATCGCGCACGCGTTCGCACAACGCTAGATCGCCGGGTGCCGCGTACTGCACTTCATAAAGCGGACGCGGAAAGCCGCCGAAGTCGTGAATCGTGCGCGGCTTCTCCATCGCGGTGACGAGCGTTGCCGGCAGGTACCAATGCGCGGAGACGCAGAGGATCGCCTTCGGCTTCGGCAGCGCTGCGCCGATCGCGCGCCAGGCGCGGCTGTAGGCGTTGTCTTCGATCGCGTTCATCGGGTTGCCGTGGCCGAAGAAGATCGCCGGCATTCGATTTCGTGACATGTCGTTCACGAATACAACGATAGCGCCAGAGGCCCTTCGCGTGCGGTTGCGGTAATGTCGGCGCATGCGACGAACACTCCTCATCCCGCTCCTCCTCGCGCTCGCGTGTACGACAAACGACTCGTACGACGATCCGCAGTCGCGGCCCGAACCGCGCGGCGGGATGGGCGGCGGCATGCGCATGCGCGGTAACTTCGGCGGCGACGACGAACTCCTGCCGGAGGCGAACTGGTGGCACAGCCCGCATCTCGCCGAGGCGGTGAACGTGAGCGCGGAGCAGATGCAGCAGCTCGACAAATTACAGAGCGAGCAGGGCGACGAGATCGAGCGACTCTCGCGCGACGTGATGGTCGCATCGCGCGACATCCGCAACGCCGTCAATCAACATGACGCCGTCGCGAACGACATCACCGCGGCCGGCGATCGCGTCGCGACGCTGCGCGATCAACTCTTCCGCCGGCGCATCACCATGCTCGCCGGCGAGCGCGCGATCCTGACGTACGACCAGTGGATGAAACTTCAGCAGCAGTTCGCCGACGAGCGCATGGATCGCGGACGCGATCGCGGCGGAAACGGGCGGGGGATGGGCGGACGGGGTAGAGGCGGAAGGGGCGGGATGGGCGGGAGGCGGCCGCCGTTTTAGTCACCCCACGAACTTGTAACCCATTCCGTGCACCGTCAGGAAAAACTCCGGGCGCGCGGGATTGGTCTCGAGTTTCTGCCGCAGGGATGCGATGTGGACGTCGACGGTGCGCGTGACGGGCGTGGCGTCGTAGCCCCAGACCTTCTCGAGGAGTTCGTCGCGCGTGAGGACGGCGCTGCGGTGTTCGACGAAGTAGCGCAGCAGTTTGAGCTCCAGTCCTGACAGTTCGATCTCCGCGCCGTCCTTCTTCACCTCGGCGCGGCGAAAGTCGACTTCGATGTTGCCGAAGGCGTAGGCGTCGGCGCTGCTGGCGACGAGCGTGCGTGCGCGGCGCAGCAGCGCTTCGATGCGTGCGAGGAGCTCGGCCATCTCGAATGGTTTGGTCAGATAGTCGTCGGCGCCGAGCTTGAGGCCGAGGACGCGATCGATGACTTGACCGCGCGCGGTGAGCATGAGGATCGGCGTCTGCACGCCGCGCTGGCGGAGATCGCGGCAGACGTCGAATCCGTTTTTCTTCGGCAGCGAGATGTCGAGGAGGATGCAGTCGAACGATTTCTTCGTCGCGGTCTCGAGCGCGATTTCGCCCTCCCTGGCGACGCTCGTGTCGTAGCCCTCGCTCTGCAACCGATCGCGCAGCGTGAGGATGAGGCTCTCCTCGTCTTCGCACAGCAGCACGCGGCGCTCAGGCATGATCCACCGCCGCCGCGGGGAGATGGAAGAGGAACGCCGCGCCGTCGCGGCGGCGCTTGTCGATGTCGATCGATCCGCCGTGCGCGATCGCGATCTGCCGCACGATCGCGAGGCCGAGTCCCGTGCCGCGTACGCCGCTGCTCGCTTTTCCACGATAGAACGGCTCGAACAAGCGCGCCGCTTCGCGTCCGTCGATACCGGGTCCCCGGTCTTCGACGGCGATCGTCACGCCCCCGTTGTCAACATCGTCACGCGACGCGCGCACGCCGACCCACTCTCCGCTGCCGCCGTGACGGATCGCATTCGCGATCAGGTTCTGCACCGCGCGCGTCAACGCCGCGCTGTCACCGCGCACGTCCGGCAGATCGTCATCGATATCGACGTCGACGTGAATCTTCGACCCGTCGAGGATCCAATGACACTGCGCGATCGCCTCGTCGATGACCGCCGCGACGTCGACCGGTTGCAGCGCGGGCGGACGCGTGCGCGCCTGCATGCCGGCGAACTCGAGGACCTGCGCGACCATATCGCCGAGGCGCGCGGATTCTTTGACGATCGTCTCGCCGTAGCGCGCGAGCTTGTCGGGGTCGGCGACGATTCCGTCTTTCAAGTTTTCGCCGGCCGATCGCAACGCGGCGATCGGCGTGTTGAGCTCGTGACTGATCGCCGCGACGAAGTGCGTCTGCTGTGCGCGCAAACGATCGGCGCGGCGCAGAAGTGCGGCGAGAACGAGCGCCGTGGCACCGAGGATGAAGAGGATCGCGAAACTGACGGCGAGATTCCGCGTGCGCGTCGAGGCGACGAGCGCGTTGAGACTGCCGTCGTGACGGCGCACGAGGAGACGCCACGGCACGGAGGGCGGCGGAGGGTCGGCGAACGGAGAACGGCGCGCCGGCGACATCTCACGATCGACCGGCTTGAACGCGAGATCGAAGTCGGCATTCGATTTTCCGTCGGGCCAGGACGTCGATGAGCGATAGATCGTCTCGATGCCGTTCGTCAGCGCGAGATCGTATTCGCCTTTCTTCGTCGTCGAGAAATAGCGGCCGGCGAGTGAAGGGAGGATGTTCTTCGCGAGCTCGTCGCGATTGATGACGATGATCGTGGCGCGCACGCCTTGCGGCGCGTTGGGAGGAGGACCGCCGGGAAAATCGGGCTCGGGCCCGGGCTCGGAAAGGAAGTCGGGGCGAAAGCGCGGACGCGGAGGAAAGAAGAACGCAGGCACGGCGGAGACGAGCGGCGGCAGCCAGCGGATGCGCTGATGTTGCGCTGCCGCGTCGAGCCGCTGATGAATGTCCTCGAGCTTCGCGGGCCACTGCGTGTCGGCGAAGCGATGTGAGTCGCGATCGAGGACGAGCAGCGTCCACGCGTCGTCGCGGCGCTCGGCAACGTACACGTTCTCGAGCAGCGCGGGATGCGCGGCCGCGCGCGCCCATTGGTCGTATCGATCTTCGACCTCACCGCGATCGGGTTGTCCGAACGCGTCGAAGAGCGCGCCGAGCTCCGCGCGCAGATCGTCGGTGAAGCGGCGCGCGGCGAAGTCGAGGTTCGCGCGCGTCTGCTGCCGCTCCGCTTCGCTTACGCGATCGATCCAGCGGTACTGCAGCGTCGCGAGCACGCCGAGCGCGATCACGAGCAGCAGGAGTAAGGCGACGAGCGGACGACCCATCGGCCGCGAGTCTAACGCGCGCGCGACGTCGCGCAAGACGGTGCAGTCAGGTTTTACGTTTCTTACGAAGTTCTTGCCCCCTCATGAAGTCTTTCTTTCGCCGAAGGGCGATATTGCCAAGCAACAAGGAGGTCTCATGAAACGCATCGTTTCCCTGATCCTCGGAATCCTGTTGGTCGCATCCTTCGCGGTCGCGGCGCCGCCGCCGCACGGTCCTGCCGGCGCCGCCGCATTCGGTCCGCCGCCGCCACCTCCGGGCGCTCCCGCGCTCGACGACTATCTCAATCTCACGGACAGTCAGAAAGCCGCCGCGCAGTCGATCGAAGCCGACTTCCGCGCGCAGACGGAGTCGCTGCACGAGCAAATGCGCGCGCTGCACGAACAGCTGATGGCCGCGCGGAAAGCAGCCGACGCGAAGTTCGAAACGATCCTCACGGGCGATCAGAAAGCGAAGTTCGAGGCTTTCATCGCTGCGATGGAAATTCTCCGCAAAGGCGGGCCAGGAGGTGGTGCGCATCCATAAGACGTAATCGGAAGAGCGGCGGCACGTTAGACGCGGATGCCGCCGCTCGACCGAGAATCCGTGACACGTCGTTCACGAATTCCGCATTTCCGTTGTACACGCGCAATCGGCCCTCCTGTACTGTCAATAAAAGTCGCGACAACCTGGAGAAAGGAAGTAATCAATGCGAGCGCGATCTCTCTCTCTACTCGTAGTGTGCGTGGTGTGTCTCCTCGTCGGCGCGAATGAACGTCCGCAGCCACCCGCATTCGGCAACCCCGTTCCCGGCTTGACCAACGAACAACGCACGCGCTTCGACGCCGGCAAAGACGAATTCGAAGCAGCGGAAGAAGCGGATGAAGGACTCGGACCTGTATTCAATGGACGCTCGTGCGTCGAATGTCACGCGGCCGGCGCGACGGGCGGCGGCGGCGAGCTGGTGGAAACGCGATTCGGACGGATGCAGAACGGCACGTTCGATCCGCTCGCGAGCCTCGGCGGATCGCTCATTCAAACGACCGCCATCACCAGCGCCGACGGTTCGCTGTACGACTACAAAGGCGAGACCGTGCCGAAGCAGGCGAACGTGACGGCGGGTCGCCGCACGACGGCGCTGTTCGGACTCGGACTCGTCGACGCCGTTCCCGACGGCGCGTTCCAGCAACTCGCCGCGCAGGAAGCGGCGAGCGATCCGTCGATGGCCGGACGTCCGAACATCGTCACGAACGTCGTCACCGGAATGGACGTCGTCGGCAAATTCGGCTGGAAGTCGCAAGTGCCGACGCTCTTCCAATTTTCCGCCGACGCGTATCTCAACGAGATGGGCATCACGAGCCCGCTCTTCCCGAACGAGAATTGTCCGCAGGGCAACTGCGGGGAGCTCGTCCACAATCCCGCACCCGGCATCAACGACGCGGGCGACGGCGTCGAAGCATTCGCCGATTTCATGACGATGCTCGGCACGCCGCCGCGCGGCAACATCGACAACGACGTGCGCGCGGGCGAGCGCGTGTTCCAGCAGATCGGCTGCGCCGCGTGCCACACGCCGACGCTGCGCACCGGACCGAGCGAGATTGCCGCGCTCGATCGCGTCGCGTTCCATCCGTACTCCGATTTCCTGCTCCACGACATTGGCCGCCTCGGCGACGGCATCACGCAGTCCCGCGCAGGAGGCCGCGACATGCGCACCTCACCGCTGTGGGGCCTGCGCGTCGTCACGCGCTACCTGCACGACGGCCGCGCGCACACCGTACAGGACGCGATCCTCGCGCACGACGGGCAGGGGCGAAAGTCGCGGGACGCGTTCAACGGGCTTGATCGCAGAGGGAAGGATCAGCTCGTGAAGTTTCTGAACTCGCTGTGATCGGTGTAGCGCAGGCTTTCCAGCCTGCGCTCCGGGGGCAGGCTGGAAAGCCTGCCCCACACCTACTGCACCACGAACGGCATCGACACTACCGACTGCGCACCATCCTTCGACTTCACATCAAACTTCAGCTGATGCTGTCCCGAGGCGAGGGTGCCGGGCTTGAAATCGAAGAACAGTTGGAAGACGCCGCGGTCGTCGGGCGCGGTGCGGCCGACGAGTTTCACGTCCGCTTGCTTCGTCGCGCCGCCTTCGCTGGTGACGGTCGGCGTGAGGCCGAGGTTTTCGAGCGGGACGCCGATGAGGAAGAGCGCGACGCGGTAGGTGCCGGACGGACTCACTTGCACGTTGCGTTGCGGGATGTAGCGCGTTTCGCCGGCGGTGAAAGGATACGGATAATCGTCACCGCGGCTCGGGCCGACGATCAGTCCCCAGTTGCCCGGCTCGGCGACGACGACCGGATCGACGACCGTCGATCCCGCGAACGCCGGCACGTTCACGTCGGCGCGCGTGAAGCCCATCAGGCCCGACTCTTCGACGCGCACGACGCTCTTGACCGCGTAGTCGCCGGCAGGCAGCCGCAGCGTTCCGTAGTAGCGCACGCCGCCGTTGCGAATCTGCTCGCCGGCTTTCGTGAGATCGAGCGTGATCTTCTCCTTCAGATGGTCCATCACTTGACTGTTCTTGTCGAACGCGTAGAGGAAGATCTCCGCGTTCGCGGATTTGCCGGTGATGTTCTGCAGCAGGCGCGAGCCGGGGATCTCGACGACGACGGGAACGCGCGCGCGGTTGTTCGGACCGGGGAACGGAGTCGCGGTGACTTTGACGGTGATGTCGTCGACCGGCGCGTCGGTCATGAGCACGTCGGCGACTGTGAGGACGCGCTCCAGGTCGGACATGTTCGACTGCTCGTAGTAGCCGGCGCGCGCCGTCACTTTGTCCGCTTTCGCGTTGACGACTTTCACTTTCAGCGCGTGGAACTTGCCGGGCTTGCCGGTCGTGTGCGTCTGGAAGCCGAGGACGTAGACGACTTCCTGCTGCTTCAGCAGGCGGCCGAAGTTCGACTTGAGGTCATTCCCATTCTTGAACACCGTGCCGCCGGTCGGCGCGGTGATGAGGAAGAGTCCTTCATTCGATTTGCCGGCGGTGCCGTCGGAAGTCGTGACGTCGGACGCGCCGCGCAGTCCCTTGATGTCGATCGCATGCAGCACGACGTCGGAGCGGCGGAAGAGCGTGGTCATCATGTCGACGTCGTTCGCGGCCGCTGCGTTGCCGAAGCGCTGATCGCTGTCGACGTTCCACACTTCACCCGCGAGCACGCTCGCGTCTTCCTGACGCGCGCTGGCCGAGCCGAGATTTTCGCGTCCGTGCACGAGCGACGCGTCGAATCCCTCGGAGAGAAGAATCACCTGCTTCTGTCCGCTGATGCGATCGAGCGCGCGCACGAGGCTGCCCATGTTGGTGAGCTGGATGCGCAGGCGGTCGCGTAGTTCGTTGTCGCGGATCTTTCCCTGCTGGACTTCGTTCTCGCGCGCCATTTCCTGCGCGGCTTTTTCTGCGGCGCCGGCCGTGCCGCCATCGGCGCCGGCCGCGGTGGCGTTGTTGGTGGCGCGAAGCGCCGAGATCATGAGCGGATCGGCGACTTTGAAGTACGCCGGATTGCCGAGCGTTTCGATCGCATTCACGAGCAGCGTGCGGTTGCGCGTGAAGTTCGTGATCATGCGCGCCCCCTTCTCGGTCGTGAACGTCGCCACGGCCGCGAGGTCGCGTTCGCCGAGCTGGCCCTCGATGAACTGCCGCGCCGCTGCCGCCGCGCGGCCGATCGTTCCCGGCGAAGAGTTCGCGAGATCGAAGAGCAGCAGGAAGTGCCGCGTCGCTGCCGGAGGCAACGGTGTGGACGATGACGCCTCCGCTTGCGCCGTCAGTGTCGGCAAATCGAGCATTTCGAAGTACTCGATCGGAACCTTCTTCCCGTCGTCCGTGACTTCGAAGTTCTCCTTCGTGAGCCCGCGAACCGCGTTGCCTCCGCGATCCGAAACGGTGACCGGCACTTCGACGACAGTGACCTGGACCGTCTCTGCGGCGCTCGGCTGTTGTGCGTTCACGGCTGCAGCGGCGACAAAGAGACTGGCGGCGGCGAAGAGTTTTCTCATGGTGATCTCACGATACACGCGCGGAATCGGCGTCTTTTGAATGATTTGAAAAAATTTGCCGGATCGTTAAACGGGGGAGGGGTCAGGTCTGTTCCTCGACGAACCTTTGTGGGTGCCGCTGCCCTCAGCGGCACCTCCGGCTTTGCCGGCCAGCGGCGCTTTAGCGCCGCGCGACCGCTGAGGCAGCGGTCGCCACAAAGGGCCTGGCTGGGGAGGGAGGATTCGAACCTCCGAATGGCGGCTCCAAAGGCCGCTGCCTTACCACTTGGCGACTCCCCATCAAAGGGTGTTCTGAGAGGAACAACGTCGAATGCAGGTGCATTCGCGCGGGGGCGCGAAGTCTAGCATTGCTTCGTGGATGGCAGCTTCGCGGATGGCAGCTTCGCCGATGGCCGATGGCAGATGGCCGATGGCAGATGGCAGATGGCAGATGGCGGCAGTGATTGCGGCCATCAGCGCAGCAGCGATCCGTCATCAGCGCAGCCGCGAACGGGGGCAGCCCTCAATCACTTTTCCTTCGCGATCGCCCCGACTTTCGCGCTCGTCGAGCGGAGGTAATCCGCCGGCGACAACAGCAGTTGCGCGCCGCGCGTGCCGGCGGAGATCGAGATGACGTCGAACAGCTCGATCGTCTCGTCCGCGAATACCGGATACGTTTTCTTCGCCGCGAGGGCGGTCACACCGCCGCGGATGTAGCCGGTCAGCGGCTGCACTTCTTTCAGCGCGACGGTGTCGATCTTCTTGTCGCCGGTGAGTTGGGCGAGCGCTTTGAGATCGAGTTGCTGGTCGCCGGGGACGACGGCGAAGCAGACGCCGTGTTTGTCGCCGCGCGCGGCCAGCGTCTTGAAGACCTGCTCGGGCGGGAGTCCGACTTTGCGCGCGACGCTTTCCGCGGCGAGATCATCGGGATCGACTTCGTATTCGCGCACTTCGTAGGCGATGCCGAGGGAGTCGAGGAGGCGGGCGGCATTCGTTTTGGTCATCGTGATCAGGGTCACCGCGGTTCGTGCCTAACCGCCGCATGATGCCGCCGTTGTGTCCGGATTGAAACACGCGGAATCCACGTCGGGGAATCATCGCTCGCCCGTGCCCCGTTCAGCCCAATAACTTCGGAGACCTCCATGAACAAATTTCGGGTGTACGGGTTGACGTGTGTCCTGATGATCGCTGCCGCGGCCGCCAACGCGACCACGATCGTGATGCCGACGGATGGCCAGTTGATCGCGAAGTCGCCGGTGATCGTGACCGGCACGGTCCTCTCCACGAGTGCAGTCGAGCGCAATGGCGCGGTGTGGACCGAGGCGAGAGTATCCGTTGCAAACGTAATGAAGGGCAACGCACCTGACATCATCACCGTTCGCGAGCTCGGAGGAGAGGCGAACGGACGATTCACGAAAATCTTCGGCACCGCCGAGTTCCACGCCGGCGAGCGCGTGCTGCTCTTCATCGAGCCGTCGCCGCAGGGCGGCTATCGCACGATGGATTTGTTCGTCGGCAAGATGACGGAAGCGCGGCAGATGAACGGCCGCCGCTTGTGGATGCGCGACGACGTCGGCGCGGACGCGGTGATGCTCGACGCGAACTTCCAGCCGATCAAGGCGAAGAACGTGCAGCGCGACGCCGTCGCGTTCGAGACCTTCGTCGCCGATCGCGTGGCCGGACGCGCCGGAAGCGCGAACTACGGCGTCGAGAATCCGGTCCTCGAGAAAACTGCGACCAGCGAGAACGGCGCGAAGGAAGACTTCACGCTCATCTCCGAGCCGAAGGTGTATCGCTGGACGCGATTCGACAGCGGCGCGTCCGCGGCCTGGTTCAGCGCGGGAACGCAAAGCGGCTACAGCGGCGGCGGTCTGAATGAAATGCAGACCGCGATGAGCAGCTGGACGAGCTATTCGCAGGCGAAGATTTTCTACACCTACTCTGGGGTCCGCACCGGCTCCCTCGGCGGTCTCACCGCGCCGAACGGCGTCAACGAAGTGCTCTTCAACGATCCGAACAACGAGATCAGCGGAACGTTCACCGGCTCGGGCGTCGTCGGCACCGGCGGCTTCAACGGCGTCAGCGGAACCGCGCAGTGGAACGCGCCGTTCACCGCGGACGCGAGCCATCCCGCGGGCGCGCAGACGTCGTTCACCATCAGCGAAGGCAATCTCACGATCCAGGACGGCGTGTCGCCGTCGACCGGCATCTCCAGCAGCCGTCTCGCCGAAATCGTCGCGCACGAGTTCGGCCACACCCTCGGGCTCGGACACAGCAACGACAACACGGCATTGATGTACGCGTACGTGACGGGACTCGGACCGGCGCTCCGTTCCGACGATCAGGTCGCGGCGCGCTGGCTCTATCCGAACGGCAGCGTCGCGCCGCCGCCGCCGCTCAATCCGCCGGCCGCGCCATCGAACCTCGGCGCGAGCGCCGCGGGATCGAACGTGAATCTGACGTGGACCGACAACGCGAACAATGAAACGTCGCAGTCGGTCTACATGGCCACCGGCAGCGGCGCGTTCTCGAAAGTCGGCGACGTCAGTGCGGACGTGGTGGGAGCGACGGTCAGCGGATTCACGGCCGGCACGTATCGCTTCTACGTCACCGCATCGAACTCCGCCGGATCGTCGACGGGCTCGAACATCGCGACGGCGACCGTCAGCGGCGGCACGCAGCCGCAGCAACTCGTCGCGGCGTTCAACGTGTCGACGCAAAGCGGAACGGCGAACGTCACGAATTTCCTGTTCACCGATCAGTCGACTGGACCGGTGACGTCGCGCTCATGGACGTTCGGCGACGGCACGAGCTCGACGTCAACGAATCCGGCGCACACCTACGCGAGCGCGGGACAGTTCACCGTCACGCTGACGGTCACCGGCAACGGCACGTCGTCGCAGGCATCGAAAGTCATCAGCGTGTCGAACACACTCACGGCCGCGTTCAGCTGGTCGCCCGCGAATCCGTCGGTCAACGACGTGATCACGTTCAACGATCAGTCGACCGGCGGCGTGTCGTCGTGGTACTGGACATTCGGCGACGGCTCGATCTCGCAGCAGCAGAATCCGACGAAGCAATACGCCGCCTCCGGCTCGTACAGCGTGACGCTCACGCTCGCGCGCGGAACGGAAACGGCGAGTGTGTCGAAGACGATCGTCGTGACGGCGTCCTCTCCGACGGTTCCGCCGGTCGTCGCTGCATTCGACGCGGGCAACACTTCTCCGATCGTTGGCGAGAACGTGACGTTCACCGACCGCTCGACCGGCTCGCCGGCGAATTGGACGTGGTCGTTCGGCGACGGCGCGACCTCCACTGCACAGAATCCTGTACACGCCTACAACGCGCCCGGCTCGTACACGGTCATGCTCTTCGCCGCGAACGCGTTCACGTCGGGCACGGCCTCGAAGACGATCACCGTCGCGTCGATCGCTCCGTATCGCTCGCTCATCTCCGCCGCCGCGCAGCAGGGCGGTCTCGGCGGCACGTCGTGGCGCACCGAGCTCAGTCTCTTCAATGCCGGCACGCAGAGCGCGAACGTGACGGCGCTGTTCATCCCGTCCGCGGGCGGCTCGATGGTCACGCGATCGATTTTCCTCGCGCCGCATCAGTCGACGACTTACGCGAACACGCTGCTCGATCTGTTCGGCATCGCCAACGGCGCGGGCGCGGTCGCGATCGAGGCGACGAGCCCGAGCACGGCCGCGCAGCTGCGCGTCACCAGCCGCACGTTCACGAACGGCAGCCGCGGAACGTACGGGCAGTCGGTGCCGGACGTCCGCTCGAACGATCTCGAGACGACGCTCTACCTGACGGGCATTCAGTCGAATGCCGCGTTCCGCACGAACATCGGCCTCGTGAATCGCGGCGGCAGCGACGTCGGCGCGACGCTCACGCTGTATGACTCGAACGGCAACACCGTCAGCACCGCGAACGTCACGATTCCGGCGAACAGCTATCAGCAGTCGTCGCTCTCGCAGTTCTTCCCGGAGACGGCGGGGCGCTCGTTCAACGCGATGTCGATGCGCATGACGACCACCGCGGCCGACGTCGTGACCGCGTGCGCGTCGGTGATCGACAATTCCAGCCAGGATCCTGTGTATATGCAGGCGATGCCGGCGCGCAGCGGCAGCTCGATGACGATTCCCGCGATCGGCCGCGCGAACGGCGCGAACGGCACGTTCTGGCGCAGCGATCTGATGTTCTTCAATCCGTCGAACGATCACATCCTCGTCTCGCTGCGCTACGCCGGCACGACGAAGACCCTCGGCCTCAACGCGCACGAGACGTATCTCGTCAGCGACATCCTCACGCAGTTCGGATTTTCCTCGGGCAATGGACCGCTCGCGATCAGCTGGACAGGCAGCGTCGCTCCTGTCGTCACGAATCGCACGTACACTACGGACGGCAGCGGCGGAACGTTCGGACAGTCCATCGATCCGATCGCCGCGTTCTCGAACGAGATGTTCGTTCCGGGACTGCGCGCCGACGTGAGCTATCGCTCGAACGTCGGTGTGCTCAACGGCGGCACCGATGCCGAGCAACTGACGGTGTCGCTGCTCTCGCCGGCCGGCTTCGAGCTCGGGTCGACGCAGATCGTGTTGCAGCCGGGCGAGTTGATGCAGCAGTCCGTGACGTCGCTCTTCCCGAACCTGTCGTCGTCGATCGGCAGCTTCACGCTGCAAGTGCGCGGCGACGCGAACGCGAAGCTCTTCGCCTACGGCTCGATGATCGACAACGCGTCGGGTGATCCGGTGTTTTTCGCGGGACGGTAACTATTCTTTTGTGGGTGCCGCTGCCCTCAGCGGCACCGCCGGCTTGCCGGCCAGCGGCGCGTTGCGCCGCGCGACCGCTGAGGGCAGCGGTCGCCACAGAGGTTCGTTCAGTCGGGGGCGGCGATCTTCACCAGATCGCGGCCCACGACAATCTTCCCCTTGAACTTCCGCGCCGCGCGCTCGCGGAACGTCTCATCCGCATTTCCGGGGATGAGGTGCGTGAGCACGAGCGTCTTCACGTTCGCGGCCGCGGCGATCTCGCCCGCTTCTTCCGCGCTGGTGTGATAGCTCTTCAAGCGCGCGGCGACTTCCGGCGTGTCGACTTTGTCGAAGTGCTCGGGCAGATACGCCTCGAGCACGAGCACGTCCGCGCCTTTCGCGTAGCGAATCAGGTTCGCATTCGGACGCGTGTCGCCGGAGATCACGATCGACTCGCCGTGCGAGTCGAATCGATAGCCGAACGCGTACGGCACCGGCTTGTGATCGACGGCGAACGCCGTCACCTTCACGTCTCCGTCGTCGTACACCACTCCTTCTTTGACGATGTGCGTGCGGATCGTCGCGCCGGCGGCGGGATGTTTCTCGAGCAGGTCGCGGCGCAGGTGAATGTCTTCGGCGAAGAACTGCAGCATCGCATCGGCGAGCTTCTTCGTTCCCGGCGGTCCGTACAACTCCAGCGGAACGCTCTTGCGTCCGAACTGCCACGACGTGTCGAAGAGATCGGGGAGTCCCGAGGTGTGATCGGAATGGAGATGCGTGAGGAAAACCGCTTTGAGGTTCGCGTAATTCAAATCGGTCGCGGCGATGCGCATCGTCGCGCCGCGTCCCGCGTCGACGACGAACCATTTGTTGCCGATGACGATCGCATTCGACGCGGCTGCCCGCGCCGGATCGGGGCGCGGGTAGCCGGTGCCGAGGAGGATGACTTCGAGGAGCGCGAGAACCAGGTTCATCGCGCTCATCGTCTCATGGGCGGACGGTCGTGATCTGCTGCGTGAAATTGTTCGTGACGCCGATGAACGCCCACGTCGGCGTGTAGAAACCGGGCTGTCCCGGCTCGGGCGGAATGATGCGGATGCGGATGTTGCCGACGCCTTCCGGCAGATCGCCGATCTGCGCATACGCCGGATCGAACTTGTTCATCGCCGGCTGCAACGCGACCTCGCGGCGCGTCACGAAGTCCTTGCCGTTGGTGATGTCGAGCGTCACCGTCACCGCGGACTCCGCGTAAATGCGCAGCGTGCTGCGGAATCCCTGGCCGGTCGGAATGTCGGGGAAGACGATCGGTTCATTGCGGAAAAAATCGCGATCGCGAACGATCGGCAGCTCCGTGCCGAAGTTGAACGAGCTGCGGCTCTCGTCGTACGCGCGCAGATTCAGCCACAAACGATCCAGTTGATCCTTCGGCACCCAGATGAAGCGGCCAGGCGTTCCGTTGTACACGACATCGAGCGGCGCGAGCGTCGCTTGCGGCGCCAAGCCGATCGAGTCGCGCTGCGGATCCGGAACTACGGGGGGGCAGACTTGCCCGGTGCACGCGTACGACAGTCCGCGGAGTTGCGCGGTGTTGGTGACGGAGCGGTTGTACGCGCGCAACTCGGTCACGAATCGCGAGCCGAACGCACCGCCGACCGGAGGCGTGAGCACCGGCAGCAGCACGCGCTCCATCCCATCGAGCGACGTCGACTCGTAGGTGAAGACGAGATTCGTCGGGATGCCGATGTCGTGTTCCCAGATCGTGATCGGCACATGGCTGCCGGGCGCTCCCGGCGGCGAGACCGCGACGACCGTGTCCGCTGCCGTGCGCCAGGTCGGCACGAACGTCTCGCCGAAGATGATCGCGTATGGAAACGAACCGAACGCGCCTTTGATCGTGACGACCGTTCCGCCCTGTTCCGGTCCCGACTTCGGCGACATCGTGAACGGATCTTTCGTGTAGGTGAACGCGTTCGCGAGCGTGAACTCGCCGTTGAACTGCGCGACCTTCACCGCGACCTTGCCCGGCGCGTGCGGCGGCGCGATCGCGCTGAGCTCCGTCGACGAGAGGTAGCCCCACGTCGATGGCGCGACACCGTCGAAGAACACGTCCGGCGGCTTGTTCTGCGGGTTGCAGCCGGGACAGTTGTTGCTGAAGCCGCTGCCGTGAATGATAACCGCCGTGCCGCCGCTTTCGGAGCCTTCCGCGGGTGTGACCGAGGTGATCACCGGGGCGGCCGAAGCGAACGAGGTGAACAGGAGAACTGCCGCAAGAAACCGTAGCTGCCTCATGCGCGCAGATTATTACAATAAATTTGTTATTGCATCAAATAAAATTTGCGACCAGCTCTCCATTGTCTCGCGTACAGCTGCCAATTCCTCGCGCGTTGCCCATCGTCCGGTCATCTTTTCGGTCTCGCGCACGAAGACGTCGCCGTCGTGTGTGTCGAGGACGAAGACGGCACCGAGGTGGACGCTGCCGACGTCGGTGGAATCGTCGTTGAGGATGCCGGCGAACGCGAGATCGTAGTCGCCGCGCACGTCGACTTCTTCCTCGAGCTCTTTCTGCAATCCGTCGAGCAGCTCCGGCGTGTCGGGATTGATATGCCCTCCCACCCCGATCGACAGTTTGTGATGCAGCCGTGCCTCGGTCTGCTTTTGCGTCCGCTGCAAAAGAAAAAATGCGTCGCGATGGCGGATCACGACGTACGGGATGATCTGCTTGTACTGCGGCGAGACTTCCGCGGTCGGACGATCGATGAAGAAGTGCCGCTCGTTGATCACGTCGAGCACTTCGTCGGCGTGCTCGCGCGTGAATCCGTAGCGGACGAGAAACGGCGCGATGTCCTCGCGCGCGACGACCATGACTTGTTCCGTCAGCGCAGCGCCTCCAGCACGGCGTCGTGCAATCGGCCGTTCGTCGAGACGCCACTGCCGAGGTTGTAATGCGTGTGTCCGGCGACGTCGGTGAATCGCCCGCCCGCTTCTTCGACGATGATCTGCACCGGCGCCATGTCCCACGGCGCGACTTCGGGCTCGATGGCGATGTCGACCGCGCCTTCGGCGACGAGCATGTGCGACCAGAAGTCGCCGAACGCGCGCGTGCGCGCGCAGCGTCCCGCGAGCACGATGAATGAATGCGTGGTGCCGTACGGATCGAATGACGAGACGCTGTCGTACGACAAATACGCGCGCTCGATCGCGTCGACGTTCGACACGTGCATGCGCTCGCCGTTGCAGAACGCGCCGTTGCCTTTCGACGCCCACCAGCGTTTCTGTATCGCGGGCGACGAGACGACGCCCATCACGATCTTCCCGTCTTCTTCGAGCGCGATCAGCGTGGCGAAAACGGGAATGCCGCGGATGTAGTTTTTCGTCGCGTCGATCGGATCGACGATCCATCGCCGCGCGGCCTCGCCGCTGACGCCGAATTCCTCGCCGACGATCCCGTCAGCGGGACGCTCGCGCTGCAGCGCCTCGCGGATCATGCGCTCCGTTTCTTCATCGGCCGCGCTGACCGGCGAGCGATCTTCTTTCGTGCGCACTGCCAGCGACGAGGAGCGAAACCAGCGCATCGTGATCGCGTCCGCGGCATCGGCGAGATCGAGCGCGAGTTGGAGGTCGCGGTTCACGCGGCGGAGGTTAACATGCGCGCCGTGCGTGTCGTTCTGATCGTGATCGTGCTCGCGTTTTCCGCGCGCCCGACGACCGTCGCGCTGAATGCGGAAGAGGCCGTGCTGCGCTGGGGCGGTGACGCCGAAGGGGGAGCGCCGTACGTCGAAGCGGACCCGAATGATCCCGCGAAGGTGGAAGGGTTCGACGTCGAAGTCGCGGGCGCGATGGCGAAGGGACTCGGGCGCACGCCGCAGTTCGTGCAGGTCGCGTGGGCGTCGATCGATCAGTCGGTCGCGCGCGGCGACTTTGACGTCGGCATGAGCGGCGTCGAAGACACACCCGCGCGCCGCGCCGCGCTCGCCGCGACGATTCCTTACTACGAATTCACCGAGACGATCACGGTGCGCCAGGCGGATCGCGATCGATTCAAGTCGCTCGAAGATCTCCGCGGCCGCCGCGTCGGAACCCTCGGCGGTACGACCGCATATGACTTGTTGCTCGCCGCGCAGAAAACGCTCGGCATCACGCCGGTCTCGTACGACGACGACGTGCATCCGTACGAAGACGTCGTGTCGGGGCGCCTCGACGCCGTGCTGCTCGACAACATCATCGCCGCGCGCGCGATGCGGCGGACGGGTGGGCTGTACACGCATTACGACAGGCCCGTCGCGACCGGTCACTACATCGCCGTGCTCGCGCCGGGCAACACCGCGCTGCGCGACCGGATCGACGAGATCCTGAAAGCGCGCATGCGCGACGGCACGCTCGAGCGGATTTATCGCAAGTGGGACATTTGGGACGAATACCAGCCGAAGTTTTTCGCGCGCGTGCTTGGTGGAGCGGCGGCCGCTTCGGCCGCCGGCCTCTCGCGAGAAACGGCGGCCGAGGGCGGCCGCCGCTCCACTAAAGCGGAGCTTGTCCTGAAGTATCTCCCCTCGCTGATCCGCGCCGCCGGCATCACCGTCGTCATGTCGTGTCTTGCGATGGCGCTGGCGATCGCGATCGGCATGACCGTCGCGACGGGGCGCGTGTACGGCGGCATGATCACGCGCACGCTGCTGACCGGCTACGTCGAAGTGATTCGCGGCACGCCGGTGCTGCTGCAGCTCTTCGTTCTGTACTACGGACTCTCCGCGGTCATCCGCTTGCCGGCCTTCGTCGCCGCGCTGATCGGACTCGGATTGAACTACGCAGCGTACGAGAGCGAGATTTATCGCGGCGCGATGGAAGCGGTGCCGCGCGGACAGCTCGAAGCCGCACGCACCCTCGGACTCACCGAGTTTCAGGTCTTCCGCTATGTGCGCGGTCCGCAGGCATTTCGTTTGGCGCTCGCGCCGATGACGAATGACTTCGTCGCGCTGCTCAAAGACTCCTCGCTCGTCTCCGTCATCACCGTCGTCGAACTGACGAAGCAGACGTCGATCTTCGCCGCGAACATCGGCAGCTGGGTGATCCCCGGTGCGTTGTGCGCTGCGCTCTATCTGATTCTCTCGCTTCCGCTCGCGCGCCTCGCGCGCCGGCTCGAAGAGCAATGGAAGGCGGCCACGGAATGAGCGTGCTGCGCATCGATGGCTTGCGATTGAAGCGCGGCGCGCGCGAAGTGCTGCGCGGCATCACGTTCTCCGTCGCGCGCGGCGAGCTGGTCGCGCTGATGGGACTCTCCGGCGGCGGCAAGACGACGGTACTGCGCTCGATCGCCGCGCTCGAGCCGTTCGACGCCGGCACGATCGACGTCGACGGCGTCAAACTGCATGCCGGCCGATCGCATCCGCGGATGACGACGCGCGAGCTGCGAAAGAAAGTCGGGATGGTGTTCCAGCTCCACTATCTCTTCGATCACCTGACCGCGATCGACAACATCACGCTCGCGCCGCTCCACGTTGCGCACGTCGCGCGCAGCGACGCCGAGCGCCGCGCCGTCCAGCTTCTCGAATCCTTAGGCGTCGCGCATCGCCGCGGCGCGTATCCGCGCGAGCTCTCCGGCGGCGAAGCGCAGCGCGTCGCGATCGCGCGCGCGATGGCGATGGATCCGCCGCTGCTGCTGATGGACGAGCCGACCGCGTCGCTCGACCCAGCGCGCCGCTTCGAGCTCGGCCACACGCTGCGCGAGCTCACCGCCGGCGGCCGCACGCTCGTCGTTACCACGCACGACGACGACTTCGCGCGCGAGTTCGCCGCGCGCGTGATCGTGCTCGCCGAAGGCGAAGTCGTGGAAGAAGGCGACGCGCGCGAAGTGCTCACGAATCCGAAGCATCCCGCGACGCGGAAGCTGTTGCAGCACGACGTGGTGGCGTAGCCCGCCCGCCCCGGAGAAGCAATCCGCAGTGGTGCGCGCCTCCGGCGCGCCTTTGGGCGGGAGGCGCGCCAGACGAATGGGCTCCGCTCGTCCCCCGCCCCGGGCACGGAAGCGGGCGCGGGAAGTTCAAGTACTCCGGCCGCGCGTTTCCTCGAGGTTGATGTCGAGCTGCAGCTTCCCGCGCAAACGCAAAGAGCGCTCGAAGAACCGCCGCCGCTTTACCTGCAGGAGTCCTTCGATGAGCGTCTCCCTGATCCCCTCGCCGGTCACTTCCCGCGCGTCATCGAGCAAATCGCCGGGGAGATTGGCAGTGATGCGGCGGGTGTCGGTCATGATGAAGATGCTCATTGGCGTATGAATGGATGTCGATACGAACGGATAAGCTCCACTGGAAGTAGAGTTTGTGTAAGGCTCGTTGGACCGAGGTAAAATTTGTATCGTGGTTGAGAACGTGGCTGACGCATTAATCCAATTGCGACGTGATATCGCGTCGGATACTGAACGCATCGTCCGTGACCAGCAGGCGCCGTTTCGCGAGGAGATCCTTGGCAACTTCGACGCGATCTACAAGAAACTCGACACGCTGAACGCCGAGTATGCGGCGATCAAGGCCGCGCTCATCCGCGTCGAAGACCGCATGAAGCGGATGGAAGAGACGATGAAAGTCGAGATCCGAAACGAAATCGACGAGATCAAGCAGCGCATCGTAGCGCTGCAAGAACGCGTCGCCGAGCTCGAAACCCAGCTCTAATCCCGCGCCCGAGCCCGCGCCCGCTTCCGCGCCCAGGGTGGGCGGCCGAGCGAAGCGACAAACCCTAAGCCGCCTCCTCCCTCCGCGCACTCTGCTCCCGCCACAACGCCGCGTACAACCCGCTCGTCGCCAGCAGCGATTCATGCGTTCCGGTTTCGACGATGCGTCCTTTCGCCAGCACGTGAATGCGCTGTGCGTGGGCGATGGTCGAGAGGCGATGCGCGACGAGGACGGTCATTCTGCGGTGGCCGTGAGTCGTCAAGTCGCGGATGGTTTCGGTGATGGCTTTCTCGGTGATCGAGTCGAGGCTGCTGGTGGCTTCGTCGAAGATCATGAGCTCGGGTTGGCGGAGCAGTGCGCGCGCGATTGCGAGACGCTGGCGTTCGCCGCCGCTGATCTTGATTCCGCCTTCGCCGATCTTGGTGTCGAGACCTTTGCCGCCGCGCTCGATGATCGGCAGGGCGGCGGCCTGGCGGAGGACTTCGATGCATTCCGCGTCTGTCGCGTCGGGGTTCACGAAGAGGAGGTTCTCGCGAATGGTGCCGGCGAAGAGCTGGGTGTCCTGGGTGACGAGGCCGATGCGCGCGCGGAGGTCGCCGGCGTCGATGTCGTTGATGTCGGTGTTGTTGACGCGGAGGTTTCCGTCCGTCGGGCGATAGAGGCCGACGAGAAGTTTGACGAGCGACGTCTTGCCGGAGCCGGACGGTCCGACGAAGGCGACCGTTTCTCCCGCGCGCATCTCGAGGCTGATCTCTTCGAGTGACGGCATCGTCGACGACGGATAGGTGAACGACACGTGCTCGAACGCGACGCGCATCAGCGCGCCGAGCGGCACGGGGTTCGCCGCCTTCGGCTCCGGCGGGATGGCCAGCACTTCTTCGAGTTTCTCCATGCTCGCTTTCGCTTCCTGGTACTGCGCGATGATCGCGCCGAGCTCGGCGAGGGGAGAGAAGATCGGGAACGAGTAGAAGAAGAGGGCGTAGAACTCGCCGAGGGAGAGCGAGCGGTTGTAGAGCAGCCAGAGCGTGAGAAAGAGGATGCTCGCGCGCGTGCTGTTGATGATCGTCCCCTGCAAAAAGCTGTAGTAGCGGAGGAACTTCACTTTCTTCAGCTCGAGGCCGAGGATGCCGGCGTTGACGTTGTTCAGCCGGCGGATCTCCTGCTGTTCGAGTCCGAGCGATTTCACGAGCTCGACGTTGCGCAGCGTCTCGGTCGTCGATCCGGCCAGCTCCGCGGTTTGCGTGACGATCACGCGCTGCTGGGTCTTGATGCGCCGGCTGATGAAGAACATCAGCGTGCCCAGCGACGGGGCGAGGAGGAGATACACCAGGCCGATCGCCCAGTGTACGGTGAAGGCATACACCGTCACGAAGACGAGTCCGACCAGCGCGACGAAGAGGAAGTTGATGAAGTTGGTGATCAGCGACTGCGCGTCGGCGCGCGCCTTCTGCATCTTCTGCAAGATCTCGCCGCTGCGCTGGTCCTCGAAGACGGAGTAGGGAAGCGAGAATGAGTGGGAGACGCTGCGCTCATACAACTGCGCGCCCGTCCGCTGGGCGATGACGTTAACGAAGTAGTCCTGAAAGTTTTTGGCGATGCGCGAGATGAGCGCGACGCCGATGTACATCAGCAGCAGCACCAGCACGCCGCGCACGAACGCCTGTTTGGGAATCGTCGCGACTTTGACGGCGTAGCGGTCGACGATCAGCCGGAAGACCTGCGGGTCGAGCAGCGAGAAGACCTGGTTGATCGTCGCCAGCAGCAGCGCGCCGAAGAGGAGGTGTTTGTAGCGGAGCAGATATCCGTAGAGCAGTCGCACGGGTGAGATCGTCTCTCACCCGGAGCGGAATGTCATCTCGACGGCTTCGGCTGCGCCTGCGGCTCGGGCGGCGGAGGAGGCGACTCCGGCTCCGGTTTGCCGCGATGGCACGTCCAGCATCCGACACGCATGTCGGCGGGCTCCTTCGACACGCGCGGAATCCATGTCCGATTGATCTCGCGCGTCATCAGGATCATCGTCCGCGCGTTTTTCTTTTCGTCTTTCGCGTCGGACGGAAAGTCGAGCTCTTCCTTCGGCTCCGTCGCCTTGACGACATGGCAGTGATTGCAGCGCACGCCGAGGCCGCGGGTGAAGCTGCGCATCGTCGCCAGCAGTTGCTCGCGCGAGATGTCTTTCGGCAACACCTGCAGGTTTTTGTAATTCGATTTCGGCGCGGCGTTCGATGGCGCGGATGATTGTTGTGTGGTCGTGCATGCCAGCATGGCGAGCACAGCGAGAACGGCAACTCGTTTCATCGATCCTCCCGCTCCCCACAATGCGAGAACTGTGCGATCCTTTGTTTCCGAGGTCCATTCATGAAGGTTTTCTGGCCGTTTCTCGCGATCGGTGTGCTTGCCATCATCGAGTTTCTAGCGGCGCGCATGTGGGCGCGCGTCTACTACCTCATCGGTCTACCGCTCTTCCGCATGCGCCTCCCGAACGTCCGCCTCGGGTCAGACGCCGAACAGCGTCTCGCGACGACGGCCGATCATCGCGTGTCGCGCATCGCCTTCGAGCGGCTGTCGGAGAGCGCGATCGCATTTCGCGAGCGGGGAAACGCGTCGGTGTCCTTCCGCTATCTGCCGGTCTTTCACGGCCTCGTGCGCTACGCGCCGGAGGAAGGTGCGACGTACGTCATCGGCTGGGCGAACTACTGGTTCCTGGCCGCGTGCGCGTTGATGGGATCCATCTTTTTCAGCGCGTCGAAGTATCACCGTCCGTGGGATCTGACGGTGTTCTTCGTCCTGATCTTCGGCACGATGATCGCGATCGCGGTGTGGCGCTACCGCATGGTGGCGAAGGCGCTCAGAGCCACGTCCGGAGCGCCATCGCCGCAGTCATTGCCAGCCCAATGACGACGACGGCGCGGCGGACGAAGCTGCGTCCGAGCCGCCGCGCGAGGCGCGCGCCGAGAAAGCCGCCGGTCGTCGTGCCGATCGCCATCAGGAAGACGTCGTGCCACACGACGGCGCGCTGGGAGATGAAATAGATCGCGGCAACGGCGTTGATGCAGAGGCCGAGAATGTTTTTGAGGCCGTTCATCTGATGCATGTCGGTCATGCCGATGAGACCGAGGGCGGCGAGCATCAGGATGCCCATGCCGGCGCCGAAGTAGCCGCCGTACAGCGCGACGAGAAACTGAAAGACGAAGACAAACGTGACCCAGCCGGCGGTCGGATGCTCGTGCGCCTCTGCAAGCACGCCGAGCTTGCGGGTGATGATCTCCTGCGCCGCGAGCAGCAGCGTCGCGCCGAGGATGAGCAGCGGGATGAGGCGCTCGAACGTGTTGGATGGCGTGCGCAGCAGCAGCCAGCTGCCGAGCGCGCCGCCCGCGATCGACGGGAGGATGAGCAGCAGCAGCCAGCGCTGCACGCTCGACAGCTCGCGGCGGAATCCGAACGCGCCGGCCAGCGACGCCGGCCAGATCGCCACCGCGTTGGTGGCATTCGCGATCACCGGATCTCTGCCGAGCCATAACAGCGCAGGGAAGGAGACGAGCGTCCCGCCGCCCGCGACGGCGTTGAGCGCGCCGGCAACGACGCCTGCGACGAGAACCACGGCGATGGAGAAAACAGTCACCGGCGGGAGAGTATCGCGCACTGCACCTCTCCGCGGATATCGGCCTTGCAGAGTGAGCCGCGCGACACCGCGTAGATCGGGATGCGCAACCGCTCCGCTTCGCGACGGTCCATCGTCGAAGGCAGCGGCATCGTTACCGGATGACTATGAATGATCGCGATCGCAGCGGGCGGCAAGGGCCCGCTCCATTGTGCGGTTCGGAAGCGGCGCTGATTCGGCCAGCTGCGGAGCGAGAGCGTTCCATCGTCCGAGCGCATGATGAACGCCGCGACTTCCAGCTCTTCGACCGGGCCGGCCTGTTTGAGAATCTCGAGTGCGAATTCGGACAACACGCGATCCGGCAACTCGGGAGGGTGGAGGGTGGCCAGCAACGCGAGTGCGATCAGAAACGGTCCCACGATGTAAGGACGGACGCCTCACCTCGCGGAAAGTCAGGTCACACGTGCAACAGCTGTGTGTCGACGCGACGAACGTCTATTTCAAACCTTCAACAGCGTATAAGTCGCTCAGCGTGCGCATTGCTGTGTACGCGTAGCCGGTCGCGTCGGGCGTGATCAGAAGCGGCGAGATTTTGTAGACGCCGGCCGGATCGGGCGGCATGAACGTTTTCCACGGCTCGCGCGCGCCGGTGACGAGCGTGATGCGGAAGACGCGCGCGGGCAACGCGGTCGGACGGTAGACGTACAGCATGGTGCCGTCGGCGGACCAGGTGATCGGCACTTCACCTTTTTCCGCGCTCGCCACCGGCGTCGCCGCCGACCCGTCGACGGGATAGAGCATGATCGTCTGATCCTTCGACATGCCGGCGACGATGCGGCCGTCGGGCGAGACGGCGAACTCGCGCGTACCGCCGCTGAAGATTCCTTCGGGCGAGATCGCCTTCGTCGTTTCGTCGAGCGTGTCGACGACGTGCAGGCGGAATCCTTCTTTGCCGACGGCACCGCCTAACACCGCGCGGCGCGAGTCCGGCATCCATGCGGCGCCGTTCTCGAACGAGCCGTTCAGCTTCAGCTCGCGCGGCTCGCCCATGCCGCTCGGCAGCAGCACGACTTTTCCGGCCTGATGCGCAAGCACCCACTTCGTGTCGGGCGAGAGCCCGTCGGCGATGCCTTCGCCGAGGCGAACGGGCGACGACGCATCGGCGCGCCGCAGATAGACCGCGTTCTTCGCGCCGCCGCCTTCGCGCGTTTCGCTGAAGAGAATCGTGTGCGCATCGGGCGAGATGTCGGCGAGGATCGACCAGTCGAGCCAGGATGCATCGCGTTCGGGTTCTTCGTGGAGGACAGGCGATCCCGCCTGTCCGGTCGTGTCGGTTGTTGTTGGCGGGACAGGCGGGATCGCCTGTCCTACACCACCCGGTTTCCAAACCAGCGCCGCGCGCCAGGTTCCGTGCGATATGAGCACTTCGCCGCGCGTGGAGATGTCGAACATGCGCGTGACGCCGGTGAGTCGCGACGCCAGATGCATGCTGCCGTCGCCGACGTTCACCGCGTAGATCGCGGCCGGCGCCGCGGTCGACGTGCCGGAGACGAGAATCGTTTTTCCGTCCGGCGCCCACGCGAGTCCGCTCGCGCCGCGCGACCAGCCGCGCGCGACGATGTCCGGCCGGCCGTTTTCGATGATCGTGAGATTGCTTTCGCCTTGCAGCCGCTCGAGAATCGCCAGTCGTTTTCCGTCCGGCGCGATGCGCACCTGGCTCACCGCGAGCGCGTCGTACACGCCGGTCCCGATTGGATATTCGACGCGCGTTTTTCCGTTGACCACGCGCACCGCCGCGAGCGTCGATCCGTCCGGTGCCCAGTCCGCGGAGATGACGTTGTCGGCCATCTCGCGCGGCGTGCCGCCGGCGAGCGGGACGCGCGCGAGCACGCCGGTGTTCGTGAAGCGATCGCGATGCAGAAGGATCGCGAGCTCGGCCGCCTTCGACACCGCGAGCACTTCGCTTTCCGGAATCTCCAGCGGCCTCGCCTCGGTCGCACTGCGGCTCACGACGAACGTCTCCGTCGGATTGCCGTCCCACGCCGCGCTATAAACAATGGTCTCGCCGTCGGGCGTGAATCGCGCCGTGCGCACTTCACCGCGGCGGAACGTCATCCGTCGAAACTGCGGCTCCGGTGGAACCTCTTTCGTGTGCTGCGCCCACATCCACGCGCCGTATGCGGCGCCGGCGATCGACACGAGGTAGAGCAGCGCAAGCAGCACCGGCGACACGCCGCGCTTCGGCTTCATCAGCGGACGCGCGGTGGTCTGTGGCGCGCGCAGCGCCGAAGTCGCGGACGTTGCCGACGTGCGCGGCGAGGATCCCGCCGCCGCGCTGCGCACGGTCGGCGCGTTCGCGAGCGGCATCGTGCCGGTGACCGGCGGACGCGCCATGCCTCCGAGCGTGCCGCCGCTCGACATCGCCGACAGCGTCTCGAGATTGAACGAGAGATCGCGCGCGTGCTGAAAGCGTTGCTCGCGATCTTTATCCAGACAGCGGCGCACGAGCTTGTCGACCGCCGGTGGCAGCGACGGCAGCATGTCGGTCAGATCGGACGGATCTTCTTTGAGAATCGCGTTCAGCGTCTCGATCGACGAGTTGCGCTTGAACGCGCGGATGCCGGAGAGCATCTCGTAGAAGATTGCGCCGAGGGAAAAGATGTCCGAGCGGTGATCGACCACTTCGCCGCGGACTTGTTCGGGGGACATGTAGCCGACGGTGCCGAGGACCATGCCGGGCTCGGTGGCGGCCATTTGAAATGTCGGACCGTCCGCGCCGGCGTGCGCGGTCAGTTTGGCGATGCCGAAGTCGAGGATCTTGAGACGGCCGTCGCGCGTGAGAAAAATATTGTCGGGTTTCAGATCGCGATGAACGATTCCCTTGTCGTGCGCGGCCGCGAGTCCCTGCGCCATTTGCAGCGCCGCGTCGATCGCTTTGCGCGGCGAGAGCGGACCGCGCTCGAGTCTGCTGCGCAGCGTCTCGCCTTCGAGCAGCTCGCTGACGAGAAACGGTGCGCCGCCCGCGTCGACGCCGACGTCGTAGACGGTCAGCAGATTCGGATGATTGAGGAGTCCGGTTGCGCGCGCTTCCTGTTCGAAACGGACGAGCCGCTCGCGATCGCTGAGGGTGACGTTGGTCAGGACCTTGATCGCGACGAACCGTCCAAGGCGCGTGTCTTTTGCGCGATAGACCGCACCCATCCCGCCTTCGCCGAGCAGATCGACAACCTCGTAGGGGCCGAGCATCTCGTGCGGCTGAAGGGACACGCGAAACATTCTAGCGGGGCGGGAGACAAAGACGTAACGCACTGTTTGCAGATCTGCCCGTGTAGCGCAGGCTTTCCAGCCTGTGCCCCGGGCGGCGGCTCGTCACCTTGGCGAACGCAATCGGCGCGGTGATCGGACCAGGCGAAAGGGTGAATTAATCGCCCCGGCGCTCATTGCGAGGCAGTCAGTATTTCAGCGTATTTTCCCGTTATTCCGGCAATTTTCGAATGCCTTCATTCGCGAGCGAAATTGGTTGATTCGCAAACGTAACCAACTCGTTTGCAAGTGAAACCGGCCCAGATGCAAGTGAAACTGGCTTGGATGCAAGTGAAACCGGCCCGGATGCAAGTGAAACCGGCCCGGATGCAAGTGAAACTGGCCCGGATGCAAGTGAAACTGGCTCGGATGCAAGTGAAACTGGCCCGGATGCAAGTGAAATCGGCTTGGATGCAAGTGAAACTGGCCCGGATGCAAGTGAAATCGGCTTGGATGCAAGTGAAACTGGCCCGGATGCAAGTGAAACTGGCTTGGATGCAAGTGAAACTGGCTTGGATGCAAGTGAAACTGGCCCGGATGCAAGTGAAACTGGCTTGGATGCAAGTGAAACTGGCTTGGATGCAAGTGAAACTGGCTCGGATGCAAGTGAAACTGGCTTGGATGCAAGTGAAACTGGCTTGGATGCAAGTGAAACTGGCCCGGATGCAAGTGAAATCGGCCTGGATGCAAGTGAAACTGGCTCGGACGCAAGTGAAACTGGCTCGGATGCAAGTGAAACTGGCTCGGATGCAAGTGAAATCGAATCAACTGTCCTGCGAATCCGCCGCCGCCTCATACGCCGCCACGATCGCGTCGATCGAGCCGGGCCGCGGCACCTGCTTCCAACGCATCTCATCCGACCATGCCAACTCCGCCAGCTCCCCCAGCTCGAGCGCGAGAAACCACGCCGAAGGAACCTTCGTCGACGACGACGTGACGCGATATCGTGCCGTGCGACATTGACGCGCACGAACGTTCTCAAGATCTGGCTCGCCGTCGAGGTGATCGCGCTGGCGATCCATCTCGGCGGCTTTCCGTTGCTCGATGCCGATGAAGGCCGGAACGCGGAAGTCGGCCGCGAGATGGCGGCGACGAACGACTACGTCATGCCGCGGCTCGACGGACTGCCGTATCTCGACAAGCCGGTCGTGTACTTCGCTGCGGAAGCGGCGGCGATGGAAGTTTTCGGACCGACGGAGCTGGCCGCGCGCCTGCCCGCGTACCTCTTCACGCTCGCAACTGCGGCGATGCTGTTCTGGTTCGCGCGGCGCGTGTGGGGTGGCGACACGCCGTACGTCGCGGCGATCGTCTTTCTGGCGATGCCGCTCACGATCGCATTCGCGCGCACCGTCATCTTCGACAGCGCACTGACGTTCTTCTGCACGGTCGCGTTGATCGCATTTTACTTCTCGATCGAAGAGCGCAACTCGCGCTGGTCGATCCTGGCGTGGGCGGCGATGGGTCTCGCGATCATCACGAAGGGTCCGGTCACGTTCGTGCTCGTGCTCTTCGTCGCGATTCCGTATGCGATCTATCGCAAGTCGCTCGGCAGGCTCTTTCCGATTCTCGGCATCCTCGCGTTCGCGGCGATCATCGCGCCGTGGCTGTGGGGCGTGACGCGCGTCGTACCGGAGTTTCTGCACTACGTGCTCGTCACCGAGACCGCGGAGCGGATGGCGACGAAGGCGCTCAAGCGCACCGGACCGCCGTGGTACTTCATCCCGTATTTGATCGGGGGCGCGCTGCCGTGGTCGCTCATCGCGCTGATGAGCTCACGCGTCATCCTGAGCCGCAAAGACGGCGAAGGATCCCCCGCCGACGGAGCGAGCACGCACTTGCGCCGGGGATTCCTCGCCGTCTTCGCGGCTCGGAATGACACGCTGTTTCTCTCTCTCTGGATCCTCATCCCGTTCGTCTTCTTCTCGCTCAATCAGTCGAAGCGCCCGCAGTACATTCTCCCGCTGCTGCCCGCGCTCGCGCTGATCGTCGCGGGCATCTGGGACGAGGCGCGCACGCGCGCGACGGCGATCGTGGTCGCTGCATTCGGCGCGCTGTTCCTCATCGCGCCGCTCTTCTTCCATCGCGCGAAGATGAAGCCGGAGGTCGCCGCGTTCGCCGGCGAGACGGCGATCGCCCTCGGCGTCGCGTTCGTCCTCGGCGGTCTCGTCGCGATCTTCGCGAAGCGTCGCGAGCTCGCGCTCATCGCGCTCTCGCTGCCGATCGTCGCGTTGCCGCTCCTTACGAATCCGCTGATGCTCGGCATCGCCGAGCGCCGCTCCGCGAAGTCCCTCGCAACTGCGCTGAAGCCGCATCTCGCTCCGGACACGCAAGTCATCGGCGTCGAGGCATTCACCGGCTCGCTGATGTTCTATCTCGAGCGCCCGATCATCGTCGTCAGCGAAGACGCGAGCGAGCTGACGAGCAATTATCTGATGCGCCGCTACGACCAGTTCGCGCGCAATCCGTACTCGCCGATCAAGCCGCTCTCCTACTTCGGCCAAAGCCTCGGCACCTGCTGCCCGATGTATATTCTTCGCAACGACGACGCGAAGCGGCGCGCGCTGCTCGAGTCGCGCGGCTTCCGCCGCATCGCCGAAGGCGCGCATCAGGTGGCCTTCCAGTTTATCCCGCGCGAAGACGCGAGATCTCCGGTGACGCCGCGCTGAGCGGAACCACGATGAGGACGACCGCCGTTCGCGCCTGTCGGTAAACTCCTGCCGGTGTAACCACAGATTCCGCGTCGAACGTGACGACGAGCGAAGCTGGAGCCCTTTGCGCACGCCGCGGGCTTTGCTGCCGGTGCCGCCAGAGATCCCGCGTCTTCGCGCGGGATAAACTGAAGAGAGGTTAGACTGCGCGCCGCAATGTGCGGCATCTACGGAATGGCCGGCACGTCCGCGTTGCGATTTCCGGATGTGCTCGAACGGATGGGGGAGGCGCTGCGCCATCGCGGGCCGGACGGCAGCGCGTGGTTCGACTCGCCGAATGCGCGCATCGGCACCGAGCGCCTGCGCATCATCGATCTGCACGAGCGCGCCGATCAGCCGTTCGCGTCACCCGACGGAAAAGTGTGGCTTGAAGCGAACGGCGAGATCTACAACGCCGCCTGGATTCGCGCGCGCTACCCCGATTATCCGTATCGATCGCACTCTGACGTCGAGACGATCCTGCCGCTGTATCTCGAGCACGGCGCGAACGCGGTCTCGATGCTCGACGGCATGTTCGGTCTCGCGATCTGGGACGGCCGCACGAACACGCTGACGCTCGCGCGCGACCGTGCCGGCGAGAAGCCGATCTTCTACACGCGCATCGGCGGCGAAGTTCTCTTCTCCTCCGAGCTGCAGTGTCTTCTCCGTCACCCCGAAATCTCGCGCGAGCTCGATCGCGATGCACTCCAGGACTATCTCGCCCTCGGCTACACCCTCGAGCCGCGCTCGCCATTCAAGGCGATCCGCCGCGTGCCCGCCGGCACGATCATGCGTTTCACGCCCGACGGCGAAGAGACGACGATCCGCTACTGGGACCCGGCGAGCTTCGCGATTCAGCCGCGCGATCCGCGCGAAGCCGTCGCGGAGCTGCAGCGATTGTTCGAAGAAGCCGTCACCAAGCAGGTGATGTCCGACGTGCCGGTCGGCGTGTTCATCAGCGGCGGCCTCGACTCGTCGCTCCTCGCGACGCTCGCATCAAAAGCGATCGGCGTCGACAAAGTACATACGTTCTCGGCGCAATTCGCCGAGGAGTCGTATGACGAGAGTCGGGACGCGGCGGAGCTGGCGAAGCGGATGCGCACGCGGCACATCCCGGTGCGCACCGATGAAGAGACGCTGCGCGAGGCGCTGCACAACGTCACGACGCGCGTCGCCGAGCCACTCGCCGATCCCGCGATCCTGCCGACGTTCCTCCTCGCGCGCGCCGCGCGCGAGCACGTGAAGGTGGTCCTCAGCGGCGAAGGCGCCGACGAGTTGTTCGGCGGCTACCCGACGTACCTCGGCCACAAAATCGCTCCGATATACGACGCCCTGCCGTCGTTCATCCGCGCAGCATTACGACGCGCGACGTTGGCGGTGCCGGCGTCGGGAAAAAAAGTCACGCTCGAATTCATGCTCAAACGCTTCGTCACCGACGCGGAGAAGCCATGGATCGAGCGACACCTGAATTGGTTCGGCACCGGCGTATCCATGCACATGCCGTCGTTCGAAGTGCGCGATCACGATCCGCTCACCGGGGCAATGCTCCTCGATTACCAAACCTACCTGCGCGACAACCTGCTGGTGAAAGTCGATCGCGCGACCATGCTCTCGTCCGTCGAAGCGCGCGCGCCGTACCTCGACCGTTTCGTCACCGCATTTGCGCTCTCCCTCCCTCCAGACCTGCGCGTCCGCGGACTGACGACCAAGTGGATTCTCAAGAAAGCCGCAGAGAAGTGGATTCCGCGCGACGTCATTTATCGCCGCAAGCGCGGTCTCAGCGTGCCGATCGCCGGCTGGATCAACGGCTCGCTGCGAAGCGAAGTCGATCGCCTGCTCGCGCCCGCCCGTTTGCGCGAGCAAGGAATCGTGGACGCGGATCGCGTGAGCGAACTGCTCGCCGCACACCGCGAAGGACGCGCGAACCACGCGAAGGCGTTGTGGGCGGTGATCATGTTGGGATATTGGATCGAGAACTGGGCGTAGACGAGGCGCGTAAAATGGTGGGAAGTGGTGCATTACGGATTCGAATGGGACGAGAAGAAAGCACGGCTCAACGAAGAGAAGCACGGCGTCACGTTCGATGAAGCCACCAGCTGTTTCGGTGACGTGTTCGCGATCGAATCATTCGATGTTGATCATTCGGCTGCTGAAGACAGATTTGCGTTGATCGGAATGTCGGAGAAGAAACGCATCGTCGTGGTGGCGTTCACTCTGCGCGATGGCAACACCATTCGCGTCATCAGTGCCCGGCAGGCAACGCGAAAAGAACGAAAAGAATATGAAGAGCAAACGCCTTAACATCGACGGCGATCCGCTCGACCGCGAAGTGGATTTCAGCAAGGGCCGGCCCAATCCTTACTGGCTGGGTGTGGTCGATCGGACGTGCGTGCGACTCATCGACAAAGATCTGGTCGATCTCTTTCCTGACAACGAGTCGGTGAATGCCGCGTTGCGTACCGTTGCCGATGCGGCGAAGCGCGCAAAGAAGATCAGCGCGCGGCGCGCGTCAATTCCGAAAAAGCGGCCGCGTTAAATCGCCGGCAGCGCCTCAATCCCCCCCACCACCCACGCGCCCTCGTGCTGGAGGAGCGAGATCCAGTACCACTGTCCGTGCTCGCCGGCGAGGGACATGCGCGCGAAGAGTCCCGCCTCTTTGAGGCGGAAGGGGTTGGGGGCGGGGGCCGACATCTCCACGATCATCTGATCGGCGCGGCGATACGCTTTTGCGGAATCGATCGCGATCCAGGTGCAGCCGCCGGGTCCGAGCGTCAGCGGGATGGCGCGTTGGGATGCGTAGAGGGCGGCGGTGGCGATCTCCATGTTCGGGCGTTTCGGAGTCGGGCCGGCCAGCAAGGCGATCGCGTTCATCGTCGTGAAGGGTTGCGTGGTGCTGACGATCGCGACCGGCTGCCCTTCTGCGACGCCTTCGGCTTTGAGTCGCAGGCAGAAGGCCTCGACGACACCTTGCGGAATCGCGGTCCATTCCGGTGCAACGGGCGTTTGCGGCTTCGAGGCGCAGCTCAGATGGCAGATGGCGGATGGCAGAAGGCAGAAGAGATACACGAGCCCGAGCTTTCGCCATCTGCCATCTGCCATCCGCCATCTCCTCAAAACACCAACCTCAATTGCGGTTTGATCGTCTTTTCATCGAAGAACGCGCGCACGTCGAGCGCGGGTTTGCGCGACACGAGCTCGCGCGGCGATTCTTCGTACCAGTCGCTCGGGAAATATCGGGTGTACGTCTCCTGCGTGAACCGTTTGCAGAGGAGCGCGATGACGCCGATGTCGGTCTCGCTGCGGATGACGCGTCCCGCCGATTGCACGACGCGCGTCATTCCCGGAATCAGATACGCGAACTCGAATCCCGCGCCGTATTGCTCGTCGTAATACTGTTTGAGCAGCTCCTGCTCGAAGCTGACTTGCGGCAGCGCGGGGCCGACGACCATCACGCCCGCGAGCATGTCGCCCTGGTAGTCGATTCCCTCGGCGTACATTCCGCCCGACACCGCGAGAATCAAATTTCCCTTCTGCGATCGGTTGCGCAGGATGTCGAGGATGGCGTTGCGCTCGTAGTCCGTCATGTCGGTGCGCTGCACCATCACGTGCTTGCGCATCGGCGGCAATCGCTCCGCGATCTCGCGCAGGAACGCGTAGCTCGGGAAGAGCGCGAGGAAGTTGCCGTCACCGGCGTCACCGATATCGGCGACGTTCGTGGCAATGCGGTCGTAGTGGTCCGCGCGGCGCTTGTACGTGGTGTCGACCTCGGAAACGACGACGATCTTTCGGTTGTCGCGCGGAAAGGGGGAGGGGAGTGACAACTCGGCGGTGCGATCTTCGGGGAAGCCGAGGGTCTTGCGATAGAAGTCGAAGGGCTCGAGGGTCGCGGAGAGCGCGACGGTCGCGTGCGCGGAGTCGAAGATCTTGCCGAGGAAACGCGAGGGGTCTTTGCAGAAAATCTTCAGCTTGATCCCGTCCTGCGTCTTCTCGACCATGTGCGCGAACTCGTCGCCATCCTCGGCGAGCAAATTCGTAAACTTCACGAGCTTGAAGTAGAAGTCGATCAGCGGGTCGTCTTCCTCGGCGATGCGGTTGTCGATCTTCCAGCCGATGTACGCGAGCACGAGCCGCTCCCACTCCGTCCGCTGATCGATGAACAGCTCGCGGTTCGGCTCGCACAGCGCCTGCTTCACGTCGCCTTCGAGGACTTGCGCGAGCTCGTGGAAGTGAGCGCGCAAAAGCTCGAGCAACTCCTCCCACCCTTCCACCCAGCAGTTGCGCGTCATCAGATGCTTGGTGATGTCGTCGAACGATTTCTCATGCAATTCCGGCGAGTAGTAGCCGCGCCCGCGATCGACGAGGTTGTGCGCCTCGTCGACCACGAGCACGCAGTCGCCGTAGTCGTTCTCCTGTTGATAGGCCTTGAGGCCGACGTAGGGATCGAAGATGTAGTTGTAGTCGCAGACGATGACGTCGGCCTGCTCGATGAGCTCGAGCGAGACTTCGAACGGACAGACTTCGCGGTCGCGTGCGAGCTCGAACGTGATGTCGGGATCGAAGTAGCTCATCGACGTCACGAGATGCTGAAGCAGACCGCTCTTCTCCATCTTCTCGGAGTAGCGCGCGGCGAACGGACAGAAGTCTTCGTGACAGATCATCTCCGTGTGAGCGCACATCTTCGCCTTCGCGCGGATGCGCAACACGCGGAACGAGCCGTCGTTGAGCAGACGCAGCGCGGTGATCGCCGCGTCCTGCTGCAATGTTTTCGACGTGAGCACGAACAGCTTCTTGCCGAGCTTCAGCGACTGCCGCAGCGCGGGATAGAGCACGGCCATCGTTTTGCCGATGCCGGTCGGTGCGGAGATGAGCAGCGAATCGCGTTGATATACGGCACGCGCGACGGCGGAGATCATCTCTTCCTGGCCGGGGCGCAGCGCGTCGAACGGGAAGTGCAAGGTGTCGGCGAACGCGCGCTTCGCGACACGCAGCGCCGCCGCGGTCTCGAGCTCCTCGATCAGTTTTGCGAGTGATGTGTCGAGCGTCGTCGCGACGCGATCGCGATCGAATTCCGTGTCGACGATCTTCGTATCGCCGGAGACGAGATCGATCAACACCAGCTGCGGCTCGAAAGTAAATCCAGTGAAATCGGGCTGGCTGGAAAGAAAGTACGCGTAGAGCAGCAGCTGATAGAGGTGGCGCTGCAGTTTCTCCGATCTGTAGAGTGCTTCGAGCTCGAGATCGAAGTGAATCGACTTCACTTCCTCGATGTTGACGCGCTGCTCATCGCGGTCGACGGAGAGCCCGTCGATGCGTCCGGTGATCGTGATCGACCATCCGGCGAGTGTCGTCCGGTGGACGACGTGCACCTCGGCGCGATATTTCGGATCTTCTCCCGCGCGCTGCTCCGCACGGCGCGAGTGGATGTCCTGCCCGATCCACATCCGCCGGAACCCGTCGCCGCGCTCCACGCCGATGCGGCGGTAAGTCGACTCATGGACGAGATCGCCGACCGAGCAGACGATCTCGCGTTTGTCGTAGTCGACGCGCACAGGTTCATATTAACTGCTGTTATCCCGAACGTGAGTGAGGGACCTGGGCGGGGGCGGCTGCGAGGAATGCGCCTCGTGCCAC
Organism: Acidobacteriota bacterium; assembly: GCA_003223645.1. Classification (GTDB taxonomy): domain Bacteria; phylum Acidobacteriota; class Thermoanaerobaculia; order Gp7-AA8; family Gp7-AA8; genus QHVT01. Next base: position 81,635 of record QHVT01000009.1, on the reverse strand, counting down.
CACCCGAGCCCCAGGTCCCTCGCTCACGCTCGGGATGACATCACAGCTTCTCGACCACATCCCCCAACACATACGAGTCGTACTCCCCCTCCCGGTACGGCCCGAACGCCAGCGCGGGATTCGCTGCGCGCGCGGACAAGCGCTCGTACATCTCGCGCACCAGATCTTTTTTCCCTTCCAGCGTTTCCGGCGACAGCTCGCCGCGCAACGAGAACAATCGCTGGAAGTCGCCGCGCGGCAGTCGCAATGGGCGGCGGACGTCGTCGGAGCTGGGGTCCCATTCGCCGATGAGGACTTCGTCGTCGGCATCGGTCGGCGTCGTGCGCACGCAGATCACGATCTCGCTGCCGATCAAACGCTCGCGCGTCGTCGTGTGATGCCGCTCGAACGCGGGCGACTGCTCGTCCGCTTCGTGATGGAACTCCTGGCGCAGGAGCATGATGAACAGCTCGGGGACATCGATCGGTGTGAGCTCTTCGACTTCGTTCGCCGCGAACGGAACGATCTCGCCGACTTCGATGCGATCGAGTCCTTTCAAGGACACACTGCCGAGGAGACGCGCGCCGATCAGTTCAACGTCGGTGATGGCGGGCTTGAAGGCGACGAAGTTTCCGTACGGCGTGCGCGCGCGATAGAGCTGCTGCGCTTCGGCCTGCAGCTCGTTCGATAGCTCCTGCAGAAATGACGTGGAGCCGACGATGCCTTCGTTGACGAGATGTCCGTTCGCGTCGAGGTACGCGTAGTACTCGCGCGCATGCTGCGTGTGATCGATCACGTCAGCCCCTCGAAGAGGTGCAAAGAACTGCTGGACTTTCGACTGGTCGTAGCCGTGCTGCACGAGGAACGACGCGATCTCATCGATCTCGCGATTCGATTTTCCCGTGGTGAGGCGCGACAGTTCGACGATGCCGGGACCGTAGAACTCGGTGATGCGCTCGCTCGACTCCGCCGCGGTCTTCATCGGCAGCAATCGGTAATAGCCGTAATTCAACGCGATGCGCAGCCCTTTGTTGAACGCGAATCCCTTGCGCTTCATCTCGGTGTAGAAGCGTTGGATCTCGACGGCCGCGCGCACGAGGCGCAGCGCGCGGCGCGTGGTGTAGAACGCGCCGTCGCCGAGGAACTTCTCGAATTGGAGGAGGTGCCGCTGCGCGATCGCGTCGAGCTTGCGCTGAAACACGAGCATCTGCCGATACGAGCGAATCTCTTCCTTGCCGCCGCCGCGGCGGATGCGTCCGAGCGTCTCCGAGAACGCGGACATGTCGTAGATCATCCCGAAGCGATGGATCATCGGATCGACGACGCCGGGCTTGCCGAAATCCATCGGCCGCGTGGAGCGTGAGTACGTCGTCGCGCTGCGGCGGTCGGCGGACACGACTTCGCCGTCCGGCAGCGTGTTCGTCCAGACGATGCCGCGCCGCAGTTGGTTGAGCACGGCGAACTCGCGCACGCGGCGCGCGATCAACTGAAACTGCTCGCGCTCCTCGCGCGTGACCGCGTTCTGCGCCATTGGATGATCGAACAGAAAGTTTTCGAATCGCGGATCGAGGAGCAGCGCGAGCGTGACGCCTTGATCGGGATTCGCGCCGAAGAGCGGGAGCGCCGCGCGGAAGTTGCGCTCGCGCTGCATCAGGTCCGCTGCCGTCGTGCGCAATCGCTCGAACGAATCGCGAAAGCTCTGAAAATCGCGGCGCAGGTATCCGTTGAGGAACGATCGCAGCTCGCGCAAATCCGGTCCGACGAACTCCTCGGTCAGAATCAGCACGTCGTCCTGCAGCAATCGAAAGAACTGCAATCCGCGCTGCTCTTCGCCTTCGAGGAGACTGCCTGCTTTCGCGGAAAGCTCGGTCATCTGCTGGCGCGTCTCGCTGACCCAGCGGCCGAAGATGCGGTACTTCAACGTGTCGCCGAGGGAGCGGCCGACTTGCGTGTCGGCGGCGCTGACGCGGCGGGGCAGCGAGCCGAAATGCCGCGCGAGATCGAACGAATGCGCGAGCCAGAAAATCGCGTGATAGTCGGAGAGCAGATTCGACATCAACGCGTTCTCGGCCGCCTTCATCAGGTTGCCGATGTAGATGTTGAACGCGGCCGCGGCCTTGTCCTTCGCGTCGGTCGCACGCGTGACCTGAAACGTGACCTCTTCCGTGAGCCACCGATCGAGCTTCGTCTCGAGATCCTTCAGCAGCGGCGACTCGGACACTGGGAAGCCGAGGATCGGCTGCTGCGTCTCGTCCGCCGGATAAATCTTCAGCGGCTTCGGCAGCAGCGCCTCCGGCTGCGGAAACAACTCGCTCAGCGCGCGCTCGATGTCCTGCGGAAGAAAGAACGTCGAGGAGTCGGGACGCTGGGCGAGATAGGAAACGAGGGTCTTCATCGGGTGGGGGCGAGTATAGAGAAATGAAAGCAGAAGGCAGAAAGTAGAAGGCAGAAAGCAGAAAGCAGAAGGCAGAAAGCAGAAGGCAGAAGGCAGAAGGCAGAAGTGAGAAGTGTTGAGGTTCGAAGTTCGAGGTGCGAATGAAGAATTTAGAATTCGAACCTCGAACTTCTCACTTCTTCGTTCTGCCTTCTGCCTTCTGCCTTCTGCCTTCCGCCTTCTGCTTTAAACTCTCCCCAATGCGTCCCGTCCCTGTCGCCTCCCCGTGCCCGCGCTGCAATGGTTCCGGTTGGGTTCCGATGGCCGATGACAACCTGCGCGTGGAGCCTTGCGGGTGTCAGGGCGACTTGCGGAAGCGCGAGCGGGTTTTGTCGGCGAGCATTCCGAAGCGTTACGCGCATTGCACGCTCGACACGTTTCGCGACGACTCGACGGTGCTGCGCAATGCGAAGAAGCGCGTGCAGGAGTTCGTGTATCTCTGGCCGAATACGAATGGCCTGTTGTTGATGGGCGGGTGTGGGGCGGGGAAGACGCACCTCGCCGTCGCGGCGCTGCTGGAAGTGATCAACAGCGGGAAGCCGGGGCGGATGTTGTTCTCGAATTTTCAGGATCTGATTCAGGAGATCCAGGCGTCGTTCGACTCCGATGAAGTGCCCAGCAAGTCGGAGCTTCTGCGTCCACTGCTGGAAGCGGACCTGCTCGTGCTCGATGAGCTGGGATCGCAGAAGCCGACGAACTTCGTGCAGGACATTCTTTATTACGTGATCAACTCGCGCTATAACGCCGAGCTGACGACGATCTTCACCACCAACTATCCCGAGCACGCCAGCGACGCGAAGGAAGAGACGTTCGAGCAGCGCATCGGCACGCGGCTGCGCAGCCGCCTCGCGGAGATGGCCGAACGCGTCGAGCTCGCGGGCGCGACCGATTACCGGCGGAACCGACTGTGAGACGCGGCATCATCGAGACGCTGAAGCGCGGCGGCGAGAACGCGCTCGCGAACTGGCAGCTCTCGCTCATCCGCTTCATCGAGATCCTCGCGTTCTGCGCGCTCGCCGTCGTCGGCATCATCGTCGCCCTCGTCCCGCTCTTCGTCTCCCTCGGCATCCGTCTCACCGAGATCCACGACGCCGACGACATGCAGTCCGTGATGACGACGCTGCTCGAACAGTGGACGGTCTTTCTCTGGTTCGGCGTCGGGATGCTCGCGTTGTTCGTTTTCTTCGCGCTCGTGCATTCATACGTCGAGGCAGGATGCGCGCGTGTCTTCGTCGACGCGGAACACGCGGCCGGACCGGCGGCGACCGGGCCGAAAGGACGCTATCGCGTCTTCTCCGTCAGTCGATGGTTTGCCGGCGCGAGAGAAGGCGGATGGCGCGTCTTCTGGATTTACAACCTCGCCTGGAGCGTCGCGGCGCTGATTCTTCTCATCCCGCTCATTCCGGTCGCGGCGCTGATGTTCGTCTTCCGCGGCAATCCCGCGGTCTCCGTGGGCGTCGGCTGTCTCGGCATCCTGGTCGTGCTGCTCTTCGGCATCGTCCTTGGGCTCGTCACCGGCATGTGGACGAATCGCGCGATCGCCAACTGGGCGGCCCAGCGCAGCACCGCGCGTCACGCGCTCGCGACCGGCTGGCGCTCGATGAAGATGGATTTCGGCCGCCATCTGTTGATCGCGCTGGCGATCATCGTCGTCGCACTCGCCGGATCGTCGGCGTTTTCAAGCTTCTCGATGTTCGGCTCGTTCGGCCATTCGATTCGCAGCGACAACCTCATCAACGTCATGACCGCGCCGCTGCGCATGTTCGGAACAATCCTCAGCTGGGCGTTCTCCGCGCTGATCGGCAACTGGTATCTGGCGTCGTATTCCGCGCTTTCGGTGGAGAACAAACCCTGACCCCACTCGACACGTTCGTCTCGCGAGACGCGCAGGAGTTCCGGCCGTCGCCGATCCGTGCGTTCGCGAAGCTGATCAACGATCCGAACATCATCTCGTTCGCCGGCGGTGTGCCGAATCCGGAGACATTTCCCGCGGAGCGCATCGCGTCGATCGCGGGACAGGTGATTCGCGAGCGGCGCGCGGTCGCTTTGCAGTACGGGCCGACGCGCGGCTTGCCGCGGCTCTGCGCCTTCATCGCGGAGCTCTGCAGGACGCGCGGGATCGCGTGCAGCGTCGACGACGTGCTGACGACGACCGGCTCGCAACAGGCGCTCGATCTCATCGCGCACACGCTCCTCGATCCCGGCGACGTTGTCGCGGTCGAATTGCCGACGTACATTGGCGGCTCGTCCTCGTTCTTCGCGCGCAGCGCGACGCTCGTTGGCGTACAGCAGGACGACGACGGCATCGTCCCGGAGTCGCTGCGCGAAGTCGCGTCGCGCACGCGCATCAAGCTGCTCTACACGATCCCGAATTTTCAGAATCCGTCGGGACGATTGATGACGCAGCAGCGGCGCGATGCAGTGCTCGCAATCGCGGAAGAGCACGACTTCCTGATCATCGAAGACGATCCGTACGGCGAGCTGGTGTACGTCGACGAGGCGGACACGACTCCGATGAAATCGCGCGACGCTCACGAGCGCGTTCTCTACCTCGGATCGTTCTCGAAGGTTCTCGCGCCGGGCTTGCGCTGCGGATGGATCATCGCGGCGAAGCCGCTGCTCGAGCGCATCGAGATCGCGAAGCAGGCCGCGGATCTCTGCTCGGGAATGCTCGACCAGTCGATCGTCGACGAGTTCTGCGCCGGCGGCGAGCTCGCGCCGCAGATCGAGAAAGTCCGCGCGTTCTATCGCGGCAAACGCGGCGTGCTGCTCGAGTCGCTGCATCAGCATTTCACCGGCCGCGCGCACTGGACATCCGCCGACGGAGGACTCTTCACCTTCGTCACGCTGAACGAAGACGTCGACACGGCGAAGCGCGTCGAGGACGCGGTCGCGAGCGGCGTCGCGTACATTCCGGGCGGACCGTTCTTCGTCGACGGAAGCGGACGCAACACGATGCGCCTCACGTTCGCGAAGGAAACCGACGATCGCATGCGCGAAGGTGTGGCGAGGTTGGCGGGCGTGTTTTATCCTTAGACAACTTCTCTCGGAGGTCCCTCATTGGACAATCATCGCGGCGGCTGGATTGAAATCATTGCCGGAGGCATGTTCTCCGGAAAATCGGAAGAGTTGATCCGGCGGCTGCGCCGCGCCGTGATCGCGCGGCAGCGCGTGCAGGTATTCAAACCGATCCTGGACGATCGTTTTGCGACGGACGAAGTCGTGTCGCGCGACGACCGCCGTTTGAAAGCGACTCCGGTTGCGACGAGCGCGGAGCTCCGCGCGCGCGTCGAGATCGGCGTGCAGGTCGTCGGCATCGACGAAGTGCAGTTCTTCGATCCCGGCGTCGTCGACGTCTGCATGCAATTGTCCGACGCCGGCATTCGCGTGATCGCGGCGGGACTCGATCAGGACTACATGCGCCGACCGTTCGGACCGATGCCGGCGCTGCTCGCCGTCGCGGAGGAAGTCGCCAAGATGCACGCGGTGTGTGTGCGCTGCCGCGGAGCGGCGCACTACTCGCAGCGCGTGTCGGGCGGCAACGCACAGGTGGAAGTCGGCGACTCGTCGTACGAGGCGCGTTGCCGCGCGTGCTTCGAGTCGTATCATGCGCTGCCGGAAGAAACGCCGGCCGTGCAGCTGACGATGCCGCAGCCGGTCGCCGGAAACGCGTGATCGTCATCCCGAGCGTAGCGAGGGACCTGGGCGGGTGGTGCACGAAACGTATGCCTCGCAGCGCCACCCGCCCAGGTCCCTCGCTCACGCTCGGGATGACGTTGTTGGCGCTCCTCCTTCTTTCTGTCGGCTGCCGCGAAGCGGCCGGTGCCGCGCAGGATCCGCTCGACAAAGAAGCGGAAGACGCGTTCGTCGCGTACTTGCAGATCGACACGTCCAACCCTCCCGGCAATGAAACGAGCGGCGCGACGTTTCTGCGCGACCTGTTTTTGAAGGACGGCATCGCCGCGAAACTCGTCGGCGACGATCCGAAACGTCAGGCCGTATACGCGCGGTTAGTGTCAGGATCGAAAGAACCCGCGCTGCTGCTGCTCAGTCACATCGATGTGGTGCCGGCCGACGCGAGCGTTTGGACGCAGCCGCCGTTCAGCGGCGCGCGACAGGGCGGATACATCTGGGGGCGCGGCGCGCTCGACATGAAGTGCCTCGGCGTCGCGGAACTGATATCGATGATCGAGTTGAAGCGGCGCAACGCGACGCTGAAGCGCGACATCGTGTTTCTCGCGACGCCCGATGAAGAGCTGGGCGGCACGCACGGAACGGCGAAGCTGATTGCGCAGCATCCGGAGTTGATCGAGAACGTCGGGTTCGTGCTCAACGAAGGTGGCTCGAACGAGACGGCAGTCGACAAGGTGTTGTTCTGGGGCGTCGAGGTGCAGCAGAAGATTCCGCTGTGGCTGCGCGTCACGGCCGAAGGCAACGGAGGACACGGCGCGATCCCGCCGGATGACGGCGGCGCGACGGCGAAGCTCGTGCGCGCGCTCGACGCGATTCGCACGATCGAAACGCCGTATCGGCTCGAGCCGAGCGTCGCGCGCGCGGCGGCTGCGGCGGCGGCGGTGCGGAAGGACGCGCGCGCGGCGCGGATGAAGCTCTATCGCGAGCCGCTCGATCTCGAACAGATCATGCGCGAGCTTCCGGTCGGCTATCGCTCGCTCCTGCACGACACGATCGCGATCACACACGTGTCGGCCGGCACTTCCGTGAACATGATTCCGTCGAAGGCGACCGGCGATGTCGACATTCGTCTTCTTCCCGACACGAAAACCGACGCGATGCTCACGCGCGTGCGTGAAGCGGCAGGCAAGAACGTGACGGTCGATGTTCTTCTCGCGGGCGAGCCGGTGCCGGAGAGCTCCGCGAAGACGAAGCTGTTCGACGTCGTCGCGCACGCGATGCGCGAGCACGCGCCTGGCTCCGTCGTCGCGCCGACCGTCGGCCCGGGCACGACCGACAGCCGCTACTTCCGCGCGCGCGGCATCACCGCGTACGGCATCATGCCGTTCAAGGTGAACTACTACGACGCGGACAGCGTGCACGGCGTGGACGAGCGCATTCGCATGCGGTTTTTTGGCGAGGGAGTGCGGTTGATGCGGACGATTGTGCGAGATTTCTGCGAGCGAAAATGAAGGCAGAAGGCAGAAGGCAGAAGGCAGAAAGCAGAAGTAAGAGCTTTCTCAGTTCTGCCTTCTGCCTTCTGCCTTCTGCCTTCATTCGTCATCGCTTCGCGCTCACTCTCATCTTCCTCATCGCCCTCACCATCTTCATCTCGCCTCTGGCCAAGCAGGAGGTCTTCACCCTCCGCGATCACCTCGACTACTTCCAACCGCTGCGCTGGTTCACCGCCGATGAGTTACGCGCCGGTCATCTGCCGCTTTGGAATCCGTACAACGCGTCGGGCGAGGCGTGGCTCGCGAATCCGCAGGCTGGCGTGTTTTATCCGCCGTCGTGGCTGTTCCTCGCGCTGCCGTTTCCGACCGCGTACATGCTGTTCCTGCTGTTCCATCTCGTGCTTCTCGGATGGGGTGCGTATTTTTTCTTTGCGCGTGATGCGACACCCGGGGGGGCGATGGTGGGGGCGATCGCGCTCATGTTGAGCGGGCCGGTGCTGTCGCTGCTCGACGTCAACAACAACCTCGCGTCATTCGCCTGGATCCCGCTCGTGTTGTGGTGCGCGGAGAAACGTGCGCCGATTCGCGGCGGGCTCGCGCTCGCGCTCGCGTTTCTCGCCGGCGAGCCGTTCCTCGCGGCGATTGCGGCGCTCATGTTCGTTTGCGTCTCACGAAAAGTTCGCGATGTCGCGATTGCAGCGGTCATCGCGTTCGGCGCGTGCGCGATTCAGCTGCTGCCGTTCGTCGAGCTCATTGCCGGCAGCGATCGCGCGGGAGGGATGTCGAGGGAACTGATCCTCCGCGACTCGATGCCGCTCCGCGACTGGCTGCGCGTTGCGATCTCGCCGGCTGTCTTCTCCGGCAAGCTCGATCCGAAACTCGGACAGCACTTTATTCCGGTCGTGTACGTCGGCGTCTTGGTCGTCGTGTTCGCGCTGATCGGCCTCACGCGCTGGAAGCGTGCGAGTCCGTGGGTCGCGCTGCTCGTCATCGTGGTGATTGTCGCCGCCGGTCCATCGTTCCTCGCGCAACTGCCGCTGACGCTCTTCCGCTATCCCGCGCGCGTCGTTCCGCTCGCGTCGCTCGCGCTCGCGGCGCTTGCGGTGATCGGGTGGGATCGCCTGCGTCGCGGACAGCGCTGGGTCGATCTTCTGATCGTCCTCGGCGTCAGTCTCGAGTTGCTGTCCGCCGCGCGTCCGCTGTTTCAATCCGCTCCGTTTCGCCGCGACATTGTTCCGTACGACCGTTCGATCGGCGCGAGCTCGAAATTTCTGCGCGCCGAGAACATCGATCCCGCGCATCGCGTCGCCTGGATCGCCGGCTATCTCAATCTGTATGACCGTCGATTCGACGCCGACACCGCGGCGCCGCTGGCGAACGAGCGCTATCTGGAGCTCCACCGGCAAATTCTCGCGCGGCCATCGCCGATCGTCGTCGACGCGCTGCCGGCAGGCTATCTTCTCGCGTCGTTTTCGATGCCGCCGTCGTACGAGGCGATCGCGCGCGCGGCGAACGTGACGGTCTATCGCAACCGCGGCGCGCAACCGATGGCGTTCGTGATCACGAAGAACGCGATCACGCCGGCGCGATGGGAGATCGGAACGTCACGCGCGCGTGTGATCGCCGACGCGCCCGCCGACGGCATTGCCGTGCTGACGCAGCAGGACGCGCCGCAGTGGCGCGTGCGCGTCGACGGGAAAAAGGCCGAAAAACGGCACATTTTCGGCTTTTTTCTGGGAGTCGACGTTCCGAGTGGACATCACGAAGTCGTCTTCGACTATCATGCGCGCTCGCTTTTTGCGGGCGCCGCTATGACGCTCGTCACACTGATCGCGCTAGCACTTTTTCTTTCTGTCAAGCAACGAAAATCGCGAAAAATTTTTCTTCCTGTCACTCGAATCTTGAGTAGTAGAATCGCTTCCTCGCTCCAACAACACCTGAACGCTTCGAGGGCTCGTACATGGTAAGTATTGACGATCGTCTGAATGCAATTATTCGTGAGCTGATCGGGAACGGAATCACGCTCGCGCAGGCGGTCGAAGCGTTCGAAGGGAAGTACATCGTCGCGGCGATGACGGCCAGTAAAGGCAACGTCACGCAGGCCTCGCGCAAGCTCGGCGTGCATCGCAACACGCTGCACAACAAGCTGCGCACGCAGACGATGCTCAACGGCTTCGCGGAGTCGGTGCGCCCCGTGCGCCGCCGCGTTTCGCACAAGCGCGTCTCCGCGCCGAAGCCTCCTCGTTCCGTCCGCGCGCGCTAGCAGCGGAGGCGGCGACCGTGACCTCGCCACTCAGCATTCCGCAACGTCCCGAGCTGCATCAGGCGATCATCGACTTGCTGCGGCGCCGCGGGAATCGCATCCTCGCCGTGAAAGAAATTCACGAGCGGCTCGATGATGTCGATGCCACACGCGAAGAAGTCGAGCGCGCGATCGAAGAGCTCGAAAGCGAAGGCGTGATCCTCGCCGTGCGCGGCAAGCGCTACTCGCTCCTCGAGTTCACGCCGTACGTCGCCGGACGCATTCGCGTGCACCCCGATGGACACGGCACGTTGCCGGGTATTGACGACGAGCCGGACGTCTACATCGATCGCCGCGTGGTGAAAGGCGCGATGAACGAGGACCTCGTCATCGTCCGCATCGACAAAAAACATCCGTCGTACAAACGCGTCCGCGACCGGCAGTACATCGCCGGCGAAGTCAATCAGGTTTTGCGCCGCGCGCACAAAACGCTCGTCGGTCGTTTCCATCTCGAGCCCGAGCCGTTCGTCGTTCCGTTCGACGTCCGCCTCGACACCGACATCCTCATCCAGCACGACGCGACGATGAATGCGAAGGACGGGCAGATGGTGAACGTCGAGCTCGATCGCTATCCTGATCGCTCGACGCACTTCGCCTCCGGCCGCGTCGTCGAGATTCTCGGCTTCATCGGCGAGCCCGGCGTCGACATCGAAGTCGTCGTCCGCAAACACCACATCCCGCACCTCATGCCCGACGAAGTGCTGATCGCGGCCGATGCGATTCCGCTCGAAGTGCCGCAGGACGTGATCGCGCAACGAGTCGATCTCCGCGACCGCAACATCGTCACGATCGACGGCGAGACCGCGAAAGACTTCGACGACGCCGTCGAAGTGCAGAACCTTCCGAACGGCAACCTGCTTCTCGGGGTCCACATCGCCGACGTCTCCCACTATGTGACCCAGGGGAGCGCGCTCGACGCGGAAGCATTCGAGCGCGGAACGTCCGTCTACTTTCCCGGCCGCGCGATTCCGATGCTGCCGGAGCGTTTGTCAAACGGCATCTGCTCGCTGAACCCGCAGATCGAGCGGCTCACGTTCTCGTGCGAGATCGAGATCGATCGGCGCGGACGGTTCCTCAATCACAAGATCTACAAGTCGGTGATCAAGACGAAAGAGCGGATGACGTACACGAACGTCAACGCGCTGCTCACCGACATCACGCCGGAACTTCGCGAACGCTACGGATATCTCCTTCCCGATTTTCAACGCATGCTCGAGCTATTCGAGATCTTGCGTACGCGGCGCGATCAGCGCGGGTCGATCGACTTCGATTTACCCGAGGCGGAGGTGATGCTGGGGGAAAGCGGCGACATCGAGGCGATTCGTCCGAGCGCGCGCAACGTCGCGCATCGCATCATCGAAGAGTTCATGCTCGCCGCGAACGAAGTCGTCGCGCGCGAGCTCGTGTTCGCGAACCAGCCCGGCATCTATCGCGTGCACCAGCAGCCCGACCCGCAGAAGCTCACCGATCTGAAAGAGATCCTCAAGGAATTCAGGCTCACGCTGCGCGGCGATCTCGAAGACATCCGTCCCGCGGAATTGCAGCGCGTGCTCAGGACGGTCGCCGGCACACCCGAGGAGCGATTTCTCACGAACATCATTCTTCGCTCCATGAAGCGCGCGTTTTACTCCGAAGAGAACATCGGACACTTCGCGCTCGGCCTCGAGCACTACTGCCACTTCACGTCGCCGATCCGCCGCTATCCCGATCTCATCGTGCATCGGCGTCTCAACGAATTGATCACCAGCGGAGCGCTGTACGGCGAGCGCCGCGACGAGCTCGAGCGCGCGCATCCGCTGTACGCGCAGCAGTCGAGCGATCGCGAGCGGCGCGCCGAGGAGGCGGAGCGCGAAGTGCTGGAGTGGAAAAAAGTCATCTTCATGCGCGACAAAGTCGGCAACGAATACAGCGGCATCGTCACCGGTGTCGCGCCGTTCGGCCTCTTCGTCGAGCTCGATGAAATCTTCGTGCAGGGCATGGTGCCGGTCGCAACGATCGGCGGCGACTACTGGCGCTATCACGACCGCTCGCATCGCATGATCGGCGAGTCTTCGCACCGCGAGCTCCGCCTCGGCGATCACGTCAAGGTGCGTGTCGAGTCGATCGATGAAGATCGCCATCAGCTCGAATTTCGTTTGCTGGAAGTGTCGGGCGCGCCGATCAAAGAGCGGGAACGGTGACGGCGGTTGCGCAGTCGCTCGGTCGCGCAGTTGCGCGGCTTCCCCCGGCCGCCGCGTAACCGCGACCGCGTAATCGCGCAACCGACGTAACCGGGCCCTGCATTTGCAGTCTGCTACTCTTCGATTTATGGCCGACGTAGCCGAACGATTGCGGCAGCTCGTCAACGATCGCATCGCGCTCGAAGCGAAACTGCAGAAGGAACCGGGCGAGCTGTCCGAGAAGACCGCGCACGAATACGACACGCTCTATCAGTCGCTGCAGCGGCAGCTCGCGTCCATGTTCCGCGACGCGCCGAACGATCAGGATCGCGTCACGATCATGCTGGAGATGATGCGCATCCTCGAGAACCGTCTCGTCTACCTGCAGAACTTCATCGTCGATCCGTCCTCGGAGAATCGCATCCTCGCGCAGCTCGTGACGAAGTTCATCGATCAGCTCAGCGCGTCGAAGAGCACGGTGCTGACGACGCTCGAGGCGACGTACTACCGCGCCGTTGCTGCTTTGTATGCGACCGACCTCGCGAAAGCGCGCGAAGGTTTCAGCGCGGCGTGTGCGTCCGAGGAGTCGGACGAGGCCAACGACATCAAATACAAGTCGTACGTGATCCTCGGTCACTTGTCGCACGAAGAGCGCGACTATGCAAAAGCGAAAGACCTGCACGATCGCTCGCTGCGCTTCGCGCCGAACGCGAACGTCACCGCGCAGGCGCTCGCGCTCAAGGCCCTGAACTCGTACGCGCTGCACGACTTCGACGACGCGCTGCATCTCTTCGAAGAGGCGCTGGGTCTCTTCGACGAGAACGCGCCGTTTTTCAACTCCTACTTCTATCGCAACGCACTCCTCTTCTGCGGCGCGATCCATTTCGATCGCGGCGCGTATCCGGAGGCCGAGGCGTTTTATCGCCGCGTGATCGAGAACGTCGACCAGAGCTCGTTCGATTACTTCGACGCGCTCTCGCACCTCGGCCGCATCCGCTACCTGCAGCAGCGCTACGGCGAAGCCGTCGAGGCGTTCGAGAAAGCGGTGCAGACGCATCGCTTCAGCGAGAACGAATACGTCGTCGACACCTGGTTCTGGATCGCGCGCTGCCACCTGCGCCGCGACGACCGCGCGGAGGCGCGAAAATATCTCGAGAAGATTGCCGCGACCGACGTGCGTTACGAAAAGAAGCCGCAGGCAGTCGAGTTGCTTCAGCGAATCGCGTGACGCCGTTGCGCAGTGACGATGACGGACGTTGCGCAGTGACGATGACGATTGAAGAGTTCGAACGACAGGTGATCGCGGGCCTGCTGGCCGGCGACCATCCGCTGCTGGACGCGCTGCGCGCGCAGTACGCGGCCGCGTCCGTGCGCGACCGCGAAGTGAACACGCGCGGCTTCGTCACGCGCTTCGACGTGCCGGCGAGCGCGAAGCCGATCGATCGCAAGCTCCTGCATCTCGACGACCTGCAGATCGAGCTCGACGGAGTGAAGACGCCGGTCGACGCATCGCTGCACGTGTTGAACGGAAGGCTCCGATCGCTGGAGTGCTTCGTCTACGACGGCGCGTTCCCCGAGTCGCCGTCGATCAAGTCGGCGTGGTACTACGGGACGAAAAAGCACGCTGGGATCACGCGCGAGTTGATGAAGGAGCGCGATCTCGAGGAGATTCTGGAAGAGGAGTGAACTCCAGGTTGTGGTGACCGCTGCCCTCAGCGGTCACAGCGCCGCCTAACGGCGGCGCCAGCGGCGCTTCGCGCCGCCGCGACCGCTGAGGGCAGCGGTCGCCACAAAGGCATCGCAAAAGGCCTCTACCGTTTCGCCGGCGCGACCACCACGTCGCTGTATCGCTCGAACGACGAGCGCACCCAGATCTCTTCGCGCTTCTCGCCCTTCTTGAGGTCGAGCTCGAACGGTTGTCCGGCCTCGGCGACGTCGTGCTCGCCGATCATCACGCGCGCGTCGACCGGCTTGCCGGTCTTCGAGTCGATCGCCGTCACGGTGATCTTGTTCTTGCCGCGCTTCAACGACGAGACGGCCGGCGTCATCGACGCGACCATCGGCCGCACTTCGAGCGGCATCGGGAACGTGATGGTCTCGTAGCCTTCGCGCGTGACCGTCACTTTCGGCGGCACGATGTCGGAGTGGCCGTCCGCGCGCGTCACCTTGCGCAGGCTCGCTTTCCAGGGCAGCGCATACGACGTCGTCGTGATTCCGTCGGGAGCCTCGCGCGCGTACAGGATCTCGCCTTCGACGTTGATGATCGCGCGCAGCGGAACGCGCGTCTCTTTGTCGAGCGCGTAGATCACGAGCTTGCCGTCGAAGTCGAGGGGAAGCGTCTTCGGTGTGACGATGAGCTCCATCTGCCGCGGGCCCGGTGTGGCGTTCGCCTTCGCGCACTCCTGCGCGGCGGTCCACGTGTCCCAGGCCTTGAGATCGATGCCGGTTGCGTAGGTGCGCATCATCAGAAAGCACTGATCGTGATCGTCCGACTTCTGCGGCCACTGATCGCAAACCGACATCATCTGCGTGAGCACGACGTCGTTGCAGAACATGCTGGTGTTGCCGAGCGTGCCGTAGCAGGTCGCGAGCTTCGTACAGTACGGTTTGATGTCCGCCTGCAGCTTGTCGATGTGCGTGTTGATCCAGGTCTCGCGGAGGTTCGTGTAGCCCTGCATGCGCGCGCCGGCGTTGGTGATCGCCGAGCGGTCGAAGGTCGCACACGGATCTTTTGCCTGGCACTGCGACGGCTTGTAGTCGTCGGGGAAAATCTGCGGCGTGACCGCGTGGAGCGAGACGGGGGCGGCGAGGAGCAGGAGAAAAACGGCGAGTTTTCGTGTCATTACGTTAGTGGAACCGCGCAACCACAAACGCGATGTCGTCGCGAAATTCTTCCGTGGTCGGGAATTCGGTCACATCCGCGTAAATCGCCTCGTACAGCGCCGCGAGGTCGGCGTCGCGCCCGCGCTCGATCAGCGACGCCACGCGCTCGATCGAATAGAACTCGCCGCCGGGCGTGCAGCGATCGGTCAGCCCGTCGGTGTAGACGAAGAGCGTGTCGCCCGGCGAGACGCTGACGGTGAAGTCTTCGAAGGCCATGTTCGGCATCGCGCCGAGGAGATTGCCGGGCTGTTCGAGGAGGATCGTTTTGTCGCCGCGCTGATCGAGGAGAAACGGCGGATGCGCCGCGTTCGTGTAGGCGAGCTGTCCGTTCTCATCGAGACGGAAGAACATCGCCGTCGCGTATTGCGTCGGCAGGCTGACGCTGAACAGAAAATCGTTCAGCGACGACATGAACGCCGCAAGCGACGGCTCCGACGCCGCCTCGGTATGAATGTAGCTCTTGAGCATCGACACGAGGATAGCCGCAGGGAGGCCGTGGCCGGAGACGTCGGCGACGAAGAGGTAGAGATTCTCATCCTGCACGAAGTAGTCGTAGAAATCTCCGGACAGCATTTCGCTCGGAATGTAGGCGGATCGGATCTCCATGCGCGGCGAACAGAACTCACGCTGCGGCATGAGCGCTTCCTGTACGCGCCGCGCGATCTGCAGATCGCGCCGCATCTGCTCGTTCATACGGCGCAGCTGATCCTGGTACGCCTTCATGCGCAGCAGCGCGCCCAGCCGCGCGGTGAGCACCTCGGTGTCGGAGCCCTTGGTCACGAAATCATCCGCGCCGGCGCCGAGCCCTTCGACGACGTGCTGCGCGGAATCGCTGCCGGTCAGCATCAGCACGGGGATCGTCTGCAGACGTGGATCGCTCTTCAGCCGGCGCGTGACCTCGAAGCCGTCCATGCCCGGCATGCGATAGTCGATGACCATCGCGTCCGGCATCAGCTTCTGCGCGATCTCGAGCCCTTCCTCGCCGGAGAGTGCAGGAACGGCGTCATACCCGCGCCGCTCGAGAAAGCGCCGCGTGACCTGAACATCATTCGCATTGTCGTCGACGACGACGATTCGCGGCCTTGGCTTGTCCATCCCCGATTCGTTCAAGCGGACTATGCAGGATTCTGACCAGCGAGGAGCGCGCGGACCTGGGTGAGGAGGAGAGGGAGATGCTCGCTGACGATCTCCCAAATCCGTTCCGGCGCAATACGCGGATAGTTGTGCACGAGCTGGTTGCGGCACGCGATGATTCCCGGAACATCGGTGATCAGGTTCGCGAGCTCCGGATCGACCTGCTCGGCGCGCGCCATTGCTTCGCCGATCGTGATCAGCTCACGCTCTACCGCTGCTCGCAGCATTTCATCGGTGAGGAACTGCTCGAGCGTGCGCTCGGCAATGAACCTGCTGATCTTGCCGGCCGCTTTCTCGATGTGCCACAGCCGCGTCTTCCGCTCAAGCTGCTCGAGTTCGTTCATAGACCGGCCGTTCCGTCAGCGCCAGCACTTGATGAAAGTATGGGTTCTCGATCGCTCGTCGTTCGACGACGTCCACTTTGCGGCCGAATACGTTTTCGAGATCACTCAGAATCGCAAGCAATCGTCCACCCCAGCCGTAACGCGTGTTCGTCGGGTCTTCGTCGAACTCCACCACGAAATCGATATCGCTTCGCTCCGGATCGAACGTTCCCTTCGCCACCGACCCGAACACGCCGAGCCGCTTCACGTGATACTTCTCGCACAGCGCCCGCACTTCGGGCAGCTTGCCGGCGATCAGCGGCGGTAGCGCGTCCATCCTCTGCATTGTACCCTTCGCACCCGGATGAAATTGATCGTCGGTCTCGGCAATCCCGGCCCTGAATACGCGCTGACGCGCCACAACGTCGGGTGGCAGGTGGTCGACGCGTTCGCGAAAAAATTTCGCATCGCCGTGGCGCGACATGAAAAGAGCGCGATGACGGGGACGGGGCGGGTGGCGGGCGGAAGTGTGCTGGTGGCGAAGCCGCTTACCTATATGAACCTCTCGGGCGATGCGGTACGGTTGCTGGTCAATGCATACGCGGAGTCGACGGAGGAGTTGATGGTCGTCTATGACGACATCGATCTGCCGCTCGGGAAGTTGCGGATTCGGCCGAACGGGTCCGCGGGGACGCACAACGGGATGCGCTCGATCGTCGAAGAGCTCGGCTCCGAAAATTTTCCGCGGCTGCGTCTCGGCATCGGCTCGCCGGAGACGCGTCTGCGCGACTACGTGCTGGACGAATTCACGCCCGACGAACAGCCGATCGTCGATCGCGCAATCGACCGCTCCGTCGATGCGCTGGTGCTGTTTTGCCGCGGCGATCTCCGGCGCGCGATGAACGAGTTCAATCGCGATCCGGAGGAGCAACCGTCATCCTGAGCTCACCGCTCGTGCTAATCTCGACGCCCCTATGACGCAGATCCACATTCTCGGAGAGTTGCGCGCGTCGGGCTATCAGGTCCGCTCGGTCAAGGACGAGATGCGCGCGAATCTCCTCGGCAAAATCGCGCGCGGCGAGAAGACGTTCCCCGGCATCCACGGCTACGAGCGCACCGTCATTCCCGCGATTCACAACGCGATCCTCTCCAGGCACGACATCATCCTCCTCGGCCTTCGCGGACAGGCGAAGACGCGCATTCTCCGCGCGCTGACGTCACTCCTCGACGAGCACATTCCGACGATCGACGGCTGCGAGATCAACGACACGCCGTATCAGCCGACGTGCAAACGCTGCCGGCGGCTTGCCGTCGAGAAAGGTGACGACCTGCCGATCGCGTGGATTCCGCGCGATCTGCGTTATCGCGAAAAACTCGCGACGCCCGACGTCACGGTCGCCGATCTCATCGGCGACATCGATCCGATCAAAGCCGCGAATCAGCGCCTCACGTACGCCGACGAGGAAGTGATCCACTACGGCATCATCCCGCGCACGAATCGCGGCATCTTCGCGATCAACGAGCTGCCTGATCTCGCGCCGCGCATTCAGGTTGCGCTGCTCAACATTCTCGAAGAGCGCGACCTGCAGATCCGCGGATTTCCGGTGCGCATTCCGATGGACGTCGTGCTCGTCTTCAGCGCGAACCCCGAGGACTACACGAGCCGCGGGAACATCATCACGCCGCTGAAGGACCGCATCGACTCACAGATCCTCACGCACTATCCGCAGAGCGTCGAGACCGCGCGGCGCATCACCGATCAGGAAGCGTGGCTCGATCGCGACGGAGCCGCGTCGATCGACATTCCGCCGTACGTGCGCGATCTCGTCGAGTCGATCGCGTTCACCGCGCGCGGATCGGAGCTCGTCGATCAGTCGTCGGGCGTGTCCGCGCGACTGACGATCGCGGCGATGGAATTGCTGCAATCGAATCTCGAGCGCCGCGCCGCGATGACCGGCGACAAATATGTCTTCCCGCGACTCTGCGATCTCAACATGGTGCTGCCGGCGGTCACCGGAAAAGTGGAGATGGTGTACGAAGGGGAGCAGCAGGGCGCGGAAGTCGTCGCGCGAAAACTGATCGGCGAGACGGTCGGGAAATTGTTCTCGACGAAGTTCCCGGCGATCGAGCGCGCGGGCGTGAACGAGCGCGCAGCGCGCGAGAAGCGCTACGGCGAGATCGACCACGACGAGCTCGACGACATGTTCTCGGGACGCCGCCAAAAGAAAAAAGAACAGCAGCAGCAGCGCGAAGAACCGCCACCCGCCGCTGCCCCGAGCGAGCCAGGCTACGAATCGATCCTGGCGTGGTTCGCGGACGGCAACAAGATCACGTTGTCGGATGAACAGCCATTCGCCGAATACTTCCGCGAGCTGTCGCGCGTGCCGCGCCTCGCCGACGTCGCGCGCAAGTACGCGAGTCCGAAGCGCGACGAAGAGCTCGCGTTCTGGATGGAGATGGTGCTCGAAGGATTGCACCAGGCGCTCCGCCTCGCGCGCGAAGACCTCGACTCGACGATCACGTTCCAGGAGCTGATGAAGTTCAACGTTTTACGGACGGTTCGATAGGTTGGGTTGCGCGGTTACGCGGTCGCGCAGTTGCGCGGCCCGCCCACCCCACCGCGCGACCGAGCAACCGCGCAACCACTCTTCGCGCGGGATAAACTAGAGAACCAGGAAACCAGACAAGGCAATGACCAAAGTCTCGGCCGACATCCCGAATGAGCTCTCGCGGCAGATCGACCGGATCATCCGCGACGGATGGTTTCCCGACCAGGAGTCGGTCGTGCGCGAGGCGCTGCTTCAATTCGTCGACGCGAAGTCCTTCCTCGGCGACTCGCCGAGGATGCTTCATCGTTTCGCGGCGGACGCGCTCAACGATTCGAAGCCCGACGTCGCGCTGAAATTCGTCACGCGCGCGATGTCGCTCCTGTCGCAACAAAAAGTCACCGACTTCGCGTTGTATCAGGCGCTCGTGGAATTGCGCGTGCAGATTCTTTTGGTCATGGGCCGCGAAGACGACGCGCTCGTGTCGCTCGAAGAAGCGCGCGAGCATCTGCCGAACAATCCGACGATCGCGAAGTGGATCGAAAAGTTAGAGAAAAACAAGCCTCTCGGAGAGGCGTAAAACAGTGCTGGGTGCTGGGTGCTGAGTTAGAAGCCGAGCTCCCAGCACCCAGCACTCAGCACCCAGCACTCAGCCCTGCATGAGACATCGCTACGGCCACCTCGACCCCGACCTGATCCGGCGCCTCCTCGAAGAGATGGGACTGCGCCGTCTCTTCAATCAATTGCTGTTGCAGAGCGGCGGCGACGTCGAAGAGGCGATGCGCTGGATGCGCATGCTCCAGCAGCGCGGCTACATCGATCCCGACGTCGATCTCGAGGCTTTCTTCGCACAGCTTCTCGACGAGAACATCCTCGGACGCGACTCCGAAGGGAACGTCGTCCTCGCGGCCGGAGGCGAGCGTCAGATCCGCCGCGATGCACTCGACGAGATTTTCGGCGGCCTGCAGAAATCGATCAGTGGCTATCACTCCGTCGCGAACGCGGGGCAGGGGACGGAGCGCCTCAGTGAGACGCGTCCATATCATTTCGGCGACGATCCGATGTCGATCGATTCCATCCGCTCATTGCAGAACGCGATGAAGCACAACGATCCCGCGGATGCGATCTCGATCACCGAAGACGACCTCGAAGTCTTCGAGACCGAGCACAACTCCAGTTGCGCGACCGTCGTCATGATCGACATCTCGCACTCGATGATCCTCTACGGCGAGGACCGCATCACGCCGGCGAAGAAAGTCGCGCTCGCGCTGACGGAACTGATCATGACGAAGTATCCGAAAGACGCGATCGATGTGCTGCTCTTCGGCGACGACGCGAAGGAAGTGCCGATCTCGGAGATCCCTTACGCCGAGGTTGGCCCGTATCACACCAACACGAAAGCGGGACTCGAGCTCGCGCAGCGCATCCTGCGGAGACGCAAGCACAACAATAAACAGATCTTCATGATCACCGATGGCAAACCGTCCGCGCTGACCGAGAACGGCCGCCTGTATACCAACTCGTTCGGTCTCGACATGAAGATCGTCAACCGCACGCTCGAAGAAGCGGACCGCTGCCGCCGCGCCGGCATCCCCATCACCACATTCATGCTCGCGACCGACCCGATGCTCGTCAACTTCGTCGACCAGCTCTCGAAAATCAACCGCGGCCGCGCGTTCTACGCCTCACCCGACCGGCTGGGGGAGTACATCCTCGCGGACTACATTCGGAACCGAAGGAAGTTCGTGCACTAGTCGCGCGTTCTCCGCTCCGTGCGAAAATTATTCGCAGTCCTGCTGATCGCGTTCAGCGCCTCCGCCAACGAGTTTTCCTATCGCTCCCTCCAGAGCGGCTCGCCGATCGGGCCGACGCCGCTGCACGATCGCGGCATCCACGGCGAGGGGCAGATCGTCGCCATCGTCGACACGGGTCTCGAGTACAGCTCGTGTTACTACGCGGAGCCGGACGGATCGGCGCCGCCCTTCAACACCGGAACCCCCTCAGGCGGGCTCGATTGGACGAATGTCGATTTGTCGCGGCGGAAAGTCATCGCCTACGATTTTCTTTACTCCTGCAACCAGTACCCCGGCGCGAAGGGCTGCGACGCGATCGGCGCGCCGGGCGCGCTCGACAATCATGGACACGGCACGCACGCCGCGGGCGCGATCGCCGGCGACAGCGGCGCACCGATCAAACACGATTGGGGTGACGCGATCGCGCCGGGCGCGAAGCTCGTGATTCAGGACGCGGGTCTGACGACCGGCGACGCGTGCACGCAGTATCCGGGCATCGGATGCCCGGCCGTGCTCACGCCGATCTTCGAACAGGCCTACAAACAGGGAGCGCGCATTCATTCGAATTCGTGGGGCGATCGCCAGGGCGTTCCGTATCCCGCGACGCCGCCGACCGCGAATTACTCGAGCACGTCGCGCGAAGTCGACGCGTTTGTCTGGTCGCATCCCGACTCGCTCCTCGTCTTCAACACCGGAAACGCCAGCGGCAACGGCACTCCGCCGGCGAGCTCGCTCTCCGCGCCCGGCTCGGCGAAGAACACGCTGCAGGTCGGTGGCACGCGCTACTACGGCTCGGGTGACGACGACATCCTCGCGCAGTTCACGCTTTTCGGCCCGTCGCGCGACGGCCGCATCAAGCCCGACGTCGTCGGTCCGGCGAAGGTGATGTCGGGCGACATCGATCTGAACAACGACGGCCGCGCGTGCGAGGCGACGGATTCCGACGGCACGTCGTGGGCCGCGCCGTCGGTCGCAGGCGCAGCCGCGCTCGTGCGGCAGTACTACACCGACGGCTTCTATCCGACCGGCGTCGCGACGACTGCGAACCGCATCACTCCCAGCGCTGCGCTGCTCAAGGCCACGATCATCGCGGCCGCGCGTCCCGTGCTCTGGCGTCCGCAAAACGGAAATCTCATTGCGACGAAACCCGTGCCGTCGAACGAACAGGGTTGGGGATTTCCCGTCCTCGACGACGCGCTTTATTTTCCTGGCGATGCGCGCCACATTCGCGTCGTCGACGTCCCGCTTTCCTCCGGACTTGCGCAGGGACAGTCGTCGACGATCCGCGTGCAGCTGAAATCCAACGCGCCGTTCAAAGCGGTGCTCGTGTGGACCGATCCTCCCGGCGTCGTACGCTCGATCGCCGATCCGACTCCGGAGCTCGTGAACGATCTCGATCTGCGCGTGAACGACATCGCGACGAACGATCATCTGAACAACGTCGAAGCCCTCTCGCTCGCGCAGCCGTCTCCCGGCGCATACGACATCACCGTCACCGCCTCGCAGCTTCGTTTCGGCCCGCGCCAAAGCTACGCGCTGGTGATTCTCGGCGATTTCGACATCGCGAATCCCGCGCCGCTGCGCAGCCGTTCCGTGCGGCACTGACGTGTATCATTCGCGCCCATGTTGTCCCGAGATTACCTGCGTGAACATGCGGACGAATACCGCACCGCGCTAAAAAACCGCGGCGCCAACGTCGACATCGAACGGTTCCTCGAGCTCGACGGCGAGCGGCGCCGCTCGATCGTCAGCGTCGAGCAGTTGAAAGCGCAGCGCAACAGCGCGTCGCAGGAAATCGCGACGTTGAAGAAGAACAAGCAGGACGCGTCGTCGCAGATCGAAGCGATGAAGCGCGTCGGCGACGAGATCAAAGTCCTCGACGATCGCCTCGCGCAAATCGAGGAAGAGTTCCGCAATCTCGAGATCGGCTTCCCCAACGTCCCGCACGAATCCGTCCCCGTCGGCGTGGACGAGTCCGCGAATCGCGTGGAGCGCACGTGGGGCGAGAAGCCGTCATTTTCGTTCGCGCCGAACAACCACTGGGACATCGGCGACGCTCTCGGCATCCTCGACTTCGAGCGCGCCGCGAAAGTCACCGGCGCGCGGTTCGCGTTTCTCTACGCCGGCGCGGCGAAGCTGAATCGCGCGCTGATGAACTTCATGCTCGACGTGCACGAGCGGCAGGGTTACACCGAGGTGCTGCCGCCGTTCATCGTCAACGGCGACTCGCTCTTCGGCACCGGACAGTTGCCGAAGTTCGAAGAGGACTTGTTCAGGTTGCGTCACGAGAAGCCATGGTATCTCGTGCCGACCGCGGAAGTGCCGGTGACGAACATTCATCGCGACGAGATCCTCGATGCGGCGAAGCTGCCGATCCATTACACCGCGTACACGCCTTGCTTCCGCAGCGAAGCGGGATCCGCCGGCAAGGACACGCGCGGTCTCATTCGTCAGCATCAGTTCGAGAAAGTCGAGCTCGTGAAATTCACGCTGCCGGACACCTCGTGGGAAGAGCACGAAAAGCTGACGCGCGACGCCGAAGAAATCCTCCAGCTCCTCGGCCTGCACTACCGCGTCGTCACGCTCTCGACCGGCGACATGAGCTTCGCCTCCGCGAAGACGTACGACATCGAAGTGTGGCTGCCGGGACAGGACACATATCGCGAGATCTCGTCCTGCTCGAACTTCACCGACTTCCAGGCGCGCCGCGCGAATATCCGCTATCGCGCCGGCGAGAAGCAGACGCGCTTCGTGCACACGCTCAACGGCTCCGGCCTGCCGTTAGGCCGAACGCTCGTCGCGATTCTCGAAAACTACCAGCAGGAAGACGGAAGCGTGATCGTGCCGGAAGCGCTGCGGCCGTACATGAAGACGGACCGCATTCGGTGATCGTTGGGCTTTCAGTTTATCCCGCGCGCAGACGCGGGATCAGTGGTGACACCGCGCGACACACGCCTGTGGGCAATCAACGCGCGGTATAACCGAAGATCCCGCGTCTCCGCGCGGGATAAACTGAGAAGACCGCGCTACGCGGGATTGAACAGCACCTCGAAGAACAAATCCGTCTGACCGACGTGCACGCGATCGCCGTGCTGCAACGGCGTCGCGCTCTGCGTGCGGTCGCCGTTCACCCACACGCCGTTGCGGCTCTTCAAGTCTTCGATCACGTAGCCGTGCGGTCCGAGGAAGAGGCGCGCGTGAAAACCGGAGACGCCGGGATCGTTGAGCTGGATCGTGTTGTCGCGATGGCGGCCGATCAGGTACTCCGGCTCCGTCAGCGGCATCACGCGGCGTCCGCCCCCGTCGGTCTCGATCGTCAGCTGCGCGATCGTCGGCCGCACGACGTCGGTGTACGACAGCTTCGCTTCCGATGACACGAGGAGACTCGTGTCGTCGTCCATCTCGTGAATCGTCGAATCCCCCTCGAATCGCGGCGCGCCTTGCCGGTACGTCGCGTCCTCGGAGATCGCGAGCGGCGTCGTGTGCGGCGTGTTCGTGTCGTCGGAGTCGATGATGTGCTGCTGCGCCACCGGCTCGATCAATTTGCTGGCGAGCAATCCGTACACGACGCGATAGACGTTGAACGCGTCGTCTTCGGAGTCGTGGCAGAGATCTTCGAGCGTGCGCTGTCCGTTGATGAGAAACAGGATTCGCCATTCGTCGGCGGTCAGCGTGATCTTCTCGTCGCGCGGCGTGGCGACGACGCGGAACACGGCCGATTGATCGGGCAGCAGCTTGAGGCACTGCTCCCATTCGTCGATCCGCCGCGCTCCTTCCATGATGAGGTTCGCGAGGTCGACCGAGATCGTGACCGCGTGCTGCGGCAAGTGCGCGCCGTCCTGATCGAACGCGAACGCGCCGCCGTCCCACACGAAGCAGTCGTAGACGATCTCCGAGACCTGAATCTTCAGGGAATCCCGCAGCTGCGCCTCGGTCAGCACGCCCTCCGTGATCGCGTGTTGTCCGAACCGTCCGCCTTCGCGCGCCATCAGCGCGTCGATGCGCTCGCTCTGGTTGCGCGTCATCCGTTTCTTGCGCAGCAGAATCGAGCCGAGGCGGAAGCGTTCCTGGTTCGAGCCGGCGTAGACGAGCGAGCCGTCGTCGAAAAAGAGGTACGCCTCTTTCTCGCCGTTCAACACCGTCAGCGTTCCGCTCTTGCGCGTGCTGCTGAGGAACGTGAGCACCTCGGGGAAGCGGAACGCGTTCAGTTTGCCTTGAAGAACGACTTCCCCCACGCGGCGATCTTACGCGAGCGTGGCCGTGACTGCCCAGAGTCCGGCCAGCGAGATGACCAGCCAGAGCACGACGCCGAGGATCAGCGGACGGATGCCGACGGCGGCGAGACTGCGGCGCGAGAGTCCCGCGCCGATGAGGAACAGCGTGAGCGTGAGACCGATGCGCGCGATGACGACGATGATGTCCCACGGTCCATTCACGTACGTTCGGATGATCGATGCGATCACGAAGAGAAAGATGAACCACGGAATCGCGACGCGAGTTTTGGCGCCGCGATGAAACGCCAGCGCGGTGCCGATCGTGAGCGGCACGATCCAGAGTGCGCGGGTCAGTTTCACCGTCGTCGCGATCTGCAGCGCTTCTTTTCCGTACGCCGACGCCGCGCCGACGACGGAGCTCGTGTCGTGAATCGCGATCGCCGACCAGACGCCGAACTGTCTTTGCGTCAGATGCAATGCGGCGCCGATGAGCGGAAAGAGAAACAACGCGACGGAGTTGAGAATGAATACCGTGCCGAGGGAGACAGACATCTCTTCATCGCTTGCGCCGATCACCGGACCGACCGCGGCGATCGCGCTGCCGCCGCAGATCGCGGTGCCGGACGAGATGAGATGCGACGTGCGCGCGTTGATGCGCAGCGCGCGCGCGAGCAGATAGCCGAGGAGCAGCGTGCCGAGAATCGTCGCAATCGTGAAGAAGATCCCGGTCCGTCCCGCTTCGACGACTTTCTGCAGGTTCATACCGAAGCCGAGTCCGACGACGGAGGCCTGCAGCAGGATCTTCGTCAGCTTCGACGTCTTCTTCGCGTACGGATTGCCGACCGTGAGCGCGATGACGAGTCCAAGGGCTAATGCGAGCGGCGGCGCGTAGGCCGCGAGCGACGTCACAACGTGCGCCGGAACAGCTCCACTGTTCGCTTCCACGCGTCGGCCGCCGCCTCCGCGTTGTAAACCTCGGGGCGCGTGTCGTTGAAGAACGCGTGCTGCGCGTGCGGATAGATCACGACCTCGGCGTTCTTTCCCATCTTCTGCAGCTTCGCTCCGAGCTCGCGTCCCTTTTCGGCCGTCACGCCCTTGTCGTCTTCGCCGTAGATCAGAATCAGCGGCGCGCTCAGCTTCTCCCAGTCCGTCACGACTTTCTTGAAGCCGCCGTAGAAGCTCACCGTCGCGCCGACGTTCGTGTCATTCACCGCCGCGAACTGCGCGAGTCCACCGCCCATGCAGAATCCGACGACGCCGTATTGCTTCGACGTGCACTCGGGACGCTGCAGCAGATAGTTGCCCGCGCCGATGATCTCCGCGACCGCGCGATCGACGTCGAGCTCCATCACCATCTTCTGCGCGTCGTCCGGCGACTTGGTCGTCTTGCCGTGATAGAGATCGGGTGCGATCGCGAGGAATCCCTCGCGCGCGAATCGCTCGACGACGTCTTGGATGTGCGGAACGAGTCCCCACCATTCCTGAATCACGACGACCGCGGGACCCTTGCTTGACGACGGTCCGGCGAGATATCCCTGGCAGGTGTGGGCGTTGGAAGGAAACGTGACGCGCTGTCCCATGGGCGCGCATTCTATTGATTCCCGCGCTCTACATGCCACAGGCGAAGGCGTCCAAGGAGGCCAGGCCAATTAACGCTGCCGGTCGTACCGGCTTATGTGTCAAAATAACAGCGATGCATCTGACGAAAGAGCAAGTGACGGTGTTGGCGCAAAAGCGCAGCTGCCCCCGTTGCGATTTCGACAAAACGGTCGGCAATGCTCTTTGCCGCCGTTGCCGGAGCAAGCTGCCGTCGCACATGCGCTCGGACATCGAGAACATCCCGTCGAAAGACGGATGGCTCGTCGGCCGCGCGCTGAAAGCGGCCGCGAACTACTTCGACGTGCATTTCCAGTCGATCCGCAACTTCGGCGGCGGGAAGAAGCGCTAGCGCGCTAGGCTCATAGGCGCACAGCCTCACAGGCGCATAGCGGTTTCTATGAGCCCATGCGCCTCTGAGCCCGTGAGCCTATCTCGTCCCGCCTCCGCCGCTCGACGCCACGGCCACTTCCTTCAACTCGCGCGCGCGCTCGTCGTTCGGCGCCTGCGACGCGAGCTCTTCGGCACGGCGCGCGACATCACTGCCGCCGCTCGAGCTGCGCAGCGACTCGCCCCACAGCGCGCCGAGGGAGGCGAGGCGATGGCGGCGTGACGCGCTGGCCCACTGCTTCGAGAAATCGGATCCGCGCACTTCGTGCACGATCGTGTGCTTCTTCCCGTCCTCGACCGAGCGATACGTGAGACGAATCGTCGCCACGCGCTGCTTCGCTTTCAGCGGCGTGCGGAGATCGAGCGCGTAGAGTCCCGTCACCGACACGTTGTGCAGCAGCGCGTTTTCGCGCACGAGCGTTCCGCTGTCGCCGATCGGATCGATGCGCTCGACCGCGTCGCGATTGAAGTCGATCTCCAGCAACGCGTCCTTCGCGATCGGCGGAACGGAGCCGCCTTCCGGAACGTCGACGACGCCGGTATCGATTGTTAGACGAAGAATCGCGCGATGTCCGTTTGCTCCCACCGGCGCCGGCGACGCCTCGGCTTCCATGCGCACGCCGCGCACGCGTCGCGCAGGCGCACCCGCGAAATAGTTGACGAGCGCTTCGACGTCGACCGATGACGGTGACGGACGCGCGCCGCTCTCGATCGTCGCGCGAATTTTGCGGAACGCGGAGGGATCGACGGAGATGCCGAAGACCGACTTCGGCGCGAGATTCAAATCATCCGCGTACACAGGAGGAACGAGCGACACGCCCGCGGTTTTCGCCATCGCGCGCGTTTCCGCAGCTGCAGTCGCCGGCGGCGGCGGGACCTCGGGCGCGTATGCGTACGGGGTAGGCACGGGTGCAGGCGTCGATTCCGCGAGTTGCTGCGGTGCCGGTGCTGCGGCCTCTTCGCGATCTCGTGACTCGTTGCCGCCGATCACGCCTCCGACCGTTCCGCCGGCCACACCGCCGGAGACGAAACCTTCGACGCCGCCTTCCACGGCTGCGATTTCATTGCGTCGCCGTCCTTCTTCGGCGCGCACATCCGCTCGTCTCGCCGGCGGCTCAGATTCGACACGCGGCACCTCGGCCGGCGGTGCGATGCGCGCATCCGCGATTTGCCGCTGCATCGCCGGCGCTGCCTGCACGATGTCCAAACGAACTTCATCCGTCGCCGATGCAGTCGGCGCCGGCTCCGGCTTCCGTTGCTGAATCGCGACCACCGCGTTCGGCGACTTCGTCGGAGTGACGACGTACAACGCCGCGGCGATCGAGATCAGCACGATGATGGACGCAGCGATGCGCAAGTTGAATCCGATCGAGCGCGAGAAGCGCGCGCGCTCCGCTTCGACGCTCAGATAGTTCGGGATGTCGCTCTTGATGCGATCCAGCAGATCGTCCGGCGGCCGCGGGACCGCGGTCAGCGACAACTTCCGCTGAATGTCTGCTTTGCGTTTCGAATTCATGACGGTTCCTCGTCGAGCATCGACTCGAGCAGCGTGAAGGCGCGGTGCAATCGCTTGCGGATCGCCACCGTCGTGATCTTCTCGATGCGCGCAATCTCTTTCACCGGCAGTCCTCCCCAGAAGTGTGCGGTCACGGTGAATCGCAAGTCTTCCGGAAGTTTCATGACTGCCTCGCGGAGGTGCTCGGCCTCCTCCTGTACCACCAACACCGCATCGACGGCGGGCGTTTCATCCGCGACGTCGATCGAATCCGGTTCGTCGAGCGAAGTCATCCGCCGCGGCCGGCGGATGTAGTTCAAAAACGTCGTGTAGGCGATACGGTAAAGCCATGTGAAAAGTTGCGAGCGCCCGTCGAATCCGCTGAGCGCTGCCCATGCTTTCTGATACGTCTCCTGTGTCAGGTCGGCGGACAGATCGCTGTCGCCGCACAGACGGTAAATCGATGCGAATACGGCCGAGTACGTTCGCTCGACCAGTTCTTCCGCGGCCGCAGTGTCACCCGCTCGAATCGCGCCGAGGAGCCGCTGCTCTTCGGACCACGGACTCGCCGTCACTGCTTCACGCTCCGATTTTTGCATCGGGAACGGTGCGACTTCGGCCACAGAAATTTGACGCACATGACAAAAGAAAAGAAACCGGTGTGACGTTATCCTAGCCAAATGAGACGTTTATTCGCGATTTCCCTGCTCGTCGCGCTCGCCGCATGCCAGAGGGAGGCGCACGTCGACGTGATCGCGCACCGCAACGAAGTCCTGCAATGGCGCGCGAATCGAGCGAAGCGCCTGACCAGTGAAAACGGATGGCTGACGCTGGTTGGACTGCACTGGTTGAATGAAGGCGTGAATCAGCCGATCGCCGGCGTGACGCTCGATCGTAAAGGCGACGTCATCACGCTTCAGCCCGGCGTCGGACAGACGATCGACAACAAGTCGGTGACCGCGCCGGTGCGACTCATGGACGATGCCGCGGAGAACGGACCGACGATCGTAAAGATGGGAACGACGACGTTCCAGGTGATCAAGCGCGGCGAGCGATACGGCCTGCGCGTGAAAGACTCGCAAGCCCCGACACGTACGCATTTCCTCGGCCTCGATTACTTCGATGTCGATCCGAAGTGGCGCATCGAAGCGCACTACGAGCCGTACAAGCCGGAGAAGCATGTCGCGATCACCGACGTCACCGGCATGACGTCGGACACCGCGGTTCCCGGCGCGCTCGTCTTCAACGTCGACGGCAAGGAGTACCGCATCGATCCGATCATCGAGCAGGGCGAGACCGACTTCTTCATCATCTTCAAAGACGCGACGAGCCGCGACGCGACCTATCCCGCCGCGCGCTATCTCTACGCGTCGCCGCCCGACAAGAACGGCAACGTGATCGTCGACTTCAACAAGGCCTACAACCCTCCGTGCGCGTTCACGTCGTTCGCGACCTGTCCGCTGCCGCCGCCGCAGAATCGATTGCCGTTCCGGATCGAGGCGGGGGAAAAGAAGTATCGCAATGGACACGCCTAAGTGAGCCCGCACCCGAGCCCGCGCCCGCTTCCGCGCCCGGGGTGGGGGGATTACATTCGTCTCGCTCGCGCCCCCGCCCCGGGCGCGGAAGCGGGTGCGGGTGCGGGCGCGGGCGAGAGAACTGCGACCTGTTTCTGTGCCCAACGCACGTAGAGGCCGCTGCAGCACGGCCGCACGTCGGGCGCGATCACGAGCCGGCTCGTGAAGCTCGGAAAGATCGATGAGGCGAGCGTGAAGTCGCGCGATCGCGGAGCGCGCGTTGCGTCGTAACTCGCGGTGTAGGGCAGGTTTTCCAACCTGCCGTAACTTGTGGTGTGGGGCAGGTTTTCCAACCTGCCGTAGCTTGTGGTGTAGGGCAGGTTTTCCAACCTGCCCTCCGGGCGGCAGGCTGGAACGCCTGCCCCACACGCTACGCCGTCGTGCGCTCGTCGGAGAGAACCTGCGCGACGCATGCCGTCAACGCGCGCGCATACGGGATGTGCAGGAACTCGTTCGGTCCGTGCGCATTGCTGTGCGGGCCGAGGACTCCGGTGATGAGGAACTGCGCCTCGGGGTAGCGCGCGCCGAGCATCCCCATGAACGGAATCGATCCCCCTTCGCCGAACGTCATCGGCCCTTTGCCGAAGTACGTTTTCGATGCGCGCTCGACCGACTGCTCGAGCCACGGCGCGATCTTCGGCGCGACCCAGCCGCCGCCGCCTTTTTCGGGATCGAAGAGAACACGCGCGCCGTACGGCGGGTCGCTTTCGAGCAGGTTCTTCAGCTTGCGGTCGATGTCGCCGGCGTCGAGCGACGGCGGAACGCGCAGCGAGAGTTTGATGGCCGTCTTCGGACGCAACACGTTGCCGCCCTGCTGCAAATCGGGAAAGCCCGCCTGCCCGGTGTACGCGAGCGCGGGACGCCACGTGCGATTGACGAGCAGCTGCAGCGGGTCCTTCGACACCGGCTGCACGCCGGGCGCGAACGGGAACTTGCTCCAGACGTCGTCGCCGAGAACGCGCGCGGTCGCCTTCAACTCTTCGAGGCGATCGTGGGGCACGTCGACGTGCAGCCACTCCGGGATGATCTCGCCGCTCGACGCGTCTTCGAGGCGGTCCAGCAGCATGCGGATGACGCGGAAGGTCGACGGCACGATGCCGCTGGCGTCGCCGCTGTGCACGCCTTCGGTCAGCACTTCGACATGAAGGTTGCCGACGATCGATCCGCGCAGCGACGTCGTCATCCAAAGCTGATCGTACGTGCCGCATCCGGAGTCGAGGCAGATCACGAGACGCGGCGTGCCGATGCGATCGGCAAGCAATTCGATGTACGTCGGCAGATCATTCGAGCCGCTTTCTTCGCAGCATTCGATCAGTACCACGATCCG
Organism: Acidobacteriota bacterium; assembly: GCA_003223645.1. Lineage (GTDB taxonomy): Bacteria > Acidobacteriota > Thermoanaerobaculia > Gp7-AA8 > Gp7-AA8 > QHVT01. The sequence goes on along the minus strand of QHVT01000009.1, from coordinate 50,360 downwards.
CGAGTGCGGCAGGTTCTGGCGCTGCAGCGAAGCGATCGAAGACACCGTCGCGAAGATCGCGTAGCCGTCGTCCGCGCCGCCGCGGCCGTAGAGCTTTCCGTCGCGCAGCACCGGAGTCCACGGACCGAGTCCGTCTTCCCAGCCGACCATGGCCGGCTGCTTGTCGAGGTGGCCGTACATCAACACCGTCGACGACGCATCGCCGTCGATCTCCATGAAGATGACGGGCGTGCGCTCCTCGACCTCGTGCACCTCGATCGTCAGCCCTTGGATTCCCTGTTGTTCCACCCACGCTTTCGCGAGCGCAACCGCCTGATGCATATAGCCGTTGCGGCGCCAGTCGGGATCGTAGAGAGGCGACTGGTTGGGAATGCTGATGTACTGCTGGAGGGTGGGAACGATCGACGACGACCAGGTCTCGTCGATCAGCTGACGCGTCTGCTCAGGGTTCATTGCGACGGCGGAGAATAGCATCGAAAGGGCGGCGTTCGTGCGATGATCTCCATAATTCATCACATCCGAAGCAAAACGAGGTACACTGATGGAGGTCCGACACAATCAATCCGTTTCTTCGGGAGAGCCGTCATTTCGTAATGCCGCCCGCGGCGGCTGATCGTGATAACGTGTCATGAGTCTAAAGTCGAGCAATCTGCAGCGGTCCGCCGAAGGGTCACCTGATGGAAAGGCAGCCGTGCTGGAAGAGAGACCGACGGGGGTCGCGACCGCGGCTCGAACGCGAGCCGAGAAAAAGGTGCGTGCTCGCGTGATCACGCAGACACCGCCAGCCCGGCCCGCGTCGGCCGCCGATGATGTCGAGGCGATGTACATCGAGCATCGCAGCCTCCTGCTCTACGTCGCCGCGCGCAAGTTCCGCATCCCGGAGTGCGACTCCGAGAACCTCATCCATGAGGTCTTCATCTCGTTCCTGCAGACGGGAACGAAGATCAACGACGTGCGCGCATGGCTCGTCGCCGCGATGTGCAACGCCAGCCGCCACTACTGGCGCGCGCAGGGACGCACCGAGTCGCTGCCCGACGATTTCGGCGACCAGCAGGATCCCGGCTCGCACGGACTCGCCGACAAATTCGCAACGCAGATGACCGTGCACCAGGCGCTCCAGTACCTCCCGCAGAAATGCCGCGAGACGCTCTGGCTGCACTACTTCGAAGGCCGCTCCGCCGCCGACGTGGCGCGCGAACTGGAGACCACGAGCCGCTACGCCGAGAAGCTGATTCACAACTGCCTCAAACGCGTGCGCGAGATCTACCTCAACATCACATCGGTGACCCGATGATGGTCGAAGAGAAACACTACGACGACGACTCCCTGATCGCACTCGCGTCTGCATCGGTCGCGATGGACGAGCATCTCACCGCGTGCAGCGACTGCCGCGAGCGCCTCGAAACCTACCGCCTCATTGCCGAGGCCATGGCCGATGAAACGACGTGGAACACGCGTCCGCTGTCCGACGCGCCCGTTCCCGAAACGATCGCCAACCTCCGCGGCTTCGCCGACCGGATGGCGATCGAAGATGCGGAAGCCGCGCAACTCCTGCCCAATCTTCTTGTGGGTCCACGCGAACAGTGGATGTCCACTCTCCACCATCATTCCGAATACCGCACTGCCGGAATGGTGCGCAAACTCCTCGAAGCCGTCCCGACGGCCCTCGACATCATGCCGAGAGACGCCGTCGAGCTCACCGCTCTCGCCATCGAGATCGCCGACAACCTCGAGACCGCGACGCCGCAGCTCCGCGGGGCCGCCTGGAGGGAGCGCGCCTACGCGTTGTTCTACACCGGCGACTTCGTCGGTGCGGAAAAGGCTCTTTGCGCCTCAGAAAGACACTTTACCGAGTCTGTCGCGAACGAATACGACCTCGCGCGGGTGGGGGTGGTGCGGGCGTTGGTGGAGAGGGGATTGGAGAGGTACACGAGCGCGATCGGGCATGCGCGGGAGAGTGCGCGGTTATTCCGCATGTACGAAGACAAGACGAGAAATGCTTCAGCAAGGCTCGCGGAAGTAAACCTGTTGTTGATTTCTCATCAATATGATCGAGCTTACACGGCGCTAGTTGCGTTCAGGAATGAACTCTGTCGAGAACTCGACTCAGACGCATACGGCCGCGTGCTGGCAAATCTTGGCTATTGTTGCTGGAAGCTATCGAGGAGCGACGAAGCACTCCATTACCTTGACGCCGCCGCGCAATTATTCGAAGAGCTTGGAGTATCGACAGAAGCCACGCGAGCGCGTTGGAACGCCGCGCGTGTATTAGCAGCCGAAGGTCGCATCAACGACGCGTTGCCACGGCTGCGTGCCGTAGTAACCGAAGTTGAGCGCACCGGGATGATGGCTTCAGCAACCGAAGCAAGTCTCGAAATTGCTGAGTTGTTGTTGGCGACTGGAGCGTTTGACGAAGCCAATGAGATATGCCGCGTGGCAATGCGTCGCTTCGAGCAATCAAATCTAGCGTATACAGTCCCGGCACTTACTGCGCTCGCCTTGATGTCCGAAGCAGTTCGGACTCGAACGGCGACGCGACGAATGGTGCAGGACGTCCGCGAGTATCTCCGTCAAGTTCCCGATCAGCCGACGCTTCTATTCGCCTTCCGCCCTGAATAATCAACTTTGGGGTAGGGATTTGACGCGCTGCGTCACTCCCTAGTGCAAGGGCGCGCCCTCCCGAATCGATCCGCCTAAGGAGGGCGTCATGAAAACTAGACGTGTCGCTGCTGTTCTGGTGGTGTGTGCCTTGTCAATTGGGGTCTCGCCGATCGCGACCGCCCGCGGTCGCGATGATCTGTCACCCATTGACCGTTTCATCCAGAAAATCCAACGTTTTATAGGCATCATCGTGACCGATGATGGCATTACTCCTCCCAAGCCCTAAAACCTCACCCCCGACCGCCCGTACAATACGCGGCACTCCTGGAGGGAGCTCGTTCGTATGGGCGACATATTGGCGGTTCGGGATGTGGTCAAAGTGTTCGGGGATGTGCGCGCGGTGGATGGGGTTTCGTTCACCGTGCGTCGCGGCTCGATCACCGGGCTTTTGGGGCGCAACGGCGCGGGGAAGACGACGACCATTCGCATGATCACCGGCATCTTCATGCCGGACTCGGGCGAGATCGGGTGGTTGGGCGGGGGCGACGGGTCGGGGTCGGCGTTTCGCGACCGGATTGGATATCTGCCGGAGGAGCGCGGGTTGTACCGGCAGATGAAGATCGTCGAGCTTCTCTTGTTTCTCGCCGAGATCAAGGGCAAGCGTCCTGCCGAGGTGCGGCCGAAGATCGACCAATGGCTGGAGCGCTTCGAGCTCACCGAGAAGCGCAACGCCAAGGTCGAGGAGTTGTCAAAGGGCAATCAGCAGAAGGTACAGCTCATCGCCACGCTGCTGCACGATCCCGAGCTGATCATCCTCGACGAGCCGCAGTCGGGGCTCGATCCCGTGAACATGGTGCTCGTGCGCAATCTGCTGCTCGATCTGCGCGCCGAGGGGAAGACGATCCTTCTCTCGACGCACATGATGGGGGAAGCGGAACGGATGGCAGACGAGATCATCCTCATCCATCGCGGCAAGGTCGTGCTCGACGGATCTCTCGATCAGATTCGCGGCGCGGCGGGCAAGAACGCGTTGCACATCGACTTCGACGGCGACGGCGCGTTCCTGCAGACATTGCCGCAGGTTCGCGCCGCGGCGATCGACAGCAACTCCGCGGAGATCACGCTGCATGACGGCGCCGATGCGCAGCAAGTGCTCGAGGCGGCGATGGGGCGCCTGCGCATTCAGCGCTTCGAGCTCGCGCAGCCGTCGCTCGAGCAGATCTTCATGGGCAAAGTCGGAGTGGAGACGCTGGCGGCCGAGGAGGCGAAATGAAAAAGATGTTCGCGATCTTCAAGCGCGAGTACCTGCAGGCCGTGCGGAAGAAGATGTTCATCGTGATGACCTTCCTCCTGCCGCTGCTGATGGTCGGCGTGTTCCTGATTCCGACGCTGCTGCTCGAAGGAGGACTGGGCGAGAAGCACGTCGCGGTCGTCGACGGCACGGGCGAGCTCCAGGACGCCTTCAAGAAGCCGGAAAAGAATGACAAGCCGGACGCCGACACGCCGAGGCGGCGCGACATCCCGCAGCAGCTGATCGTCGAATACGTGAACGCCCGCGACAAAGACGTCGAGCAGACCGCGAAACCGTACGTCGCGAACATGGGCGGCAAGCACGGCTTCGACGGCGTGTTCCTCGTTCCGCACGATGCGCTCACGTCGACGAAAGCGAAGCTAAAGTACTACAGCCGCTCCGCCACCGACTTCATGACCCAGGGCCGTCTCTCCTCGAACGCGAATCGATTCGTGCAGGAGCACCGTCTCACGGCGCGCGGCATCGATCGCGCCGACATCGACAGCCTTCTCAGTGACCTCGACGTCGAGGCCGTGCAGATCTCGAAGAGCGGCGTAGAGAAAAAAGGAGGCGTGGGCAATTTCTTCGCCGGCATGATCCTCGTCGCGCTGCTCTTCATCCCTTCCTTTGTTTATGGACTGGAAACGATGCGCGGCATCATCCAGGAGAAAACCGATCGCGTCGTCGAAGTGCTCGTCTCCTCCGTTTCCTCGAGGCAGCTCCTCGTCGGCAAGGTCCTCGGCATCGCCGCCGTCGGTCTCACGCAGATCGGGACGTGGCTCTTGATGGCGGGAGTCGCCGGCGCAGTTCTGAAGGCGATTGGAAAATCAGCGGGAGTGAGCGCATTGTCGATGCTCAAGCCGTCGACGTTCTTCTTCTTCCTGCTCTTCTTCACGCTTTCGTATCTGACGTACGTCTGCGTCTACGCGATCGGCGGCGCGGTCAGCAACTCCGAGAAGGAAGCGCAGCAGCTCATCATGCCGATCACGCTGCCGATGATGATGCCGTGGTTTCTCCTCGCGCCGATCCTGACGAATCCCGACTCCAAGCTCGCCGTCGGCTTCTCGCTCGCGCCGATGTGGGGCCCGATCACGATGTACATGCGCACGCTCGTCGCCGACCCGCCGCTGTGGCACATCGCCATCACGGTTCTCGTCTCCATCGCCACCATCGCCGCGTTGTTCCTGATCACCGCCAAGATCTTCCGCATCGGCATCCTCTCCTACGGCAAACGCCCGACCGTCAAGGAAATCTGGAAGTGGCTGAAAGTCGCTTAGGCTCAAAGGCGCATGGGCTCATGGGCTCATAGAAGAGCCCTCTGAGCCTCTGCGCCTATGGCCCATGCGCCTGGGCTCCTGAGCCCATGCGCCTGGGCCTCTGGGCCCATGGAAGCACCCTCTGAGCCTCTGCGCCTCTGAGCCCATGCGCCCGGGCTCATAGGGCCCATGCGCCTGCTGCTATGATCCGCCTCCAGTCCATCGGCAAACGGGGGAGCAATGGCGGATCCGAAAACGCTCAACGACATCTACGAGGTCACGTGTTCAATCGATCGTCCCGCGATCATGAAATCGAAGCACGGCGACCGGTGGGTGGATGTCACCGTTCCCGAGTTCCGCGACACTGTCCGCTGGTTTTCCACCGGCCTCTATGAGCTCGGCGTGAAGCCGGGCGATCGCGTCGGCATCCTCGCCGAGAACCGTCCCGAGTGGACGATGGCCGACTTCGCGATCCTCTGCGCCTCCGCCGTCACCGTTCCCGTCTACCCGACGCTCCTCGGATGGCAGATCGAGTACATCCTCAATGACGCCGGTACCGTCGCTCTCGTCTGCTCGACGAAAGAGCAGCTCGACAAAGTGCGGGAAATCCGCGATCACGTTCCGTCGCTGCAGAACGTGATCGTCTGCGATCTCGAACAGCCGAGTCCCGGCGTGCTGATGTTTGCCGACGTCGTCGCGCGCGGACGCGCGTTCGAACAGAAGAACGGCCGCACCTGGTTCGATCAGTCGCGCGCGTCGCGCAAGCCCGACGACCTCGCGACGCTCGTCTACACGTCCGGCACGACCGGCAATCCCAAAGGCGCGATGCTGACGCACGGCAACGTCACGAGCAACGTCGTCACCACGCGCAACTATGTTCCGATCCAGGCCGACGACGTCGCGCTGTCGATCCTTCCGCTCTCGCACATCCTCGAGCGCATGGTCGACTTCCTCTACCTCTACAAAGGCGGCACGATCGCGTACGCCGAGAACATCAATAAAGTCGCCGAGAACATGCAGGAAATCCGGCCGACCTACTTCGGCGCGGTGCCGCGGCTCTTCGAGAAAATGCGCCAGCGGATCATGGACAACGTCGCGACCGCACCCGCCGCGCGCCAGAAGATTTTTCGCTGGGCGCTGAAAGTCGGCGAGGAGCGTCTTCCGTATCGCGTCGAGCGCAAGCCGATGCCGCTCGGACTGAAAATCAAATCGGCGATCGCCGACAAGCTGGTGTTCAGCAAAATCCTCGCTCGTCTCGGCGGACGTGTGAAGTACGTCGTCTCCGGCGGCGCGCCGCTGTCGCAGGAGCTCGCGGCATTTTTCATCGGCGCGGGTGTCGAGATCCTCGAAGGCTACGGCCTCACCGAAACGTCGCCCGTCATCGCCGTCAATCGTCCCGAGAAGCGCCGCCTCGGCACCGTCGGTCCGATCATCGAAGGCGTCGAAGTGAAGATCGCGTCCGACGGCGAGATCCTCTCGCGCGGACCGCACATCATGAAGGGCTACTGGAACAACCCCGAGGCAACGGCGCAGTCGATCGATGCCGACGGATGGTTCCACACCGGCGACATCGGCGAGATCGATAGCGACGGGTTCCTGAAAATCACCGACCGCAAGAAAGACATCATCATCAACGCGTACGGAAAGAACATCGCGCCGCAGCCGCTCGAGGCGCTCCTGAAAAGCTCGCCGTACGTCGGCACGCCGGTGCTCATCGGCGACCGCCGCAAGTTCCTCACCGCGCTCATCGTTCCGAACTTCGAGAAGCTCGAGCGCGATGCGGCCGCCGCCGGCCTGCAGATCAAATCGCGCGACGAGCTCGTGGCCAACGTCGGCGTGAGAAAAATGATCCAGGACGAGATCGACCGCTTCAATCAGAACCTCGACCGGCAGGAGAAGATCCGCCGCTTCGCGCTCCTGCCGCGCGACTTCACGATCGAAGACGACGAGATCACGCCTTCGCTGAAAGTGAAGCGCAAGAACATCGACAAAAAATACAAGAACGTCATCGACCAGCTTTACGCTGACGAGAACCTGGTGGAAACCTCCTGATGACCGCTGCCGCCGTTCCGATCCCCGCTGCCCCGCGCGCGTTCACGATCGAACGCGATCATGACCTCGCGATCGTCTGGTTCGATTTGCCGGGCGAGAAGGTGAACAAATTCTCGTCGACGGTCGGACTCGAGTTCTCCGCATTGATCGACGAGCTCGCGGCAGCGACCGACATCAAGAAGATCATTTTCGCCTCGCGCAAACCCGGCATCTTTATCGCCGGCGCGGACGTTAGCGAGTTCACGAAGGCGACCAACGTCGAAGAAGCGCGCGAGTACGTCGGCTTCGGACAGCAGATGTTTCAGAAACTCGCGCGTCTGCCGCAAACGACGGTCGCCGCGATTGACGGCGCTTGCCTCGGCGGCGGCTGCGAGATGGCCATCAGCTGCGACTGGCGCGTGATCACCGACTCGCCGAAAGCGCAGATCGGTCTGCCGGAAGTGAAGCTCGGCATCTTTCCCGCGTGGGGCGGCGTGACGAAACTCCCGCGCCTCATCGGACTGCCCGCCGCACTCGACATCATCCTCAACGGCAAATCGCTCGACGGCAAACGCGCGAAGAAAGCGGGACTCGTCGACGAGGTCGTGGAGCCCGGCATCCTCCTCGACGTCGCGACGAAATTCGCGCAACGCGGCAAGCGCAAAGGCGGAACGCGGACGAAGTTCTACGTGGAAGGAAATCCGCTCGCGCGCAACATCATCTTCGGCAAAGCGCGCAAAGCCGTGCTCGCGCAGACACACGGCCACTACCCCGCGCCGCTGAAAGCAATCGACGTGATGCAGTACGCGATGGGCACGAGCGTCGAGCGCGGGCTCGAGCGCGAGGCACAGGAAGTCGCGCCGCTGATCATGGGCGACGTCGCGCAGAACCTCGTGCGCCTCTTCTTCCTGATGGAAGACTCGAAGAAGGATCCGTTCGCCGCGAAGCCGCGCGAGGTCGCCGACGCCGGCGTCCTCGGCGCGGGCGTGATGGGCGGCGGCATCGCGCAGCTCATCGTCGACAAAACCAACGCCGACGTCCGCATGCGTGACATCAACTGGAAGGCGATCGGCGGCGGATTGAAAGCCGCATCGAAAATCTGGAAGAAAAAAGTCGAGCGCCGCCGCATGACGCGCGGCGAGATGGGGCGCAAGCTCGCGCGCATCACCGGCGCCGTCGACTGGAGCGGCTTTCAGCGCACGGACGTCGTGATCGAAGCCGTCGTCGAGAACGTGCAGATCAAGCGTCAGGTGCTGAGCGAATTCGAATCGCTGGCGAAACCGGGCGCGATCTTCGCGACCAACACCTCGACGATTCCGATCACGCAGATCGCCGCGCAGGCGAAGCATCCCGAGAACGTCGCCGGCATGCACTTCTTCAATCCCGTCGACCGCATGCCGCTCGTCGAAGTCATCCGCGGCGAGAAGAGCTCCGACGCCGCGATGGTCACGATCGCCAACTTCGCGCGCAAGCTCGGCAAGACCGTCGTCTACTGCAACGACGGTCCCGGCTTCGTCGTCAATCGCATCCTCGGTCCCTACATGAACGAGTCGGGGTTCCTCCTCGAGGAAGGCCACTCGATCGAGTCGATCGACAAAGCGATGCTCGACTTCGGGATGCCGATGGGACCGATGGCGCTGCTCGACGAAGTCGGACTCGACGTCGCCGCGAAAGTCGGCGTGATTCTCGCCGAAGCATTCGGCGCGCGCATGCAGCAGCGCACGACCGTGATTCAGAAGCTGTACGACGACGGACGCCACGGCAAGAAAAACGAACGCGGCTTGTACGTGTACGAAGCCGGCAAGCGCAAAGGTCCCGATGCGTCGGTCTACAAAGTGATCGGTGTGCGTTCGCCGAAAGAGGCCGACGCGAAGTCGGTCGTCGAACGGACGATTCTGGCGATGATCAACGAGGCGTCGCTGATTCTCGACGAGAAGATCGTCGGCAGCGCGGGCGAGCTCGATCTGGCGATGATCATGGGCACCGGCTTTCCTCCTTTCCGAGGAGGACTGTTGCGGTATGCGGAGTCGCTGGGGTTGCCGTACATCCTCGCGCGTCTCGACGAATTGTCGACAACGCTCGGGTCGCGGTTCACTCCGAACGAGCCGTTGAAGCGCTTCGCCGAACGGGACGGGAAGTTCTATCAGACCTACTCCCGCTCGTAACGCGATCGTCCCGATCCTCGCGCTCGCCTGCGCCGCGTCGCGGTTCCTCGCTCGCGCGAAATCGCTGTGGGACTGGGACGAAGTGCTCTTCACGCTGGCGATGCGCGACTACAACGTCACGCTTCATCACCCGCACCCGCCCGGCTTCCCCGCCTACATCGGCATCGCCCACGTCGCGCGATTCTTTGCCGACAGCGATTTTCACGCGCTGCAAATCGTGAATCTCGTTTTCGGCATGCTCATTTTTCCGGCGGTGTACCTGCTCGCTCGCGAACTGTTCGCCGCCCGTCATCCCGAGCGTAGCGAGGGACCCGGGCGGGCGGGGCGCGAAGAGCACGCCGTGCAGCCCCACCCACCCAGGTCCCTCGCTCACGCTCGGGATGACAATTTCACGACGTCCGTCGTCGCCGCGACGCTCTTCGCGTTCTTCCCCAACGTCTGGTTCTTCGGCGGCGGCGCGTTCAGCGACATCCCGTCGATCGTGCTGGTCTGCTTCGCCGCGGCGATGCTGCTGCGCGGGGCAGAAGACAACAAAGCCTACTTTCTCGGTGCGTTGTTGCTCGCGCTCGCGATCGGCATTCGTCCGCAGAATCTGCTCGTCGGACTCTTTCCCGCCATTTACGCGTCACGCAAACGAAGTTTCGGTGAGATCGCGATCGCTGCGCTGATCGTGATCGTCGTGGTCGCGATCTGTTTCGGAGGTGCGATCTACGCGACCGGCTCGCTGCACGAATACCTGCGCGTCGTCCGCGAGCACGGCGACTACATCTCGCGCATCGACTCCTTCCGTAGTCCCGATCGTCCCGCGTTGTGGCGTCTCTTCGATCGCTTCTTCATCAAGCAATACCAGTCGCCGGTGCTGAGCGTGATCGCGTCGCTGCTCGCGCTCGGCGCGATCATCGGCGCGATTCGCGACCGCGATCGCTCGATGCTCTGGAACGTCCTGACATTCGGCCCGTTTGCGATCTTTGCTTGGCTGATGCTCGACCGCTTCAGCATCAGCCGCTTCTCGATCGGCTACCAGCCGATGTTCGCGATCTTCGTCGCCGATGGCATTCGCCGACTCGCGTCTGTTGTGGGTGCCGCTGCCCTCAGCGGCACCGCGACCGCTGAGGGCAGCGGTCGCCACATAGGCCTGATCCAGTCCGCGCTCGCATCCGCGCTCGTCATCGCGTTCATCGCCTACACCGCGCCCGAGTTGAACGTCGTGCGCACGACCGTCGCGCCGTCCGTTCTCGCCGCACAGACGCTGAACCGCACGATCGATCCGAAGCGCGATCAGTTGTATGTCGGCCACACGATGTCGAAGTTCGTCGATCTCTTCGCGCCGAACGTTCCGTACCGCGACGTCATCGACGATCGCGCACTGCCGCTCGCGCAGGTGCCGCGCGCGTGGCTGCTCGCCGAGGTCACATCGACGACGCCGCGCGGACTCGTCTTCACGCGGGAGCGCGGCCGGCTCTGGAACATCGCGCGCCGCCACTATTTCGAGATCGCGCTCGAGCCGCTCACCGCGCGTCCGCAATTCGTCTCCGGCTGGTACGGACCCGAATCCGCGGACATTGCCGAATGGCGATGGATGGGCGGCCGCTCGATCACGATCCTTCCGCCGCAAGCCGGTCCCGCCATCCTCCGCATGCACCTCGGCATCCCCGGCGAGTTGATGAGCAAGAATCCCGAGATCACCGTGCGCATCAACGGTAACGTCGTCGATCGCTTTCGAACGACCGAGGGGTATCTCGAGAGGAACGTGCACGTGCCGGCGTCGAACGGCGCAGCGCCGAACACGCTGGAGCTGTCGATCGATCACACCCTCGGACCGGGAGACGACGGAAGAACGTTAGGATTGCGGTTGCGGTATCTCGCGTGGGGACCGGCGTAGAGTCTCCTAGTCACCTGGTCTCCTAGCACGCCCCTCCCGCCCTTCGGGCACCCTCTCCCCGGCAAGCGGGGCGAGGGGCAACAAACACGAATATCGCGAGACTTGTCGCCCTTCTCCCCGCTTGCGGGGAGAAGGTGCCCGAAGGGCGGAGGGGTGAACGCATGGATTCAACTTTGACGCGACACTAGAACAGTGCTCTTGACGCACGACTTCACACAAAGACCGAAAGACGGCGCGGTTGCAGCCGTAGGCGCAGCGTTCGCCAGCATGTGCGCAGAATGTAACATTCCCGTTTCCGAAGGCATCGTGCTCGCGTTGGAACGAGAGCGACGTGCAGAGGTAAGGAGGGATGCAACGGAAGCGCATGCCCCTTTTCTCGCCAGCGTACGGACAGGTCATGGGCGCTCTCAGAGCACGATCTGAAGGGAAAGTTCTCGACGCGTTTCTTCGGACGGAACGCTTGCTATCGCAACTCGCGTTCAATCGAGGGCGTCCACCGACGGTCGACGCGCTGGAAGCGATACCTCTCGGTTGGCTCGAATGGCGCTCGAAGGTGATGCAAACCCTCGAGGAGCTGAGTGCGGAGGTCGACGGAGAAACGGTCGAGGCGTGGGCGACGCGCGTGAAGGTTGTTTTCGAGCGACAGGCATCTGCGCTCACGGGAACGCACGAGAAGCTCGGGACTCGCTTCCGGAAAGCGGTGGAGGGCAGCAAGAACGTCTTCACCCTCCCAGCGACGGACTACCTCCCGAGTACCGAGGCCGTCGCGACCTCGCGCATCAGCAAGGTTCACCAGGTGAAAGGACAGGAGTTCCCCGCCGTCTGCGTCTACGTGCCTGCTGACCGTAGAGATGTTCATCCGGCGGATGCAATCCTCCTCACGACAGAGGACACACCATTGACTGACACGATGTCAGCTCGGCGCGTCCTGTACGTCGGAATGACGCGAGCGCCAGTCCTTCTCGTAGTAGCAGTACCGAATGCGTGGATTCCTGAACTGGAGAGTACGAGTTCGGCCGCGCGTTCCTCGGCGGACTCGATAGGCGCGTACACCTCCCTCGGACCTAGACACAGAAGGAGTCGTAGACGGCACTGCCTTCGCCGCACGCGTCGCATCGACTCCGGTGCCCGCTGCGCTGACAAGGTGGGGCCATCCGCCTCACGGTTCCCAACATTTGATAGCCAGCGCGCCGTTGATCGCTCGAATGGTGCCCGCTGCAGCGTCATGGATTTGAGTATCGATTAGCAGCCCTTCATGAGGGAGATAGTCTTCCGGGCGACACGTCAGAACGATGACCTGCGTGTTGACTGCAGTTCTTTGCAACATGCCGCGGAACCACAGCAGCCGGGCCGGATCAGTGTGCACAAGATGATCGTCGAGTACGATAGTGCTTTTGAGCTGATCGGCGATCGTAAGCCGGATCAAGACCGCGAGTTGGTCGCGCGTGCCGACGGACAACGCATCGAGGACCTGGTCGCCACTCGTGCTTGTCGCCGTCGCCTCGAGAGCTTCTGACTTAAGTGCGGCATCGAGCCGCAGCCCTCGATATCGCCCACCTGTGAGCTCTTCAAATCTTGTCGTGACGGGACCTGCTAGGGCGCGCCCGAGATGAGCACCTTCATCGTTCTCAACTTCGCGGAGCGTGTCACGGAGAAGCTTCCAGGCATCCGCATCGACTTCCAGCTCACGCTCGTGTGTCTCTGCCGCAACACGCGCTTCCTCGATCCTCTCGACTTCCTCGCGCAGAGCCGCGCCACCCACTTTGGATAGCGCTCCCTCTTTCATGTTGAGTTCTTCCTTCACTCGATTGTGTTCCCGGTTTGCCGTTTCCACGTTGCTTCTGGCGGACTCCACGTCAACCAGTGTTGCCGGCGTCTCGATCGGAAACGCAGCCAACTCAGCTTCTCGTTGAGAGACGAGAAGCACTGCGGCATTCCGATCCAGTTTTTCAACTTGTGCGCGGATTTCGTTCAACGCTCCTCTGCGGACGCTGCAGTCGACACGCGATGCGCCGAGCGTAGCAAAAGCATGATCGCGGCGCTCCTTCGCGATCCGATGGGCTTCTTGCGTTTCCAGCAGTGCGGACTGGGTCTTCTCACCTTCGCTGCTGGCCTCTGCTGCAAGCGATTGCATATGCAGCGCTGTCTCGGCCTGCTCCCGTTGCAGAGAGAGGAGCTGTTCGCCGACTTGCGATTGGAGTGCGTCAAGGTCCATCGACTGGAACGCCGAAACCTTCGCATCTCGTTGCGCTGCCAATTCTGTCGCTCGTTTCTGGGCTTCGGATAGCTGGTACTCGGCCATCGTCACACTTTGCTCGCACGCCGCCAACTCGTCCTGCAAAGCACGATGCTCCTTCGACAGTTCCTGGTGCCGGAGTTCCGCTTTCGATTCAGGGGGGCTGCCTGCCTTTCGGTAGCGTTCCTCAAGGCTCTGGACCTCGTGAGCGCCGATTGCTGATTTTCGAGTCCCAACATCTTCGAGGGCGATCGTTCCTGCACCCGCTCTTTCCTCATGGATCTTTGCCTGCTCCCGAAGGCTTCTTGCCTCCGCACGCAGTCGTTCTACGGTGCTCTTTTGTTCAGTAAGCGCCAATTGATCTCGCTTCAGTGCAGTAACGAGGTCTTCGATCTCAACCCTCGTCTTCACTTTTGCCTTGCTGAAGATTGGGAGCACTTCGTCGCGCCACCGAGCGCGAAGCGCTTCGACCGCTTTTCGTTTCTCCGCGCTGCCGGCCGTGATGTCGACTTCGACAAGATCAGCAATGGCCAGCCTCATCGTGCGCTCAGCTTCGAACGTGCGATTCTTCGAGATCTCGACATCGACCGAGGGCTGCTGGTCGATGCCGGCGCGGATCGCAACGCCCGCCGATGGCCTGACCGCCACGGTGATCCCTCCACCCAACGCCGCTTCGGCTTTCTCCAGATCGCGTTCGAGTTGGAGTAAAGCGTTGGATTGTTCCGCACTGGGGAAGCTCTCGGACAGTTTGACAAGCTTCAGCTCAGTCTTCCCTGCTTTTTTCTCGAGAGCGGCGGCCTCGATGTCTTTGTTGTCCGCCTCCGTTGTTGCGCTGAGTGCGGAGTCCCTTGCCTTGGTTGCTTCCTCGATTGCAGAAAGCGAGACGCGCCAGCGAATAAACGCAACGATCGCTCGTGCGACTTCGAGCTCGATGGCTCCAGCCTGAACTTCCTCGCAAGCATGCTCACGATTCTTGAGCGCTTGCGCCAACGTCGCTTTCGCGGAGTTGACGGCGTTCTGCGCCTGCTTGGCGTCGTTTCGTGCGTTGATCCCAGCGTCGATCTCTGTTTTCCTGCTTCCGAGCGCGAGAAGCTTTGCCGTCAGGTCGGAGACGCGCTCGGAAAGCTGCGCCCGTCGCAGTTCTCGTTCGCGCTCAGAGTCCTCGCTGGTCGCAATGCGATGCGCTTCTTCCGCCGCGTGCACGGCCGCCTCAGCCTTGTGGCACGCCGTGTCGGCGAAGGCAAGAACGTCCTCCCGCTTCTTGACACTCTCTTCCAGCGTTTCTAGCTCGAGCGTGACCATGTTGAGTCGATTAATCTCCGCATCGATGCCAGCCAACGCAGTCTTTGCCCCGGCGATGCCGTCCGCAACTTCTATTCGAGCCGCGGTGTTCTTGCAGCGACCTTCGACCACGGTGAGATGTGCGTTGGCCTCGTCGATCCGGGCGAGGGCGAGTGAGCGCGCTTCTCGAAGATCGTTCACCTCTTTCTCAATCGCAGAGGAGTCTTCCAGTTGGCGACCCAGCACCCCGAGCTCAGTCGTGAGTGCCTTTACCTTGTCATCGGCTTCCTTGAATCGAGAGAACTGCCCGCGCTTGCGCCTCCCTGTCTCTGTGAAGAAAAGATCGACTTCGCGTTGCGCGATCCCCAGCACTTCCTTGAACAATGGATCCTGCGCGAGGGCCGACAGCGCTTTCGTCAGTCGCAGTTTTCCTGAGTCATCCAGGTCGTCTGAAATGCTGCGTTGAAGAATGTCATCCACGTTAGTCTGTGTCGCAAGCAGCGCATTCGCGAGAAAGCTGGTCGGAGCGCCGCGAGGTCCGGTCTTTCCACCCGGTGCCGGAATCCCCCAACCAAGTATCGCGCGAAGCTTCTCCTCGACTTGTCGCGCTTTGCAGTCTTGCGTGAAGGTAATGGAGTCCTTTGAATGCAGCAGCTCGGCAGACGAGGGTGATGATGTGCCGAAGGTCTTCTTCACCCTCCAGAAATGACCATCGGGATCGACAAGTGTCAGCTCAACATGTGGGCTGTCAGAACCGAACCACGAGGTGTAGGTCTGCGCCTCCGCCGAGCTGGGTGGAACGAGCAGTGCCGCGCGAACGGCAGTGGCGAGCGTCGACTTACCAAGGTCGTTCGGACCGTACAGGATGTTCAGGCCCGGGCCGAAATCAATCTCGGCCCGCTTGATCGCCTTGAACGCGTCGACCAGGAGTCTCGTCAAACGCACTACGATGCCTTCCTCCTCTTCGAGGAGCGATAGAGATGAAAGAGGGCGCGTTCCGCCACGAGGCGCTGCGCTGGATCCTCTGCCACGCTCTTCAATCGAGTGACTGCAGATCTCAAGACATCCGGAAGATCGACGCAGTACTGGTCGACTGTTGCGGTTTCCAGCTCAAGTCCCTGACGGTCCAGGTCAAGCACCCCGACTCTGGCGTGTCGGGCGGCGGTTCCCTGAAGCTCATCGAGCAGTAGCTCCGCCTCGTCATATTCCGGCGCGGCGACCTGCATGTTGATTCGAAGCCGCAGCACGCGGTCGTCCAGGTCCGGGCGGCGGACGAGATCTCGAAGGTCGTCGAGTGTCGTGATTTTTCGCTCTTCCCAGGTCCAGCGAGCAACGCGTTCCTGGCGAACCGTAGCCACGCGCTGTCGATTGAAAAAGACGACGGCAACGTTGCCGGGGTCCTTCTCGTCAAAGGCCGTGGCCTCCGGCGCGCCCGGATAGATCGTCGGAGGGTGCTCTCGGTGCGTTGGCACGAAACGAAATCCGTGCGTGTCGCCGATCGCGAGATAGTCGAGACCCCGATTGAGGACAGCATCGGAGTTAATCGGGAAGTTGGTCTGCCAGTCTTTTGCGTCAAACGTGCTGCCATGTACCATTCCGATCCGAATCCGATCATCGCCGGCGGCGCGGCTCGGAATGAAGTCCGTGGGATCGCGCTGACCAGCTCTCGACATGCACGGAACGGCATAGAGCACTGCGCCGTTCGCGAGGATGTACTCGAAGTTATCCCGATCCACGACATGAATCCACTCGGGCAGCAGACTTCGGAATTTGTGGCCTTCCGCCCAAACCGAATCCGCGATGAGCGGATCATGGTTCCCCGGCAGCAGAAAGATCGGTCGCTTGCTGGAACTGTGCTTCCTGAGCTTAGCCGCGGCCGGTTCCCACCACACCTTCGAAGGATTCGGCTCGTCGAAGAGATCACCAGCACAGAGAACAGCATCCACCGCGTACCGGTCTGCCGTTAGGAGAATTCTATCGAGCACCTCCAGGCGCGCCCGGCTCAGCTTCAGCGCTCCTTCCTCCGGGAAACTCCGAAAGAGCCTTCCGAGATGCCAGTCTGCGGTGTGCAGTAGTTTCAACATGATGTCGTCCTCACCTGCAGCAGTCATTCGACCTCCAGATCCAGATCGAATAGCCGATCGACGCGCGGGGGCGTGTAGCGACGCTGATGGATGTGCTCCTGGTAGCGCTGGAAGGTTTCGTCGTCGCGGTTCTCGAGTCGCTCGATCGCTCCGTCGACTTCCACGAGGGCAGTCTCGACATTGACGAGGGCGTGCTCAGCCTCGGAACGCGCCGCGGAGCCTGTCGCGCCATCACGTCGCGCTCGCGCCTCATCGATTTTGTTCTCTAGAGTCTCGCGGCGTCTCCTGAGGACCAAAAGACGATCCTCGATAAAACGATCGGCCTGCTGCGTCGCTCTCTGAAAACGCTTTTGCTCATCGAGGTCGACTGAGGCTTGAATCGAGAATAGGGCCTCATCCGCTGCGTCCTGCAGCGCGTCGTCGCTGATCGCGGGAATCAGCGGCGCTGCGGAATCACGCATCGTTCCGTGCAGGAGCATCTCTGCGAGAGGCTGGGGGATGATCTCTCCGCTCTCAAGCATGAAGATTGGAACGAGCAACTCGATCCGCTCGAATCCGTCGAACGAGACCTTGATCACGCGGAGGCGTCCGCGCTTTCCTGCGAGCTGAAGGAGCTGATCAGGAGCGTTCTCGGGCGGTCTGACTAGCGCCGGCATCCTCGCGGACGAGACTCGCGCATCTGCTACGGCGGCCAAGACGAGTGGGTGACTCAGATGAAGAGATGTGTGCTCCTTCGATGGTCCGATCGCAGCACTGATGCCTTCGGCTAGCGCCAGCGGCAACAAGGGCGAGGGCGAGACATGAAGCAGGTCTTCGTTTGCGACCTGATCCCGACGATAGGGAATCGCCAAAGCATCCAGGTAGCTGGTCACGACCGATTCCAGATCTCGATCGAGCTCGGCGAGCGCGCCCGTCGTCCCCTCCTTGTGACCACGGAACACCCTCTGCAGGCCTTCTTCGAACCGCGTCTCGATGAGATCAGCGGTTCGTGCGTGAGCTTCCTCGAAGCGTCTACGCTCCTCGGTCACTTTGTCTCGAAGAGCTTCGAGTTCCGCGGCGACTTCTTCGAGCGTTCTGGCGCGATCGTAGATGCGATGAAGCTCGGACTCAAAGTCGGTACCAAGAACGCTGACGAGGACTTCACCACGAAGGTTTCCAGATGCCCGGTGGAGGACTTGATCCGAGGCGTCAAGAACCGTTCCGAACAACTCGAGCTTCTGGCTCAGGATGTCGAACGTCAGGGCCTGCGCCAGGTTGTCCTTCGCCAGGAAGTTGATCACAGTCACGTCGTGCTGCTGGCCGTAGCGGTGACATCTGCCGATACGCTGTTCGATGCGCTGCGGATTCCATGGAAGATCATAATTGACGACGGTGTCGCAGAACTGAAGGTTCAACCCCTTGGCGCCGGCTTCTGTGGAGATGAAAACCCGCGTGCGCGTCTTGAATTCATGGACTAGTGCCAGTCGCGTCGCGATGTCAAGATTGACCTTCGCTCCCTCGCCTTGTGGAACTTCCGCGCGCCAATGCTCCAGCGCTAATTGGGCACGCTTCGCATCATTGGTTCCGGAGAAGAGCGTGATCTCTTCGTCTGTAATCAGACGGCTCTCAACCAGACGATCGCGCAGGTAGCTCTGGGTTACGCGTGACTCGGTAAAAATGACCAGTTTCCTTGCGCCATGTGAGCCGCCAGTCCTTTCGGTGACAAAGCGAAGGGACCGCAGCAATGCGCGGAACTTGCTGTCGTCCGCTCCGAGCTTTTCTGCACGTTCGATGTAGTTCTCGACGCGCTTGAGCTCTGCTTTCAA
Organism: Acidobacteriota bacterium; assembly: GCA_003223645.1. GTDB lineage: Bacteria > Acidobacteriota > Thermoanaerobaculia > Gp7-AA8 > Gp7-AA8 > QHVT01. The sequence goes on along the minus strand of QHVT01000009.1, from coordinate 31,728 downwards.
GGCATCGGTATTGCGCGGCACCTTTCCTTCATCCTCCGCGACCGCCTGTCCGTCCGAGGACTTGCCGCCGTCATCCTCGAGATCGGCGAGAAGGCTCTGGCTATCTTCCTCGTCCGATTGTGAGGTTTCTGTTCCCCCGAGCATTCTCCGGAGCCTCATCGCGACGCGCTCGAGGCTCGATGCAAGGGCTCGGGTGGACGATGCCATGCGACGGTGGAACCCGAGGAGGAGAAGCTGCCGCTGCCGGCCTTGAAACGCGAGGATGCCTGGTTCGAGCAAGTATTTCGTCACATCGTCGTACAGCATCTTCTCAGCAGGGCTCATCGTGTATTCGAAGAGCCTCGCCTCACGGCCTACGAACGGTTTTTCGAGAAAGTCCTGTGCCTCCCGGCGCAGCGTTCGCTGCAGGACTACGCGAAGGCGGTTGCGCAGATCCTCTTCCTGACCTTCGACGAGATGACGGTCATCCACGCCGCAGAAGACCTCCCGAAATGTCGCCAGGTCACCGAGCAGCGTGCCAAGCGGATCGACATACTGCACAAGCCCCCAGAGCTCCACGAGATTGTTCTGCATCGGAGTTGCTGTGAGAAGAAGCACGGGAGTGCGGCTGGCCATCAACAGTTCGCGCAGGCGTCCTGCGGTCTGTGCCTCGGTCGCGTCGTCTCTGTATTGGCCGAATTTGTCGAAGCGCTTGTAAATACCGGCGAAGACCTCGTGGGCCTCATCGATCACGCAAAGGTCAAACTCATCCGAGAGGAGAATCGCGTCGCGTCCCTTCACGCTGCCTACAGCCTCACGCCCGACGAGGAACACACCCTCTCCGTCGAACCCGCCAATGCGGGGCTCTGCTTCGACAGCATCGATGTTGAAAAGCTGGTAAAGCTCCTGACGCCACTGCCCGAGTAACGGCTTCGGGGTGATGAGCAGGACGCGTCGCGCGCCTTCCGCGATGACCTGGGCGATGATGAGCCCCGCTTCGATCGTCTTTCCGAGGCCAACCTCGTCGGCGAGGATGCAACCGCCTTCGCGAAGACGACCGAGAGCGAAGATCACCGCGTTGATTTGATGAGGGTTGGCATCCACCTTGGCGGCGCGCTGGGGGGCGGAGTAACGACGTCGCTCGTCCGAGCGCCGAAGGCGCACGAGATCCTCCGCTTGGTACCGGCGCTGCGCCGGGTGAAGACGGATTGGCCGTTCCTCAATCATGCCGTGGTTGACGTTAGCATGACAGAGGCACTATCGCTGACGAGGGAGACGCAGATGACCAAGCCCCAGCTTATCGAAGCGGTGATGGCTGAAATGAATCGAGTCTGGGGGCAGGAGGGACTCGGAGGCGAAAAACGTGAATATGACTGGCTGGGTCCAGACCTACGGGATCACGGAGGAAGAGGACGTTCAGTGGCAATTGATTCTTCAGGATGACATGGACGATCTGCCCGAGGAGGATCTAGAAGACGAGGAACTCATGACGTTCCTTGCCGACCAGCCTGCGGTGGTCGCGTTTCTTGAAGCCTTCCTCCGGAAGTATCGAGAACACTCAGCCGTCTACCCGCGTTGATGTGGCGCTTCGTACCGAAAGCGGGCGGACGATCAGTACGACGAGTCGCGAGCCACTTGGTGAAAACGCACCCCCATCAAGTCGAGAAATCCTCGACAAGCACTAGGAGACCTATGAGACTACTCCTCGCGACGATCCTCGCCACTAACGCCGCCTTCTCCCCCGCGGCCATCAAAGCGCACATCACATTTCTCGCGAACGATCTCCTCGAAGGACGAGGAACGGGAACGCGCGGTCATCGCATCGCCGCGAACTACGTCGCCGCGCAATTTGCCGCGGCGGGACTCGAGACTTCGTTTCAGGAAGTGCCGTTTCGCGAGACGGTCGCGAGTCGCGATTCGACCGTCACGCTGACGCGCGACGGCGCGGAGCCGGTCACGCTGCGCGCGTTCGAGTCGTTCGTCACGCAGGGCGATCCGCTGCAGGACGATCGCACGATCGATGCACCGATCGTCTTCGCCGGCTTCGGCATCACTGCGGCTGATCAGAATTATGACGACTACGCGAACGTCGACGTGCGCGGAAAAATCGCGGCCGTCTTTCCCGGCGCGCCGCCATCGTTTGCGAACGCGATTCGCGCGCATCACAGCTCGTCGCTGAACAAGATCGAGAACGCGGCGAAGCACGGCGCGATCGCGCTGATCACACTGGAGTCGCCGAAAGAAGCGCTGCGCTCACCGTGGGAGCGCGTCACGCGGCAGTCGAAGCTCGGCACGATGCACTGGATGCAAGCCGACGGCGCGCCGCATGCCGTCAATCCGAGTCTCAGCGCCGGCGTCGGAATCGATCTCGAGTCGACGAAGTGGATCTTCGGCGACGAGGCCGACGCCGTGTTCGCGTCACTCGATGCCGGACAGCCGAAGGCGAAGCCGCTCGCGATGAGCGCGCGCATTCATCTCATCAGCGCGCATCGCAATCTCACGAGTCCGAACGTGATCGGCATCCTGTGCGGCTCCGATCCGAAACTGCGCGACGAGTACGTCGTCTACACCGCGCACCTCGATCACCTCGGCATCACCGAGCCGGTTAACGGCGACGCGATCAACAACGGCGCGATGGACAACGGCACCGGCATCGCCTCGATCATCGAGATCGCGAAAGCGTTCGCCGCGCTGCCGCAACGTCCGCGCCGCTCGATTCTCTTCGTCGCCACGACCGGCGAAGAAAAAGGACTGAAGGGCTCCGACTACTTCGCGAACAACCCGACCGTTCCGTTCGAGTCAATCGTCGCCGACATCAACATCGACATGCTGATGCTCCTGCATCGCACGCGAGACGTCGTCGTGCACGGCATCGACTCCTCGGACCTCGGCGACATGGCGCGCGACGCCGCGAAGGCGATGAAGATCGAGATCAGCGCCGATCGCGCACCCGAAGAAGTCGTGTTCGTGCGCAGCGACCAGTACCCGTTCATCCGCCGCGGCATCCCCGCGATCTTCGCGAACGTCGGCTACAACGCCGTCGCGCCGGGCATCGACATGGCCGAAGAGACGAAAGTGTGGCGCCGCACGCGCTACCACTCGCCGTCGGATGACCTGCAGCAGCCGCTCGACTTCGACGCCGCGCTCCTCCCGATCGAGCTCGACTTCCGCATCGGCCTCGCCGCCGCCAATCGCGACGCGCGGCCGAAATGGAAACCGGGAGATTTTTTCGGACAGACGTTCGGGCGCTCGCGCTGACGTCGTGATGTGATGTGGTGACCGCTGCCCCCAGCGGTCACACCGCCGCAGGCGGCGACAGGACCAGGCGCTTCGCGCCGCGACCGCTGAGGGCAGCGGTCGCCACATAGTCCAACTATGATATGCAGCGCCAATGACGATCACCGCAGAACAACGGCAGGTCGACCTGGTCGACCGCCTCGCGGCGGAGGCGAAAAAGCGCGTTCCGGCCGCTCAGGCTGACAGCGCCGAGCACTTCGTCCGCCGCTATTTCGCCCACGTCGCGCCCGACGACGTGATTTACACGAGCTTCGACACGCTCCTCGGCGGCGCGCTTTCGCTGTGGGAGTTCGGCGTGCAGCGCACGCCCGGCCTTCCGAAGATCCGCCTCTTCAATCCGACGGTCGAGGAGAACGGATTCGAGACCGAGCACACGGTGGTCGAGATCGTGAACGACGACATGCCGTTCCTGGTCGACTCCGTCACCGCCGAGTTCAACAGGCGCGATCGCAAGATCCATCTGCTCCTGCATCCGATCATCCACGCGCGGCGCGACGCGTCGGGCAACCGGCTCGAAGTCGTCGATACCGGCAGCGCCGGCACGAGCACGATGGTCGAGTCGTACATGCACGTCGAAGTCGATCAGGAGACCGAGCCGGGCGAGCTCGAGTCGATGTGCGCGTCGCTCGAAGTCATCCTGCGCGAAGTGCGACTCGCGGTCACCGACTGGCGCACGATGCGCCAGCGACTTACTGACGACGTCGCCGAGCTCGAGACCGCGGCGCTGCCGATGCCCGCCGAAGAAGTGGAGGAGGCGAAGGCGTTCCTGCGCTGGCTCGACCAGGGCCACTTCATCTTTCTCGGCCATCGCCGCTATGCGTTCGAGACACGCGGCGGCGCGGATTACCTGCGGCCGGAGACGGAGACGGGACTCGGCATCTCGCGCGACCTTCGCGACGCCGCGCGATACCAGCGTCCGCTCAGCGCGGTCGACAGCGAGTACGCGCGCCGCAAGGATCTCGTCATCATCACGAAGGCGAATCGCCGCAGCCTCATTCATCGTCCGGTGCGCCTCGATCGCATCGGCATCAAACGTTACGACTCCGCCGGCAATCTGATCGGCGAGGATCGCTTCCTCGGACTCTTCACCTCCGCCGCCTATCAGCGCAGCGTCCGCGACATTCCGATGCTGCGCCTCAAGGCGAAGCGCGTCCTCGATCGCGCGGGACTCGATCCGCATTCGCACAACGGCAAGGCGCTGGTCGACATCCTCGAGACTTTTCCGCGCGACGAGTTTTTCCAGATTACCGACAACGAGCTGTTCGAGATCGCGCGCGGCATCCTCCTCTTGCAGGAGCGCCAGCGCGTCGCGCTTTTCACGCGCAAGGATCTCTTCGAGCGCTTCGTCGCCTGCTACGTCTTCGTTCCGCGCGACCGCTACACGCCCGAATTCAAAGACCGCGCGAAGGCGATTCTCGAGGAGGCGTTTGCCGGCCGGGACGCCGAGGTCTACGACCACATCACGAACTCGCCGCTGGCGCGCGGACTGTTCATCGTGCGTACGACGCCGGGCAGCGTGCCTGACGTCGACGCGCGACGCGTCGAAGCGTTCATCGACGATGCCGCGCGCACGTGGGGAGACAAACTCCTCGATGCGCTCGTGCAGGAGATGGGCGAGGAAGTCGGCATCGACCTGCACCATCGCTACAAGAAAGCGTTCCCGATCGCATATGCGGAACGCTTTTCCGCGCACGCCGCGCTGTTCGACATCGGCAACGTCGAGCACGTGCTCGCGACCGGCGAGCTGGTCGTCGATCTCTATCGACATCGCGGCGAAGAGCGGCAGTTCCACTGCAAGATCATCCACGCCGGTCCGCCGGTCCCGCTCTCCGAGATCATGCCGCGCCTCGAGAACATGGGGCTCAAGGTGCTTCGCGAAGTTCCGTACGAAGTGCAGCCCTACGGCGCGAAGGAGCCGGTCCGCATCCGCGACTTCAGCCTCGACGCGGAAGGGATGCAGGACGACCTCGCGCCGCTGAAAGAAAAATTTCAGGACGCGTTCATCCGCGTCTGGACGCGGCAGGCCGAGAACGATGGCTTCAACCGCCTCGTCCTCGGCGCGGAGCTGGAGTGGCACGAAGTCGTCGTCATGCGCGCGTACGCGAAGTACCTGCGGCAGGTCGGCGTCACGCTCAGCGAGGCGTACATCCAGCAGACGCTGGCGAAACATCCGGCGATCACGCGCAACATCATCGTGCTCTTCAAAAACTACTTCGATCCGTCGATGGGCGAGGTCGGGCTCGGACGCAAAGGCGCGTCGCTCGGCATCCGGTCACAGATCGAAGACGCGCTCGAGCGCGTCACGGCTCCGGACGAGGATCGCATCCTCCGTCTGTACGTGAGCCTCATCGAGGCCACGCTGCGTACGAACTACTTCCAGCGCGACTCAAACGGCGATCGCAAACTCTATCTCTCGTTCAAGCTCGACTCCGCGCTCGTGCCCGAGCTGCCGCTGCCGCGTCCGATGTTCGAGATCTTCGTGTACGCGCCGTGGATGGAAGGCATCCATCTGCGCGGCGGCAAAGTCGCTCGCGGCGGGATCCGCTGGTCCGACCGCCGCGAGGACTTCCGCACGGAGATTCTCGGACTGATGAAAGCGCAGATGGTGAAGAACGTCGTCATCGTGCCGGTCGGATCGAAAGGCGGATTCGTCGTGAAGAATCCGTCCGCCGATCGTGCGACGTTCCAGCAGGAAGGCGTCGAGTCGTACAAGACGCTGCTGCGCGGCATGCTCGACATCACCGACAACTTGTACGGCGATCAGCTGATCCTGCCGAAGGACGTCGTGCGCCGCGATGCCGATGATCCGTATCTCGTCGTCGCCGCCGACAAAGGCACGGCGACGTTCTCCGACATCGCGAACGCGATCTCCGGCGAATACAACTTCTGGCTCGGCGACGCGTTCGCGTCAGGCGGATCCGCGGGCTACGACCACAAAGGCATGGGCATCACCGCGCGCGGCGGATGGGAGGCGGTGAAGCGCCACTTCCGCGAGCTCGGCCTCGATACGCAAACCGAGGACTTCACGGTCGTCGGCGTCGGCGACATGTCCGGCGACGTGTTCGGCAACGCGATGCTGCTCTCGCATCACATCAAACTGTTCGCCGCGTTCAATCACTCGCACATCATCGTGGACCCCGATCCGAATCCGTCGACGAGCTTCGCCGAGCGCAAGCGGATGTTCGACAACCGCCTGAACTGGAACGGCTACGACACGTCGCTGCTGTCGAAAGGCGGCGCGGTGTACGAGCGCAGCGCGAAGACGATCGCGCTGTCGGACGAAGTGCAGGCGCTGTTCGAGCTGCCGAAGCGCGTCGTCGCGCCGGCGGAATTGATGCGCGCGATTCTCCGCGCGAACGCGGACCTGCTCTGGCTCGGCGGCATCGGAACATATGTCAAGGCGAGCTGGGAAGACCAGGCCGCGGCGCGTGATCGCGCGAACGATGCGATGCGCGTGAACGGCAACGAGATCCGCGTGCGCGTCGTCGGCGAAGGCGCGAACCTCGGCTTCACGCAGCGCGGCCGCATCGAGTACGCGCTCGGCGGCGGCAAGATCAACACCGACGCGATCGACAACTCCGCCGGCGTCGATACCTCCGACCACGAAGTCAACATCAAGATCACGCTGTACGACGCGATCGCGCGCAAGGAACTGTCCGGCATCGACGAGCGCAACCGCATCATCGCCGAGATGACGGACGACGTCGGCCGCCTCGTGCTGCGCGACAACTACGAACAGACGCAGGCGATCTCGGTCACGCACACCCTCGGAGAGCCGCAGCTCGACGCGCAGGCGCGCTTCATGCGCGGACTCGAGAAGGCCGGCAAGCTCGATCGCCTCACCGAAGGCTTGCCCGACGACGAGACGATCGTCGACCGCCACGCGCAGGGAACCGGTCTCACGCGGCCCGAGATCGCGGTGCTCCTCGCGTACGCGAAGCTCGTGCTGTACGAAGACCTGCTGAAGTCCGATCTCCCCGACGACCCGCAACTCGTCGACGATTTGGTTTTGTATTTCCCCGACGACCTCCGCGCGCGCTTTCGCGCCGCGATCGAGCGGCACAAACTGCGCCGCGAGATCATCGCCACGATCGTCACCAACGCGATCGTCAACCGCGTGCGGCCGAACTTCGCGTGGCAGAGCTGCGACGAGACCGGCAAGCCGCCGGCCGACATCGCGCGCGCGTTCATCATCATGCGCGACTCGTTCGACCTCCGCACGATCTGGTCGGAGATCGAGTCGCTCGACAACAAACTGCCGGCCAGCGCGCAGATCGACATGCTCATCGCCGTGGCCGGCCTCCTCGAGCGCGCGATCACCTGGCTGCTGCGCAGTTCTTACGAGAAGCTCGACGTCGCCGCATTGATCGCCGAGTTCCGCCCGCGCATCGCCGCGATCCAACAAAACCTCGGCGCGATTCTGCCCGCGTCGATGCTCTCCAGCGTGCGCGTGCGCGAGTCCGAGCTCACCGTCGACGGCATCCCCGACGACCTCGCGCAGCGCGTGGCCAGCCTCGACGTGATGACGTCGGCGATGGACATCGTGCGTATCGCGCGCCGCGACGCGTCGCATGGAGTCGAAGAGGTCGCGCGCGTCTACTTCGGTGTCGGCGCGCGCCTCTCGCTCGACAGCCTCCGCAACGCGACGTCGAAGATCGTCGCCGAAACGCCGTGGCAGAAGAGCGCGATCGCGACCCTCGTCGACGATCTCTTCAACTACCAGAGCACCCTCGCGTCGCGCGTCATCACCGAAACGAACGGCGCCGCGAATCCCGTCGATGCGTGGCTCTCCGCACGCCCGCGCGTCGTCGAGCGCGTCGATCAGACGATGAACGAGTTCCGCGCCGCGAACGCCGTCGACCTGGCGATGCTCACCGTGGCGTCGCGGCAATTGAGGACGTTGGTCGACAGCTGACACGTCCACTAGCCGCCACGGGCGGCTGCGTGGATTGCTCCGCCTCGCGGCATGCTTGTCGCCATGTCACGACCTGCGACTTCGAGCGGCGCAACGCGCCTGAGAACGTCGTTTCTGCCGCGCAAGCTCCTGGCGGTGACACGCACGAATGCTCGGTCCGTGGACTTACGCCGCGTTTTCGCTTCATCGCGCCCCTGCCGCGCTGCACGTGCGCACCGCCCGCGCTGCATTGCAGCGCCGCCGCGCTGCACTGCGCACCGCCCGCGCTGCATTGCAGCGCCGTCGCGCTGCACTGCGCACCGCTCGCGCTGCATTGCAGCGCCGTCGCGCTGCACTGCGCACCGCCCGCGCTGCATTGCAGCGCCGCCGCGCTGCACTGCGCACCGCCCGCGCTGCATTGCAGCGCCGCCGCGCTGCACGTGCGCACCGCCCGCGCCGCATTGCAGCGCCGCCGCGCTGCACTGCTCCACCGCCGGCCTGCAGTGCAGCGTCGTCGCGCTGCACTGCCGCACCCCCGGTCTGCACGTGCGCCGCTGCGGCGCCGCATGCATTTGTGGGTGCCGCTGCCCTCACCACTATCGCCGCTCGACGTGCACCAGCGCGACGTCCTGCCATCCCGCGTCGCGGCTGGCGGCGAGGACGTCGAGGATTGCGCCGTACATCGCATGCTTGTCGCCGCGCACCGCGATCGGACGCGACGCCGCGGTCGCGTGCAGCTGCCGCAGCGCGGACGGCACTTCTTCCTGACGCACGATCAGCTTATCGAGGTAGACCGTGCCGTCGCTCTTCACCGTAATCGGGAAGACGCGCTTGTCGATGTCGCCGCTCTTCGTCGTCTCCGGCAGTTGCACTTTGACGCCCGGCACCATTTGCGGGAGGAAGAGCATGAAGATGATCAAGAGGACGAGACAGACGTCGACGAGTGGAGTGACATTGATCTCCGCGTTGAGCGTGCTCGATCGAGTCGCGCGCATGATGTGCCTCCTGGTGTGTTGGACACCGGGAGGCATCCGCGAGTAACCGCGGTCATTCGCTGAATGCGTCGCTGAGCGTGCGCGCGAACGCGTTCTGCGCGGGGGCGCCGAACTTCGTGGTCTCGCGCGGCAGCTCCCAGCGGAAGATCACGCGTCCGTTCTTGAGCACCGTGCCGTGGCCTTCGCGCGTGCGGATTCCGCGGCTGACATCGAACGAACCGGAGAAGCGGATCTCGACATTCGCGTCGCCGACGATGTTGAGATACGGCATCTCGGTCTGGATCGCGTCGACGATGTCGTCCCCGTGCGCTTCGACGTTTTTCACGCCGCGCACCTGATTGCGCAGGAATCGAAGCGCGCGCGCGTTGGCGTCGGGATTATCGCCGCCGTCGATGTAGCTCTCGCCGTTGAACGCCGGCTGCGGCGGTTCTTCGTCGCGCGGCGGCGGTTCGACATGCGGTTTTTTGATCGGCGGCGCGATGGTCTCCGTAATTGGCGGCGGCGGCGCGTGCGTCGTCGTCGTAGCCACGGGCGGCGTCTCGATGAGCGTCGAAGTCTCCACGGTCGTCGTAGTGGGCGGCGGCACCACATTCACCGACGCCTGCGAAATCCGCGGAGGCTCCGTCGTAGTCGTAGGTGTTGTCGTACCTGTCGTCGTAGCTGTCGTAGTCGTCGTATCGGTCGTATCCGTCCTGACAGACTTCGCCGCAAGCAATCCCTTCACCTTCGGATACAGCAGAAATCCCCCGCCCGCGATCGCTGCGAACGCGATGAACACGACGAACAGCACCACCCACACCGGCTTGATGCCGGCTTCCATTTGCGTGGGCGGAGCCGCGACGAATGCCTGCGGCGGCGGCGCGGGCTCGCTGTTCAGCGCGGGGAGCGGTGTGAGGATGGTCGGCGGTGCCGCGGAGGCGGCCGGCGGTGGGGGAGGCGCAGGTGCGTCGGTGCGCAGCGTCTCGCGATGCAGCGTGTCGACGTTCAGCGCGACCTGCTGCGACTTCATGCGCATCGTCTCGTCGCCGTCGAGCGGCAGCGCCATCGTCGGCATCGCCTGCGGATTCGGCAGCGAGCGCTCGATCTCTTCCAGCGCAGTCGCGAATTCTCTCGCGCTGCTGAAACGCAGATTGCGGTCGCGCGCGAGCGCGCGCTTCAGCGCGTTTTGAATCGCCTCGCTGCCCGGCATGTCCGGTGGCAGCGCGCTGATCGCTGCTTCCTGTTCACGCGTGTGGATGAGGAAGTATTCGTGCGGCGACTTCGCCTCATACGGCGGGCGTCCGGTCAGCAGTTCGTACAACACCATGCCGGTCGCGTAGACGTCGGCGCGTCCGTCGATGCGCTCGCCTTCATTCATGAGGCCGAGTTGTTCCGGTGACGCGTAGCGCAGCTTGCCGACGAAGATGCCGGTGCGCGTCGCGTTCACCTCCGCCACGTCGTCGACTTTCGCGACGCCGAGGTCGATGATCTTCACCGTGCCGTCGCGCGTGAGCATGATGTTCTCGGGGCTCACGTCGCGGTGGATGATGCCGGCCTTGTGAATCGCCTCGAGGCCGTTCAGCGTCTGGATGATGATCTTCAGCGCTTCCTTCGGCGGCAGCGTTCCGCGAGCGCGGAGCTTCTGCGCGAGGTTCTCGCCGTCGATGAACTCCGAGACCATGTAGTGCGAGCCGTCCGGTAGCTCGGCGAAGTCGTACATCGCCGCGACGTTCGGGTGCGTGACCTTCGTCGCCGCGCGCGCTTCGCGGAGAAAGCGGTCCTGTGCGTCCTTGTTCTCGACGATCTGCGGATGCACGACCTTGATGACGCGCGTCGCGCCGAGGTACTTGTGCGTGGCCTTGAAGACCTGCCCCATCCCCCCCGCGCCGAGGCGCTCGACGATCTCATACTTTCCGTCGAGCAGATTGCCGGTGTACCGACGCGTGAATTCCGTGATCACGTCCCCGCAATGCGGACACGCGCGGAAGGCCGAATCGATCTCACTCTTACAGCGGAGACAGCGGAACGAGGACATAGTTCGGATGATAACCGGTAGTGCGCGAACTTTATGACCGGGGCAGGCTGGAAAGCCTGCCCTACACCTGGAGGATGGTCGGGCCCGGTAAAGCCAGGAACGCAGAACGCGGCCAGGAACGCAGAACGCAGAACGCAGAACGAAGAATTTAGAAATCTCTTCGTTCTAAATTCTGCGCTCTGCGTTCTGCGTTCAAGCCGTCAGCTTCTCCCAGTCCCCCTCCGGCGCGTCGATCGCCAGCGCCAGCCCTCCATCGCTTCCGACAAACACCGGATCCTCCATGTAGCGCACCTTCCCTCCGCCCACGCCCTTCAATGCTCCCTCGAGCGCCTCGGGCAATCCGCGAATGAGTCCGCCGCCGCCGGAGAGGATGATGTTGGTGCGCACGCGCTCCTGGAACTCCGGCTCGACGCGCGCGAGGAGGTCGATCATCGTCTCGATGACCGGCGGGAGGATCGTCTCGCAGGCGGCGTGCATTTCGTTCGTAATGTCGATCTCCGTCGGCACGCCTTTCACCGGCGCGGTGACGACGACCTGGCTCTGCGGCTCGCCGACGAAGCTGTGCTTTTCTTTCCAGTCGCGCACCATGAACACCGTCACGTTCGCCTGCGGGTAACGCTCTTCGATCAACTTCAGGAGTTGTGTGTCGATCGAGTCGCCGGCGATCGTCAGCGTCCGCTGATCCTCTTCCGTCGGATAGCGGCCCTTCATCACGCAGAAGTCGGTCGTGCCGGCGCCGATGTCGATGATCATCGTGTGCAGCAGCGCGTCGAGTCCGTACGCGACCGCGAACGGCTCGGACACGATCAACAGACTGTCGACGATTCCCTTCATCGAGTTGCGGAGGTACTGCTTGTTCGTCCGCAGCGACGCCGCCGGAACGCCGACGACCGCGCGCACGTTGGCCGCGTCGTTCTGGCCGTTGACGCCGACGAGGCGGAGGAGATGCAGCAGGAGCTCGCGCACCGCCTCGACGTCTTTGTCCGAGCCTTCCTTCAAGAGGCCGCGCTCGAGCGGACGATGCAGGTCGAGCATCGTGCGATTCGCAACGGCCTCGTGTCCGATGAGCACGTCGCGCTTGAGCACTTTGCGCGCGACCATGTCGAGCGGCCATCCGACGAAGCTGTCGACGACGAAGCGCTCGCCGTTCGACGCGGAGATCGCGCTGCGCGACGTGCCGAGGTCGATGCCTACGTGAAGGATGTCAGCCATGATTCGGGATTCCTTTCTTCTTCGGTCCATCATTTGCGCTCGCATACGCGCGGATGCCGGCGAAGAGCGCGTCGGCGATCTTCTGGCGGTATTCCGCGCGGTTCAGCATCGCGGCCTCCTGCTGGTTGGAAAGACAACCGACTTCCGCGAGAATCGCCGGCATGTCGGTGGCGACGAGGACGATGAACGGCGCGCGCTTCACGCCCCAGTTTTCGAGCCCGATGTCGCTGGCGCGCAGTTTCGAGTAGAGCTCCTGCTGCACGATGCCGGCGAGCTTGAACGACTCGTCGCGCCGCGCGTCGGCGTACACGCCGTCGAGCAGCTTGCGCATGTCGCCGAGCGAATAGCCGGACACGCGATTCTCCGCGGCCGCGAGCTGCGTCAGCGACGGATCGCTGGTCGGACCGAGGTAGTACGTCTCGATGCCGCGACTCGCCGTGTGTTTCACGATCGAGTTGACGTGGATCGAGACGAAGATGTCGCTGTTCGATTCATTCGCGACGCGCGCGCGTTCGCGAAGGGCAATCGTGCGATCGTCCGCGCGCGTGGTGATGACTTCGAAGCCGTCTTTCGCGAGCAGCGCGTGCAGGCGATGGCCGATGTCGAGCGTGATCGCTTTTTCGATGACGTCCGCGGCAATCGCGCCGGGATCGGTGCCGCCGTGTCCCGCGTCGAGCACCACGCGCTTCACCGCAAGCGGAAACGCGGCCGAGGTGACGCGCTCGATCGAGGTCGTGGTTTCGTGGAGGACAGGCAATCCTGCCTGTCCTGCAGATGCCGGCGCGCCGCGTTGGACAGGCAGGATTGCCTGTCCTCCACTAGTTCCGCGCGCCAAGTACGCGCCGCCGAGGGCGAGCGGGACGAGGAGCAGCGGTACGCGTTTCAGCCAGATGCGCGCGATGCGGTTGCCCGGGCGGACGGCACGCGGCGGCGCACCTCGAATCACATCGAGGTTTTCCGCCACCGCCTCTCGCAGAACGCGGCGCTTCACACGTTGGATCGTGGCCGCTCTCATTCTTGTGCACCTAGTCTAACCCGAGCTGCACGTTCGGTTGCGCAGTCGCGCAGTTACGCGGTTGCGCGGCTGTCGTGAATGCCGTCCAACCCGCGCAACCGAGCGACCGCGCAACCGCGTGACTACAAATCGACCGCGGCCGGCTCCGGGATCTCCCGCAGCAGCTCCGCTCCCTCCGATCGCGCGACGTATGTCGCGATCGTGAGGTCGCCCGTCACGTTGAGCGTCGTGCGGCACATGTCGAGAATGCGGTCGACGCCGATGATGATCGCGATCAGTTCCGGGTTCACGTTGATCTGCGCGAGCACGAGCGCGATGAAGGGGATCGATCCCGACGGCACGCCGGCCGTGCCGACGCCGCCGATGATCGCGAGCACGACCACCAGCAGTTGCGTGCTGAGCGAGAGATGGATGCCGGCGAGCTGCGCGAGAAAGAGCACGGTCACGCCTTCGTACAGCGCTGTTCCGTTTTGATTCGCGGTCGCGCCGACGGTGAGCACGAACGAGTTGATCTCGCGCGGGATGCCGAGGTTTTCCTCCCCGACGCGCAGCGCCGTCGGCAGCGTCGCGTTCGAAGACGAAGTCGAGAAGGCCGTGATCATCACGGTCTTGATGCGGCGGAAGAAATCGATCGGATTGATTTTCGAAAGCAGCGCGACGGAGAGCGAGTAGACGCCGAACATGTGCAGCGCGAGCCCGAGCAGCACCGTGGCGACGAACCATCCGAGGCTGACGAGGAGATCGAAGCCGAACTTCGCCGTCATCGTGAAGAGAAGACAGAACACGCAATACGGCGCGACGCGCATCACGATCTGAATCCCCGCTTCGGTCGCGCCGAAGATCGCTTCCAGCACCGCGAGCAGCGGTCCCGCGCGCTCCGTCCCGATCATCGTCAGGCAGATGCCGAAGAAGAGCGCGAACACCATCAGCCCGAGCATGTCCGGCGTCGGCTGGCTGACCGAATAGAAGATGTTCGTCGGGATCAGCGTCTTCACGACCTTGAGCATCGGCGTGTCCGTCGACTTCGCGGCACTCACCGCGCTCTCGACTTGCCTGGACGCGTCTTTTCCGTATTGCGCCTGCAGCTTCGCCGCGACCTCGGGCGAGATGCGCTCGCCCGGCCGGATCGTGTTGGCGAGAGTGATGCCGATGAACACGCTGATCGCGGAGAACACGAGCGTGTAGAGGAGGCTCTTCACGCCGATGCGTCCGATGGTGCGGAGGTCGCCGAGTCCGGCGACGCCGAGGGTGAGACTCGAGAAAACGAGCGGAATGACGAGCAGGAGCAGGAGGCGGATGAAGATCTGTCCGATCGGATTGGTGATGTGATCGGCGACGAACGTGAGCTGGGGGGCGCCCGAGCCGAGGATCGCGTTCAGCGCGCAGCCGGCGACGGCGCCGGCGACGAGCCCGATCAGAATCTTCGTGTGAAGAGGAATCGCGCGCCGCTCTGCTGCCATGGCCGCGGATAGTACACGAGGCCGCTAACGAATCGTTGCGCGAACGCGGATGGCAGCGTACATTACGAGCGCCCCAAGACAAACTGCGGATTCAGACAAAAAGGAGAGTACATGAGCTACGCCCTTGCGATCTTGCTCCAGGAACAAACGACCCCGATCAGTGGCGGTGCCGCGGCCGGTATTGCCAGCGTGATCATGATCGTCTATCTGGCGATCCTTCTGCTCGCAATCATCTCGATGTGGAAGATCTTCACGAAGGCAGGCGAGCCGGGATGGGCGGCGATCGTGCCGATCTACAACCTCATCGTTCTGTTGAAGATCGCCGGCAAACCGGCGTGGTGGTTCATCCTGTTGATCATCCCGTTCGTGAACATCGTGGTCGCCTTCATGATCTGCATCAATCTTGCGCAGAACTTCGGCAAGAGCACCGGCTTCGGCGTCGGCCTCGCGCTTCTCGGCTTCATCTTCGGCCCGATCCTCGCCTTCGGCGACGCGCGCTATCAGCCCGTCCACGTCGCGGCGTAAATCATTACGGTTTCTCGTGTGGGGCGGGCTTTCCAGCCCGCCCTTTTCTTTTTCAAATAAACTTAGAATCAGCGCGCGAGATACCGCTCCCGCACCGTCCGCAAATGATGCAGCTCGTGCCCCGCGATATGAAACGCTAATCCGCGCACGGATGCTTCATATCCATTGACGGTCCCGCGCCGCATCCATTGTTCCGCGGTCAGCGCATTGAAAAACGCGATCGCCGACTCGCGCACGATGCGATATTCATCGAGAAGACTCTGCATGCTCCGCGCTTCGAATTCCGCGCCGGCGACGTAGTCGTTCTCATCGAAGCCCGGCAGCGGACGCGCATCGCCGCGCGCGACGCAGAGCGCGCGATAGACGAAGATCCGCTCGTCATCGATGAGATGGCCGAGGACTTCCTTCAGTGTCCACTTGCCGGGCGCGTACGCGGGAACGTCGCCGGCATGTTCGAACAGCGATTTCGTTGCGCCCAATCCGTGTACGAGCGCAGCGACGGCGTCATCGCCCTCGACGTAGTCGATGTCGGATTGCGCGTAATCCGCGAACTCGCCTGCTGCTGGACGTCCGGACTTGCTCATAAGCATTCTTTGGACTGCCGCCGCGGTCCAATTCAGTAATCCACATTCTCCGTCCGCAACAATTGCGGCGCACCGTTTTTCCAAACGTACACGCGGCGCATGTCGAACGTCCGATCGCGCCGGCGCCCGGTCCAGGCGTGGACGTACAGCAGCGCGCTGGTTTTGTAGTACTCCATCCAGTCCGGCACGTTCACGCTGTCGAAATCGGCCGACCAATACGACTCCACCGGCTCGGGTGCCATCCACACTTTCACCGTGGCCAGGTCGATGACCGCCCATTCCATGCAGTTCGAGCCGCAGCCCCACATCGCGACGCGATAGTGGCCGTCGTAGTTCGCGCCCTCTTTTGCTTCTTCGCGCAGGCGCGTTCTGTAGTGATGCGCGCGGCCCGTTCGAACGTCGGGCGTGGCCGCGGGCTTGTGGAGCCGCGCGGCGGGCGGATACTTCGCGAATTCAGTTGATCTCGCGAGTAGCAGTGTCAGTGCGAGTGGAAGAATCGGCGTCATGAGTGGTCTCGCCGGGAAGCTGGAAGGACTCGCGGATTTCGTCCGTGGTCATGTAATGCAATCGCGAGGTCTGCTGATAGCGCGCGGCGTCGGTCACGAGGCGGTTGAGCATGCGCGCGTGGCGGCGCTCGTACATGTAGCGCTTGAGATCGGGATAAAAAAATCCGAGGCCGGTGAGGATGAACGCGAACAGCGCCTCGAAAATCGGGATGAACGGCAGCTCGACGATGATGCTGCCGACGATCAGACCGACCAGCGCGAAGATGAATCGCGACGCCAGATCGCCGCCGCGAAACACGTCGAATCCGCCGCGTTCGAGGCGGTTCATTTTCGCGGCGTGCTCGATGTACTGCGGCATCGCCGTTTCCAGCACTTCCGTCTCCAGCGTCTTCCAATACGCCGGCGATCCGCCGAACTCGTCGTACGCCGCCTTGATCTTCGCGAGCTTGCCGCGCGCCGTCGCCAGCAGCTGCGGCTTCAGTTGTTCGTCATCGAAGCCGCGGCGGCGATGCTCGCATTCCCCGAGCACCACGTACACCACGCTGCCGAAGTCGTACTCCGGCCCGGCGATATTGAGCGGCATTTTATTGCTTCGGCTCCTGCTGCTGTTGATATTTGATGACGCCGAGCTGCTCCAGCAGTTTGTTGCCGTCGATGATCACGTTGCCGTTCAGCTTCGGAATCTGGCGAATCTCTTTTTTCTGCAGCGCGTCGATCAACTGCAGGCTGACGTACGCATCGCCCGCGCTTCCATTCAATGCCGCGCGCTCCTTGCGCACGCCCTCGGCGACCGCGGTCTTCTCCGCGATCACCGCCTGCGCCTCCTGCTGCCGCCGCACGAGATACGCGTCCGCCGCTTTCTTCGCCTGTTCCAGTTCGCCTTGCGAGCGCGTCAGCTGCTCGGTCAGCTCCGCGATTTTCTGCTGCAGATTCGCTTTGTTCGATTCGAGCGTCGCGAGAATCTCCGCTTCGAGTTTCTCCGCGTTTTTCTCCGCTTCCTTGCGGCGATTGATGAGCGTTTGATAATCGGGCTTGAACGAGAAATCGCCGAGGATGACCTGTTCGACGATGATGCCGAACGGCTGCAGGTGCGCGGCGAGGAGTTTCGTCGCCTCGCTCGCGGCGCGGAACCGCAAATCGGGGTTGTAGTACTCCTCGGAGTCGAGGCGATTGAGAGCGTCGCGCACGTAGGTGCGCGCCTGCGGCCGCACGACGCGCTCTTTGAGCGTGCGCGTCGACGGCGCGCTCTGTTCCCAGATCTTCGCGGCCTGGCTCGGATCGATGCGCCAGCGAATCGTCACGTCGGTCTCGATGTCGTTGCCGTCGCGGGTCTTGAAGCGGAGATCGTCTTTTTCCAGGCGATCGCCCCCTTCGGCTTTGCGCGACATCACCAGGTTCTGCGTCGAGACGTCGAACACCGTCCAGTCATTGATGATCGGCGCGAAGAAGTACGTCGCGCCCGGCTGGGCGACTTCCGTCGATCGCGTGATTTTGTTGAACTGCACGCCGACTTCCGTCGCCGCCGTCGTGTGCGGAGTGCACGCCGCCAGGGTCGCGATCGCTGCTGCGCTCAATGCAATCAGAGTCTTTTTCATGGCGGCTCCTAATGATTCGACGACAGGCGTCCGAGGTCGGTCGGATCTTCGGTGATGTAAATCGGACCTTTGATGCTGTTCAGGAGCGCGAGGCCCTTGCGCAGTTTGAGGAGCTTGTCCGATCCCGGCCCCTCCATGGCGCGATTGATCATTTCCGATCCTTCCGCTTCGGCCTTGCGCACGAGCAGATCGGCCTCGGCGTGTCTGGAGCGCTCATACAGTTCGCGCCCGGCATTGATCCCCGTGATCTGCGCCTGAAACTCCGCCGAGCGCACGTTGATCGAGTTGATGCCTTCCTGCGTGGTCTGCTTCAATCGCGTGTCCACCTCGGCCTGTTTCGTGAGCTCGCGATTGGTGAGCACCGACTGGTCCTGCAGTTTCTTCTGTTCCGTCAATTGCTGGAACGTGTCGGGATAGTCGTATTGCCGGATGAGCACGTCGATGAGCTGCAGCCCGTGCGCGGCGAACCGCTCGGCCAGCGCGGCCTTCAGCGCATGCGCTTTGACGAGCCGCTGATCGCGATAAAACTCCTCGGCGCGCAATTCGCCGAGGAACTGCTTCACGATCGGATCGGTAAAGCGGATCACGACGTTGTCTTCGTATGCTCTTCCGAATCCCGACTTCGACACGACGAGAAACGGATCGGCGATGCGATACATCACCGTGACGTCCACCGCGACCGGATACCCGTCGACGGTCGGCACGTTGACCGCGTTGACCGTGCGATGGTCCTGGCTTCGCTCCGTCTCACTGTTCGTAAACTCCACCACCTGAATGTTTTTCGGAAACGTGCGGATCGTTTCGTAGCTGCGGATCTGCCGCCGGTATCCCGGACGCACCAGCGTTTTCTGCAATCCCTTGCTCGAGCCGAACGAGATCTGCCGCAATCCGATCTGATCGGGCGGCACGTACGTGATGAAACAGGCGCGCAGGAAAATGAACGGCGCCAGCACGAGCAGCACCTTTGCGAGGAAGCTGACGCAGCCGCCGCCTTTGAACGACAGCGCGGGGAACTTGATGGGCAGGCGCGCGGAGAACCGCGGCTTACCTTGTGCCGATTCGAACATGAGGGCCGCCTTTGGTCGATGAGAGTGGATCGATCGGCATCGATTCTACCGCGTGCGGTACAATTCGCGGTCTTTCACGGTGGAGCGGCGGGCTCTTAGCCCGCCGGAACGATTCGGCGGGCTAAGAGCCCACCGCTCCACAGCACAGCAAAACAATAGGAGTGAAATCCGTGACTGCTACCCTCGAAATGACTCACCAGTTTGATGCAACTACGTCCGCCGGACGCCTGCCGTACAAGATTAAAGACATCCATCAGGCGACGCTCGGCCGCGCCGAGATCCGCCTCGCCGAGCACGAGATGCCGGGCCTCATGGCCGTGCGCGCGAAGTACGGCGACTCGAAACCGCTCAGCGGCGCGCGCGTCATGGGATCGCTGCACATGACCGTGCAGACGGCGGTGCTGATCGAGACGCTGAGCATTCTCGGCGCCGACGTGCGCTGGGTCAGCTGCAACATTTTCTCGACGCAGGACCATGCCGCGGCGGCAGTCGTCGTCGGACGCCCGGAGACCGGCGGCACGATCGACAATCCCCGCGGCATCCCGGTCTACGCCTGGAAAGGGGAGACGCTCGAAGAATATTGGTGGTGCACGTCGGAAGCGCTGATGTGGCCGGACGGAAATGGTCCGAACCTGATCGTCGATGACGGCGGCGACGCGACGCTGCTCGTGCACAAAGGAGCGGAGTTCGAGGGAATCGGACGCGTGCCGGAGTTCAATCCGTCCGATGAGCCGGAAGAGTGGGGCGTGATTCTCGATCTCCTGCGCGAAGAAATCGCGCGCGATCCGCAGCGCTTTACGCGCATCGCCAAAGCGATCCGCGGCGTTTCCGAGGAGACGACGACGGGCGTTCATCGTTTGTATCAAATGGAAGAAACCGGAACGCTGCTGTTCCCCGCGATCAACGTCAATGACTCGGTGACGAAATCGAAGTTCGACAATATCTATGGATGCCGCCACTCGGTCGTCGACGGTCTCAATCGCGCGACCGACGTGATGATCGCAGGCAAGCTCGCCGTCGTCGCCGGCTACGGCGAAGTCGGCAAAGGATGCGCACAGGCACTGCGTGGACAGGGCGCGCGCGTCGTGGTCACGGAGATCGATCCGATCTGCGCGCTGCAGGCGGCGATGGAAGGATTCGAGATCCGCACGATCGAGAGCGTCGTCTCGATCGCCGACATTTTCATTACCGCGACCGGCAACAAGGACATCATCACCGCCGATCACATGTCGCGGATGAAGGACAAGGCCATCGTCGGAAATATCGGCCATTTCGACAACGAGATCGACATGGCCGGCCTCAAGAAAACCGCCGGCATCAAGCGCGTCAACATCCGGCCGCAATATGACGAGTGGGTCTTCCCCGACGGCCACTCGGTATTGATCCTGGCCGAAGGCCGCCTCCTGAACCTCGGATGCGCGACCGGACATCCGTCGTTTGTGATGTCGGCGTCGTTCACGAACCAGGTCCTGGCCCAGCTCGCGTTGTGGGGCAACAAGGGCGAATACGGGAAGAAGGTTTATGTGCTTCCCAAGGAGCTGGACGAGGAAGTGGCGCGCCTGCATCTCGCGCATCTGGCCGTCGAAATGACGGTCTTGACGCCGGAACAAGCGAAATATCTCGGCGTCCCTGTCGAGGGCCCTTACAAGCCGGGTCATTATCGTTATTGAGCGGATATCCTGAATCGTCTATTGACAATTCTCCTTTATTGCCCAACACTTTGTGCTGTTTGAAGGAGGAAGTGAAATGCCTAGACCGAGACAATCAGGGGGCACGTCTTATAGCTCCGGCCAGGCGTCGTATGTTCTGGATCGATTGATCGCCGACCGCCGGATTTCGCCGGGCGAGATCACGCGCTACGTTTCAGATATGGGGCGTGAGATCAGTGAGCTCGAAGCGCGTCTTGCGAGTCTGCGCGCCGCGCATGGCGGCGGCGGCAGCTCCACTGGCGGCAGCAGCTCCACTGGCGGCGGCGCCGCTGCGCCGGCGAAACGCGGACCGGGTCGTCCGCCGGGAGGCGGAGTGAAACGTGGACCGGGTCGCCCGCCGGGAGGCGGAGCGAAGCGTGGACCGGGTCGTCCGCCGGGACGGCCGCCTGCGTCGGCCGGTGCTGCTCCTGCTCCTGCTGCTGCTCCTGCTCCCGCAAAGGCAGGCGGCGGCGCCAAGAAGCGAGCGGCCATTACGCCGGAACAGCTCGCGTCGCGCCAGCTGCAGGGTCGTTATCTCGCGCTCGTCCGTCAGTTCCCCGCCACGAAGCGTGCCGCATACGCCAAGACGGCGAAGGAAAAAGGACGCGAGTCGGCGATCAGGGAAATGCAGGACTCGCTCAGGAAATAGTCGCGCGCAATGCGTGATACAAAAGGGCGCACATCTCGTGCGCCCTTTTGATTTTATGAAGAAAATCGTCCTGCTGCTGCTCTTCGCCGCGCTGCCGCTCCCCGCGCAGACCACCGTCACGCTGCTGCATTTCTCCGACTACCACTCGCACGCGCTGCCGTTCTACACCGATGAAGGAGAGCGCGGCGGCATTGCGCGCGCGATTCACTATCTGCAACGGGAGAAGCAGAAAGGCGCACTCGTGTTCAGCGGCGGCGATACGATGAACAAAGGCGCACCGGCTTGGTCCGACAAATACACGTGCGCCGAATGGCCGTGGTGGAACGGCATCGTCGACGCCATGGCGTTCGGCAATCACGACGCCGACTACGGACTCGACGCATTCGCGCTCTGCCGCCAGAGCGTCACCTATCCGATTCTCAGTGCGAATACCTCGCAGTTTCCGCGCTACCAGGTGTTCACCGTCAAAGGAATTCGCATCGGCGTGTTCGCCGTCGCGGGATCCGATTTCAAGACGCTCGTGCACGTCGAGGGGTTTTCATTCGGCGATCCGTTTGCCGCCGCGCGCGACGTCGTGCGCGAGCTGCGCGAGAAAGAACACGTCGACGCCGTCGTGATGATCGGACATCAGCATTCCGAGAGCGACGAGGAAATGGCGCGCACCATTCCGGGGATCGACCTGATTTTCGGATCGCACAGTCATCTCAAACGCGAGTTCCTGCGCATCGACAAAACCCAGGCCTACTCGATCTCGCCCTGGCAATACCTCGGCTACATCAGCCGCGTGCAAATGACGTTCGACAAGCACCACAAGCTCACGCACATGACCGGCACGCTGGTTCCGGTCGACGCGGGTCTCGGCGAAGACAAGAAAATCGCGGCGCGCGTGCAAACGATGGAGCGCGATCTCGAACGCGATCCCGCCTATGCCGATTTGTTCAAGCCGATTGCGACGCTCGCTCATCCGATGAGCATCAGCGACCTCGCGTCCTTCACACTCGATCAGATGCGCCGCGTCGCGAATGCCGACGTTGCACTGTCGACGATCAGCAGTTTTCGCGCTGCGCTTCCGGGGGGGCCGATCTCCTTTGAAAAATTGCGCGACGCACTCCCCTACGAAAACGACATCGTCGTCTGCACGATGAACGGCGCCGACGTACATCGCGTGCTCGACTACAGCGCCGCGCGCAAAGGAACGGACCGCGAGTCGTTCATCGCGGCACCGGCAACGCTCGATCCATCGAAGATGTATCGCGTCGCAACGACCGATTTTCTCGCGAACGTCGTCTATCGCGAGGTCTTCAATTGTGAAAAAGAAAAAACCGGGAAGAAGGTGCGCGAGACCGTCAAAGCCACCCTTTCTCCCTAGCGATGCGCGCCGCTTCCACGCGATTGCCCGCTCCTAATTTGCTGATCGCCTCGGACAGGTAATTGCGCACCGTTCCTTCCGACAAATTCAAACGCGATGCGATGTCCGCACTCGTCTGTCCTTCGCCGGCCATGCGCAATACCTGCCGCTCGCGATCCGTCAATGGATCGGGCTCGCTCCACGCTTCCGCCGCGAGCTCAGGATCGACGACGCGTCCGCCCGCATGCACGCGCCGCACTGCATTCGCGAGATGCTCGGCGGGCGAGTCCTTCAATAGATAACCCGACGCGCCGGCTTCGAGCGCGCGCCGCAGATACCCGCCGCGCGCAAACGTCGTGAGAATGATCACGCGCGTCCCGAGCCCCTCGCGCTTCACCGCGCTCGCCAGCTCGAGTCCCGTCATGTTCGGCATCTCGATGTCCGTGAGCAGCACATCGGGACGCGCACTGCGGCAAATCACGAGCGCACTGTCGCCGTCGTGCGCACGTCCGACGACTTCGATGTCGCCTTCGATCTCGAGCAGCGCCGCCAGCGCGCCGAGGACCATCGCCTGATCCTCGGCAACCACGACGCGGATCATGCGCCCACCACGGCGATGACTTTGTGGGTGCCGCTGCCCTCAGCGGCACCGCCGGCTTTGCCGGCCAGCGGCGCTTCGCGCCGCACGACCGCTGAGGGCAGCGGTCGCCACAAAGTTTGCGCAACACATAAAGCAGGTGCGCCGCCGCGAAAACAAATCATGCCGTCTGTTCCTGCACGTGTGTGGATCCCATCGGCAGCGTGACGATGAGCGTCGTGCCGCTGCGGCCGTCGCGCGCGAGCGTGCCGCCGAGGACGGAGACGCGCTCGCTCATGCCCGTGAGGCCGCTGCCGAACGGCGCGTTGCCGCCGCGGCCGTCGTCGGAAATGGTCATGCGGCACGATGCGCTCGTCGTGTGCAGCACGACGCGGCAGCGGCGCGCGCCGGCGTGACGCACGATGTTCGTGATCGCTTCGCGCAGCGCGAGCGCGAGCACGGCTTCATGCGCCGGCGGCAGCGGAATTTTCGAGATCTCCGTTTCGAGCGCGACGCCTGCGGTCGCGAGCGCGTTGCGCGCGTGGATCACTTCGTTTTCGAATCCGCCCGCGCGATAGCCGGAAACAGCGGAGCGCACTTGCGCCAGCGCTTCGCGCGCGATCCGCTCGACGTCGCGGATCTCGTCGCGCGCGCGCTCCGGATCGCGGTCCGCGAGCTTCGTCGCGAGCTCGCTCTTCAGGATCACGAGAGACAGCGTGTGGCCGAGGAGATCGTGCAGATCGCGCGCGATGCGCTCGCGCTCCGCGAGTTTCGCGAGGTGCTCGATCTCGTCGTGCGCGAGGCGCAGCCGCGCGTTCGAGCGCCCGACCTGCGAGAAGTGAATGTTGATCGCGCCGACGATGATCGCGAACACGAACGGCCACGCCGCGCTGAAGAGCGGAAGGTTCAGCAGCCACGCTTCGACCGTGACGAGCAGCACCACCGCGGCCACGCCGATGATTGCGTGTCGCGTCTTCTCCAGCGTGCCGAGGGCCGCGGCGGCGTAGATGAACAGCGCGCCCGCGCCGGCCGAGTACGGCCACAACACGACGCCGAGCGCCGCGATTGCCGTCGCGACGAGCATCAGCTCGCGGCCGCGCGCCCAGTAGCCGCGGAAGTAGAGCACGAGAAACAGCGCCGTCGCACCGAGGAACAGCGACCAGCCGCCAAGCGTCGCGAAGCGCGGCTCCATCAGCGGCGTGATCGCGAACGGCACGATGTAGATCAGCCACGCGTATGGCGTCCAGCCGAGATCATCATCGTGAGGAAGGAGGCGGCCCATGGTTCATCGTGCTGAGTGCGAAGTGCTTGGTGCTGGGTGCTGGGTGCTGAGATCGATACCCAGCACCCAGCACCCAGCACTCAGCACCCAGCACCGAGATTCTAGCCGTTCGCCGCAGCGCCGCGCCTATTGCAGAACGTCAGCGCGTGGAGATGACGTGTGTCATGCCGGGGATGGCGGATGGCAGATGGCGGATGGCGGATGGGGGAGGGCGTAGGACGGAGGGCGTTGGGCAGAATTGGCGACGACGGTGCGTTATATGATGCGCGACCGGAAATGCCACCCGCTTCTGCCATCTGCCATCCGCCGTCTGCCATCCGCAACGAGGTGAATCCGGAATGAATTGGTTCGGGAACTTCTACCGCTCCGCCCTCGGCAAGAAGGCGGTCATGGCGGTGACCGGAGTGATCCTCTTCGGATGGATCTTCCTGCACATGGTCGGCAATCTGAAGCTGTACCTCGGCCCCGTACATCTCAACGAATACGCGCACTTTCTCAGGGCGATGGGATCTCCCGCGGTCCCGGAATCGTTCGCTCTCTGGGTCAGCCGCATCGTGTTGCTCGTCTGCGTCGTGCTGCACATTCATGCCGCGACCGTGCTGACGATCATGAATCGCGAGGCCCGTCCGGTTGGATATCGCGATCGCGACTACCCGTCGGCGACGTACGCCGCGCGCACGATGCGATGGGGCGGCGTGATCATCGCGCTGTTCGTCGTCTATCACTTGTTGCATCTGACGACCGGCACGGTGCACCCGAGTTTCATCAAGGACGACGTCTACCACAATGTCGTGACCGGCTTTCGCGTCTGGTGGGTCGCGGCGGTCTACATCATCGCCAATCTCGCGCTCGGCCTGCATCTCTATCACGGCCTGTGGAGCATGTTCGCCTCCCTCGGCGTGACGAACGCGCGCGTCTCGAAATGGAAGCGCGCGTTCGCGACGACGTTCGCGGTCGTGATCACGGCGGCGAACGTCTCGTTTCCGCTGGCGGTGCTGTCGGGGTTGGTCAGATGAAGGCAGAAGGCAGAAGGCAGAAGGCAGAAGTAAGAAGCGCTGATCGCAAGCGCGCGAATCGGTTCTCACTTCTGCCTTCTGCTTTCTGCCTTCTGCCTTCTGCCTTCATATCGAGAGGCTGATTATTACGATGCAACTAGAGTCCAAGATCCCTCCCGGTCCCATCGACAAGAAATGGGAGTACGCCAAATCGCATTACAAGCTCGTCAATCCGGCGAATAAGCGCAAGTACGACATCATCGTCGTCGGCGCGGGACTCGCCGGCGCATCCGCTGCCGCGTCGCTGGGCGAGCTCGGATACAACGTCAAGTGCTTCGTCTATCACGACTCGCCGCGCCGCGCGCACTCGATCGCCGCGCAGGGCGGCATCAATGCGGCGAAGAATTACCGCAATGACGGCGACAGCGTGTACCGGCTGTTCTACGACACGATCAAGGGCGGCGACTATCGCTCGCGCGAGGGCAACGTTCACCGCCTCGCAGAATTGTCGGTCAACATCATCGACCAGGCCGTCGCGCAGGGCGTGCCGTTCGCGCGCGAATACGGCGGCGCATTGGAAAACCGCTCGTTCGGCGGCGTGCAGGTGTCGCGCACGTTTTTTGCGCGCGGCCAAACGGGACAGCAGCTGCTTCTCGGCGCATTTCAGGCGCTGGAGCGGCAGATCGCGCTCGGCACGGTCAAGCAGTTCAATCGCCACGAAATGCTCGACCTCGTCGTCGTCGACGGACAGGCGAAGGGCATCATTACCCGCGATCTCATCACCGGCCGCATTGAAGCGCACGCCGCCGACGCGGTCGTGTTGGGCACCGGCGGATACGTCAACGTCTTTTACTTGTCGACGAACGCCAAAGCGTCGAACGCGACCGCGATCTGGCGCGCGCACAAACGGGGCGCCGCGATGGCCAATCCCTGCTACACGCAGATCCATCCGACATGCATCCCGCAGAGCGGTGACTTTCAGTCGAAGCTCACGCTGATGTCGGAGTCGCTGCGCAATGACGGCCGCATCTGGGTGCCGAAGCAGCAGGGCGACAAGCGTCCGCCGCAGCAGATTCCGGAGAGCGAGCGCGATTATTACCTGGAGCGGAAATATCCGAGCTTCGGCAATCTCGCGCCGCGCGACATCGCATCGCGCGCGGCGAAGGAGGCTTGCGACGAAGGCAAAGGCATCGGCGCGAGCGGCCGCGGCGTCTATCTCGATTTCGCCGACGCCATCAAGCGACTCGGACGACCCGTCATTGAAGAGCGCTACGGAAATCTCTTCGAGATGTATCACGACATCACGGCCGAGGATCCGTATGAGGCGCCGATGCGCATCTATCCGGCGCCGCATTATTCGATGGGCGGATTGTGGGTCGACTACAACCTCATGTCGAACGTTCCGGGGCTGTACGTGATCGGCGAGGCGAATTTCTCCGATCACGGCGCGAACCGCCTCGGCGCCAGCGCGCTGATGCAGGGACTCGCCGACGGCTATTTCGTGCTGCCGGTGACGATCGGCGATTACCTCGCCGGACAATTGGGGAAGAAAGTCGCGCTCGACCGTCCCGAATTCACGAACGCGATTGCGGACGTGAAGGATCGCGTCGGCAAATTGCTTTCCGCAAAAGGCACGCGCAGCGTCGACTCGTACCACAAAGAGCTCGGCTCGATCATGTGGGAGTACTGCGGCATGGCGCGGTCGGCCGACGGATTGAAGAAGGCGCTCGGGATGATCCGCGATTTGCGCCAGCAGTACTGGCGCGACGTGCGCGTCACCGGCGAAGGCGAAGAGCCGAACCAGTCGCTGGAAAAAGCGGGGCGCGTCGCCGATTTCTTCGAGCTCGCGGAACTGATGTGCATCGACGCCTTGCACCGCGAAGAATCGGCGGGCGGACACTTCCGCGTCGAATACCAGACGCCCGACGGCGAAGCGCAGCGCAATGACGACGAATTCCTCTACGTCGGCGCGTGGGAGTACAAGGGCGAAGGCAACGAGCCCGTGCTGCACAAAGAGATGCTGGTGTACGAGGAAGTGAAATTGGCGACAAGGTCGTATAAATGAAGGCAGAAGGCAGAAGGCAGAAAGCAGAAGTCAGAACGTTCTCAGTTCTGCCTTCTGCCTTCTGCCTTCTGCCTTCATGAGGTCTGCACGCGCAATGAACTTGACACTTCATGTCTGGCGACAAAAGTCCCGCGATACCAATGGTTCCTTCGCCACCTATCAGGCGAGCGGCATCAGTCCCGACGCGTCGTTCCTCGAAATGCTCGACGTCGTCAATGAAGAACTGATCGCGAAAGGCGAGGAGCCGATTCACTTCGAGCACGACTGCCGCGAAGGCATCTGCGGCTCGTGCGGCATGATGATCAACGGCACCGCGCACGGACCGATGGGCGGAACCGCAACCTGCCAGTTGCACATGCGCCACTTCAACGACGGCGACGAAGTGTGGGTCGAGCCGTGGCGCGCGCGCGCGTTCCCCGTCATCAAGGACTTGATCGTCGATCGCAGCCCGCTTGACAAAATCATCCAGGCCGGCGGCTTCATCTCCGTCAACACCGGCAGCGCCGTCGAAGCGAACACCCTTCCCATTCCGAAGCCGGTGCAGGAACGCGCGATGGACGCGGCCGAATGCATTCAATGCGGCGCCTGCGTCGCGCAATGCCCCAACGGCGCTGCGCAACTCTTCACCGCCGCCAAAATCTCCCACCTCGGGCTCCTCCCGCAGGGACAGCCCGAGCGCTACGAGCGCGTGCTGAAGATGGTCGAGGTGATGGAAGAGCACTTCGGCAGCTGTACCCTCTTCCGCGAATGCGAAGCGGTCTGCCCGAAGGAAATCTCGACCGAGTTCATCACACGGATGAACAAGGACTACCTCACCGCGCAAGTGAAAAGGTAATCGTGCGACCCCGCCCGGGAGGCAGGCTGGAAAGCCTGCCCTACACCGCCCGTGTAACGCAGGTTTTCTAACCTGCGCCCCGGGTGGCGGGTTAGAAAACCCGCCCCACACCGTCAAACCCCGGTAAAAAAGTGGAGGACAGGCAATCCTGCCGGTCCGGACAGGCAAGATTGCCTGTCCTCCACCCGTTACCATTGATGGCGTGCGCATCCTCATCGTCGAAGACGAACGCTCTCTGCGCGAGGCGCTCGTCGACTTACTGACTGGCCGCGGATTCGCGGTCGACGCCGTCGCCGACGGGCTCGTGGGCGTCGAACGCGGAACGAGCGGCGACGTCGATCTCGTGCTGCTCGATCTCGCACTTCCGCGGCTCGACGGAGTGGAAGCGTGCCGGCGCATGCGCATGGCGCGGCCGGCGCTGCCGATTTTGATTTTGACGGCGCGCGGCTCCGAGGAAGATCGCGTGAAGGGACTGCAGGCGGGCGCGGACGATTACCTCACGAAGCCGTTCGGGAGCGCGGAGCTGCTCGCGCGCATCGACGCGTTGCGGCGCCGCGCGGCGATCGCTCCGTCCGACGCCGAGCGCGTCGAGATCGACGGCTGCGTGCTCGACCTCGGACGTTGTCTCGCGCATCGCAATGGCGACGCGCTGCCGCTGACCGCGCGCGAAGTCGGGATTCTGCGATGGCTGCATCGCCATCGCGCGCGCGCCGTTCCGCGCACCGAATTGCTGCAGATGATCTGGGGCGCGCCTGCGAACGCAATTGACGAAATCGAGACGCGCACCGTCGACATGACGATCGCGAACCTGCGGCAGAAGATCGAGCGCGAGCCCGCCGAGCCGCGCATCATCGTCACGGTCAAAGGCGTGGGCTACGCCTGGGGGGAGCAATGAAGCGCGCGATTCTTGCGGCGCTCGTGCTGCTGGCGGGACTCGGCGGCCTGTGTACCGCGTGGTACGCGTCGTCGCAGCGCGCGCTCGCCGCGGAGCTGCACGAGCGCGAGCATGCGGCGCTGCGCGCGGTCGCGGATCGCGAGCGCACGATCGCGGAGAACCTCGCGCGGCGGCTCGAGCAATTGCGCCGCGACGAATCGCAGCGGCCGTACTTTCACTATCAGAACCTCTACCACGATCCGAAAGGCGTGTCGGAAGGACTGTCGATCGTGCCGTCGCCGCTCGCGAACGGATCGGGCAACCCGCTCGTCACCGCGTACTTTCA
Organism: Acidobacteriota bacterium; assembly: GCA_003223645.1. Classification (GTDB taxonomy): domain Bacteria; phylum Acidobacteriota; class Thermoanaerobaculia; order Gp7-AA8; family Gp7-AA8; genus QHVT01. The sequence goes on along the minus strand of QHVT01000009.1, from coordinate 1,926 downwards.
AATCGAGCAGCAAGGACGCGTCACGCTGCCGACTCTCAACGAAGAAATGCGCGAGCTCAACGCGCCGAACGCGGCGGAACAAATTGCGATTCGCGATTCGATCACGCGCTCATCGGAGGCGATGCGGGAAGCCGCGGCGCCGCTCGTAGAAGCGCTCGCGCGCAACCGTGCGACCACGGAGCGGATCGCCGATCTGGAAGCACGACTCGCCGAAGCGACGCGGCCTCGTGCGGCGGCACCCGCGCCCGCGCAAGTCGCGGCGAAGAAAGACGCGCCGACGCCGAAACTGCAGCAACTCCCGAGTCAACAATCGCAAATCCTCGATCCGTCGGCGTTCGAACAAAACGCGCGCGCGAATGTTGTCTATCGCGATCTCAAACAACGCGCGTCTTCCAACCTCGAACCTCAACAACAACAAGTTGTCGAGCCTCAACCAGTCGCCGCCCCTTCACCCCCCACCCCCAACCCCTCACCGCTGACCACACGTCCCGCCCGCCGCCCGCGGCCCGTGGTCATCAGTACGACCGAGCTCGTTTGGCACAGCATCGCCGTCGATCACAAGCCGCGCCTCGTCGCATTGCGCGGCGTGCTCACGCCGGAGGGAAGTCTCGTGCAAGGCATGCTCACGCCGCTGGCCGAAGGCGCGATGTTCGACGGAGCTCGAATAGTTCGCAGGAACGGAACCTCGATCGCCGGAACGGACTGGCGCGTGCAACTCGATCCCGCCGCATCGCTGGCCACGATCCGCCGCGATCACGCGCGCGAAGTGCAGCGATTCCAACGCACGTTCGCCGGCGTCACCGCGCTGTTGTTGCTCGTCATCGCCGGAACGGTGTGGATGGTCTCGCGCGCGGAAGCGCTGGCGATCGAGAAGTCGCGCTTCGCCGCGACGGCCGCGCACGAACTGCGCACGCCGCTCGCGTCGCTGCGCTTGTACAGCGAGATGATCGCCGACGAAAAAGATCCCGCGCGCCGGGAGCGCTACGCGCGAGAGATCGCCGGCCAGACCGAGCGCCTCGGACGTCTCGTCGCCAACGTCCTCGAGGTTACGCGCATCGAGCGTGGCACGTTCGCGCTCCACGCGCGCGAAGGCAACATCGGATCGGCGGTCGAAGCGTGCGTCGAGAAGTTGCGGCCGCAGATGGAGGCGGCGGGATGTCCGGTCGAGCTGCGCGTCGACGGCGATCTGCCGCCGGTCGTCTTCGACGAAGACGCGCTGCACAACATCGTCGACAACCTGATCGACAACGCCGAGAAATATTCGCGCGACGCGCCGGAGCGCAACGTCGCCGTCGACGTCGCGCGCGAGAAAGACGGCGTGTCGATCACCGTGCGCGATCGCGGCCCCGGATTCTCGGAGGACGTCATTCGCGATCCGAAGCCGTTCCGAAAATCATCCGGCGGTCTCGGCATCGGCCTGTTCCTCGTCGACCGGATCGTGCGCGCGCACGGCGGCGCGCTGCGCAGCGCGCGCGTGCCCGGCGGCGGCGCGAGCGTGCAGGTGTTTCTCCCGTCATCCTGAGCGAAGCGAAGGATCTCAAAATGCGATCAGCGTCGTTCGAGATCCTTCGTCGCGCTTCGCCGACTCAGGATGACGGGGATTTTTCACAACCTCTCAGAGGGTGTGAAGAATTCGCGCGTGCTGTGGAAAAGTGACAATGACCGTACCATCGGTTCATGAGCGAGAAGCAAGAGCCGAAAGCGCGAGTGGTGGAAGTGAATCGGGCCCAGATGCGACTGGTCCCGATGGATCTGGAATCGTTGCTGCCGGCCGATCATCAGGCGCGCGCGGTGTGGAGCTTCGTGGACCGGCTCGATCTGGGCGAGTTCTACGCGCGCATTCAATCGCGGGAGGGGAAGGCCGGGCGGCCGGCAATCGATCCCCAGATCTTTCTGGCGCTCTGGATCTATGCAACTGTCGAAGGC
>QHVT01000008.1 GCA_003223645.1 Acidobacteriota bacterium | reverse complement strand
AAAGCAAAGCGCTCGTGAACCAACTCGAGCGTCTCGGCTACCGTGTCGAGCTCCTTCCAGCGCAAGCGTAGTCGCATGCGCTGAACATTCGCGTCGCGCTCGCCCCGCACGCATCTCTGCTGGCGGACCGACTTCGCGCCCGCCCGTTCGACGTGTATCTTTTCGCCCGGATGCTGTTTCGCAGCAGAAGGCATAATTGAGAAGCCCGCCCACGCTCCGCGTCTTGGCGAGTTCATTCTTCGGGTGTGATTCTCAATTCTGCCTTCTGCCTTCTGCCTTCTGCGTTCTGACTTCTGCCTTCCCGGCCTGTGCGCGAATCACGCAATAAAGCACTTCCGTGACGAGCCGTTACCGGTGCTACGTCCACCTTTGTGACGCGCGACCAAAGTCCCGGTGACCACCGGCACACGCTCTTCTGGTCACCTCTCCTAATCGCTTAGTCTAAGCGTCCTGTCGGTTTTTCCCCTGTCGACGCAAATTGAGCCTCGAAAGCAGGGAGGAAACCATGAAAACACTCAAGAGCATCAGCAAAACAGCAATCGCCGCGATCATCCTGATCGCAAGCTTCACGGGATCGATGAACGCCCAGGAGCTCAAATCCTATAACCCCTACACCGTCTACGGTCACCAGCTGCGCTCCGAGTTGATCACGCAGTCTCCGTTCGGCGGCGAAGCGCCGGTCAAGATGGGGCCGACGCTGTTCCAGGAAGTGATCCCGTGCCGGTTCGTGAGCACGCTCGAAGAAGACAAGTATCCGTCGCCCTGGGGCGGCAAAGAGTTCAAGGCCAAAGAAAGCCGCACGTACTTCCCGATCGGCATCCTGGTGTCCGGCGACTGGACGAATCCGTGCTCCGAGGTCGTGGCCGAGAAGGCGATTGCGGTCGCGCTGCGCGTCACCGCGTTCGATCCGAACGGCAGCGGCGCGGTGTTCGTTGCTCCGTCCTCGTTCACCTCGTACAGCTATCCCGCGGTTCAGTTCAAAGACGGACACGATGCGCAGCGTGAAGCTGACGTGGCGCTGCATGCCGGCGGTTTCCGCGTCGAGCCGAACGAAGACACGCACGTCGTCATCGACATCATCGGCTACTTCATCCCCGATCCGAATCAGGGTCTGGTCGGTCCTCGCGGCGAGCAGGGTGCGCAGGGCGCCAAAGGCGACAAGGGCGATCCGGGCGTTGCGGGTGCGCAGGGCGTCGCCGGCGCGCAAGGCGAAAAGGGTGACAAGGGTGATGCGGGTGTTGCCGGTGCGCAGGGTGCGAAGGGCGACAAAGGCGATGCAGGCGTTGCCGGTGCGCAGGGCGCGAAGGGCGACAAAGGCGATGCAGGCGTTGCTGGTGCGCAGGGCGAAAAGGGCGACAAGGGCGACCGCGGCGAAGCCGGCGCGCAGGGTCTTAAGGGCGACAAGGGCGATCGTGGCGAAGCCGGCGCGCAGGGTCTCAAGGGCGACAAGGGCGATCGTGGCGAAGCCGGCGCGCAGGGTCTCAAGGGCGACAAAGGCGACCGTGGCGAAGCCGGCTCGCAGGGTGCGCAGGGACCTCAGGGACCGATGGGACCGCAAGGACCGCAGGGACCGGCCGGACCGGTGAGTGGACTCTCGATGGTCACCAGCGGCAAGCTCGTGTTCCCTCCTGGCGGCTCGATCACCATCAGCGACTCCAATGTCCGTCAAAACAGCGTGATCATCCCCTACTACGTCGAGCTATCCAACGGAAACGCAATCGCAATCGCAGTTATCGGCAATGGTACGTTCGTCGCCAGCGGCAGCCCGAACAAGGCCTTCCGTTACGCGGTGTTCAACAACAATTAAACGGGCGGGGGAGAGAAGAAGCGACGAGGGCGGCCGAAAGGCCGCCCTCGTTTTTTGTTTCCTACGAACCGCCGAGATAGCCGAGGGAGCGCAGCGACTCGACCGTCTCCGGCGTGAGCGTGATGCCCTCATCGCGCTGCGCTTTCAAGCGTTCAAGCTCCTGGATCTGCTGCTTGCGAAACGCGCGATGCAATCGATCGAGCACCTCGCGATTCGCGGCGCCGACGTCGTTCAGCGCGGCCGGATCCGCATGCACGTCGTAGAGAAATTCTTTTCCTTCTTCGCCGTCGACGTACTTCCAGCGTCCCGAATACATCGCCGCCTGATCGTCGCCGTACAGCACGAACTCGCTGACGAAATCGCGATCGCGTCCCGGGCGTCCTTCGATCACCGGCCGCATGTTGCGCTGTGTGAGCTCGGCGCGCGCAGGAACGCGCGCGTAGTCGAGCAGCGTCGGGACGATCGAGCGCAGGCTGACGCGCGTGTCGATCGTCGACGGCTTGATGCCAGGGCCGAAGAATCCGAGCGGCACGCGCAGAATGTTTTCCTGCACGCCCGCGCCGTGTCCGTCGAGCCGTCCGTACTCCGCGATCGCCTCGCCGTGATCGGACGTGATGACGACGATCGTGTTCGCGAGCGCGCCCGCCTGATCGAGCTCGCTGAGCACGCGATCGATATAGTCGTCCGTGATCGCGCACTGCTTGTCATACAGGCTGCCGAGTTTCGCGCGTTGCTCCGCGGTGAGCTTCGGCTCCGGAATCGCGCGCAGCTCCTGCGGAATCTCGACCGGCCACTGATGGACGTCGATGTAGTGCAGGAACATCGCGAAGCGTGTGTTGCGATTCTTCGCCAGCCAGTCGAGCGCGCGGGGCGTGCCCGACTCCCCCATGCCCGGGTAGTGATACGCGAGATCGAATCCGCGCAGCGAGTCGATCGGAAAATCGAGATAGCCGTTCTGATGCAGCGCCGCCGTGTAATAGCCGGCCTCGCCGAGCATCTCCGCGAGCGTCGGAACGGCAGGACTCAGACGGCGGAACTCGTACGTGCGGCCGATCAGCGTCAGCCGATAGCCCGCTTTTCCCGGCGTCGGCCGCAAGTCGTACTGCTTGGGGGCCGGACCGAGGTCGGTGCGGCGGCCGGCATTGTGGATGCCGGGAACGACGCCCGTCAGGATCGTCGTGATGGACGGAAGCGTCCACGGAGCATTCGCGTACGCGCGCGTGAAGCGCGCGCCGCGCTGCATCCACTTCCGCGTCTTCGGCATCGCATTATTTGAGCCGCCGAGGCGGTCGGCGCGGAGCGTGTCGACGCAGATGATCAGGATGTTCGGACGCGGATCCGTGGCCGGAACGAGAATCACCGGATCGAGCCAGCGCGCGTCGCGGTTCGTCTCGAACGACAGCACGTCCGCGCGCGAGAGCTTCGCGATCGATACTTCCGTCTCGAACGTGACGCCGCCGTCGATCTCCTTTGCGGAGATCACATTTCCCGACTGGCGGATCGTGATCGTCGCGTCGCCGCCGGCGACGAACGAGAATCGCAACACCGCGTTTTGCGCCTTGACTTGCGGACGCCAGCTGAATGCGCGCAGCGAGACGGCGGTCGCGCTGCGGTTTTTGCTCGTGGCGGTGGAGCACACCGTGCAGTGGTCGGCGAAGCGCCGTGCGACGGCAAGCTGCGGAGAAGCATCGACTCCGCGGGCGAGAAATAGGACACTACCGACGACAACAGCAACCAGAAACCGAGTCACAACTCGATCAGCATATCGAAAGATAGAGATCGCCTCCATCCTACGCAGTAGACGCCGATGCCAATGGATCCGTTTACGCTGGCGCGCCAGCTCATCGACATTCCCTCGCCGACCGATCACGAATACGCGGTCGCCGAGCACCTCGACCATCTCTTGACGCGGATGGGATTCGCGACGCGGCGTCACGACGTTTCGCAGTCGCGCTTCAATCTTTACGCGTCGGCGGGAGGTCGTCCGCGAGTCGTGCTCAACTCGCATCTCGACACCGTTCCGCCCTGGATCGCGGCTTCAGAAGACGACGAGCACATCTACGGACGCGGAGCATGCGACACGAAAGGGGTGATCTCCGCGATGATCGCCGCCGGGGAACGGTTGCGTGCACGAGGCGTGCGCGACTTCGCGTTTCTCTTCGTCGTCGGCGAGGAGACGGACTCTATCGGCGCGAAGACCGCGAACAGCGCATTCGCCGATCTCGGATCGGAATACGTCGTCGTCGGCGAGCCGACGGAGTCGAAGTTCGCGCGCGCCTCGAAGGGCGCGGTCACCGTCACGCTGCGCTTCGAAGGCGTGGCCGCTCATTCCGCCTATCCGCACCTCGGCGATTCCGCCATCAATCGCATGGTCGCCGCGATCGCAGAGATCAACGCCGCGGACTGGGGAACGCACGACGTCCTCGGCAACGCGACGGTAAACGTCGGCGTCGTGCGCGGAGGCGAGAAGCCGAACATCGTCCCCGCGCTCGCCGAATGCGAAATGCTGTTCCGCATCGTCACCACGCCGGAGGAAGTGCTCGCGCGCGTACGCGACATGATCGCGCCGCACGGCGGCAAGGTCGTGATGGATCGCGGCAACGCGCCGCAGCTGATGGTCGTGCCCGAAGGTCAGCCGTCGACGGTCGTCGCGTTCAACACCGACGTCCCCTGGCTCGGCAACCTCGGCAAGCCGCTGCTGTTCGGCCCCGGCTCGATCCTCGACGCGCACGGCGCGCACGAGAAAATCGCGAAGAAGGATTTGCTCGCGGCGATCGACACGTACGAGGCGATGGTGGTGGCGTTGTTGGAAGGACGGGTGGAGTAGGCTCATGGGCTCACAGGCGTATGGGCTCCGCGTGGAGTAGGCTCATGGGCTCACAGGCGCATGGGCTCACAGCAGCGACGACCTCTATGAGCCTATGCGCCTCTGAGCCTCTGAACCTATGCGCCTGCCATTCACCGACTCCCACTGTCATCTGACGATGTCCAACGCCGACGCGAATCTCGCTGCCGCTCGTGCGGTGGGCGTGCGCGGCTTCGTCGTGCCGGGGACGAATCTCGAAGATGCGCTTCCCGCGATTTCGGTCGCGCAGAAGAACGCGGATGTATGGGCGGCGGTCGGGTTTCACCCGCACGACTCGAAGGATTGCGACGACGCGGCGTTCGCGGAGATCGAGACGCTCGCGCGCGACGAGCGCGTGGTCGCGGTCGGGGAGTGCGGTCTCGATTATCACTACGACCATTCGCCGCGCGACGTGCAGCGCGCGGTGTTCGAGCGGCATATCGCATTGGCGAAGTCGCTCGACAAGCCGATCATCGTGCACAACCGCGAGTCGACGGACGACATGGTCGCGATTCTTGCGAAGAGCGGCGCGCGCGGGATTCTGCATTCGTACACCCAGTCGCTCGACGTGGCGAAGCAGCTCATCGATCTCGGCTACTACATTTCTTTTTCCGGCATCGTGACGTTTCGCAGCGCGGAGTCGCTCCGCGAGGTCGCGCGGGCGCTGCCGCACGATCGCGTGCTCATCGAGACTGACACGCCATACCTCGCGCCGGTGCCGTTCCGCGGCCGCGACAACGAGCCGGCGTACGTCGTCAAAGTTGCGGAGCTGCTCGCGACTTTGTGGAACGTTCCGCTCGAGCGCGTCGCCGAACAGACGACCTCGAATTTCGAGCAAGCCTTCTCGGTTAGACTGCCCTCGTCGTGAATCAACCGGATCTGTCCGTCGTCTTTCCCGTGTACAACGAGGAAGAGAACATTCCCCTCCTGCTGCGCGAGATCGCGGCGGCGCTGGAGGGACGCGGCTGGACGTACGAGATCGTCGCCGTCGACGACGGCTCGACCGATCGCAGTCTCGCCGTGCTGCGCGAGCAGCGCGCGCGCTATCCGATGCTGCGCATCCTCGCGCTCGCGAAGAACACAGGCCAGACCGCTGCGCTCGATGCCGCGTGGCACGCGGCGCAGGGGAAACTCATCGTCTCGCTCGACGCCGATCTGCAAAACGATCCCGCCGACATTCCGGCGATGATCACGAAGCTCGAAGAGAGCGGCGCCGACATGGTCGCCGGCGTGCGCGTGAATCGCCGCGACACGTGGAGCCGCAAGATGCAGTCGCGCATCGGCAACGGCGTGCGCAACTGGATCACCGGCGACGACATCACCGACACCGGCTGCTCGCTGAAGCTCGTCAAGCGCGAAGCCATCGATCGCGTGCGCCTCTTCACCGGCATGCATCGCTTCCTGCCGACGCTCGTCCGCTACGCCGGCTATCGCGTCGTCGAGATGCCGGTGAATCATCGTCCGCGGCAGTTCGGGCAGTCGAAGTACGGTGCGATGAATCGCGCGTTCCGCGGACTCGCCGACTGCTTCGCCGTGCGATGGATGGGGAAGCGGATGTTGAATTACCGGGTTGCCGAGGATGGCAATGCTGCGCGTGAATAAAGCAGAGAGCAAAAATCAGAAAGCAGAAATGGTCTGCTTCTTCCTTTCTGCTTTCTGCTTTCTGCTTTCTGCTTTGGGAGGGCGGGCGTGAAGAGCTGGCACTGGGACCTGTGGGTCTTGTTCGGGATGGTCGGGCAGATCGTCTTCGGCTCGCGCTTCGTGATCCAGTGGATCGCGTCGGAGCGGAGAAAGAACAGCTACATCCCGCCGGTCTTCTGGTGGCTGTCGGTGATCGGCGGCATCATCACGCTCACGTACGCAATTCACAAACACGACCCCGTGTTCACGATCGCGCAAGGCATCGGGCTGCTCGTCTACGTTCGCAATCTGATGCTGATCTACAGCCGCCGCGCGCATGCTGAACCGGGAACAACGCAGCCGACTGCTTCAGATCGCACGTGACTCGATCGCGGCCGCGTTCGCGAAGCAGACCCTCGATCTCGACGATGAGGCATTCGACGAAGATCTGCGCCGTCCCGCCGGCGCTTTCGTCACGCTGACGATCCGCGGCGATTTACGCGGCTGCATTGGATCGATTGCTCCCGTCGCGCCGCTCTTCCGCGCCGTCGCGAACGGCGCTCTCAATGCGGCGTTCCGCGATCCACGATTTCCGCCGCTGCGGAAAGATGAATTCGAGCGGACGGAGATTGAGATCTCGGTGATGGGTCCGATCGAAATCGTGAATGACGTGAACGAGATCGTGGCCGGCCGCGACGGTTTGATCGTCAGCCGCGGGCGCAACGCCGGCCTGCTCCTCCCGCAGGTGGCCAGCGAGTACGGCTGGGATCGCGACACGTTCCTCGGACAAACCTGCCGCAAAGCCGGCCTTCCGAGCGATGCCTGGCGCCTTCCGGACTGCCGGATCGAGCGATTCGCCGCCGAAGTTTTCAGCGAGCAAACTACTGAGTAATAAGCGCTTAGAAGTTGATTCGGACTCAACAAGGCATATTCCCGTCGCGGCGCTCTGTTTACGGCCCCGACATGCCGAATAACACTCGTGCGATTCGTGTCTCGATCTCGACCCGTGTTGCGCGGGCCCGCAAGGCCGCGGAGCGTCATCGCGTCTTCCGCTTCCTCGGCGGACGCGGAGCCGCCGCGCTGCTTCTCGGCACGGCGCTTTCCGTCGGTGGTCTCACCGAAACGATGCACAACGTGCATTTCCTCGTGCAGAAAGATCTCGACTCCGTGCGCGTCGTCCGCCAGAGCGGCGACGACGAAACGGTCGTCGCGAACCTCGGCGGCGGTTTCACCGGCAACACGCTGTTCAAGCTCGCACAGGCGCTGCCGGAGCGGTTGGTCTCGCGCCAGCTCGCGTTGTTCGATCAGAAGTGGATCTCGACCCAGAAATGGTCGGAGGGCGAGAGCGTGCCGCATCCGCATGAGCCGTTCTTCGATGAAGTGCGCCGCATCAACCACGCGATTCGCGCATCCTTTTTCGCGGAAGAGATTCCGTACGGACAGCTCATCCACGAAAAGGCCGTCAAATACAAAGTCGATCCCGCGCTCGTCGCGGCCGTGATCGAACAGGAGTCGCGCTTCCGTCCGCATGCGAAGTCGGCCGTCGGCGCCCGTGGCCTCATGCAGCTCATGCCGCGCACCGGCCGCTGGATGGGCGCGCGCAATCTGAACGATCCCGAACAGAACATCGACGCCGGCGTGAAGTACATCAAGTACCTCAGCGAGCGATTCAACGGAGACCTCAGGAAAACCGTCGCCGCGTACAACGCCGGCGAAGGCAACGTGAAGCGCTACCAGGGCATCCCGCCCTTCCGCGAAACGCGCACGTACGTCAGGAAGGTCCTGACCAACTACGACAAGCGCACGAAGCAATTCGAAGACTACAAGAAGCGCGAAGGCGGCTCTGTCCCCGAGGCGGACGGGACGCTGACGTTGAGATAGCTGAACGCAGAACGCAGAACGCAGAATGAAGAGCCGGAAACGGCTCTTTTTCTATCTCTGCGTTCTGCGTTCTGCGTTCTGCGTTCCCTCCCGCGTTTGACGCTCCGCCCCTTTCCAGCTAACTTATCAGCAACTTAACTGGCAAACGACCAGGGAGGGGACAATGGTCTGTGTGCGTAGGGTGGCTCCCGTTCTCCTTATGGTGATCGCGACGGCGGCGTTCGCGCAGCATCAGTCGTCGCATCCGCCGCGCGAGCTTCATCGCGTCGGCGATCATTACACTCCGTACAATCCTCCCGATCCGGCCACGTATCCGTCCGGCGCGAAGACACACGCGATCAAGGCCGGCGACACGCTGTGGGCACTCGCGCAGCAGTACTACGGCAATGCCTATCTCTGGCCGCAGCTGTGGGAGTCGAACACGTGGATCACCGACGCGCACTGGATTTATCCCGGTGACGTGTTGCTCGTCGAAGGCGAAGGCGCGGCTGCGGCGGTGGTCGCGAAGCCGGGCGCGGTCGGAACGACCGAGCCGGCAGGCGAGGGCACCGCGCCGACGCTCGCGGAGAGCGCCGTCGGCTCGCCGATGACGCAGGTGCAGGCCGATGAAACCGGCGGCATCGTCGTCGCGCGGATGCAGCAGGAAAGCCGTCCGATCCCGCTCGCCACCGAAGCGGACATTTATTGTTACGGGTACATTGGCCGGCCCGACGAGCCGCTGCCGAACGTGATCGAGTCATTCGAAGACATCGAGACGCGCTACGTTCCGCGCGCGCCGGACGTCCCGGCGTCCGCGTCCGTCACTGATCTCGTTTACGTGCGCGGCGGCGCCAACACCGGACTCGTCGCCGGCGAAACGTATCTCGCCGTCGAGCCGGCCGAGTTGATCTATCACCCGCAGACCGGTCAGCTGATCGGACGCCGCTACAACTACGTCGGACAGGTGAAAGTGCTCTGCACCGAAGACGGACGCTCGCGCGCGATGGTCGTTTCGGCGTGCCGCGAGATTCCGGTCGGCGCGCGCCTCAAGCCGGTCCCGCAACTGCCGATTCCGATCGCGCGCATCCCTGATCTTCCGGCATGGTGCGATCCGCCGAGCGGACGCACGACCGGCACGATCGTCGACTCGCGCGAATGGACCCTAGGGCTCGTCGAAGGAAATCTCGTGCAGATCGATCTCGGCAGCGACAACCAACTGCAGCCGGGCGACTTCCTCACCGTCTATCGTCCGTCGCCGCGCTCCGATCAGCCGCGCGTTGTTTTGGGCGAGATCGGCGTGTTGACCACCGAGTCCCACACGGCAACGGCGGTCGTGCTCGCAGCCCGGAGAGAAATGCTCATCGGCGACGCCGTCGAGATGCGGTAATATCCGCGGTCCGGGGTCCATAGCTCAGCGGTTAGAGCTACCGGCTCATAACCGGCAGGTCCCAGGTTCGAATCCTGGTGGACCCACCAGAGGGTGATGCGCAGAGAACCAGTCCTCATCGATCACGGTTGCAAGTGTGGCGGAGTTAATCCGACCCGCACAGGCGCTCCGACCACGGAGCGCCTTTTTTCTTTCAGGGGGATTTCTTGAACGATCTCGACAAACTATGGGAGCTACAGACGGTCCTGACGGCTCTCAACGAGCGAGAGAAGCTGATGGCGGTGAAGCCGGAAGCATTCGCCGCCGTCGACGACGAATATCAGGCGGCCAACGAAGAGATGACGCGGCTCCAGTCTCAGATCGACACGCTCGCCAAAGAGCGGCGCCGCGTCGAAGGGGAGCTGTCCGATCAGCAGGAGCTGCTGAAGAAATATCAGGGACAGCTGATGCAGGTGAAGAACCAGCAGCAGTACGCCGCGGCATGGAAAGAGATCGACGCGACGCGCAAGCATGTGAAAGAGCTCGAGGAATCCGATCTCAAAAACATGACCGAGGCGGATGCGCTGCAGACGCAGCTCGACGCGCGCAGCGGATCGCACACCGACTTACAGGCGCGCTACGACGAGGCCCACGCCGAATGGCAGCACTCGCTCAGCGACTTGAAAGCGGAAGCAGAGAAACTGCGCCAGCGCGCGGCCGACATCGAAGCGACGCTTCCGCCGCGGCTGAAAAACGAGTTCCAGCGCATTTACAAACAGCGCCAGCAGGTGGCGGTCGCGAAAGTGTTCAACGAGACCTGCTCGTCGTGCCGCACGCGCGTGCGCCCCGCGCTCTCGCAGCAGCTCAAGCGCGGCGACATGGTGCAGTGCGAAGGCTGCCACCGCATTCTGTATGGGGAGAAATCAATAGCATCCTGAGGAGCGCGGGCGTCTCGCCCGCCTCCCGGGGGCGGGCGCGGGACGCCCGCTCTCCTCGGACAATTCCATGATGAAAGTCATTGCCTGGATCGACGGCGCCGCCCGCGGAAACCCCGGACCCGCGGGCTACGGCGTTTACATGAAAAAAGAGGGGGAGATCATCGAAGTCTCCGGCTTCCTCGGGCACACGACGAACAACGTCGCCGAGTACGCCGGACTCCTCGACGCGCTCACCGTTGCCGCGAGCGAAGGCGCGCGCGAAGTCGAGATCATCTCCGACTCCGAGCTCCTCGTGAAACAGATGCTCGGCATCTATCGCGTCAAGCATCCGAATCTCGTCCCGATGCACGCGGAGGCGAAGTCCCTCGTGCGCAAGTTCGCGCGCTTCTCGATTCGTCATACCCTGCGCGCGGGAAACAAGGACGCCGACCGCCTCGCCAATCGCGCCGTCGATCGCGGCGAAGGGCGGCTCATCGAACGCCATCACCAGGACAATGTCCAGAGCTGACGAGATCCGCGCGAACATCGCCGCGCTCGAGTCGCGCATCGCCGCGGCGTGTGCGCGAGCGAAACGCGCGCGTTCGGAAGTCACACTCGTCGCCGTGTCGAAGACGTTCCCCGCGAGCGACATCGACTTTGCGATCGAAGCCGGCATGACCGACGTCGGCGAGAACAAAGTGCAGGAAGCGCGCGACAAGAAACCGAATGTGACGCGCAACGCGCGCTGGCATCTCATCGGACATTTGCAGTCGAACAAGGTGAAGGATGCCGTGCGCGTGTTCGACGTGATTCACACGATCGACTCGATCGAGCTCGCGGAGAAAATCGCGCGCGCCGGTGTGGGACAGGCTTTCCAGCCTGTCCTCCTGCTGCAGGTGAACATCGGACGCGAGCCGCAGAAGAGCGGCGTCGATCCGTCCGAAGTCGCGGCGCTCGCGCAGCGGATTCCGCTGCGGGGACTGATGGCGATTCCGCCGGTCGGCTCGGCCGACGAAATGCGCCCGTACTTTCGTGAACTGCGCGCATTGCGAGACGATTGCAAACTGAAAGAGCTGTCGATCGGCATGACCGATGATTTCGAAGTCGCGATCGAAGAAGGCGCGACGATCATCCGCGTCGGCCGCGCGATTTTCGGGAACCGCTGAATGGACTTTGTCGCCATCATCTTCCGCACGATCGACTGGATCCTCGTCGTCCTGCAATGGACGATTTTCATCTGGGTCATCCTGTCGTGGATTTTGTTTTTCCTTCGCAACTCGCAATTCCGCTGGCGCAACCGCCAGCTCTATCACGTGCTCGAACAGCTCAACGACATCTTCGAGCGCATGACGCGCCCCTTCCTCCGCCCGTTCCGACGCTTCCTGCGCCGCTTCGACACGGCCGGCATCGACTGGTCGCCGCTGCTCCTGCTCCTGGCGATCTATATCCTGCGACAGGTTTTTTGGGCGATCGAGCGGAGGCTTATACTGTCTTCTCAACCCATGTGATGTGACGGGAGGGCGACCATGCAGGACCTGACTCCGCTCGAGATTCAGAAGCAGACGTTCTCGCGGACGATCAAAGGCTACAACCCTGACGAGGTGCGCGCGTACCTGCATCTCGTCGCCGAGGAGATCGAGCGGCTCGTGCGCGACAACGACCGCGTCTCGCGCGAAGTCGCGGTGCTGCGCGACGATCTCGAAGACCACTCCAACCGCGAGCGCATTCTCAAGGACACGCTTCTCTCCGCGCAGAAAGTCGCCGAGGACCTGACGACGAACGCGCGCAAAGAGGCAGAGCTGATCGTGAAGGACGCCGAGCTCCTCGCCGATCGATTGATCGCGCAGGCCATGCAGCGCGTCGGCGATCTCGAGAGGTCGATCGGCGACTTGAAGATCGAGCGCCGCGCCGCGCGCAACAAACTGCAGGCGACGCTCGACACCGTGCAGCAGATGGTTCTTCTGGACGCCGAGGAAGAGGCGAACGACATGCCGCTGACCTCGTTGTTCAAGCAACGCAATCAGTGACCAACGAAAGCAGAAAGCAGAAAGCAGAAATAAGGCTCTCTCGTCGCGATAGACTCTCGTCGATTTCTGCTTTCTGCTTTCTAATTTTTGCTTTCTGCTTTTGAATGTGACGCTTCTCGTCCGTAACCTCTCTCAGATCGCAACGCCGGCCGGCCGCATCGCGCGGCGCGGCGCGGCCATGCGCGAGCTTTCGGTCATGGAGAGCTCCGTCATCGTCGTGCAGAACGGACGCTTCGCGTACGTCGGCCCGGAGAACGAGAAGCCGCCGGAGCTGCTCGTCGACGAAGACTTCGATGCGAATGGCGCGACGGCCGTGCCGGGATTTGTCGACACCCACACGCACATCCCGTTCGCGGGATTCCGCGAATCCGAGTTCAATCGGCGATTGCAAGGCGAGTCATATGAAGACATCGCGGCATCCGGCGGCGGAATCGCGGCGACCGTGCGCGCGACGCGCAAGGCAACGGAAGAGCAGCTGACAGCGAACGTGCTCGCGCGCGCGGCGACGATGGCGCGCTACGGAACGACGACCGCGGAGGCGAAGAGCGGCTACGGCCTCGACAAAGAATGCGAGCTGAAACAGCTGCGCGCGATTCGCGAGGCGAGTGAGCGATCATTGGTGCGGCTCGTGCCGACGTGTCTCGCCGCGCACGACTTCCCGCCGGAGAGCCGCGGCAGCGAAGCCGCGCGGCAGGGTTACGTTTCCACGATCGTCAGCGAGATTCTGCCGGCCGTCGCGGAAGAAAAGCTTGCGATTTTTTGCGACGCGTTCGTAGAACGCGGCGCATTCAACGCAGAACAAGGCGAAGCCGTGTTGCGCGCGGGGGCGGAGCTCGGAATGATCCCGCGCCTGCACGCGGACGAATTCTCCGACTGCAGCGGTGCGGCGCTCGCCGCTTCCGTTGGTGCGGCGTCGGCCGATCACCTCATGCACATTTCCGACGATGGCATCGCTGCGCTCGCCGCGTCCGACACCGTCGCGAATCTGCTTCCGGCAACGTCGTTCTTCCTCATGTCCGACCGCTACGCACCCGCGCGCAAACTGATCGACGCCGGCGCGATCGTGTCGCTGTCGACGGATTGCAATCCCGGCTCATCGATGACCGAGTCGATGCAGACGGTGATGCAGCTTGCGACGCTGCAGATGAAGATGACGGTGGAGGAGTCGCTCACCGCCGCGACACTCAACAGTGCCTACTCGCTGCGCATGGCGAAAGAGATCGGCTCGATCGAGATCGGCAAGCGCGCGGATTTTGTTCTTCTGGAAGCACCGAGCTATTTGCACCTTGTGTATCACTTTGGCGTGAACCTGGTGAGTGCGGTGTTCAGGGATGGTCGGCGGGTTTTATAGGACTGATAGGACAGATAGGACAGATAGGACTTCTAGGACCTATCCGTCCTATCTGTCCTATTCGTCCTATAAAACCCCGCAATCCTCTCGTACAGCATCGCCCCAATATCCACCTTGCATTCGAACGAACATCCACCGATGTGCGGCGTGAGGATCAGTCGCGGATCATCGGGAAATCCGCCGGCGGGCGGCTCCGGATCGAACACATCCAGCGCGAGTCCGGCGAGCTGTCCCGATTGCAGCGCGTCGAGCGCGGCGCTCTGATCGAGCACTTCTCCGCGTGATGCGTTGATGAGGTAGGAGCCGTGTTTCATTGTGCTGACGTCGATCATGCGACGCGTCTCCGCGCTGAGAGGAACATGTAGCGTGAGGATGTCGCTCTTCGCGATGAGCTCTGCGAGCGAGTCCACGCGCTCGCTCTCGCCGAAGTCGCTGATGTACGGATCGTGCGCGCGCACGCGCATGCCGAACGCGCGCGCGAGGCGCGCGACGCGCGAGCCGACTTGTCCGTGTCCGATGATGCCAAGGGCGTAGTGACGCAGCTCGTGTCGCGTCGCGCAGTCGTCGCGCTCGAAGCGGCCTTGCGCAACTTCGCGCGTGTAAAACGGAACCGTGCGCGTCATCGCGATCATGAAGCCGATCACCAGCTCCGCGACCGCGTTCGCGTTCGCGCCCGGCAGGTTGATGATCGCGATCCCGCGCTCGCGCGCGGCATCGCTGTCGATGTTGTCAATCCCGCTCGTCCCCTGCGCGATCAGCTCGAGGCGCGGCGCCGCATCGATCACGCGGCGCGTGACTTTGTTGTACGCGCGCGTGACCAATATTTGTGCGTCGCCGATGATCGCCGCGAGCTCGTCTTCCGTGCGCACGGGCTTGTGCACGATCGCGAAGCGATCGTCCGTTTGCGCGCGCGCGAAAAACGAGCGGTCGATGTCGGCGGCGACGAGGAGCGTCTTCGGCACAGGAGAATTGTGTCACGGGCATCGGCTCCTGACGTTTACCGCTGCGATGGATGTTCATCGCGCACGGCCCGGGAATGCAGAACGCAGAAGGCAGAATGCAGAATCGAGAAGCACGGCCGGGAGGGACTTCTAAGTTCTGCGTTCTGCGTTCTGCGTTCCCGGCTAGTGCGCGATGATCTTGTTTCGCGTCGCCCAGAGCATCACCACACGCCCTTGATGCATACTCCCTCACGCTTGCGCCGTTTCCTCAAACGACACGCCACCGCGCTCACAGCGCTCGCGGTCTGCAACTTCGTCGTCTTCTTTCCCGTTCTGTTCATGGGGCGGGCGATCTCGCCGAACGACGTGTTTTTCAACTACGCGCCGTGGTCGGCGCTGCGGCCGGACGCGACGCCCGCGCAGAACCTGCTCTTCAACGATCCGCCGACCGCGTACTACACGATGCTCGCGCGCATCCAGAGCGACTGGCGCATCTTTCACTGGAACCCGTACATCGCGTCGGGCGTACCCGGCTTCGGCTCCGCGCTCTCGTCGTGCCTCACGCCCGTCATTCTTCTTCCGACGCTGCTCGTGCCGCTGACGTGGACGTACACGGCGATCGTGTTCGTGAAGCTCAATCTCGCGTTTCTGTTCGCCTATCTCTGGCTCCACGAAGAGCGGCTCGGACGCCGCGGCGCAGCGATCGGCGCAATCATCGTCGCCGCCGCAGGTCCGTACTCGGTGCGCTGGCTGTGGCAGCTCACGAATGCGACGGTCTTCTATCCCGCGCTTTTCTGGATCGTCGCGCGCACGTTTCACAAGAAGCGCACTTCGATCGCGGTCATCGCACTGATCGCACTCTTCTTCATCAGCTCCGGCTTCCCCGCCGCGATCGCCTACGCCGCATGGATGGTGCTCGCATACGCGCTGTTCCTGATCATCCGAACGCCATCCGCCATCCGCCATCTGCCATCCGCCTTCGCAGGCCTGGCCCTGGCCATCATCATCGCTGTCCCGACGCTGATCCCCTTCGTCCGCTTCCTAAAAACCACGCAATACCTCGACGTCCGAAAGAATACGAGCCTCGAAGCGATTTTCCCGCCGACGCACTGGGGCAATTTCGTCGACGCCGATCGCCTCGGCAATCCCGCGTTCAAAAACTGGCGCGGCGACGCCGCGCTCGGTCTGCTCAACAACTACATCGAAGCGTGCGTCTACCTCGGCACGCTCGCACTCCTCCTCGCGCTCCTCGGCCTCTGGAACCGCCACGCCCGCGCGCGCTGGTTCTGGGCCGCTGCCGCGCTCGTGATCCTGATGTGCATGTTCGGCTTCCCCGGCGTGTCGCAGTTCATCGCGCGCGTGCCCGGCTTCAAATACTCCGCGCTCGCACGCACCGCGTTGCTGCTGCCGCTTCCCGCCGGCTACCTCGCAGCCGCGGGCGCGGAACGACTCATGTCGTGGATTCGTCGATTCGCATCGCTGCGCGCATTCGCCGCCGCCACGCTCGCCGCAATCGTCGCCTTCGACCTCGGCCTCGTTGCCGGCCGCATTCATCCGTACCTCGACGCGAAGGACGCGGGAGTGCCGTCGACGCCGGTGATCGATTTCCTCAAACGCGACCGCGAGCCGTTCCGCATCGCCGCGTTCTTCGATTACTTCTGGCCGAATTCCTCGGAGCTGTTCGCGATCGAAGACGTGCGCAGCCACTTCAGCTCCGAGGGGGATTACAGGAGGATGCTGAAGCGACTGGAGCCGGACGTGTTCGGCGGACAGTCGACGGTGCTGCAGTTCAACAGCCTCAAATACAACTTCAACGATCCGCTCGCCGGCATGCTCGGCATCCGCTACTACCTCGAGCATCGCAACATCGACATCATCAAGTGGTCGATCTTCGGCGCGACGCAGCCGGCGGTCAAAAACTTCGGGCCGCTCGCATTCAAGCCCGGCGCGGTTCTGCAGCGCGACGTCCGCATCGACGCGGAGCCGTTCTTCGCGATCGAAGTGCCCGCAGCGATCGAATCTGTGGAGCGGCGGCCGCTTCGGCCGCCGACCCTTCGCGAGAATCCGGCGGCCGAAGCGGCCGCCGCTCCACAGGGACTCGCAGTCACGCTCATGAAGAACGGCGCGGTCCTCTGGTCTAGAACGTTTACGAAAGCCGACGCCGACGCGATGAACAAACTGTATGTCCCGATCCGCGGCTACGCTCGCCTCGGCGACGTCGTCACGTTGCGCGTGCAATCGATCGGCGCGCGCGGATCGCTCAACGGCGGCGAGAACGGGTTCTACTACGGACGGGTGACGACGCCGATCATTTTCGATCGCGATCTTCCGGACGGGCGGGTCTTCCGCAACCTTGCCGAGCTGCCGCGCTTCTGGGCGGTGTCGAAGTTTCGCAAGCTGAATCGCGACGAGTTTCTCAGCGCGCGCGACGTCGACTACGCGAGCGAAGCGGTGATCACCGACGATCCCGTGATGCCGCCGGCGAGCGCGTCGCCGGACGCGCGCGTCACGCTCGCGCACTACGCGCCGAACGCGCAACGCGTCATCGTCGACTCCCCCGCGCCGATGTTCCTCGCGTCATCGGAAAAACTGAATCCCGATCTGCGCGTGACGATCGATGGACGTCGCGCACGTCCCGTCGAGATCAACATGCTGTTCACCGGCGTGGCGGTGCCGGCCGGTCATCACCAAGTGGATTTCTCGCGACGGCTCGCGCGCGGGTGGTGGTGGGTGGGTGCGATCGGTGTCGCGTTGTGGCTCGCCGTCGCGGCGTTGGAGAGCGGCCGTCTCGGCCGCACGCGTCGGGCGTCTCGCCCGACGCGCATTTAGCGTGACGGGCAAGATGCCCGTCACGAGCGGGCGGGACGCCCGCGCTCCTTCACTGCGACGACGATGATCTGATACGCGAACAGTCCGCGCCAGACGCGCGTGATCCACGTCAGCACGCGCTCCATCGCGCGCAGCACGAGGTCGGGCGTGTAGTTGCCGATGATGAGGCGCACCGGCACCGACGAGCCGCGCACGGCGATGATGCGGAAGCCGGCGTTCTCGATCTCGCGGCGCATCGTGCGCATCGTATAGAAGCGGATGTGAGTGAAGTCGAGGATGCCGCGATCGCGATACTCGAAGATGCCGAACAAGAGGCCGAGGCGGATCGTGATGTTGGCGATGTTCGGGACAGAGATGAAGGCGTGGCCGTCGTCCTTGAGCGCGGCGCGCGCGAGCGCGAGCGCGCGGCGCGAGTCGCGGAGGTGCTCGATCACGTCGGCGAGCACGATCGCGTCGACGTTCGACGGCAGCTTTGCGACGCGCTCGAGATCGGCGATCACGATCTGGTCGAAGCGTCCCTTCAGCTCGCCGATGCAATCGACGTTGTATTCGAAGCCGATCGTCTCGTCGAAGTCGCCGCGCAGCGCGGAGCCGAGCTCACCGCCGGCCGCGCCGAGGTCGAGCAGGCGAGTGGAGCGGCGGCCACCCTCGGCCGCCGGAATGTCGGTGCCCGAGGGCGGGCGCCGCTCCACTGCGTAACGCCGGATCAGGTCGAGCAGGATCCGGTGACTGCTCCCGTCGAAGTCTTTGAACGTGTAGACGTTCGGCATCTCAGTAGTCGCCGTATCCGGGAGCGCTGGAATGAACGTCGATGACGACGGACTCGCTCTTCGTTGCCGTCCCTGTCGTGAAGTCGTCGCTGACCGCCACGCTTTCTTCGGTCGTCAGGCGCCAGTTTGCGGAGTTGGTCATCGGATCGACAGGAATCCTGCGAAGGTAATCCGGCACGAGCTCCAGGAGTGAATGAGGGTAGCGTCCCTTGTCCGCATGAAAGTTGTCGATCGTTTTGCGCAGCTGAACCAGCGTGTCGTGCAATGCGACGGCGCGCTGTTGCTGCTCGCGCGCCTCGACCGCCTTCTTGTGCTGCCACGCCGCGAACGCGCCTCCCGCGAGGATCACGACGACGACTGGAATGACGACGCGTCGCATCAATGCAGCGGAATCGTCCCGACGTTCTTCAGAGTGATGGCGATGTCGTAGTTCCAGTCGGTCTCCAGCTTTCCGGTCGCGGACTTGAAGACCATGTAGCGGCGGTAGCCGAGGGCGATGCCGTAGCACGAGCCCGTCCAGCCGGCGACATAGCGCTGCTCGAGAAAGCGCCGCTCCTTCGCGTCGTAGTTGAGCTGCACGTCCGCGCGGATGCGCTTGTCCCAGAAGTTCGAGCCGGCGTTGAGACGCACGCCGCTGGAGTCGCTGTTGGCGGGGAGGTTCGGCTGCTTGAGATTCGCGAAGTAGGTGAAGCCGAGATAGCGGTCGGCGTTCTTGCCGGTGCCGACGAGGTTCGTGGAGAGACTGATCTGATCGAGCTGATGCGAGATGTTGCCGTACGACGCGTTCGCGTCGACGGTGATCGACTGATACGGATTGAACCGCAGGCTGGCGGTCAACGGTGTGAACTTGCGATCGCCGGCGACCGGCGACGCGCTCGTGCCGGGGAACGGATCGGAGAGCGCCATGCTCTGGCGCACCGCGAAGGAGAGCACTTCGCGCGCGTTGGCGTTCGGCCCCGATTCTTTTCCGATGAGACGCTGCGTGAGCGAGTACTCGATCGAGTGCTGCACGATCGGCAGCGCCGGCGAGTCGACGAGATCGAAGCGCAGGATCTCGTTTTGGTTCTCGACGTTGGTCGTGTAGACGTAGCGCACGCGCGGCTCGATGATGTGCTTGAATTTCGAGAAGCCGCCGATGCTCTTGTTGTAGACGCGCGAGAACGACGGTCCGATCGTTTCGACCTGTGCCTGCGCGTAGAAGCGCGTGAGCGGATCGTCGTCGTGCACGACGCCGGATGCGTCGCGGCTCGCGGAGTAATACGTCTCGCGCACGGAGACCTGCGGCTTAACCGACAGCCACTGCGGCGTGCGGAGCTGCAGCGACAGCGTCGGGAAGATGTCGGTACGGTAGTAGTCGGCGCTGATCGTGCGCACGTCGCCGGTGATCGTGCCGGTGCGCAGGCGCGACGACGACGACTCCATGGCGAAATAGAACGGCGAGCCGAGGACGCGCTGCGGGTACATGCGGAACTGCACGGTCGGCAGCTGTTCGTAGCGCTGGCGCGTGTCGCCGAAGATGAGATCGCGCTTGTCGGTCAGGAAGTTGAGCGAATACGTCGCGCGGTTCTTCGTCAGGTACGCGGATGAATAGATGTTCGAGATCGTCTGCAGCGTCGGGTCGTGATCGTACTGGCGGAAGAAGTCGAGGTTCGAATAGTCCTGGATGTCGACGACGCCGCGGAATCCGCCCGGCAGATTTTCCTGCGCGTGGCGATACTGATACTTCCACTCGACCTTCTTCGACTCGACGTTGTTGACGATGTGTCCCTGGAAATTGCCGATCTTCACGTTCTCCGACGGCACATAGCGGACGTCGACGCCAGCGCCGAAATATCGATTCGAGCTCGCGTCGGCGTAGACCGTCGCGTCGACGGAGTCGCCGAACGGAATGAAGTAGCCGTTCTCGAGGCGCACGCCGAACTTGCGCGTCACGCGCAGACGCGGAATCAGCAGTCCCTGCGAGCGCTCGCGCTTCGTCGGCCAGACCATGCGCGGCGCATAGAAGATCGGGATGCCGCGCGCGCGGAACGAGAGGTTGCGCATGTGCGCGTAGTCGTCGACCGTGACGTCCGCGCTGCCGACGTGAAACGACCACGCCGGCCGGTCGAGATCGCACGACGTGAAGATGCCGTTCGTCATCCGGTACGTGTCCTCATCGACCTTCTCGATGCGGTCGCCGGAGAAATACATCGACGGATCCATCACCGCCGTCGCGTTGAAGAACGTGCCGGTCTTCGTGTCGAGGTTGTAGATCGCCTGCGTCGCCGTGATGCGCGTCGGTCCCTGATCGATGATGACGTTGCCCTCGGCGACGACGTCTTTCGTTTTGTGATTGATCGTCAGCTTGTCCGAGCGCATCTTGATGTCCTGGTACTCGACGCGCACGTTGCCGGTGAAGATCGCGTATTCGTCCTTCTGCGCCTCGACCGTGCCGCCCGGATCGACGGTGATGTTCACGTCGCCTCCGCCCGGTTTGGGGCCCGGCATGAACTTGAATTTCGGTCGCTCCTGGGAGTAGGCGAGACTGGCCGCGAGCAAAAAGAGGCAGAGTGCGATTCTGCGCATTCGTGGCGGCATTCTAACCGGCCTCGTCGTGCGACGCGCGCATGGCGCGGTCGATGCGCGTCATGTCCTGCAGCTGCATGCGCAGCTTGATGACCTCGAGCTGATAGAGCCGCGCGATCTCTTCCGCGCGGCCGCGCTGCTGGCGCTTGCGCAGCGCGATCTTGTTGGCGATGCGCACGAACTCGCGGTGCGCGCCTTTGTCGTGCCATCCGCCGCGGCCGATTCGCAACAGCGGATGCGCGGTGACACGCACGTCTTCGTCGTCGATGACACCCAGCGCGGCTTCGTGCCGAAGCTCGCCGCGAATCACCGGCCACTGTTTGAACACGGTGGCGATGATGAGGAGCGGAATGGTCGCGGCGACGGCGATCGCGGTCGCACGCTCGCGCAGCGGCAGCGTCGCGGGCAGCCACGCGCCGAGAATCGCGGCGAGCATCGTGATCGCGTCGATGATGATCTGCCGGCTCTTGTCGCGCACGTGCGTGAGTCCGAACGTGATGCCGTAGCCGGCGATCGCGCCGGCGAGGACGCACTGCGCGAAACGGAGCAGCGCATGGTCTTCCTGAAACGCGAGCGGAATCGCCGCGCATGCGCCGGTCATCGCGCCGAGGATCATGCCGTCGGCAGGCTCGCTCTCGCGGCCCGTGAGGCGCACGTAGAGCGCGGCGATCGTCAGGATGATGCCGATCACGATCGCGTTGCCGAAGAAGCAGAACAACGCGCCGGCGATCACGCCCGCGATCATCGGCACGCGCGCGTCGCCTCCCAGGCCGCTGTCGAGCGTTTTGAAATACGCCGCGGCCGCGAGCGCGGCGATGAACGATGCGATGAGAACGAAATCCAGGACCGGATCGGACATTCAGAAGAAATCAGAAAGCAAAAAGCAGAAAGCAGAAATCGGGGACGAGAGGGGCTTTTTGCTTTCTGCTTTTTGCTTTCTGCTTTTTCATCTTAGCGTGTCGTTGTCGCGAAGCGGATGTTTCAAAAAATAGTGTCGCGATCGCGCGATGTCCTGGCGGATTTGGTTGGTGAGCTCGAGCGCGGAACGGAACTGCTGCTCGCGCCGCAGGAGCTGGTGGAAGTAGACGCGCACGGTGTCGCCGTAGACGTTGGAGTCGAAGTCGAAGATGTTGCTCTCGATCGTGATCGCGTAGTTTTCGTAGAGCGTCGGCCGCACGCCGATGTTGGTCACGCTCTCGAAGGAGCGCGAGAAACTCTCGAAGCGCGAGGTCGTGACGTACACGCCGCCGCCGGGAAAGAGCTCGTTTGCGGAATCGACGTTCACCGTCGGGAAGCCGATCTTGCGGCCGAGGCGGCGGCCGGTGGCGACGCGGCCGTCGATGAAGTAACTGCGGCCGAGGGCGAGATTGACGACGTGCATCGCGCCTTTGGCGATCGCGTCGCGCACGATCGAGCTCGACACGCGGATCCCGCGGATCTTCACGTCGCCGACGCCCATCACCTCGAAGCCGAAGCGTTCTCCCGCAACTTTCAGCTTTGCGAGATTCCCCTCGCGCCCCGCGCCGAATGCGAAGTCCTGCCCGATGCGAACCTCGGCGATGTTGAGCGCCGCGACGAGAAACTCTTTGATGAAACGGTCGGCCGTCCAGCGCGAAAACTCGTGCGTGAACGGGACAATGAGCAGCGCGTCCACGCCCATGTCGCGCAGCAATTCTTCTTTCTGTGAGAGCGTGAGTATCTGCTTCGGCACGCGGTCCGGCGCGACGATCGACAGCGGATGCGGATGAAACGTGATGACGGTCGAGGGCCGCCCCAGCTCGAGCGCGCGCTCGACGACGCCGCGCACCAGCTCCTGATGGCCGATGTGCATGCCATCGAAATTGCCGATCGTCGCGACACAGCCGCGCGGGAGATCGGTTTGGCGAAGAGGGTCCTGGAGGACGAGCATCGCGTTGGCGGGCGGAGTCTAACTGAACTAGTGGAGCGGCGGCCGCCCTCGGCCGCCGAAAATGACACGCGATTCACGCGAGCGATTCGGCGCCCGAGGGCGGGCGCCGCTCCACAGTTCTACGCGAGCCTCAACGCCGGCGCGGGACGTGAGATCTCGTCCCACTCCGGTGCGGTCGCGCCGAGCATCGCGCTGAACTGCTCGACCATCGCCGGGTCCCACTTGCCGCCGGCCGACTCGCGGCGCAGCGTTGCCAGCGCGGCTTCGTGCGAGAGCGGCGCGGGGCGGTACGCGCGATGCGACGTCAGCGCGTCGTACGCGTCGACGATCGACAGCAGTCGCACTTCATGCGGAATCGTGTCGCCGCGCAATCCGTCGGGATATCCGCGCCCGTCGTAGCGCTCGTGATGATGGCGGATCAGCTTCAGCACCGACGACAGCGTCGTCAGCGGCCGCACCATCTCCTCGCCGATCACCGGATGATCGATCACGCGCATGAACTCCTCGCGCGTGAGCGGTCCCTGTTTGTTGAGCAGTTGCTCCGGCACGGCGATCTTTCCGATGTCGTGCAACAGCCCCGCGATGCGAATGCGCTCCGCGTCCGCCGGTCGCAGTCCGACGTACAGCGCGAACTTGCGCGCGAGATCGCCGACGCGTTGCGAGTGTCCGCGCGTGTAGCGGTCCTTCGCTTCCAACGCCAGCGCCAGCGCGCAGATCACGTTCTGCGTCTCTTCGAGATCGGCGTGGTACTCCTTGATGCGCAGCAGCGAATGAATGCGCGTCACGAGCTCGAGGCGATTGAGCGGATAGCTGATGAAGTCGTCCGCGCCGGAAACGATCGCTTCCTGCCGCATCTGGCTGTTGCGATGCGACGTCAGTACGATCACCGGCAGGAACTCGTACCGCCGGTCGGCGCGCAGGATCTTCAGCGTCGAGCCTCCATCCTGCGCCGGCATCACGAGATCGAGCAGCACGATGTCGACCGGCTCGCGGTCGAGCACCTGCAGCGCCTCGCGTCCGTTCTCCGCGAGGATGACGTGCATCCCTTCGTCCTCGATCGTCGCCGCGACGAGCTCGCGGTTCAGCCGGTTGTCGTCCACGCACAGCACGCGCGTCTTCGGCGCGCGGCGCGGAAGCATGTGCTTTGTCATGACTGCCGTCGGCTGATCTTCCTGGAGCGACGTGGCGAGGAGGCGAACCAGCTCGACATCGAAGGCGCCGGATTCCGCTTCGGCAGTGAGCTGCGCGAGCGCTTCCGCTTGCGGCAGCTCGTGCTCGTGCTGGATCTCGTCGAAGCGATTGGCGATGCCGACGATCTGCGCCTCGAGCGGAATCTCGTTGCCCTTCAAACCGTCGGGATAACCCTTGCCGTCGAGCCGCTCGTGATGCCAGCGCACGATCGGCATGAACTGATTGAACGTGACCATCGGCTCGACGATCGACGCGCCCATGCGGGTGTGATCGGCAATGAGAATGCGGTCTTCATCCGTCAGCGTGTTCGCGGTCAGCAGATGATCGGGAACGCCGATCATTCCGACGTCGTGCAACATCGCGCCTTTGACGACGATCTCTTTTTCTTCCGCTGACATGCCGAGCTTCGCCGCGAGCTGCGCGGCGTAATTCGTCACGCGCTGCACGTGTCCCGCCGTGCGCGCGTCCTTGCTCTCCAGCGCGCTGGTGAGCGCCATGATGATGTTTTCGCTGGAGTCGAGCTCCTTGCGGAGATTGCGAATCTTGATCAGGGAGCGGATGCGCGTCCGCAGTTCTTCGCGATTGATCGGCTTGTTCAGGAAATCGTCGGCGCCGCATTCCAGCGCGCGGATCTTGTCGTCCGTGCCGGTCAGCGCCGTCAGCATCAGGATCGGAATCGTCCGTCCGCCCGGCGAGCTCTTGATGCGCGCGCACGCTTCGTAGCCATCGACGTTCGGCATCATCACGTCGAGCACGATGATCGCCGGGTCGTGTTTCGGATAGAGATCGATCGCTTCCTGCCCGTCGCGCGCGAGGACAGCGTCGTAGCCCCAGCTCGACAGATACTCCTCGAGCAGTTGCAGGTTTTGATCGTTGTCATCGACGGCGAGGACGACGTCACGCTCGTCCGTCGACTCCGTGACTACGGCCATGGTCATGGGATTCTCGTGGACCGCGGGATTATACGCGTGCCTTGCGGTTGCTCGGTCGCTCAGTTGCGCGGCGCGGCAAACAAAGGCCGCGTGACCGCGCGACCGCGCGACCGGCCGATCAGAACATCGCCGACTGTTCGGGCGGATAGATCACGCAGTCGCCGTCGATCCGCGCCATTTTGCTCAACTTATGCGGCTGCGCAGAGCCCGGTCCGACGATGTGCAGCACTTCGATGCCGCGCCGCACGAGATCGTCCGCGAGCAAATTTCGATGACATCGCCACGGCACCGCTTCCGCGCACATGACCGCGGTCGCGCGCTCGCTGTCGAGCAGCCGCGCGATCGCGGAACGAAATGCATCCGTGCACATGTAGTCCGCGTAGCCGCGAAACTGTTCGTTCTCCCACGCGCTGTTGCGCGAGTTTTTCGCGGGAGTGCGGCGGCCGCCGAGGTCTTCGAAGTGGACGTATTCGAACGGGAGTGATTGCTCGAGCGACTCGCGCGAGAAGTGCGGATGGCGCCGCGACGCGG
Source organism: Acidobacteriota bacterium (assembly GCA_003223645.1). Classification (GTDB taxonomy): domain Bacteria; phylum Acidobacteriota; class Thermoanaerobaculia; order Gp7-AA8; family Gp7-AA8; genus QHVT01. The sequence continues at coordinate 360,958 of QHVT01000008.1, read as the reverse complement.
GATAGCGGCGGACGTCGGCGAGCCGCATGACGCCGTGCTCCTGCAGCAACGCGACGAGCTCGTCAAGAGTGCGCGTGGAATGACCGATCGTGTAGATTCGCTTCATAGAGTTGCGCGGTTACGCGGTCGCGCGGTTACGCGGAAGATGCTGCGCAACCGCGAGACTGCGCAACCGCGTAACCGAGCTCATGGCCACCTACTACTCCGAACACGCACAGCAGCTCAAGCGCGATCTCGCACAGGAGATTCCGGCGGACGCGCTACGTGAATTGCATCGCAAGCGGCCGCTGCTGCATGCATTCATCGCGTTCGCGAATTTCGCCGCGGTCGTGCTCGCCGGCATCGCGATCGTGCGGCTCGACCACTGGTATTTCTGGCTGCCGCTGGCGTTCGTCGCCGGCTTCGGCGTCTTCAACTGCACGGTGCTGCTGCACGAAGTCGTGCACCGCGCCGTCATCAACGTCGCCAACGATCGCACCTATCGCCTCCTCGGCCTGCTCTACGCGGTTCCCAGCGGCATCTCGTCGTCGCAATTCACGCGCTGGCATCTCGACCATCACGCCGGCCTCGGCTCCGATACCGAAGATCCCAAGCGCCACTACCTCTCGCCGAAACGAAACGCGCGCTGGTTCAAGCTGCTCTACTTCACGCCCGCGCTTTTTCCGATCTACTTCCGCGCCGCCGCGAAAGAAGCCGCGGCATACGAGCCCGAGCTGCGCAAGCGCATCGCCCGCGAGCGTCTCGGAACGATCGCGTTTCAGCTGTCCGTCCTCGGCATCATCGCCTGGCTCGGCGGCTGGTTCATCGCGTGGAAGCTCTACATCATCCCGATCTTCTTCGTCTTCCCGATCGCCTTCGCGCTGAACCGGCTCGGCCAGCACTACGACATCAACCCGAACGATCCCGCGAACTGGTCCACGCTCGTGAAGGGCTCGTGGTTCTGGGACCTCGCGTACCTCTTCTCCAACTACCACCTCGAGCACCACTACTTCCCCGGCGTCCCGTTCTACAACCTCCCGCGCCTCCAGCGCCTGCTCAGGCCCTTCTACGAAAAGCGCGGCATCCTCGCGCGCGGCTACGGCGACCTCGTGTGGCGCTACGTCGTTCTCAACCGAAAACCGCACACGGATTGGGGCGGAGAGAGCGTCACGCACGCTGCAGCCCAGAACGTCTGACGCGGTAACCCCTTCACGATCAGCTGTTTCGCTCGCTTATTCGCCGGCACAGCTTTTCTCTTCGTCACCAGAGCTTTTCTATTTGCCGGCAGAGCTTTTCCCTTCGCCGGTAAAGCTTTTTGCTCTGTCGTAAACCTTTTTACTCCGCGCCAGAGCCTTTTGACGGGAATGATCGAATGCATCCGCGAAGAGTCATTCCTGGCGTCGGCTGGTAGGGAATCGCCGCGGCGCGTCACTCCCCTTACAGGGAGACGTCCATGTCCAATCCGAATCCGAGTCCGGTGGTCATCATCCCCGGCTACTACGGCACGCTGCTCGTCGATCAGGTTGCCAACGATCAGGTCATCTGGCTGACGCTGGGCAGCATGTTCGAGTCGGGCGAGGTGCTCGACGCGATCAACCTCGAGACCGGCGATCCCGATCGCATCGTCTCCGGCGGCATCCTCGAAGAGATCCAGATCGTCGGAAACTGGGCCCCGAATTTCTACAAGACGCTGCGGATGTTCTTCGGCTCGATCGGATTCGCGCCGGAGAACGTCATCTCGTTCGGAGTCGACTGGCGCCGCACGCTCTCGTTCAACGTCGACCAACTGCGCGCCCGCATCGAGCGCGCCGGCCGCGCCAACATCGTCGCGCACAGCCACGGCGGCTTGGTCGCCCGCGAGTACCTGCGCAAATTCAAGGACGACCCCAAGGTCGACTCCCTCATCACCCTCGGGACTCCGCACAAGGGGATGCTCGTCACCTTCGAGGCGCTCCTGCAGGGAATCAACTTCTTCGGATGGTCGAAGTCGCATCTGATGAAGACCGCGCGCACCTTCCCCTCGACATTCGAGCTCCTCCCCTTCGACCGCGCCGACGGCTTCTTCCAGTGGGACGGCAATCCCAACGCCGACGCATTCACGCAGACGGCGTGGGCCGACGCCTCGATGCTCGGGAAAATCGCCGACGCCGCGGGCGTGGTGGCCGGCCTTCCGAAGGACCTGCCCGTGAAATCCGCATTCATTTACGGCACGCATCGCGACACGAGAACGCGTGCCGTCGGCAGCCCGAACAAGAAGATGAAATTCGAGACCCATCCCGCCGGCGACGGCACCGTCCCGACCGTGTCCGCGTCCGGATCGGGACTCACCGGATCGGTCGAGCGCTACGCGATCCCTTTCGGAGTGCACTCCCGTCTCTTCGACTACAGTCCGGCGCAGACCATCATGAAGAACATCCTCTTCGACCGTCCGATGGCCCACTTCGCCTTCGGCTTCTCCCGCGAGATGTACATGACGGGCAAGCCCCTCGGCGTCGCCATCGACCTCCGCGCCCCCAGCGGAGCGCTCTTCCCCGACGCCGACGTCCGCATCAACGTCCGAGGCCAGGACTTCCCGATCCCGCACGACCCCGCGTCCGGCGACTACTTCCGCGAGATCCCCATGCCGTCCTCGCCCCAGCCCCTGCTGTACAAGATCACCGCGAACGCCTCGACCCTCAGCGAGCCGTTCAAAGAATCCGGCATGCTGGTTCCGATGAATCATTGAGGGAGGCGATGTGATCGAATGACGTCATGTCCAACGCCGACTCCCTCCGCGACCACCTCGCCGATCTCCTCGACTCGGGCAACGCCCACATCAAGTTCGAAGACGCGGTGAAGGACTTCCCGCCCGAGTCACGCGGCAAACGCCCCGCCGGCGCCCCCCACTCCGCATGGGAGCTCCTCGAACACCTCCGCCTCGCCCTCTGGGACATCTGCGAATTCACCGTCGACCCGAATCACGTGTCGCCGTCGTTCCCGGACGGCTACTGGCCCGCCACCCCCGAGCCGCCGAGCGAAGCGGCGTGGGACGAAAGCGTGGCCGCGTACCGCTCTCTTCTCCGGAAGTTCGCTGCGCTGGCTTCCGACGAGTCGGTGGATCTGTTCGCGAAGATCGCGCATGGGGAGGGGCAGACGGTGCTGCGAGAGGTGCTGTTGGCGGCGGATCACAACGCGTATCACCTGGGGCAGTTGGTGATGGTGAGGAAGGTTCTCGAGTGAACGCTCTGATCCTTAGGGGCCGACGTCGCTGTCCGTCGGAGCTGCGCGATCTCAGATAAGTGGGGCGATATGGTAGGGATTCGACGTTCTCCGTCACTCCCTCAAATGAGGCTGGAACAATCGGTTCTCGCGCTGTTTGCCCGATAACTAAGGATTATTCGTTTGATCGCGACGTGCTTCGTCTACATGTTGATATTCGCAGGAATGGCGATCGCGCTCGGCACAATCGGTGCCCTGGGCACGTACGCACTGCATGGTGATGGGGCGACGCGCGACTTCGTGCGCACGTACTTCGGAACGTTCAACGCAATCGGTGTCGCATCGACGGGTTACGCGCTCATGCTCTTCGTCCGGACGACCGGGCGCTCGGTGATGGCGCAGCTTGTAGACCTGTTGCATGTTCCCGATGAGCATGCGACGCAGTTCGCCCGCCAGCTTCACCGGATTACGTCGTGGGGTCCGTCCAACTGGATCTGCATCCCATTGACGATCATCGGAAGCGTGGCACTGTGGTGGCGCGGGTTTCCGCTGGCGGGCTTCTCGAAGGTCTACTTGGCACTCTCCGCCTTCAGCATCTACTACGTCGCGTCGAACATCCTCAGTTTCTATCTCTTCGTCATCCTGCTCTTTCGCTTCATCGAAGAGCACTCGCGGAGGACTGGAGCGCGTTTTCGTCTCAACGTGTCGCCGGGCGGAATGGAGATGAGAACGATCGATACGTTCCTCGTCACGAGCGCGACGATGGGCGTCTTCACCCTCTATGTCGGCATTCGCGCGACATTGACCGCGACGTTTGCCGACACGGTTCCCTTCCTCCGCGAACTGCTCTTGCTTCCATTCATCCTCTATCTGCCGGCGACGCTCTGCTACAGCCTCTATCCGCGTTATGTGCTTCGCCACATATCCGAGTGCGATGCACTGGCTTCGATCGAAGAGTTGGAGCGTCAGGTGCAGAGCAGCCCGCCTGGCGACATCCGCTCAAACCTCGAATTGCGCAAACTGACCATCGAGCTGAAAGAGAAGATGCTGAACGACTGTCGGTCCACGCCGGTCCTTGGATTGAAGGATGCACCTTCCCTCACGATGTCGATCGTCGTCATCTTGCAGTTCATCGCTCAGAAGGACAACGTGTATGCGGAGTTCTTCAAGTCCCTGTTCGGTTGAATGGCAGCAGCCCTGCGGCCAGCGTCCTGAGAAGCGTGAACGCACCCGCGTGTAAGAGTTGGCGGGCGTAGGGCAGAAGCGATCGTCCGGCGATCGTCGCGAAGATCATGTCGTTCGCAAACGCGTCGTTCCTCAACCGGTTCAACTCTTCAATGACTCTACGGAAATGCCGGCTCCGCCAGTGGAGCATCGCGCGGAACAGCGAGCGCTGAACGGCCGCATTGAAAGGATCGACGAGCGGTGCCGCGGCAGCCTCCAGGTCTTTTCGTCGCAACGCATCGGAATCCAGGCACGTGTTCATCGCGGCAGTGAACGATCGGTAGCCGAGAAGCATCTTGGTGAGCGCAGTTGCGCTTGCCGCCGGATTGGCCTGTCCTGCTTCGCCGAAAAAGACAACGCGATCGAGAGCCCGGCGTCTCATACGTCCCACGGGGACGATTCCGCCCAGAAAGCGCCGCTGATGCGATGCGGCGGATTCGATGTAACGTGCGTATGGCGACTTCGTGCAGATGAAGTTGAAATCGGCGCTGAGTGACGATGACGCCTTCAGTTCGCGAACCGCCGAGATGAGGATGATGTGCAATCGATCGTCAGCCGTCGGGAAAGCCTCGACGTACGCGGGGTGATCACTGAGCATGAGGTTGTGAAACGCGACCGGCGAGAGTTCCGCTGTTCGAGGAAATGAAGCTCCATAAAGCAAGTAGTAGCCCTCGATGCGAATTGCGTCTTCGGCATGAATTATGGGCGAGCCTACACCCATGCAGTCGACGACGAGCCGCGCCCGAATACGTTCGTCATTCGCCCGGAGCATCACACCGGCGGAATCCGTGGAGTACGAATAGAAGGTCTTGCCGCACTCGATCGTTCCTCCTGCTGTTTCGATCCGCCGGCGCAGCATTGAAAGCAATCGATTCGTGTCCCAAAGGTAATAGCTTCCGTGGCAGCGATAGGACGCGTCGTCATGTGCGATGAAATCGATCGAGTCGTACGTACTGTCGACTGCCTCGGCAAGATGAGGATTGGCCGCAACGCTCGAGTGATCCGTCAACCAATATTTCGTGGCAGGGATGCGGTTTGCTTTTTCGAGAACCAGTACTCTGCGACTTTGAGCAAACGCGCCGGCAACGAGCAGACCCGCAACGCCTGCTCCGAGGACCACCACGTCGACGTTCCGCATCGATAATCCTTAGTTATCGCCATTTCGACTGCACGGTTATCACCCTACGATCCCCCTCCTCGGGTGCTTCTCCGTAATCCGCACCTTCAACGCGCTGTCCGCGACGTGCGTATAGATCTCCGTCGTCGAGATGCTTCGGTGGCCGAGGAGCCGTTGCACGTACCGGATGTCGACGCCCTCTTCCAGCAAATAGGTCGCGACGGAGTGGCGGAACATGTGGGGGGTGACGCGGTCGCGGACGGAGCTGCGTTCTCCGTGGATGCGGACGAGGCGGCGGATCATTTGGGGGCTGGCGGCGGCGCCTCGTGAGTTGATGAGGTAGGTGTCGGCGCTGGATGCGCAGCGGTCGCGGATGGCGCGGTAGTCGTGGAGAAGAGACTTCAGTTCGTCGGGGACGAAGACTCTTCGCTGGCGGTTGCCTTTGCCGATGATGGTGATCGTGCCTTCGTCGACGTCCACGGCGGAGTCGAGGAGGCTGGCCAGCTCGCTGACGCGCATTCCCGTGGCGAAGAGGAGCTCGGTCGCGACGTACGCGGTGAGGTCGGCGAAGGCGTTGGGGCGGTCGTGGAGGAGGAGTCGCCGGAGGTCGGCGCGCGCGATGATGCGGGGGAGGCGTTTGGGCATGCGGATGCGGATTCTTGCGCCGCGGAAGGGGTCTTCGATCTCGGCGCCGTCTTCGTCGAGCCAGCGGAAGAGCGACCGCAGGGTCGCGAGGTGACGTTTGACGCTGGACTCTTTCAGCGCGTGTACGTCGAAGAGGTGGCGCACGTAGTTCTGGATGACGGTTTTGTCGCAGCTGGTGACGGCGGCGCGTTTGCCGAGGAATTGGGAGAAGCGGGTGAGGTCGAGCTGGTAGGCGCGAATGGTGTGAGGTGAGAGTTTCCGGATCGACTGGCAGTGGCGGATGAATGCGGTCGCCGCGTCTCGGAACAGCACGTCGATAGTCCCTCCGTTCTCGATGGAGGGCGGACGTTATCCGAGACCGAGCACGCGGCGCGACCGGAATTCCGCAGGGGTGGATCTCACTCGTACACTTCGTACTCCTGATCCTTCAGCACGAAATTGACGTTTCGGCCGAGGGCGAGGAACTGGGCGGCCTGCGGCTCGTGGTTCAGCAATTCGAAGTATTCGCTGCTCGCGAATCGAATGCGTTTCGCTTTCGCGTTGTGTGTCGTCTGCAGTTGCGAGTCGACCCAGTTCTTGCCGACCTGATAGACGGCGCGGCCCTGCACGTTCTTGGTCTGCGACGCGAGGTTCTGGGTCTTGCCGTTGTCGTCGGCGTAGGTCAACCGCGCCGCGCCCTGGTTGATTTGCGCGGAGTTCTTCGCGTTTTTCAGCGCCTCGACTTCTTTGCTCGCCTGCACGCTCGATGCGCCGGCTTTTTGTTTCATCGCGCCGTATTCGCCCTTCATGCGTGCGTTGAGCGGTGCGGCGTTGAGGGTTTGATGTTTCGGCGCGAGGGTGTTCGCGCTGACGCGGCGCTGCTCGTCTTCCATGATCAGGTAGCTCGTGTACGGCGTGACGACGCCGAAGCGGCGCGCGAGTCGCGTGGCCTCGTCGACCAATTCCTTGTCTTCGCCGTGCAGGCGGATTTCATCGAGCAGGTATCCGATCCGCTGCGCGGCCCAGAGCGGCGGGATGAGGTCGTTCTCGTCGGTGCGCGTCGGGAAGCTCGCGGTGTACGGAATCGATACGCGCTGCCCTTCGACGGTGCCGGTGAGCGTGACGGTTCCGCCGGTGCCGCTGTAACGGCCGAGGAGGACGAGTTGCGAGCCTTTGAAGAGATCGGGGAGGTCGCGCGGATACGTTTGCGAGATTTTGAGGCCGCTGCTGTATTGAATCGCGACGTCGACCATCACCGGCGATTTGATCTTTTCGAAGAAGCTCGACACCGGCAGCTCAAGGTCTTCTTTTTCTCCGACGTACGTGCGCGCCGCCCGCGTGGCCTCGGTCAATTTGTCGAGGAAGTGCGTGTTCAGGTCGTCGCCGACTCCGAACGTGAAGATCCGCATCGCGCGCGCATTTGCGCTCTTCACCTTCTTCACCAGCCGCTCTTCATCGGTCTCGCCGATGGTCGGCTTTCCGTCGGTGATGAAGATGACGACCTTCGGCCGCGGCGACGCATCCGCATTCGATTTCAACGCCAGCGTCAGCGCCTCCTCGGAGTTCGTGCCGCCGATCGGCTCGACGTCCTGCACGTACTTCTGCGCCGTCGCGACGTTCGCGCGGCTCGCGGTCACGAGTCCTTCGAACAACGCATTCGCGTCGGTGGAGAAGCGGATGATCTCGAACCGGTCGTCGGGATTGAGGTTCTTCAGACAAAACGCGAGCGCGCGCTTCGCCTGCGCCATCTTCGCGCCGGCCATGCTGCCCGACGTGTCGATCACGAACGTGATGTCTTTCGGCAGGACTTTGCCGCTCGAGTCGTACGCCGGCGTGACGGACAAGAGAAAGTAGCCGTCTTCGCCGGATGGATGATGCGGCAGCACCGACAGTCCGATGCCTTGATCGTCGGTGCTGTAGTAGAGGACGAAGTCTTTGTCGGGCTTCGTCTGCTTCGCTTCGAATCCGACGACCGCGCTGTGATTGGTCTTGCGATCGATCTCGACGTCGTGCGTCGGGCAGAAGATCGTCTTCAGTCCGTGGTCCGATTCGATGCGGACGCGGATGGCGACGTCTTCGAGCGGCGCGACGGAAAACTTCTCGGTGTTCAGCGAATAGGTGTACGCGGAGAGGCCGTTGTCGGCGCGCACGAGCTCCGAGTAGGAGAGCTTCACGCGTTTGTTCGAGTGCGGCTCGATCGGGAAGATGCGGACCTTGAACGCGCCGCCGCCGATGTATTCGAGCAGCGCGGGATCGCGCATGCTGCGCACCACGTCCTCGTAGATGCCGCGCGCCTTCGTCGCGTCGAGCAGTTCCGCGCGCGTGAGCTTGCCGTCGATCTCCATCGCGAAGTCGCTGATCACGGCGCCGCTGCGCAGCGGGAAGATGTACGTCCCTTCGAGCCGCGCGTTCGTCGGATTGACGAACTCCTGGTCGACGCTCGTGTGCGCGATGCCGTTCGTGATGGTGACGTCGACGTGGTGATACCGCACCGACAGCGGGAATGGCGCCGGCACGTGCGGGTCGGGCCGCGGCATGACGATCATGCCGTCGGCGAGCACGAGCGGCGACACGAGGAGCGAGAGGAGCAGCAGAGTCGCGTAACGCCCCTTCCCCGGCGCTCCGCGCCATCCTCTCGCTGGAAGTCGAGGAGAGCGGGCGTCCCGCCCGCCCCCGGCGAGGCGGGCAGGATGCCCGCTCTCCTCGGCGTGCGGGGAGAAGGTGGATATGAAAACAGCAAAGGGGCGGATGAGGGGCGCATGCTCCGGCAGCTTCATCGCAACACCTCAGTCGAACTTGTAGCCCTTCTTCGTTCCGGAATCGCGTACGGCGGAGATCACCGCCGCGTCGAGCGTGTTCTCTTTCGGCGGCGTCTCTTTCAGTTTCTGCGTGACGTACTTTCGCCGGTCTTCATCGAGCTTGCGGATTTTCGTCTGCAGTTCTCCGCGTTTTTTCTGCGCCTCGGCCACATAAGCTTTGCGCTGCGCCGGCGTCATCTTCTGCATCTCCGGCGGGAGGTCTTTCGAGTTCACTTTGTCGAGATCGATCGTGCCGCTGTTGATCGCGTCGACGATGTCCCACGACGAATTCGAATACATGGCCGACGCCTTCGCGACCTGGCGCTGCACGTTGGCCGTCGCCTTCGACGCGAGGTTCTGGTCCTGCGCGGCCTGACGTCCTTTGCCCGCGGCTCCCGCGTTGCCGTAGCCGATGTAGGTCTCATTCAACTGCGCGCCGAGGACGGCGATCGCGGCGTCTTGCGGAGCGGCGATCTCGGCGACCTGCGTGTTCTGATCGATCGCGAGGTAACGCCCGTCGGCGAGTTCCGCGCCTTCCTTCCAGTTCGTGCGTACCCCTTCGTCCTTCGGGCCGCAGAAGATCGTGTTGACGACGATGCCTTTCGCGATCGCGCGGCGGCAGGCGGCGTGGAAGTCGACGCTGCCCTGAGTGAACGGCTCGTTGCCGGCGATGAAGATCAGCTTCAGATCGGCGTTGGACGCGCTCCAGCCGAGGTCCTTCGTGGCGGCGTCGATGACCTGGCCGCAATATTCGTTGCCGCCGTTCGTGCGCAGCGCGAACAGCTCCTCCGACACCTTGTCGAGGTCCGGCGTGAGCGCGAGGACGCGGCGGATGTGCGGCGCCTTGAGGCCGTCGTTGCCGTATTCGTAGAGCGCGACGCGCAGATCGGGCCGGACGCCGTTTTTCTTCGCCGTCGCCAGCTCGTTCACCACGCGCCACAACTGCGTGCGCGCTTGATCGATCAGGCCGTCCATGCTGTTGCTGGTGTCGAGCAGGACGGCGACCTGGATGAGCGGCTTCGCGGGAGCGACCGACGCGGCCGCGGATCCTGCGATTGCCAATGCGATGAGGAGTGCGATGAAGGAGCGACTGAGACGCATGCGACCCTCCTTGGTCATACTCCTGTTGGACGTCCGTCGCGGCGAAAGCGCAACAGGCACGAGCGATCTTTTACGTGGTTTTTACGCGGTGTTGCGCAGGCTTTCCGGCCTGCGCTCCGGGGGCAGGCTGGAAAGCCTGCCCTACACCGGGAGCCGGCAACAATCCGGATGGCGGTGCGATAACATCGCAGTCCCATGCCCTACCGCCCTCTCACGCACGGCACCGAGCAGCACGTCATGCACGCGGGCGGTTTCGTCGTCGTCGAGAGCGCGTACGCGCCGTCGCGCGCGTTGCCGCGGCATGGGCATGACAATGCGGCGTTGTGCTTCGCGTTTCGCGGCGGGTTCGAGGAGTCGGTCGAAGGGCGGACGTTCGAGCTTGCGCCGTATGACGTAATCGTGCGGCCGCCGGTGGTGGGGCATTCGAATCGCTACGGGTCGACGGGAACGCAGTGCGTGTTGATCAGCGTCTCGAAGGACGCGCTCGCGCGGCTGCGTCCGTACACCGCGTTGTTCGACACGGCGCGGCTCGTGCCGCGCGAAGATGGGGAGCGCGTCGCGATGCGCATTCATCGCGAGCTGTCTGCAAGCGACGAGTCGTCGCCGATCGTCGTCGAGGGGCTCGTGCTGGAACTGATCGGCGGGTCGTCGCGCTCGCGACGCGAAGCATCACCGCGATGGCTTCGGGATGCACGGGACTTCATTCACGCGCATTGCCTCGAGCGCCCGTCGCTCTCCGACATCGCGCGCGCCGGCGACATTCATCCCGCGAACCTCGTGCGCGGCTTCCGCGCGCATCTCCGCTGCTCGCCCGGCGAGTACATGCGCCGCCTGCGGCTCGAGCATGCGCGCAACCAGTTGGCGTCGACGCGCTCGATCGCCGACATCGCCGTCGAGGCCGGCTTTTACGACCAGTCGCACTTCACGACCGCGTTTCGCCGGCACTTCGGCCTGACGCCTTCCGCGTATCGCTTGCAAACGCGCGCGTGATTTCCTAGAACGCCGCCGCGTTCCCGTCTACTGTTGGCGCGTGATTTTTCTCAGCGGCGCCGATTACAACGCGCTCGTCTCGATGAGCGACTGCATTGTCGCGGTCGAAGCGGCGTTCCGCCAGCATGGCGAAGGCACGGTCGGCGCGGGACTGCTCAGCGCGCACGCCGATCGCGGCGCATTCCACATCAAGACTTCGATCGACGCGCGTCAGTTCGCGGCGAAGTTGAACGCGAACTTTCCGGGCAATCCGAACCTGCCGACGATCCAGGGAGTGCTGGTGCTGTTCGACGCGACCAACGGCACGCCGCTGGCGATCATGGACTCGATCGAGCTCACGAAGCAGCGCACCGCCGCCGCGAGCGCGGTCGCCGCGAAGTACCTCGCGCGCGCGAATTCGCACAGCGCGATGATCTACGGCTGTGGACCGCAGGCGTCGGCGCAACTCGACGCGATCCGCTGTGTGTTGCCGATCGATCACGTGCAGGTATTCGACATCGATCCCGAACGCGCGCGCGCGTTCGCTGAACGCCATGTGGCGACCGCTGCCCTCAGCGGTCGCGGTGCCGCTGAGGGCAGCGGCACCCACATTGACGTGATCGTCACCTGCACGACTTCGAAGAAAGCATTCCTGCGCGACATCCAGCGCGGAACGTTCGTCGCCGCCGTCGGAGCCGACAATCCCGAAAAGTCGGAGATCGATCCCGATGCGATGCGCAAGGCGCTCGTCGTCGCCGACGTGCTCGAGCAATGCGAGCGCATCGGCGATCTGCGCACCGCGATCGCCGCCGGCGCGATGGCTCGCGACGACGTGCACGCGGAGCTCGGCGCGATCGTCGCCGGCCGTGCGCGCGGACGCGAAAGTGACGACGAGATCATCATCTTCGATTCGACCGGCGCGGGATTTCAGGACGCCGCGGCCGCATCGATCGCGTACGAGCGCGCGATCGAACAAGGAGTGGGCGTGAAACTATGATCGACATCCTCCGCGATCTCATCGCCATCGACTCCGTCAATCCGTCGCTGGTGCCGGGCGGCGCGGGCGAGAGCGAGATCGCGCAGTACATCGCCGCGAAGCTGCGCGCGATGAACATTGACGCGGTCATCGAAGAAGCGGCGCCGGGCCGCACGAACGTGATCGGCGTGATCGACGGCCCTGGTCCATCGCTCATGTTGTGTGGACACAGCGACACGGTCGGCATCGACGGAATGTCCGCGCCGTTCGATCCGGTCGAGCGCGACGGACGGATGTACGGCCGTGGCTCGCAGGACATGAAAGGCGGCGTCGCCGCGATTCTCGGCGCCGCGCAGCAGCTCGTCGCGCAGCCGCAGCGCAAACGCAAAGTCGTCATCGCGATCGTCGCCGACGAGGAGTACATGAGCATCGGCGCGGAGTCGCTCGTGAAAACGTGGAGCGCCGATGCGGCCGTGATCACCGAGCCGACCGATCTCATGATCGGCATCGGGCACAAAGGCTTCGAGTGGGTCGAGATCGTCACGGAAGGCGTCGCCGCGCACGGCAGCCGCGCCGATGATGGCGTCGACGCGATCGCGCACATGGGCCGCGTGCTCGCGCGCCTCGAACAGCTCGATCGCTCGTTCCACGCGCGCGCGCATCCGCTCCTCGGGCGTCCCTCGCTGCACGCCTCGCTCATCAGCGGCGGCCGCGAGCTGAGCACGTATCCCGATCGCTGCACGCTGCACGTCGAGCGACGCACGGTCGAAGGGGAGCCGCCGGAGATTTTGCGTGAGGAGTCCGAGGCGATTTTGAAGGGGCTCAGTGCGGAGGATGCGAAGTTTCGCGCGAGCGCCAAGTTTCTCTTCACGCGCTCACCGTATGTCACGCCGCACGATCATCCGCTGCCGGACGTGCTGCGACAGATCACGAAAAAAGAAACCGGCGCGATGACGTTCTGGACGGACGCCGCGATCCTCGGCGCCGCCGGAATTCCGACCGTCGTCTTCGGACCGGGAGGTGCGGGACTGCACGGAATCGACGAGTATGTGCGGGTCGACGAAGTGTTTGCGTGTCGCGACGCGCTGGTGAGGCTGGCCAATGAGCTTTGAAGATCTCGCGGACTTTCCGAAACGCGTCGCCAGCCTGATCGGCGGCGTGCTCGACACGAAGGAGAAGGCGTCGCCCGGCGAATGGGCGATCGTCGAGAACGTCTGTCACCTGCGCGACATCGAGTCCGAGGGATATTCGGTGCGCATCGATCAGTTGCTGCATGAAGACGATCCGCTGCTGCGTGATTTGAACGGCAATCAACTCGCGATCGAACGGCGCTACATCGAAGATGACTGCGACGCTGCACTCCGCGCGTTTGCGAATGCGCGCGCTCAAAGCGTTTCGCTGTTGCGCAATGCCGACGAACGCGCGTTTGCGCGCGAAGGAACGTTCGAGAACGCCGGACGCATAACGTTGGCGCAGCTCGTGACGAAGATGCGCGAGCACGATGCCGGACATCTGCACGACATCGCGCTGCTCGTCGCGCTCGATCGCTTTGCACAGCAGCGCGATGAGTTTCGCGCCGATCTGGAAGAGCTCTGCCGGATTCCCGGCGTGTCCGCGTCCGATCCGAAAGAAGTGCGCCGCTCCGCCGAAGCGACCGCGCGGCTGCTCGAGAAGCACGGCATCGGAAACGTGCGGCTCCTCGAAGTCGATAACGCGCATCCGTCCGTCTTCGGCTCGATCGACGTCGATCCGCAACTCCCGACGCTGCTCATCTACGGACATCACGACGTGCAGCCGGTCGGAAAGATCGATCGCTGGACGACACCGCCGTTCGAGCCGGCCGAGCGCGACGGACGTTTGTACGGACGCGGCACGTCCGACGACAAAGGCGGCGTGCTCGCGCACGTCGCGGCGGCTGCGAGCTATCGCGGGGCACCGCCGTGCAATCTGACGTTTTTCATCGAAGGCGAAGAAGAAATCGGCTCGCCCAACCTCGGCCAATTTCTCGAGAGCTACGGCGAGCTTCTCCGCGCCGACGCCGTCGTCCTCGCCGACACGCCGAACGCCGACACCGGCATCCCCGCACTCACGCAGAGTCTGCGCGGCCTCTGCATCGTCGACATCGAAGTGCGCACGCTCGAGCGTCCGCTGCACAGCGGACGAGGCGGCGGCGCAGCGCCGGACGCGATCGCGATTCTCTGTAAATTGATCGCGGATGTCATCCCGAGCGTAGCGAGGGACCCGGGCGGGCGGGGCGCGATGAACGTGCCTCGCGGCCCCGCCCGCCCAGGTCCCTCGCTCACGCTCGGGATGACAAACGAAAAACTCCACCGCGATCTCGGCCTGCTCGACGGCGTCGCCCTCACCGGCACGCGCGAACAAACCTGGAACGAGCCCGCCATCGCCGTCATCGGTTTCGACGCGCCGCCGGTCGAACAATCCTTCAACCAGCTCGCCGCATCGGCACGCGCGCGTCTCTCCATCCGCACCGTTCCGCCACGTGACTCCGCAAGCTACGGCGAAGAGATCATCGCAAAACTAAAAGCGATCTCGATGCCGCACGCGCTCGTCTCCGCGCAGATCGTGAAGAGCGTGCCGTGGTGGCGCACCGACGCGACCGGTCCGGTCTTCGACGCCGCGCGACGCGCGCTCACGCGCGGCTACGGACGCGAGGTCGAGATGATCGGCACCGGCGGCTCGATCAGTTTCGTCGGCACATTCGAGTCCGCGTTCGCGGGCACTCCGCTCCTGCTCATGGGCGTCGAAGATCCGCCGTGCAACGCGCATTCGGAGAACGAGTCTCTGCACCTCGCTGATTGGGAGAGTTGCGTCCGAGCATCAATCATTCTGTACGACGAGCTGCGCCGCGCCCTGCGATGACGCTACGCGGCCGTCGTCCTCGCGCGGCGCCGAGACGGCGCCGTGCCAGCCGGCGAGACACCGGCGTTCCAAACGCATCGGAACGCCGCCGTTCTCGGCGGCTGGACGGGCGGCGTCTCGCCGCCCGAACGATTACGCCAGTTCCTTGAGCGCCTTCTCCATCCGCCGCACACCCTCCGCCGCCTCGTCCATCGACAGGTTCAGCGGCGGACGGAAGCGTGCGGACTGGTGTCCGGACGCGAGCACCATGACGTCGTGCGCCATGAACGCTTTCAGCGCGTTGTCGCGGATTTCGCTGCTCGGGAGATCGAACGCGGCCATGAGGCCGCGGCCTCGGACGTTGGTGACGAGGTCGGGGAAGTCCTGCGAAAAGCGCTGGAGCTCGCCGAGGAAGTAGGCGCCGACGTTCGCGGCGTTGTCGACGAGGTTTTCTTCGTCGATGATCTCGAAGTAGCGCTGCGATCTCACCATGTCGGTGAGGTTGCCGCCCCACGTGGAGTTGATGCGCGAGGAGACGGTGAAGACGTTCTCGGCGATCTCCATGATGCGGTCGCTGGAGGCGAAGCCGCAGACCTGCGTTTTCTTCCCGAAACAGAAGAGGTCGGGCTCGACGCCGTAATGCTGAAACGACCACATTTTTCCGGTGATGCCGACGCCGGACTGCACTTCGTCGAAGATGAGCAGCATTTCGTTTTCGTCGCAGAGCTGACGAACGGCGCGGAAGAATTCGGGCCGGAAATGGTTGTCGCCGCCTTCACCCTGGATCGGCTCCATGATGAATGCCGCCACGTCATCCTTGCGATCGGCGAGGAATTGCTTCGCCTGATCGAGCGCGGCTTGCTCGCGCTGGTCGACGTCGGAATCGACGGGGAAGCGCAGCTTCGGATTGTCGATGCGCGGCCAGTCGAATTTCGGGAAGTACTGCGTCTTGCGCGGGTCCGTGTTGGTCAACGACAGCGTGTAGCCGGTGCGTCCGTGGAAGGCTTCGCGCAGATGCATGATCTGCGTCCCCTTCTCGGACGGAGATCCGTTCTTGAAATTCTTGCGAATTTTCCAGTCGAACGCGGCTTTCACGGCGTTCTCGATGCCGAGGGCGCCGCCTTCGATGAAGAACATGTGCTTGTTCAGCGACGGCGGGACGGCGATGCGCGCGAAGGTCTCGACGAACTCCGCCATGTAGGTCGTGTAGATGTCGGAATTCGCGGGCTTGTTGATCGCCGCGTCGGCGATGCGGTCGCGGAACTCCGGGGTGTCCATCTTCGGATGGTTGTAGCCGATCGGCACGGACGCGAAGTTGGTGAAGAAGTCGAGGACGCTGCGGCCGCGGCGCGCGTCGAACACCCACGAGCCTTTCGACTTCCGAAGGTCCATGACGATGTCGTACCCGTCGGCGAGCATGTGCCGCGACAGGACGTTGTGCACTTCCGCCGGCTGTACGTGGAGACGGCGATCAGTGATGGATGAGACAGGCATGAAAGGCGCTCCTGCAGAAGGATTGACAGGAATGATAGAACTGCGATTGCTGCAGTAAAAAAGCGGTGCATCTTACCGTAAGGAGCTTCCATGAAAGAAATCGTGATCCTCGGCGCGGCGCGCACGCCGATCGGCTCGTTCCTCGGCACGCTGTCGTCCATTCCTGCGCCGAGGCTCGGCGCGACGGCGATTCAGTGCGCGCTGCAGAATGCGCGCGTGCAGCCGGATCAAATCGAGCAGGTGATCATGGGCAACGTCCTGCAGGCGGGCATCGGCCAGGCGCCGGCGCGGCAGGCCGGAATCTTCGCCGGCATCCCGGTCAGCGCGGGCGCGGTGACGGTCAACAAAGTCTGCGGCTCGGGGATGAAGGCGGTGATGTATGCCGCGAATGACATTCGTTGCGGCGAGTATGACATCGCCATTGCCGGCGGCATGGAGTCGATGTCGAACGCGCCGTATGCGCTGCCGCAGGCGCGCGGCGGATATCGCATGGGCAACGGCAGGATGATCGACCTCATGATCCACGACGGATTGTGGGATCCGTACGGCGACAAGCACATGGGCAACTGCGCGGAGCTGTGCGTGAAAAAGTACGAATTCACGCGCGAAGAGCAGGACGAGTTCACGCGCGAGTCGTATCGACGCGCGCAGGACGCGACGAAGAACGGCAAGTTCAAAAAGGAAATCGCGGTCGTCGAGATCGAGAGCAAGAAGGGGAAGTCTGCGGTCATCGACGACGAAGAGCCGTTCGCCGCGCCGCTCGAGAAGATGGCGACGCTGAAGCCTGCGTTTCTGAAAGAAGGCGGCACGGTGACGGCCGCGAACTCCTCGAAGCTCAACGACGGCGCCGCGGCGCTCGTCGTCACGTCGGCGGAGTACGCGGAGAAAAATAACCTCACGCCGATCGCGCGCATCGTCGCGCAGTCGACGGCGGCGCACGAGCCGGAGTGGTTCACGACCGCGCCGGCGAAGGCGATCGACATCGTGCTGCGCCGCGCGAACATGACGGTCGACGACATCGACCTGTTCGAGATCAACGAGGCCTTCGCCGCGGTGGCGATGGCGGCGATGAAGGACGCCAACATTCCGCACGCGAAGCTGAACGTGAACGGCGGCGCCGTGGCCCTCGGACATCCGATCGGCGCGAGCGGCGCGCGCATTCTTGTCACGCTGTTGCACGCGATGCAGGACCGCGGCGCAAAGCGCGGCCTCGCGGCGATCTGCATCGGCGGCGGCGAAGCCGCGGCAATGATTGTCGAAACTGTTTGAGCCGTGAAGCGGACGTGGGTGTGTAATCACGGCATGCGATATGTCGTGATTGCACTCTCCCTGCTGGCCGCCGTGTCTGCATTCGGGCAAGTTCGCGTGTCCGCGTTCTACACGGGGCCCGACAGCGGGTTTGGCGGCTCAGTCGAACTTCGCGCGACGCCGCACTGGGCCCTCGAGCTCGGGACGTCATCCGAGAAACAAAAGCTCACCATCGGCGGCATCTTCAACGGTCACATCATCGAATTTCGCACGCGCAACGTGGACCTCACCACGCACTACTACTTCGTGAATCAGACTCGCTGGCAGCCGTTCCTCGGCGGCGGCGTGCACCGCTCCACCACCTCGAGCGATGAGGTCCAAGACCGCACGACAGCGGTCGTCGACGGCGGCGTGCACTTCATGATCACGCCGCACTTCTCGCTCCGCATGTCCGGCAAGGGACTCGTGAATTCCGGGCACAGCTACGATCCCCCCTTGAAGGGGGAGCTCGGTTTGGCGTGGAGGTTTTGATTGTGGTTGCGCGGTCGCTCAGTTGCGCGGTTGCGCGGCGAAGTAGCAAACCGCCGACCGCGAGACCGTGCAACCGCGTAACCGATTCTTAGGGAGCTCGGTTTGGCGTGGAGGTTTTGATTTAGGTCAGCAGTTCCGTGAGCCCGGCCATGTCGCGCACTTCGTACGTCGGCGTGCCGCCGGGGAGCGGCGCGTCGCTGCGGCGATTCACCCACGCGGTCGGAAGCCGCAGCGCGTTCGCCGGAACGATGTCGTGGAAGTTGCTCTGCGCGGCGTGCAGCCATGCGGCGTCGCCGATGCGCTTGCGCGCTTCTGTCCAATGTCCGGTCGCGGGCTTGTAGGAGCGCACCTGCTGCGCGGTGACGATCGGATCGAAGTCGACGGTGAAGTGCCGGCGCGTCGCGGCGAGGAGATCGTCGTCGATATTGGAGAGGATGCCGAGGCGATAGCCGGCGTTGTGGAGACGCTCGAGTGCGGCGTTCGTGTCAGGGAACGGACGCCAGGACGACATCGAGTTGACGAGAAACGTCGCGCGCTCGTACGCGAGCGGCCATCCGAGCGAATGCGCGACGCGCGCGGCGGACTCGGTGAGCACGTCTCGATAGAAGCGGTACTGCTCGCGCTCGACGATCGGCTCGACCTGCTCGTACGCGCTCAGCACGTCGTCGTGGCGCAGCTCGATGCCGTCGGCGCGCGCGGCGAGAACGAACGCGTTGGCGATGCCGGATTCCCAGTCGATCAGCGTTCCGTAGCAGTCGAAGGTGATGACGTCGAAGATTCGTTCCATCGCGTGAGCAGTATCACAAATTCGAGGCATCGGCGGTGTAAGCTGAGGCAGGGATCCCCGCAACGACGATGCAGGAATCAGCAGCACGCAATCTGCGGGCGGCCGAGCGTTTTCTCCTCGTGCCGCCGATCCAGGCGACGTTCGGCGCCGCGCCGATCGCGGTCTGCGACATCTCCGAGAAAGGCGCGCGCTTTCGTCACGACCGGCCGCTCGAAGCGGGCACGAAGTCGGTGCTCAAGCTCGCGTTCGACTCGGTGGCCCTGGCGCTTGAAGCCGCGATCGTCTGGACGCACAACGACACCGCGACGCCGGGCCGCTTCGTGTCCGGCGTGCGGACGTACGGGCCGCCGGAGCAGGTCCAGTCGCTCATCGCGCAGCTGCACGTCTCGCATCGCTCGAATCGCATCGAAGAGCTGCGCACCACCGATCGCTTTTTCATCTCGCCGCTCCTCGACGCAACCTTCGGTGGCGAGAAGATCCGCATCGAGAACCTCTCCGCGCGCGGCGCACGCGTCGAGTTGCCGCACGAATTGCTGCGCGGCACGTCCGGCACGCTGCAGTTCACCGTTCCCAATTCGACGATCGAAGTCGCGGTCGAAGGACAAATCGTCTGGACCGCGCTGAAGGCGATCAGCGGCGCGGTCTCGATGCTCTATCGCGCGGGCGTTTTCATCAACGAAAAGCCCGAGCTGATGCGCGTGGCCATCGGCCACCTCTGCGAGATCAATCGCGCCGCACTCGACACGCAATCGCTCCGCCTCAAACTGAAAATCATACGAGCCCGCGCCCGTCAACTTGCCCCGCAGTATCGCGACGTCGAAACGTCCGGCATCCCCGCGGAGCAATACCTGCTGATCCAGGGCGTGCGCGAAGAGCTGCGCCTCAATCCCGAGGAGGCCATGCACTGGTACCGCCGCGCGCGCATCCTAATCAACGATCCCGCCACGCGCGCGCTGCCGATCGCGAACCACCCCGATGCGCTGGCGGTGTGGGAGTACCTGGACCGGATGGTGGATCCGTCGATCGTGGGACGGGCGTTCGAGTTGGGGAATTAGGCGCCGAGGACGTTGAAGTTGAGGGAGCGGGCCGCTTTCGCCAGTTGGATGTCGTGTGTTGCGATCACGATCGGGCGCTCGTCAGCTGGCTGTTTCTCGCGATAGACGATCGCGGCCGCGAGATGAATGGCGTCGAGTGACGCAATGACGACGGGAAAGGGTTGCGCCGCGATTTCGAACAGACGTTGGTCGAATTGGACAAGCGCGAGATGTTTTAGAATCATCTCGACATCGGAGCGTTTCTCACTGAGCTGCACATCAGTCAAGTCACCTTCCCGCCAGAATCGGTCGAGTGTACGAAAACACTCGATTCGCAGGAGCCGGTTGCTCACGCCAAGCTCCAACTCGTCCCACTCTGCCAACGGGTTCGGCTGGCCGAGGATGATGCGCAGCACGACCGACGAATCGATGTAGGCAATCACCGCTTGAACGAAATCCCGGTGCGGTCGCGCCGGCGGTCCTCGATCAATGCTTCAACCGGATCTCGTTTCAAATTCGCAGGCGGCGGACTCAGTTCAAGATTGCGGAACGGATACCGTACGCCTTTTTGTTCGAGCTGCAGCGGCGGTTGCATCATCGCAATCGTGCGCCCCTCGTCCGTTACGTTGAGCGTCTCGCCCTCGCGAACCTCCGCAAGGTGCTCCTTCAGATTCGCCGCCAGCTCCTCCACCGTAATGGTCTTGCTCATTCGCTCAGCATCCCTCGGTCATCCATCCCTGTCAACGCTTCTACGTTGCGTAGCATGCCGGCGAGTTTGGCTCGTTTGACTGCGCTCTTGCGGAAGAGGCGGGAGAAGTCGGATTGGGTGTAGCGGAGGAGGTCGGTGATGGGAGTCGCGCGGTATTCGTCGCGCGGGGCGAACGTGGGGTGAGGGGCGGGGGGGGTGTGGTTCCAGGGGCAGACTTCGTTGCAGATGTCGCAGCCGAAGGCGTTGTGCTCGATCTCGATCTCCAGCGGGCCGCGGTGCTCGATGGTTGCGTAGCTGATGCAGCGTGCGGAATCGAGGGTGCGATTTTCGAGGATGGCGTTGGTCGGACAGGCGTCGAGGCAGCGGGTGCAGGCGCCGCAGCGATCCGCGACGGTGGCGGCGGTGAGGTCGTTTTCGAAGGACGTGAGGAGCACGCCGATGAAGAACCATGATCCGTGTTCTTCGTGGATGAGCATGCTGTTCTTGCCGATCCATCCGAGTCCGGCTTGCGCGGCGAGGGAGCGATCGGAAAGCGGGCCGGTGTCGACGTAGCGCCAGGTTTTTTCTTCGCCGAAGAGGACTTCGAGTTTGCGGAGGATGCGATCCAGCACTTCGTGGTAGTCGTCGCCGAGTGCGTAGCGCGCGATGTGGTGGCTGAGCGCGTGTTCGGGTGCGGGCGGGCGGTCGGCGGAGTAGGGGACGAGGATGACGACTGCGGATTTCGCCCACGGAAATCGCTCGTGCGGATGCGTGCGTGTCGCGATGTTTTTCGCGAGGTAGGACATCGATGCGTGATGTCCGCGCGCGATCCATTCGGCGAAGAGCGATGAGTGCTCATCGTTGATGTCGCTCGCGCCGACGTGCAGCACTCCTTCTTCGCGTGCGACGCGCTCGACTTCGGACCAAAGCTGCGAGAGTTTCATGGGAGCCGCTCGAGGATCGGAGCGATCATCGTCTCCGGCACTCGAATGGTTCCTAACGTCTCACTGGTCTTGACGCTTCCGTGGTCGTCGGATCCGCCGGTCGTCATCTTTCCGCGGAAGCGTGCGAGGTTGGTGTAGCGCTCGCGATTGAGCGCGTCGACTTGCGGGTGCATCACTTCGACGCCGTCGACGCCGCTGTCGAGGAGGCGCGGCACGAGCTGCTCGTGATTCGGATACAGCGTCGGATGCGCGATCGACGTCAGGCCGCCGGCGTTGCGGATGAGCGAGACGGCTTCGCTGATGCGGAAGCGCTCCTTCTCAACGTAGCCGGGCTTGCCGGTACCGAGGAGCTTGTCGAAGGCTTCCGAGACCGTGGCGACGTAGCCGGCTTCGACGAGCGCGCGCGCGACGTGCGGGCGTCCCATCGCGCCGCCGGCGGCGAGCTCGTCGACGCGCTCGGCACGGATGTCGTAGCCGAGTGCGCGCAATCGCTCGACGATGGCATAGCCGCGGCGGTGGCGCGACTCGCGAAATCCGCGCAGGCGCGCGTCGATCCGCTCATCGTGCGGATCGAACGCGTAGGCGAGGACGTGCACGTCGATGCCTTCGTATTCGCACGACAGCTCCGTCGCCGGAATCAACGTCACGCCCAACCCCGTCGCGTACGAATGGATCTCGTAGAACGCGGCGAGGTTGTCGTGATCGCTGATGGCGAGAATGTCGAGGCCGTGCGAGCGCGCGACATCGACGACTTCTTTCGGGGATCGGGTTCCGTCCGAGTGATAGGTATGGGTATGGAGGTCCGCGTAGCGCAACGTCAGATTTTCTTCGCGGCTCTCTTCAGTCCCTTGGCGGCGCCGGTCAGCGCGCCTTTCGCGGTCTCGCGCGCGGTCGCTTTCGCGGCCTTCATGGCCGGCTCGATTGTTTTCTTCAGCTCTTTGATCTTCGGCTTCGCGGCCTTCTGGATCTTCTTCACGACCGGCTTCGCATACTTGACTGCCGCATCCGCCGCATCGCTCGCCGCATCCGCAACCTGCCGGGCTGCTTTCTTGACGACCTTCTTCACTTGCTTGGTCTTGATGGCCACTCGAAAACCTCCTTCAATAGTGAAGCGGCGGGCTCTTAGCCTGCCGCCTGTTTTTCGGCGGGCTGAGAGCCCGCCGCTCCACTCTCGTAGTGTACCAGCCTCACGCCGTCGGAACTTCGGGCGGCGCGAGCGTGTCGATCACGTTCTGGCAGCGGTCGCACAAGCCGCCGTCTTCGGCGACTTCTTCGCGATACTGCCAGCAGCGTGCGCATTTCTTTCCGCGCGCGGGCGACCAGGTGATGCCGACCGGTCCGAATCCTTCGACGTCGACGACGTCACCGCCGACTTCTCCGGCCGGCTTGATGTCGACGTGCGAGACGATGAACAGCTTCGCGAGATCGACGCCGAGCGTGTCGTCGATGTTGCCGTGCAGCGCGATGTCGGCTTCGAGCGATTGTCCGATCTGCTTCGCGGCGCGCGCGCGCTCGAGGACGGCGAGAACGGCGTCGCGGAGGCGCAGCAAACGTGTCCACGTTGCGGCGTCATCGTTCGACAGCGTGGCGTCGAGCTTCGGCATGTCGGTGAGATGCACCGACGCTGCTTTCTCGCCGGGCATCGCCTCGTAAATCTCGTCGGCAGTAAACGAGAGGATCGGCGCGATGACGCCGGTGATGCCGCGCAGCACGAGATCCATCGCGGTCTGCGCGCTGCGGCGTTCGCGCGAGGACGGCGCGTCGCAGTACATCGTGTCCTTCGACGCGTCGAGATAGATCGACGACAAATCAACGGTGCAGAGCTCGAGCACGCGGTGATAGACGATGTGGTATTCGAATTCGTCGTACGCGGCGCGACAGCGCTCGACGGCGCGGCTGGCGCGATCGAGGATCCAACGATCGATTGGCTCCAACTGATCGATCGGCAGCGCGTCCTTCGCGGGATCGAAGTCGTACAGATTCGACAACAAATACCGCGCGGTGTTCCGGATCTTCCGATACCCCTCGGCAGTCCGCGTCATGATCTGCGGTCCGAACACCATGTCGTCGCTGTAGTCGCTCACCGCGACCCAGAGTCGAAGGATGTCGGCGCCGCTGTCTTTGATCACGTCCTGCGGCGAGAGTCCCTTGCCGGACTTCGACATCTTCTCGCCGCCTTCGAGCAGCACGAAGCCGCACGTGACCACGCGCTCGAACGGCGCGGCGCCTTCGATGCCGGTGCCGACGAGGAGCGACGACTGGAACCAGCCGCGATGCTGGTCATGTCCTTCGAGGTAGACCTGCGCGGGCCACGGCAACTCGGGATTCGGCTTCAGCACGGCGATGTGCGAACAGCCGGAGTCGAACCAGACGTCGAGGATGTCCATCTCTTTGCGGAACGACGTGCTGCCGCACTTGCACGCGCCTTCGTAGAAGTCGCTGACCGGACGCTCGTACCACGCGTCCGCACCTTCGACGCGGAAGTGCTTCGTCACGTTCGCGAAGAACTCCGGCGACGTGATCGTGTCGTTGCATTGCTCGCAATAGAGCACGGTGATCGGCACGCCCCACAGACGCTGGCGCGAGATGCACCAGTCGGGGCGGTTCTCGACCATGCCGCGAATGCGGTCGCGTCCCCACGCGGGATACCACTTCACTTTTTCGATCTGTTCGAGCGCGCGCATGCGGAGGCCGACGAAGTTCTCGTTTTTCTCGACGTCGGTGACGCGGTCATCCATCGAGATGAACCACTGCTCGGTGGCGCGGAAGATGATCGGGTTCTTGCAGCGCCAGCAGTGCGGATATTGATGCGCGAGGGTTTCGCTCTTCACGAGCGCGCCGGTCTCGCGCAGGTGCTCGACGATCTGCGGGTTCGCCTTGAACACGTGGAGGCCGGCCCAGAACGGAACGTCTTGCGTGAACTCGCCGCGATGATTGACGGGCGTGTAGATGTCGAGGCCGTAGCGGCGGCCGGTCGCGAAGTCGTCGGCGCCGTGGCCGGGCGCGGTGTGGACGAGGCCCGTGCCGGCGTCGAGCGTGACGTAGTCGCCGAGAACGAAGACGCCTTCGCGCTCGATGAAGGGATGGCGATAGCGGAGGTCTTCGAGGAGCTCGCCTTTGTAGACCTTCACGACTTTGTACTCGTCCCAGCCGAAGTTCTTCGTGACGCCAACGACGAGATCGTTGGCAATGAGGTAGTTCTCGTCGTTGTGCTCGACGACCGCGTATTCGTAATCAGGTTTCACGGCGATCGCGAGATTCGCGGGCAGCGTCCACGGAGTCGTCGTCCAGATGATCGCGTACAGCGGCTTCTCGATCGGGAGATCGAGCTCCGTCACGGACTCATCGAGCATGCGGAACCGCACGTACACCGACGGCGACGTGTGCTCGCGATACTCCACCTCAGCCTCGGCGAGCGCCGACTGGTCGTACGTGCACCAGTGCACCGGCTTCAAACCCTTGTAGACCATGCCGGTCTGAAAGAAGCGGCCCAACGCATCGGCGATGTCGGCTTCGTAGTCGTACGACATCGTCATGTAGGGGTGGTCCCAATCGCCGAACACGCCGAGGCGGATGAAATCGGCGCGCTGGAGATCGAGATACTTCGACGCGAACGTGCGGCACGTGCGGCGGAACTCGGCCGCCGACATCTCCCGCTTTTTCGAGCCGAGCTCTTTATCGACGGCGTGCTCGATCGGAAGACCGTGGCAGTCCCAGCCCGGAATGTACGGCGAGTCGAAGCCGAGCATCGTCTTCGACTTCACGACGATGTCCTTCAGCGTCTTGTTGAGCGCGTGGCCGATGTGAATGCGGCCGTTCGCGTACGGCGGACCGTCATGCAACACGAACTTCGGACGGCCGGCGGACTTCTCGCGAATCAACTGATAAAGGTTCATGCCGCGCCAGTGCTCGAGCCGCTTCGGCTCGTTCTGCGGCAGGTTCGCCTTCATCGCGAACGTGGTCTGCGGAAGGTTGAGGGTCTTCTTGTAGTCGCTGCTCTCCGCCATGGGAGCGGGAAACTAGCACAGTCCCCTCGTCATTCCGAGCGTGAGCGAGGAACCTGGGCGACTGGGCGCGCGATGTACGTGCCTCGCACCGCCACCCGAGCCCCAGCTCCCTCGCTCACGCTCGGGATGACATGTGGCCTACATCCCGCCGTGAGCGAGGAACCTGGGCGGTTGGGCGCGCGATGTACGTGCCTCGTGCCTCCACCCGAGCCCCAGCTCCCTCGCTCACGCTCGGGATGACATGCGGCCTACATCCCGCCCGTGAGCGAGGAACCTGGGCGGCTGGGTGCGCGATGTACGTGCCTCGTGCCGCCACCCGAGCCCCAGCTCCCTCGCTCACGCTCGGGATGACATGCGGCCTACATCCCGCCGGCGGTCATCGTCCGCGACGTTGCCACGCGCAGTTTCTGCCCGACGTGAATCGCCGTTCCCTTGCGCAGCTCGTTGAGCTCGCGCAGCTCGGCGACGGAGAGGCCGTGCTTTTTCGCGATCGAAAAGAGGGTGTCGCCTTTTTTCACGGCGTAGTAGGTGTCGCGGGTGTTGGCGTTCGCGAGAAGGCCGCCGAGCTCGCGGGCGCGGACGGGGAGGTAGATCGTGTCGCCGCTGCCGATCTCGCTGGCGTCGGCGTTGTTCATCGCCTCGATTGTTTCCGGCTTCACGCCGATCGTGCGCGCGAGGCGCTTGACGGAGTCGCCTTTGCGCAGCGTGAACGTGCAGACCTTCACGTACGCGTCGTCGCTGCGCAGCGTGTCGGCGCGCGCCTGCAGCGTCTCGGCGGCTTTCGACGGCACGCGCACGGATCCGCGTCCGGGAGGAACGACGCCGCGGCGGAGCGAAGGATTCATGTCGCGCAGCGTGTCTTCGTCGACGCCCGTCACTTCGGAGATGTATTCGATCGACACCGGTCCGCGCACGTCGACGCGCTTGCCATCATCAACGTCCGCCGCTTTGCCGAGGGCGAAGCCGTACGTTTCGGGATCGCTGGCGATGATGAGCGCCGCGAAGAACGTCGGGACGTAGCCGCGTGTTTCTTTCGGAAGCGCCGATGAATCGAGCAGTTCCCAGAAGGTCGTCGCGTTGTTCGCGGTGAGCGAGTCGCGCACGCGGTTCGGTCCGCAGTTGTATGCAGCCAGCGCGAGCGACCAGTCGTCGAACATGCGATACAAATCTTTGAGGTACGCGGCGGCCGCGCGCGTCGAGTGCTCCGGATCGGCGCGCTCGTCGACCCACCAGTCGACGCGCAGTCCGTACTCGCGCGCGGTGTCGGGCATGAACTGCCAGATGCCGTGCGCGCCGGCGGTGGAGGTGAGCTTCGTCAGGTACGCGCTCTCGATTACCGGAAGGTAGGCGAGTCCCTTCGGCAGCTTTTGGTCGGCGAGCGCTTTGTCGATCAGGGCCCGGTATTGGCCCGAACGAAGGAGCGACTTCTGGATGCTCTCCTTCATGTCGACGGTGAAGAGGCGCAGCGCGGAGTCGATCGTGCGGTGCTGCGGGATCGGAATCGACGCCGCGGCTTCGACGTCGACGACCGGCGTGTCCGGCGCGGGCTTGTCGCTGCGCGCGAGGATGCGCGAGTAGGCGTCTTCGAGGTCTTTGCGGAATTGGTCGCCGTCGATGGAAGGGGAAGACGTGCTGAGTGCTGGGTGCTGCGTGCTGGGTGTGACGGCGGGGAGTGGCGAGCTCGTCGCGCAGGCGACCGAATACAACGCGATTGCTGTCAGAAACAGAATGTTCCGCATCGTTCGCTCCCTCCCACTCGCCCCCGGTTACGTCATGTCGATTTTCAGATTGACCGAGACGCTTTGGACGTCGGAGGTGTCGCCGAGTTCGAGCTTTTGGGTCTGCGACTCGATGACGCCCGCCGTGTCTTCGAACGATAGTGTAACCCGAACGGATTTCGTTCGCGGGATGATGCCCGGCGGAACGTGCACGTTGAGCGAGCGTTGCACGTTGCGTTTCGGTTTCAATGCTTCGAGATCGGCGAGCGCGTCGCGTTTCGCGGGCTTGGGCGTGCTCGCGGTGGCGCGCTTGCGCAGCGCTTCCAGCTCCGCCATCACGTCGACCTGCGTGCGCACCTTGACGGTTTTCTCTTGGAGCTTCTGCGGTTTCTCGGTGCGATTGAAATCGATCTCGGGCTCGGCGGAAATCGCGATCGGTTGTGGAGCGGCGCCCGCTTCGGGCGCCGGAACCGCGATGCCGGCGGCCGAAGCGGCCGCCGCTCCACTGGAGACGGCTTCGGGCGCGGGCTCGGGGAGAGGCTCCGGGATCGGAGCATCGGCGATGATGTTGCGGTCGACTTGCGGGAGCTCGTCGGCGACCGAGACCTCTTCGACAATCTCTTCGACGATTTCGTCGAACGGCGGCGGCTCGATGACGGGCGTCGTCGAGCGGATCGCGGGGATCGGCATCGTCGCCGCGATCGTGCGCGCGGGACTCGGCGGGGCCTGATTGTCCTGTACGCGGAACTGCGCGACGCGCGCGGGCGGCGTGCGCGCCGGCTCGTCGCCGGTCATGCGCCGGCGCAGCGTGCGCAGCGTCAGCTTCGAGATCACCTTCAGCGTCTCGAACACGCCGACGCCGCCCGATGCGACGGCTTCGACGTGCTCGAACTTCCCGTCGGGATCCATCGCCGTCTTCATCTCGTCGGCCGACGCGATGTTCGGCAGGTCGCGCTTGTTGAACTGCAAGACCAGCGGAATGTCGTCGAGATTGAGACCGATCTCCGCGAGGTTGTCGCGGAGGTTGTGCAGGCTCTCGACGTCGGCGTCGATCGCGGCTTTCTGCGAGTCGGCGACGAAGACGATTCCGTCGACGCCTTTCAGCACGAGCTTGCGCGTCGTGTTGTAGAACACCTGGCCGGGGACGGTGTAGAGCTGCAGGCGTGTTTTGAATCCGCCGATCACGCCGACGTCGATCGGCAGCAGATCGAAAAACAGCGTGCGGTCGGTCTCGGTCTCGAGGCTCACCATCTCACCGCGCGACTGCGGCGAGGTCTTCGTATAGATGTGATGGAGATTGGTCGTCTTCCCGCAGAGGCCCGGACCGTAATACACGATCTTTGCGGCCATCTGCATCGTCGCGTAGTTGAAGAAGACCATCGCGTCACCAAATCGAGCAACCTAGCGTAGCACCCGCTATTTCGTGCCCGCAACAATCACGGACGCGAGAAGTTCGTAGATTTCTGCGAGTTGCGGCTCTTGTTGCAGCGCCGCGAGGTGGCGCTCGAGGACGTCGCGATCACCGCGGACGGCCGGTCCGGTGAAGCGTTTCGCGTCCTCATGGCTGCGCCAGTTCTCGATCGCGGACCTCGCCAGCGCCACGAGCGACTCGCGCGCCGACTCGACTCCGGCCTGTGCCATCACGTGCTCGGCGATGTCGAGCAGCGCCGCGACGTAGTTCGATCCGAACACCGCCGCGGCGTGATACAGCGGCTTCATTTCCGCCGGCACTTCCGCGAATCGCGCGCCGATCGCGGCGGCGATCAGCTTCGCCGTGCGGCGATGTCCCCCTTCGAAGACGAGCAGCGCGTCCGCGAGATCGACCGGCTCGCCGACCGGCGGCAGCGACTTGAGCGGATGCAGCGAAAACCCGCCGCGCACGCTGAGCAAAGCCCCACTCGCATGAAACACCAGCGCCTCGCTCTCCGGAATTGTGTTCGCCACTTCCGCGATCGCGCGATCGCTGACCGCGACGAGCAGCAGCTCCGAGTCGCGCGCGAGATCGTCCATCTGCATACGTGCCGTCTCGAGCAGCTCGGCGATGTGACTGTGCGACGCGTCGCGCAGCCAGACGCCGGACAGCGGCCATCCGATCCGCTTCCAGGCGGAGCCGAACGCCCACGCGGCACGCCCGCCGCCTAAAATGCCAAGGCGCATAATATTGCGAGGCTCAAAGGCGCATAGGCGCACAGGCTCATAGCCGTTTTCTATGAGCCCCTGAGCCTATGAGCCTATGAGCCTCCTCCGATACCTCGCGATTCTCGCACTAACTGCACAAGTCGCGCTCGCCGCGCCGCCGACCACCTGCGGCGCGACCGGCGATTACGAGCGCGCGCTCTGCGCGTACCAGAAGCGCAGCTTCGCCGATGCGGAAGCCGGGTTCCGCGCGATCGCGGAGAAAGAAGAAAAGGACGAGCAGTCGATTCACGCGACATACTTCCTCGCGCGGACGCTGATGAAAACGGGACGTTACGATGAAGCCAGCGCGCTCCTGATCAGAATCTACTCGATGGATCAGGCGTTTTATGAGGCGTGGAACGGGGATTTTCTTTTAGGGGAGTGCCGGAAGGCGTTGGGGAAATGAAGGCAGAAGGCAGAAGGCAGAAGGCAGAAGTAAGAAGGACGCAATCGTGCGTTCGGTGCGTTCTTACTTCTGCCTTCTGCCTTCTGCCTTCTGCCTTCATCGGTTAACCATGGCCCAATCCCAATTCGAGCTCCGACGCAAGCTCCTCCAGCTCGAGGCGCTCTACGACGTCGGCCGCGCGCTCAACACGCTGCGTCCGGAAGACGAGCTGCTCGAGGAGTTGATGCATCGCGCGGTTGCCGTGCTCGATGCGACGACCGGCTTCGTCTTTTCGCTTGACGACAAGTTGCAGGTGCAGACGCTGTTCACGTTCGGGATCGATGCGCCTCCGGCGGCGACGATTCTCGCGGAGCCGCCGATCAAGCAGGTGATGGCGTCGCGCGAGCCGATGATGGTCACGGTCTCGAAGTTTCTCGGCGGCGCCGGCAGCGATTTGTTGATCGCGCCAATGATCGCCGGCGACTCGATCCTCGGCGTGATCAGTGTCGGCGGCAAGGAAGTACGCGGCGCCTCGGGCGCGGGCGCGTTCCTCGAAGAAGATCTGCGCTTCCTCGAGTCGATCGGCGCGATCGGCGGCGCGGCCGTCGAGAACACCCGGCGATTTCATCGGCTCGATCTCGTGCGCGAGACGCTCGAAGACGAGAACCGCGCACTCAAGCAGCGCATGCTGCGCGAGGCGTCGGACCGTCTGATGATCGGCGACTCGCCGAAGATGCAGCGCGTCATCGATCTCGTCGCGCGCGTCGCGGACTCGCAGGCCAGCGTCCTCATTCGCGGCGAGTCGGGCACCGGCAAGGAAATGGTCGCGCGTCTCATTCACGGCAACTCGCCGCGCAAAGACGGCGCCTTCGTCGCCATCAACTGCGCGGCGCTGCCGGAGACGCTGCTCGAGTCGGAGCTGTTCGGCATCGAGCGCGGCGTCGCCACCGGCGTCGAAGCGCGTCCCGGAAAATTCGAGCTCGCCAAGGGAGGGACGATCTTCCTCGACGAAGTCGGCGACATTCCGCTGGCGTTGCAGGCGAAGCTGCTGCGCGTACTGCAGGAGCGGGAGATCGAGAAGCTCGGCGGACGGCGCCGCATCCCGGTCGACGTGCGCATCCTTTCCGCCACGCATCGCAATCTCGAAGAGATGAACGAGCGCGGCGAGTTCCGCCAGGATCTTTACTACCGGTTGAAAGTCGTCGAGATCACACTCCCGCCGCTGCGCGAGCGGAAAGACGACATCCCCAAGCTCGTCCGCTTTTTCCTCGACAAGTACGGCAAGCGCGAAGGGCTGCGCGACGTTCGCATCACCCAGGAAGCGCTTCAGAAGTTGATGCGCTATCCCTTCCCAGGCAACGTGCGCGAGCTGGAGAACCTCATCGAAGGCGCGCTCGCCCTGACGACCGATCCCGTCATCGATCCCGGCGACCTCCTCTTGCCCGAATCCGCGTCCGGTCCCGACGGCCGCGAGCTGTCCGGCGATCTCCCGACGCTCGGCCAGCTCGAAGCGCGCTACGTGGCGCGCGTCCTCGCCTTCACGAAGGGGAACATGTCCAAAGCCGCCAAGATCCTCGGCGTGGATCGCAAGACGCTCTACAAGAAGCGTGACGAGCTGTCCCAAATCTCCACAAGTGGGGATTTCTTGGACATTCAGTGAGAAAGTGCTGATGTGGCACTGTTTACGGGTGAGAGATTCCAAAGAAAGTCCAGATTGTGGAGATACTCCACAGTGGCGCGAATCTCCTCAAATGCGGGACAAATCGTGTAAACTGCGCGCCAGCATCAACTTAGGAGGCGTAGCGCTGATCGGGCACGGGTGGCAGTCGCGTTGCTCAAGGGGAACCCCGACAACTGAGGGGGCAAACCATGAACAACTTCGCGCAGACCCGCATCTCCAAGCTCGAATCGGCGATTCCGGCCGGCTACGTGCTGCCGGCTTTGCTGGCCGTGAACACGGTCGCTCTCCTGGCGCTCGACAGTCTCGGCGGGATCCCGGAGTGGATTCGCTCCGCCGCAGCCCTGTTCCTCTCTTTTTGAGGAGAGGCTCCTCGAGGATCATCCATTGATGACTGCGAGTCCAGAGCGGCAGATGGAGTTGACGCTTCCGATGGTGCCGGACATCGAGATCGCTGCGGCGCGTGCCGCCGGCAATCTCGCCCGCGAGATCGGAATGGCGTCGGCGTCCATCGACGAGATGGCGCATGCGATGATCGAAGCCTGCATCAACGCGCGCGAACACTCGGGTAGCCAGGACCGTCGCATCTATGTAAAAATCACCGGCACTTCACTGGGCGAGGGCAACTCTCGCATCGACATCTGGATCACCGATCATGGGCGGGGTTTCAACGTGACGGAGGCTCGCTCCCGCCGGCAGCAACTCGGCGCCGTCCACAAACGCGGATGGGGTCTGCAGATCATCGAGGCGCACATGGACGAAGTCTCGATCACGACGAGCGACGACGGGACGACGATCCACATGGTGAAATACGGGAAGAACGATGACTGAAGAATTGAGAGTCTCCGTCGATCGCCGGGACGCCGGGGCGATCATGTACACCAAGGGGTACATCAACAACGTCGGCGGAGAAGAGATCGCCAACCGCGCCTACGAGTTGATGGACGGCGGCGTGCGCACGCTGCTGCTCAATCTGCGCGAGACGAAGATCGTCAACTCGATCGGCATCAGCATCCTCATCGAGATCATCGAGAAGATGATCGAGAAGGGCGGCCGCATCGCCTTCTGCTGCCTCACGCCCGTCATCCACAAGACGTTTCAGATCATGGGCCTCGCGAACTACGCGACGATCTTCACGGATGAGGACGCCGCGGTGAAAGAGCTCGCCATCTGACCCGCCTCGCACTTTTGCGTTTTTCCTCGTAACCTTCCGGCCGTGCATCCCCTCGCCACCTTTCTCAACGACCTGCAACAGCTCGAGCGCTCGCCGATCGCGAGCCAGGGCTCGCTGATCCTCAACGCGTTCACGCGCCACACGCGCTTCGATGCCGGCGCGCTCTATCTGCGCGACGCGCGCGGATCGGAGATGCGGCTCGCGGCGAAATCGCAGTGCATCGCGCCGGAGATTCTCGACGGCGCGGCGGAAGACGTGCTGCAGCCCGCTCCGCACGTCGTCGTGCCGCTGCAATCGCATCGCGAAGCAGTCGGCGTGCTCGCGCTGGGGATGCGCGAGGGCAACGGCGTCGATGACGACGACGTCGCGATGGTGCGCACGGCGGCGGCGTACGTGTCGACGCTGCTCACGAATCAGCGGCTGCTGCAGGAGACGCGCGAAGGCGACTTCCAGCTGAAGTACCGTTTGTGGGAGCTCGAGTCGCTCTACGACATCGGTCTCTCGATCGCGTCGACGCTGAACATCGACGACCTCGCCGACGAGATCCTCTTCCGCATGATCTCGCTCACGAACGCACGCCGCGCGGCGCTCTTTCTACGCGAAGACGCGGGCGGCTTCACGCTCTATCGTTCCTTCGGCGAGGTGCGCGCTGATTTTCTCGAACGCGAGCTGAGCGAGCAGCTGATGCGCGAGGGGAAGGCGCTCACCTTCGAAGGCGGCGGCGAGTGTCTCTTCCCCAGCTGCGAGACGTTCGTGGCCGTGCCGATCAAAGGCGGCAACGACGCGTTCATCGGCGTGCTCGCCGCCGCCGATCGCGAAACGCGCGAAGGCGGCGTCGGCGCGTTCGAAGAAAACGAGCTGCGGCTGCTCTCGCTCTTCGCAAACCAGGTCGCGATCGCGCTCGAGAATGCTCGTCTTCACCGCGAGGCGCTGGCGAAGCAGGCGATGGAGCGCGAGCTGGAGCTCGCCGCGACGATCCAGCGCGACATTCTTCCGAAGTCGATTCCGGCCGTCGATGGAATCGAGATCAGCGCGCTGTCGCGTCCCGCGCGGCAGGTCGGCGGCGACTATCACGCCTTCTTCATCCGCGACGGCGTGCTCACCGCGCTCGTCGCCGACGTCGCCGGCAAGTCGATGCCCGCGGCACTGCTCGTGTCCGCGCTGCACGCGGTCGTGCAGCTGCTCTTCGCCGAGGGACGCGAGATCGACGAGATCGCGACGGAGCTGAATCGCCACATCCACCGCTGGTCGGCCGAGAACAAGTTCGCGACGATGATCATGATCTCGATCGATCAGGAAGCGGAGACGCTGCAGTTCGTGAACGCGGGACACAACCCCGCGTACCTCGTCGCCGACGGCAAGATCGACATGATGAAGTCGCACGGGCTCCCGATCGGCATCCTCCCGCAGACGCGCTACCTCGCGCAGACGCGCCCCTTTCCCGCCGGCTCGACCGCGGTGCTCTACAGCGACGGAATCACCGAGGCCGAGGACGTGGCGGGAGAAGAATTCGAGAACCCGAGGCTCGAAGCCCTCCTCGAACAACACCTCGGCTGCAGCGCGTCGATGATCCGCGACCAGATCGCGGACGCCGTCGACAACTTCGTCGGCGAAGCGCCGCAGAAAGACGATCAGACGCTGGTGGTCGTGCGGCGGGTGTAGCGCAGGCTTTCCAGCCTGCGCCCCCGGTGTAGCGCAGGCTTTCCAGCCTGCGCCCCCCGGTGTAGCGCCTGCCCCACACCTCAATTCATCCGAAGTTACCGGCGCGTGAACGCCGCGATCCGCGACTTCGCGTCCTCCGACTCGAAGCAGCGCAGCTGCTGCTCCGCTTCCAGCTCCAGCTGCGCGCGCAGGTCGTTGCGCTCGGACGCGTTCAGCGCGCGTTTGATCGCGCGGACCGCGAGCGGTGGTCCGTCGGCGATCGCGCGCGCAAAGGTCTGGGTTTCGCTCGCAAGGTCTGCAACGACGCGATCCACCATCCCGATCGCCAGCGCCTCGGCCGCGCCGATCATGCGTCCCGTCACGCACAGCTCGAGTGCGCGCGAGCGGCCGACGAGTCGCGGCAGCAGCCACGTACCGCCCCAGTCGGGATGCAGTCCGATGCGGACGAAGGTCTCGCCGAGTTTCGCGTCCTCGGATGCGATGCGGTAGTCGCACGCGAGCGCGAGATTGCAGCCCGCGCCGGCGGCGACGCCGTTGATCGACGCGAGGACCGGCGTTTCCATCGAGACGATTTGCAGCACGACGTCGCGTCCGGTGTCGAGCAGTTTGCGGAAGGACGCGGTGTCGTTCGACGCCTGCAGACTCGCCATGTACTCGACGTCGCCGCCCGCGCAGAACGCGCGGCCCGCGCCGGTGACGACGGCGACGCGCACCGCGTCATCGCGCTCGCACGATTGCAGCGCAGCGAGCAAATCCTCGCGCATCGTGCCGGTGAAGGCGTTGAGTTTCTCGGGACGATTGAGGGTGATCGTCGCGATGCCGTTGGTGATCGACGTCTCGATGAACATCGCCGTCACCACAGCAGCGCGAGCGCCTGGTCCCGCATGCGGATGGTGATGTCGTCGATCGAGCCGTACTCGTCGTGCACCTGCCGCAGCTCGGGAATCCACTTCACGACGCGATCGTCGAGCGACAGCTTGCCGCGATCGCGCAGCTGCAGGGCCGAGATCGCGGTCAGCATCTTCGTGATCGATCCCCAGTGAAAGATCGTGCGGTCGTTTACGCGCGCGCCCGATTTCTGATCGGCGAAGCCGCTGTTGTACTGCGCGAGCACTTTGCCGTCGCGCATGACGAGCGCGGTCGCGCCGACAACGCGGTCCGCGTCGACGTAGCTCTGAAATGCTTTCGTGAAGTCGGCCCAACCCGCGGGCGCCTGTGCCTGCGTCACGGCAGGGGAGAGTAACAGCAGCGACAAGATCGTCGATCGCATGAATTCATTGCATCACATAAACTCATCGCGCATGAAACACGCCGCGAAATGGCTGGCCTGGGCCACGATTCCCATCGCGCTGTATCTCCAGTTCTTCACGCATGAACTGGTGTGGCAGTTCATCCTCTCGTGCGTCGCGGTGATTCCCGTCGCGGCGTGGATCGGCCACAGCACGGAACACCTCGCGCACCGCATGGGACCGACGTACGGCGCTCTGTTCAACGCGACGTTCGGCAATTTCGCGGAGCTGATCATCGCGATCTTCGCGATCCGCGCGGGACTGATCGACGTCGTGCGCGCATCGCTCACCGGCTCGATCGTCGGCAACCTGCTGTTCGTTGCCGGACTGGCGATGCTGATGGGCGGGTTGCGGCGGGAGACGCAGCAGTTCAACGGACTTGCGGCCGAGGCGCAGTGCGGACAGTTGATTCTCGCGGTGGGAGCGTTGCTCGTGCCGGCGTTGTTTTTTCGCGCGGCGTCGCAGGCGCATCATCCCGAGCTCATTCACAAAGTCTCGATCGGCACGTCGGTGATCCTGATGCTGTCGTACGGCGCGGGACTCTTTTTCAGCTTCCGCACCCATCGCCATCGTTTCGCCGGCGCCGGCGACGGCAACGTCAACACGCACGAAGAGATCGAAGAATACGAGCCGTGGAGCATCAAACAATCCGTGCTCGTGCTTCTCGGCGCGAGCGTGTTGATGGGCGTGATCGCGGAAGGACTCGTGCACGCCGTGCAACAGGCCGGACGCGCCTGGGGCATGAACGAAGTGTTCCTCGGCTTCATCGTGCTCGCGGTCGTCGGCAACGCGGCCGAGCACTCGACGGCGGTCGTGCTGGCGATGCGCAATCAGATGGACACCGCGCTCAACATCTCGATGCAGTCGAGCGTTCAGATCGCGCTCTTCGTCACGCCGCTGCTCGTGTTTCTCTCCTACCCGATGGGTCATCCGATGGATCTCCTCTTCTCGCCATTCGAGATCCTCGCCGTCACCCTCGGCGTGGCGGTGTTCTCCTATCTCTGTCTCGACGGCGAAACGAACTGGTACGAAGGCGTGCAGCTTCTGGCGATGTACGCGCTGATCGCGGTCGCGCTCTTCTTTTTGCCGATGTCGGCGCACCCTGCGCCCGCCCACGCACCCTAGGCGCACGGGCTCATAGGCGCACAGGCTCACAGGTCCTACTATGAGCCTCTGAGCCCGTGAGCCCATGCGCCTTCGCCTCCATTTCTTCGAGATTTTCCCAATCGTGAATCTCGTCGCGATCGCGCTCGTCGCGCGGACGCAGGCCGGCGTCTCGATGATCGGCATGATCGTCGTCTTCACCGCAGCGCTTCTGCCGTACGCGGCGTTCGGCGTGCTCGTGCGTGCGTTCATCGCAGCGATGCGGAAGGATCGTGCGTACTTTGCGATCATCCGCGACTGGCGTTATCACGTCGAGACAGTGCGGCTCGTGTTCGCGACGGGGCTGATGATCGTCACGTACGGATGGATCAAGCTCACCGTGCCGATCGTGCGTCCGCACCTCTTCGATCAACAGCTGTGGGATCTCGATCGCGTTCTCTTTTTTGGCTTCTCGCCGAACGTGTTCTTTCTCGAGCTCTTCAGCGCGCCGGCGATGTTGCGCGCGATCGACATCTCCTACGCCGCGATCTTCGGCATCAGCCTCGCGCTCGCGCTCGCCTACTTTTTCTCGCACCCGAGCCGCCGCGTGCGCATCGCATTCGCGAATGGCAACGCCGCGATGTGGATTACCGGCGCGTGGCTGTACATGCTCCTGCCGTCCGTCGGTCCCGCGTATCGATTTCCCGATCTCTGGTTCCCGTACGCGGCCGCCTTGCAGAAAACGCAAATCCTGCAAGCCGTGCTGATGAAGAACTACCTTAACGTCCACCGCTGGTCGCAGGGAATTCAAATCCAGGAGCCGATCCGCATCGTTTACGGAATCGCCGCGTTCCCCAGTCTGCACGTCGCCTTTCAAACGTACGTATTCCTCTGGCTGCGGCGTTTGTGGACGTGGGGGGAGGTGCTGTTCGGATTCTTCGTCGTCGCGATTTTCTTGGGCTCGCTCGTCACCGGCTGGCACTACGTCATCGATGGGCTCGCCGGGATTTTGCTGGCGTGGGCGTGCTACGCGGCGACGTGGCGCGCATCGCAAATGAAGCGCTGGTTCTCGCTGTCATCCCGAGCGTGAGCGAGGGACCTGGGCTCGGGTGGGTGGCACGATGCATGGGCCTCGCAGCCCCGCCCGCCCAGGCCCCTCGCTGTCATCCCGAGCGTGAGCGAGGGATCTGGGGCTCGGGTGGTGGCACGACGCATGTGCCTCGCAGCCCCGCCCGCCCAGATCCCTCGCTGTCCTCCCGAGCGTGAGCGAGGGACCTGGGGCTCGGGTGGTGGCACGACGCATGTGCCTCGCAGCCCCGCCCGCCCCAGGTCCCTCGCTGTCATCCCGAGCGTGAGCGAGGGACCTGGGGCTCGGGTGGCGGCACGACGCATGTGCCTCGCAGCCC
This sequence comes from Acidobacteriota bacterium, assembly GCA_003223645.1. Lineage (GTDB taxonomy): Bacteria > Acidobacteriota > Thermoanaerobaculia > Gp7-AA8 > Gp7-AA8 > QHVT01. The sequence continues at coordinate 322,807 of QHVT01000008.1, read as the reverse complement.
CGCCCGCCCAGGTCCCCTCGCTGTCATCCCGAGCGTGAGCGAGGGACCGGGGGCTCGGGTGGTGGCACGACGCATGTGCCTCGCAGCCCGGCCCGCCCAGGTTACTCGCTGTCATCCCGAGCGTGAGCGAGGGACCTGGGGCTTGGGTGGCGACACGACGCATGTGCATCGCAGCCCCGCCCGCCCAGCTGTCATCCCGAGCGTGAGCGAGGGACCTGGGGCTCGGGTGGTGGTGGCACGACGCATGTGCCTCGCAGCCCCGCCCGCCCAGGTCCCTCGCTCACGCTCGGGATGACATGCGGCACTCGTGTTGTTTTGAGCAGTGATGACCGCACTCGGTGAAGTCCTCGAACAGCGCACGACCGAAGGAGTCTTGTACGAGAAGCTCGACAAGAACGCCGTGCGCTGTTTCTCGTGCGGCCATCGCTGCAAGATCCTCGACGGGCTGAAGGGCATCTGCAAAGTCCGCTACAACGAAGGCGGCGTGCTGAAAGTGCCGCGCGGATATGTCGCGGCGCTGCAGGTCGATCCGATCGAGAAGAAGCCGTTCTTCCACGCCTATCCCGGCGCGCTCGCGCTCTCGTTCGGCATGCTCGGCTGCGACTATCACTGCGGCTACTGCCAGAACTGGGTCACGTCGCAGGCGCTGCGCGACCCGATGGCGATCGCGCCGCCGATGGACGTCGAGCCGGCCGAGCTCGTGAAGCTCGCGAAGAAGCACGGCGCGAAAGTGATCACGTCGACGTACAACGAGCCGCTGATTACATCGGAGTGGGCAGTCGAAGTGTTCAAGGAAGCGAAAAAAGAAGGACTCGTCTGCTCGTACGTGTCGAACGGCAACGGCACTCCGGAAGTGCTCGACTACATCGCGCCGTACATCACGATGTACAAAGTCGATCTCAAAGGGTTCGATGACCGCCACTACCGCGACCTCGGCGGCGTCCTGAAGCCGGTGCTCGAAACCATTCAGGGTCTGAAGCAGCGCGGCATCTGGGTCGAGATCGTCACGCTGGTGATTCCCGGCTTCAACGACTCCGATGAAGAGCTGACGAAGATCGCTGAGTTTCTCGTCTCCGTCGATCCCAACATCCCGTGGCACATCACCGCGTACCACGAGGACTACAAGATGAACAATCCGTCGACGACGTCGCAGCATCTCTTGCGTGCGTACGAGATCGGCAAGCGCGCGGGGCTGCGCTACATCTATCCCGGCAACATTCCGGGTGCGTTCGGGGACAAAGAAGGAACGCACTGCCCGAATTGCGACGCGCTCGTCATCGCCCGGACAGGATTTCGTGTGACGTCATACAACCTCATCGATGGTGCGTGCCCGAACTGCGCGACGCCGATCCCCGGTGTGTGGGAAGAACATGCCGACGTCGGACGAAGCGGGATACCGCGGCCGGTGTGGCTGTCATAAACTGCGCGCCGGTGTTCGTTGAAGTTGCGAAGATCCACGACGTGCCGGTCGGGCGCGTGAAGGCGGTCGATGTCGATGGCCGCATCCTCGCGCTCTACCACACGGCAAACGGATTCTTCGCGACGGACAACACCTGTCCGCATCGCGGCGGACCGCTTGCAGAAGGGGACCTGGCCGGAAACGAGATCACCTGTCCCTGGCATTTGTGGGGATTCGATGTCGTGACCGGCGCATGTCCGGGAAATCCGGAGATCGCGGTGACGACGCACGCGGTGCGCGTCGAAGGAGACTCCGTGCTGGTGAGATTGTCGTGAATCCGAAGCCGCTTCGTCATGTCGATTTGTATGGAAGCGCCGGCAGGCTGGAGGCGCTCTATCGCGAGCTGCAGGATCCCGCCGGCATCGCGGTCGTGTGTCATCCGCTCACCTCCGAGGGCGGGACGCTGCACAACAAGGTCGTCTTTCGCGCGGCGCGCGGACTCGAGGCCGCGAACGTCGCGACGCTGCGCTTCAACTTTCGCGGCGCGGGCGTGAGCGGCGGACGGTTCGAAGGGGGCGAAGGCGAGCAGGAGGACGTCGCGGCAGCGATCACGTGGGCCCGCAAAAAACATCCCGACATCAAACTATTCGTCGGCGGGTTCTCGTTCGGCTCGTGGGTTGCGAGCCGCGTGGCGTGCGAGACGCCGGCAGTCGACGCGATCTTTCTCATCGGCACGCCGGTCAACAAATACGACTTCGGATACCTGCGCCACTGCGAACGCCCGATGCTGTTCGTACACGGCACGCACGACGAGCACGGCGACGTCGGCAAGCTGGAGACGCTGGTGCAGGAGGTGCGCAACGCGGAGAGCGTGACCATCACCGGCGCCGATCACTTCTTCACCAAGCAGCTCGAGGCGCTCGAGGAAACGATGCGCACGTGGGCCGAGGAAGTGCTAGAGCAGTGACTCTCGCAGAAAACGAAGTCCGAGAATCGTCCGGGTCCCATGCCACGTGAAGAGGTGGCCCGGAAAAGGTCCGATCGCATTCGGAATCTGCGCCGCGTCTTCTTCCGAGAATGCGTACGGCTCATCCGGTAAGAACACGACGTCCGCCTCGATGGTTTGGATGTCGATCGCCGGATAGCGCTTCTCGTTCGCGAGCACATTCACACCGCCCGCGCATTCGATGAGATTCGACACATACGTGTCCCCGCCGCACCACATCCACGGCTTCTTCCAGATTGCGCAGGCAAAGGTGAATCGCTTCTTCGGCATGCTCTGTCGCTCGCGCTCCAGCTCCTCGATCAACTCCGCTGCACGTTCGCTTCGCTCATGCGCTTCGCCGAGATGCGCGATCAGTTGGACGACATCGTCCACCGACTTCGGCTCGCTGACCTCGACGCGCGCGAACTCGGCAATCGCATCCGCATGTTTGCGGAGGTTTTCTTCGTAGTTCATGTAAACGACATCCGGCGCTAACGCGCGGATTTCGTCGATTTTTGGGTTCTTGGTTCCGCCTAAGCGGGGGAGGTTCAAGTTCGGCGGGAAGATGCAGAAGTCGGTGATGCCGATGACGTTCTCGCCTGCGCCTAGGTCGAAGAGAGTTTCGGTGAGTGAAGGGACAAGCGACACGACTCTGCTTCGCGGCGGGGGAGAAAAGCCGGGCTCGGAAGCGGGCGCGGGCTCGGGCACTGGTTAGCGGATTAACTTTCTGTACTTCGGATCCAGCGCGTCAATCAACCCATCCCCTAAAAAGTTCAACCCCATCACCGCCAACATGATCGCCGCCCCCGGAAAAATCGCCAGGTGATTCGCCAACCCGAGATATCGCCTGCCGGCTGTCAGCATCGCGCCCCAAGACGGAGTCGGCGGTTGCACGCCGAGGCCGAGGAACGACAACGCGGCCTCGGAGAGGATCGCGCCGGCGAGACCCAACGTTGCCATCACGATTACGGGATTGATCACGTTCGGCAGCACGTGGCGAATAATCACGCGCGGAGATTTCGCGCCGAGGGCTTTGGCCGCGGTGACGTACTCCATCTCGCGCACCTTCAACACCTGTCCGCGCACGAGTCTCGCGTAGCCGACCCAGCCGATGATCGCCAGGGCGAGGATCACGTTGTTCAAACTTGGGCCGAGGACGGCGACTAACGCGATGGCTAACAAAATGCCGGGGAACGCCAGGAGGATGTCGCAGAGGCGCATGACGATCACGTCCACTGCGCCGCCGAAGTAGCCGGACATGGCGCCGAGGGTGACGCCGACCAGAGACGCGAGGATGACGACGCTGAAGCCGACGCGCAGGGACACGCGCGCTCCGAAGATGACGCGCGAGAGGACGTCGCGGCCGAGGTCGTCGAGGCCGAGGGGATGTTGATGCGACGGCGCTTCGAGCCGGCGCATGGTGTCCTGCACGTTCGGGTCGTATGGCGCGAGCGCCGGCGCGGCGAGCGCAGCGAGCACGAGGACGACCGTGAGGATCAGTCCCGACGTGAAGGCGAAGTTTTTCAGAAGGCGCTTCATAAAACCAGGCGCATCGGCTCATAGGCACGCAGGCTCATAGAAACCTCGTCATCCTGAGTCGGCGAAGCGCGACGAAGGATCTCGAAATGCGAAAACAGCCGCAATTTCGAGATCCTTCGCCGTCTTCGCGGCTCAGGATGACGAGCTGCTATGAGCCTGTGCGCCTGTGAGCCCGTGCGCTTCATTCAAGCTTGATCCGCGGATCGACCACTCCATACAGCAGGTCCGAAGCAAAATTCACGAGGATGTACGTCAGCGCGATCACGAGGATCGACGCCTGCACTTGCGGATAGTCGCGCGTGGTAATCGATTGAATGAGCAATCGTCCGAGTCCCGGCCACGAGAAGATCTGTTCGGTGATGATCGCGCCCGTCAGCAGCGATCCGAATTGCAGCGCGAGGATCGTGATGACGGGGATGAGCGCGTTTTTCAGCGCGTGCCGGAAGATCGCCTTCGAGCGCGCCACGCCTTTCGCGATCGCGGTCGTCACGTACAGTTGATTCAACTCTTCGGCGAGGCTGACGCGGATCATGCGCGTGAGGATCGCGGCGAGGGCGAGTCCCATCGTGAGCGACGGCAGCACGATCGATTTGAATCCCTCTTCGCGTCCCGACACCGGGAACCACGGATGGTTGATCGCGAACGCGATGATGAGCAGCGGACCGAACCAGAAGCTGGGCATGGAGACGCCGATCAGCGCGAAGAATCGCGCGACGTTGTCGATCCAGGAGTTTCGATAAATCGCCGACACGATGCCGAGCGGAAACGCCACCAGCAGCGCGACGAACATCGCGCCGAACGCGAGTTGAATCGTCGCCGGATAGCGCGCCGCGATTTCTTTCGCGACGCTCTCATTCGTCCGGAACGAGCGGCCGAGATCGCCGTGCGCGATTTTGTTGAGGTAGGTGACGTACTGCTTCCAGAGCGGCTCATCGAGGCCGAGCGCCTTGCGGATCTGCTGCACGTCCTGCGGCCGCGCGCCTTCGCCCGCGATCTGCACCGCGGGATCACCCGGGATCAAATGGATGAGCGAGAAGATCAGCGTCAGGATCCCGAGGGTGATCGGGATCATCTGCAGCAGCCTGCGGATGATGTACTGCGTCATGCGAACGAATGAGACCGACAGCGATGTGCGTGCCAGCGCCTCAGCGCGAGTTTATCGCGACCGAGTCATTGCACGCCGTGCCGTCGACCTCGCCCTGAAAGAAACTCGACTCACCGGACAGCGGATTCGTGATCGCGACCGACAACACGTGATGCACCGGCCGCACGCGCAGCTGCATCGACTGCGCGACCTGTCCCGAGACGAACGGCATCGAGACGCGCTGCAACGCGGACTCGTCATTGCGGTCGTTGAGCAGGACGATGCGCACGTCGACTGCCTGCGGCGTCAGCTCGGGCGCGAGCTTCGGCTGCGGGACGACGATGCGCAGCGGCGCGACGCATTGGCCGGCGATGTCGGCCGGCGTGCCGATGTTGACGTTCGCCTCGATCGGGTTCTCGCTGCCGCGCGTGTACAAGCGCCGGCGGACGTCCTGCTCCAGCTCTTCGTCGCGCGATCGCGGCGGACGCCGCCGCGCGGTGAGCACGCGATACTCGGGATGGTTGCGCACTTTCACGCGAATGTCGCCGGACGCGGCGCGCACGCCGATCGAATAGAACGTCGTGAACTGCGCGGAGATCTCGCCGAGAAGTTTGTCGACGTTGTTCTCGTTGGCGATATACCGTCCGCCCGTCTCCGCGGCCGCGTACTGAAGACCGCTCCGCTCGTTCGACTGGTACAGCATCGTGTCGAACTTCGCCCGCGACAGCGCGTTTTCCACGGAACGTCCCTCGTAGCCGCGCACGCCGCCGGCATCGAACGAATAGATCGACACGCCCGCTCGCTGCGCGGCCACGATCAACTGCCGGAATTTCTCCGTGCGGTCGTATCGCGTGGCCTCGGCGCCGGTCCGGTGCATCAACTCGGCTTTCGCGTCCTGCGCTTCCAGCGAAAGGCGGGAGCAGCGGTCCCAGTAATCGAATAGCTCGAGCGCGGGCTGCTGCGGGAGTCCGTCCGAAACGTAGAGCAGGACTTTCCGTCCGACGAAGATCGATGTCAGACCGATCGCCTGTTCCAGCGCGTCGAGCGTGTGATCGACTTCCACGGTGCGGCGCTGCGCGTAGTCTTCGAGCTCCATGAACACTCTGCCCGTCGAGTCGGCGAGCTTCCATTTGCTCTGCGGAAAGAAAATCGTCTCGATGCCGCGGATCATCGCCTCGCGCTCGCGCTTCGTGTTGTCCACCGACGGGTCGATCGCGATCGCGTCGAGCTCGCCGAGGATGTAGCCGGGGCGTTCCGTCGGCCGCACGCGCACGGTCAAATCGCCGTTGTAGCGGATGAGCGTCGCCGTCATGTTCGCGCCGACGTTCGCCGCGACGTAGCGCTTCAGCGCCTCGATCGTGCGCGTGTGGCTGTGCTGGCTGAGGTGCGTCTCGTCGATGAAGATGACGAGACTCGTCGGGAACGACGTCTGTGCGGGCGCGACGCGTTTCGACGCCGTAACGGTTTCATCGCCGCCGAGAATCTGTCCGCCGTTGACGGCGAAGAAGTTCGTGACCGGCGTCGCGCGCTTGCCGATGACGACTTCGAAGTCGTCGCGCGTCAGTCCTTCGATCACCTTGCCGCTGCGATCGATGACCGTCGCGTCGATCTCGAGGACCTGCACGTCGACGCGCTCGCGCACTTGCGCGAGGAGCGGTGCGGCGGCGAGAAAGAGAACTGCAGCAGCAGTCGCGCGCATGCGAACGAGGCTAACGCATTTCTTGTTTGCCGGTGATGTTCCAGCCGCGAATTTTCACAATTGGCGCAAGTGTGCCGCCGAACATGTTGTACCAGGTGCCGACGCTGCGCCGCTCATGCGAGATCGCCTCGATGTTCGAGAACGCCTCGGTCATCGACTGCGTCCAGCGCAGGTTCGGCAGCCGCGCCACGACCTCGCCGTCGCGCACGAGGAACGTGCCGTCGCGCGTCGTGCCGGTCATCAGCGCGCTCTTCGGCTCGAGCAGTCCGTTGACGTAGTTGAAGCGCGTGATCCAGATGCCGAGCTTCGTCGACTTGATCATCTGCTCGCGCGACGACGCGCCGCCGCTCATGACGAGATGAAACGCCGAGCCGTGATCGGGGGAGCCGAGGTGCCAGGCGTTCGCGGTCGGCGCGAGGCTGAGACGATCGGCCCACGATTTGTCGAGGACGGGCGTGCGGATGACGCCGTTCTCGATCAAGACGACACGGCGCTTCGGCAGGCCTTCGACGTCGAAGGGGAACGGCATGTAGTCGATCGAATCGTCGGCGAGCGTGAAGTTCTCGCCGAGGATGCGCTTGTCGAGATTGCCGACGAAAAAAGACGAGCCGTCCTCGAAGGCCTGACCGCTGAACGCGATCATGTTCAGCCAGTCGAAGACTTCCGCGAGCGCGGGCGGCTCGAGGATCACGTCGTACGCGCCCGGCTCGAGGTCCTCGGTGGCGTGCGACGCGAGTGTTGCCTTCAGCGTCGCCTCGTCGCCGAGCATGCCGACGTCGACGGAACTCGTGCGGCGCTCGCGCGCGGTCGCGTAGCCGGACGCATTCGCGCCGACGGCGATCACGGTGGCGTCCGCGTGCGTCATGCGCGCGAAGCGGCGCACGCCGTGCGTGTTGCCGCACCACACTGACGCCGCGCCGGTGGCGTACGCGCCGGCGAACGTGACGTTCGCGCGCACGCCGCGGTCGAACATCGCGCGCAGCGCGCGCGCTTTCTCGAGCGGCGAGATCGCGGCGGTGCGCTCGTCGAACGTGTCGAGCTGCGGCACCGGCTCGTTGTCGCGATAGAGACCGTCGAAGCCAAGGATCGGATTCGAATGACGCGCGGCCTCGCGCGCGAGCTCGGCCGTGCGCGCAATCTCGTCGTCGTCGAACACGGTCGTCGTCGCGACGCCCATCGCATTCCCGACGATCACGCGCAGCGTCAGCCACGCGCTCTCCTCGGACATGTTCTGGTGGATCTGCGAATTCGCGAAGCGAGTGATGTTGTGATCGATGGAGATGTACGACGCGTCCGCCTCCGCGTTCACGACTTCGAGAGCGCGTTCGATGACAGCGCAGGATTCGTGTTCATTCCTCATAGTGCTGAGTGCTGAGTGCTGAGTGCATAGTGCTGAGTGCTGAGTGCTGAGTGCTGCGTAGAGTTACGGTGGCACCCAGCACCCAGCACCCAGCACCCAGCACCCAATACCCAGCACCACGTCCTCATCCCATCTCCACGTTGCGGAAGCGCGCGGCGGGTGCGCCGTGCGCGACGCGCATGGTTTGCATCGGATCGCCTTTGCCGCAGTTCGGGAGTCCCCAGATTTGCCACGAGCTGCGATCGGCGATCGCGTCGCAGGAGCGCCAGAAGTCGGGTGTATTGCCGGTGTAGAGCGGATTCTTGAGCATCCGCCCGAGCTTGCCGTTCTCGATCTCCCACGCGACTTCGCAGCCGAATTGAAAATTGAGCCGCAGGTCGTCGATCGACCACGACTTGTTCGTCTCGACGAAGATGCCGCGCTTCGTCGACGCGATGATGTCGGCGAGCTTCGCGTCGCCGGGCTCGAGGTTGATGTTGGTCATGCGGATGATCGGAATGCGCGCGGCCGATTCGGCGCGCACGGTTCCGTTCGACGCGCGGCCGATGAACGGCGCGGTGTCGCGGCCGGTGAGGTAGCCGACGAACATGCCGTTCTCGACGAGATGGAAACGCTGCGCGGGCACGCCGTCGTCGTCGAATGCGAACGAGCCGATCGAGCCGGGGATCGTGGCGTCGGCGACGATGTTCACGATGTCGGAGCCGTAGCGGAAGTGGTTCAGCATCGACGGCTGCAGGAACGAGCCGCCGGCGAGCGAGATCTCGAGTCCCATCGCGCGATCGAGCTCGGTCGGATGTCCGCACGACTCGTGGACCTGCAGCGCGAGCTGCGCGGATCCGACGATGAGATCGAATCGTCCGGCCGGCGCTTTCGGCGCGGCGAGGAGCGCGAGCGCTTCGTCGCGCACTTCGAGCGCCTTCTTCGGCATGTCGAGCCGTTCGATGAACTCCCACCCCTCGGCCTGAAAATCGCCGCCGAACGGATTCGGATACGTGCGCCGCTGAAACTCGTCGCCTTCGATCGCCACCGCCTCGATGCCGCCGCCCATCTGCGTCGTCGTCTGTTCGATGAAACTGCCGGCGCTCGACGCGAATGTTTTTTCCTGCCGGTAGCACGAGATCTCGCCCGACACCTGATGAATGCGCGCGTCGCCGCGCATCGGCTCGGTTGCGTTCATCAGGTGCTCGAGCTTCTTCGCGATCGGCACCGACCACGGATCGATCGCGTACGGCGACTCCCATCGCGCGACGAACGGCTCGACGTCGCTCAGCGCGATCGGCTGCGTCGATGCTAGATTGCTCGCTGCCGCCACTTCGAGTGCGCGCGCGGCCGTGCGGCGGATCGACTCTTCGCTGACATCGCTCGACGCCGCGAAGCCCCAGCCGTTGCCGACGAGCACGCGCACGCCCACGGCGCGGTCGACCGTCGAAGAGAGATGATCGACCTCGCCGTTGCGCACCTTCACATGCTGCTGGTGCGTGGCCGTATAGCGAATGTCCGCATAGCGCGCGGACGTGAGCGTCTTGAGAACGTCTTCCAGGTGCGCGCGCTCGGGCATCGGGCGCGGATTATAAGTTGCGCGGTTCCGCGGTCGCACAGTTGCGCGGTAAAACAAAAAAGTCATCGATGCAGTTGGCGACTTCAACGATGGAGCCGTTTTCGATCTTGCCGTTCGTGATCGTCAGGATCGTCGCGTTCTTGATAAGGATGACGTGCTCCTGCGCGAATGCAGGGAGCCCCAGCAGCGCGAGAAGAGTGACGAGGAGGAGCCCCTCATCCGGCCCTTTACTGTTTTCATATCCACCTTCTCCCCGCAAGCGGGAAGAGGGCGACGATGCGTGCTCTTCGGGTTGCCCCTCGCCCCCGCTTGCGGGGAGAGGGTGGCGCCCTTCGACTTCGCTCAGGACAGGCTCCGCGCCGGGTGAGGGGCGGTGATTTTTGCATTCGTTGCGATTTGCTCCCGCTGAACTCGAACGTGTCGAGGGTCGTCGAGACGTTCGGGTGACTTCGGCGCTGGTTCACGCGACTTCAACGATGGTTCGCGCGACTTCAACGATGGTTCGGACCCACCCGCGCCGTAAGGCGCGCCCGCTTTTGTGCATGAGAAGCTGCAAATTCACCCCGCTCAGGGTCTACTGCAAATGTCCCAAGGGGCCCATGATTTCAGCGATCGCGGCGATTCGACACTTTGAGAGTCGCCGTTTCGCTCCAGGAAAACAGCCCGCCGAGCCCGCTGGCTCCAATTTGAGAGCAACGATTTGTCTTACACGACCGGGCGAGATCTTTGTTCCCGCATGATCGCCGGTCTCCGCAGACGTGCCGGCATCGACGACCGCGCGCACGATGTCGAATCCCGTGCGGCACGCTGCGCGATGGAACATCTCGATTCGACGACAGATCACTCAGCCTCGCAGACACGACACGTCACATAAGGATCGTCGTAGGCGAATACACAACGCGCCGGCAGCATCGCGCGGAATGTGCCTGGTCGGTGAGAGGAGTGTTGTTGGCTTTGATAAGTAAAGAGTTAGGCGCACGTAACAGTCCTTCCTCATTCTGACGCGCGATGAAGCAGAAGAGCCGGCCGATCGCTCACCCGTCTGAGATTTCTCGACGCCTCGACCCCACGCCATCTACGCAGCATAGGGCGCGGCGACTATAGGTTTTCACCGAGGACGTTGTATCCTAATCAGCCTATGCTTACCACGCCAAGTGCCATGACTTCCTTCGAAGATATTTACCGGGAAGGCGAGTGCCTGCGAGAGACGATTGACGAATATCTAAGCGCGTGGCCAACGCGCAACGGTCACCGCACCGCGCCGGAGCAACTTGATACTAAGGTCATTGTGAAAGGTGACGAAATACGCGATCAGCTATTTCGTTGGTTTAACCTTATTACGTTACACGTTTTGCCATACACGAGTTTTCACCGAGATTACGTGAATCGTCTTCTTCGCCGGGTTACGGCTGCAACCGCGTCATCGAAATACCACGAGGAGTACCATTTCTCAGGTTTCGCTTACAGCCTCCGAAATCAGCCGCCGCCTCGGATCGAGCATAACGTCGACGTTCCAGTGAATTTGGATGCGGCTAAGAAGGAGGCCTCGGATGCTATGAACGCTGCGCTGCGTTTGGTCCGGACTGCCCTTCCAGCCGATAGTGCAGTCGCCACATCGCAATCGCTCATCAGCGGGCACGTACGCAATACGGCGTTCATTCTCATGTGGATGGACAAAGATCGGCCGGAGTTAGTTGACGTGCATGAGACCGTAAAAGACGTATTCTCACAATTCGGTATCACAGCGCACCGTGCCGACGAGGTCGAACATCAAGAGCGGATCACGGATGTTGTTTTGGCGCATATCGCGCAATCACAATTTCTTTTCGCTGACCTATCAGGCGAACGACCGAACGTATATTACGAAGTGGGATACGCACATGCCCTCAGCAAGCATCCTATCCTCTACCGTCGCGCTGGCACGCCGCTTCACTTTGACCTATCAGTCCACAATGTTCCGGAATATGAGAATTTGACGCAGCTGCGCAAGAGCCTGACGCAACGGCTCGCCGCCATCACTGGCCGAGATCCAAAGGGCGGCGCCTAACTCCAGAAACTGACACGACCCGACGCTGGCCCGGCAGCCTAGCTGCCTAGTCAACATACTAGAATCACGGCGGCACGCCGTCCGCAGCGCGCTAAGTTACATGCGGCAACCGCCGTGCCGCGTCGGCTTCGGCACGTGGGCCCTGGCCGTGCAGCTTAGGCTCAAGTCGTTAGGCGGGCGAAAGCTGCGTGTACGATCTGGCTTAGAGAGCACGACTGCGAATCTGCGAGCATGGAGTAGAATGGGCTCCAACGCAACTCGCTAGACAAACCACGAGTCTGAACAAGTGCAAGGCATCAATAGCATGAACGATATTGTCTGCGTCGCCACATTTACCCAATCCTCCGAAGCAGAAGTTGCTCTTGCTTTTCTCGAGGGCGAGGGCCTTCACGCCGCACTAGACATCCCGAATGCAGCGCGACTTCAACCTGGTATCGGCTGGGCGTCAGGCGGAATCAAGCTCACTGTCCCAGCGGGCGAAGCAGAACGAGCTCGCGAACTTCTGGCTCGGTGAAAACTTAAACGACTTCGACGCTGCAATACGCCCGTCGTGTCGTGGCATTTCAATTCTGGGTTCATCAGAAAGCCACGGCAGCCCTGTGCCGGCTAGTCAACATACAAGAATGTGCGGCGCACCCGGCCGCAGTTCGCTCCCGCCGACTGCGTGTTAGTCGCTGCGGCCGTCGCGCCGCATCGGCTTCGGCGCGTGGGCCCTGGCCGTGCAGCTTAGGCTCAAACCGTTAGGCGGTTGTCAATATGCGCCGCTTTAAGAACAGCACAGCATTACCGTACTCGCTTCCAGAAACCCCGTTGACGACAGTGTGTCCGATATCCTCAAGCCTGCCAAGCTTGCTGGTCCATGTTCCATCGATAAGCTGGCGTGCCACATGTGTCGGGATACCGTCGCTTGAGGCGAAGACAGCGACTTTCTCAAACGTCGTCTCAACATCGCCTGAGTCGGTGATCTCGTATCCGATCGTCGCGAACGCCTCAAGGAAGCTCGCTACGGACTCGTCGCGTCTTACCTCAGCAGGCCAATATGAGAAGGGTGATTCTGCGGGCCACCACCATCGTGTTATGTCGCCAGCAGCCCAAGCGACGCAGTTGTACGTTGGATCAGGCGGGCTGGTTATCTCGAATCCGCTTTCGCGAAGGCGCGGAAACAGCTGCTCGATAATCTCCCGCATCGTTAGATCAGGTTCTTCTCACGGCCCCATTCGACCCATGCGTCTATCATTCGCCCAATGTTCCCTGCCGCGTCTGGCGGCACTGGGTTCTCTCCCGTAATCGCGGTAAGCGCGGGAAACCAAAAACGTTGGTGTTCGGCCAAGTCGCGAAGGAGAAGGGGCAGGACCGCAGATCCGAGACCAATAATCTGGCGGTACGCCGGATGTTCCATAAGCTTCATAGGTGACGAGAAGTGAGCCGTTTCGGTCGACCAAGCCAGCGCAAGCTCCTCGAAAGCTACTTTTAGGCCTTCGTCGACCGTCTGTTCAGCCGCCTCCGCAATCTGCTTTTCGCGAGTTTTCCACAGCTGCGAAGCACGCTGTTTGGACTCTTCCGGCGTGGAGCCGTGAGCGACCACAGTCCGCGCGCCATCAGAAAGGCGGGTCGCATAATGAGCACTCCTATCCCACCTTACACTTTGATCGTCCTGGAAGGTTGTTTGTGAACTTGGCTTTCCCATGGGTTAGCTCCGGTGGTGATTCTACCGCAATCCGCGACTCAAGCCTGGGCGCTCGACGCGCACCTTCGCTATGCAGCAACCTTGATTCGAGCAGCGCGAGATGCGGCGAGATCTCTCCGTCAGTTTCCAAAGCGCGGCCGCGCGTGCCTGAAGAGAACAATCCCGCAATTCGCGAGTTATTCGTGTTCTACAGCTATCGCATGCTCTATCACGTAATAGAGGTCCTGGACGAAATCCACATCGTTGCCTTCATGCACAGGGCGCGTGATCTTGAAAAGGCTCTTGACGAAGAGTCTTAAAAAACAAAAGCGGCGGGCACTCGCCCGCCGCGCTGCGCAACGCGCAACCGCGAACTACGCGTGTCCTTCCGTCATCTCCCCCGGCCGGTACAGCGTGTGTCCCCGCTTCGCGTTGGCGAGTTTGCCGCCGAGTTTCTCGTCGAGGCGGCTTTCGAAGCCTTTGAGGCCGCTCTCGTCGGTGCCGGTGAGGATCGCTACGAACTCGCCGTTGCGGTTGTGGCAGAGGATGTCTTCCTGGCGGCACAGCTGCGCGAGGTTGGTGTTGATCTCCTTGTCCTCGTCGCTCTTGATCCAGTAGACGGCGAACGGGGTGTCGAACTTCGAGACCGTCGAGATGTTGCGTTTCAGGCGATCGTGGAAGTCGGGATCGTAGGCGACGTCGTTGTCGCCCGGCGTCAGGATCTTGCGATTGCGGCGCGAGATCGTGTCGTCGCCGGCTTCGCCGAGGGCGGATAGTTCGTCCGCGGAGATGCCGGCGATTGCGCTGTCGCGGAAGTTGAGACGGCGTCCGCTGCGGCGCACGAGCGCATCGACGCGCGCGCGCAATTCGGCGGGCGTGAACGGCTCGGTGAAATAGTCGTCCGCGCCGGCGCGGAGGTAGAGCACGCGGTCGGTGCGGCGATTCGCGGCGGGGGAGAGGAACGCGATTGAGGACGACGTGTTGCGCGCAAGGTCGAGGATCGCGCGGATCGCGCCGGCGGAACGATGCGGCGTGACGAGCACGAGTCCGGGCCGCTCGCGTTTCACCCGGTCCACGCCCTGCTCGATGACCGCCTCGGCCTGCACATCGTAGTTCTCGCCGAGGGCTTCTTTGACTTTGCGGATCGTCTCGGGCTGCGAGCCGAGGATCAGGACGGTGCGGCTGGCGTGCTCCGCCACTTCCCACGGCTGCGTGACGTCGGCGACCTGCTCGCCTTCGCCGCGATAGTTGATCAGGCCGCGTCCGTTGAGGATGCGATAGTGCGACGAGAGGTGCTCGCTGTCGGTGTAGCGCAGCCGCTCGAGGCGCATGATCCGTCCGCCGGTCGACGCGTCGTGATGCAGCCCGATCACGCCGAACGCGTTCTGCTCGAGCATGCGCACGATGCCGTTCTGCTCGGGATTTCCTTCGTCGCCCGCGACGAGGAGGATCGTCACCGGCAGATCTTCGAGCGAGTTGATCAGCGACTGCGTGAGCGTCAGCGCGAAGTGTCCGGAGTAGTGCGTGTTGACGAGCGCGTAGATCGGATCGATGACCACGCGCTTCGCGCCGAGCTCGCGGATGTAGTCGCCGAGCTCTTCGACGATCGCCATCACGTCGGCCGGACTCTCGACGAGATCGAAGTAGCGTCCGCTCGGATTGAGAATCTGCAGCTGGCCGCGCTTCACCGCGTCCTCGATCGCGAAGCCGACGCCGCCGGCCTGCTCGATCACGTTCTGCGGCTTCTGATCGGTGATCAGCACGCCCGGCTCCTGCAACTCGAGCCCGCGCGCGAGGAACTGCAAGCCGAGGGTCGTCTTGCCGAGGCCTCCCGCGCCTTTGATCACGTAGACGTGGTCGGGTGCGAGTCCGCCGGCGCCGAAGTCGATCAGGTCGATGCCGCTGATCAGGCGGTCCGCGCCTAACGCGGGACGTCCGGGACGGTTGGCGCTTGTGGTCTGTTGCAGCAACGCCGGATCGACGGGCAACGGCGTGTCTGTTTTGAGGGCTGGATGCGGGGTGTCTTCGGTCCGCAAATCAATCGTTCCGCTCATGGTCTCTCCTCGACAGCGATTTGACTGCGGCGCGTTTAGCTGAAGCGTGCCGGGCTCACTGCCTAGCAACAGTCGCACCAGCTGGATGGCAGATGGCGGATGGCGGATGGTGGATGGCGGATGGCGGATGGCGGATGGCGGATGGCAGATGGCAGATGGCAGATGGCAGATGGCGGGTAGCGGGCAGGAGAAATTCAACGCGTCGCTGCTGCCCGCTGCCCCACATCCGTCATCGGAATCTCGTCGTGCGCGACGACCGGCTCGCGGCTTTCGAATACGCCATCGGCGATGCCGTGAAGCAGCGCGAAGTTGTTGCCGAGGGGGCGCACCGCTTCGCCGGTGTCGCCGGGGACGTTGACCATGAAGACTTCCATGTACTTCTTGAGCGAGACGTTGCGGATGTCGCGGCGCGCGGTGTTTCGAAAGACCGAGTAGAGGTCGGCGATCTGCGTCGCGGTGAGGTTCGTGTCGGTGTGATTGCCGACCGCGCGCGCGACGCTGACGAGCTTGAGCACTTCGGTCGCTGGCAGCTTCGCAATTTTTTCTTTCACCGCCTCGAGCACCTGCTGCTGCCGCAGCTCGCGTCCGAACACGTTGCCCTCGGCCGACAAGCGGATGTAGCGATAGCGCGCGTAGCGCAGCGCGCGCGTGCCGTCCATGTGGTGCCAGCCCTGCGTGAAGCCGTCCTTGAAGAGGTAGTCGTAGAAAGGACGATAGACGTAGATGTCGACTCCGCCGACGGCGTCGATCACTTCGCGAAACGCGCGGAAGTCGATGCGCGCGTACGCGTGGACGGGCTCGCCGGTCACCTCTTCGACGATCTTCATCAGATAGGCAGGTCCGCCGAATTTGTTCGCGGCGTTGATGCGATGCATGCCGTGCTCGTGCATGTCGATATAGAGATCGCGCGGCAGCGACATCAGCGCGACGCGACGCGTCGACGGCTTGAGACTGACGAGCATGATCGCGTCGGCGAGATCTTTTCCTTCGCCGGGATGCGTGTCGCCGCCGACGCCGATGAGCACGATGTTGATGCGGTCCTGCTTGAATCCGTCCGCGACGTGATTCGGAACGGACTGCCATTTCGGCGAGTAGTACGCGTAGGCGGCGATGCAGGCGACGACGAGCACGAGCGCGAGGAAGCCGAACATGAGGTAGTCGGCGATACCTCGTCGACGACGTGGCGTTTTGTTCATTGCAGCGCGGCGTCCGCGACGATGTGCAGCGCGGCGAAGTTTCCGCTGCGCGGACGAACGGCTTCACCCTGATAGGCGACGCTCGTCACGTCGAAGGTGTCGAGATACGGCTCGAAGCTGATGCGGCGGACGCGGTCGTCGCGGCGCAGCGCGCGCGCGAGCAGCTCGATGTTGGACGGCGAGAGGTTCGTCGCGGTGAGCGCGCCGAAGACGGATTGCAGCGACGCGACGTCGCTGTGCGTCTCGATCGCTTTCGACAGCGCGGCGACGATGACGTCCTGCTGCCGCTCTTCCCGCGCGAAGCGGTTCGAGGCCGCGAGGCCGGCGATGGCGCCGGAGTAGGCGTAGCGCGTCGCGCGCGCGCCGCTCAGATGTTGCGAGCCCGGGCGGAAGCGCAGCTTCGAGCGATATTCATAGACGCCGCGCTTGACGTCGACGTCGACGCCGCCGAGGGAGTCGACGAGGCGCTGCACGTCGCCGATGCTGAAGCGGGCGTAAGCGTGAATCGGAACATCGATGATCTGCTCGACCGTGTCGACGGTGAGGCCGGTGCCGCCGCCGGGATAACCGTTCGCGTCGCCGACGCTGTGCGCGGCGCGCAGAGGCCGCTTTCCGTGTCGTCCGATCGGTACCCAGAGGTCGACCGGGATCGACATCAGCGCCGCGCGTCCCGTCGACGGTTGAATCGAAAGCAGCATCAGCGATTCGATCCGCACGGCCGCGTCTCCCATCTGCTGCGTGCGCAGCGACGATCCGATGAGAAGGATGTTCACGCGATCGGCGGTGATCCCTTCGCTCACGCGATTCGGAATCGCGCGATGTTCGGGGCGATTGACGGCGTAAAGCGCGACTCCCGCGAGTGCGATCGTGAGACCGAACACGAGGAAGAGCGTCCATTCGAGCGCTTTCTGGATCCCTGTGGGCTTGGGCAGCATTTTGGGAGCGCGCTGGAGGTTGGCGAGGGTGATGCGGCTGTACGACGAATCGGCGTCGACGCTCATCGTGTGCTCATTTCTGCATTCGAGGTGCCAGCGAAAAAAGCAGAAAGCAGAAAGCAGAAATGGTTCGTCGTCGAGGCCCCGCATGGTTCTTGTGGAGCGGCGCCCGCTTCGGGCGCCGGGCTCTCGCGACAATCGGCGGCCGAAGCGGCCGCCGCTCCACAGGATCGGGGTGAGGGCAACGAACATTAACCGTGCCTCCCCGCGCCCGAGCCCGCGCCCGGGCGAGTTGCCTTTCTGCTTTTTGCTTTTTGCTTTCTGCTTTCTGCTTTTGGTTTCGCGTTTGCTGACACCGCGCGCATGACTGGCACTCTTCGCCGTTGCGTACTTCTCCTTTTTCTCTCTCTTCCTCTTTTTGCTCAAGACTGGACGCGCGTTGCCGATGGCGTGGACTATCGCAACTACGTGCAGGACTCGATGAACGTGCATGTCGCGCGTATCGATCTGACCAGCGATGCGGTGCGCGTGATCGCCACGCCGCAGTCGCAGCGGCGACTGAGAGTCAGCGACTTCGCGAAGAAGAACAAGGCAATCGTTGCCGTCAACGCCGACTACTTCACGAAAGAATTTCAACCGATCGGACTCGTGGCCGGTCCTTGCGGCGTGTGGCCGGGATCGAAAGACACGGAGCGCGAAGGCGTCGTTGCAGTCGGCGACGGACACGCGCAGATCTTTCCGCAACGGGAAGTCCTCGAGCAGCCCGAGCCGTGGATGGAGACGATCGTTTCGGGCTGGCCGATGCTCGTGAAATCGTGCGCGGCGCTTACCGCGACGCAGCTTCCGGGGAGCGACGGATTCACGCGAGCGCCGCATCCGCGCACCGCCGCCGGCGTGTCGAAGGATGGGAAGACCATGTATTTAGTGGTTGCGGAAGGACGGCGCGACGGAGTTCCCGGATTGACGCTGGCGCGGCTCGCGCGGTTCATGTCCGACGAGCTCGGCGTCTGTTCGGCGATCAACCTCGATGGCGGCGGATCGAGCGCGATGTGGATCGGCGATCACATCGTCAATCGTCCTAGCGACGGCGTGGAGCGCGAAGTGGCGAATCACATCGCCGTCGTGCGCGCGTCTGACTTCGCCGGATGCACGGAACGAAAAACTTTGGAATCACCATTGCAAATGCCCGCGCCTGGGAACCGGCAGAGATAAGTTAGCTGTAGCGATCCGGCTCCACACCTACGGGGGATCGCATGAGGCTCAGCAGAACAATAGTTGTGATGTGTGTGGTGATGGTGTGTTCGTTCGCGGCCTTCGCCAATGACGACAACGCACCGAATCGAATCGCGAACCTGGAGTCGTCGTTCAACGCGGGAACGGCGACACACGAGGAACAGCTGGAGCTCGCGCAGTTGTACGCGGGCGTCGGACGCTATTACGAAGCGAAGAAGCTCGCGTCCCGGCTGCTCGTCGAGAATCCGAATGACGCCGCGGCCATCGATCTGCGCGACCGCTCCACGGCGCAGCTCGATTTGATCGCGAAGCAGCGCATCGACGACGCGCAAGCGGCGGCAAAACGCGAAGGAGCGACGGAAGCGGACCGCCAGGAGCTCGCCGACGCGTACTTTGCCGCGGGCCGCTACAACGACGCGCTCCCGATTTACGGCGCGCTGTCGGATCCGAGCTACGACGTGCGGCTGCGGCAGGCGCGCGCGCTCGCATGGAGCGGACAACACGACGAAGCGGAGCGCCGCTACTCGAAATTGCTCGCCGAGAAATCGACGCCGGAGCTGGAGCTCGAATACGGGCGACTGCTCTCCTGGATGGGCGCGGAGCGCGCGGCCGTGACGCGGCTCGAGCGCGCGCACCAGTCAGCGAATTCCGAGGAGACGGCGATCGCCTTGGCGAACGCGCAGACGTGGAGCGGCAACCGCGCCGGTGCCGTCGTCGTGCTGCGCGACTTCACGAACAGCCATCCGAACGCGTACGAAGCGCGCGCGATGCTCCGCGATCTCGAAGCGTCGCCGCTGATCCGCATCGAGAAGCTCGACCAGCAGATCGCGGACGACGATTTCAATCTCGCACTTCGCGTCGAGCGCGCGCGGCTCTACTACGACTCCGGCCAGTACAGCCGGGCACTCAAGGACATCGCCTTCGTCCGCACGCACGCGAACGGCCGCGACGTTCCCGATCTCTCCGATGTCGAAAAGAACGCGCTCGCGAAGCAGAAGGAAGAAATCGCGAAGCTCGACGAGCGCCGCCGCGCGTTGTACGCACAGGGGCCCCTGCAAAATCCCCTGCAAAATCCCCTGCAAAATCCAATGACGTCGTCCTCCGATGTGGGTGCCGCTGCCCTCAGCGGCACCGCGACCGCCGAGGGCAGCGGCCGCCAAATGCAGCTCCTCGATCTCGCCAAAGGCTACACGGGCCTCGGCGCGAATCGCCAGGCCGCCGAGCTGTACGCCGACTATCTGACGATGATGCCGAAGGACACGAACGCGCGACTCAATTACGCGCGCGTGCTCAGCTGGGATCGCCGCTACGACGAATCGCAAAAGCAATATCAAATGGTGCTGCGCGATCTTCCCGATCGCCCCGACCTGCGCCTCGAATACGCGCAGACGCTGGAGTACGGCGAGGACTACATCCCCGCGCTGCACGAATTCAATCTGCTCACCGATCTCTCCAGCTCACCGCGCGCGGAGCTCTATCCCGACGTTCCGGCGCGCGCGCACTTCCATCAGGGACAGATCTATCGCTGGTACGGCTGGCGCGATCACGCGATCACGGAGCAGAACAGCGCGCTGTCGATGGACTCGACGTTCACCGACGCGCATCACGAGTTGGAGCGCGCGCGCTTCGGACATCCCGGAACGCAACTGCAGGCGCGCTACACGATGGAAACGAACTCGAATGATTTCACCGCGCGCCTCGGCGATCTCGAAGGAGAGCACTGGCTGAATCCGCGCCTCGCGGTGCAGGGCGCGGTCGGTCGCCACAGCTTCGAGCAGGGCGGCACGAGCGCGGACGCGAACGTCGCCAGCGCCGGCGCCGCGTATCGTCAAACCGATCAGCTCACGTTCCGCGGGCGCGTCGGCATGACGTTCTGGGATCGCGGACTCGGCACGCGTCCGTTCCTGGGAGCCGGCGCGACCTGGCTGCCGAGCATTCAGAGCCGCGCGGCACTCGACATCAATCACTACGATCTCATCTACGACGTCTCGAATCTCGCCAGCGTCGTGAACAGTCCGATCTCCATCAACGACGTGCGCGGCCACTATGACTATGACTCCGGCGGTTTCTGGTCGCTCCTCGGCGATGCGTCATACGGATTCATCTCCGACGACAACCGCCGCGCCGCCGCGCACGGACTCGTCGCCTTCAAAGTCCTCAAGAAACCATGGGTCGCGCTGAAGGCGGACGGGCGGTGGCTGTCGTACGACTTCCGCTCGAACCGCTACTGGTCGCCCAACGATTACAACTCGCTCGCCGGCGTCGTGCAGGTCGGGCAGAACTTCAATGACCGCGTGTTCTGGTCGGCCGAGTTCAAGGCCGGCCGCGCGTGGGAAGGCGATCGCGACTCCGACATCCGCGCGTGGGGCGCGAACGTGACAGTGCCGGTCGGCGAGGCCTTCGACGTCGTCGGCTCCTACAACTACGGACGTTCCGGACGCTTCGAGTCGATCGTCGGCGATCCGGAGTTCACCAACTACTGGCAGCGCACGTGGTATGTCGGCGTCCGGCTCAAACGCCTCTTCGCGTCCGGCGACCGCCGCGCAAACGACCGTTATTACTTCGACAACAGCGTCCTCGGCTCGGACATCATCCCGCCGGAGGTGCGGTAAACCATGGCCAATAAACCGCTCCATCCATTCGCGCAACTCGCGATCTCGATCGCCCTCATCGCGGCGGTCGTGATCTTCACGCTCTTCATCTTCCGCTCGCCGGACCGCCTCGGTCCGATCGCGATCGCGACTCTCGTCATCACGCTCGCCTCGTTCCTCACGCTGCTCATCCTGCGGCACTTCGTGCTGGTGTGGTTCAGCTACCTCCATCAGCGCGAGCTCGCGAATGACGCGCCGCCCGACGGCTATCCGTTCGTGTCGATCATCGTGCCGGCGTTCAACGAAGCCGAAGTGATCCAGTCGTCGCTCGGATCGCTGCTCGAGCTGCGCTACCCGTATTACGAGATCATTGCCGTTGACGACGGATCGACGGACGGCACGTTCGAGAAGATGCGCGTGTTCGAAGGGAATCACTACGGGGTGCAGGTGCAGGTCTTCCGCAAGGAAAACTCCGGCAAGGCCGACGCGCTGAACTACGGCATCCGCCGCGCGCGCGCGCCGATCGTGGTCTGCATGGACTCCGACTCGCGCCTCACGCCCGACGCGCTGCGCTACGCGGTGCGGCACTTCCGCGACCCGCACGTCGGTGCGGTCGCCGGCAACGTGAAGGTCATCAACCGCCACAACATCTGGACGAAGCTGCAGGCGCTCGAATACATCGAGGGACTCAACATCGTCCGCAAGGCGCAGGCGTTCTTCCGCTCGGTCAACGTGATTCCCGGTCCGATCGGCATCTTCCGCCGCGCGGCCATCGAAGGAACGGGCGGCTACGACAGCGACACCTTCGCCGAAGACTTCGACATGACGGTGAAGATGCTGGCCGAGGGCTGGAAGATTCACTACGAGCCGAAGGCGGTGGCGTTCACCGAGGCGCCGGAGGAACTGCTCGACATCATCAAACAGCGCTATCGGTGGAGCCGCGGCATCCTGCAGGCGCTGCGCAAACAGAAACATCTGCTCACGCGGTCATCCGGAACCGTCACGACTCCGCTGTCGCTCTGGTACATGATCTTCGAAGGGCTGGTGTGGCCGGCGATGAACATCTTCGCCAACGTCTTCTTCGTCTACATCGCCTTGATCTTCGGCATGACCAAGCTGCTGGTGATGTGGTGGCTGCTGCTCACCGTGCTGGACGTCCTCATCGCGGTGCATTCGATTCTGATGGAGGGGGAGGACATGAAGCTCGCCGCCTACTCCATCTTCTACCGCTTCTTTTACATCCTGACCATCGACGTCACGAAAGTCTTTGCCGCGCTCGAAGAGCTGGTGGGACTGGACATGCAGTGGGGCAAAGTTGCCAGAAAGGGACGGATCTGAGATGAGATTCGATTGGATGAACATATTGACGACGATCATTTTTGTTTCGATTGTGGTGACGCTGATTCTGGCAGTCGCGTCGTACTTCGCGTACAAAGTGCGCGAGGCGCGCCGGCCGAAGACGGCGGCGGAACTGCGGAGAGACGGGGAGACCAAGGCGTTTTTCACGCCCTATCAACCGACGAAGTGAACACTTCGAATGAACGCATGATCCGCGAGCAGATCCTCGCTCGCGGAGTCCGCGACCCGCGCGTGATCGAAGCCTTCCGCTCGGTCACGCGCGAACTGTTTGTGCCCGAGCACCTCCGCTACGCCGCCTACGAAGACTCCCCGCTGCCGCTCGTCTGCGGCCAGACCATCTCCCAGCCGTTCATCGTCGCGCTGATGACCGAGATGCTGGAGCTTCGCGGCGACGAAAAAGTATTGGAGATCGGAACGGGATCGGGATACCAGACCGCGATCCTCGCGCGGCTGGCGAAGATCGTCTACAGCGCCGAAGTCGAGCCCGAGCTCTCGCGCGTCGTCGCCGGCCGCCTCGCGCAGCTCGGCATCACCAACGTCGTCCTCGCCGTGGGCAACGGCGTGGAGATCTTCCGCGACCACGCGCCATTCGACGCCATCCTGTCCGCCGCCGCGCCGGAAGTGTTGCCGGAAGAACTGGTCGACCAACTCGCCGAAGGCGGCCGCTGCATCATCCCGGTCGGCGCCGCGGACGTACAGCATCTCTGGCTGCTCCGGCGAACCGACGGACGCGTAACGCGGGAGCGGCTGGACGCGGTGAGGTTCGTTCCGTTGCGGGAGAAGGCGCATGAACCGTAGTTCGTGAGGGCGCGAAGGCATGCTCGACGTGGGTCTTAGCCGGTGGCGAGTTCTACGCACACGGCCTCGGAATGCAGAAGACACGCTTCACGAGCCGATCAACGTCTTCAGGCTTTTCTCACCCGAAGTAATGACATCGCGACGTACACGTTTCCTCGATCGTCACGCGCACGAGGTTTGGCAACAGCGGCGCGAGGTCGCGCCAGATCCAGACGGCGAGGTTCTCCGACGTCGGGTTCTCGAGTCCTTCGATGTCGTTGAGCATGTAGTGATCGAGCTGCTTCACCAGCGGATCGACCGCGCGCTTGAGATCGGCGAAGTCCATCACCCAGCCGAGCTTCGGATCGAGCGGCCCGCGCACCGCGACCTCTCCGCGAAACGAATGTCCGTGAATGCGGCGGCACTTGTGCGCCTCCGGCACGTTCGGCAGCCAGTGCGCGGCCTCGAAGCGAAAATCTTTTACGAGCTCGACGACTTCGGTCACGACTTCAGTGTACTTTGGACTGCGGTCCTGAGTTTATCCCGCGCGTAGACGCGGGATCTCCGGTTGCACCGCCGATCGATTGCCTACGGCGACGGTCGCTCCGGGATCACCCGAGATCCCGCGTCTGCGCGCGGGATAAACTGCGCTGGTAAACGTCTTGCTGTAGGAAGTGCCGTTATGACGACGTACACCGACTCCGAGCGTTCGCTCGGCACCATCATCAAAGAGCTCACCGCCGATCTCTCGATGCTGTTCCGCAGCGAGATCGCGCTGCTCAAATTCGAGATCACCGACGCCGCGAAGAAGTTCGGCACCGGCGCGGGGCTGATGGCCGGCGCTTTGACGTGCGCGCTGATCGGCATCGCCTTTCTCTTCGTCACCATCACCCTCGGCTTGGTCGCGCTCGGCGTGCCGGCGTGGCTGTCCGCGCTGATCGTGACGATCGTCCTGTTCGCCGCCGCGGGTTTGCTGGCGATGTTGGGAAAGAAGAAGCTGGAAAAAGTGAACTTCGTTCCCAGCGCATCGATCGAGCACATCAAGCAGGACATCGATACATTGAAAGCCGACGTCGCTCGCGCGGCGGGGAGCAAGTGATGGCCGAGGAAGAACAGGAGAAACAATCGATCGAGCGCGCAATCGTTCGCGCGCGAGACGGCGTGGGCGACCGCATCGACGAGCTCGATCACCATCTGCGCACGAACCTCAACCCGAAGACGCTGGCGCAGAGCTACGCCCCGCAGATCATCGCCGGCGGCGCCGTCCTCGGCCTCATCATCGGCTTCGGCGTGCCGAAGGTCTTCCGCCGCATGATCGTCTGGGGCGTCCCGATCGCGCTGGTCGCGGTCGCGGTGAAGAACCGGCGGAACGGCGAGCAGCCTCCCGGCCTCCTGGCCTCCTAGCCTCCGACTGGAGCGGCGGCCGCCCTCGGCCGCCGACCTCTCGCGAGAAACCGGCGGCCGAGAGCGGCCGCCGCTCCACTGATTCGTCGTTGAAGGCTCACTAGAGGATTCAAGCAGGCCGCATGTTGCTCGTCTGTGGCGAGTTCCGGCCGCGCACTCAGTTCGTGGTCATCGACCCCTTACGCCGAATGCATCGATCCTACGGCAGAACCAATGCGGCTCTAGCATTCCAGAGCCGCGCCGGTCACGGCACGTGATCCATCGCTTCGTAGCGGCATTGCGGCTCTGACACTTCAGAGCCGCGTCCTCGGCGCGATACCGTAGATCGCTACGCCGCATGTCATCACCACTTCGCCGCAAGTGATCGTCACTTCGCCGAAAGTCATCGACCACTTCGCCGAACCAATCCGGCTCTGAACTCTGAGAGCCGCATCCCCAACGTGATGTCATGCATCACGACGCCGGAAGTCATCGTCACTTGGCCGGACCTCATGCGGCTCTGACCGCTCAGAGCCGCGTGCATCGCTGTACGTCATCGCTCTCCTCATTGTATCTATAGCGGCTCTGACACTTCAGAGCCGCGTTCTCAACGCTACACCGTGGATCACTACGCCGCATGTCATCACTCACGTCGCCGCAAGTCATTTCCACTTCGCCAAACGTCATCGATCACGTCGCCGACCCAATCCGGCTCTGACCTCTCAGAGCTGCATCCTCGAGGCGACGTCATGCATCACGACGCCGCAAGTCATCGATCACTTCGCCGACCTCACCCGGCTCTGACCGCTCAGAGCCGCGCGCATCGCTGCATGTCATCGATCTCCACCTGCATCCCCGGCATCTCTGACATTTCAGAGCCGCGAGCGTATTCTGATGTCGCAGGCTCCAATCTCGACACGAACGCTTCAACTGGGAGGAAGTCATGAGTCAGGAGACCCGGCTCGTGCCGGCGCAGGTCACGGGTGCACTCACGGACGGAGAGACGTCCACGCTCGTTCCGGTGGCCGTCGACGAAGTGTCGACGAAGATCGTGGCCGCGATCGACCTGATCGCATCCCTCATCCCGGACCTGCGCACGCCGCATCCGCAGACGGAGAAGAAGGTGCGCGGGGCGCGGACGGTTCCGCGCGAGGCGGTCCTTGCCATCATCGCGATGGTCGAGTTCTCGGACATGATGCGGTCGACGCACCTGTTCGATCCCGAGCACGCCCGCGAGGTCGTCGAGCTCGACGACGGCTACCGGCTGCTCGACGAACGGCTCGAGCGCCTCCGGCGCCAGGTCCGCTACACCGTCGAGGCGCGATGGGCCGAGGTCGCCTCCACGGCGATGAATGCCTACATGATGGCCAAGAGGTACTCCAAACAGCGGCGCTACGCCGACCTCGCCCCGCACGTCGCCACCATCGGCCGCCACCTCGACCGCTCGAACGGCTCGACGGCAAAGAGGAAAAAGCAGCAGACGCAGAAGGATCCGGATCCCGAGTGACGCAGCAGGCGAGGCACCGTCGGCCGCCCGGCGACTACTGGAGCTTCTATACGGAGCGTATTTCTGGGGAGGGGTGGCGGCCCAATGCAGCCTTTCCAAGCGGTTGTGATGCTCGCGGATTTTTCTTCGCGGTGCGAATATTGGAGCTACGTTTTTAACGAATCTGAGTTTCTCGCATCTATTGCAACTGTAGCGCATATGACGACCTCCCAAATCCCTCCGCCACCCCCCTCCGACGACCGTCTCCCATGACCAAACTCGCTCTCATCACCGGATCCACTCGCGGAATCGGATTCGAGGTCGCGCGTCAGCTTGCGGCGCGCGAGCACGCCGTCATCATCACGGGGCGGAGGCAGGACGCGGCGGAGAAGGCAGCGCGATCGATTGCCGGCAGCACGATGGCGCATGCGCTCGATACGTCGGATGCAGCGTCGATTCGTGCGATCGCGGAGTGGATTGCGAAAGAAGTGGGGCAGCTCGATGTGCTCGTGAACAATGCGGCGATTCTGCTCGATGAGGGCGAGAGCATTCTGCAGACGTCCGTGGAGACGTTCGAGGCGACGATGCGGACGAATGCTCTCGGGCCGCTGCTGATGGCGCAGGCGGTCGCGCCGCTGCTGCGGCGGAGTCAGGCCGCGCGGGTGGTGAACGTTTCGTCCGGAGCGGGACAGATCTCGTCGATGTCGGGCTACGCGCCGGCGTATTCGATCTCGAAGGCGACGCTGAATGCGATTACGGTGATGCTCGCTTCGGCGATGCCGTTCGCGCGCGTGAATTGCGTCGATCCCGGATGGGTGCGCACCGATATGGGCGGATCGCACGCGCCGCGTTCAGTGCAGCAGGGCGCGGACTCGATCGTGTGGCTCGCAACGCTGCCCGACAACGGTCCGACGGGAGGGTTCTTTCACGATCGCAAGCGCGTTGCGTGGTGAGCGCTTGCAGGCGCAGAGGCTCAGAGGCGCATGGGCTCACAGCTTCTCTGAGCCCCTGCGCCTTTGCGCCTCTGCGCCTTTGACTGGGCGATGTATACTGCGATGTATGATCCGCAAACAGGTCTACATCGAAGAGCGCCACGACCGGTTGCTCAAGCATCGGGCGAGGCAGCGCGGGGTCACCGAAGCGGAGATCATTCGAGAGGCGCTGGATCGCGCTGATGTTGGTGGCAGTCGTGCCGGTCATCTCAGCGACCCCGTGGCCGGCCGCAAAGCCATCACGTTCATGCGATCCCTGGCCAGGCGACACCGCAAAGCTCCGGCCGGTCGCGGCTGGACTCGGGAGTCGCTCTATGACGAGCGGATGGCTCGATGGCCGAAGTCTTGATCGATACCAACATCCTCGTTTACGCGCATCAGCCCGCCGAAAACGCCAAATACACGGCGGCGGTCCGCACTCTCGAACACCTGCTGGAAAGCGGGTCGGGTCGTCTGAGCGCTCAGATCCTGGGTGAGTTTGTCAGCGCCACTACCCGTGGCCGCAACCCGATCCTGACGATCAAAGAAGCTCTCGATCAGGTAACTCGCCTCGCCGAGGCGATCCCGGTGCTCGACACCACCCATCTGATCGTCCTGGAGGCGGGCCGCGGAGCTCTCCGGCACGGGATGAGCTATTACGACGCTCAAATCTGGGCGACCGCTCGTTTGAATCAGATCCCTACGATTTTCACGGAAGACTTCGAGCACGCGCGCCGCGTGGAAGGAGTGCAGTTTCTCAACCCCCTGCTCCCCACCTTCGATCTCGCGCCATGGTCCTGACCAGGGGGTCACCCCGAAGGCCGCGGTTCCCCTCTACCGAACCCGCACATACCGTGCCCCCGGCAACGCGCGTATCCATCCTTCCAGCTCCAACGCCAGCAGCCCCTCCGCGATCGCGCATCCGCTTTTCGCGGCCAGCGTGTCGATGTGCGTCGGTTCTTCGCGGCTGACCAGCGCGAGCAGGTCGCGCAGCGGCGGCTCCGGTTCTTCGGGCGCGGTTAGCGTCAGGCGCAAATGGCCGGGGAGCTCTTCGAGGATGTCGTTGACGTCGTGGACGAGCTTCGCGCCGTATTGGATGAGGCGATGGGTTCCTTCGGAGCCGGCGGAAAAGACCGATCCTGGGACGGCGAACACTTCGCGTCCCTGTTCCGCGGCCATGCGCGCGGTGATCAGCGATCCGCTCTTGCTCGTGGCCTCGACGATGATCGTGCCGAGGGTGAGGCCGGAGATCACGCGGTTGCGGACGGGGAAGTGCTCGGGTCTCGGCGGTGAGCCGGGCGGGAACTCGGTGACGATCAGTCCTTCGTGCTCGATGCGCTTGAAGAGCCGCACGTGATTGCGCGGATAGACGACGTCGATGCCGGTGCCGAGGACGGCGATTGTTTTGCCGCGGGCCTCGAGAGCGGCGGTGTGCGATGCGCCGTCGATGCCGCGCGCGAGTCCCGATACGACGACGATGCCGATCGACGCGAGCTTGCCGGCGAGATGCTGCGCGACGTTGATCGCGTAGGGCGAGGCGCGGCGCGAGCCGACGATCGCCACGCTCGGCTTCGCGAGCAGGGAGACGTCGCCGCGCACGTGCAGCGCGAGCGGCGGGCCGGCGATCTCGCGCAGCATCGGCGGATACTCCGCATCGCAATACGCGACGACGCTTGTTCGCAGTTCGGCAACACGCTGTGGTTCTCGTAACGGATGTTTTACTTTCATCGCCTGCTCCGGGTTTACGCTCAGGAGCCCTTGCAGTAGATCGGAAGAAGCAGCCAACACGGTCTCGATGGGCTCGAAGGTCTCGAGCAGCAAGCGGGTGCGATTCGGGGTAAGGAACGGAAGCAGCGACAGCGCGATCAAAAGATCGCGGGCAGGCGAGTCATTCATGCATGGGTTGGTGCCGGGGATTGCAGCGCGCGGACGAGCGTCCACGGACGGTGGGAACGCGCGCAGTATAATCGCCGCGCTCTCGTCAGCCAACGTTTCCGATCCGAATAAGGAGATGAAATGAAGCGGGCTTTTACCGCGACGACGTTGTCGATCCTTCTCTTCATGGTGATCGTCTTCGGATGCCGTTCCGGAGTCGACACCTCCAAGCCCGAGACGCAGAAGCAGTTCGGCGTCCGCATGGCGAAGATGAATCTCTGGCGCGAGGCGATGTTCCGATTCAAGCGCGCCGTCGATATGAAGCCGGAAGACGCGACGGCGCACAACAATCTCGCCGTCGCGTACGAGGCGAACGGCGACTTCGAGAACGCCTTGAAGGAGTATCGCGAGGCGCTGCGTCTCGATCGCACCAATCAGTACATTCAGAAAAACTACAGCCGCCTGGTCGAGTTCACGACGCGCGCGAAGAAAGGTCCGCGCGCGCCGGGAACGCCCGCGGACACGACGACCGCCGCGCCGCAGCCGAACCGCAATCCGCTGCCCGGCGCTCCGCCGACGCAGCCGGTCGACACGCGCACGCCGGAGCCGCTGATCCCGTCCGGTCCGACCGACACCGCCGTTACCGCACCTCCACCACCGGGAGACTTGCCATGAAACGCTTCGCAACGATTCTCGCGCTGCTCGCCATCGCCGTCTCCGCATTCGCCGGAGTCATGGAAGTGAAGTTGAAGCTGCCGGTGAAGCCGAAGCTGAAGATCACCGGCGACGAGCGCATCGCCATCGCGCCGTTCATCATCGCGTCGAAAGGCGAGAAGAAGAGCGACCGCGCGGCGAAGGTCGACGTGCAGTCGGAGTTCAACCGCTATCTCCGCAAGCAGCTCAACAAGTCGACGAAGCTGAAGATCGTCGACGTCCCGCAGACGCGCCTTCCGGGCACGGACATGAAGTCGCTCGAAGGCGCGCGCGACTACTGGAAGGACCTCGGCGCGCGCACCGGCGCGGACTTCATCGTCACCGGCATCGTCGACTTCGACATCAATGACAAGTCGGGATATCGCACCGAGGAGTACACGTCGCCTGCGGATGGACGAACGTTTTATCGGCAGGTGCTCGTCGAGTCGACCGGATTCGTGTTCGACATCGATCTCGCGGTGTTCAACGCCGACACCGGCGAGATGGTGCTGGAAGAGAATTTCCGCGACTTCAAGGAATTCGACCAGCGCAACTACGACGAGATTCTCGGACTCTTCGAAAACCTGCGCGCGCTGGAGACCCAGCTCGTCGGCATTTTCGTCTCGCAGGAGACCTCGGCCGCGCGGTACATGTTCACGGAATGAAGGAGGCTGCCCTCATGAAGCGAGTCATCGCGCTCCTCGTCTTACTCGTCGCCGCCGCGCCGGCGTATCCGTTCGGGCAGAACAAGATCGTCTACGACACCTTCAAGTGGAGCGTCTATCACTCCACGCACTTCGATTTCTACTTCTACGAGGAGGAGCGCAACCAGCTGCAGCGCGTCGTCGACGCGGCGGAGAGCGCGTACCTCGATCTCTCGCAGAAATTCAACTTCCAGATCTCGAAGAAGATCCCGATGATCTTCTACCACACGCATTCGTCGTTCGAGCAGACCAACGTCATGCTCAACTTCATCCCCGAGGGCGTGGGCGCGTTCGCGGAGCCGGTGAAGAACCGGATGGTGCTGCCGATCGACATACCGGATGAAAAACTGCTCGAGCTCATTCGCCACGAGCTGACGCACGTCTTCGAATACGAGATCCTCTTCCAGGGGAAATTCGGCAAGAACATCACCGCCAATCCGCCGACGTGGCTGATGGAAGGCCTGGCGTCGTTCATGGGCGAGGATGAAGACTCGCGCGACCGCATGGTGCTGCGCGACGCCGTCGTCAACGATCGCATCCCGCGCATCCGCTTCGATCCGCAGGGCTACTTCGCGTACCGCTTCGGCCACGCCGTGTTCGTCTTCATGCAGCAGACGTACGGATGGGAAGGGCTGCGCGATTTCATTTACGAATATCGCAACACGCTCGGCAGCAGCGTCGATCGCGCGCTCAAGCGCGCGTTCAATCTGACGCCGGATGAATTCGATACGAAGTTCCGCAGCTGGCTGCGCAAGCAGTATCTGCCGGCGCTCATCGCCAAAGGCGAGCCGCAGGAGTATGGCGAGCCGTTCAAGATCGATCCCGAGCGCCCGAGCGACGAGCTCGGGCCCGCGGCGTCGCCGTCGGGCGATCTCCTCGTCGCGTTCACCGACTACAAAGAAGACGCGGACGTCGTGCTGTTCAACATTCCCGAGCGGCGCCTGCTCAAGAATCTCACGGCCGGCTACACGCGGCGCTACGAGTATCCCATCGTGCAGTCGTTCACGACCGCGGCGGTGGCGGGACGCGACGTCGCGTTCTCGCCGGACGGCGACCAGATCGCGTTCTTCGTCCGCAAAGAGCGCGGCCGCAACCTGCTCCTGCTCAATACGCTCACCGGCCAGATCATCAAGTCGATCCCGATGCCGGTCGAGCAGCAGCTCGCGCCGTCGTACTCGCCGGATGGAAAGAAGATCGCCTTCGCCGGCATCATGGGCAATCAGAGCGACATCTTCTTTTACAACGTCGACGACGGCACGATCAACAACGTCACCAGCGACGCGTTCTATGACAGCGCGCCGGTGTTCTCGCCCGACGGCAAGTGGCTCGTGTACTCATCGGTCGGCGAGCAGTACGCGAAGCTGTACAAGCTCAATCTCGCGAACCCGAAAGAGCGCTATCAGCTGACGAGCGGCGAGTGGAACGACATCGACGCGTACTTCAGTCCGGACGGCAAGAAGATTTTCTTCGCGTCGGACAAGCAGACCGGCCGCAACGTCGGCGTGGCGTCGGACATCCTCGAGAACGCGGAGAACGCCGCGCGCAAGGAAGGCGACACGCCGCCGCCCGACAAGACCAACTTCGCCGCGTACAACATCTACTCGCTCGATCTCGCGAGCGGCGACCTGATGCAGTACACGGACGTCATCGGCGGCTGCTTCACGCCGGTCGTCTTCACCGGACAAAACAACCGCGAGCGCATGGTGTTCTCGTCGTACTACAAAGGACAGTGGCGGCTGTACTCGACGCAGACCGACAAGCCGCTGCACGTGGCGGAGAAGACCACGCTGCCGTCCGCGCCGATCGCGGCCGAGCAACGCTCCATCTTCAAGTCGACGTCGGAGTTCTTCATCGACGAGGAGAAGATCGAGAAGACGCGCGGCTTCAAGCTGTTCATCGAGGACGTGCAGGTCAACGCCGGCGTGACCTCCGATCAGCTGTTCGTCTCGCGCTCGACGATCTTCATGAGCGATCTCCTCGGCGATCGCCGCTTCATCGCGTCGCTCGACTCGGTGTCGACGTTCTCCAACTTCGACTTCATCTACATGAACATGCGCAAGCGCTGGAACTACGGCGCGCGGCTGTTCGACAACCGCTCGTTCTACTTCACGCAGGACCCCGACACGCTGCGCCTCGATCGCCGGCAGGCTTACCGTCAGACCGGCTTCCTCGGCCTGGCCAGCTATCCGCTCTCGCGCTACCACCGCTTCGACGCCGGCGCGGGCTACATGAGCCGCGACTACTTCTATCCCGACTTCCGCATCGGCGAGTACGTGCATCGCCGCGACAACTTCCCGCTCGTGAGCGGAACGTTCACCGGCGATACCGCGATCTGGAAATTCTTCGGACCGATCTCCGGCCACCGCTACGAGCTGAGCGCGTCGTACGCGCCGGACACGAAGGGCGGAACCAACGCAGGCGGCACGCTGACGTCCGACGTGTCGATCGACTACCGGCAGTACATTCCGATCAGCGCCCGCACCCTCATCGCCGCGCGTCTGTACGCCGCGTGGTCGGACGGCAACGCGCCGGACATCTATTACTTCGGTGGCCTGAACACCGTGCGCGGTTACGACTTCCGCACGCTGATCGGGCAGCACGCGGGCTTCGCGAACATCGAGTTCCGCTTCCCGCTCGTCGACGTTCTCGCCACGCCGATTGTGACGCTGCAGCAGATTCGCGGAACGATCTTCCTCGACGTCGGCGCCGCGCACTTCGACGGCCAGCCGTTCCGCTTCGCCCGCGACGGCCGCCTCGCCGACGCGAAAGCCGCCGTCGGCTGGGGCTTCTCCTTCCAGTTCTGGGGCGGCCTCCAGCTCAACTGGGACTTCGCCAAGCGCTACGACGGCAAGACCACCGAGGGAGGGTTCAGGACGAGCTTCTGGATTGGGGAGACGTTCTAGGAGCAGAGGCTCACAGGCTCATAGGCTCATAGGCGCAGGGGCGCAGAGGCGCAGGGGCGCAGAGGCTCAGAGGCGCAGGGGCTCATAGGGGTTCTCTGAGCCTTTGAGCCTCTGAGCCTCTGCGCCTCACGCGGCGGCCCGAGGCGCACGCCGCCGATCCGCGATGGTCTCTCGCAGAAACTTCAACAGCGCCTTCTCCTCGATGGACAGCCCCGTTCGCGAAACCGGGTTTCCCCGCCGCGTTTTGCGCAGCATCTCGAATGGCCGTCCGCTCGTGTATTCGTCGATGAGCCGGGGGCAGATGTAGGACGAGCGGCAGACCGCGGGCGTGTTGCCGAGCTGCTCCGCCGTGGCGGTGATCGCTTTGCGCAGGCGTCGTTTGCGCTCCGCTTTGCTCGCGCCCTGCTCCTGCAATGCGAGCGCGATCGAGCACAACAACGTGCCGGCCCAGGTGCGGAAGTCTTTTGCGGTGAAGTCGCGGCCGATGATCGACTGGATGTACTCGTTCACGTGCCGGTCTTTCACGTCGCACACTTTGCCGTTCTGCTGGAACTTGAACAGCTCCGCGCCGCGCTTTTTCTTGAGCTGCTCGATGATCGTCGCGACGTCGTGGTCGCGAACCGCGCGCTTCTGTTTCTTCCGCCACTTGCCGACGTACTCGAACAGCACGACGTCGCGATCGACTTTCACATGCGAGCCGCGGATCGTCGAGAGGCCGAACGTCGACTCCGACTTCGCACTCTTGTCGTTGCCGATGCGGAAGAATCCCTGATCGATGAGGCGCACCATCGACGCCAGCACGCGCTCGCGCTGCAGGGCGTCGTCACGCCGGGAGGCGTGCTTTCCACGGTTCAAGTCCGCGCGCACGCGGCGGCGCAGCGCGGGCAGCGACTCGCCGAACTCCACCACGCGCTTGAACTTCGCTTCCTCGCGCTGCGCGCGGAAGCGCGAGTGGTAGAGATACTGCGTCCGTCCTTTCTTGTCGACGCCGACGGCCTGGAGCGGCGCGGCGTCGCCGCGGGCGATGCGCACGTCCCGCCACGCCGGCGGAATGCGCAGCTTGCGGATCCGGGCCAGCACCTTGTCATCGCTGACGATCGAGCCGTTCGGAAGACGATACGAAAAGCCGGACTCTTTCGTGCCTTCGCGCCGGATGCCGTGTAGATCGAGGTACCAGCGGCGTCGCACGCCCTTTCGAGAATTTTCCGCGGAGATCATGCCATTTGCGACAACGTCCCAGGAAGGCCTGGCCAACCGGCGCTGCCGGCCGTGCCGGCCATCGCCGGGCCAAATTTGCGAGAATGGTGCCGTTTGTCTCGCGCGCAGAAGAACGTTCTCCTCATCCTGACCGTCGTCATCGCGCTCACGCGGCTCCTCGCGCTCGCGCACTCGATGTTTGATTGGGACGAGGGTCTCTTCTCCCTCGGCGTGCGCGACTTCAACGTCGCCGCCTATCACCCGCACCCGCCCGGCTATCCGCTCTTCGTCGCCGCCGCCAAGGTCGTGCATTTCCTCGGCGTCTCCGAGTTCCGCTCGCTGCAGGTCGTGGTGGTCCTCGGCGCGATGTGCCTGTTTCCCGCGCTCTTCTTCTTCGCGCGCGAGCTCGGCTTCGACTTCACGACGTCGGTCGGCGGCGCGGCGCTGTTCGCGTTTCTGCCGAATGTCTGGCTGCACGGCGGAACCGGATACAGCGATGTCCCCGCGATTGCGGTCTGCTTCATCGCGTGCGCGCTGCTTCTGCGCGGATGCGATGACACGCGCGCGTACCTCCTCGGCGCGGCGGTGCTCGGCATCGCCGCCGGCATCCGTCCGACGAATCTGCTGATCGGCGTCGTGCCCGCCTTGCTCGCGACGTACTACCAGATCCGACGCCGCTCGTTCGTCGCGGTCCTGCTGGCAATTCTCATCGGCGGCGCGATTGCGGGCGGAAGCTACGCCGGCGCCGCAATCGAGTCGGGCGGAATGAAGGACTACCTCGAAGCCGTGCGCATCCAGAGCAAGTGGGTGCACGACATCGACTCGTATCACAACCCTTATCGGCCGCCGCTCGGACAGATCGCGAAGATCTTTTTCCTCTGGCCGATTCAGCAGCGGCAGCAGACGGTCGCGCTGGCGATCCTCGCGCTCGTCTCGCTCATCCACGCGATCGCGACGCGCCGCCGCGCGCCGCTGCTGCTGTTCGCGATGTTCGTTCCATTCGCGATCCTCGTGCTGTTCCAGCTCGACTTCGCCGCCGCGACGCGCTACTCGATCGCGTACTTGTGCGTGCATGCCGTCCTCGCCGCCGACGGACTCGGCGTGATCGCGCGCCGTAGTCCGCGCGTGCAAGCGACGCTCTGCGCGCTCTTCGTGGTCCTGTTCGTCGTATGGACGTGGCCTGCGCTGCAGCTGCAGCGCAAGAGCGACGCGCCGCTCGTGTCCGCATTGCAGTGGATTCTGCGCAACGCCAAGCCGGGCGAGCTCGTGTTCGTGCACGGCGGCATCGAGCCGCAGGCGCATTTTTTTCTCGGCGATCGTCCGAACACGGTGTACTACGACGAGCCCGATCAAATCTCGCTGCTGTCCGGCGACGCGTGGGTGCTCGACCTGAAAGTCGTGCCCGGCGCGCACAACTGGGTCTGGCCGCACAAGAGGCTGTGGCGCGTGATGCGCCGCCGCAATTTCGAAGCATCGGTCGGCCGCGCATCGTCGGTCGTCGTGTTCGGCCACGGCTGGTACGGCGATGAAGGCGCGTTCCGCTGGATGGGCGCGGAGTCGACGACGAAGCTGCCGGTGCTGCGCGGCAAAGGGAAACTGCGGCTGCGCGCGTACGCGCCACTCGACGGACTCGACGCGCCGCCGGCGATCGAAGTGCAACTGAACGGCGCGACGATCGAGCGATTCACGGCGACGAAGTCGGACATCGACAAGACGTGGACCGTGCCGTCGCGCAAGGACGCGCCGAACGAGCTGCGCATTCTCACCAGCGGAACGGTGAATCCGAAAGCGCGCGGCGGCTCCGACGACGCGCGCGACCTCGGCCTGCGCGTGGACGCGCTCTCATGGAACCCGCAGCAGTAAATGTGGGTGCCGCTGCCCTCAGCGGCACCGCGACCGCTGAGGGCAGCGGTCGCCACATTGTCTGGATCGCGAGCGCGCTCGTGGCGATCACGCGCTGGCCCGCGCTCTCACGCACGCTGTGGGACTGGGACGAAGCGCTCTTCGCGCTCGCCGTGCGCGACTACGACGTGCGTCTCTATCACCCGCAGCCGCCCGGCTTCCCGCTCTTCATCGCGCTTGCAAAAGCAATGGTCAAGCTCGTTCCGTTTCACGACGAGTTCCACGCCTTGCAGGCGATCGTGTTCGTCGCCTCGCTGTTCGTCTTTCCCGCCGCGTATTTTTTAGCGCGTGAGCTCGGCGCATCGTTCTTCGTCGCCTTCGGCTCCGCGCTCGTGCTCGCGTTCATGCCCAACGTCTGGTTCTACGGCGGCACCGCCTTCAGCGACGTGCCGTCACTCGTGCTGTCGCTCTTCGCCTGCGCGCTGCTCCTGCGCGGCCGCCGCGACACCCGCGCACTTCTCGCCGGCGCAATCGTCCTCGGCATCGCCGCAGGATTTCGTCCGCAGAATCTGCTGATCGGACTCGTTCCATTCGTTCTTGGAGTGGTGCACAGCAAACGACGAATTGCAGCTGTCCTTCTCCTCGCAATCATCCTGATCGCAAGCTACGGCGGCGCCGCGATCGCGAGCGGAGGATGGTCCTCTTATCGCGATGCATTACGCGAGCACGAGCACTACATCCGCACGACCGACTCGTTCCTCGCGCCGATCCGCCCGTCGCTGATCAAAGTCGCGGACGACTTCTTCCTCCGTCCGTTCCGCGCGCCCGCCATCAACATCGTCCTCGCGCTGCTCGCGCTCATCGCGCTCGCGCGAAGACGTGCGCACGTTCTGCTCGCGCTGGCGATCTTCGGCCCGTTCGCGATCTTCGCGTGGCTCTACCTCGACTTTCACAGCACGAGCCGTTTCTCGATCGCCTACATGCCGCTCATCGCGATCTTCGCGGCCGAGGGGATCGACGCGCTGCGCAGATTCCGCGCGATCGCGCTTGCTGCATTGATCGCGTTGCTGATCGTCTGGACGTGGCCCGCGCTGACGATCGTGCATCGCACGATCTCGCCGCCGATCGCTGCACTGCAATTCGCGCCGAACGCCCTCATCGACGATCGCCTCGGCGCGCACGCCGCGTATCTCCGTCGCGAGTCGAATCCGAATGCGCGCGTGATCGTGCGCGAAGGTCGCGGCGCGGTTACGTTCGCGCGCGATCGCGCGCGCCTCGCCGGCATCGCGCGCGATCGCTACTTCGAAGTGTCCGTCGCGCCGCGGTGATCATCGTGTCATTCCGAGCCGCGTGGACGGCGAGGAATCCCCCGCGCAAAGAACGTTGCTCGCTTCGTCGGCGGGGGATCCTTCGCCGTCTTCGCGGCTCAGGATGACATTTGCCGCCATTGGGACGACACTGGCGCCGCGCTGATCACCTACGCCCGAGCCCGAGCCCGAGCCCGCGCCCGGGGCGGTGGGTTTACCTCGCTTCGCTCGCCCCCCACCCCGGGCGCGGAAGCGGGCTCGGGCTCGGGCGTGCGAGAGCCATGCTTACGGCTTGAATTCGATCGTCTGCGGCAGCCACGTCTTCACGTGCTTGCCGTCTTTCTGCGGCGGCGAGAATCTCGTTCCGCGCATCGCGCGCACGGCCGAGTCGTTGAGGCCGAAGCGCGGGTCGCCGCGCAGCACGTGCACGTCCGTCACCGTTCCGGTCTCGGAGATGAACGCGGTCAGGATGATCGTCGCGGCGATGCGCTGCTGGCGCGCGATCGTCGGATACACCGGCGCGATCGGGCGCAGCGGGCGCGGGATCGAGTCGAGCGAGCCGACATCGACCACGTCGCCTTCGCGGAGGCCGGCGACTTGCGCCGCGGGCGCGGGCGTGTTGACCGGCTGCGAGATCGCCGGTGCGGGCGCCTGCGTTTGCGTCACTGCATTCGGCACGGCCGCGGCCTCGGCAGGCTGCGTGGTCTCGCGGCGCTGCTGATCGAGCTGCGCGGCGCTGGGCGTGTTGCGATCGTCCTCCTGCGGCGCGGCCGAAGGTGGTGTCGAAATGACGGGCGCATTCTTCGACTGCTTCTTCGTCAGTTCGGCGATGAAGACTTCCTGAAGCTTCATCATCTCGGCGTCTTTCTTCGACCGCACCTGCGCTTCGACCGCGTCTTCGAACGCTTTCTTGCGCCGTTCTTCGTCGCTCATCGTGCCGGTTGCCGGCGTCGCCGAAACCGCGACCGGCTCGGAGATCACGCGCGGCTTCACGGGCGGCGGCACGGCCGCTGCCGCGGCGACATTCGCCTGCGGCTGCAGCGGCGCGGACTTTTTGTTCATCGCGAAGTACGCACCGGCGCCGATCAGCGCGAGCACGACGACCGCCGCGATCGCGAGCGGCGCCTTACTCTTCTTCGGCGAATCGATCGCAGTGAACATCGATCCTGCAGCGACCGCCGGGGCTGCAGCGACCGGAGCCGGCGCGGCTTTCGGCACGTCGGCGTACGGTGCGACGTTGACCTTCGCTTCTTTCTCGCGATCGAGCGCTTCGCTCTCCATCTCTTTCTTCAGCAGGTTGCTGAGATAGAACGCGAGATTGAACGTGGTCGCCGAGTACTTGCCGCTGTGCGCGAGCGCGGAGACGGCCTGCTTCATGTCGCCGATCGAGCCGTAGCGCATCGACGGATCGAGGTTGAAGGACTTGTCGAGAATCACGCGGATGTCGTCCGATACCGGCGTCCCGGTCATCGACTTCGCCGCGCGCACCGCCGCGCCGAACGCGCTCGCCGTCGCCGCGTCGGGCGGCTCCTGTCCGGTGACGAGGAGAAACAGGATCGCGCCGAGTGAATAGACGTCGGCGTTTTTGATGATCGCGCCGTTGCGCGACTCCGGCGCGAAGTAGCGCGCGATGTCGGCGCTGACTTTCTGATCGCCGAGGGATTCCATCAGACCGCTGCCGAGCTGCTGGCCGGCGACGCGGATCTCGCCGTCGTCGGTGATCCAGATGAACTGCGGGATGAGCGCGCCGTGCGAGAGACGCTGGCCGCCGCCGTCGCGCAGCTCCGCGGTGGTCGCGAGCGAGAGCGCGACTTTCTCCGCGATGATGATCGCCTGATCGATCGGCAGCGGATTCGGCGCGACGCCGTTGCCGCCGCGCGCGCGGTCGATGATGTGGCGCAGCGAGCGTCCGCCCGCATAGCTGTACGCGATGTACGGAACGCCGTCGATCACGCCGACGACCTGGTCGCGCGCGAACGACGTTCCGCTCAGTTGCGGAAGGAGCTGCGCCACCGACTGCGCGTTCGCGCTGATCGCCGCGCGGTTGCCGCCGAGGAGACGGCGCACCGCGACCGTGGGGCCGAGCTGCGTCCCGTCGACTCGTCCCGCGCGCCACAGATCTCCCAGCGAGTCGGTCTCGAGTTTCTTGAAAAGAATGTACGGACCGAACTGATCGTACGGCTTGTTCCGCGCAGCCATGATGGTGGACCCCCGGAGGTGGTGTTGGTTTTGGGAAAGGATATCAGAGAGAGCGGAGGGGGGAAGCGAATTGAGAATTGTGAATTGGGAATTGTGGATTTAGAGGCGGCCTCGTCCACAATTCACAATTCACAATTCACAATTCTCAATTCGCAAACTAGCGTCTGCGCAAATCGCGGAAGTATTGCCGCTGATACTTCTCCACGTTCGCGTTGTGCTCGTTGATGTTTGTCGCGAAGACGTGCGAGCCGTCGTTGCGCGCGACGAAGTACAGGTACGGCGTGGTCGCGGGGGCGGCGGCGGCGCGGAGCGATGCGAGTCCGGGGTTGGCGATCGGGCCGGGCGGGAGGCCGGGCTTGCGATAGGTGTTGTACGGCGAGTCGATCTGCAGGTCGCTTTTGCGGATGTTGCCGTCCCAGCGATTCGCGAGTTTCAGCGCGTAGATCACGGTCGGATCGGCCCCGAGGAGCATGTGGCGGTTGAGGCGATTCAGGTATACCGACGCGACGATCGGGCGCTCGCGCGGCTGCTGCGCTTCCGTCTCGACGATCGACGCGAGCGTCACGGTCTGATGGACGTTGAGACCGTTGCTGATCAGCGCGATCTCGCCGCCCCAATGCTGGCGGAAGTTCGCGACCATCGCCTTCGCGATCGTCGACGCCGGCGTGCCGGGATCGAACTTGTACGTGTCAGGAAACAGATATCCCTCGAGTGAATCCGCCTCGGGTGCGATGTCGTGAATCAAGTCCCCTTCGTCGGTGACCTTCTTCCACTCTTTCTCCGTGCCGAGTCCTTCGGTGGCGAAGAGGCGCGCGATGGCGAAACGATCGAGTCCTTCGCGGATGGTGATCGTTTTCAGCACGACGTCGCCGCGGACCATCTTGTCGATCACGTCGATCGGCGACATCGCTTTGTCGAATTCGTACACGCCCGCTTTCACGGAGTCGCGCGCGCGGAGGAGCTTCATGTAGACGAGCGGGATCCATTCGTCGCGCAGCACGCCCGCTTTCTGCAGCTGCTGCAGGATCGTCGACGTGCGTTGTCCGCGGCGCACTTCGACGCGCTTCGCGGTTTCGGTGTAGCCCTTGTACGGCGTGTTGAGCGCGCGCCAGAAAAACCACGTCGCGCCGGCGCCAATGAGCACGGCGAAGATCGCGATCGTCAACAGCGACTGCCCCACTTTGCGGCAGCCGCGTTTCTCGCGGCGCGCGGCTATGACGGCCTCCCGGCCATGGCTTGGTCCGCCCTTCGGTCGAGATACGACTGAAGAATCACCGCTGCCGCGTACATGTCGATGTCCTTCTGCGCGTCGCGCCGGTTGCGGCCGGCCGCGCGCAGCCGTTCCATCGCTTCGACGGTGGAGAGACTCTCATCCCAGAGCACGACCTGTTTGCAGGTTCTCTGCCGCAGCCGTTCGGCGAAGTCGCGGAACTTTTCCTCGCCGGCGCTGCTGTGCGCGCGCTTCGGAATGCCGACGACGAACGTGTCCGCGTCGAGCTCGCGCGCCAGATTTTCCAACTTCGCGATCACGTCTCCCTCGTTGCGCATCACCGAATGCGGCGTCGCCAGGATGCCGGAGTCGCTGACCGCGATGCCGATTCGGCGCGCGCCCAAGTCGATGCCGATTACGCACACGAGGGGATTGTATGAGAGGGTAGTGCGAAGAAGAGATGGCGGATGGCAGACGGCGGATGGCGAAGTCGGTTGCATTTTCTGCCATCTGCCATCCGCCATCTGCCATCTGCATCTAAAATGACCCGCTCATGAAGAACTTCAACCTCGACGCGATCCTCGAGGCGATGCTGAAGATTTCCGAACGCGTGTCGGACCTGAACTTCTCCGTTGGGCGTCCGCCGCAGGTGGAAGTCGACGGGCAACTCGTTCCGGTCAATTTCCCCGGTCTTCCGCGTCTCACGCCGTTCCAGACGGAGATGATCGCGCTGCACATGCTGCGCGGCGACCGCGAGCTGACGCGCACGCTGCTGGCGAACGGCAGCGTCGACCTGTCGTATTCGATCCCGCAGAAGACGCGCTTCCGCGTGAACGTCTTCTCGCAGCGCGGCACGTACGCGATCGTGCTGCGCGTCATCCCCGAGGGAGTGCCGTCGCTGGAATCGCTGAAGATGCCGCGGGAGATTCATAACGTCTCCAAACTGAAGAACGGCATCGTGCTCGTCACGGGTCCGACCGGCTCCGGCAAATCGACCACGCTCGCGGCGATCATCCACAAGATCAACCAGGAGAACGCGTACCACATCATCACGATTGAAGATCCCCTCGAGTACATGCACAAGCACATCAAGTCGACGGTGAATCAGCGCGAGCTGGGATCGGACACGAAGTCGTTCTCGCTGGCGCTGCGCGCCGCGCTCCGCCAAGCGCCGAAGGTGATCCTCATCGGCGAGATGCGCGACGTGGAGACGATCGAGATCGCGATGGAAGCGGCGGAGACGGGGCACCTCGTGCTCTCGACGCTGCACACGATCGACGCGGCGAAGACGATCGACCGCATCGTCGGCGTCTTCCCGAAAGATCAGGAGCCGCAGGTACGCACGCGCTTCTCGCAGTCGTTCCGCTACGTCGTGTCGCAGCGCCTCTTGCCGAAGATCGGCGGCGGCCGCATCGCCGCGCTGGAGATTCTGAAGTCGACGATGCGCACGCGCGACTACGTGCTGAAGGGTGAGTCGGAAGGGCGCTCGCTCATCGACGCCATGCACGACGGCTCGGTCGACGGCATGCAGACGTTTGATGACGAGATCGAGAAGCTGTGGCAGCAGCGCGTGGTCTCGAAAGAGACGGCCATGGCGTACGCGACGAACCCGACCAATCTCGCGTTGCGCATGACCGACGAGCCGGATGCGCGGCCGGCGGAGTCGGAAGGCGAGTCGATGTTGTCGATGCTGGAGTAGCGATGATCAAGATCACCTGCGCGAACTGCCACAAGCCGCTCTCGCTCGACGAGACCAAGCTGCCGCCGCGCGAAGTGCAGTTTCCGTGTCCCGTGTGCAAAGAGAAGATCGTCGTCGACGGAAGCAAGCTGCAGAGCGCGGCGCCCGCGGCGGAGACTCCGCAGCATCACGAAGACCACGAGAACGAGTTCGGCGAAAAGGCGCTCATCGTCAGCGCGGACGATCCGGCGTTGCGCCAGGCCGTGAAGCTCGTCGGATTTCTGCCGGTGTTGCAGCCGGATGCGGCGCGCGCGCGCGAGTTTTTCAATCAGGAGTTCCCGCGGCTCGTCGTCATCCATCCCGCGCAGCTCACCCAGCCGCCGCTCGATGGGATGAGCCCGATCATCTCGCTCATGCCCGCCGATCGAAGAAAGTCGTTCTTCATCCTCGTCGGCGACGGCTTGCGCACGCTCGACGGCAACGCCGCATTTCTCTTCGGCGTGAACCTGGTCGTGGCGAAGAAAGACCTGCCGCAGTTCCCGCAGATCTATCGCGAGGCGATGGCCTCGCACGAGCGCTTCTACGCGGGGATGAACGCGGTGCTGAAGGAAAAGCAGAGCGCGTGAGGAGTGCTGGGAAAGTGCTTCGCGAGTCGGAGCAAGGATGAAGGATGAAGGATGAAGGATGATCGATGAGTGGTCCTCAAGCCATTCATCTTTCATCCCTCATCCTTCACCCTTCATCTTTAACGTATCTCGCGATGCGCTCACACCCGGAGCTCCTGCTACTGGGTCTGCACTCCTTCCGGGTACTTCACGAAGTTGCCGTCGGAGTAGACGATGTCGCAGTCGAACTTCGTCGTGGTGATGGCGTTGCCTTGCGTTTCCGTTTCGTCGAAGCCGTCTTTGCCGTACGACTCGATCGCGTAGCAATGTCCACCGCAGCCGGTGCCGGTGGCGAATTTGTTGCCCCAGCCGTCGACCAGCGGAACGGTGCGCATGTACGTTCCCTGCAGGATGATTTTCACCGAGTCGATGCCGTTGGCAGTGGTGGCGGGCCAGGTGACGCCGGCGCCCGCGGCGCTGAACTGGCCGAAGTCGGCGGCGCGCTCTTCCCACGCCATCGCGACGGCGCGCATGTCGGCCATGGTGCGCTTCTGCTTGGCGCGCTGGATCGCCGTCAGCAGGTTGGGGATCGCGATGGCTGCCAGGATTCCGATGATGGCCACCACGATCAGCAGTTCGATGAGGGTGAAGCCGCTCTCTCTCCGCATTCGCGTGCTCCGGTCCTATTTTGAGATTGCAGAAAAAAGGCGCACCCCACCAAGGGGAGGGTGCGCCCGATTTTGATCCCGGGGGACGGGCGTTACTGCGACTGCACGCCTTCCGGATACACGACGAACGTGCCGTCCGCGAAAATGATGTCGCAGTCGAACTTCGTCGTGGTGAGCGTGCCGGGGACGTTCATGGTCTTGTCCTTGCCGGCGGACTCGATCGCGTACTGCGTCGAATTCGAGCCGACGTTATACCCCGTGTTCCACGCGTCGACGGTGGGGCACTTCTTGATGTACGTCGGCGAGAGGAATCCGGCAACGCCGGAGATCGAGACGTCCGGATTGATGAACGACACGCCGCTGATCGTGGTACCGGCGGCCGTGTACGTGTTCGTGTCCGTCGCGCGCGCTTCCCAAGCGGTTGCGATGCTGCGCATATC
The DNA here is from genome assembly GCA_003223645.1 of Acidobacteriota bacterium. Taxonomy (GTDB): domain Bacteria; phylum Acidobacteriota; class Thermoanaerobaculia; order Gp7-AA8; family Gp7-AA8; genus QHVT01. The sequence goes on along the minus strand of QHVT01000008.1, from coordinate 278,164 downwards.
TGCCATCGTCCGTTTCTGCTTCGACCGCTGCATGGCGGTGAGCAGGTTCGGAATCGCGATGGCGGCGAGGATGCCGATGATCGCGACGACGATGAGCAGTTCGATGAGCGTGAATCCTTTTTGTTTCTTCGTCATCAAAACCCTCCTTTTCCGAAACGTCCTTAAGGCAATCGGAGTGCCTCGTTCTACCATCTGGTCAAGCAACTGCGGGGAAACGACTTACCTATTCGCCGGCCCGTCAGTAAAGACGAAAATTGACGTCACAACCGCGAGGTTCGTGACAAACTTTGTCAGGGCCGCTGCGACCAGCTCAAAATCGATCGCTCAAAATAATCGATTCCGTTCATGAACCAGTCGAGGCGGATGCGCTCGTCGGCGTGATGGATCGTCAGCGACTGCGAGAAGTCGACGAGATAGGGCGAAATGCCGTAGCACTGCATTCCGTGAGCGCGCAGAAAGCGGCAGTCGCTCGTCGACGCGTAGAGGATCTCCGATCCCGCGTTGACTTGGTAGAACGCGCGCGCCTCACCGGCGAGCGTTCGCATCAGCGGCGTGTCGATGCGCGACGACGGAACGGGTCCTTCCTCGCTGTCGACTCTCACCGAGACGCCGTATGGCGCGACGAATTGCTGAAGCCAGCTCGCCCGCTCTTTCGGAAGCTCGTCCGGCAGGTTGAGCATCTGCAGGCCCATGTACCACTGATCGCTTCCGCGCTGCGGCATCTCGACGTTCATCGTGTTCTGAAGCAGATCGCGATACGACGCCGGCAGCTCCCACGCTTTTCCCTCGGCGATCGCGCGGTCGATGTCGGAGAGAGACTCTTTAAACGCGATGCGCGTCGCCGCGACGTCGCGAAAGAACTGCCGCACTTCAGGAAGGACGCGCGCGCGTTCATGCGAGGTCATGTACGGCTCGAGCGCCATCCGCGCGTCGAGCAGCATTTGCTTCTGCGGCGCGAGCAGCGTGAGATGCATGCGCTGCTTCGAGCCCACTTCGATTCCGAAGTAGGTCATCCTCTCGCCGATCACCTCCGTCACCCCGCCCTCGGAGATCGCGTACTCGAGTCCCTCGAAGAGTTCGGGCCGATGCGCGAGCAGCCACTTCATCCCGTTTTCGCTGCCCTGCTCTTCTTCGGCAGTGGCGAGGAATGCGATGTCGTGCCCGGGCGTGCCGCGGCGCTGCACCGCGGCCATCGCGAAGAGCTCGCAGAGCGCGATGCCTTTCATGTCCAGCGCGCCGCGTCCCCACAATTGATTGAGGTGGATCTTCCCTTCGAACGGCGGCTGCTTCCATTCCGCGGGCTTCACGCCGACGACGTCGATGTGGTTGACGAGGAGCAGTCCGCCGCCGCGCTGTTTGCCGCGAATGCGCGCGTAGACGTTCCAGCGGCCGGGTGTCGACTCGATCAGTTCGGCGTGGACGCCGATGCGCTCGAGCTGCGCCGCGAGCCAACGCGCGCCTTTCGCGACGCCCTCGGCATTCGACGTGTCGATGCGCACGTAGTCGCGCAGGAGGAGGATCTGCGGCGTGATCGTTTCTCTTTTCGGGATGTATCTCGAATCACTCCGCAGCGCTTCTTCCTCGGACTTGTTCCATTGGATGAAGACCACGACCGCGACCAGCGCGACCGCGACGAAGATCGCCGCGGCGATGCGCTCGTTGCGGTGGCGCCGGGTGATGATCATGAGGCACGTCTAGGCAGGAATGCCGCCGCAAGAAGAAGAATGGTCGTGACGATCGAGACGATCAGCGCCTTCGCGGCGAGATCATTGCGATAGCGCATCGTCACGCGATGGCGTCCTGCAGGAACGACGATGCCCTGATAACCGATGTTCGTGACGATCGCGGCGGCGCGCTTCCCGTCGATCGCGATGTGCCAGTACTTGTGCGGCGTCACGCTCATCACGAGAAATGATTTTCCGCTCGCGTCGACGTCGATCGTCGCGTTGTTCGCCGTCTCGGCGACGCCGCGCACGACGCCGCGCGCGGGGACGAACGACGGCGCGCGCACGAACGCGGCGGTGAGCGAGTACTGATCCGGTTTGACGAGCTTGTCGACGAAGTCGCGGCGGTCGCGAATCGTGACCACCTGATCGGCGAAGTAGTAGCGCGGGTAATGCTCTTTGATCTCTTCGAACGCGATCGGCTCCGCCTTCGTGAGATCGCCCTTCGTCCGCTTCTTCTCGTCCGCGAAGTGGCGATAGTTTCCGCGATACCAGATGTTCGACATCGCCGCGAACGGACGCCACCAGTCTTTGCGTCCGTAACGCTTCACGTCCCACACCGAGTCGATGAGGTCGAGCGTCGGAAGGAGCGCGGTCTTGTCGTAGTCGCGATCGACGACCATCTGCAGGCCGTGGCCGGCGGGGACCATCGGCATGAGGCCGTTGCGCACGATCCAGTAGACGGCGTTGCCGGCCGAAAAGTAATCGCGCGCGATCGGCTCGCGTCCGTACCAGTCGGCTTCGTGAAAGACGCGATAGGCGGAGTGATTCGGATTCAGCTGACTGACGACCGCCGGCTCTTCGAGAAAAAAGCGCGCCGGCATGCGCGGATTGGTTTCATTCGCGACCGGCCCGAGGTCGGCGGCGAAGAAGAGGAAGAGGAGCGCGATCCAGATCGGACGCTTGAGCACGAACGCGAACCGCAGCAGCCCGAAGAGAACGAATCCCCGGATTGCGGCGATGATCCAGTCGCGACGCGTCAGCTTGATCATGTACGTCGCGGCGCCGCCCTTCGTGAGGCCCCACACTTTCATGAACGTCTTGCCGTAGTACGGCGTGAAGCCGGCGATCGCCATCACGGCCGCGACGATCGCGGTCGCGAGGACGAATCCCATCATCGCGTCGCGCACGCCTTCGTCGCCGTCGATCAGCCGCTGAAACATCTGCGCGGCGAGGATCGTCCCGGCGAACACCGCGAGGAGGATGAATTTCTCGGGATAGCGGATCGACTGCGCGATGTGGAGCTTGTAGAGGAGGTGCATGAACGGCGTGTGTCCGCCGAGCGCGAGGAGCGAGGAAATGATGAAGAGGAGAAGCACGAAGCGGCCGCCGCGCGGGCGGACGAAAATCGCGCAGACGGCCAGCGCGGTGACGAGCAGTCCCGCGTAGATGTTGAAGAGGAACGGCGAGCCCATTCCGGGATAGAGCCCGCCGCCCCAGTACCACATCACGCGATCGATGGAGATGTGGCCGAGGAAGTTCGGATAGATCAGCTCCGCGTACTTTGCCCACGGCATGCTCCACGCGGACACGAGCGAGAAGTCGAACGGCCGCGAGCGCGCCGAGTCGGCAACGTGATCGAGCGCGGGCAGCATCTGCGCCGCGCCGACAAAGAACGCGGCGATGGAGATGAGCCCGATGAACGCGACGCGCGGCAGCATCTCGCCGATGGCGTGCTTCCACGACAGATTCGCGTCGCGCGCGGCGTACCAGCCGCGATAGAGCGCGTACATGCCGATGAGGAGGCCGGTCTGCATCACCGTCGTCGGCTCGCCGACGAGAAACTGCAATCCCAGAAAGAGCGATGCGAGCGCGAAAACGCGCAGCGACGGCTGGAGTAGAAACTTCCGCACGTACAAACACGTCAGCGGAAGCCAGGCGGCGCAGAAGAGGATCGGCAGGAGGTTGATGTACGAGAGATAGATGCCGCCGAGCCCGAACGCGAGCGCGCCGAAGAACGCGGCCGTTGCGCGGAGCTGCATCGATCGCAACAGCGCGTACATGCCGAGGAGACCGATGTAGATGTGCACGAGGATGTGCAGGCGATAGCCGAGGTCGTAGCTCGGAAGAAGAATGAGCCACGTCAGCGGATAGAAGACCTCGTGCTCGGGATTCGCGGCGATCGGCTGGCCCGCTCCGAAGTGGCGGTTCCAGTACGGAAACTCGCCGTTCTGCACGATGCTGCGCAGCACCTGCTTGGTCGGGTAGTAGTAGCGCGACAGATCGCGCATGTAGAAGTCGCCGCTGCCGATGAGAACGTCGATGAAAAAGACTGTTCCAAGGAGCGCGAGCAGCGCGACGGCGAGGATGTCGTGGCGGCGTGGTGCATTCAAGGCGCGCGCATTGTAGTGCGGGTAGGACTGATAGGACTTATAGGACGAATAGGACATCCTAGGACGTCCTACGATGTCCTATCGTCCTATTTGTCCTATTCGTCCTATAAGCCCTACCAACACCAGCATCGTCACGATCGAGATCCCCCCCCCGATCGCGACCAGCGGATTCCGGTACTGCATCTCGATGATGTGATGTCCGCGCGGGAGCTCGAGTCCCTGGTAACCGAGGTTCGTGATGACCGGTTGCGCGTTGCGGCCGTCGACGTGGACGTGCCAGTACTTGTGCGGCGTCACGCTGATGACGAGGAACGCGCGCCCTTCGCTGTCGGCTTCGATGTGGATGCGATTCGCGGATTCGGACGTGCGACGTACGACTCCGTGGGCGGGAGCGAATGACGCGATCGATGCGAATGCGACGTCGTTGTCGAAGCGCTGTGTCTTGAGCAAGCGCACGAAGTCGTCGCGATTGCGAATCGAGACGACGCTGCTCGCGAAGTAGTAGCGCGGGTGGGGCTGCAGCGGTAAGTACGCGACCGGCTGCAGTTTTCGGACGTCGCCCTGCGCGCGCGCCAGCGCGTCTTCGAGTGGACGGTACTGCGTCCGGATCCACGCGTTCGACATCGCCGCCATCGGCTGCGGCCAGCCGGACGCGGAGCGATATCCGATCTTCGTCATCGCGGCGATGAAGTCGTCCGTCACGTTGAGAGACGTGAAGTCGAAGTCCGACTCCATCGCCGTCTGCAATCGGAACTCGGACGGGATCGGCGGCAGCATCGCGTTGCGCACCGGTTCGAGGCGAAGCCCGAAGGTGCGGACGTAGCTCCGCGCGAGCGGCGTGTTGCCGTACCAGTCCGCCTCGGGGAAGATGCGAAACGGCGCGCGCACGCGCGAGAGTTTTTGCGCTGCGAGCGGTGTGTATTCGTAGAGCGAGCGATCGGTGCGCGGCGTGAGCTCGCGAATGCGCGGCGTGAGGTCGGCGACGACGAAGAGCGCGGCGAGCGCGAGCCAGAGCGGGCGCCGCACGCGCGTGATCGCGACGAGCAGGAGCATCAATAGGCTGCCGCGCAATATGGCGAGGCTCCAGTCGCTGCGCGCGATCGCGCGCAGCTCCTCGTTTGCCGGTATGGGACCGAACCGCGCGAGGAGGGCTGCAGCCAGCATCGCGATCCCGGTGGTCATCATCGCTGCACTGCGCACGCGGCGATCGCCGTCGAGAAGCCGCTGAAACACGGTTGCCGCGAAGATGATCAGCGCGACGATGCCGAAGAACATGAACTTCTCGAAGTAGCGGATGAATTGGAATCCGGCGTCGTAGAGGATGCGCAGGAGCGGTGTGTGCGCGCCGAGGGCGAGGAGGATCGACGCGAGGAGAAGAGCGGCCGCGAGTTTCCATCCGCGCGAGCGCGTCGCGAACCCGGCGATCGCAAGCACCGCGATCAGCAGTCCTGAATAAGGGTTGTAGAGATACGGCGAGACTTCGCGCGGATACTGCGATGTGCCCCAGAACAACATGCGATCGCCCCGCGACATGTGGCCGAAGAGGTTCGGATACAGCAGCTCGGCGATGCGCAGCGGCGGCAGGCTCCAGTAGCTGGCGACGCTCCACGCGATGCCGCGTCCGCGCACGGAGTCCCGCGTGTGATCAATGCCTGGCAGCGTTTGCGCAGCGCCGGCGAACAGTCCCGCGACGCCGATCGCGAGCGCGAGGAGGAGCGAAGCGACGACGCGCCGCTCGCGAATGCCGCGCATGAGCGCGTATGCGCCGACGAGCAGCGCGGTCTCGAGCAGCATCGCCGGCTCGCCGATCAGGAACTCGACGCCGAGGAGGAGCGAGGCGAGCGCGAAATCGCGCGGGCGGCGATGCAGGAGCGCGCGGCGCGCGAAGAGCAGCGTGAGCGGAAGCCAGGCCGCGCAGAAAAGATGCGGCAGCATGTGATGGAACGAGAGAATGACGCCGCCGAGTCCGTACGAGAACGCGCCGAGCATCGCCGCGGGACGCTCGAGGTTCATTGATCGCAATAGCGCAAACATCGCGACGAGCGCGAGCGCGATGTGCACGAGGATCAGCAGCTGAAAGCCGGTGTCAAAGTTGGGGAGAAAGATCAGCCAGTTGAGCGGATAGAACACTTCGTGCTGCGGATTCGCGGCGAGCGGCTGTCCGGCGGAGATCGTCGGATTCCAGTACGGAAACTCGCCGCTGAGCACGATGTCGCGCAGCACTTTCTTGCCGGGATGGTGAAAGCGCACGAGATCGGCGAAGTAGAACGCGTTGCGTCCCGAGATGACGTCGAAGAAATAAATCGTGGGAAGAAGCAGCAGGATCGCGACGGCGACGAGATCGGCACGGCGGCGCACAGTCGCGCTAAGTCTGCACCCGATCGCGGTAAATGCGATGCGTGTAAATGCCCTTCTTGTGCAGCTTGTAATAGAACATCGTCTTCAGGATCGAGAGTCCGTAGCGCACGCCGCGCATGAATCCGACCTGCGAGGCCTCGTCGAAGTAGCGCGTCTGAATCGGCACCTCGATGATCTTCAGCTTCTTCGCCACTGCCTGCGCGATGATCTCGGTGTCGAACACGAAGTTGTCGGAGTTCGCCTCGAAGTTCACCGTGTCGAGGAAGCGCTTCGAGTACGCGCGGAAGCCGGAGTGATACTCGGAGAGGTACACGTAGAACGTCGCGTTCTCGACCATCGTCAGGAAGAGATTCGCGAAGTACTTCCACTTCGGCATCCCCCCTTCGATCGGTCTTCCGCCGAGCATGCGCGAGCCGAACACCGCGTCCGCTTCGCCGCGCAGGAGCGGCTTCACCAGCTCGGGGATGATCTTCGGATCATATTGATGGTCGGGGTGGACCATGACCATGATCTCGCCGCCCATCTTGTCCATTGAGGTTCGATAGCACGTCTTTTGATTGCCGCCATAGCCGCGATTTTTCTGATGGACGACCGTGGTGATGCCGAGCTCGCGCGACAGCTCGACGGTGCGGTCGCGCGAGCAGTCGTCGACGAGCAGGATCTCGTCGACCCAGTCCTGCGGGATGTCGTCGTACGTCGCTTTCAGCGTCCGTTCCGCGTTGTATGCGGGCAGAACGGCGATGACTTTTTTCTCGTGGAGAGGCATTCGGGCGGGGAAGATAGCATCATTCGCCGCGCGCATCGGGATCGACGCCGCGGATTTCGATTGCGCTAAGGTCGCGGCCTTTCCAGGCGGCGCGGCGCGCGAAGACCATCGCCGCATCGTCGAACGCGATGAGCGCCCATTGCGAGCGCGGAAAAAAGGCGCGGCTCGCCGGAATCGCGACTACTTGCCCCGTGCGCGCGTCCTTCAAACGCATCGGCGGCTCGTAGTCGGCGACCGCCGTCGCGATCGCGTAGCGGTCGAGCAGCTGGCGCCAATCGCGGCTGTTGCGGCGCGCGGCGGCGTACTCGGTGAGAAACGCGTGATGCAGTTCGTTGCGTCCGTCGTTCACGACGCGCCGCTGCGGATAGAACGTCCAGATCAGATAGCCGCCGAGGTGACTCGCGGAAAAAATGTTTCCGGGCGGATGGAGTGCGGCGAGACGCGCGGCCGCGCGGACGGGGAGGACTTGTTCGTTGATGCCGAGGGATGGACGGCGCGTCGTCAGGAAAACGAAGAGGAACGCGAACGCGGCGCCGCCGGCAATCTTGTTCAGCCGCTCGCTCGCGAGCGGCGGCAGCATCGGCGCGACCACGAGCGGCCAGACGCTGTAGAACATCGCGTGATTGCGGAGAAAGCGGATCGCCAGCGCGGAGAAGAGCGCGAGAAGAAGAAGGTGCGGGAGATGGCGGAGGCGGTCGCGATCGAACGCGAACGCGAGAAGCGCGATCGCGATCATCAGGAAGAGCGCCGGATGCGTGGCCGGCGAGGCCGGCTGCCACTCGATGTTTTTGAACGGACCGCTCGTCACCCACTGCGTGAGCCGCGCCGGCGCGAGCACGCCCTCGATGCCGTATGGATTCACGAGCAGCGCAAGCGCACTTGCGGCGACCATCGCGATGGAGTGGCGCGCGCCTCCGGCGCGCCTTTCGAAAAGCGCGCCGGAGGCGCGCACCACTCCGGCAATCACCGGCGCGAGCAACGCCGAGGGATGGAAGTTGATCCAGACGATCGTCAGGAGCGCATACAAAACGATTCGCCGCACCGTCGGCTCGCGCAGCGTCAGCGCGACGGCCAGGACGACGAACAGCACCGCAAACGTCGCGGGACGTTCGCTGAACGCCCAACTCGCGCCGTACCAGCTGATCGTGCAGAGCCCGAGCGCGCGGCCGAGGCTCTTCGTTTCGCGCGAGGTCCACGCGAGGAGCGCGGTGAACAGCGCGCCCAGAAGCAACGCGCGCGCGACGACGATCCCGTTGACTCCGAACGCCGCGTGCAGCGGGTAAACGAGAAACTGGAACAGCCACTCGCCATTGATCCACGGCACGCGATCGGTCGCGGCGCCGAAGGGATCCGTGCGCGGCAGTGCGCCATGCTCATGGATCCAGCGGCCGGTAGCGAGATGCCAGAAGTAATCGGGATCGCGGAGAGGGCGCAGCGGAGCGACGGCGGTGATCAGGAAGAACGCCGCGAGGATGATCGCGCGCGCGCGTTTACTCGCCATCATTCATCGTGCGCACCGCATCGCTGACGGCGACGCCCGCCTCGCTGCACGCGGCGATGATCGCGTCGCGCACGTCCGCGCGCCGCCCTTCGCGCAACATCTCGAGAATGCCGCGCGCGATGATGCCGTCGAAAAAATGCTTGCGATCGACGTCGGTCGGCAGCACGCGCTTCGCACTGTCGCGCAGCGTGCCGAGGAGATCGTTCACCTCGGCGTACTCCGGACCGATGAGGCGCTGCAGGTCTTCTTTCAGCGTCCGCGCCAGCGCGGGCGACTTGCCGCCGGTCGAGATCGCGATGTGCACTGATCCTTTGTCGATGATCGCCGGCACGATGAACTCGCAGAGCGGCGTGACGTCGACGACGTTGACAGGGATGCGACGCGCGCGGCAGTCAGCGGCGATTTGTTCGTTCACGCTCGTGTCGTCCGTCGACGCGATCACGATCGTCGCGCCTTCCAGATCGCTCGCGTCGTAGCGTTTGCGTTTGAGCGCGAGTTGTCCGTCGCGCGCCCACGCTTCGATCTCGCCGGTGAATTCCGGCGAGACGATCGTTACGCGCGCACCGTACTTCATCATCGTCTCCGCCTTGCGTGCGCAGACGTTTCCGCCGCCGATGATCAGGACGGCGTGGTCTTCGATGTCGAGATAGATGGGGTAGTAGGGATAGCGTTTCATAGGACGAATAGGACTGATAGGACGAATAGGACCGATAGGACTTGTCCTGTAAGTCCTATTCGTCCTATCAGTCCTAGTAAATCGGATATCGATCGCACAACTGCTTCACTTCGCTCTTCACCGCGTCGATCACGCCGGCGTCGCCTTTCGAGTCGAGCACGCGCGCGATGAGCGTGGCGATCGTTTTCATGTCCGCTTCGCGCAGGCCGCGCGTGGTGACGGCGGGCGTGCCGATGCGCACTCCGGACGCGACCATCGGCTTGTTCTGATCGAACGGGATCGTGTTCTTGTTGACGGTGATGTTCGCGGCCTCGAGCATGTTCTGCCCGTCTTTGCCGGTGATGCCTTTCGAGAAGACGTCGGTCATGAAGAGATGGTTATCGGTGCCGCCGGAGACGATGCGGAAGCCGGTGTCTTTCACCGCGGCCGCGAGCGCCTTCGCGTTCTTCACGACCTGTCCCTGATACTCCGCGAACTCCGGCGCGAGCGCTTCCTTGAACGCGACGGCCTTCGCCGCGATGATGTGCACGAGCGGCCCGCCCTGCACGCCCGGGAAGACGGCGCGGTCCAGGTCCTTCGCGTACTTTTCCTTGCAAAGTACGAGGCCCGCGCGCGGTCCGCGCAGCGTCTTATGCGTCGTCGTCGTGACGAAGTCCGCGTACGGAACGGGCGAGGGATGATGGTTCGTGACGACGAGCCCCGCGATGTGCGCGATGTCGGCCATCATCAGCGCGCCGACGCTGTCCGCGATCTCGCGAATGCGCTTGAAGTCGATCACCCGCGAATACGCCGACGCTCCGCAGATGATCATCCGCGGCTTGTTCTCCTCGGCGATCTTCGCCATCTCGTCGTAGTCGATCAGCTCATCCTCTTTGCGCACGCCGTACGCGACGACTTTGAAATCGCGGCCGCTGTACGACAGCGGATGTCCGTGCGTGAGGTGTCCGCCGTGCGAGAGGTCCATGCCCATGATCGTGTCGCCGGGCTTGAGCATTGCGAAGTAGACCGACATGTTGGCCTGCGAGCCGGAGTGCGGCTGGACGTTGGCGTGTTCGGCGCCGAAGAGTCTCTTCGCGCGATCGATGGCGATGTTCTCGACGATGTCGGTGGGGCCGCAGCCGCCGTAGTAACGCTTGCCCGGATAGCCCTCGGCGTACTTGTTCGTGAAGACCGATCCCATCGCAGTCAGCACAGCCTTCGACACGTGGTTCTCCGAGGCAATCAGCTCCAGCGTGTCGTTCTGCCGCTGCGTTTCCAGCTGGATCGCATCCGCGATCTCGCGATCGACTTCCGCGATCAGCCGGTGGAGAAAATCGTGGCCTGTCGCGGCGAGAGTTTCCTCGTGAATGGTGGTCATCGGGCGATCTTACCCGATAATTCCGCGCGAGATGTCGAAGGTGCGAGGGCCGGTGATCGGGGTCGCGGTCGCGATTGCTTTCGCACTCGTCGCGCAGTTCGGATTCTTCTTCTATCGCGACAATTTCAGCACGCATTACCCGCTGAAAGTGCTCTCCGCGGCGAGCTTTCGGACGTTCGAGATTCCGTATTGGGACTTCAACGACTCCGGCGGACAGCCGCTCGCCGGCAACCCCGGCGCACAGACGTTTTATCCCGACAATCTGCTCTATCTTTTTCTCCCTGTACACACCGCATTCAATCTCCACTTTCTTCTGCACCTCGCGCTCGCCTTCTTCGCGATGCGCGCGCTCTGTCGGTCGACGTTCGCCGCCACCGTTTACGTGCTGAGCGGCGTCGTGATCTCGTCCTTCGCCTTCTACAACTTCATCGTCTACGCCGCGCTGATTCCGCTCGCTTTGTACGCGGCGGAGCGCCGTTCATGGCGGCTTCTCGGCGTCGCCTGCGGGTTGATGGGACTCGCCGCCGAGCCGGTGCTGATCTTCGCGGCCGCGATTGCGATTCTCGTCGTTGTGGCACCGCCCCTCATCCGGCCTTCGGCCACCTTCTCCCCGCAAGCGGGGAGAAGGGCAACAGGGTGGTGGCCCCTCGCCCCGCTTGCGGGGAGAGGGTGGCGCGAAGCGCCGGGTGAGGGGCTTTCCATTCGCGAGCTTGCGCTCGCGCTGCTGCTCGCATTGCTGATCGCTTCTCCGCAGTTGATCGCCTACTCCGAAATCGCGCGCGAAGTCGAACGCGTGGCCGGCTTCTCGACGCGCACGGCGCTCAACACGTCGCTGTCCTGGAAGCGCGTCGCGGAGATTTTCGTCTGGCCGCTGTCCGGCGTCTTGAACGAGCCCGGCGGCGGCGCTTTGCGCGAGCGTCTCTTCTCCACCATCTTCCTCGGTCCGATCGCGTTGATCGCGCTCGTATACGGCGTCATCGAGTGGTGCGCGCTTCCAGCGCGCTTCCGGGCGGGGGCGCGCCAGAGGCGCGCACCACTCCGCTACACGCTGATAGCACTGCTGATGCTCTTCTTTGCCCTCGGCCGCAATAACCCGATCGTCTTCTGGCTCGTCGATCAAGCGCCGCGCATCGGCCGCTATCCCGAAAAATTCGTGCTCGTCCTCTCTGTCGCACTCGTCGTTCTCGTCGCGCGCTACTTCGACAAGACGCGCTATCGACTCGTGTGGGCGATCGTCACGCTCGTGCCGCTCGCGATCACCGCGGTATGCGCGCTGCCGATCGACTGGTTCGCGCCGTATGACATTCGCGAAGACGCGCCGCTGCAACGCGTCTACGCAAAATCCACGATTCCCGCGGGTGTGCTGTCCGCGCGCATCGAATATCGAAAACGCGCCGCCGCGCGCGAGCCGCTGTTCGGCGCGGTGACGGGCATCCGCTACGCGCTCCTGCCGTCGCCGGACAACATGCATTCGCTGCTCAGCCGCGCGGCGCTGGAGCTTGCAAGGGATCGCGCCGTCGAGATCCAACGGCTGCCGCCTGTGATGGCCGTGCCCGTCGCCCTCGGCGCGCGCGATCTTCGCGAGGCGGTGCGCATCGTGAAAGATCCGCGTTTCAATCCGTACGGATTCGCCGTTGCGCCGCAGCGCTTTCACGGATTTCAATCCGCGCGCGTGTCGCATCTGCGCTATCGCGAGCACGGGCAGACGATCTTCATCGACATCGCGGCCGATGGTCCGGTCCTGTTGCTCGTGAATCAGACGTACTTTTCTGCGTGGAACACGCCGCTCGAGACGTTCCCGGTCGACATCGATCGCCTCGGTGTCTTCGTTCCCGCCGGCACGAAGCTCGTCACGCTGCACTTCGGGCGCCGCCGTCTCGCGGTCGCCGTCGCGTGGTGCGCGTCAGTCGTGCTGATGCTCGCCGCGCTGGCGATCGAAGTACGCGATCGCCGCGCCCGCGAGGTAGAGCGAGCCGGTGATGACGATCGCGCGCTCGCCTGACGCGAGCGCGGCGCGAAACGCGTCGTCGGGATTCGGAATCGCGATGCCGCCGAGGTCGGACGCCTTCGCGGAGCGCGGCGGATACGGCTCGGTCGTGATCACGCGATCGAAGAGCGGAAAGAGCAGTTCCTTCACCGGCGCGATGTGCTTGTCGTTCATCATCCCGAACACGAGGAGACGCGGACGCGGAACGCGCGCGTCGAGAAACGGCGCGATCTGCGCGGCGGCGTGTGCGTTGTGCGCGCCGTCGATCCAGATCTCCTTCTCGCCGATCTGCATCCACTCGAGCCGTCCGCGCCAGCGCGTCCCGGCCACGCCGCGCTCGATCGCGCGTTCATCGATGCCGAGCTCGCGCGCCGCGCGCACCGCGAGCGCGGCGTTGCGGCGCTGAAACTCGCCGGCCAGCGGCGAGTCGTGTTCTTCGGTGACGTGTATGAATCGATTGCCGAATTGCTCCGCGCGTTTGCGCATGACATTCAGCACGAGCGGATCGTCATTCGTCGTCAGCACGAGCGTGCTGCGATGAATCACTCCCGCCTTCTCGAACGCGATCCTGCGGATCGTGTTGCCGAGGAACTCCATGTGATCGAAGCCGATCGGCGTGATCAGCGCGGCGACCGGACGCACGACGTTCGTCGCATCCAGCCGCCCGCCCATCCCGACTTCGAGCACCGCGATGTCGCACTGCACACGCGCGAACGCGAGAAACGCGATCACCGTGAGCGCTTCGAAGTACGTCGGATGAATGCCGCTCGTTTCGGCCGCGCGCTGCAGCTCGACGATGCATTCATCGAGCAGCGCGGGATCGATCGTCTCGCCGGCGATCAGCCACCGCTCGCGCAGATCGACGAGATGCGGCGAGGTGTAGAGACCGACGCGATGTCCGGCCGCGTGCAGGATCGAAGTCAGCATCGCCGACGTCGAGCCTTTGCCGTTCGTGCCCGCGACGATGATCGAGCGGTACTTGCGATGCGGCGAATGCAGCGCGCGCAACAGCGCGCGCATGCGATCGAGTCCCGGACGAATGCCGGAGCCTTGCAGCGAATCGAGCCACTCGAGCGGCGTCATGAGGTGCTGAGTGCTGGGTGCTGAGTGCTGCGAAATTCAGGGCGGGCGTGACTCAGCACGCAGCACCAGGCACTCAGCACTACTGTCCTCGGAAAATGCGCAGAAACCGCGCGATGGTGCTCTTCATCTCTGCGCGCGGCGTGATGAGGTCGACCATGCCGTGCTCGACGAGGAACTCCGACGTCTGGAATCCCTCGGGCAAGGTCTGGCGGATCGTCTGCTCGATCACGCGCGGACCGGCGAAGCCGATGAGCGCCTTCGGCTCGGCGATGTTGAGATCGCCGAGCATCGCGTACGACGCCGTCACGCCGCCGGTCGTCGGATCGCAGAGGACGGAGATGTACGGCATTCCCGCTGCCGCGAGCCGCGCCAGCGCCGCGGAGATCTTCGCCATCTGCATCAGCGAGAGGATCCCTTCCTGCATCCGCGCGCCGCCGGACGTCGAGACGATGATCAGCGGCTCTTTCTTTTCGAGCGCGCGCTCGGCGGCGATCGTGATCTTCTCGCCGACGACCGAGCCCATCGAGCCGCCCATGAACGCGTACTCCATCGCGCAGATCACGACCGGCATACCATCGAGCTTGCCCTCGGCGCAGAGGACGGCGTCGCCGCCGCCGACGCGCTGCTGGTAGACCTTCAGGCGGTCTGCGTACTTCTTCGTGTCGCGGAAGCCGAGGGGATCGCTGGAGCGGATGTCGGAGGCGAACTCCTTGTACTTGTTGTCGTCGAAGAGCAGCTCGAAGCGCTCCTTCGCGGTGAGGCGGAAATGGAACCCGCACTTCGGGCAGGTGTTGAAGTTTGCCTCTACTTCCTTGCGGTAGACGATCTCCTTGCAGTCGTCACACTTGACCCACAGCCCCTCGGGCATCGCGACCGATTTCTCGACCGCTTCCTTCGGCTTCTTTTCCTTCCGGAACCACGCCATCGGCGCGGGACTGTAGCACAGCGATCAAGAGCGCGGTCAGCGGAGTCAGGAGCACCCGCAGCGCGGACGCGGAGATCCACCAGTCGGGGTTTTGGTTGTGGATGTAGAAGAAGATCGCGACGCCAAATGTGAGCACCGCGACGACCAGCGGCAGCGGATCGCGGCGCCAGACGAGCAGCACGATCGGCACGATCCACGGCAGCGCGGCGATCCGATATTGCGCGGACTGCGCAACGAGCGTGAGCGTCTTTGCGATGACGTCGAAGTGGATCGGTGCGGGCGCTTCGCCGTAGCCGAAAATCAGATGGTTGACGAGCAGAAACGCGAGCCACGCCGCGAAGAGGACGAACGCCGGCGCGGCGACTCTGAAAGAGCGCTTGAAGTCGCGACGCACGAGAACGATCGCGAGGACGACGGCGATGACGAACGTCGCGCCTTCGACTTTCGTGAACACGGCGCCGGCGAGTCCGATCGCCGCGAGGGCGTCGGCGTTGCGCGTGAGCGCGATGAGGGCGAGCGTTTCGAAGAGGAGCAGCGGAGCGTCCGCACCGCCGGGAACGTAGCCGACGGCGAACGTCCACGCGTAAATCGCGGCGAGAAGCAGCGCGCCGAAGTCGTCGCCGGTGAAGCCGCGGACGATGGCGATGCAGGCGATCATGCACAACGCGCTGCCGAGGAGCGCGCCCCACCACGAGAAGCCGCCGGCGACGAGCGTCGCGAATGCGTAGACGAGCGGCACGAGCGGCGGATAGTCGGGATTCGGATGCGCGTGGTTCGCGAGAAACGCGACGTCGATCCCGCGCGCCTCGGCGAAGTGAATCGCCTTCGGTCCCCAGAAGAAATGCAAGTCGCCCGCGCTCTCGCGCGCGGTGAGGATGCCGTAGCAGGTCAATGCAACAAAAGCGATCGTCATCCAGTGGAGCGGCGGCCGCTTCGGCCGCCGAATCGCGAGAGTCCGGCGCCCGAAGCGGGCGCCGCTCCACAGGACCGCGCCGAAAATGACGAGCAGCGTGATGCGCGTCCACCGCACATGCACGAGCGACAACACGCTCATCACCACCGCCACCGTGACCGCCCCGGCCGCCCCCGCCACCGCGACGCGCGCGGCGAGGTCGGCGCGACGCACGGCTTCGAGACGCCACGTCCAGAGGCCGAACAGCGGCAGCGACAACAACGCGGCGACGAAGAGCACGTGGGTCATCGCCGCACGTAGATCTTCCCTTCGTCGAATTCGTGCAGCACCGCGTACGCGGGATCATTGAGCGAGCCGCGAACGGTGATCACGTACTGTCCGTTCTTGTCGACGATCGCGTGCTTCGGCATGAGGCCGGTCGCGATGTTGGCGAGCGTCCAATCGCCGTTGACCGTGACCGTCGCGCCGCGCGGAATCAGTCGCGCCGCGCGGCGCGCCATCACGATCGTGTCGCGGCTGATCGGGCGCTCGACGGAGACGTGGTCCTGGATCGTCTCCGGGATCGCAAAGTACGGCGCGCCGAGGCCGTAGAAATGCCGCACCAGCGCCACCGCGAAAATCGCCGCGGCGGCGTAGATGATGGTAGGACGAATAGGACTGATAGGACGAATAGGACATTCTAGGACGTCCTATTTGTCCTATCTGTCCTATTCGTCCTAGATCTCTCTGAAGATGTACGGCCGCAGCGCATCCAGCCGCTCTTCGAGCTTCGTCGCGTCCAGATACCGCAGCGTCGCGGCGATCGAGGAGAGCAGCGAGTTGCCGTCCTGCGGCGTGTAGCAGAAGCCGACGATCTTGCGCGCGCTCGGCACGGCCAGTGTCGACACCGGCACGACGGTCTGCGAGAGGATGCGGCCGAAGTAGCCGTGGTCGCGGCCGAAGGAGAAGATCTGGTTGACCGCGCGCTTGTTCGTGCAGGCGACGCGCGGGTTGTTGCGCAGCGCGGCCTTCACTTCCTCGAGCGTCGTGTCGTGCTTCAGGTCGAGATCGAACCAGAGCGTGTGCATGTACTGCGTCGGCAGTTTGATCGCCGAGGAGAAGAGGTCCAGTTTCTCGCCGAGCGTTTGGAAGACGTGGTACGCGTCGCGCGCGTGGTGCGTGCCGAAGTCGGGATCGTCGTGCTTGCCCGCTTCCGGCGCGGCGATGTACGACTTCGTATCGCTCACGTCGTTCGCGCGACGCATGCAGACGAAGCGGCCGGCGGCGAGGCTCATCTTGCCGTCGCTCGTGCCGAGGGTCTTGATGAGGACGGAGATGTTGTGCGTGTTGCACGAGACGATCTGCACGAAGCGATCGTCCACGCTCTGCACTTCTTCATTGATGCCGCGCGCGTACGGCTTGCCGAAGCCGAACTCCGATCCCTGCGCGAGGAATCCCTTCGGTCCTTTGATCCGCTCGTAATACTTCGCCTTGTTGTCGAGTCCCGCGGGCGTGCAATCGACGACGACCGTCGCGCGCTCCAGCGCCTCCTCGGTCGTGAACGCGACGCGATGTCCGAGCCGCGCGAATTCGTCGCGTGATTCATCGTCGGCGACCAACTTCGCGCCGCGCTGAATCAGATGATTCACCATCGGACGGTCGTTCGGCGCCGGAGTCCGTTTGTGGAACGTGACCTCGTCGATGCCCCACTTGTCTTTGAAGTCGGAGAAAAAACCGATGAGCGGCTCGCCGATGGTGCCCGTGCCGACAACGTGCACGATGTTTTTCGTCGTCATATCGGGCGCGGATTATATGCGGTTGCTCGGTCGCGCAGTTTCGCGGTTGCGCAGCAACTTCGCTCCGCCGTAACCGCGCGACCGCGCAACCGCGCAACCGAATACAATCCCCCTCCCCATGGCCGCGAAGTCCGACTCCGGCGAGAAGCTGATCGCCTCCAACAAGAAAGCCTTCCACGACTACTTCGTGCTGCAGAAGTTCGAGGCCGGGCTCGCGTTGATGGGGACGGAAGTGAAGTCGTTGCGCGCGGGGCGCGCGAATCTGAAAGACAGCTACGTCACGTTCAAGGACGGCGAGGCCTTTCTCTTCGGCCTGCATATTTCGCCGTACACGCACGGCAATCTGCAGAACCACGAGCCCGAGCGCACGCGCAAACTGCTCTTGCATCGCCGCGAGCTCGAGAAGCTGCACGTCGAAGTGACGGAGAAAGGACTGACGATCGTTCCGCTGCGTTTGTATTTCAAAGGAAGCAAAGTGAAAGCGGAGATCGCAGTCGTGCGCGGGAAAAAGCAGTACGACAAGCGCGAGACGGAGCGAAAGCGCGAGCTCGATCGCGAAGCCTCGCAGGCGATGAAAGAGCGGTGAGTGTGGCTGCGCAACCACAGCCGTGACCTTCAGAGGCGACACAATGCTTCGAAAGGTGGTCCGGCTCGAATCTCGCTAACCCTCTGATTCTAAACACCCAGCACCCTGCACCCAGCACCCAGCACGCCCCTGGCTCACTCCTCGCTCCCACTCCGCGCGAATGTACTTGCAGCGAAAGACCATCAACACCGACGTCAGCATCACCGGCATCGGTCTCCACTCCGGCATCTACACCACCGTCGAACTGCATCCCGCGCCCGCGGGCAGCGGCATCACGTTCGTGCGTGCGGACCTCGACGGATTGCGCATCCCGGCGTTGCAGGCGTCGACGACGGCGCTCGATTACGCGACCACCGTCGGCAAGGACGACGTGCAGGTCGGCACGGTCGAGCATCTCCTCGCCGCGATCATGGCGTGGGGCATCACCGACGTCGACATTCACATCGATGGTCCGGAAGTTCCGATCATCGACGGCAGCGCGCTTCCGTTCATGCATCTCATCGACGCCGCCGGCGTGCGCGAGCTCGGCGCGGACATCCCGGTGCTGCGTCTGCGCGAGCCGGTCGAAGTCGTCGACGGCGACAAGAGCATCCGCATCGTTCCGGCCAATCGCCTCATCATCAAATACCGTATCGACTTCGATCATCCGGTGATCGGACGGCAGTCGCTGCACTTCGATTTCGGCAGCGACAACTTCCTGCGCAAGATCGCTCCGGCGCGCACGTTCGGATTCGCGCGCGACGTCGAGAAGATGCGCGCCGCGGGACTCGCGCGCGGCGGCTCGGTCGAGAACGCGATCGTGCTGGACGACCAAGGCGTGATGAACGGACCGCTCCGCTTCCGCGACGAATTCGTGCGCCACAAAGTGCTCGACCTCATCGGCGACCTCGCACTGATCGGACGCCCGATCACCGGCGAGATCACCGCGTACCGAGCCGGCCACGCACTGCACTCGCAGTTCGTGGCGAAGATTCTGAAGGCCGCGGCTGCGCCGGAACCGCTTCCCGTGGAGCAGTGGGCTTCAGCCCACCGGATCTCGGCGAGCTAGTGGAGCGGCGGCCGCCCTCGGCCGCCGGCCTCTCGCGAGAAATCGGCGGCCGAGGGCGGCCGCCGCTCCACAGGATGTGGTAAAAAAGCCACACGTGCGCATTTCTGCGACTATCGTCTCTCTTCTTCTCGCTCTTAGCGCCTCGGCCGCGCCGCCGCGTCCGGCGATCGAGAACCTCACTGCCGTCGCGTCGCAGGGCAAAGTCGCGGTACGCTTCACGCTCGACGGCGCGTTCAAGAATCCCGAGATGGTCGAGGCGCTGCAGAGCGGATTGCCGACCAGCTTCACCTACAACATCGAGATCTATCGCTCGCGCCCGTACTGGTTCAACGAAGACGTCGCGCGCTCACACGTCGAAGTGATCTGCACGTTCAACTCCGTCACGCGCGAGTACCTCCTCAACTATCGCCGCGACCGGAAGCTCGTCCGCTCCGAAACGTTCAGCGAGCTCGGTCCGCTGGTGAAGCGGATGACCGCGATCGACGAGCCGGCGCTGTTCGAGATCGGCAAACGCAAGCCGTACAAGCTGCGCGTGCGGGTGAAGGCGGACCTGATGCGCGGCTGGGTGATGTACGTGATCCCGTGGGAGATCTCGACGCACTGGCGTGACGTGCGGGTGCAATCGAGCGAGCCATGAGAGTCGGCGCGCTCGTTCTCCGCTATCGCAAGGATCCGCGCTTCATCATCAGCGTGCCTCTCGTGATCCTCGCGGTCACGAGCCTCGTCTACTACCTCATCGAGCAGGCGAAAGAGCTGAGCCCCGAGGCGCTGAACAATCAGCTGTTGTTGTTCGTGCTCGCGAACATCAACCTGCTGCTCATCGTCGGCATCCTCTTCGTGCTGCTGCGCGGCATCGTGAAGCTGGTGCTGGAGCGGCAGCGCGGACTCATCGGCTCGCGCTTTCGCACGAAGCTCGTGCTCACGTACATCGCGACGTCGCTCTTCCCCGTCGTCATTCTCTTTCTCGTCGCGACGGATTTGCTGCGCGTCTCGATCGATCGCTGGTTCACGACTCCGGTCGCGGTCATTCTTCGCAACAGCGAACGGATCGCGCAGATGGCGCAGGACCAGGCCGCCGACACGGCCGCGGGCGCGGCGCGCGAGATCGCATCGAGCACGGATGCGCGCGACGCCGCGAAGATCGATCCCGTGCTCGCGCACGTGCGGCAGTTTCACAACGTCGATCTCGTCTCCGTCTATCGCGGCGGAATCCTGATCAAGGCGCAGGCGGATCCGCGCGCGCCGATCCACGAAGTCGCCGATCCGTCGTCGCGCTTCTTCGAAGAAGTCGCGCGCAAGGGACGCGCGGTGAAGATCGACATCGTGCTGAGCGGCAAGTGGATTCGCACCGGCATACCGTTCGGCGACCAGGTCGCGATCGCCGGCGTGTTCATTCCGTCGACGATGTCGCGGATGATCGACGAGTCGATCATCGCGCACCAGAACTTCCAGCAGCTCTCGTCCGCGCGCCAGCGATTGAAGGCGTCGCAGACGATGCTCTTCCTCGCGGTGACGCTCGCGATTTTGTTCGGGACGTTGTGGACGTCGATCTATGCGTCGCGGCGGATCACGATTCCGATCAAGGCGCTGGCCGAGGCGACGGCGCGGCTCGCGGAAGGAGAGGTGGGACATCGCGTCGAGCTGGAGGCGACGGATGAAGTCGGACGTTTGATCGACTCGTTCAACGACATGTCCGGACAGCTCGCGCAACAACGGCGGCAGCTGACGGAGACGAATCGCTTCATGGCCACGGTGCTGGAGAGCGTCGGCACCGGCATCATCGCCTTCAGCGACGACCTGCATCTGCTGTCGATCAATCGCGCCGCGCTGCAGATGCTGCACCTCGATCCGTTTGTGGGTGCCGCTGCCCTCAGCGGCACCGCGACCGCTGAGGGCAGCGGTCGCCACACACTGCGCGAGATTTTGCGCGGCGATCTCGAGCCGGTCGCGCTCGCACTCAATGAGCTCACCAGCCGCCGCGCGCGCTCACGCGAAGTCGCGCTCATCGTCGGCGGCGAGCTCCGCTATCTCGAGCTCTCCGCCGCCCGCCTCGGCAGCGGCGCAGGTTGGGTCCTCGCGATGGAAGACTCCACGCAGCTCGTACAGGCGCAGAAGCTCGCGGCGTGGAATGAAGCCGCGCGCCGCATCGCGCACGAGATCAAGAATCCGCTGACGCCGATTCAACTCTCGGCCGAGCGCATCGCAAAAAAATTCGGTGAGGGCGAGCCGGCGATTCTCGAAGGCTGCCAGACGATCGTCTCCGAAGTCAGTCAGCTCAAGCGCATGGTCGATGAGTTCTCGCGATTCGCGCGCATGCCCGCCGTCCATTTGCGCCACGCGCAACTCGCCGAGATTCTCCAGCAGGCCGCGAGTCTCTATCGTGACCTGAAGCCGAACGTCACGATCGGTGTCGACGTCGCGACCGACATCGAGCTGCTCATGGATCCCGAGCAAATCCGCCGCGCGGTCGGCAATCTGTTGAAGAACGCGGTCGAGGCGACGGAGTCCGGCGAGATCCGCGTCTCCGCGCGCCGCGCGCCGCACCGCGTCGTCATCGAAGTCGCCGATCCCGGCCGCGGCGTCCCCGACAGCGACAAAGAAAAGTTGTTCCTCCCATACTTTTCCACCAAAGCCCGCGGCACCGGCCTCGGCCTCGCAATCGTCCATCGCATCGTGCGCGACCACGACGGCCAGATCCACGTGCACGACAACCACCCGCGCGGAACGCGCTTCGAAATCGAGTTACCGGCGTGAGGAGGCTCATGGGCGCACAGGCTCATAGGCTCATAGAGGACCGTCCTCTAGGTCTATGCGCCTATGAGCCTATGCGCCCATGCGCCTATGAGCCCGTGAGCCTCTAATGCCGCGCATCCTCATCATCGACGACGAACCGGCGATCCGGAAGACGCTGGGCACGATCCTCGAGGACGAGGGTCACAAGACCAGCGCCTGCGAGTCGGGCGAAGAAGGGATCGCGCTCTTCGCGCGCGAAGAATTCGATCTCGTGCTGCTCGACCTCTGGCTCCCCGGCATCGACGGCCTCGCGGTGCTCGAGCGTTTGCGCGGCGCGGGCGGGACGCCGGTGATCGTGATCTCCGGCCACGGCAGCGTCGACTCCGCCGTCCGCGCGACGCGACTCGGCGCCTACGACTTTCTCGAAAAGCCGCTCTCGCTGGAGCGCGTGCTGCTCACCGTCAATCACGCGATCAGCGATCGCAGACTGCGCGAGCAGGTGCGCGATCTGCGCCGTCTCGCGCTCGAGGAAATTCTCGTCGGCGAGAGCGAGCCGATGAAGCATCTCGAGCAACAGATCCGCAGCGCCGCCGCGTCGCACAGCCGCGTGCTCATCACCGGCGAGAACGGCAGCGGAAAAGAAATCGTCGCGCGCACGCTGCATCGCTTGTCGCCGCGCGCGGAGCAGTCGTTCGTCGACGTCAACTGCGCGGCGATCCCCGAGGAGCTGATCGAGTCGGAATTGTTCGGACATCGAAAAGGCGCGTTCACCGGCGCGATCGACGACCGCAAGGGAAAGTTCGAGCTCGCGGACGGCGGCACGCTGTTCCTCGATGAAGTCGGCGACATGAGTCTGAAGACGCAGGCGAAAGTGCTGCGCGTGCTGCAGGAGCAGACGTTCCAGCGCGTCGGCGGACAGCAGACGATCAGAGTCGACGTGCGGGTCCTCGCCGCCACCAACAAAGACCTCGGCAGCGAGATCGCGAACAACACCTTCCGCTCCGATCTCTACTATCGACTGAACGTCATCCCGATCGAAGTCCCGCCGCTGCGCGCGCGCGGCAACGACGTCGTGCTGCTCGCCGAATACTTCCTCCGCCGCTTCGCCGCGGAGACAGGACAGCCGAAGAAGAGACTCGCCGCCGCCGCCGCGGCGAAGCTAAAGACCTATCACTGGCCCGGCAACGTCCGCGAGCTGCGCAACGTCGCGGAACGCCTCGCGATTTTGCTGCAGGGCGACACCGTCGAGCCGGAAGACATCCAGCTCGGCGCACGCGCGGACGAGCCCGCGCAGATCGCGATGAATCTGACATTAAAGGAAGCGCGCGACGAATTCGAGAAGCAATACATCCTCGCGCGCCTGCGCGAATACGGCGGAAACGTGAGCCGCGCGGCCGACGCGCTGCGAGTCGAGCGCAGCAATCTGTACCGGAAACTGCACGCCTACGGCATCCGCGTCGAGCGGCCGTAAACGGAATAGCCCGCAGGCGCAACCCGTTAGCGCACGTTGCTTGACAGCAACTGGCGCCCTGCGTACAGTTCGCCGTCCGATCAGCGGGAATAGCTCAGTTGGTAGAGTGCAACCTTGCCAAGGTTGATGTCGCGGGTTCGAGTCCCGTTTCCCGCTCCAAATAGCTGAATCCAAAGGCCGCGTTCGCGGCCTTTTTTCATCCCGGCGTTGTGAAGCGGCCGCCGCGCCACAGCACACAGCGTCGCACCCCCGGTGCGCACGTGCGCAAACTCCTAAATCACGCCCACGGCTTCAGCCCATATGCCGGAAACTGGCGATCCGCACGCGCGGAATGGCGAATCCGCACGCGCGAAATGATTTGCAACCGGCCTGTTTTCATTTGCAACGGGCCTGTTTTCGTTTGCGACGGGCCTGTTTTCGTTTGCGACGGGCCTGTTTTCGTTTGCGACGGGCCTGTTTTCGTTTGCAACCGGCCTGTTTTCGTTTGCAACCGGCCTGTTTTCATTTGCAACGGGCCTGTTTTCGTTTGCAACCGGCCTGTTTTCATTTGCAACCGGCCTGTTTTCGTTTGCAACGGGCCTGTTTTCATTTGCAACCGGCCCGTTTTCATTTGCAACCGGCCTGTTTTCATTTGCAACCGACCTGTTTTCGTTTGCGACGGGCCTGTTTTCGTTTGCAACTGGCCTGTTTTCGTTTGCAACTGGCCTGTTTTCATTTGCGACGGGCCTGTTTTCATTTGCAACTGGCCGATCCGCACGCGCGAAATGACGATCCGCACGCGCGAACCGGCGATCCGCGCGCGCAAACTGCCGATTCGGAACGTGCGACTTACGCCGTATTACTGCTTTACTGCCGTGCAGGCTCCTAGCCAGCCGGCGGGACGCCGGCGTTCCGCTGCATGACGCCGAAGCTCATTCCGTTCGGGTCATGAAGAATCGCCATCGTGTCGCCGTCGGGTAGCGACGTTACCGGCACAATGACCTTTGCGCCGAGCTTCGTCGCGTCGTCGACGCAGCGCGCGACGTCTTCGACCGCGATGAACAGCTGCACGAAGCTGTGCGCGTCGGGCGGCGCGGGCCAGATGCCGCCGTTCGTTCCGCCGGTCTCGATTTCGCGATAGCCGAGGGCGTTGTTCGCGGTGATCTTCCAGCCGAAGAGACTCTTGTAGAACGTCGCGGCCGATTCGGGATCGGGCGTGACGATTTGCCATTGCACGACGGGATTGCTCATTCGTTTGTCAGCTCCCACTGATGGATTGCGCGCATGCGCAGCGCGCCGGCGCGAAGCAGCGTGTGAAGGACGATGTTGACGCGATCGACGGAAATGCCGGTGATGGTCGCGAGCCAGCGGCAGTCGGGACGAAAGGACGGACGCGCGATCGCCTGAAGCACGGCCGCCTCGTCCTCGCGAATCACGAACTCGTCGATCTGCGCACGCGACATTCCGAGCCGGCGCGCGATCCCGGCGATGGTGCGCGACGGCATGCGCCGCGAGCCGCGCATCATGCGCGAGACGGTGCTGTGGTGAACGCCGAGGGTGCGCGCGAAGCGGCGCATGGAGTAACGCGCGTTGCGCGCTCGTCTGCGCTCGAATTCTGCGGCGACGGCATCGCGGAATCGCATCGCAACGGATGCTATCGCGACGAAGCGCTGTCTCCACAGCAGCAGCGAAGAAAGTGGTGCAACCCTCGGAGAGAGAAACATGCGCGGGCGACTTGCGTCGCCCGCGCATCCCGGAGGGTTAGAACGTGAGGCGTGCGCCGAGGCGGAACACGCGTGGGGCCTGCGCTTCGACGACACGGTTCGCGGCCGTGTAGGAACGCGCCAGGCGATCGTTGACTCGCGTGGTGCGCTGCAGAACGGTGCGCTGGTCCGTGATGTTGAACGCGTCGACAGACAGGGTGAGACCAACCTGGTTGAAACGGAAATCCTTCGCCAGGCGAAGGTCGAGGTTGAAGACGTCCGGCAGGCGGAAGTCGTCGACACCGGCGACGAGCACCTGCTTGTAGCCTTCGCCGCCGATCGTATTCGCTCCCGTGAAGACGCGGGAGACGTACGGAACCGGATAGCCCTCGCGGCCGATCGCGCTCGCGCCGAGGCTGAACTGCCACGGGAGCTGCACGACGCCGGTGAGGTTGTACGACCAGGTCGAGTTGATGTAGACGCCGCCCTTCGAGCCGGAGCCGGTGCCGGAACCCTGAACGACGGTGGAGCCGTCGCAGTTGTTGCAGCCGATGGTCGTGCGAAGGTTCGTCGGATCGGTGATGGCGTCGGGGCCGACCTGCTGCGTCCAGTCGTTCCACGAGACGTTGCCGCGCAACATCCAGTGGTGCGACATACGCTTCGTTGCCGTCAGCTCGACACCTTCGTACTTCTGCGAGTAATCGGGAAGGTTGGTGATGACGCCGAACGTCGGCGTGGAGATGCCGGCCTTGAGGACGTACACGGGGACGCTGAACGCGGCGCCCGTGCAGCCGTCAGGACGCGGCACCTTGCCGGTCGTCGGATTGACGGGGCACGGCGGCAGATGGCCGGTGGTGTTGCCGAGCAGCGTGTAATCCGCGGACGAATACCAGTCTTCATGTCCCTGGGTCTTCTCGAAGCGCGTTCCCACGAAATCATTGAGGCTGCGATGCGTGAAGTTCGCGCCGACCGTGAAGTCGGACATCAGCTCATGCTCGAATCCGAGCACGAATTCGTCGGTGTGCGGCGGATTCATGTCGTTGTCGAAGCGGGTGAGCTGCTTGGTATGCAGCGGATCGTTCGGATCCAGGTGGTAGCTGCCGTAGAAGTACGCGCCGTTCAGGAGCGACGCGGCGAGCTCGGCGCCGGTGATGTGCCGGTCGTGATTCGAGTCGGTGATGTTGTAGTAGTAGAGATACTGATAGCCGTTCAGCGGATTGGCCGCGCCCATGGTGCCGGTGCCGAGCTGGTCGACGTAGCGGTTGTAGCCGCCGCGCAGAACCGTGCGGCGCGTGGAGCCCAGCGTGTAGGTGAATCCGAGACGCGGGGAAATGCTGGTCCACTTGATCTCGTCCGGAACATTGAGCGAAACGGCCGGGAGGAGGTTGGGAACGTCGGGGTTGGCAACGGTGCTCGCGGGACCGGAGTGGCCTTTCTGTTGATCCCAGCGGAGGCCGCCCTGGATCGTGAGATTGCCGAGCAGCAGAGTGTCGCCGACGTAGAGATCGGTGTAGTCGCCCTTGATGTGGCTGTTGCCGGGGCGCAGGAAATACACGCCGCAGCAGTCCGGAGCGCCGAGGTTCGTGAAGTCGATGTAGTACTGATCGTGGGCCCAGCTGCTCTGGGTCTCCTGCTGGACTTCACGGAAGCCGGCGCCGAATTTCAGCTCGTGATTGAGCGATCCCGTTCCAAAGAACGCGGAACCGTCGGCACGATACTGACTCTGCGGACGTTTGATGAACGCATACGCGAACGAGCGGGCCCACACCGCGGTTGCCGCGTCCTGATAGGCGTTCTGAGTGCTGGAGCCGTTGATGCACTCGAAGGTCGTGCAGTTCTGCCCGCTGTTGGGAACGAGCTGGAAACCGCCGTTGGTCTTCGAGAACATGCCCGTCAGGTAGAAGTTCGACGAGAAAATGTGCGTGTCTTCGACCTTGTAATTGCCCTTGGGTCCGTAATTCTCCTGGTTGTACGTCGTGGCGGGAGGACGGGTCGGGCTCGCATTGCGGCCGAACTTCGTCTTGCCGCTGTCCGTATACAGAAGGACGGCGCTGTTGTTGGTGGTGATCTGAGCATTCAGCTTGCCGTTGAGCGTCTCGAGCTTGGTCTTGTCCGTGAAACGGATGCCGACGTTGGGATCGTTGGCGCCAAGCGGGAGATTGTTGGTCGTCGGCTGGGCAACGAAGAGATCGATCTGGTTGTGGCCATAAGCGCCCCATAGCCAGAGACGATCCTTGATGACCGGGCCACCGAGCTCGAGGCCGTAGTCGTCGACGCTGTCGATGGCATTGAAGAAGTTGAGATACGGCTTCGCTTCCTCACTGACCGTCGACTCGCGTCCCTGCGTCATGAAATAACGGCCCGAACCACGAAAATCGTTCGTGCCGCGCTTGTACACCATGTTCAGCTGCACGCCCGCGGTTTGAATGCGCGGATCGGAGCCGCCCGTGGCGACTTGCACTTCCTCGAACGAATCGAAGTCGTAATAGGCCGGGGACGAGCCGAGCGCCGACATGTCGGTGATGTTGACGCCGTCGACGTTGAACGTCGCCTGGTCGCCACCCGCACCCTTGCCGACGAACGAGGACTGCTGTCCGGATTCGTTGCCGCCGACGTTGATGCGGTCGGTCAGAACGCCGGGAACCTGCTGCAGGATGACCCACGGATCGCGCGCGGTCGGAATACTCTCCAACTCGACCTTCGTCACCGTTGCGCCCGTGCCGGTCTTCCGAACGTCGAGCAGCGGCGTCTCCGCAGTGACCGTAATGGTCTGCTGCAGGGTCGGCGCGAGCTTCATCGTGACGCTCGAATTACGGCCGATATTGACGTCGAGCGGAGTCGTCGCAATCCCGATTCCTTCGAGCTCGGCCTTGAGGTTGTACTGGCCGGGCGGGAGGCTCGGATAGCGGAACGTTCCGTCGGCTTCCGTTACGACGACCTTAGGCGCGCCGGCGCCGGTGAGCGTGACTGTGGCGCCCACCTGCGGGTTGCCGTCCGGGTCGAGGACTTTACCGGCGATCGATCCGGTCGAGATCTGGGCGACCGCCGTTCCTGTAATGAACAGGAGGATGAGCATCATGCTCAGCAGCCGGCCAGCATCCCTGAGGATTCTGGGTCTTGATTTCATCTTTGCTCCTTTCAGTGTTGAATCAAGGCCTGAGACGTGTTGACATGTCGTTATGAGAACTGTTGCACCTCCGTAATGGCTGAATTTTCGCTCGTAATGCAGCGACTGCCACTGTCCCGTGCACGGCATTCACCATGCGGTTTGTTTGTATAAGCGTAGGAATTCGTGTGAGTTGCGCGATTGAGCGCGCGCGGCGCTTTCAATGCGTCGGACAAAGGCGGGCGGGATATTGAAGCGTGGTGCAATAGCGTGACAGCACACTGTCCGCAATATCCTGATAGTGCGCGAATTTCGTGATAACCAAACGCGAATTCCATCGTCAATATGAACTGTGATGGCTGTCGGCCGTCGCCGTACGCGGCACACGAACCTACCGGCTCGCGTGTGCTGCTGACCGGGCGGCGGCGGTCGCGGCCTCGATGGGCGCGGTCAGGCGGCGACGTACAGCCGAGGGCGCCTCACCGAAAATCCGGCGAAACACGTATGTGAAGTGACTGTGGCTCGAATATCCGAGCGACAACGAGATCTCCAGCAGGTCTTTCGCGCCGCTCGTCATCAGGTCCAGCGCGAGGCAGCCGCGCAGTACGTGACGAAACCGTGTCAGCGTCAGCCCCGTGCGCTGGCGGAACGCGCGGCAGAGTTTCATCGGCGTCAGGCCGGCGATGGAGCTCAAATCCGGGAGCGAGGGATTTGCTTCGGGATTGCGCGCAATCCATTCGCGTACGGCCTCGACGCCGTCGATCTCGCGCCGCGTCGACATGCGGCCGCGCTTCTGTCCATAAGCGGCGCGAATCACCGACGCCAGGATCCGAAACACCGCCTCCTCGACGTCGAGCTGATCGCCCGACGCCAACCCCTCGGCCAGCACGCGCTCTTCGATCAGCGTCGCCGCGGGCGGCGCGGCCTCGAGAAATCGAAACGGTCTGTAAAGGGACACATTTTTCTCGAACGGCGTAAGGAGCTGTAACAAAACGGTGTCGCTGACCAGATAGCGGACCGACGAGTCGACCTCGCCGGTCGGTCGCGTGGTGTAACGCTGGTTCTGATTGAGCATCAGGACCGCGGCCGGGTTGGCGGTAATGGAGCGGCCTTCTCCATCTTCGAGCTTGGAAATCGTGCGCGAAAAGACGAAGGCGTGTGCCAGCAGCGTCTGCGAAGCGGACAGATGTCCGCCGGCGTCACTGTGGGTGGACTCGATGACGACGTCGTCGCTTTCGTAGAGGAGCGAGCTCATGACGCGCGCATTGTGCGCGGACACAATCGTCAGTGGATGTGAATTGTGGCTAAACGGACTGTGGACGTGGTGAGTCGGACTGAATCGGGATTGTAGTGTGGGCAGTCTGTTCGATTGTGGGACGAATGACCGGAATCGAACAGTGGACATTGAATTGTCCATTGTCGAAGGCGATTGTAATTTCGCCGCCGGCATCGCGGACGCGTCGCGACACGAACGCCAACCCGCGTCCATGGGACAATCGCGGACTCACGCCGTTCGTCGAGTTCCAAACACGAATATCGAGACGCTGGCGGCGCCTGCGGACACTTACGCCGGCGTCTATGGAATGGTTCGTCACGGCGACGGCATGTTTGAAAATGTTTTCAATCAGCGGCTGGAGGATCAGCCGCGGAATCGCCTCCTGCCGTGCCGCGCCGTGGATGCTCCAGCTGACGATCCGCAGCCGGTCTCCGAACCGCGTGGTCTGCACCGAGAGGTAGTCGGACACGAGGTCGAGCTCTTCCTCGAGCCGCCAGCGGTCCGCTCCGGCGCAGGCGATCGTCTTCGAGACGAGGCCGGCCAGACGGCGGCACATGGTCGCCGCCGCCGCCGCGTCGCTGCGAATCAGCGCCGCAATCGAGCCGAGGGCATTGAAGAGAAAATGCGGGTGGAACCGCGCCTCCAGCTCCCTTGCCTCGGCGTGAAAGAGCTGTTCTCTCGCTCGCGCCGCTCCCGCCCGTGCCTCGAACATCACGCGCGCGAATCCGGCCGCGAAACTGCTCGCCGCAATGACACAGGCGGTCAATGCATTCCGCCACATAATGAATGAGAAAAACATAGGCGCCTCGGCGAATTCGCCGGCGTCCAGTATTTTCCATAATGTCGAAATGCTGCCCACGGTGACCATGGCCGCTGCTGTTAACGCTGCAATCGCCGCGAATCCGATGGCTACAATGAAGCGAAATCGAACCAGACGATCGATCACCTCATTGAGAAGCGGTCCAATCGCGAGCCACAACATGGCGGACGTCAACGTCATCACCAGCAGATTCCAGGTGCCCTGCCAGGCAATAAATTGCATGTCGGTGAAAATCGATACCGTGAAATAGAGAACGAGTGCGCCTGTAATCGGCGCGCTCCATTGCGTCTCGGCTTGCGGTGCCGTCGGGGAAGGAGCCGTTTCCGCCGGTACGTCCTGTAATAGCCGCCGCTCGTGGCGCGCGAGCCGGAGGAGCAGCGGTTCGGCGCCGGGATCGCCGGAATCGAGCATCGATGCGATTCGTTCGAGCGTGCCGATGACGAACGACGGACGCATTCGCTGTTCAATCAGTTCGCGCGTCCGCTGTGCGGCCGCGGCCTCGAATTCCAGTCGTCGCAAGTCCGCGTCGAGCGCGAGCCTGTAGCGCTGGATCGCACTGATCACACCGATCGCGATCGACAGCAGCAGCATGCTCGCCGTTGCGACCAACGGAAAAGAAATGCGAAACGTCATGACCACCGATTCCCAGTCGGGCATCGGAATGATCGTGAAATACGACAGCAGTCCGAGGAGACCGGAGAACGCGCCGTATGCGAGGAGAACCAGCGGCTCCAGCCACCACCGCCGCTTTTCGTGCGCGAGCATTCGCTCGACGACTGCAATGCCGAGCGGCAATGCGGCGATCAGTCCCGCGCCGCCGAGGACGGACGCGACTTCGTTCTTGAGGTCGAGTCCGAAAAATCGCGCGGCCGTAATGATGACCGCCACGCGTGCCGCCATCACCAGAAGCACAATGCCGCCGGTGATCGACCACCGCTGGCGCGGCGTCAGGATCGGCGCGCTATCGCTCATTTCGTGCGTACGATAGTGCCGCTGCGTGCCGGAAAGTCCACCGTGGGTGTCGAGACGGTCCACGGGCGACACGAGCCGGATTGACGGATGGCAGAGGGCGGATGGCAGATGGCGGTGTGGGGCAGGCTTTCCAGCCTGCCTCCCGGGGGGCAGGTTGGAAAACCTGCCCCATACCGTCAGGCAGATGGCGGATGGCGGATGGCAGATGGCGAGGCAAGCTTGCAGTATTCTCCGCCATCCGCCATCCGCCATCCGCCATCCGCCATCTATTGCTTGTCCGTGCTCGACAGCACGAACATGTGGAAGCGGTCGCGATAGACGCGGCTCAGCGGCGCCGTCTGGCCGCTGTCGAGGAGCACGTTGTAGTCGCCGTGCGACAGCGGTTGCAGCTCTCGCACGCGCGACACATTGACGATGTACGAGCGATGCGTACGCACGAAACGCGTCGGATTGAGCCGCCCCTCGAGTGCGGACAAGCTGCCGCGCACGACGAACGAGCGGCCCAGGGCGCGCAGCTTCACGTAATTGCCGAGCGCTTCGATCACTTCGATGTCTTTCGTCGGCAGATGCACGAGGCGGTCGCCTTCCTTGACGAAGACGCGATCGAGATATTTTCCGCCGCCGCTTCCGTTGTCCGGCATCGTTCGCCGCGCTTCGAGGATCCGCTCGATGCGCTTCAACGCGCGGCGGCAGCGCACGGTCTCGGCGGGCTTGAGCACGTAGTCGACCGGCGCGACGTCGAACGCCTTCACGGCGTACTGCGGATGCGCGGTCACGAACACGACCAGCGGATGTCCGGCCGCTTCGAGCTCGCGCGCGAGATCGAGTCCGCTCGCGCCGGGCATCTCGATGTCGAGGAACACCGCGTCCGCGTTGCTCACCTCGATCGCCGCGCGCGCCTCGGCCACGTCACTGCACTCGGCCGCGATCTGCGCGCCGAGGTCTCCGAGCACCTGGCGCATGCGCGCACGCGCCAGCGGTTCGTCGTCGACGATGATGATGCGCATTTTGCGGAAGATCTCCAGGTCCCGGTTGGAGAATACTCATTGCCTCCCCCCGGGGTTTGCGGCGTTCGCCGATCCGTCTCGAAAAGTTCGGTGGAACGTTGCGAGACCGTTGCTCCGCGAATCCGCTACAGTACTTTCGTGCGATCCCTTCTCGTCGCCGCGATGCTGCTCGTTGCGTGGTCGGTTGCCGCGCAATCGTCCGGAATCATTCTCGCCGGCGAGGCGATCCGTCGCGATGATTACGGCGTGATTCGATTCACGGAGCGGCAGATTCGCAACACGTCGGCGGCGACGCGCGACGGATTCGTTCGCTGGGCCGCCACGTCGCGCGGGCACGAGCTTTTTCGATACTTCAGCACGCCCGAATATCGCGTGATCGTGACGGAGGATTTGAACGAGCCGGGCATCGGGCGCGCGCCGGAGCCCGGCATCCTCACGCTGCTCGCATCGGCCGATCACGCGAAACAGAAGGAGTACACGCTCATTCTCAATCCGACGCCGTGGCAGATTCCGGTTGGTTGGAAGCCGATGCCGCACGAGCCGTCGTCGACCGCGGATTTCATGGCGGCCGCGTGGGCGGGCGAGATGCTGCACATCTATTTGTATTCGCGAGGCGTGATGCTGCCGCATCATCAGCGCGACGATTTTCAGCGGTCGTGGATTGCGACAGCGAACGAGCTGGGATTCCCATCCATGACGCATGGCGAATCCAATGACGCGGACGACTTCGATGAAGACTGGCGCAGAACTTGTGGCGACCGCTGCTCTCAGCGGTCGCGCCGCTTGGCGCCGCCATAGGCGGGCTGTGACCGCTGAGGGCAGCGGTCACCACAATCCTCAGCGGTCACCACAATCCTCACTTCGTTTTCTTCTTCAACTCCGGCGGCGTGACCTGATCGATCTGTGCGAGGCATTTCCACAATGCGGGGTGCTGGAAGCAGATCGAGCCGCCGCCGCGCTTCGACTGTGACGTTTGGCGATTGATGTCCGCGATGCAGACCCAATCGGCGGCCGGTTTTCCTGTTGTTTCGATCGACTGCGCCCATTTGGCGTGGTCTTTCGTCTCCGGCCAGGCATAGGGAAATTGCAGCGGACCGAAATCGACGTCGACGACGTCGACGATGTCGTCTGTCTTGTTGCTGTCGGTCGTCGAGGGAGTCGTTCCGCGGCGCCACGACTCGACGTCGAGATTCACGCCGAGGTCGTCGCCGACTTCGTCGCTCCAGAGGTCCTGTCCCCACAAGCGGCTCTTAGCGATGCTGCGGAACTTGTTGCCCGCCTTCGACGTGAACGTGATGTCGCTCGGCGTTTTCGACAGTGTGAATTTTCCGGCAGTGAGGTCGCTCCACACGCTGCCCGCGGCTTTCGGCAGTGTGGGCCCGTACGCCTGCGGTCCCTGCTGGGACAGCATCTGTGTCGCAATCGCCTCGGCGGTCTTGACGTCCTTCAGCGTGATGCAGAGAAACGTCTGCCCATAATCGAGCTCGTCCGACGGAAAATCGAAGGAGCCGGGCGTCGCATAGCGTGGCGTCGAGTGCAGGAGCCAGATCGCGCTGTTGGCTGCCGTGTCGAACGCGAGCACGCCTTTGCAGTGGCCCTTGTCGTCGTTGTTGGTCTTGTGCAAACTCGACGGATATTCGTCGTTGTAATAAACGACGCCGACGGTGGGATGACCGCTGACGGGAAGCTGCTGCAGCGTCAGGCGCAGTGCATTGGTCGTGTCATTGAGCAGATGTTTCGAGCCGGCCAGCGCTTTGCTGTCGGAATCGAAATAGGCGTACTCGAAGCCGGTCGCCGGCTTGCCGCTCTTGTCGGCCGCTTTCGCATCCTTCGGAACTTTGTAGATGAACCACCAGTCGACCGCTTTGCCGCTGTCTCCGATTGCGCTGAGGGACATGAATTCTCCTTGCTTACATCGCCGTTAGCGCCGCCCACGTCGCGAGCGCTCCATTGAAGCTCGTGTAGAAGCCGAAGCGGGTGTAGACCGCGCTCGACCAATCTCCGCGAATCGAATTGTCGATTGTTTTGCCCTTGGCCTTGGCCGGCACGATGGGATCAGAAATATTGCGCGAGAAGCAGAAGCTCGTTTTCTTCTGCTGGGCGACGTAGCCGATCACCGCGTCGTCCATCTCCAGCACCGACCATTTCGCGGCTTCGGCCCCCGAGGCGATGTAGTAGAAGTCGGTGGTCAGGAGCGGCTGTCCGTCTTTCGGAAGGATTTTCGATTGCTTGAGATTTTTCGGATCGAGCGGCGGATTGACGAGATCGGAAAGTGTCAGCGACTTCGCGCCGGAATCCTGCTGCTGCAGCTCTTCCAGCATCGAGCTCAGTACCGGCCATGTGACGACAGTGGCCATGTCGAAGAAGAAGTGCCTTTGCACGGTGTTGAAGAGTTTCGTCGACGGGAACGCCGTTCCTTTGACGGTTTTATTGTTGAGGCCCGACGAGAGATTTTCCGAAAGCTTCAATTGAATGTGTCCGGCGTTCGTAATGACGACGTCGCCGAGGTTTTCGGATTCTTTCGCGCCGCCGGCGGTACCGATCGACCAGATCCAGGAGCAGCCCGTCTCATCGATCAACTGATTCGTAATTTGTTCGAGGCCGCTGGCGTATGGCGGGTGCGCCAGGTGCGTGTCGCATTTGAAGAGCAGCACGCGAATTGTTTTCTTCTTCGACGCCTTCATTTCGATGACGCGATAGAGACCCCACAAAGGCGCGGTCGTATTGTCGGACGTCATACTCGACGGGACATTGCGGCTGTACGTATGCCACGCATGCTCCCAGTCTCGATCGTCGGGATAAC
The DNA here is from genome assembly GCA_003223645.1 of Acidobacteriota bacterium. Lineage (GTDB taxonomy): Bacteria > Acidobacteriota > Thermoanaerobaculia > Gp7-AA8 > Gp7-AA8 > QHVT01. Next base: position 243,262 of record QHVT01000008.1, on the reverse strand, counting down.
GCGTCGAGCCGCTGTTGACGAAGACGTGGTCGAACGCGTTCCACTCGGCGGACGTCCACGTGATGACGACGACGTCCGCCTTCGGCAGCGGCGCGCTCGAGCCGTCGTATTCGCCGCTGATCACCGTCGGCGCGGTGTAGCCGATGCGCGTCCAATCGATGATCGGCAACGGGAGCGGCTTGCCGGTGTTCTGCGTCCGATAGGTATCGGTAAAGCGATTCTTTTCCATGGCGCTCTCCATTGACGGCACGAAGTGAGTTGTGGCGGCGGATTGGGGACGACGAGCAATGTACCTGAAAAGTGGTGTGCGGCAAAGAAGGCAGAAACGTGCGCTGCGCGCGATGGCGGCTTCGCTGATGGCGGCTTTGCGGATGGCAGATGGCAGATGGCAGATGGCGGATGGCAGATGGCGGATGTGGCCATCGGCGTAGCCGCGCACTGGCATCCGCGCAGCCGCCTTCGACTATCCTTTGGCCATGCACGAAATTCGCGGCGCGGGTGGCACCGAGGGCGGGATCGCTACGTTCTTCATCGGATTTGCGATGGCGGTGGCGGGCGGGTGGCTGCTCACGAACCAGGTCACGGTCACGAGCGGCTACTGGCAGCTGTGGGGCTACAACGCGTTCGGGCTGTCGCTGCTGCCGTTCATCGTCGGCATCGCGTTTCTGTTTTTCGACGGCAAGTCAATCGTCGGCTGGGTGCTCACGCTGGCCGGCGCGGTGATCCTGTTCATCGGGATCCTCTCGCATCTCGACATCTACTTTCGCCCGACGAGTCTCTTCAACACGCTGCTCATGCTGGTGCTGTTGATGGGCGGCATCGGATTGATCGCACGCTCGTTGAAGGCGCGATAGCGCTACAGTTGTGCAGATGACGGAAAGCACGTCGGTCCTTGCGCGGGGCACCGTGCTCGATGGCAAGTACGAGATCGTCGGCCTGCTCGGGGTGGGCGGGATGGGGGAGGTGTACAAAGCGCGGCACATCCATCTCGACGCGTTCCGTTCGGTGAAGACGATGCGCGCGGCACTGCTCGCCGACGAAACGTATCGTCAGCGCTTCCTGCGCGAAGCGCAGCTCGCGACGCAGATCCATCATCCGAACGTCGCGGTGATGCACGACTTCTCGATCCTCCCCGACGGCACGAGCTATATGGTCGCGGAGTTCATCGACGGCACGACCGTGCGGCAGTGGCAGCTGGAGAACGGACGTCTTCCGCTCGCGCTCGCGACGGAGATCGCGATGCAAGTCCTGGCGGGACTCGATCACGTGCATCGGCGCGGTCTGCTGCATCGCGACGTCTCCGCCGACAACATCATGCTGGCGTTCGATCACGACGATCACCTGCTCGTAAAAATCATCGACCTCGGCGTCGCGAAGGACGTGAAGTCGAAGGCGGAGATCACGCAGGACGTGATCATGGGCAATCCGAAGTACATGTCGCCGGAGCAGCTCGGCGAGTTGCCGGAAGGCGAAGAGCTCGACGGCCGCACGGATCTCTACTCCCTCGGCGTCGTGCTTTTCGAAATGGTCACGGGCGTGCCGCCATTCAGCGCGCGCACGCCGAACGGCTACATCGTCAAACATCTCACGCAGCCGCCGCCGTCGTTCGACGAGGCGAATCCGGAGCTCGATTTTCCTCTCGGCCTCGAGCCGGTCGTCTTGCGCGCGCTGGAGAAGGATCGCGCGAAGCGCTATCCGAGCGCGCGCGTCTTCGCCGAGGCGCTCGCGCCGTTCGTGTCGCACATGCCGACGACGTTCTCGCGCACCGAGGGGACGCTGGCGAAGGCGAACGAGCCGACGGAGGACTTGCGGCGCGCCGAAGTCGCGTGGGCGGCGGCACTCGCGGCGGATACGTACAACGCCTTCCGCGACTACCGCACGAAGTATCCGCACGATCACGCGGACGAAGCGGAGCGCGCGATCGAGGAGCGGCTCGCGTTCGACACCGCCTCGGCGATGGACACCGAGGCGGCGTGGAGCGATTACCTCGAGCGATGGGGACACGATCGTCACGCCGTGGCGGCGAACGAACGGCTCGGGGCGGCGAAGATTCGCGAAGAGACGGCGTACAGCGTCGCGCTCGCGGCGAAGAACGCGGGGGCGTGGGCGGCGTTTCTCGAAGAGTTTCCCGACAGCTCGCTCTCCGCGCATGCGGAAGATCATCTGCGCGAGACGCAGGCCTTCGATCAGGCGCGCAAAGGCGATCGCGCGAAACTCGAAGAATTTCTGCGCGCGTATCCGGAGGGGATCCTCGCGAAGGATGCGAAGCAGCGACTGAGTGTGCTCGATGCGGGCGACGACGCGCGGATGTGGGAGGCGGCGAAAGGCGCGGGCACTTCGGAAGCGCTGCACGCGTACTTGAAGGCGAAGCCGGACGGAGCGTCGGCAGCGGAAGCGCGGCGCGCGATCGCGCGGCTCGCGATCGCGGACGGCGATTTCAACGCGGCCTTCGAGACCGGAACAGTCGCGGCGTGGGACGAATGGTTCGAGCGCTATCCCGATTCACCGCGTCACGACGAAGCGCGCCGGCATCGCCAGGAAGCGGTGGAGTTCGACATGGCGACGCAGATCGACACGAAAGTGATGTGGCGCGCGTTCCTGAAAGCATGGCCGCAGGGACGGCATCGCATCGAGGCGTCGGTGAAGCTCGCTTAAACGCATGCCCCTCATCCGGCGTTCGGCCACCTCCCCGCAAGCGGGCGAAGGGCAACAAATCACGAGCCTTCCCGTGCCCGCGCCCGCTCCCGCTCCCGCTCCCGCGCCCGGGGCGGGGGCTGATGCAGACGCTTCGCTCGCCAACCCGAGCCCGGGCTAGTCGACGCTCATGTAAGTGGCCCCTCGCCCCGCTGGCGGGGAGAGGGCGGCGCGAAGCGCCGGGTGAGGGGTCGTGGGTTGCGCTCAGTTCCCGCGCAACTTTGTCGCGAGTCCGCTGATGATCGACTGCACGTTCGCAACCGTGGTTCCGAATGTGTTCGCGAGAATCTTCTCGTCGAGGCGCAGCGGTTGACTCTTCGTCGTCTTCTTGTTGATGCGCGCGCGGCGCGTGAGATAGGAGAACAACTCTTCCTCCGCGCCGGAGAGCTCGACGGGCGGTCCGTCGGTGAAGTTGCCGACGCAGGATTCGAGCTCGCTCAGATCGTTCGAAACGTCGCGCACGACGACGTCGTCATCGTCCAGCACCGCGTTCGGCGACCAGATCAGCCACGGCGTTCCTTCGAGGAGGGCGGCCGGCATCCGCGCGGCGAGCGATTCCGGATTCATGAACGCGCGCCCGTCGACCGATGCTTTGACGACGCTGGTCCAGCTCGCGCGCAGCATCGGCGGGACGTCCACGACGACGTTCGACTCGCCGACCGCAAGATGGAGCGCGTTGACGTCGGGATGTCCCGGCACGAGACGATCGAGCGCGAACAACACGCGCGGCAGTGCGTCGGGAGACTGCGTTGCGAGCGCGCAGCCTCCGTAGATGCCGAGCATCGGATTCGCGAAGTTGTCGTCGAGCAATTCGGAGAGCAGCTCGCGCGGCATCGTCGTCCGCTTTTCCTGCAGCGCGATGCGCGCGGCGTCGGCCATGCGGAGCATCTCGCTCTCGGGATCGAAGCCGCCGCGCGACATCAGGATCGACGCCGATGCGAGCGGAGCGGGCGGCACTTCTCCCGCGGGCGACGGCTCGTGCAGCAGGAAGACCAGCGTTTGCCACCCCGGAGAGGCGACGACGATCTGCTCGAGCGGCTCGTCGCTGCGCGTGAGGCGGAAGCGGTACGCGCCGGGATCGAGCTCGATGCTGCAGCCGGCGCAGGTTGTGGCGTTCCGGTCGTCGACGACGGCGTGCTGCTCGAGGTCGACGAGCAGCGTGCCGTCGAGCTTGTGCAGCGTCACGCGCGTCGCGATGTCGTGGCTGTGCTGCGCGTCTTCGGCGAGCCACCGCGCGAACGCGAAAATGCGGCTGCCGGAGCCGACGCTGACGTGCGTCTCGTTACTGAGTTTTCGCGCCGCATCGAGATGTTTCGCCTCGGCGCCGCGCGTGCTGCTGAGAGGAACGGAGGAGCTGAACTCGAGCTCCGGCGCGTCGATCGTGCGCGGCGCGTCGCCGATCTCCTCGAGCGTCTCGTGAATCGCAAGTCCGCGGCGGTATTTGAATTTGTACAGGCCCGGCGCGAGCGCATGCGTGAAGCTGCCGACGCCGTGATGCACGAGATTGAACGCGTGATCGATGATGATCGTCTCGACGTCGCGCGGCGCGTTGACGGTGATGGTTTGCTCAGTCGAAGCTGACATCGATCGCTTCCTTCTTCTCGCCGATCACTTCGAACAATTTCGACTTCCCGTCGCTGCGCGTCACTTTGTACAAGCCTGCCATGTCGAGATGCCACTCCCACTTGTCCGGCTGCTGCACCGCCGGCGCGATGTCCGGCCTGCCGTTGGTTGACAGTGTTAACTTCTTTCCCGCATCGCCATTCTGGATGGCGATGCGCACGATGTACGCGTCGGCCGCCGCCAGCGGCACGGCTGCGCCTGGAGCCGCGGCCGGCGCGCCGAACACGAGCGGCTTCATCTTGTCGTAGGAGAATTCCGGATCGGGATGCTCTTCCTGATCGCCTCCTTCGGTGAATCTCTTGCGCACGAAGTTGAAGACGAAGCTCTCCAGCGCGTCGCCGGCGATTTGTCCGTTCGCGTCGCGCGCCGCGCCGCCGCGCAGTCCGGCCAGCAGCGCGAGCGTGAACAGGCCGCGCATCGCGCCGCCGTCGCCCCACGGTCCCTCGCGCGCCGCGCGCGACCACTGCGTTGCGAACGCGAAGAACGGTGTCGCCGGCGGATCGCCGTTCAACTGCTCGTACGGAACGTTGCGGACGGCGCTGAGCTGATAGTTCTCGCGGCAGCAGTCCATGATGAGCACGACTTCCTTGAAGAACGCGGCCTGCCGGAACCAGTTCGCGTACTTGCGTCCGGGGATGTGATAGCCGGTCATCCCGCGCGCGGCGTTGGCCATGAGCAGCGCGGCATCTTCGAGCGAAGGCGCGAAGCCGTGACCGGCGAAGTAGAGATACAGGCGATCGCCGACGACCGACTCCTCGCGTCCCTTCACGTAGAAGTCGTCGAACACCGCTTCGATGTCCGCGACCTGCGGCTTCGCCTTCAGCTGCGCCGCGACGGGGTAGTTGGAAGAAAGCAGCAGCGTGACGTTCGCCTCCGGCACGGCGCCGCCCTGCGGATCGATGAGCCACGCATGAAAGTCGCGCGCGTCGGCTTCCGGCCCGACGAGATCGCCGAGGGCGGGGTACTTGCTGATCCCGACGACGATCGCGTAATCCTTCGCGCCCATTCACGCCGCTCCTCAGAAGGGGTAGAGAGTCTTGATGAACTTCTTGTCCGTCAGCGACAGCTCGCGATTCCATCCGACGGTGAATCCGTCTTCGGTCAACGCCGCGGGAATCGGATACATCATGATCGACTTCGGATCGGCCTGGCCGGTTCCTTTGATGAGATCCGCCGAATACGCCTGAAAGATGTTGGTGTCGACGCGCGGCGGGTCCCACCCGTTCGTGCGCTTGTAGTAGTCGTACACCTTCTGCTTGTTCCAGTGGATCCCGCCGGCGGGATGCTGATGTTCGTGAATGCATCCGAGCGCATGTCCGAACTCGTGCAGCACCACGCGCTGATACTCGTCATCGGCGGTGACGGGAGTGAGCCACCCGAAATTCATCGACGGCTTCGCCTGCTCGATCTTTTTGGAGCGCTTCCCCACCTCTGACCAAGACCCGCCGGGCCGGAATGCGACCCGTACTTCCGCGTCGCCGTCTTTCACGAACACCATGTTGATGTTCGCATGGTCCATCCACTGCAGCGCAACCTTTTTGACCTTGTCCTGAACGGCCTTCTCGCCCTCCAGAAACCGCACCCGCAACTTGAATCCCGACCCCCACGTCTCGTCCTTCATGAGCGCCATCCGCTCCGCGACCCGGGTGGGCGGGGGCGCGTCGAAGACGTCGACACAACAACGGATCGGCTCCGGTTCGGTGGGCATCGCGAGGTTCTCTCGTAAAGGAGTGACGCGGAGAGAGGGTTTCCCTACCTTTGGAAAGCAGAAAGCAGAAAGCAGAAGGCAGAAGGCAGAAAGCAGAAAGCAGAAAGCAGAAAGCAGAAGGCAGAAGGCAGATGGCAGATGGCAGAAGGCAGAAAGCAGAAGGCAGATGGCAGAAGGCAGAACGCAGAACGCAGAAGGCGGAAGGCAGAAGGCGGAACGCGGAACGCAGAAAGCAGATGGCAGAAGGCAGATGGCAGATGGCAGATGGCAGAACGACGAACCCTTTCTCAGCTCTGCGTTCTGCGTTCTGCGTTCGGTCTTTACCCCCGCAATACCCACGGCCGCTGCGCGTCGACCAGCGGTTGGAACGCATCGGCGTAGTGGGACACGACGAACCGCCAGCCGGTCCAGAAGTTGGAGATGATGTCGTAGCGGAGTTGGGTGTCGGGATGGTTTGCGGCGAAGCGGTGGCCGAGTCGGATGAGGCGGTCGCGTTTGTGTCGGGTGACGGCATCGACGCCTTCGCCGGCGGTGCGGCTCTGGCGCGTCTTCACTTCCGCGATGACGAGGGTGCGGCCGCGGCGGAGGACGAGGTCGATCTCACCGTACGTGCTGCGCGCGTTCTTCGCGACGACGATGTAGCCGCGGAGGCGATAGAACCATTCCGCCCACCATTCGCCGAATTTGCCGAGGAGCTTCGTCGGAAGTTTCATGCGCATTTCGGAAGTTTCATGCGCATTAGTGTTGAAGCCGCGCGGCGGAGGTGTCAATTTCTACTTCCTGTGGAAGTGCCGCTCGATGTCGAGGTGGCGGATGTCCACGATGATCGGGCGGCCGTGGGGGCAGGCAAAGGGATTGGAGGATTGGAGGAGCTCGGCGACGACACGCGCCATTTCTTCGCCGGTGAGCGGGCGATGGACTTTGATCGCTGCCTGACAGGCAAGCGATGCGGTGATGCGCTCGCGCACGGTCTTCACGTGCGAGGATTTTTCTTCAAGCGAAGCGTCGATCAGTTTCACGAGGAAGGTCTCGACATCGTTGCGTACGAGCTCGGGCGGGAGGGCGGAGATCGCGAAGGTGTTGCCGGAGAAGCGTTCGACGTCGAAGCCGACGGCACGCAACTCTTCGATGTGGGACTCGAGCACTGCACTTTCGTTTGCGCCGGTCTCGTAGAGGATCGGAGTGAGGAGTTGTTGGGATACGGGTGCGCGCGCCTCGACGCGTGCGAGGTAGCGGTCGTACAAAACGCGCTCGTGCGCGACGTGCTGGTCAACGAGCCGCAATCCACCCGGTGTATCGAGCAGGATGTAGCTCAATCGGTATTGGCCGATGATGCGTCCCTGCAGGTCGCCTAGCTGCGGCGGCGCTTCTTCTTCCAATTCAACAGCTGCCGCCGCCCGTACGGGCGGCTGTACGACGGGCGTGCGCTGAAACAACGGCGTGAATTGCGGCGTCCAGTTGGGGGTCGCGTCGTAGCGTTCGGGAGGGAAGAGGGGTGAGTGCTGGGTGCCTGGTGCTGGGTGCTGGGGGAGAAGCGCGGCTCCTTCTTCGGCTCCGCCTATCGCCTTCTTGATCGCTTGTTCGACGGCGACGTGAATTTGCGAGGAGTCGCGGAAGCGCACTTCGGTCTTTGCGGGATGGACGTTGACGTCGACGAGCTCGGGCGGGATGTCGAGGAAGAGGACGATCGCTGGATGGCCGTCGAAGTCGAACGCATCGGCCGCGCGGTTGGCCGCGTGGGTGAGGACGCGGTCTTTTACGAGGCGCCCGTTCACGAAGAAGAATTGGTTGCGGCGGCTGCCGAAGCGAAGTCCGCGCGTCACGTAGCCGGTCGCGTTCGTGTCGCCGATCGTGCCGTCGATCGCGGCGAGGTGCTCGTCGGTCTCGCTGCCCAGGATTTGGATGACGCGATCGCGATCGCTCGCTGCCGGTGCGAGATCGAGAACGACGCGGCCGTTGTGCTCGAGCCGGAAGGCGCGCGACGGAAGCGGCAGCGCATACGACGAGACGACCGTCACGATGGAGCGGAACTCGGCGTCGGCGCTGCGGAGGAACTTGCGTCGCGCCGGCACATTCTCGAACAGCTCGCGCACGGAGACGGTGGTGCCGCGGTCGCGGGCGGCGGGGCGGGCGGTGCGCGCGCCGGTGAGGGGATCGCAGTCGATCTCCGTCGCTTCGCCGCGCTCGTTGTCGGAGGTTAACAGCGTAAACCGCGAGACGCTGGCGATCGACGGCAAGGCTTCACCGCGGAAGCCGAGGGTGCGGACGCGCGTGAGATCGTCGAAGTCCCGGATCTTCGAAGTCGCGTGGCGCTCGATGGCGAGCGTCGCGTCCTCCTCCGGCATGCCGCAGCCGTTGTCGCGGATCTCGATGAGTTTCTTGCCTCCGTTTTCAAGAACGATGTCGATGGCGGTTGCGCCCGCATCGATCGCGTTCTCGATCAGCTCCTTGACGACGGACGCGGGTCGCTCGACGACCTCTCCCGCCGCGATCTGGTTCACGAGATCGGAGGGGAGGATGTGGACGCGCGGCATTTGCGTGAATTTTACGGGCACCGCCGTTGCTGAGTCACAATATCGATATGACTCGACGCGTTCTCGCCGCCGTCACGATCGTCGTGATCCTCGCGCTTGCGGTCACGCTGCTGTGGCGCGTGTACGTGCATCACCTGAATGCGGAGCCGTACGGCCAGGATGAGCCCGTCGCGGTTTCCTTACCGTCGCGAGCGGCGTAAAAATTTCACGCGCTCTGCGCTAAATTCTTTTCCTGCAAAGAAGTGACAATGTGGCACGCGCGGTGCTCTATCCAGTGCCAGGAGACACTGGAATCATGAAGCGCCAAACGACCCGGACCCTTCTCATCGCGATGTTCGTCGCCGTGATCGTACCGGCGGCGCTCGCGGAAAATCCTCAAGTCACCGACCTCACTGATACGTTCCGCGGCGCGAATGCCGTGGTGAAGCATCTTCAGGTTTATCAGATCGCGGGAATCGTGATCATTCGCGGCACCGCCGACAAAGCCCAGGCCGAGATTCTCAGCGATTTCGCGAAGTCGCATGGATACGCGCGCGTGGCGAATCTCATCCAGACCCTTCAGAACAACGACGCCGAGTTGACGCGTAAGGCCGAGGTCGCGTTGAGCATCCATCGCGCGCTCGACGGCTGCCGCTTCCAGGTCCGTACGGATCAGGGCGTCGTGCACGTGGGCGGACAGGTGCAACACGAGTTGCAGAAAGACGTCGCAATGCAGGTGGTGCGCGGCATCAGCGGAGTGGAGCGCGTAGAGTTGGCGCTGGTGAAGTTCTAACTCAGCAAGTGATGGGGCGAGCAGCGGGCAGGAGCAGGGCTCCTGCCCGCGTTTTTTTTATCTCACCGTCCGAATCGAGAACCTGAATCCATTCCCCTCATCAATCCCGTCCGGCTTCCGCAGCGCTCTCGCGTAGATCACGCTGAAGTAGATGTCGTAGTCGCGGAAGGTGATCGCCGACTCCGTTCCGATTCCCGCGTCGACTACGAGACGGCTCGTTTTCACGAGCTCGTTCACTTTGAATCCCACCGTTCCGGCGCCGACGTAGCCGATGCCGTAGAGCGTGTTCCAGTAGAGCGGGCCGACGCGGTAGTCGCGATTGCGGAAGATCGGGAAGAACAATTCGTTCGTGAGGTGCACTTCGTGAGTGCCGATCGAGTCGTCGTTGGTCTTGATCGACTTCAGCGCTTCGCGTCCGCCGAGGCGGAAGAACTCGGACTGCGGGATGTCGAAAAACTCCCATTGAGGCGTGACGTCGGTTTCGTCGATCTTGCCGTCGCCGTTGCGATCGCGCGGCGCGGGCGGAGGATTGATCTCATCGCGCGCGAGGAACGAGCCGACGTGGAGACGCGAGAACACGAATGACGTCGACGTCAGATCGAAGCGCCGCAGTCCTTCTGCTTCGAACCTCGTGTACGTGTAATCGCCGCCCAACGTTCCCGCGCTTTGGGTGACCGCCGCGGCGATGCCGGTTTTCTGCGGACCGATCTCGCGGAACGCGGTCAGCACCGGCGTGATGCGTCCTCGCTGCTCGCCGACGATCGCGTTCATGCGCTCATCGAACTGCGTGCCGTATTGATAGCCGACCTTCGTATAGAGGTTGTTCTTCCGATTGTCGGGACGATTCACGTCGCCGAACGAGAGGCTGTCGTCCTGCAGGAGAAAGAACCAGCGGTTGTTGTAGTCGCGCGGAAAGCCGAGGAGGAGAAGGCCGCCGCGCACGCGCTCGAATTCGCGCGTGCTGTCAGAGGAGGTGATGTCGGGGAAATCGATCGAGTCGAAGACGCTGAGGCGGTACGTGAAGTTGCGCGCGTAGTACTTGTAGCGAAGGAACGTCGAGATGTCGCCGTTGACGAACTCGTAGTCGATCTGACTCTCGAAGAGCACGTTCTTGATCAACTTGCGGAGCCGCACGCTGGCCTGTCCCTCGGGTAAGTACAAGTTGATCGACGGCAGCGATTGATCGCGCCGCTCGTACGTGCCGCTCGCCGCATCGGAAAGCACCGTCGGCGATTGTGTTTGTGCGGGCGCGGGAGGCGGCGGCGGAGGCGCGGGTTGCGGCGGTTGTTGCTCGGGCGCCGGTTGCGGCTGCGGAGTCTCGGCGGGTGGATTCGCGGGCGGGTTCTCGGGCGGTTTTTGCGTCTGCGTTTCGTCGGCGGGCGGTGGCGGTGGAGGCGTTTGTTCAGGAGTTTGTGCGAGCGCTGCGGAAGTAAGAATTGCCGTCAGAACCGCCGCCAGGAGTGTTTTCATCTGTCCGCGCCGCTCCTTCTTGTCGCCTGCGAATTTATACCGCCCAACTCAACCTATGGTAAAACTAAGCACTTGAAGTCTTTACGGGAAAGACTGTCGATCGCTCTGGCATATGTTTTGTACGGTGCGCGAGCATTGTATTCGCGGACCAAGAGCGTGCGAGCTGTTTATGGAGGTGTGACTTGAAGCATCGGCTGCTATTCCCCCTGGTAATCCTGTTGATGGCCGTACCGCCGTTGCTGGCGCAGGATGCGACGTCCGTCAACATCACGCGCGACGATCAGCTTCGATTCTTCGCGCCAACTGTGAGCGGGCAGTTGGGATTGTTCGAGACGCTTTCCGCTGACACGCTGCGTCGCGGCGAATGGGCGTTCGGCGTTTATTACAACGACTACGACCTGCTGGCGGGTCCCGCACCGGAGCTCGCGCCGCTGTCGGCGCGCGACCCCGAGGACCTGTCCTACGATCTGTATCGGCTCAGCGCCTCGATCGGCGTCGGCCTGACGGACCGCTGGGAAGTCAGCGCGATGCTGCCCTACGACCGGCTTACCTCCAACGGCGGTGACCGCGTGGGCTACATCAACGGCAACCTCTATCGCGGCGAGTTCGAGGAAAGTGGACTCGGCAACGTCCACCTCGCGACGAAGCTGATGCTCTCGCCGCTCGACAGCCCGACGCGTTTCTCGCTCCTCGGCTTCCTCGATCTTCCGACCGGCGACAACGAGATCACCGGCGGCGGTACCGACTACGGCATCGGCGGCGCGGTGACGCACGGCGTCTTCTCCGCGGACCTCATCTACAAGCTGCGGGGCGACTACGACAACGACAACAGCACCGTCACCGGTGCCTCGCCGCTCGATCCGTCGGACGAGTTTCATCTCGACGCCGGCATCAACTGGCCGACGGGTCTCTTCGGCACGACAAACTGGATCAGCGAAATCAACACCACCTGGTACACGGGCGGCGACAGAGAGCCTGACGCGCCGGTGTTCCTGCTCAGCGGTCTGCGCCACTGGTTCGGCACCAGCGGATGGGCGCTCAGCGCGGCCGCACGCTGGAACGCCACGAAGTTCTTCAACAACAACGACGAGTGCCGCTTCACGGAGCTCGATGACTGCGGACTGTCGGGTCTCGTCGGCCTGACGTTCGCGCCGCTGCACTTCACGACGCCGACCGCGCCGCCGCCGGCACCGACTCCGGTGCCTCCGCCGGTCGAAGCGCCACCGCCTGCTCCGGTTCCGCCGCCTGCGCCTCCGGTCGTTCCTCCGGCGCAGCCGCAGGAACTGCGCACCGACGAGATTCACTTCGAGCCGGGCTCGGCGCGCCTCACGAACATCGCCAAGGCGATCCTCGACGAAGTCGCGTTGCGCATGAAGCAGGAGCCGTCGTCGACCGCACTCGTGATCGGCTACACGGATGATCGCGAGAACACCGGACCGAACGCCGATCTCGATCGTCGTCGCGCCGAGGCGGTGAGGGATTACCTCGTCACGCGGCACGGCATCGATCCGTCGCGCATCACGATCGAAGGACGCGGAACGCAGGAACCGGTCGGCGACAACACGACCGCGGAAGGCCGTCTGCGCAACCGTCGCGTCGTGATCCGCCTCATCCTGCCGTAACGTTGTCGACCATCGTCTAACCACGAGCCCCCGCGGCGAAAACCGCGGGGGCTTTTTTCTTGCTGTGCGAGAGGCTCATGCGCCGTCTTCTCTTCATCTCGATCGTGCTCACCGCCTGCGCCACCACCGCGCCCACACCACGCCCCCCGACCCCCGCCCCCCGACCGCCCGCGCCCGCGCGCTCACCGAATGCGCTCACGCCGATCGCAACCATGCCGCGCGCGATCGCCGAGCCGAAGATCCGCGTCGGCCTGTTGAGCGATCAGGCGACGGTCGTCTTTCCGCGGACGAGCGACGGCTACTACCTCGTCGCGGCGAACGGTCCGTCGATCCTGAAGCGCGGCTTCACGGCGACGGCGCCGAAGGCGAATGCGGTCGTGCGTTACGCGGTGCAGGCCAGCGCGATCTCGGACAAAGAAAGCGCGGAGCAGTTCGTCGAGAAGTTGAAAAGCGAGATGAACGTGCGCGTCGAAACGGTGTTCGATCCGGCCGGCGGCGCGTACCACATTCTCGCCGGCGACTTCGAGTCGAATGACGCGGCGCTGCCGCTGCGCACGCAGCTGACCGATCGCGGCTACGGCAAGGACATGATGATCGTGCGGCGTCCGTCCGACGAGCCTTTCGAGAAAAAAATCGAGATCGTTGACGACGAAGGAGACCGCTACACGATCGCCGGCGACGTGTTGGATATTTTTCCGGTCACCGTCGACACGATCGCGATCGACAAGAAACCGTACCGTACGTCGGCGCGGCTCTTCGTCAACACGCGCGGTCTCCTCAACGTCATCAACGAGCTGAATCTCGAGGACTATCTGTTCGGCGTCGTCCCCGCGGAAATGGGACCGACGATTTACGACGAGGTGGAAGCGTTGAAGGCGCAAGCCGTCGCCGCGCGCACCTACGCCGTCCGCAACCTCGGGCAATACGGCAGCGAGGGCTACGACATTTGCCCGGGGCCGGCGTGTCAGGCCTACAACGGATTCGGCGGCGAAGCGGACCTCTCGACGCGCGCGGTCCGCGAGACCGCAGGGCTGATCCTCACGTACAACGGACAACCGATCGATGCGCTGTACACGGCGACGTGCGGCGGTGAGACGAGCGACGTCGGCACGATGTTCCCCGGCCGCAACGAGCCGTATCTGAAACGCGCGCACTGCGTGGAACTGGAGATGCTGACGGTCGCCGGCCGCGCCGACAGCGGAATCCTGAGCGAACTGCAAGTGAACGCGCGCCTCTTCGCCGCGCTCGCGCACGTGCCGGAGACCTCCGCGGCATGGAGCGCGCGCGAGGTGTCGCAGGCGGTCGTCGCGGCGATGCAACTCGCGGGATATCGCGAGCTGCTGCAGCCGCTGCCGGCGTCGAGCCGTCGCGGCGACGTGCTCGCGTATCTCGACGTGATGATGGGACTCGCGTCGAAGGCGCGCGTCGTCACGCTGCCTGAAGATCGCAAGTACTTTTTCCCGCAGACCGCAAACCCGGAACAGCCGCAATATCTCGCGTCGGCGTTTCTCATCAAGTACGGCATCAATCCGTCGCAGTTCATCGACCGCGTCAGCCTCGCGCAGCCGATGCCGCGCGAAGAGCTCTACGCCCTCCTCGGCGCATGGGTCCGCGAGCACACGATCCTCCGCGACGCCGAAGGAAAAATCGCGCGGCTCGCCGGCCGCGCGATCTCGCTCAAGAACAAAGGCGAGACGACGCAGTACACGCTGCCGGCCGGCATCCCGATCTTCCGCAAGCTCGGCGACCGCTACCAGGAGTACGCAAGCGTGCCGGTGATGGTCGGCGACCGCGCGACGGTGATGCTCGCGCCGGACAAGACCGTCGTCGCAATGATCGTGCAGGCGAACTACGACGGCGCCGCGTTCGACCGCACGTCGAGCTTCTCCAACTGGACGCGCAGCTATCGCGCCGACGAGCTCGTGCCGTCGATCAACCGCCGCAATCCGATCACGCAGCTCGTCGACATCAAGCCGCTCGTCATTGACGCATCGAAGCGCATCGCGGAAATGGAAGTGACGGCCGAAGGGGGACGCAAGTTCGTGCTGAAAGGATTGCCGGTGCGCTGGTCGCTGCAGGTGCCGGACAACCTGTTCGTGTACGAGAAGACGAAAGATCCCGACGGCGTCGACCGCTACACGTTTTACGGAAAGGGATGGGGACACGGCGTCGGCATGTGCCAGGTCGGCGCGTACGGCATGGCCTTCCGGGGGTGGACGTTCGACCGGATTCTGAGGAACTACTACACGGGCGTGGAGATCCAGAAGATGCGGTAGGACCTTGGACTTCACCGCGCCCGGGTGGGGAGTGAAGCGACTGCGTTTGGCCCCCGCCCCGGGCGCGGGCGCGGGAGCGGGCGCGGGAAACTAAGGGGTAGATGCGGTAGGACGTTTTAGGACGTCGTAGGACTTTCTAGGACGTCGTAGGAGGTCCTAAATGTCCTATGAGTCCTAGATGTCCTACGGCTCCATTGTTCGCTCGAACCTCACGGCTCGCGCCCGAACACGACCGTCGCCAGCGCGACGGCCACGCGCCGGTCGAGCGCATCGCCTGTCAGCTCTAAAACATCGGCTTCGCCCGTTCCGTTCGTGCGGCGGATGATTTTTCCCATCTCGATGCCGGGCAGGCGGATGAACAGGTTCGTCTCGAATCGGCGGCTGAATTTTCCGTAGAGCTTGCGGAGGATCGCGCGTCCGAACGATTCGTCGATCGCCTCCGCGAGGACGCGGCCGTTGTGCGTGACGGTCCAGCGCGTGCGGCCGAGAAACGAGAAGGGGGACTTGCGGAGCTGGCCGAGGATGGTGCCGTTGGGTGCGGAGACCACGTAGGTGGCGGCGGCGCGCTGCGTGATGATGAGCGCGGGAGTGCCGTCGTCGAAGAGCGTCGTGTTCGTGCGCGGCACGAGATACCGGATGAGCAGCGCGAACGCGAGCGTCAGCGCGAGCGCGACGATCGCGCGCAGCGGTGATTTCTCGTGAATGAGAAACAGCGTGCCGGCGATGCCGGCGATGAGGACGACGCCGGTGATCAGCGTCGCGATCACGCCGATCACGCTCGCGAATGAGCGATAGCTGAGCAGGACTTTGCCGCCGTCATCGCGAATGTGCGCGGTCTCACCGCTGCGCAGGCCGGGGGTGAAGCGATAGCGCGTTTGCGAGAAGGGGCCGGCGGGCACGGGGACGGGCGGTGGAGGCGGTGGCGAGGGCGGAGGGGGAGTGGGGATGGGTTGGGCGTACGGCGTGAGCGGCTCGGTTGGTCCCTCGCCTCCTTCTTCCGCCGCCTCTTCTATTTTTTTTTTACATCCGCGGGCGCGAGCTTGTCATGCGGCAATGTTTCCACCGGCAGGCGCTCGATCGCCGACGTCGGCATGATCTCGAGATTGCTGAGGTCTTCCGTCGGCGGCGCGATCGCTTGATCGAACGGCTCCGCCGCCGCGATCGGCGATGCTTCCGACTCGGTCGGCAGCTCCTCGGAGAATCGTCCGTACGTGTTGCCCATGCGCAGCCGCGCGCCGTGCGTGAGCGGCGCGACGCGCACGCGCTTGCCGTTCACGTACGTCCCGTTCGCGCTGGCGAGATCGTGCAGCACGAAGAAGCCGCGCTCGAACACGATCTCCCCATGATGCCGCGACACTTTCGGGTCGCGGAGGATGATGTCGTTTCCGGGATCGCGTCCGACCGTGAACGGCCGGTGCGTCTGCAGACGGTAACTTTTCTCCGTCCCGTCGAGGCCGACGAAGAAGATCTTGGCCATTCGGGCGCGATTCTAACTTAGTCGCGGCCGGTTGATCTCCGACACGAGCTCATCGACCGATAACGGCTTCGTCAGCCACGAGCGAACGCGCGGCGGCATCTCCGGAGGCGCGGGCTGCCCGCTGATGACGATGATCTCGACGTCGTCGGCGCTCTGTTGCGTCTCCAGCCGCTCGATCACTTCGTGTCCGTCCATCAGCGGCATCAGCCAGTCGAGGAGGATGTAATCGGGCCGCTCCGTGGCCACGCGATCGACCGCCTCCGCGCCGTTCGAAGCGAGCTTGACCTCGAACCCGCGCTGGTTCAGCCCGATCGCATAGAGACGGCGGACGTCCGCATTGTCTTCCACCAAAAGCACTTTCGTCCGCAGGGCCATCGATCTCGCGAAAGCTGCAGGATCAGAGCCAATCGGTCCAGGCGCATAGGCTCAGAGGCTCCTGGGCTCATAGTTCTATGAGCCTCTGCGCCTGTGCGCCCATGAGCCTCTGACTCTGGTATTCTCCCGGGCCGATTCGTATGAATGTAAAAAAACGTCTCCTCGACGGTCCGCGCATGAATCGCGCGATCAAACGCATGGCCATCGAAGTCGTCGAGCGCAATCGCGGGCTCGACGATCTGATGATCGTCGGCATCCGCAGCCGCGGCGTGCCGATCGGCGAGCGGATGGCGAAAGAGATCGAGGAGATGGAAGGGACACCGGTCTCGTTCGGCATCCTCGACATCACGCTCTATCGCGACGATCTCACGCTCGTCGCGCCGCAGCCGGTCGTGAAGCCGACAAAATTGCCGGAGCCGATCGACGACAAAGTGATCGTGCTCGTTGACGATGTGCTCTACACCGGCCGCACGGTCCGCAGCGCGCTCGACGCGCTCATCGACTTCGGACGGCCGCGCCAAGTCATGCTCGCGGTCCTCATCGACCGCGGCCATCGCGAGCTTCCGATCCACGCCGACGTCATCGGCAAGACCGTCCCCACCGACGCGAACGAAGTGATCAAGGTGAAGCTCACCGAGACCGATGGCGAGGATGAAGTCCTGATCATGGAGAAATGAGGCGCATAGGCTCATGGGCGCATAGGCTCATAGGAGAACCCTGTGAGCCTCTGAGCCTGTGAGCCTCTGAGCCTGCACGCATGCGCACCGCCAGCTCAGCACTGAAATCCAAAGACCTCCTCGGCATCGAGCTTCTCACTCCCGAAGAAATCACTCTCATTCTTGATACCGCGGAAGGGTTCAAGGAAGTGAGCGAGCGGCCGGTGAAGAAAGTGCCGGCGTTGCGCGGGCAGCTCATCATCAATCTCTTCATGGAAGCGTCGACGCGCACGCGCGTGTCGTTCGAGATTGCGGAGAAGCGCCTCTCCGCCGACACGCTCAACTTCGCGGCATCGGGATCGGCGGTCGAAAAAGGGGAGACGCTGATCGACACGGCCGAGAACCTCGTGGCGATGCATCCGAACATGATCGTCATCCGCCACAAACATCCCGGCTCGCCGCGGATGCTCGCCGATCGATTCGAGAACATCTCGATCATCAACGCCGGCGACGGCGCGCACGAACATCCGACGCAGGCACTCCTCGACGCGTTCACGATTCGCGAGCGCCTCGGGCGGCTGCAGGGCGTGAACGTCTCGATCATCGGCGACATCAAGTACTCGCGCGTCGTCCGCTCGAACATTCACCTGCTGACGAAGATGAAGGCGAACGTCACGCTCGCCGCGCCGCCGACGCTGATGCCGGCGGAGATCGAGCAGATGGGCGTGCGCGTCGTGCATTCGCTCGACGAGGCGATCGAAGGCGCGGACGTCATCATGATGCTGCGCATCCAACTCGAGCGGCAGGGGAAGCTCAGCTTCCCGTCGCTGCGCGAGTACTACAACACGTTCGGTCTCACGCGCGAGCGCGTGCGCCGCGCGAAAGCAGGCGTGCTGGTGATGCATCCCGGACCGATGAATCGCGGCGTCGAGATCGCGTCCGATGTCGCGGATGATCCGAAGGTGTCGGTGATCCTCGATCAGGTGACGAATGGGGTGGCGGTGCGGATGGCGGTGCTGTATTTGTTGGGTGGGGCGCACGCGGGAGGAAGCGAATGAAGGCAGAAGGCAGAAGGCAGAAGGCAGAAGTTAGAACGGCCCGTGGCCGCGTTCACTTCTTACTTCTGCCTTCTGCCTTCTGCCTTCTGCCTTCATATTCATGAACCTCCTCATCACCAACGGCCGCGTCATCGATCCCTCTCAGGATCTCGACGCCACGCTTGATCTCCTCATCGAGGACGGCACCATCTCCCGTGTCGACAAAAGGATCAAATCTACCGTCGAGAAAATCGACGCGAAGGGTCTCGTCGTCGCGCCCGGCTTCATCGATCTGCACACGCATCTCCGCGAGCCGGGACAGGAACACAAAGAGACGATCGCCACCGGCACGCGGGCCGCGGTCGCCGGCGGCTACACAGCGGTCTGCGCGATGGCGAACACCGTTCCGCCGAACGATGAGCGTGCGGTGACGGAGATGGTGCTCGCGGAAGCAGCGCGCAACGGCTGGTGCCGGGTGTATCCGGTCGGCGCCGTGAGCAAGGGGCTGAAAGGCGAAGAGCTCGCGGAGCTCGCCGACTTGCATGCGGCCGGCTGCGTCGCGGTCAGCGATGACGGCAAGCCGGTCTACAACGCGCAGCTGATGCGCCGCGCGCTGGAATACTGCTCGATGTTGAACATGCCGGTCATCGCGCACGAGGAAGACGCGAATCTCAACGAAGGCGGCGTGATGCACGAGGGCTTTTTCTCCACGCTCCTCGGCATGCGCGGCATTCCCGCCGCCTCCGAGGAAACGCTCGTCGCGCGCGACGTGATCCTGGCGAAGCTGACGAACGCGCACGTCCACATCGCGCATCTCTCCACCGCCGGCGCGGTCGATGCCGTCCGCCGCGCGCGGCAGGACGGCGTGAAGGTCACGTGCGAAGTCACGCCGCATCACATCGCTTTGGGCGACGACGCCTTGCAGTCGTTTTCGACGAATCTGAAAATGAATCCGCCGCTGCGCGGCGAAGCGCATCGGAAGGCGATCCTCGAAGGCATCGCCGACGGCACGATCGACGCGATCGCCACCGATCACGCGCCGCATCACTTCGACGAGAAGAACGTCGAGTTCGATCTCGCGCCGTTCGGCATCATCGGGCTCGAGACCGCGTTCGCCGTCTGCAACGAGCACCTCGTGCGCGCGAAAGTCATCAAGCTGCCGCGCCTCATCGAGATGCTCTCGTGCGGTCCCGCGCGCGTGTTCAATCTTCCCGGCGGCACGCTGCGCGCCGGCGCGCTGGGCGACGTCACGCTCATCGATCCCGACGCGAAGGTCGAAGTGCCGCGCGAGTTTTATTCGAAGGCGGCGAACTCTCCCTTCATCGGACAGACGCTGCGCGGCCGGATCGTTGCAACGATCGTGGCCGGAGAGATCAAGCACGGGCAATGAGCGACGAAAAAAACAAACGCGTCGTCATCGTCGATGACTCGCCGTCGTATTGCGACCTCTGGTCGAACTTCATGCTCGAGCGCTACCCCGACGTCGCGAAGGTCGAGACCTACAGCCATCCCTACGACGCGCTGCCGAAGATCGACGACTCGATCGACCTCCTCATCGTCGATCTCGAAATGCCGGGCATGGACGGGAAAAAGTTTGTCGACTACGCGCGGCAGAAAGGCGTCTCGCCTCGCCGCATCGTCGTCACCTCGTCGCACTCAGCGGATGAATTGCACCAGCGATTTCGGATCGGAGAGACGATCGCGGTCATCAATAAGACCGAGGCGAAGCAGCAGGAAGCGTTTCTCATGATTTTGGATTCGGTCATGCGGCGGTGAGGTGCTGGGTGCTGGGTGCCGGGTGCTGCGTTAGAGGCGGAGCAACTCAGCACGCAGCACGCAGCACCCAGCACACAGCACGCAGCACTTATAATCGCCGCGAATGACCGCGGTCTCGCCGGAACAACAAGCCCCCGCGTTCTCGCTGAACGACCTGCTCGTCTACATGGCGAAGCAGGAGGCGTCGGACCTTCATCTGAAGCCGATGCGGCCGCCGCTGGTGCGCGTGCGGGGGAAGCTGATTCCGATCAAGACGGATCCGCTGAAGCCGGCCGATCTGGAGCGGATGTTGTTGCCGCTCTTGAATCGCGCGCAGAAGGAGAAGTTCGACGCGCAGCAGTCGGTCGACTTCGGGTACGGCGTTCCGGGCGTGGCGCGGTTCCGCGCGAACCTTTACCTGCAGCGTGGGACGGTCGGCGCGGTGTTCCGGCGCATTCCGATCCAGATCCAGTCGATCGACTCGCTGCAGCTGCCGATCGCGGTGCGGGAGCTGACGCGGAGTCCGGACGGGCTCGTGATCGTCACGGGGCCGACCGGCTCGGGCAAGTCAACGACTCTCGCGGCGATGATCGTCGAGCTCTCGGAGCGCGAGCCGGTGCACATCGTCACGATCGAAGACCCGATCGAGTTTCTCTTCCAGGACAAGACCGCGGCGATCTCGCAGCGCGAGGTCGGCACGGACACGCCGACGTTCAAGGAAGCGCTGCGCAACTCGATGCGCCAGGATCCGGACGTGATCATGGTCGGCGAGATGCGCGACGTCGATACGATGCAGACCGTGCTCACGGCCGCGGAGACGGGCCACCTCGTGCTCTCGACGCTGCACACGAACAACGCCGCGCAAACGCTCGACCGCATCATCGACGCCTTTCCCGTCGATCAGCACAAACAGATCCGCGCGCAACTGTCGCTCGTCCTGCGCGGCATCGTCTCGCTCAAGCTGATCAAGACCGTCGACGGCACGATGACGGCAGGCGTCGAGGTAATGAAGAACTCGCCGCGCATCGCCAAGCTGATCGAAGACGGTCTCACGAAGGACATCCTCGAAGAGATGGAATCGTCGGTCGGCCTCTATCGCATGCAGTCGATGAATCAGTCGCTCATCGCGCTGCTCGTCCATCAGAAGATCTCGTACCAGGACGCGCTCGCGCTGACCAGCGATCCGGACGATCTCTCGCTCAAAATCCGCAAGCTCTTCCCGCAGATCGAAGAGCGCGTCCGCCAGGGAGGAGACATGGCCCCGAGCTATTCCGATTTCTCGCAGATCACCGAGCTGATGGACATCAAGCGCCTCTACGAGGAGCAGGACGTGCAGTGGCGGCAGCGTCTCTTCGAAAAGGACGAGCAGATGGAAGGGATGCAGCACGATCTCGAGTACCTGCGCGGCCAGATGGCGCAGCAGCAGGGCGGCGACAAAGGAAAGGACGAAGAGATCGCGCGCCTGCGTGCCGAAGCCGAGCGCCTCCGCGCCGACGCGCAGGCCAAGATCACCCAGCTCCAGGAGCGCATCAAGGAGCTGAATCAGAAGTTGATGGCGGCGAATCCCGCGCGCACGCGATGATGGTTACGCGGTTGCACAGTCACTCGGTTACGCAGAGCCGCACAACCGAGCAACCGCGTAACCGCGCAACCGAAAGATGAGCACGAAGCCCTCCAAACAACTCGGGACCTTCGCCAATCCCAATCCTCAGCGCGACTACGAGATCGCGTTCGAGGCGCCGGAGTTCACCTGCCTCTGTCCGATGACCGGCCAGCCCGACTTCGCGACGATCCGCATTCGCTACGTGCCGGACGAAAAGTGCGTCGAGCTGAAGTCGCTCAAGTTGTATCTCTGGTCGTATCGCGATGAAGGCGCGTTTCACGAAGCGGTGACGAACCGCATCGCCGACGATCTGATTCGCGTGCTTGAACCGCGCTATTTGTTCGTTGAGGGTGACTTTTACGTGCGCGGAGGGATCAGCACGAAGGTCAAAGTGGAGCACCGGAAGAGCGGCTGAGTCTCCACTGCTCGTTGACGTATTCGACGAACGACGGCTCGGCGCCTTCGAGCCACTCCTGCAAAATGTCGCGGCTCACGTCGTCGAGCACTTCGATGATCGACAGGCTTGCCGCTTCCGCGACGCGCACCAATGGTTTGTCGAGCTCCGCGACCGCGCGTGCCGAGCGAGCAATCAGTCCGGCGAGATCGAGATCGAGCTCCATCGCGATCATGCGCGACGCCGTGAGCGTGAGTAGCACGGCCGCGTTCCAGTTCGTGCGCTCTTCCCATCGCGGCGGCGCGACGAAGTCGCGCATGCCGTGCGACGCCGCGAGCGCAGCGATGTGGCGCTCGGTGGCGAGGTGGATCGGCGCGGCGTCGGCGTGGAAGAGCATCGCGTAGCGGTCATCGTCGGCGGCGAGTTGCAGCTCGTTCGCGATGGCCTGCTTCGCCGTTGCGTCGACATCGACCGGCATCGCGGCGAAGAATGACGCGCCGTTCGCGCGCGCATTTTCCGCGAGTGTGTTCAACGCATCGAGATCGGTCGTGATCGGATAGATCACGGGAATCACGACGCCCCAGGTTGTTCCGTGCGCTTGTTCGAAGATGGCTGTCTGATCGGGCGGCCATGCTGCGATGGTGAAAGCGGCAGCGTAGCTGCCGCAGTCCAAAGAAGGCAGGGCGCCGCGCGTCGATGTCAAAAAAAGTGCATTGATTCGTTCTTCGTCGCAGAACCTCAGCACCTCCTCGCCGCGGCGGAAGACGACTTCCGGGGCCTCCGTCGCATCGATCAGCACCGGCGCATCGATACGTGCGCGTTCCAGCTCCGTGCGCACGTTTTCCGTGACCGTCACTTCGACGCGATCCGCCGCCGTGGCGCGCGACGCGAGATAGTCGATCGCGATGGAGTGGTGCGCGCCTCCGGCGCGCCTTTCGGCGGAGGCGCGCCACAGGCGCGCACCACTCCTCGAATACGGTTCAATCGACGTCGCGCACCAGAATGGCGGCTCCGGCGCGGCGGCGCGGCGGATGCGGAGCGGCGCTGCTTTGCGATAGAGGATCACTTCGGCAGGTAAGGCGCGACGAGGCTGCGCACGTACTTCGCGATCATGTCGAACTCGAGGTTCACCGCGTCGCCGACGTGCGCCGCGCCGAGGTTCGTGCGGCGCAAGGTTTCGGGAATCAGTGCGGCGCCGAAGCTCGTCGCATCGGGCTCGACGATCGTGAGCGACACGCCGTCGACGGCGATCGACCCCTTGCTCACGACCAGCTCCGCGAATTCCCGCGGATAACTCCAGCGATACACCGCGAACTCCCCTTCGCTCGTGATCGACGCCAGCGCGCCGGTCGTGTCGACGTGTCCCTGCACCATGTGGCCGCCGAGGCGGTCGCCGATCGCGAGTGCGCGCTCGACGTTCACGGTTGCGCCGCCGGCGAGCGAGTCGAGGGTGGTGCGCGCGAGCGTCTCGTCGGAGATGTCGGCGACGAGCGCGTCGCCGTCCGGCAGCACGGTGAGACACACGCCGTTGACGGCGAGACTCTCGCCGCGCGTGAACGGATCGGGATCGGTCGTGCGAATGCGCATGCGCGCGCCGCTGCCGAGTCGCTCGAAGTGCTCGATCAATCCGTGATGAAGAATGATGCCGGTGAACATGATCAGTTCGGATAGGCGGTGATCATCAGATCATTTCCGACGAACTCGACGCGGTCAAACCGGAACCGATACCCCTCCGTCAACCGGCTGACGCCCTCTCCTTGCAAAATCGCCGGCGCCTCGGCGCCTCCGACGATGAGCGGCGCAACGAACGCGATCATCTTCTGCCAGAGTCCGCCGCGGATGAACTCCGTGTGCAGCAGCGATCCTCCTTCGACGAGGACGGATCGAATCCCGCGCGTGTGCAGCTCGCGCAACACGTACACGAGATCGGCGCGCCCCTGAATCGGAACGATCTCCGCGCCTGTGTGTTGCGCGGCATTGCTCGTGAACAGAATCGTGCGGCCGCCGTCGGTGAGGAGCTGCGCGTGCGGCGGCACGTCGCCGTTGCCGTCGAGGACGACGCGCGTCCACGGGGTGATGCCGCTCGCGAGGCCGAGGCGGCGCGTGAGGCGCGGGTTGTCGGCTTTGACCGTGCCGCTGCCGACGAGAATCGCGTCGAATTCTTCCCGTAGCGCGAGACTCTTCTGCCGCGCGTCTTCGGAGGTGATCCACTGCGACTCGCGCGCGACGGTCGCCAGTTTCCCGTCGAGCGTCATCCCCGCTTTCAGCAGCACGAACGGCAGCTGCTGCGTCACCGACCAGACGAATTTTTCATTGAGCCTTCGCGCGTCCGCTTCGAGCATGCCGGTCGTCACTTCGATTCCGGCCGCGCGCAGCATTGCGATGCCGCGTCCGTCGACGAGCTCGTTCGGATCCGTCATCGCGACGACGACGCGCGCGATTCCCGCGCGAATGATCGCCTCCGCACACGGGCCGGTGCGTCCTTGATGGCTGCACGGCTCGAGGTTCGTGTACAGCGTCGCGCCGCGCGGATCGTCGCATTCGCGAAGCGCCACGATCTCCGCATGCGGCTCGCCCGCGCGCGCGTGGAAGCCTTCGGAGATCACGTTGCCGTCGCGGACGATCACCGCGCCGACCATCGGATTCGGGCTCACCGAGTAGCGGCCGCGCTCCGCCAAAAACAACGCGCGCCGCATGAACTCTTCATCGTTCATGCGGCGCGATTGTAGTAGACCGGTGTAGCGCAGGCTTTCCAGCCTGCGCCCCCGGGAGGCAGGCTGGAAAGCCTGCCCCACACGAGGGCTCAGAATGAACTGTGCGCTGTTTACGGTGCCTGCAGAATGCGGTACGTCGAGATCGCGCCCTGGCGGGTCTGCGTCGTGACGTAGAAGCGCACGCGCTGGCCGCTCTTCACTTTGTCGAGCAGGTTGCGGAACTCGTCGACGTTGTTGACGGGCTGCCCCTGCACTTCGCTGATCACGTCGCCTTCCGTCAGGTTCGCGTCGCCAGCGGGGGAAACGTTCTTCACGTTCACCACGACGACGCCGTTCACGTTCGCCGGAAGGTTGTACATCCGGCGCAGCTCGGGCGTGAGGTTCTGCACCGACATGCCGAGCTTGTTGCGCACCGGTTCGGCCGGACTCGTGCCGCTCTCGCTTTCAGTTTGCGCGACTTCCGACGGACGCTCCGCGGTGCGCGCGGTGACGTTCAGGCGCTGGCCGTTGCGAATGAGGCCGATCTTCACTTCGCTGCCCACCGGCAGGTACGAGATGTAGTCGATCAGCTCGCGGTTGTTGCGGATCGGCTTGCCGTCGACGTCCATCACGACGTCGCCGTGCTTGATGCCGGCCTTGTCGGCGGGCTTGCCTTCATCGACTTCCTGCACCAGCGCGCCGCGCGCTTCCGGCAGGCGGAAGGCCTCGCGGATGTCGTCGGTGACGTCCTGGATCTGCATGCCGAGGTAGCCGCGCGTGACCTTGCCCTGCTTGAGCTGCGGGAGCAGCGTCTTTGCCGTGTTGATCGGAGTGGCGAAGCCGATGCCCTGCGCGCCGCCGCCGCGGATTGCGGTGTTGATGCCGACGACTTCGCCGGCGATGTTCATCAGCGGTCCGCCGGAGTTGCCGAAGTTGATCGCGGCGTCGGTCTGGATGAAGTTCTCGAACGAGCGCGTCTCCTCGGAGAGCACGAGGCCCGAGCGTCCCTTCGCCGAGATGACGCCGACGGTCAGCGTGTTCTCGAACTGGAACGGATGGCCGACGGCGATCGCCCAGTCACCCTTGCGGATGCGGTCGGAGTCGCCGAGGCGGATGAACGGCATCTGCTGATCGATGTCGATCTTCAGCAGCGCCAGATCGGTGGCCGGATCGGTGCCGACGACTTTCGCCGTCACGTTGTGGCCGCCGTTGCCGTTCTCGTCGGCGCCGTAATGGACGTTGATCTTGCTCGCGCCTTCGACGACGTGATTGTTCGTGAGGATGTAGCCGTCGGGCGAGATGATGAAGCCGGAGCCGCCGCTGACCTGCTGCTGCTCGTCGTCGTCATCCGGCGTCGGCGACTGCCGGCGCGGACGGCGCGAGTCGTTGGGATCGGGGAAGAAAAATTCGAAGGGGTCGATGCCGCCGAAACGCTTTTGCTGGTCGGACATCTTGACGACTTCGGTGGAACGGATGGACACGACGGCAGGCATGACGCGCGCGGCGACGTCTGCAAACGACGGGATCGTGACGGACGCCGGGATGGCGCCGCTCTGAGTTTGCATTGCCGACGACTGCGCTTTCGACTGTCTCATCAACCCGAGGTCGGCGCTGATGAGAATGCCGAACGCCACCGACGCGATGACGATGGCGATCGTCGAGAGAATGCGCTTGGTGGACTGATTCATAAGTTTTATTCAACTCCTCCTGGGATTCATGACGAAAAGGTAAGCGCGGGAACTGAGGCTCCCATTCCCGTCGTAGGTTTCAGACGTGCAGCATGGAGAAATGTTCCGGTTGTGTGTGGTTACGAATTATCAAACGAAAAAGGGCCTCGCTACGCGCGAGGCCCGGGCCACCAAAACACCAGGAGAAGGAAACGCGGTCAGACGACCGCGCGCCTGCCGACGATGAGGCGATAGATGAACAGCAGTGCGATCGCGCCGATGATCGACCCGATCCACCCCGCTGTCTGTTCCTGCCGTCCCATCAGCGTCGAGGCGAGGAAGCCGCCGACGAACGAGCCGGCGATACCCAGAAGAATCGTGACAATCCATCCGCCCGGATCGCGTCCCGGCATGAGGAACTTTGCGATCGCGCCGACGACCAGACCAAAAAGAATCCATCCAAGAATGTTCATGCGCTTTTTCCTCCAAGATCGGTCCGGTTGCGAACAGCCCGGACGGAGTTATGGATGAGCAGGGGCCGTGCCAGAGTGCGCCAGCCCCACGCCGGGAATTGAGAATTGTGAATTGGGAATTGTGGATTGAGAGCGCCTTTGGCGGCCTCAGCTCTGCATTCACAATTCCCAATTCACAATTCTCAATTCAATGACGCGGCGCGGCAGGCGGCGGCGTTGCTTTTGTATAGTTCCTCCCCGTGCAACGAATCGGCATCCTAACCGGGGGCGGCGATTGTCCCGGACTCAACGCGGTCATCCGGGCGGCCGCGCGCACGCTCATCCGCGACTACGACATCGATGTGGTCGGCATTCAGCTCGGCTTCGAAGGGCTGCTGACGAAGTCCTGTGTGGCGCTGACGCTCGAATCGATCCGCGGCATTCTGCCGAAAGGTGGGACGCTGCTGCGCACGACGAATCGCGGCAATCCGTTCGAGTTCCCGGTCGGCGACGGACGCTGCGAGGATCGCTCGTCGACCCTCATCGACAACATTCATGAGCTCGGAATCGACGGCGTCATCGCCATCGGCGGCGATGGCACACTGAAGATCGCGCAGCGCTTGTGCGACATGGGCATCCCGATGGTCGCGGTGCCGAAGACGATCGACAACGATC
Source organism: Acidobacteriota bacterium (assembly GCA_003223645.1). Classification (GTDB taxonomy): domain Bacteria; phylum Acidobacteriota; class Thermoanaerobaculia; order Gp7-AA8; family Gp7-AA8; genus QHVT01. The sequence continues at coordinate 215,779 of QHVT01000008.1, read as the reverse complement.
TCGCCGCGACGGACTACACGTTCGGCTTTCACACCGCGGTCGCCGTAGCGACGGAGGCCGTCGATCGACTGCACACGACCGCCGCGAGCCACGACCGCGTGATGATCCTCGAGGTGATGGGACGCAACGCTGGCTGGATCGCGCTGTACGCCGGCATCGCCGGGGGCGCGGACATCATCCTGATTCCGGAGATTCCGTATCAGCCGGAGAACATCGTGAAGATGGTGCAGGGCCGCGAGCGCGAAGGCGCGAACTTCGACATCATCGTCGTTGCGGAAGGAGCGAAGCGCGTGGGCGGCCAGGAGGCGTATCTCGACAAAGCGACGCGCCGCCTCGGCGGTATCGCGTATCAAGTCGCCGCCGACATCGCCGAACAGATCGATCTCGAGATCCGCGTCACGGTCCTCGGCCACGTCCAGCGCGGCGGATCCCCGATCGCGTTCGACCGCATCCTCGCGAGCCGCTTCGGGAAAGCCGCCGCCGATCTCGTCGCCCAGAAAAAATTCGGCGAGATGGTCGCCGTGCGCGGCGACGACATCGTGTCCGTTCCGATTCGAGACGCGGTGTCGCGTCCGAAGTATGTCGACCCCGACGGGAATCTCGTCGCGACGGCGCGAAGCCTCGGCATTTCGTTCGGCGACGGGAGATAAAGCAAAAAGCAGAAAGCAGAAGGCAAAAGCAGAGGTCGAGTTGATGCGTCATCATGAGGCGCGAAGACGCCGAAGGATCTCAAACTTCGTACGTCGCCTTCTGAGATCCTTCGCCGTCTATGCGGCTCAGGATGACGGCATTTCTGCTTTCTGCTTTTTGATTTCTGATCTAATCCGAATATGGCCCTTGTTGAATATCGAGTCGAAAACGGCGTCGCGATTTTTGAACTGAACGATCCGCCGGCGAACACCTACACCTATGAGATGAATCGCGAGCTGGATGACTGCATCCTGCGCGCGCGGATGGATGACAGCGTGCACGTGATCGTGCTGCGCGGCGCGGGCGAGAAGTTTTTCTCCGCCGGCGCGAACATCAAGATGCTCAATGAGGTCACGCCGCAGTTCAAGTACTACTTCTGCATCCATGCGAATGAAACGCTGCTGCGCCTCGAACAGACGCCGAAGCTCGTCATCGCCGCGCTGAACGGCCACGCCGTCGGCGGCGGTCTCGAGATCGCGATGGCCGCCGATATCCGCATCGCGCGCAAGGGCGGCGGCAAGTGGGGCCTTCCGGAGATCAACCTCGGCGTCCTTCCGGGCACGGGCGGAACACAGCGGCTCTCGCGGCTCGTCGGCAAGACGAAGTCGATCGAGCTGATGATCGAAGGCGGACTGCACGAATTCGAATCGGCGCAGGAGCTCGGCGTCGTGAATTACGTCTGGCCCGACGACGAGGAAAAGAAATGGTGGGACCGCGTGATGGAGTACGCGCAGAGCTTCTGTCCGCCGAACAAAGCGTCGAAAGCGGTCGGGCGGATCAAGCGCGCGGTGCAGACGGGATGGGAAGTGCCGCTCGAGTCCGCGCTGGCGCTCGAGCGCGAGCTGCAGCAGCAACTGTTTCAGAGCGAGGATGCGGCGGAAGGGCTGGGGGCGTATAACCAACGGCGGAAGCCCGCGTTTACGGGCCGCTGAGAGCGGTTGCGCAGTCGCGCGGTTACGCGGTACTCAACGCCGCGCAACCGCGTGACCGCGTAACTGCGCAACCGAGGAACCATGCGATACCGAAATCTGCACGGAACACACCTTCAGCTGTCGGAGCTCGGCTTCGGCACGTGGACGGTGACGACGGGGTGGTGGGGAACGTACAGCGACGATGACGCGCAGCGGATCATTCGCGCGGCAATCGATCGCGGCATCAACTACATCGACACCGCCGACGCGTACGGCAATGGACGCGGCGAGACGGTGCTCCAGCCGATCCTGAAGGATCATCCCGATCTCATCGTCGGCACGAAGTTCGGCTACGACTTCTACAACAATCCCGAGCGTCCGCGGGGACAGCGCGAGCTGCCGCAGAACATGTCGCCGGAGTTCGTCCGCTTCGCGTGCGAGCAATCGCTGGCGCGACTCGGCGTCGATCACATCGCCATCTATCAGCCGCACAACCCGCGCGTGAACGTGCTGATGCTGGACGAGCATTGGGAAACGCTCGAGCGCCTGAAAGATGAAGGAAAGATCTCGACGTACGGTCCCTCGCTCGGGCCGGCGATCGGCTGGCGCGACGAAGGCATCTACGCGAATGCCGTCCGCCGCGCGCCGGTCACGCAGATGATCTACAACGTGCTCGAACAGGATCCGGGACGCGAGTTCATGCTCGCCGCCGAGCGCGGGCCGTCGTACGCGGGCGCGGCCGAGGCGATGAAGGGGGAGACCGGGAAGAAGGTGTGCGAGCCGACGTCGAGCTTCGACCCGTCGTTCCGCGCGTGGAAGGCGGAGATGGATCCGCAGTTCCTCATCCGCGTCACGCACTCATCGGGCATGCTCGAAGGGAAGTACACGATCGACACGAAATTCGACGAGAGCGACCACCGCTCCCACCGCCCGCGCTCCTGGCTGGTCGAAGGCCTGCAGAAAGTCGAGCGCCTGCAGCCGTTCTGCGACGCGCGCAACATCACGATCGGCCAGCTCGCGTTGCTCTGGCTGTATGCGCACCCGTCGATCGTGTCGGCGCTGCCGAACATCTACGACGAGATGCAGCTGAAAGAATTCGCCACCGCCTCGAACCATCCCGCGCTCAGCGATGAGGAGATGGAAGCGATTTATCAGATGTATCTGCGCAACTTCGAGATCACGCCGTATGTCGAAGAAGTTGCGGCCGCGACCCAGTAGTACACTGCGCACATCCATTCATAAGGCGAGACCGTAAGTTCGCATGGAGATGAGGTGCGCATGAACTTCCGTCGGGCGTTAATGATCGCTGTCCTCGTCCTGACTCCTGCCCTCGCATTCGCCGCGGTTCCGCTCGAGGCGGGACTGTCGTTTCAGCCGATGACGATCCCGGTCGGCGGCACGTCGGTGATGACGGTGGAGATCACGAATCCGAACGACGTCACCGCGGCGGCACTCGCGGCAGCGGACCTCTACCCGGGCGGAATCTTCAACAGCGCCACGCCTGCGACCACCACTTGCGGCGGAAGCATCAACGCGCCCGCGGGCAGCAACTCGTTCTCGTTCAGCGGCGGCTCGCTCGCCGCGCATTCCACCTGCGCACTCGCGATCACCGTAAACGCTGCGCAGGGCCTCTGGGTCAACGCGCTCGATCCCGGCAGCGTGACCAGCAGCAGTGTTCCAGCCAACGCGTTTTTCTCGACCGCTCTTCTTATCGTCAACGGCGGTCCGCCTCCCGCGAGCGGTCCGGGAGTGTCGATGTCGTTCGCGCCGGCGGCCATTCACTCCGGCAAGACGACCACGCTCTCGATCGTGCTGACGAATGCGAACGCGTCGGCGATGACCGGCGTCGCCTTCGCGACGGAGTACCCGTCCGCGCTCATCAACACGCCCGACGGCGGAAGCTCGAGCTGCGGAGGAACGGTGGCGGCGAAGCCCGGCTCGCGAACGCTCGCCTTCAGCGGCGGCTCGATCCCCGCGAACGGCCGATGCACCGTCGACGTCGTGATTCGCGGCAGCTCGCCCGGTACGTTCTCGGTCGCATTGCCGGCGGGTGCGGTGACTTCGAGCAGTCATCCGGCATCGACGGCGGGTGCCTCGGCGACGGTCACGGTGTCGTCGAGCGGCAAGTAGGGGAGGTTAATAGGACCAATAGGACCAATAGGACACATACGACTTTATAGGACGTCCTAGAAAGTCCTATCTGTCCTATTCGTCCTACACGTCCTACGATGAATCCTTACGCCGTCGCGCCCGTCCTGATCGTTTCCGACTTGCGCGACCGCTGAGGGCAGCGGTCGCCACACAGTGCAACGATTGACGATAGACTTCGCGCCGCATGAGCACCCCGAACCAGCTCTTCATCAACGGCGAGTTCACCGACGCGAAGTCGGGTGAGACATTCGCGACGATCAATCCGGCGACGGAAGAAAAAATCACGGACGTTGCATCGGCCGGCGTCGACGACGTCGATGCGGCGGTAAAGGCCGCGCGCGCGCAGCTCGAGCCGGGCTCCGACTGGCAGAAGATGAAGCCGCGCGATCGCGGCAAAGTGATGTGGCGCATCGCCGACATGCTCTCGGCGCGTGCGGAGGAGATCGGACGCATCGAGACGATCGACAACGGCAAGCCGATTTTCGAGTCGCAGTTCGTCGACACGCCCGCGGCCGCGGAGTGCCTGTACTACTTCGCGGGATGGTCGGGCAAGGTGACGGGCGAGACGCTGCCGGTCGCCGACAACGCGTTCACGTACACGCTGCGCGAACCGGTCGGCGTCGTCGGCGCGATCACGCCGTGGAACTTTCCGCTCATGCTCGCGGTGTGGAAGATCGCGCCCGCGCTCGCGTGCGGCAACACCGTCGTGATCAAGCCGGCATCGAACACGTCGCTGTCGCTTTTGAAATTCGCGGAGTACGCGAAGGAGTGCGGACTGCCCGCCGGGGTGCTGAACGTGATTCCCGGACGCGGCAGCGTCGTCGGCAACGCGATGGTCGATCATCCCGGCATCGACGCGATCGCATTCACCGGCTCGACCGAAGTCGGCCGGCAGCTGATGGCGCGTGCGGCGAAGACGCTGAAGAAAGTGTCGCTGGAGCTCGGCGGAAAATCGCCGAATATCGTCTTCGCCGACGCCGATCTCGACGCCGCCGCGCGCGGCGCGCTCAACGCGATCTTCTACGGCAAAGGCGAAGTCTGCGCGGCCGGCTCGCGTCTTCTCGTGGAAGAAGGCGCGCATGACGAACTGATGGCGAAGGTCACCGAGCGCGCGGCGAAAATGACCGCCGGGGATCCTCTCCATCCGAAAACGCGCCTCGGCGCCATCGTGTCGAAGGACCAGATGGACACCGTGCTCTCGTACATCGAAGCCGGCAAGAGCGAAGGCGCAAAACTCGTCGCCGGCGGACAGCGCGCCGACATCGGAACCGGCAAGGGCTACTTCGTCCAGCCGACGATCTTCGATGACGTCGATCCGGACATGAAAATCTCGCGCGAAGAAATCTTCGGCCCCGTCCTCGCGACCATCCGCTTCAAAGACGCCGAAGACGCGATCGCCAAAGGCAACGCCACCGTCTACGGACTCGCCGCCGCCGTCTGGACGCGCGACGTCTCGAAAGCGCACCGCATCGCCCGCGCGATCAAAGCGGGGACGGTGTGGGTGAACACGTACAACCTCTACGATCCCGCGCTGCCGTTCGGCGGCTTCAAAGAGTCGGGCTTCGGCCGCGACCAGGGGAAAGACGCGCTGGAGAAATACACGCAGACGAAGAGCGTGTGGGTCAATCTTTAGAGCACGTCACCGGCTCCGTGCTGTTCAGTCCCTTCGCGAGCTCCGACGCGAGCTGCTGCATGCTGTGGCCCTTGACGAAGATGCCGTTGAAGAGATGGACCTTCACTTCCATGATGTGCGGGTCGTGTGCCTTCAGTCCGAGCACTTTGCGGAAGAGGAAGCGGAGGTACGACAGGATCTCGCTCTGCTCGAAGACGCGATAGAAGTTTTTCGGTGACGATGGGCATCCGTTCCTCGCGGTGTGGTGCGTGACGGGCGTCGGGTCGAATGCGAAGACCGTTCGGATCTGGCCGCATGCCTTGTACGCCGCGGTCTGCGCGAGCCCGCCGCCGAGGGAGTGGCCGGCCGTGAAGATGACGGTGTCGTCGCCGTATTCGCGGTGAATCCACTTCACCATTTCTTCGGTAATCCGCGTGGTCTGCTGGTAATGGTCTTCATAGCCGAGCCAGAACGTGAGCCAGCGCAGATTCGAGATGTAGTCCTGCGGGATGTGCGTTCCGCGAAAGACCCACATCGCGACGCGCGGTTTGGTCGTATCCGTGCTGACCCACAAGCGATACGTGAGATCGGGCGTCTGGCGTTTGCCGGGAATTTGGGTTCGCGGGATGTCGGTGCGCTCTTCCCATCCGCTCGCCGGCAGCAGCGCGAGATTTTTGCTCTGCTCCGGTTTCGCGAGCGTCGCCGGATCGACGTCCGCCAATTTGATCTCGTGCTTCACGTCGACGTACACCGCCGCGGAGAGGGCAGCCGCGGTCTGCAGGTACTGCAGATCGGGATTCCCTGGCCGTTGCGGCAGACTCGAGACGGGCACGCGGTCATGGACTCCTCCATGTTCGCGAATCAGCGCGCACGGTTTCGTCGTCGTGCCGCACGCGGTGAGGAGCAGCAGCGCAACCAGAACCATGATCCAGCGTTTCATCCATCGTCTCCGTTCATCACGGAGGGACTCGCCGCAGTTTTTTCCCTACCCGAACTTAATGCCGGACCACCCGCCGTCGCGGCACGTTCTCCGGAATCCACTCGACGCTCTGCAGAAAAATTCGGGACGGGCGCGTGGGGTGCTCGACGACTTTCGACGTGACGATCTGTCCCGCGTCCGCGCCGACGGCTTGCACGTTCTCGGCAATCAACGCCGGGCCCTCGATGAGATTGGCGTTGCGGTCGAGGATCGCGCCGAACAGATGTTGCTGAGCCCACAGCAGCAGGAAGTGGTCGCCGAAGGGGAGGACGCGCGGCGGTGTGAACGCGGGGCCGACGTTGATGGTGGAGAACGACTCCAGCGCGTTGCCGAAGGCGTCGACGCGCGCCCAGCGAAGCTCGCGAGCCGGGCTGTAGGGAACGGAGTCGATGGCGACGAGAAATGCGTCGCGGTTCCATGCCACAGACGGCGCATAGCCCGGCCCGACGGAGAACGTCACCGGCGTCATCGCATCGTTGTGCGAAAGGAGCATGCCGCGCAGTCGATCGTTGGTCGTCCAGACGATGAGCGCCGCGTCGGGACCGGCGGCGATGGCGGGGTAGAAGTTGCTGCCGGATTCGTTGATGGGAAACGCCGGCGACGGATTGCCGGTCGAGGGAACGCGCGTGATGAACGTTCGCACGAAGACGAAGCGGCCGATGGTGCCGCTGGTGAACGCGACGAGGTAGCTCATGCCGTCCCAGGCGACGGCGGTGTGGCCGCCGCTGATTGCGTTCGCGGAGCTGCCGAGGTCGAGAGGAGTCGCGTCGAGGAACGCGCCGTTGCGGCGGATGCGGCGGCCGAGGACGCGGCTGTTGTACTCCCAGATCACGAGCCAGCCGCTGCCGTCGCTGGCGACGCGCGGGCGACGGCCCTCGCGTGTCGTGAGCGAGCCGATCTCCATCGGCTGCGTGTCGAGCGGCGATCCGTTCGCGTCGAAGCGTGCGGCGGCGACCATGAGGCGATTCTCCGCCGTGAGAAATTCCGTCCAGACCGCGAGTTTCCGATCGCCCGCCGTCGCGACTTCGGGATCGGTTTCATGACGTGGCGCGACGACGAGCGGCGTGACGTGATCCTCGCCGATCACCGACACCGAGAGATCTCCGTTGCTCTCCAGCGACTCGGTGGTACGGATCAGCGCGATCGTGCGCGAGCCGTTGCTCGCGGCGTTGTCGACGGTCGCCGGAAGCGGAGGAATCGCGACCATCGTCTCGCCGCCGCTGCCCGGCCGCCGCGCGCGCACGCTGCTGAAGTCTCCGTAGAGCAGCAGATACCCGTTGCCGTCCGTGACGACTTCCCACAATGTGGACGGCTCGCTGTCGAACGCCCACCGTTCCTGCTCGCCGCCCGCCGTGAGACGCACGGTCTGGATGTATTTTGCGGACGAGCTGCCCGTCCATGCGATCAGCAGGTCATCGCCGCGCGCCGCGACATGAACGTTCAACACCGGATGGGGCGAGTCGTCGAGGAGAACCGTGGCGCCGGGATTCATGGCGTCATCGAGCGGGATGGCGACCACGCGACGGTCGTCGACGCGCACGAGATAGAACGTTCCGGCCAGTGCGGCGAGCTCGAATCCGAACGTTGCCGGCCGCAGGAGCTCGCGCTGGACCACGTGACCGTCGAGATCGACGGTCGCGCCCTGAATGCTCGACCCGAGCTGGTCGGACTCGAACCAAGCGACGAGAAACCGGCTTCCGTTGAACGCCATTCTCACCCACGGATAGCCGCTGGCTGCCGCGCGTGTCCCGATCTGAATCGTGCCGGACATCGTGCCGACGCTGGTGACGAAGCGGCCGCGCACCGGCTCGTTCTCGGTGGCCCACGCCACGAGATAGCGATCGCGTCCCCACGCGACGGCGGGCTCGGTCTCGTTCGACGGCGTGTTCGCGACGACGAGCGGCACGGAGTCGACGACCGTGCCATCCTGCGCGAGCCGTGCGCCGAGGATGTCGCCGTCCCGGTTGTGCGCATCGTTCCAGACTGCGAGGAAGGACGTGCCGTCGCTGGCAATGCGGCCGGACATCTGGCTGGACTCCGCGAGATCGAGCTGCCGCGGCAGCAGCTCGCGCTCCGACGTGCCGCGAAGAATCGCGAATGCCGGCGTGGCGAGAAGAATCAATGTGAGGACGCGAGCGATTCTCATCGCACTGCTCTCCTCTTGATCGTCGCGTCGGGTGTTCTCGTCACCGACTGCGTGAAGATGCGGAACGTCAGCGTCGAATGTTCGATCGCGTGCTGCGTGACGAACTGCGTGCCGGCGGCACCGAACGACCACGCGGATCCGCCGAGGGTTTTTCCGACCGCGGCCGGACCATCGACGAGAAAACCGTCGCGATTGATTACTGCCGCCATCAGCTCGCGGTCGGCGAAGTAAACGAGGAAGTCGTCGGCGAACGGCTCGACGTCGATCGTCATGTACGCCGAATAGGCCTCGCCGGCGATCGGGATGCGCGCGGGCGACTCGGTCGCGTTTCCGTTCGCGTCGACGCGCGCGAGGCGAAGCTCGCGCTGCCACGTCCCCATCGCCACGAGGAACGTGTCGCCGTTCCACGCGACGACCGGACGCCGCGCGTAGTTGCCTGTCAGGAAATTGACAGGCGTCACGGTGTTGGTGCGCGACAGCAGCACGCCGCGCAGTTGGTCGTACTGGCTCCACACGATCAGCGAGCCGTTCGGACCGGACGCGATCGAGGGATACCAGTTGTAAAGCGCGGCCGGCGCGATCGGAATCGCGGTCGCGGGATTGACGATCGGCGGAGTGCCGCTCGCCGGAATGCGCAGCGCGTACAGCGCGGTGATGATTCCCTGCCGCACCGTGCCGCCGCTCGCGTAGACGGCGACGTAGCTCGTGCCGTCCCACGCGACGGCGATCGAGTCGCTGAGCGGCGTCGCGATCTCCGCGAGCACGAGCGGCGCCGGATCGAGGAGCGTGCCGTCGTGACGCACGCGCGCGCCATACAACTTTCCAAGGAGCTGCCAGAGGATCAGCCAGTCGGTTCCGTTCGACGCCACGCGAACGGTGGGGATGTTGATCGTGGCGACACGGATCGGCGCTTGATCGACGCCGATGCGCATCGCCATCACTGCGATTGCGTCCTCCGACGTTGCCCGCTCGAGCCAAATGGCGAGCTTCACATCGCCGGCCGCCGCGACGTCGGGGCTCTCCTGGCTGCGCGGCGCGAGCGCGATCGGGATGAGCGTGTCGTCACTGAGGATCGAGGCGAAGAGATCGCCGCCGTGATCGCTGCGCCTGATCACAGCGATCGTCCGCGTTCCGTTGCTCGCGGAGTCTTCGGCGTGCGTGATGTCGCCGCGCGGCACGCGCACGTCGAACGGCGTCACGCCGTCGATGCGCCGCGCGCGCACCTTCGCGTCGTCGCCGTACAGCAGCAGATATCCGCTGCGATCCGCGACCACGTCCTGCAGCGACGTGAATCCTTCCGTCATCGTCTCGACCGCGCCAGCGCTGTCCGCGGTCACGCGCACGAAACCGATCTCCGTCGTCTGCTTCAGGCTGAACCAGCCGACGAGAAAGTCGTCGTTGCGCGCCGCCGCGTGCAGGCCGTACACGCGGTCCGTGTGCGCGATCGCCCGCGGCGTGCCTTCGATCGCGTTCTCATCGACCGGCAGCGCGAAGATGTCTGCCAGTCCCGCGTAGACGAAGTAGAACGTTCCGTGCAGCGCGACGAGATCGCGGTTGCCGCCGCTGAAGTCGGTGCTGGCGAAGATCGTGTGCGATGCGAGAACGCGCCCCTGCGGATCGACGATCACGGCGCGTTTGTTGGCGTTGGCGATGACGAGAAACACGCGCCCGTTGAACGCGACCAGCGTGTCGCCCGGCGTGATTTCGGGCGTGCGCGCGCCGAGGTCGATGATGTCGGACATCGCGCCGTCGGGTGCGATGAGCCGCGCGCGCACCTGCGCGTTGTCTTCCAGCCACGCGACGAGATAGCGATCGATGCCCCACGCGATCGCGGGCCGCGTCTTGTTGCTGCCGGTTGTGATCGTGAGCGGCGTCGTGTCGATCAGCGTTCCGTCCGGCGCGAGTCGCGCGGCGAGAATGCTCCTGCCGAGGTCGTCGGACCAGACGGTGAGAAACGAATCGCCGTTCGTTGCGATGCGGGCGCTGCTTTGATCCGATGCGGCGAGATCGATCTGCCGCGGAGTCAGCTCTCGTTCGGGAGTGCTGTGAATGGACGCGAGGAGGGGAAGGGTCAGAAGGAGAAATCCGAGGGACCGAGGAAACCGGGGCACCATGACCGCTGATACGGAAGTGGTGCCACGGTTGTCGCTATCGGTCTTCCCGCGCCCGCGCCCGCGCCCGTGCCCGCTTCCGCGCCCGGGGTGGGCGGCTGAGCGAAGCGATTGAAACGTGGCCCCACCCGCCCCGGGCGCGGAAGCGGGCGCGGGCTCGGGCGCGGGCTCGGGAAAGGGCCGTTGGATGCGCGAAAAATACCGCTCAAGGCAAAGAAACCGACCTGTGGCACAGCTTGCGCGTGCGCTCGTGTAGAATCCGCGCCGATTCAGACCGTTAGGGAGAATTCGATGAAACGGAACTTACTGGTAGCTCTGACGTGCGCACTCGCGCTTGCATTCCTCGGATGCCCGCCGAAAACCGAGAGCACGGGAACGACCACCAGCAGCGGCGCCGAGGGCGAGATCCTCGTCGGCGAGTACGGCTCGCTCACCGGCGGCCAGGCGACGTTCGGCAATTCGACGCACACCGCGATCATGCTCGCGGTCGACGGCATCAACGCCGCCGGCGGAGTGAACGGACGCAAGATCCGCATCCAGACCGAGGACGATCAGTCGAAGGCGGAAGAAGCGGCGAACACGGTGACCAAGCTGATCTCGCAGGACCGCGTGGTTGCGGTTCTCGGTGAAGTCGCCTCTTCGAATTCGCTCGCCGCGGCGCCGATCTGCCAGGCCAACAAAGTTCCGATGATCACGCCGTCGTCGACCAATCCGTCGGTCACGCAAAAAGGCGACTACATCTTCCGGATGTGCTTCCTCGACGACTACCAGGGCGCGGCGATGGCGCGCTACATCCATAACACCCTCGGCCTCAACAAGGTCGCGGTGCTGATCGACAACAAGAGCGACTACTCGACGGGCCTCGCGAAATACTTCACGGAAGCCTTCACGTCGATCGGCGGACAGATCGTGGCGACGCAGAGCTTCACCAGCGGCGACGCCGATTTCCGCGCGCAGCTCACCGCGATCCGCACAACCAACCCGCAGCTGATCTACATCCCCGCGTACTACAACGACGTCGGCCAGATCGCCATCCAGGCGCGCGACCTCGGCATGAACATGCCGCTGGCCGGCGGCGACGGATGGGAGTCGCCGAAGCTCATCGAGATCGGCGGCAAGGCGCTCGAAGGCTGCTTCTATTCGAACCACTACTTCCCCGGCGATCCCGATCCCGCGGTGCGCGATTTCGTCGAGAAGTACAAACAGCGCTACGGCGCCACACCCGATGCGCTCGCGGCGCTCGCGTATGACGCGGCGCGCGTGCTGGCCGAGGCGATCAAGCGCGCGGGCAAGACCGACGGTCCTGCGCTGCGCGACGCGATCGCACAGACGAAAGGCTTCAAAGGTGTGACCGGCACGATCAATCTCGGACCGGATCGCAATCCCGAAGGGAAGACGCTCGTCATCGTCGAAGTGAAGAACCTTGCGCTCGCGCTGAAGGCGAAGGTCGAACCGGCCGGCGCCGCACCCGCGACGGGAACGCACTGACATCAAGTGGGGGACAGGCAATCCTGCCTGTCCTTCCTCGACTTCGAGGACAGGCAGGATTGCCTGTCCTCCACTTCGATCTGACATAGAATCTCGCCGCTTTTCGGCACCATGCAAGAGTTTCTACAGAATCTCCTGAACGGGATCGCCGCGGGCTCGATCTACGCGTTGATCGCGCTCGGCTACACGATGGTGTACGGCATCCTGAAGCTGATCAACTTCGCGCACGGCGACGTGTTCATGATCGGCTCGTTCGTCGGCTTCTACGCGGGCGGATGGTTCGCGAAACATCTGCACAACCAGCCAGGCTCGTCGTCGCCGGCGAGTGCCGCCGTGATTTTGCTGCTGTCGATGATCGTCTGCGGCGCGCTCGGCTACATCAATGAGCGCGTCGCGTACCGTCCGCTGCGCAACGCGCCGCGCATCGCGTCGCTCATCACCGCGATCGGCGTTTCGTTCCTCCTCGAGTACGGCGGCCAGTTCGTGTTCGGTCCCGATCCGAAATTCTTCCCGACGCTGATCGAGAAGCACATCATCAAGATCGGCGGCGTCGTGACGACGAACTATCAGTTGATCGTTCTCGCCGTCGCCGTCGTGTTCATGGCGATCCTTCAGTACATCGTCTACGGAACGAAATTCGGCCGCGCCATGCGGGCCGTCTCGTTCAACTTCGAGACCGCGTCGCTGATGGGCATCCCCACCGATCGCGTGATCTCGACGACGTTCGTCATCGGCTCGATGCTCGCCGCCGTCGCCGGAATCCTCTTCGGCCTTTCGTATCCGAAGATCGATCCGCTGATGGGCGTGATGCCCGGACTCAAGGCCTTCGTTGCCGCGGTCCTCGGCGGCATCGGCAACGTGCCGGGCGCGGTGGTGGGCGGACTGCTCATCGGAGTGATCGAGGCGTTCGTCGGCGGATCGCGATTCTCGAACTATCGCGACGCGATCGCGTTCGTGATCCTGATCGTGATCCTGTTGTTCCGGCCCTCGGGACTGTTTGGGAAGTACCAGCCAGAGAAGGTCTGATGAAGGCAGAAGGCAGAAGGCAGAAGGCAGAAGGCAAAAGTGGTCTCGTCGCCACGACCCTTTCTCACTTCTGCCTTCTGCCTTCTGCCTTCTGCCTTTATGCGGGTGGGAGGGCCTGATGCGCCGCTGGTGGATCCGCGATCTGCTCTCCCTCGCCATCTTCATCTTCGTTCTCATGGCCGCGTGGTGGGCGATCGAGTGGGCGGCGGTGAGGTGGCCGGCGATGCGCTACTACAACCGCATCCTCGTGATGATGGGCATCAACATCACGCTCGCGGTCTCGCTCAACATCATCAACGGACACGCCGGCCAGTTCTCCCTCGGGCATGCGGGCTTCATGGCCATCGGCGCGTACAGCGCGGCGTTTCTCACCGTCTACTACTTCGGCCCCTTCGTCGACAAACTGCCCGAGGGCAGCACGCAGGCGATGGTCTGGCAGAACGTCTTGCTGATCGTCGCGGTGCTCGCGGGCGCATTGACGTCCGCGATCGCGGGATACATCGTCGGACTTCCCTCGCTGCGTTTGCGCGGCGACTACCTCGCGATCGTCACGCTCGGATTCGGCGAGATCATCCGCGTGCTGATCCTCAACATCGACAAGATCGGCGCGGCGCGCGGACTCACCGGCATTCCGCCCTGGAACAATTTCTTCTGGGTCTTCTTCTTCGCCGGAATAACGATCCTGATCTCGCAGCGGCTCGTGAAATCGTCCGTCGGCCGCGCGTTCCTCGCCATCCGCGAAGATCAGATCGCGGCTGAAGCGATGGGCGTCGACACCACGCGCTACAAAGTGAAGGCGTTCATGATCGGGTCGGCTCTCGCGGGCGTCGCGGGTGCGCTCTTCGCGCACTACACGCCGGCGTATCTGAATCCGACGATGTTCACGTTCATCCGTTCGTTCGAAGTCGTGGCGATGGTCGTCCTCGGCGGACTCGGATCGATCTCCGGATCGATCGTCGCCGCGATCATCCTCACCTTCCTGCCCGAGGGCCTGCGCAGCGTGAAGGACTACATGCCCGGCGGCCGCGATCCGCGCATGGTCATCTACTCGATCATGCTCATCGTGCTGATGCTCACGCGTCCGCAGGGACTGTTCGGCCGCAAGGAGCTGTGGCAGTTCCTGCCGCGGCGCAAAGACACGATTCCGAAAGAGGACCGCGACGACGGCGGCGACAAGCTCGATCGCGACGCCGGTCCGCCGGTCACGTAAGCGATGGCAAACGGCACGCTACTCGAGGCGCATCACGTCACCATCCGCTTCGGCGGACTGACGGCCGTCTCCGATTTCAATCTCGCCATTGGTCCGCACGAGCTGGTCGGACTGATCGGCCCGAATGGTGCGGGGAAGACGACCATCTTCAACATGCTGACCGGCGTGTACAAGCCGACCGAGGGCGACATCACCATCGGCGGCACGCCGACGCGGGAGATGAAGCCGTACCAGATCACGAGCCTTGGCATCGCGCGCACGTTTCAGAACATCCGCCTCTTCAAGGAGTTGACCGTTCTCGACAACGTCAAAATCGGCGGCCACATCCACTACAAATACGCCGGCACTTCCGCGGTGCTGCACACGAACCACTTCCGCCTCATCGAAGACGAAGCGGAAGAGGAGGCGATGGCGCTCCTCGAGCTGTTCGGACTCGCGTCGCGCGCGCAGGGCCTGGCGAAGAACCTTCCGTACGGCGATCAGCGTCGACTGGAGATCGCGCGCGCGTTGGCCGCGCGTCCGAAACTGCTGTTGCTCGACGAGCCGGCGGCGGGACTCAACACCGGCGAGACGCTGCGTCTCATGGAGAAGATCCGCGAGATCCGCGAGAAGTTCGATCTCGCGATCCTGCTCATCGAGCACAACATGGAACTGGTGATGGGCATCTGCAAGCGCATCATCGTGATCAACTTCGGTAAGACGATCGCGGAAGGAACGCCCGATCAGGTGCGCGCGGACAAGCGCGTGGTCGAGGCCTACCTCGGCGAGCCGGCGGAGGCGGCGGGACTATGAGCGCGCTCCTGTCGGTGCACGATCTCGAAGTCTCGTACGGCACGATTCCGGCGCTGAACGGCATCGACCTCGAAGTCGAGCAGGGAAAGATCGTCACGCTCATCGGCGCGAACGGCGCGGGAAAAACCACGACGCTGCGCACCATCTCCGGATTGCTGAAGCCGCGCCGCGGCGAAGTGAAGTTCCGCGACCAGAACATCACCGGCGTAAAGCCGCACATCATCACCGCGCGCGGCATCTCGCATGTTCCCGAGGGGCGCGGCATCTTCGCGAACCTCACCGTTGCGGACAACCTCGAGCTCGGCGCGTACCTGCGCAAAGACAAAGTCACGCAGAAAGAGTACGACCGCATCTTCTTGCTCTTCCCCGTTCTGAAAGAACGCATCAAACAAAACGCGGGCACGCTCTCGGGCGGCGAACAGCAAATGCTCGCCATCTCGCGCGCGCTGATGGGCAAGCCGCAGGTGCTCCTTCTCGACGAGCCCTCCCTCGGACTCGCCCCGCAAATGGTGCAGACCATCTTCCGCGTCATCCGCGAGATCAACGCCGAAGGAACGACCATCCTCCTCGTCGAACAAAACGCGCACATGGCGCTCGTCACCGCGCACCGCGGCTACGTGATGGAGACGGGGAAAATCGTGCTGGCGGACGACACGAAGGCGCTCCTCGCGAGCGATCGCGTGAAGAAGGCGTACCTCGGCGGTTAGCGTCTAACCACCGCCACAGGTTCTCGAAGAGGCGTTGTTCGACTTGTCCTGCTCGGCGACGATCTCGCTCGCATCGGCAACGACGCGGATCACGCACGCCACACTGCAAAAGGACGGTAGAGGTCCGGCATCCACGAGCGTGGATTCGCCCGCGGCAAGGGCTGGCGTGTTCACCTCTCGCGTGATCGCCTCCGTCGATGCGATGACGATCTTCGTCACACTCGCGGGAGAAGCGCCCGAGCCTAGATTGCTGACACGCACGAGAACATTTGGCGAACAAGTGGCCGTCGTGGCGCTGAGATCGGGAATGCCGTCGCGAAGCGGTGGCGCACTCGTACACATTCTCACCACGATGTTTGCCTCGGTGATCGACGGTGGCGGGATCGGCCGGCTACAGTCCGTGAGGACGATGACGCTGCCCGATTTCAACGGCTCCTCCGGCTCCGTTTCCGGGCACGTCAATGTGCAATCCGGCGCGCGCTCCCAAAAGCGCCGCGAATTCTTCGAAACATAGACCGTTACGGAGTAGTACCGGAAGACGTCATTCGGGCCGCTTGGAGGCAGCGTGCACTCCAACTGACATGGCACCAGCGGTTCCGAACGGATCGGATGCGTGAAGAACGTCGAGAAAGCGGCGAGGATCAAGAACAGCGAGCGACGAAACATTGGGACCTCCTTGCTGCACTTGGATAGTGAGCCGGAGGCGTCAAACGTTTCAGACGTGTCAGCGTCCCGTGTGCGAGATCATGATGGCGTAGCCATCGGAATCCTTCATTCCGAACTCTCCGCGCTTGCTCCAGAACGGATACGAGATCTCGCTCACGTCGACGCCTGCGGCTTTCAGTTCCGCATGCTTTGCTGCAACGTCGTCGACGTACATGTAAATGATCAGCCCCTGCTTCTTCTCCGGTGGCGGCTCGTCCGACTCGCCTACCATGAGGCTGCAGTCGTCGCCGGTCAGCCACGCCCACACCGGCGCGTCATCGCCTTCCGGCGTGTGCGTTCTGTGCGTTGCGAAGCCGAGGCGCTCGTAGAACGCGATCGAGGCGGGAACGCTCTTCACGGTGAGAAGCGGGATGAGGCCGCGGACGGGGATGCTCATGGCGGCAATTCTCTCCTAACCTTTCCACGCCACCGTCGTCTATCAGCCCAGGAAAAGGAGATTTTCATGCGACGACTCCTCATCGCGTTCGCCCTCACTCTGACTGCCGGCGCGGCATTCGCCGGTGACCACACCTTCAGCAACGTCGGCGACGCCGACGAATGCGACGGCCGCCATTTCCGCTTCAGCAGCCGCCGCGCGTACGTCTCGGAAGAGACGATCGAGGCCGGCAATCTCGCGTCGCTCAAGGTGTCGACTGAGAACTCGCCGGTGAAAGTCGTCGGCGGCAATCGCGGCGGCTACACGATCCTCGTCTGCAAGGCCGCGGAATTCGCGGAAGACCTCGACAAGATTCACGTCAGCGTCTCCGGCGGCGAGCTTCGCTCGGACGGACCGTCGGGCAACGACTGGGTCGTCTCGTACCGCATCCTCGCGCCGGATCGCGCGAACCTCGACATCGAGACGCGCAACGGTCCGATCTGCTTCCGCGATCTGAACGGCACCGTCAACGCGTCGGTGGCGAACGGGCCGGTGTCGCTCGAAAACGTCGACGGCCAGGTCGACGTCACGGCGAAGAACGGTCCGATCAGCATTCAGGGTGGGTCGGGCAACATCAAAGTGCGCGCGAACAATGGACCGCTGTCCGTGCGTTTCGACGGCAACAGCTTCAATGGCACGCTCGACGCGACGACGCAGAACGGACCCTTGTCGGTGAAAGTGCCGCGCGGATTCAACAGCGGCGTGATCGTCGAAACGAGCGGACGCGGTCCGATCTCCTGCCACGCCGAAGGCTGCGGCAAAGCGCGCAGCAACAGCGACTGGTGGGACGACAACGATCGCCCCCGCCGCATCGAGCTCGGAAGTGGACCGGAGAACGTGCACATCTCCACCGTGAACGGGCCGGTGACGATCCGCGAAGATTGATCGTTCGTTCTTCTCAGTTTATCCCGCGCGAGAGACGCGGGATCTCTGGTGATACAGCGCGATGCAGTGCCCACGCAGCCTTGCATGGGCCACCGCATCGCGGTGTAACCCGAGATCCCGCGTCTCTCGCGCGGGATAAACTGCAAGGATGACGGAATCCGTCGCCGCACAATCTCGCCTTTCCCGCGGGCACCTGCTCGTCGCGCTCGGCGTCGGATTCGGAATCGCCGTCACCATCGGCAACACCATCGGCGCGGGAATCCTGCGCACGCCCGGCACGATCGCGGCGCATCTCCAAACCTTCGGTCTCTTCATGGCCGCCTGGGTCGCCGGCGCGATCTACGCGCTCCTCGGCGCGAACGCGCTCGCGGAGCTCGGCACGCTCGTGCCGCGCTCCGGCGGCCAGTACGTCTTCGTGCGCCACGGACTCGGCGACTACGCGGGCTTCGTCGTCGGCTGGAGCGATTGGATCTCGACGTGCGGCACGACCGCCGCGGTCGCGATCGTCGTCGGCGAGTACACCGTCGAGTTGTGGCCGGCCGCGCGCACGCAGCAGGTCGTCGCGCTCGCGGTCGTCGCGATCCTCACGGTCGTGCAGTGGCTCGGCGTGCGCTCCGCCGGCGCGGTGCAGAACGTCACGAGCCTGTTGAAAGCGCTCGCGCTCCTGCTGTTCATCGTCGTCTGCTTCTGGCTCGGCTCGCGCGTGCCGTGGGCGTCGACCGCGGTGATCGCGGAGCACGAGGGATCACTGCTCGTCGCGTTCATCCTCGCGCTGCAGTCGGTGATCTACACGTACGACGGCTGGTCGGCCGTCATCTACTTCTCCGAGGAAGTGAAAGACCACGCGAAAAATATTCCGCGGGCGATGCTGAGCAGCGTCGTGTCGATCGCGGCGATTTATCTGCTGGTGAACATCGCGTTCTTGCGCGTCGTTTCGCTGCCGACGATCGCGGGACACAACTTCGCCGCCGGTGCGGTCGTTGAACATCTCTTCGGACTGAGCGGACAAACGGTGCTGCGTCTCCTCGTCATCGTGATGCTGCTCAGCGCCGTCAGCTCGAACGTGCTGATGGCGCCGCGCGTGCTGTTCGCGATGTCACGCGACGGATTGTTCTGGCGCGGCGCGACGGAAGTGAATCGCGGCGGCACTCCCGACATCGCGCTCCTCATCAGCAGCCTCCTCGCCGCCGCATTCATCGCCAGCGGCACGTTCGAGACCGTCATCGCCAAGCTCGCGTTCTTCTTCGTCGCGAACTACACGCTGTCGTTCATCACGCTGTTCGTCCTGCGGCGCCGCGAGCCCGACACGCCGCGTCCATATCGCGCGTGGGGACATCCGGTCACGACCGGCCTCGCGATCCTCGCGTCGGTCGGGTTCCTCATCGGCGCCGTGCTCTCCGATCTCGTGAGCAGCGCCTGGTCGCTGGGACTTCTCTTTCTCTCGATTCCGGTGTATCTGGTGATCCGCAGAAAATGACCTGGACGTTCGACTCGCGCCTCGCCCACGCATCCACGCTTCCTTCGAATTACTACTTCGACGCGGCCGTGCTGCGCGATGAGAATCGCAAGGTATTCGCGCGCACGTGGCAGCTCGTCGGCCAGCTCGATCAGGTGCGCGACGCGGGACAGTACTTCACCGCGGCAATCGCCGGCGAGCCGCTCCTCATCGTGCGCGGCAACGACGGCGTGCTGCGCGCGATGTCGAACGTCTGCCGCCATCGCGCCGGCCCGATCGCGAAAGGGGAGGGGAAGCGTCCCGTCCTGCAGTGCGGCTATCACGGCTGGACGTATTCACTCGACGGGCGGCTCGCGGTAACGCCGGAGTTCGAGGACGTGCAGGAGTTCGATCGCGCCTCATGCGTCCTGCCGCAGTTCCGCGTCGAGGTGTGGAACGAGCTCGTATTCGTCAATCTCGATCCGAACGCCGAGTCGCTGACCGATTTCCTCGGCGAGCTCCTCGCCGACATGCCGCGCCACGACTACACCGGCTTCCGCCTCGCGCATCGCAAAGCGTGGGAGCTCGATTGCAACTGGAAGGTCTACGTCGACAACTACCTCGAGGGCTACCACATCCCGATCGTGCATCCCGGGCTCTTCCGCGAGCTCGATTACCCGAGCTATCGGACGGAGACGAAGAAGAGCTACTCGATCCAGTTCGCGCCGACGCGCAGAGCCATGAATTCAGCAGGGCGCATCCGCACGAACAACGGCGACGACGAGGTGAAGTACTTCTGGATCTTCCCCAACCTCATGCTCAACGTCTACCCCGACAACTTCTCGACCAACCTGATCCTGCCGTTAGGCGCCGGCCGCACCGCGACCCTGTTCGATTGGTACTTCAAAGACCCCGACGCCGCGCGCCAGCAGATCGAAGACACGGTTGCCTTCAGCGACGAGATCCAGATCGAAGACATCGAGATCTGCGAAACCGTGCAGAGAGGCCTCGCCTCGACGACGTACGACAGCGGGCGCTATTCCGTGAAGCGCGAGAACGGCGTCCATCATTTTCATGGACTGTATTCGGAGCTGATGGCTCTCGCGTAACCCGCGCCCGCGCCCGCGCCCGCGCCCGTGCCCGCGCCCGCTCCCGCTCCCGGGGCGGGCGAGCGAAGCGACTGCAGTTTCAAAACCCCTCCAAAGCAACTTGCCCGTGTTTCTCCTATCAGAGGGAGCGACGATGGCGGAAGAACGCGTCTTCATCAACGACCCGGGCATTTACGTGTCGAATACGAGAGTCATCCTTTTTGGGACGACTTACGCCACCGCAAACATCACGTCCGTGGCGAAGCGCTTCACGCCTGCCAGTACCGGGTGCGCGACGCTGCTCGTGATTGCTGGTGGTGTCACCTTCCTGTTCGCGCTGGCGATGTTCACGTCATCCGACAAAGGATCGGCCATCGGGATGCTGTTCTTCGCGGTCGTAACCATCGGCGCCGGCATCTTGTGGCTTCGTTCGCTCAGGCCGACGTTTCACGTCTTTCTCGCATCGGCATCGGCGGAGCGGCAGAGCCTCACCTCGAAAGATGAAGCGCTTGTCGATCGTGTGACGAATGCGATCAATGACGCGATCACTTATCGCGGTTGACCCACGGCGGCCGCGCGGCCACGACGCGCCGGTACACCGGACACTTCTCCTCATGCGCGCCCGGCAAATACCCGGTGCTGAGCAGGAACTCGCCGGTGATCTCGCCGCCGGTGAAGACGAAGGTCTTCTTGAACAGCTTCACCCATTCGTCCTTCGTCATCGGGTGATGGGCGTCGAGCCACGCCGCGAATGATCCATCCGTTTTACGGAGCGCGAGGATGCGCTTCGCGTTCTCGATCGCGGCGTCGACCTTCAAGCGGTTGCGGATGATTCCTTCGTCGTTGAGGAGGCGCGTGCGGCGGCGCGCGTCGTAGCGCGCCACACGCTCGAGCTTGAAGGCGTCGAATGCTTTGCTGAATGCCTCGCGTTTGCGGAGGATCGTCAGCCACGACAATCCGGCCTGGTTGATCTCCAGGACGAGTCGCTCGAAGAGGCGATCGTCCTCGCGGATCGGGAAGCCGTACTCGGTGTCGTGATACGGGCCGTGAAAGGGATGTCCGGGCGCGATGTCGCAATAGCTCATGTTTTCGGTTGCGCGGTTGCGCGGTGACTCGGTTGCGCAGCCGGTAAATACCGCGCAACCGCGTGACTGTGCAACCGCGCAACCGAATTGCTAATTCGCCCGCGCGCTGAGACTCGCGCCGAGGTACGTCGTGTCGTTCGTGATGTTGTCGGTCAGCGTGGCATACGCGCCGATCCAGCCGCGCACCACTTCGACGTACACGATCGCCGCCTGCGGCTGCGCGATGCCGCGCGTCTCGAACAAATTGTTGATCTGCGTTCCGCCGGCGATCGGCAGCGTGACGGTGAATGCGTCGAGCTCTTTGCCGGTGTGATCGACGATGTGCACGCGCGCCTCGGACGTCTGTCCGTTCGCGTTGGCCTGCATCTCGACGAGGCCGAGGTTCGTGCGCGAGCCGGAGTCGGCGGTGATGCCGAGGATCTCGAGCTTCTCGCCGGCGCCCGCGCTTTGGAACGAATTGAGCGGCGGGACGAGACTGCCGAACGTGCCGCCGTCTTCGTTGATGTTGTACGTGCGCGACGTCACGCGCACGCCGTCTTCGCCCGGCGCGGTGACGCGCAGCCGCGCGATGCCGGTGACGCCGAAGAGCGTCGGCAGCACGTCGCGATATACGCGCGCCTCGCCGGGCTGCAGTGTGAACGACGCGCGCAGCGCCGCTTCGGTCGTGTCCCAGCGCTTCGCCTCGAGGAAGACCTGGCGCTGCGTCGATGCCGGATTCAGAAGATAGAGATCGCTGCGGAACTTCGAGCCGTTCGCGCCGTCGACGTGACCGATCGCCGGAATCGTGCGCGTCACGGACGCGGGGAGATCGGGCGGGAAGAACGTCGGATCGTTGGTGCGGTTGTCCATCGCCACGACCGTGACGATCATCGAGCCGCGCGCGGGCTGTACGGTCAGGCCGCCGCTGTCGTTTTGTGTAAGGCCCAGCGAGCCGCCGATGCCGTTCATCTGCTGCACGCCGTTCGCGGGCGCGCCGAACATGACGTCGTCCACGCCGATGAATCCCGAGAATCCATTCGCCCTCAATCGCGCCTCGGTGCCGCGTCCCGACGTGTCGGTCAGCAGCATGTTCGTGCGGAACTCGGCGCCCGGAAATGCGCCGGAGAACGTGACGGGGAAACGCGGACTCGCGGCGTTGAGAAAATCGATCGCCTGCATGCCGAAGCCGAACGCGCCGCCGTTCGCCGCGCGCGTGTACGTCCGCGCCGTCGCCGTCACCGACACTTTCGGCTCGATGATCAGCACGCCGCCGCCGCTGTTGATGTCGAACAGCGACTTCATCACGTCGTTGTAGACGGCGATCTGCTTCGGCGCGAGCGTGACGGTCTTCGCGATCGTGAGCGCCGCCGTTTCCGTCAGCGCGCCGGTCGGTGCGAATCGGAAGTCGACGTTCTGCGGCTCGTCGAGCGGATTCTGCACGACGACGTCGGTGAGCCAGTACGAGCCGAAGGCGCCGGCCTGCCGCGCGATGCCCGGCAGCACGAGACGCTGTTTGAGCGAGCCGCGCACGACGCCCCACTCCTGCACGACGTCGCCGCCGCCACCACCCGCGCCGCCACCGCCGCCGCTGAGAATGATGCTCGGGAATGCGACGCCGGAGTCGAACGCGAACGGCGCGCCGCTCGCGAGATTGTCGACGTCGACGTGCACGAATCCTTTCGACACGCTCTCGTTGAGGAACAACTCGTCGTATGCAGTGGGCGCGGGCTCACCCACGCGCCACAGCGCCAGCGCCGGATCGATGAAGACCTGCGCGCGGCGGCGATGCACCTGGATCAGCAACTTGTCGGGCGATCCCGCGGTGTGCAGCGCTTCGACTTCCGGACCGGAGACATCGGTCCACAGGACTTCCGTGCCGGCAGCGAGCGTGTGCCGCGACAGCTTCGTCGGCTTGCCGGACTGGCGCTGGATCATCCACGCGCCGTTGTAGTCGCTCGTCGGGACGGCGAAGAACGTGAGATCGGACGTCGCGGTCGAGCTGTCGTACGGCGCGCCGACGAGAGACTTTTGTCCGCCGCTGTAGAAGTAGAGATATCGATACACGCCCCAGCCGTTCACGAACGGCTGCACGTACGCGGTCTCCTGGTCCGTGATCCAGCCGTTCATGACCGTTCCCGGCGGAACGGCGCCGATCTCCGTGAGCACGCCGTTCATGTCGACGATCGCGACCTTCTGTCCGTTGTGCACGAGGACGCGCGATCCGTCGCGATTGCGGCCGATCATCGTCCAGTCGCGAATCAACAGCTTCACGTGGCCGGCGTAGTCGATCGTGTAAATGCCCTGCGTGGTCGAGACGATGAATGGATAGAAGTCGCCGACGATCACTCCCGCGGTCGCAGACAGCCCGTGTGAATACGGTCCGCCGTAATCGACGTCCCCTACGTACGCGTTGCTCGGCGCCCCGTCGAGCACGTCGAGGTGCTTGAACGTTCGTCCGCCGTCGACGCTGAGGTCATAGACGTACTTCCAGTTCTGTCCGGCGAATTGCTGCGAGCCGATGAGAATCGAGGCAGTCGCCGGTCCGGGACCGGAGAGCAGGAATCGATTCTCGTACACCGCGACGAAGACCACGGCGGCAGTGACGTTGGACGTGTCGTAAATCACGCGCGGCTCTTCGAACCCGAGCGCGTCGTACAGCACGACCTGTGTCACCTGACTGCTCAGCGTCCGCTCGGTCAGCGCGAACCAGCGGGAGCTCCGATGGTTCAGCGACGGAATCGCGGTGCGATTCGTGTACGGCGCGTACGACAAAACTCGTGCGAACAGCGGTGAAGTGAGAGCGAGGATGCACAGCAGGAGCACGCGCGCGCGACCGGTCATTTCGAAGAGCCTCCTCGTAACGTCATCCTGAGCCGCGGAGACGGCGAAGGATCTCGAGATTGCAGACATCGCAGGTTGAGATCCTTCGTCGCGCTGCGCCGACTCAGGATGACGGATTAACTCCAAGATAATATTTTTAACGCTGGGAGTCCAAGATTATTTTGCCTTTGCGCCGAGGTTGGCGGCGAGGTAAGTCGCGTCGTTCGTGACGTTGTCGGTGAGCGTCGCGAACGCGGCGACGAATCCGCTCTTTACGTCGACTCGGATCAGCGCGGCCTTCGGCGCGGCGAGGTTGCGGCTCTTGAACAGATCGTCGATCTGCATCCCGCCGGCGATCGGGAAGGAGACGTCGAACGCGTCGATCTCCGTGCCGCGCTCGTTGAAGATGCGGATCTTCGCTTCGGCGCGCTTTCCGTCGTTCATCGCGTTCAAATCCACGAGGCCGACGTTGGTGCGGAAGCCGGACTCGCCGGTGACGCCGAGGATCTCGAGAGACTCGCCGGCGACCGCGCTTTGAAAACTGTTCAGCGGCGGCACGACGCTGCCGTACGTTCCGCCGTCCGCGGTCTCCGCGTACGCGCGCGACGTGATCCGCACGCCGGGATCGCTGACGATGCCGGAGCTGTAGCGCATGCGCACGAATCCGGTAAAGCCGAAGTACGAGAGCGCATCGCGAATGATGAGCGTCTGTCCCGCGGCGAGAAGAAGTCGCGAGTGGCGCGGCGCCTCGTTCGAAAACCACGGCTTGAACTCGAAGTTGACGGTGTTGTCGTACGTCGCGGGATTCATGAGAAAGAGATCGGTGCGCAGCTGCGCGCCGCTCGTCGACGTCGCGTGCACGAGCATCGGAATCGTGCGTACGGTGAACGCGGGAAGGTCGGGCGGGAACCACGTCGGATCGTTCGTGCGGTTGTCGATGGCGACGACCGTCGGAATCACGAAGCCGCGCTCGGGCCGCACTTCGAGTCCGCCTTCGACCGCGTCGAGCGTCGACGAGATTCCGGTCAGCTGCAGCACGCTGCTCGCGGCCGCGCCGCCGAATGAGAGATCGCTCCGCGCGGCGACGCCGTTGCCTCCGTGCGCGATGAGATGCACGGCCGTTCCTCGGCCGGTGTCGGTGAGGATCACGTTCGTGCGGAAGTTCGCGCCGGCAAACGCTCCCGCGAACAGCGCGGGGAAGCGTGGGCTGGCGGTGTTGTAGAAATCGATCGCCGGCATGCCGAGTCCGAACGTGCCGTTGTTCGCCGCTCGCGTGTACGTGCGCGACGTCGCGTTCACTTCCGATTCCGGGTCGATGAAGAGCGTGCCGCCGCCGCTCTCGATGTCAAACATCGACTTCACGACGTCCCCGATGACACGAATCTCGTGCGCCTCGAGTTTCAACTGCGGCGCCACGACTTCGGGGGCATTTTCCGGTTGGCGCGCGTGACAGCCGATCTGCCGCAGCTCGCTCAGCAGTTCGTTCGCGATCGGCACGAGACGCAGCGTGATCGTTTGCGGCGTGTCGAGCGGATTGTGCAGCACGACGTCGGTCTGCCAGCGCGAGCCGAACGCCCCTTCCTGCCGCGCGACGCCGGGAACGACCAGGCGCTGGCGGAACGATGCGCGTACGACGCCCCACTCCTGGCCGACGTCGGCGCCGCCGCCCGCTTCCGTCTCCATCGGCGTTCTCGACGAGTACGCGGCGTTCGCGACGCCGGAGTCGAAGACGAACGGTGCGCCGTCGGCGATGTGATCGACGTCGACGTGCAGCAGACCTTTCGGCGCGTTCTCATGGAGAAAGAGCTCGTGATACTCCGCGGGAGCGGACTCGCCAACGCGCCACGCCGCGAGCGCGGGATCGAGGAACGAGCGCTCCTGCTGCGCGCTTCCGCGATGCACTTGAATGAGCAGCCGGTCGGGATCCGTTCCGGTGTGCAGAGCCTCGACCTGCGGCTGCGACGGATCGCTCCAGAACGTTTGCGTGCCGCCGCCGATGAAGTGACGCGAGAGCGTCGTCGGCTTTCCGGGCATGCGCTGCATCATCCACGCGCCGTCGTAGTTCGTCGTCGGCACGGCGAAGAACGCGAGATCGTTCGCGGATTGAATCGCCGGGGAGACCGGCACCGGCAGATACGGACGCGCGATCTCTTCGCGCTTGCCGTCGCAGAACGAATAGAGAATGCGCCCGCCGCTCGTCAGCACCTGCACGTAAGCGCAGCCGCCCGGCGTGATCCAGCCGGTTGCCGGTCCGTCCGGAATCACGCCGAGCGGCGCCGGCGTCGATGAGGCCTGCGTACCAATCACGCCGATCGTGTTCGAGCCGTTTTTAGAAGTGCTGCCGGTGCGGACGATGAATTTCGATCCTTCGCGATCGCGTCCGATCATCGTGTTGTCGTTCGGTCCCTCGAAGAGCAGCCGCGACTTGCCGTCGAGCGTGATGCCGAACACGCGCCCTTCGATCGTCGCGATGACAAACGGCAGCGTGCCGCCGACGCTCACCTGCGGCGAGAGCCCGCGCGAGAACGGACCGCCGAAGTCATACGTGTATTGATAGACGTGTGGCACGCGCTGCGCGTCGAGGCCGTCGACGTGTTTCCACGACGCGCCGGAGTTGTTGCTGATGAAGTACTCGCGATGCTGATTGATCCGATCGCCGAGGATCTCGGCGATGAGAATCGTGAGCTCGCCGCTGCGGCCTTCGTCGTTGCGCTCGTACAGAGCGAGGAACGCCATCGCCGCGTCCTTCGATGGATCGGATGGATAGATCACGCGCGGCTCTTCGCGGCCGGTCGTGTCGTACAGCACGACCTGTCCGCGGCTGAACGGGAACTGTCCCGGCAGCGCTTCAATGAGCGCGAACCAGCGTCCGCTGCGGGCGTGGATCGAGGGGAGTGAGAGTCGATTGGAGTACGGCGAGTACGAAAGGACGCGGGCGGTGGCGGGGATGGCGAGGACGAGCAGGCACAGCGGTGCAACGAGGAGCCGGCGATTCATGATGGGGGACCTCCTTGTTGCAAATAAATGTATGCTGTTACGTCATATCAGGTCAATACTCCTCTCAATAATTTACCTGCAGCCCGGTATCCTGTTGCAATTGCTCCGGATACAGTTCCGGTTTCGTTGCTGCTCGTAGCCTCGCCGGCAAAGAAGAGCGTGTTTTTAACCGGTTTCGCGAGTAGGTCGTGAGCTCCCGATCCGCCCACCGCCGCGTACGAATACGCTCCGCGACTGTACGGATCGCTCTGCCAGTCGTGCATCCATGTGCCCGCCAGGAGCGCGTCGAGGCGGCGCCGCGGAACGCCGAACGCGCGCGACATCGAGTCGAGCGCGCGATCGATGATCGACGGACGCTCGGCCAGCAGCGCATCGGCGCAGTGTCCGCCTGCCCATCCGATGAGAATCGGTGCGCGCATCGGCGCGGTCGTCCAGAACGTCGGCATGAAGCGGTCGCGCGTCTGAATGAAGACCGCGCGATGTTTTTCCCAGAAGCGCTCGCGGAAGCGAAACGTGATCCGCACGACGTGTCCCGCTTCGAGACGGGCCAGCGCTTTTTCTTTTTCGCGCAACGGCGGATCGAAAACGATCGCGCCATCCTGCTCCGCCGGCGCTTTCCACACGCCGATCGGAATCGTGATGATCGCCGCGCGCGCGCGAACGGTGAACGTGCCGCAGTCGATCTCCACGTTGCCTTTCGACCACTGCACACGTTTTACGACACTGCCGAACCGGAGATCGACGTGCTCCGGATCGAGTCCCGCGCGCATCCACTCGATGATGGAGTCGTAGCCGCTCGCGAGCCGGTACTGCTTCGGCTCCCCTTCCTGCTCGCCGTCCGCCATCCGCAGCGCGAGCGCGCTGATGCGGTCGGCGTGTGCCGCGTGATACCCCTCGACGAAGTTGCACGCGAGCTGGCGCGTACGCGGCGAGAGCGCGCGCTGCGTGCGCATGAATTCCGCGAACGAGACGTCCTGCTTCAGCGGACCGATGCGCGCGCGCACGCGGTTGATCAGTCCCCAGAAATCGCGGATGTGCGTGAACGATCCGTTGCGCGAATACCAGTAGTCGGTGCGCAGCTCGTACACCGGAAGGGCGGCGGCGTCGACGATCGCGAACGTCGACGCGGCTTCGCCATGCAGAAACTCCGCGCCGAGCTCGATCGGAATGGGGAGATCGGGCACGTGCAGCGTAGAGATGCGCCCGCCGGCGCGCTGGCGTGCTTCGATGAGACAGACCCGCTTGCGCGCACCCGAGAGCGTGCGTGCTGCCGCGAGACCCGCGGCACCTGCGCCGATGACGGCGACGTCAAACGTCACGCATGCGCTCCGCGTGAATCGCTACCACGAGCGACCATTATGCCGAAGCCCTGGGCATTCAACGCAGGCGGCCGTGCCGCCTATACTTCGCCGACGATTTCGCGCCAGGGCAGATGGCGAACGAGCTGTACTTTCTCGTCGATCTGCGCCTGCGTCGCCTTGTCGCCAAGGACCCGGCGAAGATAGTCGACTTCCGAAGAAACCAGCTTGTTGTGCTTCGGGAGGAGACGGATGGCGGCGCTTTGAAGATTGCGTTCGGAGACGGAGATGAGCTTCGGCATTCTCTTGATCTTCTCGTCCATACAAAATGGCAACGAAACAGCGAGCCGAAATCATCCTACGGATGAGCCTACCGTTTCCGTGTGCTGCGCGTCACCGGGCGTTGTAACGCGCGCCGGAACCCGAACGACTCCTGCACGAACGTCCGCCGCCCTGGGACACACCCGCACAACGCACAGCGCAGGCCGTCGACATGCGCCGCGCGGGAGTGCCCGCAGTGCTCGCACCGCTTTTGCGTTCGTTCCACGTTGGATGGGGAGAACATGATTCGTGCCTGTGCGTGGCATAAGCGTACGGGTGCGCGACCCGAGCTCGTCGTTTTGCTAACGGACGTAGAATCGACACGCTCATGGCTGAAGTCGCGATCAACCCGCCTGCGCATCGATTCGGGCGCGTCAACGCGATCCTGAACGCGCGCGGCACGCGCCATCACGAGCGCGGATTCGCCGGTCCGCTCTCGCTGAAATCGGTGGTGCGCGGCAGCGCGGCGTGGGAAACGCGCGACGGACGCTACGAACTGACGCCAGGCTGTGTGCTGCTGCTGAACGACGGCGAGGAGTATTCGATCACCGTCGACGCTCTGCAGCCGGTAGAAACGTTCTGCGTCTTCTTCGAGCGCGGATTCGTTGAAGACGCGTTCCGCGCGACCGTCACACGCAGTGCGGAACTGCTCGATGACCCCGACCGCGCGGGCGCGATCTCCTTCTCCGAGCGATTGCAATTCGACTCGCCGCTCGTCGCGGAGATGGCACAAGCGCGTCGCGTGGTGCGCGCCTCCGGCGCGCTTTCGGGCGGGGGCGCGCCGGAGGCGCGCACCACTCCACGCGATGCGCTGAGCGAATCCTTCTACACGCTCGCGCTGCAGCTCGTTCGCACGCGCCGCGACGTCGACGCACGCGTCGCGCAGCTGCCGTCCGTCCGCGCCTCGACGCGCGACGAGCTCGCGCGGCGGCTCGAAGTCGCGACGTCGTATCTCCACGCGAACTGCACGCGCGGCGTCAGCGTGGCCGAGGCGGCGCGGGCGGCGTGCCTGTCGCCGTTTCATTTTCATCGACTCTTCACGCGCTTCCACGGCGTCACGCCGCACCGCTACCTCAGCCGGCTTCGCCTCGAGCGCGCCCGCGCGCAACTGCGCCACTCCGGCTGCACGATCCTCGACGCCGCCCTCGCCTCCGGCTTCGAGTCCCTCGGCTCCTTCGCTGCGCTGTACAAACGGACGTTTGGTGTGACGCCGGGCGCGGAACGCCGCTAATTTGGACTGCGGCGGCTGCGCCGCCGCTTTTGTATACGTGTAAGAAAGCGGCAGCGTAGCTGCCGCAGTCCAAAGACGAAATTCGCAAGATTCGAGAAACGCTCTCCCGCCCGCCCGCACTACCATGCCTGCATGGGCGAATTCACTGAAGCCATCAAGTCGGGCGACGCGGCTCGCGTCGCGTCTCTCCTCGACGCCGATCCGTCGCTGCTGCAATCGAGCGAGAACAACATCACGCCGATCCTCTTCGCGATCTATCACGGCAAGTCGGACATCGCGCAGCTCCTCATCGATCGCGGCGGGCCCGTCTCCTTCGGCGAAGCGGTCGCGCTGGGCGACAGCGAGCGCGTGAAGTCGATGCTCGCGAAGGATCGCGCGCTTCTGCATTCGCGCACCGCCGACGGATTTCCCGCCGCCGGACTCGCGATCTTCTTCCGCCATGCAGAAATCGCGCGCTGGCTCATCGAAGAAGGCGCGGACGTGAACGCCGCCGCCGAAAATGCGCAGCGCGTCGCGCCGCTGCATGCGGCGGCGGCCGTGTGCGATCAGGAGACGACGCGTTTGCTGCTCGAGCGCGGCGCGAATCCGAACGCGCGGCAGCAGATGGACTACACGCCCTTGCACGGCGCCGCGAGTCGCGGCGACATCGAGATCGCGAAGCTGCTGCTCGCGCACGGCGCGGAGCGGAGCGCGAAAGGGAGCGACGGGATGACGCCGTCCGATGTCGCGCGCAAGTATGGAAGGGTAGAATTTGCGGAGTGGCTCGACGCACTGCCCTGACCGCCGCGCTGTTCCTCTTCCTCACGCTGCCGCTGCATGCAGTCATCACCGGACGCGTGCTCGACGAGGACGGCAAGCCTTTGCGCGGCGTGCGCGTCCGCGTGCGCGCGCTCGAGACGTACGATCGCGTATCCGCGCGGCTGCTGTCGCAGGAGCCGCAGCCGCAGTGGCTCGACACCGTCGAGACGAATGACGGCGGCGCGTTCCGCGTCGACACGAAGTCGAATCCGGTCGTCGATCTGATGATGGACGCCGCGGGCCGCGAGTTTTACGAGCGCGACTTCGCGGACGGCGAAGACGCCGGCACGTTCGTCCTTCGAAAATCCGCCGCGCGCCGCGGACGCGTGACCGCGAACGGCAAAGGCGTCGCCGCCGCGCTCGTCGTCGTCGGCAACTCCATGATCACGCGCACCGATGCGAACGGCGATTACGAAACGCCGCTGCCCGATTCGATATCGGGCCTGAATCGCATCACGGTGATTCATCCTGACTACGCTCACACCGATCGCCCTCTCCGCAACCGCGATCGCGGCGACCTCGAGCTCGACGTCGCGCTGAAACCGGGAACGACGATTCGCGGCCGTGTCGTCGATGCCGCCGGGCGCAGTGTCGCCGGCGCGGTCGTCCGCTGCCACGCCTGCACTCCCGCGCGCAGCGGCGAAGACGGCTCGTTCGAGATCGCGCACGCGCCGTCGGAAAAGCCCGCGCTTGATGCGCGCGAAGGCAATCGCGCCGGCGCGCTCTTCACCGAGAGCGTCAAGCCGCCGTTCGTCATTCAGCTTCGTCCGGCCGCGACGCTCACCGGCACGGTGCGCAGCAACAAGGATGAGTCGCCCGTGCCCGGCGCGCGCGTCGCGCTGCCGGTCGAGTTCAGCGATCTCGTTCCGCCGTCGGCGATCACCGACGCGAAAGGCAACTTCACGATCGATGGCATCGAGGCCGGCACGCGGCACATGTACGCCGTGCATCCGTTGTTTTTCGGCGGCGGCGACAACGAAGTGCGACTCGAAGAGGGAACGCGCACGAGCCGCGTCGTCTACGTGACTCCGTACGCGCGGATCGTCGGGCGGGTCTTCGACGACGATCAGAAGCCGGTCGCCGCCGCAACGGTGCGCATGAACTTTGGCGGTGCTTCGGCGACGACCGCGCCCGACGGCGCATTCTCGATGCGCTTCCCGCCGATGGAACGCGGCCCCGGTCCGTCGGTGACGGTGCAGAAGACGCCGTTCGCCCTCGGCAATTTCGGTCCGTACTCGCTCGCCGCCGGCGAAACGAAGACCGTGCAACTCAAACTCTCGCGCGGCACGCGATTCGAAGTCCGCCTCATCGATCGCGACCGCGCGCCGGTTCCGAACGAGCCGGTCGTGCTCTCCGGCAAACAGAGCTCGAATCCCTACATGCGCACGCCGCCGATTCCGTGCGGCGCGAGCGAATCGATCTGCCGCAGCGACGAACAAGGGCGCGCCGTCTGGTACATCAACGACGGCGCGTACGACCTCCTTGCCGGCGGCGAGAAGACGATCCGCGCGGAGCTGCGGAATCAGACGCTGAGCGCGGAGTCGTCGCCGATGACGATCGCGCTCGACCGCGGCGTGACGATCGAAGGACGCCTGGTCTGGTCCGACGGCGCGCCGGCAAACATTCCGGCGAGTGTGACGACGGCGACGCCTCCCGAAGTCTCGGCGCAGGTGACGGACGGCGCATTCACGCTGC
Source organism: Acidobacteriota bacterium (assembly GCA_003223645.1). Lineage (GTDB taxonomy): Bacteria > Acidobacteriota > Thermoanaerobaculia > Gp7-AA8 > Gp7-AA8 > QHVT01. The sequence continues at coordinate 183,183 of QHVT01000008.1, read as the reverse complement.
GCGTTCCTGCCGGAAAAGTCACGATCATCGCGGAAGCAATCGGCCCGTCGGCCGCACGCAGCGAGCCGCTCGAGGTCGTCGCGCCGGCCGCCGGCGTCACGCTGAAATTGCCGCGCTCCGGCCGCGTCGAAGGACGCGTCGTCGATCGCGAGACCAACAAAGCCGTCACCGAGTTCTCCGTCGTCCTGCAGCCGCAGAGCTCGCGCCGCTGGTCGCCGCCGAAGCCCTTCCGCGCGAGCGACGGACGATTCTTCTTCGACGACGTCGCGCCCGGCACGTACGACGTGAGCGTGCAGGCATTCGGGTTCACGCGCACGAACAAGACGACGGTGACGGTCGAAGAAACGAAGACCGCCAGCGCGACGATCGAGCTCGATCGCGGCGCGCGGCTCGTCGGACGCGTGACCTCGGAGGGACGGCCGCTCCCCGACGTCGCGATCACCGCACCGATGCGCGACGACTATCGATCGTGGCCGTCGCCCGTCAGAAGTGATTCGAACGGCGAGTTCACGATCGACGGATTGCCGCCCGGCGCGCAGCGATTCGAAGCGCGCCGCGCCGGCTACGTGACGAAGGCCATCACCGTGACGCTGCAGCCGGCGCAGGATTCGCGCGCCGACTTCGAGCTGTCGCGCGGACGCGAATTGCGCGGACGCGTCGTCGACACCGCGGGACGTCCGCTGCCGCAGACCAACATCATCGCTGCGGGCTCGTCCGACGTTTCCTGGCTGTCGACGATGAGCGATACCGACGGCGCATTCAAGCTCACCGGCCTCGGCGACACACCGTTCAGACTCACCGCGCAGAAAGAAGGCTATGCCCCCAACGGCATCGATGTGACTGCCGCGACTCCCGGCGACGTCACCATCACGCTCGATCGCGGCGGCACGATCACCGGCCGCATCCTCGGCCTCCCGCCGCCGGAACTGCCGTTCGTCGAAGTGCGCATTGGCTACACGTACCACGTGCAACCCGACTCGCGCGGCGCGTTTACCATCACCGGCGTCGTCGACGGCGAACAAATCATCGTGGCCGCGCTCAATCGTCCGCCGCGCCGTGAGCTGCAGACACGCGTCACCGTCACCGGCGGCACCGCACCGCCCGTCGAGCTCGATTTCAACGCCGGCATTGCCGTGCGCGGAAAAGTCACGCAGCGCGGCCAGGTCATCGAGGGCAGCATTCGCTTCACTCCGACGGGACAGCCTCTCGGCCGGCAAATCGCGAGCGGCGGCATCGCGCGCGACGGCACCTACGAAGTGCGCGTCAGCGGGGCCGGCGAATATCAGGTACAAGTCGGCCGCTCCGGCTCGATGCCGATCGAGGCGGGACGCGTCAATGTCATCGGCGACATGACGCACGACGTCGACCTGCGCGGCGCGACCGTCAGCGGCATCGTCATCGATGCCGTCACCCGGCAGCCGATCGTCAATGCCAGCGTGTTGATGGTGCCGGGCATCGAAGTGCGCACGAACGGCGCGGGAAAATTCACGTTCGACCTTGTCGTCGACGGCAAGTACCGGCTTCACGCGCAGGCGTGGTCGCACGCGCCCGACGTGCGGATGATCGAAGTGGCGAACGGCGTCGCTCCCGAAGTCGAGATCGCGCTGGAGCGCGGAGTCGAAGCGCGCTTCCGCATCATCGACAGACAAACAGGACAATCCGCCGAGGCGCCTTACGTGTCGGTGATGGATGCATCAGGCATGATGGTCTACGGCGGCCTGGCGCCGCTCGCGGATGCGAACGGAGTGCGCAGCATCCTGCTGCAGCCTGGCGCCTACCGCCTTTCGTGCGGTGGTGTTGGTTACAGCGTCAGCAAGCCCTTCACGCTGACGGTGCCGGGGCCGCTGCTGGACGTGATGATCGAGCCGCAGAAACGCTGACGTCCGGGAACGAGCCGCCGCGCGAGAAGAACACGTGCTCCGCGAGCGCCCGCAGCGGCGGCGTGCGCAGCATCGTGAACGCGACTTCGGCGAGCCGCGGCGTCGCCACCGCGCGGATCGCGCGGCGCATCCATCGCCGCGCCATGAATCGCGCATGAAACCGCGCGCCTGAATATTCGCGCAGCACGTCCGCATCGCCGCGATCGAGATACGACGTGATCACGTCCGCCGCGAGCGCCGTCAATCGCAGCGCGCCGTCGAGACCGCCCGCCGTCAGCGGAGACACCGCGCCCGCCGCATCGCCGATGACGAGTCCGCGCGCATTCGCGATGTTGCGGAGCACGCCGTTGACCGGAATCCATCCGCCGCGATGTTCGATCGCGCGACCGATGGGGAAGGGGAGGGTGTGGCGAAACGCGCGCAGTGCCTTTGCCGGGTCCCAGCCGATGCGATAGCCGGCGACGCCGAGGTGCGCTTCCTCGCCGTCGTTGGCGAGCCAGGCGATGTAGCCGGGCGCGAGCTCGGGATCGAGAAAACAGTGCAGCACGCGCTCGCGCGAAATGGGCGGGACGACTTCCTCGATGCCGACGAGCAGCTCGCGATTGCGATCGAGCCCGAGCTGCTGCGCGATCAGCGAGCGCGCGCCGTCCGCGCCGACGACGAACCGCGCGTCGACGCGCCCGCGGCTCGTGAACAGCCCGCGCGCGTCGCAGCGGATCACGCGCGTCTCCGGCATCCACTCCACATGCGCCCGCGCGCACTGCTCGAGCAGGTAGAGATACAGCCACCCCATCCGCCCGATGCGAAACTCATCCTGCTTCGCCCGCAGCGCGATCGCGCGCCGCGAAGGGGAGTACAGCACCACGTCGCGAATCCCCGGCCCCAGTTGCTCATCCGGCAGCGGAAAGTCCTCCCACGTCTTCCGCACGAAGATCCCCGTCGTCTGCACCGGCGCGGCGACCGATGCCTTGCGATCGACGAGCACCACTCGCAGGCCATTTCCTCCGAGGAGTTGCGCGCACTGCAGCCCAGCCAGCCCTGCTCCGACCACCGCGACGTCGTATCTCATATCGAGTACTTTAATACGCAAAGTTCTCGCCAGCAAGAAGGGTATCGCGCATCCTACGTGAACGCCCCCAACGGCATGCCTTGATCGCCTACCTTGGCGAGGCCACGCCTCACGTGGCCGAGAGGCAATTGGTTCCCCGCCCCCGGAAAATGATCGGCGATCAAGAAAGAAGTGATCCATGGATTTGAAAGAAGGGATGGCCGGATCATGACGAAGTGCTCGCCCGATCATGAGGAAATGATCGCCTCATCAGAACGATCTGACGCAACCTATAGAAAGATATGAAGGATACGTCTCACGCATTCGAAGAGCTGATCAGATGAGTGCGATCTGGTAATCAGATCGCAATGCCGGCGGCACTTTCCGGAAATGGTCGCTCTTGCGTCCTGAAAAGGATCGGGCGACCAAAAGAAATGAACCATGGATCATATTGAAGTGATCGCCCGAGCATTGCGAAATGATCGCGTCCTCAGAACGATCTGATGCAACCTCGCCCTGAAAATGGTCGGCCATCCTGTTAGAAATGATCGACGATCATTTAAAAGCTGATCCTCCGGCCTTTTGCAAATGATCGACGACTCTTGAACAAATGAACGGTTGTCCTTTCGCTGCCGCACGCCGATCGCTCAAGAAATGACCCGCGGTCCATTTGCAAATGGCAAGTTGACCACTGCCGCGCATCGGGCGCCTCCGCCGCGGGCATAGCTTTGCTTTCGCATGTCCTCAATCGAGGTCAATAAAAGCGCATCCGCCGTGATTGCAAGCCGATTTCAACCGGGCGTTTGGTCTCACATCGAACCGACGCAGGACTCGCCCCGCAAAGCTTCCCCGGTTGCCAGTAGACGCACTCCCGTGCGTTGCGCAGCCTGCTCTCGCTTACAACCTGTTGCCGGATCTACGCTGCTCTCGCGATGGACTCAACACAGACTGGGTCGGCGACACACCTGCTCGTCCGACTCCCCTTCATGGGAAGCGTGCAGGTTACGGATATTGACGATCCTTCGTTATCGACAGCATCGCCGTGGACTTGCGTGTGGTATCGATCATCAACGCTGGCCAAACGCCTACTTTCAGCAAATAGGTCTCTTCACCATGAGTGAGGCCTATCGGCAGCTCATCCAGCCTCGTTGAGAACCACCGACTGGAGAGCCGGATGCGGGAGATCTGCTAGTCCGGTTCGGAGGGAGGGGGAGCCTTAACCGGCTCTCCCTACCCCTATGAAGCTGGGCCGCATCAGCTACACCAAAGTTAGGCGCCGGGTTCTCGCGGTTCTTCACTTCCACCGGTGCGCGGCAGTATTTCGAAGCCAGCTCCTCTCAGCGCACGATAAATCGTTGCACGACTGACCGGACCTCTTGTCGTGATAGTTACATCGAAATTTCCGTCTTCATGATTCATCTCGATCATCCCAATTCGACCTGTCGCGTAGAGCGCACGGCGTGCAGCCGGCCAGCTTTCTTGCTCACCACGGAATCGGACACGATGCGTCGGCGCGAGTGCAGGATCATACGTCACACGCCTCGCCGCGTCGCGAGCAGCATGAAGCTCGCGCATGCCGATTACGATGCGTCCGTCGTTCCCGATACTGACGTTACGAATGGCTTCGCGGGTGGCAGCTTCGATCAGAGGCCAGTTTTCGTGGAAAGCTTGCCAGGCTTCTGCATGACCACCACTGCCGGAGAGCGCGAAGAAATCTTCTACCGTCTCCTGCGCAATCACGCACCATCGATCCTCGCCATTAACGCGTATTAAGAACTGAAACGCGTGATGATCGAAATCGGTCCCGACCTGATTAGTGAACTCAATGTCTGCCTCCAACAGCACTTGCCGTTCATTGACGTCGCGTACTTCATCTATGGACGAACTCGATACAGAGATATTCAAGACGGCCTTCGCCTGCTCCAGAAACCGATCGGACTGATACATATAGAACAGCGTCACGCCACTCTCTGATCGAAGTTCAGCGGCCAGTTCAGGACGCGGACCGATCGTTCTGGCGGGCGAACCTTCCTCTTTCACGATTTGCCACCAATCGTCGGTTCGATCGTCGGTGACGAACACAAGGTTTTTCACCGCATTTTCACGAGCCCAGTCCAGAATCTGCCTCCACAACAACCAGTCGCCGAACTCAGTTCTGTAAGTCCGACCACCATATTGATACTTATACGTACCCTTCTTTGCAGGATCGGCGTAACCTGGCGGTGTCGCCAGATGGTAGCGCTTCTCGCCCTCTGCATATAGGGCATCTAACTCCGTCTGCGTGAATGGCGAGCCGGTTCTGTCGGGAAGAAGCTCATCGAGAAACGCTCTTACTGGATCATCTGCGACGTCGGACTCAGCCATGATCTGACGACGCTCCACCTCAGCTATCTGTTTCAGGAACAGTTCAAACGCCGGCTTCACGGTCGCGAGGAACTGCGTCGGATCGATCAACGCTCGGAACTCATTATTGTATGGGTTCAGAACCTGCTTCAACGCCTCGAAATTTACTAACTTCTTGACATCTCGGAACTTCTTGAGTTGCTCGCCAATGACGTTGACCCGATTTCGTTGATACTCAAGCACTGCCTGGTGCGGCACCCAAAGTCGAGGCGCGAGTTTGGTCAAGACTGATAAAAACTCCTCCCGGGCCTTTTCCTGATAGCGATAAAGGTTGAGCAGGATGTTCGCATCTAAGACGAACCACCCCTCGGCCCAAAGTCGGTCGAACTCTGTCTGCGTCGGCCGGTAGTATCCCGGGAACTGTTCGCGCACACCCCTATTATCGCTGTTTTCGGGCGCACGCCGAGCAGCTTCGCGGGGTCGCGGCGCCAGCCCGATCGCCTCGTCTTTCCGTGCGCCCAACTTGTGGTTAGAATCAGCCGGACGAGATCATGGAGCCAGAAGTCGCGCGTCCAGCGTCTCTTCGACTGCGGCCTTCATTCTCCGCGTTACGCGGTACGCGGCAACTCCGCGCCGGGATCGTATGACGTCCGCGATCGCGGTGTCCTCGAACAGAATTGCTGCTCCGTCATCCGCGGCGTAGCCGGCCGTCAATTCACCGTCCGCCACGAGTCGCTGATACGCTGGACGTCGAGGCGCATCGTCGTAATGGGGACAAAAGCTTCCCTTCAGAATGCCTAGTCCGCCGTGCAGTGGCTGAAGCTCCGGCCCGAACGAGTCGGTGACGCCCGCCTCGAACCAGCAAATCGCGCCTGCGCTCACGCCGCACAGAATGACGCCGTCGTGCCAGGCGTCACGCAACGTCTGGTCGACGCCGTGTACACGCCAGATGGAGAGCATATTTGCCGTGTTGCCTCCGCCGACGTAGATCAAGTCACTGGAAAGGATTATCTCTCGCGGGTCAGTGGCGGATCTGTCGAAGAGGCTGAGGTGTCCCGCCTCGCAAAGATGTTTACTGAATGCGCGATAAAATCGGCAAACATATCCCGCTGAGTCGCCGCTGGCGGTTGGCAGAAAAAGAACGCGTGGCCGGCGGCGGCGAGTCAGGGTGAGCAGCCACTTGTCCAGCCGCAGGTTGCGTGGCTCCATGCTGAAGCCACCTCCACCCAACGGAACGATCCGCCGCACAGTCATTTGCCGAATCGTACAGCGTCCACCTCGCGACTGACCAGTGCTATTTGAAATTGCTCGCATCCAGAAACTGTAAAATTAGGTATGCCATGCATGCTGCGGTAGGGACAGCTCCCTACAAGCTACAATGGCGGACGGCGGGCTTGCCGTTTGCCCCTATTGCGCCCCGCTCGTAAACGCGCAAGAAACCGGCGAAAACCACTGCCTTCACGCAGTTGTTTTTGAACGATAGCACTGCACTCATTACAAATGTTCGCTTTGGGTGCGGCCACCATCGCTCGAACATCGGCACTCGATTTTAGGCAAAAAGAACATCGAGGGAGGTCACTGGCTGCTAAGGTCTCGCCAGCGACTTTTTCGCCTGCCGCGGATAGGACCTCAATGAGATAAAGCTTGTCTTCGGGCGCCAGCTCCGAACGGCGCAGCACATCAGCGGCCCATGAAACGGGGTCATTCCGCGCTCGAGCCGCGCGGGCTAGGTTCTGCACCGCCGCTATTGCTCGATTTATTTGCTCTTCAATGGGCATTGAGCACACTTATTGGGTGGCGGTGTAACATCGCCGTTCGGATTAGGCGCCGGCGGAACCCAGGTTTGGAACCCACCAACATTTCTTCTTTAAACTAAACTTTACACATTTCCAAATCTCATAGTTAAGCCACAGCAACGATATCACGACGGCGACTTTGTGGCCGCTGCGACAATCGGCTTAGGTCCGCCTGCAAGAATCCCTGGCGACTTTCCGACGAAGCCGGGACCGCTAGGGTTGAACTCGACCGGCGGAGGTGGCTCGTCCCAGTACCCACCAACGTCACGATCTGCTGATCGCGACGCTGGTGGGGTAAACTCGGGTTCGGGTCGCTGGGAATTTGCAAACATTGTTCGGTGGGGCCTCGATCATACCGGTCGGATCGATCACATCGTACGCTTTCCTGGCGTTTCCCGATTGAATGCATCAAGGCCTACTCCGCACACTTCAGAGTTAGGCCCAGCTGTCACCTTTTAGTCTCGGCGGGAACCACACCAACAGGGTAGCGATAGAACGCATCCCTCCGCCACCGATAAGTAATTCGTGTGGGCGAAACCAATGCCCCTTCACCGCCACGCTCATTCACCACGACATCCGCAATACCATCTCCGTCAGTATCCAATATTCCGAGCTCACGAGTGGCCGTAATGTCAGCACCGTCCGTACGTGACCATTCACAACACGATACGCTGCGACCTCGTATGTGCTCGCGCCAGCCGTCCATTGAGTGACGAGTAGGGTTTCATCCGTCGGTCCGGGAAGCTCGATCAACAAGTAGCCCAGAAACACGCCGGTCGCAGGGCGGACAAAACCCGTGTCAGAAATGCCCAGGCCCTGCAATCGGACTCCCCCGACGTCTCGATCAGTAACCATGCACAGGTATTGCTTTCCAAGCGTGTCCCAGCTGAAGCTACGGCTAACAGGCGAAGGGGCCGTTGAGGGACAGCGCGCCAACGCGACCGCGATGGCTACAGCGAGTGCGCTACTTCTTTTTATTGGGATTACAGTCATCGCAGCACCCGCTCTTCATAATACAGAGACTGCAATCGTCGATCTTTTTCTTATATTTGTCGGCGGCGGAACCCATTCCCCCTGAGCCGGGGCCCTGATTGTACATGCCAATCACGCTAAACATATTAGGACTGAAATTCTTACTCAGCCAGCACATGTACTTCGTGGCACATTGAATCGCCTCGGCCGGGTCTGCGAGTGCGCTGTACGAGCACTTCGCCTGTTTCGCCATGACCTTCGTGATCTGCATCAGACCGATTGCGCTGCTACTGCTTGCGTTTGCGTTCGGGTCACCGCCGCTCTCCGTCAGCGCGATATACAAAACTGTTGTGCCGGACAGACCGGGGCGTTGATTGTTGTCATTGATCAACTTCTCGAGGTCGTCCAGCAAGAGCCTTCAGTCCCAAAGGGTCGACGTAATTGATCGGATTATTTTCACTATATGGATACAATTTCAGCACACGAGCCGCGCAATACCGCAGGTTGCGGCGCAGCACGGGAACCTGCGGTTCATATATTGCACGGAACCTCTCATGATGCCTGCCTGCTGTCGGGGTGCCGGTTCTCAGATCGAGAATGGCCATCGTATGGTATGTATTCTATGCGAAACGAACCTTGCACTGTGCGCGTCTTGGCGAGACGCCATACGCGCTTGACGTCATAGCGGATTACGACTTGGTGCGATGAGGCGACCTCGAAATTCACAGGCGGCGATACTTCCCCTTTGTAACAATCGCATTCAATCCTGAATGGTTCGTAATGCGACGCTCTGCCCACGATGTCCGTGTGCGGCGGCGCAAAACTCACTGCATATCCGGCGACGCTGCCGCAGACCCGGTGGTGGAGCGTTATCTCTGTGCCGTCCACAACTTTCGTGGAAATGATCGTGTCTTTGCAGCCTCCGCAGCTCTGGGTTGACGCTGTTGATAAAACGAGCACTATCGAGACGACTAAGGCCCGCAGCGAGATCCGCCATCGTCGCATCGCGAGCTTGTCGGGTTGAGGCCAATGCTCGGCGCACCACGATAGCTGTCGCGCAACTATTTTCATGGCGTTCCACCCCACCACGTGCTGTGTCCCGGCGTTGGTGATCTTGCGATTGCATTTTGATAGATCCCTTACCCGGACCGGTACTTGGCACAATTGATTGTAGGCGGGCGAGCGGACGTCGGACCCAATGCCGGTATAAGTGTTAACCACGAAGCTCCGACAGCGCCTGTTTAGCAACCGCGCTGCCGTTGGCGGCAGCCTTTTCCCACCATTCCTGCGCGGCATCGAGATCTTCTTCGACGCCTAAACCTTGCGCGTAAAGCCACCCGATTGCATAAAATGCATTCGCATGACCTTGTTCGGCGGCACGGCGGAACCACATGAGCGCCGCCGCATAGTCGGTGGACCGGTGCTCTCCAGCCGCATACAGCTGGCCAAGAGTGTACTGCGCGCTGGCATGTCCACGTTCGGCCGCGGACTCCAGCCACTTCATACCCTCAGCCACGTCAGATGCGAGCAACAGCTTCCCTAAATTATAGCTTGCTGTCAGCTGTCCGCCACTGGCCGCCCGCTCATACCATTTCCTTGCTTCGTCTATATCTTGCGCGACGCCCAGACCTTGTTCGTAAGAAATCGCCAAATTGAATTGCGCCGTGGAGTTTCCCTGTTCAGCGGCCGCTTTGTACCAGCGCGCCGCCAGTGTATGGTCTTGTTCGACGCCCACGCCGATCGAGTAGAGCCAACCCAATGTACATTGGGCGGTGGGGTCGCCGTCCATAGCACGGGTTTCCATGATTCTGAAATTTTCGTCTATGTTGTCCATGGTGCTATTTGAAATTGCTTGGATCCACAAACTGCGATATCAGACAGGCCAAGCATAATGCTGTGGCTTTGTTCTTTGCGGGGCCCGGGCATAGACTACCGGCAAAAAGGCATATCTGAGTACATTGATCGACATTAGGAGGTGTTATCGGAGGTTCCGGACCCTGAATATGAGGATAATCAGCTGGATCGGGATATTTTGGCTGGTATTTGCTCGGATCAGATGGAGGTGGCGGCGGGTACCAGTTCGGCGGCTTGGCCGCCAACGGAGGTAGGGTCGTGGGAAATGGCGGATGGGAAAAGTCGACATTATTTATAGCGCCCCATAGCATCCCCCCAACGATTACGACGCCTCCAACGACAACAACGACCTCCACAGCCGCTGCGGCGAACAAGCCTGATGGGTCGCGATAATTCACTGGGTCAGACCGCGTATAGCTGTAAAAATTAACGCCAGCTCTGAATCTAACTGGATCTTCGCTAATAAATCGACCCAGGGATCCGTCATAATATCGGGATCGGTAGTAGTACAGGTCGCCGGCAACGGCCTCACGTGCGGTGTAGCCGAAGCGCGTCTGTGCGGGGGGACCTCCGGTCCCAAACGGCCGGTACCTCGCTCCATCCACCGGCGCTCCGTTTTCGACCGTCGCCGTAATCGAGCCAAGGCCGTCCACGACGAAGTAGGTCACTGCGCCGGAAGCGGACTGCCGGGCCAGCGGCTCGTCAATGCCCGGTCCGAAGATGTAGTCGTTCCGTGTGCCGTACGAGTCACGTTCCCGGACGACGTTGAGGCCTTGATTGATCAGAGAAAGCGGGGCACTGGGCACGCCGGTCGATGTGCGGCGTCCTCGAGCGTCGTACTCGAATACCTGCGGACCGAACGTGGAAAGGCAGTTTGCATGATCCCACGTGAACGATCCGTTCGGTCCGGCCAGCATGTTGCCGTTGGCGTCGTAGGTGAACGTGTTGGAACCGGTGTACGAGCGAAGACGGGTGGTGTTGTTGCCGGCGGTGTTTTGGTCGTATGTGTAGTTCGCGAGGGCACCGGACATTTTCGCGCTGGTGCGGTTCCCGATGGCGTCGTAGGTCCATTCGTCGGACGTGGCGTCGGGATACGTTGCTTTGGTCAGCTGGTATATCACGTCGTAATAGTACTTCGTAAGGCCATTCGGCTGCCCGCCTGTGTTGGACGCGGTGTTCGTTGTCACGCCGGTACGCTGGCCGAGCATGGTGTATGCCGAAGTCGCCCAGTTGTAATCGTAGCCGTATTGGTAATCGACGACGTTGCCTAGTCCCGGCAGCGTGTTGGCGATGTGGGTCAGACGGCCCTGCAGGTCGTATTCATACTTGCGCTGTTGGCCGTTCGGGAAGGTGATGGTGTCGTATTGTCCGTTTTGTGTGTAGGTATACGTGAATGAGCCGGGAATCGTGCTCGCGCTGATCGAAGTCACGCCGCCGGCGCCGTAGCCATAGGACAGCGTGATAGGAGGCTCGCTCGAGCCCGAAGGCGGCGTGACCGTATAGCCGGCGATCTTCGGATCGCCAAGGATATACGAATAGGTGATCTTGTAGCCGCCGAGGCGCTCCTCTTTCTGAAGTCGGAAGCGGTCGTCGTATTCGATCACGTCCGTGTATTTGAGAACGTTGTTCGCGACTTCGCTCGAGCCGGACGGCAGGTTTCCGAGCCAGCTGTAATTTACCGTCACGTTGCTCGCCAGATATTCGATCTTCACGACGTGATTGAACGCATCGTACGTATATCGCGTCAACATGCCCCTGCGGTCGGTGACCTGAGTCAGCGTGCCGGCGACGCCGGTTACATAGCGTTCGATGTTGCCGTCCGGGAACGTCGTCGATGCGAGATTCCGGTTTCCGTCGTACGAATAGGTGGTGACGTTGGCGTTTGCGTCGGCGATCGAGCGCAGGAGGTTGTACTGATAGGAGTAGAGCGTCGCGTTGCCGGCCGCATCGATGGATTTGGAGAGCTTGCCGAGCCCGTCGTAACCTTGTCTCGTAACTCGTCCATTAGGGTCTGTGACGCGAGTGTAGGCCAAGCCGTCCGACGGGTCATATTCGTCATACACATAGGTCGTTGTGAAATTCAGCGTCGAGATGGTGGACGGTTTCGGCAATGTGACGCCCGTGACGCGGCCGAGCGCATCGTATGAATACGACGTCGATTGCCCGGTCGCATCGGTCGAAGACGTCGTTCGGCCGAGTGAATCATAGGAATAGCACGTGGTCCCGAGGGACGTGTGGGCCGACGTGAGGTCGCCCGCGGCATTATAAAAATATTCAGTGTCTACACCGTAAACAGTGCTTGTTGCCACCTGTCCCCGGGAGTTGTACGTGTACGATGCGATGAGGTCGGCGGTCGTTCCGTCTTTTCGGATCTGAAAGACTTCCTTGAGCGCTCCCGGAGCAGGGCTGCCCGCGGGGAAGTAGGTGTATCTCGAACCCGGCCACGACGCCGCCGGATTCGGTGTGATCGAAGCCACCTGATCCTGAAAAGTCCCGTCATACGTGTAGCTGAACGTGAGGCCGCCGCGAGTCATCGTAGCGACGTTCCCGCGGGCGTTGTAGGTATACCCGGTGGAATTTCCGAGGTCATCGATCGTCGTCGCGGGCTGGCCGGCGGCATTGTAGGTAACGCGATCCGTGATTTGTCCGTCTGCGTTGAATGTGAAGGTGCGCGTTCCGAAAGAATCGGTCTTATTGACCGAAGACGTCGAATAGGTGTACGTGTATTTTTCACCGGTCGACAGCGAAGGAGTGACATTGTTGTAGGCGCCTTCGGTGTAGCTCTTCAGCTTTCCGTCGGATTGCCAGGCGATATCGGAGATCAGCCGATGCCAGCGGTCCTCGATTCGGCTGATCACCGGACCGAAGCGACCGGAAACGTAGGTGTAATAGGTCGTTCGTTGCGATGCGTCCGACGATACGAGCGGATCCGAGACGCTGGTGAGCGTGGCAGCGACGGACTCGTAAAAGTATTTGAATGTATGGCCGGAGTGATCGGTTACGGAGGCGATCCTTCCATTCGGTCCCCACGTGACGTCGACATAGCGTCCGGACCCGGCGGCGTCGGCCATTCGTTGTACACGGCCGTTTCCGTCATACGTGAAGGTGATCGCGTTGCCGTAGCCGTCGGTGATCGATTGCAGCGAGCCGTCGGCGCCGAACAGGTAAATCGTGCGCGAGTTCTGAAGCGTCAACGTCCAGGTCCCATTGCCATTGTGGACCAGCGTGTCGCGACGTCCGAACGGCGGACTGAACGTGCTACCCGCGCTCGTGAACCGGAAGACGGAGCCGCTCGGCATCATCACGTCCGCCTCATACGAGTATGTATTCGGAGCCGCTTGCAAATATGCAGCGTAGTAGAGCCGCGCGGTCAAACTGGACGACCAGCCTGCCCCGAGCGGCCCGTCCGTCGGACGCGCGCTGTCATAGCGACGCGAAACCGTCAGTGGGAACCCTGCCGTCGGAATTCGGAGATCCGTCGTCTCGTCGACGTAAGTACCGAACGCGGGATAACAGGGCGATGCAGAGCAGTTGTGACACTGCGGGTCGCAAACGGGAGGATTCGGCTCGGGAGCCGGCGGCGCGGCGGGCGCCTTTGGTGGAACGCAATACGTCGCCCAGGCCGGGATGGCTACGAACAGCGCACAGGCGGACAGCAGCAGGGCGCGAATCAGTCTCATCGTCTTCAGACCCTCATTCATAGCGCACCGTGATCAAAGGCTTCAGAACCGTGGAACTGCCTCCGGAGTCCGTGACCGTGATCGTCGCCTCATAGACGCCCGGTGCGACCCATGCCCCGTTATCGGCACGGCCGTTCCACGTCAGGACCACCTGGCCTGCCAACTGAACTCCTGTTGCAATCGTCCGCAGAATCGAACCGGAGGTGACGTTCTTGAACTCGCCCTTGAGCGTGACGGTTCGCGATTGGAATGTCGTCACGTTCATTCGCACCTCTTCGACTGATGGGCCAGCGGGATTGAAGATGAGCCAGGAGACGGTGAGATTGGATAATTGAGGCGCGGTGCCATAGACGAGCGTCAAATTACGCGGCCAGATATCGTTGCGGCGGATCACCGTGAGACCGGTAGCGCCGCCGAGATAGAGGCTGGTGATGCCATGGCCATACCAGAGGAGCTCGTGCGGGCCGCTCGATTGATATTCATTGAGGAAGCAGTTCGTTCCTGAGCAACTGTCGTCGGTCTCGCTGACGAAGACGGCCTTTCCAACGACGATGAAGGGAGTCGTGCCGGTGCAGGACGGCGGAGTTCCGGCGCCGGCGCAGTAGTTCACACGCAGCGGCTTATTGGCGTACGGATCGAACACGATGCTGCTGTCGTTGCAGGAGACCAGCGTGCCGGCGTCATTACGGCAAAGCGCATAAGGCAGCTGCGTTGCCGTCGTGCCGGCATAGTGCGTGCCGCCGTCCCACGTGAAGCTCGATCCATTCGCGGAGACGGTGACGAAGTAGCGGTAACTACCGTCCGGCACGAGCTGACCGGAGTCGTTCTTGCCGTCCCATGTGTCTTGATAGCTGCCTGAATTGCGAACGCCGCTGAAAAGAGTACGTACGATCTGGCCCGTAGCATCGGAGCGGATCGTCAATGTCTCTGTGAGCGTCAGCGGCACGTTCGAGGTGTACGTCACGTTGCCGCTCGACGCGTTATTGAGTTGATAAGCGCTCTGCGATGCGATGAAATCCGAGAGCGACGGCGAAATGATCGTCACCGTGAACGAACCGTACGCCGAGTTGGCATGCGTATCGGTCGCGTTGCATTGAACGGTCGTAGCGCCGGCTTGGAACGTCGAACCTGACGGCGGGCTACACGAAACCGGGATTGGGCCGTCGATATTGTCCGTCGCCGTAGCCGTGTAGTTGACGACCGGATTTCCGCTCGTAATGTCTGACGGAAGCGACAGTGCCGGCAACACTGTGTCAGTCACCACGACGAGGAATGTGCCCGTGGATGTGCCATAGCTGTTCGTCATCGAGCAGGTGACCGTCGTAGTGCCCATGGCAAAGGCGGAGCCGGATGCGCGGTCGCAACTCGCGCCGCCGGCATCGAAAGACACGTTTGCGCCGGACGCCGACGTCGCCTCCGTCACCACGACTTCCGGAAGCGTGAGAATCGGCGGTCCCGTCGTCGAGAGCACGACAACGGAAAATGTGCCCGTCGTCGTGCCGAAGCCGTTGGACGCGGAGCATGTCACGGTTGTCGAGCCGATCGGAAATAGAGAACCAGAGGGATGGTCGCAATTCGCACCGCCGGCATCGAACGTTACGTATGCACCCGATGATGAGGTTGCATCGGCGACGACGACCTCCGGTAAAGACAGGCCCGGTGGACCGTTGGCAGACCGCTCCACGACCAACAGTGTCGCCGGCCCGATCGTACGCGTACCGTTTGTGTCGATGGCTTTCACACTGACGGCATAGTTGCCAGCGCTATACGCGACGTCCAAAGGAATCCAGACGATGAGTTGATCGGCCGCGACGGTATTCGGTTCCAATTCGAAAACCTGTCCGCCGGGCGCTACGAAGTCGACCAGGGTCGAGGATGTTCCGGCCAGGTTTGTTCCCTGAAGCGTAACGAACGTTTCCTGACACTCGAGGACATAGACCTGTTGCGGAGTCACCGTCAGACTCTGCGCAGATCCGGAAGCCGCTGCTGCGAGCATGAAACACAAGAGGGTCGTGCGCCGGTTCATTTTCCGCTCCGCGCGGTTCCGGAGCGTTCGACGGATCGCACCTGAATCGTATTCGCGGCGACTGGTCCCCATTCGCTGTTCCAATTGATGGAGATTCGCTGCGGCGCGTTGCGCTGGTCTAACGGAATTTCTACGACGTCCGTCGTTGCCCTTCGCTGATCCACCCGGCGTCCGTCGACGAACAACTCGAGTGTTGCCGGGTGACGGCGAAACGCGCTCGCCGTCGGCCCGACGATCGTCATCCGCACCCGAAGCCGTTTCGCATCATTCGAGATCCACGTGTGTTCTGTCTGTGACCACGTTGCATTGAGCGGTTCGATCTTCAGTACAGGCGAAAGATCGTCTTCGGTTCGCAATCCGAGGTGATGTCCCTCATGGCCATGTCGATGGAAAAACGACGCGCCGCCACGAGCCGCGAGAGTATCTACAAAGCGGCGTTGACGGTTACCAAACGTCAGAACCGAGTTCTCCGGTAGCGGGCTCGCTGCGATGGCCACGACGAAGTTGTCCAGATCGGCCACGAAGATCGTGTCGCTCTCATCGTACCCGTTCCAGTGTTCGGCAATCGCTCCTCCAATGCGAGGCTCGCGATTGACGACCGTTCTCATGACCGGACCGACCAGCTTTTTCGTCTTGGGATCGGGAACCGCCGTTCCCGCCTGTACGTGAACGCGCGAGGGTCCGGGCAGCGTATAAGTCAGCGTCCCTGTTCGACGGTCATACGATCCGACGTCGATTGCGGAGGCCGGTGCAGCCTCTTCCCCAGGGTTATAAACGTCTACGGCGCCGTCACCCCGCCATTCGACGCGAAAGGCATAGGCTTCATCGGCCACCAGCTGTCCGCGGTCATCGCGGCCGTTCCACAGAAATGAGGCGGTGCCGTGAACCGGTTGTGCCAGGGCCAGTGTTCGTACCGAGTATCCGTCTCGGTCGAGCACGAGAACCGATGCGGCACCCGGCTGGCCGAAATCGATGGCCAGCGTTACATCCTCGTCGGCGGCGACATTCAGAGAAGAACGATTGACACGAGCGGAGACGATGACATGACGCGGTTCTGCTCCGGCCACGACTGCCGTAAGTGTGAGCGCAGCACAGACTACTGTCGTCAGCCGCATCGTTGCTCCTTTCGCTCTCGGCCGTCAGGCGACGCAGTGAGTAGCGTTTGCCAACACGTGACGCCTGCAAAGCACGCATCCGCCTGTGATTGCACCGGTTGGGTTTTGCATGAGCGGATAACACGCAATGTAGTCTCAGATGAGATCGTCGGCAATAGTGGATGCAGATCTGTTGCGAAATCGGATGCGCCATGCCGTAGGAATTTTACCGCCGTTAGGCGTGTGGTCTAACGATTGAATCGGTGCGGTCCCGGAGCAGAGAGGCGTCTGCTGTCTCACTATTTCCCCGTCTGCGGAATCTCGCACGCGTCGATGATTTTCGTCGGGTCGACGGCTTCGTTGTCCGCCTGCACCGAGAGGATCTTTCCTTCTTTGTCGATGAGGAAGGATGCGCGGCGGGCGGAGAGGATTTTGGCTCCGCCGATGGTGTACTCCTTGTCCAATCCGTACGCTTTGATGGCGGTGGCGTTCATGTCGCCGAGGAGAGGGAAGGTGATGCCGTTTTCGAGGGCGAAGGCGTGGTTGGCGAATGGGCTGTCGATGCTCACACCCAGGACCTGGGTGTCGGTGCCTTCCAGTTTGGCGAGGTTGGCCTGGAAGGCTTTCATTTCGCGCGTTCAGCCGCCGGTGAAGGCGAAGACGAAGAACGCGACGACGACCTTCTTCTTTCCTTTGAAATCGTGCAGCGACACCGGCTTCACGCCCTGGCCGTCATAGGCGAGCAGCGTGAAGTCCGGCGCGACGTCGCCCGCTTTCAATCTCGGCGGCTCCGGTGGTTTTTTCTCCTGCGCGAACGCCGGCGCAAGCGACATCGCGATCGTCAGAAACGCCATCAACGTACGTTTGAGCATTCGTACCTCCTCGCGACGATGATAGCGTCGCCATCCGCCATCCGCCATCCGCCATCCGCCATCCGCCATCCAACACATGTCCAATCCGGAACATCGCGCGCCATCCCCTCCGTGTGAAGCTCCGCCGCTGCGATGCTTCCTCGGATCGAGCCGCTTCGCCCAAAGCTCACGAAGACCGTTCCCTCCGGCCGGCAGTGGCTGTATGAGTTGAAGCTGGACGGTTTTCGCGCAACGCTGTACGTCGAGAACGGGAGCGGTCGTTTCTTCTCCAAGTCGCAGAAGCCGATGCCGCGGTTTCGCGAGCTCGCGTCCGCGCTTGCGCGGCAGCTTCGCGTCACCGACGCGATCCTCGACGGAGAGATCGTCGTCATGGGCGAGCGCGGGCCGGATTTTTACGCGCTGATGCGAGATCGCGGCCGTCCGGCGTTCGTCGCATTCGATCTTCTGTGGCAGGACGGACGCGATCTTCGCGATCGTCCGCTGTGGCGGCGCAAGCGTGCGCTGCGGGCGCTGATCCGGAAAACCGCGATCGGGTACGTCGAGGACACGCGCGATCCGCGCCTCTTCGAGTCCGCGGTGCGGATGGATCTCGAGGGCGTCATCGCGAAGCGTCGCTCCGATCCGTACGCCGCCGGCACCGACTGGTTCAAGATCAAGCACGCCGGCTATTCGCAGGCCGTCGGGAGGCACGAGCTGTTCGATCGTTTCCGCCGCCGCGCCTGAACCGGTGCAGAATGCTGCCCACGAACGGAACGTTTTAGTGTCATACCAACGTGGACACACGGTCGAGCTGCGCGACCGGTGCATTCACGCCGTCGTGCGCGACAACGGGCGTGGCATCACCGAGGAAGAGGCGCTTACGCGACTCGGTCTCGTCGGCATGCGCGAGCGCGCGCTGACGCTCGGCGGCGTTGCCGTGATCGAGAACATTCCCGGAGGAGCGCGCGAGTCGCCGTCGCGATTCCCGTCGAGCTATTCGTCGTATTCGGCCGAGCCCTGGACCCAAATGAAAGATTGGATGTCGATCATGTCGTGTGGTTCCAGATCGGCGTTGTCCTCTGCGATTCGGTCCGCAAAACTCAGCAGGGAGGCATACGTAGGCCACGCCGGCTTCGATTCATAGTGAAAATCGAATTCGTACAGCCGCGCTGCCGTTCGGGTGACAGTGGGCTTCAGGAAGATGTGTCCTTGCGGTTGTGCCAGAAAGCCGAACACGGTGATGAGCGGCCAGGTCAGCACACGGGTCTGCCGTCGCGGCAAACGTGCGACCGTGTCACACCAACGCTCAAAGCGGAGTTTTTCGTCCTGAGAGCCGTACAGGAAATCATATAAGCCCTGACCGAAAAGCTTGGCGCCCTCCGCGGTCTTGACGGCATCACGCAATGCCATCTTCTCGAATGAAAACAGCAAATTGGTCCTGGCTTCGATCCGAACGGCGCGTAAAGCGATTTCTTCGAAGTCCCCCGACCGAAGAAGGCGCCGGTGCTCCGTCTGACTCAGCGTAGAGGTCCACGCGTCGTGCGCCTCTGCTTTGTATCCCCGCTCCCACGCCATGTAGGTGTCGTCGCCAAAGCCGTCCGGAAAGAAGCGCAGGAACTTGCGCCTGCACCGCTCGGCGGCCGGCGTTCGTTTAAGATTCCTTTGTAAGCGTTGTACCATCGCCGCATCCTCGTTAAATGCGTCGAGTATGCCAACGTAATGAAAATTGTCGCGATCAGCGGAAGCCTCCGCAAACGCTCTTCCAATCGTTCATTACTCGAGGCGGTGCGGCGCATCGCTCCGCCGAACGTGGAAGTCGTGATCTACGATGCCCTCGCACAGCTGCCCCACTTCAATCCCGACGATGACGCGGAGGGCGCGACGCCGCCGGACAGCGTCGCCGAGCTCCGCAGGCAACTGATCAGCGCCGACGCGATCCTGATCTCATCCCCGGAATATGCGCACGGCCTCCCCGGCACGTTGAAGAACATGCTCGACTGGCTCGTCTCGACAGGCGAGCTCGTGGGAAAGCCGGTGGCTTTACTGAACGCCGCCCCGGCCGGCGGCGCCTACGCTCAAGCATCCCTGCTCGAGACCCTGCGAACCATGAACTGGAACGTAATCGCCGAGGCGTCACGAATCGAGCCGTTCGTCCGGCAGAAGATCGTGGACGAACTTCGCGATGAACGCGCGCTCGAAATCCTGGCTGCCGCCATTGCCGCGCTTGTGCATAGCGTTGAGGATGCACACGCAGCAGGCTCGCAGAGTTAGCCGGGACGGTGAATACGGAACCGAGTTAACCGATCTTAGTTACGTTCTCCGCCGCGGGACCCTTTTGTCCCTGCACGATGTCGAATTCAACTCGGTCGCCTTCAGCGAGCGTTTTACGGCCGCTACCCTGAATGGCTTTGTGATGAACGAAGCAATCCTTACCACCATCATCGAGCGTGATGAAGCCAAAACCTTTATCGTCGTTGAACCACTTTACTTTACCTGTGCTACGCATACCTTTTACTCCTCATCTGCGTTTCCGATGTCTGTAGTGTTGAACACGAGCCACGCTTTCATAGTTCTGCGGCGAACGATCGGTTGATCGCCTCTTTGTCTCCCGGCGCGGCGCGCTGAACGCGAACATAACACACACGGATGGACAAGCGCCCTCGATCGGCCACGTTCGACGATGTGCGTGGTCTGACGTTCGTAGGGCTGCACCCGCTCTCGCGAACGCCTGCGCCGCTCCCGGGTCGTGCTCCGGCAGTCGCGCTGAACGTCGTTACTATCTGCATTTGAAGGACTTCGCGTCGTCGTTCGCCTCACCCAACCACACCTCGAACGCCGTCTGAACGAGGTACCGTGCGTCGTGCTGGACTGGCGCTTGCTCATCTTGACGCTCATGAGTCACGACAAAGATCATGCCGAGGAGCCGCGCTTCATCGAAGAGCAGGGTGCTACCGAAGAACAAACCCAGAAGATCGACGCGATCATTGGCGATGAAGTACTCGGGTACGACGGATCAGCTCGCGGCGAGCACTCCGGACAGGCTTCGGAGCCGAACGAAGAAACGCTCTCGGATGCCTTGGCAAACAACCGGCCCGAGCAAGTGAAATAGCCGATGATCGACATCAGGTCGAGACCAGACCGTTGCTTCGCGCATCAAGCCCGCTTGCCTGGCGAGACGAGCAGGTTGCATCGCGAGATAAGGGGCGTTGCCTCGCGAGACGACCGTGTTGATTTGCGAGACAAGACTCGTTGCCTCTCGCATCAAAGATGCTTGCCTCGCGAGGCTAACGGTTTGCCTCGCGTAACAACCAAGGTTGATTGGCGAGGCAAACGGCCAGCCTCGCGAGGCAAGGGTATGACTGGCGAGAGGCAATGTTTTTGATGCCGTCGCATTGGATGGTTGCCTCGCGAGGCAAGATTCTGGTCTTTTCGATCAATCACGCTTGTCTGCGGGGGCAAACTGTTTGATTCGTGAGGTAAACCGCATTGCCTCGCGAGGCAAGCGATTGGCCTCGCCAATCAACCTTGGTTGTTACGCGAGTCAAGCGGTTTGACTCGCGCATCAACCTCTTTGTTTCGCGCATCAATCCCCTTTCCTTGCGAATCAAACAGTTTGCCCCGCGAATCGAGCCCTTTCCCTCGCGAACCAACACACAGCTTGTTCGGAAATGTCCTTCTGGCTCGCAGACGCCGCGGCCCCTGCCCGCTTTGGCTTCTCGCATGTGCAGGCGACCGTTTCCTTCCGTCCGCCATCAAACCATCGCTTCGACCATGTTGTTCGATGAAGGTTCGGTGGCAGGCGGAGTGACGGATGCCCGACGATTTGTCGTCGTCATTCGGGAAGGTAGAGGGCCTACGCGACCCCGGCCCATGGCGAAGCCTTAGACCTAGCGGATGCAGACGGGAAACGGTCCTAAGGGAGAGTTTGCCGCGCTGAGGAGCGTAAGAAAGCGACTGCGAAAGATCTTCAGGTGTTTGGATGCAGAACGGTCGGAATCCCGAGCGATGTGAATCAGGGAGAACCTGCATGTGGCTCGAGGGCGCCTCGTCCTCATGAGATCTTTCGCTTTGTCTGAATCGGCGACCTTGGTGCGAGCGTGACGACGCGTTCAGGCGTTTCCGCCTGAATCTCGCGAAGATGCTTCACAAGCCCGTCGAGACCGCCATAATACTTAAGCATCTCCTGGCGGATTTTGTGGAGCTCTTCGACAATAGGATCTTCGGTCATCATTATGGCTCCAACAGCTCTTGCGGCGTACAAATTAACGGTGGTTCATAACCCGCCGTACGACAGACCGCGTACACCTGCGGGAGTATGTTGCCGTTCACGATATGCTTACAGTTCCAGCTGATCAAATAATCCATTCCATGGACGGCTGCAACAGCGACATGAAGAGCATCTACGTCAGCCTTGGCAGGGATTCGGGCACGACGGAGAAGCTCTTTTGCGAGAGCGACGGCAGCATCAGTTACATCGAGCAGAGTCGTTTCAGCCAGAAAATTTAGTCGCTCCTCGGCAAGCGGTGCGTCACCTTTTCTGGCTTCGGTCACGGCGACTGCTGATGAGAAAAGGTCCTAGTCACCGCGACGTCGGGACCACCATTGTCGCGTAAACTCTTGATTATGCGCTACTAAAAGACTCTGCTGATTCAGCCAACCTACAAGATAGCTGATGACCGAAGTCTCAAGATATACGCGAGGCTTCATGCGCCGAACAGCCTACCTCTACTCTGCTGTTGGAGGGAAGCCTGCGGGTCCGCAGTCACAATCGACGCAACTTCGCTCGCGTCAGCGCCGCGCGATGACCGGCTTCGGGGCGCGCCGCAGCAGCTCGGGTGCGCGCGGCGAGCAGCAGGCGCGCTCGAGCGCGGCGCGGTCGCGTTGCATCTCGCGGTCGTCTCTCATCGCTTTCATCACCGCGTCGAACACGGCGCGCGCGGGCGGCTCTTCGGGCGGGGTGATGGTGTAGTGGGCCCACTTCGCTTCGCGGCGCGCCGAGACGAGGCCGGCGCTGCGGAGGTAGGCGAGGTGGCGCGAGATCTTGGGCTGCGGCACGTCGAGCACTTCGATGAAGAAGCAGACGCAGACTTCGCCGCCGGCCATCAAGTTGAGCAGGCGCAGCCGGGTACGGTCGGCGAGGGCCTGGAAGAGCGCTTCGAGCACCTGGTCGGTGGAGTTTTTCATATGCGTGTTGACAGATGTGAGTCGCGGTCTTATCTTGCTCACATTCGCAATCGCGAATATGAGGAGATCATGATGCCATCTGAAGTTCAGGTTCTCAAGGCCCACGTTTCCGTCAACGTCCGCAACGTCGAGCGCTCGGTCGCTTTCTACACGAAGATGCTCGGCATCGAGCCGTCGAAGGTCCGCACCGGCTACGCGAAGTTCGACGTGCAGAATCCGCCGCTCAATCTCGCTCTCAACGAGGTGCCGCAGCTTGCCGGCGCCGGCGCGCTTTCGCACCTCGGCCTGCAGGTCGCGTCGACCGAGGACGTGCTGGCGATGCGGCAGCGATGGGCGGAGGCGGGGCTCGTCACGCGCGACGAGATGCAGACGGACTGCTGCTACGCAACGCAGGACAAGACCTGGGTCCGCGATCCGGACGGCAACCAATGGGAGGCCTTCGTGGTGCTGAAGGACAACCTGCCGGAGGTGGAGAGGGCGGGCGCGTGTGCCACGACGAGCGCCGCGGGATGTGCGTGCGCCAGCGCCAGTGCGTGATTCGCTTCGGACCGCGGCGGCAATGCCGCCGCGGTTCGAAATGCGAGGCGCGCGTCAGCTGAACTTCGCCGGGAACTGTGCCTCGATTCCCTTCGTCAGGATGTCGGCCACCATCAGCATGTGGTCCATCGCCTGGTCGTAGTCCTTGATGCTGACCGCGTAATTTCCCTTGAGCTGGTTCGATGCTTCGGAGAGCGTTTGGTCGAGGTGTTTGAATAGCGCCGACTGCAGGGTCGCCTCGGGCCACTGGCCGGGATTCGCTCCGTGGAGGAACTTCGCGAGGGCGGTGGCATTGTCGTGCCAGCGCTTGTTCTCGCTCGTGACCTTCGCGTTGTCGCCGGCCTTCGCCGCCGCCACGATGTTCGCGGCGATGAGGATGTGATCCTTCAGCAGCGCGGTGAGCTTGTTGCCGGCGTCGCGGCCGTAGAACCCGGCGACGGCATTGCCGATGTCGGTCTGGTTCTGCAGCAGGCGCTGCGTCGTCGCGTCTTTGTCCTTCGAGCCGGCCGCCGCATCGACGATGAAGAGCCGCGTGTACGCGACGTGATCGCTCCAGAGTCTGCGCATCGCATCCTGGAAGTCGGACTTCGTCGCGGCGGACGCCACGCTCGCTGCGAGGAGCAGAACAGTAGCGGTGATTGCGAGTCGGGTCTTGTTCAACATGGGCAGGGTTCCTCCTTGTTGATAAAAAAGTCTGAGGCCGGCCGGCGTGCCTTTGGATTGCCAGTCCGTGCAAGAAGCGCGCGCAATTTCCAACAGTGGGCTGGGAAAACTCAGGCTGAAGTGGAGCGGCGGCCGCCCTCGGCCGCCGATTTCTCGCGAGATCCCGGCGCCCGGGGGGCGGGCGCCGCTCCACTTCATCCGCGCGATCGTTGCCGACACCGATCGTAAGTGGGTCGCCAAGCTTTCCAAAGCCTCGAGCTTCCAAGCCTCCCGGCCTCCCAGGGAGATTCTGCACAAGTGTCATCCTGAGCCGCGAAGACGGCGAAGGATCCCCCGCCGACGGAGCGCTGGTCGTGCTTCGGCGGAGGATCCCTCGCCGTCTTCGCGGCTCGGAATGACACGAGACAATTGTGCAGAGCTTCCCTGGTGGAGCGTCAATCTTGAAAGTTGCGGTTGTGGTGACCGCTGCCCCAGCGGTCACAGCGCCGCCTATGGCGGCGCCAGCGGCGCTTTGCGCCGCCGCGACCGCTGGGGGCAGCGGTCGCCACATAGCGCCATCGCCTGTCAGGTCCCACAGGTCTGCAGTTGGTAATCGTTGCGAGAGCGAGCAGCAGCGCAAGCGCTGCTCGCGTTTTACTCGTGCTTCGAGAAGATGAGCGTCGCGTTCGTGCCGCCGAAGCCGAAGGAGTTCGACAACACGTGCGTGCATGTTTTCTCGCGCGCTTTGTTGGGCACGTAGTCGAGGTCGCACTCGGGGTCGGGGACTTCGTAGTTGATGGTCGGCGGGAGGATGCCGTGCCGGACGACCAGCGCGGCGATCGCGGACTCGAGTCCGCCGGCTGCGCCCAGCAGGTGGCCGGTCATCGACTTTGTCGACGACACCGGCACTTTGTACGCGTCGTCGCCGAAGATGCGCTTGATGGCGATCGTCTCGGTCTTGTCGCCGACGGATGTCGACGTGCCGTGCGCGTTAATGTAGTCGATGTCGGCCGGTTTGAGTCCGGCATCCTTGAGCGCGCGGGTCATGACGCGCGCCATTCCGTCGCCATCCTCGGACGGTGACGTGATGTGGAACGCGTCGCTGGACATGCCGTAGCCGGTGATCTCGCAGTAGATCTGCGCGCCGCGCGCGATGGCGTGCTCGCGCTCTTCGAGGATCAGCACGCCCGCGCCTTCGCCCATCACGAAGCCGTCGCGCTCCGCGTCCCACGGCCGCGATGCGCGCTGCGGCTCGTCGTTCCGCGTTGAGAGCGCGCGCATCGCCGAGAAGCCGCCCACCGCGAGGGGAGTGATCACGGCTTCGCTGCCGCCGGCGAACATCACGTCGGCCTCGTCGCGCACGATGATCTTGAACGCGTCGCCGATCGAATGCGCGCCGGTCGCGCAGGCGGTGGCCGGAGCGGAGCTCGGACCCTTGCAGCCGAAACGGATCGAGATGTGTCCCGCCGCGAGGTTGATGATCAGGCCGGGGATGAAGAACGGCGACATCCGCGACGGTCCGCGCTCGAGGAGTTTCTTGTGCATTTCCTCGATGAGCGGAAGTCCGCCGATGCCCGAGCCGATGATGACACCGGTGCGATCGGGATCGCCGGCCTTTGGATCGAACTTCGCGTCGTCAACGGCCATCTGCGCCGCGGCGACGGCGTAGTGGATGAAGGTGTCGGACTTCTTGACCTCTTTTTTCTCGATCCACTGCTCGGGAACGAAGCCCTGCACTTCCCCAGCGATCTGACAGGCATACGCGCTCGCATCGAAACGCGTGATGCGTCCGATGCCGGAGCGTCCTGCGATCAATCCCTGCCAGGTGACGTCGTTGCCGACGCCGAGGGGCGAGATCATGCCGATGCCGGTCACCACTACGCGACGTTTGGTCATAGACAAAAAAGTGCTGCGTACAAAAAAAGTGCTGAGTGCTGAGTGCCGGGTGCTGCGTGATGAGACTCAGCACTCGGCACCTGGCACCCAGCACCGCGCGCCTGGAGCGCGCGTCCTGACTACTGTGCCTTCGCGCGCTTGTCGATGTACTCGACGGCGTCCTTCACTTTGCGGATCTTCTCCGCCTCGTCGTCGGAGATCTCGACGCCGAACTCCTCTTCGAACGCCATGATCAGCTCGACGGTGTCGAGCGAATCCGCGCCGAGGTCCTCCACGAACGATGCTTCCGGGGTCACCTCTTCGGCGTCGACGCCCAGCTGCTCGACGATGATGGATTTGACCCTCTCCTCAACTCCAGCCATTGGCTACCCTCCTCGTGTTTTCCGGGGCAGGAAATGCAGATCGCGTTTTAGCACACGATGAGCGAGCGTGCCAGTAGGAGCAGCCGCAGAGGCGCGAAGGCGCAGGGGCGCAAAGGCGCATGGGCTCAGAGAAGCTGTGAGCCCATGCGCCTCTGAGCCTTTGCGCCTAGTCCGATATAGTTGCCCCTCGTGAGCAAAAAAACCTTTTCCTACGAGGACGCGGTCGCGCTTCTTCCTCGCGTGCAGCGCGAGACCGCGGCTGCCGTCGATCGCGTGAATGAGCTTCCTGATGATGACGCTGAAGCGCAGGAGCTCGTGGTGATGGAGTGGGCGGAGTCGATCCTCGGGCTCGGCGTCGAGGTGAAGGGACTGTGGCTCGTGGACTTCGACAACGGCGGCGGCTACTACTGCTGGCGCTATCCCGAGCCGGCGCTCGAGTATTTTCATGGATACGAAGAGGGGTTCGGCGGGCGCGTGAAGTTGAATTAGCGCGACGTCGCGTTCGAAATCTCGATCGGCACTTCCGACGTGTCGCTCTTCAACAGAGATCTGCGGATCACTTCCACGCGGTCGCGCGCTTCGCGCTCTTTCTCTTCGAAGCGCTTGGCGAGCCAGTCGTGGCCGCGGGTGCGCTCGGTTTTGGCGAGGCGGTGGGAGAGGCGTGCGCTTTCTTCGAGCGTTTTCGCCGCGGTCCACAGCGCTTCTTCGAGCACCTCGGACTGTGCGCCGAGCATCGTCTCCGGCGAGAACGCGTGGCCGACGCGGCAGCGGTAGCGCGTGTATTCGCCGTCGGCGATTTCCCACAGCACGCCTCCGCAGTCGGGGCATGAATAGGGGGAGGGCGCGCCGGGGCGTTGATCTTCCTGCATTGCGTCGGGGTCGAGCTCGGCCATGGAAACCTCCAACAGCATGTCGCGATCGGGCGGCGGCGCCGGATTGACATGACGCGGCTCGTTGACCGTCAGCGTGAGTTGCCGGGCGATGCCGGACAGCGGAAGAACGTAATCGGCGCGGACATGCGCGACCGCGCTCGACGGCATCGCCGGATAGAGGGCATCGCTCGGATCCTGGACGACGGCGATGCCTTTTAGTTTCTTGATCGCCAGCAGTCCGGCCGTGCCGTCGTCGAGCGCGCCGGTCAGGATGACCCCGATGACGTTCGGCCCGAGGACCGCGGCGGCGCTGCGGAACAACACGTCGACGGCCGGGCGGTGGCGGTTCTCGCGCGGTCCGCGCACGGTGCGCAGTTTTCCCTCTCTCGCGACGAGCAAATGCTTGTCCGGAGGCGCGACGTAGATCGTGCCGTTGCGATAGAACTCGCCGTCCACCGCCTCTTTCGCGGGCAGCGCTCCTTCGCGCCGGAGTATGTGCGCGAGGAGACTCGGCGAATCGGGAGGAATATGGAGGACAATACAGATCGGCGCTGGAAAATCAGGGGGAAGCTCGCGAACGAGTGTCATGAGTGCATCGACACCGCCGGCGGATGCCCCGATGACCACCATGCGCTGATTTGACAAGAATTACCTCACGAAGATGGCAAGCAAGAAGACTGCCCGTACACGCAAATCGCACACTAAGCCAAAAGCAGAGGGAAAGCCAGCCAAGCCGGCGACGCGGGTGCCTCCGCCGTTTCCGACGGTCGCCGTGGGCGCCTCGGCCGGCGGGCTGCAGGCCTTCGCCGAATTGATTCGCCACCTTCCCGCGAAGCCCGGATTCGCCATGCTTTTCGTCCTGCACACCAAAACACACGAGAGCCAGCTCGTGGAAGTGCTCGTGCGCTCGACGAAGATGCCGGTGGTATTCGCGGCGAACGGGACGACGATCGAGCGCGATCATATTTACGTGTCGCAGCCGGGCACCGAGGTGGCGGTGCGCGAGGGAAAGCTGCGCGTCGAGAAAAAAAATGTCCCGCTGCCGATCGACCTGCTCTTCAGCACACTCGCCGAGGACCAGCGCGGACAGGCCATCGCCGTCGTCCTCTCCGGCTCCGCATCCGACGGAGCGCTGGGAACGAAGGCCGTGAAAGCCGAAGGCGGCATCACGTTCGCGCAGGACGACAGCGCGCAGTTCGGCAGCATGCCCGGCGCGGCGATCGCCGCCGGCGCGGTCGACTTCGTGATGTCGCCGCGGGACATCGCGCGCGAGCTGGTGCGCATCGCGCGGCACGCCTACATCCTCGATCCTTCCAGCGGCCGGCTCGACGACGAACAGCTCGCAGAAATCTACGGCATCCTGAAAGTCGCGCATGACGTCGACTTCACGCACTACAAGCCTTCGACCATCGAGCGGCGCATCCGCCGGCGCATGGCGCTGCATCGTATCGACGAGCTGAACGACTATCTCCGTCTCCTGCGCGACGACGCCGCCGAAGTCGAGCGTCTCTACGGCGATCTCCTGATCCGCGTCACCGCGTTCTTTCGCGATCCCGAAGTATTTCAGGCGCTGCGCGACAACATCCTCCCGCGGCTGATGCAGGACCGCGTGGATGATTCTCCGATCCGCGTCTGGGTTCCGGGCTGCGCGACCGGCGAAGAGGTCTATTCGCTGGCGATCAGTCTCCTCGAGCTCGTGCACGACCGCAGCTGGACATGTCCGATTCAGATCTTCGGAACCGACATCAGCGATGCGGCCATCGACGCGGCGCGCGCGGGCTTCTATCCCGAGAACATCAGCGCCGACGTTTCGGCCGACCGGCTGCGCCGCTTCTTCGTGCGATCGGAGGGCGGATTTCGCGTGTCCAAATCCGTGCGCGACTGCTGCGTGTTCGCGCGGCAGAATCTCACCAAGGATCCTCCGTTCTCGCACCTCGATCTGATCAGCTGCCGCAACGTGATGATCTATCTCGGCTCGGCCCTGCAGCGCAAAGTGACGGTCATCTTCCACTACGCGCTGCGCCCGAAGGGCTATCTGCTCCTCGGCAGCTCGGAGACGATCGGCAATTTCGCCGACCTCTTCTCCATCGCCGACCGCAAGCACAAGATCTATCAGAAGAAGAGCGGACTGGCGCGGATGCCGGTCGAGTTCGATGCCGCGCCTCCGCGCATGCGCGAAGAGAACGTGCGCACGGTCGAAGAGTCGAGCCATCCCGGCAACGTCTTTCGCGAGGCGGACCGCCTGCTGCTCTCGCGCTTCTCGCCGCCGGGCGTGCTCGTCAGCGACGCGATGGAGATCCTGCAGTTTCGCGGCCGCACGAGCTCCTTTCTCGAGCCCGCGCCCGGCACGGCCAGCTTCAATCTCCTGAAGATGGCGCGCGAGGGACTGCTCTCCGAATTGCGTACGGCGATTCACTCGGCGCGCAAACGCGAAGCCCCTGTCCGGCGCGAAAACGTGCAGATCAAGAACAACGGGCATACGCGGCACGTGAACGTGGAGGTGATCCCGTTCCTCACGCCGGCGCACGACCGCTACTTCGTCGTCCTGTTCGAGGACGCGGTCGTCCCCGAAGAGCCGCCGCAAAAGAAATCACGCCGCAAGGGGGGCGACGAAGAATCGCGCCAGGTGGTCCGTCTCAAGCGCGAGCTGGAGTCGACGCGCGAGTACCTGCAGTCGATCATCGAAGAGCAGGAGGCGATGAACGAGGAGCTCCGCTCGGCGAACGAGGAGATCCAGTCGTCGAACGAGGAGCTGCAGTCGACGAACGAAGAGCTGGACACGGCGAAGGAAGAGCTGCAGTCGTCGAACGAAGAGCTGACGACGCTCAATGAGGAGCTGGAGAATCGCGCGGCGGAGCTGGTCGAGGCCAACAACGATCTGTCCAACCTTCTCGCGTCGATCGACATCCCGATCGTGATGCTCGACAGCGCGTTGCACATCCGCCGCTTCAATCCCGGCGCGCAGCGCGTGCTCAATCTGATCCCGGGCGACGCCGGACGGCCGATCGGCGATCTGAAGATGCCGCTCAATGTGGACGGCTTCGATCAGATGGTCGTCAGCGTGATCGAAAATCTCGAAGTGCGGGAGATGGAAGTGCAGGACCGCAGCGGGCGCTGGTACATGCTGCGGGTGCGGCCGTACAAGACGATGGACAACAAGATCGACGGCGCCGTGTTGACGCTGATCGACATCGATCGGCTCAAGAAGAAGAATTCGTCACTTTAACGCGAACGCGGGGGGGGGGGGGCGGCGAAGCTTGCGCGCGACGTTCTCCAGTTCGTCGCGCATGAAGTCGATCTGCGCGAGCAGCTCTTCCACCTGCTGGCTGAGCTGATGGATCTGCACGCGGCGGTTCTTGACCTTCTGCGAGCGACGCGAAGCGGCGAGCTCGCGCCACAACTGCGTGCGCTGATCCGTCTCGAATGCCGCGATCTTCTTCACGAGCGGATCGACTCCGTTGCCATCGGCCGGATCGTCGTTTTCGAGAAGATCGTTCGGCGTGCGGTCGAGCACTTTGGCGAGCGTGAGAAAGAGTCCGAGCTCGAGGGTCTGCTTGCCGTTCTCGATGCGGGACAGTGTAGCGATGCTGATTTTGGCCTTTTTGGCGACGTCGGCGAGCGAACGTTGCTGCGCCGAGCGTGCCTGGCGGATGTTCTCTCCGATCATAAGCATATTCTAACTCCGCTCTCTCTCATTTTCATCCCTCGTAAGAGAGTGTGCATAAAGTTTGCAAGATACGCAAACCGGCCGCCGCCGCGTTGTCACGAGGCATCCGGGCCGCCTGACGTAACAAGAGGCGGTGGCCGCTTGCTGGTTTCCCCGGTGGCCGGGCGCATCACGTCCGCGGGCGCTCGGCTCACCGGGGTTTTGAATTTTCAGGACAATAAGCCGAATAGGACGAATGAGACGAATAGGACATCTGAGACGTCCTATTCGTCTTATTTGTCTTATTCGTTCTACTCGCAGCAAAGCCGCAACGCGCGCTCGACATCCTGCACTTCGAACGGCTTCCCCACGACCGTGCGCGCGCGTTTCACCTCGGCGCGGCGCGTCAGCTCCAGCGCGGCGGTGATCACCGCGATGCGTGTCAGCATCTCCGGGTTCGTGGCGATCAGATGGCAGAGGATGTCGAGTCCCGACATCTCCGGCAGCAGGAGATCGAGCAGCACCGCGCGGAACTTCGCCGCCTCCAGCAGCACGAACGCGCTCCGGCCGTCCTTCGCCTCCACCGGCCGGTAGCCGTTGCGATGCACGATCGCAACGAGCAGAGACCGAGTTGGTCCGTCGTCCTCGACTACGAGCACGTCACGTCCGTTTTGCATCTGGTGCAAAGTTATAGTTGAGGCTGCAGGCGGTTCGGCGCGGCGGGATCGTGGACGACGCAGTCGAGCACGTTTTCCATCAGCTCACTGATGTCGGCGGGTTTTCGCATCGCGCACCAGATCGGATATTTCTCTCGCGCGTCCTTCAGCAACGCCTCCGGGGCGGCGGAAAGAACGATCACACGCGATAGTAAATCCTGCCGCTCGCGGGAAAAACTTTCCAACAGGTCCGTGCCGTTCATCCGCGGCATGAACAGGTCCATGATGATCGCATCGACCTGCCAGCGGGCGAGCGCCTCTACTGCTTCTTCGCCGTTGCCCGCGGTTTGAACCGTGAGTCCGGCGCGGCACAGCAATGTCTCGAGCAGGACGCGCGTGGCAGCGTCGTCGTCGACGACAAGAACGTCTCGATGCGGCATGTGGTCACCCCGGGAACGATTTGCGTTAGGTGCAAACTCTACATCCATTCTTATTGCACCACAAGCAAATCCTGAATCCGGTACGAGGCGCTCGAAAAGGAATGATACTTTCCTCGCCGCATGACCCTCAAAGCCGTCGCCTTCGATCTCTGGGAAACGCTGATCACCAACGCGCCCGAAGTTTCGGAGCGGCAGAAGAATCTGCGCAACGAGCGGCTCGCCGGCGTGCTGCGCGCGCGCGGACTTCCCTTCGATGCACTGGAGCATGCGCATCACGCGACGTGGAACCGCTGCCAGGAGCTGTATTGGTCGGAAGACCGCGACGTGCCGTGCCGCGTGCAGATCGAGCATCTGCTCGAAGCGCTCGATCTCGATCCCGCTTCATTCGATGAAGAATTGCTCGCGCGGCTCGAACATGCGTATGCGACGGCGGCGATCGACGTATTGCCCGAGGTGCTGCCGGGGGCGCGCGAGACGCTGCGCGAATTGAAGGCGCGCGAGCTGCGCATTGGTCTCATCAGCAACACCGGCCGCACGCCCGGCTACGCCTTGCGCGAGATCCTCGACCGCCTTGGCCTCGCGCAATCGATCGACGTCATGGTGTTCTCGAATGAACACGGCGTGTGCAAGCCGCGGCCGTCGATCTTCGAGGAGCTGCGGCGCGGGCTGGAGGTTGCGTTCGAGGAGATCGTGTTCGTCGGCGACAACCTCTACGTCGACGTGCACGGAGCGCGAGCGTGCGGCATGCGCGGCGTGCACTTTCAACCGGAGACGCGCGGCACCGCGATCGCGCCGCACGTCGATCACGGACTGGAGATCGTTCCCGACGGAATCGTCACGTCCTTGATCGACATCGTTTCGTTTGCCGACCGTTGCATCGGAATTGCTATCCTTCCGACCCGATGACCTCGTCGTCCCGCGCGCGCTTCGTCGCGACTCTCACGCTCCTCTCCTTCGTCCTCTTCACTCCGGCCGCCGGAGCGCAGGCGAAGAAAAAAACAACGCGCAAACGAACGACGACGCGTCGCGCCGCGCCGAAGCCGCCGCCGGGACCGGTCGCCGTCGGCAACACGCTGGAGGAACGGCTCGCGTCGCTCGTCAACGGCAGCGTCGCGCAGAGCTCGGAGACGAGCATTCAGATCGTCGACGTCGACACGGGACGCCTCGTCGCCGAGCGCTCGCCGAACACGCCGCTCGCGCCGGCGTCGAACATGAAGTTGTTCACGACGGCCGCGGCGATCGACACGCTCAAGCCGTCATTCGAAGTCACGACCGCGGTCTACGTGCGCGGCAACATCGACGCGACGGGCACGCTGAACGGCGACGTGAAGGTCGTCGGCCGCGGCGATCCGACGATCGGCGGACGCTTTCACGACGGCGACGCGACCGCCGTGCAGCAGGAGTGGGCCGCCGATCTCAAAGGTGCCGGCATCAAGACGATTCAGGGCAATCTGATTTTCGAGTACGGCTACATGGACACGGAGTACATCCATCCGTCGTGGCCGGTCGATCAGCTCGTGAACTGGTACGAGGCGCCGGTGTCCGCGTTCACGGAACAGGAAGGATGCGTGGAGGTGCGCGTGCTGCCGAGCCGCGCCGGCCAGCAGTGCGTCGTGCAGTTCGAACCGCCGACGAGTTTCCTGAAGCTCGAGAACGCCTGCCGCACCGGCCGCGGACTGCCGTTCATCACCCGCCTGCGCGGGACGAACACGATCGTCGTGCGGGGAGGAGTGCCGTCGCGATCGGGCGCGACCGAGGTGTTCGTCACGATCGAGAACCCGATTCATTACTTCGCGTCGGTGACGAACGAGGCGTTTCAGCGCGCGGGATTGAAGATCGACGGCACGATCGTGCTCACGCCCGCCGACACGCGCACCGACTGGCGAATGGTGTCGAAGCACACCACGCCGCTCAGCATCATCATTTATGTGATCAACAAGAAGAGCCAGAACCATTACGCCGAACAGGTCGTGAAGATCCTCGGCGCGGAAACGAAGAAAGAAGGCTCGTGGCAGGCGGGAACGGCGGCGGTGAAGGAATGGCTCACCGGAAAAGTCGGCGTGCCGCCGAACGAATTCAGTCCGGCCGACGGATCGGGGATGTCGCGCTACAACCGCGCGTCCGCGAACGCATTCGTCGATCTCCTGCGCTATATGTGGAAGAGCCCCTGGCGCGAAGAATTCGTGAGCTCGCTCCCGTACTCCGGCGACCCCGACTCGAAATTCGGCAACCGTTTGAAGCAGGCGCCGTGGGCACGACAGGTCTACGCAAAAACCGGCTACATCGCCGGCGTCATCGGCCTCTCCGGCTACGTCCACGCGCAAAGCGGAAAGGTGTACGCCTTCTCATTCCTCTTCAATCACTATCGAGTGGGCGTGTACGCGGTGTACCGGCTGCAGGATGAGATGTTGAAGGAGATCATTCGCGGAGGGTGATGGCGGATGGCGGATGGCAGATGGCGGATGGCGGCTTCGCTGATGGCCACACCCAGCCCGCCGCCATCCGCGCGAAGCGCCGCCAGCTGCCATCCGGCGAAGCCCGCCATCAGCGCAGCGGAACGTTCCTCTCGCTCGACGGCGTGAACTGCAGCGTGTACACGCCGCTCGCTTTTCTCACCGTCGCCACTGCCTGGAGTCCCGGAAACTTCAGCACGTCTCCGATCAGCTCTCCCTCCGTGTCTCTGACGAAGAGGCGCACGGCTTCGTCGAGATTCTCGCCGGCGCATTGATGAAACTGCACGGCGAGCGGCGTGGCAATCGGCCGGCCGCCCGTATCCGTCAAATGTCGCTCTTCCACGGTGAAACGCATGAGGCCCTCAGACGATCTCTCGCCGAAAGCGACATGCAATTCTGATGCGTGGGCGCAACGTTCTATACTCAAATCGGGGGACGGATATGAGCGACGAGCGCGTGTTGCGAGATGTTCCGGTGATCGGGCGCGTGGACATTCACGAGGTCCAGCGGTTCGACGCGGTCTCGTCGGAACGCTTCGCCGATCCGATTCCGATCGCGCTGACGTTCGACGACGTGCTGCTCAAGCCGGCAAAGTCGGAGCTGCATCCGAATTTCGTCGACGTCTCCACAAGACTCACGCGAGACATCCGACTCAACATTCCGATCGTCTCGGCGGCGATGGACACCGTCACCGAGGCGCGCCTCGCGATCGCGATGGCGCAGCACGGCGGACTCGGCGTCATCCACAAGAACATGCCGGTCGACCGGCAGGCCGAGGAAGTGGATAAGGTGAAACGCAGCGAGGCGGGAATGATCGTCGATCCCGTCACGATGCGGCCGTGGCAGTCGATCAGCGAAGCGCTGCAGGTGATGGAGAAGTACAAGATCTCCGGCGTCCCCGTCACCGACGCCAACGGAAAGCTCGTCGGCATCCTCACCAATCGCGATCTCCGATTCGAAACGCGCTTCGATCTGCCGATCTCCGAGCGGATGACGAAGGACAACCTCATCACCGTGCCGGTCGGAACCACTCTCGACGAGGCGCGCGAGGTGCTGCATCACCATCGCATCGAGAAGCTGCTCGTCGTCGATCAGAACGGCGATCTCAAAGGCCTCATCACCGTCAAAGACATTCAGAAGGCGCGTCGTTATCCGCAGGCCGCGAAAGATCCGTTCGGACGCCTGCGTGTCGCCGCCGCGATCGGCGCGGGCAAAGAAGGAATGGATCGCGCGCGCGCGCTCATCGACGCGAAAGTCGACGTCATCGTCATCGACTCTTCGCACGCGCACTCGACGGGAGTGCTCGACACGATCAGGCAGTTCAAGAAACTCTTCCCCGGCACGCCGCTCATCGCCGGCAACGTCGCGACGTACGAAGGCGCGTACGAGCTGTGCGAGCTCGGCGTCGATGGATTGAAAGTCGGCATCGGACCGGGATCCATTTGCACGACGCGCGTCATCGCCGGAGCCGGCGTGCCGCAGCTCACCGCGATCCTCGACTGCGTGCGCGCGGCGGAAAAGTTCGACGTGCCGGTCATCAGCGACGGCGGCATCAAGTTCTCCGGCGACATCACCAAGGCGCTCGCCGGCGGCGCGAACTGCGTGATGATCGGATCGCTCTTCGCGGGAACGGATGAAGCGCCGGGCGAGACGATTCTCTACCAGGGCCGCACGTTCAAGGCCTATCGCGGCATGGGCTCGATCGGCGCGATGCAGAAGGGATCGGCGGACCGCTACTTCCAGGACCTCACCGACGATGCCGGCAAGCTCGTGCCGGAAGGCATCGAAGGAAAGGTGCCGTACAAAGGATCGATCGGCGCGATGATCCCCCAGCTCGTCGGCGGCCTGCGCAGCGGCATGGGCCTCACCGGCTCGAAGGACATCGAAGACCTCCGCACGAAATCGCAATTCGTCCGCATCACCGCCGCGGGCCTGCGCGAGTCGCACGCGCACGACGTCGTGATCACGAAGGAAGCGCCGAATTACCGGATTGAGAATACGGACTAGGCTCATGGGCTCATGGGCTCATAGGCGCACAGGCTCATAGGGGATCTGCTGTGAGCCCATGCGCCTATGAGCCCGTGAGCCCGCGCGGTTAGAATCCGCGCCCGCGCATGTCCTCCCGCCAGTTTGCACACGACCTCGTCGATCTCCTGTTCGATCACGTCGAACAGATCGAGTCGCGTCCCTCCGTCGAATGGCGTCCGTTCGCCGAACTGCGCGAGCTCGTTCGCATCGACGGCACGCTCTCTGATCCGCTCGAGCTGTCGCGCATGGTCGCGCGTTACGCGAATCAGCTGCATCACCCGATGTACATGGGACATCAGGTGTGTCCGCCGTTCATGGACGCGGCGGCCGCGGATTTTCTGATCTCGGTGATGAATCAGTCGACCGCGGTGTGGGAGATGAGCCCGATCGGGACGGTGATCGAGAAGGAAGTCGTGCGCTGGCTCGCCGATCGCGCCGGCTATCCGGAAAGCGCGGAAGGGACGGCAGTGTCGGGCGGGTCGGCAGCGAACCTGACCGGCTTGCTCGCGGCGCGCGCGCGATTCGACTCGAACGTCGTGATCACGTCCGCGGACGCGCACTACTCGATCGCACGCGCGGCAGCGATCATGGGCGTTCGCGACGTGCGGAAAGTTCCGACCGACGCGCAGCATCGGATGGACGTCGGCGCCCTCGAAGAAATGCTCGCGTCGCTCGACACACCGCCGCTCGCGATCGTCGCGACATGCGGATCGACCGCGACGGGCGCCTTCGATGATCTCGAAGCGATCGCCTCGCTGCGCGATCGTTACAACACCTGGCTGCACGTCGACGCCGCGCACGGCGCATCGGTTCTCTTGAGCGACTCGCTCGCGCATCTCGCGCGCGGACTCGATCGCGCCGACTCGCTCTCCTGGGACCCGCACAAGATGCTCTTTCTTCCTCTGTCCCTCGGCACGATTCTCGTCCGCGACGGCATCTGGCTGCGCCGCGCGTTCCAGGCCGACGCGCCGTATCTGTTCAACAGCGCGGGCGCGTCCGAGAACATCGGCGAGATGACGATCCAGTGCTCCAAGCGCGCCGACGCGATCAAGCTCTGGCTGCTGCTGAAGTCGCGCGGCACGGCGCCGTTCGTCGAGGCGATCGAGCGCGTGACGCGGCTGACGCGCTATCTGTACGAGCGTCTCAACGACAGCGACGACTTCGAGCCGCTGCACGAGCCGCAGCTGAACATCCTCTGCTTCCGCCGCATCGGACTCGACAACGACGCGACGGCGGACCTGCGCGAGCGATTGGTCCGCAGCGGACGCGCCTGGATCACGACGACAATTCTGCGCGACGAGCGCGTGCTGCGCGTGACGATGATGAATCCGCGGACGACGGAGAGCGATGTGGACGGATTGTTGGATGCATTGCGCGATGTGTAGTTGCGCGGTTGCGCAGTCGCGCGGTTCGCTTTTGCCGCGCAACTGCGCGACCGCGTAACCGAGCAACCGAGATGGCACACCTCCGCATTGTTCTCGTCGAGCCGCGCGAGAGCGGCAACGTCGGCGCGGTCGCGCGCGCGGCGAAAAACTTCGGCTTCGACGAGCTGTGGATCGTCGGCGAGCATCCGGAGCTGCTGCCGGTGGCGGGGTGGTGGGCGAGCGGCGCGGATGATCTGCTCGCTCACGCTCGTTTCGCCGCAACGCTCGGCGAAGCGATCGCCGACGCGCACCTCACCGTCGCCACGACGTCGATGCGCGGCCGGACGTCGCCCGTCTCCTTCACGCCGCGCACGCTCGCCGAAAAATTCGCGTCGCTTGCCGATGATCAAACACTCGCGCTCGTGTTCGGCCGCGAAGACAGCGGCCTCACGCGCGAAGAGCTCATGCTTTGCCAGCACACCGCCGCGATTCCGACGAACGAAACGTTTCCGACGATGAACCTCGCGCAGTCCGCGTGCGTCTTCTGCTACGACCTGTCATCGATCGCGCCGCGCGCGCTCGATCGCGAGCTCCCGCCCGCCGAAGTCGTCGAGCGCCTCCACCAGCGCGCGCGCGAGCTCCTGCTCGAAGTCGGCTTCCTCCACGACAACAATCCCGACCGGATCTACGACGATCTGCGCGCGATGGCCGGCCGCGCGGACCTCGACGCGCGCGAGGTGACGATCCTGCTGGGGATCATTCGGCAGATCGAGTGGGCGCTGTCCAAGTGAGTTTTTCCCGCGCGAAGACGTGGGATCTCCGGTTACACCGCAATGCACATTCCGACCGGCGCCGGTTGCAAATGAAAACAGGCCGGTTGCAAATCATTTCGCGCGGCAGAAACGACGATCTCAGGCGCGTTGCGCCGCCTCGAAGCCGCATTCGTGACGTGGCGGCAAGCAGGCCGCAAG
The DNA here is from genome assembly GCA_003223645.1 of Acidobacteriota bacterium. GTDB lineage: Bacteria > Acidobacteriota > Thermoanaerobaculia > Gp7-AA8 > Gp7-AA8 > QHVT01. The sequence continues at coordinate 144,588 of QHVT01000008.1, read as the reverse complement.
GCGGAGCAATCCACGCAGCCGCCCGTGGCGGCTAGCTGCTCGAGTCCGCGCCCGTGCCCAATTCCGCGCCGGGGGCGGGCGGGCTTGTCCCATGGTCGCCGGACAAACATTCCGCGATGATGTCGAGGAACTTGTCGAGATCGAACGGCTTCAGGATCGAGTTGCAGATCGCATGACTCGGGATTTTGTCGACGCCGCGCTTGCCCGCCGCCGTGAAGACGACGATGTGCGGCCGGTCTCCGTCGCGCCCGTTCATCGCGTCGATGAACTCATAGCCGTTGAGCCGCGGCATCATCAAGTCGAGCAGGACGAGATCGAAGGTCCCGTTGTTCGCGAGTTTCTGCAGCCCCACCGCGCCGTCCTCGGCGAGCTCGACGTCGAATTTCATCCGCCGCAAAACGGCCTGCAGCAACACACGAATCGCGAGGTCATCGTCGATGACGAGAATCGTTTTGCCGCTGCCGTCGAGTTTGCTATGCACGGTTGTCGATATAACTGCAGCCGTTACAGGGCTACTGCGAAAGACATACCGGTCTGGAGCATTGCTTCGAACCTACACCAGAGTACGCATTTAGCGGCGCGACGGCAATGAGCAGTCCGGAAAACTTCTCGCCTGGCGCAATTCCCGCGCTGTTTCCCTTCCGCCCCTGGGTCCGGCGGGCCGGCCTCTCGATCGTCCTCACCGCCGGGGCCGTTTCCACCGCCATCGCGCTCGCGCTCGTCCTCTCGCCCTCCGCCCGCTATGGCTGGATCGGCGAGCGCTTCGTCTGGGTCTACATCGGCACGCTCTGGCTCGGCGGTCTCAAAGTCTGGCTCGGCACGCGGCGCCCGATCGCCGAGGTCGCGAGCGAAACGATCACCCTGCGCCCCCTTCATCAATTTCGTACGCGCGTCATTCGGTGGGACGCAATCAGCGGCACCGAACAGATGCTCGGCGGCGACCGGATGATCGTCTACTTCGATACAGCGCGCGGGATGAGATTCGTCGCGCTGAATCTGAATCTCGTGAAAGGACGGCGTGAATTTCTAACGCTCGTGGATTCGCGGTTGCGCGCACTCGGATTCGTGGAAAAAATCGTCGAGCGCTCGCGATATCTTTCGCGGCACGAATGACGGTCAGGCAGAAAATCGAGCAACTCCGCAAAACCCTCGAACACCACTCGCGCCTCTACTATCTCGAGGCCAAGCCGGAGATCAGCGACTTCGAGTTCGACATGCTCCTGCGCGAGCTGCAGGAGCTCGAGGCGAAGCATCCGGAGTTCTTCGACGCGAACTCGCCGACGCAGCGCGTCGGCGGCGCGCCAATCGAGTCGTTTGCCACCTTCATCCACGATCCGCCGATGCTGTCGATCGAGAACGCGTACTCGATCGATGAGCTCCGGGAGTGGGACGAGCGCGTGCGACGCGGACTCGGACAGGACGACGTCGAGTACGAAGCGGAGTTGAAGATCGACGGCGTGTCGATCTCGCTGCTCTACGAGAACGGCAGCCTCGTGCGCGGCGCGACGCGCGGCGATGGCGCACGCGGCGACGACGTCACGCCGAACGTCCGCACCGTCCGCTCGCTGCCGCTTAGACTCGACACGAAGATCAAACGCCTCGAAGTGCGCGGCGAGATCTACATCTCGAAACGCGACTTCGCGAAATACAACGAGTCGCTGGAGGAAGCAGGACTCGAGCCGCACGCGAATCCCCGCAACTCCGCCGCCGGCGCGCTGCGGCAGAAAGATCCGAAGCTCGTCGCGCAGCGCCACCTCCGCACGTATCTCTACCACGTCGTCGCCGTCGACGGCCGCCAGGTCGAGTCGCAGTCGGCCGCGTACGAGCTGCTCGAGAAACTCGGACTGCCGATGAATCCGCAGCGCACGGTCGCGACGTCGCTCGACGATGCGATCGCGTTCATCGAGCAGTGGCACGAGCACCGCCACGATCTCGACTTCGAGATCGACGGCATCGTCGTGAAAGTGAATCGCCGCGAGCTGCAGCTCGAGCTCGGCGCGACGTCGAAGGCTCCGCGCTGGGCGGTCGCGTTCAAGTATCCGCCCGAAGCCGCGCAGACGATCGTGCGCAACATCAACTTGTATGTCGGACGCACCGGCACGGTCACGCCGGTCGCGGAGTTCGATCCGGTGCGCATCGGCGGCACGAAAGTCGTCAACGCGTCGCTGCACAACTTCGACGAGCTCGCGCGCAAAGACGTGCGCATCGGCGACACGATCGTCGTCGAAAAAGGGGGCGACATCATCCCGAAAGTCGTCGACGTGCTGAAGGACAAACGCCCGCGCGGCGCGAAGGCGTTCGCGGTTCCGAAGACGTGTCCGACGTGCGGACAGCCGCTGCACCGCTTCGAAGACGAAGTCGCGATCCGCTGCATCAATCAGGGCTGTCCCGCGATCGTGCTGCAGTCGATCACGCACTTCGCGTCGCGAAAAGCGATGGACATCGAAGGACTCGGATGGCAGACCGTCGACGCGCTGCTGCGCGAAGGACTCGTCACCGACTACGCGTCGATCTACGAGCTGACGGTCGAGAAAGTCGCGGAGCTGGAGCGCAAGGCGGAGAAGTCCGCGTCGAAGCTCGTCGAAAACATCGAGAAGTCGAAGCACAACGAGCTCTCCCGCTTCGTCTTCGCCCTCGGCATCCGCATGGTCGGCGAGCGCGCCGCGAAACTGCTCGCCGATCAGTTCCGATCGATCGACGCGCTGATGAACGCGACCGTCGAAGAGCTCGTGCAGGTGCACGAGGTCGGACCGAAAGTCGCGGAAGCGATCACGTTGTACTTCTCCGTTCCCGCCAACCGCGAGCGCATCGAGAAGATGAAGCGCCTCGGCGTCGCGCCAACGCACATCGCGACGGCCACCGGCGACAAGCTCGCCGGAAAAACCGTCGTCGTCACCGGCACCCTCACGCGCTTCTCGCGCGACGAGATCCACAAACTCATCGAGCGCGAAGGCGGCAAGCCCGCGAGCTCCGTGTCGTCGAAGACGAGCTACGTCGTCGCCGGCGAAGCCGCGGGATCGAAGCTGGAGAAAGCGAAGTCGCTGGGCGTGCCGGTGCTCAGCGAGGACGAGTTTCTGGCGATGGTCAACGTGTCATCCTGAGCCGGCCCACCGCGCGATGCGCAGACCTCGATCGTAATGACCGCCCCTCACCCGGCGCTTCGCGCCACCCTCTCCCCGCATGCGGGGCGAGGGGCAACATGTACGAGCATCGAGATTTGTTGCCCTTCTCCCCGCATGCGGGGAGAAGGTGCCCGAAGGGCGGATGAGGGGCTGTCATTAGAAGCCGCGAAGACGGCGAAGGATCCCCCGCCGACGGAGCGAGCACGTACTTGCGCCGGGGATTCCTCGCCGTCTGCGCGGCTCGGAATGACACGTTCATGTGTTGAGCGCCAAATCCGCAACGTGCTCCGCAAACGACATCGCGCACGTGAACCCGGGCGACACCGCATTGAGAATGTGCAGCGACTTTTCGTCGCGCTCAATCACGAAGTCCATCTCCAGCGCGCGGGTGCGCTTGTCGTATAGCTGCGCGCGCACGCCCGGCGTTCCCCAGCGCGTGTAGTCCTCCACGCGCACGCCGCGCGCGAGAACGCTCGCGCGTTTGACAATGTACCTGCGCGACGTCTTGCGAATTTCTTCGAGCGCCAGCGCGCGCAGTTCCGGATGGGTAGCGAGGAGCAGCGCGCCGTGGAGGATCGACGGGCGCGCGGTCGGACCGATCTTGATCGCGCCGTAGACGGTGATCGTGAAGTGAACGCCGAGGAAGGGGAAGCGCGGATCGGGGACGGGATAGAGATTCGTGCGTAGCGCGCCGCGCGGCTCGTTGGAGTAGAGGTACAAGCCGCGGAACGGGATCATGCGATAGTGCTGCGCGAAGCCGAAGCTGCGCGCGAGAGCGACGGCGCCGAGGCCGGCGGAGTTGATGAGATGACGGGATTGCATCGATGGCATGAACGGAGTCGAGAAGCGGATCTCGATCCCCTCGGCGATCGCGTCGCCCACGAGCGCGTCCATCACTGCACGCGGATCGACTGTCGACGTCGACGGCGACCAGATCGCGCGCTCGTGCACGATCGCGCGCGGCTCGATCTCGTTCGCCTGCTTCGCGTCGATCATCTCGAGTGTGACGCCGTTCGCGCGTCCGCGGCGATAGAGCTCGTCGAGTCGCGGCAGTTCTTCGTCCGACCGTGCGACCACGAGCTTGCCGCAGCGATTGACCGGCAATCCCCGCGCGACGCAGTACTCCGTCATCATCGCGTTGCCGGTGCGCGTGAAGCGCGCCTTGAGCGAGTCGGGTGAGTAGTAGAAGCCGGCGTGCAGCACGCCGCTGTTTCGTCCGCTCGCGTGCATTCCGGCCGCGCGCTCTTTCTCGATCACGATCACGCGCGCACCGCGCTCGCGGCGCTTGATCTCGCGTGCGACGGAGAGGCCGATCACGCCTGCTCCGACGATCAGAAAATCGGCGTACGATTCCGGCATGCCGCTACCGAAATACCTCGACGAGCTGTTTCAGCACATGGCCTGGGCCGACGCTCGCGTGTGGCGCGTCGTGCTGGCTGCCGATCACGACGAGCGGACGCACAAGCTGCTCTTTCATCTGCACGAAGTGCAACACGCGTTCGCCTCCGTCTGGAGCGGCGAGCCGATACTGGCCAGGCGCGACGCGGCCGACTTCGATCTTCGCTCCCTCGCGCAGTGGGCGCGTGAATATCACGAGAGCATCCCGCAGCACCTCGCAAGCGTACGCGAAGAGCAGCTCGACGCGCCGATGGAAGTGACGTGGAGAAAATGGGTCGTGCGCACCATCGGCCGCGAGCCCGTCGCGACGACGTTGGCGGAGACGATGATGCAGGTCTCCCAACACAGCACCTACCACCGCGGCCAGGTCAACGCGCGCTTACGCGAGCGCGGCCTCGAACCGCCGCTCACGGATTACATCGCATGGGCGTGGATGGGGAAGCCGGGGGCGGAGTGGTGAGGGCTTTGTCGTGAGGGGTTTGGCGCGGGTGTCGGCTCGTCGCGAGCAGGGCGCCGTGGCAGGATCGCCCCGGAACGCAGAACGCAGAAGGCAGAAGCCAGAATTTAGAAACCCGCCCCCGAAGGCGACGCGTTAATGGCTCTCGTCGTCGTGGGGTGTGCTTCTCAATTCTGCCCTCTGCCTTCTGCCTTCTGCGTTCCGGGGCGGTGCACGATGATCACGCTATTACCGACGCGCGCCACGAGCCGATAACCCTCCCCGTCACCTCCAAGCATAAACATCCACATTCGCTCTCGCCCTCAACTGCGCGGTCCACTTTTCGATCTCGTCCTGCAGGCGCGTCGAGCGCACTGCGTCGCGCACTTCTTCGCGCACTTGGTCGAGCGGCGGGATCGGGAGTCCGCGATCGCGGCGCTGTTGGGACCACGGGCCGCGGTAGTACTCCTCGATGTCTTCCGGCGTGATGTACACGAGCGGCGCGAAGCGTTCCTGGATGTAGGCCTCGACTTGCAGCTGGCGCTTCGCGAGTGCCTGCAATTCGTCGAGTGTCAGTTCCGTGCGTGCGAGCGCGGCCGTGAACTCGGCCTCCGATGAAAACCTTCGCTTGATCTCTTCGACGCGCGCTTCGATGGTGTCGCGCGGGATGTCCTCGGCGCCGAATCGCTCGACGTCGCGGTAGCGGAGCGCCTGCGCGACGAGCGCGTCGAGCACTTCGCGCCGATGCTCGTCATCGCTCTTCGCGAGCCGCGGAAAGAAGCGGATCTCGACCATCTGCGTGATCTCGCTGACCGTCAGCACCTGCTGATCGACGACCGCGGCGATGCGATCGACCGTCACCGCGGATGCGGGCAGCGCGAGCAGCAGCGCGAGCAGCAGAAGGAGCGGGAACAATTTGCGCATTCGTACTCTCAGCGTATATGCAAAAAATAAACATCGCCATGCTTCTCCTCGGACTCGCGCTTCCCGCAACCGCCGAATGCGTCCCGCATCGCGTCCTCAAGATCGTTACCGTGCACGAGCCCGACAACGAGACTCACACGCTGTACCGCCTCGGGTCCCGCTACGGCCGCATGGAAGCGCAGAACGACAAGGCGCATCTCCTCTTCGTCATCAATGAGCCCGACATCTGGGTCCTCAATCAGACCGACAACACGGGTCAGCACATGGTCGACGATGACGAGAAGCCGGAGTTTCACGCGCCGGTCATCGACACCGAGTCGAAGGTCTGGCGGCAGCTCGAGTTCGGGTGTGAGGAGCCGTTCATGAAGGCGGTCGGCGCGCGCGTCGAACAGCTCGACGGCGGCGTGGTGCAGTACACGCACGAGGCCGAGGGAACGTCGGTCGTGCTGACGGTGGCGAAGGGAAAGCCGCAGCGGATGGAAGTGACGGCGCCGGAGATGAAGTACGCGATCCGCTACGTCGCGTTCGAGATGCTGGACGAGACGTCGGCCGATCGCTTCACGAAGCCGGAGAAGATTGGTTTTGTGGAGGCGAAGCAGGATCAGTAGCGGCCTGCTGCTCGTGGTCTCTCAGCGCGATGTAGGTGACGGCGTCCCACGCGTTGTGAATGCCGACGATCAACAGCAGCAGTGCGCTTCCGCCCGCGCCGAACAGCGCGCCGTGCGTGTGGCGCGTGAGGAAGAACGCCACGAGGAGCAGCGCGAAATACGAGATCCCCGGCAGGACGAAGTGCCACAGCCAGTCTTCGAATACCGGCGTGTAGTCGGCCTGACGGCGCGCATGCCAATGAACTCGGATCAGATACAGGAGTCCCGCCAGGCCGAAAATGCCGAGGCTCGTTGCCGCGGTCGGAATCGATCGCCACGGCGCGCTCACCATGCAGGACAAGATCAGCGTCGCGCCGAAGTGGATGATCGTCGGCGTGCCCCACGCGCGAATCGCGCCGCGCGTGACCGCGCGCGCTTCCGCTCCCAGCACGACCACCACGAACTGCAGGCCGGTCAGTGCGGCGGCGGCGGAGCCGAGGATCACGTAGAACGTTTCCCACGCGGCGAACGGCGGATGTTCCATAAGGCCGTGATCGTAACCTAACCTTCCCGCGCGAGGCCGGTCCATTCGGGTATGCGACGCACACTCTTTCTCTTCGCGCTCCTCTTCACCGCGCTTTGCTGTTTTGCCGGCGAGCGCGACCGCTTCACGTACGTGTTCTCGCGCGGCGGCAAAGGCGACGTCATCCTGTCGCACGGCTCGGTGCAAGCGATGATGCGCATCAAGAATCGCTTCGTCGGCACGTATCTCTATGCACGCCTCGACGGTCGCGAGTATCTGATCCGCGACGCGGCATCGATCGATGACGCGCGCCACGCCGTTGCGCCGCTCGACGCGATCCTCGAAGAGCTCGAGCCGATCCACCAGAAAATGAGGCCGCTCGAGAAACGGGAAGAAGCGATCGACCGCGAGCTCGACGCGCTCACCGATAACGAGAACGACCAAGAAATGACGGCCGAGAAGCGGGACCGCATCCGCGAGCTCGAACGCCAGCAGCACGAAGTCGAACGCGACCTCCGCGTCTACGAGCGCGAGGAAGAGCGCTTCGACCATCGCCAGGATGCGCTGGACAAAGTCTTCGACGAGGAGATTCGGCGGATCGTGGAGCGTGCGGTGCGAACCGGAGTCGCGGAGCGCGTGGACTAGCTTTGTGGTGACCGCTGCCCCCAGCGGTCACAGCGCCGCCTAATGGCGGCGCCAGCGGCGCGATGCGCCGCCGCGACCGCTGAGGGCAGCGGTCGCCACAAACTACTAGGATTGTTGGTGTCCTCTCGGACTGTTACAGTTGCCTGGCGCTCCAAGCGCTCAACTGCTAATGGGAACCGAGCTCGACCCTCGCGCTCGCGAAGTCCTTCGCGAGATTGTCATGCAGCACATCGCCTCCGGCGAGGCGATCAGCTCCCGCACGCTCGCAAAATGCGGGCGCTTCGATCTCTCGCCGGCGAGTCTGCGCAACGTGATGGCCGATCTCGAAGACCTCGGCTATCTGCAACAGCCCCACACGTCCGCGGGCCGCGTTCCCACGGATCGCGGCTATCGATTCTTCATCGATCACCTGATGCGCTCGCGTGCGCTGCCGACGCGCGAGCGTGAAGTCATCGACGATCAGGTCGGACACGCGAATGAGATCGATCAGGTCCTGCAACTCGCGTCGCGTCTGGTCTCGAAGCTGAGCGACCAGGTCGGCGTCGTGTTCATGCCGACGCTGTTGCAGTTCGCCATCCGCTCGATGGATTTCGTCCTCGTCGGCGAGAGCAAGATGATGTGCGTCATCGTCGGCGCGAACGGCGTCGTCGTGAACAAAGTCATCCAGACGCGCTACTCGTTCACGCGCGAGGAGCTGGAAAAAATCAGCCGCTACATCACCGTCGAGTTCTCCGGCTGCACGCTCGAGACGGTCCGCCGCCGCCTGATCCGCATGACTGAAGAAGAGCGCGCCCTGCACGATGAGATGTTGCAGAAGACGATCACGCTCGGCATCGAAGCGGTGAATGACGTCGCGCCGTTCGATCACGAGCTGTACGTCGAAGGCGCCGAGTCGATTCTCAACAAGCCGGAGTTCTCGGACGGGGTCGCGTTGCGCAAGACGTTTCTCGCGCTGCAGGAAAAAGAGCGGCTCATCGATCTCCTCGAGACGTGTTTGTCCGAGGATGGACTGCAGATTCTCATCGGCTCGGAGAGCGACTTCACGCAGGTGCACAACTTCAGTATCGTCGCGCGCCGCTACGGCACGCACGCCGCGCCCCTCGGCATGGTCGGCATCATCGGACCGATGCGGATGGAGTACGCGCGCATGGCACCGCTCGTGGACTACCTCGGCCGCGCGCTGAGCCGCAAGATCGAAGAAGAACAGGAGCATCACAGCTGATGGACGACCAGACCAATCGACCTCCCGACGACGACGCTTACGTCATCGAAGACACCGGAGACTCGGTCGAAGAGATCGAGCGCGAGATGCATGCCGCGGCCGAAGAAGCGGCGGCGGACCTCCAGCCTGTGCCCGCGCCCGCGGAAGCACCGCGCGAGTCGGAGGAGACCGCGCAGCTGCGCGATCGCTATCTGCGCCTTCTTGCCGACTTCGAAAACTTCCGCCGCCGCGGCGAGCGCGAGAAAGCCGACTTCTACAAATACGCGCTGGCGGGCATGCTCAAGGATCTGTTGCCGGTCATCGACAACTTCGACCGCGCGCTCGACCACGCCGAAGAAGGCGACGACTTCCATCGCGGCGTCCTGCTGATCTACAAGCAGCTCTTCGACGTCCTGGAGAAAAACGGCCTTAAGCCGATCGACGAGTCGAGCGTGCCGTTCGATCCCAATATTCACGAAGCGGTCGTGCGCGAAGAAGATCCGTCGGTGCCGTCCCATACCGTGACGGCGATTCTGCAAAAAGGCTACTTCCTCCACGATCGCCTGCTGCGGCCGGCGATGGTGAAGGTGGCGGTGGGTGGGGAAGAGTGAACCCAATGAAGGCAGAAGGCAGAAAGCAGAAGGCAGAAGTAAGAAACCGTCATCCTGAGCCGCGAAGACGGCGAAGGATCTCGAAATTGCAGGCCGTTTCGCATTTCGAGATCCTTCGTCGCGCTTCGCCGACTCAGGATGACGATCTCACTTCTGCCATCTGCCATCCGCCATCTGCCATCGGGTGGGTGGTCGGGTTAACATCGAACGTCCATGGCCAAGATCCTCGGAATTGATCTCGGGACAACGAATTCCTGCGCGTCCGTCGTCGACGTGACGACGCCGCAGGTGATTCCGAACCGGGAGGGGAGCCGCACGACGCCGTCGGTCGTCGGATTCACCGAGGACAACGAGCGGCTGGTCGGGCAGATCGCGAAGCGGCAGGCGATCACGAACCCGTTCAACACGGTCTTCGCGATCAAGCGGCTGATCGGACGCAAGTTCGACTCCGAGGAAGTCGCGCACGCGAAGAGCGTGCTGCCGTACAACATCGTTGCGGCGCGCAACGGCGACGTGAAGGTGCGCATCCGCGATCACGAATACTCACCCGAGGAAATCTCCGCGTTCGTGCTGATGGAGATCAAGGCCTTCGCCGAAGACTTCCTCGGCGAAGAGATCACCGAGGCCATCATCACCGTGCCGGCGTACTTCAATGACTCGCAGCGGCAGGCGACGCGCGACGCCGGAAAGATCGCGGGACTCGAAGTGCTGCGCATCATCAACGAGCCGACCGCCGCCGCGCTCGCGTATGGACTCGACAACAAAGCGAACCAGTTGATCGCCGTCTACGACCTCGGCGGCGGCACGTTCGACATCTCGATCCTCAAGCTCGAAGACGGCTTGTTCGAAGTGCTCTCGACCTCCGGCGACACGTACCTCGGCGGCGAAGACTTCGACAAACGGATTATGGATTACCTCATCGACACGTTCCATCGCCAGACGCAGATCGATCTCAAAGACGATCGCATGGCGCTGCAGCGGCTGAAAGAGGCGGCCGAGCGCGCGAAGTGCGAGCTGTCGATGGAGCAGGAGTCGCGCATCACGCTGCCGTTCATCTCCGCCGACGCGAGCGGTCCGAAACATCTCAACACCGTCCTCGCGCGGCGCGACTTCGAGAAGATGGTCGAAGACCTCATTCAGCGCACCATCGATCCGGTCAACGACGCAATGCGCGCGGCCGGCGTCACCGCGAAGCAGATCGATGAGGTCGTGCTCGTCGGCGGGCAGACGCGCATGCCGAAGGTGATCGAGGCGGTGAAAAAGGTTTTCGGCAAAGAGCCGAACCGCAACATCAATCCCGACGAAGTCGTCGCCATCGGCGCGGCGATCCAAGGCGGCATCCTGCGCGGCGACATCAAGGACATGGTGCTGCTCGACGTCACGCCGCTGTCGCTCGGCATCGAGACGCGCGGCGGACTCTTTCAGAAAATCATCGAGCGCAACGCCACGATCCCGACCAAGAACTCGCTCGTGTTCACGACCGTCGCGGAAAACCAGACGCGCGTCACCGTGCACGTGTTGCAGGGCGAGCGCGAGTTCTCGAACGAGAACAAGTCGCTAGGCAAGTTCGATCTCGTCGGCATTCCACCCGCGCCGCGCGGCGTCCCGCAGATCGAAGTCACGTTCTCGATCGATTCCAACGGCATCGTGAACGTCACCGCGCGCGATCAGGCGACCGGGCAGTCGCAGGGCGTGCAGATCAATCCCGCGGGCGGGCTCTCGAAGGACGAGATCGACCGCATCATCGAAGAAGCGTCGGCGCACCAGCGCACGGACGCGGTGCGGCGCGAGCTGCGCATGTTGCAAAACAAGCTCGAGGGAATGATTTACACCAACGACAAGGTCTTCAAGGAATTCGGCAAGCTGCTCAACGAAGAGGACCGCGACAAAGTGCAGCGCATGCTCACCCGCGCGAAAGAAGCTGTGTCGAGCGAAACGAAACAACAGATCAACGATGCCATATTCGAATTGCAGGCGGCCGCTCGCATCCTGACCAGCGTGATGCTCTACAACCCGATGAAGATGTCGGCGTCGAGCGGCGAGTCCACTACATCCTGAACGCATGGCCACGACAGAAAAACGCGACTACTACGAGGTCCTCGGCCTGCAACGGTCGGCGGCGCTCGACGACATCAAGAAGGCTTACCGCAAGCTCGCGCTGAAGTACCACCCCGACAAAAATCCGGGCGACGCGAGCGCGGAGGAGAAGTTCAAGGAGGCGGCGGAAGCGTACGGCGTGCTCTCCGATGAGGAGAAGCGCGCGCGCTACGACCGCTTCGGACACCAGGGCGCCGGCGGCTTCGGCGGATTCGATCCGAATCAGTTCGCCGACTTCGGCGACATCCTCGGCGACCTGTTCGGCTTCGGCGACATCTTCGGCAATCGCGGCGGACGGCGCGGCGCGCGCGCCGCGCGCGGCAACGATCTCCGCTACGACCTCACGCTCGATTTCATGGAGGCGGCGTTCGGCAAGGACGTCTCGCTCAATGTGCCGCGCGTGGTGTCGTGCGAGACGTGTCACGGGTCAGGCGCGAAACCGGGCACGCAGCCGGTGACGTGCACCGGATGCGGCGGACGCGGACAGATTCGCTACTCGCAGGGATTCTTCGCGGTCTCGCGCACCTGTCCGCAATGCGGCGGCGCGGGAAAAGTGATCCAGGATCCATGCGTCGCGTGCAACGGCGCGGGACGCGTGCGCGAAGAGAAAAAAATCGCGGTGAAGATTCCCGCCGGCGTCGACGATGGCTCCCGTTTGCGCGTCGCCGGAGAAGGGGAGTCCGGATTCAGCGGCGGACCGGCCGGCGATCTGTACGTCTTCATCAGCGTGCGCGAACATCCGAAGTTCACGCGCCGCGACTACGACATCCACGCCGAGCAGACCATCAGCATCACCCAGGCCGCCCTCGGCGGCGAGGTGGAGACCGACACCATCGACGGCGCCGAGCCGCTGAAAATCACTGCCGGCACCCAGCCGAACCAGGTCTACCGCCTGCGCGGCAAAGGCGTCCCCTTCATCGACGGCAACGGCCGCGGCGACCACTACGTCCACGTCGCCGTGAAAATCCCGACGTCGCTCTCGCCCGAACGGCGCGCCCTTCTCGAACAGCTGGCGGTGCTCGACGGCGAGAACCCGCCGTCGGAGAAGAAGATGATGGATAAGGTGAAGGAGTTTTTCTCGTAGCTTTGGAGTGCGGCGGCTAACACCGCCGTTTTGAGCGTATGCGAAAGCGGCAGCGTAGCTGCCGCAGTCCAAAGCTGCTACCATCGAAATCGGTTTCATGGTCCGCGTCCTCTGCGCTTTCCTCGCGATCGTCCTCTTCCTCGGCGGCGTCTCGGCCCTTGTGATCGTGCCACGCGCGCTCTTCCTCATCCCCATCTTCGCCGCCGCCGCGCTCGCGATCGCCGCGATGTCCGGTCCGGCATCGAATGATCTCGCGCGCATCGAAGAACAACTCCGCCGCTTCCGCACCGCGATGTTCACGTGCTTCGCCGCGGCCGTTCTCGGCTTGCGAGGAGGGCGTCCGCTCGCGTTGCTCGCGGTCGCATTGTGGCTCGTCGGGTTCGTGCTGCTGTTCTTCGTCGCGTACTACCGCGCGCAGCGGCGATTGGCCGCCTAAGGAGCGCGGGCGTCTCGCCCGCCTAGAGGAGCGGCGCTTGGCGTGGCGGCGAGATAGAATCACCCGATGACACCCGCTCAAGTCATCTCGTCGGACCCCGAGGTGCAGGGTGGCGCCGTCGTCTTCGCCGGCACTCGAGTGCCGCTCAAGAATTTCATCGACTATCTCGAGGCCGGGGACTCGATCGAGCAGTTTCTCGAGGACTTCCCCTCGGTGACGCGCGAGCAGGCGATTGCAGCGCTCGAGCTTGCAAAAGATGCGCTGGTGACGCTTGCTGGTGCTCATTGACGAATCGTTGCCGAAGCCGATTCGTCGAGAGATGCCCGGCTTCGAGGTGTTCACGGTTCCGCAGCGAGGATGGTCCCGAACGAAGAACGGCGCGCTGCTTCGTCTGGCCGAATCCGCGGGCTTCGACGCATTCCTCACGGCCGATCAGAGCCTGCAGTACCAACAGAACCTCTCGAAATCGAAGCTTCGAATCATTGTCTTCGATGCTCCATCGAATCGAATGGAGCACATCGGTCCGTTGCTGCCACGAGCAATTCAGGCTCTTCGTGAAATGAAACCTGGAGAGCTGCGTATCATCACGCCATGAACTTCGCCCGCTGGCGCCCCCACCCGTGGCACGGCCTCTCGGCCGGCGAAGATGCGCCGCGGGTGGTGAATGTTTTTGTCGAGATCACGCCGTTCGATCTCATCAAGTACGAAGTCGACAAGGCGAGCGGCTATCTGAAAGTCGACCGGCCGCAGCGCACGTCTTCGCAGCCGCCGGCGTTGTACGGGTTCATTCCGCAGACGTATTGCGCGGAGCAGGTGACGCGGCTTTCGCCGGGCGCGGAAAAAGGCGACGGCGATCCGCTCGACATTTGCGTGCTGAGCGAGCGGCCGATCACGAAGTCGGAGGTGTTGATTCCGGCGCGCGTGATCGGCGGGCTGCAGTTGCACGATCGCGGCGAAGCGGACGACAAGATCATCGCGGTGCTGCAGGGGGATTACGTGTGGGGCGGCGCGAAGGACATCGCCGACGTGCCGCAGGTGCTGGTCGAGCGGCTCGAGCATTACTTCTCGACGTACAAGCTCGTGCCGGGCGAGCCGCCGCGCATCCGCGTCGTCGCGCGCTACGGATTCGATCACGCGTCAGCGGTGGTTCAGGCGGCGATGGAAGACTATCGCGCGCATTTCGGCGATGCGTGACTTCATCCTCGAGATCTTCTTCGACGGCAACGACGAAGAATTGATTCAGGCGCGGCTCTTCCTCACGAAGTCGACCGGCAGCACGTCGAGCGACGGAGTGGTCTCCGCGTACTTTGATTCCGCCGAGGATCGCGAGGCGGCGGCGCGGATGCTCGGTGAGTTCGAGTTGCAGAATGTGGAGCGCGAGCGCGTCGACTGGCTCGAGGTCTACCAGCAATCGCTCGAGCCAATCGTGATCGGCGAGCGCTTCATCGTCGCGCCGGACGCTTCGCTCTTCCCGCGCGACAGCGACCGGTTCACGATCGTCATCCCGCAGGAGCAGGCGTTCGGCACCGGCTCGCACGAGACGACGTCGCTCTGCATCGAGATGCTGGAATCGCTCGATCTTCGCGGCAAACACGGTCTCGACGTCGGCTCGGGCAGCGGCATTCTCGCGATCGCGATGCTGCTCCTCGGCGCATCGAACGTCATCGCCTTCGACAACGACGCCGACGCGTACGGCGCGCTGCGCGACAACCGCATGCGCAATCGCGCGGACTACGAGATCTTCATCGGCAGCGTCGAAGCGCTGCGCGGCGGCGCATTCGACATGATCACGATGAACATCATCCCCGAGGTCATCCTGCCGCAGCTTCCGCAGATCGTGTCGCGCATGGCGGACGGCGCGCAGCTGATTCTCAGCGGCATCCTCACGACGCGAAAAAAAGACGTCGTCGACGCGGCGCTCGCACATGGACTCGAGCTCGCGCGCGAGCGCGAGAAAGGGGAGTGGTGGGTGGGCTTGTTCCGGCGCTGATGATGTCGGACCGCATCCGCCGCCTCGGCCTGCAGTTTTCCTGGCGCGCCGCCGCCGCGGGGATCCCGCTTTTCGTGATCTATCTACTCGTTTATTGGGTCACCGCAACGCTGATCTTCCTCATCGTTCCCGATGCCCGCGGACTGCGCTCGATCGCGTTCACCGCGCATGTGCCCGTCTGGCTCATGCTCGTCTTTCTGATCGGGAACGCGGCGTTCGAGGAACTGGCGGTCACGGGCTTCGTCATCGCGTCGCTCGCCGAAAAGGGAGCGGCCATCGCGGTGACGGCGAGCGCGCTTCTGCGTTTCGCGTATCACCTCTATCAGGGTCCGCTCAGTGCGGTGAGCGTCATCCCTCTGGGGTTTTTGTTGGGCGCGCTGTTTTGGCGCGCCCGGAATCTATGGCCGCTGATCGTGGCTCACGCGCTGGCCGACGTCGTCGTGTTCGTGCTGAGCGCGTACCGCGGCTAACGCTGATCCATCGCCACGTAGTCGCGTCGCGCGGCCCCGGTGAAAATCTGCCGCGGGCGCGCGATCTTCTGATCGGGATCGTCCAGCATCTCCTGCCACTGCGCGAGCCAGCCGGACACGCGCGGGATGGCGAAGAGCACCGTGAACATCTCCATCGGAAAGCGGAGCGCCTGATAGATCAGGCCCGAGTAGAAGTCGACGTTCGGGTAGAGCTTGCGCTTGATGAAGTACTCGTCTTCGAGTGCGATGCGCTCGAGCTCCACGGCGATGTCGATCAGCGGGTTCTTGCCCGTCACTTCGAACACGTCGTACGCGACTTTCTTGATCAGCTTCGCGCGCGGGTCGTAGTTCTTGTAGACGCGGTGGCCGAAGCCCATCAGCTTCGTGCCTTCGCCGCTCTTCACGCGCTTGATGAAGTCGGGGATCGCGCTCATCGAGCCGATCTCGTTCAGCATCTTGATGACCGCTTCGTTCGCGCCGCCGTGCAGCGGACCGAAGAGCGCCGCCGCCGCCGCCGCGACCGCTGAATACGGATCGACTTCGGAACTGCCGACCGCGCGCATCGCGTTGGTCGAACAATTCTGTTCGTGATCGGCGTGGAGGATGAACAGCACGTCCAGCGCGTGCTCGAGCACGGGGTTCGGCGTGTACTTCACCTCCGTCATCTTGTACATCATGTTCAGGAAATTGCCGGGGTAGGAGAGGTCATTGTCGGGATACGCGTACGGCATCCCGACCATGCTGCGGTAGTTGAACGCGGCGATGGTGATGACCTTGGCGACGATACGCTCGATCTGTTTCTGCCGTGTCGTCGCGTCGGAGATGTTTTTCGCTTCCGGATAGAACGTGCCGAGGGCGGCCATCGAGGAGATGAAGCGTCCCATCGGATGCGCGTTGTAGCGGAACGAGTCGATGAGATGCCGGAAGTTTTCGTTGAGGATCGTGTGATGCGTGACCGTGTCCACCCAATTCGCGAGCTGTTCTTTTGACGGCAGCTCGCCGTTGAGCAGGAGGTACGCGACTTCGAGATACGTCGCTTTCTCCGCGAGCTGCTCGATCGGATAGCCGCGATATTCGAGGATGCCTTTGTCGCCGTCGATGTAGGTGATGGAGCTGCGGCACGACGCGGTGTTCATGAACGCCGGGTCGTAGGTCATGAGGCCGAAATCGTCTTCCGCGATTTTAATCTGCCGCAGATCGAGTGCCTTGATGGTCCCTTCCTTGATCGGCACGTCGTACGTCTTGCCGGTCCGGTTGTCTGTAATCGTCAGGGTTTCGGGCACCAAGCCACCTCCAGGTTTCAGGGCGCTGTAATCTACTACATCAGGAGAGGCGAGTGTGTCGGTCGGCACGGCGGAGTCCTCCTTCTTGGAACGGGACTCTACGCAGCATCTTCACTCGCAGCGGTGATGATCGTCATAGGTCTGCGAAACGCGCAGCAATGACAGCTGTAGCAACGATCGCAGCGGTCTCGGCGCGCAGGCGGCGCGGACCGAGGCGCTGGAAATGCGCGCCGTGATCGCGCGCCAGCGCGAGCTCACGCTCGCTCCATCCGCCTTCGGGGCCGATGAAGAGGGTGACGCGGTCGCGCGGTTCGACGGTTGAGGGAGAAGCGTCGGCGTCGAACACGATCTTCAAACCGCCTAACGCAATCACATCATCGAACGATGCCGGCGATTCGATCGCCGGAACGACGCTGCGGCCCGATTGCTTCACCGCTTCGAAGAGGATGCGCTCCCATCGCTCGTGCTTGCCCGCGTAGCGTTCCGCGCGCAGCTCGATGCGATCGGTGACGAGCGGGATGATCGCGCGGACGCCGAGCTCAGTCGCCTTCTGCAACACGAGCTCGAATTTCTCCATCTGGATGATCGCCATCGCCAGCGTGATGTTGAGCGACGACTCGCGCGACGCGATTTCGTCGCCGATTTTCAGGACAGCTTGATCGCGCGCGATCGACTCGACGATCGCATGCGCCATCTTTCCGGTGCGATCGAACACCTCCACGGCTTCGCCTTCGCGCAGACGCACGACGCGGATCGAGTGATGGAACTCGTCGCCGCTGACGGTGACGGTCGGCTGAATCGCATCGATGTAAATCCGGTGTCGCATGTGAATAATCGCTCGCGTGCTGCAGCGCCTTCTCGATGCGAAGAATATCGCCTACGTCTTCTCCGGCGG
The DNA here is from genome assembly GCA_003223645.1 of Acidobacteriota bacterium. GTDB lineage: Bacteria > Acidobacteriota > Thermoanaerobaculia > Gp7-AA8 > Gp7-AA8 > QHVT01. Next base: position 126,886 of record QHVT01000008.1, on the reverse strand, counting down.
CTCTTCCCGCTGCGCGTTTCAGGTCGGCGTGATCGAGCGGCTGCATGCTCTCGGCGTAAAACCTTCCGTCTGCATCGGCGTTTCCGCCGGATCGTGGAACGCGGCGATCGTCGCCGCGCGGCGCGAGCATCGCGTGCGCTTTTTCTGGAAGTCGTTCATGCGCATGCCGCACGTCGATCTGCGCAATCTCTTCGTCGAGCTGTCGCCGTGGCGCTACGCGCGCATGCATCGGCGCAACTTCGCGCGCTTCATCGGCGACGCGCTCTCATCGCCGGACGCGCTGCCATGCTACGTCTCGCTCACGCGCCTCCGCGATCGCGCGAACGTGATCGTGCCGGTCAGCGACGTCGACGTGCTGATCGCCGCGAATTACCTGCCGCCGTTTTATACGAGCACGCCGCGCATCGACGGCGGGCGTTACGGCGACGGCGGGATCACGAACAACGCGCCGTACGAATTCGCCTTCAGCCTCGGATGCGATGCCGTTATATTGATGACGGTCAAAGGCGAGTCGGAAGGCGGCATTTACAAGAACGCCCTCGACGTCGATCACGAGATCGCTGATCCACGCGTCGTCGTCATCCGTCCGCGTCATCGCCTTCCGTACAGTTTCACCGAGCGCCGCTGGCACAAGCTCGCGGAGCTGATGCGTCTCGGCGACCTGCGCGCGCGTGAAGTACTCCTCGGCGAGCGTCATGTCGAAACGGACATCCGCGCGAACGGCGCGTCGCCGAGCGCGCGGCTCATGCGTCTGTGGCGACTTGTGTCACCGCGCCGCGCACCCGTTCGCGGATCAATGGCAACAGCAGAAGAGCCGGAAGCGCCAGCGCAGCCGTGAGCGCGAAATAGCGCGCGAACCCGAGGTCCGTCGCGAGAAAGCCGCTGATCATCCCGGCGCCGGTGCGCGAGATCGCGAAGACGGCGCTCAGCATCGCGTACTCGGTCGCTGCGTTTTCTTTTTCGCAGACGAACATCAGGAACGAGAGAAACGCGGCGGTTCCGAGTCCATCACAAAACGATTCGATCACCGCGGCGCCGTACATCACCGGCCGGCCGGCATGCGTCGCCGCGGCGTACGCGTAGCCGAAGTTCGAGAGCATCTGCACGAGCCCGAGCCAGAGCAGGCCGCGGAAGATGCCGAAGCGGACGACAAACGCGCCGCCGGCGATCGCGCCGGCGATGATGCACGTGACGCCGAGGGTCGTCATCACGTTGCCGACTTCGGTCACGGTGTAGCCGCGCGAGATCCAGTACGGCGTGACCATCGGCCGCAGCGCGGAGTCGCCGAGGCGGTAGAGAAGGACGACGGCGAGCAGCGGCAGCGACTGCGGGCGCGCGAGCCATTCGAGGAGCGCGCGGACCGGATTCTCGTGACGTTCCATCCCGCCCGCTTCGCGCGGAACGGCGAACAGCGTCGCCCCGAGGATGAGGAACGTGACGAGTGCGGCGATGAGAAACGCGCCGCGCCATTGCATGCGGTCGGCGACGATGGCGAGTCCGCCGCCGGCAACGATGAACGCGACGCGCGCGGCCGTCACGCGGACCGAGTTCACCATCCCGATTCGTTCCGCCGGCGTGATGCGAATCGACAACGCGTCGATTGCGATGTCCTGCGTCGCCGACGCGAACGTCATCACCGTCGCGGCGATCCAGAAGCCCGTGCTCGCGGGCGGCACGAAGCCGAAGGCGGCGAGCGCGAGCGTCAGAGCGGCGAGCGAGCCGAGGATCCACGCGCGATAGGTCGTGATCGCGTCGACGAGCGGGGCCCAGAGCGGCTTCAGCGTCCACGCGAGTCCGACCGTGCTGAGCAGGCCGATGGTGGCGAGCGGGACTTTCGAAACGCTGAGGTAGAGATTCAGCGTGCGGTCGTAAATCCCGAACGGAAATCCCTGATTGAAATAGAGAAGCGCGATCAGTGACGGAAGGTAAAAACGCGACCGATGCGGCGTCAAACTTGCTCATTCTGACATGTGGAGGAGCAACGATGCGAAGAGCAATTGTTTTGAGTTTCGCAGTACTTCTGCTCGCATCCTGCGGCTCGATGGGAAGCGGCGGCCTCGGCGACATCATTCTGGGCAGCCCATCCTCAACGCAGTCGTCGGATGTGCAGGGTTACGTCAACACCATCGACACCCGCAACCAGATCATCGATCTCGACGTCACGTACGTCAACAACCTGCGCCAGAGCGGCAGCGGCACGAACCAGCGCGGGACGATTTACTACGACAGCCGTACGCGCGTGCTGTACAACAACCGCGAGTACAACGTCACCGACCTCGAACGCGGCGATCAGATCAGCGTTCGCGGCGTCAACGACAACGGGCGGTATGTAGCGCAGACGATCGAAGTGACCAGGGATGTGCGGCAGTAGGTTGTTTTAGTGGAGGGGCGGCCGCCCTCGGCCGCCCGCTTCGTTGCGACGCGATCACGATCCTCGACGATCGAGCTGACGAATCCGGCTCCGAGTGAATTCGCGTCTTTCGGATCGTGCGCGAACCGCCGTCGCTTCAGATACTCTTGCACTGTCAGCGTTGCAGTTCACTCTTGATGCCGCGCCTCATCCAACTCCAGCGTCATCTCGATCATCGTGTCGCGAAAACGGAGGCGGTGGAAAAGCGCTTGCGCCGGCGCGTTTTGGGCGGCGGTTCCGAGAATGACGCGCGGCGCGCCGCGCGTACGCAGCCAGTCGATCGCGGCCTTCATCAATTGGGTGGCGACGCCCGACCGCCGGAATCCCTCGGCGATCGCGACGTCGTGAATGAAGCCGGCCGGACCGCGAAGCTCCTTCCACGAGAGCGGCTCCAGGGCGACGTAGACGTAGCCGGCAATCGCGCCGTCCTGTTCCGCGACGAAGATGATGTCGTCCGGCGATTCGAGGACGCCGCGGAGAAACGAGCCGTAGCCGGCCTCCGTGCCCTGGCCCGGCGCGAGGAAACGCTGCGGATCGAACGCGTAATGCGTGCGCATGAGCATGGCGCCGAGGCGTCCGAGAGTTTCAGTGTCGCGCGGCTCTGCTTTGCGGATGAGGAGCGGCATCGGGGCATCGTACGACGATGCCGTCGAGGCTTGATTACGATTTCGCTTCGAGCGCTTTTCTGAAATCGCGCACGGCCTGCGTGAGCGTGTCGCGGTCGAGCATCGACGTGAGGAGTGCGAGATCGAGGTCGGGAAGCACTCGGCTGCGCGGCGCGCGCGCGAATTGCCCGGCAATGAGTACGTAGACTTCGATGGTTCCTTTGCGCCAGAACCAGACTTCTTCGACTCCGAGCTTTTCGTAGATCTGCAATTTGTCGATGCCGCGGCGCGACCATTCGACTTCAATCGCCAGCTGCGGCCGTTCGCGAGACTCCGTTCCGAAGATGTAGCACTCGTCGGCTTCCGCTCCCCGCTTCTTCGGTTTTTCCTTCAGCGTCCAACTGCCGTAAGGCATCATCTCGATGCCACGATCGATGCACCAGACTTCGACGAGACGTCCGATGAGCGACTTGATTTGCTCGTGACCTTTCCCCGGACTCATGATCTCGAGCTCCCCCTCCAAATAGCTGATGCGTGGAGCGGATTTGTCGCCGCGGATCGCGAGCACGCGCTCGTAGTCTTCCCATGTCACGTCATGGAAGACGACGATCTGGTCTGCGTCCGCGTCGTCGTAGTCGCGAAGCGCTGCTGCCTTCGACATGCTCGAAGTATATCGCTCGCTGCTGTGGTCAAATCGATGGGACATGCACGAGCTTTCCATCGCGGTGAGCATCGTCGATGCCGTCTGCGAAGAGCTGCAGCGACGCGGCGATCCGAGACTGATCGCCGTGCACCTGACGATGGGCGCGCTGTCGGGCGTCGTGAAAGAATCGCTGCTCTTCGCCTACGACGCCGCCTGCGAGGGAACACCGCTTGCCGGCACGCAGTTGGTGATCGAAGAGACGCCCGGCGAAGAATTTCTCGTGACGGCGCTGGAGATCGAGGATGAGCGAGACGCGGCTGATTGAAGTTCGCCGGAATGTATTCAAGAAGAACGACCTCCTCGCGCGCGAGCTGCGCGCGCGCTATCGCGACGCCGGCACGCGTGTGATCAGCCTGGTCTCCAGCCCCGGCTCCGGCAAGACCGCGTTTCTCGAGCGCACGCTTACCGAGCTGCGCGGCCGCTTCCGCGTCGCCGCGCTCGTCGGCGATCTCGCCACCGACAACGACGCCGCGCGCCTCGCGCGCACGCAGGTTCCCGTCAAACAGATCACGACCGGAACCGTCTGCCATCTCGACGCGGAGATGGTGCAGGACGCGCTCGAAGAGTGGACGCTCAGCGATCTCGATTTCCTCTTCATCGAGAACGTCGGCAATCTCGTCTGTCCCTCCAGCTACGACCTCGGCGAAAGCCTGCGCGCAGTGCTGATGTCCGTCACCGAAGGCGAAGACAAGCCTCGAAAATATCCGACGATCTTCCACAGCGCGGACGTCGCGATCATCACCAAGATCGATCTCGCGGATGCGGTGGAATTCGATCGCGCCGCCGCGCGCGCGAGCATCGAAGCCGTGCGTCCGGGGATGAAAGTGTTGGAAGTGTCGGCGCGCACCGGAGCGGGGATGCCGGAGTGGCTGGCCGAAATCGAGCGCTGACGACGAGCTAAAAGCGCTCGAAGCGGTACGCCAGCTCCGGCCCGCCTTTTCCTTCGTACGCGAGTTGCGCGACGAGCAACGCGAACGGCTCGGTGTAGCGCGCGATGCGCAGCGGACCGGCGTCGACGGGCTCGAAGCCGGTGTCGCGAATCAATGTTGCCGCGACGCGCTTCGCGCGCTCGTTGTCGCCGCAGTACACGAGACTCGGACGCGTTTTGCGCCTGCGGGCCTCGAACACGTCGAACAGCACTTCGCTCGGCACGGTGTTGAACGCGGCGACGACGTGAGCGCGCGGAACTTTCTTCGCCAGCTTCTCCGAGCCGGATGAAGTGTGAGCGACCACGAGCGCGGTGTCGTCGTCATTCATCGGAAGCGAGCAGCTGACGATCACCTTGCCGCGCAAGTCGCCGGCCTGCTGCAAGACGTCATCGACCCGCGACCAATGCACGGCCAGCAGGATTGCGTCGGCATCGCTCGCCGCTTCCGCGGGTGTTCCCGCGCGCGCATGTTTGCCGGCGTCGCGCGCGAGCTTCTGCAATTTCTTTTGGCTGTGCGAGTAGCTGAAGACGACGTCGTGTCCGGCGCGCGCGAAGATCGTTCCGAGCTTGGCGCCCATCAAACCGGAGCCGAGGATGCCGATGCGCATGCAGCAATGCTATTAGAATTCGACGATGAGCTCCGGACTCTCTGTGGGCTTCCTGCTCGACCGGCAGTGGCATTGGCTCAGGGGCGAAATGGAAACGACGAAGAAGCCGACGCTGCTCGCCCTCGGCCGCATCTTTGCGGAGACGCGGACGCCCTACGCGATCATCGGCGGTGTCGCGTTACAGGTGCATTCGCCGGATCCACGCACCACGATCGACATTGATCTCGCGGTGTTGAGCCGCGAGGTGATTCCGCGGGAGGCGATGACGAGCGCGGGGCTGCGGATGACAGGAACGTTCGAGCATTCGGAGAATTGGGTATCACCCGACGGGACTGCGGTGCAGTTCACGGATGATCCAGCGCTCGGCAACGCCGTGACCTCGGCGGAAGAAGTCGTGCTCGATGAGGTCACGCTGCGCGTGATCAGCGCCGTCGATCTTCTGCACGAAAAGCTACGATCCGGAACCGACCCTGCTCGCCGCCGAACGAAACGTCACCAGGACCTGGTCGATGCCGAAACGCTGCTCGACGCGCATCCTGATCTCGACCGGCATCTGACCGCCGGCGAGCGTGCGCTCATCGAGCGCCTGCCCGATTAACCTCAATGGGAGCCTTCACTGCGCACGCACGCCCCCTCACCCGGCGCTGCGCGCCACCCTCTCCCCGCAAGCGGGGAGAGGGGCAACTTTAAAAGTGCATCGAATTTGTTGCCTTCGCCCCGCTTGCGGGGAGAGGGGCAACTTTAAGAGTGCATTGAATTTGTTGCCCTTCGCCCCGCTTGCGGGGAGAAGGTGGCCGAAGGCCGGATGAGGGGTTGTGCATCCTTAAGTGAAGGCCGTTACCATCAACTCCACTCGCAAACATACTCGCAATGCTCCGCGCCGTTGGCGCGGCATTTCGTCTCCGTCACGCGCACTTGCTTGCCGCCGCAGAGCTCGATCGCTTTGCGGTGCCAGCCGATGACCGTGAGGCAGTCCTGTCGCGAGAACACCGGCGCGTCGTGGGTGCGGAGGATCGCCTTCTTTTCGCTTGCGGCTTCGTAGGTGCGGCGGCCGGTGTCGTAGTACATCTGATAGATCTGCGGGGTGCGGCGGAGGAGGCCGTGCGGGTCGCCGGGGGAGAGGAGCGCTTTGTGCGGTCCGTTGAGGTTCTGGAGGGCGGACTTTTCGCCTATCAGGAGAAAGACGTTCTCGCCCATCCCCATCTCGGCGGCGACGGCCTGATCGAGCCGCTCATTGAGGGCGAACGGATACCAGCCGCCGGTGAGGATCTGCGCGCATGCGCCGCGGTCCTCATCGGAGAGACGCGCGAGCACTCTCTGCACGCCTTCTTCGCCGCGGTTCTCGCGCACGAACGCGAGCCGCGAGAGCAGAGCGCCGCCCTTCACTTTGACCGCTGTCGGATTTCCCACTGCGAGAGAGGATACTACCGGCGACGCGTTCCTACGAAGTGACGATTCGGCTCGACGACCCGTCGCTCGCCGCCGCGCTCGAGCACTTTCCCACGGGCGCGCGCCTCACGCGCAGCGTCTGGTTCAGGCTCCTTTGACCTTTCGCAGCGTTTGCATCCTACGCAAATCTCGGGCAGGCGTTTTGCTTTTCACGGAAAACGTGACTGCAGAGACATAGGAACTTCAGCGCGCTCGTCCAAAACTGGTTTTCGCCGAGGGGAGGCATGAACAAAAAGATCCTGATTACAGGCGGTGCGGGCTTTATCGGATCGCATCTCGCGGATGAGCTGCTGCGCGCGGGCTACGCGGTGCGCGCGCTCGACAACCTCTCGCCGCAGGTGCACGGTGAAAAAGCGAAGCGTCCCGATTATCTCGACGACGACGTCGAATTGATCGCCGGCGACGTGCGCGATCCCGGCATGGTGCGCAAGGCGCTCAGCGGCGTCGACGCGGTCTATCACCTCGCGGCGCTCGTCGGCGTCGGACAAAGCATGTATCAGGTGCAGCGCTATACCGACGTGAACAACGTCGGCACGGCGGTGCTGCTGGAAGCGCTCGTCGAGCAGCCGGTCGAGCGGTTGATCGTCGCGTCGAGCATGAGCCTCTACGGCGAAGGGCTGTATCGCGCGCCGGACGGCCAGTGCGTCGGCGGCGCGTGCCGCACGCTCGATCAATTGAAGGTGCGTGAGTGGGAGTTGCGCGGCGACGGCGGCGAGACGCTGATGCCGGTTCCGACGCCGGAAACGAAGCCGCCGTCGCTCGCATCGGTGTACGCGCTCTCGAAATTCGATCAGGAGCGGCTCTGCCTGATGATCGGCAAGAGCTACAACATCCCGACGGTCGCGCTGCGCTTCTTCAACATCTACGGTCCGCGGCAGGCGCTGTCGAATCCGTACACCGGCGTGCTGGCGATCTTCGCGTCTCGTCTGCTCAACAACAAGCCGCCGCTCATCAACGAGGACGGTCATCAGCGGCGCGACTTCGTCAGCGTGTTCGACGTCGCGCGCGCGTGCCGTCTCGCGCTCGAAGTTCCCGCGGCGGCGGGGCAGGTCTTCAACGTCGGCAGCGGACGCAATTACAGCGTGCGCGAGATCGCGGAGCGCATCGCCGACGCGCTGGGCAAACAGCACATTGTCCCCGAAGTCACGGACAAATACCGCATGGGCGACATCCGCCACTGTTTCGCCGACATCACGCTCGCCCGCGAGCTCCTCGGCTATCACCCGCAGGTGGATCTCGACGAAGGACTCGTCTCGCTCGCGAGCTGGCTCGAAGGACAAGTGGCGATCGATCGCGTGGCCGAGGCGAGTGCGGAGTTGGCGGCGAGAGGGTTGACAGTATGAGCGCGCGACGCGAGAAGTACGTGCTCATCACCGGCGGGTGCGGATTCATCGGAACGAATCTCGCCGACCGGATTCTCACCGGCGGCAGACGCGTGCTCGTATTCGACAACCTCTCGCGCGCCGGAGTCGAGCAGAACCTCGAGTTCCTCACCGCGAAACACGGTGGGCTCATCGAGGTGCAGCTCGGCGACGTCCGCAACTCCACGCTCGTCGCGCGAGTCGTTCGCAACGCGACGGAAGTGTTTCACCTCTCCGCGCAGGTCGCGGTGACGACGAGTCTCGTCGATCCGCGCGAAGACTTCGACATCAACGCGCGCGGCACGTTGAACGTGCTCGAGGCGATCCGCGGGCGGCTCGCTCCGCCGCCGATCGTGTTCACGTCAACGAACAAGGTGTACGGCGCGCTCGACGACGTCCGGCTGCGCGACGAGCCGCAGCGCTACGTCGCGGATCGCGCGATCTCCGAGGAGCGCCCGCTCGACTTTCACAGCCCGTACGGATGCTCGAAAGGCGCAGCCGACCAGTACGTGATCGACTACGCGCGCTCGTTCGGCATCCCCGCGGTCGTGTTCCGGATGAGCTGCATTTACGGGCCGCATCAATTCGGAACCGAAGACCAGGGATGGATCGCGCATTTTCTGATTCGCGCGATCGAAGGCAAGCCGATCACGTTGTACGGCGATGGCCGGCAGGTGCGCGACATCCTCTATGTCGAAGATCTTGTCGACGCGTTTCTGCTCGCGCAAAAAAACGTCGCCGCGATTTCCGGCCGCGCGTTCAACATCGGCGGCGGCCCGTCGAACGCGATCAGTCTCCTCGAGCTGCTCGACATCATCGAGCGGCTGGACGGACAACGTCCGAACGTTTCCTTCGACGACTGGCGCGTCGGCGATCAGCGCTACTACGTCTCCGACACGCGCGCGTACGGCGCCGCGACGGGCTGGCGTGCGCACGTGCCCGCGCGCGACGGCATTCGCCTGCTCTACGAATGGCTGCTGGCGTCGCGCGGACGGAAGCGCGCGGCGCGCTCGATCAAGACGGTGCGGCCGGAGGTTCCGCGGGCCGACGCACGGGTGGCCGCACCATGAGCGTCGCGGCCTCCATTGGGACGATGAGGGCCGCGGTGATCGATACATCCCGGCGAATCGGCATTCGCGGCGAGGTCCGCGCGCCGTCGCCGTCCGCGAATGAAGTGCGCATCGCCGTCGAAGGATGCGGCGTGTGCGCGTCGAGCCTGCCGCTGTGGCAGGGACGTCCGTGGTTTCAATATCCCGCTCCGCCCGGCGCGCCGGGGCACGAAGGGTGGGGCGTGATCGACGCCGCCGGCGAAGGCGTGACGGACCTCTCGGTCGGACAACGCGTGGCCTTCCTCTCGGGCAACGCGTTTGCCGAATTCGATGTCGCGTCCGCCGACGGCGTCGTCGTGCTTCCGCCCGCGCTGCACAATCGATTGTTTCCGGCCGAGGCGATCGGGTGCGCGATGAACGCATTTCGAAGAAGCGACATCCAGCGCGGTCACAGCGTCGCCATCGTCGGCATCGGCTTCCTCGGCGCATTGCTGGTGCGGCTCGCCGTCAACGCCGGCGCGCGCGTCGTCGCGATCTCGCGCCGTCCGTACGCGCTCGCGCTCGCGCGCAGCTTCGGCGCGGAGGAAACGATCTTCATCGATCGCGCCGATCCGCGCGCGCTGCCGCAATTCGATCGCGCGATCGAGGCGATCGGCTCTCAGCAGGCGCTCGATGCTGCCGGTGAGCTCGTGCGCGAAGGAGGGCGGCTGATCATCGCCGGCTATCACCAGGACGGCACGCGCACGGTGAACATGCAGCTCTGGAACTGGAAGGGAATCGACGTCGTCAACGCGCACGAGCGCGACCGCGCGACGTGCGTGCGCGGCATGCGTGAAGCGATCGACGCGGTGGCGAGCGAACGGCTCGACGTCGATCGCTGCCTCACTCCATTTCGGTTCGACAGCATCAGCGACGCGTTTCGCGCGCTCGAGCAACGCCCCGACGGCTTCGTAAAAGCGGTGGTGACCATATGAAGCGACCGCGACTCGGATTTTTGGGCGTCGGCTGGATCGGCCGGCATCGCATGAACGCGATCCTCGAAAGCGGTGAAGCCGACGTCGTGGCGATCGCGGACAACAACGCGTACGTCGCGAGCGACGCGGCGAAGAACGCGCCGAACGCATGCGTGGTGACGTCACTCGATGAGCTGCTCGACTGCGATCTCGACGGTGTCGTGATCGCCACGCCGAGCGCGCTGCATCCCGAGCAGTCGATCGCTGCGCTCGATCGCGGTGTGGCCGTCTTCTGCCAGAAGCCGCTCGGCCGCTCGCAGCTCGAGACGAGCCGCGTGATCGATGCGGCGCGCCGGGCAAATCGTCTCCTCGGCGTCGATCTGTCGTATCGCTTCACGAATGCAATCGACGCGATGCGACGCGAGATCACCTCCGGCCGCGTCGGTCGCGTCTACGCCGCCGATCTCGTGTTTCACAACGCCTACGGTCCCGACAAGCCATGGTTCTACGACGCCGCGGAATCGGGCGGCGGATGTCTGATCGATCTGGGCATTCATCTCGTCGATCTCGCGCTCTGGATGTTCGGAGATGTGCGCGCGTACAACGTTCGCGGACAGTTGTTCGTCAACGGGCGACCGTTCGTGCGCGACGGACGCGCGGTCGAAGACCACGCGATCGCGCACATCGAGCTCGAAGACGGCGCGGTGATTCGCGTGGCCTGCTCGTGGAACTTGTCCGCCGGATGCGACGCGGAGATCGGCGCGACGTTTTACGGAACGCGCGGCGCGGTGGCGATGCGCAACGAGAACGGATCTTTCTACGACTTCACCGCCGAACGATTCGAGAAGACGTCGCGCATCACGCTGGCGTCTCCGCCCGATGCGTGGGGCGGACGCGCGGCCGTCGAGTGGACGCGCCGTCTGGCACGCGACGCGCGCTTCGACGAATCGATCGCGTCGCTCGAAGAAGTCGCGCGCGTGCTCGACTCGATCTACGAACAGAGTGGAGGACAGGCAATCCTGCCTGTCCTGGAGCTGTCGGCATGAGAGTGCTGATGACGGCCGACACGATCGGCGGCGTCTGGACCTACGCGCTCGAGCTCGCGCGCGCGCTCGCACAGGACGACGTCGAGTTCACGATCGCGACGATGGGGGAGCCGGTGACGCGCGATCAGCGTCGCGACATCGCCGCGCTCGACAACGTCGATCTCGTCGAGAGCCGCTTCAAGCTCGAATGGATGGACGAGCCGTGGGAGGACGTCGATCGCGCCGGTGAATGGCTGCTCGATCTGGCGAGCGCGAGCCCGTACGACGTCATTCACCTCAACGGCTACGCCCACGCCGGGCTGCCCTTCACCGCCCCGCGGCTCGTCGTCGCGCATTCATGCGTGTTCTCGTGGTGGCGCGCCGTGCACGGCGACGATCCGCCGCACGAGTGGCGCGAATACTTCGCGCGCGTGCAGCGCGGACTCGCATCCGTCGACCTGCTCGTCGCACCTACGTGGGCGATGCTCGACGCGATCCGCGCGATCTACGGCGTCGATGTTCCGTCGCGCGTGATTCACAACTGCCGTGCCGGATCGTTTGCGCCGCACGCCAACAAGGAACCGTTCGTTCTCAGCGCCGGACGTTTGTGGGACGACGCGAAAAACGTTGCCGCGCTGGTGCGGGTCGCGCCGTCGCTGTCGTGGCCCGTGCGCGTCGCCGGCGAGGCCAAAGAGAAGCACATCGCCAACGTCGCCTCCCTCGGCCGCCTCGACTGCGCGCAGCTCGCCGAGCAGTACGCGTTCGCATCCATTTATTGTCTGCCCGCGCGCTACGAGCCGTTCGGCCTCACCGTCCTCGAGGCCGCGCTCTCGCGCTGCGCGCTCGTCCTCGGCGATATCCCGAGTCTGCGCGAGCTGTGGGACGGCGCCGCAATCTTCGTTCCGAACTATGACGACTCGCTTCGCGACGCGCTGACGCGCCTGATCGAAGACCATCGCCTGCGCGACACGCTTGGCGCCGCGGCGATGCGGCGCGCGCAGGCGTTCACGCCGCGCACGACCGCGCGGCGCTATCTCTCCGCGTATCACGAGCTGATGCGCGAGCCGGCGGAGGCAATCGCATGAAAGTCGTCTTCTTCGTGCAGTCGCTGCTGTCCGATTGGAATCATGGCAACGCGCACTTTCTGCGCGGCGTCGTCACGGAGCTGCTCGGACGCGGACATCGCGTCGATGTCTACGAGCCGCGCGACTCGTGGAGCCTCACGAATCTGCTCGACGACGCCGGCGAAGCGGCGATCGACGCGTTCCGCGCCGCGTATCCCGCATTGCAGCCGCGCCAGTACGATCTCGCTTCACTCGATCTCGATGCCGCGCTCGATCGCGCCGATCTCGTGCTCGTCCACGAATGGAACGCGCACGAGCTGGTCGCGCGCGTCGGCCGTCATCGCGCGAGCGGCGGGCGCTACAAACTCCTCTTTCATGACACCCATCATCGCGCGGTGACGCAGCCGGAGCAGATGTCGCAGTACGACCTGCGCGACTTCGACGGCGTGCTCGCATTCGGCAACACGATCCGCGATCTCTATCTCCAGCGCGGATGGGCCGCGCGCGCATGGACGTGGCATGAGGCCGCGGACGTGCGCGTGTTTCGTCCGTTGCAGCGCGACCCCGAAGGCGATCTCGTCTGGATCGGCAACTGGGGCGATGAGGAGCGCAGCGCGGAGCTGCAGACGTTTCTCATCGAGCCGGTGCGGCAGCTGAAACTGACGGCGGACGTGCACGGCGTCCGCTATCCCTACGACGCGATTCGACTGCTGCGCGCGAACGGGATCGCGTATCGCGGATGGCTGCCGAACTTTCGCGTGCCCGAGGAGTTTGCGCGGCATCGCGTGACCGTGCATGTGCCGCGGCGGCCGTATGTCGAAGCATTGCCCGGCATTCCGACGATTCGCGTGTTCGAGGCGCTCGCGTGCGGCATTCCGCTCGTCTGCGCGCCGTGGGACGACGACGAGCATCTCTTTCGTCCAGGCGTCGACTATCTCGTCGCGAAAGACGGCAAAGAGATGACGCGCCATCTGCACGCGATCCTGTACGAGGAGGACATCGCGCAGTCGCTGCGCGAACACGGACTGCAGACCATCCGCGCGCGGCACACCTGCAGCCATCGCGTCACCGAGCTGCTGCGCATCTACGACGAGCTGCGCGGCAAACGCGCACAAGCAAACATCAGTACACACCTGGAGGCAACATCATGAAGATTGCGTTCTTCGGATCGAGTCTCGTTTCTGCGTACTGGAACGGAGCCGCGACGTACTATCGCGGAATCATTCGCGCGCTGCATCAGCGCGGCCATCGCATCACGTTCTACGAGCCCGATGCGTACGGACGGCAGCAGCATCGCGACATCGAAGAGCCCGAATGGGCGCGCGTGGTCGTCTACAGTGGAGCGGCGGCCGCCGCTCCACTGCTCCTGGACGTAGGCGCGTGTCTCGAGGACGCGCAACATGCGGACGTCATCGTGAAGGCGAGCGGCGTCGGCGTGTTCGATCAATTTCTCGAGCGCGAGGTGCTCGCGCTCGCCGACGGCCGGCGCGTCATCCTCTTCTGGGACGTCGACGCGCCGGCGACGCTCGATCGCATCGCGGAGGATCCCGACGATCCGTTCGCAGCCCTCATTCCGAAATACGACGCCGTGCTGACGTACGGAGGCGGCGATCCGGTCGTCGACGCGTACACGAAGCTCGGCGCGCGGCGTTGCGTACCGATCTACAACGCGCTCGACTGCTCGACGCACTTTCCCGTCGACCGCGATCCGCGCTTCGACGCCGACGTTTCGTTCCTCGGCAATCGTCTTCCCGATCGCGAGCTGCGCGTCGACGAATATTTTTTCCGCGCCGCCGCGTCCGCGCCGCATGGCCGCTTCCTCCTCGGCGGCGCCGGATGGGACGACAAGCCGAAGCCAGGTAACGTGAAGTACGTCGGCCACGTCTTCACCGGCGATCACAACGCGTTCAACTGCACGCCGCGCGCGGTGCTCAACATCTCGCGCGAGAGCATGGCCCGTTACGGATTCTCCCCGGCGACGCGCGTCTTCGAAGCCGCGGGCGCGTCGGCGTGCATCATCACCGACGCCTGGAAAGGCATCGAACAGTTCCTCGATCCCGATGACGAGGTGCTCGTCGCGAACGACGGAGACGAAGTCGCGGAGATCGTGCACGATCTCTCGCCCGAGCGCGCGGCCGCGATCGGGCGCGCCGCGTATCGGCGCGTCATCGCCGAGCACACGTACGACCATCGCGCGGCGGAAGTGGAGCGCGTGCTGGAGCCGTCGCTGTGAAGATCGTCATTCACGGACTCTCGATCACGTCATCGTGGGGCAACGGACACGCGACGACGTATCGCGCGCTCGTGCGCGAGCTGTCGGCGCGCGGACACGAGGTCACCTTCATCGAGCGCGACGTGCCGTGGTACGCGGCGAATCGCGATCTCGACCATCCTCCGTTCTGTGAGACGCATCTCTATTCATCCGTGCCGTCGCTCAAGCGCCGCTTCCGCAGTCTCATTCGCGACGCCGACGCGGTGATCGTCGGATCGTTCGTGCCCGAGGGAGTTGCGGTCGCCGATTGGATCCTCTCGACGGCGCAGGGAGTGACCGCGTTCTACGACATCGATACGCCGGTCACGATGGCGAAGCTCGAGGCCCGCGACTACGAGTATCTCGATCCTTCGCTCATCCCGCGCTTCGATTTCTATCTCTCCTTCACCGGCGGTCCGATCCTCGACGTGATCGAGCAGCGCTATCGCTCGCCGATGGCGCGCCCGCTGTACTGCTGCGTCGATCCGTCGCTTTATTTTCCGGAGGCCGTCGATAACGAATACGACCTCGGCTACCTCGGCACGTACAGCGACGATCGCCAGCCGATGCTGCGCCGCTTGTTGATTCGTCCCGCGCATCGCTGGCGCAAGGGACGCTTCATCGTCGCCGGTCCGCTCTATCCGGAGACCATTCGCTGGCCGCGAAACGTCGCGCGCATCGAGCATCTGCCGCCGGACCGTCATCGCGCGTTTTACAACGCGCAGCGCTTCACGCTGAACATTACGCGCGCGGCGATGGTGAAGGCGGGTTACTCGCCGTCGGTGCGCTTGTTCGAGGCGGCGGCGTGCGGCGTGCCGATCATCAGCGATTCGTGGCCGGGGCTGGAGACGTTCTTCGACATCGGGCGCGAGCTGCTCGTGGCACGCTCGTCGGACGAAGCGCTCGCGTTCGTGCGCGAGCTGGATGAGCGCGAGCGCCATCGCATCGGCATGCGCGCGCGGCGGCGCGTGCTGCGCGATCACACGGCCGCGCATCGGGCCGCGGAGCTGGAGCGCATCATCGTGGAGGTCCGGCGCGGCGATGCGACGGCCGCCTCGAGCGCATAGCGTACGTCGTTTCTTCGCGCGCGCGGGACCCGGCGTGATCGCGGGCGCGGCCGACGACGATCCCTCCGGCATCGCGACGTTCACGATCGCCGGCGCCGTTCTCGGACTGCAGATCCTCTGGACCGCGCTCTTTACCTGGCCGCTGATGGCAGCGGCGCAGATGATGTGCGCGCGCGTCGGCATGATCACCGGCCGCGGCATCATCGGCGCGCTGCGGATGAAGCTTCCGCGCGCGCTCGTGGTCGTCCTCTCGGCCGCGCTCTTTCTCACCAACATGCTCAACATCGGCGCGGACCTCACGGGGATGGGCGAGGCGTCGGAAATGTTGACCGGCATTTCGTCGCGCTGGTTCGTACTCGGATACGGAAGCGCGATCGCGATCGCAACGGTACGGCTGCCGTACGGGAAGCTTGCGCGCATCTTCAAATGGCTCGCGCTCGTGCTCGCGTCGTATATCGTCGCCGCAATCCTGTTGCGTCCAGACTGGGCCGACGTTTTGCGCGAGGCGGTCGTGCCGCGGCTGCCGCCGACGCGCCGCGGATGGATGATCCTCATCGGCCTCATCGGCACGACGTTCAGTCCGTACTTTTTCATGTGGCAGGCGTCGCATGAAGTCGAAGAGAAAAAGCAGGTGCGCAACGAGGACGAGCTGCCAGGCGCGCGCAAGAGCGACGTCTGGTTTCGGGTGCTCGACGTCGGCGTCGGCACGCTGTTCTCGCGCGTGGTGATGTTCTTCATCATCGTCACGGCCGCGCTGACGCTGCATCGAAACGGAGTGGTGATCGAGACGGCACGCCAGGCGGCGGAGGCGCTCGGACCGCTCTCCGGCGCGGCGAAGCTGCTGTTCACGGTCGGACTGCTCGCCGTCGGGTTTCTCGTGATTCCGGTGCTGTCGGGATCCGCGGCGTTCGCATTCGCGGAAGCGATCGGCTGGGAGCAGGGACTCGATCGGAAGCTGCGCAACGCGCGGCAGTTCTACGCGGTGCTGATTCTTTGCACCGCGGGCGGAATGCTGCTCGAGCTCACGCCGATCAAGCCGATGCAGGCACTGTTCTGGAGCGGCGTGATCAACGGCTTTCTCGCGCCGCTCCTGCTCCTCGGCGTGCTGCTCGTCGCGTCCGACGCGAACATCATGCTCGGCCGCGCGAGTCCGAAACTCGAGTGCGCGATCGTCGCCGCGTCGATCGTTGCGATGTTCGCGTGCATGGCGATGCTGGTGATCGGATGATCGTCTACGGCGATTCCATGCGCACGTGGACGCTCGCGGAGTTCCGCGCGCTCACCGATCCGTTGTCGAAGTTGATCGCTGCGGGCGAAGTCGCGCAGGCGCTCGCCGACGCGCGTGGATCGCATTACCCGGCACTCGATGACTTGCTGCTGCGCGGCGTCGAGTGCGATCTGCCGGCGTCGATCGAAGTCAAAGAACCGGAGGGCTACGCGTTCTACGCGGTCGATCCGCAACTGTATGCAGACGCTGCACACTCGGTTCGTGACTTGGCGAACGAATGGACGGTCGTCGGCATCCGCAGCATCGGCACGAGCCTCGGCGCCGTCGTCGCATCGGCGCTTCCGAACGCGCGCTTCGTGACGGTGCGTCCGACCGGACATCCGTTCGCCCGCGAGCTGCGTCCGTCGCCGTACGAAGAGAGCGTGTTGCGCGCGGGGCGCGGCTTCTATGCGATCGTCGACGAAGGACCGGGACTCTCCGGCAGCTCGTTCGCGTGCGTCGCGTCGTGGCTCGAGCAGCACGGCGTGACGCGTGACCGCATCGTGTTCTTTCCGAGTCACGAGGGCGAGCCGGGCGCGATGGCGTCCGACGACACGCGCGTGTTGTGGCACACGACGCGACGCGTGCACGTGCCGTTCGAACTGCCGCGCGGCGTCGAAGACATGAGCGCGGGGAAATGGCGTGCGGCCGTCCATCGATGGCCGGGCGTTCACGTGCAGCAGGAGCGCCGCAAGTATCGCGACGGCGAGCTGCTCGTGAAATTCGAAGGATTCGGATTGCGCGGCGATGAGATGTTCGAGCGCGCATCGCAACTCGCGGCGTTCACGCCTCCTGTCATCTCGATCGATCGCGGCTTCATCGTGTCGCAGTGGGTCGACGCAAAGCGCGGCGATCTCTTCGACGCCGTCGTTCGCTACCTCACGTTCCGCGAGAAACACTGGCCCGCGCCCAAACGGGGCGCGAGCGCGAGAGCGCTCGCGGAGATGGCCGCGTTCAACGCGAGAGTCGATCTCGAACCGTTCGTCGATGAAGTCGACGACGATGCGCAGCCGATCGTCACCGACAACAAACTGCACGCGTGGGAGTGGCTCGGCACGCTCAAGACCGACGCGATCGATCATCACGCGTCGCACGATCTCGTCGGCTGTCAGGACCTCGGATGGGACCTCGCCGGCGCCATCATCGAGCTCGGGTTCGAGGAAGAGCGGCTCTTGCGTGCCATGCAAACGTCGACAGGACGAACGTGGTCGCGCAACGTGATGCACTTCTACAAGTCGGCGTACCGCGCGTTCTGGTACGGCTATTACATGCTCGCCGAGCAGTCGTGCGTCGAGGAAGCGCCGCGGCTGCGGCGTGAAGCGCAGCGCTATCGAATCGTGTCATCCTGAGCCGCGGAGACGGCGAAGGATCCCCCGCCTACGGAGCGAGTACGTTTTCCGCCGGGGATTCCTCGCCGTCTTCGCGGCTCGGAATGACACCTTGGTTTTCCCAGTGCGCACTGAAGGACAGCACGTCGTTCAACGTCGCGTCGAAGTCGCCGCGAAAACAGACCGCGCGATCGTCGACGAACACGTGTGCGGCCGGTTTGCGGTCCGTCACTTCGTCGACGTACTGCAGCAAGTCGTGCTCAACGAGCCAGCGCTTCGCGTCGTCAGCGAAGCGGGTCGTGAAAATCACGACGCGGAAGCCGTGCTCGCGCAGCGACCCGAGAAACTCGGCTGCGCCTTCGCGCGGCGGGTCCCAATGCTCCGGCCCCTGCCATCCGCCATACGCGTCGAGAACCCCGTTGAGATCGACGCAGACAATGAGTTTGTCATCCCGAGCGGAGCGAGGGACCTGGGCGGGCGGAAGGCATGATGACCGAGCCACCACCCGAGCCCCAGATCCCTCGCTCACGCTCGGGATGACAGGATCGTGGTCACGCATATCCTGGGCGGGCGGAAGGCATGATGACCGTGCCACCACCCGAGCCCCAGATCCCTCGCTCACGCTCGGGATGACAGGATCATGGTCACGCATATCTCCTCGTCATGCGCGCGCAAAAGTCCGCGAACTCTTCGACGCGTTGCGGCGGGCTGGTGTGATGCGCGCGCACGCCGCACGACTCCGGCGTGAAGCAGTAGGTGAGCGTCACGTCGAAATCCGCGAGCGCTTTCATCTGTCGATCGAACCACGCGTCCGCGTTCTCGCGATGGCTGTCCGCCCAGCTCAATCCGGTGCGGACGTGTTTCACGCCGAGCTCCTTCATCCACTGCACGGCGGAATCGAGGCGGGGGTCTTCGAAGTGGAACCACTGACAAATGCCGAGAGCGGGCGTGTATTCGTGAAAGCGACGCAGCGCGAGCTTCGGCGCGCCGTCCTCGCGCAACAAGCCCATGTAGAAGTGCCGGTAATACGACGAGCCTTCCGCCTCGCGATGCCGCGTCGTCGCCGGCCACGCGCGCGGCAGGTCGTAGAGGCTGTACCAATGAACGCGATCCGATTTTCCGATCAGCAGCTGCGCGGTGCGCTCGAGTCCGAACTCCTGCACTTCCTCCGCGCCGAACGTCGACACGCCGACTTCGCTGACCCACACGGGATGCCGCGTCACCGCGCGAATCTCATCGAGCTTCGCCGGCCACTCGTGAATCTGCCAGTGATTCCAGTCGAGCGGAAATCCGTGCACGGCGACGACGTCGATTTTCTCGAGCACGCCCTGCCGCTGCATCCGCTCGATGAACGCCGGATCGATCGGCGAGATCCCGCCGAGGACTTGCGTGAGCTCGCGATTTTCCGCACGTACGGCGTCCGAGGCGACGCGCACCATCTCGGAATAGGTCGTCCATTCCGGGTCGAGCTCGAAGTCCCAATGCGAGAGGTTGTTCGGCTCGTTCCACAACATCACGGCTTCGACCGGCAGATGAACACCTCCTCTTCGGGATGATCGACGATCGTGAATCCCGCGCTCCGCAACATCGCCTCGGCGCACGCGCGGTTGGGAATCCACCAGTTCGTCGGATCGTGCGCGTAGCGCTGTTCGATGAAGAACATTTTCGGAAACGCCGGGTCGTCGAACATCGCGCGCTCGTCGAACGGATGGTCTTCGTCGACATGCAGCACGTCGCTGCTTCCGCGCAACATCGTCTGGAAGACGAGCAGCTCGCGGACGACGTCGTGCAAGAGATCGAGCGCGAGCAACGGATGGCGCAGGTGATAGAGCACGCCCATGAACAGCACGACGTCGAACTGTTCGCGCAGCGACGCGACGTCATAGACGGACAGATTGCGAAACTCGACGTCGGCGTGCGCGACGCGCGCGGCGAAGCGCGCCTGCTCGAGATAGCGCTCATCGCTGTCGATGCCGAGAACGCGCGCGGCGCCGCGGCGCTTCATCTCCATCGAATAGAAGCCGGCGTTGCAGCCGATGTCGAGCACCGATTTCCCGGTGAGATCCGCGGGAACGGCGTGCGCGAACTTCTCCCACTTGAAGCGCGGATAGTCGCCGAGAAAATGTTCGGGCGCGGTGTGCACGCCGCGCAAATCGAGATTGTGAAACCAAGGCCCCAGCTTGCGGACCTGGGACTCGATCTCGTGCACGCTCATCTCGCTCATGCCTGCTCTCCGACGACGTGCAGCAGTCGTGCGGGACGGGCGGCGAACTCGGCATGCGTGAATGCGTCGCGCTCGTGCAGGAGATTGATCGCCTCGCGATAGCCGTGAATCGTGCCGACGTCGACGTACGCTTCGCCGCGACGGACGCCGGACGCGCGTCCGCCATTCGCCATCCAGGCGTTGACGAGCGTGCCGAGGTACGGATCGCGCGGCTCGCGCGTACACCAAAGCGTGTGCAGCTCGCGCAACACGCGTCCGCGCAGCTTGAAGGCGCCCCAGATCCAGTTCGAGGATGCGTTGTTCTGCTTGACCTGGATCTCGCTCACGTTCCCGTCGTCGTCGGACACGACCGCGTCGAACAACTGCGGCTGGGTGACGGGAAACAACAGAAACGAGAGATCGCCGTTGCCGAGAAAGCGCAGCCCGTCGGCGGGAAACCAGACCGTGTCCGGCAATCCGACGAGCACCATCTCGTCGTCATGAATCAGCGGTAGCGCGCGAAAAAGCGCGTCGCACAATCCGCCCGCCTGCGGCTGCACGACGTAGCAGATCTCGGCCGCGCCGAAATTGCCGCCGTAATATTCAATGATGTCGGACTTGCCGGGCGCGATCACGAAACAGATGCGCGTCGCGCCGCCGGCGATCATCCGCTCGAGCAGATACTCGCTCACCGCGCGCGGCCGCTCCGTCTCGCCTTCAAAGCGGCTCCCGACCGGCAGCAGCTCTTTCGAAAACGCAAGCGGTTGAATGCGGCTGCCGATTCCGGCGGCCGGGATGATTCCCCACATCAGAGCCTCCGTCGCGCATCAAACATTTCGTACATTCCTCATGATCTCCACCAGCTCCGCCGCGCGGTGATCGGCCGTGTGCTCGCGCAGCACGCGCGCGCGCGCCGCTTCGCCGACCGTGCGCAGTTCGTCGCGCGATCGCGCCAGATGCGCCACCGCTTCCTCGGTGTCGCGCGCGACGAGGATCTCTTCGCCGGGTGTGAAGAATTCGTCGAGTCCCGGCCAGTCGTCGCTGACGATCGGCGCGCCGCACGCGGCGGCCTCGAATAAACGCCCCGAGGGACAGAAGCCGCGGCGCGCCATCGCGCCGCGCGTCACGTTCAGCGTCGCGTCGGACGAACAGTAAAACTTCGGATGATCTCCGGGCGGGACGTGATCGAGATACCAGACGTTCTCGCACCACGGAAAATCCTGCGGATACTTCGAGCCGCCGAGGATGAAACGCGCGTCGGGCAATTGCCGCGCGCTGTCGATGAACAAACGCTCGAGCGCTTCCTGGCGATCGGCGGCGTACGTGCCGAGGTACGAAAAGCGACAACGGTAATGCTCGGATGAATCGACCGGAAAATGCGCGGCGGGATCGACGCTGCCGTACAGCGGAAACGCGGCGCGCGCGCCGAGCGCGCGCAAGTCATCGAGCGCGGGACCGCCGGTGTAACTGAGCACGAGATCGAACGCGCCGAGGTCGGGCCAGAGATACTCGACGGTCTCGCCGCGATCGAGACGATCGAGCGTCACCGGCGTATCGAGGTCGTAGAAGATTTTCAGCGCGGCAGGGGAGTCGAGCATCGCCGTCGTCGCCGCGAATGCATCGGGACAATACGACGTCACGATCGCGGCGTCGGCGTTCGCGAGCTCAGACTGCGCTTCATCGTCGTCCCAGTCGTCATAGAGGGTCAGTTCGAACGCCTCGCTGCCATGCAGATCGCGGTGTTTGCGGTAGTACGGAGCATCGCGCTCGAAGAAGACGACGCGATGTCCGAGCTTCGCGAGCGCCGAGCAGAGGCCGCGCCAGAGCG
Source organism: Acidobacteriota bacterium (assembly GCA_003223645.1). Taxonomy (GTDB): domain Bacteria; phylum Acidobacteriota; class Thermoanaerobaculia; order Gp7-AA8; family Gp7-AA8; genus QHVT01. The sequence goes on along the minus strand of QHVT01000008.1, from coordinate 104,787 downwards.
TCGCGTGGCCGTTGCCCCACGAGGAGCTGATGGTCAGGCCGAAGACGACAATCTTCATCCCGCGCACGATGCGAAGAGCTCCTGCACGTCGTCGCGCAAGCGGATGGAATCGAGGTGGCGGCGCGCGCCCGCGCCGAGACGCGAGAGCGTGTAGGCGAGCTTGCGTTGCGTGTGCTCGCGGCCGTAGTAGTCGGCGAAGCCGGTGCTGTTGAGCGAGAAAAACGAAAGCGCGTCGGCGTCATTGAGGAGCAGGAGATCGGCGTCGCCGGTTGCGCGTCGTTCGTGATGGGCGATCAGGAACGCGACGCGATCACATGTCACGTCATCGATCCCGCAGCGGCGCAGCGCGCCGGCCGCGATGCCGGCGCCGTTCGCGGCGTGGCGGTCTTTGAAGGCCTGATAGTCGACGACGCGATGTTCGATGCGCTCGTCCGCTTCCGATTGCAATCGCTCGATGTCGTGGAAGAGGGCCGCGAGCTGCAGCGCCAGCGACGCGTCGGGCGCGAGGCGCAGCGTCCACTGCCAGGTGTCGAGCGCGTGGTTGTAGTCGGCGCGCACGAGCGGTTTGTCCAGGTCGTGCAGCGCGCGATGTGCGGCGAGCACGGCGTCGAAGCGCGACGTCTGCGAGCAGCGGTTGCGGCGGCGGATGGCGCGCTGGCAGCGGTTCAGGATCTCGATTGCCGCGGACCGCGGCGGATCGTCGTCGACGACGTGCAGGGAGAAATCGGAGCGCGCGTCGGCGGAGTCGAGGGTGTAGTCGAAGGCGTAGACGTCGAACGCGCCATCGCGCCATTCGCGCGCGTGCACCACGACGTCCGGCTCACGCGCCATCCCGATCGTGAAGCAGAGTGACGGAAACTGCGCGGCCAGCTCGCGCATCACCAGCCGGTCGTGCGATGTGATGACGACTTGATCGAGCAAGCGATTCCTCCGCCGCTCGGGCTCTGCAAACCGTGCACCGGCAATTTGCACAAATAGCAAATAAGGACTCGTAAAGGTTGCGTCTTGTGCAAATCAGTGGAATGCGTTTTGCCACGCGATTTTTGCGGAGGCAAAGTCGTGAAACAACCCATTTCAATCCGTCCCCCGGAAGGACGCCTGGGTGTTTTGTTGCCGGGCCTCGGCGCCGTTGCGACGACGTTCATCGCCGGCGTGATGCTGGCGCGGCGCGGCCTCGGGCAGCCGATCGGCTCCCTCACGCAAATGGGCACGATCCGCCTCGGCAAGCGCACCGACGCGGAGTCCCCGCGCATCCACGACTTCCTCGGCCTCGCCTCGCTCGATCAACTCGTGTTCGGCGCGTGGGACATTTTTCCCGACAACGCCTGGGAGTCCGCGTTGCACGCGAACGTCCTCGAGCGCGCGCATCTCGATCCGATCCGCGATGAGCTCGAAGCGATCCGTCCGTTCCCCGGCGTCTTCTTTCCCGAGTACGTGCGTAAGCTCGATGGCACGCACGTGAAGAAAGGCGCGACGAAAGCGGACCTCGTCGAACAGCTGCGCGGCGACATTCGCACGTTCATCCGCGACAACGGATGCGCGCGCGCGGTGGCGGTGTGGTGCGCATCGACCGAGGTGTACGTGTCGGCGAACGGCGTCCATCACACCGTCGAGACATTCGAGAAGGCGCTGCAGCACAACGATCCGACAATCTCGAACTCGCAGATGTACGCGTGGGCGTGCATCAAAGAAGGAGTGCCGTTCGCGAACGGCGCGCCGAACCTCGCGCTCGATTTTCCCGCGGCGTTCGAGCTCGCGCGGCAACACGGCGTGCCGGTCGCGGGAAAAGACTTCAAGACCGGGCAGACGCTGATGAAGACCGTGATCGCGCCGGCGTTGAAGGCGCGCATGCTCGGCGTGCGCGGCTGGTTCTCGACGAACATCCTCGGCAATCGCGACGGCGAAGTGCTCGACGATCCGGGCTCGTTCAAGTCGAAGGAAGTCACGAAGCTCGGCGTGCTCGATTACATCCTGCAGCCGCATCTCCACGCATCGCTGTACGGCGACCTGTTTCACAAAGTGCGCATCGAGTACTACCCGCCGCGCGGCGATGCGAAAGAAGGATGGGACAACATCGACATCTTCGGATGGCTCGGCTATCCGATGCAGATCAAGATCGACTTTCTCTGCCGCGACTCGATCCTCGCCGCGCCGATCGTGCTCGATCTCGCGCTGCTGCTCGACTTCGCACAGCGGGCCGGATTCGCCGGCGTGCAGGAGTGGCTCAGCTTCTATTTCAAATGTCCGATGCACGCGCCGGAGCTCTATCCGGAGCACGACCTCTTCATCCAACTCATGAAACTGAAAAACACGATGCGATGGGCGATGGGCGCCGAGCCGATCACCCACCTCGGGCACGAGTACTACGATTGAGGGGATGATGACTGTGCGAGACGTCGAGCTCGAAACCTCGATGCCGTTGAAAACGGTCGATGACCTGCCGTTCGTCTATCGATACAACCTCCCCACCGCCGCGCAGGAAGTCTTCCGCCGCGCATACAACGAGACGTGGCAGCAAGCCGAGGCGCGCCGCGACCGCGACTGGTACGCGCGAAGACGCGCGATCGACGCGGTGAAAGAACGGTACGAGAAGGATCAGTTCGGGATTTGGAGGTTGCGGGAGTAATCACGCGCTGAACATCGCGCGAAACGCATCCGCTCCGCGCGCGGTAAACACCAGCGCGCGGCTGTCCAACTCGCGCTTCGCCCAGCGGAGCGCGAGGATGCGATCGAGGACTGCGGCGCCTAACGAGCCGCCGAGGTGGTGGCGGCGTTCGCTCCAATCGAGGCAGGTACGGGTGAGGGGGCGGCGGGAGTGCGTGAGCGCACCGAGGTCGATGCCGAAGTTCGCGAAGAACTTTTCATCGTCGAAGAGCTTGCGCGTTTGGAGCTGCTCGTACATCCACACTCCGCGCTCGCCGGCGAGGTGGTCGTAGCAGACGCGCGCGACGCGTAGCGCGGGATCGGTCGGGCCGGTGCGCGGCTGGCGCGCGACGCACGCGAGCTCTTCGAGCGCGGACGCAACGTCGGCGCTGAAGAGGCGGAAGTAGCGGTGGCGTCCCTGCTTCTCGATCGCGATGAGGCGCGCGCCCGTGAGCTTCGAGAGATGCGAGCTCGCGGTCGACGCGCTCACATTCGCTTCGAGCGAGAGCTCGGTCGCGGTGAGCGCCTTGCCGCTCATCAGCGCCGTCAGCATGCGCGCACGCGCGGGGTCGCCGATCAATCGTGCGACGCCGGCGAGATCAGGCATGACGCTTCCACTCCTCCGACACTGCGCGTCCGCGCTCGATGTCGTCGACGACGAGAATCAGGTTGTGATCGTGATCGCTGTACTGCACTTCGATGTTCACGCCGGCGTCGGCCATCCGGCGCGCGATCTTGCCGAGCTGTCCCGGCTCGTCCTGACGCAACTTCTGCACGAGCACGTCGTGCTCGCCGGCGACGCGGATGCCGGCGCGATCGAGCGCTGCTCGCGCCGCCTGCGCATCGTGAAACAGAAAGTGTGCGACCCCGCCGAACACGCCGCCGCCTTCGATGCTGACGCCGGCCTCGCCGAGGGCTTCGCCCATCTCGGCGAGCGCACCGGGACGATGGTCGAGCGCGATCGCGAGATCCTTCACGCGCGCACCTCTGCTTCGTGATGAATCGGGATGCTGACCGAGCTGGCGATGAAACAGAGCTCGTGCGCTTTCTCATGCAGCTCGCGCGCGCGATCGAGCTGCTCGGCGTTCGCGATCGTCACGACCGGATGCAGCGTGACTTGCTCGAAGCGCCCGCCGCCCTTCCCGTCTTCTTTCATGACGCCCGTGGCCTCGTCTTCGTACGACAGCACGCTGATCTTCTCGCGTGCGCAGAGCGCGAGATATGACAGCATGTGACACGACGAGATCGCCGCGACAAAGAGATCCTCCGGATTCCACTTCTCCGCTTCCCCGCGAAACGCGATGTCGGCCGTGCCCTGAATCTCCGGCTTGCCGTCGACGAGCAGCCGGTAGTTGCGTCCGTACACGAAGTACGTCGACGTCCCCTCGCCGCGATTGCCGTCCCAGATCAAACGTTGCTTGTAGTGATGTTCGCCTTTCATGTGGGCATGGTAGCGGGAAACCGGTGGGGATACTTCGACGGGCGTCGAAATGTTGGTCATCGGGGAGCGATCTCCGCCTAACTGTGGTATGTTAGGCCAGTCAGTTCGCACAATTCATTTTCGTTGATAGATCTGCCGGCGATCGTGCGCCGCAGTTACGAGCACCGCGCCCCAGACGTCCAACGACTGGAGGGGGTCGCTCATGCGTGCTCGCACATTCATTCTTTTTTCGGCTTGCCTGTTGATGTCGAACGCGACCTCGCTGCTCGCGCAGTGCGGTGTCCAGATCACCGACATGCGCGTCATCGATCCTCCCACACAAACGTCAGCGAGGATCGAGGTGGACTACTCGTTTGTGGGCCAGGGCGGCACGATCAACATCGAGCGCCTGGACGATTACGCGTATGCCGGGGGAGGCAACTTTGGTCCCGGTACCGGAACAGCCGTGGGCTTTACGGGATACATTTGTATCGCGCCTGGTGCGCATACGTATGGTGCGATCGCCTCGCAGAACTGCGGTGGAACGACATACACCACGGAGCGAACCGTGACACGTGACTACGACCCGCGACCGACAGCCGACGGTCACATCGTCGGGTTCAATCCCGAGAAAACAAACATGACGACGTCGGTGCACTATCGCTTCCCCTATGTTTCGCCGAATTCTTTTAGCGTACGAGTCATCCACGTTTATGTTGACGGTGCCCAATTCAGCGAACGATGGCTCAATGGCGGTGAACCATGGGAAGGCACGGTCGAGCTGACCAATGGAGGCCTCGGGTGCCGCGGCAGCGGCACGCATGAGGTTACCTATGTTGCTTCGGTGAAGCCGTTCGGCAATTCGATTTCTTGCTGGGACAGCCCGCCGGCTGCACCCGACCCGGTCAATATCAAACAGGCCCTGATCACCGGCATCACCCTCGATCCGATCGACGGCGCGGGGAATGTGCACGCCACGATCGGCTATGCCTTCGAAGGCACCGGTGGGCCCGCCTTTCTCGATCGATCCATTTACGCGTATTTCAGCGGCAGCCAAGTATCGGTCACCGGAAACCTCAACTCGCCGAGTGGCACGGTCGAGAGCACGTTTAACGTCGGCTGCCTTCCACCCGGCACCTATCCGTTCATGGCGAAAGCAGTCGCCTGCCAGCGTCCGAGTGACCCGGCGTTTACGGATGAAAAGACGGTGCAACTGTCCACACCGCAGACGTCGGGCGCTATCGATATCAACCGCTTATTCAATCCGCTGACAGAGGATATCCGGCTTGGCGTCGACCATACGCTGCCCACGGGCATCAGTCAGGCGACCAGGACCGTTCGAATTCTGAGCTATGCGGGCGACGACGGCGTGGAACACAACGGAGGTGTGATCAACGGCCCGACGGCGATTAATGTGAGTACACCCACCCATTACGAGTTCGCGTATACGCCACCCGATTGGGTGCGAACGATCACCTTCCAGGCTTCGCTGGACTTCTGTAACGGCCATGTCGACGATGTCACGACGGTCGAATGCCCGAGTGTTTGTAAAATGCCGCAGCCCCCCACGGGTTCATCGCATCCCATCTCCTATGAGGACGGTAATGCTCATTATTCCGACAGCGACCCGTTGCCGCTGCTTCTCGATGCGGTCCGGCTGAATCGCAATTACGATTCCCATCAACGCATCCGCGGTTCCTTCGGGCGGGGGTGGGTATCGATATTCGACAGCCGCCTTTTTGTTCTCGCCGAGGCAACGGGCGATACTATCTCGATGACCGATGAAAATAATGAGTCGTTCGTTTTCATGCGACGAAATGGCGTCTATACGCAAATGTGGCCCAAAGGGCGAACGTCGGCCGGTACGCTCGCTTTCGATGCGATGGCTTCGCTGTACGTGCATCGGCCTGCCGGTGCCGGCACGGCTCGCCTTTATCGGAGCAGCGATGGCCGCTTCGTCGGCTTGAGGGACATCAGCTCCGGCCGCGAAGTGCGGATTACCTATGATGCGAACGGGTTACCGCAGTCCGTCAAAGATTCGTGGACCGATGTCACCTGGAACGTGACGGTGAATGCCGCGACCAAGCGCGTCACGGCGATCGAGACTGCCGGGCTGACATGGCAATATTCTTACGTCAATGACAACCTCATTGGTGTTCTCGCGCCGGGATCCTCAACCTGGCGCACCTATGAATATACGAACGATCGGTTGACCGCTGCAAAAGACGCCCTCGGCAATCTGATCGAAGGCCATACCTATGACGCATATGGCCGGACGATGAGCGAGAGCGGCGCGCGCGACGAAATCGACAGCATCCAATACGGAGCTGCCGGAACGAGCTCTACGCAACTCGTCACGCGCATCACGATGAAATCAGGTGTCGTCTCCGAGTTCACACTCCGGCCGATCGGCGGCTCCTGGCGAACCGTGTCGATTACCGGCGGTTGCAGCGCCTGCGGCTCTCGCGACGGCGTCTTTGCATACGACGTCAAGGGGCACCTGACGCGGGAGCAGAATGCCAGCGGATATATCACGGTGCGCACGTACGATGGAGAACGCATTGTGTCGACGCAGCAGTTTTTGAGGCCGGCGGGGTGTAACCCCGATACCGCGCCGTTGCACTGCATGCTCGATGCGTCGACCTTGCCGGCAGCGTCGCTCGAATCGACGTCCGCGACGATCACGACGTCCTACGAATATCAGGATGCGCACTGGCCCGACAAACCGACGGCGGTTGTCACTCCGAGTGTCGTGCCCGGCGGTACCGTCCGCCGTGAGATCTTTGCATATCACCCGCTCACGGGTGTTGTAATCAGTCACGGCCTCAGCGGATGGACCGAGACGGGACAACAGGGTTCACAACTCGAAGAACACACAACTTCAACGATCTTGTACGGCGACGATCCTTCCAACGGCAATACGTCGAGCCAGCCGGCGTTCACTCCTGGCGGCAACTTCCAGTCATCCTGGCTTACCCTGCCGCAACCCCAATACCTGCGGAAGTCGGTCGACGGTCCACGAAAGGACGTCAGCGACGTGACGTCATTTGTCTATTATCCGGTTCATTCTTCCGTTCCTGCAACCCTGCGGGGCCGGCTGGCCGCCGTGCGCAACGCGGCCGGCCATATCACCCGCTATGAGAGCTACGACATCTTCGGCAACGCGACGCGCATCGTGGATCCAAACGGAGCGGCAACGGAAATGACGTTCGACTCTCTGGGCCGGATGCTCACGTCGACAATCAAGGGCGTGTCGGGCTGTGACACGGCCTATGACGCCCTCTGTGCGACTGATCTCACTACCACGCGAGCATACGATCCGCCGGCCGGTCCATTACAATCGGAACAGCGTCCACTGGGCGGTGTGACGAAATATACGTACGACTCGCGCGGACGCGTTCTCACCATGTCCCGCGGGCCGGCGCTCAATGAACTTCGCGAGCGGATCAAATATGAGTACGATCCCAGCAGCGGCCTGACGAGCGCAGAACGCATCGTCACCGTTTCCGGAGCAACCGAAGTCGAAAAGAAGAACGAGACCTATGGCTATGACGCACTTGCCCAGTTGCAGACGGTGACTCACGCCGACGCAACAGCGATCCATTACGCGTACGATCAGGAAGGACGGCTTTCGAGTGTGCGGGATGAGAATCATGCATCGCCGAATACTACGTACACATACGACCCTGCCGGTCGGGTCGCGACGGTCAAGCAGACGCTTGTCGCTCCCAATATCATTACGACCGCTTACAGCTACGACATTCAAGGCACTCTTAGGACGGTGACCGACCCGAAGGGGAATGTCACAACCTACAATGATGATGACTTCGGCCGTTTGCTGTCGCAGCAAAGCCCTGTTACGGGAACGACAACCTATCTGTATGACGCCGCCTCGAATCTGACGACCTCGCGGGACGCGAACAATGCGACGACGCAGCGCTCCTATGACGCTCTGAATCGTCTGATCACTGCGACCTCCAGCAGCGCGGGGCTGGATTCAGAGACGGTCGAATACTCCTATGATCAAGACTGCGGTTCAGGCAATGGCGTCGGCCGGCTTGCGACCATGACTGATCCTGCAGGGTTGACAAGCTATTGCTATGAGCGCCGCGGGCGGCTCGCCGTCGAGACTCGGGACAATCCATCCAGCGGTTATGCTCCGATCGCAATGACGTATGGTTATGACGCCGACGCGAACCGAAATCGAATCGTTTACCCGGCAGGCCGGATCGCTGAATACGGCTTTGATTTCGCCGACCGGCCGGCGTCGATGACAGTCGATGGGCTGACGATCTTGTCATCGGCAACCTATCTGCCGTTTGGTCCGGCGACTCAACTTGCGTTCGGAAATGGTATGACTAAGACGATGAGTTTCGACAGTCGGTATCGGCCAATCATGGTCCAGCTCGCTGGCGCAACAGGTACGGTTGCACAATACACCTACGCCTCGGATGCGGCCGGAAACATTACCCAGATCCACGACGCGGTGAATGCGGCCTACAATCGCGATTTGATCTACGATGACCTGAACCGGCTGACGGAGGCAAATACCGGAGCCGCTCTCTGGGGGGCCGGAACGTATCAATACGACGAAGCAGGCAATATGACGTCGCTTCACATCGGAAGCCGGACGCTGGCATTTTCGTACGCCGGTACGACGTCGAAGCTCTCAGGCGTCACTGGAACCACCACCGAGAGCGTGAGCTATGACGCTGCAGGCAACGAGCTGTCCTCCATGACTTATAGCGCGCGTAATCTTCTCCAGGGGATTTCGGGCTCAGCCTCCGATCCGGACTCGGTGGAGTTTTTGTATGATGGCCGGGGAGTGCGCATCGGCGCCAGTTGGATTCATTCTTCTCGTTTCGGCTACCTGCGGCTGTCGTCTTATTCGCCTGAACTGAACCTGCTCTGGCAGTCTGATTGGCAGCAGGCTGTCCAGCCCGTGCCGGTCGGCTCGGTTCCTGGCGGGACGGATTATTTCTGGCTGGCCGGCCAGCCGGTTGCGCAGGCGTCGAGCGACAGCCGCATGGAACTGGAAGAATCGCTGCGTTTCACGTTTACAGATCATCTTGGCACCCCAACCCTGCAGACCGATCTTGGAGGCGCAATCGTCTGGCGAGCAGAATATGAGCCGTTCGGCCGCGTCTACGAATATCGCGCTGGTCTCGACGGGGATACGCAGATACTGCGGTTTCCCGGCCAGGAGTCGCTTGGATCACCGTTTCAGGAATCGCTGTTCGAGGATGATACGAAGCCGCGGTACAACATCTTTCGGTGGTACCGGGCGGGGTGGGGGCGGTATACCCAGGCGGATCCGATTGGCGTGCTGGGATCTCTTCGGTTAGATCAGCTGCTAACGCCGTTGTCATCCGCGTTTCTTTCGCGGCTTGGGAGCGATGGGCTTCCGCGAATTGTTGAAAAATTTTCGGGACCATTCTTCCAGCAAGCTCCCGGACTTCCAGCCAATCTCTATGCCTACGTTGACGGCAATCCGACGAGGTACGTTGATCCCATGGGTCTTGAACGCGTGCTCTGCACTGTGTTCAGGGAACACGCGATCCCCATCAATAGTCCCTACGGATCGCTTCCGGGAAACAACTGCAGATTCACGGGTACGTGCGGTGGCGGTCCTTCTGATCAGATATACACGTTCGAAAAGAAAGATCCATTCATCTACCGCTTCAATCCGCCGTGCAAGGAGTGCCCACTTGCGTGCATTTTCGAATGGGAGACGACTGAAGGCATGCTTCTCACTAATCCTCCTCTTTGCTACGGCCAAGTGCCGGTTAATAACCGAGGAGGCTTCACTCCCGGTGGCGGTAGATTCCGCGGGAGAGGTGCATCGGGTGGTTGGTAGCCAATCAGGCGATGCGGCTGGTGTCGCGATATCTTCATGGATCGAGGATGCACCGGAGTTCGTGCTTCGAACACCGACGCGATTGCTGAGCATCGCTGTCTACAGCGAAGACTCACGAGAGCCGATGTGGATCGTCGTGTCCGATCGGTTCGTTCCGGCGAACGGAGAAGTCGTAAGCGGACAAGTACACGAAACAGCCGAAGTGAAAGCTACTGATGATCGAGCGGGCGATGTCACGCGCGAAGCAGGTGTGCTCACGAAAACGTTCACTTATGGCAAGGTTCCTAACGGCTTTCGACAATTAGTCCCAAGTACCGGTCAACCGCCGCGCTTGGGCAGCGGCAGAGGATATGTGTTGAATATCACCGGCGATGAGCAGGTTCGCCTCGCGTTCAAAAGTAAGAACAGCGACAGTTAGATCTCTGGCCGTCCGCCTACCGCGCGAACGGTCGTGTGCGGCCCGTTTGGATACGACGAAGCCTGCGACTTCAGCGATTTTCGAGAGTGGTTCGATCAAAAGTTCAAAGGCGATTCGGCAGCCGACTCCGAAGCGGATCAGAAAGCGAATCGATTTGGACGTTCACAAGCGAAGAAGTATCCGAAGCAGAGCTGCAAAAGTCCTCTTTGGTCCATATCGGCCTAAAGGCTGCCGGAGTAGTACTGAGGATAAAAATGACGGCGTTCCGCTCGAAGCGAACAATCGTTTTACTCGTGACTGCCGCTGTGGTGATCACCTTGCTTGGGCTGTATGTTCGCCGACAGCTTGCAATCGATCGCTGTCTCGTCACGGCGGTCGTTGGGATTACGCGGCGAACAAATGCGATGAATGAAATGATAGTGCGCGTACAATTTGTACGCGCACTATCCCACCGCCCTACCCGCGCGATTTGATCGTGCATCACAAGCCGCCCAAGACGCGGCTATGGCAGACGGCGCGCGTGCTCCCCTATGCTGCGCGCAGCACGTCCCCACGCGCCGAGCGCAACTGCCCCCCGCATAGTTGGTTGTGATCATCACAACCGCGTCGCACCCGCCGCATCACGACGAATTGCATCGCGAGTGCACGTGCATCGCGTTGCGCCGCGCAGGTGGACGCATCGAAATGTGCAACCTTCCGTATCATGGCCTCCCATGCGCCGGAACTGGTCCATTCGCGCGCGGCTCGTCAGCCTCGGCGCGGCGGTGGCGTTGCCGCTGTTGCTGCTGCTCAGCTGGATGTTTGCATTCGAGGTGCGGCGCGAGACGAATGAGGCTCGCGCGATTGCGCTGCGCTCGGCGAGAACGATTGCCGAGCGGATCGCGTCGCAGCACGCGAGCTCGGCGGCGCTGCTGAAGCAGATGGCGCAACGGCCTGCGATTCGGGCCTTCGACGGCAAGACGTGCGACTCGCTGTTTGCGATCGTTGACTTTTTTCCGCAATGGTCGGATCTGCTTTTCTATGACCGCGGGGGAACGCTGGTCTGTTCGGCGCGGCCGATGGGGGAGGATGCGATCGTGTCGCTCGCCGCGCGGCCGTCCGTTGCGGACGATCTGCGCGAGGGACGCTTGCCCACGCGGCAGCCGGTGATCCGCCACGTTCGCGATCACTGGATGTCGATCATCACGGAGCCGGTCGCGGACGGCGGAGGATCGCTGGTCCTGCTTCAGTACATCGACTTCATTCAGACCGAGGCGCCGTTGCCCAACAACGTGGTCACGATTCTCGATCGCGATGGCGTCGTGATCGCGCGTACCGCCGGCGCGCGCGACATCGTGGGACGGCACGCGGCTGATGCCGAGGTGGCGAAACTTGCGTTGAGACGACGGGAGGGGCAGGCGGAGGCGCGTGGTCTCGACGGCGTCTCGCGGCAGTACGGCTTCACGCATGTGCCGTCGCTGCAGTGGACGATTTACGCAGGCGTGCCGACCGCGGATGTGATGGGTGAGGTGCGGCAGATGTATGTTCTCGGCATCGCCGGCGGCGTGCTGATCATCCTCATTCTCACGGTCGCGGCGATGATGCTCTCGCGCGAGATCCAGAAGCCGGTCATCGCGCTCGTCCATGCGGCGGAGTCGGCGGCGCGCGCCGGCTATGGGCGCGCGGAGACGACCGGCGGTCCGAGTGAGATCGCGAGATTGTCGGCGGCGTTCAATGAGATGCTGGAGCGCCGCTCGGCCGCCGAGCAAAATCTGAAAGCGCTGTCGGAACGTTTATTGACCGTGCAGGAAGAGGAGCGCATGCGCGTCGCGCGCGAGATTCACGACGACCTCGGGCAGGCGCTCACTGCATTGAAAATGGATGTGATCGGACTCGTCGAGAAAACCCGGCCGTCGCAGGAATTGCGGCCGATGATCGATCGCATCCTGCGCACGCTCGATTTGACGGTGACGAGCGTGCAGCGAATTTCATCGGAGTTGCGCCCGAGCGTGCTCGACGACCTCGGGTTGTTCGCGGCGATCGAATCGGAGGCGCGCGTGTTCGAAGAGCGCACCGGAATCGAATGCGAGCTGTCGGTGCCGGACGAGTTGCGTGAAGTCGGCAACACGACCTCGGCGGCGATCTATCGGATTTTTCAGGAGGCCTTGACGAACGTCGCGCGGCATTCGAATGCGAGCCGCGTCGAGATTCGCGTGCGCGAGCGTTCGGGTGAGTTGTTCCTCGAGATCCGCGACGACGGACGCGGCATCGTGTCGGAAGAAATCGAAGATCCCGCATCCCTCGGGCTGGCCGGCATTCGGGAGCGCGCGGACATGCTCGGAGGTACGGCGCTCATCGAAGGCATCCCGGGACGCGGCACGATCGTCTCGGTACGGATTCCGCTGGGAGCGCAAGCGTGATCCAGGTTCTGATCGCCGACGATCACGACATCGTTCGCGAGGGCGTGAAGCAGATCGTCTCCGACACGAGCGACATCGTCGTGGGCGGCGAAGCGCGCAGCGGCAGCGAGGCGATCGAGGAGCTTCGCCGCGCGAAGTGGGACGTCATCATCCTCGATCTCAATCTTCCCGATCGTGCGGGCCTCGACGTGCTCGCGCAGATCCGCTCGATCGCACCGCAAACGCCGGTGCTGATCTTCACGATGCACACGCAGGCGTCGTACGCGACGCGCGCGCTGAAGGCCGGCGCGGCGGGATACGTGAGCAAAGACAACGCGCGCGCGCACCTCGTCGCCGCGATTCGCAAGGTCGCGCGCGGCGAGCGATTTCTGACGCCCGATCTCGCGGAGAGCGTCGCCTTCGGCGTCGTCGACGCGAGCGGTGAGAATCTGCACGAGCATCTTTCCGATCGCGAGTTTCAGGTGCTCTGTTTGATCGCGGCCGGAAAACCGCCGCGGCAGATCGCGTCGGAGTTGAATCTCAGCGTACGCACGGTCGGGACGCATCGCGCGCGGCTTCTCGCGAAGATGGGGCTGAAAAACAACGCGCAGCTCGTGCAATACGCGATCGAGCATGGCCTCCTTCCAGAGGGAAAGTAGATGGCAGATGGCAGATGGCGGTCAGAACGCCGGCAGCTAATGCCCCCGGCCTGGTTGCGCGGTTACGCAGTTGGCGCGGTTACGCACACCGATCGTGTGCCGTATGGCAAAGCGGCAGCGTAGCTGCCGCAGTCCAAGGGAACGATGGCCAGCCGCGCAACCGAGCGACCGCGCAACCGAGCAACCGCGTTGCGCCATCCGCCATCTGCCATCCCTCATGTAGGTAAATTACCTACAAGCGAACCAGCGCTTCCACGCTTCCGGCGCAAGCGTTCCGTGACATGATGGCGCGGTCTCTCCCCGTCCTTAATGTCTGACTCCGCGCCGAAGGCGCTGAAAACCATCTTGTTGATCGACGACGACGATCTGATCGCCGGTTCGCTGCGGCAGGTCCTGCAAATGGACGGCTGCGACGTTGACGTCGCGGTCGACGCCTGCTCGGCGGACGCTTTGATGTCGGAGAAGAGCTACGACATCGTGCTCGTCGATCCCTATTTGACAGGCGGCGTGCATCGCGAAGACGGCGATCTCATCGCGCGGATCCGCACGCTGCAGCCGGCCGCGAACCTGGTCGTGCTCACCGGCTACGGATCGCCCGAGCTCGATCGCTCCGCGTCGGACGGGCGCGTTTCGGCGATCCTCACCAAGCCGCAGTCGATCGTATTTCTCAGTCAGTTTCTCGTCGCCGCAGCGAATCCCGCTGCGATGACGCCGCAACCTTCAATCAAAGGACAACCAGCATGAAACGAATCCTTTATTTCCTTCTTCTCGTGTTGATGATTGCATCGACGTTCGGCACTGCCGAGGCGGCGACACGCAAGAAGCAACCGGCGAAACCGGTCACGGTCGATAAGACCAACGAAAGCAGCGAAAGCGGCGAGCGAGACAAAGATCGCCCCAGACGCGGTCCAAACGTGAAGAAGGAAAGGAAGTCCTCGGACACCGACGCCACCAATCCGAAGCCCGGACCGATTCCATTCAATAAGCCGATCGAGCTGAAGTTGACGCGCGGGGCGAGCAAGCGGTTCGACCTCCGTGCATTACCGGCGCGCCGGCCGTCCGTGCGCGATCGGCGCGAGCTGCCGGAACCGGCGCACACGCCCGTCGAGCTCGAGAACACCAACCACATCGAGCTTCCGCCGCCCAGCATTCCGAATGTGCCGCCGACGGCGAATCCGCCGGCGCCGGGGCCGAACGTCGTGTTCGAAGGTCTCGATCGCGAGTTCTGGGGAGCGGGAAGTCCGCCTGACACCACCGGCGACGTCGGACCGACGTACTACATTCAGGCCGTCAACACCTCGGTCGGCATTTACGACAAGGCCGGCGCTCTGCAGACGGCGTTCACCTTCGATACGCTGATGGCGCAGGGCAGCTTCGGCAACCTCTGCGACACCGAGAACTTCGGCGATCCGGTCGTCCTTTACGACTCGTTCGAAGACCGCTGGGTCCTCACCGACTTCGCGTTTCTGACCGACGGTGGCGGTAATCCCCTCGGTCCTGCCTATCAGTGCTTCGCCGTGTCGATGAACGGCAACCCGCTCACCGGCGGCTGGAACTTTTATTCGATCCAGATCTCCGACTTCCTGAACGACTACGAGAAGCTCGCCATCTGGCCGGACGGCATCTACATGTCGGCGAACATGTTCGGCTTCGGCCCCGGCGGGACCTTCCAGACAGCCAGAGCCTGGGCGTTCAACAAGCAGCAGATGTATGCCGGCAGCCCGACCGTGCAGGTCGTGGCGTTCAACATCCCCGGCGGCGATTTCGCGGTCATGCCCAGCAACGCGCGCCTGCAGACCGGCACGCCGCCGCCGGGACGTCCGAACCTCTTCATGTCGACCTGGCAATTCCTGAACGCGGTAACGGTCTACAAGTTCCACGTCGACTGGGATCACCTTGCGCTGTCGACGTTCACCGGCCCGGATGCGCCGATCGCCGCCACGAGCTGGCCGAACGCCGCCGTGGGGAATGCACCGCAGCCCGGCACCGCGACTCTGCTCGACGTCCTGCAGATCCGCGCGATGGTGCAGAACCAGTACACCAACTTCGGAGGTACCGAATCGCTCTGGGTGCCGCATACCGTGCGGCGTGCAAACACCAGCGGCTTTGCTGCCCCGCGCTGGTATCAGGTCGACGTCACCGGCGGCAACGTAAATCCTGCCATTCCCCAGGCAGCAACGTGGGATCCGGACGCCGCGAACGTAAACCACCGCTTCACGCCCAGCCTCGCGCTCGACCGCGCCGGCAACCTGGCGATGGGCTACAGCATCTCCAACGCCACGACGATGTTCCCGTCGATCGCCTATGCCGGCCGCCTGGCCGGAGATTCGGTCAACACGTTCAGCCAGACCGAAACGATGATGTTCACGGGCACGGCATCGCAGACCGGCAGCACACGGTGGGGCGACTACAGCAACATGTCGCTCGATCCCAACGGCTGTACGTTCTGGTACACGAACGAATACGCCAACCCCGCGTCGCAAACGTTCGACAAGCGGTGGAAGACCAAGATCGGCTCATTCCAGTATCCCTCGTGCACTCCGGTCGGTGCCGGCGGCACGCTCAGCGGAACCGTCACCGTCACGCCCGGCGGCACGCCGATCAGCGGCGCGACCATCACCTTCGGCGCGCGCAGCACGACCACGAACGGATCCGGCCTCTACTCGTTCCTGAACATCCCGGCCGGGACGTATCCGTCGATCAGCGCCACCAAGCCCGGATACAGCACCGCCAGCGCATCGAGCATCGTCGTCACCGACGGTGGCACGACGGTGCAGGACTTCGCGCTCACGGTTGCACCGACGAGCGCGTGCCTCACGGACACCACGCAGACCGACTTCCAGACGGGCGTCGGAACCAACGTCGACATCACGACGAGCCCCGGCGACGTGACGCTGTCGAATGCGCCGGTCTCCGACCAGGCGAACACCGCCGGCACGACGACCGGCACCGGCTTCGGCACTCCCAATTGGACGGGTCAGACGTTCATTGCAGGCGTGACCGGCCAGCTCGCGAAAGCGGATATCCAGCTCTTCTGCAACGGTTGCGGCGCCACTCCTCCCAACCTCACGCTTTCGGTTCGTGCGACGAGCGCTGGTCTGCCCACCGGCGCCGACCTTGCCAGCGTGACGATCCCCGGCTCCGCCTTCGCGAGCGGCGCGACCACTCTTTTCACCGCCACTTTCGGCGCGCCCGCAACGCTCACCTCCGGAACCCAGTACGCTGTGATTCTGCGTCCGGTGTCCGCCCCCGCGGGCAGCGGCTACTTCTGGATTCGCTCGTCGCCCGGCACGTATGCCAGCGGTTCGCGCGTGCTCTCGGCCGACAGCGGCGGAACGTGGTCCGCGGATACCACCCGCGACTACAACTTCAGAACCTATATGCAGACGGGTTACGCGCCGAGCGGCAACTACGTTTCGAACAACAAGGACAGTAACCCGCTCGGAGGACTCACTCCGATCTGGTCGACCCTCTCCTGGAATGGCGCGACGCCCGCGAACACGACTCTGCAGTTCCAGGTCGCCGGCTCGAACACTCCGGGCGGACCGTTCAGCTTCGTAGGCCCGGACGGCACTGCGGGCACGTTCTTTACCACGTCGCCCGGCTCGCTCACGT
Organism: Acidobacteriota bacterium; assembly: GCA_003223645.1. Lineage (GTDB taxonomy): Bacteria > Acidobacteriota > Thermoanaerobaculia > Gp7-AA8 > Gp7-AA8 > QHVT01. Next base: position 87,797 of record QHVT01000008.1, on the reverse strand, counting down.
CGCTCTACAACCTGCGCTACGCGAAGTACAAAGCGTATCTGGCAACGACCAACAACGCAGCCACGCCGACGATCAACGACGTCACGATGTGCTTCAACAACGTCGACTGCAGCGCGCCGATCAGCATCACTCCGACGCCGACGACGGTCTGTCCGAGCTCGGCGGGTAACACCGCCGCCGGTCCGGCAGGCGCGACGTCGTACTCGTGGTCGATCACCAACGGCACGATCACCTCGGCGACCAACACCCAGAGCATCACCTACACCGCGGGCGCGTCCGGCAACGTCGGGCTCACGCTCAGTGTCGTCGAGGCGGGCGGCTGCCATAAGTCGACGAACATCAACGTGCCGATCGACGTCCCGCCGTCGCAGCCGACCATCAGCGGCACCGCCACCTTCTGCACCGGCGGCAGCACGACACTGATGTCGAGCAGCGCGACCGGCAATCTGTGGTACCTCAACACCGTTTCGACCGGCGTAACCACCCAGAACATCGTCGTGACGGTCGCCGGCGACTACACCGTGCAGGTGACCGACGTGGCGGGTTGCAGCAGCCCGATGTCCGCGATCACGGCCGTGACCGAGACTCCGGTTCCGGCGACGCCGACGGCTTCGAACACCGGTCCGTACTGCCCCGGCAACACGATTCAGCTCAACACGCCGACTGTCGCCGGCGCCACGTACGCGTGGACCGGTCCTGGTGGCTTCACCTCCGCACTGCAGAATTCGACGCGCAGCGGCGCAACGACCACGGCCGGTGACGTCTATAACGTGACGATCACGGTCAGTGGCTGCACCTCGGCCGCCGGCTCGACCACTGTCGTCGTCAATCCAACGCCGGCGACGCCGACGGCTTCGAACACCGGACCGTACTGCCCCGGCAACACGATTCAGCTCAACACGCCCACCGTCGCCGGCGCCACATACTCGTGGACCGGTCCTGGCGGCTTCACGTCCGCGCTGCAGAATCCGACGCGCAGCGGCGCGACCACCGCGGACGGCGGACTGTATTCCGTCACGATCACGGTCAGCGGCTGCACCTCGGCCGCCGGCTCGACCACCGTGGTCGTCAACGCCACACCGGCGACGCCGACCGCGACGAACGGCGGTCCGTACTGCCCCGGCAACACGATTCAACTCAACACGCCGACCGTCGCCGGCGCCACATACTCGTGGACCGGTCCTGGCGGCTTCACGTCATCGCTGCAGAATCCGACGCGCAGCGGCGCGACTACTGCGGATGGCGGATCGTATTCCGTCACGATCACGGTCAGCGGCTGCACCTCGGCCGCCGGCTCGACCACCGTCGTCGTCAATCCGACTCCGGCAACGCCGACGATCAGCGGCAACTCCAGCTTCTGCCAGGGCGGCAGCACCACGCTCACCTCGAGCAGCGCCACCGGCTATCAGTGGTATCTCTTCGGCTCGCCGATCGGAGGCCAAACCAATCAGACGTACGTCGTAACGGCCGCGGGTGACTACACCGTCGTCGTGACGACGAGCGGCTGCCCCAGCGCACCGTCCGCCGTCAAGACGGTGACCGTCAATCCGAACCCGAACGCCACGATCACCGCTCCGTCGAGCGTCGCCGCGAACACGACCGGCCATGCGGCATCCGTCGCCAACGCCGGCGTGGGCGCGACGTACAACTGGTCGATCACCAACGGCACGATCACCGCCGGCACCGGTACGACGAACATCACGTTCACGTCCGGAGCCGTGGGAACGTTGACGCTGCAGTGCATCGTGACGACGTCGGCAGGATGCTCGGATACGAAGTCGGCGAACGTCACCGTCGTTACACAGCCGCCGGTGACGATCACGTCCGTCGTTCCGTCGGCCGGCCTGACCAGCGGCGGCAAGAACGTGACGATCAACGGCACGAACTTCCAGAGCGGCGCGGCGATCACGTTCGGCGGCAACGCCGCGACGAGCGTCGTCTTCGTCAACTCGACGAAACTGACGGCCAAGACTCCTGCGCACGCCGCGGGCTTCGTCAACGTCACGGTCACGAATCCGGATTCGAGCAGCGGCACGCTGACAAACGGCTACAAGTACGTCCCGAAACAGTTCGACGCGAACAACGACGGCGCAGTCGATCCGTCCGACATCTTCTGGCTCGTCAACTATCTGTTCCTCAGCGGCGCGCCTCCGGCCGGACCTTCGGGAATGGACTCGGGTGATGCGAACGGCGATGCCGCCGTCGACTCCGCCGACATCTTCTATCTCGTCAACTATCTGTTCATGAGCGGCCCGTCGCCTTCATCCGAGGCGCCGCGAATCACGACGTCGTCCTCGGTGAAACTCTCGGGTGCGCTGAGTCTCGGCACGCCGATGCTGCGCAACGGCAAGTACGTCGTGCCGGTGCGCATCAGCACCGATTCCGATTCGACCGTGCCGCAAGCGCTGTCGCTGCGCGTGACGTTCAGCGATGCAGTTCGCGGCGCGGTCATCCATCGCGCCGGAGCGATCGCCGACGTTCAGCCGGCGTTCGAGCTCAGTCGTCCGTCGCGCGACGCGCTTGCCTATCTCGTTGCGTTCGATGAACGCGCCGGCGGCTCTCGTCTCGAGGCGGGACAGTCCGTCGTCGTCGCCGAGATCGAGCTCACGGCACGCGCAGGGGCGAGCGTTTCCATCGACATCGATCCGGCAGTCACGATGCTCAGCGATCAGGGAGGCACGCGGTCGGCGACCGTTGCCGCCGGAACGCTGCGCGTGACCGGTACGAAGATCGACTCGCGGCAGCAGCAGCCCAATCAGCCGAAGAAGAATGTGGAGTAGAGCTATGCAGAAGAGTCTGGCCCGAGTCGCACTTCTGATTGCAATTGTGATGATGCTGCCCGCCGCCCCCGCGGCGGCGCAGCCTCTTCCTCAGGACGTCATTACCGTCGCGACGCGTACCGGCGCGCCGAACACCGTCGTCGATGTGCCCGTGTACATTCGCGACACGTCGGGCACGCCGCTCGGCATCGATCAGCCGCCGGGCTCGCGCATCCAGTCGTACAGCATCAAAGTCAACTACACGAACGCATCGATGGTTTCATCGGTGACGTTCACGCGCGCCGGCATCACGCAGTCGCTCACGCCGACGTTCGAGTCGAGCCCCTCGGGGCCCGGCACGATCACGCTGCTCGACACATTCGCGGAAGCGACGAACCTGATTCCATTCACGTCGAACGCGCCGCTGCCCGGTAATCAGGTCGCGCACCTGCAGTTCACGCTCAACGGCACCGCGACGCCCGGCAGCACGATCACGCTCACGCTCGATCCTACGCTCACGCAGCTCACCGATCAGGCGGGAAGCCCGGGGACGCGGGAGACCACGACCGCCGGAAACCTTCTGCTCGTCGCCGGCGCGATCAACATCGTGTCCGCAAACGGTCCCACGCTGTCCATGTGGGCTTTGATCGCTCTCGCTCTCGCACTCGGATTCATCGCCACGCGCATGCGTTTATAGTTTCCCCGTTCCAGGAACCCAATGGCCTCGTATCTCCGTAGTCGTCTGGTTCTCGCGTTTCTCTTCGCCGTCGTCAGCAACGTCATGATCACCTGCGCCGTCTCGGCGCAGGACGTGATCACGGTCGGCACCGCGACCGCCGACGGTCCCACCGTCGACGTTCCGGTGTCGATCCGCGATCGCTCCGGCACGCCGCTGGGAATGGATCAGGTGACGACCTCGCGCATTCAGGCGTTCAGCATTCGCGTCACCTACGCGCCCGCGGCCGCGGTCTCGTCGGTGACGTTCACGCGCGCCGGAATCACCGCGAGCCTGCATCCCGCGTTCGAGACGTCGCCCGCGAGCAGCGGCGCAATCTCGCTCCTGGCGAGCTTTCAGCAGTCGACGAATCCGATTCCGTTCACGCTGAACGCCTCGGCGCCCGGCGATCTCGTCGCGCATCTCGTCTTCCAGCTCTCGTCATCGGCGACGCCGGGACAGAACATCACGCTGACGCTCGACAGCGCGACGACGCAGCTCACCGACGACGGCGGAAGCGCAGCGACGAAAGAGACGACCGGCAACGGACAACTCACGCTCGTCAACGGCTCGATCGTGTTGCCTGTGCCGGCGATCTCGCTCACGCCGCCGACGCAGAACGTCACCGCCGGCAGCAACGGATCGCTGTTCGCGCAAACCGACGTGCGCATGATCAACAACACGTCGGTGCAGGTCACGTCGTCGAATACGGCGTTCGCGACCGTGCAGTCGCCGATCGCGATCAACGCGGGGAGCCGCACGGGATCGATCACCGTCACCGGCATATCGCCCGGCACCGTGACGATCACGGCGACGCTGCCAGCATCGGCCGGCGGCGGGACCGCAACGGCCACCGTGAAGATCGTCGAGGCGGCGCAGTGCGTCGTTCCTTCGGCGCCGCCGCTGACCGGGCCGGAGACGGTGCTAGTCGGAACGACGTACAACATCACCTGGCCCGCGGTCGGGAGTGCGACCGACTACGTCATCGAAGAATCGACCGACTCTGCATTCGGGACCGTCACCTCCCAGACCGTGGTCGCGCCGACCGCCGCATTCACGCACACGAGCGCGGACGTTCGTTACTACTACCGCGTGCGCGCACGCAATCACACGACCTCGTGCGACACGACGTCGGCGAATTCGTCGTCGATCTCCGTGCTCATCACCGCGCTTCCCACGCCGCCCGTGACGCGCGTTCTTCCCGCGGTCGGATCGGCGCCGGGCAACAACGGCGCGTACTTCAAGACTTCGGTCCAGCTTTACAACGCCAAGTCCTCGACCATCTCAGGCAAGATCGTGTTTCATCCGGCCGGCGCGCAGGGCTCCTCCGGCGATCCGTCGCTCGCGTACACGATCTCTTCCGGCAAGACGCTTTCCTTTGACGACCTGCTGCCGGCGATGGGCGTCGCCGTCGGACTCGGAAGCGCGGACCTCGTCTCCGACGTCAACTCGTCGCTCCCGGTCACGCTCGCGCGCGTCTTCAACGACGGCGGCGTCGCCGGCACGAGCGGAATCGCGCTCGAACCGCTCAGCACCGACGAGGCGCTGAAGGCCGGCAACACCGGCGCCGTCATCGCGCCGGCGGACTTTCAGAAGTTCCGTCTGAACATCGGCGTGCGCACGCTCGAGCAGGGCGTCGCGTTCAACGTCATCGTGCGCAACCGCGACGGCGTGGTGGTCAAGACGTTGACCAAAAGCTTCTCGCCCACGTTCTTCACGCAAAGCGGCTCGACCGACTTTCTCGAAGGACTCGCGCTCGCCGGCGGCGAGACGATCACGTTCGAAGTCACGAGCGGCAGCGCATTCATCTATGGATCGACGACCGACAACGTAACCAATGACCCGAGCGTGCAATTTGCACGGCGGATCGAATGAGCGCATGCTCAGAGGCTGTAAACCAATCTCTCGTCATCCTGAGTCGGCGAAGCGCGACGAAGGATCTCAAAATACCAATACCAGCAATTCTGAGATCCTTCGCCGTCTGCGCGGCTCAGGATGACGCGAATTTTTCACGTGCTCTCAACTTGCGGAGGCGTTATGCGTAAAGCGTTCACGTACGCCCTGGCGACCTCGATGGCGCTCCTCATCGCCACCTGCGGCGGCAGCCCCACCGACCCGACCTCGAATCCCATCAACACCCTCGGCGGCGACATCCCGACGCTGGCCGCCGGCCGGTGGAGCGGCGAGAACGTCTGCCTGTCCGTCGAAGGTGCGGACGTCCAGCTGCAATCCGGTTGCTGGCGCGGCCATTTCGCGAAGCCCACGGTGCAATCGAACGGCACGTTCAGCATCGACGGCACCTACCGCTTCGAGGCCGGACCGACGACGAATGAAGGGCCGAACGCGCACTACAGCGGAAAGATCGTCGGCAACGCGCTCACCTTGACCGTGCAGCCGACGGGCGGCAGTCCCGTCACGTACGACGTGACGCTCGCCGGATCGGGTAGCTGCCCGTCGCTCTGCGTTTAGAGAAGAGGCCCGTCAGCGCGACTCAATCCGCGCGTCCACCTCGTCAACGGCTACCCGCGCTACGTGAAAGCGAACAACGTGTCACCGGCGGCGGCATCTCATCCGCCATCGACGAGTCGCGGTCTTTGGACTGCGGCAGCTACGCTGCCGCCTTCCGCTACGTAAAGAAAGCGGCAGCATAGTCTCCGCCCGGCCGCCGCACTCCGACATCGGCGATGCCATCGATGGAATCCGCGGAGTCAATTTGGGATCGGCGATGTCATCGATGCGATCCGCGGAGTCCATTTGACATCGGCGATGCCATCGATACTGTCGGCGAAGGCAACGAAGTCCTGCGTTCCCTAAATTCAGCGACCCCGAGTCCCGGCCACCGCGACGTCGCCACGACGATGATCGATATGGACGGATTGCGCTTCAGACGACGCGGTTGCAAGCCCACGAACCCGTATGAGGGAACATTTGTCGTACACGACTGGAGATCTTCGCCGCGGCCGGCCTCCGCAGACAAACGGCATCGACTTGCGGGCACGATGTCGAATCCCATGCGAAACGCGGCGCGGTGAAGCATTTCGATTCGAGCAGATCATGCAGCGTCGTAACGCTACACGTCGCATAGGGATCGTCTTAGCCGAATACACAGCGCGCCGATAGCAGCCCGCAGAACGTGCGTGGTCTCTGAGAGGGGTGTTGTTGGCCTGGCAAGTAAAGAGTTGGGCGGACGACGACAACGCACGGTGAGAGATCCACCTTAGTCGCGTGCATCCGCCGGTGGCCGGTTGTGCGCCAGCGTCGTCTCTAGCGCGCGGCCTCGAAAATAGATCCGAGTTACCATTGTCATATGTCCATGGGGGAGGCCGCGCTCCGTCTAGCGCGCGAACGTTTTGCAGAACTGCTCGCGCGACGAAATGTGCCTGAAAGAGAGTGGCAACAACTATTCGCCGCCTTTCCTCAAATACTTTCGGAGTCTCTCCCGCTTCGGCTCAAGCCTTCACAAATCGTTCCTCGAGGTAGGCCAGGACGCTCCGAGGCAGATTTCCTCATTTATCCAGACGATGCTGATGCGGGTCGGCTTGTTTACGGTGCGATCGAACTGAAGCGTGCCGACACCTCCATCCTTGTATCGCCACGCGAGCAGGTTCTGCGTTTGTCGGCGGATGCCCAGACCGCATACGCTCAGGCAAAGGTATATGCTCAGAATCTCGGCCGTGAATTGGTGCGCGGCTCAGAACCGATACTCGCCCTGGGCAGCCATGGACACATATTCCTGATAATCGTGTTGGCGCGCGAACTTCAAATGAAGGTCACCTCTGAAATTCTCAGAGAGCAACTCGACGGTCTGCTGCCACCCGGAGTGCAGTTGATGCCGTATGACACGTTATTCCAACGTTTCCGCCAGCGAGTGCCGCCACAACTCTATGTCGCTATCACACCAGCCACTCAGTTACGGGTCGTGGTAGTGCATGCTCCGTCTGAGGCCGCGTTAGGACGCGTCATCGCCGAGATTTTTCACGAAAGGAACGTTATCTGCCACGTAACAGATCATGACGAGACGTCGCCAGATGACCTAGATAAAAACGATATTGTCCTTCTGCTCTTAGCGGCGCATCATACGAACGATTGGGTGCCTCGCGTTATATGGCGGTCGAGTCAACTGCGGCCATCGCAGTTCTACATGCTCGGCCCACGAGAAGCAAGCGGCACACCTCACCACGACGAGCAAAGCAATCGGATCACGCTGGTCTTGCCGGTGTCGGACGAGGACCGCGCTGTAGGATTACATGACGGTCGCTATCCGAACTTTATTATTCCTCAGACGTTCACGAGACAAGGTTTGACCGCTGTTGTCGAACATCTTCAGTCTACGTGGCCACCTCCAAACCAAGTCACCGGCTAACTCGAGCGTGCAGCCGGGAACATGGGTGACAAACAGACCGGGCACATAGGTTACACCCCGTAGTGGTCGGAAGTCGCTGGGCGGTGGTTTTCGTGAGGTTGGATTTTCCAATACGCGGAGCGTCAGCCGTCCATTCAATTCGCACGAACGCACTGTGTCGACACGATAGGCTGATGTTCGATCACTCAGGAGCACAACCTGCCACGCGTCGTGCCTTCTGACCCAGTAGGGACATTGAACGTCAGCCATAGAACCTCATCTCCCGTTCCTCGAAAGCGGGCCAGTAGTACCGGTCCGTGGTAGAGCGACCAGATGCCGTTGTCGATCTCCTCAAGACCGACGTGTTCGCTCGCCAGGGTCTTGCTCGTGAAGATCCGCTCGTGCTTCCCCCGCATCATGCCCTCTGCTGTCGATCTTTCGGGTCTCAAGATGGCCGGGGTATTCGATCGGCGGAAGTGATTCCGGATACAGTCGTGGCGATGGACGGTAGATCGTCGCCGGGCGTTTCAGCGCCCCGGAACCGAGTGTCCAGACGCACGACTTGGGAACGCCGCCGTCTCGGCGGCTGGCTCGCCGGCTATAGCCAGTTTCACTTGCATCCGGGCCGGTTTCTGCATCCGGGCCTGTTTCATTTGCATCCGGGCCTGTTTCACTTGCATCCGGGCCTGTTTCACTTGCATCCGGGCCTGTTTCATTTGCATCCGGGCCTGTTTCACTTGCATCCGGGCCTGTTTCACTTGCATCCGGGCCTGTTTCATTTGCATCCGGGCCTGTTTCATTTGCATCCGGGCCTGTTTCACTTGCATCCAGGCCTGTTTCATTTGCATCCGGGCCTGTTTCACTTGCATCCGGGCCTGTTTCACTTGCATCCGGGCCGGTTTCATTTGCATCCGGGCCGGTTTCATTTGCGCCACTGCTGATGCATTGCTTTTGGCGCGCACGACTTAGGGCTCGTCAAAAAGTAAGTGTCTCATTTCGCCGCCGACTCGCTGCATTCGCCCTCTGCGTATGACCTCGCGAGCTTGCTGCGGTGGGCCACTTATTTCGGGACAGGCCCTTAGTACTTCATTCGCTAGATTCGATCACACAGAATTGCGTCATCCTGAGCGTAGCGAAGGATCTCAAGTTACGTATTTTGAGATCTTTCGCTGTCTTCGCGGCTCAAGATGACGGTGTGTAATCGAAGTTGGCGAATGGAGGTACTTGGGAACGCCGCCGTCTCGCGGACCCAAGGTCTTAGCTCGCGATCCCAAAACTGTTAGCTCGCGAGCTGAAACTTTTACCTCTCGATCTAAAACTTTCAGCTCGCGAGCTGAATCTGTTAGCTCGTGAGCTGAAAATCTGGTTCGCGAAGCTGAATCTGCCCTCGAATCAGGTCAGGTTTCTGCGCGCGTTTACCGGCGGGCAGATCACACTCGCGCGCAGGTAGGGAAACGCGTCTACGGATCACTCCTACGGAGATGACGTCGGCGGAGTTGTTGCGGCGCGGGCGGCTGTTCAACGCTGGATATGCAGCGGTGCTGGCAGCGTGCCTGTGGAAGTTCGTGGCTGTGGTGATCATCGGGTTCGATCTCTTTCTCGCGGGAATCGCCTGCTGGCCGGATTTGCACGTTACGCTCCCCGAGGCCGCACGGTGGGCGGAGTATGCGCAGGCGCATGACAATCGACTGCCGCCCGATGGACGAGAACGTCTGCGGTCGATCGATGAGCGGTGGGGCTCGATCGTGGCGCACTTCCAACGGGAGCGCGACGGGCATGTCCTCATACTGATCTCCACGTTCGTACCTCTGGCCGCGCTCGGCTGTCTGGTGCTGCTCGCAATCCGCGCCTATGTATTCGAAGGGCTGAAAGCGCGGCGAATCCTTCCGGCTTCGCAGGTGAAGCTGGAGATTCTTCTCGAGGAAGCGCGAGCGGCATTGCCGTCGGGGTTCCCGCCTGTCGCCCTGCGGCTCGCCCGATCGACATTCATTCGCTACCGCTTCCGGCATGGTCTGACGGCGTACTTGCAGGATTCGCTTCTCGCGCGTCTGCGTCGCGGACGCATGGGCGAGTTTCGTTTCGTCCTGATGCACGAGCTTTTTCACGTCCGTTGCGGCGATCCGATCCTGAACGCGCTGACGCGGCCCCTGGCCCGCCTGCTCGTGGTGTTCGTGGCGATATCGGTGTTTTTCACCTTTGGAAGTTGGACGCGTCCGCTCCGGGTCCCGGTGCTTCTCAACCTTTCACTGGCGGCCGTGACCGCGATCGTCGTGTTCCGGTTGCTCCGGCGTATCGACGACTCCTTTCGCCTGCACAAGGAATCGCTGGCGGACACGTATGCCGCCATGGAGACTCCAGGCGTCGACCTCGCACAGGTTTATCAGTCCTCTCCGGCCGGCGGATCGCATCTGTCGGCTGAGCAGCGGATCGGCTTCCTCCGCACGGGACGGACGGCGACGCCCGCGCAGTTGTTCCTGAGAATTCAGGTGCTGAGCGCCTATTGCATGGCCATTTGGACGGCAGGCCCGCCGGATCAGATCCTCGGCCCCAAGTTGCCGCTGCTCGAATATCCCGCGTATTGGATTGCCGCCTTCGGCCTGCTTCTTTTGACCGTGGAGACGTGGCAGAACCCGATTCCCGCTGCCTTTCGCTGGGGGTTGTTGTCCGGCGCTGCATTGGCGCTCGCCGCTTGTGCTTTCATCGCCAGGCAGTCCGTCGTCTTTCCAGAGTATTTCTATGCGCAGATCGTGGTCGTCGGGGTCGCCGCAGGCCGGCTCGCAGCACAGCGGTCGATATGGAAGCGCGTCGGAAGCGATCGGATTCAACGCGTGGCGATTGCAAGGGGAGAGGGGCGTCAATGGGTCGCGATGCTCCACGCGTTGGCGTCGTGGATCGCGTTGTTTTTCTGCGCGGTTGCTACCCTTCAGTATTTCTTCTACGTTGCCGGAATCGGAGTCTTTGGCGGCGAGCTTCCGCGCGGCTTCTCCAGCAGCTTCGATTTACGATCGGATTTCAGCTCGATCGGCTCGATCACGTTGATGCTTGTCGTCATCGCCGCGGCGCGGAATCTTAAACGCCCCTGGATTCCTGCTCTTTTCGCGGAATGGTTGTGGTTCTGGGCGGTCCTCATTCACTACGCCGCCCTGTTCTGGCTGTGGCTTTCGGATCTCTTCCCCGGCCGTACCTATGGCGAGCTTCTGACGGCATTCACGCGAATGCCGTGGCAAGACCAGCAGAGGCTCGAGCTTTACGGCCCAATCAATGTCGATTTGCGGCGCGTGATGGTTGCGACGGCGATTCCGCAGGTCTTGATCGCGCTGCTGTATATCTCCAGAATCCGGAACGCACTGGTAGCGCAGCGAAGGAGTGAGGCGAGCAGGTGACGGAGCAAGACAAGCAATTCATCGTGGCGCTGGTCTCGGAGATGCTGGCCGTGCATGCGCCGGAAGAAGTCGCGATCTATGAAGTCGCGAGCGACGACATGCTGCGTCAGGCGCGAAAGTCGCTCGAGCCGGCGGCCGACGGCGACTCCTATTTCGGCGGCCTCGAGCTTTCCCTCGGCGAGATTCTTACACACACGCTCGCTCTGATCGTAGCGGATCTCGCGATCCAGGGGCTCGTCCTTTCGAGAAACAGCGTGCGCGATTACCTGCACAAACGGCAGGAGGCCGCCGCTGAATCTGCGGCGCGGACTGCGGCCGCTCAGAAGCAGATTCGCGAGTTCCTGGACGCCCGGGCCGCAGCCGGAGAAACTCCCCCGGTTTACTGATCCTATTTCGCCAACTCGTACAAATACTCCACGAACGACATCACCGCGCCGTCGTATCCCTCCACCTTCGGGGTCGTCGACTCGATGACGTAGTACTCGTCGGGTGCGTGCGCGCCGCTGCCGTGGCCAAGGCCGAAGTGGCCGGCGGCGAGCTTCAGCGGCGCGTCGGTGAAGGCGTAGCCGGGATACGAGCCGGCGTTGCGCGGCCAGAGAACGGGGTCGATGCCCGCGCGTTTGAGCACGCTGATCTGCGATTGAATCAGTGACGCCGTCGAGGACGTGCTCGTGGGATCGTAGCCGCCCGTCACGTTCACTTCGATGTCGCCGAATCCGCGCTTCGCGAGATGCGCCTTCAGCGCGGCGACGGCATCATCCTTCTTCATGTCCGGCACGAGTCGCATGTCGATCTTCGCGACCGCGCGATGGGGGAGGATCGTCTTGCCTCCCGGTCCGGTGTAGCCGCCGACGAGTCCTTCGATGTTGACGGTCGGCTGCGACTCGAGCCGCTCGTTGGCCTGCGTCCACGGCAGGTCGTCGATCCAGTGCTGCACGCCGAGCGATTTCTTCGAGCTCCCTTCGCTGCGCCGCTTCGTCGCCTCGGCGATCATCGCTTTCTCTTCCGCGCTGATCGGCCGCGGCTTCGGATAGTTCTCGATCATGATCGTGTTGCCGTCGGCCGACACGAGCGTGTCGAGCGCTTTGATGAGATGCCAGGCCGGACTGTCGACCATTGCCTTGAGCGATGAATGGATGTCCTTCGCCGGACCGCGTCCCCATTTTTCTCCGGTCGAGATCAGCTCGAGCTCGACGACGCCTTTCGCACCGAGGGAGACCGTGACGACGCCGTCGAGATCCTGACTCGCCGCCGGCATGAACACGCCGGCGCATTTGCGCAGCGCTGCTTCCACTTCGGGACGATGCACGAGCTGGCCGATGTGCGGCGATCCGATTTCTTCTTCCCCTTCCGCGACCATCACCAGATTCACCGGCATCTTCTTGTTCGCGCCGCGAATCGCGTGCAGCGCCGCGAGGAACGCTGACTCCGGTCCTTTCTGATTGACCGCGCCGCGTCCGACGACGGCTTTGCCGATGCCCGGCTTGTCGACGATCCGCGCTTCGAGCGGCGGCGACGTCCACTCCGCGGGATCGAACTGCTTCACGTCGTACATGAAGTAGAGCCCGACGGTTTTTGCCGCGCCGGCGTCTAGCGTCGCGAACACACCCGGCTTTCCATCGGTGTTGATCACCGTCGCGGTTTGGAATCCCGCGTCGCGCGCGAGCTGCGCCATGTACTCCGCGCCGGCCGGATAGTTGCGGTCTTCCGCGGCGATCGACGGCAACGCGATCCAATCCTGCAATCGCTTGACGGCTTCGTCGTGCCGCTTCGCAACCTCGGCGCGAATGTCCGAAAGATCATCCGCGGCGGCAAAAGAAAAACTGGCGAGCGCGAGGAGGATTCCGATCAGTTTCGTGCGCATGGGCGCGGATGTTACACCCGAGCGCGCATGTCTGAAATCCGAACGTTTCTCGATCTTCGACACGCGTTCGGCAATGCAGCGCCGGTGCGATTTGCGGCGTACGTGTCGTCGGATCAACGAGTTGGCTCGCATCGGCAGCGCGGCCGGGATTTTGCGCTGAGAGGCGCGCATGTCGAGTCTCTCCATTGCGCAAATCATCGGTGTGTTCGTTCGCGAGGCGAATCAGCGGCTCGCGGAAATGACACGCATTCTCGCCGCCATGCGCGACGGCGAGCCGTCGGCGCTGCACGATCTCATGCGCCGCTTTCACAGCTTCGCCGGCATCGGCGGCATCGACGGATTCGAGGTCATCAACTCGCTCGCCGCGCGCGGCGAACGCGAATGCCGCCGCCTGATGAAAGAAGGCGCGACGCCGGCGGACGACCAGATCCAGCGATGGTCGTCGATGCTCGACGTCCTTCGCGGCGAAATCGACGAGTTGGAACGATCGACTTCCGTCGTGCGGCAGATGCCGGGCAACGATGACGGCTCGCGCCGGGTGTTCACGAAAGCGCAGCCGGGCGCGCGCATTCTCTCCGTCGAAGACGATCCCGATCAGGCGCTTTATCTCCGCTCCGTGCTCGAAGGCGACGGCTACGAGGTGCGCACGTGCGCCGATCCGAAACAGTTCGAACACGACCTCGTCGCGTTCCGTCCCGATCTGATTCTGATGGACATCCTTCTGCCGTCGATCACGGGCTACGAGCTCGCGCGATTCGCCCGGCAGCTCGACGACTATCAGACGACGCCGATTCTGTTTCTCACGACCGAGGGACAGCAGCAGACGCGCATCGAGTCGATGCGCTCGGGCGGCGACGATCACATCGAGAAGCCGGTCTCGCCGAACTTTCTCCTCGCCACCGTGCAAACGCGACTCGAGCGCGCGCGCCAGATCCGGCAGATTCTCGACCACGACTGCCTCACCGGTCTTCTGAATCGCGCGGCATTTCATCGCGAGTTGCAGGCGTGGGTGCGCGCGTCGCGCGGCGAAGGCGCAATCGTGATGATCGACGTCGATCGCTTCAAGCAGATCAATGACACGCACGGACACGCGTTCGGCGACGTCGTCCTTTCCCGCCTCGGCGCATTCCTGTATGCGAACGTGCGCGCGTCCGACAGCGTCTGCCGCTACGGCGGCGAAGAGTTCACGCTGCTCATCGACAACGTCTCGCAGGACGATGCGCTGCGTCTCGTCGATCGCCTGCGCGACGAATTCGCGTCGATGACGCAGCTCGCGCCGGACGGGAAAACAGTCTGCGTGTCGTTCAGCGCGGGCGTTGCGTCGATGCCGCCGATGATCGCCGGCATCGCCGTCGCCCTCGCGAGCGCGGATGCCGCGCTGTATCGCGCCAAAGCGGCGGGACGCAATCTCGTCTTCTCGAGCAGACAACCTGCGCCGCAGCGCAAAACCGCATAGCCGATTAGCCAAATTAGAAATTAGACGAGGAGCTAAGAGATGGATAAGCCACGAGTACTCATCGCCGAAGATGGACGCGCGCAACGAGCCGAAGTCGTACAGTTCCTGAAGCAGATGGCATTCTCGAATGTGTTCGAAGCCGCGACCGCGCACGAGGCGATCAAGATCGCCATGCAGTCGCGTCCCGAGGTCGTGATCCTCGACGGATTGCTTCCCGGCATGCACGGCTTCGAAGTCGCGCGCTTTCTGCGCAACGCCGATCCGAATTACCAGCCGCGCATCATCTTCGTCACGGCGATCTACAAGAACATCCGCTATCAGAACGAAGCGAAGCTGCATTACGGGATTGACGCGTACGTGATCAAGCCGGTCACGGAGGATTCGCTGCGGTTTGCGTTGGCGGAGTGCGTGGCTGCGGCGGCGTAGGACAATAGGACGAATAGGACGAATAGGACGAATAGGACGAATAGGACGTCTAGGACAGTCCCATAGTCCTATTCGTCCTAGAGGTCCTATCTGTCCTATTCGTCCTACGCCGCTGCCGGCGCTTCGCTTTCCGCGCTGCGCTGGTACACCGCAATCATCGGTAGCGCCACGAACGGAATATGTCCTACGGCCTGCACGGTCCAGCGCCACCAGTTGCGCGGCAGGCGATGCGTGAAGATCGGGATGACGATTAGCGACATGAACGCCCAGATGAAGGGCCCGTACACCGCCGCCACTTTGAGCGCGCCCCATCGTGAATTCAGCGCGCGCTGCATCCAGCCGAAGCGCGTGAGGAAGAAGAACACGGTCGTCCACGCCAGCGCGACGCCGAAGTGCAACAGGATGCCGATCATCATGGTGCGCGTCCCGCCGTCCAGCGCGCTCTTGCCGAGAGGCACGGACGCGACGCCCTGCCACAGCTGCGTGAACGTATTTTTGTAAATGCCGACGCTCAGGACGACGGCCCAGAGAAAATCGCTCACGCCGGTCGCAAGCCAGGCGAGGATGAAGCGGGACGCTTGGGTTTTCGGCATGCCCGCGATGGTAGCGCGGGGGAGGACGCGCGCACGCGCGCGTCCTCCGTTTGTTTTACGTTTTGTCGCGATTCACTGCGGCGTAAATCAGACCCGCGCCGAGGGCGAGCGCGGCGACGCCGGCGGCCACTTTGCCGGGATTCTCTTTCGCGTATGACTGCGCTTTGCCGCCGGTGTTCTTCAGATAGTCGCGCGCGGTGTTCATGTACTCGTCGATGTCGACGTTCTGAAACTGCGCCTTCAGATTGTTAATCATGTCCGGTGTAATGCCGAGATGACCGAGAAGCTGTTCGACGCCCATGCGATTCGTCGCCTGACCGCACGTCGGACAGATGTCGCTGTCCGTCGCGCTCGTCGTGCCGAAGCCGCCGCGCGTCTCCGTGTCTGTCGATCCGAAATTCGATCCGATGTTGGGGTTCTCGTCCATGCTGGTTCTCCTCGCTATTTTCGTTCTTCTGCGCGAGCCTCATCGGGCTCGTAGTTGCGGCGGTGCGTTCCGATGCGCGGATCGCCCGACTTGTTCGTGTAGCGGTCTTCGTCATTCCATTCGTTGTCGGTGTGCCCGAACGCGAACTCCTGGTCGAGCTGGTGGTCGGCGCCATCGCTGCGGAACGAAGCTTTCGAGCTCGTCGCTGGCGGCGTGTAGGTGCGCTCGATCAGATCGAGCGGAATGTCGGTCTCGCGTTGCGGATACTTCGCGGCCTTCGGCTGCGGCTTCGGCGCGCGCGGCCGTGTCTGCTGCACTTCTTCAGGCGCGGCGTCGTCGAGAAAACGACCGCGCAGGAACAATCGCTTCACCGCTGAGGCTGCACGATGCAGCATGCTCTTCTTCCTTTTCCCGTTTGCGGTTCTTGGCATCCGGTACTCCTTTCACACCGTTGATCCTTGCAATACGGGTGCTGACTTGAAGGGAGGTAAAAGGGAAAAGGAGAAAGGTAAAAGTAGCTGCGCTTGACGCACGATTGCAGTCGAAGGCGCAGCTACTTTTCCCTTTTCCCTTTTACCTTTACTTTTCACTTCCCGTCGTACGTCACTCTCCAGATCACGTCGCTGCCGTCATCGGCGATGAGCAGCGAGCCGTCGGGAAGCACGAGCAGGCCCGCGGGACGTCCCCAGACGTCCTCGCTGTCGGGGCTGGGTGCCCATCCGACGACGAAGTCGTCGTAGCCGCCGGAAGGTTGCCCGTTCCTGAACGGGACGAAGATGATCTTGTATCCCGTGCGGCGATGGCGATTCCATGATCCGTGCAGCGCGACGAATGTGCCGTTGCGATAACGCGCGGGGAACATTTTGCCGGTGTAGAACGCCATCGTGATCGGCGCGGAGTGCGACTCGATCAACAGCGATGGAACGATCGCTCTCGCGACGAGCTCGGGATGCTCGCCCGCGCGACGCGGATCGACGTTCTTTCCGATGTACGAAAACGGCCACCCGTAAAACGCGCCGGCCTTCACTTCGGTGATGTAGTCCGGCACGAGATCGTCGCCGAGTCCGTCGCGCTCGTTGACGGTCGTCCACAGCGTGCCGTTCACCGGATTCCACGCCAGCGCGATCGGATTGCGCAGCCCCGACGCGAACACGCGCGCGCCGCGGCCGTCGGGATTGAATTCCGTGATCGCCGCGCGCCGCGGCTCGCCTGTTTCGTCGTCGACGTTCGATGCCGAGCCGACGGCGACGTACATCTTCGAGCCGTCGCGATTGAAGAGGACGTTGCGCGTCGCGTGACCGCCGCGCGGCAGCGGCGCGACGGGAGTCGGATCGCCGTTCGCGACGAGCTGTCCCGCTTTGTAATCGAAGCGCACGATCGCGTCGGTGTTGCCGACGTAGAGCGCGTTGTCGCGAAACGCGAGTCCGAACGGACGATTGAGGCCGTCGTAAAACACCGATCGCTTGTCGGGCTTGCCGTCGCCGTTCGTGTCGCGCAGCACATCGACTTCGAGTCCGGCCATGCAGGCGACGAAGACGTCGCCGTTCGGCGCGAGGATCATGTTGCGCGGCTCGCCGAATCCGGTCGCCCATAGCTCGATGTGAAATCCCGGCGGCGCGTACAGCTTCGCGCTCGCCGGACGTTTCACCACGCGCGGAGGATTGCCGGCGCTCGACGTCGCGAACGGACGCGGAAGCTGCGCTGCGCGGATGTCGTAGTGGTGCATCACCGGCTGCGACTGCGCGGTCTGCGCGTCGCCGCGGGCGCAGGCGAGAACCAACGTGAGCGCGAAAAGTTTCGGGTATCGCATGGCAAGGCTCGGCTAAACGATCGAGGTCATTCCGAGGAGGGGAGCGGCGTAGCGCGCGTCGCCATCGATCACCGCTTCCGCGTCGATCTTCTGTCGCGTGAACAATCGCCACGCGCGATCTCCCGTCAGCGTCACGCGCACGTCCGCAGTCTCCGCCTCGCCTTCGTAAAGCATTCCCTGCACCAGCGACCACACCGCGTCGTCGATGCGCAATACGACTTTTGCTTTCACGTCGCGATACGTGAACGGCAGCGCGCGGACGAACGTCGCGATCACCGGCGCGAGATACGGCTCGTGCAGCGGCGCTCGTCCCGTCGCATCGCGGATCTGCTGCTGGTGGTGCCATTTCTCGGTCAGCTCGCGCGCGACGTCGAACCACATCGGAGAGTGCTCTTCGCCCGCCCAGCTCACGCTCCACTTCGCCTCCGCGAACGGATCGAGCGTCGCGAAGAACTCAGCCAGCTGCGCACCATAGCGTTCGTGCAGATCGACCATCAGCTCCGCGCTCAGTCTTCGCGCAAACGACACGCCCTCGGCGTTGAGATCGTCGACCAGCGCGCTGACGGAAGTCACGTCGCGCGGCGGCGGTTCATGCCCGTCGCGATGCATCGACAGCCGCCGCAACGTCGTGTCGAGCAGATGCGCGGCGACGTCCTTCACCGTCCACGCGCCCGCGACCGTCGGCGCGTTCCATTCATCGGAAGACAAGCCGCGCAGCAGGGCAACCAGCTCGTCGTTGAGCGGCGCGAAGAGATGAGCGGTGAGGATCGGCTGCGGTGCTTTCATCTCGTGTGAGGACGTGCGACATACTATGCGGCTTATGAAACGTCGCTGCACGCTCGTCCTGCTTTTTGCCGTCGCGCTTCCGCTGTTCGCGCAGAAGACGCAGAAGCCGCCATTGCACGGCAGTCACTGGATGGCCATCACCGGCAAGCCGCTCGCGGCGACCGCGGGCGCGATGATGTTTCAGAAAGGCGGCAACGCAGTCGACGCCGCGGCGGCGATGCTCGCGGCGGTCTGCACGATGTGGGACACGTTGAGCTGGGGCGGCGAGACGCAGGCGCTCATCTACGACCCGCACGCGAAAAAGGTCATCGGCATCAACGCCCTCGGCGTCGCGCCGACCGGCGCGACTGCAGACTTTTACAAATCGAAAAAACTCAACTATCCGCCGGAGTACGGCCCGCTCGCCGCGATCACGCCGGGAACTCCCGGCGGTCTGATGACGATGCTCGCCGAGTACGGAACGCTGTCCTTGAAAGACGTGCTCGCGCCGGCGATCCAGATGGCCGACGGCTATCCGATGGAACAGCAAAGCGTGAACACGATCGAGCGTGAGAAAAAGCGGCTGATGCAGTGGCCATATTCGAAAGCGGTCATGTTTCCGCATGCGGGAGTGGTGCGCGCCTCCGGCGCGCCTCCCACCCCCGAAGGCGCGCCGGAGGCGCGCACCACTCCACAAAGCATCACGCCGTCACACGATGTCGCTGCAAGCGCATCGTCAAGCGGAACAAGCGGCGCTCCCGAGCCCGGCGAAATCTTCCGCCAGCCCGATCTCGCGGCAACGCTGCGCAAGCTCGTCGACGCGGAACAGCAGGCGCTGAAGAAAGGGAAGTCGCGTAAGGAAGCGATCTACGCCGCGTACGACCGCTTCTACAAGGGCGACATTGCGCAGGAGATCGCGCGCGGCACGCAGGAGCAGGGCGGACTGATTACCGCGAACGACCTCGCGAGCTGGAAAGTGCACATCGAAGAGCCGGTGAAGACGAACTACAAAGGGATCGACGTCTACAAGCTCACGATCTGGTCGCAGGGACCGATGATGCTCGAGACGCTGAACATCCTCGAGAACTTCGATCTGAAGTCGATGGGCTACAACAGCTCGCGCTACATCCACACGCTGTATCAGGCCATGAACCTCACGTTCGCCGATCGCGATTTCTATTTCGGCGATCCGTACTTTCCGCCGGCCGAGCCGGTGGCGGGACTGCTGTCGAAAGACTACGCGCGCGAGCGTGCGAAGCTGATCAATCCCGATCGCAATGATCCGAACGTCGCGCCCGGCGATCCGTATCCGTTCCAGGGCGAGAAGAATCCGTTCCTCGATACGCTGCACCAATGGCCGTCGACGCTGAACACGCCGCGCACCATCGCCGCACTCGATCACTTCCACGAGATGTTCCTGGCCGGTACGACGTCGATCGAAGCGGCGGACGAGTCGGGATGGGTGGTGTCGGTCACGCCGAGCGGCGGATGGGTTCCGGCCGTGATCGCCGGAAAAACGGGAATCGGATTGAGCCAGCGCGCGCAAAGCTTCGACACCGATCCCGCGCAGAATCCATACAACATCATCGAGCCCGGCAAGCGTCCGCATGTCACGCTCACCCCGACGCTTGCGCTGAAAAACGGCAAGCCGTATCTCGCGTTCGCCGTGCAGGGCGGCGACACGCAGGACCAGAACCTTCTGCAGTTCTTCCTCGACATCGTCGAGTTCGGAATGACGCCGCAGGAAGCGACGGAAGCCGCGAACATCAATACGTATCAGGCGCGCAAATGGCTCGGCGACCGCCTGTCCGTCCCCGGCCGCATCCTCCTCGCCGACTCGACGCCGCCGTGGGTGCGCAGCGAGTTGAAGAAGATGGGATACGACCTCACGTTCGAAGAGCGTACGTCGGGACCGATCAACGCGATCGAGTTCGACCAGGAGCACGGAACGATGTGGGGAGGAAGCTCGAATCATGGGGAGGACTATGGGATCGGGTGGTGAAGGTGAAGGCAGAAGGCAGAAGGCAGAAAGCAGAAGGCAGAAGGCAGAAGTGAGACGAACGAAGCGATTGAAGTTCGAGTTTCGAAGTTCGAATTTGGAATGTTGAATTCGTAAGTCGAACCTCAGATTCATACTTCTGCTTTCTGCTTTCTGCTTTCTGCTTTCTGCCTTCTGCCTTCTGCCTTCATTCCAATCCGCGGCGCTGCCTCACGCGTAGCTTTCTCATGAACGTCTTCATCACCGGCGGCACCGGGTACATCGGCAGCCGCGTCATTCCCGCATTGATCGAGGGCGGACACACGGTCCGCGCGCTCATTCGTCCCGGCTCCGAAAAGAAACTCCCGCAAGGTGTGTGGCCGATTCTCGGCAACGCGCTCGACGCGTCGACGTTCGCGCGCTACATTGCGCCGAGCGACACGTTCATCCAACTGGTCGGCGTCGCCCATCCATCGCCGTCCAAAGCCGACGAGTTCCAGAAAATCGATCTCGTCTCCATTCGCGAGTCGGTGAAAGCAGTCGAAGCGAGCACCATCCGCCACTTCATCTATTTATCGGTGGCCCATCCCGCGCCGGCGATGAAGGCGTACGTCGCCGTTCGCGAAGAAGGCGAGCGGCTCGTCCGCAACACTGCCATTCCCGCCACCTTCGTCCGTCCCTGGTACGTCCTCGGCCCGGGCCACTGGTGGCCGTACGCGGTCCTGCCGATGTACTGGATCTGGGGCGCGTTCCCGTCGCAACGCGAGACCGCGCGGCGCTTGTATCCGGTCAAGCTCGCGCAAGTGGTGAGCGCGATCGTGGATGCGGTGGAGAGGCCGCCGGCGGACGTTCGCGTGATCGAGGCGCCGGAACTACAATCACGACATGTCGCAGCCGCACCATCACCATCGATACAGCTACGCTGAGTACGTGGCGTTCGAGACATTCTCCGAAACCAAACACGAATTCCTCGACGGCGATATCTACGCCATGGCCGGCGGATCGGAAGATCACACCGTGCTGGCGGCAGAAATGATTCGGCTGCTCGGCAACATCCTCGTGGACCGCCCCTGTCGCGTCTATACGACAGATATGCGTGTTCACATCATCGCCCCGAATCTCTCGACCTACCCCGATGTCTCGGTGATTTGTGGACCGTTGGAGAAATATGAGCCGGGCCCGGAAGCCACGGCGCTGAATCCGATGATCGTCGTTGAAGTGACGAGCGATTCATCCGAGGAGTACGACTTCGGCAAAAAGCGCGAGTACTACCAAACGATCCCTTCGCTTCAGGAGTACGTAGTTCTCTCGCATCGTGAGCGACGGATCACAGTGTGGATTCGCGAAGGCAGCGCGTGGTCAGCGCGCACATCGGTGAGGGGGGAGCAAATCGTCCTGCCGTCGCTGCCAGCGGAGCTTGCGGTGGATGAGATTTACCGCAAAACTTCCATTCCCTAACGCACCCGCATTAACGACTCCATTCATCCGGCCTCGAGGCCCGCAGCGCTCGCCTTTCTCGCGGCTACCGGCGGAGGTTCGCGTGATCGAGGCGCCGGAGATGCGGGGCGGCGGTACACTACAAGTGCATGGCCGAACCGCACCGGCATCATCGCTACACGTACGCTAGCTACGTCGCGCTGGAAAAGTACTCGGATACCAAGCACGAATTTCTCGACGGCCAGATCTACGCAATGGCCGGTGGCTCGCGGGACCACGCCGCTCTGGCGATGACAATTGGCCGTGAGCTTCTGAATGCGATGCAGGGAAGAGACTGCACCGTGCAGTCCTCTGACTTTCGAATCTATATGGAAGCGGTGAATGTCGCAGCCTTTCCCGACGTTTCGGTGATCTGCGGGCCGATGCAACTGTACGAGCCGGGGCCGGAAGAAACAGCGCTCAACCCCATGATTCTCGTCGAGGTGACGAGCGATTCGTCAGAGGCGTACGACTATGACGCAAAACGCGGGTACTACCAGACAATCCCGACACTTCGTGAATACATCGTCGTCTCTCACCGCGAACGGCGAGTCACGATCTACGTGCGCGGCGAACACGATGCGTGGGTGAGTCACGTTGCAACGCGAGGCGGCCGGTTTGCTGTCCCGTCGCTGCAGACCGAAATCGCCGTCGATGACATCTACGGCAACCTCGACATCCCCTAACGTCCCCTCATCAACGACTCCAACTCGTCCGGCCTCGACGCGCGCACGCGCGCTTCCTCCAACGTAATCAGCCCGTCCTGCACGAGGCGCACGAGCGACTCTTCGATCGTCATCATCCCTTGCCGTTTGCCGAGGGTGATTTCCTGCGCGAGGTTTTGCAGCTTGTCGTTGCGGATCTGGTTGCGTACGGCGTAGGTCGCGTGCAGCACCTCCACCGCGACGACGCTCGCGGTGCCGTCGCTGCGCGGGATGAGCTGTTGCACGACGATCGCGTTGAGGCTGAGCGCGAGCTGCTGCTTGATCTGCGTTTGTTGCGCGGACGGGAAGACGTCGACGATGCGATGAATGGCTGACGCGACGTCGCTCGTGTGCAGCGTCGACAGAATCAAGTGTCCCGTCTCCGCGGCGGTCAGCGCAGTGGCCACGGTCTCGAGGTCGCGCATTTCGCCGACGAGAATCACGTCCGGATCCTGGCGCAGCGACGCGCGCAGCGCGGCGGCGAAGGACGGCGCGTCGCGGCCGACTTCGATCTGCTCGATGATCGACTTCGCGTTGCGGTGCTCGTACTCGATCGGATCTTCGATCGTGATCACGTGACGCGCCTCATTGCGATTGATCTCGCCGACGAGAGCGGCGAGCGTCGTCGATTTTCCCGAGCCGGTCGGACCGCACACGAGCACGAGTCCGCGACGCGGCTTCACGAGCTCCGCGAGCGTGAGCGGAAGGCGGAGCTGCGTGAGCGTCGGCACTTCCGTCGGCAGCGCGCGAATGGCCGCGGCGATGGTCCCGCGCTGGCGATGCACGTTCACGCGGAATCGCCACGCGCGGCGGTCGTCGTCAGTTGCGGTCTTCGCGAGCCGCAGCGAGAAATCGGCTGCGCCTTCACTGTCGATTCTCTCGCGCAGCTTTCCGCCGACGAGATTGCCGAGGAGGGATTGGATCTCGTCGGCGGAAAGAGGAGCGTCGGTGGATTGCGAGAGACGCCCCGCGACGCGGAACACCGGCGGTACGCCGGCGATGATGAGCAAGTCGCTGGCGCCGCGCTGCGCCATCTCGATGAGCAGCGCCTCGAGTGGAGCGGCGGCCGCGGAGCCTGCACTGAGCGAAGCCGAAGTGGCCGCCGAGGTATCGAGACCAGCCGGCGCCCGAAGCGAGCGCCGCTCCACAGAATCATCCGTTTCATTCAGCTCGCGCACCAGCTGCTCGAGCTCCGGGTCGGGAATCAGTTTCTTCGCCATCTTCAGCGGTTCTACGAACGAAGCATGCCAGAGGTCACTGATGGATGGCAGATGGCAGATGGCGGTGGTTTCGAATTGCCATCCGCCATCCGCCATCCGCCATCTGCCATCCGCCATCCCGTGTTTACGAGTTCGTTGCAGCTCTCGGTTTCGCGGGCGGCATCGCCTCCATCCAACGAAGCAAAGGAGAACACCATGTTCGAGACTTCGATCCGTGCCAAGGCCCTTCCGTCGCGCGGCAAGTACACGCTGCTGACGGTCTCGCTGATCGCGCACAGCGCCGTCATCATCGGTGCGATCACGATCGGACTCGTCTCCGTGCGCTTCCCGCTCGACGCGCCGAACGAGTTCGCGCGCGCGCCGATCTTCGCGTCCGTCCAGATCCCTCCTCCGCTCGGCAATCCGAACGGCGGTGCAAAGCCGAAACCCCAGCCGCAGCCGCAGCAGAAACCCGCGGTCACACTCCCGGTGCAGCAGACCGCGCCGCCGGCGATACCCGACACCACGCAGCCGGCGCAGAGCGCATCCACCGGCGGCGACACCACGACGACTTCCGGCGACGGCACCGTGCCGGGGCCGATCGGCGTTCCGTGGGGAACCAAAGACTCGCCGGGATCGCTCGACGCGCCGCCGGTCGCGATGCCGCAGACTCCGGTGCAGGAGAAGATTTACACCGTCGGCGAAGTGAAATCTCCGACGATCCTCAATCGCATCGAGCCGCTGTATCCGCCCGCGCTGATGCGCGCGAAGATGGCCGGCAAAGTCTCCGTGCACTGCGTCATCGACAGGAACGGCCGCGTGCGTGACGCGCAAGTGATCTACGCGACGATGCCCGCGTTTGGCGAGTCGGTGTTGCGCGCGATGAAAGAGTGGCGCTATCAGCCGGCATCACTGAACGGAACGGCCGTCGAGTGCTATCTCGACCTCACCGTGGACTTCGGGGTGCGATAATCGCGCCCCGAAGTGTTCGTCCCGAAGTCTCTCGTCTGTTTTCGCGAAGGCTATACCCGTGAATCGATCACGCGCGACGTTGTCGCCGGCATTGTCGTCGGCATCGTCGCGCTTCCTCTTGCCCTCGCGTTCGCGATCGCGTCCGGCGTGCCGCCCGAGCGCGGTCTCTACACCGCGATCATCGCCGGCTTCCTGATCTCCGCCCTCGGCGGCTCGCGCGTCCAGATCGGTGGTCCCACGGGCGCATTCGTCGTCATCGTCTACGGCATCGTCGCGAAATACGGCTACGAAGGCCTCGTCGTCTGCACCATCATCGCCGGCGTCCTGCTCATCGCGATGGGACTCGCGCGCATGGGCGCGCTCATCAAGTTCATCCCGTATCCCGTCATCACCGGCTTCACGTCCGGCATCGCCGTCATCATCTTCTCTGGACAAGTCAAAGACTTTCTCGGATTGCACATCGGCACCGTGCCCGCCGATTTCGTCGAGAAGTGGATGACGTACGCGGGACATTTCGACTCGATCGATTGGACGACCGCGGGCGTCGCGATCGGCACGCTCGTCGTTCTCCTCGCCTGGCCGCGGGTCTCGCGCATCGTTCCCGCGCCGTTCGTCGCGATGGTCCTCGCGACGATCGTCGTGCAGTTCTTTCATCTGAACGTAGCGACGATCGGCTCGCGCTTCGGCGCGGTCCCGTCGGCGCTTCCGCATCCGCAGTTGCGCGCGATTCCATGGGATCACATCCGCGACTTGATCTCGCCCTCGGTGACGGTCGCGCTGCTCGCGGCCATCGAGTCGCTCCTCTCCGCCGTCGTTGCCGACGGCATGATCGGCACGCGCCACAAATCGAACATGGAGCTCGTCGCGCAGGGCGTCGCGAACATCGGCTCGGCGCTCTTCGGCGGCATTCCCGCCACCGGCGCGATCGCGCGCACCGCCACGAACATCCGTACCGGCGGACGCACGCCGCTCGCCGGCATGCTGCACGCCGTCACGCTGCTGCTCATCCTCGTGTTCGCCGGCCAGTGGGCGGCGAAAGTTCCGCTCGCCGCGCTCGCCGCGATCCTCGTCATCGTGTCGTATCACATGAGCGAGTGGCGCTCGTTCGCGAGCCTGCTGCGCGCGCCGAAGAGCGACATCTTCGTGCTGATCGTCACGTTCGCGCTCACCGTGTTCGTCGATCTCACCGTCGCCGTGCAGGTCGGCGTCGTCGCCGCGTCGCTGCTGTTCATAAAGCGGATGTCCGAGGTGACGAACATCGAGGGCGTGACGACGGAGCTGCGCGATCGCGACGATGAGCCGGTGAAAGACATCGGCCGCGCGATTCCGAAAGACGTCGTGATCTATGAGGTCAACGGACCATTCTTTTTCGGCGCGGCCGATAAGTTGAAAGACACGATGTCGGAGATCGACAAGCCGCCGCGAGTCTTCATCCTCCGCATGCGCAACGTGCCGGCGATCGACGCCACCGGCATCCATGCGCTCGCGCAGATGGCGAAGAAGTGCCGGCATCAGGGCACGACGCTGATCCTGACCGAGATCCGCCCGCAGCCGTTGCGCGCGATCGTCCGCACCGGACACTTCACGCGCGACAATCTCGCGAAGACGCTCGACGTCGCGCTCGACTACGCCGAACGCCAATCTTGAAACATTTGTTGTGGTGACCGCTGACCTCAGCGGTCACAGCGCCGCCTAACGGCGGCGCCAGCGGCGCATTCGCGCCGCCGCGACCGCTGAGGGCAGCGGTCGCCACATCATTAACTCTCCGGCGCCACTTCCTCCGCCGCGACGACGCGCTTCGACAGCGACGTCACGTACACCACGCCGACGACGCCGCCGATGGTGAGCAGCGCGCCGATCGCCGCCATCATGTTGATCGTTTCGTTGAGAAAACGCGCGCCGAGGAACATCGAGACGATGACGGCGAGCTGCGAGATCACGCCGACCGTCATCGCGTCGACCCAGCGCAGGGTGAACGTGAGCAGCAGCTGCGCGGCGATCGCGAGGAGCGACGTCGCGATCAATGCGAACCATTCGTCGCGCAGCGGCGACTTCCACGTCGCGATCGCGAACGGCGACGTGACGAACACGCCGAAGAGACAGAAGCTCGTGTACACCGCCCACGAATTCTCTCCGCGCCGCGCCGCGCGCATGGCCGTCACCGCGACGCCCGAACAAAGCGCAGAACAGAGTCCGAGCAGTTCCCATCGGCCGAATCCGAGGATGTCCTCGGGGCGCGCGTGCGCGTGAACGACGAGAAAGATTCCGGTGAGTGCGACCGGCATCGGGATCAGCACCTTCGGACTGATTTTCTCGCCGATGAAGAGCATCGAGAACACGCCGCTGAACAGCGGCGCCGTGTAATTGAGCAGCGTTGCCACGCCGACGCTCGTGTGCTCGATCGCGAGAAAGTAAAACAGCACCGCCATTCCGCCGAAGAAACCGCGATAGATGAGGAGGTCGAAGCGCTGAAACGTGAGCGCGGCGTTGCGATAGCGCGTGATGAGCAGGGGAGGGAGGAGACCGATCGCGAAGCGGATCATCGCGACCTGCGATCCCGAGAGCCGCGCCGAGGCGAGCTTCGCGCAGAATGCCATCAACCCGAAGAACGTCGCCGACGCGAACATCAGCAGGAGCGCGCGCCGCGTGGCATTTGCTATCGTCACGACGCGGGAGATTAACCGATGAGCGACATTCTTTACCGCGATGCCACGCGCGCCGACGTCCCGGCCATCATCGATTTCCAGATTGCGATGGCGCGCGAGACCGAGGAGCTGGACCTCGATCGCGACATCCTCACGAAAGGCGTGAGCGCGCTCTTTGACGATCCGAACCTCGGGCGCTACTACGTCGCCGACGTCGATGGACGCGCCGTCGCATCCCTGATGATCACGTACGAATGGAGCGATTGGCGCAACGGAATGGTGTGGTGGATCCAGAGCGTGTATGTCGATCCGTCGTTTCGCAAGCGCGGCATCTACGCCGGCCTCTACGCGCACATCAAAGCGATCGTCGCGCCCGATCCGTCGATTCGCGGCATCCGCCTGTACGTCGACAATCGCAACGTCTCCGCGCAGCAGGTCTACGCCCGCCTCGGCATGTCCGGCGAGCACTACAAAGTGTTCGAGTGGATGAAGTGACGCTTGCGCGCAATGATCTCCGCGATCTCTCCTTCGCGTTCCTGAAGCACATCGAAGTCCTCGAACGCCGCGCGCATCTCGCCGGCAGCGATCGCATACGTGCCGCTCATCCGCGCCGCCGCGACGACCACTCCTCCGCGTCGCACGACGCGCTTCGCTTCCGCGAATAGCGGTCGATGCAGATAGAATAGGATCGCGACGAGATCGAACGATTCATCCTCGAACGGCAGCGTCGCTCCGCTTTCGAGATCGAGCACGCGCGCATCGATGCGCGGATCGAGCTCGCCCACGATGCGAATCGCCTCCGGCGCGCCGTCGATCGCCGTCACGTTCCATCCGCGATCCGCCAGCCAGAACGCATTGCGTCCGGCGCCGCACGCGAGATCGAGCGCGCATCTCGGCGTGAGATCGCACGCGGCTTGCACCAGGAGCGACGCGGGCTCGCGATCGATCTCCTCGCGCGTCCGATATCGCTCGTTCCACTCCTGGAGATTCATTGTGAGAGTATGAGAGCATGAGCCTCCGCGGAGTCGTTCAAGTTCTCACGAGAGGAAAGGCAAAGATGCTCAAGCCCGGCGATCCTGCTCCCGACTTCGAAGTCAAAGACCACCACGGCAATACCGTCCGCCTCAGCGACCTGCGCGGCCGCAAAGTCGTCCTCTGGTTTTATCCGAAGGCCGACACCCCCGGTTGAACGAAAGAAGGTTCCGGGTTCCGGGACCTCGCGAAAGAATACGAGGCGAAGAACGCCACGATCTTCGGAATCAGCTTCGACAACGAAAACGACAACGCAGCGTTCGCGCAGAAGTACAACTTCAACTTCCCCCTCCTCTGCGACACCGATCGCGAAATCGGCCTCGCCTACGGCGCCGCCGAATCACCGAAGGACGAATACGCGCGCCGCATCGCGTACGTGATCGATGAGGACGGCAAGATCGCGCAGGCGCATCCGAAGGTGGACCCGGCGTCGTATCCGCACACGCAACTCGAGACTCTCTAGTCTTCGAGTTTATCCCGCGCGAAGACGCGGGATCTCTGGTTCCACCGCGACCGCTGGAGCCTACGATAGCTGTCCGTCACCGTCATGCTCGTGGTATCACCCTTCGCGGTGTAACTGGAGATCCCGCGTCTTCGCGCGGGATAAACTAAAAGACCAGCCTGTTAACCCTCCTCCCGCCTCCCGCGTTGTAACAGTCAACCTGCAACTATTTGCTGCGGCTGACGAATAAGGGGTCAGGACACCTGGAGGTTAGGGAAATGAGTGCGAAGCGGAAACGCAAGGTCACGATCATTACGATCATCGTTCTCGTCGTTGCCATCGTGGGAACGGTGGCGGTGAAGGCGAACGGAAAGGACAAGAAGCCGCCGGAGTCGCCGGTCAAGACCGCCAAGGCCGAGGTCGCCGACGTTCAGGTCAAGGTGACGGAAGTCGGCACGGTCGAGCCGGAAGTGAAGGTCGAGGTCAAGTCCGCGATCTCCGGCAAGGTCGTCGAGATCCTGCACCGTGACGGCGACGTCGTGAACCGTGGCGACACGCTCGCGCGCGTCGAGCCCGACCTCAACCAGGCGCAGTCGCTCGCGGAGACCAAGAACTCCGTCGCGTCCACCGAGATCCGCTACAGCGAAGCGAAGAAAAACTTCGAAGCCGACGACAAGCTCTTCCTCCAGGGACTGCTCGCGCCGAAAGCGCATCGCGACGCGGAATCCGAGTACCTCCAGGCCCAGCAGGAGTATTCGAAAGCACGCGAGAAATACAACCTCGTCGAAAAGAGCGGCATCCCCATCAGCCAGTCGCCCGCCAACTTCCAGGGCTCCAGCGTCGTCGCGCCGATGAGCGGGGTCGTGCTCACCAAGAACATCGAGATCGGCGAGTCGATCACCTCGGGTGTCTCGTCCTTCAACGCCGGCACGGTGCTCTTCACTGTCGCCGACACGTCGCGCATGATCGTCAAGGCCGGCGTCAACGAGGTGGACATCGGCAAGATCCACGTCGCGATGCCGGTGCGCGTCACGCTCGACGCTTACCCGAAAGTTCTCTTCAAGGGAAAGATCGACCGCATCGCTCCGGCCGTGCGCGTCGATGACAAAGTGCGCGTGTTCGACGTCGAGATCCGTCTCGACGCACAGGGACGCGAGCTTCGCTCCGGCATGACCGCCAACATCGAAGTCGTCGGCGAGCGCAAGGACAAAGTGCTCTCCGTCCCCGTCGAATCCGTCTTCAAGCGCGACGATCAGGAAATCGTCTACGTGAAGAAGACGATCGATCCGAAGGCCTTCGCCCAAGACGCGAAGAAGAAAAAATCGGACGGCCCGAAGAAAGAAGACAAGGACGCGTGGAAGAAGTTCTTCGACAAGCGCGTCGTCGTCACCGGCCTCGCCGACAACGCGCGCGTCGAGATCGTCAGCGGCCTCAAGCCCGGCGAAGAAGTCGCGCTCGAAGATCCCACCGTCACCAAAGATAAGGACGAAGACAACGACTAAGTGAAGTGGAGCGGCGGCCGCCCTCGGCCGCCGACTACTCGCGAGAATTCGGCGCCCAAGGGCGGGCGCCGCTCCACAGTGCATTGCGACGGGGACGAACGACATGAGCGCAGTCTTCAAATTTCACGAATGGACCGGGTCGAAGCCCGAGCCGCCGAGCGCGGAGAAGATCGGCAAGCAGCTGATCCAGCTCGAGCGCGTCACCAAGACCTACGACTCCGGCGAGAACGCCGTGCAGGCGTTGAGTGGCATCGACCTGCAGATCGATCGCGGCGTGTTCGTCTCGATCATCGGTCCATCCGGCTCGGGCAAGTCGACGCTGATGCACATCCTCGGCTGTCTCGACACGCCGTCCGAGGGAAGGTACTGGCTCGACGGCGAAGACGTTGCGACGCTCTCCGCGCGCCAGCTCGCGAAGATCCGCAACCTCAAACTCGGCTTCGTCTTCCAGACGTTCAACCTTTTGCCGCGCGCCACGATCCTGAAAAACGCCGAGCTCCCGCTGCTCTATGCCGGCATCGACAGCGATGAGCGGAAAGAGCGCTCCTACGCCGCGCTCGAGCGCGTCGGACTCGCGAACCGTGCGAAGCATCGTCCGAACGAGTTGTCCGGCGGACAGCGGCAGCGCGTCGCGATCGCGCGCGCGCTCGTCAACAACCCGTCCGTCATCCTCGCCGACGAGCCGACCGGCAACCTCGATCAGAAAACCGGCGGCGAGATCATCCACCTCTTCGAAGAGCTGGCCGCGAACGGACAGACCATCATTCTCGTCACGCACGACCCCGTCATCGCCGCGCGCACGCAGCGCCGCATCAAGATCGTCGACGGCCTCATCGCCGACAACGACGACATGGACTAATCGGTTGCGCAGTTACGCGGTTGCGCAGTCGCGCAGCAAAACCCCGCGTAACCGCGCGACCGCGCAACCGAGGAACCAATGCTGATTTTCGAAGCCATCATCGACGGCATCCGCGACATCAAGGATCATTTCGGGCGCACGCTGCTGCAGCTCCTCGGAATCATCCTGGGCGTGGGATCGATCGTCGCGACGTTCTCGCTCTCCGTCGCCGGAAAAGAAGCGTCGATGAAGTATTACCGCGTCAGCGGCGGCATCGAGCGCATCTGGATCGGCAACAAGCAGTCGAGCAAAGTCACGCAGGACGCGAAGGCGAACGCATCGAAGGGCCTCACGTATGCCGACGCGATGGCCGTGCGCGCCGAGGCGAAGGAGATCGACCTCGTATCGCCCGTGTCCGAGGATCAGATGACGATCCGCTACAACGGCAAAGAGAGCAGCCGCTCGGTCATGGGCGTCACGCCCGCGTACTCGCCGATCAGCTTCTTCAAAGTCGAGCATGGACGCTTCATCACCGACGCTGACCTGCAGGGCGCCGCCCGCGTGGTCGTCCTCGGCACGACGCGCGCCGAAGAATTTTTCGGCAGCGATAACCCGGTCGGGAAAACGATCTTCGTCAACGGTGCGGGATATCTCGTCGTCGGCGTCATGGAAGAGAAGTACTTCAGCTTCGATCAGAAGCACAACGCGCTGCGCTGGATGAACCGGCAGATGTACATGCCGATCACCACGGCCATGACGCGCAAGGGCGAGCCGCTGAAACAGGGGCGCATCTCGTTCATGCACGCGCGCATGAAAGACGTGAAGCGGCACAAGGAAGCGGTCGCGGAGTTGGAGCGCATCCTCTTCCGCCAGCACCACACCAAGGACTACCAGGTGTTCTCGCGCGTCGCGAACCTCGCGCGCAATGAATCCGAGAACAAGATGTACGACGTGACGTTCATGATCTGCGGACTCATCTCGCTGCTCGTCGGCGGGATCGTGGTCATGAATATTCAGCTGGCGTCATTCAACGAACGCGTGCGCGAGATCGGCACGCGCAAGGCCGTCGGCGCCGCGCCGATCCAGATTTTCTTCCAGATGCTGACGGAGTCGCTGCTCGTCTCCGTGTTCGGCGGCTTCCTCGGATTGTTCGTCGGCAAGTTCTTCACGCAGGGCATTGCGCTGCTCACGAAGGATCCCGCCGTCGTCACGCCGAGCACCGTCGTCACCGCGATGATCTTCGCGGCCGGCACGGGACTCGTGTTCGGCATGTACCCGGCGATCCGCGCGTCGCGCCTGAATCCGATCGAAGCGTTGAGGGTGGAGTAATGAAATCAGAAATCAGAAATCAAAAAGCAGAAGTGGCCGAAGCCTCATTTCTGCTTTCTGCCTTTTGCTTTCTGCTTTGAACGGGTGACGATATGCAAATTGGCGAATCCATCAGAACGTCGCTCGAAGAGGTCAGAGGACATCCGCTCCGCTCCGCGTTCACGCTCTTCGGCGTGATCCTCGGCACGCTCGCGCTGGTCGTCGTCATGTCCGTGCTCGACGGCGTGCAGCACTCCGTTCTCAAAGGGATCGACGACCTCGGACTCGACGGCGTCATCGCCGCGTCGCAGCGCACGCCGGTCGATCGTGTCGAGAAAGCGAAGGCGCATCTCTCGCGCGGACTCCGCGCCGAAGACGTGAAAGCGTTCGACGACTCGCAGAACATCACCGAGATGTCGCCGGTCGGCGAGACGCGCTCCGTCATCACCGCCGGCAATACCACGCGGCGCATCAACGTCTACGGCGTCATGCCGGAGTACGCCGACATTCACAATCGCAAGACATCGATGGGCCGCTTCATCAGCCAGCGCGACGCGGAAACGAATGCCGCGGTCGCCGTCCTCGGATATCGACTCAAGACCCAGCTCTTCGGCGGCGAGGAAGCGATCGGCCGCCAGGTGAACCTCGGCGATCGCCGCCTCACCGTCATCGGCATCGGGACGAAATTCGACACGACCTTCGTCGATGACGACGACTTGGTCAAAGAGATGGGCGGCGTGTACATCCCCTGGACGATCTACCGCGACATGTTCGGCCGCGCCAACGCGATCTCGTACATGCTCGCGAAGGCGGTGACGCCGGAAAAGAGCGTCGAAGCCGAGGATGAGGCGACCGCGCGGTTCCGCCAGGCCCATAACGGCATCGGCGACACCCGCATCAACAACATCGGCAAAGACATCCTGCGCGAGCGCGGACAGATCGAGATCATCCTCCGCAACTGGCGCATCGTCTTCTTCTCCATCGCCGGCGTGTCCCTCCTCATCGGCGGCGTCGGCATCTTCTCCGTATTGAAAATCTCGATCAGCGAGAGACTCTTCGAGATCGGCCTCCGCAAATCAATGGGCGCGTCGGATGTCGACATCTTCATGCAATTCCTGATCGAGTCCGTCACCCTCTCCGTCGTCGGCGCCGCCATCGGCCTCCTCCTCGGCATGGGCGTCGTAGGATTGATCTCGAAATTCTTCCCCGCGGGACTACCGGTCTCCGCCTTCGGCGTCATGGTATCGACCGGCTTCGCCATCTTCGTAGGCTTGTTCGCGGGCTTGTACCCGTCATTGAGCGCGTCACGGTTGCAACCGGTAGAAGCGCTAAGGGCGTAGGTCTCGTGGAGCGGCGGCCGCTTCGGCCGCCGATTTGTCGCGAGACCCGGCGCCCGAAGCGGGCGCCGCTCCACAGGTTCGGGGGCCGGAGCACGGGCAGTCAGCGGGTCAAGGTAATTCGTCGTCTTGTGGAGCGGCGGCCGCTTCGGCCGCCGATTCGTCGCGAGATCCCGGCGCCCGAAGCGGGCGCCGCTCCACAGGTTCGGCGGCCGGAGCACGGGCAGTCAGCGCGTCAAGGTAATTCGTCGTCTTGTGGAGCGGCGGCCGCTTCGGCCGCCGATTTGTCGCGAGAACCCGGCGCCCGAAGCGGGCGCCGCTCCACAAGCTCCGGAGACCATAGCCACGGGTAGTCTTCCCATCGCGCGACGAGACCGGCACGAACAGGATTGTTGAAGATGTACTCGCGTTTTGCATTCAGGTTTTCGTCCGAACGCAGCATTCGATCGAAGGAGTCGCGCTGCCAGAGTTGGCCGGAGCGCCTGAGTTTGCGGTTGATCTGATGAACGGACGCGCCTTTGATGCGATCCAGCAGCTCCCACAGCGGGACGTCGTCATACGGCGTGACGATCAGATGTACATGGTCAGGCATGACGACGACGCAATCGAGCCAGCACATCTTTTCGTGATCGTAAATGCATGACCGCAGAACGATGTCTCGCGCAAGCGGCACGAGCGTCTTCCGATCCTGCGTACAGAACGTCACGTAAAACGTCCTGCCGACTTTGCTCAGGTGCGGCAACCGTCTTCGATACGCGTTCGTGTCAATCCCAACCGGCACACTCCCATTGTCCCTCGGCGTCCATTCTCGACACGTCCTGTGGAGCGGCGGCCGCTCCGGCCGCCGAGCACTCGCGAGAAATCGGCGCCCGAAGCGGGCGCCGCTCCACAGGACGTGTCGAGTAAACTCGCCTTCGCAAAATGCGCACGCTCGTGAAGGTTGCCCTCGCCGCCGCCCTGGTCGTGGTCACGGTTGCCGTGGTGGCGCAGCCGAAACGGGAGGAGCCGAAGAAAGAAGAAAAGATCGCGGTGAAGGTGACGCCGGAGATGGTTCGGCATAGCCGGATCCTCGACACGCTTTACTTCGCCGGCACGGCATATTCGATTGGCGTGCTGCTCCTGTTGTTGCTCAGCGGCGCCTCACGAAAGATGCGCGATCTTGCCGCTGCGCTGTCGAAGAAATGGTTCGTGATGGCGATGCTGTACATCGTCTTCTTCACCATCGCGACCACGCTCCTCGAATTTCCGCTCTCGTATTACGCGGGCTTCGTGTTGCCGCATCAGTTCGATCTCACGAATCAAACGTTTGTCTCGTGGCTGGCCGATGAAGGAAAAGGGCTCGGCGTCGGACTCGTGCTCAGTGCGCTGATCGGCGCGCTCGCGCTCTTCGGCATTCGCAAGTTCAAGCGCTGGTGGCTCGTGCTCTGGATCGGAACGATTCCGATCGTCCTGCTGATGGTCGTCATCCAGCCGGTGATCCTCGATCCGATCTTCAACAAGTTCGAGCCGCTGAAGAACCAGCGGCTGAAGCAGGAGCTGCTCACGCTCGCGTCGCGCGCCGGCATCGAGGGCGGGCGTGTGTACGAGGTCAACAAATCGAAGCAGACCAAGACGATGAATGCGTACGTGAACGGCATCGGTCCGACGAAGCGCATCGTCATGTGGGACACGCTGCTCGCGAAGATGAACGACGACGAAGTGCTCGCGGTGATGGGCCACGAGATGGGCCACTACGTGATGTGGCACATGTGGAAAGGCCTCGCGTTTTTCATCGGCCTCTCGTTCTTCGTCTACTACTTCGGCCAGCAGATCCACGACCGCGGTCTCGAGCGATGGGGCGCGAAGTGGGGCATCACCGGCCGCGGCGATCCCGCGTCGGTGCCGTGGCTGTTGCTGCTCGTCAGCATCATCGGCTTCCTGCTGTCGCCGGTCATCAACGGCTTCTCGCGCCACCTCGAGCACAACGCCGACGTCTTCTCGCTCGAGCTCACGCACTTCAACGAGCCGATGGCGCATGCGTTCGTCAAATTCGCCGAGGACTCGAAGACCAATCCCGAGCCGAGCGAATTCATCGAGCTCTGGCGCTACTCGCATCCGCCGATCAACAAGCGCATCGCCTTCGCGCTCTCCTACAAGCCGTGGGAGAAGGGGGAACCGAACCGGCTCTGGAAGCCGTGATTGGGCGCGACTGCGCAACCGCGTAACCGGCTCCGTTACAATCTCCTGCACAGATCCGTAAGGAGTCCCCAAACCATGTCCCGCAGGCGTACGCTTCAGTCGATCCTCGTCCTTCTTTTCCCCCTCATCGCCGCCGCGCAGGTTCCGACGATCATCAACGAGATCGGAGAGCTCGAAGGCGTGCGCGACCCGAAGTGTTACGCGACCGCGAGCCGCCTCGAGGACTTCATTTATGGAACGCCGCTCGAGTCCGAGGCGCGGTTCGCGAAGATCGAGTTGCAGAAACAATTCATTCGCGCGCTGTGGGAAAAGGCGTCGAACGCCTCGCGCGCGGCGGGGAAGAGCGAAGTCGGCGTCGATGAATTGAAGCCGGTGTTGCAGGGCGCGGTCGCGTATGTGCAGAACGCGGACGGCTCGTGGCTCGTGCACGGCGACACCACCGTGACGGCGCGCGACAAACGTCAGTACGGAACGGTCGCGTATGCGCTGCGCGCGGTGCTCGCGGTGCAGCAGGATGCACTTTTCGATCCGAAAGCGGCGCTGCTGCCGTTGAACGCCGACGCGGTCGAGCTGTTCAAGGAGTCGGTCGACCTCACCACGCTCGCGGCGCTTCAGCGCGCCGATCGCGAGTCGCGCAAATTGAATCGCGATCGCATCACGCCCGATCTTCTGAAAGCGGCGTGGAGAAACGTCATAGGTGGAGCGGCGGCCGCTTCGGCCGCCGACGCATCGCGAGAAATCGGCGCCCGAAGCGGGCGCCGCTCCACAGAGACCGGAGAAAAGTTCGCGACGATCAAGGCGATCGTCGCCGAGAAGGTCGCCGCGTTCGAGAAGTACAACAACCTCTCGATGGCCGTTTTTCTCCGCAACCTGCAGGTCTACATGGCGCGGCACATGTGGCCGTCAGATCCCGAAGAAGGGAAGCAGTTCCGCGATCAATTCACGAACGTGATGATCGCCTGGATGAACGACGTGCTGCTCGAAGCGGACAGGCAGGCGAAGAAGAACAACCATCCGTTGATCCGCGTCGGCGACGTTCACGCCGCGCTGCAGATCTTCCAGCCGCACGAGGCGAATCAGTACGAGGACATCATCTACTTCCCGCGCCTCCCGAAAAACGAGCGCGTCGTCATCGAGGCCTACGACCTCGACGCCTTCCGCGACGGCGGCGTTCACTGGCTCTATCTCAGCGAAGCGATCAACGACCCGAATTACAAAGGCACGATCGAGCCCGATCCGTTCGCGGCGGAGCTCCTCACCGAAGGCGCGGCGCAGATGGGTGTGCTCGTGTTGCGCGTCGCCGGCGGCGTTGCCGAGTCGGAGAGTCGCGAGCGGTTGCAGCTCGGCGATCTCGAGAAGTCGCTGAAGATCATCCAGGCCAAGCTCGACAAACACGCGTCGATGCCCGCGCCGAAGAAAACTGCCGCCGCGATCGCGTCCGCGCCTTCGGCTGCGAAGTCGGGAGGGAAGTTCTTCACTGACGTCACCTCTTCGAGCGGCATCGCCTTCGAGCACCGGATGTCGGACTGGCTCGCGCGTTTCATCCGCAGCTATCAGGTCGTCGAAGGCAACACCGTGCGCCTCGCCGTGCCGCCGACGTTCGGCGGAGCGGGTGTTGCCGCCGAGGATGTGGACAACGACGGCGACATCGACGTGCTGATTCTCAGCGGCGCGGGCAACGCGCTCTATCTCAACGACGGCAAGGGACGCTTCACCGATGCGACCGAGGCGGCCGGACTCGGTTGGAGACGCGCGGACGGAACGGCGGGCGAGCCCCGACAGCCGATCGTCGCCGACTTCGACAACGACGGGCTCGAAGACGTCATCATCACGTACGTCGACGACGATCATCGTGTGTATCGCAATTTGGGCAACGGCAAATTCGAGGACGTGACCTCCCGCGCGCACCTCGGCGGAAAGGGACTCGTCGGCGGTCCCGCGACCGCGCTCGACTTCGACAACGACGGTCTCCTCGATCTCTACATCGGCTACTTCGGCGACTACATTCATGGCACGCTGCCGACGCTCTCGCGCCGCAACAGCAACGCGCTGCCCGACAAGCTGTTTCGCAACAAGGGCAACTTCGTGTTCGAAGAAGTGCCGGACAGCGGCGTCGAGAACACCGGCTGGGCGCAGTCCGTCGGCCATCTCGACTTCGACGGCGACGGCCGCGAAGATTTGATCTGCGGCAACGACTTCGGCACGAATGCGTGGTATCGCAATCTCGGAAACGGAAAATTCGAGGACGTGTCGTCGAAGATCGGCACTGACAAGCCGAGCTACACGATGAACGTCGGCATCACCGATCTCAATCGCGACGGCCTCCCCGACGTCTACATCTCCAACATCGTGACGATGGACAAGGACGAAAAGTACGTCCTCCCCGACACGAAGACGCAGATGAAATTCAATCCCGCGAAGATGGCCAACATGCGCGTCGTCGAAGCGAACGACATGTGGGTCTCGAGAAGTGGAGGACAGGCAATCCTGCCTGTCCAATACGAGCAATCCAAAGCGATCGGCCGCGGATTCCGCTCGACGGGTTGGAGCTGGGGCGCGCAGTTCTTCGACTACGACAACGACGGCGACGACGATCTCTATCTCGTCAACGGCATGAACGAGTACGCGGTCTACTCGAGCGTGAATCCGTATCTCACCGATCCGTCGGGCAAGCCGACGAACGCGGTGCTGCCCGTCGCGACGAAAGAAGAGCCGGTGTTCTTCGTCAACACGAAGGGCATGCTGCAGGAAGAGAGCGCGCAGAGCGGCGC
The DNA here is from genome assembly GCA_003223645.1 of Acidobacteriota bacterium. Taxonomy (GTDB): domain Bacteria; phylum Acidobacteriota; class Thermoanaerobaculia; order Gp7-AA8; family Gp7-AA8; genus QHVT01. Next base: position 48,875 of record QHVT01000008.1, on the reverse strand, counting down.
GGACCCCGCCGGCAACGCGCGCAGCGTCGCGTACCTCGACGCCGACAACGACGGCGATCTCGACATGGTCGTCAACAACTTCAACGCCCCGGCGATCGTCTATCGCAACAACACCAGCGGCAATCACTGGATCAAACTGCACCTCACCGGCGATCCGTCGAAAGGCGTCACCCGCGACGCCATCGGCGCAAAGATCCTCGTCGACACCGCCAAAGAAAAAGGGATGTGGCGCGAAGTCTTCTCCACGATCGGCTATCTCTCCGTGCATCCAAAAGAACAACACCTCGGCCTCGGCAGCGACACGAAAGCCGACGTGACGGTAATTTGGCCGGACGGGGAGAAGCAGGTGTTCAAGGGATTGGGGGCGGATAGGACGTATCGGATCGTGCAGGGCAAGGGCATCGTTCGCTAGCGAATGAAGGCAGAAGGCAGAAGGCAGAGGGCAGAAGTAAGAAGTCGTTGCCGTCGCGTGTTCGCCTTACTTCTCACTTCTGCCCTCTGCCTTCTGCCTTCTGCCTTCATCTCCGCCGCGCCGAGGTCCCCCTACCTCACCCAACACGCGTCCGACCCCGTCCAGTGGCAGTCATACGGCGACGCTGCGTTCGCCGAGGCGCGCAAAAACAACAAGCCGATCTTCTTATCGATCGGCTACTCCACCTGCCACTGGTGCCACGAAATGCAGCGCGAGTCTTTCGCCGATCCGGAGATCGCGAAGCTGATGAACGATGCGTTCGTCAACATCCTCGTCGATCGCGAGGAGCGTCCTGACATCGACAGCGTCTACATCGCCGTCACGCGCACGCTTACCGGCGACGCGGGCTGGCCGAACAACGTCATCCTCACGCCGGACGGCAAGCCGTTCTTCGCCGCGTCATACATTCCGAAGGAACGTTTCCGCGCGCTGATCCCGCGCGTGCAGAAGATGTGGAGCGAGCAGCGCGAAGGCATCGTCGCCTCGGCGAACATGGTCATGACCGCGCTCAAACCACCGCCCGTCAGCACGGAAACGCTCGGCGCGGACATTCTCGAGAAAGGCTATCGCCAGCTCGCCGCGCGCTATGACGCCGAGAACGGCGGCTTCCTGCCCGCGCCGAAATTTCCGAGTCCGCATCATCTGATGTTCCTGCTGCGCTACTGGAAGCGCACCGGCGACACGAAGGCGCTGAAGATGGTCGAGCACACGCTGCAGACGATGCGCGCGCGTCCGATCTACGACGCGCAGCGATTCGGTTTTCATCGCTACGTCACCGATGCCGCCTGGCGCGAGCCGCATTTCGAAAAGATGCTGAACGATCAGGCCGTGCTCGCGATCGCATATCTCGAGGCGTATCAGGCGACGCACAAGAAGGAGTACGCCGACGTCGCGCGCGAGATCTTCACGTACGTGCTGCGCGACCTGCGCGCGCCGAATGGCGCGTTCTACACCGCCCACGATTCCGAAGTCCGCACCCGACGCGACGAGAAAATTCTCACGAGCTGGAACGGCCTGATGATCGCGTCGCTGTCTCTCGGTGCGGTTATTCTCGACGAAGACTCCTACGCGATCGCCGCTCAAAGCGCTGCCGAAGTCTTCGTTCCATCCCGCGCCCGTGCCCGCGCCCGCTCCCGCGCCCGGGGTGGGGGAGAAGTCGCTTCGCTTACCACCGCCCCGGGCTCGGGCTCGGGCTCTGGGTTCCAATTCCTCGACGACTACACGTTCTTCGTCTGGGGCCTCCTCAATCTCTACGAAGCAACGTTCGACGCAAAGTATCTCGAACGCGCGATCGCACTCGAAGACAAAGCACTGCGTTTGTTCCGCGACAACGAAGGCCGCTTCTTCGTGACGTCCACCAACGAGCTGCTCGTCCGCCCGCGCGAGACCGGCGACGGCGCGCTCCCCTCCGGCAACTCCGTGCAGCTGATGAACCTCATCCGCCTCGCGCGCATCACCGCGCGCGACGACTACGCGAAGTCCGCCGGCGCGCTGATCCGCTCCGTCGCCGACGAAGCGAGCCTCGCTCCCGTCGCCTCCACCGGCCTCCTCAGCGCACTCGACTTCGTCCTCGGCCCTTCCTACGAAGTCGTCCTCGCCGGCAAAGACGTGACCGCTCTCCGCCGCGCCGTCTTCGCGCAATTCGTCCCCAACAAAGTCGTCCTCCGCGCGCCGGTCGCGCTCGCACCGTACACAAAGGAGCAGAAGCCGATTCACGGCCGCGCGACCGCGTACGTCTGCACGAACTACCTCTGCAAATTGCCGGTGACCGACGCCGCGAAAGTGAGCGAGCTCCTCCGCTAACGTTTCGCCCCGCGCGTCGTCTGCACGTGCAATGCTCCTCGGACTCCTGATCCTCACGCACCATCTCGCCAACGGAACCACCGTCGTCCTCGTGCCTGATCCCGCCGCAACGCGCGTCGCCATTCACGCGACGTTCGATGCGTAACCCGGCCGATGTGACTTTCGTTACGGCGGCGATCCGTCCGTAAACCCATTATGGGGACGGTCCCCATGCTCAGACTGCGGGTTTTGCTGTTGCTGACCTTCGGGCTCGCGCCGCGGATATTCGCCGTGATGTACATCGTCCCGGCGGACCGATTCGAGATCGAGCGCGCGAGCGCGATCATCGTCGGCCGCGTTCTGAGCTCGCACGTCGAAGCGTCGCGATACGGCATCGAGACCGTGACCGACATCGCGCTCGAAGAGGCGATCCGCGGAACTCCAGACAATCGGTTTCGGGTGCACGAGCCCCTCGTTCCGGGCGTCCCCGAATTCGCAGATGGAGAGCGCGTGCTTCTCCTTCTCTATCAACGCGACGACGGCGAGTACACGGTCCTCGATCTTCAGCTCGGCGCGTTCCATTTGGTCAACGAGCTTGCCCTGCGCAATGCATCCGCGATCGAGGGCTGGGATCATGACGGGCGAATGCATCGCGAACAGCAGCGTTCCGCGGAACCGTTTCTCGCGTACGTTCGTGGCATCGTCCGCGGAGAGGCCATTGCCGGGAATTACTTCGTTGCGAACCGCGCAACCCAACCGCTGCGCCCGACGAGCAGTTTTACCGCCACCTCGTACACGCTTTACTACAGCGGCGGTCGCGGAACGCGATGGAACGTCTTCCCGAGTGCGGTGAACTGGAACCAGGGCAATTCAGAGACCGGCGTTTTGGGCAGCGGCACTCCGGAGATCGCTGCTGCATTCAGCGCCTGGAACGCCGGCGGAACCAACTACGTGCTCGCGAGCGCGAAGGCCAATCCGAACGGATTTCTCGACGCCTTCGACGGCGTCAACAACATTGTCTTCGAGAAGAACCTCACCTCCGCTGGCGTCCCGCCGTTTAACTGTTCATCCGGCGGCGCCCTCGGCATGGGCGGCATGACGCACGCCGACTTCGGATCCGGCGTGCACGTTTATCAGGGCGAAACCTTCGGGACGACTCTCGAGGCCGACGTCAGCATGAACCAGGGCCTGGGCGCCTGTACCACCGTTTCCTCCGACCAGTTCAAGACCGTCATCGTCCACGAGGTGGGCCACACTCTCGGCTTCCGTCATTCGGATCAGAACCGCCAGCTGACCGCCGCATGCTCGACCGATTCCACGCTCGACTGCAGCAGCGCAGCGGTGATGAACCACATCCTCCTCTCGGGTCTCAACGGAAAACTCCAGCAGTGGGACAAGACCGCGCTGAGCAGCGTCTACGGGAGCGCACCGGCATGCACGCCGCCTTCGATCACCGTGCAACCGGCCGGCACCGCGATCATCAGCGGCAACCCCGCGCAGCTCGCCGTCACCGCAAGCGGCACCGGGCCGCTCTCCTATCAATGGTTCACCGGTTCGAGCGGCGACAGCTCTGCTCCCGTCAACGGCGGAATCACGGCGACGATCTCCGTCAAGCCGCTGTTCACCACGTCCTACTGGGTCCGCGTCACCGGCGCGTGCTCGCCGCCCGCGAACAGCAGCGCCGCCGTCGTCGTCGTGAATCCGCTCAGCTGTCCATTTGTAGTTTTGGATGCACCGCGCGCGACGGAAGTGAGCGACGGCTTTCAGCTTTCCATCAACGCCAGCGGCGGCACGTCGTTCACGTACCGCTGGTTCGAGGGAGCAACGCCCGGTGCCGGATCGGAGCTCGGGACCGGCAACCCGCTGCACGTCCAACCGTCAACGACGACGAGCTACTGGTGCCGCGTCACGAATCACTGCGGCAATACAGCGAACAGCAGTGCCGTGACGATCACGATCGTCCCCAAAAGCACGCGCCACCGCGCGGTGCGGCACTGACGCGCTGGTGCCTTACCACTGCATCGAGACCACGCGCCACCCGCCGCGATTGACGAGCGTCAGCGTGTAAGCGCCGCGCCGCACGATCGCGGCGTTCGGAAACACCGTGATCACCGCGTCTGCCGAAGGCTCAGCGGACACGTGGACCGCGCCGTCGATCAATTGCTTGCGCGTCACTTGATCGCCGGCATTGCGCGTCCAGACGAACGACTCATCGGCGTGCGCCTCGAGCTCTTTCGGATCATTGACGAGCGCGGCAAGAAATAGCGCCTCGACCGCGGCGATGTCCTTCTTCGCTTCCTCTTCAGGCCGCGGCAGGATGGTCGCCTGCCAATTCACGACCTGCCACATTCCTTTGCGCTTCAGGAACGTGCCGCTGTTGAGATACGTCCCGACTTCGCGCCGCCCGTTATGCTCGGTGGTGCCGACCAACTTGAACGCGACGACCGCGGTCGTACCGTACAGATTGATGCGGACGTCTTCCGCCGTGTAGACGACCGCCGGATCGCCTGCATTCGGCGGCGGCGCCGAGCGCACGTCCTTCATGATGTCGGCCTTGCTCACGCGCCGTCCCGACGATCCCGTGTAAATCAAATCGTCGGCCCAGAAACGATCGTGCATCGCCGCATCGTTCACCGACGCGCCGGCGAGAAAATCGTTCAGCAGTTTCGTCAGCGCCTCTTTATCCGTCTGCGCCTGAACGCTGCCAGCAATGAAAAGAACCAACAGCAATCGCTTCATCAAACCGATTCTCATTTCTGCCTTCTGCCTTCTGCCTTCCGCTTTCGCGTCACTCCCACTCCAGCCTCCACTCGCAACACGCCCCGTCCTTCGTGAAGCACTGCAGCTTCTCGATCCTCACGTTCTTCGCGCCCGTCAGCTCCGCCATCTTCTCGACCCATCCGCTGAATCGCGCGCAGCCCGCGCGCTCGGTCGGAAAATCTGCGAGCTGGATGCGCACGCCGTGCGAGCTCTGATCGAGCACGCGCAGCTCGCCGCGGTTGTACATCGCGCTCCACATCAATCCCACTTTCCCGATGATCGCCGTCGGCGTCATCACCATTGCGAAGAATCGATACACGCCTTTCATCGCGTCGTTCGCACCCTCGCGTCCGGCGCGCTTCGCGAACGCGTCGAGCGGCTCGCCCTTCGCGGCCGCCGCCGCTTCCGTGAGGCGGTTCAACATATGCAGAGGAACGGTTTCCGTGGCGAGAATCGGCGAGCGGAAGCGCGCGTACTCGGGGCCGAGGGCGCCGAACATCGCGTCGCGTTGCGGCGCGTCGAGCTCGGCGTCGATGAACTTCTGCAGGCTGCGAACGGGAGATCCTTTGACCGTGACGCTGTCGTCCACCATCGTCCGTCTCCAGTCGAGTTGTGCCGGAAATTCGCTGACCGAGCGACGAGTATAGCCAAAGGCGAAGCGAGCAGCTTCGCGGTGTTCATTGGCAAGCGACGGCAATGCCGTCGCTTGACTATAATCCGCCCGCCTCAAAGTAGTTCCGCGGAGGACCTGATGCAAGACGAGGGAGCGGCGGCCATCGCTGTCGCCGAGGAAAGCAACGAGCCGGCGATCGGAAAACGCGACAAGCTCGAAGAGCTGTGCGTCAACACCATCCGTTTTCTCGCCGTCGACGCCGTCGAGAAAGCGAAGTCCGGACATCCCGGCACGCCGATGGGCATGGCCGACATGGCCTTCGTCCTCTGGACCGAGTTCCTCCGCCACGATCCCCTCGAGCCGCACTGGAAAAACCGCGACCGCTTCATTCTCTCCGCCGGCCACGCGTCGATGCTGCTCTACTCGCTCCTCCATCTCACCGGCTATTCCGACATGACGCTGGACGACCTGAAGAACTTTCGCCAGTGGGGATCGAAGACCGCCGGACATCCCGAGTACGGACACGCGAGCGGAATCGAAGTCACGACCGGCCCCCTCGGGCAGGGTTTCGCGCACGGCGTCGGCATGGCGCTCGCGGAGAAGATGCTCGCCGCGCGCTTCAACACCGCCGATCCGTTCCATCCCGTCGATCACTACATCTACGCAATCTGTTCCGACGGCGACTTGATGGAAGGCCTCAGCGCCGAAGCCGCGTCGATCGCCGGTCACCTCGGCCTCGGCAATCTCATTTACTTCTACGACGACAACAACATCTCCATCGAAGGGGAGACGCGCCTCGCGTACTCCGACGACGTGAAGAAGCGATTCGAAGCCGTGCACTGGCACGTGCAGACGATCGACGGGCACGATCGCGCCGCGATCCGCAAGGCCATCAAGCGCGCGCAGCGCGAGACCGCGCGGCCGTCGATGATCATCGCGCGGACGATCATCGGATGGGGGAGTCCGAAGTATCACGGCACCGCGCGCGCGCATGGCGAGCCCCTCGGCGCCGACGAAGTGAAGGCCACGAAAGAAGCGCTCGGCTGGCCGCTCGAGCCGACGTTCCTCGTGCCGCCCGAAGTCGCCGAGGAATTCGCGAACAAGACGAAGAAACTCGTGCGCTCGCGCAAGCGCTGGGAAAAAGAGATGACGGCGTGGCGCGTGCGCCAGCCGCAGCTCGCCGAAGAGTGGGACCGCTATTGGTCGCGCTGGCTGCCCGACGGATTCGAGACCGTGCTCCTCGAAGCCGGCAAGTCCGACAAGGCGATCGCCACGCGCGCCCTGTCCGGCCAGGTCATCCAGAAGATCGCGACCATCGCGCCGTTCGTCGTCGGCGGATCGGCCGACCTCGCGCCGTCGACGAGTACGCTGATCAAAGACGCCGGCAGCATCGAGCGTCCGAAAGGACACGAGAAAGAACTGCCGTCACTCGACGTCTTCCAGGGACGCAACCTCCACTTCGGCATTCGCGAGCACGCGATGGGCGCGATCGTCAACGGCGTGACGCTGTACGGCGCGTTCCGCTGCTACGGCGCGACCTTCCTCATCTTCTCCGACTACATGCGCGCGTCCGTCCGCATCGCCGCGCTCATGGGCGCGCCGTCGATCTTCATTTATACGCACGACTCCGTCTTCCTCGGCGAAGACGGTCCGACGCACCAGCCGGTCGAGCATCTCTTCGCACTGCGGCTGATTCCGAACCTCGTCCTCTTCCGTCCCGCCGACGGACCCGAGACCGCGATGTCGTGGGTCTACGCGTTGAACGCGACCGATTATCCGACCGTCCTCGTCCTCACCCGACAGAAACTCGATCCCATTCCGCACCCGCTCGAGTTCGACCCGAAACGCATCCTCCGCGGCGCGTACGTTCTCGACGGATACGAGAACGGCGACATCACCATCATCGCCACCGGCTCCGAAGTCCCCCTCGCGGTGAAGACGGCCGATTTGTTGCGCAGCGAAGGCACGAACATCCGCGTCGTCTCCGCCCCATCGCTCGACGTCTTCGATCGTCAACCTCCGGACTACCAGAACGAAGTGCTGCCCAACCGCAGCCGCACCGTCTGCATCGAAGCCGGCCGCTCCGACGGCTGGTACAAATACGTCAATCACGACGCCCTCGTCATCGGCATCGACCGCTTCGGCGCATCCGCACCATACGAGAAGATCGCCGAGGAGTTGGGCTTCACGCCCGAGAAAGTCGCAGCGCGCATTCGCGAGTGGCGCGGACCGGTGTAGCACAGGCTTTCCAGCCTGTGCCCCGGCCTCTTTACGTGGACGGTGCGAGAATAGGATCAACGGACATGCGGAGAACATTTACAGCCGTCATTGAGCGAGACACCGACACGGGTTACTACGTCGCATTCGTACCCGGTGTTCCAGGAGCTCATACACAAGCTGAGTCGCTTGACGAGTTGAACGCAAACCTCAAGGAAGTCGTCGAGATGCTTCTCCAGGACGGCGATCTGAAAGTAGAAGCGGAATTCGTGGGCACGCAGCTCGTCGAAGTGAGCTAGCGTACTTACTCCGCCCCGACGTGTTGCTCGCGTCGCTGCAGAATGATCCTGTTCGCGTAGACGGTCTTGTGATCGAGATCGCCATCGAGATGGATGTAGTCGCGCTCCTGGAGATCGCACGCGTACAGCCGGCGGCCATCGGTCGTTTTCATCGGGAGCCACTTCGCGGCGACGAAGTCGTACGGCTGCCGGTAGAGCCGAAAGATGATGTTGTCGCCATCCACGAGGACCTCACGGATCTGGCCCTCGAGGGTGATCGGATTCAGGACCCGTGTCCCTTGTTCGAGACCGTTTTCACCCTTTGCGGACACAGTCGTGAGCGCGATGAGAGTGGCGAGCGAGAGGACCACGTTTCTTGTTCGCATGGCAACGCGACTTTCGCAATCGGCGCGCCCATGGCTGAGTCTTGTGGAGCGGCGCCCGCTTCGGGCGCCGGGCTCTCGCGAATGATCCGCGCGGAGTGCGTCTAACAGCTATGCTGCAAATTCAAGATTCTCGCGAATGATGCGAGGGTGGCGCGCTGCGATCCGGAGCAACGCGATCGCCGGTCCTTCCGGCTGCCTTCGGCCCTGCTCCCAATTTCGAAGTGTGTGAACGCTGATCCCAATCGCTCGAGCGAACTGCGTCTGTGTCAGGCCCACGAATCGCCGAAGTGCCGAGATATCGTCGCCCGATTCAAAGCGGCCGAGGATCAACCGCTTACGTTGGCGGGCGGAAATAGACTTGGAAAGTTGCTTGGCGGTAAGTTCGGGAATGTCAGTCATCGAGTTCCTCGGATCGTTTGCATACGGGAGGCCGTATCAGGGTACCCGAAGCGCGCAGGAGGGCATCTTGTGGAGCGCGCCCGCCCTCGGGCGCCGGCCTCTCGCGAAGAACCGGCGGCCGAAGCGGCCGCCGCTCCGCCCTGCGGTAGCATCCCCTCCATGCGCAAACTCCTCCTCCTTCTCCTCGCCACCGCCGCGTTGCATGCCGAGGACGTGACCGTCGTCCGCGCGGCGCGCATGATCGACGGGCGATCCGACAACGTGATCGCGCCAGCGGTCGTCGTCGTGCGCGGCGACCGCATCGAAAGCGCGGGGCCGAACATCGCCGTGCCGGCGAATGCGAAGGTGATCGATCTTGGCGACGCGACGCTGATGCCGGGCCTGATCGACGCGCACGTGCACGTCCTGCTGCAGGGCGACGTCACGACCGAGGACTATGACAAGCAGATCTTTCGCGAGTCGTTGCCGTATCGCGCGCTGCGCGCCAGCCGCGCGCTCCGCTTCGCGCTGCAGGCCGGCTTCACCACCATGCGCGACCTCGAGACCGAGGGCGCGATGTATACCGACGTCGACCTGAAGAACGCCGTGAACAACGGAGTGATCCCCGGTCCGCGTCTCCTCGTCTCCACGCGCGCGCTCTCCGTCACCGGCGGCTATGGCCCGGCCGGCTATTCGCCCGAGATCGTCTATCCGCACGGCGTGCAGATCGTCGACGGCGTCGACGAGGCGCGCAAAGCCGTGCGCGAACAGATCGCCAACGGCGCCGACTGGATCAAGGTCTACGCCGACCGCTCCTACTTTCTTCTTCCCGACGGCACGCTCTCCAGCATCCCGACGTTCACGCGCGAAGAGCTGAAGGCGATCGTCGATGAGGCGCATCGCCTGCGCCACAAAGTCGCGTCGCATGCGATGGCGTTTCCCGGCATCGAGAACTCGATCGTCGCCGGCGTCGACTCGATCGAGCACGGATTGTCGATCACCGACGAGCAGCTCGATCGGATGAAAGCGCAGGGCATCTTCTATTGCCCGACGACGATCGCGCTGGAGCATGTCGCGCCCGGACGCGCGGCCGAGGGGCGGACGATCTGGGCGGCGCTGCCGAAGTTCCACAGCGACACCGTGCGCCGCGCGGCCCGCCGCGGCGTCACCATCGTGTTCGGCACCGACGCCGGCGCATTCGAGTGGGACGCGCATCTGCAGACCAAAGAGTTCGGCTACCTCGTGCGCGACGGACTCACGCCCATGCAGGCCATCCGCGCCGCCACGAGCATCGCCGCCGCCGCCCTCGGCCTCGAAGACAAAGTCGGCACGATCGAGCCGAAAAAACTCGCCGACCTCGTCGCCGTCCCCGGCAACCCGCTCACCGACATCACGGCGATGGAGAAGGTTTCGTTCGTGATGAAGGAAGGGAAGATCTTCACCGCCGGTAGCTTCTAGGAGCTTGCGCGGCAGAAACGACGATTTCAGGCGCGTTGCGCCGCTCGAAGCCGCAGGTGGTGACGTGGCGACAAGCATGCCGCAAGGCGGAGCAATCCACGCAGCCGCCCGTGGCGGCTAGCCGAGGAGCGCGGGCATCTTGCCCGCCTCCCGGGGGCGGGCGGGACGCCCGCTCTCCTCTACAATCCCCGCGATGCGCAAACTCGCCTTCGCGATCCTCTTCCTCGCCACGTCCGCCTTCGCCGACTATCGCGAGTTCCTCACCGTCCCCGTCGATCCGTCGATCGCGACGAAGCTCCGCATGGCCGCGCAGGCGTCGCTCAAACAATTTCCGAAGTTGAAAGACGAAGACCTCGCATTGACGATGATCGACGTCACCAATGCCAACACCTTCTCGCGCGGCGACTACCACGGCGACGCGCCCTTCTATCCCGCGTCCGTGATCAAGCTCTTCTTCATGGCCGACGTCTACGCGACGCATCGCGAGAACCTCCCCGACGTGCAGCGCGCGCTCAAGGAGATGATCGTGATGTCCGACAACGACGCCACGGCCTACCTCGTCGACATCCTCGCCAACACCACGCCCGGCGTCTCGCTCGAAGGACGCGCGCTCAACAAATTCATCGACCGCCGCCGCGACATCAACCGCCGCTTCCAGCGCCTCGGCTACACCGACAACGTCAGCGCGATGATGAAGCCGTGGAGCTTCGGCCCCTTCGGCCGCGACCTGCAGGTTCTCGGCCCGAACAAAGAGAACCGCAACAAACTCACCGCGAACGCGACCGCGTCGCTGCTGCTCTGGATCGTCCGCCGCCGTGCCCCCGGCGCGGAACAGATGATGGCGATCCTCGATCGTCCGCTCGCGCCGATGCGCCAGGATGAAAACCAGGTCAAGGAATTCCTCGGCGAGTCGCTCCCGGCCGGCGCGAAGTTGTGGTCGAAGGCTGGCTGGACCAACGAAGTCCGCCACGACGCGGCGTATGTCGAGCTGCCCAACGGCCGCAAATTCATCCTCGTCATCTTCACGCGCGGCACCGCCGACGACCTGACGCTGATTCCCGGCATCGCGAAGACCGTGCTCGCGGAGTGGCAGTGACGCTTCGCCGCATCGCGATCGCGATCCTGATCGCAATCGCGGCCATCGCGGGAGTCGTGCTGGTTTTCAATCAACAGCGCCGCGCGCGTGAAACGCAAACCGCCGCGGCCGCGGCGCCGCGCAACGGACGTTTCATCGACGCCGGCGATCTGCGGATCTTCGTCCAGGAATCGGGACCGCCGGATGCGCCGGCCGTCCTGCTCGTCCACGGCACCGGCACGTGGAGCGAGATCTGGCGCGAGACGATCGATGCGCTCTCCGCCGATCACCGCGTCATCGCCGTCGACCTCCCGCCGTTCGGATATTCGGACAAGCCGGCCGTCGCCTCGGCATATACACGCGAGGCACAGGCGCGCCGACTGATTCGCGTGATCGAGTCGTTGCAGGTTGGTGTAGAGCAGGCTTTCCAGCCTGCCCCCGGGCGGCAGGTTGGAAAACCTGTCCCACACCACGGCAAGGTCACAATCGTCGGACACTCCGTCGGCGCGCGGCCCGTCGTCGAAGTCGCGCTCCTCGCGCCGCAACTCCTGTCGAAGTTGATCCTCGTCGATCCCGCCCTCGGCTTTCAGTCGAAGCGCGACGACGCGCCGCACTTTGCACAAAACCGTCCCTCGTGGATCCAGCAGAGCCTCTTCTCCACTCCGTCGTTACGCACCGCCGTCATCTCGGCCTACGGAACGAATCCAATGTTCCTGCGGCAGGTGTTCCGCTCCTTCGTCTCCAACAAGTCCGCGGTGACGCAGGGGCGGCTCGACGTCATCGAACGGCCGATGCACGTGAGAGGTACGACCGCGGCCTACGGCGCATGGCTCAACGTCCTCACGACGTCCGAGGACCGCTCGCTCTCCAGCGACTTCACCAACTTCCGAAGACTCTCCATGCCGGTCGCCATCCTCTGGGGCCGCACCGACAGCGTCACTCCGCTCTGGCAGGGAGAGCGCCTGCAGCAGCTCATCCCGCACTCGCAGCTCGTCATCCTCGACGGCGTCGGCCACATCCCGTACATCGAAGACCCGCCGCGATTCACGGCAGCGCTGCGCAAACTGCTGCCGTGACCTACCACGCCGCGTTCGCACCAAGGATACGCGCTCGCGTCACGCCGCCCGTTTCCGCCGGGCGGGAACTTCTGGGACGGCCTCTTCCTCTTTCTCGAGATCCGCGATCACGTCGCGCAGGAACGAGATCATCCGCTTGCGCTGGGTATGCGGCGTCGCGCTCCACTTTCCCGTCTCGGCCTTCCTGTAGGCGATCTTGAACTTCAGCCCCGTCATCGACGTCGTGTAGTCATTCGCGTTCAGCTTGCACACGTTCTGGTGCGCCAGCACATACCAGTGATACTCCGTCCCGACCGGCACGCCCGACCCTTCCGGAGCCCGCCCCGCGCGGCGCTTCGTCACCGCGTAATTGATCTGCCAGAGATCGGGCGTGATTTTCTTTTCCTTCCACTCCCCCTTGTCGTAATACCACTTGTGACTGCGGCCGACCTTCATCCCGGTGTATCTCTGTCCTTCGTACGTCTTGAATTCGTCATACGAGACGGCCGGATCGCTCTTGCCGTTCTTCTTCGTGCTTCGCTTCGTTCCCATGGAAGCCTCCTCCCGGATGGTGGCAAGAGGCAGGCCGACACGAAATCGCGAGGCCCGGCGGCCTGTTCCGGAAAACCATGATGAAGAAGAACCGTCTCGTGTTTGCGCTCGCCCTCGCCGTCACGCTCGCCGCGACGGCTGCGCTCTCCGCGGACAAGAACGACAAGAAGTCCGAGGACACACAGGACAAGGTCGTCGTCGTCCTGTCGAAGAACGTCTGCATGATCAACGACCGCTCGATGGCCAACGACCAGATCGCGGTCGAGATCGACGGCAAGACCTACTACGGCTGCTGCCCGATGTGCAAAGAGCGGCTGCTGAAGGACGAGTCGTCCCGCTACGCGATCGACCCGGTGAGCGGAAAGAGAGTCGACAAGGCAAAAGCCGTCATCGGCGCGCTTCCCGGTGCCGCGGTCCTCTACTTCGAGAACGAGACGAACCTGCAGAAATACAACGCCGGCGCGCGCGCGAAGAAAGAGTAGCCGCAACGCCGCAGATCGTGCGATCTGCGGCGTTGCTCATTCGATCAATTCACAGTGATCACCGCTCTGATCACGTAGCCATCGCCGTCGGTGCGTTTGCGGCGGGTTCGCGGTCCTATCCGATCGCGGCCGGCGCGGCGAGGTTCGGGAGCGCGGCGTCATGCCGGGCGTTGCGTCTCCACCACGCGAACACGATCGCGAGGAACACGACGTTCAGAATGAGACCGAGCAGGCCGACTTCGGGGGCGAAGAGCGACGTGTCGCGAACGCCGAGGGCGCCGACTTTCGTGCCGAATCCATAGAGGGAATAGGCGATCGCGTTCCAGATGCTGTGGCAGACGCTCGAGACGATGATCGAGCCCGAGATCGCGCGCAGGCAACCCCAGATCGCTCCCATCACGAACGCGTTGACGAGAAAGAGCGGCACTTGAGACGGCGGTGGATTGAAGCCGGTATTGAGGACGACGGCCGAGATATGCCACAGGGCGAATGCGAGACTCGTCCAGAGAAGAACCATGACATCCGATCGCCCTGCCCGTTTCAACGACGCCCACAACGCGCCGCGAAAGAAGCCCTCCTCGGTCAGGAGACCCATGATCGGGCCGAGCAGTGCGCTGATCAGCACGCGAGTGCCGATGCGCTTCCACGGAACGTGGTCGAGGTGTCCGGCGCTGGCCGAGACGGCGATCACGGTCAGAGCGCCGATCACGAGAAGCGGATGGAGCAGCGCCAGCCCGTAGTCGCGTGGCCTTCCGAATCGCAGGCCCACTTCGCCTCGTGACATCCGCTGGACGATCCACAGTCCTGCGGTGAGAGCGAAAAGCGGCAACGCGCTGAAAACCGTGAAGCCGGTCGCGTCCATCGTCGATGTGATCGCGATGGCCAGGAACACAGCGGCGATGGGCCATTTCAATCCGGCGCGGTTCATGTTGCCACTGAGAACGCTCCGGACGTGGTCGCGGTTAACAGTTGACGAAGGCGAGCAGCGAAGGCGGCGTCGTCGCCGTCCTCGGCGCCCTACGTCGTCACCAGCTTCGTCCCGCACTTGAAGCAGAAACTCGCTTCGCCCGGGTTCTGCGCGCCGCATTTGCTGCAGAACGGGCCGGCGAGATTCTGCGGCGCGCGGGGAGCGATTTCCGGCTCGAGGATGTCCGCGGTCTGCGCCTGCACCTGGTGGCGGAACTCGAGCGGGTTGGCGATCTGTGCGAACTCTTCTTTCGAGCCGCCGGTGCCGATCACGACGATGGTGCCGAGGTTCAGCAGGCGGCCGATGATGGTCTGATCGACGCCGATGCCTTCGACTTTCGGCAGCAGCAATTCGAGCGTGTGACGGCGGATCACGCCCGTCTTGATCACCACGCGGCGATTCGTCACCGCGAACTCGGAGCTGCGCGAGTGAATGAGCTGAATCAGCGCCAGCACGAGCGCGATGACGATGATCGGCAGCGCCGCCCACATCAGCACCGGCAGATCTCCGCGCATGAACGCGAACGCGAACAGCGCGACGGCTCCGAGCGCGAGCGCGAACGGTCCCGCGTAGATGATCGGATGCAGATGCGCGCGATATACCACGCGCTCAGCGGGCAGCAGGTTCTCGTCGACGTATGCCATGCATCAGTCCTCCGCGATCACGATCACGCGATCTTCCGTCGCGAACGTGACGCTGGTGTCTTTCACGGGATTGACGGTAACGCCATATCCATGCGCCGCGTCGTTGCTCTTCGCGGCGAGACGATAACCGATCGCGACGTGTCCGCGCCGCCGCGCCGAGTCGACCACGTGCCAGTAGCTCATGCTCTTGCCGAGGGCCACGTAGTCGCCGGCCGGCTTCAGGTAGATCTCCGATCCGTCGGCGTCGAAGATGTCGGCGAACACCGCGTTGAGGTCCTTGTTCTCCGTCACCTGCGCCATCAGCAGGCTGGTGAGCTTCTCGCTGACGATGAAGTCGTCGGCCTGCGTGATCTCCGCGAGCTCGCGATTCCGCACGTCGAGCATCTCCGTGACGATCGAATAGCGGTTCGCGCCGCTCTTCATCTCGATGTCGCGCAGATGCAGCAGCGTGACGAGCGTCTTCGCGTCGGCCTTCTGCACCGGCAGCCGCTCGGTGTAGCAGAGGACGATGATGTGCTCGAAGCTCTCCGGGCTGATCGACTCGAGCGTCGCGCGGTCGGTCGTGTCGGCGGCGCGGTACTCGACGGAATAGCGGCCGAGGGACGCGCGCAGTTCCTCAATCGATTCGGAAATGCCGTCGCCTTCCGCGACGACCATCAACGTCGATCCCGCTGCCGCGTAGTTGTCGAGCTCGCGGATGATGATCGGCGCGCGTGCGTTCCAGCCGAGGAGCAGCGTGCGCTCGGGCGCGCCGTTCGCGGCCGCGCGCTCGGCCAGCAGTGCGGCGTCGATGCGCGGTGACGACTTCTTCACCTGCACGGACTCGAGATCCTTCGCGATGACGATTGCGGCATCGCCCGCCGCGAATGCCTGCGTCATCGGCGGATTGAGCTGCACGACTCCGTCGCGCGTTTTCACGCCGATCAGCGATGAATCGGTGAACGCGGCCAGCGCATCCGAGAACGAGAGTCCGGTCAGCGCCGGGTCTTCTTTGAAATAGATCTCGTCGCCGCCGTAGTCGAGCAGCTCGGTATAGACGGTCGAGAGTCCCGTCTGCCGGCACGTCTGCGCGACGACGCGCGCGATGACGTCGCCGGTATCGATCAGCTGCGCTTCATCGCGTCCGACGAGTCGCGCCGGCTCGAGGTTCTTGCGATCGTGAATCTCGGCAACGATGTGAAACTTCTCCGCTCTCCGCTGCGGATGGTTCGTGATCGCGAGAATCGCTTTGATCACTTCGCTGTCGGCATCCGCTTCTTCGGGCGAGAGCACGACGAACGCGCGCGCGGCGTTGAAGTTCACGATCTTCAGATCGCCGAGATCGATCGGGCTGCCGCGCCGGCAAACGACGCGCGTCGTTTTCAAATCGTCGATGCGCTCGCGGATCTCGTCCTCCATCCCCACTTTGTCGCGATCTGCCATGATCACGATCCGGTTCCGCTTCCGATTCTCGTTGCCGAGGATCAGCTCCTTCACGATGGCGAAGATCTGTGCGTTCCATCCGAGGATGACGATGTGACCGCGCTCCGCGACGACCGATCGTCCCTTGCGCAGCTCGTCGATCTGGTTGCCGACGCCGTTGCTGATCAAGCCGATCAGCGTGCCGACGATGAAGACGCCGCCCAGCGTCACGCACAACATGATCAGTAGATAGACCGCCGATCCCGCATCGCCGCCCATCGTTCCGGCGTCGAGCGTCCGCATCAGGTTGTGCCACATCAGCTCGGGAAACGAGAGATGAGCGCCGTTCTCGCCCTGTGGCGCGCTGCCGGTGATCACCAGCAGCACCGCGCCGATGGCGATGAAGACGACCGACACGATCGCCAGCCAGGCGATGAGGGCGGGCGTGCCGCGGGACAGCGTGTTGTCGAACGCGTAGCGAAGCCGCTGCCGAAGCGTGAACTCTTCCATGAAAGCTCCTTGGACCGCGGCGGTTACTCTAGCGGAATCCGGCCTCAGGCGGCGTGCTACGATTCGCCCGTTGAAGCGGCGACCCGCGCCGGGCGTCGACTTTCCTGACCCAGCGATTCGGAGAGTAGACGTGTCCACACCCGAGACCTTGACGCGCACGCAGTTCACGCGCGAGAGCATCATCGACGACTACCGCGTCGCCGTACGCAGCCGGCAGGCGAGTCTCATCGGCCGCCGCGAAGTGCTGACCGGCAAGGCGAAGTTCGGCATCTTCGGTGACGGGAAAGAAATCCCGCAGCTGGCGTGGGCTCGCGCGTTCCGCAAAGGCGACTGGCGCTCCGGCTACTATCGCGATCAAACGCTGCTCCTCGCCCTCGGCGCGGGCACGCTCGAAGAATTTTTCGCGCAGTTGTATGCGGACGCGGACGTCGAACACGATCCGTGGTCGGGCGGCCGCTCGATGAACGCGCATTTCGCGTCGCGCCTTCTGAATCCGGACGGATCGTGGACGCGGCAGACGGATGCGTACAACATTTCCGCCGACGTCTCGCCGACCGGCTCGCAGATGCCGCGTCTCGTCGGACTCGCATGGGCATCGAAGCTCTACCGCGACCTCCGGATCGACTCCGAGGAGAGCGGGCGTCCCGCCCGCCCATCGGGGGCGGGCGGGACGCACGCTCTCCTGGACTTCGACATCAGCGCGTTCTCGCGCAACGGCGACGAGATCGCGTGGGGCTCGATCGGCAACGCCAGCTGCGCCGAAGGGATGTTTTGGGAGTCGCTCAACGCCGCCGGCGTCCTTGGCATCCCGATGATCGTCTCGATCTGGGACGACGGCTACGGCATCTCCGTGCCGAACGAATTCCAGATCACGAAGAGCAATCTCTCCGAGCTGCTGAAAGGATTTCAGCGCGAGCCGAAATCGAAACAGGGATTCGACATCTACTCGGTCAAAGGATGGGACTACGCCGCGCTGTGCGAGACCTACATCGCCGCGGCGACGATCGTGCGGCAGCAGCACGTGCCGGCGATCATCCACGTCACCGAGGTCACGCAGCCGCAGGGACACTCGACGTCGGGAAGCCATGAGCGCTACAAATCGAAAGAGCGCCTCGAGTGGGAGACCGCATTCGACGGCATCCAGAAAATGCGCGAGTGGATGATCGCCCAGGGAATCGCCAACGTCGAAGAGCTCGACGCGATGGAGAAAGAAGACGTCGCCGTCGTCCGCGCCGCACAGCGAAAAGCGTGGGACGCGTACCGCGCGCCGATCGATGCCGAAGTGCGCGAGGCCATTTCATTGCTCGAGGAGCTCGGCGCACACGATCTGAAAAGCGAATTGCAGCGCAATCAGTCGCCATATCGGCGCGACGCGGTGCGAGCCGTTGCATCCGCGCTAATCAGTGGAGCGGCGGCCGCTTCGGCCGCCGGTACTTGGCTGCGAACCAAACTTCGCGAAGGCGACCACCGCTACGACTCGCATCTCTACAGCGAAACCGCGCCCGTCGAAGAAGTCCCCGCCCAATACGCGGACGACACCCCAACGCTCAACGGCTTCGAGATCCTCAACCACTGCTTCGATCACGCGCTGCGCCGCGATCCGCGCATCGTCATCTTCGGCGAAGACGTCGGCAAGCTCGGCGACGTCAATCAGGGTTGCCTCGGCCTTCAGGAAAAGTACGGCATCGGCCGCGTGATGGACACCGGCATCCGCGAGTGCACGATTGCCGGCCAGGCGATCGGAGCCTCGCTGCGCGGACTCCGTCCGATTGCGGAGATCCAATATCTCGACTACGTCTTGTATGCGCTGCAGATTCTTTCCGACGATCTCGCATGCCTGCGCTGGCGCTCCGCCGGCGGACAGAAAGCGCCGGTCATCATCCGCACGCGCGGACATCGACTCGAAGGCATCTGGCACTCCGGCTCGCCGATGGCGGCGATCCTCAGCCTCCTGCGCGGCATGCACGTGTGCGTCCCGCGCAACATGACGCAGGCGGCCGGCTTCTACAACACGCTGCTGGGCGGCGACAACCCTGCGATCGTCGTCGAGGTATTGAACGGCTATCGCACGAAAGAAAAACTCCCCTCGAACATCGCCGACTTCACGCTGCCCCTCGGCGTCCCCGAAATCATTCGCGAGGGATCCGACGTCACGCTCGTCTCCTACGGCGCGACGCTGCGCATCGTGATGGAAGCCGTCGAGCTCCTCACGCATCGCGGCATCGACGCCGAAGTCATCGACGTGCAGACGCTGCTCCCGTTCGACGTCCGCGGCGTCATCGTCGAGTCGCTGAAGAAAACGAGTCGCGTCGCGTTCATCGACGAAGACGTCCCCGGCGGCGCGACCGCATTCATGATGCAGCAGGTCCTGGAGCGCGATCACGGCTACGACTGGCTCGACTCCGAGCCGCTCACCATCCCCGCGAAAGAACACCGCCCCTCGTACGGCTCCGACGGCGACTACTGGTCGAAGCCGAATCGCGAGACGATCTTCGCGAGCGTGTACGAGCTGCTGCGCGAGGCGAGCCCGAAGAAGTACGCGCCGATTTTCTAACTTTGGACTGCGGCAGCTGCGCTGCCGCTTTTGTACACACGAATGACAACACCGTCATCACCGTCATCCTGAGGCGCGGAGACGCCGAAGGATCTCTAAATGCGAAAGGTTTGCGTATTCGGAGATCCTTCGCTGTCTCACGCAGCTCAGGATGACGGTGTTTGTTATGGTGTAGAAAAGCGGCGGCGGCAGCCGCCGCAGTCCAAAGACTACGGCATCGCCGCGTTGAACACCGTCTTCGTAAACCGGATCACCGCGCCGACCGGTCCGCGCTGAATCTCTTTTTCGATCGTGATCCCGTCGACGCTCTCATACGCAACGAACGTGACGGTCACGAGTCGATCGTTCTCGACGTGCGTCATCGTCTTCGGCAGTGACGTCTGCGGATCGAGCGTCACGCGCCACTCCACGCCGCCTTCGGGATGCAGCACGATCGTGTCGCCGTCGTAGCTGACGCTGCCGCGGCGCTTGTCGGGAAAGAACGCGAAGAACATCGCATTCGCATTCGCGAACGCTTTCGATTTCGCCACCGCCGCTTCGCTCGCGCTCATCGCGCGCGGCGCGCCGTCGCCCTGCTGGACTGTGCCGTTTGTGCCGTCGAACGTCTCGACCGTCGAGAACGTCGCGACCTGCTCTTCCTTCCGATACTTGCCGTCCATCGTGTGCCACACGTGAATCGTTCCCGTGTGTCCCATCACGTCGATCGTGGCCTCGCGATAGATCGACTTCAGCGCTGCGATTTTTTCTCGTCCGCCGACGGCAGACGCCCATCGATCGATGAGCGTCTCGGATGGATCAGTGGAGCGGCGGCCGCTTCGGCCGCCGACCTCTCGCGAGATCCCGGCGCCCGAAGCGGGCGCCGCTCCACTTGCTGCGTCGCGATGAAACGTGAGCGGCGCGGAGACGCCTTCCCAATGACCGCTCTGCGCGCGCATCGAGAAGCAGACGAGTAGAGACACGACGAGTGTGATCGCACGAATGCGCATGAGGTTTTTCCTTTCTTCTCGTGTGGGGCAGGCTTTCCAGCCTGCCTCCCGGTCGCAGGCTGGAAAGCCTGCGCTACACCGTTAAAAGTCGCGGCGCGTGAGGTTGACGAGCGCGCCGTAGTAAATGAATGCGGATGCCGCGATGCTGCCGGCGAGTCCGAGCCACGGAAGTCGTCCGCTGCGGAACCAGCTCTCGCCGCTCATCACGCGGAACACGCCGACGAATGGCACTTCGAGAATCTGATCGGCGATGCCGATCACGATCGCGATGCCCAGCGTGATGAGGAGCGGCCGCCACGGATCGCTGAACACCGTCGACAACAGCAGCGCGAGGCAGAAGAACGTGGTCGCGACGACGAAGAAACACGCCGCGTGCACGAGTGCGTCGCCCGCGTTGTAGCGCTCGCCGATCGCCGGCGCGAGGAGCGGAATCAGGAGCGACGGGATGATCGCGATGACGAACAGCTCGCCGAGTCCCGTCATCGCGCGCGTGCCCATCAGACGCTTGCGCGACGCGGGAAGCGACAGCGTGAAGAGCGCGCCGCGCGACGGCGAGAACAAACTCGCGATGCCGAGGAGGATCGCGAAGAGAGTGCCGGTCTGCGCGAGGTTCTGCCGCCACCATTGCGACCAGACGAAGCCGCGATAGGTGTGCGCGAGCGCGACCGCTTCGTGGATGCGCTCACCGATCCGGCCCGGCAGATTCGGCATCGGCACCGACGCCATCAACTTCATGAAGTGCGGGTAGGTGAAGACGCCGCCCATCGCCGAACAGATGAGCAGTCCCAGTCCGATGAAAAAACGCCAGCGCGTCTCGAGCCACGACTTGTACCAGAGCATGTCAGTCGCCCTCCATTCGGATACTTTCGAGAAAAATCTCCTTGAGCGTCACCGGCGTGACTTCGATCGACGCCGGGTTCCACGCGCGCGCCTCGTCGACGACCGCGTCCGCGTTCGCGCTCACGAGCAGCGAGATCACGCGGCCGTTGCGCTGCACGCGCGTGATGTTCGCCGCGCGGAATTCCGCCGCCGGCGCCGCGCCGTCGAACACGAGCTGCACGCGGCGGAAGCTCTCGCGCAGATCGTCGAGCGCGCCCGTCACCACCGCGCGGCCGCGGTCGATGATGACGATGCGATCTCCGATCTGATCGACTTCCGTGAGCTGGTGCGACGAGAAGAAGATCGTCATCTCTTCGCGCGCAACGTGACCGACGAGCGCCTGCAGCACTTCCTCCGCCATCGCCGGATCGAGTCCTGACGTCGGCTCGTCGAGAATCAACAATTCCGCGCCGCGACAGAGCGCAAGCATCAGCGCGAGCTTCGTCCGCATGCCGCGCGACAGCGCCTTCACTCTGCGCTCCTGCGGCAGCTCGAACCTGCGCAGATACTTCTCTTGGAGATCGCGCCGCCAGCGCGGATAGAACGACGCGGTGAAGCGCGTGATCTCCGCGACGGTCATCGAGTCGTAGAGGTCCTTGTCCTCGCTGACGAATCCCGTCCGCCTGCGGATCTCCACGCTCGGCTGCGCCTGCGTCGCGTCGAGTCCGAACACGCGCGCGCTGCCGGACGCCGGCGCCGTCATGCCGAGGAGGATCTTGATCGTCGTCGTTTTCCCGGCGCCGTTGCGTCCGAGGAAACCGCAGATCGATCCGCGCGGCACCTGGAGATCGAGACCGCCGAGCGCCTCGAATCCGTCATATGTTTTTCGCAGCCCGTTCGCCTCAACGATCCATTCCTCAGCCACGACGACCTCCTCGACGCGCGGACAGCTCCGCCTCGAACAGCCTCCGGATCTCTTCTTCGCTCAGCCGCTGCGCGCGCAACCGATCGACCGCGCCGGCGACGATCGACTGCGCCTGCTTCAACTTGTCGGCGAGCTTCCCCGCGCGCGCATTCGCCGTGACGAACGCGCCCGCGCCGTGCCGCAGCTCGATCACGCCCTCGTGCTCCAGCTCGCGATAAGCCTTGGCGACCGTGTTGGGATTCATCACCAGCTCCTCCGCGAGCGGACGAATCCCCGGCAACTGATCTCCCGGCTGCAGGGCTCCCGTCTCGATCGCATGCTTCACCTGCTCCATCAACTGCAGATAGATCGGCACACCCACGGACGGATTCAATCGAAACAGCATCATTTCTCGCCGATCCAAACTGTACTACAGAACTATCACAGTAGCAATGTACGGAGGATGCGTTTCAGGGTTTCAGGCGAGCGCAGATTTCGAAACGTCGTGTGTTGTGGTGACCGCTGCCCCCAGCGGTCACAGCGCCGCCTTCGGCGGCGCCAGCGGCGCTTTCTCGCCGCCGCGACCGCTGAGGGCAGCGGTCGCCACATGGATTACTCTTCGTGCAACGCCCGGATCGGCTCGATGCGTGCGGCTCGAAGAGCCGGAACCGCGCACGCGACGAGCGATGCGCCGGCGAGCAGCGCCGCGACGACCGTCAGCGTGACGGGATCGCCGTTCGCCACGCCGAAGAGCAGCGCGGAGAGGAAACGACCGAGGAGGACGGAGGCGGCCAGGCCGGCAACAAGTGCGACGCCGACGATGCGCAGCGCGTGCGATGCGACGAAGCGCGCGACGTCCGCGTTCGTCGAGCCGAGGGCGATGCGGACGCCGATCTCGCGCGTGCGGCTCGAGACCATGAGCGAGAGCATGCCGTAAATGCCGATCATCGCCAGGAGCAGCGTGACGATGGAGAACGACGCTATGCACGTCAGGATGAACGTGCGCCGCGCCTCCGACTCGAACACGAGCGAGTCGAGCTTGCTGATGCGATAGAACGCGACGTCCGGATCGATGCGCCGCATGAGATCGCGCAGCGCCATCACATCCCCGCTCGTCCGCGCAATCCCCGTCACCTCGGACGCATCGTAGAACTGCGCCAACGGCAGATACGCTTGTGCAGTGGGGGACGCGCCGAGGTCGCCGGGCGCGACGTCGGCGACGACGCCGACCACGCGGCGGAACGGATTGCCGTCGCCGCCGCCGAGCTGCACACGATGATCGAGCGCATCGCCGTTGCCGAAGAGAATGCGCGCCGCGGTCTGATTGAGGATCGCCACCGGCTCGCTCTTCTGCGCGTCCTGCGGGTTGAACGCGCGTCCGCGCAGGATCGGAATCGTGAGCGCGCCGAAGTAGTCGGCGGAGACCGCGAAGCGCTGCGCGCTCGGCGCATCGCCCGGCGTGGCGCTCACGCGGCCTTCGACCGTCATCGACGCGTTGTCATTGTTCTCCGCGAACGGCAGCTGCGTCGTGACCGCAACTGCGTCCACGCCCGGCTGCCGCATCGCCTGCTCGATGAAGCGATCGTAGAGCGCGACCTGTTGCGCGATTTCGCTCTGCCGGTTCGAGCCAATCGAGAGGCGGAACGTCGACACCGATTTCGTTTGAAATCCGCGCGGCGCGGCGAAGAGATTGCGGACGCTGCGCAACAAAAGCGCGCTTCCGGCGAGCAGCACGACCGACAGCGCGACGTTGACACCGACGAGAATGCGCAGCGTGGCCGCGCGCGAGGAGACGATGCTGCGGCCATCGGGACGCATCGCCCACCGCCGCGCGCGGAGCGCCGGAATCCATCCGACCAGCGCGCCGCAGAGAAGCGCGATCGCGCTGCACGTCAGCATCACCAGCGGATCGATCGCGAGGTCGCTCGCGCGCGGAACGAACGCGGCGGAATGCGCGCGCAGCCAGCGGATTCCCGCGACGGCGATGCCGAATCCCGCGAGCGACGCGAGCGCGGCCTGGATCAGCGACTCGCGAATCAGCATCGACGCGAGCCGCGCCGGCGTCGCGCCGAGCGACTGCCGCACCATGATTTCTTTCTGCCGCACGAACAACTCGGAGAGACGCAGTCCCGCCGCATTCGACACCGCGGCGAGCAGAACGATCACCGCGATCGCGAGCACGATCCAAAGCGAAGACGTGACCTGCCGTCCGACGATCGATTGATGCAGCGACCTCACGTTGACGAAGCCGCGCGACGAATACTTGTCGGGATACTCCTTGCGCAGCGACGCCGTGAACGTCTCCGTCTCGCGCGCCGCCTGATCGAGCGTCACGCCGTCGCGGAGACGCGCGAACACGCGCAGATGCCGGCAGTCGCGGCACGCGTAGGGGAGCGTCGTGTTGTAGCGCAGCGTGACCCACGCATCGACGTTCCGCCCGCGCCACTCCTCCTCGCGAATGCGCGTGCGCGGCGGCATCACGCCGATCACTTCCATCGGAAGGTCGCTGATGCGAATCATGCGTCCGAGGACGCCGCGATCGCCGTTGTAGCGCCGCATCCACAATTCGTGACTGAGAATCACGCGCCGCGGTCCGCCGCGAATGTCGTCGGCGGGAGTGAAATCGCGCCCGAGCTCCGGCTTCACCCCGAACGTCGCGAACGTGTCCCACGTGACGCGCAGCAACTCCAGCTGCTCCGGATCGCCGCCGCCGAGCAGCGTGCCGCTGCCGTCACCGACCGCGCACATCCTCGCGAACGAGCGGAGCGAGTGCTTCCAGTCGTCATACGTCGCGAAGCCGGTCGTCATGCTGTCGGTATCTCCGGGATCCGCCTCGCCGACACTCACCAACTGCTGCGGATGCGGAAACGGCAGTGGCGCGATCAACACCCCGCGAATCGCACTGACGATGCTCGTCGTTGCGCCGAGTCCGAGAGCGAGCGTGAGAATGACGAGCAGCTGGCGTGCGGGATGACGGCGCATGCCGCGCCATTTTCGCAAGCGCGGTGCCGCGGACAAGTGGTTGAAAACGCGGGCGGTTCAGGGCGAAGCGTGCGCGAAAGTGGGACGAGGGTGTTCGAGGGCGGACAGTTGAACGCAGAACGGGCGACGAAGTCACGAGAGTCAGGTCCCTTCTCGCAAAGCCGGGTCCCGATTCGTGAGCAGCATGAATGACCTCCGCGGAGGACATCGAGGACCTGGCGACAGTCAACATGACTTCCCGGTAAGTCGATTTGACTTCCCGGCAAGTCAATTTGACTTGATCGGAAGTCAATTTGACTTGATCGGAAGTCAATTTGACTTGTCCGGTAATGAACGTCGACTTGCCCGGAAGTCAACATTGACCTGCCCGGAAGTCACGTTGACTTACCCGGAAGTCACGTTGACTTGCCCGGAAGTCACGTTGACTTACCCGGAAGTCACGTTGATTTGCCCGGAAGTCACGTTGATTTGCCCGGAAGTCATCGTTGACTTGCCCGGAAGTCATCGTTGACTTGCCCGGAAGTCATCGTTGACTTGCCCGGAAGTCACGTTGATTTGCCGGGAAGTCATCGTTGAATTATCCGGAGGTCGAATTGGCTTGCCCGAGACCATCGTTGGCTGGTCCTGATGAATAGGCGCATAGGCTCACAGGCTGATGGGCTCACAGACCTGGAAGTTTGTGAGCTTGAGCCAATGCGCCTATGAGCCTATGAGCCAATGCGCCTATGAGCCTATGAGCCTATGAGCCTATGAGCCTCTGCGCCTATGTGAAGTCAACGACGACTACGTTCTGCACTCAGCTTCTTATCCTCTCTTCCCCCGAATACACGTTGAACCGCCCCTCCCGCACAAACCCCAGCAGCGTCAGATTGAACTCCTTCGCCAGATCCACCGCCAACGATGACGGCGCCCCCACCGCCGCCACGATCGGCACGCGCGCGACGATCGCCTTCTGCACGATCTCAAACGCAGTACGGCCGCTGACAAAAAGTAAATGCTCGTTCAAAGAAACGCCCTCGCGAAAGAACGAGCCGATCACCTTGTCGACGGCGTTGTGCCGTCCGATGTCTTCGCGCACGCGAATCAACACGCCGTTCGAATCGAAGACGCCTGCAGCGTGAATCGCGCCCGTTGCATCGAACGCGCGTTGTTCGGCGCGAAGCGCGTCGCCGAGGTGATGGATGGCGTCGCGAGAGATGCGCATGTGCGAGTTGAGAGGGGAGGCCTGGACGCGCAGCGCGTCGATGGAGACTTTGCCGCACACGCCGCACGAGGACGTCGAGTAGAAGTGGCGTTGCAGTCTTTGCAGGTCGACCTGCACGTTGGCGTCGACGCGTACGACGTTCGGCGAGCCCCAGTGACGGATCGAGGCGATGTCGTCGCGCGAATGAAGGATCGACTCGGTGAAGAGGAAGCCGGCGGCGAGGTCGAAGTCGTCGCCGGGCGTTCGCAGCGTCACCGACACCGGTTTCTCACCGATGCGAATCTCGAGCGGCTCTTCGATCGCAACGACGTCCTCATCCGTTCGGCTCGCGTCACCTTCGACGCGCGTGATCTGCGCCATGGCGCCGTTATACACTCGCCGCGCGATGCTCGCCGAGCTGCTTCTGAAGTGGCCGCTGATCCGCCAGTTGCGCGGCGACGGCGACGCGGCCGTCAGCGATCGCACGCGCGCGTTGCGCAAGAAGAACGAGCGTACTGAAGTCGCGCGCTCGATCTGTCCGTACTGCGGCGTCGGCTGCGGTCAACTTGTTTACCATCGCGGCGGCCGTGTCGTCAGCATCGAAGGCGATCCCGAGTCGCCGATCTCGCGCGGGCATCTCTGTCCGAAAGGCGCGGCGAGCTACGAGCTGGTCACGCATCCCGCGCGAATGACGAAAGTGCTGTACCGCGCGCCGCGCTCGCGCTCGTGGAGCGAGATCGATCTCGATCGCGCGACCGAGATGGTCGCGGATCGCTTGTGGGAGTCGCGCGAGCGCTCCTTCGACGAAGAGCAGATGCACACGACCGCCGTCGCGCACCTCGGCGGCGCGACGCTCGACATCGAAGAGAACTACCTCATCAAGAAACTCTTCACCGCCGGATTGGGGATGGTCTGCCTGAGCAATCAGGCGCGGATATGACACAGCTCCACCGTGCCCGGTCTGGGCACGTCGTTCGGGCGCGGCGGCGCCACCACGGCCCAGCAGGACCTCGCCTTCGCGGACGCGATCCTGATCATGGGCTCGTCGATGGCCGAGAATCACCCGGTCGGCTTCCAGTGGGTGATCGAGGCGCGCGAGAAGAACGGCGCGAAGGTGATCCACGTCGATCCGCGATTCACGCGGACGTCCGCGATGTCGGACTACTGGCTGCCGCTGCGCGCCGGCAGCGATCTCATTTTCCTCGGCGCGCTGATTCGCCACACCATCGAGAACGATCGTTGGTTCCGTGAGTACGTCGTGCGCTACACGAATGCCGCGGTAATCGTGCGCGACGACTTCCGCGACGCCGAGGAGCTCGATGGCGTGTTTTCGAACCCGGAGACGTGGCAGTATCCGGATGGCGGATGGCAGACGGCGGATGGCGAAAGCAGAGACACCGGACATCGCGGCGAAGCGCAGGGCGCATCGACGACACCGCACGATCCGCCGCGCGACGTTTCGCTGCAGCATCCGCGCTGCGTGTTCCAGATCTTGAAGCGCCACTTCGCGCGCTACACGCCGGAGCTCGTCGAACGGTCCTGCGGCATCCCGCGTGCGAAGTTTCTCGAGATCGCCGACGTCTACACGAGCGCGTCGGGCGCGGAGAAGACCGGCGCGATCTGCTACGCGGTCGGATGGACGCAGCACTCGAGCGGCGTGCAGATCATCCGCGCCGCGTCGATCCTGCAACTGCTCCTCGGCAACATCGGACGTCCCGGCGGCGGCATCATGGCGCTGCGCGGCCACGCGTCGATCCAGGGATCGACCGACGTGCCGACGCTCTTCGATATCCTGCCCGGCTATCTGCCGATGCCGACGTCGAAGGAGCGCTCGCTCTCCGACTATCTGAAGAAGCACAAAGCCGCGAAGGGGTGGTGGTTCAACATCGATAAGTACATCGTCAGCCTGCTGAAGGCGTACTACGGCGACGCGGCGACGCGCGAGAACGACTTCGGATTCAATTGGCTGCCGAAGCTGACCGGCGATCATTCGTACTTCGGCTACTCGCTCGACATGGCCGATGGACATCTCGAAGGTCTGTTCGTGATGGGACAGAACCCCGCGGTCGGATCGCCGAACGCGAAGCTGCATCGCCAGGCCATGCGCAAGTTGAAGTGGATGGTCGTGCGCGACATGGTCGAGATGGAGACCGCCGTGTTCTGGCAGGAAGCGCCGGACGACATCGAGACGGAAGTCTTCTTCTTCCCCGCGGCGTCGCACGTCGAAAAAGAAGGCACGTTCACGAACACACAGCGCCTCCTGCAATGGCGCGAGAAAGCCGTCGAGCCGCCCGGAGCAGCGGAGAGCGACTACGAGTTCATGGTGAAGCTCGGGCGGAGGATGAAAGCACGCGCAACCGATCGTCCGCGCGACGCCGCCCTACGCGCGCTGACGTGGGACTACGCGGACGAAAATGTGGAAGAGGTTTTAAAGGAGATTCACGGCGGAGTGGTGCGCGCCTCCGGCGCGCCTTCGGGCGGGGGCGCGCCAGAGACGCGCACCACTCCGATCAAACATTTCGGCGAGCTGAAAAACGACGGCTCGACATCGTGCGGCTGCTGGATCTACTCCGGCGTGTTCGAGAACGAAAACAAAGCGAACAAACGCGAGCCGGAGGGCCGCTACGGACACGGCTGGGGTTACGCGTGGCCGCTCGACCGCCGCATCCTCTACAACCGCGCGTCGGCGAAGCCGGACGGCACGCCGTGGAGTGAGCGCAAGGCGCTGGTCTGGTGGGACGAAGAGAAGCGCGAGTGGGTCGGACACGACGTCGCCGATTTCACGCGCGGCAAGGCGCCGGACTACAAGCCCGACGCGGACGAGGGCGGCGATGAAGCGCTCCCCGGCGACGCGCCGTTCATCATGCATCCCGACGGAATGGGATGGCTGTGGGTGCCGTCGGGATTGAAAGACGGTCCGCTGCCCGTGCATTACGAGCCGCTCGAGTCGAACGTGCGCAACCCGCTGTACGAACAGCAAACGAATCCCGCCGCGCTGACGCTCGAGCGTCCCGACAATCCGTACGCGTCCTCGCCCGACGCGCGTTTTCCGTACGTGCTCACGACGTATCGCCTGACCGAACACCACACCGCCGGCGGCATGTCGCGCACGCTCTCGCATCTCGCCGAGCTGCAGCCCGAGCTCTTCGCCGAAATCTCGCCCGAGCTCGCGCGCGAGGCGGGTGTCGCGAACGGCGACGTGGTGATCGTATCGACGGCACGCGGATCGATCCGCGCACGCGCGCTCGTCACGACGCGCATGCCGTCGCTCGACATCCATACTTCAACAGGGGTCGCGCGCGTCCATCAGGTCGGACTGCCGTATCACTGGGGACCGCGCGGACTCGTGACCGGCGACGTCGTGAATGATCTGCTCGCCATTTCCGAAGAGCCGAACGTGCGGATCTTCGAGTCGAAAGGGCTGAGCTGCAATCTGACGCGCGCGACGAACTGATCTCGCGCTCCGTACACACAGCGAAGGCACGATCATCAGCGTCGACGCGCTGGGCGCGTCGGTCGGCGCTTCAACATGGACGACTGCGCCGCTCGACTTCGGCTCCGTCGTCGAATTTCGCGGGCGCGTCACGTATGTCTACTCGCGCAGCGGACGCGTCTATGCATTCGACGTCGCGCCGCGCAGCCGCGCCGTTCGTCACTGAGAGCCTGTGAAAAAATCTCCGTCATCCTGAGTCGGCGAAGCGCGACGAAGGATCTCAAAATGCGAAGAGTCTGCAATTTAGAGATCCTTCGCCGTCTTCGCGGCTTCTAATGACAGCCCCTCATCCGCCCTTCGGGCACCTTCTCCCCGCATGCGGGGAGAAGGGCAACAAATCT
Organism: Acidobacteriota bacterium; assembly: GCA_003223645.1. Lineage (GTDB taxonomy): Bacteria > Acidobacteriota > Thermoanaerobaculia > Gp7-AA8 > Gp7-AA8 > QHVT01. The sequence continues at coordinate 18,583 of QHVT01000008.1, read as the reverse complement.
CGATGCTCGTACATGTTACCCCTCGCCCCGCATGCGGGGAGAGGGTGGCGCGAAGCGCCGGGTGAGGGGCGGTCATTACGATCGAGGTCTGCGCATCGCGCGGTGGGCCGGCTCAGGATGACGGAGATTTTTTTCACAACCTCTGAGGTAAGCTCACGCCGGTGACTACGACCGGCTTCTTCACCGACTCCACGCTTTGCATCGGATGCAAAGCCTGCGAGGTCGCGTGCAAGGAGTGGAACGACGTTCCGCACGACGGCTTCCTCTGGTCCGGCCTCTCCTACGACAACACCCTCAGCCTCGGACATTCGACGTGGCGGCATGTGAAGTTCGTCGAGAGCGCGACGACGATCGGCGCGGGCGGCAACGCCGCGGAGCACATGACCTGGCAGTTCTCGTCCGATGTCTGCAAGCACTGCGAGCACGCCGGATGTCTCGAGGCGTGTCCGACCGGATCGATCATTCGGACGGAATTCGGCGGCGTCTACATCCAGCCCGACATCTGCAACGGCTGCGGATACTGCGTCGTCACCTGTCCGTTCGGCGTCGTCGACCGCAATCCCGATGACGGACGCGCGTTCAAATGCACGTTCTGCTACGACCGGCAGAAAGCGGGCGAGGAGCCCGCGTGCGCGAAGGCGTGTCCGACGCAGTCGATTCTCTTCGGTGATCTCGCGGAGCTCGAGCGCGTGGCCGATGAGCGCGTGGCGAAGCTGCACGCGGGCGGCATGACCGACGCGTCGATCTGGAATCCGAAGGACTCGTCCGTCGGCGGCACGCACGCATTCTTTCTCGTGCGCGGCGACGCGCGTCAATACAACCTGCCGTCGAATCCGGTCTTGCCGACGACGCTGCTCAAGCCCGCGTGGAGCGCGGCTGCCGCGGCGGCGGGCGCGATCGCGTTTGGAGCAGTGTTCGCATTTGCCCTGCTCGGGCGGCGAACGCAGAACGCAGAACGCAGAACGTAGAATTGAGAAATCGCATGACGTTCTTCGCTCTTCATTCTGCGTTCTGCGTTCTGCGTTCATGACTTCCTATCACGACCTCCCGCTGCTGAAGCCGCCCGTCTGGACGTGGGAAGTGCCGGCGTACTTTTTCGTCGGAGGCGCGGCCGGCGCCGCCGCGGTCCTCGGCATCGCCGCGCAAATCGCCGGACCGAGAAACGAAAAGCTCGCGCGCGACGCGCGCTGGATTGCCGCGATCGGCGCCAATCTCTCCGCTCCGCTCCTCATCGCCGATCTCGGACGTCCGGACCGTTTTCTCAACATGCTGCGCGTCTTCAAGCCGCAGTCGCCGATGTCCGTCGGCGCGTGGACGCTCGCCGTCTTCGGAGCCGGCTCCACCGCCGCCGTGTTCGTGCCGAACAAAACAGTGCGCAACCTCGCGTCGCTCGTTGCCGCCGCGAGCGGACTCGTGATGTCGACCTACACCGGCGTCCTCCTCGGCGCGACCACGATTCCCGTCTGGAAAGAACACGTCGACCTGTTGCCTGTCCACTTCGGCGCATCCGCTCTCGCATCCGCATGCGCGCTGCTCGAGCTCCGCGGCAACAAGAGCGACGCCCTCAACGCCCTCGCCCTCGGCGCCGCCATCTTCGAGTCCCTCCCCGCCGCGAACGTCGAAGAAAAATTGCTGATGCGCCTCGCCGGCGCGCTCTCCGGCCCCGTGCCGCTCGCGCTCCGCCTCTTCAACAAACGCAAAGCCGCCGCCGCATCGACACTCCTCGGCTCACTCGCCACACGATTCGCGTGGGTGGAGGCGGGGAGGAGCAGCGCAAAGGACGTGAAGAGCGCGCTTTAAGAAGTCTGTGGTAATCGCTCTTTGTGGTGACCGCTGCCCTCAGCGGTCACCACAACACAGCGGTCACCACCGCTGCAACGATCCCGATCCCCACCACCATCCACACCCACCTCATCGCCGCATTGCGCAGCGTGCGTTTCTCCACCCGCACGTCGAAGATTGCGCCGCCGACCGTTTTTCCCCACAGCGTCCACGCGCCGGCGAAGTAATAGAAGGAGAGCATCAGCACGAATCCGATGAGTGCGACGAGGGCGATGCGTGTCGGCGGTTGGGGGAGGAGTGGCGAGAGCGCAAGCGCGAGCGCCGCGAAGAGCGAGAGGTCGGTCAGCAGGGCGAGTGCGTGTTTGAGGATGGGGGTGCGGGGTGAGGGGGCGGGAGGCGGCGCAGGCTCGGCATCGAAGGGAACGGACTGCAGCTCCACCTCATCGAATCGCATCACACCCTCCCGTACGCTGCGCTGTTTGCAGCGTAGCGCGCTTACGTCGCTTGCCGCAACGGCAGATATTTTACGTAGATTTGGTACAGCAGGTCCTTGCCTTGTTTGTCGTAGCGCTGCGCGAGCTCGCGGCTGCGTTTTGCCAGCTCGTCGTTCGGGGTGACTCTGAGCACTTCGTCGAACTGCGCGACGGCGTCGGCGGTGCGTTGTTCCTGCAGTGCTTTCGCGCCGAGGTTGAAGTGCGCGTCGACGATCATTCGCTGGGCGGTTGCGTTCTGCGGATCCTGTTGGAGGATCGGCTGCAGGCTCGAGATCGCTTCATCGTAGCGTTGTTCGGTGAAGAGCTTCTTGGCCGAGTCGAGCATCGCGACCTGATTCGAGGCCGTGTCGTACTCCGCCTTCGCGTCGGGCGCGAGCGGCTTCACGCGCTGCGCATCTTCGAACGCGGTCTTCGCGGCCGCGTAGTCGTGCTGCCCGAACGCCAGGCGCGCGGCGGCGACTTTCTCGTCGTAGTACTGCGCCGCTGGTTTGCCGTCGATGAACGCCGCCGATCCCGTTTGCTTCTGCTTCAGATCGGCCATCAACTTCAGCGCCGCGTCATGCTGCGCATCGCCGGCCTTGATGTCCTGCAGCAGCTTGATCGCGTCGTCGTACTTGCCTCGCGACGCGAGCGCCTTCGCGCGCCCGAGGAGCGCCTGCGAGTCGGTGGCCGCCGTCTCTTCGCCGGATTGGTTGAAGAACTTCTGATACGCGAACCATCCGCCGGCGCCGAGGACGAGCACCGCCAGCGCGATCGCGATCGCGCGCATCGGAAACTCGCGCGGCGGCGAGACCGGCTTCGCCTTCTTCGCTTCCTTCGCCGGCGCCGCAGCAACCGGACTCTCGGAAGGCGGCGGCGGACGAAGAGGCGCCTCAAGGCCCTCGGGCATCTCATCCTCGAAGAAATCGAGATCGATCTTCTCGTCGGCATCGGGAGCGAACGGAGCCGATGGTGCGGCCGCAGCCGCCTGCGCCGCCGGCTTGTTCACGTCATCGAGATAGCCGCGCACCGTGGCGTTGTTCGGATCGAGGCGCAGCGCTTCTTCGAAGTCGGCGCGCGCGCGAGGGTTGTCCTTGCGATCGATCGCCCCGAGTCCCGATGCCAGGAGCGAATCGACTCGCTGCTCGACCTCGCGGCGCTTCCCCTTCGCCTTCTCGATCCGCTCCGACGCCTGTTCGTTCGTGACGTCGATCAGAAAAATGCGCGACCACAAATCGATCGCCTGCTGATGGTCGCCCGATGCGTAGGCCTTGTCGCCGTCGGCGAGATACTGCTCGATTTTTTTCTGATCGTCGGGCGATGTGCCGACCGATGCGGTCGAGAAATCGAACTCGGCGCCGGGCGTTTTCGCGGGCGCGCCCCCGAATGAGAACGGCGAATCGGTCGGCGAGTCGAACGAGAAATTCGCGAACGATCCTTCGTGCGGTTTCTCTTCTTCGAACGTGAAGCCGAAGTCGGATGCCTGCGATGCCGCGCGTCCCGTCGCCGGCGGCGCGTTGTCGACGACGAACGACGGCTGCGGCGGAACCGGCTTCGGTCCGCTCTGCCGCGCGGCGATCGTTTGCGAGGCTCGCAGGACGTCGGGATGCGACGCGTCGAGAGCGCGCGCTTTCTCGAGGTCCGACTTCGCGGCCGCGTAGTTGCCGCTCTTGAGGTTCGCCTCGCACTTGCGCATGAACTGCTCGATGAACGGACCCGCTTCGAGCTTCTCGCGCGCCTCGTCGCCGAGGATGCGGGCGTCGTCGTTCATCAAGTCGTTGGTGAGGATCTCGGAGGCGAGATGGACGACGCGCTGGAAATCGCGCGCGGCCATCGCCTCGCGCGCCTGATCGATCAGCGGACGGATGTCGCTCGGCGGAAAGAACGCCTCGACATCGATCGGCAACGCCGGATTCTTCGTTTTCTCCAGCAGCTTCTTCGCCGGCTCGAACGTCGGGTCCATCTGCAGGATCAGTCCGCAGCCGGCGACGACCTCGTCCTTGCGTCCCTGCTTGTAGAGCGCGAGCGTTTGCTGAAACGTCGAGACCACGCGGTCCTTCACCGGCGCCGCGAGAGAGGGGTTCCCCGGATAATTCACAGTGCGGCCTAGTATAGGAGATACTCCCGCGCTGAAAGGACTTGCACTCGATGGAGATCATTGCCACACCCGACGCGCCCGCTGCCATCGGCCCTTACTCCCAGGCGGTGAAACACCACGGCATCCTCTACACCTCCGGCCAGATCGCCCTCGACCCGGCCACGAACAATCTCGTCGAAGGCGATTTCAGCGCGCAGGCGCATCGCGTGCTCAAGAACCTCGCCGCCGTTCTCCGCGCCGGCGGAAGCGACTTCAACCGCGTCCTCAAAGCGACCGTCTACGTCACCGACCTCGAGAATTTCAAGACGTTGAACACCATCTACGCCGAGTACTTCGGCGATCACAAGCCCGCTCGGACGACGATCGAGGCGTCGAACCTGCCGAAAGGGAGCCTGCTGGAAATCGACCTGATCGCGCTGGGCTAATGCTAATTGGAGTTTGTGGTGACCGCTGCCTCAGCGGTCACAGCGGTGCGACGCGCCGCAAATTTAGCGCCGCCATAGGCGGCGCCGTGACCGCTGGGGGCAGCGGTCACCACAAAACCCTCCGCCATCCGGCGCAGCCCTTGCACTTTCGCCCGTCACCATGCGCCCGCGACTCGCGGCAGTTTCGGCGGTCCTCCTCATCACACTTCCTCTCGCGGCGGCGACGCGCCTCACGTACGACGTGAACGGCAAGCCGACGCCCATCGAGTGGAGCGCGTCGGCGTTTCCGCTGCCGTACGAAGTCGATCAGCGGCTGCTCGAACTGAAGCCCGCCTTCGGCACGATGATCGATCAGGCCTTCAATGCCTGGGCGTCGGTTCCCGATGCGAACGTGCAATTCTCATCGCGCGGAATCGTCGCCGCGGCGGCGCGGCCGAACGACGGAAAAGTCGTCGTGTCGCTCGCCGATGAGCTCTTCAACGGCCAGGGCATGCTGGCGATGACGACCTACACGTTCGACGACAGCGGGCACTTCATCGACGCAGACATCCAGATCGATCCGTGGCTGCTCAAAGGCGACTTCAACGTCGACACCGCGCTGCGCCACGAAGTCGGACACGTCCTCGGACTCGATCACTCCGCGGTGCTTTCCGCGGTCATGTTTCCCTACGTGACGCCGGGAAACATTCCGACGGCATTCGACAGCGACGATCGCATCGCCATTGCCACGACATATCCGCGCTTCGATCCGACGCTGAGCGGCGCGACGCTGCAGGGACGCGTCGTCGGCGACAGCGGCGGCATCTTCGCCGCCCAGGTCGTCGCCGTGAATGTGGCGGGCGAAGCCGTGACGACCTCGCTCAGCAATGCCAGCGGCGAGTTCACGCTCAGCGGAGTCCCGGCCGGCTCATATCGCATCTACGCCGAGCCGCTCGACGGTCCGGTCGAAGTGAAGGCGCTGCAAGGCACGTGGCGTCAGGCGAAGACCACTTCGTTCCCCACGACGTTCTACGACGCCGCGCCGATGCGCGTCGAGAACGGGCGCGTGTACGGAAACCTCGTCGTCAACACCGCCGGCGCCGTGCAACTGAATCCACGCTGGATCGGGCGCTGCAACGGAACGGACGTGAACGTGCAGACCTCGCCCGTCGTCGCGCGCGCCGGAGATACCGTCACGCTGGCGATCGCCGGCGACGGATTCGTCAGCGGCATGACGCAGTTCGAGATCCCGAATGCGGCGTTCCACCGCATCTCCGACTTTTCGTGGGGCGCAAACTACGTGAAGGCGACGTACACCATCGAGCCCGACGCGCCGGAAGGATCGTTCGTCGTCCTCGTGCGCAGCGGACGCGACACCGCGACGCTCACCGGAGCGCTGCGCGTGCAGCCGCAGGACACGACGCGGCGCCGCTCAACGCGTCACTGACGAACCGATCGTCGTCCGGCAGCAGCGCGATTTCCCTGGCATCATGAGCAAGAACGTGGTGAAAATCTCATCATGGAAGTGATCTCCATCAACGTCGGACTGCCGCGGAATGTCGAATGGCAGGGCCAGACCATTCAGACGTCCATCTTCAAGGAACCTGTTTCCGGGCGGGTACAGGTGAAGAGTCTCAATGTCGAAGGCGACCGGCAGTCGGACCTCACAGTGCATGGCGGCGCCGATAAGGCAGTGTATGTCTACCCCAGGGAGCACTATCCATTATGGGCTGCCGAACTTCCGGAGATCGACCTTCCGTGCGGCGCCTTCGGTGAGAATTTCACCACGACCGGATTGAGCGAGAGCAATGTTCATATCGGAGACCGGCTCCGCATCGGCACCGCAGAATTCGTCGTGACCCAGCCACGCATGCCCTGCTTCAAACTCTCCATCCGTTTCAAACGCGCCGATATGGTGAAGCGTTTCCTCCACAGCGGACGGACAGGCTTTTATATGGCCGTCTCTCGAGACGGCGAAGCCGGAGCCGGCGACGCAATCTCCGTCATCGAGAAACACCCGGAAGCGATCGCAGTTGCGGATGTCGTGAGCCTGTATGCAGCGGATCAAAACAATCAAGACCTTCTACGCCGCGTAAGCCGGCTGACAGCGCTTCCAGAGGGGTGGCGAGACTATTTCCGCAAGAGGCTTCGGCGGAACGATCACCACGATTAAAATGGCAGGGATGAATCCAGCGCCCTCACTCAAGCGACGCTCGACAAGATTTCTTCAGACAGTCATTGTGCTCGTAGGCATCGGCGCTCTCGCTTTCATGCTTTGGGAGCCTCATGTCGAGGGGAGAAATGCGCATGCCACGCTCTACGAAATTTACTTCAAAGATCCCTTCCTGGCATACGCATATCTCGCATCCATCGCGTTTTTCGTAGCCCTCTATCAAGCGTTCAGGCTATTCGGGTACGTCGGGCAAAATAAGGCATTCTCATCGAGCTCAGTCAGAGCCTTGCGGACGATCAAACGCTGCGCAATCGCTCTGATCGTTCTGATTGGAGCGGCAGTGGCTTACTTGTTGATCGCTGTGCGCGGCAAGGACGACATTGCGGGCGGCGTGGCGATGGGACTTTTCATGATTTTCATGTCGGTCGTCGTCGCCGCCGCGGCGGGTGTGTTCGAGCGGCGTTTGCGCAATGCCATGGACAAAAGTCCGAGAACCACTTGATCGGATAGACGGCTTACGCCTCCGGCCTCTTCACCTCCAACGTCTTCGGCCTCCACAGCGTTCGCTGCAAGAACGGGAAGACGTCGGCGGCGGGGAGCGGGGGGCTGAACAGATATCCCTGAATCAGATCGCAGCCGTAGTGTTTGAGGAATGTGTACTGCTCCTCGGTCTCGACGCCCTCGGCGACGACGCGCAGTTGCAGGGTGTGGGCGAGGTTGATGACGTAGGAGACGATTGCGGCGGCGGTGTCGTTCGACGTGACTTCGCGCAGGAATTCTTTGTCGATTTTGACGACGTCGATCGGGAAGTGTTTGAGGTAGATGAGTGACGACTGGCCGGTGCCGAAGTCGTCGACGGCGACGCTGACGCCCATGGCGCGCAATTCCTCGAGCACGCTCACCGTCAGCTCGAAGTTCTGCATCGCGGTGCTCTCGGTGATCTCGAGTTGCAGCATCTCGGGGGCGAGGCCGGCCGCGGCGAGTGCCGCGCGCACGACGTCCACGAGTCCGCGCTGCTGCAACTGCACGGCGGAAATGTTCACGGCCATGCGCAGCGTCGCGATTCCCTGTCTGTGCCATTCGCGCAGCTGCATGCACGCGGTGCGCAGCGCCCATTCGCCGATCGGCACGATGAGTCCCGTCTCCTCCGCGAGGGTGATGAACTCCGACGGCTGCACGAGTCCGCGATTCGGATCGCGCCAGCGCAGGAGCGCCTCGAGGGAAACGACGCGCCGGCGCGCGCGGTCGTAGATCGGCTGATACCAAAGCTCCAGTTGATCGCGCTCGATCGCGTGATGCAGGTGCTGCTCGAGCGCGAGGCGGCGCACGTAGCGCTCGTTCATGCTCGCGGTGAAGAGCTGCGCCTGATTGCGCCCGAGCTCTTTCGCGCGGTACATCGCCGCGTCGGCGCACTTGAGCAGCGTCTCGACGTCGTCGCCGTCCGCGGGGAAGCAGCTGATGCCGATGCTCGCGGTGACGAAGAGATCGTGGCCGTCGACGCTGAACGGGTTCGACAGGGAGTCGAGGATCTTGCGCGCGACGCCCGCCACCGCCTCGGCGTTCGTGACTTCGGGCAGTAGGATGCTGAACTCGTCGCCGCCGATTCGCGAGATCGTGTCCGACGCGCGCAACGCGCCTTGCAGCCGATGCGCGATGTCGGCGAGGAGCTTGTCGCCGAAGTTATGCCCGAGGCCGTCGTTCACGAGCTTGAAGTGATCGACGTCGAGGTACATCACGGCGAGGCCGACGCGGTTGCGGCGCGCGTGCGCGAGGCTGTTCACGAGCCGGTCGCGGAAGAGCAGCCGGTTCGGCAGCGACGTGAGCGAGTCGTAATACGCGCGATACTCGAGCTGCTTCTCCGTCTCCTTCCGCTGCGAGACGTCGCGATAGTTGATGACGATCGCGCCGACGCTCGGCTCCTGCAGCAGGTTCTGTCCGAATCCTTCCAGCCACACCCACGCGCCGTTCTTGTGGCGGAAGCGCAGCTCGCCGTGCGCTTCTTTGTTCGGCGACGTGAGAATTTCGTCGAACACCTGCCGCGCGACAGTCACGTCGCGAGGATGAACGAACTCGAAGATGCTGCGGCCGATCAGCTCGTGCTCGTCGTAGCCGATCAGGTGATGCGTCGACGAGCCGGTGAAGGAGAAGTGCGTGTTCGCGTCGAGCAGCACCACGCCGCTCCAGCTCTTCTCGACGATCGTGCGGAATCGTTTCTCGCGCTCCTCGAGCGCGCGCTCCGCGCGGGCGCGCGTGATGGCCTGGCCGGCGATGTCCGCGCTGGCGCGGAGGAACGCCAGTTCGTAGTCGGTGAACGTGCGCTCGTCGTTGCAGTAGGCGAGGAGCACGCCGAACGGACCGTGCTGCGTGCGGATGACCACGCCCGCGCCGCTGCGCACGCCGTGGTAGTTGCGAAGATGCGTGCCCTTGAAGCGCGTCTCTTCTTCGAGGTTCGAGAACGTGAACGGACTGTCGGCGAGGAGCGTGACCATGCCGATCGACTCGTCTTCGTCTTCATCGCGGCCGCAATGGAGGAACGTCGCGTTCGCGCCGAGGGCGGCGCGGAGGATCATGCGTCCGCCCGGTGTGATCTCCAGCGCGCGGGAATGACTGACGCGCAGCGTGAGCTCGACGAGCGCGCAGACCTGGCCGAGGAGAATGAGCGGGTCGACGCCGGTGAGCGCGGCCTGCCCGAGCTCCGCCATCGCCGTTTCCTGGCGATTGCGCGCGTCGAGCTCCGCGCGGAGGCGCGACAGTTCGTCATCCGGTCCATCGCTCGCGCGGACGAGGTGAAACGGCTTCGCGATTTCTGACATGAGACCCGTCGAGAGCTCGGGATTTACATCACGTGCAAAACTGTGGCCGTTCGTTGTCTTGACGTTGGAACTGGTTCCAGAGTTTACGTTGTCCGGCGTGAAAGACGAAATCGGTTCAGTTTATCCCGCGCGGAGACGCGGGATCTCCGGTGCCACCGGATCCAGGGATGGATCTCGCGGTGGTTCCGCAGATCCCGCGTCTACGCGCGGGATAAACTCGCCGAACGACGAAATCCTCACAGGCGAGCTCGCGCGAATGTGCGGAGTGAGCGCCGACACGATCCGCCACTACGAGCGGGTGGGAGTGCTTCCCGCCCCGGTGCGCGGGGCGAACGGCTATCGCTACCACGTGCGTGAGAGTGCCGGCCGCGTGATGCTCATCCGGAGAGCGATCGCGATCGGCTTCTCGCTCGCCGAGCTGGCGCGCATCCTTCGCCAGCGCGACCAGGGCACGCCTCCGTGCCGCGGTGTGCGCGCGCTGGCGGGTGAGAAGCTCGCCGGGCTCGATCGCCGCATCGCGGAGATGCAGGCGATGCGCGAGGAGCTCGCGGGGATCGTCGAAGAATGGGACGGGCAACTCGCCGCGACGCGCGAAGGCGAAGCCGCGTTTCTGCTCGAAGGGCTGCGCAAACGAAAGGAACGACCATGAGAAAACTGATGCTGATCCTGCTCCTCACGCTGCCGCTGGTCGCGCAAGACCACGAGAACTGTCCGATGCACGCGAAACATGTCGCCGAGGCGGGCGATCGCGTGATGGGCTTCTCGCATGACAAGACGACGCACAACTTTCGCCTCTTGGAAGACGGAGGCGCCATCGAGGCGCGCTCGCTCGACGCGAACGATGCGGAGAGCGTCGCCGCGATCCGGACGCACCTCAAATCGATCGCTAAAGAGTTCACGGCCGGCGACTTCGCGAAGCCGGTCGAGATTCACGGCCGGATGCCCGACGGCGCGGAGACGATGAAGGAGCTCGGCGACTCGATCGAATATCGCTATGAAGAGATCCCGAACGGAGCGCGGGTGCGCATCACCGCCAAGCCGGGCCGCGCGCGTGATGCCGTGCAGGCGTTTCTGCGGTTTCAGATCGGGGAGCACCACACCGGGGACCCCGTAAGTTCATCTCCCGCGGAGGCGCCCGATCATCGGTGACACCGGATGCGGGGCCTCCAGGCCTCCGGGCCTCCAAGCCTCCGGGCCTCCAGGCCTCCGGGCCTCCAGGCCTCCCAGACGGGAGATCGGGCAACCAAGAGTTTTCAAGTTTGAACGACCACTACTGAGCTTCAATCACGAAACTGTGGAGCGGCGGCCGCCCTCGGCCGCCGAAATCAAAACGCTGCATCTGGTTGTCGCTGCGCTCCGGCGGCCGAGGCGGCCGCCGCTCCACGACGCGCAATTGACGTACTAGGAGGCCAGGAGGCCAGGAGGCTCCCACGTGACGCCGGTCACGTGCAAAAACAACCGGGTGAGTACAATACGCGACGGAAAGAGGGCGTACCGCACGCCCTCTTTTTGTTTTCACGAGGATATGCGAAGCGGGCGTGATCGCGGGGGCGTGCGATTGCGGCGGGTGGCGATCACGTTCGCCCGCTTCGTCCGGTTGAGGCCGTCGGGGAGCGCGACGGCCTTTTCTTTTTTGGGTGCTATCATGCGCATCGTCCGAATTTCGCTCGGGTTAGCCATGTTCCTCGGGTGTATTTCCACGGTGGTCTCTCAAAAGGGGTGTGCTTGATGGTCGCGTCGCGTCGCCGGCTGACTGCCGTATTTGCGTTGTTATTCGCTGTCGCTGCTTTTCCCATTCTCGCGTCGGCAGCAACTGCGGACTTCCGCGTCCTGATCGACAACCTGCCGGACGTCGGCTGCAACGAAGGCGGCATGACCGGGGTCGACACGATTCTCGTCACCCGCGCCGTCACGACGGATACGTCGGCACAGGAAACACGCATCTATCGCCAGGTTTGCACCGCCGGCGTCTTCGGTCCTCCCGTCGATCTCGATCTCACCGTTCGTCCCGCCGGCCTCCAAACTCCCAGCGGCCTCGTTCTTCTGGAAACGCGCATCCCGTACTCCGCCGTGCCTGGAATTGAGACGCGGAGCATTCACGTCGGGTTCGATGCCACGGATGGCTTCTTCACGCAGCACGTTCTGACGCAGCCGAACGGCTCGCCGATCATGATTCCGCCTCCGGTCGGCCGCCGTCATTCGGCGAACACCCCCGGCTCGCGCAACTTCGTCCTCGATGGCAACGGCAACGACTGGAACAACATCGCTCCGCTCGTCACCGGCATGGCGTCCGACGGCGCGACCGCCGTTCGCATGCTCCGGGTCTTCGCGGTCGCGAACACCACGGACGACTTCATCTACTTCCGCTTCGACAGCTTCGTCGATAACAGCGGACCGTTCGCGCAGGACGATTCGTTCGCGCGCAAGTCGGGACAGGGCCTCGCCGTCAACGCGCCCGGAGTCCTCGGCAACGACGGCGATCCGAACGGCAAGCCGCTCACCGCCACGCCGGTCAGCACCCCGTCGCACGGCAACGTCGTGCTCAACCCCGACGGCAGCTTCACCTACACCCCCGACAATCCGACGAGCGACACCACCGACAAGTTCAACTACAAGGCGAACAACGGCACGAAAGACTCGAACGTCGCGGAAGTGACGATCAAAGTCTCCAACAAGAACTCCAGCGCGCCGATCGCCAACGACGACGCGTACAACACGCCGGAAGACACGCCGCTCAACGTCGCGGCGCCCGGAGTCCTCGCCAACGACGTCGATGCCGACGGGCCGGCGCTCACCGCGACGCTCCTCACCAATCCGTCGCACGGCAGCGTGGTCCTCAGCAGCAACGGCGCGTTCACGTACAACCCCGCGCATAACTTCTTCGGCACCGACACGTTCACGTATCGCGTCAGCGACGGCACGAGCAACGACGACGCGATCGTCACGATCACGATCGGCAGCGTCAACGACGCGCCGGTCGCGCAGAACCTCTCGCGTACGACCAACGAGGAAGTCCCGGTCAGCGTGACGCTGAGCGCGACTGATCCGGAAGGCAGCGCGCTCACCTGGCAGATCGTCAGCCCGCCGACGAACGGCGTGCTCTCCGGCGTCGCGCCGAACCTGACCTACACCCCGAACCCGAACTTCTTCGGCACCGACACGTTCACCTACACCGCCAAGGACAGCTCGAACAAGGTGTCGAACACCGCGACCGTGACGATCACCGTCAATCCGGTCAACGACGCGCCGAGCTTCAGCTGCGGTCCGAGCGTCATCGCCGACAGCTCCCTCGGCGCGGCGTCGTTCCCCGGTTGGGCGACCGGCATGAGCCCCGGTCCGGCCAATGAATCGAGCCAGACCCTCACGTTCGAAGTCACCGCGAACAGCAATCCCGGACTCTTCACCGCGGGGCCGGCGGTCAGCGCGAACGGCACGCTCACATTCACTCCGGTGGCCGGTGCAACCGGAACGGCGAACATCACACTCCGCGTCCGCGACAGCGGCGGCACCGCCAACGGCGGCGTCGATGTGTCGGGCACCTGCTCGTTCACGATCAACGTCGATGCGTCGCCGACCGTGCAGAGCACGACGCCCGCGAACGGCGCGGCCGGCGTGACTTTGAACAGCAACGTGACGATCACGTTCAGCGAGCCCGTCACCGTCGCCGGCACCTGGTTCTCGATCGCGTGCGCCACTTCCGGCACGCACGACACCGGCAACTCCGGCGTCAGCGGCGGAGCGACGACGTTCACCATCAATCCGACGGACTTCACGCAGGGCGAGAGCTGCACCGCAACGGTGTTTGCCTCGCAGGTTACGGACAACGACGTGACCGATCCGCCGAACAACATGGCGGCGAACTACGTCTTCACGTTCAGCGTCGACGCGCAGCCCACCGTCACCTCGACGACGCCGCTCAACGGCGCGGTCGGCGTGCCGTTGAACTCGAACGTCACGATCGCGTTTAGCGAGCCGGTCAACGCGGCCGGCACCTGGTTCCAGATCTCCTGCAGCGCGTCCGGCCTCCACGACCCGAGCAACTCCGCGGTCAGCGGCGGACCGGCGACGTTCACCATCAACCCGACCGACTTCACCGAAAACGAGAGCTGCACGGCGACGGTCTTCGCCGCGAACATCACCGACGTGGACTCGAACGATCCGCCCGACGCGATGGCCGCGAACTACGTGTTCTCGTTCTCCATCGACGCGGCGCCCACGGTGACGGCGACGACTCCGACGAACGGCTCGTTCGCGCAGCCCGACACCGATCTCACCGTCACGTTCAGCGAGCCGGTGAGCGTCACGGCTTCGTCGTTCACGATCTCCTGCGGGACCTCCGGCTCGCACACGTTTGCGCTGAGCGGCGGTCCGACGACTTGGACGCTCAATCCGAACGTCGACTTCACGGCGGGCGAGTCGTGCACCATCACGGTGCTCGCGGCGCAGGTCAGCGACAGCGATACGAACGATCCGCCCGACAACATGCTGGCGAACTACGTCTTCACCGTCGGCTTCGACGCGCCGCCGTCGGTGCAGAGCACGACTCCGGCGAACGGCGCGACGGGCGTTCCGTCGAACTCCGACGTCACCGTCAACTTCAGCGAGAACGTCACGCTCAGCGGCAACTGGTTCCAGATCGTCTGCGGCACCTCCGGCACGCACGATACGGGCAACTCCTCCATCATCGGCGGGCCGTTGTCGTACACGATCAACCCCACCGACTTCACGCAGGGCGAGAGCTGCACCGCGACGATCTTCGCCGCCGACGTGGCCGACAACGACGCGAACGATCCGCCGGACAACATCGTGGCGAACTACGTGTTCTCGTTCACGATCGACGCGGCGCCGAGCGTCACTTCGACGACTCCGGCGAACGGCGCGGTCAATCGCGCATCGAACACGAACATCACCGTCAACTTCGACGAGCCGGTCAATGCGAACGGCTCGGCGTTCACGATCTCCTGCACCGTCTCCGGCGCGCATCCGTTCGCCCTCGGCGGCGGCCCGAGCTCGTTCTCGCTCGATCCGACGACCGACTTCACCGAAGGCGAGACCTGCACCGTGACCGTGGTTGCGGCGCAGGTGACGGACGTCGATGCGAACGATCCGCCGGACAACATGCTGGCGGACTACGTCTTCTCGTTCTCGATCGACGCCGCGCCCAGCGTCACCGCGGTCACTCCGACCAACGGCTCCGTGACCGTTGCGACGAACACGAATCTCACCGTCACGTTCAGCGAGCCGGTGACGATCACCAACAGCTCCGTGACCGTCAGCTGCGCCAACACCGGTGCGCACACGGTCTCGGTCAGCGGCGGCCCGACCACGTGGACCGTCGATCCGGCCTCCGACTTCGGCAACGGCGAGCTGTGCACCGCGACCGTGTTCGCGGCGCAGGTCAGCGACAACGACAGCAACGATCCGCCGGACAACATGTTGGCGAACTTCGTCTGGACGTTCACGACCGACAACCCGCCGAGCGTCACGGCGACGACTCCGGCCAACGCCGGCACTACGTCTCTCGATGGCAACGTCACGGTGACCTTCGACGAAGCGGTCAACGCCGCGGCATCCTCGTTCACGATCTCGTGCACGACGTCCGGCGCGCACACGTTCGCGCTCAGCGGCGGACCGACCACGTTCACGCTCGATCCCACCACCGACTTCACCGGCGGTGAGACCTGCACCGTGACCGTCGTCGCCGCGCAGGTCACCGACCAGGATGCCGGCGATCCGCCGGACAACATGGTCAGCGACTACGTCTTCTCGTTCGGCATCGACGCCGCACCCGCGGTCACGACGACCACGCCGACGAACGGCGCGCCGCAGGTTGCGGCCGACACGAACGTCACGATCAACTTCAGCGAGCAGGTGAATGCGGCGGGCGCGAGCTTCGACGTCACCTGCGCCACCTCCGGCGCGCACACGTTCACGACCAGCGCCAGCCCGAACACGACCTTCACGCTCAATCCGAACGCCGACTTCACGCAGGGTGAGACCTGCACCGTGACCGTGTTCGCGGCCGGCATCACTGACACGGACGCCTTCGATCCGCCGGACAACATGGCGGCGAACTACGTGTTCAGCTTCACCGTCGACGCAGCTCCGTCGGTGAGCTCGACGACGCCCGCGAACGGCGCGACCGACCGGACGTCGAATACGAACGTCACGATCAACTTCGACGAGTCCGTCAATGCCGCCGGCGCGAGCTTCGACATCACCTGCGGCACCTCCGGCGCGCACACGTTCACCACCAGCGCCAGCCCGAGCGCGAGCTTCACGCTCGACCCGAACACCGACTTCACGCCGGGTGAGACCTGCACCGTGACGGTGTTCGCGGCCGGCATCACCGACGCCGACCTCGTCGACCCGCCGGACAACATGCTGGCGAACTACGTCTTCAGCTTCACCATCGACGCCGCGCCATCGGTCACCGCGGTCACTCCGACCAACGGCTCCGTGACCGTCGCCACGAACACGAACCTCAGCGTCACGTTCAGCGAGCCGGTGACGATCACCAACAGTTCCGTGACCGTCAGCTGCGCCAACACCGGCGCGCACACCGTCACCGTCAGCGGCGGCCCGACCACGTGGACCGTCGATCCGAACACCGACTTCGGCAACGGTGAGCTGTGCACCGCGACCGTGCTCGCGGCGCAGGTCAGCGACAACGACAGCAACGACCCGCCGGACAACATGCTCGCGAATTTCGTCTGGTCGTTCACGACCGACAACCCGCCAAGCGTCACGGCGACGACTCCGACTAACGCCAGCACCACGTCTCCCGATACCAACGTCACGGTGACGTTCGACGAAGCGGTCAACGCCGCGGCATCCTCGTTCACGATCTCGTGCACGACGTCTGGCGCGCACACGTTCGCGCTCAGCGGCGGACCGACTACGTTCACGCTCGATCCCACCACCGACTTCACCGGCGGTGAGACCTGCACCGTGACCGTCGTCGCCGCGCAGGTCACCGACCAGGATGCCGGCGATCCGCCGGACAACATGGTCAGCGACTACGTCTTCTCGTTCGGCGTCGACGCCGCACCCGCGGTCACGACGACCACACCGACGAACGGCGCGCCGCAGGTTGCGGCGAACACGAATGTCACCATCAACTTCAGCGAGTCCGTGAACGCGAGCGGCTCGAGCTTCACCATCTCCTGCGCCACTTCCGGCTCGCATACGTTCACCACGAGCGCCAGCCCGAGCACCACGTTCACGCTCAATCCGAACGTCGACTTCACGTTCGGCGAGCTTTGCACCGTGACAGTCGTCGCCGCGCAGGTGACCGATACCGACGCGTTCGATCCGCCGGACAACATGCCCGCGGACTATGTCTTCTCGTTCACCGTCGACGCCGCGCCCACCGTGACGGCCACGACGCCGACGAACGGCGCAACCAACCAGACCTCCAATACCAACGTCACGGTCACGTTCAGCGAGCCCGTCAACGCGACGGGTGCGTCATTCACGATCTCCTGCGCGACCTCCGGTGCTCATGCGTTCGCGCTGAGCGGCGGTCCGACGACGTGGACGCTGGACCCGACGGTCGACTTCACGGCCGGTGAGACCTGCACCGTGACGGCGCTGGCGGCGCAGATCACCGACACCGACGCGTTCGATCCGCCGGACAACATGGTGGGTGACTACGTGTTCACGTTCTCGATCGATGCGGCGCCGAGCGTCACGGCGGTCACGCCGACGAACGGCTCGACAAACGTCGCCACGAACACGAACCTCTCCGTCACGTTCAGCGAGCCGGTCACCATCACCAACAGCTCCGTGACCATCAGCTGCGTCAACACCGGTGCGCACACCGTCACCGTCAGCGGCGGCCCGACCACGTGGACCGTCGATCCGAACACCGACTTCGGCAACAGCGAGCTGTGCACCGCGACCGTGCTCGCGGCGCAGGTCAGCGACAACGACGCGAACGATCCGCCCGACAACATGCTCGCGAATTTCGTCTGGTCGTTCACGACCGACAATCCGCCCAGCGTCACGGCCACCACGCCGACCAACGCCTCGACGACGTTCCCGTCGACCAACGTCACTGTCACGTTCGACGAGGCGGTGAACGCGACGGCGTCTTCATTCACGATCTCCTGCACGACTTCCGGCTCGCACAGCTTCGCGCTGAGCGGCGGTCCGACCACGTTCACGCTCGATCCCACCACCGACTTCACCGGCGGTGAGACGTGCACCGTGACGGTGGTCGCGGCGCAGGTCACCGACCAGGATGCGGGCGATCCGCCGGACAACATGCTGGCGAACTACGTCTTCTCGTTCTCGGTCGACGCCGCGCCGACCGTCACGTCGACGACCCCCACGAACGGCGCTCCGCAGGCCGCCGCGAACACGAACATCACCGTCAACTTCAGCGAGTCGGTGAACGCGAGCGGCTCGAGCTTCACCATCTCCTGCGCCTCTTCCGGCTCGCATACGTTCACCACGAGCGCCAGCCCGAGCACCACGTTCACCCTCAATCCGAACGTCGACTTCACGTTCGGCGAGCTTTGCACCGTGACGGTCGTCGCCGCGCAGGTCACCGATACCGACGCGTTCGATCCGCCGGACAACATGCCCGCGGACTATGTCTTCTCGTTCACCGTCGACGCCGCGCCCACGGTGACGGCGACGACGCCGACAAACGCCGCAACCAATCAGACCTCCAATACCAACGTCACGGTCACGTTCAGCGAGCCCGTCAACGCGACGGGTGCGTCATTCACGATCTCCTGCGCGACCTCCGGTGCTCATGCGTTCGCGCTGAGCGGCGGTCCGACGACGTGGACGCTGGACCCGACGGTCGACTTCACGGCCGGTGAGACCTG
>QHVT01000028.1 GCA_003223645.1 Acidobacteriota bacterium | reverse complement strand
TGTTCGCTCGCTATCTACGCTTCGCAGCTCGGATTGCTCCGACAACACCGCGCAAGACTCGCTACCCGCTGACGGCCACTCTTGACAGGACAGGACTCTCACCTGCTGGGTTGCATCAGGAGGTTTCCACTCTGTGCTTCAACTCACATCGTTTTCCCCTCCTCGAAGCTTTTCCTGGCGCACCAACCGCCGCGCCGCGTCGGCTTCGGCACGTCGGCCCTGGCCGTGCAGCTTAGGCTCAAGCCGTTAGGCCGACGTAAACATGGATTACTATCAAGCACTCCATGAAAACCCTCTCTACCGATGTTTCGATGGTGTTCGCACATACACACGACCATATTGTCAACGCCGATGCGCCAGGCGTTCCGCGCCCAGGACTTCAAATCAGCGCTAAGCCGGGCCACGTTGTGTCCTCGTATGTAGACCTGCTAAGTAAGATAGCGGCGCTTCAGTACCATAACCCAAGGTTCCGGTTTCTCTTTCGCGGACAGAGCAGGGATCACGTGCTGAACTTGCAGGGGCAGCCCGGCGTCCACAGCTCACTCTATCCTTCGATCTTGCGTCCTAGTGGGACGAAAGATCGCCGATCCGAGTTACGTGACCGCTTTACTCGGCTAAGCTGTCTTGAGGACGAATTAAAGAAGCGGCTCGTCGCGGAAGAGATTCATCACGACCGCATAATCCGCTGGGCAATTCTTCAGCACTACGAAACCGTACCGACACCACTTCTGGATGTGACCTTGTCGCTTCAAGTAGCCGTTTCATTTGCGCTAGCCGAAGACCCGAGTGCCGGTTATCTGTTTGCTCTGGCTGTGCCACACCTTAGCGGACCAGTGTCAGTATCGATCGAGTCACAGACGCAGGTCATCGATCTAAGTCAGGCGTGTCCGCCGGAGGCTCTGCGCCCACACTTTCAGTCGGGCTTGTTAATTGGTGACTACCCGGTTGTAGGGGCGGTGGACACCTCTCATGGCGGACGCGGTCTGATCGGCAACAACTTTGCGTGCCGGCTGTTCGCAAAGTTTCATCTGACGAATTGCGTTTCGTGGGCGAAGGAAGGGTGGGTCCCCACGTCGCCGGATATTCTCTTTCCGAACAAGATCGACACATGGCACCTAGCACTTGACGGGCTTGCCGCTATTCCTTGATAGTTTAGCCATGATGTGATGCACTGAGCCTTCGAACATCCTCCTGCTTCGTTGTTTGCAGTGCATCGGTGTCGGCGTATACACCTCGCCATCTCTCCGCTCGGTCACAACACTTGTAGCGTAGGGCTCGTCCCAGTCGCCGAAATCGTCGTGGTGCGAACGCGAAACGGAGGAGCTCCCCCTCCCTCCGAACCGGACTTGCAGATCTCCGCATCCGGCTCTCCAGTTGGTGGGCTCAGCGAGACCGAAGGAACGATCACGGCGTGCCCATCGGTGATGGCGGCTCGCCTTGATCATTGTCCCCCTCCAGCATGCGATTGAGCGGCTCACAACGATCCGATCCTGGACAACACTGAATCGGTCCACCGCTGCTTAGCCCAAATGGGCACTCGGCGTGGTGTTTGGTTCGTCACGAGTTTCTCGTTCACATCCACCTTCCTGCCTCCCTTCGCTCCACGCCAGTTACGGGGCTTCACGGCTACTATGGAGGCTCTGACTTCCTGCACCAGCTCACCACTGCCAATGCAGGTTCTCCCTGATTCACATCGCTCGGGCTTCCGACCGTTCTGCCTCCAAACACCTGATGATCTTTCGCAGTCGCTTCTTACGCTCCTAAGCGCCGAAACTCTCCCTTAGGACCGTTTCCCGTCTGCATCCACCGGGTCTAAGGCTTCGCCATTGGGCCGCAGGCTCGCCAGATCATCCGGTCGAATCGGAGTTTCTCTCGACCGAATTCCTTTCGCAACCAGCTACGATAGGATAGGGTTGGCATCGTGAAGCCTCGCATCTACCTCGAAACGAGCATGGTCAGCTACCTCGTCGGCCGCCTGAGTCGTGATGTGATAGTTCTCGGGAATCAAGAGCTTACCCGCGAGTGGTGGCTAAGGCGTCGCGAAGAATACGAACTATTTGTCTCGGAGGTCGTTATCCGAGAAGCGATGCTCGGGAATCAACAGATCGCTCGCCAGCGGCTTGAAATAGTCGAGGCCCTGCCGATCCTTAGAGTTACCGAGGAGGCCGAGCGCCTGGCGCCACTGCTGCTGCGTGCAGCAGGCCTTGCAGCAAACGCCAGAACCGATGCTCTACACGTTGCCGTTGCTACCGTTCATGGAATGGACTTCTTGCTCACCTGGAATTGTACGCACATAGCAAATGCCGCGATTCGTCGTAGCGTTGAGCGTCAATGCAGATCATCGGGTTACGAACCGCCGGTAATTTGCACGCCGCAGGAACTGGAGATCTAACGATGTGGGAAGATCCAATTGTCAAAGAGACAAGGCAAGCTCGCGAACAACTTTCCGCCCAATTTGGCGATGATCTCGCCGCTCTGTGTGAGTTTCTTCGCGAGAAGGAACTTGAGCATCCTGAGCGCCTTGTAACGCTTGCTCCACGCCATCCGGAAATCGTCGAGAGTTCAAAGTAAATAAGAGCGCTGCGTAGCTCGGCGGCTAACTCCTGCCAGAAGCCGACGGCGGCCCCGTTCGTTATAGGGGAGGGAGAGCCGGTTAAGGCTCCCCCTGCCCTCCGAACCGGACTTGCAGATCTCCCGCATCCGG
Organism: Acidobacteriota bacterium; assembly: GCA_003223645.1. Classification (GTDB taxonomy): domain Bacteria; phylum Acidobacteriota; class Thermoanaerobaculia; order Gp7-AA8; family Gp7-AA8; genus QHVT01. Next base: position 66,259 of record QHVT01000028.1, on the reverse strand, counting down.
CTCTCCAGTTGGTGGGCTCAGCGAGACCGAAGGAACGATCACGGCGCGCCCATCGGTGATGGCGGCTCGCCTTGATCATTGTCCCCCTCAGCATGCGATTGAGCGACTCACAACGATCCGATCCTGGACAACACTGAATCGGTCCACCGCTGCTTAGCCCAAATGGGCACTCGGCGTGGTGTTTGGTTCGTCACGAGTTTCTCGTTCACATCCACCTTCCTGCCTCCCTTCGCTCCACGCCCGGTTACGGCGCTTCACGGCTACTACGGAGGCTCTGACTTCCTGCACCAGTTCACCACTGCCAATGCAGGTTCTCCCTGATTCACATCGCCTGGGGCTTCCGGCCGTTCTGCCTCCAAACACCTGATGATCTTTCGCAGTCGCTTTCTTACGCTCCTCAGCGCCGCAAACTCTCCCTTAGGACCGTTTCCCGTCTGCATCCACCGGTAGAATCGAGTTTCTCTCGTGCGGACCGGTCATTCGTCTTCCGTTGCTCTCCACCCCGCCTTACGGCGACGCAGTTACGGTCGACTGGTCAATGAGCGTTTGACCAGACGAGACTTTCACTCGTCGGCCCATGCGTGCTTTCAGGCGCACGGCCCAGCAGCCTAGCTGCCTATGTAATCCTCCAAGGTTGGGTGGAGGCACGCCGGCCGCAGTTAGCGACTCGTCGCCTGCGACTCATTCGCAGCGGCCGTCGCGCCGCGTCGGCTTCGGCACGTGGGCCTTGGCCGTGCAGCTTAGGCTCAAGCCGTTGGGCCGACCGGTCGGGAGCTCAGTCAGAGCTCAGTCAGTCAATGACCGTACAACCTGCTAGAATCGCGAAATCGAACTCTAACTGAAGCAGGCTATGTTCAAGCCGCGATTATTTGTAGGTTCCTCCGGCAAAAGTTTGTCGATTGCGTATGCCGTTCAGGAAAATCTCGATCCCGTTGCCGATGTAACGGTCTGGGACCAGGGAATGTTCTCGTTGTCAACAGCCACCTTAGAAGCTCTCCTGCAGGCACTGGGTGCCTTTGATTGCGGCGCATTCATCTTTTCGCCCGACGACATCCTTAGCATTCGAGGTGATGTTCTGTCGGCGGCACGCGATAATGTCGTTTTCGAATTAGGTCTTTTCATTGGCCGCCTCGGCCGTGCTAGATCGTACATCATCCTTCCTCAGCAGCACGACAGCTTTCGAATACCGACGGACCTGCTGGGCGTCACGATGGCCACGTTCGACTCCGAACGAGCCGACAACAACCTGCTAGCGGCGCTAGCCCCGGCGTGCAACAAGATCCAACGCGAGATTGCGCGAATCCGGCATCCAGTGCAGCGGACCAGCTTAACGACCGCTGTTGACCGCCTAATCAGCGAACCCGATGACCTCTTCGCCACCATCGCGGAACATGTACTCAACGAGCATGCGGGCCGCATTGCGTTAGGCCGCGTCGAATACGACATTTCGAAGAGTCCACAGGTCTTGCGCAGTAGCATCGACATCTCTGCAGGCAAGGTGTCGGCTGTATCGTTTCTGGATTGTGTGAAAGATTTCGAATTGTGGCGCGGTCGTAGGATGGAGTCGTATCGTGCATTCAACGCATCGATAGCGAGGCGGGCAGGCGTAACTTTCACACGCACGTTTGTTCTCGCCGCCGCAGTCATGAGACAAGTCATATGGTCGGACTTTCATGAACTGCTCGAAGAGCATCTTTATGACTCTATAGTTGTCAAAGTGGTTCCACGATCTGACGTGTTCAATGCATCGCTGGGAAGTAAAGATCTAGTGCTGGTCAATCACGAGCGGCTTCACATCCATGCTCCCAAAGCCGAAGTCATCGGAAGGTATACGACAGCGACTCTCGTCGTAGATAAGCCGACCATTCAAGACACGGCTCTTCAAATCAGCCGCTTAGAGGACGACGCGTTCACATGGCCCGAGGAGGCTGACCGAATTGAAGCATTATTTCGCTGACCAGCGCGGAGCTTGGCGGGCGGCCTAACTCCAGCGTGCGGCCGGGAACATGGGTGACAAAACAGACCGGGAACATAGGTTACACCCGGTGACTGTTGGGGAATGGCAGAGACGGGGCTTTCGTGCGGTGATCTGCCGAATACGCGGAGCGACAGCCGCCCATTCAATTCGCACGAACAGACGGTGTCGATACGATGGGCTGATGTTCGATTACGCACGGGGACAACTTGCGACGCGTGGTCCTTTCTCGGGCAGTACAGATGTTGAGCATCAGCCATAGAATCGCATCTCCCGCTCATCGAAGCGGGCCAGCAGCACCGGTCCGTAGTACAGCGACCAAATGCCGTCGTCGATCTCTTCAAGACCGACCCACTCGCCGGGGAGCGTTTTGCTCGTGAAGATCCGCTCCGCGCTTCCATCGCATCATGCCGTTGTGGAAGATCTTCCGCGTCTCGAGGTGGCCGGCGTACTCGATGGGCGGCAGTGACTCCGGATACTCGGAGGTCGTTATCTGAGAAGCGATGCTCGGGAATCAACAGATCGCTCGCCAGCGGCTTGAAATAGTCGAGGCCCTGCTGATCCTTAGAGTTACCGAGGAGGCCGAGCGCCTGGCGCCACTGCTGCTGCGTGCAGCAGGCCTTGCAGCGAACGCCAGAACCGATGCTCTACACGTTGCCGTTGCTACCGTTCATGGAATGGACTTCTTGCTCACCTGGAATTGTACGCACATAGCAAATGCCGCGATTCGTCGTAGCGTTGAGCGTCAATGCAGATCATCGGGTTACGAACCGCCGGTAATTTGCACGCCGCAGGAACTGGAGATCTAACGATGTGGGAAGATCCATCTGGCACAAGTCACCGGCAGTTTAAGCACCCTACGAAGCCGGGGCGGGTGACGATTGCGGGTAAGCTGAGCGACGATTTGGCTCCCGGTACGTTCAATAGCATTCTTAAACAGGCGGGACTCAAATGAACATGCATCGCTTTCTGATCGTCATCGAAGAGGCAGGGCAGAACTTCTCGGCCTATTCGCCGGATCTTCCCGGTTGTGTAGCGACGGGAGACACGCGCGAAGAGACGGAACGCAACATGTACGAGGCGATTCAAATGCACCTCGAAGGTTTGCGTGAGGACGGGCTACCGATACCCTCATCAACTGCCGTTGCCGAGTACATGCTTATAGGTGTGTAATAGCTTACCTCCGCAGCGTTTTGCATAAAATGCGATCACGTGATCTTCTTTTTTCGTCACCTGACGTTGATGAGCCACGTCGGCTCTCCGCCGCGCAAGTTTTAGCTCACCTGAGCGCGGCGTCAAATTGGCCCGAAGGTGCAGTATCACCATTAACCACACGGCATCCGGCTATCGCTGAGTATCCTTTCATGAGCTTACAGTTTCATGGTGCGGCCGGTTTTTCACTCCACATATTTCCTAGCGAGAAGTCATCGAGCCTCTTCGCCGCTACTAAATCACGACTTTCCGCGCCAACGGTTTATGTCTGTCTCGGCGGGCAAGTTATCGAGAAATGGCCACGTGAATTGTTTCTTCCCCACGAAACCGCCTTGGCGGTCCTGGAGCAATTCATGGCAACACGAAGACGGTCTTCGTCTTGTACTTGGGTGCGTCTCGATCGCTTTCCGAGAGTCACCGTACACGCAGGCGGGCGTGGTTTGATTCCTCTATGGAAGAAACTGAAGCTTAAGGCAGAATTTCCGTTCGCAACGGAGCGGACCGCCGGCTAACTTAACTGACGCTGACCTGCATGCATCGACATCGCCGTCAAAATCAGTAGGAAACTCAAAGTGGCGACCTGCCGAATGGATCTCCAACCGGCTTATACTTATCGCCCGTAAAGGTGCGAGAGGTGATCGCGGAGTTGGAAAGAGACGGCTGGCAGCTTGTTCGCACTCGCGGCAGTCACCGCCAGTTCCGGCACACATCGAAACCCGGCACGGTCACGGTCGCTGGTAAACTAGGCGTCGATGTGCCGGCAGGAACTCTCGGCAGTATCTGGAAGCAGGCGGGTTTGAAGAAAACGTGACACCATATGGAATACCTCGTAATTTTTGAAAAAGGCGACAGTTCGTACGGTGCATATGTGCCGGATCTTCCAGGTTGCGTAGCTGTCGGTGACACGAAAGAAGAGGCTATGCAGCTTATTCGGGAAGCAATTGAGCTGCACATCGACAGCCTTCGCGAAAACGGCGAGGACGTCCCTGAGCCTCATTCTTCAGTAGAAACACTCGCCGTCTGATACCCACCAGCGGGCTAACCAAATGCCGTCGTCGATCTCTTCCAGACCGACCCACTCGCCGGTGAGCGTTTTGCTCGTGAAGATCCGCTCGCGTTTCCAGCGCATCATGCCGTTGTGGGAGATCTTCCGCGTCTCGAGGTGGCCGGCGTACTCGATGGGCGGCAGTGACTCCGGATACGGCCGCGGCGATGGACGATAGATCGTGGCCGGACGTTTCTGTCCGAGCGTCTCGTGCGGCCGCTCGTTGGTGAACAGGGCGAGTTGCACATGCAAACAGGCCAGTTGCACATGCAAACAGGCCCGTTGCAAATGAAAACAGGCCAGTTGCAAACGAAAACAGGCCCGTTGCAAATGAAAACAGGCCCGTTGCAAATGAAAACAGGCCGGTTGCAAACGAAAACAGGCCGGTTGCAAATGAAAACAGGCCGGTTGCAAACGAAAACAGGCCAGTTGCAAATGAAAACAGGCCAGTTGCAAACGAAAACAGGCCAGTTGCAAATGAAAACAGGCCGGTTGCAAATGAAAACAGGCCAGTTGCAAACGAAAACAGGCCAGTTGCAAATGAAAACAGGCCGGTTGCAAATGAAAACAGGCCAGTTGCAAATGAAAACAGGCCAGTTGCAAACGAAAACAGGCCAGTTGCACATGCAAACAGGCGATGCGCGCGTGCGACTTGGCGGTTCGGGATGTTGCTAACTTACAGCGTATCAACGCTTTCTGCCGCGCAGTTCCCAGCTCAGCCCAGTTTCCGCCGGTACAAGTGCGACCACGCGCGTTCCGTTGCGGGTCCTTGCCGGCCGGTGCTCCGGCGATCGCCGTTCCGGCGACATCCACCCAGGCTCACACCTTCCGCGGCTCGTGCAACGCTCCGAGTTTGCCGTGGTTGAGTGATGCCGTGTCCACTTTTAGCAACAGTTCATCGGACGTGGATTTGGGGACGGCGGTTCTTCAAAGCGCAAGCCACTGCCACACTTGATCCAAGCTTCATGAGCCTCGTCGTAGAACAGATAAGACGACGAGACAGTAACGTCGCCACCTAATACGCACCTGACTCCGGCTAGAAGCTGATGCATTCACTTAAGCGCCACTACGCGTAAATAACTCGCAACGCAGTGAGTTACGCTGTACCCAGGCTCGTGGAGACAAGATATCAAAGGAGATGTCGCATCGCGGTGTGTCGCGGCATGGATGCACGTGCGGCGCGGTCGCGCAGCAATGCGTCGCGCCATGGTCGCACGTGCGGCGCGGTCGCGCAGCAATGCTGCGCGCCATGGTCGCACGTGCGGCGCGGTCGCGCAGCAATGCGTCGCGCCATGGTCGCACGTGCAGCGCGGTCGCGCAGCAATGCGTCGCGCCATGGATGCACGTGCAGCGCGGTCGCGCTGCAATGCGTCGCGCCATGGTCGCACGTGCAGCGCGGTCGCGCTGCAATGCGTCGCGCCATGGACGCACGTGCGGCGCGGTCGGGCAGCAATGCGTCGCGGCATGGACGCACGTGCGGCGCGGTCGCGCAGCAATGCGTCGCGGCATGGACGCAAGCCGTCAGGCGGCGCGGACGCCGCCTGATCAGCCGGCGGGGACGCCGGCGTTCCATGCTATGCGCTTCAGCCTTACTGATAGCTCGCGCTGATCGCGCGAGCGGCGTTGCACGCGCGCGGGCACGAATACGCGATCGGCGGTGATCACGAGTGTGTGCGGGGTGTTGCCTGCGATTTCGATGTCGTCCGCGCGCTCGATCGGGTGGCCGTCGAGGGAGAACGTGAGGGTCGCATTGCCTTCGAATTGGAGGTGCAGATGCGCGATTCCGTTGACGGGCGGGAGTTGCATGACGGATCGGCGGGACATCCAGCGCCAGGTATCCGGCGGCGTGCCTTCGATCGCGTACCAGCCGTCGAGGAAGCGGATGGTTTGGTCTTCGATCGACGGTGCATTGGCGAGCGGCTGCGCGCGGCGTTTCCACACGCACAGCTCGCCGGCTTCGGGGTTGGTGCATTCGAAGTGGGAAGCGAACCATGCGCGATCACGCGCGTTCATTTGCCACGGGCCGCGCCAGCCGAGGAGGACGTAGTTCGATGCGGCGAGGCGCGCGAGGATTGCGGGTTGGGGAGCAGGGCTTTGGAATGCGGACGTGGTGTCGCGGAAGCGGCCGGCGCGCGCGGCTTCGCGCAGCATGACGCCGTAGCTGTCGACGATCACCGGTGCGCCGTCGCCGTGCGGGGGGAGGCGGTGCATGGCGAGCGTCCATGTCGGATCGAATGCGAATGCGGGGACGCTGGTCTGCGCGAATGTGAGCAGTTCGGTCGAGCGTGAGCGGATGGCGTTGCGCATTTCGCGTGTGAATGGCCATGCCTGTGTGAGGACGATCAGCGCGATGACGATCGTTCGTCGATTGCTCAGCGCCGCGGCGCCGAAGCCGGCGAGGACGCATTGGCTCGCGGCGAGATGGGCGTTGTATTGCGTCCAGTAGCTCGACGATGCGAGGAAGCCGATGATCGTCAGCAGCATCGCGATTGCGAAGACGCGCTCGCGCAATTTCATGACGGCGAAGAATCCGATGAGTGCGAGGACGGACGTCGCGATGTGACCGCTGGTGAAGATCTCGCGCAGGCGCGTCGCGAAGTCGAGCGTACCGTCGGGAGGCCGCGAGAACTGGAAGCGCAGTGTCTGGGAGATGAATTCGTTCATCGCGGGCGCAGCGAGCGGAAGGACGAGGAGCAGTCCCGCGAAAACGGCGCCGGCGAGGAAGCGCGGGTAGCGTTTGCGATCGAGAGCGAATGCGGCAGCGATGACCCAGATGCCGCCCCACAATTTCACGGCGCAGGCGACGCCGGAGAGAAAGCCGGAGAGAAAGGCGCGCCGGAGACGCGCACCACTCCGATTTTCTTCCAGCCAGAAGTACATCGACGACAGGCAGGCGAGGTTGAGGAACGGCTCGAGGTACGCGCTGCGCTCGGCGGTCATCGCGTCGGGATAGATGGCGTAGAGCGCCGCTGCGACGATGCCGCCGAACGGACCGGCCGCGCGCATGACGATCAATCCAACAAGCAACGTGTTGACGCCGCCGGCCGCGCACGCGAGCACGCGCGCGGCGGAGAATGCCTGCGCGGGATCGGGCAGCCACGAGATCAACCCGAGAAACCACAGGATGCCGGGCGGATGGACAAAGACGAAGTCGCGATACGGAATGACGCCGCGCAGCCAGAGCGCGGACGCGGAAAAGTACACGCCGTCGTCGTAGCTCGACGTGGCGCCGAGCGGTCCGCCTGCGCCGATGAGCGCGGCGATGCGGAAGAGGAATGCGGCGAGCGCGATCGCGATGAGCAGCGATCGCGCGCGCACTATTCGTTCCCGCTGGCCGGTCCCGCTGCTGCCGCGTTCATCGCCGGCAGGTCGATGCGCAGCGCGGGATCGCCGAGGAGCAGGTAGACGCTGCCGGTGTCACCCGCGTGCTCGGCGAGCGACTTCACGATGAGATCGCCGACGCGCGACGACGGAGTGAGCGCCGCGAGGCGCATGAACGTCCGCTGGATCTCGCTGGCCTCGGAATGCTGCGACAGTCCCGACGCCGACCACACCGCCAGCGCGCCGGCGTTGTCCGCGCGCGTGAGCGCGACGCCGAGCGGATCGAGGAAGCCGTTCTCGAAGCGGTTGAGGGCAATCTGTGGTTTTCATCCTGCGGATACAACCCTATGATACACAGTACTTTGCCCAAAACTCCCCGGCGGCGACATGAATGAAATTCCAATCGGGCCACGGTCGATCATCCCCTTCCGCTTTTTGCGGAGAATGCAGCGCGATCCGCTGCCGTTTCTCACCGGGCTCGCGCGCGACTACGGCGACATCGTGCAGTTCAAAATCGGGCCGCAGGTGCTGGTGCTGATCAACCATCCCGATCTCGTCCGCGAGTTGCTCGTCACACAGCACCGCTCGTTTCACAAGAGCCGCGTCCTGCAGCGCTCGAAGATCATCCTCGGCGAAGGTCTGCTGACTTCCGAAGACGAGCTGCACAAACGGCAGCGGCGTCTGGCGCAGCCGGCGTTTCATCGCGACCGCATCACGCTTTATGCGGATGAGATGGTGCAGCGCGCGGCGAGGACGCGCGAGCGCTGGCGCGACGGCGCGACGCTCGACATTCATCACGAGATGATGAAGCTCACGCTGTCGGTCGTCGCGAAGACGCTCTTCGACGCCGAAGTCGAAGGCGAAGAAGACGACATCGGCAGCGCGCTGACGAGTCTCATCGATCTCTTCCCGCTGCTGATGAACCCGTACTCCGTCTACTTTCGAAAAATCCCGATCCCGTCGACGCTGCGCTTCAAAAAGGCGATCACACGTCTCGATCGCACGATCTACGGAATCATCAACGAGCGCCGCGCGTCGGGTGAAGACCGCGGCGACTTGTTGTCGATGCTGCTCCTCGCGCAGGATGACGAAGGCGACGGCGGCGGCATGAGCGACAAGCAGGTGCGCGACGAAGCGATGACGCTCTTTCTCGCCGGACACGAAACCACGGCGAACGCGCTGGCGTGGACGTGGTACCTGCTCGCGCAACATCCGGACGTCGCGCGCGAAGTGCAGCGCACGATCGACGAAGTCCTCGGCGACGCGCTGCCGACGGCCGCCGACTATCCGCGCCTGCAATATCTCGAGATGGTGCTCGCCGAATCGATGCGTCTTTTTCCGCCCGCGTGGGCCGTGAGCCGTCTCGCGATGGACGACGTCGACCTCGGCGGATGGCACATTCCGCGCGATGCCGTCGCCGTGGCATCGCAGTTCCTCATGCATCGCGATCCGCGCTTCTGGCAGGAGCCGGAGCGATTCGAGCCATCGCGTTTTACATCGGAGGCAAAACTGGCGCGGCCGAAGTTCGCCTACTTTCCGTTCGGCGCGGGGCCGCGGATTTGCATCGGCGAAGGCTTCGCGTGGATGGAAGGCGTGCTGCTGCTGGCGACGCTCGCGCAGCGGTGGTCGATGGAGCTAATCTCGCGCGACGTAGAGCCGAAGGCGTCGATCACGCTGCGGCCGCGCGGAGGAATCAAAGTGAGGCTGCATGCAAATTCGCGTGGATGAACTCCCGGACGGCGGAATGATCGCCGGAAAAGTCGGCGACGACGACGTGCTGCTCGCGCGCCGCGGCGACGAATACTTTGCGCTCGACGCGCACTGCACGCACTGGCACGGACCACTGGCCGAAGGAGTACTGGTGGGAGAGACGGTGCGCTGCCCGTGGCATCACGCCTGTTTCGATCTGCGGACGGGCGTGGCCATCGCTGCGCCGGCGATGCGGCCGCTGCGGACGTTCACGGTTACACGTGAAGGTGACATCGTAAGAGTGTCTTCGGTTGCGCAGTCTCGCGGTCGCGCGGTTGCTCAGCAAAACCACCCAAGCACCGCGCAACCGCGCGACCGAGCAACCGAAGACGCCGCTCCACAGCACATCGTCATTTTGGGCGCCGGCTCCGCCGGCTCCTTCGCCGCCCACGAGCTCCGCCGCAACGGCTTCGCCGGCCGCGTCACGCTCATCTCGCGCGAAGAACGATTGCCGTACGACAAACCGAACCTCTCGAAGGATTACCTGGCCGGCAAAGCGCCGGCGGAGTGGATCCCGCTGCAAACGGAAGATGAGTACGCGGCCAACAACATCGAGCTTCGCCTCAACACCACTGTCGAGTCGATCGACGCGCAGCGGCGCGAGCTTCGCCTCGCAAACGGCGAGACGCTCGCATACGACAAATTGATCCTCGCCACCGGCGCAACCCCGCGGCGACTGCAAAGCGACGCGCGCATTCACTACCTCCGCACGTGGCCGGACGCCGACGCGATCATCCGCGCAGCCGAAGGCGCGAAGAAGGCGGTGATCATCGGCGCGAGCTTCATCGGCCTCGAGACCGCGGCGTCCCTGCGCGAACGCGGACTCGACGTCACGGTCATCGGCATGGAAGAACGTCCGCTCGAGAAACAACTCGGCCGCGAGATCGGCGACTTCATCCAACGCCTGCATGAGAAACACGGCGTCCGCTTCCGCCTCGGCCGCAAGCCGGTCGAGATCCGCAACGACGCGGTCACGCTCGACGACGGTACGAGCGAAGCGTGCGATCTCATCATCGCCGGCGTCGGCGTCATTCCCGACGTCGCACTCGCCGAACGCGCCGGCCTCACCGTCAACAACGGTGTGGTCGTCGACGAGCTCCTGCAGACCAGCGACCCGAACATCTACGCCGCAGGCGACATCGCCAACCTCCGCAACACGCGCATCGAACACTGGGTGGCGGCCGGGCGGCAGGGACAAGCCGCGGCGCGCAACGCGATGGGAAAGGGCGAACCGATCAAAGACGTGCCGTTCTTCTGGAGCCAGCACTACGACCTCTCCTTCAACTACGTCGGCCACGCGACGCGCGCGGATGACGCCCAACTCTTCGGCTCCCTCGACGAGACGAACTTCGCGGCCGTCTATCGCGAGGAGGGGCACATCACGGCCGTGGTCACGCTGTATCGCGATGACGTTAGCCTCGCGGTGGAGCTGGCGATGGAGCGGGGAGCGAGCGACGACCAGATCGACGAGATCGTGAAGCGCGCATTCGCGTAAAGGAGAGCGGGCGTCTCGCCCGCCTCCCGGGGCCGGGCGGGACGCCCGCTCTCCTCGGCTTGGCGCCCTTCCGTTCTCCAGCTATGGCTTTTTCGGATCCGCCCCATCCGCGAGTTGCTGGCCCGCGCCACCCGCAGGAGGCGGGGCGGCCGGTGCTTCTTTGCCGTCCTTCAGTTGGCCCTGTGCGGCGATGGGAAGTTTGTTGTCGCCGACGACTGGAGGCGGGGGCGCGTCTTTGTCCTGCCCCTTTTCCGGCGGCTGTTTGTCATCCGGCTTCGGTTCGGGCTTCGGCTTGGGCGCGGGAGTGAAGATCACGTCGACAAGACGCTTGATCATTTCTCGGAACGTTTCTTCGCGATACCCGACGAGAAACGCGGCGAGGTAATAGAGGATGTTCTTCGATGCGCCGGCTGCGTCCCCAGTCGGCGACGACCCGACCGCCAGAATGCCGGCCTGCATGATCAACACCGCCACGATCGCGACACTGCCACCCATCAGCGGCCGCGAGAGATGCCAGAGGGCAAACGACTCGTCCCAATCCTTCGCGTGCTCGACGATGCCCGTGAGCGAGATCAACACAGCTCCCAGCGCTCCGAACCACAGCACGCCGACCGGCAACGCTCCGATCATGTCCGGCAACGGGCTGCTTTTCGGGAAGACAATCCGTATATAGGCCAGCGCGCCGAGGAAAATCAGCCACATGATCTGCACCACGAACATCGCGCGTCGATTCTTCATGACCGGCTCCTTACTCGAACGTCTCATCTATGGAGTGACGCGCCGCGTCTTTTCCCTACCGCACCGCATCCCAATCAACCAGTCCCGCCGGCAGCGGCTGCTCCTCGTTTCGCGGCCGGGTGACGTCGACCGCGAGCGCGAGCAGCTTTCCGTTCAGATCGAGCAGCAGGTTGTTCGCGCGGAGCATTGCCACGACATCGTCGACGTCGCCGAGGCGCTCGCGCAGTGTGTTGCGATCGACGGCTTCGTCGCATTCGAGATAGACGCGCGCGGCGAGTCCTTCGAGCCGATGGCGCTCCGCTTTCCGGCAGGAGCGGGTGTCGATGATCTCGATGGCGTCCTCGTCACGTCGCATCTCTAATCTTGCTCCTCCCTGATCCCGCCACAGACCCAGCCACGCGACCAGCAATCGCTGTCCGAGTCCCTGCTCGCGCGTCGAGGTGCGCTCGACGAAGTAGTACGCGAGCTGCTGCATCTCCTCCTCATCGAGCGGATAGAGAAAGCGATACGCGGGCTCGGGGACGAGATCGAAGCCGTAGGTTTCGGCGTCGCGGTGATAGGGACTGAAGCGGATGAACTGGATGGGCGTGGCATACACCGGAGGCGTGAGGTGGCTGATCAGCGGGAGCCACGACAGCATCTCGAGATACCACTCGTCCTTCTGCTGCGGGACGTCGATCAGGAAGACCCAGGAGATCTCCATCCCCAGCTCCGCCGCCCACTTCAGGAGCTGCACGTTCATCCATGCTTTGTTGCCCTTCGCGAGGAGGCGCAGGATCTCGTCGTGGAAGCTCTCCATTCCCGGTTGAATGGAGCGCACGCCGGCGTCGGAGAAGCCCTGCATGTGATGGCGGCGCAGGTTCGCCTTCGTCTCGTAGAAGATGTCGTAGCCGTGTCCGGCCAGCTGCGGCAGGACGTGCTGGTGGTATTGCATGTCGATGATGTTGTCGACGACGGTGAAGCGGCGGATGCCGTAGCGCGCCGACAATCGATGGAACTCTTCGACCGCCCGCGCCGGACTCTTCGCGCGGTACGACATGTTGCCGCCGTTGAGGCCGCAGAACGTGCAGTGCGACTTCGCGCCCCACCAGCAGCCGCGCGAAGTCTCTATGACGAGCGCCGGCACGATCGAATCGCAGAGCGGTGAGCGCTCCAGCGCGGTGAAGTAGTCGTCATAGTCGGGAGTCGGAATCGCGTCGACCGCCCACACCGACGCGCGCGGCGGAACCATATCTTTTTGTCGCGCGGTCGCGTGATCGATCACGCCGATCGGCGGCGTCACGTCGCGGCCGCGCTCGAGCAGGGCGCGCACGAACGGCGCGACGATCTCGTCCGCCTCGCCGGAGACGACGAAGTCGATCCACGGAAACGCGCGCCGCGCCGCCATCCCCATCGCCGACTCGCAGTTCGTCCCGCCGATCATCGTGATGACCTCGGGATCGCGCTCGCGGATCGCGCGGAGCAGCGCGATCGACGCCGTGTGCTGTTGGAACGTCGACGAACATCCGACGATGCGCGGCTTCATCGCGACGATCTCGTCTGCGACTTCGCCCACGAACTGTTGCGCGGTCTTGCGCAGCGAACGGAGAAAACGTTTCGGCGCGCGCAGTTTGATCTCCTCCGCGCACGCATCGAGATAGTCGGAATCGATTGCGCGCAACTCGGGAAACGCGGCCGCGGCGAAGCTCCACTCGCCGATGAAGAGCGACGTCTTCGAGTTGAGCACCGCGTCGTACGCGCGGAGACCGATGCGCTCCGCGAAATCGAGGCACGCGTAGCGCGTCCCGACGTCGATTCCCACGCCGCGCAGCTCCGCCGTCAGCAAACCGATCGCGATCGACGGCCGCTCCACCGCCGCATACGGCATCGAGACCAGGCAGATGTCCATATCGGAATGATGTGTCATTCCGAGCCGCGGAGACAGCGAGGAATCCCCCGCCAACGTGCGTGACCCGCTCCGCCGGCGGGGGATCCTTCGCCGTCTCCGCGGCTCAGGATGACACGTAACACTAGCGCGAAATCCCTCACTATCTCCATCCTTAATTGCGGTAAGCTACCTATCCAACGACAATTCGGAAGAAAGGAAGACGAACGATGGCTGCTCGCTCCCCCATTCGCGTTCTCTACGGCGTCACGATCAACGACACGATCAAACGCGGCAACAAGGACGACCTGAAGGCGCTGCTCAAGGAAGCGCGCGCACAGCACAAGAAGCAGGGCAATCTTTCCGACACGATCGCCCAGCTGGAGAAGGCGCTGCGCAAGCCGGGCGTCGATCCTCGTCCGCTCTACGGCGTCCCCGCCGCCGACGCGATCAAGCGCGGCAATCGCGTGGAGATCGAAGCGCTCCTCGCGCAGGCCCGATCCGCTCAATCCGACCAGGGCGACCTCGGACAGGCGATCGAAGATCTCTCCGCCGCGATCAAGTCGAAGAAATAAGGAGACGACGATGGCTGCGAAGAAAACTTCGACGAAAGCCGCGGCACCGGTTCCGCCCTACGGCGCGCCGATCAACGACGCGATCAAGCGCGGCGACCGCGCCGAGATGCGGCGTCTCCTGACCACGGCGAAGAAGACTCTCAAGGACAACGCGAACCTCGCGAAAGCGGTCGCGAAACTGGAAGCAGCGCTGAACAAGGGTTAGCGCCCGATGCAAGAGCGCAAGCTGCCGCATCGCTACGCCACCGAAGACGACTTCGCGCGCAGCCACCCGATCCACGCGGTCTGGGAAATCACGCTCGCCTGCAATCTGAAGTGCGTGCACTGCGGATCGCGGGCGGGCAAGGCCCGCGAGTCGGAGCTGTCGACCGAGGAGTGCCTCGATGTGGTGCGGCAGCTCGCGAGGCTGCGCGTGCGCGAAGTCACGATCATCGGCGGCGAGGCGTTCCTGCGCCGCGACTGGCTCGACATCATCCGCGCCATTCGCGATCACGGCATGCACCCGAGCATGCAGAGCGGCGGACTCGCACTCAATGAGCAGCGCATCGCCGCGGCGAAGGAAGCAGGACTGAAGTCGTGCGGGATCTCGATCGACGGCTCGCCGGAACTGCACGACAAACTGCGCGGCGTGAAAGGCTCGTACGAGCACGCGATCCGCGCGCTGAAGCTGCTCAAGAAATATGAGCTCGTCAGCAGCGTGAACACGCAGATCGGCGCGCAGACGCTGCCGCATCTGCGCGATCTTCTGCATCTCATCGCCGACGCCGGTGCGAAGAACTGGCAGATCCAGCTCACCGTCGCGATGGGCAATGCCGTCGATCATCCCGAGGTGCTGATGCAGCCGCATCAGATCCTCGAGCTGATGCCGCACCTTGCGGAGCTGTTCGAGGAGGGACTCGAGCTCGGCGTCCTGATGCAGCCCGGCAACAACATCGGCTACTTCGGACCGTACGAGCATCGCTGGCGCGCGACCGACGTCGAGTACGGGCACTTCCAGGGGTGCGCCGCCGGACACGCGACGCTCGGCATCGAAGCCGACGGCACGATCAAAGGATGTCCGTCGCTCGCGACCGCCGACTACAGCGGCGGCAACGTCCGCGACATGACGATCGAGGATATCTGGCTGCACTCCGATCAGCTGCGTTTCACGCGCGACCGCACGCTCGACGATCTCTGGGGCTTCTGCCGCACGTGCTACTACGCCGACGTCTGCCGCTCCGGCTGTACCTGGACGAATCACACGCTCCTCGGACGCGCCGGCAACAACCCTTACTGCCACCACCGCGCGCTCACGCTGGCGAAGGAAGGAAAACGCGAGCGCATCGTCAAAGTCGCCGACGCGCCGGGCACGCCGTTCGATCGCGGCCTCTTCTCGCTGTTCCTCGAGAACATGGACGGCACCGATTCCGTCGTGCAAGTCCCGCCGCCCGAGCGAACGAACATCGTGCGTACCTCCGAGGATCGCGTGCCGCCGACGCTGATGCTGTGTCATGGCTGCGAGCAATACGTGCAGCCGGACACGATCACGTGTCCGTTCTGCGGCGGCGACGTCGAAGCGCTGATGGACGAGCACGAACAGCAGGAGCGCGCGATCGAAGCAGCGGCAGCGCGCGTGCGTGAGCTGCTGGCGCAGACAGTGGAGCGACAGGCTCTCAGCCTGTCGAATGACTCGGCGGGCTAAGAGCCCGCCGCTCCACAGGGTTCCTTGCGCGACTCAATCAGGAAGCAGTCACCGCACAACGGCAGGCGGTCAAAAATCACCGACGCGCCGTGCACGCATTTCGCGCAAAGCACGCGCGCGGGCAGTGAAAGGAGCGCCGGTTCGGATCGTTGTTGAAGTTGTTCCATGAAAGACCTCTAAGGGTGGAGGACAGACAATCTTGTCTGTCGCTTTTAGCTCGTTCGAGGAGAGGCAGGATTGCCTCTCCTCCACTTGTGAAAAAGCGGGCGGCGGCGCCCCCGGCCGCCCACCCGCGCGGGTTCGCTAGCCGCCACGGGCGGCTGCGTGGATTGCTCCGCCTTGCGGCCTGCTTGCCGCCACGTCACGAATGCGGCTTCGAGCGGCGCAACGCGCCTGAGATCGTCGTTTCTGCCGCGCAGCCTCTTAGGTGAGGCTCAGCGTCCAGAGGACGCTGCCGTCGTTGCCGATTGCGACGAGCGAGCGGGCCGCAGTTCCGCCGCTCGACGCCGGGGGCACAACGACGAACACGTACGTGCCGCCGTTGAACGGGCGCAACTCGCCCGCACGGCCGGCCAGCGTGCGCGTCCACGCGACGGCGCCGGAGTTGGTGGAGAGAGCAGTCAGAGTCGTACTGACCGTCCCGTCCGACGCCGTCGTGCTGTTGGCGGTGATGAGGTTCGTGCCCGACAGCTCGAAGCCGTGTGCGTTCGCGACCGTCGCCGTCCAGCCGATCGTGCCGGTCGGACGAACCGCCGTCACTTTCGTGCTCGACGTGTGGTTCGTCGTGTCGACCGTCACGGTCTCGAGATAGATCGTGCCGTCGCTGCCGACGATTGCATGTCCTTCCGGACCGTTGTCAGGCCCAGCGTTCGGTCCGCCGCCCGGCCCGCCGTGATCCGGATGCTGCGCGCTCGCCATCGATGCAACGAGCAGCAGCGCAAATGTCCAAGTCCAAATTCGTTTCATGTCGTGTCTCCTTGGAGGGCACGACAATCACAAGCGCGGTGCCAGGTGATTCGCAGAGAGCGCGCGTCAACGAGACGAGTCGTTTTGACTCGGATCGGGCGGACGAGATGACGCGAGGTGGGTTATTCGGTCTCGGAACGTTCTTCGCGAATCGCTTCGAGCTCGGCGACAACTTCGAGGTCTTTCGCGCGACCTGCCGCGCGTTTGGAACGGATCAGCGCCTCGAGGATGATGATGAACGATACGCCTTCGTTCCGCAGTGCAGAGAGAAGGACGTCAAACTGTGTCATTTCGATTCGCGCCGCGCGGAGCCGGCCTTCCGCACTTCCTCTGCAAAGCGCTGTAAGGCCTGCAGTGCTCGAAAACGTTCTTCCGGCGTCCTCCGGAGATTTTCGCGAATCAACGTGCGATCCACGCCCTGCTTGTAAAACTCCGTCACCGGGTCGCGGTCTTCAACGTCAGCCGGTGCGTTCACGACTTTGATTCTACCCCTGCGGCTTCTCGAATTCCTCCGGCGCGATCGCCGCTCCGACCTGAATCGATTCCCACTGCCGCGTTCCGCCTGACCACGGATCGACGAGCGCGACGCGGATGAGGAACGGCAGCTTCTGCGCGCCGGCGTCGCGATAGTCATCGAAGTCGGTCTGTTCGGGGATGCGTCCGACCGGGCTGTTGAAGTATGCGACGCGGCGCAACAGGAGACCGCTGCCGGT
The DNA here is from genome assembly GCA_003223645.1 of Acidobacteriota bacterium. Lineage (GTDB taxonomy): Bacteria > Acidobacteriota > Thermoanaerobaculia > Gp7-AA8 > Gp7-AA8 > QHVT01. Next base: position 48,925 of record QHVT01000028.1, on the reverse strand, counting down.
GTCGAACCAATAGCGCGCGTTCGAGGCCTCAACGATCCACGCGTTGTGATCGCCGATCTTTTCGGAATCGACGACGTGGGCGTCGTCGCCGATGGCCGAGGTGTAGAACGGCGCGAATGCGCGACGGCTCATGCGGGCGTTGACCAGATCGTCCGGCTGCATGTCGTGCACTCCGCTCTTGTCGCGAATCCAGCCCGCGGTTCCGTCGTACGCCTGCGACAGCAGCGTGCCGTCCGGCAGTTGGATATCGCCGCGCAGTTTCTCGCCGTTGTCGGCGACCGTGATCTGCACCTGCGGTCCGGTCGGCGATTTGTGCGTTCCCTTCAGCACGCGCGAGGTCGTCGGAGTCAGTTCGCGGCCGACCGCAGCGACGTACTTTTGGATGATCGATGTCACGGAGGGAAATACCTTCGCTGGGACCTCGACCGTGTCGGGCGGCACTGCCTGCGGCAATGGCGGAATCGTCGCAGGACGCGGATGGCCGTTGTGGCAGGTGAAGCAAGTCACGACCGGTTTTCCGCCGAAATTGCGCGCGTTGAGATCCATGACCATGCGGATCATCTCGCGTGCCTTCGCCTTCTGCGGCTTGACATCGCTGGCGCCGTGCGTGTCGTCGGCGGCATGACAGAAGTGGCAGTGCACGTCCAGTCCCGCGCGCATCTCGTTCATCACCCGCTGCACCTCCGGGCGCGTGAGGCCCTTGAGAATCTGGATGTTCTGCAGCGGTTGCGCGTGTACGGAAAGGGATAGGAACAGGATGACGATCGGCCACTTGCGCATGACGTCATTCTGTACGTCCCGCGTTCCGCGTTCTACGGCCGACGCCTTAAATTGACGTGATCCTGACGTTTGGCCGCTTCTACGCCTGCGGCGGGCGCGGAGGCGGTGGCGGCGGTGGCGGATTCGAGGAAGGCGGCGGCGCGCCGTGTCCTCCTCCGCCGCCGTGTGACGGCGGCGATGGCATGTCGTGCGGATGTCCGTCCTTCGGTCCGTCGCTGCCGTGCGGCTTCTCTCCGTGCCCGTCGTTCGGTGCGCGATTGCCGCGCTGCGGCATCGGCTTCGCGACCGGCGCGACGCGGCGGCTGTAGTTCGCGAACTCGCCGGCATGGACGAAGACCGGCTCCGGCCGCAGCGGCGAGCTGATCTCGACGATGCCTTCATGCACGTCGAGCTTCGTGTTGCCGTCGGCGTCGACTTCGACGGTGTACTGCGTGCCGCGCACCGCGAGGAGCGCGCCCGGCGTCTTCACTACGCGCGGCTCGTTGCCGGTGATCTTGTCGAAGATCGCATGCAGCTTCCCGCGCTCCAGCGAGAGGATCACGCCCGGCTCGTTGCTCGACAGCGCGACTTTCGTCGAGCTGAAGATCTCGAACTTCGCTTTGTGCGCTTCCGTCGCGATGAGCGCGTACGAAAACCACCCGGTCTGCACCTTGTCGCCGCTCTGCGCCTTCAGCCCGACCGCGGCCTGCACCTCGTGGTTCTGCGACTCGAGCGTGACTTTGCGCTTCACTTCGTCGAAGCGGTAGTCGATGACGTTCGACTGCGCGGCGGCGGACATCGCCGTCGCACACGTGAGAAGCGTGACGAGTGTGGTTTTCATGATGTCTCTTCGGTGGTGATCTCGAACCGTTTGATCTTACGCGCGAGCGTCTTTCGCTCGATTCCCAGAATGAACGCCGCCTGTGTCTGATTCCCGCACGTGGCCTTGAGGACCGCGATGATGTGCTTTCGTTCGGCGTCGTCGAGCGACGCAAGATCGCTCTCGCCAAGACCAATGGAGCGGCGGCCGCCCTCGGCTGCCGAGTCGTCGCGAGAATCCGGCGGCCGAAGCGGCCGCCGCTCCACTGGAGCCGGATCGATGTCTCGCATCGCGCGTGACGCCGCATCCGCATCGACGAGTCCACCGGAGTCGATCACCGCGCGGCGAATCACCTGCTCCAATTCGCGCACGTTTCCTCGCCACGGATGCGATGCGAACAAATCGAGCACGGCCTGCGACGGACCCGGGATGGCGTCGCGATGCATTTCCGTCGCAACGGCGCGGCGGAAGTGGGCGACGAGGAGCGGGATGTCGGACGCGCGCTCGCGGAGCGGCGGGACGCGGATCTCGTACGCCGCGAGTCGATAGTAGAGGTCCTCGCGAAATTTTCCCTCGGAGACGAGCGCGCGGATGTCGCGATGCGTGGCGGCGACGATGCGCACGGAGACGCGATGACTCTTCTCCGATCCCAGCGGCGTGACGACACCGTCCTGGAGGAAGCGCAACAGCTTCACCTGGAACGCCGGCGAGATGTCGCCGATCTCATCGAGCAAGAGCGTCCCGCCGTCCGCGCGTGAAAGCGCACCGCGGCGATCGGCGCGCGCGTCGGTGAACGCGCCGCGCGTCGCGCCGAACAGCTCCGCCTCGAGCAGCGTGTCGGGAATCGCACCGCAATTGAGCGCGAGAAACGGTCCGCTCGCGCGATCGCTGAGATCGTGAATCGACTGCGCGACCAGTTCCTTGCCGCTTCCGCTCTCGCCCTGAATCAACACCGGCACCAACAGCGGCGCGACACGCGCGATCGCCTTGTACATCTCGACCATTACTCTATGAGAGCCGATCATCCGCGATGGAGGAGCGGCTTCGCCTTCCTCGATCGCGGCATCGCTGCGCGTCACTGCCGCTCGCACGCGATCGATCAGCTCCGACAGCTCGAACGGTTTCGCGAGGTAGTCGAATGCGCCGGCGCGCTGCGCGAGCGCGGTCGTCTCGATCGTGCCGCGCGCGGTCATGAGAATCACGCGCGGCGGATCTTTCCGCGCGGCGATCGCCTGCAGCAGCGCGATCCCGTCGTCGCCCGGCATGTAGATGTCGCTGACGACGACGTCGACGCGGCGATCGCGCAACAGCTGCATCGCCGAGGCAGCGTCGGACGCGCGCAGCACGCGATGTCCGACTTTCTCGAGCGCCAGCGCCGCGCTTTCGCGGATCCCGGCGTCGTCATCCACCACCAGCACCTGCGCCATCAGGATGTTCCCGTGGAGAACGGGCGATCTCGCCTGTCCCGGACAGGCAGGATTGCCTGTCCTCCACTCGTCGGCAATGTGACCCGGAACAGCGCGCCGCCGCTTACCGCTTCTTCGAGCGCGACGTCGCCGCGATGCCAGCGCGCGATCTCCACGACCATCGGCAGTCCGAGCCCGAGTCCGTGCGTGCCCGCGGCCGTCGCGCCGCGCACGAAACGCTCGAACACACGCGCGCGATCGGCGGGCGCGATTCCGGGACCGTGGTCTTCGACTTCGATCATCGCTGCACCGTCGTACTTCGCAACGCGCACGTCGACATCATCCTCCGTGTACTTCAGCGCATTGCCGACGAGATTGTCGATCACGCGCTCGATCAGCGCAGCGTCCGCGCGCACCAACACCGACGGCGCGGCCGACACGGACAGCGCGCGGTCCGTGCTCGCGCGGAGGAACTCGATGCGCTTCGTCACGATGGCACCGAGGTCTATGACGGAGGAGGTGGAGTGAAAGTCGCGGAGAGCGAGGCGCTCGAGATCGAGCATCTCCTGCACGAGCGACTGCAATTTGCCGGCTTCGCTTTCGAGGAGCGTGGTCACGCGGCGGCGCTCGTCGTCGCTGAGGTCGAATTGTCCGAGGAGCTGCGTGAGCCCGCGCATCGAGGCGAGCGGCGTTTTCAATTCGTGTGCGAGACGCCGCTTCGACTCGACTTCCTGCTCGCGGTCGGCGCGCGATTGTCGCAGCGTCTTCGCGGTCGTGACTGTTTCGATCGCGGCCTGCGCGAGGATCGTAATGGCGACCAGCGTGATGATCGGCATCGCGATATTCGGGCGCGCAATCTGCAGCGCTATGATCAGCAGAGCGATCACGATCGCGAACGATCTCCGCCGCTTTCCCAGGATCGTTGCCGCGATTGCGCCCGCCACGATTCCGGAGACGATCGGCGGCATCGTGTGAATCAAGTCGCTGTGCACGAGCGACTCCGTCGCCGCCGCGTGCACGGCGACGCCGGGATCGGGCTGATGGTGCGCGGCCGTCGGCGTGAGCACGCGGTCGCCCAACGCAAACGCGGTCGGTCCGATGAACACGATCTTGCCGCGGACGTTGATCGGCTGGCGCAACGCTTTCGCTGCGCTCACGCGCGGAATCGCGCGCGCGGGAGTGCGGAACGCGGGCGCGAGCGAGACGCCGACGGGGATCGGGCGATCGCTGTACATCGACGCCGCGGCGACGGAGACCGCGGGCAGCGAACGGTCGCGGCTCTGTTTCGTCGACGCGACGCGGCGCAGGATTCCGTCGTGGTCGAGCTCGAAGTTTCCGTGCGCCGGCGTCGCGTGCACGGACGCCGCGGGCAAAACCCACTCGCCGTTTTCGCCGAGGACTGCGACCGCCGCGTTCGGCGTCCGTTGCAACGCGCGCGCGAGCTGCTCGTCATCCGCACTCTCCGCGAGCAGGACGTCGATCACGACGCCGCGCGCGCCGCCTGCGATGGCGCGATCGACGAGCGATGCCAGCACGGACCGCGGCCACGGCCATCGACCGATCGAGCGCAGCGACGCCTCGTCGATCTCGATCAGCATGGTCGCAGTCGCGGGTCGCTGCGGGAACGCGCGCAGCAGCGCGTCGTGCACCGGCAGCTCGTACGTTTGATCGAGGCGGAACGCGAGCAGCAGCGTGACCGCTGCCGCCGTCAGCATCGCGAAGAGCAGCGCAGTCGTCCCGCGCATATCCGCAGTATCGCATCCGCGATCCCGTTCATCCCAAAACCTGTGGCCGAGGATCGCCGACCGTTTACCGTGCGCGCCATGTTTCTGCTCGCCGCGCTCCTCACCTTTCAACTCGAGAAAATCTCCGACGGCGTTTACGCCGCCATCCGCACGAACGCTCCCGGCCTCGGCGCCGACGCAACGAGCGTCTTCATCATCAATGACGACGACGTCGTGGTCGTCGACACGACCGGCAGTCTGGCCGGCGCGCGCGAGGAGCTCGCCGCGCTGCGCAAGCTGACGTCGAAGCCGGTCCGCACCGTCATCAACACGCACTGGCACTTCGATCACGTGACCGGCAATCAGATTTATCGCGACGCGTTTCCGAACGCGGAGATCATCTCGTCGAGCGCGACGCGCGCGGACATGGCCGCGAAAGGCGCGTCGAGCCGCGCGGACATGGCGAAGTCGCTGCCGCAGTTCATTTCCGACCTGAAAGGCTTCCTCGACAAGAAACAGAACTTCACCGGCGAGGCGATCAATGACGAGGAGCGCGCGAGTTATGAAAGCGACGTAGCGCAGGCGGAAGGAGTCGTCGCCGAGGCGAAGGACGTGCGCGTGACGCTGCCGACGACGACGTTCGACGAGTCGATGACGCTGCATCGCGGCGCGCGCACGATCGAGCTGCTCCGACTCGGGCGCGGACACACGAGCGGCGACATCGTCGTGTGGCTTCCCGACGAGAAGATCGCAATCACGGGAGATCTCGTCGTCTGGCCCGTGCCGCTGATGGGATCGGACCAGTCATACATCGGCGACTGGAGCGCGAGCCTCGAGAAACTACGCGCGCTGCAGCCGCGCACGATCATTCCGGGACACGGGCACGTGATGCACGACGACGCGTATGTGGCGACGCTCATTCGCCTGACGCGGTCGCTGCAGGAGCAGGCCGCCGCAGCGGTCGCGCGCGGCGAGACGCTGGACGTCGCGCGCAAGAGCGTGAAGCTCGACGAATTCCGCGACGCGATCGCCGGCGACGATCGCCTGCTGCGATTCATCTTCCGCGTGTACGTAGCGAACGCGGGATTCGCGGCGGCGTACCGTGGGGCGCAGGCTTTTTAGCGTGCGCCCCGGAGGACAGGCTGGAAAGCCTGTCCTACACCACACCTAACGCTTCCTGTCTCCGCGATCGCCGTATCCTGGCTTCGCCTCGGTTTTCGCGTGGCGTTTGCGGTCTTGCGTGAGCGAGCGGCCGACGTCCGTGACTTCCTTGAAACGGCCGCTCGCGTCGCGGCGGACGTACCGTTTGTCACCTTTGTGCGGCTCGATCAATTCTCGTTTTCCAGACATACTCACAACTCGTGCAACCGGAGTGCCGCGTCACGCTCAGCCGTTCCGCCGCGCGGCGTCTGCTCGTCGCGCATTTGGGCCTGGCGCGTCCGTTAGGCCGCGGCGCGTGCGGCGTGCGAGCCGTGCTTGAGCGTCTGCGCTGCATCCAGCTCGATCCGCTGGATGTGATCGGCACGAATGCCGACCTCGTCGTCATGGCGCGCGCCGACGACGTCGAGCGCGGCGATGTCTGGCGTCACCTTTTTCCGAAGCACGCGTTTGAACACTTCGCGAAAGAGCGCTGCATCCTGCCGGCAAGCGCGTTCCCGTGGTATCGCAGGCAGGGTCATGGCGCGCAGACGCATTGGTGGCGTCACGGCGAGCGCGAAGAGCGCGTGCCGCGCGCCACGGTCGATGCCGTGCTCGCCGAAGTGCGCGAGCGCGGGCCGCTGTCAGCGCGCGATCTCACCGATCACGGCTCGGTCGAGCCGATCGATTGGGCGGGGTGGACGGGAACGAAGAAGACGACGTCGATGGCGCTGGAGATTTTGTGGACGCGCTGCGATGTCGTCGTCGCGGGACGCAACGCATCGGGCGCGAAGCTGTACGACATTCCGGAGCGATCGTTCGGTGGAGGAGAGGCAATCCTGCCTGTCCCCGGTGGCGATGAGGACAGGCAGGATTGCCTGTCCTCTACTGACTTTGCGCGATGGGCGCTCCGCGAGCGCGCCCACGCCGCGGGTTTGCTCACGCGCGCCAGCGGTGCGATGTGGTCGATGCTGAGCAACGTCCGCACGTCATCGCTCGTCGACGAGATGATCGAGGCCGGCGAGTTGATCGACGTCGCGATCGAAGGCACGCCGCGACGCTATCTCGCCGTCCCCGAATTCTTCAAAGCCCGCGCGCGCTACGACGATCGCATCCGCATCCTCGGCCCTCTCGATCCGCTGCTGTGGGACCGCGATCTCGTGCGCCACGTCTTCGACTTCGAATACGTCTGGGAGGTCTACAAGCCCGCGCACCTGCGCAGGTGGGGGTGGTACGTCTGCGCGCTCCTCCACCGCGACCGTCTCATCGGCCGCTTCGATGCGCAGACCGGAAAAATGTGGTTCGAGGCCGACGTCGATCGTGCTTTGAAAGCCGAAGCGAAGCGGATTACGAGCAACATCCGACGACTACGACGTCGGGATCGAGCTCCTTCCCGTCGAGCGTGACCTTGTAGGCGCAGCGCTTCACTTCCGATCCCGCCGTCGCGCCGACGCCGATCCCGCTCTTCACTTTCGCGCTGCACTGCCCCTTGCCGGTGCACGACGGTGTCTCGACGCAGCTCGAGTCTTTCATCGTGATCAGCAGGTTGCCGCCCGCGGGACGCGTGAGCCACTGCACCATCGGCGGCGTCGCACGATCGGTCGACATGACGTGCCACACGCGCGCGGACGGCGGATTCACCGACAGCGTGCCGCTGCCATCGACGCAGACGATCGGTCCGTTGCCGTTCGCCCGTCCGACGCCGCTCGACGCGCAGTCGGCGGACGATCCCGGCGAGATCGGGTTGGGCGGATTTTTCGACTTGCACGCCGGAATGATCGAAACGACGAGCACACAAAGAACCGCGAAGCTACGCAGAGGAACCTTGGACATGGACCCTCCTTCTGGTTTTGGGGATTACCCCTTCGATTCTACGGCACTCCTGAAGGAAGGCAGCGTGCGAATTGCGGCAAATTCGGGATCGCTCTTCAGCGAGCCGGCCGGATACCCCGCGCGCACGGCGCGCTCGATCCACGAAACCGCGCCGTCGGAGTTGCCGCGCACGATCGCAACGACCGCCGCTTTGTACAGCACGACCGGGTTCGTCGGATCGGCTTCGAGCGCGCGGCGGATCTCGGCCTGCGCTTCGTCGAGGCTCCCGCTGCGCGCGAGCGACGCGGCCATCGACGCGCGCGTGTACGCGTCTTTCGGATTGATTAACAACGCGACGCGCGCCGCCGCGACGGAGCGGTCGTACGCATCTTTCGCGCGAGCGCGCGCGTTCGACGACCAGCGCCGCGCGTCGCCGAGGTTCGCCCAGGCGACGAAGTCGGACGGCGCGAGCTCGGCGGCGCGCTCGAACGAATGCTGCGCCTCGTCGTAGCGCCCGAGGAGAAATTGCAGGTTGCCGAGATTCGAATACGCGCCGGACGTCGGCTTCAACGCGATCGACTTCTGCAACGCCGCTAGTGCCGCATCGTTTTTACCGCTCATCTGCAGCACCGCGCCGAGGTTCGACCACGCCATCGGAAACTCCGGCGTGAGCTCCGTCGCGCGGCGGAACTGCGCGGCCGCGTCGTCGTAGCGTCCGCGGCTGAAGCAAAACGATCCGTAGCGCATCAGCGCGCCCGCGGAGTCGGGATGCGCGGCGATCGCGCGTTTGTACGCCGCTTCCGCATCATCGCCGCGCCCGAGTCCTTTGTACGCGTCCGCTTTTCCCGCGAGCGCGTTCGAGTCGTTCGGGCGCAACTTCAGCGCGCGATCGAACGACTTCAACGCTTCGTCGTGCTGCCCCGACTGATTCTGCAGATCGCCGAGCGTCACATACGCTTCGACGTTGTTGCTGCTCAGCGTCACCGCGCGCGCCGCGTACAGCGTCGCCTGCTCGACCAGCGACGGACGCCGCGCGATCTGCGATTTGTACAAGAGCGCGCGCGCGAGGAGCGCGTTCACGTCGGACGAGTCGCGCGCGTTGCCGAGGAGCGACTCGAGCGCCTTGATCGCGCGGTCGACCGATTGTTCGTCGCGCACGCGTTTCAAGAGTCCGAGCGCCTCGACGTAGCGGTGCTGATCGCCGGGACCGAGCATCGACGCGGGCGACGTCTGCGGACGCGGAGGCGCGGTGTGTCCGAGCGTCGACAGCAGGTCGCCGCTGACCGCATCCTCGAGATCGAAGAGCTCCGCGGCCGGACGCGTCTTCGTGCTCGAGAACAGCGTGCCGCCGTCCGACGCACGGACGAGCGAATACGTGACGCGCACGTCGTCGCCGCCGCGCTGCACGCTCCCGCGGATCAGCGCCTGCACGCGCTTGCGCCGCGCCGCCGCGCGCAGATCATCGCTGTCGCTCACCGGCGCGCCATCGAACGGCGCCGCCACGCGCAACGAACGCACTTCCGCCAACCGCGTCGCGATCATCTCGGAAATGCCGTCCGCGAGCATGCGGCCTTCCGCCGTACCGGTGAGATCGCGGAAAGGGACGACCGCGACGGAGTCGACGGGCGATGTGCTCGTCGTGCGCATCCACATGCGAACGGCGAGGACCGCAAGGATCGCGATGACTACAGCGCCAGCGATCAGCCAAGTGGAGCGGCGGCCGCTTCGGCCGCCGGTTTTTCGCGAGAAATCGGCGGCCGAAGCGGCCGCCGATCCACTTTTTGTCGACGAGGCACCCGTCAGCGAATCCCGCACCTCCCGCAAATCGTGCGCGACATCCCTCGTCGATCCGTACCGGTCGCGCGGCTGTTTCGCGAGGCAGCGCATCACGATGCGGTCGAGCTCGCGCGGCACGAACTCGTTGAAATGCGACGGCGGCGGGATCTCGTCCCGGATGATCGCCGTCATCGTCTCCGGCTTCGACTCGCGGTCGAACGGACGCCTCCGCGTCAGCATCTCGTACAGCATCACGCCGAACGAAAATTGGTCGGAGCGATAGTCCATCTCGCGTCCGCGCGCCTGCTCCGGCGACATGTAGCCGACGGTGCCGAACACGGTGCCGGGCATCGTCTGCGGAATCGTCGCGTCGTTCGACGAGATGCGGCGGATCTGCTTCGCGAGTCCGAAGTCGAGGATCTTCACGAAGCCGTCGCGCGAGATCATGATGTTGTCGGGTTTGAGATCGCGATGCGCAATCCCGCGCTCGTGCGCCGCCGCCAGTCCCTCGGCGATCTTGACCGCGATGCGCAGCGCGCTCTTGAGCGTCATCGGCTCGCCGCCCAGCATCGTGCGCAGATCCTCGCCGTCGATCAGCTCCATCGCGATCCAGCCGATGTTGTCGTCGGTGCGGTTGACTTCGTAGATCGTGACGATGTTCGGATGATTGAGCGCCGACGCCGACCGCGCTTCGCTCTCGAACCGCCGCAGTGCGTCGGGATTCATGGCCAGCTCGCGCGGCAAGATCTTCAGCGCGACGTAGCGCTGCAGCTTTTCGTCGCGCGCGCGATACACCTCGCCCATGCCGCCCGCGCCGAGGCGCGAGACCAGACGGTATGGACCGACGTGATCGCCGACATTCATTCGATGAAGTCCATCCGCGCGGGAAGCGTCACGCGCAGCACCGCCTCCTGGTGAAAGCGCCGTTTGTATTCGGCCGCGATCTCGTTGATCGTGCGGTCGTGCTCGAGCGACAGCGGATGCAGGATCTCGATGACCATCACCGGCTCGTGCGCGAGCGTGCCGTCTTTCTCGCGCCACTGCCCTTCGGCGCGCCAGATCGTGAGACCCTGCGGATAGCGCGGCGTCACGAAGTCGGCGACGAACGAGCTCCACTCTTCGTCCGACACCACGCCGCCGCCGGGAATCGTGCGGCCGCAGAAAAGGCGGTCGGCGAGAACGGCGTTTTCGACCGGCGGCGCGACGGTGGCGCAGGCGGTGAGCAGGAGCGACAGGACGACCGCGGCTCGCATGCGAGGAGTGTAGCCGTATCATCGCGCGCGTGCGTTACAGCGTGCGCCCGCGCATCCGCGTGACCGGAGAGAACGGCACGATCGTGTTCGGACCCGGCAAGGCCGACCTCCTCGACGCGATCGCGAAGAGCGGCTCGATCCGCGCGGCCGCGGAAGAGCTGGAGATGTCGTACATGCGCGCGTGGTCGCTCGTGCGCGTGATGAACGCGGCGTTCCGCTCGCCGCTCGTCGAGAAAGTGCGCGGCGGCGTGGCGCAGGGCGGCGCGCGCCTCACCGCGCGCGGCGACGAAGTGCTGCGGCTGTATCGCGCGATGGAAAAGAAAGCCGCCGACGCAATCGGACGGGAGTGGCAGGCGATGCGCAGAAAGCTGCGCTGATCAGTGGTCCTCGTCCTGCTTCGCCTGCACCGGAAGCTGAAGGAAGCTCGCGTCCTGATAAATGATGTCGTCCTCGAGGCGGTCGCGATAGACGACCGACGGCGACTCCTCGTTCGCCGGCGTTTTGATCGTCCTGCTGTCCCAATCGAAAATCGAGTCGGAGCCGGCGCTCACGATCCGGTAATGCTTCTGATCCGGCGACACGATGTACGCGAAGGGATGTCCCCACGCGTCTTTCTCCGGAAGCTCGCGAATGTAGGTAGGAATCAACACCGATTTCAGCGACGCGTAGTCACCGGTCGGGAAGGTGTCGTGGTCGACTGCATACGACTCGAGTGCCGTCGCCGCGCTGCGAATGTCCGTCATCGTGCGCCGCCACGGCCGCTTCTTCTGCTGGTCCGCCGCGACCTCCGCCATCACCTGTTCGAGCTTCGGTCCCAGCTCGCGCTCTCCCGCTTCCATCCCCTCGCGGAACAGTTGCGGCAGAACGTCGATGCTCTTCTTTCCGGTCGGAGTGGCGTAAAACACGGCCAAATCCTGCAGCTCCGCTTCCGTGAAGTATTTCGAGTAGATGCGAACGTACGCTTCCGTCATCAGGCCTGCGAAGTCGATCTTGGCCGCCTTCTGGCGAAACGCCGCATACGCCTCTTTCGCCTCGGCGGTTGCCTCCGGCTTTCCACCACTGGCGTCTGCCGCATCCAGAAATTGCTTCTCCATCTGCGCGAAAATCGCGTCCGTCAGCTTCGCGATCGTCTGTCCCATGTTCATCTGATCGAGAAGCTTCAGGACCAGTTCGCGCTGGCGTGCCGACGGATTCGGCTCCGTGGCGAACAGCGGGAGTGAAACGGCCAGCGCCGCCACGACGACAAGAAGTTTTCGCATGATTGGATGATTGTACTTTGGACTGCGGCGGCTGCGCCGCCGCTTTCGTATACGTATCGGAAAGCGGCAGCGTAGCTGCCGCAGTCCAAAGTCAGCGATATACTCCGCAAAAGATATCGCATGCGCTTCATCCTCCCTCTCCTCATCGCGCTCAACCTCCACGCCGCTGAAGTACGCGTGTTCGCGGCGGCGAGCCTCACCGACGTGATGCAGGAGATCGCCGGCGCCTACGAAAAGCAGAGCCGCGATCGCATCGTTTTCAACTTCGCCGGATCGAGCACGCTCGCGCGGCAGATCGAGGACGGTGCGCCGGCGGATCTCTTCTTCTCCGCCGACGAGCTGAAGATGGACGCGCTCCAGAAGAAAGACCTGATCGTGAAGGAGACGCGCGTCAGCTTCATCTCCAACTCGCTCGTGATCGTGGGGACGATGATCCGCCGTCCGCCGGAGCTCATCGGAAAGAAGATCGCGATGGGTGAGCCGTCGACCGTGCCGGCCGGCATTTACGCGCGGCAGTGGCTGACGAGCATCGGCCTCTGGAAACAGATCGAGCCGAACGTGATCCCGACGGAGAACGTGCGCGCCGCGCTCGCTGCCGTGCGCGCGGGCAATGCCGACGTCGCGATCGTCTATCGCACGGACGTGGAGCCGGTGCCGCACATGCCGCGCTTCATGGTGTCCGAGGGACCGCGGATCTCGTATCCGTTCGCGCTGATGAAGAATGCGGAGCAGCCGGACGCCGCGCGCAAGTTTCTCGCGTTCGTGAAGTCGCCGGTAGCGATGCGTATCTTCGAGAAGCATCGCTTCATCGTCCATCCCTTCAAAGTGCAATGAACGACTGGTCGATCGTCGCGCTGACGCTCCGCACCGCGGCGCTCTCGACCCTCCTCATCGTCCCGCCCGCGCTCGCCGTCGCCTGGCTCCTCGCGCGTCGCACGTGGTTCGGCAAGTCGCTCGTCGAAACACTCGTCGCGCTGCCGCTCGTCATGCCGCCCGTCGCGACGGGCCTCATCCTCCTTCATCTCCTCGGCCGCCGCGGCGCGATCGGCGGCTGGCTCCATCGCGCGCTGAATGTCGACATCGTCTTCACCTGGCGCGCGGTCGTCGCCGCGATGATGGTGATGTCCTTCCCGCTGCTCGTGCGCGCCGCGCGCGTTGCGTTCGAGGAAGTGAACCCGCGCTTCGAGCAAATCGCGCGGACGCTCGGTGCGACGGACGCGCGCGTCTTCGCGACCATCACGCTGCCGCTCGCGGCGCGCGGCATCATCTCCGGAATGCTCCTCGCGTTCGCGCGCGCGATCGGCGAATTCGGCGCGACCATTCTCGTCGCGGGCAGCATCCCCGGCCGCACGATGACGCTCTCGCTCGCGATCTACAACCTCGTGCAGCTCGGGCGCGATCCCGACGCCTTTCGCCTCCTCGGCTACGCCGTCGTCATCGCCTTCGCCGCCGTCTGGATCGCCGAAGCCACCACGAGGCGCCATCGATGAGCGTCGTGCTGCGCGACGTCGTACTGCCGCTCGCACACTTCACGCTCGAAGTGAGCGTCGCCATGAGCGCGCGCACGACCGCGTTGTACGGACCATCCGGCGCGGGAAAAACATCCGTCCTCGAACTTATCGCCGGCCTTCGCAAACCGGCGCGCGGCTCGATTGCCATTCACGACCGCGACGTCACGAGTCTCCCGCCGCGAAAACGAAACGTCGGCTACGTCCCGCAGGACGACGCGCTCTTTCCCCATCTCTCCGTGCGGCAAAACATCACCTACGGCGGAGACCTGGACGACGCGGTGATCAATGTTCTCGACATCGCGCACCTCCTCGACCGCGGCGTGGAACGCCTCAGCGGCGGCGAGCGAAAACGCGTCGCCCTCGCACGCGCGCTGCTCAGCCATCCGCAAGTCCTCCTCCTCGACGAGCCCCTCGCCGGCGTCGACACCGAGCTCCGCGCGCGCGTGTTGGAACACTTAGTCCGCATCCGCGACGAATTCCCGATCCCGATGGTCTATGTCACGCACGACCTCGCGGAGGCGAATGTGATTTGCGAGGAGATCGTGATGATGGAGAAAGGGCGGGTGGTGCGGGAGTAACGCAGAAATCCCGCGCCCGTGCCCGCTTCCGCGCCCGGGCTCGGGGTGGGGGGGCAAGTAAGCAACGAACGTTGCCGCCCGCCCCGGGCGCGGGAGCGGGCACGGGCACGGGCACGGGAGATAGTGTTGATTGAGAGGGACGGTGCGTCAGTACGGGGCGGGCGGCGAGCGAAGCGACTAAAATCCCCCGCCATGAAGCGACTGCTCCTTCTCCTCGCCTTCGCTCTCTCCCTCTCCGCCCAACCCATTCGCGTCGTCGTCGACGCTACGGACACGCCGCGCAAGATTTTTCGCGCGCAGCTCACGATTCCGGCGGCTCCGGGGCCGATGCGGCTGGTGTACGCGAAGTGGATTCCGGGCGAGCATGGGCCGACCGGGCCGATCACGGATCTCGTCGACGTGCATTTTCAGGCGAACGGCGCGCCGGTCGAGTGGCAGCGCGATCCGCTCGATATGTTCGCGTTCAATCTCGTCGTGCCGCGCGGCGCGACGTCGATCGATGCGACGCTCGCCTACCTCTCCCCCACCGGCGAGCGCGCGTTCACCGCGGGGCCGAGCGCGACGGAGCATCTCGCGATCGTCAGTTGGAACACGCTCCTTCTCTTTCCTCCCGGCAAATCCGCGGACGACATGACAGTCGAGGGATCGATCGTGCTGCCGGAGGGATGGACGACCGCGAGCCCGCTCGACGTCGCGAGCGAGTCGGCGAAGCGCGTCGACTACAAGCCGGCGTCGCTGATGACCTACATCGACTCGCCGGTGCTGATCGGCACGCACATCAAGAAGGTCGAGCTGCCGGCGGTGAAGAATGCGCCGGCACATCGCATCGACATCTCGGGCGACAGCGCGGCGGCGATCGAAACGTGGCCGTCATTCGCCGACGACTATGGCAAGCTCGTCGCCGAAGCGGGCGCGCTCTTCGGCGCGTATCACTTCCGCCACTACGACTGGCTGCTCACGCTGAGCGACAACGTCGCGCACTTCGGACTCGAGCATCACGAGTCGAGCGACGACCGCATGGAAGAGTCGACGCTCGCCGACTATCGACGCTCGCTGGCCGGACTCCTCTCGCACGAGTACGTGCATTCGTGGAACGGCAAGTACCGCCGTCCCGCCGGTCTCCTCAGCCCCGACTATCAGAAGCCGATGGAAGGCGATCTCCTCTGGGTCTACGAAGGTCTCACGCAATACCTCGGTCTCCTGCTCGCCACGCGCTCCGGCTTGTGGACGCCCGACTACTGGCGCGAAGACGTCGCGATGGTCGCCGCCGGATTCGATCAGCAGCCCGGGCGCACGTGGCGTCCGCTCGCCGACACCGCGCGGTCCGCGCAGATCCTGTTCGGCAGTCCGACGGCGTGGAGCTCGCTGCGGCGCGGCACCGACTTCTACGACGAGTCGATCCTGCTCTGGCTCGAAGTCGACTCGATCATTCGCCAGAAGACGAACGGCCGCGCGTCGCTCGATGACTTCATCCGCCGCTTTCACGGCGGCGAGAGCGGCTTCCCCGCGCTGAAGCCGTACACGTTCGACGACCTCGTCGCGAGCCTCAACACCGTCGCGCCGTACGACTGGCGCGCGCATCTCACCGCGCGGCTCACGTCGCTCAGTCCGCGCGCGCCGATCGGCGGCCTCACGAACGACGGCTGGAAGCTCGTCTACAACGACACGCCGAACGACGTCATCGTCGTGAACGAGAAGCGCCGCGAGATTCACGACTACACCTACTCGCTCGGCTTCTCGCTGCAAAAAGACAGCGGCACGATCCGCGATGTCGTTCTCGGACTCCCCGCCGCGAAAGCCGGCTTGGGACCGGGGATGAAGGTCATCGCCGTCAACGGCCGCCGCTGGACGCGAGCGGCGCTCGACCACGCGCTCAGCGAAGCGAAGTCGTCGAGCGCGCCGATCGAGATCCTTGCGCAGAACGGCGAGTTCTTCCGCACCTACGCCGTCGACTACCACGGCGGAGCGCGTTATCCGCATCTACAGAGGGAAGACTCCAGGGCTGACGTCTTAGCGGAGGTACTGAAAGAGCGACGGTAAGGAAGGATTTACTTTCTTAAAACTTTAATTAGCGATACGCTCCTGCCGTCAAATCTGACGAAAAGGAGCATTGCTATGAAAGCCCGGTTCTCGATTCTTCCCATTCTTCTTCTACTGCTCGCCGCCCCGGCCGTCCTGGCGCAGGACTGGCCACAGTGGGGGCGCGATCCCCAGCACACGGGACAGTCCTCCGTCATCGGCCAGAGTCTCGACCGCAACATCGTCAACATCACCTACGACTTTCTCGTCGGGGATGAGATGGAAGCGGGTGAACAACTCGTCGGGGAGGAGGCGCTGCTCGCGCACTACCAGGCGCCGCTCGTCGACGGCAACGACGCCTACATGATGCGCAAGACCGGCACGTACTCGATCTCCGACTACTCCACGCAGACGTGGGCGGAGACGAAGTTCACCTGGTCGGGCGGCACTCTCGTCGAGCAGTGGAACTTCGTGACCGACTGGAAGG
The DNA here is from genome assembly GCA_003223645.1 of Acidobacteriota bacterium. Classification (GTDB taxonomy): domain Bacteria; phylum Acidobacteriota; class Thermoanaerobaculia; order Gp7-AA8; family Gp7-AA8; genus QHVT01. The sequence continues at coordinate 32,384 of QHVT01000028.1, read as the reverse complement.
CGCCCGGAAGCGCACTCGACTTCTGGGAGCCGGTGTTCCATCCGGCGCTGGCGAACGGCTTCCTCTACGTTCCCGGCGCGGGCGGCTCGATCTGGAAAGTCAACAAGTCGACCGGCACCGGCACGCGCATCAATCCGTTCAGCAACGTGAACAACTCGACGTACACCGCGAGCCCGATCAGCGTCGCGCCGAACGGCGATCTCCTGTACAACGTCGTGAAAATCCAGAACGGCGGGCCGAGCTTCTACTCGCACGACGTCGTCGACTCCTGGCTCGTGAAAGTCACGTCGGCCGGCGTCGTCTCGAAAGCCAGCTACTCCGTGCTGACGCCCGGCGCGCCCGCGGGCAATGCGCAGTGCGAGAACGCGTTCCCGGCGTCGCAGTTGCCGTGGCCGCCGAGCCCGACCGCGGTTCCTCCGAGCGTGCCGTGCGGCACGCAGCGCGCCGCGCTCAACATCGCGCCGGCGATCGCGCCGAACGGAACGATCTACACGATCTCGCGCGCGCATCTCATCAGCCGATGGGGATACATCATCGCCGTGAATCCGGATCTCACGGTGAAGTGGATCTCGTCGCTGCGCGATCGCCTCAACGACGGGTGCGGTGTGCCGGTCGCGTCGGGCGGCAATCTTCCGCCGAACGGCGCTCCCGGCGGCTGCCGCGTCGGCGCGAATCTCGGCGTCGATCCGGCGACGAATCGCCCCGGCGGCGGACGTGTTCTCGACGACTCGTCGTCGTCGCCTGTCGTCGCGCCCGACGGATCGGTGTTCTACGGCGCCTACTCGCGCTACAACTATGCGCAGGGCCACCTGATGCACTTCGATGCGAACGGCAATTACCTCAACGGCTATCGCTTCGGATGGGACATCACTCCCGGCATCCAGGCACACGGCGGCACGTACTCCGTACTGACGAAGGAAAACCACTATGGCGAAGCCGGCTCGTACTGCGACAACGAGGCGATCTGCCCGTCCGACCGCGACGCCACGAATCCGACGTACGGCGAGGAGTACTTCATCACCAAGCTCAATCACAACCTGAACGTCGAGTGGATGTACAAGAACACGAATACGCTCGCGTGTCATCGCAACCCCGACGACAGCGTCACGTGTACGGACGATCATCCGCACAGCTTCGAGTGGTGCGTGAACGCCTGGGTCGTCGACGGCAACGGCACGTCCTACGTGAACAGCGAGGACGGGTGGCTCTTCGCGATCGACAACAACGGCATCCTCATCAAGAAGATCTTCCAGCAACTCGCCATCGGTGCGGCCTATACGCCGACCTCGATCGGCAACGACGGCAGGATCTACTCGCAGAACGCGGGACATCTCTTCGTCGCAGGCTTCTGATCCCCGGTGCGGGGCAGGCTTTCCAGCCTGCCCCGCTCCTCAGCTCGCAAAAAACCGGGTGCGCCATTTGCTCCGCACGCAAAACGGAGGAATGGAACGATGCGTATGCGAACGCTGTGTTTGATGGCATTTCTGTTGACGGCTTTTCTCATTTCCTGCGGATCGATGTCGACGACGATGCCCGGCCGCATGGCCGCGAATGACGTCGCCGGGATCCTCGCCACAGCGAATCAGGGCGAGATCGATCAAGCGAACGCGGCGCTGAGCAAGGCGACCAATGCCGACGTGCGCGCCTTCGCGCAGATGATGGTGACGGACCACACCAACGCCGGGAACACCGCACGAGACGTCTTCGCGCGCAACGGCATCACGCCGGCCGACAACACGACGACGAGCGAGCTGAAGACGAGCGGCCAGCGCTCGATGACGAACCTCAATGCGTACAGCGGCGCGGCGTTCGACCGCGCGTACATGCAGTCGCAGGTCGACATGCATCAGTGGCTGCTCACGAATCTCGACACGGTGCTCATCCCGTCCGCACGCGGCGATCTGCGCAACTTCCTCGAGACGACGCGCGGCACGGTCTCGTCGCATCTCGACCGGGCGCGCCAGATTCTCGGCGGACTGTAGTCAGTCCTCGCGGATCAGCTCCAGGCGCAGCGCCTTGGCGATCGCGGCGCGACGCGTGCGCACGCCAAGGCGCGTGTAGATGCTGTGCAGATGGCTCTTCACCGTCTGCAGCCAGATGCGCAGGTGCCGCGCGATCTCTTTGTTCGTGAGTCCGCGCGCCACGAGCCGCAGCACTTCCATCTCCCGCGGCGTGATCGCCGGCACCGGCTCGTCGCCGGCGAGCTCGCGCGCCAGCTCGCGAATGCGTGACGCCGCGAGCCCCGGCGGGCATTCCCTGTCGCTCGGCTCCGCTACCTCCGCGTCCTCGAGCCATCCCCGCTGCCGCGCGTGATCGACGGCATCCTTCCGCCGCGTCACACCCGTTTTCTTGAAGATGTTCTGCACGTGGTTCTTCACGGTGTGAAACGACAGCGACAAGCGCTGCGCGACGTCGCGATTCGAAAGTCCCTCGGCGATGAGACGCAGCACCGCGAGCTCGCGCGACGTCAGGACCAGCGACTCCAACACGTTCGTGCGCCGGCGCGCGCGCGTCAGCTCGGCGAGCCGCGAGAACAGCGCGGATGCGAGCTCCGGCGATGCCGCCATCTGCCCGTCCGCCGCGAGCCGCACCGTTTGTTTCGTCTCCGCGAGCGACGCGTCACGCGGCAGACATCCGTGCGCGCCCGCTTCGATCCAACGCAGCTCCTGCGACGGCTCGACGCCGTACACGATCACGCGCACGTCCTGCTCCGCGCCTCCGATCGCGCGCATGACGTCGCGCGTCTGTCCGTCGATCGAGATCGCGACGACGTCCGGCCGCTGTTCCACGACGCATCGCAGCAAGTCGCCGTCCGCTTCGACGATCGAGAGCTCGGGTGCGGCTTCGCCGAGGCAGTCGGCGAAGAGACGGCCGAACCCGGAGAGCATGACCGTGAGCTGATTTTGACGGAGTGCCACCCTTCAGGATCATCGGCGATCACCAATCGTGACGTTGTTCAGATTTGGACTTATCGGCTCATTTCCTGCAAGCTCGGGGGCGCACAAACAAGAGGAGAAGAAGTCATGCGCGTTCGTCCCGCGGTTCTCGCGCTCATTTTCGCGTTCGTTCTCACCGCCGCTTCCCTTTCCGCACAGACCCTCGGTGCCGTTCTCACACCGGACCAGGAGGTCCCGGCACACCCGATCCCCGCCTTCGGCAACTCGACGGTGACGTTCGACGCGACGCGTCAAAACATCACCGTCACGATCACGGTCGCGAGCCTCGGCAGTCCGATCAACAACTTCCACATCCACGAGGCTCCGGCCGGCGCGAACGGTCCGGTCGTCGTCGATCTGATCGGACTCGGCGGCACGTTCAACAACGGCGTCATGACCGGCACGTTCCCGATCAACGCATCGGTTGCGCAGCGCATGCTGCAGAACCCCGCCAACTTCTACGTCAACGTACACACCGTGCAGTTTCCGGGCGGCGCAATTCGCGGCCAGCTCGCGTACGTCAGCGGCGGACCGATCACGTATGCCGCGGAACTGCGTCCGTCGAATGAAGTGCCGCCTGCTGCGAGCAGCACGGCCGTCGGCGGCGCGTTCGTCACGTTCGATCCGGCCAACGCGACGCTCGCGTGGGAAGTGAACACGAGCGGCATCGCCGTTCCGCTGCTCTCGCACATCCATCGCGGAGCCGCCGGCACCAACGGACCCGTGATCATCAACTTCGCGACGTCGGCGGCTCAGATTCCCAACGGCCGCACGAAAGGCACGCAGTCGATCGCCACGCTCAGTCAGGCCGACCAGACGAATCTCGTCAGCGCGCCGGCCGGCTTCTACGTCAATGTCCACTCGACGGCGTTTCCGGGCGGCGAGATTCGCGGACAGCTCACGCCGGCGAATGAATACGACGTGCCGATCAGCGGCAGGATCACCAACAATCAGGCACAGGCGTTCTTCACCGATTTGCGCATCTTCAATCCGTCGTACGACAAATCGGTAGTCGCGCTGATCGAGTACTTCACGACCGGCGTTCTGCCGAACACGAACGCGGCGTCGTCGATGGCCCTCGCCGTCTCGCCGCGCACGACCGCCATCCTCGACGACATCGTGGGCGCCCTCAGCGGCAACAACACGACCGGCGCGCTGCGCGTCACCAGCGCAACGCCGCTCGTCGTCACGTCGCGCACCTTCAACGATCAGCGTCTCGCCGGCAAGGGGACGCTCGGCACCTTCATCGCCGCGCAACCGCGCGCGAACGCGCTGCGCCGCGGCGTGATGCCGCAGCTCGCGAGCCCGCGCACGAACACCGGCTTCTTCAATCCGAATCCCGCCACGACTACCGTGCGCCTCGAGCTCCGCGACGCCGCCGGCCAGATCCTCGGCCTGGCCACGGTCTTCCTCGAGTCGCTCACGCAGCAGCAGAACTCGCTCAACTCGTACTTCCCGAACCTCGATTTAGGGAACGCAGCGAACCTGACGCTCAGCTTCGACGCCAGCGCGCCGATCTTCGCCTACACCGTCGTCAACGACAGCGCGTCCGGCGGATCGACGTTCGTCCCGGCGCAACCCGATCCGGGGGTCGCGGCGAATCAGCTCCCACCGCCGCCGCCATCGTAGCCATCACGGCCGCGCGTTGAACTCGATCGTCAACGCCGGCCGTGTTGTTGCGTTCGCGGACTCGCGCGCTTCGAATTGTTTCGACGTCACGGGATCGGATTCTTTTCCGATCACGATCCAGCCGAAGTTCGTCGAGGGCTGGTCGAGCCACTGCTGCACGCGCGCGATCATCGCCGGCGATTCCCACGCGACATCGGTCAGCGCGTCGGCAGACGCGTCAGGTGTCGCATCGAAGTCGCCGCCCACGGTGCTCCAGCGCTGATTCGGGAAGAACGTATGCAGCCACGTCGCGTCGCCGTTTTGCGACGAGACGCCGATGCCATCGCGGAATGTTCCTGCATTCGACGTTCCTTCGCCCCAGTCAGCGGTCACGCGATGCAGTTTCATCGTCTGCGTGCCGGCGAGCGACTTCGACACGTGCAACGTTAGCGCGACGCGCGTGACCGTGCTGCCCGGCGGAATCTGCGATGTGACGTCGAACGCCAGAAGCGCGCGGCGCAGTGTTCCCGCCGCGTTCGCGCCGGCGAAGAGATGCGCGCCCTTGCCGTTGGAGATCGAGCCGTCGCCCGTCGCGTAGAGCGTGTTGTCCTTCGACGCCGCGAGTACCACCGTGCGATGCACGAGCGCCGGAGGCGAGCCCGATCGCACCGAGCGGCGCTTCGACGTCGTGGCAGCCGCAGGCGTGATTGCCGCGTTTGCGTAGCCGAACATCAGCACGCGCTGCGTCGATCGAAACGAGATCGTTCCGCCGGCCGCGGACGCGGCGAACAAGCGATCGATGCGAATCACCCGCGTCTCTTTCGCCGCGAGCTCGAACGGAACCTGTTCGATCGTCAGATCCGCGCGGCGCAGCGACATCACGACGGATGCGCGAAACTCGCCCGGATTGACGATGCCGACGCTCTCCCACACACCCACCGCGAGCACGCCCTCTTCGATCGCATCGCGTGCATCGAGCACGAACTGCGCGCCCTCCACGGAAACGCGAACGTCGTCGTCCGCGAGCATCATCGGCGCGATCAGGAGCAGCACGAGCAGAGATCTCACGTCGATATGCTAACGCTGCATTCGTTCCACTCCGCAATCGATCCTGAAACAGAGCCGCATTCAATGCTGCTCTTCGATGCGGCGATCGGGAATGAACCAGATCAGCGCGACCGCGACGTACAGCGCGTCGGAGATCATCTGATTCACGAACGCGAGCGGAATCGCGGCGGCGTACAGCACCAGCGAAACCTTTCCCTTGTAATCGCGGCCGATCGCGCGCGAGAGACGCGACGAATGTTCCTGCCCGGCGACGAGCGCCATCACCAGCAGCGTGTACGACACCGCCGACATCAGCAGCACCACGCCATAAACAGCCGTCGGCAGCGCCGCGAAGTGGTTCTCCCCCATCCACCCCGTCACGAACGGAATGAGCGACAGCCAGAACAACAAATGCAGGTTCGGCCACAACACGCGCCCCGTCACCCGCTCGACCGCATGCAGAAGATGATGGTGATTGTTCCAATAGATGCCGAGGATCACGAAACTCAGGACGTACGTGAGAAACGACGGCACCATCGGCCGCAGTGCCGTCCAGTCCGCCCCATGCGGCACCCGTAATTCGAGCACCATCACCGTCATGATGATCGCGATCACGGCGTCGCTGAACGCTTCGAGGCGGGTTTTGGACATGCGGCGGCGTCATCTTAACCCTTTGGACGGTTCTCTCCTTGCACGCGTACTTTCCGCATGTTCAGGGCATTCCTTTTCCTTCTCCTCCTCACTCCCCTCTCTCTTTTCGCGCAGACTCGGATCGACGCCGGCGTCGCTCTCGGGCGTCAGCCGTATGAGAATTCCCTCGATAATCCCCGCTATTTGCCGTCCGCGGATTTACTGGTGCGGCGTCATTCGTTCGGCGGCCATGTGGCGGTGGAATACACCGACCTGCAGGACATCGGCGCCATGGTGGCGCTGCATCTCGATGCGATTTATCGCCATGACGGCAATCAATTCTTTTTTCTCGCCGGCGCCGGGCCGACGGTCGTCAATACCGGTTCGGCGGCGAATTACGGTTCGAACATCGTGACGTGGAACGCGGAAGTCGAGGCCGGTCACTCTTGGCAGCGCGCGGAGGTTTTTCTCCGCGTCCGGCAGTATGACCACAGCCACGAGCTTTTTCGCTCGCAGCCCGCGAGTCCGTCCGGTCCGGCGATTTACGTCGGAGCGCGATTCGCGCTCCGACGTTGATTACGCGCGCAGTCTCCACACGGCAACGCCGACCATCGACAGCGCGAACAACAGCGCCATCCATTCGGAGAGCGTCGGCGCGTCGGGCGCGCCGAACAGTGCCGGCGCGGATCCGGAAATCTGCCCGCGGATTTCTCCCTGCGGCGCATCGGTGGAGTGCACGTCGACATAGAGGAATCCGGCGGCGAAATCGGCGACCATGCGCGGCGTCATCGGCACGGTGAGCGTGAAGAATTGCGCGGTCGGCAAATCGAAGGCAACGGGTCCGTTGACCCCCGGAGGTCCACTGTGCAAATGCACGCTCGTCGCGTTGACGACATTGTGCCGGCATTGCGTGCGCATGCTCATCGCGTCGTCGGACAAATCGACGGAGCAGTTGCCGGTGGCGGTCGACGTCGACGGCGGCACATTCTGTGCGCCGCTCATGGGGAACGACAGTGAGTCGACAGTGCGCGGGAGAATTTGGCCGCGCACTGCGCCGGTCGGACGTCCGCTCGTGTGGATGTTGATGTAGAGATTGCCGGCCATGAGATCGGCAACGTCCGACGGAGTCATTCCCGTCCACGTCGCCTCGACCGGACTCAGTGGATCACCGAGGTCGAAGAGGATCGGACCGTTGACGCCGGCAGCGCCGCGATGGATGTGCATGACCGTCGCGTCGGCGACATTGTGCGTGCAGACCAGTGAGAACGAGCTCGTGGCGGAATCGAACTGTCCCATGCAGCCGCCGCGGTCCGTCGTCGGAACCGGCGGCACCTCATTGGCGCCCGACAAGTCGAAGACGAAAATCTTCGAATTGAATGAGCGGAGATTGTGGAACGTGCAGGTCACCGCCGCGCCGGCCTGCAGATTGATTGTCGCCTTGCGATCGAACGGATTTCCTGTGCTGCCCGGATCATCGCAGTGAATGTCGGTCACCGAATAACCGGCCGGCAGCAACTCCGTAATCGTGTACGTGCCGGGCGCAACGTTCGTGAACGTATGGGTCTGCCCGTCATTGAGCGTGAACGTGCCTGGTGATGCCGGCACATTGTCGGTAAAATTGAATCCGGTTCCGCCGGCGGGCGACGTCGTCTTCACGATGTGAATCGTTCCCGTCGTCGGTCCGGAGGGCGGCGCGCCGATTTGTCCGCGAATCTCGCCGGTCGTCGTCGACTCCGAGCCGCCGGTGCCGTGGACGTCGACATAAAGGAACGTCGCCGCGAAATCGGCGACGAGGCGCGGCGTCATCGGCACATTTCCACTGAACGGACTCGCCGCCGATGCAAACGTGAACACCACCGGCCCGTTCTGTCCGAACGGCGCGCGATGTACGTGCGCGAGATCGGGCGACGGCAGAGTGTGCGTGCATTGCACCGCGAGCGACGTCGCCGGGTTATCGAGGTCCGCGCTGCAGGTGCCGGTCGCCGGCGAGCTGCCGGTCGGAACGACCTGTCCCGGACTCATAGTGAAATTTACAGTGTCGACGGTTCGCGGGAGCACTTGTCCGCGAATTTCACCCGTCGGACGACCCGCCGTATGAATGTTGATGTAGTAATTGTTGGCGAGCAGGTCTGCAACTTCGCCAGCGGTCATGCCGCTCCACGTCGCAATGACCGGACTAACGGGTGAGCCGAGGTCGAAGACGATCGGACCGTTGACCCCGGGAGCGCCTTTGTGAATGTGCATGACCGTCGGATTGTCGACATTGTGCGTGCAGACGATCGATAGCTGCGACGCTCCGGCATTGAAGCGGCCCATGCAGCCGCCGCGCGCCGGCGATCCGGTCGGCGGCGCTTCCTGATCGGACGACAAATGAAAGACGAACAGCGTGTCGGTCGGATCTGCTCGCAGGTTGCTGAACGTACAGACGACGGTCTCGCCGGCCTGTAATTGCACGGTTGCCGTACGCGAGAACGGATCGGACGTACTGTCCGCATCATTGCAGTTGAGATCGGCCAGCGAGTAATTGCTCGCCGACGGATCGTTCTCCGTAATCGTGTACGTGCCGGCCGGGACGGTCGTGAACGTCTGCGTCTGACCGTCATTGAGCGTGAACGTTCCCGGCGCGCTGACGTTGTCCGTGAATCCGAATCCGCTCGCGCCGGCCGGATGCGAAACCTTCTTGATCTGAATCGTGCCGGTACCGGCGCCGGCGGGCGGCGTTCCGATTTGTCCGCGAATTTGCGGACTGGCAGTGTCCTCTCCGCCGCTGCCGGTGTGAATGTCGAGATAGAGGAACGTCGCCGCGAAATCGGCGACGAGCCGCGGCGTCATCGGGACGTTCGCGTTCAATGGACTGTTGGGACTCGGGAACGTGAAGACGACCGGTCCGTTCTGCAGCACCGGCGCCTCGTGAATGTGCGCCGACACGGGACTCGGCACGTCGTGCGTGCATTGCACGGCCAGAAACTGCGCCGGATTATCGAGATCGGCCGTGCAATTCGCAGTCGCGCTCGTCGAATTCGGCGGCACGTACTGCGAGCCGTTCGCGGTGAAGCTCACCAGGTCGACCGTGCGGCTGAGAATCTGTCCGCGAATTTCGCCGGCTGGGCGTCCCGACGTGTGGATATTGACGTAGAGGTTACCGTTGAGAAGGTCGGTGATGTCGGACGCCGTCATGCCGGTCCACGTCGCGGTGACGGGACTGGCGGGGTCGGCGAGGTCGTGGAGGATCGGACCGTTGACCCCGGGAGCGCCTTTGTGAATGTGCATCACCGTCGCGCCGACCACGTCGTGCACGCACGTCAACTGAAACGTCGCCGCGACTTGATCGAGCTGGCCCATGCATCCGCCGCTGGACACGCTGCCGGTCGGCGGCACTTCCTGATCGCCGCGCAGATGAAAGACGAATGTCTGCGCGAATAGGGGAACGGTGAGAAGCACAGCGACAGCGGCAAACCATCGACGCACGTGGGGCTACCTCCGATTGGATTCAGGACCTGCGCGCGCATGATAACTTCCCCCTGATGAAACGCGTGTCCATCTTTCTCGCATTACTCCTCGCCGCATGCGCGACCGCTCCTCCATCCGCGCTCCCGCAGGCGGGCAGCGCGCAATTCGACGTCGAGGCGACGGTGCTCGCGGCGTACAACGTCGTCTCCGGTCCCGCCGGGCGACGCGACTGGAAGCAATTCAAGGAACTGTTCACGCCCGACGGGCGCATCGTCGTCGACGGCAAGTCGATGACGCCGGACGACTTTCAGAAGAACGCCAACGATGAGCTGCAGAAGAGCGGCTTGTTCGAGCAGCCGGTGCAGTCGCGTGTCGACGTTGCGGGCAACATCGCGCAAGTCTGGAGCCGCTACGAAGCGCGGCACGCGACGACCGACGCGCAGCCGTACGCGCGCGGCACGCGCAGTTTTCAACTGATCAAGAGCGGCGATCGCTGGATGATCGTCTCGATCCTGATGCAGCCGGAATGAGCGTCGTGCTGCGAGTCTCGCGGCTGTCCGCGCGGCGCGGCCGCCGCGATGTGCTGCGCGACGTCGCGTTCTCGGTGCTCGACCGCGAGATCCTCGGCGTGATCGGCCCCAACGGCGCCGGCAAGACCACACTCTTCGAATGCGTCGCCGGCGTGCTCCCGCGCACGAGCGGCACCATCGACGGCGAGCCGCTCTTCTACGTCCCCGACGCAATTCGTCCGTGGCCCGATCAAACCGTCCGCTGGACGCTCGAGCTCAACGCGCGCATGTTCGGCGCGCGCGCCGACGCGTCGCTCCTCGACGCGCTCGATCTCACGCAGCTGCTCGATCAAACGACCGCGTCGCTTTCGAAAGGGGAAGCGAAGCGTCTCAACATCGCCCTCGGCCTGTCCGTGCCGCGTCCGATTCTCTTTCTCGACGAGCCGTTCGACGGACTCGATTTTCGACAGACGCGACACGCGATCGACGTGCTGAAGGGAGTGGTACGCGGCTCTGCCGCGCCTTCGGAGGGCGCGCTGGAAGCGCACACCACTCGACGTACGCTCGTCCTCTCGATCCATCAGCTGAGCGATGCCGCGCGCGTGTGCGATCGCTTTCTCTTGCTCGACCACGGCCGCATCGTCGGCGAGGGAACGCTCGACGAGTTGGGCGGCAATCTCGAGGAGGCGTTTCTTGCGCGGACGTGAGCTCGTGCGCAAAGACGTCGCGGAACTATTCGCGGGCCGCGCGTTCTGGCTGCTGCTGCTGTTCGTCGGATTGCTCACCGGACAGAGTTTCATCAGCGCCGTCGACGCGTACGCCGAGGCGAGCGGCATCGGCGGAGGCGCGGCGGCGCTCGCGCAGGGACTCTCGCCGCTCGACGGCATCCTCGTCCCGACCGCGGGCGCGTATTACCTCGCGATCATGCTGCTCTTCCCCTTCGTTGCCATCCGTTTGATCGCGTCGGAAAAATCATCGGGCGCGTGGAAGCTGATGCTGCAGTGGCCGCTGCGCATGGGCGATCATCTCGTGTCGAAAGTCCTGGCGCTCCTCATCGCCTGGCTGATCGCGCTCATTCCGTTCGCGATCGCGATCGCGCTCTGGCTCGCGTACGGCGGCCATCTCTACGCGCCGGAAACGATCAATCTTCTCGCCGGATACACGCTGTACTTCGTCCTCACGGCGAGCGTCGCGATGGCCGCGGCCGCGCTGATGCCCGGCGCCGCGAACGCCGCGGTCGCCATCCTCGGCCTGACGATCGGCACGTGGGCGCTCGATTTTCTCGCGACCGGCCGCGGCGGGCTCGTGCAGCGGCTCGCGTCCTTCACGCCGGCGGCGGCGTTGCGCGTGTTCGAGCGCGGCCTGATGCGCAAGGATCTCGTGCTCGCGCTGCTCGCGCTGTCGGTGCTCGCGCTGTTCATCGCCGGGATCGCGCTCGGCCTCGGCGCGCCGCTGCGCAAGCGCATCACGCACAGCGCGGTCGCGATCGTCGTCGCCGCCATCGCGCTCACGCTCGCGGCACACGTGAACATCAGCTCGGATCTCTCCGAGAATCGTCGCAACTCGTTCGCGCCCGCGGACGAGCAAATGCTCGCGAACATCGACAGGCCGCTGACGATCACGGTCTTTCTCGCAGCCGAGGATCCACGGATGAACGACTACGAAAACAACGTACTGACGAAGCTGCGGCGCACGATCCGAGATCTGCGCGTGCGCTATCCGTTCGGCGGATCGTCGGCGCTGTTCGAGAACGACGCGCGCTACGGCGAGATTCATTACGCGCTCGGCGGGCGGACGGCGGTGGAGCGATCGGCGACCGAGGAGATCGTGATCGAGACCATCGAGAAACTGTGGAGCGGCGGCCGCCCCCGGCCGCCGAAACAGGACGCGCCTGACGACGGAACGTTTTCATCCCGGCGGCCGGGGGCGGCCGCCGCTCCACAGTATCCCGGCTATCCGCTCGCGAAACGCGCGCGCGGCGCGGCGTGGATTTTTTACGCGCTCTGGCCGCTCGCCGTGATCACGGCGTGGCGACTGCGTAGTCGTCGAACTGGCTGACGCTGTCGGTCTTCGACCACAAACCGGCTTTCCCCGACACCGGCTCGGCGAGCGTGTACTCGAGCAGCAGCTTGTCGTCGAGATATCCGCGCAACTGCGTGCCGCTCACCGCGATCTTCATGCGATGCCACTCGCCCATGTTGAGATGCACGTTCTCGGTGCCGCGCTTCACGAAACTGCGCTTGCCCTTGTTGAACGTCCAGAGCACGAGGTTGTCCTCTTTGCCGTTGAAGCGGACGGTAAGGTAGTCGCCGTTCGTTTTCAGATTGAAGAGGATGCCCGCGCATTGATCGAGCTGTCCGGCGATGAGACGAAAACGCATCGAGATCTCGCCGTCGTGAAAATCAGGAACGTCCTTCGCGACCGCATACGGGAAGTACGCGTACGCCTTCACGCTGTCGATGAACTCCTCGTGCTTCGAGCCGTAAATCGTGCGCGCCTTCGCCGCGAGTCCCGCCGACGGCTGGCCTTTGATCCACTGCCGCCCGTCGACCTGCACGACGTTCTTCGCGCCGTCCTTCACGATGCTCCAGTTGCCTACGACCGGCAGAAACCGCGCGGGCTCGCGGCCCACGCGTTCGCGCGACAGATTGATGAGCAGCGACGTGGCGAAAAGAAGGGCGAGGGCCATGGGACGCGGATGATCGCACGACGCTAAACTGCGCCGCAAATGCGCATCGTCATCCCCGATGACTACCAGGACGCCGTTCGCCGGCTCGACTGTTTCGCGAAGCTCGAAGGACACGACGTCGCGATTTTTCGCGACACGGTGAAGGACGTCGACGCGATCGCGGAACGATTCGCGGACGCCGACGCGCTCGTGCTCATTCGCGAGCGGACATCGATCACCGACGCGCTCCTCGCGAAGCTGCCGCGATTGAAAGTGATCAGCCAGACGGGAAAAGGAACCGCGCACATCGATCTCGATGCGTGCAAGCGGCGCGGCGTCGTCGTGTCTGCGGGAACGGGGTCGCCGTACGCACCGGCGGAACTGACGTGGGCGCTCGTGCTCGCGGCGATGCGGCGCATTCCGCAGGAAGCCGCGCGACTGCGCGCGGGCGGATGGCAGTCGACGATCGGCACGCTGCTGCGCGGACGCACGCTCGGCGTGTGGGGCTACGGAAAAATCGGCAGCCTCGTCGCCGGCTACGGCCGGGCGTTCGGCATGCGCGTGATCGCGTTCGGACGCGAAGGGTCGCTCACGCGAGCGCAAGCGGACGGAGTCGAGACTGCAGCCGGCAAACAAACGCTCTTCGAATCGTCCGACGTGCTCTCGCTGCATTTGCGTCTGACGAAAGAAACGCGCGGCATCGTTGCCGGCGCCGATCTCGCGTCGATGAAACGCGACGCGTTGCTCGTGAACACGAGCCGCGCGGAGCTGATCGAGCGCGGCGCGCTCGTCGATGCGCTGCGCGCCGGACGTCCCGGCTTCGCCGCGGTGGACGTGTACGAAGAAGAGCCGGTCTTCGGCGCATCGCATCCGCTGCTCGCGCTCGAAAACGCCGTCTGCACGCCGCACCTCGGCTACGCCGAGAAGGACAGTTACGAGCTCTACTTCGGCCAGGCGTTCGATCAGGTTCTCGCGTTCGTTGCAAGTGCGCCGATCAACGTGGTCGTATAATTTTCGCGGTCCCCGACATGCGCCGGCTTCTCCTGCTTCTCCTCCTTTTCTTTGCCCTCCAGGCCGCGGCGCTCGACCTTCCGCGCGCGAACGAGAAGTGGATCACGCTGAAAGTCGACGAGTTCCAGATCATCAGCAACGCGTCACCGGCGACGACGACAGAGATCGCGGAAAATCTCGTGCGCATGCGCGCGGCGATCGGTCAGTTGACGCGCCTCCGCGTCCGCTCGCGTCTGCCGGCAAAGGTGTACGTGTTCGCAAACGAGCGCACGTTCGCGTCGTATCGCGACATCGTCTTCCGGGCCAACGCGACGAACATCACCGGCGTGTTCCTCGGCAACGAGAACGAGAATTTCATTCTGCTGCAGACGGGCTCGCCGAACGGCGTCGACCGCATCATCTATCACGAGCTCACGCATTACTTCGTCCAGAACACCGGCTCCCGGCTGCCGGCGTGGCTCAATGAAGGACTGGCCGAGTATTACTCGACGTTCCAGACGTCCGGCGACCAGGTGCACATCGGCCGTCCGATCGCCGAGCACGTGCTGTGGCTGCGCGACGAGCGGTTGATTCCGCTCCAGGACCTGTTCGCCGTCGACCGCGACTCCCCGATCTACAACGAGACTTCCAGGCGCGGCGCGTTCTATGCCGAGTCGTGGGGGCTCCTGCATTACCTGATGCAGGGCAACGAGGAGCGGCGCGCGCAATTCTCGACGTTTCTCGCATTGCTCGCCGCACACAAGCCGCAGCAGGAAGCGTTCGAGACCGCGTTCGGGATGAATTACGCGAAGATGGAGAGCGAATTGCGGGCATACGTCGGCCGCAGTCTTTTCCATTACATGAAATATTCATTGGGCGATCTGACGGTGGGCGCGATTCCGAAACCGGAGCCGATGACCTACGCGTCGTACGTCTACGCGTTAGGCCATTTGATCGCCCAGGGCAGCCGCGAAAATACCCCGCTCGCGCAGCAATTTCTGAATGAGGCAGTGAAGGCCAATCCCGCGAACGCGGAGGCCTACGCGGACATCGCAAGAATTCACGACGAAGCAGGGCGGACGAGCGAGGCGGAAACGGCGTATCAGCGCGCCGTGCAGCTCGGCAGCGACGATCCGGAAATCTATGTGCTGTACGGCGCGAGCCTCATCAATCGCGTCGCTGCGAGAAATTCACAGGGACAATCGGATGAGCTGTTGAAGGCTCGAAAATTGTTCGAGCGCGGCGCGCAGCTCGACCCGTCATCCGCGCGCGCCTGGGCAGGCCTGGGCGCGACCTATCTCACGGAAATCGATCCCGCGCCCGGAATCGTCGCATTGGAGAAAAGCCTGTCCCTCGCGCCGGGCGATCAGCAGGCGGCATTTCATCTCGCCCAGCTTTATGCGCACGCCGGCCGCGGCGACGACGCGACGAAACTCATCGACACCATTCTCGTGCCGGGCGGCAACACGGAAATGATCGCCCGCGCGCGCGAGTCGCTGCTGAGCATCGACATCAAACGCGTCGAAACGCTCACGAA
This sequence comes from Acidobacteriota bacterium, assembly GCA_003223645.1. Classification (GTDB taxonomy): domain Bacteria; phylum Acidobacteriota; class Thermoanaerobaculia; order Gp7-AA8; family Gp7-AA8; genus QHVT01. Next base: position 17,009 of record QHVT01000028.1, on the reverse strand, counting down.
CAGCGGCAAGGTGAAGGAAGGGCTCGCGCTCGCGAAGGCGACACTCGAGAAAGCGACCGATCCGTATCTCATGCTGCAACTGCGCGAAATGATCGACACGATCGAGTCGTGGAACGCGGAAGAGAGCGCGCGCAATACGCTCAATGATGCGGTGGTGATGGCGAACGCCGGCAAATACGCCGAGGCGCTGGCGGTGGTGGACGAAATCCTGCCGACCATTACGGACGCGCAGATGCAGCAAAAGGCGAGAGAATTTCGCGACCAGGTCGTGGAGCGCGCCAAACGCAAGAAGAAATGAAACGCACCGCGATCGCGCTCGCGGCGTTCGCGTTCCTCATCCGCATTGCAGCGATCGCCGTCACCGGCTTCGATCGCGTCGAATTCGGCGACGCGCGCGATTACATCGACACCGCAGCATCGATTTGCGAGAGCGGCACGTACCCGTCGCAGGGAAACCTCCCCTTCTTCCGCGCGCCGGGCCTCCCGTTCTTCATCGCGCTGACGACCGCCTGCCACCCGCACAACGTCGCGCTCCTCAAAATCGCGCTCGCACTCGTCGACTCGCTGACAGTCGCGCTGATCGCCCTGCTCAGCTTCAGCGTCTTCCGCTCGCCGCGCGCCGCGATCCTCGCCGGCATCGCCGCTGCGCTCTATCCATTGTTCCTTGTGAGCATCACCGACGTCCGCAGCGAGCCGCTGTTCATGTTTTTCATGACGCTGTCGCTGTACGGATTGGCGACGCGCCGCGGAGCGATGAGCGGAGCGGCGCTCGCATTGGCGGCATTGACGCGGCCGGTGGCGTTGATTTTCGTGCCGTTATTCTTGATTCCGCGAATGCGGCGCATCGCATTTCTCATTGCATTCCTCGTCGTCCTGACACCCTGGACGCTCCGCAATTACGTACGTTACGGTGAATTCATCCTCGTCAATGACGCCTCCGGCTACAGCCTCTGGCGCGGCACGCATCCCGAGATCGCGCGCATTTATTCGATCCGCGATCGGGACGAGTTCCGCCGCGCGTCCATCGAATTCGAACAGCGCTTCACGGCTCCGATGATGCAGCGCATCAACGCGTCCACGACTTCTCCCCGCGCGCGCAGCGCGGCGTGGCGTCATTCCGCGCTCGCAAATGTCAACGCACACCGCGGTCTCGAATGGCGATTCGCATTGAAGAAAGCGTGGCTTTACTGGCGCCCCTGGCTCAACCTGCAGGAATATTCGTCCTCCATCGTCCTGGCGAGCGCCGTTCTCCTGATCGCGCTCTACGCGCTGGGATTCGCAGGCATCCCGCGATCTATGCTGATGTGGGTCGTGTCCTATTTCGTACTAGGCTGGCTCGCGCACATCCCGCACCAGGTGGTCATGCGCTTTCGTTATCCGCTGACCGATCCGCTGTTGCTGATCGCGGCTACGCGCCTAATAGCCGGCCGATTCCGAACGTCAGCGCTGCCGCCACGAGACCAAACAGAACCTGGCGAAATCCCGAAAACAACGCCGGGCGTCCCGTAAACAGCGTAATCGCCGCGCCGACCGTGAACAGCGCCATCGTGCTGAACAGAATGCTCAGCAGCATCGCTTCGTCCGCGCGCGCGAACATGAACGGAATGACGGGCACAATCGCGCCCGCGGCGAACAGAAAGAACGATGTAATTGCCGCGACCCACGGCGATCCGCCCAGTTCCTCGGGGTTGAATCCCAATTCTTCGCGCGCGAGTGTTTCCAGCGCGGTCTCGTGATTGCTCATCATGCCAGCCGCGAATTCGCGCGCCTGTTTTTCCGGCAGCCCGCGCGCCTGATAGATCAGCGCGAGCTCCTCCTCTTCTTCCTCCGGCATCGTCGCCAATTCTTCTTCCTCGGCCTCGAGCTGATGCCGATACAGCTCGCGCGAGCTCTGCACGGACAGCCATTCGCCGAGGGCCATGGAAAACGCGCCGGCGAGGAGGCCGGCGAGTCCGGTGATGAGAATCGTGCGCTCGCTCATCGCCGCGCCGGCGACGCCCATGACGAGACTGAGGTTCGACACGAGGCCGTCGTTTGCGCCGAGGACCGCCGCGCGGAGGGCGTTGCCCCCGGCGACGCGGTGACGGCCTTCAATCTGCGCGACGTCGGAGCCGGCGAAGCCGCCGCGCATCGAGCGCATCATCTGAATCACACGCCCGTGCGAACGCTCGTCGCCGTGAAAATCGGCGGCATCGGCCTGCGTCGCGTATTTGTTCGTGTCCGTCCGCTCGAGCGATTGCACCGTCGGCAGCACGAAGCCGATGCCGGCATGCCGCGCGAGCCAGCCCAGCGTGCGCGTGCGCCACGACGGCACGAAGCGCGGCAACGTCTCGCCCGCTTCTTCAAGTTTTTTCTGCCATCGATCGGCGTGCCGCCGCTCGACGTTCGCGAGCCGTCGATAAACTTCCGACAAGCGCTCGTCGCGCTCCGCGGCCGCGAGCGCGTCGTACAGCGCCGCGCCGTTCAGCTCATCGACGAGATTTTCCGTCAGCCGCTTGCGCTCGCGCGCCGGCATCGCCATCGGTACAGGATATCCGTAAGACGGAGACAACGGCAGGCGGTGGGCAGATGGGACGAACCTGTGGAGCGGCGGCCGTCCTCGGCCGCCGACCTCCCGCGAGAACGCGGCGGCCGCCGCTCCACCACCTTCAGCCGCGGACTGGAACTGCGCTGGCGCTGGAAGAGCCGCCCGTCCACTAAAAAGGACACTGCGAGCCAAACGCACGCTCCATTCATACATTTGATGACCCGCGTTGTCGATCGGCTCACTCATATTGTCGATTGGATGATCTCCGCTCTCGATTTCATGACTTTTGTTCTCGATTGGATGATCTCCGCTCTCGATTTCATGACTTTTGTTCTCGATTGGATGACCTCCGCTCTTGATTTGATGATCCCTGTTCTCGATCGGAAGACCTCCGCTCTTGATTTGATGATCCCTGATCTCGATTGGATCACTCGAGTTCTCGATTGAATTACTCGCCGCATCAAAATCAAAGCCGTGTACTCATTGATCTCTGCACGGCTCGGAATCTGAACAAGTGGAGGACAGACGATCCGGTCTGTCCCTTTGGCCATGATTCGCAGAGAGGGCGGACAGGCAGGATTGCCTGTCCTCCACAGTTCCTAGGGCGCTGACAATCGCGTGAACGCCATCATCGTGACGTCGTCCGCGGCCGGCGCGGTGCCGGCGAATTCGCGGACGTATTGTTCGATCGTGTCGAGGATGTCCTGCGCCGGCGTGCCGTGGAGCGTTTCCACGAGCGCGGCCACGGGCGCGAGTCCGAGTTGTTCTTCGGCCTCGTTCTCCGCCTCGGTCACTCCGTCGGTGAAGAGGACGAGCGAGTCGCCGTCGCCGAGGGTGATTTGCTGATTGCGGTACTTCGCGTGACCGAAGAGGCCGACGACGAGATCGGTCGACGTCTGCTGTGCGACGCCGTCCTTCGTGATCACGAGCGGCGCGACGTGGCCGGCGTTCGCGAAATCGACGATGCCGGTCTTCGGATCGAGCACACCGGCGACCATCGTCACGAATTTCGAGGGCGCGGTCTTCGGCGCGAGCGTCGCGTTCATCTCGCGCAGCAGATCGGCCGGCGTCGGATCGGTGCGCGTGAAGATGTTGAATGCCGTCGCGACGCTGGCCATCACCAGCGCGGCGGTGATGCCCTTGCCGCTGACGTCGGCGATGATGAAGTACAGCCGTCCGTCGGGTCGCACGAGGACATCGAAGTAATCGCCGCTGACGGTGCGGCACGGTTTGTTCGTACCGGCGAATGCGTAGCCGTCGATCGCCGGCAGCTCGGCGGGCAGCAATCGGCTCTGAATCACGTACGCGGTGCGCAGCTCTTCGTCGAGCTTCGCCTTCGCCAGCGCTTCTTCGCGCAGGCGCGTCGTTTCGAGCTTCACCGCCGCGAAGCGCGCGATCTGCGCGATGAGGCGTACGTCTTCGTGCGTCACCGCGCCGCGATTCACCTGGAAGTCGAGATAGAGAACGCCGAGGACGGCGTCGCCGACGAGAAGCGGCGCGCAGACGGCGGAGCGGATGTGCTGTGCGACGATCGACTCGGCGCGCGCGAGCTTCTCGTCCTGCGATGCGGAGTCGACGAACGAGACGACGTTGCGCTCTTCGACGACTTCGGAGAGCAGCGTGCGGCTGATGTAGAGATCGAGCGAGTCGCCGGCGTCGCTGCGCCGCATGCGCACGTTCCTGAACGACTTTCCGTCGGCGGCGAGGAGCGCGAGCGCGGCGCGCGACGGCTGCAGCGTGTCCATCACGCGGTCGAGGATGAACTCGAAGAGGTCGTTCATCGGACGGTCTTCGATCAGCTCGAGCGCGAGCGCGGTGACGATGCTCGCGCGCGCACCGCCGTCGACGTGCACGTCGTCCGCCTTGATGGCGAGGTTCTTCGCGTGCGAGTCGCTGTCGAGCGCGATGAGCTGCGACTGCGACTGCGTGCTGTCGTCGCCCGGCTCGAAGATCACTTCGCTGTCGCCGAGTCCGATGCGGTCGCCGGGGCGAAGGATGGAAAAACCGTTCAGCTTCGTGCCGTTGAGCAGCGTGCCGTTCACGCTGCCGCAGTCGCGCACGATCCACTGATCGGACGCGAATGCAATCTCGGCGTGGCGGCGCGAGAGATAGCGGTCGCGAATCGGAACCGTGCAGTCGGTGGCGCGGCCGAGGGTGATCATCGACGCGCTCATCTCGAGCTTCAACGGGGCGAGATTCGGCTGCAAAACGGTGATGTGAATCGGACGCGGATCCATGGAAGTGCGCGGTATTGTACGGATTGCATGCCCGTCCTCAAACGCTGGCTCCCGGTCGTGGCGTGGTCAGCGGTGATCCTGATGACGTCGAACGACCAATTCTCGGCGGCGCACACGGGCGGATGGCTGCGCGAGCTCTTCCCGACGCTGCCGGAGCCCATCAACATCAGCTTCCGCAAGCTGATGCATCTCACCGGCTACGGCATCCTCGGCGCTCTCGCATTCCGCGCCGCGCACGCCGGAATGGACAATGTGGCGACCGCTGCCCTCAGCGGTCGCGGTGCCGCTGAGGGCAGCGGCACCCACAAAGCATTCAAACTCGCGGTTCCCGTCGCGTTCGCTGTCGTGCTCGTCGTCGCATGCACCGACGAATGGCATCAGTCGCTCTACGCGTCGCGCGGCGCATCGCCGTGGGATGTGTTGCTGGATGTTGTGGGGGCCGCGATCGCGATCGGAATCATGATTCGCGTGAAACAATATCGACCAAGGAGAAACACGGAATGAAGCTGCAGCGAATGAATCGGGCGATCGTGCTGGCGTTCGCCGCCGCGCTGGCGATCGGCGCGCATGCGGCGGAGAAGCAGCCGCTCACGCACGAATCGATGTGGCTGATGAAGCGCGTCGGCGCGCCGCAAATCAGTCCGGACGGCAAGTGGGTCGTGTTCTCGGTGACCGAGCCGGCGTACGACTCGAAGGACACGGTCTCGGACTTGTGGCTCGTTCCGTCCGATGGCAGCGCGCAGCCGCGGCGGCTCACGGCTACGAAGGCGGGCGAGAGTGACGCGTCGTGGGCGCCGGACAGTCATCGCGTCGCCTTCTCGGCCAAGCGCGAGGGCGATGAGCAGAATCAGATCTACATCATCGATCTCGCCGGCGGCGAGGCGCAGCGCATCACGAACGTCTCGACCGGCGCGGGCTCGCCGAAGTTCAGTCCGGACGGAACGCGCATCTCGTTCGTGAGCACGGTCTATCCCGGCGCGCTCGACGACGAGGCAAACAAGAAGGCGGCGAAGGAAGAGAAGGATCGCAAGGACAAAGTCCGTGCGTACGACTCCTTCCCAATCCGCGCGTGGGACCGCTGGCTCGATCCGAAACAGCCGCACGTGTTCGTGCAGCAGGTGAGCGGCGGCGGCGCGAAGGATCTGCTCGCGGGCACGAAGCTCGTCGCGGAGCCGGGCTTCGGAGGGACGGGCGGCGGCGAAGGACGCGAGACACTCAACGCGGAATGGTCGCCCGACGGACAGTGGCTGCTTTTCCCCGCGACGACGACGCGCAATACCGCGGCGTACGCGGAGTACGGCACCGATCTGTACAAGGTCAGCGTCACCGGCGGCGAGCCGGAGAAGATTGCCAGCGCCACCGGCAGCTACGGCGACGCGCAGTTCAGCAATGACGGCAAAACGCTGTACGCGACATTCGAGCCGAACAACGGCAAGGTCTACAACCTCCCGCGCCTCGTCGCGTTCGACTGGCCATCGATGAAGAACGAGCGCGTGATCGCGAAGACGGACCGCGCGCCGCTCGACATCGCGATCTCGAATGACGGCAAGACGGTCTACTTCACCGCGGAAGACGCGGGACTGATCAAAATCTACTCGGTGCCGGCAGCGGGCGGCGACGCGAAGCTGTTCGTCGATCCGCAGCGCGGCATCTACACCGGCCTGCGCATCGCGGAGAACGCGCCGGTGATGGTCGCGCTGTGGGCGTCATCGGTGAATCCCGCCGAGGTCGTACGCATCGACACCGCGTCGAAGTCACATCGCAATCTCACATCGTTCGCGGTCGACGCCGCGAATGCGATCGACTGGCAGCCGCCGCAGCATTTCTGGTTCACCTCGAAGCGAGGACGGAAGATCCACAATATGATCTTCACGCCGGCCGGCTTCGATCCGTCGAAGAAGTATCCGCTGTTCGTGCTGATCCACGGCGGCGCCGCGAACATGTGGCGCGACGCGATCTCGCTGCGCTGGAACTATCACCTCCTCGCGAAGCCGGGCTATGTGATCCTCGCGACGAACTACACCGGCTCGACCGGATTCGGCGAGGAATTCGCGCAGCTGATTCAGGGCGATCCGCTCGTCGGTCCCGCAAACGAACTGATGGAAGCGGCGGACGAGGCGATCAAGCGCTATCCGTTCATCGACGCGTCGCGGCAGGTCGCGGGCGGCGCGAGCTACGGCGGCCATCTCGCGTACGCGCTCGAAGCGTGGTCGGGCAATCGATTCAAGGCGCTCGTCGCACACGCGGGTCTCATCAATCTCGAGTCGCAGTGGGCGACGTCCGACGTCGTGTACGGGCGCGAACTGATGAACATGGGACCGGTGTGGGAGCAGGGCGAAGTGTGGCGGACGCAGAGTCCCGCGCGTTTCGCCACGCAGTTCAAGACGCCGATGCTGTTGTCGGTAGGCGAGCGCGACTTCCGCGTGCCGATGAACAACACGCTCGAGGCGTGGACGATCCTGCAACGCCTGCGCATCCCGAGCCGCCTTCTCGTGTGGCCGGAGGAAAATCACTGGATTTTGAACGCAGAAAACTCACGCGTGTTTTATCGTGAAGTGGACAACTGGCTGCGGCGTTGGGTGACGCCGGGGCCGCAATGAAAGGATGACAGTGGAGCGGCGGCCGCTTCGGCCGCCGACCTCTCGCGAGAATCCGGCGGCCGAGGGCGGCCGCCGCTCCACAGAGACACTATGAAACGACTTGCGCTGCTCGCAGTTCTCGCAGTGACCGCGCTCCATGCGCGCGCGGTGCCGTTCATCGAAGACAACTACACGAAGGCACTCGCCCAGGCCAAGACGAAGAACGTTCCCGTCTTCGTCGAGGCGTGGGCGCCGTGGTGACACACCTGTCGCTCGATGCGGGCTTACGTCTACACCGATAAGTCCCTCGAGCGGTACGCCGGACGGTTCGTCTGGCTCAGCGTGAACACCGAAGCCGCCGCGAATGCGGCGTTCCTCAGAAAGTATCCGATCCCCGCGCTGCCGACCTTGCTCGTGCTCGACGCGGATGGAAAAGTGAGGACGCGCTACGTCGGCGGCGCAACCGTGCCGCAGCTGAGCAAGCTGCTCGACGACGCGTCCGCGAAAGCGACGAGTCCCACTGACAAGCTGTTGCTCGAAGCCGATCGACTCGCGGCCGATGGCAAGCACGAGGAGGCGGTGAAGTCGTACGAGAAAGCGCTCGCCGGCGCGCCGAAAGGGTGGCGCAAGTTCGGCCGCACCGCGGAATCAATGCTTTTCTCGATGTCGATGGCCGATCAGAACGAGCCGTGCGCAACACGCGCGATGGAGCTGTATCCGCGCGTGAAGGGCACGTCTTCGGCCGCGACGGTCGCGGCGACGGGACTCGGCTGCGCGATCTCCGTCGACGAGAAAAACGCGAAGCGCATGGAGTGGATCGCGACGCTGGAGAAAGAAACGCGCGAGGTCTTCGACGATCCGAAGATCGTGCTGTCCGGCGATGATCGCTCCGGTCTGTACATCTCCTTGATCGACGCGCGCGATGCCGTGAAGGACGAAGCCGGCGCACGCGCGCTGAAAGAACAGTGGGTGGCGTTCCTCGAAAAGGTCGCGTCCGAGGCGAAGACGCCCGAGCAACGCGCCGTCTACGACTCGCACCGTCTCTCCGCCTATCTCGACCTCGGCACTCCGGAAAAGGCAATCCCGATGCTCGAGCAGTCGGCGCGCGATTTCCCGACCGACTACAACCCGCCGGCGCGTCTCGCGCTCGCGTACAAGGCGATGAAGGAGTACGACAAAGCACTGGAAGCGAACGAGCGCGCGCTGGTGAAGGTCTACGGCCCGCGCAAGCTGAGCGTGTTCACGACGCGCGCGGACATCTTCATGGAGAAGGGCGACAAGGAGGCGGCGAAAGCGACGATCGCGCTGGCGATCGAGTACGCGAAGTCACTTCCCGAGGGGCAGCGGAACGAGCGACGGATCGCGTCGCTGGAAAAGCGCCTTCAGTCGATTCAATAGCGCGAGCGCGATCATGGCGAGGAATGTCATCGCCGTGATCGCGCGTCCGATCACGAACGTCTCCGGCCAATACTTCAAGACGATGCGATGATCGCCTGCCGGCACGTGCACCGACAGGAACGCATGATTTGCGACTTGAGTTGTCAGCCGGCGCCCGTCGACGTACGCACGCCATCCCGGCCACGCGGTGATCGACGCGACGACCCATCCATCGCTTTGCATCTTCGCGTCGATGACGTAGCCGAGCTTCGAATCGCTGATCGTCGCCGTGCCGGGACCGTTCACGCGCTCGTACGGTTTGTCGGCGGATTCGATCCATGCGACCTCGCCGAAATCGCGTGCGTTTTTCATTTCTGCGATGGCATCGCGATCGCCGACGCGCACGGTGCGCGGCACGAACGCGCGTGAAAGCGCGTGCGTGTTCTCGATCAGCATCGAGCCGCGCTGCCGCGAGACTTCGCGCCAGCCGTCCGGCGGCGGATCGCGGTCCCACGTGATCGCGTAGCGGACGTTGAGGAACGAGAGGAACGGCCGCGTGAGATCGTCGACGCGGTTGAACCACACCGGCTGCTCGATCGACCAGAGCGAAAACGTGTCGCGCAATCGCTGCAGCGTCACCGCCGAAAATCCGCGCGCGTCTTCGAGCTCGTACATCGTGCCGGTCGCCGCGAGCATCGCCTTGCCGTGGCCGACGACGCGGAACGGACGCTCGACGTGTTTCAGCGGCTCGAGCATCGGGATCGGCGGATACGCGGCGCGCTGCGGGAAGCTTTTCTGCAATCCGTCCAGCGAGATCGCGCGCTGCACGAGGATCGCGGCGAGGAGCAGCGGGACGATGGCGCGTCGCTGAAAGAGAATCGCCGCGGCGAGCGCGAGCAGCGCGACTTCGGCGAAGACGACATGCGCGCCGAAGTGCATGTCGCCGTGATCGACGAGTTGCGTGCGCGCGGCCCACGCGTTCGCGAATGCGAGCGGCGCGAGCGTCGCGAGCATCGTCCACGCGGCGGCGCGATCGCCGTTGCGGCGGACGATCTCTTCGACGCCGAGCGCGCCGAGGATCGCCAGCGCGAGCGCGGCGCCGAACGCGAAGCGATCGTAGAGCGCGAGATCGAGGAGCGGAATGTTGCCGAGCAGCGTCGCGAGCGGTTTCCATTCGGCGCCGGCGATCACGCAGAAGAGAAAAATCGCGCCGAAGAACCACGTCTCGCGCGATCGTTTGCGCCAGAGCGCGTACAACGCGAGCGCGAGCAGGATGCTGCCGATCGCGCCGGTCACGTACGACGGCGGCGCGGCGGCGGCCAGCTTCCAGCTGCGGCCGTGCAGATACGGGAGGAACGTCGTCGACGCACGCGCAAGCACGTGCGACATCGGGACTCCGTGCGGCTCGAAGCGATAGATGTTCTGCCGGTGTGCGTACTCCATCGATCGCGGCATCGCTTCGAGGAACGGCAGAAGATGAATCGCATTGAGGAGGAGCGCGATCACACCGGCGATGGATGCGCGCGCGATGATTTGGATCACGTCATCCTGAGCCGCGAAGACGGCGAAGGATCTCCAAATCGCAGGTTTTGCATTTCGAGATCCTTCGTCGCGCTTCGCCGACTCAGGATGACGGCGAAACATCTCGAACACGCCGTAGGCAATCCCGAGAATCACGATCAGCAGTGCGGACTCCGAATGCGCGGAGGCGACGAGCATCGTCAGCGCGAACGCGAGAATCGGAATCGTCTTCTCGCGCACGACGCGGCGCACGCCGAGAAGGACCAGCGGAGCCCACGACCAGCTCGCGCCCATCGAGACGTGGAGGAAGAGGACGATCGAGCTTCCGAAACACCATCCCGCAGCACCGATCAGAGCCGTGCCTTCGCGACATTCCAGCTCGCGCGCGAAGAGGAACATCGACAGCGCGGCGATGAAGAGCGTCAGCGCGCCGGTAAACGTGAAGCTGAGCGTCGCCGGCAGCAACACCGCGAGCAACGTGATCGGCGAGTAGACCGCCGGCTGTTCGGACGCGAGCAGGATGTCGCCCGCGTAGCTGAAGCGGTTCCAGAGTCCCCATTCCCCGCGCGCGAGCGACCACTGCACCGCTTTGCGCCACGGAACGAATTGCGAGTAGACGTCGCTGTGAATGCCGGAGCTGACGTTCGCGTCGCCGATGCCGTACTGCGCCTTCATCCAGTTCAGCGGCACCGTCATGTACGGCAAGTCCGCCGGCAGCATCGCGCGATCGATGAGGAGCGCGCGGCCGGCGATCAGAAACGGCAATAGAAAGAGGAGCACTGCCGCCCATTTCGACAAAGGGCGGACGAAGCGCTGCGCGAGCATGAGCAGCGCGATAGCCGCGACGCCGTAAAGGAAGAGGGCCATTTCCGGGCAAATGGACGACCTCAGTATGAACCTCGGGGAGATCAAAGGAGAATCTATCGATCGGAGTAGGCGTACTTGAGGATCGTGTAGAGGATCCACCATCCCGCCTTGATCACGCCGCTCACCGTCCCGCTGATCTTCGATCTGCCGATGCGCTTCCGATACTTCACCGGCACCTCGGCCACACGCGCGCCGAGCTGCAGCGCACGCACCTGCATTTCGACCGTCCAGCCGTAGCGGCGGTCGCGCATCGCGATGCGATCGAGCAGCTCGCGGCGGATCGCGCGGAACGGGCCGAGGTCGGTGTAGCGATGGCGATAGAGCAGCGCGATGAGGCGCGTGGCGAGCCAGTTGCCGAAGCGCTGCTGCGGCGTCAACGCGCCACGCTCGACCACGCCGAGAGCGCGCGAGCCGATCACCAGATCGGCTTCGCCACTTTCGATCGGCGCGAGCAGGAGCGGGATCTCGCCCGGATCGTCGGAGCCGTCCGCATCCATAAATAGAACGATGTCCGTGTCGTCCGCGATCTGCGTCAGCGCGCCCGCGCACGCCGCGCCATATCCGCGTTCGGCAACATTCACGACGGTCGCTCCCCGTCCCCTCGCCACCTCGGCCGTGTTGTCGCGGCTGCCGTTGTCCCCGATGATGATTTGGCGGACCAGCGTGCGGTCGACGCCGTCGAGCAGCGCGCCGATGGCAGACTCTTCATCGAGGGCCGGGATGATCAGAGCGACGTGCACTCAACGATTGTCCCCGAAAAACAAATCGGGCCGCCGAAGCGGAGCCATAAACAAATCGAGCCGCCTGACGGCGGCCCGATTGAGGGGTCCGATGAAGTGGCATGGTCACGACCTAGTGGGTGGCCGTGTGGTCAGCCGTGGGAGATCGAGAGAGAGAGATTCGCAGGCCCCGCGACTTGTCAGATCCGCTTCGGAGAGCTGCCTACCCTCACCGAACCCGTGGAGCATCATAGTGCATTTCATCCGCCCTGTCTACACTTCCTTCCTTCTGACCCTCATTAGTTACTTCTTGGGGGTGAATCAGGATCGGCGTACGAGCTTCTTTGCAAAGTAACCTGCACCCAAAAGACCGATCGCCGCGGCCAGGATCGTGATCACGCGGTCGGTCGTGTCGAAGATCTTCGGATAGCGCACGAAGTTGAGGATCAGCACGAAGCTGACGACGAGATAGAGCCCGATGCGCATCGTGTAGAGGACCTGCGACGGGCGCCGCCGGCGAATCGTGTCGCTCCAGAGAATCCAGAGCATCACCGTCATCGTGGCGATGGCCATCAGGCCGGGGCTCATCATCGAAGCGATGCGTACTCCTCCGGCTGGTATCCGAGAATCGCCTTCCCTTTCGCGAGCACGAGAGGACGGCGGATGAGATTCGGATCCTCGAGCATCAGCTCGATGGCCTGCGACTTCGTCAGCTTCGCCGCGCCGAGGTTGCGCGCTTTGTAGGCGGGGCTGCGATGATTCAGCACAGCGTCGAGTCCATGGTCATCGATCAACTTCGAGAGCAACTCCTTGCTGGGACGTTCCTTCGCCAGATCGTGGCGCACGAGCTCGAATCCGCGACCTTCCAGGTCGGCGACCGCCTTGCGGCAGCTCGTTCAACTCGGCTTGAGATAGACCTCGAGTTTCTTCGTCATACCTTTCGTACCCACCATGCGTCGGCCGGAGCGTTCGCCGCCCTCGGCACGTTCGCGTATTTCGGCGCGAGCTCTTCCAGCATCGCCTGCACGTCCGGCGTGCAACTTCCACCGCACTGTCCCGTCGTCGCGGTGGTGCGATTCGCGATCTGGGTCAGCGTGTGCGCTCCGTCGCGGATCGCACGCTCGATCGACCGGTATTTAATGTTGTTGCAGCGGCAGACGGTCTTGAGTGCGCGGATCGCAGGGTGCAGCGGTTCGTCGGTGTTCGGGTCATCCATTCCGCCCGCCCTTAACACCCCCACCCGGACTCGGCTTCCCGATCCGCGGCCGCGGCCGCTCCGCCGACTGCGCCGGCGCCGAAACCGGCAGCTTCAGTTTGGGCAGCGAGCGCGAGAGCGAGAACGCGCCGCTCGCGGAACGCTGCTTCCCGACCTTCGGACTCTTCACTCCGCTATCGTAGTAGAATGCGCCGCCGCCGGCCGCGGAATTTTGATCAGGACGGCGCGTTAGCGACACCCGCGTGGGGCTGTAGCTCAATTGGGAGAGCGCCTGAATGGCATTCAGGAGGTCGTCGGTTCGATCCCGATCAGCTCCACCAATGACATGTAAATGATCAACGGCGGCCGTGAGGCCGCCGTTTTGTTGTTGATCTCCGTATTACGATGTTGTCGTGAGCAGTACGATCGTTTATCTCGACATATGCGCGCTCAAGCGGCCGTTCGACGACTCACGTCAGGAGCGGATTCGGCGTGAGGCCGAAGCCATAGCCCGTATCTTCGAGAAGGTCGAAAACGGCAGCATTCAACTGGTCGTCTCTCCCGCACATCGATTTGAAAACGATCGGAATCCTCGGGAAGACAGGCGCCTCGCGACAGCTCTCTGGCTATTGAAAGCAGGGCAAGTCGTGGATGCCACACCCGATAGCGAGGAACGCGCGCGCCAGCTTGCAGGCATGGGGTTCGGACCACTCGATGCGCTGCATCTTGCCTTTGCGGAGAAAGCCGAGGCTCGCTGGTTCGTGACCACGGACGATAAACTTCTCAAAAAAGCGCGCGAGCAACGCGATGCCATGCAGGTCGAAGTGGTCACGCCGGATCAACTCACGGTCGACGAGGAGAATGACGAATGAGCAGGTCTTCTTCAATGTCCGCATACGAGATTCGCCTGGAAGGTTGGAAAGCGCTGACTGAACGGCTCGGAGCTGCCGGCGCGATGCGTTTCATGGCGCAGTACGACCCTGGCCACGGCGACTACACGAAGGAACGGCACGAAATCTTCGCGGATCTGGAGCTCGAAGACCTGCTCACTTCGATCCGAAGACAGGAAGGCCGATAGCGTTAATCCCCGTACCGCTTTCTCACCCAAAAAAAGTAGTCCCGGGATCCTTTGTCTCCCGGGACCATTCTCAGTGCGTTGACAGCTACAAAGGAGCATCCGCACCAATTTTTTGCTTCGGCAGCCCATCGCGCTACCTCAGCCGGCTTCCACACGCTTTGCACCGCGATAGGGCGCTCGTGCAGAACCCGTTTGCCTCAATGGTCCGTCGCACCATCGTGACCACGTTCTCAGTGCGTTGACATCTGCGACAGAGCGTTCGCACCGTGAACGTCGCCTCAGTGACCCGTCGCGTCACTGCTGCTACGTCTCAACACGTTGACATCTGCGACAGAGCATTCGTGTTGACGACGTTGCCTCGGTGGTTCGTCGCTCCACCGCTGCCCGGCCTCGACGCGTTGGCACCTGCGACACAGGATCCGCGTCAAAACCGTTGCCTCGATGACCTATCGCGTCCTTCTCGGCCGCTTCAGCACGTTGACATCTGCGATAGAGCGTTCGTGCTGAAGCGAACGTCAATCTAGGTCCGTCAATCGCGTTGTGCAATGGTTTTCTCTGTTACATTCTCGACGGTTTTCCACACGCTTCCACAGCCCCTATGCACATGATTCTGGGCAAGTTACGGCAACGCGTTGGAATTGCGATGGAAGCGCGCGGATGAGGCTGTTGAAGGCGGCTGCGCTGATGGCGGATGGCGGATGGCGGATGCGCGAAGGATGAGATGCGAGGTTCGAGGTAAGAATTCTGAATTCAAACCTCGCACCTTGAACTTCGAACTTCAGCCTTCTTCCCTATCCGCCATCTGCCATCTGCCATCTGCCATCAGGCGCAGCCCGCCATCAGCGCATCCGCCCACCGCCATCGCGCGAAGCGCTAGAATGCACTCGCTTGCGAAAATTCTGTCTCCTGTTGGTCAAGCCGTCGCATTACGACGATGACGGGTATGTGATCCAGTGGTATCGCTCGGCGATTCCTTCGAATTCGCTCGCTGCGCTGTATGGGCTCGCGCTCGATTGCGCGGCGCGGCGCGTTCTGGGCGACGACGTCGACCTCGAGATCCATCCGTTCGACGAGACGAACACGCGCATCCGGCCCGACGAGCTCGCGCGCATGATCGATGATGCCGGCGGCGGGATGGTGATGATGGTCGGCGTGCAGTCGAATCAGTTTCCGCGCGCGCTCGATCTCGCGCGGCCGCTGCGCGCGCGCGGGATACAGGTCGGCATCGGCGGGTTCCACGTCTCCGGCACGATCAGCATGCTCGGCGGACAGGACGCGGACCTCGACGCGGCGCGCGCGCTGGGGATTTCGCTCTTCGCAGGCGAAGCCGAGGAGCGGTTGGATGAGGTGCTGCGCGACGCGTATGCAGGGCAGCTCAAGCCGATGTACAACTACATGGCCGATCTGCCGAACATCAGCGGCACGCCGATCCCGATCATCACGGCGCTCCGCGCGTGGCGCACCGCCGGACGCCTCACGAGCTTTGACGCCGGACGGGGATGTCCGTTCCAATGTTCGTTCTGCACGATCATCAATGTGCAGGGACGCAAGTCGCGCAAGCGCTCGCCCGACGACATCGAGAAGATCGTGCGCGAGAATGTCTCGCAGGGACTGCACAGTTTCTTCATCACCGACGACAACTTCGCGCGCAACTCGGACTGGGAAGCGATCCTCGACCGCATCATCAAGTTGAAAGAAGAAGAAGGGATCAGGATCCACTTCATCATTCAGGTCGACACGCTCTGCCACAAGATCCCGAACTTCATCGAGAAGTGCAGGCGCGCCGGCATCCGCCGCGTGTTCATCGGCCTGGAGAACATCAATCCCGATTCTCTCGTCGGCGCGAAGAAGCGGCAGAACAAGATCACCGAGTATCGCAAGATGCTGCTGGCCTGGAAGGAAGCGAAGGTCATCACCTACGCCGGCTACATCCTCGGCTTCCCGAACGATACCTACGACTCGATCAAGCACGACATCGAGATCATCAAGCGCGAGCTGCCGATCGACGTGCTGGAGTTCTTCTTCCTCACGCCGCTGCCGGGATCGGAAGATCATCAGGTGCTCGTCAAGAAAGGCGTCGCCGTCGACGCCGACATGAACAAGTACGACCTCAATCACGTCTGCACGTCGCATCCGAACATGTCGAAGGAAGAGTGGGAGCGCACGTACCGGATGGCGTGGGAGACGTACTACACGAAGGAGCACGTCGAGGCGGTGCTGCGCCGTCTCGTCGCGAAGCGCGCCAGCGCGAGCAACGCGATCCTGCTCATGACGTGGTTCGGCGGTTCGCTGCACATCGAAGGCGTGCATCCGCTCGAGTCGGGATTCTTCCGCAAGAAGTTCCGCCGCGATCGCCGCCCCGGATTTCCGATCGTCCCCGCATGGAAGTTCTATCCGTCCTACGCCATCGAGACGATCTCGAAGTTGTGGCGATGGGGAAAAACGTATGCCGGATTGCGCCGCATCTACACGCGCATCAAGCGCGATCCGAAGCGCTACGAGTACATGGACCTCGCGCTGACGCCGGTGACGGACGACGACGTCGACAATCTCGAGCTGTTCCACAACACCGCGGCGGCCGAGGCGTTCGTCGCGCGCGAGCGGCGGTCGGCGACGCAGGGGTAGGCGTGTGTCATTCCGAGCCGCGCAGACGGCGAGGAATCCCCGGCGTAAGAACGTTGATCGCTCCGTCGGCCGGGGATCCTTCGGCGTCTGCGCGCCTCAGAGGGTGTGAAGAATTCGCGCGTGCTGTGGAAAAGTGACAATGACCGTACCATCGGTTCATGAGCGAGAAGCAAGAGCCGAAAGCGCGAGTGGTGGAAGTGAATCGGGCCCAGATGCGACTGGTCCCGATGGATCTGGAATCGTTGCTGCCGGCCGATCATCAGGCGCGTGCGGTGTGGAGCTTC
>QHVT01000045.1 GCA_003223645.1 Acidobacteriota bacterium | reverse complement strand
TCGGCCGGCAGTGGTGAATCGAAAGATGTCGGCTGGCAACAACACTCCTCGTGGAGCGAAGGCTCAGGCAACTCTGATGACCGTTCTGCACAGTGCACGAAAACGTTCCGCCGACACGATCGCACTCGTTGTTGATGCCCTCCAAAATCCCACCGCCGTCCAACGACTCCTGTAGCGGCGGTAAACAATTACTTCATGAATGCGGCCTAACACCTGCGTGCGGCCGGGAACATGGGTGACAAAACAGACCGGGCACATAGGTTACACCCGGTTCCCTGTTGGGGGCTCGCTTGACGGTGGCTTTCGTGCGCTGATGTCCCGCCTACGCGGAGCGTCAGCCGCTCATTCAATTCGCACGCGCACACTCTGTCGCTACGATGGCCTGATCTTCGATCACGCAGAGGTACAACCTGCGATGGGCCGTGTTTCTCTTGCAGTACAGAGTTGGAGCGTCACGCATCGCCGCAGAATGAACGCACGTCGCACGGATGGCCTCACACGGCCCGGGAGTAACTCCGGCCGAGGTTGCATCTCACGGGACGACGCCCGCTGTGCTGCACGCTCCGGTCTGCCGTTTGCACATGGATCACACCGATGACGACCGTCACCGATTACGGCGAAACGAGCATCGACGTGGGCGCGCTCTGGCGCAGCAAGCACGCGATCATCAAGCTTGCGGATGACGATCAAAGCCGCCTCTGCCGTGTGGTCGCCGTCGTACCCGATCACCGTCGGCGTCAGCCGCACGTGCCCGAGTACAAAGTGGAACTGCTGGCTGCACCCGTGACGGCATTTCGCCAAGCGACCGATCTCGAAGTTCTCGCCTCGCGCAAATCACAACCCTAGAGCCATGCAGCCGCACGATCCTTGCCGGTGTAGGAGCGAACGTGTATCCACGGGGGTGCTGAAATGACGGCGATGCGGCGGGCCCTGGTCGTTGATGACGATGCGGCCATCCGCCTTCTCGTCTCTCGGGTTCTGTCCCGGCACGGTTTTAAGGTCGACGCCGTTCGCGATGGAGCCGAAGCGATCGAGATGGTGCTGCAGCACGGTTACGACGTGATCGCGCTCGATCTGATGATGCCGCGCATCGATGGCTTCGGGGTTGTTAAGTATCTGATCGAGCACAATCCCGAGTTGCTGGAGAAGGTGATCGTAATGACGGCGTTCGGCCCTCAGGCGCTGACAAAGGTCTGTCCGCCTGTCTCACGCTTCATTGAGAAGCCGTTCAATGTAGATCGCCTGCTGGCCGAAGCCGCGGAATGCGTTGGAAGCGATGCGGAACGCTGACGGGCCGCGTTCCAGTCGGTCCGTCGCCTGCACCAGCTGTGGACGCACGTGCGTCGCGGCATGGACGCACGTGCGTCACTGTCGTGCAGCGATGTGTCGCGGCATGGACCACGTGCGACATGGTCGTGCGGCTGCCTCGCGGCATGGACGCACATGAGTAACTCACTGAACCGTCATTGACTTACGCATCGTGCCGCTTAAAAGACGGCCCGCGTTGAGATCAACGTTCAGCGAACTAACCGACCACGGGCTTCGGCCCACATGCCAGAACTGCCGATTCAAGCGAACGGGCGATCCGCGCGTGCAAACAGGCCATTCGCGCGTGCAAACAGGCGAGTTGCGCATGCAAACAGGCAAGTTGCACATGCAAACAGGCCCGTCGCAAACGAAAACAGGCCCGTTGCAAATGAAAACAGGCCGGTTGCAAATGAAAACAGGCCGGTTGCAAATGAAAACAGGCCGGTTGCAAATGCAAACGGGCCGGTTGCAAACGAAAACAGGCCCGTTGCAAATGAAAACAGGCCGGTTGCAAACGAAAACAGGCCGGTTGCAAACGAAAACAGGCCCGTTGCAAACGAAAACAGGCCGGTTGCAAATGAAAACAGGCCCGTTGCAAATGAAAACAGGCCCGTTGCAAACGAAAACGGGCCGGTTGCAAATGAAAACAGGCCGGTTGCAAACGAAAACGGGCCCGTTGCAAACGAAAACGGGCCCGTTGCAAACGAAAACGGGCCCGTTGCAAACGAAAACAGGCCTGTTGCAAACGGAAACAGGCCGGTTGCAAATGAAAACAGGCGATGCGCGCGTGCGACTTGGCGGCTCGGGATGTTGCTAACTTACAGCGTATCAACGCTTTCTGCCGCGCAGGTCCTAGCTCAGCCCAGTTTCCGCGGTACAGACCACGCGCGTTCCGTTGCGGGTCCTTGCCGGCCGGTGCTCCGGCGATCACCGTTCCGGCGACATCCACCCAGGCTCACACCTTCCGCGGGTCGTGCAACGCTCCGGAGTTTGCCGTGGTTGAGTGATGCCGTGTCCACTTTTAGCAACAGTTCATCGGACGTGGTGGGGACGGCGGTTCTTCATAGCGCAAGCCACTGCCACACTTGATCCAAGCTTCATAAGCCTCATCAAGATGCGAACAAAGCCTCAGTCGGCCGCTTCTCGAATGACGAAGTCGTGTCCTGGCGAGGCAGCCTTCAGCAACGCGTCAAGCTTATCGAGCGTCGGTACAACGTCGCCACGCTGGTACCGGGCGTAGGCATTTCGAGACGAGGCTCCCAGGCAAAACCTTGATCGCGACCGAGCGATCGAGGCGCGTGTCGGTGGCGCGATACACCTCGCCCATCCCGCCCGCGCCGAGCGGCGCGACGATCTCGTAGGGGCCGAGGCGGAGGCCGGGAGCGAGTGCCAGGATGGTCATGAGGATACGGGATGCGCTCGAAGCTCGCGGAGCAGTTACGGAAAGATACGGACGAGATGGTGCGGCAGATGTCTGTCGATGAGCGCCTGGAGTTCGCGCTCAGTCTCGGCGACACCGTGATCGAAACGTTCGCCCGGTCACGCGGCATCCCTACGACGAGGCGCTTCGGCTGCTTCAGAAGGAGAAGCGACACGGTCGTCGCTACTCGCGTTGTATCGAGGAGATGGATGTCGAAGACAAGGCTGTTCGTTGACCTCGTGTCGCATCTCGAGCGCAAAGAGATTTCGGCGGCGTTGAAGGGCGCGGCAGCAATGGCACCGCATGGCGGTGTTGGTCTCTGCATTTTGGAATGGCGTCACGGGTGAGATCGACGCGCAAAGGCGACTTCGACGATCCACTCGCCGGAGTCGTTCGATGCAGGCGTCGAGGCCAGGCTCAAGTCGACCTCAATGGCTTCCCGCGGAAGACCAAAGACTTCTCGTCGCAGACGATTGCTTCGCTTCGAGGCTCCTGAGGATGCTGAGGATATGTCGTTCCCAGGCCGACGAAATCGTCAATCTCTTAGATCACGTCCTGAGCCGATACCGTCGAAACGACTTCGCAACTTGGCCAGATCGGTCTTGAACCGCTGTTGATCGAGACCGTGAGTGCGACTGTACTTATCCCACGCCGCTTGTGCGCCCTCGCCATTTGTCGATTCACGGATCTCCGAACTTCGGCTAACCATGCGCTGAAACTCGTAAGTCAAGTCGGTCATATTGTCCTCATCAAGTTTGCGCCGAATGTATCACGTCGTTAACTCCCCAACGCGAAATGGAGCCCGGCGCGAGATTTGTCAGCAGACGGGGAAGGGTCACGTCTTACGGTGTCCTTCTATCTCTGCGGCAGTCATTGCCTGAGTTCACAGAATCAGGTCATTCCGGAACAACGATGCTCGCCCACGGGAGGGCGCGAACCCGGATAACGCCCGCGTCGATTTCTGCCTGGGTGGATGAGGCTGGTAACGTACGGCGGATGTAGTCGACCTCGGTTGAGACCAGCCGCTGCGAAAGCAGTCTTTCGGCAGCTTTGGCGATGTTGCCGGCCGAAACGGACAATTTCTTCATTCTAGGCTTCGGTGTCATGGATTGCTCCCTGCTGTTGAGGGTGAAAAGACAAATTGGAGAGTGGTGATCCCTCCAAGTAGAGGCCGTGGGCGCGCTAGTCATCCTGCGGTATCTATGACAACGCAATCGGTGTGCTAAACATTCGAGTGGCCGTATTCCTCTGTGGGGAACCGTTCGGCTCTTCCGAAGTGAGAAGGCATCACGAGAGTCCGGTGATTGTCGTGACCGCCGAACGAGGCGACGACGTCGCAAAGATTCTCAATGACGGGATCTCAACGCTGCCCAAACCGTTCAGTCTCGATGCGCTTCAGCTCTGGTGAAGGCCGGCCTCGGGCACGCGCCATGCGGCAGCTGTCCAATGCCGAAGCGGCCTCGAGTCCAGCACCCGCCGGCACCGCGATCGCCATGGCACGCCGCGCGCTTGGGACCATCTGCATGGCTGACGCCGTCGTGAACGACATCCACGTTGTATTTCCGGCGAATGCCGCGAAAGAGCAACTGGGCGCGCTCGCCGCAGAATTGCTGTCACGGCGGGACGTGATTCTGGACGCATGGCGTGCTTACGGGAACGTCGTGCCGGACGCCCGGAACATCGCCGCCTCGCTTTCCCGCGCGCAATTCAATGACCACATTCCCGCCGTTCTCGACTCGCTCTCTCGCACGCTCCAGGCGTGGCCCGAGGTGCCGGGCGTCATGGCCGAGCATCTCGAAGCCGACAAGGTGGCCGATCACGGCGTGCAACGGTGGCAGCAGGGCTATTCGTTGAGCGAGGTCCTCCGCGAGTGGGGATATCTCCAGATGTGCGTCGCGGCCGAACTGGAACGCTACGCGGCCGACCATCCCTCGCTCGAGCCCGGCGTCATGCCGAACGCGCGCCGCATCTGGGCTGAGTTGTGTGCGGACGGCGTCACGTCCAGCGCGACGCAGTATGGCCGTCTCCAGCAGACCGAGTCAGCCGGCCACGTCACTGCGCTGGAGCGCGCGCTGGAGGCGCTGCACACGATGGAACAGTCACGTGCCGAGGCGTGGCGGATCGCGGCGCATGATCTTCGTGGAAGCGTCACCGTCGTCAAGGGCGCCGCCACGCTCAACGCGAGCGGCGCATCGCTCCCCGAGCTCGTGCGCACCGAAGTGGCGGAGATGCTCAGCAAAGGCGTCTCATCGCTCAATGACATGCTGAATGACCTGCTGAGCCTCGCCCGTCTTGAAGCGGGCCATGAGCAGCGCACGGTGACCCCGTTCGACGCCGCGGTGGTGCTGCGCGATTTCTGCACCGCATCCCAGGCCGCGGCAACGGATCGCGGGCTGTTTCTGAAGATGGACGGCCCGAGCACGCTGCCGGTCGAGGGGGACAAACCGAAAATCCTGCGCATCCTTCAGAACCTGCTTCTCAACGCGGTGAAATACACGGAGCGCGGCGGGATCTCCGTCAGCTGGGGCCTCGACCAAACGCGCGACACGGACCGCTGGACATTCTCCGTGCAGGACACCGGCGCGGGAATCGACGAGGCCGACGCCGCGGCGTTTGCGCAGGAACTGCACAATGCTACAGAAGTCGCTGACGAGGCGAGAGACGCGAGCACGGACCGTCGGCGTGACATGGCCGGCGCGGCGACAGCCCGTTCCGCTTCTGGCGAGGCTACGGCGAGCGAACAGCATGGTGAGGGGGTTGGGTTGTCGATCGTCAAGCGGCTCTGCGAGCTTCTGGGAGCGAGCCTGGAGCTTGCGACCAAGCCCGGACACGGTTCCACGTTCCGCGTGATCTTGCCGTGCAGGTACGACGAGAAATAGTGGTTGCAGTCGGCGTTGGCAACATGGCTCGACACGACATCATCGTCATCGGTACTTCCGCCGGCGGCCTGAAGGCTCTGAGTGCTGTGCTCAGCGAGATCCCTCCCGGCATCGGCGCTGCCATCTTTGTCATTCAACAAACTGGCTCCCGACACGAAGAGCTATCTGCCGAACCTGCTCGGCGACATCACCGATCTACCGGTCAGCTCTCCGGCTGACGGCGAACCCTTTCCAAGCCAGGACCCGAGGAGGCCGAGTACCGTATTCATCGGCAGCAGCGCCGAGGTAAGGAAACGTTCTTACGCGTCACTCCTCATAGGAGGACATGGGCTTCGCCGGCCGGGTAGTCGCAGACTCCTGGGACCGGCGTGGATTGCATTCGTACCTACGTGGAGGAAACATGGAAGTGTCGACATTGCTGGCATCGCTGGCGGCGATCGCGATCTCGATCTACGCTTTGACATTCCAAAGGCGTCTTGGACACGAAATCTCGACGCAGACACTGATCCACGCTCAATACGAGCTGTGCCGGGCACTCGACGTTCTACGGGTGGAACACCCCGAGGTGAGCCACATGCTCGCCCTTCCGGCTCAGAATGGAAGCGACGCGTGGAAGTATTACCGCGTATTCAAAGCACACGTGCGCCAGCTGATCGAGGCGGAAGATACGAATAGGGAGGCTGCCCGCTCTCGTCTTTATCTGCAAGAACACGCGACGGCGCTGCATGTCTGTGACATCTACGAGCAGACGCTCTACCAAAGGCAGCATGCTGAAGAGGCCGGCGACAAGAAGCGGTTTATCGTCCTTGATACGCTCGTGCGGTATTACGAGACACGCATGCTCCGCAGCCCTCGCTTTCGTTACCACTGGGACAACGGCGCGTCAGAAATGATGGAGCCGCCGACGCGGGCCCGGTACGACAAAATGGTTCGGGAGCCGTATCCGAATGAGGCCGCAGATCCCAAGTCCCCACTCGAGGACTGATCGGAGGCTGGAGTTACGTCTTTTGTGATGCTTACAAACGCCTTCACAATTAACCGCCTACGATCTGAATCCGCAGGTGATCTACAGCACACTCAACACGACAAATCGTAACTCCCCAAGCAGCAACCGCATGTCTCGCCAGCCTCGACAAATCCATGGGATTCTCCGAGAACCGTCACACCTATTTTAAACCATCCTTATACACGCAGTGAATGTAGTATAGATGTACACAACGAGAACGACATGGACAAGCTTTTGCGAATGCTGCTCAAGAGTACGCCAACTATACTAAAGACTGGTCTTAAGGTTCGCGATAAACTAACCACCACGAATCTTGAGGTTGACCAGACTACGCACCACGAACTCCTCCGCAATTTTCTGTCTCACGATCTGAATCCGCAGGTTATGTACGGCGTTGCCAGAACAGGAGAGGGGGAGACCCTGCAAGCCGCAACCGCATATCTCGCCAGCCGAATGACCCCGCCAGTGCACATGCATACTAATGATGGCTGGCAAATCGTATCCGCGGCGCGACGCCCGCCCACATTTCGCGAGCAGCTCAGAATCAGTAGCCCGCCGGACCTGCTGCCGTATGGTGTGATGTTCCTTGTCTCGTCTCATGGGTCTGGCTGCCATGTTTTCGTTGGCTGCCGCTATACGGAGCCATATCAGATCAACTTTGCGAATCGTTTTGGGGCAGCGGCAGCGAAGAACGCATACGAGGCCATCATAGCCGTGCCGATTCAGGCGCCGCTCACTCAGGTGACTTCTGCAAATCTTGATCAAATGCCTTAGCTTGCGCCAAGTATCAGTAGACACGCTAAGTTCGGACCGCCTAACGCATATTGAAAGCACGCTCCCTCCTGCTACCGTGAAGTCTGCGGACAACAGGAGCAGGAAAGGAGCGGCGGCCATGAAACAACAGGCAATTCAGTATGTGGCTCTCGATGTCCATCAGGCAACCGTGGTGGTGAGCGTTCGGGACGAGCAGGGGTTGGTGGTGATGCGGGCGACGGTGG
>QHVT01000027.1 GCA_003223645.1 Acidobacteriota bacterium | reverse complement strand
AGCGGCGGTCCGACGACGTGGACGCTGGACCCGACGGTCGACTTCACGGCCGGTGAGACCTGCACCGTGACGGCGCTGGCGGCGCAGATCACCGACACCGACGCGTTCGATCCGCCGGACAACATGGTGGCGAACTACGTGTTCACGTTCTCGATCGATGCGGCGCCGAGCGTTACCTCGACCACCCCGGTCGACCTCGCGACGCAGCAGGCCAACAACACCAACGTCACCGTCACGTTCAGCGAGCCCGTCAACGCGACGGGTGCGTCGTTCACGATCTCCTGCGCGACCTCCGGTGCTCATGCGTTCGCGCTGAGCGGCGGACCGACGACCTGGACGCTCGATCCCAACACCGACTTCACCAACGGCGAGAACTGCACCGTGACCGTGCTTGCCGCACAGGTCACCGACACGGACGCCAACGATCCGCCGGACAACATGGCGGCGAACTACGTCTTCACGTTCACGGTCGACACACCGCCGTCTGTGACCACGACGGTGCCTGTCAACGGCGCAACCGGCGTCACTCCGAGCTCGACGATCACCGTCAATTTCAACGAGTCGGTCAACGCGACGACGTCGTCGTTCACCATCAACTGCGGCGGCGCGCAGGCGTTCACGCTCAGCTCCTCGCCGTCGAACACGTTCACGCTCACGCCGACGTCGAATCTGCCGGCCGTGCTTTGCACCGTCACGGTCGTGGCCGCGCAGATCACCGACGCCGACGCGGGTGATCCGCCGGACAACATGATCGCGGACTTCGTGTTCAGCTTCACCGTCAACACGCCGCCCACGGCGAATGACGACGTCGACAACGCCATCGGCAACCTCACGTTGACCGTGCCGGACAACGACGGCGTCCTCGTGAACGGCAACGACGGCAGCGGCGCCGACACCGATCCCGATCCGGGTGCGACTCTGGCCGTCCAGGGCCTCGGGCCCTTCACCGGCAGCGCCGGCGGAACGATCACGTTCACGGCGGGCGGCGGCTACACGTATCACTCCGAGGCCGGCGACCAGAATGTGGATGACGTCTTTACGTATACGGTGGTGGACAACAACGGCGCCACCGACACTGGCCAGCTCACGATCCACGTCGGGCCGCGTTATCTCTTCGTCGACGCCAGCTTCGCCGGCTCGCCGAAAGACGGCCGCGACACCAATCCGTTCCAGACCCTCCAGCAGGCCGAGACCGGCTCGGCGGCGAACGACACGTTCGTCGTCAAGCAGGGCGCGTACACCGACTTCATCACCCTGAAGAACGGCCAGATCATGTACGGCAACGGCGCGTCGGCCACGCTGACGACGACGTTCAACACCGAGCTGTTCACGATCTTCACGCCGACCGGCACGCATCCGACGTTCAAACGCTCCACCGCCGGCAACACGATCACGCTCGCGTCGGGCAACACGCTGCGCGGCATCGACGTCTCCGCCTCTTCGGGCGGCGCGGCGATCGCCGGTACGAACTTCGGTACGCTCACCGTCAGCGAGACGCGCATCGGCGTCGGCCAGACCAACCCGATGCCCGCGCTCGTCCTCGACAACGGTACGCTCGCGGCGACGTTCCAGACCGTCAACTCCACCGCCGGCCTGAACGGGATTTCGCTCACGACGTGCGCCGGCAACCTCACGGTCAGTGCGGGCACGCTCACCGGCGCGACCGGCGACGAGTTCCTCATCACCGGCAACACGCCGACGGTCAACGTCAACTTCTCCGGCAACATCACCTACGCCGGCGCGAACAGCGCGATCCGCATCACGTCGACGGCCGGTACTTACAACGGCAACGTGACGTTCGACACCGGCGCGCTCAACGTCACGGGCGGTACCGCGATCAACATCAGCGCGTTCGCCGCGGGCTCCACCGGCACGCACAACTACTACACGACCAGCGGTACGGCGACCATCAACGGCGCGGTTACCGGCATCAACCTCGGCGCGAATGCCGACGGTACTTACACCTTCGGTCCGCCCGCCACTCCGGCGAACTTTGCCATCACCAACACCACCGGCACGTCGTTCCTGATCAGCGGCAACGCCGCGAAGGCCACGTACCGCGGCAACATCACGCAGGGCAACGCGCAGACGATGGTCGGCATCACGAACCACGCCGCCACCGGAACGGCGACGTTCTCGGTCGGCACGCTCAATTCCACGGCCGGCACCGGCGTCTCACTGTCGAATGCCGACGGCACCGAGAACTTCAGCGGCACCGCGACGCTCAACGGCGCAACCGGCATCACGATTACGAACGGCACCGGCGGCGCCGTGACGTTCGGCTCCGGTACGTCGATCACCGCCGCGGGCGCTCCGTTCGTCCTGGACGGCACCGCCACCGCCGTAACCGGCGTCATTACTTATGGCGGCACCATCAACCGCACCAACGGCAACGGTACGCTGCTCAACATCAACACGCTGAGCACCCCGGGCTCGCTGACGTTCAGCGGCACCACGCTCACCGGTAGTACGAATGCAGCACCGGGCTGGGTGGTCTCGATTCAGAACATCACCGGCACAGTGACGACGAATCACCTGAATATCGCCGACAGCAGCGGCAGCTTCGGCGGCACGATGGTGTCGATCGGCGGCACGAACACCGGTGCGTTGAACTTCCATCACATGATTCTGTCAGCGTCGGGCACCGGCGCCGGCATGGTCGCCACGGCCGCCTCCGGCGGTACGTTGAGCATCACCGCCACCGGCGGCAACAGCTCGATCGCGACGGCGAACGGCGTCGGTCTCAGCCTTAACGGCCAGGCGATCACCAACGGATCGATCCTCAACAGTCTCACCGTCACCGGCGGCGCCAGCACCGTCAACGGCCTCTCCATGACCAACGTGACCGGCGGCACGTTCACCATCACCGGCGGCTCGCTCGCCGGTGCGACCGGTGCGACGTTCAACGTCTCCGGCGGCAGCGTCAGCGTGACCTACGGCGGCACGATCACCCAGGCCAACGCCGCCGCGGCGATCAGCGTCGCCGGCGGTCACTCCGGCACGTTGACGTTCAACGGCAACGTCAGCGCGACCAACGGCACCGGCCTGCAGTTCGATAACGCGGACGGCACGTACAACCTCCACGGCACGACGACGACGATGAACGGCGGCAATGCCGGCGTCGACATTCTCAACGGCTCGGGCGGTACGTTCGACTTCACGAGCGGCACGTCGATCACGAATCCGACCGGTGCTGCGTTCGTTGTCACCGCCAGTTCGCCGAGCATCACCTACGCCGGTCCGATCACGCAGAACACCGCGGGTCAGCGTGCGATCGACATCACGACGCTCGGCGGCGGCACGAGCTTGTTCTCCGGCGCGATCGGCAGCACCGGCGGCGCCGGCGTCTCGATCGAAGGCACCGCCGGCACGGTGAACATCAGCGGTCAGCTCACGCTTTCCGGTGCCGCAAGCGTGTTCAAGGCCTGCAGCGGAACTTGTGCAGTACCCGCGGGAACCGGTCTCACCGTCACCGCATCGAATGCGAACAACACCGTCGGCTCACCGACGGCGGCGACGGCGACCGGCATCACGATCAACCGCGCACAAATCGGCGGGACGGGCGTCCAGTTCGACGTCGTCAACGTCACCGGCGGCACCAACGGAATCCTGCTGAGCAACACCGGTAACACCGCAGGGTTCACGATCAACGGCACCGGCGCCGCGGACAGCGGCGGCACGCTGCAGAACCAGACCGGCGACGCCATCTCCATCAACTCCGTCCGCAGCGTTACGCTGAACGAGATGCAAATCACCAACGCCGGCGACAACGGGATCGATGCGACGAGC
The DNA here is from genome assembly GCA_003223645.1 of Acidobacteriota bacterium. Classification (GTDB taxonomy): domain Bacteria; phylum Acidobacteriota; class Thermoanaerobaculia; order Gp7-AA8; family Gp7-AA8; genus QHVT01. The sequence continues at coordinate 81,455 of QHVT01000027.1, read as the reverse complement.
GTGACCAACGGCTTCACGATCGACAGCTGCGACTTCGCCACCACCGCCAACACCGGCATCCTCGGCAACAACCTCACCGACTTCAAGTATCAGAACAGCAGCACGATGACCGGCGCGGGCAACGCCGCCAACGAGTACGGCATCTTCATCACCGACCTCCTAGGCACCAGCGCGATCACGAACAGCAGCGTCACCGGCTCGGCGGTCATCAACGTCTTCATCACCAACAACAGCTCCACCGCCGGCACGCTGACGATCAGCAACTCCACGCTCAACCAGACGGCGGCGGCAACGGGCGGAGACGGCGTTTCGATCGTCGGCAACAACAGCTCCAACCTGACCCTGAACATGACCGGCAACAACAACCTCAACAACAATCAGGGCGACGGTCTCCAGGTCTCGGGGAACAACAGCGCGACGCTCAACGTGACGGTGACGGGTACGGGCAGCAACTACAACGCGAACCTCGGCTCGGCGGTCAACATCGCCGCCGCCAACAGCGCCAACATCACGGCCCTTGTGACGGGCTTCACCGGTGTCAGCACCGGAACCAGCTCGGCGAACGGTCTGAATGTCATCAACATTCAGAACTTCGACACGTCGACCATCAACGCCAAGGTCATTAGCAACACGATCACAGGGCTCGGCAACAACGCGGCCGGTATTCGCCTGATCCAGGAAGGCAACGGCACGATCAACGCCGATGTCCACAGCAACAGCATCAGCGGCATGGGGGCCGAGGGCATCAGGGGTCAGGCTCGCGCAGGCACCGGAGGCGCCGGTCATTTGAACCTGACGATCGGCGGCGCGGGCGTCGGCAACACGGTCAACGACGCCGCTGGCTTCCCGCTCGACGGCATCAGCTTCGAGTCCGGATCGAGCGCCGGCGGCGACACGAACACCGTCTGCCTCAACATGGCCAGCAACAACAGCTCCGCGAACGCGGCGCAGGGATATCGCCTGCGTCAGCGCACCGGCACCACGTTCAACCTGCAGAGCTTCGGCACCAGCCCCTGCGGCGCGAACGGTGCGAACAGCGCCGACGTTCAGTGCTGGATCAACACCACGAAGACGAACACCGGAACGAGCACGATCGTCATTGGAACGGCTTTCTCCAACGCGCCGTCCAATTGCCCCACGCCTCCGTAGTCAGCAAGCAATGAGAGAGAGGAGAAGTTAGCGATGGCAGAACCCTTCTTATCCGAGGTCAGGATCATGAGTTTCGTCTTTCCCCCCAAAGGATGGGCGCTCTGCGACGGGCAGTTGCTGCCGATCAATCAGAATCAGGCTCTGTTTTCTCTGCTGGGGACGACGTTCGGCGGCGACGGCCGTGTGAACTTCGGGCTGCCCGATCTGCGGGGACGCACACCGCTTCACGTCGGCAGCGGACACACGCTCGGTGAGCGGGGAGGGGAGCAGGCGCATACGCTCTCCATCGCCGAGCTTCCGACGCACGCGCACATGGCGCAGGCATCGTCCTCCGTCGGAGATGCGCCGACGCCGACGAATTTCCTTTTGGCGAAAACGCAGGGCGTGGACGTGTTCGCGCCGGTGGCGAATCTGACGGCGATGAGCCCCGCGTCCATCACCAATACGGGCGGCAGCCAGGCGCACCTGAACATGCAACCGTTCCTGACGCTCAGTTTTTGTATCGCGCTGCAGGGAATCTTCCCGAGCCCGACATAGGAGAGAGAGACGATGGCACAACCATACGTAGGGGAGATCCGCATGTTCGCCGGGAACTTCGCGCCGGCCGGATGGATGTTCTGCGAAGGCCAGCTGCTGCCGATCTCCGAGAATGAGACGCTGTTCCAACTGCTCGGTACGACGTACGGCGGAGACGGACAGTCGACGTTCGCGCTGCCCGACCTGCGCGGACGCATTCCCATTCATCAAGGTAACGGATTCATTCTGGCGGAGACCGGGGGTGCGGAAGAGATCACGCTGACGGTCAACCAGATTGCTGCGCACTCGCATCCGCTGCTCGCCAGCGCCAGCATCGGCACCCAGCCGACTGCGCAAGCCAACGTGCTGGCGAAAACGACAAACGTCGACCTCTACTCCGGTGATCCGCCCGACGTGAGTTTGAGCCCGGTGGCGGTCACGTCGACCGGAGGAAGCCAGCCGCACACGAACTTTCAACCCTATCTCTGCGTGGATTTCATCATTTCGCTGTTCGGAATCTTCCCCTCTCCGACATAGGAATCAGTGGAGCTCCTGCAATTCGAGAGATGAAAGAGAGAGGAGATCGAGAACATGGATCCATTCGTAGCAGAGATTCGCATCTTCCCGTTCAACTTCGCGCCTAAGGGATGGGCGTGGTGCGACGGGCAATTGCTGCCGCTGTCGCAGAACACGGCGCTGTTCTCGCTGCTGGGAACGACCTACGGCGGAGACGGCAAGTCCACCTTTGCGTTGCCCGACCTCGAGGGCCGCGCCCCGATGCATCCGGGACAGGGACCGGGGCTGTCGTTGCATGACCTTGGAGAGACCGGTGGAAGCGAGACCGTGTCGCTGCTCGAGAGCGAGATTCCGTCGCATTCGCACGGATGGAGAGCGCTGTCGCAGCCGGGCGACCTTGCGGATCCGGCGACTCGGGTGATCGCGCGCGGATCGGCGGGCAATCCGTATCAGCAGACCACGAACGCGAACATCATTCAGTTCGCGCCGGAGGCGCTGGCGCCGGCCGGCGGCGACCAGCCGCACAACAACCTGCAGCCCTACCTGACGTTCTATTTCAATATCGCCCTCCAGGGAGTGTACCCGCCCCGCACCTGATCGACCTACCTGCTGTAGAAAGAAGGGCGGAACGTTACGTTCCGCCCTTCGTGTTTTTGGGGTTTTACCCGTCTCCCGAAAAAAACGAGTTGCGCAGACGCGGATAAGCGCCTACATTGTGCCCATCCTGGATGGAGCGGTGGGCTCCTCAGTTTTCCAGGCGTCCGCAGGTCACTAAATCCGCAGCGAAGCGAAAAGGGAGATCCATGCGATTGTTCTCGTTGCGCCTTTTGTCCGCGCTTGTAGTGTCGCTTTTTGCGACCGCCGTCTTCGCACATGACATCACGATCACCGGGACGCAGAACTTCTCTGTGCTCGACGGATCGAGCGCCGATCATGACGGCGTGGTGAACGGAGTGTTCACCGTCAGCGACGGAAATCTCTTCGTCAACGGTGTCGTCAACTGCAACGACGACACGACCACCAGCGCCTGCCCGATGTCATTCGCCGTCAGCGGCAACATGACGATCAACAGCGGCGGCGCGCTCTACGCCGAGAACCGCAGCGGCTCCGGCACCGGTGCGGCGATCACGCTGACCGTCGGCGGCAACCTCGCGCTGAACGGCACCGCGATCGTCTCGACGTCGTCGAAGAGCTCCAGCGGCTCGACCGGCGGCGCGATCACCGCCAACGTCAGCGGCAGCGTCGCTCTCGCCTCCGGCACCACGATCGACTCCGGCGCCGCCAACGCGGCCGGCGGCAGCATTACGATCGCCGCCGGGAACGTGATCAGCGTCGACGGCAACGTCCTGTCCGGACCGAGCCGCACGATTCTCTCCACGCGGCTGACCGACCTCGCGCTCGACGGCGGAACCGGAAACTCCGTCGGCGGTGCGATCACGATCGGCTCCTCGACGTTCGTCGAGCCGGCGCTCACCGTCGGTGCGAATGCGAACATCATCTCGCAGGGCAGCGACGGCGGCGCGGGCCCGGTCAAGCTCGACGCCTGCGGCATTCAGATCAAAGGACTCGTCGCGGCGCTCTCGAGCAAAGACGGCGCGGCGCAGATTTCCATCCGCTCCGGCAAGGACGTTCTCATCGACGGCCGCGACCTCGGCGGCAGCGGCACGCGCATGGGTCGCGTGCGCGCCGACTCCGAGCCGTCCGGCACCGCCATCCATAAAGGTGTGGACGTCTTTGCTGCCGAGACGATCGATCTCTTCGGCCCGTCCGGGTCGCTGTACGTCATCACCTCGCATCCCGGCCAGCATGACTCGAAGAGCTACGGCGGTCTGATTCGCATCACCTCCCTCGGAGAAGGCATCAATGGCAGCGGCAATGTCGTGGACACCGGCCGCACCGCCAGCGGTGACACCGGCGGCACCGTGCAGGTCGCCGCGAAAGGCAACGTCAATCTCAACACCGCCGTCCTCCGCGCGATCGGCGACTCCAGCACCAGCAATCCGAATCGCGGCGGCGGCTCCATCAGCGTCCGCTCCTATTCCGGAAACGTGATCTGGACCAACGGCACCGGCGACGTGCGGCCGGTCGGCTCCAGCTCCGGCCTCGCGCCCGCCGATCAGGGCTCGATCACCCTCACCGCGTGCGGCACGATCAGCACGACCGGCTCCACGTTCCCGGCGAACGGAACTCCGACCAGCCCGCTGCCGGACACGCACACCGGCTCTTGCTCGCCGGCGGCTCCGTCGCTTCCGAGCGGCGTTCCGCCGCTCGTCACCTGCAACACGCCGCCGGTCGCCAACGACACCGCCGCGACGACGAATGAAGACACCGCGGTCACGATCACGATGACCGGCAGCGACGCCGACGGCGACTCGCTGACCTTCACGATCGTCTCCGGTCCGTCGCACGGCACGCTCGGTCCGGTCGTCTTCGTCAACGCGACGACGTCGACCGTCAACTACACGCCGGCGCTGAACTACAACGGCACCGACTCGTTCGTCTTCCGCGCCAACGATGGCAACGGCGGAACCGACGACGCCACCGCGACGATCACCATCAATCCGGTCAACGATCCGCCGACGTTCCAGATCGGCCCGACCGTCACCGTTCTCGAAGACTCCGGCGCACAGACGATTACGCCCTGGGTCACCGCAATTTCGCCCGGTCCCGCCGATGAGTCGGCGCAGACCGTGACCTTCACCACGACGAACAGCAACAACGCGCTCTTCAGCGTGCAGCCATTCGTTGCGTCCAACGGCACGCTCACATTCACGCCGGCGCCGAACGCAAACGGCAGCGCGACCATCACGGTCTTCGCTCAGGACAACGGCGGTATCGCCAACGGCGGCAACGACACGTCCGCGTCGCAGACCAGCACGATCACCGTCACCGCGGTCAACGACGAGCCTTCGTTCGTGAAGGGCGCCGATCAGACCGTGAACGAAGACGCGGGACCGCAGACCGTCACCCCGTGGGCCACCGCGATCTCCGCCGGTCCGAACGAGAGCGGACAGACGCTCACGTTCGTTACCGCGAACAACAACAACGCGCTCTTCAGCGCGCAGCCGTCGGTCTCCTCGAACGGCACGCTGACCTACACGCCGGCCGCGAACGCGAACGGCACCGCCGTCGTCACCGTCTATCTCCAGGACAACGGCGGCACCGCGAACGGCGGCGACGACACGTCGCCCTCGCAGACCTTCAACATCACGGTAAACAGTGTGAACGATGCGCCGTCCTTTACCAGCGGCGGCAACGTGACGGTCGACGAAGACAGCGGCGCGTATTCCGCTCCGTGGGCGACGTCGATCTCCGCCGGCCCCGCCGACGAGAGCGGCCAGACCGTCGCCTTCAATACGTCGAACGATAACAACGCCCTCTTCTCCGTCCAGCCGAGCATCTCGGCGAGCGGAGTGTTGACGTTCACGGTTGCCGCGAATGCCTCCGGCAGCGCAACCGTGACCGTGACGCTTTCCGACAACGGCGGCATCGCGAACGGCGGCTCCGATACTTCCGCCCCGCAGACGTTCACCCTCACCGTGAACAGCGTGAACGACGAGCCGTCGTTCACGAGCGGCGGCGATGTGACGGTGAACGAAGACAGCGGTGCGTACTCCGCGGCCTGGGCCACGTCGATCTCCGCCGGCCCGAACGAGGGCTCGCAGACCGTCACCTTCCACACGTCCAACGACAACAACGCGTTCTTCTCCGTCCAGCCCAGCATCTCGGCGAGCGGCGTGCTGACATTCACGCCCGCGTCCAATGCCTTCGGCACGGCGACGGTGAGCGTCTACCTCACCGACGACGGCGGCACCGCGAATGGCGGCGATGACACGTCGCCGGCCCAGACATTCACCATTACGATCAACAGCGTGAACGACGCCCCGTCGTTCACCGGCGGCGGCAACGTCACGGTCCTCGAAGACTCCGGCGCCTACAGCGCATCGTGGGCGACCGCGATCAGCGCGGGTCCGGCCAACGAGTCGTCGCAGACGCTCACGTTCAACATCGTCTCGAACAGCAACCCGTCGCTCTTCGCCAGCGGTCCTTCGATCTCCGCGAGCGGAGTGCTCAGCTTCACGCCGGCCGCGAATGCCTTCGGCAGCGCGACCCTGGTCATCAACCTGTCGGACAACGGCGGCACCGCCAACGGCGGCGTCGATACGTCCTCCAACTACACCTTCACCATCAACGTCACGGCGGTCAACGACGCTCCCTCGTTCACGCCGGGCGGCGACGTGACGGTCAATGAAGACAGCGGTCTGTACTCGGCGGCCTGGGCCACGGCGATCTCCGCGGGTCCGAACGAGTCCGGTCAGACGGTTGCCTTCACCGTCACGAACAGCAACAACGCACTCTTCGTCGTGCAGCCGTCGATCAGCGCGAGCGGTACGCTCACGTTCACGACGGCGCCGAATGCGTTCGGCTCGGCGACCGTCACGGTGTTCCTCTCGGACAACGGCGGCACTGCCAACGGCGGCGTCGATACCTCGGCGTCCGTGCAGTTCACCATCACCGTGACCGCCGTCAACGACGGTCCGACCGCGGGCAATGACTCGTGGGAGACGTTCGGCAACACCGAGCTGCGCGTCGACCTCCCCGGCGGCCTGACCCCGAAGGTCTCCGACACCACGCCTTCGGGCAACGGCGTCCGCGACAATGACACCGATCCCGAAGGCGATCCGACGATCGTCACCGGCATCGTCGGCTGCTCCGACGTCACCGCGCCCTTCGACTGCACCCTCGGCGACGGCTCGGTCGTCTCCATGCTCGCCAACGGCTCGTTCAGCTACACGCCGGGACCGGGCAATACCACCGGCTCGTTCCAGTACACCGTCACCGACGTTCCGGCGTTCGGTTCGCCCGTGACGACCACCGGCACGGTCACGATCACGATTCACGAAATGATCTGGTACGTGAACGGCTCCGCGGCGCTTGGCGGCAATGGCACCTCGATCGCGCCGCTGAATTCGTTCGCGGGAATCAACGGTCCGGGCGGAGCCGGAGACTCGGACGGTCCGAACGACTACATCTTCGTTCACACCTCCGCGATCAACAGCAGCATTCCGCTCGAGTTGGGACAGAAGCTGTGGGGTGAAGGCTACGGTCTCAGCATCGCGCAGAACCTCAACGGCAATGGCTCGCCGACCGTGCTCGTGCCGGCGGGCGTGAAGCCGGTCGTGACGTTCGCCTCCGATGTGATCACCGCGAACAGGACCGGCATCGACATCGCCGGACTCTCGCTCTCGAGCACCGGCGGCAACGCAATCAGCGTGACCACCGCGCCGCTCGCACCTGCGGCGGGAGTCACGGTCCACGACAACGTCATTACCGGCGCGGGCCAGGAGGGAATCCTGGTCAGCGGCAACAACGCATCCGGTACGACGGTCGACGTCACCAACACATCCATCACTTCGAGCGGCACGGCCTTCGACGCCAGCGGCACCGGCGTGACGTCCGTGTCCTACGGCAACGGCACCGTCAATTCCGGCGCCAACGGCATCAGCGTGAACGGAACCGGCGGCACGATGACGATCACCGGTCTGTCCAACGTGACCGTCGACGGCAATACCGTGGGCACCGGCATCGCCGTGACCTCCGCGAAGTTCGACGCGGTCGCGGGCGGCAGCTTCAACACCGTCAACGGCGGCACGATCTCCGTCGGTGCGCTCGGCAATCCAGTGGGAGCGGCAGGCATCGCGATGAGCAGCGTGAGCGGAGACTACGCGGTCGGATCGCTCACCGTCTTCGGCGGCACGAGCGGCGTGACGGTCGGAGGCTCCGGTCTCTTCACCGGCTCGGCCGGAATGCGGATCTCGAACACCGGCGGCTCGATCAGCGCCCCGGCTGGTGTCGGTCTGAGCGTCACCAACGCGACGATCGGTGCAGCCGGCATGAACTTCTCGAGCATCTCCGCGACCGGCGCCGCGAACGGCATCGTTCTCAACAACACCGGCACGTCGGGCGGCCTGACGGTTACCGGCACCGGCTCGGCCGACAGCGGCGGCACGATCCTGAACGCGACCGGCGACAGCATCTCGCTGAATGCGACCCGGGACGTTTCGCTGACCGACATGCAGATCACGAATAGCGGCGACAATGCCGTCGACGCGACGAACGTGACTCGTCTCACCCTCGACAGCGTCGATGTGACGACGACCGCCAACACCGGCGTCCTCGGCAACGGCGTCACCGACTTCAAGTTCCGCAACGGAAGCACGATGACCGGTGCGGGCAACGCCGCAAACGAGTACGGCATCTTCATCACCGACCTCTTTGGCGCGAACAATCAGGTGAGCAACAGCAGCGTTGTCGGCTCCGCGGCCATCAACCTCTTTGTCGTCAACAACGCTTCGACGCCCGGCACGCTCGCGATCAGCAACTCCACGCTGAACGCGACGGCCGCTCCGTTCGGTGGCGATTCCGTCTCGATCACGACGAATAACAGCGCCAACCTGACCGTCAACGCGACCGGCGGCAACAACTTCAACAACAACCAGGGCGACGGCATCCAGCTGGCGGCGAACGGCAGCAGCACGCTGCTCGCCACGATCAACGGCGCCACCAGCAACTACAACGGCAACCTCGGCTCCGCGATCAACGTCGCCGCCGCGAACAGCGCCTTGATCACCACCACCATCTCCGGCTTCACCGGTCTCAGCTCCGGAACAAGCTCGCTGAATGGTCTGAACGTGATCAACATCCAGAACTTCGATATCTCCGCGATCAACGCCACGGTTCAGAACAACACGATCACGGGTCTCGGCAACAACGCCAGCGGCATTCGCGTGATCCAGGAGGGGAACGGCACGATCTCCACGAACATCAACAACAACAACATCAGCGGCCTGCAGGCGAGCGGCATCCTGGCACAAGCGCGCGCAGGCACGGGCAATCTGAACATGAGCGTCAGCGCCAACGTGGTCAACCTCACCGGCGGATTCCCTCTCGATGCCATCAACATCGAGTCGGGATCGAGCGGGGGAGGCACGAACACGATCTGCCTGAACATGTTCAACAACAACGCTTCGGCCACCGGCCAGCAGGGCTACCGTCTGCGCCAGCGCACCGGCACGACGTTCAACCTGCAGAACTTCGCGGGCAGCGGTGCCAGCGCGGCCGACGTCACCACCTGGGTCAACACGACGAAGTCCAACGTTGGTTCGACCGACATCGTCATCGGTACGGCGTTCACGAACGCTCCGGCCATTTGCGCGACGCCGTAGTCGAGAGAGGAGAACAGGAACATGGCAGATCCCTTTTTGTCCGAGATCAGGATCGTGAGCTTCAATTTCGCGCCGCAAGGATGGGCGCTCTGCAACGGACAGTTGCTGCCGATCAATCAGAACCAGCCGCTGTTTGCTCTGCTGGGAACGACATTCGGCGGGAACGGGCAGACCAACTTTGCGCTGCCCGATCTGCGAGCACGCATTCCGCTTCACGTCGGCAGCGGACACACGCTCGGTGAGCGGGGAGGGGAGCAGGCGCACACCGTCTCCATCGCCGAGCTTCCGACGCACACGCACACCGCGCAGGCATCGTCCTCGGTCGGAGATGCGCCGACGCCGACAGGTTTCCTTCTGGCGAAGACGTCGGGTGTGGACGTGTTCGCGCCGGCGACGAACCTGGTGGCGATGAGCGCTCAGTCCATTGCGAACACGGGCGGCAGCCAGGCGCATCAGAACATGCAACCGTTCCTGGCTCTCAACTTTTGCATCGCGCTACAGGGACTCTTTCCGAGTCCGAATTAGGAGTGACCAACGATGGCACAACCATACGTGGGAGAGATTCGCATGTTCGCCGGAAACTTCGCGCCGGCGGGATGGATGTTCTGCTCAGGACAACTGCTGCCGATCTCCGAGAATGAGACGATGTTCATAGTCATCGGGACGACCTACGGCGGAGACGGACAGTCGACGTTCGCGCTGCCGGACCTGCGCGGGCGCCTCCCGCTTCACCCGGGCAACGGGTTCATTCTGGCGGAGACCGGAGGCGTGGAACAGGTCACGCTGACGGTCAACCAGATTCCGGCGCACGCACATCCGCTGCTCGCCAGCGCCAGCATCGGAACGCAGCCGGACGCGTCGAACCACGTGCTGGCAAAAACGACGAACGTCGATCTGTACTCGGGCGACGACCCCGACGTGAATTTGAGCCCGGTGGCGGTCACGCCGACCGGAGGAAGCCAGCCGCACACGAACTTTCAACCTTATCTCTGCGTGAACTTCATCATCTCGCTGTTCGGACTCTTCCCCTCTCCGACATAGGAATCAGTGGAGCTCCTGCAATTCGAGAGATGAAAGAGAGAGGAGATCGAGAACATGGATCCATTCGTAGCAGAGATTCGCATCTTCCCGTTCAACTTCGCGCCTAAGGGATGGGCGTGGTGCGACGGGCAATTGCTGCCGCTGTCGCAGAACACGGCGCTGTTCTCGCTGCTGGGAACGACCTACGGCGGAGACGGCAAGTCCAACTTTGCGTTGCCCGACCTTCAGGGCCGCGCGCCGATGCATCCGGGACAGGGACCGGGGCTATCGTTGCATGACCTTGGAGAGACCGGTGGAAGCGAGACCGTGTCGCTGCTCGAGAGCGAGATTCCGTCGCATTCGCACGGATGGAGAGCGCTGTCGCAGCCGGGCGACCTCGCGGATCCGGCGACTCGAGTGATCGCGCGCGGATCGGCGGGCAATCCATATCAGCAGACCACGAACGCGAACATCATTCAGTTCGCGCCGGAGGCGCTGGCGCCGGCAGGCGGCGACCAGCCGCACAACAACCTCCAGCCCTACCTGACGTTCTATTTCAATATCGCCTTACAAGGGGTTTTCCCGCCTCGGACTTGAGGCTTTGCCCTTACGATGCAAGAAAGATCGATCGAGAGATGAGGAGAGATCGCATGAACACCAACGGCCGCGAGATCGGAAGGCGCCAGTTTCTGGTCGTGTCATCGACCTGTGTACTTGCCGCCGCCACCATGGGGCCGAAGCTATTCGGTGCAGAGGCAGGTGCCTCGCCGAAACGGCTCGCCGTGGCGTTCGCAGCACTCGATGATGCGACCGTCGTCGACGCAGCGAACATTCCTGCCGGCGACGGCGGCTTCATCGGCCGCGGCGCGCGGGTCACCGTATCCGGCACCAGCGGACACTCCGCGGATGCGGCCGGGCGCCGCGCCGTCGAGCTGCTCACGCACTTCTCCTACATGGATGGTGCGGAGCGCCGCGAGGCCCCGTTCCGGGCGTGGGGATGTAACCGCGTCCAGGGTTGCCAGGGCAGCCCGGTGAGCTTCAACGTGCCCGTCGACGAAGTGCACCAGATTCGCTTCAGCGTCGGCGCGGAGAGCGGAGCCCTCGATGCGCGCGCGACCTCGCGCCGCGACGCGATGACCGGTGCCGCGGTCGGCGACTCGCAGGCGCTGCCGCTCACGCTTTCGCTGCTCAGCGAAGGCGATTCGCTGAAGCTCGTGCGCGGCTACTACATCGTCGTGCCTCTCTTCGAGAACGACTCCGTGCCGCGCTGGTCCGGATGGAACCTGGATCGCGTCGATGGCCGCATGGCGCTCGTCGACTCGAACGGCGTCACCGCGCCTTTCGAGCACATCGTGCTCCGCATCGACTACGCTTCCTGACCGTGAGCCAGTCCCCTTCGAGTGATCGCGCCCATTCGGGCGCGATCACTCTTCGTCCCGCCGCCGATTCCGACTACGACTTCATGCGCCGTCTCTACCACTCCACGCGGGCGGAGGAGATGCAGCACTACCCGTTCGACGAGGCGCAGAAGATCGAATTCCTCGACCAGCAATTCTCCGCGCAGTTCGAGCACTACCGCATTCACTATCCGACCTGCGAGCGCAACATCATCGAGCGCGACGGCCTGCCCATCGGCCGCCTCTGGATCGACGAATGGAAGGACCAGATCCGCCTCGTCGACATCGCGCTGATCCCCGAATCCCGCGGCAGCGGCGCCGGCACGCAACTCCTGCACGACGTCCTCGCGCGCGGCGCCGCCGCCGCCAAGCCCGTCACCATTCACGTCGAAGCCTTCAACCCCGCCCTCCGCCTCTACCAGCGCCTCGGCTTCCAGCACGTCGACACCAACGGCGTCTATTACCTGATGCGCTGGACGCCACCCGACAGCGTCGCGCAATAACCACGGAACGCACGCGAGCCACTCAATTTACGTCGCGAAATAACCATGGAATGCATGATTGGCTAAATGTTAGCCAGACCGTCGAGAGGAGTCCGCCGATAGCCCGCATGGTGAGTAAACTTGCAAATTCCGAGGCGCCGTTTTTGCAGTTCTCGCAAAACTTTCGAGGTGGAACATGCGTCGAGCAGTTGCTGCTGCCGTGGTGGTTGCGTGGCTGTCTGCCGTTCCCGCGTTTGCAGCGAACCGGCAGTGGACTGGAAGCGTCAACGCGAACTGGTCGGAGGCGCTCAACTGGAGTCCGAACGGCGTTCCGAGCGCCACTGAGGACGGCAATGACGTCGTGCTCACCGCCGGCGCTCCGGCGAAGACCTGGATCGGCACCAACAGCGACAAATGGTCCGACGCGGCGAACTGGGATCCGTTCATCGTTCCGGTCGCGGGTGAGCCGCTCCTCTTTCCTGCCGGCTCGCGTTTAACGACGACGAACGATCTGCCCGCGGGTTTCAACGTCGGTCCCATGACCTTCAACGCCGACTACATCCTCGGCGGCAACCCGCTGACGCTCACCGGCGACCTCACGTTCGCGTACGGCGGCAGCAGCATCATCCGGTTCACCTGCAATGCTCCGCTGAAGCTCGCCAACTCGGTGCGCTTCAAGCCCGCGATCCAAACGACGTTCAACGGCCCGATCGACATCAACGGCAACACGTTGACCATCGACACGGTCGACACGACATTCAACGGCGCGATCAACGGAGACGGCACGATCGACGCGTACGGCTCCGGCATCTCCCTCAACGCGAACGGCACGTTCCACGGACCGATCACCGGCATCGTCAATGTCACCGCGTCCTATCCGAGCGCCACGATCTATGCGTCGCGCCTGAGCGGAACGGGAACGACCGGAGAAGTCATGTCCGGCACGCTGACTCCCGGCTCGTGGCGTCCGAGCAACTCCGCGCCGTCGCACGCGGTGGCGACGCTGAGGACCGGCTCGCTCTCGATCATGATGGGGCTGGCCGCCGATCTGAATCCAGGCGGCACGTCGGATCAAGTCAAAGTGACCGGGGGGGTGTCGCTCGCCGGAACGCTGCAGTTGACGTTCTTCAGGGCGCCGTCGCCGGGCCAGTCGTTCACGCTGATCGACAACGATGGCATCGACGGCGTCAGTGGCATCTTCGACAACCTGCCCGAAGGCTCGGAGATCAGCACGGGCTACGGGTCGAAGCTGCGTCTCACGTACAAAGGCGGCGATGGCAACGACGTCGTCCTTGGCCAGTCCGGCTCGACAACGACCAAGACGGCTACAACGACGACGCTGGCGCAGAATCGTGCGACGACGGAGATGCACCAGCCCGTAACCTTCACCGCGACGGTGACGGCGACGAGCGGCGTGGCGGCGGGCAGCGTTACGTTCTTCGACGGATCGTCTTCGCTCGGCTCTTCGACACTGCAGAACGCCATTGCCACACTGACGACGAAGATCCTCACCCTCGGCGCGCACACGATCACGGCATCGTATGCGGGCAACGACACGTTCGAGGGCAGTACGTCCGTGCCGCTGACGCACACGGTCGTAAAAGGAAATCCGAACATCACCACGACATCATCGCCGTCTCGCCCGACGTACGGCGAAAGCGTCATGTTCTCGATTTCCGTCGCGGCCGGCGATGCGAGTGTTTCCGATCTGCCGACGGGCACGGTGACGCTGAGCGTCGACGGCACGGCGGTGAAGACCGCCGCGCTGAATGCCTCCGGCAACGTGACGAATACGGTTTCGCTGATGAACGCCGGGCCCCATGCAATCGAAGTCGCGTATTCGGGCGATGCGGTTTTCAATGCCGGAACGGCGTCGATGACACAGATCGTGGCGAGGGCGCCGACGCTCGTCTCAGTCGATTCATCCGCGAACCCGGCGCCGCCGGGCGCGCCGGTCGTGCTCAGCGTTCGCGTCACCACGCCCGGACGTTCAGCGCCGCCGGCCGACGGCATGGTCATGGTGAGCAAAGGAAGCACGATGATGTCGCAGCAGCACCTATCCGCCGCCGCGGTGTCGGTGCGGCTCGAGAACATGCCCGCCGGCACGCACGAGCTGACCACTGCTTACACGGGCAACGAGAATTTCGAAGCGTCGGCCGTGAAGCTGATGCAGGTCGTCGGCACCCTGCCGTCGATGTCGATGGAGTCTGCGTCGTTCATCGAAGGGACGGAGTCCCACGACGAAGTGATCTCGGTCAGGCTGAGCTCCGTGGCGGCGCACGCGGTGCTCGTCAACTACCGGACCGCGGACAGAACGGCGATCGCGGGACTCGACTACGCCGCCGTGCAGGGCACGCTCTTCTTCGCTCCCGGCCAGACGACGCAGACCATCGCCGTCCGCATTTTAGGCGATACAAAGATAGAGGGCGATGAGACGTTCACGATCGAGCTCTCGAGTCCCACCGGCGCGACACTCGTGACGACCAGCGCAACGGTGACAATCGTCAACGACGACGTCCCCGGCCGTCGGAGGGCGGTGCCGCACTGATGCACCGGACTTACCAGGAGCTCGCGATCAGCGACGCGGTTACCGGTCCGCCAACAGTCGCTCGATGAGATCGCGACGAAACCGGTCGAGACGCTCGCGTTGCTCATCCGGCACGTGAGTCGCTTCCGCCATCGATTGCACGTCGAAGTTCTGCAGAACCCACGCAAACGTCAGCGGTGAAAACCCGCCGTCTTTTTTGGGCGCCGAGGCGATCGCGTCGTCCAGCGAGACTCCATGGGACACGAGCGCTTCCGTGTCGATGAGATCGCGGAGCTCGGACCGGCTCAGCATCGCGCACAACTTATTCACGAGCAGGTCCGGAAGGGACTCCGCGACGATCGCAGCGCCGGCGACGTTCACGCGATTCGGTGGTTCGAGGCGTGCGATCGGATCTGCCACGAGATCCAGGTTGATTGCCGACGCATGGTCGGCAACGCGAAAGCGAACGAAACCGGGGCTGTCCTGCAGTGTGGAAACAGAGAGTCCAGCATCGACGAGTCGTTGCCGGATCGCGCGCGGCCTCTCCATCAGTTGTGAGGCGTCAGGCCAGAACAGGTCCAGATCTCTGGTCGTGCGGTGAGCGAGGTAGATCGCGAGCGCGCCTCCGCCTCCGAGAATGAATTGCGGTTCGAATCCCGACAGAATCGACAGCACGCGTTTCTGGAGCGCGTCGAGACTACCGCCGGACGATTCCACGGCGACCCCATTCGTCGAGTAACCAGGCCCAGAAGTCCCGCGTACGCCCGAGGAACTTTTCGAGCGCGGGGAACAGGTCGGCCATTTCCTGCGCGGTGACGAACTGCAGCGCGTCGTCGGGTTTGGCCTGCCGCATCATTTTTCCGATGAGATACGCACGCGCCGGAGGATCGCCGTCGGCGAGCCGCTGCTTGAACTCCGCGAGCGTCATGTCCACGTCCCACAGGAAATACGGACGTCCCTGAGGGTCGACCAGCCGATCCGGCGGTGTGGGAGCAAGCATCGTCGAAGCGTAACACGCCCCTTACGGCACCGGACAAATCCCATGCATCATCTGCCATCCGAACGCGACGGCGATCGCGGCGATGACGACGGCGTAGCCGAGAATGGTGCGAGGGGAACGGGTGCGGACGCGGGCCATGTCCTTCGAAACACGCCGCCCGCTCGAAGCATTGCGGTCAGACGAATACGGCCTCGTACTGATATCCGTTTGCTTCCTTGCTGATCGGCACGAGGAAAATGTCGAGGCCTTCGGGGAAGGCATCCTCCTGAGTGAGGTGGTAGATCTTCTGTTCGAGGTAGATCGAGCCGGGTCCGAGGAAATAGAGGGAGAAGGGATTGCGCGGGAGGTGTGCCGCTTCGCTTTCCATCACCTTCGCGGCCCTTTCGAGGCGCAGCTGGATCTTGCGCCGGCCGGTCTCATCCTGCGTGTGCAGCCAGAACGTCGTGCCGACGAGCGGCTCGAACGTTTCGATCGTGAGTTGGTCGAGCATTGCCTCGTTGTAGCACAATTGCGCGCGTGAGTGCAGTCGACGAGCGCGTGAGCGCGGCAACCTCCACCGAAGGCGTCAACGAGGACCTCGGCTTCGGCTCGGTCGTCGCGCGCGAGAGCCGCAGGCGGCTGCTCAATCGCGACGGCTCGTTCAACGTCCGCCGCGAAGGGCTGCGGTTCTGGGAATCGCTCTCCTTCTATCACTACCTGCTGACGATGAGCTGGACGAAGTTCCTGCTGATCGTCACGGCGGTGTTCCTCACCACGAACATGACGTTCGCGCTGCTCTACGTCGCCACCGGCGAGGGCTCGCTGATGCGCGCCGGCGGCACGCCGACGCTCGGCCGTTTCGCCGATGCATTCTTCTTCAGCGTCGAGACGCTCGCCACCATCGGCTACGGCCACATTGCGCCGATCAGCCTCGCCGCGAACGTCCTCATGACGATCGAGTCGCTGATTGGTCTCCTCGCGTTCACCGCCGTCGCCGGCTTCGTCTTCGCGCGCTTCGCGCGTCCCACCGCGAACATCATTTTCAGCAAGTGCGCGGTCATCGCGCCGTATCGCGGCGGCCGCGCGTTCATGTTCCGCATCGTCAACCGCCGCAGCAGCCAACTCGTCAACCTGGAGGCGCGCGTGCTGCTCAGCCGCCGCCGGCGCGACGGCCTCACCGCGGCCGATCGCGAGTTTCTCCAGTTGCGCCTCGAGCGCGAGAGCGTCGTTTTCTTTCCGCTGGCCTGGACGATCGTCCATCCGATCGACGACGAGAGCCCGCTGCGCCACTGGACGGCATCCGACCTCAAAGACTGCGACGCCGAGTTTCTCGTCCTTCTCAACGGCTTCGAGGAAACGTTCTCGCAGAACGTCCACACGCGGTCGTCCTACAAGATCGCCGAGATCGTCTGGGGCGCGCGTTTCCAGAGCATGTTCAATCCGCCCGACGAACACGGCGAGATCAGCGTGGACATTCGGAAATTGCACGATTTCGAGCGCATCGCCGTTTAAGGTCCTCGTCTATGTCGCTGTCCTCCGGCGAGGGCAGCTGGGCGTTGGGGACGCCGCCGGTGGCGGGGCCACTTATTTTGAGATGCGCATCACACGCGTTTCTTCGAGTCCGTGTGAGAATTCATGTAAACGACAACGAACCTGACTGAGTCGGATTTGCATATGAAACGTACATCACCGGTCCTTGTGATGGCGCTGGTGCTCGCCGCACCGGCATTTGCGGGCGACGGTGCCTGCCCGTTCGCGCTGACTCCCGCCGCCGAGCGGGACAGCCTTTACCGGACGCTCGCCACGAACGCGCAGGCGTTCGCGCCGAACGCCACCGCGTCGACGTCGAAGCGGCGCTCGGTCGGGAAGCCGACCAATCCGCTCACCGAGCTGCCGGTCGCGAACTTCATCGACACCTGGATCGGCGCGAAGCAGAAGAAAGACGGCGTGCTGCCGACCGGACCGTCGAAGGACGAAGAGTTCCTCCGCCGCGCCTACCTCGATCTCACCGGCACGATTCCGACCTCCGCCGAAGTGCTCGCGTTCATCGCCGACACGACGCCGGACAAGCGCGCGAAGAAGATCGACCAGCTCCTCGCATCGACGGCATTCAATGATCGCTGGACGATGTGGTTCGGCGATCTCGTGCAGAACGTGCAGGTCGCGAACAACAGCCGCGAGTACTACCTCGGCCGCAACGTTTACTACTCCTGGATCCGCGACTCCATCAGCTCCGGCAAGCCGTACGACCAGATGGTGCGCGAGGCCCTCTCCGGCGCCGGTCTCAACTTCACCACCGGCACCGCGAACTACGTCGTGCGGCAGATGCAGAACAACGGTCCGATTCAGGACACGTACGACAATCTCGCCGCGCACTCCGCCGAAAAGTTCCTCGGCATCCCGATGCTCTGCATCTCCTGCCACAGCGGCGCGGGACATCTCGAGACCGTCAACTGGTACCTGCGCGGAAAGACGCGCACCGACTTCTGGAAGATGGCCGCGTTCTTCGCGCAGACGCAATCGCGCGGACAGCGCTACACCGATCCCGCCAATCCCAACGCGAACATCCTGCAGTTCACCGTCAGCACGAATCCCGCCGGCGCGTATCGCCTCAACACGACCGACGGCAACAAGTCGCCGCGCGCGCCGAACGCGGGCGAGTCCGACATCGTGACGCCGGCGTTCCTCACGAACGGCGAGACACCGAAGTCCGGTGAAGACCATCGCGTCGCCTACGGACGCATTCTCACCGCCGATCGCCAGTTCGCGCGCGCCGCCGTGAACTATCTCTGGAAAGAAATGTTCGGCCTCGGCCTCGTCGAGCCGGTGAACGCATTCGATCTCACCAAGCTCACCACGCAGCCGACGCATCCGGAACTGCTCGAAGCCCTCACCGACGAATTCATCGCCAAGGGCTACAGCCTCAAGTCGCTGCTGCGCACGATTGCGACGTCGAACACGTATCAACTCTCGTCGACGTACACGCCGAGCGCGTGGAACGACGCCTACGTGCCGTACTACGTGCGCCACTATCCGCGGCGCATGATGGCCGAGGTCGTGTTCGACTCGATGGCGATCGCGACGAACGTGCCGGCGTCGTTCACCGTGCAAGGGATGTCGAACGTGCCGATGGCGATGCAGATGCCGGATCCGCTCGAAGGACGGCGCGTCACCGCGACGACTTTCATCAACGACTTCAATCGCGGCGATCGCGACGACACAGCGCGCTCGAACGATTCATCGATCACCCAGTCGCTGGCGATGATGAACGACCAGAACGTCGTCACGCGCATCCGCCGCGCCACCGCCAACTCAACGGTCAGCAAAGTGCTGGCGTCGACGACCGATCCCGGAACGGTCACCGATCAGCTGTACCTCGCGACGCTCTCGCGCAAACCGACCGCGCAGGAGCGCCAGATCGCCATCGACTATCTGAAGGCCGGCACGCTCAACGATCGCGCCGAAGACCTGCAGTTCGTGCTGCTCAACAGCCTGGAGTTCTTGTTCCAATGAAATGCAAGTGCAAGCATCCCGACACCGGCCACTTTCCGCTGCAAGGTGAAGGTTTCTCGCGCCGCAACTTTCTGCGCATCGCGGGAACGGGAATCGTCGCCTCGTACTTCGCCGACGTGCTCGATCCGCGGCTGCTCTCCGCCGCCGAAGTCGCGCCGAACGTCTCGCTGCGCAACAGCGCGCGAAACTGCATCTTCATCTTTCTCAGCGGCGCCCCGAGTCACGTCGACTTGTGGGACCTGAAAGAAGGATCGTGGACGCCGTCCGACTTCGCGCCGACGACCTACGGCAGCACGCGCTGGCCGCAGGGACTGATGCCGAAGACCGCCGCGCATCTCGACAAGCTCTCGATCGCGCGCAGCGGACTGGCGTGGGCGGCCGTGCACCAGCTCGGACAGACCTGGGCGCAGATCGCGCGCAACCCGGGCGGTGCCACCGGCGCGATCGCTCCGCACATCGGCGCGGTCGTGTCGCTCGAGTTCCAGCTCAAGCGGACGGTCAGCGACGTGCTGCCCGGCTTCATCGCGCTCAACTCCGGCGCGATCCCGACGTCCGGCTATCTCCCCGCGAAATACGCGCCGTTCGGCGTCACCACCGCATCGACCGGACTCGCGACGCTCAATCATCCCGACGGCGCGACGCGTTTCGATCGCCGCTGGGACCTGCTCCATTCGCTCGACCTCGCGCGCACCAGCGGCGCGCTCGGCAAGCCGTCGATGGACATGAACGACTTCTACGACCAGTCGCGCGCGCTCATGAAGGCGCCCGGCATCAACGCGATCTTCTCGTTCAACGACGCCGACCACACGCGCTATGGCGCGACCACGTTCGGCGACTCTCTGATCGTCGCGCGCAATCTCGTCGGCGCGAACAAAGGCACGCGCTTCGTGCAGACCACCCTCGGCGGATGGGACCATCACTCCGACATCTACAACAAGGCCGCCGCGCAGTCGATCTACACGCAGTCGAAGCAGCTCGACGACGCGCTCGGCGCGCTGTTCACCGATCTCTCCACCACCGCCGGCGCGAATCCCGGCAAGACGCTTCTCGATGAGACCTTCATCGTGATCCTCGGCGAGTTCGGACGCACCCCCGGACCGCTCACCAATCAGGGCGGACGCGATCACTTCCTCCGCAACTCCTACGTCTTCGCCGGCGGCGGCGTCAAAGGCGGACGCATCATCGGCAAGACCGACGCGGTCGGCGACAAGGTCGTCGAGTATGGCTGGAGCGCCAACCGCGACGTGCGCCCCGAGGATGTCACCTCGTCGATGTACTCCGCCCTCGGCATCGACTACACGACCATGCGCACCGACGATCCGCTCGGCCGCGGCTTCGAGTATGTACCGGACGCGAAGACCGGGAAGTATGGGCCGATTGAAGAGTTGTTCTGAGAGAGGTGCTGGGTGCTGAGTGCTGGGTGCTGCGTTAAACCCAGCACCCGGCACCCAGCACTCAGCACTCAGCACTCAGCACTCAGCACCCGGCACCCAGCACCCAGCACCCGGCACCCGGCACCCGGCACCTCGGCACCCAGCCCAAGCGTCGCGAGATCCTGCCTGCTAAAATAACCTGCAACCATGCAGGCCATCCTCCAGGGAAGTCTGCGGCACTTCACGCCGCAGGAGTTGCTCTCCTTTCTTTGTGGGCGCGGGCAGAGCGGAACGCTCGATCTCGAGACCACCGGCCGCCGCACGCGCGTCTTCTTCCAGAACGACAAGATCACGTGGGCGGAGTCGAGTCATGACCTCGGTCCCGCCGACTCGATCCTCGATACGTTCGAGTGGACGTCCGGCTCATTCACGCTGGTCGACTCGGCGACGCTGCCGGACGGCGTGAAGCCGATCGCGCTCGAGCTCGGGCCGCTGCAGGAAGAAGCGAAGCGCCGCGCCGAAGCCGCGCTGCTCTATCCTGATGACACGGTCTTTCGCGTGGTCGAAGATCCGGCGATCCAGCAGAAGGTCAGTCTCAACATCGATCAACTGAAGCTGCTCTTCCGCCTCACGTCGGGACGCTCGTTCGAGAAACTCGTCGCCGATCTCGGGATGCCGAAGCGCGAGCTCTCCGATCGCCTGCGCGAGCTCGCGACCCTCGGCCTCGTCGCCATCGTCGTCGAAGAGACGCACACGCGCGCGAAGAGCATGCAGCGCCGCATCACGATGGTCGGCTCGCTCACGCCCGATCACGCGCCGGACAATGTCTATCCGCTGCTCGAAGCGGAGCACACGATCGGGCGCGCGCCGTCCAACGACATCACGCTCACCGACCCAAGCGTGTCGACCAATCACGCGCGCGTGTTGAAGACGGACCACGGATTCGTCATCGAGGATTTGAAAAGCAGAAACGGATCGTACGTCAACGGCGAGAAAGTCACCGACAAGCGATTGCTCGTCGACGGCGATCTCATTCGACTCGGAAAAGTCATCCTCACCTTCAACGTCGCGCGCGACGCGATCACGGGAGAAGTCACCGAGCCCGAGATTCGCGTGAGCTAATCTCCCATGAAATACGACCTCGCGATTGTGGGCAGCGGCCCGGCTGGTCTCGCAACGGCGGGACACGCACAGGCCAACGGCCTCTCCTACGTGCTCCTCGAGCGCACCGACCATCTCTCCGACACCATCTACTGCTACCAGGCGCGCAAGTTCGTCATGGCCGAGCCGGTGATGATCCCATCGCGCAGCGACGTGCCGTTCGACGCGGGATCGCGCGAGTCGATCCTCAATGCCTGGCAGTCATACGCCGACGAGCGAAAGATCAGAGTCGAATACAACGCCGAGGTGAAGTCGATGAAGCGCGAAGGCGACACGTTCGTGCTGAAGACTTCGGCGGGCGCGGAGTATCAGGCCGGCAAAGTCGTGCTGGCGATGGGCACGCAGGGAAATCCGCGCAAGCTCGGATGTCCCGGCGAGAACCTTCCGCACGTGCGCTATCGGCTCGTCGATCCGGCGGAGCACGGCGAGCAGGACATCCTCGTCGTCGGCGCGGGCGACTCCGCGTTGGAGATTGCGATTGCGTTGTCGGACGAGAACCGCGTCGGTCTCATCGTGCGCGGTCCGGAGATCACGCGCGCGAACGAGATCCTCACGCGCGAAGTGTTGTCGCGACAGGCCTCGGGACGAATGACGATCTACTTCAACTCGAACGTCAAGGAAGTCTACGAAGGCTATGCCGATCTCAACGTGCGCGGCGAAGTCACGCGCGTTCCAGCGGAACTGCTCTTCCTCAAGCTCGGCGCCGATCCGCCGCGCAAGTTTTTCGAAGCGGTCGGAATCAAATTCACGGGCGACGGAAAAGACGCGCGGCCGATTCTCAGTCCGGTGCACGAGTCGAGCGTGCCGGGACTCTTTCTCATCGGCGCCGCGAGCGGACGCGATCTCATCAAGCTCGGCATGAACCAGGGATGGGAAGTCGTCGAGCATTTGATGGGACGGCAGGTGGAACCGGCCGACGAGCAGGTGCTGCGCGCGCGGCTGACATTCTGGAAAGGCTCGGTGCGCGAGCGCATCGCCGCACTGCGCACGCGCGTGCCGCTGCTCAACGCCGCCGACGAACAGCAGCTGCGCGATACGTTCCTCGCGACGAACGTACGCGAATACAAAGACGGCGACGTCATCATCCGCCAGAACGACTACACCAACGATTTCCTCGTCATCGCGTCGGGGCGTGTCGGGCTCTCCCGCAAGCCGGAAAACAGGGGCGAGGAAACGAAGATCGCCGAGCTGACCGCGGGCAACTTCTTCGGCGAGATGAGCCTCATCTCCGGCCGCCGCCGCAACGCCACCGCGCGCGCGATCGGCGACACGCGGATGATCGAGATCCCGCGCAAGGCCGTGCTGAAGATGCTCGCCAACGCGCCGCGCGCGAAGGCGTTCGTCGATCAGGCGTTCATGCTGCGCGCGTTCGGCGGCTATCTCTTCCCCTGCGTTCCCGAAGCATTGCTGGGAGAGCTGGTCGACAAAGCGGTCGTCGAGACGTACGGAAAAGACGCGATCGTCTGCAAGGAAGGCGATCCCGGCGACGCGTTCTATCTGATCCGCAACGGGATGGTGAAAATCTCGAAGACGTCGGGCGACAAGGAAGTCGTGTTGTCGTATCTCGTCGCCGGAAACTTTTTCGGCGAGGCCGCGCTCTTCTCCGACGCCGATCGCACCGCGACGGTGACGACGATCTTTCCCGCCGATCTGATCAAGCTCTCGAAGAGAGACTTCAACAACTTCCTCGCCGCGCATCCCGACTTGCGCGAAGCGCCGCTGCGCAAGCTCGAAGAGCGACGGATCGCGGGACTGGTGGCCGAGGCGACGCCGGGATCGGGAAACATCCTCGGCGATCTGATTCGTGAAGAAGTCGTGATGGGCACGCAGACGCTGCTCATCGACGAGCACCGCTGCATCCGCTGCAACAACTGCATCAAGTCGTGCGAAGGCGTGCACGACGACGGACAGGCGCGCCTGTCGCTGACCGGCATCAAGTTCTACAACCTCCTCGCGCCGAATTCCTGCTGGCAGTGCGAGAACCCGCTCTGCATGCTCGACTGCCCGCCCGACGCTCTCGCCCGCGACCCCCGCGGCGAGGTCTACATCAAAAGCAACTGCATCGGCTGCGGCAACTGCGAGCGCAATTGCCCCTACGGCAACATCTTCATGGTCCACAAAGAGCCGTCGTTCTCGCTCTTCGGCTGGGTCACGTCTTTGTTCAAGAAGAAGCAGGAAGAAGTCGAGCAGACCGTGGCGGTGAAGTGCGACCTGTGCAGGGGGATCAGCGGAGGGCCGGCGTGCGTGAGGGGATGCCCGACGGGAGCGGCGATTCGGCTGACGCCGGAACAGTATCGGGAGACGTTGGAGGAGATCGTGATTTCGAGGGGCGAGCGGTGAACGCAGAACGCAGAACGCAGAACGCAGAATGTAGAAGGTTCTCAATTCTTCGTTCTGCGCTCTGCGTTCTGCGTTCCGAGGCTTTATGGCGGTAGCCCGCTCCGGCATCCTCTGGCGCCGCATCTTCGCGGTCCTCCTGATCGCCTCCGCCATCTCCTACTACCGCTACCAACAAAACGAGTTCCCTCACGGCGGCTCCAGGACGGGAATCGTCTACGGTGTCATCGGCCTCGGACTCATCTATCTCCTCGCCTTTTTCGCGATTCGCAAGCGCTGGTACAAGTCGACGCTCGGAACGCTCGAGCAGTGGCTGCAATCGCATATCTACCTCGGTCTCCTCGCGTTCGTGATTCTGCTGATGCACACGGGCGGGCGGTTCAACGACAAGATCGCGATCACGACATTCATCCTCGTTTTCATCGTCGTCGCGAGCGGTGCGGTCGGCGCGGTGTTGTACGTGACGGTTCCGCGCATGCTGACCGAAGTCGAGAGCAATCTGACGGTCGAGGAGATCTCCGATCAACTCAACCAGCTCGCGAAGAACATGGCGCGACTCTCGTCGGGACGTTCGACTCCGTTTCAGCGCATCTATGACGAAGTGATGAAAGAGTCGTCGCCCGGCGGTCTCGCCGGCTGGCGACTTCTCCTGCAGCGCGGGCGTCGCAGGAAGAAAGGCTACGACTCCGGCGACTGGCCGCGGCTTCTCGCGCTCGTGCCGAAGGAAGAACAGGAAGAGCTGCGGCAACTGCTCGTCTTCTCGCGGCAGCGCAAAGAGCTGCTGCTGCGTCTCGTCTTCCAGCAGCGCTACAAAAACGTCCTCGAGTTCTGGCTGTACATCCACGTGCCGTTCACCGTCGCGCTGCTCGCATTCGCGGCGCTGCACGTCATCGCCGTCTTCTACTACGGGAGAATCCGGTGGTAGCGGAAGCGCACGTCCAGTTCCTCATCCAGCGCGCGTCGGGCCGAGGCTTCGTGCTCGTGCAGGTGCGGAAGGATGCGCTGCGCATCGGGCGCGGCACCAACGCGGAACTGCGCAGCGAGAACCCCGCCGTCGCGCTCGAGCACGCGATCATCGAGATGGAGGCGGGCGGCTACGTCATCACCGACAAGGGCAGCATCACCGGCACCTACGTCAATCGCAAGCCGGTCGAGAGCGCGCGGCTCGCGAAGGGCGACATCATCGAGGTCGGCGACCTGCGCATCGACGTGCAGCTCGTCGAGCCGGGCAAGCCGCTGTTCCTGCGCGTCGTGCCGACCGAGGTGCGCAGCAATGAAGCGGGGGACGGGCAGGAAGAGGACGCGACAATTGCGCCGGCGACGCCCGGCCGCGCGGCCGTGCGCGCGAAGAAGGTCGACTACGTCTCCGCGTATCGATTGTCGCGGCCGTGGCTGACGAAGCTCACGCTCACCGCGCTCGGATTGATCGTCACGTTAGGCGTGATCGGCGAAGTGATCCGTCCCGAGAAACAGAAAGCGTTCATGCCGGGCGGACTCTCGTCCGCGCACAGCCGCGCGCGCGACACCGCGGGCAATGTGGTGGCCGAGGAGTGCAGCGCGTGCCATACGCCGTGGAAGAGCGTGGAGAATGCGAAATGCCTCGCGTGTCACGCGCGTCCGCCGCATGCGATGAGCGAGCTCAATCCGCCGGACTGCTTTCAATGTCACGCCGAACATCGCGGTGAGATGACGCTTGCCGCGAATGCGGACGAGCGCTGCACGGGCTGCCACGCCGATCTCACGAAGCACGTCCCCTCACCCGGCGCTTCGCGCCACCCTCTCCCCGCAAGCGGGGAGAGGGGCAACGAGGCGCAGACCGTGGCAGGTAGCCCTTCTCCCCGCTTGCGGGGAGAAGGTGGCCAAAGGCCGGATGAGGGGCGGCGTTTCGGCGGCGGTCGCTACTCGTTTACGGACATCGCGACGATTCCCGCGTTCGGGGACGCGCATCCCGAGCTCGTTCCGCCGCCGGACATCGACAACATCCGCTTCAATCACAAACTGCATCTCGCTCAGGGCGGCATCTTCAATGCGACCGGACGCCGCGAGAAATTGCAGTGCGTCAACTGCCACAACCTCGTGACCGTCAAAGAGAAAACCGATCCCGTTCCGCTGGAGTTCGAGAAGCATTGCCAGCGCTGCCATCGGCTGACGTTCGACGCGAAGCTGCCCGACGCCGAAGTCCCGCACGGCGGCGATCCGAAAACCGCGTACGGCTACATCGCCTACATCTACGCCGGCAACCGCGATCTCGTCGGCAAGCCGCCGGACGTCGTGCGCCGCATTCTCGCCACGCGCCAAAGCGTGCAGCTCGACGCGCGCGCGCAGATCAACGGCGAGCAGGTCATCAAGACGAAATGCGCGAAGTGCCACGACATCGTGCGCAAGGGGCAGCAGCTCATCGTCAACGCGCCGGTGATTCGCCGCGACTGGTTCGACAGCGCGAAGTTCTCGCACGGCAAGCACGCGAACGTCGATTGCGAGCGCTGTCATGCCGGCGCGCGCACGAGCGTTGCGACGTCCGACGTGCTGATGCCGTCGCGCAGAGACTGCACGGCGTGTCACGCGAAGAACGCGACCGGCACGCAGGCCGCAAGCACATGCAAGACCTGTCACGAGTATCATTTGCATACCCAGAAGAGAGTCGTGATGGCTTCGCTTGCCCTGGCTGGCCCGGGCGGGCTGGGAAGGGGAGGGCGAATGCTCCAGGGGATCCTGCTCGCCGTCATCGTGGTGCTGCTGCTGGTCGTGCTCGTGCCGGTCGGCATCGCGCTGGCCGCGCGGCTGCGCCCCGAGCGTCCCGCCCCCGCGCCGAAACAGCCCGTTCCTCCGACGACGAAAATTCCGGCGATCAGAGCGGAGATCCCGACCGATAAAGTCTCGCGCTCCGACGTCCCGCCGCCGATCCCCGCGCCTTCATCCCCGAAGACGATCGCCGACACGCAGCTCGAGAAACCTCTGCCGCAGGCCGACGCGGCAACCGGCGGCGGCACGCAGATGCTCGAGTGGTACGGACTCCTCAAATGCACGAGCGGGGTGCTCGACGGACAGCGCTTCACGATCGAAGACGAAGGCCTCTACATCGGACGCGATCCGGCGCTCGCGCAGGTCGTCATCCCCGACACGAAAATCTCCAAGCGTCACGTCCGCATCGTGCCGCGCGACGGCAAGGTGTGGGCGATCGACGAAGGCTCCACCAACGGGACGTACGTGACCGGCCACTCCGGCCGCATCACCGAAGTGCAGCTCAAGCGCGGCGACACCATCATCCTCGGCGACAACACGGCGACGTTCGTTTATCAGATTTGAGTGGAGCGGCGGCCGCTTCGGCCGCCGGGTTCTCGCGAGAATCGGCGGCCGAGAGCGGCCGCCGCTCCACAGGACAGTTCGATGCGCAGGTTTCTAACGGTGGCGCTCCTCTTGGCGGGAATGACGGCGGACGCCGCGCCGCGTACCCGCGCCGTCCGTTCGCCTTCGGCTTCGTCTCCGATGCCCATCATCACCGCGCTCGAGCCGGCGGGCTGCGCGACTCCGCCCGCCACTCCCGCCACGTGCGATGAAGGCGCGGGCGCCTTCGGCTCGCTGTCGATGGCCGAAGTCGACACCATCGCGCGCGCTGCAGCGAAGGCGATCAACGATCCCGTCACGATCGCGGTCGTCGATCGCGCGGGACGCATTCTCGCGGTGCTGCGCAAAGCGGGCGCGCCTTCGACGAATGACGATCTCGCTGTCGCCACCGCGCGCACCGCGGCGTTCTTCAGCCACAACATGGCGCCGCTGTCGTCGCGCACGGTGCGCTTCATCAGCGGCATTCACTTTCCTCCCGGCGTCACGAACACGGCCAGCGCCGCGCTGTACGGCATCGAGAACACGAACCGCGGCTGCGACTTCAACGTCACGTTCACCTTGCCGTCGCAGTGCGTGCCGCGCGCGCGCAAGATCGGCGGCGGTCCCTGCCAGCCCGGCAACACCAGCGGCTGCGGACTTGGAATCGTGACTGGCAAGATCCAGCCGGATGACGTCGATCCTGCCAGCGTCAATGCGGGCGGCGTTCCGCTCTATCGAGGCGGACAACTCGTCGGCGCGATCGGTGTCGTCGGCGCGAACGGCGATCCGCAGGTCGCAGAGTTCGCCGCCGCCACCGGCGCGTTCGCGGCCGCCGGCATCGTCCCCGTTCCCGTGTATCCGCTGCCGCAGCCGGGCAACGTCTTCGTTGACGGCGTCCGCCTCCCGTTTCTCGGACCCGACATCAAGCTCGATTTCAATGCCAGTGGCCAGCCGACGGGCGTGAAGCGATTGCAGGGCACGAGCGCGGGCACGGATGTTGGAGCGGTGTACAGCGTCGCGAGCGCGAACGGCGGCTGTGCGGCGAACGGCTATCTCGTCGGACCGGTCGCCGGATCGAGTCTCACGTCCGCGCAGGTCGACGCGATCGTGCAGCGCGCGATCGCGACCGCGAAGAAAACGCGCGCGGTGATCCGTCTCCCGCTCAACAGCTACGCGCGCATGGTCATCGCCGTCGCCGACACCGACGGCTCGATTCTCGGCATCTACCGCATGCCCGACGCGACCGTCTTCTCGATCGACGTCGCCGTCGCCAAGGCGCGCAACGTGGTCTGGTTCTCGAGCGGCCACGATCTTCCCGTTCCCGCGACGACCGCCGTCACCAACCGCACGCTCAACTTCGGCGCGCAGCCGTTCTATCCGCCCGGCATCGACTCCAGCGTGTTCCATCCCAAACCGGGACCGTGGTACCAGTCGCTCTTCGTCAAGGACCTGCTGAATCCCTGCACGCAGGGATCGCAGCTCACCAATCCGAACCAAAACGGCATCGTCTTCTTCGCCGGCGCATCGCCGCTCTATCGCAGCTCGTCTCTCATCGGAGGACTGGGAGTCAGCGGCGACGGCATCGAGCAGGACGACTACGTCTCGTACTTTGCGGCAGGAGAGCTCCTGCCGCCGCAAAGCATCTGGGCCGACCAAGTGAAAGTCGACGGCGCGCGCCTCCCGATGTTCAAGTTCCCAAGGCAGCCGGAATGCACAGGAGGACCGTGTTCGTGAGGGCGTTGAACGCAGAACGCAGAACGCAGAACGTAGAACGTAGAAAGAGAACCTTTCTCAATTCTTCGTTCTGCGTTCTGCGTTCTGCGTTCATGCTTCTCGCGGTCACCGTCTCCGCACAGGACACCTTCTTCACCAACGTCCTCCCCTTCACGCTCTCCGGAAAAACCGACGCCGCGCCCGGAACGGCCGTGCGCATCTTCATCGAAGACGCGAAAGGCGAAACGGTCGTCGCCGCGAATCAGACGTGGAGCATCCTCTGGACCGCCCCGCTACGGACCGGCACGTACGACGTCCGCATCGAGATCGGCGATGCGAAAGAAACGAAACTGCTGCGCGTCATCCTCCCTGTCAACAACGTGCAGCGCGAGAGCGGGATCGAAGACGTGATTCCGCCGTATGGGACACCCGAAGTGACCGCGGAGCCGGGCGTGGAGATGACGGACCGGTGGCGCATCGTGCCGCCGCCGTATGAGCTCGATGAGAAGCCGCGCGCAAGAAAAATCGGAACGCGCGGCGGCACGCTCGATCCTTACAACCAGAATTTGTTCAAAGGCGATCTGCCGATCTTCGGCAACGACTGGTTCCTCGTCCTCACCGGCATCAGCGACACGCTCTCGGAGTCGCGGACGCTGCCGACGCCGTCCGGAGTGAGCGCGGTGCAGCCGGGATCGTTCCGCTTCTTCGGCGAAGACAATCAGAACCTCTTCAACGAGAACGTCATCGTCTCCGGCGATCTCTTTCAGGGACTGACGACGTTCAAGCCGGTGACGCAGCGCGTGAAGGTCACGCTGGTCGGCAATCTCAATTACGTCCACCTGCGCGAGAACGGGCTCGTGAAACCGGACGTGCGCCGCGGCACCTCGCGCACCGACGCGCAGCTCGCGCTGCAGGAGTTTTTCTACGAGCGCAAGCTGCAGGACCTCTCGCCGAACTACGACTTCATCTCCTTCCGCGCCGGATCGCAGCCGTTCAACAGCGACTTCCGCGGATTCATCTTCAGCGACACCAACACCGGCGTGCGCTTCTTCGGCAACTACGATCGCAATCGCTATCAGTACAACTTCGCGGTCTTCGATCGATTGGAGAAGGACACGAACTCCGGCCTCAATCGACTCGCGCGCCGCGGACAGCAGGTCGCGGTCGCGAACTTCTACTGGCAGGACTTCGGCGTGCACGGCTACACGCAGGAATTCAGCCTCCACTACCTGCGCGACGGAGCATCGTTCACGTACGATCGCAACGGCGTCCTCGTGCGCCCCGCGCCGGTCGGTTCCTTCGCGCCGCACGACATCCACGCCGCCTATCTCGGCGAAGCCGGACTCGGACACCTCGGCCGCTTCAACATCGATCAGGCCGCGTACTTTGTCTTCGGACGCGACTCGCTCAATCCGATCGCCGGTCCCGATCCGGAACTGCGTCGCGGCGACGCCGTGCACATCCGCGCCGGCATGGCCGCGGTCGAAGTCTCGTACGACCGTGACTGGCTGCGCCCGCGCGTCGCGTTGTTCTATGCGACGGGCGACAGCGATCCGCGCGACCGCACCGCCACCGGCTTCGACTCCATCTTCGACAACACCAACTTCGCCGGCGGCGGTTTCTCCTTCTTCAACCGCCTCGGCATCCGCCTCACCGGCACCGGCGTCTCCCTCGTCGAGCGCGGATCGCTCCTCCCATCGCTGCGCAGCAGCAAGGACGAAGGGCAGCCGCAGTTCGTGAATCCGGGAGTGCAGATCGCGAGCATCGGCTGCGACGTTGATTTCACTCCGCGCCTCAAAGCGCTTTTCACCGCCAACTACATTCGATTGGATGCGACCGAGTCGATCGAAGAGATCCTCTTCCAGGGCAACATCAGCAAAGAGCTCGGCATCGACCTCTCCGCCGGCGTGCGCTACCGCCCGTTCCTCAACCAAAACGTCGTCATCGTCGGAGGCGCAGCCGCCTTCATTCCGCGACAGGGATTCAAAGACATCTACGAGCGCGGCAAGACGCTCTATCACGTGTTCACGAATGTCATTCTTACTTTTTAGTCGCCGCCCCTCATCCGGATCTTCGTTTTGCGAGGGGCCACCCTCTCCCCGCAAGCGGGGCGAAGGGCTACCTGCCACGCCTTCGCTTTGTTGCCCCTCGCCCCGCTTGCGGGGAGAGGGTGCCGCGAAGCGGCGGGTGAGGGGTCGTGTTGTGTCGCTGCTCGTGGCTCTCGGCTCGCTCGCCTTTCTCGCCCAAGCCCCCAACCCTTCGCTCCCGCCGCTATTTACGCAGACGCAGGATCAAGCCGACGCCAAAAGCACCGGCTGCCTCTCCTGCCACCACGGCATCGAGCCGATGCACGTGTCGCGTGCGGTGAAGCTCGGCTGCACGGACTGCCACGGCGGCAACGGAAACGCACGAACGAAAGCAGAAGCGCACGTGAAGCCGCGCCATCCCGAGTTGTGGCCGACGTCCGCGAACCCGCAGCGCTCGTACACCGCGTTCCTCACCGAGTCGCCGGAGTTCGTGAAGTTCATCAATCCTGGCGATCTCCGCGTCGCGCAGGAAACGTGCGGCGGCTGTCATCAGAAGCAAGTCAACACCGTGCCGCGATCGACGATGACGACGAGCGCGGTCTTCTGGGCCGCGGTCAGCTACGCGAACGGATTGATCTCGCGCAAGCCCGGTCTTCTTGGCGAGAGCTACAGCCGCGAAGGCAACGCACAGTCGATCAAACCAGCGACGCCGCCGACGCAGGAGCAGATCGCGAAAGGCGCGCTGCCGATGCTCGTGCCGCTGCCGAATTGGGAGATCTTCCAGCCCGGCGAATACTTCCGCGCGTTCGAGCGCGGCGGCATCGCCAACAACACGTTTCCGCCCGATATCGGCAATCCGAATTTGGGCGAGGAAGCGGGCAAGCCCGACATCCGCCTCGGCAATCGCGGACGCGGCACCGGCTCGCGCATCTCGCCCGCGCTCATCAATCTGCAGAAGACGCGGCTCAACGATCCGCACCTTTCGTTCCTCGGCACGAACGAACATCCCGGCGACTATCGCTCGTCCGGATGCAGCGCGTGTCACGTCGTCTACGCGAACGATCGCGATCCCTTCAACAGTGGACCGTTCGGACAGTTCGGCAACACCGGCCTCTCGTACACCAGCGATCCGACGATTCCGAAAAACGAAAAGGGACATCCGATCCGCCACCAGTTCATGCGCGCCGTGCCGACGAGCCAGTGCATGAGCTGCCACATGCATCAGCCGAACTCCTTCCTCAACACGTACCTCGGTTACACAATGTGGGACTACGAAACGGACGCGGAGCTGCTGTGGCCGAAGCAGCAGAAATATCCGACCGAAGAGGAGAAGCGCGCGAGCCTCGAGCACAACCCCGAGGGAGCGGCGCCGCGCGGGCTGTGGACGAACATCGACTTCCTGGAGAAAGTCAGCAGCCTCAATGCGCAGGCGAAAAACACGCAGTTCGCCGACTATCACGGGCACGGCTGGAACTTCATGGCCGTGTTCAAGCGCGATCGCAAAGGGAACCTCCTCGACGCGAACGACAACGTCGTCGCGTTCGACGATCCGCAGAAATTCGCGAAGGCCGTGCACCTCAAGGACATCCATCTCGAAAAGGGGATGCACTGCGCCGACTGCCACTTCTCGCAGGACGAGCACGGCAACGGACAGCTTTACGCGGAGTACGGCAACAACATCGAGATCGAGTGCCAGGACTGTCACGGAACCACAGGCGCGTACACGAACTTGCGCACGTCCGGTCCGGCTGCGCCTCCCGGCGGCACGGACTTGCTGTTAGGCACGACGCCGTTCGGACAGCGCCGCTTCGTCTGGGTCAACGGCGTGTTGTGGCAGCGCTCGATGGTGAACCCCGGCATGCAGTGGGAAGTCGTGCAGGTGAAGGACACGATCACGCCCGGCGCCGCGCGCTACAACGAGCGCTCCGCGTACGCGAAGACGATCAAGAGCGCCGACGGCGGCATCGCGCACACCGACGCGAAGATGACGTGCTACGCCTGTCACACGTCGTGGATGACGTCGTGCTCCGGCTGCCACCTGCCGCAGGAGCAGAACGTCAAATCGAAGATGAATCACTACGAGGGACTCGAGACGCGCAACTACGCGTCGTACAACCCGCAGGTGATCCGCACCGACGCGTTCATGCTCGGCGTCAACGGCACGGCCAAGGGACATCGCCTCGCGCCGGTGCGCTCGTCGAGCGCGCTCGTCATCAGCTCGACGAACCAGCAGCGCCAGCGCATCTACATCCAGCAGCCGCCGATCTCGTCGCCCGGCTTCAGCAGCCAGGCCTTCAACCCCCACGTGCCGCACACCGTCCGCGCGCGTGAGACGCAGGGCTGCGGCAGCTGCCACCTCACGAAGGCGAACGACAACAACGCCTGGCTCGCGCAACTGCTGTTGCAGGGCACGAACTTCGTCAACTTCATCGGCCGCTACGCGTGGGTCGCGACCGACGACTCGATCGAAGCCGTGGCGGTGACGGAGTGGGATGAGCCGCAGACGGTGATCGGCTCGTCGCTCCACAAGATCGTCTATCCCGACTACTACGCGAAGCACGAGAAGAACAAAGACGAGCTGCAGCTTGCACACGAGCATCATTCGAAAGGCGCGCGCAGCGTTCAGACGCGCGGCGAGTACGCGTTCGTGGCGAGAGGGAAGGGCGGCTTCGAGGTCTACGACATCGCCAACGTCGACAACAAAGACTTCTCCGAGCGGATCACCAGCGCGCCGGTCTCGCCGTTCGGGCAGCGCACGTACGTCCGCACGAAATTCGCGAGTGCGGTCGCGCTGCCGACGACGATGCCGATGGCGCCGGACCGCACCACCGGCGCGATTCCCGAAAACCAGGAACAGCCGATCCATCCGCTCTACAAATACGCATACATCGCCGACCGCGAAGAAGGCCTGATCCTCGTCGATGTCACGACGCTCACCGACGGCAACCCGAGCAACAACTTCTTCACGCGAGCGCTGACGTGGAACCCTGGTGGAGTGGTGCGCGCTTCCAGCGCGCCTCCATCCCCCCAAGGCGCGCCGGAGGCGCGCACCACTCCCGGCATCCTCGACGGCGCCAATTCGATCTACGTCGCCGGCCGCTGGCTCTTCATCGGCGCATCGCAAGGCGTCGTCGTCATCGACATCGACAATCCGCTGCAGCCCAAAGTCGTGTCGGTCATCTCCGAAATCCCAAACGCCACCGGCATCGCCGTGCAATTCCGCTACGCGTTCGTCACCGACAAGCACGGACTGCACACAATCGACATCACCGATCCCGCGCATCCGCGCGTCGCCGGCATGTCGCCGCTCGACGAGGCGCGCAGCGTGTACGTCGCGCGCACATACGCGTACGTCGCCGCGGGCAAGCAGGGTATGGCCATCATCAACGTCGAGAATCCCGAACGTCCGCTGATCGATCAGATCGTGGTCGAAGACCTGCACGACGTGAACGACGTCAAAGTCGCGTCGACGAACGCCAGCGCGTTCGCGTACGTCGCCGACGGCGAAGGCGGACTGAAAGTTTTCCAGCTCACCTCGCCTGAGTGGACGCCGTGGTACGCGGGATTCAGTCCGCATCCCGTGCCGCGTCTCATCGCGCACAAACACACGCACGGACCCGCGCTCGCGATCTCGAAGGGACTCGACCGTGACCGCGCCGTCGACGAGAGCGGCTACCAGGTCTCCATCTTCAACCGCATCGGCGCGCGTCCGATGACGCTTCAGGAAATGCAGCGCCTCTACCTGCGCAACGGACAGATCTACACCGTCAGTGAGGGCCCCAAATGAAACGCGTCGCCGTGTTCGTCGCCGTTCTTTCCGCCGCCCTGCTCCTCATCGCGCAACAACCCGCCCCGCAACCGAGCGACCGCGCAACCGCGCAACCGGGTCACTATGTCGGCGTCGCCTCCTGCGTCAACTCCGGCTGCCACGGCGCCACTCAGCCCCTCAACGCCACGCGCATCCTGCAGAACGAGTACTACACCTGGCTCAACAACGACACGCACGCGCGCGCGTACAACATCCTCTTCAGCGACCGCTCCGCGCGCATCGCGCGCAACATGCGCCTTCGCAAACGCGCCTATGAAGAAAACGTCTGCCTCGACTGCCACACGACCAACGTTCCCGCAACGCAAGTCGAAGGCGCGATCGACAAAGAAGACGGCATTCAATGCGAGCAGTGCCACGGGCCGGCGAGCGGCTGGCGCGCCGAGCACACGATGGAAGGGTGGACGCACGCGCAGAGCGTCAGCCGAGGAATGATCGATCTCGCGGACGTGCCGGTGCGCGCGCATACGTGCGACCGCTGTCATCTCGGCAACAACGACAAGGAAGTCGATCACGAACTGATCGCGTCAGGGCATCCGATCCTCGTCTTCGAGCTCGACAACTACACCGAGTCGATGCCGCCGCATTGGACGCCTGCGCACGACTCGCACGGCGCGCGCGCGTGGGCGGTCGGGCAGGTGATGAAGTTCCGCGACTCGCTGACCAACCTCGCGCGCCACGCCAAAGGCGACGAGTGGCCGGAGTTCTCCGACATGAGCTGCTACAACTGCCATCACTCGCTGAAGACGAGTCAGTGGCGTCAGGTGCGCGGCTGGCCCGATCGCGCGGGACTTCCGGCGTGGAGCCCGCAGCATTGGGCGACGCTGCGCATCCTCATCGGACGCATTTCTCCGGCCGCCCGCGACGAGCTCGATCCCATCGTCGCGCAGATCGCGCGCAGCGTCTCGCGCATGAACGAGCCGAGCGCCGTCGCGACGAACGCCGAGCGCGCGAAGAAAATCGCCGACGCGCTCGTCGGCAAAGCGGACGCGATGCGCTGGAGCGATGCCGACGTCCGCGCGCTGATGTCGACCATCGCATCCGACCGCGCGTTCATCGAGCGCGCCGACGTCCACTCCGCCGAACAGGCCGCGCTCGCGCTGCAGAGTCTCGCCAGCGCGCTCACGCGAAAAAATCCGCGGCTCCTCAGGAGCGCGATGACGCAGTCGATCGACGCGCTGTTCAACGAGATCCAAGATCGCGAGAGCTACGAGCCGTCGCGCTTCGCGCAGAAGCTCGCGGCGGTGAAGCAGGCGTTATGAGCGGCCGGTGAATCGGATAAACTGAGCGGCGGAGAGAGGGAGACTCCCGATGAACATTGAAGGGTTTCTGGGAGAGATCCGCATCATCGCCGCCGAAGCGATCCCCGACAACTGGCTGCCGTGTGACGGCCGCACCATCCAGATCCGCGACAATCCCGCGCTCTTCTCGCTTCTCGGAACGACGTACGGCGGCGACGGGAAGAACACGTTCGCGCTGCCCGACCTGCGCGCGCGAGTCCCCATCAGCATGGGCGAGCATCGCGAGCAGGGACAACTCGTCGCCGCCGCGTCCACGAAGGGAGCGCCCGCGGAGCAGCCGTTCCTGGCCTTGAATTTCTGCATCTGCATCATCTACGCGTATTTCCCGCCGCGCCCCTAGCTCGATAGAGGAGGCTTCACGATGGGACTGGGCCAGATTCGTCTCTTCGCCGGATCGTATGCTCCCGAAGGATGGTCGTTCTGCAACGGAGCGCAACTGAACATCCAGGAATACGGCGACCTGTACAAAGAGATCGGCACGCGCTACGGCGGTGACGGACGGACCACGTTCCTGCTGCCTGATCTGCGCGGCCGCACGCCGATGCATCGCGCCGACGGCGCGGCCCTCGGCACGAAGGGAAAGTTTGCGGTCAGCGCCGCCGACGCGTCCCCGCGCGCGCGCCTCGCCGTCAACTTCATCATCGCCGTCAAGCCGTCGTACATCCTCGACATGCACGACCCGTACATCGGCGAGATCCGCCCCTTCGGCTTCAACTTCGCGCCGCAGGGATGGAGTCGCTGCGATGGAACGCTGTTGCCGATCGCCGGCAATGAGACGCTCTTCTTTCTCCTCGACAAAACCTATGGCGGGGATGGTGCGACCTCGTTCGGTCTGCCGGACTTGAGCGGCGCCTATCCGTTCCAGCCCGACGATCCCAACCAACGCGGAGTGATGGGCGGCTCGCAGGTGTTCGCCGATCCTGCGCAGCAGACGCCGCTGCTGACCATCAACTACTGCATCGCCGTGAATGGCCATTTCCCGCAGCGTGCCGCGTGATGGAGGATCTTGAACGATGACGAACAACACTCTCGGCGAGATCCGCATCTTTCCGTTCGATTCGCTGCCCAACGGCTGGTCACCATGTGACGGACAACTGCTGCCGCTCGTTCAGGACCAATTTGCGCTCTTCTCTCTCCTCGGCACCACGTTCGGCGGAGACGGGCAGAAAAACTTCGCACTTCCCGACCTCCGAGGAAAACTGCCGATCGGCACGGACTACGAGATCGAGCGCGGCGCGAACTATCCGTCGCTGCCGGACGGCGCGGACGCGAAAGAAACACAGCCGACGATTGCGCTCGTCTACGCCATCTGCGTCGACGGCCTCTATCCGATGAGCGATTAGGAGAACCGGCCATGTACGTCGGAGAGATTCGTTTACTCGGGAGCAGCTACGAGCCGGATGGGTGGGCCTTCTGCGACGGCCGCATGCTCGATCCGAAAAAATATCCCGACCTGTTTCAGAAGGTTGGAGCGAAGTTCGGCGGCGACGGAAAGACGACGTTCGCGATTCCTGACCTGCGCGGCAACGCGCCGGCACACCGCGCGAGCGGGACGCACCTCGGTGCCGTCGGATCGATCGAATTCGACGGCGGCCGGTCGCGCCAGCACGCGCGCATTCCGATCCACTACGTCATCGCCCTCACGAACTCGCGCGATTACCCCGATGACATGCCGATCATCGGCGAGGTGCGCCTCTGGGCGAACGAGAAATCGCCGCGCGACTGGATTCCCTGCTTCGGCCAGCTCATGTCGATCAACCGCAACACGGCGTTGTTCTCGCTGTTGGGCACCGCGTTCGGCGGCGACGGAAGACAGACCTTCGCGCTTCCCGATCTGCGAGGCGCGTTCGCATTTCATCCCGCGAACCCCGACGATCGTGGTCACGCCTCCGGCGCACGCGCGTACGACGGAGCAGCAAAGCCGCTGCTCGCGATGCAGTACTCCATCGCGATCCAGGGCGTCTACCCGCCGCGGCCTTCATGATCGCTCCACCTCTCTTGTTGTGGTGACCGCTGCCCTCAGCGGTCACGGCGCCGCCGATGGCGGCGCCAAACGGCGCTTTGCGCCGCGCGACCGCTGAGGGCAGCGGTCGCCACATAGAATGCGCAACAATGTCCACCGCGTCGTTCCTCATCGCGCTCATCGCGATCTTCATCGCCGCGAAAGTCTTCGGTGAGATCGCGGAGCGGCTCGGACAGCCTGCCGTTCTCGGCGAGTTGATCGGCGGCGTCGCGATCGGCGTCTCCGGTCTGCGCCTCGTCGATCCGCACGACGTTACGATTCATCTCCTCTCCGAGCTCGGCGTCATCCTGCTGCTCTTCGTCATCGGACTCGAGACCGATCTCAAGAAACTGATGCAGGTCGGCGGATCGGCGACTGCCGTCGCTGTCATCGGCGTCGCGCTTCCACTCGCCGGCGGCTTCGCCTTCGGCGAGCTCCTTGGCATGAGCCGGATGGTCTCGCTTTTTCTCGGCGCGTCGCTCACCGCGACGTCCGTCGGCATCACCGCGCGCGTCCTCTCCGACCTCGGTCACCTGAAAGACGACGCCTCGCAGATCATCCTCGGCGCCGCCGTCGTCGACGACATCATCGGCCTCGTGCTGCTGACCATCGTCGGCACGCTCGCCGAGGGGGGAGCGCTGACGGTGCTCGGGATCGGCAGGATCGTGCTGATCGCCTTCGGCTTCGTGCTGCTCGCGATCGTCATCGGATCGCAGCTCGCGCCGATGCTCATTCGCGCGATCGACCGCATCAAAGTCGCGCGCGGACTTTTATTCGCGTCGATCGTCTTCGCGCTGGCGCTCGCATACGTCGCGCAGCGCGTCGGCTCCGCGATCATCATCGGCTCCTTCGCCGCGGGACTCGTCCTCGCGCGAACGCATCGCGGCAAAGACATCTGCCGCGAAGTGCATGACGTCTCGCAGTTCTTCGTCCCGATCTTCTTCGTCGCCGTCGGCGCGGCCATCGACTTCCGCACCATCAACTGGATGGGCTTCGCGCTCGCCGCGATCGGCATCGTCGGCAAAGTCCTCGCGGGATTCGTGGTCTGGAGAAAAGGAATGAACCGGCTCGTCGTCGGCGCCGGAATGATCCCGCGCGGAGAAGTCGGATTGATCTTCGCGCAGATCGGCCTCTCGACGAGACTCCTCAGCGCGGAGCTCTACAGCGCCGTCACGGTGATGATCATGATCACGACCTTCGTCGCGCCGCCGCTCCTCCGGCGCCTCCTCGCGCAAGAGACGCCGGGTGAGCTCGAGAGCGGCTCGGCGGACATCGTGATGGACGCCCCCGCGGATGATGCAGGCTCATGATGCAAGGTTCATAGGCGCATGGGCTCAAAGGCTCATGGAGCTCGCTATGAGCCGATGAGCCTCTGAGCCTCTGAGCCTAGGCAAGGCGTCCCTTGATCGCCTGAAACCGCGGCTCGTCCGTGATCAACCCCGCCGTGCTCGCAAGGCTTGCCGCGCGGCTGTCCGCATCGCGAATGCGATCATCGGTCGTCGGGTGCGTCGAGAAGAACTGCGCGACCGAGCCGGGGTTGCTTTGCGCGTGCGCCTGCAGAACGCGGAACATCGCGGCCATGCCGCGCGGGTCGTAGCCCGCGTGGTACATCGCCTGGATGCCGAGCTTGTCGGCCTCGCGCTCGTCGTCGCGGCTGAAGCGCGCCGTCGCGCCGCCGGCGACGATCTGTGCGGCGATCTCGGTGAGCGCGCTTGGGTTTTGCCCGAGGACGAGACCCGCCAGAACGCTGAGCCCGTATTGGCGGGAGATCGCCTCCGTCGTGTGGCGCGCCGTTACGTGACTGATCTCGTGCGCCATCACGCCCGCGAGCTCCGACGCGTTCTCGGCCGCGGCGATGAGACCGGTGTTCACGTAAACGTGGCCGCCGGGAATCGCGAAGGCATTGATTGCCGGATCGTCCACGACGTGGAAGTGCCACGGCAGCTGATTGAACGGCGCGTCGGTGCCCGACACGATCTTCTGACCCATCTGGGTGATGTAGTCATTGATCTCGGCGTCGGTGTTGAGATGCACCTGCCGCGCGACGTCCTGCGACAGCTGGTCGCCGAGCTGCCACTCTTCTTGGACGGAAATGAGATTGAAGTTGCCGGCGCCGCCGCCGCCCCCGCAACTCAGTGCGAGCGTGGTGACGAGCGCAACCGCGAGAATTGAAATGCGCTTGTTCATGATTTGCACATCGTGCAAAAGGTGATCCGAAGGTAGGGAATACACGCGAGGTGTCACTCCTAAAGTGGAAACCCTTTAGGAGGAACCGTCATGAGATGCAGGCTGTTCGGATTCGCCGTTCTCGTAATCACCACATCGGCCGCGTTTGCCTCGGGATTCCGTATCACCGCGCACGGCGCGCGAGCCATGGGAATGGGACTCGCGTTCACAGCAGTCGCCGACGATGCGTCGGCCATCTACTTCAACCCGGCCGGGCTCGCGTTTTTCGATAAAAGCGATTTCGTGGGCGGTGGTGTCGTCGCGCGGAACATCGAGGGTGAGTTCACTAGTTCCGCGGGAGTGACCGAACAACAGCAAAAAAGCGACGTCCTCGTTCCGGAGCTCTATTGGGGCGGGACGCTACACGGTCTTCATGTCGGCCTCGGCGCATTTGGATCGTTCGGTCTGCCGATGCGCTGGGAGAATCCGTCCACGTTCAGCGGCCGACACGCGGCATATCTGGCAACCATTCGCTCGCTCGACATCAGTCCGGTGATTGCATTCTCGATTACGAAGAATCTCTCGATCGGCGCTGGCGCGGATTGGGTGCACTCCAAGGTGCAACTCGAACAAGTTCGGGGGACGTCGATCCCGGTTGCGCCTGGCGTGATCCTGCAGCGCGACATCGCCGTCGCGAAATTGAAGGGCGATCTCGCCGACAGCAGCGCGTGGGGCTGGAACGCCGGCCTGCTGTGGAAAGATCAGGACGATCGCTGGCGCTTCGGCGTTTCCTATCGCAGCTCGATCGATGTAGATCACGACACCATGCTGACGTTCACACAAATTCTCACCGGCATCCCCACGGTCGATACGAACGTGCGTGCGAGTCTTCCGACCACGCCCCTCGATGCCAACGTTCCGATCCAACTGCCGTCGTCGCTCAACGTCGGGCTTGCGTACAAGCCGAGCGGCCGGTTCACCATCGCCTTCGAGGCCGATCGTACCGACTGGTCCTCGTTTCAGGAACTCGATGTCACAGTGCCCGCCAATGCGAATTTCAATTTCACTCGAGTCAATCACTGGAAAGACACGTGGGCGTATCGCGTGGGCGTCGAGACGCTGTGCGGTCCCATCGTCTGCCGCGTTGGCTATTACCGCGATCAGACGCCACAGCCCAACGTGAACGTCGGACCGATTCTCGCGGATGCGAACCGGCAGGCGCTGACTGCCGGCATCGGTTTCGGTCCGTCAAATGGCGGCTGGTCGATCGACATCGCCGACGTCTATGTGCGCTTCGACGACCGCAGCACCGACGCATCGAGCCAGGACAATCTCGTCGGCACCTGGAAGACGACAGGCAACGAATTTTCGATCAATCTTCACATCAGGTAAAACCCGGAGCTGGAAGTGCCGTGAGCGGCGATGTGTTTCCGCATCGCGAATGCTCCGTCGTGTTCTCCCGATTCTTCTCCTGACGTTCGCCCTCCACGCGCAGTCGCGCTTTGTCGCCGACGCCGCCGGCGCGCCGGTGAAGTGGGAAGGGTGGGGGACGCGCGCGATCGAGCGCTCCAAGAACGAAGGGCGCCCGATCTTCCTGATGATCGGCTATGCGTCGTCGTTCGAATGCTTCCAAATGCAGCGGACGGCGTTCCTCGACGGGGAAGTCGCCGAGAACCTGAACGCGTACTTTGTCCCGACGCTGCTCGACCGGCTCGAGTATCCGGAGATCGCGGAGACGTACGAGACGATCGCGCGATCGACGAAGGGCATGGACGGCTGGCCGCTGCTGATGATCCTCACGCCGTCGCTCGAGCCGTTCGCGATCTCGGGACCGCTGGTCACCGGCAACTTGAGCAAGATGCTGGTCATCAACGCGAATCGCTGGACGCACGAGCGCGACGCGGTGACCGCGGAGGCGCACGCGAACGTGATGAAGACGCGCGCGAATCCGGCTCCGCCGCCGGAGCGGCCGAAGTACACGACCGACTTTCTGAAGAAACTCGCGCTCAGCGCGCTGCACGATCAACTCGGCGGCGGCTTTCATCGCGCCGCGCGCGATGAGGCGTGGCGGCAGCCGTACTTCGAGAAGATGCTCGACGATCAGGCGCTGCTCGCGATCGCGTATCTGGAGGAATGGCAGAAGACGAAGGACCCGGAGATGGAGCGTCTCGCGCGAGAGACGCTCGACGCCGCGCAGCGCGATCTGCATCTGTCGCCGCGCGCGTTCGATGCATCGCAGGACGCGCACTCCCTCGTCCCCGCGCAAGGTCCGGAGTTCTGGAACGGCGCGTTTTACGTCTGGAACAAGTTCGAGATCACGCACCTCCTCGGCAATGACGGCGCGCTGAAAGTGTTCCGCGCGTACGGCATGCAAAACGAAAAGCACAACGTCCTGTACGTCGAAGATCCGGTCTCGTTGAAGGATCCGGCGATCGCGCCGCTGCTCGCGAAGTTGCTCGACGTGCGGCAGAAGAGACCGCAGCCGTTCCGCGAGACGAACCTCATCTCCGGCGTCAACGGACTGATGATCTCCGCGATGGCGCGCGGCGGCGCGGTGCTCAATGAGAAAAAGTACGTCGACGCCGCGCTGTTCGCCGCGACGGTCGTGACAAAGAGTCTCTGGAACGCGCAGAAAAAGACGCTGCTGCACAGCGCCGGCGTCGACGCGACGGTCGACGACTACGCGATGCTCGTGCAGGGGCTGCTCGATTTGTTCGAAGCCTCGTACGATCCGAAGTGGCTCGACCTCGCGATTGCGATCCAGCAGCGGCAGGACAAAGGCGTGGCGTCCAGCATGCCGATGATGCTGCAGGGAATGACCGTGCGGCACGACGAAGCGATCACGACGCGCAATCACTTCCGTCTCGCTCTGCTCGCGGGACAACCGGTCGACGGCAAGATCGTCGCCGTCACCGGCAACGCGCTGCGGCAGTCGACGTTCGACGCGCTGCACGCGATCCACGCGTATCCCGACCCGAAGCGCTTCGTCGTGTTCGTGCCGTCGAAGGGCATCAATCGCGACCGCATTCTCAGGGCGCTGCCCTTCACCGCGAACCTCACCGTCGATCCGCAGAACAACCCGATCACGTACGAATGCGTCGGTGGCGATTGCCATCGTCGATAGGTTGCGCAGTCACGCGGTCGCTCGGCGGTGTTCTGCTTCTGCCGCCTGACTACGCGACCGCGTAACCGCGCAACCGACTAGAATCCTCGAATGCGCCCGGCCAATAGCGTCGTCGCCGTCGTCGACGATGAAGAGAACATCCGCGAGACCGTTGCCTTCGCGCTGCGCCGCGAGGGATTTCCCGTCGAGCTGTACGCGACGGGACTCGAGGCGTGGCGCGCGTTTCAGCAGAAGCTTCCCGGCCTCGTGATCCTCGACATCGTGATGCCGGAGATGGACGGCCTCGAGTTGTGCCGCAAGGTTCGCGGTGTCTCCGAGACGCTTCCCATCATCTTTCTCACGTCGCGCGACGAAGAGCTCGACCGCGTCCTCGGCCTCGAGATCGGTGCCGACGATTACCTCTGCAAGCCCTTCTCGATGCGCGAGCTCCTCGCGCGCGTGAAAGTCCTCTTCCGCCGCTCGGCCATCGACCAAAGTACGTCGCGCCCCACCGGCGACGTGCCCGTCCGCCACGGCGACCTCGAGCTCGACCTCCAGCGCTACACCGTCCGCTGGAAAGGCGCGAACCTCAATCTCACCGTCACCGAATTCATGATGTTGCACGCGCTCGTGCGCTACCCCGGCCACGTGAAAACGCGCAAGCAATTGCATCAGGAGGGATACCCGCACGACGTGTACGTGAGCGATCGGACGATCGACAGTCACATCAAACGCGTACGGCGAAAGTTCGAAGAGGCGGATGCGACGTTCGAGCGGATTGAGACTGTGTATGGGTTGGGGTACCGGTGGAAAGAATGAAGGCAGAAGGCAGAAGGCAGAAAGCAGAAGTAAGAAGTGAACGTGGCGTCTTGCAGTTCTTACTTCTGCTTTCTGCCTTCTGCCTTCTGCCTTCATCCGCAGGATGAAGCGCCTCCTCCGCCCCTTCACGCGCCTGACGTTCCGCCTCCTGGCGTTCAATCTCATCCTCGTCTTTTTTCCGATCGCCGGCGTGTTGTTCCTCGGTCAGTACGAGCAGCGGCTCGAGACCGCGGAGACGCGTGATCTCACGCATCGCGCGCGTCTGATCGCGGCCGCGATCGCGCGCGAGGGGACGCTCGATCCGGATGCGTTCGAGGACGTGATTCATCGCTCGAAGATCGAGGAC
Organism: Acidobacteriota bacterium; assembly: GCA_003223645.1. Taxonomy (GTDB): domain Bacteria; phylum Acidobacteriota; class Thermoanaerobaculia; order Gp7-AA8; family Gp7-AA8; genus QHVT01. The sequence continues at coordinate 36,632 of QHVT01000027.1, read as the reverse complement.
ATGCGCGTGCGTCTCATCGACTCGCGCGGCCGCGTCGTCGGCGACTCGCACGACGTCATCGCGCCGGTGCCGCAGCGGCCGCCGCGCACGGACCGGCAGAACGTGTTGTATCGCGTCGGCGCATACGTGATTCGCCCGCTCAAGCGGCTGCTCATGCCGCCGGAGCAGGTGGAGTTCGACTACTACGCGAACGCGACGCGGCTCGAGGGACCGGAGATCGGCGCGGTGCTGCGCGGGCGCGAGGCCTTCGAGAAAAAAATCACCGCCGGCAAGCAGCGCTCCGTGACGCTGTATCACATGGTGCCGGTCGTCGTCGGCGGCTGGACGATCGGCGCTGTCGTCGCGTCGAAGAGCACGTACTCGATCCTGCAGGACTTCTACGTCATTCGCCTCCGCGTGATGCGCATCTTCATCGCGTCGATCCTCGTCGCGATCCTCGTCAGCATCTTCTTCTCGATCACCATCGTGCGGCCCATCCGGCGTCTGCGCGTCGACGCGCGCGCGGTGCTCGATCGCCGCGGACGGATCCGCGCGCACTTCATGGGCTCGAAGCGGCTCGACGAGATCGGCGAGCTCTCGCGCGCGCTGGAGCGCATCATGCGCCGCCTCGACGCGCACGTCGCGTTCGTCGAGACCTTTACCGCCGACGTCGTGCACGAAGTGAAAAATCCGCTCGCCTCGATCCGCAACGCGACGGAGATGCTCCACGACGTCAGCGATCCCGCCGACCGCCGCCGCTTCCAGCACGTGATCGAGCAGGAAGTCGCGCGCATGGAGCGCCTCTTGTCCGGCATCCGCGAGATCTCGACCATTGACGCGAGTCTCGTGCGCGAGCAGCCGCGCGCGCTCGACCTCGGCGCTTTGATGTCGAAGATCGTCGATGGCTTCCGCCTCCGCGAAGGCACGCGCATCCGCTTCGACATCGAGCTCGGCGACGGCCCGTTGATCGTCCGGGCATCCGAGGATCGGTTGATTCAGGTGTTCGAGAACATCCTCGACAATGCATCGAGCTTCACGCCGCCGGGGAGCGCCGTCTCCGTCCGCGTTGCCGCCGAAGGCGCCGTCGTCGCCGCGCGCATCGCCGATCAGGGACCGGGAATCCCCGAGGCCAACCTCTCGCGCATCTTCGACCGCTTCTTCACGCACCGCCCCGACGCCGCGCGCCACGAGCCCGGCCACACCGGCCTCGGACTCGCGATCGTGTCATCGATCGTCGACGCCTACGGCGGAACGGTGGTGGTGACGAACGCAGAGCGGGGAGCGGTGTTCACGGTGCGATTGCCGAAAGCGTGATTCGTCGCCGCCGCTCCACAAGTCGACCATCACGCGCGCGTTCGCCCCGCGTGAAAAATCTGTCGTTAGGGCACGACCTAAACAATTTCGCAATGTAACCGGTTGCGAACGGGTGGATAGCGGGTAATATGTTGCCGCAGACAGCCGCACGTCCGTCCAAAGTGCAGCTGGCTGTCCCCAAAGGTCCGGTAGCTCAGCGCCCATAGGCAGCAAGAGGTAGTGCCCCCGAAAACCATCCGCGCTATCGGATGGCTTTAGGTAGGTACGGAAAGATAGACTTCGACCGGAGAAGGCAGTACACTGCACCAGACTCCGGTCACTAAACCACCACGAGGAGCTTCCGAGTGAGTCCTGCAAAGAGCAATCGAGGTCGTCCTATTGTCCACACCGAGCCCTGGGCCAAAATTACGGTCGTCCTGCTTGACCGTCATGTGGCCTATCTCGACCGGCTCGCCATCGACATCCGTCTGAAACATGGCAAGGCGATCAGCCGCGCGGAGATCATCCGCGGCCTGATCGAGGCGTCGTTCCAGAGCGGAACCGACCTGTCCCAGGCAGACTCGATCGATGGGATTGTCGAACTGCTGACCGGGTCGCCGAAGAAAAAAGCCGCGCGTTAGAACGCGGAGCTCGACGACGGTCTCCTCGACCGCGAAGTTTTTTCGCGGCCAACCGGGCAATGTCTTCTTCACTGCAGGCGTCAGTGAGGTCGATGCCACTCTGTTCCACACGATCGATGATCGTGCGGATCAAGTGCGGCAGGCCGAATGACTCCGGCATATCGGGATTCATTTCCCGGGCGATCTGGCCGAGGTAATCGAGGTGCTCGTCAGAGAGAACCAGCGTTTCCAGCTCGCTGCTTGTGCATCCTTCGCGGATCGATGGCATCAGGTGCATGTAGACAGCTCCAGGCTAGGAGAGTCTTCAGCCAGGCAAATCCCTACCCCGAAGTTAAAAAAAATTTCGGGGTAGGGACACTCTGATCCCATGACACCTCCCGATGCAGTCATCGTCGGCTCCGGCCCGAACGGTCTCACGGCCGCCATCGTGCTCGCGCGCGCCGGCCTAAATGTCTCTGTCTATGAGGCTAAGGAGACGCTGGGGGGCGGCGCGCGGACCGCGGAGCTGACCCTTCCCGGCTTCCGCCACGACGTCTGCTCGGCGATCCATCCGATGAGCGTGGTGTCGCCGTTTCTCAAGACACTGCCGCTCGCCGAACACGGGTTGGAGTGGGCCTACTCGCCGGCCGCGATCGCGCATCCGCTCGACGACGGCACGGTCGCGATTCTCGAGCAATCCGTCGACGCGACGGCCGAACATCTCGGCGAAGACGCAAACGCGTATCGAAGACTGATGTCCACTCTCGCGAAGCACGCGCTGGAGTTGTACGACGAGATCCTCCGGCCCATCCGCCTCATTCCGCATCATCCATTGCTCATGGCGCGTTTTGGTCTCGTCGGACTGCAGCCCGCGACGCGCATCGCGAAGCGGTTTCGCACGGAAAAAGCGCGCGCATTGTTCGCGGGCTCCGCCGCGCATTCGATTCTTCCGCTGACGCATGCCGGCTCGACGTCGTTCGCACTCGCGCTCATGCTCGCCGGTCACGCGACCGGCTGGCCGGCCGCGAAAGGCGGATCGCAGTCGATCATCGATGCGATGGCGAGTTATCTCCGCTCCCTCGGCTGCACGTTCGAGACGAATCGTCGCGTGCAATCGATGCGCGATCTCCCGCAATCGCGCGCCGTCCTCTTCGACGTCACTCCGCGTCAGCTCGCGGACATTGCCGGCGATGAGTTGTCCTCGCGCTATGTCCGCAAGCTGCGCAAGTTTCGCTACGGACCGGGCGTGTTCAAAGTCGACTGGGCGCTCGACGGTCCGATTCCGTGGAAGGCCGCGGAGTGCGCAAAGTCGGCGACGGTGCACGTCGGCGGCACGCTCGACGAGATCGTGGAGAGCGAGCATGCGATGTTCAACGGACGCACCGCGGAGAAGCCGTTCATTCTCGTCGCGCAGCAGAGCGTGTTCGATGCGACGCGCGCGCCGGCGGGCAAGCACACGGGGTGGGGTTACTGTCACGTGCCGAATGGATCGACCGAGGATATGACCGAGCGCATCGAGCGGCAGATCGAGCGCTTCGCTCCCGGCTTCCGCGATCGCATTCTCGCGCGGCACACGAGGAACACCGCGCAATACGAGGAGTACAACCCCAACGTCGTCGGCGGCGACATCGCCGGCGGCGCGAACACGATGCAGCAGTTTCTCGCGCGTCCGTTTCCGTCGCGCGATCCATATGCGACGCCGAACAAACGCATTTTCATCTGCTCGAGCTCCACGCCCCCCGGCGGCGGCGTGCATGGCATGTGCGGCTACTGGGCCGCGCGGTCAGCGCTGCGGCGCGCGTTCGGACGCTGACGCATCGTGATGCGTGCGGACGATTTTCCGCACGCGCCGCTCCAACTCCTCCGCCTTGCCGCCGCGCAGGATCTCTTTTTCCTCGTGCACGCCGTCTGACGTGCCGCCGCTCGCGGCGATCGCGCGCTCGACGACATGCCGCCAGTTCTTCGACTGCGCCGCGCCGCCAAGCGTGCGGACGGCGATCAGATCGAACACGTTGGACGCGCGGTTGTAGTTGTCGATCGCGAAGCGGACGGCATCGCCGATCTCCATCGTCGTGAACTCGAGGACGCCGGCGAGCGGATGTCCCTCGACGGTCACGAAGACGACACGCGTGGGCTCCACGAGATCGACGCGCACCTGAAAGTGTCCGCGCAGCGGAAGTTTGCCGGTGAGCGTCACGCCTTCTTCGACTTTCTCCGGCGCGCCCGGCTCGGCCGCGAATTCGAGCGGCATGAAGTCGTTCACGCGCTCGCGAAACAGTTTCATCAGCGCCGTCGCGGAAACGCGCGAACCGTGGATGTCCGCCCAGTATCGCTTGTGCTCCAGCGAGCCCACTCCCTCATCCGGCAGCACCTCGGCCAGCGAATCGGCGATGACGCGCAGTCCGCGATCGAGCGGCGTTGTGTCGATGTGCAGCAGCGCGATCGTATTCGTCGCGCGCTCGCCATCGTCGCGCGCGGGCTGCAGCGGAGGAAACGGAACGGCAGCGGGCGAGCGGCCGGTGATCGTGCAGATGCGCTGAAAGAGATCGCGCATCGTCGTGATCTCCGGTCCGCGCGCGTCGAGGACCTGTTTGTCGAGATCGTTGCGCGCGATCACCGACGCGAGAACGCGTCCGAGATCTTCGAACCAGATCGGCTGAACCTCGCGATCGGCATCGACGAGCGGAACCACCGGCAGCATTCGAACCAGTTTGATGAGCGGCGTCACGACATCGTCGCCCGGCCCGTAGACGAGCGACGGCCGCACGATCGTCCATCGCAAGTCCGAACGGCGCACGAGCTCTTCCGCGTCGGAATCATCCGACACGAGAACGAAGCGCTGCACGTTCGCAGCGCATGCCGCATCGATCGCGAATTGCACACCGTCCGCACCGAAGTGCAGCGCCGCATCCGATCCCATCGCGGCGTGGACGGTTTCGTGTCCGTGGAGCGGAATCGCGTTGGGCGCGCCGCTGAGCCAGATGCGCATGCTCTGCGAACCAGCATGCGCGGTGCCAGTGGACTTAAGACGAATAAGACCGATAGGACTTACAGCACGTCCTAGATGTCCTATAAGTCCTATCGGTCCTATTCGTCCTAAAAAGTGCGAGGCCACCGCTCCACTAGTGCGGCAATCCGAACACGTAATACACCGCGCAGAGCACCGCGAGCACGATCGTGCCCGCACGCAGCTCGCGCGCGCGGCCGGCGAGGAGTTTCATGATCGGGTAGAGCACGAGGCCGGCGGTGAGTCCATTGGCGATGTTGAACGTGAACACCATCACGATGACAGTCGTGAACGCGGGGACGAGCTCGGTCAGGTCGTCGAAGTCGATCTTCGTCACCGCGTTGAGCATCAGCATGCCGACGATCATCAGCGCCGGCGCGTAGGCGTACTGCAGCGACTGCATCGGTTCGAAGAGCGGAATGAAGAAGAGCGAGAGCGCGAAGAGCGCGGCGGTCACGACCGACGCGAGTCCCGTGCGCGCGCCTTCGCGAATGCCAGTCGAAGATTCGATGTACGCGCCGCTCGTCGACGTCCCAACGAGTCCGCTGAACATGCAGGAGAGCGCGTCGACGAGCATCGGCTTCTTCAAGTCGCCTTTGCCGCCCGTCACCGTGTCGAGCGCGACGAGCGTGCCGAGGGTGTCGAGGAGCGACATCAGAAACAGCGTGAGCAGAATCGGAAGGAAGCTCACGCGCAGAATCGAAACGACGTCGAGCTTGAGCGCGATCGGCGAGAGGTCGTAAGGCAGCGCCGCGATCGCTTTCGGCGCTTTGCCCACGCCGAGCAACACGCCGGCGATCGCGGTGATCACGATGCCGATGAGAATCGCGCCGGGCACGCGGCGATACATCAGCGCGGCGATGACGATGAATCCGAAGACGGCGAGGAGTGTCGTCGCGCTGCGCACGTCGCCGAGTTGCACCGGCACCGCCTGCGCGCTCTTCACGATGCCGCTCTCGAAGAGTCCGATGAACGTGAGAAAGAGTCCGATGCCTGCCGCGAAGCTGTGCTTCATCGACGGCGACACGGCCTCGGCGAGCCACGTGCGAATGCCGAGGATCGTGATGATGAAAAAAATCACGCCGCTCACGAACACCGCGCCGAGCCGCTGCTGCCACGTGATGCCGAACGCGGCGAGACCGAATGCAATGAAGGCGTTCTCGCCCATGTACGGCGCGACCGCGATCGGGCGATTCGCGTACAGCCCCATCAGCAACGTTCCGAACGCGGCGGTGAGAATCGTCGCGACCGTGCTCGGCCCGTGCGGGATTCCGGCGAAGCCGAGGATCGCAGGATTGACGACGATGATGTACGCCATCGAGACGAACGTGGTGAGCCCGCCGAGGCCCTCGGTGCGAAGGTTGGCGTGGGCAAACATGTGCGCGTAATTGTAGACGCCGGTTACTCGGTTTACGCGACGGCACCGGCAGTCAAAGGGCACACTCATTGCTCTAAATAACCCTCAGTTACTTGCGGTAGACCCGAAAGGAGGCTTCATGCGCAAGGTACTGAAAGGCAGCAATTTGCATGAGCGGCGTGGCGTGAGAATCATCGTCGGATTCGCGCTCGTCATGCTGCTCGCGGCCTTCGGCTGCTCGACCAATCGAACGCACGCCGACGGCGAGCCGTACATCGGCGGACCGGGTGTCGGTCCGGCGGCTCCGACGTCGAGCCACTACGGTACGTCCGTACCGACGACACCGCAGCCGATGACCTCTTCGTATCGCGGGAGCGAGCAGTCGGAATTCACTGCGCCGCGTCCGCATCGTCTCACTGCCGATGAAGCAGCGCTGATCATGGCGGAGCATCTTCCGAAAGTCCGAGTCCTAGGACCTCTGGATCCCGGCCCCGCGATGCGTCCCTACGTTTCTGAAGGAATCGTGACCGGCCAGGTCGCAATCGCGACTCCGACGCCGGTGACGGTGAACACCACCATCAACTCGCCCGCGACGCCGGCCATCACCAGCGGCGCGGATTTCAGCGGTGCGTCTGCGGCGCCGACGTTCACCGGCAATCTCGCCACCGTGACGCCGACGAATGCAGCACTGCCCGTGACCACGGGCGTGTTCGCGGGCGGCGGACTGGCGACGGGCGTGACGACGACCGGCACGACCACGACCGGCACCACGACGACCGGCACCACGACCGGCACCACGACCACGACGCCGACGATCACCGCGACGACGACGGGCACGGGCACGACGACAGTGACGTCGCCGTCGACCGTGAGGCCTACGACGACGACCGCGCCGGTGACGGTGCGCGGACTGAACGCGAACGTGACGACGAACGGCAACGTGCAGGTTCTCAGCACGAACGGCCGGCTCACCGTGACGAACGTGAGTTCGGGCTCGCGACAGCGGTAACGCTGGAGAGGCGGCGGCGCGAGCCGCCGCCGCAACTCACCATGGCAGACATCCGTATCGGAACCTCCGGCTTCAGCTACAAACACTGGATTGGCCGCTACTACCCCGCGGACATCGCCTCGGGAAAGATGCTCGCGCACTACATGCGCGACTTCGACACCGTCGAGTTGAACAACACCTTCTATCAACTGCCAAACGAGACGTCGTTCGATACGTGGCGCAAGTCGACGCCGCACGATTTTCTCTTCGCCGTTAAAGGCAGCCGCTTCATCTCGCACATGATCAAATTGAAAGACGCGCAACGCGGACTGCGGAACTTTCTCCCGCGCGCGGAGCGCCTGCGATGGAAGCTCGGCCCGATCCTCTGGCAGCTCCCGCCGGGATGGAAAGTCAACGTCGAGCGGCTCGAAGAGTTCCTCTCCCTTCTTCCGCGCGAGCATCGCTACACCTTCGAGTTGCGCAACCAGACCTGGATGACCGACGAAGTGCTCGACGTCCTCCGAAAATACAACGCCGCGTTCTGCATCTACGAGCTGGCCGGATACCACTCACCGATCGAGCTCACCGCCGACTGGACGTACATCCGCCTCCACGGCCCGACGCAGTTCAAATACCAGGGCAGCTACAGCGACGCGCAACTCGCAGCGTGGGCGGAGCGGATCAAAACGTGGTCGAAAAAGCTGAAAGCGATCTACGTCTACTTCGACAACGACGACCGCGCCTTCGCGGTGGAGAATGCGCTGACGTTGAAAAAGATGGTGGCCAGGCGCGCGCAGCGCGCCGCGTGATCAGGGCTCGCCGATCGACTCCGATGCCATTTCTCTGCTGGCGCGCAGCCGTTTGCCACTGAGGAAGCCTTCGAGGAACACACCGAAGAAGAGTCCCATCGCCGTCCACGTCAGGATGATGGTCGGATAGAACATGAAGTTGCTGTGATCGGCAACGATGCGAGGCAGCGGAAAGCCGAGGTGGCTGGAGACTTCACCGACGTTGAACGCGATCTCGCGCGGCAGAACCCCTAGAAATCGAGGCTGGTGGTGATACTGCGGTTTCACGTCGTCGAACTGACGAAGGGTACCGGCGAGCACGCGTACCGGCAGCGGTGCGGTTTTCTCATCGGATACCCGGCTGACGACGGGTACGTCCGGCGGCTTCGACAAAGGCGCCTCGGTCTGGCTTCGCAGGTGCGTCGTCACGAAAAACATCGAGAACAGCAGGGCGATCGCGTAAGCATGCGACAGTGCCACCGCGACAATCTGGCGCACCCTGGTGCGGTTCACGCGCTTGAGCTCCGCGGTGTGCATGTGCGGAAAGATCTCGCGGCTGACGAAAAAGCGCGTGGTGAAAAACGACAGGATCATCAAGAGCAACAGGACCCACGACGAGCTGTGGAGCGGGAACTTGTAACTGTGCTCGAACTCGGCGATGAGGACCATCGGCGCCGCGATCAGACGTGCCATCCGCGGAAGCGTCGCCTGAAACCAGAATTGCCGGTGGCGAATTTTTGGCTCCCGGTGGAACCAGTTCTCGCGGATCCAGTCCCATACCTTGCGACAGAGGAGGAAGATCTTGCGCAGGATGACACTGAATGCGATCGCGGCGGCGATCGTCAGCGTCACGGCGACGAGAAAGAATCCAAGACCTTCGAGCCAGTGAATCTCCATCCGATCCATCGCGACGGCCCATGCGCAGGGAACAAGGATCAGCAGGCTCGCGAAGAACAGATTGGTGATGACTGCATAGACCACGCGAAGCCATAGCGAGCGCGTCGCCACGGTGGATTTGATCGCGTCGATGTCGAGGTCGTTCGACACCCACTCGACGTAGCTTTCTTCGAAGAGGTTCTGTTGATTTTGGATCGGTGGCGGCTCGGGTCCTCTCGCGGCGCGCAGCCGGCGGATCTGATCGGCCAGCGGGAACTCGCCCATGAGCTCCGAGAGTCGAGAGGAAAGATCGTCGACGTTCGCAAAGTGGAGCTCGTGCAGGTGCTCGTCCAGCGTTCTCGCCTGGTTGATCCATTCTGCGGGGTCGCTCGCAAACACGAGCCAGAACGTCGTTTTGTCTTCTGTCTCATTCGCCTCCATCAGCCGCTGCGGTTCATCGCAGTACCAGGCGATGGTGCGCTCAAAGACATCGCGCAAACGGCGCAGGAGAGCGGCCAGGAGAACGTGCTCGGGCGGATTGAGCGCAGGTTCGCGGTCGAGCGAGGCTGCGATGTCGGCGGCTGCTTCGCGCGCCGACGTAAGCGCGGCACGCCGCTCGTCAAATTCACGGATGGACAGTTTTTGATATTGACCGATTCCCTTTTGCACGCGCACGAGGCGGTCGCGGTAGATTGGCTCCAGCGGCTTTCGGTGGACGAACCGCGCAGACTCACTCGAAGCAGTGACCGAGAGATTCCGCGCGTGCGTGAATTGCGCGAGTTCGTCGAGTTGCTGGAAGAGCAACCCGAGCCCGCCGCCCGCCGCGCCCTTCCAAAGCGTGATCCATAACGAGCAATCGTTCTTCGCGAGGCTCTCGTATTGCTCGAGCGCGTTGCGCAGTCTCTTCAGCGTCGGGTTCGGCGTGTGCTCGATGCCTTTGATGACCTTATGGACGTGGGGAAGCAGGTCATCGAGCAGCTTGTCTTCATCCTTTTGCGTCTCGCAGATCGTCCGCACCGCCGCGACGTGCCGGCAGAAGAAATTCGCGACCTCGGCGTCATCCTCGTTCTCCAGCCTCGGCATGAGGTGCTGGAAGATGCGCTCGTGCGGTCCGCGCAGCATGACCTGATACAGCGTCTTCGCGAAATCGACCTTCTTGTTCTTCTTGTGATTGCGCTGCTGGCGCAGGTTGAGATCGATCTCGCGCGCGACGGCATCCGCGACGCGGCCGCTCACGTTCGTCGAGATCATCGTCAGCACGTAGTCAGGCAGATCGTCAGCATCATCGGTGTACCGCTGGGAGCCGCGCATGCGGCCGCAACGCTCGATGAAGCGATGCAGATCGGCATCGGCCGCCGCCGCCGCGCCGGCCGGAAGTGCCGAGAGCAGGTTGAACACGATCGCTCTGCTGGCGTCGTCTGTCTGTGCCTGCGTCGGCATCGAGATGAATACCCGCTCGAGAACCGGAAAGGCCGCGAGGTCGCGCGACTGGCGCGACACCTTCTGCAGTTGTACCGCGACGATGCGTGTGAGGAGCACCTGTTCGACGTCGGAGAGCTCGCTCCACTTATCCAGCATCGTGTGCGTGCGCACGAACAGCTCTTTTTCGAACGCGACGCTGTCGATGATGCGTGCGTCAACATGCGCCGGAGTGATCGTCGTCGTCGTGATGCGCAGGAGCTCTTGCGGCCGCGTGAGCAGCGCGCGAATCCGCTGCCCGTCGCCGTCTTCGGCCAGCCGCAGGAGAATGGCTCGAAACGCGAAGGCGGCGATGAGCCGGCGGTGGATGGAGAAGAAGTCTCCTTCTTTGCGCTCGAGGTCGACGAGAAGCGCCTGCAGCGCGGTCTTCGCCAGATCGCGATGCGAAGGGCTGAGCGCGAGATGGGGGAGCGCGCGATAGCAGCCTTCAGCAATGCCGAGGTTTGCCCACTTGCCGGCAAGCGCGAGCTCGTCGAACAGCGGACGCAGCGCGCGTTTTGTGTCGGCGGGGGCGGCGCTGCGGACGATCAGGCTCACCGCGGTGCGGATGATCGCGATCGTCGCGCGAATCCTCGCGTTGCACACCGGCGCCTCGCCGACGAGCGTCCGCGGCAATGCGTCGACACAGGCCGAGACCACGTCATCGAACTGCGCACACAACGGCTCGTTGCGGCGCAGCAGCACGTCGATCGTGCGGAAGAGGCTTTCGTGATAGCGGGCGAATGCGATCAGCACTCGCGACTCCCGCTCGTCGCCGATCTCGAGAACACCGGCCGCTGCCCGCAACGAGTCGATCGTCCACTGCAGCTCGCCATCCTGTCGCACGATCGCCGGAAGCGCGCGCAGACTGTCGGCGCGCTCGTACAGGAGCCTCTCTCGTTCCTCGATCAGTCGCTCTCGTTCCGCCGAGAGGTGTGTCCGCTCCCCGGCCACGTCCTTCCATTCGTCGGTGAGACGAGCCAGCTCCTCGGCGGCCGCTTTGTTCTTGAAAGCGCTTTTCCGAAGGAAGTCGATTCGCTGCGCGATGTTCTGCTCGTGTTTCAGAACGCGGTCGAGTTGCCGCAGCACGGCCTGCTCGCCGCCGCGAAGATCATCGAGCTGCGGTAGCAGCCGCTGCTCCAAAATCCTGCGGACGTGCTCGAGCGAGCCTTCGTGCCGGGCGACCGCGAGCACGAGCCGCCGCCGCCGTTCGAGGCGGTGGATGTATTGCGCGTCGAATACCGGAGCGGCTTGCTCCGGCGCCTTCGGCACTTCGTTCGGCGCGTACCCGTTCTCGACGTCGTCGCCATAGACGAGCCGCAACAGCGCGCCGAGTCCTTCGATCGCATTGTCGCGCGTCGTCGGAGCGCCGACCCGGAGCACGGCCTTGAGCGCTTTGATGAGAGAAGCGAGGACGTGTTCGATCAGCAGCGGAGGAAGCGCGACTTCGCGTTTCGCGGTGAGGCCAATCGCGAGCTTGCAGCAAAGCTGCTGTTGCAACGTTCCTTCGAGCACGAGCTCGTTGAGATCGTTGCCGATGCGCGTGAGCACCACGATATCGCCGGCATGCCCGATCGCGACGATCTCATCGACGGCCTGCGAGGCGATGGTGCGCCGCCCGTCGCCGCGGCTGTCCATCCAGCGTTGCGCCAGCTGGCGCAGACCGATGTCGGTCGTGATAGACAGCCCGCTCTCCGACGAAGGAGCCACGATGGCTGGCGAAGCTGGGGAAGGCGGCGCCGTAGCCGGCGGCAATATGCCACCGGCCGGAGGAACGTACGGTTGCAGTTGATCGTCCACCAGTCGTTCTCTGCATTGGAGTGACCGGCGAGATCTTTTCCCTACCCTGTCTTACCGCCGGTTGCCGCCAAACAACCGCAGCAACATCAAAAACAGATTCACGAAGTCGAGATACAGCGCGAGCGCTCCGTAAATCGCGAGGTTCTCGCGCAGCTGCGGCGCGGTCGCGTACGCCTTCAGTTTCTGCGTGTCGTACGCGGTCAGGCCGACGAAGACCACGACGCCGACCAGAGAAGCGGCGAAGCTGAGCATGGGCGAGTGCAGGAACATGTTCACGACCATGCAGATCAGCACGCCGATGAGTCCCATGCCGAAGAACGCGCCCCATGACGTGAGATCGCGCTTCGTCACCGTGCCGTAGACGCTCATCGCCGCGAACATTCCGCCCGCGGTCAGAAATGCCTGAACGATCGACGCCTGCGCATAGACGAGAAAGATCGAGCTCAGGGTCAATCCACTGAGCATGGCGTAGACGAGGAACGACGAAGCCGCGGCCGCGGCCGACATTTTCGTGACGCGAGCGGACAGATAAAACACCAGCCCCAGCTCCGCGATCATCAGGCCAAAGAACACGAGCCTGCTGCCGAAGATCAGGTGCTGCATCGCCGGCGACATCACCACCCACAGCGCAGAAGCCGCCGTGAGCATGAGACCGCCGAACATCCACGCGTAGACGCTGCGGATGAACGACCGCTCGCGCTCGGCGACGTCCGCGGTGCGGCCGTCGATCCAGGCGGGCTGTTGCTGCTGTTGCGATCCGTGAGGGAAGTTGCTCATTGTGTCGTTGCCTCCAACTCGCTCGATGATAACAAGGTTAGTTCCCGGGTGTACTCCTTGCAGAGGGGAAATTTACAATGATAGACTCAGGTTTGTATCGGCAGTAAGGTTGATAGCGGGACGCTCAAGTGTTCCGAAGTCACAGAAGGAGAACAACATATGGCTAAGATCATCGGCATTGACCTCGGCACCACGAACTCGGTGGTCGCGGTCATGGAAGGAAATGAGCCGAAGGTCATCGTGAACGCCGAAGGCAGCCGCATCACCCCGTCGGTGGTCGGTTTCGCCAAGAACGGCGAGCGTCTCGTCGGCCAGGTCGCGAAGCGGCAGGCTGTCACCAATCCTGAGAATACCGTCTTCTCCATCAAGCGCTTCATGGGACGAAAGTTCAACGAAGTCAACGAAGAGATGAAGATGGTGCCGTACAAGGTGACGCAGGCGTCGAACGGCGACGTGCGCGTCGAGGTCCAAGGCAAATTGTATTCGCCGCCCGAGATCTCCGCGATGATTCTGCAGAAGCTCAAGCAGGCCGCCGAGGATTACCTCGGCGAGAAAGTCGACCGCGCGGTCATCACCGTGCCGGCGTACTTCAATGACTCGCAGCGCCAGGCCACCAAAGACGCCGGCGAGATCGCAGGACTCAAAGTCGAGCGCCTCGTCAACGAGCCCACCGCCGCGGCACTCGCGTACGGACTCGATAAGAAGACGAACGAGACGATCGCGGTCTACGACTTCGGCGGCGGCACGTTCGACATCTCGATCCTCGAAGTCGGCGACGGCGTCGTCGAAGTGAAGTCGACCAACGGCGACACGCACCTCGGCGGCGACAACATCGATCAGCGTTTGATCGACTGGATCATCGACGAGTTCAGGAAGGACCAGGGCATCGATCTGGCGAAAGACAAGATGGCGCTGCAGCGTCTGAAAGAAGCGGCGGAGAAGGCGAAGATCGAGTTGTCGTCGACGATGTCGACCGACGTCAATCTGCCGTTCATCACCGCCGACGCCTCGGGACCGAAGCATCTCAACATGGCGCTCAGCCGCTCGAAGTTCGAGCAGCTCATCGGCGACATCGTGCAGAGGACGATGGGACCGGTGCGCCAGGCGCTCAGCGACGCGGGCGTCGATCCGAAGAAGATTGATGAAGTCGTGCTCGTCGGCGGCTCGACGCGCATCCCGATGGTGCAGTCGCTGGTGAAGGACTACTTCGGCAAAGAGCCGCACAAGGGCGTGAATCCCGACGAAGTCGTGGCAGTCGGCGCGGCGGTGCAGGGCGGCGTTCTCGGCGGTGAAGTCAAGGATGTGCTTCTTCTCGACGTCACTCCGCTGTCTCTCGGCATCGAGACGCTCGGCGGCGTGATGACGAAGCTGATCGAGCGCAACACCACGATTCCAACGCGAAAGTCGGAGATCTTCTCGACCGCTGCCGACAATCAGACGTCGGTCGAGATCAAGGTCTTTCAGGGCGAGCGCGAGATGGCGGCCGCGAACAAGCTCCTTGGCGCGTTCCACTTGATCGGCATTCCGCCGGCGCCACGCGGCATGCCGCAGGTCGAAGTCACGTTCGACATCGACGCCAACGGCATCATGCACGTCACGGCGAAGGACCTCGGCACCGGCAAGGAGCAGAAGATCACCATCACCAGCTCGTCCGGTCTGTCGAAGGACGACGTCGAGAAGCTCGTTCACGATGCGGAGTCGCACGCGGAAGAGGACAAGAAGCGCCGCGAGGAGATCGAGGCAAAGAACCAGCTCGACTCGCTCGTCTATCAGGTCGAGAAGATGCTCAGCGAGAATCGCGACAAGATCAGCGGCGCGGACGTGCAGAACCTCGAGAATGCGATCACCGAGGCGCGCAAGGCGATGGAGCAGGGCGGCATCGACAACCTGCGCCGCGCGACCGACACGCTGACGAAGGCATCGCACAAACTCGCGGAAGTGATGTACCAGCAGGCTGGAAACGCGGGCGGCGGCCCCGGCGCGGGTCCGACCGGCGGCGCGACCAGCGGCGGCGGCGACAGCGCGTCGAAAGACGACGTCATCGAAGCCGAGGTCGTGGAGGAGAACAAGTAACTTCGTGTCATCCTGAGCCGCGAAGACGGCGAAGGATCCCCCGCGCAAGAACGCCGGGGATCCTTCGCTTCGCTCAGGATGACAAAGTAAACTTATGGTACGGCGCAGATCCGACGGCTACGTGATGATCTCGATCATCGCGGAGCGCTACAACATCCATCCGCAGACGCTGCGGCTCTACGAGCGCGAAGGCCTCATCAAGCCGGCGCGCACACAGGGCAACACGCGTTTGTACGGAGAGGACGAGATCCGCAAGCTGGAGATGATCCTCACCCTCACGCGCGACCTCGGCGTCAATCTCGCCGGCGTCGAAGTCGTCCTCAAACTCGCGCGCATGATGCACGAAGCCGACATGGAGTTCGGCCGCCTCCTCGACTACATTCGCCAGACCATGCTCGACAAGCGCCACGGCATCGAGCGCGAGAACGCGCTGGTCAAGGCGATGCCGAAGGGGTTGACGAAGCGGTAGTCGCCCTCGCGGCGGCACGGCCCCTCACCCGGCGCTGCGCAACTTAAAGAGTGCGTTGAATTTGTCGCCCTTCGCCCCGCTTGCGGGGAGAAGGTGGCCGAAGGCCGGATGAAGGGCTGTGATTCCTCAGTACTCCATTCGCCAAGTTCAAACACACGTCATCCTGAGCGTAGCGAGGATCTCAAGTTACGTATTTTGAGATGCTTCGCCGTCTCTGCGGCTCAGCATGACGGTGCGATGGTCCTGTGATCGAATTTAGCGAATGGAGTACTTAGGCGAAGGCCTAGCCGCGCAGCTCCGGAATCTGGTCATCGAGAGCGATTCCTCGGAACCGAGCCGCGATGCGCGACCCCAACCCCGTGCGAATGCTTCCTTCGTTTCGAACAGCGCTCCGCAAGATCTCGCGAATTTCCTCTTCCATGCTCCGGCCGTGACTACGCGCGAGGCGCTGAAGCTTCTCTTTGACATCCTCGTCGAGTCGGCGAACGATCACCTGAGCCATACCATCACGATAGCACTGTCGTGGCAGCGGTTCCGCTGAGTCGCGGGAACGCCGCCGTCCCCGGCGGCTGATTCGGCGGGCGTTCCGAAGCAAAGTGACCGCTCGTTTCGAGATTAAACCTCTACTGTAGGGGTATGTGACAACGAATCAAGCAGTTACGGAGGTCGCCTGAGTGGCCGGTGTACCTCGACATCGAGGTCGGAGCATGTCAATCGTGACGTCCGCGATGTCGACGTTGAGGTCGGAGCATGTCAATCGTGACGTCCGCGACGTCGACGTTGAGGTCGGAGCATGTCAATCGTGACATCCGCGATGTCGATGTTGAGGTCGGAGCATGTCAATCGTGAGATCCGCGATGTCGATGTCGAGGTCGGAGCATGTCAATCGTGAGATCCGCGATGTCGACGTTGAGGTCGGAGCATGTCAATCGTGACGTCCGCGACGTCGACGTTGAGGTCGGAGCATGTCAATCGTGACATCCGCGATGTCGACATCGAGGTCGGAGCATGTCAATCGTGACATCCGCGATGTCGATGTCGAGGTCGGAGCATGTCAATCGTGACGTCCGCGACGTCGACGTTGAGGTCGGAGCATGTCAATCGTGACATCCGCGATGTCGATGTTGAGGTCGGAGCATGTCAATCGTGAGATCCGCGATGTCGGCGTTGAGGTCAGAGCATGTCGATCATGACGTGCGCGATGTCGATGTCGAGGTCGGAGGATATCAATCGTGACGTCCGCGATGTCGATGTTGAGGTCGGAGCATGTCAACCATGACGTTCGCGATCTCAATATCGAGGTCGGTTTCGGTACGTCGATGCACTACGTACCCATCGAATCCATCTCATTCGAGATGTCGATGCGATCGATTTGCGCGCCGAGGAGCTTCATTCCGAACCACACCTCCGTGCTCATCAGCGCGACGGACGGCATGATCAGGAGGGCGAGGCCGAAGGCGCTTCCGGCGAAGTAGTGATGCGTCACCCACCACGCGGGGATGAAGAGCAATGCGGCGGGGATCAGCGCGATCGAGAGCACGAGGAGGTTGCCGAAGAAGAGGACGAGGCGCTGTCCGGTGACGGCGAAGCCGCGCGGTTCTTCTTTCGAGCGGATCGCCCATGCCGGCAGGAGGATGGGAACGGCGTTGTGGATGAGGAGCTGTGCGCCGCAGATCGGGATCGTGAAGAGGAGTCCGATGATGACGAGCTGCGGCGAGGAAAGCGCGGCGAGTTGCGGTTCGTCGACGCCACGTAAGATCACATTCACCGCGATGAGAAACATCATCTCGATGGCGGCGACGACGGAAAGCGGCGCCGCGATTTCGGCGATCAGCAATCGCTCGCCGGAGATGGGAAGGCTCTTCAGGATCTCGATCCGCGCGAGGTCGAGGCGCAGGTCCTGCGCGAAGAGGAGCGGTCCGAAGAAGGGGAACGTGCAGGCCAGCGTCACGAGCATGCTGCCGCAGGCCGCGGCGCTGTCGGGCCACGCCAGCGAGCTGACGACGGCGGCGACCGCGAAGACCACCATCATGATCATCCACGGCGACGCGATGCGCATCGATGCGATCAGGTTCTTCCACAGCACCGCCATTTCCGGCCGATGCGTGGGACGGAGCCGGAACAACGGCGGGAAGCGGCGGAAGGAGATCGCTCGTCCCGTCTGATGCGTTCGCACGCGCAGCGATCGCTGGAGTTTCTTCTGCGCGAGGACGATCGACGCGTCTTCGTACGCGACGTTCAGCCGCGCCGCGGCGAGGAAGAGCAGCGCCGCGAATGCCGCGGTGATCGCGAACGAGATCAGAAACGTGACGAGATTCGGTGGATAGGCGAGTGCGCCGAGAGAGCGCGGCAGGAACAACAGCGCGCGCGTTACCGGCGCGTCGAACGGACTCACGACCGCTCCTTGCCGGAAGTTGCGGATCGACGGAGTGTGGCCGTCGATCAAGTCGGCGCGGAGGATCCACACGGCGAGCGCGACGAGCAGCAGCACGATGGGAAGCCGGACCAGGAAACCGATGCCGGAGAATTTCAATCGTGCGCGCGCGATGCGCGCGGTCATGAAGTAGATCGAGAGCGTCGTGAAGAGCAGCCAGAGGCCGACGAACTTTCCCGCGCGAAGACCGATCAACGTCACGATCAACGCGCTGATCAAGATCCTCGGCTGCATCCGAAAGACTTTGTAGAGCAGGAGCTGTCCGCGCGTCAGCGGCGCGGGAAACAGAAACGCGATCTCGGACTCGCTGAACTCGATGCCGCCCGCCTGGTCGGGGAGTGCCCACGCGATGAGGAGAATGCCGAGGATCACGACTCCCGTGGCATCGGCCGCGAAGTCGCCGGCCATCATTCGCATCGGCGCGCGTCCGCCGACCATCATTCGACGGAAGACCATGAACCAGAAATAGAAGAGCGCGGCGATCGTGGAGACGAGATAGCGAGGCTCGCGCAGACGCCGCACCGCGCGCAGAAAGCGATTCTTGAACGAACGCAGCGTCAGGAGAGCGAACGTGCGGATCATTGCGGGTCCGCGGTGATGCGCAGGAACGCCTCTTCGAGCGAGAGCTCGCTCTTCCCCTGCGCAATCTTCCACTTCAGGTCGTCGATCTTCTCGTGCGCGATGAGCGCGCCGGCGCGGATGATCGCCACCGTGTCGCACAGCTCTTCGACGAGATGCAGAAGGTGCGAGCTGAGGATCACCGCCGCTCCTTCCTTGGAGCGGCGCACGATCGATTCCTTCATGCGCCGGATGCCGAGCGGATCGAGTCCGGTCAGCGGCTCGTCGAAGATCAGCACGGACGGCTGATGAAGAAAGCCGCAGGCGATCATCAGTTTTTGTTTCATCCCGCGCGAGAGCTCCGAGGGGATCGCCGCGCGCTTGTCGGTCAGCTCCATTTCTTCGAGCAGCGGGTCGATGTGCGCGCGGTCGCCCGGAACTTTGTAGATTCCGGCGATGAACTGCAGATGTTCTTCGACGGTCAGATAGTCGAAGAGCCGCGGCTCGTCAGGAAAAAACGCGAGCTGCTGCTTCGCCTCGACCGGCTCCTCGACGATGTCCTTCCCGCAGATGCGCACGTAGCCGTCGGTCGGGCGGTGTACTCCGGCCATCGCGCGCAGCGTCGTCGTCTTGCCCGCGCCGTTCGGCCCTACGAGTCCGAGGACCTCGCCCGGCGCGACGGAGAAGGAGATCCCGCGGACTGCGACAAACGAGTCATAGCTCTTCGTCAGGTTGACGACTTCAATCGAGGCCATTGCGAGAACCATGATACGGGGAGCGGGCGTTCGGGTTTCGAGGAACGATTGTGCAAGTGCAGATAGAAGCAGCCGATCCCGGCCATACCGGTCATCAGTCCCGGACTGTCCTCCTGGATGGTGATCGCGCGGGCGACTCTGTGGGCGACGGCGTTTCCGTCGAACTGCTCCGGTCCCAGCACGTCGGAGCCGTGCAAAAGAATCTCTGCATTTCCTGCGAGTCCGTGACAGAGGCACGAATCGGCGGTTCCGGACTCGAGCCACTGCTCGGTCAAGCGGCGCGTCGTCTCGAGAGCCGTAATCGCTTCGGCTTTGTACGTGCTGTCCCGCAGGATTTCGTACGCGCGCAGACGCGACAGTGCGATTCCCGGCGCGCCGTGACACCACGCGGCGGAGAAGCGCAACGGGCGCTTCGTTTCGCGGAAGTCGGGCCAGTTGCATTCGGCGGCGTCGAACCATTGACGTTCATAAAGAAACGCCTGTTCCGCCGCCTGGCGATACTTTGGCGCGCCGGTGGCCTGGAACAATTCCACCAGCGCGTGAGCGACCCCGGCGGTTCCGTGAGCGAATCCCGTGAGATTTCTCGGAGCCGGCGACTTCCAGGACCATCCGCTCTTCGACTTCTGCGCGGAACGCAATAACGCATCTCCGAGTCTCGCAGCGAACTCGATCTCGCCGAAATGGATGAATGCAGTGATCGCTCCTGCTTTGCCGGAGACGAAGTCGAGCTCGGAATGACTGTGACGCGCGCGCATGAGTTGCGGGATGATTTTCGCCGCGCGATCGTGCAGTCCGAGGCATGCGGCCGCGAATGCGATTCCGGTCCATCCCATGTACAAACCGAGACGTGCATCAGGCGGGATTGCGTCGAGTCGCGACAACGCCTGCTCGATTGCGCCGAGCGCGGTCTTCTGTGCCGCGGGATCGGACAATTGCGATAAGAAGAGCGCGATGCCGCTCGTGCCGGAGTAAAGGTCCGGCCCCAGCGCGGAGCCTTGTCCCATCCAATTACAACGCCCTTCATGCCACACGGCGCTTTGCACCAGGCGCTGCCCGATTTCCGCGCTCGAGTCTTTTGTTGGTGATTTCTTGGTGCCGCGTGCTTTGGACCGGAATTCATAATGATCGTGGTTCGAAGAATGTAAATACGGCCGATCGAAATCGATTTCCCTCTCTTCAAAGCACGCCCGCACCGTGTCCAATCGGCTTCGCCGCTGTTCATGAGCGCGAATCAATCCTTCGGCCAGAATGCCGCAGCGATGCATTCCGAAGCTGTCGCCGCGGCCGGGATCTTCCGCAAGAGCGACGCCCGGAGCGAGGACCTTCGTGAACGCGGGCTGTCCCTTCTTCAGATGCGCCGCAATATCGGGATAGATTGTTTCGAGGATCGCGCGCGTAGGTTCATAGTCCGCTTTGCGAATGTACAGCACCACCGCATCGCATCGACGAAAGCGGGCGGGATCATTCAGCGCTTTGATCGTGAACGGCAGCTTCGCGTCGTTCATTGCGCGCGTCGTTCGACGCAGAAAACGGACGGCCCCTTCGGGCGTCAGATTCCAATAGAACCTCACCAGATTCTCCGGCCCGTACGCAGCCAGGTGGTGATCGCTCAGCGCGGTATAGAATCCGGGTGACGTGCTCGGAAGCTCCTTCGGGAACTTCAGTCCGATCTGCATTCCAGGCGCAAGGGGACTGCCGTTGAACACGCAGTCCTCCGGTCGCACCCACAGTTCCAACGCCGATTTGCGAATCACGATCGTTGCGCCGGTGATCGCATGGACCTGCCATCCCTCTTCAATGAGACCGTGTCCGGTGTTGGCTGCCGAAAGCTGTTGCACCAACGGTCCATGAAGAACGGGCGACTCCTGTCTTGCGGGCGTCGGGGCACCGACACAGTAAAAATCTCTGTACAACTGCGATTGCAGGTGGAACAGCAGATAGTCGCGCTCCATCTCCTGCGTGAGAGCGCGGTGGATCGATCGGGGGAGGCGCGGCGATCGCTTGCCGAACCACGAATATTCGGTGCCCGAGTGAAACGTGAGCACGCGACTGACGGCTTCGACTTGATCGCTCGTGTTCATGCGATCCCCAGAAGATGCCGGGCAGCCTCTTGCGGCCGCCGGAGAATATTCAAGCCGAGCTGCAGCGCGCAGACCGCGGTCCCGCCGATTTCGGAGACGGTCTGCATCTGCTCATAAGCCGCCTGTGTCAGTCTCGCCGCGGCATATCGCACTGTCCGCAATAATCGCTCATCCGCCGCGTCGCCCGCGTAGGAGCGCCAGAACGCGCGAAGTGCCGGCTGAATTTTCTCGAGCGGGTATCGCGCGAATTGAAGGAAACGATCCGGCGGCGTCTCGCCCGTGATGGGGATCGAGCGCAGCCACGAATGGAGATAGGAACTGAAGATCGATCCCACGTCCCAGTCCGGATCGCCGACGCCGGCAATTTCCCAGTCGATGATCTTCAGCCTCGCCGAAGAGACGAGACAATGGTCCCACTTGAGATCGAAGTGGATGAGCGCCTCCGCCCGCCACTCCGCGCGAAGCGCGTCGAGCAACTCGCAATACTCCGCCGATTGCTGAACGATCTTGATGACCTGCAGATTGGCGCCGCTGGTATCGCAGAGACTCTCGAGATTCGGACGGTGAACCGAGAGCACCCACGGAGCCTGATGGACGAAAAATTCGTCGCGCCACGGCGCGCGGTGCAAAATGCTCAACGCACGGCCGATCGACGACGCCAGCCGGCTCGAGAATCGGCCCGTGCGGATTTGGTGCTCGTGGAGATCGCGCGCGCCGGTCAGATATTCGAGGATGAGAACGTGCTCGTCGGAGTCATAGTGAACGAGCCGCGGAAGATACGGATCGAGTCGCAGGGATGAATAGACGAGCGCCTCGTTTGCGATCGTCTCCCTGCGTTCGGCATCCGTTCCCTGCTTCAGGAGATAAGAAAAGCCGCGTTCGCGGAGGATGCCGAAATTGTGATTGCGCCGCGAAGCGTCGACGATCGTCAGATCGCCGTCCACCACCGATTTCGCCTCAATGAGGCCGCGCCGCAATAAATAGGGTACGACCTCGGAACGGGTCAGCATCCCAGTGTCATTCCGAGCCGCGAAGACGGCGAGGAATCCCCGGCGTAAGGACGCTGCTCGCTCCGTCGGCAGGGGATCCTTCGCCGTCTTTGCGGCTTCTAATGACAGCCCCTCATCCGGCCTTCGGCCACCTTCTCCCCGCAAGCGGGGAGA
This sequence comes from Acidobacteriota bacterium, assembly GCA_003223645.1. GTDB lineage: Bacteria > Acidobacteriota > Thermoanaerobaculia > Gp7-AA8 > Gp7-AA8 > QHVT01. The sequence goes on along the minus strand of QHVT01000027.1, from coordinate 14,156 downwards.
AGGGCCACAAATCTCGATGCTCGTACTGGTTGCCCCTCGCCCCGCTTGCGGGGAGAGGGTGGCGCGAAGCGCCGGGTGAGGGGCCGGTCATTACGATCGAGGTCTGCGCATCGCGCAGTGCCTCTGCTCAGGATGACACATAGCCTTATTTCGTGGTGTCGCAGAACGGACTTCGCGTATTCGGCTTTGGCTCCGTGCAGTTGAAGACTCGCGTCATGACGCGGCAGACCGGCGTCGTCCATGCCGCTTCCGGTTCTCCGAGTCGTGCCGCGCCCGTGCCCGGCAAAAACGTTTCGACGATGTCGCCCTGAAGAAATGCCGCCTGGGAGTTTGCCTGGCTGACTCGGTTGCGCTGGGGCATGAATGTTCCCTCCCGCGGGGAAGAATGCCTGAACCGGATATCCATTGCAACCGGCCACGCGACTCAGAAGCTCGACGCCACTCCGAACCCGAGCGTCATCTTCGCGGCACCGATCCTCTCGAAGAACGCCTCGCGCTCATCGTTTTGGCGGTGTCGAGGGCGTGCGCCTTGGAGTGATCACGCAGGATCCGGCTGAGAAGCTGCGCGATGAAGTTGCGCGGCATTGGCGTGCCGACGACATTCTGAACGGTCGATCAGTCGTCGAGCGTGCTCTGCAAAGGAGTTGAGGTTTCAGAGCCCGAGTCCTTTGCTGCGGCCGCGCCGTCTCCCCTCACGGCTGCACCCCCGCGCGATCCAAAATCGAACGCGGGATCTCCCACTCGCCGAGGATGTTGTGGTTGTCGCGATAGGTGAGGCCGGTCGGATACGAAATGTCGGCCGGCTTGTAGGGGCAGACGTTGCAGAAGCCTTCCGCGGAGTACGGCGAGAATGCGGGATTCATCCCGATGAACTTGGTGATCAGGAGCGACAGTGCTCCGATCGCGAGCTCCTCGAACGGGATCGGCTCTTCGAGCCAGTAATTGTTTTCGTAGTGGATGTCGCCGTATGTGCGGCAGCCGCCGAAGTCGCTGCCGTACGGAACCCCATTGAGCTTCGACGGCGTCGCCAGGTACGGGAGCGGATCGCCGGCCTGCGGAGGCGGCCCGAAATCAGCCCGGCCGAGCCGGTTGTCGAACGATGCGTTTCCCTTCACGAGCACGTAGCGGCTCCCTCCGTCGGTATAGAACGTGTTGCCGCCGGAGTGCTCGGCCTTGTCGTCGGCGACGTTTCCTTCGATCACCAGCGGATCCTGCATCGATTGTCCCTGCTGGCCGGTCGAGTAGATCGCGCCTCCGTCCCACCGGCTCTCGAGGAAATGTGAGATGCGGTTGAAAGAGATCGTGTTGCGGCTGTTGATCGTCGGCGTCGTGTACGTGCCCCACATTCCGGTCTGGGCGCAGCCGATGCCGGGAAACATCCCCGCGTCGAGCAGTCCCCAGCCCCAGCCGATGGCGATGCCTGCCCACGGAACATGGCTGATGGTGTTGTGACTGACGTCGCTGTGCGAGGAGAAGCCGACGAAGATCGCGGCGGAGTCGACGTACTCGCGGCCGGTCCTGACGATGAGATTGTTCGAGATCGTGTTGTTCGTGGTCGCCTGCGACGGCAGCGGCGGCCGCGCGTCGGTCGTTCCGACGCCTCCGAGCTGGATCGCTGCCGCTGAGATGTTGGAGAACGTGTTGCGCGTAATCACGTTGTCCTGACTTCCGGCACCGAAGTCGACGGCGGCGCCGCCCATGTGCATGACGCGATTCTTCGTGAAGACGATGTTGTGCGCGTACTCGAATCGCAGGTTGCCGGGAGTGCGCGAGACGTGCTGGACGTGGCCGGTGGTATTGAGCTCGTTCTCCGTACCGGTCACGCGGAAGCCGCTCTGATCGGCGACGTAGCCGTCGTCGCTCGCTGCTCCGAGCCACGTGGCGTAGGTGAACGTCAGCCCTTCGAAGCGGAGACCCGAGACCGGTTTCTCCGGCGTGCCGATGGCCTGAATGAGCGTCTCCAGCACCGGCAGTTCCACGTCCGCCGTCGACAGATTCTCGCCGGGCCGCGGGATGTAATAGATCGTTCCGCTCGCGCGGTCGAGATACCACTCGCCCGGCTGATCGAGAAACTCGTAGGCATTTTCGAATCGCGTGACTTGCCACAGACTCCAGATCCCCGGCGCTCCCGCGATGCACTTGTACGGGTCTGCCTTCGTGGTGGTCGAGCCGAGGTAGAGATTCGCGTTCGTCCATCCCGGCTGCCGCAGAGTGACCAGCCCCGGCTTCTTCTGCACGGAAGGGGTGACGGCATCGAGCGGAACGGACATCATCTTCCACTGCGTCTCGATCACCGCCTCGATGTCGCGCACGTGCGTCCACTTCGCGGGATCGCGCCATCCCGCCGCATTGAGAGACGTCGGAAGGTATTGAATCCCGCCGCTGATGACCGGCTTCGGATTGTTCGGAGGCACGATCGGACTGGGACGAAATCCCGCCGGGATGTTGTCGCCGGGCGAGTCGGTGCGCGCCCGCGTTGCGCGCCGCCCGTCGATGTACAGCTGCCGCGACACGTTCGAGCCCGCGCTCGCGCGATAGATGTTCTTGTTCTTGTCGTACAGCGTCCAGCCTGTGATCTGCACCGCGCCCGAGATCACCGGATTCGCGTCTGCAACCGGGCGGATCTCGATCGCCGGACCACCCGGCGCGAACACGAGCGGCCTGGTGAGTCGATACGTGCCCTCCGCGACATACACCGTGACGGCATCGCCGGACGCGTTCGCGGAATCGACCGCGCGCTCCAGCGTCCGAAACGGAGCCGCTTCGGTGCCCGCGTTGGAGTCATTGCCGGACGGCGACACCCAGATGGTTGCGGGCGCGGCGAGCGTCGCCGAGGCCCAGAGGAGGGCTCCCATCAATCGTATTTTCATGCGTGCCGTCATTTTATCGCGGGCGCGAGCAGCACGAGTTGTGTCATCCTCATTGCACAGCCTCCCGGCCTCCAGGCCTCACAGCCTCCGAGGAGCTCCTTGGAGGCTCGGAGACCTGGAGGCTCGGAGGCTACAAAAATCCATGAATGTCATCTTCGCGGCTCCGATCCTTTCGGAGAACGCCGCGCGCGTCATCACCTCCGCCGTGCGTCTCGACGGCGTGCGCCTCGGCGTGATCACGCAGGATCCCGCGGAGAAGTTGCGCGATGCGGTCGCGCAGCACTGGCGCGTCGAGGACATTCTCAATGTCGATCAGCTCGCGTGGGCGGTCGAGAATGTTGCCGCGCGGCTCGGCGGCGTCGACGTGTTGTTCGCCGCGTACGAACAGCTGCAGGTTCCAATCGCGATGATGCGCGAGCGCTTCGGCATCGGCGGCATGGGCGTCGAGGCGGCGAAGAATTTTCGCGACAAGGCGCGCATGAAAGACTTGTTCGCCGAGGCGGGACTGCCGTGCGCGCGACATGCGCGCGTGGCGGGCGATGAGGACGCGCGGACGTTCGCGGAGCAGAACGGATTTCCGCTCGTCTACAAGCCGACCGAGGGCGCGGGAGCGCGGTCGACGTTCCGCGTCGACAACGCGGAACAGCTCCGCGATGCACTGCGCGTCGCGCCGCCGCCGGCGATGCTCGAAGAGCACATCCTCGGCGAGGAGCATTCATTCGAAGGGGTCTGCGTCGACGGAAAGCTCGTGTGGCACTCGCTGACGCAGTACAGCCCGACGCCGCTCGAAGTGGTGCGCAACCAGTGGATCCAGTGGTGCATCGTGCTGCCGCGCGAGATTGACGATCCGCGTTACGACGACATCCGCGCCGCCGCCGCGCGCGCTCTCGAAGTGCTCGGCATGCGCACCGGTCTGTGTCATCTCGAGTGGTTCCGCCGCCGCGACGGATCGATCGCGATCTCCGAAGTCGCCGCGCGTCCGCCCGGCGCGCAGATCATGGACCTGACTTCGTTCGCGCACGACTTCGACTTCGATGCCGCGTGGGTGCGGCTCATGATCCTCGGCACGTTCGATCCGCCGGAGCGGAAGTGGTCGATGGGCATCGCGTTCCTGCGCGGGCAGGGCGAGGGTCGCGTGAAAGCGATCCATTGCGTCGAAGATGCGGCCCGCGAAGTCGGCTCGCTCGTCGTCGCGTCGAAGCTGCCGTCGATCGGTCAGACGCCGATGGGCGGCTATGAAGGCGAGGGGTACATCATCGTGCGCGATCGCGAGACGGCCGTCGTCGAGCGCGCGCTGCAAACCATCATCAATACGATTCGGGTGGAGCTGGGATGACGAAGAACGTCTTGTTGCTCGGATGCGCGTATCCGCCGGAGCTTCCGTACTTCACGCGCGGCACCGCGTCGCTCGGCGCGCGCGTGTACGCGATCGACATGCTGCCGGAGAATCAGCTGCCGCAGATGGTGCGCGAGAGTCTCAGCGGCTATTGCCAGGTGCCGTCGCTGACGGACGAGCAGTCGGCGATCGACATCGTGCGCCGCTGGGCGGGATCGACGACGTTCGATCGCATCGAAACGTTGTGGGAGCCGTGCGTGCTGCTCGCCGGCCGCCTGCGCGACGCCCTCGGCGCGCCCGGCCTGAGCTACGAACAGGCGCTCCGCTTTCGCGACAAGGACAAGATGAAGCAGGCCGTCGCCGAGGCGGGACTGCGCACGCCGCATCATCAGCGCGCAAACCACGGCGACGAAGCGTTCGCCGCCGCGGAACAGGTCGGATTTCCTGCCTGTCTCAAGCCGATCGCCGGCGCGGGCTCGGAGAACACGTTTCGCATCGACTCGATGCGCGATCTGGAGAACGCGCTCGCGAAAGCGGGACGCGACCGCGAGTACAACATCGAAGAATGGATCGAGGCCGAGGAGTACACGTACGACACGATCTGCATCGACGGCCGCCCCGTGTTCGAGAACGTCTCCTGGTATCGCCCGCGGCCGCTGATCGGACGCAGCACGGAGTGGATCAGCCCGCAGACCGTGACGCTGCGCCATTTCGATGATCCGGAATTCGACGAGGGCCGCACCCTCGGCCGAAATGTTCTCAAAGCGCTGAAGCAGGAGTCGGGATTCACGCACATGGAGTGGTATCGCAAGAGCGACGGCGAGGTCGTGTTCGGCGAGATCGCCGCGCGCCCGCCGGGCGCGCACACCGTCGACACGATGAACTTCGCGAACGACATCGATCTCTTCCGCGGCTGGGCCGACGCCGTCGTGAACGGCAAGTGGGACCTCGACTTCGAGCGCCGCTACAACTGCGCGATCATCTTCAAGCGCGCGCAGGGACAGGGCCACATCCGCCGCATCGAAGGGCTCGATCGATTGCTCGCCTCCTTCGGCGAGCACATTCCCGCAATCGAGCTCCTGCCGATCGGTGCGCACCGCCGCGATTGGGTGAAGACGCTCCTGTCGGACGGATTCGTGTTCGTGCGCCATCCCGATCTCGACACCACCTGCGAGATCGCGGACCGCGTCGGGACCGACTTGCAGCTGTACGCGGGCTGAGAGGTTTTCTTTCGCGCGCGCATTGCGTCTCACTTGTGGAGCGGCGCCCGCTCTCGGGCGCCGGCCGCTCGCGAGAAATCGGCGGCCGAGGGCGGCCGCCGCTCCACAGGAGATGCCAATGCGAAAGACTCTCGTTCTTACCGCGATCCTCATCCTCGCGACCGCCGCTCACGCGAGCTCGTACAGCTGCAACCTCACGGTCCTCACCGGCGGCGTTCCGCGTCCGGTCTACTTCGCGCGCGGTACGACGTACATCGAGGCGCTGCACGGCCGCGAGTACTCGCTGCAGATCAGCAATCCGATGCCGTACCGCGTCGCGGTCGCGTTGTCGGTCGACGGACTCAACACGATTGACGCGAAGCACAGCGACGGTTGGAACGCATCGAAGTGGGTGCTCGATCCGTACGAGTCGGTCGTGATCGATGGCTGGCAGGTGAGCGAGACGAGCGCGCGCCGTTTCTTTTTCACCGGTGAGCGCGACTCCTACGGCGCGTCCCTCGGCCAAACGGAAAACCTCGGCGTGATCGAGGCGATCTTCTATCGCGAGCGCGAAAGGCCCATCGTCGAAGAGCGCGAGTTTGCGGAGCCGCCGGCCGCTGCTCCGCGCTCCGGTGTGTTGGGAGAATCGAAGCAATCCGACGACTACGCCGCGACCGGAATGGGCGATCGCACGCGACACGACGTCACGACGATCGACATCGATCTCGATCCGCATCCGATTCGCAGCGTGCGCATCCGCTACGAATTCCGCCCGCAGCTGATCAAGTTGGGCGTGCTGCCGACGAATCCGACGACGCTCGAGCGTCGCGAGAAAGCGCAGGGCTTCGATCGCTGGTGTCCGGAGAAGAAGTAGCGCGCTTCAGAATCCACCAACTGCCGGCGACGATCCAGAGAATCGCCGGCAGGATGGACGCGCCGAGGTTGCCGGAGTCTTGCGCGAGCGACAGGTGAGGAGCGCGAAGGATGTAGCCGGTCAACGGATGCATCATTCCGTCGATCGGCATCGGATCGACGGCAGTCGCTGCGAGATTGATGGCGATCGAGATCGCGCCGAGGACGAGCCAGGCGACGCGCCAGCGATCGGCCGCGAACATCATCGGGATGCCGAGGAGCGGGATGATCGGGACGAGGTAACGCGGACCAAATGCGGCGCCGCCGTGCCATCCGTTGAAGGACGCGATGCTCAAGAGGAACACGAGCGCGATTGCGAGAATCGCGATCGCTTCAGCGCGAAAGCGGCGCCACAGGAAGGCGAAACCAATCAACGCAAACAGCAGAATCGGTGAGCTGAAGAAGAGGCCGCGATATTCGGGGACGAGCAAGTCGAAGAAATGCGTCGGCGTTCCGAACACGCCGAGAACGAGTCCCTGCTGCGCGTAGCCGCTTCGCTCCAACGAGGTAACGAACGGCGAGCCGAAACAGATCCACTGATACATCGCGAGCGCGATCGCGAAGGGAGCGCCGCCGGCGATGAAGAGCAGTGCACTTTTGTGGCGACCGCTGCCCTCAGCGGTCGCGGTGCCGCTGAGGGCAGCGGCACCCGCAAGGATCAGAGCCGCAGGAATGCAGAGCAAGAAACACATCGATGCAATCCCCGCCGCCACCCCCGCCAGCACCGGACGCGTTCTCACCAGCACGAACGCGAGCAACAGAAACAGCGCGCTCGGAACGTGCGCGAACATCATCGTGGAGTACGGAAATACGATCGTCCCGAATGCGATCATCAACGCGACCAATGCAGCGCTCCACGCGCTGACGCGCAGCACGCGTCGTCCATAGAGAAACAGAATCGCAGGAATGAGCGCTCCGGCAATGCCGCAGATCTCGATCGTCACAAGCCGCTTGTTCGTCCGCCAGTAGTCGCGGAATCGCACGATGCGGCGCTGCTGCAGCGCGTACTGCAACGCATACGGCGCCGCCGCGAGCATCGACAATCCCGGCGGCTTGTTGCTGTAGACGTGGCCGCCGCGGCCGTTCGCGATATCGCCCTCGTGGACGGTGAAGTCGTCGACCGCGAACGTGCGCGCCTCCACCATCGCGCGCGTCAGCGCGTAATTCACTTCCTGATTCGCGCCCCAGCCACCGTAGAAGTAGACGTACGTCCCGAACGCGACGATGAAGAGCGCGATGGCGATCCGGCGGTCGTTCATTCTGCTGCGCTATCATCATCGCAAATCCGAAGGCGAGTCGATCGATGACCCTGGTCGCGGAAAACCGCCGTCTCAATGTCGAGGAGGTGCGCGCCGGCGACATCGTCCTGCGCTCGGCGCCGCTGCAGGTCAATGTCGAGCTGACCGGCATCTGCAACATCGATCCACCCTGTCTGTTTTGCACCGGCAAGAATTTCGGTCACAACTACAAGCCGCTCGCGACCACCTACCTCGACCAGTACTCGCGGCTTCTCGAACGCTGCGAGCACATCAACGAAGACAGCTTTGGCGAGCCGTTGAGCCACCCCGGGCTGATCGAGCTGGCGGAGCGCTACACCGCCCGCGGCCAGGTCTTCTCGTTCGTGACCAACGGCCTGCTGCTCACTCCGGCGAAAGCGGACCAGCTGGCGGCGTGCGGCCCGCTCCTCGGCTTCCACGTCTCGTTCAACGCCGCCACCGAGGACACCTTCTACAAGCTCACCGGCAAGAGCTTCGCGCGGGTGGTGGAGAACGTCCGCTACTACGTGACGACGTACCGCGAGCGCAACGGCGGGAAGGACCCGGTCCTCATCCTCACGTTCATCGTGATGAAGATCAACCGTCACGAAGTGCTCGATTTTTTGCGGCTCACGCGCGATCTCGGCGTGCAGGCCCTGCTCGCCTCATTGCATGACCGGCCGAGTGTTCCCCTCGGCCACTTCGGATACGACTTCGTCTACGAAGACGAGATGCTCTCCTACGCAGAGTTGGTGCAGATCGGGGAAGAGGCGACCGCCTTCGCCAGCCAGCTCGGCGTCAGCTGCGCCTTGCAGTGGGACGCGGCGCGCGACAGCGCCATCCGCGGCTTCGCCGAGGAAGGTGTGGCGACACCGTGCCTGATCCCCTGGCGCTTCCTCTTCATCCAGGAGCACACGCGCAAGGTCTTCGCGTGTCCCTACCACCGTTATCCCTACGGCAATCTCGAGACCTCCACACTCGAAGAGATCTGGAACAGCGACACTGCCCGGGACATGCGGCGCTCGCTGGCGGCCGGCGAAGTCCCGCGCTACTGCCTCAACCATGGCGCCGGCTGTCCGCTGGTGATGGAGGAGCACACCAAACCACTGCTCCAGGTCCACTGCAACATCATCGTGGGGGAGAACGACTTTCACCAATTAAGAGAGGGCTGGCACACACTCGACTTCGCCCCGGCACCCATCCGGTGGACCTCACGGGACGCGCGATTCCTGGTCAAGACCGAGGGCTGCACACATCTATTCGTCGAGGCGAACGTCTGGGGCACGGACGACAAACCGCGCGCGATGGAAGGAAGCATCGAGCTCGCCGGCCATGAGCTTGGTCGCTTCCACGTCGAAGGCCCGGAGTGGAACCTGCTCGAGTTCCTCCTGCCGGATGGCCTCGACGCTTCGTGTGTGGAAGGGCATCTCATCACGGACGAGGTGTGGGTTCCTGACCCCGGAGGGCGGGGCGGCGACACGCGCGAGCTCGGCGTGGCCGTGCGGCGGATCTGGGCGTCCTGAGCGCTGCGCTATCATCATCGCACTCCCATGGCCGACGACGTCCGTTCCCTCATCTGCGATCTGGCCAGGACGTTCTACGGTCTCGGCTGGGTCAGCGGAACGGGCGGCGGCATCTGCATCCGCGACGGCGAGCACGTTGTCGTCGCGCCGAGCGGCGTGCAGAAAGAGCGGATGTCGCCCGGCGATATGTTCACGATCGCGCTCGACGGCGCGGTCGTCACGCGTCCCGCGAACGAGAAACTCCATCCCTCCGAATGCAGCTCGCTCTTTCTAAAAGCGATCAATCTCCGCAACGCCGGAGCGGTGATTCACAGTCATTCGATGTACGCGATGGCGGCGACGCTGCTGTTCGACAGCGAGTTCGCGATCTCGCATCTCGAGATGATCAAAGGCATTCAGGGATACGGCTATCACGACACGCTCGTGGTACCGATCATCGACAACACCGCGCGCGAATGCGATCTCGCCGACGCGCTCGAAGACGCGATCCTTCGCTATCCGTCGACGTCCGCCGTGCTCGTGCGGCGTCACGGCGTGTACGTGTGGGGCAGCGACTGGGTGCGCGCGAAGACGCACGCCGAGTGTTATGAATATCTCTTCCGCGCCGCCGTCGAAATGCGGCGCCTCGGCATTCCAACCCGTTTCGAAGGAGCGTAGCGATGCGTGCCTATGTTCTCGACAACCCGACGCGCGTGATGGGACCCGACGACCTCTCCAAACACGGAGTGAACTTCTGGCGCGTGTCCGCGGATGACGCGGATGCGACGATCGATACGATCAAACGCCAGCAGGGCTACGTCGATCAGGACGTCGTCGAGCTCTCACCGGCGAACGAAAATCTCGACGCCATCTGCGCGAAATTCGACAAAGAGCACTACCACACCGAAGACGAGGTGCGCTTCGTCCTCGAAGGCGACGGCATCTTCGACGTCCGCGACGAAGGCGACGCCTGGATCCGCATCGAAGTGACAAAGGGCGACATCATCTCCATCCCCGCGCACAAGTACCACCGCTTCTACCTGACGGATACGCGCCACATCCGCTGCATGCGATTGTTCGCGAACCACGAGGGGTGGGCGCCGTTGTATCGGGGAGAGTGAAGCGCGGGTGCTGGTGCGGCGTGCGCAGCGCGAGTGGTGTTGCTCGTCGCGCACGGCCCCGGAACGCAGAAGGCAGAGCGCAGAAGCCAGAACTGAGAAGCACACCCAAGTACGCAAAACCGCACAAATGTTTTTACGTTTTGCGCAGAGTTCCTTTTAGGGGCGGGCTTCTCACTTCTGCCTTCTGCGCTCTGCCTTCTGCGTTCCTGGCCCGTGCGCGAACGAACGTGCAACTCGTTGAAAGCGAGCACAAAAAGGGAGGGCCGAAGCCCTCCCTGAAAACCACCGTGGAATTGCCACGCTACGGAGTCGTCACCACCACATCATCGATGTACTCGTTGTTGCCGAAGCCGCTCATGCCGAGGAAGCCGAGCTGCACGGTGGTGCCCTTGTAGGCGGTGAGGTCGATCGTGTGCTGCTTCCAACCGGTCGATCCGTCGTAGCGGTTGATCGCCGTTCCGACGTTCGCCCACGTCGAGCCGGTCGACACCTGCACCTGCACCTTGTCGGGGTAGGTCGAGTAGCCGGTGTCGTGATACATCCAGAACTTCAGCGTGACCGTCGACGCGGTTCCGGGAACCGCGAAGCCGGTCGTCTGATAGATGCGCGTCTGGTGTCCGCTCGTCGCGTCGTACGAATTGAATTTCCCCATGTACGTGCCGCCGTGCGGGCTCAGCGTCGGGTTCGTGCCGGATGCGACGAGAGTCCACGCGCCGGTCGTTCCGGAAATCTGTACGGTTGCCCATCCCGTCGCGCTCTCAAATCCGTTCGAGAACAGCGTCGAGCTGCTGCAGTTCGCGGTGAAGTTCTGTCCCGTCACGTTCGCGCCGCTGACCGTCACGCTGAGACTGGCCGGCGAGAACGTGCAGCCGCTCTTCGTCGGCGTCACCGTGTACGTGCCGTTCGCGAGACCGCTGACCGCGTAGTTGTTCGAGCCGTCGCTCGTGCCGCTCTGCGATCCCGCGGTCACGATTGCGCCCGGAGTTCCGGCGCTGCCGGAGATCGAGTACGTCGGCGTCGGAACCGTCACCGTGCCGGTGATGGTGAAGCTGCCGGCGGCGTAGCCGTTCACGCCGACCCACCACGTGCCCGCGGACGGATTCGTGGCCGAGCAGGTTTCGTTGCCGGACGCGGTGAACGGACGGCAGATGTACGAGGAGCTGGTCGGCTTCGCGCCGAACTGCGTGAAGATGTCGACGTCGGCCGTGGCGTTCGTCGTGGCGAACGTCAGGTTCGTCGCGCCCGACGGAACGGTGATGTAGTAATACTTCCACGCGCCCTGCGCGACGCTTTGTCCCGTCACCGGCACGCCGCTGGTGAGCTGGATGTCGCCGCTGCCGCAAGTCGCCGTGAAATTCGCCGTCGCGTTCGACGACGTGATCGTCACCGACTGCGATGCCGGCGAGAACGTGCAGCCCGACTTGCTCGGCGTCACGGTGTACGTGCCGGCGACGAAGCCCGACATCGCGTAGTTGCTCGATGCATCGCTCGTCGTCGACGAAGAACCGGCGGTGACGGTCGCGCCCGAAGTTCCGGCGTTGCCGCTGATCGAGAACGTCGGCGCGGAGCACGTCGCGCTGAAGTTGACGCCGGTGACGTTCGACGCCGTGATCGTCACCGACTGTGATGACGGCGAGAACGTGCAGCCGGACTTGCTCGGAGTGACTGAGTATGTGCCGGCCGCGAGACTCGCGATCGAATAGTTGTTCGATGCATCGCTGGTCGTCGACGAAGAACCGGCGGTGACGGTCGCGCCCGAAGTTCCGGCGCTGCCGGAGATCGAGAACGTCGGCGTAGTGGACGTCGTGATCTTCGCCGTCCAGATTTCTTCCTTCGCGTTGTTGCGGCGGTCGGTCCACGACGGGAAGAATGCGTTGCCATAACCCGACAAGCTGTTGTAGTCGCCGAACTGGTTGCCGGAGTCGGCGCCGGCGATCGTCTCGTCGGTCTGCGCGGTCGTGACTTTCACGGCCGCGTCCCAGGTCACGCCGCCGTCCGACGACATCTGATAGTAGATGTCGACTTTCTTGCGGCCCGCGTCGGCGACGGTGTCGTAGTAGATCGCGCCGATCGTGCCGTTCGTCTCGTCGACGGCCAGGAACGGATTGAACTGGTCATTGAGTCCGGACTGGTCGTTGATCTTCACGCGTGCGCTCCACGTCGCGCCGCCGTCGGTCGAGCGCGCGAACCAGATGCGCGTCTTGCACGTCGAGCTCACGCTCGATCCCGGCTCGTTCGTCGAAGTCGTGCAGCCGGTCGCGCCGGAAAGATCGGTCCACAGCGCGTAGACGTTGTTCGTCGTGCCGTTGCGATACGCGCCGCCCGAAACATAGAGGAGGATGCGCCGGCTGTTGAACGCCGGCACGCCGATGTCATAGGAGTCGTAGGTCGTGACGAGCTTCACCGGCGCCGCGTAGCTCCCGCCGCCGTTCGTCGATTTCACGACGTAGATGCCGCGCGATCCGGTGTCGGGAAAGAAGCCGAACACGTCGCCGTTCGCGTTCGTCTTCACGTCCGCGCCGATGCACGTGCCGGTCGCCTGTCCGTCGCTTACCTGGATGGGCGTTCCCCATCCCGTCGACGTGCGGCGGTTCATGAACGCCGGATTGCCGTTGTGCCAGATGACGTAGTTGTTGTTCGCGAAGGCCGACGATGCGCTGTGGTCGATCCACTGCATCTGCTTGTCGGTGTTGGTCTGGCTGCCGGAGATCGTTCCGTCGAACGTCCACGTCGCGCCGCTGTTGGTCGACTTGTACGACTGCACTTTCAGCACGCTGCCGTTGATGCCCATCGTGGTCGACCACGCCGTGCCGTCCGAAGACCAGTCGACGGTGGGGTCGGAGTGGAAGGAGTCGCCGCTCGCGAGCGGGAGGTTCGTCTGGCCCCACGTCACGCCGGCGTCGCTCGAGTAATACATGCCCTGCGTGCCCGAGCCGCCGATATTGTTCGACGCGGCGATGATCTTCTGCGTGTTCCAGTAATTGATGCGGATGTCGGACTCGCTGCGCGACGCCGTCTGCGCGCCGGACGTGCGGACGTTCGTTCCCGGCGTCCCGCCGTTCGACTGCAAGCGCCACCATCCCGGCACACCCATTCGCTCTTCTTCATCCGCGTCGTGATCGCCGAATGAAGTTCCCTCCTCCATCGACGCCTCGGAGAATCCCGGCTGGAAATCCTGGTGGGTCATCATCCACTCCAGGACTTCTTTCAGCACGAGCGGATAGCCGCCCGTCGGGTCATTCGGATTGTCGTAATTGGCCTCCGGATGTCCCTTCCGCCAGTACACCTTGAGCCACGGCGGAACGATCTTGTCGTCCATGTCCCGCGATTTCAGCTTCGAGAAATCCTGATTCGCATGGATCAACTTCTCGAGCGCGCTGCCTTTGTTCGCATGCGCGGACTTGAGCTGTTCATCGACGGTCGGGAACCGGCTGGGGGTTCCTGGAGGAGGAGCGGCGCTTCCGATGGCCGCATAGAAAAGGGCGACAGACAGGACGACGAAGGCCTTCTTCACTCGATGTTCCTACTTTCTGAAAACTTTTTCGATTGTCAGGGAAGAAAATCGGGCGACCTAGATCAAGTTCTGTGCCGCACCTAAAGCGGGTAGTAATGGTGAATATCGGCAGCTTTGTTGACCCGTACTGAGGGGAGAGCGAGGGTCAGCGATTAGGCAGGGTGGCGGGAAGTGACCCACTTGGATGTGCACGCTCTATGGTGCAGCGCGCTATCGGGGCTGACGGCATGATCGTCGCGCACCGGACGGAAAGGCAGAAGGCAGAAGGCAGAATGCAGGCACCACCGGCGGCTGACGACCACCGTTGACCAAACGGGAGTTGCGAGGGCGGGCCAGTCTGCGGTACCTCTGGCGTTGCTTGAAGACGCGTAGAGGTCGTTTTTTCTGTGGAGGTTTGAACCCCGCAATGCAGGCTGACCCGCGCCGTATAGAGGTACCACCTTTTG